>NZ_WHUV01000009.1 GCF_009380155.1 Pseudomonas piscis | reverse complement strand
AACTGAAGCGTGACCGCTGTCGAAATCTTCGTAACTCGTTGAATCTCAAGGAGTTTTCCGTTTCGACTGCGCCGGAAGTGGGGCGAATTATAGAGACATTAAACTCGCCGTCAACACTTATTTTCAGTTTTCCATGAATAACGCCCGGAACGCCTTAAAAGACTGTCCCGGGCAGCGTTACATGGAACGCAAAGCGCTTCTCTATATATAAGTAAGAAGGAAGGCTCTACAACACTCCCGACTGCTTCAAGCTATCCACGGCCTCGGCCTGCATACCCAGCACGCGCTGCAGAACTTGCTGCGTATGCTCACCCAACAGGGGAGGGGCCTGACGATATTCCACCGGCGTCTCGGAGAGACGAATCGGACTGGCCACCTGGGGCACCATCCCCGCCAAGGCATGCGGCAACTCCACGGCCAAGCCGCGGGACAACACCTGCGGATCGGCAAACACCTGGGACAGGTCGTTGATCGGCCCACACGGCACCCCAGCCTGCTCCAGCTGGCTGACCCACTGCGCCGTAGTCTTGAATACCGTCGCCTGGCGGATCAGAGGAATCAGCACCGCGCGATTGGCCACCCGCAGCTTGTTGGTGGCGAACCGAGGGTCATCCGCCCACTGCGGCTGGCCCGCCACTTCGGCAAACTTGCGAAACTGCCCGTCATTACCCACGGTAAGGATGAAGTCGCCATCCGCCGTCGGAAAATCCTGATAGGGCACTATATTAGGATGGGCATTACCCAGGCGCTTGGGCGCGACTCCCGTCGTCAGGTAGTTCATCGCCTGGTTCGCCAGGCACGCGACCTGGACATCCAGCAGCGCCATGTCGATATGCTGCCCGCTGCCACCCTGATCACGGTGGGCCAGGGCCGCCAGGATCGCCACCGTCGAATAGAGCCCGGTCAGGATGTCGGTCAAGGCCACGCCGACCTTCACCGGCCCGGCACCTTCATCACCCTCGGGGCGACCGGTCAGGCTCATCAGTCCACCCAACCCCTGGATCATGAAGTCATAACCCGCCCGCTTGGCATAAGGCCCCGTCTGGCCGAACCCGGTGATCGAGCAATAGATAAGGCGCGGATTGAGCGCCTTGAGCGACTCATAGTCCAGGCCATAGGCCGCCAGGCCGCCCACCTTGAAGTTCTCGATGACGATGTCCGACTTGGCCGCCAGTTCGCGCACCAGTTGCTGGCCCTCCGGACGGGTGAAGTCGATGGTCACCGATTGCTTGTTACGGTTGGCCGACAGGTAATAGGCGGCCTCCGTGGTGTTCTCGCCATAAGCGTCCTTAAGGAAGGGCGGCCCCCAGGCACGGGTATCGTCACCGTTGCCCGGACGCTCGACCTTGATGACCTCCGCCCCCAGGTCCGCCAGGATCTGGCCGGACCATGGCCCGGCCAGGACCCGCGATAAATCCAGTACCCGCAGATGCGATAACGCGCCCATGGCCGCTCTCCTATTAATAGAACGCCTGGATACCGGTCTGTGCGCGCCCCAGGATCAGCGCATGTACGTCATGGGTGCCTTCATAGGTGTTGACCACCTCCAGGTTCACCAGGTGACGGGCGATGCCGAACTCATCGGAAATACCGTTGCCGCCCAGCATGTCGCGGGCCATGCGGGCAATCTCCAGGGACTTGCCGCAGGAGTTGCGCTTCATGATTGAAGTGATTTCCACTGCCGCGGTGCCTTCATCCTTCATCCGGCCCAGGCGCAGGCAGCCTTGCAGGGCGAGGGTGATCTCGGTCTGCATGTCCGCCAGCTTCTTCTGGATCAGCTGGGTCGCCGCCAGGGGACGGCCGAACTGCTGGCGATCGAGGGTGTACTGGCGAGCGGTGTGCCAGCAGAACTCGGCGGCACCCAGGGCGCCCCAGGAAATGCCGTAGCGCGCCGAGTTCAGGCAGGTGAACGGACCTTTGAGGCCGCGCACATCAGGGAAGATGTTCTCTTCCGGCACGAATACGTTGTCCATGACGATCTCGCCGGTGATCGACGCCCGCAGGCCGACCTTGCCATGGATAGCCGGGGCGCTCAGGCCCTTCCAGCCTTTCTCCAGGACAAAGCCACGGATATCGCCAGCGTCGTCCTTGGCCCAGACCACGAACACATCGGCGATCGGGCTGTTGGTGATCCACATCTTGCTGCCGGTCAGGCTGTAGCCGCCATCCACCTTGCGCGCACGGGTCACCATGGCGCCCGGATCGGAGCCATGGTTAGGTTCGGTCAGGCCGAAGCAGCCAATCCACTCACCGGAAGCCAGCTTCGGCAGGTACTTCTGCTTTTGCGCCTCGGTGCCGAATTCGTTGATCGGCACCATCACCAGGGACGACTGCACGCTCATCATCGAGCGGTAACCGGAATCCACGCGCTCCACTTCACGGGCGATCAGGCCGTAGCACACATAGTTCAGGCCACTGCCGCCGTATTGCTCGGGAATGGTCGCGCCCAGCAGGCCCACTTCACCCATCTCGCGGAAGATCGCCGGATCGGTCTGCTCATGGCGGAAAGCCTCCAGGACCCGCGGCATCAGCTTGCCCTGGGCAAACTGCTCGGCGCTGTCGCGCACCATGCGCTCTTCTTCGGTCAGTTGCTGATCCAGCAGAAGGGGATCGATCCAGTTGAAGCTTGCTTTGCCGCCCATGGGAGAGTCCTCGTGAAGTAGGCCAACTATCGTGGATTGATCCTAGGCCTGGTCGTCGCCCCGGGCAAACGAGGATTTCGCATACTGTTGTGCTAATTTCTCACTTCGAAATGGCGTCGAGTGCCATTTACAGCATTCATTAGTGAGATTGCCGTACATGCGCAGAAAAATCCCCAGCACCGCCGCGCTCATCAGCTTCGAAGCCGCCGCCCGTCACGAGAGCTTCACCAAGGCCGCCCTGGAACTTTCCCTGACCCAGGGCGCGGTATGCCGCCAGATCGCCAGCCTGGAGGAGTTCCTCGGCGTAGAGCTGTTCCGCCGCTCCCGGCGCGGGGTCAAGCTGACCGAGGCCGGCCTGTCCTATAGTCGCCGAGTCGCCACCCAGCTGGATGCGGTGGAACGCGACACGCTATCGGTGATGGGGCAGCAGGGCGCCAACGTCATCGAACTGGCCGTGGTTCCGACCTTCGGCACCCAATGGCTGCTGCCACGCCTCAAGGACTTCCAGCAACGGCATCCGGACGTCACGGTCAACCTGACCAACCGCACCCGGCCATTCCTGTTCGCCGATACTCCCTTCGACGCTGCCATCTACTTCGGCGACGCCGACTGGTCCGGCACCCAGTCCCACCGCCTGATGGATGAACACCCCATGCCGGTATGCAGCCCGGCCATGCTGGGCGAACTTCAACAGCTATCCCCCGAAGCCATTGCCGAGCTGCCCTTGCTACAGCAGACCACCCGGCCCTACGCCTGGCGCCAGTGGTTCAACTCCCAGCAGTTGAGCGTCCCACGGGACATGACAGGCCCACGCTACGAGCTATTCTCAATGCTCGCCCAGGCAGCCATGCACGACATGGGCATCGCCTTGATCCCGCCGTTCCTGATCCAGCGCGAACTGGCGGAGAAGCGCCTGGTGATCGCCAACCCCAAGGCCCTGTCGAGCATCAAGGCGTACTACCTCATGATTCCCGAACGGAAGGTGGAGTCAGCCTCATTGCGGGCATTTCGCGATTGGCTGGTACGCCAGGCACACAGCTATACCTTGGAAAACTGAGGCCTCCAGCCATAATTGACCCCGTAGTCAGAAAAAATAAAACACTACAGATATAACTATTTGTCGCATTTAGGCAGACTGTACCGACACCTAGCAAAAACCTTCTCCAAGCAGCTAACCACGCGGGTTGTAGGGTTTATTGGCAGGCAATGTGTGAGCATTCATGTCACCGATGCGAAAAAACTTAAATTTGCGGTAAAAGCCTTGAAAGCCACAGCCTGCAAGGCTTTACCCCTGATGGTTGCGACATTCGGTCACGGGGTGACTTGTAGTTAATTTTCCGTCACTAGTCAGAATTCCTTGAAGGCCTCAAAGTTCGCCTGCAAAATGCCGCGCCCCGCTGTGATTTCAGCGGGATCGTGCTGATCGGCCGCCCCAGCGCCCCTGCGTAGTGCGCTGGCCTTCTAAGAAAGATCGCAAGCAATAAGATCAAGCAGGAGATTTGACGTGCACATTGGTGTTCCTCTCGAAACCCAGACGGGTGAAACACGGGTTGCTGCAACCCCGGAAACCATCAAGAAGCTGATCGGCCAGGGTCATAAGGTCACCGTGCAAAGCGGCGCCGGCATCAATGCCAGCGTGGTGGACAGTGCCTACGAAGCGGCAGGGGCAACCATTGGCAGCGCCAACGATGCCTTCGGCGCCGAACTGATCCTCAAGGTCGTGGCTCCCAACGACAGTGAACTGGCCCTGATCAAGAGCGGGACCGTCCTGGTGGGCATGCTCAACCCGTTCAGCAATGAAACCATTGCCAAGCTGGCCGAGCGCGGGATCACCGCCTTCGCCCTGGAAGCCGCGCCGCGCACCTCCCGGGCCCAGAGCCTGGACGTGCTGTCGTCCCAGGCCAACATCGCCGGCTACAAGGCAGTGTTGCTGGCAGCCCACTATTACCCGCGCTTCATGCCGATGCTGATGACCGCCGCCGGCACCGTGAAGGCTGCCCGCGTGCTGATCCTCGGCGCCGGCGTGGCTGGCCTGCAGGCCATCGCCACGGCCAAGCGCCTGGGTGCGGTGATCGAGGCTTCCGACGTGCGCCCGGCGGTGAAGGAGCAGATCGAGTCCCTGGGCGCCAAGTTCGTCGACGTGCCCTACGAAACCGACGAAGAACGCGAATGCGCCGAAGGCGTCGGTGGCTACGCCCGCCCCATGCCAGCCAGCTGGATGCAGCGCCAGGCACTGGCCGTGCACGAACGCGCCAAGCAGGCCGATATCGTCATCACCACGGCCCTGATCCCGGGCCGCAAGGCGCCGACACTGCTGAGCGCCGATACCGTGGCCCAGATGAAGCCCGGCTCGGTGGTCATCGACCTGGCCGCCGCCCAAGGCGGCAACTGCCCGCTGACCGTGGCTGACCAGGTGGTGATCGAGCATGGCGTGACCATCGTCGGCCCGACCAACCTCGCCGGCGCGGTGGCCGCCGATGCCTCGGCCCTGTACGCCCGTAACCTGCTGGACTTCCTGAAGCTTGTCTTCACTAAAGAAGGGCAGTTCGAAGTCAACCTCGAAGACGACATCGTCGCCGCGTGCCTGATGTGCCGCGACGGCCAAGTCATCCGCAAAAACGCCTAAGCAGGGATTCAGACGATGGAAGAGCTCATCTCCCCCGGTATCTACAACCTGATCATCTTCGTGCTGGCGATCTATGTCGGTTACCACGTGGTCTGGAACGTCACACCCGCACTGCACACGCCGCTGATGGCGGTGACCAACGCCATTTCCGCGATCGTCATCGTCGGCGCCATGCTGGCCGCCGCCCTGACCGTGACTCCGCTGGGCAAGACCATGGGCACCCTGGCCGTGGCCCTGGCCGCGGTCAACGTGTTCGGTGGCTTCCTGGTCACCCGCCGCATGCTGGAAATGTTCAAGAAGAAAGCGCCCAAAGCCAAAGAAGAGGTGCAGAAGTAATGAGTATGAACCTGGTAACCACCCTCTACCTGATCGCTTCGGTGTGCTTCATCCAGGCGCTCAAGGGCCTTTCGCACCCGACTACGTCGCGCCGCGGCAACCTGTTCGGCATGCTCGGCATGGCCCTGGCGGTACTGACCACCGTCGGCCTGATCTACAAGCTCGGCGCCGAGCTCGCCACCGCCGGCATCGGCTATGTGATCGTCGGCCTGCTGATCGGCGGCACCGCCGGTTCGATCATGGCCAAGCGCGTCGAAATGACCAAGATGCCTGAGCTCGTGGCCTTCATGCACAGCATGATCGGCCTGGCCGCGGTGTTCATCGCCATCGCCGCCGTGGTCGAGCCGCAGTCCCTGGGCATCGTCAAGCACCTGGGCGACTCGATCCCGACCGGTAACCGCCTGGAGCTGTTCCTCGGCGCGGCCATCGGCGCCATCACCTTCTCCGGTTCGGTGATCGCCTTCGGCAAGCTGTCGGGCAAGTACAAGTTCCGCCTGTTCCAGGGCGCACCGGTACAGTTCGCCGGCCAGCACAAGCTCAATCTGGTACTGGGCCTGGCCACCCTTGGCCTGGGCATCACCTTCATGGTCACCGGCAACCTGGGCGCCTTCGCCCTGATGCTGGCCCTGGCCTTCATCATGGGCGTGCTGATCATCATCCCTATCGGCGGCGCCGACATGCCGGTGGTGGTGTCGATGCTCAACAGCTATTCGGGCTGGGCGGCGGCGGGCATCGGCTTCTCGCTGAACAACTCGATGCTGATCATCGCCGGCTCCCTGGTGGGCTCCAGCGGCGCGATCCTCTCCTACATCATGTGCAAGGCGATGAACCGCTCGTTCTTCAACGTGCTGCTCGGCGGTTTCGGCAACAGCGCCGATGCCGGTGGTCCGGCAGGCGCCCTGGAGGCCCGTCCGGTGAAGTCCGGCTCGGCCGACGACGCGACCTTCCTGCTGACCAACGCCGACACCGTGATCATCGTGCCCGGCTACGGCCTGGCGGTGGCACGCGCCCAGCACGCATTGAAGGAACTCACCGAGAAACTGGTCCATCGTGGCGTGACCGTGAAGTACGCGATCCACCCGGTGGCAGGGCGTATGCCTGGCCATATGAACGTGCTGCTGGCCGAGGCCGAAGTGCCGTACGACCAGGTGTTCGAGATGGAGGACATCAACTCCGAGTTCGGCCAGGCCGACGTGGTACTGGTGCTCGGCGCCAACGACGTGGTCAACCCGGCGGCGAAGAACGATCCGAAGTCGCCTATCGCCGGCATGCCGATCCTCGAGGCCTTCAAGGCCAAGACCATCATCGTCAACAAGCGCTCCATGGCCAGCGGTTATGCCGGCCTGGACAACGAACTGTTTTACCTGGACAAGACCATGATGGTCTTCGGCGACGCCAAGAAAGTCATCGAGGACATGGTCAAGGCCGTCGAATAATCCTGCCGTAGCGCAATACCCAAGACCTCAGCCTTTAGTAGGCTGGGGTTTTTTATTTACTCCAGAAAGCCGACGGAAGGCTCTAGGACAGGGCCTTTCATTCGACCTTTGTCGCGGGGCGTTTTTTCTGGAAATCACTAGACTGCGCTTCTTGCTTTCGTTGCCCGAGATAACAATCCATGTACCGTGATCGTATCCGCTTGCCTTCGTTGTTGGATAAGGTGATGAGCGCCGCAGACGCTGCCGCTCTGATTGAGGACGGCATGACCGTCGGCATGAGCGGCTTCACCCGCGCCGGTGAAGCCAAGGCCGTGCCCCATGCCCTGGCCGAACGGGCCAAGGTGTCACCGCTTAAAATCAGCCTGATGACCGGCGCCAGCCTGGGCAACGACCTGGACAAGGAACTGACCGAGGCCGGCGTGCTGGCCCGGCGTATGCCGTTCCAGGTGGACAGCACCCTGCGCAAGGCGATCAACGCCGGCAAGGTGATGTTCATCGACCAGCACCTGTCGGAAACCGTCGAACAACTGCGCAACCAGCAGCTCAAGCTGCCGGACATCGCCGTGATCGAGGCAGTAGCCATCACCGAGCAGGGGCATATCGTGCCGACCACCTCGGTGGGCAACTCCGCCAGCTTCGCGATCTTCGCCAAGCAAGTGATCGTCGAGATCAACATGGCGCACAACCCGAACCTGGAAGGGCTGCACGACATCTATATCCCGACCTATCGCCCAACCCGTACGCCGATCCCGCTGGTGAAGGTCGACGACCGCATCGGCAGCACCGCCATCCCGATCCCGGCGGACAAGATCGCCGCCATCGTCATCACCGACCAGTCCGACTCGCCGTCCACCGTCTCGACCCCGGACAGCGAGACCCAGGGCATCGCCAACCACCTGATCGACTTCCTCAAGCGGGAAGTACAAGCCGGGCGCATGAGCAACAAGCTCGGCCCGCTGCAGGCCGGTATCGGCAACATCGCCAACGCGGTGATGTGCGGCCTGATCGAGTCGCCCTTCGAAAACCTGACGATGTACTCCGAAGTGCTGCAGGACTCGACCTTCGACCTGATCGACGCCGGCAAGCTGAGCTTCGCCTCGGGCAGCTCCATCACCCTGTCGAGCCGGCGCAACGCCGATGTGTTCGGCAACCTGGAGCGCTACAAGGACAAGCTGGTGCTACGCCCGCAGGAGATCTCCAACCACCCCGAGGTGGTGCGGCGCCTGGGCATCATCGGTATCAACACTGCGCTGGAGTTCGACATCTACGGCAACGTCAACTCCACCCACGTCTGCGGCACCAAGATGATGAACGGCATCGGCGGCTCGGGTGACTTCGCCCGTAACGCGCACCTGGCGATCTTCGTCACCAAGTCGATCGCCAAGGGTGGCGCGATTTCCAGCGTGGTACCCATGGTCAGCCATGTGGACCACACCGAGCACGACGTCGACATCCTCGTCACCGAGATCGGCCTGGCCGACCTGCGCGGCCTGGCGCCACGGGAACGGGCACGGGTGATCATCGACAACTGCGTGCATCCGTCCTACCGCGACGCCCTCAACGATTACTTCACCAAGGCCTGCGCCCTGGGTGGCCACACCCCGCACATCCTGCGTGAAGCCCTGAGCTGGCACATCAACCTGGAAGAAACCGGGAAGATGCTCGCCGAGTGATGAATACAGTCGGCGGCTGACGCAAGCACAGTTGCGTTAGTCCGCCGGCTCCATCGCCAGTCAGTTACAAAAACTGTACTGCTGTACCGGTCTTTTCCCCGCCTGAAATCGCCCTTCATCGATCAAAAACCCACGAAATGCACCAAAAAGGTGCTGACAGGTACAGTTACGCCATTTCGGAACAGTACAGCCCCTATAAACAGTTAACTGGTCTTTCACAATACAGGTGAACTGTATCTACAGAGTCTTGCGCCGGAAGAGGATCATGGGCACCAGTTAAACCACTACCTGATCCCGCCACAAGCGGAAGGATGTCAACCATGGAACGTACACTCAGTTCCGAACTGTTCTTCGAAGACAAGGCTGTTAAATCCCAGGCTTCCCTGCCTCTGCGCGTTCTCGCCAACCTGATGCTGTGGCAGCGCCGCATCTCCAGCCGCCATCAACTGGCTCGCCTGGATTCGCGTCTGCTGGCCGATGCCGGGATCAGCGAAGCGCAACGCTACGAAGAGCTGAGCAAGCCGTTCTGGCGCTAACTCAGCGTCGCTGGCCCTGACCCACCGGGTCCACCGCCAGCACCCCGAATCGCATACACAAGACCCGCCGCGGGAAACCGCGGCGGGTCTTGTGCTTCATGGCCGCTGGAGCCTGGAATACAGCCAGGTGAACCGGAATAGGTACAGTTTCAAATAAACAACAATTGCACCAGTACAATTTAACACTGGTGTATCTGCCAGGGACCATTCGCTCCTCGCATGATGAAGCTTCCAAACCACGTGCTAGACGCCTCATCGAGGAACGCATCATGGACTCGCCAACCCATTCGACCGCCAGCCCCCCACAACCCGCCAAGGGCCCGAATCCCTGGTACGCCTGGTTGAGCGCGATCGCGCGCATGGGCGAACGGGCCAGGACCCGCAAGCTCCTGGCCCAGTTGGACGAGCGTCAACTGGCGGACAGCGGCATCAGCCACTGCGACAGGGCAGCGGAGCTGCACAAACCGTTCTGGCGAACCTGAACAGCTCTGGGCGAACGCAACGACGAGGCCTAATATCGGGCATGACGTGGCTAGTTCCTCCCGTGCTGCGTCAGAGCAATCGGACACAGCACCTTGCAGTGGCTGCCCGGCGTATCACTCAGCGCCTTTCATTGTCTGTTCATCCACAGGAGTTACCCATGCCTCGTCTCCGCCTGCTTAGCGCCGCAGCCCTGCTGGCCCTGGCCGCCAACGCCCACGCCACCAGCCTGATCGTTACCACCGACGCCATTGTCGGTGCACTCAAGGCCACCTCGGATGCCACCTCCGACGCCACCTCCTCACTGCGTGACAACAAGATCGTTCGCGCCGCCCGGGACGACGCCGCCAGCTTCGTCGCCACCGATGGCGCCATTCGCGGGGTGAAGCTGGAAAGCGCCTTCGCCCACATCCGCCAGCAAGCGCCACAGCTGCAGCAGGCCACCGATACCCAGTTGGCCCAAGCCATCCTGGCGATCTGAGGTGTGCCCGGTTCAGGTGCCCCAGCGCACCTGAACCGCTCTGCGCTGGTCCTTGGCGCCCCGTTGCGCTAGCCTTTGCGCTGGTTTTCAGCTACCGGGATCCACAGGTTTGTTTCGTATTGCCTTTTCCACTCCAGTACTGCTCCTGATCTGTTGGGCCAACCCGGCCCAGGCATTCGACCTGATCACCCAAGGCTCGGTCGTCAGCGTCTACGCCACAAGCCAGGTGACCTCCGCGCCCTTCGACCATAAACTGCTACTCGCCGCCCAGGATGATGCCGCCGCCTTCGTTGCAACCGACGGCCAACTGCGTGGCGCCCGCCTGGAATCCGCGCTGAAATACCTGCGCGCAGCCCCGGCGAAATTGCATGCCGGCGACCTTGAACTGGCGCAGGCAATTCTCGTCCAATAGCTATCCCCGTACCCCCGGAGTCATCCCATGCGTAGCCCGCTGATTGCCGCCACCCTCGGCCTGTTGTTGTTGGCCGACGTGGCCCAGGCACATACCCTGGTGGCCACCAGTAACATCATCGTCCGTGCCTTCGGTCGCACCATCGATTTCACCTCGGACACCACCACCTCGATCCGTGACTCCAAGCTCGTGCGCGAAGCCCATGACGACGCCGCCAGCTTCGTCGCCAGCAACGGCGATATCCGTGGCGCCCAGCTGGAAGCCGCCTTCGACACCCTGCGGGCCCGCGTACCGGAAGCCCGCGATGCCAGCGACCAGGTACTGGCCGAAGCCATCCTCGCCCTGTGAAGCCGCTGCGCGCCTGGCTGCTGGCAACGACCCTGGGCTTGCTCTGCGGCACCGCCCAGGCCGACCTCAAGCTGCGCCTGAAGACCGATGGCCTGACCTCGCAGCAGCAACAAGCCAGCCAGGCCCTGCTGGACGAAGCGATGCAGGCATTGCCGCCGAGCTTCATCCAGCAGCTGGATCGCACCATCGCCGTCGGCTGGACCGATCGCATGCCCGACAACGCCTACGGTGAAGCCTCCCTGGTAGCGGAGCTGGACCTCAACCGCGCACTGTTGCCGAGCCTTGCCGACGGTTCCGCCGCCACCCAGAAAACCAGCCGCCCCCATGGCACCGTGCGCCGGGAAATGCTTGCCACCGTGCTCCATGAGCTGACCCATATCTATGATCGTGCGCGCCTCTGGCCCAGCGCCGAACGCAACCTGATCCAACGCTGCACCCGCAACAACGGCACCACCGGCCTGATCGGCCTGCCGGACGCCTGCCGTGGCCAGAACGATCGCCGCTTCACCCTGAGCGACGACCCGCGCCTGCTGGACCTGGCCGGCTGGCAGCAGTACGTCGGCCGCCGCGGGGAGCGCGAGCAGCACAACCGCCAGATCGCCCGCAGCCCCGACCTCTACGAAACGACCAACCCCAAAGAGTTCGTCGCGGTGAACATGGAGTACTTCCTCCTGGACCCGAGCTACGCCTGCCGGCGTCCGGCGCTCTACCGCTACTACCAGGAACATTTCGGCTGGGCGCCCGCTGCCAAGGACACCTGCGCCAAGTCCTTCGCCTTCCTCAATGCCGGCAACGACTTCGCCAAGACGCCCCTGGGGAAGGTCGACCCGGAGCGGGTCTACGCGGTGGACTACCTGCTGGCCGAAGCCAACCAGAACTGGGTCAGTCGCTGGGGCCACAGCATGCTGCGCCTGGTGATCTGTGCCCCGGGCCGGCCCCGTGGACCAGACTGCCGACTGGACCTGGACCAGCACCTGGTGCTGTCCTATCGCGCCTTCGTCGGCGACGTGCAGCTCTCCAGCTGGGATGGCCTGGTGGGCAAGTACCCGTCGCGGCTGTTCATCCTGCCGCTGGCCCAGGTGATCGACGAATACACCAAGACCGAGCTGCGCAGCCTGGCCTCGGTACCCTTGAAACTCTCGCGCAGCGAGATCGAGGAAGTGGTGGAACACGCCGCCGAGATGCACTGGAGCTACGACGGCAACTATTACTTCCTGTCCAACAACTGCGCCGTGGAGAGCCTCAAGCTGCTGCGCAGCGGCAGCAACAACAAGCAACTGGTCGGCCTGGACAGCATCATGCCCAATGGCCTGCTGGAAGTGCTCAAGGGCAGGGGACTGGCCGATACCAGCGTGCTCGACGATCCCCGCGAGGCCCTGCGCCTGGGTTATCGCTTCGACTCGTTCCGCGATCGCTACCAGGCGATGTTCGAGGTCATCAGGAAGAACCTGCCGATCAAGCAGGCCAACGTCGAGGACTGGCTGTCACTGAGCGCCGAGCAACGCCGCCAGTGGTTCGCCCAGGCCGACCTGCGCACCAGCGCCGCCTTGCTGCTCCTGGAGCAGGCGAGCTTTCGCCGCCAGCTGTTGCTGGCCCAGGACGAGGTCAAGCAACGTTACCTGGACGCCCGCGAGCTGAAGAATGGCGGCATGGAGAAGGCCAACCAGACCCTGCAGCAGATTCTCGCCAACAGCGGTTTTCTCAGCCGCCCGGCGGAGCTACTGGGTAGCAGCGGCTATGGCTTGCCGCAACCTGGAGAATGGCGGCGCCTGGAGGCCGAGAGCAGCCAGCGGCAGAAGCAGTTGCAATCCCTGACCGGCGACCTGGACAAGGAAGTGCGGGCCTTGCTGGAACCAGCCCGCGCTGCCGAGATCGCCGCCAACGAAGCCAACCTCAAACAGGTGGGCGAACACCTGCGGGCGCTGCACAAGGCCGCCGGTGGCCTGGAACTGCCATAACCGCAGCCGAGCGAAAAGGACCGCAGGCCTTGCTTGGTGGTCTTGAGAGCCTCGCGACCACTGCGCGCTCGGGCGCAGCCCGGGGCTACAGGGTTTCTTGCGGTTCCTGCGGCAAGTGCTCGTCCAGGTGCAGCCAGGGCAGGCGGCTGTCGGTCCAGATATGCCGCTGCGCCGGGGCCTGCTCCGGATGATCCAGGGTGGCGATGGTGACGTCGATGCTGTCCGGGCTCAGCTGGGTGATGAGGGCCAGGTGCGCCCCGCAATCAGCGCAGAAATACCGGGCGCAACTGGCGGACGAGTCATAGCGGGCCGGGTTGCCCGCCAGCCACCTGAAAGCCGAGGCGGGCAGGGTGATCCAGGTCGTGACCAAGCCGCCGCTGACCCGACGACAGATCGAACAATGGCAGTGGGCGATATCCTGCAACGGCCCACTGAATTGATAACGCACCCGGCCGCAATGGCAGCCCCCGCTGTGCAATGGGTCCATGTCCCTGCCTCCTTTGCCTTGAAGTCCTTCACTGTATGCCGCCTGTCGGGCATTGCCACAGCCACGACTTCCTTTCTCCGGCGAAAGCTGGCTGAAAGCTTGCCCCATTAGCATCGCCCCCCACTGCCGGCGACAGACCGGCTGGCCACAGTGGGCGCTCAGCGCTCCCGGTCCAATTAACAACAACAATGGTGATTCTGATGTCCGCTCGTACCCGCCTGTTCGCTATCCCTGCTCCCGTACGCCTCGTGCTTGCCGTCCCGCGCTGAACCCACCCGGTCCGACATTCCCTAGCCGCGCTACGCCTGGAGTATTCCCATGCTGACTTTCCTTGGCTTCGCCATGGTCATCACGTTCATGTTCCTGATCATGACCAAGCGCCTATCGGCGCTGATCGCCCTGATCATCGTGCCGATCCTGTTCGCCCTGTTCGGTGGTTTCGCGCCGAAGATCGGCCCGATGATGCTCGAAGGCATCACCAAGCTGGCCCCCACCGGCGTGATGCTGATGTTCGCCATCCTGTACTTCGCCCTGATGATCGACTCCGGGTTGTTCGACCCTGCGGTGCGCAAGATCCTCAAGCTGGTCAAGGGCGACCCGCTGAAGGTCTCGGTAGGCACCGCGGTGCTGGCGCTGGTGGTATCGCTGGACGGTGACGGAGCCACCACCTACATGATCTGCGTGGCCGCCATGCTGCCGCTGTACAGCCGCATCGGCATGAGCCCGCGGATCATGGCCGGCCTGATCATCCTCGCCGGCGGCGTGATGAACATGACGCCCTGGGGCGGTCCCACTGCCCGCGCCGCCAGTGCGCTGCACGTGGACCCTTCGGATATCTTCGTGCCGATGATCCCGGCGATGCTGGCCGGCGTGGTGGCGATCCTGGCCATCGCCTACCTGTACGGCAAGCGCGAGCGCGCTCGCCTGGGCGAACTGCACCTGGTCGGCGACGAGATGGACCATAGCGAGATCAGCGTCTCGCAGTTCCCCGACGCCCGCCGGCCGAAGCTGATCTGGTTCAACGGTGCCCTGACCTTCGCCCTGATGTGCGCGCTGATCGCCGGCCTGCTGCCTCTGCCCGTGCTGTTCATGGTGGCGTTCAGCATCGCCATGATCGTCAACTATCCCTGCCTGCAGCAGCAGAAGGACCGGGTCGCGGCCCACGCCGGCAGCGTGCTGGCGGTGGTCGGGCTGATCTTCGCTGCGGGGATCTTCACCGGCATCCTGTCCGGCACCGGCATGGTCGACGCCATGTCCAAGAGCCTGCTGGCGGTGATCCCCGAGGCCCTGGGCCCTTACCTCGCGGTCATCACCGCCCTGGTGAGCATGCCGTTCACCTTCTTCATGTCCAACGATGCCTTCTACTACGGGGTCCTGCCGGTACTGGCCGAGGCCGCCAGCCACTACGGCATCACCGCGGTGGAGATGGCTCGCGCGTCGATCGTCGGCCAGCCCGTACACCTGCTCAGCCCGCTGGTACCCTCGACCTACCTGTTGGTGGCCCTGGCCGGCATCGAGTTCGGCGATCACCAGCGCTTCACCCTCAAGTGGGCAGTGCTGGTCTGCCTGTGCATAATGCTCGCCGCCTTGTTGATGGGAATATTTCCCCTGTTCAGCACTCTATAAAAGACCACAGATTCTTCGCCCTGGCCGATCGTCGGACGGGGCCATAACCCTCGCTCAAAGGAACACACATGGAATGGCTGACCAACCCGGAAATCTGGGTTGCCTTCTTCACCCTGACGGCCCTGGAGATCGTCCTGGGCATCGACAACATCATCATGATCTCGATCCTGGTCAGCCGCATGCCCAAGCACATGCAGGCCCGCACCCGGATCTTCGGCCTGGCCCTGGCGATGATCACGCGGATCATGCTGCTGTTGTCGATCACCTGGGTCATGCGCCTGACCGACGACCTGTTCACCGTGCTCGGCCAGGGTATCTCCGGGCGTGACCTGATCCTGTTCTTCGGTGGCCTGTTCCTGCTGTGGAAAAGCTCCCAGGAGATGTACCACGCCCTGGAAGGCGAGGATGAGTCCAGCGACGAACCCAAGGGCAAGGGCGGCAACTTCATCTACACCATCATCCAGATCGCGATCATCGACATCGTGTTCTCCCTGGACTCGGTGATCACCGCAGTGGGCATGGTTTCCCACGTGCCGGTAATGGTGGCGGCGATCGTCGTCGCGGTGCTGGTGATGATGCTGGCCTCGGGCACCATCAGCGAATTCATCGACAAGCACCCATCGCTGAAGATGCTCGCGCTGTCGTTCCTGCTGGTGGTCGGTACCGTACTGATCGCCGAAGCCTTCGACGTGCATGTGCCCAAGGGCTATGTGTACTTCGCCATGGCCTTCTCCCTGGCGGTGGAAGTCATCAACATCAAGTTGCGCACCAACCTGGCGAAGAAAAAACAAGTGGATCCAGTGAAACTGCGCAAGGACATTCCCGGTCAATAAACCGAATGCGCTGGAATCGCTGAAATGAAAAAGGGGCTTTCGGGCCCCTTTTGCTTGTCCGGTACATGACGTTTTCATAACAGTTATGTTTCAGTCGCCGGAACAGCTATGCGATGCTGGCGCCCTGTGCGTTAGCCGACTAAAGCTTACATACATAACCTAGAACCGCGCGCAGCAACGTCCATTGGCCCCGCTTGGGGCTCTTCACCCCAGGGGGGCCGTGCATGCTGACCCTGCTCAATCTGCTTTCCGCCGTGGCCCTGCTGGTGTGGGGCACGCATATCGTGCGTACCGGGATCCTGCGGGTCTACGGTTCCAACCTGCGGCACGTGATCGGCCAGAACATGAGCCGGCGTCCGCTGGCGTTCATCGCCGGGATCCTGGTAACGGCCATGGTCCAGAGCAGCAACGCCACGGCCATGCTGGTGACCTCCTTCGTCGGCCAGGGCCTGATGGGCCTGACCCCGGCCCTGGCCACCATGCTCGGCGCCGACGTCGGTACCGCCCTGATGGCCCGGGTGCTGACCTTCGACCTGTCGTGGCTCTCGCCGCTGCTGATCTTCATCGGGGTGATGTTCTTCCTCTCGCGCAAGCAGACCCGCGCCGGCCAGCTGGGTCGGGTCGGCATCGGCCTGGGCCTGATCATCCTGGCCCTGCAACTGATCGTGGAAGCTGCCGCACCCATCACCCATGCCCAGGGGGTGAAGGTGCTGTTCGCCTCGCTGACCGGCGACATCCTGCTGGATGCGCTGATGGGCGCGGTGTTCGCCATGGTCTCCTATTCCAGCCTGGCCGCCGTGCTGCTCACCGCCACCCTGGCCGGAGCCGGGGTCATCGGCCTGCCAGTGGCCATCGGCCTGGTGATCGGGGCCAACATCGGCAGCGGCGTGCTGGCCTTTCTCAGCACCAGCATGCAGAACGCCGCCGGGCGCCAGGTAGCCCTGGGCAGCTTGCTGTACAAGCTGATCGGCCTGCTGCTGATCATCCCGGTTCTCGATCCGCTGGCCCACTGGATGGACAGCCTGGATTTCAGTGCCCAGGAAGTGGTGATCGGCTTCCACCTGCTCTACAACACCGCCCGTTGCCTGCTGCTGTTGCCCAGTGTCAGCCCCATGGCGCGGCTCTGCGCCTGGCTGCTGCCCGAGCGCGCCCAGGAGAATGGCCGGGCACGGCCGCGCCACCTGGACCCCACTGCCCTGGTCACGCCCAGCCTTGCCCTGGCCAACGCCGCCCGGGAAACCCTGCGCATCGGCGACCTGGTGGACAGCATGCTCGAAGCCATGGGCGACGTATTGCGCGGCAAGCAGACCGCCATCACCCAGGAATTGCGGGCCTTGAGCGACGACGTCGAGGCGCTGTACAGCGCCATCAAGCTGTACCTGGCACAGATGCCCCGCGAAGACCTCAGCGACCAGGACAGCCGGCGCTGGGCGGAAATCATCGAACTGGCGATCAACCTCAAGCTGGCCAGCGACCTGATCGAGCGCATGTTGCGCAAGGTCCAGCAGCAGAAAACCTCCCAGCGCCGCTCGTTCTCCGAGGTCGGCCTGGAGGAACTGACCGGCCTGCACGCCCAGCTGATCGCCAACCTGCGCCTGGGGCTCTCGGTATTCCTCAGTGCCGATCCGGAGAGCGCCCGGCAACTGCTGCGCGAGAAGCGCCGTTTCCGCGCCCAGGAACGGCGCCTGGCCCACGCCCACGTCAGCCGCCTGCAACGCAAGATCGTCCAGAGCATCGAGACCAGCTCCCTGCACCTGGAACTGATCGCCGACATGAAGCGCCTCAACTCGCTGTTCTGCAGCAGCGCCTATGTCGTGCTGGAAACCTCGGATACCGGGGCCCTGGAAGTCGAGGACATGAGCGACATCACCCACTCGCCCTGAACGTCCAGGGTCATGTGCAGTCTCTACAACTTACGCACGCCGTAAGGAAGTTCTTGTTATGCGTTGTCTGTTACTCGCCTGCCTGCTGCTGGGCAGTGCACAAGGATGGGCCCTGGATCGCTTCCAGGTCGAAGACTACACCCTGCCCAATGGCTTGCAGGTGCTGCTCAAGCCTGGCAGCGAACGCGGCCACGTGGCGATCCGCCTGGTAGTCGGCGTGGGCCTGGATGACTTCCCCTGCACCGACAAGGAACTGCCGCACCTGCTCGAGCACCTGTTGTTCAGCGGCATCGACGCCAGCGGCGAGGGTGGCCTGGAAGAACGCATGCAAGCCCTGGGCGGCGAATGGAACGCCTATACCAGCAATGCCGATACCACCTTCGTGATCGAGGCCCCGGCGCGCAACCAGCGCAAGGTCCTCGACCTGCTGCTGTCGCTACTGACCCACACCCGCCTGGACGACAAGGCCCTGGCCAGCGCCAAGCGCGTGGTGGAGCGTGAAGACGGCGGCCATTACTCGCACCTGCAACGCTGGCTCGACCGCCAGGACCTGGGCCACAAGGCCAGCAACCAGCTGGCGGTGGAGCTGGGGCTCAAGTGCGCCGAGCGAGCCGAAGTCAGCCACCTGACCCTGGCCCGGCTGGAGCAGGTGCGCAAGGACTGGTACGCCCCCAACAACATGAGCCTGATCGTGGTGGGCGAACTGGATCGCCTGCTGCCCGCCTATCTGGAGCGCACCTACGGCGCCCTGGAGCCGGTGGAACCCAGTGAACACCCGCAGCTGCCACAAATGCAGGGCCATGCCGCAGCGGCGCGCAGCCTGATCCGTGGCTGGGTGGGCCAGAGTGCCCAATTGCACTGGCTGTTCCCCGAGCCGGTGCTGGAGCAACAGCACAGCGAAACCTTCGACCTGCTCAAGGACTACCTGGACTGGGCCCTGTACCGCCAGCTGCGCCTGGAGCATGAACTGTCCTACGGCCCCTGGAGCGATCGCGAAGTCTTCGGTGGTGTCGGGTTCCTCAGCCTCAACGCCGACCTGGAGCGCGATGACCTGGACGAAGCACGGCAGGTAGTCGAGCAGTTGCGGGCACATTTGCTGAAGGACGGCCTGGACCCCGCCGCCTTCGCCCGCCTGAAGCAGGCCGCCATCGATCGCCAGGCCTGGGCGGTGCAGGGCAATAGCGCCCTGGCGGACTACTACTGGAGCGCCCTGGGGGATCTCGACGATGGGCGTTTCAGCGATCCGGCCAAGGCCCTGCGCGCCGTGACCCTGGCCCAGGCCAACCAGGCCCTGCACCAACTGCTTGAACAGCCGGGCTACCTGCGGATCGAAAAACCCCTGTTGAGCGACGAGCAAGTGCTCTGGCTGCTGGGCGGGCTGCTGATCCTGGCGGTGCTGGGCGGCGTGGGCGCGGGCCTGCTGCGCCGGCGCACCAGCTGACCCTGGCAGGGCGCTGCATGACAGCCCGAAAACCGGTACCGCCATGCCCATCGGCCGGGCCGACCCGCTTCCCATCCGGGAGCGGGTGGACTCCCTCGCCACGGGCAGCCGCCAACGTTATCCTGTCGCGCTTTTTCCCACCCTGACCGTGACCTGCTGCCGATGCCCGACTGGAACCGACACATACAGCGCCTGCTGGAACTGATCAAGCGCTACCCCGGGGTCATCGCACTCGGCGGCTTCATCTCGGGGGTCTGCAGCTTCATCCTGGTGGACCGGCAACAGGGCCTGGCCTCATGGATCGCTATCATCATGCTGGTGAGCTGGGTCTGGCTGATGCTGGAAAACAGCCTGACCCAGCTGTTCGCCCAGGTTTTCAAGCGCGAGATCCCGCAGCCGCTGCTGCGCTATGCCACGCAGATGATCCACCAGGAAAGCCTGTTCTTCGTCCTGCCGTTCTTTTTCATCACCACCAGCTGGAACAGCGGCCAACTGGCGTTCACCGGGCTACTGGGCGCCGCGGCCCTGGTGTCCATCACCGACCCGCTGTACTACAAGTGGCTGGCCCCTCGCCGCTGGCTGTTCCTGGCCCTGCATACGCTGACGTTGTTCGCCGTGCTGCTGACGGCGCTGCCGCTGATCCTGCACCTGACCACCGCCCAGAGCTTCAAGCTGGCCCTGGGCACCGCCATGTTGCTGTCCTTCCCGAGCCTGGCCTCGATCCTGCCGATCCGCAGCGTACGCAGCGCCCTGACCGTGCTGTGCATCACCCTGGCCATCGGCGGCACCGGCTGGCTGCTGCGCTCCTGGGTGCCACCGGCCACCCTGTGGCTGACCGAGGACGCCATCAGTACCCAGCTCCAGGACCGTACTCCAGGCGCCAGCCTGGAAACCCTCAGCGCCAGCCAAGTGCGTGGCAATGGCCTGTACGCCTACACCGCGATCAACGCGCCGCGGGGCCTGGACGAGCGCATCTACCATGTCTGGCAGTTCAACGGCAGCGAGGTGGACCGCATCGCCCTGGACATCCACGGCGGGCGTAAGGAGGGTTACCGCGCCTGGTCCCACAAGCAGAACTTCCCGGCCAACCCCGCCGGCAAATGGCAGGTCCGGGTCGTCACCGAGGACGGCCAGGTGATCGGCGTGCTGCGCTTCCAGATCGACGATCCAGATCAACAGGCGGCCAAGCCCGGCGAGGCAAAGTAATGTGGATCGTGCTATTACGTAGCACTGCAAAATGGCCATACAAGCTTGGAGCTTATGACTACCAGCGTGACGCCCGGCACCGCTCAACTGGATCTTGCCCACTCTCCGGCGCAATTGCGCATCCACGGCGACTGGACGCTGGCGCACTACAGCGACCTGAAGCGCCTCAGCCAATCCCTGGCCGGGCGCTACGATAGCGACACCCACATCGACCTCAATGGCCTCGGCGCCCTGGACACCGCCGGCGCCTCGCTATTGGTGGAGCTGCTGGGTGCCGAGCGCCTGGGACGCAGCGCCGAGCATCCCGATTGCACCCTGTCCGCCGCCGACCGTGCCCTGCTGCAAACCGTCTACAGCTCGCTGAACGACTTCTGCGTGCCGGTCAAGCAACCGGAAATCCCGGTGGGCATACAACTGCTCTCGCGCATCGGCGGCTCGGTCTACACCGTCTGGCACGACACCTTGAAGGTCCTGGGCTTCATCGGCCTGATCCTCGAGACCCTGGCCCGCGGCCTGTTGCATCCCAGGCGCTGGCGCATCACCCCGGTGGTGGCGCATATCGAGCAGACCGGCCTGGACGCCGCGCCCATCGTCGCCTTGCTGACCTTCCTGGTGGGGGCGGTGGTGGCCTTCCTCGGCGCCACGGTGCTGGCTGGATTCGGCGCCAGCATCTTCACCGTGGACCTGGTGGCGTTTTCCTTCCTGCGCGAATTCGGCGTGCTGCTGACCGCCATCCTCATGGCCGGGCGTACCGCCAGCGCCTTCACCGCGCAGATCGGCTCGATGAAGGCCAACGAGGAAATCGACGCGATTCGCACCCTGGGCCTGGACCCCATGGAATTGCTGGTGCTGCCCCGGGTCCTGGCGCTACTGGTGGCGCTGCCGATGCTGACCTTCCTGGCGATGCTCTCGGGCATCATCGGCGGCGGGGTGGTCTGCGCGCTGTCGCTGGACATCTCACCGGCGATGTTCCTCTCGCTGTTGCATTCGGATATCGGCGTGAAACACTTTCTCCTGGGCCTGGTGAAGGCCCCGATATTCGCCTTCCTGATCGCCGCCATCGGCTGCCTGGAAGGCTTCAAGGTCAGTGGCAGCGCCGAGTCGGTAGGCGCACACACCACTTCCGCGGTGGTGCAGTCGATCTTCGTGGTGATCGTCATCGACGCCGTGGCCGCGCTGTTCTTCATGGAGATGGGCTGGTGAGCCGCCCGCCGCGCGCGCCCGCCGAGGCGGTGATCGAGGTTCGCGGGCTGTGCAACCGCTTCGGCCAGCAGAGCGTGCACGAGAACCTCGACCTGGACGTGTACAAGGGCGAGATCCTCGGCGTGGTCGGTGGCTCGGGCAGCGGCAAGTCGGTCTTGCTGCGCAGTATCGTCGGCCTGCGCCAGCCCAGCGAGGGTTCGGTACGGGTATTCGGCCAGGACCTGCCGAGCTTGCCGGAGCGACAGCGCTCGCTGGTGGAGCGACGTTTCGGCGTGCTGTTCCAGAAGGGCGCGCTGTTCACCTCGCTGACGGTGACCGAGAACGTCGCCCTGCCGCTGATCGAACATGCCGGCCTGTCACGCGCCGACGCCGAGCACCTGGCGGCGGTGAAGCTGGCCCTGGCCGGCCTGCCGCTGTCGGCGGCCGACAAGTACCCCGCGTCGCTGTCCGGCGGCATGATCAAGCGCGCGGCCCTGGCCCGCGCCCTGGCCCTGGACCCGGACATCCTGTTTCTCGACGAGCCCACCGCCGGCCTCGACCCGGTGGGCGCCGCCGCCTTCGACCAACTGATCCTGACCCTGCGCGATGCCCTGGGCCTGAGCGTGTTCCTGGTCACCCATGACCTGGATACCCTCTACACCATCACCGACCGGGTGGCGGTACTGGCGCAGAAGAAGGTGCTGGTGGCCGATGCCATCGATATCGTCGCCGAGACTGCGGACGCCTGGATCCACGAATACTTCCACGGCCCCCGGGGCCGCGCGGCGTACCAGGCCGCGACACCGACCAACGAGGGATGATATGGAAACCCGAGCCCATCACGTACTGATCGGCCTGTTCACGGTGATCTTGGTGGCCGGCGCCTTGCTGTTCGGCCTGTGGCTGGCCAAGTCCAGCGTCGACAGCGCCTTCCAGGACTACGAGATCGTCTTCAACGAAGCGGTCAGCGGCCTGTCCCGGGGCAGCTCGGTACAGTACAGCGGGATCAAGGTCGGCGACGTGGTCAACCTGCGCCTGGATCCCAAGGACCCGCGCCGGGTGCTGGCGCAGATCCGCCTGGGCGGCGACACGCCGATCAAGGAAGACACCCAAGCCAAACTGGCGCTGACCGGCATCACCGGCACCTCGATCATCCAGCTCAGCGGCGGCACCCCGCAAAGCCCGCCGCTCAAGGGCAAGAACGGCCACCTGCCGAGCATCACCGCCTCGCCATCGCCCATCGCCCGGCTGCTGAACAACAGCGACGACCTGATGACCGGGGTCAACCTGCTGCTGCACAACGCCAACCAGCTGTTCTCCCCGGAGAACGTGGACCGGGTCGGCAGTACCCTGGATAACCTGCAGAAGACCACCGCCAGCATCGCCGAGCAGCGCAACGACTTGCGCCAGCTGATGCAGCAACTGGGGATCATCACCAAGCAGACCAGCGCCATGCTCGAGCAGACCACCGCGCTGATGCGCAACGCCAACGGCCTGCTCAACGACCAGGGCCGGCAGATGTTCGGCAGCGCCCAGCAGGCCATGCGCTCCCTGGAGCAAAGCAGCGCCACCCTCAACCAGCTGCTGAACGACAACCAGGACTCGCTGAGCAACGGCATGCAGGGCCTCAATGGCCTGGCACCGGCCGTGCGCGAATTGCGCGAGACCATGAGCTCGCTGCGGGCCATCACCCGCCGCCTGGAAGCCAACCCCGGTGGTTACCTGCTGGGTAACGAGAAGAACAAGGAGTTCACGCCATGATGCGTGCCAGCCGCCTGTTTGCCCCCCTGGCCCTGGGGACCGTCCTGGCCCTTGGTGGCTGCTCGATCCTGCCCCAGAGCGAGCCGCTGGATATCTACCGCTTGCCGGTGGGCCAGGCCAGCACCCCGGGCAAGGCCCTGCCGTGGTCGCTGCAACTGCTCAAGCCCCAGGCCAGCGATGCCCTGAACAGTGCGCGGATCGCGGTGATCCCCCAGGGCGACCTGCTCAGCAGCTACAAGGCCTCCCGCTGGACCGACCCGGCGCCGATCCTGCTGCGCAACCGGCTGCTGGACGGGTTCCAGCGCGATGGCCGGGTCCAGCTGTTGAGCACCGACGACAGCAACTTGCAGACCGACCTGGCCCTGGGCGGCGACCTGCAAGCGTTCCAGACCGAATACCAGGGCAAGGCCGCCCAGGTGGTGATACGCCTGGATGCGCGGTTGATCCGTGGTGCTGACCAGAAGATCCTCGCCAGCCGACGCTTCGAGGTACGCCAGCCGCTGGCCGAGACCCAGGTGCCGGCAGTGGTGACCGGGTTCGGCCAGGCCAGCGACGTGCTGGCCCGCCAGGTGGTGGACTGGGCCGTGGGGCAGGGCAACCAGGTGGAGAAACGCTGAGGTCCGTTGCGCCGGCAGGCCGGCGCAGGATCAGCCGAAGAACCAGTAGCAGACAGCGATCGCCGCAACCACGCCGGCAAACTCCGCCAGCAGGGCGCAGCCCACGGCGTGCCGGACCCGCTGGATACCCACCGCACCGAAATACACCGCCAGCACATAGAAGGTGGTTTCGGTGCTGCCCTGGATAGTCGCCGCCGCCAGCGCCGGGAAGCTGTCCACACCCTGGCTCTTCATGGTTTCGATCAGCATCGCCCGGGCTGCACTGCCGGAGAACGGCTTGACCATGGCGGTGGGCAGGGCATCGACGAAGCGCGTATCCCAACCGGCCCAGGCCACCAGGTGGCGGATCCCGTCGAGACCGAAGTCCAGGGCGCCGGAAGCCCGCAGCACGCCGATGGCGCACAGCATGGCCACCAGGTACGGCAGCAGGTTCTTGGCGACGTCGAACCCCTCCTTGGCACCCTCGACGAAAGCCTCGTAGACCTTGACCTTGCGTAGCGCGCCGACCACCAGGAACAGCATGATCAGGCCGAACAGCGTCAGGTTGCCGAGGATCGACGACAGCGATGCCAGGGCCGCCGCCGACAAGCTCGCCAACAGCGCCATGAAGGCCCCCAGGGCCAGGGCACCGGGAACCAGGTAGGCCAGTACCACCGGATCCCACAACCGCAGGCGTTGCATCACCGCCACCGACAGCAGGCCCACCAGGGTCGAGGCGCTGGTGGCCAGCAGGATCGGCAGGAATACCAGGGTCGGGTCCGCCGCGCCTTGCTGGGCGCGGTACATGAAGATAGTTACCGGCAACAGGGTCAGGGACGATGCGTTGAGCACCAGGAACAGGATTTGCGCGTTGCTCGCGGTGGTGGCGCTGGGGTTGAGCTCTTGCAGGGCGCGCATGGCCTTGAGGCCGATGGGCGTGGCGGCATTGTCCAGGCCCAGGCCGTTGGCGGCGAAGTTCAGGGTGATCAGGCCCAGGGCCGGATGGCCCGGCGGCACTTCCGGCATCAGGCGCTTGAACAGCGGGCCGAGGACCTTGGCCAGCCATTCGACGATGCCGGCCTTCTCGGCGATCCGCAGGAAGCCCAGCCACAGGGTCAGGGTACCGAACAGCAGCACCATGACCTCCACCGACAGCTTGGCCATGGCGAAGATGCTTTCCACCATGGCGGCGAAGATCCCGGCGTTGCCCCCCACCAGCCACTGCGCCAGGGCGGAAACGGTTGCAACGATAAAGAAGCCAAGCCACAGGCCATTGAGCATCGGTCATATCCCTCGGAAGATGCCGCGAATGATAGCGGGGGCTGCAGAAACGACAAACCCCGGATCGACCGGGGTTTGTCTGTTGCGCGGGCCCACCAGGGTGGCGGGCGGGCGTCAGGCGGCTCAGCCCTTGGAGATCTCGCCGGCTGGCAGCTTCTCCTTGCTGCGCCAGTGCGGCAGGGAGTTCCAGTAGCGCTGGCCCTTGGCGTCGTCGTACATGCCTTCCCAGCGAGCAATCACCAGCACCGCCAGGGCGTTGCCGATCACGTTCAGGGCGGTACGCGCCATGTCCATCACGCGGTCGACACCGGCGATGAAGGCCAGGCCTTCCAGCGGGATGCCGACGCTGCCCAGGGTGGCCAGCAGGACCACGAAGGACACGCCCGGAACCCCGGCGATACCCTTGGAAGTGACCATCAGGGTCAGGACCAGCAGCAGTTGCTGGCTGATGGACAGGTCGATGCCGTACAGCTGGGCGATGAAGATCGCCGCGATGCTCTGGTACAGGGTCGAGCCGTCGAGGTTGAAGGAGTAGCCGGTAGGCACCACGAAGCTGCAGATCGCCTTCGGCGCGCCGTAGGCTTCCATCTTCTCGATCACTCGCGGCAGCACGGTTTCCGAACTGGCGGTGGAGTAGGCGAGCACCAGCTCATCCTTGAAGATGCGCATCAGCTTGATCACCGAGAAGCCGAACAGGCGTGCGACCAGCCCCAGGACCACGAAGGCGAAGAAAGCGATGGCCACGTAGACCAGGATCACCAGCTTGGCCAAAGGCAGCAGCGAGGCGAAACCGAAGTTGGCGACAGTCACCGCGATCAGTGCGAATACGCCGATGGGGGCGTAGTTCATGATCATGTGGGTGACTTTGAACATGGTTTCCGAAACGCCCTGGAACATCTTCACCAGCGGCTCGCGCAGGTCGGCCTGCAGGCTCGACAGGCCCAGGCCGAACAGCACCGAGAAGAAGATGATCGGCAGCATCTCGCCACGGGCCATGGCCGCGAAGATGTTCGACGGAATCAGGTTGAGGATGGTCTCGATGAAGGCGTGTTCATGCTGCACTTCGGCCGCGGTGGCCTGGTACTTGGAGATGTCCACGGTGCCCAGGGTGCTCATGTCGATGCCTGCGCCCGGATGGAACAGGTTGGCCAGCAGCAGGCCGACGACGATGGCGATGGTGGTCACGATCTCGAAGTAGATGATGGTCTTGAGGCCGATGCGGCCCAGCTTCTTGGCGTCGCCGACACCGGCGATGCCGACCACCAGCGAGGAGATGACGATCGGGATCACGATCATCTTGATCAAGCGGATAAAGATATCGCCCGCAGGTTGCAGGACGTTGCTGATCCACCAGGCTTTTTCAGCGCTGAAATGATTGAGCAGTGCGCCGATCGCAATACCCAGGACCAGACCGATGAGGATCTGCCAGGCGAGGCTTAATTTGGCCTTCTTCATATCATTACCCTTACTTCAGTTGGACTCGGGCAGATGCGCGAACTGCAACGCTCAATGGCGGAAAAGTCTGTGCATCGGCCCCCGTATAAGGTCATCCCGAGCGAGCAATGACGGCTCTCTGCAGGCGAAAAAAGGCGCAACTATTCCGATGCAAGGGTGGCGCGTCTAATGCCGTAAACGCCTACCCTATGCCGAATCGGCATGAGTTTTTCGAAACAAAACGAGCGTCCCAACCGGTTCGAATACGACATTTCGGCAGGCCAGAATGCCGTGAAACGGCCATTTCAGGCGGCGTGCAGGCTTGTCGGAAGGGTCAGGAAAAGGTCTAAAAAAATTTAGGAATGTTCTGTTTCGGGTGCCCTTGAACCTTCCGGATTTCCCGGAAAGTTTCTCGATATACGGTCGCAGAGAAACACCAGGTAACGTTTGACCGGAGTCAAAGGAAGATTTTTCAGTTCGCACTGTGGGTTTTCTTGCCAAGGGCTCTAGATCGGGTCTTTTTCCTGTCCAAGCACGCCGCAAGCTCATCAGGTCGATGCCGACCTGGGAGCTTGCGCCGTCGCTTTTTCCTGACCCGGCCCTCGCGGAGGCACTCCCTGTACCCCTAGGTCACTCCGATCTCTGGTGGATCAGAACGTCCCGGCCCCCTGGTCATGCACGTGCCCTCCTCGGGTCGTGCAACAGCCGAAAGCGCACCTGGCCCTTTCGTCTATTCGCCTGACCCGGACTCAATACCAGTTCGGGTCCTTTCTCAGCTGCTCTTTAAGCAATTCCTGCATACCGGGCTCGGGCTTGCCGAGAAACCGGTAGTTGGCATGCCGGGTGGGCGACTTGTCGGCGGGCAGCCCCGCAGGCACTTCCACCAGCAATGCATAGGCATGCTTTTTATCGAAACCGAAGGCCACGATCAGGCGCTGGTTGCGGCAACTCTGGGCGGTTTCGCACAGGGGGCCCACCAGGTACTTGTCGCCATCCTCCTGCACTGCATTCATTTGCTCGGCCTCGCCCGACAGGTTCATCACCCATTCGGGCAGGCGCTCTTCCTTCTGCACGACGTCTTGCCAGGTCTTGCGGAACTGTGGATCCGAGTTCAGCAGTTGGTTGGCGCGTGCCTGGCCGTCGTTGGCTGCGCTCGCCAGGGTACTGGCGCCCAGCAGCACGACAGCGGCCAGAGTCTTGTAGGAGAACCCCATGGTCAGCCCCGGCCGCGACGGCCAAAGAAGAACGAAGCGATGAACATCACCAGGAACACCACGAAGAGGATCTTGGCGATTCCGGTGGCCGTACCCGCGATACCACCGAAGCCCAACACGGCAGCGACGATGGCGATGATCAGGAATGTGATTGCCCAACTCAGCATGATGATTCTCCTTACTCTTCTTTATTGGAAACGCTACCTGCATGGACAGTCGACGCCGCCGCAAGGCCGGCACGACCGCGGTGCCCAGGCCGTCTAGAACACCCAGCGCTCCTCGCGGGGCGACTCAAGCACCGGTTGTGCCTGGTCGACGGTCATCAATTGTGCAAGGGGTGCTTCGGTGAACTGGCCGCTCACCGGGGCGAAATGGGTCTGGGTCATGTGCTGGACCGCTACACGGGGAGCGGGCGCTTCGCTGTCTTGCCAGCGCTGCAATTGCTGCCCGGCGATCAGGGTGACCAGCAGGGCAAGGCTGGCGAACAAGCCTTGTTGCAAGTGCAGCGGCGCGATACGCATTTGGGCGAGACGTTGGCGATTCATCCTGAAATACCTCCCACAGCGGTTGAGATGTTGTTATGCGATGTGGGAGAGGTATTGCAGGCTGCATGCCAGCTTTGTAACAAATAAAAAAACCAACAAAATCATATAGTTATGAAAACTCATCGAAACCTGACGAGACGCATCCTGCACGATGCCCGCTTGCCGGGCCGTGCGAAATGCACGATCGCCTTGTGCAGGATCGAACACCTTCTGACTTGTGGTGGGAACTTTGCCGAACGGCGAGCAGCCTGATACAGACCGGCATCTGAGCGGAACCGCCCCATTATTGAAAACATCATGTGTTTCAGTGGGTTAGCTATTCGTCTCGGAGAGATCTAACCTGCAAGCCGCAGAATGGATCAGAATCAACCTTGCAACTTGCCCGATTTTTCCGGGACTAAATAAGATCGTCTATATAAGGAGCCCAGGAAAAATGGAGTCAGCGCCGGAAAATCAAGGCCGCATCCTGTTGGTGGATGATGAATCCGCCATCCTTCGCACCTTCCGTTACTGCCTGGAAGATGAGGGTTATACCGTCGCCACCGCCAACAGCGCGGCCCAGGCGGATACCTTGTTGCAGCGCCAGGTGTTCGACCTGTGCTTCCTCGACCTGCGCCTGGGTGAAGACAACGGTCTCGACGTCCTGGCCCAGATGCGCGTCCAGGCTCCCTGGATGCGGGTGGTGATCGTCACCGCACACTCCGCCGTGGACACCGCAGTGGATGCGATCCAGGCCGGCGCCGCCGACTACCTGGTCAAGCCCTGCAGCCCCGATCAATTGCGCCTGGCCACCGCCAAGCAGCTGGAGGTACGCCAGCTCTCGGCGCGCCTGGAAGCCCTGGAAGGCGAAGTGCGCAAACCCAGCGACGGCCTGGACTCCCACAGCCCAGCCATGAAGGTGGTGTTGGAAACCGCACGCCAGGTGGCCAGCACCGACGCCAACATCCTCATCCTCGGCGAGTCCGGCACCGGCAAGGGCGAGCTGGCCCGGGCCATCCATGGCTGGAGCAAACGCGCGAAGAAGTCCTGCGTGACCATCAACTGCCCGTCGCTGACCGCCGAACTGATGGAAAGCGAGCTGTTCGGCCACAGCCGGGGCGCTTTCACCGGCGCCAGCGAAAGCACCCTGGGCCGGGTCAACCAGGCCGACGGCGGGACCTTGTTCCTCGACGAGATCGGCGACTTCCCGCTGACCCTGCAACCCAAGCTGCTGCGCTTCATCCAGGACAAGGAATACGAGCGTGTCGGCGATCCGGTGACCCGTCGGGCCGATGTTCGCATCCTCGCCGCCACCAACCTCAACCTGGAAGACATGGTGCGCGATGGGCGCTTTCGCGAAGACCTGCTGTACCGCCTGAACGTCATCACCTTGCACCTGCCGCCCCTGCGTGAACGCAGCGAGGACATCCTGACCCTGGCCGATCGTTTCCTCGCGCGCTTCGTCAAGGAGTACTCGCGGCCAGCCCGCGGCTTCAGCGACGAAGCCCGGGAAGCGCTGCTCAACTACCGCTGGCCGGGCAACATCCGCGAACTGCGCAACGTGGTGGAACGCGCGAGCATCATCTGTCCCCAGGAGCGGGTGGAAATCAGCCACCTGGGCATGGCCGAGCAGCCCACCAACAACGCCCCGCGGATCGGCGCCGCGCTGAGCCTGGATGAACTGGAGAAGGCCCACATCGGCGCGGTACTGGCCACCAGCGACACCCTGGACCAGGCCGCCAAGACCCTGGGCATCGATGCTTCGACGCTGTATCGCAAACGCAAGCAGTACAACCTGTGAACGGGACCCCATGAAGCTCGCGATAAAACTGCGGACCCGGCTGTTTCTCAGCATCTCCGCCCTGATCACCGTGGCCTTGCTCGGCCTGGTGCTGGGGCTGGTCAGCGTGATGCAGATGGCCAGTACCCAGGAATCGCTGATCCGCAACAACTTCATCACCCTGGACCTGGGGCTCAAGCTGCGCCAGACCCTCGGCGACCAGCTGATCCTCATGCTCAGCAACAAGCCCGATCCGGCGGCTCTGCAAGCCTCCCGGCAGCACTACCTGGAATTGCTCGACCAGGGCATCGCCCATGAACAGCAACAAAAGGGACAGAGTGGCTTCCAGCAGGCGCGCAGCGACTACGTCAGCTTCTTCGAGGCTTTCGAACACAGCACCTCCAGCCTGAGCAACAACAACGAGCTGACCGAGCGCTTCAATACCCTGCGCGGGGGCCTGATCAACGAACACAAGCGCGCCCTGGACAACATCAGCGAAGTGGAGCACCAGACCCGTGGCCGGGCGCTGCTGGTGGCCGGCCTGCTGGGGCTGGTAGGCCTGGCGGTGCTGATCATCGGTTTCATTACCGCCCACTCCATCGCCCGGCGCTTCGGCGGCCCGATCGAGGCCCTGGCCAAGGCGGCGGACAAGATCAGCCAAGGCAATTTCGACGTTACCCTGCCGATCTCCGGCCCGGCGGAAATGAACCTGCTGACCCGGCGCTTCGGGATCATGGCCGAAGTCCTGCGCCAGCATCAGGCAACCAATGTCGATGAACTGCTGGCCGGCCAGCAACGCCTGCAGGCCGTGCTCGACAGCATCGACGACGGCTTGCTGATGATCGACCGCCAGGGCCGGCTGGAGCACCTCAACCCGGTGGCCCAGCGCCAGCTCGGCTGGGACCAGGAGCGCCTTGGCCAAGGCCTGGGAAGCGCCTTGCAACGCCCGGAGCTGGACGAGCAGCTGCAACTGGTGCTGCGCGGCGGCAACCTGGAGCGGGCACCGGAGGACCTGGATATCGAGGTCGACGGCGAAGCCCGCCTGCTGACCTACAGCCTGACTCCGGTGTGCCATACCCAGGGGCATATCCTCGGAGCGGTGATGGTGCTGCACGATGTCACCGAGCAGCGAGCCTTCGAGCGTGTGCGCAGCGAGTTCGTGCTACGCGCCTCCCATGAGCTGCGTACCCCGGTCACCGGCATGCACATGGCCTTCGGACTGCTCCAGGAGCGCCTGCATTTTGCCGAGGAGTCCCGGGAAACCGACCTGCTCAATACCGTCAACGAAGAAATGCAGCGCCTGATGCAACTGATCAACGACCTGCTGAACTTCTCCCGCTACCAGAACGGCCTGCAAAAGCTGACCCTCGCGCCCTGCTCCCTGGACGAATTGCTGGAACAGACCCAGGGGCGCTTCAGCGAGCAGGCGCAACAACAGGACATCGCGCTGCTGCTGGAGATCCAGGCGCCGCTGCCGCGCCTGCATGCCGACCGCCCGCAACTGGAACGGGTACTGGACAACCTGGTGGACAACGCCTTGCGCCACACCGCCCGCGGTGGGCAGATCCGCCTGCAGGCCCGACGCCACGGCGAACGGGTGATCGTCAGCGTCGAGGACAACGGCGAAGGCATCGCCTATGGCCAGCAGGGGCGGATCTTCGAACCTTTCGTCCAGGTGGGACGCAAGAAGGGCGGCGCCGGCCTGGGGCTGGCGTTGTGCAAGGAAATCGTCCAGCTCCATGGCGGGCGCATGGGCGTTTACTCGCGGCCCGGGCAGGGCACCCAGTTCTACCTGGCCCTGCCGCTCTAGGGTTCAGGCTTCATCGTCCAGGCGCCTGGCCACCAGGCGTCGGCCACGGGTAATCAACTCGGTGAACTGCAAGGCGCTCAGGGCATGGGCGAACAGCCAGCCTTGGCCGAAGTTGACGCCTTCGCTGCTCAGCAACACGGCCTGGTCCTCGCATTCGATGCCTTCGGCGATCACCTTGAGCTTCAGGGCATGGGCCATGCGGATGATGTGCGGGGCCACGCCGCTGCTGGCGGCATCGTGACCGAGGGCGTCGACGAACGCCTTGTCGATCTTCAGGCAATCCACCGGCAAGTTCTGCAAGTAGGCCAGGCTGCAGTATCCCGTGCCGAAGTCATCGATCAGCACCTTGTGCCCGACATCCCGCAGGGCTTGCAGGTTGTTGCGCGCCACTACCACGTCGATCAGCCCACGCTCGGTCACCTCGAAGGCGATCTGCCGCGCCGCGACCCGGTGCAACGCCAGCAGCCTGGCCATGACCCGGCCGACACGCGGCACCATCACGTCACAGGCCGCCAGGTTGACCGAGATATACAGTTGCGGATTGGCCCGCAGCACATGTCCCAGTTGCTCCAGCAGGCGTTGCAGGACGAAATCGGTGATCTGGCGGATCTGCCCGGTGTTCTCCGCCAGGGGGATGAACAGTTCGGGACTGGTCAAGGTGCCGTCCGGACGCCGCCAGCGCAGCAGAGCCTCGGCCCCCACGCACAACCGGCTGTTGAGATCGAAGATCGGCTGGTACAGCACCTGCAGTTCGTTACGACGCAAGGCCCCCTGCAATTCGGCACCCAGGGACTGGCGCTGGCGCGCCAACTGATACACCAGGGCGCCGATGAACAGCGCCAGCAGCAGGCTGGTCGGCAGCAGCCACCACCAGCCATCGAGCAACTCGGCCTGCATGCTGGCCCGTGGCGTGATCAGCACCAGTTGGTATTCGGGATTGCGGGTCGGCATGCGGTACACCAACAAGTCGCGGGTCACCTGCAACGGCCGGCTGCGATCATCCTGCCAGGGTTGCTCCGGCGGCCAGGAACGGGCTTGGCCCAGTACCGGTATGGCCCGGGCGCCGTGGTCGACCACCACCATCAGGCTGCCGCCGGACGGCAGGTCGACCACGTCGCTCAGGTGCCCGCGCGAGGTGGCCACGCGGAAATTGCCCCGGCCGAGCATCAGCGCCGCCAGGTTTTCGTTGGGCTGGGCCGAGGTATTGAGCCAGTAGCTGTAGGTGGGCCCGCGGATATCCGCCGGTCGGGGAGAAGTCGCAAGGTTTTGCCGGGGCCAGTTGGAGCAGGTCTGGTCGGCATCCATGTAGGCCGCTTCATAGATGAAGCGATAGTTGAAGCTGACCTGTTGCAGCACCGCAACCATGTCCGCGCTGCACCCGCGCAGCGGCTGCCCCTCAAGAGTATCCAGGCCCTCGCGCAGTTGCCGGAAGAGCTGCTCCAGGCGCTCCAGGAAGCGCCGGCCCTGGGCGTTCATCTGCTCGCTTTCGCGCTGCTGGACCTCGTGCATGGCCACCCCAACGCTGCCCAGCATCAGCACCGCCGCGCTCAGGACAGCCGCCAGCATCGCCAGCAACCAGGGGCGATGGAACCAGGTGCGCGGGGTCTCGCGGGCGGCCGGCATCATGGAACATCCGAAGGATTACCAATGAGTTATAGCAACTGATTGGGCAATCGGCGCGGACCGTCCGGCGGCGTCATTATTTTGTCTGGTTGAGGACCTGCAAGATCGCCGCGCTCTCGGCGTCCGGGGTGCCATCGAAACGACCTGGCCGGTAGTGCATCTGGAAGGCCGCCAGGACATGCCGGGTGGCCACGTCCAGCTCGCCGGTCTGCGGGGTGGCGTAACCCAGGCGCGCCAACTGTTGCTGGAACCAGCTGATGCTCGGCAGGCTGGCTCCATAGAACGCTTGCTGGCGTGCCACGGCCTGGGCATCGGGCCACAGGCCCAGGCCCGCCTCGGCCAGGCGCTTCCAGGGAAACAGCGGGCCCGGGTCGAGCTTGCGCAGCGGCGCGATATCACTGTGGCCGATGATGTGCCGCGGGGAAATGTTGTTGCGCTTGCTGATGTCCTTGAGCAGCACGATCAGGTTCTGGATCTGCGCCTCGCTGTAGGGGTACCACAGGCGCCCATTGGGGCCATCGCGAAAGCCCGGGTTGACGATCTCGATGCCGATGGAGCTGGAGTTGAGCCAGGTCCGGCCTTGCCACTGGCTCTCGCCGGCATGCCAGGCGCGGTATTGCTCGTCCACCAGCTTGTAGATGGTGGCGGACTTGTCGTCGCCGATCAGGTAGTGGCTGCTGACCTGGCCATGGGTCAGCAGGGCCAGGGAGCGCTCCATGGACGCCGAGGTGTAGTGGACGATGATGAACTGGGCACGCTGGTCGTAGTTGACTGAGGGATGGCTGGTGTCGATACGCGGGCCGCTGGCGCAGCCGGCGAGCATCAACAGGGAGCAGAAGGCAAGGGCAAGGAATTTCATGGCTGGGAACAGTACGCTTGGGACATTAATGCAACAGTGTAACGTACTGCTCCGCCTATCATGGGCAAAACTGCGACGCCGGGGCCGGCAGGCAACTGGCGTCTCAGCCGGCCTCGACCCGGTTGCGACCGGCATCCTTGGCCCGGTACAACGCCTGATCGGCTCTTTTGATCACCAGATCGCTGCGATCTCCGGCCTTGAAGGCGCTCAAGCCAATGGAAACCGTGACCGTCACCGGCTCACCCTTGAAGTGAAACGGGCAGGCCTCGATCGCCGCACGCAGGGTTTCCACCAGACGCGTTCCCGCTGCCCATGGAGTGTCGGGCATCAGCAGGACAAACTCCTCGCCGCCGAAACGGGCGATGAAGTCGGTACCACGCAGGCGCTTGCGCAGCACGTTGGCGATGATCTTGAGCACCTTGTCGCCCGCCAGGTGGCCATAGCTGTCGTTGATCCGCTTGAAGTGATCCAGGTCGAGCATTGCCAGCAACAGGCTATTGCCATGGCGTTGCCATTGGCTCACCTCATGCTCCAGGCGCTCGCTCCAGGCCGCACGGTTGGGCAGGCCAGTCAGCGGGTCGACCAGGGCCTTCTGCCGCTGCTCTTCCAGGTGCTCGCGATAACCCTGGGCTTCCTGCTCCATGCTCGACACACGTGCCGCCAGGCTTTGCAGGCGGGTGGCCATGTCCTTCTCGCGCTCGTCGCGTTGCTTCTGGTGCTGGTCCATGGTGCCCAGCAGGCCTTCCAGATGGCTTTCCAGAACTTGCTTGAGGTCATCCAGGTCCGCCGCTTCCTGCATGCTGCTTTGCAGGCCATCGACTTGCTCGCGGATCTGCGAGTCCATGGCCCGTGCTGCCGAGCTGATGTCCGCATGCCCGTCGCTGGCAGCCTGCAGGTTGCTCTGGAAGGCCTCCAGGCGCTCGTTGAGCTGCTTGAGGTAATCCTCGAACTCATGCTGGCCGGAGTCGGTGATGGCCAGCATCAACACCGCCAGATCATCGAGGATCGGCAGCAGTTCGTACCAGTTCAACCCATGTTGCAGGCGATCACGCATGGCCTCGGCCTGGGGCCGGTGCCGCTCCGGCAGGCTCAGGTCATCGAGCAGGCCCAGCAGGGTGTGCTCGATGTGCTTGGCCACCGAGCTATAGGACGGCTCGGGGGAGTCCGGCAGGGCATAGAGCACGTCCTGCTCTGGCTGCTCGGGATCGATGGCCGCCAGGGCCTCGGCCATGGCCACCGGCAACGGCAGGCTGTCGAGCAACGCCGCTGCGGGAATGGGCAGCAGCTCATCGGGATTGCTGGCCTCGGGTATGCCGGCTTGAGCCTCGGCTACCGGCTCAGGCGCCACCTCGATTGCCGGTGCCACGGGTGCTGCATCCGCTTCAGGTTCCTGGGCCAGGGCCTGGGGTTCCACTGCTTGTTGTGGTGCGGCCTCTTCCCGAACCAGGACCGGAGGCACAAAGGCCGCCACCGCAGGCTGGGCCGCAACCTCGGCGTCAGTATCGGCAACTGGCTCTGGCTTGGACTCGACACTCGCGACAGGCTCGAAGGCAGGCTCGGGCAGGATATCTACCGGCGCCGGTTCCGCTGCCGCGACGGCGGGGACCTGGGTAGCGCTAATGGTTGCAGGTGCAGCAGAAGTGGGAGCTGGCGTTGGCTCATGCTCCGGAGCCATGTCATCCACAGCGTCTTGAAGCTGAGGCTGCTGCTCCGGTGCTGGAACGGGTAGCGGCGGCGCCACGGCTTCGCTCGCGGGAGCGGTTTCCCCATTGGCATCTCGCGTCCCGAACAAACGTTGCAACAGGCTCGGGCGCCCCGGCTCCACCGGGTTTTCCAACTGGCTCAGGGCCTTGCCCTGCAGGGCGCTCAACTCGCCCAGCAACAATGGGATCTCCCGCGCCTGGCCCACCCGGCCATCCAGTTGCTTGGCGAAAGCCTTGAGCGGGCGGCTGACTTCACGGGGCAGGGGCAGGGTCTGCAACTGGGCGACCAGGGCCGTCAGGGCGCTGCTCATCTGGTCGATGCGGGTTTCCCGGCGCTGCTCGGAATCCAGCACGGCTTTTTCCAGGCGCGGAATCAAGGCCGCAAGGCCGGCGTCCATGTCATCGGTGCGCACGACCTCGCGCATTTCCTTCATGCACTGGTCGACCGCGCGATCGGTGCCCTCAGCCGCCAGGGTGCTGCGCACCAGGCCACGGCGCAGCAAGTCGAGGCGGGCAGCCCAACGGCGCTCGAGCTTTTCCTGTTGCTCGATGCTCTTGAGGTATTTCTCTTTCCAGCGTTGGGCGTCGTCGCTCATTCATCGGTTCCGCGAGGGGCAGGACTCAACGCGGGCAATGCATCGGCCGTGAGCGAACCCGGCAGACGAATCTCTACCGCGACCGGCAGGTGATCGGAAATGGGTTGGGCCAGGACTTCGACACGCTCCAGCGCCAGGCCAGAGCTGAGCAGGATGTGGTCCAGGCAGCGTTGCGGACGCCAGCTAGGGAAGGTCGCCTGCAATTGCGGCGCCAGCAGGCCGAGGTCACGCAGCGGGGAATGTTCCAGCAGGTCGCTGGCGTGGGTATTCATGTCCCCCATCAGCACCTGGTGCTTGTAGCCACCGATCAACTCGCGGATATACGCCAGTTGCCGGGTCCTGGCCCGGGCGCCGAGCGCCAGGTGCATCATCACCACCACCAGCGCTTCCGGACCTTCGCCAAAACGCAGGAGGATCGCACCGCGACCCTTGGGGCCCGGCAGGGGGTGGTCTTCGATGGCCCAGGGACGCATGCGGCTGAGCACACCGTTGCTGTGCTGGGCCAGGCGTCCGAGGTTGCGATTGAGTTGTTGGTACCAGTAGGGAAAGGCACCCAGCTGGGCCAGGTGCTCCACCTGGTTGACGTAGCCCGAACGCAGGCTGCCGCCATCGACCTCCTGCAGGGCCACCAGGTCGAAATCCGCCAGCAGGCTGCCGATCTTCTGCAGGTTGTCCGCCCGGCCGTTGTGGGGCAGCAGGTGCTGCCAGCCGCGGGTGAGGTAATGCCGATAGCGTTCGGTACTGATGCCGACCTGGATGTTGAAACTGAGTAAGCGCAGGCGGCTGTCAGCCGGCAGGCCGGTCGACGCTAAATGGTGTTCGTTGACCTGCGGATCATGCAGGCCAACGATACGTTCCGAGCCCCAGCGCGGCATGGCGGCGGCGCTTACTTGGCTGCGCGCTCTTTGGCGATCAGCTGGTCGGCCACGCTCAGCGCGCCTTCAGGACCACCGGAGGTGCCCAGGTCGAAGCGATACTTGCCGTTGACCACCATGGTCGGTACGCCGCTGATCTGGTAGGCCTGGGCCTTCTTCTTGGCGTCCTCGACCTTGCCCTTCACGGCGAAGGAGTTGTAGGTGCTGAGGAACTTGTCCTTGTCGACGCCTTCGCCAGCCAGGAAGTCGGCCATCTCTTCAGGAGTCGCGAGTTTCTTGCCGCCGTGGATGGCCTCGAAAACGGCCTTGTGCACGTCGTGCTCGACACCCATGGCTTCCAGGGTGATGAACAGCTGGCCGTGAACGTTCCAGATGCCACCGAACATGGCCGGGATCCGTACGAAGTTGACGTCGGCCGGGAGCTTCTCGACCCATGGGTTGATGGTGGGTTCGAAGGCGTAGCAGTGTGGGCAGCCGTACCAGAACAGCTCCACCACTTCGATCTTGCCAGGCACGGCAACCGGAACGGCGCTGCTCAACTCGACATATTGTTTACCGGCTTCAAGCGGCTCGGCGGCTTGAGCGGTCACGCCAAACAGGCTGGCGGTAACGAGAGCGGCGCTGAGGATCAGATTACGCATGCTTTACTCCTGGACGATTTAGGCGCCTCGCGCGACCTGATTTCAGACAGATCATGGCGGGCTTGAGTTCGCTAGTGTAGCGGCTGGCACCATAAAAAAGGGCGGCCTGAGCCACCCTTTATGCTTGCACCGTCAGATTAATCGATCATTAACGTTGCCGTGGCCATGCACCTGCCGGCAACTGATCGCAGCGGCCTCAGTGCAGGCCCTGAATGTAGCTGGACACGGCTTCGATGTCCTTGTTGCTCAGCTTGCTGGCAATGCTGCGCATGACCATGGTGTCGCCGTCGTTGGTACGGGCGCCTTCACGGAAGTCGGTCAGCTGCTTGGCTACGTATTGAGCGTGCTGGCCGCCCAGGTGCGGGAAGCCGGCAGCTGCGTTACCCGCGCCATTGGGCGAGTGGCAACCGGTGCAGGCAGGCATGCCCTGGTCCAGCTTGCCGCCACGGAACAGCTCTTCGCCACGGGCCACGACCTTGGGATCGGCGGCGCCGACACTGCCTTTCTGGCTGGCGAAGTAGGCGGCGATGTCGGCCAGGTCCTGATCGCTCAGGTTGGTCAGCAGGCCGGTCATTTCCAGTACTTGGCGCTTGCCGGACTTGATATCGTGCAGCTGCTTGTCCAGGTACTTTTCCCCCTGACCCGCCAGCTTGGGAAAGTTTGGCGCCATGCTGTTCCCATCAGGACCGTGGCATGCGCCACAGACTGCGGCTTTCGCCTGACCGGCAGCAGCGTCGCCTGCGGCATGGGCAACACCAGTGATGCCCAGGGTCAACAGCAGACTCACGAGTAATTTGTTCATCAGCTAATCCAACTACGGCTAAGGGTTAAGAGTTATGGACCGGGATCACTCGCTCATCCAGTGGATGATGGCTCGGTAATCCTCGGCACTGCAGTCCATGCACAAACCACGCGGCGGCATCGCCTTGAAACCCTGGGTCACGTGTTGCACCAGCGTCTCCATACCTTGCGCCAGCCTCGGCGCCCAAGCTTCCTGGTCGCCCTTGCGGGGCGCCGTGGGTAGTTGGCCGGAATGACATGCCCCACAAACACGGTTGTACACAGCTTCCGGATCCTGTGTAGCCTGCACGCTGTAAAGCGGCATCAAGAGACCGGTAGCCAGCAGCCATTTCGTCATAAAACGACCTTTTCAGGGTTGAGAGCGTGCTGCGTTCTAATGCGCATACAAGGTTTATCGCTCTCGTGAGCTTCATCCTACGCTGGGACAAAGCGCACACAAAATCTGCGGCATTATATACTGGCGTTACTGAAACGGAAACGACACCGCTCGCCGCACCCACCCTCGGCATCGCCCCTATTCGGAAATCCCATGCAACTGAAGAACCCCATCCTCGGTCTGTGCCAACAGTCCACTTTCATGCTCAGCGCCGCCAAGGTCGACCAGTGTCCCGATGACGCCGGCTTCGAAGTGGCCTTCGCCGGGCGCTCCAACGCCGGCAAGTCCAGCGCCCTGAACACCCTGACCCACGCCAGCCTGGCACGCACCTCGAAGACCCCGGGGCGCACGCAGCTGTTGAACTTCTTCAAGCTAGACGACGATCGCCGCTTGGTCGACCTGCCGGGCTACGGCTACGCCAAGGTGCCGATCCCGCTCAAGCAGCACTGGCAGCGTCACCTCGAGGCCTACCTGGGCAGCCGCGAGAGCCTCAAGGGGCTGATCCTGATGATGGATATCCGGCACCCCATGACCGACTTCGACACCCTGATGCTGGATTGGGCCGTAGCCAGCGGCATGCCGATGCATATCCTGCTGACCAAGGCCGACAAGCTGACCTACGGCGCAGCCAAGAACACCCTGCTCAAGGTCCAGTCGCAGATCCGCAAGGGCTGGGGCGACGCCATCACCATCCAGTTGTTCTCCGCGCCCAAGCGCATGGGCCTGGAAGAGGCCTACACCGTGCTCGCCAGGTGGCTGGAGTTGGCCGACAAGGGTGCCGAGATCGAGGCCTGAGGGACGTAGGGGAAATTGCCTGGGGGATGATCAAGCAGGGCAAAAGTGCAGTGAAAAAGCGGAGTTTAGGGGCCTAAATGAGCATTTCCCGCCGCTTTTTAACGCAGCATGGTCGCCACACAGGCAATTTTCAGGCAAAAAAAACCCCGGACTTCATATGGGGAGGGGGAAGTTCGGGGTTCAAGTTCTAGACCGCTAGGGCGGGGTCCAGATATCTGCCAACACTTAACACAACATAGGAGCATTGAAGGGCTTCACCAGCCATTCAGTAACTCTGAGTGGGCGTTGCTCGATTTAGTTCCGGCCGCGAACAAAAACTATTGGCGATAAGTGCTGAAATTTTTCGTGCTAATGGCGTTTCAGGCATTTTTGCCGCGACACTATGCCGCGGCAAAAATCGGTGAAAAGTCCCCTTAATGGGCCTCATCCCAGTTATTTCCCACCCCGACCTCTACCAATAGCGGTACATCCAGGGTCGCGGCGCCACTCATGTAACCGCGAATTTCCTCACGCACCTGGTCCACCAGGTCCTCGCGGACTTCCAGGACCAGTTCGTCGTGCACCTGGAGGATGACCCTGGCATCCAGGCCAGAGGCCTGCAGCCAGTTGTCCACCGCCACCATGGCCTTCTTGATGATGTCCGCGGCGGTGCCTTGCATCGGCGCGTTGATCGCGGTGCGCTCGGCGCCCGCCCGTTCCTGGGGCTTGTTGGAGTTGATCTCCGGCAGGTACAGGCGACGGCCGAAGATGGTCTCCACGTAACCCTGGTCGGCCGCCTGGGCGCGAGTGCGGTCCATGTACTCGCGCACCCCCGGATAGCGGGCGAAGTAGGTGTCGATATAGGCCTTGGCTTGCTTGGTCTCAACGCCGATGTCCTTGCCCAGCTTTTGCGCGCCCATGCCGTAGATCAGGCCGAAGTTGATGGCCTTGGCACTGCGGCGCTGCTCGGAAGTAACTTCCCCGAGCTCGACCTTGAACACTTCCGCGGCCGTGGCGGTATGCACGTCCTGGTTGTTGCGAAAAGCGTTGAGCAGGCCTTCGTCCTGGGACAGGTGGGCCATGATCCGCAGCTCGATCTGCGAGTAGTCCGCCGCCAGCAGCTTATACCCGGCCGGAGCGACGAAGGCCTGGCGGATACGCCGGCCCTCGGCGGTGCGTACCGGGATGTTCTGCAGGTTCGGGTCGCTGGACGACAGGCGCCCGGTGGAAGCCACCGCCTGGTGATAGGAGGTGTGGATCCGCCCGGTACGCGGGTTGATCTGCTCCGGCAGGCGGTCGGTGTAGGTGCTCTTGAGCTTGCTCATGGAGCGGTACTGCATCAGCACCCGGGGTAGCGGGTAGTCGTCCTCGGCCAGCTTGGCCAGGACCTCTTCGGCGGTGGATGGCTGGCCCTTGGCGGTCTTCTTCAGCACCGGCAGGCCCAGCTTGTCATAGAGGATGCTGCCCAACTGCTTGGGCGAGCCCAGGTTGAACTCCTCGCCGGCGATCGCGAAGGCCTCACGCTCCAGGGCCACCATCTTGTCGCCCAGCTCGATGCTCTGCACGCCCAGCAGCTTGTCATCCACCAGCGCGCCCTGGCGTTCGATGCGCGCCAACACCGGCACCAGCGGCATCTCGATATCGGTCAGCACGCTGGCCAGGCTCGGAATGGCGCTGAGTTTTTCGAACAGGGCCTGGTGCAGGCGCAGGGTCACGTCGGCGTCTTCGGCGGCGTAGGGGCCGGCCTGCTCCAGCGGGATCTGGTCGAACGTCAGCTGCTTGGCGCCCTTGCCGGCAATGTCCTGGAAACTCACCGTGGTGTGATCCAGGTACTTCTGCGCCAGGCTGTCCATGTCATGGCGGGTGGCGGTGGAATTGAGCACATAGGACTCGAGCATGGTATCGAAGGCCACGCCGCGCATGCTGATGCCATTGGCCGGGTCGCCACCGATGGCGCAGTTGGCCAGGATGTTCATGTCGAACTTGGCGTGCTGGCCCACCTTGAGCAGCTTCGGGTCTTCCAGCAACGGCTTCAGGGCCAGCAGCACCGCGTCGCGATCCAGCTGCTGCGGTGCATCGAGGTAGCTATGGGCCAGGGGGACATAGGCCGCCTCGCCCGCCTGGACCGCGAAGGACAGGCCCACCAGTTGCGCCTGCTGTGCATCGATGCCGGTGGTCTCGGTGTCGAAGGCGATCAGCTTGGCGCCCTTGAGCTTGTGCAGCCAGGCATCGAAACGCGCCTGCTCGAGGATGGTTTCGTACTGCAATTCCAGCGGCGCCTGCTCGGCCGCGGGTTGCTCAGCAGCGACCGGAGCCGCAGCCAAATCGAGTTCGACACGCTTGGCATCACGCTGCAGCTCGTCGAGCCAGCTCTTGAACTCCATCAGGCTGTAGAGCTCTGCCAGCTTCTCGCGGTCCGGCTCGCGCAGGTGCAGGTCATCCAGCCCCACCTCCAGCGGTACGTCGACCTTGATGGTAGCCAGCTGGTAGGAAAGGAACGCCATTTCCTTGTGCTCTTCAAGCTTGGCCGGCAAGGTCTTGGCCCCGCGAATCGGCAGGGTAGGCACGATATCGAGTTGCTCGTAGAGCTCCTTGAGGCCGCCGTTGACCCCCACCAGCAAGCCCGAGGCGGTCTTCGGACCGATGCCCGGGACGCCAGGAATGTTGTCGGAGGAGTCGCCCATCAGCGCCAGGTAATCGATGATCTGCTCGGGAGCGACACCGAATTTCTCCTTCACGCCCTCCACGTCCATGCTGCTACCGGACATGGTGTTGACCAGGGTAATGTGCCCATCCACCAACTGCGCCATGTCCTTGTCGCCGGTGGAAATGACCACCGGCCGGGACGCCGCCGAACTGCTGCGGGCCAGGGTGCCGATCACGTCGTCGGCCTCCACGCCCTCGACGCACAGCAGCGGGAAGCCCAGGGCGATCACGCTGGCGTGCAGGGGTTCGATCTGCACCCGCATGTCGTCCGGCATGCTCGGACGGTTGGCCTTGTACTCGGCGTACATTTCATCGCGGAAGGTTCCGCCCTTGGCGTCGAACACCACGGCGAAGGGGCTTTGCGGATACTGTTTGCGCAAGCTCTTGAGCATGTTCAGCACGCCCTTGACCGCGCCGGTCGGCATGCCTTTGGAGGTGGTCAGCGGCGGCAGCGCATGAAAGGCGCGGTATAGGTAGGACGAACCGTCCACCAGGATGAGGGGGGCTTGGCTCATGAGTAGGATCAACCTTTTGGGCGGGTCCGGCGCTAGAATAGCGGGACCGTTGACGACAAAGGGACAAGGTTATCATGCGCACACTAAATCGCTTGCTGCTGGCCGGCTTGATTGCAGTCTCCTCCATGGCAGCGATCGCCGCGGAAGACGCCCCTTCGGCCGACCCGGAAGTAACCATTCGCACGGAAGGCGACAAGACCATCCAGGAATACCGGCAAAATGGCTTCCTGTATGCGATCAAGGTCACGCCAAAAGGTGGCAAGCCCTACTTCCTGGTGCGCGCCGATGGCTCCGACGGCAACTTCATCCGTTCGGACCAGCCGGATATGCTGATCCCATCGTGGAAAATCTTCGAGTGGTAAGCCACTCCCATTTCAACTCAATGGCGCCGTCTCGATAGCGGCGCCGGTACTGGCAGTTCTCAACCATGTCTGTGTTCACCCCCCTGGCTCGGCCCGAGCTGGAAACCTTTCTCGCCCCGTACGGGCTCGGCCGCCTGCTTGACTTCCAGGGGATTGCCGCTGGTAGCGAAAACACCAACTTCTTCATCAGCCTGGAACAGGGCGAGTTCGTCCTGACCCTGGTCGAGCGCGGTCCGGTCCAGGAAATGCCGTTCTTCATCGAACTGCTGGACGTGCTGCACGAAGCCGACCTGCCGGTGCCCTACGCACTGCGCACCACCGACGGCATCGCCCTGCGGGAACTGGCGGGCAAGCCGGCGTTGCTGCAACCGCGCCTGGCCGGCAAGCACATCAAGCAGGCCAACGCCCAGCACTGCGTCCAGGTCGGCGAGCTGCTGGGCCACCTGCACGTGGCCACCAAGGACAACATGATCAAGCGCAAGACCGATCGTGGCCTGGACTGGATGCAGAAAGAGGGCGCCAAGCTGCTGCCGCGCCTGGACAGTACCGCCCAGGACCTGCTGCAACGTGCGCTGCAAGAGATCGTCGAACAGAGGGCCAGGATCCTCGCCCTGCCGCGGGCCAACATCCACGCCGACCTGTTCCGCGACAACGCCATGTTCGAAGGCACCCACCTGACCGGCCTGATCGACTTCTACAACGCCTGCTCGGGACCGATGCTGTATGACGTGGCCATCGCCCTGAACGACTGGTGCTCCGATGCCCAAGGGGTACTCGACGGCCAGCGTGCCCGGGCCCTGCTGGGTGCCTATGCGGCCCTGCGGCCATTCACCGCCGCCGAGGCCGAGCTGTGGCCAACCATCCTGCGGGTGGCCTGTGTGCGCTTCTGGCTGTCGCGCCTGATCGCCGCCGAGACCTTCGCCGGCCAGGACGTACTGATCCACGATCCAATGGAGTTCCAGCGCTACCTGGCCCAGCGCCAGCAGGTCAGCGTGGCCCTGCCGTTCGCCCTCTGAAACGCTTCGCGGGCCAGCCGCCCCTGCCATGAACGAGCAGGAGCGGACTGGCCCGCGAAGGATGAAGCCTGTGCAGGAAACCCGGTTACAGCTGCTCCAGGCAACCGGCCAGGTCGTTGCCGAGTTTCTCCAGCACCTGTTCATAGCCTGTCGCGGAGGCCGGGGTATAGCCACCCAGGGCATCCAGCTCGGCCAGCTTCACCGGCAGCCCGGCCACCAGGGTTTCTGCCAGGCGCGGACGCAGGGGCGGCTCGCTGAACACGCAAGTCTTGCCCACCTGCTGCAAGCGTGCGCGCATGGCCGCGACGTGCTGGGCCCCCGGTTGCACCTCGGCAGCGACGCTGAACACCCCGGTGTGCTTGAGGCCATAGGCGTCTTCGAAATAGTCGAAGGCTTCATGGAAGACGAAATACGGCTTGCCGGCGATGCCAGCCAGGCGCGCCTTCAAGCGGGTATCCAGGGCGTCCAGGCGCTCGCTGAAGGCTTTCAGGTTGTCTTGGTAGCGCGCGGCGTTGGCCGGGTCGGCGGCGCTCAGGTCGGCCGCCATGCGAGTGGCAATCACCCGGGCGTTGACCGGCGACAACCAGAGGTGGGCGTCCAGGGTGCCAGGGCGATGATCGTGGTCATGCTCGTCGGCCTCCTCGGCGTGGGCCTCCTCGGCGTGGGAGTGGCTGTCTTCGGCAAAACGCCGCAGCTTCATGCCTGGTAGGTCCTGTACCGCCACCGAGGGCAGGCTGCGGCCCTTCAAGACACGCGGCAGGAAGCCTTCCATGTCCGGGCCGATCCAGTACAAGAGATCCACGCTCTGCACCTTGCGCACATCGGACGGGCGCAACGCATAGTTGTGCGGCGAGGCTCCCGGCGGCAGCAACACCTCGGGAATCGCCACGCCGTCCTGCACGGCCGCGGCGATCAATTGCAGCGGCTTGATGCTGGTCAACACCCGGACCTCGGCCTGGGCCGAACCGATCGCGAACAAGCTGAAGGTAAAAGCGACAAAAAGACGAAAAAGTCGGGGCACGATGGACACTCGAAGAGACGATAACGGGTAACATAATAACGTCTCTCACCAACCTCGTCGCCGCTCATGCCTAAAACACCCCTCGCCAGCCGACCACACGACCACTCTCACTGCGTGCACAACGCACTGTCTGAGGCCGATGCCCTGTGCACGCGGCAGGGACTGCGCCTGACCGCCCTACGCCGGCGGGTGCTGGAGCTGGTCTGGCAAAGCCACAAGCCCCTGGGCGCCTATGACATCCTGGCGGTACTCAGCGAGCAGGATGGCCGCCGCGCCGCGCCGCCGACCGTCTATCGGGCGTTGGACTTCCTCCTGGAAAACGGCCTGGTACACCGCATCGCCTCGCTCAACGCCTTCGTCGGCTGCAACCATCCGGAACACGCGCACCAAGGCCAGTTCCTGATCTGCCGCGAATGCCACGCGGCCATCGAGCTCGAGCAGAAATCCATCAGCGACGCGATCATCGGCAGCGCCCGCGAGGTCGGCTTCGTGGTCGAAGGCCAGACCGTGGAAGTGGTCGGACTCTGCTCGGGCTGCCAGGGGGCTTGATGAGCACTGCATTGATCCGCCTCGAACAGGTCGGGGTGACCTTTGCCGGGCAGCCGGTGCTGGACAACATCCAGCTCAGCGTCGAACCCGGGCAGATCGTCACCCTGATCGGCCCCAATGGCGCCGGCAAAACCACCCTGGTGCGCGCCGTGCTCGGCCTGCTCAAGCCCGATACCGGCAGCGTCTGGCGCAAGCCCCGGCTGCGGGTGGGCTACATGCCGCAAAAGCTCCATGTCGACCCGACCCTGCCGCTGTCAGTGCTGCGCTTCCTGCGCCTGGTACCCGGGGTAGACCGCGCCCGGGCCCTGGCGGCACTCAAGGAAGTGGGCGCCGAGCAGGTGATCGACAGCCCGGTGCAAAGCATTTCCGGCGGCGAGATGCAGCGCGTGCTGCTGGCCCGGGCGCTGCTGCGCGAGCCTGAGCTGCTGGTCCTCGACGAGCCGGTTCAGGGTGTCGACGTGGCCGGCCAGGCCGAGCTCTACAGCCTGATCACCCGCCTGCGCGACCGCCATGGCTGCGGCGTGCTAATGGTCTCCCACGACCTGCACCTGGTGATGAGCACCACCGACCAGGTGGTCTGCCTCAACCGCCATGTCTGCTGCTCCGGGCACCCGGAGCAGGTCAGTGGCGATCCGGCCTTCGTCGAGCTGTTCGGCAAGAACGCACCGAGCCTGGCGATCTACCACCATCATCATGACCACGCCCACGACCTGCACGGCTCGGTGGTGGTCCAGCCCCATGTCCATGGAGAAAACTGCAAGCATGGCTGATTTCCTGCTGTATGCCCTGCTCGCAGGTTTGTCCCTGGCACTGGTCGCCGGCCCCCTGGGCTCCTTCGTGGTCTGGCGGCGCATGGCCTATTTCGGCGACACCCTGTCCCATGCCGCGCTACTGGGCGTCGCCCTGGGGTTCCTGCTGGATGTCAGCCCGGCGGTGGCGGTCACCGTCGGCTGCCTGTTGCTGGCGGTGCTGCTGGTCACCCTGCAACAGCGCCAGCCCCTGGCATCCGACACGCTGCTGGGAATTCTTGCACCCAGCACCCTGTCCCTGGGCCTGGTGGTACTAAGCTTCATGCATGAGGTGCGCATCGACCTGATGGCCTACCTGTTCGGCGACTTGCTGGCGATCAGTCCCGGCGACCTGGCGTGGATCCTCGGCGGCAGCGCCGCTGTACTGTTGCTGCTGGTGGCGCTGTGGCGGCCATTGCTGGCCATCACCGTGCACGAGGAGCTGGCCAAGGTCGAAGGGCTGCCGGTGGCCTCGCTGCGCATGACCTTGATGCTGCTGATCGCGGTGGTGATCGCCGTGGCGATGAAGATCGTCGGGGTGCTGCTGATCACCTCCCTGCTGATCATCCCGGCCGCTGCGGCACAGCGTCACGCCCGCTCGCCGGAGCAGATGGCCCTTGGCGCCAGCCTGCTGGGCATGCTGGCCGTGGGCGGCGGGCTGGCATTGTCCTGGTTCAAGGACACCCCGGCCGGGCCGTCGATCGTGGTCACGGCGGCCGCACTGTTTCTGCTGAGTTTTGTTCTGCCCCGTCGAGGGGTGTAGACTTGCTCGCTTTTTGCGCAATTAGAGAGTCGCAGGAATGAAGCCGTTCGCCTCCCGTTATCTGCTCCTTGTCGCATTTTCCCTGCTGCTGGGAGCCTGCCAAAGCACGCCACCGGCGGCCACCGAGGTCCCCGATGCGCGGGCCACGGCCATCGCACAGCTGCAACAAAGCATCGCCAGCAACGAACTGGCGACCGCCGAGGACCAGCTCGCCGCGATGCAGGGGCAAACACCGGACGATCCGCAATTGGTGCAGTACCAGCGCCAGTTGGCCGAGGCCTATCTGCAACGCAGCCAGATCGTCCTGCAAAAAGGCGATGTGAATGCCGCGGCCACTGCCTTGAGCCGTGCCCGGGCGCTGATGCCCAAGGCGCCGGCGCTGACCGGCGGGGTCAACAGCGCCATCGCTCACGCCCGCAAAGCCGAGCTGGACAAGGCCGAAGCCGCGCTGAAGGCTGCTGAAGCACGCCCTGCCGCCAAGTTGATCGACCCCTCGGCGCCCAGCACCACCATCGCCCTGAACGTCACCGACATTCGCAAGCTGCGCCGGCAGCTCGATGCCTTGGCCGCGGATGTGGTGAATTACCAGTGCGATGTGACCATCCAGGTACCGCGCCGCGAAGACTACCCCTGGCTCTCGACCCTGCTGGGCAAGCGGGTGAAGAAGCTCGACCCCGACTTCCAGCAGAAGATCAGCCGGCAGATCGTGCGCCATGTGCCGGCGCAAATGGTCCTGACCCCACGCCAGGCGCAATGACCGTGGCCGGCAGCCCGCAGACTGCCGGCAACCACCTCAGGCCGGGATCGCCCTGGCCCTGGGTTCGCGACTCCACACCCGATGCTGGGCGATAGCGGCGAAGAACGCTTTCAGGGCCTTGGCATCGCCACCGACGATCAAGCCCTCGTCCACCTCCAGCCCAAGTACCTGCAACAACTCCCGGGCTTCGCCATGCAAGGCGATGGCCTTCAGGTGCCGATAGGCCTCGAGCAGGTAGTGCAGGGCGATCCCATCGCCCGCCAGGGCCTTGATCGACTGGGCGCCACCCGGCACGAACACGGCGTCAAATGCCACCGACGGCAAACCCTCCATCGACGCATCCACTGCCAATGCCTTGCCTTGGGCCGTCGTCACCGCAGCCGAGGTCGGCCCCAACAGCTTGGCATGGGCACCTTCGGCCTTGAGCGCCTTTTGCAGTGCGGCGATTGCCGCGCCGTCGACGCCATTGGCCACCAGCACCGCGACCTTGCGAGTCTTGATATCCCCCGACAACAGGTTGGCCTGGCTCAGGGCAGGCGAGCGCGACAGCGACACCTTGCGCTCGGCCACAGTGCCCTTGGCCGGAGCCTTCAGGCCGAGGTTCTCGGCCACGCGCTTGGCCAGCCGCAGGTCGATATTGGCCAGGATCTGCTGCACCTGCCGCTCGCGGATCTGCGGCCGATCGACCTTGCCCAGCTCGAAGCTGTAGGCGGCGATGATGTGCTCCTGTTCATGCTTGCTCATGCTGTTGTAGAACAGCCGCGCCTGGGAGAAGTGGTCGCTGAAGGACTCGCTGCGCTGGCGGATCTTGTGCGCATCGATGCGCTCGTTGTAGCTCTCGAAACCGCCGTTCTCCGGTGCCGGCGGGGTCTCCCTGGGCCAGCCGCCGTCAATCGAGTTGGGCTCGTAGGAAGCCCGCCCCTTGTCGATGGTGGAGCGATGCATGGCGTCGCGCTGGCTGTTGTGGAACGGCGCTACCGGCCGGTTGATCGGCAGCTCGTGGAAGTTGGGCCCGCCCAGGCGGCTGATCTGGGTATCGGTGTAGGAAAACAGCCGGCCCTGCAGCAATGGGTCATTGGAAAAGTCGATGCCGGGCACGATATGCCCAGGACAGAACGCCACCTGCTCGGTCTCGGCGAAGAAGTTGTCCGGGTTGCGATTGAGCACCATCTTGCCCAGCGGCGTGATGGGCACCAGCTCTTCAGGAATCAGCTTGGTCGGATCGAGGATGTCGAACTCGAACTTGTGCTCGTCTTCCTCGGCGATGACCTGCACGCCCAGCTCCCATTCCGGGTAGTCGCCGATCTCGATGGCCTCCCAGAGATCACGGCGGTGGAAATCGGTGTCCTTGCCCGCCAGCTTCTGCGCCTCGTCCCAGAGCAGCGAGCAAGTGCCCACCGATGGATGCCAGTGGAACTTGACGAAGTGCGAGCGTCCTTCGGCGTTGATCAAGCGGAAGCTGTGCACGCCAAAACCCTGCATGCTGCGCAGGCTCTTGGGAATCGCCCGGTCGGACATGGCCCAGATGACCATGTGCGCCGACTCCGGCACCAGCGAGACGAAGTCCCAGAAGGTGTCGTGGGCCGAACCGCCGGTGGGCATCTCGTTGTGCGGCTCGGGCTTCACCGCATGCACGAAGTCGGGGAACTTGATCGCGTCCTGGATGAAGAACACCGGCATGTTGTTGCCCACCAGGTCGAAGTTGCCCTCGTCGGTGAAGAACTTCACCGCAAAGCCGCGCACGTCACGCACGGTATCGCCGGAGCCTCTCGGCCCCTGGACCGTGGAAAAGCGCACGAACACGGGTGTTTTTTTTCCCGGACCACGCAGGAAACCGGCCTTGGTCAGCGCCGAATGGTCGACATAACTCTGGAAATAACCATGGGCGCCAGTGCCTCGGGCATGGACGATGCGCTCGGGAATCCGCTCGTGGTCGAAGTGGGTGATCTTCTCCCGCATGATGAAGTCTTCGAGCAGCGAAGGGCCGCGAGCACCGGCTTTCAGGGTGTTCTGGTTATCGGCGATCTTCACTCCCTGGTTGGTGCGCAGGGCCTGCCCGGTGGCATCGCTGCGAAACCGCTCCAGGCTCTCGAGCTTGGCGTTGCTGTTGCCCCGGTCCAGGGTGTCGGTCCCCGCGGCCTGGCTGTTCGGGCTGGTGGTTTTCTTGGTACTCATCAGACACATACTCCTCGTTGGCGAAATCCCTGGCGTGCCTGGGCTTCGCGGGCGGATGCGCCGAGGCACGGCACCTGGGCGCTTTCGAGTGGCTTAGGTAGTGACTGGGGAGTCGCCGCGAGCGTTCCTTTTTTATGACCTTTGATCGCGTTATTGCCAAATGGCAGGATGATTACGAAATAAATGCTAAGAACCTCTATACGGACAGGCTAAAATGCGCGCCCGGCTAACCGCTGACCCCTTTCTAACGCGCCTCACAAGGTTCGCTACGTGATCGAGTTTCAAAACGTCCATAAAACCTACCGGGTCGCCGGTAGGGATATTCCCGCGCTGCACCCGACCAGTCTTCGGGTCGAGGCTGGCCAGGTCTTCGGCCTGATCGGTCACTCCGGCGCGGGCAAGAGCACCCTGCTACGCCTGATCAACCGCCTGGAAAACCCCAGCGGCGGCAGGATCATCGTCGACAACGAGGAAATCACCGCGCTGGACGCCGGCGGCCTGCGCCGCTTCCGCCAGCAGGTCGGGATGATCTTCCAGCACTTCAACCTGCTGGCCTCCAAGACCGTGGCCGATAACGTGGCCCTGCCGCTGCAGCTCTCCGGCGAGCTGTCGCGGACCGAGATCGACCAGCGCGTCACCGAACTGCTGGCCCGCGTGGGCCTGGCCGACCATGCCCGCAAGTACCCGGCGCAGCTGTCCGGCGGCCAGAAGCAGCGCGTCGGCATCGCCCGCGCCCTGGCCACCAAGCCCAAGATCCTGCTGTGCGACGAGGCCACCAGCGCCCTGGACCCACAGACCACGGCCTCGGTCCTGCAACTGCTGGCCGAGATCAACCGCGAGCTGAAGCTGACCATCGTCCTGATCACCCACGAGATGGACGTGATCCGTCGCGTCTGCGACCAGGTGGCGGTGATGGACGCCGGCATGATCGTCGAGCAAGGCGATGTGGCCCAGGTGTTCCTGCATCCCAAGCACCCGACCACCAAGCGCTTCGTCCAGGAAGACGAACAGATCGACGAGAACGAACAGCGCGATGACTTCGCCCATGTACCGGGACGCATCGTGCGCCTGACCTTCCAGGGCGAGTCCACCTATGCACCGCTGCTGGGCACCGTGGCCCGGGAGACGGGGGTCGACTACAGCATTCTCGCCGGACGCATCGACCGCATCAAAGACACCCCTTACGGGCAATTGACCCTGGCCATCTCCGGCGGCGACATGGAAGCGGCCTTCGCCCGCTTCGCCGCGGCGGACGTCCACATGGAGGTGCTGCGCTAATGGAAGGACTACTGAGTTACTTCGACAATATCGACTGGGTCGACATCGGCATCGCCACCAGCGACACCATGATCATGCTCAGCACATCCCTGTTTTTCACCGTACTGGTGGGCTTGCCGCTGGGGGTCCTGCTGTTCCTGTGCAGCCCCAAGCAGCTGCTGGAACAGAAAGCCGTGTATTCGGTGCTGGGCTTCGTGGTCAACGCCATACGCTCGTTGCCATTCATCATCCTGCTGATTGTGATGATCCCCACCACCATCCTGATCACCGGCACCTCCCTGGGAGTGGCTGGTGCGATCCCGCCGCTGGTGGTGGGGGCCTCGACCTTCTTCGCCCGCCTGGTGGAAACCGCACTGCGCGAAGTGGACCGGGGCATCATCGAGGCGACCCAGGCCATGGGCGCCACGACCCGGCAGATCATCATGAACGCCCTGCTGCCAGAAGCCCGTCCGGGCATCATCGCGGCCATCACCGTCACCGCCATCGCCCTGGTCGGCTATACCGCCATGGCCGGCGTGGTGGGTGCGGGGGGCCTGGGCGACCTGGCCATTCGTTATGGCTACCAGCGTTTCCAGGATGATGTGATGTCGGTCACCGTGGTGCTGCTGATCGTGCTGGTTCAGGTTCTGCAGATCATCGGCGATAAGCTGGTAGTGCACTTTTCCCGTAAATAAACGCAATCGCCGGCTGGCCGGCAGGCGCCCGGGGTCGGGCGACTTACAAGGAGCTTGTTCGATGAAAAAACTACTCGTCGCTTTCGCAGCCGTGGCCGCGTTCTCCGCGCATGCCGCCCAAACCCTGACCGTGGCCGCCACGCCGGTGCCCCACGCCGAGATCCTGGAGTTCGTAAAACCGGCCCTGGCCAAGGAAGGCGTGGACCTGAAGGTCAAGGTCTTCACCGACTACGTGCAGCCCAACGTGCAGGTGGCCGAGAAGCGCCTGGACGCCAACTTCTTCCAGCACCAGCCGTACCTGGATGAGTTCAACAAGGCCAAGGGCACCCAGCTGGTGAGCGTCGCCGGCGTGCACGTCGAACCCCTGGGCGCCTACTCGAGCAAATACAAGCAACTGTCGGAGCTGCCCAACGGCGCCACCGTGGTCGTGCCCAACGACGCCACCAACGGCGGCCGCGCCCTGTTGCTGCTGGACAAGGCCGGCGTGATCAAGCTCAAGGACGCCAACAACATCCTGGCCACCGTCAAGGACATCAGCGAGAACACCAAGGGCCTGAAATTCCGCGAGCTGGAAGCCGCCACCATCCCGCGCGTGCTGACCCAGGTCGACCTGGCCCTGATCAACACCAACTATGCCCTGGAAGCCAAGCTGGATCCGGCCAAGGACGCCCTGGTGATCGAAGGCAAGGACTCGCCTTACGTGAACATCCTGGTGGCCCGTGCTGACGACAAGGACTCGGACGCCATGAAGAAGCTGGTTGCCGCCCTGCACAGCCCAGAGGTGAAGAAGTTCATCGAAGAGAAGTACAAGGGCGCGATCGTGCCGGCGTTCTGATCGACTCGCAGAAACAGCAACGGGGCGCCTTGGGGCGCCCCGTTGCGTTTCAGGCATTGCACCGGCGGCGTGTAGCCGCATCCTGAAGTCCCGGCACGCTTCGTGTAGCCGCTGCCGAAGGCTGCGTACGGCCTCGCAGAGAACGCGACCTGGCGATCCTGAAGGCGCTGCGCGCCTTGGCGCAGCCTGCGGCAGCGGCTACAGGGCAAGCATTACTTGCGTTGCACCATCGCCGGTAGTTGGGCCACCAGCTTCTGGTTGTTCAATGGCGCGCGGATGAAGCCACGCTGGTTGCCGTCCGGGCCGATCACCGCCAGGTTGCCGCTGTGGTCCACGGTGTAATTGGGCTTGCTGGTGTCGGCGGGAATGAAGGGAATGCTCACGGCATTGGCGAGCTTCTGCAGGTCTTCCACCGAAGAGGCGGTCAGGCCCTTGAAGTCCTTGTCGAAGTAACCCAGGTACTGCTTGAGCTGCTGTGGGGTATCGCGGTTGGGGTCGACGCTGACCAGCACCACCTGCATCTGGTCCACCACCTCCTTGGGCAGTTCGCTCTTGATCTGGCGCAGCTGGGCCAGGGTGGTGGGGCAGATATCCGGGCAGAAGGTGTAGCCGAAGAACAGCAGCGACCACTTGCCCTTGAGCTCGTCCACCACCACTGGCTGGCCATCCTGGTCGAGCATCTTCACCGCAGGCAGGGTGCGGCTCTGGGGCAGCATGATGATACCGGCGTCGATCAGCGCGGTAGGGTCGCCCTGGCCTTTGCCGGACAGGACTTTGTTGACGGTCAGCCCCAGGATCAGGGCTACCACGGCAACGAGGATGAAGACGGTTTTCTGGGTTCTGGTCATAGGTTCAACAGTAGGTAGTGGTCTACGAGCAAGGCGATGAACAGCAGGAACAAGTAGTAGATAGAGTACTTGAAGGTATCGATCGCCGCGTGTGGTCGAGTGCCACGGTACAGCACCCACGCCCATTGCAGGAAGCGCCCGCCCAGGATCAGGGCACAGGCCAGGTACAGCACGCCGCTCATGTGGATCACGAAGGGCAGCAGGCTCACCGCCAGCAGGGCGAAGGTGTAGAGCAGGATATGCACCTTGGTGTACTGCTCGCCGTGGGTCACCGGCAGCATCGGGATATCGGCCTTGGCGTATTCCTCCTTGCGATGGATGGCCAGGGCCCAGAAATGCGGTGGGGTCCAGGCGAAGATGATCAACACCAGCAGCAGCGGCTCGGCACTCAGGTGGCCAGTGGCGGCAACCCAGCCCAGCAGCGGCGGGGCGGCGCCCGCCAAACCGCCGATGACGATGTTCTGCGGCGTCGCGCGCTTGAGAAAGCCGGTGTAGACCACCGCGTAGCCCAGCAGCGAGGCGAGGGTCAGCCAGGCCGTGAGCGGGTTGGTGAAGGCCAGCAGCAACGCCTGCCCGGCCAGGGCCAAAAGCAGGGCGAAGGCCAGGGCGGCCCGGGGCGAGACCCGGCCCTCGGCCAGTGGACGCTTGTGGGTGCGGGCCATCTGCGCATCGATGCGCCGGTCCACCACGTGGTTGACTGCCGCCGCGCCTCCCGCGCACAGGCCGATGCCCAGGTTGCCGAACACCAGCACGGTCCAGGGCACCCCGGCCCGGGTGGCGAGGAACATGCCCACCAGGGAGGTGATCAGCATCAGCACCACCACCTTGGGCTTGGTCAGTTCCAGGTAATCGCGCCATAGCGCCTGGGGGTGCTGGCGGGTGCCGATCAGAGTCGCCATGGCATCTCTCCTTTGATAGTGACAAGACCAGACACCGGCTTGCGTGGGCTGAGCCGCCAGCCCAGGGGCCGGCGCTCGCGGACCTGCACCAGGCTGGTCCGGGCGTGATAGTTGACCAGTACCAGGGTCAGCAACAAGGCAGCGCCGCCGGCGTTGTGAGCCACGGCCACCGGCAGCGGCAAGTGCAGCAGGACGTTGCTCACGCCCAGGCCGACCTGGGTCGCCAGCGCCACCAGTACCAAGGCGGCCAGACGGCTCATGCCCACCTGGCGCAACTGCCAGGCCAGCCCCAGCAGCACCAGGCTCACCAGTACCGCGCCCAGGCGGTGGGTCATGTGGATCGCGGTACGGGCGTCGCTATCCAGCTGCCCGCCCAGGTAATTGGGGCCAATGTGCTGGGTCAGGTGGAAGCCATTGGCGAAATCCATCTGCGGCCACCATTGCCCATGGCAAGTGGGCAGGTCGATACACGCCACCGCCGCATAGTTGGAGCTGACCCAGCCGCCCAGGGCGATCTGCCCGATCACCAGCACCAGGGCGGCCGTGGCCCAGTGCTGCAGGCGCCGCGGCACGATCAGCGCCGGCAGCACCCCGGACAAGCGCAGGGTCAGCAGGAACAGCAGGCTCAGGGTGGCGAAGCCGCCGAGCAAATGCGCGGTCACCACCTGGGGCCAGAGCTTGAGGGTCACGGTCCACATGCCGAAGGCGGCCTGGGCGAACACCACCGCCAGAAGGAACAGCGGCAGCTTAAGCGGCTGCCCGGGATAACGCCGATGGGTCCAGGAACGCGCGGCCAGGAGCACGATCAACAGCCCCAGGGTGCCGGCGAAATAACGGTGGATCATCTCGTTCCAGCCCTTGTGCGCCTCCACCGGCGCCTCGGGAAAGTGCAGCTCGGCATGGGCCAGCTGGGCCTCGCTCTTCGGCACGCTGATGAAGCCGTAGCAACCGGGCCAGTCGGGACAACCGAGGCCGGCATGGGTCAGCCGGGTATAGGCCCCCAGCAGCACCACGATCAACGCCAGCAGGGTGGCGAACAAGGCAAGGCGAAATCCAGGTTTGGCCATGTCGATGCCCTCATCCGATGTTCGACAGTTTCAGCAGGTGGCGCAGGTCGTCGAGCAGGTCCTTGCCCTTGACCCCGGCGTCATAGCGCAGCACCAGGTTGCTGTGGGGGTCGACGATCCACAGCTGCGGCGCCTGGGAGTCCCTGGCGCCCTTGGCGAAGGTCGCCAGGTCCAGCGGGTAGCGCTGCAATTGCGGGTACTCGCGCTGCAACCTGGCCTCGAACCCGGCGTCCAGTGGCTGGGCACTGGCCAGGGCATGGCTGGCCCGCGAGGCATCGCGGCCCAGGGCCACCTGGAGCTGGCGCGCCAGGTACACCAGTTGCTGGCAATCCTCAAGGCAGCCCCGGGGCGCGGTGACCAGGATCTGCCACCGGTTGTCCTCGGCGAAAACCCCGATCTGCGCGCGAGTCTGGCCATTGCCGATCATCTCGCCGTGGTAGCTGCGGCTGTCCGGCACCCAGAACTGCAGCTTGTACATGCAGGTGGCGAGGATCATCGGGCCGATCACCATCAGCACGATCAGCACCAGTTGCCAGCGACCGCGCCGCCGGCTGGGCATCCGGGTTTCAGAGATGTTGGGTGGATTCATGGCCGTTCCCATGGCGTTTCTCCCTTGCGTTGTGCCAGCCGAAGTAGCCGTAGAGGAGCAGCAGCGCCACGGCCATGGCGAACCATTGCGCCGCGTAGGCCTGGTGCTTTTCCGGGCCCATGGCGACCACGGGCCACTGTGTGAGATAGGCGCCGGGGCCGGATTCCTGGCGCACCTCATGGGCAAAACCTGTGCGGCCCAGCTCAGCCCACAGCTTGTCCGGCGCCACCGCCGTCACCAGCCGGGGCCAACTGGCCCCCGCCGGATCGGCATGCAGTTGGAACGCCGCCCCCGGTGCGACATAGACCCAGGCCTCGAGGTCCAGGCTCTGCGAAGGGGTGTCGAAACGCGGCGGCGTGCGCCGGTCGGGCCAGGGCAGCCAGCCACGGTTGACCAGCAACCAGCGGCCGCTGGCCTGGTCCAGGAAGGGTTGCAGCAGCTCGACCCCGACCTTGCCCTCGTGCATGCGGTTATCCAGCAGCAGGCTGTGCTCGCCATCAAAATGCCCGTGCAAGCGCACGCGCGCGAAGGCCGGGTCCGGCGCCTCCAGCAGCTCGAACAACGGCACCGGCGCGGCCGTCCGGCGTTCGGCATAGCTGTCCAGCAACTGGCGCTTCTGCTCGCCACGCCCCAGTTGCCAGAACCCCAGCCAGACCAGCACCGGCAGCAACGCAAGCACCACCAGGGTCGGCACCAGGCCCGGGCGAAAGCCCTTCATGACCGCGCCGCAAGCTTGAGAAATCCACTCGCTATACTGACTTGCATCGCGCTTCCCCCCGGAGTCCAGCATGCTCAAAGCAGCCATCGTCCTGATGCTGATTGCCACGGTTATCAGCCTGTTCAGCGGCCTGTTCTTTCTGGTCAAGGACGACAGTCAATCCAAGCGCCTGCTGACCTCGCTGAGTATTCGGGTGTGCCTGGCCGTGATCACCGTGGGCTTGATCGCCTGGGGTTTCTTCAGCGGCCAGCTAGTGTCCCATTCCCCCTGGTAAGGCTGTTCAGAGCACGTAGACGAAAACGAACAGGCCGATCCACACCACGTCGACGAAGTGCCAATACCAGCTGGCGGCCTCGAAGCCGAACTGGTGCTCGGCATCGAAATGCCCACGCATCACCCGCATCAGCATCACGAACAGGATCAGCGTGCCGATGGTCACGTGGGCGCCGTGAAAGCCGGTGAGCATGAAGAAGGTCGCGCCGTAGATCCCCGAGCCCAGGGTCAGGCCCAGCTCGTGGTAGGCATGGATGTACTCCTGGGCCTGGAAACCCAGGAAGGCACAGCCCAGCACCACGGTCAGCGCCAGCCACAGCTTCAGCGCCCCGCGATGGCCCTTCTTCAGGGCGTGGTGGGCAATGGTCACGGTGACGCTGGAACTCACCAGCAACACGGTGTTGAGCAGCGGCAGGCCCCAGGGGCTGATGGTGCCCTTGGGCGATGGAAACAGCTTCGGATCGGGGTTCTCGAGCAGCGGCCAGACGAACTGGAAATTCGGCCACAGGGTGTGGGCGATGCCCTTGTGCCCCTCGCCGCCAAGCCAGGGCCCGGACAGGTGCCGCACGTAGAACAGGGCGCCGAAGAAGGCCAGGAAGAACATCACCTCGGAAAAGATGAACCAGCTCATGCCCCAGCGAAACGAGCGATCGAGCTGGGCACTGTACAGGCCTGCGCGGCTCTCCTTGATCACCGCGCCGAACCAGCCGAACAGCATGTAGGCCAGTAGCAGGCCGCCGACGAAGAAGATCAGCGGGCCGTGGGATTCCGGGCGCGCCGCCTTGAGGTCGTTGAACCAGGTCGCAAGGCCCGCCACGGTGATGAACATGCCCAGCGTGGCGACGATCGGCCACTTGCTCTGGGCGGGAACGTAATAGTGCTCATGAGTCGCCATTGATTGTTCTCCTTATCGGGCACGCCAGGGCGCCTAGCCGCCAGTCTTGGCGGCGACCGCCACCGGGGGATGACGCGCGGTGATATCGAACAGCGTGTAAGCCAGCGTCAGGTGCTTCACATCCTTGGGCATGTCGCGATCGACGATGAAACGCACCGGCATCTCGATCTGCTCACCGGGTTGCAGTACCTGCTGGGTAAAGCAGAAGCACTCGGTCTTGTGGAAATACACCGCCGCGCTGCTGGGCGAGATGCTCGGGATCGCCTGGGCGCTCATCGGGTGGTCGCTGGGGTTGCGGGCGATGAAGATCATCTCGTTCACCGCCCCCGGGTGGACCACGATGTCATCGGACTTGGGGTAGAAATCCCAGACCATGTCGATGGCGTTGGTGGACAGGAACTGCACCCGCACCTGACGCGAGGCATCGACCTGCTGCTGTTGTGCATCCTGGTACTGCCCGCCGGTCTTGCCATTGATCCCCAGGGCCTTGCACATCACGTCGTAGATCGGCACCAGGGCGAAACCGAAGACGAACATCGCCACCACCACCAGCAACAGGCGCGTGACCAGCTTCTTCAACGAGATCTCAGCCATCCCGATACCCTCCTGCAACAAGTCGGGCGGCGCGCGGCGCCGCCCTGGAGAACAGGCCCGCGCCCGCGCGGGTCATTTCACTTCCGGCGGTGTGACGAAGGTGTGGTAGGGCGCTGGCGACGGAATGCTCCACTCCAGCCCCTCGGCGCCTTCCCAGGGCTTGGCCGGGGCCGGCGCGCCGCCGCGAATGCACTTGATGACGATGAACAGGAAGAAGATCTGCGTCGCACCGAAGGTGAAGGCACCGATGGACGACACCATGTTGAAATCGGCGAACTGCAGGTTGTAGTCCGGGATCCGGCGCGGCATGCCGGCCAGGCCGACGAAGTGCATGGGGAAGAACGCCATGTTCATGCCGATGAAGGACAGCCAGAAATGCAACTTGCCCAGGGTCTCGTCGTACATGTGCCCGGTCCACTTGGGCAGCCAGTAGTAGGCCGAGGCGAAGATGCCGAAAATCGCCCCGGGCACCAGTACGTAGTGGAAGTGCGCCACCACGAAGTAGGTGTCCTGGTACTGGAAGTCCGCCGGGGCGATGGCCAGCATCAACCCGGAGAAACCGCCGATGGTGAACAGGATGACGAAGGCCACGGCGAACAGCATCGGCGTCTCGAAGGTCAGCGCGCCTTGCCACATGGTGCTCACCCAGTTGAACACCTTGACCCCCGTGGGCACGGCGATCAGCAAGGTGGCGTACATGAAGAACAGCTCGCCCACCAGCGGGATGCCCACCACGAACATGTGGTGCGCCCAGACGATGAACGACAGGAAGGCGATGGCTCCGGTGGCGTAGACCATCGAGGTGTAGCCGAACAGCGGCTTGCGGCTGAAGGTGGGGATGATCGAGCTGACCGCGCCGAAGGCCGGCAGGATCATGATGTACACCTCGGGATGGCCGAAGAACCAGAACACATGCTGGAACAGGACCGGATCGCCACCGCCGGCGGCGCTGAAGAAGCTGGTGCCGAAGTGGATGTCCATCAGCATCATGGTCACCACGCCCGCCAGCACCGGCATCACCGCGATCAGCAGGAACGCGGTGATCAGCCAGGTCCAGACGAACAGCGGCATTTTCATCAGGGTCATGCCCGGGGCGCGCAGGTTGAGAATGGTGGCGATCACGTTGATCGCCCCCATGATCGAGCTGATGCCCATCAGGTGGATGGCGAAGATGAAGAAGGTCACGCTCTCCGGCGCGTAGGTGGTCGACAGCGGCGCGTAGAAGGTCCAGCCGAAGTTCGGTCCGCCCCCAGCCATGAACAGGGTCGAGAGCAGCAGCAGGAAGGCCGCCGGCAGCAGCCAGAAGCTGAAGTTGTTCATCCGCGGCAGGGCCATGTCCGGCGCGCCGATCATCAGCGGGATCATCCAGTTGGCCAGGCCGACGAAGGCCGGCATCACCGCGCCGAAGACCATCACCAGGCCATGCATGGTGGTCATCTGGTTGAAGAACGCCGGCTCGACGATCTGCAGGCCGGGCTGGAACAGCTCGGCGCGGATCACCATGGCGAAGGTGCCGCCCACCAGGAACATGGTGAAGCTGAACCACAGGTAGAGGGTGCCGATGTCCTTGTGGTTGGTGGTCAGCACCCAGCGCATCAGGCCCTTGGCCGGCCCGTGGGCATGGTCATCATGGCCGGCATGGCCGTGGTCATCGATCACAGCACTCATGTCCTGTCTCCTGCACGCGAATGGACTGGACGATCGGCGGCGGCGCGCCGCGACCGGTTGCGCAGATACCCAAGAAGCCGGCTCATTTGCTTTCCGCCTGTTTCAGCGCCAGGACATCCTTGGGCGTCACCATGTCACCCTTGTTGTTGCCCCAGGCGTTGCGTTCGTAGGTGACCACGGCGGCGATATCGACTTCCGACAGCTGCTTGCCGAAGGCGGCCATGGCGGTGCCCGGCTTGCCGTGGAACACCAGGCTCAGGTGAGCCTCCTTGGGTCCGGTGGCGATCTTCGAGCCCTTGAGCGCCGGGAACATCGGCGGCAGGCCCTGGCCCTCGGCCTGGTGACAGGCCACGCAGGTGGTGTGGTAGATCTTGTCGCCACGGGCCACCAGTTCGTCGAGGGTCCATTCCTTGCTGGTCAGCTCCTTGAGCTTGGCGGCCTCGGCCTTGCGCTCGCCCATCCAGGCGTCGTAGTCGGCCTGGGACTTGACCTCCACCACGATCGGCATGAAGCCGTGGTCCTTGCCGCACAGCTCGGCGCACTGGCCACGGTAGATGCCGGGCTTGTCGACCCGGGTCCAGGCTTCGTTGACGAAGCCGGGAATGGCATCGCGCTTGACCGCGAAGGCCGGCACCCACCAGGAATGGATGACGTCGGCGGCGGTCACCAGGAACCGCACCTTGGCGCCCACCGGCAGCACCAGCGGCTGGTCGACCTCCAGCAGGTAGTGCTCGCCCTTGGCGCTCTTGTTGTGGATCTGCTCGGCGGGGGTGGCCAGGTTGCTGAAGAACTCCACATCCTGGCCCAGGTATTTGTAGTGCCACTTCCACTGGTAGCCGGTGATCTGCACATCCACATCCGGCTCGCTGGTGTCGTACATCTTGATCAGGGTCGCGGTGGCCGGCACGGCCATGGCCACCAGGATCAGGAAAGGGATGATGGTCCAGAGGATTTCCACCGTGGTGCTTTCGTGGAACCTGGCCGGGACCTGGCCGGTAGAGCGACGGTGAACGATCATCGACCAGAACATCGCGCCGAAGACGATGACGCCGATCACCACACAGATCCAGAAGATGGTCATGTGCAGGTCGAATACCGCGTGGCTTATCTCGGTAGCCCCAGGCGCCATATTCACCGTCCAGGCGGCTTGCGCCTGGCTGAATATCGTCCACAACAGGAGGCCCATCCAGACTTGTGGATGTCGCTTCATTGCGGGTTCCCCTTATCGTTCTTGTTATCCCGCCGGCTATACACCTGCGGCAAGGGAGCGACTGCCTAGACTACGAACTTAGACCATCGAGCCTCGCTGCAATTGCAGTCGGGCATCATCAGCTAACTTCATACATTGGCGAGTATAGCCAGCGACTCTCACCTCGCAACGCAATGGCGTAAACCTGCTGAAACACCCCATGGAGGCTTTGCAGGCCACGGTAATCAAGGGATTGACGAAAAAGAGGGGGTGCGACGATATAACGCACCCGACTAAGTAATAAGTGAATATTACAAATATGTCTTAAACACTTTGATGAGCAGGCTAACTTATGTTCTCCCCCGAGGGATGGTCGCTAATGGGCGGCAGGCCGTCATCCCACCTCGGTTGTCCCGATCGACCGCCCTTGTTCCTGGAGCTTTCATGAACACCGCCGCATTACGCGAGCAGATCCTATTGGCTCAACAGCACGAAGCCAGCACGGGCCACCTGGCCCGCCAACTGGAAGCGCAGCTCCCTCACCTGCACCCCGCCATCCTGCTGCCCGAAGTCGACGCACAAGGCGTCATGACCCGTTTCGTCAGCGCATACATCGATCAGGTGCCAGACCTTCTGGACGCCGCCAACGCCGTTGCCCGTGAAGCGGGCATCGAATCGCAGATCAAGCCGGTGCTCAAGATCGCCGAGCAGTTCTTCCTCCAGCCGCCGGCCATCATGGCCGGGCATGTCGGCCTCGACGGCCTGCTGGACGAAGCCTACCTGGCCCTGCGCCTGGTAGAGGAAGTCAACGACCTGTACATCAAGCATTTCGGCCGTCCACTGATCCCCCTGGACATGACGGTCGCCAATCTCATCGCCCATCAGCTGATCGGCGAGACCTTTGCCAACCAACTGGACGAAGCCGTGCATCACGCGGTCGACGCCATGCTCGACGAAGACAGCTTCGCCCTGGAGTCAGTGGAAACCTACCGCGACCGCCTCGGCAGCCCCGACACCGAGGCAGCCTGGAAACGCTGGCCGTGCCTGTCACGCCAGCTGGGCGTGGAACTGGAACTCGACCAGCCCGCCGCCTGACCCACTCCTCGCCGGCAAGGCCCACCGTGGGCCTTGTGGCGAAGGGCCTGGCGCCAGGCCCATGCTTCACTCGCGTACCGCCACGCCCATCCCGCCGACACCGCTCAAGCGTCCCTCCAGGCGCCGTTTCAGGCCCCGGGACTCGATCACCAGCCGCGAGCCCTTGGCAGCGCTGGCCCGCTCCCATTCCTCCAGCAACTCCAGGCACGCATGGTCGATGTAGCCCAGGTGGTTGAGCGGCACATGCAAGGTCGTCCCCGCCGGCACCGTGGCCAGGACCTGGCTCAACGCGGGCACCTTGAGGAAGGTCGCCGTCCCCACCAGGCGCAGTTCCATCTGTCCCGCCTGGGGCAGGTCGACCAGGCTGATCTTCAGGCGCGCGGCCTGGAACGCCAGCTTGAGCAAGGTCAGGGCGAAACCCACCAGCACACCGGTCAACAGATCGCTGAAGACGATCGCCAGGGCCGTCACCGCATAGGTGAACATCGGCATCCGCCCGTAGCGTCCCAAACCACGGAAGGCCTTGAGATCCACCAGCTTGAAGCCGGTGTAGACCAGCACGCCGGCCAGGCTCGCCACCGGGATGCGCTGCAGTACGCTGGACAGCAGCAGGACGAACCCCAACAGCCACAGGCCGTGGAAGATGGTCGAGTAGCGCGTGCGGGCACCGGCCTGGACGTTGGCCGAACTGCGCACTATCACCCCGGTCATCGGCAAGGCGCCCAGCAGGCCGCAGAGCATGTTGCCGGTGCCCTGGGCCGACAGCTCGCGGTCGAAGTCCGAGCGCTGGCCGTTGTGCATGCGATCCACAGCAGCAGCCGAGAGCAGCGTCTCGGCACTGGCGATGAAGGCCAGGGCCACGGCCGCTACCAGCAGGGCCGGGTCCGCCAGGTGCAGCAGGTCGCCAGGACGCAACCAGTCGATGGCCTCGGCCATGCTCGCCGGCACCTCGACCCGGTTCACCGGCAGCGCCAGCAGCAGGCTGGCCAGGGTCGCCAAGCCCACCCCGAGCAGCGCCCCGGGGACGAAACGCAGCGCCTGGGGCCGCCACTTGTCCCAGCCCCACATCACCGCGATGGTCGCCAGCCCCAGCAGCCCGGCCTGCCAGCCCAGGCCATCGAGGGCCCGGGACAGCGCGGCGGGAAAGCCGGCGAGGTTATCCAGCCCCGAGGCCTGGGGCGCGGCATCCACCAGCACATGGACCTGGGACAACACGATCAGCACCCCGATACCCGCCAGCATGCCGTATACCACTGCCGGCGCCGTGACCCGGAACCAGCACCCCAGGCGCAGACGCCCGGCCAACCACTGCAACAGCCCGGCCAGCAACAGGACCGGCCCGAGCATGGCTACCCCATGCAGGCGCACCAACTCGAAGACCAGCACCGCCAGCCCCGCGGCCGGGCCGCTGACCTGCAATGGCGATCCTGCCAGCCAACCCACCACCAGGCCGCCGATGATCCCGGTGATCAGGCCCTTGGCCGGCGGCAGGCCCGAGGCGATGGCGATCCCCATGCACAGGGGCAGGGCCACCAGAAACACCACCACCGAAGCCAACAGCTCCCGTGGCAGGACACTTTTAAGCTGTGCTGCACGCATGACAACTCTCCCGACATTTTCTTCAGGCGTGGCAAGGCCGGACTGCTCCCAAGCAGCCCAGGCCAAGACCTCACAAGGAATTGAGGTGGATTCAGAAACGCGCTTTGGGCGTCGCCACGGGAATCGGATGGCTACCGTCGAGCGGCAGGAAACAGCTCTTGTCCGCGTCGTAGGCCTTGATCGAGCTGGTCTCGATGTCATAGACCCAGCCGTGGATGAACAACTGGCCGTTGGCCATGCGCGAGGCAACGGAAGGATGGGTACGCAAGTGCTGCAATTGGGCGATGACGTTCTCTTCGGTCAGGACATGCATGCTCGAAGGCTCGTCGGCGCACGAGCAATTGTCCTGGACCATGGTCCGGGCCACTTCGGCGTGGCGCAGCCAGGCCCTGACCGTGGGCATCTTTTCCAGGCTCTGCGGGTTGAGCACGGCGCGCATGGCCCCGCAGTCCGAATGCCCGCAAACGATGATGTGGTGCACGCCCAGGGCCATTACCGCGTATTCGATCGCCGTGGATACACCACCGTTCATCTGCCCGTAGGGCGGCACCACGTTGCCCACGTTGCGGGTCACGAACAGGTCGCCAGGGGAACTTTGGGTGATGAGTTCGGGAACGATCCGCGAATCGGCACAGGCGATGAACATCGCCCTTGGCCGCTGGGCCGTGGCGAGTTTCTTGAACAACTCTTGCTGCTGCGGAAAGACTTCATGATGAAAATGCAAAAAACCGTCGACTATATGCTGCAGCGCTGCATCGGCGGTCTCGGCGGAACCGTTGGTAGGGGCTGGAGCCGACGCAGCCAGCGGCTGTTTATCCTTGTCACTCATGATTGATTCTCTCTGTCGGATTTGGTGAATGTCCCAGAATGATCCGGCACGACGCCAACGGCTGATCAAAAAACGACCGAACCGTCGGAAGTGACATCCAAGTCACTTGATGAGCAAGGTAGCCGTGAAAACTTAACTCAAACTGAATGCAGCGCTCTAGAACGCCACTATGGGCCGCGAAACGATGGGCGGCACATCCGTTCGCAAAAGCCGCGGGCCTACAGCAACGACATCTGCCTGCCCGGCGGACAGAATGCCGAGCAGTCCAGGTCGAAACCGCCACGACGATCGAGCCCCAGACGCTTGAGTGCCTTGGCAAAACGCTGGGCCAGCAGGTCGGCGAACGGGCCCTCGCCGCGCATGCGGCTGCCGAAACGGCTGTCGTAGAGCTCGCCCCCGCGGCTCTGGCGGATCAGGCTCAGGACATGGGCCGCCCGCTGCGGGTAATGCGCCGCCAGCCATTCCTCGAACAGCGGCGCCACCTCAAGCGGCAGGCGCAGCATCATGTAGGCCGCGCTTTGCGCGCCGGCGGCCTGGGCTTCGGTCAGCAGGGCCTCCAACTCGCTGTCGTTGATCATCGGGATCATCGGCGAGCACAACACCCCCACCGGCACGCCCACTCCACGCAATACCCTGATCGCCCGCAGGCGGGCCTTGGGCGCTGCGGCCCGGGGCTCGAGGATGCGCTTGAGTTCATCGTCCAGGGTGGTGAGGCTGATCATCACCGCCACCAGCCGCTGCTGGGCCAGCTCGGCCAACAGGTCAAGATCACGCAGGATCAGCGAACCCTTGGTGACGATGGTCACCGGGTGCCGGTAGCGCAGCAGCACCTCCAGGGTGCGCCGGGTCAGCCGTTGTTCACGCTCGATGGGTTGGTAGGGATCGGTATTGGAACCCAGGTTGATCGGCGCGCACTGGTAGCCGGGTTTGGACAGCTGCTGCTCCAGCAGGGTGGCGGTATTGCTCTTGGCGATCAGCCGGGTTTCGAAGTCCAGCCCCGGCGACATGTCCCAGTAGGCATGGCTGGGCCGCGCATAGCAGTAGATGCAGCCGTGCTCGCAACCGCGATAGGGATTGATCGAGCGATCGAAGGGCAGGTCCGGCGAATTGTTGCGGGTGATGATCGACTTGGCGGTTTCCAAGCGCACCTCGGTGCCCTGGGTCAGCGGCACTTCCTGGTGCCAGCCATCATCCTCGGCCACCGAGCGGTTGGGGGCGAAACGGTTGTGCGGGTTGCTCGCGGTGCCGCGACCGCGGGGCGGCAGGGGGCTGGACATGGGGGCGCTCCATTACTGTATGCGCATACAGTAATGGAGCTGCGATAAGCTGCCTAGCGCCGTCGAGCAGAACGTTTCACGGGACCTCTCGCCGGCCCGGCTTCACTTCTTCAGGGTCAGCAAGATGCCCAGCGAGCCACTGACATCCTTGTAGTCCTTGAATGTCTTGGCCTCGGACGTGTTCGGCGCGATGGTCACGGGCGTCACTTTCTCGCCCTTCTTGGGGGCATAGCTGGAAAATGCCAGATCGCTCAACTTGCGCCAGCTTTCCATCAAGTCGATGTTGTAGCTTTTCACTGGCTGCCCCTCTGCCTCCTTGACAATGTTCTGCTGGATATCGCGACCGATGGAGTACTTGAAGCGTGAGCCTTCGATGAACATGGGGATGACGACCAGCAGTGCCTTCTTGGCGCCCTTGCCCTCTTTACCACCGCTGGGATCCAGCGCGAGCTTGTTGAGTGAACTGGTGAGCACCACCCATCCATAGTTGATGTCGGTCCGATCAACCTCCTTGGTTTCCAGTTGCTGGTAGCTCCCGCCAAAGCTCAACTTCACCTTCGGCTTGAGATCAGGGCCGGTCTGGTCCTTGAGCTCGTAGTAAGTAGCGCCAACCTTATAGCCGACCACATACAGGTCCCGTAGATTGATATAGAACCTGACGACCTCTTTCTGGTTGTCGTCCAGGAACCTCAGGCTGGCAAACTTGCCACTCGCGGCAACCTGGCTTTCCGTCACTGGGTTGAGCACACCCTTCCAGTCCAGCGCTTTGGCCAGTTGCTTCTGGACCAGCGTCAACGCGCTCTCGTACCCTTTGGCAGTGTCCGCGTTGTCCTTGGTCGGCATCGAACAGGCGATGTCCAGCGGCGCCTTGGTATCCGGCACGCTGCACACATCACTGGCAAATGCCCCCTGGGCCAGGAACATCAGCGCGCCCGCCAGCCACCACGTGCCTTTGCCTCTGGAACGCAGCGCAGCGCCCCGGGACAGTGAGCTTCCTGTTTCAACTTCAGAGCTATTCATGTTCGCCTCCATGGCGTGTTCGGTAAGATCGCAGCAGCCCTGGACACGACTGCCTGACTCGGCGGCGCAGCCATGCCGAGGGGGAACAGACCCCGCAGCACACTAATCAGGACACCCTGCAGGCCGGCAGCCGGAAAGGCTTCCCGAGCGGCAATCAAAGGAGCACGGCAATGCCCAGGACACCCGGCACACTGGAAAAGATCTTCTATGCGGCGCACGCCTACCTGCCGAGCTACGGGCAAGGCGCCGACCTGATCATCGTCAGGGCCGCGGATGGCCAGCTCTGGGGCCTGGCCTGCGAGTTCGACCTGTGCACCCGGGACATCCGGCAAGCCGCGGTGAGCGGCCTGCAGCCCTTCGATGCAGCCGAGGCGAAGTTCGCCGAGGCGCAATGGAGCCCTCACCACGACGACATCGGCCTGCTACCCGCGAGCTGGGAAGACCTGATGAACGCCGGATTGGCAGACTGCATCGCCGGCTACCAGCTACAAAGCCAGCTGGGGATCCAGCCATTCCCCGGGGGCTGAAGGCCCACGTCGAACCGGCGCCTGTTGCGGGCGCCGGTCCTGCCACTAGTGACGTGGAATCACGTTGCCCAGGTCGTCGTTGGAGGTGCTCTGCAGGCGCCCGTCACGCAGCCCTGCCACGTCCGCGGCCTTCACCGGCGCGCCCTGGTTGCCCCAGCTGCTGCGGATGAAGCTGACCACGTCGGCCACCTCCTGGTCCGACAACCGCCAGGCGAAGGGCGGCATGGTGAGGGTCGACGGCGCGCTGTGGGTGGCAGGCAGGGTGCCGCCCTTGAGCACGATGTTGATCAGCGAGGTGGCGTCCTCCGATTGCAGCACCGGGTTGCCGGCCAGCGCCGGGAACACCCGGGTGTAGCCATGGCCATCGGTACGGTGGCAGGCGGCGCAGTTGTCGATGTACACCGAGGCGCCCGGCTTGCTGTCGTCGCCTTTCCACAGGGCGTCGGCCACTTGCTTGTCGTACTGGTGCGGCTGGTCGGCGGGATCGTTGGCCGGCAGCGACTTGAGATAGCGGGCGATGGCCGTCAGGTCCTGGTCGCTCATGTACTGCATGCTGTGGACCACCACATCGCTCATGCCACCGAACACCGCGCTGCGATCGCTGCGACCGGTCTTGAGGAACTGCACCAGTTGCTCTTCGCTCCAGCTGCCCAGGCCGTCCTTGTGATCGCCACGCAGGCTCTTGGCGATCCAGCCCTCCAGCGGTGCGCTGCCGGACAGGAAGGCACTGCCTTCACTGGCGCTCAGGGCCTTCTCCTGCATGGTCAGCGCCCGTGGCGTATGGCAGGCGCCACAGTGGCCCAGGCCTTCCACCAGGTAGGAGCCACGACTTATCAACGGGTCGCTGTCGGCAGCCACGGCGGCTGGCGCCACGCTCGGGGCGAACATCCAGCGCCAGATCGACAACGGCCAGCGCATGCTCAGGGGCCAGGGAATGTCGCTGTCCTGGTTGTCCCGTACCACCGGCGCCACGCCGTGCATGAAGTAGGCGTAGAGCGCCTGCATGTCGGCGTCGTTGACCCGGGCGTAGGACGGGAAGGGCATGGCCGGGTACAGCGTGCTGCCGTTCTTGGCCACGCCATGGCGCACGGCCTGGTCGAAGTCCTCGAAGCTGTAGTCGCCGATACCGGTCTTGTCCGGAGTGATGTTGGTGGAATAGATCACCCCGATCGGGGTTTCCATCGGCAGGCCGCCGGCGAACGGCTTGCCGTCCTTGGCGGTGTGGCAGGCGACGCAGTCACCGGCACGGGCCAGGTATTCGCCCTGCTTGACCAGGGCCTGGTCGACCTCGGCGGCCTGGAGGGAGGCGCTGCCCAATAGCGCCAGGCTGGCGATAACGAGTGCTTTCATGGTCATCGCTCCTTATGCCTGGACCAGCGGGCCGGGGTTCTTCAGGTACTGCTCGCGGATCGCCCGCGCCGACCAGTAGGTCAGCGCCGCCACCAGCCCAGTGGGGTTGTAGCCCAGGCCCTGGGGAAAGGCCGAGGCTCCAGGCACGAACACGTTGTGCACGTCCCAGCTCTGCAAGTAGCGGTTCAGGGCGCTGGTCTTGGGGTCGGTACCCATGATCGCGCCACCGTTCAAGTGAGTGGTCTGGTAGGAGGCGGTGTTGAAGTGCTCACCGACCTGCTTGCCCAGCAGGGCGATGGCCTTGGGGTTCATCGCCTGGGCGATCTTGCCCATCTTCTCGACCATGAAACGGTTCATCTTGATGTCGTTTTCCTGCCAGTCGAAGGTCATCCGCAGCAGGGGCAAGCCGTAGGCATCGCGGTAGACCGGGTCCAGGTCGAGGTAGTTGCCCCGGTAGGACTGGTGCGCACCGTGGGCGTCCATGGACACCTGGTGGGTGTAGTAGTCGGCCGTGGCCTTCTTCCAGGCGCTGCCCCAGGCCGGGGTGCCTGGCGGGTTGGAAGTCCCGGCGATCGGCCGGCTGCCGGCCTGGTTGACCCAGAATGGCGAACCACCGACGAAGCCATGGGGGCCGTGGTCGAAGTTGTCGGCATTGAAGTCGTCCACCGCCACGCCGTTGCCACCGGCGCCGATGAAGTTGTTGGTGTGCACGTCCTTGTCGAAGTAGGCCTTGATGGTGGCCATGTTCTGGTAGGCGAAGTTCTTGCCCACCACGCCTTCACCGGTGATCGGGTCGTAGGGCTTGCCGATGCCCGAGAGCAGCATCAGGCGCACGTTGTGGAACTGGAAGGCGCCGAGGATCACCAGGTCCGCCGGTTGCTCGATCTCGCGCCCCTGGGCGTCGACGTAGGTGACGCCGGTGGCCAGGGTCTTGCTGCTGTCCAGATTGACCTTGAGCACATGGGAATTGGCCCGCAACTCGAAATTCGGCAGCGGCTTGAGGGCCGGCAGGATATTCACGTTGGGCGAGGCCTTGGAATACATGTAGCAAACGTAGCCACTGCAGAAACCGCAGAAGTTGCACGGCCCCATCTGCGCGCCATAGGGGTTGGTGTAGGGCCCCGAGGTATTGGCCGACGGCAGGTTGTAGGGCTTGTAGCCCACTTCATTGGCAGCTTTCTGGAACAGCTGGGCGGAATAGGTGTTCTTCTGCGATTCCAGCGGGAAGTGGTCCGAGCGATCCGGCGCGTAGGGGTTGCCGCCCTTGCCTTCGCCCACCAGCTGGCCCTTCACGGTCCAGGCCTGGCCCGAGGTGCCGAAGACCTTTTCCGCATAGTCGAAGAACGGCTCCAGCTCTTCGTAGGTGACGCCGAAGTCCTGGATGGTCATGTCCTTGGGGATGAAATTCTTGCCGTAGCGTTCTTCATAGTGGCTGCGCATGCGCAACTCGATGGGGTCGGCACGAAAATGCACGCCAGACCAATGCAGGCCGGCGCCGCCCACGCCATTGCCCGGCAGGAACGCGCCCAACTGGCGGTTGGGCAGGGCCACGTCGTTGACGCTGTGGCGGATGGTCACGGTTTCCTTGGAAATGTCCTGGAAGAGCTTCTTGCGCACGCTGTAGGTGAGCTCGTCGATCACCTGGGGATAGCTGCCGTCCGGGTAGGTGTCCTGCATCGGCCCGCGCTCCAGCGCCAGCACGTTGAGCCCCGCCTCGGTCAGTTCCTTGGCCATGATGGCGCCGGTCCAGCCAAACCCGACGATCACTGCGTCGACCTTCTTCATCACTGTCGCCATGCTCAAGCCCTCTCGCCGCGAATCGATACTGCCGGGAAGGGGTACTGCTCGTTACGCTCCACCCAATCCATGAAATCGGCGCGCGCGCCGGGGAAGCCGATCAGGGTCCAGCCCACCAGGCCCTTGTTGCCACCGTGGATCGGGTCGCTGAAGAAACCCTCCTTGGTGTTCTGCAACAGCAGGTTGAAGAACAGCTTGGCCGGAACCGTGTCGAACTGCGGCGTACCCGCCTCCAACTGCTTGAGCAGATCGTCTCGGGTAGCGCTGTCTTGAGCAGCAAATGCTTGGCCCTTGAGCTGCTTGCACCAGGCGTCCGTGGCGGCGATGCCCAGGCGATAGATCTCCTTGGGCACCAGCTTGCTCTGCCAGCCCATCTCTGGCGCGGCATCGGCCTTGAACGGGCCTTGCATGTACCACAGGGCACCGGCGGCGTAGGAGGTGTTCATCTGCCGGTCGATGTATTCCGGCACGCCAGCTTCCAGGGCACCCGGGCCCAGGTCGTCCGCCGGGATCAGGCGTTCCACCGCCGCCTTGATGAAAGCCCATTCCTCGGCGCTGAAGTAGCTGGGCTCATAGTGGCTGCCACTCGCCTGCTTGCTCGGCGCAGCGGGCTTGTCGGCGGCGACAGCCTCGGGAGCCACGGCCAGCATGCTGCTGCCCAGGCCGGTGCTGGCCACGGTGACTACCGGGATCAAGGTCAGGGATTTACGCAAAAACTCACGCCGCGGGTTGTCTCGATCTTGATCGGACATGGATGCACCTCATCAGGCATTGATGGATTTCAGCCGCGTCATGGCGCGACTTTGTGTTTTGGCAACGCAAAAAGCCGGGCAAAACCCGGTTTTATGAACACATCAGCAAACAATAGTTACAAATGATAGCAGCCTAAGTATCGAGATGAATCGTTTCAGTTCCAAAAAAAAGATCAGTTGCCTCAAAAAAGACAGGATCAGACCAGCTTCACGATTCTTTGACACAGGCCTCACGGGGCATTGACCGGCACAGACCGAGACTGCCGGCCATCGATCCCTCACCCGTGACCGTCCATGTCGAGAATTCGCTTGCTTCCCGCTCTTTGCCTGGCATTGCTGGCCCTGCTCGCTCCTTTGGCGCAGGCCGCCGACCGCCCCGAGCATTGGGCCCAACCGGTGGAAAAACAGTACAACCTGTACCAGATGTCACCGACCCTGTATCGCAGCGCCCTGCCGGACCAAGACGCCGTGCCGTTGCTGGAAAAGCTCAAGGTGGGAACGGTGATCAACTTCCTGCCCGAATCGGACAGCAGTTGGCTGGCGGCGCCAGGCATCCATCAGGTACAGCTGCCTTATCGCACCAACCACGTGGATGACGCCGATGTGCTCAAGGCCTTGCGCGCGATCCAGAGCGCCGAAGCCCAGGGCCCGGTGCTGATGCACTGCAAGCATGGCTCGGACCGCACCGGGCTGATGTCGGCGATGTACCGGGTGGTGGTCCAGGGCTGGAGCAAAGAGGAAGCCTTGAGCGAAATGACCCAGGGCGGATTCGGCGACAGCGCCCATTTCAAGGACGGCATTCGCTACATGATGCAGGCCGATGTGGAGAAGCTGCGCACGGCACTGGCCAACGGCGACTGCAGCACCAGCGTGTTCGCCACCTGTTCGGTGAAGAGTTGGTTCGAGACGGTCAGCGCCGGCAAGCCGGCGAACTGATTGCGACGCGGGAGAAGGCTTTCCCGTAGGAGCCAAGCTTGTGCGCCGCGATGTGTCTGACACACCGCTATCGCGCGCAAGCTGCACTCCTACAGGGGTTCCCGGTTACTGGGGTTCGTCGGTTTTCTTCTTCAACTTGGGGTTGGGGAAGAACTGCACCGACTGCACCTTGGCATCCGCCACCTTGAGGGCCGCGGTGTTCACCCGCGTGCTCAATTCCTTGGGTACCGACAGTCCCTGCTCGTTCAAGGTGTCGGAGTAACCGCAGGCCACGCATTCGCGATGGGGCACGTCGTCTTCGCTCCACATCATCAGCTTGTCCTGCTCACTGCACGCCGGGCAAACCGCGCCGGCGATAAAGCGTTTCTTGGTCTTCACGGGGGCTTCACTCATGCTGCCGCGTCCTCGCTGAGGCCGCTGTGGCGCAAGAGTGCGTCAATCGACGGGGCCCGTCCGCGGAAATCGACGAACAGCACCATCGGCTCCTGGGAACCGCCACGGGCCAGGATCGCCTCGCGGAAAGCACGACCGGTCGCGGCGTTGAGCACACCCTCTTCCTCGAAACGCGAGAAGGCGTCGGCCGACAGCACTTCGGCCCACTTGTAGCTGTAGTAACCGGCGGCATAACCACCAGCGAAGATGTGGGCGAAGCTGTTGGCGAAGCGGTTGTAGGCCGGCGGACGCATCACCGAGACCTCGTCGCGCACGGACTCCAGCACCTGCAGCACGCTGCGGCCATCACCGTGGGTGGCGTGCAGTTCGAAGTCGAACAGCGAGAACTCCAGCTGGCGCACCATCATCATCCCGGACTGGAAGTTCTTGGCCGCCAGCATCTTGTCCAGCAGGTCCTGGGGCAGGGCTTCGCCGGTTTCGTAGTGACCGGAGATCAGCGCCAGGCCCTCGGGCTCCCAGCACCAGTTCTCCATGAACTGGCTCGGCAGCTCCACGGCATCCCAGGCCACGCCGTTGATCCCGGAGACGCCGGCATGCTCGATGCGGGTCAGCAAATGGTGCAGGCCGTGGCCGAACTCGTGGAACAAGGTGGTGACTTCATCGTGGGTCAGCAGCGCAGGCTTGCCAGGCGCGGCCGGAGTGAAGTTGCACACCAGGTTGGCCACCGGGCTCTGCAGGGTACCGCCGGCGGTGCGCCGACGGTCGCGGGCGCCATCCATCCAGGCACCGCCACGCTTGTTGGCGCGGGCGTAGAGGTCGAAGAAGAAACGCCCGACGTGCTGGCCGTTCTCCTTGATCTCGAACAGGCGGACATCCGGGTGCCAGGCATCGAAGCCCTTCTGCTCGGCGATCTCGATGCCGTACAGGCGCTGGACGATGGCGAACAGGCCGGACAGCACCTTGTCGATGGGGAAGTAGGCGCGCAGGGCTTCCTGGGACACGCTGTAGCGCTGCTCACGCAGCTTCTCGCCGTAGAAACCGCTGTCCCAGCTTTGCAGGTCAGGGCAACCTTGCTCGGCGGCATAGGCCTTGAGCTGTACCAGGTCCTGGGCGGCGAACGGCTTGCTGCGCTTGGCCAGGTCCCGCAGGAAACCCAGCACCTGGTCGCTGGACTCGGCCATCTTGGTGGCCAGGCTCAGCTCGGCGAAGCTGGCGAAACCCAGCAGCTTGGCCAGTTCCTGGCGCAAGTCGAGGATCTCCTGCATCACCGGGCCGTTGTCGTGCTGGCCGGCGTTGGGGCCCTGGTCGGAGGCCCGGGTGCAGTAGGCGGCGTAGACCTCTTCACGCAGGGCGCGGTCCTGGGCGTAGGTCATGACTGCGTAGTAGCTGGGGAACTCCAGGGTGATCAGCCAGCCGTCCAGGTCCTTGGCCTGGGCCGCGGCGGCCATCTGCGCCTTGGCCGAGTCGGTCAGGCCGGCCAGCGCCGCTTCGTCGGTGATGTGCTTGGTCCAGGCCTGGGTGGCATCGAGCAACTGGTTGGAGAAGCGACTGCCCAGCTCGGACAGCTTGCTCTGCACTTGCGCGTAGCGCTTCTGCTGCTCCGGCGGCAGGTCGATGCCCGACAGGCGGAAATCGCGCAGGGAGTGTTCGAGGATAGTCTTTTGCGCCACGTCGAAACCGGCCGCCTCCGGGCTCTTGGCCAGGGCGTCGAAGGCCTGGAACAGCTCGCGGTTCTGGCCCATTTCGGTGGAGTAGGCGCTCAATGCCGGCAGGCAGGCCTCATAGGCCTCGCGCAGGTCGGCGCTGTTGCACACGGCATTGAGATGGCTGACCGGGCTCCAGGCGGCGCCCAGGCGATCGTTGAGCTCGTCCATGGCCAGCACCAGGCCGGCCCAGGTCGGCGCAGTGGCCTGGGTCTTGAGGATCTCGGCGATGGCGGCGCGGTTGTCAGCCAGGATCTGTTCGATGGCCGGCTGTACGTGTTCGGCACGGATCGCCGAGAACGGCGGCAGGTCATAGGGCTGCAGAAGAGGGTTGTTCACACTCACGGTGGGCACCTTGGCTGGAAGAAACATGCTTGGGAAACGTAGCACCATCTTAATTACAATCGACAGCCATGGCAGCTATAGCCCCTATTAATAATCCTAGAGAGGGACCCGCACTTGGCCATCCGCACCTATCAGGACCACAGGCCGAAACTCGGCGAACGGGCCTTCGTCGACCATTCGGCGGTGGTCATCGGCGACGTCGAGATCGGCGCCGACAGCTCGGTCTGGCCCCTGACCGTGATCCGCGGCGACATGCACCGCATCCGCATCGGCGCCCGCACCAGCGTGCAAGATGCCAGCGTGCTGCACATCACCCACGCCGGCCCCTTCAACCCCGAGGGTTTCCCGCTGTTGATCGGCGATGACGTGACCATCGCCCACAAGGTCATGCTCCATGGTTGCAGCATCGGCAGCCGGGTCCTGATCGGCATGGGTAGCATCGTCATGGACGGCGCGGTGGTGGAGGATGACGTGATGGTCGGCGCCGGCAGCCTGGTGCCGCCGGGCAAGCGCCTGGCCAGCGGCTTCCTCTATGTCGGCAGCCCGGTGAAGCAGGTGCGCGCCCTGACCGACAAGGAACGTGCATTCTTCACTTACAGCGCCGGCAACTACGTGAAGCTCAAGGACCAGCACCTGGCCGAAGGCTACGACCGGCCCTGATCAACCGTTGCACAGCCCAGGAATTCCCATGCATTACCAAACCGTATTGTTCGACCTCGACGGCACTCTCACCGACCCTCGCGAAGGCATCACCCGCTCGATCCAGTTCGCCCTGGGCAAGCTGGGCATCGACGAACCGGACCTTGCCAAGCTCGAACACTTCATCGGCCCGCCGCTGCTGCAGGCCTTCATGCAGTTCTATGGCTTCGACGAAGCCCGGGCCTGGGACGCGGTGAATTTCTATCGCGAACGCTTCAAGGTCACCGGCCTGTACGAGAACCGTGTCTTCGACGGCGTCATGCCGCTGCTCGAGACCCTCGGCGGCCAGGGCCGGCAGCTGTACATCGCCACCTCCAAGCCCTGGGTGTTCGCCCGGGAGATCGCCCGCCACTTCGACTTCGCCAAGCACTTCAAGGTGATCTACGGCAGCGAGCTGGATGGCACCCGTACCGACAAGGTGGAGTTGATTGCCCACCTGCTGGAACAGGAACGCCTGGATCCGGCCGACACCCTGATGATCGGCGACCGCAAGCACGACCTGATCGGCGCGAGGCGCAATGGCCTGGACGCAGCGGCGGTGGGTTACGGCTTCGGCAGCCACGAGGAACTGAGCGCCGAAGCACCGGCCTATCACTTCCAGACCCTGGAGCAACTGCACCAGGCCTTCCTGCCGCGCTGAACCGAGCGCATCGCGGGCCAGCACGCCTACCCGTGGCCAACCCGTTACACGCGGGGCTGGTGAAGCGGGTTGGCGACTACACGCTTTGGGATGCGATCTGGATTTGACGATCCGGCCTCATCGCGGGCGAGCCTCGCTCCTACGAAAGCAAGCGTATTCCTTGGCGTGCTTCTAGAGGCCACCCATCAAGGCTGTCAGCGCCGCCTTGCGTTTTTCGACCGGCTGGCGGCCGAGCTTTTCAACCGCCCCATAGAAGGCCGGCCAGTCGCCGTGCACTTGCTTGAACAACGCGGCGAAGGCCGGCACCCACTGGTCGTACAGGCCGAAGGGCAAGAGCCGGGCGTTGTTCAAAGGGGTGTTGATCCAGGCGTCGTAGCGATTGGAGCCGGCCCACTGGCTGTCCCGTAGCTGGCGGTAGTCCTGGCGCATGCGCTCGAACTCCTGGGCCTTGCGCTGGCGCATCTGCTCAGCGGGCAAGGGCAGGGCATAGAGCTGTTCCAGGCGCTTGCGAGTGTCGAGCACCAGCTGGGTGAACTGGTCGCGCTGACGCAGCTGGCCATCGGTAGCCGGCGGCAAGCCGCGATAGGCCCGCCATTGCCGGGTGCCTTCCTGCTCGACGAAGGTGGCGAAGGACTCGTTGAACTCGGTGTCGTCCTTCACGTAGAAGCGCTGGTGGGCCAGTTCATGGAAGATCAGGGTCGCCAGGCGCTCATCGCCCCAGTGCAGCATCGAACTGATGATCGGATCATCGAACCAGCCCAGGGTCGAATAGGCCTCCACCCCGCCAACGGCCACGTCCAGGCCCTTTAGCTGCAACAGTGCGGCCTCGCCCCGGGCCGCGCCCTGGCTGTAGTAGCCGCGATAGGCCACGCAACCGGCGATGGGAAAGCAATGGGTTTGCGGGGCCAGGGAAAACTCCGGGGTAGCGAACACGTTCCATACCACGTAAGGCCGGCCGATATCGACGTACAACCGATAGCTGCGGTTGTCCGGCAGGTGCAGGTGCTCGCTGGCGAAGGTCCGGGCACGCTGCGACTGGGCCAGGTGGGCACGCAGGGTGGCATCACGGGATGGATCGGCCAGCACCTGGGTTACCGGTGTACGAGCCCGCAACAACTGTAATTGGCCACTGGCCAGCTGGCTGTAATAGCCGGCGCTGCTGCAACCGTTGAGCAGCAAAAGCACCAGGATCGGAAACCAAACGCGCAAAACGCGATCAAGTACCCCATGGCTTGGACACGGCCTAGTCAAATCGAATCATCCACAGAGAGTCTGCCCGCAAGACTATCTCGCCTGCCTGGAGTTTCGCCATGCGCGTGTTGCTGCTGACCACCGGATTGCTGGCCCTAAATGGCTGCGCCAGCCTGCCCGATCCCGACCCGGCGCAAGCCTGGATCGACCTCGCCCCACCCCAGGACACCACCTTGCAAGCCGTGGAAGTGGACGCCAAGGGCGCCGGGGACCCGCGCTACTTCCAGGTCCAGCCCGGTACCCATGAATTGACCCTGCGCTACCAGTTCGCCGTGGCCCCGGGCAACATCGGCGCCGATGTGGAGGAGCCGCTGTGGCGCGATTGCCAGTTGAACGTGAAATTCACCGGCTTCAGCGCTGGCCAGCGCTACCAGGTACGGGCCGGCAACATCGGCTTCCATCCCTGGGCCAGGCTCTACGACGAACAGCACACCCTGCTGGGCAAGGCGCAACCGGCAGGCTGCCAGCGCAGTTGATCGGCGCTATGCTGGAGCCCCTTCGCTGACCTGGCCCCTTGTTCATGCGCCTGCCACTGCTGATCCTCGCCCTTGCCACCCTCACTGCCTGCAGCACGCCACTGCCCAGCGTCGACCCGCAACAGGCCTGGATCGACCTGGCCACCCCAGCGCCAGGAGGCCGGCTGCTGATGGCCGAGCGCCTGGACAACCAGCGCCTGGGCGATGGCCGGTTCTTCCAGGTCACACCCGGCAGTCACGAGCTGATGGTGCGTTTTGACTTCGAGGTGTTCGCCGGCGGCATGGGCATGACCACCGACCCACAGGAGCGGCTGTGCTACCTGAGCCTGCGCTACGACCACTTCCAGGCCGGCCAGCGCTACCGGCTGGAAGCCCGCAACCTGGGGTTCACCCCCAGCGCCAGGCTGTACAACGCCCAGCGCGAGATCGTCGCCGAAGAGCGGATGATCAACTGCGTACCCTGAGCCGGTTCAGCGATCGTTCTTCTGGTAGATGATCTTCTTGGTGCCGTTCTCGCAGCTGCCGACCACCATGTTGTCGTCGTGGACCTCGTCATTGGTGACGATTTCCAGGGTGTAGGAGGAGACGCCCCGGGCCTGGATCTTGGCTTCGATCTCGGCCTTGAGTTCCTCGCAGGGCTTGGGCGCGGCCAGGGCCGATGTGGCCAGCGCACAACTTGCTACCGCCAAGGCAAAACGTTTCATGATTGCAAACTCCCTTGTTGCGGCGCGTGCGAACGCACACTCAAGCCGCAGTCAGGTATTCGACCACATTTTCCATGACCCGGTTCTGAACTGGCGCACAGCCTGGGCCCGCCGGCTCCCGATGCGGAAGCCGGCGGCCATGTTCAACCGACCAGGGTCGCGTCCAGCGTGATGCTGGCCTTGAGCACCTTGGATACCGGGCAACCTTCCTTGGCCTTGCGGCTCAGTTCGTCGAACTGCTGCTGGCTGGCCCCCGGGATCCTGGCCTTGAGGACCAGGTGCACGGCAGTGATGGCGAAGCCGCCGTCGACCTGGTCCAGGGTCACTTCGGCCTGGGTATCGATGCTTTCGGCCTTGAGCCCGGCCTCGCCGAGGATCATGGAAAATGCCATGGAGAAGCAGCCGGCATGGGCCGCACCGATCAACTCCTCGGGGTTGGTGCCCTTGCCGCCTTCGAAGCGCGCCGTGAAGCCGTAGGGGGCGTCGCGCAGGACTCCGGTTTCGGTGGAGATCGACCCCACGCCGGTTTTCAGGTCGCCTTGCCAATGGGCCGAAGCCTTCTTCTTGATAGCCATGTATCTCTCCTCGAGGAAGCGGTGCAGGGGAATTCCCGGACCTCAAGGGTTCTGAGGACAGATCCGCAAGCAAAGTTCAGCTGGTCTGCTGCGACCATTTACCCCAAAAATTTACTCTGGCTATTGAAACTCGGGTATATGCCCACATTGCATAGACCTGACTGACAGATTTCGGCAGGTTTTGCGCGTGTAAAAAGCCTGCACACCCCAAGGAGAAGCAGGCTTATGCAATCGCTGTCCGCTGTGAAATTCTCGACCCTCGACCTGGTGCCCGTGCGTGAAGACGCCAGCCCGGCCCAATCCCTGCGCAATTCCCTGGACCTGGCCCAGCACGTGGAGAAGCTCGGCTATACCCGGTTCTGGGTCGCCGAGCACCACAACATGGACGGCATCGCCAGCTCCGCCACCTCGGTGCTCATCGGCTACCTGGCCGGCGGCACCTCGACCATTCGCATCGGCTCTGGCGGGGTGATGCTGCCCAACCACGCACCACTGGTGATCGCCGAGCAGTTCGGCACCCTGGAGAGCCTGTATCCGGGACGCATCGACCTGGGCCTGGGCCGGGCTCCGGGCTCGGACCAGATGACCGCGCGAGCCCTGCGCCGGGAACGTTCCGGCAGCGCCGACGACTTCCCCGAGGATGTGGCCGAGCTGATGGCCTACCTGGGCCCACGTTCCCCGGAACAGCGGGTGATCGCGATGCCCGGCACCGGCAGCAACGTGCCGGTGTGGCTACTGGGTTCCAGCCTGTTTAGCGCGCAGCTGGCCGGGGAGCGGGGCCTGCCCTACGCCTTCGCCTCGCACTTCGCACCGCGCTACATGCATGAGGCGATCCGCGTGTATCGCAATCACTTCAAGCCTTCGGCGGTACTCGACAAACCCTACGTGATGCTCGGCGTACCGCTGGTGGCCGCCGATACCGACGAACAGGCCGATTACCTGGCGACCTCGGTGTACCAGCGCATCCTCGCCCTGATGCGCGGCCAGAGCCTGGTCCAGCGCAAGCCGGTCACAAGCATGGATGGACTGTGGCTGCCCCATGAGAAGGAAGCGGTGGGGAGTTTCCTCGGCCTGGCGATGATCGGCAGCCCGGCGAAGATCCGCGCCAAGCTGGAAGTGCTGGTGGATCAGACCGGCGCCGACGAACTGATCTTCACCTGCGACCTCTATGAGCACGCCGACCGCCTGCACTCCTACGAGCTGCTGTCCCAGTTGATGAAGGGCTGAACGAGCCTGGATCCCGGGCACAAAAAAGCCGACGCCTGGCGTCGGCTTGGTTCTTTCCGGAGGCTACAAGGGATCAACCGCGCTTGTAGACGATCTCCTTGGTACCGGCTTCGCAGGAGCCGACCACCTTGCCATCCGCCGCGGCGCCCTTGTCGACCACTTCCAGCGAGTAGTGGGCGACGCCCTTGGCATCGAGCTTCGCGGCGATTTCGCCCTTGAGCTCCTCGCATGGCTTGCCGGCGGCAAGGGCAGTTCCCGCAAGACTGAACAAAGCAGCAGCTAAAACTAGTTTTTTCATCGGTCACATTCCCTGGTCGGATCAAAAGAGGCGGCGTGGACGCCAGCCTGACAGAGGCTCAAGACAGTTGTAGCGCTTTGCCATTTCCTATGGCACTCGGCCAGCGCACAAGTTCCAGAGCCTAGCTCAAGCCCTCAACTATTGGCAATGCGGAAGCCGACCTTGAGGGTGACCTGGAAATGCGCCGCCTTGCCGTCCTTGATATGGCCACGGGTTTCAGTCACTTCGAACCACTCCAGATGCTTGATGCTCTTGTGCGCCTCGGCCAGCGCGTTGTTGATCGCGTCTTCGATGCTGTTGGGCGAAGAACCGACCAGTTCGACCTTCTTGTAGGTGTGATGATCACTCATGGCACTCTCCTTTTCCGGTGATGAACTAAAGCCTAGCAGTGATTGCCCGCTGCACTTGTGGCGCCTTGTCTCAGGGGGAAGTTCAGATTTTCTGCACTTTCCCAAGGCCGTGCAGTCGGAACCTACACACTTCATCACCACGTTGCAGGAGAGCCCACATGGCCAATTCGTCGTTACGCAAAGCCTCGCTGGAAAGTATGGAAGCCGAGATCGAGAGCCTGCTCAAATCCCTGGAAAGCCTCAAGGATGATGCTTCCGAGGAGTCGCGCAAAACCCTCAAGACGCTCAAGAGCAATGCCGAAAGCGCGCTGAAACATTCGCGCAGCCTGCTCAGCGATGCCTATGAAGAGGTCAAGGTTAAAACCCGCGAAACCGGGATCGCCACCCGTGACTACGCCCAGGAACACCCCTGGACCACCGCCGGCGTCGCCGTCGGGGCCATCGGCCTGCTGGCCGCCTACCTGCTGTGCAAGCGCAACAACTGAGTCCGGCTCTTCACAGCAGAACTCAAGCCGGCTGGCGCAGCTCGGTCTTCAGCCACTGCGCCAGCTGCCGGGCGCGCCCGTCGGCGGCGCGCTTGGGCGACCATAACGCCAGCTGCCCCGGGGTATCGCAAAAGCCCCACGGCGCCACCAGCCGCCCCGCCAGCAAGTCCTCGGCCACCAAGGGTTCCGGGGCGATCGCCACTCCCAGCCCCGCCACCGCCGCCTCCAATAAGTAATACAGATGCTCGAACCCCTGGCCGTATTTCAATGCCTCGGGAGCGATGCCGTTGCGCCGTGCCCAACTGGGCCAGGCCTGGGGCCGCGAGGTGGTATGCAGCAACGGCTCGGCCACCAGCGCCGTCGCCGGCGCCTGGTGCAGGCGCGGATAACCGGCGTAGCGCGGGCTGAGCACCGGGCCGATGCGTTCGTTGGCCAGCTCATGTACCTGCATATCCGCCGGCCATGGCGGCTCGGCGAATACCAGCAGGGCATCCAGCCCCGGCCGCCGTGGGTCCAGATCGCCTTCGCCGGCGGACAGGTGCAGGCGCAGGTCCGGCAGGTCGGCATTCAGCCGCCCCAGGCGCGGAATCAACCAGCGCGCCAACAGGCTGCCGGAGCAACCGAGGACGAAAGGTGCATCGGCGCTGCCTTGAGTGAGCTCGGCACAGACATCCCGCAAGCGTTCGAAGGCCTCGCTGCTGGCATCCCGCAGACGCACCCCGGCATCTGTGAGTTTAATGCCTCGTCCATCCTTGCTGAAAAGGCTCAGCCCCAAGTGTTCCTCAAGCACCTTCAATTGCCGGCTGACCGCGCCATGGGTGACATGCAGCTGCTCGGCGGCCTGGCTGACGCTGTTCAACCGGGCGGTGGCTTCGAAGGCCCGCAGGGCATTCAGGGGGGGCAGGTCGCGGCTCATTTGACTTGTGAGTTTTCCTGACAGGTTGCGGCGATCTTATCGGTTTTCAGGGCCCGGTGGCAGGGGTAGAGTGAGGTCCATTGTTTCCACGCTTTCTTCCACGAATCCATCCGGGAGCGCTCCAATGACCCAGTCCCAATTGCGTAATGGTCCTGACGAAAACGGCCTGTTCGGCGGGTTCGGCGGCCGTTATGTCGCAGAAACCCTGATGCCGCTGATCCTCGACCTGGCCCGTGAATACGAAAAGGCCAAGCAGGACCCCAAGTTCCTCGAAGAGCTGGCCTATTTCCAGCGCGACTACGTGGGCCGTCCCAGCCCGCTGTACTTCGCCGAGCGCCTGACCGAACACTGCGGCGGCGCCAAGATCTACCTCAAGCGTGAAGAGCTCAACCACACCGGCGCGCACAAGATCAACAACTGCATCGGCCAGATCCTCCTGGCCAAGCGCATGGGCAAGCAGCGCATCATCGCCGAGACCGGCGCCGGCATGCACGGCGTGGCCACCGCCACCGTGGCCGCGCGCTTCGGCCTGCAATGCGTGATCTACATGGGCACCACCGACATCGAGCGCCAGCAGGCCAACGTGTTTCGCATGAAGCTGCTGGGCGCCGAGGTGATCCCGGTCGTGGCCGGCACCGGCACCCTCAAGGATGCGATGAACGAAGCCCTGCGCGACTGGGTGACCAATGTCGACAACACCTTCTACCTGATCGGCACCGTGGCCGGCCCCCACCCGTACCCCGCCATGGTCCGCGACTTCCAGGCAGTGATCGGCAAGGAAACCCGCGAGCAGATGCAGGCCCACGAAGGGCGCCTGCCGGACAGCCTGGTGGCGTGCATCGGCGGCGGCTCCAACGCCATGGGCCTGTTCCATCCGTTCCTCGATGACCAGGGCGTGCAGATCATCGGCGTCGAGGCCGCAGGCCACGGCATCGAGACCGGCAAGCACGCCGCCAGCCTCAACGGCGGGGTGCCTGGCGTACTGCACGGCAACCGCACCTTCCTGCTGCAGGACGACGATGGCCAGATCATCGACGCCCACTCGATTTCCGCCGGCCTGGACTATCCCGGCATCGGCCCGGAACACGCCTGGCTGCATGACATCGGCCGGGTCGAGTACACCTCGATCACCGATACCGAGGCCCTCGAGGCATTCCACCAGTGCTGCCGCCTGGAAGGCATCATCCCGGCGCTGGAGTCCTCCCATGCCCTGGCAGAAGTATTCAAGCGCGCACCCAACCTGCCCAAGGACCACCTGATGGTGGTCAACCTCTCGGGCCGTGGCGACAAAGACATGCAGACCGTGATGCACCACATGCAACAGTCCCAGCAGGAGAAACACTGATGAGCCGCCTGCAAACGCGCTTTGCCGAACTCAAGGAACAGAACCGCGCCGCCCTGGTGACCTTCATCACCGCCGGTGACCCGAACTACGACACGTCCCTGGCGATCCTCAAGGGCCTGCCGGCCGCTGGCGCCGACGTGATCGAACTGGGCATGCCCTTCACCGACCCCATGGCCGACGGCCCGGCGATCCAGCTCGCCAACATCCGAGCCCTCGGGGCCAAACAGAACCTGGCGAAAACCCTGCAGATGGTCCGCGAGTTCCGCGTGGACAACAGCGACACGCCGCTGGTGCTGATGGGTTATTTCAACCCGATCCACCACTACGGCGTACCGCGCTTCATCGCCGATGCCAAGGCCGCCGGGGTCGATGGCCTGATCGTGGTGGACATTCCGCCCGAACATAACAGCGAGCTGTGCGACCCGGCCCAGGCCGCGGGCATCGACTTCATCCGCCTGACCACGCCAACCACCGACGACGCGCGCCTGCCCAAGGTGCTCGATGGCAGCTCGGGGTTCGTCTACTACGTATCGGTGGCCGGGGTGACCGGCGCCGGCGCCGCGACCCTGGAACATGTGGAGCAAGCCGTGGCTCGCCTGCGCCGGCATACCGACCTGCCCATCAGCATCGGTTTCGGCATCCGCACCCCGGATCAGGCCGCGGCCATCGCCCGCCTGGCCGACGGCGTGGTGGTGGGTTCGGCGCTGATCGATCACATCGCCGGCGCCGAATCCCCCGCCCAGGCGGTGGATGGCGTGCTGAGCCTGTGTTCGGCGCTGTCCGAGGGCGTGCGCAAGGCCCGCGCCAACTGAAGGTAAAGTTCCTGATACAGAGGAATCTCACCCTCTGGACGCAGACTAAACTGGCAAGACCGAGGGTTTCGGGACCACAGTCCTGAAACCCTTTTTGCTGTGTGTGCTGCGAGGAACACCTGATGAAAATCTCCAAGCGTCTGATTGCCGGTGCCGCGTTGCTGATGTTCAGCGCCGGGCTGCAGGTCATGGCCGATGACCGCTATGACCATGAGCGTGGCGGACCACAGCAGGAGCATTGGGACCACCGCGGCGAAGAACACCGTGAGGGCCCGGGCTACGATCACCGTGGAGGACCTCCCCGGGATTTCGGCCCGGTTCGCCAGACCATCCGCGACAATCGAGGCTATTTCGTACGGGGCGCGCCACCACCGCGCGGTATCCACCTGGTACGCGGCGAGCGCCTGCCCCGGGGCTACTACGGCGAACGCCTGGACAGTCGGGCACTGGCGCACCTACCGGTCTACCCCGGTTATGAATGGCGACGCATGGGCGCCGATGTCTTCCTGATCGAGGTGGGAACCGGCATCGTCTATGACATCCTCGACGGCGTGCTCTACTGAATGTCCCATCACTAAGCCGGCTCCCTCGGGGCCGGCTGCTCAGAACACGCTCAGGTCCAGAGGCCGCAGCGCCCCCATCCAGATCGCATGGTCAGTGTGGTCCTTTAGCTCGTCGCCGGTTTCCGGGTGCAGGAACACCACCAGTCCCTGGCGATTGAGCGCCAACCAGGGCACCACCTGGCCGAACAGTTCCGGTCCGAAGGCCAGCTGGCAACTCCAGTCCGGATGTGGCCCGACTTGCCGCTCGTGGACCCGGCCCATGCGCAGGTCGAACAACTGCGCCGCCTGCTCGCACAGGGCCCGGGCCTGCTCGATGGTGCTGGCGTCAAAATAGACGTGGGCGTGGTAGCCCTTGATTCGTTGCATGCAAACCCTCGCGATATAAGACGAACCCTCAGGGCCCGCCACAGGTCACAAGCCTACCTGTAGGAAACAAGAGGAGGCCCGGCCATGAAAAATGCCGAAACCCCAGTGGTCAAGCTGGCGCTCTATGGTGCCACGAGCAGCCTGGGCAGTGCGCTGATGGCGGAAAGCTTGAGGCGCCAGCACGAAGTCATCGCCATTCTCGACGATCTCACCGCCCTGGCCCCGCGCCCTGGTTTGCGCACCAAGGGCGGCAACCTGTTCGATGCCGACGGGGTGCAGCAGAGCGTGGCCGGCTGCTCGGCGGTGATCTGCCTGCTGGATGCTCCCGGCCTGCCGGGCAGTGCGATGCCGGGCCGGGTCGCCGACCCGCTGGCCCAGGTGCAGGCAGCCGATGCGCTGGTTGCAGGCCTGCAAGCAGCCAAGGTCCAGCGGCTGGTCCTGGTGGGCAATTTCGCCATTCTCGACGACCCGCCCGTCTATACCAGCCTGCCCCATCACGCTGCCGAGGAGATCCGCGAAGCCCTGCACAGCAGCCCGCTGGACTGGACCCTGGTCAACGCCCCGCGCTCCGTGGCCGGGCTGGGTATCGAACACTTCAACCAGGTGGGCGACAACCTCGAGCCCGGGCTCGCCGAGCCCCTGCGGCGGCTCAATGGCGTGGCCGTGGGCATCAACGACGAACTGCGCCTGAATCTGCACCTGCGCGAGCATGTGGAGTTCGTCGGCATCCACGAAAACGGTTGACCCTCAGGGCTGGCAGGCCAGGGTCGCCGCCACGTCCAGCAACTGCCGGCGCAACCACAGGTGGGCCGGATCGGTGTCGTTGCGTCCATGCCAGATCGCCAGCAGCGGCGATGGCTCGAGCGCCAGCGGCAAGGGCCGCTGGCACAGGCCGAAGCGCTGCTCAAGATCCCGGGCCAGGGGTTGCGGCACGATCGCCACCAACGGCGACTGCTCCAGCAACTGCGGTAGCACCAGGGAATGGGGCAGGGTGAGCTTGTACCGGGGCCGGCGACCGATCGCCGCCATGGCCTGTTCCAGCTGCTGGCGGTGGAACATCTCCGATTGCCGGGCGATGCCGCGCTCGAGGATGTAGCCGTTGACCGCGCCTTCCTCCTGGCCACCGACCGAAAGGATGACCAAGGGGCAGTCCGCCAGGGCCGGCAGCGTCACCTGCGGCACATCGAGCAGCGGGTGACCGGGGCACATCAGCAATACATCGCGCTGCTCCCACAGGCAGGCGCTGTGCACCCGCCGCGGCAACTCGGCGAACATGCCGATGGCGAGGTCGATGCGCCCGACATCGATCTGTTCGGCCAGGTCCAGGCGGGTCGAGGGCCGGACCACCAGGTCCACTCCCGGTGCCTGCCGGGCCAGGCGCTGCAGCAATGGCGCCAGCAGCACCGAACTCAGGTAATCGTTGCTCGCCAGGGTGAAAGTGCGCACGGCACTGGCCGGGTCGAAAGCCTCCACGCCCACGGTGCGCTGGATGCTCAGCAACGCTTCGCGCAAAGGGCCGGCGATCGCCTCGGCCCGGGCCGAGGGTTGCATGCCCCGGGCAGTCCGGATGAACAGCTCGTCCTGCAGGGATTCGCGCAGCCGGGTCAGGGCATGGCTGACCGCCGACTGGCTCAAATGCAAGCGCTTGCTGGCCAGGAGGATGCTGCGGTCCTCGTAGATGGCAGCGAAAACCCGCAGCAGGTTGAGGTCGAAACGCGGGAGGCCGGGCACTTCGTCACGGAGCATATTGCATATCCTGCAGGAGGCTATTGCGGATTGTTCGCTTGCCGCCGGGGGCGGGCGCGGGCAACTTTAGCAGCATCCGACCCGCACCCAGAACGCCCCGCGACCACGCCCGGCGATCACGCCGGCGGCTTGCCCGAAGTTCGCTGAAAGCCCGCTGCGCCCCCTGGATTGCAGGGCGCTGCAGCGGCCATGGAAGACCACCCTGGAACCGAACATGAACGCCCCCGATCTCAACGACATCCCGGCCCGGGACTGGGTCGCCACCCGGCTGCCCCGCACCTGGCAACCCTACGCCCGGCTGATGCGCCTGGACCGGCCCATCGGTACCTGGCTGACCCTGCTGCCGGCCCTGGCTTCGCTGGTGCTCTCTGCCGGGCAGGTGCCCCCGGCCTGGCTGGTGCTGGTGTTCTGCCTCGGCTCGCTGCTGATGCGCAGCGCCGGTTGCAGCATCAACGACATCCTCGACCGGCGCTTCGATGCCCAGGTCAACCGCACCCGCCAGCGCCCCCTGGCCAACGGCTCGTTGAGCCTGCATCAAGCCCTGGCCTGCCTCGCGATCCAGCTGTTGTTGGCCGCCGCCTTGTTGTTGACCCTGCAGCCGCTGACGGTGCTGCTGGCCCTGTGCTGCGTGCCCCTGACCCTGGTCTATCCGCTGCTCAAGCGATTCACCCACTGGCCCCAGGCGTTCCTCGGCGCGGTGTTCAATTGGGGCGTGCTGATGGCCAGCGTGGAGACCACCGGCGCCCTGCAACCCGGCGCCCTGGCGTTGTGGCTCGGTTGCCTGTTCTGGCAACTGGGCTACGACACCTTGTATGCCTACAGCGACCGTGAAGACGACCTGAAGATGGGACTGCGCTCCACCGCGACCCTGTTCGCTGGCCAAGGCAAGGCCTGGATCGGCGCTTTCTACACCATGACGCTGTTGTGCTGGGGCGCGGCAGGGTTGCTGGCCGGGGCCAATCCCGGATTCTTCATCCTGCTGCTGCCGATCGGGCTATCCCTGGCCTATCAGCTCAGCCTGTTCAGACCCGACGATCCGGGGCCCTGCAACCACCTGTTCCGCAGCAACTGCCATATCGGCGTCCTGCTGCTGGCCGGGGCCTCGGTGGCCATCGTCTAGCCACGGCTTGCGCCATACCCGCAACAACCACGACCTCCAACTACACAAGGATTTGTCATATGCCTGCCCGTTCGTTCGCCCCCGCAATGCCCTCGTCAACCTCCGGCAACCCGCCGCAACAGTGGGCGACCCTGCTGCTGCGCCTGGCCCTGGGGGCCATGTATTGTGCCCACGCGCTATTCAAGATCCTGGTGCTGGGCTGGCCGGGGACGATCAAGCTGTTCAGCCTCACCGGCATGCCCGAGTGGCTGACCTACCCGGCGGTGGCAGCGGAACTGCTGGGCGGCTTGCTGCTGATCCTGGGGATTGGCGTGCGCTGGGTGGCCCTGGCGCTGCTGCCGATGCTGCTGGGGGCCATCGCCTTCGTCCATGGCGCCCACGGCTGGATCTACACCAGCCCGGGCGGTGGCTGGGAATACCTGGCCTTCCTGGCCGTGGTGTCGCTGGCGTTGGTCTGCCTGGGCAACGGCGCGCTGTCCCTGGCCGGATTGTTCAAGGCCCCGGTCAAAGGGCAATGGACGGCAACGCCAACCCCTTGAGGGTCTGGGCGCTGGTGGCTTGCTCGGCCATCAACCAGTCGACGAAACGCTGGATCAATGGCCCCCGGCGCTTACGCTGGGGCAGCACCACGTAATAGCCGTAGCTGGAGATCACCGTCTCGGCGATAGGCCGGCACAACAGGCCCTGGGCCAGCAGGTCGTCCACCAGGTGGCGCCAGCCGATGGCTACCCCCTGGCCACCGATCGCCGCCTGGATCAGCAGGGTGTAGTTATCGAAGCGCAACTGCCCCGGCGCTGGCGCGGAGGCGATGCCCAGTTCGCGAAACACTCCGCTCCAGTCGAACCAGTGGCTGCTGGCCTCGCCGCGCAAGTGCAGCAATGGCAATTGCAAAAGCGCTTGGGCGGGCAGGGGCAACGTGCGCTCCTTGAGCAATGCCGGGCTGCACACTGCGAACACTTCTTCGTTGAACAGCCAGCAGCTTTGCCCATGCTTGAAGCGGCCATCGCCGAACAGCACCGCCACGTCGATATCGCTGCGCAAGGTGGCGTGGCTGCGTTCGCTGGTCACCAGGCTGACATCCACCTGCGGGTTGGCTTCATGGAAGCGGTGCAGGCGCGGCATCAGCCAGTAGGCTGCGAAGGCAAAGTCCGTCGCCACTTGCAGCACCTCATGCTGGTGCTGCTGGCGCAGGGCACCCAGGCCGGCGTCGATGCTCTGCAAGCCGACCTGGACCTGCTCCAACAGCAGGCTGCCGGAGTCGGTCAGCTCGATGCCACGGTAGATCCGGTCGAACAGCCGCACCCCCAGCTGTTCTTCCAGCCGCTTGACCTGCTGGCTGATGGCCGGCTGGGTGGTACCCAGCTCCAGGGCGGCGGCAGTGAAGCTGCGCAGGCGGGCTGCCGCTTCGAACACCCGCAGCAGGTCCAGGGACAGGTCACCCAGGGCTTCATACATAAGCTGTGCTTATCCTAGTCATTGTCGTGCATGGGCTTTACCGCCACCGGCATGGAATCCATCCTCGATCGCAGCAATCTCGCATAACCATCGACTATGGAATGCCGCGATCCCATGAAGCGCAAGAACATTCTTTTCATCATGGCCGACCAGATGGCCGCGCCCTTGCTGCCGTTCTACGGTCCATCGCCGATCCGCTTGCCGCACCTTGCGCGCCTGGCCGCCGAGGGCGTGGTGTTCGAGGCGGCCTACTGCAACAGCCCGTTGTGTGCCCCCTCGCGCTTCACCCTGGTCAGCGGGCAGTTGCCCAGCAAGATCGGCGCCTACGACAACGCCGCCGACTTTCCCGCCGATGTACCGACCTACGCCCACTACCTGCGGCGCCTGGGCTACCGCACGGCGCTGTCGGGCAAGATGCACTTTTGCGGCCCGGACCAGCTGCACGGCTATGAAGAGCGCCTGACCAGCGACATCTACCCCGCCGACTACGGCTGGGCGGTGAACTGGGACCAGCCAGGCGTACGCCCCAGTTGGTACCACAACATGTCCTCGGTATTGCAGGCCGGTCCCTGCGTGCGCACCAACCAGCTGGACTTCGACGAGGAGGTGCTGTTCAAGGCCCGGCAATACCTGTTCGACCATGTCCGCGAGGCCGGCGACCAGCCGTTCTGCCTGACCGTATCGATGACCCACCCCCACGATCCGTACACCATCGCCAAGGCCTACTGGGACCTGTATCGCGACGAGCAGATCCCCATGCCCCAGGCGCTGCCCCAGGACCAGCAGGACCCGCATTCCCAACGCCTGCTCAAGGTCTACGACCTGTGGGACAAACCACTGCCCGAGGACAAGATCCGCGATGCCCGGCGGGCCTACTTCGGCGCCTGCAGCTACATCGACGATAACGTTGGCCGGTTGCTGCAGACCCTGGAGGAGACCGGCCTGGCGGACGACACCATCGTGGTGTTCTCCGGCGACCACGGCGACATGCTGGGCGAGCGTGGCCTCTGGTACAAAATGCACTGGTTCGAAATGGCCGCCCGGGTGCCGCTGCTGATCCATGCCCCCGGGCAATTCGCCGCCGGCCGGGTCAGCCAGGCGGTGTCCACCGCCGACCTGCTGCCGACCCTGGTGGAACTGGCCGGTGGCGCCCTTGAACCTGACCTGCCCTTGGACGGGCGCTCGTTGCTGCCGCACCTGCAAGGGCAGGGCGGGCATGACGAGGTATTCGGCGAATACATGGCCGAAGGCACCATCGGCCCGCTGATGATGATCCGCCGCGGCGCCTACAAGTTCATCTACAGCGAGGACGACCCATGCCTGTTGTTCGACGTGGCCAACGACCCACACGAACGCGAGGAACTGTCCCGCTCAGCGGAGCATCGCCAGCTGTTCGCCGACTTCCTCCAGGAGGCCCGCAACCGTTGGGACATGCCTCGGATCCACCAACAAGTGCTCGCCAGCCAGCGGCGCCGGCGTTTCGTCGCCACGGCCCTGGGCATCGGCAAGCTCAAGAGCTGGGACCACCAGCCGCTGGTGGACGCCAGCGCGCAGTACATGCGCAACCATATCGACCTCGATGACCTGGAGCGCAAGGCTCGTTATCCACAACCCTGCCAAGACCAATGACAAAAACCCAAGGGGAAGAGCATGCAGAAGTTATCCACAGCAGCGATCGCCACGCTGGTGCTTTTGGCCAGCGCACCGGCCTGGGCCGAGCCTGGATGCGAGACGGTGAAGATGGCCGACCCGGGCTGGAGCGACATCGCCGCCACCAACGCCATCACCGGCTTCTTGCTCGAGGGCCTGGGCTACAAACCCAAGGTCGATACCCTGGCGGTGCCGATCATCTTCGGCGGACTCAAGGACGGCCGGGTAGACGTGTTCCTGGGCAACTGGATGCCGGCGCAGCAGGGCTTCCATGACAAGTTCGTGGCCAACGGCGATGTCACCCGGCTGGCGCAGAACCTGGAGGGCACCCAGTTCACCCTGGCCGTGCCGGACTATGTATGGGACGCCGGGGTACATGACTTCAACGACCTGAACAGATACGCCGAACAGCATCCCCGGGAAGTCGACAAGAAGCTCTACGGCATCGGCTCCGGAGCTCCGGCCAACCTGTCGTTGCAGGAGATCATCAAGCACGACGACTTCGCCCTCGGCCAGTGGAAGCTGGTGGAATCCAGCGAGCAGGCGATGCTCGCCGAGGTGTCGCGGGCAGTGAAGAAACACAAGTTCGTCACCTTCCTCGGCTGGACGCCGCACCCGATGAACGTGCAACTGAACATGCGCTACCTCACCGGGGGCGAGAAGTACTTCGGCGCCAGCGGCAGCGTCTACACCCTGACCCGCAAGGGGTATGCACAGGCTTGCCCGAACGTCGGCAAGCTACTGGGCAACCTGCGGTTCACCCAGGACATGGAGAACGGCATCATGGCCGAGGTGGCCAACCGCAAGGTCAGCTATGCCGAGGCCGCCCGGGCCTGGATCAAGGCCAACCCGGCGGTGCTGGGCCAATGGCTGGACGGTGTGACGACCCTCGATGGCAAGGATGCGCTGCCAGCCGTGCAAGCCCGCCTCTAGCACCCATCGTAGGAGCGAGGGTTGGGCGCCCCCTTGCTCCTACAGGGATGGGGTAAGCCCTGCGGCAATGCTTTACCCTGACGCCTCTGAACACGCTGAACGCGAGGACCCATGGCCTGGCCCGACCGCCATTCACTGCTGCCGTTCCTGAGCTGGCTGCCACGCCAGACCCGCGCCAGTGCCGGCCGCGACCTGCTGGTGGGCCTGAGCGGGGCGATCCTGGCGCTGCCGCAATCGATCGCCTATGCCCTGATCGCCGGGCTGCCGCCGGAGTACGGGCTGTACGCGGCCATAGTCCCGGTGCTGGTGGCCTGCCTGTGGGGCTCGTCCTGGCACTTGATCTGCGGCCCCACGGCGGCCATTTCCATCGTTCTCTACACCAGCGTCAGCCCCTTGGCGGTGCCGGCTTCGGCGGACTACATCACGCTGATCCTGCTCTTGACCCTGCTGGCCGGGATCTTCCAGTGGCTGTTGGGGATGCTGCGCTTCGGCGCCCTGGTGAACTTCGTCTCGCATTCGGTGGTACTGGGCTTCACCCTCGGCGCGGCAGTGGTCATCGCCCTGGGCCAACTGCCCAACCTGATGGGCCTGGACCTGCCGAACCAGGCCACCGCCCTTGGCAGCCTGGGCCTGCTGTTGCAGCACCTGGGCGACCTAGACCGGCCGTCCCTGCTACTGGGGCTCGGCACCCTGGCGCTGGGGGTCGGCTTCAAGCTGCTGGCCCCGCGCTGGCCAGGCCTGCTGCTGAGCCTGGTGCTCAGTGCGCTGGCGGTCTGGCTGCTGCCGGGACTGTTCGGCCAGGTACGGCTGGTGAGCGCCTTCGCCGGCCACTTGCCGCCCCTGAGCCCTCTGCCGCTGGACCTGGAGCTGGTCCTGCGGCTGCTGCCCAGCGCCGTGGCGGTGGGCATGCTGGGGCTGGTGACCAGCCTGTCGATCGCCCGCTCGCTATCGGCCCGCTCGGAGCAGCTGCTCGACGCCAACCAGGAAGTGCGCGCCCAGGGCCTGTCGAACATCGTCGGCGCCTTCTTCTCCGGCTATCTGTCCTCCGGCTCCTTCACCCGCTCGGGGCTGAGCTACGAGGCCGGCGCCCGTTCGCCCCTGGCCGGGGTGTTCTCGGCGCTCTGGGTGGCGCTGTTCGCAGTGGCCGGCGCCGGGCTGATCGCCCATATCCCGATCCCCGCCATGGCCGGCAGCATCCTGCTGATCTGCTGGGGCCTGGTGGACCACCGGGCGATTCGTGCGTTGTTCCGGGTCAGTCGCGCCGAGTTCGCCGTGATGAGCCTGACCTTCGTCGCCACCTTGCTCCTGGAATTGCAGACCGCGATCTATGCCGGGGTCCTGGCGTCGCTGTTCTTCTACCTCAAGCGCACCTCACAACCCCGGGTGCAGTACAGCCGCGAAGGCGACGAGGACGTCCTGCGGGTCGGCGGCTCGATCTTCTTCGGCGCCAGCCATTACCTGCAGGTACGCATGCAGCGCTGCCACGGGGCGAAACTGGTGATCGACGCGCGGCAGATCAACTTCATCGACTATTCGGGAGTGGCGATGCTGCATCAGGAGGCGCGCCGGCTCAGGCGCCAGGGTGGCAGCCTGACCCTGCGCCGGGCGCGAGCCTCGGTGATCGAGGAATTGCGCAAGCTCGAAGGCGCGGAGCAATGCCCGATCCGCTTTGAGGATTGAGCATGGGTTGCGGTGGGGTCATAGCGACGAGCCCATCGCCAGCCGGCTATCGCTATGAACGATGAGGCGATCGGTCAGAGCGCCAGCTGGCGCCGCAGCTCGGCCAGTACCGGGGCGCTGTCCGGGCGCACGCCACGCCACAGGAAGAAGGCTTCTGCCGCCTGCTCGGCGAGCATGCCCAGGCCATCGAGCACCTGGGCCGCGCCCTGTGCGCTGGCCCAACGGCAGAAGGTGGTCGGCTCTTTGCCGTACATCATGTCGTAGCACACCGTCCTGCCCGGCTCGACCAGACTGCCGGAGATCGCCGGCAACTCGCCCGAAAGACTGGCGGAAGTGGCGTTGATGATCAGGTCCACCGACTCTTCCAGCCAGTCGTAACCGCTGGCCGATACCGGCCCCAGGTCGGCGAAGGCCGCGGCCAGTTGCTCGGCCTTCTCCACGGTGCGGTTGGCGATCACCACCGAGGCCGGTTGCTCGGCCAGCAACGGCTCCAGGGCACCACGCACCGCGCCACCGGCGCCCAGCAGCAGGATGCGCTTGCCCTTGAGGCCGACCCCGGCGTTGACCGTGAGGTCGCGCACCAACCCGGCACCGTCGGTGTTGTCTCCCAGCAAGCTGCCATCGGCCTGTTTGCACAGGGTGTTCACTGCGCCGGCGCGCTGCGCTCGACGGGTGAGGCTGTCGCACAGGCGATAGGCTTCTTCCTTGAACGGCACGGTGACGTTGGCCCCGCGCCCGTGGGCGAAGAAGCGCCGGGCGGTGCCGGCGAAATCGTCCAGGGGCGCCAGCAGGGTGGCGTATTCCAGCTGCTGGCCGGTCTGTTCGGCGAACAGCCGGTGGATCAACGGCGACTTGCTGTGGCCGATCGGATTACCGAAGACAACGTACTGGTCCATCTCTTCCCCCTTTGTGCAATGCCGATTCATCCGCCCGGTCCGCTCAGTTGGCGCCGGCCAGCCAGTCGCGATCCTTGAGGAAGTACTCGGTCAGGCGCGCTTCCTCGCTGCCCGGCTCGGCCTTCCAGTCATAACCCCAGCGCACCTGCGGCGGCAGCGACATGAGGATCGACTCGGTGCGGCCGCCCGATTGCAGGCCGAACAGGGTGCCACGGTCGTAGACCAGGTTGAATTCCACGTAGCGGCCCCGGCGGAACTCCTGGAATTCGCGCTGCTGCTCGGTGTAGGGGGTGGCCTTGCGGCGCTGGATGATGGGCAGGTAGGCCTCGATGTAGGCATCGCCGATGGCGCGCATGAAGGCGAAGCTGGTGTCGAAGTCCCATTCGTTCAGGTCGTCGAAGAACAGGCCGCCGATGCCCCGCGGCTCGTTGCGGTGCTTGATGTGGAAGTAGCTGTCGCACCAGGCCTTGTAGCGTGGATAGACATCGGGCCCGAAGGGCGCACAGGCGCGTTCGGCGACCCGGTGCCAGTGCACGCAGTCTTCCTCGTTGGCGTAGTAGGGGGTCAGGTCGAAGCCGCCGCCGAACCACCAGACCGGTTCCTCGCCTTCTTTCTCGGCGATGAAGAACCGCACGTTGGCGTGGGAAGTCGGTACATGGGGGTTATGCGGATGGATCACCAGGGACACGCCCAGGGCCTCGAAACCGCGACCGGCCAGTTCAGGCCGGTGAGCACTGGCCGATGGCGGCAGGCCGCTGCCGAACACATGGGAAAAGTTGACCCCGCCTTTTTCGATCACCGCGCCATCGCCGATCACCCGGGTACGACCGCCACCGCCGGCAGGGCGGGTCCAGGCGTCCTCGATGAAACGGGCGCCGCCGTCTTCGGTCTCCAGTGCGGCACAGATACGGTCTTGCAGGTCGAGCAGGTAGGCCTTCACGGCCTCGGTGCGGGTAGTCATGGCATCACCTTGGGTCGGGCAAAGCTACGCGGCGCTAGGGATGACGCGCAGGCCGGCGCAAATGGGCGCGTAGCATAACACCGCGCCGGGGCCTGCCGCAGTTGACGAAGGTCAAGCAGAGGAGTCCGATAGGGCACTTTTAACAGGCCGTTCAAAAATGTAGGCGAGGCAGCCAGCGCAAGGCGAAAACAGACGAAAAAACGCAGTTTACAAGTGTAAATGAGCATTTTGACCGGGCTGGCGCACCAGCCTGTTTTCAACGCAGCGATGGCAACGCAGGTAGTTTTTCAACGCCCTGTTCAACATGCGATCGAGGAGAGAGGAAAGATGGCCAAACGTATCCAGTTCCGCGCCCATGGCGGCCCCGAAGTACTTGAGTATGTGGATTACCAGCCGGCCGAACCGGGTCCGCAGGAAGTGCGGGTCAGCAACCGGGCCATCGGCCTGAACTTCATCGACAACTACTACCGCAGTGGCTTGTATGCGCCACCGGCCTTGCCCTCGGGCATGGGTTTCGAAGGCGCGGGGGTGGTCGAGGCGGTGGGCAGCGCGGTGACCCGCTTCAAGGCCGGCGACCGAGTGGGCTACGGCAGCGGCCCGCTGGGCGCCTACAGCGATGTGCATGTACTGCCCGAAACCAACCTGGTGCTGCTGCCTGAGGGCATCAGTTTCGAACAAGCGGCGGCGGTGATGCTCAAGGGCCTGACCGTGCAGTACCTGCTGCGCCAGACCTACGAACTCAAAGGTGGCGAGACCGTGCTGTTCCACGCGGCGGCAGGTGGCGTCGGCGCCCTGGCCTGCCAGTGGGCCAAGGCCCTGGGGGTGAAGCTGATCGGTACCGTCAGCTCGCCGGAAAAAGCCGCCCTCGCCAAAGGCCTCGGCGCCTGGGAAACCATCGACTACAGCCATGAGAACGTGGCCCAGCGGGTGCTGGAGCTGACCGGCGGACGCAAATGCCCGGTGGTTTATGACGGCGTCGGCAAGGACACTTGGCTGACTTCCCTGGACTGCCTGGCGCCACGCGGCCTAATGGTCAGCTTCGGCAATGCCTCGGGGGCGGTGGAAGGGGTGAATCTGGGAATCCTCGCGGCCAAGGGCTCGCTGTACGTGACCCGGCCGACCCTGGGCAGCTACGCCAATAGCGCCGAGAACCTGCAACGCATGGCCGACGACCTGTTCGGCATGATCACCAGCGGCCACATCAAGGTCGAGATCAACCAGCGTTTCGCTCTGGCGGACGCGGCCAAGGCCCACGTCGAGCTTTCGGCGCGGCGCACCACCGGCTCCACGGTACTGCTGCCCTAGTAAAGGGAAACAGTGGGCGAGGGTGGCGCGCTCCAATCGGCGCCGCAGCCCTCGCCAGCGCGGCTCAGGAAGGCCGGATCACCTTGCCGGTGGCCAGGTCGCGGATCAGGCTGGGGTTCTTGCGTCCACCCAGGCTGCCGCTCAGGACCAGGTCCAGCTGCCCCCGGAAGTACTGTTCGACCCGCAACCGGGTCCGCGCCGCCGGGCGCCCCTGGGGGTTGGCCGAGGTAGAGATCAATGGCCCCACCAGGGCACAGAGCTCACGCACCAACGGATGGTCGCTGACCCGCAGGGCCACGGTGTCGTGGAGCCCGGTGACCCATTCGGGCAACAGGTTCTGATGGGGCACCAGCCAGGTATTGGGACCCGGCCAGGTGCTGGCCATGCGTTCGATCCAAGTGTCGGGGAAATCCTCGAACAGGAAGTCGAACTGGTGGATATTGTCGGCGATCAGGATCAAGCCCTTGTCCACCGACCGCGACTTGATCGCCAACAGGCGATCCACCGCCTCTTCGTTCCACGGATCGCACCCCAGGCCCCAGACCGCTTCGGTTGGATAGGCAATCACCGCCCCTGCGCGAATCTCTCGTGCGGCTTGTTGCACACGCCAACTGCTGACCATTGCCGACTCTCCAGATAAAAGCTGTGCGCAGTTTACCGATCCTGCTTATAAAACCTAGCTCAGGCGCGCAAACCAGCGCCCGTTTTCATTGACCGCGCGACCATCGACCTCCAGCTCGGTCAGGCTCGCCAGCACCCGGGGCAGGGGCCAGCCACTGGCCAGCGCCAGGGCCTCGCTACCCTGGGGAGCGGCTTGCAGCAGGATCAGCAGCGGATGGGAATCGGTGGCGACCGGCTCGACTGACGGCGGCAAGCGTTGCCAGCCCTGCAACGTCTCGAGGATGTGCTGGACGCTTTCCACCAGTACCGCGCCATCGCGGATCAGCTGGTGACAACCGCGGGCCCCGGGGTGATGGATCGAACCGGGAATGGCATACACCTCGCGTCCCTGCTCCGCCGCCAGCCGGGCAGTGATCAGCGAGCCGCTGGCGACACTGGCCTCGACCACCAGCACCCCCAGGGACAGGCCGCTGATGATCCGGTTGCGCCGGGGAAAATGCTCCGGGCGCGGCCCGGTATCCAGGGCGAACTCGGACACCAGCGCACTGCCTTGCTCGACCATCGCCCGGGCCAGCTCCCGGTGACGCTGTGGATAACAATTTTCCAGGCCGGTGCCGAGCACCGCCACGGTGCGCCCGCCGACCTCCAGCGCAGCCCGGTGCGCGGCCCCGTCGATGCCCAGGGCCAGGCCGCTGGTGATGACGAAACCGGCCTCGGCCAGGCTCCTGGAAAACGCCGCCGCAGTATCCAGGCCGGGCCGCGAGGCACGCCGGCTGCCCACCAGCGCCAACTGCGGCGACTCGAGGATCGTCGGATCGCCGGCCACGAACAGCAGGGGCGGGGCATCCTCCAACTGGGCCAGCAACGCCGGGTAGCCGGGCTGGTCCCACATCAGCAAGTGCCTGGCCTGGCCGTCTATCCAGGCCAACGCGCGCCGAGCGCCCTCGCGCACCGTAGCGCTGCGCCGGGCCTCGGCACAGGCCGCCGGCAGCCCCAGGGACTGCCAGGCAGCGGCCGGGGCGCTGAGGGCCTTGGCCGCACCACCGAAAGCCTGGAGCAGGCGCTTGAAACGCATGGGGCCAAGGCCAGGCAGGCCATGCAAACGTAGACGAGCCTCCAGTTCCGCAGGGGAAATGGCGCCAATGGTCGGGTGCGACATGGATCATCCTTGATCGTCATGGCTCCGGCGAATGCCGGAACAACCTGTGGATAAGTCTGTTGGTAACTTGTTGAGGAACGCCTTCCCTCAAGACCCCGGGCGCTTGCCCTGGCACTCTTGGCCAAGCCAGGCCGGCACGGATGCGCATGGATGGGGAAAAGCGCCGACGATCCGCCTGCAGCCCAGGGACAGCAAGGCGAACAGTGATTTCCTCAGGGGCTGAATCCCTTTATCATGTGCGTTCGCGTGAAACGCCAGAGCCTGCACGGCTCGCTCCCTTGCAGAGCACGTTTTACATCGGCGGCCCAGGTCCAGGACCTGCCAGGACGCCGGATCCGCCCTCATTTCACACGTGTAGCAATTACGCCTATGGCCATTTTAAACATCCTCGAATTCCCCGATTCGCGCCTGCGCACTATCGCCAAACCCGTGGCCGTAGTGGACGACGAAGTGCGTCAGTTGGTCGACGACATGTTTGAAACAATGTATGAGGCCCCGGGCATCGGCCTGGCGGCGACCCAGGTCAACGTGCACAAGCGCGTCGTGGTCATGGACCTGTCCGAAGACCGTAGCGAGCCCCGGGTCTTCATCAACCCCGAGTTCGAACCCCTGACCGACGAGATGGACCAGTACCAGGAAGGTTGCCTGTCGGTACCCGGCTTCTACGAAAACGTCGACCGCCCGCAGCGGGTCAAGGTCAAGGCCCTGGACCGCGACGGCAAGCCCTACGAGTTGATCGCCGAAGGCCTGCTGGCGGTGTGCATCCAGCACGAGTGCGATCACCTGAACGGCAAGCTGTTCGTCGACTACCTGTCCACGCTCAAGCGCGACCGGATCAAGAAGAAGCTGGAAAAGCAGCATCGCCAGCAGGCTTGATGGCCGTCTTGCAAAGGCTTGCCATGGCAAGCCTTTTTCTTTTTCGCATCTTCAGCAAGCGAGATTCTCCATGACTGAGCCATTGCGCATCGTCTTTGCCGGCACCCCCGAATTCGCCGCCGAACACCTCAAGGCCCTGCTCGCCAGCCCCTACGAGATCGTGGCCGTCTATACCCAGCCCGATCGCCCGGCCGGCCGTGGGCAGAAGCTGATGCCCAGCGCGGTCAAGGCCCTGGCCGTGGAGCATGCGATCCCGGTCTATCAGCCGCAGACCCTGCGCAACGCCGAGGCCCAGGCCGAACTGGCCGCACTCAAGCCGGACCTGATGGTGGTGGTGGCCTACGGCCTGATCCTGCCCCAGGCGGTGCTGGATATCCCACGCCTGGGCTGCATCAACAGCCATGCCTCGCTGCTACCACGCTGGCGTGGTGCGGCGCCGATACAGCGCGCCGTGCAAGCCGGCGATGCCGAGAGCGGCGTGACCGTGATGCGCATGGAAGCGGGCCTGGACACCGGGCCGATGCTGCTCAAGGTAGTCACCCCGATCAACGCCGAAGACACCGGCGGCACCCTGCACGACCGCCTGGCCGCCATGGGCCCGGGCGCCGTGGTGCAAGCCATCGCCGGCCTGGCCGCCGGCACCCTGCAAGGCGAAGTGCAGGACGATAGCCTGGCCACCTACGCCCACAAGCTGAACAAGGACGAGGCACGCATCGACTGGAGCCGTCCCGCCGTGGAACTGGAACGCCTGGTCCGTGCCTTCAACCCATGGCCGGTGTGCCATAGCACCCTCGATGGTGAAAGCGTGAAGGTACTGGCCGCCAACATATCCACAGGCCAGGGCACCCCAGGCGAAGTCCTATCCGCCAGCAAGGACGGCCTGGTCGTCGCTTGCGGTGCCGGCGCTCTGAGCCTGACTCGCCTGCAATTGCCCGGTGGCAAGGCCCTGGCCTTCAGCGACCTGTTCAACAGTCGCCGCGAGAAGTTCGCCAGCGGCAAGGTACTCGGCCAATGAATCCACGCCTGGCTGCCGCCCGTGCCCTGGCCGCCGTACTCAGCGGCAAGGCCTCGCTCAACAGCTCACTGCCCGCGCAGCTGGACAAGGTCGAGGAGCGTGATCGCGGCCTGACCCAGGACCTGGCCTTCGGCACCGCCCGCTGGCAACCGCGCCTCGAACTGCTGGCCGCGCAGTTGCTGCAGAAGCCCTTCAAGGCTACCGACGCCGATGTCCAGGCGCTGCTGCTGGTGGGCCTGTACCAGCTGTTCTACAGCCGCATCCCGGCCCACGCCGCCATCGGCGAGACCGTCGGTTGTGCCGACAAGCTCAAGAAACCCTGGGCCAAGGGCCTGCTCAATGCCGTGCTGCGCCGCGCCCAGCGCGAGGGTGAGGAACTGCTCGCCGGCATGGAGCGCGACCCGGTGGTGCGTACTGCCCACCCGCGCTGGCTGCAGAAATCGCTCAAGGCCTTCTGGCCCGAGCAGTGGGAAGCCATCTGCGCCGCCAACAACGCCCATCCGCCGATGATCCTGCGGGTCAACCGCCGCCACCACAGCCGCGATGCCTACCTGGCGCTGCTGGCCGAAGCGGGCGTTGGCGCCAGCGCCTGCCAGTACAGCCCAGACGGCATCGTGCTGGCCGAAGCCTGCGACGTGCGCGGCCTGCCAGGCTTCGCCGATGGCTGGGTGAGCGTGCAGGACGAAGCCGCGCAACTGGCCGCCGACCTGCTGGACCTGGCCCCCGGGCAGCGGGTGCTGGACGCCTGCTGCGCCCCTGGTGGCAAGACCTGCCACATCCTCGAAGCCGAGCCGGCCCTGGCTGGCGTGGTGGCCGTGGACCTGGAAGCCAAGCGCCTGGTCCGCGTGCGGGAAAACCTCGAGCGCCTGGGGCTGGACGCTCAATTGATCGCCGCCGACGGCCGCGACACCCAGGCCTGGTGGGACGGCAAGCCGTTCCAGCGCATCCTGCTGGACGCACCCTGTTCGGCTACCGGGGTGATCCGCCGGCATCCGGACATCAAGCTGACCCGCCAGCCCGACGACATCGCGGCCCTGGCGCAGCTGCAAGGCGAGCTGCTGGATACCCTGTGGCAAACCCTCGAGGTGGGCGGCATCCTGCTCTACGCCACCTGCTCGACCCTGCCCACCGAGAACACCGAGGTGATCGGCGCCTTCCTCGCCCGTACCCCGGGCGCCCGGGAGCTGGACCTGGCCACTGAAGCCGGCCTGCGCCAGCCCCACGGCCGCCAGCTGCTGGCCCAGGAGGGCGGCCACGACGGCTTCTACTATGCCAAGCTGATCAAGATCGCCGCATCGCGCGGGTAAGCACAAGAATCTAGGGAGTAGTGGATGAAGATCATCATCCTCGGCGCCGGCCAAGTAGGCGGCACGCTGGCCGAACACCTGGCCAGCGAAGCCAACGACATCACCGTGGTGGACACCGATGGCGAACGCCTGCGCGATCTCGGCGATCGCCTGGACATCCGTACCGTGCAGGGCCGCGGCTCCTTTCCCACGGTGCTGCGCCAGGCCGGGGCGGACGATGCCGACATGCTGGTGGCCGTGACCAACAGCGACGAAACCAACATGGTGGCCTGCCAGGTCGCCCACACCCTGTTCCACACCCCGACCAAGATCGCCCGGGTACGCGAGGCCGCCTACCTGACCCGTGCCGGCCTGTTCGACAACGATGCCATTCCGGTGGACGTGCTGATCAGCCCGGAACAGGTGGTGACCAACTACATCAAGCGCCTGATCGAACACCCCGGTTCGCTGCAGGTGATCGACTTCTACGAGGGCAAGGCCCAGCTGGTGGCGGTGAAGGCCTACTACGGCGGCCCGCTGGTCGGCCAGCAGCTACGCCAACTGCGCGAGCACATGCCCAACGTCGACACCCGGGTGGCGGCGATCTTCCGCCGCGACCGGCCGATCATGCCCACCGGCGACACGGTGATCGAGGCCGACGACGAAGTGTTCTTCATCGCCGCCAAGGCCCACATCCGTGCGGTGATGAGCGAGATGCGCCGGCTCGAGGAGTCCTACAAGCGCATCGTCATCGCCGGTGGCGGGCAGATCGGCGAGCGCCTGGCCGAGGCCATCGAAAGCCGCTACCAGGTCAAGATCATCGAGATGAACCCGGCCCGCTGCCGCTATCTCTCCGACACCCTGGACAGCACCGTGGTCCTGCAAGGCAGCGCCTCGGACCGCGACCTGCTGCTGGAAGAGAACATCGCCGACGCCGACATCTTCCTGGCCCTGACCAACGACGACGAGGCCAACATCATGTCCTCGCTGCTGGCCAAGCGCCTGGGGGCGAAGAAGGTCATGACCATCATCAACAACCCGGCCTACGTCGACCTGATCCAGGGTGGCGATATCGACATCGCTATCAGCCCACAACTGGCCACCATCGGCACCCTGCTGGCCCACGTGCGCCGTGGCGATATCGTCAGCGTGCATTCCCTGCGCCGGGGCGCGGCGGAAGCCATCGAGGCCGTCGCCCATGGCGACGCCAAGTCGAGCAAGGTGATCGGACGGGCCATCGGCGACCTCGGCCTGCCACCGGGGACCACCATCGGCGCGGTCATCCGTGATGAAGAGGTGCTGATCGCCCACGACGATACGGTGATCGAGGCCGGGGACCACGTGATCCTGTTCCTTGTGGATAAAAAACATATCCGCGATGTGGAGAAGCTGTTCCACGTGGGCCTGAGCTTCTTCTGATCGAACGCTGTCTTGTCCACAGGAGTGACGACAATGCTGGAATCGCTGGAAAAAATGCTCGCCAAGGGTGTGGATAACCCACTGCTGCGCTTCGGCCTGGGCAAGGGTTACCTGGACCAGGGCGAACACGCCCGGGCCGCCACCCACCTGCAACAGTGCGTGGCCCTGGACCCGAAGTATTCCGCGGCCTGGAAGCTGTTGGGCAAGGCCCTGCAAGGGCAGGGCGAGCTACAAGCGGCGCGCCAGGCCTGGGAGCAGGGCCTGGAGGCGGCCCGGAGCCAGGGCGACAAGCAGGCGGAAAAGGAAATGACCGTGTTCCTGAAAAAACTCGACCGCCAGTCCCAAGGCTGACCATCACCCTGTAACCGCTGCCGCAGGCTGCGAACGAGCGCAACGCTCGCGAGGCTCTGAAGACCAGCGAGGCTCGACAAGAGACCGCCAAGCGAGGCCCTGCGGTCCTTTTCGCCGCCTCGCGGGATCGGCAGCGGCTACAGGGCCGGGCTCAGAGATAACGCAGGGCGATGCCCTCGGCGTCCACCTGCACCACTTCCATGCGCACCCGCGGCGCGGCCACCGGCAAGCCCTGCACCTGGCCATAGACCACGGCGCCCTTGGGCAACCGCGCCAGCTGCGGGCTTTGCACATAGACCCCGCTGGCCGAGAGGTTGCGGGTCTGCCCCAGGCATTCGCCGATGCTCTCGTGGGAAATCTTGATACGGAACGACTTGCGGTGATCGGACATCTTCTGCGCCCTTGTCCAGTGTCCTGTGGATAATCCTCGAGCGAGGTTATCCACAGATCGTGCCAGCTCTGTCAGTACCAGCGCGCCTCGCCAGGAGGGCGCTTCTTGAAACGCTTCATGCTCCACATGTACTGGCTCGGGTAGGCCGCCACGTAACGCTCGACCACCTTGCTCATGGCCGCGCAGGAGACTTCGGTGTCGGTGCTGTACATGTCCTCCGGAGCCGCCTCGAGGATCACCTTGTAGCCCGAGCCGTCGGGCAGGCGCAGGGCATGCAGGAACACGCCAACGGCCTTGCCGCCGGCCAGCATGTTGGGCACGAACTTGCTGGTCAGGGCCTGGGTGGCGAAGAAGGGCACGAAGATCCCGGCGGATTCGGCCGGTTCCGGGTCGGCGGGAATGCCCACCGAGCCGCCCTTGCGCACTTCCTTGATGACGCTGAGGATGCCTTCCTTGGTGGAGGCTGCCACGCGGTTGCCCAGTTGCACCCGCTGCTTGCGCAGCAGTTCGTCCACCGCCTTGAGCTTGGGCGGACGATAGAAAATGATCGGTTTGCACTGGCTGCAATAGAAGTGGTTGAGCACTTCCCAGTTGCCCAGGTGGCTGGTGATGCCCACCACGCCCTTGCCCGAGGCCAGGGCCTCCTGGAGCACTTCCAGGCCCTGGACTTCGCGCACCAGGGCAATGGAGCGTTCGGCCGGCCAGATCCAGGCACAGGCGCTTTCGGTCAGGGACTTGCCGATGTCCTTCAGGCTCTGGCCGACCAGACGCTCGCGCTCGGCGGGGTCCATCTGGGGAAAACACTTGGCGAGGTTGATCCGCACCACGTCGCGGGAGCGGTTGGGAGTCTTCCACATGATCCAGCCGATGGCCGCGCCGACCGCCTGCACCGCGCGCCAGGGCAGCAGGGCAAACAACCGCAGGGCTCCCACCAGCAGGGCGCCTTTGAACTTATCCACAGATGACTCCTGATCTCTTGGTCATGGCCTAGTCGCAGCCGGCTATTCTAACCGGCCATCGGCGCCTGTGCGAAAGCGCCTGCCGTGGCGCTCATGGCGCCGGCGAGCCCAGGCTGGAGTAGCGATCGCAGTCGCGGGTGTGGTCCATGACCATGCCCGAAGCCTGCATCAGGGCGTAGCAGATGGTCGGGCCGACGAAGGTGAAACCAGCCTTGCGCAGGCCACGGCTCATGGCCTCGGCCTCGGGCGTCACCGCCGGGACCTCGCTGCGATCGGCGAAATGGTTGATCTTCGGCACACCGCCGACGAAGGACCAGAGGAACGCCACCGGATCGTCCAGCTCCAGCCAGGCCTGGGCATTGCGCCGCGCGGCCTCGAGCTTGAGGCGGTTGCGGATGATGCCCGGATCGAGCATCAGCTCGTCGATCTCGGCATCGCTCATCTGTGCCACCCGCTGCACATCGAAGCCGAACAGCACCTGCCGATAGCGCTCGCGCTTCTTCAGCACGGTGATCCATGACAACCCGGCCTGGAACCCTTCGAGCAATAACAACTCGAACAAGCGCTGCCCATCGCGCAGCGGTACGCCCCATTCCTGATCGTGATAAGCCATGTACAACGGATCTTCGGTACACCAAAAGCAGCGTGGCATAAGGCTCCAGGGGGCGTGCACAGGACCGAATCGGGTATACTCCCGCTCCTTAAATCGCAGCCCAAGTAACAGGTGAATTTCGTGAGCCAGCCTACGCCAGCCGTGCGTACCTTCCAAGACTTGATCCTCGCCCTCCAGCAGTACTGGGCCGAGCAAGGTTGTGTGGTACTTCAGCCCTACGATATGGAAGTAGGCGCCGGCACTTTCCACACCGCCACATTCCTGCGGGCCATCGGCCCGGAAACCTGGAACGCCGCCTACGTGCAGCCAAGCCGCCGCCCCACTGACGGCCGCTACGGCGAGAACCCCAACCGCCTGCAGCACTACTACCAGTTCCAGGTGGTCCTCAAGCCCAACCCGGAAAACTTCCAGGAGCTGTACCTGGGCTCGCTCAAGCACGTGGGCCTGGACCCACTGGTGCACGACATCCGTTTCGTCGAGGACAACTGGGAATCGCCGACCCTGGGTGCCTGGGGCCTGGGCTGGGAAGTCTGGCTCAACGGCATGGAAGTGACCCAGTTCACCTACTTCCAGCAGGCCGGCGGCATCGAGTGCTACCCGGTGACCGGCGAAATCACCTATGGCCTGGAACGCCTGGCCATGTACCTGCAGGGCGTGGACTCGGTCTACGACCTGGTCTGGGCCGACGGCCCGTTCGGCAAGGTCACCTATGGCGATGTGTTCCACCAGAACGAGGTGGAGCAATCGACCTACAACTTCGAGCACGCCAACGTCGACAAGCTGTTCGAACTGTTCGATTTCTATGAAAGCGAAGCCAAGCGCCTGATCGAACTGGACCAGCCGCTGCCGTTGCCGAGCTATGAAATGGTCCTCAAGGCCTCGCACACCTTCAACCTGCTGGATGCACGCCGGGCCATCTCGGTGACCGCGCGCCAGCAGTACATCCTGCGTGTGCGCACCCTGGCGCGTTCCGTCGCGCAAGCCTACCTGCTGGCCCGGGCCAAGCTGGGCTTCCCGATGGCGACCCCGGACCTGCGTGATGAAGTGTTGGCTAAGTTGGAGGCGGCACAATGAGTGCGCAAGATTTTCTGGTTGAACTGGGCACTGAAGAACTGCCACCCAAGGCCCTGGCGACCCTGGCCGAAGCCTTTCTGGCCGGCATCGAAAAAGGCCTGCAGAGCGCTGGCCTGAGCTTTGAAGCCAAGCACGTCTACGCCGCGCCACGGCGCCTGGCGGTACTGATCACCCAGCTGGCCACCCAGCAGCCGGACCGCAGCATCAACCTCGACGGCCCGCCACGCCAGGCGGCCTTCGATGCCGAGGGCAACCCGACCCAGGCCGCTCTGGGCTTCGCCAAGAAGTGCGGCGTGGACCTGAGCGAGATCGACCAGAGCGGTCCGAAACTGCGCTACAGCCAGAGCATCAAGGGCAAGCCTACCGCCAGCCTGCTGCCGACCATCGTCGAGGATTCGCTCAACGACCTGCCGATTCCCAAGCGCATGCGCTGGGCCGCGCGCAAGGAAGAGTTCGTGCGTCCGACCCAGTGGCTGGTCATGCTCCTGGGCGATGAAGTCATCGACTGCACCATCCTGGCCCAGAAGGCCGGCCGCGACTCCCGTGGCCATCGTTTCCACCACCCGGAAAACGTGCGCATCACCGCGCCGGCCAACTACCTGGCCGACCTGCGCGCTGCCTACGTGCTGGCCGATGCCAACGAGCGCCGCGAGCTGATCAGCAAGCGCACCGAAGAGCTGGCGCGCATGCAAGAAGGCACCGCCATCGTCCCGGCCGACCTGCTGGACGAGGTCACCGCCCTGGTGGAATGGCCAGTGCCGCTGGTGTGCTCGTTCGAGGAGCGGTTCCTGGAAGTGCCCCAGGAAGCCCTGATCACCACCATGCAGGACAACCAGAAGTACTTCTGCCTGCTGGACGTGGATGGCAAGCTGCTGCCGCGCTTCATCACCGTGGCCAACATCGAGAGCAAGGACCCGCGCCAGATCATCGAGGGCAACGAGAAAGTCGTGCGCCCACGCCTGACCGACGCCGAGTTCTTCTTCAAGCAAGACAAGAAGCAGAAGCTCGAGGACTTCAACCAGCGCCTGCAGAACGTGGTTTTCCAGGAGAAGCTGGGCAGCGTCTACGACAAGGCCGAGCGCGTTTCCAAGCTGGCCGCCTTCATTGCCCCGCGCATCGGTGGCGACGCCCAGCGCGCAGCCCGTGCCGGCATCCTCTCCAAGTGCGACCTGGCCACCGAGATGGTCGGCGAGTTCCCCGAGATGCAAGGCATCGCCGGCTACTACTACGCCCTCAATGACGGCGAGCCGCAAGACGTGGCCCTGGCCCTCAACGAGCAATACATGCCTCGTGGCGCCGGTGCCGAGCTGCCCAGCACCCTGACCGGTGCCGCCGTAGCCATCGCCGACAAGCTCGATACCCTGGTGGGCATCTTCGGCATCGGCATGCTGCCTACCGGTAGCAAGGACCCTTACGCCCTGCGCCGTGCGGCCCTGGGCGTGCTGCGGATCCTGATCGAGAAGAAGCTCGACCTGGACCTGAACGAAGCGGTGGCCTCTGCCGTCAGCGCCTTCGGCAGCAAGGTCAAGGCCGCCGGCCTGGCCGAGCAGGTGCTTGAGTTCATCTTCGACCGCCTGCGCGCACGCTACGAGGACGAAGGCGTGGACGTGGCCACCTACCTGTCGGTACGGGCCCTGAAACCGGGCTCGGCCCTGGACTTCGACCAGCGCGTACAGGCCGTGCAGGCCTTCCGCAAGCTGCCGGAAGCCGCGGCGCTGGCAGCGGTGAACAAGCGCGTGTCGAACCTGCTGAGCAAGATCGAAGGCAACGTGCCGACCACCATCGAAGCCAAATACTTCGACAATGCCAACGAGTTCTCCCTGTACTCGGCGATCCAGCAGGCGGACCAGGCTGTCCAGCCAATGGCCGCAGCCCGCCAGTACAGCGAGACCCTGGCCCGCCTGGCCGCCCTGCGCGAGCCGGTGGACGCCTTCTTCGAGGCGGTGATGGTCAATGCCGAGGACGCCAACGTACGGGCCAACCGCTATGCGCTGCTGGCGCGCCTGCGTGGCCTGTTCCTGGGCGTGGCCGACATTTCGGTACTGAGCTGAGCGGATAGGGAACTGCTGTGAAACTGCTGATACTCGATCGCGACGGCGTGATCAATCACGACTCCGATGCCTATATCAAATCGGTGCAGGAGTGGATACCGATCCCCGGATCGATCGAAGCCATTGCGCAGTTGAGCAAGGCCGGCTGGACGGTGGCGGTGGCCACCAACCAGTCCGGCATTGCCCGCGGCTACTACGACCTGGCCACCCTCGACGCCATGCACGCGCGCCTGCGCGAGCTGGTGGCGGAGCAGGGCGGCGAAGTCGGGCTGATCGTCCATTGCCCCCATGGTCCGGATGAAGGCTGCGACTGCCGCAAGCCCAAGCCGGGAATGCTGCGGACCATCGCCGAACACTACCAGGCCGATCTCGGCCATCTATGGTTCGTAGGCGACAGTCTCAGTGACCTGGAGGCGGCAAGAGCCGTCGACTGTCAGCCCGTATTGGTAAAGACCGGAAAAGGCGAAAAGACCCTGGGGAAAACCCTGCCGGTAGGCACCTTGATTTTTGACGACTTGGCGGCCGTTGCCGCTGAACTTATCCACAATTAGGCCCCTTCTGGCATCCTGACCAAGGACCGTTCGGGAGAGCGCTTTTTAAAGCGGGCATGCCCGCAATGGTAAACGCCGCTATGTCGATCCTGCAGGCCATCAGAACCTTCTTCTTTTACCTGCTGTTGAGCACCAGCGCCTTGCTGTGGTGCTCCCTGAGCTTTTTCATCGCGCCGTTCCTGCCTTTCAAGGCGCGCTATCGCTTTATCAATGTCTACTGGTGTCGCTGTGCCCTGTGGCTGACCAAGGTATTGCTCGACATCCGCGTGGAAGTGAAGGGCGCGGACAATGTTCCGGAACGCCCTTGCGTGATCGTCTCGAACCACCAGAGCACCTGGGAGACCTTCTTCCTCTCGGCCTACTTCCAACCCTTGAGCCAAGTACTCAAGCGTGAACTGCTGTATGTGCCGTTCTTCGGTTGGGCCATGGCCATGCTGCGCCCCATCGCCATCGACCGGGACAACCCCAAGGCCGCCCTCAAGCAAGTGGCGAGCAAGGGCGATGAGCTGCTCAAGGACAATGTCTGGGTGCTGATCTTCCCCGAAGGCACCCGCGTGCCCTATGGCCAGGTCGGCAAGTTCTCCCGCAGTGGCAGCGCCCTGGCGGTGAACGCAGACTTGCCAGTCCTGCCGGTGGCCCACAATGCCGGCAAGTTCTGGCCCAAGACTGGCTGGAGCAAGCGCCCTGGAACCATCACCGTGACCATTGGCGCGCCCATGTACGCCGAAGGCAGCGGCCCACGGGCAATCGCCGATCTCAACGACCGGGTGGCAGCCTGGAACGAGCAGGCCCAGCGGGAAATGGGCTCATTGCCACCATTGGACTCTGCCACGGATAAGGTTGCTGTATGAGCAACTGTGGATAACCTGTGCACGAATTTTCCTAGGACGCTTGAAACAAAGATATAAATCACTGATTTATATGCATATTTCAGAAGCTCATAAAATATGGAAAAAGGTGCATAAGTTTTACGCCTAAAGAAAAAAACCGGCTTTTGTGCCGGTTTTTTCGTCTCGTTATTTCCTCCGGTGCTATTCCTCCAGCAGAGGCAGCTCGAGGATGAAGCAGGAGCCTTGGCCCACCACGCTTTGGCAGCTGATCCGCCCCTGGTGGCGGTCCATCACCGCCTTGACCATCGACAAGCCCAGGCCCAGCCCGTCGATGCCCCGGGCCGAGGCAAAGCGCTGATACTGGCCGAACAGCTGGGGCAAGTCCGCGGCAGCGATACCCTGGCCTTCATCACGGACTTCACAACGCAGCCAGCCTTCGGCGCAACTGACCCCGACGCTCACGGTGGAACCTTCCGGGCTGTACTTGATGGCGTTCTCCAGCAGGTTGAACAATGCCCGGGTCAACAGCGACTGGTCCGCCAGCACCAGGCTTTCGGCCTGCTCGTCCAGGCTATGGCGTAGCTGGATGTGCTTGAGCTGGGCCAGGGTATTGGCCTGGTCGAAGGCATCCAGCACCAGCATGGCGAACATGCTCGGCTCGAACTGATAGACCTCCGACTCGGCCTTGGCCAACTGCACGAAAGCCTCGGTCAGGGTCAGGGCCCGGCGCACCTGCTGCTCGATCTGGCCGTAGACCTGCTTGGGCAGCGACGGCTGGCGCTGCTGCACATCCAGCAAGGCGAGGATCGCCGAGTGGGGCGCACGCAGGTCATGGGACAGGAACCGCAGCAACACCCCGCGCTGCTGTTCGGCATCGCGTTCGACGCTCAGGTCGGTCAAGCTCAGCAGCCAGCCTAGCGGCGTCTCGCTGTCCACCGGCAACAACGGCGCCAGTTCCACCCGCAGGCTGCGTTGCTGAATATCGCGGAACTCCACGATGGGCAACTGCCCCAGGCCGGGATACTGCGCCGGCTCGGCCAGCCCCGGATACCCCAGGGCCGCCAGTTGTTCCAGCAACGAATGCCCCACCAGCGAATGCGCGAACACTTCGCGGGCATTGCGGTTGGCCAGCAGGATCCGCCCCTCCGGATCACTGATCAGGGTCGCCACCGGCAGGCATTCCAGGCCGTCGGCGATAAAGCGCCGGGTGTCCCGGGTCCGGCCCAGGGCCTGTTCCAGGGCGACGATCTGGCCTTGCAGCACATCGCCCACCGGTTCCTGGGGGCGCCGGCGTTCGGGCAACACCTTGGGTTCGCTGTCCAGGCGCTGCAACTCCCAGCCGAAGTAACTCAAGATGACCTGCAGGCGCCGCCAGTTCCAGATCAGGTACGCCAGCAACATGCCCAGCAAGCTGGCCACCGGCGACCACCAGTAGCCAAGGCGCAGCATCGATACCGAGCCCAGCAACGCCAGCCCCATGCAGCCCAGGGTTATCCACAGGGCATGACGCGGGCGCCAGAGCAGCAGGCCGAGCAAGGCGGCGGTCAGGATCACCGACAGCAGCACTCCCGACCACTGCCCCAGCGCCACCACGGTGCGGTGTTGCAACAGGCCATTGAGCAGGTTGGCCTGGATCTCGACGCCCGGGGTGGTGCCCTGGCTGCCGGATTGCGCGGTCACGTAGCGATCCCCCAAGCCCGGGGCCGTGGACCCCACCAGGATCAGCCGATCCCGCAGCAGCTCCGGCGGGACTTCACCGCGCAACACGCTGACGTAGGGCACGCTGGGAAACCCCGCAGCCTTGGCGATGAAAGGGATGCGCACCGGGTTGGCCCGCAACCAGCCCCGGGTCAGCTCCGGCTCGCCGCTGCCCGGCATCCGTGGCACCAGCGAGTCGGCTTCGGTGAGCTGGTACATCAGCCAGGTCAGTTGCGCCCGGGGCGCCTGTTGCGGCCCTTCGCGCAGGTAGACGCTGCGCACCGTACCGTCGGGGTCGGCCTCGGCGTTGATATGGCCCAGGCCACGGGCGCAGTTGCGCAACGGCGCCACCGGCAGCAGCTCGCCCAGGTCCTGGCCATAACGGGCCACGCCTTCGCGCAGTACCGGCAGGAACACGTTGCCGGCACGGCACAGGGCCGCGGCCAGGCGGGTGTCGTTTTCCACGGTGCTGCCAGGTTCGCTGAGGATCACGTCGAACAACACGCCCTTGGCTCCGGCCGTCGTCAGTCGGTCGAGCAACTGGCCATGGATCGCCCTTGGCCAGGGCCAGCGCCCCAACTGCTGGAGGCTGTAGTCGTCGATGGTCACCAAGAGGATCCGCGAATCCACCGCCAGCGGGGTAAAGCGGCGCAACTGGTCATAGAACAGGTTGTTCAGCGCCAGCCCATGGCTCAGGGACAGTGCCGCCGTCAGCGGCAACAAGAGCAGGCTGACCCACAGCCACTCGCGCACCAGGCGATGGAACAGCTGCTGGGCCAGGGACAGTTCACGACCGTCGCGACGACGGCGCCGCAGGCTCATCGGTAACCCGTTGGCGGGTTACTGGACACGGCTGCTCCTGGGGTAATAGAAAATGTCATAGACCCCGGTTTCTCCTTCCAGGCCATGCTCGTCGAATGCCGAGAGGCGTACATGATAGAAAAACGCCTGCAACCCAGTGAAGTTGACTTGCGGGGTACTGGAGAACTGTTCTTGCTTGATGTTCAGGAAATCCTTGTCGGTAGCCACCTGGGCCCGATAGCGCCGGGCACCGGGCAATGGCTCGAGGATCAGCTGCCAGGCGGGCAGGGCGCCGGTTTGCCCAGCCTGCCCCAGCAGCCGGGGGGCGGCCAGCAATTGCACCGGCTTGAGCTCACCCTCCTTGCGCACCCGCATGCCCTGGCGCGCCATCACCTGCACTTCTCCCGGCTGCGGGCCGGCCGGTTTATCCACAACCCGCTTGCGCGAACGAGGGGAGGGCGGGGTGATGGCTTCCTCGTCCCGGTTCACCGCCACCTGGCCATTGAGCACCTCCACCAGGGATTGCTGGTCGTCGTTGCGCACGCGGAAGTGGGTTCCGCGTACACCCAGCACTCCCACCGGGGTCACGATCTGGAAACGGTCGTGATCGCTGCTGCGCTTGATCACGTAGGACTCGATCTGGCCCTGCTCCAATACCAGCTGGGGAATGGCGTACTGCTCGTTCAACCGCAGGGTGACCTGGGAGCTGGATGGCAACACCACCCGCGAGCCATCGCCCAGGGACAGGCTGACGAACGCCGAGGGCGAAGTCTTCACGCTTTCCTTCTCGTCGATATCCATGCCTTCTTCCAGGGCGGTCTCGCGGCCCTTGGCGTCCAGCTTCCAGGCTTCGCCGGTCAGGTGCTCGACCGTCGCCGGCAACGGTTGGCCACGGCACTGCTGGTTATCGTCGATATAGGGCAGGCGCTTGGCTGGAGAAACGGCGGCATTGGCCATCGAGTCGGACAAGGCCAGCACCACGCCGAACAGGAGCGGGACGAACATGGCCCGGTGGCGAATAGGTAAGTACGTCATGAAATCATCGGATCCGTGGTCGCGCTCTGCTGAAGTCCGTGACATTAGAACTAGATTGTTGGCGTGCTGGCCATAGCTCTCGACCGAAACCGGTCTATAGCCATTCATCCCTGTGGGAACGGCACAACCGCTCAAGAGCGGTTGTGCGTGCGTAGCCTTGGGTCACCGGTCGGGCCTGGGGCCCTCCGGCGCTACGGGTCAGTCCCGACCAGTAGCGATCAGACGATAGGCCAGGGCTCCCAGGCTCGCACCCAGCAGCGGAGCGACCCAGAACAGCCAGAGTTGGGACACAGCCCACTCGCCGGCAAAAAATGCCACTGCGGTACTGCGAGCCGGGTTGACCGAAGTATTGGTGACCGGAATGCTGATCAGGTGGATCAGCGTCAGGGTCAGGCCAATGGCGATCGGGGCGAAACCGGGAGCGGCACGCTTGGAGGTGGCGCCCAGGATGACCAGCAGGAACATCGCCGTCAGCACCACTTCACACAGCAGGGCCGCGAGCATCGAGTAACCACCGGGCGAGTGTTCGCCATAGCCGTTGGCGGCAAAACCGGCCGAAGCGTCGAAGCCAGCCTTGCCCGAAGCGATCAGGAACAATACCGCACCGGCTGCCAGGCCACCGAGCACCTGGGCGACGATGTACGGCAACAGGCGGTTACCTGGGAAGCGGCCGCCCAACCACAAGCCCAGCGACACTGCAGGGTTGAAGTGCGCGCCGGAAATCGGCCCCACAGCATAGGCCATGGTCAAGACGCTGAGGCCAAAGGCCAGGGCGACGCCCAGGTAGCCAATACCCAATTGTGGAACGCCGGCAGCCAGCACAGCACTGCCGCAGCCGCCCAGCACCAACCAGAACGTACCAAAGAATTCCGCGCCGAGTGTTTTCATCAGAGGCCTTCACAGATGTTCGAAATGAGAGGGAGAGTGTCGAGATCGCCGACAACCAGCGGAGGAGGGAGACACATCCTTGTGTCGAGCATTACGTCCTGAGGAGGCACTCCCTGTTTTCCCCTGTACGGTGAATCGAAGCGAGCTTCGGTCCGCAGCCGCCAAACCGGCGGATGACACTCCCTGTGTCGGAGCACTTCCGATTGCCCCCGTGTGCCACTCAGCGAGTGCGAATTTACCGGTAGGACGCAACCTGGTGTCGCTTTGCAATATTTCTTCAGAATGTTCGGCCCCATGGCTAGAACACCCACCGTTGCTGGTCCTGGTACACCACCGATGGCACCGACGGCGCAATGGTCGCGGGGGCGAAGCCCCGTGAGTCACTGAAGCCGACCTGATCCACCGAGGGACTGAAATAACGCTGCACCGGAAGGGTGTAGTGCGGGGGTGGCGGAACGACGGCAGCTGTAGAAAAAGCTTCGAAACCCAAGAGCGCAGCAAGAGACAGGGTGACGAACTTCGCCAGATCCGCTCCTTTGGAGATTTTTTCCCACCCCATATCCATCATCCCCGACATGTTGCCCATTGCCCTTTTCCTTGCTCGTTCGAGCCGGTATCGTCCTTCAAGGAGTTCGGCGCTGGGGATGCTCCCAACAGCTACCGGCTATTTGATATCAGCGTACCGAGGGAGCAGCGCCCCTAGAGCAATTCGCCACAATTGTTCAGATTCGTCCCCGGCGCCTAAACTTCTCCCCAGCCCGAGGCTTGCCTCGGACCGCATTCACACCCCTAAGGACCTGCCTCGCATGCGTGTCGCGATACTGGATGACGAACCCGCAGAACTGGCGCGGGTGGAACAGACACTGCGAGATATACCCGGGCCGGGCGAACAGCCCTGGACCCTGCACCGCTTCGAGCGCGGCGAAGACCTGCTGCGCCAGTTACGGCGGGAAACCTTCGACCTGATGATCCTCGACTGGCAAGTACCGGACCTCAGCGGCCTGTCGCTCTTGCGCTGGACCCGGGAGCACATGGACTCGCCACCGGCCGCCATCATGCTCACCAGCCGCGATGCCGAGAGCGATATCGTCCAGGCCCTCAACACCGGCGCTGACGACTACCTGAGCAAGCCCTTCCGTCCCAACGAGCTCAAGGCCCGGGTCAACGCGGTGCTGCGCCGCCATGGCCTGCAGCGCAGCAACAGCGAGGAAGTGCTGAACTTCAACGACCTTTCATTCGACGACGCCGAGCTGACGGTGACCCGCGCCGGGGTGCCCATCAGCCTCACCGAACGCGAGTACCGCCTGGCCCGTTGCCTGTTCGCCAACCTGGGCCGGCCGTTGTCCCGAGAATACTTGTACGAGCGGTTCTGGACCCATGAGGAAATTCTTTCCTCCAGGCCTCTGGATACCCACATCTACCGGCTGCGTAACAAGCTGGGGCTGACTGCGGAACGGGGCTGGCAGTTGTTGACCATCTACGGTTATGGCTACCGCCTGGAAAGCGTCACGTCCCCTGGCGAGCAGGACAACTGACTGCGGGCCGCCATAAGCGGCTCGATATCATTCCGGGTCCTGCCAGACATCTTCATAACCGGCGCGGTCGATGATGAAACACGTCCCGCTCGGCAGATACAGATAATCGATCACCTCCGGCAACAACTCGACCAGGTGTTCGGTACACAAGGGTTGGTAGAAATCCACAGCGGTGGAATGTTCGCCGCAGTGGATAAACCAACTGACCGTACCGTTCTGCGGCAACTCGATCCTTGTGCCATAGATAGGCGAGTGCGCAAGGGAGCCGGTGGCCAGCGCAATCATCGGCTCCGGCGCCTGGGGAGCAAGGTCGTAGCGTTCACAGATAAGCTGCTGTCTTTCGTTCATTGGCCCAACCATCAAGGGGAAATAGGGGAGGTCCTGCCCAGCGTAAAGACCTGTTCGAGTGTTACCTCGTCGTGGCTGTCACCGTCCTCGAAACATCTGAAACGGTGCCCCTGCATTACCCGGTCCAGGCACTTGTGCAATGCCGCGGTTCGGAACAGCAGCTCCATCCAGAGCGCCTGGTCGTTCTCGAAGGTCAGGCGCAGATCATAGTCGGCGCTGCTGCCCAGGCCAGGATCCTTGAACTCGACTACCTGCTCTGCCGCCTGCACACAGTCCGCTCTGCCGCGCAGCTTATCCATGACCTGCCGCGCGCCCAGCGGCTCATCAAACACCAACCGATATTCGTAGCTCATGCTCGCCTGCACTCCGTTCGCGATCAGCTATCCAGCCACCAATTGAGCAACGTCTCGTCATCGCTGTCATCGAGGTTCTTATAGATGTTGGCGTAGTACCACTCGATGCCCGTGACATCGCGGAAGCGGTTGAAGAACAGGGCGATCCTATCCATGCCGTTTCGAGCTGGCACCGACAATGTCAGATTGCCCTTGTAGCGCCCGTCGAGCATGCCGCCCAATTCGGTCGCCACATCTGCCTCCAGGGCACTGATGTGTTGTTCCGGAATGTAATCCGAATAAATGTGGATGCAGAAGTTGCCGCCACGCTTGAGTACCACCGCCGGGGCCTGTGGGTCCTTGATCGAAATAATGTCGCCCTTGGCCAGGTTGAGCGTGAGTCCCGGTGAGTAGAGAATCTCGTAACTGTGCTCATCAATCCGCCGTACATGCAGCGGTTCATAGACCGGGCCGCGGTCGTTTTGCCCCGCGACAACCCTGATCGATATTTCCTGGCTTTGATCATCCATAACAAATTTCCGAGCGATTACTGTTTTAAAAAAGGGTGACAAGGGCCGAGGCAGTACCTGCCAAGGTCGACGTCCATTATCTAATTAGTCTTCCACTTGCCAGGCCAGACCGGGATCAGTCGCGCCACAAGCCGAGAAATAAACCAGGGCCTGTCTCGCCTGCTCTTTAGTCACACACTGACACCGCGGGTAACTGCCGGATTGGCCGCCCGCGACCAAGTCCACCCACTGGTCGTCGGGGCTGTCTGCGCTGAACAGGGTCTGCAGCGATTGGTCGACACCCTGGGCAATGAAGAAGACATACCGATCGGCCGCACCGCCACCGATAGGCATCAGGGTCTCGTCGCTGAAGAAAAAACCGTCGAGCTGAAAGCTTTCCCGTCGAGGCGGTTGAACGCGGACAGCATCTGCGCCGAGTCGGGATTTAACCATTCCTGGGTGTGGCAACGGTTACCGGCATGTTCATCTTCAATGATTTTCTTGAGCATTCGCCATGCCTGCCTTGGCTGGATAAATGGATGTGGGATTGAACAACCTGCCAATAAAAAAGGCCAACGCAAGCGTCGGCCTTTTTATTTTCAGCTGCGTCCCCTGATGTAGGTGGGAAAAGTTAATTGACTTTGACAACTTTCAATATCAGCAGTATACAAAGGCTTCGGTCAAAGTTAATTTTCCTCTTGGCAAAAGTTAATCAGCCGAAACCTAGCTTCGGCTGAAGTTAAATTTACCCGCACAAATTAGCTACCCGCTAGTAGGAACTGTTCCTTAACTATAAAGGGTTTTGACAAATTGTCAAAATATGAGCGAGGTCGTTAGCCACTGTATCGCTCAGACAAGCATCAATTGTCGCCACAGCCATCAAGAGCTTGTCTCTGAGTGTGGGCAGGATCGCCGCAACCAAAGCCTGCCGCCGTTGGGCCATGTGTAGAAACGTGTCGAGGGCCAGGTCTGATTTTTAGATCTGCGCAGCAAGGACTTTCATGACCCACCTCCAGGCACCAGATCTAGTAGCCAGACCTGCAAGAGTTTCCTTACATTGAGTGTCAAAGGCCGGTTGTGCTCCAGTAATCACTACGCAATTGGCCAAGCGCAGAAAATGGCCATGTGCCATTCCTGGGTCAGTTGACGAAGGCAGTATGATTTTGTTCTGCGTCTTCTATTGGTTCTAACCGAATCAGATGACGTATACAGATCTCGCAACCTTCATGACTCGCATCAATGATGCCTGTCAGGATTGAAAGCCCTGACAGGCTCCACGTGGATCAATAGGAGGAGATGCTTCGCTTTGTCGTACTCTTTACCTTCCTCCCACCGGGGCGAACCCCAGTATTGCAATCGAGCAGTCGTCTGAAGTTTTCCGGGAAAAATTCTGCTCCAAGTTGAGGCGTATAACCTTTTTCATCCGACCAGAAGTAAGGGAGCTGTTCCAATCGAACAGCCTCTTCAATCCGTCTTTCGCCGGCGCCTTAGTTGATCGAAGATAAAGACTTTCTGCAGTACCATCACTCATAATAGCGAACGCTGAAAGATGACCACTTTCTCCTTTGTATAGTCGCATACGGCTGCTTGCTGAGCGATCAGTGACAAAGACAGTAGTATTTGCATACTCGCCATTATCTGGGTGCGCCAACGCAACAATAGAGCCATCATCTTTTAATTGCGCGATGAATCCATCTCCTAGATGACCAGCCAAAAAGCGCCCCTTAGAGTGTGCGACAAACAACAGGGTACTCGCAAGATCGTTCAACGTGCATTGCTGTTGTTTCGCTTCACGTTGCAATGCGATCAAACAGTGGGAAAGCACATCTTGTACGGCTCCTGCTGAGTCGGTTTCGGTCTTCGCCCATAGGTCATCAAATTTTTGAGCGAGAAGACGATTAACTGTTTTAACTACAGTTTGAGCGCCGTATTCTGATTTCGATCTTGAACCCGCGCCATCTGCCAGCGCTATACATCCAAACTCTGGGTGATTTCGTACTGCGGCATAGTCTTGGCACGGTGTATTGTCTTTAGCATGCGAGCTGCCTGCGATACGTCCATGAGAAGTTTTGTAGCGATACCTCTCAATAGTTTCGGCCATATTCAGACCTGCCCCCAGGCTTCGATACCAGCAACGTCAAGCTGTACCGCCTCCCCAGGTGTGGATTGCGATACACGCGACACGCTTCTGCTGAGCCAAAGGAAAAACTCCTTGAAGTTTAGCCCTTTCAAACGCAGTGGAGGGCGACCAGGAGAGAGAGCAGACAATGTCTCAAGGTTGGCACCCGCGCCAATAGCAATAGGAAAAACTGTCAGTTTTTTCGATCCTGCCAGACTTTTGATCCTCGAACTGGCAACAGAGATATCATCTGTAGGTTCGCCATCAGTCATGATGACCATCCAAGGTTGATAATAGTCCACGCCAGCTCGTCTGTACTCTTCCTTTCGAGCGTCCAGTAAATCGAGCGCCATATTAACGCCTTGCCCCATTGCAGTAGTACCGTCTGCAACTAGCGCTGGAACAGCCTGACGCTCAATAGACATGAAATCCACAGCGCGCTGGGCGGTGCTTCCGAACGTTACAACGCAGATCTCAGCAGCATATTGAGCAACATCGTCCTCTCGAATGGCGTCGAAGAACATCTGAACACCTGACTGGAGCTCCTGTATAGGCTCGCCACTCATGGAGCCACTCACGTCGAGTACCAGACAGATCGGGACTCGAGCAGTGGGGTTCTCAACAAGTTCTTCTTGCCGAATCAGAAATTCTTCCTTCATGTATTTCCTCTCTTAGCGAGCTAATTATTTACACTTAGTGTTACTTGAAAAAATTATTTAGAATGAAGCCCAAGATACTCATTCCAACACTCGATTGATCAACAGATCCTGAGTTAGATGGTTTCGGAGTTGGTTTTTGAGTTGCCGGACGAGCAGATGCAGGCTGTGGTCTCGGGGGAGCGCTAGAACGGTTCGTGCGGGCGTGGTTGGTGGTTGAAGCTTTAAAGCTTAACTGATCTGCTTCCCTTCGACTTTGATTGGCTAACCGTGTCAGCTTACTCTTTTGCGTACATTCCGGACACCAGGCCAACCGCCCCTGCTGTTTGAGCTTCTCTACCCAACTCTTAGAGTTGATGTGTTTACTTTGACACTTATCGCAAACTACTTCGATAGGATCACGGATCTTATAAAACGTCGACGGGAACAGGTCGTCCGACACGTGCCCTTTTTCTAGCGAATAGAGGTATTTTTTCATCAACGTAATCCATTCGCTGACTGAAACCCTTTCATTCAGCCGAAACGTTTTATGGAATGCCTCACGAAGACCGAAAGGCAGGTGATTCCAGATCAACTGCCAAGGGCCTTGCGGAGCATTTTTTCCAGTAAATTGCTGATCATCCTTAGTGAAGCGATACGGGAAGTCCATCGCTTTTATGTTGTCGGAGGGGGTGCCGCCACCTTGCTGAGAGTAGGGTGGTTTGCCTGGGTGCAGAATCATGAACAGCATGGTAGCGACAGCGAATAACTCATGCTCCTTCGTTCTCAGGTAGGCGCTATAACTCGTCCCTTGAATCTCCGGTGCAGTAAAATTCACGGTTCCGACGGGGCATGGGAATTCTTCAATTTGAAAGCTATCGGTATCAACCAGCCAAAGCTCGGAGCTATTATTTGTAACCAAGAAGTTCAATGGATTGATATCACCGACGATAATATTCAAGCTATGAAGAAAGCGCACATGTTCAAGGAAAGACATGCCGACCTTTGCAAGATCACGTCGCGTCCAATGTGGAAAGTTTTTCTCCAGGACTGGCTTTACGAACATAGAAGTCTGCATAGTTTTACCGTCCGCTCGTGGCATGGTGTAGCCAACGAATTCCTTGTGCTCATTTAGCACAAGATCGCTGGGCCAGCAGATACCACGCTGTATGATCTTACGGCTCGCCATCAGCTCAATTTTACGCCGCTTCAGCTCAGTGAGCTTGTTAGCGTGATAGATTTTGCAAACCTCAGCCGGCACGCCAGTTTCGTAAATGACCCCCTCACCACCCGAGCTAATCTGCTTACCAAGTATCAGCGTCCTGCCGGAACTCGTGGTGATGATGGATCCGCTGGCAGGGCGCGACCGCACTGCAATGGGAGTGTCAGCAGTGTTAGTTGGGGAAGCACAAAGCAGGAAAGGTTTGATCCTCCCTTTTTTAGAGGTGTTAGCATCCGGTGCTTTTTTTGGGATTTTTGGAGATTTTGACTCTATTGGGCCCGTCCATAGATATGTAGTAATACCTCTGGACTCTGCATACCGTTTAGTTTGATTATTGCTTGTTATTAAAACCATCCCATAGTCAGTGGCGATATCAATCAACCTTGCAGTCACTGAGCTGAGGTGTGCATTATCACGGTTGACCACATATACCGGGCCGCCCTCAAAGTGACCTCGATTGAGCTTATCACCGGGAACTAGTTGTTCGCCGCCGGGTAACATAGCTACGGTAGTTCTCTCCCCTGATCCTACTTCCCGGAGAAAATATCGAGCGTTCCTACCTTCCTCATTATCGCTACTCCGACGATCTAAGAGCGCCTGGAGGGTGAAGCCTGTGATGATCGGAATTCCGTTTTTTTGACGAATTCTAGTGATGACCTTTGGATCTGCGAACAATATGTCGCCATCAATCAGAATTTTTCTGCTTACTGTCATAGGCGCTCATCGTGTCCTTACTTTTAATTCAGCTTATGGGACTAATTAGGTACAGGTCAGATTGAGAGCTTGGCCTCCTGACCAACATTTGCTCCAAGGTCAGCAAGGTTGGGGATGCCAAGAAATACATTGCAACAGAACTGACACGCGTAAGGGTTCTGGTCGCCTTGATAGCCTCCTCGGCGACATCCCCAAAGCTCGTCATGCTACACCTGCACCTGTTTCCATCAGCTCCCTATCCCCACTTTACAGTCACCACGGACTAAAACGCATTCACCAAAAAGCTAGCGAGCAGAGGAACGCGACCATGTGTTCCAAGGGTCAGACCAAAAGCACAGTCTCAGAATGCCACTACAGAGCGTCCTATGGGAACACCTGTTTACATCAGAGCGCGCGTTGAGTTTCTGCAAAGGATGCCATGAAGGGAAACGCGGCGTGAATGCTAGGAGCAGATTAAAATTCCATTCAAAATGGAATATTCCATTGACAATGGAATTTTATGCTCCTACCCTACTGGATATTCCAAACGGAGTGGAACATATGCGAGTCGAAGACCTCTTCTGCAATCACGTCGAACCCGAAACCAAGATTTCTCCTGAGGACATCTCCAGGGAGGTCACGGCGGCCTATCTCGGCCACTTAAAGGCTGAGGCTGATAGGTACCGCTGCGATGCTGATGTGTTGGATAAGGTGTTAGGTGGGGCCGACCATTTCATCGACATTGCCAATAGCTGCTACGAGTACGCAGTGAACGGACGCCTAAAGACAACTAACCTAGGCATCCAAGACGATAATTGGCTGGATTTTGCGTCCTTTATCAACCAGGCCCGCTGGGATGAGGAATTCCATAGCGCCAACTCACTGGCACTGGGCCTGGAGAAGCTCTTCAAGTTGGGCGCCATAAGAGCACGGCTCGATCTGGACACTTTGGGTGACGCTGCCCACAAAGCACTGCCCACTGTCCTTCAGGGGGAGGAATGCGGTTATCTGACCCTTGCTGAAGTAGCGGTCTTAGCTCAAATGAACGAGAAATCTGTTCGTAACGCCACCCAACCAATAGCACCGGATCGCCTTAGCACCCGTAAGCAGGGTACCCGCACTGTCGTGGATTCGCAGGAGGCATTGCGCTGGTTGAAAGGCCGTCGCAATTTCAACCCAAGTGTTTTTGTCTGAGGTGTTTGTCATGCATTTGACCGAGCACGCAGCACAGCGCAGCCAGCAACGAGGTATCAGCCAAGAACAAGTGGACTGGCTGCTGGCCTACGGAAAAATCGGCCACAACAAAGGTGTATGCCTCTATTTTTTCGATCGCGTTGGCTTTGAGCAACTCATTCATGAAGTCGCCCCCGTTCACCAAACGCTGGCGCAACGTAGCCGTGACATCTTTGTAGTCGTGGCCGACGAGAGCGTCATCACCTTGGGCTATCACGATGAGCGGTTAAAGCCGCAGAAACCGCATAGGCGGCTGCGACGTGGCACACCATCAAATGCCGCAGCCCGTCGTATTCACCACAGAACTCATTAAATCAAGGAATGACCCATGAGCTATTTTGAGAAATTCAGCCCCCTGCTCGCTGATCCAACCTTCAACCTCTCGGGCCACCCACTGCCCAAAGATTTGCTGTTGGCATCCGAGGGTAACCTCGCAACTTTCTATGCGCCGTTTGACTACATCAACACTGAAGCCCGCATCACGATTTGCGGAATCACTCCCGGGTATCAGCAAGCGATGAATGCCCTGAATGAGGCTCGTAAGCAATTGACTGCCGGCGCCAGCCTTGATGAAGCCAAACGCCGTGCCAAGGAAACAGCTAGCTTCTCTGGCCCGATGCGAAACAATCTGATTGCCATGTTGGATCACATTGGACTCCACCAGCTAGTCGGGATTCACAGCTGTGCGCGTCTGTTCGACACCCACCAGCATCTGGTGCACTACACCTCGGCCCTTCGTTATCCGGTGTTCGTGGACGGCGAAAATTACAGCGGCAACCCGGCGATGCTCAGCCGCAGCTTGTTGCGCCAGCAAATTGATACCCACCTGGCCGAGGAAGTTCATGCCCTTGGCAAGACATGTATCTATGTCCCTCTCGGCCCGAAAGTAGCTGAAGTATTTCAGCGCCTGCAGAACAACGGGCTACTGCAGCCAGAGCAGCTGCTGGACGGCCTGCCACATCCCTCAGGCGCCAATGCCGAGAGGATCAGCTATTTCTTAGGCACAAAGTCCCGAGAGTCTCTCTCCATCAAGACCAATCCCACCGTGCTGGATAATGCCAAAACCCTTCTCATGGGAAAAATAAACAAACTGCAGGCGATGGTGTAAGCGCGATGATCACGATTGCCCAACAAGCTGAAGCGATTTGCGAGAAATTATTCGCCCGTATTGCCCCGCCCTCAAAGTACATAGCCGGCTTCTCCACCCGACAGGGACGACAGCTTGCCCTCCATCGCACTCAACAATCCATCTACTGTTGGAGCCAGGTCGTACCCCTGACTGGCGTACCAGCTTCACCCCTACGGCACTATCAATGATCGTGTCCCTAGAAGTGGTGTAACTGAACCAACCGAAGGCGCTCTGCTGGCGAGAGAGGTTGGTCATCGTGGTTCTTGGCTAACGTTGAGTTTGCGAAGACCTAACACTCACCAGAGAAACCACG
>NZ_WHUV01000008.1 GCF_009380155.1 Pseudomonas piscis | reverse complement strand
CAGTGAAACGATGCATCGCCGATGGTAGTGTGGGGTTTCCCCATGTGAGAGTAGGTCATCGTCAAGATTAAATTCCGAAACCCCAATTGCGAAAGCAGTTGGGGTTTTGTCTTTGCGCGGACGAAAAATCATAGCGGCCCACAGCTCTTTGATCGGCTCGGCTGCCAGCCTTCCGTGACAGTGCTAAGGTTCCGCCCTAGCTTTTTGCATTCTCCAAGGAAGCCCTTATGCCGGACGTCTCGTCCATCACCCCTGGTTTCATGGTGGTTCATGGCAACCGCCTGGACGAGTTGCGCAGCCTGGTGGTCAGCTGGATGCGGCGTTACCCACTGGCTCCCCTGGAAAATGAAATCGCCCTGGTCCAGAGCAACGGTATTGCCCAGTGGTTGAAGCTGGCCCTGGCCGAAGATCCAGAGGACGATGACTCCGGCGGTTGTGGCATCGCTGCTGCCATCGATGTGCAATTGCCCGGCAGCTTCATGTGGCAGCTGTATCGCCAGGTACTGGGACGCGACGAAATCCCGCCCAAGTCCCTGCTGGACAAGGCCCCGTTGACCTGGCGATTGATGCGCCTGCTACCGGAGCTGATCGACGAGCCCCATTTCGAGCCCCTGCAACGCTTCCTGACCCACGACAGCGACTTGCGCAAACGCTATCAGTTGGCCGAGCGCCTGGCCGACCTGTTCGACCAGTACCAGGTGTACCGCGCCGACTGGCTGGAAGACTGGGCCGCAGGCCGCCATCAACTGCGCAACGTCCGTGGCGAGCCCAAGCCCCTGACCTCGGCCAACTGCTGGCAGGCCGAGCTATGGCGAGCGCTGCTCCTGGATGTTGGCACCGAAGGCATGGCCCAGAGCCGTGCAGGTGTGCACCAGCGCTTCATCGAACGCATCAACCACCTGCACACCGCCCCCTCTGGCTTGCCGTCCCGGGTGATCGTCTTCGGCATCTCCTCATTACCGGCCCAAGTGCTGGAAGCCCTGGCCGGCCTGGCTCGCTTCAGCCAGGTGTTGCTCTGCGTGCACAACCCTTGCCGCCACCACTGGGCCGATATCGTTGCCGACAAAGACCTGTTGCGCCACCAGTACAAACGCCAGGCGCGCAAGGCTGGCATGCCTCAAGCCCTGGACCCGGAGACCCTGCACCAGCACGCCCACCCCTTGCTGGCCGCCTGGGGCAAGCAAGGCCGGGACTACATCAACCTGCTGGACAGCTACGACGATCCCAACAGTTATCGCGCGGCCTTTCGCGATGGACGGATCGACCTGTTCAGCGAGAGCCGCCCTGCCAGCATGCTCCAGCAACTGCAGGACGACATCCTCGAGCTGCGCCCCCTCGGCGAAACCCGCGAACTGTGGCCAGGGGTCGATCCACAACAGGACCAGTCGATCCGTTTCCACATTGCCCATAGCGCCCAGCGCGAGGTGGAGATCCTCCACGACCAGTTGCTGGCCCGCTTCAGCGCCGACCCCGATCTGCGCCCACGGGATGTGATCGTCATGGTCCCGGACATCGACAGCTACGCACCGCATATTCGGGCGGTGTTCGGCCAGCTGGAGCGTGATGACCGGCGCTTCATCCCCTTTACTCTCACCGACCAGGGCCAGCGTGGCCGCGACCCGCTGCTGATCGCCGTGGAACACCTGTTGAAGCTTCCGGACAGCCGCTTTCCGGTCAGCGAAATCCTCGACCTGCTGGACGTCCCGGCGCTGCGGGCACGTTTCGGCGTCGACGAAGCCGACTTGCCCACCCTGCATCGCTGGATCGAAGGTGCCGGCATCCGTTGGGGCATGAATGCCGAACAACGGGCCGAATTGGGCCTGCCCCAGGAGCTGGAGCAGAACAGCTGGCGTTTCGGTCTGCGGCGGATGCTGCTGGGTTATGCCGTCGGTCGTTCCGCGGCCTGTGGCGGAATCGAACCCTACGATGAAATCGGTGGCCTGGACGCAGCCCTCATCGGCCCGTTGGTGGCCCTGCTCGATGCCCTGCAACTGGCCTACGAGCAGCTCTGCCAGCCCGCCGCGCCGGAGCAGTGGGGCGAACGCCTGCACAATCTGCTGGAGCTGTTCTTCCTGGCCAGCACCGAACATGACGACTACCTGCTGGGCCAACTGGAAGACCTGCGTGAAACCTGGCTCGAAACCTGCGAAGCCGTGGGCCTGCAAGATGAGCTGCCGCTGACCGTGGTCCGCGAAGCCTGGCTGGCGGGCCTCGACCAGGGGCGCCTGTCCCAGCGCTTCCTCGCCGGTGCGGTGAATTTCTGCACCCTGATGCCGATGCGTGCCATTCCCTTCAGGCTGGTGTGCCTTTTGGGAATGAACGATGGCGACTATCCTCGGGCCCAGCCGCCGCTGGACTTCGACCTGATGGGCAGCGACTACCGTCCGGGCGATCGTTCGCGCCGCGAAGACGATCGCTACCTGCTGCTCGAGGCTCTGCTTTCGGCTCGTGACCAGCTCTATATCAGCTGGGTCGGCCGCAGTATCCGCGACAACAGCGAGCGCCCCGCGTCGGTACTGATCGGCCAATTGCGCGATCACCTGGCCAGTGGTTGGCACCTGGCGGACAACGGCCAATCGCTGTTGGAAGAACTGACCCAGGAGCATCCGTTGCAACCCTTCAGCGCTCGCTATTTCCACGACAGCGATCCGCTGTTCAGCTATGCCCGGGAGTGGCAGGTGCTGCACCAGGACCGCGAAGAGCAGGCTGTGGCCGAGTGCCTGGAGCCCTACGTGCAGGAAGAACCCCTGAGCCTGGCCCAGTTGCAGGATTTCCTGCGCCACCCGGTTCGGCATTTCTTCAGCCAGCGGCTCAAGGTGTTCTTCGAAGCGATGGAGGCCCCCCTGGCCGATGAAGAACCCTTCGTCCTCGATGCGCTGCAACGCTACAACCTCAGCGACAGCCTGCTTGCGGCCGCGCTGGCCGATGTCGAGCAACCGGAGCAGGCATTGCAGGACCAGGCCCAGCGTCTCCAGGCCAGCGGCCTGCTGCCCATGGCCGGTTTTGGCGAGTGCCTGCAGCGGGAGTTGATGGAGCCGCTGCCCGACCTGCTGCAACGCTATCGGCAGCTGTTGGCCCTGTGGCCAACGCCCCTGGCCAGCGCCTTGCCCATCAGCCTGGAAGTGCAGGGCGTACGGATCGAAGGCTGGCTCAGTGCCCTGTACCAGCGGGCCGACGGTGGCTTGCTGGCGGTGACCACCATCGCCAACGCCATCGGCTCCACCAAAACCCGCAAATGGCACCGGCTGATCAAGCCGTGGATCAACCACTTGCTGGCCTGTGCCAGCGATTACCGCCTGACCACCGCGCTGGTGGCCAGCGATGACAGCCTGTTGCTGGCTCCTTTGGAGTCGCAAGTGGCCCGGCAGATCCTCGAGGACTTGCTGCGCGCCTGGCAGGCGGGCATGCGCCAGCCATTGCCCGTGGCGATCAAGACCGCCTTCGCCTGGCTGGGCCAGGGCGATCCGGACAAGGCCGCGGCCGCCGCGCGCAAGACCTACGATGGCGATGGCCAGAACAGCCAGGGCGAACGTCGTGAAAGCCCGGCCCTGGCCCGGCAGTTCGCCGACTACAACGCATTGATTGCCGATGAAACCTTCAGCGCCTGGGCCGAAACCCTTTACCGCCCGCTGCTCGATGCACCCTGGCGCTCGGCCCTCGGCGAGGAGGCCGGCGCATGACTGTACAGACTCCCCTGGCCCTGGCTTTTCCCCTGCGTGGCAGCCAGCTGATCGAGGCCAGCGCCGGCACCGGCAAGACCTTCACCATTTCCGCACTCTACCTGCGCCTGGTGCTGGGCCATGGCGGCACGAGCGCAGGCTTTGGTCGCGAGCTGCTGCCGCCGCAGATCCTGGTGGTGACCTTCACCGACGCCGCCACCAAGGAATTGCGTGAACGTATCCGCACCCGCCTGGCCGAGGCCGCCCGCTTCTTCCGCGATGAAACCCCGGCCCCGGACGGTCTGATCGAGCAACTGCGCCAAGAGTATTGCGCCGAGCAATGGGCGGCCTGCGCCAACCGCCTGGATATCGCTGCCCAATGGATGGATGAGGCTGCGGTTTCCACCATCCACAGTTGGTGCCAACGGATGTTGCGTGAGCACGCTTTCGACAGCGGCAGCCTGTTCACCCAGACCCTGGAGACCGACCACAGTGATCTGCTGGGCGAGGTCCTGCGCGACTACTGGCGGCTGTTCTGCTATCCGCTGCAAGGTGAGGCGCTGAACTGGGTGCGCAGCCATTGGGTGGGGCCGGCCGAACTGCTGCCCCGGGTCCGGGCGTTGTTCGGCAATGAGCGACGCGATCCACAGGACCAGACGCCCGGCGAGCTGATTGATGCCAGCCTGCAAGAGCGCCGCGCGGCCCTGGTGCAGATCAAGGCTCCCTGGCGCCAATGGGCCGAGGAACTGCGCGAGATCTGCCTGCAAGGGGTGGCGAGCAAGAGTGTCGATGGCCGCAAGATGCAGGCCCGCTATTTCGAGCCCTGGTTCGACAAGATCAGCGCCTGGGCCGAGGACGAGAGCCTCGAGCAACTGGATATCGGCACCGGTTTCAGCCGCCTGACGCCCGAAGGCATGGGCGAAGCCTGGAAGGGCGAGCCTCCCAGCCATCCCGGTCTCGATGCCATGGCCGGGCTCAAGGCCAGCCTCGAGGCCTTGCCCAGCCCGGATGCGGCGGTGCTGCAACACGCGGCGCAGTGGGTCGGGGCGCGGTTCGAGGAAGAGAAGCGCCGTCGCGCCGAGATGGGCTTCGACGACATGCTGTTGCGCCTCGATGGCGCCTTGCAGAATGACGATGGCGGGCGCCTGGCCAGCCTGATTCGCGAGCAATTCCCGGTGGCCCTGATCGACGAATTCCAGGACACCGACCCGGTGCAGTACCGGATCTTCGAGAGCATCTACCGCATCGAGGACAACGACCCGGCGACCGGGCTGTTCCTGATCGGCGACCCCAAGCAGGCGATCTATGCCTTTCGCGGCGCCGATATCTATACCTACCTGCGAGCGCGCCAGGCCACCGATGGCCGCTTGCATACCCTGGGCACCAACTTCCGCTCCAGCCAGGCCATGGTCGCTGCGGTCAACCATGTCTTCCTGCAAGCCGAGCAGCGCCCGCAAGGGCGCGGTGCCTTCCTGTTCCGCGAGAGCAATGGCAACAACCCGGTGCCGTTCCTGCCCGTGGCGGCCCAGGATCGCCAAGAGCGTTTGCAGGTCGATGGGCAACCGCTGCCGGCGTTGAATTTCTGGCTGCTGCCCTCGGAACAACCGGTATCCGGTGCTTTGTATCGCCAGCAACAGGCCGCCGCCTGTGCCAGTGCCATCGTCGGCTTGCTCAACGGTGGCCAGCAGGGCCGCAGCGGTTTCGTTCGCGATCAGCAAGGGTGCACGGGCCTGCTGCCTGCGGACATCGCCATCCTGGTGCGCGACGGCAAGGAGGCCCAGGCCATCCGTACCGAGCTGGCTGCCCGTGGCGTGCGCAGTGTCTACCTCTCGGACAAGGATTCGGTATTCGCCGCCCAGGAGGCCCGCGACCTGCTGGTGTGGCTCAAGGCCTGCGCCGAGCCGGATGTGGAGCGGCCGCTACGGGCGGCCCTGGCTTCGCTGACCCTTGACCTGCCGCTGCTGGAACTGGAGCGCCTGAACCAGGATGAACTGGCCTGGGAAGCACGGGTCATGCAGTTCCGTGGTTACCGTGGGATCTGGCGCAGCCAGGGCGTGCTGCCGATGCTGCGCCGCCTGCTGCACGACTTCCAGCTACCCCAGGCGCTGATGGCCCGCAGCGATGGCGAGCGGGTGCTGACCAACCTCCTGCACCTGTGCGAGCTGCTGCAGCAGAACGCTGCCGAGCTGGATGGCGAGCAGGCGCTGATCCGCCACCTGGCCGAGCACCTGGCGCTCTCCGGACAGGCCGGCGAAGAGCAGATCCTGCGCCTGGAAAGCGATGAACAACTGGTCAAGGTGGTCACCATCCACAAGTCCAAGGGCCTGGAGTATCCCTTGGTCTTCCTGCCATTCATCTGTTCCACCAAACCGGTGGACGGCAGCCGCTTGCCGTTGCATTACCACGATGGCGCCGGCAAGCCCCAGGTCAGCCTGCGACCCACCGAGCAACTGATCGCCCAGGCCGACGAAGAACGCCTGGCCGAGGACCTGCGCCTGCTCTATGTGGCCCTGACCCGGGCCCGGCATGCCTGCTGGCTGGGGGTTGCCGATCTCAAGCGGGGCAACCAGGGCAGTTCCATCCTGCATCTTTCGGCCCTGGGCTATCTCTTGGGGGGCGGTGCGGCGCTCACTGAATCCACGGGCCTGCAGCGTTGGCTGCTGGATCTGCAGCAAGGCTGCCCGGCCATCGGCGTGGGCGAGTTGCCGGCCGTCGATGACCAGCGTTTCCATCCGCCTCGCAACCCGGCCCGCTTGCTGGCCCCACTGGTGCCCGCACGACGTGCGGCGGAGCACTGGTGGATCGCGTCCTACAGCGCCCTGCGCATCAGCGACACCCTCGGCAGTGCCAGCCAGGCGCCGGACGATCCCCAGGCCCAGAAGCTGTTCGACGACGAGCGCCTGGATCCCGAGGCCCCTCGGGAAGTGATCGCCAGCAGTGGCGATATCCACCGTTTCCCCCGTGGACCGAATCCCGGCACCTTCCTCCATGGCCTGTTGGAGTGGGCGGGCGAGGAGGGTTTCGATGCCAGCCCCGAGGCGATCACCGATGCCGTCGCCCGCCGCTGCAACCGCCGTGGCTGGCAAGGCTGGATCCCGACCCTGAGCGGCTGGCTGCAGCATCTGTTGCAGGCGCCGATGCCCGTTGGCGATGGCCAGCCGTCGGTGGTGCTGGGACAACTTGACCAGTACCGGGTCGAAATGGAGTTCTGGTTCGCCAGCCACAAGGTCGATGTGCTCAAGCTTGATGAACTGGTGCGCCAGCAGACTCATCAGGGCGCGGCCCGGGTCACCGCCGAGCCGGTGCTGCTCAATGGCATGTTCAAGGGTTTCATCGACCTGACGTTCGAGCACCACGGCCGTTACTACGTGGCTGACTACAAATCCAACTGGCTGGGCGCCGATGACGCCGCCTACACCGAGCAGGCCATGGAACAATCGATTCTCGACAACCGCTACGACCTGCAATACGTGCTGTACCTGCTGGCCCTGCATCGACAGTTGAAAGCCCGCCTGGCCGACTACGACTACGACCGGCACATGGGCGGCGCCTTGTACCTGTTCCTGCGCGGTACCCACTCGGCCAGCCAGGGTGTGTATTTCGCCCGGCCGCCACGACAGTTGATCGAACGCCTGGACCTGATGTTCCAGGGCCGGGCCGAGCCACCCAAGGCCGAACCGGCCTGGGAGCAGGGAGTACTGCTATGACCCCGGACCTGTTTGGCGCCCTGGACGAGCCGGTTCCCCAAGTCCCGGACCTGGCGCCGCTGAGCCATTGTGCCGACCTGTTGCTGTTGCTCGATCGTTGGGTCGCCCGTGGCTGGTTGCGGGCCCTGGACAGGGCCTTCGTCGGTTTTCTCCATGAACTGGACCCGGACTGCGACCCGCTGGTGCTTATGGCTGCGGCCCTGACCAGCCATCAGTTGGGACATGGGCACGTTTGCCTGGATCTGTTCGAGACACTCAAGGAGCCGGATTTCGCCCTGTCGCTGCCGCCCGAGGGCGATGTGCAGGGCGGCGCCCCGGTGTTGCCGTCCCAGGTCCTGGCCAGCCTGGAAGGCGCCCACTGGTGCAAGGTGCTGGCCGGCAGCCGGCTGGTGGCCCTGGCGGCGGATCATGGCGAGGCCGCCCGGCAACGGCCGTTGGTGCTGTCGGGCAAGCGCCTGTACCTGAGGCGCTACTGGGCCTACGAGCGGCGCATCGACCAGGCCTTGCGCCAGCGCCTGGCCCAGACCGAGGCGGCCCCGGAACACCTGGCCCGGCGCCTCGACGACTTGTTCGGCGCGGCCCGGCCATCCGGTCCCGTCGACTGGCAGAAGCTCGCCTGCGCCCTGGCCACTCGGGGCGCGTTCAGCATCATCACCGGCGGCCCGGGCACCGGCAAGACCACCACCGTGGTGCGCCTGTTGGCCTTGCTCCAGGGGCCGGCGGTGGAGGCGCGCAAGCCGCTGCGCATCCGCCTGGCGGCGCCCACTGGCAAGGCGGCGGCGCGTCTGACCGAGTCCATCAGCCTGCAGGTTCGCTCGCTTTCGGTGGCCGATGAAGTACGGGAAAAGATCCCCAGCGACGTCACCACCGTGCACCGTCTGCTGGGCAATCGACCCGGCACCCGGCACTTCCGCCATCACGCCGGCAATCGCCTGCCGCTGGATGTACTGGTGGTGGATGAAGCCTCGATGATCGACCTGGAAATGATGGCCAACCTGCTGGACGCCTTGCCGGCCCATGCCCGCCTGGTGCTGCTGGGGGACAAGGACCAGTTGGCGTCGGTGGAGGCCGGGGCGGTGCTGGGCGACCTGTGCCGCGATGCCGAGGCCGGTTGGTACGACCCTCGGACCCGGGCCTGGCTGGAAGCGGTCAGCGGTGAAGACCTCTCCACCAGCGGCTTGCAGGAAGACACCGGGCACCAGCATCCGCTGGCCCAGCAAGTGGTGATGCTGCGTCACTCCCGGCGCTTCGGCGAAGGCAGCGGCATCGGCCAGCTGGCGCGCTGGGTCAACCAGCAGCAAGCCGACGAAGCCCGGCGCCTGCTGGCGGCGCGCAGTCATGCCGACCTGTACTGCCTGGGTCTCAAGGGCGAACAGGATCGGGCCCTGGAGCGGCTGTTGCTGGAAGGTCACGGCGAGGGGCCGCAAGGTTATCGTCACTACCTGAATGTCCTGCGCAGCCAGCGTCCCGCCGCCGACACTGCTGTCGACGACCGGCTCTGGACCGACTGGGCACGCCATGTCTTGCAGGCCTTCGACCGCTTCCAGCTGCTGTGCGCGGTGCGCAAGGGGCCTTGGGGCGTGGAGAACCTCAACCTGCGCGTGACCCAGGCCCTGTTCAAGGCGCGGCTGATCGACAGCGACCAGCAGTGGTACGAGGGCCGGCCAGTGCTGATGACCCGCAACGACTACGGCCTGGGCCTGATGAACGGCGATATCGGCATCGCCCTGCACCTGCCGGAGCAGGGGGGGCGCCAGGTGCTGCGCGTGGCCTTCCCGCGCAACGACGGCCAGGGTGGAGTGCGCCTGGTACTACCCAGCCGTCTGAATGATATCGAGACGGTCTATGCCATGACGGTGCACAAGTCCCAGGGCTCGGAGTTCGCCCACACTGCGTTGATCCTGCCTGATGCGTTGAATCCTGTGCTGACCAAGGAACTGATCTACACCGGAATCACCCGCGCCAAGGACTGGTTCAGCCTGATCGAGCCCCGTGCCGGAGTGTTCGAGGAGGCAGTGCGGCGCAAGGTCAAGCGCTTGAGCGGGCTGATGCTGGAGCTGGACTGACGCCCCGGTTCCAGGCATCTTGCAGCGCTTCGATATCGCGGCACTTTCCTGGGCTGTGCTATCGTTGCGGCATCATTTCCGTGAAAATCAACGAGATTCCCTGCATGGACGTGGCTGTCTTGAGGACAGAGCGTATTTTAGGGTGGCGGCAGTGCGTGCTGTCGACCTTCCTCTGCCTGTTCAGCCTGTTGGCCATCGCTCAGCCGGAGCCCTCGGCCCCGGTCAGCCTGGCCGAGCAGCGCGCGAAGGCGGTGACGCAGGTGGTGCTGGGCATCCTCAGCTACGCACGTTGGCCGGTGGAGCCCGCCCAGCTGCGACTGTGCGTGGTAGGTCCCACCGAATACACCGACGATCTCCTCAAGGGCGCCACCCAGGCGACCGGGCGCCCGGTAGTGGTGCGCCGCCTGCTGGCCAGCAACCCGAAGATCGCCAGTGACTGCGACTCGGTCTATGTCGGCAAGCTGACCGTCGAGGAACGCACCCGGCTCTTCAGCTCGTTGACTGGCCAGCCGGTACTGAGCATCAGCGAGGGCGGCGACCAATGCACCGTGGGCAGCCTGTTCTGCCTGCGGGTCAGCGACAGCCAGGTGTCGTTCGAGGTCAACCTGGACTCCGTAGCCCGCAGTGGGGTGAGAATCCATCCCAGCGTGCTGCAACTGTCCCGTCGACGCCCGGCCACGCCATGAAACTGTTCAAGCCCAACCCCCGTCCCACGTTGCGGTCGGTCATAGGTCGCGGCCACCTGGCGGTCGCCTTGCTGGCGATCGGCCTGGCCAGCTTGTCCCTGACCTGCCTGGGCGTGCTGGCGCTGCGGGTGTACGCCGACCACAACCTGCACCTGATCGCCCGCTCCATCAGTTACACGGTGGAAGCCGCGGTAGTGTTCAACGACAGCGGCGCGGCCGCCGACTCCCTGGCCCTGATCGCCTCCACCGAAGAGGTGGCCGATGCCAAGGTGTACGACAGCCAGGGCCAGTTGCTGGCCAGTTGGCAGCGCCCCGACAGCGGCCTGCTGGCCAACCTGGAAATGCACATCGCCAGTGCCTTCCTGGAAAAACCCATCAGCCTGCCGATCTTCCGCCAGGGCCAGGAGATCGGCACGGTCAACGTCACCGGCCATGGCGGCAACCTGTTGCGTTTCCTCTTCAGCGGCCTGGTGGGCATCGTGCTGTGCATCGCCTTGAGCGCCTGGGCGGCGCTGTACCTGGCGCGCCGGCAATTGCGCGGCATTACCGGCCCCCTGCGCAGCCTGGCGGACGTGGCCCACGCGGCCCGGCGCGAACGAGCCTTCGACCAGCGGGTGCCGCCGGCGCAAATCGCCGAGCTGGACAACCTGGGCAATGACTTCAATGCCCTGCTCGATGAGCTGGAGGTCTGGCAGACCCACCTGCAGAGCGAAAACGAAACCCTGGCCCACCAGGCCAGCCATGACAGCCTCACCGGCCTGCCCAACCGGGCGTTCTTCGAGGGCCGGCTGATCCGCGCCTTGCGCAGTGCCAACAAGCACAACGAGCGCATGGCGGTGCTGTTTCTGGACAGCGACCGGTTCAAGGAGATCAACGACAACTTCGGCCATGCCGCCGGCGACGCGGTACTGGTGGCGGTGGCGACGCGGATCCGCGCGCAACTGCGTGAGGACGACCTGGTGGCGCGCCTGGGGGGCGACGAATTCGCGGTGCTGCTGACGCCGCTGCACCGGGTCGAGGATGCCCAGCGCATCGCCGACAAGATCATCAGCAGCATGGAGGTGCCGATCCAGTTGCCTGGCAGCCTGTCGATCCTGACGTCGCTGAGCATCGGCATCGCCGTGTACCCGGAGCATGGCGCCACTCCGGGCAGTCTGTTGAACGCCGCCGACGCGGCCATGTACCAGGCCAAGCGTGGCGCGCGAGGCGGGCAACACACAGTGGGGGCGGAGTCCCCCGTCCAGGTTCAAAACAGGAGCTAATTCCCTTGTTTTCATCGATGCAACGTCCGGTTCGACTTTTCAGCACCCTGGTGTTCATGGCCCTGCTGGCCCTGAGTGGTTGCCAGAGCGTGCCGCCCAAGGGGCTGACCCCGAAGCAGATTGCGGTATTGAAACAGGAGGGCTTCGAACTGACGGATGAAGGCTGGGCCTTCGGCCTGTCGGGCAAGGTCCTGTTCGGCAGCGACGTGGAAAGCCTCAACCCGGCCAGCACCGCGATCGTCCAGCGCATCGGCACGGCCCTGCTCAGCGTCGATATCCAGAAGGTGCGGGTCGACGGCCATACCGATGCCTCGGGCAAGGAGGCCTACAACGTGCAACTTTCCGTGCGCCGCGCCAAGAGCGTGGTCAAGGTGCTGACCCAGGCCGGCATGCGTGAAGAGAACATCCAGTTGCGCGGCCTGGGCAGCAGCGAGCCGGTGGCTTCCAATAGCACCCCGGCCGGGCGCACCGAGAACCGCCGGGTATCGATCGTGGTGATCGCCGACTGACCGGCGATCCACTCTATAGCGGCTGTAGTCCTACGGCCGTTTCTCCAGGCCGCGCGCGTGCCAGAGGGCTATCTAGGGGGCGCTGAACGACATGTTCCGGCTGTCCCCCATCAACAGGGGCTGGTTCTGCTCGGTCACTTCCCTGATGTAATCCCACAGCAAGGTGATGCGCTTGAGCTTGCGCAAATCCTCCCGGCAGTACATCCAGAACTGCCGGGTCAGGTTGATTTCCTTGGGCAGCACCGGCAGCAGGCGTGGGTCCTGGGCGGCGAGGAAGCACGGCAGGATCGCCAGCGAGCGGCCCTGTTGCGCCGCCACGTATTGGGCGATGACGCTGGTGCTGCGCAGGTGGGCGCTGGCCCCGGGCACCACGTTGGCCAGGTACAGCAGCTCGGAGCTGAAGGCCAGGTCGTCGACATAGCTGATGAACTGATGCTCGCCCAGGTCGCTGGGGCGGCGGATCGGCGGGTGGCGATCGAGGTATTCCTGGGTGGCGTACAGCTGCAGGCGGTAGTCGCATAGCTTGCAGCACACATAAGGCCCGTGCTCCGGGCGCTCCAGGGCGATGACGATATCGGCCTCGCGCTTGGACAGGCTGATGAAGTGCGGCAGCGGCAGGATATCCACCGAGATCGCCGGGTAGGCGCCGAGGAAGTGGCTCAACTGCGGGGTGATGAAGAAGGTGCCGAAGCCTTCGGTGCAGCCCATCCGTACATGCCCGGAGAGCGCCACGCCGGACCCCGAGACCTGCTCGCAGGCCATGTGCAGGGTGCTTTCGATGGCCTCGGCGTAGCCCAGCAGACGCTGGCCCTCGGCGGTCAGGACGAAACCGTTGGTACGGGATTTCTCGAACAACAGGGTGCCCAGGGCGGTTTCCAGCGAACCGATGCGCCGCGACACCGTGGTGTAGTCCACCGCCAGGCGCTTGGCCGCGCTGCTGGCCTTGCGGGTACGGGCCACTTCCAGGAAGAACTTCAGGTCGTCCCAGTTCAGGCCGCTCAGGGAGGTGATGTTTTTTTGCATGATGGACCGGATTTTATGTGCGTTCTTATTAGAAGTTTGCACATCTATACTCCAAAAACAGTCCGACACCAACTCGCGACGCCTCTCTTTTCAAGGCCTGCAATGCCTTGGCTCCCTGCATAAGAACCCAAGAAGTCAGGAGACCCCATGAACGCATCCCTCCAGTCCGGTGGCACCACCTTGCAGCAGGTCAAGCTGTTGATCGACGGTCAATGGGTCCAGTCCCAGAGCCAGGAATGGCATGACATCGTCAACCCCGCGACCCAGGAAGTGCTGGCCAAGGTGCCGTTTGCCACCGCTGCCGAAGTCGACGCCGCGATCGCCGCGGCCCAACGCGCCTTCCAGACCTGGAAACTGACCCCGATCGGCGCGCGGATGCGCATCATGCTCAAGCTCCAGGCCCTGATCCGCGAGCACTCCAAGCGTATCGCCCAGGTCCTGAGCGCCGAGCAGGGCAAGACCATCGCCGATGCCGAAGGTGACATTTTCCGTGGCCTGGAAGTGGTCGAGCATGCCTGCTCCATCGGCACCCTGCAGATGGGCGAGTTCGCCGAGAACGTCGCCGGCGGCGTGGATACCTACACCCTGCGCCAGCCTATCGGCGTGTGCGCCGGCATCACCCCGTTCAACTTCCCGGCGATGATCCCGCTGTGGATGTTCCCGATGGCCATCGCCTGCGGCAACACCTTCGTCCTCAAGCCTTCCGAGCAAGACCCACTGTCCACCATGTTGCTGGTGGAGCTGGCGGTGGAGGCGGGAGTTCCGGCCGGCGTGCTCAACGTGGTCCATGGCGGCAAGGAAGTGGTGGATGCCCTGTGCACCCACGCCGACATCAAGGCCGTGTCCTTCGTCGGCTCCACTGCCGTCGGCACCCATGTCTATGACCTGGCGGGCAAGCATGGCAAGCGGGTGCAATCGATGATGGGCGCCAAGAACCACGCCGTGGTGCTGCCTGACGCCAACCGTACCCAGACCGTCAACGCCCTGGCCGGTGCGGCGTTCGGCGCGGCCGGCCAACGGTGCATGGCCACCTCGGTGGCGGTGCTGGTGGGCAAGGCTCGTGAATGGCTGCCGGACATCAAGGAAGCCGCGAGCAAGCTCAAGGTCAACGCCGGTTGCGAGCCGGGCACCGATGTCGGCCCGGTGATCTCCAAACGGGCCAAGGAGCGCGTGCTGGGCCTGATCGAAAGCGGTATCAAGGAAGGCGCCAAGCTCGAGCTGGACGGCCGTGACGTCAAGGTCCCGGGCTACGAGCAAGGCAATTTCGTCGGCCCGACCCTGTTCTCCGGGGTGACCACCGACATGCAGATCTACACCCAGGAAATCTTCGGCCCGGTGCTGGTGGTGCTGGAAGTCGACACCCTCGACCAGGCCATCGCCCTGGTCAACGCCAACCCCTTCGGCAACGGCACCGGCCTGTTCACCCAGAGCGGCGCGGCGGCACGCAAGTTCCAGAGCGAAATCGACGTTGGCCAGGTGGGGATCAACATCCCGATCCCGGTGCCGGTACCGTTCTTCAGCTTCACCGGTTCGCGCGGTTCCAAGCTCGGCGACCTGGGTCCGTACGGCAAGCAAGTGGTGCAGTTCTACACTCAGACCAAGACCGTCACCAGCCGCTGGTTCGACGATGACAGCGTCAACGACGGTGTGAACACCACCATCAGCCTGCGTTGAGGAGCCTGACATGAACATCGCATTCATCGGCCTGGGCAACATGGGCGCGCCCATGGCCCGCAACCTGATCAAGGCCGGCCACCAGCTGAACCTGTTCGATCTCAACCAGAGCGTGCTGGCCGAGCTGGCGCAACTGGGCGGGCGCATCAGCGCCTCGCCCAAGGCCGCCGCCGAAGGCGCCGAACTGGTGATCACCATGCTGCCGGCCGCCGCCCATGTGCGTAGCGTCTGGCTCGGCGAAGACGGCGTGCTGGCGGGCATCGCCCGTGGCGTGCCGGCGGTGGACTGCAGCACCATCGACCCGCAGACCGCCCGCGAAGTGGCCAATGCCGCGGCCAAGCAGGGCGTGGCCATGGCCGACGCGCCGGTTTCCGGCGGCACTGGCGGCGCCCAGGCCGGAACCCTGACCTTCATGGTCGGGGCCAGCGCCGAGCTGTTCGCCACCCTGCAGCCGGTACTGGCGCAGATGGGCCGCAATATCGTGCACTGTGGCGAGGTCGGCACCGGACAGATCGCCAAGATCTGCAACAACCTGCTGCTGGGCATCTCGATGATCGGCGTCAGCGAAGCCATGGCCCTGGGTGATGCCCTGGGTATCGACACCAAGGTGCTGGCCGGGATCATCAACAGCTCCACCGGGCGTTGCTGGAGCTCCGACACCTACAACCCGTGGCCGGGAGTGATCGAGACCGCGCCTGCCGCGCGCGGCTACACCGGCGGTTTTGGCGCCGAGCTGATGCTCAAGGACCTGGGGCTGGCCACCGAGGCTGCCCGCCAGGCCCATCAGCCGGTGGTGCTGGGCGCGGTGGCCCAGCAGCTGTACCAGGCCATGAGCCAGCGCGGGGAAGGTGGCAAGGACTTCTCGGCCATCGTCAACAGCTACCGCAAGCCGCAGTAGCCCTTTGCGTGGCGGGGGCCAAGTCCTCGCCACGAATACCGTCTCATGATCGCAGCCCCCCGAATGGGGGCGTTTCCGGGAATCCGCGTCGGGCGGCTTCCCGTTTTTTTTGCCCGCTCAGTTGGGCCGGCCAGCCGGAGTGCGCGCTGGCGGATTGAGGCGGGTATCGAGGCCGAAGCGCTCCTGGATCACCACCTGGTACAACCCCTTGGCCAACAGCGGGTTGATCAGGATGTTCCAGCTGTGGCGCGAAACCGAGGAGGGCACCAGCACGAAGGGATGCTCGGCCAGCAACTGGTCGGCGAATTGCTGCTGGCCGGCACTGGGAATGCCCGGCACCAGCCAGTTGGGATTGGGCACGCGGCCTTCGTCCAGGCGGTAGATGGTCGACGGGTCGTGGATCAGCGCCCCGGTCAGCACATGGGGCACCTGGTCGAGCGCGGCGAACCCCTTGTGCACGGCCACCTCGAGGATCGCCGTGGCAGGGTCGGCGCTGCCGTACACGGCCTTGACCCCCTTGGAGTTCCAGCGCCCGCCGCACAGCTCGGCGCCGATGCCGCTGTCCCAGCTGTCGGCGTGCTGCGCGGCGTCTAGGCGCCAGAAGTGGACGGCACTGCCGCCGGGGACGCTGATCACTGATAGACCCCGTATTCCAGGCGGGTGAGGAACTCATCCACCAGCTCGAAGCCGATGGGGTTGGTCAGCAGGTCCACCGGCTTGTGGCCGTCCAGGGCCATCACCGGCTTGGCCATCCAGTCCTGGGCCTGTTCGCTGCTGCCGAAGATCTCCTGGGCCTTGGACAGGACCTGGGCGAAGCGCACCGCCCGGGCACTCTGCTCCGGGTTCAGCGGTTCGTCGGGAGTCTTCAGGCGCCGGTGCAGGGTGCGCTCGGACAGGCCGATGATCTTGGCCAGGACCTGTTCGTCCTTGAGCATGGGCACCGAAGACACGAACTTGACGATCGCCGCCAGCGGAATGCCTTCCTCGGTCAGGCGATAGATGGAGATGCGGTCGTCGAAACGCGCCCGGCCACCGAGCAGGATCTCCGAGGTCCGATCCTTCAATACGGGTTTGCCGCGTCGTTTCACGGCGATGTCGCTACCGGTCATTGCAACCATGGACGTGACTCCTGCCTTTGCCATTTGGCAGAGATTATAACGACATTTGGCAGGTTGCGCCGAGCCGGGCGTCGCCAGGCCGGGTGGACCGGCCGGACGCTGCCTCGCCTTGTACGGCAGGACTCAGGCGAACACGAAATACTTGCGCACGGTCTGCACCACTTCCCAGGTGCCCCGCATGCCGGGCTCGACCACGAAAATGTCGCCGGCTCGCAGGTGGATCGGCTCCTGGCCATCCGGGGTGATCACGCAGTAGCCCTCCTGGAAGTGGCAGTACTCCCATTTCTCGTAGGCCACCCGCCATTTGCCCGGGGTGCAGATCCAGGTGCCCATGATCTTGCTGCCATCTTCGCTGGTGTAGGCGTTGAGGTTGACGGTATGGGGATCGCCTTCGAGTTTTTCCCATTTGCAGGCGTCGAGGACTGGCAGTGGATGGGTATCGCGCAGAACGGTGATGGGCTTGGACATGCTGTGCTCCTGGCAGGTCGCGAACTGGAAAGCGCACCCTATAGCGCACGGCGCCAGTGGGGATGCCTGGACTCGACACCCAGCTATCCAGAAACGCTGCACCGGGGGCTTGGAGCTGCTTGCAGGCTTGAAAGATTCATCCGCCAAATCCGGCTTTATTGGCAGTTCTTGCGAAACATCCAGGGTTGCTCGCGTTATTTCGCAAGAATCTTTACCGGCTTCGCTCGTATCATTCAGTCCGGACCGACCGAGAGCCGCACCCATGGAAAACACTCCCCGCTGGTGGGATATCAGCCCACCCTTGAGTACCGCGACCCCGACCTGGCCGGGGGATACCCCATTCCAGGAGGAGCGCGTCTGGCAGTTCGGGCCCGAGTGCCCGGTGAATGTCGGGCGTATCACCTTGTCCCCCCACACCGGCGCCCATGTCGATGCGCCGCTGCATTACCGCCCTGACGGCTTGCCCATCGGCGAAGTACCGCTGGATGTGTACATGGGGCCGTGCCGGGTCCTGCACTGCCTGGGCAGCGGCCCGCTGGTGCAACCCGAGGACTTGCTCGGGCGCCTGGACGACCTGCCCCGGCGAGTGCTGCTGCGGACCTATCGTGAGGCTCCGCTGAGCGCCTGGGATCCTGACTTCACCGCCGTCGCCCAGGCCACCATCGACTTGCTGGCCAGCCTCGGTGTGCGCCTGGTGGGCATCGACACACCCTCCCTGGACCCGCAACAGTCCAAGACCATGGATGCCCACAACGCCGTGGCCCGGCATGGCATGGCGATCCTCGAAGGAGTGGTGCTCGACCAGGTGCCCGAAGGCGACTACGAACTGATTGCCCTGCCACTGCGCTTCGCCCACCTGGATGCCAGTCCGGTGCGGGCGATCCTGCGCCCGTTGGCCGATTGATTCCTACAATAACTAATACGGCGGGCCACTCGCGCACCCTTGCCCAGGCACAGGTGCCGGACCCAGCCGACCGAGACGAGGAGCCCACGCGATGAGCCAATGTCCTTTTTCAAGCAATCCACCGGATGAATGGCATAACGCCCAGCTGAATTTCTCCGACTCCATGAGCTACGGCGACTACCTGGACCTGGGGCGCATCCTCAGCGCCCAGCATCCGTTGTCGCCAGACCACAACGAGATGCTGTTCATCATCCAGCACCAGACCTCCGAGCTGTGGATGAAGCTGATGCTCCACGAACTCAAGGCCGCCCGTGAGCAGGTGCGCCAGAGCCAGCTGGCGCCGGCGTTCAAGATGCTGGCGCGGGTCTCGCGGATCTTCGACCAGTTGGTACATGCCTGGGCGGTGCTGGCCACCATGACCCCTTCGGAATACAAGTCCATCCGTCCGTACCTGGGCCAGTCCTCGGGCTTCCAGTCGTTCCAGTACCGCGATATCGAATTCATCCTGGGCAACAAGAGTGCGGCGCTGCTGCGTCCCCATGCCCACCGTCCCGAGCTGCTGCAGGCGCTGCAGGAATCCATCGCCACCCCGTCGCTGTACGACGAGGCGATCGCCCTGATGGCCCGCAGCGGCCTGGACATCGATCCGCAGCGCCTGGCGCTCAACAGCACCAGCGCGACCCAGCATGATCCGTCGGTGGAGGCGGCCTGGCGCCAGGTGTATGCCGATCCTGCGAAATACTGGGACCTGTACCAGCTGGCGGAAAAGTTCATCGACCTCGAAGACTCGTTCCGCCAGTGGCGCTTCCGCCATGTGACCACCGTGGAGCGGATCATCGGCTTCCAGCCCGGCACCGGCGGAACCGAGGGCGTGGGCTACCTGCGCAAGATGCTCGATACCGTGCTGTTCCCCGAGTTGTGGCGCGTACGCTACCCGCAATGACCCAGGCCAGCGCCCTGCCAGCCTGTTCACCTAAGCGCGGTGGTCCCCTGTAGGAGCAGCGGCTCGACGCTCGATTGCTCGCGATGCTCGTTAACGCCAGCGCGTGTTTACTGGATGAACGCAGCGCCCTGAAGTCCATCGCGGGCAAGCCTCGCTCCTGGCCTTTCCTCGACGGATCGGCATTACGCCTGCCAGGGCGTTTTCATCGGCCGGCCAGCAGGTGACCGACCAGGTTCCCGGGGTTAAAGTGGCTGCCCTTCAGGCGGACTTTCACTTGCCCAGGCAGACCACATGGCCCAGATATTCGAACTCGAGACCCTGAACATGCGGCTCAACGACCCGGAGTTCCAGGCGTTGGACCTGCATCAGCGCATCCAGCGCGCCCTGTGCGGGCTGATCCTCGATGGCGCCCTCGACCCGGGGTTGAAGCTGCCGGCGACCCGGGCCCTGGCCAAGTCCCTGGGGGTATCGCGCGATACCGTGGAGAACGCCTATGTGCAGTTGCAGCGCGATGGCTTCATCGTCCGCCGCGAAGGATCCGGTAGCTATGTCAGCCAGACCATCGGCGCCCAGTTGCGCGGCGCGGCGCGTCGTCGCCTGCGCTGGCAGGAGCAACCGTCCAGTGCCCGGGAGCCGGGTTCGGGCCTGAGCCGCCGGGGGCGGGTGCTGTTCGAGCGCGGCGGGGTCAGCGACCAGCAAGTGGTCCGTGCCTTTGCCACGGGCCTGCCGGAAACCCGCAGCTTTCCGCTGGCGGCCTGGGAGCGCCTGCAGCGCCAGGTGCTCAAGGAATCCCGCGCCACGGTGCTGCTGCATGGCGATCCGCAAGGCGCCGAGCCGCTGCGCAAGGCCATCGCCGCCTACCTCAACCTGGAGCGCGGGGCCAAGGTGGTGCCGGGGCAGATCCTGGTGTTGAGCAGTACCCGCCAGGCGCTGTTCCTGTGTGCCCAACTGCTGGTGGACGCCGGCAAGCCGATCCTGATGGAGAACCCCGGCTACTTCGGCGCCCGCAAGGCCTTCGAAGCCGCCGAGGCGCGGATCGTGCCCATCGAGGTCGACGCCCAGGGCCTGCGCACCGACCTGCTGCGGGCCGACCGCAGCGGCGCCCAGTGCGTCTATGTGACCCCATCGCACCAATACCCCAGTGGCGCCACCCTGGCCCTGGAGCGCCGGCTGGAACTGACCCGCTGGGCCGCCGAGCACCAACGCTGGATCATCGAGGACGACTACGACAGCGAGTTCCACTACGACGGCTTGCCCACCGCCTGCGTCCAGGGCCTGGACCCCTACCAGCGGACGCTGTACATCGGCACCTTCAGCAAGACCCTGTACCCCGGTCTGCGCATGGGCTATATGGTCCTGCCCGAGGAGTTGGTGGCGCCCTTCAGCGCGGCCCGCAGCATCATGGACGGCCACACTCCGCAGATCCTCCAGCTGACCCTGGCGCGGTTCATGGAGGAGGGGCACTACAACGCTCACGTGCGGGCCATGCGCAAGCTCTACGCCGGCCGTCGGCAGGCCATGCTCGAGGCCATCGAGCGCCATCTGGCGGGCATCGCCCGGGCCTTGCCGCCGCCAGGCGGCCTGCAGATCCCCTGCCTGCTGGAGCCCGGCTGGACCGAGCACGAGACCCAGCGCCGGGCGGCTGCCATCGGCCTGCAACTGCCAGGGCTCAGCCGGCTGTATGCCGGCGAACACAAGGAGCAAGGCTGGCTGCTGGGTTATGCGTCCCTGAGCGCCCATGAAATCGATGCCGCCATGGCGCGCCTGGGGCAGGCCCTGCGAACCCCTTAGCCAGCCTCAGGAGCGTGCGTTGCTGGCGCTGAAGCGGCGATACCGGCCATGGATCAGCAGGTGGGCGGTCAAGCCGGCCAGCAGCCCCCAGAATGCCCCGCCGATGCCCAGCAAGGTGACATTGGCCGCCGTGGCGAGGAAGGTGATCAGCGCGGTTTCCCGGGTCCTGGCATCGGCCATGGCGTTGCCCAGGCTGCCGCCGATGGCGCCCAGCAGCGCCAGGCCCGCCAGGGTGCCGATGAACGCCTTGGGCAGCACCAGGAACAGGCTGGCCAGGGTCACGCCGAAGGTCCCCACCAGGATGTACAGCAGCCCGCAGGCGATGCCGGCGAGGTAGCGCTTGCTCGGGTCCGGGTGGGCATCCTTGCCGGTGCAGATGGCGGCGGTGATCGCCGCCACGTTGAAGGCATGGGCACCGAACGGCGCCATCAGCAGCGAGCCCAGCCCGGTGACCCTGAGCAGCGGGTTGGCGCTGGTGGCGAAGCCATCGTTGCGCAGCACCAGCATGCCCGGCATGTACTGGCCGGTCAGGGTGATGACGAACAGCGGCAGCGCCACCCCGAGCAGGGCCTGGACGGAGAATTGCGGAGCGGTGAACAGCGGCGTCGCCAGGCTCGGCTGCAAGGCGCCGAAGTCGATCCGCTGCTGGGCCACCAACAGGCCCAGGCCGATGAGCAGGATACCCACCACGGCGAACCGCGAGGTGAAGCGCCGCAGCAGTGCATAGGACACCAGCAGCACCATCACCAGCCAGGGATCGCTGCTGGCGCCGCCAAAGGCATTGATCCCGAACTGCAGCAGGATGCCGGCCAACAAACCTGCGGCGATCCCCTGGGGAATCAGCCGCACCAGCTTGTCGAAGGCCCCGGACAGGCCCAGGAGCATGAAGCCCAGGGCCGAGACCATGTAGGCGCCGATCGCTTCGGCGTAGGGCGTGCCAGGCAGTACCGTGGCCAGGAACGCCGCCCCGGGTGTCGACCAGGCGGTGATGATCGGAGCCCGGTGGCGCAGGCTCAGCCAGAGACCGGTGACGCCCACGCCCACAGACACGGCCCAGACCCAGGAGGCGGTCTGGGCCGGCGTCAGGTGGGCCAGTTCAGCGGCCTGGAGCACCAGGACGAAGGTCCCGCCATAGTTCACCAGCACCGAGATCAGCGCCGCCACCGTGGGGGAAAAGAAATCGCTCGGCCTCAGGCCCGCGGTCGTTCTGCTCATATGCCACTCTCCATCCAGGATCCGGTTCCCGGGCCGATATCGCCGGGAAGAGCGTCGATTCTAGAGAGCGAGCGGCCTGGAATTTCAGGCCGCTTGTGTAGATGGCAGCAGACCACTTTTCCGGTGGGCATGAAAAAGCCCGGCCTTGGAGCAAGGCCGGGCTTGGCTTTGCACAGGGGCCTGCACGCGGCCCCTGATGGGGTCAGCGCAGGGCCGGTTGGCTGGCTTTCTTCGCCTGGCTCAGGCGGTAGAACACCCAGATCAGCGCGATCCACACCGGGATCGCGTACACCGAGGCGCGGATCGGCGGGATCATCAGCATCACGCCGATGATCATGACCATGAAGGCCAGGCACAGGTAGTTGCTCAACGGCGACCAGAAGGCCTTGAACGAAGGCACCACGCCTTGCTCGGCCATGGCCTTGCGAAAGCGCAGGTGGGTCAGGCTGATCAGCGCCCAGTTGATCATCAGGGCGGCCACCACCAGGGCGAACAGCAGCTCCAGCGCTTCGTGCGGAGCCAGGTAGTTGACCAGCACGCAGAGCATGGTGATCAGCGCCGAGATACCCAGGGCCAGCACCGGTACGCCCTGCTTGTTGAGCTTCATCAGCGCGCGCGGGGCATCGCCCTGTTCGGCCAGGCCGTAGAGCATGCGGCTGTTGCAGTACACGCCGCTGTTGTACACCGAGAGCGCCGCGGTCAGGACCACGAAGTTGAGGACCTGCGCCGCCGCGTCGCTGCCGATCAGGGCGAAGATCTTCACGAAGGGGCTGCTGCTGTAGGAATCGCCGCCGGCGTTGAGGCTCACCAGCAGCTCGTCCCACGGGTACAGCGACAGCAGCACCGCCAGGGCGCCGACGTAGAAGATCAGGACCCGGTAGACCACCTGGTTGATGGCCTTGGGGATCACCTTGCGCGGTTCGGCGGCTTCGGCGGCGGTGATGCCCACCAGCTCCAGGCCGCCGAAGGAGAACATGATGAAGGCCATGGCCATCAGCAGGCCGGTGCCGCCGTTGGGGAAGAAGCCGCCATGGGACCACAGGTTGCTCACCGAGGCCTGGGCGCCGCCGCTACCGCTGAACAGCATGTAGCAGCCCAGCACGATCATGCCGACGATGGCCACCACCTTGATGATGGCGAACCAGAACTCGGCCTCGCCGTAGAACTTCACGTTCATCATGTTGATCAGGTTGACCAGCACGAAGAACACCGCGGCGCTGACCCAGGTGGGGATTTCCGGCCACCAGAACTGGATGTACTTGCCCACCGCCGTGAGTTCGGCCATGCCCACCAGCACGTACAGCACCCAGTAGTTCCAGCCGGAAAGGAACCCGAAGTAGCCGCCCCAGTACTTGTGGGCGAAATGGCTGAAGGAGCCGGCCACCGGCTCTTCGACGATCATCTCGCCCAATTGGCGCATGATCAGGAAGGCAATGAATCCGGCGATCGCATAACCCAGGATCATCGAGGGTCCGGCGGACTTCAGGACCCCGGCCGAGCCGAGGAAGAGTCCGGTGCCGATCGCCCCACCCAGGGCGATCAGCTGAATATGGCGGTTCTTCAAGCCACGCTTGAGTTCACCCTGCTTCAAGGTCTGATCCACTAACTTGCGCTCTCTTCTAGTTGTTATCAGGACCGCTACCCGGATGCAGGCAGCGGCCGCGTCTTATTGTCGACGGGATCAGATATTACTCCGCGTCAAGCTCCCGTAGTAAAGCCGAACACGCCCAAGTCCCTGTTCTTGCTGCCATCTGCCGCTGGGCCGACCTGTGGTCGGGCGGTGTCCGGTGTCCTGGCAGGGCGTTGGGCGATCGCCGATGGAGTCAGTTGGTACTGTCGGTGAAGCGCTCGTAATACAGCTGGATGTGCTCCAGGCCCTGTTGCTGCTGCCAGGCGCGGATCGAATCGACCATCGGCGGTGGCCCGCAGACGTACATGTCGGCCTCGCTGGTGCGCAGCTCCTCGGTGTCGAAGTGTTCGCTGATGTAGCCGCGCTTGCCGGTCCAGGCCGGATCGGCATCGCTGATCACCGGGGTGAAGCGAAACCCGGGCAGGCGTTCGCCGTAGGCCCGGATGCGCTCCAGTTCGCACAGGTCGGCGCTGTGGCGCACCCCGTAGTACAGGTGCACCGGTTGCTGGCAGCCTTGCTCGACGACCTGCTCGAGCATCGCCAGCAACGCCGACAGCCCCGTGCCGCCGGCCACCAGCAGCAGCGGGCGGCTGACCTGGCGCAGGTAGAAGGCGCCCAGCGGCGCTTCCAGTTCCAGGCTGTCGCCCACTTGGCAACGCTCACGGATGTAGTTGCTCATCGCCCCGTCGGGCAGCAGGCGGATCAGGAACTGCAACTGCTGGTCCGCCGCCGGGCGGTTGGCGAAGGAATAGGCGCGGCTGGTGCCGGTGCCGGGGATGCCCAGGCGGGCGTACTGGCCGGGCAGGAAGTCCAGCGGGGCCGGGTTGGCCCCAAGGTCCAGGCGCAGGATCGCCGTGCTGTCCGAAACCTGGCACACCTCCTGGACCGAGGCGCGATAGCGCACCGGCTCGGCGGCGTGGCACAGGCTGGAATCGAAGTCGAAGTAGAACGCCGCATCGGACTGCACCCGGGTCTGGCAGCTGAGCATCTTGCGCTGCGCCAGGTCCTGGGCCGACAGCGCCTCTTCGTCCACGTAGTCCTGGCTGTACTGGCCCGCCTCGCAGCGGCCCTGGCAGGTGCCGCACACCCCTTCGCGGCAGTCCAGGGGGATCTTGATGCCGTTGCGCAGGGCGGCGTCGAGCAATATTTCATTGGCGTGCACCGGGAAGAACAGGGTCTTGCCGTCGGCGAAGCTGAACGCGACCTTGTGCGTCATGGAGAATATCCGTCGAGTCAGAGGTGATAGAAATCCAGCACCGAGTTGATCTGGTCGTTGAGCAGCACCACGTGCTTGCGCTGGATCAGCCAGCTCTCGCCGTGGGGCTTGAGGTCATAGGTGGCGTGGCCGTAGAACTGCTCGGAGATGGCCAGGCGGTAGAACAACGTGTGCCAGTTCAGGCGAACCTGCAGCAGCTCTTGCTCGCCTGGGGCGATGCGCAGGTTGCTGACCGTGTGCAGGGTGCGCGGCATCGGGATGGTGGACGCGGCCTTGCCGGTGCGCAGGCGGAACACCCGGTCCTCCAGGCCCGAGCGGTTGCTGTAGTAGATCAGCGACATGCCGCGCTTGGGGTCCTGGGTATAGACATGCTCGGAATCCCATTGGGGCAGGTGGAACACGCTGTCCGGGGCGAACAGTTGCAGGTAGGCGTCCCAGTCCTGGGCGTCGCACAGCTCGGACTTGCGATAGAAGAATTGTTCGATGCGGTATTGCAGTTGTGCATTCATGGTCATGCCTCCCGCAGTTTCAGGGGCCGGCGCTGCAGGCCGTCGAGGAGAAAGCGCTGCCAGTTCTCGTGCTGGTTGACGTACAGCCCTTCATGGGTGATCTCGGTGCCGGTCATGGCCGGTTGGATGTCCAGGTTCCGGGTGTTGGCGGTCGGCCCGGTGGCCCAGCGATGATGGCCGCGGGAGACATCGCTCCAGCGTTCCAGGCGGGCCTGGAAGCCGCGCTGGGCCTCGCGGAATTCCACCAGGTCGTCCGGGGTGCCCATGCCCGAGACGTTGAAGAAGTCCTCGAACTGGCGGATGCGGTTTTCCCTGTCGGCGTCGCTCTCGCCCTTGACCCCGATGCACTGGCTGATGATCTCGGTCTTGTTCCAGGCCATGGGGCGGATGATCCGCAGCTGCGAGCTGATCTGGTCGAGGAAGAACAGGCTGGGGTAGATGTTCAGGTTGCGCAGGCGATGCATCATCCATTCGGCCCGGGCCTGGCCGTACTCCTCCACCAGGCGCGGCATGATGCTGGCGTAGCCGGAGCGCACCGCCGGGTTGGGCATCTCGCTGAACAGCACGCTGTGGCCGTTGGCGAAGGCGAACCAGCCGTCGTCGGTGGCGGCATCACCGGCGCCGAGCTTGCTGTAGTCCAGGGTGGCGCTGGCGGTGCCGGTCTCGCTGTTGACCTGCTGGCGATGCTGCACCGTGGCCACGTAGTTGTAGTGCACGGTGCTGACGTGATAACCGTCCAGGCCGTTCTCGTTCTGCAGTTTCCAGTTGCCGTCGTAGGTGTAGGCGGACTTGCCCGGCAGCACCTCCAGCTCGCCGGTGGGCGACTGGGCGACCATCATGTCGAAGAAGATCCTGGCGTCGCCGAGGAAGTCTTCCAGGGAGTCTTCGCCGCTCACGTCCAGGCTGATGAACACGAATCCCTTGTAGCTATCGATCCGGGCTTTCTTCAGGCCGCGGGTGGCCTTGTCGAAATCCTCGGCGTACTCGCCGGGGGCCTTGACCTTCACCAGGCGGCCGTCGCTCTTGTAGCACCAGGCATGGAAGGGGCAGGTGAAGGTCGACTGGTTGCCCTTGCCGACCCGGGTCAGGGTGGTGCCGCGATGCTGGCAGGCGTTGACCAGCGCATTGAGCCGGCCCTCGCCGTCGCGGGTGATGATCATCGGCTGGCGTCCGGCCCGCATCGTGACGAAGTCGTGGTTGTTGGGCAGTTCGCTTTCGTGACAGGCGTAGATCCAGTTCTTCTCGAAGATCAGCTCCATCTCCAGGTCGAACAGCTCGGGCTCGGTGAACATCTCCCGGGCGATGCGGAACACCCCGTCAGCGGGGCGAAAATCCAGGCAGCCGTGGATGAACTCCTGCCATTGCTCGACGCTTCTTGCACCACTCATGGTCGGTACCTTTTTTATTCAGGCCAATCGGTACGGTCATTAGAGTGAGAGCGGGGCAGGGGTGGCTATCCGCTTAGTCGGCCAAGCGCATCCACAAATTGGCCAGGGTGCCTGTGGCCGCGGTCGAGCACGGGAGGTTGGGTGAAAGTCCCCGGCGGCGCCCCGTGTGACGGCCGCAGGGTGGGGAGTTTCTACACGGCAGGTGGCAGCACGAGGGTGGACCCGACCCGGATGGCCGGGCGGTTTATCCACTTAGTCGGCTATTGTTATCCACTGGGTTGGCAGCTTCGCCGGTTGGCGCAAAACTTGCCCTGCCAGACAAGACGCGCCGTCAGAGCGCGCTAAAGAAAATTGCCGTGGGTGTGCCGTGATGAACAACAAGGCTGATGGGCAGTTGCGCGATATTCGCGTCGATCACTACGACCTCGAAGGCGCCAGGCGCTGGATGTCGGGCATCTGCGGCCCGCATCGCCTGGAGACCGCCACTCCGGAGCGGATCCGTTTCCACCACAGTGCCCATGTGCTCAGGTCGCGGGCCACCACCCTGGGCATCATCGAGTACGGCACCGACGTGGTGGTGGATATCGAGGATATCGAGCGCTTCAGCAGCTACAGCCTGAGCTTGCCGCTGTGTGGCCAGCAGGAGCTGAGCAAGGACGGCCGCCTGTTGCACTCCGACAGCGCCCATGGGGTGATCATCGCCCCCAATGAAAGCCAGGCGCTGGCCATCTCCGGCGACTGTCGCAAGCTGCAGGTGGTGATTTCCCGGCCGGCCATGAGCGAGGCCCTGGAGGCCCTGCTGCAACGACCGGTGCAGCAGCCGCTGCGCTTCGAGCCGGGCATGGATGCGCTGCATGGCGCGACCGCTTCCTGGTGGCGCATGGCCCGGCACTTCCTCGGCGAACTGGCCCAGGGCAACGAGCTCTACGAGCAACTGGCCTTCACCCGGGAGATCGAGAACTCGCTGATCAAGGGCCTGATCCTGGCCCAGCCCAACAATTACTCCAGCGAGTTGCGCCAGGTGCTCGGGGTCAAGCTGCCGCATTACCTAGTGCGGGCCCGCCAATACCTGCAGGAGCATGCCCGCGAGGCGGTACACCTGGAGGACCTGGAAGCTGCCGCCGGGGTCTCGCGCTACAAGCTGTTCGAGGCCTTTGGCAAATACTTCGCGCTGTCACCGATGGCCTATCTCAAGCGCTATCGACTCAACGGCGTGCGCCAGGAAATCCTCGAGCAAGGCGCGGCGCGCAACATTTCCGAAATTGCCCTGGGCTGGGGCTTCACCCACCTGGGGCGGTTCTCCGCCGAGTACCGCAAGCTGTTCGACGAAGCCCCGAGCGTCACGGCCCAGCGCCATCCGACCCGCAGCTGAGCGGTGGCGCGGCGGTCATTTGCGTGGCACCAGGTCCAGCAGGTTGTTCTGTTCCTTGATCTTCTGCAGGACGATTTCCGAGCGGATGTCGGTGACCCCGCTGGCGCGGTTCAGGTGGTTGACGATGAAGTCCGAGAAGTGCCTGAGGTTGCGTGCCTGGATGCGCAGTACGTAGTTGCTGGCGCCGGTGATCACGTAGGCGGCCATCACCTCCGGCCACTGCTGGACCTTGGTGATGAAGGTCTCGTGCCAGCCTTCCACATCCTGACGCAGGGACACGTGGACGATGGCCTCCAGTTCGATGCCCAGGCGTTCGGCGTCGAGCTGGGCGCGGTAGCCGCTGATGATGCCTTCGTTCTCCAGCATGCGCAGCCGGCGCAGGCAGGCCGAGGGCGAGAGGGCGACTTTCTCCGCCAGTTCCTGGTTGCTGATGCGCCCGTCCTGTTGCAGGTGATGGAGGATGCGCAAGTCGGTGGCGTCGAGAATCATGGCTGGCATAAATCCACGTTTTTTATTGAAGGTTTAGAATTTAATTCGAGATTAGTACGGGATCGCGCCGCACTTTGCACGAAAATTCTCCATCGCTTCGTTCATTATTTTCCGGGTTTATCCATTGCCGACGCCCTGCGCTCCCGCTCGGGACGGGCAGGGCACTGACCAAGACAGGACTTCCAATGATCGATAAAAACCACTGCCTGCGTCTCGATGAACAAGATGCCCTGGCGCCGCTGCGCCAGCGCTTCGCCTTGCCCGAGGGGGTCATCTACCTCGACGGCAACTCCCTGGGCGCGCGCCCCGTGGCCTCCCTGGAGCGGGCCCGGCAGGTGATCGAGCAGGAGTGGGGCGATGGCCTGATCCGCAGTTGGAACAGCGCCGGCTGGCGCGACCTGTCCCAGCGCCTGGGCGATCGCCTGGCGCCGCTGATCGGCGCCGATGCCGGGGAAGTGGTGATCACTGATACCACCTCGATCAACCTGTTCAAGGTGCTCAGCGCCGCCTTGCGGGTCCAGGCCGAGCGCGCGCCCGAGCGCCGGGTGATCGTCTCCGAAAGCAGCAACTTCCCCACCGACCTGTACATCGCCGAAGGCCTGACCCAGCTGCTCCAGCAGGGCTATTCGCTGCGCCTGGTGGACAGCCCCGAGCAGGTGCCGGCGGCCATCGACCAGGACACCGCGGTGGTGATGCTCACCCACGTCAACTACAAGACCGGCCACATGCACGACATGCAGCAACTGACCGGGCTGATCCACGAGGCCGGCGCCCTGAGCATCTGGGACCTGGCCCACTCGGCCGGCGCGGTGCCGGTGGAGCTCAAGCGTTGCGGCGCCGACTACGCCATCGGCTGCACCTACAAGTACCTCAATGGCGGCCCCGGCTCCCAGGCATTCGCCTGGGTCGCCCCGGCACTGTGCGACCTGGTGACCCAGCCGCTGTCCGGCTGGTTCGGCCATGCCCGGCAGTTCGACATGGCCACCGCCTACGAACCCAGTAGTGGTATCGCCCGCTACCTGTGCGGCACCCAGCCGATCACCTCGCTGGCGATGGTCGAGTGCGGTCTGGAGATCTTCGAGCAGACCGACATGCAGAGCCTGCGGCGCAAGTCCCTGGCCCTGACCGACCTGTTCATCGAACTGGTGGAGCAGCGCTGCGCCGGCCACCAGCTCAAGCTGGTGACCCCCCGTGAGCACGCCAAGCGCGGCAGCCACGTGAGCTTCGAGCATCCTGAGGGCTACGCGGTGATCCAGGCCCTGATCGCCCGGGGCGTGATCGGCGATTATCGCGAGCCGCGAATCATGCGCTTCGGCTTCACCCCGCTGTACACCACCTTCAGTGAGGTGTGGGACGCGGTGCAGATCCTCGGCGAGATCCTCGATGCCAAGACCTGGGCGCAACCGCAGTTCCAGGTGCGCCACAGCGTGACCTGAAGCCGCTAGCCGCTGGCGCAGGCCGCGACCGGGCCCGGCTCGCTCGCGGCCTGCGCCGCATGACGACACTGCGTGGCACAAGGACGCGCCGCCAAATAGATCAACACGTGCACACAACAATAAAGAGGCACTGAACGTGACCACCACCAACAAGGGTTTCGAAGCGATTTCCAATCGCGAGCACGGCCTGAGGCGGCAGCTGACCGCCGGCCAGATGAGCATGATCGCCATCGGTGGAGCCATAGGTACCGGGCTGTTCATGGGCAGCGCCTATGCCATAGGTTATGCCGGGCCCAGCGTGCTGCTCAGCTATGCCATCGGCGCCCTGATCACCCTGCTGCTGATGGGGTGCCTGGCGGAAATGACCGTGGCCCATTCCACCTCCGGCTCCTTCGGCGCCTATGCCGAGTTCTACATCGGCCCCCTGGCCGGATTCCTGGTGCGCTATGCCTACTGGGCGGCCATCGTCCTGGCGGTGGGGGCCGAGGTCACGGCCATCGCCATGTACATGAAGTACTGGTTCGCCAACGTGCCGGAGTGGGTGTGGATCATCTCCTTCTCCAGCATGCTGATCCTGCTCAACGCCATCAGCGTGAAGACCTTCGGCAACTTCGAATACTGGTTCTCCACCATCAAGATCGCCGCCATCGTCGGCTTCATCATCCTGGCGGTGTACGTGGTGTTCGGCTCCGGCAACCCCGACTACGGAGTGCACAACTACAGCGCCCACGGCGGCTTCTTCCCCAACGGTTTGCAGGGCATGTGGATCGCGGTGATCGTGTCGATCTTCAGCTACCTGAGCGTGGAGATGATCGCGGTGGCGGCCGGTGAGGCCAAGGATCCGCAGCGCGCGGTGAAGCAGGCGTTTCGCGCCACCATCCTGCGCCTGGTGGTGTTCTATCTGCTGACCCTGGCACTGATGCTGGCCATCGTGCCCTGGGTCCAGGCGGGCAAGGCCCAGAGTCCGTTCGTCACGGTGATGCAGACCATCGGCATTCCCGGGGCCACCGGGGTGATGAACTTCGTGATCCTGATCGCCGCGCTGTCGGCCATGAACAGCCAGCTCTACATCACCACGCGGATGATGTTCAGCCTGTCCCGCGCCGGTTATGCGCCCAAGTCCATGGGCGCCCTGAGCAAGACCGGGATCCCGCTCAATGCCTTGCTGCTGTCCAGCTCCGGCATAGCCCTGGCGACCCTGATCAACGTGTTCTACCCGGAGAGCTCGTTCGCCCTGATGATGGCGATCTCGATGTTCGGCGCGATCTTCACCTGGTTCATGATCTTCCTCACCCACTACTGCTTCCGGCGCTACCACCAGCGCCATGGCGAGCAGCCGTTGTCGTTCCGCATGCGCCTGTTTCCCTACAGCACCTTGCTCGGCTTGATCTTGATGGGGGCGGTGATGATCACTACCTTCTTCACCGATGCATTCAAGATGACCCTGGTGTTCGGCGTACCCTTCCTGCTGTTGCTGAGCCTGGTCTACTGGCTGTTCTTCCGCCGGCCCAGGAGCACGGCCGCGTTGTCGCAAGTCTGATGCGCCGCTTCCCGGGCGGCCCTGGCAGACCGTTGAAAAACATAGGCGATGGCAACGCCGCCAGTTTTTCGACGGCCCGCTAGAGGCTGTCCAGGGGGCACTCCTCCCGGGCCTGTTGCAGGCTGTCCTCGAAGGCTTCCAGTCGGGCGTGCAGTTGTTGCAGGTCATCGATCTGGCGCCGCAGGTCGCGCTTCTTGCGTGCCAGGGCCGCCTGGGCCTGGTCCCAGGGGAAGGCCTGGCCCTGGTGGGCGGCGAATACCTGTTGCAGCTCCTTGAGCTTGAATCCCAGCTGTTGCGCGCACTTGATGAACACCAGTTGCTCGACGCTCTGCGCGTCATAGAGCCGGTAGCGGCCCTGGCGCGGCGCTTCGGGCAACAGGCCGATGGCCTCGTAGTGGCGGATGCTCTTGATGGTGGTTCCGGACAATCGCGCGGCTTGGCCGATGTACATGGCGGCTTCCTTGTGCTGGACCGGGCAGGGTGGCCGGGTGCCGCGCATTATCGGGCGGATTCAGCGCCTGGCAAGTCGCTCCGCCTGCTGCAACCAGCTGGCGCGGGCCAGGTCGCTGGCGTCCAGCACCGGGCCGAAAGTCAGGGTGCGCAAGGTGCGGATGCCGCAGAAGGCCAGGGTGGTGCGGCGCATCTGGTGCAGGCCGGGCATGCGGTAGAACCAGCGGTAGTACCAGGGCGGGGTGTCCATGGTCACCAACAGGTCGGCGGTGCGGCCCTTGAGCAACTGCTCGGGAAAGGCCTTGCCGGGGCGGTACTTGAAGGCGTAGCCGGGCAGCAGCACCCGGTCGAGAAAGCCCTTGAGCAAGGCCGGGATCCCGCCCCACCAGATGGGGAAGACCCAGGCCAGGTGCTCGGCCCAGAGGATATCGGCCTGGGCTCGCTGCAGGTCGTCCTCCAGTGGCTGGATCCGTCGGTAACCCTCCTGCAGCACCGGATCGAAGCGCAGGTCGCCCAGGTACAGGCACCGCACTTCATTGCCGGCCTGCTGCGCCGCGGCGACATAGCGCTCGCTCAATGCCGCGCACAGGCTGGCGCGGGAGGGGTGGCCGAGAATCACCAGGATGCGTTTGCTCATTGCCTTGGTCCTTGAGGAAGAAGCCCGCAGGCTAAGGTCTGCCCCTAGGGGTAGAGTCAAGGTTCGAGCAAGGCCTGGCACAGCTCCTGGGCATACAGCGGCAAGGTGGCGAAATCCCGGGCGCACAGCAGCAACCGGCGCCGGGCCCAGGGCTCGCCCAGGGGCCGGGCATGCAGGGCCAGGTGGCGGTTGCGTTCCACGGCGGCCTGGGGTACCAGGGCCAGCCCGGCGCCACGGGCCACCATGCGCAGGGCGGCGTCGAAGCCTTCGGCGCGGATTCGCAACTGCATGCGCCGGCCCAGGTGCAGGGCCTGTTCTTCCAGGTACACCGCCAGGGCGCTGTGGCTGGCCAGGCCGACATAGTCGTAGGCCAGGGTGTCGCTGAAGCGCGGTTCGGCCTGCTGGCGCAATGGGTGGTCCACAGGCATCGCCAGGAACAGCGGGTCGTCGCGAAACGGCCGGCTCTCCAGACCATGGGTATCCACGGCGTCGGAGACGATGCCCAGCTCCGCCGCGCCCTGGCGCAGGGCATGGGTGATGCGCATGCTGGGCAGCTCCTGCAGCTCGATGTCGACCTGGGGCCGGCCACGCAGAAAGTCCGCCAGCAACTCCGGCAGGTATTCGCTCAGGGCGCTGGTGTTGCACAGCAAGCGCACCTGGCCCTTGACCCCCCTGGCGTATTCGGTGAGGTCCTGTTGCAGGTGCTCGGCATACCGCAGCAGGGTCCGGGCGTGCTGGGCCAGGGCCTTGCCGGCCGGTGTCGGGCTGACCCCGCGACGGCCACGTTCGAGGAACTCGATGCCCAGGGAGCTTTCCATGGCGCGGATCCGCGCGCTGGCGGCAGCCAGGGACAGGTGGCTGCGCTGGGCGCCGGCGGTGATATTGCCGGCTTCGAGGACATTCAAGTACAAGCGCAGGTCCACCAGGTCGAAGTGCATGCGGGGCCTCCACAGCCAGGGTATTGGGAACCAGCCTCTTGTACGGCAAGAGGCTGGCTCAGTATATGGCAGATTTTCAGCGCAGCGGGGCGGGTGCAGGATAGGCCCATGAATACTTCCCTCGCGTTCTATCAGGATCTCGGCCTGGCCCTGTCTTTATGGGTTCTCGGCATCTTCGTCATGGCTGGCATGGTCAAGGGTGTGATCGGCCTGGGCCTGCCCACGGTGGCCATGGGGCTCCTGGGGCTGGCTATGGCTCCGGCGCAGGCTGCGGCCTTGCTGATCATTCCGGCGACCCTGACCAATCTCTGGCAACTGGCTTTGGGTGGGCACCTGCCGGCCCTGCTCAGGCGTTTGTGGCCGCTGTTGTTGGCGACCTGCGCCGGCACCCTGGGCGGCTGCCTGTGGCTGGGCATCGATGGTGGGCCGTGGGTGGTGCGGGGGTTGGGCGCGGCGCTGTTGCTCTATGCCCTGGCGGGCCTGTGCTTGCCGCAGCTGCGCATCGCCCCGGCCCATGAGCGTTGGCTGGCGCCCTTGTGTGGATTGGCCACTGGCCTGGTCACTGCGGTCACCGGGGTGTTCGTGATTCCGGCGGTGCCTTACCTGCAAGCGTTGGGCCTGGGCCGCGATGCGCTGGTCCAGGCCCTGGGCCTGTCATTCACCGTCTCGACCCTGGCCCTGGCCGCCGGCCTGGCCTGGGGCGGTCAACTGGGCGGTGCGGAGCTGGGGGCCTCGTTGCTGGCCCTGGTTCCGGCGCTGCTGGGCATGTGGCTGGGGCAGTGGTTGCGCCAGCGCATCAGCGCGTTGCTGTTCAAGCGGGTGTTCTTCATCGGCCTGGCCCTGTTGGGGGCCCACCTGCTCGTCAGCGGCTAGCAGAAGCCGGGCTGAGCATGTCGATGGCGCGGATCTCGAAGTCGCGTTCCAGATACTCCATGCGAGCATCGCGGAACTGCTTCATGTGCGGCAGGTTGGAGTGCACGTCCAGTGCCTCCTGGGACTCCCAGACTTCGTAGAAGATGAACAGGCTGGGGTCCTGCCGGTCGCGCAGCATGTGGTACTCGATGCAGCCGGGTTCGGCCCGGCTGGCGGCGACATAACCCAGGAACAGCGCTTCGAATTCGGCAGCCCGTTCGGGGCGGGTCTTGGCATGGAGGATGAAAGCCTGGCGGGACATGGCGATGCACTCATGGCAAAGGAAATTGCCAGGAATTCTAAGGCAACAATCAAGGTTTGATTCGTGCCTTTACGGCAAATGTATTTTGAGCGCCCGGGGCTTATTCCCGCGCGAGCCCTTCACTAACCTGCCGCCCTCGTTTTCCACCCCAACGGCCTGGCGTCGCGCGACGCATGCAAGGGGCCGTTCCCGCGACAGGGCCCGCTCATGAAGAAAGTACTGCTGCTCAATGGCGCCAAGCAATTCGCCCACTCCGATGGCCGCTACAACACCACCTTGCATGAGGTTGCGCTGGCGGTGCTGGATCGTGGCGGCCTGGACGTCAAGGTCACCCATATCGACCAGGGCTACGACGCCCAGGAAGAAGTGGCGAAGTATCTCTGGGCCGACGTGATCGTCTACCAGATGCCTGCCTGGTGGATGGGCGAGCCCTGGATCGTCAAGAAGTACATCGACGAAGTCTTCACCCAGGGCCACGGCAGCCTGTATGCCAACGACGGCCGGACCCGCTCCGACGCTTCGCAGAAGTACGGCAGCGGCGGCCTGGTCCAGGGCAAGCAGTACATGCTCTCGCTGACCTGGAATGCGCCGCAGCAGGCCTTCGACGACCCGAGCGATTTCTTCGAAGGCAAAGGGGTGGACGCGGTCTATTTCCCGTTCCACAAGGCCAACCAGTTCCTGGGCATGAGCCCCCTGCCGACCTTCCTCTGCGTTGACGTGATGAAGTGCCCGGACGTCGAGGGCGACGTGCGCCGCTATGAGCAGCACCTGCGCCAGGTGTTCGGTCTTAAGGCCCAAAGCCGCTAATATCGGTAGGCCGTTCCTGTAGCCGCGCGTCGCAGTCTGCGCGCGGCTACAGCTACCAATCGATAGAGGGTTCCCTGTGAAAGCCAGATCCGACGAACTGCAGATCTTCGTCTGTGTCATCGAGTGCGGTTCCATCTCCGCCGCCGCCGAGCAGGTCGGGCAGACGCCATCGGCGGTCAGCCGCACCTTGTCGCGCCTGGAATCCAAGCTCGATACCACGCTGATCAACCGCACCACCCGGCGCATGGACCTGACCGAGGAGGGCAAGTATTTCTTCGAGCAGGCCAAGTCGATCCTCGACCAGATGGACGAACTGGAAGAGCGCCTGTCGTCGCGCCAGCAGACCCCTTCGGGACGCCTACGGATCAACGCCGCCTCGCCGTTCATGCTGCATGCAATCGTGCCCTACATCGCCGAGTTCCGCAGTCTGTACCCGCATATCCAGTTGGAGCTCAACAGCAACGACCTGATCATCGATCTCCTGGAGCAGAGCACCGATATCGCGATCCGCATCGGCACCCTGGCCGACTCGACCCTGCATGCCCGCTCCCTGGGTTGCAGCCCGTTGCGCATCCTGGCCAGCCCGGCTTACCTGGAACGTCATGGCACCCCGCACAGCGTTGCCGAGCTCAGCGCACACACGCTGTTGGGCTTCACCCAGACCGAAAGCCTCAACCACTGGCCGCTGCGCCACCCCCATGGCGACCGCTGGCAGATCCAGCCGGGCATCAGCGCCTCCAGCGGCGAGACCCTGCGCCACCTGGTACTGGAGGGGCAGGGCATCGCCTGCCTGTCGCACTTCATGACCATCGACGACATCCGTGCCGGGCGCCTGACGCCGATCCTCGGCGAGTTCAACAGCGGCTACCGCCAGCCGATCAACGCCGTGTACTACCGCAACTCGCAGTTGGCCCTGCGCATCCAGTGCTTCCTGGACTTCATCCAGGGCAAGCTGGCCGACTACGCTGACCCGGACTTCGAGGGCTGAGGTCCTGCTTCCCAGGCTGGGGATTCGTGATTCCTGCGCAAGAGTGATTTGGTCCAGCCCGGCTGTTTCGTCGGAACAGGCGCGCCGATACTGGCGCCATCACTTATCCACCCAGGGAGTCTCTCCATGAACGTATTCGTTACCGGTGCCGCGGGTTTCATCGGCGGTTCCATCGCCACCGGCCTGGTCAAGGCCGGGCATCAGGTCACTGGCCTGGTGCGCAGCGCCGAGCAAGCCGCCGAGCTGACGGCCCTGGGCATCAAGCCCGTGGTGGGCAGCCTGGACGACAGCGCCCTGCTGGGCGAACAGGCCCGGGCCGCCGACGCGGTGATCAACGCTGCCAGCAGCGACCATCGTGGTGCGGTAGAAGTGTTGCTGGCCGCGCTCAAGGGCTCGAACAAGCCGTTCCTGCACACCAGCGGTTCGAGCATCGTCGGCGACGCTTCCGGCGGCAAGGCCAGCGATACCCTCTACTACGAAGACCAGTTGCCGGAGCCCACCGTGGACAAGGCCGCCCGGGTGGCCATCGACAACCTGATCCTGGCGGCGGCCAAGGACGGGGTGAACTCAGCGGTGCTGTGCAACACCCTGATCTACGGTCACAGCCTGGGCGTCAAGCGTGACAGCGTGCAGTTGCCGCGCCTGCTCAAGCAAGCGCGCAAGAGCGGTGTGGTGCGCCACGTCGGGCCGGGGCAGAACATCTGGTCCAACGTGCACATCGAGGACGTGGTGGCGCTCTACGCCCTGGCCCTGACCGGCAACACCCCGGGCAGTTTCTACTTCGTCGAGAGCGGCGAGGCGTCCTTCATCGACATGACCCGCGCCATGGCCCGTGCCCTGCATCTGGGCGAACCCGAGGACTGGCCGCTGCCTGCCGCCGAGGCCGAGTGGGGCTACGAGATGGCCAACTATGGCCTGGGCTCCAACAGCCGGGTACGCGGCAAGAAGGCCCGCGAGCTGCTGGGCTGGGCACCACGACGGACTTCGGTGCTGGAGTGGATCGAGCACGAGATGGTCTGAGGAGCGGCTGCTCCACTGCTCCATCTGCGACAAACGGCTGCCTGCGGGCGGCCGTTTTGCTGTGGGCGTTTGCCCTCCGCGCAACAAAGCGCCTAACAGGCCGTTGAAAAACGTAGGCGAGGCAGCCAGCGCAAGGCGAAAACAGGCGAAAAAGCGCAGTTTACGAGTGGTCAATGAGCATTTTGACCGGGCTGGCGCACCAGCCTGTTTTTAACGCAGCGATGGCAACGCAGATAGTTTTTCAACGGCCTGCTAAGGTTCGTCTGGTCTGAAAACAACGATAAAGGACGGACTCCATGGGTATCTTGCCGTGCACGACCCTCACCCTGGGCCTGGCGCTCGCTGCCAGCGTTCCAGTCTTCGCCGCGCCCCTTGAAGGCGGTGCGGTGGCCGCACCCAACCAGTACGGCGCCGATGTCGCGGCGCAGATCCTCAAGAAGGGCGGCAACGCGGTGGACGCTGCGGTGGCCACGGCCTTCACCCTGGCCGTGACCTATCCCGAGGCTGGCAATATCGGCGGTGGCGGCTTCATGACGCTGTTCATCGACGGCAAGCCGTATTTCCTCGACTACCGGGAAACCGCGCCCAAGGCTGCGACCCGCGACATGTACCTGAATGACAAGGGCGAGGTGATCGAGAACCTCAGCCTGGTGGGCGCCCGCGCCGCCGGGGTGCCGGGCACCGTGATGGGCCTGTGGGAGGCCCACCGGAAATTCGGCAAGCTGCCCTGGAGCGAACTCGTCACCCCGGCAGTGGCCTACGCCAGGAACGGCTTCAAGGTGGCGGACAAGCAGTACCAGTACCGCGAGGATGCCTTGAAGCTGTTCAACGGCAGCACCAACTTCGGTGATTACTTTGGCAGCATGCAACCCGGCCAGACCTTCCGCCAGCCGGAGTTGGCGGCGACCCTGGAACGCATCGCCGACCAGGGTGCCAAGGAGTTCTACAGCGGCAAGACCGCCGACTTGCTGGTGGCCCAGATGCAGGCCGACAAGGGCCTGATCACCAAGCAGGACCTGCAGGACTACAAGGTCCAGTGGCGCCAGCCGCTGCAGGTGAGTTTCCGTGGCAACGTGCTGTACACCGCGCCGCCGCCCAGTTCCGGCGGGGTCGCCCTGGCCCAGCTGATCGGCATCAAGGAAGAACGCGCCGCCGACTTCAAGGGCGTCGAGCTCAATTCGGCCAAGTACATCCACCTGCTGGCGGAAATCGAGAAGCGCGTGTTCGCCGACCGTGCCGACTACCTGGGCGATCCGGCGTTTTCCGAGGTGCCGGTCAAGCCATTGACCGACCCGGCCTACCTCAAGCAGCGCGCGGCCCAGGTCAACCCCGACGCCATCTCGCCCACCGACAAGGTGCGCCCGGGGCTGGAACGACACCAGACCACCCATTTCTCCATCGTCGATGCCCAGGGCAATGCAGTGAGCAATACCTACACCCTGAACTGGGACTACGGCAGCGGCGTGGTGGTCAAGGGCGCGGGGTTCCTGCTCAACGACGAGATGGACGACTTCAGCGCCAAGCCCGGCGTGGCCAATGCCTTCGGCGTGGTGGGCGGCGATGCCAATGCCATCGCCCCGGGCAAGCGCATGCTGTCGTCCATGAGCCCGAGCCTGGTGACCCGCGACGGCAAGGTTACCCTGGTGCTGGGCACTCCGGGCGGGTCGCGGATCTTCACCTCGATCTTCCAGGTGTTGAACAACCTCTACGACTTCCACCTGCCCCTGGAGAAAGCCGTGGCCGCGCAGCGTGTGCATCACCAACTGCTGCCCAAGGACACGATCTACTACGACGCCTATGCGCCGCTCACCGGCCAGGTCGCCGATGAACTCAAGGCCATGGGCTACACCCTCGAGGACCAGGGCTGGGAGATGGGCGACATCCAGGCCATCCGGGTCAATGGCACCCAGCTTGAAACCGCTTCCGACCCACGCGGGCGTGGCGTCGGCAAAGTCGTCAAGTAACCGCTGTACCCTTGCCTGAGCCGGTACGCCGGTTCCGGCAAGGGCTTGGCTGCGCGCCGACGGCCGGCTGGTCGGCGGCGTTTCGATTCCGTACCATTCCCGCCTGTTTTCCCCCGCCATTCCCCGGGCCCCTGCGCGGCCCAACTATCAGGTCAATCATGAAAGCAAAACGTCTGCGTGCCGATGTCCTGGCCGGACTCACCACCTCCTTCGCCCTGCTGCCCGAATGCATCGCCTTCGCCCTGGTCGCCCACCTCAACCCGTTGATGGGCCTGTACGGCGCCTTCTTCATCTGCACCCTGACCGCGCTGTTCGGCGGCCGTCCGGGCATGGTCTCCGGTGCTGCCGGCTCCATGGCGGTGGTGATCGTCGCCCTGGTGGTGCAGCACGGCGTGCAGTACCTGCTGGCCACAGTGCTGCTGGGCGGGCTGGTGATGATCGCCTTCGGCCTGCTGCGCCTGGGCAAGCTGGTGCGCATGGTGCCGCACCCGGTGATGCTGGGCTTCGTCAACGGCCTGGCGATCGTCATCGCCCTGGCCCAGCTGGAGCATTTCAAGAGCGGCGAGCACTGGCTCAGCGGCCAGCCGCTGTACCTGATGGCCGGCCTGGTGGCGCTGACCATGGCCATCGTCTACCTGCTGCCGCGCCTGACCCGGGCGGTGCCGCCGGCGCTGGTGGCGATCCTCGGCGTGGGCCTCCTGGTGTACGTGCTGGGGTTGCCGACCCGCACCCTGGGGGACATGGCCCACATCGCCGGCGGCTTGCCGGCGCTGGCGCTGCCGGACGTGCCCTGGACCCTGGAAACCCTGGGCATCATCGCGCCCTATGCCTTCCTGATGGCCATGGTCGGCCTGCTGGAAACCCTGCTGACCCTGAACCTCACCGACGAGATCACCGAGACCCGCGGCTACACCAACCGCGAGTGCGTGGCCCTGGGCGCGGCGAACATGGTCTCCGGCGTCTTCGGCGGCATGGGTGGCTGCGCGATGATCGGCCAGACCGTGATCAACCTCAGTTCCGGCGGCCGTGGGCGCTTGTCCGGGGTCGTGGCCGGCGTGCTGATCCTGCTGTTCGTGCTGTTCCTGTCGCCGCTGATCGAGCGCATTCCCCTGGCGGCGCTGGTGGGCGTGATGTTCGTGGTGTCGCAGCAGACCTTCGCCTGGGCCTCCTTGCGGGTGGTCAACAAGGTGCCGCTCAACGACGTGCTGGTGATCCTCGCGGTGACGGTGATCACCGTGTTCACCGACCTGGCCACCGCGGTCATGTGCGGCATCGTCATCGCCGCCCTCAACTTCGCCTGGCAGCAGGCCCGTGAGCTGTACGCCGACAGCCACCTGGAAGCCGACGGCAGCAAGCTCTACCACCTGCACGGCACCTTGTTCTTCGCTTCCACCACGCCGTTCCTCAACCAGTTCGACCCGGCCAACGACCCATCGCGGGTGACCATCGACTGTCGGCACCTGAGCTTCGTCGACTATTCGGCCATCGCCGCGCTCATGACCCTGCGCGAACGCTATGCCAAGGCCGGCAAGCAGTTGCGGGTGCTGCACCTGTCCGAGCGCTGCAAGAAGCTGCTCAAGCGCGCCCGGGTCCAGCACGACTGACGGCCTGCGGGCGAGCCTTCGCGCTCGCCCGTCCCGCCCGACATATGCATGAAAATAACCGGTGCCGATTTTCATCACCGGCGCCTTGGCATAGCCATGCACGACAAAGCCTGCCTCTTTACGAAAATCAGTTTCATATGGTTTGAAATTCACTGCCTGAAGTGATTAAAAACTTTCATAACCATTCGAAACGACGCTGTTTTCAAGGAGGTATCCGTGGCTCCTGTATCGGCTTACGGACTGCTGGGTTACGCCGCAGTCGCCATCATCGCGTTGATCGTCCTGATCGCGCGCTACCGGCTCAATCCCTTTATCGTCATTACCCTGGTCTCGGTGGGCCTGGCGCTGGTGGCCGGCATGCCGGCCTCCGGGGTGGTGGCGGCCTATGAGGCCGGGGTCGGCAAGACCCTGGGGCATATCGCCCTGGTGGTGGCCCTGGGCACCATGCTCGGCAAGCTGATGGCAGAATCCGGCGGGGCCGAGCAGGTGGCGCGCACCCTGGTGGCCCGTTTCGGCGAGCGCAACGCCCACTGGGCCATGGTCTGCATTGCCTTCCTGGTGGGGCTGCCGCTGTTCTTCGAGGTGGGTTTCGTGCTGCTGGTGCCGATCGCCTTCACCGTGGCGCGGCGGGTCGGGGTATCGCTGCTGATGGTCGGCCTGCCGATGGTCGCCGGGCTGTCGGTGGTGCATGCCCTGGTGCCGCCGCATCCGGGGGCGATGCTGGCGGTGCAGGCCTACCAGGCACCGGTGGGGCAGACCTTGCTGTACGCGATCCTGATCGGCGTGCCCACGGCGATCATCGCCGGCCCGGTGTATGCGCGGCTGATCGTGCCGCACATCCAGTTGCCGGCGCACAACCCGCTGGAGCAGCAGTTCATCAACCGTGAACCGCGCGTGCGGCTGCCGAGCTTTCGCCTGACCCTGGGCACCATCCTGCTGCCGGTGGTGCTGATGCTGCTGGGTGGCTGGGCCAACCTGATCGCCGCGCCGGGTACCGGGCTCAACCAGTTCCTGTTGTTCATCGGCAACTCGGTGATCGCCCTGCTGATCGCCACCCTGGTGAGCTTCTGGACCCTGGGCCTGGCCCAGGGGCTGAACCGCGAGTCGATCCTCAGGTTCACCAACGAATGCCTGGCGCCGACCGCCGGCATCACCCTCCTGGTGGGCGCCGGTGGCGGCCTGAACCGCATCCTCATCGACTCCGGGGTGACCGAGCAGGTGACCGGCCTGGCCCATCAGTTCCAGCTGTCGCCGTTGTGGATGGGCTGGCTGTTCGCGGTACTGATGCGGGTCGCCACCGGTTCGGCCACCGTGGCCCTGACCACCGCCTCGGGGGTGGTGGCGCCGGTGGCCGTCGGCCTGGGTTATCCCCATCCGGAACTGCTGGTGATCGCTACCGGCGCCGGCTCGGTGATCCTCTCCCATGTCAACGACGGCGGCTTCTGGCTGGTCAAGGAATACTTCAATATGAGCGTCATCCAGACCTTCAAGACCTGGACCGTGCTGGAGACCCTGATCTCGCTGATCGCCTTCGGCCTGACCCTGGTTCTCGCGGAGTTTCTCTAGATGGACATCCTTTACCAGATCCGCTCGCGCCTGGACGATCTCAGCACCGGGGAGGCGCGGATCGCCCGGCTGATGCTCGATGACGTGGGTTTCGCCGCCTCCGCCAGCCTCGAGGAGCTGGCCCGGCGCGCCGAGGTCAGTGCCGCGACCCTGTCGCGTTTCGCCCGCAGCGTCGGCTGCCGGGACTTGCGCCAGCTGCGCCTGCAACTGGCCCAGGCCAGCGGCGTGGGCAGCCGCTTCCTCGATCCGGGGGCGAGCACCGAGGCGTCCGGTTTCTACCGGCAGATCGTCGGCGATATCGAGGCGACGCTGCACCGGCACCTGGCAGGTTTCGAGGAGGCGCAATTCGCCGATGCGGTGCGCCTGTTGGGCCGCGCGCGGATGATCCACGCCTTCGGCACCGGCGGCTGTTCGACCCTGTGCAGCGCCGAGCTGCAGGTGCGCCTGGTGCGCCTGGGCTACTGCATCGCCGCCTGCCATGACCCGGTGATGATGCGGGTGACCGCTGCCTCCCTGGGACCGCAGCACGCAGTGATCGCCTGTTCCCTCAGCGGCCTCACCCCGGAGCTGCTGGACGCGGTGACCCTGGCCCGCAGCTACGGCGCCGCCGTGCTCGCCATCACCTTGCCCGACTCGCCCCTGGCCGGGCTGGCGGACGTACTGTTGCCACTGCACAGTGCCGAGACCCCGTTCATCTACAAGCCCACCGCTGCCCGCTACGGCATGCTGCTGGCCATCGACGTGTTGGCCACGGAACTGGCCCTGGCCATGCCCGACGACAATCAAGAGCGCCTGCGCAGGATCAAGCTGGCCCTGGACCATTACCGTGGCGGCGCCGACAGCCTGCCCCTGGGAGACTGACATGCGCTACGACACTCTGATCCGCAATGCCCTGGTCATCGACGGCAGCGACCGTCCTGGCTATCACGCCGACCTGGCTATCCTCGACGGGCGCATCCAGCGCATCGGCGAGCTGGCCGGTGCGGTCGCCGAGGTCGAGATCGATGCCGCCGGTCGCGTGCTGGCCCCGGGCTTCATCGATGTGCACACCCATGACGACACGGTGGTGATCCGCCAGCCGCAGATGCTGCCCAAGCTCAGCCAGGGGGTGACCACGGTGGTGGTCGGCAACTGCGGCATCAGCGCTGCGCCGGTGACCCTCAAGGGCGATCCGCCGGACCCGATGAACCTGCTGGGGCAGCGCGAGATGTTCGTCTACCCGCGTTTCGCCGACTACCGCGCGGCGGTGGATGCGGCCCGCCCGGCGGTGAATGTCGCGGCCCTGGTGGGGCATATCGCCCTGCGCAGCAACCATCTGGCGGACCTGTACCGCACGGCCACCGCCAGCGAGATCGCGGCGATGCGCGGGCAACTGCGCGACAGCCTGGAGCAGGGCGCCCTGGGCCTGTCCACTGGGCTGGCCTACGCCAGTGCCTTCTGCGCCGAGACCGATGAGGTGCGTCAGCTGGCCGAGGAGTTGACGGCCTTCGGCGCGCTGTATGCCACGCATCTGCGCAGCGAGTTCGAGCCGGTGCTGGAGGCCATGGACGAAGCCTTCCTGATCGGCCGTTCGGCCAGGGCACCGGTGATCATCTCCCACCTCAAGTGCGCCGGCGCCGGCAACTGGGGGCGCAGCCCGCAACTGCTGGCGGCCCTGGAACAGGCGGCGCAGGAGCATCCGGTGGGCTGCGACTGCTATCCCTATGCCGCCAGTTCCTCGACCCTGGACCTCAAGCAGGTCACCGATGCCTATCGCATCACCATCACCTGGTCCACGCCGCATCCCGAGCAGGGCGGACGCGACCTGGCGCAGATCGCCGCCGACTGGGGCCTGGACCTGCAGGCCGCCGCCAAGCGCCTGCAACCGGCGGGAGCGGTGTACTACGGCATGGACGAAAGCGACGTGCGGCGCATCCTCGCCCACCCGCTGACGATGGTCGGCTCCGATGGCTTGCCGGAAGACCCGTTCCCCCATCCCCGGTTATGGGGCGCCTTTCCCCGGGTGCTGGGCCACTTCAGTCGTGACCTGGGGTTGTTCCCGCTGCACACCGCGGTGCACAAGATGACCGGCCTGTCGGCGGCGCGCTTCGGCCTGCGCCAGCGTGGCGAGATCCGCGAAGGCTATTGGGCCGACCTGGTGCTGTTCGATCCAGAGCGGGTCCGGGACGTGGCCGACTTCCAGGAACCACGGCGCCCAGCCCAGGGGATCGACGGGGTCTGGGTCAATGGCGTGAGCAGTTATGCCGCCGGCCAGGCCAGCGAGCAGCGCCACGGGCGCTTCCTGCCCCGGGAGGGCGATTTGCGCCAGGGCTTCGATGCGCCAGGCTGATTTGTTGATCGCCGTCACAGTGGTGGCGCATTGATATTAAAGAAAGCTCGCGTGGCGCCGAAGTGCTGGCAATCGGGGTCGCTCTCAGCGACCTGTTTCCAGTCAGGGAGTCACCTAATGAGCTTTGGCAAAACCACCCCCGTCCTGCGCATCTTCGATGAAGCCGAGGCCCGGGCGTTTTACCTGGACTTCCTGGGCTTCCACCTCGATTGGCAGCATCGCTGCACCCACGACCTGCCGCTGTACATGCAGGTCTCCCGGGGCGAGTGCGTGCTGCATCTGTCCGAGCACCAGGGCGACGGCAGCCCCGGCGCCGCGCTGCGCATCCATACCGACGAACTGGAAGACTTCCAGCAGCAACTGCTGGCCAAGCAGCTGCCGTTCACCGATCCGCGTATCCAGGCCATGCCCTGGGGCAGCCTGGACATGACCATCGACGATCCGTTCGGCAATCGCCTGGTGTTCACCCGCACCATCAGCGCCTGACCGACCCTCTCGCCGCCAGGCGCGGTGGCCGATGGCAGGCCCTGTCGTGGGTTGCCATCGGGAGTTCGACCGGCGTGCTGCCACTGTCAACCGTGGCTCGGGCCCTGTGCTTCTTCAGACACGCTGCTTGAGGGGCGGCCGGGGATGGTGGCTCCGAGCTTTCTCAGCACGACGTAGAACACCGGGGTCAGGAACAGGCCAAACACCGTCACCCCGAGCATGCCGCTAAACACCGTGACTCCCGTGACATGGCGCACTTCGCTACCTGCCCCAGTGCCGATCAGGAGCGGAACGGCACCGGCGATAAAGGCCACGGAGGTCATCACGATCGGTCGCAGGCGCAGCCTGCAGGCTTGCAGCGCCGCGTCGACGGTGCTTTGGCCGTGCATTTCCAGTTCCCGCGCGAACTCGACGATCAAGATCGCGTTCTTGCAAGCCAGCCCCATCAGGACCACCAGTCCCACCTGGACGAAGACATTGTTGTCCGCACCCGCCAGCCAGACCCCCGTCAAGGCGGCAAACAGGCAAATGGGCACGATCAGGATGACGGCAAGCGGCAGCAGCCAGCTCTCGTACAGGGCGGCCAGGACCAGGAACACCAGCATGGCGGCGATCGCAAAGACGATCGCCGCGCTGTTGCTCTGGGTCACTTGCTGGTAGCTCAGGTCGGTCCATTCCAGTTCGATGCCGCGTGGCAGGGTGCGGGCGGCGATCTCTTGCAGTGTCTCGATGGCCTCGCCCGACGACAGGATGCGAGGGTCGGCGTCGCCGATCAGGTCAGCCGCCGGATAGCCGTTGTAGCGCATGACCGGATCCGGGCCGAAGGTCGGCACGATGTTCACCACGGAACTGAGCGGCAGCATTTCGCCCCGGGCATTGCGCACCTGCAGGTTGCCCACATCCGCCCTGGTTTGGCGGAAGCTGGCGTCCGCCTGGGCAACGACCCGATACACCCGTCCCAGCAGGTTGAAGTCGTTGACGTAGACCGAGCCCAGGTAGGTCTGCAGGGTCTCGAAGATGGCTGTCAGCTCCACCCCCTGGGCTTGGGCCCTGGTCCGATCGACCTGCACTTGCAACTGCGGGATGTTGGACTGGTAGGAACTCACCGGGAAGGTCATGCCCGGGGTGCTGGCGATCTCGGCCTGGAACCTGTCCAGCGCCTGCTGCAGTGCCGCGTAACCCAATCCACCCCGGTCCGTCAGGAACAACGCGTATCCGGAGCCGTTGCCCAGCCCCTGGATCGGTGGCGGCAACAGGGCATAGGCCGCCCCATCCTTGATCGCCGCGAACTTGCGGTTCAATTCGGCGTTGATCTGCTCGGCGCTGCGGGAGCGTTGGCCAAAGGGCTTGAGAATGACGTAGGAGGTCACCAGGTTCGGCGTGGTGGTGCTTTGCAGGGCGTTCGAACCGACGTACGAGTTGCTGTAGTCGACACCCTCTACGCTCGAGGCGATGGCCGACATTTCGCGGGCCACGGCCTCGGAGCGGGAAAGCGAAGCGCCCGGGGGCAAGGTGGCTCCGGCGAACAGATAGAGCTTGTCCTGGTTGGGGATGAAGCCGCTGGGAATCGCGTTGAACAGGATCCCGGTGGCGCCGAGCAATACGCCATACACCGCGAAGACGACTCCGCGCCGTGGCAGCAGGCGGGCAATACTGGCCCCGTAGCGTTCGGCGTTGAGCTTGAAGAATCGCTCGAACGGTCGCAACAGCCAGCCCAGGGTTCCATCCATCCAGCGGGTCATGCGGTCCCTGGGGGCGTCATGCCGACGCAACAGGCGGGCCGCCAGGGCCGGCGACAAGGTCAGCGAGTTGACTGTCGAGATCAGGGTCGAAATCGCAATGGTGACGGCGAACTGCTTGTAGAACTGCCCGGTGACGCCACTCATGAAGGCCATGGGAATGAACACGGCGCACAGCACCAGCCCGATCGCCAGGATCGGCCCCGAGACTTCGGCCATGGCCTGATGGGCCGCTTGCAACGGGCTCAGGCCGAGCTCGATGTGGCGCTCGACGTTTTCCACCACCACGATCGCGTCATCCACGACGATGCCGATGGCCAGGACCAGGCCGAACAAGGTCAGGGTATTGATGGAGTAGCCCAGCAGGTACAGGACCGCGAAGGTGCCGACAATCGATACCGGCACCGCGATCAGCGGGATGATCGAGGCCCGCCAGGTCTGCAGGAAGAGCACCACCACCAGGACGATCAGGACCATTGCTTCGAACAAGGTATGGCGCACGGCGCTGATCGATTCGCGGACGAAAACGGTCGGGTCCCAGACACTGGTGTAGCCCACGCCTTGCGGGAACTCCTTGGACAGGCTCGCGAACCGGGCATGGACCGCGTCGGCGACCTCGATGGCGTTTGCGCCTGGCGTGAGGAAAATGCCCACCGCGACTTCCTGGCTCTGCCCGCGAAAAACACGCAGGCTGTAATCGCCCGAGCCCAGTTCGATGCGCGCCACGTCCGCAAGGCGGGTGACCTGGCCGTCGCTACCTGCCTTGATGATGATGTCGCCGAATTCCTGTTGGGTCTTCAAGCGCCCCTGCACGTTGAGCGAAACCAGAAAGTCGGTGGTTGTCGGCGACGGCTCCGCGCCCAGTTGGCCCGCCGAGACCTGGACGTTCTGTTGGCGAATTGTCGCGATGGTGTCCTGGGCCGTGATGCCGCGTGTGGCGAGTTTTTCGGGGTCGAGCCAGATGCGCATCGCATAGTCGCCCGAGCCGTAGAGAATCACCTCGCCGATGCCCGGGATGCGCGCCAGTTCATCCTTTACATGCAGGCGCAGGTAGTTACGCAGGTAGAGCGCATCGAACTGCGGGTTGCTGGAGTACATGTCCAGGTACATCAACGGTGTCGGCGATTGTTTCTGGGTGGTGACTCCGTACTGGCGCACGGGCTCCGGCAAGCGCGAGAGCGCCTGGCTGACCCGGTTCTGGACACGCACCGCCGCTGTATCGGGGTCCACCTTCGGGTTGAAGGTGGTGACCACTTGCAACGTGCCGTCGGAACTGGCGACCGACTTCATGTACAGCATGCCTTCGACGCCGTTGATCGCTTCTTCCAGGACGACGGCGACCGATTCGGCGATTTCCTTGGGGTTGGCGCCAGGGTAGGTGGCTTTCACCACCACGGTCGCAGGCACGACTTCCGGGTATTCGCCAACCGGGAGCAACGGCATGGCAATCAGGCCTGCGGCGAAAATGACCAGCGACAGCACGATCGCGAAGGTTGGCCTGTCGATGAAAAACCTTGAGAAATCCATGGGGGAGGAGCCTTTGGCAATTACTTTCCGATCAAGATCGCGCGGGAGACCTGCAGCGCACTGTCTTCGGGGGGGAGCTCATGGGGGGTGACGGCGGTTCCGCTGGCGTAGATCTGCTGCAGGCCGGCAACGACGATCTTGTCTTCGCGGGTCAGCCCCGCCGTCACGACGCGCTGGTTGCCGACCTGCCTGCCGGTTTTTATGTAGCGTCTTTCGGCGGTGTTTTCCGGGCTCAAGCGGTACACGTATTGTTGGTCCTGGTCAGTCAGGATCGCCCGCTCGGGTACCACGATGACCGGTACCGACCCACCGATCGCAAGTTGCACCCTGGCATACAGGCCGGGTGTCAGCCGTCGCTCCGGATTGCGCACCGTGGCGCGGGCGCGAATGGTCCCGGTGCTTGCATCGACCTGGTTGTCGATGAAGCTCAAGTCGCCCTCGTAGGGGAAGCCTTCGTCGCTGGCCAGGCCAATGCGCACCTGGGTTTCGCGCGATTCTTTCAAGGCCTTTCGAAACCCCGGCACATGGTGCTCGTCCGGATCGAAGTAAACGTAAAGCGGATCTTGGGACACCACCGAGGTCAGGACCGATTGATCGGCGACGGCCAGGTTGCCTCGCGTCAGCTGGGCGCGGCTGGTGCGGCCATCGATGGGCGAGCGGACTTCGGTGAACTCCAGGTTCAGGGCCGCGCTTGCCACCGCCGCCTCGGCGGCATGGACTTCGGCCAGGCTCTGGCCATGGCTGGTGTGCCGTTGCTCGGCCTCTTCCTTGGAGACTGCGTTGAGCTTGAGCAACTGCTGTGCCCGCCGGTCCTGCTGTTCGGCGAACAGCAGCGATGTCCGGGCCCGTTCCAGCTGGGCGCGGGCATTGGCCAATGCGGCGCGGTAGGGGCGCGGGTCGATGACGAAGAGCAGGTCGCCGGCCTTGACCTCGCTACCTTCCCGGTAGGCCACCTGGGTGATGTGGCCGCTCACGCGGGGCAGGATAGCTACGGTTTCCATGGCGCCTATACGGCCATTGAAGCTGTCCCAGGCCTTGACGGGTTGCATGGCAACCCTGGCCACATCCACGACCGGGGCGCTGGCGGCTGTGGTCGGGCCGGGTTCCTTGTTGCAGCCAGTCATCAACAAGAGCGTGATGATGACGACGCTGGCGCTGGTTGATCGGGCACGCACGGGATGGTCCTTGTGTGGCGTTGAAAAAATGAGCGGGCAAGCCGGTATCCGGTTCGCCGATGGCGGCGGGGCGCCTGGCAATCACTGGGGCCTAGTGCTGCGGCTGCATGGCAAAACCGACACCGAAACGGTTCCAGGCGTTGATGGCGGCAATAACGAACGTCAGCTCGCAGAGTTCCTGTTCGCTGAAGTGCCCGCTGACTTCTGCATAGATCTCGTCCGGGGCCTGGCGCTGCGCAACCAGGGTCAGTGTCTCGGTCCACAACAGGGCCGCACGTTCACGGGCGTCGAAGAATGGCGTCTCCTTCCAGGCGCTGATGGCCATCAGGCGCCGGGGCGTTTCCCCGCCTTTCAACGCGTCGGTGGTGTGCATGTCGATGCAGTAGGCGCATCCATTGATCTGGGAGGCGCGGATTCGCACCAGCTCCCGCAGCGCGGCAGGCAGGACGGATTGGGCGGCGGCTTTTTCCAGCCCCATCATCGCCCGCATGGCCTGGGGGGCGGCCTGGTAGTAATCGATGCGTTTGTTGCTCATGGATGTGCTTCTCCTGATGTCGCCACATGTTGTGGAATGGGCGTACTTTAGAAAAAGCCATTACTCGGATAAATTGGCTCCAATCGTTTTGTTTATACGGATATTCGTACAATGGCATTTGACCGGCTGGAGGCCATGCGCGCGTTTTGCCGCATTGTCGAAGTGGGCAGTTTCAGTGGCGCGGCCGATTCGCTGGATCTGGCGAAAACCACGATTTCGGGCCAGGTCCAGGCCCTGGAAAGCCTGCTGGGCATCAAGCTGCTGCACCGCACGACGCGCAAGGTGTCGCCTACCACGGAGGGGGCGGCGTACTACCTGCGCGCACGGGCGGTCATCGATGACGTAGACGAGTTGGAAGCTGCTGTTTCGCAAAGCCGCAATGTGGTTCGCGGCCGGATCAGGATCGAGATGCCATCCCCGGTCGGCATCCTGTTCGTCGTTCCGGCACTGCCGGACTTTGCCGCCAGGTATCCAGAGATCCACCTGGATATCGGCTGCAGCGAGCGGGTGGTCGACCTCGCCCAGGAAGGTGTCGATTGCGCCCTGCGCGGTGGTGTCGTCACGGACCAGGACCTGGTGTGTCGCCCAATCGGGCAGATGCGTTTTTGCCTCTGCGCAGCTCCCCGGTATCTGGCCGGGGTTGCCCCGATCACCGCGCCAACGCAGCTGCCGACCCACAAGCATCTGGGTTTCAAGTTCCCGGTGACCGACCGGCGCTATGTGCCGACGCTCAGGCGCGGAGCGGAAAGCTTCACCCTCGACCACCCACCTTCCTTGTACTTCAACAACGGTAGCGCCACGGCTGCCGCCGCCATCGCGGGGTTGGGGGTGGCGTTTGTGCCCAGGGCGGAGGCCGAGCCGCATTTTCGCAGCGGGGCGCTGGTCGAAATACTCCCGGATTGGCATATGGCGAGCATGCCCATTTCGGTGGTCTACCCCTATACCCGCCACCTTTCCGCGAGGGTCCGCGCGTTCACCGACTGGGTCACGCTGCTCATGGCCAGCGACCCTCTTTGGGCGCTTTCCCAATAGAACACAAGAAGGCCCGGCCGGGATTCAAGGCCCGGCGGGACCGCGGTGCTTCTGGCGATACTCTCCGGGAGGCATGCCGGTGCGGGTCTTGAAGCTGCGATGGAACGAGCGGGGCTCGGTGAAGCCCAGGCGATCGGCGATGGCCTGGATCGACAGCTCGCTGTGCAGCAGGTGGTGCTCGGCCAGTTCCTGGCGCAGGTCGTCGAGGATCTGCTGGTAGGAGGTGCCGGCCTTGAGCAGCTGGCGCTGCAAGGTACTGACCGACACTTGCAGCTGTTCGGCCACCTGTTCCTTGCGCGGCAGGCCATCCTTGAGCAGTTGGCGCAGGACGTTCTGCACCTGCAGCGCCACCGGCGCATCGGCCAGCGAGGCCATCATCGTCTGGGCATGGTCTTCCAGGGTCTTGAGCAGCCGCGCATCGGCCTGGCGCAGGGGCAATTGCAGGTAGTGCAGGGGGGCCACCAGGGCCGAGCAGGGTTGCTGGAACAGCACCGGGCAGCCGAATAGCGCCTCGTATTGTTCGAGCCGGGCCAGTTCCGGCAGTGGATGCTCGAACCACACCGCACCTGGCGAAAGCTGCGAGTCGGCGATCCAGCGGGCATACAGCAGCCAGGAGGCGAGCACGTTTTCCACCAGATGCCGGCGGATATCCGGGCGTTGGTGGCGGCAGCTCCAGATCAGGCGTACTTCGTCGCCTAGCACTTCGGCGCGGCTGGTGCCCATGTCCCCCACCAGTTTCTCGAACGGCATGATGCGGCCCATGGCTTCGCCCAGGGTCGCGCAGTTCATGGTGATGTAGCCCAACACGTTCCAGGACCCGGGCTTGACGAAGCGTGCCGAGTTGAGCCCGAACAGCGGGTCGCCCGAATGCAGGCAGAAGTAGTCCAGCAGGCGTTCGTGGACCTCTACCGGCAGGCGCAGGCTGGTGTCGTTCAACTGCGCTGCCTGCAAGCCGGCGGCTGCCAGCGCCGGTTCCGTGGCGATACCCAGCTGCTCGGCATAGAGCAGGTACTTGAGCAGGGGCGGGACCGAGGTAAAACCGAGGCTGGGCATGATTGGGTTCCTGGCAACGAATCCTTCGGACAGCAGGATGGAGACCGGGAAAGGTAAGGGCAAACCGCGAACGCTGTAAATGCCTGTCCGGCAGACCTCATGTAGCCGCTGCCGAAGGCTGCGGCTACATGAGCGAAGGACGCGCTACAAGTCAGACGCGGAAGTGGCTGACCATCATTTGCAGTTGGCCGCCCAGGCGGGCCAGCTCGACACTGGAGGCCGCGGTTTCCTCGCTGGCGGCGGCGGTCTGTTCCGACACATCGCGCACGTTGATGATGCTGCGGCTGATCTCCTCGGCCACGGCGCTCTGTTCTTCGGCAGCGGCGGCGATCTGCTGGTTCATCGACTGGATGTTGGACACCGTGCGGGTGATGTTCTCCAGGGAGGCACCGGCCTTGCGCGTCAGGTCGACACTGCTGTCGGTCAGCACCCGGCTGTTGTGCATCACGGTCGCCACTTGCTGGGTACCGTTCTGCAGGCCGGCCACCAGTTCCTCGATCTCCTCGGTGGACTTCTGGGTGCGCTGGGCCAGGGCCCGGACCTCGTCGGCCACCACCGCGAAACCACGACCGGCTTCACCGGCGCGGGCGGCTTCGATGGCGGCGTTCAGGGCCAGCAGGTTGGTCTGTTCGGCCACGGCCTTGATCACGTCCATGACGCTGCCGATCTTGTCGCTTTCCTGTTGCAGCATGTTCATGGCGTCGGTGGAGCGCACCACTTCGCTGGCCAGGCGCTCGATCTGCTCGATGGCCTGTGCCACCACTTTGTCGCCTTCGCGGGCTTCGCCATCGGCGGCGGCCGCAGCCTGGGAGGCTTCCTCGGCGTTGCGCGCGACTTCCTGCACGGTGGCGGTCATCTCGTGCATGGCGGTGGCCACCTGGTCGGTCTCGACTTTCTGGCTGTTGACCCCGGCGCTGGTTTCCTCGGTCACCGCCGACAGTTCCTCGGCGGCGCTGGCTATCTGGGTCACGCCGTCGCGGATACCGCCGATCAGCTCGCGCAGGGTCACGCCCATGCGGGCGATGCCTTGTTGCAGCACGCCCAGTTCGTCACGACGGGTGACGTGCAGGTCCTGGGTCAGGTCGCCGGAGGCAATACGCTCGACCGCTACCAGGGTCTCGCGCAGCGGACGGGTGATCTGGCGGGTGATGATCACCGCAGCCAGCACGCCCACCAGCAGCGCCAGCAGGGTGCTGGTCAGTTGCAGGCTACGGGCCTGGGCACTTTCGACATCGCGGCGATCCAGCTGGATCTGGTACAGGGCATCGCTGCGCTCGACGATATCGGCGCCTTGGTCGGTCATTTCCTTGCGCGCCTGCACGGCGTCGGAGAAGGCTGCCTTGAAGGTCTGCAGCGAGCTGCGGTAGCCGGTCAGGGCGGTGGTCAGGCGTTGCAGGACATCGCCCTGGGTGCGGCTGAAGTGCTTGTTCAGTTGCTCGAGCTCAGTGATCGCGGCGTTGAGCTGGGCGACGGCCTTCTGCTCGGTCTCCGGGTTGCTGGTGGTGACGTAGCCACGCACTTCATAGCGGGCCAGCTGGAAGGCTTCCTTGGCCTCGGTGATGGCCTGGAACTGCTCGAAACGCTCGTCGCTCAGGGGCATCTGCTTGACCCGCTCGTTGATCCCGTTGATCAGGTCGTTGGCGTCGTCGGCATTCTGGTTCATGGTCTGGCGCGCGGCGTTGCCGGTGCGGTAGGCGTTGCGCATCTTGTTCAGCGAGTCCTGGTAGGCGGCGATGGTCGCGCCCAGGCCTTGCAGCAGCTTGATGTTCTCCGGGCTCTGGAACGACGCCAGGAGCTTCTTCTGCTGGGCGCTGAAGTCGTCCAGGGTGACCTGGACATTCTGCGCGGCGGTTTCGTCGCCGTTGGTCAGCATGTATTGCAGGCGGGTGACCCGCAGCTTGGTCAGGCCGATGTTCAACTGGGTGATGTCGCTCATCCAGTTGCTGCGGTCGATCATGCCGCCCAGGCTGGTCCAGCCGGTCAGTGCAAGAATGGTGGTCAGGGCCAGGACCAGGCCGAAGCCCAGGCCCAACTTAAGGTTGACGCTGATGTTGGCGAACCAGCTATTCATTGAATTCCTCCAGGAACGTAGCGCTTCTTGATCTCAGTTGGCCGGAAGATTGTTGTTCTTGGTGACCAGCAAGGTGATTTGTAGGGGGTATATCGGCGGGATGTGCCATAGCTAAAACGATTTCGTCGGCATTGCGCCAAGACAATGTTTCAGGCTTTAACGGCTATTTTGCGGGATGAACCACCTGTGCGTTGAGCTTTTTTTCACATTGATTTCACCGCTGCCCCACGGTCATCCCCCTAGAGTCTGGCCGGTCGCTGCCCTTGGGCATGCGGCGCAACTCGTCTGCCACCAGGCCTGCCTGGCCTCGGCACGGGTTGCTCGATATCCCGGATCATTCTCTGAAGGGCGACTGGAACGTGACCACAAGACTGGTATTGGCGCAGGCCAGGGGCCCATCCCTGGGGCGCACCCTGGCCCGTTACAAGCGGCATCTGGCGTGGTTGCTGGGCCTGGGCCTGAGCCTTTTGGCGGGCCTGTACCTGCTCCAGCCGGCGGCGGTTCCCGACCTGGCCCACGGCAATGCCAGTGGGCTCAAGGCATTGGCCAGCAGCTGGGCCAAGGGCGACGTGATCGCCCTGGTGCGCCATGTGGAGCGCTGCGACCATTCCAATGCCCCTTGCCTGGGGCCGGCCGACGGTATCACCGACCGCGCCCGGGACGTGGCGGTGGGGCTCGGCGCCCGGTTCGAGCAACTGGGCCTTGCGCGGACCGACATCTACAACAGCCCCCTGACCCGCACCGCGCAGACTGCCGGCTACATGTTCAGCAAGGTCAGCAGCGGCGACAACTGGCTCTTCAACTGCAAGGGCAGCATGTTGCGCGACGCCCTGGCGCACAAGGTCGCCGGACACAACCTGGTGTTGGTGACCCACAGTGAATGCATGGCGCAACTGGAACGCGACCTGAAGCTGGCGACCCCGACCCTGGGATACGGCTCGGCCCTGTTCGTCACCACCGACACCCTGGACGGCGCCCCGCAGATGCTCGGGTCGATCGAGGCCAGCGACTGGCGCTCGGTGGACTTCAAGCGCTGAGGCGAGCGCGCGGCGCGCCCTGGACGCTGGCGGCTTCAAGGCATCAGCAAGTCTGCTTCTTCAGGCTGGCCGGGCCGCGGTGGCAGGTTCGGCGGGGCATCGCTGAGCCGCTGCGGGCTGATCAGGTTGGTGAACTCTTCGATCAGGCGCTGGATCGCCTCCGGCGGCTCGCAATCGCGAAACTCCATGCTGATCTGCACCTCGTCGGGGTCGCGCTCATGGCCTTCGCGCTTGCCGTGGCCGAAGGTGACGAAGAACTTCTCGCACTGCAGTTCACCGTTCTCCAGGTCGTGGGTGGCCTTCTGCAGTTCGGTGCCTTGCATGCGCACCGAGAGGTCGACGGTCATCTTGTGCAGGGCCAAGCCCTTGGGCGAGACCAGGGCAATCAACGGGACGTTGATGATGTGCTGGTCGTTGAGCGCCACCTCGACCATCTTGGCTTTCATCGGCGTGCCCAGGTCGTTGACGTCGTAGTCGAAGAACTGGTCGAACAGCTTGATGTACTGCTGGGCGATCAGGTTGTGGGTCGCGGCCGCAGCCTGGTGCATGCCCCGGGTGATGTGGCTCAGGTCGCTGGCGGACATGGGCTCCTTGCGGCGGGAAAAAAACGCCATGGATCACGCTCCTGGTTAGGTGGCTTAAGTGCCCCGCCGGGTGGGGCGGGGCTCGTTGGCAGAGGCAATCACTCTTTGTCTTTTTTCTTTTCCGCAGGCGCATCAGGCTGCTTCAGCGTATTGGCGGTGGGTAGCTTGTCGGTGTCGGTCGCGGTGGCATTGGGCAGCATTACCGGCTTGGTCGCCGCATCGGTGAGGAAGTCGATCACCCGCATCAGGGCTTCCGGTGGGTCCTGGCGGACGATCTTGGTGTTGATGGCATAGCGTGCGCGGGTATCGGTCTTGCGGGTCTGGGTGGACTTGTGGCTCGCTGCGCCCTTGACCGAGACGCTGAAGGGTCCCCAGCCCATCTTCGCCTCGAAGCTGCCGGAGGCTTCGGTGGAACTGGTGTCCTCGGCCATCTGGCTGATGGTCAGCTCGAATTCGATCGAGCCTTCCTCGATGGTGATGTTGGGGTGACTGATGGCCGCCAGCAGCGGGATGCGCATCGACTTCTTCACCGTGCCCTTGTAGACGCCCTGATCATCCACCAGGGTCTCGTCGTAGTCGAACTGCACCGATACCGCCTGGCCGTTCTGGATGCACACGCCCATCAGGAAGTCCGCGTAGGCTTTGCTCGCGGCGACCTGCGCCTGGATCATCGCCATCAATGGACCGGTGATCATCTTGTCCAGGGGCAGGGCGGCTATCACGCCGCCGATCAGGCCCTTGTCTATTTCTGCCATGGTCTTTCTCCTTGTCGTCTATGCGCTGGTTGCGCACTTGCAGCCTATGCGGGCCGCTGTCGACGCTTCAGCGGGAAGCGATTACCGGGGAGTGTTGGCGTCCAGGCGACGGATGTTGCCGATCTGCCGCAGGCTCAGGCCGTACTTGTCGGCCAGTACGCTGCGGGAGATCCCTCCCAGGCTTTCCAGCTGGATATGTTGGTTGCGGATCTGCCGGCAGAAGTGATCGGCCTTGGGAATTTCCAGGGCCAGGCCGGCGAAACGCTCGATCAGCGCGTCGAGGGCTTCCGGTGGCAGGAGCAGGGCCAGGGACGTGCGTTCGGCGTGCTTGGGGATGTACTTGGGGCGGCCACCGTATTCGCAGGTCAGGCGATAGGCGTTTTCCAGGCCAATGCAATCGATGAGGGCCTGGAGCGAATGGGGAAGTTGGCGAACATCGATAAGGCTGAGGTCTTTTACGTCCATTTGGTACCTCCTTGGAATTATGGATAAAGCCGGTTCGATCCTAAGGAGGTGTTGGTTCCTCTTTGCAGTGGGAAATATCCCCCTTATTGCGGGGAACTATTACAGCCTGACGCTGTATCGGTCGTGGGTGTTGCACTGGATTTTCTTCAACTGGATGAGGGAATTCCCATGTCGCGCTATTCGATCGATTTCAATTTCATCTCCGAACGAGAAGGCGGCGCCCGCACCAAGGGGTATGTGCCCGCCATTGCCCATAGCAAGAGCGGGGTCACGATTGCCACCGGTTTCGACCTGGGGCAGCGCAAGCTGGCGGATCTGCAGGCGCTCAAGCTGCCGGCGGACCTGGTGCGGCGCCTGAGCCCCTATCTGTTCCTGACCACCGTGGACGCGCAGGCTGCACTCGACGAGAACCCCTTGACCATCAGCCCTGATGAAGCGCGCCTGATCGATGAGGCATTCAAGGCACCCTTCATCGAGCAGTTGGCGAAGAAATATGCCGCAGCCAGTGGGCGGGACTTCGCCCAGTTGCCGGCGCCAGCGCAGACGGTGATTGCCTCGGTGGCCTTTCAGTACGGAGACCTGGCCAGCCGCACGCCGAATTTCTGGCGCCAGGTGATTGCTTGCGACTGGGCCCAGGCGGTGGCCAACCTGCGCAACTTCGGTGATATCTACAAGAGCCGGCGCGGCAAGGAGGCCGACCTGCTGAGCTCGCAACTCAAGCCGTGAACAGCACCGCCCGGGCCAAGGTCCGGGCGGTCTGGTTCTCAAGGGCAGGGCAAGGCGAGGAGCAGGCTGACACTGGCCATGGCGCCGGCGTCATCGGGGCGAGTGCTGGCGGGCAAGGTGCGCCAGTCCACCAGCAGGCACAGGGCGTTGACCGGCAGGTTGGCGATGCTGCCGATGGGGGCGGTGAATTCGTAGCGGTACAGCGCCTGGGTGGTGTTTTTGGCCCAGACGCTGGTGGCGCTGCCCAAGGTGGTATGGGCCATGTCCGGCAGCTTGTCCTGGCTGATGGTGAAGCGCGGATGCTCGCCCTGCAGGGCAAATGCCCCGTTGTCCCGGGAGCGTTTCCACATCTGCTGCCACTGGTTGCCGGCGGCGGCTTGCTCCAGTGTGGCGGCGTAGGCCTTCAGGGTTGCAGGAGGGGTGCTGGTGGTTTCCAGGGCCTGGGCGGCGCCGGCAAGCAGGCCCAGGGCAATGATCAGTGAACGCAGAATCAACATGGGGTACTCCTTTCCAGTCCCTCGCGGGGCTGGTACGCAAACAGGGCAAGGATCTTGGCGCAATCGCGCCGTCCACAGGCAAGGCTTGGCGGGGGCTAGGCAAGCCCGGTGCCGCCCTTGCTCGTCGACGGTTTGCGAACCTTGGCCTGGCTTCGGGTGGTGCTGACAGTGATGGTCATGACTGACTCCTTGAGGGAATGCCCATGGGGGCGCCGGTCATGGTTGCAACAGTGGCGGGGGGGTATCAGCGGGAAAGGATTCAAGGGGTGTGCCTGCGCGGATGGGCATTTCAGGGCGCGGCGAGTACAGTGCCGGCGCCCGAGAAATGAATCCCGGGCGCTTTTCCATGGAGTTGCGTTGTGAAATACATCAGTAAAGTCGTTGCTTGCGCCTGTCTCGGCCTGGCGCTTGCCGGTTGCACTGGCACCCCGATGAAAACCCAGCAACTGGACAGCAGCCAGTACACGGTCATCGGCCACAGTGAAGCGACCGCCACCGGGATCATGCTGTTCGGGTTCATCCCGATCCAGCAGAACAGCCGTTTCGTGCGCGCCCAGAATGCTGCCATCAAGGCCAAGGGCGGCGATGCGCTGATCAATACCCAGGTCCAGGAAAACTGGTTCTGGGCCTGGGTGCTCAACGGCTACACCACCAAGGTCTCCGGTGACGTGGTCAAGCTGAAGAACCCGCAGTAATCCTGCGCTTGCCGGGTGCGACCTACTCGGCCCGACAAGCTCGACGGCACCCGGATGGGTGCCGTTTTTGTTTCTGTCAGTTGGCGGGCGCCAGGTTGACGAAGTAGTAGGCCTGGCGTCCTACCATCAGCGTCTTTTGTATTTGCAGCGGTGGTTTGGGAGCCTCGGCACCGCCGAGCACCGCCATGTGGCGGGGCGACTCGGCGAGAAATGCCATGAGTTGCGACTCGGTCTGCAGATCTCCGAGCAGACGCTGGGTGTAGAACACGCTGGCCCCGGCGATGCGCTCGTTGGCCTGGTACAGCGCCAACTGGTGGCCGTCGGCCTCGAGCGCCATGATCTGGTCGGTTACCGGCACGAACGACAGTTCACGGTCCAGGCGCGGGGCGAACCACTGTGCATTGGCCAGGTAGAGGGCGACCACCAGGCTCATGAGGGCAATGACCAGGCCCTTGCGTCGGCGCCCCACCGCGCTCCAGAAACCATTGCCGTCAGCACGCCGGGCGAGGCGCTGGTACAGCACCGCCCCGTACTCGGCCGCCAGCACCGCTGCCGCCGGGGTCAGCGACATCAAGTACACGGTGCGCTTGCTCGACGCCAGGCACAGCAGGGTGAACTGCGCCAGCAGCCAGATCACGAAGAACAGCAGGTAGCGGTTGTTCGCCAGTTCCTTGCGCCAGTGCCACAGGCCCAGGTAGACCAGGATGTTCCACGGCAGGAAGGCCTGGGGCAGCTTGGCCAGGTAGTAATAGAAGGGTTCGTAGTGGCCGGCCTCGACGAAGGAGCCGCCGAAGCGTCCGATGCTGTTGGTCCACAGCACTTCCGCCAGGGCGGCCGTGCCGCCGCGCTGGTACAGCAGCGCCAGCCAGATCGCCAGGGGTACCAAGCCCACCAGGGTCAGCAACGCAGGGCGCACCCAGTGGCCCAGGGCCAGGCGCTTGGCAAGCAGGCTGTCCACCAGCAGGTAGGCGAAGATCACCACCCCCGGCATGGCCAGGCCCAGCACTCCCTTGCTCAGGGTGGCGATGGCGATGCCGGTGGCGAATGCCAGCCAGGCCAGGGGGGCGGGCTGGCGTTCCAGCTGGCGCCGGTGGGCCTGGAAGAATGCCAGCAGGGCCAGGGTCACGCCCAGGCTCAGCAGCGCATCCTCGCCCACGCCGCGTACGTTGCTCCAGTAGCTGGCCATGGTCGCCAGCATCAGCCCGGCCATCAGCGCTACCCCGGCAGGGCGTCCGAAACGCCGCAGCAGGCCATACAGCAGCATGACGCTGAACAGCCCGGCAAAGGCCGAGGCCAGGCGTACCGCCAGGGGCGTACCGCCGAAGGCGCGAATGGCGCCGGCATCGAGCCACAGGCTCAGCGGCGGTTTCTCCAGGAAGGGCACGCCAAACAGGCGCGGGGTGACCCAGTCATCGTCTAGATGCATCTGCATGGCGATCCCGGCGACCCGGGCTTCGGTGGAGCCCTGCAACTCATGGTTGCCCAGGGCGAAGAAGAACAGCAGGCAGGCCAGCAGGAACAACAGCGGGGCAGGTCGTGACATGGATGGCGTCCGGGGAGGCAGGCGAAGGCTGCGGTCAAGCGCCGGAGTATACGTAGGCGAGTCTTAACGAATTGTGAACAAGTGGAGGGTTTTGGTGCCGTGCCCCGCTGGAGCAGAGCGGGCGCCAGGCCGCTCCGCGGGTTCAGCTGTTGGTGGCTGGGAGCAAGTGGGCAGCCGGGCAAGCGGGTGGCCGACGCGACAGGACGGTGTCGACCACTGAGAAGCCGGATTCGATCAGGCCGAGGCTCGGCGCAGGTGACGCCCGGTGCGCCACCAGAACACCGCCCCCAGGAAGGCCCCGGAGCCTGTGAACAGCGGCGCCATGACCAAGTAGTCTTCAAGCTCGCCTGCTTTGGGCTCGACCTCGGGCGGGTCGGTGAAGAAGCTGCTCGAGAACATGCTGGCCACCACCGGCATGGTCGGCAGCGAGCCGAGGATGCCGCAGAACAGATAGATCAGCACGTTGCGCCAGGCGAAGCGCTGGGCCAGCCAGAAGAACAGCGCGCAGGGCAGGGCGGCCAGGATGCTGACCACCACGGTGATCAACAGCATCGCCTGCAGCGCGATGGAGAAGATATCGGTGAAGGTCGTCCACAGGGATGCGCTGCTGCTGGCCAGGATCAGCAGCGAGCACAACACCACCACCGCCAGGGCCAGTGCTGCAATACCGATGAAGTAGGTGGCGAACCATTCCAGCGGTTGCACGCTGCGAATGGCCGGGGAGTTATGAGGCATGGGAAGGGTCCGTTTCCAGCTGTTGATGATCGGTCCAAGGTTATCGACGGCGGCGGCGGTGCTGAGTGGAGTTTGTGTGGGTTTTGTGTGGGGCGCTTGCCGGTGGTGGATGACAGCTATCGCCGAAATACTCTATACAGGTGACGGCCCGCCGACCTTGCCGCGGGCCTTGTGCTTAGCCCACCCCAAAAGGAGATGGAGATGATCAAGTTCCTCAACGTAACCGAGTTGCCCCGTACCCCTGTGCATTGCCATGCCGGCTCCGTCAACGGAGCGATCAATGCCTGGGAGCTGAAAAATCGGGCTCTCAATACGAAGGGGTTTGTTTCATGTCCAAAGAATTACTCGGAGTTTCTGCTGTAGGGCTGATGGTGCTGGGCGAGTTCTGCGCCATCTACAGTGAAGTGGTGGTCGCGCGGCTGGCCCATGCCGGCAACACGGGGAGCAGCGGGCTCTTGGTGCCGGTGCTGATCATGTGCCTGGGCGGCCTTTGCCTGCTGGCGGCCTACTGGCTGGGATACATGGCGGTGGGGGATATCTGGATCGTCACCGTGGTCTCGGTGACTTCGCTGCTGCTCCTGGAACCGCTGGTGATCTGGGCGCTGTTCCAGCAGATGCCCGGGCGCGGTGCGCTGATCGGCTTCTGCCTGGGCGCGCTGGGCATGTTGTCCGCCGTGTTCCTGTAGCGCGGATCTCGCAGGCCGGGCCTGGCAGTTCAACTGCCGGGCCTGCGGCCTTTCAAGCCCGGTCCCGGACGAAGTAGCGACTGGGTGCCTGCCCCAGGAGCTTGCGAAACACCCCGGTGAAGGCGCTCGGGCTGCTATAGCCCAGGTCCATGGCCACCCGGGTCACGGACTCGCCATTGCCCAGGCGCACCACCGCGGCCAACAGGCAGGCTTGCTGGCGCCATTCCACGAAGCTGATGCCGGTGTGCTGGCGGAACAGGCGGGTGAAGGTGCGGCGGCTCATGCCGGCCCGTTGGGCCATTTCATCCAGTGGCCATTGCAGCGACGGCCGTTCCAGCAGGGTGCGGCAGGCCTTCATCAGGCGTGGCTCGGTGGGAAGCGGGGCATTGAGCGACAGCGGCGCCATGGCCGCGATCTCGTGCAGCAGCAGGCCCATCAACTGCTCGTGGGCCCCCTCGGTGGCGTAGTGCGCGGGAATGTCCACGGCACGCAGCAGCAACTGGCGCAGCAGCTCGGAAACCTCCAGCACCTGGCAATGCCCCGGCAGGCCCAGGCGTTGCGCCGCCTGCGGGTGGACATAGGTGTTGAGCATCAATACCGGGCCGCTCATGTGCATGGCGTGGGGCACTTCGGCGGGAACCCAGATCGCCCGGCGTGGCGGCACCACCCAGTTGCCCTGGTTGGTGAATACGCTGATCACCCCGCAAGCGGCGTAGGCGAACTGCCCACGCCGATGTTGGTGCTCGGCAAAGTGCTGTCCGTCCTGGTAGTCGATGGCGGTGACCAGCGCATCCCGGGGGGAATCCTGGTAGGGGTCGAGGGTGATTGGTGGCATGGCCCGAATCTACTGGTATATGACCTGATACTGCAAGCGGGCCAGCAGGCCGCGAGGTGATAGTGCCAGCCCGGTCGGGGATTGGCCCGCGGCCGCTTTCCACGGATCGTGCGACATGCAGAACAAACACTTGCTCCTGGCCTTGCTGGTGACGGCCTTGTGGGGCTTGAACTTTCCCATCACCAAGCTCGGATTGGCGAGCATCGACCCATTGCTGCTCACGGCCCTGCGTTTCACCCTGGCGGCGTTGCCCTGGGTGTTCCTGGTGCCACGGCCACAGGTGGCCCTGGGTTGGCTGGTGGCCTACGGATTGATCTTCGGCGTGGCCATGTGGGCGTTGATCAACCTGGGGATCGACCAGGGCGTCGCCCCTGGCACCGCATCCTTGCTGATTCAGTTCAGCGCGTTCTTTTCCCTGGGCTGGGGAGCCCTGTTGTTCGGCGAACGCCTGCGCCCGGCACAGTGGCTGGCCATGGCGATCGCCCTTTGGGGCCTGCTGCGGATCATCGGTTCCAGCCCCGGACAGGCCACCAGCCTGGGCTATGGTTTGCTATTGGCCAGCGCTTTCAGCTGGAGCCTGGGCAACGTGATCATCAAGCGCTGCGGGGTGCGCGAGGTATTCGCCTTCGTGGTCTGGGCCAGTCTCTTCGCGCCGCTGCCGTTGCTGGCGCTGACCTGGTTGGTCCATGGCCCGGCGCCCTTCGTGCAAGTGCTTGGGCAACTCCGCTGGAGCGCCGTGCTGTCGCTGTTGTTCCAGGTCTATGCCGCGACGCACTTCTGCTACTGGGGGTGGAACCTGCTGCTGCGTGAGTACCCGGTGTCACGGGTGGCGCCCTTGTCGCTGTTGATTCCGCTGTTCGGTACCGCAGGCTCGATGTTGTTGCTGGGCCAAGGCATCAGCTTGGACGACGGATTGTCCATGGCCCTGGTCCTGCTGGCGCTGGTGGTGGGCCAGGTGCGCTGGCGCCGGGTGGCGCTGGCCCGCTGACGAAGCGCAGCGGTTTTCAACGGACGTTCAGGCACTGTTCAGTGCTCGCTCCGGCAACATTGCCTGCTTTGCGCCGAGCCCTGGCAACGGCACTTTCTGGTGGAGCGAAGATGGTTCGAGAAAAACGTTTCGGTGCAGAGTCCTGGGCGGTGTACCTGGTGGCGCTGGTGTTGTTCACCTGGGGCATCTGGGACGAGCAGCCCCAGGGCTTCGATGGGCGCTGGGCGTTTTTCCTGCAGGAGATGTTCCGCCACGGTGCCAGTTTGTTTCCCACCACCTATGGCCAGCCCTATCCGGATTACCCCGGGACCGCGACCTTTCTCAGCTACCTGTTCGCCCAGGCATTCGGCGCCCCCAACCATCTGGCCAATATCCTGCCCACAGCCCTGGCCTCGGCCGGGGTGCTGGCCCTGCTGTATCGCTTGCTGGCGCCCCAGAGGCGGACCTGGGCCCTGCTGTCGGTACTGCTCACGGCGCTGACCAGCCAGTTGCTCGACAAGTCGCGCTCGGTTTGCCTGGACCAGATGATTTCCCTGTTGTGCCTGGGCGCTTTCTACCTGCTGCATTCCGGCGAGCAGCAGGGCTCGCGGTGGCGACAACTGGCGGTGTTGCCGCTGCTGGTGCTGGCTTTTGCCATCCGCGGGCCCCTGGGGTTGGTGGAGGTGTGTGGCGTGATCTGCTTCTACTGGTTGCTGGGCGATGCTCGTACCCCAGAAGCGCGCAAGGCGATGTTCACACGTGTAGTGGGTTACGGCATCGCGGGGCTGGTGCTCCTGGCCGGCTGCTGGTGGCTGTTGATGAAGCTTGCCTATATCAGTGGCGGTGACGGTTTTGTCCAGCAGGTCTACGGCATGCAGGTGCGTGGGCGCCTGGATGAAAGCGGCGAGCCGTTCTACTTCTACTTCCAGCTGTCGCTGTACCGTTACTTTCCGGTCGTGCCCCTGGCCCTGGCCACGCTCTGGGTGCTACGGCGCCAGTGGGCCCGACGCCATGTCGATGCGCAGTTGCAACTGGTGCTGCGCCTGGGAGCTTGTGGCTTGATGATCCTGGTCGGGCTGTCGCTGCCCCACTTCAAGCGCGCCTACTACATCCTGCCCATGGTGCCGATGTTCGCTGCCGTGGCGGCCTATGGCTTGCTCAACGCCAAGGGGTGGCTGGCCCGCCTGGGCCAGGGTTACCAGTGGCTGGTGGCCTTGTTGCCGGGGCTATGCATCGTGGTGTTGTTCATCCTGCGCCACAGCTGGCACAAGCACGGCTACTGGCCGCCGGTGTCGATGCCGTTGCTGGTCGTCATCTTCGCCTTGCTGCAAGCGCTGGCGTTGTATCACTGGCGGCGCACCGTGGCAGACCAGGGACGCCGCCTGGTGCTGCTCAGTGGCCTGGCCCTGGCGGCGCAATGGTTGCTGCTGGTATCGGTGCTGGACCCGGCCAAGGACCGGCAATACGACACCCGGGGCTTCGTCTCCCAGGTCGAGCGCTTGCGTGCCGAGCGCCCAGGGCCATTGGTGTTCTTCGACCTCGGCCAGGACACGGGGGCGGTGCGCTACATGATGAACCTGGACTACGACGAGCGTCCGCTGTTCGTCATGGGCGATGCTGCAGACCAGTTGAACCGGCTCCCCCACGGCTCCTGGGTGATAGTTGCACGCAAGGAGCGCGACAAGCTCCGAGGCACCTCGCTGGAACAGCTCCAACCGGTGTACGAGGGACGCCTGAACGACAATGCCAGCCTGGTGTTCAAGTTGCCCTAGCGCCTTGGCAACCGGCACTCCACAACGTAATTTGACCCTTTGACCAGGGCCAGGCAGGGAGCGCTCATGCAGTGTCAGGTACGGGAAGCCGCAGCGGCCGATGCCACGCGGATCAGCCAGGTGATCCTGGCGGCGCTGCTCACCAGCAATGCCCGGGATTACCCGGCAAGCGTGATCGAACGGGTCCGGCACAGTTTCACCGCCGCCGGGGTACTGCAACTGATGCAGCGCCGGCGGATGTTCGTCGCCTGGGTCGATGGCGTGCTGGTGGGTACCGCCAGCCTGGACGCCAATGTGGTGCGTACCATGTTCGTCGAGCCCTCCTGGCATAAGCGCGGTGTCGGTCGGCACCTGATGACCGTCTTGCAGCAAGCGGCCAGGGAGGCCGGCGAGCAGTCGTTGATTGTCCCGGCCTCGATCACCGCCGAAGGTTTTTACGCGCGCCTGGGGTTTCGCACGGTGCGCGAGCAGTTCGACGGCGAGGAGCGGACCCTGGTCATGGAGCGCCCGCTTTGAGGAAGGGCGATAAAAAAGCCGCGCCTTCCGAGAAGGGCGCGGCCGGGTCGTATCCGGGTCAGCCGATCAGTGGATCGCCACCGGGTTGATGTTGACCTGGGTCGAGCCTTTGTACAGCGGTTGGCCGAGGACGAACATGAACTCCCAGGCCTTGTCCCGGACCAGCGCCCGGCTGTCGATCAGCTCCAGGTTGTAGATGCCGTTCTTGGCCAGCATGTACTGGTTGACCGGGAACTCCTGGCCATCTTTGGCCGGGTAGATTTCCGAGGCCCAGGTGTCGCCGCCGAAGGCCACGATCTGCTTGTCCACCAGCCACTTGGCGGCCTCCATGCCGATACCGGGCTCGACCGCGAGGAATTTCTGGTTGTCCTTGCCGATCAGCTCCAGCCAGCCGGTGTTGAACAGCACCACGTCGCCCTTGCGGATGCTGACGCCCTGCAGGTCGAGGGCTTTCTGGATGTCAGCGACGGTGAACTCGGTCTTCTCCGGGACTATGGCCTCGCCGTAGACGGCGGTCATGTCCAGCACCACGCCCCGGGTCACGATCGGCGGCACTTTCTCGATGCCGAGCTTCTTCACGCCCTCGACGCTGACGAAGTCCGCCGCGCGATTGCCGTTGTAGTAGACGTTGTCGATACCGATGTGGCCGATCCCGTTGAGCTGGGTGCCGACCCCGGTCCAGCCCACCACCAGTTCATCGTTGAAGGTGAACTTGTTGGGCCCCAGGGAGGTACCGCCGGCTTCGCCGGGTTGCACGTTGGTCAGGTGGAAGCTGCGGTGGCGGAAGGCCGGCAGGTTCTTGTCGATGGGCACCGCCAGCGGGTAGGTCTTGCCGGTCTTGATCAGCTTCGCGGCATCGAGCACCGATTGGGCATCCAGCAGGTTGACCGCGCCGATCTCGTCTTGCGCGCCGTATTTGGAGGGGTACCACTTCTGGGTATCGGCGGCATGGGCCGCACCGATGGAAAACACCAGGGTGAAGGGCAGGATCAAGCGATTGAACATGGGAAAATCCTTGGCAGGTTGCAGTGGGGCCAAGGTACGTGGCGCGGCCTGGGGGAAACAGGCAGGTATGCTCAATACAGTTGTTCGTAGAAGTCAGCAATAGCGGCTGGAATCCGTATCGCCGATGGTCAGAAGCTGCTTTTCCTGGGGCCTCGAATGCAACTGGTCGGAGTCGCTTTGATGTTTTTTATAGGTAATGTATACGTTACTTTTATATTTGATTGTTACGTATATAGAACATGGATCATGCACTCATCACATTGCGTCTAGGTGAGCAGATTCGCCAGCGCCGCCTGAACCGCGGGTTGACCCAGGCCAGCTTGGCCTCCCTGGCGGGCATTACCCGGCAGAAAGTCATAACCATCGAAAGGGGCGATTTGTCGGTGGGCATGATGGCGTACGCACGAGTACTGGCAGCTCTGGACTGTGAGTTCACTCTGATGCCTGCCGCCATGCCCACGTTGGACGAGATCCAGGGAGTGTTCGAGTGATGCCGGCCATGCTGCAAGTGGCAACGCCAGAGGGTGGGAGCGGAAAGGTCTTCAATACCGCCGGGGACTATCTGTTTCGCTACCACGAAGACGCCGTGGCCCAGGCCGCTATCAGTCTGTTGATGCCTGTGCGCCTGGAGGAATACCGCTACCGCGAACTGCACCCGATTTTCCAGATGAACCTGCCGGAAGGTTATGTTCTGGAGCAGTTGCGCAACCGTCTGGCCAAGTTGGTGAGCATCGATCCCATGTTGCTGTTGGCCCTGTCTGGCAGCAGTTCTCCCATCGGCCGGGTAATGGTGCACTCCCCTGAAATCGATGCGCTCTTGCAACGCCAGCAGTTTGCCGGAGAACGGCTTGAGGAAATCCTGGCCTGGGACGGTACCGAGGATATTTTCGCTGGCCTGGTGGATCGCTACATCCTGCGCGCCGGTATCTCGGGTGTTCAGCCCAAGGTGCTGGTGCCTGAGCAGCAGGACACCATGCCAGCGCGTTTTACCTCGAAGACTTCCGACTTGATCATCAAAAGTGGCCGGGATGAGTTTCCAGGGCTGGCGATCAACGAATTTCTTTGTATGTCCATGGCCCGGGAGGCGGGAATTGCGGTTCCGGAGTTCTATCTATCCGCCAACGGCAAATTGTTCGTCATGCGTCGCTTCGATCGGGACGAGCGGCTCGACCCACTGGGGTTCGAGGACATGGCTGCGCTGATGGGGCTGGGCACCGAACAGAAGTACAGCAAGAGTTATTCGGCGATTGCCAAGGCAGTCCGCCTGTTCTGTGCGCCCGAGCACGTGCGGGGCTCGCTAGACCAGTTGTTTGCCATGGTAAGCCTGAGTTGCATCGTGGGTAATGGCGATGCCCACCTGAAGAATTTTGGCCTGTTGTACTCCGATCCTACCCAGCGCAACGCACGGCTTGCGCCGGCCTACGACATCGTCAATACCACCGCGTACATTCCGGAAGATGTCCTTGCACTGGATCTGCTTGGCAACAAGTCTCTGTTCTCTTCGCGCCAAGGCTTGCTGGAATTTGCCAGGGTCTGTGATGTAGCGCGGCCTGAAGAGGTCATTCGCGAGCAGCTACAAGTTGTGGAGCGAGTGTTGGCCCGTTCGCCAGAATGGGTTGAACAAGCACCGCAGGTCGTCGCCGCAATCAGGCAGTGTGCCGAGCCGTTCATGAGAACCTTCGGCTAGCTCCAGGCACACGCTGGCAGCCCCGATAGCCACTGAGCTGCCAGAAACTCAAGCTTCCCCCCGCAATTCCTCCACATCGATCTTCTCGTCGCCGATCCAGCGCCGGGCGCCGCAGCCGTTGCGCGAGTAGATGTCCCCCGGGTTGTTCATCTTGCAATGGTCCATGGACATGCAGCCGCAGCCGATGCATTCCTCCAGGCTCATGTTCAGCCGTTCCAGCTCGGCGATGCGCTGTTGCACCCGGGCTTTCCAGGTGGCGGACAGGCGTTGCCAGTCTTCGCCCATGGGGGCGTGGTTGTTGGGCAGGCCGTCGAGCTGCTCGCTGATTTCCTCCAGGGAGAAGCCCACCCGCTGGGCGAACACTATGTAGGCCACGCGCCGCAGCACCGAGCGTGGATAGCGCCGGTGGCCGCTGCCGGAACGGGCTGAATTGATCAGCCCGCGGGACTCGTAGAAACGCAGCGCCGAGGCGTTGACTCCGCTGCGTCGGGCGATTTCGGTGATGGTCAGGTGAGGATCGCCTTGGGAATACATGCTCGCTCCTGGGAGGGCTTTACTTAAAGTTGACTTTAACTTGTACCGTGCCGGCAGCAAAAAACCAATGTTCGATTGTCGGGGAGTGCATGTTCGTGAATTCAGCCCAGCGAGTTCTCTACCGGGCCCGTGGTGTATCGCGAGGTGTGGCGTTGTACGGCGTGGTCCTGGCCTTGGCGGCCTGTGGTGAAAGCAAGGCGCCCCCGGCGGCGCAGGCTCCGGAGGTGGAGGTCAGTACCCTGGCCTTGCGCAGTATCCGCGAGTGGGACCAGTTCAATGGGCGCATCAGTGCGGTGGACACCGTCGACCTGCGGCCTCGGGTCAGCGGTTATGTCGACCGGGTGGCGTTTCGCGATGGTGAACAGGTGCGCCAGGGCCAGGTGCTGTTCGAGATCGATCCGCGGCCTTACCGTGAGGCCCTGGCCAGCGCCGAGGCGCGCCTGCAGCAGGCCCAGGCTTCGCTGCGCCTGGCCAAGGCCCAGGACCAGCGCGGCCAGGCGCTGGTTCGCCAGGCGGCGATTTCTCGCGAGGAGGGCGATATCCGCAGCGCCTCCCTGGGCCAGGGCCAGGCCCAGGTCAATGCGGCCATCGCCGATGTCGCCATGGCCCGGCTCAACCTGGGGTTCACCCAGGTACGGGCGCCGTTCGCCGGGCGCGCCGGGCGGGCGCAGATCACCGCGGGCAACCTGGCCCAAGCCGACCAGACAGTACTGACCACAGTGGTGTCCCAGGACCCGATATACGTCTACTTCGATGCCGACGAGCACAGCTTCCTGCGTTACAGCGACCAGGCCGTGGCGGGTGCCCGCCCGGGGCTGGCCCATCAGGTGCGGGTCGGCCTGGCCAGCCAGCGCGACAGTTTCCCCTTCAGCGGCCAGGTGGACTTCCTGGATAACCGGGTGGATGCCACCACCGGCACCATCCGCGCCCGGGCGGTGCTACCTAACCCCGACGGCAAGCTGACCCCCGGGCTGTATGCGCGGGTGCGCCTGGAGGGCGCCGGGGAAACCCAGGCGCTGCTGGTGGACGATCGCGCGATCCTCACCGACCAGAACCGCAAGTACGTGTATGTGCTGGGCCCGGAGGACAAGGCCGTGCGCAAGGACGTGACCCTCGGGCGCTTGCTCGATGGCTTGCGGGTGATCGAGTCGGGCCTGGCCCCAGGCGACCAGGTGGTGGTCAGCGGCGCACAGAAGATCTTCTACCCCGGCATGCCGATCCGCCCCAAGGAGGTGGCGCCGCCCGTCGCGAAGCCGTCGTTGAGCCCTGATGCCCCGGCGTTGTCGGCCCACTGACGGAGACGGAACATGGATTTCTCGAAGTTCTTCATCGACCGGCCGATCTTCGCCATTGTCTTGTCGATCATCATTTTCGCCCTGGGGCTGATCTCGATCCCGCTGCTGCCCTCCGGGGAATACCCCGAGGTGGTGCCGCCCAGCGTCATGGTCCGCGCCACCTATCCCGGCGCCAACCCCAAGGAAATCGCCGAGTCGGTGGCGGTGCCCCTGGAGGAGGCGATCAACGGCGTCGAAGGCATCATGTACATGAAGTCGGTGGCCGGCTCCAACGGCACCCTGGCCCTGACCGTGACCTTCAGCCCCGGCATCGATCCGGACGCCGCCGCAGTGCGGGTGCAGAACCGCGTCAGCCAGGCGTTGTCACGCTTGCCAGAGGAGGTGCGGCAATACGGCGTCACCACCCAGAAGCAGTCGCCGACCCCGCTGATGTACGTCAGCCTGTATTCCAAGGAAGGCCACTACGACTCGCTGTACTTGCGCAACTACCTGACCCTGCACGTCAAGGATGCGCTGTCGCGCCTGCCCGGCATCGGTGATGTCGGGGTCTATGGCTCCGGCGACTACGCCATGCGCCTGTGGCTGGACCCCGATGCTTTGGCGTCTCGCGGGTTGACGGCGGCCGACGTGCTGAGCGCCGTGCGCGAGCAGAACGTGCAGGTCTCGGCGGGCCAGCTGGGGGCCGAACCATCGCCGCAGAAGGCCGATTTCCTGTTGTCGATCAACGTTCGCGGACGCCTGCGCAGCGAGCAGGAGTTCGGCGATATCGTGCTCAAGTCCGGCAGGGACGGCCAGGTGGTGCGGTTGTCCGACGTGGCGCGCATCGAGCTGGGGGCTGGCGACTACACCCTGCGTGCCTCCCTGGACGGCAAGGAGCAGGCCACCGTGGGCATCTTCCTGCTGCCGGGGGCCAACGCCTTGCAGGTGGCCGATGCGGTCTATGCCAAGTTCGACGAGCTGGCGCAGACCTTCCCCGAGGATGTGGCCTACAAGGCGATCTGGGACCCGACGGTGTTCGTCCGCGAGTCCATCGCCGCAGTGCAGCACACCTTGATCGAGGCAGTGATCCTGGTGGTGCTGGTGGTGATCGTGTTCCTGCAGACCTGGCGGGCTTCGATCATTCCGCTGCTGGCGGTGCCGGTGTCGATCATCGGCACCTTCGCCTGGCTCTACCTGCTGGGGTACTCGATCAACACCCTGACGCTGTTCGGCATGGTGCTGGCCATCGGCATCGTGGTGGACGACGCCATCGTGGTGGTGGAGAACGTCGAGCGCTTCATCGCCCAGGGCCTGCGCCCGCGGGAGGCCGCGCACCGGGCGATGAAGGAGGTCTCCGGGCCGATCGTCGCCATCGCCCTGGTGCTGTGTGCGGTGTTCGTGCCCATGGCCTTCCTCTCGGGCGTCACCGGGCAGTTCTACAAGCAGTTCGCGGTGACCATCGCCATCTCCACGGTGATCTCGGCGATCAACTCGCTGACTCTGTCGCCGGCGCTGGCGGCCAAGCTGCTCAAGCCCCACGATGCCCCCAAGGACCCTCTGGAACGCTTGATCCAGCGCCTGCTGGGCGGCTTCTTCAAGGTCTTCAACCGCTTCTTCAATCGCAGCTCCGAGCGCTACCAGGGATCGGTCACCGGGATCCTGCGTCATCGCGGCAGTGTCTTCGCGATCTACGGCCTGTTGCTGGTGGCCACGGTCTGGCTGTTCCAGATCGTGCCCGGCGGTTTCATCCCGACCCAGGACAAGCTCTACCTGTTCGCCGGCACCAAGCTGCCCGAGGGGTCGTCGCTGTCGCGCACCGACGAGCTGACGCGCAAGGTCATCGAGACCGCCCTGAGCGTGGAAGGCGTGGACATGGCGCCGGCCTTCAGTGGCCTGAATGCCTTGCAGGGGGTGAATACGCCCAACGTGATGGCGGCGTACATCATCCTCAAGCCGTTCGACCAGCGCACCCGCAGCGCCGCGCAGATCAACGCCGAGCTCAACGCCAAGCTGTCGCAACTGCATGAAGGCTTCGCCTATGCGCTGTTGCCGCCACCGATCCAGGGCCTGGGCAACGGCTCGGGCTACGCCTTGTACCTGGAGGATCGCGAGGGCCTGGGCTACGGCGCCCTGCAAGGGGCCATGAGCGCCTTCCAGGCGGCCGTGGCCCGGACCCCGGGCATGAGCTTCCCGGTGAGTTCCTACCAGGCCAACATTCCCCAGCTGGAGGTGCAGGTCGACCGGGTCAAGGCCAAGGCCCAGGGTGTGGCCCTGAGCGATGTGTTCAACACCTTGCAGGTCTACCTGGGCTCGGCCTACGTCAACGACTTCAACCTGTTCGGGCGGGTGTACCGGGTGATGGCCCAGGCCGACGCCCGTTATCGCCAGAGCGCCGAGGACATCGGCGCGCTGCGGGTACGCAACGACCGGGGCGAGATGGTGCCGCTGGCAGCGATGATCACCGTCACCCACACCTTCGGCCCGGACCCGGTGGTGCGCTACAACGGCTACCCGGCGGCGGGGATGATCGGCGATGCCAACCCCAAGCAGCTGTCCTCGGCCCAGGCCCTGGTCAAGTTGCAGGAGATCGCCGACCAGGTGCTGCCCAAGGGCATCGTCCTGGAGTGGACCGACCTGAGTTATCAACAGGTGACCCAGAGCCATGCGGCGCTGGTGGTCTTCCCCCTTGCGGTGATGCTGGTGTTCCTGGTGCTGGCGGCGCTCTATGAAAGCTGGACCCTGCCCCTGGCGGTGATCCTGATCGTGCCGGTGTGCATGCTGGCGGCGCTGAGCGGGGTATGGCTCAGCGGTGGCGACAACAACGTGTTCGTCCAGGTCGGGTTGGTGGTGCTGATGGGCCTGGCCTGCAAGAACGCGATCCTCATCGTCGAGTTCGCCCGGGAGCTGGAAGCCCAGGGCTGGGGTATCGTCGACGCGGCGCTGGAGGCCTGCCGCCTGCGTCTGCGGCCGATCGTCATGACTTCGGTGGCCTTCATCGCCGGGGCTGTGCCGTTGCTGATCGGTACGGGCGCCGGTAGCGAGATTCGCGCCGCGACCGGGATTACGGTGTTCTTCGGCATGCTCGGGGTGACGCTCCTGGGCTTGTTCCTGACCCCGGTGTTCTACGTGACCCTGCGCAAGCTGGCCGGTGGCTCGGTGCATGCCCTGGCGCAGGCCGAGCCGGTTCAGCCGTAGGGCTGCCTGGCGCAACGAGACAGCGGGTGCCTTCGGGCACCCGCTGTCGGTTCAGGCCGGGCTTTTGTGGCTTGTACCGAGCCTATCCGAGCTGGCGCCTTACGCCATGGCCAGCCGCCGTGGGCGCAGCCAGCCGATGATCACGGCGGCGATCAGCAGGAACCCCAGGTAGCCGAAGAACGGGTAGACCTGGCCCACCAGGCTGATGAAGCCCACCAGGCTGCCGACGAAGGCCAGGGCCCCGGCCAGGATCGAGCCGATGCGGAACTGCCGGGTGCCGGCGGGCAGCAGGCGGGCGGAGAAGGAGTACAGGGTGCCGACGGCGGTGTTGAGGATCATGCAGAAGATGATCAGCGCCATCAGCAGGCCCAGGGTCGGCGAGACTTCGCTGGCGATCGACAGCATCGGCATTGGCAACTGTGCCACGCTGTCCAGGCGCGACAGCAGGCCCAGACTCATCACCAGCATCAAGACGCCCAGCAAGGCGCCACCAAGGATGCCGCCCCACATTGCCTGTTTCTCACCCTTGGCCGCACCACCCATGATCGCCAGGATCGGCACCCCGGCGACGATGTTGTAGGAGACGTAGAGCAGGGCGCCCAGCAGCCAGTGGCTGGCCCCGGCCTGTTGCTGGCTGGCCAGGTGGTCGAGTTGCTCGAAGTCCAGGTGGCGGGTCGCGGCGCCGTACAGGGCGATGCCCACGGCGGTGATGATGAGAAACGGGGTCACCGCGCCGATCATGCCGATCACTTTGTGCACGTCCAGGCAGACGATGGCCACCACCACCAGGGTCACCAGCACGCTGCCGGTGATGGCCGGGATGCCGAACTGCTGCTCCAGCAGGGCGCCGCCGCCGGCGAGCATGACCACGGTCACGGCGAACATGAAGAAGGTGATCATCAGGTCCACCAGGGCGCCCAGGTGCCGGCCGCACAGGGCATGCACCACGTCTTTATGCGAAGCAGCCCGCAAGCGGCTGCCCAGGCTGGCCAGGGCCATGCCGAGGAAGGTGAACAGCGCGGCGCTGACCACGGCCCCGAGCAAGCCCCAGACGCCGAAGTCGACGAACATCAGCAGCAGCTCCCGGCCGGAGGCGAACCCCGCCCCGACAATCACACCGACGAAGGCGCCGGCGATCTTCAGACTTTCTTTCATGACGATTGGCCTCGGATTGTTCTTGTTATGTAAGGAGGACGCCACGGCGCTGGAGGGCCGTGGTCATCCTGGGCATCGCACTTGAAGGTTGGGCGGGTGGCTCAGTTGTCCCCGACCCAGACCTGGACTTCGATCTCTACGTCCACGCCCAGCGCCAGTTGCGCAGCGACCGTGGAGCGCACCGGGAAACCGTTCTTGAAGTAGCCCTGGTACACCTCGTTGAAGCCGGCGAAGTGCTGCATGTCGGTGATCCAGACGGTGCTTTTCACCACCTGGTCGAAGCTCGCGCCGCACTCGGCCAGGGTGTCGCCGATGCGCTGCATGGCCGCGTCGGTCTGGACGCGAATATCGCCACGTACCACTTCGCCTTCGGCGCTCATGGGGATCTGCCCGGAGAGAAACAGGAAGCCGCCGACCCGGATCGCCCTGGAGAAGGGCAGGGGCAGGGAGCTGGGGTAACGCTGGATTTCGTTGGACATGGAGTATTCCTCGTGGACGGGGTTTGGATTAACGCAAGCGTGCCGGGGCCAGGCGCTGCGGGTCGACGCCCTGGCTGAGCAGTTCTTCGGGGACCGGTTGGCCGAGCAACAGGGCACAGGCCAGTTGCGAGACACCGGCGGCCGACTGGATGCCGTAGCCGCCCTGGGCCGCGAGCCAGAAGAAGCCTTCGCGGTCGTCGTCCCAGCCCACCACCAGGTCGCCATCGGCGACGAAGGAGCGCAGGCCGGCCCAGCTGTGGCGCGGACGGCGGATGTTCAGCGAGGTGGCGTTCTGGATGTGGTAGATGCCGGTGGCGATGTCCAGCTCCTCGGGCATCACGTCCTGGGGCGGCACCGGGTCGGCGTTGGCCGGGGAACCGAGCAGCTGGCCGGCATCGGGCTTGAAGTAGAAGCTTTCGTCGATGCCGATCACTGCCGGCCAGCGGCTGAAGTCGGTGTCTTGTGGACCTTCGAAGGTGAAGGCGCTGCGCCGGCAAGGTTGCAGGCCCACGGGCGCCACGCCGCACAACCGGGCCACTTCGTCGGCCCAGGCGCCGGCGGCGTTCACCAGGCTGCGGGCCTGCACCTGCCGGCCATCCTTGAGCCTGAGGAGCCATTGGCGGTCTTCGCGGGTGGCCTCGACTATCTGCGCGTCGCACTGCAAGACCCCGCCGGCTCGGCGCATGGCCCGCAGGAAGCCCTGATGCAGGGCGTGCACGTCCAGGTCCTGGGCGGCGGTTTCCAGCATGGCGCCAGCGATGGCCTCGGGACGCAGGCAGGGCACCAGCGCCTGGGCCTGGTCGGCGTCGATCAGGCGCACATTGGCCGAGCGGGCGCGGGTTTCGTCGTAGGTCTGCTGCAATTGATCCAGCTGTTCGTGGTTGGCGACGTACAGGCAACCCCGGGGTTCGAGCAGCGGGTGCTCGCTGAAGCCTTCCGGAGGCCGTTGATAGAAGGCCCGGCTGGCGCGGGTCAGGGCCTGGATCTGCGGGGTGCCGTAGGCCTCCATGAACATCGCCGCCGAGCGCCCGGTGGCGTGATAGCCCGGCTGCGATTCGCGTTCCAGCACCAGCACGCTGGCCTGGCCGGCCAGGCGGTAGGCCAGGGAGGCTCCGGCGATACCGCCGCCGATGATGACGAAATCGAAGCATTGGGTGTCGTGCATGGCGAACTACCTTCATTGTCCGGAAAAGGGCTGCGAGATAAATTCTCGCATACGAGAAATCTAAGATATGAGAATTTTCCAGTCAACCGGGAATCATGGGGTAATATTTCGCCATTGGCCCCGGCTCCTGTCGCGGCAGTCCTTATCCGCCTGACAGAGAGCCTCCATGAGTGCCGACCGAGCCCAGCCCGCCTCGTGCTCCCCCGCCCATCCACTGACCGACCGGACCCAGGTCGGGGCGCGCCTGCGCAGCATCCGCAAGGCGCAGAAACTGACCCTCAAGCAGCTCTCGGAGCGCTCCGGCGTGGCGCTGTCGACCTTGTCGAAAATGGAGCTGGCCCAGGTTTCGGTGAGTTATGAAAAGCTCGCGGCGGCGGCCCGGGCCTTGGGTGTGGACATCGCCCAGCTATTCGCCCCGTCGGCCATGGCCAGCCGGGCGGTGCAGCCCACGGTGGTCAGCACCACCATCGCCGATGCCCCGGGCTACAGCACCGGCAACTATGACTACCACCCCATGGCCGGCGACTTTCCCGGGCGCAACATGACGCCCATGTATGCGCGGATCTTCGCCCGTGAGCTGCAGCAGTTCGAGGACTACATCCGCCACCCCGGGCAGGAGTTCGCCCTGGTGCTGTCCGGGAGGGTGCGCATCCAGTTCGAGACGGGGGAGCAGGTGAGCATCGGGCCGCAGGAAACCGCCTACTTCAACAGCAGCATCGGCCATATCTACCTGGCCGAAGGCGTGGAAGACGCCGAGGTGATGGTGGTGATGTCCGAGCGCTGAGCCCGGCGCCTGCCGGCCCAGGCCGCGAGAGGCCTGGGGCGAGGGGGAAATCAGCGGGCCAGGGATTCGTCGAGGAATTTCACCACGGTGCCCATGCAGGCCATGCGCTCCTCGATGTGGGGCATGTGGCTGGAGGCTTCGAACAGCGCCCAGCGAATATCCGGCACGAGATCCAGGAACGGCTTGACCACGGTTGGCGTGGCTTCGTCGTGGCGCCCGGAAATCAACAGGGTCGGCACCTTGATCCGGTGCAGGCCATCGACGATGGACAGGTCCTTGGTGTTGCCGATGATGTGGAATTCGTTGGGGCCGGTCATGGCGTGGTAGACGGTCGGGTCGGCATCGACCTGGGCGAAGGTGCGCGCCACTTCGTCCGGCCAGGGGCTGATCCGGCACACATGGCGGTCGTAGAACACCCGTGATGCGGCGAGGTATTCGGCGGCCCCGTAGTTACCAACCCGCTCGTGCTCGAGCAGCGTCTGCTGCACATCCTCTGGCAGGAGCTGGCGCAGACGATTGGCTTCCTCGACCCAGGTGCGCATGTCCGCCGGGGAGTTGGCGACGATCAGCGCGCGCAGGCCGGCCGGCTGCCGGGCCGCATGGGCGCTGGCCAGCATGCCGCCCCAGGACTGCCCCAGCAGCGCGTAGTCGTTGCTGATACGCAGGTGGTCGAGCAGGTTGTCCAGTTCTTCGAGGAACAGTTGCAGGTTCCAGAACGCAGGGTCTTTTTCCGGCAGGTGGGTCGAGTGGCCGTTGCCCAGTTGGTCGTAGTGGATCACCGGGCGCCCGCTGCTGGCGATGTCGCTGAAGGCGTCGAGGTAGTCGTGCGTGCAGCCCGGGCCGCCATGGATGATCACCAGCGGCGTGTAGCCGCTGTCCAGGTCGCCGGTGATGCGATACCAGGTCTGATAGGGACCAAAAGATGCAAAGCCTTCGCGTGTTGCGAGAAATTCCATTTCATGCCGCTCTGTGAAAAACCCTGCAACACAAGATACCGGGGCGCGGTCCTCGGGATAACTAGAGAAACAGATAGGTTTTTGCCGGCTCAGCTATCCAGGAGGCGGTAGTGGGTCGCCCTGACCACGGCCTGGACCCGGTTCTTGGCACCCAGCTTGTGCATCGCCGAGGTCAGGTGCAGGGTGATGGTGGCCAGCGAGCGGTTCAGGCGGCTGGCGATTTCGGCCGCTGTCAGCCCGTCGGCCGCGAGTTTCAAGCACTCGCGCTCGCGTTTGGTCAGGTGGATCCGGCAGGCCGGGGACTCCTTGGCCAGCAGCGGGAAGGCCGCCTCCTGCAGGGCGTGGGAGATCAGGGTGAAATCCCCCAGGGCCTGGCGGGCATCGGCGAGGGAACTGGCGCTGGTGTCCGAGCGCAGCCCCGTCAGGGTGGCGAAACCGCCCTTGGGCAGATGGATCGGCACCGTGACCCCGCAAGTCATCTGCGAATCATGCAGGTAGCTGATCACGGGCGCATGGTTGCGGTCCATGAACCGCTGCAGCACTGTCTCGTCTTCCGGGCGATAGGACCAGGCAAAAGGGGAAACGGCATCGACCGCCACGTGCTGGACGGGATCGATCTGGTAGAAGCCTTCCTGGCACCAGAGCGACTGCCAGTCATCGGGGGTGTTGCGCAGCCTGACCACCGAAGGGGTGAGCAATATTCCCTCGTGGTCCAGCGGTACCGGACTGTAGTCGTAGACCAGGGCATCGAAGCCCAGCGCCTGGGCCATGCGCAATACGTTGTCCATCTGTTCGTCCAGGCTCCTGCCGGACACGAGACGGGCATTGAAATCAGACAGCTTGGTCTGCATCCATTCAGCTCCCTTGGCAATTTCAATCCTGAAATCGGGCCGGTAGAATGCCACGCCCGGACAAAGGACTGCCAGACCAAACCTATAGGAAATACTAGGTTATGGACGTACGGCTTCCTCGGTAAGGTTTCGCCAAAAGGGCATTGACCAGATGGAGAACAAGGATGTGGCGTGAAGTCGAGCCAGACCAGCGATACGAAGTGCAAGTCGATGGTCACAAACTGGTGGCCTATGGCTTTGGCGAAGGCGATGAGGTGCTGTTGTGCCTGAACGGCGGCCCGGGCCTGCCCTGCGATTACCTGCGCGATAGCCATGGCTGGCTCAAGGAGCATGGGTTGCGGGTGATTGCCTTCGACCAGCTGGGCACCGGCGCCTCGGACCGGCCCACCGATCCGGCGCTGTGGGATATCGGCCGCTACGTGGCCGAGGTGGAGACCGTGCGCCAGACCCTGGAGCTGGGCCAGGTCCACCTGCTGGGGCATTCCTGGGGTGGCTGGCTGGGGATCGAATACGCTATCCATCATCCCCAGGCCCTCAAGACCCTGATCCTGGAGAACACCGCCGGCGACCTGCCGCACCTGTCCCTGGAACTGGAGCGCCTGCGCAGCGCCCTGGGCAGCGAGACCTTGGCCATGATGCAGCGCCACGAGGCCATGGGCACCCTGGATCATCCCCAGTACCAGGCCGCGGTCACCCTGCTCAACTACCGGCACGTGTGCCGCCTGGACCAATGGCCGGCACCGGTGAACCGTTCCCTGGGCGACTGGAACATGGGGCCGTACGTCACCATGCAGGGCCCCAACGAATTCCTCTATACCGGTAATCTCAAGGACTGGAACCGCATCCAGGAGATGGCCAGCTTCCAGATGCCGGTACTGATCACCACCGGCCAGCACGACGAGCTGACCCCGGCCTGCGCCATGCGCATGAAGATGGCGCTCAAGGATGCCCAGTTGCATGTCTTCCCCAACAGCAGCCATATGCCGTTCTACGAAGAACCCCAGGCCTACTTCCCGGTGTTGCTGGACTTTCTGCAGCGCCACCGGAGCTAGTGCATGAACCTGGCGCGTTATCGCTTCATCCTGTCGCGCCCGCTGCAGCTGTTGCCGGTGTTGTTCGGCATCAGCCTGATCACCTTCGTGCTGGTGCGCTCGATTCCTGGCGACCCGGCACGGGCGTTGCTGGGCTCGCGCAGTACCCCGGATGCGTTGATCAAGATCCGTGCCCAGTACGGCCTCGACCAGCCGTTGTGGCTGCAGTACTTCTATTTCCTCAAGAACCTGCTCAAGGGCGATCTCGGCCAGTCGCTGCTGTACAAGGTCGATGCCCTCAAGCTGATTGCCAGCCGCATCGAGCCGACGCTGTTGCTGGTGTCCGGCAGCGTGGTGCTGGCGCTGTTGATCGCCATTCCCCTGGCCACGCTGGCGGCGCGCAACAAGGGCGGCTGGAGCGATCACCTGATCCGCCTGTTCACCACCGCCGGCCTCGGGATGCCGGCGTTCTGGCTGGGGATCATGCTGATCCTGCTGTTGAGCGTGCAGTTGGGGCTGTTCCCGGTCTCGGGTTATGGCCGCACCCTGGCCGACAAGCTGCACCACATGGTCCTGCCGTGCCTGACCATTGCCCTGGCGCTATCGGCGGTGCTGGTGCGCAACCTGCGGGCCAGCATGCTCATGGAGCTGCAGGCCGACCACGCCACTGCTGCCCGGGCCCGAGGCTTGTCCGAAGGGGCGATCTTTCGCCGGCATGTCTTGCCCAACTCGCTGGTGCCGGCGGTCAACCTGCTGGCGGTGAACATCGGCTGGCTGATCAGCGGCACGGTGGTCATCGAAAGCCTGTTCGCCATTCCCGGCATCGGCCAGTTGCTGGTGCGTGGCATCTTCACCCGTGACTACATGGTGGTGCAGGGCGTGGCCATGGTGCTGGCCTGCGCCACGGTGCTGGTCAACTTCCTCGCCGACGTGGTGACGGTGGCGATCGATCCCCGGGTGAACATGCGATGAGCGTCCAGGCCTCGATCCCCGCCGGGCGCCTGGGCCTGGGCTTGCGCAATGGCCGGTTGGCCACGGTGCTGGGCCTGGCCATCGTCGGCGGCTGGTTGCTGCTGGCGCTCTGCGCGCCCTGGGTCGCGCCTTTCGACCCGATCGCGCAGAACACCGATATCCGCCTGTTGGCGCCGAGCCTGGCCCATCCCTTTGGCACCGACAACTTCGGGCGCGACATCCTCTCCCGGGTGATCTGGGGCGCGCGCATCGACTTGCAACTGGCGGTGATCGGCGTGTTGTTCCCGTTCCTCATCGGCACTTGCATCGGCGCCTTGGCCGGTTACATCGGCGGGCGTTTCGACACGGTGTGCATGCGCTTGATCGATGTGATCCTGGCCTTCCCGTTCCTGGTGCTGATGCTGGCGATCATGGCCATCCTCGGGCCGGGCCTGAGCAACTTCTACATCGCCATGGCCCTGGTGGGCTGGGTGTCCTACGCGCGGCTGATCCGCTCGCAGATCCTGGTGCTCAAGCACAGCGATTTCGTCCTGGCGGCCAAGAGCCTGGGGTTCGGCCATGGGCGCATCCTGTTCCGCCATTTGCTGCCCAATGCGCTGTTCGGCTCGATAGTGTTCTCCATGTCCGACGCGGTGCTGGTGCTGCTCAATGGCGCAGCGGTCAGCTACCTGGGCCTTGGTGTGCAACCACCTACTGCGGAGTGGGGCACCATGGTCGCCGAGGGCCAGAGCTTCATCACCTCGGCCTGGTGGCTCTGCACTTTCCCGGGATTGGCCATCGTCACCCTGGCCATGGGCTTCAGCCTGTTGGCCGACGGCGTCGCCGAGCACTTCGGGGGGCGCCCATGAGCTCGCCGGTATTGCGTGTCGAAGAACTCAGCGTGATCGCCCAAAACGATGGCCGTGAGGTCACCCTGGTGGATCGCTTGTCATTCGACCTGGCCGAGGGCGAGATCCTTGGCCTGGTGGGCGAGAGCGGCTCGGGCAAGACCATGGCCTGCCGGGCGCTGATGCGCCTGTTGCCGGCGACCAACCTGCGGGTCCAGGGCAAGGCCGTGCAACTGGCCGGCCAGGACTTGCTGCAACTGGATGAGGGCGGTATGCGCAGTGTGCGCGGTCGGCGCCTGGGGATGATCTTCCAGAACCCCAGCAGTCATCTCGACCCGCTGATGCGCATCGGCGAGCAGATATCCGAGGGTATCCGTCTGCACCAGGGCGCCTCCAGGCGCGAGGCGCGGGCCAAGGCCATCGATGTGCTGCGCCAGGTAGGCATTCCCGACCCGCAGCGGCGGATCGACAGCTACCCCCACGAGTTTTCCGGCGGCATGCGCCAGCGAGCGATGATCGCCGTGGCCCTGGGCTGCAATCCCCAGGTGCTGATCGCCGACGAGCCGACTACGGCCCTGGACGTCACCGTGCAGGCGCAGATCCTGCGCCTGCTGCTGGACCTGCGCGACCGGCATGGGCTGTCGATCATCATGATCACCCACGACCTGGGCGTGGTCGCCCAGACCTGCGATGCCATCGCGGTGATGTACGCCGGCCGGCTCTGCGAACACGGCGACAAGCAGGCGCTGCTGGCCCATCCACGACATCCCTATACCGCGGCGCTGATCGGTTGCCAGCCGACCCATGGCGCCGGTGAAGCCCGGCTGCGTACCATCGCCGGCCAGCCGCCGTTGCTCGATGCCCTGCCGGCGGGTTGCCGTTTCAATCCCCGCTGCCTCCAGCCGGGCAGCCGTTGCGCGCAGGCGCTGCCGGACATGCAAGCCCTGGGGCAGGGCACGCGGGTGGCCTGTCATTACCCCTTGCTGGCTGGAAGCCCGTCATGAACCTGCTGCAAGTGAAGGACCTAGAGGTGCGCTTCGCCGCTCCCGGCACGGGTCTGTTCGGTTTCAAGCCTCAGTGGCTGCAAGCGGTCAACGGGGTGTCGCTGCACCTTGCCCCCGGGGAAATCCTGGGGCTGGTGGGCGAGTCGGGCAGCGGCAAGAGCACCTTGGGCCGCGCCATCCTGCGCCTGAATGACATCCACGCAGGCCAGGTGCTGTTCGATGGCGTGGACGTGACACGCGGCCGCAAGCCGGATATCCAGCACCTGCGCCGGCAGACCGCGATGATCTTCCAGGACCCCTATGCCGCGCTCAACCCGCGCCTGAGTATCGGCCAGGCCATAGCCGAAGTGCTGCGGGTACAGGGCGTGATCGCGGCGCCGTTGATTGCGCGCCGGGTCGACGAGTTGCTGACCCTGGTCGGGCTGCGCCCTGAACTGGCCGGGCGCAAGCCGGGCGAGCTCAGTGGCGGCCAGTGCCAGCGTGTGGGGATCGCCCGGGCGCTGGCAGTGGAACCGCGCTTGATCGTCGCCGATGAATGCGTGGCGGCGCTGGACGTGTCCATTCAGGGGCAGATCATCAACCTGCTGCTGGAGCTGCGCGAGCGCATGAACCTGGCGATCCTGTTCATCGCCCACGACCTGGCGATCGTCCAGCGCCTGTGCAGCCGGGTGGCGGTGATGTATCTGGGGCAGATCGTCGAGCAAGGGCCTACCGATGCGGTGTTCGGTGCCCCGCGCCATCCCTATACCGCTGCGTTGATCCAGTCGATCCCGCATATCGACCCCCATCGGCCTTTGGCGAGCGAACCCTTGCCGGGTGAGCCACCCAGCCCCTTGGAACTGCCAGGCGGCTGTGCCTTCCATCCGCGCTGCCGGCAGGCCCGATCCACCTGCGCCGCAACACCGCCACCCCATCGAAACCTGGGTGGGCACAGCTACCGTTGTGTGCTCGCCGAACCCGTGCTTTGAAATACGTTCATCAAAAAGGAGTTTGACCATGCGTTCGAAACACCTGCGGTTGCTGACCGCCGCCACATTGACCCTCTGTTCGTTGGCCGCCGGTATCGCCCAGGCGGCTGGGGTACTGACCATCGGTTGCCGTGAGGAAAGCACCACCTTCGACCCGATCAAGAGCGCGCAGAACCGCGACAGCTGGGTCTTTGCCAACGTCTACGACGTGCTGGTGCGGGTCGACAACACCGGCACCAAGCTGCTGCCGGGTTTGGCGGAAAGCTGGCAAGTATCTGCCGACGGCCTGACCTACACCTTCAAGCTGCGACCGGCCAAATTCTCCGACGGCTCGCCGATCACTGCTGGCGATGCCGCGTTCAGCCTGCTGCGGATTCGCGACAACAAGGGCTCGCTGTGGAGCGATTCCTACAAGATCATCGACAAGGCCCAAGCCACCGACCCGCAGACCCTGGTGGTGACCCTCAAGGCACCGTCCGTGCCTTTCCTCGCGCAACTGGCCACGCCCAACGTCTCGATCCTGTCGCAGAAGGCCATGGAGAAACTCGGCGAGGACGCCTATGCCCAGGAGCCCGTGGCCTCGGGTGCCTTCATCGTCAAGGAATGGCTGCGCGGCGAGCGCGTGGTGCTGGAGAAGAACCCGCACTTCTGGCAGGCCGACAAGGTGAGCCTGGATGGCGTGGAGTGGATCTCCATCCCGGACGACAACACCCGCATGCTGAAGGTCCAGGCCGGCGAGCTGGACTCGGCGATCTTCGTGCCGTTCTCCCGGGTCGAGACCCTGAAGAAAGACCCGAACCTGGTGATCCACATGGACCCGTCCACCCGTGAAGATCACTTGTTGATCAACCACGATCACGGCCTGCTGGGCAAACCCGAAGTGCGCCAGGCCCTGGACATGGCGATCGACAAGAAATCCCTGGTCGACACCGTGACCTTCGGCCTGGGCCAGGTGGCCTATTCCTACATCCCCAAGGGCGCGCTGTATCACAACGCCAACAACCCGCAGCGCCCCTATGACCCGGTCAAGGCCAAGCAGCTGTTGAAGGATGCCGGGGCCTCGGGCCTGAAGCTCAACTACGTGGTCAATGCCGGCAACGAGGCCGACGAGCAGATCGCCGTCCTGGTCCAGCAGCAACTGGCCGCCGTGGGCGTGACTGCCAACCTGCAGAAAGTCGACCCGACCCAGAGCTGGCAGATGCTGGTGGACGGCGACTACGACCTGTCGGTGATGTACTGGACCAACGACATCCTCGACCCCGACCAGAAGAGCACCTTCGTCCTCGGGCACGACACCAACATGAACTACATGACCCGCTACAAGAACGACAAGGTCAAGGCCCTGGTAGCCGATGCCCGGGTCGAGGCCGACCCGGCCAAGCGCCAGCAGATGTACACCGAGCTGCAGGCCATCGCCAAGCAGGACACCCACTGGATCGACCTCTACTACAGCCCGTACATCAACATCTCGCGCAAAAACATCGAGCACTTCCAGCAGAGCCCATTGGGCCGTCTGTCGCTGGAAGAGACGGTGAAGAACTGAGGGTGATGGACGATGCAGGGAGAGCGCTCGGCGTTGTCCCTGCATGATCGCCTGGAGGGGGCGGTGCTGTTTGGGATCGCCCTTGAATTGGCGGATTTTGGGCACAAAAAAAGACGTCCGTGGACGTCTTTGATTGATCATTTGGTGGAGCCGGGGGGATTTGAACCCCCGTCCGCCAGTACTCCGCTGTCGGTCCTACATGCTTAGCCGTGTCTATTGAGTTAACCCTCAGCGACCCGACGGGCAGGGTGCTTTGGGCGAGTTGTGTAAGTTTTAGCCGCTTCGTCCACAACGTACTGCACGGCGATTCTGTTCTATATGACAATCATTTCGGGTTTACAGACATCCCCTGATGATTGCTGGACCCGAAGGTACCAGGGGGGAAGGGCTAGCGCCGCTTACGCAGCGAGAGCGTAATCCCCGTAGGTTTCGTCATTGGCAACTATAGGAAGTTGCAACAGTGGATTTACGAGTTCTGTTACCAACTCGGCATGCACCTAAAGTTTCGCAACCGGCGTCGAATCCAAAACGGCCCCGAGCCTGTCATGCATCGACAACAGGTTGGCGGATTCTACGCTAATCGTCGTCAGAAGGCCAACCCGAAGGTTGGCCTTGGTGGTGCGCTACTGATCGCCCTTGGTGTTGTTCTGCAACATCTGGATCGCCTGGGTGGTCAGGGAGATGCAGTTCTTGGTGCCCTGCTCGGTGCCCTTGGCCTGTTCGGCGGTGGCTTGCTGGACCTTGGAGTCGATGTCGCTGCTCAGGTCCGAGCTCATGGCTTCGGTGCTGACCTTGGCGTCGCGGATCTTTTGCAGGTTGATCTGGCATAGGTCTTCTTGTCCGGCGGCGAACGCCGGTGAGGCCAACATTGCAGCAGTGATGAACAGTCCAGCCAGTGCAGAGCGCTTCATGGTCGTCTCCTTGGATCACAGGGGGAAGGCCCACTTTTATCGTGGGCCTGGAGAGTGGACTGCGCCCGTGGGCCGGGGTTCGTTTTTTGTACGAAAAGGCCGGAGCAGGCGCCCGTCGCCGGGCACCTTGGGCCTCAGGCGGACTTGGCGCGGGTGACCCGGTCCACCAGGTAGACCAGCCCGTGATAGTCGATCCCGCCATGCTGGCTGAGGCCGATTTCACAGGTGCGGCTGGTGGAGATGCCTTCGCTGCAGTACTGCACCGCGTCCTTGAGGCTGCGCAGCGAATGGGCATTGAGCTCCGGGGTGGTGAAGCCCTTGTCGCCGGCGAAACCGCAGCAGTGGATGCCTTCGGGGATCACCACGTTGTTGCTGCAACGTCGGGCCAGTTCGATCAGCGCCTGGCTTTCCCCCAGGTGCTGGGTGCTGCAGGTGACGTGCACGGCGATCGGTGCTTCCTGGGGGGTGAACTCCAGGCGATCCAGCAGGTGGGTGCGGATGAAGCGCACCGGATCGTAGAGGTCCAGGCGCACGTCGCCCAGGTCCTGCACCAGGCGCAGGGTGCAGGGGCTGGTATCGCAGTAGATCGGGTCGAGGCCGCCACGGCTGGCGTGGAGCAGGGCGCCGATCAGTTCCTGGCGCTTGTCCTCGGCCTGGGTCGCATAACCCTTGGAAGCGAACGGCTGGCCGCAGCAGAGGTTGTCCAGGTTGTCCGGCAGCACTACCTGGTAGCCGGCCTTTTCCAGCAGGCCGCGGGTTTTCTCGTACAGCGAGCCTTGCTCCTTGTCGCCTGCCGCCGGCCCCATCACCCGCGACACGCAGGCCGCCAGGTACACCACCTTTGGGCGTGAATCCTGCGCGGTCGGGCTGAAGCGAATGGCTTTCTCCGGTTGTGGCATGGCGTTGGTCCATTGCGGCACCCGCCCTTTGGACAGTCGGGTCAGGCCCGCGGACAGCTTGCCCAGGCGCGGTGCGCCCAGCAGCAGGCGCGCACCATTGGCCACGTGCAACGTAAAGCGGGCGCCTTGCAAGGTGCTGGCGAAGTGGGTGCTGAGCCAGTCGGCGGTGCCGGCGTGGCTGGCTTGCTCGCTGCGCAGTTTCTTCACCAGCTCGCCGGTGTTGATGCCCACCGGGCAGCGCTGGGCGCACAGGCCGGTGGCGGCGCAGGTGTCGACGCCCTGGTACTGGTAGGCCGCCTCCAGCTCCGTGGTGTCGATGCCGGCGCGCTTGCGGGCCTGGATATCGCGCCAGATCACGATGCGCTGGCGTGGGCTCAGGGTCAGCCCCTTGGACGGGCACACCGGCTCGCAGAAGCCGCACTCGATGCACTTGTCCACGATCTCGTCAGCCGCCGGTAGCGGCTTGAGGTGCTTGAGGTGGATCTGCGGATCCTCGCTGAGCACTACGTCGGGGTTGAGGATGCCATTGGGGTCCAGCAGGCGCTTGAGCTGCCACATCAGCTGGTAGGCATCGCTGCCCCATTCCAGCTCGACGAAGGGCGCCATGTTGCGCCCGGTGCCGTGCTCGGCCTTGAGCGAACCACCGAACTCCACGGCCACCAGTTGTGCCACGTCGTCCATGAAGGCCTGGTAGCGCTGCACTTCCTCAGTGCTGTTGAAGCCTTGGGTGAAGACGAAGTGCAGGTTGCCTTCCAGGGCATGACCGAACAGGATCGCCTCGTCGTAGCGGTGCTTGTCGAACAGCTCGATCAGGCGATTGACACCGATGGCCAGTTGTTCGACCGGGAAGGTCACGTCCTCGATGATCACCGTGGTGCCGGTCTTGCGCACTGCGCCGACGGCCGGGAAGGTGTCCTTGCGGATCGCCCAGAGCTTGGCGTTTTCCTGCGGGTCCTCGCTGAAGTCCACCTGTTTTTCCACCGCGAAGGCGGCCAGGGAATCCATGACCTGCGCCAGTTGCTCATGCAGCAGCGACGAGGAGGCAGCGCGGGACTCGATCAGCAGGGCGCAGGCGTTGGCCGAGAGCTGGCGGACGAAGGCCGGCATGCCGGGCTTGTCCTGCACCGAGCGCAGGCTACGACGGTCCAGCAGCTCCACCGCCGACACCGGCTGGCTCTTGAGCACGGTCACCGCGTTGCAGCAGGTCTCCACATCGGGGAAGACGATCAGGGCCGAGGCCTTGTGCGGATGATCGACCACGGTGTCGTAGGTCACTGCGCTGATGAACCCCAGGGTGCCCTCGGAGCCCACCAGCAGGTGGCTGAGGATCTCCAGCGGCTCGTCGAAGTCCACCAGGGCATTGAGGGACAGGCCGGTGGTGTTCTTCAGCCGGTACTTGTGGCGGATGCGGCTGGCCAGCTCGCTGTTGGCGCGGGTGGCGCGGCCCAGTTCCGCCAGACGTTGCAGCAGCGCAGCGTGGCTGTGGCGAAAGGCGGCGACGCTGGCGGCGTCCTCGGTGTCCAGGCGGGTGCCATCGGCCAGGACCACGCGGATGCCGGCCAGGGTGTGGTAGCTGTTCTGGGCGGTGCCGCAGCACATGCCGCTGGCGTTGTTGGCGACTATGCCGCCGATCTTGCAGGCGTTGATCGAGGCCGGGTCGGGGCCGATCTTGCGTCCGAACGGCGCCAGCCAGGCGTTGGCCTGGGCACCGATGACCCCGGGTTGCAGGCGGATCTGCGCGCCCTGGTCGCGGATCTCCCGGGCGTTCCAGTTATCCCCGAGGACGATCAGCACCGAGTCGCTGATGGCCTGGCCGGAAAGGCTGGTGCCGGCGGCGCGGAAGGTCACCGGTACCTGGTCGCGCTGGGCCAGTTGCAGCAAGGCGACCACTTCGTCCTCGGATTCGACGCGGATCACCAGCTTGGGGATCAGCCGGTAGAAGCTGGCGTCGGTGCCGAAGGCCAGGGTCGAGAGTGGGTCGTCGAAGCGCCGCTCCTGGGGAATCAGGCGCTGGGCATCACGCAGAAAAGCGGCCGGCAGGCTCATTGGTCCTCCAGGATCAGCACCACCAGGTCTTTCGGGCCGTGGGCGCCGTAAGCCAGGACTTGCTCGATATCAGCGGTTTTCGACGGGCCGGAAACCAGCAGCGCGTTGGTCGGCATGCCGGCGGCCCAGTTCATCTGTTGCTGCACCTGGTAGAAGTTGTCGCGGATCTCGCTGGCCTTGAGCAGGGCGAAATGCACCGGTGGCACCAGGCTCATCAGCCGCGGTTCCTCTCGGGTCGGCCAGAGGATCAGGCTGCCGGTGGCGGCGATGGCGCCCAGGGTGCCGGTGAGGCTGGCCGGGGTGTCGTTGAACAGCTCGGCCTTCCATTCTTCCACTGGCCGATCGTAGGTCTTGAGTTCGGGCAGCTCGGGATGTTCGGCCCAGTGCTGCTGCACCTGCTGGCCATGGGCGGTGCCCGGGGCGATCAGCAGGCTGCGCAGCTGGCGCTCCTGGAGCAGGCGGGCGAGCAATCCGGGCCACTCGGCCGCGCAGCTCAGGTGGATCTCGGTGTGCACCGCTTCCATCTGCTTGCGCAACTGCGGGATACGCTGCTCGGCGGTGTAGGTATAGGGCTCGGTGACCAGTGTCTCGTCGAAGTTATCCACAATAGGCGTGGTGCCGCTCAGGCTGTTACGCAGCTTGGCGAGGATGTTGTGCTTGGCACTCATCAGCGATCTTCCTGCTTGGCCAGGTGCTCGCGGGCCAGGTCGTGCAGCGACCGGGCGGCGGGTTTTGGCGCACTGTGGTTCTGGGTCCAGGGGCCGACGTTGCTCGGGGCCAGCGCCCGCAACCGGGTGGCCGCCAGGGTGAACAGGCGATACAGGGTGGGCGAGCTGTTTAGCCGTGCCCAGGCGTTCCAGATGAAACGCTCCTTGCGCGAGAACTTGCTGCCCTGGCCACGCATTACCGGGTGCGGGCTGTCCGGGGCCTTGACGTTCTCTTCGCGCAGGCGCCGCAGCAACGTGGGGATCGGGATCTTCACCGGGCAGACTTCGCCGCAGGCACCGCACAGCGACGAAGCGCTGGGGTGATCCGGGACCTTGGCCAGGCCCACCATGTGCGGGGTGATGATTTTGCCGATCGGCCCCGGGTAGACCTCGCCATAGGTGTGGCCGCCGACCCTCGTGTACACCGGGCAGTGGTTCATGCAGGCGCCGCAGCGGATGCAGTTCAGGGTCTGGCGCAGTTCGCTGTCGGCAAACGCCTGGCTGCGGCCGTTGTCCAGCAACACCAGGTGCACTTCCCGGGGGCCGTCGAGCTCATGCTCTTTGCGTGGGCCGGAGATCATGTTGACGTAGGTGGTGATGGGCTGGCCCAGGGCCGAGCGGGTCAGCAGCGACAATAGCGGTACTACGTCGCGCAGGTTCTCGACCACTTTCTCGATCCCGGTGACGGCGATGTGCACCGGCGGCACGGTGGTGGACATGCGCCCGTTGCCTTCGTTTTCCACCAGCAGCAGGGTGCCGGTCTCGGCCACGGCGAAGTTGACGCCGGAGACGCCGATGTCGGCTTCGAAGAATTTCTGCCGCAGGACCCTGCGACCGATCTGGATGAGTTGGTCGACGTCCTTGGTGTACTCCACGCCAAGTTTGTCGTGGAACAAGGACGCGACCTGACCGGCATTCTTGTGGATCGCCGGCATAATGATGTGTGAAGGCTTCTCGTGGTCGAGCTGGACGATGAACTCGCCCATGTCCGACTCAAGGCATTCAATGCCTTGTTCAGCGAGGACATGGTTCATTTCCATTTCCTCGCTGACCATCGATTTGCCCTTGATCACTTGCCGTGCCTCGTGAGCACGGATGATCGAAAGAACGATGCCATTGGCCTCGTCCACCGTTTCCGCCCAGTGCACTGTCACACCGTTGCGGGTCAGGTTCTGTTCCAGGCGCTCGAGCAGGTCGGGCAGCTTGGACAACGCCCGGGCGCGAATCGCATTGCCCAGGGCGCGCAGGTGTTCTCTTTCGTGGGCATCGCTGAACGAGGCCGCACGCTTGGCCATGAGTGAATCCATGGCGCTGCGAAAGTTGTTGCGCAGTTGCTGGTCACCCAGGGCCTGGTGGGCCCGGGTGCGAAAATCGTCCGCCACCGTCGTGGTCGGAATCAGCTCGGGAGTGCTCATTGGGCACCTCCGGTACGCTGCCAGAGGAAGCTCGCCAGGTGCTGGCCGCGCAATGCCTCTCTTTGTTTCTCCAGGGCACCGTTGATATTCATCAAGCAGCCGCAGTCGGCACTGACCACCTGGTGCGCGCCGGAGTCTTTCAGCGAGCGGGTCTTGTCCGCGACCATGGCGCCAGAGATATCCGGCATTCGGACGCTGAAAGTCCCGCCAAAGCCACAGCATTCGCTTTCGTGGCTGTGTTCTACCCGTTCCACGTTGCCCAGTTGTGACAGCAGCTCACGCCCGTGCAGGTGGGTGTTCATTTCCCGGCGCGCCGAGCAGGAGGTGTGCAACGCCACCTTGATCGGCTCACCGCTGTCCTTGAGTTGCACCTTGCACACATGCAGGAGGAACTCGGCCAGCTCATAGGTGCGTGCGGCCAGGGCCTGCACCTGTGCCAGGGTCTCGGGCTCGTCCTTGAACAAGTCCGCGTAGTGCTCGCGAATCATCCCGGCGCAGGAGCCCGAAGGCACCACCACCGGATAGTCCCCGGCGAACAGCGCCAGTTGTGCGCGGGCCACGGTGCGCGCCTGCTCGGTGTAACCGCTGGTGTAGGCCGGTTGTCCGCAGCAGCTTTGCCCCTGTGGGTATTCCACGCGAATGCCTTCGCGCTCCAGCAGGTGGATCGCATCCATCCCGGCTTCGGGATAGAACAGATCGACCACACAAGTGCCGAACAGGTAGACCCGCGCCGGCTTGGCGCCAGGGTACTGCCGGGGCTCGGCCAAGGGTGGCGCGACACGGGTCGCATTGGGCACGGCGTTGTAGAAAAGCTCGCTCATCAGGCGTGTCTCCGGGTGGTCCCGGTTATTCGTCTGTCGCGGCGGCTGAAAGATAAACCAGCAAGCTTTCAGCAGCCTTGCAGACCGGGTGGTGAATGACTGGCGCCGCGATTCCTTGCGGCGCCATCAGTATTGCCTAGTGCACCAGCATGCCGGTGAACCAGTAGGCCTGGGCCAGGGTGATCAGACCGACGATAGTGGCAAAGAACAGGCTGTGCTTGAGTGTGAAGCGGAACAGATCGGACTCCTTGCCCACCAGGCCGGTGGCGGCGCAGGCCACGGCGATCGACTGCGGCGAGATCATCTTGCCGGTCACGCCACCGCTGGTGTTGGCCGCCACCAGCAGGGTGTCGTTGACCCCCAGTTGATGCGCGGTGGTGGCCTGCAGCGAACTGAACAGGGCGTTGGACGAAGTATCGGAACCGGTGAGGAACACCCCCAGCCAGCCCAGGAACGGCGAGAAGAACGGGAAGGCCGCGCCGGTGGCCGCCAGGACCAGGGCCATGGTCGAAGACATGCCCGAGTAGTTGGTGACGAAGGCGAAGGCCAGCACCATGCCGATGGACAGGATCGGCCAGCGCAGCTCGTAAAAGGTTTCCTTTAAAGTGGTCAGACCAGTTTTGAAGTCGATCTTCAGTACCAGCATGGACAGCAGTGCCGAGAAGAAAATCGCGGTGCCGGTGGCCGAGATCGGGTCGAACTTGAACACCGCAGGAATGGCCGTTGGCGTGGTGACGATCGGCGCCACCTTGATCACCAGCTGATCCAGGTGCGGGATGGCGAAGTTGAACACCCAGGCGTACATCGCGCCACCGGCGGCGAACATCGCCTTGAACGGCTTGAGGGTCCAGATGGTGACCAGCACGGTGAGGATCAGGAATGGCGACCAGGCCTTGAAGATCTGGCCCAGGCTGTAGGGCGAGGCCAGGGTGCTGCGTGGCTGGCCGAAGCCGCCGGCGCTGGCGGTGATGGCGATGTCGGCGCTGACCCCGGGAATGCGCGCGCCGGCGCTGCGCTTGGGTTGCCAGACCTTCAGGAATAGCGTCAGGGCGACCAGGCTGGCCAGGGCCGAGGTGATGTCCGGCAGCTCCGGACCGATGAAGTTCGAGGTGAAGTATTGGGTCACGGCGAAGCTCAGGCCGGCCACCAGTGCCGCTGGCCAGGTCTCCCTGACGCCGCGCAGGCCATCCATCATGAACACCAGCCAGAACGGCACGAACAGCGACAGCAGGGGCAATTGGCGGCCGGTCATGGCGCCGATCTTGAAGGCGTCGATACCGGTCACCTGGCCGGCGACGATGATCGGGATGCCCAGGGCGCCGAAGGCCACTGGCGCGGTGTTGGCGATCAGGCACAGGCCCGCGGCGTACAGCGGGTTGAAGCCCAGGCCCACCAGCAGGGCGGCGGTGATCGCCACTGGCGCGCCGAAGCCTGCGGCACCTTCGAGGAAGGCGCCGAAGCAGAAGCCGATCAGCAGTACCTGCAGGCGCTGGTCGTCGGTGATCGACAGCACCGAGCTGCGGATAATCTCGAACTGGCCGCTCTTCACGGTCAGCTTGTAGAGGAATACGGCGGCGACGATGATCCAGGCGATGGGCCAAAGACCGTAGGCAAATCCATAGCCAGCGGCAGCCAGGGCCATGTCGGCGGGCATCTGGAAGGCGAAGATCGCCACTAGGATCGACAAGGCCAGAGTGATGCTCCCGGCGACATGTCCCTTGAGGCGGAACACGGCCAGAGCCAGGAAGAAGAACACGATCGGGATGACAGCGGCGAGAGCGGACAGGCCGAGGCTGCCAAGCGGGCTATAGAGCTGTTGCCAGGTTTGCATAGTGGGGTGGCCCCTAATTGTTGTTGGTCAGGCACTGCTAGCGAGTTGGTTAATTGGTAAGACCAATTTACAATCGCTGTTGGCTAGGGTAAAAGCCCGATGCTCGGTGTGTCAATTTGCCGCCCTAGAACTTTTGTCGAAAGCGGGCGCGGGAGCGCATCTGATCGCTGGAAATGTCTGCCTTCTGCCAGGTGTTGGCGCGGCGTGAATAGGCCAGAATAGAGCCCCCCGACGATGGGTCGGAGGCTGGGGAGTGAGTGATGGGGTTTGACCAGATACGCCAGCGCCGTTTGTCCGACGACATAGTCGAGCGCCTGGAAGCGATGATTCTCGAAGGTACCTTGAAGGCGGGTGAACGCTTGCCGGCCGAGCGCGCCCTGGCCGAGCAGTTCGGGGTTTCACGTCCATCGCTGCGTGAAGCGATCCAGAAGTTGACCGCCAAGGGGTTGCTGATGAGCCGCCAGGGCGGCGGCAATTATGTGGTGGAAGCCCTGGGCTCGACCTTCAGCGATCCACTGCTGCATCTTCTGGAAAACAATCCCGAGGCCCAGCGTGATCTATTGGAGTTCCGCCATACCCTCGAAGCGTCCTGCGCCTACTACGCGGCGCTGCGGGCGACCCCGGTGGATCGCGAGCGCCTGACCCAGGCCTTCGAGGAACTGCAGGATTGCTATGCCCATGCCAATGACGACAGCCGCAGCGAGGAGGGGGCGGCGGATGCCCGGTTCCACCTGGCGATTGCCGAGGCTAGCCATAACGCTGTGCTGTTGCACACCATTCGCGGGCTGTTCGATCTGCTCAAGCGCAACGTGGTGACCAATATCGGCGGCATGTACAAGCAGCGCACGGAAACCCGCGAGATGCTGATCAGCCAGCACCGTGACCTGTACCTGGCGATTATCGAAGGGCGTGCGGAGGACGCGCGCGAAGTCTCCAGTCGGCACATTCTCTATGTGCAGGAGGTGCTCGAGGAGGTGCGTCAGGAAGTACAGCGGGTGGCCCGGGCCGAGCGGCGCAAGGGCATCTGATGCAAATCACCGGTACTGCGGTTCCTGCATCGATGGTGCAGAAACCGCAGTACCGGCGATGACGACTTCAGGGTAGGACGGTCAGTCTTCCTTGCCCTTGGTCCGCACGGCGCGCTGCAATTCCCGGTCGGAATCGCGCTCGCGCTCGGTGTGCCGCTTGTCATATTCCTTCTTGCCCTTGCCCAGTGCGATCTCGCACTTGACCAGGTGCTTGCTCCAGTAGAGCGAAAGGCAGACGCAGGCATAACCCTTCTGCTGCACCGCGGCGAACAGCTTTTCCAGCTCGCGCTGGTTGAGCAGCAGCTTGCGCGTGCGCGTCGGGTCGGCGATGACGTGGGTGCTGGCGGTGGTCAGCGGGGTGAAATGGCTGCCGAACAGCCAGGCCTCGCCATCCTTGAGCAGCACGTAACTGTCTACCAGTTGTGCCTTGCCCGCCCGCAGGCTCTTTACTTCCCAGCCGGCCAGGACCAGTCCAGCCTCGAAACGATGTTCGATGAAGTAATCGTGACGCGCCTTTTTGTTTTGCGCGATGGTCCCTGTTGGGTGTTTCTTCTGTTTAGCCATAGGGGCGGCATTATAGGGAGTTGCGCGGTCGCCCGCTACGGTGATGCAGCGTGCTTGAGCAGGTTGATTGAATCCCGGACAATGCGCGCTCTTTTTTTCGGTTGGGCGCGTTAACGATGTCGACAGACAGGGTCTCTGTCCACGGCGGCTGGGCAAGCCGCTGGGTCTTTATACTCGCAGCAACTGGTTCGGCCGTAGGCCTGGGGAGCATCTGGAAATTCCCCTATATGGTCGGCGTCTATGGTGGCGGTGCTTTTGTCCTGGTGTTCCTGGCGTGTATCGCCCTGATCGGCTTGCCGGTGATGCTGGCCGAAACCCTGATCGGGCGCCGGGCTCGGCAGAGTCCGGCCAACGCCTTGAAAGTCCTGGCCCAAGAGGCCGGGCATTCGGCCAAGTGGTCCTGGGGTGCCTTCGCCGGAATGATCACGGCGTTGCTGATCCTTTCCTTCTATAGCGTGGTCGGTGGTTGGTCGCTGGACTACATCATCGACATGGGTCGCGGTGATTTCAGCGGCGTCACGGCCGAGCAGGTCAGTGCCTACTTCGCTTCGGTGACCGCCGATCCTTGGCGCCTGACCCTCTGGCATACCCTGTTCATGGCGTTGTCGGCGCTGGTGATCGCCAAGGGCGTGGTCGCCGGGCTCGAGCGTAGTCTGCGGGTCATGATGCCGCTGCTGTTCGTCATGTTGCTGGTGCTGCTGGGCTACAGCATGACTACTGGGCACTTCATGCAGGGCCTGCACTTCATGTTCGACTTCAGCCTGGAGCGCCTGCTGGATGGCCTGTTGCCGGCCATGGGCCATGCCTTCTTCTCCCTGAGCGTGGGGGTTGGGTCGATCATGATCTACGGCGCCTACATGCCCAAGCATTCGTCCCTGGCCGGAACGGTGGTGGGTGTGGCGCTGCTGGACACCTTTGTCTCGCTGTTGGCCGGGATGGCGCTGTTCCCCATCGTCTTCGCGGCGGGCCTGAACCCCAGTGAGGGGCCGGGACTGATGTTCATCAGCCTGCCGTTCGCCTTCGGAAATGTGGCGTTCGGCCAGCTCATGGGCGTAGTGTTTTTCATCCTGGTGGCCATTGCCGCATGGAGTTCGGCCATCTCTCTGCTGGAGCCGATGGTGGCTTATCTTGTCGAGAGGACTAAAATCCGCCGCGCCTGGGTGACATTCTGGCTGGCGTTCAGCTGCTGGTTCGTGGGGTTGGGAACGGTGTTTTCCTTCAACATCTGGCAGCAGGCCAAGTTTTTCGTGAACGAAGGCGGCGCTTTCCACCTCTACCAATGGGGGGCGGCTGGCGGCCTGGACTTCTTCGGCGTGATCGACTTCTTCACCTCGCGGATCATGTTGCCTCTAGGCGGTTTGTGCTTCGTGGTATTTGCAGGTTGGGTGATGGGCCGTGAGGCGGTGCGTGATGAGCTGTCGCTGCGTAGCCCCTTGTTGTTCGCCCTGGCCTTGTTTTTGATGCGCTATGTGGCGCCCGTCGGCATTCTTGTGGTGTTTGCCGCCCAGTTGTGGAAATGAAGCTCACATGACGACCCATATTCAACGTTCGGCCCTTTTGCCCTATCCAGCGCAGTTTCTGTATGACCTGGTCAACGATGTGGCCCGGTATCCGGAGTTCCTTCCTTGGTGTTCTTCGTCCACGGTGCTGGAAAGCAGCGCCGAACAGATGCGTGCCAGCCTGGAGGTGGCCAAGGGGGGGCTGAGCCAGCACTTCGTCACTCGCAACACCCTGGTGCCGGGTCAGTCGATCGAGATGAATCTGGAGGAGGGGCCATTCAACCAGCTGCACGGCCTGTGGATATTCAAGCCGCTGGGGGAAAAGGCCTGCAAGATCAGCCTCGACCTGTCGTTCGACTACGCCGGGCCGCTGGTTCGCGCCACCCTGGGGCCGTTGTTCAACCAGGCGGCGAATACCCTGGTGGATGCCTTCTGCCAGCGCGCCAAGCAACTGCATGGCTGAGCCCATGATGCGGATCGAAGTGGTATATGCCGCGGTCGATCGCCAATTGCTGGTCGAGGTGCAGGTGCCTGAAGGCACGACCCTGCGTGTTGCGCTGCTGGCTTCTGTGCTGGGCGAGCATTTTCCCGAGCTGGACTTGGCAAGCTGTCCGGTCGGGATCTTCGGCAAGCAGGTCAACGACCCGGAGCGGCATGTGCTCCAGGATGGGGAGCGGATCGAGATCTACCGTCCGCTGCTGGCCGACCCCAAGGAAGTACGGCGTATGCGAGCGGCCAAGGCTGCCCAGGCGCGCAAGCTCGAAGGGTAGCTGCAGGTTGCGACAGGCAATAAAAAAGCCCGGGTAATCCCGGGCTTTTTAGTGGCCGCAGATTTATTGCGGCGAGGTGTCCAGTGGCTCTGGCGTAGGTACTGGAACGGTTTCGACACCATCCACGTCCTTCTGGATCTGGTCCAGCAAGGAGCCAGGCTTGGCCGGTTTCTCGGCCTTGGGCTTCTCGGCGTTTTCGGCTGGAGTGGTAACGGTGTTGCCGTTCTCTTTACCCAGCAGGGCCTCGTCGCGGCTCACGCCAGGCATGAAGTCGCCGGCCAGGCTGACCAGTTGATCGCCTTCATTGAAGATCAGGCTGATGCGTTCCTGCTGGCGTTCGCCACCACCAGGTTGCAGGCTGTAGAGATAATCCCAGCGATTGGCATGGAACGTGTCGGTCAGCAGAGGGTTGCCCATGATAAACCGTACTTGCCGCCGGGTCATTCCAGGGCGCAACTGGTCTATCATGTCCTGCGTCACGACATTGCCCTGCTGGATGTCGATTTTGTAAACCCCGGGGAATGAACAACCGGCGAGTGCGAGCAGTCCCACGAAGGTGAAACTGGTTAGCAAGAGCTTGGTGTTTTGCATCGGTGGGCGACTTCCACTATCTTGGCTGGGACAACGTAAACCCCGATCATACCCGCATTAAGAGAAGCTGCGAAGCAGCATCGGCGAGAAAGCTGACCATGGTTGAAAATAGCGAACTACGTAAAGCCGGCCTTAAAGTGACTCTGCCACGGGTCAAGATTCTACAAATGCTCGATTCCACCGAGCAGCGGCACATGAGCGCTGAAGATGTCTACAAGGCGCTGATGGAGGCTGGTGAAGATGTCGGGTTGGCCACGGTCTACCGTGTACTGACTCAATTCGAAGCCGCCGGACTGGTGGTACGTCATAACTTCGATGGCGGCCATGCTGTATTCGAACTGGCTGACGGCGGCCACCACGACCATATGGTCAACGTGGAGTCTGGCGAAGTGATCGAATTCTTCGACGAAGAAATCGAGAAGCTTCAGAAGGCGATTGTCGAGAAGCACGGTTTCGAACTGGTGGATCACAATCTTGTGCTGTATGTGCGCAACAAGAAGAAATAAGCTCCCTACGCGACTTTCATAGTCGTGAAACGATCGAAGGCGACCCTAGGGTCGCCTTCGTGTTTTCTAGTATGAAGACTCTTATATAAAGGAAGGGGCCGGGGCTCAGGCCTTGGTGGTCACCACCATCTTTTTGGCGTGAGCCAGGGATTCCTTGGTCAGGTCGATGCCGCCCAGCATCCGGGCGATTTCCTCGACTCTTTCGTTTTTACCCAGCTTGGATACCGCGGTATGGGTCGCGTTGCTGCCGCGCACCTTGTGCACGAACAGATGCTGGTGTCCTTGCGCGGCGACCTGTGGCAAGTGGGTGACGGTCAGTACCTGCCCACGCTCGCCCAGGCGACGCAGCAACTGGCCGACGATCTCGGCGGTCGGCCCGCCAATACCCACGTCGACTTCGTCGAATACTAGGGTCGGGACTCGTGATGTCTGGGCGGTGATGACCTGGATCGCCAGGCTGATGCGTGACAGTTCGCCACCCGAGGCGACCTTGGCCAGGCCCTTGAGGGGCTGGCCGGGGTTGGCGCTGACCAGCAGCTCGACCTGTTCCAGGCCGTGGGGCAGCAGTTCGTCGCCGGCATTGGCTCGTAGTTCGATGGTGAAGCGCCCGCCGGGCATGCCCAGGCGCTGGATCTCCTGCTCCACTGCGTTGGCCAGGCCGGTGGCGGCCTGCTGGCGCAGTTGGCTCAACTCCTGGGCCTTCTCGTGATAATGCCGCGCGAAAGACTGCAGTTCGTCGCCCAGCCGCTCGATGGATTCGTCGTTGGCGTCCAGGGTCTCGATCTCGTCCAGCAAGGTCTGTTGCATCGCGGCCAGTTCGAAGGGCTGGATGCGATGCTTGCGAGCCAGGGTGTAGATGGAGTCGAGACGCTCCTCCAGGTGCTGCAGGCGTGCCGGGTCGGCGTCGAAGTTGTCAACGAAGCGATTCAGTTCCCCCACGGCTTCTTCCACCTGGATCTGGGCGCTGGCCAGCAGGTTGGTAGCCTCCGCCAGGGCTCCTGACGAGCTGCCGATGCTGGTCAGGCGGTTGAGGCTGACGGTCAGGGCGTTGAGTACATTGCCCGAGTCGCTTTCGCTGCACTGTTCCACTACTTGCCGGCAGATGCCCAGCAGGGTTTCGGCGTTGGTCAGGTTCTTGTGTTCCTGCTCCAGTTCCTCGAGTTCGTTCTCGCCCAGGCCGAGGTTTGCGAGTTCTTCCAGCTGGTAGCTGAGCAGTTGGTGGCGGGCTCGTTGTTCGTCGCCGGAATTGGACAGGCGCTCCAGCTCCAGGCGGGTCTGGCGCCAGCGTTGTGCGGCAAGCTGCACCTGGCGCGCCAGGTCGGTGGCACCAGCATATTCATCCAGCAGGCGGCGATGGGTATCGGTCTTGAGCAGCGACTGGTGTTCGTGCTGGCTGTGGATGTCGATCAACAGCTCGCCCAGGGCCTTGAGGTCGCCGAGAGGGCAGGGGGTGCCGTTGATATAGCCGCGGGAGCGGCCTTCGGTGGTGATCACCCGGCGCAGGATGCAGGGGCCGTCGGTGTCCAGGTCGCGCTCGGCCAGCCAGGTGCGGGCTTCTGGTATGTCTCCCAGGTCGAAAGTGGCGAGGATGTCGGCTTTGTCCGCGCCCGGTCGCACCACGCCGCTGTCGGCACGATCACCCAGGGTCAGGCCGAGCGCGTCGAGCATGATCGACTTGCCGGCGCCGGTTTCGCCTGTGATGACGCTCATCCCGCGATCCAGCTCCAGGTCCAGGTGTTCGACGATGGCGTAATTATGTACGGACAGGTGCACCAGCATTAAGGCCGCTCCCAAACTAGATGTCTGGTTATTTATACAGTGTTTTGTTTCTGGCTGACAATGCCTTCCCTTAGCTCGATTCGCTTGGCTGTCGTTGCTCTTTAGCGCGTTAGGGAATGAGGTTGCCGTGGATTTGTCGGTTCGTGCCGACTTTTGCCATGGTGGCGGGCTTGAACCCGGAAAATGCGTCCCCATATAGCTGGGCAGAAGAGTGGGTTCGACCCACGGACGATATTGAAAGGAGAATTTCATGGCTGACGAACAGACCCTGGACACGCAAAACCCGGATACCAATCAGGCCCCCGAGGTTGCGGGTGAAGACCTTGCAGCTCGCGTACAAGTGCTCGAAGAGCAGCTGGCTACCGCGCAGGACCAGGCTCTGCGCGTCGCTGCCGATCTGCAGAACGTCCGCCGCCGTGCCGAGCAGGACGTGGAAAAGGCCCACAAGTTCGCTCTCGAGAAGTTTGCCGGCGACCTGCTGCCGGTGATCGATAGCCTGGAGCGCGGCCTGGAGCTGTCCAGTCCGGATGACGAGAGCATTCGTCCGATGCGCGAAGGCATCGAGCTGACCCTCAAGATGTTCCACGACACCCTCAAGCGCTACCAGCTGGAAGCCATCGACCCCCATGGCGAGCCCTTCAACGCTGAACAGCACCAGGCCATGGCCATGCAGGAAAGCGCCGACGTCGAGCCCAACAGCGTTCTCAAGGTGTTCCAGAAGGGTTACCAGCTCAACGGTCGCCTGTTGCGCCCGGCCATGGTCGTGGTCAGCAAGGCTCCAGCACCGGTTTCGCCTTCGATCAACGAGAAGGCTTGAAAACGGCTGTAGAGCCCCCATTTATCAGTCAAGCGTTTAAGTGCTACCGCAGTTTGCCACCACAGCTGCGGCATCCAAATCCAAAGTTTCGGGAGAGTTAACATGGGCAAAATCATTGGTATCGACCTGGGGACCACCAACTCGTGCGTTTCCATTCTTGAAAACGGCAACGTAAAAGTTATCGAGAACGCCGAAGGCGCGCGTACCACTCCATCGATCATTGCGTACGCCAACGATGGCGAAATCCTGGTGGGTCAGTCGGCCAAGCGTCAGGCTGTAACCAACCCGCACAACACCCTGTACGCGGTAAAGCGTCTGATCGGTCGCCGCTTCGATGAAGAAGTGGTGCAGAAAGACATCCAGATGGTCCCTTACAAGATCGTCAAGGCCGACAACAGCGACGCCTGGGTCGAAGTGAACGGCCAGAAGATGGCTCCACCACAGATTTCGGCTGAAATCCTGAAGAAAATGAAGAAGACCGCCGAAGACTACCTCGGTGAGTCCGTGACCGAAGCGGTGATCACCGTTCCGGCCTACTTCAACGACAGCCAGCGCCAGGCCACCAAGGATGCCGGTCGCATCGCCGGTCTGGACGTGAAGCGCATCATCAACGAACCAACCGCGGCGGCTCTGGCCTACGGCATGGACAAGGCCAAGGGCGACCACACTGTGATCGTCTACGACCTGGGTGGCGGTACCTTCGACGTTTCGGTGATCGAGATCGCTGAAGTCGACGGCGAGCACCAGTTCGAAGTGCTGGCTACCAACGGCGACACCTTCCTGGGTGGCGAAGACTTCGACATCCGCCTGATCGACTACCTGGTAGACGAGTTCAAGAAAGAAAGCGGCATGAACCTCAAGGGTGACCCGCTGGCCATGCAGCGTCTGAAGGAAGCTGCCGAGAAGGCCAAGATCGAGCTGTCCTCGAGCCAGCAGACCGACGTCAACCTGCCGTACATCACTGCAGATGCCACCGGTCCTAAGCACCTGAACGTGAAGATCTCCCGCGCCAAGCTGGAGTCGCTGGTCGAAGACCTGGTTCAGCGCACCATCGAGCCATGCCGTATCGCCCTGAAAGACGCCGGTATCGACGTTGGCTCGATCAACGACGTGATCCTGGTCGGCGGCCAGACCCGTATGCCGCTGGTACAGAAAGCCGTGACCGATTTCTTCGGCAAGGAAGCTCGCAAGGACGTCAACCCTGACGAAGCCGTTGCCATGGGTGCTGCCATCCAGGGTGCCGTACTGGCCGGTGACGTGAAGGACGTACTGCTGCTGGACGTCAGCCCGCTGACCCTGGGTATCGAAACCATGGGTGGCGTGATGACCGCGCTGATCGAGAAGAACACCACCATTCCGACCAAGAAGTCCCAGGTGTTCTCGACTGCCGACGACAACCAGGGCGCCGTGACCATCCACGTACTGCAGGGCGAGCGCAAGCAAGCCGCGCAGAACAAGTCGCTGGGCAAGTTCGACCTGGCCGACATTCCACCGGCTCCACGTGGCGTGCCGCAGATCGAAGTGACCTTCGACATCGACGCCAACGGCATCCTGCACGTAGGTGCCAAGGACAAGGCTACCGGCAAGACTCAGTCGATCGTGATCAAGGCCAACTCGGGTCTGTCGGATGAAGAAATCCAGCAGATGATCCGTGATGCCGAAGCCAACTCGGAAGAGGACCGCAAGTTCGAAGAGCTGGCGACTGCCCGTAACCAGGGCGATGCGCTGGTGCACTCGACTCGCAAGATGGTGGCTGACGCCGGTGACAAGGTGACCGCTGAAGAGAAGACCGCCATCGAAGCTGCCGTGGTTGCCCTGGAAGCCGCCGTCAAGGGCGACGACAAGGCTGCCATCGAAGCCAAGGTCGAAGAGCTGTCGAAGGTTTCGGCTCCGGTTGCCCAGAAGATGTACGCCGAACAGGCCCAGCCTGCTGAAGGCGCGGCCCCGCACGCCGAGTCCGCCGAAAAGGCCGATGACGTGGTCGATGCCGAGTTCGAAGAAGTGAAAGACAACAAGTAATGGCTTGTTGGTCGGCCGGTTGACTGCCTTCAGGCGGTGACTGGTAGGATGTCGCCGCGCGGGAGCTTGCTCCCGCGTTGGCGTGTCTGGAGTCAGTGAATTTCTAACGGTATGCAACCTTGGTTTGCGTGCTGGCGGTCAGCTTCGAAAGCTCCTGCTTTCCAGCTGCGATGACCGCGATGGTCGATCCGCAACCGGGTCGGCTTCCAAGACCAGGATCGTTGAATTGACGTGAGTTGGGTCCGGGCCTGTAGAGGGGCTCAGCGAGTTTGGCGGAGCTCAGGAGGGGTTTGCCGGACGTCCTTAAGAGTGCAAAGACTTATGGCAAAGCGTGACTATTACGAAGTGTTGGGTGTGGAGCGTGGCTCCAGCGAAGCGGAGCTGAAGAAGGCTTATCGTCGCCTGGCGATGAAGCACCACCCGGACCGTAATCCCGGCGACAAAGCGTCGGAAGATCTGTTCAAAGAGGCCAACGAGGCCTATGAAGTGCTGTCCGATTCCAGCAAGCGCGCAGCCTATGATCAGTATGGTCATGCCGGTGTGGATCCGAGCATGGGTGGTGGCGGTGCCGGTTTCGGCGGACAGAACTTCTCCGATATCTTCGGCGATGTGTTCAGCGACTTCTTCGGTGGCGGCCGCGGCAGCTCGCGCGGCGGCGCCCAGCGTGGCAGCGACCTGCGCTACACCCTGGAGCTGAACCTGGAAGAAGCGGTGCGCGGTACCACGGTCAATATCCGTGTGCCGACACTGGTCAACTGCAAACCGTGCGATGGTTCGGGTGCCAAGAAGGGGTCGTCGCCGGTCACTTGCCCAACCTGTGGCGGTATTGGCCAGGTGCGCATGCAGCAGGGCTTCTTCTCGGTGCAGCAAACCTGCCCGCGTTGCCATGGCCAGGGCAAGATCATTTCCGATCCGTGCGAGTCGTGCCACGGCGAAGGCCGGGTCGAAGAGTACAAGACCCTGTCGGTGAAGGTGCCGGCTGGTGTCGATACCGGCGACCGTATCCGCCTGTCGGGTGAGGGCGAAGCCGGAACCCAGGGTGGTCCGACCGGCGACCTGTATGTGGTGATCAATGTGCGCGAGCACGCGATCTTCCAGCGCGATGGCAAGCATCTGTTCTGTGAAGTGCCGATCAGTTTTGCCGATGCGGCCTTGGGTGGCGAGCTGGAGATTCCGACTCTGGATGGCCGGGTCAAGCTGAAGATCCCCGAGGGTACCCAGACCGGCAAGCAATTCCGGGTGCGTGGCAAGGGCGTGGCACCGGTGCGCGGTGGTGGTGCCGGCGACCTGATGTGCCGGGTTGCGGTGGAAACCCCGGTCAACCTGAGTCGTCGTCAGCGTGAGTTGCTGGAAGAGCTGCGCGGCTCGCTGGAAGGCGATAATTCGCATTCGCCCAAGACCGCTGGCTGGTTCGAGGGCGTCAAGCGCTTCTTCGGCGACCTGTAAGGAGTAAGGCATGCGACGTATAGCTGTGATGGGCGCCGCCGGGCGCATGGGCAAGACCCTGGTCGAGGCCGTGCAGTTGCGCTCGCCGCTCTCCGGCCTGACGGCCGCCATCGTGCGTCCGGGCAGTTCGCTGGTCGGGGCGGATGCTGGTGAGTTGGCATCCCTGGGGCGCCTGGGCGTACCGATGTCCGACAGCCTGGACAAGGTGGTCGACGAGTTCGATGTGCTGATCGACTTCACCCTGCCCGAGGTGATGCTCAAGAACCTGGCGTTTTGCCGCAAGGCCGGCAAGGCCATGGTGATCGGCACCACGGGCTTGGGAGCCAAGGAAAAGCAACTGTTGGCGGAGGCGGGCAAGGAAATCCCGATCGTCTTCGCAGCCAACTTCAGCGTCGGTGTGAACCTGTCGCTGAAGCTGCTGGACATGGCGGCCCGGGTGCTGGGCGATGATGCGGACATCGAGATCATCGAGGCTCATCACCGGCACAAGATCGATGCGCCGTCGGGCACTGCCCTGCGCATGGGTGAGGTGATTGCCAGCGCCCTGGGGCGCGATCTGCAGCAGGTCGCGGTGTATGGGCGTGAAGGTCACACCGGGGCTCGCGAGCGTGAAACCATCGGCTTTGCGACAGTGCGCGGTGGTGACGTGGTGGGCGATCACACCGTGCTGTTCGCCACCGAGGGCGAGCGCCTGGAGATCACCCACAAGGCCTCCAGTCGGATGACCTTCGCCAAGGGGGCGGTGCGTGCGGCCTTGTGGCTGGATGGTCGCGAGCCTGGGTTGTACGACATGCAGGATGTGCTGGACCTGCGTTGAGATGTATCCGGAGCGGTGTCGGGCCTTGAGTTCGGCTCCGCTCCAGGCCGCCAAGCGATGTCCTGTCGCATTCTCCAGCCTTTGAGGCTCATTAACGGTGGACCGAAAAAGCATTTTTCTGTAAGCTACAGCTTTAGTGTGTCCACTAAAAGCGCGCAGATAATTCGGTGAAGAAGCGGGGTGACGTGTCCAAACGTCATTCCGCTTTTTTGCAACCTGCGATCGCCCCTTCAGGCTCTATATACGGGAGGTCTCTTGACTAAGCCAGCCATACTCGCCCTTGCTGATGGCAGCATTTTTCGCGGCGAAGCCATTGGAGCCGACGGTCAAACCGTTGGTGAGGTGGTGTTTAACACCGCAATGACCGGCTATCAGGAAATCCTTACCGATCCTTCCTACGCCCAGCAAATCGTTACCCTGACCTACCCTCATATCGGCAATACCGGCACCACGCCGGAAGATGCCGAGTCCGATCGCGTCTGGTCGGCCGGCCTGGTCATTCGCGACCTGCCCCTGGTGGCCAGCAACTGGCGTAACACCCTGTCCCTGTCCGATTACCTGAAAGCCAACAACGTGGTGGCGATCGCCGGTATCGATACCCGTCGCCTGACCCGCATCCTGCGTGAGAAAGGTGCACAGGACGGCTGCATCATGGCGGGCGACAACATTTCCGAGGAAGCCGCCATCGCCGCAGCGCGTGGCTTCCCGGGCCTGAAGGGCATGGACCTGGCGAAAGTCGTCAGCACCAAGCAGAGCTACGAATGGCGTTCGACTGTCTGGGACCTGAAGACCGACAGCCATGCCACTATCGAGGCCTCCGAACTGCCTTACCACGTGGTCGCCTATGACTACGGGGTCAAGCTGAACATCCTGCGCATGCTGGTAGAGCGCGGTTGCCGCGTCACCGTGGTGCCGGCCCAGACGCCAGCGAGCGAAGTGCTCGCACTCAACCCTGATGGCGTGTTCCTGTCCAACGGTCCTGGCGATCCCGAGCCTTGCGACTACGCGATCAAGGCGATCAAGGAAGTCCTGGAGACCGAGATTCCGGTGTTCGGTATCTGTCTGGGTCACCAACTGCTGGCCCTGGCTTCCGGTGCCAAGACCGTGAAGATGGGCCACGGCCACCACGGTGCCAACCATCCGGTCCAGGACCTGGATACCGGCGTGGTGATGATCACCAGCCAGAACCACGGTTTCGCGGTGGACGAAACTACCCTGCCGGATAACGTCCGGGCGATCCACAAGTCGCTGTTCGACGGCACCCTGCAGGGTATCGAGCGTACCGACAAGAGCGCGTTCAGCTTCCAGGGCCACCCTGAGGCCAGCCCTGGCCCGAACGATGTGGCGCCACTGTTCGACCGCTTCATCAACGAGATGGCCAAGCGACGCTAAGCGCTCGCCTTGAAAGTGTAGCGAGACGCGCCCGAGGGTGGCCCCGGTGAACCGGTGGAGTCCCCTCAGGCGCCTCAGAGAATGTTCAAGACGGCTTGCCGACTGACCTGCGGATTTGAGTGACAACCATGCCAAAACGTACAGACATTAAAAGCATCCTGATTCTCGGCGCTGGCCCGATCGTGATCGGCCAGGCCTGCGAGTTCGACTATTCCGGCGCCCAGGCCTGCAAGGCCCTGCGCGAAGAAGGTTTCCGCGTCATCCTGGTGAACTCCAACCCCGCCACCATCATGACCGACCCGGCCATGGCCGATGCCACCTACATCGAGCCGATCAAATGGCAATCGGTGGCCAAGATCATCGAGAAGGAGCGTCCTGACGCCCTGCTGCCGACCATGGGCGGCCAGACCGCGCTGAACTGCGCCCTGGACCTGGAGCGCGAAGGCGTCCTGGAGAAATTCGGTGTGGAAATGATCGGCGCCAACGCCGATACCATCGACAAGGCCGAAGATCGCTCGCGTTTTGACAAGGCGATGAAGGCCATCGGCCTGGAGTGCCCGCGTTCCGGTATCGCCCACAGCATGGAGGAGGCCAATGCGGTCCTCGACAAGCTGGGCTTCCCTTGCATCATTCGTCCGTCCTTCACCATGGGCGGCACCGGTGGTGGCATTGCCTACAACCGTGAAGAGTTCGAAGAAATCTGCGCCCGTGGCCTGGACTTGTCGCCAACCAAGGAGCTGCTGATCGACGAATCGCTGATCGGCTGGAAGGAATACGAGATGGAGGTGGTCCGTGACAAGAAGGACAACTGTATCATCGTCTGCTCCATCGAGAACTTCGATCCGATGGGTGTGCACACCGGCGACTCGATCACCGTCGCTCCGGCCCAGACCCTGACCGACAAGGAATACCAGATCATGCGCAACGCCTCGCTGGCGGTGCTGCGTGAAATCGGCGTCGAGACCGGCGGTTCCAACGTGCAGTTCGGTATCTGCCCGAACACTGGCCGCATGGTTGTGATCGAGATGAACCCGCGGGTATCGCGTTCCTCGGCCCTGGCTTCCAAGGCTACCGGCTTCCCGATCGCCAAGATCGCCGCCAAGCTGGCTGTCGGCTACACCCTCGACGAGTTGCAGAACGACATTACCGGTGGTCGTACCCCAGCGTCTTTCGAGCCTTCGATCGACTATGTGGTTACCAAGCTGCCGCGCTTCGCTTTCGAGAAGTTCCCGAAAGCCGACGCCCGCCTGACCACCCAGATGAAATCCGTTGGTGAAGTCATGGCCATCGGCCGTACCTTCCAGGAATCGCTGCAGAAAGCCCTGCGTGGCCTGGAGGTCGGTGTTTGCGGCCTGGATCCCAAGGTCGACCTGGCCAGCCCCGAGGCTGCCGCCATCCTCAAGCGCGAGCTGACCGTTCCGGGTGCTGAGCGTATCTGGTATGTGGCCGACGCCCTGCGCTCGGGTATGAGCTGCGACGAAATCTACGCCCTGACCGGTATCGATCACTGGTTCCTGGTGCAGATGGAAGACCTGATCAAGGAAGAAGAGAAGGTCAAGACCCTGGGCCTGGCCAACATCGACAAGGCGCTGATGCTGCGCCTCAAGCGCAAGGGCTTCTCGGACCAGCGGCTGGCCAAGTTGCTGGGTATCACCGACAAGAACCTGCGTCGTCACCGCCACAAGCTGGAAGTGTTCCCGGTCTACAAGCGTGTCGACACCTGTGCGGCCGAGTTCGCCACCGACACTGCATACCTTTACTCGACCTACGAGGAAGAGTGCGAGGCCAATCCGTCGACCCGCGACAAGATCATGATCCTGGGCGGCGGTCCGAACCGTATCGGCCAGGGCATCGAGTTCGACTACTGCTGTGTGCACGCGGCGCTGGCCCTGCGCGAAGACGGTTACGAGACCATCATGGTCAACTGCAACCCGGAAACCGTTTCCACTGACTACGACACCTCCGATCGCCTGTACTTCGAGCCACTGACCCTGGAAGACGTGCTGGAAGTCGTGCGGGTCGAGAAGCCGAAGGGCGTGATCGTCCACTACGGCGGCCAGACTCCGTTGAAGCTGGCTCGTGCCCTGGAAGAGGCCGGCGTGCCGATCATCGGCACCAGCCCTGACGCCATCGACCGCGCGGAGGACCGCGAGCGCTTCCAGCAGATGGTTCAGCGCCTGAACCTGCTGCAGCCGCCGAACGCCACCGTGCGCAGCGAAGACGAGGCCATCCGTGCTGCTGGTACCATCGGCTATCCGCTGGTGGTTCGTCCGTCCTACGTGCTGGGCGGTCGCGCCATGGAGATCGTCTACGAGTTGGACGAGCTCAAGCGCTACCTGCGTGAAGCGGTACAGGTGTCCAACGACAGCCCGGTGCTGCTCGACCACTTCCTCAACTGCGCCATCGAGATGGACGTGGATGCGGTCTGCGACGGCACCGACGTGGTAATCGGCGCGATCATGCAGCACATCGAACAAGCGGGTGTTCACTCCGGTGACTCCGCCTGCTCGTTGCCACCTTACTCGCTGAGCAAGGAAGTGCAGGACGAAGTCCGCGTACAGGTCAAGAAGATGGCCCTGGAGCTGGGCGTGGTCGGCCTGATGAACGTGCAGCTGGCACTGCAGGGCGACAAGATCTACGTGATCGAGGTCAACCCGCGCGCCTCGCGTACCGTGCCGTTCGTTTCCAAGTGCATCGGCACCTCTCTGGCGATGATCGCGGCCCGTGTCATGGCTGGTAAGTCGCTGAAAGAACTGGGCTTCACTCAGGAAATCATTCCGAACTTCTATAGCGTCAAGGAAGCGGTGTTCCCGTTTGCCAAGTTCCCGGGTGTCGACCCGATCCTCGGCCCGGAAATGAAGTCCACCGGCGAAGTGATGGGTGTGGGCGATACCTTCGGCGAAGCCTTCGCCAAGGCCCAGATGGGCGCCAGCGAGGTTCTGCCTACCGGCGGTACTGCGTTCATCAGCGTACGGGATGACGACAAACCCCTGGTTGCAGGCGTGGCTCGTGATCTGATCAACTTGGGCTTCGAAGTAGTGGCCACTGCGGGCACTGCCAAGGTGATCGAGGCAGCCGGTCTGAAAGTGCGTCGTGTGAACAAGGTGACTGAAGGTCGTCCGCATGTGGTCGATATGATCAAGAACGACGAAGTCACCCTGATCATCAACACCACTGAAGGTCGTCAATCAATCGCTGACTCCTACTCCATTCGTCGTAACGCCTTGCAGCACAAGATCTACTGCACCACTACGATCGCTGCTGGCGAAGCTATCTGCGAAGCGTTGAAGTTCGGTCCTGAAAAAACCGTGCGTCGCTTGCAGGATCTACACGCAGGATTGAAGGCATGAACAAATACCCTATGACCGTCCAGGGCGCTCGCGCCCTGGAAGAAGAGCATGCTCACCTGACCAAGGTCGTGCGTCCGAAGCTTAGCCAGGACATCGGCACGGCCCGCGAGCTGGGTGACCTGAAGGAAAACGCCGAATACCATGCTGCGCGCGAGCAGCAGGGTATGGTCGAGGCGCGGATCCGCGATATCGAAGGCCGCCTGCAGAACTCGGTGGTCATCGATGTCACGACCATCGCTCATACTGGCAAGGTGATCTTTGGCACTACGGTGGAGATCGCCAACGTCGAGACCGACGAAAGCGTGACCTACCAGATCGTTGGTGAGGACGAGGCTGATATCAAGCTCGGCAAGATCTCCGTTGCTTCGCCAATCGCCCGTGCCCTGATCGCCAAGGAAGAGGGTGATGTGGTTGCGGTCACAACGCCTGGTGGCGTTATCGAGTATGAGATTGTCGAAGTTCGTCACATCTGAAAGAAGGCGCCCGCTGCATGCGGGCGCCATGCTTTGGCAGCTGACCCAGATGTTGTGGGTCGGCGGCTTGTGGCTACTGCATCTTGGGCTGCTGCCAGCTCTTGGGCAGATTGGCCTTGCGCCGTTGTTGATCGAGGAGATCTCGACGCTGCTCAGTGCGCTGCTGGTGGGTTTTTCAGCGGTGTGCCTGGTCCTTCAGACGTTGGTGTTGATCCAGTCCGAGGGGTTGCAGAGCTTGTGGCGGGACATTCGGGGGCAACTGCTATTGATGGCGACGTATGCATGTGCGATGTATTTCGCTGTGCACATACTGTTGCCTGAGTCTCAGCGCTGGCAGCTGTTCAGCTATCTGATCCTGGGATTTTCCGGTTTGCTGCTGGTCTTGCAACCGGTGCCGGGGTGGGGTGGCAGGGTGCGACAAGCACACCCTTGACCCGGGTCGACGTCAGTTGAAGCGATGGACGTTCGACAGTTGCTTGTTTACCTTGGCGTTCTTGCGGTAGATCAACGCCATTTTACCGATGGATTGCACCAGGTCCGCCTTGCCGGCCTTGCACAGTTCGGTAATGGCTTCCTGGCGCGACTCGCGCTCGAGGATGTTGAGCTTGATCTTGATCAGCTCGTGATCGCTCAAGGCGCGTTCAAGTTCGGCTAGTACACCTTCGGTCAAACCGTTATCAGCCACAGTCAATACTGGTTTCAGATGGTGGCCAATGGATTTGAACTGTTTCTTCTGCTCTTGAGTGAGCGGCATAATCTGACCCCTGCGTCTGATCTTGAAAAAAGCGGCGGCCAGTTTACCCGAGCGAGTCCGGGACCGCCCAGTTAATCACGACGCGTTTTATTTTTGAGGTGGCCCGTGGCCCGTTCCAAGACTAGCCATAACTGGCTGAAAGAACATTTCAACGACCCATTCGTCAAAATGGCGCAAAAAGATGGGTACCGTTCCCGCGCCAGCTATAAGTTGCTGGAAATCCAGGAAAAGGATCGCCTGATCCGCCCGGGCATGAGTGTTATCGACCTGGGGGCGGCTCCTGGGGGCTGGTCGCAGGTGACAAGTCGTCTGATTGGTGGCCAGGGGCGCTTGATCGCTTCCGATATCCTGGAAATGGACAGTATCCCCGATGTGACCTTCATTCAGGGCGACTTCACTGAAGACGAAGTATTCGCGCGGATTCTTGAAGCTGTAGGAAATTCCGAGGTCGACCTTGTGATTTCCGACATGGCCCCCAATATGAGTGGATTACCAGCCGTAGACATGCCGCGAGCGATGTTCCTGTGTGAGCTGGCATTGGATCTTGCCGGTCGGGTGCTGCGTCCGGGTGGCGATTTCCTGATCAAGATCTTCCAGGGAGAAGGTTTCGATGAGTTCCACAAGAGTGTCCGGCAGATGTTCGAGAAAGTGCAGATGCGCAAGCCGACATCTTCCCGTGATCGCTCCAGGGAACAGTACCTGCTGGGGCGTGGCTTTCGTGGTCGCGCCGAGTAAATGAAGGTTTTGGGCGGGGTGATAGGATTTTCGTATTTCGCCCCGTTGGATTAAGCGAATATTGTGTAGTCTAGGTTTCACATAGGGTTACAGACGGCGCCTGCCAGAGCTGTAGGTAATGTAGTAAGTTAGGCCGGTGAATATCATGCGAAGCGCGCGCCAGTAGCGGAGCTTGCTTCAGAGGGTAGTTAATTGAACGACATGGCAAAGAATCTGATCCTTTGGTTGATCATCGCGGCTGTCCTGGTGACGGTGATGAACAACTTCTCCAGCCCTAACGAGCCGCAGACCCTCAACTATTCCGACTTTATTCAACAAGTTAAGGATGGCAAGGTCGAGCGAGTTGCTGTTGACGGTTATGTGATCACCGGCAAGCGCAATGATGGCGACAGCTTTAAGACCATCCGTCCCGCGATCCAGGACAACGGGCTGATCGGCGACCTGGTGGATAACCATGTAGTGGTCGAAGGCAAGCAGCCTGAGCAGCAGAGCATCTGGACCCAGTTGCTGGTGGCCAGCTTCCCGATCCTGGTGATCATCGCGGTCTTCATGTTCTTCATGCGCCAGATGCAAGGTGGCGCTGGCGGCAAGGGCGGGCCGATGAGCTTCGGCAAGAGCAAGGCTCGCCTGCTGTCCGAGGATCAGGTGAAAACTACCCTGGCTGACGTTGCCGGTTGCGACGAGGCCAAGGAAGAAGTTGGTGAGTTGGTTGAATTCCTGCGTGATCCGGGCAAGTTCCAGCGTTTGGGTGGTCGTATTCCTCGTGGCGTGCTGATGGTCGGTCCGCCAGGTACTGGTAAGACTTTGCTGGCCAAGGCTATTGCCGGTGAGGCGAAGGTACCGTTCTTCACTATTTCCGGTTCCGATTTCGTCGAGATGTTCGTCGGCGTGGGTGCCAGCCGTGTTCGCGATATGTTCGAACAGGCCAAGAAACATGCTCCCTGCATCATTTTCATCGATGAGATCGATGCTGTCGGTCGTCACCGTGGTGCCGGCATGGGCGGCGGTCATGATGAGCGCGAGCAGACTCTCAACCAGTTGCTGGTGGAGATGGATGGTTTCGAAATGAATGACGGCATCATCGTGATCGCCGCCACCAACCGTCCTGATGTGCTGGACCCTGCGCTGTTGCGTCCTGGTCGTTTCGACCGCCAGGTAGTGGTCGGCTTGCCGGACATTCGTGGCCGTGAGCAGATCCTCAAGGTTCACATGCGCAAGGTGCCGATGGGCGACGACGTTGCTCCTGCAGTGATCGCGCGCGGTACCCCGGGCTTCTCCGGTGCCGACCTGGCCAACCTGGTCAACGAGGCTTCGTTGTTCGCTGCGCGTGGTGGCAAGCGCATTGTCGAGATGAAGGAGTTCGAACTGGCCAAGGACAAGATCATGATGGGCGCCGAGCGCAAATCGATGGTCATGTCCGAGAAAGAAAAGCAGAACACCGCCTACCACGAAGCTGGTCATGCCATCGTCGGTCGAGTAGTGCCTGAGCATGATCCAGTCTACAAGGTCTCGATCATCCCTCGTGGTCGGGCTCTGGGCGTCACCATGTTCCTGCCGGAAGAGGATCGCTACAGCCTGTCCAAGCGCGCTCTGATCAGCCAGATTTGCTCGCTCTACGGTGGTCGTATCGCCGAGGAGATGACCCTGGGCTTTGATGGCGTGACCACCGGTGCCTCGAACGACATCATGCGGGCCAGTCAGATTGCCCGGAACATGGTGACCAAATGGGGGCTTTCCGAGAAGCTGGGGCCGCTGATGTATGCGGAAGAAGAAGGCGAGGTGTTCCTGGGTCGTAGCGCGGCTAGCCAGCATGCCAGTCTGTCTGCTGAAACGGCGAAGCTGATCGACTCCGAAGTTCGCAGCATCATCGATCAGTGCTATGGCACTGCCAAGCAAATCCTTACTGACAACCGCGACAAGCTGGATGCCATGGCAGACGCCTTGATGAAGTACGAGACCATCGATGCCGACCAGATCGACGACATCATGGCCGGGCGTACTCCACGTGAACCTCGTGACTGGGAAGGTGGCTCGGGTACTACGCCTCCAGTGGTGCAGAACGAGCGTCCGGAAACACCTATCGGTGGCCCTGCCGCCGATCACTAAGGTTCTAAATGACTTCTGTTTCTTCCTCCACCCGGTTGCCTTGCGGCAACCGGGTTCTTGATTTGGCCCGTGCGCATGTCATGGGTATCTTGAATGTCACTCCTGATTCCTTTTCCGACGGCGGCCGGTTCAACCAGCTGGATGTGGCTTTGCGCCATGCCGAAGCCATGGTTGCGGCCGGTGCTACGCTGATCGATATAGGCGGAGAGTCGACTCGCCCAGGAGCGCGGGTGGTATCGCCGCTGGAAGAGTTGGAGCGAGTGGCGCCAGTGGTCGAGCGAATGGGCCGCGAACTGGACGTGATCATTTCTGTTGATACTTCGACGCCAGCTGTCATGCGAGAGACCGCGCGGCTTGGTGCTGGGTTGATCAATGATGTGCGCTCGCTTCGTCGTGATGGCGCTCTGGATGCCGCCGCCGCCAGTGGCTTGCCCGTATGCCTGATGCATATGCTCGGTGAGCCAGGGGATATGCAGGACAGTCCGCACTATCAGGATGTGACCCGTGAAGTGGGAGCATTCCTGGCTGAGCGCATGGGCGCCTGTGCGGCCGCAGGAATCGATGCGCAGCGGATCATCCTCGATCCTGGTTTTGGTTTCGCCAAGACCCTGCAGCACAATCTGAGCCTGTTCAAGCACATGGAGGCCCTGCACTCCCTGGGGCGGCCGCTATTGGTGGGCGTCTCGCGCAAGAGCATGATCGGCCAGGCCCTTGAGCGTCCCGTAGGCGAACGGCTGCATGGCAGCCTGGCATTGGCTGCGCTGGCCGTGGCCAAGGGAGCGAAAATTATCCGCGTCCATGATGTTGCCGAGACCGTGGATGTAGTGCGAATGATTACGGCTGTGGAATCCGCCGAATAAGAATGATGGAGTACCTATGACTAAAAAATACTTTGGCACCGACGGCATTCGTGGCCGTGTGGGCGAATACCCAATTACTCCTGATTTCATGCTCAAGCTCGGATGGGCGGCCGGCATGGCTTTTCGCAGCATGGGCGCTTGCCGGGTTCTGGTGGGCAAAGACACGCGAATTTCCGGCTACATGTTCGAGTCGGCTCTGGAGGCCGGGCTGTCGGCGGCTGGTGCTGATGTCATGCTGCTCGGGCCTATGCCGACCCCGGCGATTGCCTATCTGACGCGTACTTTCCACGCAGAAGCGGGCATCGTCATCAGTGCGTCGCATAACCCCCACGACGACAATGGCATCAAGTTCTTCTCGGGAGAGGGCACCAAGCTGCCTGATGAAGTCGAACTGATGATCGAGGAGTTGTTGGATGCGCCCATGACCGTGGTGGAGTCCAGCAAGCTCGGCAAGGTGTCGCGAATCAATGATGCCTCGGGACGCTACATCGAATTCTGCAAGAGCAGTGTTCCTTCCAGTACCAGCTTTGCGGGCCTGAAGATCGTTCTCGACTGCGCCCATGGTGCCACCTACAAGGTCGCGCCGAGCGTGTTCCGCGAGCTGGGGGCCGAGGTCACCGTGCTGTCGGCACAGCCCAATGGTTTGAATATCAACGAGAACTGCGGCTCGACCCATATGGCGCAGTTGCAGGCTGCGGTCCTGGCTGAGCATGCCGACTTGGGTATCGCCTTCGATGGTGATGGTGACCGAGTGCTGATGGTCGACCAGACGGGGGCGATCGTCGACGGCGACGAATTGCTGTTCATCATCGCTCGCGACCTGCATGAGCGCGGCAAGCTGCACGGGGGGGTGGTTGGAACCCTCATGAGTAACCTGGGCCTGGAGTTGGCCCTGGCGGACCTGGGTATTCCTTTTGTCCGTGCCAATGTTGGTGACCGCTATGTGATTGCTGAGTTGCTGGAGCGCAACTGGCTGGTGGGTGGCGAGAACTCCGGGCACATCGTGTGTTTTCGTCATGCCACCACGGGCGATGCGATCATCGCTGCACTGCAGGTACTGATGGCGCTCAAGGCTCGTGGCGAAAGCCTGGCTCAGTGCCGGCAGGGGCTGCGCAAATGTCCACAGGTTCTGGTCAACGTACGTTTTGGTGGTGGTGATAGCCCCGTCGAGCACCCTGCGGTGAAGGAAGCTTGTGAGCGAGTGACTGCCGCGATGGCGGGGCGTGGACGGGTCCTTCTGCGCAAGTCCGGAACAGAGCCTCTGGTGCGGGTCATGGTCGAAGGTGACGATGAAATCCAGGTTCGTGCCTATGCCGATGAGCTGGCAAAACTGGTTGCTGAAGTTTCTGCCTGATTTCAGCTTGCCAGTGGTGTTTTGGTTGGGTAACATCTGCGCCCACTTTGACCGACGAGGTAAAGCATGCGTCGCCCTATGGTAGCTGGTAACTGGAAGATGCACGGTACCCGCGCCAGCGTCGCTGAGCTGATCAATGGCCTTCGTCATCTGGCCTTGCCAAGCGGTGTTGATGTCGCGGTGTTCCCGCCTTGCTTGTACATCAATCAGGTGATTGATGGCTTGAAAGGCAAGTCGATCATGGTCGGCGCGCAGAACTCCGCGGTAGAGCCGATGCAGGGTGCGTTGACGGGCGAGATCGCCCCGAGTCAATTAGTGGATGCAGGTTGTTCCCTGGTATTGGTTGGGCACTCCGAGCGCCGTCAGATGATGGGCGAGCGTGATGTGACTCTCAATCGCAAGTTCGCAGCAGCGCAGGCCTGTGGTTTGAAGCCGGTTCTGTGTGTAGGGGAGATCCTGGAGCAGCGCGAAGCCGGGAAGACTCTTGAGGTTGTCGGGCGTCAGCTGGGCAGCATCATCGAAGAGTTGGGTGTTGGTGCGTTTGCTAATGCCGTTATCGCTTACGAGCCGGTCTGGGCCATTGGCACCGGGCTGACGGCAACACCGCAGCAAGCTCAGGATGTGCATGCAGCCATCCGCGCGCAGCTGGCGGCAGAGAATTCTGAAGTGGCACGAGGTGTGCGGCTTCTATACGGCGGCAGCGTGAAAGCGGCCAATGCGGTCGAACTGTTCGGCATGCCGGATATCGATGGGGGGCTCATTGGTGGGGCTTCCCTGAATGCAGATGAGTTCGGTGCGATTTGTCGCGCCGCGGGAAACTGAAAAAATGCTGGAAACAGTCGTAGTCGTTTTTCATCTGCTGGGCGCCTTGGGCGTAGTCGCTCTGGTTTTGCTGCAGCAGGGTAAAGGTGCGGAAGCTGGCGCGTCTTTCGGTGCAGGTGCTTCAAATACTGTGTTCGGAAGCCAAGGTTCCTCTACCTTTCTTAGTAAGTTTACTGCTATACTTGCCGCCGGTTTCTTCATAACCAGCTTGGGGTTAGGCTACTTTGCTAAAGAGAAAGCTCACCAGCTGACTCAAGCAGGTCTACCGGATCCAGCGGTACTAGAAGTGCCAAAGCAAAAACCGGCTTCTGATGATGTCCCGGTGCTTCAAGAGCAAAAGTCGGCTAACAGTGCGACTGACGTACCTCCAGCTCCAGAGCAGAAGTAAGAAGAGTTTCAAGCAGTAACGTAGTCTATGCCGAGGTGGTGGAATTGGTAGACACGCAACCTTGAGGTGGTTGTGCCCATAGGGTGTAGGGGTTCGAGTCCCCTTCTCGGTACCAATTATCAGGAGAGCCCGCTGTTGCGGGCTTTCTTGTAGGCGGAAGGTTACATTGACCCAAAATTGGATCAGTCGTATACTTCCGCCCCAGCTTTGACGCGGGGTGGAGCAGTCTGGTAGCTCGTCGGGCTCATAACCCGAAGGTCGTCGGTTCAAATCCGGCCCCCGCAACCAGTTTTAGCAGAGCCCCTTTTCAGGGGCTTTTTGTTAGCTGGACACTTTATAGCGCCGCTGTTCAACGGCGTTTCCGGGATGGGCGTTTCGCCCATTTTTTATTTGCACAAGCATGCACGAGGGGGTTCAGGTGTCGAGCAAGCTAGAACAGTTGCAGGCCTTGTTGGCCCCGGTGGTCGTGGCCCTTGGCTATGAATGCTGGGGTATCGAGTTTTCGGCTCAGGGCCGCCATTCATTGTTGCGCGTTTATATCGATAAAGAAGGCGGTGTACTGGTGGACGACTGTGCCATCGTCAGCCGCCAGCTCAGCGGTCTCCTGGACGTTGAAGATCCAATTTCCGTTGAATACACCCTTGAAGTTTCCTCTCCTGGCATGGAACGCCCGCTGTTCACCCTTGAACAGTTTGCCAAGTATGTCGGTGAGCAAGTGAAGATCAAGCTGCGCTCGCCCTTCGAAGGTCGGCGTAATTTCCAGGGCCTTCTCCGCGGGGTGGAGGAGCAGGATGTCGTGGTGCAGGTAGATAACCACGAGTTCCTGTTGCCGATCGATATGATCGACAAGGCCAACATTATTCCCAGTTTTGACTGAGACGCGGATCCCGCGGATCCAATGGCTTGCGAAAGGCGAGGCGTACGATGAGCAAAGAAGTACTGCTGGTTGTTGAGTCGGTATCCAATGAAAAGGGTGTACCGGCAAGCGTGATTTTTGAAGCGCTGGAGCTGGCCCTGGCCACTGCTACCAAGAAGCGTTTTGAAGACGAAGTGGACCTGCGTGTGGATATCAACCGCCATACCGGTTCCTATGAAACTTTCCGTCGCTGGACTGTGGTCGAAGAAGCCGACCTGGATGATCCGGCGGTGGAGATCTGGCCGAGCAAGGCCCGCGAGACTCATCCCGATGCCAAGGTCGGTGATGTGATCGAGGAAAAGATCGAATCCATCGAGTTCGGCCGCATCGCTGCCCAGACCGCCAAGCAGGTCATCGTGCAGAAGGTCCGCGAAGCCGAGCGCGCACAGGTGGTGGATGCCTACCGCGAGCGTCTGGGCGAGATCATCTCCGGCACCGTCAAGAAGGTGACCCGGGACAACGTGATCGTCGACCTGGGCAACAACGCCGAGGCGTTGCTGGCTCGTGAAGACATCATCTCCCGTGAGACTTTCCGGGTTGGCGTGCGCCTGCGCGCGCTGCTCAAGGAAATCCGCACCGAGAACCGCGGCCCGCAGCTGATCCTGTCGCGTACCGCTCCGGAAATGCTGATCGAGCTGTTCCGTATCGAAGTGCCGGAAATCGCCGAGGGCCTGATCGAAGTCATGGCCGCTTCCCGTGATCCGGGTTCGCGGGCCAAGATCGCCGTTCGCTCCAAGGACAAGCGCATCGACCCGCAGGGCGCGTGCATCGGTATGCGCGGTTCGCGCGTCCAGGCCGTTTCCGGCGAATTGGGTGGTGAGCGCGTAGATATTGTCCTGTGGGATGAGAACCCGGCGCAGTTCGTGATCAACGCCATGTCGCCGGCCGAAGTAGCGGCCATCATCGTCGACGAAGATGCCCACGCCATGGACATCGCCGTTGGCGCTGACAACCTGGCCCAAGCCATTGGCCGCGGCGGTCAGAACGTGCGCCTGGCTAGCCAGTTGACTGGCTGGACCCTGAACGTGATGACCGAATCGGACATCCAGGCCAAGCAGCAAGCAGAAACCGGCGACATCCTGCGCAATTTCATCGACGAGCTGGAAGTCGATGAAGAGCTGGCGCAGGTTCTGGTTGATGAAGGCTTCACCAGCCTGGAAGAGATTGCCTACGTACCGTTGGAAGAAATGCTCAACATCGACGGCTTTGACGAAGACATCGTCAACGAGCTTCGCGCTCGCGCCAAGGACCGTTTGTTGACTAAAGCCATCGCTACTGAGGAAAAGCTGGCAGACGCCCATCCGGCCGAAGACCTGCTCTCGCTTGAGGGTATGGACAAGGATTTGGCGATGGAACTGGCGGTGCGCGGCGTAATTACCCGCGAAGACCTGGCCGAGCAGTCTATTGACGACCTGCTCGACATCGACGGCATCGACGATGATCGTGCCGGCAAGTTGATCATGGCCGCCCGAGCCCACTGGTTCGAGTAATAGGCGCGGCCTGAGGAGAGAAGTGCATGACGCAAGTCACGGTGAAACAACTGGCCGATGAGGTCAAAACACCGGTAGAGCGCCTGCTGCAGCAGATGCGTGAGGCAGGTCTGCCGCACACCGCCGCCGAGGAACATGTGAGCGACAGCGAGAAACAATCGCTGCTGACTCACCTGAAAAGCAGCCACAAGGCGAAAGTGGAAGAACCGCGCAAGATCACTTTGCAGCGCAAGACCACCAGCACCCTGCGTGTCGCTGGCAGCAAGAGCATCAGCGTTGAAGTGCGCAAGAAGAAAGTCTTCGTGCAGCGCAGCCCGGAAGAAATCGAAGCCGAGCGCCAGCGTGAACTGGAAGAACGTCGCGCAGTAGAAAATGCTGCCCGTCAAAAGGCTGAAGAAGAAGCCAAGCGCCGCGCCGAAGAAGAAGCGCGTCGTCAGCCTGCTCCGGTTGCCGAGCCTGTTGTCGAAGCTGTCGCGGAACCAGCCCCGGTGGCGGTCGAGCCTGTGCAGGAGGCGCCAGCGGCGGCTCCAGCTCCGGTTGCGGATGCTCGCAAGAAGGATGAACAACGTCGTCCGGACAAGTCCCGCAACGACGACAACCGCCGTGGTGGCGATGGCGAGCGCAAGAACGCTCCGCATCGTGCCTCGGTCAAGGAAAAGGCTCCTGCGCCACGCGTTGCCCCGCGTACCACCGACGAAGAAAGCGATGGCTTCCGTCGTGGTGGCCGCGGCAAGGCCAAGCTGAAGAAACGCAACGCTCACGGTTTCCAGAACCCTACCGGGCCGGTGATTCGTGACGTGCAGATCGGCGAGACCATCACCGTGGGCGAACTGGCCCAGCAGATGTCGGTGAAGGCTGCTGAAGTCATCAAGTTCATGTTCAAGCTGGGTACCCCAGCCACCATCAACCAGGTACTGGACCAGGAAACTGCCCAGCTGGTTGCCGAGGAACTGGGCCACAAGGTGACCCTGATCAGCGACACCGCCCTGGAAGATTCCCTGGCCGAGTCCCTGAAGTTCGAAGGTGAAGCGGTTTCCCGTGCGCCGGTCGTGACCGTAATGGGCCACGTTGACCACGGTAAGACCTCGCTGCTGGACTACATCCGCCGCGCCAAGGTGGCTGCGGGCGAAGCCGGTGGCATTACCCAGCACATCGGTGCCTACCACGTGGAAACTGAGCGTGGCATGGTCACCTTCCTCGACACTCCTGGTCACGCCGCGTTTACCGCAATGCGTGCCCGTGGTGCCAAGGCGACCGACATCGTGATCCTGGTGGTCGCGGCGGACGACGGCGTGATGCCGCAGACCATCGAAGCTGTCCAGCACGCCCAGGCTGCTGGCGTTCCGCTAGTGGTTGCGGTGAACAAGATCGACAAGCCGGGTGCTGACCTGGACCGTATCCGCAGCGAGCTCGCAGCGCACGGCGTGACTCCGGAAGACTGGGGTGGCGATACTCCGTTCGTACCGGTCTCCGCGAAAATGGGTACTGGCGTCGACGACCTGCTCGAAGCCGTCCTGCTGCAAGCCGAGGTACTGGAACTCACCGCAATGCCTTCGGCCCCTGGCCGTGGCGTAGTGGTCGAGTCCCGTCTCGACAAGGGTCGTGGTCCGGTGGCTACCGTGCTGGTTCAGGACGGTACCCTGCGTCAGGGCGACATGGTGCTGGTTGGTTCGAACTATGGCCGCGTGCGCGCCATGCTCGACGAGAACGGCAAGCCGATCAAGGAAGCGGGCCCGGCCATTCCGGTCGAGATCCTCGGCCTGGACGGTACCCCGGACGCTGGCGACGAGATGAGCGTGGTGGCTGACGAGAAGAAGGCCCGTGAAGTGGCCCTGTTCCGTCAAGGCAAGTTCCGCGAGGTCAAGCTGGCCCGCGCCCACGCCGGCAAGCTGGAAAACATCTTCGAAAGCATGGGCCAGGAAGAGAAGAAGACGCTCAACATCGTCCTCAAGTCCGACGTCCGTGGTTCGCTGGAAGCCCTGCAAGGTGCGTTGAACGGCCTGGGCAACGACGAAGTGCAAGTACGCGTGGTCGGCGGCGGCGTCGGTGGTATCACCGAGAGCGACGCCAACCTGGCACTGGCTTCCAACGCTGTACTGTTCGGCTTCAACGTGCGTGCCGATGCCGGCGCGCGCAAGATCGTCGAGCAGGAAGGTCTGGATATGCGTTACTACAACGTGATCTACGACATCATCGAAGACGTCAAGAAAGCCCTGACCGGTATGCTGGGCAGCGACGTCCGGGAGAACATCCTGGGTATCGCCGAAGTCCGCGACGTGTTCCGTTCGCCGAAGTTCGGTGCGATCGCCGGTTGCATGGTCATCGAAGGTGTCGTGCACCGTAACCGTCCGATCCGCGTACTGCGTGAAGACATCGTTATCTTCGAAGGCGAGCTGGAATCCCTGCGCCGCTTCAAGGATGACGCTTCCGAAGTGCGTGCCGGCATGGAATGCGGTATCGGCGTCAAGAGCTACAACGACGTCAAGGTTGGCGACAAGATCGAAGTCTTCGAGAAGGTCCAGGTTGCTCGCAGCCTCTGACTCGCGCACTTCAAGAGCCCCGATGGATCGCCGCATGCAAATGCGCGGCATCGCTGGCGGGCTCTAAACGCAACGCCCGGTCCGGCTTCTGCCAGGCCGGGCGTTTGCCGCTTTCAGACCACACGGGTTTCGCCGTGAGGCAGTAACAGGTAACAAGACATGGCAAAAGAATATAGCCGTACCCAACGCATCGGCGATCAGATGCAGCGCGAACTGGCGCAACTGATCCGCCGCGAAGTCAAGGATCCACGTGTCGGCCTGGTGACCATCACCGCCGTGGACGTCAGCCGCGATGTCGGCCACGCGAAGATCTACATCACCGTCATGGGCCAGGAAGGCGCCGAGTCCATCGCCCAGAGCATCAAGGTGCTGAACTCGGCTGCAGGTTTCCTGCGCATGCAACTGGCCCGCGAAATGAAGCTGCGCAGCGTGCCGCATTTGCACTTCCATTACGACGAGAGTGTGGCCCGTGGCGCGCACCTGTCGGCGCTGATCGAGCGTGCCGTGGCTGAAGACAGCCTGCACGGCGAAGCCTCTGCTCCTGAAGACACCAAGGAGTAAGCGGTGGCCCAGGTCAAGCGTATCCGCCGTAACGTCAGCGGCATCATCCTGTTGGACAAGCCCCTGGGCTTCACCTCCAACGCGGCATTGCAGAAGGTTCGCTGGCTGCTCAATGCCGAGAAGGCCGGCCATACCGGCAGCCTCGACCCCCTGGCCACCGGCGTGCTGCCGCTGTGCTTCGGCGAGGCCACCAAGTTCTCGCAATACCTGCTCGATTCCGACAAGGGTTACGAAACCCTGATGCAAATGGGCAAGACCACCAGCACCGCGGATGCCGAAGGCGAAGTCCTGCGTACCCGCGAAGTGACCGTTGGTCGTGCCGATATCGAAGCGGTATTGCCGGAATTTCGTGGTGAAATCAAGCAGATACCACCGATGTACTCCGCCCTCAAGCGCGATGGCCAGCCTCTCTACAAGCTGGCTCGTGCAGGGGAAGTGGTGGAGCGCGAACCGCGTTCTGTTACTATTGCGCGCCTGGAATTGCTCGCCTGCGAAGGTGACACCGCTCGCCTGGCGGTGGATTGCAGCAAAGGCACCTATATCCGCACCCTGGTGGAGGATATTGGTGAGAAGCTCGGTTGTGGTGCGTACGTCGCGGAACTGCGGCGGACCCAGGCCGGCCCTTTCAGCCTGGCCCAGACGGTCACTCTGGAAGAGCTCGAGGCAGTGCATGCCGAAGGTGGCAACGAGGCGGTTGATCGTTTCCTGATGCCATCGGATAGCGGCCTGCAGGATTGGCCCTTGCTGCACTTCTCGGAACACAGTGCGTTCTACTGGCTCAATGGCCAACCGGTACGCGCTCCCGATGCACCGAAGTTCGGCATGGTGCGGGTACAAGATCACAACGGTCGCTTCATCGGTATCGGTGAAGTGAGCGAAGACGGGCGCATCGCGCCGCGTCGACTGATTCGGTCAGAGTGACCGAAACCAGTCCGGGTAACAGCGGGCTGGCGAGTGTGGCTGTCAGCAGGCACGGTCACCACTCTTTTTTAGATACAGGGATTTGTCCCTGGCCTGTTGAAACTGTTCTTGAACAGTTTCCTGATATAAGGAATGCCCACATGGCACTCAGCGTTGAAGAAAAAGCTCAGATCGTAGCCGACTACCAGCAAGCTGTTGGTGACACTGGTTCGCCAGAAGTGCAAGTTGCACTGCTGACCGCCAACATCAACAAACTGCAAGGTCACTTCAAGGCCAACGGTAAAGACCACCACTCCCGTCGTGGCCTGATCCGCATGGTAAACCAGCGTCGTAAGCTGCTGGACTACCTGAAGGGCAAGGACCTGAGCCGTTACAGCACCCTGATCGGTCGTCTGGGTCTGCGTCGCTAATCAGCGATTGCGCTATGAGGTTGGTTGCTTGCCATGCGTCAGCGGTTTTTCCGCCGGCGTATGGCAGGCTTCCAGCCTCAAGTTTTATCTGGGCTGTAGTTTTACCTGGACAATAAAGGCTGGGCCGATTCCCGCTGTTGCCCAAGAATTTCGCAAGAACACAAGTTTCCCCAAGAGCCACAAAGAAGGTAGGACACCGTGAACCCGGTAATCAAGAAATTCCAGTTCGGTCAGTCGACCGTAACCCTCGAGACTGGCCGTATCGCCCGTCAGGCCTCCGGCGCAGTATTGGTCACCGTTGACGACGACGTCAGCGTATTGGTGACCGTAGTGGGTGCCAAGCAAGCCGATCCAGGCAAAGGCTTCTTCCCTCTGTCTGTCCACTACCAGGAAAAAACCTACGCCGCCGGCAAGATCCCTGGTGGTTTCTTCAAGCGTGAAGGCCGTCCTTCCGAGAAAGAAACCCTGACCTCGCGTCTGATCGACCGTCCGATCCGCCCACTGTTCCCAGAAGGCTTCATGAACGAAGTGCAGGTTGTCTGCACCGTGGTTTCCACCAGCAAGAAGACCGATCCGGACATCGCTGCGATGATCGGTACCTCCGCTGCCCTGGCCATCTCCGGCATTCCTTTCGATGGCCCGATCGGCGCTGCTCGCGTCGCTTTCCACGAAAGCACCGGCTACCTGCTGAACCCAACCTACGAGCAACTGGCTGCTTCGAGCCTGGACATGGTCGTAGCCGGTACCGAAGAAGCGGTACTGATGGTTGAGTCCGAAGCCAAGGAACTGACCGAAGACCAGATGCTGGGCGCCGTGCTGTTCGCCCACGACGAATTCCAGTCGGTGATCAAGGCCGTCAAGGAACTGGCCGCCGAAGCTGCCAAGCCAACTTGGGACTGGGCGCCTGCCGCCGAAGCTACCGAGCTGCTGGGTGCCATCCGCGCCGAGTTCGGCGACGCCATCTCCCAGGCCTACACCATCACCGTCAAGGCCGACCGTTATGCCCGCCTGGGCGAGCTGAAGGACCAAGTGGTCGCCAAGCTCTCCGGCGAAGAAGGCCAGCCATCGGCTGCCGACGTCAAGGCCGCTTTCGGCGAGATCGAATACCGCACCGTTCGCGAGAACATCGTCAACGGCAAGCCACGTATCGACGGCCGCGACACTCGCACCGTACGTCCGCTGAATATCGAAGTCGGCGTTCTGGCCAAGACCCACGGTTCGGCCCTGTTCACCCGTGGCGAAACCCAGGCCCTGGTCGTCGCGACCCTGGGTACTGCCCGTGACGCCCAGCTGCTGGACACCCTCGAAGGCGAAAAGAAAGACCCCTTCATGCTGCACTACAACTTCCCGCCGTTCTCGGTGGGCGAGTGTGGCCGCATGGGCGGTGCTGGTCGTCGTGAAATCGGCCACGGTCGCCTGGCCCGTCGTTCCGTCCAGGCCATGCTGCCGGACACCGACGTGTTCCCGTACACCATCCGTGTGGTATCGGAAATCACCGAGTCCAACGGCTCCAGCTCCATGGCTTCGGTCTGCGGTGCTTCCCTGGCCCTGATGGACGCCGGTGTACCAATGAAGGCTCCGGTTGCCGGTATCGCCATGGGTCTGGTGAAGGAAGGCGAGAAGTTCGCCGTCCTGACCGACATCCTGGGTGACGAAGACCACCTGGGCGACATGGACTTCAAGGTAGCCGGTACCGCCAAAGGCGTAACCGCGCTGCAGATGGACATCAAGATCAAGGGCATCACCGAAGAAATCATGGAGATCGCCCTGGGCCAGGCCCTGGAAGCTCGCCTGAATATCCTCGGCCAGATGAACCAGGTGATCGGCCAGTCGCGTACCGAGCTGTCGGCCAACGCTCCGACCATGATCGCGATGAAGATCGACACCGACAAGATCCGTGACGTCATCGGTAAAGGCGGCGCCACCATCCGCGCGATCTGCGAAGAAACCAAGGCTTCGATCGACATCGAAGACGACGGTTCGATCAAGATCTTCGGCGAAACCAAGGAAGCGGCAGAGGCAGCTCGCCAGCGCGTCCTGGGCATCACCGCAGAAGCCGAGATCGGCAAGATCTACCTGGGCAAGGTTGAGCGCATCGTCGACTTCGGTGCCTTCGTCAACATCCTGCCGGGCAAGGACGGTCTGGTGCACATCTCCATGCTGAGCGACGCTCGCGTAGAGAAAGTCACCGACATCCTGAAAGAAGGCCAGGAAGTGGAAGTGCTGGTACTGGACGTGGACAACCGCGGCCGTATCAAGCTGTCCATCAAGGACGTGGCGGCAGCCAAGGCTTCGGGCGTTTGATCACCCGCTAGCCTCACGCTGAACAAGCAAACGCCCCGACTGGTTCGGGGCGTTTTGCTATCTGCGCTTGATATCTCTTTGCCCTCTTGCCTGGCGCGCCCCGGGCGCCGGTGCTAGGTTAAGCCCACGCCGGTGTAGCTCAGTCGGTAGAGCAGCGCACTCGTAACGCGAAGGTCGCAGGTTCGATTCCTGTCTCCGGCACCATCCAGCTGTTCCGATACGTCTCTCCCTGTATACGGAACCCCCTGAAAATCCAGCCTAGTAAGGGTTTTCTTGTTTCTGCCTATTTCGTTCTGTCTCTAGGTATATACCTGTTTTAGGTATACGTTAGGGTATACACCGGTTCGACGAGAAAACGTATACCTATGGCACGCACCGTTACCCCCCTGTCAGACCCCAAATGCGAGGCCGCCAAGCCGCGAGACAAGGACTACACCCTGTTCGACGGGCAGGGCCTGTTCCTGCTGGTCAAGAAGAACGGCAGCAAAATCTGGCGCATGAAGTTCAAGCGGCCTGATGGCAGGGAAGGGTTGGCCACCTTCGGCAACTATCCAGCGTTGACCCTAAAGGCAGCACGGGAGCGCCGTGCCGAAGCTCTGGAGTTGCTGGCGCATGGTAGAGACCCGATCGAGAACGCCAGGCAAGGAAAGATCGAGGCGGCGAATGCCAGGGCCAACACCTTTGGCGTGCTGGCCAAGGATTGGCACGAGGCATGTTCGAAGAAATGGTCTCCAGGCCATGCCGCGACGATTTGGCGGCGGATCGAAACTTACCTGCTCCCAGCCCTGGGCCAGCGCCCGGTGGCTGGATTGAAGACCCGCGACCTTCTGGCGCCGCTCAAGGCCGTGGAGAAGCGTGAAGTTCTGGATACTGCCAGCCGGCTGCGGCAGTACATGACAGGGATCATGCGCATGGCCGTCCAGCATGGCCATATAGACACGAATCCGGCAGTGGACCTGCAGGGCGCCACTGCAACGCGCAAAACAATCCACCGACCTGCGCTGGCGCTGGATCGTCTGCCTGAGTTGCTGCAAAGAATCGATAGCGACACCGGTCGCCCGCTGACCCGGCTAGCAACACAGCTCACCCTGCTGGTCTTCATCCGGTCCAGTGAACTGCGGTTCGCTCGCTGGCCAGAGATCGACACCGGCCGCTCCATGTGGGAGATCCCTGGCGAGCGCCAGCAGATCGAGGGTGTGAAGAACTCCCATCGAGGTTCCAAGATGAGCACTCCCCACCTGGTGCCATTGAGTCGCCAGGCCCTGGCTACGCTCGAGCAGGTGCGCCAGCTAACTGGACGCTTCGACCTGGTGTTTGCCGGCGATAGCAACCACTGGAAGCCCATGAGCGAGAACACGGTGAACAAGGCTCTGCGGCGCATGGGCTATGACACCAAAACCGAAGTGTGTGGCCATGGGTTCAGAGCCATAGCCTGTTCTGCACTGGTCGAATCGGGGCTGTGGGGCAAGGATGCGGTAGAGCGCCAGATGAGCCACCAAGAGCGCAACAGCGTGCGAGCCGCCTACATCCACAAGGCTGAGTACATCGAGGAGCGCCGGCTGATGGTTCAGTGGTGGGCGGACTACCTCGATGCGAACCGCGAGAAGCACGTTACCCCATACGACTATGCGCATCGTGCTGAGCTGAATGCCAATGTGGTTCCGATCAAAAGGGCCTGAAGCGGGCCTTCCATAATTTGCGTAGACAGATATAGACTGAATACCATTACTGTGCGGATAGCCAGTATTCGAGCAGACAACGGTTTTCGGCTGGCCTAGCTCGACGGAGCGAAAAGCGGACTTCCCATTCGTATTGTTGGCCGATCTATCTAGTTACGGAACCGCCTGGGAGGCGAACATGGCAAAAGCCGAAATTCCAAAATGGTTCAATTTGGAAACCTATCAGATACCCCTTTCGCATGACCAATGGGGCGTCAGCATAGATATGCGAGCCATGTATCTTGATGTGAAGCCCTTACTATCAAAAAAAGAGCAAATTGACTTCTTCAAAGTATTCGCCGGGCGCTTACCAGAGGACTTCGCCGTCGAGCATCACACTGATCCGTTCCCAGTTAGATCAATGAACGCCGCGGATCTAGCAGTCATATCGGCCTCTTGGTCAAACGATCCAGCTTGGCAAATGCTGTTTCAAAAAGTGTGCTCTGTGGTAGGGAAGGATGCTCCAGCAACGCTCTTAGACGAAGTGGTGGCAATCTATCAAGAGGCTCCTTCTATGAAAAAGGAGGCGCTAGAAAACGTAGGGTGGCTTGCGCCGGAGTTTTGCCATGGCGTTCCTATAACGGTAGATCTGAATAGTGACGATGAAACACTCAAGTTAGCATTCAGCGTATGGCTAGCCGGGGTCAGAAGCGATATGAATGAAAGATTCAAAAAACCAATCAGTGAGGACGACTTTCAAAAGTGGCACAAGTACCGAATCTTGGCTGCCTTCGACCTATACCAATTAGCAGACATCACAGGTACGCGATTTACCAATAGTCAGATGGCCAACGCCTTGTTTCCTCCGGCATCCGTATCCATTGAAGATAGAGACGTTGACATGGGGGAACGCATCAGGAAAGTAACAAAACCCCTTATGGATCAAACGATTACCTTTGAAACCGTGCGCCTAATCAGGGCTACTACCAGGCTTGAAAAGTATTTGGGACAAGTCATAGAGGACGAAAAAAATACTAGAGAGATACTGAAGTAGGAATTGAAAATCGGCGAAGCCATTCCGGAATCAGAAACTCGCATCTACATTCCGGATGAGTTTTTGGCCATCGCCGGTCCGGAACGAAAATAGCAAGTATCGATGACTTCAATTCGCTGTTAGAGCAACTTTAAATCTGATCCTGAGAACACAACAATCTCTATCGGGATACAGAACATGCAAACACCTCTAGCTTATGCGCCGCCAGGCGCTGCACCTATTCACCAGTTCGACCCGGCTACGGTAATAATCCGTATCAGCGAACTGTCGGCGATCACCGGCTATGCCCGTCCGACAATCTACAAGCGCCTCAAAGACGATCCGACCTTTCCTCGCCCAGTTCCGCTGAGTGATAGCAAGTCGCGGGGGGCACCTGTCGGTTGGGTTTTGGCTGAAGCCCAAGCCTGGGTGCGCCAGCGCATCGCCCTTCGTGGGGAGGTGGCCTAATGAACAAAAAAAAGGCCGACCAACAGGCCAGCCACAAAAATACTCACGTCGAGAATACCAGCGGAACGGCACAGCGCGCTCGCCTTTTGGAACGTCTGCAAACCGGCCCTATCGACACCTTCACCGCCATCCGCGAACTGAACATCGTTCGCCCAGGGGCACGCATCAACGAGCTGCGCGACATGGGCTACAGGATCATGACGGAACGCCTCACGCTGACCGACGATCAAGGTCGTACCCACCGCGGCATGGCTTTGTACTACCTCAGCACCAACCCATCGGTCAGAGGGACACCATGAAGACTCGCATCATTCCCTTCAACTACCAGGGCCAAGCTGTCACCTTCAATGCCGACGGCTGGATCAATGCAACCATTGCAGCCGCCCGCTTCGACAAGGCGCCTAATGACTGGCTTCGCCTTGTCTCCACCGAGGAGTACATCGAAAAGCTGGCGAGCAGGATGAACCAGAGTAATACGGGAAAACCCCGTATTACTCTGGTGACGACCCGTCGAGGCAACACAGCCAACAGCGGAACTTGGCTCCACCCCAAACTCGCAGTGAAGTTCGCCCGCTGGCTCTCTGTGGATTTTGAAATCTGGTGCGACGAACAGATCGACGCACTGGTACGCGGTGACCAGGCCAACTGGCAGCAAGCGCGCCAACAGTCGGCAGTGGGCTATCGCGGCCTGTGTGATGCTCTAGCGATCGCTTACGAGGAGAACGGAAAGACTCCACAGCGCCATCATTTCATCAACGAGGCCAAGCTCATCAATCAGGTGATCACCGGCCAGTTTGCCGGCCGTAATCGCGACGAGCTCACCGCGCATGAGCTGTTGCTGGTCACCCTGATCGAGATTCGTGACGTGCTGCTGATCGGCCAGGGCAAGGACTTCGCGGCCCGCAAGGCATCGCTACTTCGCTACATCCAGAGCCTGACGGCCAAGCACCTTCGGAGTGATGCCGCATGACCAGCCTTCTTAGGATTGCCGATGACAGGTCGATAACGTCCCTTGCATGCAATCGTAAGGGCCGGTATGGTTTTGTCGTCGCTGCAAAATCAGCGACCGGGTTTGGCGACTCGGATAGAAAAGGCGCACAGGCGCCCCCATTACGATTGCAGGCGCTTTTTTTGTGCTCGCATTCCCGTTTTATGGTGGCTGTGCGTGGGAGACCTTCGGGTCTGCCGGGTTCCTTTTCCCCGGTTCGCCAACCTGCGCACAGCTGCCACCCTAATTCGTTTGGCGACGATCAGTGGCAGCTCCTACTCAGAAAAGGGGCTACATCCATGCACGCTCTCAGTCCGTCCGCAATTCGCGCCTTTGCTCATCGCCGTTTGGCCCTGAGTGCCCTTCGCGCAAACTCATCTCTTTCCGTTCGTCTCGCTCGCTACAACAGCCACATGGCCATCGTCCGCACCCTGGAAGCACAAGGAGAGGCGAAATGATCAGCTCGCCTCGTAGCGCATCCTTGATCGGCGGTGAAGCCATCGATCTGATCCACTCCAGCCGTGAGCACATCACCTGGCTGACCGCGCTGCTCAATGCCGTCAGCGCCGACGTCACCTATGGCAAGGGACACAACGTCAAAGCCCTAACTGGTCTTGGTCAGTACCTCGGAGACGACTGGGCGAACTACCTCGATTGCCAGACTACCGAGCTGCAGGAAAAGCTCGATGCATTGGAGGGCAACCAATGAACCTGGCGAACATCAGCACCGTAGAAGGCCACCGCTTCCACCCAACCGGCGAAGCCGCCAAGCACCAGGCACTTTTCATCGTTAACCCCGGCGTTCCGATCGAGGATGCAATGGAAAGCGTGTCCGACCTTCTCAGCACGATCGACGACTCGATTTACGCCGCAGCGATGGGCGAGCGTTCACTCGTAGGCAACGAGGCGTGGCTGGTGAAACACACCTTGGATTCAGCGCGAGCTGTAGTTGATTCGCTGAAAGAATCCTTGATCAAGCAGCGCCTCAAAGCAAACAGGGCCTAAACCATGACGACTTTTCAACAGCGCATTTTTGCGCTGGCGGGATCGGCTTGCCTGAAAAAAGCCACAGAGCTGTTTGCCCGGTGCGGCGGCGTAGTTTTGCGTAGTGCTAAGCACCTGGAGGTGGAGCATGAGTAACGTGACTCCGATCAAGCGCAAGGGTAGCGGCGTGCCGCCCACTACTGGCGCGCACATCGACAGCGCCAGCTATGCGCTGCTGGTGGAAACCCTGGTCGGCTTCCTGGAGCTGCGAATCTCGGAGGGCGACCAAGGCCGGCACTGCAATGAGCTGGAACGCCTCACCCAAGAACTGGAACGCTTGGCCAAGCGGTTTACCCCGCCGAAGGGGGCCGCATGACTGACGCAACGATCCAATTTCGTGATGCACTCCAAGTCGTCTATGGCCAGCTCGACTGGCTTCCCGTGGCCGACGGCGCCATCCATCGTTTCCGCGTCCCGGATGACAAGCCCGGCAGCCTCAACGGTTGGTATGTGCTTTACCTGGATGGTAATGCGTCCGGCGCGTTCGGCAGCTGGAAGTCCGGCGGCGCCAACACTTGGTGTAGCCGTGAACCAGTAGACGCCCATGAAGCCGCGCAGATCCGTGAGCGAGTGGATCAGGCCCGGCGCCAGCGCGAAGCCGAACAGCACCGGCGCCAACAACGAGCGGCAGAGAAGGCCAATCACTGGTGGCGCAACGCGCGGCGCGCCTCGCCAGACCACCCGTATTTGGTCGCCAAGGCTGTTCGCCCCTACAGCTTACGCCAGCGTGGTGCTGACCTTCTGATCCCGCTGTACCTGGATGGCCGCTTGGTCAACCTGCAGCGAATTGCTCCGGACGGCAGCAAGCGCTTCCTGTTCGGCGGCCGGATCAAGGGCACCTATTCGCCGCTGGGCATCATTAAACCCGACTCTGTGCTCTGCATCTGCGAAGGGTGGGCGACGGCCGCCAGCCTCCACCAGCACGGCGGCTACGTCGTTGCCGCCGCCATGAACGCGGGCAACTTGATCCCTGCAGCTATGGCCCTTCGCGCTCGCTACCCGGGCCAACCAATCGTCATCGCCGGCGACGACGATCGGCTCACCGATGGAAACCCAGGGCGCAAAGCAGCGAACGCCGCCGCGGCCGCCGTCGGCGCCCAGGTCGCTTTCCCTGAGTGGCCAGAAGGCTCCCCCGGCGACCTCACCGACTTCAACGACCTCGCCAACTGGAAGCTCGCCAATGTCCAAGCCTGACATCAACGTGATCAACCTTCGGCTAGATGCGGCGACCATTGCGCCTGATCGTCCCTGCTGGGCCGTGTACGAGCACTGGGTCACCAATGAGAAGGGGCGCAAGCTTCGCCCTGGCGTCTACTGGCACGGCTTTAAGCGTGTTCCAGACCAGGACGACGCCGAGAGCGATACCGGCGACCGCCCTATCACTGATGAGTGGATCGCCAGCCCTGTAACCGTGGTCGCTCGAACGACCAACAGCGACGATGGCAGCGAGGGACGTTTACTGCGCCTGGTGACCGAAAGCGGCATAAAGGAATGGATCATCGCCATGGAGGTGTTCGGAGGCAGTGGCGAGGATGCCCGCCGCGCCTTGTTCGGCATGGGAGTAATTATTGCCCTCAAGAAGCGCGGCACTTTCATGGAATACCTGCTCGACCAGCATCCTGCAGAAGTGTTTGCCACCACCAGCCGGCCAGGCTGGCATGAGTCGGGGGCGTTCGTGCTGCCTGGGCGCACCATAGGCAGCGACAAGGTCCGTTACCAGGCCAGCAACAAGGCCCAGGTGTTGTTCAGCCGCCGCGGCGAGTTGGCGCTGTGGCAGTCGGCGGTCGCCGCAAAGTGCGCCGGCAACCCGGTGCTCACCTTGGCGATCGGCTGCTCACTGGCCGGCCCACTTCTCAGCCTGGTCGGTGTACTGGGTGGTGGTGTTCACCTGGTGGGCGACAGCTCGAGCGGCAAGTCCCTGGCGCAACTGATCGGATCGTCGGTATGGGGTGACCCCGGGGTGTTCGCCGCCAGTTGGGATATGACCAAGGGCGGGCTGGAGATCGAAGCCTCAAGCCGTAACGACACCATCTTGCCCCTGGACGAAATCAAGCGCGCAGACCCCAAGCGCGTACAGGAAATGGCTTACTCCCTCGCCAACGGTCAGGGCAAAGGCACCATGACCCGCGAGCGTGAGGGCCGCGCCAAACTGAGCTGGCGCTTGCTGACACTTTCCAGCGGCGAGCGCTCCCTCTCCGAACACGCGGCCATATCCGGCAATGCCGCCCACGCTGGCGCCGAGTTGCGCATGGTCGACGTGAACGCCGGCACCCGTACCCATAGGGCCTTCGATGAACTGCACGGTCTGGAGGGCGCGGACTTCCACCGCCAACTCACCGTGGCCGTCGGCGCTCACCATGGCCACCTTGGGCCAGCGTTCGTCGAGAAGCTGCTCGCCAGTGATGACCGCGCCGGACTGCTAGAAGACTTCGCCGGGATACGTGCCACCTTCGTGGAGGACAACGCCCAGGCCGGTCGAGTGGCAGATCGGTTTGCCGTCATTGCGCTGGCGGGGGAAATGGCCATCGCCTATGGCCTGCTGCCCTGGGAGCCCGGCACCGCCCTAGCTGACTGCCGTTTGCTCTATGGGGAGTGGCTCAGTCGGGTTGGTAGCGGAAACGCCGAAGACCGCCAGATCCTCGCCGGCATCCTGGACTTTATCGACCGCCACGGCAGCAGCCGCTTCTCCGACATCGACGACCAAACGCCCGACACCAAGGTATTCAACCGGGCTGGCTACTGGGAGCTAGTGGGAAACAACCGCCTGTACTTGTTCAACAAGCCGGCACTGATTGAAGCAGCCCACGGCTACGGCCTGTCTCGCATCGTCAAAGCACTCGAGGGTGCGAACGTAATTGCCCGCCGCGACAACGAGCGCAAAACCAAAAACTACCGCCTCCCTGGGGGTGGCCAGGCACGCCTCTATGTGATCGATCCGGAGGTCATTGACCGTGAAGGGGGTGGCGCATGACCAGCCCTCAAACACTATTTACTCGAATTGCCCAAGTTCACAGGAACCTTGAATCGCTGGCAACAGTGGCAACACCGGCAACGGCCTTACAGGACGTGGCTTACAGCCGTTGCCACCCTATAAAAAGAGTGGCAACAACTGGCAACGCACACCTGATTTTCAACATAAGAGACGGCATCGTCCCTCTCATTTGGTTATCACTGTTGCCGGTTCAAAACTGGTGGCAACGATTTGGAAGCATCGGCAACGTCTGGAGGCCACGGTTTACGAGGCTGTTGCCTTTGTTGCCGCTGTTGCCGGTGTTTTTGAAATCAGAGGAACATTGGATTACGAGTAATTGCGGCGAGGTGGCGGTATGAGCCTGCTTTCTGCGCTGCTCGATCACATGCCACCCATCGTTACCGCTGCCTACCCCACAAAACTGCGGAGCAATCCTGAACCTCGCCCGCGCCTGGTGTTGGTCAACTACGCCGAGCGTGCCCCCCAGTTCTGCACCAGCCCGCACGCAAGTGCCGCCACCGCCACGCTGGAATGGCGACAGGCACGCGACCAATACCTCAACCACATCATGGCTTGTCGATCCTGCTACGCGCCTACAGGCCGCCATTGCACGGCTGGCTCCCACCTGCGCACCAGCTACGACGCCACACCTATGGAGGCGCACCAATGACGCCCAGCCTTATCACTCGCTTGTGCAACATCGCTTTGAAGCCTGGCGTCAGCGCCACCACGCAGCTCATCACCACCCGGAGAATCTGTCGCGCCATTGCCGACCAGCTCGACGTTATCCGCAGTGAACGGCGAGCCCTACGCAGGCAGGCGGGCAAGTTGAAAGCATTCCTCCCCTTCACCCGGCAAACCATTGCTGAATTGGAGCTGCGAGCCCAGGAACACCAAGAGGCCACCCGCTGCGGAGCGTGGAGCGCGCTTGCCGGGTTTGGCCAATCGCTGATGTTCGACCGTGAGGGGCTGGCGCAAGCGCTGGGCTTCGACCGGATGTGCGACCTACTGGCCGTCAACCCAGTACATCGCCAGCAAGCCAGCGCAGACGGTGACACCAGCCTCCGTGGAGTGGCCTACCTGGCCCGATTGGAGGACAGCTCCGACCGTAAGTGCGATGAATGGGGCGCCGGTGGCCCGCTATATCGAGCCTGCCACGCCGCCATGATCCAGTTCATCAAGGAGTGCCCTGAGCACCTGCTACCCGATCCCTTTGCACCTGGTGCGCCGTTCGGCCCGAAGCTACCGCCCAGCCTGAGCATCGTCGGCAAGTGAGCATTTTGCGCGCCACGTTTTCGTGATTCGCAAAACGTGGCGCAACACAGAGCAACACTACCGGGCACCAGCCCATGACCAGCGCCAGCGGCGCACAGAGGTACGCATGACAGAACCAAGCAACAGCAAGGCTTCACAGCTAACCCACCGCGAGCGTTTTGCCGAAGCATGCAAGATTACTGACTTTGAGGAACACCCCACAGCGGTGGGCGGTTACAAGGTCTGGGTAGTGAGCGACATCGTGAAGGGTGGGCGTAAGGACTTCGATGGCCCGTACTTCACCGAGGAAGAGGCAAGGATCGCGGCGGAGCTTTGGCAAGCAACACCGGAGCGCAAGTGCGCCTGTGCTGAGGTGACCTGCCACTGTGCGGCCTGGAACCTTGATCCGAAACGTGAAAAGACCATCCGAGAGGATGCGATGGCCGCTCGCATGATTCTTGCCGAACTGATCGGCGCGGATGTTCCCAAATCAAGCGTTGCTGGCGCAGAGGAGAAATAACGATGGCCGCTATTGTTCGCAATGCCCCAGAGATGACCATTGTGTACTTGTCTGGCCCGCTGATTCGGAAGTTCTTCCGCAAGAAGGACTACCTGCTGGACAGTCGAAACACCTGGGAGGTGTTCCGTGCCTTGAAGGCAACGCTGGAAGGCTTTGAACAGGAGATCAAGCGACTAGAGACGCTGGGTATGAGGTTCGCCATTTTCAGGAACCGGAAGAACGTTGGGGCGGATGAGTTCGAGCGCGGAGGGGCTAGAGAGGTACGCATCGTGCCTGTCATCGCCGGCAGTAAACGCGGCGGTGTTCTGCAGACTGTGCTGGCAGCGGTTTTGATCGTGGTTGGTGTAGTTGCTCAGCAGCCTTGGATGGTTCAGACCGGAGTTGCTATGGCTATCGGGGGAGTCATCCAGATGCTTAGCCCCCAGGCTAAAGGTCTGTCCCAGAGCGGAGCGCCAGAGAACCTGCCGAGTTACGCCTTCGGCTCAGCCCGAAACACCACCGCCAGTGGTAACCCTGTCCCGATCTGTATCGGCGAACGTCGTTGGGGCGGGGCGATCATTTCGGCTTCGATCTACGCCGAAGACAAGGCCTAAGGACGATTTAGCGTAGGCACTGGGGCGTGTTACTTTCAGCGCCCCATTGCGCAACAAATGGATGATCGTATGCGTATTGCCTATATCGTCGCTGCCGGGATGGCGTTGCTATCCGGCTGTGCTACATCCCCTATTCATTCCTCTCAGGCAGACCCTGTTCCAGTAGGCCGCCTGTTGGCGTTTCAAGTAACACCACCCAGTCCTTACGGGACGCTCGTCGTAACTCGCGATTCAGGCTTCACCGGCAGCGCTTGCAACACCATCCTCTACATTGACGGAAAGAAGTCAGCTGAAATTGCTTCGGGGGAAAGTGCCAAGTTCTACCTTGAGCCGGGCGAGAGAATCGTGGGAGTCAACTCCACTACCTTATGCGGTGGCGGCCTCAAAGAGCGTTCATTCGTATTGGATGCTGGCGCCATCAAGAAATACCGTATCTCGATCGATACCAGCATGAGCATGGATCTCTCACCTACAGCGTTCTAGCCTGCCATGGCCTTCCTCTACATCGCGCCACGAAATGCGACCTCACCGTTTTGTGCCACGAGACAGACCAAAACGTCTGAATCGGGCCATGTTGTCTGTCTCGCAGAACTGGCGCCAGGTTGTGGGAGCGAGGTGGCAACCAGTGCTGGTAACCAGCCGGGCATGGTTTCCGGGAGGCACTCCACGGTCACTCCTACGTAAGGCCATCCTTGACAATTCTTAACAGGTTGAGGGGGTGACCAGCCAGGGCCAGGCACTAACATTTGCTAACAGGGCAGGTGCCAGGACCGCGGTGCTGAGGCGTTTCGATGTCAACATTTGTCAACGTCTGGCCTAGCCGCGGTGCTGTCCCTCATCTCGGGTTTTGACAAGTCGCTGACCTAGGCCTTCACTCCGGTAAGCGCACATACGGAGACAGGGAGCGCGACCATGGTTTGGGAACTTAGGCATGACCCAGACGAATACATCTCGATCGTTGCTGAGGTCTTTTACGATCCTGCGCGCCGCAAGAATGGCGTACGTCACAGCGAGTGAAGAGCCGTTCCCGCGAGGCATGAAGATCGAGTGCGCAAGGGAGATCAGGGCCTATCCGGTCGGCACTAAGGTGAGGCTGCGAGTTGTGGAGACTACCAAGGAGGACAGCCACCCATTCCTGTATAGCAGCTACAAATGGAAGCATGAGCGCCTGTAGGCCTTCCCGGGCATAGTGAGTATCCACCCTGGTATCCACGAAATGGGCAGTTCCAGCAGGCAGTGCTGGGCCCAGTTCGCGCAGCGCTTCACACACGATCGTCACGCAGTCGGCGTGCGCGATCCTGCCGCGGTACGCAGCCAGGTACGCACTGTTGGTACGCACTCCGGCGCTTGTGCTGGGCCAGTTCGCACCGGTGGTTCGCACGCTAGGTTCGCAACCCCCATGGCGCGAACCTAGGCGTTATGCCTGTTGAGAAATGTTGAGGTTGCCAGGCCCTGGTTCCCACACTGGTTTCCACGGTATTGCAGTCTGCCAGTGGGCCTGCCGCGAATGACCACATGAAAACCACGAATCTCACCGGTCAGCGCCAGCCGATGATGGTAAGAGTGCCACCATGTGCCTCTGCGAATAATATCTGACCACTTTTCTCAAGGAGAGCCGATATGGCGAGGATGGCAGTAACTGAACAGATGTATCAGGAGGCTTATCGCCTTGGTGCAAATATCTGGAGTCGCAGTATTACTCCCTCCGAAGCGCGGAGAGCGCTGGAGAATGAGTACGGTTTGAACGCAAAGACGGCCAGTGCATATCTCGGTGCGTATGATGGGCTACGTAGGGGGAGAACCCTCAAGTTGACGCCCAAGGTGGACGCGTTGAGGTACATGATTAATCAATTGAAAAATGATGTCGGCCACTCTGCGTTACTCCCCGCTTTGCAATCGCTGGGTGGCCATATCGAGTACCTTGATTCTTTCCAATCTACAAAGCTGGCCAAGCAATCGTCACTCCGGAGCCTCTATGAGGAGTTGCTTCCAGAACTGTCGCCTGTGGCGAAGGCTGTGGATGAAGACGAGATTTTTGCTCAACAGGTCGCTGACGCAATTGCTGACTCTGCTTTTGACCGGGCCAAACGTCTTGCCCATGTCAATCCAGTGCCTCAGGTGAGGCACCAGATCGTAAAAACATTTCGCCGTAATCCCGATGTCGTGGCAGAGGTACTGCTTCGCGCCAAGGGAGCTTGTGAAGGGTGTCGTTTACCCGCTCCATTTCAGCGTCCGGATGGCAGTCTTTACCTGGAGGTTCATCACATAACGCGCTTAGCTGATGGGGGGCACGATACTGTAGAGAACGCCCTTGCTTTGTGTCCAAACTGTCACCGAGAAAGGCACTATGGGCGACAGCCAAATCCAGCATGATAGTTCCAGCTACTTTGACCATGCCTTTACGAAATGTGAGACAGGCATGAGACGGAACCCGCGTAGTTTGGGCACCATAGACTATATGTCATGCCGTGCTGGTAAAAGCTGATGGCCGGCACCGTCTCACATTGCCGGTGGTGCTGGGCGCTTGTTTGACCACGCTTTGACGGAATGTAGGCCAGGCAGATAGCCGCAGCGCCTATGGCCGGGCGTCTGAGGTTTTCCCAGGGCTGAAGGCCGTCTAAGTAAAGGTCTTGACCATGTCGTACCCATGACAGACCCCTGACGGATTCTAGACAGGTACTATACGGGTCGGGAGGTGTGATATGGACCTGAGCCTAGCCGGGCCGCTGCCTGTGGCTCAATTTAGGCCCTCACCCCGTCAAGAATTCGAGGCGTGGATTCTGGACAGGCTCTGGACGGATCAGCGCCAGCACCCGCAGGCCGAACGCCGGGAAATCAGCTGCAGGCCTGGTGTGCGGGCGGTTGGGACGGATCAGAGAGATGCACTCCGTCTAAAATGGCTAGAACCTTGACCAGGCCTTGACGAAGTTTTGGACAGGTCTTGACGGATTTTTCTGGTGCCACCAGCGCTGGGAACGCTGAAAACAACGCAGGGCAACGCTTTGCGGGCATTCGCGTAGCTTGGCCAACGCCAGCCTCGTCAAGAACTCAAGAGGTAGTCGTCAAGCTCACTGCCCGGTCAATATCCAGGCCCACGCTGGCCGGATGGGGTGATGAAATACCGGGCCAGATAAATTCTTTGCGCATCAAGCAACACTAGACGGTGTCCCGGACGGATTTTCGCTGACGGATCTCGTCTAAACTGCCCGCAGCTCAAGAGAGACACTGCCGTCAGTGTGAAAAATGGCGCGCTGGCGCTTGATGCTCGTCAAAAGTTCACATGGTCCAAGTTTGACCTGACTGGAAGCTGATGCAGGGAATCGATTGATTTTGAAGAATCCAGCTGAGGCCTTTTGCCACTCAACCTGACAGATCGCTATGGCCCTATGTGGTTCATAGCCTAAGGTTTTTGCTGCATCAAGAGACCGGGGTCGTACTCAAGTACAGGCGCTGCTATGCAAAAAACTCTGTGGGATGACGCGAGCGCAGGCCTCGCGTACAGTCCTAAGAGCCGGAAACGATTTGCACTCAGGAAGCTCTGAGTGAGTATCGACCAGCACCAGAGTAGAATCTGGCGAAGGAGTGCCCATGCTACACATAGCGATAGAAAGCCAATTTATGACCACAAGCTTTACCCACCCGACGCTATTCAACTCACGACCTATTTCTCCTGTAGAGGAAATGTGCGCTTATGAGTCGCTCTGGCAAAACCAAGGCGCGTGGTTCGCAAATCTTGCAGAGCTTTTCAGAAAAAACCCAGGAGCCATTCCGTCAGACTTAGTCGATCAAAGTCGTATAGAGGAGGCTCTACAAAATCTCAAGTCCGCCTTAGGTGAGGAGTTTTTTTCAAAAATCGGGATCAGGGTCAATGGCGCAGGTGACTACCCTCAGAAGCTTCGCGATGCAGACCACCCGGTCGAAGTTTTGTATTACCTTGGGAATTGGGAACTCGTCGAGACAGACTGCGTAGCTATTGTTGGTACTCGCAACCCAACAGAGGAAGGTTCTTTTCACGCAGGTCTTATAGCTCACAAACTTGTAAAGAGTGGTTTTACAGTAGTATCCGGATTAGCTAAAGGAATTGATACAGCTGCGCACAATGCCGCATTAGCTGCTGGAGGGAACACAATCGGTGTACTAGGCACACCACTTGATGATTACTATCCTAAGGAAAACAAATCACTTCAAGAATATATTGCTCAAAGGCACCTGGTTATATCGCAAGTCCCTTTCTTGCGATATCGAGATCAAAATTATAAAACAAATCGACTTTTTTTTCCTGCTAGGAACGTAACAATGTCTGCCTTGACCAAGGCGACGATTATTGTTGAGGCAGGAAACACATCTGGCACCTTAGTCCAAGCTAGAGCTGCCTTGGCACAAAAAAGAAAGTTGTTTATTTTGGAAAGCTGCTTTAGAAATCCCGATCTGAACTGGCCTAAAAAATTTGAAAGTCTAGGTGCTGTTCGGGTGCAAAACGTCTCTGACATTATCGGATTACTCACGGATGACCAGGCCAATACGCTTAGACAATGATTCTTATCGCTACTTGGATGATGATGATAGTTGCTATCACTTTTTGGAGTACACTTCAGGCGGGGGGTTCAACGTAAGCCAGGGGAATCAACAAATTTTAAATCTGAAAAAAAGACCAACGTCTTCTGAGAATGAGCTTTACTATAAAGCCAAAGCAATAAATTTCTGGGGGGACTTGCTAGCTTCAGAACTTAACCTAACGATAGTTTCGGAAAATTCGACCTTCGTTCCTATGCCGTGCTCTAAACCACGTGGACATGTTGACTATGATGATCGCATGACTAAAGTTTTAAGGCGCATGGCACGCCAAACTCCAAATATGGACATTCGTGAGTTACTGGTCCAGGGGAACCTAAGGGCCAGTCAACATGTAGGTGATCGGCTAACGCCGACTGAACTCTCTCAGTCAATGTTAGTAGATACTAATCTATTAGCTTTGCCAATTAAGCAGCACCTGATAATTGTCGATGACGTCATTACGATGGGAGCTTCTTTTAAAGCAGCCAAGATGATGCTCCAGCACTCAGGTGTTAGAGCCAAAATAATAGGGATTTTTCTGGCTAAAACAATCTGGCCAGCTGACGAGTTTGATGATTGGTTAAATGCTTTTGGCTGAGGCGGACTATAGTAAAACAACCCTCTGTAAAATATAAAAGAGTAAGGTGATGGATTGTATAGTTCCTTTTGTGCGCCCTGAGTATGAAGATTCTAATTTGATTGAGAAAACACTTTTCAAGCTGACTGGAGAAGATTTTGCTTATCTTCATTTAAGCTATTCAAAGTCTCGGCATATTGTTAAGGATGCAATTCTCGTATCAAACTTGCACGACTTGTATGAAAATCTCTTATGCTCTTTTAATAACTATAGAACAGAAGTCTTTACCCCCCTGATGTGTGGTTTTGCGATTCTCGATCAGATAGGGACATTTTATGGGAGGAAATCTAAAAAAAATGATGTTTCATCCGGGGTTAAATCAGCACTACACAGCTTTACCGATCTGTCGAGCCTAGACATAAAATCCCTCTACAGTCTGCGGAACAGTGTTTTTCACGACGGAAGCTTTGTGTCTAAAGATAGGTATTGCAAGCATCACGCTCTATTTGTTTGTAAAAAGAATTTAGGTTTTCTGATAAAGCACCCTGATGAAAAGTGGGATGGGGTGTTCAAAGAAAACTTATCAAGCCATATTACTATGGTCGATACTTTGGAGTTTAAGTCTCTAGTTAAACAGATTTTAGAAAGCTGTATGATATATTTGGCCGTTGGCGATCTTGAGGTGAAAGTATCGAATAGGTATGAGTACCTGTTTAAAAGTTTTAAATTCACCCAGTCTCACTGAGGTCAAATCAGGGCTATCCTGGCTTAGATGGTTTTATTGATCGGAAGTATGTGTTTTTATCAATAACCCTAAAGTCGTATAATTCCAATTAAATTAACGTTGTGGCTTTGTCGTAATCGACGCAGTGAACAGCTTGTACCGCCTCACGTTTGATTAGTCTTAAACCATTTGGTCAGGGTATTTATTCTTGAGTTAATATCCGGAGCGCCAGAGATTAAGCTGTCCAGCACGCGGATCGTTCCTGGCGCGCTACAAAATGGCGAGGTTCGATTTTGTGGCGTGGTTCTTGGCTGTGAATTGCGTACAGACGATGATGGCCTCGATCACGCAGACCACCGAGGAGCAATTTTGACATGAAGTCTGGTCTGTCCCGGGCTGAGTGGACACTGACTTAAGGTGGATAATGTCCACCGCAAGGAGTGTTCATGACCCAGACCAGACGACGTTTTCCCGAATCCTTCAAACGCGAGGCGGTAGACCAGGTACTTGCCGGCACGCCGCTTCGTCATGTAGCCGAGACGCTCGGCATCGCTGAAAGCCTGCTGGGCAAATGGAAGCGCCAGTACGAGCAGCAAGGTGA
>NZ_WHUV01000007.1 GCF_009380155.1 Pseudomonas piscis | reverse complement strand
ACCGCCGGCAACGCCTCGGCGCTGAACGACGGTGCCGCCGCCGTGATCCTGATGAGCGCCAGCAAGGCGCGGGCCCTGGGCCTGCCGGTACTGGCCAGAATCGCCGCCTACGCTAACGCCGGGGTCGACCCGGCGATCATGGGTATCGGCCCGGTCTCGGCCACCCGTCGCTGCCTGGAAAAGGCCGGCTGGAGCCTGGAGCAACTGGACCTGATCGAAGCCAACGAAGCCTTCGCCGCGCAGTCGCTGTCGGTGGCCAAGGAGCTTGCATGGGACCCGGCCAAGGTCAACGTCAACGGCGGCGCCATCGCCATCGGCCACCCCATCGGCGCGTCGGGCTGCCGGGTGCTGGTGACCCTGCTGCATGAAATGATCAAGCGCGATGCCCACAAGGGCCTGGCGACCCTGTGCATCGGCGGCGGCCAGGGCGTGGCCCTGGCGATCGAGCGCTAACCCCGTACATCTCATACATATGCAGGAACGAGGCTTGCCCGCGAAACACACGTCGTTACAGCGCAGTGCATCAGGCACAGCGCGTCTTCGTTGACGATCGATCGCAGGCAAGCCTCGCTCCTACAGCCAAGCGCGCCTCGCCTACAAGCACTGAACGAAGCTGGTAAACTGCGCCGCCCAATCATTCGCAAGGCGCCCGCATGTCTTCCTTGAACCAGGCGCTGCGCGCCGCCCTCGATCATCGCCAGGACCTGCTCGCCGAACTGCACCAGCAAGGCACCGATTGCTATCGCCTGTTCCATGGCAGCCAGGAAGGCGCCGGCGGCCTGACCGTCGACCGCTACGGCCCGCAGCTGCTGGTACAGAGCTTTCACCAACCGCTGGAGCGCGATACCTTGCTGCAACTGCAGGAAATCGTCGACCAGCGACTGCAACTGTCCACCCTGCTGGTCTACAACGATCGCTCCCAGGGCAACTCGCGCATCGCCCGCGAGGATTCGGTATACCGCGCCGAAGACGCTGCCCTGCAAGACCTGGTCGGGCATGAATGGGGCCTGAACTACCGGGTCCGTGGACGCCACGCCGGGCAGGACCCGCTGCTGTTCCTGGACCTGCGCAATGCCCGGGGCTGGGTCAAGCACCACAGCGCCGGCAAGAGTGTGCTCAACCTCTTCGCCTACACCTGCGGTGTGGGCCTTTGCGCAGCGGCCGGCGGCGCCCGGGAGGTCTGCAACCTGGACTTCGCCGAAGGCAACCTGGCGGTCGGCCGGGAGAACGGCCAGCTCAACCCGCAACTGCCGCCGATGCAATTCGTGCAGTCGGACTACTTCCCGGCGATCCGCCAGCTGGCGGGCCTGCCGATCAGCCAGCGGCGAGGCCAGAAGCTGCCCAGCTATCCGCGCCTGGAACAGCGCCAGTACGACCTGGTACTCCTGGACCCACCAGCCTGGGCCAAGAGCGCCTTCGGCACCGTCGACCTGCTGCGCGACTACCAGAGCCTGCTCAAGCCCGCCCTGCTGGCCACCGCCGAGGATGGAGTGCTGATCTGCTGCAACAACCTGGCCAAGGTCTCGCTGCAGGACTGGCGCGAGCAGGTGCTGCGTTGCGCCGAGAAAGCCGGGCGCCCGGTACGCGACTGCCAGGTGCTGAAACCGGCTGCGGATTTTCCCTCCCTGGACGGCCAGCCACCACTGAAAACCCTGGTCCTGCAACTTTAAGGACAGCTACAAAATCTGAACAATCCTGAAAACAGGGCTGGTTTCGGAACCGTAAACGCGTGCCATACTCCAAGGCACATTTGATTCAAAAGATGAAGCCTCGCATGACCAAAGGATTGATTCGCGCTATTGGCGCCTTGTTGACCGCTCTGGCCCTTTACAGTCTGCTGGGTTTCCTGATCCTGCCAGGCATCGCCCTGCGCGTGGCCAACCAGCAGTTGGCCAACTACGCCACCACGCCGGCCCATATCCAGCGCATCGAACTCAACCCCTTCAGCCTGGAGCTGACCGTCTGGGGCCTGAACATCGGCGAACCGGGCAAGGAACAGATCGCCTTCGACCGCCTCTACGCCAACCTGCAACTGGACAGCCTGTGGACCCGGGCGCTGCACCTGGCGGATGTGGAGCTGGACCGACCCAAGACCGAGATCCTGTTCGACAAGGATGGCCAGCTCAACCTGTTGGGTCTGTTCAAGCTGCCCGCCAGCGAGCCGACCCCCAGCGACCCCGAGGCCAAGCCGTTTCCGGTACGCATAGAGCGCATCAAGCTGGCCGGCGGCTACGTGCACTTCCAGGACCTGCGCCCCAGCGAGCCCATCGAGTTCCTCTACGACAAGCTCGAGTTCGAACTGAAGAACCTCAGCACCCTGCCCGACGACAGCGCCGACATGACCCTGGTGGCCACCGGCCCCGAAGGTGGACAGATCGACTGGAGCGGTAACTTCAGCGTGACCCCGCTGACCTCCGAAGGCACCCTGAAGGTCACCGGCGGCAAGATGAAGGCCTGGTGGCCCTACGTCCGCGATGCGGTGCCGCTGGTGCTGGAAGACGGCCTGCTGAACCTCGATACCCACTACAAGTTCAGCCTGGCCAAGGGCACCGAACTGCTACTGGACAACGCCTCGCTCAGCGTCGCTCCATTCGCCATCAAGGCCCCGGATGGCCGACCGCTGGCGCGCCTGGAACGCCTGGATGTCAGCGAGACCACGGTGGACCTGGCCAAGCAGCAAGTGGTGGTCGGCAAGATCCGCAGCCAGAAGCTCGAGACCTGGGCCGCCCGTGAGGCCGATGGCCAGCTGGACTGGCAGAAGCTGTTCGCCAGCCAACCGCCCAAGCCGGCCCCCAAGCATGAACCGGCCACCGCCGAAGCGCCCAAGGAGCCGGCGGCACCGAGCAAGCCCTGGCAGGTACTGCTCAAGGACGTCGAGCTGCGCAACTACCAGGTGCACCTGGCAGACCGCCAGGTCAAGCCGGCAGTGGCCCTGGAAGTGGGGCCGCTGAACCTGGACCTGAAGAACTTCGACAGCCTCAACCAGTCGCCCTTCACCCTCAAGCTCGATACCGGGCTGGGCAAGCAAGGCCGGATCAATGCCAGCGGCGAGGTCAACCTCAACCCGATCACCGCCAAGCTCAAGGTCCAGACCAAGGACATCGACCTGCGAGTCGCCCAGTCCTACATCAGCCCCTTCATCCGCCTGGAATTGCGTAGCGGCATGCTCGGCAGCGACCTGGCGGTAGACCTGAAGAAGGTCGAACCACTGGCCTTCAGCATCACCGGCCGGGCCAACGTGGATCAACTGCATACCCTGGATACCCTCAAGACCCGCGACTTCGTGAAGTGGAAGCAGGTGGTGGTCGAGGGCCTGAACTACCAGCATGGCGACAGCTTGAACATCAGCCGCATCAACCTGATGCAGCCCTATGCCCGCTTCATCATCAACGATGACCGCACCACCAACGTCGACGACCTGCTGATCCCGCAACCGGCGAGCAGCTCCGGCAAGTCCACGGCCAAGCCGGCCGCCAGCTCGGGCAAGCCACTGGGCATCCGCATCGGCGAAATCGCCATCAACGATGGCTCGGCCAACTTCGCCGACCTGACCCTGACCCCCAACTTCGCCACCGCCGTGCAGCAACTCAACGGCAGGATCGGTACCATCGACAGCCGCCAGGCCAAGCCGGCGGACGTCGACGTCAAGGGCAAGGTCGACCGCTATGCGCCGGTGACCATCAAGGGCAGCGTCAATCCTTTCGACCCGATGGCGGCCCTAGACATCGCCACCAGCTTCAAGCGGGTCGAGCTGACCACCCTCACCCCCTACTCCGGCAAGTTCGCGGGTTTTCGCATTCGCAAGGGCCGGCTCAACCTCGACCTGCACTACATGATCACCAAGGGCCAGCTCAAGGCCGAGAACAAACTGGTGGTCGAGCAGTTGCAACTGGGGGAAAAAGTCGACAGCCCGGACGCCGTGGATCTGCCGATCCGCCTCGCGGTGGCCCTGCTCAAGGACACCGACGGCAAGATCTCCATCGAACTGCCCATTTCCGGTGATCTGAACAACCCGCAATTCAGCGTCATGCCGATCGTCTGGCAAACCCTGCGCAACCTGGTCCTGCGTGCGGCCCAGGCGCCGTTCAAGTTCATCGGCGGCCTGATCACCGGTGGCGGCTCGGAGGACCTGGGCAGCGTCAGCTTCGCCCCCGGTTCCAGCGAATTGAGCAAGGAATCCGAATCGGCCCTGACCTCTTTGGCCAAGGCCCTCCAGGAACGCCCGACTCTGCGCCTGGAGATCGAGGGCACCAGCGCCAAGAGCAGCGATGGTCCGCTGATCGCCGACCAGCGACTGGAGCGCGAATACCAGTACAACTACTACAAGATCCTCCAGCGTCGCGGCGACAAGGTCCCGGCACAGGCATCCTTGTTGAAGGTCCCGGAAGATGAGAAGGCGCCACTGCTGGAGGGTATCTACCGCACCCGCCTGAAGCAGCAGCCGCCAGCAGAATGGAGCCAGCTCAGCCGCGACGAACGCAGCGCCAAGCTGCGCGAGGGCCTGATCCAGTTCTGGAGCGGCAGCGAAGTATTGCTGCGCCAACTGGGCCAGGAGCGGGCCAGCAGCATCAAGGACTTCCTGGTGGACAAGGCCCAGCTGGCCGATGACCGGGTCTACTTCATCGATGCCAACCTGGGCGAAGCCGAAAGCAACGGCAACGTCATCACCCCGATGCACCTGGACAGCGAGTAATCAGGTTTGCGCCGGGCCACGCCCGGCGCCCTTCGCCTAAGCCAGCCAGCAACTTTGAATCCCGCCCAATAGAACAAGCCCCGACACTAGTGCCGGGGCCTGTAATGATCACGTCCTTGTGATCTTCCGCATGAACCCTTGAAGGAGGCGGCAGCTCAAGTGCCCGCCGCCTCCACCTGTCCAGGCAGGAGGCTGGGTCTTACTCGGCCTTCAGGCCGTCAGCGGAGACTGCCTTCACGCCCTTGATCTTCTTGGTGATCGCCACAGCGGTGGCTTTCTGTGCCTCGGTAATGGCCACGGTGGACGACAGCGAAACTACGCCCTTGTTGGTTTCGACCTTGATATCGGTACCAGGAATGCCTTTCTCGGTGACCAGATCGCTTTTCACTTTGGTGGTGATCCAGGTGTCGGAGGTGGCCTCTTTGGCCTTGGTCACTTCACCGGCGGCCACGACCATCGGCGACTGAGTGCCTTGGGTGGGCTGCGCAAAGGCTGCGTTGGCCATGGTCAGGGTCAGAGCGGTAGCGGTTGCAGCAGCGATAGCGAACTTCTTCATACGAGTAACTCCTGTTTTTCTGGAAAGCCTGCGCCGTGTCCTGGCCACAGGGTTATCAGAGATATTGCAGGGGCTGTGCCAAATTCATAACTGCAAAAATAACCATAAAAATCAATGAGTTATACAATTACGAAAAAATCAGGATCATGCAAAATGCATGATCTCCCCTCTCCCTGCATGCAAGTTGCGAGTTTTACCGGGGAACTGGCCCAGGCTCACGTCCCCTCGGTCTCGCAGCCTTTGGGAGCATAGTCGGCGTCCACCGTGGTGGTGCAGTTCCAACCGGTGGTTGCCGAGCGAATCAGGGTCAGGCTCTTGTCCAGCACCGGGCCCGGGGCATTGAGGATGGTGCAGCCGATACTGCCCTCTCCCGTGGCGGCCGTGCCGCTGGCGGTCATCCGGCAGTTGGCTGTCTGGGCCGTGCCTCCGGCCAGCACCAGGGTCGGATCGGTGCCCTGGCCCAGCAGGTCCTCGACACCGGCCTTGAGCGCCGAGACCTCCGCCAGCGCGGCGATGACCTTGGCTCGCGCTTGATACTTGGCATACAGCGGCATCGCCACCATGGCGAGTACGCCGATGATCGCTACCACCACCAGCAATTCGATCAGGGTGAAACCAGACTGTCGTTTCATTGGGTCGCCTCCTGGCTTGAACGAAAGTTACAAGAAAGGCCACAAGGGCCATCAGCTTCGAAGCACGCCCTGTGCCAGGGAACAAAACCCATGAAATACGCGGTCTGCGCGCTAGGTGGTCCAGCTCTCGAGAAGCAGAAGTCGCATCAACTGACAAATCTGGTCAGCACCTGACGCTACCCGGCAGCTCGCCACGGCTAGGCTTGGCTAGGCGTGGACACGTCCTGCCGCTGGTTCTGCAGCAAGACGACGTCCGCCTCGACCTCCGTCTGCTCAAGGACCGAACCATGACGGTACAACCACCCGCCACCAGCACCTATGTCTGGCAGGGCACCGATAACCAGGGCCATGCCCTGCAAGGCGAATTGGTTGCCGCCAGCCCGGCATTGGCCAGGGCCCGCCTGCGCCGACAGGGCATAGTCCCGAGCCGGATCCGGCGCAAGTCCCCCGGCCTGCCGCGCCTGGGACAACGGATCAGGCCCCGGGACATCGCCCTGTTCACCCGGCAACTGGCGACCTTGTTCCAGGCCGGCGTACCGCTGCTGCAATCCCTGGAAATAATCGCCGAAAGCTTCGAACAGCCGTCCATGCGCCAACTGCTGGCCAGCCTCAAGCGCGATATCGAGGCTGGCTCCAGCCTGGCCAGCGCATTGCGCCGGCACCCGCGCCATTTCGACCCGCTGTACTGCAACCTGGTGGAAGCCGGGGAGCAGGCCGGGGCCCTAGATACCCTGCTGGACCGGGTCGCCAGCTACCAGGAACAGAGCGAGCGCCTCAAGGCCCGGTTGTACAAGGCCATGGTCTATCCCCTGGCGGTGATCGGAGTGGCGATCATCGTCAGCAGCATCCTGCTGCTCAAGGTCGTCCCGCAGTTCCAGAGCCTGTTCGCCGGCTTCAATGCCGAACTCCCCCTGCTGACCCGCTGGGTCATCGGCCTCTCGCACTTTCTCCAGGATCATGGCGCGAGCCTGCTGGCTGCCAGCCTGGGGCTGGGTTTCGGCGCGCGCATGGCCTATCGCCGCTCGGCCCGCCTGCGCGATGCCCTGGATATCCTCCTGCTGCGCCTCCCCCTGACCGGCACCTTGTTGAACAAGGCCGCCGTGGCCCGCCTGGCCCGGACCCTGGCCACCACCTTCGCCGCCGGCGTGCCGCTGGTACAGGCCCTGGAATCGGTGGCGGGGGCCAGCGGCAACAGCGTGCATCGCCGGGCGGTGGAGAGGATCCAGGTACAAGTCGCCAGCGGCATGCAATTGAACTTCGCCATGCGCGCCAGCGGCGTCTTCCCGGAAATGGCTATCCAGATGACCGCCATTGGCGAAGAGTCCGGGACCCTCGATCATCTGCTGGAAAAAATCGCCATGCACTATGAGAGCGAGGTGGACAACCTGGCGGACAGCCTGACCAGCCTCATGGAGCCTTTGATCATGGTGCTGCTGGGCAGTATCGTCGGAGCCCTGGTGCTAGCCATGTACCTGCCCATCTTTCAACTCGGTACAGCGATCTGAACATGTCCTTGACTGAAGTCCTGAGCCTTTACCCCCTGGCGTTCGTGCTGGCATCCCTGGTACTGGGGCTGATCGTCGGCAGCTTCCTCAACGTGCTGGCCTGGCGCCTGCCGCGCATGCTCGAGCGCGATTGGCGCGCCCAGGCCCATGAAATCCTGGGGCTGCCCGCGGAGCCCGTGACAGCTCCCTACAACCTGTTGCTCCCCCACTCCCACTGCCCGCATTGCGCACGGCCCGTGCGCCCCTGGCATAACGTCCCCCTGCTCGGCTACCTGTGGCTGGGCGGTCGCTGCGCCCACTGCAAGACCCGGATCAGCGCGCGCTACCCACTGGTCGAGCTGGCGTGTGGACTGCTTTCGGCATTCGTGGCCTGGCATTTCGGCTTCGGCTGGACGGCCGGCCTGCTGTTGCTGTTGAGCTGGGGCCTGCTGGGCATGAGCCTGATCGATGCCGAGCACCAATTGCTGCCGGATGTGCTGGTACTGCCCCTGTTATGGCTGGGCTTGATCGTCAACAGCTTCGGCCTGCTGGCGAGCCTGGAGGACGCCCTCTGGGGCGCGGTGGTGGGTTACCTGCTGCTGTGGTCGGTGTTCTGGCTGTTCAAGCTGCTGACTGGCAAGGACGGCATGGGCCATGGCGATTTCAAGCTGCTGGCGATGCTAGGGGCCTGGGGCGGCTGGCAGGTCCTGCCGCTGACCTTGCTGCTGGCCTCCCTGGCCGGGGCACTGATTGGCAGCCTATTGTTGCGCCTGCGCCAGGCCAAGGGCTCGACTCCGATCCCCTTCGGCCCCTTTCTGGCCATTGCCGGCTGGATTGCCTTGCTCTGGGGTGGTCAAATAACCGACTTCTATTTGCAGTTTGTCGGTTTCCAATGACTCGCTCCGTTAACACCCCCTGGATCCTCGGCCTCACCGGCGGGATCGGTAGCGGCAAGAGCGCCGCTGCCCAGCACTTCATCGACCTGGGTATCCATGTGATCGATGCCGATCATGCCGCCCGCTGGGTGGTAGAGCCCGGGCGCCCGGCCCTGGAACAGATCGCCCGGCATTTTGGCGAGGGCGTGCTGCAGGCCGACGGCCAACTGGACCGTGCCGCCCTGCGCAAGCTGATCTTCGAGGACCCACAGCAGCGACGCTGGCTGGAGGCCCTGCTGCATCCGCTGATCGCCGAGGAAATCGCCAGCCACCTGGCCCGGGCGCAATCGCCCTATGCCATCCTGGTTTCGCCGTTGCTGGTGGAATCGGGACAGGCCCGGATGACCCAGCGCATCCTGGTGATCGATGCGCCCCAACAGTTGCAGATCGAACGCACCCTGTTGCGCGACCAGGTCAGCGAACAGCAGGTCCAGGCAATTCTCCAGGCCCAGGCCAGCCGCGAGGAGCGCCTACGAAATGCCGACGACGTACTGGTCAACGACCGCGACCGTGCCTGGTTGCACAGCGAAGTCGAACGCCTGCATCACTTTTATCTAACCTTGCGTGGAGGCCAGCCATGAGCCAACCCTTGACCGTCGAATGCCCGACCTGTGGCGCCCCAGTGGAATGGACCCCAGCCAATATCAACCGGCCGTTCTGCTCCGATCGTTGCAAACTGATCGACCTTGGAGCCTGGGCCGCAGAGGAGCACAAGATCCCGGTGAGCCCGGACGCCGAGGACGACCTGTTCTCCGAAGAACTGCCGCCCCGCGCCCACTGAAGATTCTCTTGAAGGCCGATCAGGGCCGCATGAAGCTGTAGTCCTGATCGTCGTCGAGGTTTTCCGCGAGGAACTGCAACTCATCCGCCAGGTCCTCGATGCTGCGCACATTCTTGCTCTGCTGTACCACCGCGCTGAGCAGCGCCCGCAAGCTCAGCCCGGGCTCAAAGCCCTCCTGCAGGGCGTTTTGCAGACTGTCGCGCACTTCCTGCCGGGCCCACTGATAGACACTCATGACCGCACTCCTGGAATTTTTGCCGAGCATGCAGCGCGGCCAGGCGTGCGCAATTGATATGGATCAAGGGCGCGGATCCTCGTCCTTCCAGGGCGCCGAGAGGTAACGGGTGCGGTTGAAGGTCTCCAGCCACTCGGGGCAGAACACCACCAGCGCACTGACCACCATGCCGTTGATGAAGGCCTCGGGAAAGATGATCAGCCACAGGTAGCCGATGAAGTCCTCCAGCCATTCGGGCATGGCGAAACGCTCGTCGAACCACAAAAGGCCCAATCCGCACAGCAGGCACAACAATGCCGAGAGCGCAGCGGCAAAAAAACCCGAACAGAAGATATAGACGAACAGGTTGCGCGGCTGGGCCCGCTCCACCAACCAGGCGCAGGCCTCGGTCACCGCCACCGGCAGCAGCACCAGTAACATCCCGTTGATGCCCAGGGCCGCCAGGTCCTGGCGTCCCAACGCCAGTAGTCCCAACTGCGCGACCAGGCCCCCGACTATGGCCAGGGGCCAATCCAGCAACAAGGTCACCGCAGTCATGCCGATGAAGTGATAGGACACGCCGGTATCGAAATCCCGTCGGACCAGCCACAACAGGAACAGGGCGAAGACCGTGCCGAACAGCAGGTGCTGGCGGCGACTGTCGGTGAACAGCTCGACCCAGGGCGCTCGCCATATGGCCCAGAGCAGCAGCGGCACATACAGCAGCCAGCCCAGGACCAGCGTCTGCGGCGCCAGCAGTGCCGCGCTGATCATGGCCTGGCTTGCTCCAGGGCCGCAGCTAGCTGCTCGGCACTGGCGTACTCATGGCGCTCGACGAGTTGTCCATCCCGCAGTTGCAGCCACAGCACCTTGTCCTCGGTTGCCGGGTAGCGCGGCGCCACTCGCCCCTCACGATCGAGCATCACCCGGTAGGGATAGTCGCGCATGGCCGGTATGGCGAACATCCTGGCGATCAGCGCGGGCATGCGCTGGATATCGGCGACAAAGACGCCACCCCGCTCCTGCAGATAGCCCTTGGGCTGGTCCTTGAGCGCCGCGTTCACCAGCTTGGCCGCGTCCATGCTGCGTGCCACCAACAGGATCCGGGCCTGGCCGTCGAGGCTATAGGCCTCGTCGAACTGGTCCAGCAGGGTCCAGGGCGCCAGGCGCTCCCCGATCTCGAGGGCCTGGGCCCATAACGGCAACAGGACCAGCAACAGCATTGACCAGCGCTTCACGGCACACTCCTTATCGTTCGACGGGACGCGCAACAGTCTACACCGCCCCTGGGCAGGCTCCAGTGGGCACGCCCGGGAACGACCAGGGCCGAGGTGCTTTTTCCGTACGGCGGGTTCTTAAGGTCACATTTGGGCGCTAAGCTTGAGGGTATGGATGACTCAGATTTCTTGCGCCTGCTAACCATCCAGGCCGAGCAAGCCAATGCGTTCCTGTCCAATGCCCGCAAATGGGAGCGCGAGCGTTGGGTCTGCCAGCGCCTGCTGCAAGGCTTGAATATTCCCTACCGCAATGACGAATTCACCGCTCCCGGGCAAGAGCCGCCGGATGTACTGTTTCGCGAGGCCAGCTTCGAGGTGTTCTTCGTCCTCGACGAGGGACGTCGGCTCAACGATGAATGGCGCGACGAACTGCAACGCCGGCGCAGCGCGTTTTCCCTGAGCCAATTGGTGCGGCGCGAAGCCAAGCCCAAACGCATCCCGGCCAGCGAACTGCTGCTGCGGCTGGCGCCGACCTTGCGCAAGAAGGCTCGCAATTATCAGGAGCGCGGAATGAACCTGGGGGAGCTGGACATCATCGCCTTTGCCGCCCTCAAGCGCGAAGTGCTGGACCTCAACAGCCATTTCCCGCCGCCTACCGAATACCTGCGCCAGGGCTGGCGCTCGTTGTCCCTGGTCGGGCCAACCTTCGCCCGGGTGCTGTTCGCCCACCCGGATGCCCCGGAGTTCCTGCGCAGCAACCTGGGGCGCAGCATCGTCTTCGATGTCGGTATCAGTTTGTGAGGCTCGTCAATCCGCCATCGGTGGGCATGGCGCAATCCTCCCCGCAATGGTAAAAAGCGCTCATGCCTGCCGGCCCCGGGGGTCTTGCCATGGATCTCCACATGGCAGCGGTGATGCTCCTTTTCATGCCGGATTACACTGCGCTGTAACATTCCTCCATGTTGCGACGTCTACCCGACGAGGCCTTTTATGAGCAGCCGCCTGAACCCCGACGACCAACGCCATGTCGAAGAATACCTGCACCTGCCCCAGCACCGAGTCGAGCGCCGGCCCTTCAGGCCGTGGATGCTCCTCGTGGTGGTGGTCGTGGTGACCGTGGCCCTCGGCCTGTTGAGCCGTCTTATCAGTTACCTGACGCTATGAGCCGCATCGCGCTCGCTCGGTCGACTGCCCCGATTTCTTTTAGCCTTGCGAGATATCCCCATGAACCATCGTATTGTCATCGTCGGCGGCGGCGCCGGCGGCCTGGAGTTGGCGACCCGCCTGGGTAAGACCCTGGGCAAACGCGGTACGGCCAGCATAACGCTGGTCGACGCCAACCTGACCCATATCTGGAAACCCTTGCTGCACGAAGTGGCTGCCGGATCGCTGAACTCCTCCGCGGACGAACTCAACTACGTTGCCCAAGCAAAATGGAACCACTTCGAGTTCCAGCTGGGCCGCATGAGTGGGCTCGACCGCCAGCAGAAAAAAATCCAGCTGGCGGCCACCTATGACGAAGAAGGAGCCGAACTGCTGCCTGCCCGAGAGCTCGGCTACGACACCCTGGTGCTCGCGGTGGGTAGCACCACCAACGACTTCGGCACCCAGGGCGCCGCCCAGCATTGCCTGTTCCTCGACACGCGCAAACAGGCCGAGCGCTTCCACCAGCAACTGCTCAACCACTACTTGCGAGCCCACGCCGGGCAGACCGAGGAACTGGAGCAGATCAGCGTGGCGATCGTCGGCGCCGGCGCCACGGGTGTCGAGCTGGCGGCCGAGCTGCACAACGCCGCCCACGAGCTGGCAGCCTACGGCCTGGACCGGATCCGCCCGGAGAACATGCACATCACTTTGATCGAAGCCGGTCCAAGAGTCCTGCCGGCCCTGCCCGAACGCATCAGCGGGCCGGTGCACAAGACCCTGGAGAAACTCGGGGTGCGGGTCATGACCAACGCCTCGGTCAGCGAAGTGACCGCAGAAAGCCTGCTCACCGCCGACGGCCAGGTCATTCCTGCCAGCCTCAAGGTGTGGGCCGCAGGGATCCGCGCCCCGGGCTTCCTCAAGGATATCGACGGCCTGGAGACCAACCGCATCAACCAGCTCCAGGTATTGCCGACCCTGCAGACCACCCGCGATCCGGACATCTTCGCCTTCGGCGATTGCGCCGCCTGCCCGCAACCTGGCAGCGATCGCAACGTTCCACCACGGGCCCAGGCCGCGCACCAGCAAGCCTCCTTGCTGGCCAAGTCGTTGAAGCTGCGCCTGGAAGGCAAGGAATTGCCGACCTACAAGTACACCGACTACGGTTCGCTGATCTCGCTCTCGCGCTTCTCGGCGGTGGGCAACCTGATGGGCAACCTCACGGGCAGCGTGATGCTCGAGGGCTGGTTGGCGCGGATGTTCTACATCTCGTTGTATCGCATGCACCAGATGGCCCTGTACGGAATGTTCCGCACGGCGATGATGATGCTTGGGAGTCGGATCGGACGCGGTACGGACCCACGCCTGAAGCTGCACTGAACACTTGGCCCCCGCCACGCCCTGTAGCGGGGGCCAAGTCATAGAGGTGGCGCAAATGCGTCTGGAAGCCGGCCCGCAATGGGCCGGCGCCTTCCTGGTCAGGGAATCAGCGCATTGCGCTTGGCGAACTCCGCCAGGCTGACCTGGGAACCCAGCCCCAGCTTCTGCAACAGGCGGGTCTTGTAGGTACTTACCGTCTTGTTGCTCAAGAACAGTTTTTCCCCGATGGCCTTGTTCGAATGTCCCTGGGCCAGGTGCTGCAGGACGATCATTTCCCGATCGGTCAGCAGGCCGATCTGCTCGGCCTCGGAACGCTGCTCCACCGCCGAGGCGGACACATCCAGGGCCAGCGACGGGTAGAAGGTGTAGCCGGCCAGCACGGCGTTCAGGGCCACCACCAGGTTGCCCAGGTCCTCTTCCTTGTTGACGAACCCCCGGGCCCCCAGCTGAATGCAACGCCGGCAGAACCCCTCCACCGATTGCGAGGTGAGCACCAGTACTTCGGTGGGCAGGCCCAGGGCCTTGATACGCGACAACACCTTGAGACCATCGAGCTTGGGAATCCCGATATCGAGGATCACCGCGTCGGGAACATGCTCACGAACCAGTTCCAACGCATCCAGTCCGTTGTCTGTCTCGGCCACCACGCGCATGTTGTGCTTTTCCAACAACACCTTGACGGCAAGCCGCACGACAGGATGATCATCCACTATCAATACGCTGTGCATATTGTCATTTCACCTTAAGAACTCGAACGTCGGTCAACCATGACCACTGGAAAAAATTACGTCATCGCACCTTGCTCAGGTGCCATTCACTGCCATGCGAAACCTTGAGCCTTGGCTTCGCGATGAGAATCCTCTTGCTAGTCCAGCGGAAAATTCAGGTTCCAGACAAATAACCGGCGATACAAGGGGTTAAGGAGCAGGTCCTATGGAATCAGATAATTCGATTATCCTTGAGGAAAATTCCTACAAACCATAGAGATACGACCAATGGACCCTGCTCTGGAATCTTAAGCAAGATGCTCGGCGATCAATGACTCGAGCCGGCAATGCAACATTTGAACGTCCTGGTTCTGGATGACGAACCACTCCAACGACTGATCACCATCACCGCCTTGAGCAAGGCAATGCCCGGGCGGGTGCACGAAGCCGGTAATGGCGACGAGGCCCTGGCCCTGCTGGCCAGTTGCGAAAAAATCGATATCGCCATCTGCGACCTGAGGATGCCCGGCATGGACGGCCTGGCTTTCCTGCGCCATGCCAGTCAGAGCGGCAAGCTGCGCTCGGTGATCCTGTGCAGCCAGGCCGACCCGATACTGCGACAAACCACCATCGCCATGATCAAGCGCCTGGGCCTGGATTTTCTCGGCGACCTGGGCAAGCCATTTCGCCTGGAACGACTGGCCGCCATGCTGGCGCGCCACCAGAGCTGGCGCCACGGCCAGCCCCTGCCCCTGGCCAGGTCCGGCCTGCCGACGTTGGCCGAAGTGGTTCGTGGCCTGGATAACGGCGAATTCGAACCCTACTACCAGCCCAGGGTGGCGCTCGAGGACGCCTCGCTGCTTGGCGTGGAATCCCTGGCACGCTGGAATCACCCAAGACTTGGCGTACTCCCGCCATCGCACTTCCTGCCCCTCATGGAACAGCACAAGCTCCTGGACCGCTTGTTCTGGCAATTGCTCGAACAAGGACTGGCACTACGCAGGAGTCTCGCCAACCAGGGCCGCTCCCTGGAGTTTTCTTTCAACCTGCATCCGGCGCAACTGGCCTCCCAGGCCTTGAGCGGTGCTATCGGCACCTGGCTCGCGCGATTCCAGGTGCCACCGGCCAGCATCATCTTCGAAATAACCGAGACCAGCCTGATCACCGCACCGGCTTGCAGCCTGGAGAACCTGGTGCGCTTGCGCTTGATGGGTTGCGGCCTGGCCATGGATGACTTCGGTGCAGGCCACTCGTCACTACAGCGCTTGTGCGAACTGCCCTTCAGCCAGATCAAGCTCGACGGTGCCTTCGTTCGCAAGATGAAGTACCAACCCAGGAGCTGCGCAATCATCAGTTACACAGTAGCCCTTGCCCGCTCACTGGGCATGTCGCTGATCATTGAGGGTGTCGAGAATATCGAACAGCAAGAGCGCCTGCGGGACCTCGGATGCCAAGCGGCCCAAGGATTCCTGTTCGCGCGACCGATGCCCGAACACCATTTCATAGCCTATTGCCGCGCAGATCCGCTGCCAGGATGAGTCCATCGATCGTTCACCAGCCTCCCACGCCCCTGTTCTACATGCCGATGCCGCTCCCTCCGGTCCATCGACCACTCCCTGGCTCCCTATTTTTCTGAAGCAATCATGCATTCCCGACTTTTCTCGCTTTTCATCTGTTTGGCGATCATCGGCCCCCAACCGGCCTTGGCCCAGATACTCCCCCATACGCTGTACAGCACGGCCCGCCTCGATCACCACGAACTCGCTCTCGAGGACGAGGATTGGCACTGGCTACGACACAAGCTGGAATTGAAGATCGGAGCGGTCGCACAAGAGTCGGCGCCTTTCAGCGTCAGCTACAACGATGGTCGCTACGAAGGGATCACCGCCGATATCAGTGCCCTGCTGGGGCAGTTGCTGGGGGTGCGCATCAAGCTCCTTCCCTTCCAGACCCACGAAGAGGCCCTGCAGGCGCTGCAAGCCGGGACCATCGACTTCATGGGCAGCTACAACTCCGGGCATCCCGATGCCAGTATCAGGCACACCCGACCGTTCGCCGAAGGGCGCCTGGCCCTGTTCAAGCGCAGCGATGAACTGCGCACCCCACCTCGCGATCTCGCCGGCCTGCGGATTGCCGTGCCCGAGCAACACGCCGCCGAGCTGCGCGCCCACTTCCCCCTTGCCCGGTTGGTGGTGCAGCCCAGCCATGAGAACGCCATCGCGGCGGCCGCCTTCGGCCAGGCCGACCTCTATGTCGACGATGTGCTCAGCGCCTACTTCCAGATCAACCGCTCCTACTACGGCTTTCTCAGGTTCGAGCGCTTCGCCGACCATCCCAAGGGCGACTACGGCTTCGCGCTCAAGGGCAACAATGAACGCCTGCAACGGATCCTGGACCAAAGCATCGAGGCCATCGGCCAGGAAAAGCTCACCGTGCTGAGTCAGCGCTGGGTAGGTAGCGGCTTCTTGCCAACAGACGAACGCATCCCCCTGACAGCCCAGGAAGCCCGCTGGATCGAGCGTAATCCGGTGCTGCGCCTAGTGATCAACGATGACTTGGCGCCGGTCGCCTTCTTCGATGCCAACGGCGTGTTCTCCGGGGTCGCCGCAGAACTGCTGGAAGTGATCTCCCAGCGCACGGGTCTGCAATTCCAGGTGACGGCACGCAATGGTGGGTATCCGGAGCAGATCGAAACCTTGCGCCAGTCCGAGGCGGACCTGGCCATCATGACCGCCAGTGCACAGCGCGAGGAAAAACTGCGTTTCACCCGTCCATTCCTGGCCAGCCCCTTCGTGCTGATTACCCAGGCTGACAAGACCGGCAAAGCCAAGTCGCCTGGCAACCTGGCAGGCAAGCGCCTGGCCATTCCCACCGGGCATGTCATGCTGCAGCAAGTACGCGAGCTCTACCCGGACACCGAGCTGATAGAAACGCAGACCGCCCTGGACAGCCTGAACAAGGTCTATTCAGGCGATGCCGACGCCACCGTGATGTCGCTGCCTACCTCGCGCTACTACATCGTCCGCCTGTTCCAGAACCGCCTGGCCATCGCCGAGCTGATCCATACCAGCCAGAAGACCGCGAACTTCGCCTTGCGCCGGGAAGATTCGGAGCTGCAGTCGATCCTCGACAAGGCCCTGCTCAGCCTTCCGGCGGACGATCTCAACGCCATGGCCAACCATTGGCGCTCACCACCGGGCATGAGCGGCGAAACCTGGCGCGACTACACCATCGTCATCGCCGAAATCGTCACCGGGGCCTCGCTGCTGCTATTGCTGTCGTTGATCTGGGGCTTCTACCTGCAGCGCCGGGTCAGGGTCGAGAAAACCCTCAACGACCAGTTGCGCTTCATCGAAACGCTGACCGAGAACATGCCGCCAGTGCTCTACATACGAGACCTCGACGGCGCCATGCTGTCCTGCAATCGCAGCTACCTGCGCAGCGTCGGCCTGAACGCCGAACAGGTGCTGAACAAGACCGTGCGGGAGCTGCCCGAGGCTCACTTCTCCGCGGAGCCGGGCCTGCACCAGCGATACTTGCAGGCGATCACCGCTGGCCAGACCCTCACCTCGGTGGAGACCGTTCGCTTGCAGGGCAAGGAGGTCTGGATCGAGCACTGGATCCAGCCGTTCCAGGACAGCCATGGCGTCACCAAGGGCGTGATCTGCGGTTGGCTGGATATCACCAAGCATCGCCATCTGGTCCAGGAACTGAAAGAGGCCAAGAACCTCGCCGACGAGGCCAGTCGGGCCAAGACCACCTTCCTGGCGACCATGAGCCATGAAATCCGCACGCCGATGAACGCCGTCATCAGCATCCTTGAGCTGGAGCTCAAGCGAGCCGACAACGACCAGATCGAACGCTCCAGCATCGAAATCGCCTACAGCTCGGCCAAGAGCCTGCTGGAGCTGATCGGCGACATTCTCGACATCGCCCGGATCGAGTCCGGACGCCTGAGCCTTTCGCCCAAACGCGCCAACCTGCGGGAGTTGGTGGAATCCGTCGCCCGGGTATTCGAGGGGCTGGCTCGGCAAAAATGCCTGAACCTGGTACTGGAAATCGACTCCAGCATCAACGGCGACGTGCTGGTGGACGGCATGCGCTTCAAGCAGGTCCTGTCCAACCTGGTGAGCAATGCCATCAAGTTCACCGAATCCGGCTTCATCAAAGTGACCATTGGCGCCGATCTCCTGGAAAACTCGGCGCTGAAGGTCAAGCTCAGCGTGGAAGATACCGGGATCGGGATCTCTCCAGCCAATCAGCAACGCCTGTTCCAGCCGTTTTCCCAGGTGGAGCGCAATGTGCAGCATACCGAGGGCACGGGGCTGGGCTTGGTGATCTGCCGGAGCCTGTGCGAAATGATGGGCGGGCACATCTCGCTGAGCAGCGCGCTGGGGCAAGGTACCCGGGTGGATGTGGAACTGCTCCTGCAAGCGCTGGAACGCATGGAAGCCCCAGAACGCCCGCCGCTGCCCAAGACGCGCCCGATGTACCGCTTGCAGATCCTGATCGTGGACGACCATGCGGTGAACCGCCAGGTCCTGCAGCAGCAGTTGAGCTTCCTCGGACACGACGTGGTGGAAGCGGAAAATGGCCTGGATGCGTTGAATATCTGGCGCGAGCGAGGATTCGACATGATCATCACCGACTACCACATGCCCATCATGAATGGTGCCGAGCTGGCCCGCGCCATTCGCCGCTATGAGCGGGACAACATCAGCCCGTCGGTGATGATCATCGGCTTGACCGCCGACGCCCAGCCTGAGGAAGTGGAACGCTGTGTCCAGGCCGGAATGAACGATTGCCTGGTCAAGCCTATCGGCCTGGACGAACTGGAGCTGCGCTTGCTATCCATCGGCGACACCGATGATAGTGAGATAGAACTGCTTCCTGCCCAGGGCGATGCGCCTGCACCGAGCAGCTTCGACCTGGAGTCCCTGCAAAGCCTGGTGGGCAGTGAGCCGAAAATGCTCCGTCATATACTGAGCGAGCTGATCGTCAACAATCGCACCGACCAACAAGCGCTCACGACCTGCCTGCGCAAACAGGCGACAGTCGAACTTGCAGAGCTGGCTCATCGCATCAAAGGGGCAGCACGAGTGGTCAAGGGTGAGTTGTTGGTGGAGCGTTGCCGCCAACTGGAGCAGGCGTGCCTCAATCATGTGCCGCTGCCGGACATCGCTGAGCATGTGGAACAGGTGCAACTGGCCATGACGACCCTGGAGCAGGGCTTGCTGGCCCAGCCAGGTATCTGGGACGGCTCGCAAGAGCTGTGACAAATGGCGGCTCAAGGGCCGCCGCTTGCCAAACGCCGGCAAGCCTGGGGATATTTTCAGAGACAAACGAAAAAGGGCACCTCATTGAGGTGCCCTTCTTCGTGAATATGGTCGGGGTAAGGGGATTCGAACTCCTGACATCCTGCTCCCAAAGCAGGCGCGCTACCGGACTGCGCTATACCCCGGTAAAAAAAAGGCACCTACGAGAGGCGCCTTCTGCGAGCAGCGCTTTTGGCTTCTGCTCTTAAGATTCGATTCCAGCGAACTGGTTTCAAAAATGGTGGGTCGTGTAGGATTCGAACCTACGACCAATTGGTTAAAAGCCAACTGCTCTACCAACTGAGCTAACGACCCAAATATGGTCGGGGTAAGGGGATTCGAACTCCTGACATCCTGCTCCCAAAGCAGGCGCGCTACCGGACTGCGCTATACCCCGGTTTGAAGTTGGCTCCGTGACCAGGACTCGAACCTGGGACCCAATGATTAACAGTCATTTGCTCTACCGACTGAGCTATCACGGAACTGATTACTTCAAGCTACAACGTGTTGCTTCATCCTCTTCGACTTTCTGCGTATCGCTACGTTCATGTCTCTGAGGCGCGCCATTTTACAATCTTTTAAACCTCTGTCAACCCCCTAAATTGCTTTTAAGACAATGATTTGCGACTTCATTGCCGGTTTCTTCTTCAGCAGAAAAAACCTGAGGGGTGACTGACTGCGGGGCGCACTTTACAAGCCTTTTCCTTACAGTTCAACGCCCTAGTGAAAAAAAAGGCCTCGCAATGCGAGGCCTCTTCATTTCCAGGCAACCGGAGATCAGTTGAAGACGATCTCGTCGTCCTGCACCACCGCCGTGATGGTGCTGCCAGGCAGGAAACCGCCGGACAGGATCAACTGGGCCAACGGGTTCTCGATCCAGCGCTGGATCGCCCGTTTCAGCGGCCGAGCACCGTACACCGGGTCGTAACCCACGGCGATCAGCTTGTCCAAGGCCTCATCACTCAGTTCCAGGCGCAACTCACGCTCCGCCAGACGGCTACGCAGACGCCCCAGCTGGATCTGGGTGATACCAGCGATCTGATCCCGGGCCAGCGGCTCGAAGATCACCACTTCATCGACACGGTTGATGAATTCCGGCCGGAAGTGGCTGGATACCGCATCCATTACCGCAGCGCGCTGGGCCTCGCGGTCGCCCACCAACTCCTGGATCTGCGCCGAGCCCAGGTTGGAAGTCATGACGATCACGGTATTGCGGAAATCCACCGTACGCCCGTGGCTGTCGGTCAACCGTCCGTCTTCCAGGACCTGCAGCAAGATGTTGAACACATCCGGGTGCGCTTTCTCCACCTCGTCCAGCAAGATCACCGAGTACGGCTTGCGACGTACAGCTTCAGTCAGGTAGCCACCTTCCTCGTAACCGACATAACCCGGAGGTGCACCGATCAGGCGAGCCACGGAGTGTTTCTCCATGAACTCGGACATGTCGATCCGTACCATGGCCTCTTCGGTATCGAAGAGAAACTCCGCCAGCGCCTTGCACAGCTCGGTCTTGCCCACCCCGGTCGGGCCGAGGAACATGAACGAACCGCTTGGCCGATTCGGGTCCGCCAGGCCAGCGCGAGAGCGACGCACGGCATTGGATACCGCCACCACAGCTTCATTCTGGCCAATGACCCGCTGATGCAGCAGGCTTTCCATCCTCAACAGCTTGTCGCGCTCGCCCTCGAGCATCTTCGACACAGGAATGCCGGTCCACTTGGACACCACCTCGGCAATTTCCTCCTCGGTCACCTTGTTACGCAGCAACTGGTTCTCGGTCTTGCCGTGCTGGTCGACCATCTGCAGGCTGCGCTCCAGGTCCGGGATCACCCCGTACTGCAGCTCGGCCATGCGGCTGAGATCACCCTTGCGCCGCGCCGCTTCCAGCTCCTGGCGAGCTTGCTCGATCTTTTGCTGGATCTGCGCTGAGCCCTGCACCTCGGCCTTTTCAGAGGCCCAGATCTCTTCGAGGTCGGAGTACTCGCGCTCCAGGCGCTCGATTTCCTCGGTCAGTTTTTCCAGGCGCTTCTTCGCTGCTTCGTCTTCTTCTTTCTTCAGCGCCTGGGACTCCACCTTCAACTGAATCAGGCGACGGTCGAGGCGATCGAGCACTTCGGGCTTGGAATCGATCTCCATGCGGATACGGCTGGCCGCTTCGTCGATCAGGTCGATGGCCTTGTCCGGCAACTGGCGATCGGTGATATAGCGATGGCTGAGCTTGGCCGCGGCAATGATCGCGCCGTCGGTGATCGCCACCTTGTGGTGCACCTCATAGCGCTCTTTCAAGCCACGCAGGATAGCGATGGTGTCTTCCTCGCTCGGCTCTTCCACCAGCACCTTCTGGAAGCGACGCTCCAGGGCAGCATCTTTTTCGATGAACTGGCGGTATTCGTTGAGCGTGGTGGCGCCAACGCAGTGCAACTCGCCACGGGCCAGGGCCGGCTTGAGCATGTTGCCGGCGTCCATGGCGCCCTCGCCCTTGCCGGCGCCGACCATGGTGTGCAGTTCATCGATGAACAAGATGATCTGCCCTTCCTGCTTCGACAGTTCGTTGAGCAGCGACTTGAGCCGCTCCTCGAATTCACCGCGGTACTTGGCGCCAGCAATCAGCGCGCCCATGTCCAGCGCCAGCAGACGCTTGCCCTTCAGGCCGTCGGGCACCTCGCCATTGATGATCCGCTGGGCCAGGCCCTCGGCAATGGCGGTCTTGCCCACGCCAGGCTCGCCGATCAGCACCGGGTTGTTCTTGGTCCGGCGCTGCAGCACCTGGATGGTGCGGCGAATCTCGTCGTCACGGCCGATCACCGGATCGAGCTTGCCGTCCTCGGCACGCTTGGTCAGGTCGACGGTGTACTTATCCAGTGCCTGGCGCGACTCCTCGACGTTGGCGTCATTCACCGCCTCGCCGCCGCGCAGGTTATTGATGGCGTTTTCCAGGGCCTTCTTGCTCACGCCCTGGCCCAGCAGCAGTTTGCCGAGCTTGCTGTTTTCATCCATGGCCGCCAGCAGCACCAGTTCACTGGAAATGAACTGGTCGCCTTTCTGCTGGGCCAGGCGATCGGCCTGGTTGAGCAGGCGCGCCAGGTCCTGGGACATGTTCACATCGCCAGTGGGGTTTTGGATCTTCGGCAGTTGGTCGAGCTCTTTGCTCAGTTCCTTGCGCAGGCTGTTGACGTCAAAGCCCACTTGCATCAGCAGGGGCTTGATGGAGCCACCTTGCTGTTCAAGCAGGGCCTGCATCAGGTGCGCCGGTTCGATAGCCGGGTGGTCGAGGCCTACCGCCAGGGATTGGGAATCGGATAAAGCCAGCTGAAGCTTGCTGGTCAATCGGTCTATACGCATTAGTCACCTTCCTTTTGAGCAGGCCGGAGCGATGGACACACCTAAATAGAGAAACCTGCCAGATGATTCCCTAGATGCGGTCGATTCTGGGAGATTCAAGCGTCAGTTGCTTGACGCAGGTCAGATTAGTCTAGCGCTCGAGCCAGACGAGGGAGGCGAAACGCCCGGTACGCGGATTGCGCCTATAGGAGAAAAAACGCGGGTCGCTGACAGTGCAGTAACCACCGCCATAAACAGCGGTGACACCACGGGCCGCCAGGCGCAGGCGTGCCAACTGGTAGATATCGGCCATGAAGCGTCCGGCATTGATGCTCGGGACAAAGGCCTGCGCGGCCTCGGCCAACTGAGTGACGAACGCCTCGCGCACTTCGGCGCCCACTTCGAAACGCTGTGGACCTATCGCCGGCCCTAGCCATACCAGGACCTGGTCGGCGGGCACGTCGAGGTGGTCGAGCGTGGCTTCCAGCACTCCGGCAGCCAGCCCACGCCAACCGGCATGGGCCGCCGCGACCCGGGTCCCGGCACGGTTACAGAACAGCGCCGGCAGGCAGTCGGCGGTCATCACCGCGCAGGCAACGCCCGGCGTGGCGGACCAGCTGGCATCAGCGGTTGCAACCACGGCGGGATCGGCGTGGGCCACCGCGACCCCATGCACCTGCTGCAACCAGGCCGGAGCGATGGAGAACTGCTCGGTGAGGCGACGCCGGTTCTCGGCCACTGCGTCGGGTTGGTCGTCGACGTGATCGCCCAGGTTGAGGCTGTCGAACGGCGCCAGGCTGACGCCGCCACTGCGGGTGGTGACACAGGACTTGACCCCGGCCGGCGCGGGCCAGTCAGGAATCAGCCAGTCATTCATCCGATGAACGCCTCACGGTCTTGCTTGAGCAGCGACAGCAGCCAGACGAAGTCTTCCGGCAACGGCGACTCCCAGCTCATGCGCTTGCCGGTGGTCGGGTGGTCCAGCTCGAGAAAGCGCGCATGCAGCGCCTGGCGCGGGAAGTTCTTCAGCGAATCGACCATGGTCGGGCTGGCGGCCGGAGGGATGCGGAAGCGGCCGCCGTACGCCGGATCGCCCACCAACGGGAAGTTGATGTGGGCCATGTGGACCCGAATCTGGTGGGTACGCCCGGTTTCCAGCTTGACCCTCACATGGGTATGGGAGCGGAAGCGCTCCAGTACCCGATAGTGGCTGACTGCCGGCTTGCCACCTTCCATCACCGCCATGCGCTGGCGCTGCTGGCCATGGCGACCGATGGGGGCATTGATCTTGCCGCCTGCTGTCACCACGCCGATCACGATGCATTCATATATGCGGCTGACGGTGCGGCTCTGCAGCTGGGCCACCAGTTGCGTCTGCGCCTGGATGGTCTTGGCCACCACCATCAGGCCGGTGGTGTCCTTGTCCAGGCGGTGGACGATGCCGGCTCGCGGCACGTTGATGATGTCGGGAATATGATGCAGCAGCGCATTGAGCAAGGTGCCGTCAGCATGGCCGGCAGCCGGGTGCACCACCAGTCCCGCGGGCTTGTTGATCACCAGGATATCGTCGTCTTCGTAGACGATGTCCAGCTCGATGTCCTGGGCAACCCATTCACCCTGGGCTTCCTGCTCGGCAGTCAGCTCGAGGACGGAGCCGCCGTGGACGATGTCACGGGGACGAAGTACCGCCCCGTCCACGGTCAGGCGACCGTCCTTGATCCAGGCGGAAAGGCGCGAGCGCGAATGCTCGGCGAATAATTGGGCGGCGACTTGATCGAGGCGTTGACCGCCCAGTTCGGACGGCACCTCTGCGCGAAGTTCTATTTTATCGGACATGCTCGGACTGGGGGTCGGCACAGCCTTTGGTTTCGGCTGCGCGCTTGTGGTTAAATACGGCGTCTTTTGCCCCGAGGCTTTCAACGGGGCGCTCATCATAACAGGACGGCCCCGCCCAAGACAGCGGCCGTCATAGGGACGCAAGCCGCTATGCAAGTGAAACACCTGCTGCTGATCGCCATCCTCGCACTGACCGCTGCTTGCTCATCGAAGGAAGTCGTTGACGAAAACCTGAGCGAAGTCGAGCTGTACCAGCAGGCGCAGACCGACCTGGACAACCACAGCTATACCAGCGCCACTGCCAAGCTCAAGGCCCTGGAGTCGCGCTATCCCTTCGGTCGCTACGCCGACCAGGCACAGCTCGAGCTGATCTATGCCAACTACAAGAATGCCGAGCCGGAAGCCGCCAAGTCGGCTGCCGAGCGCTTCATTCGCCTGCACCCGCAGCATCCGAACGTCGACTACGCCTATTACCTCAAGGGCCTGACCTCGTTCGACCAGGACGTCGGCCTGCTGGCGCGCTTCCTGCCGCTGGACATGACCAAGCGCGACCCAGGTGCCGCTCGCGATTCGTACAACGAATTCGCCCAGCTCACCAGCCGCTACCCGAACAGCCGCTACGCCCCGGATGCCAAGCAGCGCATGATCTACCTGCGCAACCTGCTGGCTTCCTATGAAATCCACGTAGCCGACTACTACCTCACCCGCCAGGCCTATGTCGCCGCCGCCAACCGTGGCCGCTACGTGGTGGAGAACTTCCAGGAAACCCCATCGGTAGGCGATGGCCTGGCGGTCATGACCGAGGCCTATCAGCGCCTGCACCTGGATGAGCTGGCAGCCACCAGCCTGGAAACCCTCAAGCTCAACTACCCAGACCACCCAAGCCTGGTGGATGGCCAGTTCGTACCGCGGGTAGCCGAGGCCGACAACCGCTCCTGGCTGAGCAAGGCCACCCTGGGCCTGATCGAATCCCGTCCGCCGCTGCCGCCGGGAGAAACCCGCGCCAACCAGGACATCATGAAGCAATATCAGGATGCCAAAGAAGCGATCCCCGAGGAGCTCAAGCCCAAGGACAGCAACGGCGAAGTGATCGAAGAAGAAAATCACCAAGCCGCTGGCAACAATGAAGATCGCTCCTGGTTCAGCTACATGACCTTCGGCGTATTCGACTGATCAGCAGCAGCCTGTTCAATAAAGGGAGACTTCAAGTCTCCCTTTTTCATGCCTGCAATCCTGCGGGCCTGTGCGACCGGCAAGCGCTTGGCTAAACTGCCGCATCTTTCCTCAAGAAACTGGATGCCATGGTTCGTCTACTGTTCTGGATCGCCCTGATTGCCGCTGCGGTATGGTTCTGGCGCAAATTCAAGCGCCCCGCCTCGGCTCCCCATAACCCCGCTGAGCCAGGTAGCACGCCCATGGTGCGTTGCGCCCACTGCGGCGTACACCTGCCCCAGGACCGGGCCCTGAGCCTGTCGCAGCAATGGTATTGCAGCCAGGCCCACCTGGAACAAGGCCCCGGTAGCCAGAACCGCTGACCGCACCCGCCCTGCGCCTGACGGCACGGGGCAATCGCCCCATCGCCAGAATAATTGGCGACAAAATAACCTCCACCCTCCAAGCCGGCAGGCCAATCCCCCCAGCCCCCGGATTCAGTGGTCCTGCTGCCTCTCGAGCTGGCTCGCCCCCCCTGGTCGGCGCCACCACCTCCGCCGCTGCCCTGCCGCTCTTGCCTAGCGGGCCTAGACTTCAACTCTCGGCCTGGCGATACGCCGGCTGCCCGTTCTTCATGGATGAAAGCGCACTGTCATGAATCCACGGCAAAAGGTCCTGGTGGTCGATGGGGCCAAGGAAGTACGCGCCCTTGTAGAAATCACTCTCGGCCGGATGCGCCTGCACACCCGCAGCGCCAGCACCTTGCAAGAAGCCCGCGACCACTTGAGGCAAAATCGTTTCGACCTGTGCCTGACCGACCTGCATCTGCCGGACGGCTGCGGCCTGGAACTACTGAGACACATCCGCCAGGACCACTCCCGTGTTCCGGTGGCCGTACTCAGCGACGATACCAGCCAGCAGACCGCTGCCAGTGCCTTGCAGGCCGGAGCCTGCGATCTGCTGCACAAACCCCTGGATCTCAAGCATCTACGAGAGCTGGTCGGCAACCGCCTCAAGCCACCTGTGCCCCGGGAAACCTCGGCAAGCAAGCAACTGCTGGGCAACTCACCAGCAATGGCCGACCTGCGCCGCCAGATCACCAAGCTGGCGCCTAGCCAGGCAGCGGTCTACATCAGCGGCGAATCCGGTAGCGGCAAGGAACGGGTCGCCCGCTTGATCCACGACCTGAGCCCCAGGGTCCGGCGACCGTTCATTGCGGTCAACTGTGGAGCCATCCCTTCGGAGTTGATGGAGAGCGAATTCTTCGGTCACCGCAAAGGCAGCTTCAGTGGGGCCATGGCGGACCAGCCCGGGCTGTTCCTGGCCGCACGGGGCGGCACCCTGTTCCTCGACGAAGTAGCCGAACTGCCGCTGGCCATGCAGGTGAAACTCCTGCGTGCCTTGCAGGAAAAGTCCGTACGGGCAGTGGGTAGCCAGACAGAGGAAGCGGTGGACCTCAGGATTTTGTGTGCCACCCACCAGGATCTGAAGCAGCAGGTGGAAGCCGGACGCTTCCGCCAGGATCTGTACTATCGCCTGAACGTCATCGAACTACGGGTTCCACCCCTGCGCGAGCGCCATGCCGATATCAACCTGTTGGCCCGGCATATCCTGCAGCGCTTGGCCATCGACAGCGGCCAGACGGTAGCCCAGCTGCGCCCGGAAGCACTGCAGGCGCTGGAGGCCCACGACTTTCCCGGCAATGTGCGAGAACTGGAAAACCTGCTGGAACGGGCACAGATTTTCCGCGAAGGACCATGGATAGAAGTGGCGGACCTCGGCCTGCCCTGCGCCAGCCGAGCGGAAAGTCTCCCGCATCCAGCCGCGACCGCGTTCGATCTGGCGCTACACCTGCAACAGGTGGAGCGCCAGTTGCTGCTCCAGGCGCTGGAAGCATGCCGCTGGAACCGCACGGAGGCGGCTCGCCGGCTAGGTCTGTCGTTTCGCTCGATGCGCTATCGCTTGAAGAAACTGGGACTGGACTAGACGCGCGCCTCGATGCGTCCCGCAGGAGCATATGGCTGTGGGTCGATGATCGGCTGGTTGCCCAACAACAGGTCGCAGAACAATTGGCAGGAAGCCGGAGCCAACACCAGGCCGTTACGGTAATGCCCGCAGTTGAGCCACAAACCGTCGAATCCGGGAACCTGTCCGATGTAGGGAATGCCTTCAGGAGAGCCCGGACGCAAGCCCGCCCAATGCCCAACCACCTCTGCGTCCGCCAGGGCCGGGATCAGCTCGACGGCCGACGCCTTGAGGCTATCCAGGGCAGAGGCGGTCGGAGTCTTGTCGAAACCTTCATGCTCCAGGGTGCTGCCCACCAGGATATGCCCATCGCGCCGGGGAATCGCATAGCGTCCCTTGGCCAGGACCATGCAAGACAAGAAGTCGGCGGCGCACTTGTACAGGATCATCTGTCCCTTGACCGGCTCCACCGGCAACGCCAGCCCCAGGCTGGACAGCAACTCACCGCTCCAGGCCCCGGCACAAAGCACCACTTGGTCCGCCCTCAACTCGCCCAGGGCGCTGTGCACACCCACCACTCGCTGCTCGTCCCGGATAAACCCCGTGACCGGGCATTGCTCATCGATATGCACATTGGGCAGGGCCTGCAACGCCGCCTTGAGGGACTTCACCAGGCGCGGATTACGCACATTGGCCACATTGGCCATGTAGATCGCCTGCTGATAGCCGCTCCCGAGTACCGGCACCGCATCATGCACGGCGCTGATGTCCACCTGGCTCAGCGGCCGCCCCTCACGCCGCGCCCACTCCAGGGCCGGGGCCTGGTCTTCCAGGTCCAACCAGTAGAGGCCGGTGGTATGCACCTCGGGGTCGATCCCGGTATCGCCGAACAATTGCCCGGCAAGCTGCGGATAAAAATCCTGCGACCAGTGGGCCAGTGCGGTGACCGCCGGGCTGTACCGCCAGGGATAGAGCGGGGAAACGATCCCGCCACCGGCCCAGGAAGACTCACACCCCAGGTCAGAGCGCTCCAGGAGCCGCACTTGCTGCCCCTTGGAAGCCAGGTTGTAGGCGGTGAGCAGGCCGATCACCCCGCCTCCGATCACCAGCACTTGCTGTTGCTTAGCCATGGATGGTTCCAATCAATGAGAAAGACAGTGGGCGCCTGGGCTCCCGAAACAGGTACTCAGCGGCCCCAGCAGTCCTTGGTCGTCACCCCATCGGCCTGGCCTGCCAGGCCGATCGCCCCGGCCTGGTCGAGGCTGAAGCTGCCGCACTTGTCGGCCGCCATCAGGCCATCGGCCTTGGGCACTGCCGTCAGCGAGAATCCGCTATCGGTCAGGGTTGCACTGAGGCTGTAGTAGTCATTGCCCGTGCTCAGGCCGGGTGCATTGCTATAGACCCCGGCCGAGGCGTGATGGCGCTCGAGTAACTGTGCCTGCTCGGTGAGCAGCACCGTGACTTCACTGCGGTGAGGCTTCCTCATGTACTCAGTGATGCTGGGAAGGCTCAAGGTGAGGACCAGACCGATGATCGCGATCACGATCATGATTTCGATCAGGGTAAGACCTTGGTTGGATCTGCGCATGGTCAAGAATCTCGCTTACTGGATTTGTCGCCACAGGATGCGCCGGCCAGCGGCATCGGGGCGCTGCAAGGGGGGCTCGATGGCGCCGCCTCGAGGCTCCCGGGAGACATTGTCAGACTGGCCCGGCATCGGGGCGCCGAGCATCTTACCGCCGAACACAGGTACATCGGGCAAATTCCCGCCATCGATATTGCTGCAGCAAGTCTCCGGCTGCGGCGGCGACAACAGCGTCATCCCTTGCGCCATCGCCAGATCATCAGCCAGCACCTGGGTAGTAGCCGCTGGGCACAGCCCCCACAGCAGGCCGCCCAGGGCCAGCAGGCTGCTGCGCCAACGTCCGCGATCCGCGTCAGTATTTGGCATAGATGCTTTCCAGCACGCTGCGTGCCTGGCCAGCCAGGCCGATGGCCGTCACTCGATACAAGGTGGCCGTAACCTCTTCGGGCAATCGGACCGCCCCCTTGACGAGCCCCAGGTTCTGCACCGCGTAATAACCATCGACCGTTGCCACCCAGCGCACTCCGGAACTTACGTTCCAGCCAGCATCGACCACCAATGACGACTCGCCAGGGGGAGCGCACCGCACTGGCGTCGCACATACCGGCCAGGCGCCCCCCTTGCGCACTTGCGCCTCGCCCAGGCGCAATGCCGTCTCGGCGGCCTGGAAGGCACGATGCTGCTGGGCCAGGCTGGCGGCCATCCGCTCCTGCAAGGTGGCATTCTGCATGGCTGAAACACCGATCATCGTCAACAGCGACAGGAACAACAGGCTGGCCAGCAAGGCCATGCCTCGTTCGAAGCGCAAACCGGGCAGCGACTGCATCAGGACAACCTGTTGCGCAAGGCCGCCACGAGAGTGAACTCCTGGGGCCGGACGGCACCACTTGGGTCGCTCAAGGTCAGGCGCAGCCGTACGCTGAGGATCAATGCGGGGTCGCCAGGCTGGCGGCTATAGCCTGCCAGGACATTGTCCGTAGCCGAGCGGGCCAGGCCAAAACCGACGTCGAAGGACTGGACGTTGTCCAGCAGCACCATCTGTTGTTGCTCAAGGCCGGTACCGAACAGCAACTGCTGGTTCCTGAAGCGGTAGGACACCCGGCGCAAGGCGAACACCTGTTGCCCCTCACCGGCTTTTCGAGCTCCCGAATAGACTACTGCCTCCTTCCGGCAGTCGGTGACCAGGCTCCAGGTCGGCGCGCCATCGACCTCTCCTGCATCGACGGTCACCAGGCTCAGCCTCTGCTCCGTGTCACTCCAGTGAATTGGCGTTGCCGCCAAGCGAGAAAAACTCCCACCCTCACTGGCATCGCGAATCCTCTTCAGGCAACCAGAGAATCCAGCCATGCGGATTTCCCGGAGCATCTTGCTCAGGACGAAACGCGCCTCTTCTTGCTGGTAGGCCGAGGCACCCTGGCTGAGATAGGTCTGCTTGGCCGCCATGAATACCCGACTCGCCCCGAGCATCAACACCAGGCTCAGCAACAGCACCATCATTACTTCCACCAAGCCGAAACCCCGACTCCAACGATTCACGGCGTACCATCCGAGGCTATTGCCAGCCGGCTGCCAAGCATCAACTCACGCGGCTGCCCGCCGGAACCCGAGGCACGCGAATCATCCCAAGTGATGTGAACGATGTAGAGGCCCTGGCCGGCATCGACGCGGCCCCGGGCATCGACACCAGCGAAATTCGCAACATCACTGGCGAAATCCGCCAGGTCCTGGGCTCGCAGGCCGCCTGAAGCCGCCTCCCCCGGCTTGGCCTGGAGAACATCCGACTGGGTACTGGTTCGAATCCGCTCGAGCATGCCGTGGGCGATGAAGCTCGCCTGGGTACTCATCCGTGCGCTATCGGTGTACTGCAACGCCTTGAGCTGCACCGCCGCAGCCCCCAGCAAGCCCAAGGCGAGGACCAACAACGCCACCAGGACCTCGACCAGGGTCATGCCGAACTCGCTTCCTGCTCCTTTCATCCGAAGTTCTTCCGATCCGTGGAGAGCGACATACCAGGCTCGATCAGCCTCGCCGCCTCTTGAGGTTAGCCGGCAATGGAGCGCGGTTTGGTATCTGGTACACCCGGCAACACATTGCCGGGATTGGCCCGGGGCCAGGTGCCAATGGTCGGCAATTCCTTGTAAGCAAATTGACCATCTAACCTGGGAACGCCCGGGCTATAACAAACGAGTCCTTGAATCACCAAGGGCCGCGCACGTATAGCGTGAAGTTGTGTTTCCAAGGAGGGAGACGCCATGCAACAGAAAGGCTTCAGCTTGCTAGAACTCCTGGTCACCCTGGCCTTGCTGGCGATCCTGCTGCCTCTGTCCGGCACCGGACTCGGCCAACTGCTGCAATCGAATCGACAATTGGATACTGCTCGAACCCTCGCCAGCGACCTGCGCAACGCCCGGGCGGCAGCCATCCTGCAACGTCATACGGCCCTGGTACACGGGCTGGACGGTGACTGGAGCAAGGGTTGGCGAATCATCCTTGATGCCAGCGGCAAGGGGCCGGACGATCCGGAAAATCCCCTGCTGATAGAGCGTCGGCATGCCGGGCACGTGCAGATAATAGGCAATCGCCCGGTGCAGCAATTCGTGCGCTTTGGCGTTCTGGGCAACCCATTGCTGCCCACGGGCGCCTTCCAGGCCGGCACGCTGCACATCTGCCAGAAGGGTCGAGGAGACAGCCGCCACCAGGTGGTGCTGTCGCGTAGCGGTAGGATCAGCCTGCGCAGCGACATCGCCGAGCAGGCCCTGTGCATGAGTGCAGGATGATCAGAGCAGGGAACGGACCCGCAGTTCCTTGGGCATGGAGAAGGTGATGTTCTCTTCACGGCCGGCCAACTCGTCGGCACCGGTGGCGCCCCAGGCTTGCAGCTGCTGGATCACGCCACGTACCAGGACTTCCGGAGCCGAGGCGCCGGCGGTGATACCGATGCGCTCGACGCCATCGAACCAGTTGCGTTGCAGGTCCTCGGCGCCATCGATGAGATAGGCCGGGGTGGACATGCGCTCGGCCAGCTCACGCAGGCGATTGGAGTTGGAGCTGTTGGGGCTACCCACTACCAATACCACGTCGCACTCGTCGGCCAGTTGCTTGACGGCGTCCTGGCGGTTTTGCGTGGCGTAGCAGATATCGTCCTTGCGCGGCCCGCCAATGGCCGGGAAACGAGCACGCAAGGCGTCGATCACCCGGCTGGTGTCGTCCATGGACAAGGTGGTCTGGGTCACGAAGGCCAGTCGCTCGGGATTCTGTACCTGCAGCTTGGCGACGTCGTCCTCATCTTCCACCAAGTAGATGGCGCCGCCGTTGCTGGCGTCGTACTGGCCCATGGTGCCTTCGACCTCCGGATGACCAGCGTGGCCGATGAGGATGCATTCCCGACCATCACGGCTATAGCGCGCGACTTCGATATGCACCTTGGTCACCAACGGGCAGGTGGCGTCGAATACCTTGAGGCCGCGACCGGCCGCTTCGCTGCGTACAGCCTGGGATACGCCGTGGGCACTGAAGATGACGATGACATCGTCCGGCACCTGGTCTAGCTCCTCGACGAAGATCGCCCCGCGATTACGCAGGTCCTCGACGACGAACTTGTTATGCACCACTTCGTGCCGGACATAGATCGGGGGCCCGAAGACCTCCAGGGCGCGATTGACGATTTCGATCGCCCGGTCCACACCGGCGCAGAAGCCACGGGGGTTGGCGAGTTTGATTTGCATGCTGTGCCTCGTGTCTTGCGCGCAAGGAATAATCATGGCAACCGCTTCGCGGTTGATCGCAAGCAAGCCCGCCCCCGCAAGAACACCGAGGTTCTTGCGGGGGCGGGCTCGCCCGTGATGCGGTTAAAGCGCCTTGACGTCGATGATCTCGACATCGAAGGTCAGGGTCTTGCCGGCCAGCGGATGGTTGAAATCAACGGTGACCTGGGCGTCATCGAAGCTTTTGACCACGCCGGGCAATTCGGTGTTCGCCGCATCGTTGAAAATCACCAGCAACCCCTCCGACAGCTCCATGTCCTGGAACTGCGAACGGGGAATCACCTGCACGTTCTGCGGGTTTGGCTGGCCAAAGGCGTTTTCCGGCTCGATGGTCAGGTTACGCTTGTCCCCTGCCTTGAAGCCGAACAGCGCCGCCTCGAACCCTGGGAGCAGGTTGCCATCGCCAACCTTGAAGGTCGCCGGGGCCTTGTCGAAAGTACTGTCCACCGTGTCACCGTTCTCCAGGCGCAATGCGAAATGCAAGGTGACTTCGGTGTTCTGGCCGATACGTTGTCCAGCCAATACCTGTTCAGTCATGAACGGTTTCTCCGGTTTTCTTACTCTTGAACATATCCAGGGCCAGCATCACGGCACCGACGGTAATAGCGCTGTCGGCGAAGTTGAATGCCGGGAAGTACCAGCGGTTCTGCCAGTGCACCAGGATGAAATCGATCACATGACCCAGGACGATACGGTCATACAGGTTGCCCAGGGCACCACCGAGCACCAGGGCCAGGGCGATGGCCAGCCAGGTTTCGTTACGCCCCAGGCGCTTGAGCCAGACCACCAGCACCGCGCTGACCACGATGGCGATCAGGGCGAACAGCCAGCGCTGCCAGCCCGAACCATCGGCCAGGAAACTGAAGGCGGCACCGGTGTTGTAGGCCAGGGTCCAGCTGAAGTAGTCGGGAATCACCACGATCTGCTGGTACATGGTCAACGAGTTTTCGAAGTGCAGCTTGCTGACCTGGTCGATGACCAGGACCAGCACGCTCAGCAACAGCCAGCCCAGACGACCGAAACGGCCTGCGGCATTAGGCATAGTGACGGACCTCGCCTTCACCGCTGATGTTATCTACGCAGCGACCGCAGATCTCCGGATGCTCAGGGTGGACGCCGACATCTTCACGGCAATGCCAGCAACGGGCGCACTTGGCGAAGCTCGACTTGACCACTTTCAGCTTGAGACCGCTGACCTCGGTGGCTACCGCGTCCGCCGGAGCCTGCACCAGGGGCGCGACACTGGCGGTGGAGGTGATCAGCACGAAGCGCAGCTCATTGCTCAGCTTGGCCAGGTCGGCAGACAGCGCGTCCTCGGCGTACAGCGTCACTTCGGCCTGCAGGTTGCCGCCCACCGCCTTGGCGGCACGCTGGTTCTCCAGTTCCTTGTTGACCGCGACCTTGACCGCCATGATCCGCTCCCAGTAGGTGCGATCCAGCTCGAAGCCTTCCGGCAGCTCGCTCAGCCCCTCGTACCAGGTGTTGAGCATCACCGACTCGTTGCGCTCGCCCGGCAGGTATTGCCACAGCTCGTCGGCGGTGAAGGCCAGGATCGGCGCGATCCAGCGCACCAGCGCCTCGCTGATGTGGAACAGCGCGGTCTGGCAGGAACGACGGGCCTTGCTGTCGGCGCCGGTGGTGTACTGGCGGTCCTTGATGATGTCCAGGTAGAAACCACCCAGCTCCTGCACGCAGAAGTTGTGCACCTTGGAGTAGACGTTCCAGAAGCGGTACTCGCCGTAGTGCAGCTCCAGCTCACGCTGCAGCAGCAAGGTGCGGTCCACGGCCCAGCGATCCAGGGCCAGCATGTCTTCGGCCGGCAGCAGATCGGTGGCGGGGTTGAAGCCGCTCAGGTTGGAGAGCAGGAAACGCGCGGTATTGCGGATCCGCCGGTAGGCGTCGGCACTACGCTGCAGGATCTGGTCGGATACCGCCATCTCGCCGGAGTAATCAGTGGCCGAGACCCACAGGCGCATGATGTCGGCACCCAGGGTGTTGTTGACCTTCTCCGGCTCGATGGTATTGCCCAGCGACTTGGACATCTTGCGCCCGCTCTCGTCCACGGTGAAACCGTGGGTCAGCAGTTCGCGATACGGCGCGTGGCCGTCGATGGCGCAACCGGTGAGCAGGGAAGAATGGAACCAGCCACGGTGCTGGTCGGAACCTTCCAGGTACAGGTCGGCACGCGGGCCAGTGGCGTGGCCGATATCGTGGGAGCCACGCAGCACATGCCAGTGAGTGGTGCCGGAATCGAACCAGACGTCCAGGGTGTCGGCGATCTTGTCGTACTGGCCAGCTTCATCGCCGAGCAGCTCGGCGGCATCCAGCTTGAACCAGGCTTCGATGCCTTCCTGCTCGACACGCTTGGCCACTTCTTCCATCAGCTCGACGGTGCGCGGGTGCAACTCGCCGCTTTCCTTGTGCAGGAAGAACGGGATCGGCACGCCCCAATTGCGCTGGCGGGAAATGCACCAGTCCGGACGGTTGGCGATCATCGAGTGCAGGCGCGCCTGGCCCCAGGCCGGCACGAACTGGGTGTTCTCGATAGCCTGCAGGGCACGCTCGCGCAGGGTGTCGCCGGCCACCGGCTGCTTGTCCATGCCGACGAACCATTGCGCGGTGGCGCGATAGATCAGCGGAGTCTTGTGACGCCAGCAATGCATGTAGCTGTGGCTGATGGTCTCGGTGTGCAACAACGCACCGACTTCGCTCAACTTGTCGACGATGGCCGGGTTGGCCTTCCAGATGAACTGGCCACCGAAGAACTCCAGGGAAGGTGCGTACACACCATTGCTCTGGACCGGGTTGAGGATGTCGTCGTTGACCATGCCGTAGCGCTTGCAGGTCACGAAGTCGTCTTCACCGTAGGCCGGCGCGGAGTGAACCACGCCGGTACCGGCGCCCAGCTCCACGTAGTCGGCCAGGTATACCGGCGACAGGCGATCGTAGAACGGATGGCGGAAATTGATCAGCTCCAGGGCAGAGCCGGGGGCCGTGGCGATCACCGAACCTTCCAGGCCGTAACGGGCCAGGCAGGACTCCACCAGCTCCTCGGCCAGGACCAACAGGCGCTCGCCGGTATCCACCAGGGCGTAGTTGAACTCCGGATGGATGTTCAGGGCCTGGTTGGCCGGGATGGTCCACGGGGTGGTGGTCCAGATCACGATGGCTGCGGGTTTGGCCAGCTTGGCCAGGCCAAAGGCGGCGGCCAGCTTGTCCTCGTCGGCGACCGGGAAGGCCACGTCGATGGTGGCGGACTTCTTGTCCTGGTACTCGACTTCCGCCTCGGCCAGGGCCGAACCGCAATCGAAGCACCAGTTAACCGGCTTGAGGCCCTTGAACACGAAGCCACCCTTGACCATCTCCGCCAGGGCACGGATTTCTCCGGCCTCGTTGGCAAAGTTCATGGTCTTGTAGGGATTTTCCCAGTCCCCCAGCACGCCCAGGCGAATGAACTCGGTCTTCTGGCCTTCGATCTGCTCGGAAGCGTAGGCACGGCACAGCTCGCGAGTCTGGTCCGAGGTCAGGTTCTTGCCGTGGGTCACCTCGATCTTGTGCTCGATCGGCAGGCCGTGGCAGTCCCAGCCCGGTACGTAGGGCGCGTCGAAGCCGGACAGGGTCTTGGAACGAACGATCATGTCCTTGAGAATCTTGTTCAGCGCGTGACCGATGTGGATCTTGCCATTGGCATAGGGAGGACCGTCGTGCAGAACGAACTTGGGACGATCCTTGCCAATCTCGCGCAACTTTCCGTACAGGCCAATGCTGTCCCAACGCTGCAGAATCTGTGGTTCGCGCTGAGGCAGGCCGGCCTTCATTGGGAAGGCGGTGTCCGGAAGGTTTAACGTGGCTTTATAGTCGGTCATTTAAGGCTCTTCATTAGCGATTGGCGCTATGGATACGTGCAACTTGGGCACGGGCGGCGGCAACATCCGCATTGATCGCCGTCTTCAACGCCTCCAGGGAGGCGAAACGCTGCTCTTCACGCAGCTTTTGGTGGAAAACCACCGTCAAACGCCGGTCGTACAGGTCACCGGCAAAATCTAGAAGGTGAATCTCCAGGTGGGCCTTGCCATCACCTGCGACCGTGGGCCGGACGCCGATGTTGGCGACTCCGGGCCAGGCCTGGCCATCGATATCGACACTGACCAGGTAAACCCCGGAAAGCGGTACGCGACGGCGTTTCAACTGCACGTTGGCAGTGGGGGTGCCCAGCTGGCGCGCCAGCTTCTGCCCATGCAGGACCCGACCGGCAATCCGGAAGGGGCGACCGAGCAGACGCTCGGCAAGATCGAAATCGGCAGCGGCCAGGGCATTGCGGACCTGGGTGCTGCTGATGCGCAACCCATCCATTTCCACAGTGCGGGCCGCTTCGACGGTGAATCCGTGGGTCGCACCGGCCTGCTGCAGGAACTCGAAGTCACCGACCCGGTCGCAGCCGAAGCGGAAGTCGTCACCGACCTCCAGGTGCCGCACACCCAGGCCATCCACCAGGATTCGCTCGACGAACTCGCTGGCGCTGAGCTTGCTCAGGCGCTGGTTGAACGCCAGGCACAGAACCCGGTCGACCCCGGCTTGCGCCAGCAATTGCAGCTTGTCCCGCAGGCGGGTCAGGCGCGCTGGAGCGGTTTCGGGAGAAAAGAACTCACGCGGCTGCGGTTCGAAAATCACCACGCAGCTGGGTACGCCCAACTCGAGCGCACGCTCACGCAGCCGGTCCAGGATAGCCTGGTGACCACGGTGAACACCGTCAAAGTTGCCAATAGTGGCGACGCAGCCCCGATGCTGGGGGCGCAGATTGTGAAGGCCTCGAACCAGCTGCATAACGCGCTTCTTGCTCATAAAGTGGCCGATTATAACCACACCGGGCGGCTGACGACAGGCAGCACCGCAACCCAAAGTGATCGAACCGACAAAACCTGTGTCCACCCTGCTGCGACGACCGGATCCTCGTCAGCCCAGGGCCTTGCGATTGAAATCCCGCAGGCGGAAGCCCTGCAGGGCCAGCATGCCGAAATAGGCCACCACGCCGGCTACCACCAGAGCGCCCAGGCGCAGGAAACGCTGGAGCATATGCCCCTCGTCCCAGGCTGGCATGTAGTGCATCGCACCCAGCAGCACCGCCGACATGACTACCACGGCAACCAGCAACTTGAGGATGAACATTCCCCACCCTGGCTGCGGCTGGAACATCCGCTGCTTGCGCAGCTGGTAGAACAGCAGGCCGGCGTTGATGCAAGCCCCGCCACTGATGGCCAGGGCCAGCCCGGCATGCTTCAGGGGGCCGATCAGCGCCAGGTTCAACAACTGGGTGACCACCAGAGTGAAGATGGCGATTTTCACCGGGGTCCGGATGTTCTGCTGGGCATAGAAGCCCGGAGCCAGCACCTTGATCATGATGATGCCCAGCAAACCGATTGCGTAAGCCACCAGCGCCCGCTGGGTCATGGATGCGTCGAAGGCGCTGAATTCACCGTACTGGAACAACGATACCGTCAACGGCTCGGCCAGGATCCCCAGCGCCAGGGAGCAAGGCAGCACCAGGATGAAGCACAAGCGCAGCCCCCAATCGAGAATTCGCGAATACTCATGACGATCCTTGCTGGCGTAGGTCTTGGCCAGGGTCGGCAGCAGGATGGTCCCCAGCGCCACGCCCAGCACTCCGGACGGCAGCTCCATGAGCCGGTCGGCGTAGTACATCCAGGAGACCGAGCCAGCCACCAGGAACGAGGCGAAGATCGTGTTGATGATCAGCGAGATCTGGCTCACGGATACCCCGAGGATCGCCGGCAGCATCTGCTTCAACACTCGCCAGACCCCGGTATCGCGCAGGTTGAGGCGTGGGAGCACGAGCATGCCGATCTTCTTCAGGTGCGGCAGCTGGTACAGCAACTGTGCCAGGCCACCGGCCAGTACCGCCCAGCCCAGGGCCATCACCGGCGGATCGAAATACGGCGTGAGGAACACCGCGAAGATGATCATGCTGACATTGAGCAGGGTCGGCACGAAGGCCGGTACCGAGAAGCGGTTCCAGGTATTGAGGATGGCTCCGGCCAGGGATGAGAGGGAGATCAGCAATATATAAGGAAAGGTCACCCGCAACAGGTCCGCAGTCAGGGCGAACTTTTCCGGGGAATCGACGAACCCCGGCGCCGTGGCCCAGATGACCCAGGGCGCGGCGATCATTCCCAGGGCCGTGACCAATGCCAGCACCAGGGTCAGCAAGCCGGATACGTAGGCGATGAAGGTGCGCGTCGCCTCTTCGCCCTGCTGGGTCTTGTATTCCGCCAGGATCGGTACGAAAGCCTGGGAGAACGCCCCCTCGGCGAAGATCCGTCGCAGCAGGTTGGGCAGTTTGAAGGCGATGAAAAAAGCATCCGTGGCCATGCCGGCACCGAAGGTGCGCGCGATGATGGTGTCGCGCACGAAGCCCAGCACGCGGGAAAGCATCGTGATAGAGCTGACGGCGGCCAACGACTTGAGCAAGTTCATGAAAAGGTTTGTGCCTTGTAGATAAACAGTGGGCGAAAAGACGCCCACTTGTGCGATACTCCGCGCCGCAACAGCACAGAGCCAAAGCTCGCGAGTTTACAGGTCAAGCGCCGGAAATAAATATCCCGCCTCTACAGATCGACCACTCAGCGGAACGCATCAGCTGCCCTTGACAACACACCAACTCATCGGCATGATTCGCGGCCTATTTTGTTTGCTATTTCCCAAAAAGTCTTTCGAGGAGCTCGACGGTGGCCAACTCACCTTCCGCCAAAAAACGTGCAAAACAGGCTGAGAAGCGTCGCAGCCACAACGCCAGCCTGCGTTCCATGGTTCGTACCTACATCAAAAACGTAGTTAAAGCCATCGACGCAAAAGACGCCGAAAAAGCGCAAGCCGCTTACGTTCTGGCCGTGCCAGTTATCGACCGTATGGCCGATAAAGGCATCATCCACAAGAACAAAGCTGCTCGCCATAAAGGCCGCCTGAATGGCCACATCAAGGCTCTGAAGCTCGCTGCTGCAGCCTAAGCGACACGCTTGTTGAAAAACCGACCCAAGGGTCGGTTTTTTATTGCCTGCGATTTACCCCGCCCAGCGAGCCAACCCAGCATTCACTGGACCGACCCGCCAGCGATCAGATCACTGATGCGACCACGGCAGGATCGGAATCGCCGTCACCGCATTCTGCGGACTACCCTCGATCAACCGGTCGCTATAGACCAGGTACACCAGGGTATTGCGCTTCTTGTCGAGAAACCGCACCACCTGCATGGTCTTGAACACCAACGAGGTGCGCTCCTTGAATACTTCCTCGCCATCCTTCAGATCACCCTTGAAGGCGATCGGCCCGACCTGGCGACAGGCAATCGAGGCCTCGGCCCGATCCTCGGCCAAGCCCAGGCCGCCCTTGAGACCACCCGTCTTGGCTCGCGACAGATAACAGGTGACGCCATCGACCTTGGGATCATCGAACGCCTCGACCACGATCCGATCATTCGGCCCGACGAACTTGAAAACCGTGGACACCTGGCCAATCTCCTCGGCCGACACCATGAACGGCATCACCAAGAACAAACCCAACAATCCCTTTGCCATGCGCATGCGTTTTTTCCTTATGCCACTCAAACCAGAATCAGATTGTCACGATGGACCAGCTCCGGCTCAGCCATGTAGCCCAGCACACCGACAATCGCATCGGAAGGCTGGCCGATGATCTTCTGCGCCTCCAAGGCGCTGTAGTTGGCCAAGCCGCGGGCGATCTCGCGCCCATCAGGCGCCACGCAGACCACCATCTCGCCGCGCCGAAAGCCGCCCTGGACCTGCTTGACCCCCACCGGCAACAAGCTCTTGCGCCCTTCGGACAAAGCGGACACCGCGCCCTCGTCCAGCACCAGGGTGCCACGGGTTTGCAAATGACCGGCCAGCCATTGCTTGCGCGCAGCCAACATACCGCGCTCCGGAGACAGCAAGGTACCAATGCGCTCGCCCGCCTTCAGCCGATCCAGCACCCGCTCCAGGCGCCCACCGACGATGATGGTGTGCGCCCCGGAACGCGCCGCCAGACGCGCCGCACGCAGCTTGGTCTGCATACCGCCACGCCCCAGGGCACCGCCAGTACCGCCAGCCACCGCATCCAGGGCCGGATCATCGGCTCGCGCCTCGTAGATCAGCTGGGCGCCTGGATTGCTGCGCGGGTCGGCATCGAACATGCCATCGCGATCGGTCAGGATCACCAGCAGGTCAGCCTCCACCAGATTGGCCACCAGCGCCGCCAGGGTATCGTTATCGCCAAAACGGATTTCATCGGTGACCACGGTGTCGTTCTCGTTGATCACCGGGATCACCTTGAGCTCGACCAAAGCCCGCAGGGTACTGCGCGCATTGAGGTAACGCTTGCGATCCGACAGGTCGTCATGGGTCAGGAGGATTTGCGCGGTATGCCGATCATGCTCGGCGAAGCTCGACTCCCAGGCCTGCACCAGACCCATCTGGCCAATGGCCGCCGCCGCCTGCAGCTCATGCATCGCACTCGGTCGTGCGGTCCAGCCCAGCCGGCTCATGCCAGCAGCAACAGCACCGGAAGATACCAGCACCAATTCGACACCAGCCTCATGCAAGGCCACCATCTGCTCGACCCATACCCCCATTGCCGCACGATCCAGCCCCTTGCCGTCCGCCGTCAGCAACGCGCTACCGATCTTCACGACCCAGCGCTGTGCACCCGTCACCTTGCTCCGCATCTCATTCAACCTTTGCCAGCGAGCGGCGCGACCGAGCGCCACTCATGGGGTTATTCGTATTTACGCCGTGCAGACACCAAAACGCCGCTCAGATGAGCGGCGCATTGAAAGCTGGCCCGACAGCGATGATAACACCGCACCAAGCCAGATAAACCGTCTTCGCGGGCAAGCCCGCCAACGATGAATCAGTCGCGAACGTAGATGATTTCCGGGCCATCCTCGTCATCCACATCTTCCTCGTCCCAGTCATCGTCGCCGATGTCGTGGACGCTCTTCACGCCAGTGCGGCGCAGGGCCCGCTGGTCATCCAGGGCCTGCAGCTGGGCACGCGCCTCATCCTCGATGCGCTGATCCAGCTCGGTCAGCTCATCGGCAAAGGCCGGGTCAGCCGCCAGGCGATCGGCACGATCCTCCAGGTACCGCATGATGTCGCGGCTCAGGCGCTCGGTCCCCTCTTTGGAGATGGCCGAGATCACATACACAGGACCGGTCCACTCCAGACGCTCGACAACCTCCTTGACCCGCTCCTCCTGCTCCTCCTCGAGAAGCATGTCGCTCTTGTTCAGCACCAGCCAGCGCTCGCGCTCAGCCAGGGACGGACTGAACTTCATCAGTTCGTTGACGATCACCTCAGCGGCATCGGCAGGACTACTCTCATCCAGCGGCGCCATGTCCACCAGGTGCAGCAGGATCCGCGTACGCGCCAAGTGCTTGAGGAAGCGAATCCCCAGGCCGGCACCATCGGAAGCCCCTTCAATCAGACCAGGAATGTCGGCGATCACGAAGCTCTTCCAGCGATCGACACTGACCACGCCCAGGTTCGGCACCAGGGTCGTGAACGGATAGTCGGCGACTTTCGGCTTGGCTGCGGAAACCGAACGGATGAAGGTGCTCTTGCCGGCATTCGGCAAGCCCAGCAGACCAACGTCCGCCAGCACCTTCAACTCCAACTTGAGGTCACGCTGCTCGCCCGGCTTGCCCGGCGTGGTCTGGCGCGGCGCACGGTTGGTACTGGACTTGAAGCGAGTGTTACCCAGGCCGTGCCAACCACCCTGCACCACCATCAGGCGCTGGCCCGCCTTGGTCAGGTCACCAATGACCTCCTGAGTACCAGCATCGATCACAGTGGTACCAACCGGAACCCGCAACTCCAGGTCCTCACCTTTCTTGCCAGTGCAATCGGTGCTGCCGCCATTGGAGCCACGCTCGGCATCGAAATGACGGGTGTAGCGATAGTCCACCAGGGTATTGAGGTTCTCGTCGGCGACCATGAAGATCGAGCCGCCATCACCACCATCACCACCGTTGGGACCACCGTTCTCGATGAACTTTTCGCGACGGAAACTCATGCAACCATTGCCGCCGTCGCCAGCCTTTACTCGGATCGAAACTTCATCAACAAACTTCATGATCAAACGCCTCTCGCCGCCTGGGCGAGCTGAAAAAACCAAGACATAAGACTCTTGCAAAAATGAGCGCAGCGGCCTCAATCAACGACCGAAAATTCCAACGCTGGCAGCCCGTACAAACAGCTTTGCAAGAGACTCATCCCACAAACGAAAAAGCCCCGTCGCGAGACAGGGCTTTTCCAGCGATCGCGCAATTAAGCTGCGACAACGCTCACGTAACGACGACCGAAGGCGCCTTTTACTTCAAACTTGATCACGCCTTCGATTTTCGCGAACAGGGTGTGATCTTTACCCATGCCAACGCCGTAGCCAGCGTGGAATTGGGTGCCGCGCTGACGCACGATGATGTTGCCGGCCTTGATGACCTGGCCGCCATACATCTTCACGCCAAGGCGTTTGGCTTCTGAGTCGCGACCGTTACGGGTACTACCACCAGCTTTTTTGTGTGCCATGAGTTCAATTCTCCTAGTGAGGAATTAGGCTGAAATTAAGCCTGAATACCGGTGATTTTGATCTCGGTGAACCACTGGCGGTGGCCCATACGCTTCATGTGGTGCTTACGGCGACGGAACTTGATGATGCGGACTTTATCGTGACGACCTTGGGAGATCACTTCAGCCTTGACGGTTGCGCCAGCAACAACAGGTGCGCCGATGTTCACGTCGTCGCCATTGGCGACCAACAGAACGCGGTCAAAAGTCACGGATTCGCCAGTGGCGACTTCCAGTTTTTCGATCTTCAGGTATTCACCTTCAGCGACCTTGTATTGCTTACCGCCGGTAACGATTACTGCGTACATGGTATTTCTCCGATAATCCTGCTCACCCAGCTCTTAATAGGAAGAGGTATTGGCTGGCATGGCTGCTTGGGGCTGGAACGGCCCTGTGCAATTGCGTAAGGCAGGTGCTGCCCAGGAAGTTCAGGGTGCGCGATTGTACGCAAGGCACAATTGCCTTGCAAGTGCCGCTCAGGCGGCGCGGCGCGGAATCACTGGGGCCCGCGGATGGGAGGAACAACTGCCTGTGGTCAGGTTTTCATGGCAAACCATGACCATTAACCTAGTGTTCTACCCTGACAAATTAACGCCCGCCGGGGCTTTGGCTACCCGGGAAGGCGCCTTGACACCTGGGGACGCGGGTCCTAGCATGCCGCGCACCCCTTCTGGAGCACCTGTCACTGATGCAACCCCAAGCTTTCTACCGCGCGGTGGCGGAAGATTTTAACGCCGTCGACGGCATCATCAAGAAGCAACTGACGTCCCGCGTACCGCTGGTCTCGAAAATCGGCGACTACATTACGTCGGCCGGCGGCAAACGCCTGCGCCCCTTGCTGGTGCTGCTATGCGGCAAGGCCCTGGGCCGCGAAGGCGAAGAACTGCGCCTGCTGGCCGCCACCATCGAGTTCCTGCACACCGCTACCCTGCTGCATGACGATGTGGTCGACATGTCCGGCATGCGCCGTGGCCGCTCGACCGCCAATGCCATGTGGGGCAATGCGCCCAGCGTATTGGTGGGTGACTTCCTGTATTCGCGCTCCTTCGAGATGATGGTCGAACTGGGTTCGATGCCGGTCATGCGCATCCTGTCCCAGGCTACCCGGGTCATCGCCGAAGGCGAAGTCCTGCAGCTGTCCAAGGTGCGCGACGCCAGCACCACCGAAGAAACCTACATGGAAGTCATCCGCGGCAAGACCGCGATGCTCTTCGAAGCCTCGACCCACAGTGCCGCGGCCCTGGCCGGTGCCACACCGGAACAGGCCGAGGCCTTGCGAACCTTCGGCGACCACCTGGGCGTGGCCTTCCAACTGGTCGACGACCTGCTGGACTACCGCGGTGACGCCGAGACCCTGGGCAAGAACGTGGGCGACGACCTGGCGGAAGGCAAGCCTACGCTGCCGCTGATCTACACTATGCGCGAAGGTACCCCGGAACAGGCCGCCCTGGTTCGCCAGGCGATCCAGAAAGGCGGGATCGAGGACCTGGAAAGCATCCGCAATGCCGTCGAAGCCTCGGGCTCCCTGGACTACACCGCGCAACTGGCTCGCGACTACGTCGCTCGCGCCATCGCCTGCCTGGAAGCCCTGCCGGCAAGCGAGTATCGCGACGCCCTGGTGGAACTGAGCGAGTTCGCCGTCGCCCGCACCCACTGACAGGCTCACGGCCCCTGCCTGCAGCAGGGGCCGGCTCCGCGCCACAGCCCTGCTCGCCCCCCCCCTGCCCGGCAAAACCCTGTACAATGTGCGCCTTTAGCCATCCTGACCTTGAGGAGCTTAAGTGAGCACTTTGCCACCCTGCCCAAAATGCAATTCCGAATACACCTATGAGGACGGCATCCAGCTGATCTGCCCCGAGTGCGCCCATGAGTGGTCCGCCGGCGGCGAAGCCGAAACCGTATCCGCTGAAACTGTGAAGAAGGATTCGGTGGGCAACGTGTTGCAAGACGGCGACACCATCACCGTGATCAAGGACCTCAAGGTCAAGGGCACCTCGCTGGTAGTCAAGGTCGGCACCAAGGTCAAGAACATCCGCCTGTGCGATGGCGACCATGACATCGACTGCAAGATCGACGGTATCGGTCCGATGAAACTCAAGTCCGAGTTCGTCCGTAAAGTCTGAATCCCTTCCCTCTCGCGCCCGGCGCGAGAGGGGCCCGCCCCGCCCCCCGTGACGTAGCAAGCGAAAGGCCATGGTCTTTGCGCGACAGCAACTCTTGGGCAGAAAAAAGCAGAAACCGCCAATAGGTACTTGCTATTCATTGAATAAGAATTATTCTCATTGAACCCCAATTCAAGGAGATGAGAACCATGACTTATTTGATCGATGCCTGGCTGGACCGCCCACATCCCTACCTGCGAATCCTGCATCGGGAAACCGGGGAAGTCTGTGCAGTACTGGAAGAGGAAGCCCTGAACGAGCTGCAGGACCAGGGAGACCTGGACCTCAATGGCTTGAGCTCCAGCGAGCCGCTGGTACTCAAGGAGTTGGTGCGTAACCTGTTTTTGTTCTGCTACGCCAGAGCCTTGCGGCCGACCGGCGCCGAAAGCCAAGGCCTGAGTGCAAGAATCCGCGTATGAAACCCAAGCCGATAAAGGAGCCTGCCTGCTGGCGATGAACCATCCGCGGCCAAGCCGCCATCGCTCGCAGGTCGGCTCCTCGGGGAATTACAGAACGTCCAGCAGCTCGACGTCGAACACCAGAACGCTATGCGGCGGGATGCTACCTACGCCTTGTGCGCCGTAAGCCAGTTCGCTCGGCACGTACAGACGCCATTTGCTACCGGCGTTCATCAGCTGCAGCGCTTCAGTCCAGCCCGCGATCACACCACCCACCGGGAACTCGGCAGGTTGGCCACGCTCGTAGGAGCTGTCGAATACGGTACCGTCGATCAGGGTGCCGTGGTAATGGGTACGCACGCTGTCTTCACGGCTCGGCTTGGCGCCTTCACCCTGGGTCAGCACTTCGAATTGCAGGCCGGAGGCCAGGGTGGTGATGCCTTCGCGCTTGGCATTTTCAGCCAGGAAAGCCAGGCCAGCGCCTGCTGCGGCTTCAGCCTTGGCAGCGGCTTCAGCCTGCATGATTTCGCGGATGACCTTGAAACTGGCGGACATTTCTTCCTGGCCCACACGGCTTGGCTTGCCGGAAAACGCATCGGTCAGGCCAGCCAGGATCGCTTCCAGGCTCACACCTGGTGGTGGGTTGTCACGCAGTTGGTCGCCCAGCTGACGGCCAATGCCGTAGCTGACGCGGGTTTCGTCGGTAGACAGGTTTACTTCGGACATGACGCTGCTCCGCTGTGCGGACGGCTCGGGAAAGGCCGTGCAGACACAGCGCATTCCGGAGCGCCCGGAACCAAAAGGGCGAGCAGACTAGCACAGAAGGCCGGCGCGGATCATCGCCGCCCGGACTCAACCACCGGAGTGCAGGACGATGGGAACTTTCAGATTGTCCTCGACAGTACCGGACAAGCCGCACATCTCATCATGCACCGAGGTATGGATCAGGTTGAATGGCAAGTCGGGAAAGGCTTGCAGCACCTCGCGAGCATGCTCCACCGAACGCAGGTGGAACGTCTGCCCGTGGGCATCGCTCAGTGGATAGGCCGTCCCGCGCATGCGCGCCTCGAGCAGGTAGATCCCGCCTTCCAGGGAGATCAGGTTCAGTTCGTCGAGTTTTCCGGCGATGGCATAGGCATTCATTTCCTGCAGGTTCATGAGCGCACCTCATGCATTCCAGGCCCGTGACACCTAAAGGGATATGCCGCGACCAGGAAAAGCACAAGCCACAAACGACACCGCCCGTCCGTTTCACAACGGCCGGGCGGCTTACAGGCAATCAAGAGTTCTTCAGTGCTTGGTCAGCTTGTCCAGGTAGCCCATGGCAAACGCCGAGACCACGAAGGTCATGTGGATCACCACGTACCACAGCAGGTACTCCGTAGGAGTGTTCTTGGCATCCATGAACACCCGCAGCAGGTGGATCGAGGAAATCGCCACGATGGATGCCGCCACTTTCATCTTCAGCGACGAGGAGTCCATCTTGCCCAGCCAGCTGAGCTTTTCCTTGTTTTCGTCGATATCCAGTTGCGACACGAAGTTCTCGTAGCCAGAGATCATCACCATCACCAGCAAGCCGCCCACCAGTGCCATGTCGATCAACGACAACAGGACCAGGATCAGCTCGGACTCAGCCATGGCGAACACGTTGGGAATGACGTGGAAAACTTCCTGGAAGAACTTCAATGCCAGCGCCAGCAGGCCCAGTGACAGACCGAAGTAGATCGGCGCCAGCAGCCAACGTGATGCATACATTGTATTTTCGATAAAACGTTCCATTGGAATCTCGCAGCCGGTGTGAAAACGGCGGCGAGTATATCAGCGCCCCAAAACCCCATAAACCACAGCTCCACGGGTTTTTCCGAGCGTTTTTTCTGCTAGTGTCGAAGCCACTCCAACCGCCCACCGACCCTGGACAGGAAAACTGGAAAATGGATTTGCGATTGCCTTTGGCGAGCCTCGGCCTTGGTCTGGCCCTGCTGAGTAGCGGCGGCTGTTCGCCCAGCGATGAAAAGCAAGAGGCCAACCTCAAGGACGAAGCCGCGCAACTGGAAAAGTCCCTTGCGGCCATCCAGGACCCCAAGCTCAAGGATGCCTTCGCCGACCTTGGCGGTTCGCTGCTGTTGCTGGAGCGAGCCCAGCTCAAGCTCGCCACCAAGCCCATCGAGACCGAGTACGGCGATGACAGTCTCGCCGTGCTCAAGCACTACCCTACCCCGCAGGCCCTGGTGGATACCTATGTCAATGGCCTGTTCGTACTGCGCAAGCGTTCGAACTCGGACTACCTGACCGACCTGCAACCGATCTTTCCCTTCAACTTCAGCATCCCCGGGCACTTTCCTTTTCCCCATGGCCTGGAATGGCAATCGGTCACCCTGAGCAACAAGAAAGTCGTGGACTTCCAGCCTGAATGGTCGGAAACCGATCCAGGCATCCAGCTGAGTCCTTCCAGCTCGAACATGACCAACCCGGATGACCTGACCGTCGCCTACCCCTTCGTCGAAGGCCTGGAAATCGACAACAAGAGCCAGCCGCAGCCGGTCTCCCTGCAAGGCAAGCTCGAGGTCATGGCGCCCCAGCGAGTGCTGACTTTCGAGCTGGCCAAGGCCGACATCGGCAAGCCACGCAAGGACGGCAACATCAGCCTGACCCTGCTGGCCCTGGAGAAAAACGTCGCCGAGATCGAGATGAACAACAACGCTCCAGTGCTCGAGGAGGCCAGTGACGTTTCGGTCAATACCCTGATGGTGCAGGCCCGGGACAGCAGCGGCCAGGTCCTCTCGCGTTCCGGATCGATCAACGAGGACGCCGAGCAGATCGCCTTCTATCGGCGCCAACTGGCCGCAATGCAAAAGCAGAGCGCATGGAGCGATGCCTTCGAAAAGCAACTGGAAGATGAACAGCAAGCCTTCGACCGCAAGCACACCCGACGCTACGCCAAGGTCTACTTCAACGGCATGGTGGACAAACTGGAGGTCGCGGTACTGGATTTCTCCAAGGCACAGGTCACACGCAAGGATCTTGACCTGCCGGTATTGAGTTTCGAACGCAACACCACCGACAAGACCATCCAGGCACTACCAATACCGGTGGTGGTCTATGACGACCAGGCGGCCAGCTACCTCAAGGGAGCGCAGATCGACGAGGAGTCGCTGAAGAAGTCAGTGACCATCAGCCAGTCGGTGGAGGACGCCAGTGATGCACGCATCGAGTTCAGCCATCCGCGGACCTTCAACGACGAGCTGCTGGGCGGGCAGTTCAGTACAGGCGACACACCACTGACTTTCTTTACCCAGAACGACCAGGGTCAGCGTGGCGAGCCCATCGAGTTGCCGGACGAAGCATTCGAGATCGACGCCTTGCGCGGCTTGATTACCTATGACCTGAACCTGTTCCCGGAAACCCCCGCCTATGCGGTCGGCTCGATCCCATTGTTCCTGGCCAATATCGAGAAGCAGACCCTCACTGCGCAGCAGTTGCCCAAGGGCCTGGAGCTCAAGGGCAATGCACTGATCGTCGACCAGCAGCTCTTTGCCTCGGATGCCTGGCGCTTCTATGCCAAGGATGCGAGCGGCCAGTACCTCAAGGAGATCCTCGCCGTCTCCCACAGCGCGCCGCATGGCGGCCCGGCGTTGTATGACGTGCATTACTTCTACGGCCAACCGAGCCAGCTGGAAAGCTACAACCGCACGGAGCTGAACACCGTGGAATACGGCTTCGAGGTCAGGCTCGACAAGGTCGAATCCGCGCCTGCCGCGCCCTAGCCGGGCATCGAGGCCCGGCTTTCAGTGCTCGGGGTGGAACTGGAAGTCGCCACTGTTGCGCCCCCGTTCCCCGTTGATCTGACGCAACTGGGCCTGCAGGTGCAGGCACCAGATCTGCGGATCGTCCGCCAACTGGTAGCCATGGGTAGTCAGGCTTTCAACGATGGAATCGAGGATGGACTCGGCCACCACCGGACCGCAGAACGGTCCCTGGGACTTGATTGCCGAAGGTTGTTCACCGGCCATTCCGGCGGCGAAGAGCAGGGTCCACATACCGTTGTCTCCCGCCAGGGGGCGGACGCAGCATTCGATACGGGTGACGAGGCCAAGGCATTGGCGAGTGAGGCAAAGGTTGCGCGACATGGCGGCGACCCTCGGGTAGATCCACTATTCAGCCTTCGGTCGAAGGCTGTTTCGATCCAGCGACGGTTGTCGTTCTCCTTGCCCTGAGAATAGAAGAAAAGCCCGATAAACAAAGTTGACCGATCCAACAGGCGCCGAATGGTCTACTTTGAAAAATTGGCGTCAGCGCATCGACGCCGATGGCGAGAGCCAATGCCCTCGCCATCGTCCGTCATCAGGCCGGCTTGGCTTCTGCCAACGCCTCCTGCGCCGACTCCTTCTCCGCCTCCTTCAGGTCTTCCTCGCTGATCATTTCGGCGATCACCCGCAAGCGCTCAACCACCCGGGCATTCACGCTGCCCTCGGGAAACTGGCCATCGGCATCCGGTTCGCCGGCAGGTTCGCCCACCAGCAGGCTCAGGGCCTCGTCGGCCTGGCGCACTGCATACACATGGAACATCCCATCACGCACTGCCTGCAGGACCTTCTCGTCGAGCATCAGGGTGGCGACGTTGGCCTGGGGAATGATCGCGCCCTGCTCACCGGTCAGCCCACGGGCTTCGCACAGGCGGAAGAAACCTTCGATCTTCTCGTTGACCCCGCCGACCGCCTGCACTTCCCCGAACTGGTTGATCGAACCGGTGATGGCGAAGCACTGCTTGAGCGGCGTCCTCGACAACGCCGAGATCAGCGTGCAGGCCTCGCCCAGCGAAGCACTATCGCCATCCACATAACCGTAGGACTGCTCCAGGGCGATGCTTGCCGAAATCGCCAGGGGGAATTCCTGGGCATAACGGCTGCCCAGGTAACCGGTCAGGATCATCACCCCCTTGGAGTGGATCGGCTGCCCCAGGTTGACCTCGCGCTCGATGTCGACGATGCCGCTGCCGCCGGGGTAGACCGTGGCGGAAATTCGCGCCGGCACGCCAAAAGCCGAATCACCCACCTCCAGTACGGTCAGGCCGTTGCACTTGCCCACGGCCGCGCCATCGGTGTCGATGAGGATGATGCCGGCCAGCATGTCGTCGAGAATCCGCGCCGAGACCCGGCCGGTACGGGTGGCCTTGGCCTTGAGCGCCCGTTCGATATGCCCCGCATCGGTCATTTCGTCCGAGGCCAGGTGGCGGATGAAATCGGCCTCGCTGACCAGCTGGAACAGGTCGCCGATCCGCGCCGACAAGCGCCCCTGGTGCTCGGCCAGGCGCGCGCTGTAGGTAGCCAGGCGCGCCACCGCATCCGCGGTCAGAGGCGCCATGCCCTCCTCCGAGGTACGGGTCTTGAGCAACTGGGCGAACTGTTCGAGGCTCTCGTCCACCATCGGGATGTCTTCGTCGAAGTCCACCAGCACGCGGAACATTTCCTGGAAGTCCGGATCCAGGTCCTGCAGCGTGTAGTACAGCTGGCGAGCACCGATGATGATCACCTTGACCTGCAGCGGGATCATCTGCGGCGTCAGGGTCACGGTGGCCAGGCGGCCCATTTCCCCCAGCGGCGACTCCATCTTCAGCTTGCGCGACTGCAAGGCGCGCTTGAGCGCGTCCCAGACGAAGGGCTCGCTGAGCATCTTCTCGGCTTCCAGGATCAGGAAGCCGCCATTGGCCCGGTGCAGGGCACCGGGGCGCAATTGCCGGTAGGTGGTGTAGAGCGCGCCCTGGTCGGTGCTGTACTCGATCCGCCCGAACAGGTTGTCGTAGGTCGGATGGGGCTCGAACACCACCGGGGCACCGCCGCTGGCGGGATGGCCGACCACCAGGCTCGGGCAGTACTGCTCCTCCAGCAGCTTGCGCGCCACGGCGTCGGTCTTGCTGTCATCCACCAATTGCTCGACCACGGTTTTCAGCAGGTAGACCTGCATGGCCTGCAGGTAGCCACAGACCCCGGCGTTCTCCGCGTACTTCTCAGACAATGGCGCCAGCAACGGCTGCAGGGCCAGGGTGATGGTTTCCTCGTTGAGCTGGCGCAGCTGGTTGCTCGACTCGCGCTTCCACTGCGGCAGGCTCGCCAACTCTTCGTTGAGGCGCTCTTCAAGGGCAGAAATGTCCTCGTGGAAACGTTCGCGATCGGCCTCCGGCAACTGGGCGAACTCGGCCTCGTCCAACGCCTTGCCTTCGTACATCGGAGTGAAGGCGATATTGCTGCTATCGCGATACAGCGCCACGTCCTTCTCCAGGGCCAGGCGTTCGATCACATCCAGGGCACGGTCATAGCGCTGGTTGAAGGCGCGGTCGATGGCGCTCTTCTTCTGCTGGTAGGACGGGTGTTCGAAGACCGCTGGAAAGGTTGCCAGCAGGTTGTCGATCAAACCGTTGATATCGGCGATGAAGCTGCCCGCGGCCCCCGCCGCCAGTTCCAGCGCCCGGGGCTCGCGCGGCTCGTCGAAATTATTGACGTAGACCCAGTCCGATGGCGTCTGCAGGCGCTTGCCCTCGGCCTTCAGGTAGCGTTTGACGAAAGAGAAGCGCCCGGTGCCCGGCTCGCCCATGACGAATACGTTGTAACCGGGGCGGGGCATGGCCACGCCGAATTGCAGGGCCTCAACCGCGCGTTCCTGGCCAAGTACACCGCGAAAGGGCTCCAGATCATTGGTGGTCGAGAAGCTGAACTGCTCAGCGGAGAACGGACGGGTCAAGGCCTCAGGCGCGAGACGCAGGCTGGCGGCAACAGGATCAGGCATCGGACTTCCTTACATCAGGCGGGGCGGATGGCGGCATTCTGGCGCTGGCCAGGCCCGGCTGGCAAGGCGCGCCTGATGGCCGAACAGGGACGAGCCGTAGCCTGTCCCCCCATGCCAGGGGCCACCTGGCATTTCCAGTATCGCGTTGTAAATACTTACGGAACCGATGGAATCTGCCTAAACTCCAACCTGCGCGACCGGATAAATAACCGGTCCCCTGGTGCCAGCACGGACCAACCTCCCTGTCCATTATTGGTATGCACAAAGAGAACAACGCTATGAAACGGATTCTTCTCGGTACTCTCTTCACCGCCGTCTCCCTGAACGCCATGGCCCAAGCGCCAGGTGGCCCGGACTGCGGTTGGGGCAACATGCTGTTCAAAGGCCAGCGCGGCACTCCTGCCCACTTCCTGGCTTCCACCACTAACGGTACCTCCGGCAACGCCACTTTCGGCATGACCTCCGGCACCAACGGCTGCTCCACCAACGCCGCCCTGACCTACGGTGGCAAATCCTGGTTCGCCATGAACGGCATGATGAACGAGCTGTCCGAAGACATGGCCAAGGGCCAGGGCGAAGCCCTGACCACCTACGCCGTAGTCCTGGGTGTAGCTCCAGAAGACCGTGCGCACTTCGCCGCGGTTACCCATGAACACTTCCAGCAGATCTTCAGCAAGGCCGACGTGACCGCCGAAGACGTGCATACCAACACCCTGGCCGTACTCAAAGGCGATGCTCGCCTGGCCAAGTACGCCACTCCAGCCTAAGCCGGCCCCCGCCCGCTCCTTTCGGGGAGCGGGTTTTTCTTTCTGATCCTGCCCCTTCCGGGCTTTTGTATTTCCGACTCAAGTTGCCCACCATGCTCAAACGCCTTGCCTACCTGGCGCTCTGTGCCTGCGCCCCGCTGTACGCCGCGCCCCACATTGACTCACAACGTTTGCAGCAACTGGCCAACGACCCCTTCTGGATCTCCATCGGCCACTACGAGACCGCCAAGCTCGGCGGCTGGCGCAGCTATGTCAGCGATCCACGCTTCTTCCTCGCCGCCGACGGCGCCCATCATCCCGATGCCGAGCTGAGTGCGACCCTCGATGCTCTCTATGCTCCAGCCAGCACCGGCGAACGCCATGCCCAGTGCGTCTACCCGGCCCGCACCCGCTGGCTCAAGGCGCAGCTGGGGCTCAACGACCTGCCTGCGGTCCAGTGCAACGAGTTCAGCCAATGGTTCAAGGACGTCGCCCCCCACAGCACGGTGATGATCTTCCCGGCGGCCTACCTCAACAGCCCTTCGTCGATGTTCGGCCACACCTTGCTGCGTATCGACCAGGCAGACGTGCAGAGCAACCACACCGCCCTGCTCAGCTACGCGATCAACTTCGGCGCCTATATCGAAGGTTCGGACAACAGCATCCTCTATGCCTGGAAAGGCCTGATGGGCGGCTATCCCGGGCTGTTCGCCCTGGTTCCCTACCAGGAGAAGCTGGCGGAATACCGCAGCCTGGAGAACCGCGACCTGTGGGAGTACCGGCTGAACCTGACCCAGGAAGAAACCGAGCGCATGGTGGAGCATGTCTGGGAACTGAAGCAGATCAAGTTCGACTACTTCTTCTTCGACGAGAACTGCTCCTACCGCTTGCTGGAACTGCTCCAGGTCGCCCGCCCGAGCCTGCGCCTGACCGGCCAGTTCCCGCTCACCGCGATCCCCACCGACACGGTCAAGGCTGTCAAGGACGCCGGGCTGGTGGAGCGCATCGACTACCGTCCGTCCCGCGAGCGCGAGCTGCTCAGCCGCGCCCAGCCCTTGAGCCATGAAGAACAGCAGTGGGTACTCAAGGTCAGCGCCGACCAGAAACAACTGCAAGACCCCGGGTTCAAGGCCATGCCCCGGGATCGCCAGGCCCTGATCGTCGACGCGGCCTACCGCCTGGAACGCTATCGGGCCAACGGCCAGGAGCGCGACGCCGAACGCTCGCAGCGCAGCTTCGAGCTGCTCAAGGCCATCAACCAGAACCCGGCGCCGGAGCTGCAGATCCAGCGTCCGGGTCTGCCTGAGGACGGCCACCAGTCCCGGACCTGGCAGCTCGGCGTCGGCACGCGGGACGACAAGGCCTTCGCCGAATACGGCCTGCGCATGGCTTATCACGATCTCAACGACAACGCCGAAGGTTTCCCCCTCGGAGCGCAGATCGAGATCCTGCAGATGAAACTGCGCCAGTACGAAGGCAACCACTGGCAGCTGCAACAGCTGGACCTGGCGACCATCCGCTCCCTGACCCCACGCAACGAGTTGCTGCAGCCATGGTCCTGGCAAGTCACCGGTGGCCTGGAGCGGGTACCTGGCAAGCACGACGATGAAACCCTGGTCAGCCACGTCAACGGGGGTGCCGGTGGTACCTGGCAATTGGGCGAGGACACCCTGGGCTTTGTCCTGGGCACGGTACGGGTGGAACACAATGCCGACTTCGCCGGCTTCATCGCTCCGGCGGCCGGCTTCGACTCCGGCATCCTCTGGAAAAACCCCCTGGGTAACTTCAGCCTCGAAGCCAAGGGCGACTACTTCACCAACGGCGAAGTCCGCCGCAGCCTGAGCCTCAACCAGCAATGGGAGCTGTCACGCAACCTGGGCCTGCGCCTGAGCGCCCAGCGCGAGTTCAGCCAGCTGGCCAGCCCGGTCAATGAAGTCATGCTCGAACTCAAGTGGTACCACTACTAGTCCTGTGATGAGCTGCAGCCTGCGCCCCGCAGGCTGCAGCAGCCACGGATAAACGAGATGCTCACCCACCTTTCACCGCTCGGCGACAAATGCCCATCTAGACTTCCCCCATGAATATGCGAGGGGTTGGCGATGTGGCGTTATGCGTGGGTCGTGCTGTTGCCGGTGCTGCTCGGTGGTTGCGAATCGAATCACCAGTACTTGCTCAAGCAGGGTTATCCACCGGCCTTTGCCGATGGTTTCGACGACGGCTGTGTCAGCGGCCGACAGGCAGCCGGCTCCATCAGTGGAGAGTTTCGCAAGGACGTCCCCCGCTATCTCAAGGATGCGCAATACGCCGAGGGCTGGAGCGACGGCTTCCGCCAGTGCCAGGCCATGCTGGAGAACCAGGACCGCGAACAGTATCGCCAGCGCCACTGGGATGAGCGTGAGCGGGCCTGGCAGCAGGAGAAGGATCGCGATGCCGCCCGGGCCTATCGTTCGCAATAGGTCGCTTTCAGGCATTGCTCCAGGCCTGGGACCTGCCACCATGGCCAACCCCAACCAGGGAAAACCGCCATGAGTCGTGCTTTCGTCAACGAAGACCAGGCCGCCGCCCAAGCCGCACAGCCGGTGGAGCGCCAGGTCAGCAGCCAGCCCAACTACGTTACGCCACAGGGGCTGGTGGAGCTCCAGGACAAGGTTGCGCAGCTACAGCACCAGCAGCGCGGGCTGCAAGATGCCGGCGATCCCCAGCGCCTGGCGGAGCTGGAGCGGGACCTGCGCTACTTCACCCAGCGCCTGCACAGCGCCCAGGTGGTACAGGCGAGCGCCACCGACCGGGTACAGATTGGCAGCCGGGTGACTTATGTGGATGAAACAGGCGACCAAAAGAGTGTGCAACTGGTCGGCGAGGACCAGGCCGATGTCGCCAGGGGCCTGGTGAACTGGGCCTCGCCCCTGGGTCGCGCCTTGCTGGGCGCGCGTCTCGGGGACGAGGTCTTGTGGCAGCGGCCGGCGGGCGACCGCTTGATCGAGGTCATCGGCATCGAACCGGCCTGAACCGATTCAGACCACGCCCTGGGCCAGCATGGCATCGGCCACCTTGACGAACCCGGCGATGTTGGCGCCCTTGACGTAGTTGATCCGGCCGTTTTCTTCACCGTAATGCACGCAGGCATGGTGGATCGACTGCATGATGGCGTGCAGCTTGCTGTCCACTTCGCCGGCGGTCCACAGCAGGCGCATGGCGTTCTGCGACATTTCCAGCCCGCTCACCGCCACCCCACCGGCGTTGGAGGCCTTGCCCGGGGCGAACAGGATGCCAGCGTCGATGAAGATATCCACAGCCTCCAGGGTCGTGGGCATGTTGGCGCCCTCGGCGACACAGATGCAGCCATTGCGCAGCAGCGTGCGGGCCGCCTCGGCGTCCAGCTCGTTCTGGGTGGCGCAAGGCAGTGCGATATCGCAAGGCAGGTCCCATGGCGTCTTGCCGGCACGGAACTCCAGGCCGAAGCGGCTGGCCAGTTCGCTGATGCGCCCACGCTGGACGTTCTTGAGCTCCAGCACCGCTTGCCATTGTTCTTCGCTCAAGCCGGGCTCGCAGTACAGGGTGCCTTCGGAGTCCGACAACGAGATCACCTTGCCGCCCAGGTCCATAACCTTGCGGGCGGCGTATTGCGCCACGTTGCCGGAGCCGGAGATCGCCACGCGCTTGCCTTCGACCCGGTCGTCACGCCGCTTGAGCATTTCCTCGGCGAAGTACACGCAGCCAAAGCCCGTGGCTTCCGGGCGAATCAGGCTACCGCCGTAACTCATGCCCTTGCCGGTGAGCACCGAGGTGAACTGATTGCTCAGGCGTTTGTACTGGCCGAACAGGAAGCCGATTTCCCGGGCACCGACACCGATATCCCCGGCCGGCACGTCCACGTCCGCACCGATGTGCCGGTACAGCTCGCTCATGAAGGCCTGGCAGAAGCGCATGACTTCGGCATCGCTCTTGCCCTTGGGGTTGAAGTCCGAGCCGCCCTTGCCGCCGCCCATGGGCAGGGAAGTGAGGGAGTTCTTGAAGGTCTGCTCGAAAGCCAGGAACTTCAGCACGCCCATGTTCACCGACGGATGGAAGCGCAGGCCGCCCTTGTAGGGACCTATGGCGCTGTTCATCTGGATGCGGAAACCACGGTTGACCCGAACCTTGCCCTGGTCGTCGACCCAGGACACACGAAACACCACGGCACGTTCCGGCTCGCAAATCCGCTCCAGAATCCCGGACTCCAGGTAATGCGGGTTGGCTTCGAGAAACGGCCATAGGCTACGCAGTACCTCCTCCACCGCCTGGTGGAATTCTGGCTGGTCCGGATCGCGCTTTTTCAGGCGGGCGAGGAAGTCTTCGACGGATTCGATCATGGAAAGTCTCGGCGGATTTATTGTCGTTAAGGGGGAGATTTGCCAGGGACTTTAGCAATTCAATCTGCACTGGGACAGAGCAAAATGTCGCAGTTATGAATTTAAATGGTGCAAAAAATATAAATCGACCCGATCTGCGGGCTTCGTACGCACTGGATTGGTGACAAAACGCCGCAGCTTTGCACTCACTTTGAACGTGCTCCACAGCCGGGAAATTACCCCGCCGATACATTCTCCAGGCATAAAAAAACGGAGCCCAGTGGGCTCCGTTTTTCTCCAGCAGCGAGCCGATCAGGCCAGCTTCTTGTGCCGTACACGGTGCGGTTGCGCCGCGGCTTCGCCCAGGCGCTTCTTGCGGTCGGCTTCGTACTCGGTGTAGTTGCCTTCGAAGAATACTGCCTGGGAATCATCCTCGTAGGCCAGGATGTGGGTGGCCACGCGGTCCAGGAACCAGCGATCGTGGGAAATCACGATGGCGGCGCCAGGGAAGTCCAGCAGGGCTTCCTCCAGGGAACGCAGGGTCTCGACGTCGAGGTCGTTGGACGGTTCGTCGAGCAGCAGGACGTTACCACCCTCCTTCAGGGTCAGGGCCAGGTGCAGACGGCCACGTTCACCACCGGAAAGGTCCTTGACGAACTTCTGCTGGTCGCCGCCCTTGAAGTTGAAACGGCCGACATAGGTGCGCGACGGGATCTCGTAGTTGCCGATGCGGATCTGGTCGGAACCGTCGGAGATCTGCTGGAACACGGTCTTGCTGCCATCCAGGTCCTCGCGGCTCTGGTCCACGCAGGCCAGCTGCACGGTTTCGCCGATCTCGATGCTGCCCGAGTCCGGAGTCTCCTTGCCCATCAGCATGCGGAACAGGGTCGACTTACCGGCGCCGTTGCCGCCGATCACGCCGACGATGGCGCCCTTGGGCATGGAGAACGACAGGTTGTCGATCAGCACGCGATCTCCATAACCCTTGGTGACGTTCTTGAACTCGATGACCTTGTCGCCCAGGCGCGGACCGGCCGGGATGTAGATCTCGTTGGTCTCGCTGCGCTTCTGGAATTCCTGGGACTGCATTTCCTCGAAACGCTGCAGACGGGCCTTGGACTTGGACTGGCGGGCCTTGGCGCCTTTGCGCACCCACTCCAGCTCTTCCTTCATGGCCTTCTCGTGGGCCGACTGCTGCTTGGATTCCTGGGCCAGACGCGCCGACTTGGCCTCCAGCCAGCCGGAGTAGTTGCCTTCGTACGGGATGCCCGCGCCACGGTCCAGTTCCAAGATCCAGCCAGCGACGTTGTCGAGGAAGTAACGGTCGTGGGTAATGGCTACCACGGTGCCCGGGAAGTCGTGCAGGAAGTGCTCCAGCCAGGCCACCGAGTCGGCGTCCAGGTGGTTGGTCGGTTCGTCGAGCAGCAGCATGTCGGGGGCCGACAGCAGCAGGCGGCACAGGGCCACGCGGCGTTTTTCACCACCGGACAGGTGCTCGACGCGGGCGTCCCAGGCTGGCAGGCGCAGGGCATCGGCGGCGACTTCCAGCTGGCGCTCCAGGTTGTGGCCGTCGCTGGCCTGCAGGATGGCCTCCAGCTTGGCCTGTTCGGCGGCCAGCTTGTCGAAGTCGGCATCAGGGTCGGCGTAGGCAGCATAGACCTCGTCCAGGCGGGCCTGGGCGTCCTTGATCACGCTGACCGCTTCCTCGACCACTTCACGCACGGTCTTGGACGGGTCCAGCTGTGGCTCCTGGGGCAGGTAGCCGATGTTCAGCTCCGGCATCGGCCGTGCTTCACCTTCGAATTCGGTATCGACGCCAGCCATGATCTTCAGCAGCGTGGACTTACCCGAACCGTTGAGGCCCAGTACGCCGATCTTGGCTCCGGGGAAGAAGGACAGGGAGATGTTTTTCAGGATTTCCCGCTTCGGCGGAACGACCTTGCCCAGCCGATGCATGGTGAAAACGTATTGAGCCAAAATATGGACCTCGTGAAAAAGGTGAAAACAGGCCTGCTAAGCCTCGTGGTGCGATACACAGCACTCCCAACCTTCAAGGTTAACCTAACTGAGCGACGGCGGGCAGACCGCCGGGAGCTTCAGCCGCGCTTTTTCTTGCTGCAGCCCCTGTGGCACAAGCCCTCCGCCAATAGCCCAAGAGCTTGTAGAAACAAGGCCACGGGCAAGCTCGGGCATGAGCCTGCCATCGGGCCACTACCCGGCCGGCGGTCAGTTTTCCTCGAAAGCGCTCTCCAATGCTTCTACGCTACCTTTCGCCCCTCTCCATGGAACAAGACAGACAAGCCATATGGAACGTGCCTTCTGGAGTACTCCCTACCTCACCTCCCTGGATGCTCGCGTGCTGAGTGTCGAAGGATCCGACGTCATGATCAGCCCGACGATCTTCTTCGCCGAGTCCGGCGGCCAGGAGTCGGACCAGGGCACCATCGATCGCATCCAGGTCACCCAGGCCACGGTCGTCGGCGAACACATCGTCTATCGGCTGGCCTCGGCGCCGGACTTCGCCGTGGGCGACCTGGTCAATGTGCAAATCGACTGGCCACGGCGCTACGCCCTGATGCGGCTGCACTTCGCCGCCGAAATCGTCCTGGAGCTGTTCTACAAGAAATTCCCCGGGCTGGATAAGATCGGCGCCCATATAGGCCAGGCCAAGGCACGTATCGACTTCACCATGGACGGCAGCATCAGCCAGTACTTTCCCGAGATCCTCGCCGAGGTCGAACGGCTGGTGGCGGCCGACCTGCCGATCGAAAGTCGCTTTACCGATACCGAGCATCTGCGCCGTTGCTGGCTCATCGAGGGCTTTTCCCAGGTGCCCTGCGGTGGTACGCACCTGCGCAGGACTGGCGAAGTCGGGCGGATTCGCCTCAAGCGCAACAACATCGGGGCGCACAAGGAGCGCGTCGAGATCTACCTGGTGGATTAGCCGCCGCCAGTCGTTCGTGGCCCGGTGGACTCAGAGGAAACCGCTTGCATGCTGAACATCATGTCCGCACTCGGACTGTTGCTGCTGATGCCGGGCCCGACCAACACCCTGTTGTTGCGCTCGGGGGCACTCAACGGTTTCAGGCGCGCCTGGCCCTTGAGCCTGCTGGAATGGCTGGCCTACCTGTTGCAGATCTCCTTCTGGGGTTACCTGCTGGGTCATATCGGCGATGGCGCCCCCTGGTGCCTGCAGTTGATGCAGCTGGTTTCGATCGGCTACCTGGCCAGGACCTCGTACCTGCTCTGGCGCAGGCCCGACGGCGGCCTGCCGGGTTCACCGGAGAGCCTGGTGTCCCGAAGGCATTTTTTCCTGCTGACCCTGATCAATCCCAAGGGCTTGCTGGTGGTGTCGTTCATTGTCCCGCTGCAGACCTTCGCCGATTTCGAGCCGTACCTGCATTTCGTCGCACAGTTCACCGCGGTGGTGATCCCGGTGGGTTGCGCCTGGGTGCTGTTCGGTGCCCGGATCAAGCGCAGCGGCCACGCCTGGTTGACGCCCCACGCCATCAACCGCACGGCCTCGGTGGTGATCTGCTGCTTCGCGCTAGCCATTCTCTGGCGGCTGGCGGATTTGCAGCTCGATAGCAGGCTGGCTCTCTAGTCGGCCAGGCGGGTCTGGCACTTTGCCACAACTCAAGGCATGCTAGCCGCCCTTCGGGCGTCCGGCTTATAGTGCACGTCGCGCCAGCCCAGCCAAACCGCAGGATCACAGCTTGTCCAACGTTACTTCGCCACAGCCAGCGCGCGCTAAAGCCCCTGTGTCGGCCCCTCCTTTGCGCGGCACCCTCAAAGGCGCACTGGCGACCCTGGTGCTGCTGCTCCTGGCCCTGCTGTTCTGGCAGTTGCTCGACCAACTGCAACAGGCTCGCCACGACCAACGCCAGCATGCCATCGACTACAGCGCCGACCTCGCCGACCACCTGAGCCTGAACCTGGCGCTCAATGCGCAGATCGCCCTCAACCTGCTGCCGATCGTCGAAGCCCCCCAGAACAACCAGCAACAACAGCAACTGCTGGAGAAGCTCCAGCGTTCCCTGCCGGATGTGCGCAGCTTCGCGCTGCTCGATGCCCAGGGCGAAATCATCAGCGACACCGCCGAGGGCAGCCAGGATGCCGTGTGGCTCGCCGAACTGGTGCAGCGCAGCCGCTCGCAGCGCTTCTATTACAGCAACCCCGCCGACGGCTCGGTGGTGCACGTACTACTGCACCAGGCCAGTGGCTCGACCCGTGGCTACTGGATCCTGCGCATGGCGCCAAGCTTCCTGCAGAGCCTGGTGCGCCAGAGCGAAGACGGCTTCAAGCCGAGCTGGGTGATCGAGAACCGCCTGAGCCGCCAGGTGATCAAGCGTGACGAGCGCAGCACCCCGACCCCGGGCATGCTCGACCCCGACGAAATGGCCAGCAGCGTGCTGCTGTTGCCCCTGGGCAACAGCGACTGGCAATTGCGCGGTTTGTTCGACCAGCGTGCGGTACTCGAGGAACTGCTGCCGGCCTTCATCGGCAAGTGCCTGCTGGGGCTGGCCTTCTCCTTGCTGCCGGTGATCGCCCTGCTCAACATCCGTCGGCGCCAGCGCCAACTGCACGAGGGCCGGCGCCGCTACCAGGACATTTTCGAGGGCACCGGAGTGGCCCTCTGCGTGCTGGACATCTCCGGCCTGCCAGGCCTGCTGGAGAAACACCACCTGCATTCGCTCAACCAGCTCAAGCGCTGGCAGGACGGTCATGCGGAGCAATACCGCCAATTGCTCCAGGAACTGCGCATCACCGAAGTCAACCAGGTCGCCCTGAGCCTGCTCAACGTCCACTCCGGCGACGAAGCCTGGCAATTGCTGATCGAAGGCAGCCCGAATCCCGGCAGCGCCATCGGCGGCCAGTTGCTCGAGGCCCTGGTCAACCAGCACAAGCAGCTGGAACTGGAGATCAAGCTCAGCGACGCCCAAGGCAATGATCAGCACCTGTGGCTGGTGATGCGCCTGCCGGAACAGCCCGACGACTTCAGGGCGGTGATCCTCAGCATCAGCGACATCACCAGCCGCAAGCTGATCGAACTGTCGTTGCTGGAGCGCGAGGGCTTCTGGTCGGACGTGGTGCGGACCGTGCCCGATCACCTGTACGTGCAGGACGTGATCAGCCAGCGGATGATCTTCAGCAACCACCATCTGGGACAGACCCTGGGCTACAACAGGACCGAACTGCAACAGATGGGCGAGTACTTCTGGGAGATCCTGCTCAACCCCGAGGATGCCGACCTCTATCACCAACTGCGCCAGGACCAGCGACATTCCGGTTATGCCCAGCTCCTGCAGTGCCAGTTGCGCTTCCGCCATCGCAGCGGCCAATGGCGGCGCTTCGAGATCCGCGAACAGGCCCTGGCCCGGGACCGTTATGACCAGGTGACACGCATCATCGGCGTGGCCAAGGACATCACCGACCAGATCGAGGCCAGCGAATCCCTGCGCGACAGCGAACAGCGCTACCGCATGCTCGCCGAGAGCATCAGCGACGTGATCTTCTCCACCGACAACAAGCTCTCGCTGAACTACGTCAGCCCATCGGTGCAGTCGGTGCTCGGCTACGACGTGGAGTGGGTGTTCCAGAACGGCTGGCAGTCGACCATCGCCAACCCGCAGCAGCTGACCGGCATCTACGTGCTGATGGACCGGGTCAGCAAGGCCCTGGACAAACCCGAGCAACTGGCACAACTGCGCAGCCAGGTGCAGACCCAACTGTTCCTGTTCGACTGCCTGCGGGCCGATGGCCGCAAGATCCCCATCGAACTGCGCCTGGTGCTGGTCTGGGACGAACACGGCGCCTTCGAAGGCGTGCTCGGGGTCGGCCGCGATATCAGCCAGCAACGCCGGGCGGAAAAAGACCTGCGCATGGCGGCCACGGTATTCGAGCACTCGACCTCGGCGATTCTCATCACCGACCCGGCGGGCTACATCGTCCAGGCCAACGAGGCCTTCAGCCGGGTCAGCGGCTACGCCGTATCCCAGGTGCTGGACCAACTGCCGAACATGCTCACCGTGGATGAACAGCAGGAAGCCCACCTGCGCTACGTGATCAAGCAGTTGAACCAGCACAGCACCTGGGAAGGCGAAGTCTGGCTCAAGCGCCGTGATGGCGAGCACTATCCGGCCTGGGTCGGGATCACCGCCGTGCTCGACGACGAAGGCGACCTGGCCAGCTACGTGTGCTTCTTCAGCGACATCAGCGAGCGCAAGGCCAGCGAACAGCGGATCCACCGCCTGGCCTACTACGACGCCCTGACCCACCTGCCCAACCGCACGCTGTTCCAGGACCGCCTGCATACCGCGCTGCAATCGGCGGAGCGGCAGAAGTCCTGGGTGGTGCTGATGTTCCTCGACCTCGATCGCTTCAAGCCGATCAACGACTCCCTGGGCCACGCCGCCGGCGACCGCATGCTCAAGGAGATGGCCGTCCGCCTGCTGGGTTGCGTCGACGATGACGACACCGTGGCGCGCATGGGCGGCGACGAGTTCACCCTGCTGCTGCAACCCCGCGCCAGCCGGGAAATCGCCCTGAACCGGGCGATCCACGTCGCCGAGCAGATCCTCGCCAGCCTGGTCAAACCCTTCGTCCTCGAAGGCCGGGAGTTCTTCGTCACCGCCAGCATCGGCATCGCCCTGAGCCCCCAGGACGGTAACGAACTGAGCCAGCTGATGAAGAACGCCGACACCGCGATGTACCACGCCAAGGAACGCGGCAAGAACAACTTCCAGTTCTACCAGGCGGACATGAACGCCAGCGCCCTGGAACGCCTGGAACTGGAAAGCGACCTGCGCCATGCCCTGGAGCAGCAGGAGTTCGTGCTCTACTACCAACCGCAGTTCAGCGGCGATGGCAAGCGCCTGACCGGTGCCGAGGCCCTGCTGCGCTGGCGCCATCCACGCCGTGGCCTGGTGCCGCCGGGCGACTTCATTCCGGTGCTGGAGGAGCTGGGGCTGGTGGTGGACGTCGGCGACTGGGTGATCAGCGAAGCCTGTCGCCAGCTCAAGGCCTGGCATGTGGCCAAGGTGCGGGTACCGAAGGTTTCGGTGAACATTTCGGCCCGGCAATTCTCCGACGGCCAGTTGGGCATGCGCATTGCCACCATTCTCCGGGACACCGGCCTGCCGCCGGCGTGCCTGGAGCTGGAACTGACCGAGAGCATCCTGATGCGCGAGGTCAGCGAGGCGATGCAGATCCTCGACGGCCTGAAGAACCTGGGCCTGAGCATCGCGGTAGACGACTTCGGCACAGGCTATTCATCGCTGAACTACCTCAAGCAGTTCCCCATCGACGTACTGAAGATCGACCGCACCTTCGTCGACGGCCTGCCGTCCGGCGAGCAGGACGCGCAGATCGCCCGCGCCATCATCGCCATGGCCCACAGCCTGAACCTGGCGGTGATCGCCGAAGGGGTAGAGACCCACGAACAGCTGGACTTCCTGCGCGAGCACGGCTGCGACGAAGTCCAGGGCTACCTGTTCGGACGGCCGATGCCGGCCAACCGCTTCGAAGCGCAATTCAGCAACGACGCCTTGTTCATGTTCGACTAGCGGCAGCGGCAAGCTACAAGCAGCCAATCGCAAGGGAAAGCGATCCGCTTGCAGCTTGCAGCTCGTCACTTGAATGCGGCTTCTGTGCGACATGATGTCCTTTCATATGCCATCCAAAACCCATTGGGTTAGAATGCCTGCCTTTTCTGCCCCCCGATCCTTGAGGACCGCCATGTTCAGCCGTGATTTGACTATTGCCAAGTACGACGCAGATCTCTTTGCCGCCATGGAGCAAGAAGCTCAGCGCCAGGAAGAGCACATTGAGCTGATCGCTTCGGAAAACTACACCAGCCCAGCGGTGATGGAAGCTCAAGGCTCGGTACTGACCAACAAATACGCCGAAGGCTACCCAGGCAAGCGCTACTACGGTGGTTGCGAGTACGTCGACGTGGTCGAGCAGCTTGCGATCGACAGAGCCAAGGAGCTGTTCGGTGCCGATTACGCCAACGTCCAGCCACACGCCGGCTCCCAGGCCAACGCTGCGGTCTACCTGGCCCTGCTGCAAGGCGGCGACACCATCCTGGGCATGAGCCTGGCCCACGGCGGCCACCTGACCCACGGTGCTGCGGTTTCCTCCTCCGGCAAGCTGTACAACGCCGTGCAGTACGGCATCGACGCCAACGGCCTGATCGACTACGACGAAGTCGAGCGCCTGGCGGTCGAGCACAAGCCGAAGATGATCGTCGCCGGCTTCTCCGCCTACTCGCAGATCCTGGACTTCCCACGCTTTCGCGAAATCGCCGACAAGGTCGGTGCCTACCTGTTCGTCGACATGGCCCACGTGGCCGGCCTGGTAGCCGCTGGCGTGTACCCGAACCCAGTGCCGTTCGCCGACGTGGTGACCACCACTACCCACAAGACCCTGCGCGGTCCACGTGGCGGCCTGATCCTGGCTCGCGCCAACGCCGACATCGAGAAGAAGCTGAACTCCGCCGTATTCCCTGGCGCCCAGGGTGGCCCGCTGGAGCACGTGATCGCCGCCAAGGCCATCTGCTTCAAGGAAGCCCTGCAGCCTGAGTTCAAGACCTACCAGCAGCAAGTGGTGAAGAACGCCCAGGCCATGGCCAGCGTGTTCATCGAGCGCGGTTTCGACGTGGTTTCCGGCGGTACTGAAAACCACCTGTTCCTGCTGTCGCTGATCAAGCAGGACATCTCCGGTAAAGATGCCGACGCCGCCCTGGGCAAGGCCTTCATCACCGTGAACAAGAACTCCGTGCCAAACGACCCACGCTCGCCGTTCGTCACCTCCGGCCTGCGCTTCGGTACTCCAGCCGTGACCACCCGTGGCTTCAAGGAAGCCGAGTGCCGCGAACTGGCCGGCTGGATCTGCGACATCCTGGCTGACCTGAACAACGAAGCGGTGATCGACGCCGTACGTGAGAAGGTCAAGGCCATCTGCAAGAAACTGCCGGTGTACGGCGCTTAATCAGCACCGCACCGCAACAGAAAAGCCCGGCCTGGCGCCGGGCTTTTTCATGCCTGCAGAAAACTCCCTCTAACGGCTAATGCAGGCGGTAACGCGCCCCGCAAAAAACCTCCAAGGCTCTGCAATGGACCTTGCACGGCTCCTGAAAGCCACCAGGCCGAAAGCCCGGGTAGACGGCGCAAGGCCACTGGTCAGACCGGTTAAGCCAATTTTCCCGATCCCTCTTGTAAACCCAAAAAAACCGAGCGTAGACTGCGCCTGCACTGGACAAACCGGTAAGACCACAATAATTAAGTCCGCCACCCGCTGCGTCTCGAATGCACGGCAGGCCGGACACCGACCAGGACTCCTCCCATGCTCAAATGGTGCTCGCGTTCGATCTTCCTCCAAGTGGTGCTCGGGCTGTTGCTCGGCATCGTGTGCGGCCTCACCCTCCCCGAATACTCCTCGCAACTCAAACCCCTGGGCGATGCCTTCATCAAGCTGATCAAGATGCTCATCGGCCTCATCGTGTTCTGCGTGGTGGTCAGCGGTATCTCCTGCGCCGGCGACCTGAAGAAGGTCGGCCGCATCGGCCTGAAATCAGTGATCTACTTCGAAATACTCACCACCCTGGCCCTGGTGATCGGCCTGGTCATGGCCTTCAGCACCGGCATCGGCAGCGGCGCCAACATCCACCTGGAGCAGCTGTCTCCCGCCGACATGGGCGATATCGCCCAGCGCAGCGAGCATATGCACACCACCACCCAGTTCCTCATGGACCTGATCCCCTCCTCGGTGCTCGGTGCCTTCGCCGAGAACAACATCCTCCAGGTGCTGCTGTTCTCGGTGCTGTTCGGTAGCGCGCTGAACCTGGTAGGCGAAGCCGCCTCGGGGATCTCGCGCCTGATCAACGAACTGAGCCACGTGATCTTCCGCATCATGGGCATGATCGTCCGCCTGGCGCCCATCGGCGTGTTCGGCGCCATTGCCTTCACCACCAGCAAGTACGGCCTGGACTCGCTACAGCACCTGGGCAGCCTGGTGGGCTTGTTCTACCTGACCTGCATCGCTTTCGTCACACTGATCCTGGGCCTGGTGATGCGCCTGTCGGGCCTGCGCATGCTGCCTTTCCTCAAGTACCTGCGCGAGGAGCTGCTGATCGTCCTTGGCACTGCGTCATCGGACGCGGTACTGCCACAGATCATGCGTAAGCTGGAACACCTGGGGATCGGCAGTTCCACCGTGGGCCTGGTGATTCCTACCGGTTACTCGTTCAACCTCGACGGTTTCTCCATCTACCTGACCCTGGCCATCGTCTTCATCGCCAATGCCACCGGCACGCCGCTGTCCATGGCGGACCTGCTGACGATCCTGCTGGTATCGCTGATCACCTCCAAGGGCGCCCATGGCATTCCCGGTTCGGCCCTGGTGATCCTGGCGGCGACCCTGACCGCGATCCCGGCGATCCCGGTGGTGGGCCTGGTACTGGTGCTGGCGGTGGACTGGTTCATGGGCATCGGCCGGGCCCTGACCAACCTGATCGGCAATTGCGTGGCCACGGTCGCCATCGCCCGCTGGGAACAGGACATCGATCTACAGCGAGCCGACAAGGTGCTCAGCGGCCAGCAAGGCTATGGTTTCCAGGCCCGCAAGGCTGCGAGCGGGAGCCAGCAGGAATTCTGATCCATCCTTGTGCCGGCCCGCGCCAGGCACAGCAATCAGCGCGCGACAACGCGCGCCCCTTACATGGAGTCGACAGTGATCAGCTCGTCAACAGTTGTGAACTCAGTGGTAGAGAAGCTGCGGGCCGCCCTGGCCCGCGGCCAGTGGCGCTCCGGCGATATGCTGCCCGGACAGCGTGAACTGGCCGAACAGCTGGGGATCAGCCGGCCCAGCCTGCGTGAAGCGGTGATCGTCCTGGAAACCCTGGGCCTGGTGCGTTCCATGCCCGGCAAGGGCGTGCTGGTGCTCGATGCTCCCCTGGACGAGCTCCAGGGCCCGGAAGCCACGCTGGCCGGCGCCAGCCTGGAGGATGTATTGCAGCTGCGCTATACCCTGGAGCCCTTCATCGTCGGCCTGGTGGCGCAATCCATCAGCAGCCGGGAGATCGGCCAGCTACGCCTGACCCTGATGGACATGCGCGAAGCCCTGGAAGCCAGCGACGCCGAAGCCGGGGCCAATGCCTACATCGCTTTCCATGAAGAACTGTTCACCCTGACCAGCAACCCGATCTTCCAGAACGTGGTGCAGCAGACCAGCAACGCCCTCAGGCAGAGCGCGCGGATCCTGCGCGAGTCTCCCGAGCACCTGGCCGAACGCCTGGAGGAAAACGAAGCGGTGGTCCGGGCGATCCGCAATCGCAACAGCGCCCAGGCCAGCGCCGAGATGCGCCGGCACATCCTCCAGGAGGGCCAGCGCATGGGCATCGAACTGAACATCCCGGACGACCACCTGGGCCCGGACGCCCGGTAACCCATCCCGTATCAGCAACTGGACCGGAGACCGGCCATGGTCAGCCACGCCTTGGAAAACCCTCGCTTCACCCCGGTAGCCAACCTGCGTCGACGTGGTGCGAAGAAGCTGTTGGTGGACGATGTCTACCCGCAGATCTTCGATGCCATTCTCGAGCAGCGCATCGCCCCCGGCAGCCGCTTCACCGAGGACAGCCTGGGCCAGGCCTTTGGCGTCAGCCGCAGTATCGTGCGTCAGGTACTGGCGCGCCTGTCCCACCAGCAGGTAGTGATCCTGCGACCCAACCACCGGCCCCAGGTGGCGGCACCGGACCTGGAGCAGACCCGGCAGATCCTCCACGCCCGGCGCCTGGCGGAAATCGCCCTGGTGCGCCTGGCCTGCCAGCAGCCACGCAAGCGCTTGCAGCCCTTGCACCAACTGGTTTCCCGCGAGCGCGAGGCCATCGAACGCGGCTGGCATGGCCCGGCCATCCGCCTGTCAGGGGAGTTCCACCTGCAACTGGCGCAACTGGCCGGCAATGCGCCCCTGGCCAACTTCCTCGGCAGCCTGGTGCCCCTGACCTCCCTGGCCATCGCCCAGCTGGCGGGCCAGGCCTTGCAGCATTGCGCCTGGCAGGAACACGCCGCCATCGTCGAGGCGTTGCAGGAAGCCGACGCCACGGTGGCCGAGGCGTTGATGCAACAGCACCTGGAACACCTGCAACTGCGCTTGCTCAGGGGCCTGGAGGAGCAGGCTGCACAGCGCCGTGTCAGCCGGCCAGCATCCGCGCGAAGCCCTGGCGAATCTTCTCTTCCGGCAAGTCATCGGCGATGAACACCATCACGCTCTCGCGAACTTCGTCTGCAGCCCACTCGCTGTCCCAGTCGAAGCCGTAGAGCTTGAGCACCCCCTGGAACACCATGCGCCGGGGTTCGTCGATGACGTTCAGCACGCCCTTGTAACGCAGCAACTGCTGGCCGTGCTCTTCCAGCAGCTCATTCATGAATTCGCTCAGGAGCTCCAGGTCCAGCGCCTGCTCGGTGCGCAACACCAGGCTGGCGATGCGATCCACCGATGGCGCCTTGCTCACCGGACGCAGGCTGATGCCCCCACCCAGGTCGGCATTGAGATTGAAGCCGCGCACATCCAGCAGTTGCGCCAGCTCGATATTGCCGTGATCCACCACATGGATCGGCGCCCGGCGGTTGATCCGCGTCAGGCGCTGGCAGAGGGCCTCGAAGCTGTCCTGGTCCACCAGGTCGCGCTTGCTCACCAGCAAGCGGTCGGCAAAGCCGATCTGCGCCTGGGCGATGGTCTGGCTCAGATGGAACTCGGCGTGCTTGGCATCCACCAGGGTGATGATGCCATCGAGGATATAGCGCTCGCGCAGCTCTTCATCGATGAAGAAGGTCTGCGCCACCGGCGCCGGATCCGCCAGGCCAGTGCACTCGATCACCAGCCGGTCGAAGGCGATCTCGCCGCTGTCCAGGCGCTCCAACAGCAAGTACAGGGCCTTGCTCAGGTCGGTGTGGATGGTGCAGCAGACACAACCATTGGACAGGGTCATGACTTGAACCGGCTCGGTGCCCAGCAACTGGCTGTCGATACCGGCGTCGCTGAATTCGTTTTCGATCACGGCGATCTTCAAACCGTGCTCGGCCTTGAGCAGGTGGCGCAACAAGGTGGTCTTGCCGGCGCCGAGAAAACCGCTGAGAACGGTGACGGGAACAGGATTGTGCAAAACAGGGTCTCCCATGCCTGAAAACGCAGGAGCCGGCGAACCTGGCGAGAGCGCTCCTTGGAACGCCATCGTCGGGCCCGCCGGCTCCTGCCGGGGTATTGCCTAAACGCAGTGCCTCAACAGCACTTCGGACCGCCCTTGCCGCCGTAGCGTGCCTCCTGGCGTTCCCGGAAGAACGCCTCGTACGACATCACCGGCTTGTCCGGGTGCTTGGTTTGCATGTGTTCGACATAGTTGTCGTAGTCGGGCATGCCGACCATCAGGCGCGCGGCCTGACCGAGGTATTTACCGAGGCGACTCAGGTCATTGAACATCGTTGCAATCCTCGGGTCAGGCGTCCGGTACCGCTTGGTATGGCGATTCCTTGTCCGTGCGCTCCTTGCTGCCCCAGGCGGCGACACCGACCTTGAGCGCGTAGAACAGGACACTGAATACCACCAGCAGGAACAGGCCGGTCAGGGCCGCGTTGGTATAGGCGTTGAAGATCACGTGCTGCATCTGCGTGATGTCCTTGGCCGGGGCGAGGATCTGGCCGTTGGCCAGGGCATCGCTGTACTTCTTGGCCAGAGACAGGAAGCCGATCGCCGGGTTGGCGTCGAACAGCTTGATGAAGCCCGCGGTGGTGGTGCAGATCAGCAGCCACACAGCCGGCAGCAGGGTGACCCAGATGTAGCGCTGGCGCTTCATCTTGATCAGGATCACGGTGCCGAGCATCAGGGCGATACCGGCCAGCATCTGGTTGGAGATGCCGAACAGCGGCCACAGGGTGTTGATGCCACCCAGCGGATCGATCACGCCCTGGTACAGCAGGTAGCCCCAGAGGGCCACGCAGCCGGCGGTGGCGATCAGGTTGGCGCCCCAGGATTCGGTGCGCTTGAGCGCGGGAACGAAGGAGCCCAGCAGGTCCTGGAGCATGAAGCGCCCGGCCCGGGTACCGGCATCCACTGCGGTAAGGATGAACAGCGCTTCGAACAGGATCGCGAAGTGGTACCAGAACGCCATGGTGTTCTCGCCCGGCAGCACGTGATGGAGGATCTGCGCGATCCCCACCGCCAGGGTCGGGGCACCACCGGCACGGGCCAGGATGGTGTTCTCGCCGATGTCCTTGGCCACTGCCTGCAGTTGCTCGGGGCTGATGACGAAGCCCCAGCTGCTGACGGTCTGGGCGACCGCGACCACGTCACCACCGACGATGGCCGCCGGGCTGTTCATGGCGAAGTACACGCCAGGCTCGATCACCGAGGCCGCGACCATGGCCATGATCGCCACGAAGGACTCCATGAGCATGCCGCCGTAGCCAATGTAGCGAGCGTTGGTTTCGTTATCCAGCAGCTTGGGCGTGGTCCCCGAGGAGATCAGCGCATGGAAGCCGGATACCGCGCCACAGGCGATGGTGATGAACAGGAACGGGAACAGGCCGCCTTTCCACACCGGGCCGGTGCCGTCGGTGAACTGGGTCAGGGCCGGCATCTTCAGTTCGGGCATGGTGATCAGGATGCCGATCGCCAGGGCGATGATGGTGCCGATCTTGAGGAAGGTCGACAGGTAGTCCCGTGGCGCCAGGATCAGCCAGACCGGCAGCACCGCAGCGACGAAACCGTAGCCGATCAGCATCCAGGTGATCTGCACGCCGGTGAAGGTGAACATCTTGCTCCAGACTGGATCGGCCGCCACCTGGCCACCCAGCCAGATGGAAGCGAGCAACAGGATCACGCCGATCAGCGAGATCTCGCCGATGCGGCCCGGGCGGATGTAGCGCATGTACACGCCCATGAACACCGCGATCGGGATGGTCGCCATCACCGTGAAGATGCCCCATGGGCTCTCGGCCAGGGCCTTGACCACGATCAGCGCCAGCACCGCGAGGATGATGATCATGATCAGGAAGCAGCCGAACAGGGCGATGGTCCCGGGAATGCGCCCCATCTCCTCGCGGACCATGTCACCCAGGGAGCGGCCGTTACGCCGGGTGGACAGGAACAACACCATGAAGTCCTGTACCGCGCCGGCCAGGACCACGCCGGCGATCAGCCACAGGGTACCGGGCAGGTAGCCCATCTGCGCCGCCAGGACCGGGCCCACCAGGGGACCTGCACCAGCGATGGCCGCGAAGTGGTGGCCGAACAGGATGTGTTTGTTGGTCGGCACATAGTCCAGACCGTCATTGTTGAGTACGGCGGGGGTGGCGCGGGTCGAATCCAGCTGCATCACGTTGTTGGCGATGAACAGGCTGTAGTACCGGTACGCCACCAGGTAGATGGCCACTGCCGCGACCACGATCCACAAGGCGTTGATCGCCTCCCCTCGACGCAATGCAACTACGCCAAGGGCGCATGCTCCTACGATTGCCAGCACCAGCCAGGGCAGGTGGCGTAGCGGGCTATTATTGTTTTTCATTTTTATATTCCAGCCAGGTGGACAGAAAGATAGCGCTTGCGAGTGTAGCGCTACTCCACCCAAAGGCCAGCCCCCACGTTGGTCTAGAGCATTCTTTCCCGCACCGTGGCAGCTTCGCGGGCCTGCTTCGCGCGGGCGGCGAATGTCTCCCGGGCAGCGTTTACGGCGACTGCTTCGCAAGGCGCGACATGGGTTGTAGCGGCGGGCCGGTGCCGGGGTCTATAGTCAGTGCACCACGCAGAGGGCCAGTCCATGAGCGAGCAACACGACGACCGCCGACGCTTCAAACGTATCGCCTTCGATGCCAAGACCGAACTCAGCCAGGGCACCCACCGCTGGCCGGTGCAACTGCTGGACCTGTCCCTCAAGGGCTTGCTGATCGAGCGCCCCGCCCCCTGGCTGGGAGATCCCAAGCGCCCCTTCGAAGCCGATATCCACCTGGGCCAGGACGCCGATGTGCGCATGGATGTGCAATTGGCCCATGACAACAACGGCCAGCTGGGTTTCGTCTGCCTGCATATCGGCCTGGAGTCCATCGAGCACCTGCGGCGCCTGATCGAGCTGAACCTGGGCGACCCCGAGGAGCTGGAGCGGGAGCTGGGCGCGCTGATCGATATCTGACCTGCCGCAGCGAGTCAGGGAAACAGCGCGGGCTCGGGGAAATCGTGCTCCATGTCCCAGTAGCCCGGCTGTTGTCGGGAAACCGCCGTCCACTGTCCATCGATATAACGGAAGGTGCGATAGGTGGTGATGAACTCATCGTCCACCATGGTCGAGGCCGACGACACCTGCTGGATGGTTTCGGTCCCGCCCCCGCTGGCGGGCACTATCTGCCAGGCCGCCTTGCCGGTATGGCTGAACATCAGCGGCCGTTTCTCGCCGGTCTCGTCCTGGCATGGCACCGGGTCCAGGCGGTTCTGCGCCGGCACCAGCACCTCGGTGAGCGGACCGCTGTAGCTGCCCAGGGGGGCGGTCTGGTCGATGGACAAAAAGAAGGTCGGCGATGGCAGGCCGCTGAGCGGGGCCTTCTTCACATTGGCCAGGGGATAACCCAGGGCCCGCTGCGCCAGCACCTGGCCACTGTCCGAGACCAGGCGCGCCTGGGCTTCCAACGGCTCCGCCGGCTGGCCGTCCGCGGCCTCTGGTAGATTGTCCGCGTCCATGCCGCTGCCCCAGTTTTCGTCATGGACCTCCCGGGTGATGCGTTGGTCTTCCAGCACCTGCAGCGTCGTGCCATCCCCCACCGGCAGTTGTTGCGCGATCCAGTAGCCCGGCGGCGCCTCGGCCTGCTGCGCCAGGGCCAGGCTGCAGCCACAGAGCAAGCCGATCCCCAGCAACCAGTCCTTCATGTTTGTCATGCCCATGTCGTGTGCGTCCCTTCAGTAACAGCCCGAGTTATTCGAAAAGTGCATCCAGTGCCTGCTCCAGGCGGGTCACGGCGATGATCTTCAGCCCTGCCGGCGGCTCCTTCGGCGCGTTGCCCTTGGGCACGATGGCCCGCTTGAAGCCATGCTTGGCCGCTTCCTTCAAGCGTTCCTGGCCACTGGGCACCGGGCGCACCTCGCCGGACAGGCCAACCTCGCCGAACACCAGCAGGTCATGGGGCAACGGCCGGTTGCGCAGGCTCGACATCACCGCCGCCATCAACGCCAGGTCGGAGGCGGTCTCCAGCACCTTGACCCCACCCACCACGTTGAGGAACACATCCTGGTCGTGGGTCGGGATGCCGCCGTGGCGGTGCAGGACCGCCAGCAGCATGGACAAGCGGTTCTGATCCAGGCCCAGGGTGACCCGGCGCGGGTTGGCCAGGTGGCTGTCATCCACCAGCGCCTGGACCTCCACCAGCATCGGCCGGGTGCCTTCCCAGGTGGCCATGACCACGCTGCCCGGCACTTCCTCCTGGGCCCGGGTGAGGAAGATCGCCGACGGGTTGGAGACCTCCTTCAGCCCACGGTCGGTCATGCCGAACACGCCAAGCTCGTTGACCGCGCCGAAGCGATTCTTCACCGCCCGTAGCAGGCGCAGGCGACCATCGGACTCACCCTCGAAATACAGCACGGTGTCCACCATGTGCTCCAGTACCCGCGGGCCGGCCAGGGCGCCTTCCTTGGTCACGTGGCCGACCAGGAAGATCGCCGTGCCGCTCTGCTTGGCGTAGCGCACCAGCAAGGCGGCGCTCTCGCGAACCTGGGACACACCGCCTGGGGCCGATTGCAGTTGTTCGGTGAAGATGGTCTGGATGGAGTCGATCACCATGACCTTGGGCTTCTCTACCCGGGCCGTGGCGATGATGGTCTCGATACAGGTCTCGGTCATTACCCGCAGTTGGTCCTGGGGCAGGCCCAAGCGACGGGCGCGCATCGCTACCTGCTGCTGGGACTCCTCGCCGGTGACGTACAACGCCGGCATGCGCGTGGCGATGTTGCACAAGGTCTGCAGCAGGATGGTCGACTTGCCGATCCCCGGATCACCGCCGATCAGCACCACCGAGCCGTCCACCAGGCCGCCGCCGAGCACCCGGTCGAGCTCGCCGGAAGCGGTGGAGAAACGCGGGATCTCCTCGACGCTGACCTCGGCCAGGGTCTTGATCTGCGCCTGCTGCCCGGCCCAGCCGGTACGCCCGGCGGGCGCCGCGGCACCGCCGCTTTCGATCATGGTCTCGACCAGGGTGTTCCAGGCGCCGCATTCACCGCATTGCCCGGCCCATTTGGGAAAGGTGGAGCCGCACTCGGTGCAGCCGTACATGCGCTTGGCCTTGGCCATCTGAACCCCCGGCAAAAACCGCGATGATAGCTCAGCTGGCGCCGATCAGCGCGGCGCGGCGGTGCGGATCTGCCCGCTGGCCAGGCGCGTGGCGCTATTGCCCAGCGGGTCCTCGGCCTCAAGATCGGCGCCCTTGGCCGCCAGGGCCTGGAGCAACTCGGTACGCTTGAACAGGCCGGCGTACATGGCCGCAGTCTGGCCAGCGGCATTGTGCTGGTCAGGGCTGCAATCGGCCGCTATCAGGCGCCGGGCTATCCGTACCTCGCCCTTGAAGATCGCCCCCATCAACGCGGTATTACCGCGCTCATCCTGGGCGCAAGCATTGGCGCCGGCGGCCAGCAGGTGCTCCACCGCCGCCCCGTGGCCGTGATAGGCGGCCAGGATCAACGCGGTATAGCCCTTTTCGTCGCGGGTATCGAGGGCGTAGCCAGCCTCGATGAAGGTGTCGAGGATCTCGATATCGCCGCGGCGGGCGGCATCGAAATAGTAGTTGGCCAGCTGGGCCTTGACCGCAACCGGGTCGGCAACGCCCGCTTGCTCCGCATAAGCCCCCAGGGAGCAGACGGCCAGCAGCAGTGAAATGAACAGGCGCATGGTGCGACTCCCCTTGTTTCAAGAAACTCCGTAAGCGCGAGGCTTGCCACCGATGCCTCCAGCCCGGGAAACAGGGCTCCAGGCAGAATCGGTATTGGGGCCGCTGTGCGGCCCATCGCGGGCAAGCCTCGCTCCTACAAAGAAAGGTGCGTCACGCCCGAGAGCGTGACGCGGGTCGAGGTCAATCCGCCAGTTTGGCGGCCAGGGCCTTGACCCGGGCCAGGTCGCCCTTGGCCACCTTGGCCACGCCAGCGCCGTACTCGGGGTCGGCCTTGTAGAGGAACGACAGCATGATGTGCTTGCTCTGGTCGTCAGTGTCGGCCAGGGACTGGCCGAAGCTCTCGATCAGGTCCTGGCGCTCCTTCTTGCTGTAGGAGCGGTACAGGTCGCCGGCCTGCTTGAAGTTCTGCTCACGCTGGATCTTCGCCTGCTGGGTGCTGCCCGCCAGCACCTGCTGGCTGTAGCGCGCCGCCGCGGGCTCCTCGCGTGGCTCAAGCCGGCTCGGCTGGTAGTTGACCCCGCTCTGGGTGTGCCCCTGGTTCATGGCGCCATCCTGGTTGCCATTGTTCACCGCAACCTTCGGCGCATTGATCGGCAGTTGCAGGGCGTTGGCCCCCAGGCGGTACATCTGGGTATCGGCATAGGAGAACACCCGGCCTTGCAGCAGGCGGTCCTCGGAGGGCTCGATACCCGGCACCAGGTTGGCCGGAGCCATGGCCACCTGCTCGGTTTCCTGGAAGACATTGCCCGGATTGCGGTTCAACACCATCTGCCCGACCTTGCGCTCGGGAATGCCGGGCCAGATCTTGGTGGCGTCCAGCGGATCGAACTCGAACTTGGCCAGGTCTTCGGGCTTCAATACCTGGACATACAAGTCCCACTTGGGAAAGTCCCCTTTATTAATGTGGGATACCAAGTCATGGGTCATATGGCTGTAATCGCGCCCCTGGACCTCGACCACTTGTTGCGGATCGAGATTCTTCACACCCTGCAAACTCTTCCAGTGGAACTTCACGTAGTGCACTTCGCCCTTGGCGTTGATCAACTTGTAGGCGTGCACGCCATTCCCGTCCATTTCCCGATAACTGGCCGGGGTCCCGGAGTTGGAATACAGCTCGGTCAAAGTGCGGGTGGCTTCGGGAACATGGGAGAAGAAATCGAAACGCCGCGAATCATCGTCCAGGTTGGTACGCGGGTCGGGCTTGAAGGCATGGACCATGTCCGGGAACTTGATCGCGTCACGGATGAAAAAGGTCGGGAAGTTGTTGCCCACCAGGTCCCAATTGCCGTCCGCGGTGTAGAACTTGGTGGCGAAACCCCGAGGATCGCGCAGGGTTTCAGGGGAATGGTTGCCATGCACCACCGCCGAGAAACGCACGAATACCGGGGTCACCTCGCCAGCGGCGAAAACCTTGGCCCGGGTCAGGTCGGTGAGGTTGTCGGTGACGGTGAAGGTGCCGTGGGCGCCGGTGCCGCGCGCATGCACCACCCGCTCTGGAATACGCTCGCGGTCGAAACGCTGGAGCTTCTGGATCAGTTGCACATCCTGCAGCAACACCGGTCCAGTGGCGCCTGCGGTCTGCGAGTTCTGGTTGTCGCCTACCGCCGCGCCGTTGTCGCGGGTCAGTGTGGCGGCCTGTACGGAAAGGGACAGCATACTGGCGGCGAGCACGCCCAGTACGCCACGCGGGGAAAGATTCCCCAGGCCAATGGAAACAGTCATGTCGGATTCCTCTAGTTATATAAGGCGTATCTCGATACGCCTGCTAGAGGCTAGTGGCTAAACATTTGAAAGCTAAATAGAAAGCCCGCAAGCGCTTGATTGACAGAATGTTGTGGTTATAGCGGCAATGACGAGGTATATCGCGCGCGAAAAATGATGGCACTTTGATTAAACTCTTCGCCGATATATCGGTCATACGCCGCGAGCTGTAGAAAGTTGAGTCGGCAAAATGCTTTTTGCTGACTTACACTGCTTTAACCAACCTCATCTGCAACAAGGAAATAACCTATGGGCGTGTTAAGTGAGTTCAAGGCCTTCGCGGTCAAAGGTAATGTGGTCGACATGGCCGTCGGTATCATCATCGGCGCCGCATTCGGCAAGATCGTCTCGTCTTTCGTCGGTGACGTGGTCATGCCGCCAATCGGCATGCTGATCGGCGGCGTGGATTTCGCCGACCTGGCCATCACCCTCAAGGCGGCCGTGGGCGACACGCCAGCGGTGGTCCTGGCCTATGGCAAGTTCATCCAGAGCATCATCGACTTCATCATCATCGCCTTCGCCATCTTCATGGGCGTGAAGGTGATCAACCGTCTCAAGCGCGAAGAAGCCGTGGCACCAGCGGAGCCGCCAGTTCCGACCAAGGAAGAAGTGCTGCTGACCGAGATCCGCGACCTGCTCAAGGCCCAGAACGACAAGTCCTGAGGCACGCCGTAGCGACCCGTGGCCGCGCGAAGCAGCGGCCACGGGGCTTTTCCCCTACCAATAGGTTTCCACTGCCACCTGTCCCGGGCGTCGGCTCAGGCTCAGGTTCAGGCCCCGCTGCTTGAGCAGGGCCCGGGTGTCGTCGATCATCTGTGGGTTGCCGCAGAGCATCACCCGGGAGTGTTCAGGACTCAGTTCCAGACCCGCCGCACGCTCCAACTCACCGTTCTCGATCAGCTGGGTAATGCGCCCGTCGAGGCTGCCCGGATGCTGTTCGCGGGTAACGGTGCTAATGAACTGCAGCTTGTGGGCAACTTCGGCCAGGTATTCACGCTGGGGCAACTCGGCGAGCAATTGCTGGTAGGCCAGTTCCCTGGCCTCGCGCACGCTGTAGACCAGGATGATGCGCTCGAATCTCTCCCACACCTCGAAGTCCTGGAGGATCGACAGAAATGGCGCAATGCCGGTACCTGTGGATAACAACCAGAGGTCGCGCCCATCGACGAAACGGTCCAGGGTCAGGTAACCGAAGGCCTGGCGATCCACCAGCAGGCTGTCGCCTTCACGCAGGCGGCTCAACTCGCTGGTGAACTCGCCGTCGGGCACGACGATGGAAAAGAACTCGAGGAACTCGTCGAACGGCGAAGACACCATGGAATAGGCACGCCACACCGTACTGCCGTCGGCCCGGATCACCCCGAGGCGGGCGAACTGGCCGGAACGGAAGCGAAAGCCCGGGTCCCGGGTGGTGCGCAGGGTGAACAGGCTGGGGGTCAGCGGCTGGACATCGAGCAGGGTCTGGCGGGTGTACTTTTCTTCACTGGCAGTCATGACGAACTCCACAAAACCGATGCTCCTAGTGTCCCGCAAAGCGTCGTGCACAAACACCGGTGGTTTGTAGTGGCATAGACGGCGGGCAATCCCCGGCGAAAAAACGTAAAATCGCCGCATTTGCACAAGCCCGCCCGCGCGTTGCAACAGCGCTGCCCCAAGGCTCCTGTCCGCCACGGTCCCGCGCCGACAGGCCCACCTATTACCTAGAGTCCGCCCATGCCCCTGCTTGCCAGCCCCTTCGCCCAGCTCGACCTGATCCGCCAGCCCGAACAGCAGAACGAGCCGCTGCAAGCCTTCGACGCCGCGGACGAGTACCTGCTCAGCCACCTGGCCGAACAGCAACCGGGCAGCGAGACCCGGGTCCTGGTGCTCAACGACAGCTTCGGGGCCCTGGCCGCGAGCCTGCTGGGCAAGGTCCGGGTCACCAGCAGCGGCGACTCCTACCTCGGCGCCCTGGCCCTGGAAAAGAACCTGGCACGCAATGGCCTGCCCTTCGATGCCGTGCAGGTGCTGCCGGCCAGCGAACCACTGGTGGGTCCCTTCGACCGGGTGCTGGTCCGTGTCCCCAAAACCCTGGCCCTGCTGGAGGAGCAACTGATCCGCCTGCAAGGCCAGCTGGCTCCCGGGGCCCAAGTGGTGGCCGCGGCCATGGTCAAGCATCTGCCCCGAGCCGCCGGCGACCTGCTGGAGCGCTACATCGGCCCGGTCCAGGCGTCGCTGGCGGTGAAGAAAGCCCGCCTGCTGATCGCCACCGCCGAGGCCAGGCCGCCGTTGGCCTCGCCCTACCCGACCCGCTATCGCCTGGACAAGCCTGCTGTCGAGCTGCTCAACCACGCCAACGTGTTCTGCCGCGAAGGCCTGGATATCGGTACCCGCGCCTTCCTCCCGCACCTGCCGCAGAACCTCGGCAATGCCCGGATCGCGGATCTGGGCTGCGGCAACGGTATCCTGGCCATCGCCAGCGCCCTGGACAATCCACAGGCCTGCTACACCCTGGTGGACGAGTCGTTCATGGCGGTGCAGTCGGCCCGGGAAAACTGGCAGGCGCTGCTTGGCGAGCGCGAAGCCGTGATCCGCCCCGGCGACGGCCTGGCCGGCCAGGAGCCGCAATCCCTGGACGTGGTGCTGTGCAACCCACCGTTCCACCAGCAGCAGGTGGTGGGCGACTTCCTCGCCTGGCGCATGTTCCAGCAGGCCCGGGAAGCCCTGGTGGTGGGCGGTGCGCTGTATATCGTCGGCAACCGCCACCTGGGTTATCACAGCAAGCTGGCCCGCCTGTTCCGCGGTGTTGAGCAGGTGGCGGCGACGCCCAAGTTCGTCATCCTCAAGGCCCGCAAGTAACCCCACCCTGCCCCGTAGGCGCAAGCTTGCTCGCGGTGAGTCCCCCGCGAAATGCCAAGTACCGCGTTGTCGCTCATCACGAGCCCACCGGCTGCACCTGCAAAGAAAAGACGTAGCAAGCCCAGGTCAAAAAAAACCCTCCAATGGAGGGTTATAAACCGCGCCGCACGACACGGGATGGGATGAGCGGTGATGAAGATCAGTGTGTGGTCAGGCCCGCGGCATTCATGAACATGCGCATCAGGCTGGCCACCAGGAACAGGGCCAGGACGCTACCGCCCCAGATCATGGCCAGCCAGCCCAGGCGCTGCCAGAGCGGCTTCTTTTCCGCCTGCTCGATTTCCTGCAATGAATGTTTACCAGCCATCATCGAATGCTCCTTTCGCAAGGGGGGGCGATGGCGCCTGCAAGGGCGCCGTCGCGAGCAGGCTGCGCTCCTCTCGAGGAGCGAGGCCTGACTAGTGGTAGCCGTCCTCATGGGTGACCTTGCCGCGGAACACGTAGTAGCTCCAGAAGGTGTATCCCAGGATGAACGGAATGATGAACAAGGTGCCCACCAGCATGAAGCCCTGGCTCTGCGGCGGTGCGGCGGCGTCCCAGATGGAGATCGACGGCGGCACGATGTTCGGCCACAGGCTGATGCCCAGGCCGCTGTAGCCGAGGAAGATCAGTACCAGGGTCAAAAGGAACGGCGTGTAGTGAGCGTTGCGCGCCACGGCCCGGAGCAGTCCGTACAGGGTCACCAGCACCAGGATCGGCACTGGCAGGAACCAGAACAGGTTCGGCAGGGTGAACCAGCGCGCGGCGATCTCGGCATGGGCCAGGGGCGTCCAGATACTGACCACGCCGATCACCGCCAGCAGGACGAAGGCCAGGGGCCGCGCCAGGTCATGCATCTGCAACTGCAGCTTGCCTTCGGTCTTCATGATCAGCCAGGTGCAACCGAGCAAGGCATAGGCCACCACCAGCGCCAGGCCGCAGAACAGGGTGAAGGGCGTCAGCCAGTCCATCGAGCCGCCGGCGAACTGGCGGTTGACCACCGGCAGGCCATCGATGAAGGCCCCCAGGGCCACGCCCTGGAAGAAGGTGGCCGCAGCGGAACCGCCGATGAAGGCCTTGTCCCAGATATGGCGCTTGGCTTCCTTGGCCTTGAAGCGGAACTCGAAGGCCACGCCACGGAAGATCAGCCCCACGAGCATCAGGATCAGCGGCATGTACAGCGCCGAAAGCACCACCGAGTAGGCCAGCGGGAAGGCGCCGAACAGCGCCGCCCCGCCCAGTACCAGCCAGGTCTCGTTGCCGTCCCAGACCGGGGCGACGGTGTTCATCATTACGTCACGGTCGCGGCTGTCCTTGACGAACGGGAAGAGAATCCCGATCCCGAGGTCGAACCCGTCCATGACCACGTACATCATGATGCCGAAGATGATAATCACGGCCCAGAGCAGCGGAAGATCGATACCCATGACTCAATTCCCCTTGTTCAGGCTGGTGCTGTGGTCGTCATCGTCGGCCGCGGAAAGCGGACGGGCCGGCGTGCGTTTGCGGCCGGGGCCACCATGGCTGGTCTCGGCGCCTTCGTTGGTCACCGGTCCCTTGCGCACCAGGCGCATCATGTAGCCGATGCCCACGCCGAACAGCGCGAAGTACACCACCACGAACAACGCCAGGGTGATGCTCATCTGCACCAGGCTATGCCCGGAAGAAGCATCGGCGGTGCGCATCAGGCCGTAGACCACCCAGGGCTGGCGACCGATCTCGGTGGTGAACCAGCCCGCGAGGATCGCGATCAGCCCGGACGGCCCCATCCACAACGCCAGGTACAGGAACGGCCGCGAGGTGTAGAGGCTGTCCCGCTTGCGCAGCCAGAGGCTCCACAGGCCGGTGAAGATCATCAGCATGCCCAGGCCGACCATGATCCGGAACGACCAGAAGACGATGGTCGAGTTGGGCCGGTCCTCGGGCGGGAACTCCTTGAGCGCCGGCACCTGCTTGTCCAGGGAGTGGGTGAGGATCAGGCTGCCCAGGTAGGGGATTTCCACGGCGAACTTGGTTTTCTCGGCCTTCATGTCCGGCCAGCCGAAGAGGATCAGCGGAGTCGGCTCGTTACCGACGTTCTCCCAGTGGCCTTCGATGGCGGCGATCTTCGCCGGCTGGTGCTTGAGGGTGTTGAGACCGTGGAAGTCACCGATCACTGCCTGCACCGGGGCCACGATCAGGGCCATCCACATGGCCATGGAAAGCATGCGCCGGATCGCCGGGTTGTCCCGCCCGCGCAGCAGGTGCCAGGCCGCCGACGAGCCGACGAAGAACGCCGTGGCCACGAACGCGGCTACCGCCATGTGCGCCAGGCGATAGGGGAAGGACGGGTTGAAGATCACTGCCAGCCAATCCACCGGGATCACCTGGCCGTTGACGATTTCATAGCCCTGAGGAGTCTGCATCCAGCTGTTGGACGAGAGGATCCAGAAGGTCGAGATCAGGGTACCGATGGCCACCATCACCGTGGAGAAGAAGTGCAGCTTGCGCCCGACCTTGTTCCAGCCGAACAGCATCACCCCGAGGAAACCGGCCTCCAGGAAGAATGCGGTGAGCACCTCGTAGGTCAGCAACGGACCGGTGACCGAACCGGCGAAGTCGGAGAACCGGCTCCAGTTGGTGCCGAACTGATAGGCCATCACCAGGCCGGACACCACGCCCATGCCGAAGTTGACGGCGAAGATCTTCGACCAGAAGTGGTAGAGATCGCGGTAGGTATCGTCGTGGGTCTTGAGCCACAGGCCCTCGAGTACCGCCAGGTAGCTCGCCAGGCCGATGGTGATCGCCGGGAACAGGATGTGGAACGAGATGGTGAATGCGAACTGGATTCGGGCGAGATCAAGAGCCTCTAAACCGAACATAAGCTTTCCTCTGTCAGGTAATACCGGCTGCCGGCCAGAGGCCTGCACCCACTGCCCCCACGGATATGGAGTGCGGCGAATTCGGATTCGTTCTTTTAAACCATCGCTACGCAGGGATCCTGGCCTTGCGGCCACCACACCAATCCTCGAAATAGGCCTTGATCTGGATCAATCAACGTTAAAAGAGTAGTCCTAAATTTGCCGGGCAACTCTGTGGTTATTTGCCGCGTGACAGCTTGCCTCACCTTGTCAAAACCGGGGTTTCCCAGCACTTCTCCAGCCCACATCGAACCTGTAGCAGCTGCTGAGCCCGCGAAGCTGCGACAAGGCCCCCAGGGCCTTCGGTGACCGACCGATCAGCCGGGAACCTGCGGTCGCGGCGACAGGGCCTCGCATCGAAAAAAGGAGCCAGAAACGAGATAGATGCGCGGCTAACGATTTTTCCTGGACCGCAACCATTGGTTACATCTTGGTGATAACCTCGTCCCCCTCCCCGCTCAGATCTACCTGCCGATGCCCAGCCCAGAACCCTTGCTGCTCCGCCACCACCGCCCGTTCATCGCCTTCTGGATAGCCCGGATCTTCACCGCCAGCGGTTTCCAGATGCTCACCGTGGCCATTGGCTGGAACCTCTATCAACTGACCGGCAACGTCCTGGACCTGGGCCTGGTGGGGCTGGTGGAGTTCGCCCCACGGGTGCTGTTCATGCTGCATACCGGACATGTAGCCGACCGCTACGACCGGCGCCGCGTGGCCGCCATCTGCCAGTCGCTGCAAGCGTTGATCGCCCTGTCCCTGGCCATAGGCAGCCTGACCGACAGCGTCAGCCGGGAGCTGATCTTCATCCTGGCGTTCCTGCTCGGGGCCGCGCGTTCCTTCGAGATGCCCACCACCCAGGCCCTGCTGCCGAGCATCGTGCCCGCCGCACTGTTTCCCCGGGCGGTGGCCGCGGCCCAGTCGGCCCAGCAATCGGCGACCATCGTCGCCCCGGCCCTGGGCGGCTTGCTCTACGCCTTCGGCAGTGTCTGGGTCTACGGTCCGACCGTGGTGCTGTACCTGATCGCCTGCCTGCTGATGCTCAACCTGCCAGCCCGCCAGGCCGCCCTGAACAAGGGCAAGGCCACCCTGGACTCGCTGCTGGCGGGCATCCGCTTCATCCGCAGCCGCCCGGACATCCTCGGCGCCATCTCCCTGGACCTGTTCGCCGTACTGCTCGGCGGCGCCACCGCGCTGTTGCCGGTATTCGCCAAGGACATCCTGCTCACCGGCCCCTGGGGCCTGGGCCTGCTGCGCTCGGCGCCAGCAGTGGGCGCTCTGCTGATGTCGCTGTGGCTGGCGCGCTTCAGCGTCGAGCGCAAGGTCGGGCGGGTGATGTTCACCGCCGTCGGGGTGTTCGGCGTGGCGACCATCGCCTTCGGCCTGTCCACCTCGTTCTGGTTCTCCCTGGCCGTGCTGGTGGTGCTGGGGGCGGCGGACATGATCAGCATGGTGATCCGCGCCTCCTTCGTGCAGCTGGAAACCCCGGATGAGATGCGCGGCCGGGTCAGCGCGGTGAACGGCCTGTTCATCGGCGCCTCGAATCAACTGGGGGAGTTCGAATCCGGGCTCACTGCCCACTGGTTCGGCACGGTGCCGGCGGTGGTGCTGGGCGGAGTCGGCACGCTGCTGGTGACCGGGACCTGGATCAAGCTGTTCCCGACCCTGGCCCAGCGTGACCGGATGCACGAACCACAAATGGAGCAAACCCGGGCTGGCTAGCTGGCCGAACCGGGACCGCCGGCGGCCTACTTGATGTAGATTTCTGCGCTCATGCTGTTGCCCGGCGCATTGATCGAAGTGTTGCTGAAGCGGAAGGTGCCTTCCTTCTTGTCGGCCAGGTCGAAGATATAGAGGTAGCCGGCGGTGATCCCGCCAGGGGCGCAGGGTTCGTAGCTGGAGCCGTCTTCGCATACCGGGGTCCGGGTGCCATCGACCTCGAAGCCGTCCAGGGTCACGTAGGGCTCGCGGCCGTAGCCGATCTCCAGCACATAGACCTTGATGCCCGGCCCGCTGTGGTCGCACTGGGTCCGCTCACGACCGTCGGAGACATCCTCCAGCCCGCAGGACGACGACAGCACCTTGAGGATTTCCACCTGGCTCAAGGGCGCGGCAGAACCGGCCGTGGCCGAGGCGGCGAACCAGCAGGCCGCGGTTCCCAGCAGCGCCAAGGCGGTCTTTTTCACTGTACTGCGCATAAATCCCCCCTCGAAATCAGGGCGCAGTATGCGCTACTTGCCCGCCCGGCAAAACATCGACGACGATCGCAGCCATTGACCCACGCTGCTGGTATGATGCGCGGCTTTTCCCGACCCAAGGCAAATCCACAGGCGCATCAGGCAGTCTGTGCTTTGCTGTTGGAGTCGATACATTCACGGCGCCCGGCGGCGCCACGGGGAGCAGACATGCTGGAAAGGCTGTTTCAACTCAAGGCACACAACACCAACGTGCGCACCGAGATACTTGCGGGCGTTACCACCTTCCTGGCCATGGCCTACATTCTTTTCGTCAACCCGAGCATCCTCGGCGAGACCGGCATGGACAAAGGCGCGGTGTTCGTCGCCACTTGCCTGGCGGCGGCCATCGGCTCCACCGTCATGGGCCTGATCGCCAACTACCCGATCGCCCTGGCACCAGGCATGGGCCTGAACGCCTTCTTCACCTATACCGTGGTCCTGCACATGGGCCATACCTGGCAAGTGGCGCTGGGTGCGGTGTTCATCTCGGCGGTGCTGTTCTTCCTGCTGTCGATCTTCAAGATCCGCGAATGGATCATCAACAGCATCCCCCTGCCCCTGCGCTCGGCCATCGCCGCCGGTATCGGCCTGTTCCTGGCGCTGATCGCCCTGCACAACGCCGGGATCGTGGTCAGCAACCAGGCCACCATGGTCGGCCTGGGCGACTTGAAGAAACCTGCGCCGATCCTCGCCACCCTGGGCTTTGCCATGATCGTCGCCCTGGAGGCCCTGAAAGTCCGCGGTGCGGTGCTGATCGGCATCCTCTCGGTGACTGTCGTCTCCATCCTGCTGGGCGTCACTCCATTCGGCGGCGTGACCTCGATGCCACCGTCCCTGGCCCCGACCTTCCTGCAGCTGGACATCAAGGGCGCCCTGGACATCGGCCTGGTGAGCGTGATCTTCGCCTTCCTGTTCGTCGACCTGTTCGACAACTCCGGCACCCTGATCGGCGTGGCCAAGCGCGCCGGCCTGATGGGCAAGGACGGCCACATGCCGAAGATGGGCCGGGCCCTGATCGCCGACAGCACCGCGGCCATGGCCGGCTCCCTGCTGGGCACTTCCACCACCACCAGCTACATCGAATCCGCAGCGGGCGTGAGCGCCGGCGGGCGCACCGGCCTGACCGCCATCGTGGTGGCGATCATGTTCCTGCTGGCTCTGTTCTTCTCGCCGCTGGCAGCCAGCGTTCCAGCGTTTGCCACCGCACCGGCGCTGCTGTTCGTCGCCGTGCTGATGACTTCGGGCCTGGCGGAAATCGACTGGGACGACATCACCGTCGCCGCTCCGGTAGTGGTCACCGCCCTGGCCATGCCGTTCACCTACTCCATCGCCAACGGCATCGCCTTCGGCTTCATTGCCTGGACCGCGATCAAGCTGCTGACCGGCCGCGCCCGTGAGCTCAACGCCCCGCTGGTGATCCTGTCGATCCTGTTCGTGGCCAAGCTGGGTTGGTTCAGCGCATGACTTTCGACGCCGCAAGCTACAGCACCCAGTTGCAGGAAAAGGTCACGCGCCTGCGTGGCCTGCTGGCGCCCTTCGACGCGCCCGAGCCCCAGGTCTTCGATTCGCCGCTGCAGAACTTCCGTCTGCGCGCCGAGTTCCGCCTGTGGCGCGAAGCCGGCGAGCGCCACTACGCGATGTTCTCCCAGGAGGACAAGCGCACGCCGATTCTCATCGAGCAGTTCCCCATCGCCAGCCAGCGCATCAACCAGTTGATGCCGCAGCTCAAGGCCGCCTGGCAAGCCAGCCACGCCCTGAGCCACAAGCTGTTCCAGGTGGAGTTCCTCACCACCCTGGCCGGCGATGCGATGATCACCCTGTGCTACCACCGCCCGCTGGACGAGCACTGGCACCAGGCCGCGAGCCAGTTGGCCGCCGAGCTGAAAGTCAGCGTGATCGGCCGCTCCAAGGGCAAGCGTGAAGTGATCGGCCAGGACTACGTGGTGGAACGCCTGGAAGTGGGCGGTCGCAGCTTCAGCTACCGCCAGCCTGAAGGCGCCTTCACCCAGCCCAACGGCACGGTGAACCAGAAGATGCTCGACTGGGCCTATGCCGCCCTTGGCGAACGCCAGGACGACCTGCTGGAGCTGTACTGCGGCAACGGCAACTTCACCCTGCCCCTGGCCACCCGGGTGCGCAAGGTGCTGGCCACCGAAATCAGCAAGACCTCGGTCAACGCCGCCCTGAGCAACCTCAGCGAAAACGCCGTGGACAACGTCACCCTGGTGCGCCTGTCCGCCGAGGAGTTGACCGAAGCGCTCAATGAAGTACGGCCGTTCCGTCGCCTGCAAGGCGTGGACCTGAAGAGCTACGAGTTCGGCAGCGTGTTCGTCGACCCGCCACGGGCCGGCATGGACCCGGACACCTGCGAACTGACCCGACGCTTCGACAACATCCTGTACATCTCCTGCAACCCGGAAACCCTGGCGGCCAACATCGCCCAGTTGCACGACACTCACAGCATCGAGCGCTGCGCCCTGTTCGACCAGTTCCCCTGGACCCACCACATGGAATCCGGGGTCCTGCTGACCCGGCGCTGATCCGCTGCCCCCTGCAACGGCCGTCCTCGTGACGGCCGTTTTCATTTCTGGCGGCCATTCATGGCCCCGTGCCTGCTCCGGGTAGCCGCTGCCGCAGGCTGCGTAGGGCACGCAACGGCCGCGGTGTGGGTGGGGCGGCGCGATTGTTGAAGGCCCTGCGGGCCTTGTCGCAGCCTCGCAAGCTCGACAGCGGCTACAGGGTCGGGTGGAAGTAGCCGGCCAGTTGCGCAAGGTCCTGCTCGTTGAGCAGTCCGGACTGGTACTTGAGCTGGATACGCGCCAGCAGGTAGGCGTGCCGGGCATCGGCCAGGTCACGGCGGGCGCCGAACAGCTGCTGCTCGGCATCCAGCACATCGAGGTTGACCCGCTCGCCGCCATGCACGCTTTTCTGGGTCGCGGCGACCAGTGCCTGGGCCGAGTCCACCGCCATCTCGTAGGCCCGGACCCTGGCTGCGGCACTGGTATTGAGGTTGAACTGCTTGCGCAACTCGTTGAGGGTAGCGGCGGTCTGAGCGTCCAGTTCGTACTGCGCCTGGGACAACTGGCTGGCCGCCTGACGAGTCGAGGCCGACACCGAACCACCGGCGAACAGCGGCAGACTGACCTGGATGCCGATGGTATTGGTGTCGTATTTCTGGTTGTAGGAGCTCTCCGAGTCGGAGCTGGTCTGGCGGCTGCTGGCGTACAGGCTGACCTTGGGCAGATGCCCGGCGCGCTTGCGCTCCACCTCGTATTCGGCGGCTCGCAGGGCCTGTTGCTGGGACGCCAGCAGCGGATTGTTGGCCATGGCCAGGTCCCGCCAGCTATCGAAGCGATTGGGTTGCAATGGCTGGATCGTGAACTGCCGGGTCAGCGGGTCCAGTTCGTCGATCTGCACCGGCTCCCCGACTATCGCCTGCAACTCACGCAGGGCGGCATCCTGCTGGTCCTGGGCCTCGATCTCTTCGGCCAGTGCCAGGCTCAGCCGGGCCTGGGTCTCCAGCACATCGGTGCGGGTGCCCTCGCCATCCTTGAGCAGCCGCTGGTTGAGTTGCAGGCGCTCGGCATAGGCCCGCTTCTGCGCCTGGCTCAGCTCGATGCGCTCCTGGGCCAGCAAGGCCTGGCTGTAGGCCTCCAACAGGCGCACCGCCAGTTCTTGGCTCTTGCTACGAAAACGCTCGTCGGCGAACAGCGCCTGGGCCGCGCCCTGGCGAAACCGTGCGTAGGCTTCGTAATCCAGCAAGGGTTGCTGCAAGGTCAGGGTCGAGGCGTAGCTGCGGTAATCGCGATTGCTGGTGAGATCGCCACGCAGGGTTTCCTGGGTCACCTGCGAGCGATTACGCGAATTGTTGTAGCTCCAGGACAGGTTCGGTAGCAGCCCGGCACGCCCTATGGCGCGGTTCTCCTCCCCGGCGTCACGCTCCTTGATCGCCGCCTGGAAGGTCGGGTCGTTACGCAAGGCCAGGTCGTAGGCTGCCAGCAGGCCCAAGGCCCGGGCACCAGGAGCGAACAGCAGGCACAGTAGCAACAGGTAGCGGCACCGGATCATTCTTCCACCAACGCCATGTGGGTCCGGTCCAGCAGCGGCTTGAACAGGTAGTTGAGCATCGAGCGCTCACCGGTGCGGACAAAGGCTTCCACCGGCATGCCCGGGCGAATCTGCAAGCCTTGCAACTGCTGCATGCCCTGGGGGCTGACCACCGCCCGCAGGCTGTAGTAGGGCTCATCGGTACGCTCATCGACCTGGCGATCGGCGGAGACCAAAGTCACCTCCCCTGCCACCCTCGGCGTAGTGCTCTGGTTGAATGCCGGGAACATCAACTCCACCGCCAGGCCCGGATGGACCTTGTCGACCAGTTGCACCGGCACCCGGGCTTCCACCAGCAAGGGCTCGTCCTGGGGCACGATATCCATCAGCGGCTGGCCGGGCTTGATCACCCCGCCCTCGGTGTACACCTCAAGGCCCACCACCACCCCGGCGGCCGGGGCCCGCACCTGGCTGTTGGCCAGTTCGAACTCGGCGGCAGCCAGGCGGTTGCGCAAATCCTCGGTACGGATACGGGTCTCGGCCAGCTGGCTGCGCAGGTCTTTCTGGAAATCCTCGGCTGACTGGCGGATGCGCAGGCGCAGTTCGAGAACCTGGCGCTGCAACTGGCCGATGCGACCGAAGTCCTCGGCGATCGAGCCCTCGACCTGGGCGTATAAACGCTCGCTGTCCAGCAGGCGGTTACGCGGGATATAGCCGTCCCGGGCCAACTCCCGCAGCCCCTGCAGTTGCTCGTTAAGCGCCTGGCGCTGCTGGATCTTGCTGGCCTGGGAATCCCGGGTCCCGCGCAACTGCGCCTCGGAGCCGGCGATGGTCTCGGCCATCCCCTGCTGCTCCATGGCCAAGGCCTGGCGCCGGCTCTCGAACAGCTGCCGTTGCAGCGCCAGGCTGGCTGCTACGTCCGGCTCTTGCGCCAGGGCCTGCAACTGCGGATCGAAGAGGATTTCGTGTGCGCCGTTGCGTTCGGCGTCGAGTCGCGCCTCGCTGGCCAGGGACCCGAGGTACTGGCTGCGCAGCGACTGTACCTGGGTGCGCAGCGGGGTTTCGTTGAGCCGCAGCAGCACCTGCCCGGCGCTGACCCGTTGCCCCTCCTTGACCTCGATCCGCTCGATGATCCCCCCGCCCTGGTGCTGCACCGTCTTGCGATGCCCCGAGACCATGACCTTGCCCGATACCGCCACGCCCTTGTCCAGCGGGGCCAAGGCGGCCCAGCCGAGAAAACCGGCGAACCCCGCCAGCACCAGGAACCAGCCGAGCCGGGAATAGCGCCGGTCATCCAGGACCAGCACATTGCTGGCCGCGGTCCCCTCGGTGGCGCCTGTGGATAAAGATGCCTTCATGCCTTTTTACCCTCTGCCCCGGCCACGCCCAGGCGGTAATTCATGTTCAAGCTGGCCACCGGGTTGCTCGCCGGCGGTGGCGCGGCCTTGACCTTGGTGCTGGCCTCCAGTACCCGCGCCGTCGGCCCGAAGGCTTGCAACTGGCCCTCACGCAGGATCATCAGTTGGTCGGTCAGGCTCAGCACGTTGGGTTTGTGAGTGATCAGCACCAGCGTCCGCTGCAACTGCTTGAGCTGGGCAATGGCCTGCAGCAACGCCTGCTCGCCGGCCTCATCCAGGTTGGAGTTGGGTTCGTCGAGCACGATCAGCGCCGGCAAGCCATACAGGGCCCGGGCCAGGCCGATGCGCTGGCGCTGGCCGCCGGACAGCCCGGCCCCGCCCTCCCCGAGCCGGGTGTCGTAGCCCTGGGGCAATTGCAGGATCAACCCATGCACCCCGGCCAGTTGCGCGGCTTGCAGCACCTGCTCCGAATCCACCTGGCCGAAGCGCGCGATGTTCTCGGCGATGCTGCCGGCGAACAGTTGGATGTCCTGGGGCAGGTAGCCGATATGCGGACCCAGCTGCTGCTTGTCCCACTGGGCGAGGTCCGCGCCATCGAGGCGCACCTTGCCCGCCAGCGGCGTCCAGGCCCCCACCAGCAGCCGCGCCAGGGTCGACTTGCCGCAACCGGACGGCCCGATCACCCCCAGGACCTGGCCAGCCGCCAGGCTGAAACCGAGGTTGGCCAGGGCCGGCCGACGGCTTCCAGGAGCGCATGCGCTCAGTTGCTCGACGCTCAGCTCGCCCTTGGGCGGGGGCAAGCTCATGCGCAGCGGCCGCGAAGGGTGGGCCTGCAACAGTTCCGACAAGCGCTCATAGGCCAGGCGCGCCGAGCTCCACTGCTTCCAGACTGCGATCAGTTGGTCGATGGGACTGAGCACCCGGCCCATCAGGATCGAACCGGCGATCATCATGCCCGGGGTGATCTGGCCCTCTACCGCCAGCCACGCCCCCAGGCCCAGCACCAGGGATTGCAAGGCCATGCGCACGCCCTTGGACCAGGCGCTGATGGCCGCGGTCTTTTCACTGGCCAGGTTCTGCTGGGCGAGAAAACCCTGGTGACCGACGAACCAGCGCGCACGCAAGGCTCCCAGCATGCCCATGGCCTCGATCGCATCGGCGTTGCGCAAGTTGGCGCTGGCCTGTTGGCTGGTGGCGATGGACAACTGGCTGGCCTGGGCCAGGGGGGCCTGGCAGATGTGCTGGTTGATCCAGGCCAGCACCACCAGCAGCACCGCACCGCCCAGGGCCAGCAACCCGAGCCAGGGATGAAAGAGGAAGATCACCAGCAGGTACACCGGGAACCACGGCGCATCGAAGAAGGCGAACAAGGCATTGCCGGTGGCGAACTGGCGCAGCGCCGTCAGGTCGCTCAACGCCTGGCCGGCCGCCTGCGGGCTGCCCTTGAGCTGAGCCTCGAACGCGGCGTCATAGACCCGCTGGTTCAGGCGCATGTCCATCTGCGTGCCGAGGTGGATCACCAGTTGGCTGCGCACCCACTCCAGGGCCCCCATCAAGCCGAACAGCCCGAGGATCATCAGGGTCAGCATCAGCAGGGTCATCTGGTTGCCCGAGGCCAGGACCCGGTCATAGACCTGCAGCATGTACAGGGCCGGGGCCAGCATCAGCAAGTTGATCACCGCCGAGAACAGGCCGATGTTGAAGAAACCTTTCTTGTAGGCCGCCAGGGCCGCCAGCGTCTCGGAAGCGGCAAGTGAGTTCGGCCTGCTCATCCAGATGTCCTGTGGAAAATTAACGTATAGGTAGCCCTCCACCCAGACAGGATGGAGCGGTAGGAGGCACGCCCGGCACGTTGACAGGCACCGCGGCGCTCCCCAGAATTTGCCACCGCCGCCGCCCTGGCCTTCGACAACTCGGGCGGCGGCGGTGAGTCAAGCCAGCGAATGGAGGAGCGATCCTGCATTCGCTTTTTTTTGCCTCAAGCCTGCACTCAGGCGACCAGCGCCCAGTCCTGGGCCACGTCTTGCACACCCACTAGGCCCACATCGGCGGCGGCCGGTGCCGGATTGACATGGGCGACGCCGGCGGCGGCCAGGTCGTCGAAGGTGGAGTTCACCGAGAGGCTCGGGTCGATCGCCTTGAGCAGTGCGTCGATCTCTCCTGCCAGCGCCGAGCTGTCGCCGCTCATCAGGCCGTAGACCACCTTGTGCACTTCGCCCGCACGGCCTTCGTCCTTCAGGCTGTTCAGGCCCAGGTTGCTGAAGCTGACCTCCTGGCTGACCAGACTGTAATTGCTGCCCGAGCCACCGGTGAGGGTGTCACCCAGGGAGACGGTATCCAGCGAACCCCACAGGGTATGGCTCGGCTGGTTGAACAAGGTGTAGTGCAGGTTGCCATCGGCGACGAAGGCCGCGTCGCTGGCGGTGCTCTTGATGGCGTACTGGGTACCGTCGAACGGACCTGGATTGAAGCCACCGGTGTTGGTGCCGTCGACCACCTGGCCTGGACGATGGTTGACGTCGCCGAAGTAGGCCGACCAGTCGTTCAGGTACTGGGCGACAGTGTTAGCGCCGTAGGTAGCGCTGTAAGAGATCGAAATGCTCATGCAAAACTCCAATACATGGGTGGGTCATGTCCGCAGCACGCTGATGCCTGCTGCGGTTTTGCCCTTCACTGGGCAAAAGCGGTCAGAACTGGTATTCCACGGTGCCCTGCATGGTCCGGCCACGGCCAAGAGTGAAGGCCAGCACATCGCCCATGGGCACCAGGTAGGCGCGGTCGGTGACGTTCTCCATGGCCAGGCGCAAGGTCAGCTCATCGGTGACCCGGTAGCTGCCGTAGAGGTCGTAAACGGTGTAGGGCTTCCAGTCGGCGGGATAGACACCGGACTGGCTGACAGTCGCGCCACCTCCGACCGAGTACCCGGCGCTGTAGCGAGCACGGGCGCCGACATCCAGCTTGCGCTCGAAAAAGCGCGCGCCCAGGGTCAGGGTGCCGCGATCCATGGGCATGTGTTCGGCGGAGCCGAGGATCGCGGCCTTGCATTGAGTGGCGTTGTTGGCAGCATCGTCGGGGCGCATGCCGGTGACGATCGCCTTGCGCCCGGTACCGTTCTTCACCGGCTGGGTCACGCCGCCCATCCATGCGGTCTTCATGCAGTACTCGTTGTCGCCGATCATGTGGGTGTAGTTGAGCTGGCCATAGGCGCGGCCGGTGTCATAGTCCAACTGGTATTCGACGCCCCTGAAGCGCGTGCCGCTCAGGTCGTTGACATAGGCGCTGTTGCCAATTCCGGCCATGCCATAACCCGGGGGCTGTACACCCATGGCCATGTAGATGAAGTCTTCGACCCGGGTATCGAAATAGGCGACCTTGATCCCCAGGCGATCCTCATCGATCCAGAGGTTTTCCTTGAAGATATTGAAGCCCACCTCCCAACTGCTGGAGCGCTCGGGCTTGAGGAAAGGGTTGGGATACATGCTCTCCGAACCGCCACCATGGGGACGACCGGTGATCATGGTTTCGGTCACCGCCGGCGGGCGCCAGCCCTTGCCGTAGCTGGCGAACAACTGCAGCCACTCCACCCCTGGCTTGACCGACAGGCCGAAGGTCGGGGAGAAACGCCCTTCCATCCTGTCGATGTCGTAATCCACGGGTACGGTGACCTGCTGGGGCGTCTTGCCGATCACGAAGGTGCGGGTGTTGAGCCCGGTTTCGCCGCGCAGCCGATAACGGTCGTAGCGCACGCCGGCATTGAGGTTCAGCCAGCCGTCATAGTCGTAGTCCAGGCGGGTGAACAGGCTGCCCAGTGCCCGGTCGCCCTCGGGGGTCATGCTCGCTGCGGGCGAAGCATTGACCGCCGAGCCAGTGGGCACCGGCTGGCTGGAGTCCGGGCGAACCTTGTCGTAGAAGAACTCCAGGCCGTAGTTGGCCTTGACCGTGGACAGCTCGCTCAGGGCGAAGGTCGAGGTGTTCTGCGCCTGAACGCCATAGGTATCGGTCTGGTAGGTGATCGAGTAGCCGGGGCTGATACCCCGCTTGAGGGTGCTCTGGTCGTTGCGGTTGTCGACGTAGTAGAGCTTGGCCTTGAAATCGATCAGCGGATTGTCCGGGGCGTAGCTGTAGTCGAGGGCGAAGTTCTGCGAACGCACATCGCTGCCGCCGAGCTTCTCCCAGAGCCGGTCCTTGTTCTGGGTATTCATCATGTTGGCGTCCTCGTAGGACACCTGGGTAGTCAGGTAGCTCAGTTGCAGGCGCTGGTCCTGCGGCAGGTTGAGCCCCAGCTTGGCCAGGCGCGAGCGCATCACCGAACCTGAGTAAGCCACCTTGGAATGCTTCACCCGATCATTGATCGTCGGATCCATCCAGCTCCCGGTGCGCAATTCCCCGATCCCGCCCTTGGTACCCGGATTGAAGTCGCCCAGGTGCCGTTCGCTGGCGGCCAGCAGCATGTCCCAGGCCTGGGTGCCGATGGCGAAGGCGGAACTGCCGATGAAGTGGGTACCGTTGCGCCTGCCGCCCAGGCCGGTGGTGGCGCGGATCCGCCCGCCGATTTCCTGCCCGGGCTTGATCAGGTCGCGGGCCTCCAGGGTGCGGAAGTTGGCAATGCCGCCAATCACCCCGGCACCGCCCATGGTAGAGGTGGCGCCCTTCTCCACCACCACCTCGGACAGCAGTTCCGGATCGATGTACAAGGTGCCGTTGCGCTGCTGGTGACCGCTTTGCTGGTAGTTCTGGCGCATGCCGTCCACCGCCATGTTGACCCGGCCGTAGTCCTGGATTCCCCGGATGTTCACCGACAGGCCCGGGTCCTGCTGGCTGACCGCCGAGTACACGCCGGAAGTTTCCTCCAGCATGTCGGCTGCATGGCGTGGCGGGTTGCGGTCGAGTTGTTCACGAGTGACCTGGCTCACCGAGCGCGGCGCGGTATAGGTCCAGTCCCGCTCGCGGGCTTCGAGATTGCCGGAGATCGTGGTGGGGGCCAGGGCCAGCGCGCCGCCCTGCTCGGTATCCACCCGGCTCAGGGTCACCTGCCGTTCGCTGGTGAAGTGGTACTTCACCGGGGCAGTGCCGAGCAAGCGGGCCAGGCCCTCTTCGGCGCTGTAGCGCCCCTTGAGCGACGAACTCTGCAGGCCATGCAGGCGCTGGCTGTCGAACAGCACTTGCACCCCGGCCTGCTCGGCAAAGGCCAGCACGGCGCTACCCAGGGCCTGGGCGGGAATGTCGAAGTCCAGGCCATTGCGCCGTTCGGCTTGCTGCCCGGCGCCGTCCAGGGGTTGCGCCGCATACAGCGAGCCACTTCCCGCCAACAGCCCTGCTACACCCAGGTGGATGGCCAGGGCCAAACGACCTGCGATGTGAACTCCAGTGCGACTGCCCAACCTCATGTTCGTCATTCCTGCGTCGGCCATTTCTGTTTATGCGAATGCATCTCAGTTAGCTAGACGTGCCAGGCAGGAAAACTCAGTAAGGTTTTTTCCGATTATTTTTCAAGAAGCTGGAAAAAGGCCCGCAGCCCTAGTAAATCAGGCTGACTCCGGCCAGGTCGAAACGCCGGACCTGCAACTCCTGGGTCAGGCTGGCCAGGGCCGCGTCGAGCATGTCCAGCTGGAATACCCCGCTGACCTGGCGCTGGCCCAGGGCCTCGTTGGTCAACACCACTCGTCCAGGGCGATAGCGGTTCAAGCGCTCGATCACCGCGGCCAGTGGCTCGCGGTCGAACACCAGCACGCCCCGGCGCCAACTGGTAGCACGCTGCAGGTCCAGCCCATCCAGGGATACCACTCCCGAACCGGGGCTATAGCGTGCGCTCTGGCCTTCCTGCAGGACCTGCTCGGAAGCGCCCTGTCGCGCCGGAGCATCCAGGCTCACCGCGACACTGTGCTGCAACACTCCGACCCAAGCCTGCTGCGCGCCTTCCCGGCCGACCACGAAGCGAGTCCCCAAGGCCCGGGTCTGGCCACCGGCGCTGCTGACCACGAACGGCCGCTGTTCGTCGCCGGTCATGGGCGCCACGTCGAACACCGCTGAGCCGGCGAGCAAGCGAACCCGGCGCTGGCTGTTGGTGAAATCCAGGCTGATGGCGCTGGATGCGTCCAGCTCGACCGTACTGCCATCGGCCAGGTGCACGGTACGTAGCTCACCCTTGGCGGTCTGGTAGTCAGCCTCCAGGTACAGCCATGCCTTGGGCGCTTGCCAGCCGCCCAGAGCCACCGCCAGGACCAGCACCGCAGCACTGGCAGCCCGAGGCAGCCAACGCCGGCGACGAGGCCGGCGGGCCACGGCCGTGGTACTGCGCAGGGACCGACGTGGGGTGTCGCCAGTACCTGGTTGCGGGTCCAGGCGCAGTTCGCCCAGGGCCTCCCAGGTCTGCTGGGCAAAAGCCAGGGCCTGGAGGTGGCGTGGATCGGCGGCCTGCCATTGGGCAAGTTCGGCCTGCTCGCCGGGCCCCAGCGGCCCGGCGTGCAGACGCACCGCCCAGTCGGCGGCGGCCTCGGTAATACTCTGCTCTTGCGAACCCTGGCTATTCACGTGTGAATCTCGATTTCTCGTTATGTATAAGCAGTGACGTCTGAGTTCGGCGTTTACCGTAATTCACGGGTCGCCCGGCCGACCATCGGTAGCCTGCAGGCGCTGCATCACATAAGCCAGGGCCTTGGACAGGTGCTTCTGCACCGAGCTGTCGGAGATGTCCAGGTGTCGCGCGACCTCGGCGTGGGTCATGCCTTCGATACGGTTCAAGCGGAAGATCTCCCGAGTTCGCTCAGGTAGCTCGGCCACTGCCTGTTTCAATGCCATGCGCTGTTGCAGAGCCATCGCCTGTGCCTCCAGCCCGGCTCCGTCATCCTCGATCTCGGCCAGCACTTCATGGGGCACGGCTTCGGTCTTGCGCCGGGCTTCCTGCCGGACATGATCGATCAAGAGATTGTTCGCCGTGCGATAGAGATAGCCCTGGGAATTGTCGATCGGCGCGCCACGGGTCTGCTCGGCCAGCCGCAGGAAGCTCTCCTGCACCAGGTCAGCAGCCAATTGCGGGTCCCGTACTCGGCGTGCCAGGTACCCACGCAAGGCAGCGGCATGCTTGAGAAACAGTCCCTTGAGATCCACGTCCGACAAACCGACTCCCTGGCGCATATAGGAAATTGCCGGGCATCTTACGGCTAGTCGAGAATGATTTTCAATTGCCATAACCATCAGCCACAGGTCACGCCTGGGGCCGATGGCTCATTCGGACTTGAGCTGCAAACGCGAGAGCAGGCCGAGCAACAGCACGTTGAAGAGGATCAGCAACATGCTGCTGAGAATGCCGAGCAGGTTGATCAGCTGGGTCGGCAGCCAGTCGAGCAGGCTGATGCCAGCCATGGACAGCAAGCGCTCGCCGAACCAGAAACCGTCGACGACGATCATCAGGATCAGGATGATTTTCAGGGTGGGGACGGGGTTGCCCATGGAGCCTTCCTTGTCGAGGGAAATGTCATGGAGCCGGCTGGCTCGCGCATGCGATTTTAATGGGCGGCCATGGCCCATGCCAATGCCGGCGGCCACTCAGGCTTGCAGGTAGCGCAGCACCGATTCGCAGATCATTTCCCGATGCCGGCGCTTGACCGTCTCATCCGGCAGGTCGAGCTGGAAGATCTCGCCGAAGGTATGGCGATTGGAAACCCGGAAGAAGCAGAACGAACTGATCAGCAAATGCACATCCAGGGCATTCAACCCACTGCGAAACAGGCCCTCTTTGACTCCGCGCGCGAGGATTTCGTCCAGGGCATGCAGGACGCTGTTGTTCATCGCCTTGATCACCTGCGACTGCTTCACGTACTCGGCGTTGTGGATGTTCTCGATACTGACGATCCGCACGAAATCCGCGTTGTGATCATGGTGGTCGAAAGTGAACTCCACCAGGCGGCGAATGGCTTGCGGTGGCGTCAGCTCCGTCAGCTGCAGGCGGCTTTCGGTGCTGCGGATATCGCCATAGAGCTTCTCCAGCACTTCGACGTACAGCTGCTCCTTGCTGCCGAAGTAGTAATAGATCATGCGCTTGGAGGTGTGGATACGCTCGGCGATGGCGTCCACCCGAGCCCCGGAAAGCCCCTGCTGCACGAACTCGATAACCGCCTCCTGGAGGATGTTCTCGCGGGTCTTTTCCGGGTTGTTCTTGCGGCTCTTGCGCGGCGCGAGAGCAGCTTTGTCAGGCACAACGGAGCGTTCACTGGTCATTGTCATTCTGGGCTCACAGCCATCACTCACAAGCCGGCGATTATGGGCTGCGTCAGGTCGCGAAAGAAAGCGCCGAGGGGGGCCGCCAGCCCCCTCGGTTACAGATCTTCTACAACTTGGAACCCACGCTGAACCGCCAGCCGGAGCGCACCAGGGCAACGACCTAGAAATCGAAGAACACCGTCTCGCCCTCGCCCTGAAGCCGGATGTCGAAACGATAGGCACGCAAGCCATCGACCTCGCAAGGCCACGCCAGCAAGGTTTCCCGGCGCTGCGGCTGCTCGATCAGGTTCAGCACCGGGCACTGCTGGTTGGCTTGCGGCTCATCGGCGAAGTACAAGCGGGTGTGCAGGTGGATGTTGATCCCCCGGGCGAACAGCATCACGTTGATGTGCGGCGCCATGGGCAGGCCGGCGGTATTGTTTACAATTCCAGGCTTGACTGTATGCACAATCCACTCTCCAGCATCGAAAGTGGTGGCGGCCCGGCCGAAGCAGTTGAAGGGTTTTTCCGTATCGAAGATCGGGTCATGAATGCCTTCATGATTGGCCTGCCAGAACTCCAGGAACGAGTCGCGTACCAGGTGGCCATTGCCATCGTAGACGTGGCCCAACAGCAGGATGTGCTCGCCCGGAGCATCCTCCCTGGCCAGCCGATTGCTGATTTCCTCGGGCCGGGAGGGATTTCCCGCGGCGGCCAGGGCCAGGCCGATATGCACGTAGGGCCCGGCGGTTTGCGAGGGGGTTTCCGGCAACAGTCGAACGGGCATGGCGGGTTCCTCAGCAGTTCTCGAAATGGGTCCGGCGCTGGCCACGCAGCACGATGTCGAAGCGATAGGCCAGGCAATCCATGGGGTTGGCGTTACTCATGTCCAGCCGGGCGATCAGGCTCTGCACCGCCTCCGGGCTGGCGATCGACTTGACGATCGGGCACAGCGGAATCAGCGGATCGCCTTCGAAGTACAGCTGGGTGACCAGCCGCGTGGCGATCGCCGGACCGCTGATGGAGAAATGAATGTGCGCCGGGCGCCAGTCGTTGGGAGCGTTGCGCCATGGATAGGGGCCAGGCTTGATGGTGCGGAAGCTGTAGTAGCCGTCGCGATCGGTGAGGGTCCGCCCGACCCCGCCGAAATTCGGGTCCAGGGGCGCCAGGTAGCGGTCGTTCTTGTGCCGATAGCGGCCGCCGGCATTGGCCTGCCACATTTCCACCAGGGTATGGGGCACCGGCTTGCCGTATTGGTCGCATACCCGCCCGGCGACGATGATCCGCTCTCCCACCGGCAAGCCGCCGTTGTCGAAATTGCGCAGCAGGTCGTTGTCCAGGCGTTCGAGGCGCAGCTTGGAAAAGTCCGGACCGCCGGTTTCACTGGGCGATTGGACAATGCTCACCAGCGCCTGGCGCGGGGAACGGGTGATGGAACTCTTGTAGTCGGGCGTCAGGGCCTTGGGGTGCCAGTCACGGTCGCGAATCACGAAGCGACTGCCGTCTGCATCGGACATGTCGGTCTCCTGTTGTTTGAGTTCTGGAGCGCAGCTTGTAGAGCTTCAAACAAACCAGGCCGGCGGAATATTGAAAAACCGGCGCTCATCCATAACCGGAAGGTTAAGGATATCGCCCCTCGCGATAGGCCAGCCCGACCTCCCGCAACACCTGCACCGCCCATTGCGCCGCCAGCGGCAACGGCAGGCTGGCATTGCTGGAGATCCCCACCGAGCCACCGGGCTCGCGCAACCCCAGGTCCAGCTCCAGCAGTTCGCCACTGGCCAGGTCCAGGCGCACCGCATCCAGCGGCGCGATCCACAACGCATCGCTGGACAAGGTGTAGCGCCGGCCCAGGGCCAGCGACAGGGTTTCCAGGCGTTGTGGCGACTGGGCAATGCCGCACTGCACGAACAGGCTGTCGGCATGCTTGCGGATACTGGTGCCAGCCAGCGGCAGCACCAGCGGATAACGACCGACGGCCCCACGGTCGAGCAGTCCGCTGGCCAACGGATGCCCGGGGCGCGCCACCAGGGTCATGGACTCGTTGTACAGATGCTCGAAGCTCAGGCCCTGGATCTCCGGGCTCTCGGTCATGCGCCCCACCACCAGGTCCAGGTCGCCGACCCGCAATTGCGAGAGCAGGTAGGCACTGGGGCCGGTGACCACGCTGAGCGTCAGCGCCCCATGCCGCTGGTGCAAACGCCGCAGCACCTCCGGCAGCAACAGGCTCTCCACCGTAGAAAGCACGCCGATACGCACCGCCTGCCCGGCATGCTCGCCACCGCGCAAGCTGCTGACTCCTTCCCGCAGGGCCTGCACCGAAGGGCCGGCATAACGCAGGAAGGCCCGCCCGGCCTCGGTCAGGCTGAGCCCGGCCTTGCTGCGCTCGAACAACCGGGTGTCCAGCAAGGTCTCCAGTTCCTTGAGGGTCTTGGACATCGCCGGCTGGCTCACCGCCAGCACATCGGCGGCCCGGGCCAGGCTGCCCTGGCGGGCCATTTCAAGAAAACCCACCAGGTGACGGAATTTGATGCGGGTATCGATGTTCAATAGGGAGCCCCAAAATGCGCTTGCAACCGGCCGACCCGGTGCCGGGCCATGGTAGCGTGGGCAAAAATCCCTGACGACCGGACTGGCGCCGGTTCCAGCCAGCAGCAACACTGACCAGCAGAAGAAACGAGGACTCCCCCATGCTTTGGAAAAAAGGCCGGCGCAGCGACAACGTCGTGGATGTGCGAGATGACAGCAGCGGCGGTGGTGGTGGTGGCGGCTTGCGCTTCGGCGGCGGCAAGGGGTTGAGCCTGACGGCGATTGTGCTGATCGTCGGCATCGGCTGGGCCACCGGCCAGGACCCGCTGCAGATCCTCGGGCAACTGCTCGGCCAGGGCGGCGGCCAGGTCTCGGCCCCGGCCACCACCCAGGAACGCAAGGCGCCACCGGCCAACGATGAACAGGCGGAATTCGTCCGCGCAATCCTCGGCGATACCGAGGACACCTGGGGCCAGATCTTCCAGCAGGCCGGCCGCCAGTACCAGGCGCCCAAGCTGATCCTGTTCCGTGGCCGGGTCACGTCCGCCTGTGGCGCCGCCACTTCGGCCAGCGGTCCCTTCTATTGCCCAGCCGATCGCCAGGTGTACCTGGACATGGATTTCTTCCGGGAAATGGCCCAGCGCTTTTCCGCCGCTGGCGACTTCGCCCAGGCCTACGTGATCGCCCATGAGGTGGGCCACCACGTGCAGACCTTGCTCGGGGTCTCGGCCAAGATGCAGGCGGCCCGCCAGCAGGGTCGGCAGATGGAAGGCGACGGTGGCCTGCTGGTACGCCAGGAGTTGCAGGCCGACTGCCTGGCCGGCGTCTGGGCCTACCACGCGCAAAAACGCTTGAACTGGCTGGAACCCGGGGACGTGGAAGAAGCCCTGAACGCCGCCAACGCCATCGGCGACGACCGCCTGCAGCAGCAGGGCCAGGGCCGGGTGGTACCGGATTCCTTCACCCACGGCACCTCGGCCCAGCGGGTACGCTGGTTCAAGACCGGTTTCAGCCAGGGCCAGGTCGGCCAGTGCGACACCTTCGCCGCCAAGAGCCTGTAGATGCGCCGCCTGCTCGCGGCGCTGCTGTGCCTGGGCAGCCTGGGCGCCCAGGCTGCGGGGCATGGGGTCAAGATCATCAGCCCCGGGCGACTGGAACTGCCAGCCGGTGAACTGGCCCTGGGCCTGAGCCAGGACTGGCGCCAGCCATTGCCAGGCATACAGCGGGCCCTGGTGATCGTCCATGGCCGCCTGCGCAACGCCCAGACCTACCTGCACAGCGGCGAAAGCGCCGCCAGGCTGGCCGGGCAAGACGCCACGACCCTGGTGATCGCCCCGCAGTTTCTCAATCAGCACGACATTGCCCGCCATCACCTGCCCAGCAGCCTGTTGCGCTGGCAGGGCAACGCCTGGATGGGCGGCGAGCCAGCCACCGCCCCCCAGGCGCTGAGCTCCTACGCGGCACTGGACGCCATCCTGCTGCGCCTGGGCGATCGCCAGCGCTTTCCCAACCTGCAGGAAGTGGTGGTCGCCGGCCACTCGGGCGGTGCCCAGGTGGTGCAACGCTACGCCCTGGCCAGCGGCGACCATGCCGAACTGCAGCGGGCCGGAATCGGCCTGCGCTTCGTGGTCGCCAATCCTTCGTCCTACGCCTACTTCGACGCCTGGCGCCCGGTAGCCGTCGAGCCAGCCGCCTGCCGCGGATTCAACCAGTGGAAATACGGCCTGGAACGACGCCCGGCCTATGTCGCCCGGCAAATGCCGGAACAGCTGGAGCAGCGTTATGCGGGGCGGGATATTACCTACCTGCTGGGACAACAGGACATCGACCCTCGGCACCCGGCCCTGGACAAGAGCTGCGCCGCCGAGGCCCAGGGCGCCTATCGCCTGGCGCGCGGGCACAACTATTTCGACTACCTGCTAAGGCGTCATCCCCAGGGCCTGGCCCAACGCCTGGTAGAGGTGCCGGGGGTCGGTCATGACGGGGACAAGATGTTCACCTCGGCCCAGGGCCAGGCGGCGCTGTTCAAGTAGAACCGCGCCCGGCCTCAAGCCCGCAACAGGCGGTGCAACTGCGCGCAATCCTGCGCATGCCAGTCGGTCAGTTCCGGCCAGGGGTTGTCCGGCAGGTTGACCAGCACCGTGCGGGTACCGGCGGCGCGGCCGCAGTCCAGGTCGAAGCGGTAATCGCCGACCATCACCATGCGCTGCGGAGCCACACCCCAGGCCTGGGCCAGCTTCAGCAGGCCACCGGGATGGGGCTTGGGCGGGGCCTCGTCGCGGCCCAGCACATGGGCCTGGGCGAAGCAGTCGGCCAGGCCGATGGCTTGCAAGGTCACGTGGGCCAGCTCGCGGGCATTGCGAGTGAGGATGCCCAGGCGATATCCGCGCCCGGCCAGGTCCCGCACCAGTTCCACCGCGCCCGGCGCTGGGCGCGAACCCAGGGCCAGGTCACGCTCGTGCTCCAGCAGCCAGGCATGCTTGGCCGCGGACTCATCCGCCGGCAAGGCCGCCAGGTGCGTGAGGATGTCTTCATCCGCCGGGATCGACAACGCCTGGCGGATCGCTTCGAAGTCATGCACGGCGATGGTCAGGGTGCCGTCCATGTCGAACACCCAATGCTCGATATCCGAAAGGCTCATGCCCAATCCTTGCGATGGCGGATCAACCCTTCCTGGGTCACCGAAGCGACCAACTGGCCGGCACGGTTGAACACGCTGCCCCGGGAGAAGCCCCGGGAGTTGCCGGCCCATGGGCTGTCCATGGCATACAGCAGCCAGTCATCGGCACGCAGGTCGGCGTGGAACCACAGGGCGTGGTCGAGGCTGGCCACTTGCATATCCTTCTGCCAGACCGACTTGCCATGGGGCAGCAGCGAGGTGACCAGCAGGCCGAAGTCCGAGGCATAGGCCAGCAGGTACTTGTGCAGCGCCGGGTTGTCGGCCAGGGTGCCGTCTGCGCGGAACCAGACGTACTTCACCGGATCCATCGGCTGCGGGTTGTACGGGTCCCTCTCGGTCACCGGGCGCACTTCGATGGGCTTGGGGCACAGCAGCTTTTCCCGCATGTGCTCGGGAATCAGGTGCGCGCGCTGGGTGGCGATCTCCAGCTCCGAGGGCAGGTTCTCCGGGCCGACCACCTGGGGCATGCCGCTCTGGTGCTCGAAACCCTGCTCGTCGTACTGGAACGAAGCGCTGCAGGTGAAGATCGGATTGCCCTTCTGGATCGCCGTCACGCGCCGGGTGCTGAAGCTGCCGCCATCGCGGACCCGGTCCACTTGGTAGACCACCGGCAAGGCAGCGTCCCCGGGGCGCAGGAAGTAACCGTGCATGGAATGCACATGGCGCGCCTCCTCTACCGTCTGGCTGGCGGCGGACAGCGATTGGCCGAGTACCTGGCCCCCGAACAGCTGGCGAAAACCCAGGTCCTGGCTGCGCCCACGAAACAGGTTTTCCTCGATGGGTTCCAAGGTCAAAAGATCGACCAGATCATCCAGCACATGACTCATTCAGACTCTCCTCACACAGAGCAAAACCGCGCAATCTCGGCTGCGGCGGTCAAATCGATTCGGGGCAAGCAACCTCATCGGCACATTCTAAACATGCGCGATTGCTATCCATGCAAGGTTTCCAACCATTGTTCACGGGTGATGCGGTACAGCACATGCTCGCGCAATGGGTGATCGCCGGCGAGCTTGGGATGTTCGAAGTCCCCCTGGACGGCATGCTGCATGCCAATGGCTTGCATCACTTTCTGCGACGCCAGGTTGGTCCGGGTGGTGAAGGCTACCACTTCGTCCAGGGCCAGGCGCTCGAACGCGCAACGCAACGCCGTCCAGGCCGCCTCGCTGGCATAACCCAGGCCCCAATGCTCGCGGGCCAGGCGCCAGCCGATCTCCACCGCCGGGGTGAAAGGCGCTTCGAAACCTACCACGCCCAGGCCGGTAAAACCGATGAAGGCGCCGTTGTCCTTGCGCTCCAGGGCCCAGGTGCCAAAACCATGCTCGGCGAAATGCCCGCGTATGCGGCCGATCAAGGCGGCGCTCTCCAGACGGCTCAAGGGTGCCGGAAAGTAGCGCATGACCTGCGGATCGGCACACATTGCCGCAAAAGCCTGCAAGTCGTCGTCACGCCATTGGCGCAGCACCAGGCGCGCGCTTTCCAGTTGCAGTATCGGCTCCATCGGTGCCCTCCGTTTTCATGGGTGCAAGTCTACATCGCTGGTAGGATCCTTCACGGGTCCTTCTAAGAAAATGCCATGACATTGCCGCTGATCTACCACGACGACTACAGCCCGGAATTCCCCCCGGAGCACCGCTTCCCCATGGACAAGTTTCGCCTGTTGCGCGACCACCTGGTGGACAGCGGCCTCACCCGGGATACCGACCTGCTGCGCCCGCAGCTGTGCCCGGCCGAAGTCCTGGCGCTGGCCCACGACCCTGGTTATATCGAGCGCTACATGAATGGCGAGTTGTCCCGGGAAGACCAAAGGCGCCTGGGCCTGCCCTGGAGCGAAGCCCTGGCCCGGCGCACCGTGCGCGCGGTCGGCGGTTCGCTGCTGGCCGCCGAGCAGGCGCTGGAACACGGCCTGGCCTGCCACCTGGCCGGCGGTACCCACCACGCCCACTACGACTATCCAGCCGGCTTCTGCATCTTCAACGACCTGGCGGTGATCAGCCATTACCTGCTGGAAAGCGGGCGCGTTGGACGGGTACTGATCTTCGATTGCGACGTGCACCAGGGCGACGGCACCGCGCGGATCTTGCAGCACACCGCCGATGCGGTGACCGTCTCGCTGCACTGCGAAAAGAACTTCCCGGTGCGCAAGGCCCAGAGCGACTGGGACATTCCCCTGGCCATGGGCATGGGCGATGCCGAGTACCTGGAGGTGGTGGACGATGCCCTCAACTACCTGCTGCCGCTGTACCAGCCGGACCTGGTGCTGTACGACGCCGGGGTCGACGTACACCAGGACGACGCCCTGGGCTACCTCAAGCTCACCGACGCCGGGGTGGCCGAGCGCGACGAACGGGTCATGCGCCAGTGCCTGGGCCGGGATATCCCGGTGGTGGGAGTGATCGGCGGCGGCTACAGCAAGGACCGCCAGGCCCTGGCCCGACGCCACGGCATCCTGCACCACAGCGCCCAGAGAGTCTGGGAGTCGCTAGGCTGTCGCTGACCCGACGCCCTTACCCACACCTGCTGTGGAACCGCTTGTGGATAACCTGAGTGAAAGCGTCTACAGCCCTTGCCCTGAAAGGCCCAGGACCGGCCGTCTGTTTTTTGATCAGCGACCTCGAAATGTCACATTCCGGTGTATTGCTTACCCCCAATCCCTGTGGAGCCGACTGTGGATAACCTGCGGGAAACCAGCTCCAGCCCAGGCCCTGCAAGGCCTACAGAATAAAGCTCATTTTTTGACCAGCGCCTGGGACCATTCCAGGCGCGGCATGCGCTTACTCCCAATCTCTGTGGAACCGCCTGTGGACAACCTGCGCAAAACTCACTCCGGCCCTTTCCGGACGAGGCCTGCAGAGCGATGACCAATTTTTGACCAGATTCATCAAGTAGTCATCGATCGGTGCGTCGCTTACCCCCAATCCCTGTGGAACCGCTTGTGGATAACCTGCGCGAAAGCCAGTACACGCCTTGAACTACAAGGGTTTCATGACGTCGATCATTTTTCGACCAGGACCTCGCCACCCTGTGGCGGGCACCTTTCGGCTGGAACCGCTCCCGCTGCCAGCACCCCGTGCTTGAGCATGCAAAAGACCTGCGGGGAGCAAGAATCCGACGCGCTAGCAAAGAAGTCCTGAATGAGGCTATCGGACATTACCCCGAATAGAGGTAAAATGCCTCGCTAACTAGAGCCAGATTTTCAGGCAATGCGGGGTTGTGCAGGGCACCGGAGGCACGGGATCACATCGTCGGCGATCGCTTCTCACTGCAAGGCGAACTTGGCATATGCGCCCCGTGAGCTTGGAACCGTGCCCATTGGATGGGTGAGAAAGATCTTGTGAAAACGTCAGACATGCTAAAGGCCTGGACCTACTCGTATCTCCAGCCTGAGACTACCCCAGGTTCTAGCAATTAATTTCCAATCATCCAAAGTTAAAACTTCCAGCCTATTAAAAGTTGAAGTTAAGCACTTACTAAATATTAAGACGCAGTCAAGTTGGAGTTTTAATTGATGTCAGACATCAAACAGGCAAGCATTGAGAAGTTCAAGAGCAAAGAAGCGCTGATCGGTATTATCGGGCTGGGTTATGTCGGTCTGCCGTTGATGTTGCGCTACAACGCAATCGGTTTTCGTGTGCTGGGTGTTGATGTCGATCAGAACAAAGTCAACCAACTGAATGCCGGGCAGAGCTACATCGAGCACATTCCCGCCAGCAAGATTGCCGCAGCCCATGCCAGCGGCTTCGAAGCGACCGTGGACTTCAGCCGTGTCAGCGAATGCGATGCCTTGATCCTCTGCGTTCCTACTCCACTGAACAAATATCGCGAACCCGACATGAGTTTCGTGATCAACACCACCGACTCGCTCAAACCTTACCTGCGCGCCGGCCAGGTGGTATCGCTGGAAAGCACCACCTATCCCGGGACCACGGAGGAAGAACTACTGCCTCGCGTTGAAGAAGGGGGCCTCAAGGTCGGCCAGAACATCTTCCTGGTCTACTCGCCGGAGCGTGAAGACCCGGGCAACCCCGACTTCGAGACCCGCACCATTCCCAAGGTAGTGGGCGGCCATACCGCAGCCTGTCTCGAAGTGGGTGTCGCCTTGTACGAGCAGGCGATCGACAAGGTGGTGCTGGTCAGCTCCACCAAGGCCGCCGAGATGACCAAGCTGCTGGAGAACATCCATCGGGCGGTCAACATCGGCCTGGTCAATGAAATGAAGGTGGTCGCCGATCGCATGGGCATCGATATCTTCGAAGTGGTGGATGCCGCGGCGACCAAGCCCTTCGGCTTCACCGCCTACTACCCTGGCCCCGGCCTGGGTGGCCACTGCATCCCGATCGACCCTTTCTACCTGACCTGGAAGGCCCGCGAGTACGGCTTGCATACACGGTTCATCGAACTCTCCGGCGAGGTCAACCAGGCCATGCCGGAGTACGTAGTCAACAAGCTGGTGGACGCCTTGAACGATGGCCGCCGTGCGCTCAAGGACAGCCGTATCCTGGTGCTGGGTATCGCCTACAAGAAGAATGTCGACGATATGCGCGAATCGCCATCCGTGGAGATCATGGAGTTGCTGGAGGCCAAGGGCGCCATCGTCGCCTACAGTGACCCGCATGTCCCGGTGTTCCCGAAGATGCGTGAACACCACTTCGATCTGTCCAGCGTCCCCCTGACCGCCAGCAGCCTGGCGGAGTTCGACGCCGTGGTCCTTGCCACCGACCATGACAAGTTCGACTACGAGCTGATCAAGTCCAGTGCCCGGTTGATCATCGATAGCCGCGGCAAGTACCGCCAACCCGAAGCCCATATCGTCAAGGCTTGATTTCTTCCAGTCCCGGCTCGTCCGGGACCTTGTATTTTGGAGCGTCCTAGTGAAACGTTTTGCCCTGATCGGCGCAGCCGGCTACATAGCCCCACGTCACATGCGAGCCATCAAGGACACGGGTAACGAGCTGGCTTGCGCCTATGACATCAATGACTCGGTCGGCATCATCGACAGCCTGTCTCCACGCAGTGAGTTCTTCACCGAATTCGAGCGCTTCTATGATCACGCCTGGCGCCTGAAGCGCGATCCGGCCACGGCGCTGGATATCGTCTCGGTGTGCTCCCCCAACTACCTGCATCACCCGCATATCACCGCAGCGCTGCGCCTGGGCTGTGATGTCATCTGCGAGAAGCCGCTGGTTCCGACCAGCGCCCTGCTCGATGACCTGGCCCTGACCGAGCGCGAGACCGGCAAGCGTCTGTGGAACATTCTGCAACTGCGGCACCACCAGGCGATCATCGATCTCAAGGAAAAAGTCCGCAGTGAACAGCGTGACCACAAGCATGAAGTCGAGCTGACCTACATCACCTCCCGCGGCAACTGGTACATGGAGAGCTGGAAGGGCGACCTGCGCAAGTCGTTCGGCGTAGCCACCAACATCGGTGTGCACTTCTACGACATGTTGCACTTCATCTTCGGCAAGCTGCAGCGCAATGTCGTGCACTACAGCGATGCCTACAAGGCTGCCGGCTACCTGGAGTATGAAAACGCCCGTGTCCGCTGGTTCCTGTCGATCGACCAGAACGACCTGCCTGACGCCGTCAAGGGCAAGAAACCCACCTACCGCTCGATTACCGTCGATGGGCAGGAAATAGAGTTCTCCGAAGGTTTTACCGACCTGCATACCGTCAGCTACCAAGCCATCCTGGACGGCAAGGGCTACGGCATCGAAGATGCGCGGCACTGCGTCGAAACCGTCGAGTTCATCCGTTGCGCCAAGCCGCTGGCCGCGCAAGACGGTGAAGGACACCCATTCCTCGCCTCCCTGGCTCGCTGAGGTCCCCATGCCCTATCAAGTACACCCCAGCGCCATAGTCGATGACGGCGCACAAATTGGCGAAGGCTCCCGCGTATGGCATTTCGTGCACGTCTGCGGCGGCGCGCGTATCGGCAAGGGGGTGTCGCTTGGGCAGAACGTCTTCGTCGGCAACCAGGTGGTGATCGGCGACCAGTGCAAGATCCAGAACAACGTCTCGGTGTACGACAACGTGACCCTCGAGGCGGGCGTGTTCTGCGGCCCGAGCATGGTCTTCACCAATGTCTACAACCCCCGCTCGCTGATCGAGCGCAAGGACCAGTACCGTGACACCCTGGTGAAGAAAGGCGCGACGCTGGGTGCCAACTGCACCATCGTCTGTGGGGTGACCATTGGCGAGTTCGCCTTCGTCGGCGCCGGCGCCGTGATCAACAAGGACGTACCGGCCTACGCCCTGATGGTCGGCGTACCGGCCCGGCAGATCGGCTGGATGAGCGAGTTCGGCGAGCAACTGGACCTGCCGGTCGAAGGCGACGCCACCACCACATGCACGCACACCGGGGCTCGCTACAGCCTGCGCGGTAAACATCTGAGCAAGGAGCAGAGCCCAGCATGATCGAATTCATCGACCTGAAAAGCCAACAAGCACTGATCAAGGATCGCATCGACGCAGGCATCCAGCGAGTACTCGCCCACGGCCAGTACATCCTCGGCCCGGAAGTGGCCGAGCTGGAAACCCAACTCGCCAACCTGACAGGCGCCAGGCACTGCATCAGCTGTGCCAATGGCACCGATGCGCTGCAGATTGCCTTGATGGCCCTGGGCGTCGCTCCCGGTGACGAGGTCATCACCCCTGGCTTCACCTACATCGCCACTGCGGAAACCGTGGCCTTGCTGGGCGCCAAGCCGGTTTACGTGGATATCGACCCGCGTACCTACAACCTCGATCCGCAGCGCCTGGAAGCCGCGATCACTGCACGAACCAAGGCCATCATCCCGGTGTCCCTCTATGGCCAGTGCGCGGACTACGATGCCATCAACAGCATCGCCGCAAAGTACCGTATCCCGGTGATCGAGGATGCCGCACAGAGCTTTGGCGCCACCTATAAAGGCAAGCGCTCCTGCAACCTGACCACCATCGCCTGCACCAGCTTCTTTCCCAGCAAGCCACTGGGTTGCTATGGCGACGGCGGGGCGATCTTCACCAATGATGACCAACTGGCCGTAGTCCTGCGCCAGATCGCCCGGCACGGCCAGGACCGTCGCTACCATCACATCCGGGTCGGCGTGAACAGCCGGCTGGACACCCTGCAGGCGGCGATCCTGCTGGCCAAGCTGGAGCTTTTCGAAAAAGAAATCCTGCTGCGCCAAGAGGTGGCAAAAAGCTACGAACGTCTGTTGCACGATGCCGGAATCGGCGCGACGCCCCACGTCGAGCCGTACAACACCAGCGTCTATGCGCAGTACACCATCAGGGTCAGGAACCGGGACAGCGTGCAAGCCCAGCTCAAGGAACGTGGCATTCCCACCGCCGTGCACTATCCGATCCCGTTGAACAAGCAACCGGCGGTTGCCGACAACAGCGTCAGCCTGCCCTTGGGCGACGAAGTGGCGGAACAAGTGATGAGCCTGCCGATGCATCCGTACATGAGTCTCGAGGATCAACTGAAAGTCGTTGAGGGCCTGGTGTCCAGCGGTGTCGCGAATCGATGAGCAACACTAGAAAACTGGTGAGCAACACCGCGATCTACTTCGGGGCTAACGTCCTGAATGCGGCGATACCGTTTTTTCTCCTGCCCATTCTGACCCGGGTACTGAGCCCGGCCGACTATGGCAGCATTGCCATGTTCGGCGTTTGCCTGAGCATCATCAGCGCATTCACCGGGCTGAGCGTGCATGGCGCCATCGGGGTCCGCTACTTCCAGTTGGCCAAGGAGGAGTTGGCGCAGTACGTGGTGACCTGCATGGGCATCCTGGTCGTCAGTACCGCCACCATCTTCCTGGTCGCACTCGGGCTGCGGCCCTGGCTCCCCGAGATCACCGGCCTACCTGCGGACTGGCTGCTGGTGGCTGTCGTGGTGTCGGGCTTGCAGTTCCTCATCAACATTCGCTTGTCGCTGTGGCAAGTGGCTGGCCAGGCGGTGAAATACGGCACCTTCCAGATCAGCCAGAGCCTGCTCAACGCTGGTGGTTCACTGCTGCTGATCCTGGTGGTCGGCATGGCCTGGGAAGGCCGTGTGCTGGCCCAGGCGCTTGCCATCGGCCTGTTCGGCGCGATCGGATTCTGCTGGCTCTGGAAGGACGGCCTGCTGAGAAAGCCGGTAGTGTGGCGTACCCACTGCCTGGACGCGCTGAAGTTCGGCGTGCCGCTGATTCCACATGTCATCGGCGGGCTGCTCATAGTCGCCACGGACCGGCTGATCATCGTCAGGTTGTTGGATGTCAGCCAGGCAGGTCTCTACATGGTGGCCTTGCAGTTCGGGCAGGTCATCGGCCTGGTGACCGAGTCCTTCAACAAGGTCTATGCGCCATGGCTGATGAAGAGCCTATCGAGCAAGGAAGAAGTACCACGCTCACGCATAGTTCGCTTTTCATATCTGTACATGGGCCTGTTGTTCGCCATGGCGATCATCTTCGGCCTGCTGGCGCCCTGGGTGATGGGCTTCGTGGTAGGTAGCGAGTTCAAGGCCTCCAGCGAGCTGGTGATCTACATCGCACTGGGCTTCGCCTTTGGCGGCTGCTACTACATGGTCACCAACTACGTGTTCTTCGAAAACAAGAACTCGAACCTGGCATTGATCACGCTGATTACTGGATTGATAAATATTCCGCTGATGTTCTTCTTGGTGGAGCGCAATGGACTGGTAGGTGCAGCCCAGGCATTCATGCTTACTCAATGCTTATCATTCGTTGGCACATGGTGGCTTTCCAACAAAGTACATCCGATGCCTTGGTTCAACTTAAAAGCTTATAAATAGGATTAACGTTCATGCTCACCGGCCAAACCATTCTCATCACTGGCGGCACAGGCTCTTTCGGGAACACCTTCGTGCCAATGACTCTTGCCAAATACAACCCGAAAAAAGTGATCATTTTCTCTCGCGATGAAATGAAGCAATGGGACATGGCGAAGAAGTTCGAAGGCGACCCGCGCGTACGCTTCTTCATCGGCGACGTCCGTGACAAGGACCGCCTGTATCGAGCGCTGGATGGCGTGGACTACGTCGTGCACGCAGCGGCGACCAAGATTGTACCGACCGCCGAATACAACCCCTTCGAGTGCGTGAAGACCAACATCAATGGCGCCATGAACCTGATCGATGCCTGCATCGACAAGGGCATCAAGCGAGTGGTGGCCCTATCTACCGACAAGGCCAGCAGTCCGATCAACCTGTACGGTGCCACCAAACTGGCCTCCGACAAGCTGTTCATCGCCGGCAACTCCTATTCCGGTGGCCACGAGACCCGCTTCTCCGTGGTTCGCTACGGCAACGTCATGGGCTCCCGTGGTTCGGTGATCCCATTCTTCATGTCGATCAAGGACAAGGGCGTACTGCCCATCACCGACGAGCGCATGACTCGCTTCATGATCTCCCTCGAAGAGGGCGTGGAACTGGTCTGGCACGCCTTCGAAGACATGGAAGGTGGCGAGATCTACGTGAAGAAGATCCCATCGATGAAAGTTACCGACCTGGCCCGGACCATCGCTCCGGACGCAGCCCAGGAAGTGGTCGGCATCCGTCCCGGCGAGAAGCTGCACGAGCAGATGATCAGCGTCGAGGACGCCTATTACACCTACGAATACCCGCAACACTTCAAGATCCTGCCGACGATCAATAACTGGGCGACTTGCGAAGAGCGCATCAAGGACGGCCAGAAAGTACCGGAAGGCTTCGTCTATGCCAGCGACAGCAACAGCCAGTGGATGAGCGGCGAACAGTTGCAGGCCTGGATCGACCTCAATCGCGAAAAGATCGGGAGTATCTGATCCATGATTCCCTACGGTCGCCAGGACATTACCCAAGCAGACATTGATTCGGTAGTGGAGGTATTGCAGTCCGACTTTCTCACGCAGGGCCCCATGGTCCCGCGTTTCGAGCAAGCGCTGGCATCACATGTTGGTGCCCGGCATGCATTGGCGTTGAACAGCGCGACGTCCGCACTGCACATCGCCTGCCTGGCGCTGGGACTGGGTCCCGGGGACTGGCTCTGGACCAGCCCCATCACCTTCGTGGCATCGGCCAACTGTGCGCTGTATTGCGGGGCCCAGGTCGACTTCGTGGATATCGACCCGGTGACCTACAACCTCAGTCCGCAGGCGCTGGAGCGCAAGCTGGAGCAAGCGGAGCGCGAAGGAAAACTGCCCAAGGTGGTCGTCCCCGTCCACCTGTGCGGACAACCCTGCGATATGCAGGCGATCCATGCCCTGGCCAAGCGCTACGGCTTCAAGATCATCGAGGACGCGTCCCATGCCGTGGGCGGCAAGTACCAGGACGAGTTCATCGGTAACTGCAAGTACAGCGACATCACCGTGTTCAGCTTCCACCCGGTGAAGATCATCACCACCGCTGAAGGCGGCATGGCATTGACCAACGATGCCGCCCTGGCCGAAAGAATGGCCTTGCTGCGCAGCCATGGCATCACCCGCGATCCGGCGCAGATGACCCATGAATCCGATGGCCCCTGGTACTACCAGCAGATCGACCTGGGCTTCAATTACCGCATGACCGAATTGCAGGCGGCCCTGGGTGTCAGCCAGGTACAGCGCCTGGACCAGTACGTCGCTCGCCGCCATGTACTGGCCCGTCGCTACGATCAGCTCCTGGCCGGGTTGCCGGTCACCACGCCCTGGCAGCATCCGGACAGCTACTCCGGCCTGCACCTGTATGTGATCCGCCTGCAACTGGGGAAAATCGCCAAGACCCACGCCCAGGTCTTCGCCTCCCTGCGTGAACAGGGCATTGGCGTCAACCTGCATTACATCCCGGTGCCGACCCAGCCGTACTACCGGCAGATGGGCATCGATCCCGAAGTATTCCCCCAAGCGCAGCAGTATTACCGCGAAGCCATCAGCCTGCCGATGTTCCAGACCATGACCGAACAGCAGCAGGACCAGGTCGTGGCTGCATTGAACCAGGCGCTGCTGGGATGAACGTCGCGATCATCCCCGCCCGCGGCGGCAGCAAGCGTATTCCACGCAAGAACATCAAGGAGTTCTGCGGTAAGCCGATGATCGCCTGGAGCATCGAGGCCGCCCTGAACAGTGGCTGCTTCGAGCAGGTCATCGTCTCCACAGACGATCCCGATATCGCCGAGGTTGCCATCGAACATGGCGCCAGCGTGCCCTTCATGCGCCCGGCAGCCTTGTCCGACGACCACACGGGCACCACGCCGGTGGTGCGTCACGCCATCGAGTGGTTGAACCAGCAGGGTGTGACCCCTCAATATGCGTGCTGTGTCTATGCAACGGCCCCTCTCATCAGCAGCCAGGACATCCTCAAGGGACTCAAGGCGCTGGAGGAAAAAGGTGGCGACTACGCATTTTCAGTGACCAGCTATGCGTTTCCGATTCAACGTGCCATCCGCATCAAAGAGGATGGCCGCGTCGATATGTTCAATCCCGAGCTCTTCGCTGTCCGCTCTCAAGATCTTGAACATGCCTTCCACGATGCTGGGCAGTTCTACTGGGGAGCCTGCGCGGCGTGGTTGGAAAACCGGGTTATTTTCAGCAGCCGATCGCTGCCGATCATACTGCCGCGGCACCGCGTCCAAGACATCGACACGCTGGAAGACTGGGAAATGGCCGAATACCTTTTCAAGGCCGTGGGGCTTCGGGTTAACGGCCTGTAATAATTTGTTTTTCGAGAGGATTTAAAAGAATGCTGACTTATTGCAAGCGCTGCGTAATGCCCGACACCAAACCTGATCTCTATATTGACGATGAGGGTATCTGCAGTGCCTGCCGCAGCTACGAACAACGGAACGAAGTCGACTGGGACCAGCGCAAGCAGGAACTGCTGGTGATCCTCGACAAGTACAAGAACAAGACCGGCGACAACTGGGATTGCATCGTTCCTGTCAGTGGCGGGAAGGACAGCACCTACCAAGTAATACGCATGTTGCAACTGGGCCTGAACCCGCTCTGCGTAACCTCGACGACCTGCGACCTCTCGGATATCGGCCGTAAGAACATCGAAAACCTCAAGCACCTCGGCGTCGACTACGTCGAGATGTCACCGAACCCGAAGGTTCGCGCCAAGCTGAACCGGATCGGCCTGACTCAGGTGGGCGACATCGCCTGGCCCGAGCACGTCGGGATCTTCACTATCCCGGTTCGCGCAGCCGTGCAGTTCAACATTCCGCTCATCGTATGGGGCGAGAACTCGCAAAACGAATACGGCGGCCCAGCCGCAGCGGCCAGCAACAACGTCCTCAACCGGCGCTGGCTGGAAGAATTCGGTGGCCTGCTGGGCATGCGGGTATCCGACCTGATCGGCACCGATGGCATCGAAGCCAAGCACCTGATCTCGTACACCTACCCAAGCGACGAAGAGTTGGCGCGCGTAGGGGTCACCGGCCTGTTCCTCGGCCACTACATCCCCTGGGATGGCCTGTCCAACGCCCTCATCGCCCAAGCGCATGGTTTCCATTCCTATGAGAAGGTGGCCGAAGGCTCCATGGTCAACTACGAGAACCTGGACAACCACCAGCATGGCATCCACGACTACTTCAAGTTCCTAAAGTTCGGCTTCAGCCGTGCGACCGACCACGCCTGCCTGCATATCCGTCGTGGCCGGCTGACCCGCCTGGATGGCCTGGACATCGTGACCAACCTCGATGGCAAGTTCCCATGGGAATACCTGGGCAAGAGCCTGGAAGAAATTCTGCGCCCACTGGATATGACCGTCGACGAGTTCATCGCGCTGTGTGACAAGTTCACCAACAAGAAGATCTTTAAACGCGACGCCAAGGGTGTGTTGATTAAAGATCGGGATGGCAACCTCACCAAGGTCAACTACGACAACGTATGAAGATCGGAATTATTGATTATGGAGTCGGCAACCTGGGATCGGTGATGCGCGCAATCGAAGCACTGCGCGTAACCCCGGTCCTGGTGGATCGCCCCATGGACATGCACAACGTCGATCGACTGCTGCTACCCGGAGTCGGCAACTTTGCCGACTGCGCCCAGCTACTGCACGAAGGCGGCTGGGTCGATGCCTTGCACGAAGAGATCCAGCATCGTGGCAAACACCTGCTAGGCGTGTGCGTCGGCATGCAGCTTCTGGCCACCAGCAGCATGGAAGGAGCCCAGGGCGAGGGTGAGGGCGACACTCCCGGGCTCAACCTGATCCCGGGCAAGGTCGAGCACCTGAGTACCCTGGGCTGTACCCTGCGGGTGCCGCACAGCGGCTGGAACAATGTTTCGGCCTGTGCTCCAGAGCGCGAGCTGTTCGAAGGTATCCCCGACGGCACGGATTTCTACTTCGTGCACAGCTACGCCTTCACTCCTGCGGACCCTGCCGATGTCCTGGCGGTCACCGACTATGGCGTACCGGTCGTTGCCGCCGTTCGACGCGGCCGCGTCTGGGGCACGCAATTTCATCCAGAAAAAAGCTCCAGGGCCGGGTTTCGGTTGCTGCGAAACTTTGTAGAGGCTCCAGAATGCTGAAGGTTCGCGTGATTCCCACCTTGTTGTGGAAACAATTGGGCCTGGTGAAAGGCATTGGCTTCGACAGCTGGCGCCGGGTCGGCTCGGTCATGCCCGCCATCAAGGTCTACAACCAGCGGGAAGTCGACGAACTCGTGCTGGTGGATATCGTGGCCCACAAGTCGGATGAAGAACTGGACTTCGAATCCGTCGACGACTTTGGCCAGGAATGCTTCGTGCCCCTGACCGTTGGCGGCGGCATCACCCATATCGGCCAAGTGCAGCGCCTGCTGCGGGCAGGCGCGGACAAGGTCTGCATCAATACCGCGGCCTACGGCAACCCGGAACTGCTGACCGAAATCGCCAAGCGCCATGGCGCGCAATCCGTGGTGGCGAGCATCGACGTACGCCATGAAGCCGACGGTAACGACTGGCAGTGCTTCAGCCATGCCGGCAAACAAGCCACCGGTCGCAAGGTCATCGAATGGGCCCGGGAGGTCGAGGCCAGGGGGGCGGGCGAAATCCTGATCACCTCCATCGATCGTGATGGCACCCAGCAGGGCTACGACCTGGCGCTCATCGAGAACGTGGTCAAGGCGGTCAATATCCCGGTAATCGCTTCAGGCGGCGCGGGCAACTACCAGCACATGGTGGAGGCCGTGATCCAGGCCGGGGCCTCGGCAGTCGCGGCTGCGAGCATGTTCCATTTCACCGAGCAGACTCCAGCCGGAGCGAAGAACGCCCTGGCCGCGGCCGGTGTGCCGATCCGCAAGCCATACCTCGACTCGGCTGGCTCTAGATGATCGAGCGCGTTGCGTTTCGTGCCGATGCCTCGGTGCAAATCGGCATCGGCCATGTAATGCGCTGCCTCACCCTGGCCGATGCCTTGGCCCAGCGGGGCGTCGAGTGCCACTTCATCTGTCGTGGCGCCCCCCGTGGCCTGCTGGCGCAGATCGTGGCCAAGGGGCATCGAGTGCACGAGCTTCCCGCCGCTGCACCTGTCGAACCCGCGTCGTCCCCGATGGCGGATGAGACAGACGGCCCCCAACTCGCCCACCAGCAATGGCTCGGTGTTACTCAGAACCAGGACGCCAGTGAGTCGGCGGCGGTGTTGCGCGAGCTGCAACCTGATTGGCTGATCGTCGACCACTACGCCCTCGATAGTCGTTGGGAGGCTGCCGTCAGGCCACTGTGCGGCAAGCTGATGGCGATTGACGACCTGGCCGATCGGGCGCACTGCAGCGACCTGCTCCTGGACCAGAACCTGGGTCGCCAGGCCGCGGACTACCAGGCTCGGGTCCTGCCCCATTGTCAGGTACTCGCCGGCTCGAGCTACTCACTGCTGCGCCCCGAATTCGCCGAATTGCGCCAATACAGCCTGGAACGCCGGGCAACGCCGCAACTCCGGCAGCTGCTGATCAGCATGGGCGGCATCGACAAGGACAATGTCACCGGCCAGGTGCTGAAGGCACTAGGTAACTGCCAGTTGCCGGACGACTGCCGCATCTGGGTGGTGATGGGGGGCGCCGCCCCATGGCTCGACAGCGTGCGACAACAATGTGTGCGGATGCAGGTAGCCACCGAAGTGCTGGTGGATATCCGCGACATGGCACAGCGGATGGCCGACAGCGACCTGGCCATCGGCGCCGCCGGCGGAACCTCCTGGGAACGCTGCTGCATGGGGCTTCCCACCCTGACCGTGGTCATTGCCGAGAACCAGTGGCCTGGCGCCCATGCACTGGCTGAAACCGGCGCTGGAGAATTGCTCGGCACCCCGCAGGATATCGCTGAACGCCTGCCGGCCCTGCTGACCAGCCTGCAGCAAGGACCCCGGCTGGCGCAGATGATCGCGGCAGCCACCGGAGTGACCGATGGCTCCGGTGCCCATTACGTCGTGGAAAAACTGGAGCAACTCGCCTGATGACCGGCCAATCCGATCGCCCATGGCTGATACGACGCATGATCGAAGACGATATCGATCAGGTGCTCGCCTGGCGCAACCACCAGGACATCCGTCGCTACATGCACACCCAGCATGAAATCACCCGCACCGAGCATGCGCGCTGGTTCGAACAGGCCAATGCCGACCCCAGGCGCTCCCTGCTGATCTTCGAAAGCGAGGGTGTCGCGCTCGGCTATGTCAACTTCCACCAATCGGCACAAGGCCGCATCGCCGACTGGGGCTTCTATGCTGCGCCACAAGCCCCCAAGGGCACAGGCCGGCTCATGGGGCATGCAGCCCTGCAGCATGGCTTTACCGAGTTGAACCTGCACAAGGTCTGCGGCCAGGTGCTGGCCTACAATGAGCGCTCATTGAAGATGCATCGCAACCTTGGCTTTCAACAGGAAGGCATCCTGCGCGAGCAACATTTCGACGGCCAGAGTTATCACGACACCGTCTGTTTCGGCCTTCTTGCCGCTCAATGGCCATCAAATACTTGAGAGACACCGACGCTATGTCAAACACCTACAGCATCAACATCGCCGGCCGTCGTATCGCCCAGGACGCCCCTCCCTACATCATCGCCGAGCTCTCCGCGAACCATAACGGAAGGCTGGAAACCGCGTTGAAGATCATCGAAGAGGCGAAAAAAGCCGGGGCCGATGCCATCAAGCTGCAAACCTACACTGCCGACACCATCACCCTGAACTGCGACTCCGAGGAGTTCCAGATCCATGGCGGCCTGTGGGATGGAAAATCACTGTACCAGCTGTACCAGGAAGCCCACATGCCCTGGGCCTGGCATGCGCCGCTGTTCCAGCATGCGGAAAAACTCGGGATCACCATCTTCAGTTCGCCGTTCGACAATACTGCGGTGGACATGCTGGAGGACCTCAACGCCCCGGCCTACAAGATCGCCTCTTTCGAAGCCGTGGACCTGCCGTTGATCAAGTACGTCGCCAGCACCGGAAAACCCATGATCATCTCCACCGGCATGGCCGATGCCGAGGAAATCCAGGAAGCGATCGATACCGCCAAGGCCAACGGCTGCAAGGAACTGGCGATCCTGCATTGCGTGAGCGGCTACCCTGCCCCGGCCAGCGACTACAACTTGCGCACCATTCCAGAGATGATCCAGCGCTTTGGCCTGGTGACCGGCCTGTCCGACCACACCCTGGACAACACCACCGCCATTGCCAGCGTTGCCCTGGGCGCCTCGATCATCGAAAAACATTTCACCCTGGACAGGAGCGGCGGCGGTCCTGACGACAGCTTCTCCCTGGAACCTGCCGAGCTGGCGGAACTGTGCCGCAACAGCAAGACCGCCTGGTCCGCCCTGGGCAAAGTCGACTATGCCCGCAAGTCCAGCGAACAAGGCAATGCGAAATTCCGCCGCTCCCTGTACTTCGTCAAGGATCTGAAAGCTGGGGAACTGATCACGCCCGACGCCATTCGCAGCGTGCGTCCGAGCTACGGACTGCCCCCCAAGTGCTATGACCAGGTCGTCGGCAAACGTGCCAGCCGGGACATCGCCGCCAACACAGCTGTCAGTTTCGAAGCGGTCGCGGAGTAACGGCTGGTGGGCGATCGTGAAGGTAGTTCTGCACCTGTTATCAGAGAAAAAGGCTTTCTTGATACCTTGTGCATGCTTGAAAAAAAATATGACGTTTCATCACTGCGCTACAAGGGCACGCAATACTGGCCTTTGCTACGAATGATGCTCGGTTTTGAGAACGACCCACTGGTTCCACCCACCAAAGGCAAGGCTGGAGCAAAAGATCGATTCAAGAAATATCTGAATGCGATCAGCTCTTTTTTTGAAAACTTCATTGACCCGAAGAACAATCAAAGCCGAAGCAAGCATTGCGATGTCTATTACCTGACACACTCGACTTGTCGCGGAGTCAAAGTAAAAGATCGGCACTTCGATACATTCTTCGCGCCTCTGAGACACTGGTGCGAAAAGGCAGGCAAGAACCTGGCTTTTTATGCCGAAGAACTAGCACTCGATGCCGAGTACCGCCACCCTCGCTCGGAAAAGACCGCCTACATACAGAAACACCTGACACTTATTTCTTTCATGAGTGGATTCAAATACAAATCCACAATTCTAAAAGATACAGATCTAGCAATTATCGAAAGCTTGAAAAACGAGCTCAATCTATTGGGCTTCGATACTAATTCGATTAACTTGCAAGCAATCAAGAAATCCCTTACGCAGCTAGAACTTCATAAAAATCGATTTTCCAGGATCCTGGAATCAAAGCAGCCAAAGATTGTAATGGTCGTGACATATTACAATATTTTTGGCTTCTCCCTCATGGCGGCCGCCAATGCACTGGGCATCAAGACCCTTGATCTTCAGCACGGAGTCCAAGGGGCAGGACATTTTGCCTACGGAAACTGGGGATGCGTACCTGAGGGTGGATGGGACATATTGCCCAAGCTTTTCTGGAATTGGACAGCAGAGGATGTCGCCAACATAAACTCATGGGGTGGAGAGTTTCACTCGGGCATCTTGGGCGGTCGTATCTTTAGCCAGTACTTGAATGAAGTGGATGTCGAGTTCCCGACATATCATGCGCTGACCCAAAACTTAAAGCGTTCTGAATGTACTCAAGTGGTCCTTGTCACGCTGCAACCCATTGAGTGCGAAGACTTCATTAATTCATTACGTGATGCAATGCGCAGCCCTGACTTCGAGTCAGTATTCTGGCTGTTCCGCCTACATCCAGCAATGATGGAGAAAAAAGACTTCTACTCGAATTTACTCAAGACTACGAATAGTGACTTAGCCTTATGCTCGGGCCTACCACTCGACTATGTTTTGAAACTAAGCAACTTGCATATCACCCTTAACTCTTCGGTCACGATCGAGGCTGCACTTGAGGGCGTTCCTACGCTGCTTGAAAATAACTGCAGCTATTATATGGAGTGGCAAAACCTTGGAATCGCAAAACGCATAAAAGAAGGCCAGTCCTGGGCTGATGCGATTTCAGAGCAATTGAGCCATGAGGGTTGCTTTTCAAAGTCCGAAAACAAGCACTCTGCAGAAAGCGCCATCCTCAAACTAACTCCAAGCACAAATCAAAACTAAACTTTAGCGGATAATTATTATGAGCAACCCCAAGGACTATTGGCAAGACAAGACCAATAGCGGACATCGTTTCTCCAGCACTGAGTACTTCAAGAAGAAAGCTCTTGAGTGTACGCACGTACTCGAGGAGTTTGGGGCCGAGGGAAAAATTATCGACTTGGGTTGCGGTGCTGGTGAGCTACTACAACACCTTACTCCAATAGCGAACATCTCAAAGGGTGTTGACTACTCCGCCTCCATGATTGAGTCCGCCAAGAAGCTCCTGGATGGTATCGATATAGAACTGGAGGTAGCTAACGTCTTTGAAATCCTGCCCCAATCCGACTTTCCGACTTGGACTACGACAGGAGCCCTGAACCAATATTTGAATCCTTCAGAGATCACCAGGGTTATTGAAATTTTTGCTAAAAACGAGAAAGCCAGCGGGTTTTATCTATTCGATTGCGTCGACCCTATTCGTTACCTGACCTTAAACATGGGTTCCTACTATTCAACACAGTTAGAACCTGCTCCGAGCGGGCCAGGTGCTAAAGCCAGGTCGTTCATAAGAGGCATGCTACCTTGCGCCAGACTGGCGGCTTTCAAGCTGAGTGGTAACAAGTGGATCAAATGGAAAGACCAGGGCATGGGAATTGCCTATACACCGTACTTCTGGTTTGAAACATGCAAGAAATTCAATCTCAAAGTAAGTTTCATCAGCTCTAAGTACTACGAATACAGGTACCACGTAATCATCCGCAAATCATCCGACAACTGACCGACAAAGCCTCCAACATAGGCAAGCAGTTAATCGGCCTAGTACATTGGAGCATATCGTATAGAGGCAAGTATATTTTAGGTCAGCTAAATACAATATACTTGCCGCCACCGAAATAAACTGATGGTTTTCTGTATGCAGCAAAACAAAACACTCTACAGGGACGCTTGCATAGCAGAAAAATCAATCCCTATCTTCAGCCAGGCCTGGTGGCTCGACGCTACAGCCGGTGCAGAAAACTGGGACGTCGCCATCGTGGAAAAGGGCGGCAAGGTCATGGCCGCCCTGCCCTACGTGATCAAGAAACATCGCGGTTCCACCTTGCTGGGCCAGCCCTCCCTCACGCAGTTCCTGGGTCCATGGCTGCGCGAAAGCAACGCGAAGTACGCCAAGGCGCTCGGGCAGCAGAAAGACCTGATGGAATCCCTGATCGACCAGTTGCCCAGGTTCCACCAATACGCCCAGAACTGGCATTACAGCCAGCAGAACTGGCTGCCGTTCTTCTGGCGCGGCTTCAAGCAGACCACTCGCTATACCTACGTCCTCCCGGAACTGGGTAACGAAGACGTACTCTGGCAAGAGGTCCAGGCCAATATTCGAACCGATGTGCGCAAAGCCAGCGAACGCTTCCAGGTCCGGGTCCGCGACGACCTGGACATCGCCGACTTCCTGGCGCTCAACCGCCTCGTATTTACCCGCCAGGGCATGCCGCTGCCCTACTCGGAGAGCTTCGTCGAGCGACTCGACAAGGCCTGCGTCGAACATGGCGCACGCAAGATATTCATCGCCGAGGACGAGCAGGGCCGTAGGCATGCCGGGGTCTACCTGATCTGGGACGCCAATAGCGCCTATTACCTGATGGGTGGCGGAGACCCTGAGTTGCGTAACAGCGGCGCCACCAGCCTGTGCATGTGGGAGGCCATCAAGTTCGCCTCCACGGTCACCAGGCGATTCGATTTCGAAGGCTCGATGCTCGAACCTGTCGAACGCTTCTTCAGGGCCTTCGGGGCAGTGCAAACGCCCTACTTCGCAGTTTCGAAAACCCCCTCCAGGATGATCAGGGCGGTGCAATTCATCAAAGAACTCAGGGCAGGACAATGACTATGCAGAAGGCTTGGCCGAACCCATCGATTCTCAGCTGGCTGCAGCAGGTCCTGGCGGAACGCTATGGCCATGCATTTTCCATCGGTCTCCTGGATGCCGGCATCCTGTGCCTGAGCCATGAGGACAACCCCGCCCGCGTGCTACTGGCAACGGACTCCAGTAGCTTCAACCGGGCCGACTCGGACCTGCCATGCACCAGCTGGAACGCGGCCCGGGAAGGTTGGACCCCGGCCCTGGGACGCGCCCTACCCGCGCCCGGAGCCAGCGACTTGCCCTCGCCGCTGATCGAGCCAAGCGATGGCGGCTACCACATCCACTACGACATCCTCGGCCTGACGTACTGGATGCTGTCGCGCCTGGAAGAAACCAACCGCGAAAACCTGGACAACCACCAGCGTTTCGCCGCCACCTCCTCCCACGCCTTCAAGCACGGTTACCTGGAGCGCCCCGTGGTGGACGAATGGCTCGGCATTCTCGGCCAGGTCATCCAAAAGACCTGGCCGGAACTGGTGCTCAAGCGCCAGCAGCCGTCGATGAAGGTGTCCCATGACGTCGACATGCCGAGCTACTACGGATTCCGTTCGCCCACGGGCATCGCTCGCGGGATGCTGGCCGACGTCCTCAAGCGCGGGAATATCAAGGGAGCCCTGGTAGCCCCATGGGTGCGCCTCAATAGCGGCACGTCGCTGCATCCGGCCGACCCGGCAAACACCTTCCACTGGCTCATGGACATTTCGGAGCAACACGGGCTGGTCAGCGCCTTCTACTTCATCTGCGGCCGCACGGATCCGGCCAAGGATGCCGACTACGAACCCGAACATCCAGCCATTCGCCAGTTGTTGCGGGATATCCATGCACGAGGCCACGAGATCGGCCTGCACCCCAGCTACAACACCTACCAGTCCCCTGGAGACATCCTGGCCGAGGCACAGCGGTTGAAAAAGACCTGCGCGCAGGAAAATATCCATCAGACGACCTGGGGCGGGCGAATGCACTACCTGCGCTGGGAGCATCCCACTACAATGCGCGCCTGGAACGACGCGGGGCTAGGCTACGACAGCACCCTGGGCTATGCCGACTATGTAGGGTTTCGCTGTGGGACCTGCTATGAGTACCCGGCCTACGACCCTCTCGAGGGTCGGCAACTGGACTTGCGTATTCGTCCATTGGTCGCCATGGAGTCCACGGTGACGGCCCAGCATTACATGGGGCTGGGGGTTGGTCAGGCGGCGTTGCAGAAGTTCTGCGACCTGAAGGATATCTGCCAGGCTGTGGGCGGTTGCTTCACCCTGTTGTGGCACAACTCACAGTTCGATAGCCAGGCCGAGCGGGAACTGTACAAGGCCGTGGTGAGCCACAAGCAACCGGCAGCAACTTGTTAAAACAACTATCAGCTCGAACCTGATTGACTTCGAAGTACACCGTTAGATTGAGGACTCACATGCACCTTGTTTCATATCTGATCCCCTTGTACAACAAGGAGGACTATATAGTCGAAGCAGTTGAGTCGGTGTTGAAAGAGGCCAGCGAAGAGCTCGATGTTGAAGTCTGCATAGTTGATGATGGCTCGACCGACTCTTCCCTTTCCCTGGTGCGCAGCCAGTTTTCTGCCAACCCGAAGGTCAAGATACATGCCTTTCCCAAGAACCAGGGAAAGAACGCAGCCTTCAACTCTGCCTTTGAAATGGCCCAAGGAGAGTTCATCTGCTTGTTGGGCGCCGATGACTATCTGGTGCAAGGCAGAACGCAAAAGCTCCTGGATAAGGCCAAGACCACTGGCAACTCGGTCTACGGTGGCCTGTACCGCTACGACCACGATGCCGCCAAGACCATTGGCCAAGTGCTGCCCGCCCAACCGAGCTATCTGAAGAACCTGCTGGGCAGCAGCCTTTCCGGTGGCTGCGCCCTGCTCTGGAGGAAAGATGCCCAACGCGTGTTTCCCCTGCCCGAGAAGCTGAAGTTCGAGGACTGGTGGATCTCGTTCTTCCTGCTCCAGGCCGACCGGGTTTGCGTGCTCGCCGAACCGGTCCTGTTCTACAGGCTCCACGGTGGCAACGACTGTGGAGCCGTTGTCCACGATCAAGAGTCCGTAGCCCGTGATTACGCCAGGCACTACGACTTCTTCGCGGCCATACGCCCGTTCATCACGGGCTTCTGGCCCAATCTCTACTTCAAGAAATCCATTGCCTTGCGCGAAGCCTTCTTCGGCCGGGGGAAGTTGAAGTACTTCTTCTATTTCCCCATCGACATCACGTGGGCGAAGACCGCGGCATTCATGATTTTCGGAACCTCGTTCGTCTATCGCACCAAAGACTGGCTAGGTCGCTTGCGCAACAATACCCGGCAGCGTCCCTAGTCGCCTCTTTGACCGGCACGCCAATGGGCCAGCCCTCGACAGGCAGCTCCCGGCATTAATGGACTTTCGTTATTTCAAGGTACGGCGGTAAGCCAATGATTAGTGTTGTTATGGGCGTCAGCAGGTTCGATGATTTCGTCCCCCTGGCCATCGATAGCGTTCTGGCTCAGACATTTGCTGATTTCGAACTGATCGTCGTCGCCAATGGCGCCGCATGTGACGAAACCGAAACCCGCCTCAATGAGCTCTATGCTCAGGAACCTCGCTTGCGGGTCGTCAAGAGCAAGATTCCCCAGTTGGCGAACGCGCTGAACCTCGGCCTCGATGCCGCCAGGTACGACTATGTCGCCAGGATGGATGCCGATGACGTCTGCTGGCCAGATCGCCTGGCAAAGCAATTGGCCTACCTGCAGGCCAACCAGCTCGACTTCGTCGGTTGCGACCTGCGACTCATCGACCCTGAAGGAACTGTGTTGGGCACCCGCATCTACCCCAAGGGCGCCAATATCGACAAATTGCTCAGGTACAAGAACTGTTTTGCCCACAACACCATCATTTACCGCAAGGATCTGATCATCAGGGCCGGTGGATACAACGCCGGCTTCAACTCCGAGGACTATGACCTGTGGCTTAGGCTCAAGCGTCTTGGCATCAAGTGGGCGAACATGGATGAAATACTGCTCGACTACCGAATTCACAGCGGTGCATCGCAAAGAAAGCTGCTCGGTTACGCTGAAGCCACTGGCTTGGCAGCCAGAGAGTTCGTATTGAATAAAAGCATCAAGAACCTGATGGCCGTTTTCTATCACTTCCTAAAGTCCATCATCAGGTCCAGATAATCTGGAATGACAGACTCGGCACACATTTAGAACGAGATCAGTAACATGCGATTCTTGATAACTGGCGGCGCAGGCTATATCGGCTCACACACGGTATTGGAGTTGCTTCAGGCTGGTCACGAAGCAGTAATACTGGACAACTTGTGCAACAGCTCGATGTTGTCGGTAGAACGTGTCCAGCAACTAACCGCAAAAACGCCGGTGTTCATCCAGGGCGACGTTTGCGACCGGTCCCTTCTCGATCATGTCTTCGCCACCCATCAAATCGATGCGGTCCTGCATTTCGCCGGGCTGAAGGCCGTGGGTGAGAGTGTCCGGCAACCCCTGGCTTACTACCAGACCAACGTCGGCGGTAGCGTTACCCTGTGCCAGGCGATGGCCGCGGCAGGCGTGTTCCGCCTGGTCTTCAGCTCATCGGCCACTGTGTATGGCGACCCGCAACAGGTGCCTCTGCTGGAGACCTGCCCCACGGGGACCCCGACCAACCCCTACGGCACTTCCAAGCTGATGGTCGAGAAGATCCTGCAAGACATGGCCGCCGCCGATCCGCGCTGGTCGGTGGCCCTGCTGCGCTATTTCAACCCGGTCGGAGCTCATCACAGCGGGCAACTGGGCGAAGACCCCAACGGGGTCCCGGAAAACCTGCTGCCCTATATCAGCCGCGTCGCGGTGGGCAAGCTGGAAAAACTCTCCATCTATGGCCATGACTATCCCACCCCGGATGGAACCGGCGTGCGCGACTACATCCATGTCGTCGATCTCGCCAAGGGACACCTGGCGGCCGTCGACTACGTCTGCGCCCATAGCGGAATCGATGTCTGGAACCTGGGAACAGGTGTCGGCTACTCGGTGCTGGAAATGCTCCAGGCATTCGAGAAGGCTTCCGGACGCACCATACCCTACGTGCTCTCCCCCCGCCGGCAAGGAGATATCGCACAGTGCTGGTCGGACTCCTCCAAGGCCCAACGGGAACTAGGCTGGAAGGCGGAGCTCGGGCTCCGGGAAATGATGGAAGACACATGGCGTTGGCAGTCGAACAATCCAGATGGCTACAGGTAATTACACAATGAAGATTGCGCTGGTCGGCACTAGTGCCTCATGTGTCTATGGCTTTCGTGCCGACCTGATCAAGGCCCTGGTCGCGGCTGGCCATGAAGTCCATGCCTTGGCACTGGACTACGACGCAAGTAGCCGCCAGAAGGTCCAGGCGCTCGGTGCCATTACCGTTGACTATGACTTCAGCCGCGCCGGCCTGAACCCGTTTTCGGATGTATCCAACACCTTCAAACTGGCCAGGATCCTGAAGAAGATCGGCCCGGACCTGGTCTTTTCGTACTTTTCCAAGCCGGTGATCTTCGGCACTTTCGCCGCCGTCTTGGCAGGCGTGAAGCGACGGATCGGCATGCTCGAAGGGCTGGGGTACGTATTCACCGACACTCCTGGGGGAACCGGCTTCAAGCTGAGAATCCTGCGCCAGGTGCAGGCGTTGCTTTATCGCCTGTCCTTTCCGTTCCTGGAGAGGATCATTTTCCTCAACCCCGATGATCCGGTGGACCTGGTCGACAAATACCGGATCCATGTGAAGCAGGTCGATGTACTGGGAGCCATCGGCCTCAATCTCCGGGACTACCCCTATTCGCCATCTCCCGCCGGAGCGGCCCTGTCGTTCCTGTTCATCGGACGCCTGCTCGCCGAGAAAGGCGTGAACGAATACGTCGCCGCCGCGCGCCTGGTGAAAAGCCGCTATCCCGAAACCCGTTTCGTCATGCTGGGCGGCCTGGACGAGGAAAACCCAGGAGGACTCACTGCCACGACTCTCAAGCAACTGGTGGAGGATGGCCTGGTGGTACATCCGGGGCACGTGTCCAATGTCGTGGACTGGATCACCGAGTCCGATGTGTTCGTCTTGCCCTCCTACTATCGCGAAGGAGTGCCCAGGAGCACCCAGGAAGCCATGGCGGTGGGCAGGACCGTCATCACTACCGATGTCCCCGGCTGCCGTGAAACCGTAGTCGACGGAGTCAACGGTTTCCTGGTACCACGCTGGTCGGCACAAGTGCTGGCGGAAAAGATGCTGTTCCTGATCGAACACCCCGAATACCTGGAGAAAATGGGCCGGGAAAGCTATCGCATGGCCCAGGAGAAGTTCGATGCCCAGGAAATCAACCAGCGACTGCTAGGCCTGCTGGATATACCGGTCCATGGCCTGACGCCGGATCCGGCTTCCGGCTGAGACCGGCCGGAGACCCGCAGCCACAGGATCCATCGCGTGGCGGCGGGTGTCCGGCCAGCTTCATCAGCGGGCAGCCCGGCCATGGCTCGGGTAGAATGCGCGGCTCATTCCACCAGCACCGCCCCGCCATGACTCGATCCCCTTCCTCCTTGTCCCACCACGTTGCCATCATCGGTGGCGGCCCGGCCGGCCTGATGGCTGCCGAGGTCCTGAGCCAGGCGGGAGTCCGGGTCGATCTGTATGACGGCATGCCCTCGGTCGGACGCAAGTTCCTCCTGGCGGGCGTGGGCGGCATGAACATCACCCATTCCGAAGCCTATCCGGCCTTTCTCTCGCGCTATGCCGAACGAGCGCCGCAAATCGCCCCCTGGCTGCGCGACTTCGATGCCCAGGCCCTGTGCCAGTGGATTCACGAGCTGGGGATCGAGACCTTCGTCGGCAGCTCCGGCCGGGTGTTTCCTAGCGACATGAAGGCCGCGCCCTTGCTGCGCGCCTGGCTCAAGCGCCTGCGCGAGGCCGGGGTGGTTATCCACACCCGGCATCGCTGGCTCGGCTGGAATGCCGACGGCAGCCTGCGTATCCAGCATCCCGAGGGTGAAAGCGCGGTACGCCCCGACGCGGTGCTACTGGCGCTGGGCGGCGGCAGTTGGGCACGCCTGGGCTCCGATGGCGCCTGGATGGCGTTGCTTGCGCAACGCGGGGTCGAGGTAGCGCCGCTGCAGCCGAGCAACTGCGGTTTCGAGGTCAGTACCTGGAGCGAGTTGCTGCAGAGCAAGTTCGCCGGGGCGCCATTGAAGAATGTCGCTATCGGCTTGAACGACGACACGCCACGGCTGGGGGAATGCGTGATCACCGCCAAGGGTATCGAGGGCAGCCTGATCTATGCCCTTTCGGCCTCGATCCGTGAAGCGATCAACCTGCACGGCCAAGGCACCATTCATATCGACCTGCTGCCGGGCAAGCCCCGGGACAAGGTCCAGGCGGCCCTGGCCAAGCCTCGTGGTTCGCGCTCGATGGCCAAGCACTTGCATAGCCAGTTGGGGATCGATGGCGTCAAGGCCGCCTTGCTGCGGGAGCTGACACCGGCCGCGACCTTCAATGATCCGGCCAGCCTCGCGGCGGCGATCAAGGCCCTCCCGCTGGCGCTGGTGAAGCCCCGCCCCCTGGACGAAGCCATCAGCAGTGCCGGCGGCGTACGTTTCGAAGCACTGGATGAACGCTTGATGATCCGGCAGGAGCCTGGGCTGTTCTGCGCCGGAGAAATGCTCGACTGGGAGGCCCCCACCGGCGGCTACCTGTTGACCGCCTGCTTCGCCAGCGGACGCCGGGCCGGGCACGGCATCCTCCAATGGCTAGCCGAGCCCCGCAGGCCCCTGGCCAAATAGCTGGGACCTGCCGCCGGCAACTGACCGCGGTGCTTACGGCTTGCGCTTGCGCGGGCCGGTGTTGAAGGCCGGCACCTTGCGCACCGGCTTCACCGCAGGCTCGGCGGCTACTTCGCCGCTATCGACCCAACGCCCCAGGTTGCGTTTGCCGGCGCCACCGGCAGCCTTGGGCTTCTTCGGCTTTTTAGGCTTCTTCACCACCTGGCCACTGGCGTCGGTCTCGGGCACCCGGTGCTCGGGCTCGAAGTCTGGTTCCTCATGGCGCTTGAGGGTCTGGCGGGTAAGCATTTCGATCGCCGACAGCAGGTTCACTTCATCGGCGCAAACCAGGGAAATCGCTTCACCGGTGGAACCGGCACGCCCGGTGCGGCCGATGCGGTGGACGTAGTCCTCGGCGACGATTGGCAGGTCGAAGTTGACCACCAACGGCAGATCCTCGATGTCCAGGCCGCGGGCCGCCACATCGGTCGCCACCAGGATCTGGATCTCGCCCAGCTTGAACCGGTCCAGAGCACGCTGGCGCGTGGCTTGGGGCTTGTCGCCGTGGATGCCGTCGGCATTCACGCCCTGGCCCTGGAGTTTCTCCACCAGGGCATCCACGCCGTTACGGGTCTTGGCGAACACCAGCACCTGCTTCCAGCGGTTCTTGCGCAGCAGGTGGCTGAACAGTTCCGGCTTGCGCTTCTTGTCCACCGGTACCACCCATTGCTTGACCGTGCTGGCGGCGACGTTGCGCGGGCTGACCTCGATGCTCAGCGGGTCATTGAGCATCTGCCCGGCCAACAGGCGGATGGCATCGGAGAACGTCGCGGAGAACAGCAAGGTCTGGCGCTTTTTCGGCAGGGCTGCGTAGATGCTCTTGAGCTCTTCGGAAAACCCCAGGTCGAGCATGCGGTCGGCCTCATCCAGCACCAGGGTCTGCAACTGACCGAACTTCACCGCGTTCTGCCGGAACAGGTCCAGCAGGCGGCCAGGTGTCGCCACCAGCAGGTCGACACCCTTGCGCAGCTTCATCATCTGCGGGTTGATGCTGACTCCGCCATACACCGCGTAGGTGCGTAGCGGCAGGTGTTCGGCGTACTGGCGCACGCTGTCGTGGACCTGCTCGGCCAGCTCGCGGGTTGGCACCAGGATCAGCGCCCGCACCGAATTGCTGTCGACCTTCGGACCTTCCAGGGTCAGCAATTGCAACAGCGGCAGGGCGAAACCGGCGGTCTTGCCGGTGCCGGTCTGGGCTGCGGCCATCAGGTCGCAACCGGCCAGCACCGCCGGAACCGCCTGGGCCTGCACCGGGGTCGGGGTCTGGTAGCCAAGGGGTTCAAGGGCGCGCAGCAAGGGTTCGATCAGGCCGAGAGTGGCGAATGTCATGGGGATACCGTAGGAAAGAGTCAGCACAGGAATGCAATGGGCGGCAGTTTACCCTAATTCACGGCCCCACTTACGGACCATGCCCGCCGGCCCGGGAGCGTGTATGCTCGCCCCCCAGCCGGCCCAAAAAGAATGCCCCGCGCCCTGCGCACTGGACATCTTCTCGGCCCTCCCCCCTCAAGGAGTCTCACCTCGCATGGACCAAGAAAATCCGTTCCAGGCCCCCGCCGCCGAACTGCGGATCGCCCCGACCGTCGATCAGAACCTGCGCCTCTACAGTGTCGCAGCCATCGGCCTGAGCACCTTCCTCGGCACCGCCATCGCGGGAGCCTATTTCATCAGCCGGAACCTCAAGGCACTGGGGCGCGAGGCTGAGGTGAGGAAAGCCTGGACCATGGGCATCGGTGTCTTCCTGGCCATGACCCTGGCAGGCTTTTTCCTTCCGGATAACGTTCCCGCCGTGGTCTTCATCCTGCCGCAGATCTACGGGATGAACGCCTACGCGCGCCAACTGTTCGGCCCCCAGGTGGTGGACCACAAGGCCAACGGCGGCAACTTCGTCTCGTTATGGCCAGTGGCGGGAATCAGCCTGTTGTTTTGCCTGGCCCTGGCGGCGGTGGTCTTCGCGATAGCGCTGCTTATCGGCCTCGAGTGATTCCTTCGCGCTGAAACCACAACGCCGGGTACCCGGCGTCCTTTGTACATGGAGTCCCAATGCGCAATATCGCCCTGTCCGCACGGATGCTCGCGGGCCTGTCTCTGGCCCTGTTCCTCCCCCTTGCCGGAGCTGCCGAACTCATCGGTTTCCGTGAAATCACCGTGGCGGATGCCAGTGGCCAACGCCCACTGCATGTCGCCCTCTGGTATCCCACCGAGACACCCGCGCCGCTGCTGACATCCGCAGAGACCCCGGTCTTCCAGGGCCTGCCCGCCATCAAGGATGCCTCGCCTGACCCGGCGGCCCACCCATTGGTGGTCCTGTCCCACGGCTATCGCGGCAGCTGGCGCAACCTCAGCTGGCTGGTACCGAGCCTGGTCAACCAGGGCTATGTGGTCGCAGCTCCAGACCACCCTGGCACCACGACCTTCGACCGACGCCCGGCAGAAGCGGCCAAGCTCTGGGAGCGCCCCCACGATATGAGCCGGGTGATCGACACGCTCACTGCCGACAGCAGCCTGGCCGGCGCCGTCGATCTGCAGCGTATCGCCGCCATCGGCCATTCCCTGGGCGGCTGGACGGTCACCGCCCTGGCCGGCGCCCGCTACAGCCCGCAACGCTTCCTCGAGGAATGCCGACTGCATCCCAATCCGCGCCTGTGCGGGTTGGCTGCGGAACTGGGCATCGCTGCAGGCAACCAGGGCCAGCTGAGTGCCGACCTGCGCGACCCGCGAATCAAGGCAGTGGTTTCCCTGGATCCGGGACTGGTCCGCGGATTTACCCCACAGAGCCTGGCCGCGGTACAGACGCCGACCTTGATCCTGGGCGCCGGGGTGAACATTGCCGGCATGCCGGTGGAACAGGAGTCGGGTTATCTGCAAGCCAACCTACCGCCGGCCACCTCAAGCCTGCTGGTGGTCGCCGATGCCAGCCATTTCAGCTTCATGCAGCTCTGCAAGCCGGGAGCCACGGCCCTGCTCAGGGCAGATGACCCCGAGGATGAAATCATCTGCCGGGACGGCGACAAGCGCGGCCGCGAAGCGATTCACCAGCAAGCGGTCCAGGTCATCGGCGGTTTTCTCGAACGCCACCTGGCCAGCCAGCCGACGCCGCCATAATCAGGCGGCCTCTTCCCGGGCCACGGCCTTGGGCTTGCGCCATTGCGGCAGGCCGATCAACACCACGGCGCTGATGATCACCAGCATCGCCAGCGCTTCTTCGAAGCCGATGCTCTCGCCGACGAAGACGATGCCCAGCAACACCGCCACCGCGGGGTTGACGTAGGCATAGCTGGTGGCCGCCGCCGGGCGTACGTGCTTGAGCAGGTACATGTAGGCATTGAAAGCGACGATCGAACCGAAGCCTGCCAGGTAGGCCAGCGCCAGCCAGCCCTCCAGGGCGGGCATGGCTTCCAGGTGCTCGCCGCGCAGCAGGCTGCCCAGCAGCAGCACTACACCACCGACGAGCATTTCCGCGGCGCTGGCCATGGCCCCCTGGGGCAGAGGCAAATGCTTGCTCCAGACCGAGCCGAAGGCCCAGGCCGCTGCGGCGAACAGCAACAGGGCCGCGCCCAGGGGGCTCGATTGCAGGTTGGAACCCAGGTTCAGCATGCCGATGCCGATCATCCCGAGGATGATGCCGGCCCACTCCAGGCGGGTATTGCGCGTGCCCCAGAAATAACCGCAGAGCAAGGTGAACAACGGCACCGTGGCCACCGCCAGGGCCGCCACTCCGGAAGCCACGCCCAGGTGCTCGGCGACCGTCACCGCACCGTTGCCGAAACTCAGCAGCAGGATGCCGATGATCCCGGCGGCCTTCCATTGCGCCCAGGTGGGCGCCGGGACTCCACGCCAGCGCAGGAACGCATACATCAGGCTGCCGGCGAGTACGAAGCGGATACCGGCAAGCATCAAGGGTGGCCAGTATTGGACACCGATGCGGATCACCAGGTAGGTCGACCCCCAGATCACGTAGAGGGCAAAGAATGCAGCGATCAACGGCAAGGGAAAGCGGCTTTGGCCAGGCATGGGATACGGCTCGGGAGGCAGGCAGGGAGGGCCCATTGTAGAAAGCCGAACGGGGCAAGCTTAAGTTACAAAACTTGTTTTTAAGAGCAGTACACTTTCCAAAACATGGAGTTCGGGGCTATATACCTTGCTTTCGAAAGCCAGGATGTTTTGGAGCCTTCCATGGACAAGTATGACCGCATGCTCTTGGCCCAACTGCTGGAAAACGGCCGGGCGACTTATGCCGAGCTGGCGCGCAAGGTCAACCTCTCGGCACCTGCCGTGGCCGAGCGGGTCGCCAAGCTCGAAGCCAGCGGCGTGATCACCGGCTACCAGGCCAAGGTCGACATGAACAAGCTGGGGTTGCCGATCCAGTGCGTCATCGAACTGCGCCTGGCCCAGCACGGCAACCAGAAAAGCTATGACGAACTGATCAAGATCCCGCAACTCACCGAATGCCACCGGGTCACGGGCGATCCCTGCGTGATCATGCAGGCCGCCGTGGGTTCGATGCCGGAGCTGGAAGAGCTGATCAACCGCGTCGCCCAGTTCGGCTTCAGCAAGACCTCCATCGTGCTCTCCAGCGCCATTGAACGGCGCCTGCCCCTGGGGCACCTGGACAGCAACGGCAAACCTTCCACCTGATCCACCATTGGCCTGTAGCCGCTGTCGAGCCAAGGCGAGGCTGCGCGAAGGCCCGCAGGGCCTTGCTTGAGCAGGCCTCGATCCCTGCGGCCACTTCGTGCCCGTACGCAGCCTGCGGCAGCGGCTACACGAAGCAGCGTTGACCTATAGCGTCGAGCCACGGCCACTGCGCAGCGGCCGCAGATTCCGATGGGGCTTGCGGCGCGTCAGCGATGGCGCCGCAAGTGCTCGGACACCTTGGCCGCCGGAACCTTCTGCAACTTGCACAAGAAATCGTGGGACAACTGGTGCAGGCCGTGGGTATCGCGCAGTTCGCCCGCCAGGTGCACCAGCAAGTTGGCCGCCATCTCGGCGTCGGCCATGGCCCGGTGGGCCTGGCCGGTATGCGGCAGGCCGGCGTAGGCGGTCAGGGTGCCCAGCTTGTGGTTCGGCGCCGCCGGCATCAGGCGCCGGGCCAGCAGCAGGGAACAGGCGAAGTTCTGCAACCGGGTGCGCCGGATCCGCCCCAGCTCGAAATCCCAGAACTTCTGGTCGAAGGCGGCGTTATGCGCCACCAGCGGCGTGGTGCCGACGACCTCGTTGACTTCGTTCATCACCTGCTCCGCCGAGGGAGCCCCGCGCAGCATGGCGTTGCTGATGCCGGTCAATTGCTCGATGAACGCCGGTACCCGCACGCCGGCATTCATCAGACTCTGGTAACGCTCGACGATGCGCCCCTGTTCGAGGATCACTACGGCGATCTCGGTGGCCCGGCAACTGCTGCTCGGGGAAAGCCCGGTGGTTTCGAAGTCGATGACGGCAATGCGTTCCAAACCTGTTTTGCTCCGTATGAATCTGTTTTCAGCTTTTCAACAACAAGGCGCCTTCGATCGGCACATAGCGGCTGGCGGCGCGAATCAGCGAATTGGCGGTCAGCCCCGGCACTCCGTAGGCCACCGCGCTGACGCCATGCTTGTGGATGATGCGCTCCAGCAACAGGTCGAAATCGCCGTCGCCGGAGGCCAGCACCACTTCATCCACCTGGCTGGCGGCGTCCATGATGTCGATGGTGATACCCACGTCCCAGTCGCCCTTGGCCGAGCCATCGCTGCGCTGGATGTAGGGTTTGAGTTTTACCGTGAAGCCCAGGTTGCGCAGGATCTGCTGGAACTGCTGCTGCTTGCTGTCACCGCGGTCGATGGCATAGGCATAGGCCTGGACGATCTGCCCGTGCTTGCTGATATCGGCCCACAGCGCCGCGTAGTTGAAGTGACAGCCATAAGCCTGGCGCACGGTGTAGTAGAGGTTTTGGACATCGGCGAACAGGGCGATTTTTTTCACCGCTAATCCTCATGGCGCTGCAGCACGGCAACTGGATCGACCCTTGGGGTCGGAAAAGTCGTCCAGTATGCCAGCGCCAGGGATTGTTCCGCGAATTATCGGCCCGGGGCATGTTGTGGCCCCGGACCGATGGTAGGTCAGACGAAGGAATCGTCGTCGGAGAAGAACGAACTGTCGTCGTTGTCGTAGCCCGCGTCGTTGAAGCCGCCCTGGTCGTTGCCGCCCCAGGAGTCGTTGTTGGCATAACGCTGTTCGTCATTGCCCCAGCCGCTGTTGTCGCTGGCCGGCGCCGGTTCTTCCTTGATGACTTCGACCACTTCCTGGGGCTGCTGGTTGCTGTGGAACAGGCTGCTGATGCCCTGGGCCAGCATCACACCGCCTGCGACACCGGCGGCGGTCTTCAGCGCGCCACCCAGGAAACTGCTGCCAGCCGCTGGCGCCTGCTGCGGCGCGTAGTTCTGTTGCGGCGCAGCGCCGAACCCCTGCTGGGGCGCACCGAAATTCTGCTGGGGCGCGCCAAAGCCCGAGCGTGGCGGCTCACGCCAGCCACCGCCGGAAGATGGCGCCGGGCTCGCGGCTGGGGTCGGGGCCGGTTGCGCTTCGCGGGAGCCACCGAAGATGCTCGACAAGAACCCGCCACTCGAGGCCGGGGCCGGAGCCGCCTGGGACTTGGCCTGTTGCAGTTGGGCCTGCAGTTGCTGGACTTGCTGGGTCAGTTGCTTGTTCTGTTCGTCGAGGCTCTTGAGGGCAGCCTCCTGCACCAGGATCGCCTGGGTCATGAAATACCCGGCCGCAGGCTGGCGGGTCAGATGCTCCTTGATCCGCGCCTCGGCCTGGGCATCACGCGGGGCTGAATCCGTTTCGGCTTGCTGCAACCGTGAAAACAGTCCATCGATCAGGGTTTGCTCTTCGCTATTCATGGCGACCTCTTTAGATTGCCGGTAAAAATCCGCTCTACGGTCCGAAGGGACCGCGATACGCAACAGTTATGGGGTTGGTGCGTCGACTTTCAATGGTCTTTACCCAAGGTTTACGTTTGCTTCCCCGGGGCCTGCATCGGTTAAAGTGTCCAACCGCTTCGCCACTGCGACCCCTTCGATGAATCCGTTAGACGTTCTGCGCGACTCCCTGTATTTCTTTCGACGCAACCTCGGGCGCATCGCCCAGCTGTGCCTGCCACTGGTGATTCTCGAGGCGCTGCTGCAACAGGCTGCCGGCAAGGCCCTGGGCCCGAATGCCTTTTCCGGGTACAGCGTGATCGTCGGCCTGCTGGTGTATCCGCTGTACACCGGCGCACTGATCCTGCTCCTCGATGCCCGTACCCGTGGCGAATCGCCCCGGACCCGCGATCTCTTGGCCATGAGCCTGAGCCTGTGGCCACGCTTCGCCCTGCTGACGGCGGTCAGTACCCTGCTGATCTTGCTGGGGCTGTCGCTGTATTTCCTGCCGGGCCTGTGGCTGATGGTGGTCCTGGCCTTCGCCGAGTACCTGCTGGTACTCAAGGGGGCATCGCCGCTGAATGCCATCACCGAGAGCTTTCGTCTGAGCCGCGGGCATTTCCTGCGGATCCTGGCGTGCATCCTGTGCGTGATGACCCCGCTCTGGCTGCTCAAGGGCATGAGCGAAGCCGCCTATCCAGACCCGACGCCGCTGGTGGCACTGACCATCGACAGCGCCTACAGCTTCCTCCAGCTGTTCACCAGCGTGGTGCTGTTCCGCCTGTTCATGCTGATCAGCCAGCAGCCGGACAAGCACTGAAACCCCGGCGCGGCCGCTCTACCCCTTGGGGGACGGCTGCGCACTCGGTTATGCTCGGACCCCATCCCGCAACGCCATAAGCCGAGCCGATGATCCGTCTACTTCGCGTGACCCTGTTGAGCCTGCTGCTGATCGGCCTGGTATTGGCCGGTCTGATCTACAGCCTGACCTGGCGTCCCCAGGCCAAGGAAACCCTGGCGGTTTCCTGTAGCGCCGAAGCCGCGCCGCTGGTACCGGGCCAAGCGTTGAAGGTGATGACCTGGAACCTGCAGTACCTGGCCGGCAAGCGCTATGTGTTCTGGAACGACCAGGCCCATGGCCAGGACGAACGCCCCACACTAGAGGACATGGCCTTCAGCCTCGACGAAGTGGCCCGGGTCATCCGCGACGAACAGCCGGACCTGGTGCTGCTCCAGGAAGTGGACGACAACGCCAAGGCCAGCGCCTACCAGGACCAGCTCAAGCTTCTCCAGGAACGCCTGGCCGACCTCTATCCCTGCAGCACCCGGGCCTACGACTGGAAGGCCGACTTCGTTCCCTCTGTGCATATCCTCGGCAGCGTCGGCCGGCAACTGGCGACCCTCAGCCGCTATCGCATCGAACACGCCGAGCGCCTGCAACTGCCGGTGGCGGACCACAACTTCATCAGCCGGCAATTCCTGCCGCGAGACGCCCTGTTGCTCAGCTACCTGCCCCTGAACGACGGCGGACAACTGGCGGTACTCAATACCCACCTGGAGCGTGCGCAGCAGGCCGGCGAGACCCAGGCCCGGCAAGTCGCGGCCATCGCCAGGACCCTGGACAAACTGGAAGGCCGTGGCACTCCCTGGCTGATCGGCGGCGATTTCAACCTGCTGCCCCTGGGCCAGTACCGGCGCCTGGATGAGAACCAACGCACGCCCTACAGTGCCGACAGCCCCCTGCACCTGCTGTGGGACAAATACCCGATGATCCCCAGCAATACCCAGGCCAGCGGTGCCGACCGCGCGCACTGGCTGACCCACTATCCCAACGACCCCGGCCTCGATGGGCCGGACCGGACCGTCGACTACCTGTTCTACAGCCCGCGCCTGAAGCGCGTGGGGTCGCGGGTCCGCCAGGACGACACCCTGCGCATCTCCGACCATCTGCCGGTGCTCGCGCGCTTCCTGCTGCCGGCCCAGTAAACGGCCAGGGCGATGCCGAGCGGGCGCCGCGCGGTAGCGGCGTTCTGATCCGTCGGTGAAACCTGAAGCGAAAAAACCACGCGATGCCGTCCTCCAGGTCCAGCACAAGCAAGTGCGCTGGGCCTGGAAGGCTCTTACTTGCGCGGCTTGGCCCGGGCAGTGGCCTCGGCGATCAGCGGATCATCCGGCCAGTAGTGCTTGGGATAACGGCCCTTGAGGTCCTTCTTGACCTCGGCGTAGGTGCTGCGCCAGAAGTTCGCCAGGTCCTGGGTCACCTGTACCGGCCGTCGGGCGGGGGACAGCAGGTGCAACTTGACCGCCTGGTGGCCACCGGCGATGCGTGGGGTTTCGGCCAGGCCGAACAGCTCTTGCAGGCGCACCGCGAGAATCGGCGGCTGTTCGCTGTAGTCCAGGCGGATCGAAGAGCCGGATGGCACCTTCAGGTGCTGCGGGGCCAGCTCGTCCAGGCGCTGGGGTAAGGGCCAGGGCAGCAAGCCGAGCAGGATGCCGGCCAGGTCCAGGTTGGCGAAGTGGGCCAGGCGCGAGACCTTGCCCAGGTACGGCGCCAACCAGTGTTCCAGTCCCTCAAGCAAGGCCGCATCGCTGACATCCGGCCACTGGCTTTCAGCCTTGGCGGCCAGTTCCAGCTGGCGCAACAGGGCCACCCGGGCCTGCCACTGGCGCAGCTCGGCGGTCCAGGGCAACAGTTCCAGGCCCTTGCGCCGCACCAACTGGACCAGGGCCAGGCTACGGGCGCTTTCGTCCAGGCCCGGCAGCGGCTCACGGCTCAGCACCAGCTCGCCCACCTTGCGTTGTCTTTCTGCCCGCAACAGGCCTTCACGCTCGTCCCAGTCCAACTGGTCGACGTTACGCACTTGCTCGGCCAGCACCGTCTCGAACAGCGCTGGATCGAAATCCGCAGCCAGATAGATCCGCTCCTCACGCTGGCCCTGGCGGCTGCCCAGGTCGGCGATCACCAGCCAGGGCTGCTTCATCAGGTTGTCGGACTCGCTGAACAGGGCCGCACGGCCATTGGCCAGGCGGTACTCGGCGCCACCCGGGCGCCGTTGCTGGGCCACCCGGTCGGGATAGGCCAGGGCCAGCAAGGCACCGAGCCAGCGTGGATGCTCGGGATCGGCCACCGCCGCATCAGCTTGGCCGCGCAGGTAGCCGCGGTATTGGCGCGCCAGTTGTCGGGCCCGCTGCACGCCGCCCTGGGCGCCACGGGCAGCTCGCGCCTCACCCGAGAGCAGCACCAGGCGGTTGTGCAGGTCGGCGTCGCCCCCCCGCAAGATGTCCCGCTCGCCAAGCAAGGCCGCGACATCGCAAGCCATCGGCGCCAACCCCAGGGACTGGCCACGCAGCAACAGATGGGCGATGCGTGGGTGGGCCGGCAACTCGGCCATGGCCTGGCCGTGGCGGGTCAGATTGCCTGCCCCGTCGAGCGCGCCCAGGCGCATCAACAGGTCCTGGGCCTGGGCATAGGCCGCAGCGGGCGGCGCATCCAGCCAGGCCAACTGGCCCGGCGTCACGCCCCAGCGCGCCAGCTGCAACGCCAGGCCGGCCAGATCGGCCTGGAGTATCTCCGGGCTGGCATGGGCGGCCAGTTGTTCTTGCTGGTCCGCCGACCACAGCCGGTAGCACACCCCCGGTTCCAGGCGCCCGGCGCGACCGGCACGCTGGGTGGCGCTGGCCCGGGAGATGCGTTGGGTATCGAGGCGGGTCATGCCGCTGCCGGGATCGAAGCGCGGCACCCGCGCCAGCCCGGCATCCACCACTACCCGCACGCCATCGATGGTCAGGCTGGTCTCGGCGATGTTGGTGGCCAGCACCACCTTGCGCTTGCCCGGCGGCGCCGGATCGATGGCGGCGCGCTGGGCAGCAAGCTCCAGTTCGCCGTGCAACGGGCACAGCAGGATCTCGTCACGCTCGCCCAAGGCCTCGCTCAATTGCTGGTGCACCCGGCGAATCTCCGCCTGGCCCGGGAGGAACACCAGCAGGCTGCCGCTCTCGTCATGGACCGCCTCCAGGACCGCCTGCACCACCCGCGGCTCGATGAACTCACCAGGCTGGAACGGCCGGCCCCAGCGCTGGGCCACCGGGAACATGCGCCCCTCGCTGCGCAGGATCGGCGCATCGTCCAGCAACGCCGACAGGCGCTCGCCCTCCAGAGTCGCCGACATCAGCAGGATCTTCAGCGGTTGCTCGTCACGGAACAGTTCGCGGCCATTGAGGCTCAAGGCCAGGGCCAGGTCGGCATCCAGGCTGCGCTCGTGGAACTCGTCGAAGATCAGCAGGCCGACCCCCTCCAGGGCCGGGTCGTCCTGCAGGCGCCGGGTGAGAATGCCTTCGGTGACCACTTCGATACGGGTACGCGGGCCGACCTTGCTGTCCAGGCGGATGCGGTAGCCCACGGTTTCCCCGACTTTTTCTCCCAGCTCGCTGGCCAGGCGCTCGGCGGCGGCACGGGCGGCCAGGCGCCGGGGTTCGAGCATCAGGATGGTTTGCCCGGCCAGCCAATCCTGGTCCAGCAACGCCAGGGGCACGCGGGTGGTCTTGCCGGCGCCGGGCGGGGCTTCGAGCACCGCTTCGTGGCGTGTCGCCAGGGCGTCACGCAGTGCAGGCAAAACTTCATCGATCGGCAAGGATTTCATGCTGGCTCCAAAACAGAGGCGCGAGTATAACGGCGAACTGCCCGGGGCTGATCATGGTCTGAGTGCTGATCGACGAGACTTGCCCCCGCACCATTTGTCCGGGCCTTCATGCCTGTTAGGAGATATCCATGCGTATTCCCCACCGTGTCATCGGCGGCATCCTGGTGACCACCCTGCTGACCCAGCTCACCGCCTGCGGTTCGATCTTCTTTCCTGATCGGCGCGGCCAGATCGACGGCAAGATCGACCCGGTGATCGTGGCGCTGGATGCCGTGGGCCTGCTGTTCTACGTGATCCCGGGGCTGATCGCCTTCGGCGTCGACTTCGCCACTGGCGCCATCTACCTGGAGCCGGGCAAGACTGCGCAGGTCGCCCCGGAAAAACTCCAGCAGGCCATCGGCGCCGACGGTACAGTCGACAAGCGCAAGTTGCAGGCCATCCTCGAGCAGGAGCTGGGGGGCCACTTCCCGCTGGACGACCCACGCCTGATCCAGCACAAGGGCAGCGTGCAACAACTGGCCCTGTACGGACTGCAGCCAGCCGCTTGAACCCGCCACACAAGGAAATCCCATGATCGGCAGCCCGGAACACGCCCGCCTCCTGCGCCTCGCCACCCGCGCCTCGGTGACCGTGGCCGGCATCCTGATCCTGACCAAGGCCGTGGCCTGGTGGCTCAGCGGCTCGGTGAGCATGCTCGCGGGCCTGACCGACTCGGTGCTCGACGGCTTCACCTCGCTGCTCAACCTGCTGGCGGTGCACTACGCCCTGCGTCCGGCGGACGACGACCATCGCTACGGCCACGGCAAGGCCGAGTCCCTGGCCGGCATGGCCCAGGCGCTGTTCATCGCGGGCAGCGCGGTACTGATCGCCTTCCAGGCGGTCGAGCGCCTGCACCACCCGGAACCGGTCGGGGCACCGTGGCTGAGCATCGGGGTGATCGTATTGTCGCTGGTGCTGACCAGCGCCTTGCTGGTGCTGCAGCATCGGGTGATCCGGGCCACCGGCTCCAACGCGGTGCGCGCCGACTCGCTGCACTATCGCTCCGACCTGATGCTCAACGGCAGCATCCTCCTGGCCCTGGCCCTGGCGGCCTTCGGCTGGCAGCAGGTGGATGCCTGGTTCGGCCTGGGGATCGCCGTGTACATCCTCTGGAGCGCGATCCAGATCGCCCGGGAAAGCTTCTCGGTCCTGATGGACGAGGAACTGCCGACCGAGGTCAGCCAGCACATGCTGGAACTGGCCTGCGCGGTCCCCGGAGTATTGGGCGCCCATGACCTGCGGACACGGATTTCCGGCAGCCGCTGGTTCGTCCAGCTGCATCTGGAGCTACCCGGCGACCTGACCCTGAGGGTGGCCCACGGCATCAGTGACCAGGCCGCCGATGCGATCCACGCGGCCTATCCGCGGGCCGAAGTGCTGGTGCACGCCGACCCGCAGGAAGTGGTCAGGGCCGCCAGGGCTCAGTAGGTCACCTGGTAGCCCCGTGAGCTCAGGCAATTGCCCTGGGCCTGGCGATAGGCCTGGACCACTTCGGGCGCCGGCTGGTACGTCACGCTGGCCGGATCGAAACCACTCTGCTGCACTGCCCAGCGATAACAGTCGTAGCGGTCCTGATCGACCTGCTGCGGCGGCTGGCCGTTGACCGGATAGGCCAGCACGTCATAGCCGTTGCCAACCGGTTGCGGCGCAGGCGGCGCGACGCCTGCCGGCGGCTCCACCACCACGTACTCCTGGGTGTTGGCTTCATAGGTGTAGTAGGCACCGGCGGCAAGGAAGAACAGCGCGCTGCCGATCCACACTTCCCGCGCGTAATCGGGCAGGTAGCCCACGCGGATACCATAGGGCGGGGTCACCACCACATAGCGGCTGCCCTGGGGGCGATACCAGTAGCCACCCGAGAAAAAGTAGTCGTGGCCACGATAGGGCACGCGAAAGTTGCGCTCGGGGAAACGATCGATCACATAACCCGGGCGGTATTGCGGACCCGGCCCCCAACCGTTGCCACGACCGTCAGGACGACCCGGCCAGCGATGATCGTTGGGGTGGCGATTGTCTGGGCGCCAACCCGGATTGCCGGCCTGCCAATGCGGGTTGTAATCGTTGCGCCGGGGGATGTCCTGGTAATAGCCACGTTGTGGCTCCTGGGTCTGGCGCACAGTATCCGGACGCGGCTGGATCGGCAGGTTCGGGGCCGGTTGTGGCGCTGGCCGCCCCTGCTGCTCGGCTTCGTGGCGAGGCCGTCCCTGCCACTGCCCTTCCTGATGTTGAGGGCTGCGCTCGAACTGGCGGCTGTTGTCGCCACGGATGATTTCGTTCTGCACTCGCGGTTGCTGCGGGGCCGGCTGCTGGTACGCCGGATGGCCCTGGTTGCTCTCCCTGCGGCCTTCAGGAGCATGTTCGCGCTGTCCCCCGGCCTGCTCCCCCTGCTGGGGAGGGCGCCTCTCGTCTCGCTCATCGGCGAACACTTGCGCGCTGACGCTCACGCACAACACACCAACACCTGCCATACGCCAGATGCGCGACTTCATGCTATTCCTCACTGCGAATTGGGGGGACCTGAACATAAGACTGGCAAAAGCCCAGGGCGGTTCTGCTAGAGATTATCAGTCACGAAACTTATTTCGCAGGCAATAAAAAAGGGCGGCCCGTCGGCCACCCCTTGAGATTTTGTCCGTGCTCGGCGCTTGTGGCACCGGCTCACCTCACTCCGTCTTCTGGACAGGGTGCAGCCCGGGGGCCTGCCCAACCCTGTGGGGTTGGCGGCCGCGGCAGGCCTGATTCGGCGGGCCGCAGTGGACTCTATGTCCGGGCAGTGATTCTGGTGATAAGAATAGGCCTCGCCTCGCGACAGAGGATTGCGAAGATTGCTTTGCGAAACAGCTCTTGCGCAATTTTTAACCCGAGATAGATAATTCGACGCAATAGTTAAGACAAAGGCCTGAACGATGAGCAAACTGGACCGCTATGACCTGAGCATTTTGGCGGAATTGCAACGCGACGCCCGCATCTCCAACCAGGAATTGGCCGAACGCATCGGCCTGTCGCCCTCGCCTTGCTCGCGCCGGGTCAAGCAGCTGGAAGACGACGGCTACATCTCCCGCCAGGTCGCGCTGCTGGATCGCAAGATGCTCGGCCTGAGCCTGACCGCCTATGTGTTGATCGGCATGGATCGCCACACTCCGGAGCGCTTCGAGAACTTCGAAGCGGCGATCCGCAACCTGCCCCAGGTGCTCGAGTGCAGCCTGGTGACCGGGATGGATGCCGACTACCAGCTCAAGGTGGTAGTACCGGACATGGACCATTACCAGAAGCTGCTGCTGGGCCACCTGACTCGGATCGAAGGCGTGACCAGCGTCCGCTCCAGCTTCGTGCTCAACCAGGTACTCAACAGCACCGAACTGCCGCTGACCCACCTGCGCAACTGATCCGGCAAGCCGCCATGCGGTCCCGGGCTGTGGCGACGTAACGCACGCAGATCAATGCCCGGGCCGGAACGCTTGGCGTATACTCGCCCGGCTTTTTTTGTCCTGCGCGCACTGGAGATGTTCGATGGATCCGGCAGTATTCGAAGAGTGGATGATGACCGGCCTGGTCAGCATCCTGATCATTTTCATGGGTTTCATCGTCTGGGACCTGGCCAAGAAATCCAAGGCCGGGCGCTTCGGCTCGTTCATCCTGTTCTTCGTCCTGGGCCTGGGCGTGGCCGCCTTCATCATCAAGAGCGTGGTGATCGGCCTGATCGAGACCGGCGCCCTATAGCCGCGCCGGCACTTCCTTCCACTGGCCTTGGTCCAGCCCATCCAGGGTCCAGTCACCGATCCGCACCCGTACCAGGCGCAAGGTCGGCAAACCCACGGCGGCCGTCATGCGCCGCACCTGGCGATTGCGCCCTTCACGGATCACCAGCTCCAGCCAGCTGGTCGGCACGCTCTTGCGAAAGCGCACCGGTGGATTGCGCGGCCACAATTGCGGTTCTTCGAGTTGGCGAGCCTGGGCCGGCAAGGTCATGCCGTCGTTAAGCTCCACGCCGTCGCGCAAGCGCTGCAACTGCTCGGCACTGGGCTCGCCTTCCACCTGCACCCAATAGGTCTTGGCCAGCTTGTGCTTGGGATCGGCGATGCGCGCCTGCAACTGGCCGTCGTTGGTCAGCAGCAACAGGCCCTCGCTGTCGCGGTCCAGGCGCCCGGCGGGATAGACCCCGGGGATGGCGATGAAATCCTTGAGCGTCGCCCGGCCTTCGCCATCGCTGAACTGGGTCAGTACATCGAACGGCTTGTTGAACAGGATCAACCGTGGCTCGGCGGGCGGCGCCTTGGCCACGCGCTTGGCGGGGGATGCGGAAAACGGCTTCGCGCCAGGGCGACGGGAAGCGGGACGGGACGGACGGGACATGAGCTAGGGAACATCTGGCGATCAGGACCGACAATGCTAGTGGCCTGATCGCCAAATGACCATGGGGCGAGGTGTCAGCGGAACGGCGGCTCGTCGAAGCTGCGCAGTTTGCGCGAGTGCAGGGAGTTGAGTTCGCTGCGCAGCAGGTCCACGGCCTCGATACCGATCTTCAGGTGCTGGCTGACCGCCCGCTCGTAGAAAGCGTTGGCCGAACCCGGCAGCTTGATCTCGCTATGCAGGGGCTTGTCCGAAACGCACAGCAAGGTGCCGTAGGGCACCCGCAGGCGATAACCCTGGGCAGCGATGGTGCCGCTTTCCATGTCCACCGCCACGGCCCGGGACAGGTTGATCAGCGGCCGCTCCTCGGCCCAGCGCAACTCCCAATTGCGGTCATCGTAGGTCAGCACGGTGCCGGTGCGCAGGCGCTTCTTCAGTTGCTCGCCCTTCTCCCCGGTGACGTTGGCCGCCGCTTCTTGCAGCGCCAGCTGGACCTCGGCCAGGGCCGGGATCGGAATGTTCGGCGGCACCACGCGGTCGAGGATACCGTCGCGGCGCATGTAAGCGTGGGCCAGTACATAGTCACCGATAGTCTGGGACTGCCGCAGGCCGCCACAGTGGCCGATCATCAGCCAGCAGTGCGGACGCAGCACGGCCAGGTGGTCGGTGATGTTCTTGGCATTGGACGGGCCGACGCCGATGTTCACCAGGGTCACGCCGTGGCCATCGCTGGCCTGCAGGTGATAGGCCGGCATCTGGTAGCGATGCCAGACCACGCCGGCGGCAATGGCCGAGGCCTCGCCGTGGTCCATGCCCTTCTCGATGATCACGTTGCCCGGCAGCACCATGCGCACGAAGCGCGGATCGCTGCGCAGTTGCTCAAGGCCATGGACGATGAACTGGTCGACGTAGCGATGGTAGTTGGTCAGCAGGATCCACGGCTGCACATGGCGCCAGTCGCTGCCGGTGTAGTGCACCAGGCGGCGCAGGGAGAAATCCACCCGCGCGGCGTCGAACAGCGCCAGCGGCAGCGGATTGGCGTTTTCCCAGTTGTACAGGCCGTCGGCGATGCCATCGGTGGCGGCCGACAGGTCGGTGCTCGGGAAAACCCGGGCCAGGGCCGCGGCGGTCACGCCGGAGCCGGCCAGTTCATCGCCCTGCTCGACGACATAGGGATAAGGAATGTTCTGCTCGCTGACACCCACTTCCACCGTCACGGTGAAATCGTGCATCAGTGGCTCCAGTTGCTCGAGCAAGTAATTGCGGAAGGCCGCGGGATGGGTGACGGTAACGCTGTAGGTGCCTGGCAGCTGGACCTTGGCGTAGGCCCGGGTGGTCTGTGGCACTTCGCCCTGGCAGTGATAGGTCAGGCGCAGCTCGGGATAACGGAACAACGCTCGCTGCTCGGCATCCGGTTCGATGCGGTCCTTGAGGTAACGCTTGAGCGCCTGGCTCAGCGCGGTGGTGGCCCGCTCGTGCAGAGCAGCCAGCCGATCCACGGCTTGTTCGGCGGATTGAACGACAATAAAAGCTTCGGTCACGATGAGCACCCTGTGTTCTGATCTTGCAGGCGTCCATCTTGCCTGCAACCTCGCCCCACGGAAACAGTGGCATCGCAGCCAGGGCCGGCAAGCCGGCCCTGGAGCCCCTCAGAAGCCTTGTGGCGTTGAGCGAGCGACGATGGCGGCCACATCCAGCCCTCGCGGCAGGGTGCCGTAGGCCCGACCAGACTGGCCATCCAGGCGACTGGCGATGAAGGCGTCGGCAACTACTTGGTTGCCGGCCTCCAGCAGCAGCTTGGCCTGCAACCCCAGGGCAATGTCCTCGGTCAGCTGGCGAGCACGGTACTGGATGTCATCGGTGTCCTTGAAGCTCTCCTTCAATCCAGCGATATGGCCGGCCAGGCGCTGATCGCCATGGCCATCGCCCAGCTCGGCGAACAGCGCATCGAGCACGCCCGGCTCTTTCGACAGGGCCCGCAGCACATCCAGGCACTGGACGTTGCCGGAGCCCTCCCAGGTGGAGTTCACCGGCGCCTCGCGGTACAGCCGCGGCAGGATGCTGTCCTCGACATAACCGGCACCGCCCATGCATTCGGCGGCTTCGTTGATCATGGCCGGGGCCCGCTTGCAGATCCAATACTTGCCCACCGCCGTCACCAGGCGCGAGAACTTCGCTTCCTGGGCATCGTCCTGGTGATCCAGGGCCCGGCCCATGCGCATGCTCAGGGCCAGGGCCGCCTCGCTCTCCAGGGCCAGGTCGGCCAGCACGTTCTGCATCAGCGGCTGCTCGCCGAGCACCCGGCCACCGACGCTGCGGTGGGCGCAATGGTGGCTGGCCTGGGTCAGCGCCTGGCGCATCAGCGAGCTGGAACCCACCATGCAGTCGAAGCGCGTCATGGCCACCATCTCGATGATGGTCGGCACGCCCCGCCCTTCCTCGCCGACCATCCAGGCCAGGGCGCCACGGAACTCCACTTCGCTGGAGGCGTTGGATTGGTTGCCCAGCTTGTTCTTCAAGCGCTGGATATAGAACTGGTTACGGCTGTCGTCGGGACGATGCCGGGGCAGCAGGAAGCAGGTCAGGCCCTTGTCGGTCTGGGCCAGGGTGAGGAAGGCATCGCACATCGGCGCCGAACAGAACCACTTGTGCCCCACCAGCTCATAGGCCTGCCCCGGCCCCGTGGCCCCCACCGGATAGGCCCGGGTGGTGTTGGCGCGCACATCGGTGCCGCCCTGCTTCTCGGTCATGGCCATGCCGATGGTCAACCCGGCCTTGTGCTGCATGCCGACGTTGCGCGGGTCGTACTCGGTGGCGAGGATCTTGGGCAGCCACTGCTCGGCGATATCCGGCTGCAACTTCAAGGCCGGCACGCAGGCGAAGGTCATGGTCAGCGGGCAACCGCTGCCGGCCTCGGCCTGGCTGTGCAGGTAGGTCATGGCGGCCCGCGCCACATGGGCGCCAGGCTGGGGATGGGTCCAGGGCAAGGACGTGAGGCCGCCTTCGATCGCCGCCTGCATCAACTGATGGTAGGCCGGGTGGAACTCCACCAGGTCGATCCGGTGGCCGAAGCGGTCATGGCTGTTGAACACCGGCTTGTTCTGATTGGCCAGGAATCCCGCTTCCATCAACGGCCCGCCGGCCAGGGCACCATAGGCATCGACCCGGGACTCGGCCCAGCCGGCATCGAACCGACGCATCCATTGCTGCAATGGCAGGTCGATCCGATAGAGGTTGGTGCCATCCAGGGATGGTGGCTGGTTGGTGACTTCGTGGGTTTCAGCGAACTGGTGGAGGTTCATCACGGGGCTCCTTCAGGGTGTGCCAAGACCCCAGTTAAGCACCCGCCTCCCTCCGTTCAAAGTGGCATATCCGCCTAAATATCGGCGCTTTCGCCTTGTTCTTCCCGCAGCACCCACCTGGCCAGCACGGCTTGCAGTTCTTCGAATTTCACCGGTTTTCCCAGGTAATCGGCCCCGGAACCGCCGATGCAGCCCTCTGTACCGGGAACGCAGGCCAGCAGGATCGGCAAACGGGCATACCCCGGCAAAGCCTGGGCCTGGAGGCGGAACGCTCCGACCTGGGCGGTATTGATATCACCGTCCAGCAGCACCGCGCTGATGGCCTCGCGCCCCAACGCCTGCAAGGCATCGGTGGGACTGGCGACAGTGCGTACCCGGTACCCCAGCTTGAGCAGCATGCCCCGCAGCACCAGCTGGTTGACGTCGTTGTCGTCCACTAGCAGCACGCTGCAATCCTCGGGCAGGCGCCGCGAACCAACGACCGACGAACGGGCCACCGGTTCCTGGGAGTCGAGCGCCACATGCAGGCGGAAGCAGCTGCCCTGGCCCGGTGTGGATTCATGGGTAAGCTGCCCGCCGAGCAGTTCCACCAGCTGCCGGCAGATCGCCAGGCCGATACCCAGGCCACCGTATTCGCGGGTCATGGAACCATCGAGCTGGAAGAAACGCTGGTACAGGGTGGCTTCGTCCAGGTTGACGAAGCCGATGCCACTGTCGATCACCTCGAAGATCAGATTCACCCGCCCAGCCGGGGCGGTCCTGCTGACCACACGCAATATCACACCGCCGCCAGAGGTGAACTTGACCGCGTTCTCCAGCAGGCATTCCAGGCAATGGCTGAGCTTGCAGCGATCCCCCAGCAAGCGATCGGGGATACCGACGCCCAGGTCGACCCGGAACGACAACGACTTGTTCGCTGCGCTAGCGCCGAACTGGGCCTGCAAGGCGCTCAGCAACGAACGCAGGCTGAACGGCTGGCTTTGCGCCGTGAGCTTGCCGGCCTGCAATTCGGTGAGAGTGAGGATGCCGTTGACCATGCGCATCATGTCCCGGGCGGAGCCGGCGGCGGTCTGCTGGTACTGCTCCAGCTCCGGATCCAGCTCCAGGGTCTGCATCAGTTCCAGGGAGCCGATGACGCCATTCATCGGGGTGCGCAGTTCGTGGGTCAGGGTGGCCAGGAATTCATCCTTGAGCCGATTGCTATGGGCCAGTTGCTGGTTCAGCACCTCCAGCTTCTGCCCGGCGTCCTGCAGGGTCCGGGCTTGCTGTTCGCGCATCGAATTGATCCGGTCGGCCAGGGCCAGGGACAGCAGTGCCACCTCGATCGCCGAGCCGATCTGGCTGGCGTACATGGTCAGGAACACGTTGGGCAGGTAGCCGAGCACCATCAGGGTGTTGATCACTCCGCCGAACAGGAAGGCCGACCAGGCAATGATGAAATAGCGCGCCACCCGCAGGCCACGGCACCAGGCGACGATCCCCGCGACATAGATGACCACGGTGAAGACCAGGGCCAGGGTCGTGGCCAGGCGTAGCGCCAGGGCGTAGCTGGTCATCAGCGAGAGGGCCATGACCACGGCCCCGAAGGCCATCAGCGCCAACAGGACACGGTCGACCCAGGGACTGTGGCGGGCGGTCTGCAGGAAACTGCGGGCGAACTGGCTACCGAACAGGCCGGCCGAGCCGATGAAGAAGGGGGTCGCGGCGTTGGCCCACCAGGGGTTGTCAGGCCAGAAGTACTCTACCGCGGCGCCATTGACCGAAAGCTGGTACAGGCCGAACGAAGCGATATAGACGATGTAGTAGAGGTAGCTGGTGTCGCGGACGCTGAGGTAGATGAACAGGTTGTACACCAGCATGCCCAGCAACACCCCGTAGATCAGCCCCAGTACATACAACCGGGCGGGCTGGGCCTCCAGGTAGGCGGTGCTGGACCAGAGGCTCACTGGTGCCTGGATCGAACCTTCGCTGGAAAGGCGCAGGTAGACGGTCTTGTGCTCGTGGGGCGAGAAATTCAGGCTGAACAGGTAGTTGTTCTGGTGGATCTGCCGGCTGCTGAAGGGCAAGGCGTCACCGGTACGCCCGGCTAACCGATAACCGCCGCTTTCATCGGGGACGTACAGGTCCAGACGATCCAGGGGCGGGTAAGCTAACTCCAGCAGCCAGCTGCGTTGTGCGGCGGGGTTGGCGGGGCGGTAGTCCAGGTCGATCCGCAGCCAGAATGCCGAGCGCGAGTAGCCGGCATTGAGCGTGTCCTGGTCGTGGGCCTTGAAGGCTCCGGCCAGGGCTCCAGAACTGACATCGGCGATCGTCGCCTGGCCACTTGTGTCCTCGAGGACTTGCATCACCCGCCCCAAGGGCAGGCGTTGGGTGAACTCGTCGAACTCGACGGCACCAGCCAGCATCGGCAGGCTCAACAGCAACATCAGCAAATAGCGCATTAAAGCCCCGGCGTGGCTTGTCCGGTTGTGTCAGGAAGCCCCCCATTTCCCTTTGAGAAGACGTCAACCAGCATGACCTGTTATTGGTTTGAAACCACTCTAGCATAGCCTCTGATGGCCATTGAACACTATCGAGAATTTTAGTCTAAAGGCTCTAGAACGGGCCTTTCAGCGCAATCCCGCGAGCTAGAGCTGTTGCTTCGGTCAGGATTGTCGGCAGTAAAACAGCTCCGTGGATCATTCCGCGCCAGGCGCCGCGCAAAAAAGCGTTTGGTGGTAAGCTCGCCGCCCATGAATACCTACAGCTCCCGCCCCGTTGTCCTCTGTCTCTCCGGCCACGACCCCAGTGGCGGCGCCGGCTTGCAGGCAGATATCGAAGCCCTGCTGGCCCAGGGTTGTCACGCAGCTCCGGCTGTAACCGCCCTGACCGTGCAAGATACGGTCAACGTCAGCGATTTCCGCGTCCTGGATCGCGAGTGGGTACTGGCCCAGGCCAATGCCGTGCTCAACGACTCCACCGTGGCCGCGGTCAAGCTGGGCATGCTCGGCTCCCTGGAAATGGTCGACACCGTGGTCGAGCTGCTCCAGGCGCATCCGTACCTGCCCCTGGTCTGCGACCCGGTGCTGCGCGCCGGCGGTGGCGGCCGGCTGGGCAAGGATGAAGTGGGCTACGCCATGCGCGAACGCTTGCTGCCCCTGGCGACCATCGCCACCCCCAACCTCCCCGAAGCCCGGATCCTGGCGGAACTGCCCGAAGGCACCGCCGACCAATGCGCCGAAAAACTTTTGCCCTACATCAAGCACCTGCTGATCACCGGCGGCCATGGCGACGAGCACGAAGTGCACAACCGCCTGTACAGCCGCGACGGCCTGCGTGAAACCTATACCTGCCAGCGCCTGCCCGGCAGCTACCACGGTTCCGGTTGCACCCTGGCCAGCGCCCTCGCCGGCCGCCTGGCCCAGGGCGAGCACCTGGCCAGCGCCGTGAAAACGGCCTTGGACTACACCTGGCGGACCCTGCGCGACGCCGAACAACTGGGGCGCGGGCAGTTCGTCCCACGCCGCTTGCCGCTGGATTTCTGCTCGTAATGCCATGAGGCTCGCCCTATGAAACTACGTGGTCTGTATGCCATCACCGATAGCCAGCTGTTGGCTGGCAAGTTCCTGGAATACGTGGAAGCAGCGCTCGATGGTGGCGTCACCCTGTTGCAGTACCGCGACAAGAGCGACGACCAGGCCCGTCGCCTGCGGGAGGCCGAAGCCCTGCTCGGCCTGTGCGAGCGCTACAAGACCCAGCTGATCATCAACGACGACGCCGAGCTGGCGGCGCGCATCGGCGCAGGCGTGCACCTGGGCCAGACCGATGGCCCGCTGACCCCGGCCCGGGCCCTGCTGGGGCGCCAGGCGATCATCGGCTCCACCTGCCACAGCCAGCTGGCACTGGCCGAGCAAGCCGCGCGCGAGGGCGCCAGCTACGTTGCCTTCGGCCGCTTCTTCAACTCCAGCACCAAGCCCGGCGCGCCCACCGCCAACCTCGAGTTGCTGGACCAGGCCCGGGCCAGCCTGCAACTGCCGATCTGCGTGATCGGCGGTATCACCCTGGATAACGCAGCACCGCTGGTCAGCCATGGCGCCGACCTGCTGGCCGTGGTCCACGGGCTGTTCGGTGCCGATAGCGCCGAACAGGTGACCCGTCGTGCCCGCGCCTTCAACGCCCTGTTCGATCTTTGATATTTTTTGAGAGCCCTGCCATGTCTCGTTCCGAAACATTGTTCGCCAACGCCCAGAAACACATCCCCGGTGGCGTGAACTCGCCGGTCCGCGCTTTCCGCAGCGTGGGCGGCACTCCGTTGTTCTTCAAGCATGCCGAAGGCGCCTACGTCACCGACGAAGATGACAAGCGCTATGTCGACTATGTCGGCTCCTGGGGCCCGATGATCCTCGGCCACAGCCACCCGCAAGTGCTGGACGCCGTACGCAAGCAGCTGGAACACGGCCTGTCCTACGGCGCGCCGACCGCCATGGAGACCGAGATGGCCGACCTGGTGTGCTCCATCGTGCCGTCCATGGAGATGGTACGCATGGTCAGCTCCGGCACCGAAGCCACCATGAGCGCCATCCGCCTGGCACGTGGCTATACCGGCCGTGACGCCATCATCAAGTTCGAAGGCTGCTACCACGGCCACTCCGACAGCCTGCTGGTCAAGGCCGGCTCCGGCTTGCTGACCCAGGGCGTGCCAAGCTCGGCCGGGGTCCCGGCCGACTTCGCCAAGCACACCCTGACCCTGCCGTTCAACGACATCGCCGCCGTCGAGAAGACCCTGGCCGAAGTCGGCCAGACCGTGGCCTGCATCATCGTCGAACCGGTGGCCGGCAACATGAACTGCGTACCGCCGGCGCCGGGCTTCCTCGAAGGCCTGCGCGAGCAGTGCGACAAACACGGCGTGGTGCTGATCTTCGACGAAGTGATGACCGGCTTCCGGGTCGCCCTCGGCGGCGCCCAGGCCCACTATGGCGTGACCCCGGACCTGTCGACCTTCGGCAAGATCGTCGGCGGCGGCATGCCGGTGGGCTGCTTCGGTGGCAAGCGCGAGATCATGGGCTGCATCGCCCCGCTGGGCCCGGTGTACCAGGCGGGCACCCTGTCCGGTAACCCTCTGGCCATGGCGGCCGGCCTGACCACCCTGCGCTTGATCAGCCGCCCAGGCTTCCACGCCGAGCTGAGCGACTACACCAGCCGCCTGCTCGAAGGCCTGCAGCAACGCGCCGATGCCGCCGGCATCCCGTTCGTCACTACCCAGGCGGGCGGCATGTTCGGCCTGTACTTCAGCGGCGCCGACGACATCGTCACCTTCGACGACGTGATGGCCAGCGACGCCAACCTGTTCAAGCGCTTCTTCCACCTGATGCTCGAAGGCGGCGTCTACCTCGCGCCAAGCGCCTTCGAAGCCGGCTTCACCTCGATCGCCCACGGCGACACCGAGCTGAAGCTGACCCTGGATGCCGCGGAACGTGCCTTCGCTGCCTTGAAGTGATGCCTCGGCCGGCGGACGCTGCGACCCACAGCGTCCGTCACGCCCTTTATGCGGACTTTGCTCCCGCCGACCGGGAAAATACTGGCGAAAGCGGCGGATATCGCGCCCATGCGGCAGAAAAACGAGTAAAGACTTTGTAAGGTGGGCCCTGCTTATTTCATAATGCGCGCTTATTGGGCCCCACGCTGGGCCGCGCGCCCCTCAGAGGTAAGTCGATTCCCATGAACCGCACCGGCCGCGCCCTGACACTGGGCTGCCTGTTGCTCCTTCAACCCCTGCTCGCGCACGCACAAGCAGGCGGCAACTCGTTGTTGATCCCAGCGCTGGGTCGCTGCACCCTCGATCCCCAGGCACAGGAACAGGCCGAGGCTCTTACCGCGTGCCAGAAGGCCGCCGACGAAGGGGATGCCCAGGCGCAATACGAGTTGGGTGAGTTCTACTACGAGGGCAAGGGCGTACCACGCGACCTCAACCTGGCCCTGAGCTACTTCGAGAAAGCCTCCCTGCAAGGCCACGCCCAGGCGCAGTTCAAGCTCGGCACCATGTTCTTCCACGGCGAAGGCGTACCGGCCAACAACGTCCAGGCCTATATCGTGCTGAAGATGGCTGCGGTCAATGGCGCCGAAGACGCCCTGGATACCGCCGATGAAGTCGCCGAGCACATGCAGCGCGACGAGCTGGAAGTCGCCACCCAGGTGCTGGGACAGATCTTCCGTAAATACCTGCTGGAACTGCAGAGCGCCGACGGCCGCTCGCCCTTCTCGCCCCTGCCTTGACCGCCTCGGCCAGCCATTGGCCAGCAAGACGGCCGCCGCTCACCGGGAACGGCCAGCAATCATCGAACGACGTTACTTCTCCGGCATCGGCATCGGGAACGGCATGACATTGCCCACGCCACGGGCTTCGCTGATCTTCGGCGTTCCCAGGCGCTCCACCTCGTCGATGCGCACGATCGAATGCATGGGCACAAAGCTGCGTACCACGCCTTCGAACTGGGCCTTGAGCTTTTCTTCGCTAGGATCGACCACCACTTGCGTGCGCTCGCCAAAGACGAACTCCTCGACCTCCAGGAATCCCCACAGATCGCTCTGATAGATCTGCTTGGCGTACATCTCGAACACCTGGCCCTGGTTGAGGAAAATCACCTTGTAGATTGGAGCTTCGCGTTTGGTCATGGCGGACGGACAACAGGTCGGGGGAGAAAAATGGGGCGCGAACTATAGCATAGCTACCCGACGCGCAATGCTAGGAACCTGGGGGCATGGACCCTATAATGCGCGGTTCTTTGAATCACCTGAGACCTAGGTCCATGGCCAAAAAGCTTTACATCGAAACCCACGGTTGCCAGATGAACGAGTACGACAGCTCGCGCATGGTGGATCTGCTGGGTGAAAACCAGGCCCTGGAAGTCACGGCGCGCGCCGAAGACGCGGACGTCATCCTGCTCAACACCTGCTCCATCCGCGAACGGGCCCAGGACCGGGTCTACTCCCAACTGGGGCGCTGGCGCGAGCTGAAGCTGGCCAACCCGGAAATGGTGATCGCCGTGGGCGGCTGCGTGGCCAGCCAGGAAGGCGCGGCCATCCGCGACCGGGCACCCTATGTCGACGTGGTCTTCGGCCCGCAGACTCTGCACCGCTTGCCGGAAATGATCGACATCGCCCGAACCACCAAGCTGCCGCAGGTGGATGTCTCGTTCCCCGAGATCGAGAAGTTCGACCACCTGCCCGAGCCGCGCATCGACGGCCCCAGCGCCTATGTCTCGGTGATGGAAGGCTGCAGCAAGTACTGCACCTTCTGCGTCGTCCCCTACACCCGGGGCGAAGAAGTCAGCCGGCCGTTCGATGATGTGATCGCCGAGATCATCCACCTGGCGGAAAACGGCGTCCGCGAGGTCACCCTGCTGGGCCAGAACGTCAACGGCTACCGTGGCCAGACCCACGAAGGGCGCACTGCGGACCTGGCCGAGCTGATCCGCGTGGTCGCGGCCGTCGATGGCATCGAGCGGATCCGCTACACCACCTCGCACCCGCTGGAGTTCTCCGACAGCCTGATCCAGGCCCACGCCGAAGTCCCCGAACTGGTGAAGCACCTGCACCTGCCGGTCCAGTCGGGCTCGGACCGCATCCTGGCCGCAATGAAGCGCAACCACACCGCCCTGGAGTACAAATCCAAGTTGCGCAAGCTGCGCGCGGCGGTACCGGGGATCTGCATCAGCTCGGACTTCATCGTCGGTTTCCCCGGGGAAACGGAGAAAGACTTCCAGCAGACCATGAAGCTGATCGAGGACGTGGGGTTCGACTTCTCCTACTCCTTCGTCTACAGCCAGCGCCCCGGCACCCCGGCCGCGGACCTTGCGGACGACACCCCGGAAGCGCTGAAGAAAGAACGCCTGAACGCCCTGCAGCACCGGCTGAACCAGCAAGGTTTCGAAATCAGCCGACAGATGGTCGGCTCGACCCAGCGCATCCTGGTGACCGACTACTCCAAGAAAGACCCTGGAGAGCTGCAAGGACGGACCGAGAACAACCGGATCGTCAACTTCCGCTGCGACGATCCGACCCTGATCGGCCAGTTCGCCGACGTGCACATCGACTCCGCGCAGCCCCACTCGCTGCGTGGCTCGTTGCTGGCGTAGGGGCGAGGAAACCGGCCTGGGCGCAAGCCAGCCTGCCGAGCGGGCCAGAGGCCTGGAGAAACACCGGCAGTCATCGCTCCTCATAAGAGCTTTCGCACCCAGGCTGCTGGCGTTATCCTTGAATTCATCTTAATTGCCGTTGGGCGGCTAAAAACGACCTTGAACGCACCCATAGAACCTCATCGTTTCATCCTCGAGCCCTTCGAGGCTCGCCGCTTCGCCAATCTGTGCGGGCAGTTCGACGAGCATTTGCGCTTGATCGAGCAGCGCCTGGCGATCGAGATCCGCAATCGCGGCAATCAGTTCGAACTGATCGGCGAACCCAAGCACACCACCTCCGCGGAAAACCTCCTGCGCCGTCTCTACCGGGAAACCAAGGGTACCGAGCTGTCGCCGGATCTGGTGCACCTGTTCCTCCAGGAATCCGCCGTGGAACAGCTCGACAATCCTTCGGTGGCCGACGCCGCTGTCGCCCTGCGCACCCGCAAGGGCATGATCCGGCCGCGCGGCCTGAACCAGCAGCGCTACGTCAAGGAAATCCTCGCCAACGACATCAACTTCGGCATCGGCCCGGCCGGTACCGGCAAGACCTACCTGGCGGTAGCCTGCGCGGTGGACGCCCTGGAGCGCGAACAAGTGCGGCGCATCCTGTTGGTGCGCCCGGCGGTGGAAGCCGGAGAAAAACTGGGTTTCCTGCCTGGCGACCTGGCACAGAAGATCGACCCGTACCTGCGTCCGCTGTACGACGCGCTGTATGAAATGCTCGGCTTCGAGCATGTGGCCAAGCTGATCGAGCGCCAGGTCATCGAGATCGCGCCCTTGGCCTACATGCGTGGCCGGACCTTGAACAACAGCTTCATCATCCTCGACGAAAGCCAGAACACCACCGTGGAACAGATGAAGATGTTCCTTACCCGGATCGGCTTCGGCTCCACGGCGGTGATCACCGGCGACATCACCCAGGTCGACCTGCCCAAGGGCACCAAGTCCGGCCTGGCCCACGTGATCAAGGTGCTGGGCGATGTCCCGGGCATCAGCTTCACGCACTTCATGCCCAAGGACGTGGTGCGCCACCCTCTGGTGCAGCGCATCGTCGAAGCCTACGAGCGCTTTGAGCAGCACAGTGCCGACGAAGCCGCCAAGGCCGCCGCCGACAGGGGCAGCCGCCACGATGCTTGAGCTCGATCTGCAGCGCGCCAGCCAACAGCCGGCCCCCAGCGACCAACAGTTCCGCCAATGGTGCGAGCTGGCCCTGCGCCAGCGCACCGCTGACTCCGAACTGACCATCCGCCTGGTCGACGAAGCCGAAGGCCGCGAGCTGAACCACACCTGGCGTCATAAAGATTACGCCACCAATGTGCTGTCATTTCCTGCGGAAGTGCCGGATGAGTTGCTGGATATCCCGCTGCTGGGAGACCTGGTGATCTGCATCCCGGTGGTCGAACGGGAAGCGGCCGAGCAAGGCAAGGCGCTCGAGGCCCACTGGGCCCACCTGGTGATTCACGGCTGCTTGCATCTGTTGGGCTACGACCATATAGATGACGACGAAGCCGAGGAAATGGAAGCCCTGGAACGTACATTGCTTGCAGAACTGGGTCATCCCGACCCTTATGCAGACGACGAAAGCTGAACAACCCACTTGTAACAACCTAAGGATTCAGAGCAATCGCTATGAGCGAAGATCGATCGAGCAACGGGCAAAAGTCATGGCTGGGCAAACTGACCCAGGCTTTTGCCCATGAGCCGAAAAACCGCCAGGAGCTGCTGGAGCTGCTGCGCGAAGCCCATCAGAACAAATTGCTGGACAGCGAAGCGCTGGCCATCGTCGAAGGCGCCATCCAGGTCGCTGACCTGCAAGTCCGGGACATCATGGTCCCGCGCTCGCAGATGATCAGCATCAAGGCGACCCAGACCCCCCGGGAATTCCTGCCCGCGGTCATCGATTCCGCACACTCGCGTTATCCGGTGATCGGCGAAAGCCATGACGACGTGATGGGCGTCCTCCTGGCCAAGGACCTGTTGCCCCTGATCCTCAAGGAGAACGGCGACAGCTTCAATATCAAGGACCTGCTGCGCCCGGCCACCTTCGTGCCGGAGTCCAAGCGCCTGAACGTGCTGTTGCGCGAGTTCCGCGCCAACCATAACCACATGGCCATCGTCATCGACGAATACGGCGGCGTAGCGGGCCTGGTGACCATCGAGGACGTGCTGGAACAGATCGTCGGCGATATCGAGGACGAGCACGACGTCGAGGAAGACAGCTACATCAAGCCGCTGCCCAGTGGTGACTTCCTGATCAAGGCGCTGACGCCGATCGAGAACTTCAACCAGTTCTTCGACAGCGACTTCTCCGACGACGAGTTCGATACTGTCGGCGGGCTGGTGATGAGTGCGTTTGGCCACTTGCCAAAACGCAACGAAATCACTGAAATCGGTGCCTATCGCTTCCGCGTGCTCAATGCCGACAGCCGGCGGATCCACCTGCTGCGCCTGACCCCCGTCTCTCGCTGAGAACTGGACGTCTCGCCCCTCCCACTGGAACCTCGCCTGGCCGCCGACCGATCGGCAGCCGGCAGGGGGCCTGCGCAGGGGCCAGCGGCAAAGCGCTGCGTGATTCGACGCTCAGCTGAATCAACCCGAACAATCTCCTCGCGCCCTGCCCGGTGCGATACAGGAAAGAGCTGATGAAACGCCTCTTGCAGCGCTCGCTTCAACCCGGCTGGCCCGGCAACCTGCTGGCCGTCGCGGCTGGCGCCATCACCACCCTGGCCCTGGCCCCCTACGACATCTGGCCCCTGGCGTTGCTGGCCGTCGGCCTGTTCTACGCCGGCCTGCGGCAACTGACGCCACGCCAGGCCCTGGGCCGGGGCTGGTGCTTCGGTTTCGGCCTGTTCGGCGCTGGCACCAGCTGGATCTACGTCAGCATCCACACCTACGGCGGCGCCTCGGTTCTGCTTGCAGGCTTGCTGATGCTGGCCTTCATCGCCGCCATCGCCTGGTTCTTCGCCCTGCCCGCGTGGCTCTGGGCCCGCTGGCTACGACGCAACGAAGCGCCACTGGCCGATGCCCTGGCGTTCGCCGCCCTGTGGTTGGGCCAGGAAGCCTTCCGAGGCTGGTTCCTCACCGGCTTCCCGTGGCTCTATTCCGGCTACAGCCAGCTGGACGGTCCCTTGGCCGGGCTCGCACCGCTAGGCGGCATCTGGCTTATTTCCTTCGCCCTGGCCTTGACCGCTGCCCTGCTCTACAACCTGCCACGCCTGATCGGCAACGGTCGCAAGGGTTTCATCGCAGCAGGGCTGGTACTGCTGGCGGCCCCTTGGGTAGCCGGCCTGGCACTCAAGGGCCATGCCTGGACCAGCCCAGCGGGGGAGCCGCTGTCGGTTGCGGCCATCCAGGGCAATATCGAACAGAGCATGAAATGGGACCCCGCCCAACTCAATGCGCAACTGGGCCTGTACCGCGACATGAGCCTGGCCAGCAAGCGCGTGGACCTGCTGGTATGGCCGGAAACCGCGGTTCCAGTGCTCAAGGAGTCGGCCGAAGGCTATCTGTCGATGATGGGCAACTTCGCCGCCGATCGTCATTCCGCGCTGATCACCGGAGTACCGGTGCGCCAGCTGGTGCACCACGAGAAGCGCTACTTCAACGGCATCACCGTAACCGGCGAGGGCGACGGCACCTACCTGAAGCAGAAGCTGGTGCCCTTTGGCGAATATGTACCGCTACAGGACCTGCTGCGGGGCCTGATCGACTTCTTCGACCTGCCCATGTCCGACTTCGCCCGCGGCCCGGCCGACCAACCCTTGCTGCAAGCCAAGGGCTACCAGGTCGCGCCCTTCATTTGCTATGAGGTGGTCTACCCCGAGTTCGCCGCCAGTCTCTCGGCCCGCAGCGACCTGCTGCTGACCATCAGCAACGACACCTGGTTCGGCACGTCCATCGGCCCCCTGCAGCACCTGCAGATGGCCCAGATGCGCGCCCTGGAGGCCGGTCGCTGGATGATCCGCGCCACCAACAACGGCGTCACCGGACTGATCGACCCGTTCGGCAAGATCACCGTGCAGATCCCCCAGTTCGAGCGCGGCATCCTGTATGGCGAAGTAGTGCCCATGCACAACCTGACGCCCTACCTGCAATGGCGCTCCTGGCCTCTGGTAATACTCTGCACCCTGCTGCTGGGTTGGGCGCTGCTCGCCAGCCGGATCGCCAAGACCGTCTGAACCCCGCGCCGGCTCCCCGGGAGCCGGCACTCAGCGATAGAACAGGCGATACCCCACCTGGCCCACCGCCTCATTGAGCAACTGCCCGCTCTGCCAGATGGACTTGAACTCCGGCATCCAGCCACCTAGTGGCCGGGCGTTGTCCACCCCCAGGAACCCCACCGGCGCCGGCACCACCACGAACCCTGCATGCTCGAAGCTCCAGACCGAACGCGGCATGTGCCAGGCCTGGGTCACCACTACCACGCGCTTGATGCCCTTGGGCAACAGGACCTCGGCACTGAACTGCGCATTCTCCCAGGTGGTGCGGCTGCGATCTTCCTGCCAGCGCACCGTCACTCCGAAGTCGTCGCGCAGTGAGTCAGCCATCAACGCGGCCTCGCTTGGCGGCGTGCCGTAATGCAGGCCACCACTGGTCAGCACGGGCAGGCCGGAAGCCTTGGCCAGCCGGGCGGCATAGCGCTCGCGCTCGAGGCCCACGCCAGTGGGCTGGTCAGTGCCCCAAGCCGGATCGCCACGCTCGCGCCCCGACCCCAGGACCACAATGGCATCGGCCTGCTCGGCCAACCTGGCCCACTGTTCCTGTGGCAGGGGTGGCAATTGCTCGAGTCCACGGGCGCCCCACTCCACCATCACCGGCAAGCTCATCAGCCAGAAACCACCCAGGCCGAGAAAGAAACAGCAACGGGCGAGACGCGGCCTGGAACGACGCAACATCCAGGCGAATAGCAGCAACAGCAGGAGAATGCCGGGCGGCAGCAATAACTGTTTGATGAAATAGCGAAAAGGCATCGGACATCTCCAAAAAGATGCCCGAAGCCTAAAGGGATGGTTATCCGGCAACAACCGACGCCGGTGATTTTCGCTTTCGAGGTCCTCGGCAACGACCTCATTCGCCCCGTTCCGGGGCCCTGGAACCTACTTGAATTGCCGGGACCGGACCTTCACCGGACCCCGGACGGGGGCCTTGTCCTTCAGCCAGATGATCTTGGCCGAACGAGGCGCCTCCTGGTGTTGCAGTTTGCTCGATACATCGACCGGCATCTCACGCCGGTTATGGGCCAGGTAGGCCCGGATCAATTCCAGTTCGGCAGGGCTCAACCCCCGCAGCTCCAATTCGACGGAGCGTTCATCGCGCAGCCGATCCGCGGTTCTCGCTGCATCCAGGGCCAGAGCCAGTCGATTCAGCAGCCGCTCGTACACCTCCGATCCTGTTGCCTTGCGCTGCAATTCAAGCATCCGTTCACCTCATAGAAGAATAAGACTCACTCCCCTTTTTGAGCTTAGCCGGGCAGCCGCAGGCCACGCGCCGCCGCGACCAACGGCCCGCGCGCGCAATCAGGGTTTCCCTAGGCAGAGCGCGGTCATGTATGCTACGGCGCTTCCTGTAACTCCACTTCCAGCTCCACCGGGAACTGCAAACGCCATGTTTGGCGCCGTCACTACCCGAGTTGCGTTGAAGAGGATTAGGCCACCCTTATCCAGTACATAAAGTAGCCATGCACGAACAATACCTGCCCCGTGATATAGAAGCCGCCGCCCAGTCCTTCTGGGATGAGCAAAAGTCGTTTGAAGTCAGCGAACAGCCAGGCAAGGACACTTACTACTGCCTATCGATGTTCCCGTACCCGAGCGGCAAGCTACACATGGGGCACGTGCGCAACTACACCATCGGCGACGTCATCTCCCGCTACCAGCGCATGCAAGGCAAGAACGTCCTGCAACCCATGGGTTGGGACGCCTTCGGCATGCCGGCGGAAAACGCCGCGATGAAGAACAACGTCGCACCGGCCAAGTGGACCTACGAAAACATCGCCTACATGAAGAGCCAGCTGCGTAGCCTGGGCCTGGCGGTGGACTGGTCGCGCGAGGTCACTACCTGCAAGCCGGACTACTACCGCTGGGAACAGTGGCTGTTCACTCGCCTGTTCGAGAAGGGCGTGATCTACCGCAAGAACGGCACCGTGAACTGGGACCCGGCGGACCAGACCGTACTGGCCAACGAACAGGTCATCGACGGCCGTGGCTGGCGCTCGGGCGCGCTGATCGAGAAGCGCGAAATCCCGATGTACTACTTCCGCATCACCGACTACGCCGACGAGCTGCTGGAAAGCCTCGACGAGCTGCCGGGCTGGCCCGAGCAGGTCAAGACCATGCAGCGCAACTGGATCGGCAAGTCCCGCGGCATGGAAGTGCAGTTCCCCTATGACCAGGCCAGCATCGGCCAGGCCGGCGCGCTGAAAGTCTTCACCACCCGTCCCGACACCCTGATGGGCGCCACCTACGTGGCCGTCGCCGCCGAACATCCGCTGGCGACCCAGGCCGCCCAGGGCGATGCAGCACTGCAGGCGTTCATCGACGAATGCAAGAGCGGCAGCGTCGCCGAGGCCGACATGGCCACTCAGGAGAAGAAGGGCATGCCCACTTCCCTGTTCGTCGAACACCCGCTGACCGGCGAGAAGCTGCCGGTGTGGGTCGCCAACTACGTGCTGATGCACTACGGCGATGGCGCGGTGATGGCCGTGCCGGCCCACGACGAGCGCGACTTCGAGTTCGCCCACAAGTACAACCTGCCGATGAAAGCCGTGGTGCGCACCAGCGCCGGCAATGAAGTCGGTGGCGAATGGCAGGCCGCCTATGGCGAGCACGGCCAACTGATCAACTCCGGCGAGTTCGACGGCCTGGACTTCGCTGGCGCCTTCGACGCCATCGAAGCTGCGCTGATCCGCAAGGAACTGGGCAAGTCGCGCACCCAGTTCCGCCTGCGTGACTGGGGCATCAGCCGCCAGCGCTACTGGGGCTGCCCGATCCCGATCATCCATTGCCCATCCTGTGGCGATGTACCGGTGCCGGAAGACCAACTGCCGGTCAAGCTGCCCGAAGACGTGGTGCCCGACGGCGCCGGCTCGCCACTGGCGCGCATGCCGGAATTCTACGAGTGCACTTGCCCGAAATGCGGCACTGCGGCCAAGCGCGAAACCGACACCATGGACACCTTCGTCGAGTCGTCCTGGTACTTCGCCCGCTACGCCTCGCCGAACTACGAAGGTGGCATGGTCGATCCGAAAGCCGCCAACCACTGGCTGCCGGTGGACCAGTACATCGGCGGTATCGAACACGCGATCCTGCACCTGCTGTACGCGCGCTTCTTCCACAAGCTGATGCGCGATGAAGGCCTGGTCACCTCCAACGAGCCGTTCAAGAACCTGCTGACCCAGGGCATGGTGGTCGCCGAGACCTACTACCGTGTCGCCAGCAACGGCGGCAAGGACTGGTTCAACCCGGCTGACGTCGAAGTCGAGCGCGATGCCAAGGCCAAGATCATTGGCGCGCGCCTGAAGACCGATGGCCTGCCGGTGGAGATCGGCGGCACCGAGAAGATGTCGAAATCGAAGAACAACGGCGTCGATCCACAATCGATGATCGAGCAGTACGGCGCCGATACCTGCCGCCTGTTCATGATGTTCGCCTCGCCGCCCGACATGAGCCTGGAATGGTCCGACTCCGGTGTCGAAGGTGCCAGCCGTTTCCTGCGTCGCGTCTGGCGCCTGGCCCAGGCTCACGTAGCCCAGGGCCTGCCGGGCAAGCTGGATGTCACCACCCTGAGCGACGAGCAGAAGGTGATCCGCCGAGCCATCCACTCAGCCATCAAGCAGGCCAGCACCGACGTGGGCCAGTTCCACAAGTTCAACACCGCCATCGCCCAAGTGATGACCGTGATGAACGTACTGGAAAAAGCGCCACAAGCCAGCGAACAGGACCGCGCCCTGTTGCAGGAAGGCCTGGAGGCCGTCACCTTGCTGCTGGCTCCGATCACTCCACATATCAGCCATGAACTGTGGAACCAACTGGGCCATGACGGCGCAGTCATCGATGCCAACTGGCCGGCCGTGGACGAAAGCGCCCTGGTGCAGGACAGCCTGCAACTTGTGGTGCAGGTCAACGGCAAGCTCCGTGGCCAGATCGAGATGCCAGCCAGCGCCAGCCGCGAGGAAGTCGAAGCCGCCGCCCGCAGCAACGAAAACGTACTGCGCTTCACCGAGGGGCTGACCATCCGCAAGGTTATCGTGGTACCGGGCAAACTGGTCAACATCGTCGCCAGCTAATTGGATCAGGCGTCCGGTGGGAGCCGGGCGCCGAACAAGACCTTCAGGGCCACAAGGTTGGCCCATATGGTTTCAAGGGGAGCAATACATGATCAAACGTAACCTGCTGGTGATGGGCCTGGCTCTGGTATTGAGCGCCTGCGGCTTTCAACTGCGCGGTACTGGCACCCAGGAATTGAGCATCAAGGAACTCGACCTCAGCGCCCGGGACGCCTACGGCACCACCGTCAAGATGATGCGCCAGATCCTCGAGAGCAGTGGCGTCGACGTGCATGCCGGCGCACCTTACAAACTGATTCTGGTCAACGAAACGGAGAGCCAGCGCAACCTCAGCTATAGCGGTGGCGGTCGCTCTGCGGAATACGAGATCAGCATGGAGCTCAACTACCAGATCCGCACCCACGACAACCTGCAACTGCTGAGCGACAAGCTGCAAGTACAGAAAGTCTTCCTGCATGATGGCAACAACATCACCGGCTCCGACCAGGAAGCAGTTGAAACCCGTCGGGAGATGCGTCGTGACCTGGTCCAGCGCATGATGATCCGCCTGCAACTGCTGACACCGCAGCAACTGAGCGAATTGCAAGCCACCGCCGAAGCCAAGGCCAAGGCCGACGCCGACGCCCTGGAAGCAGCACGCAAGGCCGAAGCCGAAACTCCGCAACAGTCCCCTATGGAACTGCCGAACCAGTAAGCCTTGTGGGGCGCTCCGGCGCCCCACCGACCCGCATCTATGAAACTCGCTCCCGCCCAACTCGGTAAACACCTGCAAGGTTCCCTCGCTCCGGTCTACGTGATCAGCGGCGACGATCCCCTGCTCTGCCAGGAAGCCGCCGATGCCATACGCATCGCGGCACGCCAGCAGGGCTACGACGAGCGCCAGGTGTTCAGCGCCGATGCCAATTTCGACTGGGGCAGCCTGTTGCTGGCTGGCGCCAGCATGTCGCTCTTCGCGCAGAGGCGCCTGCTGGAACTGCGCCTGCCTTCGGGCAAGCCCGGGGACAAAGGTGCTGCTGCCCTGATCGAATACTGCTCGCGCCCGGCCGAAGACACCGTGCTGTTGATCAGCCTGCCCAAGCTCGACGGTAGCGCGCAGAAAACCAAATGGGGCAAGGCCCTGGTGGAAGGCGCCCAGACCCAGTTCGTGCAAATCTGGCCAGTGGACGCCAACCAGCTGCCGCAGTGGATTCGCCAGCGCCTGTCCCAGGCTGGGATGTCCGCCAACCAAGACGCCGTGGAGCTGATCGCGGCTCGGGTCGAGGGCAATCTGCTGGCTGCCGCCCAGGAAATCGAAAAGCTCAAGTTGATGGCCGAGGGAGGGCAGATCACTGTCGAAACGGTACAGGCGGCCGTGGCCGACAGTGCCCGCTTCGACGTATTCGGCCTGGTCGATGCCATCCTCAACGGGGAAGCTGCGCATGCCTTGCGCATGCTCGAAGGGCTCAAGGGCGAAGGGGTCGAGCCTCCGGTGATCCTCTGGGCCCTGTCCCGGGAGCTACGGCTACTGGCCAACCTGGCCCAGCAATTCGGCCAGGGAATCCCCTTGGACAAGGTTTTCAGCCAAGCCCGCCCGCCTGTCTGGGACAAGCGCAAGCCACTGATGAGCAAGGCCCTGCAACGCTATTCCGCCCAGCGCTGGAGCCAGTTGCTGCTGGATGCCCAGCGTATCGACGCACAGATCAAGGGCCAGGCCAGCGGTTCCACATGGAGCAGTCTGAGCCGCCTGTCACTGCTGATGGCCGGCCAACGCCTGCCCCTGCCTGCCGAGTAAGTCCGCAATACGGGAAAAGATCATGGGTACTGGACAGCAGTGCCCAGCTGGCCGATGATGCGCGCCGTTGTACCTCTCCCCATAAAGCGAGTATCGAGCATGAGCAAGCCATCCAAGCATGGCCCCAACAAGGCCAAATCCATCATTGCCCAGCCACTGTTCCGTTGCCGCCAGGAACGCCCGGCCAAGGGCAAAGGCAGCTACCGCCGCGAAGCCTTCCAGTCCAAAAGCTGGGAGGCTTCTTACTTTCTGGCCGCCTGAAGCCCTGGACCCCACAGGCATGATAAGGTCTGCACCTGATTGTCATTCTCTCTGGACCTGTGCATGCCCTTTTGTATTTCCCGTCGTTGGCACCTACGCCAACTGATCGCTGCCTCCAGCCTGATTCTGCTCGTCGCCTGCGCGGAAAAACCCACCGCCGCCGACGCCCAACCATTGCCCGCACTCCAGTCGGCCCCCATTGCCGCACCAGCGACCGTCGCCCCCCTGGTGGTCGATAACCTGGACATCCAACCGACCCAGAGCTTCGAACAGTGGCTGAGTGCCTTTCGCGCTGAAGCGCTGAATGCCGGTATCCGTGCCGATGTGTTCGACCGCGCCTTCGCCGGCATCACTCCGGACATGAGCGTGATCAAGGCCGATCGCAGCCAGCCAGAGTTCACCCGCCCGGTATGGGAATACCTGGACGGCGCCCTATCCCCCGTACGCGTGCGCAAGGGCCAGGCTCTGCTGAACCAGTATGGCGACATCCTGCAACGTATCGAACAGCGCTACGGCGTGGATCGCCAGGCGCTGGTGGCCGTCTGGGGCATGGAAAGCAACTTCGGCGATTTCCAGGGCAACAAGTCGGTGATTCGCTCGCTGGCGACCCTGGCCTATGAGGGCCGACGCCCGGCCTTCGCCAACAGCCAGCTGATCGCCGCATTGCAGATCATCCAGCATGGCGATATCCAGCCCGAGAAGATGCTCGGTTCCTGGGCCGGGGCCATGGGCCAGACCCAGTTCATCCCTACCACCTACAACACCCATGCCGTGGATTTCGACGGTGACGGCCGCCGGGATATCTGGAACAGCCCGGCCGATGCCCTGGCCTCGACGGCGCACTACCTGCAAAGCTCGGGCTGGCAGAAAGGCCAGCCCTGGGGCCTGGAGGTCCAGCTCAACAGTGGTTTCGACTACGCCCTGGCCGATGCCAGCACGCGCAAGAGCGTAGCCGAGTGGATGCGCCTGGGGATGAAGCCAGCCAACGGCAAGGCATTGCCCTACGGCTCCGAGCAACTGTCCGCGTCCCTGCTGCTGCCAGCGGGTTATCGGGGGCCGGCGTTCCTGATCCTGGATAACTTCCGGGCCGTGCTCAAGTACAACAATTCCTCATCCTATGCGTTGGCGGTGAACCTGTTGTCCGAGCGCTTCAGCGGTGCCGGACTGATCAGCGGCGACTGGCCCAAGGACGAACTGCCCTTGAGTCGCAGCGAACGTATCGACCTGCAGACCCAGCTCAACGCCAACAACTACGATGCCGGCAACCCCGACGGCATCATCGGCGCCAACACCCGCAAAGCCATCCGCAGCGCCCAGCAGACCCTGGGTTGGCCGGCGGACGGCTACCCGACCCGCAAGCTGCTGGACAGCCTGCGCAGTCGTTGAGCCGCAAGTCGCAACAGGAAAGTTCGCTGTTCCGCCAGCCGGTTATTTGAAGACCACATCCTGGGCCAGGGTCAGCTCCCTGGCTCCGGCATCCAGCCTGACCAGCGCCCCCATGGGCAAGGTCAGGTTGGGGTCGCAATGACCGCTGCGCCAGCCGGCCAGTACCGGTATCCGCAATGGCTCGAAGGTGCGCTTGAGCAAGTCACATAGCGCAGTGAAATCCACTCCGGCCACATCCCCCACCAACACACCCCGCAACTTGTCGAGCTTGCCCGCCAGCCGCAGGTGATTGAGCAGGCGATCGATGCGATACAGCGGTTCGTTGACGTCCTCGATGAACAGGATGATGCCGTCGGCGACGATGTCATAGGGCGTACCCAGGGTGCTGGCGATAATCGACAGGTTCCCCCCCAACAGCGCGCCCTGTGCGATACCTGGCTCGACGGTGGTCAAGGGAAATGCCACGGGATGGGGCAACGGGCTGCCGGCCCTGACCTGCCCGCGCAACAGATTGAAGAACGAGGCCTCAGTGGGAGCCTGCTTGGCTGCCAGCAGGTCGGCGTTGAGCAAAGGCCCGTGAAAACTCACGAACCCGGCATAACGATTGATCGCCAGGTGCAAGGCGGTGATATCGCTGTAGCCGACGAAGGGCTTGGGATTGCGCCGCAACAGGTCGAAGTCGATCTTGTCCAGCAACCGAGGGCTGCCATAGCCCCCGCGCAAGCACAGGATGGCGTCCACCTCGGAATCGGCGAAAGCGTCGTGCAGGTCTTGCAGGCGCACCTCATCACTGCCGGCCAGGTAGCCGTCCTGCTGCCCCACCCCGGGGAAGATCCGCAAGTCGTAACCCCTGGAGCGCATCCACTGGAAAGCCTTAGCGGTATCCAGCGCGGCCGGGCCGGCCGGAGCGATAAGACCGATGACGCCTTCGGCCGCCAGCGCCGGCACGGGCAGGTGGGCATGGAGGGCGGCGGTCGGTTGGATGGGCATACGGATTCTCCCTGTGCGAATTCACTGGAGCACAGTAGCCATGAATGCCGCGAAACAGAAGGGGGAAATAGCCCGCGAGGAGCAGAAAGCCCAAGGGCAGGCGATGGGACTCGAGGGAGTCGGCGGGAACGCCCGCAGGAGCCAGCTCCTGCGGGCTTGGCGAATCAGGAAACCAGACCTTCCTTGGCCAGCTTCGCTTGTTCGTCGGCGTGGTACGAGGAACGCACCAGCGGACCGGAGGCCACGTTCTTGAAGCCCATCCGGTAGCCTTCCTCGGCGAACCAGGCGAAGGTGTCCGGATGCACGAAACGCTGCACCGGCAGGTGGTTACGCGACGGCTGCAGGTACTGGCCAAGGGTCAGCATGTCGATGTCATGCTCGCGCATGCGCTTCATCACTTCGATGACTTCGTCGTCGGTCTCACCCAGGCCCAGCATCAAGCCGGATTTGGTCGGCACATGGGGCACCAGCTGCTTGAACTTCTGCAGCAGGGTCAGCGACCACTGGTAGTCGGAACCCGGACGGGCGGCCTTGTACAGGCGTGGCACGGTTTCCAGGTTGTGGTTGAACACGTCCGGTGGAGTCGCCGCGGTGATTTCCAGGGCAATGTCCATGCGGCCACGGTAGTCGGGAACCAGGGTTTCCAACTGTACGTTCGGCGAGAGCTTGCGGATTTCACGGATGCAATCGGCAAAGTGCTGGGCGCCACCGTCGCGCAGGTCGTCGCGGTCCACCGAGGTGATCACCACGTACTTCAGGCGCAGGTCGGCGATGGCCACCGCCAGGTTCATCGGCTCATCCACGTCCAGGGGCTTGGGACGACCATGGCCCACGTCGCAGAACGGGCAACGGCGGGTGCAGATGTCACCCATGATCATGAAGGTCGCGGTGCCGCCGGAGAAGCACTCGCCCAGGTTCGGGCAGGAAGCCTCTTCGCAGACGCTATGCAGCTTGTGCTTGCGCAGCAGTTGCTTGATCCGGTCGACTTCCGGGGATACCGGGATACGTACGCGGATCCAGTCGGGCTTCTTCGGCAGCTCGGTGGTCGGGATGATCTTCACCGGGATACGCGCGACCTTTTCCGCACCGCGCAACTTGACGCCGGTTTCAACTTTCGCGCGGGCTGGCCGCTCGGAAACATCCAGCGTCGGGATCAGGGTTTGAACAGCGTCTTGTTGCGCAGTAGTCATATCAGTCGATTCCGCCCGTTAGGGTCGTCTGCTCAGCGTAGTCGAGGTGTTTGACGAGCTGCGCACGCAGCCGGGCACTTACCTCGGCAAATTCAATCGGCCCTGCATGGTCGCTCAGCTGGGTCATCGCCAGACCGGCATAACCACAGGGGTTAATCCGTCGAAACGGCTGCAAATCCATATCCACGTTCAAGGCCAGACCGTGAAAGGAGCATCCATGACGGATACGCAGGCCCAGGGAGGCGATTTTCGCCCCATCGACGTAAACACCCGGTGCATCGGGCTTGGCCGCCGCCGGCACGCCGTAGCTGGCCAGCAACTCCACCAGGCATTGCTCCATGCGGCTGACCAGTTCACGCACGCCGAAACCCAGCCTGCGCACGTCCAGCAGCAAATAGGCTACCAGCTGGCCCGGACCATGATAGGTCACCTGGCCACCACGATCGGCCTGCACCACCGGAATATCCCCCGGCACCAGCAGATGCTCGGCCTTGCCGGCCTGCCCCTGAGTGAAGACCGGAGGATGCTGCACCAGCCAGACCTCGTCCGGTGCATCGGTCCCGCGTTCGTTGGTAAAGCGCTGCATGGCCTGCCAGACCGGCTCGTAGGCCCTCAGGCCAAGCTCACGAAAGCCCAGCGTCTGTGGCATCACAGCACCATGTGGACGACACCGGTAGCGCGCAGGGCACTATTGATATCACGCAGTTGGTCTTCACCAGTGGCGGTGATGTGCAGTTGCACCGTGGTGTACTTCCCATTGCTGCTCTGGCGCTCGGCCAGGGACTTGATGTCCAGGGTGGCGTACTTGGCAAGGATCTCGATCACGGTGTCCTTGAAGCCGACGACCGTGTCACCGATCACCTTGATCGGATAGTCATCGACGGGAAACTCAATCTTGTGCGACTTAACGTCAGTGTCTGTCATGGCAATAACGGCCTCGTAAGCCGTGGCGACGGACATGGCCCCCGCTCCGCTTGGGAGCGAGGGCCACGTGGGTCGACAATATCAGTTGAACAAGCCGTAGAAGAATAGACGGATGCTATCCCACATGCGACGGAAGATACCACCTTCGTCGACTGCTTCCAGGGCGATCAGGTCGGCGCTGTGCACCACCTTGTCGTCCAGTTTCACTTCGACTTTACCGATCACGTCGCCCTTGGCGATCGGCGCGACCAGCTGTGGGTTCATGGTCATGCTGGCTGCCAGCTTCTTCAGCTGGCCCTTGGGCATGGTCATGGTCAGATCCTGGGCCAGGCCAGCCTTGACCTGATGCGTGGTGCCCTTCCATACCGGCGCCTGGGCCAGTTCAGTGCCCTTCTGGTAGAAGGTCTGGGTTTCGAAGAAACGGAAGCCATAGGTCAGCAGTTTCTGGGTCTCGGCAGCCCGGGCCTGCTCGCTGTTGGTGCCGAACACCACGGCAATCAGGCGCATGCCATCACGTACCGCCGAGGACACCATGCAGTAGCCCGCTTCGTCGGTATGCCCGGTCTTGAGGCCATCGACGGTCTTGTCACGCCACAGCAACAGGTTGCGGTTAGGCTGCTTGATGCCGTTCCAGAAGAACTCCTTCTGCGAGTAGATCGCATAGTGGGCCGGATCTTCATGAATGATCGCGCGTGCCAACAGCGCCATGTCATGGGCCGACGAGTAATGCTCGGGGTTCGGCAGGCCGGTGGGGTTCATGAAGTGGCTGTTGCTCATGCCCAGGTCGCCGGCGGTCTTGTTCATCATGTCGGCGAAGGCGTCTTCGCTACCGGCGATATGCTCGGAAATCGCCACGCTGGCATCGTTGCCCGACTGGATGATGATGCCGTGCAGCAGGTCGCTGACGGACACCTGCGACCCCACCTTGATGAACATCCGCGAACCGCCAGTGCGCCAGGCGTTTTCGCTGACGGTCACCGGGTCGTTCTCGCCGATCTGGCCACGGCGGATTTCCAGGGTGGCGATGTAGGCGGTCATCAGCTTGGTGAGGCTGGCCGGCGGCAGGCGCTGGTCACCATTGTTCTCCACCAGCACGTTTCCGCTGCTGGCATCCATGAGCACGTAGGACTTGGCGGCCAGCTGCGGTGGTGACGGCATCACCTCGACCGCCCAAGCGGCGGGTGTGATGATCAGCGGTAGAAGCAGGCACAGGCGTTTGGCAAAGGTGGTGATGTTCATCCGTCTCTCGAAGTTGCTAATGGAAACTTGCCCCTGGGGGCAAAACTATTTCAGACAACCTTCTGAAGGGTTGTCGCGTGTGCGTTGTTCACTCACGACCCTTGCCGGGCTTTTGTTGTTCGGCGAGCCAACAACCCGGATCCGCCCCCCGATGTCGCAAGCGGACCCTCAATCTCGATGTCGCTATTCCGCAGTGACCACGCTGGCCTGGCCCAGGTTGGCCAGACGCACGCTGTTCTGCGCTTGCTGGGTTTCGTCCGGCGAACCGAACGGCCCAAGGCGTACCCGATGCAGCGTCTGCTGATTGCGTACGATGGAACTGATGAACACCGGAGCGCTCACCATCGAGCTCAGTTTCGACCTCAACAGTTCGGCAGCGTCCGGGTTGGCGAAGGCGCCCACCTGCAGGTACTGGCCGGAGGCTGCGGTGTTCTTGACCTGCACCGGGACCACGGCGGCCGCATGCTGCTGCGGCGGAGGCGTCCACTGCTCGACGGTACCGGCCGAGCTGGTGACCACCGGCGCGCTATTCTGCGCCACTTGCGGCTCATTGAGCATCAAAGGCGCCGGACGGCCACGCTGGGCCCACCATTGCTGAGGATCGATGCCCTCGACCTTGACCCGGGCGGTACCGGTTTCGGCATAACCGAGTTTCTTCGCCGCGGCATAGGACAGGTCGATGATCCGGTCGGAATAGAACGGGCCACGATCGTTGACCCGCAGGATCACGCTGCGGTTGTTGTCCAGGTTGGTCACCCGCACATAGCTGGGCAACGGCAGGGTCTTGTGTGCGGCACTCATGCCGTACAGATCATAGACCTCGCCATTGGCGGTGTTCTGGCCATGGAACTTAGTGCCATACCAGGAAGCCGTGCCCGAAGCCACGTAGTTCCTGGATTCCTGGATGGGAAAGTAGGTCTTGCCCAGCACCGTATAGGGGTTGGCCTTGTACGGACCGGTATGCAGGGTCGGCGTCGCATCGGGAATGCGCGATACGTCGACATCCCACCAGGGCGCGCCATCCTTGTGGGCGCGGTTGACATCCAGGCCCGGCATCGAACGCACGGCATTGGAGGATTTTGGCTGCGGCGAGCGGCTCGTCGAGCAACTGGCCAGCGACAGCGCCAACGCGGCAAAAGCCAGCAGCTTCAGGGGGTTGCGGATTGGCATTGCCAGCATTACTTGACGCCCCGTGCTTGGACCAGCTGTTCAGACAGCTGATGTACGGCCATGGCATACATCACGCTGCGGTTATAACGAGTGATCGCGTAGAAGTTCTTCAGCCCCATCCAGTATTCCGGACCGTTATCACCTTCCAGGCGAAAAGCGGTAACCGGCATATCGTCGCGCAGCGCATCATGACTCGACCAGCCCAGGGCTCGCAACTCCCCGACGGTCTTGGTCGGCTCAATACCGCTGGTCAGCCCCTCGTCCACCCGGTCCCCGCGCACATCGGCACGGCTGACCACCGGCTCGCCAGCTGCCCAACCATGGCGCTTGAAGTAACTGGCGACACTGCCAATGGCATCGTCCGGATTGGTCCAGATATTGATGTGCCCATCGCCGTCGAAGTCCACGGCGTAGGCGCGGAAGCTGCTGGGCATGAACTGCGGCAGCCCCATGGCTCCGGCATAGGAGCCCTTGAGGCTCAGGGGATCGAGCTGCTCTTCACGGGCCAGCAACAGGAACTCGCGCAGCTCCTTGCGGAAGAATTCGGCACGCGGCGGATAATCGAAGCCCAAGGTGGAAAGCGCGTCGATCACCCGGTAATTGCCGGTATTGCGGCCAAAAAAGGTCTCCACGCCGATGATCGACACGATGACCTGGGCCGGGACCCCATATTCCTGCTCGGCACGGGCCAGGACCGCCTCGTGCTGGCGCCAGAAGTCCACGCCACGAGCGATACGCGCATCGGTGATGAACATCGGGCGATATTCCTTCCATTGCTTGACCCGCTCGGCAGGCCGCGAAATGGCATCGAGGATCGCCTGCTTGCGCTCGGCTTCGCGGAACACGCCCATCAGCTGTTCTCCGGCGAAACCGTAGTCCCGGGTCATTTCCCCGACGAATTCGGCGACCTGGGGCGAGCCTTCGTAGGCACCAGCCGAAGCAGGCTCCACGGCCCCCAGGATGCTCGCCAGACCGACCCATGGAGCGTACCGAGCGGCCCAGCCACGCATTACTTGCATTGAGTTGTTCACCTTATTCAAACCTGCGCGATCCACTTGCGATGGGTATGGATCGACATCAAAACCCCAAACGCTGACAGTAGCGTCACCAGCGAAGTTCCTCCGTAGCTAATGAAGGGCAACGGCACCCCCACCACCGGCAACAAGCCACTGACCATACCGATGTTGACGAAAACGTAAACAAAAAACGTCATGGTCAGGCTGCCTGCCAGCAACTTGCCGAACAGCGTCTGGGCCTGGGCCGTGATCACCAGCCCGCGCCCGATCAACAAGAGGTAGATCAGCAGCAGCGCGCAGATGCCCACCAGGCCGAACTCCTCGCCCATGACCGCGATGATGAAGTCGGTGTGGCTTTCCGGCAAAAAGTCCAGGTGCGATTGGGTACCCAGCAGCCAGCCCTTGCCGAACACCCCGCCGGAGCCGATGGCGGCCTTGGACTGGATGATGTTCCAGCCGGTCCCCAAGGGGTCGCTTTCCGGATCGAGGAACGTCAGGATCCGCTGCTTCTGGTAGTCATGCATGATGAACATCCACATGGCCACCGCCACCGGCACAGCCGCCGCCAGCACACTGATGATCCAGCGCCAGCGCAACCCGCCCATGAACAGCACGAAGGTGCCGCCGGCCAGGATCAGCAGGGCCGTGCCCAGGTCCGGCTGGCGCACGATCAGCATGAATGGAATACCGATCAGTACCAGGCTGATACCCACATGCTTGAGGTGCGGCGGCAAGGTGCGCTTGGACAAGTACCAGGCGATGGTCGCCGGCATGATGATCTTCATGAACTCCGAGGGCTGGAAGCGGATCACCCCGGGGACGTTGATCCAACGGGTCGCGCCCATGGCGTTGTGGCCCATCACGTCCACTACCACCAGCAAAACCACGCCGAACACATAACCAAGCGGCACCCAGCGGGCCATGAAGCGCGGCTCGAACTGGGCAATGACGATCATCGACACCAGGCCGATGCCGAACGAAGTGGCCTGCTTGGCCAATAGGTCCCAGCTCTTGCCACTGGCCGAATACAGGACGAACAGGCTGCCGGCCGCCAGGGTCAGCAGCAGGATCAGCAGGGGACCATCGATATGCAGGCGCTGCAATAGCGTCGCCCGACGCCGCATCACGTCCTCGCTGGAGAGAATGCGGTCGAAATTACTCTTCACGGGCCGTAGCCTCCGTAATGGTAGGGCTGGCGAACTCTGGCTTGAGCTGGCCATCCAGGCCCAGGAGCCAGGCATCCATGACCTGGCGCACTACAGGGGCGGCGACGCCGGAGCCCGACTCACCGTTCTCCACCATCACCGACACCACTATCTTGGGGTTCTCGGCCGGGGCAAAACCAACGAACAAGGCATGGTCGCGATGGCGCTCCTGGACCTTGGAGCGGTCGTATTTTTCACCCTGCTTGATCGCCACCACCTGGGCGGTACCACTCTTGCCGGCAATCCGGTAGGGCGAGCCGACCGCCGCCTTGCGCGCAGTACCCCGGGGGCCGTGCATCACCTGCTGCATACCGTGGTTGACCCGCATCCAGTCCGCCGGATCACGCAGCACGATGTCCGGCATCGGGTTGTGGTCCACCGGCCGTGCGCCTTCGATGCTCTTGGCCAGGTGCGGCCGGTTCCAGCGCCCCTTGCTGGCCACCAGGGCCGTGGCCTGGGCCAACTGCAGGGGCGTCGATTGCATATAGCCCTGGCCGATCCCGAGGATCAGGGTTTCCCCCGGGAACCAGGCCTGGCGCCGGGTCGCACGCTTCCACTCACGGGTCGGCATCAGCCCTGGCGACTCCTCGAACATATCCAGGGAAACCTTCTGGCCGATGCCGAACTTGCCCATGTAGGCCGAGAGCCGGTCGATCCCCAGCTTGTGGGCCAGATCATAGAAATAGGTATCGTTGGACCGCATGATCGCCGTGTCCAGGTCGACGTAACCGTCGCCGGTGCGGTTCCAGTTGCGGTACTTGTGGTCATAGTTGGGCAACTGGTAGTAGCCCGGGTCGTAGACCCGGCTCGTGGCCGTCACCACTCCCGCGTCGAGCCCGGCAATGGCTACCGCCGGCTTGATGGTCGAACCCGGTGGATACAACCCGCGCAACACTCGGTTGAACAGTGGCCGGTCGATGGAATCACGCAGCTCGGCATAAGCCTTGAAGCTGATCCCGGTGACGAACAGGTTGGGATCGAAACTCGGCTGGCTGACCATCGCCAACACTTCGCCGGTGTTGGGGTCCAGGGCCACCACCGCGCCGCGTCGACCGCCCAGGGCCGCCTCCGCAGCCTCCTGCAGCTTGATATCCAGGCTCAGGATGATGTCCTTGCCGGGAATCGGGTCGGTGCGCTTGAGCACCCGTAGCACACGGCCACGGGCATTGGTCTCGACTTCCTCGTAGCCCACCTGGCCATGCAGGTCGTCCTCGTAGAAGCGTTCGATGCCAGTCTTGCCGATGTGGTGGGTGCCGCTGTAGTTCACCCGATCCAGGGACTTCTGTTCTTTTTCGTTGATCCGTCCCACATAACCTACGGAGTGGGCGAAATGCGCACCCTGGGGATAATGCCGGACCAACTGGGCCACCACCTCCACACCAGGCAGGCGGAACTGGTTCACCGCGATACGAGCGATCTGCTCTTCCGTCAACTCGAACAGGATCGGCACCGGCTCGAACGCCCGCCGCCCCTGCTTGACCCGCTTCTCGAACAGCACCCGGTCTTCCGGCGTCAGTTCCAGCACCTCGACTATCACGTCGAGAACCTGCCGCCAGTCGCCGGAGCGCTCGCGGGTCATGCTCAGGCTGAAGCTGGGCCGGTTGTCGGCCACCACCACGCCATTACGGTCGTAGATCAAGCCCCGGCTCGGAGGGATGGACTGGACGTGAACCCGGTTGCTCTCCGAAAGCGTGGAGTGAATCTCGTACTGGATCACCTGCAGGTAATACAGCCGGGCGATCAGCACGCCGATCAGGCTGACCACCAGGATGGCGCCGAACACCACCCGGTTACGCACCAGGCGGGCGTCTTTTTCATGGTCCTTGATACGGATCGGCTGGGACATGGGGGGCGCAGGCTACTTGTGGTAAGGGTGGCCGGACAGCACGGTCCAGGCGCGATACAGCTGTTCGCCGATGAGGATCCGCACCAACGGGTGCGGCAAGGTCAGGGGCGACAGAGACCAGCGCTGGTCCGCCCGCGCGCAGACTTCCGGCGCCAACCCTTCCGGGCCGCCGACCATGAAGTTCACGGTACGCGAGTCCAGGCGCCAGCGGTCCAGCTCCACCGCCAACTGCTCGGTGCTCCAGGGCTTGCCGTGCACCTCGAGGGTCACGATGCGTTCGTTATGCCCGACCTTGGCCAGCATGGCCTCGCCTTCCTGACGGATGAAGCGGGCCACGTCGGCATTCTTGCCCCGGGTGTTGAGCGGTATTTCCACCAGTTCCAGCGCCAGCTCGGATGGCAGACGCTTGGCATACTCATGCCAACCCTCTTCCACCCACTTGGGCATGCGTGAACCGACAGCGATCAGACGCAGGCGCACAGCCGTCCCTTATTGCTGGTCTTTGTTGAGCTTGGCGAAATGCTCGTGGGTGTTTTCCGGGCTGTGGTGCTTGCCATCGGCCGCGCGGCTCTGCTCGGCGCCCTGCCACAGGCGCTCCAGGTCGTAGAACTGGCGGGCCGAGGCGGTCATCATGTGGACGATCACTTCGTCCAGGTCCAGCAGCACCCAGTCGCTGTCGCCCTTGCCTTCTTCACCCAGCGGACGCACGCCCTTGGCCTTGACCATCTCGCGGACCTTTTCCAGCATCGCGCCGATCTGGCGGTTGGAGGTACCGGTGGCGATCACCATGTAGTCGGTGATGCTCTGCTTGTCGCGCACATCGATCACCAGGATGTCCTGGGCCTTGACGTCTTCCAGCGCGGCGACAGCCACCTTGACCAGATCTTCGCCTTTCATTACTTGGTTAGTCATATAAAACTCGTTCAGCTCGTATGTATGGAACGCCGCACGACATGGGCCGGCAGCCTTCCTTCAGTTCGGCACACGGTACAGTCCGTGAGCATCGATATAGGCCAGGACCGCGTCAGGCACCAGGAAACGTACCGACTTACCGCTGGCCAGCAGTTGACGGATCTGGGTGGCAGACACCGCGAGCGGTGTCTGCCAGACGAATGCAATGTGTCCCCCCGGCCCTTGCAGGGCCAGCGGATCGCTCACCGAGCGGGCCGCCAGAAGGTTGCGCAGGGCATCCGGCGGCTCACTGTCGGCATCCGGGCGTTGCAGCACCAGGATGTGGCAGTGCTGGAGCAGTTCTTCCCAGCGATGCCAGGTGGGCAGGCCGCAAAAAGCGTCCCAGCCCAACAGCAGGAACAACTGGTCGTCCGCGGCCAGTTCGGCGCGCATCTGCTCCAGGGTGTCTATGGTGTAGGACGGTTTGTCCCGTTTCAGCTCACGGTCGTCCACCACCAGGGGTGAAACGCCCGCCACCGCGCGCTCGACCATCGCCAGACGATCGAGCGCCGACACCTGCGGTGTATCCCGATGAGGCGGCCTGGCACTGGGTGTCAGGCGCAGCTCGTCGAGTCGCATGGATTCGGCCACTTCCAGTGCGCCACGCAGGTGGCCGATATGCACTGGATCGAAGGTGCCGCCCAGCAGGCCGATACGTTTGCCCATCAAGTACGCACGTGACCGTCGCCAAAGACCACGTACTTCTCGCTGGTCAGGCCTTCCAGGCCTACCGGCCCACGGGCGTGCAGCTTGTCGGTGGAGATGCCGATCTCCGCGCCCAGGCCGTATTCGAAACCGTCGGCGAAGCGCGTCGAGGCATTGACCATGACCGAGCTGGAATCCACTTCGTTGAGGAAGCGCCGGGCGTCACTGAAGTTCTCGGTGACGATGGAGTCGGTATGGTGCGAGCCGTAGGCATTGATGTGTTCGATGGCCTGCTCCAGGCCGTCAACCACGCGGATCGAGAGGATCGGCGCGGTGTACTCGGTACGCCAGTCTTCTTCGCTGGCCTCCAGCACATCGGTCCCGAGGATCGCCCGGGTCTGCTCGCAACCCCGCAACTCGACACCCTTGTCGCGATAGATCGCGGCCAGCGGCGGCAGTACGCGCCCAGCGATACCGGCATGGACCAGCAGGGTCTCCATGGTGTTGCACGGGGCATAGCGCTGGGTCTTGGCGTTGTCGGCGATGCGGATGGCCTTGTCCAGGTCCGCGGCGACATCGATGAATACGTGGCAGACGCCATCCAGGTGCTTGATCACCGGCACCCGGGCATCACGGCTGACCCGCTCGATCAGGCTCTTGCCGCCACGGGGCACGATCACGTCGACGAACTCGGGCATGGTGATCAGCGCGCCCACCGCGGCGCGGTCGGTGGTCTCCACCACTTGCACCACATGGGCCGGCAGGTCGGCCGCCGCCAACCCTTGCTGGATGCAAGCGGCGATGGCGCGGTTGGAATGAATGGCCTCGGAACCGCCACGCAGGATGGTGGCGTTGCCGGACTTGAGGCACAGGGCCGCGGCGTCGATGGTCACGTTGGGACGCGACTCGTAGATGATGCCGATCACGCCCAGGGGCACCCGCATCTTGCCCACCTGGATGCCCGAGGGCAGGTAGCGCATATCGCGGATTTCACCGATGGGGTCAGGCAGCTTGGCCACCTGACGCAGGCCTTCGATCATCTCGTCGATACGGGCGGGGGTCAGTGCCAGGCGATCCAGCAGGGCCGGTTCCAGACCATTGGCCCGGCCGCTGGCCAGGTCCTGCTCGTTGGCCACGGTCAGTTCCGGTCGCGCAGCGTCCAGCGCATCGGCAGCCGCCAGCAGCGCGCGGTTCTTCTGCACGGTGGTGGCGCGGGCGATGACCCGGGAAGCTTGGCGGGCAGCGCGACCCAAACGGGTCATGTAGTCAAGAACGGACTCAGTCATGGTCTGGTGTGGTCTTGGCAAAGAGGAAAGCGGCTGATTATAGCTGTCGCGCCGGCCCACGGACAGCGGTCACGGGCGGATGGTCGAAATACTGCTGGTTCAGCCTGAATTAAGCCTGAAGTTGTTATCATTCCGGCACTTTCCTGGCCATTACCCTTCACCATCATGTCCATCCTGACCTCTGCGAAACTGCCCAAAGCCCTGCCTGACAGCTTTTTCGACCGTGATGCTCAGCTCCTGGCCCGTGAACTGCTGGGCAAGGTGATCCGCCACAAAGTCGGGGACCTGTGGCTGTCAGCGCGCATTATCGAGACTGAAGCCTATTACTGCGAGGAAAAAGGCAGCCATGCCTCCCTCGGCTTCACGGAAAAACGTAAGGCGTTGTTTCTGGATGGTGGCCACATCTATATGTATTACGCCCGGGGCGGTGACTCGCTGAACTTCAGCGCCCAGGGCCCCGGCAACGCGGTGCTGATCAAGTCCGCCTATCCCTGGGTCGACGAGGTTTCAGGCCCTGCCAGCCTGCAACAGATGCAACTGAACAACCCGGATGCCAGCGGCCAGCCTCGCCCAGCGCAAAAGCTCTGCGCCGGCCAGACCCTGCTATGCAAGGCCCTGGGCCTGAAAGTCCCGGTCTGGGACGCGAAACGCTTCGATCACGAAATCCTTTTTGTCGAAGACGCCGGCAACGCCGTGCCCAAGATCATCCAGACCACCCGCCTGGGCATTCCCCACGGGCGCGACGAACACCTGATGTATCGCTTCGTCGATGCCGCCTACGCCCCCCGCTGCACTCGGAACCCACTGCGCCGAGGCCAGGTCGAAGGCCGCGACTACCTCATCCTCGGCTGATCCACCGGCCCTGCCTGACACTGAAATGGAGTTGAACCTATGGGCCCATGGCTCGACAGCGTGACCGCCTGGCTGAGCACCAATCCGCAGTGGCTGGCCGCCGCGGTATTCATCGTCGCCTTCGTGGAATGCCTGGCCATCGCCGGCCTGATCGTCCCCGGTACGGTGCTGCTGTTCGCCATTGCCGTACTAGCCGGCAACGGTGCCCTGTCGCTGGGCGAGACCTTAGTGCTGGGCTTTACCGCCGGGATCCTCGGCGATGTGATCTCCTACCTTTTAGGTCGGCGCTTCCACCAGAGCATCCGGCGCCTGCCGGGCTTGCGCCAGCATCCTGAATGGATCAATGGCGCCGAGGCCTACTTCCAGCGCTATGGCATCGCCAGCCTGTTGGTCGGACGCTTCATCGGCCCCCTGCGCCCGATGCTGCCGATGGTGGCGGGCATGTTCGACATGCCGTTCCCGCGCTTCTTCGCCGTCAGCCTGCTGGCCGCGGCGGGTTGGTCGGTGGCCTACCTGTTGCCGGGCTGGGCCACTGGCGCGGCCATTCGCCTGCCGCTGCCCGAAGGCTTCTGGCCCCAGGCCGGGGTAGTCATCGGCAGCCTCGCGGTGTTGATCGGGCTGAGCGTCAACAGCAGCCTGCGCCGCCACCGCCGGGCAACCCTGCTGATGTCCGGCCTGGGCCTGGCCTTGCTGATCGGGCTGTTCATCGGCTATCCCCACCTGGCCCAGTTCGATCAGGGACTGATCGCCCTGGTACAGGAACATCGTGACCCGGCGCTGGACAAGGTCATGGTGATGGTCACCCAGATCGGTGAGTTCCGCGCCATGTTCGTCATCAGCGCGGTCCTGACCCTGCTGCTGGTGCTGCTGCGCCAGTGGCGCCAGGCGGTATTCGCCGGCGCCACGCTGCTGTGTACCGCGCTGGCCAATACCGCCAGCAAATGGTTCTTCGCCCGGGTGCGTCCCGAGGTGCTGACCGAGCCGCTGACCAGCTTCAGCATGCCCAGTGGGCATTCTTCCGGATCCTTCGCGCTGTTCCTGACCCTGGCCGTACTGGCCGGGCGTGGCCAACCGCCGCGGATGCGCCTGACCTGGCTGCTGCTGGGCTGCCTGCCGGCGCTGTCGATCGCGATGTCGCGGGTCTACCTGGGGGCCCACTGGCCTACCGACATTCTCGCCGGAGCCATGCTGGCGACCTGCGTCTGTGCTGCGAGCCTGACCCTTTGCCAGTGGCAGGCCCCGCTCAAGCCGATGCCGGCCAAGGCCTGGTGGCTGGTACTGCCGGTGATGGTCCTGCTGTGTGCCTTCATGTCGATGCGGCACCTGCCACAGGCGCTGCTGCGCTACGCCTATTGAGGCGGGCTGCGCGGCAGCTCAGGCGAAGAGCTCGCCCTGCAGCTCGTCCAGCAACTGCTGGATCGCATCCAGACGCTGCTGCGGATCGTCCAGTTGCAGCAGGTCGATCTTGTCCAGCTCGGTAAAGGGCAGCAGATAGGCCAGCTGATTGCCCAGGGACAGTTGCCCGGCCGCCTCGGCCCCCATTTCCAGGGCCTCGACCATGGGGTGTTCGGCCAAGGCCTTGAGCAGCGCCACCAGGTCGGCATCGTCGTCCCGCAGCGGCTGCTCCGTCGCCTCCTCCAGCCATTGCACCCGGGCCACCGTCAGCTGGTCCTTCTGCACCTCGCTGTCCAGTACGCGAAAGCGCCGCCCGCCCTTGACCCGGATTCCCAGCAGGCCGTTGTCCTGCTGGTGGAAGTCGGTGATCAGCGCCTCGCAGCCCACCCGGGCATAGCCCTGGGGCGCAAGACCGGTCTCCTCGCCCTCCAGGATGCACACCACACCGAAACCGCTGCCCTGCTTCATACAGCGACCGATCATGTCCAGGTAGCGCGCCTCGAATATCTGCAGGTCGAGGATGCACTCGGGAAACAACACGGTATTCAGGGGGAACAACGCCAGACTCATGCCACCATCCTCAAACCAGCAACGACACCGCCAGCGGCAGAAGGACCGCCGTGGCCACGCCCATTAGACTCATCGCCAGCGCCGCGAAGGCGCCACACTCCTCGCTTTCCTGCAGGGCCACCGAAGTGCCCACCGCATGGGCCGTCATGCCCAGGGCCATGCCCCGCGCCTCCGGCGCCTCGACCCCCAGGCGATCCAGCAGCGCCGTGCCGAAGATCGCCCCCAGCACCCCGGTGATCAGCACGAATACCGCCGCCAGCGCCGCCACGCCGCCGATCTGCTCGGCCACCAGCATGGCGATCGGTGACGTCACCGACTTGGGCGCCATGGTCATGAGGATCATGTGCTCGGCACCGAACCACCAGCCCAGCAGCACTCCCAGGCTGGTGGCCAGGACTCCGCCCAACACCAGCGTAGTAAAGATCGGCCAGAACAATTGGCGGATGCGTCGCAGGTTTAGATACAGCGGCACCGCCAGGGCCACGGTGGCCGGTCCCAGCAGGATGCTCAGGATCTCGGTGCTCTTGCGATACTCGGTGTAGCTCAGGCCACAACCGACCAGGACGCCGATCACCAGCAGCATGGACACCAGCACCGGTTGCAGGAATATCCAGCGGGTCTTCTCGAAGGCCGCCAGCACCAGTTGATAGGCCCCCAGAGTGATGCCGATGCCGAACAGCGGATGGTGGATCACCGCCGCCCAGGCCCCCTGCCAGTCGAAGGTCATTGGCCATCCTCCCGGCGCGCCTGGCGCTTGACCAGGCGCTGCATCAGCACACCGGCGAAGGCCATGGACAGCACCAGCGACAAGACCAGTGCCCCGACGATGGCCCAGAAGTCCGCGGCGATATCCCGGGCATAGACCATCACCCCAACGGCGGGCGGCACCAGCAGCAGCGGCAGGTAGCGCAACAGGCTGCCGGCGGCCTGGCTCAACGGCTCGCCCACCTCACCGCGGATGATCAGGAACACCAGGAGCAGCAACAGGCCGATGATCGGACCGGGAAGCACGGGCAACAGCAAGTGATTGAGCGCCGTCCCGAGCAGCTGGAACAGCACCAGCCATGTCAAACCCCGTAGCAACATACCGCCTCTCCAGCCAGATACCGTGGCGCATTATAAGCACGCAGGCGCTATGAACCGGCATTCGCCAAAAGCATGGACGTTTACCCGGGCCGGATCGCCATGATGATCTACAGTGGAGATTCCGGATCGAAAAACACCCTATCGATCACTAAAACCGTTGAAACCAAGGAGAGTGTCAATGCCCTATGTTCCTGCTGCAGAGCTCAAGGACTATGTTGGGAAGGAACTGGGACGTTCCGCATGGCTCACCATCGACCAGGAGCGTATCAACCTGTTTGCCGAGGCCACCGGTGACTTCCAGTTCATCCACGTGGACCCGGTCAAGGCCGCACAGACTCCGTTCGGCGGCACCATCGCCCATGGGTTCCTGACCCTGTCGCTGATCCCCAAGCTGATGGAAGACATCCTGGTGCTGCCCAAGGGCCTGAAGATGGCGGTCAACTATGGCCTGGACAGCGTGCGCTTCATCCAGCCCGTGGCAGTCAACTCCCAGGTGCGACTCAAGGTCGACCTGACCGACGTCACCGAGAAGAAACCCGGCCAATGGCTGCTCAAGGTCACCGCCACCCTGGAGATCGACGGCCAGGAAAAACCCGCCTACATCGCCGAGCCCCTGTCGCTCTGCTTTGTCTGATGCCTCTCGATGCGAAACAGCTCACGCTGTTTCGCTCGGTCTCTCTATATACAAGGCACACCGCTACGGCATACTCGGACCCCTAATCATCCGGAACCCGTTATGCGCCCACTTGTACCCCTGGTCATGACCCTCCTGCTCAGCGCTTGCGGTGACGGCGAATCGCTGTTGCCGCCCGATGCCCGCCTGCCGGATGGCGGCCGCTACCGGGGCGACCTGGTGGACGGCCTGCTGCAGGGCCAGGGGCGCATCGACTATCCCAACGGCAGCTGGTACGCAGGCCAGTTCGACAAGGGCCAATGGCACGGCCAGGGCGAATGGCACGGCAGCAATGGCGAGGTCTATCGCGGCCAGTTCCAGCAGGGGCTGTTCCACGGCCAGGGCACCCTGACCACCAAGGACAGCAACTACAGTGGCGGCTTCAAGCTGGGGCGCCGGGATGGCGAAGGCACCCTCAAGGAAGACGGCATGACCTACCGGGGCGAGTTCAAGGCCGACCTGTACTCGGGCCTGGGCCGCCTGGAGCTCGAGGACGGCAGCCAGTACCAGGGTCAGTTCGCCAAGGGCAAACCCAATGGCGAGGGCCAGCGCAGCGACTCCAGCGGCAACCAGTTCAGCGGCCACTTCGTCGATGGTCAACTGGAGGGCAATGGCACCTTCAACAGCGCCGAAGGCGATATCTACGTCGGTGGCTTCAAGCACAACCAGCTCAACGGCAAGGGCCGCTACGAAAACTCCGATGGCGATGTCTGGATCGGCCAGTTCAAGGAGGGCGCCCTGGGCGGCAAGGGCGAGCTGATCGGCGCCGACGGCAGCCATTACATCGGCACCTTCAGCGACTGGCGCTTCAGCGGCGAAGGCCGCCTGAACCTCACTGACGGCAGCTTCTACATCGGTGGCTTCGACAGCGACAACTACCAGGGCCGCGGGGTACTGGTACTGCGGGACGGCAGCGTGCAAAGCGGGACCTGGAACAACGGCCTGCGAGTTCGCGACGCCGAGGGCAAACTGCTCCCCGACCCGCTTGAAGGCGCCCTGCTGGCCCAGGGCCGCTTGCTCCAGGAGGCCCTCGATGCCGTGCCCGCCTCCACCCCGGCCATCGAGCTCTACAGCCTGACTCTCGCCGGCGATGGCAAGCAGAGCGTATTCCTGCGCGAAGCCGACTACGTCAGCAACATGCTCACCAGCCGCTTCGGCGCCCTGGGCCAGGTTCGCCTGGTCAACCACCGCGACCAGATGATGACCCGCCCCATGGCTACCAGGGAAAACCTGCGCCGTGCCGCCCAGGTCCTGGCCGAACGCAGCGGCCCCGAGGACCTGGTGTTCATCTACCTCACCAGCCACGGCACCAGCGAACATGAGCTGGTCCTGGACCAACCGCGCCTGGAACTGGCGGACCTGCCTGCCGACGAGCTGGCAAGCGCCCTGGCACCGCTGAAGAATCGCGACAAGATCGTCGTCATCTCGGCCTGCTATTCCGGTGGCTTCATTCCAGCCCTCAAGGATGAGCGAACCCTGGTCATGACCGCCTCCCGGGCTGACCGGGTGTCCTTCGGCTGTTCCGAGGAAGCCGACTTCACCTACTTCGGCGATGCGCTGTTCGCCCAGGCCCTGAACCAGACCGACGATCTGGAGCACGCCTTCCTGCTGGCCAAGGCGACCGTGGCCGAACGTGAGCAGGCCGAAAACTTCGAGCCCTCCGAACCACAGATCTGGGCGCCCAAGGGAGTACTCGCCCACTGGCAGCAACTGCGCAAGCAGCAGGCACGAAAAGCGCTGCAGAGTGTCTCTATCAGCAACAAGGAAGCGCAGAGCTACTAAGCTGAAACTGTACCAAGGGGGAATGACCATGTACCTGACGCCTCAGCACATCCTGCTGGCCGGCGCCTCTGGCCTGACCGGAGAGCAACTGCTCGATCGCCTGCTCAGCGAGCCCACCATCAGCCGCGTCCTGGCCCCCAGCAGACGCCCGTTGAGCCAGCACCCGCGACTGGAAAACCCGGTAGGCGACCCTGCTGTGCTCCTGCCCCAGTTGAGCGGCAAGGTGGAGATCGCCTTTTGCTGCCTGGGCACCACCATCAAGCGCGCCGGCTCCGAAGCGGCCTTCCGCGCCGTCGACCTGGACCTGGTCGTAGCGTTCGGCAAGCGCGCCCTGGAAATGGGCGCACGGCACCTGATAGTGGTCAGCGCCCTGGGCGCGGACCCCAAGTCGTCGATCTTCTACAACCGGGTCAAGGGCGAGATGGAAGAAGCCCTGAAGCGCCAGGGTTGGCCGCAACTGACTATCTGCCGACCTTCCCTGTTGCTGGGCGACCGGGTCGAACCACGCCTGGGCGAACAACTGGCCGGTCCGCTGTCGCGACTGATCCCCGGCAAGTACCACGGCATCGAGGCCTGCCAGCTAGCGCGAGCCATGTGGCGCCTGGCCCTGGAAGAACAAAGCGGTACCCGGGTGGTGGAGTCCGACGAGCTGCGCAAACTGGGTAAATGACCTCGCGCTACAAACCGCCCGTGGCGCGAAACCCCACCCCCAGTGCCGTCAGCACTGACAACGGCAGCAGCAGGGTATCGAGCAAGGCGCTGGCCGGCAGGTCCAGCCCCGGGTAACCGGGAGCCTGGGCGCCGAAGCGATCCACCGGGCAGCAACCGCCCTGCATTGCATACAAGTCCAGGCGCGTTCCGGCGTATACCACCGGCGCCCCGGGCTTCGCCGCATCCAGGGTACGGGCCGTGGCGCAGCCGCCCAACTGCAGGGCGGCCAGCAACAGCAGCAGGGCTCTACTCATCACTGCTCAAGTGATGTTCGCCCCAGCGGGGCAGCATGTCCTGGGGAATATTCAGCAGGTTGAGAATCCGCGCCACGACGAAATCCACCAGGTCATCGATGGTCTGCGGCTGGTGATAGAAGCCCGGCGACGCCGGCAGGATGGTCACGCCCAGGTTCGACAGCTTGAGCATGTGCTCCAGGTGAATACTGGAGTACGGCGCCTCGCGCGGCACCAGGATCAATTGCCGACGCTCCTTGAGGGTGACGTCCGCAGCCCGCTCGATCAGGTTGTTGCAGGCCCCGGTGGCGATCGCCGACAGCGTGCCGGTGGAACACGGCACCACCACCATCGCCGCGGGCGAGCCGGAGCCAGAGGCCACCGGCGACATCCAGTCTTCCTTGCCGTAGACCCGGATCTGCCCCGCCGCCGCCCCTGTGTATTCGGTGAGGAAGGCCTGCATCAGTTGCGGCTTGGCCGGCAAGGTCACGTCGGTCTCGGTGGCCATCACCAACTGCGCGGCCTTGGAGATCAGGAAATGCACTTCCCGGTCCTCGCGGACCAGGCAGTCGAGCAGGCGCAGGCCATATTGGGCGCCGGACGCCCCGGTCATGGCCAGGGTGATGCGTTCCGGGCCGTTGTTCATTGCAGCGCCTCGGCCAGCTTGCCGTGCAGGCCGCCGAAGCCGCCGTTGCTCATGATCACCACCTGGGTCCCGGGCTTGGCCTGGCTCTTCACTCGCTCGATGATGCCGTCCAGCGAATCGCTGACGATCGAGGGTACCGTGCACTGGGCCGCAGTGGCCGCCAGGTCCCAACCCAGGTTGGGCGGCGCGTACCAGATCACCTGGTCGGCCTGGTTGACGCTTTCCGGCAGGCCGTCACGGTGGGCACCGAGCTTCATGGAGTTGGAGCGCGGCTCGATGATGGCGATCACCGGCGCCTCGCCGACGCGCTTGCGCAAGCCATCCAGGGTGGTGGCGATGGCGGTCGGGTGGTGGGCGAAGTCATCGTAGATGGTCACCCCTTGCACCTCGGCGACTTTCTCCATGCGCCGCTTCACGCTCTTGAAGGCACTCAGCGCAGCGATGCCCATGGCCGGCACCACGCCCACATGACGGGCCGCGGCCAGGGTCGCCAAGGCGTTGGCGACGTTGTGCTGGCCGGTCAGTTCCCACTCGACCACGCCTTGGCTCACACCCTCGAACAACACCTCGAAGGCCGAACCGTCTTCGCTGCGCAGCTTGACCTGCCATTGACCGCCGGCGCCGGTAGTCTGTACCGGAGTCCAGCAGCCCATCTCGATCACTCGCTGCAAGGCGGGTTCGGTGGTGGGGTGGATCACCAGGCCTTCGCTGGGGATGGTCCGTACCAGATGGTGGAACTGCCGCTCGATGGCCGCCAAGTCCGGGAAGATATCCGCATGGTCGAATTCGAGGTTGTTGAGGATGGCTGTGCGCGGACGGTAATGGACGAATTTCGAGCGCTTGTCGAAGAAGGCGCTATCGTACTCATCGGCCTCGATCACGAAGAACGGCGTACCGCCCAGGCGCGCCGAAACCGCGAAGTTCTGCGGCACGCCGCCGATCAAAAAGCCCGGGCTCATCCCGGCATGCTCCAGCACCCAGGCCAGCATGCTGCTGGTGGTGGTCTTGCCGTGGGTACCGGCCACCGCCAGGACCCAACGCCCTTGCAGCACATGGTCCGCCAGCCATTGCGGGCCGGACACATAGGGCAAGCCCTTGTTCAACACATATTCCACCGCCGGGTTGCCCCGGGACATGGCGTTGCCGATCACCACCAGGTCCGGCGCCGGGTCCAGCTGGGCCGGGTCATAACCCTGGGTCAGCTCGATGCCCTGGGCTTGCAGTTGGGTGCTCATCGGCGGATAGACGTTGGCGTCGGAGCCGGTGACGTGGTGGCCGAGCTCTTTGGCCAGAACCGCCATCGACCCCATGAAAGTGCCGCAGATACCGAGAATATGGATGTGCATAGTCGACCTCATAAAACATCGGCGCAGGGTAGCCTAGAGGGCTGCAAATCGCACCCTTTAGCTGACGGGGAGATGCCGCCGCGGCCTGGGCCACGGCTGGCGATGGACGTGCCTGGGCTCAGCGCGAAATGCCGTGCTTGCGCAGCTTGCGATACAAGGTGTTGCGACTGACCCCCAGTTGCTCGGCGGTATGGGTCATGTGCCAGCGCTGCTGCTCCAGTGCCGCCAGCAGCGCCTGGCGCTCGGCGTCGTCCAGGGGGCGCTCCGGCTGCGCCTCGAGCGCTTCGCTCGCCGGAGTAAGGCGGCTGCCCTGGCGAATCATCGCCGGCAAGTCGTCGACACCGATCCGGCCGTCTTCGCACAAGGCCGCCAGGGTCCGCAGTACATTGCGCAGCTGTCGTACGTTGCCCGGCCAGGAATAGCCCAACAGCGCCTGGCGTGCAGGCTCGTCCAGGCCCACCGGCTGCGTGCCCGCCTCTTCGGCCAGGAGGAAGTCCAGCAACTGGGATTTGTCACTGCGCTCACGCAAAGCCGGCAGGGCGATCTCCAGGCCATTGAGCCGGTAGTACAAGTCTTCACGGAAGCTGCCATCGCGCACCCGCTCCTGCAGGTCGCGGTGAGTGGCACTGATGATGCGCACATTGACCGGTTGCGGCTCGCCGCCGATGGGCACCACCAGCCGATCCTCCAGGACCCGCAGCAAGCGGGTCTGCAAGGCCAGCGGCATGTCGCCGATCTCATCCAGGAACAAGGTGCCGCCGTCGGCCTGCTGCAGCTTGCCGCGCATGCCTTCCTTGCGCGCCCCGGTGAAGCTGCCGCCGCGGTAGCCGAACAGTTCGCTCTCGATCAGGCTTTCCGGGATCGCCGCGCAGTTGAGGGCGACAAAGGCCTTGTCCGCCCGGACGCTGCCCTGGTGCACGGCCTTGGCGAACGCCTCCTTGCCGGAGCCGGTCTCGCCATTGATCAGCAGCGGCACATCACGCTCGAACACCCGCGAAGCCCGGCGAAAATCGTTCTGCAGGCCGGCGTCCCCCAGGCAGATCCCCGGGGCGCGGGGCTGGAGCACTTCCAGCGGCGCGCGCAACAAAGGTGGCGTGACGGGCTGCGGGGCACCGCGCAACAAGGCGAACAAACGCCGCCCGTCCCGGGTTCGCAATGGCCAGCTGGCGCTGGCATTGAGGCTGGCACGAGCGAACAGCTCATCCAGGGAACAATCGAAAAAACTATCCACGGGCTTGCCCAGCAGGCCGCCGCGAATATGCCCCAGCAGGTTCAGGGCACTCTGGTTCACCGCGCAGATCCGCCCTTCGCCGTCGAACGCCAGCAGCCCCTCGCTGAACAGCCCCACCGACTCGGCCTGCAAGTGAAAGCGCAGCAACCACTGGTTTTCGAAGTAACGCAGGAAGTAACAGCTCTCGATCATCTTCGCCGAGAGATTGACCATGGCCATGGTGTGGAACTGGCTCTGGCGGGAAACATCCTGGCGGGCCGAAGACACGTCCAGTACCGCCAGCAACTCGCCATGGGGATCGAACACCGGGCTGGCGGAGCAGGTCAGGCCGGTGTGCCGGCCACGGAAATGCTCGTCCTGATGGATGGTCAACGACTGGCGTTCCACCAGGCAGGTACCGATGCCGTTGGTGCCCTCGCGGGCCTCGCTCCAGTCGGCGCCTAGCCACAGGCCGGCATGCTCGAAGATCTTGCGCTCGCTGGGAGCGGTGATGCAGTTGAGGATGACCCCGCGGGCATCGGTCAGCAGCACCGCGTGACCGGCACCGGACAACTGCTGGTGCAGGTTGGCCATTTCCGTACCGGCGATCTGCAGCACATCGCGCAGGCGTTCGCGGCTCTCCAGCAAGCGGCCGTGCTCGAGCACCGTCGGCGCCATGGCCAGTGCCGGGTCGAGGTGATAGTCCTCCAGGCAGCGCAGCCAGGAACGGGCGATGGATGGATCGCTGCCAGGTCCCTGCAGATGGGCCTTGCCCCGGGCGACCGTCAGCACTTGCTGGGCATGGCGGGTCAGATGATTGCTGCTGTGCATTTCTTATTGTTCTCCTGCTGTGCTGTCACGCGCGGGCGCCATCCTGTAGCCGCCGAAAGTTCGAGAATCGCTGCCAGCCGACAAAAACTCCGAGGATTCAGCGGATTTGTCCGACAGGATTCGACACGCGAATCAGCATCCTCCAGCCGTGACCGCATTGCAACGTCGGCTTGACCCACAAGTCACAGGTTGTGCCATCAAGGTTACAAACTGTCACTCGATACTGCGCCAGATTTGCCACAGCCCAGGTCCAGGGGCTGCGACCTGTTGTCGCAAGGCCTTGATTCACCTGGCATGGAGCACACTGGCCCGGGCTTTGCTCTACGCTTGCCATGCGCTAAAGCGCGTCCTCCCCCATAAGCATAAAAGCCAGGAGATACCCCATGCGTTACGCACACCCCGGTACTGAAGGCGCTATCGTTTCGTTCAAGAGCAAGTACGGCAACTACATCAACGGCGAATTCGTCGCGCCCATCAAAGGCCAGTACTTCACCAACACCTCGCCGGTGAACGGCAAGCCGATCGCCGAATTCCCGCGCTCCACTGCCGAAGACATCGATAAAGCCCTGGACGCCGCCCATGCCGCCGCCGATGCCTGGGGCGCGACCTCGGTCCAGGCCCGCTCGCTGATCCTGCTGAAGATCGCCGACCGTATCGAGCAGAACCTCGAACTGCTGGCCATCACCGAAACCTGGGACAACGGCAAGGCCGTACGCGAGACCCTGAACGCCGACATCCCCCTGGCCGCCGACCATTTCCGCTACTTCGCTGGCTGCCTGCGGGCCCAGGAAGGCAGCGCCGCCGAGATCGACGGCAACACCGTGGCCTACCACATCCATGAGCCACTGGGCGTGGTCGGCCAGATCATCCCGTGGAACTTCCCGATCCTGATGGCCGCCTGGAAGCTGGCCCCGGCCCTGGCCGCCGGCAACTGCGTGGTGCTCAAGCCTGCCGAGCAGACCCCGCTGGGCATCACCGTGCTCATGGAAGTGATCGGCGACCTGCTGCCAAAAGGCGTGCTCAACGTGGTGCAAGGTTTCGGCCGCGAAGCCGGCGAGGCCCTGGCCACCAGCAAGCGCATCGCCAAGATCGCCTTCACCGGCTCGACCCCGGTGGGCTCGCACATCATGAAATGCGCCGCCGAGAACATCATCCCGTCCACCGTGGAACTGGGCGGCAAGTCGCCGAACATCTTCTTCGAAGACATCATGCAGGCCGAGCCGAAGTTCATCGAGAAGGCCGCCGAAGGCCTGGTGCTGGCGTTCTTCAACCAGGGTGAAGTCTGCACCTGCCCATCCCGCGCCCTGGTGCAGGAGTCGATCTACGACGAATTCATGCAAGCGGTGATGAAGAAGATCGAGCAGATCAAGCGTGGCGACCCGCTGGACACCGACACCATGGTCGGCGCCCAGGCATCCGAACAGCAGTTCGACAAGATCCTGTCCTACCTCGACATCGCCAAGAACGAAGGTGCGCAACTGCTCACCGGCGGCAAGGTGGAGAAACTCGAAGGCGACCTGGCAACCGGCTACTACATCCAGCCGACCCTGCTCAAGGGCACCAACAAGATGCGCGTGTTCCAGGAAGAAATCTTCGGGCCAGTGGTGAGCATCACCACCTTCAAGGACGAAGCCGAGGCCCTGGCGATCGCCAACGACACCGAGTTCGGCCTGGGGGCCGGGGTCTGGACCCGCGACATCAACCGCGCCTACCGCATGGGCCGTGGGATCAAGGCCGGTCGCGTGTGGACCAACTGCTACCACCTGTACCCGGCGCACGCCGCGTTCGGTGGCTACAAGAAATCCGGCGTGGGCCGCGAGACCCACAAGATGATGCTCGACCACTACCAGCAGACCAAGAACCTGCTGGTGAGCTACGACATCAATCCGCTGGGCTTCTTCTGATCGACCCTCCCGGCGACCCCAAGGTCGCCGGGAGGTTTTTTCGCGGCCCTGCCGCACATCTACACCTTCGTGGTCCGGTGCCACTGGCTTGCCGGACGGGACGCTGCTGTCGGAAGTTCTGAGTCAACGACCTCGCGCGCACAGCCCCGGGCTCGAACAAGAGCCTTGAAAAACAATAAGACAAGGGAGCAAAGCAATGGACCAGATCGGCAACTACGTGCTCTACCTCATCATGCTCTGTGCCGTGCTCGGCGCCCTCGCTGCCATCTATGACAGTGATCGCGGGCTGGGCAAGGAGTTCATGGAAGGCATCCACGCCACGGGCTACATCTTCGTGCCGGCGGCGGGGATCATGGCTTCCATCCCCTATCTCACCGTATTGATCGAATCGGTCTTCGGACCCTTCTTCGAATCCCTGGGTGCCGACCCGGCCCTGGCGGCGACCATGATCATCGCCTCGGACATGGGCGGCTACCACCTGGCCTCGGCCCTGGCGGCCAGCAAGGAAGCGCTGGTGATGGCATTGATCACCGGCTTCATGGGTGGCGCCACCATCGTCTTCTCGATCCCCATGGGCCTGGCGATGCTCGACAAGCGCGACCACAAGTACATGGCCCTGGGGATCATGTCCGGCATCCTGACCATCCCGGTCGGGGTGATGGTGGCCAGCCTGATCCTGGCCTTCAGCAACCCGATGGTCCGCGAGCTGGTCAGCACCAACTCCGAGGCCAGCTACCAACTGGCCCTGGCCGTGGGCGGCCTGTTCGCCAACCTGCTGCCGATCCTGATCTTCGTCGTGGCCCTGGCCCTGGGGCTGCGCTTCCTGCCGGACCTGATGATCAAGGGCTTCATCATCTTCGGCCGGACCCTGGACGCAGTGATCAAGCTGGTGCTGGTGGCGTCGATCGTCCAGCACTTCACCGGCGTGTTCACCACGGTTTTCGGCAGCTGGGGCTTCCACCCGATCATCGCCGACGCCGAGGACCAGACCCGCGCGCTGGAAACCGCCGGCTACATCGGCATCATGCTGGCCGGGGCCTTCCCCATGGTCTACCTGCTGCGCAAGTACCTGGGCAAACCCCTGGAGAGCCTGGGCGGCAAGGTCGGCCTGAGCGCCGTGGGCAGCGCCGGCATGCTGGCCACCATCGCCAACATCCTGGCGATGTTCCGCCTGGTGCGCTACATGCCGCCAAAGGACAAGGTGGTCAACATCGCCTTCGGTGTCTGCGCGGCCTTCCTGCTGGGCGACCACCTGTCCTTCACCGCCAACTTCCAGCCGACCATCATCCTGCCGGTACTGATCGGCAAGCTCAGCGCTGGTTTCGTCGCGGTGGGCCTGGCCTACTGGCTGTCGGTGCCCAAGGCCCTGCAACTGGAAGCCCAGGACCGCGCGGCCGGGATCATCGCCGAGGGCGAATACCTGGGCGATAGCGTGCAGCAAGCACCAGCAGCGCCTGGGCAAAAGGCCACAGCCTGAGCCCGGCACGGCGAGGAACGCCTGCATGCAAGCCATCACGGGCGGCGCACCGGTATTGCTGCTGGGACTGGACTTCGGCTCCACCACCAGCAGCGCGCTGATCGCCCAGGCCAGCCTCAGCAGCCATTGCGTCACCGGACGCATGGCCCTCAATGAACCCCGGGTGCTGTTTCGCGGCGACCCGGTGTTCACGCCGTTCAAGGACGACATCATCGACACCGGGGCCATCGGCGGCTTGATCGAAGGCTGGCTGGAACAGGCCGGAGTCCGTCCGCAGCAGCTGTTTTCCGGCGGAGTGATCATCACCGGCCTGGCCGCCCGGCGGCACAATGCCCAGGCCCTGGCGCAACAGGTGGGGCAACTGCTCGGCAACGCCCTGGTGACCCGGGCCGACGACGGCGGCCTGGAATCCTGGTTGGCCTTCATGGGCAGCTGTTCGGCCCTGAGCCGTTTCCATCGCCAGCAGCCACTGCTCAACCTGGACATTGGCGGCGGTACCACCAACGCCGCCTGGGGCCTGGATGGCAATGTCCTGGCCACTGGCTGCCACTTCATCGGCGCCCGGCACCTGCAATTCCACCCCGGTAGCTATCGGCTCAGGGAGCTCTCGGCGTTCGGCCGGGCCCTGCTCCAGCACCTGGGCATCGCCAGGGAGCCCGGCCAGGAACTGATGCCCCTGGAGCGGGACGCTGTGCTCGCCTGGTACGTCGCGGCGCTGCTGGCGATCGCCGAGGGCGACCGGGCGTTCTTCGCCAGTCCGCTGGGCCGGGTGGTCGAGCAATTGCCGCTGCTCTTGCCCCAAGGCCATGCAAGCGCCGCGTTGACCTTTTCCGGCGGCGTCGGCGAGCTGCTCTATCGCCACCTGCAAGGCGAAACGCTGCCCGGCACCACCTTCTATGGCGATTTGGGCATCGACCTGGCCCTGGCCATCGCTCGCCAGCCCCGACTGGTGGGGGACGCCACCCGACTGGTGCCGGAAAACCGCGGGCGAGCCACGGTCTATGGCCTGACCCTGCACAACACCGAGATTTCCGGCAGCACCCTGTTCTTGCCACGACCACAGGTGCTGCCACTCAAGGACCTGCCCATCGTCGCGCGCCTGCCCATCGATGCCAGCGAGCGCCAACTGCGCGACGCCCTGGGCCTGGCCCTGGGCAGCCGCGACGGCGCCTGCCTGCAATTGCTCGATGACGGCCAGGTTCCCCGGCTGGAGCAGGTCCGCCAGTTGGGCACGCGCCTGGCCCAGGCCCTGCAAGCCGCTGCCCCGGAGCCGCAGTGGCCACTGGTGCTGCTGCTGGAAAGCAACATCGGCAAGGTCCTGGGCAACTACGCCACGGACTGGGGGCGCAGTGCCTGCAACCTGATCGTCATCGACGAGGTACGCGAGCGCTCGGCGCACTTCATCAACCTGGGGAAACCCCATCAGCACATCGTGCCCGTCGCCTTCTACGGCGTGCACTGAGGCGATGCGAACCAAGGAGAGTCCTGCCATGCCACTCACCGAACTCCAGCACATCCGCCTGCCCGAGATACCCACCGAGCGCAGCTACGGCACCCGGGTCCTGGATCGCGAGATCCACTTCGCCAACCTCAAGGCGGTGCTCGGCGCCGCCGACATCAGCAAGGCCGGGGACCGCGTGGCCGGCCTCGCGGCGGCCGACGAAATCACTCGCGAAGCGGCCCGCAAGGTGCTCTCGGAGCTGACCCTGGGCCACTACTTCGAGCACCCTCTCACCGATCGCCATGGCCGTATCGACAGCGTGATGCAGGTCAACTACGACATCGACCACCAAGTGTTCGCCGAGATATCCGGGCTGACCCTGGGCGCCCTCAAGGATCGCCTGCTGCGCAGCCACGGCACGGAAATCCGCCGCATCGGCACGGGCCTGACCGGGGTGATGGTCGCCGCCCTGGCCAAGCTTCTGGACGTGCACGAGCTGATCCTGCTGTCCAAGAAGCTCAAGAGCGGTGCAGCCGCCAAGGCCCGGACCCTGGTGGGCCTGCCTGGCACCCTGTCGTCACGCTTGCAGCCCAACCACCCCACCGACAACCTCAGCGGCATCACCCTGCTGGTGTACACCGGGCTGAGCATGGGCTCGGGCGACGCGCTGATCGGCCTCAACCCGGCCATCGACACCGTGGACAACATCAGCGCCACCCTGCGCCACCTGGACAAATTGCGCCGGGAAACCGGAGCGCCTACGCAGATCTGCGTGCTGTCGCACATCAAGACCCAACTGGCCTGCCTGGACCAGGGCGCGCCGGTGGAAATCATGTTCCAGAGCCTGGCGGGCACCGAGCGCACCCTGACCGACGAGTTCGACGTCACCGTGCAACTGCTCGACCAGGCCTGGCAGGCCATGGCCGAGCGGGGCCCACTAAGAGACGTGGCGGAAAACTTCATGTACTTCGAGACCGGCCAGGGCAGCGAGCTGACCTACGGCAAGCACGAAGGAATCGACATGACCACCTGCGAGGCGCTGTGCTACGGCCTGGCCCGGCGCTACCGCCCGTACATGGTCAACAACGTCACCGGTTTCATCGGCCCGGAAACCCACCTCGACAACTTCGAGATGACCTACGCCTGTCTGCAGGACCAGTTCATGGGCAAGCTGCTGGGCCTGCCCATGGGCATGGCGCCCTGCTACACCTTGCACTCCCAGGTGACCCTGGAAGGCCAGCAGATGGCCACCGAGCTGCTGACTGCGGCCGGCGCCAACTTCTTCATGGACGTGTACCTGAGCACCGACCGCATGCTGGCCTACTTCGACACCAGCGCCCACGACAACCAGACCCTGCGCGAAGTCCACGACCTGGCGCCGGCTCCGGAGTACCTGCGCTGGGCCCTGGGCAAGGGGATCTTCCAGGAAGATGCCCATGGCAACGTCGAGCGCGGGCCGAACTGGGGCAACCCGCGGATCTTCTGCGAGTCGGACATCGACTTCCAGCGCCTGCTGGAATCCACCCCGGCCACCTACGGTTTCGACAACGCCGGGCCGCGCCCGGCCAACAACGTCTCGCGCATCGTGCGGGCCAACCTGGCGGTGGCCCGGGAGGCGATCTACGTCGACCTGCGTCCGGCCGAGTTCGGCGAGATTCCCCTGCGCGAACTGCGCACCGCCGCCCCGGACAAGCTGGCCCACCTGCAAGACCCGGAACTGGGCGCGCGCCTGACTGAAGAGGTACTGCGCCAGCTGCAACCGGAATACAACGACGTGCAGATCGTGATTTCCGACGGTCTCAGCGCCGAGGCCATCCACCACAACATTCCCGAACTGCTGCCGGTGCTGATGGATGGCCTGCGCAGCCGCGAACTGCGCGTCGGCCAGCCGATCCTCGCGCCCTATGGCCGGGTCAAGCTGGCGGAATCGGTGGGCGAGGCGCTGCAACCGCAGCTGATCATTGTCTTGATCGGCGAACGTCCCGGCGGCGATGCCCTGGCCTCGCGCAGCATGTCCGCCTACCTGGGCTATCGCTTGCCGGACGAACAGGCCCGGCGCGCGGCGGCGCAGTTCAGCGGCAACCCGGATATCGGCTACGAATACACCGTGATCTCGAACATCTACAGCGGCGGCCTGCCGCCGCTGGAAGGCGGCAGCCTGGTGGCGGAGAAGGCCTTCGCCATCCTGCAGCACCGAGCTGCCGGCAACCGTCTGGAAAACCTGCTGAAGAAGGTGGCATCCTGATGATCCGCCAGCATTCGGCAACGCCCCTACATCGTTGAAACGGAGACTGAGATGGCCCAATTTTCCCACAGCGTAGGTTCTCAGACCTATCGCTTCGACAGCCTCAAGGAAGTCATGGCCAAGGCCAGCCCCGCGCGTTCCGGGGATTTCCTGGCCGGGGTCGCCGCCCTCAACGACGGCGAGCGGGTGGCCGCCCAGATGACCTTGGCGGACATCCCCCTCAAGCACTTCCTCGAAGAGGTGCTGATCCCCTACGAGTCCGACGAAGTCACCCGGCTGATCATCGACAGCCACGACAAGGCGGCCTTCGCCCCGGTCAGCCACCTGACCGTCGGCGGCTTCCGCGACTGGCTGCTCAGTGACGCTGCCGACGAGCAGAGCCTGCGCGACCTGGCCCCGGGCCTGACCCCGGAAATGGCCGCGGCGGTATCGAAGATCATGCGCCTGCAAGACCTGGTGCTGGTAGCGCAGAAAATCCGTGTGGTGACCAAGTTCCGCGGCACCGTGGGCCTGCGCGGGCGCCTGTCCACCCGCCTGCAGCCCAACCACCCCACCGACGAGCCGGCCGGCATCGCCGCGAGCATTCTCGACGGCCTGCTGTACGGCAACGGCGACGCCATGATCGGCATCAACCCGGCCACCGACAGCATCGCCTCGATCTGCGCCATGCTGGAGATGCTCGACGCCATCATCCAGCGCTACGAGATTCCCACCCAGGCCTGCGTGCTGACCCACGTCACCACCTCCATCGAGGCGATCAACCGTGGCGTGCCCCTGGACCTGGTATTCCAGTCGATCGCCGGTACCGAAGCGGCCAACGCCAGCTTCGGCATCAACCTCAACATCCTCAAGGAAGGCTACGAAGCGGGGCTGAGCCTGAATCGCGGCACCCTGGGGCAGAACCTGATGTACTTCGAGACCGGCCAGGGCAGCGCGCTGTCGGCCAACGCCCACTTCGGCGTCGACCAGCAGACCTGCGAAACCCGCGCCTACGCCGTGGCGCGGCACTTCAAGCCGTTCCTGGTGAACACCGTGGTCGGTTTCATCGGGCCGGAGTACCTGTACAACGGCAAGCAGATCATCCGCGCCGGCCTGGAGGATCACTTCTGCGGCAAGTTGCTGGGCGTGCCCATGGGTTGCGACATCTGCTACACCAACCACGCCGAGGCCGACCAGGACGACATGGACAACCTGCTGACCCTGCTGGGGGTGGCCGGGATCAACTTCATCATGGGCATCCCGGGCTCCGACGACATCATGCTCAACTACCAGACCACATCCTTCCACGACGCCCTCTACGCCCGCCAGACCCTGGGCCTGAAGCCCGCGCCCGAATTCGAGCAGTGGCTGGCGCGGACCGGGATCTTCACCCAGGCCGACGGCAAGGTGCATTTCGGCAACAACCTGCCTCCGGCCTTCCGCCAGGCACTGGCCCAGTTGGGATAAGGAACAGGCTCATGCAAAAACACCCGAGCGACTCGCAAAACCCCTGGCTGGAACTGCGCCGCCTGACTCCGGCGCGCATCGCCCTGGGCCGCACCGGCACCAGCCTGCCCACTGGCGCCCAGCTGGATTTCCAGTTCGCCCATGCCCAGGCCCGGGATGCCGTACACCTGCCGTTCGACCATGCCGGACTCAGTGCCCAGCTGGCCGAGCGGGGCCGCGACAGCCTGCTGCTGCACAGCGCCGCCACCGATCGCCACAGCTACCTGCAACGCCCTGACCTGGGGCGCCGGCTCAGCGACGAGTCGGCCCAGGCCCTGCGCGAATATGCCCAGGCCCACCCCGGCGGGGTCGACCTCGCGGTCGTGGTGGCCGATGGCTTGTCGGCGCTGGCCGTGCATCGCCATACCCTGCCGTTCCTGGCGCGCATGGAAGAACAGACCGCCGCCGAAGGCTGGTCGCTGTCGCCGGTGATCCTGGTGGAACAGGGCCGGGTGGCGGTGGCCGATGAAATCGGCCAGCTGCTGGGCGCCAAGATGACGGTCATCCTGATCGGCGAACGCCCGGGGCTCAGCTCTCCCGACAGTCTGGGGCTATATTTCACCTACCAGCCGAAGGTCGGGCTCACCGATGCCTACCGCAACTGCATCTCCAACGTACGCCTGGAGGGCCTGAGCTACGGCATGGCCGCCCATCGGCTGCTGTACCTGATGCGCGAAGCCTGCCGCCGGCAATTGTCGGGGGTGAACCTCAAGGACGAGGCGCAGGTCCAGACCCTGGACAGCGACTCGCCCGCGGACATGAAGGGCAACTTCCTCCTGGGCCCGCCCCAAGTGTGATTTTGCAAGACGATTGCGCTTTTTAACCGCTTTGGGCAGCATCGCAACGCGGCTGCCCGAGTTCTCCAACCTGTGCCGTCACATCCACTTGAAGTTGAGAGCCATCATGCGGATTACTCAAGCAACCCTCGAGCACCTGGATCTGTTGACCCCGCTATTCGTCAAGTACCGCGAGTTCTATGGCGCCCTGCCTTACCCGGACTCTTCCCGGGCGTTCCTGGAAAAGCGCCTGCGGCGCAAGGAGTCGGTGATCTACCTGGCCCTGGCCGATGACGACAGCAGCAAGTTGCTGGGCTTCTGCCAGCTCTATCCGAGCTTCTCGTCCCTGTCCCTCAAGCGTGTGTGGATCCTCAACGACATCTACGTTGCCGAGGATGCTCGCCGCCAACTGGTGGCCGACAACCTGATGCGCACCGCCAAGAAGATGGCCAAGGAAACCAATGCCGTGCGCATGCGGGTCTCCACCAGCAGCGACAACGAAGTGGCGCGCAAGACCTATGAATCCATGGGATTTCGCGAGGACACGGAGTTCAAGAACTACATCCTGCCCATAAGCGAAGACTGAGAACGGGCCCCGGCCTGATGCCAGTCAATTGAGCAAGGCGATCCTCCGTAGAAGCTGCCGGTCGCCCCTCGATTGCTCGCGATGCGAGCTAACGGTAGTGCGTGTCGACTGGATAAATGCAGCGCCCTGAAGTCCATCGCGGGCAAGCCTCGCTCCTACCCTCTCCTTAACTGATCGGCATTCGCCCCCGGTCCCAGACCGCGGAGCCTATCAGCGTGCCGACAGGTTGCGGATCGACATGTGCCGCTACAATCTGAACACGCATTTCACCTGCCAGCCTTTATAATGCCGACCTTTCCGCCCCCCAAGAAAAGTCGCATCCCTTCATAGCCCTTTTCTTAAAGCAATCGCACAGGCCTGCCGAGTCAGGCCATCACCACAGGTGCTTCAATGGATTTCAACCCGATCGACCTAATCCTCCATCTCGACGTCTATCTCGACATGCTGGTGACCAACTACGGGCCCTGGATCTACGCCATCCTGTTCCTGGTGATCTTCTGCGAGACCGGCCTGGTGGTGACCCCCTTCCTGCCGGGGGATTCGTTGCTGTTCATCGCCGGCGCGGTGGCTGCCGGTGGCGGCATGGACCCGGTGCTACTGGGCGGGCTGCTGATGCTGGCGGCGATCCTGGGCGACAGCACCAACTATGTGATCGGACGAACGGCTGGAGAACGCTTGTTCAGCAACCCCGACTCGAAGATCTTCCGCCGCGACTACCTGCAGAAAACCCACGATTTCTATGAAAAACACGGTGGCAAGACCGTGACCCTGGCGCGCTTCCTGCCCATCATCCGGACTTTCGCGCCTTTCGTGGCCGGCGTGGCGAGAATGCCCTACCCGCGTTTCTTCGCTTTCAGCGTGGCGGGCACCATCCTCTGGGTCGGTGGCCTGGTGACCCTGGGCTACTTCTTCGGCAACGTGCCATTCATCAAGAAGAACCTGTCGCTGCTGGTGGTGGCGATCATCCTGCTGTCCCTGGTGCCGATGATCATCGGCGTGCTGCGCAGCCGCTTCGGGCGTGGCGCTGAAAAAGCCGGGAGCCGCTGAGCGGCATGTGGTCCTTGAGTGCCTGGCGCCGTAAACGCCGGCTGGCCAGGCATCCGGTCAGCGACCGGACCTGGCAGCAGGTCCGCCAGCAATTGCCATTCCTCGACGGCATCAGCGCCGCCGAGGACCAGTGGTTGCGCGAAGCCAGCGTGCTGTTCCTGGACGACAAGCACCTGACAGCCCTGCCAGGGGTCGAGCTGCACCAGGAACAGCGCCTGTTGCTGGCCGCCCAGGCCCAACTGCCGTTGCTGCACCTGGGCGACCTGAACTGGTACCAGGGTTTCCACGAAATCATCCTCTACCCCGACGACTTCAAAAGCCCCCAGCGCCATCGCGATGCTAGTGGCATCGAGCACGAATGGGACGGCGAACACAGCGGCGAAGCCTGGCAACAAGGGCCGGTCATCCTGGCGTGGCCCGGGGTCCTGGCCAGCGGTGGCTGGGAGGCCTACAACCTGGTGATCCATGAGCTGGCCCACAAGCTGGACATGCTCAACGGCGACGCCAACGGCCTTCCACCACTCCACAGGGACATGCGCGTCAGCGACTGGGCCCAAGTCATGCAGACCGCCTACGACGATCTCAATCGCCAGCTGGACGAGGACCCGGATAGCGAGACAGCCATCGATCCCTACGCAGCGGAGAACCCCGCGGAATTCTTCGCGGTGACCAGCGAGTATTTCTTCAGCGCTCCGGATTTGCTGGTAGCGGCCTATCCACAGGTCTATGAACAGCTACGGTTGTTCTACCGGCAAGACCCACTGGCGAGGTTGCAGCAACTTCAGGCCCACGATCCGGTCTATCAAGCGCAGCACTAATGTCTTGCCAGGCAGTTACGTCATTCATCCGAAGGCACTGCGACAGGCCATGCCAGGCTCGCCTGCAAGGCGCCGCGACCAAGGTTCTACGACCCTCGGCACGTGGCATAGATAGCGGAGTGTGTCTATAATCTGCGCCACTTTTTGGTCAATCAACGGGGGCAACGCCCAATGAGCTACAGCAAGATTCCAGCGGGCAAGGACCTGCCGAACGACATCTACGTCGCGATCGAAATCCCGGCCAACCACGCGCCGATCAAATACGAAATCGACAAAGACAGCGACTGCCTGTTCGTTGACCGTTTCATGGCCACCCCGATGTTCTACCCGGCCAACTACGGTTTCATCCCTAACACCCTGGCCGACGACGGCGACCCCCTGGACGTGCTGGTCGTGACTCCCTACCCGGTAGCTCCGGGTTCGGTGATCCGTGCTCGTCCGGTCGGCATCCTGAACATGACCGACGATGGCGGCGGCGACGCCAAGGTGATCGCCGTTCCTCACGACAAACTGTCCCAGCTGTACGTGGACGTGAAGGAATACACCGACCTGCCAGCGCTGCTGCTGGAGCAGATCAAGCACTTCTTCGAGAACTACAAGGATCTGGAGAAAGGCAAGTGGGTGAAGATCGATGGCTGGGGCAACGCTGACGCCGCCCGCGCCGAGATCCAGAAGTCGGTTGCCGCCTACAAGGGCTGAGAAGCAACTACAAGCTTCGAGCGACACGCTTCAAGAAAAGCCCCGAGTGATCGGGGCTTTTTTGTACCTACCAGCACTCGCAGGGGCCGCTTGTCGATAACAAGACCCAGCCGGCCATGCATCCCGTAACAGCCGCTGGGCACTATTTTCGCCCTCAAGGCCTCTGGGTCGCGCTTCGTACTGGGAATTCCCGACGAACATGCGTATGCTGCGCCCCACCTTTGCGCATCGGCCCCCATGGCCAGATCGCCCGACGAGGCGGATGACTTTCCCGCCAGTCCCACAGCCAGCCGCAAGAGCTGGGTGTACGTTTTGCAGGCTGGTGCGGCTTACCAAAAATAAGCCAAGCCAACCCCCGAGAAGCCGGCCACAAGCCGGCTTTTTAATGCCTGGAAAACCACCTTCACGCAATGCGAGCGAAAGGGCCTCTAAAAAGCTCCATGTGAGATGCCCGGTATCAACCATCCGCATGAAGCGCCCGTTGCCCCTATATTCCAGGCCAACCCATAGCTAACCTCCTGAATCCCAGCGCAGGTATTTCCCATACCTCTGCTGGCCGCAGCGCCTGCCCCAAACATCCCCAGAGAACTGTGAACCACCACCCAAAGCGCCATTACAAGGCATTTAGCCAGTATTTCAGGGACGCTCGCAGCAAGAATAAAATCGCCGCTCTCCAGGACTCACGGATGATCAGGAATGTGGAATAAAGAAGCCGCAATCGACCACTTGAACAGCCACGCCCACGCCGGTAGTACCGGGCGCTGCGCGGCTTATACCCGACAGGCGATCGAAGCCGGCGGCGGTGGCGTAATCCTGCACAGGAAGCACTCGGCCAAGGACTTTGGTTCCTCCCTGACCTCGGCTGGTTTTGTCGAGCAACCTGCCGGCCAGGCACCGCAAGCAGGTGACGTGGTGATCATCCAACCCATTCCCGGCCATCCCCACGGGCATATGGCGATGTTCAACGGCAAACTTTGGGTGTCAGACTTCAAGCAGTTGCACGGCTTCTACCCGGGGCACTCCTATCGGGTACAGAAGCCTGAATACAAAATCTACCGTCATCCGTAAGGGGTTCCCCATGAGAATGCTCTTCTGCTCGCTGCTGGCGGCCATTGCCCTGCATCAGCCGCTGGCCATCGCCGATTGCGCCAGTTCGCCCAAACCTGTAACCCAGGCGTTCTACAGCTGGTACCTGCAGACCTACAGCCAGGACAAGGATCCAGTCACCGACAACGCCCCCGAAATGAAAAAGTACGTCTCGGAGTCGCTGATCGCCAAGATCAAGAAACAGATGGCAAGTCCCGACGGCCTGGAAGAGGACTACTTCCTCAAGGCCCAGGACTACATGGATGAATGGCTGACCCAGATCCAGGTCAGCGAACCGCAGATCCAGGGCTCCAGCGCCAAGGAACAAGTGACCCTGGGCAACACGCCGGACACCACCCAGATCGTCGATGTGCGCATGATCAAGGACAAGGGCTGCTGGAAGATCGACGAAGTGATTTCCACTGCCGATCAAAGCGACTGAGCCTGTAGCCGGCGCCAAGTCGGCTGCTCTTGCCAAAGATCGAGACAGATCGGACGGCGTGCTAAGCTGCGCGCCGCCCCGGGCCCGCTCCCGGGGCGTTCCTCTCTGAAAAAGGACTTCCAGTCATGTCGTTGCCGGCCGCAGTACGCCTGCCACTGTCGTTTCTCTCATTATTCTCCATCCTCAGCCTGACCAGTATCGACGCCCATGCGCAAGCATCGGAAGACGTTGCCAAAGGCCGTTGGCAGGGCCTGGCGGGTATGGCCAACCTGTACCTGGACGATGCCAGTCCCGAAGACTTCATCGAAGCCGGGGACAATGAAAAAAGCCAGCACGACAACTATGCCGGCGCCCTGGCTTACTACCTGACCGCCGCTCGTCTCGACCCGAAGAATGCCTTCGCCTCCTACCAGGCCGCCGGCAGCCTGGCCGCCATGGACAAGAACAAGCGCGCCGCCCAATACCTCGACCAGGCCCGCGAGCGCGGCTTCTGGCAGTTGGTGATCCTCAAGGAGGACGACGAACTGCAAGGCCTTCAGCAAGACCCGGCCTACAAGAAGCTGCTGCAAGCCGCCGAGAAGAACTACCCGGCCAAGGCCAGGGATGCGGGCCTCGCGGCCTTCAGCATTCCCCAGGGCAAGGCGCCGGCCGCAGGCTGGCCAGTGCTGGTCTGGTTGTCGGGGTTCGGTACCGAAGGCAGCGACGACCTCGATATGCGTACCGACCTGCTGGGGGAAAAAGCGGTTCTGGTGGGTATCAATGGCACCCTCAAGCGCGATGAGCATCAATTCATGTGGCAGCAAAAGTCGGTGGCACCGACTCAGGAGGCCGTCAGTGCGGCCCTGAAGAAGCTGGAGAAGCAGACCCGCATCGATCGCTCGCGAATTGCCCTGATGGGCTTCTCCCAGGGGGCCGAGCATGCCTCGCACCTGATCGCCGAGTACCCACAGCAGTACAGCGGCGCACTATTGTTGTCACCCGGCGGCTACCGGATTCCCTTTGGCGAATCCAAAGCTCGGGACAAGCGCATCGTCATCGTCCATGGCGCCAAGGAGCACGAAAGCAATCAGAAGCTCACAGTCGCCACGCAACAGGCCCTGGAGCCTGGCAATCAGTTGCAGAGCCACGAACACGATCAGGGCCACAGCTTCCAGGACGACTGGCGCCAAGTGTATCCGGGCTATCTGAAGTTCATCCTCAACCTCTGAGCATTGTCCACGGCGCCGCGGGTCCATGGCTTCAACCTGCGGCGCAGCACCCGTCCAGAACTATTGCTTGCCCGGCGCTATCGGTCCCGGCGCCTTGACCTGGGTCATCAGGTCGTCATCCCACTGCCCCTCGACCTTGACCTGCGCCAGAGCCCCCAGATCCATGGCCTCGATCAGGTTGTGGCTGAGGTACACATAGGTGCCCGGCTGCTTGAAGGTGTAGAGCGCCGCCAGGGCCGAGCCACCGGGGATGAACCAGGTTTCCAGGTTGCGTTGCGGGGCGTTGGCGAACTTGCCGGTGGTCCAGACCCAGTCGCCGTGGCCGCCGATCAGATGCGGGCGGCTGTCGCGATTGGCTTGCGAGTGAATGAACAGCACGCTTTCGCCGACCTTGGCGGTCAGCGCGTTGGCTCCGGTCAGGGCGCCGACCCGACCGTTGAACACCACGTGGCTCGGAGTCAGGGTGCGCATCACCGCGTGGGTATCCGGGTAGCTGGAGGCCAGGTTCGGATAATCCTTGTAATGCCCGTCCTTGTCCTTGGGAATGTAGAGGTCGAACTCGCCGATGGTATAGGCCCGGTCATAATGCAGGGGCTTGCCAGCCGAGTCTTTCAGGCCATCGCGCGGCAGCACCATAAGGGTGCCACTCATGCCGGAAACCACATGCCACGGCACCATGCCCGAAGGAGCGCAGTGGTAGACGAAGGTGCCACTGCGATCGGCCTTGAAGCGCAATACCACCTCCTGGCCCGGGGTCACCTGGGTCAGCGCCGCACCACCCAGGGCGCCAGTGGCCGCGTGGAAATCGATGTTATGGGGCATGCTGTTGCTGGCCGGGTTGCTCAGGGTCAGCTCGACGTAGTCGCCCTCGTGCACCACCAGGGTCGGGCCGGGCATGGAGCCATTGAAAGTCATGGCTTGCAGCGTGGTGCCCTGGTCATCCACCACCATCTTTTTCTCTTCGACGCGCATGTGGAACTGCATCACCTTGGGCGGTCCGCTGACCACCTGCTCGTGAGCATGCACCTGGGGCGGCGTCACCAACTCCACCTTGACCCGTTGCAGACCGTCCGCACCCGCTGCCAACGCCAGGCCAGAAGCCCAACCGCCAGCTACCACACACCACTTCAACCACGATTGAATAGCACCCATGCTTGCGTTTCCTTGCCGACGAATGGTGATTCATTGCAAGGCAAACGCCGGGCGCCGGTATTGTCTCAGGGCAATAAACCCATGAGCCGTTGACCGGCGCCGATCACGGATAACTGAAGCTGCGTACCAGGGTCAGTTCGCCAGGGGCGCGCATCGGCACGATGAACGACTCGCTCTTCTCGTCCGGCGTGCCTTCCTCGGTGATCACCGTGACCTGGGCGGTGGTCAGGGGCTGCACGGCGTTATCCTGGCCGCCGTCACCGTCGTCGTCGGTGCGATAGCCGCCACCGTAGTAGTTCACATACACCAGGTACTGGCCCTTGAGCGGTACCGGCATGGAGAAGATCTCCGGCCCGTAGCCGGTGGTCACATCGACGTCCAGGGCCGCGCCATTGGGAGCCACTCGATCGCCGTACCAGATATGGGCGCCATCCGGAGTCACCAGGTGCAGGTCCAGGTCGGTGTTGTCGCTGTCCCAGGACAACAGCACCCGCAGCTTGGGCGGCGTGACGCCACCGCCGGTGTTGAGGAACTGCACACGCTTGCGCTGCTGGCCGTCGGGGCTGCGCACCTCGACGCTGTTACTGCCGTTGGGGAACGAATAGGGCCGGTCGAAGCCGCCGTCTTCGTCCACCTTGAGCGGCATGCTGACGCCATTGACGATCAGCTTGCCCGGCTGCGAAGACTTGGGCGCCCCCTTGATCTGCCCACGGATGCGCGCAGTATCGGCCTGGCCTTGTGGAGTGTTAACCGAAGAAGCCGGGTAGTTGACGCTCTGGCGATACTGTTCGCCGTCGTCGGCGCGGGTACGCCAACCACCTTTGGGAGTGTCGAGCTGGATGCCGCTGTCGGCCAGGGCCACAGGCAGGCTGAACATTCCACAAAGGAACAGGAGCACCGGGGAAGCAGGAAATTTCATGACCTATTCCAGTAAGAGATGACGGGCGAGCCCTTCGATGTAGTTTTCATCCTGGCCATTGGGATGGGCTTCGAAGGCCAGGTGCAGGTATTCGTGGGTCAGGTCGAGGCGGTCCTGCAGGGACAGCACGCCACGTACGTAGATGCGTTGTCGCTCGCGATCGACGTAAGGCCGGCCGAAGCCCAGGCGGCACACCGCGAATTGACTGACTTCGTTGTAACCGACCTCCTGCTCCAGCGGCTGGCGCCAGCGCCGCCGTTGTTTCAGCAGCCAGTCCTGGGCCGCCGGCAGGGGTTCGCAGGAGGCCACCGGATTGTCCCAACGGCTGAGGCTGGCACGCGGATAGGCGTGCAGCAGGATAGCGTCGTAGCGCTGGCCTGAACCGGCCTGCTCCACCGCCTGTTGCCAGGACAACTTGTCTGGCGCCTGCAGATCGGAGTGATAGGTGACCTGGGTTCCAGCCAGCACCAGGTCGCCAGTCCAGGCGGCAATGGCCCGGGTCTCGGCAGTGGCCGGACGCGGCGCGACTCGCTGGCGGCTGCTGCTGTCGTCGATGCTCAGGCACTCGCCGCTGCGAGCGGCGTTCTGCAACAGGTAGGTACGGATCGCCACGGCCAGGGCCTTGGCCGCCTCCCGTGGCTCGCTGCTGGCTTCGCGTTGCAGCACCCGGGCCACGTATTCTTCGCGATCCAGGCGCGCCACCAAACGTTGCGCGGCACCTTCCTGTTGCAGGAACAACTCGCCAGCGCTGTGGATATCCAACTGGTTGCCATTGGCGAACGCCACGCGGTAATCCCCTTGCAGGGCACCGGGCCTGGCAGGTTGGCCATTCTGGCTGACGCCCTTGAGCGGATAGCGGGAAAACAGGCTGACCTCGACGCAGCGGCCCTTGTCCAGCGGCATGTTGACCGGCAACAACTGATCCAGGGCCTGGGCATGCTCCTTGAGGACCCGCTGGCTAGTGCCGCGGCCACCGACCCACAACGGCGTGCCGTCCGTCAGCCAACCGGCGAAACCGCCCTGGCGCGATTGCGGATCGCGCTCGGCCAGCCAACTCCAGGTCTTGACCCGCAGCCGCCCACCGAGCGCCCCCACCACCGTGCCATCCCCGGCGTTGAGTACCACGTCCAGCAATACCCGGCGCGCGGTATCCCGGGCCGGCAAGCTGGCCAGGACTTGCAGCAGTTCAGCCACCGGAACCCGAGTCTGTGGCTGCAGCTGCTGCAGATCCTGTAGCCAGCCCGGGGCCTGGCGCGCCTGCCAGTAACTGCGCCAGTCACTGGCCGACACCTTGAGGCGCGCAGGCTCGAAGTACAGGCCGCAGGAACGCACCAGGGCCTGGTCACGGGCGATGCTGTTACCGACCGTGCAGCAGTACACCTCTTCCTTGGACTTGCCCTGGCAGGCATAGGCCGGTTCCTGGGCGCCGGTGTCCGCCAGCCAGGCGTAGACGAAGAGTTTCCAGACGCTGCCCAGGGGCGCTTGCAAGTCCTCGGGCAACGGCTCGCGGGCCAGCACCTGGGTCCTGGAGAGGCTCACCAGCTCGCTGTCCGGTGCGGTTTTCCAGGCCAGGCGCAGAGGTTCGTCCTGGGCCGTCGCCAGCCCAGGAAGCAAACACAAACACAGCCAGGTCCAACGTCGCAGCATGTTACTTGACCGAAACCTGGCCCAAGGCCGGAGTACGCTCCTGGGCCTGATGCTCAGGTGCATAGACCTGGTAGAAACGTGCCGGCGGCAAGTTGAACTGGCCCTTCTGGGAGAAGCGGACCAGATGGCGCAGGCGCACTTCGCTGCTGTCGTTCAGCGCATCCAGGGGCACGCGGTAGCTCATCTGCCCCGGTTCGGCACGGGCCTTCTCCAGCGACGCGGCCTCACTGCCCGCAGGACCGGCCAGCTTGATACCCCAGGTGGTGCGCTCGACATCGGCGCCCGGCGGCAACGGCACATCCAGCATGCCGTACAGCAGCGGGCGCTTGCCTTCGTTGGCGATGATCACTTCATCCAGGTACAGGCCGTCGCTGGCGATCGGCTTGTTGCCCACCGGCTCCAGCTTGAAGGTGAAGGCTTCGTCCCCCGGTACCAGGCGCAGCAGGCGGCGAGTGATATTCACCGGTGCCGGCGTGCCGGCTTCCTGCTTGCTCAGGTAGCTCACCGAGGCCCGTAGCGGGCGCTCCGGCACCGAGTCCAGGGTCAACACCGCAGGAACCTGCGGGCCTTGCCATTGCCAGTAGCTTTCGCCGCTGGCGCCCTGGCGCTGTTGCCAGCCTTGCCCCGGGTTGAGGTTCGTAGCCGGCGCCGACTGGGCCACGCTACGTTGCAGCCAGGTCAAGGCCAGAGCCCGTTCCAGGGTCGACTGCGACGGCAGCAGCCGTTGCAGCAAGGCGCGCGTCGCGCCCTGGTCGAACGGCTTGAGCGACAGGCTCAAGGCCTGGGCGAAGGGCTGGGAGCTGATTTCCATCTGCTGTTGCGCCGCTTCCAGCTGGGTGACGAACGCCGGCGGTGGCGTGACCTTGGCGTCCCGCGCCAGGGCCGCAGCCAGCACCCGGGCACTGGCCAGGCCCAGGGCCGAATCCGGGCTGTCCATCACCAGGCTGTCGCCGCTGTCGTCCTGCATGCTGGCTTGCGGTCCCGAGCCGGCCTTGGCCAGGTCGTCCATCAGGCCGCTGACCAGGGTATTGATCGGCAGCTTCATCTCGCGGGCGAAGGACAGGATCAGCGCACGTTGCAGCAACGGCGTATTGCCGGCCTGCTTGGCATAGACCTCAAGCACTCGCTGCCAATGCTCCGGCGGCAGGTTCAGGTCCATCACCTTGCTGGCGTTCCAGTCGGCGTAATAGGCGTAGGCGGTGAGGAAGGCATCCGGATCGGCGTCCTCGCCCCACCAGGTGAATGCCGCTTCCGGCCCGGCCATGTGCACCAGGCGCAAGCGACTGTTCTGCATCATCAGGCGCAAGCGATCACGCACCTGCGGATTGCTGGCCAGGGCCGGATAGGCGACGCTCAGCGGCAACAGCTGGCTGGCGGTCTGCTCGACACCACCGTAGGGGTATTCCAGCAGGTCATCCAGGGCGGCGCGGAACAGCGCTTGCGGGCTGTCGTCCAGGCGCAGGCGAATCTCCCCGGCATCGGCCGGCAAGCCCAGTGGCGTGCTGTTGGTGACCACGTCCAGGCTCTGGGTCTGCACGGTCTGCCAGCCAGCTCCGTTGCTGGCCAGGCGCACGGCCAGGGTGTCCATGGTCTTGCCGCCCTGCACCAGCTCGGCGCTCCACTCGCCATTGCCCGGAGCGATGGCCGGCAGGGCCACATAGTTGATGCCGCTGTTGAGGGTCAACGGCAAGCGCTGGGACTCACCGGCGTAATGCACCACCAGTTCTGCCTTGACCGGCTGCTCGGACTGGTTGAACGCAAAGACCCCAAGGTCCGGCTTGTCGCCGCTGCGGAAGCGGGTCGGGCCGCTCCACTTCAGGTACAGGGCCTTCTCGGACCGCACGAACTGCTTCTTCTGGCCAACCTGGCCATCCTCGGCGATGGCCCGGGCGGTGATGCGCCAGCGGGTCAGCGAGTCGGGCATGCGGAAGGTGAAGCGCGCCTTGCCGCTGCCGTCGGTGACCAACTCCGGCTGCCAGGCAGCGGTGTCGACGTCTTCACGGCGCGGACGCTCCAGCACCTTGACCCCACGCTCGCTACGGTTGGCCTTGCCTGGCGCCGTCGGGCTGCCCGGCAGGGCTACGTCGTAGCTGATGAACGACAGGCTGGCGCTGGTGCGCACGTTGTTGCGCCGCGGATGGTAGAAGAACTGGTCGATGCTCGGCGCCACTTCCGGCTGCAGGGCATAGACCATCTCGTCCACCACGCTGACCGTCAGGTGGGCCGGTACCGGCTTGCCGGCGAACTGCGTGGACAGGTCCACGGTGACGGTGTCACCCGGCTGGTATTTTTCCTTGTCGGTCTGGATGGCCACATCGATCTGCGGCGTCAGCACCTTGATCCCGGCGTTCTGGAAGCTGTATTCGCCACCCTTGGTGTAGAGCACGGAGAAGGTCAGGTTCGGCGCGAAGCTGTCCTTGACCTGCACCCGGGCGCGGTACTGGGTCGGGCTGAGTTTTTCCACTTTCAGCCAATCGCCCCCCTGGGACAGCAAGGCGGTGGCCTCGACCTTGTCACGCTCCAGCGACAGCAGCGCATCGTTGATCGGCTCGGGGAAGGTGATCAGCGCCAGGGCTTCGTCGCCAGCTTTGTACTCGGGCTTGTCGAGGACGATCTCCACGGTACCCGGCACGGCCTTGACCCCTTCGCCGGTGACCGAATGGCTCGTGCCGCCCACGACCCGGTCATGCTCATCGCGCAGGGTCAGGTTGTAGGTACCGGGACGTTCGAAGGCCAGGACAAAACCGCTGTCGCCGACGGCCAGCTTGCCTTCGCCAGTGCTCTGGTCTTCCATGCGCACCCAGCTGTAGCGGCTGGGCAAGACGCTCTTGCTCTGCTCGCTGGTGTTCTGGTTGGCGTAGCTGAACTGCACCTTGTCGCCCACCGCGCTGAAGCGTTGCGGGGCGCTGAGGCTGAAGCTCGCGGCGCCACGCTCGATGAGGATTTCCTTGGTGGTCTTGACCCGATAGGCCGCGCCGTCACTGGCGAATACGGTGAGCATGTAGCGGCTGGGCTTGTCCGCCGCCGGCAGGTCGAGGCTGGCACTGCCCTTGGAATCGGTGGTCAGCTCGGTGCTGGTCAGTTCCACCGGGAACTGGCCCATGTACTGCAACTCGTTGTCCACCATAGACAGCTGCTGGGACCGCAGGCTCAGTTGCAGGCGTGCGTTGGCCACCGGCTTGCCATCGGGATAGAGCAGTACCAGGTTGCCCTTCACCGCCTCGCCGGTCTTGAAGTCCGGCTTGGCCAGGCTCAGGGCGATCTCGAAGTGCGGCTTGATGTACTCGGCTACGCGAAAGGCGCTGCTGTAGACCTGGTCCTTGTAGCGCAGGCGCAGTTCATAACCGCCCGCCAGGGCATTTTCCGGGAGCTGGAAACGCCCCTGGGTGCCGGACTTGGAATCCAGGTTCAGGGTCAGGTTCTGCAGGGCGGTGCCCGCAGCATCCAATACGCTGACATTCACCGTACCGGCACCGGGCAGCACCGAGTCCCGGGCATTCTTGAACTCACGCCCGACGACCTTCAGCGAGACCCAGTCGCCCGGGCGGTACAGCGGCCGATCAGTGAAGGCATAGAGCTTGGTGTCGTAGATTTCGCTGTCGTAGTAGAAGTTCTCGGAGACGAACACCCCGCCTTCCTGGTCCTCGCCGATCACATAGGAGCGCTCGGGGCTGACGTGTTTCAAGCGCACCAGGCCCTGCTCATCGGTGGCACCGCTGTTCATCACGCCCAGGCCGTCGGTCCACAGCACGTTGACCTTGGGTACCGAGTTGCCTTCGTGCTTGCCCGCCGCCCAGACCAGCAGCTCGTCACCGGCGACCTTGCTCACCGCTACGGTATTGGAGACGAACACCATGGTGGTGGCGCGGTACTTGCCCACCAGGGCTTCGACCAGGTAAAGGCCTGGCTTCAACTGCCCAAGGGGAATGTAGACGTTGCCCGGTGCGACGTTGATGAAGTCACTGGAGGACCCGGCCAGGTTGACCCCGGCTGGCGGCTGGATCGGCTTGGCCTGCCACAGCGGGTAGCGGAACTGGGTCACCAGCGGCAAGCCCGGGACCAGGCCGAACTGCGGCTGGGCGTCATAGGGTGTCGGTGCCAGCAACGAGTTGCCGACCTTCAGCTCCGGAACCTCTTCGGTTACCTGCTTGCGCGACTCATAGGAGAAGGCGCGCTGCATCACCCGGCGCGACTTGCGATACCAGTTGTCCCACAAGTAGGCCAGGGTGTTGGACAGCCCCTCGCCCTTGAACTGGCCATCGCTGACCACTCGGTGCAGGTTTTTCTGGCGCTTGAGGAAGTCCAGCGGCTGGTTGATCCGGTAGACCCGGATATCCGCGCCGCCATAGGGCTCCATGCGAAAGCGCCGGTAATCACGCCCCGGCGCCTCGAGGCGCACCATGGCCTGCTCGTCGCTGGCAAAACTGCTGTCGGACAGCAGGAAGAAACTCTCCCCGGCGACTGCCGCGTAATCGCTGGCGGGCACGGAGTCTTCGGCGTTGACCAGGGCCACGGGGGCCACCAGGGTCAAGGCCAGGGTCAAGCGGAACAGAAAACGGGACATACGCGATTCGCTCATTGGGTGAGGAAGTTCAGCCGATAGATGCCGATGAAGTTGGGGTTGGCGGGGTCGGGTATCCATCGGGTGTCCTTCCATGTCATCAGTTGCTGCACGCTGGCCGAGCGCATGCCGTTATCGGTAGGGGTGGTGGTGCCGGTGTGATAGGCGATGTTGCGGCCCATCCAGATCATCAAGTGCTGGTCGTCGCCCTGGTCGAAGAACAACAGGTCGCCGGGGCGCGCCTGGCCCAGGTCGCGGCTCACCAGATGGCTGTTGAACTGGATCAGCTTGATCGCATTGACGTAGGGACCGACCTTGCCGCCGCCCTGCTGCCACTGCTGGGCCAGGGCGCGCTGGCCTTCGCTCAGTTGCAGCTCCGGGGGCAGGTAGCGATTGGACAAACCATTGGCCCGCAGCCATTTGCTGTCATGGGTCTTGAGTGCTTCATTGGCGGCGAAGCGCACCAGCCCCGCGCAGTCCTGCTGATACCAGCGCGGGCTCGGGCCCTGGCTCAGCTGCTCCTGGGCGATGCGCACGAACCAGGCGCGAAACACCTGGGACTGCTGCACGTCCAGCGGCGCGGCCGTGGTCGCGCCCACTGCGCTGCTGAGCAACAGGGCCAGCAGGCCAAGGCTGCTCAAGCCGTGGCGCAAGGCTCTCACAGCGCTTGCCATTGCAGCGGCAGCCACTGCCAATGGCCGTTGGGCTCGCTGCCCTCAGGCAGGGTCAGGGCGTACTTGCCATAACCACCGAGGGTGCGCAGCTTCGGCACCAGGTAGGTCTGCGCGGCGTTGTTGAACACCGGCTCCATGTCCTGGGGCAGGCTGTCGAAGGTTTCCTGCTGGATCAGTTGGGCCAGGGACTGCGGTCCCAGGTAGATCGGCATCATGGCGTTCTTCGGCGCCACGTCGGCCAGGGGTGGGAAGCGCTTGTCCAGGGTGCCCAGGGCCTTGCCCACCAGCTTGTCATCCAGGGAGAACACCAGGGTCGAACCATGGCGGGCCAGGCTGACCTGCATGAAGGCGCGGCCGGTAATGGCCTGCGGGTCCTTGGCCTGCTTGGCCGGATACGGCCCGAAGTTCGAGCTGACCTGGCGCTGCCACTGGTGCACGTTGCCGTCCTGCTGCTCGACCACCGGGAAGATCCGCTGCGCCACCTTGCTCTCGCGGGAACCCACCATGGAGCCGAACAACTTGCCCAGGTCGGCGTCGAGCTTGGCGCTGTCCTTGTCCTTGAGGCTAGCTACCAGCAGCGGCGTGTACAGCCGCGAGTCGGCGTACCAGCAGAGCCCGGCGCTGCCGGACATGTGTTCGGTCAGGGCCTGGGCCACCGACTCCTCGGCGCCGAGCTTGACCAGCAGCGGCTTCTGCTGCTGCGCCGCCAGGGGCAGCGCCACGCAGGCGCTGGCGCCCATGGGCATGGCCTGCCAGATCGGCTTGAAGTCGAAGTCCGGCTGGTCCTCTTGTTCTTCCATGGCCAGGTAGCTGTGCCAGCCCTTGTCGTCCATGTCGAAGCGCAGGCCGGCGAAGTTGGGGATGAAGCGCTGGTAACCCATGGCCAGGACGCTGGAGTTGACCGCCAGGCGCTGCTGCACCTCGGGTTTGCGCGCCTCCAGGCCAAAGGCCTCGGGGAACAGCTTGTCGCCGTTGAGCAGCGCTTCCAGGGCCTTGGTGGAGACCGCACCGTGCACGTCGCTGACGCCAGAGGCCAGGTCATACAGCTGGGTCGGATTGGACAGAACCACCAGCTTGTCGCCGTGGGAGGCGAAGGCCAGGGACTTGTTGGCGTTGAAATTCAGCTGATACAGGGTTACCGCATCGCCGCCGACCTTGAGCTCGGCCAGCTTGCTCAACTGGCTGTCATCCAGGGCAGCCTTGGCCAGGGGCTCGAGCAGCTTGGCCAGGCCGCCACGGTCCATCACCAGCAGGAAGTCCTTGAGCCGGCCATCGACGCCGCGCCACAGGGCGATGTCCGCCGGCTGGTCGAGCAGTTGCTCGATCAGGTTGTCCTGCAGCTTCAGGTCATGCTCGTAGATGATCCGCCGCAGGCTGCCGATCAGGCCCAGGCGGTCGGCATGGGTCTGGTAATAGAAGACGAAGTCTTCGGTCAGGGTTTCACGCAGGAACGGCACCGCCAGCAAGTCCTTGGGCAACTGCGCCAGGGAGTGGGTCTCCAGCAAGCCATCGGGGCGACTCAGGCCCAGCTTGTCGCCGGGCAGCTCGGCCACCGAGGTCTTGGGCTTGCAGCCCACGCCAGTGGCGACGGCCGCCGCCAGGCACAGGCCCATGACCAGGGCCGGCCAGCGCCGCTGGCTGCCGGGTTGTTCGCTACCGGGGACGCCGGCCGCCGGGGATGCTGTGTTTTCGCTCATGATTCACAAAGCCCAATTCATCCGTGGTGCGGGATGTTCAATAGTTGAAAGACTTGACCAGCAACAGGTCGCCGATGGCCCGCATGGGCACGATGAAGGTCTCGCGTTTCTCATCGACGGTGTTTTCGTTAAGGATCAGATTGATCTGCGAGGTGATCACTTCGTTCTGGTTGCTGCGTTCATCGAAGTTGTAGCCGCCACTGCCGAAGTTGCCCCAGTAGTTGACGTAGATCAGGTAGGTACCGCGCAGCGGCGCGGTCATGGTGAACATCTCCGGCCCCGGGCCGTCGACCCCGTCCGGGTCCAGGCCGCCGCCATTGGTCAGGCCCGGATGGCCGAAGAACGCATGCTGGCCGTCGGGCGTGATGATATGCATGTCCAGCTCGGCCTTGGGATCGTCCCAGCCGAGCACCACGCGGATACGCGGCGGGGTCTTGTTCGGGTTGGACTCGTAGAACTGCACGCGCTTGAGCGACTTGCCCTCGGAGCTGCGCACTTCGACGCTGTTGGAACCGGCACCGAAGGCGTAGGGCCGGCCGAAGCGCCCTTGTTCGTCGGTGTAGAGATTGAGCGGGTTACCGTTGACCGACAGGCTGTGGGGCTGGCGCAAATGACCAATGGCCTTGAGCTGGCCTTCGATCATGGTGCGGTTGCGCTGGATGCCACGATCGATGGGCGGTGTCGGGTAGGCCACGCGGTCCTGTTCGGTGCGGTCGAGCAAGCCGGAATAGCGCCAGCCGCCCAGGGGCTCCTGCAATTCGGCCGAAGGTTCGGCCCGTGCACCAGCGGACACCAGCAGGGTCAACAAGAGGAAGGATAGAGCGCGCATGTATTGCGTCCTGCCATGCATGGGAAAACCCTGGCGCCAGATCCTCGGCGCGGCTGCGAAACATTCGGAAGGTCGCCCGACGATAATAGGGCGTTGAAAGGGCGCAGATTATCGATTTGCCGTGTGTTGCACAATTGGGGAAAAGGGATTTTGCGAGGGAGTAGGCATCGGCCTGGAGGCCGCGCCGTTCGTGCCATTACGGTGATATCACCGCCCGCAGGCCAGGAGCAATTCCGCAGGTCCTGCGCCCCTCCCGCTCATTGCTGTCTATGCTGCCGTTGCGCCACCGCCAACAAGTTTCATCAAGGTTTAACGCAGATGATCCCCGGCGGATTTTGATGGCACGCGCACTGGCGATCCAGAGCTTCAGCGGGCGCTTCTCATTTGCCCGAAAACCCGCTGTCTGCTAGTGTCGCGCCGGTTTAACGTCACCCGGGATAGCCGCCATGGCCCGCAAAAAAGCTGCCTTAGATTTCGAACAATCCCTCGCCGACCTGCAAACCCTGGTCGAGCGTCTGGAGAACGGCGAGCTGTCGCTGGAAGACTCGTTGACCGCCTTCGAACAGGGTATCGGCCTGACCCGTGATTGCCAGGCGGCCCTGGCCCAGGCCGAACAGAAGGTACAGGTACTGCTGGAGCGCGATGGCGAGCTGGCGGAACAGCCCTTCGATGCGGAACAGCCAGAATGATCGCCACCTACCAGGCCAGCAGCCAGGCCCGCGTCGACGCGGCGCTACAGTCGCTGTTCAACGCCCCCAGCCCCGAGTTGGCCCGCCTCTATGAGGCCATGCGCTACAGCGTGATGAATGGCGGCAAGCGCGTCCGCCCACTGCTGGCCTACGCCGCCTGCGAAGCCCTGGGCGGCAAGCCGGAACAGGCCAACGGCGCGGCCTGCGCGGTGGAGCTGATCCACGCCTACTCCCTGGTGCACGACGACCTGCCAGCGATGGACGATGACGATCTGCGTCGCGGCCAGCCCACTACCCACAAGGCTTTCGATGAAGCCTGCGCGATCCTCGCCGGCGACGGCCTGCAGAGCCTGGCCTTCAGTGCCCTGCTGGACCCGCGCCTGAGCGACGCCAACGCCGAGATCCGCCTGCGCATGGTCACGACCCTGGCCCAGGCCGCAGGCCCGGCGGGCATGGTCGGCGGCCAGGCCATCGACCTGGGCTCGGTGGGGCTCAAGCTCGACCAGAAGGCCCTGGAATACATGCACCGGCACAAGACCGGCGCCCTGATCGAGGCCAGCGTCATCCTCGGCGCCCTGGCCAGCGGTCTTGCCGAGAAAGACGAACTCAAGGCCTTGCAAGCCTATGCCCAGGCCATTGGCCTGGCATTCCAGGTCCAGGACGACATTCTCGACGTCGAGAGCGATACCGCGACCCTGGGCAAGCGCCAGGGCGCCGACATTGCCCGGGACAAGCCGACCTACCCGGCATTGCTGGGCCTGGAAGCCGCCAAGGCCTATGCCCTGGAACTGCGTGACCAGGCGCTGCATGCGCTGCGGCCGTTTGACGCAGCAGCCGAACCCTTGCGCGAACTGGCCCGGTATATCGTCGCGCGCCGCAACTGACCGACGGCGGTTCACAGGACCGCATATCGGCCAAGTTCGGTGCTCTGCGTGGGCAGCTTGCGATGCATAAGGTAAACTGCCGCCTCTTTCTACACCTATAACGATTCGCCTGATGCCCACGACGTTTCATGAGATTCCCCGCAAACGCCCGAGCACACCGCTGCTCGATCGTGCCCAGACGCCGGACGGCCTGCGCCGGTTAGGCGAAGCCGAGCTGGAAACCCTGGCCGATGAATTGCGCCTGGAACTGCTCTATTCGGTCGGCCAGACCGGTGGGCATTTCGGTGCCGGCCTCGGCGTCATCGAGCTGACCATCGCCCTGCACTACGTCTTCGATACCCCGGACGACCGGCTGGTATGGGACGTGGGCCACCAGGCGTATCCGCACAAGATCCTCACCGGTCGCCGCGAACAGATGGGCACCTTGCGCCAGAAAGACGGCCTCGCGGCCTTCCCCCGGCGCTCGGAGAGCGAATACGACACCTTCGGCGTCGGCCACTCCAGCACCTCCATCAGCGCCGCCCTGGGCATGGCCATCGCCGCTCGCCTGCAGAACAGCGAGCGCAAGGCCATCGCGGTGATCGGCGACGGTGCCCTGACCGCGGGCATGGCCTTCGAGGCCCTGAACCACGCGCCGGAAGTGGACGCCAACATGCTGGTGATCCTCAACGACAACGACATGTCGATCTCGCGCAATGTCGGCGGCCTGTCCAACTACCTGGCCAAGATCCTCTCCAGCCGTACCTACGCCAGCATGCGCGAAGGCAGCAAGAAAGTGCTGTCGCGCCTGCCCGGCGCCTGGGAAATCGCCCGCCGCACCGAAGAGTACGCCAAGGGCATGCTGGTCCCCGGCACCTTGTTCGAAGAGCTGGGCTGGAACTACATCGGCCCGATCGACGGCCACGACCTGCCGACCCTGATCGCCACCCTGCGCAACATGCGCGACCTCAAGGGCCCGCAGTTCCTGCACGTGGTGACCAAGAAGGGCAAGGGCTTCGCCCCGGCAGAAGTCGACCCCATCGGCTACCACGCCATCACCAAGCTCGAGCCCCTGGACGCTCCGGCCAGTGCGCCGAAGAAAGCCGGCGGACCGAAGTATTCCGGCGTGTTCGGCGAATGGCTGTGCGACATGGCAGCCGCCGATTCGCGCCTGGTGGGCATCACTCCGGCCATGAAGGAAGGCTCGGACCTGGTGACCTTCAGCGAACGCTTCCCGCTGCGCTACTTCGACGTGGCGATTGCCGAGCAGCACGCGGTGACCCTGGCGGCCGGCATGGCCTGCGAAGGCGCCAAGCCGGTGGTGGCGATCTACTCGACCTTCCTGCAGCGCGGCTACGACCAGCTGGTGCATGACGTCGCGGTGCAGAACCTCGACGTCCTGTTCGCCATCGACCGCGCCGGCCTGGTGGGCGAAGACGGCCCGACCCACGCCGGCAGCTTCGATTTGTCCTACCTGCGCTGCATTCCCGGCATGGTGGTGATGACCCCGAGTGACGAGAACGAACTGCGCAAGATGCTCAGCACCGGCCACCTGTACAACGGTCCGGCAGCGGTGCGCTACCCACGCGGCACTGGCCCCAATGCGCCGATCGACAAGGACCTGGAACCGATCGAGATCGGCAAGGGCCTGGTCCGTCGCCAGGGCAAGCAAGTAGCGCTGCTGGTATTCGGCGTGCAAATGGCCGAAGCGTTGAAAGTGGCCGAGAGGCTCGACGCCACGGTGGTCGACATGCGCTTCGTCAAGCCGCTGGACGAAGCCCTGGTGCGCGAGATCGCCGGTAACCACGAGCTGCTGGTGACCATCGAGGAAAACGCCATCATGGGCGGTGCCGGCAGTGCGGTCAGCGAGTTCCTGGCCCAGGAAGGCTTGCTCAAGCAGGTCCTGCACCTGGGCCTGCCGGACACCTACGTCGAGCATGCCAAGCCGGCGCAGATGCTCGCCGAGTGCGGCCTCGACGAAGCCGGCATCGAAGCCTCGATCCGCCAACGCCTGCAACTGCTGGGCCTGGCGTAAGCTGTAGCGCCCCATGCTGAGCGCCCGCCACGCGGGCGCCAGCTTCTCCCCATCCACGGCCCATCACCTCCTGCGGCCGAACCCGCGCCGTGCGAAAAGGAGCAGCCATGAAACTCTCCCGCCTTGCCCTGCCCCTGTTCCTGCTGTCCGGTGGCGAACTGCTGGCCGACACCTCCGAGCGCGATCAGGCCCTGAAACTGCCGGACACCCTGATCAGCGCCAACCGCCAGGTACAGGCGCGCAACGACAGCAGCGCGGCGAACACGGTGTTCACCCGGGACGATATCGATCGCCTGCAACCCACCAGCCTGACCGACCTGCTGCAACGGGTTCCCGGGGTGCAGGTTGCTCAGACGGGTGGCCGCTCGAGCCTGCCAGGTGTTTACATCCGCGGCACCAATTCGTCCCAGAGCCTGGTCCTGGTGGATGGCCAACGCATCGGTAGCTCCTCCAGCGGTGACAGCAACCTGCAATTCATCAATGTCGAGCAGATCGAACGCGTAGAAGTGCTGCGCGGCTCACGCTCGGCGATCTACGGCAGCGACGCCATTGGCGGGGTGATCCAGATCTTCACCCGGCGCGGTACCGAGCAGGGACTGCAAGGCAGGATGCACCTGGGCTTTGGCAGCAACCAGACCTGGCAACGCAGCCTGGGGCTATCCGGCGGCGACCAGCAGACCCGCTTCAGCCTCGGTGCCAGCCTGGATGAAACCGCCGGGATCGATTCGACCCGGGAGTCCTACCCCAGCGACGACGACCATGACGCCTATCGGAACCAGTCGTTGAGCCTGAGTTTGAGCCATGCCTTCGACGACGATCTGGAAGTGGGGCTGAACCTGCTGGATAACCGTGGTCGCAGCCAGTACGACAGCCCTTTCGGCTATTTCGACATGGCCACTAACAATACCTATCAACAGCAGCCCTATACCGATTTCACGGTCAGCAGCATCAGCAGCTTCATCGACGCCCGTCTCAACGACAGCTGGAAGTCACGCCTGGAACTGGGCCATGCCGAGAATCGTGACGCCAAGCGCGACAAGCTCACCGTGGAACGCAGCACCTTCAATACCTATCGCGACTCGCTGAACTGGCAGAACGACCTGAGTCTGGACGAACGCAACAGCCTGATCCTCGGCGCCGATTGGTATGAGGATCGGCTCAATACCAGCGCGGCCTACGGCGAGGACAGCCGCTGGAATCGTGCAGCGTTCATCCAGCACCGCTTCCGTGGCGACAACTTCTCCACGGAGTTGGGCCTGCGCCACGACCGTAACCAGCAATTCGGCAGCCAGAACACCTGGAGCGGAAGCCTCACCGTGCCGGTGAACCCGGACAACGACCTGCTGTTGTCCTACAGCGAAGGCTTTCGGGCTCCGACCTTCACGGATCTGTATTACCCAAACAGCAGCAACCCACAGCTCAAGCCAGAACACTCCAAGAGCTATGAACTGCAGTGGCGTAGCCAACTGACCCCAGATAGCCGCCTGGAAGCTTCTCTTTATCGCATCGATCTCAAGGACGCGATCATCTACAACACCAGTGCACGGCGACCAGAAAATATCGGTTCGGCACGGATCAATGGCCTGGAAACGGCCCTGAAACAGGAATGGTTCGGCTGGCAGACCAGCGCAGGCGTCGCCATCATCGATCCACGCAATCGCCAGAGCGGAGAACAACTAGCACGCCGGGCCAAGCGCACCCTGAACCTGGATCTGGACCGTCAGTTCGAGCGGCTGGCATTCGGCGCCAGCTGGCAACTGGTGAGCAGCAGCCGTGAAAATCGCTTCGAACAGAAGCAGGCACGGCTTGGCGGCTATGGCTTGTTCGGCCTGCGCAGCAGTTGGGCAGTCAACCGGGAGCTCAAGCTGGACCTGAAGCTCGACAATGTCTTCGACAAGTCCTACTCACGGGCGCTCTACAGCTACCAGGGCAGTAACTATGGCTACCGCGAAGAAGGCCGGACTTGGATGCTCGGCGTGACCTGGACCCCTGAGCTGTAAAGCTTGCTCAGCGCTCGGGTGCAATCAAGCCGCACAGCTTGGCCACTGCGCCGACCATCTGCCCGCTGGGCCGCTCCAGGCCCTTGTCCGTCACCAGCAACAAGCGCCCCTGCTCGACCGCAGCGATCTGCGGCCAGGCCTTCCAGGCATCCAATTGCCCCTGGGCCGTAGCCAGGATCGCCTGCGGGTTGCGCTGCAGCACCGCCTCGATACTGACCTGGGGCGCCGGCAGCGGTTGATCGGCAAATACATTGCGCGCCCCGCAGACCGCCAGGGCGTCGCTGATGATCTGGCCACCACCCACCGTGTACAGCGGACGATCCCAGACCTGGTAGAACACCGGTAGGGGTGACTCGCGGCGATAGCGCTGGCGCAGTTGCGCAAGCTGCTGGTCCAACTGGGCCGCCAATACCTGGCCGGCTTGCGCTCGCCCCAGGCGCTGGCCGATCTCGGCGATCTGGGCGGTCAGTTGCGCAAGGTCATGGGGTTCGGCAACCAGGGTGGGAATACCCAGGCGCGCCAATTGCTCCTTCTGGGCCGGGCCGACACTGCCCGGCCAGAGCAGCAGCAAGTCCGGCCGCAGGCTCAGCAAGCGTTCGATGTCCAGCTGGCCGTAGCGCCCTACCGAAGGCAGATCCTTGAGTGGCGCCGGGCGCTCGCCGGCATCCAGCACGCCCACCAGCAGATCGGCGGCGCCCAGTTCGACGACGATTTCCGAGAGCGATGGCGCCAGGCTGACGACCCGCTCGACGGCCAGCGCCTGGCCGCACAGAACCAGCAGCAAGACGACCAGCCAACGCTGCATCAACCGAGCTGGCGCGGGATGCGGTAGAGGTAGAACAACACCGCCGTGGACAAGGCCAGGAGCATCAGCGGCACGGCTTCAAGGCCCACAAATACCGCCAGGGCACCGATCCAGGCCGGCAATGCCGCCACCAGCAAGGCCGTGCGCCGCCGCGCCGCCAGATCGATCCAGGCCGCTGGTTCTTCCGGGGTATCGAGGGCTTTCTGGGTGGCGATCAAGCCGTGCTTGTAGACGCCGAAAAAGCGCAGGCTGACGAACATCGACGCCACCCCGGCGATGAAGAACGGCATCGCCAGCACCGGCAGGATCGGCTCGCCCTGGCCAAATACAGCGTTGAGCACGAACAGCGGCAGCAGCGCCAACGCCAGGTATTGCCACCAGCTGACGGCCAGGCGGCGTCTCACTTGGCCCCGGGTCACGCGCGGTCGACCTCGCCCTGGTGCTCGTTGCCCATCATATGGTCGAGCTTGCTGGCCTTGGTCGCCAGGTACAGCTTGTTGTGCGGGTTGTGGCCGGTGTGCAGCGGCACGCGCTCGGCGACCTGGATGCCCATCTCGGTCAGGGCCTTGACCTTGCGCGGGTTGTTGGTCATCAGGCGCAGGGCCTTGACGCCCAGATGCTCGAGCATCGGCAGGCACATGGCGTAGTCGCGCTGGTCGGCGGCGAACCCCAGGCGCTCGTTGGCCTCCACGGTATCGGCACCGCCGTCCTGCAGCTCATAGGCGCGGATCTTGTTCAGCAGGCCGATGCCGCGACCTTCCTGGCGCAGGTACAGCAGTACCCCGCGACCTTCACGGGCAATCGCCCGCAAGGCGGCTTCGAGCTGCGAGCCGCAGTCGCAACGCTGGCTGAACAGGGCATCGCCGGTCAGGCATTCGGAGTGCAGGCGACCGAGCACCGGCGCGCCGTCGGCGATATCGCCCAGGCTGAGCACCACGTGCTCGCGACCGGTGGCTTCGTCGAGGAAACCGTGCATGGTGAATTGCGCAAAGGGGGTGGGCAGCTTGGAAGCGGCAACAAAAACAACGGGCACTGTTGTGCTCCTGATCTGTATGGGGACTGGAGATTCGCAGAGGCGGCATTGTAACAGCAGCCTCCACTGGGCGCTTAGGCTGAATTATCGTGGATAAAGATCGATAAGTTTGATCAACGGACCGCCGGCCGCGCGTTTCCATCAAAGGGATAAGGCTGCTTCCAGTGCTGGAAGATGGGCCGCAAGCCGCCACTCTTCACCAACTGCTCCATGCGCTGGTCGTACAGGGCCAGCAGGGCGCGGCCCCGGGGCGTGTCGGCGAACCCCAGGTACAACGGCAGCTCCGCCAGGTGCGAGCACCTGAAGCGGCTCGGATCCTCGGCCTGCCCGAGCACATACTCGACCTCGGTCTGGCCGTCGATGTAGTAGTCGGCACGGCCGTAGAGCAGCATCGGCAGGATGCCGACCCGGCGGCGGATCTCGTTGTAGCGACGGACATTGGGCAGGTAGTCCTCGTACTTGTAGCCGCGCACCCAGACCAGCCGGTAGTTGCCCAGGCTCGCCAGGGTCAGCTCGGGACTGCTGGCCAGGCCCAAGGCATAGACGTGGTCATTGTCGTAGTTCCAGCGCGGATAGAGCACACCCGGGGACTCGTTGCGATAGGCGCCGGCCTGGGCATCCACCTCGCCACGCTGCACCAGCCCGACCGAACGGGTATAGGGCATGCTGTGGCGTTCCACCGCCACTCCCTGGGGCTCGAACACCTCCCGCAGGATGTCCCAGGACAGTCCCTGGCCATCGGCCTCGCTGTACTGGCTCCACTCTTCGCTGGCGATCCGGATGAACCCCGGCGCTACGGAAGGCTCGCCGGCCAAGGCATCACAGCTACAGACAACCAGTACGACCAGCAGCGCGCGACAGACACCCATGCCTTGCCCCTCAGCCCAAGCACCACACCAACCCCTGCATCGCCAGCCAGGCGAACACGCCGGCCAGGATATCATCGAGCATGATGCCGACGCCGCCGTGGACATGCCGGTCGACCCAGCGAATCGGCCAGGGCTTGAGGATGTCGAAGAAGCGGAACATCAGGAACCCCGCCAGCAGCCATTGCCAGCCTTCGGGCACCAGCCACAGGGTGATCCACATGCCGACCATTTCGTCCCAGACGATGCCCTCGTGGTCATGCACACGCAGGTCGTCGGCCACCTTGCCGCAGAGCCAGAAGCCGAACAGCATGGTGACACCGAGCATCAGCCAGTAGCCCCAGTCCGGCAGCATCTGCCACAACGGGATAAAGGGTAGCGCAACCAGCGAACCCCAGGTGCCCGGGGCCTTGGGCATGGTGCCCGAACCGAAACCGAAGGCGAGGAAGTGCCAGGGATTGCGCCAGACCGACGGCGGTACGAATTCCGCCGGGACCTGCTTGGGATGATCTGTCACGGTGTCTCCGGAAAGTGTTGGTAGCCCCGGATGCCCGGGGTGATGTCCTGCCCGCCGGCATCCAGCAGCGCCACGCCCTGCCCGGCCACCACCTGCCCCACCACCTGCAGCGGCCAGCCGGCTGCCTGCAGCGGTGCCAGCTCTGCGGCAGGCAAGGTGAAGGCCAGCACATAGTCGTCGCCGCCACTCAAGGCCGCGGCGCGCGCGCCCTCAAGGCCGAGAAAGTCAACCAGGGGCCTGGACAGGGGCAGCTTCTCCAACTCCACCTGCAACCTCACTGCGGAGGCGGCGGCGATATGCCCACAATCGGCGAGCAGCCCATCGGAGATGTCCAGGGCCGCCGTGGCCTTGCCGCGCAGGGCCTGGCCCAGGGCCAGTTGTGGCTGCGGCGACCAATAGTGAGCCAGCAGCGGATCGGCCACCTCGGGCTCGGCACGGCGCTGGCCCAGCACCAGTGGCAAGGCGCCGGCGGCATTGCCCAGCGGGCCGCCGACACACAGCAAGTCGCCGGGCCGGGCACCGCTGCGGGTCAGGGCCTGGCCCGCGGGCACGCGACCGAATACGGTGACGGTCAGGGTCAGTGGGCCGCGGGTGGTGTCGCCACCGATCAGGCGCACGGCGCAATCCTGGGCCATGGCATTCAGGCCACGAGCATAGGCCGCGAGCCAGTCGGCGCTCACCGTCGGCAGGGTCAGGGCAAGGGTGAAGGCCAGCGGCGTGGCGCCCATGGCGGCCAGGTCGCTGACGGCCACCGCCAGGGAGCGTTGGCCAAGAAGAAACGGCTCGCAGGGATCGGCGAAATGCACGCCCGCCACCAGGGTGTCGGTGGAAATCGCCAACTGCTCGCCAGGAGCAACCGCCAGCAGGGCACAGTCATCGCCGATCCCCAGGGCAACGCCCTCGCCGCCCTGCGCACAAGGCGCGGCAGCGAAGAAGTTACGGATCAGTTCAAACTCGCCCATGGCAGCTGCAAGCGCGGATCAGCGCTTGAACGCCTTCACTTCTGCTGCACGCAGGCGTGGGGCCAGCTTGTCGAGGACGCCGTTGACGAACTTGTGGCCATCGGTGGAGCCGAAGACCTTGGCCAACTCGATACCCTCGTTGATCACCACGCGGTACGGCACGTCGACACGCTTGAGCAGCTCCCAGGTGGACAGGCGCAGGACCGCCAGCTCCACAGGGTCCAGCTCGTCGATGGCCAGGTCCAGGCAAGGTACGAGGGCGTTGTCGATCTCGTTCTTGCTGGCCGGGACTCCGTGCAGAATCTCCCGGAAGTAAGCACCGTCGATGTCGGTGAAATCGTTGTCGACCCGGAACTGCGCTTCGATCTCGTTCAGCGAGTGCTTGGCCATGTGCCATTGGTACAGCGCCTGGGTCGCGAGCTGGCGGGCTTCGCGACGCTTGGCGCTCTTGGATGGCTTGCCGGCGTTGGCAGGCTTGGGATCGCGCGGGTTGAAACGATCGCTATCGTCGCTAATCACTTGGCCTCCAACTGCGCCAGCAGGCTGACCATTTCCAGGGCGGACAAGGCAGCTTCAGCCCCTTTGTTGCCGGCCTTGGTGCCGGAACGCTCGATGGCTTGTTCGATCGAGTCGACAGTCAGTACGCCGAAGGCCACTGGTACGCCGAACTCCATGGACACCTGGGCCAGGCCCTTGGTGCATTCGCCAGCCACGTATTCGAAGTGCGGGGTGCCGCCACGAATGACCGCGCCCAGGGCGATGATCGCCGCGTACTCGCCCTTCTGCGCGACCTTCTGGGTCACCAGGGGAATCTCGAAGGCGCCAGGCGCGCGGATGATGGTGATGTCGCTTTCGCTCACGCCGTGGCGGACCAGGGCGTCAACCGCGCCGCTGACCAGGCTTTCGACGACGAAGCTGTTGAAGCGGCCGACCACCAGGGCATAGCGGCCTTTAGGGGCGATGAAGGTACCTTCGATGGTCTTCAGGGTCATTCGACAAATCTCTTAAAGAGCTGGAGCGTGTCTAGTACACGCTCCTGAGTGATGTTTGAACCGCGAATTTCAAGCTGGCAACGACCGGCTTTTATTCGGAGGGCACGTATTCTACAACTTCCAGGTCGAAACCGGATATCGCGTTGAACTTCATCGGCGCACTCATCAGGCGCATCTTGCGCACGCCCAGGTCACGCAGGATCTGCGAACCGGCACCGACGATGCTGTAGGTGGTCGGTTGTTTCTTCACCGGCTGGCGCTCGGCGGTCTCGCGGATATGCGCCAGCAGCTCGTCGCCATCCAGCGGATGGCCCAGCAGCAGCACCACGCCGCTACCGGCCTCGGCCACGGTGGCCATGGCCGCCCGCAGGCTCCAGCGCCCGGGCTGCTTGACCATCAGCAGGTCGCGCAGCGGATCCATGTTATGCACCCGCACCAGGGTCGGCTGTTCGGCGCAGATCTCGCCCAGGGTCAGGGCCATGTGCACGTCGCCCTCCACGGAATCACGATAGGTCACCAGGTTGAACTGGCCCAGTTCGCTGTCCAGGGGCTGCTCGGCAATCCGCTGAACGGTACGTTCGTGGATCATCCGATAGTGGATCAGGTCGGCGATGGTGCCGATCTTGATGTCGTGCTCGGCGGCGAAGGCTTCCAGTTCGGCGCGACGGGACATGGTGCCGTCGTCGTTCATCACTTCGCAGATCACCCCGCTAGGCTCGAAACCGGCCATGCGCGCCAGGTCGCAAGCCGCTTCGGTGTGGCCGGCGCGGGCCAGGGTACCGCCAGGCTGGGCCATCAGCGGGAAGATGTGGCCCGGGCTGACGATGTCCTCGGCCTTGGCGTCCTTGGCCGCCGCCGCTTGCACGGTGCGCGCGCGGTCGGCAGCGGAGATGCCGGTGGTCACGCCTTCGGTGGCCTCGATGGACACGGTGAACTTGGTACCGAAGCCGCTACCGTTGCGTGGCGACATCAATGGCAACTTGAGCAGCTCGCAACGCTCGCGGCTCATGGGCATGCAGATCAAGCCACGGGCGTGCTTGGCCATGAAGTTGATGTGTTCGGCCTTGCAGCACTCGGCGGCCATGATCACGTCGCCTTCGTTCTCGCGGTCTTCGTCATCCATGAGGATGACCATCTTGCCTTGGCGGATGTCTTCGACCAGTTCTTCGATGCTGTTGAGCGCCACTCGGCACCCCCCTTCTTTCAAAATTTGAGGTTCAGGATTTGAGATAGCCGTTGGCGGCCAGGAAGCTTTCAGTGATGGTGCTGCCCGTGGCCTCGGCGGCCTTGTCGCCCAGCAGCAGGCGCTCCAGGTAGCGCGCCAGCAGGTCGACCTCGAGGTTGACCTGACGGCCTGGCCGGTAGTCGGCCATGATGGTTTCGGCCAATGTGTGGGGCACGATGGTCAGCTCGAATTCGGCGCCGTTCACTGCGTTGACCGTCAGGCTGGTGCCGTCGACGGTGATCGAACCCTTGTGGGCGATGTACTTGGCCAGCTCCTTGGGCGCACGGATGCGGAACTGGATGGCCCGGGCATTCTCCTCCCGCGCCACCACCTCGCCGACGCCATCCACGTGACCGCTGACCAGGTGGCCACCCAGGCGAGTGGTCGGAGTCAGGGCCTTCTCCAGGTTGACCCGGCTGCCGGCCTTCAACTGGTTGAAGGCGGTGCAGTCCAGGGTCTCGCGGCTGACATCGGCCCAGAAACCGTCGCCAGGCAATTCCACCGCGGTCAGGCAGACGCCGTTCACCGCGATGCTGTCGCCCAGCTTGACGTCGGCCAGGTCAAGCTTGCCGGTTTCTACATAGACCCGCACATCTCCGCCTTTTGGGGTCAATGCGCGAATGCTGCCGATGGATTCGATGATGCCGGTGAACATGGAGTCCTCCTCGAGAACAGGGCCGCCGGGTAGGCGAAAGTCGGGAATTATACGCTCGCTGACGGGGCGGGAATGGCAGTGACTCGCCAGTCATCGCCAACCGCGCGCATTTCAATGATCTTGAGCATGGGAGCCTCGCTCATCTGCTCCAGCGGCCAGTCGAGCAAGGGCCGGGCCGAGGAGCCAAGGAACTTGCCGGCGACGAAGATCTGGTACTCGTCCACCAGCCCCTGGCGGGCAAAGGCCCCGGCCAGGCGCGGCCCGGCTTCCACCAGCACTTCGTTGACACCTCGGGCCGCCAGCTCCTCGAGCAGGCGCCGCAGGTCCACCTGGCCATCGGCACCGGGCACGATCAGGCATTCGGGGCCGTTGGCATATTGCTCCTCCACCGCGACACAGGTCGCCACCAGGGCCGGCCCCGCCTTGAAGAACGGCGCATCCAGCGGCACTCGCAGGCGCCCATCGACCAGCACCCTTAGCGGCGGCCGGCCCATGACCAGGGCCGTCTGCTCGGCGTCCAGCCCCAGCTCGGCAGCACGCACCGTCAGCCGGGCACCATCGGCCAGCACGGTATCGGCGCCAGTCAGCACCACGCTGGACTCGGCCCGCAGGCGTTGCACCGCCGAACGTGCGGCAGGGCCGGTGATCCATTGGCTTTCGCCGCTGGCCATGGCGGTACGCCCGTCGAGGCTCATCGCCAGCTTGACCCGCACATAAGGCAGGCCATGCTCCATGCGCTTGAGGAAACCCTTGTTGATCGCCCGCGCCTCGCCCTCCAGCACTCCGCTATGCACGACGATGCCGGCCTCGGCCAGGCGTCCCATACCGCGTCCGGCGACTTGCGGATTGGGGTCCTGCATCGCCGCGACCACCCGCGCCACTCCGGCGCCGACCAGGGCATCGGCGCACGGTGGCGTACGCCCGTGATGACTGCAGGGCTCCAGGGTCACGTAGGCGGTGGCGCCACGGGCCAGGTCCCCGGCCGCGCGCAGTGCATGCACTTCGGCATGGGGCTCGCCGGCACGCACATGCCAGCCCTCGCCCACCACCTGGCCGTCGCGCACGATGACGCAACCGACACGGGGATTGGGATGGGTGGTGTAGCGGCCCTTGCGTGCCAGCTCCAGCGCGCGAGCCATGTAGTGGGCGTCGAGTACCGCCTGCTCCGCGGACTGGCTCATTGCTTGGCCGGCTCGCGGGCGAGGCGATCGATCTCTTCGCGGAACTCGTCGAGGTCCTGGAAGCGCCGGTAGACCGAAGCGAAGCGGATATAGGCGACTTCATCGAGCTTTTGCAGCTCGCCCATCACCAGCTCACCCACGACCAGCGACTTGACCTCGCGCTCGCCGGTGGCCCGCAGCTTGTGCTTGATGTGCGCCAGCGCAGCTTCCAGGCGCTCGACGCTCACCGGGCGTTTTTCCAGGGCGCGCTGCATACCCGCGCGCAGCTTGTCTTCGTCGAAGGGCTGGCGGCTGCCATCGGTCTTGATCAGACGCGGCATCACCAGTTCGGCGGTTTCGAAAGTGGTGAAACGTTCACCACAGGCCAGGCATTCACGCCGGCGACGGACCTGTTCGCCCTCGGCGACCAGTCGCGAGTCGATGACCTTGGTGTCGTTGGCACCGCAGAAGGGACAGTGCATGGTGGCAGGCAACAAAAAAAGGGAGGGCCATGGTAGCGCATCCCACTGGCAAGACAAGCCATAGCCTTTACGGTATACAGACCGACTATTATGTTTCGCACATGGAAATCTGCCTCGTTGGAGCTTCAAATGCCCCTCAGACCGCTCGTTTTGCTCAGCCTCGTCAGCCTCCTGGTCGCCTGTAGCAGCGATGCGCCGAAGCCCGCGGCCAACACTCCCGCCAAGCCCCAGGCCGTGCAGAACACCCAGGAACCTCTGGACCTCGGCCCCCTGCCGGCCTACCAGCGGGAGTTGAGCGGCAGCCTCAATGGCGTACCAGCGGGGGCCAATGTCGAGCTGGCGCTGCTGGTAATCGATGAACGCGGCCGCCCCCAGCGCCTGCTGGCCAGCAGCAACCTGACCGGCACCGACCGGGTCCTGCCGTTTCGCCTGCGCTTCGCCCCCGAGGCCTTCCCCGCGGGCGCCAGGGTCGAACTGCGCGGCCGCGCCAGCCAGTCCGGGCAGTTGATCCTGCACCTGCCGGCACAACGCATCGACCAACCCACCACCCAGGCCCTGGGCCAACTGCAATTCGTCAAAGCCCCATGACGCCACCGCTCGAACTGCAAGCGGCACTTGGCGAACTGCTGGGGGACGCGCAACTGGTGGCCTGCGAACTGCCCGAGACCGAACTGCGACTGTGGCTGATCGATGATCGCAACATGGACCGCGCCTTCACCCCCGAAGAAACCCGACGCATCCTCCACGAACCGCCCTACTGGAGCTTCTGCTGGGCCAGTGGCCTGGCCCTGGCTCGCTACCTGGCCGAGCATCCGCATTGGGTGCGGGGCAAGCGCGTGCTGGACTTCGGCGCGGGCTCCGGGGTGGCGGCGATTGCCGCAGCCAGGGCCGGAGCGCTGGAGGTGGTGGCCTGCGACCTCGACCCACTGGCCCTGGCCGCCTGCCGGGCCAACGCCGAGCTCAATGGGGTGGAGTTGGGCTACAGCGCCGACTTCTTCAGCGAGGCTGATCGCTTCGACCTGATCCTGGTGGCCGACGTGCTCTACGACCGCGCCAACCTGCCGTTGCTGGACGAATTCCTCAGCCGTGGTCAGCAGGCCCTGGTGGCGGATTCTCGGGTCAGAGACTTCCAGCATCCCTTGTACCAGCGCCTGGAAATGCTCAAGGCCCTGACCCTGCCCGACCTGGCCGAACCCTGGGAGTTTCGCAACGTGAGCCTGTACCACGCACAGCGTCCCGCCAGCGCCAGCATGGCTGCGCCGGCGATGGCGATCTCCCCCGGGCAAGCTTTATAGTGACGCCATTCCCGCTTATTCGAGATACCCCATGAGTCAGGACACGCCGTACATCTTCGATGCCAGCACCGCCGATTTCGACCAGTCGGTAATCGAGAACTCCTTCCACAAGCCGGTCCTGGTGGACTTCTGGGCCGAGTGGTGCGCGCCGTGCAAGGCACTGATGCCGATGTTGCAGCAGATTGCCGAGAGCTATCAGGGCGAGCTGCTGCTGGCCAAGGTCAACTGCGATATCGAGCAGGACATCGTCGCCCGCTTCGGCATTCGCAGCCTGCCGACCGTGGTGCTGTTCAAGGATGGCCAGCCGGTGGATGGCTTTGCCGGCGCCCAGCCGGAGTCGGCGGTCCGGGCCATGCTCGAGCCCCATGTGCAGATGCCGCCACCCTCTGCGGCCGATCCGTTGGAGCAGGCCGAGACGCTGTTCGGCGAAGGTCGCTTCGGTGACGCCGAAGCGGCGCTCAAGGCCCTGCTGCTCGAAGACAACAGCAATGCCAAGGCCCTGATCCTCTATGCCCGTTGCCTGGCCGAGCGCGGTGAACTGGGCGAGGCCCAGACCGTGCTCGATGCGGTCAAGAGCGATGAGCACAAGGCGGCCCTGGCCGGCGCCAAGGCGCAGATCACCTTCCTCAAGCAGGCGGCGTCCCTGCCGGATGCCGCCGACCTGAAGGCACGCCTGGCCAAGGATCCCCAGGACGACGAGGCGGCGTACCAGCTGGCGATCCAGCAATTGTCCCGCCAGCAGTACGAGGCGGCCCTGGACGCCCTGCTCAAGCTGTTCATGCGCAACCGCAGCTACAACGAAGGGATCGCCCACAAGACCTTGCTGCAAGTCTTCGACCTGCTGGGCAACGATCATCCATTGGTGACCACCTACCGGCGCAAGCTGTTCGCCGCGCTGTACTGATCGCCCCGGGGCCGGCCTGCCACAGCTCAGCTTGGCAGGCCGGCCCGCCTTCAGCCCCTCACGATACCCAGCTGTAGATCGGCGTATCCGCGCCGCTGACGACCTTGACCTGGGCGCAATGGCGCAGGCGCACCAACAGCCGCTTGCCCGCCGCCGCGCTACCGGCCAGACCTTCCAGTTGTTCCAGCAACTCCGGCCCGCTGAGCTGGCCAGCCTGGCGCAGCAGGTCCTGGGCGGTCTGCCACAAGGTATCGTCCTGGCTCGGCGGTTTGCTGGCTACTCCGGCGGACGCTGGCTGGGCCGGTTGGGCGGCCTGCAACTGCGCGCCCAACTGTCCTGCCAGCTGGGCCCAGTCGCCTGCGTCCAGCTCCAGGGTCAAATCCACCGACAAGTCGCCGATGCTTCCACGAATCCGCAACATCGCTGTGCTCCCGAAAATTTCTGACGAGCATGCTCCCACGCGTCTTGCGCAACGCCAAGCGGGCGGTCAAACTCTGCCACCGATAGCGTTATAAGATTACATAACATTTATTTCACTTGCGTCCCGGAGACTTGCCATGCGCCGCCTGCTACTCGCCCTGCCGTTCGCCCTGTTGCCACTGGCCGCTACCCAGGTCGCGCAAGCCCATGACCACGAACACGAGCATGAACACGGCAGCCTAGGCGCCCATGAACATGGCGTGGCCCGGTTGAATGCGGTGCTCGACGGCCAGGCCCTGGAGCTGGAACTGGAAAGCCCGGCGATGAACCTGGTGGGCTTCGAGCATGCTCCAGGCAGCGACGCCGACAAGGCCAAGATCAGTGCCGCCCGCAAGCAATTGGAACAACCCCTGGCACTGTTCAGCCTGCCCAAGGCCGCCAACTGCAGCGTGGCCAGCCAGGAGCTGGAGAGCCCCTTGTTCGGCGACCAGCCAGCCGTGGCCGACCACGACGATGACGACGAAGGCGCCGCTGGCCATGAACATCACCATGAGCACAGTGAGATCCACGCCCACTACCGCTTCGCCTGTGCCAAGCCCGAGGCCTTGAAGAACCTCGACCTGGGGCAGGTCTTCAAGACTTTCCCCGCCACCCAGAAAATCCAGGTACAACTGATTTCGCCAAGCGGCCAGCAGGGGGTCGAGGCCACCGCCAAGGCCGCCACCCTGAAGTTCTGAGGCAACGCCTTGCTCCAGCCGTGGCCCGGACACGGCTGGAGCCGACATTCATTCGCTGATCATCGGCCCGACATGACCCAAGCACTCATCGAACTGTCCGACCTGGGCTTCAACTGGCCCGGCCAGCCCCAGTTGCTGGACATCCCCGCCTTCGCCTTGCAAACCGGTGAAACCCTGTTCCTCAAGGGTCCCAGCGGCAGCGGCAAGACCACCCTGCTGGGTTTGCTGGGCGGGGTGCAGAAACCCACCCAGGGCAGTATCCGCCTGCTGGGCCAGGAGCTGGGCGAGTTGTCCGCCGGTGCCCGCGATCGCTTTCGCGTCGACCACACCGGCTACATCTTCCAGCAGTTCAACCTGCTGCCCTTCCTCTCGGTACGCGAGAACGTCGAGCTGCCCTGTCATTTCTCCAAGCAGCGAGCCAGCCGCGCCGTGCAGCGCCACGGTAGCGTCGACCAGGCTGCCGCGACCCTGCTGGCCCACCTGGGCCTGAAGGACCCCGACCTGCTCGGCCGCCGCGCCGACTCGTTGTCCATCGGCCAGCAACAGCGGGTCGCGGCGGCCAGGGCATTGATCGGCCAACCGGAGCTGGTGATCGCCGACGAACCCACTTCGGCGCTGGACCAGGACGCCCGCGAGGCCTTCATCCAGTTGCTGTTCAGCGAATGCCGCGAAGCCGGTGCCAGCCTGCTGTTCGTCAGCCATGACCAGAGCCTGGCGCCGCTGTTCGATCGTCACCTGTCGCTGGCCGAACTCAATCGCGCCGCCAAGCCTGCCGAGGTCTGAGATGTATCTGTTCCGCCTAGCCATGGCCAGCCTGGCTAACCGTCGCTTCACCGCGTTCCTCACCGTGTTCGCCATCGCTCTTTCGGTCTGCCTGCTATTGGCGGTGGAACGGGTGCGCACCGAAGCCCGCGCCAGCTTCGCCAGCACCATCAGCGGCACCGACCTGATCGTCGGCGCCCGCTCCGGCTCGGTGAACCTGCTTTTGTATTCGGTGTTCCGGATCGGCAACGCCACCAACAACATCCGCTGGGACAGCTTCGAGCACTTCGCCAGCAATCCCAAAGTGAAATGGGCGATCCCGATTTCCCTGGGCGACTCCCATCGCGGCTACCGGGTGATGGGCACCACCGAGGCCTACTTCCAGCACTACCAGTACGGCCACCAGCAGAACCTGCAACTGGCCGTGGGCCGGGCCTTCGCCAGCGACCCGTTCGAGGTGGTGCTGGGAGCGGAAGTCGCCGATGCCCTGCACTACCAGCTGGGCGACAAGCTGGTGCTGGCCCACGGCGTGGCCGCCATCAGCCTGGTCAAGCACGATGACAAGCCTTTCACCGTGGTCGGTATCCTCAAGCGCACCGGCACTCCGGTGGACCGTACCCTGCACATCAGCCTGGGTGGCATGGAGGCGATCCACATCGACTGGCACAACGGCGTGCCGGCCCGTGGCGCGGGTCGGATCAGCGCCGACCAGGCGCGCAACATGGACCTGACGCCCCAGGCCATCACCGCTTTCATGCTGGGCCTGAACAGCAAGATCTCGACCTTCGCCCTGCAGCGCGAGATCAATGAGTTCCGCGGCGAACCGATGCTGGCGATTCTCCCCGGGGTAGCCCTGCAGGAGCTCTGGAGCCTGATGGGCACTGCCGAGAAGGCCTTGTTCGTGGTCTCGCTATTCGTGGTCCTCACCGGCCTGATCGGCATGCTCACGGCGATCCTCACCAGCCTCAACGAGCGCCGTCGGGAAATGGCCATCCTGCGTTCGGTGGGTGCCCGCCCCTGGCATATCGCGACCCTGCTGGTACTGGAGGCCTTCGCCCTGGCCCTGGCGGGGGTCATGGCCGGGCTGGCGCTGCTCTACCTGGGCATCGCCCTGGCCCAGGGCTACGTGCAGTCGAACTACGGCCTGTACCTGCCGTTGTCCTGGCCCAGCCCGTATGAGTGGACGCTGCTCGGGGGTATCCTGGTCGCCGCGCTGCTGATGGGCAGCGTGCCGGCCTGGCGCGCCTACCGGCAATCCCTGGCCGATGGCCTGTCGATCCGTTTGTGAGCATCGATCCATGAAGATCCAACGCCTGCTTCACTCCCTGTTCGTCCTGTCGCTGCTGGCCAGCCCGGTCTGCTGGGCCGCAGCTGCGCGGGACCTGACCTGGTTGGAAATGATCCCGGCCGGAGCACCAGCCGAGGTGCCGAACATGAAGCCCCTGCACGACCTGTCGCAGATGAGCGATGCGCTGTCGGCGGAGTCGGCGCCGGCGGCCAAGCAGGAGCTGCCCGATGCCCCGGTGGTCCAGAGCCTCGATGGCCAGTCGGTGCGCCTGCCCGGCTACATCGTGCCCCTGGAAGTGAGCGAGGAAGGCCGCACCACAGACTTCCTGCTGGTGCCGTATTTCGGCGCGTGCATCCACGTACCACCGCCACCGTCGAACCAGATCGTCCATGTCACCAGCGAAGTCGGGGTAAAGCTCGACGAGCTCTACCAACCCTACTGGGTCGAGGGCAACATGCAGGTCAAGCCTTCAACCAGCGAGCTGGCGGACGCCGGTTACCAGATGGCGGCGCAGAAGATCTACGTCTACGAGCTGCAAGAGTGAGCGTCGATCACAGGGAACCTGGCGACCCGGAAAGCGATGGCAAAAGAGTGCGGGGCAAAAGAATAGTTCAGCGCCGGGGCGAGGGTTCGCGATTTCATTGAGCTGAGTCAAGGTGGTCAACTTGACGATCCTTACCATTGGACATAGCCAATTTGAATCGTCCTTTGGAGCTCCCATGCATAAGTCCCTGCTTAGCGCCTCCCTGGTTGCGCTCGCACTCGCCGCCCCGATCGCCCACGCCCACGACGCCGGTGACATCATCGTTCGTGCCGGTGCGATCACCGTCAACCCGAAAGCCAACAGTTCCGACGTCAAGGTCGACCGCGGCCCCCTGGCCGGCGCCAACCTGGGCGGCAAGGCGACCATGAGCAGCGATACCCAGCTGGGTCTGAACTTCGCGTACATGGTGACCAACAACATCGGTATCGAACTGCTGGCCGCCACTCCGTTCGAACACGACGTGAAAATCAAGAACACCGCCCTGGCCCCGGCCAACGGCAAGCTCGGTACCCTCAAGCACCTGCCGCCAACCCTGAGCGTGGTGTACTACCCGCTGGATAACAAATCGGCGTTCCAGCCCTACGTCGGTGCCGGTATCAACTACACCTGGATCTACGACGAGCACGTTGGCAGCCGCGCCAGCGAGGCCGGTTTCGACAACTTCCGCGCCAAGAACTCCTGGGGCCTGGCCTGGCAGGTCGGTGCCGACTACATGCTGACCGACAACATCATGATCAACGCCCAGGTCCGCTACATCGACATCGACACCCGTGCCTACGTGGACAACAACGCGGTGGCCCAGGGCACCCGCGCCAAGGTCAACGTCGACGTTGACCCGATGGTCTACATGGTTGGCCTGGGCTACAAGTTCTAAGCCCAAGCCCTACGAAAAAGGCGCCCTCGAGGCGCCTTTTTCGTGTCCGGAAAACGTCAGCGGCCCAACAGACGGGCCAGGCCGACACTCATCGGCGTGGGCTCGGGGAAGCTGAAGCGCTGCAACAGACGCTGGTTGCTGGCCCGCGAATGACGGATGTCGCCGGAACGGGCGGGACCATGGCTGATGGGAGGCAATTGACCCACAACCTCGGCCAGGGCTGCCAGCAGTTGCTTGAGCGTGGTCGCCTGGTTCAAGCCCACGTTGACTGCGCCCTCTTCCAGTCGAGGAGCCTCGATGGCTTGTACCAGCACCTCCACCAGATCACCGATATAGACGAAGTCCCGAGTCTGTTCGCCATCGCCGAATACCGTGATCGGCAGCCCCTTCTGGGCCCGCTCGCAGAATATGCTGATCACCCCGGAGTACGGCGACGAAGGATCCTGGCGTGGACCGAAGATATTGAAGAAGCGGAAGATCGCCGGCTCCAGGCCGTGTTGGCGCCGATAGAAATCCAGGTAGTGTTCGCTGGCCAACTTGTCGCTGGCATAGGGGGTCAGCGGTGCCTTGGGCGTATCTTCGTCGATGGACCGGCCTTCGCCATTATTGCCGTAGACCGCCGCGCTGGAAGCGAACAACACCCGTTTCACGCCCTGCTGGCGCATGGCTTCGCAAACGTTCAGGGTGCCGATGAAATTGCTCTGGTGGGTCTGTACCGGATCGTCCACCGAGGCCTGTACCGACGCCACCGCCGCCAGGTGGACCACGGCGCTGCAACCCTGCATGACCCGACTCACCAGGGCGGCGTCGGCAACATCCCCCTCGATCAGCTCGACACGCGGATCATCCAGCGGCAGGTTGGCTGGCTTGCCTGTGGACAAGTCGTCCAGCACACGCACCGAATATCCCTTGGCGAGCAGCGCATCGGTCAGATTCGAACCGATGAAACCAGCGCCACCGGTGATCAATACAAAGCCGTCAGCCATGGCGATAGAACCTATCCAGTAAAGCCGGGAGCGCGGCACGCCAGGCGCGCGGCTTGATCCCGAAAGTGTGAAGAATTTTCTTGCAGGCCAGGACCGCATGCTGCGGTTCTTCGGCGGCATCGGCGAACGCCGCGTGGGCCTGGGCGGTGGGCGCCTCGACGGCCAGCGGGTGCAATTGTCGCGCCTCGCCGAGTACCGCCTGGCCCAGGGCCAGGGGCGTGGTCGCTTCCTGGCCGGCATAGTGATAGGTGCCCCACAACGGCGCAGCACAATCGAGTTGCTTGAGTACCGAGATGATCACCCGCGCGGCGTCATCCACCGGCGTCGGGTTCCCCCGGCGGTCGTCCGCCATGAGCAATTCCTGCGTCGACTCGGCCCGGGCCAGGAAACGCCCGAGAATGCCTTCGGCGCTGTCATCGAGCAGCCAGCCGAAACGCAGCAGCACATGCTGCGGGCAAGTGGCGCGCACGCTTTGCTCGATCCGCCACAACGCCTGCCCATGCAGGCCCAGGGGAACGGGCTCGTCCTTCTCGCTGTAGGCGGTAGCCCGCGAGCCGTCGAATACCCGGTAGCTCGAAGGTTGCACCAGGATGATGTTGTGGTGCTGGCAGAGTTCGGCCAGTCGCTCGACCGCCCGCTCCTGGCCAGCCAGGCGCGCCTCGCTCACCGTCTCCGCCTGGAACCAGTCGAAGTAGTAAGCCAGGTTGATCAAGGCATCCGGACGGGTGTCGTCGAGCAATTGCGTGAGGCTCGCGGCGTCCCAACCGTCTTGCGGCGGACGGGGCGCGAGGAAGCTGATGTCTTCCTCCGCACCCAGGCGAATCAGCGCCTGCCCAAGGGCATTTCCGCCGCCCAGTAACATAAGGCGCATTCGCATAGAGTCAGCAGGCCCAGTGTGTTCGGAACGTTGGTTTGGATTGGTCAATTCCCGGGGAGCCAAGCCCGCCGGGAATTGCCGGAATCGTTGCATTTTGCGGGTTTGTGGCGCAAGCGTCACTGAGAAAGTGCGTCCCCCACCTCTCGAGCGTAGCCACTGGCGCAGGCCAGGCCGCCACCAAGCTCCCGGGCCAGGCGGTGGCCGGCACCGTATCGGACAAAAGGCGCGGGTAGCCGCCAGGCGGGCGCTTGCAAGTTGCACCGGGCGGCCGCATAACGTCAGGCATGAACCTTGCCGAATCCGCGAACCTGCCACTGGACGCTTTCCATCCAGCCGTCCGGGCCTGGTTCCAGCGTACCTTCGCCGCCGTGACCAAGGCCCAGGCCCGAGCCTGGCCGTTGATCGCCCAGCGACGTTCGACGCTGATCGCCGCCCCCACTGGCTCGGGCAAGACCCTGACGGCCTTTCTCGCCGTACTCGACGACCTGGTGCGCCAGGGCCTGGCCGCAGGTGGCGAGCTGCCGGACGCCACCCTGGTGGTCTATGTCTCGCCGCTCAAGGCCCTGAGCAACGATATCCAGGTCAACCTCCAGCAACCCCTGGCCGGGATCACCGAGCAGCTGCGCCTGATGGGCCTGCCGGAGTTGACCATCCGGACTGCCGTGCGCACTGGCGACACCCCGCAGAAAGAGCGCAACGCCATGCGCCGGAACGCGCCGCAGATCCTCGTCACCACTCCCGAATCGCTCTATGTGCTGCTAGGCTCGGACTCGGGACGTCGGATGCTGGCCAGCACCCGGACGGTGATCGTCGATGAAATCCACGCCCTGGCCGGCAGCAAGCGCGGCAGCCACCTGGCCCTGAGCCTGGAACGCTTGCAGGCGTTGTGCAGCGCGCCCTTGCTCCGCATCGGCCTGTCCGCCACGCAGAAACCCATCGAGGCGGTATCGCGCTTCCTGGCCGGACACGACCGCCCCTGCGAGATCGTCGATATCGGTCACTCCCGCCCCCGGGACCTGGACATCGAGGTGCCGCCCGTGCCGTTGTCGGCGGTGATGTCCACCGATGTCTGGGGCCTGGTGTACGACCGCCTGGCGAGCCTCGCCCGGGACCATCGCACCACCCTGATATTCGTCAACACCCGGCGCCTGGCCGAGCGCTTGAGCCGCTACTTGAGCGAGCGCCTGGGACGCCAGGCGGTGGCCGCCCACCACGGCAGCCTGGCCAAGGAGCAACGCCTGGCCGCAGAACAGCGGCTCAAGGCCGGCGAGTTGCAAGTACTGGTGGCCACCGCATCCCTGGAGCTGGGCATCGACATCGGCGACGTCGACCTGGTCTGCCAGATCGGCTCGCCGGGCTCGATCTCGGCCTTTTTGCAACGGGTCGGGCGTTCCGGGCACCAGGTTGGCGGCACCCCCAAGGGCCGCTTGTTCGCCTTGACCCGCGACGACCTGATCGAGTGCACCGCCCTGCTCGATTGCGTGCGCCGGGGCGAGCTGGACAGCCTGTCGATCCCCAGGGCGCCGCTGGATGTGCTGGCCCAGCAGATCGTCGCCGAAGTCAGCTGCCAGGAGTGGTCGGAAGACGCGCTGCTGGAGTTGGTGCGCCGCGCCAGCCCCTATGCCGGGCTCGACTCGCAGCACTACCAGGCGCTGCTGCGCATGCTCGCCGAAGGCTTCAATGGCCGCCAGGGCCTGCGCAGCGCCTACCTGCATCGCGACGCCCTGGCCCGGACCCTGCGCGGGCGCCGCGGCGCCAGGCTGACTGCGGTCACCAGCGGCGGCACCATTCCCGACAACGCCGACTACAGCGTGCTGCTCGAACCCCAGGGCCTGAACATCGGCAGCGTCAACGAAGACTTCGCCGTGGAGAGCCATGCCGGCGACGTGTTCCAGCTGGGCAACAACTCCTACCGCATCCTGCGGGTGGAAACCGGCAAGGTGCGGGTCGAGGACGCTCCCGGCCAGCCACCGAGCCTGCCGTTCTGGCTCGGCGAGGCACCTGGGCGCAGCACCGAATTGTCGGCGGCCGTGGCGCGCCTGCTGGCCCGCCTGGATCAATTGCTGGGCGTCGCCCCGGGCCAGCTGCAAGCGGCCATCGACTGGCTGCGAGAGGAACCGGGCCTGAGCCAGGCCTGCGCCGAACAGCTGGTGGAATACCTGGCGCCGGCTCGCCAGGCCCTGGGCGCCCTGCCGTCCCAGGACACCTTGATCATGGAGCGCTTCTTCGATGAGTCCGGCGGCACCCAGCTCGTAATCCACAGTCCCTTCGGCAGCCACATCAACCGCGCCTGGGGCCTGGCCCTGCGCAAACGCTTCTGCCGCACCTTCAATTTCGAGCTGCAGGCCGCGGCCAGCGAAGACGCCATCGTCTTGTCGCTGTCCACCAGCCACAGCTTCGCCCTGGATGAAGTGTGGCGCTACCTGCACAGCAACAGCGCCGAGCACATCCTGGTCCAGGCCCTGCTCGATGCCCCGCTGTTCGGCGTGCGCTGGCGCTGGAATGCCGGGGTGGCCCTGGCCCTGCCACGCTACAGCGGCGGACGCAAAGTGGCGCCGCAGATCCAGCGGATGAAGAGCGAAGACCTGATCGCCAGTGTGTTTCCCGACCAGATCGCCTGCCTGGAGAACCTCGCCGGCGAACGGCAGATTCCCGATCACCCGCTGGTGGAGCAAACCCTGGACGACTGCCTGCACGAAGCCATGGACAGCGCAGGCTGGCTGCAACTGCTACGGCGCATGGAACAAGGCCAGGTACGCCTGCTCAGCCGTGACCTGCCGGCGCCCTCGCCACTGGCGGCGGAGATCCTCAGCGCCAAGCCCTATACCTTCCTCGACGATGCGCCCCTGGAGGAACGCCGTACCCAGGCGGTGCTGGCCCGACGCTGGAGCGACCCTACCGCCAGCGACGACCTGGGCGCCCTGGACCCTGGCGCCATCGCCGCAGTGGCCGAGGAAGCCTGGCCGACTCCCGCCGGCACCGACGAAATGCACGAGGCCCTGATGAGCCTGGCCTGCATCAGCGACGCCGAGGCGAAAGCCAACCCGGGGTGGATCGAGTGGTTGCAGGCATTGGCCATCCAGGGACGCGCCTGTTGCTTGCGGGCGCCCAGCGACACCCGGTTGTGGCTGGCGGTGGAGCGCATCGCTTGCCTGCAGGTCCTTTATCCACAAGCGTCGCTGCAACCGCCGTTGCTGCCGATAGCGGGTTTCGACCCGGCCTGGGAGCCGGAGGATGCCTTGGTGGAAGTGATCCGCGCCCGGCTCAGCGGTTTCGCGCCGCTGACCCTGGAACAGGTCGCCACGCCCCTGGGCCTGCCCGAGGAGCAAGTGGCCCGGGCCCTGGCCCGGCTCGAAACCGAGGGTTACGTGCTGCGCGGCAGCTTCAGCCCCGGAGGCGATGCGCAGCAGTGGTGCGAACGTCATCTGCTGGCACGGATCCATCGCTACACGGTCAAGCGCCTGCGCCGGGAAATCGAGCCTGTGGCGTTGCAGGATTTCATGCGTTTCCTGTTCGACTGGCAGCGCCTGTCAGCGGACACCCGGGGCCAGGGCAGCGCCATGCTGGCCGAGGTGGTTGGCCAGCTCGAAGGTTATCCGGCGGCCGCCTCGGCCTGGGACAGCGACCTGTTGCCAGCACGCCTGAAGGACTACTCCAACCACTGGCTGGATGAGCTGTGCCGCAGCGGCAAGGTGGCCTGGAGCCGGATCAACGCCAGTGGTAAACCGGCCAACGGCGCCTTGCGCAGTACACCGATCGTGCTCCTGCCGCGGGCCCAGGCCCCCATCTGGAACAGCCTGGCCACCCCGCTCGGCGCCGAGCTGTCGGCCAAGGCGCAAAAGGTCCAGGCCCTGCTGGGCCAGCAAGGTGCGCTGTTCTTCGATGAACTGCTGCATGAAAGCCACCTGCTGCGCAGCGAGCTGGAAAGCGTGCTGCAGGAATTGGTGGGGGCCGGGCTGGTGAACGCCGACAGCTTCGCCGGCCTGCGTGCCCTGATCACTCCGGCGAGCAAGCGCCAACAACGCAGTAGCCGACGCGGGCGCGGTGCCTTCAGTGGCGGCATGGACGACGCCGGGCGCTGGGCCCTGCTCCGGCGCTCGGTGAGCCAGGATCCGAGCGCCACCCTGGAACATGTGGCCATGACCCTGCTGCGCCGTTATGGCGTGTTGTTCTGGCGTTTGCTGGAGCGCGAGGCCGACTGGCTGCCCAGCTGGCGCGAACTGCTGCGCACCCTGCATCGCCTGGAGGCCCGTGGGCAGATCCGTGGTGGGCGTTTCGTCAGCGGCCTGGCCGGGGAACAATTCGCCCTGCCGGAAGCCATCCCGCTGCTACGCGAAGTACGCCGGCGCCCTCACGACGGCAGCCTGGTGGCGGTGTGCGGGGTGGACCCGCTGAACCTCGCCGGGACCCTGCTGCCCGGCCCCAAGGTCCCGGCCCTGGGCGGCAACCGCCTGGTGTACCGCGATGGCCTGCCAGCCGCCGCCGAGATTGCCGGGGTCCAGCATATCTGGCTGCAATTGCCCCCCGAGCAAGCCCAGGCCCTGCGCCACAAGCTGGTACAGCACCGCCTGTAACCGCAGCCGCCGGCCCCGCAAGCACTACTGCCTGCCCCCTCAAGCAGGCACGCGGCCCGGCCGCTTCACTGCGCGCGAGGCGACTCGGGCAGCAGCAGCGCCGACTCATCCTGCTCCGGCTCGTCTTCATGGAGCCGCCGCGCCGGCAGCATCACCTGTTGTGGATAAGTCTGGGCGAAATGCACCCACGGGGAGTTATCCACAAGCTTCTTCAAGCGCTGGTTGAACGCCCGGGTGACCGCATACTGGCCACCGGACACCGTACGGAACTGCGCCGTCAGCACCACGCCGTTGAGGTCCATCTTGTCCACCCCGAACACGTCCAGGCCGCCTTGCAGGCTGTACTTGAGGAACGGGTCGTCACTGATCGAGCGACCGGCCTCGCGGATCAGCTCGATGGCCTTGTCGACATCCGAGTCATAGGTGAACTGCACCGAGAAGAAGGCGAAGGCGAACTGCCGCGACTGGTTGGTGACCGCCTTGATCTGCCCGAACGGCACCGAATGCACGAAGCCCTTGCCGTCGCGCAGGCGCAGGGTCCGGATGGTCAGGCCTTCCACGGTCCCGGCATGGCCGGAATCCAGCACCACCCAGTCACCGACGGACAGAGTGTCCTCGATGATGATGAACAGGCCGGTGATCACGTCCTGCACCAATTGCTGGGAGCCGAAACCGATGGCCAGGCCGACCACCCCGGCACCGGCCAGCAATGGTGCGACGTTGATCCCCAGATTGGCCATGGTGGTGATCGCGCAGATCACCACCAGGATGATTTTGATCGCGTTGCGCAGCAGCGGCAGGATGGTCTTGACCCGGGTGCTGGGCTGGCGTGCCGAGCGCTTGTTGGCCGGTGGTTTCAAGGCCTCCTGGATCGCCGTGTCCAGCACCACCCACAGCAACCAGGTCACCAGGAAGATCAGGCCGATGCTGCTCAGCGAATCGCTGATGGCCCGACCCACGGTATTGCGCTGGGCGAATTCGAACAGCGAGAGGCCCCAGATGCGCCCGAGGATCTCGATGAAGGCGATGGCCATGACGATGCGCAGCAGCGCATGCAGCAGGCTGAGAAAGCGCTCCTTGTAGGCGCTGCTGCGCTGGATCGACTGGGCACTGCGGGACTTGAACAGGTGCTGCAGCAGCGTGCTGAGAAAGACCGTGGCGATCAGCAGTGCGGTGGTCAGCAAGGCACAGCGCAGGGCTTCCTGGCTGTCCTCGCCGGCGCCGATCAGGTTGACCGCCGAGACCAGCGCCATCAGCAGGATGGGCCAGTACCAGAGCCCGGAAAAGATCCGCAGCGACTCCTGCAACGCCGGCTGCCCGAGACGCTGGGACAGCGGGCGATTGCGGATCAGTTGCGCCACCGGCCGGCGCAGGCGGACCACCAGCACGGCGAAGATCACCGTGGCCAGCAATCCGGTGACCACCGCCACGCTGCTGGTGATGTTGCCCCCCAGCTGGCGAGCGATCTGCGGGCTGGCCAGGGCATCGCTGAGGGCAGCCAGAAAGCCCATGAGAAATAACGGTTTGGGACAATAGTCGCGGATCACCCGGACCGCCGGGCGTTTGTGTCCCACGTTGAACAGCACGATCAGGCACAACAGCACGCTGGTGGAGACGATGCCGCTGCTGGTGGCGTAGGCCAGGCACAAGGCCAGGGCCCGCCCCACGGAGCCGGACAACGAGTGGCTGACGTACAGCGTCAGGGGCAGGCTGATCAGGGCCGGCAAGGTGTAGGGCAGAAGGTATTCCAGCAAGGCTTGCCCACGGGGGCGGGCCAGCAACCAGCGTTGTCGCGCCAGACGGCGGAGCAGCCAGCCTCCCAGCAGCGTCAGCAGCACGAAGCTGCCGAGCCAGGTGCCGGACAGCACCAGGAAGTCCCCGGCCACGCTCCAGCCGGAACGGTCCGACGGCTGGTTGACCAGGCGCCCCACCTCGTCCGCCGCACGATCGGCGCGCAGGCGCCAGGCATCGAGCAGGTTCTGGTTGAGGTCGAGCTTGTCCTGGACCTCATCGAGGCTCGAAGTGATGGCGCCCAGCAACCCTCCCTCGACCAGCAGTTCCGGCTTGGCCGGAGTCTCGGCCGGGGCGGTGGGCGCGGGGGCGGCATCCAGCTCGCGGCTGCCCAGCAAGAGCAGCACCCCGAGCAGAATCGCGGTCTTGAAATTCAACACAACGCGGGGCTCCTTCAGCAGGGTCTGTAAGGAACTGATCAGCAAACGCCCGGCAAGTTCGCCTGGATTACCCTTCTCCGGTCATTGCTTCACCGCGATCCTTGACCTGGCGACAAGTATGTTGTGCCGATATCCGTATTTTTCTGCACGAGTCGAAACCGGACACTGCGCGCCATTCAACTTCAACCGGAGTCGCAGTGATGCCCATTGCCTTGCTCGCGCTGACCCTCAGCGCATTCGCCATCGGGACGACCGAATTCGTCATCGTCGGCTTGTTACCCACCATCGGTGCCGACCTCGGGGTCAGCTTGCCGTCCGCCGGGCTGCTGGTCAGCCTCTACGCTCTCGGGGTAGCCATCGGCGCCCCGGTACTCACCGCCCTGAGCGGCAAGGTTCCACGCAAACTGTTGCTGCTGTCGCTGATGGTGCTGTTCACCCTGGGCAACCTCTTGGCCTGGACCGCGCCCGGCTATGAATCCCTGGTGCTGGCACGGATCGTCACCGGCCTGGCCCACGGGGTGTTCTTCTCCATCGGTTCGACCATCGCCACCAGCCTGGTGCCCAAGGAAAAAGCCGCCAGCGCGATCGCCATCATGTTCACCGGGCTGACCGTGGCCCTGGTCACCGGCGTTCCCCTGGGGACCTTCATCGGCCAGCATTTCGGCTGGCGGGAAACCTTCCTCGCGGTAGCCGCCCTCGGCGTGATCGCCTTCATCGGCAGCCTGCTGTACGTCCCCGGGCAGATCGCCCACAGTCGCCCGGCGTCGCTGCTGCAGCAGTTGCAGGTACTCAAGCAGCCTCGCCTGCTGCTGGTCTACGCCATGACTGCGGTCGGCTACGGTGGCTCGTTCATCGCCTTCACCTTCCTGGCGCCGATCCTCCAGGAGATTTCCGGCTTCAGCGCCAGCACCGTGAGCCTGGTGCTGCTGGTGTACGGCGTGTCGGTAGCGGTGGGCAATATCTGGGGTGGCAAGCTGGCGGACCGGCGTGGCCCGATCGGCGCGCTGAAGATCATCTTCGCCCTGCTGGCCAGCGTCCTGCTGTTGCTCACCTTCACCGCCGGCAACCCATGGCTGGCGCTGCTCACCGTGCTGCTGTGGGGTGCGGTGGCCTTCGGCAACGTGCCCGGCCTGCAGGTCTATGTGGTTCGCCAGGCCGAACATCACACGCCCCAGGCGGTGGATGTGGCCTCGGGCCTGAACATCGCCGCGTTCAACCTGGGCATCGCTGGTGGCGCCTGGCTCGGCGGCCTGATCGTCGCCCAACTGGGGTTGATCCATACCGCCTGGATCGGTGCGCTGGTGGTGCTGGTGGCCCTGGGCCTGACCGCCCTCAGCGGCCGCCTGGACCGCCGGGACCCGGCCTTCGCGGCAACGACCGGCAACGCTCGGGTCGCAACGGGTCACTGAGGCAGGTTTTGCGCAACGGGGTGCAGCCGGCACCCAGCCCGGTTGCACTCAGGACCAAGGCAAGCCGGCCGCAGCTCAGGGGATGCGGCCGGCGCCGAAGCGATTGCGATACTCGCTGGGCGCAAGCCCGGTGATCTTCTTGAACAGGCTGCGAAAGGTCGCCGGGTCCTGGTAGCCCACGGTCCAGGCGATGTGGTCGATGGTGCCGTTGGTGAACTCGAGCATTTCCCGCGCCTTGCCCACCCGCAGGTGCTGGCAGTACTGGGTCGGCTTGAGCCCGGTGGCCGCGCGGAAGCGCCGCAGCAGGGTGCGTTCTTCGAGGCCCGCCTGCTGCGCCATCGCCGCCAGCGATACATCCACCGCGCCATTGGCCTGCAACCAGTGCTGCAGCTTGAGGATCGCGGCATCGCCGTGGCTGAGGATCGGGGCGAAATTGCTGCCGCACTGGCTGGCGCTGTCACTGTGCTCCATCACCAGAAAGCGTGCCGTGGCCCTGGCCACTCCCGGCCCCATCAAGCGGTCCACCAGGCGTAGCCCCAGCTCGGCCCAGGCCATGAGGCCGGCAGTGGTGATCAGGTCGCCATCGTCGACTATGGGCTGCTCGGCCTCGAGCCGCACCTGTGGATAACGGGCGGCGAAGGCCTTGGCCGAGGTCCAGTGGGTGGTGGCGCTGCGCCCGTCGAGCAAGCCGCTCTCGGCCAGCACGATCGAACCCACGCACACGCCCCCCAGGGTCGCCCCGGCTGCATGCTGCTGGCGCAACCAGTGGACCAGGGGCGCAGAGACCTGGCTGGTGCAGAAACCGGCCAGCGCCGGTGGGATCACCAGTGCCTGCAACCCGCCGTCAGCACCTTGCCGGCTGTCGTACACCCGGATCGGAGCGTGCTCGGCATCCACCTGCCAATGGCTGACCCGCAGCAGCGGCAGGTGCCCGTCGGACTGCTCGCCGGCTACCCGGTTGGCCACCGCGAACAGGTCGGTCAGGCCATGCACCGCGGCCATCTGCACGCCCGGATAAAGCAGTACGCCCAGCTCGGCGACCGCACCTTGAATAGCCACTGTCAGTTTTCCCCCGGTTTATGTCGATGCGGCCAATCCTCGAAGCGCCGCTGCAAGCCGATACTGGGCCCCAGGTCGAACACTCACTTGGAGACAATCCCATGGCCAGACAGGCACTCATCGTAATCGATATCCAGAACGACTACTTCGCCGGGGGCAAATGGCCGCTGGTGGGGGTCGAAGCCGCTGCCGACAACGCCGCCCGGCTGATCCGGGCCTTTCGCCAGAAAGCCGCACCGGTGGTGCACATTCGCCACGAATTCGCCTCCGCCGACGCGCCGTTCTTCACTCCAGGCTCGGAAGGTGCGCAATTGCACGCCAAGGCCCGCAATCAGGGCGACGAGCCGGTGGTGCTCAAGCACCACGTCAACGCATTCCGCGAAACCGAGTTGCAAACGCTCCTCCAGCAGCAAGGCATCGAGGAACTGGTGATCGTCGGCAACATGAGCCACATGTGCGTGGAAGGTACCGCCCGGGCCGCCGCCGACCTGGGTTACCCGGTGCAGGTGATCGACGACGCCTGCGCCACCCTGGACCTGGAGTTCAACGGCAGGCAGGTGCCCGCGGCCCAGGTGCAGAGCGCCGTGATGGCGGCCCTGGCATTCGCCTATGCCAGCGTCCTGTCCACCGATGAGTTCCTGGCCTCAGCCTGACACTCCCGAAGCTCCAGCGCTGCGTTCGCAGGTTGCCTGGCTCAACAGGCAACCTGTACACGGACGCTGCCCAGCACAACTAGACGGCAGCACTGGCTGGGCTGTCGTTCAACTAAAGAAGATCAAGCTGGCGTTCAACTTAAAAGCAATCATGAGAATGAGTTTCATTAATATCGGAAGTTTAATTAAACAGACGACTAATCTAAGAACCAATGAATCGATTCAATTAAATGGAATTAAAAACAAGCCAGCTATTCAGTAGCCTGCTAATCGTTAGTATCGAGATCGCTTGAAGCCCTTCAACTTTCATTCTCACCAAGACCCCGGCCCTGCTAGCCGAAACCCGCCTTAATATCTTTTCAGAATAGTTTCCCTGCGAGCCATAAAACTGCGTTATGAGCCAGTTCATTCGCCTTGCTTGCAAAAACCAAGGCCTTGGCTAACTTGATAGCTACTCGCCACTGAAGTGCTCTTCAGCCGCTAGAAAACCAATAAGAAACCAGCCGAGGAAGCAACTACCCGCACGCTCGAATTCGCACTATCGACATGGAATCGGTCATTTCAATCAAGAGGGATGCTTGATGAAGCGTAGTTCGTTGCCTCGTGCCTTTTCGTTGAAGGGTACAACTGAAAACTATTGGCTCTCACTGCTGGTCTTCTCGGTCCTGGTGATCGCCAGCTTCCTGCTGTTCGAAGAGCAGATCCAGCAGCTGCTCGAACATCTGGGCAACTTCCTCCCCGACGATCCCGTGCAGCGCACCAGCCTCGCCCTGTTGCTGGTGGCGCTGCTGGCCCTGGATGTACTGCTGCCGGTACCTTCGAGCCTGGTGGCACTGCTGGCGGTGGCCGCCCTGGGTGCCATCGGCGGCTACCTGGTGATCTTCGTCGGCCTGTGCCTGGGCGCAGCCCTGGGCTATTGGCTGGGCGCCGGCTACTTCCGTCTGCTGTCCAGCTGGCTGGGCCTGCGTACCTGGCAGCCCGGGCAGATGGCCTACCGTCTCAGCACCTGGTCGCTGATCTGCCTGCGGGGAGTTCCGGTACTGGCGGAAACCTCGGTACTGGCCGCCGGTATGCAACGCTACCCGCTGCGCCAGTTCCTGCTGGTCACTACCCTGGCCAATGCCGGCCTGGCCCTGGCCTACGCCGCCATCGGCAGCCTGCTGGTGGAACAGAACGCCCTGTTGGCGACCATCCTCGCGAGCATGGTGCTGCCAGGCCTGTTCCTCGGCGCCCGCAGCCTGTTCAAGCCACGCCCCATGCAACCCCGCATCGCCCAGCCTGAGGTGCTGGAGGGGCGCTTCGAGGTCAGCTACCACTACCCGGTGCTCTTCAGCGACCACCTGTTCCAGGTCGATAATTCCTGCCTGCGCCAGCAACTGCTGCAAACGAGCGGCGCACGCGCCACGGTGCTGGTCTTCGCCGATGAACAACTGCTGCACTGCTGCCCGCAATTGGCACAGCAGATCGGCGACTACTTCAGCGCCCATGCCCCCGAGCTGTACCTGAAGGCCGCGCCGATCGCGGTGCCGGCTGGAGAGCTGTGCAAGACCCCAGACGTGTTGCAACAGCTGTATGCGCACATGCTCGAACATGGCCTGGACCGTCATTGCCACGTCCTGGCCCTGGGTGGCGGCGCGGTGCTCGATGCCGTGGGCTACGCCTGCGCCACGTTCCACCGGGGCATGCGCCTGGTCCGCATCCCCACCACGGTGCTGGCGCAGAACGATGCCGGCATCGGGGTGAAGAACGGCATCAATGCCTTCGCCCAGAAGAACCTGCTGGGCGCCTTCTACCCGGCCACAGCGGTGATCAACGACTTCCAGCTGCTGCTCAGCCTCTCACCGCGCGATCAGATCGCCGGGCTGGCCGAGGCGGTGAAGGTGGCGGTGATCAAGGACGCGCCGTTCTTCCAGTGGATGGAGGAGCAGGCCGAGGCCCTGGCCGGTTTCGAGCACAGCGCCAGCCGCTACGCCATCCGTCGCTGCGCCGAGCTGCACCTGGGGCATATCACCGGTGCTGGCGACCCTTTCGAGCGGGGCAACGGCCGGCCGCTGGACTACGGCCACTGGGCCGCCCACAAGCTGGAGAACCTCAGCCAGCACCGCTTGCGCCATGGCGAGGCGGTGGCCGTGGGCATGGCCCTGGACGCGCTCTACGCCAATGCCAGCGGCCTGCTGAGTGATGCCGAGACCCGGCGCCTGCTGCAATTGCTCGATCGCCTGGGCTTCAACCTGTGCCCTGCGGAGCTGAACCTCAAGGATGCCCAGGGCCGCTCGCTGGTGCTGCAAGGGCTGGAAGAGTTCCGCCAGCACCTGGGAGGCCAGTTGTCGATCCCGATGCTCAAGCGCCTGGGACAGTCCATCGACCTGCATCACATCGAACTGCCGCTGATGGAGCAGGCCCTGGCGCGCCTGGCCGGCAGCCATGGCCCGGACTTCGCCTGGACCGAGGGCTGCGCGCAATGAGCCAGTCGCCCCTGACCACCTGGCTGACCCTGGGCCGAGTCTCCAACCTGCCGACGGTGTGGACCAACGCCGCAGCCGCGGCCCTGCTGGCCAGCAGCGCGACGACCCTGGACCCGCCCTCGCCGCTGGTCTGGACCTTGCTGCTGGTGGCGCTGTCGGCGCTGTACCTGGCGGGCATGCTGCTCAATGACTTGCTCGACGCCGACTGGGACCGCCGCCACCAGAACCCGCGGCCGATCGTCCTGGGGCTGGTCAGCAGCACCCAGGTGAGCCTGGCCACCGCCGCCCTGCTATCGCTGGCAGCCCTGGCGGTGCTCGGCCTCAGCCACTTGATCGCCCAGCCCCATTGGCTGCTGGCCAGCGCTGGGTTGCTGCTGCTGTTCATCCTGGCCTACGACCTGCTGCACAAGAAGTACCCCCATAGCGTCTGGCTGATGGGCGGCTGCCGCTCGGCCCTGTACCTGACCGCCGCCGCCAGCCTGGCCATGCCGCCGCAGCCGTTGTGGCTGTGCGCCGCGCTGCTGGGCATCTACATCGCCGGCCTGACCTACCTGGCCCGCCTGGAACACCGCAACCAGCTGCTCAGCCGCCTGCCGCTGTTGCTGATGCTCAGCCCCCTGGCCCTGGCCGCCTATGCCGACAACAGCGCGTTCTGGCTGGTACTGCTGCTGTGGCTGGGCTGGCTGGGCTGGCACTACCAGCGCCACCTGGCCAATCCGCGCCAGCGGCAGATCCGTGCCTTCATCGGAGCAGGACTGGCAGCCCTGCCGCTGTTCGATGCCCTGGTACTGGCCCTGGCCCACCAGCCGCTGGGCAGCCTGCTGTGCGTGCTGGTGTTCTTCCTGCTTCCCCACCTTCAACGCTGGATCAAGCCGACATGAACATGGACGTCACCGCTTCCTCGCCAGCCCTCGCCATGCGCCATGAGGCCTTTGCCCAGCGCCGCCAGTTGCTGGAGCAGCAACTGGACAGCGCCACCCGCCACTGGTGGCGGCAAGCCCTGGAGCAACTGGCCAGCCAGCCATCGGCCAATACCCTGGTACTGCTCAGCGCCCAATGCCGGCGGCGGCTTGGCGATACGCCGGTGCCGCAGGAGCCGGGCTGGAACCTGACCCAACTGGCCCGTGCAGTGCTGCTGGGACAACTGCTCGAACAACAAGGCGCCGCAGGACAGCTGCCGTTGCTGCGCCAGTTGTTCCTGTGGGGCGACGACCAAGAGAAATGCGTGCTGCTCAAGGTCCTGGACGACCTCGACAACCAGGGCCGCAGCCTGGAGCTGGCACTGCAGGCGGGGCGCACCAACAACCGCGAGGTGTTCGCCGCCATCGCCCTGGACAACCCCTTCGTCGCCCGCCACTACCAGGGGCGGGCCTTCCACCAGCTGCTGCTCAAGACCCTGGGCATGGGCCTGGACTGCGGGCGCATCGCCGGCCTGGAACAGCGGCGCAGCGTCGACCTCAACCAGCTGGCCCTGGAGCACATGGAAGAACAACTGGCCGCGGGTCGCAGCGTCAACGACAGCCTGCCCCAGGCCATCGCCTTCGAGCTCTTGAGCCCGGCCCAACTCCAGCGCTTGCGCGGCTTCTGTCAGCAGCAGCGCCTGCCGGCGCACTGGCTGGGGCATTTCCCGCCTGGCACCTGAAGCGCCCGCACCTATCGAGCTTCCTCCACCACTACCTCAGGGATTCACCATGGCCAAGTATTTCGATCCGCATATCCATATGGTCAGCCGCACCACCGACGACTACCAGAACATGGCCGCCGCCGGCATCACCGCGGTCATCGAGCCAGCCTTCTGGCAAGGCCAGGCGCGCACCAGCGTCGGCAGCTTCATCGACTACTTCGACACCCTGCTGGGCTGGGAGCGTTTTCGCGCCAGCATGTTCGGCATCCACCATTTCTGCACCATCGGCCTGAATCCCAAGGAGGCCAACGACCTGTCGGTGGCCAACGAGGTGCTGGAGATCCTGCCGCGCTACCTGGTCAAGGACGGCGTGGTGGCCGTCGGCGAGATCGGCTACGACGACATCACCCCCGAAGAGGATCGCTTTCTCGCTGCCCAGCTCGAACTGGCCAGGCAATTCAACCTGCCGGTGCTGGTGCACACCCCGCACCGGGACAAGATCGGCGGCACCAAGCGCACCCTGGCGGTGATCCGCGAGGTGGGGATCGCCGAACACCTGGTGATCATCGACCACCTCAACGAGCTGACCCTGCCCCTGGTGCTGGACAGCGACTGCTGGCGCGGGCACTCCATCTACCCCAACACCAAGATGTCCGAGCAGCGCATGGTGGCCCTGCTACAGCAGTACGGCACCGAGAAGATGGTGGTCAACAGCGCCGCCGACTGGGGCATCAGCGACCCGCTCAAGGTGCCCAAGACCGGGCAGGCGATGCTTGCCGCCGGCTTCAGCGAAGCCCAGGTGGAGCAGGTGCTGTTCCACAATCCGGTGGACTTCTTCGCCCAGAGCGGGCAACTGGACAAGCAGTTGGTCAGCACTGCGCTGCCCATCGACCAGCGTCGGCAGTGGCAAGACAACTCTGCCCTGCGGGGCCAGGAGCCGGTGGTCAAATGAGCAGCCGGAGCGGCTGGAGCGCTGCGCAACTGGGCTATTGCGGCAACGTGCACCCGGCGCCGGACCTCGCGGCCCTGCGGGCGTCGATCCAGGAACAGTTCCAGGGCGTGCGCCGGCAGCGGGGGCTGGCGGTCCAGGACAGCGGCCTGTGGATCAGCGCCCGGGCCGCCGCCCAGTTGCAGCAGCCAGAGGCCCGCGAGGCCTTCCTCGACTTGCTGCACGAGTGCGGGCTGCGCCTGACCTCGCTCAATGGCTTCCCCTATGGCCAGTTCCATGAGGGCGTGGTGAAGGCCGAGGTCTACCGGCCAACCTGGGCCGAGCCGCCGCGCCTGGAATACAGCCTGCAATTGGCCCATTTGCTGGCTGCCGCGCTGCCCCTGGACTGTCACCAGGGGGTGATCTCCAGCGTGCCCCTGGGCTATGCCGCCAGCTGGGACCCGGCCCAGCAACAGCAGGCCGAGGAGCAACTGCGGCAACTGACCGCCGAACTGGCCAGCCTGCATCGTCAGAGCGGCAAGCGGATCCTGGTGTGCCTGGAGATGGAGCCGGACTGCGTGCTGGAGAATACCGAGCAGGCCATCGCCTTCTTCAAGCACTGGCGCAGCGTCGATCCCCATCACGGCTACCTGGCCTTGTGCTTCGATGTCTGCCACCAGGCGGTGATGTTCGAAGACTGCTACCAAGCCCTCGAGCGCCTGCTGGCGGCCCGGGTACCGGTGGGCAAGATCCAGCTGTCCAACGCCCTGGTCTGCCAGCTGCCATTCGCCGATCGCCGGCGCCGCGAGCAGGTCCTGCAGGCCCTGGGCAACTTCGTCGAAGCCACCTACCTGCATCAGGTCAAGGCCCGGGATGCCAGCGGGCAACTGCTGGCCTGGGCCGACCTGCCCGCTGCACTAAAGGCAACGGCGCCGGCGCTGGGACAATGCCCGGAGTTGCGGATCCATTTCCATGTGCCGCTGTTCAGCGAGCAGTTCCTGCTGGCCGAGCTTCACGGCAGCCAGCAGGCCCTGCTGCGCACCTTCGACTTCCTCGCCGAGCATCCGCATTTCCAACCGGTGCTGGAGGTCGAGACCTACAGCTGGAACGTGCTGCCCGACACCCTGCGTCCGGATGGCCAGCAGGCGCTGCTGCGGGGTATTGCCGCGGAATTGCAGTGGGTCGAGGGACAACTGCGCCAGCGCCAGTTGCTGCGTGCCCAATCCAGCACCCTGGAGAGCCCCGCCCATGCCTACTGAGCGCGCCCGCCAGCCGCTGCTGCTGATCAACGTGGTGGGCCTGACCCCCAGCCTGCTGGGAGCGGCCACGCCACGGATCAACGCCTTGTTGCAAAGGGCGCGGATGGCCAAGCTGCGCCCGGTTTTCCCGGCGGTGACTTCGACGGTACAAGCTTCGTTCATCACCGGCCTGCCCCCTTCGGGGCACGGTATCGTCGGCAACGGCTGGTACTTTCGCGACCAGGCCGAAGTGCGCTTCTGGCTGCAACCCAACGCCCTGGTCCAGGGCGAAAAGGTCTGGCAGGCCCTGCAACGGGAGATCCCCGGCCTGCGCTGCAGCCAGTTGTTCTGGTGGTTCAACATGTACGCCGAGGTGGACGCCGCGATCACCCCGCGCCCCCACTACCCGGCCGACGGGCGCAAGTTGTTCGGCCTGTACTCCTCGCCTTCGGACCTGCACCAGCGCATCGAGCAGCAGATCGGCGAGTTTCCGTTCCCGGGCTTCTGGGGGCCGGCCGCCGGGATCGCCTCCAGCCGCTGGATCGTCGACTGCGCCATGGCCGAGTTCCAGATCACCCGTCCCGACCTGCAGCTGGTCTACCTGCCGCACCTGGATTACAGCCTGCAACGGGTAGGACCCGAGCACCCGTCCATCGCCGATGAGGTACGGGCCATCGACCATGAGGTTGGGCGTTTGCTGGACTTCGCCCGGGCACAGGATGCGGCGGTGATGCTGGTTTCCGAATACGGCATCGAGGCGGTTCAGCAGTCGATCTCCATCAACCGCATCCTGCGCGAACAGGGCCTGTTGCAAGTGCGCCACTCGGTGGCCTGGGAGCTGCTGGACCCCGGCGCCAGCGCTGCCTTTGCGGTGGCCGACCACCAGATTGCCCACGTGTATGTGCACCGTGCGCAAGACATCGCCCGGGTCAAGGCGCTGCTGCAACGCCAGCCCGGCATCGAGCAGGTGCTGGACAAGCACGAGCAGCGGGCCTGGCAGCTCGACCATCCGCGCAGCGGCGAGCTGGTGGCGGTGGCCGCACCGGGCTTCTGGTTCGATTACTACTACTGGCTGGACGACCGCCTGGCCCCGGACTTCGCCCGCACCGTGGATATCCACCGCAAGCCGGGCTACGACCCACTGGAGCTGTTCGTCGATCCGGCGATCCGCTTTCCCAAGCTGCGAGTGGCGCGCCGCCTGCTGCAGAAGAAGCTCGGCTTTCGCTACTACATGGACTTGATCCCCCTGGACACCGGACTGATTCGCGGCAGCCATGGACGCTTGCCGAGCAACGAGCAGGTCGGCCCCTTGTTGATCACCGATTGCGATTTACCACTGCCGGAGCAGTTACCGGCCACTGCGGTAAAGCACCTGCTCCTAGCGCATTTCCTAGGGCGCCCCTATGACGATACGGCTCAGGCCAAGGAGATTCCATGCGGCGAACCATCCCTATAGTGCTCGGTATGCTGGGTTGCCTTGCGCAAGCCCAGGCAGCCAGCACTTTCGAATGCAACGACTTCCTCAAGTTCGCGGGTGACCGGGACGGCACCTTCAAGACCTTCCAGCAAAGCCCGGACACCATGGCCTGGAACTGGTTCGTGTGCCTGAACCAGCAAGCGACCCAGCAGGGCAGCCTTCGGGTCTGGGAGACCTTCAAGCCTGCCGATCAGGTCTACCTGGTCAATGGTGCACAGCCGCTGCCCTACAGCTCCCGTGAGAACCTGCCGAGCCAGGTGACGCAAAAGGCACAAGAGCAGGGCATGGATCCCAAGGGGTTATTCCAGTTTCTTGGCAACGACACCCCCGGCAGCCCACAGAACGGCATCCAGCAGGTCGATGGCCTGGCCTTGAAGATGAGCCCCAACCCGCCGGTCCCGCCATCGAACAAGGAACAGTTGGTGCGCTTCCACCTGATGATGGGCGAGGACACCTTCAACTACATCCTCGACAAGGCAATCTACAACCGCAACGGCCTGGCCGGGCTCACCGACAACCTGGACTTTCCGGCCACGGCCTGGGAATTGAAAACCTCCTGGTTCTGGATCGGCACCAACAAGGACTTCATGTCCCTGCTGGCCAAGGACGGCTACTACATTTCCCAGGCCTACTACGTGGACAGCACTGGCAACTACCAGGTGGGCTACGCCGCGCTGAGCGGCATGCATGTGATCAACAAGCTGACGACGGACTGGGTGTGGACCACCTTCGAGAATCGCAACAACCCCAAGTACACCGTCACCAATGCATCTCCACCCCAGCCCATGACCAATACCACCGGCCCCACCGAAGCGGCCAAGCCGGTGAACAGCACCTATCAGCAGCAGTACCCGGAACTGGCCCAGTACGAGCTGATCGGCGTGCAGTACGACCGGCATCAGGCCGAGCCCAAGCTGTTGGCCAACTCCCAGCTGGAGTCGGCATTCCAGGGCAGTTCATCGTGCCTGGCCTGCCACAACACCGCAGCCTACTCGACGAAGAACAACACCTTCTTCCCCTTCAACCTCGATCACCAGGGTGGAATTCTCTACCCCACCACCGTACTGCCGGACTCCGACTTCGTCGGCTACCAGAGACTGGATTACGTCTGGTCGCTCAAACGCGCCCAGTGGAAACGCTAAGGAGAGCAGATCATGAGTGTCTTGAACTTTCCCCGGATCTACCTCAATGGGTTCATGTACTGGAACCCACCGACCTTCAACAACAACGATGTGCTGCCGCTGTACGACGCGGTGCAGATGCAGATGAACTGGCGTTTCCTGAGCAAATACGGAATCAACGACAAGAATGCCCCTGAGACGCTGATGCCGTGGGCCATCGCCCCACTGGCCTATTCCGACGTCCCGGACTATGTGCTGCAGGTGCCCAGCAACGGCAAGACCGACGCCTACCCCATGACTCCCGCCGAATGGGACCTGTTCGGCGACAACTCCTGTGGCACCGTCAACTACCAGAAGGCCCGATCGGTGATCATCGGCGGCGAGACCAGGGTCAACAGCTACATCGACACTGATCCACTGGTAAACAAGACCTACCAGCTGCTGGGCAACCCGTTCGGCAATCCTGGACCGACGCCGGCACGCTTTGTCGACATCAGCCCCTGGCAGAACAACTTCACCGCCCTGTATTTCGACAAGATCGTGCTGGGCGATGACACCTGTGGCGTGACCCTGAAACAGGGTTGTCGCATGCTCAACCGCTTCCTCGACTTCAACTGGGCGGCGACATTCCACGGCCTGGTCTATGTGACGTGCACCTGGCAGTCCTGCTTTACCAAGGACCAGTTGGACTGGGTCATAGGTGGTTCGCAATTGCTGCAGAACCTGCAGGATGAAATGAACAGCAACCCGGATGCCCAGGGGTTGATGCTCAGGTTCACGACCTACCTGACCGTCTATGACAAGAACGGCTTGTTCAATGATTTCAAGGTGGTCAACAGCCACTCCCAGGCGCCCTGGGACATGTCCAGGCTACAGATGCTGTACCAGATGGGCCTGGATAGCCCGACCGAGATCTTCTTCAACCCGGCCCACAGCCGCACCTCCGGCGTCCTGGGCCTCTGGCTGAAAAACGAGTTCCCCACCGCGCCGGCCGGCCAGCGCCTGGCTCCCGATATGCAGGTGCAGTACTACAAGGCAATTCCGGGAGACATGGGCGGCACACCCAGCAGTCCGACTACGGTCAACCTGGGAGTACTCAGCGCCGAGCTGCATGGCGATACCCTGTCCCTGGACCTGGGCAATACCTTCCCGATCTACCCGACACCCCATGACGGCGCGGTCGATCCCGATCCGGAACGGCTGAACACTGGCCTTCCAGTGGCGGGCAAATTCAACGTTGGCGACTATGAGCTGGGCGTACTGGGCTCGGACGGCAAGACCTTCACCGCCCTGACCCGCTTCGGTTTCGAGCAGTACCAACAGACGGCATTCGACAAGCGTTCCGGCCTGCTGGACCTGCCCCTGGACGCCGCGGCCCAGGCCAAGCTGCAACAGGGCAACCTGGCGCTACGCGTGCAAAACACCCAGACCATCGCCGCCAAGCAGCAGCTGTGGACCGCGGAGGTCATCGAGAGCGGCAGCTTCATCGATGTGGGCGACAGCCGCACGCTTAACATCATGGTGCAGAAGAATGGCCAGCCCGCTCCGGCCGGAACCACCCTGTGGGTCGCCGAGTACAACAACGCCTACATGCTGACCACCAGCGACTATTACCTGGCGTTCAGCAACAAGGCGGACTTCTACCTGTTCAAAAACTATCCGGAGAACATGGGGAAGAATGAATCGATCAAGCCGCAGTTCGTCGGAGCCCCGCCACAGGCCAATGTACATCGGGTGGGCAGCGGCCGGACCCTGAACACCATCACCCGGAACCTTGAGAAGGCAGACCTGCCGGGCATGGAGCCTGTCAGCTACCAGAGCTACCTGTCATGTGCGGCGGCGGTGAATCTGCGACCCTGCCTGGAGTTCGATCAGGCCCAGGACAGGATCGGCAAGATCAATGACGATCTGGGCAGTACCGTCAGCTACACCGTGACCAGCATCCAGACCAACGCCGCCGGCATCGCCCAGCTCAAGGTGAAGGCTGTCGCGCCTGGCTTCCCCACAGTGCGCTTCTTCGTCCAGGACAACCCGCAGAGCCCGCCAGCCATTCCGTTCAGCTTCTCCTACACCGACGCCTTCACCGACTTCCTGTCGCCGTTGCGGGTGTTGCCACAAGATCCGCTGATGCTTGGGGACTTCATCAACGCCTGGAACGGAATGTGTACGGCCAACGACGCCAGCCGGCGGATCTGGAACGAGTTCATCTTCCCGAAAATCCTCCGGCCCTTCTATTACCTCTACCCGATCATGAACAAGTTCATGCCGCTCGACTCACTGCAACGCATCGAGGGCGCGATTGAACAGTTCATCACCCTGATCAGCAAGGAGTACCAGGAGGCCAGTACCCTGGCGATGCCCATCACCCGGGATCTGCCGCAGAGCCGGCGGCAGGTGCTGGAGGTCTGGGCCAGGGACCTGGTGAGCACCGGCTACCCGCCCCTTCCTCTGGATATCAACAAATACTCACACAGCTGAACCGCCGCCATGCGATGGCATGCCGGGCGCCCCTTGGCGCCCGGCTTCTGCAAAGGAGAGCCAGATGAACGCCAGTTTCCTCAAGCGCCTGCTGCTATCGGCCCTGCTGCTGTGCACCAGCCAGCCGCTGTGGGCCGAAAAGTACCCGGACAACGTGTATTTCAACATGGGCGTGCACAACACCAAGGGCTGCACCGTCCTCAACAACAACTGCATCGCCAAGCGCAAGGCCGGTGAGCCGGCCGACCCGCAGTTCCCCGCGACCTGGATCAGCGACTGGACCATGTACCGGGTCACCAACAACTACGAGAAGAACCAGCCGCCCTACAGCAGCCCGCCCAGCACCCTGCAACCGAGCGACTACACGGTGTCCCAGGGCACCAGCTACTACGACAACACCTACGTCCCGGCCGACGGCGACGGCACCGGGGCGATGATGGAGCACTACGAGAAGTACTGCCTGCCGATCTTCCCGATCAAGGACAACAACTACACCTGTTCCTTCGTCTCCCTGGGCAACAAGGCCTACTTCCTCACCTACCCCGAGGACCGGCCCAAGGACATGCCGGCCTGCTGCATGTTCTCGCCAATGAACCATCCGCCGCGCCAGGACTTCGTCAAGCACCTGCCCTACAGCGCCAGCCGCAGCCAGAACCTGGGCGGCAGCGTGCTGGCCTATGCCCTGGAGCTCAAACCCCAGGGCCAGCCACCGATCCTGTTCGGCTATGCCTTCAATAAGCAGGCCACCAGCGACGGTCCGGGCCAGCCGGCCTACCAGCACCCGCAGTCGTTCTACTTCTCCGGCGATGCCAGCGTGGCCAACGCCCCCATCGTCAGCCAGAACTACCGCAACTGGAGCAACGCCAAGCCGGACCCGGCCAAGACCTGGGACCAGGTGGCGCAGATGTGCCCGTCCAACCCGCCGGACTGCCAGCTCTTCACCCCACCGCCATCGCTGAAGAACGGTGCACGGCCGCAGTGGAACCAACTCGCGCCCATTTCGCAGTGACAGGAGCCGCCTCATGAATCATTGGAGCCGTTTCACCGCGCTGCTGCTGTTGGCCGCGGCCAGCCTGCCGGCCAGTGCCCTGCAGCCCATGGCGGTGACCTCGCAGACCGTCGGCCAATGCCCGCCGCTGCCGGTGGTCCCCGCGGCCGGGGCATCGCAGCAGGCCTTCGATCAATACAGCTGGCAGATGTTCATCGCCTTGAACTGGCCAGCCCTGGCCGGGCAACGTGGCGTCGCCGATTGCAGCAAAACCCTGGGCAGTCCTGGCGATACTGTGTGGCAGAGCTACAAGGGCGTGAATGAGGTTTTCCTGCCTCAAGGGCAGGACCCCGGTCCATGGAATTCGCCACCTATGGCCAAGGTCCTCAAGCTGATCAATATCGCAGGGCGCAAGAACACCGCAACGGCCAACGACAACCAGGCCGTGGGCGGCTGGCTGATCGACCAGAACGGCAATCCGACCTATTACCAGATTGCCGCCAATCAGGTTTCCTACGACTACATCGTCAACAACCAGTTCTACAACGCCGATGTCGTTGCAAAGGCCAGCAACATCAACTTCCCCAATGCGACCAACGAGATCAAATCCAGCTGGCGAATACTCACCTCAAAGGATGATCCCAGCCGCTACCTGCACATGCAGGCCCAGATCACCACGTTCGATGCACAAGGAGTGGCCAACGGTACGGCTCAAGCGACGCTAGGCCTGGTGGGGCTGCACATCGTCAACAAGGTCGAGGGGTTTCCACAGTGGATCTGGTCGACCTTCGAGCAGGTCGACAATGTGCCGCCCAAGGTCAAGCAAAGGGACCAGTGGGTCAATCAACCGCAGCCAGGAATCGCGTACTCCTACTTCGATGCCAAGGCGCCTGCCGACAAGGTCAATCAGAGCCCCTGCAACTGGATCCTGAACAATGGCCACATGACCTGCACGCCGAAGCCGGGGATGAGTTTCACCACCCCCAACCCACTGGACCGTTTTACCCCGTTGACCGACGCCACGACCAAGCTCAACAGCGAGTACCAGGCGCTGCCGCAGGTTCAGGCCTCGGTATTCAAGTACTACCAGTTGATCACCACCCAATGGAGTACTACGCCCAACCCTGGCGCGCCCATGGGCCAGACGACCCCTGAACTGTCGGCCAACGTGACCATGGAGAGCTACATCCAGCCCAACAGCAGCTGCACCAACTGCCACTCCATGGCAACACCGATCAACAGCCTGCAAAAGGCCGATTTTTCCTACCTGTTCAAGTTCGCCCAATCCCCCAGCAGCCCAGCCACCAAGGGCAAGGAGTGAATCATGAGTATTCTCAATGGACCGCGGCTGAACTTCTGGGGCGGGATCGAGGCCAACGTCAGCCTGCCCAACAACTCGCCCACCATTCCCAGCGATCCCACCAATCCCGACAGCAAAGCAACACTGTCACTTTTCGACCTGACCACCTCGACCCTGTACCCCGAGGCCGAGGTCTATAGCGACGACCAACTGACCGAAATGATCAATGCACCGACAGGCACCTACTACACCGCCGGTGGCTGGAACCACTACGGGCAGCATGTCGTCACCCTGGACAGCGTCGCCATCAGTTCCCAGGGCACGCCCGGCAACATCAGCACCCAGGGGGATCTTGTCGGCGAACCGTTCTACCTGCTGGGGTCGGTGGACCCGGTCACCGGCGCGGCACCGGTGACCGGGCCGATGATGGTCGACCTGGACCCGACCGGCACCATCAGCTCGCAGATTTTCCTCGGCGGCCTGCAGATCGGCAACAGCACGCCTCCGCAGTTGCTGGTCAAGGGCAATACGGTATGTAGCAGTTATGACGTGGCCATCCGGATTCTCGACCCAGAGCAGGATGCGCCGGGGTCCAACCGTATCAGCGGCAGTTTTCAGGTCACTTTCTCTCGCGACCAGATCGTCAGCTACAACAAGGACAACCCGCTCCTGTGCTCCATCATCGAGGCCCCCGGCGCGACCGGCATCGTCGTGCGCTTCGTCATGTTCGAGATGTGCCCGAAAATGACCACGGCGCAACTGGACGCCGACTACGCCGCCCACCAGTACACCTCCAACCCAAGCATCGGCCGCGTGGTCGGCACCCTTGCTCCCGCCTTTGCCGGGGAACCACTGATCGTCACCGCCGGGCGCCAGCTCATCAATCCGTCCACAGGCAGCGCCGGCTACGCGAGCGTGCTCGACAACAACCTGCTGAGCCTCGACATGCTCAATATCATTCCCAAGCAGGCGTTTCGCAGCGTTCGAACCGACAACACCTCGCCCATCGGCCCCAATGCGAACTTCGGCAATGTCTCGATCAACCTTGGCTCGACGACACTGACTACCCTGGATCCGCTCAAGACTCCGCTATCGGACTACTACGTATATGGCGGCATCCTTGACCTGCCGCTGACGCCCGCACAACGCCAGTTGGCCAGCCAGGAGCCAATTGCCATCAAGGCTCCGCTGACGCGCTACTATCCCACCACCCCCAAGCCCAGACCGATCAACATCGACGCCATCGAACAGACTTATCGCCTGAGTTCCAATCAACGCAATCTGTATCTTGAGGATTACCCCGAGGGCCTCGATATCACCTTGAGCTTGAGTCAACTGGGCCAACCGGTGACCAAGGACACGGTGATCATCATCACTCCCGGCCCCTGCAACGACGATCCGAAAGCCCCCTACATAAGCCCCGAGTTCTGGGACTTCCTGGACTTCGCCCCCCGGCAAACGGTCAAGGCAGGCCAATCCAGCGTGAGTTTCAAGGTCAGCCTCAGGCCCGGTTCCGCGGCGCAGGCCGGTTTTGTCACCTTGAACTGCGCGGTCGAAAACAGCGACGACAACGGTTTTTTCATCAACCTGCGCAAATACGCCATCACCGATTTCGGTATTGCGCCGGGTAGTACTGTCACCTGGGACCAGGTGTACAAGCATGTGCTGCGTTTTCACTACCTGGCCTTCCCCGCCATGTCCCGCTACATCGCACTCGATCAGCAGGACGCCGTCTGGGGATCACGCCAGATGATCCTGGCACGCACCTCCCAGGAATACCTCGGCACCACCTTGTACATGCCGGTGGTGCGCTCGATGTCCGCCAGCCAGAGAGCCCTGCTCAAGTGCTGGTTCACCAATGAACCCTGGCAGCCGCTGCAGTGATGGGTCGCGCTAATTGTGAGGGAGAACCCGTATGCCAATTGCATTGCTCATCCCCGGCCAAGCCCAGGAAAACCTGCGCCCCAGCAAGGTGGTCGTCGAAGGGTTGGTGAACCCCCGCGGCCTCTGCCTGCAAGCCGACGGCAGCCTGCTGCTGGCCGAAGCCGGCTCCGGGCTGGCGGACCAACCCTTCAGTGGGCGCATCAGCCGCCTGCGTCCGGACCCGCAAGCTCCCGGTGAATACTTGCCACCCGAGGTCCTGGCCCAGGGCTTTCGCTCGATGAACATGCAGTCGCGGATGTTGCGCGATGAAATCATGGGCCTGTCGGACATCGCCCTGGGAGCCGGGCGTTGCCTGGCCAGCCAGACCGACTATGTCGCCGGCTCGAAGCTCGTCGACCTGCAATACAGCCCGCCCGAACCGGTATTCCACAGCCGCGGCAACCTCAACTCGCTGTGCTACCACCCTGGGCGTCGCAGCTGGCTGGCGGTCAAGCCCGATACCAACCAGTTGGTGGAGTTCGTCGATGACGGCGAACAGGTCCTGGCGCAATTGCCCGACCTGGACCAGGGCCAGGAAGCCGTGCCGGTAACCCTGGTGTACGAGCCGCAGACCGGGGCGGTGCTGATCAGCCTGTTTTCCGGCGAACTGCGCCGCGACCCGGCGCGCCTGGGTATCGAGTTCGCCGACAAGGCCGGCCAGGTGATCCGGGCCTGGCCCGACAACGGACGGATCGAGGTGTTGGTACGCGGGCTGCAATTACCCACCGGGCTGGCCCTGGACCCACAAGGGCGGATCCTGGTGCTGGAGTTGTGCGACCGGCTGTTGCAACCCTTGCAGCCGGACTGGTCCGGCGAGGCCTTGCACGGCGGATTCGCCCGTTTCAGCGGGCGCCTGCTGCGCTGCGACCTGCAACAGCGCAGCGTACAGGTTCTGGCCAGTGGCCTGGATACGCCCTCCAACTTGTGTTGTGTCGAGGGCGCGGTGCTGGTCAGCGAGGGCATGGGCCTGAGTGGCCGGGCGATTCCCACGCCAGACCAGCGGGTGGTGGCCCTGGCTGGGCGCCTGCGGCGGGTGGCGCTGTAGGAACCCGGTCGGCCAATGTGGCTGAACTGGCTGTGCGCTACGGCTGCCTTCAGCGGACCGCAGCGCACAGTGCATCAGCGATGCTCGGGCGGTGAGGGCCAGCGCCCCCTGCGTCAATCTACGACAGCCCCGGGGTAGAGGTCGTTGCAGGCATTCCTGAGCCGATCATCGTTCATGCCCAGCACCCGGACCAGCGCCCCGCTGAACATGCAAGGCGTCACGGCCAGGATGATCAGCAAGCCGAGCACTGCCATGGCTGTGCTTGTGCCCAACGTCTCGGCGAATGCGCCACCGACCAGGGCACCGAAGGGAATGACGCCAGCAGGCGCTGGCGGTCATACTCATCGCCCAGCCAATCGCACAAGGCCCGGGACAAGACATCGGCGAAGGTGGCAATGGCGACGGAGGCGGAAAACAGCAGCGCATCGCCCGTCTTGTGCAGGTGCCCGCAACGGGCCCCACGGCATTCAGCAAGGCCGCGAGCTGGAGCAGATAGAAGCTGCGCCCCAGGCCACTGAACGACGACACGGTCATCGCGCCTGGCGTCCGAGGGCGATACCGGTGCCCAGGCCAATCGCCAGATGGTGGCCTGGCGGCCCATTCACGATGCCCCCAGGCAGCCGCTTGCAGCGCCTTATGTAAGACCTCCATCCATGGTGTCTTGCTCATGCCCCCGGGCGATTGCCGACGCACCGGGGGTTTGTACGTCCGGTAGAGTAGAAATGAAAACCCCCGCTAGGCGGGGGTTTTCGCAGGAGACTTCAGAGAAGTTCCGGGGAGCAGCTTAGAACGGAATATCGTCATCGAAGCTGTCGAAGTCCGGTGCCGGCTGCGGCGCAGGCTGTTGTGGCGCTGGACGCTGCGGAGCCTGTTGCGGGCGTGGTGCCTGCTGGCGAGGTGCGGACTGCTGGTAGTTGTTGCCGCCGCCCTGTTGGTCGCCCTGTTGAGGACGGCCGCCCAGCAGCTGCATGGTGCCCTGCATGTCGACGATGATCTCGGTGGTGTAGCGCTTGATGCCGTCTTTTTCCCACTCGCGGGTCTGCAGCTTGCCTTCGATGTACACCTGCGAACCCTTGCGCAGGTATTCGCCGGCGATCTCGGCGACCTTGCCGAACATCGATACACGGTGCCACTCGGTACGCTCGACCTTCTGGCCGGTCTGCTTGTCGGTCCACTGTTCGCTGGTGGCCAGGCTCAGGTTGGTCACGGCGTTACCGTTAGGCAGGTAGCGAACTTCGGGATCCTGGCCGCAAGTGCCGACCAATATGACTTTGTTAACCCCACGGGCCATAACGTTCTCCTAGGCTTCACGCGACGAAGGCGCTGGATTGACCAGCTGCTCGAGGGTCGCGCGATCCAATAATTCGGTGTCCAATTTGATGTAAATGGCAGCCTCCTCGGCTACCACCACGGCATCTGTTACCCCTGCGACAGCCTTCAGGCGCTCGACCAGGCCGGCTTCGCGGATCGCTTCGGGCGATAACGGCAAGCGCAGGCTCGTCACATACGGGGGCTCGCGCATGGTAACAGCAAAGGCCAGCCAGAGTGCAGCCAGACCTGCGCATCCGAGGAACACAACCGACAAACCGCCATGCTGGAACAACCAGCCGCCGAGGATGCCGCCCAATGCCGAACCGAGGAACTGGCTGGTGGAGTACACCCCCATCGCCGTTCCCTTGCCGCCCGCCGGCGAGACCTTGCTGATCAGCGATGGCAGGGAAGCCTCCAGCAGGTTGAAAGCGGTGAAGAACACCACGGTGCCGATCACCAGCGCTTGCAAGCCGTTGCCGAACTCCCAGAAGAATAGCTCGGTGAGCAGCAGCGTACTCACCGCGCCCAGCAAGACTCGTTTCATTTTGCGTTTCTTCTCGCCATAGATGATGAACGGGATCATGGCGAAGAACGAAATCAGCAGCGCGGTCAGGTACACCCACCAATGCTGCTCCTTGGGCAAGCCGGCTTTTTCCACCAGAGCCAGGGGCAATGCGACGAAGCTCGACATCAGCATCGCGTGGAGCACGAAGATGCCCAGGTCCAGGCGCAACAGGTCGGGGTGTTTGAGCGTGGGGACCAGGGCCTGGCGCGCCACGCCGGACTCGCGGTGCTGCAGCGGGCCGGTAGAACGCGGCACGATGAAGGCGATGATCAGGATACCCACCAGGGCCATGGCCCCGGTGGCCAGGAACAGCCCCGAAAGGCCGAAGCTACGGGTCAGCAGCGGACCGACCACCATCGCCACGGCGAAGGACAGACCGATGGTCATGCCGATCATGGCCATGGCCTTGGTCCGGTGCTGCTCGCGAGTCAAGTCGGACAACAGCGCCATCACCGCCGCGGAAATCGCTCCCGCGCCCTGCAGGATACGTCCGGCGATCACACCCCAGATGGAATCCGCGTTGGCTGCCAGCACGCTGCCCAGGGCGAACACGATCAGGCCCAGGTAGATCACCGGGCGCCGCCCGATGCGGTCGGAAATGATGCCGAAGGGAATCTGGAACAACGCCTGGGTCAGGCCGTACGCGCCGATCGCCAGGCCGATCAGGGCCGGTGTGGCACCCGCCAGATCCATTCCATAGGTCGCCAGGACCGGCAACACCATGAACATGCCAAGCATACGGAAGGCGAACACCAAGGCCAGGCCGCTTGCCGCGCGGGTCTCGCCACCACTCATGCGTTCGCTGTGGGGATCGTGCATGGAATAACCTCGTATGAACCGGCGGCGATTCTACCAGTCCGATCGATTGAGGGGATATATGGCGACGCTTTGCCGCGCAGCCCTTCCCGGCGATCGAAAAACCACCGCCAATGGTGTGCATCCATCCAGTGTTTAGTTTTATACTCCTGCCTTTACGCCCGCCGATCGAGGCCTCTTTTGGACAAGATTCTGATTCGTGGGGCCCGTACCCACAACCTGAAGAACATCGACCTGACCCTGCCCCGGGACAAGTTGATCGTCATCACCGGTCTGTCTGGGTCCGGCAAGTCATCCCTGGCTTTCGACACCTTGTACGCCGAAGGCCAGCGCCGCTATGTCGAGTCGCTGTCGGCCTACGCCCGGCAGTTCCTGTCGATGATGGAAAAGCCCGATGTGGACACCATCGAAGGACTGTCCCCGGCGATTTCCATCGAACAGAAATCCACTTCCCACAACCCGCGCTCGACGGTCGGTACCATCACCGAAATCTACGATTACCTGCGCCTGCTCTATGCCCGCGTCGGTACTCCGCGCTGCCCGGACCACGATATCCCGCTGGAAGCCCAGACCGTCAGCCAGATGGTCGACCTGGTGCTGGCCCAGCCCGAGGGCAGCAAACTGATGTTGCTGGCGCCGGTGATCCGCGAGCGCAAGGGAGAGCACCTGTCGGTATTCGAGGAGCTGCGGGCCCAGGGCTTCGTTCGTGCCCGGGTCAACGGCAAGCTGTTCGAACTGGACGAGCTGCCGAAGCTGGATAAACAGAAGAAGCATTCGATCGATGTGGTGGTCGACCGCTTCAAGGTGCGGGCCGACCTGCAGCAGCGCCTGGCCGAGTCCTTCGAGACGGCCCTGAAACTGGCGGACGGCATTGCCCTGGTGGCGCCGATGGACGACGAGCCCGGGGAAGAAATGATCTTCTCCGCCCGCTTCGCCTGTCCGATCTGCGGCCATGCCATCAGCGAGCTGGAACCCAAGCTGTTTTCCTTCAACAACCCGGCCGGCGCCTGCCCGACCTGCGATGGCCTGGGGGTCAAGCAGTTCTTCGACATCAAGCGCCTGGTCAATGGCGAACTGACCCTGGCCGAAGGGGCGATCCGCGGCTGGGACCGGCGCAACGTCTATTACTTCCAGATGCTCGGTTCATTGGCCGCCCACTATGGCTTCAGCCTGGAGGTTGCGTTCAACCAGCTGCCGGCCGACCAGCAGAAGGTCATCCTCAATGGCAGTGGCACGCAGAACGTCGACTTCAAGTACCTGAACGATCGGGGCGACATCGTCAAGCGCTCCCATCCGTTCGAGGGCATCGTACCGAACCTGGAGCGCCGCTACCGCGAAACCGAGTCGGCCACCGTGCGCGAGGAGCTGGCCAAGTTCCTCAGCACCCAGCCCTGCCCCGATTGCCGGGGGACGCGGCTGCGTCGCGAGGCGCGGCATGTCTGGGTCGGAGAGAAGACCCTGCCGGCCGTCACCAGCCTGCCTATCGGCGATGCCACCGATTACTTTGGCACCATCAAGCTCACCGGGCGCCGTGGCGAGATCGCCGACAAGATCCTCAAGGAAATCCGCGAGCGCCTGCAGTTCCTGGTCAATGTCGGGCTCGACTACCTGACCCTGGACCGCAGTGCCGACACCCTGTCCGGCGGTGAGGCCCAGCGTATCCGCCTGGCCAGCCAGATCGGCGCCGGCCTGGTGGGGGTGATGTACATCCTCGACGAGCCATCCATCGGCCTGCACCAGCGGGACAACGATCGCCTGCTGGGCACCCTCAAGCACCTGAGGGACATCGGCAACACGGTGATCGTGGTCGAACACGACGAAGACGCCATCCGCCTGGCCGACTATGTGGTGGATATCGGCCCGGGAGCCGGAGTGCATGGCGGCCAGATCGTCGCCGAAGGCACTGCGGCCGAGGTCATGGAGCACCCGGACTCCCTGACCGGCAAGTACCTGTCGGGGCGGGTGAAGATCGTGGTCCCGGCCAAGCGCACGCCGCGCAACAAGAAGCTGTCCCTGACCCTCAAGGGCGCCCGCGGCAACAACTTGCGCAATGTCGACCTGGAGATTCCAATCGGCCTGCTGACCTGCGTCACCGGGGTATCCGGCTCAGGCAAGTCGACGTTGATCAACAACACGCTATTCCCACTGAGCGCCACCGCCCTGAACGGCGCCACCACCCTGGAAGCCGCACCGCACGACAGCATCAATGGGCTGCAGCATCTGGACAAGGTGGTGGACATCGACCAAAGCCCGATCGGTCGCACGCCCCGTTCCAACCCAGCCACCTACACCGGACTGTTCACCCCGATCCGCGAGCTGTTCGCCGGGGTGCCGGAATCTCGCTCCCGCGGCTACGGCCCTGGACGCTTCTCCTTCAACGTCAAGGGCGGTCGCTGCGAGGCGTGCCAGGGCGATGGCCTGATCAAGGTGGAGATGCACTTCCTGCCGGACATCTACGTGCCCTGCGATGTGTGCAAGAGCAAGCGCTACAACCGCGAAACCCTGGAGATCAAGTACAAGGGCAAAAGCATCCACGAGGTCCTGGAAATGACCATAGAGGAAGCGCGGGAGTTCTTCGATCCGGTACCGGCCCTGGCGCGCAAGCTGCAGACCCTGATGGATGTGGGCCTGTCCTACATCAAACTCGGCCAATCGGCCACCACCTTGTCCGGTGGTGAGGCGCAGCGGGTCAAGCTGTCCCGTGAGCTGTCCAAGCGCGATACCGGCAAGACCTTGTATATCCTCGACGAACCGACCACCGGCCTGCATTTCGCGGATATCCAGCAGTTGCTGGATGTCCTGCACCGCCTGCGCGACCACGGCAACACCGTGGTGGTGATCGAGCACAACCTGGATGTGATCAAGACCGCAGACTGGCTGGTGGACCTGGGTCCGGAAGGCGGCTCCAAAGGTGGCCAGATTATCGCGGTGGGTACACCGGAACAGGTGGCAGAGATGCCTCAGTCCCACACCGGGCACTATCTGAAGCCGTTGCTGATCCGCGACCGGGCCTGAGGCCCATCAAAAAGCCCCTGGCACCTTAGGGCGCCAGGGGCTTTTTATTTCTTGCGTCCGCCAATGGCCAACGCCGCCTGCAATCAGAACTGCGATTGCAGGTAGTTCTCCAGGCCGATGGACTTGATCAGACCCAGTTGCTTTTCCAGCCAGTAGGTGTGGTCTTCCTCGGTGTCCGCCAGTTGGACCCGCAGGATGTCACGGCTGATATAGTCCTTGTGCAGTTCGCACAACTCGATTCCTTTGCACAGTGCCGCGCGCACTTTGTATTCCAGGCGCAGGTCGCTGGCCAGCATGTCCGGCACAGTGGTGCCAGTGTCGAGATCGTCAGGACGCATGCGCGGCGTGCCTTCGAGCATCAGGATGCGGCGGATCAAGGCGTCAGCGTGTTGTGCCTCTTCCTCCATCTCGTGGTTGATGCGCTCATAGAGCTTGGTGAAGCCCCAGTCTTCGTACATCCGCGAATGAATGAAATATTGGTCGCGTGCTGCCAGTTCTCCCGTCAGCAACGTGTTGAGGTAATCGATTACGTCGGGATGACCTTGCATCGCCCTACATCTCCCTGCTTGAAAGTGGATAGTTTGAACCAAGCTGACTCGCAGGTCACTCAAAAACAGCAGGAAAAGTGAAGATTATCCGAGAAAAGTAGTACAAATAACGCAAAAACCGCCCAAATGAGGGCGGTTCTGCTTCTTATTTAGACTTACTTGAGCGATACGCCCAAGGCTTTGGCAATACCTTCTCCATAGGCTTGATCAGCCTTGAAGAAGTGTTGCAACTGACGCTGCACTACATCGGCTGTAACGCCGGCCATGGCGCCAGCAATGTTGTTGATCAACAAAGCCTTCTGCCCGTCATCCATGAGACGGAACAGAGCGCCTGCGTGGCTGTAGTAGTCCGTATCCTCACGATGATCGTAGCGATCGGCTGCGCCACTCAGAGCCAGCGCTGGCTCTGCATAACGAGGTGCTTGCTTCGGCGCGTCGCTGTAGCTGTTCGGCTCGTAGTTCGGCGCTGCGCCACCATTGGTGCCAAACGCCATCGCCCCATCGCGCTGGTAGCTATTGACCGGGCTCAGCGGCGCATTCACCGGCAGTTGCTGGTGATTGGTACCAACGCGATAGCGATGCGCATCGGCGTAGGCAAACACCCGGCCCTGCAGCATGCGATCTGGCGACAGCCCGACACCGGGAACCATGTTGCTTGGACCAAACGCCGCCTGTTCGACCTCGGCGAAGTAGTTAAGCGGGTTGCGGTTCAACTCCAGTTCACCCACCTCGATCAACGGGAACTCCTTCTGCGACCAGGTCTTGGTCACATCGAAGGGATTCTCGTAGTGCGCTGCAGCCTGGGCCTCGGTCATGATCTGGATGCAAACGCTCCATTTCGGGAACTCACCACGCTCGATAGCATTGAACAGGTCACGCTGGGCGTAGTCCGGATCGGTGCCAGCCAAGCGAGCAGCCTCTGCCGGAGCCAGGTTCTTGATCCCTTGCTTGGTCTTGTAGTGCCACTTGACCCAGTGCCGCTCGCCCTTCGCGTTGATCAGGCTATAGGTATGGCTGCCGAAACCGTGCATATGACGGTAGCCATCCGGGATACCCCGGTCGGAGAACAAGATGGTGACCTGGTGCAGAGCCTCTGGCGAGTGCGACCAGAAGTCCCACATTGCCTGGGCGCTCTTCAGGTTGCTCTGGGGAAGGCGTTTCTGGGTGTGGATGAAGTCTGGAAACTTCAGCGGATCTCGAATGAAGAACACCGGAGTGTTGTTACCGACGATGTCCCAGTTGCCTTCCTCGGTATAGAACTTCAGAGCAAAACCGCGCGGGTCACGCTCGGTATCGGCCGAGCCACGCTCACCACCTACAGTGGAAAAGCGCAGGAAGGTCGGGGTCTTCTTGCCTACCGACTCGAACAGCTTGGCGCTGGTGTACTGCGTGATGTCGCGGGAAACCGTGAAGGTGCCATAGGCGCCCGAGCCCTTGGCGTGCACACGGCGCTCAGGAATGTTTTCGCGGTTGAAATGGGCAAGCTTTTCGATCAGGTGGAAATCGTCGAGAAGCAGCGGGCCACGGGGGCCAGCAGAACGGGAATTCTGATTGTCAGCGACAGGAGCGCCACTTGCGGTCGTAAGAACTTTGGTCTGGCTCATGCTCAATATTCCTCTGTCTGTCTTGGAACTGCCGGCTAATCGGCTGAGAAAGAGTATTGACCATGATTGTTACAACATCCAATGCATTAGATTTCGCAAAACGATAGAAATTAACAATGAATGGGCACACAAAAAACCGGGCACTAGGCCCGGTTCCTTGTTTCAGACTGACGTCTTACTCAGCGGATACAGCTTCGCCGCCGACAGCACGATCAACCAGTTCAACGTACGCCATAGGAGCGTTGTCGCCAGCGCGGAAACCGCACTTGAGGATGCGCAGGTAGCCGCCCTCACGGGTAGCGTAACGCTTGCCCAGATCGTTGAAGAGCTTACCAACGATAGCTTTCGAACGAGTACGGTCGAATGCCAGACGACGGTTAGCAACGCTGTCTGTCTTGGCCAGAGTGATCAGCGGCTCGGCAACGCGGCGCAGTTCTTTGGCTTTCGGCAGGGTAGTTTTGATCAGCTCGTGCTCGAACAGCGACACCGCCATGTTCTGGAACATGGCCTTGCGGTGCGAGCTGGTGCGGCTCAGGTGACGCCCACTTTTACGATGACGCATGGTTCATTCCTTACCAAACACAACGTTCGGTGATTACGACGATCAGGCAGTCGCCTTGTCGTCCTTCTTAAGACTTGCAGGCGGCCAGTTATCGAGGCGCATGCCGAGGGACAGACCGCGGGAGGCCAGAACATCCTTGATTTCAGTCAAGGATTTCTTGCCCAGGTTCGGAGTCTTCAACAGTTCTACTTCGGTACGCTGAATCAGGTCGCCGATGTAGTAAATGTTTTCCGCCTTAAGGCAGTTAGCCGAACGTACAGTCAGTTCCAGATCGTCAACCGGGCGAAGCAGGATCGGATCGATCTCGTCTTCCTGCTCGACTACCACTGGCTCACTGTCACCTTTGAGGTCGACGAACGCAGCCAACTGCTGTTGCAGGATGGTTGCAGCACGGCGGATAGCCTCTTCAGGGTCCAGAGTACCGTTGGTTTCCAGATCAATAACCAGCTTGTCCAGGTTGGTACGCTGCTCGACACGGGCGTTTTCCACCACGTATGCGATACGGCGAACCGGGCTGAACGAAGAGTCGAGCTGCAAGCGACCAATGCTGCGGCTTTCGTCTTCATCGCTTTGACGCGAGTCGGCCGGCTCATAACCACGACCACGAGCTACTACGAGCTTCATGTTCAGAGCGCCGTTAGACGCCAGGTTAGCGATTACGTGATCGGGATTAACGATCTCGACATCATGATCCAGCTGAATATCGGCAGCGGTAACCACCCCCGAACCCTTCTTCGACAAGGTCAGCGTAACTTCGTCACGGCCGTGCAGCTTGATAGCCAGACCTTTAAGGTTCAACAGGATTTCAATTACGTCTTCCTGTACACCTTCGATGGCGCTGTACTCGTGGAGCACACCGTCAATCTCGGCCTCGACTACTGCACAGCCGGGCATTGAGGACAACAGGATGCGGCGCAGCGCGTTGCCCAGGGTGTGGCCAAAACCACGCTCGAGAGGCTCGAGGGTGATCTTGGCGCGGGTTGGACTGACAACCTGCACATCAATATGGCGGGGTGTCAGGAACTCATTTACCGAAATCTGCATGGATGCACCTATTTTCTAGCCCTTACTTGGAGTAGAGCTCGACAATCAGGCTTTCGTTGATGTCGGCGGACAGATCACTGCGAGCTGGAACGTTCTTGAAAACGCCCGACTTCTTCTCAGTGTCTACTTCTACCCATTCTACGCGGCCACGTTGAGCACACAGATCGAGAGCTTGGACAATGCGAAGTTGATTTTTTGCTTTCTCACGAACAGCGACCACGTCACCAGCACGAACCTGGTAGGACGGAACGTTAACGGTCTGACCGTTTACGCTGATCGACTTGTGCGATACCAGCTGACGGGATTCGGCACGAGTGGAGCCGAAGCCCATGCGGTATACAACGTTGTCCAGACGGCATTCCAGCAGCTGCAACAGGTTCTCACCAGTTGCGCCCTTCTTGCCGGCGGCTTGTTTGTAGTAACCGCTGAATTGACGTTCCAGAACGCCGTAGATACGACGAACTTTTTGCTTTTCACGCAGCTGGGTACCGTAGTCGGATTGACGACCACGACGCTGGCCGTGGATGCCAGGAGCTGCTTCGATGTTGCACTTGGATTCGATAGCGCGCACACCGCTCTTCAGGAAGAGATCGGTGCCTTCGCGACGAGCCAGTTTGCATTTTGGACCAATGTAACGAGCCATTCTTTACAATCTCCTGGATTACACGCGGCGCTTCTTCGGCGGACGGCACCCGTTGTGCGGGATTGGCGTCACGTCGGTGATGCTGGCGATCTTGTAGCCACAGCCGTTCAGAGCACGAACTGCGGATTCACGACCTGGACCTGGGCCCTTGACGTTAACGTCGAGGTTCTTCAGGCCATATTCCAGCGCAGCTTGGCCAGCACGCTCAGCAGCTACTTGAGCAGCGAACGGAGTGGACTTACGAGAACCGCGGAAACCCGAACCACCGGAGGTTGCCCAGGAAAGAGCGTTACCCTGACGGTCGGTGATGGTCACGATGGTGTTGTTGAAAGACGCGTGGATATGGGCGATGCCATCAACCACTGTCTTTTTGATTTTCTTACGAGGACGAGCAGCAGGTTTTGCCATGACTAAATTCCTGTCGATTCGCTGGTGCGATTACTTGCGGATCGGCTTACGCGGACCTTTGCGAGTACGCGCGTTGGTCTTGGTACGCTGACCGCGTACTGGCAGACCACGACGATGGCGCAGACCGCGATAGCAGCCCAGGTCCATCAAGCGTTTGATTTTCATGTTGTTTTCGCGACGCAGGTCACCTTCAGTGGTGAACTTCGCCACTTCGCCACGCAGCTGTTCAATTTGCTCGTCGCTCAGATCCTTGATCTTCGCAGCTGGGTTGACCCCAGTCACTGCACAGATTTTGTGTGCAGTAGTGCGACCAACACCATAGATGTAGGTCAGCGAGATAACAGTATGCTTGTTATCTGGAATGTTAACGCCTGCAATACGGGCCATTCAGTGGGACTCCAATTGACAGCTACCTACGCCCCGGAAGCCAAGAAATAGGGCGCGAGATAATATCGCTGTAATAACAAATAATCAACCCGGCAGCGCACTAGCTGCCGGGCTTGAAGCACAATCACACTCAGCCTTGGCGCTGCTTGTGACGTGGTTCCGCGCTGCAAATTACTCGAACAACACCTTCGCGGCGAATAATCTTGCAGTTACGGCACAGCTTTTTCACCGATGCACGAACTTTCATCACCAACTCCTCGAACCTTATGGATTAGCGCAGCATGCCGCTGCCGTAACCCTTCAGGTTGGCTTTCTTCATCAGGGATTCGTACTGGTGGGAAACGAGGTGCGATTGTACTTGCGACATGAAGTCCATAACAACCACGACCACGATCAGCAACGAGGTCCCGCCAAGGTAGAACGGAACGTTTGCAGCAACCACCAGGAACTGTGGCAACAGGCAGACGGCCGTCATATATAGAGCACCGAACATGGTCAAGCGGGTCAGAACGCCATCAATGTAGCGTGCCGATTGCTCACCTGGACGGATGCCCGGAATAAAGGCACCGGACTTCTTCAGGTTTTCCGCTACGTCTTTCGGATTGAACATCAACGCCGTATAGAAGAAGCAGAAGAAAATAATCCCTGCACTAAACAGCAGAATATTCAACGGCTGACCAGGAGCGATCGACTGCGAGATGTCCTGCAACCAGCCCATACCTTCAGACTGACCGAACCAGGCACCCAACGAAGCCGGAAACAGCAAAATGCTGCTCGCGAAGATAGCAGGAATAACACCGGCCATATTCACTTTCAGCGGCAAGTGGCTGGTCTGCGCAGCAAACACCTTACGGCCCTGCTGACGCTTGGCGTAGTGAACAGCAATACGACGCTGGCCACGCTCAATGAACACCACAAAACCGATGATCGCTACTGCCAGCAAACCGATCGCAACCAAGGCGAAAATATTGATATCACCCTGACGTGCAGACTCGAAAGACTGCCCGATCGCTCTCGGAAGACCGGCGACGATACCTGCGAAAATCAACATCGAGATACCGTTGCCAACACCACGCTCAGTAATCTGCTCACCCAGCCACATCATGAACATCGCGCCAGCCACGAAAGTGGATACCGCGACGAAATGGAAGCCAAAGTCACCAGTGAACGCAACGCCCTGCCCGGCCAGACCAACGGACATGCCGATAGCCTGAACCAGAGCGAGGACGACAGTGCCGTAGCGGGTGTACTGGCTGATCTTGCGACGGCCAGCTTCACCTTCCTTCTTCAACTGCTCCAGCTGTGGGCTGACAGCGGTCATGAGCTGCATGATGATCGATGCCGAGATGTACGGCATGATCCCCAGTGCAAAGATACTCATGCGCTCCAGCGCACCACCGGAAAACATGTTGAACAAGCTAAGAATGGTCCCCTCATTCTGTCGAAACAGGTCTGCGAGTCGATCAGGGTTGATACCTGGAACCGGGATGTGCGCACCTATCCGATAGACGATAATCGCCATGAACAGAAAACGCAGACGAGCCCAGAGTTCAGACATACCGCCTTTGCCGAGCGCAGAGAGAGCACCTTGCTTAGCCATTTATTCCTCGAACTTGCCGCCAGCTGCTTCGATAGCCGCACGCGCACCTTTGGTGGCTGCGATGCCCTTGATGGTCACAGCGCGAGTAACTTCACCGGACAGCATGATTTTCACACGCTGAACGTTCTGGTTAATCACGTTGGCATCTTTCAGGGACTGCACGGTGACGATGTCGCCTTCCACTTTAGCCAGCTCGGACAGACGCACTTCTGCGCGATCCATGGCCTTCAGGGAAACGAAACCGAACTTCGGCAGGCGACGATGCAGCGGCTGTTGACCGCCTTCAAAGCCTGGAGCAATGGTGCCACCGGAGCGGGAAGTCTGACCTTTGTGACCACGGCCACCAGTCTTACCCAAACCACTACCGATACCACGGCCCGGACGATGCTTTTCGCGACGGGAACCCGGCGCTGGACTCAGATCATTGAGTTTCATCGATTAACCCTCGACACGCAGCATGTAGTAAGCCTTGTTGATCATCCCGCGATTCTCGGGAGTATCCTGGACTTCTACAGTGTGACCGATGCGACGCAGGCCCAGACCCTTAACGCACAGTTTGTGGTTAGGGATACGGCCGGTCATGCTTTTGATCAGCGTTACTTTAACGGTAGCCATGATCAGATGATCTCCTGGACGCTTTTGCCACGCTTGGCGGCAATGGATTCAGGGGACTGCATCGCCTTCAAACCCTTGAAAGTGGCGTGAACCACGTTTACTGGGTTAGTCGAGCCGTAGCACTTGGCCAGAACGTTCTGAACGCCAGCAACCTCGAGGACAGCACGCATAGCGCCGCCAGCGATGATACCGGTACCTTCAGAAGCAGGCTGCATGTACACCTTGGAAGCGCCGTGGGCAGACTTCATTGCGTACTGCAGGGTAGTGCCGTCCAGATCAACTTGGATCATGTTGCGACGAGCAGCTTCCATTGCCTTCTGGATCGCAGCAGGCACTTCACGCGACTTGCCACGGCCGAAGCCAACACGGCCCTTACCATCACCAACCACGGTCAACGCGGTGAAAGTGAAGATACGGCCACCTTTTACGGTTTTGGCTACGCGGTTAACTTGAACCAGCTTCTCGATGTAGCCTTCGTCGCGCTTTTGGTCGTTATTGGACATAACTTAGAACTCCAGCCCAGCTTCACGAGCAGCCTCAGCCAGCGCCTTGACGCGGCCGTGGTACTTGAAGCCGGAACGGTCGAAAGCCACTTGCGAGACACCAGCGGCTTTTGCACGCGTAGCGACCAGCTGGCCAACCTTAGTAGCCGCGTCGATGTTGCCAGTGGCGCCATCACGCAGTTCTTTATCCAAAGTCGAGGCGCTTGCCAGGACCTTGTTGCCGTCGGCCGAAATGACCTGGGCGTAGATGTGCTGCGAAGAGCGGAACACGCAGAGACGCACGACTTCGAGTTCGTGCATTTTCAGGCGTGCTTTGCGAGCGCGACGCAGTCGAGTAACTTTTTTGTCGGTCATTTGCTATGCCCTACTTCTTCTTGGCTTCTTTACGACGGACGACTTCGTCCGCGTAGCGCACACCTTTACCTTTGTAAGGCTCTGGTGGACGGAAGTCGCGGATCTCAGCGGCCACTTGACCTACCAGCTGCTTGTCGATGCCCTTGATCAGGATATCGGTCTGGCTAGGAGTCTCAGCGGTGACGCCTGCCGGCAGTTCGTAATCCACTGGATGCGAGAAGCCGAGGGCCAGGTTCAGCACTGTGCCTTTTGCCTGTGCCTTGTAACCAACACCGACCAGCTGGAGCTTGCGCTCGAAGCCTTGGCTTACGCCCTGGACCATGTTGTTAACCAGTGCACGAGTAGTACCGGCCATTGCGCGAGTTTGCTGGTCGCCATTGCGAGCAGCAAAACGCAGCTCACCGGCTTCCTGAACAATTTCAACGGAGGCGTGTACGTTCAGTTCGAGAGTACCCTTGGCACCCTTCACCGAAAGCTGTTGGCCGGCGAATTTTACTTCGACGCCAGCTGGCAGCTTAACGGGGTTCTTAGCGACGCGAGACATGCTTATCCCCCCTTAGAACACAGTGCAAAGAACTTCGCCGCCGACACCGGCAGCGCGCGCAGCACGATCAGTCATCACACCTTTGTTGGTGGAGACGATAGACACGCCGAGGCCGCCACGTACTTTCGGCAGCTCTTCAACGGACTTGTACTGACGCAGGCCTGGACGGCTAACGCGCTTCACTTCCTCGATGACCGGACGGCCTTCGAAGTACTTCAGCTCGATGGACAGCAGAGGTTTGATTTCGCTGCTGATCTGATAACCCGCAATGTAACCTTCGTCCTTCAGGACTTTTGCTACAGCCACCTTCAAAGTGGAAGACGGCATGCTCACGACGGACTTTTCAGCCATCTGGGCATTACGGATTCGAGTTAGCATGTCCGCTAACGGGTCCTGCATACTCATGGGCTAGATGCTCCTGATACAAAAAGAATTAGCCTTACGGCTACAGCTTTCGCCAAAGAAACCCGGGCAAAAAACACGGGCTCAGGCGAGCCGGTCATTCTAGACACACCCCAGAAATGAATCAAGCCCCAAAAGGGGCTTGATTCATGCTCGAACTCACCGGTGATCGGGATTTTTCCCCATCACCATGAGCCTGTCGCCATTACCAGCTGGCTTTTACCAGACCTGGAACGTCACCACGCATTGCGGCTTCACGCAGCTTGTTACGGCCCAGGCCGAACTTGCGGTAAACGCCATGCGGACGACCGGTCAAGCGGCAACGGTTACGCATGCGCGAAGCGCTTGCGTCACGTGGTTGCTTCTGCAGAGCTACGGTAGCTTCCCAACGGGCTTCTGGACTTGCGTTCAGATCCACGATGATCGCTTTCAGCGCTGCACGCTTGGCGGCGTACTTGGCAACGGTGAGCTGACGCTTCAGCTCACGGTTCTTCATGCTCTTCTTGGCCATTTTCCTACTCCAATCAGTTGCGGAACGGGAATTTGAAAGCACGCAGCAGAGCGCGACCTTCATCATCGTTCTTGGCAGTGGTGGTCAGGGTAATGTCCAGACCGCGGAGAGCATCGATCTTGTCGTAATCGATTTCCGGGAAAATGATCTGCTCTTTCACGCCCATGCTGTAGTTGCCACGACCATCGAAGGACTTGGCATTCAGGCCGCGGAAGTCGCGAACCCGAGGCAGGGAGATCGACAGCAGACGATCCAGGAACTCGTACATACGCTCACGACGCAGGGTCACTTTGACGCCGATCGGCCATCCTTCGCGGACTTTGAAGCCAGCGATGGATTTACGAGCGTGAGTCACAACGACTTTCTGGCCGGTGATCTTTTCCAGGTCAGCAACAGCGTGCTCGATGACTTTCTTGTCGCCGATCGCTTCGCCCAGACCCATGTTCAGGGTGATCTTGGTAACGCGCGGAACTTCCATCACGTTCGAAAGCTTAAGTTCTTCCTTAAGCTTCGGGGCGATTTCCTTCCGGTAAATCTCTTGGAGTCGTGCCATGGTCTTCTACCTAGCAGTGTTCAAGCATCAACCGCTTTTTGGGTCGACTTGAAGACACGAATTTTCTTGCCATCTTCTACTTTGAAGCCAACGCGGTCAGCCTTGTTGGTTTCGCTGTTGAAAATAGCAACGTTGGAAGCGTGCAGTGGCGCTTCTTTCTCGACGATACCGCCTTGTACGCCCGACATCGGGTTAGGCTTGGTATGACGCTTGACCAGGTTCAGGCCACCTACGACCAGACGGTCGTCAGCCAGAACCTTAAGCACCTTACCGCGCTTACCTTTGTCTTTGCCGGCGATCACGATGATCTCGTCGTCACGACGAATCTTTTGCATGTCGGATCTCCTTACAGCACTTCTGGGGCGAGCGAGACGATCTTCATGAACTTCTCAGTACGAAGTTCACGGGTCACTGGCCCAAAGATACGGGTGCCGATCGGCTCTTGCTTGTTGTTCAGCAGAACAGCAGCGTTGCCATCAAAGCGGATGATCGAGCCATCTGCACGGCGAACGCCGTGACGAGTGCGGACTACGACTGCAGTCATCACTTGGCCTTTTTTCACCTTACCGCGAGGAATTGCTTCCTTGACGGTAACCTTGATGATGTCACCGATACCAGCGTAACGACGATGGGAGCCACCCAGCACCTTGATGCACATAACGCGGCGAGCGCCGCTGTTATCGGCCACATCGAGCATGGATTGAGTCTGAATCATATAATTTCTCCGACCCCTAGCCCTTAGACTTCCACAGCGCGTTCGAGAACATCAACCAGGGCCCAGGACTTGGTCTTGGCCATCGGACGGGTCTCACGGATAGTGACCTTATCGCCGATGTGGCACTGGTTGGTTTCGTCGTGCGCGTGCAGCTTAGTCGAACGCTTAACGTATTTACCGTAGATAGGGTGCTTAACGCGACGCTCGATCAGAACGGTGATGGTCTTGTCCATCTTGTCGCTGACAACACGGCCAGTCAGCGTACGGACAGTTTTTTCGGCTTCAGCCATGATTACTTACCTGCCTGCTGGTTGAGCACAGTCTTCACGCGAGCGATGTCACGCTTAACTTGCGAGAGCAGATGAGACTGCCCCAACTGGCCAGTTGCTTTCTGCATGCGCAGATTGAACTGGTCGCGCAGCAGGCCGAGCAGTTGCTCGTTCAGCTGCTGTGCGGATTTTTCACGAAGTTCATTCGCTTTCATCACATCACCGTCCGCTTAACAAAGGAGGTGGCGAGAGGCAGCTTTGCAGCAGCCAGGGCGAAAGCCTCACGCGCCAGCTCTTCAGAAACACCCTCGATTTCATACAGGACTTTGCCTGGCTGAATCTGGGCAACCCAGTATTCGACGTTACCCTTACCTTTACCCATCCGAACTTCGAGTGGTTTCTTGGAAATAGGCTTGTCCGGGAATACACGGATCCAGATCTTGCCGCCACGTTTTACGTGACGGGTCAGGGCACGACGTGCCGACTCGATCTGACGAGCGGTGAGACGACCACGAGCAACAGACTTCAGCGCGAACTCGCCGAAGCTGACCTTGCTACCGCGCAGTGCCAGACCACGGTTGTGGCCGGTCATCTGCTTGCGGAACTTCGTACGCTTTGGTTGCAACATTTGGCGTACCCCTTACTTAGCAGCTTTTTTACGAGGCGCTGGTGCTTGCGGCTTCAGCTCTTCTTGGCGACCACCAATTACTTCGCCTTTGAAGATCCAAACCTTCACACCGATCACACCGTAGGTGGTGTGAGCTTCGTAGGTGGCATAGTCGATATCGGCACGGAGGGTGTGCAGTGGCACACGACCTTCGCGATACCATTCAGTACGTGCGATTTCAGCACCGCCGAGACGACCGCTCACTTGGATTTTGATGCCTTTGGCACCAATGCGCATGGCGTTCTGTACGGCGCGCTTCATGGCACGACGGAACATTACGCGACGCTCCAGCTGCTGAGCTACGCTCTGCGCAACCAGCATACCGTCGAGTTCCGGCTTGCGGATCTCTTCGATATTGATGTGCACAGGCACACCCATTTGCTTGGTCAGGTCCTGACGCAGTTTTTCAACATCTTCACCTTTCTTGCCGATCACGATGCCGGGACGAGCGGTGTGGATGGTGATGCGTGCAGTTTGAGCCGGACGATGGATATCGATACGGCTTACGGACGCGCTTTTTAGTTTGTCTTGGAGATACTCACGCACATTCAGATCTGCGAGCAAATAGTCCGCATAAGTCCGACCGTCTGCGTACCAGACGGAGGTGTGCTCCTTGACGATTCCCAGGCGAATGCCAATGGGATGTACTTTCTGACCCATCTCTTCGACTCCGTTACTTGTCAGCAACCTTGACAGTGATATGGCAAGACCGCTTGACGATGCGATCAGCACGGCCTTTGGCACGTGGCATGATGCGCTTCAGCGAACGCCCTTCGTTGACGAAAACGGTGGAGACCTTCAGGTCATCAACGTCTGCGCCTTCGTTATGCTCGGCGTTGGCTACGGCCGACTCCAGCACTTTCTTCATGATCTCGGCGGCTTTCTTACTGCTGAAAGCCAACAGGTTGAGCGCGTCGCCCACCTTCTTCCCGCGGATCTGGTCGGCGACCAAGCGGGCTTTCTGGGCGGAGATTCGAGCGCCCGACAGCTTAGCGGCTACTTCCATCGTTCCTTACCCCTTAACGCTTGGCTTTCTTGTCAGCCACGTGCCCGCGATATGTACGGGTACCGGCGAACTCGCCCAGTTTGTGGCCGACCATGTCTTCGTTCACGAGAACTGGAACATGCTGACGACCGTTATGCACAGCAATGGTCAGACCGACCATTTGTGGCAGGATCATGGAACGGCGCGACCAGGTCTTAACTGGTTTGCGATCGTTCTTTTCCGCCGCCACTTCGATCTTCTTCAGTAGGTGAAGATCAATAAAAGGACCTTTTTTCAGAGAACGTGGCACTGTCGTATCCCTCTATTTACTTGCGACGACGGACGATCATTTTGTCGGTACGCTTATTACCACGAGTCTTCGCGCCCTTAGTCGGGAAGCCCCATGGCGATACCGGATGACGACCACCGGAGGTACGACCTTCACCACCACCATGTGGGTGGTCAACCGGGTTCATGGCAACACCACGAACGGTTGGGCGAACGCCACGCCAGCGTTTGGCACCAGCTTTACCCAGCGAACGCAGGCTATGCTCGGAGTTCGAGACTTCGCCCAGGGTCGCGCGGCATTCAGCCAGCACTTTACGCATCTCACCAGAACGCAGACGCAGGGTCACGTAGACACCCTCACGAGCGACCAGCTGAGCCGAAGCACCAGCCGAACGAGCGATTTGCGCGCCTTTACCTGGCTTCAGTTCGATGCCGTGTACGGTGCTACCAACTGGAATGTTACGCAGCTGCAGAGAGTTGCCCGGCTTGATCGGCGCCAGGGCACCTGCGATCAGCTGGTCGCCAGCGCTCACGCCTTTAGGGGCGATGATGTAGCGACGCTCGCCATCGGCGTAGCACAGCAGAGCGATGTGAGCAGTACGGTTTGGATCGTATTCGATACGCTCGACGGTGGCAGCGATGCCATCCTTGTCGTTGCGACGGAAGTCGACCAGACGATAATGCTGCTTATGACCACCACCAACGTGACGAGTAGTGATACGGCCATTGTTGTTACGACCACCAGACTTCGATTTTTTCTCGATCAGCGGTGCGTGAGGAGCGCCTTTATGCAGCTCCTGGTTGACCACCTTGACCACAAAACGGCGGCCAGGGGAAGTCGGTTTGCATTTAACGATTGCCATGATGCGCCCCTTCCTTACTCAGCACTGCTGCTGAAATCGAGATCTTGGCCTGGCTGAAGGGAGATAACTGCCTTCTTCCAGTCATTACGCTTGCCCAGACCACGTGCGGTACGCTTGCTCTTACCCAGAACGTTCAGGGTAGTAACGCGCTCCACTTTCACGCTGAACAGGCTTTCGACGGCCTTCTTGATTTCCAGCTTGGTTGCATCGGTAGCAACCTTGAAAACGAACTGGCCTTTCTTGTCTGCCAGAACCGTAGCCTTCTCGGAAACATGCGGGCCAAGCAGAACTTTAAATACGCGTTCCTGGTTCATCCCAGCAGCTCCTCGAATTTCTTCACGGCCGACACAGTGATCAACACTTTGTCGTATGCGATCAGACTAACTGGATCGGAACCTTGCACATCACGAACATCAACGTGAGGCAGGTTACGAGCAGCCAGGTACAGGTTCTGATCAACAGCGTCAGACACGATCAGAACGTCGGTCAGACTCATGCCGTTCAGCTTACCCAGCAGATCTTTGGTTTTCGGAGTTTCGACAGCGAAATCCTGAACCACGACCAGACGATCAGTGCGCACCAGCTCAGCAAGGATGGAACGCATTGCTGCGCGATACATCTTCTTGTTCAGCTTCTGGGAGTGATCTTGAGGACGAGCTGCGAAAGTGGTGCCGCCGCCGCGCCAGATTGGGCTGCGGATAGTACCAGCACGAGCACGGCCAGTACCTTTCTGACGCCATGGGCGCTTACCGCCACCAGAAACGTCGGAACGGGTCTTTTGCTGTTTGCTACCCTGACGGCCGCCAGCCATGTAGGCCACGACTGCTTGGTGAACCAGCGTCTCGTTGAATTCGCCGCCAAATGTCAGTTCGGAAACTTCGATCGCTTGAGCGTCATTTACATTTAATTGCATGTCAGCTTCCCCTTAACCGCGAGCCTTGGCCGCCGGACGCACAACCAGGTTGCCGCCAGTAGCGCCAGGAACAGCGCCCTTGACCAACAACAGATTGCGTTCAGCGTCGACGCGCACTACTTCGAGGGACTGCACGGTCACGCGCTCAGCGCCCATATGACCGGACATTTTCTTGCCCTTGAATACACGACCAGGAGTCTGGCACTGGCCAATAGAGCCCGGGACGCGGTGGGAAACGGAGTTACCGTGGGTGTTATCTTGACCGCGGAAATTCCAACGCTTGATGGTACCGGCGAAGCCTTTACCTTTCGACTGACCGGTAACATCTACCAGTTGGCCAGCTGCGAAGATTTCTGCGCTGATCAGATCGCCAGCTTGGTACTCGCCTTCTTCAAGACGGAATTCCCAAACGCCACGACCAGCAGCAACATTTGCTTTAGCGAAGTGACCTGCCTGAGCAGCAGTCACGCGCGAAGCACGACGCTCACCTACAGTGACTTGCACTGCACGATAGCCATCGGTTTCTTCAGTTTTGAACTGGGTGACACGATTCGGCTCGATCTCGATGACCGTGACCGGAATGGAGACACCTTCTTCGGTGAAAATGCGGGTCATACCGCACTTACGACCGACTACACCAATAGTCATGTTGTAAACCTCATGAGTGTACGGGGCTTTCACCCGCTATGGCCGCCCATTTCAGAGCGTTACACGACCAAGACCGAGTCTTAGCCGAGGCTGATCTGCACTTCCACACCTGCCGCAAGATCAAGCTTCATAAGTGCATCAACGGTTTTATCCGTTGGCTGAACGATGTCCAGCACGCGCTTATGAGTACGGATCTCGTACTGGTCACGCGCGTCTTTGTTGACGTGCGGGGAGACCAGAACGGTGAACCGCTCTTTACGAGTAGGCAGTGGAATTGGACCACGCACTTGAGCACCAGTACGTTTCGCGGTTTCCACGATTTCCTGGGTGGATTGGTCGATCAGGCGATGGTCGAAAGCCTTCAACCTGATACGGATTTGCTGATTTTGCATTGGATTTCAGACTCCAGGCTGCTATTCCCACCGGGCGCAATACGCCCGTTAAAAGGAGGCGCAATTCTATAGACGGCCCCACAGAGTGTCAACCCAATAAAAAAGCCCCCGCAAGCGGGGGCTTCTTCATGAGTCGTCGATTACTCGATGACTTTGGCTACGACGCCAGCGCCGACGGTACGACCGCCTTCACGGATAGCGAAACGCAGACCATCTTCCATCGCGATGGTTTTGATCAGAGTGACAGTCATCTGGATGTTGTCACCTGGCATTACCATTTCAACGCCTTCTGGCAGTTCGCAGTTACCGGTCACGTCAGTAGTACGGAAGTAGAACTGTGGACGGTAGCCTTTGAAGAACGGAGTATGACGGCCGCCTTCTTCTTTGCTCAGAACGTAAACTTCAGCAGTGAACTTGGTGTGCGGCTTAACGGTACCTGGCTTAACCAGAACCTGGCCACGCTCAACGTCGTCACGCTTGGTGCCACGCAGCAGAACGCCGCAGTTCTCACCAGCACGACCTTCGTCCAGCAGCTTGCGGAACATTTCAACGCCGGTGCAGGTAGTTTTCTGAGTATCGCGCAGACCCACGATCTCAACTTCTTCCTGGATGCGAACGATGCCACGCTCAACACGGCCAGTTACCACGGTGCCACGACCGGAGATCGAGAACACGTCTTCGATTGGCATCAGGAACGGCTTGTCGATAGCACGCTCTGGCTCTGGGATGTAGGTATCCAGAGTTTCTACCAGACGCTTAACAGCGGTGGTACCCATTTCGTTGTCGTCTTGGCCGTTCAGAGCCATCAGAGCCGAACCGATGATGATCGGAGTGTCATCACCCGGGAAGTCGTAAGTGCTCAGCAGATCGCGCACTTCCATCTCAACCAGCTCCAGCAGCTCAGCGTCGTCAACCATGTCAGCCTTATTCAGGAAGACAACGATGTACGGAACGCCTACCTGGCGGGACAGCAGGATGTGCTCACGAGTTTGTGGCATCGGACCATCGGCAGCCGAGCAAACCAGGATCGCGCCGTCCATCTGGGCAGCACCAGTGATCATGTTTTTGACGTAGTCGGCGTGACCTGGGCAGTCAACGTGCGCGTAGTGACGAATGTTCGAATCGTACTCTACGTGCGCAGTGTTGATGGTGATACCACGAGCTTTTTCTTCTGGAGCGCTGTCGATCTTATCGAAGTCAACACGAGCCGAACCGAAAACTTCGGAGCAAACGCGAGTCAGAGCAGCGGTCAGAGTGGTTTTACCATGGTCAACGTGACCGATGGTGCCAACGTTGACGTGCGGTTTGTTACGTTCAAATTTTTCTTTAGCCACGACTATTAACTCCTAGCCTAAAGGGGAGGCTGAATCAGCCTTGTTTTTTAACGAGAGCTTCGACGATGTTCGACGGAGCTTCGGCGTATTTGGAGAATTCCATGGAGTAGCTCGCGCGACCCTGAGACATGGAACGAACGTCGGTTGCGTAACCGAACATCTCACCCAGCGGCACTTCGGCACGGATAACCTTGCCGGACACCGAGTCATCCATACCCTGGATCAGACCACGACGACGGTTCAGGTCACCCATCACGTCACCCATGTAGTCCTCTGGGGTTACTACTTCAACCTTCATGATCGGCTCAAGCACAACACCGCCGCCCTTCTGGGCCAGCTGCTTGGTCGCCATGGAGGCCGCTACCTTGAACGCCATCTCGTTGGAGTCGACGTCGTGGTAGGAACCATCAAACACGGTAGCCTTCAGGCCGATCAGCGGATAACCGGCAACGACGCCGTTCTTCATCTGCTCTTCGATACCCTTCTGGATAGCCGGGATGTATTCCTTAGGAACCACACCACCAACGACTTCGTTGGTGAAGACCAGACCTTCGGTAATGTTGCCGTTCGCATCGACGTCCGGCTCCGAGAAACGGATCCAGCAATGACCGAACTGGCCGCGACCGCCAGACTGGCGAACGAACTTGCCTTCGATCTCAACGTTGCTCTTGCTGATCTTCTCGCGGTACGAAACCTGCGGCTTGCCGATGTTGGCTTCGACGTTGAACTCGCGCTTCATGCGGTCAACGAGGATATCCAGGTGCAGCTCGCCCATACCAGAGATGATGGTCTGGCCGGTCTCTTCGTCGGTCTTGACACGGAACGACGGGTCTTCCTGAGCCAACTTGCCCAGTGCGATACCCATCTTCTCCTGGTCCTGCTTGGTTTTCGGCTCTACCGCTACCGAAATCACGGGCTCAGGGAAATCCATACGCTCAAGGATGATCTGCTTCTCGATATCGCACAGGGTGTCACCAGTGGTGACGTCCTTCATGCCGATCAGAGCAGCGATATCGCCTGCACGTACTTCCTTGATCTCTTCACGCTGGTTGGCGTGCATTTGCACCATACGACCAACGCGCTCTTTCTTGCCCTTGACCGAGTTGATCACGGAGTCGCCCGAGCTCAGGAAGCCCGAGTAAACACGCACGAAAGTCAGAGTACCAACGAACGGGTCGGTAGCGATCTTGAACGCCAGAGCCGAGAACGGTTCAGCATCGTCCGCATGACGCTCGTCGTAATCCGCTTCTACCAGCTCATCCTTCGGCTTCTCGATGAGGTCCGGATGGATGCCCTTGATCGCAGGGATCTCGGTTGGAGCAGGCAGGAAGTCGATAACAGCGTCGAGAACCAGGGGAACACCCTTGTTCTTGAACGAAGAACCGCAGACAGCTGGAACGATCTCGCTAGCCAGGGTGCGCGCACGCAGACCAGCCTTGATCTCCTCAGGAGTCAAGTCACCTTCTTCAAGGTACTTGTTCATCAGCTCTTCGTTGGCTTCGGCAGCAGCTTCAACCATGTTGGAGCGCCACTCGTTAGCCAGGTCCAGCATATCGGCAGGAATTTCTTCCTCGCGATAGGTAGTACCCTTGTCGTCGTCGTTCCAGTAGATAGCCTTCATCTTGATCAGGTCGACCTGACCCTGGAAGTTATCTTCCGAGCCGATAGCCAACTGAACCGGAACCGGAGTGTGGCCCAGACGGTTCTTGATCTGACCAACAACACGCAGGAAGTTGGCACCGGCACGGTCCATCTTGTTCACGTAAACAACACGTGGGACGCCGTACTTGTTGGCTTGACGCCATACGGTTTCGGACTGAGGCTCAACACCGGAAGTACCGCAGAACACCACGACCGCGCCGTCAAGCACACGCAGAGAACGCTCTACTTCAATGGTGAAGTCTACGTGGCCAGGGGTATCGATAACGTTTACACGATAGTTATCGTATTGACCGCGCGAACCTTTCCAGAAGGTAGTTACAGCAGCGGAGGTAATGGTAATCCCACGCTCCTGCTCCTGAACCATCCAGTCGGTGGTAGCAGCGCCGTCATGCACCTCACCCATCTTGTGGCTGAGACCTGTGTAGAACAGGATCCGCTCGGTAGTGGTGGTCTTGCCCGCGTCAACGTGGGCACAGATACCGATGTTACGGTAGCGGTTGATTGCTGTAGTACGAGCCATAAAGCCCTCGCAAATTGAATGATGCCGATATTAGAAGCGGTAGTGCGAGAAAGCCTTGTTGGCTTCAGCCATACGGTGTACGTCTTCACGCTTCTTAACTGCAGCACCTTTGCCTTCGGCAGCGTCCAGCAGTTCGCCAGCCAAACGCAGAGCCATAGACTTCTCGCCGCGCTTGCGCGCGAAGTCTACCAACCAGCGCATTGCCAGAGCGTTACGACGGGACGGACGAACTTCGACCGGAACCTGGTAAGTAGCACCGCCTACACGGCGCGACTTCACTTCGACCAGCGGAGCGATGGCGTCGAGAGCTTTCTCGAAGATTTCCAGGGGATCGCTGTTCTTGCGTTCTTTAACTTTTTCCAGCGCGCCATAAACGATACGCTCGGCAACGGCTTTCTTGCCGCTCTCCATAACGTGGTTCATGAACTTGGCGAGGATCTGGCTTCCGTATTTTGGATCGTCCAGAATCTCACGCTTGGCTGCTACGCGACGTCTTGGCATTGATAAGCCCTCAAACGGTCTTCAGGTTAGCTCGGGACAGTTGATCCAGAAGGAAACGTGCCCGACCTTACTCTTATCGACTCAATATAAATAAAATCTGCAAAACGACCGATTACTTCGGACGCTTGGTACCGTACTTCGAACGACCTTGGTTACGACCTTTAACGCCGGAAGTATCCAGGGAGCCGCGAACGGTGTGGTAACGAACACCTGGCAAGTCTTTTACACGGCCGCCACGGATCAGGACGACGCTGTGCTCTTGCAGGTTGTGACCTTCACCACCGATGTACGAGGAAACCTCGAAACCGTTGGTCAGACGCACACGGCATACTTTACGCAGTGCCGAGTTAGGTTTTTTCGGCGTAGTGGTGTACACGCGAGTGCACACGCCACGACGTTGCGGGCAGTTCTGCAGCGCAGGCACGTCGGATTTCTCGACGATACGCTTGCGCGGCTGACGTACCAGCTGGTTGATAGTTGCCATCTACTAGCTCCACTGTTGTCTTTCGACATAAACAAAATGGCAAAGCACACGCTCTACCAATTTTAGGGGTACAAGAGTCTAAAGAGGATCTTGGCCCCAGTCAAGACAAGGCCCCGACCTCCCCGATCAGTGAAACTCGACATATTTGTCTCGTTTCTCAATCGGAAAGGTCGGGGCCTCGATCTCAATCTACTGCAGGCATCAGCTACCGCTGGAGTTCAGCGCTTCGGTCAGTGCTGCTTCGACTTCACTTGCGCTCACACGCAGAGGTTTGTCGGCATCACGACGACGCTTACGCTCGTTGTGGTAAGCCAGGCCAGTACCAGCCGGGATCAGACGACCCACGACCACGTTTTCTTTCAGGCCGCGCAGGTAGTCGCGCTTGCCGGTTACCGCCGCTTCGGTCAGTACGCGAGTGGTCTCTTGGAAAGAGGCCGCCGAGATGAACGATTCGGTAGACAAGGACGCCTTGGTGATACCCAGCAGTACGCGGGTGAACTTGGCGATGAACTTGTCTTCGGTGCTCAGGCGCTCGTTTTCCACCAGCACGTGAGTCAGTTCCATCTGGTCGCCCTTGATGAAGCTGGAATCACCGGACTCGGAGATCTCGACCTTACGCAGCATCTGACGCAGGATCGTCTCGATGTGCTTGTCGTTGATCTTCACGCCTTGCAGACGGTAAACGTCCTGGATCTCGTTGACGATGTACTTGGCCAGCGCACTTACACCCAGCAGACGCAGGATGTCGTGTGGATCGCTTGGACCGTCGGAGATAACTTCGCCGCGGTTCACTTGTTCGCCTTCGAAGACGTTCAGGTGACGCCACTTCGGAATCAGCTCCTCGTACGGATCGCTACCATCGTTCGGGGTGATGACCAGGCGACGCTTGCCCTTGGTTTCCTTACCGAACGCGATGGTACCGCTGACTTCCGCCAGGATCGACGCTTCTTTCGGACGACGAGCCTCGAACAAGTCGGCAACGCGCGGCAGACCACCGGTGATGTCACGGGTCTTCGAGGTTTCCTGCGGAATACGAGCGATAACATCACCGATCGCAATCTGGGCACCGTCGGCAACACCAACCAGGGCGTTAGCCGGCAGGAAGTACTGGGCCGGTACGTCGGTACCTGGCAGCAGCAGATCCTTGCCATCCATACCCACCATCTTCACGGCAGGACGAATGTCCTTACCAGCAGCTGGACGGTCTTTGACATCGAGCACTTCGATGTTGGTCATACCGGTCAATTCGTCGGTCTGACGCTTGATCGTGATGCCTTCTTCCATGCCCACGTAGGTCACGGTACCTTTCATTTCGGTAACGATCGGGTGGGTGTGCGGGTCCCACTTGGCCACGATGGCACCAGCGTCGACCTTGTCGCCTTCCTTCACCGAAATCACGGCACCGTATGGCAGCTTGTAGCGCTCGCGCTCGCGACCGAAGTCGTCGGCAATCGCCAACTCACCAGAACGAGACACGGCAACCAGGTGACCGTCGACACGCTCTACGTGCTTCAGGTTATGCAGGCGTACAGTACCGCCGTTCTTCACCTGGACGCTGTCGGCTGCCGAGGTCCGGCTCGCCGCACCACCGATGTGGAACGTACGCATGGTCAGCTGGGTACCCGGCTCACCGATGGACTGAGCGGCAATTACACCTACAGCCTCACCAATGTTCACCTGGTGACCACGAGCCAGATCGCGGCCGTAGCACTTGGCGCAGATGCCATAGCGGGTTTCACAGCTGATCGGCGAACGCACAACCACTTCGTCGATGCTGTTGAGCTCGATGAACTCGACCCACTTCTCGTCTACCAAGGTACCGGCAGGAACGATAACGTCCTCGGTGCCTGGCTTGAATACATCACGGGCAATAACACGACCCAATACGCGCTCACCCAGAGGCTCTACTACGTCACCGCCTTCAATGTGCGGAGTCATCAGCAGGCCGTGCTCGGTACCGCAATCGATCTCGGTAACCACCAGGTCTTGCGCCACGTCTACCAGACGACGAGTCAGGTAACCGGAGTTCGCAGTCTTCAATGCGGTATCCGCCAGACCTTTACGAGCACCGTGGGTCGAGATGAAGTACTGGAGTACGCTCAGACCTTCACGGAAGTTCGCAGTAATCGGCGTCTCGATGATGGAGCCGTCCGGCTTGGCCATCAGACCACGCATACCGGCCAGCTGACGGATCTGAGCCGCGGAACCCCGCGCACCCGAGTCAGCCATCATGTACATCGAGTTGAACGACTCTTGCTCGACTTCATCGCCATTACGGTCGACGACCTTCTCCTTCGAGAGGTTGGCCATCATCGCCTTGGAAACTTCGTCGTTGGCCTTCGACCACAGGTCGATCACCTTGTTGTACTTCTCACCCTGGGTTACCAGGCCGGAGGCGTACTGGCTCTCGATCTCTTTCACTTCGTCGGTGGCAGCACCGATGATGCGGGCTTTTTCATCCGGGATAACGAAGTCGTTAACACCGATGGAAACGCCGGAAATGGTCGAGTAGGCAAAACCGGTGTACATCAACTGGTCAGCGAAGATCACGGTCTCTTTCAGACCAACCACGCGGTAGCACTGGTTGATCAGCTTGGAAATCGCCTTCTTCTTCATCGGCAGGTTGACGACGTCGAACGACAGGCCCTTCGGCACAACCTGGAACAGCAGCGCACGGCCGACAGTGGTGTCGACGATACGGGTGGCGCTCACGCTGCCGCCATCACGATCATTGACGGTTTCGCTGATACGAACCTTGATCTTGGCATGCAGAGCAGCTTCGCCGGCGCGGAATACGCGGTCGACTTCCTGCAGGTCCGCGAACACACGACCTTCGCCCTTGGCGTTGATCGCTTCACGGGTCATGTAGTACAGACCCAGTACCACGTCCTGCGACGGAACGATGATCGGCTCACCGTTGGCTGGCGACAGGATGTTGTTGGTCGACATCATCAACGCACGCGCTTCCAGCTGGGCTTCCAGCGTCAGCGGTACGTGCACGGCCATTTGGTCACCGTCGAAGTCGGCGTTGTACGCCGCACAAACCAGAGGGTGCAGCTGGATAGCCTTACCTTCGATCAGTACGGGCTCAAACGCCTGGATACCCAGACGGTGAAGGGTCGGCGCACGGTTGAGCAGTACGGGGTGTTCGCGAATCACTTCGGCGAGAACGTCCCAAACCTCTGGCAGCTCACGCTCGACCATCTTCTTGGCGGCCTTGATGGTGGTCGCCAGACCACGCATTTCCAGCTTGCCGAAAATGAACGGCTTGAACAGCTCGAGAGCCATCTTCTTCGGCAGACCGCACTGGTGCAGACGCAGGGTCGGACCTACGGTAATTACCGAACGGCCGGAGTAGTCAACACGCTTACCGAGCAAGTTCTGACGGAAACGACCTTGCTTACCCTTGATCATGTCGGCCAGGGATTTCAGAGGACGCTTGTTCGAACCGGTGATGGCGCGACCGCGACGACCGTTGTCGAGCAGTGCATCGACCGCTTCCTGCAACATGCGCTTTTCGTTGCGCACGATGATGTCAGGCGCAGACAGATCCAGCAGGCGCTTCAGACGGTTGTTACGGTTGATCACCCGACGATACAGATCGTTGAGGTCGGAAGTCGCGAAGCGACCGCCATCCAGCGGAACCAGTGGACGCAGATCTGGCGGCAGAACCGGTAGAACGGTCAGCACCATCCACTCAGGCAGGTTGCCGGAGCCCTGGAAGGCTTCCATCAACTTCAGGCGCTTGGACAGCTTCTTGATCTTGGTTTCCGAGTTGGTTTGCGGAATCTCTTCACGCAGGCGGCCGATCTCGTGCTCCAGGTCGATAGCGTGCAGCAGTTCGCGGACAGCTTCGGCACCCATGCGGGCATCGAAGTCATCACCGAACTCTTCCAACGCTTCGAAGTACTGCTCGTCGTTCAGCAGCTGGCCCTTCTCCAGGGTGGTCATGCCCGGGTCGATAACGACGTAGCTCTCGAAGTAGAGCACGCGCTCGATATCACGCAGGGTCATGTCCATCAGCAAGCCGATACGGGACGGCAGCGATTTCAGGAACCAGATGTGGGCGACTGGAGAGGCCAGTTCGATGTGCGCCATGCGCTCACGACGAACCTTGGCCAGCGCGACTTCAACGCCGCACTTCTCGCAGATCACACCACGATGCTTCAAGCGCTTGTACTTACCGCACAGGCACTCGTAATCCTTCACTGGACCAAAGATCTTGGCGCAGAACAGGCCGTCGCGCTCAGGTTTGAACGTACGGTAGTTGATGGTTTCCGGCTTTTTAACTTCACCGAACGACCACGAACGGATCATCTCAGGCGAGGCCAATCCAATACGGATGGCGTCGAACTCTTCGACTTGACCCTGGTTTTTCAGCAAATTCAGTAGGTCTTTCAAGGCCTTTCCTCCTGGCGGAGCAGGAAGCGGGCAATACCTGCCCCACTCCCCTTCGCGTCACGTGTTATTCGGTTTCCAGATCGATATCGATGCCGAGGGAACGAATTTCCTTGATCAACACGTTGAAGGACTCGGGCATGCCCGGCTCCATACGGTGATCGCCATCCACGATGTTCTTGTACATCTTGGTACGGCCGTTCACGTCGTCCGACTTCACTGTGAGCATTTCTTGCAGAGTGTACGCAGCACCGTATGCTTCCAGTGCCCAGACCTCCATCTCCCCGAAACGCTGACCACCGAACTGTGCCTTACCACCCAGCGGCTGCTGGGTAACCAGGCTGTACGAACCAGTAGAACGAGCGTGCATCTTGTCGTCTACCAGGTGGTTCAGTTTCAGCATGTACATGTAGCCAACGGTAACTGGACGCTCGAACTTGTTGCCGGTACGGCCGTCAGTCAGTTGCATCTGGCCGCTTTCTGGCAGGTCCGCCAGTTTCAGCATGGCCTTGATTTCGCTTTCCTTGGCGCCGTCGAACACCGGAGTGGCCATCGGCACACCGCCGCGCAGGTTGTTCGCCAGGTCCAGGATCTCCTGGTCGGAGAAGCTATCCAGGTCTTCGTTGCGACCACCGATCTGGTTGTAGATCTCGTCCAGGAAAGTACGCAGTTCTGCGACCTTGCGCTGTTCTTCGACCATACGGTTGATCTTCTCGCCCAGACCTTTGGCCGCCAGGCCAAGGTGAGTTTCGAGAATCTGACCAACGTTCATACGCGAAGGTACGCCCAGAGGGTTCAGTACGACATCGACCGGAGTACCGTTGGCGTCGTGCGGCATGTCTTCGACCGGCATGATCACGGAGACCACACCCTTGTTACCGTGGCGACCGGCCATCTTGTCACCAGGCTGGATACGACGACGGATTGCCAGGTAGACCTTGACGATTTTCAGCACGCCCGGAGCCAGGTCATCACCTTGCTGCAGCTTGCGCTTCTTGTCTTCGAACTTGTCGTCCAGCAGGCGACGGCGATCGACGATGTAGGCCTGGGCCTTCTCGAGCTGCTCGTTCAGAGCATCTTCCGCCATGCGCAGCTTGAACCACTGGCCGCGCTCAAGACCATCGAGCACTTCGTCAGTGATGTCCTGACCCTTCTTCAGGCCTGCACCACCTTCGGCCTTATGGCCGACCAGGGCGGCACGCAAACGTTCGAAGGTCGCGCCTTCTACGATGCGGAACTCTTCGTTCAGATCCTTGCGGATCTCGTCCAGCTGGCTCTTCTCGATCGACAGGGCACGCGAGTCACGCTCGACGCCGTCACGAGTGAAGACCTGAACGTCGATGACAGTACCTTTGGTACCGGTAGGTACGCGCAGGGAGGTGTCTTTAACGTCGCTGGCCTTTTCACCGAAGATCGCACGCAGCAGCTTCTCTTCCGGAGTCAGCTGGGTCTCGCCTTTCGGAGTGACCTTACCAACCAGGATGTCGCCGGCGCCGACTTCAGCACCCACATAAACGATACCAGCCTCGTCCAGCTTGTTCAGCGCAGCCTCACCCACGTTCGGGATGTCCGCGGTGATTTCCTCTGGGCCAAGCTTGGTGTCACGCGCCACGCAGGTCAGTTCCTGGATGTGGATCGTGGTGAAGCGGTCTTCTTGAACCACGCGCTCGGAGAGGCAAATGGAGTCTTCGAAGTTGAAGCCGTTCCATGCCATGAACGCGATGCGCATGTTCTGACCCAGCGCCAGCTCACCCATGTCGGTGGACGGACCGTCAGCCATGATGTCGCCACGCTGGACCTTGTCACCCTTGCTCACCAGCGGACGCTGGTTGATGCAGGTGTTCTGGTTCGAGCGGGTGTACTTGGTGAGGTTGTAGATATCCACACCTGCTTCACCGGTTTCGACCTCGTCATCAGCTACGCGAACGACGATACGGCTGGCATCAACCGAGTCGATCACGCCACCGCGGCGAGCAACCACGCAAACGCCGGAGTCACGGGCAACGTTGCGCTCCATGCCGGTACCTACCAGCGGCTTGTCGGCACGCAGGGTTGGCACAGCCTGACGCTGCATGTTGGAACCCATCAATGCACGGTTGGCGTCGTCGTGCTCGAGGAACGGAATCAGCGATGCTGCGACCGAAACTACCTGCTTAGGCGAAACGTCCATCAGGGTGACGTCTTCCGGCGCCTTGACGGTGAATTCGTTCAGGTGACGAACAGCTACCAGCTCATCGATCAGTTGGCCTTTTTCGTTCATGGTCGCCGAAGCCTGGGCGATCACATGATCGGCCTCTTCAATGGCGGACAGGAACACGATCTCGTCGGTTACGAGGCCTTCCTTCACCACGCGGTACGGGCTTTCCAGGAAGCCGTACTGGTTGGTGCGGGCATAGGCTGCCAGGGAGTTGATCAGACCGATGTTCGGACCTTCAGGCGTTTCGATCGGGCATACACGACCGTAGTGGGTCGGGTGTACGTCACGGACTTCGAAGCCTGCACGCTCACGAGTCAGACCGCCTGGGCCGAGTGCAGAAACACGGCGCTTGTGGGTGATCTCCGACAGCGGGTTGTTCTGGTCCATGAACTGCGACAGCTGGCTGGAACCGAAGAACTCCTTCACAGCCGCAGCCACAGGCTTGGCATTGATCAGGTCCTGCGGCATCAGGCCTTCGCTTTCAGCCATCGACAGACGTTCCTTGACCGCGCGCTCAACACGCACCAGGCCTACGCGGAACTGGTTCTCGGCCATCTCGCCTACGCAACGCACACGACGGTTACCCAGGTGGTCGATGTCGTCGACGATGCCTTTACCGTTACGGATGTCGACCAGGGTCTTCAGAACAGCAACGATGTCTTCCTTGCACAGCACGCCCGAACCTTCGATTTCGGTACGACCGATACGACGGTTGAACTTCATCCGGCCAACGGCGGAGAGGTCATAGCGCTCTGGGCTGAAGAACAGGTTGTTGAACAGAGTCTCGGCGGCGTCCTTGGTCGGCGGCTCACCAGGACGCATCATGCGATAGATCTCGACCAGTGCTTCCAGTTGGTTGCCGGTGGAGTCGATCTTCAACGTGTCGGAAATGAACGGACCACAGTCGATATCGTTGGTGTACAGGGTCTCGATGCGAACGACCTGAGCCTTGGCAATCTTTGCCAGCAGCTCGGTGTTCAGCTCGGTGTTGCACTCTGCCAGGATCTCACCGGTTGCCGGATGCACGATGGCCTTGGCGGTGGTACGGCCCAGGACATAGTCCAGAGGCACGTCGAGTTCCTTGATACCGGCTTTTTCCAGCTGGTTGATATGACGAGCGGTGATACGACGACCTTGCTCGACAATAACCTTGCCTTTGTCGTCCTGGATGTCCAGAACCGCTACTTCACCACGCAGGCGCTGAGGCACCAGCTCCAGGCTCAGGCTCTCGCCTTTCACGTGGAATACGTTAGTGGTGTAGAACGCGTCCAGCACTTCTTCAGTGGTGTAGCCCAGCGCACGCAGCAGTACCGAGGCAGGCAGCTTGCGACGACGGTCGATACGTACGAACACGCAGTCTTTCGGGTCGAACTCGAAGTCCAACCACGAACCGCGGTAAGGAATGATTCGCGCGGAGTACAGCAGTTTACCGGAGCTGTGCGTCTTGCCACGGTCGTGGTCGAAGAACACGCCAGGGGAACGGTGCAACTGGGAAACGATCACACGCTCGGTACCGTTGATAACGAAGGTACCGTTCTCAGTCATCAGGGGAATTTCACCCATGTAGACTTCTTGCTCTTTGATGTCCTTGATCGCTTTGTTCGACGATTCTTTGTCGAAAATGATCAGACGAACTTTTACCCGCAAAGGTACGGCGTAAGTTACACCACGCAACACGCATTCTTTGACATCAAATGCCGGCTCGCCCAGACGATAACCGACATACTCCAACGCAGCATTGCCGGAGTAGCTGATGATCGGGAAAACGGATTTGAAGGCCGCATGCAGGCCCACGTCGCGGAACTGATCTTTAGTCGCTCCCGCTTGCAAGAATTCACGATACGAATCCAGCTGGATGGCCAGGAGGTAAGGCACATCCATGACGTCCGGCAACTTGCTAAAGTCCTTGCGGATACGTTTTTTCTCAGTGTATGAGTAAGCCATCAGCGTTCCCCAGCTTGGTCACCTGCTTATTCGGCTGACCCCGACGGGGGCAGCCAGAAAATCGTGCAAACCCTTTGGTTTGCGCCACCGCACAGGGTGGGTTACAACACGTTAAAGGCACCGACCCAGTCGGTAGCCAATAACGGAAAAAGGCCGGTGGCAAAAGCCACCAGCCATCAGCCGTTCGCTCAACGCTCGGGCTGGAGACACAAAGTCGATGCTTACTTGAGCTCGACTTTAGCGCCCGCTTCTTCCAGAGCTGCTTTGGCTTTGTCAGCGGCTTCTTTAGCAACGCCTTCCAGAACCATGCCAGGAGCGCCGTCAACTACAGCCTTGGCTTCTTTCAGGCCCAGACCGGTCAGTTCACGTACAGCCTTGATCACGTTCACTTTCTTATCGCCAGCGTCAGCCAGGATAACGTTGAACTCGGTTTGCTCTTCAACAACAGCAGCGGCAGCAGCTGGGCCAGCAGCGGCAACAGCAGCGGTAACGCCGAAGGTTTCTTCCATCGCTTTGATCAGCTCAACAACTTCCAGAACGGTTTTCTGGCCGATTGCTTCGATGATTTGCTCGTTAGTCAGAGACATGACTATAGATTCCTGTATTGGGGTGACAGCCTACGCAGCTATCAAATTAAACGTATGATTTAGAAAGAGCTTGCGGAGCCTTAGGCTGCAGCAGCTTCTTTCTGGTCGCGAATAGCCGCCAGAGTACGAGCCAGCTTGCTGGTAGCGCCTTGGATCACGCTCATCAGCTTCGCAATAGCCTCGTCGCGAGTTGGCAGCGAAGCCAACACGTCGATCTCGTTTGCTGCGAGGTACTTGCCCTCGAACGCAGCTGCCTTGATCTCGAACTTTTCCTGACCCTTTGCGAACTCTTTGAAAATACGAGCAGCAGCGCCCGGATGTTCCTTGGAGAATGCAATCAGGGTAGGGCCGACGAACGCGTCGTTGAGCACGTCATATTGAGTGCCTTCAACAGCGCGCTTCAGCAGGGTGTTACGTACAACGCGTACATAAACACCAGCTTCGCGGGCCTCTTTACGGAGTCCGGTCATAGCGCCTACTGTCACACCACGGGCATCAGCCACAACAGCGGACAGGGCAACTTTGGCAGCCTCGTTGACTTCAGCGACGATGGCCTTCTTGTCTTCGAGTTTAATTGCCACGGGTTTAACTCCTGCTTGTTACCGTTTCATCCAACCTGGGTTGGATGTCGTTTTGGTGTCTGATTCGGTAAGGAACCGGGAGCACCATCTGCGTAGGCTTGTGGTTTAAGACTTGCGTCGCCTACGGTCTTGGATAGCCCCCGCCAGGCAGGGACCCCAATTTTTTTCAACTGACGCAATCGCTCGCGCCAGTTCGTATTTATACGTCCAGCGAGCTTTGGTCGATGACCAGGCCTGGGCCCATAGTGGTACTCAGGGTAACGCGCTTCACGTAGATACCTTTCGAAGAAGCCGGCTTGATACGCTTCAGATCAGCGATCAGAGCTTCAACGTTCTCCTTCAGCTTGACGGCGTCGAAGCCGACCTTGCCAACGGAGGTGTGGATAATGCCGTTCTTGTCGGTACGATAGCGAACCTGACCAGCCTTGGCGTTTTTAACAGCCGAAGCGACGTCTGGAGTCACGGTACCTACTTTCGGGTTAGGCATCAGACCACGAGGACCCAGAACCTGACCCAGCTGACCCACAACGCGCATCGCGTCCGGAGAAGCGATAACCACGTCGTAGTTCAGGTCGCCGCCTTTCATTTCGGCAGCCAGTTCATCCATACCTACACGGTCAGCACCGGCAGCCAGAGCGGCTTCAGCAGCTGGACCCTGGGTAAACACAGCAACACGAACGGTCTTGCCAGTGCCGTGTGGCAGCACAGTAGCGCTGCGAACAACCTGGTCAGACTTACGTGGGTCTACGCCCAGATTCACAGCTACATCTACGGACTCGTTGAACTTAACGGTCGACAGTTCGGTCAGGAGAGCGGCGGCATCTACGAAATTGTAGGCTTTGCCTGCTTCAATCTTGCCGGCGATAGCCTTTTGGCGCTTGGTCAGCTTAGCCATTACACACCCTCCACGTTAAGGCCCATGCTACGAGCAGAACCGGCGATAGTACGCACGGCTGCATCCATATCAGCTGCGGTCAGATCAGCGTTTTTGGTTTTCGCGATCTCTTCCAGCTGAGCACGGGTAACAGTGCCAACCTTAACGGTGTTCGGACGAGCGGAACCGCTAGTCAAACCAGCAGCCTTCTTCAGCAGAACCGAAGCGGGGGTGCTCTTGGTTTCGAAAGTGAAGCTACGGTCACTGTACACAGTGATGATCACTGGAGTCGGCAGACCTGGCTCAAGACCCTGAGTACGGGCGTTGAAGGCCTTGCAGAATTCCATGATGTTCACGCCGTGCTGACCCAGAGCTGGACCAACGGGCGGGCTTGGGTTGGCCTGAGCGGCCTTAACTTGCAGCTTGATGTAAGCAGTAATCTTCTTAGCCATGAGGCACTCCAATTACGGGTTCAGACGCCTAAAAAGGCTCCCCGGTTACTTGCGCGTTTATCCCAGTGACGACAAAACCCCACAGCCTAGGGCTGCGGGGTATGGGATTCTCGTTCAGTTATGCCTTTTCGACCTGACTGAACTCCAACTCTACCGGAGTAGAGCGACCGAAAATGAGCACAGCCACTTGGATCCGGCTCTTTTCGTAGTTAACCTCTTCGACCGTGCCATTGAAATCAGCGAACGGACCGTCAGTAACCCGGACCACCTCACCTGGCTCAAACAGGGTCTTAGGCTTGGGCTTGTCGCTACCATCAGCGACACGACGCAGAATTGCTTCCGCTTCCTTATCAGTGATCGGCGCCGGCTTGTCAGCGGTACCACCAATAAAGCCCATTACACGAGGAGTATCCTTGACCAAGTGCCAAGTACCCTCATTCATATCCATCTGGACAAGCACATAACCAGGGAAGAATTTACGCTCACTCTTGCGCTTCTGGCCGTTGCGCATCTCAACCACTTCTTCAGTGGGGACCAGAATTTCGCCGAAGCCATCTTCCATGCCAGCCAGCTTCACACGCTCGATCAGCGAGCGCATTACATGCTTCTCGTAACCCGAGTAAGCATGCACAACGTACCAACGCTTAGCCACGGGACACCCTTAGCCAACAATCAAGGAAACGATCCAACCCAGAAGGGAGTCAAGCCCCCACAACAGCAACGCCATAACCAAAACTACAGCCACGACAATCAGCGTGGTCTGAGTGGTTTCTTGACGGGTTGGCCATACGACTTTACGAATCTCAGTGCGAGCTTCTTTAACCAGGACAAAGAACGACTTGCCTTTTGCAGTTTGCAGACCCACGAAGGCAGCAACAGCAGCAATAACAAGCAGCGCCAGGACGCGGTACAGGATCGGCAGACCAGAATAATACTGATTACCAACAACACCAACGACCACCAAAGCGACAACAACGAGCCACTTCAGCAGATCGAAGCGAGAACCTTGAGCTTCAGCCTTAGGAGTCATCTATGAAGATCCTGTGAAAAGAAAGCCAGACACATTGAGTGAATCTGGCAGGTCAGGAGGGAATCGAACCCCCAACCTACGGTTTTGGAGACCGTCGCTCTGCCAATTGAGCTACTGACCTAAAAACAAAATCAGGCCGACCATTATATCGGCCTGACGGGGACTTTGCAAGAACTTACTCGATGACTTTGGCTACGACGCCAGCGCCGACGGTACGACCGCCTTCACGGATAGCGAAACGCAGACCATCTTCCATCGCGATGGTTTTGATCAGAGTGACAGTCATCTGGATGTTGTCACCTGGCATTACCATTTCAACGCCTTCTGGCAGTTCGCAGTTACCGGTCACGTCAGTAGTACGGAAGTAGAACTGTGGACGGTAGCCTTTGAAGAACGGAGTATGACGGCCGCCTTCTTCTTTGCTCAGAACGTAAACTTCAGCAGTGAACTTGGTGTGCGGCTTAACGGTACCTGGCTTAACCAGAACCTGGCCACGCTCAACGTCGTCACGCTTGGTGCCACGCAGCAGAACGCCGCAGTTCTCACCAGCACGACCTTCGTCCAGCAGCTTGCGGAACATTTCAACGCCGGTGCAGGTAGTTTTCTGAGTATCGCGCAGACCCACGATCTCAACTTCTTCCTGGATGCGAACGATGCCACGCTCAACACGGCCAGTTACCACGGTGCCACGACCGGAGATCGAGAACACGTCTTCGATTGGCATCAGGAACGGCTTGTCGATAGCACGCTCTGGCTCTGGGATGTAGGTATCCAGAGTTTCTACCAGACGCTTAACAGCGGTGGTACCCATTTCGTTGTCGTCTTGGCCGTTCAGAGCCATCAGAGCCGAACCGATGATGATCGGAGTGTCATCACCCGGGAAGTCGTAAGTGCTCAGCAGATCGCGCACTTCCATCTCAACCAGCTCCAGCAGCTCAGCGTCGTCAACCATGTCAGCCTTATTCAGGAAGACAACGATGTACGGAACGCCTACCTGGCGGGACAGCAGGATGTGCTCACGAGTTTGTGGCATCGGACCATCGGCAGCCGAGCAAACCAGGATCGCGCCGTCCATCTGGGCAGCACCAGTGATCATGTTTTTTACGTAGTCGGCGTGACCTGGGCAGTCAACGTGCGCGTAGTGACGAATGTTCGAATCGTACTCTACGTGCGCAGTGTTGATGGTGATACCACGAGCTTTTTCTTCTGGAGCGCTGTCGATCTTGTCGAAGTCAACACGAGCCGAACCGAAAACTTCGGAGCAAACGCGAGTCAGAGCAGCGGTCAAAGTGGTTTTACCGTGGTCAACGTGACCGATAGTACCCACGTTAACGTGCGGCTTATTACGTTCGAACTTTTCCTTAGCCATCGAAGTCACCCCTAGGAGAAGAATTAAGCAAGTCACCCAAGCCATTAAAACAAAGGCAGATATTTTCATATCTGCCTTGTTATATGGAGCTCTTGAGCGGATTTGAACCGCTGACCTCACCCTTACCAAGGGTGTGCTCTACCAACTGAGCTACAAGAGCGTAACACTTTGCAAAATCTGCAAACTTGGAGCGGGTAGCGGGAATCGAACCCGCATCATCAGCTTGGAAGGCTGAGGTTCTACCACTAAACTATACCCGCGGAGCCTGCAGCTCTCGCTAAATCTGGTGGAGGGGGAAGGATTCGAACCTTCGAAGTCGTAGACGTCAGATTTACAGTCTGATCCCTTTGGCCGCTCGGGAACCCCTCCTAAGCGAGGCGACATTCTACATCATGCCACCCTTCTGTCAAGCATTTTCTCAATTAAATCTTGAGGTTAGCTGCATTGACGCTGCCCTGCTGCTTTAACCTCTAGAGGTCTTCGCTGCGGAGCGGGCGCCATTCTATGCAACCTATTCGACAGTTGCAACCCCCTCGCAGGGCATTATTTTATGTTTTAACTCATTGAATTCCTTAGCAAGGTTCTGGAGCTGGGAATCATCCAATAAATGCTTGCTTTCAGGGGCAATGCGCAACCAGAAGCCCGGCGCTGTAGCAATACTCAAAGACTGCAGGCGAGCCTCCACCCCAAAACCTGCCAGGCGCTGCTCAAGAGATAAAGCAGGCTCTCGACGAACAAAACCACCAAGATAGAGGCACCCCGCATCAACCTGCGCTCCTTTTCCTCTATCCCGTCTCTCCACCGATTCTGCAGACTCGCTCAGCAAACGGATATCCTGCTGGTCACCCCGATACAACGACAAAGGCATGACTTCTTTTGCACGAAGCGGCGCTTCCTGCTGATGCCAGATGTAGTAAAAGCCATTGAGGACCAACAACAAAAGAAACAGCCAGCGCATAAAAACCTCAGGAGAAGGAGCAAGGCTGCTCCTAACATAGATCAGACAAAATACCTGGAGGCGCCCGCGGGAGCAGCGCTTCACTATTATGGAGACCCGGTCCAGCTAATAATTGAACATACCCCAGGCCAAATGCATCCAATCTTAACTGGAGGAGCGCGCGGGCTAGTCCCCAAAGCTCCCAGCGCTCGGAGGGCGGCCCCCAACCGTACAGAGCGGCTCGGCTTCTAGCCTGGCGATCAGGACTCGCCGTGCAGCCTCAAGCTGAGTTCACCACCACTGAATACCTTCTCCTCACCAGCAACACTCAAGCGCAAGGCACCCTGTCTATCGATGCCCAATACAGTACCGATAACACTATGCGCCCCCGCAATGAGGCTCACTGAGCGCCCCTGCCAAAGGTGGTGCCTTTCCCACTCTTCCTGGATAGCGGCGAAACCTTCAGAGCGGTGACGCTCCAGGTAACCCGCTAAAACCTCATTCAAACGGGCAATCAGATAATTGCGATCGATCAACTTGCCAGACTGAAGTCTGACCGAGGTCCATTCTTGATCAACCTCCTCGGTCAACTGCATATTCACATTAATCCCGATCCCCAGGACCACGTGGCACACGTCTGCCGGGTCTCCAACCAGCTCCAAAAGAACTCCGGCAATCTTCTTTTGACCAACCAGGACGTCATTTGGCCACTTCAATCCAGCCCCTGGCACTCCACACTCTTTGAGGGTATGCATAACAGCCAGCCCGACAACCAGGCTAAGCCCTTCAAGCTGACGCATCCCACGCTCAATACGCAGCACAAGGCTGTAATAGATGTTCTCAGCAAAGGGGCTCACCCACTTACGACCTCGTCGACCACGCCCTGCAGTCTGGCGCTCTGCCAATACAAGGAGCGGTGCTGGAGTTCCGCGCTCGATAGAGCGCAAGGCCTCGGCATTCGTAGAGTCAATGGAGTCGTGGATCTGAATACACCAGGCACCGTTTGAAGAGTGCTGGGTAATATCTGAAGAACTAAGCAAGGCAATTGGAGAGGCCAATTGATATCCCCGGCCTCGCACCTTATGTACGACAAGGCCCAACTCGGCCTCAAGGAGCTGCAACTGTTTCCAGATAGCGCTACGACTAACACCCAATGCTTCCCCAAGGGCTTGCCCCGAGTGAAAGCGCCCATCCTTAAGAAGCTCTAACAACGTTGACATCAGGTTCCGCCTCACAGTGAGGCAGGCATCATAGCCATGCCAAGGTTCATTGCATAGAAATCACCGCGGTGGATCCTGCTGAGTACGACCATGGGATTTCGGAACAAAATGCCCGCCAGAAGAAGGATAGGTACTTGCCTGAGCCAGGTCAGTCCCGGCAAGTGCCGGGCCACTCTGCTAGTTTTCGTCCGCGCAAAGACAAAACCCCAACTGCTTTCGCAATTGGGGTTTCGGAATTTAATCTTGACGATGACCTACTCTCACATGGGGAAACCCCACACTACCATCGGCGATGCATCGTTTCACTGCTGAGTTCGGGAT
>NZ_WHUV01000006.1 GCF_009380155.1 Pseudomonas piscis | reverse complement strand
CTGTCAACACCTCTTTTTAACCGCTTTCGATCGAGAGGATCGAAACGCTAACAAGGCCACTTTCGCTGCCTTATCAGCTCCTTTCGGACTTCGATGAACTGAAGCGTGACCGCTGTCGAAATCTTCGTAACTCGTTGAATCTCAAGGAGTTTTCCGTTTCGACTGCGCCGGAAGTGGGGCGAATTATAGAGACATTAAACTCGCCGTCAACACTTATTTTCAGATTTATTCGGATTTAAGCGTAATGCGCGCAAAAGCCTTCTTGCCGGCCTGGCAAACATAGGTAGAACCCAGCACGCATATAAAGGCACGATCCACTACCTGACCATCTACGCGCACACCGCCAGACCCGAGAAGATCGCGAGCCGCGGCGGAGTTCTTCACCAGCCCCGCCTTATTAAGGACAGCAGCAATCGGCATATCTTCATCCGCCACCAGCTCAACCTCTGGCAGGTCATCCGGAAGCTCGCCATCCTTCATACGGTTACCCGCAGCACGATGAGCATTCGCAGCAGCTTCTTCGCCATGGAAACGCGCCACGATCTCTTCGGCCAGCTTGATCTTGATATCACGCGGGTTGGCACCAGCCTCCACGTCAGCCCGGAATGCGTTAATTTCATCCATCGAGCGGAAGCTGAGCAGTTCGAAATAGCGCCACATCAAGGCATCCGGGATGGAAACCAGCTTGCTGTACATCACTCCCGGTGCTTCCTGGATACCTACATAGTTACCCAGGGACTTGGACATCTTCTTGACGCCATCCAGTCCTTCAAGCAAAGGCATCGTCAGGATGCACTGCGCTTCCTGGCCATAGCTACGCTGCAGCTCACGCCCCATCAGCAAGTTGAACTTCTGATCGGTACCACCCAACTCGACGTCGGCACGCAGGGCTACCGAGTCGTAGCCTTGCACCAACGGATAGAGGAACTCGTGAATGGCGATCGGTTGATTGGTGGAGTAGCGCTTGTCGAAGTCATCTCGCTCCAGCATGCGCGCAACCGTGTACTGGGAAGTCAGGCGAATAAAGTCCGCCGGCCCCATCTTGTCCATCCAGGTTGAGTTGAATGCCACTTCGGTCTTGGCGGGATCCAGGATCTTGAAGACCTGGTTCTTGTAGGTTTCAGCGTTATCCAGAACCTGCTCGCGAGTCAGCGGTGGCCGAGTAGCGCTCTTGCCACTTGGATCGCCGATCATCCCGGTGAAGTCGCCGATCAGGAAGATCACCTTGTGCCCCAGCTCCTGGAACTGGCGCAGCTTATTAATAAGCACTGTATGACCGAGATGCAGGTCCGGAGCAGTCGGGTCGAAGCCTGCCTTGATACGTAGCGGCTCGCCACGCTTGAGCTTCTCGATCAGCTCGGACTCGACCAACAACTCTTCCGCACCACGTTTGATCAGCGCTAGCTGTTCTTCAACCGACTTCATAACAGACCCGCAAGGCTCAGATTCAAAAAGGAACCAACCATACAAGATCACGGACTAATTACAAGTTTTGCCCGGCGTACGGATACATCAGGAGACGGGAGTGCCCGTGCGCTTGCGTCACAGATGATTTGGTTATATTTTATACAGTTATTTCATCTTCATCATGTCATTCATCTTTTCCATTTCATCTTTTCAAAGTCAAATTACCTATGAGCACCGAACCGCCTAAAGCGCCACCGCTTTATCCGAAGAGCCACCTGCTCGCCGCCAGCGGCATAGCAGCCCTCCTCAGTCTGGCCTTGCTGGTATTTCCTTCCAGCGATGTCGAGGCAAAGAAAACGACATTGAGTCTTGATCTGGAAAGTCCGATCGAGCAACTGCGACAAGATCAAGACGCTGCATCCGTCGAGCAAGCCACAAACGAGGCGGTTGCATCGCCATTTGCGCAGATCGACGACGCAGCCCAAGCCCCCACCGAAACGGCCGAAAGCGAGCCAGCCCCTCCCATCGCGGAAGAACCCAAGGCTCCAGGACATCGAGAAGTCATAGTCGCGAAGGGTGACACCCTCTCGACCCTGTTCGAGAAGGTCGGCCTGCCAGCCACGGCTGTCCATGAGGTGCTGGCCAGCGACAAGCAAGCCAAGCAATTCTCCCAGCTCAAGCACGGCCAAAAGCTCGAGTTCGAACTCTCGCCCGACGGCCAGTTGAACAAGCTTCACAGCAAGGTCAGCGACCTTGAGACCATCACCCTGACCAAGGGCGCCAAAGGCTTCTCCTTCGCCAAGGTCACCACCAAGCCGGTAGTTCGCTCAGCCTATGTCCACGGGATCATCAACAGTTCCCTGTCGCAATCCGCTGCCCGCGCCGGCCTTTCCCATAGCCTGACCATGGATATGGCCAACGTCTTCGGTTATGACATCGACTTCGCTCAGGACATTCGCCAAGGCGATGAGTTCGATGTGATCTACGAGCAGAAGATGGTCAACGGCAAGGTGGTGGGCACCGGCAATATCCTCTCCGCGCGCTTCACCAACCGCGGCAAGACCTACACCGCCGTGCGCTACACCAACAAGCAAGGCTCCAGCAGCTACTACACCGCAGACGGCAACAGCATGCGCAAGGCGTTCATCCGCACCCCTGTGGACTTCGCCCGTATCAGCTCGCGCTTCTCCGCCGGCCGCAAGCATCCCATCCTGAACAAGATCCGCGCCCACAAAGGGGTCGACTATGCCGCGCCACGAGGCACGCCAATCAAGGCCGCCGGCGATGGCAAGGTCCTGCTGGCAGGTCGTCGCGGTGGTTACGGCAACACCGTGATCATCCAGCACGGCAATACCTACCGCACCCTCTACGGCCACATGCAAGGCTTCGCCAAAGGCGTCAAGACCGGCGGCTCGGTGAAACAGGGTCAAGTGATCGGCTACATCGGCACCACCGGCCTGTCCACTGGACCGCATCTGCATTATGAGTTCCAGGTCAACGGCGTCCACGTCGACCCTCTGGGCCAGAAGCTGCCCATGGCCGACCCAATCGCCAAAGCCGAGCGCGCGCGCTTCCTTCAGCAGAGCCAGCCGCTGATGGCCCGCATGGACCAGGAAAAGGCCACGATGCTGGCCTCGAGCAAGCGCTGAGCCATGGCGCTTTATATAGGAGTGATGTCCGGGACCAGTCTTGATGGCCTGGACATCGCCCTGATCGAGCAGAGCCCGGCGATCAAACTGGTCGCCACCCACTACATTCCCATGCCCTCTTCCTTGCGCGCCGAGCTCCTGAGCTTGTGCGCCAGCGGCCCCGATGAGATCGCCCGCTCCGCCATCGCCCAGCAGCACTGGGTCCAACTGGCGGCCGAGGGCATCCGGGCCCTACTGCGACAACAGCAGCTGCAGGCCCTGGATATCCGGGCCATCGGTAGCCATGGGCAAACCGTACGCCATGAGCCGAGCCGCGGCTTCACCATACAAATCGGCAACCCAGCGCTACTTACCGAGCTCACTGGAATCACCGTCGTCAGTGATTTCCGTAGCCGTGACGTAGCCGCGGGCGGGCAAGGCGCCCCCTTGGTCCCGGCATTTCATGAAGCACTGTTCGAGCAGCGCTCGGGCAACCGGGCAGTCCTGAACGTGGGCGGTTTCAGCAACCTGAGCCTGATCGAAACCGCCAAGCCAGTCGCCGGCTTCGACTGCGGACCAGGCAACGTACTGCTCGATGCCTGGATCCAGTTGCAGCGCGGAGAGAGTTTCGATCGCGGCGGCCAATGGGCTGCCAGTGGCCAGGTCGATCCATTGCTCTTGAAGACCCTGCTCAGCGACTCGTTCTTCGCCACTCGCGGGCCAAAGAGTACGGGACGCGAAGTCTTCAACCTCCCATGGTTGCAGCAGCAATTGGCGCGGCACCAGACCATCACCGCCGAGGATGTCCAGGCCACGCTGCTGGAGTTGACCGCACAGACCATTGTCGAGTCCCTGCAATCTGCCCAGGACTCTACTCAGGAGTTGCTGGTATGTGGCGGCGGCGCTCACAACACCGCCCTGATGCAACGCCTGGCGACCCTGCTACCGGCAACCCAGGTCAACAGCACCGCGATTTATGGCGTAGATCCGGACTGGGTAGAGGCCATGGCCTTCGCCTGGCTGGCCCATTGCTGCCTGGAGGGAATTGCCGGCAACCGCCCTAGCGTTACTGGTGCACGCGGCCCACGCATCCTCGGTGCTATCTATCCCACCTAAGCACCAGACAGCAGAACGCCGCAGGGTCATGGACCACTGCGGCGCTCTAAAACGGCTCTTGCTGATCGATCAGATCGAGAACGACGATCCACAACCACAGGTAGTAGTGGCATTAGGGTTCTTGATCACGAAACGCGAACCTTCCAGGCCTTCCTGGTAGTCCACCTCAGCACCTGCCAGGTACTGGAAACTCATGGGGTCGACAACCAGGCTCACACCTTCGCGCTCAACGATGGTGTCATCCTCGGCCACCTCTTCATCGAAGGTGAAACCGTACTGGAACCCCGAACAACCGCCGCCCGTAACGAATACGCGCAGCTTCAAGCGATCATTACCCTCTTCATCGACCAGGGTCTTCACCTTGTGCGCTGCACCTTGAGTGAATTGCAAAGCCGTGGGGGTGAAGGATTCAACGCTCATGCTGACTATCTCCCGGCGTTACGCCGCCATACTGCGTGATGACGCGCATTATCCGCTTCTCCCAGAAAAGCGGTCAACTATTGTTACGGTATATCAATAGTCGTACAGCAATGCCCAGAACGCAAAAAGGCCCGTCAAACGGGCCTTTTCTCCAACGCAACAACGACCCTAAGGCAGCATGCCCGCATGGGACAGGCCCAGGCGCTCATCCAGGCCGAACAGGATGTTGAGGTTCTGGACGGCCTGGCCGGAAGCGCCCTTGACCAGGTTGTCGATCACCGACAGCACCACCACCAGGTCATCACCTTGCGGCCGGTGCACGGCAATCCGGCAGACGTTGGCACCACGCACGCTACGGGTCTCGGGGTGGCTCCCTGCCGGCATGACATCGACGAACGGCTCGTTGGCATAGCGTTTCTCGAACAGCGCCTGCAGATCGACCGACTTGTCCACGACAGTGGCATAGAGCGTGGAGTGGATACCCCGGATCATTGGCGTCAGGTGCGGCACGAAGGTCAAGCCGACATCCTTGCCCGCCGCCCGGCGCAGGCCCTGGCGGATCTCCGGCAGATGACGATGCCCTTTGACTGCATAGGCCTTCATGCTCTCGGAGGTTTCGGAATACAGCGAGCCCACGCTGGCGCCACGACCTGCTCCGCTGACACCGGACTTGCAGTCGGCAATCAGACGGGACGTATCAGCCAGGCCAGCTTCCAGCAGCGGCAGGAAGCCCAGCTGGGTTGCCGTTGGATAGCAGCCCGGAACCGCAATCAGGCGCGCCTGCTTGATCTTCTCGCGATTGACCTCCGGCAAACCGTAGACCGCTTCGTCCAGCAGCTCGGGAGCACCGTGGGGCTGGCCATACCACTTGGCCCACTCATCGGCGTCCTGCAGGCGAAAGTCCGCCGATAGGTCGATGACCTTGGTCCCGGCAGCCAGCAGCTCGCCAGCCAGCGCATGGGCCACGCCGTGGGGGGTGGCGAAAAACACCACGTCGCAGGCGCCGAGGGTCTTGATATCCGGCACGCTGAAAGCCAGGCCGTCATAGTGACCACGCAGGTTCGGATACATGTCGGCTACGGCCAGGCCCGCCTCGGATCGCGAGGTGATGACCTCTACCCGCGCCTGTGGGTGCTGTGCCAACAGACGCAATAGCTCGACCCCGGTGTAACCCGTGCCGCCGACGATACCGACCTTGACCATAAACCTTGCCCTCAACGAACCCACTGGAAAGCTGCCGATAATAGGGGCGGCAACCCCCTGCGACAACCGTCAAGGTGACGTATGGACGCTCTAGCCTCTACTATCGCGCCACCGTGAATCTGGGGGATAACCAAAAATGCTCTATCTATGGCTCAAGGCCTTTCATATCGTCAGCGTGGTCTGCTGGTTCGCCGGCCTGTTCTACCTGCCGCGCCTGTTCGTCTATCACGCCCAAAGCGAGGACAGCATCAGTCGCGAGCGTTTCTGCGTCATGGAGCGCAAGCTCTATCGCTTCATCATGGGCCCGGCGATGATCGCAGCGCTGGTCTTCGGCATCGGGCTGATCAGCCTCAACCCCGGTGCCTACTTCAGCCAGGGCGGCTGGATGCACGCCAAGCTCACCCTGGTAGTGATACTGATCGGCTACCACCACATGTGCGGCGCGCAGGTTAAGCGCTTCGCCCGTGGCGAAAACGCCCGCAGCCATGTCTTTTATCGCTGGTTCAATGAAGTACCGGTTCTGTTATTGCTGGCTATTGTAATTCTGGTCGTCGTACGACCGTTCTAACTCTATCTAGCTGCTTTCCCGGGGGTATACCGATGTCTCTGCCCGCTTTGCTCGAACAACGCTTGCGCCTGCCCGTCGTGGCGGCACCGATGTTCCTGATCTCCAATCCAGAACTGGTCCTGGCCTGCTGTCGCAACGGCGTGGTCGGCAGCTTTCCGGCGCTCAACCAGCGTGAAAGCAGTGGGTTCAAGGCCTGGCTGGAGGAGATCGAAGCGGGCCTGGCCAACCTGGAGAATCCTGCGCCCTATGCCGTGAACCTGATCGTGCACAACAGCAACCCGCGATTGCAGGCCGACCTGCAGATCTGCATCGAGCACAAGGTGCCGATCGTCATCACCAGTCTGGGGGCGGTCAAGGAAGTGGTGGATGCCGTACACAGCTACGGCGGCCTGGTATTCCATGACGTGACCACTCGCCGCCATGCGGAAAAAGCCGCCGAGGCCGGGGTCGATGGGCTGATCGCCGTCGCTGCGGGAGCCGGTGGCCATGCCGGGACCTGGAGCCCGTTCTCGCTGGTCGCCGAGATCCGCCAGTTCTTCGACAAGACCCTGCTGCTGGCCGGCTGCCTGAACCACGGGCATGAGATTCTCGCCGCCCAGGTGCTGGGCGCCGACCTCGCCTACCTCGGCACCCGTTTCATCGCCACCAGCGAGAGCCACGCGCCCCAAGCCTACAAGGACATGCTCCTGGGCTCCCATGCCGCCGATATCGTGCACACCGCCGCCGTATCCGGAGTGCCCGCCAGCTTCATGCGCCAGAGCCTGGAGAACGCCGGCTTCGATATGGCTGCCCTGCAAGGCAAGGGCGAAGTCAACTTCGGGGCCAAGCTCAAACCCATCAGCGACGAGGCCAAGGCCTGGAAAACCGTCTGGTCCGCCGGCCAGGGCGTTGGCGAGATCGACGACCTGCCCGGCATCGACCAGTTGATCGAGCGCCTGGACAAGGAGTACCGCCGGGCCCAGGAGCGTTGTGCCCAGCTACCCAAACGCTGGCCACGATAACCAGTTCTCATAGTTTTTTGGCCAGCCAGGGGGCGCTGGCCTTAAACTACGCGACTTTATGTAAGCCTTCATTTCAAGTGACAGGGAAGCCCCCATGAGCGAGAACCGCTACAAAATCGTCTTCGACGGCACTTTGCTGCCCGGTGTCGAAAAGTCCACCGCGCAGCTGAACCTCGCAGAACTGTTCAAGACCGATACCGCAGCAGTGGAGCGTCTGTTCAGCGGCCAACCGGTCGAACTCAAGCGCGACCTGACCCAGGCCGATGCCCAGCGCTATCTCGAAGCCCTGAAAAACGCCGGCCTCGATGCCCGGATCGAAGCCGAACCAGGCCTGGAGCTGAACCTGGAGGCCGTAACCCCGGCCGCACCGCGCCCAGCCAGCGTCGCGGATTCGCCTTACGCGCCGCCACAGGCCACCGTCGGCGACGCCGTACCCCAATACGCGACACTCAACGTCTTCAGCTTCGAAGGGCGTATCGGCCGCCTGCGCTACCTGGCCTGGACCCTGGTACTGACCGTGGCCCTGTTGGCGGTGATCGGTGCCGGTGCCTTGTTCGGTGTCATTACCACAGCAGTCCTCAACTCCACCCTGCTCATGGGCCTGGGAATTCTCGCCGGCGCCGTGGTGTTCATCGGCTTCATCGTCGTCAGCATCCAGATCAGCGTACAGCGCCTGCATGACCTGGGCTGGTCGGGCTGGCTGTGGCTGCTGAACTTCGTGCCCATCGTCGGCAGCGTCTTCCCCCTGGTGCTGATGGTCAGCCCCGGCAGCAACGTGGCCAACCGCTATGGCGCCCCTCCGCCGCCCAACACCACTGCGGTCAAGGTCCTGTCCTGGATGTGGGTGGTGCTGCTGGTCGCGATCATCATCGGCATGGTCGCTGGTGGCCTGAGTTCCCTGGAAGACCGCTACAGCGAAACCAGCTACAGCGAATCCTACGACTCCAGCAGCGACGAGGCCGAAAGCGCTGCCGATGCCGCGGCCGCAGCGGCTGAAGCCGCCGATGCAGCAAGCACTGTAGAATCCGAGGAAGAATAAACGCGTCCGAGCCTGCGACCCTTCCCGTCGCGGGCCGTCGGCCGTTGCGATGGAGAACTGCATGACCCGTTACGCTCTGATCACCGGTGCTTCCAGCGGCATAGGCCTGGCCATGGCCGAAGCCCTGGCCCGGCGTGGCCGCAACTTGCTACTAGTGGCCCGCCAGCGTGATCAGCTGGAAAGCATCGCCCTGGAACTGACCCAGCGCTTCGGCGTCGAGGTCCTGTTCCGCGCCTGCGACCTGGGCGAGCCCCTGAGGCTGTCCGGGTTCCTGCTGGAGTTGGAGGAAGGTGACCGGCAGATCGACCTTTTGGTCAACTGCGCTGGCATCGGCACCAGCGGGCCGTTCCTGGCCCAGGACTGGATGACCGAGCAGGACCTGATCGAAGTCAACATCCTCGCCCTCACCCGCCTGTGCCATGCCCTGGGCAACAGCATGGCGTTGCTGGGCGGCGGGCAGATCCTCAATGTCGCTTCGGTGGCCGCTTTCCATCCCGGCCCCTGGATGAGCACCTACTACGCCAGCAAGGCCTATGTCCTGCATTTCTCCGAAGGGCTGCGCGAAGAACTGAAAAAATGCGCGGTCAAGGTCTCGGTACTCTGCCCCGGGCCGACCCGGACCGCCTTCTTCCAGAACGCCCAGATGGACACCCGCAAAGTCGACGACAGCAAGTGGCTCATGAGTCCCGAGGAAGTGGCGCTGTATACCGTCCGAGCCCTGGAGAAGAACCGCGCCATCATCATTCCCGGGCGCCTGAACCGCTGGATGGCCCAGCTTGGCCGCCTGAGTTCACGCTGGTTGACCCGCAAGATCGTCGGCTACGTCAACCGGGCCTACTGCCCACGCTAGACACCCCGTCGGGGCTGGGCGCAGGGCTTGCGCCTGAGTACACTCAGCCCGGACCAACCAATGGAGAAACAGCTGTGGATACTCTGTTCACCAAGATCATCAACAGAGAAATACCCGCGAAGATCATCTACGAGGACGACCAGGTCCTGGCCTTCCACGACATTGCCCCGCAAGCGCCGGTGCACTTCCTGGTGATCCCGAAGAAACCCATCCGGACCCTCAACGACCTCACCGAGGACGACAAGGCCCTGGCCGGACACATCCTGTTCACCGCCCAGCGCCTGGCCAAGGAGCAAGGCTGCGAGGATGGCTTCCGGGTGGTGATGAACTGCAATGAGATGGGCGGCCAGACCGTCTACCACATTCACATGCACGTCCTGGGTCAGCGCCAGATGAACTGGCCTCCGGGCTGATCGAACATCCCCTCTTCCAGCGCCCTTGCGCCCGCCCCGGGCGAAGGTGCGCTGATCCAGCGCAGGTTTCACCCCATCGATTGGAGTAAACTGGCCGCCGTGATTCTTCCCGGAGATAAGCATGACTACCCAACGTCACTACTCGCCGATCGACCGCCTGCTGCTGCAAGCCGATATGGCCATGCGCACGCTGCTGCCGTTCAGCGGCCAACCTTATCGCCCGTCGCCGGCCATCGTGCAGCCGGAAGCGCAGATGAGTGACGAGGACACCCGGCACGTGGCCGGCCTGATGCGCATCAACCATACCGGGGAAGTCTGTGCCCAGGCGCTGTACCAGGGCCAGGCCCTGACCGCCAAGTTGCCCGAAGTACGCCAGGCCATGGAGCACGCGGCCGAAGAAGAAATCGACCACCTGGCCTGGTGCGAGCAACGCATCCGCCAGTTGGGTAGCCATCCCAGCGTACTCAATCCGCTGTTCTACGGGCTGTCGTTCGGTATCGGCGCCGCCGCCGGGCTGATCAGCGACAAGGTCAGCCTCGGGTTCGTCGCCGCCACCGAGGACCAGGTCTGCAAGCACCTCAACGACCACCTGGAGCAATTGCCGCCCGAGGACGAAAAATCCCGGGCCATCCTCGAGCAGATGCGCATCGACGAAGAACACCATGCCGAGACCGCCCTCGAAGCGGGCGGCTTCCGCTTCCCGGCACCGGTGAAATTCGGCATGAGCCTGCTGGCCAAGGTCATGACCAAGAGCACCTACCGGATCTGAAAGCGAAACAAGAAGGGCGCCCCCAGGGCGCCCTTTTCTTTTGCCGCTGCCTGGGCTCAGCCCAGCTCGACGATCTCGTAGTCATGGGTAATGGCCACGCCGGCGGCGCCGAGCATGATCGAGGCCGAGCAGTACTTCTCGGCGGACAGCTCCACGGCGCGCTTGACCTGGGCTTCCTTCAAGTCACGGCCTTTGACCACGAAGTGCAGGTGGATCTTGGTGAAGACCTTGGGATCTTCACTGGCACGCTCAGCCTCCAGGAAGGCCTCGCAGCTCTCGACCGCCTGGCGGGACTTTTTCAGGATGCTGACCACATCGAAGTTACTGCAACCGCCCACGCCCAACAGGAGCATTTCCATGGGACGCACACCCAGGTTGCGCCCACCGGCCTCAGGCGGACCATCCATCACCACCACGTGGCCACTGCCCGACTCACCGAGGAACATGGCCTCGCCAGCCCATTGGATGCGTGCCTTCATCGCCCAGACTCCACTGCTTTTAAAAAAGGGTCGCCAGCTTAGCACAGGGGTTTGGACTCGCAGCGAGCGGCATCTTGATGCCAAAAGCGACCTACCTGTAAGAAAATTCTTAAATCTGCCTAGGATGTGTCTGTTAAGCTGACGCCAAATGAATGGCGCATCGCCAGCTTTATGCGCCGATGCTTTCCGCCCCATAAGAAAACCACCCCATACCGTGCAGGCTTTCCGGGATACAACCATGGTTGCTATTGCCCCAACTCCCAAGATCAAACACCTCGACAAGCTGCTGATGCACTGTCAGCGCCGTCGCTACCAGGCCAAGAGCAACATCATCTGCGCCGGTGACGTAGCCGACAGCCTGTACTTCATCATCAAGGGTTCGGTGACCATCCTCATCGAAGACGATGATGGCCGGGAGATGATCATCGCCTACCTCAACGCCGGGGACTTCTTCGGCGAGCTGGGGCTGTTCGAGGACGCGGGACACGAGCAACTGCGTAGCGCCTGGGTCCGGGCCAAGGTGGAATGCGAAGTGGCCGAGATCAGCTACGCCAAGTTCCGCGAGTTGTCGCAGAGCGATCCGGACATCCTCTATGCGCTCAGCGGCCAGATCGCCCAGCGCCTGCGCGACACCACTCGCAAAGTGGGCGACCTGGCCTTCTTCGATGTGACCGGGCGTGTCGCCCGTTGCCTGCTTGAACTGTGCAAGCAGCCGGACGCCATGACCCATCCGGACGGCATGCAGATCAAGGTCACCCGCCAGGAGATCGGGCGCATCGTCGGCTGCTCCCGGGAAATGGTCGGTCGCGTCCTCAAGGATCTGGAAGAGCGCAACCTGGTGAACGTCAAGGGCAAGACCATGGTGGTCTTCGGTACCCGCTAGCCCGGCAGGAAACTGCCAAGCATCTGTCGATACAGGTTGTCCAGGCGCGCCATGGCATCCGGGGCGGCAAACGCCTCATGCAAGGCGATATGGCTTTCGGCCCGGCAACGCTGCTCCAGTGCGCAAGCCTGGTTGAAGGTATTGACCGCTCCCACCATGGATTCGCGCTCGTCATCCAGCAGCAGCGCCCCATGCACCAGGCCCACCGGCCGCTGCCCACCTTTGCTCTGGCGCCAGCGCTGGGCCGTGCCGACCATCTTGCGACCATCGAGATTGACGTTGAACCGCCCATCGCAGAAGGCCCCCTCCACTTCCCCCAGCGACGGATTGCCGCCCAGTTCGCTGAGCAGGTCGCAGATTGGCTGGCATAGGCGCCGGTAGGCGGTTTCGATCCGGCCCTGGTCGCCTTCGCTGCGCGGCGGGGCATACACCAGCGCGATATTCACCGTGGCCGCCGATTGCGGCACCGGCTCGCCGCCGGTTTCTCGCAGCAATACCGGCCAGCCATTGGCTCGTGAGGCCTCGCAGGCCTGTTCGAACCCCGGCAAGCGGCTCAAGCGCCGGGGCATCACCAGCGCCCGGTCACTGGGCTGCCAGAACAGCAGGCCGAATTCCTGGTCACCGGCACAAACCTGGGCCAGCAGATCCTGCTCGGCCTGCAGGCCGGCTTCGACGGTAAGCGCGAGGGGTTGGGTCATGGCAGCGGCAATTCCTTGGCAATAATCATGAAAAAGCCGGCATTGCCGGCTCGTTCATCGTCTCAGGTTCAGTCCAGGGTCGAGCCCGTCACCGGCACGCCACGCTCCGGGAAGAACAGGCGCTGCAACTCGGTACCCGGGTTCTCGGCCCGCATGAAGGCCTCGCCCACCAGGAACGAATAGACGTCGCTGATCTCCATCAACTCGACATCGGCACGGTTGAGGATGCCGCTCTCGGTAATCACCAGGCGCTCGCGAGGAATCCGCGGCAGCAGGTCGAGGGTGGTTTCCAGATCGACCTCGAAGGTGTGCAGGTTGCGGTTGTTGACCCCGACCAGCGGCGTGTCGAGGGTCTTCAGCGCCCGCTCGAGTTCATCGCCATCGTGCACTTCCACCAGTACATCCAGGCCAACGCCCTTGGCCACCGATGCCAGCTCGGCCATTCGCCCGTCGTCCAGCGCGGCGACGATCAGCAGCACGCAATCAGCACCCAGGGCCCGTGCCTCGACGATCTGGTAGGGATCGATCATGAAGTCCTTGCGGATCACCGGCAGCTTGCACGCCGCGCGCGCCTGCTGCAGGTAGAGGTCGGCACCCTGGAAATAATCCACGTCGGTGAGCACCGACAGGCAAGTGGCGCCGCCCTTCTCATAACTCTTGGCGATATCGGCAGGCACGAAGTCCTCGCGGATCACGCCCTTGCTTGGCGAGGCCTTCTTGATCTCGGCGATCACCGCCGGCTGCTTGAGCTTGACCTGCTCCTGCAGCGCCTTGGCGAACCCACGCGGAGCATCGGCTGCCCGGGCCAGGCTCTCCAGCTCGGCCAGGGTGACGCGCGCGCTGCGCTCGGCAACTTCCTCGACCTTGCGGGCGAGGATATTTTCCAGAACTGTCGGCACACTCATCCTTCATTCTCCTGCTTGAACACCGCGGTAAAGGCTCCCAACTCCTCGAGCTTCTCCCGGGCCAGGCCGGTGTGCAAGGCATCGTGGGCCAGGGCCACCCCTTCTTTGAGGCTGCTGGCGTGATCCGCAGCATACAAAGCGGCGCCGGCATTGAGCACGATCATCTCGGCGGCCTTCTGGCCATGTTCGGTCTTGCGCCGTCCCAGGGCATCACGGATCAGCTCCAGGGAAGCCGCCGGGCTCTCCACCACCAGGCCGAACAGGCTCTGGCTCTTGATGCCCAGATCTTCCGGCTGCACCCAATACTCGGTGATCTGGTCGTTTTTCAGCTCCGCGACATAAGTCGGCGCCGCCAGGCTGAATTCGTCCAGGCCATCCTGGGAATGCACCACTAGCACATGCTTGCTGCCCATGCGCTGCAGCACTTCGGCTAACGGCCGGCACAGGGCCTGGGTGAACACGCCCACTACCTGGTGCTTCACGCCAGCCGGATTCGTAAGCGGGCCGAGCATGTTGAACAGGGTGCGCAGGCCCAGGTCACGACGCGGGCCGGCGGCATGTTTCATGGCGCCATGGTGGGATTGGGAGAACATGAAGCCAATGCCGACGTTGTCGATGCAGCGCGCCACCTGGACCGGGGTCAGGTTCAGGTAGACACCCGCCGCTTCCAGCAGGTCGGCGCTGCCGCTCTTGCCGGATACCGCGCGGTTGCCATGCTTGGCCACGGTGCAGCCGGCGGCGGACACCACGAAGGCCGAAGCGGTGGACACGTTGAAGATGTTGGCGCCGTCACCGCCGGTGCCGACCACATCCACCACGCCGTCGAGGGTCTTGAGTTCGACCTTGTCGGCCAGCTCACGCATCACCGACACGGCACCGACGATCTCGTCGATGCTTTCGCTCTTCATGCGCATGGCCATCATGAAGGCGCCAATCTGCGCATCGGTGCATTGGCCGGTCATGATCTCGCGCATGACATCGCGCATCTCATCGGTGCTCAGGTCCAGGTGGCCGACGATACGGCTCAGGGCAGTCTTGATATCCATGAAAAGTCCTTAGCGCGTGCCGCCGCTCTGTTTGAGGAAGTTGGCGAACAGCTCGTGGCCCTGCTCGGTGAGGATGGATTCAGGGTGGAATTGCACACCCTCGATGTTCAGTGTCTTGTGCCGCAGCCCCATGATCTCGTCCACGGAGCCGTCGTCCAGTTGGGTCCAGGCGGTGATCTCCAGGCACTCGGGCAGGGTCTCGCGCTTGACCACCAGGGAGTGGTAGCGGGTCACGGTCAGCGGCATGTTCAGGCCGCTGAACACCCCCAGGTCACGGTGGAATACCGGGCTGGTCTTGCCATGCATCACCTGGCGGGCCCGTACTACCTGGCCGCCGAAGGCCTGGCCGATGGACTGGTGGCCCAGGCAGACGCCGAGGATCGGCAGCTTGCCGGCGAAATGCATGATCGCCTCGATGGAAACCCCGGCCTCGGTCGGCGTGCAGGGGCCTGGGGAGACCACGATGCGCTCGGGCTTGAGCGCCTCGATCTCGGCCACGGTCAGTTCGTCATTGCGCACCACCTTCACCTCGGCACCCAGTTCGCCCAGGTACTGCACGACGTTATAGGTAAAGGAGTCGTAGTTATCGATCATCAGCAACATAGGTGGAAACTCCTCAAGCCTTGGATGCGGGGGTTTGTTCAGCCAGTGCCACGGCACGGAACATTGCACGACGCTTGTTCAGCGTCTCTTCCCACTCCAGGGTCGGGACCGAGTCGGCGACGATGCCGCCACCGGCCTGGACATGCAGTTCACCATCCTTGATCACCGCCGTGCGGATGGCGATGGCGGTATCCATGTTGCCGTTCCAGGCGAAGTAGCCCACGGCTCCGCCATAGATCCCGCGCTTGACCGGCTCCAGTTCGTCGATGATTTCCATGGCGCGGATCTTCGGTGCGCCGGACAAGGTGCCCGCCGGCAGGATCGCCCGCAGTGCGTCCATCGCGGTCAGGCCTGCCTTCAGTTGGCCGGTGACGTTGGACACGATATGCATCACGTTGGAATAACGCTCGATGACCATCTTCTCGGTGAGCCGCACCGAGCCGATTTCCGAGACCCGCCCGGTGTCGTTGCGCCCCAGGTCGATCAGCATCAAGTGCTCGGCGATCTCCTTGGCGTCGGACAACAGGTCCTGTTCCAGGGCCAGGTCGGCTTCCTCAGTGGCGCCCCGCGGACGAGTACCGGCGATCGGCCGCACGGTGATCAGGTTGTCCTCGACCCGCACCAGCACCTCCGGCGAACTGCCCACCACGTGGAAGTCACCGAAGTTGAAGAAGTACATGTAGGGAGTCGGGTTGAAGCAGCGCAAGGCCCGGTACAGGTCGATGGGTGCGGCGTGGAAGTCGATGGACATGCGCTGGGACGGCACCACCTGCATGCAGTCACCGGCCAGGATGTACTCCTTGATGGTGTCCACCGCACGCTCGTAGTCGCCCTGGGTAAAGCTGGAGCGGAATACCGGCTCGGCGGCCGGCGGGCGGTCCAGGTCCAGGCCGCGACGTGGCGTGATCGGCTGGCGCAGCTGCTCGAGCAACTCTTGCAGGCGCGCCTGACCAGCTTCATAGGCATTGTCCTGGCTCGGATCGGCCAGCACGATGGCGTGCATCTTGCCCGCCAGGTTGTCGAACACCACCACCGCATCGGAAACCATCAGCAGGATGTCCGGTACGCCGATCGGGTCGGGGTTCGGGCACTGGCCCAGCCGAGGCTCCACATAACGCACGCAGTCATAACCGAAATACCCCACCAGGCCACCGTTGAAGCGTGGCAGGCCGGCGATGGTCGGGACGTTGTAGCGCGCCTTGAATTCCTCGACGAAGGCCAACGGGTCGGCCACTTCGTGGCTTTCGATCTCGACGCCGTCGTGGGTCAGGCTGACCCGGTAGCCGTGCACCCGCAGGACGGTGCGGCACGGCAGGCCGATGATCGAGTAGCGTCCCCATTTCTCGCCGCCCTGCACCGACTCCAGGAGGTAGGAGTTGGGCTGGTCGGCCAGTTTCAGGTAGATCGACAACGGGGTGTCGAAGTCGGCAATGGTCTCGCAGGCCAGCGGGATACGGTTGTAGCCGGCTGCGGCCAGGCGCAGGAATTCTTCGCGAATCATGGGATGCCTCGTGGCTTGAGGGTCTAACAGTCAGGTATGCAAACACGCCGGCAGGGCCGGCCAGACAAAAATCAGGCGCGCCAACGCCAACGGGCCAAGGCCTTGATGACTTTCATCCAGAGTTTGCGAGTGACCACCACGATGGAATTTCCAGAAGGGGATGGGACAGCGTCGGGCAACGTTATCTCAGCGGCAGGTTCTAAGCAACCGGGGATCAGCGCCCGCAAGTCGTCGATTACCAGGGCCGGGGACTCCTCGGCAATCGGCCGTCCATGGTTGTAGCCGTAGCTCAGCGCCACGCACTTGACCCCCGCCGCCCGCGCCGCCAGCACGTCGCTGCGCGAGTCGCCGACGAACAGCGACTGCGAGGCCGGGATGCTGGCCATCTTCATCACGAAGAACAGCGCCGCCGGGTCGGGCTTCTTCTGCGGCAGGGTATCGCCGCCGATGATCCAGCGGAAATAGCGACCGATGCGCATCTGGTCCAGCAAGGGCGCGACGAAGCGCTCGGGCTTGTTGGTGATCAGCGCCAGCTCCACGCCCTGCTTGTACAACCACTTGAGGGTCTCGCGCGCACCGGGATAGACCACGGTCAGCTCATGGCTACCCTCGTAGGCGGCGTTGAACAGCTCCAGGGCCTGGGTGACTTCGGCATCGTCGATGTCCTGCGGATCCAGGCTGTTGGCCAGAGCCCGGCGCACCAGCATCGGTGCACCATTGCCCACCCACTGGCGCACCGCCTCGATCCCCGCGGGCGGACGGCCCAGCTCGAGCAGCATCTGGTCCACGGCGGCGGCCAGGTCGGGCACCGAGTCGACCAGGGTGCCATCCAGGTCGAACATCACCAGCCGTGGCAGCTTCCCCGAGAACAGCTGCTCGAAGGCACTCATGATCGAGCCAGCGCCAGCTCGGCGCGCATCTTCTCGATCACTTCCTGGTAGTTGGGCGCATTGAAGATCGCCGAACCGGCGACGAAAGTGTCGGCGCCGGCCGCGGCGATCTCGCGGATGTTGCCAACGTTCACGCCACCGTCGATCTCCAGGCGAATGTCCCGGCCGCTAGCGTCGATCAATGCCCGCGCTTCACGCAGCTTGTCCAGGGTGCCGGGAATGAACTTCTGGCCACCGAAGCCCGGGTTGACGCTCATCAGCAGCACCATGTCGACCTTGTCCATCACGTACTTGAGCACATCCAGCGGGGTCGCCGGGTTGAACACCAGGCCGGCCTTGCAGCCACCCTCGCGGATCATCTGCAGGGAACGGTCCACATGCAGCGTGGCCTCGGGGTGGAAGGTGATGTAGGTGGCGCCCGCCTCGATGAAGTCGCCGATGATGCGATCCACCGGGCTGACCATCAGGTGCGCATCAATCGGCGCAGTGATCCCGTACTTGCGCAGTGCAGCGCAGACCATCGGACCGATGGTCAGGTTCGGCACATAGTGGTTGTCCATGACATCGAAGTGGACGATATCGGCACCGGCGGCCAGGACATTGTCCACTTCCTCGCCCAGGCGGGCGAAGTCGGCGGAAAGAATCGACGGAGCAATAGCGAAGGGCTGCATGACGCACCTTTTTTGAGCGGAATCACGATGGCGCGCATTGTATACCTCATGCTTTGGAGCGCACACCGTCACCGCAATGATCAGTAGGCCGCCCGATAGATCTGCTCGATATCGGCGGGGCTCAGCCGGCGCGGATTGTTGCGCATCAGCCGCTCGATACCGGCGGCCTCCCGGGCCATGGCCGGGATCGCCTCCTCCGGCACGCCGAAACCGCGCAGGCCAGCAGGAATTTCCACGGCGGCGCACAAATCGGCCATGGCCTCTACGGCCCGGTCCGCCGCTTCGCTGGCGCTCAAGCGCGCCGTGCGCACGCCCATGGCGGCGGCGATATCCTGCATGCGCTCGACGCAGGCCATCTTGTTCCAGGTCATGACGTAGGGCAGCAACAAGGCATTGCTGACCCCATGGGACATATGGAAGCGCCCGCCCAACGGATAGGCCAGGGCATGCACCGCCCCTACCCCGGCGTTACCGAAAGCCATGCCGGCCATCAGGCTGGCCGTGGCCATGTCCTCCCGGGCCTCTAGGTTGGCCGGATTGGCGAACGCCTTGGGCAGGGCCCTGGCGATCAGGCGGATGGCCCCCAGGGCCAGGGAATCGGTGATGGGCGAGGCATTGAGCGACAAGTAGGCTTCCACCCCGTGCACCAGGGCGTCGACACCGCTGGCGGCGGTGACATGGCGCGGGCAGGTCAGGGTCATCTGCGGGCTGACCAGCGCCACATCCGGCAGCAGGTAGTCACTGACGATGCCCTTCTTCAACTGTGCGGCCTTGTCGGAAAGGATCGCCACGTTGGTCACCTCCGAGCCGGTACCGGCGGTGGTGGGAATGGCGATCAGCGGTGGCCCCTTGCGCGGCACCAGGTCGACGCCGAACAGGTCCTCCAGGGCGCCGTGGTAACCGGCATAGGCCGCCACGCTCTTGGCGATATCGATGGCGCTGCCACCGCCCAGGCCGATCAGGCCGTCGTGCCCGCCATCACGATAGACCTGCATACAGTCCTCGACGATGGCGATTTCCGGATCCGGCCGTACCCGATCGAAGATCTCGTAGTCGCGCGCCCCCAGGTGGGCCAGCGCCAGCGCCACGGTGCCGGATTCGACCAACGCGGCATCGGTGACGATCAGCGGGTTATCCACATCCAGGCGGGTCAGTTCGGTGGCCAGTTGCTCGATGGCGCTGGTGCCGGTGAGCAGCTTATGGGCGATCTTGAAAGAGGAAATACTCATGCGCGCAGCCTCTTGTATAGAGATGGGAGCCGGCACAAGCGTAGCTGGGGATTGCACAACCGGACCGCCGCGACGCCCGATCGGCATCGCCACGGCCTGTTGCCGGCGGTCCAGGCCTCAGGCCGCCTCGTTCTTCGCCACTGCATGGGCCTTCACCCCGGGTTCCGGCCGAGCCTCTGGCGCCGGGGCGTCAGGACTGTCCAGGTCCTTGGTGAAGGTATTGTCGTTCTCGCCCTTGAAGAAGTTCTTGCCGTAGATCAGCAGGCACAGCACCACGCCGATGGCGAAGCCCCAACTCGCGCCCTTGATCGCCAATACCGCGCCGATCACCCCGGCGATGCCCAGGTCGCGCTGGCTGCGGGCCTCGAGAATGCCCAGGCGCACGCTGACATAACCCTGGATCAGCAGGGTCAGGGCCAACGCCACCCCGAGGATCGGCTGCACCAGGGTCACCACCGGCAACAGCAGCAAGCCGGTGTTGGTGCCCCAGCGGAACGAACCCATGCCGCCATAGATCGAGCCCATGGCCTTGGGCCCGCCCTTGAAGCGTTCGATGATGACCACCAGCATTGCCGCCCATTTCGGGCCGCACATGGCGATGTCCGGGCCGAAGATGCTCATGAAAGCGTTACGCCCACCGAAGATCAGGTGCGAACGGTCCGGGTCGTAGTCCACCTTCTCGTCCTTGCGGATCTGCCCGGCCTCGTCCAGCAACACCTTGGCGCTCAGCACATCGCCAAAGACGATGATGTACACCGCCAGCATGGTCGGCAGCGCGCTGAGGAACATCGACAGCGGCGGCATGCCCAGGCCGAATACCGTGTAGTTGTTCCACAGGCCGGCGAAGTCCGGTTTGCTCAGACCCCACTGGATGGTCGGCCACGGCGCTTCGCCGAACAGCGGCGCCAGCACCACCGCCAGCAGGATGATCGGCAGGATCCCCAGCTTGGCGAAGTTCCACCAGAAGCGGCTCTGCAACTTCAACTTGGCGAAGTGCTGGGAAAAGATCAGGTAGAAGGCGATGCCGATGGCGATGGAAATGGTCCAGGGAAAGCTGTCGAACTTGCCGCCCACCTGGAACACCGTGGTCACCGCGCTGAGCCCGGCGCCCACGATGACCCCCGACTTGATCGCCGATGGCACGAACCCCACCACCTTGCGCGCCATGCCGGTAGCGCCCAGGGCAATGGAGAACACCCCGAGCATCAGCTGGAAGGCGATCAGCGCATGGACCCGCTCCGGCCCCACCGGGAACTGTGCGCAGTAAGCCATCAACAATGGCACCGCCGGGGTGATCCAGCCGGGCACCACCGGGTCGCCCAACAGATGGTGGGCCAGGTACAACAGGCCATTGAGCATGACCACGGCCAGGGCCATTTCGAAGGGCATGCCGAGGAATTCGGTCATCAACGGGATGGCCGCCAGGTCCACGGCGCACATCAGCAAGCCCTGCAGGTAGTCCGGCAGCTCGAGCTTGTAGTGGATGAACGGCAAGCGCACCTTGAACGGGCCAAGGGCGAAATACGGCGTTTCGTGCCGGGTGTCGGAAGGGGTTGGCATCAACTGCACCTGTCTTATTGGTATTGGTGGCGGTGTAAGGCGCCCCACGCCAGCCCGACGTGGGGCAGGTCGCTCAATAGGCGGCCCGGTAGATCTGCTCGATATCGGCAGCGTTCAGCTGGCGCGGGTTGTTGCGCATCAGGCGCTCGATGCCCGCGGCCTCAACGGCCATGGCCGGGATCGCCTCCTCCGGCACGCCGAAGCTGCGCATGCCGGTGGGGATAGCCACCGCTGCGCACAACGCCGCCATGGCCTTGACCGCCTGCTCCGCCGCTTGCTCGTCACTGAGGCCGATGACGGGCACATCCATGGCCTGGGCGATGTCCCGCAGGCGCTCGACGCAGGCCAGCTTGTTCCAGGCCATGACATAGGGCAGCAGCAGCGCATTGCTCACACCGTGGGCGATGTTGAAGCGCCCGCCCAGGGGATAGGCCAGGGCGTGCACCGCGCCGACCCCGGCATTGCCGAAGGCCATGCCGGCCATCAGGCTGGCGCTGGCCATGTCTTCCCGGGCCTGCAGGTGCCCGGGGTTGGCATAGGCCTTGGGCAGTGCCTTGACGATCAGGCGGATCGCCCCCAGGGCCAGGGCATCGGTGATCGGCGAGCCGTTGAGCGACAAGTAGGACTCCACCGCATGCACCAGCGCGTCGATACCGCTGGCTGCGGTTACGCTGCGCGGGCAGGTCAGGGTCATGGCCGGGCTCACCAGCGCTACGTCCGGCAGCAGGTAGTCACTGACGATGCCTTTTTTCAGCTGGGCCTGCTTGTCCGAGAGAATCGCCACGTTAGTGACTTCCGAGCCGGTGCCGGCCGTGGTGGGGATGGCGATCAAAGGTGGGCCCTTGCGCGGCACCTGGTCGATGCCGAACAGCTGCTCCAGCGCACCTTCATGGCCGGCGAAGGCGGCCACGGCCTTGGCGATGTCGATGGCACTGCCGCCGCCCAGGCCGATCAGGCCGTCATGGCCACCGGCGCGATAGGCATTGGCGCACTCCCGGACGATGGCGACCTGCGGTTCGGGCTCGACCCCATCGAAGATCCCATGGCTGCGCCCACCCATGTGGGCCACAGCCAGGTCCACGGTGCCGCAGGCCACCAGGATCGCATCGGTGACGATCAGCGGATTGTCGACCCTGAGGCGTGCCAGCTCGGCGTCCAGTTGCTCGATGGCCCCCTGGCCGGTAATCAGTTTGTTGGCAATTTTGAATGCACGGATGCTCATCGGTTCGGCCTTGATTCATTGTTGTGGCAAGAGCGCCGCCAGGCGGGCTCTCGTATGGGCTCGAAGCTTGTAGAGCGAAAGCTGTGCCAAGACGCCAGAAGCCTTGGTTTACAAGGCTCGGGCAGTAGATTCCGGGAAATGACCGGGGCGTCGCGATTGTTTTGTTGATCGCCAGCAGGGCTTCTGATCAGGATCCTAATCAGAGTGTTCCCAGCGCTTCATTTTCTGCACCACCGTGGCCTGGCTCACGCCCAGGGCCTTGGCGGCCAGGCGGGTGGTCTTGTGCAGTTGCAAGGCCGCGCGGATGGCCTGGCGCTCGGCGTTCTCCACCACTTTGCGCAGGGGCAGGCGGCTGTCGTCGAGATTGCGCGCCTGCTGCCCGACCAGCTCCTCCGGCAGGTCCAGGGCCTCGATCACCTGCCCCGGGCAAGTCACCACCAGGCGCTCCACCACATTGATCAGCTCGCGGATGTTCCCCGGCCAGGCGTATTCGCCCAAATGCTCCAGGGCTTCCAGGCTCCATTGCACCTGCCGCTGGTAGCGCTGGTTGAAGTGCTCCAGGTAGTACTCCAGCAAGGGGCCGATCTCCTCGCTGCGCTCGCGCAGGGCCGGGATGGCGATCGGCACCACGTTCAAGCGGTAATAGAGGTCGGCGCGAAACTTGCCCTCGGCCACCCGCTGCTTGAGGTCGTGATGGGTGGCGCTGACGATCCGCACATCCACCTCCTTGAGCTCCAGGCCGCCCACGGGGATGAAGCGGTTCTCCTCGATGACCTTGAGCAACTTGACCTGCACCGCCAGCGGCAGGTCGCCGATCTCGTCGAGAAACAGCGTGCCGTTGTGGGCCAGCTCCAGCAGCCCGCGCTTGCCCTTGCTACCCGCGCCGGTGAACGCCCCCGGGGCGTAGCCGAACAGCTCGGCCTCGATCAGGTTCTCCGGCAAGGCTCCGCAGTTGAGGGCCAGGAACGGTTCCGCGGCGCGAGCGCTGGCGTTGTGGATGAACTGCGCCACCAGGGTCTTGCCGACCCCGGTTTCCCCTTGCAGCAGCACCTTGACATCGCAGTCGGCCACTTGCCGGGCCTGGGCGAAGATCCGCCCGGAGACTTCCTGGTCGGCCATCAGCGGCGATTGCAGGAGATCGTCACGCTGGCCGGCGTGCAGCCGCGCGGTGCTGTTGCGCAGTTGCTTGAGTTGCTGCAGCTCGTCGCGCTCGCGCTTGATGCGCAGCAGCTCGGTCATGTCGCGCACGGTGCTGACCACATAGCGGATGCTCCGGTCGGCGGCGAGGATCGGCGTGGCGCTGACCAGCAGCTTCTTGCCCTGGCTGAGGCTCTGCATCATCGAGACCGGCCGGCCATCCTGCAGGACCCGCAACGATGCAGACTGGGAAATCACCCCGCTTTTCACCAGTTCCTGCATCGGCCGCCCCAGCAGCTCGGCGCCGTTCAGGCCGGTGAGACGCTCGTAGGCCTGGTTGACCTTGAGGGTCTGGCCCTGGCCGTCGGTGATGTAGACACCGTCATGCAGTGCATTGAGCAGCTCTTCGAAACTGGCATCGTTGAAGTTCACCCGTGACTCCGCAGTAAGCATGGCAAGCACGCAGTTTACGGGTGAACGCCAGGCAGCGGCACGCCGGCGGCCGCGACGTTAGTCCAAGGCCGCCAAGGGCATCAGGCCTGGGCAGTGCGCAGTTTTTCGCTGCGCCCGCGCAGCCATTCCAGGGTCAGCAGCAGGATCACCGAGAAGGCGATCAGCAGCGTGGCCGCGGCGGCGATGGTGGGGCTGAGGTTCTCGCGAATACCACTGAACATCTGCCGGGGCAGCGTCGCCTGCTCGGGTCCGGCGAGGAACAGGGTCACTACCACTTCGTCGAACGAGGTGGCGAAGGCGAACAACGCACCACTGATCACCCCCGGAGCGATCAACGGCAGGGTCACCCGGCGAAAGGTGGTCAGCGGCGAGGCGCCCAGGCTGGCCGCCGCCCGCACCAGGTTGTGGTTGAAGCCCTGCAAGGTCGCCGAGACGGTGATGATCACGAACGGCACCCCGAGCACCGCATGCACGATGATCAGCGACAAGAAGCTGTTGCCCATGCCCAGCGGAGCGAAGAACAGGTAGCTGGCGACCCCGATGATCACCACCGGCACCACCATCGGCGAGATCACCAGGGCCATGACCAGCGACTTGCCGGGAAAATCGCCGCGGGTCAGGCCGATGGCCGCCAGGGTGCCGAAGACCATGGCCAGCACAGTGGCCGCCGGGGCCACGATGATGCTGTTCTTCAGGGCGCGCATCCATTCGGCGGAGGCGAAGAAGTCCTGGTACCAATGCAGCGAGAAGCCCTGCAGCGGATACACCAGGAAGCTGCCCGAGTTGAACGACAACGGGATGATCACCAGCACCGGCAACACCAGGAACAACAGGATCAAGCCGCAGAGGATCCTCAAGCTGTAGAACCAGACCCGCTCGACGGGCGACATGTAGGGGCTCAGCATTTCGATTCTCTCCTTAGCTCAGGCGCAGGCGACTGGCGCCCACCAGCCAGCTGTAGATCAGGTACAGCACGATGGTCGCCAGCAACAGCAGGCCGCCCAGGGCGGTGGCCATGCCCCAGTTGATGCTGGTGTTGGTGTAGAAGGCCACGAAGTAGCTGACCATCTGGTCGTTCGGGCTGCCCAGCAGGGCCGGGGTGATGTAGTAGCCGATGGCCAGGATGAACACCAGCAGGCAACCGGCGCCAACTCCGGCATAGGTTTGCGGGAAGTACACCCGCCAGAAGCTGGCGAACGGATGGCAGCCCAGGGAGATCGCCGCGCGCATGTAGGTCGGCGAGATGCTCTTCATCACGCTGTAGATCGGCAGGATCATGAACGGCAGCAGGATGTGCACCATGGAGATGTAGACCCCCGTGCGGTTGAACACCAGCTCCAGGGGCTTGTCGATCACGCCCATGGCCAGCAAGGCGCTGTTGATCAGGCCGCCGGACTGCAGGAGCACGATCCAGGCCGCCACCCGCACCAGGATCGAAGTCCAGAACGGCAGCAGCACCAGGATCATCAGCAGGTTGCTCTTGCGCGCCGGCAGGTTGGCCAGCAGGTACGCCAGGGGATAGGCCAGTACCAGGCAGATGGCGGTGATCACCAGGCCCATCCAGAAGGTCCGGGCGAAGATATCCAGGTAGATCGACTGGTCCGGGGTCGCCGGGGCCAGCTCGCCCAGGTCGTCGATCCGGTGGTCCAGCGCCGCCAGCAGGTAGTAGGGAGTCAGGCTGCTGGTATTGCGCCGGATCGCCTGCCAGTAGGCCGGGTCGCCCCAACGCTCGTCCACCCCCTCCATGGCTTCTTTATAGGATTCGGGCTCGGCCTTGAACGGCAAGGCGCGGGCAGTCTTGGTCAGCAGGCTGCGATAGCCGGCCAGTTCCATGTTCAGGCGCTTGGACAGGTCGCCCAGGCCCTGGTTCTTGCGGGCCTCGGCCAGGTCTTCGCTCAAGGCCTTGTAGGCGGCCTCGCCGGGCAAACCACGACCGTCCCAGGCATTCACGGCCACCACCGTGCGCGGCATGCCGCCGACCACTTCCGGGTTGCCGACGCTCTTGTACAACAGCGCCACGATCGGTACCAGGAACACCAGCAGCAGGAACAGCACCAGCGGCGCGATCAGGGCCTGTGCTTTCCAGCGGTTGACCCTCTCGGCACGGGCCAGTCGCTGCTTGAGGGTCGGGCCGGCGACCGCATCCAGGGGAACGGTGATGGTCATGACAAACTCCGCGAATCGATCTTTCGAATACACCACCGACAGGAGCGGGCCAGCCCGCCCCTGCCACTAGCGATGCTTACTTGGCCGCCCAGGCGTTGAAGCGCTGCTCCAGCTGCTCGCCGTTGTCAGCCCAGAAGCTGACGTCGATCTGCACCTGGTTGGCGATGTTCTCCGGAGTGGTCGGCATGTCCTTGAGGATGTCCTTGGCCAGCAGCGGCACGGCCTGGGTGTTGGCCGGGCCATAGGCGATGTTTTCCGAATAGGTCTTCTGCTGCTGCGGCTGCACCGAGTAGGCGATGAACTTCTTCGCCGCTTCGGCACGGGTCTTGTCCAGGCCCTTGGGGATGGCCCAGGCATCGAAGTCGTAGATGCCGCCGTTCCACACCACCTTCAGGTTGCTTTCCTTCTGCACCGCGGCGATCCGGCCGTTGTAGGCCGAGCTCATGACCACGTCGCCCGAGGCCAGGTACTGCGGTGGCTGGGCGCCGGCTTCCCACCACTGGATGTTGGGCTTGAGCTCATCGAGCTTCTTGAAGGCACGGTCCTGGCCATCCTTGCTGGCCAGCACCTTGTACACGTCCTTGGGCGCGACGCCGTCGGCCATCAGGGCGAATTCCAGGGTGTACTTGGCCCCCTTGCGCAGGCCGCGCTTGCCCGGGAATTTCTGCGTGTCCCAGAAGTCCGCCCAGCTGCCTGGCGGCGCCTTGAGCTTGTCGGCGTTGTAGGCCAGCACCGTGGACCAGACGAAGAAGCCCACGCCACACGGCTGGATAGCGCCCTTGACATAGTCTTCGCCCTTGCCGAACAGCGCCGGGTCGAGGGGTTCGAACAGGTCTTCGTCGCAACCGCGGGACAACTCGGGGGACTCCACTTCCACCAGGTCCCAGGACACGCTCTTGGTGTCGACCATGGCCTTGACCTTGGCCATCTCGCCGTTGTACTCGCCGGCGACGATCTTGCCGTTGCCCGCCGCTTCCCACGGAGCGTAGAAGGCCTTGACCTGGGCGGCCTTGTTCGCCCCACCAAAGGACACCACGGTCAGGTCCGGTCCCGCCGCCAAGGCGTGCGCGGCCCCCAGCATGCCCAGCGTCAGGGCTGTGAGTTTCAGGGATCTCAGCATTTTATTGTGTTCTCCACGTGCAGGTTGGTGTTGCAAGGGGGGCGATCAATTCGCCTCTAGAAGCGGGTCGAGCGCACGAACGTGCTCGACTTGCCAGCCAAGCGGTACCACGTCGCCCACCGCCAGCGCTGGATCGAGCTCGGCAATCGGCTGTTTCACGAAGAAGTCGCTCTTGCCGCAGACTTCCAGGCGCACTCGGACGTGGTCGCCCAGGTAGATGAACTCCGCCACCCGCCCGGAAAAGCGGTTGGCGCAGTGTTCGCTGGAACCGTTGAGGCTCACCCGCTCCGGGCGGATGGACAGGGTCACCGGGCCGCCGACCTGGCCGACGTTGACCGCCAATGCCTCGACTTTCTCGCCACGCCCCAGCTCCACCACGCAGCGCTCGCCGTCATGGCTGTGCAGGCGACCGCTGAGGCGGTTGTTCTCGCCGATGAAGTTGGCGACGAAGGTGTTCTTCGGTTCTTCGTAGAGGGTCCGCGGCGGGGCGATCTGCTGGATCTCGCCCTGGTGGAACACCGCCACCCGGTCGGACATGGTCAAGGCCTCGCCCTGGTCGTGGGTCACGTAGACCACGGTCAAACCCAGGCGCTGGTGCAGGTGCTTGATCTCCATCTGCATATGCTCGCGCAGCTGTTTGTCCAGCGCCCCCAAGGGCTCGTCCATCAGTACCAGCTGCGGCTCGAACACCAGGGCCCGGGCCAGGGCGACCCGTTGCTGCTGGCCACCGGACAGTTGCGCCGGATAGCGCTGGGCGAAAGAGTCCAGCTGGACCATGCTCAGCACGCGCTTGACCCGCTCGCTGATGTCGGTCTTGCCCAGGCCCCGTACCGACAGCGGGAACGCCAGGTTCTCGGCCACGGTCATGTGCGGGAACAGCGCGTAGTTCTGGAACACCATGCCGATATCGCGCTTGTGCGGCGGCACATTGTTGATCGAGCGCCCGGCCAACTGGATCTCGCCGGCGGTCGGCGTCTCGAAACCGGCCAGCATCATCAGGCTGGTGGTCTTGCCGGAGCCGGACGGCCCGAGCAGGGTGAGGAACTCGCCCTTGCGAATTTCCAGGTTGAGGTCCTTGACGATCAGGTTCTCGCCGTCGTAGCTCTTCTGCACACCACGAAAGCTGACCAGAACATCATTGGCCCCAGCGCTTGAATCGACCTCGCTCATACCCGCACCTTTTTGTTTTAGACGGCTGTAGGGCAAGCCTAGTGCAGCCCACAAAGCCCGAAAATCGGGGGGTAGGAGAGATTCGCCTCAGCCGCCTGGAAGGCTGCCTGTAGGGATTGCCCTACAAGAATGGCGGAAACAGACAAGAGCAGGGGCAAGCTTGAAGCGGCAAGCCCCAAGAACAGGCAAAGGCCGGGAAGTGGCGATGTCGTAAACGGATATGCCCCGCCAATGCCTTGACCAGGACCATCGAACCTCGGGGCGTATCCATTGTGGCGGGGGGAGCTGACTCCCGCTGGCTCAGAGCAGCTTGTGCTCCATGGCGTATTTCACCAGCTCGGCCAGGGAGGTGACGTTGAGCTTTTGCATCAGCCGCGCCTTGTGGGTGCTGATGGTCTTGTTGCTCAAGGCCAATTGCTGGGCGATGTCGTTGACATTGGCCCCCTGGGCCAGGCGCTCGAACACCGAGAATTCACGCTCGGACAACAGCGAATGCAGTGGCCGGGCATCGGTCAGGCCGACCTCGAAGACCATGCGATCCGCCAGTTCCGGGTCGATGTAGCGCCCACCGGACGCCACCTTGCGGATGGCCGTCAGCAGCAGCGACGGATCGCTGTCCTTGGTGGCGTAGCCAGCGGCGCCGATCTTCAGGGCCCGGGCGGCCATCTGCGCCTCGTCATGCATCGACAGCACCAGGATCGCCGGCGGATCACTCAGGGCGCGGATTCGTGGGATGGCTTCCAGACCGTTCACCCCGGGCATGGAGATGTCCAGCAACACCACCTCGCAAGGCACCTGGCGCAGGGTCTCCAGCAGTTGCTCGCCGTTGCTCGCCTCCCCCGCCACCGTCAGGTCCTTGGCCAGGCCGATCAGTTGCTTGATGCCTTCGCGGACGATGGTGTGGTCTTCGGCTACCAGTACACGGATCACGCGGTTCTCCTCGTTATTGTTGTCGGTCCAGGGGCACCCGGACGGTCAGGCTGGTGCCCTCCCCCGGCTCGCTGTGCAGCGCCAGGCTGCCGCCCATGATCAGCACTCGCTCGCGCATCCCCACCAGGCCAAAGGAGGTGGGGCGCGTGGCGGCGGTATCGAACCCCAGGCCATCGTCGCTGATGCTCATGCACAACTGTGGCCCATCCAATACCAGGGACAGCTCCACAGTATGCGCCTGGGCATGGCGCATGACGTTGGTCAGGGCCTCCTGGAGGATGCGGAACAGGCCGATGGCCTTGGCGTCGCTCAGGCGTGGCAGGTTATCCGGCACGTCCACCAGGCACGGGATCTGCGTGCGCGCCTCGAAACGCCGGGCCTGCCATTCGATGGCCGAGGCGATACCGGCATCCAGGATCGGCGGGCGCAGGGCCGTGGCCACGTCGCGCACCAACTGGAACAGCTGGGTGATCAAGCGCTTCATGCTGTTGAGGCGCTCGTTCAACCCGGGATCGAGCTGAGCGTAGGCCAGCTCGCACATGGAGGTCTCCAGCTTGAGCACGGTGAGCATCTGCCCCAGTTCGTCATGGACTTCCCTGGCAATGCGGGCCTTTTCCTCTTCCCGCACGCTCTCCAGGTGCGCCGACAGCTCGCGCAGCTGCTCGCGGGAACTGGCCAGCTCCAACTCGATGCGCTTGCTCTCGCTGATGTCCCAGACGATGCCGTCCCAGACGAAGGTGCCGTCGTCCAGCTGCCGGGTAATCGCCTTGATCTCGGCCCAGCGCTGCTGGCCCTGGCGGGTGAGGATACGCCCCTGCCAGGACCAGTCGCTGTCGGTGTCCAGGGCCTGGTCCTGGGTCTGGTGGTAACTGGCCTTGTCATCAGGGTGCACCAGGCTGCGCAGGCCCTTGTCGCGATGGGCGAGCACCGCAGGCGAGTAGCCCACCAGGGTCTGGCTGCCCTCGCTGATGTAGGCGAAGTCGATCTGCCCGCTGACTGGCGCACGCTCCAGGCGAAACACCAGGCCCGGCACGTTGGCGGCGATGCCTTGCAGCCGCGCTTCGCTCTCGCGCAGGGCCGCCAGGGCGCGACGGCGCTCGGTGACATCGGTGAGGTAGACCACCAGGTACTCGCTGTCGCGAAAACGCAGGAAGCTCAAGGACACGTCCGCCGGCAGGATGCTGCCGTCGGCCCGTACGCACTGGCTTTCGAAGCTCTGCACGCCCCCGGCGCTGGCCCGGGCGCGCTTCCATAGGTTGAGCCAGCGATCCATGTGCAGGTTGGGTTCGAAATCGATCAGCGGCCGCTCGATCACTCCACCCGGGGCATAGCCGAGCATTTCTTCGGCGGCGCGGTTGGCATAGCGCACGTGGCTGTCCCAATTGACCCAGAGGATGCCCACGGTGCTCTGGTCGATGGAAAACTGGGTCAGGCGCAAGGCCTCCTCGCTGGCGGCGCGCAAGGCGATGTCTTCCCGGGCCGCCAGCAGCTGCTGTTCCAGCCCACGTTGCTGGCGGCGCAGCCAGAGGATCAAGCCCAGGCTGCCCAGCAACAGCAGGGCCAGCAACAGGCTGAGGCTGCGCCAGGCGCCGGGGGACTCGCCCAGGCGCGGATACTTGGGTTGCAGCCAGCGGTTGTGCAGTTGTTCCAGCTCCTTGGCGGGAATCGTGCGCAGGGCGGTTTGCATGATGCTGGCCAGTTCCGGCCAATCGCGCCGGGTGGCCACCCGCAACAGCTGCGGCAGGCCGATATCGCCCACCACCGCCAGGCCGGAGAACTCCGCCTCGGCGGACAGGCGGCTGAGCTGGGCTTCATCCACTACCGCGTAGCGGGCCTGCTGGCTCAATAGCAACTGTAAGGCCTGGCGCTCCTGGGGCACGCCCTGCAAGTTGAGGTTGGGGTAGGTCTGGCGCAGGTACTCGGACACCGCGCTGGGCATGCGCACCGCCACCCGGGCCTGGCTGTCGAGCTTCTCCAGCTCCACCGCCCCGGAAGCCTTGCGCTCTCCCACCACCAGTTGCGGCACCCGCATGTAAGGATCGCTGTACAGCCACAGGCGCAGGCCGGCTGGGGTCTGGGTCAGGCCCGGGGCCATATCGATCTCGCCGTCGCGCAGGGCCTTTTCCAGTTGGGCCTGGTCGGGAAAGTTGCGCCAGCTGAACTCGGTGCCCAGGGTCCTGGCCACGGCCTGCATCAACTCGACGTTGGCCCCGGACAAGCGTTGCAAGCGTCGGTCGTACTGGGCCAAGGGCGCCTGTAGCACCACCCCCACGCGCAGCTCCGGGTGCTGCTCCAGCCACTGGCGCAGCTCATGGCCCAGGACCGCGGCAGGCTCGTGGGCCGCCGGCGCCGCCGCGCCTATCAAGGGAAGGCACAGACAGCCGATAAGCAAGAGGCAGCGAAAGCGCATCATCTGAAGTCTCACACCCTGACAAATACTGACCAACCCATTAGGCTGCCGGAATTACTTCTGGCCTGGAATATCCGATGCCCCTCGTCCCCCGCTCGGCACTGCCCGTATTGTGCCTGTCGCTGATCCTGCCCTGGAGCTTTTCCGCCCACGCCGACGATCCGGCTCCCGAGGCCAAGCCTGCCGAGGAACAACCGGCACCACGCCCCGCCCTGCCCGAACGCAGCCAGGAAGATGCCACCGCCCTGGAGCGCCGCTTGCCCACCCAGGAACAGCAGCAACTGCAAGCTGGCGACAGCAGTTTCCTGGCCCTGTGGAAACCGGCCAACACCAGCGAGCCCAAGGGCGTGGTGATCATCCTCCCTGGTGCCGGGGAAAGCGCCGACTGGCCACAGGTGGTGGCGCCATTACGCAATCGCCTGCCCGACACCGACTGGGGCAGCCTGAGCCTGACCCTCCCCGATATGCAAAGCGAAGCGGCACAACCGCGAATTGTCGAGGCGGCTCCCGCGGCACCGACGGAAAGCGCCAATACCGCCAAGGACGCCAGCACCGAGGCCAAGCCCATCGAGCAGGTCGCCGGCGGAGAAGCCGATGTGGCCGATCATCCGGTCGCCGAAACCACCGAGGAGCAGGTCAAGGCCGACGCCGAGCGCATCTTCGCCCGGGTCGACGCGGCCCTGGCCTACGCCGAACAGCAGAATGCCCGCAGCATCGTGCTGCTGGGCCATGGCACCGGCGCCTATTGGGCCGCGCGCTACCTGAACGAAAAACAGCCATCGCAGGTACAGAAACTGGTGCTGGTCGAGGCCCGTTCGCCAAGCAACGGCAAGCCGCAACTGGCGGAACTGACCCCGACCTTGAAACTGGCCACTGCCGATATCTTCTATGTCGACACAGCGGTGGCGCGCAAGGAGGCACTGGAGCGACTGCAGGCCAGCAAGCGCTTGAAGCACTCGAACTTCAGCCAGATCTCCCTCAAGGCCCTGCCCGGCAACGACAGCGCCCAGCAGGAGCAGCTGTTCCGCCGGGTCCGTGGCTGGCTCAATCCGCAAAACGCCGATAACTGAAAACACCGGGGCGCCGCAGCCAGAGAAGCAGCGGCGCCCCAGCCTTGCCTTCAGCGAAAGGCCCGGCGCTGGCGCACCAGCGCATAGGCGCTGTGCAGTTCGCGGGTTTTCTCCGTGGCAGTGCGCACCTGCTCCGGCGTCGCGCCGCTACCGGCGACCTTGTCCGGGTGGTGGCGACTGAGCAGCCGCCGATAGGCACGCTTGATCTGCGCCGGCTCGGTGGTCGCCGCCACCCCCAGCAGGCGCAGGGCCTCCTGGTAGCTCATGCCGGCTTCGGCGGTGTCTCTCCTGGCGGGACCGTAGTCCTGGGCCAGCGCCTGGATCTGCTCGCTGCTCCAACCCAGCCATTTGCCCCAGGACTGGATCAACTCGCGTTCCGCCGCACCGACCCGGCCGTCGGCCCAGACCATGCGCCAGCAGGCGCGCAGCACGCCTTCGGCGGCATAGGGCTGGCTACCCAGGCGGCGCAGGTAGCCGCGCAGGTGGTCATTGCCCGACTTGCCACGGTTGAAGGCGGCGATGGCTCGGCGCTGCGCCACTTCGTTCATGTCCAGCGAACGCATTTCCTGGCGCGCCTGCTGGATATGCCCATCCACCACCCGCCCGTCGCTTTTCGCCAGGCGCCCGAGCAAGACGAACAGCAACTCATCGTTGCGCAGCGCCGGACGCCCGCCCAGGCGTTCACGTACATGTGCCCAGCTGTGCAGTTGCATGCGCCGATCCAGCGCCTGCCCCAGCAACGCACCAAGCATGGCCCCCGGAATGCTGGCTATGGCAAAACCTGCTCCGGCTCCGATCAGAGTCCCTGGCCACCACATGTCAGCGCCCCGCTTGCAGCAGGTGCTCGACCTGCGCCAGACGCTCGACGGTTCCCACATCGACCCATTGGCCGCGCATGTGCTCACCACTGACCTGGCCCCGGGCCATGGCCTCGCGCAACAGCGGCGCCAACTTGAAGGCGCCGGCGGCGCAGTGCTGGAACAGGCGAGGATGCAGCACCGAGATACCGCTGTAGGTCAGGGTCGGCGCGCCCGGCTGGCCGTCGTGCAGCAGGCCGTTTTCCAGGCAGAAGTCGCCACCGGTGGGATGGTGCGGCGGGTTGTCGACCATCACCAGGTGGGCCAGGCCATCCAGGGGCCGGCGCAGGCTGGCGAAATCGTAGTCGGTCCAGATATCGCCATTGACCACCAGGAAGGGCTCGTCGCCCAGCAACGGCAAGGCCTTGAAGATCCCGCCACCGGTCTCCAGCGGCTGGTCTTCCGCCGAATAGCGGATGCTCAGGCCCCAGCGCTGGCCGTCGCCCAGGGCATCCTCGATCTGCTGGCCAAGCCAGGCATGATTGATGACGATCTCGCGAAAACCTGCGGCCGCCAGGGCCCGCAGGTGGTATTCGATCAGAGGCACGCCGGCCACCGGCAGCAGGGGCTTGGGAGTGGTCAGGGTCAACGGGCGCATGCGCTCGCCCTTGCCCGCCGCCAGGATCATCGCCTTCATGCCTGGGCTCCTGCCGGCTGGCTCAAGCTGAACAGCAGTTGCGCCAGCTCCGACAATTCAGGCCGACGGGCCAGCACCGCTTTTATATAAGCCAGGAATCGCGGGACATCGGCCAGGTAGCGCGGCTTGCCGTCGCGGTGGCAGATGCGCGAGAAGATCCCGATCACTTTGAGGTGGCGCTGCACGCCCATCAGGTCGCTGGCCCGCAGGAACTCCTGAAAATCCTCCTGGACCGGAATGCCCAGCGCCCGGGCGCGGGTCCAGTAGTTTTCCTGCCAGAGCCGCACGCGCGATTCTGGCCAGCTGAGGAAGGCGTCCTTGAACAGGCAGGTGATGTCGTAGGTCACCGGGCCGTAGACCGCGTCCTGGAAGTCCAGCACCCCCGGGTTCGGCGTGCTGAGCATCAGGTTGCGCGGCATATAGTCGCGATGGACCAGAACCTTGGGTTGTGCCAGGGCGCTGTCGATCAACAGGTCGCTGACCCGTTGCCATTGCTGGCGCTGCTCGGCGGTAAGGGTAATGCCCAGCTCACGGCCGACGTACCACTCCGGGAACAGCTCCAGCTCGCGGCGCAGCAGGGCCACATCGTAGCTGGGCAAGGGGGCATCCATGGGCAACTGCTGGAAGGCCAGCAGCGCTTGCAATGCGTCTTCGAACAGCCCGTCGGCATTGTCTTCGTTTATTACATCCAGGTAGGTCTGGCTACCCAGGTCATTGAGCAACAGGAAGCCGCGCTCCAGGTCCTGGGCAAAAATTTTCGGCACATTGATACCGGAAGTCGCCAACAGGCCGGCGATTTCCACGAAGGGCCGGCAGTTCTCCAGGGGCGGCGGGGCATCCATCACCACAAAGCTGCGGCCTGCGCCCTGCCAACGGAAATAACGGCGGAAACTCGCGTCGCTGCTGGCCGCGACCAAGGTAGCCGGGGGCACTTCACCCCAGCCCTGTGCTGCATAGACAATCGCCAACTGTTCATCGAGCCAAACTTTCAGGTGTTGCAAGCGTACATCTTGGTCAGGCATTACAAGGGTCTCCGACGGCCCTAGCCGTCAAGCGGGTCATGCTTTATTATCCAGCATCTTTTTCAGACCATCGAGAGGCGTGCGGCCCAACACCGCGGGCAGATGGCACGCAGGAAGCCCGGACTAATAAGATGGCATTGAAATCCCCCGCGTTTCGTAAAAAATTCCCGTTGCTGGTCACCGGCGGTTTGCTGGCCCTGCAACCTCTAGCCACTTCCTTCGTGGTCGCCGCGGAACAGTACGACTGTTCGGTCTCCGCTACCGGCGGCTGGGCCTGTGCCCCCAAGACCAGTGCAGCCCAACTGCCGCCGCGCCCGGTCCACGACGCCAACTCGCTCACCTCCAGCGGCGCCACCGACAGCGGTGCGGCGCAAGATGCTGGCGACAAGCCAGTATTGGTGACCGAAGCCAAGGGTCGTGGCCTGAAGTCCCGCAGCGCGGACTACAGCCATCTCGACTGGGTACCGCGTGAGCAGCTCACTGCCGCCCAACTGGCCGAGACCGGTCCTTACTGCTCTGGTTCCTATATCGAACCGATTCGTCCTGGCATGAATGACAAGACGAAGAAAAGTGACGCACCGACCTTCATCGGCGCCAAGGCTTCGCGTTATCAGCAGGAACAACAGGTGGCGACCCTCGCCGGCGACGTGGTCATGCGCCAGGGCAGCATGCAGGTCGAAGCCGACGAGGCCAACCTGTACCAGGCCGAGAACCGCGGCGAACTGAGCGGCAACGTGCGCATCCGCGACAACGGCACGCTGATGGTCGGCGACCACGCCGACGTCCAGCTCGACACTGGCGAGGCCAAGGTCGACAACGCCGAGTACGTGATGCACAAGTCGCGGGTTCGCGGCAGTGCGCTGTATGCCAAGCGGGCGGAAAACGCCATCATCCGCCTCAAGGATGGTACGTACACTACCTGCGAACCGAACAGCAACGCCTGGCAGCTCAAGGGCAACAACATCACCTTGAACCCGGCGACCGGCTTCGGTACCGCGACCAACGTGACCCTGCGGGTCAAGGACTTCCCGGTTCTCTACACCCCGTACATCTATTTCCCGATCGACGATCGCCGTCAGTCCGGCTTCCTGCCGCCGAGCTTCGGCACCAGCAGCGACACCGGCTTCATGCTGGTCACCCCGTACTACTTCAACCTGGCCCCGAACTACGATGCCACGTTGTACCCACGCTACATGGCCAAGCGCGGCCTGCTCATGGAAGGCGAGTTCCGCTACCTGACCAAGAGCAGCGAGGGCCAGTTCGGCGCGGCGTACCTGAACGACGAGAGCGACGATCGCAGGAAGCAGACCGACTCCGAGAAAACCCGCTACCTGCTCAACTGGCAACACAAGGGTGGACTCGATTCGCGCCTGATGACCGAGGTCGACTACACCAAGATCAGCGACCCGTACTACTTCCAGGACCTGGAAACCGACCAGATCGGCGTGAAGAGTGTCGACTACGTCAACCAGCAAGGTGCGGTGACCTACCGCGGCGACGACTACACCGCACGCCTCAACGTGCAGGCGTATCAGTTGGCGACCGTGTCCAACATCACTCCGTACGACAAGCTGCCACAGATTACCTTCAATGGTGCCCTGCCCTTCCATCCGCAGGGCCTGGACTTCACCTACGAAACCGAACTGGTGCGCTTCGACCGCAGCCTGCGCAACGGCAACTACTTCGACAAGGATGGCGGGCCTTTCGATCCGGTTACCAACACCTACGGCACTCGCCGGCTGGATGCCAACGTCTCCGGCCTGGACCGTGCCAATGGTGATCGCCTGAACCTCAAGCCTGGTGTCAGCCTGCCGCTGAATTGGAGCTATGGCTACCTGACGCCATCGCTCAAGTACATGTACACCCGCTACAACCTTGACCTGGATGCCCAAGGCAAAGAGGGCATCATCACCGCGCGCCAAAATGCAGCCCTCAAAGGTACTCGCTACGTTGGCGGCGATTACAGCAGCTCGCAGAGCCGCGGCGTACCGATCGCCAGTATCGACGGCGGCTTGTACTTCGACCGCAACACCCAGTGGTTCGGCAAGGACTATCGCCAGACCCTGGAACCGCGGATGTTCTACCTCTACGTTCCGGAGAAGGATCAGCAGGACATTCCGGTATTCGATACCGGCGAGCCGACCTTCAACTACTCCTCGCTGTTCCGCGAGAACCGCTTCAGCGGTGCCGATCGTGTCGGCGACGAGAACAAGCTGTCCCTGGGTGTGACCAGCCGCTGGATCGAAGACAACGGCTTCCAGCGCCAGCGCATCAGCGTCGGCCAGGCCTTGTACTTCAAGGATCGCACCGTCCAGCTGCCAGGTATCGACTACCGAACCCGTGACGATGCGACATCCAACGTATCGCCCTACGCACTCGAGTATGAATATCGCTTCAATCGCGACTGGCGCACCACCGCCGAGTACAACTGGGACCCGGATAGCCATAGCCCGCGCTCCGGCAGCGCGATGTTCCACTACCAGCCTGAAGACAACCCGAACAAGGTGGTCAACGTCGGTTATCGCTATCGCAACGACCAGATCCGTTACGACCAGAACAGCGGTTCCTGGAAAATGGGTGGCGACTATGGCACCCCGGGCCAACCCGGCTACGTGAAGGACTACTACAAGATCCAGCAGCACGACTTCTCGACCATCTGGCCGATCGTGCCGCAGTGGAACCTGATCAGCCGCTGGCAGTACGACTACAACCGCAACCGCACGCTCGAGGCCTTCGGTGGTTTCGAATACGACAACTGCTGCTGGAAACTGCGCCTGATCAACCGTTACTGGGTCAAGTATGACGAATTCAGTCAGAACGCCCCGGAGAACGAAAAAGGCGACCGCGGCATCTTCCTCCAAATTGTTCTGAAGGGTCTCGGTGGCGTCATGGGCACCAAAGTAGAGAGCTTCCTCGACAAAGGCATCCAAGGTTATCGTGAACGTGAAGACCAAGCTTTCTGATTGTCTGCGCCCGCTGATGCTGGGCGCGCTGTTCCTGAGCACTGCGGCCAGCGCCGCGGTGCAGTCCCTCGACAAGGTCGTGGCCATCGTCGATAACGACGTGGTCATGCAGAGTCAGCTGGACCAGCGGGTAAACGAAGTCCAGCAGACCATCGCCAAGCGCGGCGGCGGCATGCCCCCTGCCAGCGTCCTGGAACAGCAAGTACTGGAGCGCCTGATCGTCGAGAACCTGCAACTGCAGATCGGCGAGCGTTCCGGTATCCGCATCACCGACGAAGAACTGAACCAGGCCATTGGTACCATCGCCCAGCGCAACAACATGAGCGTCGAGCAGTTCCGTGCCGCCCTGGCCCGTGACGGCCTGTCTTATCAAGATGCCCGCGAGCAGGTACGCCGCGAGATGGTCATCAGCCGCGTGCGCCAACGCCGTGTGGCCGAGCGCATCCAGGTATCGGAGCAGGAAGTGAAGAACTTCCTCGCCTCGGACCTGGGCAAGATGCAGCTCTCCGAAGAACTGCACCTGGCCAACATCCTGATCCCGACTCCGGAAAGCGCCAGCTCCGAAGCCATCCAGGGCGCTGCCCGCCAGGCCATGGAGGTGTACCAGCAGCTCAAGCAGGGCGCCGACTTCGCCCAGCTGGCCATCGCCCGCTCCGGCAGCGACAACGCCCTGGAAGGCGGTGACATGGGCTGGCGCAAGGCCGCACAACTGCCACCTCCATTCGACCGTGAACTGAGCGCGATGTCGGTTGGCGACATCACCCAGCCGGCTCGTACTCCTGGCGGCTTCATCATCCTCAAGCTGCTGGACAAGCGTGGCGGTGGCAACCAGGTGCGCGACGAAGTGCATGTGCGCCACATCCTGATCAAGCCTAGCGAGATCCGTAGCGAAGAAGAGACCAAGCGCCTGGCGCAGAAGCTCTACGAGCGCATCACTGCCGGTGAAGACTTCGCCGAACTGGCCAAGAGCTACTCGGAAGATCCGGGCTCGGCACTCAACGGTGGCGACCTCAACTGGATCGACCCGAACGCCCTGGTGCCGGAGTTCCGCGAAGTGATGGCCAAGACCCAGCAGGGCCAGCTGTCCAAGCCGTTCAAGAGCCCTTATGGCTGGCATGTACTGGAAGTCCTTGGCCGTCGCGCCACCGACAGCACCAGCCAGGCCCGCGAGCAGCAAGCCATGACCGTCCTGCGTAACCGCAAGTACGACGAAGAGCTGCAGACCTGGTTGCGGCAGATCCGCGACGAGGCCTACGTTGAAATCAAGCTGCCTGGCGCTGAACAGGCGGCACAGTGAAACCCGCACGCTTCGCCCTGACACCCGGCGAGCCGGCGGGTATAGGCCCCGACCTATGCCTGCTGCTCGCCTCGCAACCCCAGCCCCACCCCCTGATTGCCATTACCAGCCGCGACCTGCTCCTCGAGCGGGCCGCGCAACTGGGAGTGGCCGTCACCCTACTGTCGGTGGACCCGGAGCACTTGCCGGATGCTCCGGCAGCAGCGGGCAGCCTCTATGTCTGGGATACCCCCCTGGGTAAACCCGTAGCCAGCGGCCAACTGGACCAGGCCAATGCCGCCTTCGTCCTGCAGACCCTGACGCGTGCCGGCCAGGGTTGCCTGGACGGTCGCTTCGCCGGGATGATCACCGCTCCCGTACACAAGGGCGTGATCAACGATTCCGGGATCGCCTTTTCCGGGCATACCGAGTTCCTCGCGGACCTGACCCAGACCCAGCAGGTGGTCATGATGCTGGCCACCCGCGGCTTGCGCGTGGCACTGGTGACCACCCACCTGCCGCTGCGGGATATCGCCGATGCGATCACCCCCGAGCGCCTGGAACGGGTCACGCGGATCCTGCATGCCGACCTGCAACAGAAGTTCGGCATCGCCCAGCCGCGAATCCTGGTCTGCGGGCTCAACCCCCATGCCGGCGAAGGCGGCCACCTGGGCCGCGAAGAAATCGACATCATCGAACCTACCCTGGAGCGTCTGCGCCAAGAAGGCATGGACCTGCGCGGTCCGCTGCCGGCCGACACTCTGTTTACCCCCAAATATCTGGAGCACTGCGATGCAGTGCTGGCGATGTACCACGACCAGGGCCTGCCCGTGCTGAAGTACAAAGGCTTCGGCGCTGCCGTCAACGTGACACTAGGCTTGCCGATCATCCGCACCTCAGTCGACCACGGCACCGCACTGGACCTGGCCGGCAGCGGCAGGATCGATACCGGCAGCCTGCAGGTCGCCCTGGAAACCGCCTACCAGATGGCCGAGAACCGTATATGAGCGAGCAATACCAACACCGGGCGCGCAAGCGCTTCGGTCAGAACTTCCTGCATGACGCCGGCGTCATCGACCGCATCCTGCGGGCCATCAACGCCAAGCCCCAGGACCGCATGCTGGAAATCGGCCCGGGCCAGGGGGCCCTCACCGAGGGCCTGCTGGGCAGCGGCGCGCAACTGGACGTGGTGGAGCTGGACAAGGACCTGGTGCCGATCCTCAACCAGCAGTTCGCTGGCCGCGGCAACTTCAAGCTGCACCAGGGCGATGCCCTGAAGTTCGACTTCAACACCCTGGGTGCCGCGCCAGGCAGCCTGCGGGTGGTGGGCAACCTGCCCTACAACATCTCCACGCCGCTGATCTTCCATTTGCTGCACAACGCGGGCCTGATCCGCGACATGCATTTCATGCTGCAGAAGGAAGTGGTGGAGCGCCTGGCCGCCGGCCCAGGCGGTGGCGACTGGGGTCGCTTGTCGATCATGGTCCAGTACCACTGCCGCGTGGAACACCTGTTCAATGTCGGCCCTGGCGCCTTCAACCCGCCGCCGAAAGTCGATTCGGCAATCGTGCGCCTGGTACCCCACGCAGTGCTGCCGCACCCGGCCAAGGACCATCGGTTGCTGGAACGCATCGTTCGCGAAGCCTTCAACCAGCGTCGCAAGACCCTGCGCAACACCCTCAAGGCCCTCCTGAGCAATGCCGAGATCGAAGCCGCCGGCGTCGACGGCAGCCTGCGCCCTGAACAGCTGGACCTGGCCGCGTTCGTGCGCCTGGCCGACCAACTGGCCGACCAGGCCAAGCCCACCAGCTGAGCAACCCCACCCAGCGCCAGCGGGTAGGACGCCAACCAGGATGTCTGGTGTCCTACCCGCTACTTGACCTAGACTGACCTGCGTCAATCCTGTCCCGCGCCCCGCTTTGCTTTAAAGGCCCTTTGCATGTCCGATCCCCGCTATCAGATCGACGTCAGCGTCGTCACTCGCTTCCTGGCAGACCAGTCGCAACCCGAGCACAACCGTTTCGCCTTCGCCTACACCATCACCGTGCAGAACAACGGCCTGCTGCCAGCCAAGTTGCTGTCCCGGCACTGGGTGATCACCGATGGCGACGGGCATGTGGAAGAGGTACGCGGTGCCGGCGTGGTTGGCCAGCAACCGTTGATCGCCGTCGGCAAGAGCCACACCTACAGCAGCGGCACAGTCATGACCACCCAGGTCGGGAACATGCAGGGCAGCTACCAGATGCTGGCCGAGGACGGCAAACAGTTCGACGCCATCATCGCGCCCTTCCGCCTCGCGGTCCCCGGGGCACTGCACTGATGGCAACCTACGCCGTTGGCGACCTGCAAGGCTGCCTGGAACCGCTGCAGTGCCTGTTGGAGCAGGTAGACTTCGCCCCCACCCGGGACCGCCTGTGGCTGGTCGGCGACCTGGTCAATCGCGGCCCACAGTCCCTGGAGACCCTGCGTTATCTCTACTCCATCCGTGAGTCGCTGGTCTGCGTACTGGGCAACCACGACCTGCACCTGCTGGCCGCATGGCGCAATATCGAGCGCCTGAAGAAGTCCGATACCCTGCGCGAAATCCTGCAAGCCCCGGACTGCGAGGAACTGCTGCAATGGCTGCGCCAGCAGCAGCTGATGCACTACGACGAAACCCGCAACGTCGCCATGGTGCATGCCGGCATCGCTCCGCAATGGTCCTTGAAGAAGGCGCTCAAGTACGCAGCGGAAGTCGAGCAGGCACTGCGTGACGACAACCTCTTCGAGCCCTTCCTGGACGGCATGTACGGCAACGACCCAGCGAAATGGGACAGCGAGCTCAAGGGTGTCACCCGCTTGCGGGTCATCACCAACTACTTCACGCGCATGCGCTTCTGCACCAGCGACGGCAAGCTCGACCTCAAGACCAAGGAGGGCCTGGATACCGCGCCTGCCGGCTATGCCCCCTGGTTCAGCCACAAGGAACGCAAGACCCGGGAGTTGAAGATCATCTTCGGCCACTGGGCGGCCCTGGAAGGCCAGTGCAACGAACCGGGCGTCTTCGCCCTGGACAGCGGTTGTGTCTGGGGCGGCTCCATGACCCTGATGAACCTCGATACCGGCCTGCGCCTGACCTGCGACTGCGATGCCCATGGCCATGCAGCACCCGCCCCCATCCCTACCCCGCCCGTCGCCTAGACGGCGCCGACCCAACCCAGGAGTCCGCCATGAGCGAATTCAAACGCATCCCTCCAGAACAGGCCCAGGCCCTGCGCGAACAAGGCGCCGTCGTGGTGGATATCCGTGACCCGCAAACCTACGCCCTGAACCACATCAGCGGTTCGCTGCACCTGGACAACCACTCCATCTCGGACTTCATTCGCAACGCCGACCTGGACGCCCCGCTGGTGGTGGTGTGCTACCACGGCAACTCCAGCCAGAGCGCTGCGGCCTACCTGGTCAGCCAGGGTTTCTCCGACGTCTACAGCCTCGATGGCGGTTTCGAGCTGTGGCGCAGCACCTATCCTGCGGAAACCGCCCGGGACAACGCCGAATAATTTTTTTCCACCGCTCTAGCCCGCGTACTACGTGGGCTGACGCGCCACCAGACGAACGGTAGCGTGTAACTAATCCGCCATCTCGCCTTGACCTCTGCGATTCCGAACTATCCTTAGCCACAGGCCATCCAAATCAGGGGAGAGCCGGTACACCGGCGAGCGGGTCATCGGTACTAGCTTTCAAGCTCGATAGCTTTGAAAGTGTTCTGGGGGGTAAACAGCAACTGGAACTTCATCAGTTGCATGCCAGCACTTGACTGACTGATCCGCGGCCGGCTCCACGTATCGAGCGAGGTGACGTCATGAGTATTTTTAGCCACTTCCAACAACGCTTCGAATCCACGCGCCAGGAAGAGTTTTCCCTGCAGGAATACCTCGAACTGTGCAAGAAGGATCGCAGCGCCTATGCCTCGGCCGCAGAACGCCTGCTATTGGCCATTGGCGAACCCGAGCTGCTGGACACCTCGACCAACTCGAGGCTGTCGCGAATCTTTTCCAACAAAGTGATCCGGCGCTATCCGGCCTTTGAAGACTTCCATGGCATGGAAGAATGCATCGACCAGATCGTTTCCTATTTCCGCCATGCCGCCCAGGGCCTGGAAGAGAAGAAACAGATCCTCTACCTGCTGGGCCCGGTTGGCGGCGGTAAATCGTCCCTGGCCGAAAAGCTCAAGCAACTGATCGAGAAGGTGCCCTTCTACGCCATCAAGGGCTCGCCCGTCTTCGAGTCGCCACTAGGGCTGTTCAACGCCACGGAAGATGGCGCCATCCTGGAGGAAGACTTCGGCATTCCACGGCGCTACCTGAACACCATCATGTCGCCCTGGGCGACCAAGCGCCTGTCGGAGTTCGGTGGCGACATCAGCCAGTTCCGCGTGGTGAAGCTGTATCCATCGATCCTCAACCAGATCGCCGTGGCCAAGACCGAGCCTGGCGACGAGAACAACCAGGACATCTCGGCCCTGGTGGGCAAGGTGGATATCCGCAAGCTCGAGGAGTTCCCGCAGAACGACGCCGATGCCTACAGCTATTCCGGGGCGCTGTGCCGGGCCAACCAGGGCCTGATGGAATTCGTCGAGATGTTCAAGGCCCCCATCAAGGTCCTGCACCCGCTGCTGACCGCGACCCAGGAAGGCAACTACAACAGCACCGAGGGCCTGGGGGCGATTCCGTTCACCGGCATCCTCTTGGCTCACTCCAACGAGTCGGAGTGGCACACCTTCCGCAACAACAAGAACAACGAGGCCTTCATCGACCGGATCTATATCGTCAAGGTGCCGTACTGCCTGCGCGTGACCGACGAAGTGAAGATCTACGACAAGCTGCTGTTCAACAGTTCCCTGGCCAAGGCCCATTGCGCCCCGGACACCCTGAAGATGCTCGCGCAGTTCACCGTGCTCTCACGCCTCAAGGAGCCAGAGAACTCCAACATCTATTCCAAGATGCGGGTCTACGACGGGGAAAACCTCAAGGACACCGATCCCAAGGCCAAGTCGATCCAGGAGTACCGCGACAGCGCCGGTGTCGACGAGGGCATGAACGGCCTGTCGACGCGCTTCGCCTTCAAGATCCTGTCCAAGGTCTTCAACTTCGACCCCCACGAAGTGGCGGCCAACCCGGTACACCTGCTGTATGTGCTGGAGCAGCAGATCGAACAGGAGCAGTTCCAGGCTGAAACCCGCGAGCGCTACCTGCGCTTCCTCAAGGAATACCTGGCGCCGCGCTACATCGAGTTCATCGGCAAGGAAATCCAGACGGCCTACCTGGAGTCCTACAGCGAGTACGGCCAGAACATCTTCGACCGCTACGTGCTGTACGCGGACTTCTGGATCCAGGACCAGGAATACCGCGATCCGGAGACCGGCGAAATCCTCAACCGCGTAGCGCTCAACGAAGAACTGGAAAAAATCGAGAAACCGGCGGGCATCAGCAACCCGAAAGACTTCCGCAACGAGATCGTCAACTTCGTGCTGCGCGCCCGGGCCAACAACAACGGCAAGAACCCCACCTGGCTCAGCTACGAGAAACTGCGGGTGGTTATCGAGAAGAAGATGTTCTCCAACACCGAGGACCTGTTGCCGGTCATCAGCTTCAACGCCAAGGCCAGCAAGGAGGATCAACAGAAACACAACGACTTCGTCACCCGGATGGTGGAGCGTGGCTACACCGACAAGCAGGTACGCCTGCTGTCGGAATGGTACCTGCGGGTCAGGAAATCGCAATAAAGCGGCAAGCGACAAGCCGCAAGCTGCAAGTCGTCCGGCGTCGGGTTCGAACCCGCGCCGCGGCTTGCGGCAGCGGTGGCTGCTCTTTCTTGCAGCTTGAAGCTTGAAGCTTGCGGCTGCATCCAGTCACCGGAGGAATCATGAGCTACGTAATAGACCGACGCCTGAACGGCAAGAACAAGAGCACGGTGAACCGCCAGCGGTTTCTGCGGCGCTACCGCGACCACATCAAGAAGGCCGTCGAGGAGGCCGTCAGCCGCCGCTCCATCACCGACATGGAGCATGGCGAACAGATCAGCATTCCCGGACGAGACATCGACGAACCAGTCCTGCACCACGGACGCGGCGGCAAGCAGACCGTCGTGCATCCGGGCAACAAGGAATTCACCGCCGGCGAGCATATCGCCAGGCCCCAAGGGGGTGGCGGAGGCGGCGGGGGCGGCGGCAAGGCCGGTAACTCCGGCGAAGGCATGGACGAGTTCGTCTTCCAGATCACCCAGGAGGAGTTCCTCGAATTCATGTTCGAGGACCTTGAGCTACCCAACCTGGTCAAGCGCAACCTGACCGGCATCGATACCTTCAAGACCGTACGCGCGGGTATCAGCAACGAAGGCAACCCATCGCGGATCAACATCATCCGCACCCTGCGCTCGGCACATGCACGGCGCATCGCCCTGTCCGGCAGCAGCCGGGCCAAGCTGCGCGAAGCGAAAGAGGAACTGGCCCGCCTGAAGCGCGAAGAGCCGGACAACTTCGGCGATATCCAGGAACTTGAAGCTGAAATCGAGCGCTTGAGCGCGAGAATTCACCGCGTGCCCTTCCTCGACACCTTCGACCTCAAGTACAACTTGCTGGTGAAGCATCCCAACCCCAGTTCCAAGGCGGTGATGTTCTGCCTGATGGACGTCTCCGGCTCCATGACCCAGGCCACCAAGGACATCGCCAAGCGTTTCTTCATCCTTTTGTACCTGTTCCTCAAGCGCAACTACGACAAGATCGACGTGGTGTTCATCCGCCATCACACCAGCGCCCGGGAAGTGGATGAGGAAGAATTCTTCTACTCACGGGAAACCGGCGGGACCATCGTCTCCAGCGCCCTGAAGCTGATGCAGGAGATCATGGCCGAGCGCTATCCAAGCAACGAGTGGAACATCTACGCCGCCCAGGCCTCCGACGGCGACAACTGGAACGACGACTCGCCCATCTGCCGCGATATCCTGATCAACCAGATCATGCCGTTCGTGCAGTACTACACCTACGTCGAGATCACACCCCGGGAACACCAGGCCCTGTGGTTCGAATATGAACGCATCGCAGAAGCCTTCTCCGAGACTTTCGCGCAGCAACAACTGGTTTCGGCCGGAGATATCTATCCGGTCTTCCGTGAACTCTTCCAGCGCAGGTTAGTGACATGACCGCCAGAGAGCAGAAACGCCAGCCCATCTCCACCGGCTCGGAATGGACCTTCGAGCTGATCCAGGCCTACGACCGCGAAATCAGCCGCATCGCGGCCCGCTATGCCCTGGACACCTACCCCAACCAGATCGAAGTGATCACTGCCGAGCAGATGATGGACGCCTACGCCTCGGTGGGCATGCCCCTGGGTTACCACCACTGGTCCTACGGCAAGCACTTCCTCAGCACCGAGAAATCCTATAGCCGTGGCCAGATGGGCCTGGCCTACGAGATCGTCATCAACTCCGACCCGTGCATCGCCTACCTGATGGAGGAAAACACCATCTGCATGCAGGCCCTGGTGGTGGCCCATGCCTGCTACGGCCACAACAGCTTCTTCAAGGGCAACTACTTGTTCCGCACCTGGACCGATGCCAGTTCGATCATCGACTACCTGGTCTTCGCCAAGCAGTACATCTCGCAGTGCGAAGAACGCCATGGCATCGATGCTGTGGAAGACCTGCTGGACTCCTGCCACGCCCTGATGAACTACGGCGTCGACCGCTACAAGCGGCCTTATCCGATTTCCGCGGAAGAAGAACGGCGCCGGCAGAAAGATCGGGAAGAGCACCTGCAAAAGCAGATCAACGACCTGTGGCGTACCATTCCCAAGAACGCCGACAAGCTCAGCGACAAGGACAACGCACGCTTCCCCGCCGAACCCCAGGAGAACATCCTCTACTTCATCGAGAAACATGCACCCTTGCTGGAGCCCTGGCAGCGGGAGATCGTGCGCATCGTGCGCAAGATCGCCCAGTACTTCTATCCACAACGCCAGACCCAGGTGATGAACGAGGGCTGGGCCACTTTCTGGCACTACACCCTCATGAACGACCTGTATGACGAGGGCCTGGTCACCGACGGCTTCATGATGGAGTTCCTCGCCTCCCATACCAGCGTGGTGTTCCAGCCGGGCTTCGACAGCCCCTACTACAACGGCATCAACCCCTATGCCCTGGGTTTTGCCATGTATCGCGACATCCGGCGCATGTGCGAGGAACCCACCGAGGAGGACCGCCGCTGGTTCCCCGAACTGGCCGGCACCGACTGGCTCTCGAGCATCAAGTTCGCCATGAGCAGCTTCAAGGACGAGAGCTTCATCCTGCAGTACCTGTCGCCCAAGGTGATCCGCGACTTGAAGCTGTTCAGCATCCTCGACGACGACCAGCGGGACGACTTGCTGGTCCCGGCGATCCATGACGAAAGCGGCTACCGCATCATCCGCGAGACCCTGGCCGCGCAATACAACCTGGGCAACCGCGAACCCAACGTGCAGATCTGGAGCATCGATCGGCGCGGCGATCGCTCGCTGACACTGCGCCACCAACAGCATGACCGCAAGCCGCTGGGCGACTCCACCGACGAGGTGCTCAAGCACCTGCACCGGCTCTGGGGCTTCGATATCCACCTGGAAACCCTGCAGGGCGACCAGGTGATGAAGACCCACCACGTACCGCCCAGGAACGAGCACGGCGAAAACGACTACGGGCGGCTGGACCTGGCGGTCATCCACCTCTGAGGCCGACGACAAGCCTCCGTTGGCACGACACAAGGGTTATCCTGTCGCGCTAACGGAGGTTTTCTATGCAGATTTACAAAGTCGGTGGCGCGGTACGGGATCGCTTGCTGGGTCGAGCGATCACCGATATCGACTGGGTGGTGGTCGGCGCCAGCGCCCAACAAATGCTCGACCAGGGTTTTCGTCCCGTGGGCGCGGATTTCCCGGTGTTCCTGCACCCACGCACTGGCGAGGAATACGCCCTGGCCCGAACCGAACGCAAGAGCGGGCATGGCTATGGCGGTTTCACCTTCCACGCCAGCCCCGAGGTGACGCTGGAAGAAGACCTGATCCGCCGCGACCTGACCATCAATGCCATGGCCGAGGATGACCAGGGCAAGATCACCGACCCCTACCACGGCCAGAAGGACCTCGAAGACCGAATTCTTCGCCATGTTTCCCCGGCGTTCGCCGAAGATCCCTTGCGAGTGCTACGGGTTGCCCGCTTCGCCGCCCGCTATGCCGAGCTGGGTTTCAGCGTGGCCCCGCAGACCCTCGACCTGATGCGCCAGCTCAGCCAATCAGGCGAGCTACAGGCCCTGACAGCGGAGCGCAGCTGGAAGGAGATTTCTCGCGCCCTGATGGAGGATCAGCCCCAGGTGTTCATCCAGGTACTGCGCGAGTGCGGTGCCCTGGCGGTACTGATGCCGGAGGTCGATGCGTTGTTCGGAGTGCCGCAACCGCCCGCCCATCATCCGGAAGTGGACACCGGCCTGCACATCCTCAGCGTCTTGCAACAAGCAGCCCTGCACCGGCAACCATTGAGCGTGCGCTGGGCCTGCCTGCTGCACGACCTCGGCAAGGGCGCCACTCCCGAGGAGCAATGGCCACGGCATATTGGCCATGAGCAGGCTGGCCTCGAACTGATCAAGGCGCTCAACGAGCGCTTCAAGGTTCCCCGGGAATGCCAGGAGCTGGCCTTGCTGGTAGGCCAGTACCACACCCATGGGCATCGCGCCCGGGAGCTCAAGGCCTCGACCTTGCTGGAACTGCTGCAGCACTTCGATATTTTCCGGCGCCCCCAGCGCTTCGAGGAATTCATCGCCGCCTGCGAAATGGACGCCCGTGGCCGCCAGGGCCTGGAATCACGACCTTATCCACAGGCCGACTACCTGCGTGGCGCAGCCAATGCCGCACGCTCGGTGGCCGTGCAACCTTTGCTGGAACAAGGATTCAAGGGGCCGGAACTGGGCGAAGCCTTGCGCCTTGCGCGCCTGAAAGCGATCAAGGCCTACAAGGAACAGCACACCGCTTGAAAGCCTGCGGGCGAGGTCTTGTACCTTGCCCGCCGGTCAAGGGGACCTTACAGATCCGGGGGAGTCAGTTGCTGGCCGCGCCATTCGAAGGGCACGGGCGCCAGCACCTGGTCTATCTGCGCTTGCCGCCAGAGTTCCGCCAGGCTCTTGCCGGCCAATGGATGAATACGTTCTGGAGCCATCAGCGACAACGGCCACAGCACGAAGGCATTCTTCAGGATTTCTGCGCGGGGCAATACCAGGCCATCGAAGTTGCCGGTCAGGTCGCCGTACAGCAGCACATCGATATCCAGCGGCAGGCCCTTGCGGTCCGGCGCATAGCGGCCGTTGTCCGCCTCGATGAACTTGAGCCGCCGATCGAGCTCGATCAAGGGCAGGTCGGTGAAGGCCGACACCACCAAATTGAAGAACGGACCGCTCTTGATGCCCACCGCCTGGCTTTCGAACACCGCTGAACAGCGCATGTCCACCAGGAACCCGGCCAGTGCATCGAGCCCGGCACGCAAATGGGTTTCACGCTCGATATTGCTACCAAGCCCTAGGAATACCTGAGTCAGCGACATCCGCGCTCGATCTCCACGCCCACGCCCTTGGCAGCCGGGACAGCGCCTGGCTTGGTCAGCTTCAAGCGCAGCCAGGGAATGTTGAACTCGCTCATCAACACCTCGGCGAGACGCTCGGCAAAGGTCTCCACCAACTGATACTGGGCCTGCTCGGCAAACGCCTGGATCCTTGCCGAAACACTGGCGTAGTCCAACGCCAGGGTCAGGTCATCGCCTGCTGCGGCCGGGCGATTATCCCAGGCAAAGCTCAGATCAAGCCGCAGGCACTGGCGGATCCCCCGCTCCCAGTCATAGGCGCCAATCACGGTGTCCACTTCCAGTCCTTCGATAAACACTCTGTCCAAGCACTCTTCTCCGCAGCACGACAAGGGCGCAATGCCCCGTTAGAATCAGGGCGTCCTCGCCCGGAATAGTTAGCATGTTTTGGTTACTGGCGATTCTCGCCTACCTGCTCGGCTCTCTGTCCTTCGCCATCCTGCTCAGCCGCCTCACGGGCAATCCCGACCCGCGCATGAGCGGTTCCGGCAATGCCGGCGCCACCAACATGCTGCGCCTGGCCGGCAAGAAGCTCGCCATCCTGACCCTGCTGGGGGATCTGTGCAAAGGCCTGTTGCCTGTGCTGATCGCCAGCCTCGCAGGGCTTTCATTGCAGCAACAGGCTTGGATCGGACTCTATGCCGTGCTCGGCCACCTGTTCCCGCTGTATTTCCGTTTTCGCGGCGGCAAGGGCGTCGCCACCGCCGCCGGCATGCTGCTGGGGCTGTATCCCCCTGCGGCCCTGGTCGCCATCGCCGCCTGGGTCCTGACCTTCTACCTCACCCGCACCAGCTCGCTGGCGGCGCTCATCGCCACGCCCCTGAGCCTGCCGCTGCTGGCCTGGCAGGAACCCGAGGCACTGTTGCCGATGAGCGTGCTCACGCTGCTGATCGTCTGGCGCCACCGCGGCAATTTACGCGACCTGTTCGCCGGGCGCGAACGGCATTTTTGAATCCCGCAGGTGAAAAACCTTCAGCTTGCCACCTGGCGCAGCACCATCAGATGGCCGACAACTGCTCCATCGGCCAACGCGCCTGCACAGTAATCGCCAGGCCTTCCTGTTGCCCGGCCTGCAGCCGCTGGCAACCAGCGAAGGCAATCATCGCGCCGTTGTCGGTACAGAATTCGGGGCGTGCGTAGAACACATTGCCCTTCATCTCGCCAAGCATATTTTCCAGGGAAGCCCGCAGCGCCTTGTTGGCGCTCACGCCCCCGGCGATCACCAGGCTCTTGAGGCCGGTCTGCTTCAGGGCGCGCTTGCACTTGATGGTCAGAGTGTCCACCACCGCTTGCTGGAACGCGAGGGAGATGTCGCAACGGGTTTGCTCGCCGTCGTCCCCAGCGCTGACGCACTGCTGCCAGGTGTTCAGGGCAAAGGTCTTGAGGCCGCTGAAGCTGAATTCCAGGCCAGGACGATCGGTCATGGGCCGTGGGAAGACGAAGCGCCCCGGTACACCCTGGGTGGCCAGGCGGGCGATTTCCGGACCGCCCGGATAGTTCAGGCCGATCAGCTTGGCTGTCTTGTCGAAAGCTTCTCCGGCGGCATCATCCAGGCTCTCGCCCAACAGTTCGTATTTGCCGATGCCGTCGACCCGGACCAGCTGGGTATGACCACCGGACACCAACAAGGCGACGAACGGAAACTGCGGCGGCTGGGCTTCCAGCATTGGCGCCAGCAGGTGCCCTTCCATATGATGCACACCCAGGGCCGGAATGCCCCAGGCGAAGGCCAGCGCCTGGGCGCAGGAGGCCCCCACCAGCAGCGCCCCCACCAGGCCTGGGCCAGCGGTGTAGGCAATGGCGTCGATCTCGGTGGGCACGCAGTCGGCTTGCGCCAGAACCTGGCGGATCAACGGCAGCATGCGCTTGACGTGGTCACGGGAGGCCAGCTCAGGCACCACGCCGCCATAGACGCGATGCAGGTCGATCTGGCTGAACAGCGCGTCGGCCAGCAGGCCCCGCTCGCTGTCGTAGAGCGCGACGCCGGTTTCGTCGCAGGAAGTTTCTAATCCCAGTACTAGCATGGGTTTGCGCCTTGCAGAGGCTGAATTCGAAGGCGCGCATGATAGTCGCCACTCCCTCGCCCGACCAGCGGTTTTCGATCAGAGGCTTTGCATTCCTGGCGGCGAGGGGTTAACATCCGCAACCCTTAAAAACCGACGATCTCAGCCGCGATTTTATTGCGACGAGAACGTTGACCCCGGTAATGAATGAAGGTAGCTCTGGATGCCAGCCGTCAAAGTTAAAGAGAACGAACCCTTCGACGTAGCTCTGCGTCGTTTCAAGCGCTCCTGCGAAAAAGCCGGTGTTCTGGCTGAAGTTCGTAGCCGCGAATTTTATGAGAAGCCGACTTCCGAGCGTAAGCGCAAAGCAGCTGCTGCTGTTAAGCGTCACGCCAAGAAAGTTCAGCGCGAACAGCGCCGCGCCGTACGTCTGTACTAATACACAGACGTTCGCTGCAAGCTTCTGCCAAGCCCGGCCTCTCGCCGGGCTAATGGCATTTGCGGATCACGCTTGATGCTTCATCGTCGAAGTCGCCCTGGCGACCAAGACAAATCTGCTTCACCACGTCAGACCTGGCTAATGCCAGCGGTGCACGTCTTTTCTGACGAGCCTTCCAAGGCTACTGACGAGCACACCTTTTAATGATTCCTGCAGACACCCAGCCCAAGGCGCCCTCCTCGATGCTCGCCCGGTGGCCCCTGCCGGACTCGGCGCAACACCTTCAGATAGTCGAATACTGATTACGATTAACGTCAGTGGACGCTCGGCAGATACACTTCCTGACTGCGATCACGCCGAAATCCCGGGTCGAGCCGTGCATTCCTCATGCCTTGCCACCCCTGATCCTTCGACTGCATCGCCAGGGCTATTTTTCCGCGCAGTGATGACGAGAACGCCATGGCCGGGCTCATTCCCCAGAGTTTCATCGACGACCTCCTGAACCGCACCGACATCGTCGATGTCGTCAGCTCGCGCCTGCAGATCAAGAAAGCCGGCAAGAACTACACCGCCTGCTGCCCGTTCCACAAGGAAAAGACCCCTTCGTTCAGCGTCAGCCCCGACAAGCAGTTCTACTACTGCTTCGGCTGCGGCGCCGGCGGCAACGCCCTCGGCTTCATCATGGACCACGACAACCTGGACTTCCCCCAGGCCGTCGAGGAACTGGCGAAAGCCGCAGGCATGGAGATCCCCCGCGAAGAAAGCGGGCGCGGCCAGCGCAAGCCCCGCCAGCCTACCGACTCACCGCTGTACCCATTGCTCACCGCAGCGGCCGATTACTACCGCCAGGCCCTCAAGAGCCATCCCGCGCGCAAGGCGGCCGTGGACTACCTCAAGGGACGCGGCCTCACCGGCGAAATCGCCCGGGACTTCGGCCTGGGGTTCGCCCCGCCCGGCTGGGACAACCTGTTCAAGCACCTGAGCAGCGATACGCTGCAACAAAAGGCCATGATCGACGCCGGCCTGCTGATCGAGAATGCCGAGACCGGCAAGCGCTACGACCGCTTTCGCGACCGGGTGATGTTCCCCATCCGCGATACCCGCGGTCGGATCATCGCCTTCGGCGGCCGGGTCCTGGGCGACGACAAGCCCAAGTACCTGAACTCCCCGGAAACCCCAGTGTTCCACAAGGGGCAGGAGCTCTACGGCCTGTTCGAGGCACGCAAGAACAATCGCAACCTCGAGGAAATCATCGTCGTCGAGGGCTACATGGACGTGATCGCGCTGGCCCAGCAAGGCCTGCGCAACGCGGTCGCGACCCTGGGCACCGCCACCAGCGAAGAACACCTCAAGCGCCTGTTCCGCATAGTGCCCAGCGTGCTGTTCTGCTTCGACGGCGACCAGGCCGGACGCAAGGCCGCCTGGCGCGCGCTGGAGTCAGCCCTGGGCTCGCTGCAGGACGGGCGCCGTGCACGCTTTCTGTTCCTGCCCGAGGGAGAAGACCCGGATACCCTGGTCCGCTCGGAAGGCACCGATGCCTTCCAGGCCCGGATCAACCAGCACGCCCAGCCGCTGGCCGACTACTTCTTCCAGCAATTGATCGAGGAAGCAGATCCGCGCTCGCTGGAAGGCAAGGCCCACCTGGCGACGCTGGCCGCCCCGCTGATCGAGAAGATCCCCGGAGCCAACCTGCGGATCCTGATGCGCCAGCGCCTCACCGAAATCACCGGCCTGACCAATGAAACGGTCAACCAGCTGGCGCACAACCCCATGCCGGAAGCCACGCCGACCTACGACGCAGGCATCGACTACGACGGCATGCCGGACTACGCCGACTACCACCATGAACCTCAGCAGGAAGCCTATGCTCCCCAGCAGGAGTGGGCGCCGAAGAAGAACGGTGGCGGCAAGAAATGGGAAAACAAGCCGTGGGACAAGAACGGCAAGGGCAGGCGAGACCGCGACCAGCCACGGGCCCCGCGCGTTCCCGCAGCGGTGGAGCCGCCAACCCTGGCCGCACTGCGGACCCTGTTGCATCACCCGCAACTGGCAGAAAAAGTTGAAGATGCCGGACACTTTGCCGATGACGACAACACCAACACCCAGTTGCTGGTGGCCCTGATCGAAGCCGTGCAGAAAAATCCTAAGCTACGCTCTATTCATCAGCTGATGGCGCGCTGGCACGGCACCCAGCAGGGGAACCTGCTCACCGCCCTGGCGGAAAAAGAGTGGTTGATCGACGGAGATAACCTTGAACAACAGTTTTTCGACACCATTAATAGCTTGTCCGCCCGCCAACGCGAGCGTGTTTTAGAACAACTTCTCAGGAAATCGCGTCAAAGCGAGCTCAGCAGTGAAGAGAAAAAACAGCTGGTGGAGCTTCTAAGACGCAATGTTCCCGCATCAAACCCGACCTCAACTGGCGCGTGAGGTCATAGCTCGGGTATAATCCTCGGCTTGTTTTTTGCCCGCCAAGACCTTCAGTGGATAGGGTGTTATGTCCGGAAAAGCGCAACAGCAGTCTCGCCTCAAAGAGTTGATCAGCCGTGGACGTGAGCAGGGTTACCTGACTTACGCGGAGGTCAACGACCACCTGCCGGAGGATATTTCAGATCCGGAACAGGTGGAAGACATCATCCGCATGATCAACGACATGGGGATCAACGTATTCGAGAGTGCTCCGGATGCGGATGCCCTTTTGTTGGCCGAAGCCGATACCGACGAAGCAGCAGCTGAAGAAGCCGCCGCAGCGTTGGCGGCTGTGGAAACCGACATCGGTCGCACTACCGACCCGGTGCGCATGTACATGCGCGAAATGGGCACCGTAGAGCTGCTCACTCGCGAAGGCGAAATCGAAATCGCCAAGCGTATCGAAGAGGGCATCCGTGAAGTGATGGGCGCCATCGCGCACTTCCCTGGCACGGTTGATCACATCCTCTCCGAATACACTCGCGTCACCACCGAAGGTGGCCGCCTGTCTGACGTTCTCAGCGGTTATATCGACCCGGACGACGGCATCACGCCGCCTGCCGCCGAGGTACCGCCGCCTGTCGATACCAAGTCGGCGAAAGAAGACGACGACAGCGAAGACGAAGACGGTGAAGCCTCCGATGACGAGGAAGAAGCCGAAAGCGGTCCTGATCCGGTCGTCGCAGCCCAGCGCTTCGGCGCCGTGGCCGACCAGCTGGAAGTCACCCGCAAGGCGCTGAAAAAGCACGGCCGCGAGAACAAGCAGGCTATCGCCGAGATGCTCGCCCTGGCCGAGCTGTTCATGCCGATCAAACTGGTGCCCAAGCAATTCGAGGCCCTGGTCGAGCGTGTACGCAGCGCCCTGGATCGCCTGCGTCAGCAAGAACGCGCCATCATGCAACTGTGCGTGCGTGACGCTCGCATGCCGCGTGCCGACTTCCTGCGCCAGTTCCCGGGCAACGAAGTGGACGAAAGCTGGACCGACGCCCTGGCCAAAGGCAAGAGCAAGTACGCCGAAGCCATCGCTCGCCTGCAGCCGGATATCGTCCGTTGCCAGCAGAAGCTGACCGCCCTGGAAGCCGAGACCGGCCTGAAGATCCTCGAGATCAAGGAAATCAACCGTCGCATGTCGATCGGCGAGGCCAAGGCCCGTCGCGCGAAGAAAGAGATGGTTGAAGCCAACTTGCGTCTGGTGATCTCCATCGCCAAGAAGTACACCAACCGTGGCCTGCAATTCCTCGACCTGATCCAGGAAGGCAACATCGGCTTGATGAAAGCGGTGGACAAGTTCGAATACCGTCGTGGCTACAAGTTCTCGACCTACGCCACCTGGTGGATTCGCCAGGCGATCACCCGTTCGATTGCCGACCAGGCCCGCACCATCCGTATTCCGGTGCACATGATCGAGACGATCAACAAGCTCAACCGTATTTCCCGGCAGATGCTGCAGGAAATGGGTCGCGAACCGACTCCGGAAGAGCTGGGTGAACGCATGGAAATGCCTGAGGACAAGATCCGCAAGGTATTGAAGATCGCCAAGGAGCCGATCTCCATGGAAACCCCGATCGGCGACGATGAAGACTCCCATCTGGGCGACTTCATCGAGGACTCGACCATGCAGTCCCCGATCGACGTGGCCACCGTCGAGAGCCTGAAGGAAGCCACCCGCGACGTGCTTTCCGGTCTTACCGCCCGCGAAGCCAAGGTGCTGCGCATGCGTTTCGGCATCGATATGAACACCGACCACACCCTCGAGGAAGTCGGCAAGCAGTTCGACGTGACCCGCGAGCGGATCCGTCAGATCGAAGCCAAGGCACTGCGCAAGCTGCGCCACCCGACGCGAAGCGAGCATCTGCGCTCCTTCCTCGACGAGTAACACCAAGACCCCCAGCCCTGCTGGGGGTTTTGCTTTCTGCAGCCTCCCTGCGCCGATACCCCGTCTACACTCGAAGCATTCTCCCGTTCCTCCACAACGAGACGGTTATGCCCAGACTGTCGGCCATGCTTCTGCTGGCGTTGCTTACCTGGACCGCAACGGCTGGCGCGCTGACTCTCACCGATGAAGAACGTAGCTGGCTCAAGTCCCACCCGGAGCTGCGCCTGGGCGTGGATGCCTCCTGGCCACCTTTCGAGTATCGGGACGAGGAAGGTCGCTACCAGGGCCTGGCAGCGGACTATATCCAGCTGATCCAGGAACGCCTCTCCATCAGCCTCAAGCCCGTGGAACCGGCCAGCTGGACCGCCGTGCTGGAAGATGCCCGGCAAGGCAAGCTGGACCTGCTGCCTGGGATCATGTCGACCCCCGAACGCCAGAGCTACATGGCCTTCACCCGGCCCTACCTGGACTTCCCCATCGTGATCCTGGCCCACAAGGGCGGCGCCCAGCCCCGCAATCTCGAAGACTTGTACGGGCTCAAGGTAGCCGTGGTTGAGAACTACGCGCCCCACGAACTGCTGCGCTCCCATCACCCGGACCTGAACCTGGTGGCCCTGCCCAATGTCAGCTCGACCCTGCAAGCCCTGGCCACCGATAAGGTGGACGCGGTAGTGGGTGACCTGGCATCCAGCGTCTGGAGCCTGCGCCAGCTCAAGCTCGAGGGCCTCTACGTCAGCGGTGAGACCCCTTACCGCTATCAACTGGCCATGGCCGTGCCGCAGGAGAACAAGATCCTGGTAGGCATTCTCGACAAGGTCCTCGCCGATCTCAGCCCGGACGAAATCAGCACTATCCAGCAGCGCTGGGTCGGCAGCGTGCTCGACCACCGCACATTCTGGCGAGATGTGCTGGTCTATGGCCTGCCGGGGCTACTGCTGTTGGTCACCGTGCTGGCCGTGGTGATCCGCATAAACCGCCGCCTGAGCTCGGAAATCTCCCGCCGGGTAGCCCTGGAGCAGGAACTGCGCAGCAGCGAATACCACTACCGCAGCCTGGTGGAGAGCCTCTCGGCCATCGCCTGGGAGGCCCGCGTCAGCGATTTCACCTACAGCTATGTCTCGCCCCACGCCGAGCCGCTGCTGGGCTATCCCCTGGCCCACTGGCTGGTTCCCGGCTTCTGGCGCAACATCATCCACCCCGCCGACCTGACTCGCGCCCAGGCGTTCTGCGATCACGAACTCGAGGCCGGACGCGACCACAGCCTCGACTACCGGGTGATCGCCGCCGATGGCCGCTGCCTCTGGGTCCGGGATATCGTCAGCCTGATCGAGCACGGCCACGAACCGGTGATGCGCGGCCTGATGATCGACATCAGCGAGGCCAAGCACACCGAGGAAGCCCTGCGCCTGTCCGAACAGAAATTTGCCTCGGTGTTCCAGCAATGCCCGGACCTCCTGGTGATCGCCCGCTTGTCGGACGGCTGCCTGCTGGAGGTGAACAAGGCCTTCGAGGAGCAGATCGGCCTGAGCGCCGCGCAAGTGATAGGCCAGACCGCCACGCAACTGAACATATGGGGCATCCCCGGGGTCGGCCCCAGCCTGCTGCAACGCTTGCAGGCCGGTAGCATCCGCAACCTGGAGATGCCCTTCCGGCGGCACAACGGCCAGTTGTTCACCGGGCTGATCTCCGCCGAGCCCTTCGACCTCGACACCACCCCGGCACTGGTCGTGGTAGTGCGCGACATCAGCCCGCTCAAGGAAACCCAGCAACGGCTGCAGACCTCCGAGGAAAAGTTCGCCAAGGCCTTCCACGCCTCCCCGGACGGCCTGCTACTGAGCCGACAACGCGATGGCCTGCTGCTGGAGGTCAACGAGGGTTTCAGCCGCATCACCGGTTTCAACAGCGCCATGTCCCTGGATCGCTCGACCCTTGACCTGGGAATCTGGGTCAATCTCAACGAACGCAAGCATCTGCTCGATCTATTGCAACGGGACGGATTCGTCCGGGACTTCACCTGCCATATCCGCCGCAGCGATGGCCAGGTCCGGCTTTGCGAAGTCTCCAGCCGCCCCCTGCCCATCGGCGAAGACGACTGCATGCTGACCATCGCCCGGGATATCACCGACCGCCACCTGATGCAGGAAAAACTGCAACAGGCCGCCACGGTCTTCGAGAGCACCGCCGAAGGCGTGATGATCACCGACACCCAGCAGCGCATCAGCGCTGTCAACCGCGCCTTCAGCGAGATCACCGGCTACAGCGAAAGCGAGGCCCTGGGCCACACTCCGCGCCTGCTGGCCTCGGGGCTGCACGACAGCGCCTTCTACGCGGCGATGTGGCACCAGCTGACCCTGGAAGGGCACTGGCAAGGCGAGATATCCAACCGCCGCAAGAACGGCGAGCTGTACCCCAACTGGCTGACGATCAACGCGGTACGCAACCAGGAACACCAGACCACCCACTTCGTCGCGGTGTTCGCCGACATCTCCAGCCTCAAGCATGCCCAGGCCCGGCTCGACTACCAGGCCCACCACGACCCGCTGACCGGCCTGCCCAATCGCACCCTGTTCGAAAGCCGGCTGCTGGCGGCGCTCAACAGCCAACAGGACAGCGGCGGCCAGGGCGCGGTGCTGTTCCTCGACCTGGACCGCTTCAAGCACATCAACGACAGCCTCGGCCACCCGGTGGGCGACCTGCTGCTCAAGGGCATCGCCGTGCGGCTCAAGGAGCAACTGCGCGACATCGATACCGTGGCCCGCCTGGGCGGGGACGAATTCATCATCCTGCTCCCCGGCCTGCACCAGCCCAGCGACGCCGACCACATCGCCAGCAAGCTGCTGAACTGCTTCAACGCACCATTCCAGGCCGGCGAACACGAGTTCTTCATCAGCGCCAGCATCGGTACCAGCCTGTACCCCAAGGACGGCTGCGACGTCGCTACCCTGATCAAGAACGCCGATGCCGCCATGTACCGCTCCAAGGCCAAGGGCCGCAACCGCGTGGAACGCTACACCCGCGAACTGACCGCCCAGGCCAGCGAGCGCGTGGCCCTGGAACATGAACTGCGACGCGCCATCGAGCGCAACGAACTGACCCTGTACTTCCAACCCAAGATCAGCCTCGGCAACCATGAACTGGTCGGTGCCGAAGCCCTGATTCGCTGGCGCAATCCCAGCTTCGGCGAAGTTCCGCCGGAACACTTCATCCCGCTGGCCGAAGAAAACGGCTTGATCCTGCCGATTGGCGATTGGGTACTGGAACAGGCTTGCCTGCATCTTCAGCACTGGAACCAGCACTATGAAAGCTTCGGCCCACTGTCGGTCAACCTGGCCGGCGCCCAGTTGCGCCAACCCGACCTGCTGAACCGTATCGAACAGTTGCTGCGCGACCACGACCTGCAACCCGGACTGCTGCAACTGGAGATCACCGAAAACTTCATCATGAGCCAGGCCGAAGAGGCGCTGGAGGTCCTGCACCAACTCAAGCGCCTGGGCGTGCAACTGGCCATCGACGACTTCGGCACCGGCTATTCATCCCTGAGCTACCTCAAGCGCCTGCCGCTGGACTTCCTCAAGATCGACCAGTCGTTCGTCCGCGGCCTGCCGGACGATCCCCACGACGTGGCGATCGTGCGCGCCATCATCGCCCTGGGTCGCAGCATGCAATTCACGGTGATCGCCGAAGGTGTGGAGAACCAGGAACAGCAAGCCTTCCTCGCCCTGGAAGGCTGTGAACAGATCCAGGGTTACATCGTCAGCCTGCCGCTGGAAGCCGAAGAGTTCTGCGCGCGCTTCCTGCAGATCCGCGTTTCCGGTTTTTCGGATAGCACAGCCGAGAAACCATCGTTATAATCCGCCGCCTACTGAGGGCCTATAGCTCAGTTGGTTAGAGCAGAGGACTCATAATCCTTTGGTCCACGGTTCAAGTCCGTGTGGGCCCACCATATTCAAAGCCGCGCATTGCGCGGTTTTTTTATGCCTGCGGACCAGTTCCATACCCGAGCCATCGAATCGCCAGCTTAAATCCCGCTGTTTTCCCGCCGTTATATCGATGTCCAACCAGGACAAAAGACACCCCGTTGTCTTTCACGATAAGAAAGGGATCTATCGATGGTTGAGATTACGCGCCGATCACTGGTGGGACTCGCGTCCGCCTTGCCGTTGCTTGCACTACCAGGATGGAGCCGGGCCGCCGAGCCCGCCGCACCGCCCCTCCAATCGCCTTCCGGCGATGTCCTGATCAACTTCAACGAGAGCCCCTGGGGCCCCTCTCCCGCCAGCCGCCAGGCCATGCAGCAAGGCATCGCCATCAGCGGTCGCTATCCCTACAAGATCCAGTACCGGCTCAATGCGCTGTTCGCTCGCCAGCAAGGTATTCCCGAGGATCATGTGCAGAGTTTCTGCGGCTCCAAGGCAGCATTGCAGCATGCGGTCATGGCCTTTACCCAAGACGCCAGCCTGGTCATGGCCACCCCCTCCTACGAGGCGCCCAGGGAAGCTGCCGAAGGGCGCCAGGCCAAGGTGCACGAGGTACCGCTGGATGCCAGCCACGCCCACGACCTGCAGGCGATGCTCGCTGTCGATCCCGCACCAGGCCTGCTCTACCTGTGCAACCCCAACAACCCCACCGGCACCCTGACGCCACGCAAGGCCATCGAACAGGCCCTGGCGCGCCTGCCCAAGGGCACGGTCATGCTGATCGACGAGGCCTACATCGACTTCTCCACGGCCAGCACCTGCATCCCGCTGGTCAAGGAACACCCGCAACTGCTGGTGCTGCGCACCTTCTCCAAGATCTACGGCATGGCCGGGGCGCGACTGGGCCTGGCCGTAGGCCAGCCGGCGCTGCTCGAACGCCTGGAAACCTACGGCGGCTACAACGTGCCGGCGGCGTCGACCTTGCTGGGAGGACTGGCCAGCCTGGAAGACCCGAAGCTGCTGGGTGAGCGCAAGCGGCACAACCAGCAACTGCGCGACCAGACCATCGCCTGGCTGCAACAACGCGGATTCAACTGCACCGCCTCCCAGGCCAACTGCTTCATGGTCGATGTCCGGCGTCCGGCCCAGGAAGTGGTGGATGCCCTGGCGGCACGCCAGGTTAAGATCGGCCGGGTCTGGGACAGCTGGCCGAACTGGGCACGGGTCAGCATCGGCGACGAACAGGACATGCAGCGCTTTCGCCACGCCTTCGCCCAGGTCATTCCCGCCTGAGCCCATGCCGCCCAGGCCCCGACCCGGGCAGCGAGCGGCGGACCGTGGGAGACGCTAACATGTGCGCTCCCCGACCACCGCGCTGGAGCCCATCTTGTCCGATAGCCGCCCTCCCGTTCTCGACGAAGTCGACCGTCAGCTGATCGCCGCCTTGCAGATCAACGCACGTGAAAGCGTGGCCATGCTGGCGCGGCAACTGGGCATCGCCCGCACCACCGTGACCTCGCGCCTGGCACGCCTGGAGAAGACTCGGGTCATTACCGGCTACGGCGTGCGCCTGGGCCAGCGGGTGGTCGATGGCGGGCTGCAAGCCTATGTCGGCATCAAGGTCCAGCCACGCTCCGGCAAGGAAGTCCTGCGTCGCCTGAGCGGCATGGCCCAGGTCCAGCAGTTGTGCGCGGTCAGTGGCGAGTTCGACTACGTGGCCTGGCTGCGCACCGAATCCCCGGAGCAACTGGACCAGTTGCTGGACCAGATCGGCAGCATCGATGGCGTGGAAAAGACCACTACCTCGATCATCCTCAGCAGCAAGATCGATCGCGGGCACGCACTGTGACAAGCAGTTCGTCACTCTGAACACATATTTCGTCATATTGAAAAATAACAATGCATAACGACGACAGTTTGCGTCTTATTTACGAGTTTCCCCCTCTCTAGAATGGCTGCCATCTTTTCCTATACTCAGCATTCCGCTGAGCCGCCCGCCAAGGTCAGCCATGAACAAGAACAATCGCCATCCTGCAGACGGCAAGAAACCGATCACCATCTTCGGCCCGGACTTCCCTTTCGCCTTCGATGACTGGATCGAGCATCCCGCCGGCCTGGGCAGCATTCCAAAGGCCCAGCACGGCGCCGAAGTGGCGATCGTCGGCGCCGGCATCTCCGGGCTGGTTGCAGCCTATGAATTGATGAAGATGGGCCTCAAGCCGGTGGTCTACGAAGCATCGAAAATGGGCGGCCGCCTGCGTTCGGAAACCTTCGAAGGCGCCGATGGCATCATCGCCGAGCTGGGCGGCATGCGCTTCCCGGTGTCCAGCACCGCCTTCTACCACTACGTCGACAAGCTCGGCCTGGAAACCCGCCCCTTCCCCAACCCGCTGACGCCAGCCTCGGGCAGCACCGTGGTCGACCTGGAAGGCACTAGCCACTACGCCGAGAAGATGGACGACCTGCCGGAGATCTTCCGCGAAGTGGCCCGGGCCTGGGCCGACGCCCTGGAAGACGGCGCACGCTTCTCGGAAATCCAGGACGCCATCCGCGAGCGCGATACGCTCAAGCTCAAGGCCCTGTGGGACGAGCTGGTACCCAAATGGGACGACCGCACCTTCTATGACTTCGTCGCCACCTCCAAGGCGTTCTCGCAGTTGTCCTACCGCCACCGCGAGATCTTCGGCCAAGTGGGCTTCGGCACCGGTGGCTGGGACTCGGACTTCCCCAACTCCATGCTGGAAATCTTCCGCGTGGTGATGACCAACTGCGACGACCACCAGCACCTGGTGGTGGGCGGCGTCGAGCAAGTGCCTCGCGGCATCTGGAGCCACGTTCCGGAAAAATGCGCCCACTGGCCGGCCGGCACCTCCCTGGCCAAGCTGCACAACGGCGCACCGCGTCCCGGTGTGAAGAAGATCGCCCGCGCCGCCGATGGCACCTTCGCCGTCACCGACTACTGGGGCGATACCCGCCACTACGCGGCGGTGTTGGCCACTTGCCAGACCTGGCTGCTGACCACCCAGATCGAGTGCGAGGAAGCGCTGTTCTCGCAGAAGATGTGGATGGCCCTGGACCGCACCCGCTACATGCAATCGTCGAAGACGTTCGTCATGGTCGACCGGCCATTCTGGAAGGACAAGGACCCGCAGACCGGCCGCGACGTGATGAGCATGACCCTCACCGACCGCCTGACTCGCGGCACCTACCTGTTCGACAACGGCGACGACAAGCCCGGGGTGATCTGCCTGTCCTACTCCTGGATGAGCGATGCCATGAAGATGCTGCCGCACCCAGTGGAGAAGCGCGTGCAGCTTGCGCTGGACGCATTGAAGAAGGTCTACCCGAAGGTCGACATCGCCGGCCACGTCATCGGCAACCCGATCACCGTCTCCTGGGAGGCCGACCCGCACTTCCTCGGCGCCTTCAAGGGCGCGCTGCCGGGCCACTACCGCTACAACCAGCGGATGTATGCGCACTTCATGCAGGACGACATGCCGGCCGAACAGCGCGGCATCTTCATCGCCGGCGACGACGTCTCCTGGACCCCGGCCTGGGTCGAGGGTGCGGTGCAGACTTCGCTCAACGCCGTGTGGGGCATCATGAAGCACTTCGGCGGCGCCTCCCATCCGGAGAATCCGGGACCGGGCGATGTGTTCAACGAGATCGGCCCTATTGCCCTGGCCGACTGAGCCATACCGGGCCGGCGCCTGCGAAGGCAGCATCCGCATCTGGCCCGAGTCTGCGGTAGCGGCGAAGATAGCCGCTACCGCAAGTCAGAGGAGTGAAGAACATGCGCGTCGCCTTGTATCAGTGCCCACCACTGCCGCTGGATGTGGCCGGCAACCTGCAACGCCTGCACCAGGTGGCCATGCAGGCCACCGAGGCCGACCTGCTGGTGCTGCCGGAGATGTTCCTCAGCGGCTACAACATCGGCCCCGAGGCCGTCGGTGCCCTGGCCGAGGCCCAGGATGGCCCGGCCGCCCAACGGATCGCCGCCATCGCCCAGGCCGCCGGCATGGCGATTCTCTACGGCTATCCGGAGCGTGACGCCGACGGCCGGATCTACAACGCCGTGCAGTTGATCGACGCCAACGGCCGGCACCTGTGCAATTACCGCAAGACCCATCTGTTCGGTGACCTGGACCACTCGATGTTCAGCGCTGGCGCAGACGACTTCCCCCTGGTGGAGCTCAACGGCTGGAAGCTCGGCTTCCTGATCTGCTACGACATCGAGTTCCCGGAGAATGCCCGGCGCCTGGCCCTGGCGGGCGCCGAGCTGATCCTGGTGCCGACGGCGAACATGATTCCCTACGACTTCGTCGCCGACGTGACCATTCGTGCCCGGGCCTTCGAGAACCAATGCTACGTGGCCTACGCCAACTACTGCGGCCACGAGGAACAGATCCGCTATTGCGGCCAGAGCAGCATCGCCGCTCCGGATGGCAGCCGGATCGCCCTGGCCGGGCTGGACGAGACCTTGATCATCGGTACCCTGGACCGCGACTTGATGAACGAATCCCGGACCTTGAATCGCTACCTGGCCGATCGTCGCCCCGAACTTTACGCAGCGCTGGGCAAGCGCTGATCCGGGGATATCCGCTAGCATGGGCGCCTCTCTGTCCTGGATGTGCCCATGCCCGCGCCGAACCACCCCCTGCCCCACCTGGAAACCCTGGCCAACGGCCTGCAGGTCTCCCTGCGCCATGCTCCCCACCTGAAACGCTGCGCCGCGGCGCTGCGGGTCGCTGCTGGCAGCCATGACGTACCACCGGCCTGGCCGGGCCTGGCGCACTTCCTGGAACACCTGCTGTTTCTCGGCACCGAGCGGTTTCCTGCCGAGCAGGGGTTGATGGCCTACGTTCGCGCCCAGGGCGGACAACTGAACGCCAGCACAGGCGAGCGCAACACCGAGTTCTTTTTCGAATTGCCGACCAACGCCTTCGCCGGCGGCCTGGAGCGCTTGTGCGACATGCTCGCCCAGCCCCGCCTAGGCCTCGCCGAGCAGCGCCGGGAACGCGAAGTGCTGCATGCGGAATTCCTCGCCTGGTCCCGGGACGCCAACGCCCAACGCCAGTTCGCCTTGTGCGACGGCCTGTCCGCGACCCATCCGCTGCGGGCCTTCCATGCCGGCAACCGCTATAGCCTGAACCTGGCCAACCCGGCCTTCCAGCAGGGCCTGTGGCAGTTCCACCGCGATTTCTACCAGGCTGGGCAGATGACCCTGAGCCTGGCCGGACCACAACCCCTGGCCGAACTCCGGGCCCTGGCCGAACGCTACGGCGCGGACCTGCCTACTGGCCCGCGCCAGCTACAAATAGCACCAGTGCCACTGCTGGCCAGCAACGCCAACAACTACCAACGGTTCGACGGCGAACGCCTGGACCTGCTGTTCGCCCTTGAAGGGCTGCCGGCAGGCGCCGGCGTGGCGCTGGACTTCCTCTGTACCTGGCTGCAATCGGGTAAACCCGGCGGATTGCTTGCCAAGCTCCAACAACAGTCACTGGCCCGCAGCCTCAAGGCCCAGGTGCGGTATGAGTTCGCCGGGCAAGCATTGCTGCACCTGGAGCTGGACCTGGGCCAGGCGCCCAGCGAGGCGCCAGCACAAATCCACCAGCTGGTGCTGGACTGGCTGGGGTTCTTCGGCGCCCAGGGCGACTGGCCACACTTGTGCGAGGAATACGCCCTGCTGCAACAACGCCGGCTGCAGGTCGACAGTGCCCTGGAACTGGCCCGCCGGGACAGCCGGCACGCCGCCCAGGAGCTGGGCGCCGCCGGACTCGTGGCCCTCAAGGCGCTGCTGCGGCAATTGCAGCCCAAGGTTGTGGATGACTTCAGCGGCGACTGGCAGTTGCCGCCCGCCAACCCGTTCTTGCGCGGCGCCGTCGAGGAGCCCCAGGCCGGCCTGATTCGCGGCCAGAGCAGCAAGCATCGCGGCCTGCGGACCTTCGCCCAGGACCGCAGCCGAGGCCGCCGGGACAACCCGGCCCTGAGCTTCAGCCAGGCTTTGCCCACCGATACCGAGGCAGGGCAGTTGCTGTTGCGCTGGCGCCTGGCCAGTCCCGCGCCGAGCGGCCTGCACCGGCATTTGCAGCACAGCCTGGCAGCCCTGGCCGGGGATGCCCGGCAAGCCGGGGTGGAACTGAGCTTCAGCTGCTGCGGCATGGACTGGCTGCTGCAGTTGCGCGGGCTGCAGCAACCCATGCCGGCGGTGCTGCAACAAGCGCTACGACAACTGGGCCAACCATCCCCGGAGTTCTGGCAAGCAGGCAGGACAGACGTCGAGACACCACCGATGCCCCTGCGCCAACTGCTCAAGACCTTCGCCGAACAACCACTGCCCGACAGCGGTACGACCTTGAACGCCGACGCCCTGCAGGCGCTATGGGCCGCGGCCCGCTGGGATGGCTTGGCGCTGGGCGTGCCACCCCACGGACAGGACGCCTTCGCCCGGGCCCTGCAACGGATGCCCGGGACCGCGGATGCCAACCTGGGCCAGGCGCCGCAGCCAGGAACCGGCCATGCCTGGCAGACGGTGCCCATGGACAGGGCAGAGCAGGCACTGCTGCTGTTCTGCCCAAGCCCATCGAGCCTGCTGGCTGACGAAGCTGCCTGGCGCCTGCTGGGGCAACTCTGCCAGACCCCGTTCTACCAGCGTCTGCGGGTCGAGCTGCAACTGGGCTATGGCGTGTTCAGCGCGGTGCGCCAACTCGATGGCCGCACCGGCCTGCTGTTTGGGGTGCAGTCGCCGAACGCCAGCCTGGGCGAGATCCTCGGCCATCTGGAACAGTTCTTCCTGCGTTTGCCCGAACAATTGCAGGCCCTCGATACCCAGGCCTGGCTCGACCAGCGCCAAGCCCTGGCCCAGCAGTTGCGGGCCTCTGAGTTGCCCCTGGAACAGGCGGCGCAACTGCTGTGGCAGGCGAAGTTGGCCGGCCATCCGTCGGACTACCTGGAACGATTGCAAGCCAGCATCAAGGTCTTGACGCCCGCGCTGGTGATCCAGGCCGCCCGGCAGTTGCAGCAAGCCGCCGGAGGCTGGAGGGTCCTGGCCAACGGGCCTGCCCCGGGCTCGCCCTGGCAAGGGGCGAAATGATCGTTACCAGCGCTGTAATGAGCTTTCTTTAGAATTGCAGGCAAGCCGTTATGGGAATTTAGTAAGATAGCCGCCTAAGCATCTGAACATCTCCGCCCGGAGGTGGACTATATGTATAGGCAACACCCGTCCCACCCACCTCAAAGGAGCATTTTCATGACTTGGTCCAAACCTGCTTACACTGACCTGCGCATCGGCTTCGAAGTCACCATGTACTTCGCCAGCCGCTGATTTCTGACCTAGGTCGGAACATCCAGCGCAACGCCTCGGCCCGTCCGGGGCGTTTTCATTTTCAGTCGTCCACAATCTTCAAGTCACAGCCCAGGGAGCGCCCATGTTTGTCCAGATTCTAGGTTCCGCCGCCGGCGGCGGTTTTCCGCAGTGGAACTGCAACTGCGTGAACTGCGCGGGATTTCGCGACGGCAGCCTGCGCGCCCAGGCCCGTACCCAGTCGTCCATCGCGATCTCCGATGACGGGGTGAACTGGGTGCTGTGCAACGCTTCTCCGGATATTCGCGCCCAACTGCAGGGCTTTGCCCCCATGCAACCCGGCCGAGCCCTGCGCGATACCGGGATCAGTGCCATCATCCTCATGGACAGCCAGATCGACCACACCACTGGCCTGCTCAGCCTGCGCGAAGGCTGCCCGCACCAGGTCTGGTGCACTGACATGGTCCACGAGGACCTGAGCACCGGTTTCCCGCTGTTCAAGATGCTCAGCCACTGGAACGGCGGCCTGCAATGGAACCGCATCGAACTGGACCGGAGCTTCAGCGTGGCCGCCTGCCCCAACCTGCGCTTCACTCCGCTGCCCCTGCGCAGCGCAGCGCCGCCCTACTCGCCCCATCGCTTCGACCCGCACCCGGGCGACAACATCGGCCTGATCGTCGAGGACCTGCGCACTGGCGGCAAACTGTTCTACGCGCCGGGCCTGGGCAAGGTGGACGCGCCGCTGCTGCAGATCATGGCCGCCAGCGACTGCCTGCTGGTGGACGGCACCTTGTGGGAAGACGACGAGATGCAGCGCCGTGGCGTCGGCACCCGCACCGGCCGGGAGATGGGCCACCTGGCGCAGAACGGCCCCGGCGGCATGCTCGAAGTGCTGGAGCAGCTGCCACGCCAGCGCAAGGTGCTTATCCACATCAACAACACCAACCCGATCCTCGACGAAGACTCCGCCGAACGTGCCGAACTGGTACGCCGAAAGGTGGAAGTGGCCTACGACGGAATGAGTATTGAGCTGTAGGGCCGATCCCCACAAGCTCGGCCCCAGCGCCCTGGGGCCGTGTGCGCAACCGCGGGCCCGCCCGCGACCAGGCCAAGCCCCGGAGAACCCAGATGACCGACACCCCGCTGTCCCCCGCCGAATTCGAACAGGCCCTGCGCGCCAAGGGCGCCTATTACCACATCCATCACCCCTACCACGTGGCGATGTACGAAGGCCGGGCCAGCCGCGAGCAGATCCAGGGCTGGGTCGCCAACCGCTTCTACTACCAGGTGAACATCCCCATGAAGGATGCGGCGATCCTCGCCAACTGCCCGGACCGGGAAGTACGCCGCGAGTGGATCCAGCGCCTGCTGGACCATGACGGCGCGCCAGGCGAGGACGGTGGCATCGAGGCCTGGCTGCGCCTGGGCCAGGCCGTGGGCCTGGACCCGGACCAGTTGCGCTCCCAGGAGCTGGTATTGCCGGGGGTGCGTTTCGCCGTGGATGCCTACGTCAACTTCGCCCGGCGCGCCAGTTGGCAGGAAGCCGCCAGCAGCTCCCTGACCGAACTGTTCGCCCCGCAGATCCACCAGTCGCGCCTGGACAGCTGGCCCCAGCACTATCCGTGGATCGACCCGGCCGGCTACCAGTACTTCCGCACGCGCCTGGGCCAGGCCCGGCGAGACGTGGAGCACGGCCTGGCCATCACCTTGCAGCACTACACCACCCGCGCGGGCCAGGAGCGCATGCTGGAAATTCTCCAGTTCAAACTGGATATTCTTTGGAGCATGCTCGACGCCATGAGCATGGCCTATGAACTGAACCGCCCGCCTTATCACAGCGTCACCGAGCAGCGGGTCTGGCACAAAGGGATCACCTTATGAGTTTCGATCGCAGCAAAACCCCACGCTGGCGCCCCGGCTACCGCTTCCAGTACGAGCCGGCGCAAAAGGGCCATGTCCTGCTGTACCCCGAGGGCATGATCAAGCTCAACGACAGCGCTGCCCTGATCGGCGGCTTGATCGATGGCGAGCGCGACGTGGCGGCGATCATCGGCGAACTGCAGGTGCAGTTCCCCGGGGTCGCCGAGCTCGGTGACGATATCGAGCAATTCATGGAGGTCGCCCGTGCCCAGCACTGGATCGAACTCGGCTGACTCCAACGTGCCCGCCAAGCCGGAGATCGGCCTGCCACTGTGGCTGCTGGCCGAGCTGACCTATCGCTGTCCGCTGCAATGTCCGTATTGCTCCAACCCGCTGGACTTCGCGGCACAGGGCAAGGAGCTCGATACCGCCCAGTGGCTCAAGGTGTTTCGCGAGGCCCGGGAGATGGGCGCCGCGCAGCTGGGCTTTTCCGGCGGCGAACCGCTGGTGCGCCAGGATCTGGCCGAACTGATCGGCGAGGCGCGCAAGCTGGGGTTCTACACCAACCTGATCACCTCCGGCATCGGCCTCACCGAGCAGAAGATCAGCGACTTCAAGAAGGCTGGCCTGGACCATATCCAGATCAGCTTCCAGGCCAGCGACGAGCAGGTGAACAACCTGCTGGCCGGCTCGAAGAAGGCCTTCGCGCAGAAGCTGGAGATGGCCCGTGCGGTGAAGGCCCACGGCTACCCGATGGTGCTGAACTTCGTCACCCATCGGCACAACATCGACAAGATCGACCGCATCATCGAGCTGTGCATCGCCCTGGAAGCCGACTTCGTCGAATTGGCCACCTGCCAGTTCTATGGCTGGGCCCAGCTCAACCGCGTTGGCCTGCTACCGACCCGCGAGCAGCTGGTGCGCGCCGAGCGCATCACCAACGAGTACCGCGCCAAGCTGGAGGCCCAGGGCCACCCGTGCAAGCTGATCTTCGTCACTCCGGACTATTACGAGGAACGCCCCAAGGCCTGCATGAACGGCTGGGGCAGCCTGTTCCTCACCGTGACCCCGGACGGCACCGCCCTGCCTTGCCACGGCGCGCGGCAGTTGCCGGTACAGTTTCCCAATGTGCGCGAGCACAGCATGCAGCACATCTGGTATGAGTCCTTCGGCTTCAACCGCTTTCGCGGCTACGACTGGATGCCCGAGCCATGCCGCTCCTGCGACGAGAAGGAACAGGACTTCGGTGGCTGCCGCTGCCAGGCGTTCATGCTGACCGGCGACGCCAGCAATGCCGACCCGGTATGCAGCAAGTCGCCGCACCACGGGATGATCCTCAAGGCCCGGGAAGAGTCCGAAACCGCCACCCAGACCATCGAACAACTGGCATTTCGCAATGAACGAAACTCACGCCTCATCGCCAAGGGTTGAGCCCTTCAGCGCCAGCCAGGCCACGGCCGCCGGCGTCGACTTCGCCGAGCTGCAACTGACGTCCCACGGCTTGTTCTGGAACGAGTACCGCCCCGAGGACGGTGCCTGCCGGATCTGGCATTGGCACCAGGGCCAGGCCCGCTGCCTGACACCCACGGGCTTCAGCGTCCGCAGCCGGGTCTATGAATACGGCGGCGGCGCCTTTTGCGTCGGCCAGGACAACCTGGTGTTCGTCAATGAACGCGACCAACAGCTGTACCGCCAGCCGCTGGATGGGGGCGCCCCCGTGGCCCTGACCCAGGGCGAATGCCGCTACGGCGACCTGCAGCAGCACGCCGGCCAGGTGCTGGCCGTGGAGGAATGCGCCGACCGGCACCAGTTGGTGGCCTTCGACGGCGCCAGCGGCCAGCGCCAGCTCCTGGCGACCGGCGCCGACTTCTATGCCGCGCCGACCCTGAGCCCCAACGGCCAGCGCCTGGCCTGGATCGAATGGGACCGCCCGCACCAACCCTGGACCAGCACCCGCCTGATGCTCGCCGAGCGCCTGGCCGACGCCAGTTGGGGCGAACCGCGCTGTGTGGCGGGCAACGACGAGCCGGAATCCTTGCAACAACCGCGCTTCGACCCGCACGGCAAGCTGCATTGCCTCACCGACCGCCAGGGTTTCTGGCAGCCCTGGGCCGAGTCGGGCCTGGGCTTGCGCCCACTGCCCTGCGCGCCGGCGGACCACGCCCCGGCCCCCTGGCAACTGGGCGGCTGTACCTGGCTGCCACTGGGCGACGATAGCTGGCTGGGCACTTGGACCGAGGAAGGCTTCGGCCGTCTCGGGCTACACCAGGCCGATGCTGCACCGCAGGATTTCACTGGTGCCTACAGCCGCTTTCGCAGCCTGGCCCTGGATTCGCAGCGGCTGTATTGCATCGCGGCCTCGCCCACCAGCCCCTCGGCAGTGCTGGCCATCGACCGTGCCACGAGCCAGGTCCAGGTCCTGGCCGGAGGCATCGCCCCCCTGCCTGCGGAGCTCATCAGCCGTCCGCAGACCCTTCGCTATCCCAGCGGCGGGGGCCAGGCCCATGGTTTTTTCTACCCGGCCATGAATGGCGCGGGACGTCCACCCCTGGTGGTGTTCATCCACGGCGGCCCGACCTCGGCCTGCTATCCGATGCTCGATCCGCGCATCCAGTTCTGGACCCAGCGCGGTTTCGCTGTGGCCGACCTCAACTACCGGGGCAGCAGCGGCTACGGCCGGGCCTATCGCCAGGCCCTGCATCTGCGCTGGGGCGAAGTGGACGTGGAAGACGCCTGCGCGGTGGTGGCCTACCTCGACCAGCAAGGCCTGATCGACCCCGGGCAAGCGTTCATCCGCGGCGGCAGCGCCGGTGGCTACACCACCTTGTGCGCACTGGCCTTCGCCCGGGTCTTTCGTGCCGGCGCCAGCCTCTATGGCGTCAGCGATCCCCTGGCACTGACACGGGTCACCCACAAGTTCGAAGGCGACTACCTGGACTGGCTGATCGGCGATCCCGAGCAGGACCGCGAGCGCTACCTGGCCCGGACGCCCTTGCTGCACGCCAGCAACATCCAGGTGCCCGTGGTCTTCTTCCAGGGTGAACTGGACGCGGTGGTGGTGCCCGAGCAGACCCGGGTCATGCTCAAGGCCCTGCAAGAACAGGGAATTTGCGCCCAGGCCCATTACTACCCGGAGGAACGCCACGGCTTTCGCAAGGCCGAGAACCAGGCGCACGCCCTGGAGCAGGAATGGTTGTTCTACCGCAAAGTGTTGCAGGCGCAGCACTGAATATCAGGCCCGCCCAGAGCGGGCCTGATGGTTTCTAGCAGGCCGTTGAAAAACGTAGGCGAGGTAGCCAGCGCAAGGCGAAAACAGACGAAAAAGCGCAGTTTACGAGTGGTAAATGAGCATTGTGACCGGGCTGACGCACCAGCCTGTTTTCAACGCAGCGATGGCAACGCAGGTAGTTTTTCAGCAGCCTGCTAGCGCTTGGCGATGATGTACACCGCATGCACGATACCGGGGATGTATCCGCACAAGGTCAACAGGATGTTCAACCAGAAGGCGCCGCCGAATCCCACTTGCAGGAACACGCCAAGGGGCGGCAACAGGATGGCGAAGATAATGCGGATCAGATCCATGGATGACTCCTGACAGAAATGGCTCGGATGAGCCCTACCTGCAATCGACCCTGGTCCCTGGCCAGGGTTCAGCCCAATTGCCAAGCGGCCCATGACCCGCTCAGGCGCGGATCTCGATCCCATGTTTGTGCACCATGCTCAGTAGCTTCAGAGCCATGCCGCTGGGGGTGTTCGGGCCTGGAAAAGACGGGGACAAAAAAACGCCCCGTGCGAAAGATCAGGCACGGGGCGATGCGTTATACCGCGAGACGGTTCAGGAATTCTGTCAGCGCAAGGTCGGCAGGGGCCCGGACAAGTAGTCCAGCACTCGGAACAGGGTCGGCGCCAGGCCGCTGCAATGGGGGATGCCGGCGAGGATCGCCTGGCGGTCTTCGACGCTTTCAGGCCCGGCATCCTGCTCGGCGCTCAACCAACCCCGGGGGCGCGATTGCAGCAGCGCCTCGATGCTCTGCAAATCGCTCTGCAGCAGGCACTGCAAGCCAATGGCCCGTTCCTGCCAGATGAACCCCTGGTTGGCACAGGCGGCGGAGCGATACAGCGGCAGGGCGCCCTTGGGCAGATCGAAACTTTCACCATGCCAGTGGAAGGCCATCAGGCGTTCCGGCAACGCCAGCCCCAAGGGAGAATCCTGGGCGCTGGGATACTTTTCCACCGGCCACCAGCCAATCTCGCTGGCCGCGCAAGGACGTACCTGGGCGCCCAGGGCCTGGGCCAGGAGCTGGCCGCCCAGGCCGATGCCCAGCACGCGCTTGCCGGCGGACAGGGCCTTGCGCAGCAGGCGCTTTTCCGCGACCAGCCAGGGCGCCTGGACTTCGTCATGCACACTCATGGGGCCGCCCAGCAGGATCAGCAGGTCGAAGCTGTCGAGCCGTGGCAGGCGGGCCTGGGCATGCACATGGCAGATATGCACCGAGGTGGCGCGCTCCAGCAGCCACTGGTTGATTCGCCCCGGACCGGCAGCCGCGCTGTGCTGCAGGATCAATACACGCATCAGACGGCTACCCCCTTGCGGCATTGCAGCTGCGCGGTGCGGACCCGGGCGAAGGCTCGGGCCAGGCGCAGCAGCATTTCATCGATATTGCCCTTGCTCACGGTCAGCGCCGGGGTGAAGCGCAGGCAGTCCGGTTGCACGGCATTGAGCAGCAACCCTTCCTGCAAGGCGGCCTTGACCACTGCCTCGGCGGAGGCATCGGCCAGGGTCATGCCCCAGAGCAGCCCTTGGCCACGGACCTGGCCCTGGGCATGACGGCTGGCCAGGCGAACCAGGCCCTGGCCCAGATATTGGCCATTGCTGCGCACTTGCTGCAAGAAGCCCTGCTCCTGGAGGCAGTCGAGCACCGCCAGCCCGGCCGAGGTCATCAGGGCATTGCCGTGGTGAGTGCCATCCAGTTCGCCATGCTCGAAACAGCAGGCCTTGCCTCGGGCCAGCAGGGCCGCCAGCGGCACTCCGCCACCCAGGCCCTTGCCCAGGGCGATGATGTCGGCGCGCACGCCATACAGTTGTTCGGCCAGCAAGGTGCCGCAACGACCGATACCGGTCTGGACTTCATCGAAGATCAGCAGGATGCCCAGCTCGCGGCACAGTCGCTCCACGCCCTTGAGGTAATGCTCGGTGGCCGGCACCACTCCCGCCTCGCCCTGGATCGGCTCGAGCATGATCGCTACGGTTTGTGCATCCACCGCCGCATGCAGGGCCGGCAGGTCATTGAACGGCACCTGGCTGAAACCCGGCAGGCGCGGCTCGAACCGATTGCCGGTGGCATTGCCCGCAGACGCCGACAGCGCGGCGAACCCCCGGCCATGGCAAGCCTGGCTGGCGGTGATGATGCCCGCCGCGCCACCGCGATGCAGTTGCCCCCATTTGCGCGCCAGCTTGATCGCCGCTTCACACGCCTCGCTACCGCTGCCCAACAGATAGGCCTGGTCGCTGCCGGTGCTGCGGCACAAACGTGCGGCGAGCTTGAGCATGCCACGGTTGTAGAACCCGGAACCCGGGTTGATCAGCGATTGCGCCTGGGCGGTCAGGGCGTTGACCAGCACCGACGGGCTATGGCCAAGGCTGTTGGCGGCTCCGGCCTGGGTGAAGTCGAGGTAGGTTCGGTCGTCGCTGTCCCATAACCAGGAGCCCTGGCCACGGACGAATACCGGTTGCGGCCTGGGTACGCTGGGCATCAGGCAGTCGCTGGAGAGGTTGTCGACCACAGTGGCCGCGCTCGGGGCCATGGCCAGCTGGTCCAGGCTGGGCGGGGTGCGACGCAGGTTGAACAGGTTCATGCCCGCAGGCTCCATGACCATGATCCGAGCTGCTTTGCAAGGGTGCGTTGGCCCTCGCCATAGACCTGTCCTGGGTCGATGTTTGTTGCCTTTCCTATGTAAGAACCATCGACCTGAACGCTACTCATCTTCTTTCGTGGCCCTGTAAGCCCTGTGAATAGGCGTAGACTAGGCCCCTACGGGGCTTTGGGCCATTTCGATTTTTAAGCTTTTTCGATAAGAATTACTTATGGATTTCAAGCAACTGCGTTATTTCGTCGCGGTGTATGAAGAAGGTCACGTAGGGCGCGCCGCAGAGCGCCTTTCGATCTCCCAACCAGCGCTTTCCCAGCAGATTCGCCAGCTGGAGCAGCACCTGGATGTGAGCCTGTTCGAGCGCAGCAGCAAGCGCCTGTTGCCGACCCTGGCCGCGCATACCCTGTACAACCATGCCCTGCCCCTGCTCGATGGCCTGCAGCAGGCCCGCGAAGCCCTGCGCAACTTCAAGGGCCAGGCCCTGCGGACCCTGGCCATCGGCGTGCTGCAAACCGTGCACAGCAGCCTGGTGCCGCAGATGCTCGAACGGGTGCGCAAGGCCCAGCCGCACCTGGTGGTGCAGATCTACGAATTGACCGGCCTGGAAATCGAACGGCGCTTGCTCAATGGCTCGCTGGATATCGGCATCAGCTATCTGCCACCGCGGCAACCGGGGCTGCATGGCGTACCGCTGTACGAAGACGAACTGACCCTGGTCATCCCCGAGCAGCATCCCCTGCGTGAATTCAAGAAAGTCTCCATGAGCCAAGCGGCCGAACTGCCGATGCTGCTACTGGGAGAGGAGTTCCAGATCCGCCAGATCTGGCAGGCCCAGCTGGCCAACCTGGGGCGCCGCCCGCAGGTACAGGCGGAGCTGAACAACATGGCCGGGATTCTCGACAGCCTGCCCCATACCCGGCTGGCCACCGTACTGCCGGGACGCTCCCAGCAGCAGAACGGCAATCGGCAATTGCTCTGGAAACCCTTGAGCGAGCCCAGAGTGCCGTTGAAAGTCGGATTGGTTTGCCGTGATCTGCAGCGTCAGCAGGGAACCCTGGAATTGCTGCGCACGCTATTGGAAGATCCGCTGCACAGCCAGGACGCGCGGCTCGGCGGACCGGCACTACCAGAAACCCTGGCCTGAAGCGGATCGGGAAAAAATCCGCACAAAAGAAAAACCCCGCCGAAGCGGGGCTTTGCAGACTGTTTCCCTGACATCCATTTCACTCCACCATCCTGGCGGAATCCTACGTGTCCGTGTTATTTCTTTGCGCTTCCTGCGCTACGTCCATGTAACGTAGATTAGCGATGCCCCTCGTTCGCCGATATGGGCGATCTGCAGCACGTAACGTAAGAAATGACTTACAGGCACTTTGCCTCTTAGAACTGCTCCGCCGGCAACAGATACAGCGATTCGCTGCCCGCCTTGACCGAAGCGCTCAAGGAGTGGATACGCGGCAGCAGGCGGGCGAAGTAGAAGCGCGCAGTCCCCAGCTTGCTGGCGTAGAACTCGTCTTGCTGCTCCTTGCCCAACGCCGCCTTGGCCATCAGTGCCCACATGTAGGCGTAGGCGGTGTAGCCGAACGCTTGCAGATACTCCACGGACGCCGCGCCAATCTCGTTGGGGTTGCTGGCCGAGCGGTCCAGTACCCAGGCAGTCAACTCATCCAGATTGTCCAGCGCGGCATTCAACGGCCGCACGAACTCCCCGAGCTGGGCATCGGCGGTGGCGGTGAAGTGGCGGATCTCATCGGCGAACAACTTGTAGAACGAGCCGCCGCTGCCGACGATCTTGCGCCCCACCAGGTCCAGGGCCTGGATGCCGTTGGTGCCTTCGTAGATCTGGGTGATGCGCACGTCGCGCACCAGCTGCTCCTGGCCCCACTCGCGGATGTAACCGTGGCCACCAAAGATCTGCTGGCCATGGACCGTGGTCTCCAGGCCCAGGTCGGTGAGGAATGCCTTGGCCACCGGAGTCAGCAACGCCACCAGGCTTTCCGCACGCTTGCGGGTCTCGGCGTCCTCACTGAACTTGGCGGTGTCCAGTTGCATCGCCACATAGGTGGAGAAAGCCCGGCCGCCTTCGTTGGCGGCTTTCATGGTCAGCAGCATGCGCCGCACGTCCGGGTGGACGATGATCGGGTCGGCAGTCTTGTCCTTGGCTTGCGGGCCGGTCGGGGCACGGCTCTGCAGGCGATCGCGGGCATATTCCACGGCGTTCTGGTAGGAACGCTCGCCCGTGGCCAGGCCCTGGATACCTACGCCGAGGCGCTCGTAGTTCATCATGGTGAACATGGCCGCCAGGCCCTTGTTCGGCTCGCCCACCAGGTAGCCAACGGCCTGGTCGAAGTTCATCACGCAAGTAGCGGAAGCCTGGATGCCCATCTTGTGCTCGATGGAGCCGCAGCTCACCAGGTTGCGCTCGCCCAGGCTGCCATCGGCATTGACCATGAACTTGGGCACCAGGAACAGGGAAATGCCCTTGGGCCCGGCTGGGGCGTCCGGCAGCTTGGCCAGTACCAGGTGGATGATGTTTTCGGTCAGGTCGTGCTCACCGCCGGTGATGAAGATCTTGGTCCCGGTGATGGCATAGGCGCCGTCCGCCCGTGGCTCGGCCTTGGTGCGGATGATCCCCAGGTCGGTGCCGGCATGGGGTTCGGTCAGGCACATGGAACCGGCCCAGACGCCGGCATACATGTTCGGCAGGTAGGTGGTCTTGAGCTCGTCGCTGGCGTGGGCGTTGATCGACAGGCAGGCGCCGGCGGTCAGCATCGGATACAGGCCGAAGGCCAGGCTGGCGGAGTTGACCATTTCCTCGACCTGGGCCGATACCGCCTTGGGCATGCCCATGCCACCGAATTCAGGATCGCCGCCGACACCGACCCAGCCACCTTCGGCATAGGTCTGGTAGGCCTGCGGGAAACCTTCCGGAGTGCTCACCACGGTGTCATTCCAGCGACAACCTTCTTCGTCGCCGCTACGGCTCAACGGGGCAATGCTGCGGGCAGTGACCTTGCCCGCTTCTTCCAGGATCGCCTCGACAGTCTCAGCGTCCACTGTTTCCGCCAGCGCTGGCAACTGGGCCCAGAGCTTGGCGACCTCGAACACTTCATTGAGGACGAAGCGCATATCGCGCAGGGGCGCTTTGTAGTCAGCCATGGCAAACCTCGCAAGATCTAAACAGGCGGGCCGGAACGGGCCCATTCACGAAAAACCGAGTGTACCCGAACAACTTTTGCGACACATAGGGTCATCTAGTGACCTTTTTGTTATTTTTAGTCAACTTCCAGCCATGACAAAGAAAAACCCGCCAAGGGCGGGCCTTGCCGGGAATACGCCCGTTTGTCCGCTGGGCCAGACGCTCTGCCGGCAGTTAGCCGTGGGCAGGTGAAAACATCCACGGGCAGCCTCGCGCCCAGGCAGAGCCGCTGGCAAAAAGTCATCGAGTAGAAACGCGCGAAAGCGCTTGGCCCTGAGCCATGGCGACGCCCCGACAGCAGGTCGTTGCAACCTACTGTCGGCACCGGGGCCTACCAATCACCCTGCGGACGCTGAATGCGTCGCCATCAGTCAGCCTGCCGCGGTGTCCATCCGCACCGCACCACGGCGGTTCTGCCCGAAGGCCATGACACAGTTGCGCCCCGCGCCCTTGGCGCTGTAGAGCGCCTGGTCGGCTGACTTGAGCACTTCCTCGGGAGTACGGTGCTCCATCAACCGCTCGGCGACACCGATACTGATGGTCACCGACACGCTGGAAGCACCGACCGCCCCGCGCCGCTGGCGCCCCTGCTGGTCGTCCTGGGGGCGGTTTTCCTGGTTGCGCAACTGGATGTTATAGCCGGCGATGATCTCGCGGATCATCTCCAGGTGCGGCATGCATTCGTCCAGGCTCTTGCCGGCGAACACCACGGCGAACTCTTCACCGCCATAACGGTAGGCGCGACCGCCACCGGTGACCTTCGACAACTTGCTGGCCACCAGGCGCAGCACCTGATCGCCAACGTCGTGACCATGGGTGTCGTTGAATTTCTTGAAGTGATCGACGTCGGTCATGGCCAGTACGTAGTTGCGTCCCAGTCGCTGCATGCGTTCGTTCAGGGCACGGCGCCCCGGCAGCCCGGTCAGCTCATCGCGAAAGGCCATCTGGTAGGCCTCGTGGGCCACCGCGGCGGCGATCATCAACATCACCTGGCTGCACATGATGTTCAACGTGAAGGGCAAGATGAAGGTCTTGGGCAACATCCAGAACAGCCCGAGCAAGCCCACCAACTGCGCCGCATGCAAGGGGCGCGGGCTGCGCCAGTACTGGATCGCCAACAGCAGGAAGGCCGCAAGGAACACCGGATAGGACAACTGGATCAGGCTCATCCAGCTGCCATGCAGGGCTGGCCAGCGGATCTCCGCCAGCCACGCCAGCAGCGCCTGGGGATAACTCTGCTCCAGGCCCAGGGCCACGCTGCCGAAGGCGAGCAGCACGGCGAAGCGTGCCACCATGTCCTGGAACAGGTGCGTGCGCTCCTGCCAGGCGGCGAACAAACCGAACAGCAAGGGCAGCAACAGGCAACACAGGTGGAACACCACCGCGGCATCCTCACGAACCCGGCCATTGTCACGGTAGAAGTCGGTCTGGGTATCCAGCAGGAAGTAGGCGATATACACCGTGACCATCAGGAACAGCTCGCGCTGGCGTCGATACACGGCGCAATACGCCCCGCCGAGCAACAGCACCAGGGTCGGCAACACGTTGAACAGCGAAGTGAAGAATACGTTGAGATCCTTGACGTAGGCGGCCGCCAGCCCAGCAAGCAGAAGCAGTAAAGACGGAAGAAAGTGACTGAAACGTACAGCGGAAGAACGCGGCAAGGGTAAAACTCCAACCCGGCTTATCAGTAGATGGCATTGTGCCTTCATTGAAGAAGTTAAGCACATGCGATGTGACAGGCGTCACATTGCCACCTCTGTAACGGCAGGGAATCGCTTCAGCTTAGCGTTTTAGTCGGGAATTTTTACCGACGGTCCGCAGATGCAAAAAAGCCGCTCGTCCCGAGGGGGCGAGCGGCTTCGCAGTGGAGCCGGACGGGCTTAGTAAGCCAGGCCGAAATCCTCTTCCTTCATGTCCATCAGGTTGTTGGCGCCCGACAGCATGGTGGCAACATGGGTACGGGTACGCGGCAGGATGCGCTGGAAGTAGAAGCGCGCGGTCTGCAGCTTGGCGGTGTAGAAGGCCTCTTCGGTGGTGCCGGCGGCCAGCTTCTCGGCTGCCAGGCGTGCCATGTCGGCCCAGAAGTAGGCCAGGCAGGCGTAGCCGGAGTACATCAGGTAGTCCACCGAAGCGGCACCGACTTCCTCGCGGTCTTTCATCGCGGCCATGCCCACTTTCATGGTCAGTTCGCCCCATTCCTTGTTCAGTGCCGCCAGCGGTGCCACGAACTCCTTCACGGCCTCGTTGCCTTCGTTGTTCTGGCAGAACTTGTGGACGATCTTGGTGAAGCCCTTCAGCGCTTCGCCCTGGGTCATCAGCACCTTGCGACCCAGGAGGTCCAGGGCCTGGATGCCGGTGGTGCCTTCGTACAGCATCGAGATACGGCTGTCGCGAACGTTCTGCTCCATGCCCCACTCGGCGATGAAGCCGTGGCCACCGTAGATCTGCACGCCGTGGTTGGCGGACTCGAAGCCGACCTCGGTCATGAAGGCCTTGGCGATCGGGGTCATGAAGGCCAGCAGTGCGTCGGCCTTCTTCTTCTCTTCTTCATCCACACCGTACTTGACGATGTCCACCTGCTTGGCGGTGAAGTAGACCATGGCGCGGTTGCCTTCGGCGAACGCCTTCATGGTCAGCAGCATGCGACGCACGTCCGGGTGCACGATGATCGGATCGGCAGCCTTGTCTGGCGCTTTCGGGCCGGTCAGCGAGCGCATTTGCAGGCGGTCGCGAGCGTATTTCAGGCCACCCTGGAAACCGATCTCGGCGTGGGCCAGGCCTTGCAGCGCGGTACCCAGGCGAGCGGTGTTCATGAAGGTGAACATGCAGTTCAGGCCCTTGTTCGCCGGGCCGATCAGGAAACCGGTGGCCGCGTCGAAGTTCATCACGCAGGTGGCGTTGCCGTGGATACCCATCTTGTGCTCGAGGGAACCGCAGCTCACCGCGTTGCGCTGGCCGACAGAGCCATCGGCGTTGGGCAGGAACTTGGGCACGATGAACAGCGAGATACCCTTGGTACCGGCCGGAGCGTCCGGCAGGCGGGCCAGCACGATGTGGACGATGTTGTCGGCCATGTCGTGTTCACCGGCGGAGATGAAGATCTTGGTGCCGGTGACTTTGTAGGAACCGTCGGCCTGAGGCTCGGCCTTGGTGCGCAGCATGCCCAGGTCGGTGCCGCAATGTGGCTCGGTCAGGCACATGGTGCCGGTCCACTCGCCAGTCACCAGCTTGGTCAGGTAGGCATCTTGCTGCTCAGGCGTACCGTGGGCGGAAATGGTGTTCATCGCGCCATGGGACAGGCCTGGGTACATGCCCCACGACCAGTTGGCCTCGCCGACCATTTCGCTGACAGCCAGGCCCAGCGACTCAGGCAGGCCCTGACCGCCGTGCTCGACATCGTGGGCCAGGCTTGGCCAGCCGCCTTCGACGAACTGCTTGTAGGCTTCCTTGAAGCCGGTTGGGGTCTTAACGCCGGATTCACCCCAGGTGCAACCTTCCAGGTCGCCTACACGGTTCAGCGGCGCCAGCACCTGCTCACAAAACTTCGCACCTTCCTCGAGAATGGCGTCAACCATGTCCGGAGTGGCGTCCTGGCAAGCCGGGAGGCTCTGATAGTGCGCCTCATAACCAAGCAGCTCGTCACGAACGAAGCGAATATCACGCAAGGGGGCCTTGTAGTCAGGCATAGCGATAAACCTCTGCTGATGTAACCGGGAATGAACAACCGCGTTGAGTTTTTATAGCGGTCAAACAGTTGTTTGAAACATACGTTTACGCCTAAATCTTGTCAAGCGTCGGACAAATACCTTTCGTCATCGGCATGTAACACCCGCGCAGGCCAAAGCCCACGGCACTGCCATGAAGTGTAGAAGCCGGGTCGCCGGCAATCAGTCAGCGAGGGAAATCAGCCGAGGAAATGGCATAAAGGCAGGCATGAAAAAGCCCGGCCCCCGAAAACGGGGGCCGGGCTTCAACGAAAAGACGATCAGGCGTAGGTGTCGATCAGCGTACCCAGGGCTTCATCCGAGGCCTTGGCGACCTTGACGCCCAGTTCGACCTGGAACTTGCCGGCGGACATTTCCACCACACTGCTGGCCACGTCCGACTCCTGGCTGCGGTCCACGCCACGCAGGCGATTGACCTGGAGCTCCGACGACTGGCTGCTGGCGGAACGCTCGACGGCGGTGCTGGCGATCTGGCCAGCGGCTTGATCGACCCGGTTCTGCCCGGTCTGAATCGCGTTCAGCCCGGCGTAGTAAGCGCTGTTCCCGGAAATTTCCATGGGATGACTCGACCTGGAAAATGGATGACGTTGCCAATTGAAGCAGACCCGTCAAGAAAACACCCGTCAAAAACACTAATGGCCATCTGCCCTGTCATAGGCAAAATCTAGTCCAGCAAGTCCAATTGCAGGTGTTCGGCCACCGCCGCGGCCCCAGCCAGCCTGAGCCGGGGCACCCTGCCCAGGCACGGCGCGGGAAGGCGCTCGGCCAGGGTCGCCAGGTTCTCTTCCAGACGAGAGGTCTGCGGATCGACGATGTTGGCCACCCAACCGGCCAGTTGCAGACCGTCCCGGGCAATGGCTTCGGCAGTCAGCAAGGCATGGTTGATGCACCCCAGCCGCACGCCCACCACCAGGATCACCGGCAGCCCCAGGGCCATGGCCAGGTCCGAGAGATTATCCTGGCCCGCCAGGGGCACGCGCCAGCCACCCGCGCCTTCGATCAGGGTGAAATCCGCCCCCTTGGCCAGGACGTGGCGCATGGGCAGCAACAGCGACTGCACCGTCAGTGCCACGCCCGCCTCGCGTGCGGCCAGGTGTGGAGCGATCGCCGGCTCGAAGGCGAGCGGATTGACCTCTTCATAACTCAGCGGCAACGACGCCTGCGCTTGCAACGCCAAGGCATCGGCGTTGCGCAAGCCCTTGGCCGTCAACTCGCAACCGGACGCCACCGGCTTGCCCGCCGCCGTGCTCAGCCCGGCCAGTCGCGCGGCATGCAGCAAGCCGGCAGCGATGGTGGTCTTGCCCACCTCGGTGTCGGTGCCGGTGATGAAATAGGCCGGACTCATAGTGGTTTCTCCAATACGGCATGGACTACCTGGTAAGTCGCCGGCAGCCCCTTGGCCTGGCGAAAGCCCTCGTAGGCGGCGATCAATCCGGCGATGCGCGCCCGTCCGGTCAAACCACCAGGACGGCCAGGGTTGAGGTTGTGCGCCCCCAGGGCCTTGAGTTCGTGGGTCAGGCTGCGCACATCCGGGTAATGCAGGACATGGGGCACCCGCTCCAGGCTACGCACCCGCAAGCCACTGGCATCGCACAACTGGCCATAGCGCTCGAAAGCACGGAAGCGGTTGACGTGCACCTGCCCGTCCACCTGCCCCCAGCTGTCGCGCAGCTCCTGCAGGGTCCCCACGCACAAGCTGGCGAACGCCAGGACGCCGCCAGGCTTGAGCACCCGCCGGGCCTCGCTGAGCACTGCGGCAAAATCGGCGCACCACTGCACCGCCAGGCTGGAGAAGATCAACTCGCAACTGGCCGCCTGCAATGGCAGGCGCTCGGCGTCCCCGGCAATGAAGTACTCGGCACCACCCAGGGGCCGTGCGTGCTGGAGCATGCCTTCAGCGATATCCACGGCCAGGCCCTGGCTACCCGCGAACCGCTCCCCCAGCGCCCGGCTGAAATGCCCGGTGCCGCAGCCCAGGTCGAGCCAGCGTCCGGGGGTCCAGTCAGCAGGCAGGCGGCTCAGCAACTGCTGGCCAACCGCCCGCTGCAACTCGGCCACGCTGTCGTAGCTGGCCGCTGCGCGGGAAAACGAAGCCGCCACCTGGCGCTTGTCAGGCAAGCCGGTGGCCAGCACAGGAATAGACAGATCAGTCATCACCGGACTCATGCAAGAACGCCTGGATCGCACCCGCCACTCCATGGGGGGCCTCCAGAAGAAAACCGTGGCTGGCCTGTTCGATCAGGCCAACTTCCACATCCGGCAACAACGCCAGCAACTCGGCGGCCGTTTCAGCCGGTACCAGGCCATCGAGCCCGGCGAACAGGTGCAACTGAGGCCCACGAAAACCTTGCAAGGCCTCGCGGGTATCGAGCCGCGCCAACAATTCAAGACCCGCCAGCAACACCTGTGGCCGGGACACCGGCGCGCCCCCCGACAACGCCCGGGACAAGCCGCGATGGTCGAGGGCGCCCTGGGCACAGAGCAACGAGAAACGCTTGAGGGTGCCTTGCGGGTCGGCGGCACAGCCCGCCAGGAAGGCGGCGAAGGTGTCTTGGGCCATGGCGCTCGGCCACTGCGCATGGGCGACGAAGCAGGGATTGCTGGCCAGGGTCAGCAGCCCGCAGCACCGTTCACCACGACGGGCCGCCAGCGCCGAGGCCAGCATCCCGCCCAGGGACCAGCCACCCAGCCAGGCATCGTCCGGCAGCGCGTCGTCCAGTTCATCCAGCCAATCGTCCGGGTCGCTGGACATCAGTTCCGGCAACGGCTGGACCTGTACCCGCAGGTGCTGGTCCAGCCCCTGCAACGCTGCAGCCAGGGGCTCCAGGGGCGACACGCCCAGCCCCCAGCCGGGCAACAGGATCAGTCGATCACGCATGGCTCGGCTCCACTTGCAGTTCACCGTGACAATCGGCCAATGCGTCTAACAATAGCTGCACCTGGCTCTCGCTGTGGGCGGCAGACAGCGTCACCCGCAACCGGGCACTGCCGGCCGGCACCGTCGGCGGGCGAATGGCGGTGACCAGGATCCCGCGCTCGCGCAGTTTCTGCGACAGCGCCATGGCTCGCGCACTGTCGCCGACCAGGATCGGCTGGATCGGGGTGAAGCTGTCCATCAGCTCCAGGCCGATCTGCTCGGCGCCCCGGCGGAACTGGCGGACCAGGCTCGCCAGGTGCTCGCGCCGCCAGTGCTCGCTGCGCAGCAGCTCCAGGCTTTTCAAGGTGGCGCAGGCCAACGCCGGTGGCTGGCTGGTGGTGTAGATATAGGGCCTTGCGAACTGGATCAGGCTCTCGATCAACTCCTCGCTGCCGGCGACGAAGGCGCCAGCCGTACCGAAAGCCTTGCCCAGGGTACCCACCAGCACCGGTACTTCATCCAGGCTCAGGCCGAAATGCTCCACCAGCCCTGCGCCATTGGCACCCAGGGGGCCGAAGCCGTGGGCGTCGTCGACCATCAGCCAGGCGCCTCGGGCCTTGGTTTCACGGGCCAGGGCCGGCAGGTCGGCCACATCGCCATCCATGCTGAATACGCCGTCGGTGACCACCAGGGTATTGCCGGTAGCCTTCTCCAGGCGCTTGGCCAGGCTGGCCGCATCGTTGTGCAGATAGCGGTTGAAGCGCGCGCCACTGAGCAGGCCGGCATCCAGCAGCGAAGCATGGTTGAGACGGTCTTCCAGCACCGTATCGCCCTGTCCCACCAGGGCCGTGACCGCCCCGAGGTTGGCCATGTAGCCGGTGCTGAACAACAAGGCCCGGGGCCTTCCAGTGAGTTCGGCCAGGGCCTCCTCCAGAGCATGGTGCGGACCGCTATGGCCCACCACCAGGTGCGAGGCGCCACCGCCCACGCCCCAGCGGCTGGCACCGGCCCGCCAGGCTTCGATCACCTGTGGATGACTGGCCAGGCCCAGGTAGTCGTTGTTGCAGAACGCCAGCAGCGGCTGGCCGTCGACCACCACTTGCGGCCCCTGGGGGCTGTCGAGCAAGGGGCGCTGGCGATACAGATGCTCGGCACGGCGGGCCGCGAGGCGCGCGGAAAGATCAAAAGACATGCTGGCCTCGATGATCGGGAAGAAATCCAACATCGCAGGCGACCGGGCGCCGAAGTCCCTGCGGGATCCTCAGCGGCCCTGGAGTCGCCCGCGGCGGCGGGGATGACGTCAGCCTGGGGTCAGACGGCGGCGTTGTAGAACTGCTCGCTGCTCTTGTGCTCCACCAGGGCCTGCTCGATGGCCGCCTGGTGCACTTCGTCGGCGTGCTCTTCACGCGCTTCAGGCTGGATCCCCAGGCGGGCGAACAGCTGCATGTCCTTGTCGGCCTGCGGGTTGGCGGTGGTCAGCAGTTTTTCGCCGTAGAAGATCGAGTTGGCGCCGGCGAAGAACGCCAGGGCCTGCATCTGCTCGTTCATCGCCTCACGACCGGCGGACAGCCGCACATGGGACTGGGGCATGAGGATCCGCGCCACGGCCAGCATGCGAATGAAATCGAACGGATCCACCTCTTCGGCATTCTCCAGCGGCGTACCGGCCACCTTCACCAGCATGTTGATCGGCACCGACTCCGGATGCTCCGGCAGGTTGGCCAACTGGATCAGCAGGCCGGCACGATCGTCCAGGGACTCGCCCATGCCCAGGATGCCGCCGGAGCAGATCTTCATCCCGGCATCGCGTACATAGGCCAGGGTCTGCAGGCGCTCGCTGTAGGTGCGGGTGGTGATGATGTTGCCGTAGAACTCCGGCGAGGTATCGAGGTTGTGGTTGTAGTAGTCCAGGCCCGCCAGGGCCAGGGCCTCGGTCTGCTCCTGGTCGAGGCGGCCCAGGGTCATGCAGGTCTCCAGGCCCATGGCCTTGACCCCTTTGACCATCTCCAGCACGTAGGGCATGTCCTTGGCGGACGGGTGCTTCCAGGCCGCGCCCATGCAGAAGCGCGTGGAGCCGATGGCCTTGGCCCGGGCGGCCTCTTCCAGGACCTTCTGCACTTCCAGGAGCTTTTCCTTTTCCAGGCCGGTGTTGTAGTGACCGGACTGCGGACAATATTTGCAATCTTCCGGGCAGGCGCCAGTCTTGATCGACAGCAAGGTGGAAACCTGGACCCGGTTGGCGTCGAAATGCGCGCGGTGCACGGTCTGCGCCTGGAACAGCAGGTCGTTGAACGGCTGGGTGAACAGGGCTTTGACTTCAGCCAAAGTCCAGTCATGACGCAGGGTGGCGGTGGTGCTGGCGCTCATGGGCGGTTCCTTGATTATGCTTGGCAGGCGATGCGGGACAGGGAAAGTCCACAGCCGCAACACGGATGTTCGGCATATTTAAGGAAGCCGCCATGAGCTGTCAACCAGAAAGAAAACCGCAGGTTTACATCTGGCTAAAAAACAAACAAACCTGTTTGCTCTGTGACGAACCCAGCGATTCGCCCCAGGCGCTCTGCGCGCCTTGCCTGGACGAAATGCCCTGGCTCGGCAGCCAATGCCCCATTTGCGCCCTGCCACTGCCGGCTCCCGGCCCGGCTTGCGGTCAATGCCTGCAACGGCCACCGGCATTCGAACGGGTCATAGCGCCCTGGCGCTACGAGTTCCCGGTGGACAGCCTGATCAGCCGCTTCAAGCACCATGAGAAATGGCCTTTTGGCCGGCTGATGGCCGAACTTCTCGTGCAGTTCCTGCTTTATCGCTTCGATGAAGACCTACCCAGCCCGGATGCCCTGGTGCCAGTGCCTTTATCCCGTCGGCGCTTGCGCCAGCGGGGGTTCAACCAGGCCGGGATGCTCGCCCACTGGCTTGGACAACACCTGAAGCTGCCGGTAGAAGCGCGGTTGCTGCTGCGCACCCTGGACACTCCCGCGCAACAAGGACTGGATGCCCGGGCCCGCCAGCGCAACCTGCGCGGCGCCTTCAGCCTGGCCCCCGATGCCCGGATCGCCGGCCGCCACCTGGCGCTGGTGGACGACGTGCTGACCACGGGCGCCACCGCCCAGGCCCTGGCCCGGTTGCTGGTCGCTGCCGGAGCCAGGCGGGTGGACGTCTACTGCCTGGCCCGCACTCCCAGGCCCGAGGCCTGACTTGACTCTCGCGGCTCAAGCCGCAAACTTCCTGTCCATCTTCCGTGCCCGAAGCGCTCTTGCCATGTCCCTGCCCACTTTGTTGACCCAGCACATCGTCCGCCGCCCGCAACGCATCGCGCTGCTGCAACACATCGCCGAGCAGGGTTCCATCACCCGTGCGGCGAAAAGCGCCGGGCTGAGCTACAAGGCGGCCTGGGACGCCATCGACGAGCTGAACAACCTGGCCCAGAACCCACTGGTGGAACGCAGCGTCGGCGGCAAGGGCGGCGGTGGCGCCAGGCTGTCCGCCGAGGGCGAGCGGGTCTTGCGTCTCTACCAGCGCCTGCAGGTGCTGCAGGCCCAGGTACTGGAGGCCGCTGAAGACGCCAGCGATCTCGACTTGCTGGGACGCCTGATGCTGCGCACCAGCGCACGCAACCAGCTGCACGGCAAGGTCCACGGGATCGAACCCCATGGCTGCAACGACCTGGTCAGCCTGGAACTGCCCGAGGGGGTGCGGCTCAAGGCCCGGATCACCCACGACAGCACCCAGCGCCTGGAGCTGGCGCCCGGCACCCAGGTGGTGGCGCTGATCAAGGCTGGCTGGTTGGATGTGCAAGCCGTCGGCGACCCAGTAACAACTGGACACAATTACCTGACCGGTATCATCGAGCGGATCCTCGATGCCGAGGATGGCCCCTGCGAAGTCCGCATCGCCCTGCCCAATGGCCAGGTCCTCTGCGCCCTGGCCGAACCGCTGCTGCTGAAAACCCTGGACCTGGCGCAGGAGCGGCCGGTCCAGGTGCAGTTCTCGCCGTCCCATGTGCTGCTGGGCACCCCGCTCTGACCCTGGCCCCCAGCTCCCGTACGCCCTGATCCCGGGGCTCGGCACTGCAACAAATTCGTCATCGGTGCTCATTAAGGTGGCTGCAAAAACCCGCAGGGAGCCTGATATGAGCCTGTTAGAAGAAGACCAACCCACCGACCTGGAACAGATCGTCGGCCTCAGCCGCCGCGGCTTCATCGGTGCCGGCGCCCTGTGCGGCGCGGCCCTGTTCCTGGGCGGCAACCTGCTGAGCCGCAGCGCCCTGGCCGCTGGAGTCAGCGCCGGCAACGGCCAGCTGCTGGGCTTTGCCAGCATCCCCAGCGCCACCAGCGACACCATCACCCTGCCACCGGGCTACAAGTCCTCGGCGCTGATCAGCTGGGGCCAGCCACTGCACAAGAACGGCCCGGCCTTCGACCCCAGCGGCAACGGCACCGCCCTGGCCCAGGAAGTGCAGTTCGGCGACAACAACGACGGCATGAGCCTGTTCGCCTTCCCGGATGACCGGCATCGGGCGCTGATGGCGATCAACAACGAGTACACCAACTACCGCTACCTCTATCCCCATGGCGGCCTGCCACAGTCGGCCGAAGACGTGCACAAGGCCCAGGCCAGCGAAGGCGTGTCGGTGATCGAGGTGCAACGCAAGAACGGCCAGTGGCAGTTCGTCCAGGGCTCGCGCTACAACCGGCGCATCCACGGCAACACGCCGATCCGCCTCAGCGGCCCGGCCGCCGGCCACCCGTTGCTCAAGACCAGCGCCGACCCCAAGGGCAAGAAAGTCCTGGGCACGTTCCAGAACTGCGCCAACGGCAAGACCCCGTGGGGCACCTACCTGACCTGCGAAGAGAACTTCACCGACTGCTTCGGCAGCAGCAACGCCGAGCACAAGTTCGACGCGGCCCAGAAGCGCTACGGCGCCTCGGTGGCCAGCCGCGACATCAACTGGCACCAGCACGACCCGCGCTTCGACCTGGCCAAGAACCCCAACGAACTCAACCGCCACGGCTGGGTGGTGGAGATCGACCCTTTCGATCCGCAATCGACCCCGACCAAGCGCACCGCCCTGGGCCGCTTCAAGCATGAGAACGCCGCCCTGGCGCAAACCCGCGATGGCCGCGCAGTGGTTTACATGGGCGACGATGAACGCGGCGAGTTCATCTACAAGTTCATCACCCGCGATCGCATCAACCACCGTAACCCCAAGGCCAACCGTGACCTGCTGGACCACGGCACGCTGTATGTGGCGCGCTTCGACGCCGGCGACGGCAACCCGGACCGGCCCAAGGGCCAGGGCCAGTGGATCGAGCTGACCCACGGCAAGAACGGCATCGACGCCAGCAGCGGCTTCGCCGACCAGGCCCAGGTGCTGATCCAGGCCCGCCTGGCCGCCAGCGTGGTCCAGGCCACACGCATGGATCGCCCGGAATGGATCGTGGTCAGCCCCAAGGATGGCCAGGTCTATTGCACCCTGACCAACAACTCCAAGCGCGGTGAGGACGGCATGCCGGTGGGCGGCCCCAACCCGCGGGAGAAGAACGTCTATGGGCAGATCCTGCGCTGGCGCACCGGTGGCGACGACCATGGCTCGCTGAACTTTTCCTGGGATCTGTTCGTGGTCGCCGGCAACCCTGGCGTGCACGCCGGCAAGCCCAAGGGCGGTTCCGCCAACATCACCCCGCAGAACATGTTCAACAGCCCCGATGGCCTGGGTTTCGACAAGGCCGGGCGCCTGTGGATCCTCACCGACGGCGACTACAGCAACAGCGGCGACTTCGCCGGCATGGGCAACAACCAGATGCTCTGCGCCGATCCCGACAGCGGCGAGATCCGCCGTTTCATGGTCGGGCCGGTGGGCTGCGAAGTCACCGGAATCGCCTTCGCCCCGGACTACAAGACGCTGTTCGTGGGCATCCAGCACCCCGGGGAAAATGGCGGCTCGACCTTCCCCGAGCACTTGCCCAACGGCAAGCCGCGCTCTTCGGTGATGGCCATTACCCGGGAAGACGGCGGCATCATCGGCGCCTGATCCAACCCCGTGCCGAACCCGCGCCTGCCCCTGGCCAAGGCAGGCGCCACAGCGCCCTCCACCGGCCTGCCCGTCTGCGTTACCATGCTGGGCCGGACGCGGCAGCCTGCTGCGCGCAGGAGTAAGCATGTCGCACCCGTTTGATACCCTCACCCCCGACCTGGTCCTGGACGCCGTGGAAAGCATCGGCTTTCTCAGCGACGCCCGGGTCCTGGCCCTCAACAGCTACGAGAACCGCGTCTACCAGGTCGGCATCGACCAGGGCGAGCCGCTGGTGGCCAAGTTCTACCGGCCCCAACGCTGGAGCGAGGAGGCGATCCTCGAAGAACACAGCTTCACCTTCGAACTGGCCGAATGCGAAGTGCCGGTGGTGGCGCCGATCGTCCACGAAGGCCGCAGCCTGTTCGAGCATGCGGGGTTTCGTTTCGCCCTGTTCCCGCGACGTGGCGGCCGCGCCCCGGAGCCGGGCAACCTCGACCAGCTCTACCGCCTCGGGCAACTGCTGGGTCGCCTGCACGCCGTCGGCGCCAACCGGCCGTTCAGCCACCGCGAGGCCCTGGGGGTGCAGAACTTCGGCCACGACTCCCTGGCGGCCTTGCTGCAAGGCGGTTTCATACCCAAGAGCCTGTTGCCGGCCTACGAGTCCGTCGCCCGTGACTTGCTCAAGCGTGTGGAAACCCTCTACCAGGCCACCCCGCACCAGAACATCCGCCTGCATGGCGATTGCCACCCCGGCAACCTGATGTGCCGCGACGAGGTGTTCCATATCGTCGACCTCGACGACTGTCGCATGGGCCCTGCGGTGCAGGACCTGTGGATGATGCTCGCCGGCGATCGCCAGGAGCGCCTCGGCCAGCTGTCCGAACTGATGGACGGCTACAGCGAATTCCACGATTTCAACCCACGGGAACTGGCCCTGGTCGAACCGCTGCGGGCCCTGCGCCTGATGCACTACAGCGCCTGGCTGGCGCGGCGCTGGGACGACCCGGCGTTCCCTCGCAGCTTCCCCTGGTTCGGCAGCGAACGTTACTGGGGCGACCAGGTACTGGCCTTGCGCGAGCAACTGGCGGCGCTCGACGAGGAACCGCTGCGGCTGTTCTGAAGGGCGCGATGGCCACGGCACGGGCGGGGAAAAGTCAGGACAGGTCTAGACATTTGTCCTTACAATCGCGCCTTTGTTAGTTGCCTAAGCAAGGATTCTCCATGCAAGCCGCCAACCTGCGCCGCGGGTACATACTGGGCCTGACCGCCTACATCATCTGGGGCCTGTTTCCGCTCTATTTCAAAGCCATCGCCAGCGTGCCCGCCGTGGAAATCATCGTCCACCGGGTGCTCTGGTCAGCGCTGTTCGGCGGCCTTTTGCTGATGGTCTGGAAGCATCCCGGCTGGTGGCGCGAACTACGGGACAACCCCCGGCGCCTGGCGATCCTGGCCCTGAGCGGCACCCTGATCGCCGCCAACTGGCTGACCTACGTCTGGTCGGTGAACAACGGGCGCATGGTCGAAGCCAGCCTCGGCTACTACATCAACCCCTTGATCAACGTGCTGCTGGGCATGTTGATCCTCGGTGAGCGCCTGCGCCGCCTGCAATGGCTGGCGGTGCTGCTGGCGGCGGTCGGGGTGGCGCAGCAGGTATGGCAACTGGGCAGCCTGCCCTGGGTGTCGCTGGCGCTGGCGCTGAGCTTCGGTTTCTACGGCCTGATCCGCAAGCAGGCGCCGGTCAAGGCCCTGCCCGGGCTGGTGGTGGAGACCTGGATGCTGGTGCCCATCGCGTTGGCCTGGCTGCTGCTGCACCCCGATGCCAGCAGCGCCCATGCCGCGTTCTGGGCCAGTTCCCAGGCCTGGTGGCTGGTGGCAGCCGGCCCGGTGACCCTGATCCCGCTGGTGTGCTTCAACGCCTCGGCCCGGGACCTGCCCTACACCACCCTGGGTTTCCTGCAGTACCTGGCCCCGACCCTGGTGCTGCTGCAGGCGGTACTGCTGTTCGGCGAGCAACTGTCCTCCAGCACCCTGGTGGCCTTCATGTTCATCTGGGCAGGTCTGGCGGTGTACAGCGTCGATGCCTGGCTGAGCCTGCGCGGACGCAGCTGATCAATAAACGATCAACCATCTGCAGGCCACGTCCCCTGTGGCCTGCGGCGGTTCTTCCCAAGCTTATCCACAACCTGGTCCCCGCCATTTGTGCACAAGCCCTTGAAATTGCCGGTTTTTTGATCAATTCACGCAAAGCCGCGATGCCACTGGGCCAGCGCCCGCTCTCTACAGGTTATCCACAGGCGCATGCACGCTTTATCGGGATAACCCAGCCAACCGCCTTCAGCCTTCGCTGCGCAGCACCAATTCCACCATCAGGTCGTCGGCCAGGCTCTCCAGGCGCGCCTGCAAGACTTCCAGCGACAGGGTCAGGGGTACCGCCAGGATGGCCTCGGCGTGGAACAGCGGCTCGCTGCTCATGGGCGCCGGCCGCACCTCGGTCACCAACCGCTCCAGGTTGACCCCCTGCTCCGCCAGCAGGCGGGTGATATCCCGGACAATCCCCGGGCGGTCGTTGCCCACCAGCTCCATGGCGATGGGTTTCCAGGTGCATGATTGCTCGATGCCGCTTTCGGCGATCAGCACGCGGATGCCTTGGGCCGAGAGCCCCTGCAAGGCATCCACCAGCTCATCGTAGGCTTCGGCCGGCACCGCCACCCGGAGGATTCCGGCGAATTGCCCGGCCATCCGCGACAGGCGGCTTTCCAGCCAGTTGCCACCGTGGGCGGCTATGCACTGGGCAATGCGTTCGACCTGGCCGGCCTTGTCCGCAGCGAATACCGTGAGAACCAGATGGTCCATGGCGCAGCCCTCTTTTTGGGGGTGGAAGAGCAATTATAGGCAGGCTTGCAGGCCGCACCCGGAGCCTCCGGTCGAGGCCCGGAAAAGGGGCCGGTAGACCAGGAATGCAAATCGTGTACAACTTTTTGTATTTATGTGGAACAATCCTTCGGCTTTTTGCGAACACCAAGCTTCCCAGCGTGACCGCATTGCACTGGCGAGTCGCGAAACGACGTATTTAGTCTAATTTTCACAACCGCAGTTCATCATGTAGTATGCCGCAGCGCGCACTACATAATGTTGGAACGATGTCTGCCAAGGCTTGATCACAACCCCCGCGATCCCCGTCAGCTAGGCTCCGCCGTTGATTGGAAGCACCCAGCCGCCAGCGATGGCATGTACTGGTGAACAAGGTTGTGTTTTAAATGGCCGCCGGCTTCATTGTTAATTTGAAGAGCTGAAAAGCGAAATAGCTGAGCAGAGTGAGGCAAGCAATGACTGAACACGTTCAAGTCGGTGGCCTGCAGGTCGCCAGAGTCCTGTTCGACTTCGTGAACAACGAAGCCATTCCCGGTACCGGCCTCACCGCCGACGCATTCTGGGCAGGTGCCGACAAGGTCATCCACGACCTGGCGCCCAAGAACAAAGCCCTACTCGCCAAACGCGATGATTTCCAGGCGCGGATCGATGCCTGGCACCAGTCCCGTGCCGGCCAGGCCCATGACGCCGTAGCCTATAAAGCCTTCCTGCAAGACATCGGCTACCTGCTGCCGGAAGCGGCGGACTTCCAGGCCACTACCCAGAACGTCGATGAAGAAATCGCCCGCATGGCCGGCCCGCAGCTGGTGGTGCCGGTGATGAACGCCCGCTTCGCCCTCAACGCCTCCAACGCCCGCTGGGGCTCGCTGTACGACGCGCTGTACGGCACCGACGCCATCAGCGAAGCCGATGGCGCGCAAAAGGGCAAAGGCTACAACAAGGTCCGCGGTGACAAGGTCATCGCCTTCGCCCGCGCCTTCCTCGATGAATCCGCGCCCCTGGCCGCCGGCTCCCACGTCGACTCGGTGAACTACAAGATCGCCGGCGGCAAGCTGGTGGTGACCCTCAAGGGCGGCAGCAACAGCGGCCTGCGCGACGACGCCCAGCTGGTCGGCTACCAGGGCGATGCCGCGGCGCCGACCGCGATCCTGCTCAAGCACAACGGCCTGCACTTCGAGATCCAGATCGACGCCGCAAGCCCCGTCGGCCAGACCGACGCCGCCGGGGTCAAGGACCTGCTGATGGAAGCGGCCCTGACCACCATCATGGACTGCGAAGACTCGGTCGCCGCGGTCGATGCCGACGACAAGGTAGTGATCTACCGCAACTGGCTGGGCCTGATGAAAGGCGACCTGGCCGAGGAAGTGGCCAAGGGCGGCAACACCTTCACCCGCACCATGAACGCCGACCGCGAATACACCGGCGTCGACGGCTCGTCGTTGAAGCTGCATGGTCGCTCGCTGCTGTTCGTGCGTAACGTCGGCCACCTGATGACCATCGACGCGATCCTCGACCAGCACGGCAACGAAGTGCCGGAAGGCATCCTCGACGGCCTGGTCACCAGCCTGGCGGCGATCCACAACCTCAACGGCAATACCTCGCGCAAGAACAGCCGTACCGGCTCGGTGTACATCGTCAAGCCGAAGATGCACGGCCCCGAAGAAGCCGCGTTCACCAATGAACTGTTCGGCCGCATCGAAGACGTCCTGGCCCTGCCGCGCAATACCCTGAAGGTCGGGATCATGGACGAGGAGCGCCGTACCACGGTCAACCTCAAGGCCTGCATCAAGGCTGCCAGCGAGCGCGTGGTGTTCATCAACACCGGCTTCCTCGACCGTACCGGCGACGAGATCCACACCTCCATGGAAGCCGGCGCCATGGTGCGCAAGGCCGACATGAAGGCCGAGAAATGGATCGGCGCCTACGAGAACTGGAACGTCGACATCGGCCTGTCCACCGGCCTGCAAGGCCGCGCGCAGATCGGCAAGGGCATGTGGGCCATGCCCGACCTGATGGCCGCCATGCTCGAACAAAAGATCGCCCACCCGCTGGCCGGCGCCAACACCGCCTGGGTGCCATCGCCGACCGCCGCCGCGCTGCACGCGCTGCACTACCACAAGGTCGACGTGTTCGCCCGCCAGGCCGAGCTGGCCAAGCGCGCCCGCGCTTCGGTGGACGACATCCTGAGCATTCCCCTGGCTCCCGACACCAACTGGACCGCGGAACAGATCAAGAACGAACTGGACAACAACGCCCAGGGCATCCTTGGTTACGTGGTGCGCTGGATCGACCAGGGCGTGGGCTGCTCCAAGGTGCCGGACATCAACGATGTCGGCCTGATGGAAGACCGCGCCACCCTGCGCATCTCCAGCCAGCACATCGCCAACTGGCTGCGCCACGGCGTGGTGACCCGCGAACAGGTGATCGAAAGCCTCAAGCGCATGGCCCCGGTGGTCGACCGGCAGAACGCCGCCGACCCGCTGTACCGCCCACTGGCCCCGAACTTCGACAGCAATATCGCCTTCCAGGCCGCCCTGGAACTGGTGATCGAAGGCACCAAGCAGCCAAACGGCTACACCGAGCCGGTCCTGCATCGTCGCCGTCGTGAGTTCAAGGCCAAGAACGGCCTGTAACAACGCAGCGCCAGCGGTAAAGCAAAGCCCCGGTCCATGACCGGGGCTTTTTCATGCCTGCTCGTCGTGCTGGTGGCGCTACAGCACCACGCCCAGCTCATGCTTGACCAGCGCCAGCAGCTTGCTGGTATCGATGGGCTTGAGCAGGAAGTCCACCACGCTCAGGTGCATGGCGGCGATGGCGTCGCGCACATCGGCGTCGCCGGAAATGATGATGATCGGCAGGGCCGCCCGTTCCGATTCGCGCACCTGGCGAATCAGGTCCAGGCCACTGCAGGGCGCCATGCGCAGGTCGGTGATCAGCAAGCCGATGGATTTGTTCGACTCGAGCATCTCCAACGCCGCCTTGCCACTGGCCGCGGTCATGCAGCGAATGCCATCGAGACCGAGTATTTCCGAAAGCAGCTCGCGGGCATCCTTGTCGTCATCGGCAATCAGCACCCGCTGCGGCGGCAGGTCGGGTTCCAGCATGACGGCACTCAGCGCCTCGCGCTCGGCATCGCTCAAGATATCGTGGTCGGACATACAGTTCTCTACAGGATCGAATCACCTAGCACAGTGGTCAGACATCGCCAGGCAGGCCTCCAATGTGCACTTCGTCGGAAAAATTTCCAAGCATCTTGATCAGAGCTTTTTTGCATCGATCGCCAGCGGCTCAAAGCCAAATGTCCGGCCCCCGTGAACGCTGACCGCCGCCACCTGCAACACAGCCCGCGCCAGACGCCCGCGCGGCATGTCGCACCTAGACTTACGTCCAATGGGCGCTGGCGGGCACCTGGGCCGACTATTACCGGGATCCGAACACAACAAATCCAAGAAGATTGCGGTAATCGTCATGAGTAAAACGGACGCCTTCACCCAGGCCGGGAAGACCGCGGTACTACAGAACATCCAGGGCACGGTGCAGTTCCTGCAACGCTTCCCGCCCTTCAACCAGATGGAAAACCTGCACCTGGCCTACCTGGTGGAACAATGCCAGCTGCGCTTCTACGGCCCCGGCGACAGCATCATCAAGCCGGCCGACGGCCCGGTGGAGCACTTCTATATCGTCAAGCAGGGCCGGGTGGTGGGCGAACGTACCCACGCCGCCAAGGGCAGCACCGAGACCACCTTCGAGATCACCACCGGCGAATGCTTTCCCCTGGCCGCGCTGCTGGGCGAGCGAGCCACACGCACCGAACACCGGGCCGCCGAAGACACCTTCTGCCTGCAACTGAACAAGGGCGCCTTCATCAAGCTGTTCGCCCTGTCGGCGGAGTTCCGCGATTTCGCCCTGCGTGGGGTCAGCAGCCTGCTCGACCAGGTCAACCAGCAGGTCAAGCGCAAGGCGGTGGAAACCCTCGGCACCCAATACTCGCTGAACACCCGCCTAGGCGAATTGGCCATGCGCCATCCCGTGACCTGCTCGCCGGCCACGCCACTGCGCGAAGCCGTGGCGCAGATGCATGAACAGCAGGTGGGCAGCATCGTGGTGGTGGACGAGCACAAGGCGCCCCTGGGAATCTTCACCCTGCGCGATCTGCGCCAGGTGGTGGCCGACGGCAGCCAGGATCTCAACCAGCCCATCGACCGCCACATGACCCAGGCGCCGTTCTTCCTCAGCCCGGACCACAGCGCCTTCGACGCGGCCATCGCCATGACCGAGCGCCACATCGCCCACGTCTGCCTGGTCAAGGAACAGCGCCTGTGCGGCGTGGTGTCCGAGCGCGATCTGTTCTCCCTGCAACGGGTCGACCTGGTGCACCTGGCGCGGACCATCCGCAATGCCCCACGGGTGGAGCACCTGGTGGCCCTGCGCGGCGAGATCGGCCAACTGGTGGAGCGCATGCTGGCCCACGGCGCCTCGTCGACCCAGATCACCCACATCATCACCCTGCTCAACGACCACACCGTGTGCCGGGTGATCGAACTGACCCTGGCCGACAAGGGCGACCCGGGCGTGCCCTTCAGCTGGCTGTGCTTCGGCAGCGAAGGCCGGCGCGAACAGACCCTGCACACCGACCAGGACAACGGCATCCTGTTCGAGGCCCGGGATGCGGCCCACGCGGCCGAGATCCGCGGCAAGCTGCTGCCCATCGCCCAGCAGATCAACCACAGCCTGGCCCAGTGCGGTTTCACCCTGTGCAAGGGCAACATCATGGCCGGCAACCCCGAGCTGTGCCTGTCCCGCGCCGAGTGGGCCCGGCGCTTTGCGGCGTTCATCCGCGAGGCGACCCCGGAGAACCTGCTGGGCTCGAGCATCTATTTCGACCTGCGAGTGGTCTGGGGCGACGAACAAGGCGCCGAACAACTGCGCCGCGGGATCCTCGACCAAGTGGCCGACAATCGCCTGTTCCAGCGCATGCTGGCGGAGAACGCCCTGCGCCAGCGGCCACCGGTGGGGCGCTTTCGCGAATTCGTGCTGGCCAAAAAGAACGGCGAGAAAGCCACCCTCGACCTCAAGGTCCAGGGCCTCACGCCCTTCGTCGACGGCGCCCGGCTGCTGGCCCTGGCCAACGGCATCGGCGCCATCAACACCCTGGAGCGCCTGCGCCAACTGGTGTCCAAGCAAGTCGTCGAGCCACTCGATGGCGCCGCCTATGAAGAGGCCTACCACTTCATCCAGCAGACCCGCATGCAGCAGCACCAGCGCCAGACCCGGGACAACCAGCCCTACTCCAACCGGCTCGACCCGGACAGCCTCAACCACCTGGACCGGCGCATCCTCCGTGAGTCCCTGCGCCAGGCCCAGCGCCTGCAAAGCAGCCTGGCCCTGCGGTACCAGCTATGAGCCTGTTCAACTGGTTTCGCCCGGCGGCCAGCGTCTTGAACGGCGAACAGCAGTTGCGCCGCGAGCGCCTGCCAGCCTTCGCCCCACTGGGCGAAGGCAGCCTGCGCGAACAGCGCTGGGTGGTGGTGGACGTGGAAACCAGCGGCCTGAACCTCAATCGCGACCAGGTCCTGTCCATTGGCGCGGTGGCGATCGAGGACGGCGCCATCGACTTCCGCCAGCAATTCGAGCGCACCTTGCAGCGCGAGGGCCACAAGCTCAGCCCCAGCGTGCTGATCCATGGCCTGGGTCCCAGCGCCATCGCGGCCGGCAGCGATCCGATCGAGGCCCTGCTGGATTTCATGGAGTTCGTCGGCGACAGCCCGCTACTGGCGTTCCATGCACCCTTCGACCAGCACATGCTCGCTCGGGCACTGAAGGACAGCCTGGGCTACCGCCTGCAGCACGACTTTCTCGACGTGGCGGACATGGCACCCCTGCTGTGTCCGGAGTTCCATATCCGCGACGCCGGCCTGGACGATTGGGTCAACGGCTTCAAGCTCCAGGTGGTGGAGCGTCACCACGCCGCGGCCGACGCCCTGGCCACCGCCGAGCTGGCGCTGATCCTGTTTCACCGCGCACGCCAGCAACAGATCCACAGCCCCTTGAACCTGCAACAGCGCCTCAGCCAGTGGAAGCGCCGGCAGCAGGCCCCCTCGTTCTGATCCACCCTACTGTGGCGAGGGAGCGTGCTCGCGCTCGGTCGCGCAGCGGTCGTAGCACCTGAGTCCCGGGGCTAGCTGGCACAACGCCTTGGGCGTGCTTGCGCCCTCGCCACAACAAGAACCTTGCCTTGAGCACCCGCGATCCTCAGCGACAAGACAGCCGACCAGCGTGAATTGCGCCACTGTTTCGCCTCTGCCACAATCGCGAATAATTCTCGTTATTTGAAACTTCTCCCTGGGTGATTCCCGTTGTCGTCAGTCCCAAGCCCCCGCAATGAGTTGGTTGGTGCGCTATACCGCGACCATCGTGGTTGGCTGCTGGCCTGGCTGCGACGCAACGTGGCCTGCGCCCAACGCGCCGAAGACCTGAGCCAGGACACCTTCGTGCGCCTGCTGGGCCGCGAAGAACTCAAGCCCCCCCGCGAGCCCCGGGCCTTCCTGGTAGCGGTGGCCAAGGGCCTGTTGTTCGATCACTTCCGCCGCGCCGCCCTGGAGCAGGCCTATCTCAACGAGCTGTTGCTGATCCCCGAGACCGAACAGCCCTCGCCGGAAGAACAGCAGATGATCCTCGAAGACCTCAAGACTATCGACCGCCTGCTCGATAAACTGTCGAGCAAGGCCCGCGCGGCCTTTCTCTACAACCGCCTCGATGGCCTGGGCCACGCCGAGATCGCCACCCGTCTCGGGGTCTCGGTGCCCCGGGTCCGCCAGTATCTGGCCCAGGGCATCCGCCAATGCTATATCGCCCTCTACGGGGAGCCGACATGACCCCCATCAGTTCCAAACCGGTGTCCGCCCGAGTGCTGGATGCCGCCATCGCCTGGCAGCTGTCGCTGGACGGCGGCGGCAGTGCCCTGGAGCACGAAGAGTTCGCCAAATGGCACTGCGCCCATGAAGAACACGCCCGCGCCTGGCGCCAACTGGGCATGCTCGACCAACGCTTCAACCTGGCTCCTGGCCCGGCGCGCAATGCCCTGGCGCAATCGCGCGAAGGCCTGCGCCGGCGCGTGCGCAAGCTTGGCCGCGGGATCGCCAGCGTGGTGCTGGTGGGAGGCCTGGCGCTGTTCCTCGAGCAGCACTACCTGCCGCTGGACTACTGGCTGGCCGACCAGCGCACCGGGACCGGCGAGCAGCTCATGCTGCGCCTGTCCGACGGCACCCTGGTCAACCTCAATACCCACAGCGCGCTGGACGTGCGGTTCGATGACAAGCAGCGGCGCATCATCCTGCAGGAAGGCGAGGTCCTGATCGAAACCGGGCACGGCGACAGTCGCCCGTTCATCGTCGAAACCCGCGACGGCCGGCTACGGGCCCTGGGCACCCGGTTCCTGGTCAAGCGCGAAGACCAGGGCACGCGCCTGGGCGTGCTGCAATCGGCGGTGGCCGCACGGCCCCAGGACGGCCAGGACGAAAAAGTCTTCAAGGAAGGCCAGCAGGTACTGATGCAGCGCGATGGCCTGCAAGCACCACAGGCCCTGGCCCTGGGCGCCGATGCCTGGAGCCGGGGCATGCTGGTGGTGGACAACGCCCGCCTGGGCGACCTGATCCAGGAGCTGGGCCGTTATCGCCACGGCTACCTGGGCGTCGCCCCCGAAGTGGCCGACCTGCGCATCACCGGCAGCTTCCCGCTGCACAACACCGACCTGGCGCTCGACGCCCTGCTGCCGACCCTGCCGGTACAGATCGAGCGGCGCACCGACTGGTGGGTCAACGTCGTCGCCAAGGCCGATCTCAAGCCCTGACACCTCCTTTGCCCGCCGACTCCAACTTGCCTTGGAGCCGGTGGGCGACTGCCCTTCTTTCGCAAATCTAAATTATTTTCAATTCGCCCTATCACTTTTCGAATCTCGTCCGGCTCATAGGCAATTGCGAAACATTTCCATCCAGGAGCCGCCGTATGTCCCGCCCCCTAGACACCCTGTTGCGCCCCAGCCTGCTGGCCATTGCCATTGCCCTGAGCGCCCCCCTGGCCAGCCCGTTGCTGATGGCGGCCGAGCAGTCCTCCAGCGTGCGCGCCTACAACCTGCCGGCGGCGCCCCTGGCCAGCACCCTGAACCAGATCGCCAGCCAGGCCGGCCTGGCCCTGAGCCTGAATCCGTCCCTGGCGGCCGGCAAGACCTCGGCCCCGGTCCAGGGCCAGTTCGACGCCGCCGGCGCCCTGCGCGAAGCCTTGCGCGGCACTGGCCTGCAACTGCAGCACAGCAGCGCCGGCACCTACAGCCTGGTGGCCGCACCGGACGGCGTCGTGGCCCTGCCGGAAACCAATATCAGTGGCCAAGGCAGCTATGAAACCGCCTGGGGCCCCGTGGAAGGTTATGCCGCCACTCGTACCGCAGCGGGAACCAAGACCGACACGGAACTGCGGGAAGTGCCACGCTCGATTTCCGTCGCCACCCGTCAGCAGATGACTGACCGCGCCGTGCAAAACCTCGATGACGCCGTGCGCTACATGCCCGGCGTCACCGCCAGCAGCTATGGCAGCGACAGCCGTGCAGAGTGGCTGACCGTAAGAGGCTTCGAACCCACCCAATTCCTCGATGGTTTGCCGCTCCCCAAGGGCACCTACACCATGCCGAAGATGGAAACCTGGGACCTTGAACGAGTAGCCCTGCTGCGTGGGCCGGCGTCGTCGGTCTACGGCCAGACGCCTCCGGGAGGCTTGCTGGACATGGTCAGCCGTCGCCCTGAAGAAATCGCCAGCCACGAAGTGCAATTGCAGATCGGCAGCTATCAACGCAAACAGATCAGCTTCGACAGCACAGGCCCCATCGATGACGAAGGCCGCTTCCTGTACCGCGTCAGTGGTGTAGTCCGCGATGCCAACACCGCCATCGAACACAACCAGGACAAACGCTACAACCTGGCTCCCAGCCTGACCTGGAACATCGATGAAGACACCAAGCTGACCTTCCTCAGCCAGTTCAACCGTGACGATACCGGTATCACCAGCCAGTTCCTGCCACTGCAAGGCACCAAGCTGGCGACCCCCGCAGGCAAAATCAAATACCACAAGAACCTCGGCGATCCGAGCTGGGAGTTCTACGACAAGACCTATTACGCGCTGGGTTATGCCTTCGAGCACCGCATGAATGACGTTTGGCAGTTCCGTCAGAATCTGCGCTACACCAAGAGCGACCTGTCGTTCCAGGGCATCACCGCTGGCGGCGGTTATTGGCCCAACAAGCCCGACCAGGCTGTAAGCCCGGATGGCACGGTCCGCCGTGGGGCCAACATCGTCAACGAAGACATCAGCCAGTTCGCCGTGGACAACAACTTCCAGGCCGACTTCAACACTGGTGAACTCAAGCACACGTTGTTGCTAGGCCTCGATCACCAACGCATCAACACCAACTACAAGTGGCTGTACGGCGAGGCCCCCACCAGCAACATCATCCGCCCGATCTACGACCAGGACTTCAGCAAGGTCAGCTATTCCGCGTTCAACGATTACAACCAGAAGCGCCAGGGCACCGGGCTGTACCTCCAAGACCAGATGGCTCTGGACAACTGGCGCCTGACCCTTGGCGGCCGCCAGGACTGGCTGCACACCGATACCAAGTTCTACAACATCGACAACCAGCCCCGTGACAAACGCGACGACCACGCCTTCACCGGCAACGCGGCGCTGAGCTATGTCTTCGATTCAGGCTTCACGCCCTATGTTTCCTACGCCGAGTCCTTCCAATCCGAAGCCGGTGGCAGCAGCACCGGCAAAGCCTTCGAGCCCAGCACCGGCAAGCAGTACGAACTGGGCCTCAAGTACCAGCCCCCAGGCAGCGAGATGCTGTTCACCGCTGCGGTATATGACCTGACCCGCCAGAACATCGTGCTTACCGACAACCTGGGCGTCAGCCGGCCATTGGGTGAGGTCAAGGTGCGTGGTTTCGAGCTGGAGGCCGTGGGTAACGTCAACGAGAACCTCAAGCTGACCGCCTCCTACACCTATGCCAACAGCAAGATGACCAAGGTCGGCGACCCTCAGGACAAGAACCGTCCATTGCCCATCACCCCGGAGAACCAGGCAGCGGTCTGGGCTGACTACACCTGGCACAACGGCCTGCTGGATGGCTTTGGCGTAGGCTTCGGTGCCCGCTACATCGGTGAGACCAACAATATCCCTGCGGGCAGCCTGCCCTATGTCGCCAACAAATCCGACGGTCATACCGACTCCTACACCGTCTACGATGCCGCCGTGCACTATGACCTGGGACGCCTGAGCAATTCGCTCAAGGGCGCCAGCGTGGCTCTGAACGCCAACAACGTGTTCGACAAGGAATACATGTCGACCTGCGACGGCACCTACTGCTACTACGGCGACCGCCGCAACGTCATGGCCAGCGTCAACTACAAGTGGTAATCGGCTGATCACTACCCGTTGAAACAAGGGTCACGGCACTGCCGTGGCCCTTTTGCATCTGGATGCTCCATGAAAAGCACAACCATCCGCCGCTGGTCCTTCATCCACACCTGGACCAGCCTGATCTGCACAGTGTTCCTGCTGATGCTGGCGCTCACCGGGCTGCCGCTGATCTTCCACCACGAGATCGACCACCTGCTGGGCAACGCCCCCGAGTTGCGTGAGATGCCTGCCGATACACCGCGCCTGGACTTGCAGCAACTGGTCAAGGCCGCCGAGGCCCATCGGCCGGGCGAGGTCCTGCAGTACTTCGGCTGGGACGAAGACGAGCCCAACGGCGTGACCACCATCATGGCCAAGACCGCCGGCACCGATCCCAACCTCTCCTATACCTTCATGCTCGACGCCCGTACCGGCGAGGCACTGGAGACGCCCTCGGCCAACGACGGCCTGATGATGTTCATCCTGCGCCTGCACGTGGACATGCTCGCCGAGTTGCCGGGCAAGTTGCTGCTGGCCTTCATGGGCGTGCTGTTCGTGCTGGCGATCATCTCCGGCACCGTGCTCTACCTGCCGTTCATGCGCCGCCTGAAATTCGCCACCGTGCGCCAGGACAAGTCCCGCCGCCTGCGCTGGCTCGACCTGCACAACCTGATCGGCGTGGTGACCCTGACCTGGGCCCTGGTGGTGGGGGTGACGGGGGTGATCAGCGCCTGCGCCGACCTGATCATCGCCGCCTGGCGCAACGACAGCCTCGCGACAATGGTCGCGCCCTACCGCGATGCGCCGCCGCTGCAAACGCTGGCGCCGGCCAGTCGCTTGCTGGACATCGCCCGGGACGCGGCTCCGGGCATGCAACCGGACTTCATCGCCTTCCCCGGCACGCGCTTCTCCAGCGAGCATCACTATGCGGTGTTCCTCAAGGGCGACAGCCACCTGACCTCGCACCTGCTGACTCCGGTGCTGATCGACGCCAGCACCCTGGAAGTCACCGCCGTGGCCGGCCGCCCCTGGTACATGGATGCCATGGGCATGTCGCAACCGCTGCATTTCGGTGACTACGGCGGCATGCCGATGAAGGTGCTGTGGGCCGTGATGGACGTGCTGACCATCATCGTCCTGGGCAGCGGCCTGTACCTGTGGATCGTCCGCCGTCGAGCCGCCAGGCCGTCACCGGAGGTGCGCCCATGAAACGCCGTCAAGCGAGCTTCTGGAAGGTCTTCGCCGCGCCCCTGGCCATCGGCCTGCTCAGCGCCGTCGGGCTGTTCGCGGCATTGCTGGGCGACGGCCTGTGGGACAGCCTCAGCTGGATCGGCCTGGGCCTGCCGGCGCTGATCGCCCTGCGCGGCCTGTTCAAGCGCCAGGGCGCGGCTTGACCCCGGCGGGAGGAAAACCGCGCCACAGGTACATGGACAGCACCAGGCCGACCAGCATCACCGGGATGAACCCACGGTTTTCCAGCAGCGCCTCGATGGCCACCAGCACGCTGAACAGCGCCAGCCCCAGCAACGGTACGTAGCTGGCGGCCAGCGCCCAGCGCCAGGGACGGGGCACCCGAGCCGGACCGCGCAGGCCCAGCAGGGCACAGCCCAGGGCCGGCAGCGCCAGTGCCGGCAGGGCCCAGTACCAGGCCATGTAGGCGAACGCCATGATCAGCTCCGGCTCGCCCTCGCCCTTGCGGCGAAACTCGTACTGCAAGGCCAGGTACACCGTCAGGGCCCCCAGCAAGGTCAGGGCCAGGCTGATCAGCCCATGCCGAAGATAAGAACTGCGCATCCACTACTCCTGGTCCATATCCATGCGCAACTGTGGCCTGTGCCACCGGCTGCGCTAAGATCCTCGGGCGAGAGCTGTCGCTCCCCTTATCCGAGGAATATTCATGTCCATCCCCAGCATGACGCTGTTCCACAACCCGGCATCACCTTATGTGCGCAAAGTCATGGTGCTGCTGCACGAAACCGGGCAGCTGGATCGAGTCGCCCTGCATGACTGCCAGCTGACCCCGATCAAGCCGGATGCCGCGCTGAACCAGGACAACCCCCTGGGCAAGATCCCCGCCCTGCGCCTGGCCAACGGCCAAGTGCTGTACGACAGCCGGGTGATCCTCGAGTACCTCGACCAGCAGCACGTCGGCAACCCGCTGCTCCCCCGCGAGGGCTCGGCCCGCTGGCGGCGCCTGACCCTCGCGGCCCTGGCCGACGGCATCATGGATGCCTCGGTGCTGGTGCGCTACGAACAGACCCTGCGCACCCCCGAAACCCAATCGCAAGCGTGGCTCGAAGGCCAGCGCGACAAGATCCGCCGTGCCCTGGCGGAACTGGAAGCCGAAGCCATCGCCGAACTGGCCAGCCACTTCGACATCGCCGCCATCAGTGTCGCCTGCGCCTTGGGCTACCTGGATTTTCGCCACCCGGACCTGCAATGGCGCCAGGCCCAGCCCCGGCTCGCCGACTGGTATGCCGAGGCCAGCCAGCGCGCCTCGTTGCTGGCGACCCAGCCGCCGGTCTAGTCGGTCAACCGGTCGGGCCCGGGGCGCCGCGCCGTGCTTGGCCCGAGCGGTTTTCCGGGACCGGCCGGCTGGCGCAGCAACCACCAGGCATCGGCTGGAAACAAGCCGGCAATCCGCAGCGCCAGGTTCTCTCGCTGGCGCTGATCCTCACGCAACCCCAACGACCTACTCACGGATCACCCCCAGGTCGAAGTTAAGCGGTTGCGTCTCCTTGCGCTGGCCAACGCCGTACCAGTCCAGCTTGCGGGTCAGCACCATGAACACGCCCAACAGGCCGAACAGCAGCAACGAGCCCATCAGCAGCGCGTAGTCCTCCGCGCTCAACAGGCCGTAGAGCAGGCCATACAAGGCAGCCAGGGCGCTTGCGAACATCGCGCCGTTACGCCAGCTGCGCAGCACATGGCTGACATAGAAACCGATCAACCCCACACAGGCCGTGGCCGACACGCCATAGGCCAACTCGAAGCCCAGGTGCTCGGACAACGACAGCAGCAACAGGTAGAAGAACGCCAGCGCCACGCCCACCAGGCCGTACTGTATCGGGTGAACCGCCAGGCTCTTGAGCACTTCGAAGAGGAAGAAGCCGGCGAAGGTGAGGCCGATGAACAGCAAGGCGTATTTGATCGCCCGGTCGCTCTTGAGGTACTGGTCCACCGGATCGATGAAACTCACGCCGAAGCTGCGGCTGTTGAAGCCCTGGCATTGGCTGCCGAATGCGCAACGCTGCATGGCATGTTCCAGGTTGGTGGAGAAGAACGAGGTCTGCCAGATGGCCGAGAAACCTTTCTCGGTAACTTCCCGACGTACCGGCAGGTAGTTGCCGATGAAGCTCGGGTGCGGCCAGTTGGCCGTCAGCAGGACCTTGCTGGTCTTGCCCACCGGCAGCACCGCCAACTGGCCGGTGCCCTGCAGGCGCAGGTCGAAGGCGAAGTCCAGGCGACTGGCCTTTCTCAGGTCCAGGGGTGGCAACGTCACATGCACCCCTTCATCCAGCCAGCTGACGAAAGTGCCCGGGGCAAAATCCAGGACCTGGCCGTTGAGCTGCAGTTGCAGGGCATTCTCGATCCCACGGATATCACTGATACCCACGGCCAGGAATGGCTGGTCGAACTTGTAGTCGGCAAAATCCTCCTTGATCCCGTATTGCTCGGGCACCACGAACTGGCCACTGATGTGGTTGTCGGCGTGGAACAGCCGCGCCTCGTAGATACCCCGGGCGCGCAGCTCGGTCTGCACCTTGCCGTCCAGCTCGAACTGCTCCGGCAGGAAGAACATGCGCCCCTGCTCTTCGCCCACCTCCTGATAGCGCTTCTTGGTCTTTTGGTCGGTTTTCCAGGTGCGCACGGTCTTGCGGTAATCCACCACCAGCACCGGGCCGCGAAGCTGCTGCTGGGTGCTGGAACTGCGGGCGATATCCTCGAGCACGCCATCGCGCAGTTGCTGGCGCTCGCCGATCAGGCCGCTGATCAGCAGCAGCGGGATCATCAACAAGATGATCAACAGGGCAATGGCCCCGAGCTTGAAGGACAGATTTCGGTTCATGGGGCTCTCCCTGTGTGAATGCAGGAGAGTCTGGGGCGCCGCCATGGGGGTTTTATGGAGCCCGTGTGGAGACTCTGTGGAGAATCCCCAAGGCCTTTGTGGCAAGAGAGCTTGCTCCCTCGCCACATCCGCAGGTCAAGGCAGGCGCAACGTCACCTGGACGCCGCCGGGCACGTTGTCGATCCGCAGTTGGCCGCCATGCAACTGCACCACCTCATCGACGAAGTTCAGCCCCAGGCCAGTACTCTTGCGCCCGCTGTCCGGGCGCGGCAGGGAATAAAAACGCTCGCACAGGCGTGGCAGGGCGTAATCAGGAATCGGCTCGCCCCGGTTGAACAGCTCCAGCTCCACGCCGCCTTCCGTCTGCCGGGCAGAGAATCGCAGCGAGCCCTGGGGCGGGCTGAAGTCCAGGGCATTGGCCAGCAGGTTGCCCAGGGCCTGGCGCAGCAGGAAGGGCTCGCCGGACCAGGCCAGGTCCGCCGGCACCTGTTGCTCCACCTGCAACTGCTTGCCTTCGATACGCCCGTGCTGGCTGTCGAGCAAGTCCTGGACCAGGGGCGCCAGCGGCACCTTGACCCGCTCCTCCAGGCCCTGGCGTTGTTCCACCTGGGCCAGGTTCAGCAGGCGCTCGATCAGCTGCTGCATGCGTGCGCTTTCACTGTCGATATTGCCGACGAAGCGCTGGCGCTGGGCCTGGGGCATGTCTTCCTGGAGCAGTTCCGCCGCGCCACGGATCGCCGCCAGCGGGCTTTTCAGCTCATGGGTCAGGGTATGCACGTAGCGCTCGACATAGGCCTTGCCCTCCAGCTGGGTGCGCATACGCTCCACCGCCGTGGCCAGTTGCTCCATCTCGCCGCCGCGATAATGCGGCAACTCGGCCCGCCGCCCTTCGCTCACCGCCAGCGCATAACCGGTCATGCGCCGTAGCGCGGCACTCAACCACCACGACAGCAAAGCGCCGAACAACAAGCCCATGGCGATCAGCCCGGCGCCGTACCACAGCAAGCGCCGCTCGGTGCGGTCGACATAGGGCTGCAACGAACTGTTGGGCTTGGCCACCGTCACCACGCCGATGATCTGGCCGTTGTCGCGAATCGGCGCGCCCACGTGCATCACCGAAGAATTCGGGTCATCGGCCACCGCCCGTGACGAACGCGCGCCGTACTGCCCGCGCAGGGTCAGGTAGACGTCGTTCCAGCGCGAGTAGTCCTGACCCACCGCCAGGCCGCTGGAGTCCAGGACCACGATGCCCCGGGCGTCGGTCACGTAGATCCGGTGGTTGACCTGGTTCTTCGGCAGGCCCCAGATGGTCGCGGCCGGCTGGCGCTCGCCGTAGGCCCGCAGCAATTGCGGCCAGCGGTTCTCGCTGAGGGTGCCGGCCTTGAAGTCGTCGCGCAGGATCTCCGCCAGCAGGTTGGCGGTGTCCACCAGGGTTTCCTCGGTGGACTGGCGCACCCCGGGGCGGATCTCCTTCATCACCGTGCTCAGCACGAAATAACCGGTGAAGCTGATGAACAGCAGGTAGACCAGGAAGATCCGCAGGCCCAGGGTCATCAGGCGTGACTCGGGCTGTAGCTGTAGCCCAGGCCGCGATGGGTCTGGATCGGTTCGGCCTGGGCCGCCACCAGGCGCAGCTTGGCCCGCAGGCTCTTCACATGGCTGTCGATGTTGCGCTCGTAACCCACGTCCGCCATCACCCCGAGGGCATCGAGCAACTGCTCGCGACTGAACACCCGCTCGGGTTGCTCCAGCAGGCATTGCAACAGGCGGAACTCATGCCGGGTCAGGCTCAGGGCCTGGCCGCGATAGCTGATCTGCACCCGCTCGGGATCGATGGTGAACAAGGTCGCCGCTTCCGGCTCCGGTGCCGGGCGCGGGACCATGCGCTTGAGGATGGCCTTGACCCGGGCCGCGACCTCCCGCGGGCTGAAGGGCTTGACCACGTAGTCGTCGGCGCCGATCTCCAGGCCCACCACCCGGTCGATCTCGCCGTCCCGGGCACTGAGGAACATCACCGGCACCTCGCTGAAGCGCCGCAGTTGCTTGCAGGTTTCGAAACCGCTGATATCCGGCAGGCCGATATCGAGGATGACCAGGTCCGCCGGGGTCGCCTGCTGGTACTCCAGGGCCGCGCGTCCCAGGCTCAGCCAAGTGGTGCTGAAGCCTTCGCCCTGCAGGGCAAAAACCAGGGTGTCGGCAATCGCCGCTTCGTCTTCGACAATCAGGATATGGGGCATGGCATCCAGGCACGTAAATTCAATGGGCGAACGGTGCCGGATGCCTTATGGACAGTCAATCGGAGCTTGCACCACCGCCTGCGCCGCGCGGCAGCCCAATCAACAGTCAGGCTTGTCGGCGGTGTAGCGCCGTGCCGGGTTCACTGCCGCGCCGAATTCGCGCAGGGCCTTGGCGCCGATCAGCAGCGGATAGTTGAAGCTGCTGCGGTCGGTGAGGTTGACCTCCACCGTACGCTTGACGTTGCCCAGGCACATTTCCAGCTCCACCACCGGGCGCTTGGCGGCCTGGGGCTCGTCGCGCTCGTCGTCTTCGTCGGAACGGCTCTTGATCTTGCTGATCCGCGCCACCTTGTGTTCGTAGACCTTGTCGCCGGCATCCTTGGTGGCCAGGCGGAAGCGCACCCAGTTCTCGCCATCGCGGGTGAAGGTCTGGATGTCCCTGGCCGACAGCGACGCGGTCAGGGCCCCGGTATCCATCTTGGCGGCCAGGGTTTCGCCGATTTCCGGCAGGCGGATGTATTCATAGCGACCGTACAGGGTCGGCTCGGCGGCCAGGACCGGCAACGCCACAAGAGACAGCAGTGCAAGGACGGATTTCACGACGATGGATTCCTCGAGGAAAGGGGCTGCGGGATTTTAGACCGCCGCCGGGCGATTGGTTCGGACGCTGCCGCAACCAGTCTGCAGGACACTTGTAAAAAGCTTGTCACAGCGCAGGTGAAACATTCGTCAGCACACTAGAATTTGGCCTGCTCGCCGAAGCTGCTTATCATTGCGCGCCCCGAAAAATCTGAAGAGTGCCCTATGCGCCGACTGCTCACCGGCTGTCTCGTCACCCTGCTGCTTCTGCTCAACACCCTGGTGCTGTTCGGGCCCCTGATGGTGTTCGCCCTGCTCAAGCTGGTCCTGCCGGGCCGCCTGCGGGACTATGCCTCCGGCGCGGTGATGTGGATCGCCGAGACCTGGGCCGAGATCGACAAGCTGATCTTCGCCACCTGCATCCCCACCCGCTGGGACATTCGCGGTGGCGAAGGCCTGCGTGAAGACACCTCGTACCTGGTGGTCAGCAACCACCAGTCCTGGGTCGACATCCCGGCCCTGATCCAGACCCTCAACCGGCGCACGCCGTTCTTCAAGTTCTTCCTCAAGAAGGAACTGATCTGGGTGCCGTTCCTGGGCCTGGCCTGGTGGGCGCTGGACTACCCCTTCATGAAGCGCTACAGCAAGGCCTTCCTGGCCAAGCACCCGGAACTGCAAGGCAAGGACCTGGAGATCACCAAGGCCGCCTGCGAGCTGTTCAAGCGCCAGCCGGTGACCGTGGTCAACTACCTGGAAGGCACCCGCTTCACCCCGGCCAAGCGCGAGCAGCAAGCCTCGCCCTTGCGCCACCTGCTCAAGCCCAAGGCTGGCGGCGTGGCCTTCGTCCTGGCCGCCATGGGCGAACAGCTGGACGCCATGCTGGACGTCACCGTGGTCTACCCCCAGGAGCGCATTCCCGGCTTCTGGGACTTGATCAGCGGCAACGTGCCCAAGGTGATCATCGATATCCGCACCCGCGAGCTGGACCCGGCCCTGTGGCACGGCGACTACGAGAACGACCCGGCGTTCCGCCAGCAGGTCCAGGACTGGGTCAACCAGCTGTGGACCGACAAGGACCAGCGTATCGACGCGCTGCTGGCCGGGGCCGACTGAGCCCCATCCCGCTACCCTGGGGGCGCCGCCCCTAGGGCTTGAGCACCTGCCCGAGGATCAGCAGCCCGGGAATCCAGCCGGTACCGATCGCGCAGGCCAGGGTCAACAACGCCACCTGGCGCTGGATCTTGCGCGACAGCCCCAGCAGCAGGAAGAAGGTGAACCACAGCAGGGTCCAGGCCAGCCAGTTGAGCGCGTTCCACACCCCGAAAGCCCCGCCCAGATCGCCCAGCGCCTGGATCGCCACCGTAGCCGCGGTGAGGCTGACGAACAGGCAGAACCAGCCCAGCCCGCGACCGTCGTTGCCCAGCCACTGGTTGGCCGCCACCCACAGGTAGGTGAACGCGAACAGCAGGGTCAGCGCCCCGCCCCGCACCTCGCCGGCGAGAAAGATCATGTACAGGGCCACCAGCAGGCTCAGGCTGCCGACCAGGGCATTGATCACCGCGACCTCCCTGCCACTGATGCGCTCCATCAGCCAGATGCCGTTGACGAACAGCACGGCGCCCACATACAGCAGAATCAATCCAAGCAGCATGACGATACCCTCGCGTTATTGTTGTTCTTGGCTCATTTGTCCGGGTGCTGGCGCAGCAGGTCCTGGGCGACCTTGAGAATCGGCTCCCGGCTCTTCATCGCCTCCTGGCAGAGGAACCCATGGGCCTGGCCTTCCTCCCAGCCATGCAGTTGCATCAACAGCACCTTGGCCCGGTTGATATCCACCTGGCTGGCCAGGCGTTCCTGCAACTGCGCGTGCTTCTGCTTGAGCTTGAACAGCTCTTCGCTGACCCGGCGCGCGGCGACCAGCGCCGGCAGGATCTTGTGCGCGTCCAACAGCTGGAGAATCACCCCGTGGCACTCCAGCTCGATGATCTGCGACAGCACCGCCGGGCTCTCGTACTCCACCAGGGCCACCACGGTGGTGCGCGGCGAGCCGCTGCCGACCAGCGCACTGATCTGCTCGTGATGATGGTTCTGGAAGATGCCGGTGAAGATCACGTCCACCGGCACATCGAAGTGCTTGGGTGGCGGCCAGATCTGGCGCACCGAACAACCGATACGGATCAGCTGCAACACCAGGGCATCGCTCAAGGCCCCGGGCGGGTTCAGCACCATCACCTGCAGCTCGCGCAGGGAACCGAGGATCGAGTTGGCGCTCATCGGTGCGAGCCCTCGCCCATGCTGGCGGACCAGTCGTCCAGGTTGTGCACCACCACGTAGGGGTCCGGCCGGATGGGCTCGGGGGATTGCCAGCGCACCTGGAACGTCCCGCGCGAATCGATTTCGGCGATGCGCGAGGTCAAGTGGCTGTGGTTGTTCTGCTGTTCCACCCAGATCGGTCCCTGGGGGGCGTCCAGGCGCTGGCGGTAAAGCTCGGGCTGCACCTGCTCCACCCGCCAGCCCTGGGCCGCCTGCATGGCCCGGCCGAGCATCAGGGTCTGGCAGTAGGCCGCCTCGGTCCACGCGGTAATGCTGACGTCCTCGGGAAAGAAGGCATTGCAGGCGCGGACGAACTCGCGGCTGGCCGGGGTATCGATGCTGGAGAAATACGGCGCGACCACCACATGCCCCTCGGCCACCTCGCTGCCCATCTTGGCGATCTCCGCCTCGCTGGTGGTCAGGCTGGCGATCCGGGGCCGGGGCGCGTCGCCATAGCGCCGGGCAATGGCCCGGTACAGCTCGGCGGTGCCGGTGCCCACCACGGTGGAGAACACCACGTCGGCCTGGGCCTTGACGATCAGGTCCACGGCTCGCGCCAGGTCCTCGTCCGATGGATACAGCGGGATGTAGATTTCCTCCAGCACCGTGCCGCCGTGCTGGCGGTACAGGTGGCGCATCACATGGTTGCTCTCCCGGGGGTAGATGTAGTCCGAGCCGATGAACACCACCCGTTCCCCGTAGTGACGGATCAGGTAGGCCGCCAGCGGCGCGCTGTTCTGGTTCGGGGCCGGGCCGCCGTAGATGATGTTCGGCGAATACTCGAAGCCCTCGTAGGGCGTCGGGTAGCAGAGCAGCGCGTCGGTGCGCTCCACCACCGGCATCACCGCCTTGCGCGTGTGGGACATGTAGCAGCCCACCAGCAGGCGTATCCCGTGGTTGCGGATGAACTCATCGGCGTACAGCCGATAGCGATCCGGGTCACCGCCGGGGTCCCGCGCCAGTGCCTGGATCGGCAGGCCGGCCACGCCGCCCTGGCGGTTCAGTTGCTCGATGGCCAGCAAGGCGCCGTAGCGCTGCGAACGCTCGATGTCGGCGGTGACGCCGGTCTCGGAAAACAGCAGCCCGATCTGGGGCTGGTCCGGATGTAAAACCATGAATGACTGCTCCTTGTTCGACGCGGCCTACTGGCGACTGAACCCGATCCTGCCCTGCGCCACGTGCGCCGCATAGACCACCGGTGGCTCGCCCATGACCGGAGCGTGGTACTCCAGGAGGAATTCGGCCAGGGGCACTTCCAGATGCTGGCGCACGCTGCGGCGCAACGCACGGGCGCCGAACTGCCGGTCGAAACCGGCACGGGCCACATGGGCCAGCACCTGGGGCGTGGCCACCAGGCTGCAGCGATGCTTCTCCAGGCGCCGGTTGAGCCGCTGCACCTCAAGCGCCACCAACTGCTCCACCAGGCCGTGCTCGATCCAGTTGAAGGTAATGATGTTGTCGATACGGTTGACGAACTCCGGGGCGAAGGCCTTGAGCAAGCGGGCCCTGACCAGCTTCTCCACCGCCCGATGCCGTGAAGCCGCGGTGGAGGGCAGCAACCAGCCCAGCCAGCCCTTGCGCCGCTGGTCGTAGCCCTGGATCTCCCGGGCCGCGAGGTTGCTGGTCATGAAGATCAGGCTGTTGCGAAAACTGTAGCTGCGCTCGCCCGAGGCCACCGTGAGCATGCCGTTGTCCAGCACGTTGAGCAGCGCCTGGACCACCTGCGGGCTGGCCTTTTCCAGCTCGTCGAAGAGCACGATGCCGGGACGCCCGAGGCTGCCGTCGAGCTTGTCCTGGTCGAACAGGGTATTACCCTCCTTCGCCCCCACGTAGCCGGGCGGCGCGCCAGTGAGCGCGGCGGCATAGTGCTCCTGGGACAGGGTGTTCATGTCGATGCGGCAGAAGGCATCGGCATCGCCATGCAGGGCCCTGGCCAGGGCCCGCACGATCTCGGTCTTGCCCACCCCGGTGGGCCCCAGGAACAACGCGGTGTAGAGCGGGCGGCGTGGATCGGTGATGTCTGCGCGCACCACCCGGAGCATGTCCTGGACACTGTGCAAGGCCTGGTCCTGGCCGAGGATCTCGGCGCGCAGGCTGGCCATGATGGCCTCGATATCGAAACGGTAACGGCTGTGCAGCGCCGCCTGGCTGGCCAGGTGGGCCTGGACCAGCGGCGCATCGGCGCGGTTCTCGCTGGCCAGGGCCTGGTCCTGGGCCTGGCGACGCTGCGACTGCTCCAGCATGTCGGTCAGGAAGGGCATGGGAATGACTCCATCTTGCGCAGGGAAGAAAAAGGACGCGGGCCGCCTGGCTGCGGCAGCCCGCCGTTCAACCTGCCGCGCAGGTCAGGCCTCTTTCTCCACACCCTCGTAGGGCAGCCGCCCCACCGGGCACTGCGCAACGCCCGAGGTCGAGCGGGTGATCTTCTCGACGTTTTCCCGGGCCTTCTCGGCGTCGGTCACCCAGGTCTTGTAGAACTCGAAGGGGCACTCGGCCAGGCCACGATCGCCCTCGCCGGAGTTGTTCAAGCCGGTGTAGCCGCGATGGAGGATCTTGTACAGGTGGTTCTGCGACTGGTCGTTGGCCCGGGCATCGCGGATCTGCGAGATCGACAGCTGGGCGTACTGGATGCCCATTTCCTCCTCGCCGCATTCACCGAGGGTACGGCCATCGAAGCCGATGATCGCCGAGTGGCCGAAGTAGGAATAGACGCCATCGAAGCCCGCGGCATTGGCCACCGCCACGTAGGTGTTGTTGGCCCAGGCCATGGCCTTGGCCATCAGCACCTGCTGTTCCTTGGCCGGGTACATGTAGCCCTGGCAGCGCACGATCAGTTCGGCGCCCTTCATCGCGCAATCGCGCCAGATCTCCGGATAGTTGCCGTCATCGCAGATGATCATGCTGATCTGCATGCCCTTGGGCCCTGTGCTGACGAAAGTCTGGCCCCCGGGGTACCAGCCCTCGATCGGGCACCAGGGGATGATCTTGCGGTACTTCTGGACCACCTCGCCCTTGTTGTCGATCAACACCAGGGTGTTGTACGGCGCCTTGTTCGGGTGTTCTTCGTGGCGCTCGCCGGTCAGCGAGAACACTCCCCAGACGTTGGCCTTGCGACAAGCGCGGGCCAGCAACTCGGTCTCGTCGCCAGGAATGGCAACCGCTGTTTCCATCATTTCCGCGGGGTCGTACATGATCCCCTGGAGGCTGTACTCGGGGAAGATCACCAGGTCCATGCCCGGCAGCCCCTGCTTCATGCCGACCACCATGTCGGCGATCTTCTGCGCGTTGGCCAGGACCTCGGCGCGGGTGTGCAGGCGTGGCATCTTGTAGTTCACCACTGCGACGCCAACGGTATCGTTGCTACTGGAAATATCGCCATGACGCATATCTGATACCTCTTTTTTTATTTTTTGCGGACGAAAAAAAGCCCTCCCGGGGATAACCCCGGGAGAGCTCATTTGCTCTTTGGCATGTACGACCTGGGTGGATCGGCGACATCGACGCTGATGCGCTTTTCCTGATGGGGCTTATCTAAGCGCCGCGCCAGAAACCTTGTCAAGCACCGCGCAACCCCCGGCGCGCCAGCAGGATCGGCCCATGCCAAAAAGAACCCTCTAGCCCGGCACTTGCAGCGCCAGGCTTAGCGGGGATTTTTTTGTAAACGACGACACGCCCCCTGCGAGGCGGTATCGGATAGGGTTCAGTCGAGGATCACATGGGGCAGGAAACGGCTGCTGTCCTTGGTGATCGGCGAGTTGTCCTCGCGAATGCCGATCCCCGCCGGCCGGTCGCCGATCACCCAGCTACCGATCACGGTGTGGTTGCCGGCGAAGTTCGGCAACGGCTGGAACTGCTGGCGAATGCTCGGGCCCGCGCCGTAGGGCCCGGCCTCGCTCAACCGTTCGCCAGCGTTTGTGCGGATCTGCACATTGGCGCCCTCCCGGGAAAAGAACGGCTTGCGTACCCAGCCCGGTTGCAGGTCGCCGGCCGGCTGCTCGTCGATGAACGCCGGCAGTAGGTTCGGATGCCCCGGATGACGTTCCCAGAGCAGGGCCATGGCGCCCTTGTTGGAGAGGATCGCCTTCCATGGCGGCTCGACGAAGCCGGTGCGGCTAGCGGCGATGGCCCGGCCATAGTCTTCGTTGAACATCTGCTCCCATGGATAGAGCTTGAACAGATTGTCGATGAGCGTGCCCTGCAGGTCGACGAAACGCCCGCCAGCATCGAGGCCGATGTCCTCGATATCGATCATCCGCGTGCGCAGGCCGGCCTGGCGGGCGATGTCGCGCAGGTATTCGACGGTGCCCCGGTCTTCCACCGAGCCACGGACCGAGGAAAAGTACAACGGCGAGCCGAAACCGCCCTGCACGAAGGCTTGCAGCAGCTTGTCCTCGATGCTGTTGAACTGGTCGCACCGCGCCGGCAGCTGGCCACGCTGCATCTGCTGTTCGAGCCAGACGTACTGGAAGAAGCTGGCCTCATACAGCGAGGTCGGGGTGTCGTAGTTGGTCTCCAGCAGCTTGGCCGGGCCGTGGCCGTCGTAGCACAGGTCCATGCGGCCATAGAGGTGTGGGTCGCGGCGCTTCCACGAGCTGCGGACCAGCTCGTGGAACGCCTCGGGAATGGCCAGGCGCTGCAGCAGTTCCTCGCTCTCCACCACCTCGGCCACCAGCTCCATGCACAACTCATGCAGCGCCTGGGTCGGGTCCTCCAGGTGCTCCTCGATCTGCCGCAGGCTGAACTGGTAGTAGGCCGACTCGTCCCAATAGGGCTCGCCATCGAAGGTATGGAAGGCGAACCCCAGTCGCTGCGCCGTGGCCTGCCAGTCCGGGCGCGGCGTGCTGTGGACCCGCTTCAAGAACCGAACCCCCAGCTGCTGTGGCCGGAGCTGGAGCTGGAGCCGAAACCGCCGCGACTGACCACCTCATGGGCACCGGAGAAGGAACTGCCCGTGCTGGTGAAGTGCTCGGGGCTGGAGATAGCGAAACGGCCGCTGCTGGCGCCGGGGAAGCTCTTGCCGCCCTCGACCTGCTGGCCGAGGGTACTCAAGCGTTCACCGCCCTGGGCGTCACGCTCCTTGTACAGGCCTTCGGTGAAGTAGCGTGGCTCAGGCGTCGAATCCAGGCCGATCCAGCGCCAGAAACTCGAACCCGAAGAGCTCGAACTGTGACCACCACCACCACCACCACCACCACCACCACCACCACCACCACCACCACTGACCGAGCTACTGCCGCTACTGGAACCGGTGCTACTGGAGCTGCTGTTGGAACTATCGGTCGCCGCCTGCTGCTCGTCCTCTGGAGTAACCGGCACCGTGCGATCAGTGGTCAGGGCGAACCCATAGAACATCGGCACATAGGCCCGGCCATCGCTGGAGATGGTGCAAGCACCCGGCAGGAAATCCGCCTCGCAACGCTTCAGGTCCCAATAACGCGGCCCCTCCTCCTGGCCATATGCCCAGGCATCGTGACGGGCGTCCAGGCAGATATCCATGGGAACCTGCGCCTGGGCGCACTCCTCTGGGGTGCTGAAATGCTGGACCTGGCGCACGACCCGGGTCGCCTGGGGCTGGCCATCACAGGCCGCCAGGGCGAACGGCACGCTGCCCAGCAGTACCAGGCGCACGCTTCTACTGCGTTTCATCGCTGCGCCCTCAGGTCGATGGAGTCATGCAGGCCGCATTCAGCAGGCCGACACCGACGGAAACCGCAGCCACCAGGATCGCCGCGGCGTTCTCCTGGTCGACGATGCGCCGGGACAAGCCCTTGAGCGTCAGGCTCACGGCCAACAGCGCCAGCAACTGCACCACGGCGGCAATCGCCGCCCAGAGCAGGAAGTCGATGATCGAGATGGAGTGGGAAATGGCACTGGCCACCGGGATCGCGAAGCCCAGCAAGGCACCGGCCAGGGCGATGGCCGCCGCACTGTTGCCCTGGCGGATCAGGGCGAATTCGTTATGGGGCGTCAGGCGGGTGTAGATGAAAGCGTAGAGGGCGAAAACCAGAGCCGCGCCCAGCATGTAGAGGGTAAAACCAAGCACCGCATTGGCGGGCAGAGACATCTTCAGTGCATCCATGAACATCGCGTTCGGGCTTCCTTGGAAAACGGGGCGCGAGATATATCACAGGCCCGATTCGCCGAACACTGGAGGATTGGCCCCGGCGCCATGGCACCGGGGCCGTCGCCTTACTTGGCCACGCCCCAGATGCTGCTCAGGCTTTGCAGCAGCGAGCCGCCCACCCCTTGCTGGCCCAGGTACTGCAGGATCACCGGGGCGAATTGCCCGACCATGCCGCTGTCCATGCCCAGGGCGCCGAACGCATTGTTCAGGTCACTGGTGTTCTTGACGTTACCCAGGGCGTTGTCCAGCCCGGCGTTCTGGCCCGACGACTGGCCGAGCAGGCCGCCCAAGGCACCGAGGCTGCCCAGGGCATTGCTGCCCGACAGTTTGTCCAGGCCCGGCACGCTCTTGCTCAGTTGCGAGTAGTCCGAGCCGCTCAGTTGGTTCTTCGCCAGGCCGAGCATGGCGCCGGTGCCGCCGATGGCTTGTTGGGGGGTGACATTGAGCTGCGAACCCAGGGCGCCGAGCAGGCCGGCGGTCTGCGAGGTCGGTGCCGCAGCGGCAGCCTTGTCGCCACCCTGCATGCCGGAAATGGCATTGGCCGCATCGTTCAGGCTGAAACCGCCGGCCAGGGCCGAACCGGCTGCCAGGGTCATCAGGGTAGCCAGGGCGAAACCGCGTGGAATATTCATCGAAACAACCTCATGGGGCGAGAAACCACCCGGAATCGGGTGGCGGGAAAACAGTCGTTGGACTCATGGCGCAGACGAATGTTCCGAGGGACCGCAAGATCCCCGGTTGCTTGAAATCTAGTCGAAAAAAAAAGCATCCAAGAGCCGGTGGTCTGCGTATACCCCACACGGACAGAAATTGTCTGGCCGTACTCTCACAAGGATCACCATCATGAAGCGCAACTCGATCAAAGCCCCCTTGATTGCCAGCCTGTTGAGCCTGACCTTGGGCACTGCCATGGGCCTGGCCAGCGTCCAGGCCGCCGAAATGAACCACGACACCGTCATGGTTGGCGGCCAGGCCATGCTGCCGACCAAGGACATCATCGACAATGCGGTCAATTCCGCCGATCACACCACCCTGGTAGCAGCGGTGAAAGCCGCCGGGCTGGTCCAGACCTTGAAGGGCAAAGGTCCGTTCACCGTGTTCGCCCCTGTCAATTCAGCCTTTGCCGCGCTTCCTGCCGGCACCGTCGACACCCTGCTCAAGCCGGAGAACAAGGCAGCCCTGACCCACGTGCTCACCTACCACGTGGTCGCCGGCAAGCTGGACATGATGGAGCTGTCCAGGCGGATCCAGGCGGGCGGCGGCAAGGCCGAACTGACTACCGTGTCCGGCGGCAAGCTGTGGCTGATGATGAATGGCCCGCACAACATCCAGATCAAGGATGAAAAAGGGAGTGTCGCCGACATCACCACCTATGACGTCAACCAGTCCAACGGTGTGATCCAGGTGATCGACAGGGTGCTCTTGCCCAAAGGCTGAGTCCTGAGTGCCGGCCCCGTCCGTCGGGACCGGTACAGCCATGAGGTGGACGAAGGTGAATGGAACAACGACCGACCCTGGACTAACCTCAGGCTGCATGCCCTGTCGTCGGTCGTCATTCGTCCCCTTCCTGCCTGCCTGGAGAACCGCCATTTCCAGTCTCGACCCAGATCCTCTCAGACACTTGCTGGCCCAGTGCTCACTGGGAGATCGCCGCGCTTTTGAGGCTCTGTACCACAGCGTTGCCCCGCGCCTGCATGGCATTGCGCTGCACTTCATGGGGCGACGGGACCTGGCCGAGGAGGTTCTTCAGGAAAGTTTCGTACGCATCTGGAACAACGCCAGTCACTACCAACCACATCTCTCGGCCCCCATGACCTGGATGATCAACATCACTCGCAACCAGGCCATCGACCAGCTGCGTAAACAACGTGAACGCCCCTTGCAGGATCACGAAGAACAACAGTTGCTGGACGAGACGGCCTCAGCCCACGAACAACTGGACAGTGCCCGGCAAGCCAAGGCCCTGAACCGCTGCCTGGAAAGCCTAGAGGGGATGCAGCGCCAGTCCATTACCGTGGCCTATTTCCGGGGCCTGTCCAGCTCGGAGCTGGCCGAGTACCTGGCTGCGCCCCTGGGCTCGGTGAAGTCCTGGATTCGCCGTGGCATGGAACGCCTGCGCCGGTGCCTGGAATCATGAATTATCAAACCCCTGCGCGACGTCGCGCCCTGGCTGCCGACTACGCCATTGGCCTGATGCGTGGCGCCGCCCGACGGCGTTTCGAGACGCTGTTGCTGGACGATCCGGCACTGCGCCAAGAGCTGGCGAAATGGCAGGAAAGCCTGGGCGTGCTAACAGACGCCTTGCCGGAGAAGGATGTGCCGGAGCGTGTGTGGCACAACATCCAGGCACGCATCGAACCACAGGTACTGCACCTGCCGGACAAGAATCCATTGTGGAAGCGCCTGCGCCTGGCTCTTGCCACCTGTGCCGTGCTGGCAACCTTGTACATCGGCTTTATCCAGCAGCACGACCAGGTGCGCTACAGCGCCACGTTGCTCAGTGCCGAGCAGCAACCGGCATTGCGCATCCTGGCCCACGCCCAGTACCTGCAAGTCGAGCCATTGACCCTCCCGGCGCTGGGTCTGGATCGTAGCCTGGAGCTGTGGGCGATTACCGCCGACGGCAAGCCAATCTCCCTTGGCGTGGTGCCGGTGGGTGGCAAGGGCAGGATCAACCTGGACCAAGCCAAGCGCACTCTGCTGGGCGCGCCAATTGCCCTGGCCGTGAGCCTTGAGCCCTCCGGTGGTTCACCTACCGGGCAACCGACCGGACCGGTGCTGTACCAGGGGCAGTTGGCAGCGCTCTGACGTGCCCCTGTACTGACAGGGCCCCTTGCTGCATCCGGCTTGCCAGCAAAACGGCGCACGGTACACTTCGCACGCCAAAACCAAGGCCATGGTTCCATGTGCCTGGTTCCAGACTGGCCAACGCCGCACGGAAGCGCCCAATGAAACCCATGCTCTATTGCTGCATCCTGCTAGCCCTCACGGCATGCGTGGCCATCTGGCGCATCGGCACCCCGGTCGATAGCGCCTCCTGCCCGGGGTCGCCCGTGGCCTCCGGCCCCTTGAGCGAATTCATCGACCAGTATGTCAACGACAGCCAGGGCGCCGACTGGCGAGACAACGGCGGGCCCCTAGGTATTCTTCAAGACCCGGCGACCCAGGCGATCGTCCAACGGCCCGCGGCCCACTACTGCGAAGCGCTGGCGCTGCTGGCCGACCCGCAGCGCAGCGAGACGCAAAAGGTGCATGCCACGGCCTTGATGCTCGCGCTGCCCATCGATTACTACCTGGGCTGGATGGACGCCACCCACGGGCTGTACCAGCGTGGCGCCATCGGCCAGGCCGTCATGCAGCTGGTGGTGTTCCCAAGGAGTACGGCGCTCGACTACTGGTGGCTGCCGCAATGGCGTTCGCGTTTCCAGCGCGATGCACCGGGCTTGTATGACCCGGCCTTCGTCAGCCAGGTGCTCAACGGACAGCACTGGTTCAGCTATCCCGGCCAAGGCTATTGATCCTGTGGCCGGAATGAACTGGCGACAACCTCGCTTCGTGTAGCCGCTGCCGCAGGCCGCGCACGGCACGGGCCGCCAGGCCGGAGTCCAGGGTGTGACTGATGCAACGTAGGGGTGGTTGGCGAGCGCTGCGCCCCCGTACGCAGCCTCGCTGGTGCTCGACAGCGGCTACAGGGTTCGGCAACGAAAAAGGGCGACCGTGGGTCGCCCTTTGTCGCTATCGCAGGGTTCAGGCCGCGCTGAACAGCTTGTGCGGGTCGATGACGAATTTCTTCGGCACGCCGGCATCGAACTCGCCGTAGCCACGTGGCGCGTCGTCGAGGCTGATGACCTGCACGCCCACCACTTCGGCGATGTTGATCCGGTCCCACATGATGGCTTGCATCAACTGGCGGTTGTACTTCATCACCGGGGTCTGGCCGGTATGGAAGCTATGGGACTTGGCCCAGCCCAGGCCGAAGCGAATGCTCAGGCTGCCCAGCTTGGCGGCGGCATCCACCGCGCCCGGATCTTCGGTGACGTACAGCCCGGGAATACCGATCTTGCCCGCCACCCGCACCACGCCCATCAGCGAGTTGAGCACGGTGGCCGGAGCCTCGTGCTGGGCACCGGCATGACCATGGCCACGGGCTTCGAAGCCCACCGCATCCACCGCACAATCCACTTCCGGCTCGCCCAGCAAGGCGGCGATCTGCTCGTGCAGCGGGGTGTCCTTGGACAGGTCGGCGATCTCGAAGCCCTGGGCCTTGGCATGGGCCAGGCGCACCGGGTTGACGTCACCGACGATCACCACTGCCGCCCCCAGCAGGCGCGCGGAAGCCGCCGCTGCCAGGCCCACCGGGCCAGCACCGGCCACATACACAGTGCTACCGGGGCCGACACCGGCGGTCACCGCGCCGTGGTAGCCGGTAGGCAGGATGTCGGACAGGCAGGTCAGGTCGCGGATCTTCTCCATGGCCTTGTCGCGATCCGGCAGCTTCAGCAGGTTGAAGTCGGCATAAGGCACCAGTACGTACTCGGCCTGGCCACCGGTCCAGTCACCCATGTCGACGTAGCCATAGGCACCGCCGGCGCGGGCCGGGTTGACGGTCAGGCAGACCCCGGTGTGCTGCTCCTTACAGGAACGGCAGCGCCCGCAAGCCACGTTGAACGGCACCGAGACCAGGTCGCCGATCTTCAGGTTCTCGACGTCGCTGCCCTTCTCGATCACCTCGCCGGTGATCTCATGGCCCAGCACCAGGCCGACCTGGGCGGTGGTACGGCCACGGACCATGTGCTGGTCCGAACCGCAGATGTTGGTGGAAACCACGCGCAGGATGACACCGTGCTCGATCTTCCTGCCGCGTGGGTCCTGCATTTTCGGATAGTCGATCTTCTGTACCTCGACCTTGCCGCTGCCCAGATACACCACACCACGATTACCAGACATGCTTGTCACCTCTGTAGTTGTTGTTGTGACGAAAGTGGAGCCAGCTTCAAGCGGCAAGCTTCGAGCCGCAAGAAGAGTACACACCGCGTTCTTGCGGCTTGGAGCGTGTCGCTTTTTTGCTTATCGCCTCTCGCTTGCAGCTTGAGGCTTGGTTTAAAGCACTACCGTGCGGTTGCCGTTGAGGAACACCCGGCGCTCGATGTGGTAACCCACCGCCCGGGCGAGGGTCAGGCATTCGATATCGCGGCCCTTGGCGATCAGGTCCTCGGGATAGTAGCTGTGGTCCACCACCTCCACGCCCTGGGCGATGATCGGGCCCTCGTCCAGATCGTTGTTGATGTAGTGGGCGGTGGCCCCCACCAGCTTCACGCCCTTGTTGTAGGCCTGGTGGTAGGGCTTGGCACCCTTGAACCCCGGCAACAGCGAGTGGTGGATGTTGATCGCCTTGCCGTCGAGCTTGCGACACAGGTCCGGCGACAGCACCTGCATGTAGCGGGCGAGGATCACCAATTCGGCGCCGGACGCCTCGATCACCTGCCACACCTGGCGCTCCTGGCCTGGCTTGTCGTTGGGGTCGAGGGGGAAATGGTGATAGGGAATCTGATGCCAGTCGGCCAGGGGCTTGAGGTCCGGGTGGTTGGACACCACCGCCACCACGTCCATGGGCAACTGACCGATGCGCTGGCGATAGAGCAGGTCGTTGAGGCAGTGATCGGCCTTGGAGACCATGATCACCACCTTTGGCCGGTAATGCGGGGCCGTCAGCTCGAAGTTCATCTCGAAAGCCCTGGCGCGCTCGGCCAGCCCCTCGCGAAAGCCCTGCTCGTCGAGGCCATCGGGCTGGCGGAACTCCACGCGAATGAAGAACCGCCCCGAGAGCCGGTCGTCGAAGGAGTGGTGCTCGGTGACGTAGCAGCCCTGCTCGAACAGGAAGCGGGTCACCGCGTCCACCGTGCCGAGCACGCTGGGGCAGTCGGCGGTCAAGATCCATGTGTCGGGGGCGCGGCTCATGCTGGACAACTCCTGTTCTTGATAGGCAACCGCTACGCGGTCGAATCGCGGGCAGCCTCGCTCCTACAATCCCGCCGCAGGTGCGAGGCGTGCCCGCGACAAGGGCTTAGCAGGCTGCTAGGCCTGAACGCTGAGGCCGTATTCGGCGGCGGCATCCTGCAACCACAGCCACCAGTAGTCTGAGAAGCTGCGGCGCACCAGCAGTTCCCAGGTTTCCTCACCGGTGCGGCGGATCACCAGCTGCGACTTGGCGAACACCGTGCCCACCGCCTTGCCCACCGGGAAGTTGCTGGGGTGCACGTCGTAGCTGGTGGACTTCATCAGCACCCGCCGCACATCGGGGCCGGACAGTTCGAGAATCTGCTGGCCACCGCTGACGTTGACGATCTGGATATGCAACTCGCCCAGGGCCTCGCGCAGCTTCTGCTCGGCGGCGAATTCCTCGCCACCGGGCACGATCAACAGCCACTCGTCCGGTCCCAGCCATTGCAGGCTGGTCTCGCCCTTGCTCACCAGGGTCAAAGCGGCCGGCAGTTCCAGGCCCAGGGCCTTGTGCACCCCCGCGGCGAAGGCCGGGTCATGGCCATCGCCACGCAGGGTCAGGTGGCCGAGGAATTTCTTCTCGCGCAGGATCACCCCGGCGTTCTTGCGGCCCTTGCCCACCAGACCCGGCAGGTCGGCGTGGTGCAATGGCGATTGGGCCTTGGCTTCGTCGTTCGGGCGCTGTTGGTAAACGTTGACTGCGGTCATAGAGCACCTATCTGCAAATTCTTGCATCACACCCGTAGGGGCGGAGCTTGCCGGCGATGAGCACATCGCGCTCTGGCTGAGGCACCGCGCTTACCTTTTCGCGGGCAAGCCTCGCTCCTACGGGATCTGGTTAGACGTTCTGCCGATCGCCCTTGGGATCGAAGAACACCGAAGAAACGATTTCCGCCTCGATCACCCGGCCATCGGCCAGGGGCGCGAAGACCCGCTCGCCCATGCGCTTGAGGCCACCCTTGACCACCGCCAGGGCGAAGGAATACCCCAGGGAGTTGTGGGCGTAGCTGGAAGTCACGTGACCGACCATGCTCATGGGGATCGCCTGCTTGGGGTTGAACACCAGCTGCGCGCCCTCGGGCAGCCACTGGGTCGGGTCCAGCGGCTTGAGGCCCACCAGTTGCTTGCGTTCCTCGCGCACGCAGTCCTCGCGGTTCATCCCGCGCCAACCGATCCACGAGAACGGCTTGGTACGGCCCACGCACCAGCCCATGTTCAGATCGTCAGGGGTCATGGAGCCGTCGGTGTCCTGGCCGACGATGATGAAGCCCTTCTCGGCCCGCAGCACGTGCATGGTCTCGGTGCCGTAAGGGGTCAGGTTGTATTTCTTGCCCGCCTCGACGATCTGCTCCAGCACGCCCATGGCGTAGTTGGCCTGGACGTTGACCTCATAGGACAGCTCGCCGGTGAACGAAATCCGGAACACCCGGGCCGGCACGCCGCCCACCAGGCCTTCCTTCCAGGTCATGAACGGGAAGCCGTCCTTGTCCAGGTCGATGTCGGTCACTTCGCTGAGCAGCTTGCGGCTATTGGGGCCCGACAGGGTCAGGGTGGCCCAGTGGTCGGTGACCGAGGTGAAGTACACCTTCAGCTCCGGCCATTCGGTCTGCTGGTAGATCTCCAGCCATTGCAGCACGCGGGCCGCGCCACCGGTGGTGGTGGTCATCAGGAAGTGGTTGTCGGCCAGGCAGGCGGTGACGCCGTCGTCGAAGACCATGCCGTCTTCCTTGCACATCAGGCCGTAGCGGGCCTTGCCCACGTCGAGCTTGGTCCAGGCGTTGGTGTAGATGCGGTTGAGGAATTCACGGGCATCCGGCCCCTGGATATCGATCTTGCCCAGGGTCGAGGCGTCCAGCAGGCCGACGCTGTCGCGCACCGCCTGGCATTCGCGCTTGACCGCGGCATGCAGGTCTTCGCCGTTCTTCGGGAAGTACCAGGGCCGCTTCCACTGGCCGACGTCCTCGAACTTGGCGCCGTTCTGCACATGCCAGGCATGCAGCGCGGTAAAGCGCACCGGCTCGAAGATATGCCCGCAATGACGCCCGGCCACGGCGCCGAAGGTGATCGGCGTGTAGTTCGGGCGGAACATGGTGGTGCCCATCTGCGGGATGCTGACGTTCAGCGAACGGGCGGCGATGGCCAGGCCGTTGACGTTGCCCAGCTTGCCCTGGTCGGTGCCGAAGCCCAGGGCGGTGTAGCGCTTGACGTGCTCCACCGACTCGAAGCCCTCGCGGGTCGCCAGTTCGATGGCGGCGGCGGTGACGTCGTTCTGCAGGTCGACGAACTGCTTGGGCGCCCGTGCGGTGCCTTTTTCATGGGGCACCTGGAATAGCGCCAGGGTGGGTTCTTCATGCCGGGCCAGGGCCTTGGGCAACACACCCTCGACTACCTGGAACCCAGCCTCGCTGGCCGCGCGCACGCCGCCTTCGAAACCATCGGCCAGGGAGTCGCCCAGGCTGTAGACACCATTGATGCCGCCCACGCACACGCGCTTCTGCGGCGCTTCGCCCGGCACGAAACCGAGGATGTCTTCGCGCCATACCGGCTTGCCGCCCAGGTGCGAAGCCAGGTGCACCACCGGGCTGTAGCCGCCGGAGCTGGCGATCAGGTCGCAGTCGAGCCACTCGCCGGGGCTGGTGACCTTGTGCGCCTTGACGTCGATGGCCGCCACCCGGGCGCCGGTCACGTGCTTGCTGCCGCGCGCCTCGATCACCGCGCTGGACGTCAGGATGCGAATGCCCTTGGCCCGCGCTTCCTCCACCAGGGCGCCACGGGGGTTGTGCCGGGCATCGGCGATGGCCACCACTTGCAGGCTGGCGTCGAGCCAGTCCAGGGCCACGCGATAGGCATGGTCGTTGTTGGTGGACAGCACCAGCTTCTTGCCCGGGGCCACGCCGTAGCGACGCACGTAGGTGGAAACCGCGCCCGCGAGCATGTTGCCCGGCACGTCGTTGTTGCCGTACACCAGCGGCCGCTCGTGGGCGCCGGTGGCCAGCACCACACGCTTGGCTCGCACCCGGTGGATGCGCTGGCGCACCTGGCCGATGGGCGCACGGTCTCCCAGGTGGTCGGTGAGGCGTTCGTGAATGGTCAGGAAGTTGTGGTCGTGATAGCCGTTGACCGTGGCCCGTGGCAGCAGGATCACTTCCGGCAGGGCCTTGAGCTCGGCCAGGGCGCTGGCCACCCACTCGGCGGCAGGCTTGCCGTCCAGGCTCTCGCGGCTGTCCAGCAGGCTGCCGCCGAACTCTTCCTGCTCATCGGCGAGGATCACCCGCGCACCGCTGCGAGCGGCGGCCAGGGCGGCGGCCAGGCCCGCAGGCCCGGCACCGACTACCAGCACGTCGCAGTGGTGGTTCATGTTGTCGTAGCTGTCCGGATCGTTCTCGGTGGGCGAGCGGCCCAGGCCTGCGGCCTTGCGGATGTACTTCTCGTAGGTCATCCAGAACGACTGCGGATACATGAAGGTCTTGTAGTAGAAGCCCGGCGGCATCAGCTTGCCGCCGACCTTGCCGAGAATCCCCATCATGTCGTTGTTGACGCTGGGCCAGCCGTTGGTGCTGGTGGCCACCAGGCCCTGGTACAGCGCCTGCTGGGTGGCCCGCACGTTGGGGACCTGGGTCGCTTCGGTGGCGCCGATCTGCAGCACCGCGTTGGGCTCCTCGCAACCGGCGGCGAAGATGCCCCGGGGCCGCGAGTACTTGAAGCTGCGGCCGATGATATCGACCCCGTTGGCCAGCAGCGCCGAGGCCAGGGTGTCGCCCTCGAAGCCCTTGTAGCTCTGGCCGTTGAAGGTGAAGGTCAGGACCTTGTTGCGGTCGATGCGTCCGCCGTTGGACAGGCGATTGGTCTGGCTCATACCTTCTCTCCCGCGGCCTTGGCGGTGAATTGCGGCTTGGTACCGATCTTGTAGGTTTCGAGGATTTCGTAGGTCACGGTGTCGCGGGTGGCGTTGAAGTACTGGCGGCACCCGGCGGCATGGATCCACAGCTCGTGGTGCAGGCCACGGGGGTTGTCACGGAAGAACATGTAGTCGCCCCACTGCTCGTCGGTGCAGGCATTGGGGTCCAGCGGCCGAGGGATATGGGCCTGGCCGGACGAATGGAATTCCTCTTCGGAGCGCAGCTCGCCGCAGTGAGGACAGAAGATGTGCAACATGGGGTTTCTCCTCTAAAGCGCCGTGAAAACGTAGCGAGCGAAGGCAAGACAAGGCAAAAACAGGGGAGAAAGCGGAGCTTAGTTTACTAAGTGAGCATTTCGAGCCTGTTTTTAACGCGGTATTGCCGAGCGCAGTAGTTTTCACGGGGCCTTTAGTTAGTGGGCGACGGCCGCAGCGCCATGTTCGTCAATGAGGGCGCCGTTGTGGAAACGGTCGATGGAGAACGGCGCGGCCAGCGGATGCATCTCGCCCTTGGCCAGGCTGGCGGCGAACACGTTGCCCGAGCCCGGGGTGGCCTTGAAGCCGCCGGTACCCCAGCCACAGTTGAAGAACATGTTCGGCACCGGGGTCTTGGAAATGATCGGGCAGGCGTCCGGGCTGGTATCGACGATGCCGCCCCACTGGCGGTTCATGCGCACCCGGGAAAGGATCGGGAACATCTCGACGATGGCCTGGATGGTGTGCTCGATCACCGGATAGGAACCGCGCTGGCCATAACCGACCCAGCCGTCGATGCCGGCGCCGATCACCAGGTCGCCCTTGTCGGACTGACTGATGTAGCCGTGCACCGCGTTGGACATGATCACGCTGTCGATAATCGGCTTGATCGGCTCCGATACCAGCGCTTGCAGCGGGTGCGACTCGATCGGCAGGCGAAAGCCCGCCAGCTTGGCCATGTGCCCGGAGTTACCGGCGGTGACCACGCCCACGCGCTTGGCCCCGATGAAGCCCTTGGTGGTCTCGACGCCGATGCAGGCGCCGTTTTCCTTGCGAAAGCCGATCACTTCGGTCTGCTGGATCAGGTCCACGCCCAGGGCGTCGGCGGCCCGGGCGAAACCCCAGGCCACGGCATCGTGACGGGCCACGCCGCCACGGCGCTGGACGGTAGCGCCGAGGATCGGATAACGGGTGTTCTTCGAGCAGTCCAGGTAGGGAATCTCGTCCGCCACCTGCTGGGTGTTGAGCAGCTCGCCATCGATGCCGTTGAGGCGGTTGGCGCTGACCCGGCGCTCGGAGTCACGGATGTCCTGCAGGGTGTGGCACAGGTTGTAGACCCCGCGCTGGGAGAACATCACGTTGTAGTTCAGGTCCTGGGACAGGCCTTCCCAGAGCTTCATCGCATGCTCGTAGAGCTGCGCCGACTCATCCCACAGGTAGTTGGAACGCACGATGGTGGTGTTGCGCGCGGTGTTGCCGCCGCCCAGCCAGCCCTTCTCCACCACCGCGACGTTGGTGATGCCGTGTTCCTTGGCCAGGTAATAGGCCGTGGCCAGGCCATGGCCGCCACCGCCGACGATGACCACGTCGTAGACCTTCTTCGGGGTCGGCGTGCGCCACATGCGCTGCCAGTTTTCATGGTGGCTGAGAGAGTGCTTGAAGAGGCCGAAGCCCGAGTAGCGTTGCATAGTCATTGCTCCAATGGCGGCTCTCAGCGGTAGACCGGGAAATCGGCGCACAGGGTCGCCACCTGGCGGGCGACATTGGCCTCGACATCGGCATCGCCGAGGTGATCGAGGATGTCGCAGATCCAGCCGGCCAGCTCGGTGCACTGGGCGACCTTGAAGCCACGGGTGGTGACCGCCGGGGTACCGATGCGCAGGCCGGAGGTGACGAACGGCGACTGCGGGTCGTTGGGCACGGCGTTCTTGTTCACGGTGATATGGGCGCGGCCCAGGGCGGCATCGGCATCCTTGCCGGTCAGGCCCTGGCGGATCAGGCTGACCAGGAACAGATGGTTATCGGTGCCGCCGGACACTACATCGTAGCCACGTTTGACGAACACGCCGGCCATGGCCTGGGCGTTGTCGATCACCTGCTTCTGGTAGGCCTTGAAGCCAGGCTCCAGGGCCTCCTTGAAGCACACCGCCTTGGCGGCGATCACATGCATCAGCGGGCCACCCTGGGCGCCGGGGAACACCGCGGCGTTGAGCTTCTTCTCGATCTCCTCGTTGGCCTTGGCCAGGATCAGCCCGCCACGGGGACCGCGCAGGGTCTTGTGGGTGGTGGTGGTGACCACGTCGGCGAACGGGATCGGGTTGGGATACAAGCCGGCAGCCACCAGCCCGGCAACGTGGGCCATGTCGACGAACAGCAGCGCCCCGACCTTGTCGGCGATCTGCCGGAAGCGCGGGAAATCCAGGGTCTTGGAATAGGCCGAGAAGCCGGCGACGATCATCTTCGGCTGGTGCTCCACGGCCAGGCGCTCGACCTCGTCGTAGTCGATCAGCCCGGTGTTGGTGTCGATCCCGTATTGCACCGCGTTGTACAGCTTGCCCGAGGACGACACCTTGGCCCCGTGGGTCAAGTGCCCGCCGTGGGCCAGGCTCATGCCGAGGATGGTGTCGCCAGCCTGCAGCAAGGCCAGGTACACGGCGCTGTTGGCCGACGAACCGGAATGCGGCTGGACGTTGGCGTAGTCGGCGCCGAACAACTGCTTGGCCCGCTCGATGGCCAGGGCCTCGACCTTGTCCACATGCTCGCAACCGCCGTAGTAGCGCTTGCCCGGGTACCCTTCGGCGTACTTGTTGGTCAAGCCGCTGCCCTGGGCCTGCATCACTCGCTTGCTGGTGTAGTTCTCCGACGCAATCAGCTCGATGTGGTCTTCCTGGCGCTGCTCCTCGGCATTGATCGCCGCCAGCAGTGCATCGTCGTAGCCCTGGATCTGGTCTTGCTTGCTGAACATCACGTCTCTCCCAGCGGCGGCGCTGCGCCTTTCGTCTCGGTGAGGCCAGCCCTGAAGCTGCGCCCTTTGGATGCGATGGTATGACCGCCACGCAGAGCCCAGATGCCTATGGACGCCACGCAAAGATGCGTTTACGACATACCCCGACGCCCACAGACAAATGCACCGGACAAAGGCTCTAGCCCGAGCCTCCCACCCCCACGCCCCACGGCCGCTACGCGCCCGTACGCAGCCTTTGGCAGCGGCTACACGAAGCGCACCACACCCCGCGATGCGCCGCCCGGTAGGGCGCGCCGTGGGGCTGGTGATCTTGACCCACCCGCCCCCTGGGGAGGCCGAGTGCAGGTGCTTATCAGGGGAATGGCGCGCAGCGCCCCTCGACGCAGTCGAGGACATCGCTGGAAGCGATGCCCCCTGAGAAGTACCGGAACGAGGGAACCCGAGCGCAGCGAGCGGCCGGACGTGGGGGCAAGACCTTTTGGTTCCTTTTGTCTGGGCCGGCACCCCGGGCGACTGACAAAAGGGACTCGCCGTAAGGGCGAAACCGCCAGCCGCCACACCCGCAGCAACGGATATGTACACAAAACCCAAAGAGCCCGGGCCGGCTATCAGGCCGCCCCGCCCCACAACCCCCACCATCGCCAACCCCACCTACGCTTAGGTAGGATGCACCCACATTCCCCAGAGGTTCGCGTCATGTTCATCGGCGTTCTGCTGATCATCACCTGGCTGGTCCTGCTCCTGCGCTACCCCGCCAAGGCCGTCCCGGTGTCCCTGGCCGCCGCCTGCGGCCTGGCCCTGGTGGCCGGCTGGGTGGTCTGGCTGGACAACCGCGAAGCCCAGCAGCTGGCGCGCCTGGAACTGCGCCTGACCTACGCCCCCGAACACTGCCCCGCCGACCGCCCGCTACAGGTCAAGCTCAACAACGGCAACAAAGTCCCCCTGACCGAACTGCGCTGGCGCGTCGCCGCTTACGCCCCGGGCGACACGGTGAACCTCGCCGACAACCAGTACAGCGCCCCACGCTATCGCGGCCCCGGAGAATTGCAGGCCGGCGCTAGCTGGCAGGACTGCCTGCCCCTGCCACCGCTACGCCCGGGCTATCGCCCGCAAACCCTGGAGTTTCGCGCCGAGCGTTTACAGGGTAGTTTCTCTCGCTGATCCCCTTCCCATCGCCCAGCACAAGGACCGCGCCATGCCCGTAGCGTTGATCACCGGTTGTTCCAGCGGCATCGGCCGCGCCCTGGCAGATGCCTTCAAACAGGCCGGCTACACCGTCCTGCCCAGCGCCCGCAAGGCCGAGGACGTCGCCGCCCTGCAAGCCGCCGGCTTCCACGCGGTGCAGCTGGACGTGAATGACGGCGCGGCCCTGGCCGCCCTGGCCGAGGACATCAACCAACAGCACGGCGGCCTCGATGTGCTGATCAACAACGCCGGCTACGGCGCCATGGGCCCGCTGCTCGATGGCGGCGTGGAGGCCATGCAGCGCCAGTTCGAAACCAACGTGTTCGCAGTGGTCGGGGTGACCCGCGCGCTGTTCCCGGTGCTGCGCCGCAGCCGTGGCCTGGTGGTGAATATCGGCAGTGTGTCCGGGGTGCTGGTCACGCCATTTGCCGGCGCCTATTGCGCCTCGAAAGCCGCGGTGCACGCCTTGAGCGATGCCCTGCGCATGGAGCTGGCACCGTTCGGCATCAAGGTCATGGAAGTGCAGCCCGGGGCCATCGCCTCCAGCTTTGCCAAGAACGCCGGGCATGAAGCCGAACAACTGCTCAACGAACAATCGCCCTGGTGGCCGCTGCGCGAGGGCATCCGCTCCCGGGCCAAGGCCTCTCAGGACAAGCCGACCCCGGCCAGCGAGTTCGCCGCCGGCCTGCTCAAGGCCGTGCAACAGCCCAACCCGCCGCGCCTGGTCCGCCTGGGCAACGGCAGCCGCGCCCTGCCGCTACTGGCCAACCTTTTGCCCAAGGGCTTGCTGGAGAAGGGGCTGATGAAGCGCTTCGGCCTGGCCGCCAAGCTCTGACGCTGCCGAGTCTTAACAACTCACCCGGCGCTTGTGCGTACCAGCCACGCGCCAGGACACGCCATGCCCTTGATCGATCCCCCAGAGACTAGCCATTGAACTGTCGTAGTGCCCTGCCGCTGGCCCTGTTCACCTTGCTGACCGGCTGCGAACTCTCCTCGCCAGACGAAAAACTGGACCAGAGCCTGCCCGATCTCGGCCTGGAGCAGATCCTGCCCAAGGCCGAGGCCAATGCGTATTGCACGGCGGACATGGACAGCGAATTGCTGTTCGGCATCGGCCGCCTGCTGATCGATGAAGACCAGGAAAGCCATGGCGTGCTGCGCACCCAGTTCGCCAGCGAAGAAGTGCAAATGGCCAGGAGCTGCCTGGCCATGGCCGCCCCCCGCTACACCCGCAGCCTTTGCAGCTTGGCCATGGTCACCGCCGAGCGCCCCAACGTCTATGCCAAAAGCGAGGCGTTCAACTACATCGCCTATGCCGCCAAGAGAAACGAAGGCTGCGCGCAGTGGGCGCTGTACGACATCTACAGCATCGGCAAATTGAAGCAGCCACCCGACAAGGCCCTGGCCATGGCCTGGCTCGAACGCTCGGCGCGGCACGGCGCACTCGAGGCGCAGGAGGAAATGCTCAGCCAGAGCAAGAAGCAGAACAAGCTGGCGTTGGCCTATGCCTGGGCCAGGGTGCTGGGCGATGCCGAGAACCTCGAGCCGCTGAAGCAGGCCATGAGCCCGGCACAAATCGCCGAAGGCGAGCAGCACTACCAGCAGCTACTCGCTCAGTTGCCACCACTGGAGCTGCGCAAAAAGGCCGATCGCAAGGAGCTGATCGCCCTGCACATGGCCGACGTCTACATGAACCACCCCCAGGCATTCGAGGGCCTGTCGCCCTTGCAGCGTCGGCAGTTCATGGCCAACGTGGTGGATGCCCTGGAGCCCAATCCGGACTTCCAGAAGCGCCGCCAGCTCTACGCCTACGTACTGATTGCCCGGCAAGCCAACCTCACGGGCCCCGCCGTGAACCTGTGGCAAGACCCGGCGCTGCACACCCTGCTGGTCAACGAAAAACTCGGCCTGGAGGACACCGTGGCCCGGGGCCTGGCCATCCTGGCCAAGCGCAACCCCGACAACGCCGCGGCCGCAGGCCATTCAGAGGCCAAATAACATGCCCAGCGCCACCAGGGTCCCAATGCTCAGCAACGAGGCAAAGTACAGCTGGGTCCAGGTATCGGGGATGACCTCGGCGGGGTTGGCGGGGTTATAGAACACCCCCACCGTATCGCCCACCTGGGAGTCGGAAAATTCACTGCCGAACGTGTGGGTCAGCACACTACCATCGGCGACCACATAGGACACCGTTCGGGTCGAGTGATAGCTGTGACCGCTCTGCACCCCGACCATCCGTGACCGGCTGACGCCGACTACCTGGGCAGGGGCATAGACACCGGTCACCCTGAGGGCAAAATAATCCCAGCCCGAATCATAGGCACCCGCCCCACAGGCCAGCATCACCAGGAAGATCAACACCTTGCCGACATAACGCACCCGCGCACTCCTTGCTCGTTCGATCTGCCGGCCCTCTTTCCACTCAAGAACCGGCACCAAAGGGTGGCGAATATATAGATCCGCCTCATGGCGAGGCAAATGCCCCATGCCCTTCAGGCCGCACGCAAACTCCGAGTGCGACGGTCCAGGTTGTAGCCCGGCGCAATCTTAGTAGAATGCGCGCACTCAAGGCCCCGGGCCTCGATCAAGCCGCATGGAATCGCTGGCGTCTCAAGCACGGAACTGCTGAAGCTGCCCCTCCCGCCCTTTCCTGCCCGCCCATGCGCTACTTCGCCCAAAGCAGACCAGGAATCCGTCATTGAAGCCCCAACACTTGCTGCCACTGGCCCTGGCCACCTTGCTCATCGGCTGTGGCGAACCGTCGCCGGACGAAGCGCTGAACGCGACCCTGCCCAAGGTCGGCCTCGACCAGTTGCTGCCCCAAGCCACGCCCAACCAGTACTGCACCACCCAGCTGGACAGCGAGCTGCTGTTCGGCCTCGGCTACCAGCTGTACGACCACGACCAACCCGAGCTGGCGCGCAGTTGCCTGATCATGGCCGCGCCCAGCTACGACCGGGCGTTGTGCTACCTGGCGAAGATCGCGGAGCAAGACAGCACCAAGGACAGTGCCGAGCGTGATCGCGAGGCCTTTGGCTACATGGCCTACTCGGCACGCAAGAACGACTCCTGCGCCGAATTCGGCATGTTCCAGAACTTCACCTTCGGGATGCGCGGGCAAACCCCGGACACCGCCCTGGGCCTGCGCTGGCTGGAGCGCTCGGCGCGCCATGGCGACACCGACGCCCAGCAGACCCTGGTGCGCCTGCATACCAACAAGGGCAACCTGGCCCTGGCCTACAGCTGGGCCAGGGCCCTGGACGACCAGCAGAAGATCCTGGCCCTGAAGCAGAAGATGAGCGCGCAGCAACTGGGCGAAGGCGAGCAGGAGTACCAGCGGCTGAGCCCACAGCTGACCAGCCAGGACAGCGTGCGCCAGCAAAACCGCGAACAGAACATCGCGCTGTATACAGCGGGCGTCTATCAACTGCGCCCCACGGCCTTCGAGGGCATGCCGGCAGCCGAGCGCCATGCCTTCATGGACCGGGCCCTGAGCCGGGTCAGCGCGCTCCCTGCGTTCACCAACCGGCTGCAGCTCTATACCTACGCGATCATCGCCCGCCAGGCGCAGCTGCGGGACCCGCAACTGGACATCCTGCAAAACCCCCAGGTCCTGGCCCTGTTGCAGAACCCCGACCTGGACCTGGAACCGACCGTGACCCAGGCCCTGGCGATCCTTGCGCCAAGCGGCTCATAGGCTGCACGGCGCCATTGTCTTTTCTCCATCACCGACCAGGGAACATCCTTTGAAATTGCTCAAGGCATTGCCACTGATCTTGCTCGCCGTACTGGCCGCATGCTCTCCCGAAACCCCGCAACCTGCCGCGCCCAAGGTCCCGGACCTGAATGACAGCCTGCCCAAGCTGAGCTTGCAGACCCTGCTGCCGCAGGTACCCGACACCCAGGACTGCAACCGCCAGATGGACAGCGATGTGCTCTACGGCATCGGCATGGCGCACTTCAACGACAACGACTATCCGGCGGCCAAGAGCTGCCTGGTACTGGCCGCCCCCGAGCAGCACCGGGCGTTCTGCTATTTGTCGATGATCGCCGAACAGGAAAGCGACGCCAGCGATGCCACGCCCAACCGCCAGTCGTTCGACTACCTGGCCTACGCCGCCAGCCAGAACGATTGGTGCGCCGAATACGGGCTGTACCAGGTGTACCGTTTCGGCCGCAAGGGCATGACCGCGGACCGGGCCCTGGCCCAGCGCTGGCTGGAACGCTCGGCCCAGCACGGCTATCCGGTGTCGCAACAGGCCCTGGTCCAGATCCACGAGGAACAAGGTGACCTGGCAAGCGCCTATGCCTGGTCGAAGATCATCGACGACCGCAATGCCAGCGGTGAGCGCGAAGCACTCAAGGCACGCCTGAGCCCCGAGCAACTGCTGGCCGCCGAGCAGCACTACAACCAGTTGTTGGGCCAGGTCACCAGCAAGGATGCGATGTACGCCCAAGCCCGGGAAGAAGATATCGGCCGCTACTCGGCCACCATCCAGCAGGCCTACCCGGACACTTTCCGTGGCATGGCCAGCCAGGAACGCCGGGATTTCGTCCGCCAGGCCATGCTCAAGGGCATCGACCTGCCGTACATCCACAACCGCCGCCAGATCACCAGCTACATGGTCATCAGCCGTCGGGCGCAGCTCAAGCAAGCCAACGCCGACGTGCTGCAGAACAAGCAGATCGTCGCCCTTCTGGGCAACGACGACCTGACGGTGGCGCAGATCCTGGACAAGGCCCAGGTCATCCTCGACAAGCACTACAAGTAGCGCACTCCCGCGCCAGCCGCTGTTTCGCCGGCGGCTGGCGGCTCAGTCCTGCGGGTCTTGGCGGACCACCACGGTGCAGGTGATGCCCGCCGCCAGCAGCACGCCCTCGGGCACCTCGTCGATATGGATGCGTACCGGCACCCGCTGGGCCAGGCGTACCCAGTTGAAGGTCGGGTTGACGTCGGCGATCAGCTCGCGGCTCTCGGGGTTGTCACGGTCGTAGATCCCCCGGGAAATGCTTTCCACATGGCCCTTGAGTACCTGGCCGCTCATCAACTGCATGTCGGCTTTATCGCCCACGCGCACGTGGGGCAGCTTGGTTTCCTCGAAGAAGCCGTAGACCCAGAACGAATTCATGTCCACCACCGCCATCTTCGGTTCACCGACGCGCGCATAGTCGCCACGGTGCACGTTGAGGTTGGTGACGTAGCCGTCCACCGCCGCCCGTACCTGGGTGCGCGCCAGGTTGAGTTCGGCGGCTTCCAGCTGGGCCTGGGCGTGTTGGTAGTCGGCCAGGGCCGAGTCGGCGATGTTGCCGGCGTCGTCGCGGTTTTCCTTGGAGATCACCAGGCTGTCCAGGTCGGCGCGGCGCCGGGCGTTGACCTTGCGCATCTCCCAGGTGGCCTTTTTCGAGGCCACCAGCGATTGCGCCTGCTTGACCGCGATCTGGTAGTGCTCGGGGTCGATCTGCATCAGCAAGTCGCCCTTGTGCACCAGCTGGTTGTCCTTGACCGGTACGTCCACCACCTCGCCGGTGACGTCGGCGGCGACATTGATGACGTCGGCGCGCACTCGTCCATCGCGGGTCCAGGGGGTGTACATGTAGTGCTCCCACAGGGTACGGCCGATCCACAGGGCCAGGGCCAGCACGAGCAGGGTGGCGAGCAGGCTGAAGAACTTTTTCATTGCGGGGGTCTCAACGGTAGACAGTGAGCGCCATGGCGCCGAACAGACAGCAGAACAGGCTCAGGCGCAGCAGCGCCGGGTGCCAGAAGAAGCGATACAGGTCATAACCGGAGATGAACCGGTCCAGGGCCCAGGCCAGGGCCGCGGCGATGAAGAACATCAGGGTCATGGTCGGCATGTAAACGCCATGGAAGGCGATTTCACGAGGCATGTGCAGGTCCTTGGGGTGCAGGCACCGCCGGCTTGGCCACGGCATAGGCCGCCAGCGGCGATTGCGGGTCGAGCAATGAAGTACGGATGAAATGCAGGTAGCTCTTCACCCGGCGCAGGGCCGAGGTGTCGAAGTGCGGGGCGAAGGGTTCGTCGGTGGCCTGGACCCGGCTGATGGCATGGTCCACGGCGATCAGCCCGCGCTCCAGGTTGCTCTGGCTAGGCTGCAGGAACAGCCGCACCAGGGAACGGCCCATGACCCGGATCGCCTGGCGCCAGGGCTGGGATTCGGCATAGGCCGGGTGCACCGGGAGGATCGCCTGCTCCTTGCGCAGCTCGATGATGGCGTGGCCGACCTCCAGCACCACGAACATCCAGCGCAGCAGCTCGCTCTGCACCTTGGGCTGGCCCACCGCCAGGCCATAGGCCTGGTGCAGCAGGTCGCGAGTGCGGCTTTCGAAGCTCGACGCCAGGCCCTTGAGCTTGCCGCTGATGGCATACACCACCTGGCCGCGCAGGTCCTGCTCCAGGCGGCGCCACAGCCAGCGGCTGTTGGGCGGCAGGATGATCGCCCCGGCCGCGGCGCAGACCAGCATGCCCATGACCATGGCGATGTAGTCATTGATGAAGGTGTAGGGGTTGTAGATCGTCAGGTTGTCCGGCACCGAGCCGGTGCTGAAGAAGATCAGCAAGCCCAGGCCGACCCCGGCGTACTTGGGCCGCGAGGCCAGGAACGAGCCCAGCACGATCACTGGCGCCAAGGTCAGGCACAGCAGCGGGAAGCCGTCGAGCCAGGGGAACACGAAGAACATCTCGACGAACCCCACCACGGCGCCGATGAAGGTGCCGCAGGCCATCTGGAACGCCATGCGCTTGGGGTTGGGGGTGGCGGCCGACAGGCCGATGGTGGCGGCTGCGATCAGGGTCATGGTGGCGCCACTGGGCCAGGCGGTGGCGACCCAGTAGCTGCCCAGCACCACCAGGACGAAGGCGGCGCGAATCCCCGAGGCGGCCGAGGCCAGCCAGTTGGTCTGCGGGGTGTAGGGTTCGTCCCAGCGCTCGCGCTCATGGCTGTGCTCGGCCAGGGAGGCGTGGGTCTGGGCGTAGCTGTGCAGTTCGTCGACGAAGCGGTACAGCAGCTCGTAGGCGGTATGGAAATCCAGCTGTTCGGCATCGCTGGGGGCGGTTTCCTGGAACGCCGCGCGCAGGCTGCGCACCCGTGCCGGCAGCTCGCCTTTATAAACCGCCAGCGCCGTGGCCAGGCGGGCCGCGTCGGGGCTGGTCAGGGCCCGGCCGGAGAACCCGTCCAGCAGCTCAGCCAGGTCGTAGAGCCCAGGCTTGATCGCCGCCACGACGTGATCGGCACCGCTGCTGCGCAGGCGCTCGAGCAACTGGTGCAGGGCGTTGAAGCGCGTGGTGATGCCCATGAACTCGCTGTTCAAGCGGCTCAGGCGACCGTTGCGCCGACGCATGTGCGGGTCTTCGAACACGGTGACGCTGCGCAGCCCTTCCAGGCCCACCGCCTCGGCGATGAAGCGCACGTTGCTGCTTTCAAAAATGTCGCGCTGGCTGCGCCCGCGCAGGCCATCGGTGACGAACATCGCAAACACCCCGAAGCGCTGGTACAGGGCGTTGCGCATGGCGGCACTGGCGGTCTGCGGCAGGATCGCGGCGCTGACCAGGGTCGAGCAGAGAATCCCCAAGGAGATCTCCAGCACCCGCCAGACCGCCGCCATGAAGGCGCCTTCCGGGTGGGCCAGGGCCGGCAGGCCGACCATGGCCGCGGTGTAGCCGGCGAGGACGAAGCCATAGGCGCGGAAGTTGCGATAGCGCGCAGCGCCAGCCGAGCAGATACCGACCCAGATCGCCAGCGAGCCCAGGAACAGCTCGGTGTTCTGGGCGAACAAGGCGATCAGCGCCACCATCACCGCCGAGCCGGCCAGGGTGCCGAGGAAGCGATAGAAGCTCTTGGCGAACACCTGGCCACTCTGCGGCTGCATGACGATGAACACGGTGATCATCGCCGTGCGCGGCTGCGGCAACTCCAGGCGCATGGCCAGCCACAGGGTGAGGAACGCCGCCGCCAGCACCTTGAAGATATAGACCCAGGTCACGCCATCGCTGCGTGCCCAGTCGAAGAAACCCCGGCGCCACTCAAGGGAATACAGCCAGCGCAAGGGTGCGGGCAAGGAAGTCATCGAAACCTGCTTCAGTGATCAAAGACGGCCAGGGCCGCCGGGGTCTTGGGCGCTTGGATCTGTTTGTCGGAGGGCGCGTCGCGACCGGCTTGCAGGCCACCGCCCAGGGCGGTCACCAGGTCGGCCTGGGCGCTCAGGCGCGCGGCCTGGACTTGCTGCTGCACTTGTTGCTGATGGAACAGCAGGGTCTGGGCATTGAGCACATTGAGGTAGTCGGTCAGGCCGCGCTGGAACGCCACGGTGGCCAGGTCGTAGGTCTTCTGCGCGGCGGCCACCGACTCGGCGGCGAACGACTGCTGCTTGTCCATGGACTCGCGACGGATCAACTGGTCGGAAATGCCCTTGAGCGCATCCACCAGAGTCTGGTTGTACTTGGCCACGGCCAGGTCGTAGCCGGCCGAGGCTTCACCCAACTGCGAACGCAGGCGCCCGCCATCGAAGATCGGCAGGCTGATGGCCGGGCCGACGTTGTAGTTGAGCTTCTTGCCGGTGAGGAACTCCAGGGCCCCGCCGCCGGTGGCCATGAAGCCGATGCTGCCCACCAGGTCGACGTTGGGATAGAACCCGGCATGGGCCACATCGATGCCCCGGGCCTGGGCCGCCACCTGCCAACGGCTGGCCACCACGTCCGGGCGCTGGCCCAGGAGTTCGGCGGGCAGGGCCGAAGGCAGTTTCAGCGCGACGCCCAGGGCCAGGCTCGGCCGTTGCAATTGTGCACCCTCCCCGGGCCCCTTGCCGGCCAGGGCCGCCAGCTGGTTGCGGGCCAGGGCGATTTCTTCATCCAGGGCGTCGATCTGGCGATGGGTCTCCGGCAGTGGCGCCTCGGCCTGGCTCACCTCGAAATGCGTGCCGATGCCAGCGTCCAGGCGCCGTTGCGCCAGCTCGAGGATCTGTTGCTGCTGCTTGAGGGTAGCCAGGGCGATATCGCGCTGGGCGAAGTGCAGGGACAGCTGGATATAGCTGCGCACCACGTTGTTCACCAGCTCCAACTGGGCCAGGCGGGCCTCGGCCACGCTCATGTGGGCCAGGTCCACGGCGCGCTCGGTGGCGTTGCTTTCCCGGCCCCACAGGTCCAGCGCATAACTGAAACCCAGGGCGGCGTTGTTGTCCCAGGTGGTGCTGTTGGATAGCGCCCCGGGGCCGTAGAACGGGTCGGTGGGCCAGTTGTGGCGCTTGAGGGTGGCGTCGCCCTTGACCTGCAGCGACTCGGCCGACTCGGCGATACCGGCCATGGCCTTGGCCTGGCGCACCCGGGCGGCGGCCATGGCCATGCTCGGGCTGCCTTGTATGGCCAGGTCGATCCAACGGTTCAGCTGCGGGTCGCCATAGGCCTGCCACCACTGGGCACTGGGCCAGTGGGCATCCCGCGCGGCGCTCTGGATCGCCTCGTCGGTGGCCAATGTATTAGCGGGAAGTGTCTTGCCTTGTGGGGCAATGCCTCCGGTTCCGATGCAGCCGCTGATTGCTAACGATAAAGCCCAAACACTGAGGGTCTTGAACCCTCTGCTGATGCGACGCGGCACTGCTGCGAATTCCTGAGATCGAGGGGGAAGGCAAATCTCTCGCAGGTGCCGGCAGGCCAACGGTCCAGGCCCGGATATCGGGTCGGACGGCGCTTCGTCGGCAAGGCTCCTGCGGATCGGCGCAATTCTAGGGGGCGGTCGGTTCGGCGATAAGCTGGGATTCCTGTGAATCTTTGTTACCGTAAACGCGATAATCCCTTGGTCGTATCCCCAGACGCCTGTAAAAACAGAAACTTCGTGTCACAATTTGCAATCTCCTTTGAGAGCACCCCATGGACACCTTGCAAAACATGCGTGCCTTCAGTTGTGTCGCCGAAGCCGGCAGCTTCACCGCCGCTGCCGTGCAACTGGACACCACCACGGCCAACGTCTCGCGTGCCGTCTCCAATCTCGAGGCGCACCTGCAAACCCGCTTGCTCAACCGCACCACCCGACGTATCGCCCTGACCGAGGCCGGCAAGCGCTACCTACTGCGCTGCGAGCAGATCCTGGCCTACGTCGAGGAAGCCGAGGCCGAGGCCAGCGATGCCCATGCCCGTCCCGCCGGCCAGTTGAAAGTCCACACCATGACCGGCATCGGCCAGCACTTCGTGATCGACGCCATCGCCCGCTATCGCAAGTCGCACCCGGACGTGACCTTCGACCTGACCATGGCCAACCGCGTGCCGGACCTGCTGGACGAGGGCTACGACGTGTCCATCGTCCTGGCCAGCGAGCTGCCCGATTCGGGGTTCGTGTCCCAGCGCCTGGGGATCACCTACAGCATCGTCTGCGCCTCGCCAGCCTACGTGAAGGCCCACGGCTGCCCGCAGAAGCCCAGCGACCTGCTGCACCATGCCTGCCTGCGCCTGGTGAGTCCGGTGATTCCCCTGGAGAAGTGGGCCTTCGACGGTCCGGAAGGCCAGGAGATGGTCACCATCAACAGCTCGCCGTTCCTGGTGAACTCGGCCGACGCCATGAAGGCCGCGATCATCAGCGGCATGGGCATCGGCGTGCTGCCGGTGTACGCCGCCATCGAGGCCTTGCGCAACGGCACCCTGGTGCGGGTCATGCCCAAGTACCGCTCCCAGGAGCTGAACCTCTACGCCATCTACCCCTCGCGCCAGTACCTGGACGCCAAGATCAAGACCTGGGTCGAGTACCTGCGCGGTTCGTTGCCCGAGATCCTCGCCGCGAACCAGACCGAGCTGGCGTCCTATGAGCTGAGCGGCACCCTGGCCAGCGCCCGCTCCGGGCATTGAACAACCGGTCCCTGGCGCGGGGGCCAGGCCAGAAAAAGCCCATGGAACGGGCTGTTTGATGTTAGCGTGCCAAGCATTTTCCCCCGCCTGACGAGCCGCTTCGCGATGAAAAAGACCGTACTAGCCTTCAGCCGCATCACTGCCCAGATGACCGAACGCCTGCAACAGGACTTCGAAGTCATAGTGCCCAATCCCAAGCAGGGGGATATCGCCGCCCAATTCAACGAAGCCCTGCCCCGGGCCCACGGCCTGATCGGCGTCGGCCGCAAGCTGGGGCGCGCGCAGCTGGAACACGCGACGCAGCTGGAAGTGGTGTCAAGCATCTCGGTGGGCTACGACAACTACGACCTGGACTACTTCAACGAACGCGGGCTGATGCTCACCAACACCCCCGATGTGCTCACCGAAAGCACCGCCGACCTGGCCTTCGCCCTGCTCATGGGCAGTGCGCGCCGGGTCGCCGAGCTGGACGCCTGGACCAAGGCCGGGCAGTGGCAGGCCAGCGTCGGCCCGGCGTTGTTCGGCTGCGATGTGCATGGCAAGACCCTGGGGATAGTCGGCATGGGCAATATCGGCGCGGCCATCGCCCGCCGCGGTCGCCTGGGCTTCGGCATGCCGATCCTCTATAGCGGCAACAGCCGCAAGAGCGCCCTGGAACAGGAGCTGGGGGCGCAGTACCGCAGCCTCGAGCAGTTGCTGGCCGAGGCCGACTTCGTCTGCCTGGTGGTGCCGCTGAGCGAGCAGACCCGGCACCTGATCGGCCAGCGCGAACTGGCGCTGATGAAGCCCAGCGCGATCCTGGTGAACATTTCCCGTGGCCCGGTAGTGGACGAGCCGGCGTTGGTCCAAGCCCTGCAAAGCGGCCAGATCCGCGGTGCCGGCCTGGACGTGTACGAGAAGGAACCGCTGGCGCAATCGCCGCTGTTCCAATTGTCCAACGCCCTGACCCTGCCCCATGTTGGCTCGGCCACCACCGAGACCCGCGACGCCATGGCCGAGCGCGCCATGAGCAACCTGCGCAGCGCCCTGCTGGGCCAGCGCCCCCAGGACCTGGTCAACCCGCAGGTGTGGAAGGCCCAGTAACAGCCGGTAAACGATACCCCCGGCCCACTTCGCGCCCACAACCGCATAGCCAGGCACAGCCGGCGGGCGATGAACGAAAACCTGCGCCACCAGTCAGATGGCCAAGCCCGCTTGGCCAACCTGCCCTGCCAAGGCAATGCCCGCAGGCTGGCCACTGTCTCAGAGAGATCCTGCATGAAGTTGAAGTATCTACTCCTGGCCCCGGCGTTCTTCCTCGCGGCCTGCGATCAGCAATCACCAGCACAGGCGACCAGCCCCACGGCCAAATCGCCGCTGATAGTGGCCCTGGAGTCCATGGGCAGCCACTTCCAGCAAGAACCCAGCAACGTGATGGTGAATCAGAAAGTCACCGGCGAGTCCCCGACCGAGGCGGTGGTCGAGATCGAGGAGTCAGGGTTGCTGGATGACTCGGTGTTCGCGCAAAAGACAATATTCAACCTGTCCATCGAGAACGAGCGCTGGACCGTGACCGACAAGACGACCCAGGTGAAATGCTACCCAGGCCGGGGCCATCAGGACTATGGGTCCGATCCTTGCCAGTAACGCTCCCACCGACGTGATCGCCCTCCGCCGGCAGCGACAGGCCGGCGTGGAGAATCAGGCCAGCTTCCCGGGAATTGCCGCCAAGGCCCTGGGTTTGCGAAACACCAGCACGTTGCCCAGCATCACCAGCACCAGGCCGGCCAGGGCCGGGGCGGTCCACTGGTAGCCTTCCACCACCGCCGAGACGTTCAGCGCCACCACCGGGAACAACACCGTGCAATAGGCCGCCCGCTCCGGTCCCATGCGCCCCACCAGGGTCAGGTAGGCGGTGAAGCCGATCACCGAGCCGGGAATCACCAGGTACAGCAGCGAGCCGATATAGCGCGTGCTCCACTCCACATCGAAGGCGATGCCCTGGGCCAGGCAGTACAGCGCCAGCATCGTCGCCCCGTAGGCCATGCCCCAGGCATTGGTGGTCATGGGCTTGAGCCCGGCCTTCTGCTGCAGGCTGGAGAGCATGTTGCCGGCCGAGAAACACAGGGTGCCCAACAGGCCCAGCCCCAGGCCGAGCAGGGTTTGCGGGCTGGCGCTATGCCCTACCAGCTCCGGCCAGAACAGCAGCCCCAGCCCCAGCAGGCCCAGGCCGCCACCGAACAGCACGTTGCGGGCGATCTTCTGGCCGAAGAACACCCGCGCATTGAGGGCGTTCCACAAGGTCGCGGTGGAGAACACCACCGCCACCAGGCCAGTGGGCACCCACTGGCTGGCATGCAGGAAACACATGAAGTTGAGGCAGAACAGGCACAGGCCCTGGGCCAGGCAGATCAGGTGGGCGCGGCGGTTCATCGCCTGCAGCTTGCCGCTGACCAGGAGCAGGACGAACAGCACCAGGGCCGCCAGAGCGAAGCGATAGACGATGGATACCGGAATCGCCACCACGCCCAACTGCAGCTTCAGGGCGATCCAGGTGGTGCCCCAGATCAGCACGGTCAACAAGTACAACGACAGGTTCATGGCACGGCTCCTCGTATAAGGAACACAGTCTCGCGCCCGGAACCCGGCCTGCGCTTGCACAAACTTGCGGTTTTTATCGGCAACCGGCTGGCAGCCCGGACACGACGGAGTAGGATGCGCAACATCGGCACACGAACCTCGCGATTCGACCATCATGTCCGCACTGGATAGCCTGCAAGTCTTCCAAGCCCTGAACCGCTCGCCCAACGCGCGCCTGGAGCACAGCGCCGAACTGGGCGACGGCTTGTGGGCGGCCATGTGGAGCAACCATCACGACGCCCAGGAATATGCCGCGCCGAGCCACCACACCCTGTCCTGCTACATCGCCGGCGGCACCGGTACCTTCCGCCGCGACCGGCCCGGGACCATGGGCGGCCCGGGCAAGCTGTGCATCCTGCCCGCCGAGCACCAGTCGGCCTGGGTGATCAATGGCGACATTCGCCTGGCCCACGTGTACTTCAGCCCACAGCAGTTCGCCCTGGGTTGCGTCACCTTGCTGGACCGCGAACCCCGGGAGATGCAACTGCGCGAGAGCGTGTTCCTCGACGACCCGCAGCAGACCCGGCACTTCCAGCAACTGATCCGCTTGAACTGGAACGAGCCCGGCGAACGCTTGCTGACCAGCAGCCTGGCCCACGAAATGCTCGGCCACGCCTTGCTCAACCAGGCCGGCCTGCGCCAGGGCCTGCGCCTCAAGGGCGGCCTGGCCGCCCACCAACGGCGCCTGCTGGCGGACTACATCGACAGCCAGCTCGACACGCCCCTGAGCCTGGGCCAACTGGCCGGCTTGTGCGCCCTCTCCGAGTACCACTTCGCGCGGATGTTCCGTGAAAGCTTCGGCCTGCCGCCGCACCAATATGTGCTGGCCCGGCGCCTGGAGCGGGCGCGCCTGCTGTTGCGCAGCAGCGCCCGGCCCCTGGGGGACATCGCCCTGGCCTGCGGCTTCGCCAGCGCCAGCCACTTCACCAACCGCTTCCGCCAGGCCCTGGGCGGCACCCCGGGCGAATACCGCCAGGCCTTCGCCGGCTGACCCTGGCCTCAGGGCGCCAGGGTCAGGACGCTGAAGGTATTGGCGTGGAACAACGGATCCGCCTTCGGCTCACCCGGGACCGACGCCGGCTGGGTGAAGTCCATCGCCGCCAGGTAGACCTTCCGGCTACGCGGGTCGAACGCCATGTTATAGGCCATGGGTTGGGTGCTGACGCTGCCCAGCGCCTGATAGTGGTCGGCATCGAGCTGGGCGATCAGGCTGAGGTTGGCGTCCACCCCGCTGGCCACCAGCACCCGGCGGGACTGCGGGTCGTAGGCCAGGGCATTGACGTCCCGGGTGATCGGCAGGCTGGCCTTGAGCGCGCCGTTGTCGCGATCGAGCACCAGCAACCGTGGGCGCTCACCACGACAGGCGACGAACAACCGCGAACGCTGTTCATCCTGGGCCAGGGCACTGGGTCGCTGGCAATCGGGATACTGCCAGCGATCCAGGACCTCGAAGCTGCTGGACGACAGCCGCGCCAGCACGCCTTCGTCGCGCATCGGCAAGAAGAAGCTGCCATCGCCCTTGAGCAGCAGCGGGTCGATCTTCTTCACCGCCAGGTCATGGGCGGCGACGATCCGCTCCTGCTGCGGATCGAAGACGAACAGCGTCGAGCGATCGGCCCGACGCCCGCTGACGATGATCACCTGGCCGGTTTTCGGCTCGTACACCGCGCTGTTGAGGTTGCTCTGGGTCACGACGATGCGCTTGAGCGGCTTGAGTGTGGACAACTGCACCACGCCCAGGCTGCCATCGGTGTTGAGCACCAGTAGCCGGTCCAGTTCGGGCACGAACACCACGCCATTGGCCCCCGCCGACTGCTCCAGGGTCCGCAGCGGGCGCTGCTTGTCCACATCGAACACACTCAGGCCGTTGTCGCGCCGGGCCAGGAACAGGTACGGCCGGACCGGGTCCAGGGCGATGAACCCCCAGCTCGAACCGGCGCCCGGCAACAGCGCCTGGTGCTCACGGTGATACAAGCGGGCATCGGCCGCCGCGCCCTCGGGCTGCGCCGCCAGGGCCAGGTGGCAGAACCCCAGGGCCAGGAACCACAGGTGACGGATCTTCATCAGAACTCCAGGGTGCTGGACAGCGACACTTGCCGTGAGTCGCCCAGGGAGACGAAGTACTTGCTCACCGACGAGGTGTAGTAGGTCTTGTCGAACAGGTTCTTCACGTTGAGCTGGAACTTGACCTTCTGCCCTTCGAGCTTGGTGTCGTAGGTGGCGAAGGCGTCGGCCACGGTGTAGCCCGGCAGGTCGAAGCTGTTGGGCGCATCGCCGGCGCGCTCGCCGACATAACGGGCACCGGCGCCGACCCGCAGGCGATCGCCGCCCAGCAGGCTGCCGAAGTCGTAGACCGCCGACAGCGAGCCGCTGTTCTTGGCCACGTTCTGCAATTGCTTGCCTTTGTACTTAGTGTCTTTGGTCACTTCGGCATCGGTGTAGGCATAGCTGCCGATCAGACTCCACTGGTCGCTGAGCTGGCCGGTCAGGTCCAGCTCCAGGCCCTTGGAATGCACCTCGCCGGCCACGCTGGTGACCGTCTCGGTCGCCGTGGCGGTGGACACCAGCACGTTGCGCTTGGTGATGTCGAACAGCGCCGCACTGGCGGTGATGCGCCCGGGAATATCGAGCTTGGCCCCCAGCTCCCAGGACTTGGCTTCTTCAGGCTCGATGGAGCCGTCCAGCACCGCGGTGCCACCGGCCAGCTGGGCGATGCTGGAGTTGGGCTTGAACGATTCGGTATAGCTGCCATAGAACGACAGCTGGTCGGTGTAGCGATACACCAGGCCGGCACGGGGCACGAACTTCTGCCCGTTGCTGTTGGTGTTGGCATGGAACGGCCGGCCCTTGCCGGCGTACTGGTCGTACTCCTGGAAGCGTCCACCGCCCACCAGGATCCACTGGTCGGTGAGGTGGATGGCGTCCTGGAAGAACAGCGAATCGCTGCGCAGCAGATCGGTCTGGTCGCTGTCCGGGGCGCTGACGTTGGTGCCCGCCACCTGCTGGCCATACACCGGGTTGCGGTAGTTGAAACTGGTGTTCTTGCCGCGAATCAGGTCGGCGCGATAGATCTTGCGGTACTCGTCGTCGAGGCCGAACACCAGGTCGTGCTGCATGCCGGCCAGCTGCACCTTGCCCTCGAGGCTGGCGGTGGCGTAGCGGTCGGTGGTCAGGGCGCCCTGGGTGCCGTCCATGGTCCGGGTCAGGGTGCCGTTGGCATTCACTGCGGTCAGGCGCACCTGGCTGGCGTCGTAGGTCTCGCGGTTCCAGCTGTAGCCGAAGTGGGCCTTCCAGTCGTCGCCGAGTTCGTGGTCGACCTCGAAGCGGTACAGGTCCGAGCGCCCTTCCATGTTGTTGAACGGCTCGTCCAGGCGCCGGGTGGCCGGGATGTCCAGTGGATGGTTGGTCTTGGGATCGATGGCCGTGCCACGGTCGAACGGGGTCAGGAACTCGCGATGCTCGTAGGCCAGCAGGACCTTGGTGCGCTCGCCATACCAGGCCAGGGACGGCGCCACCAGGGATTCGCGATGGGTGCCGAAGTTGCGCCAGTAATCTTCGTCCTCATGATCGACGATCAAGCGATAGGCCAACCCGGAATCGCCGATCGGCCCGGTGGTGTCGAGACTGCCGCCGCTGCCGTTCTTGCCCGAGCCGTAGGTCGAGCCGCGCACGGTCAGCGCGGTGGATTGCTGCAGTTCGGGCTTCTTGCTGACCACGTTGATCACCCCACCCGGGTCCTGGATGCCGTAGAGCAGCGATGACGGCCCCTTGAGCACTTCGACCCGCTCGGCCGTGGCGTTCAGGGCGCGGCCCTGCACCACCGGCATGCTGTCGCGCATGATCGAGCCGTTGCGGTTGTCGCCAAAACCCCGCAGCAGCACCGCATCCTGGGTGCCGCCCAGAGTGTTGGTCTGGGTGATGCCGCTGACGTTCTTCAGCGCGTCGTCCAGGTTGCGCGGGGTCTGGTCCTTCAGGACCTGGGCCGGGACCACGTTGATGATCTGCGGGATTTCCTGGTTCAGCGCCTGGCTGCGCGCCACCGAGGTGGTGGCCGGCGGCTGGTAGCTGGTGCTGTCGTCGGCGCCCACGGCGGTGACACTGGTGGCGCCCAGGTTCAAGGCTGCGCCCTGGGGCAATGGCTCGAGGACCAGGGTATGGGCATCGCTGCGCCGGTAGCTGAAGCCGGAGTTGCCAAGCAGGCGCTGCACGGCCTGCTCGGCGCTGAATTGGCCATTGAGCGCCGGGGCCTTGAGGCCATAGGGCGCCTCGGAGGTGTAGACCACGCTGATACCGGTGACCCGGGTGAAATCACTCAGGGCCTGGGGCAGTGGCTTGGCCGCGATGGCGAAATTGAACAGCGTGCTGTGCTGGGCACTGCCGGATTCGGCCGCCAGGGCCACGCCCAGAGGCAGCAATGCCAACCCCGACACCATCAGCGCGGATGCGCCGAACCAACGTTTTACCGAAGCGTTTGCCGCCGAATTTGCCCTGGACTTCATGCTTGAGACTCGTGTGTAGGAGCACATTGAATGCGAATTGATCGCACTTTCAAGCACTACACGGATGTCGAGGGCAAAGACCTCAGCAATTTTTTGAAAATATTTTCAGCCGCGCTGGAGTGAGTCGACGAGCGGACCTGGCAAGCCGGATCTACGGCCGCTGCGCGACCGGGCGCAGCCTGCGGCAGCGGCTACACGAAGCGAGCGAACGCACGCACCTGTAGCCGCTGCTGAGCCTGCGAAGCTGCGACAAGGTCCGCAGGATCTTCGGCGCCCGATCGGCGGCCGCTGCGCAGCGGCCGCCCGGACACCTCAGTTGCTGCGCTGGATCCTTCCTGCGCTGGTGGCGGAGCCGGCCGGCTTGCCCTGGTGCTCCATGTCCTTGAGGTACTGCAACATGGCGTCCAGGTCGCTGATGCCCAGGTCGCTGCGCTGGGTGCCGTCCTTGAACAGGCTGAAGCGATCACCGCCCTCGCCCAGGAAGGCGTTCATCACCACCCGGTAACGGGCATCGGCACGCAGCGGCTGGCCATCCAGGCGCAAGCTGCCCGGCACCACGCGATCCCCCACCGGGCGCTTGGCGTCCCAGCGGTAGCTGAAGCCCCGGGAGACCTGGAGGATGTTGGCATCGTCCGTACCCTTCCACTGCTGGTTGAGCACCTGTTGCAACTGCCGGCCGGTGAGGTCGAAGGCAACCAGGGCGTTGTTGAAGGGTTGCAAGGTCGCCAGTTGCCCGTAGTTGAGCTTGGCCTGCCCGGGCTCCAGGGCCAGGTCGCTGCGAATGCCGCCGGTGTTCATGAAGGCGATCTTCGCGCCATTGGCCTGGCCGGCGGCCAGGTGGGCATCGGCGATCAGGTCGCCCAGGGGCATTTCCCCGGCGCCATCGGCGCGTCGGGTGATGGACGGGGCGCCAATCGCCGCCACCGGGCTGAGCAGCACCTCATTGCTGCGCGCCTCGACGTCGCGCTGCAACCGGGCCAGGGCCGGGTCCTGTGGATAACGCGCCGGGTCGGCCAGCAGGTTGACTGCCTTGATGTCCGTGACCCGGTGTTGGCCCGGGGTCACTTGCAGGGTCAGGTGGGTCAGCAGGTGACCATAGGAATTGCCCTGAGTCACCAGCAGCGAACCGACCTTGCACAGGTAGCCCTGGTGCGAATGGGCGCTGACCAGCACGTCCACCGCCGGGTCGAGGCGCTTGGCCACGTCGATGATGTCGCCGCCAAGTTGCGAGCAGTCGGGCTTGTCGAACGGCTCGGGGGTCGCGCCGCCCTGGTGCACCACGGCGATGATGGCGTTGGCGCCCTGGGCCTTGAGCTCGGGAATCAGTTTATTGATGGAATCGGCTTCATCCGCCACTTGCAGGCCACGCATGCCCTTGGCGCTGACCATCGCCGCCACGTCGCGCAGTACCGCGCCGACGAAGGCCACCTTGACCCCGCGTACCTCCTCGATGCGATAGGCCGGCAGCAACGGCTTGCCGGTGTCGCTGTCCATCAGGTTGGCGGCCAGGTAGGGAAAGCCGCTGCCTGCGTAGTCCGGGCGGAACTGGCAGGCCTTGTCCGGTCGTGGCGATTGGCAGCCACCGTTGACCTGGCGCAGGAACTCGGCCTTGCCCTGGTCCAGTTCGTGGTTGCCGATGGCGCTGAGCTTCAGGCCCATCTGGCGCAGGGCGTCCAGGGTCGGCTCGTCGGCCCACATGGCCGACAGCGGCGGGCTACCGCCCACCAGGTCACCGGCGCCGATGAACAACAGCTGTGGATCTTCCTGGCGTAGTTGGCCGAGCATGCCGCCGAGAGTGGCGATGCCGCCGGCCTGGAGCTTGCGCACGCCACCGGGGGCGGTTGGGTCCTTGAAGCTGAAGGGGTTGGCCTGCAGGTTACCGTGCAGGTCGTTGATGGCGACGATATTCACCGCCACCGGTTGCGGTTCGTGGGAGACCGAGTTGCAACCGGCCAGGGTGGCCAGGGCCAGGGTCAGCGCACCCAGCAACAAGGGTACGGGACGAAGACGCGACATTGAAAAGTCCTTGTATTGTCGGCAAGAAAAAGCCGCTGGCGCAGGCGGCGCGGCGAGCCTGGCGGACGCTGTGGGAGCGCCCGCCCGGTCATCGCCCGCGGCCTTGGGCAGCGGCTACGGCGCGTAGCTTATCAGGCAGGTTGCAGGGTGCCATGCACCGCTTGCGCCGCCGGGGCTTTCAGGGCTGTGCCCATGCCGGCGCGCAGCAGCAGGATCTTCAGGTGGTCGGTGATGCGTTCGACCCGATCCTGGAAGTGGTTGTGGAAGATCATGCTGCCCAGGGCGATGGCGATCCCCAGTGCCGTGGCGTACAACGCGGTGCCGATACCCTTGGAGACCTCGCCCGGGTCGGAGACACCGGTCTCGGCCAGGGCCTTGAAGGTGTCGATGATCCCCAGGATGGTCCCCAGCAAGCCCAGCAACGGCGCCGCGGTGACCACGGTTTCCAGCAGCCACAGGCCATGCATCAGCTTGCTGCGGGTGGCGATGTAGATCGACTCGCTGAGGTCTTCCAGGTCCTTGTGGCTGGCCAGTCCCTGCTTGTGGGCGAACAGCTCGGCGACCATCTCCAGCGGCAGGCTGTTGCGCTCGCGCAGCTGCGCCGGCAAGTCGTCGACGCTGTGCATCTTCGGGTTGAGCACGGTCTCCAGTTTCTTTGCCTGGCGCAGGCTGAAGCTGAAGTAGATGCCCCGCTCCACCGCGATGAAGGAGGCGATCGCGGCCGCACCGTACATGGTGTAGAAGGTGATGTCGTGCAGCAGATTCATGTCCATCGTCATGTCCTCTTGTACCTGAAACGAATCAGAACGCAGCTTCCAGGGAGACCATCGCGGTCCGCTCCTCGCCGACGTTGTAGTAGGCGGTGCTCGGCGCCAGGCCATTGGTCCTCACCGAGTTGAACGACACGGTGCGGGTCGAGGCCAGGTATTCCTTGTCGAACACGTTGAGCATCGAGAAACGCAGGGTCGCGGACTTCAGCACCTTCTTGTCCACCGGCAGGTGGATACCGGCATTGAGGTCGAACACGGTGCGCCCGGAGATCTTCTCGTCGTTGGTCAGGTCGCCGTAGAAGGCGCCGACGTACTTGCCGACGACGTTGCCGTAGTAGCGCGAGTCGTCGTAGCCCAGGCTCAGGTTGAACATGTTCTCCGGCACGTTGGCCAGTTGCTTGCCGGAGGTCGGCAGCAGCACGTTCTTGTTGGTCAGGTCGTCCATCTGCTCGGACTTGGTGTAGGTGTACGAGGCGTAGTAGTTGAAGTTGTGCGGCAGCAGCCCGCTCCACTCCAGCTCCAGGCCGCGGTTCTTCACCTCGCCGACGTTGGCCACCACGTAGTCGCCATTGACGTCGGTGGTGGAGATCTGCCGGTCCTTGAAGGTGATGTAGAACAGCGTCGCGCTCAGGGCCATGTTGTCTTCGCTGTAGCGCCAGCCCAACTCCTGGTTCCAGCTCAACTCGGGTTTCAGGCTGATGGCATCGCCCTTGTTGTAGAGCACGTAGTTGGGTGGCGTGCGCATGTTGCGAGTGACGTTGTAGAACGCCTGGTTGTTCGGATCGATCTGGTACTTGGCGTTGAAGCTGGGCAGGAACTGGTGATAGCGGGCATTACGCTTTTCCGGCTTGTCGGTCAGGCTGCCGAGGTTGTTGCCGTCACGCTCCACATGCTGGTACGCCAGGGCCCCGGTCAGGGTCAGGTCCGGGGTCGCCTGCCAGGTGTCTTGCACCCAGAGCTTCTGTGCCGGGGTCACGGTGTACTGGTGCCGGCCCTGGACCGTGGCGCCATTGCGATCCACCAGTTGGTCGGAACCGTTGTAGTCGCCCCAGACGTTCTCCGGCGCGCCATTGCCCTTGATGCCGATGAAGGGCTGGGTCTGGCGCTGGCGGGCGCGCTCGTACCAGTAGCCGAAGTCCAGGCTGTGCTCTTCGTTGAGGTCCCACTTGAGCTTGGTGGTCATCCCCGGGCGCCAGGTCTCGGTCCAGGAGGGCCGGTAGTAGCTGCCGGCGGGCAGGCCCGTCAGGTCATAGTTGCCAGCCTTGCTGGAGGAACTGGACAAGGTAGTGGCAGTCTGGCCGCTGAAGCTGCCGCCGTTGGACCACACGTAGTACGGGTTGAAGGTCAGGCTCAGGTCGTCACGCAGCTGGAAGCGCTGGGTCACCGAAGCCGTCAGGCTTTCGAAGGGGTTGCGGTTGAGCTTGTAGGACTGGGACACGCTGCCGTTCTTGAACACGGTGCTTTCCGAGTAGTCCACGCGCCGGCCCTGGTTCTGGAACTGGGCCTTGCTGACGCTGTTGTAGTTGTAGTTCTCCTGCTTGTTGTACTTGAAGATGGCGTTGGTGGAGTTGCCGTTGCCGTCTTCGAACAGGGTGTTCCACTCGATCTTGTCGGCACGCAAGGTGCCCTTGCCCTTCCACTTGTCGCCTTCGGTGTGGGAGGCCGAGACCCAGGTCTTGAAGCCGCCCAGGTCGCCGGTGTTCAGCCGGGCGAAGGATTTGCGCAGGTTGTTCGAACCCACCGATTGCTTGACGAACACGCCGAAGTCCTTGGTCGGGCGTATGGTCACCAGGCCGATGTTGCCACCGCTGGAACCGATGTGCGGACCGTCGGCCTCGGACGAGCCTTGGGTGACGAACACTTCGCTGAAGTTTTCCGAATCGCCCATCAGGTTCGGATAGATGGAGTAGTCACCCGAGTCGTTGATCGGGAAACCATCGGAAGAAAGGCCCACCTGGTCGGAGTTCATCCCGCGCATGGTGAAGCTGGTGCCGCTCAGGCCCGTGGCATCGGTGCTGGAGACGTTGATCCCCGGAGTGTACTTGAGCTTGTCCACGGCGTTGGCGGTGGGCGCCATCTGGTCCATGGCTTCCTTGGTCACGGTGGAACGCGCCTTGGCGCTTTCTTCCTTGATCATGTGGCCATTGCCCAGGGACTGTTTGCCGGCAACGTTCACCGCACCGACGTCCACGGTATCGTCGGCCAGAACCAATGGCGCAAAACTGCCCAGGCCCGATGCCAGAAGCAGGGCATAAAGTTTATTGATCTTCACGGGTCAATCCCTTGCTTACAACTTTCGTTAATAGGTGATGGGTTATTCCACGTTGTAGCTAAAGGTCGCGGTGAACCGTTGCTTGTTCTTGCCCGAGAAGGCGTCCGCCGGGAACGGCGAGACTTTTTCCACGCGGCGCAAACTGGTTTGCGCGGCACGGTTGAGCAACATGTTCGGCGCCTTGTTTTCGATGCCACTGTCGAGCACGTTGCCGGCCCGATCGACTTCCAGCCAGATCACCACATCGCCCTGGGGACGCTGCAACGAGGCCTCGCGGCCGCTGGGGTATTGCTTGTGCTTTTCCAGTTCCTTGCGCAAAGCGGCGGTGTACAGGCTTTCCTTGATGGCACTGGCCGGCGCCGCGGGTGCTGGAGCCGGTGCTGGGGCCGGTGTCGCCACCGGGGGTCTTGGCGCCTCGGCCACGATGGGCTGCGGCGCCGGGGTGCTCTTGGCCACTTGTGCCGGGGCCGGTTTAGGCGCCACGGGCTTGGCTGGCTCGGGCTTGGCCACCAGCGGCTTGGGTACCACGGGCTTGGGCTTGACCACCGGCTTGGGCTTGGGCGGCTCGATCACCAGGGGCTCTTCATCCGGCACCACCACCGGCGGCTCGGGCTCGAGGGGCAACGGCTCCGGCTCGGGCGGTGGCGGCTCGGCCACGGCCAATAGTTCGCTGGCATCCACCAGGGCCACTTCCACGGTGCTTTCGTCGTACACCGGCGTGATCTGCAATCGCTGCAACTGGCTGCTGTAGATCACCAGCAACAGAAGGCCGGCCGGCAGCAGGCATGCCAGCAGCTTGCGGGTTCGATAGAGACTGAACATGGCGTCAGGACTTGCGCGTGGCGATGGAGACGGACGAGAAACCATTGCCCTTGAGCAGGTCCATCACCGCTACCAGGCGCTTGACCTCCACGCCCTGGTCGCTGTTGATGATGATCACCAGCTTTTCGCTGCCGGTATTGAGCATCTTGAGTTGCGCCAGCAGGGCACCTTCATCCAGGTCCTGGCCATCGAGTTGCAGGCGCTCCTGCAGGCCCAGGGTGATGACCGCCTTGTTTTGCGGTTTCAACTGTTGCGCGGTACTGGCGACCGGCAACTGCGTCTTGATCCCCACGGCCGGGATCACGTTGAGACTGATGAGTACGAAGAACACCAAGAGAAACATCATCACATCGATCATCGGGATGATTTCGATATGGGCTTTTTTCTTTTTAGCTACATCCCAGCTGCGCATCGACTTGCTCCTGCTTCAGCCATCCCTCCCCTACGAGAGCTGAATCACAACCCTCTCCGATCCTGACCATGTGCTCAGGAATGCGCAGATCATCCGCGCCTCGTGTAACGGTTTAGTGACAGAACGAAGTGATATCGATGAATGTTCGGGAGCTCTGGAACAGGCTTCTCAGCGCAGGACGAGCAGCCTGCCGAACATCTTGTGCTGGCGAAAACCCAGCACTGCCTGCAGGGAGTCGAGGACCGCTTGCGGGTCCTTGCTGGAGAAGCTGCCGCTGACTCGGCGCTGGGCCAATTGCGAGTCGAGCAACAGGATGCGCCCCGGGAAATAACGCCGCAGGTCCGCGACCACCTCGGCCAATGGTGCGTGGTAGTAGTTCAGCCAACCCTGGCGCCAGGCCAGTTGCGCTTCGCTGTCGGTCCCATGCAACGGCGCGGCCTGGCCCTGGCCATAGGCCACTTGCTGGCCGGCGCCAAGCACTTGCTGGGGCGCGCCCTCGGCCGGCGTGACCCCGACCCGCCCGGACAGCACCGTGACCTGGGCGCCCTGGGGTTGCAGGCGCACTTCGAACTGGGTGCCCAGGACCCGGGCCTCGCCTTGCTCGGCGCTCACCACGAAAGACTCGCCGGTATGACTGACCTGGAAGAACGCGGCGCCACGGCGCAGTTGGACGTGCCGCTGGCCATGGCTGAAGTCCACGGCGATGGCGCTGTCGGCGTCCAGGGTCACTTGGCTGGCATCGGCCAGGGTCACGGTGCGCACCTGGCCCGGGGCCGACACGTAGTCGGCGCCCAGGTCGTCGACCCAGCGCCCCGGCTGCCACCCGGCGCCCAGGGTCACGGCCAGCAACAAGCTGGCAGCCAGCGCCAGGCCCACCGACCAGCGGCGCCGGGCCCGCCCCCTGGCCCCGTCCATCTGCCGCAGCAAGCCTTGCAGGGCCTGGTCCTCTTCGGCGGCCAGGGTCCGCGCCGGCTGCTCGCTCAACTCCCATAGCACCTGGACCTGGGCATAGGCTTCGACATGGGCCGGGTCGGCTTGCAGCCATTGGCTGAAAGTCGCCTGGTCGCCACTGCTGGGCTGGTCGTGGAGCAGGCTCAGCCAGGCCAGGGCGGCCTGTTCCTGAGCGGGCGTCGGGGTGACGGTGGAGCGCTGGTTCACGGGGCATTCCTTGGCGTACGCGTGGTCGAGGGCTCCCGCAGGCTGGCCTTGCAGGCTTCGAGGGCGCGCATCATATGTTTTTCCACGGCGCTTTGGGACAGGTCCATCGCCTTGGCGATCTCGGCGTACTTGCGCCCATGGATACGATTGAGCAGGAAGATCTGCCGGGTACGCTGGGGCAGGCCGCGCAAGGCCGCCTCCACATGGCGCAGATCGTTACCGGCCTCCAGCACGGCCTGGGGCTCGAGAGCGTGCTGGTCTTGCTGCTCCGGCACCCAGCCGGCGCTGACCCGGACTCGCGCTCCTTCGCTACGCAGGTGGTCGATGGCGATATTGCCGGCGCAGCGCAGCAGGTAGGTGCTCAGTTCCTCGACCTGGACCAGGGGCCGGCGCCAGAAGCGCAGGAACAACTCTTGCACCAGGTCCGCAGCGGTGGCCCGGCAACCGACCCGGCGACTGACCAGGGCCTCCATCTGCGCCCGCTGGGACAGGAACACCTGGAGAAAATGCGCACGAGTGCCCTGCGGGTCGGAGCGATCCAGCTCTGTGGGTTCCGGCGGCAGGATATTCATCGCAGGCGCAGCACTCAGAATTGGGCCAGGGCCGCCAGCGGACTGGCCAACAGGCTCGCGCCCGCCATGGACAGCACCAGGCGCGGGCGGTACGGCAGCAGCCAGACCAGCAGCAAGGCGCTGCACATCAACACCGCGCACCACTGCACCAGCCCCAGGCTCCAGCCGGTGTCTTGCACTGCGGCCACCAGCGACAGCCCCAGCAGCAGCCAGCCGCCCAGGCGCAGGCCCTGGCGACGGCGGGCGCTGGGCTTGCTGCCCAGCACCTCACCGTGGTGCCGATCCAGGGACAGGCACAAACCGGTGAAGCCGGCATAACAGAGCAACAGGGCCAGGAGCATTCAATCCACCTCGGTTTCAGCGGCCCGAGAGCGGGCCCGGGACTGGTTGGCGACAGGAGCCCGGGCGGCGCGTTGCATCTTGTACGCGGCCCAGGCCAGGAACAGGCCACTGGCCAGGCAAGCCAGGTCGAAGCCGGCCCGGGTCCAGTCCCCACGACTGAGGAAACCATCGGCCAGGTTCGGCGCGGTCAAGGCATCGAGCAGCGGAATGCCGGCCAGCAACAAGGCCGCCAGCGCCAACTGCTCGATCCAGGCCCGGCGCCCACGACGCAATGCCGCATGCAACAGGCCCAGGCCCCAGGCGCTGAAGAAGCTGTTGACCTCCCAGTCGGCACGCTCGGCGAAGCCGGCCGGCAGCAGGCGGTTGGCCCAGAAGAACGCCGCCACCGCCAGCACCAGCCCGGACATGCTGGCGATGTTCAGCACCTCCACCAGGCGCAGCTCGAAGGGCATGACCGGGCTCTTGGCGTGCTTGAGTTGGCGCTTGCCGAGCCAGATCACCAGCCCGGTGCCGATCATCGCGGTGCTGGCCAGGCCACAGATGAAGTACAACCAGCGCAGCACCGGCCCGGCGAACACCCCCATGTGCAGCCCATAGAAGCTGCCGCCGATGGCCTTGGGCAGAGACTGCCCGGGACTTTCCGACAAGGGCTGGCCGGTGACGCCGTTGAACGCCAGCGCACTGCCGAAGTTGCGGGCCACCTGGTCGGCCCCATGGCGCATGACCTGCACCGAGGCGTTCGCATCCCCGGGATTGTTCACTACCACCCGCTGCGCACGCCCACCCGACCAGTGCTGCAAGGCTTGCCTGAGCATCGGTTGCAAGGGCGCCAGCGGCGCTGGCTCACCGGCAGCCGGGGTGTTGCGGGCTGCCGGTTGCAGGTCCTGGAAAAAGGCATTGTTGTCGCCCTTGTAGGCGATCAAGACGCCCGCCGGCATGACCATGGACATGAAGATCACCAGGCTGCTGTAGGTGATCATCAGGTGGAACGGCAGCACCAGCACGCCCAATGCGTTGTGCCCGTCGAGCCAGGTGCGCTGGCCCTTGCGCGGGCGGAAGGTGAAGAAGTCCTTGAAGATCTTCTTGTGGATGATGATCCCGCTGACCAGCGCCACCAGCATCACCATGGCCGCCATGGTCGATAGCCAGCGACCCCACGGATAGGGCATCTGCAATTGGAAGTGGAAGCGATAGAAGAACTCGCCACCCCGGGTATCTCGCGCATGCAGCTCGCTGCCCGTGGCCGGGTCCAGCAGCTTCTCGCTGAAGTCGCCGCGCTCGCCGGGTTTGCCCGGTGCCTGCCAGGCCACCGACAGGGCCGGCTCACGGGCGTCGGGCAGGCCGATGAACCAGCGTTGCGCGCCCTGGCCATGCTGCTCCAGGTAGCGCTGGGCCAGGCCCAGGCTGGCCTCGGCGTCCAGGGCCCGGGCCGGGATCTCGGGCTGCATCCAGTGGCTGATCTCGTGCTTGAAATAGGACAGGGTCCCGGTGAGGAAGATGGCGAACAGCAGCCAGCCGAACAGCAATCCGCTCCAGGTGTGCAACCAGGCCATGGATTGGCGCAAACCCTCTTTCATGGCAGGGCCGCCCAATAGGCGCTGCCAGCCACCAACGCCAGCACCAGGCAAGGCAGGAGCAAGCCGAACCAGGCATGCCAGGCGCTGCGGCAGGCGAAGCACCAGATCACCGCCAGCAGGTAGAACAGGAACGAACTCATCATCGCGCTGAGCACCGCGTCGACCTTGGACAACGGCAGCAGCAAGGTCAGGCAGGCGCAGGCCAGCGCCGCCAGCAGGTAGCCGCCCAGGACCGCGGCGCAGACCCTTGATGCCACTGCCAGACGATAGGAAGCGGGAATTCCGCCGGCCTTGCTTTTCATGTTCGGACCTTGCAGCAAAAGAAAGCCCGGGGCGCATGCCCGGGCACAGAAGGCGGACAATATTAATGATAAATATTCTCATACGCAAAAAGCACTGAGAGTCATCGCCCTGCCCGTCCATCCGCGCCAATTGCCGAAGCTCATATCGCCCCACTACAATGCGAACAATTCTCGTTACCTTATGCGTCTTGTCAGTGCAGGAGCGTCCGGCTTGTCCCATTCCGCTACCGTCGAAGGTCTCTACCTGGCCCATCACAGTTGGTTGAACACCTGGTTGCGGCGCCGCCTCGGCTGCCCCGACAGTGCCGCCGACCTGACCCAGGACACTTTCATCCGGGTGCTGGGCGCCCGGGAAGCCCCGCTCCTCGTCGAACCCCGGGCCTTCCTCACCACCATCGCCAAGCGCGTGCTGTGCAATCACTACCGGCGCCAGGACCTGGAGCGCGCCTATCTGGAAGCCCTGGCGCAGTTGCCCGAGCAGGTCGCGCCTTCGGAAGAAGAACGGGCGATCATCCTGCAGACCCTGCAGGAGCTGGACAGCCTGCTCGATGGCCTGCCACCCCAGGTCAAGCGTGCGTTCCTGCTGTGCCAACTGGATGGCCTGGGCTACGCCGAGATCGGCCGCGAGCTGGGTATTTCCATCGCCACGGTCAAGCGCCACCTGAACAAGGCGGCCATGCGCTGCTACTTCGCCCTTTGAGAGCGCCGATGAATCCCCACCTCAATGCCCAAGCTGAGTTCAGCAACCAGGTCGCCGAGCAGGCGGTGCACTGGTTGATCGAGATGCAGGACGGCCCGTTGGATCCGCGCCAGCAGCAGGCCTGGCAGCAGTGGCACGACGCCCACAGCGAACATCAGCGGGCATGGGCCCATATCCTGCGGGTCAACCAGCGTTTGCGCGGCTTGCCCTCGCCCCTGGCCCATGCCGCCTTGAATGCCCCGAGGTCCAGCGGCCGGCGCCAGGCTCTCAAGCTGCTGCTGGTCCTGGGGGTCGGTTCCGCGGCGGCCTGGAACCTGCGCGAGCACAACCCGCTACCGCCGTTGCTGGCGGACTACAGCAGCGCCCGGGGCCAGCGGCGCAAGCTGCAGCTTAGCGACGGCAGCCAGTTGCAGCTCAACACCAGCAGCGCGGTGGATGTGCGCTTCGACAGCCAGCAACGGCTGATCCGCCTGCTGGAAGGCGAAATCATGCTCAGCGCCGGCAAGGACCCACGGCCACTGGTGGTGCAAAGCGCCGAGGGCCTGGTGAAGACCAGCGCCGCACGCTTGAACCTGCGCCAGTTCAGCGGCCACAGCCAACTGGCGGTGTATGCCGGCGCCGCCCGTGTGGAGCCCGGGACCTACAGCGCCGCGCCTCCCCAGGTAGCGGCCGGGCAGCAGCTGGACTTTCGCCGCGACGGCTGGGACGCTCCCCGCGCCCTGGAGGCCGGCAGCGGCGCCTGGAGCGAGGGCATGCTGGTGGCGGCCCACATGCGCCTGGCGGACTTCCTCGACGAGCTGGGACGTTATCGCCGGGGCCGCTTGCACTGCGATGCCCAAGTGGCGGACCTGCTGATTTCCGGCAGCTACCCCCTGGATGACAGCGAACGGATCCTCGACCTGTTGCAGGTCAGCCTGCCAGTCCGGGTGCGCCGCTTCACCCGTTACTGGGTCAACGTCGAGGCTCGCGCCTGACCCCTGTAGCCGCTGTCGAGCCCCGACGAGGTAGCACACAGGCGCGCAGCGGCCGCCAGATCCAGCGGCTCGTGCCCAACCGTGCGCAGCCTGCGGCAGCGGCTACACGAAGCGATAGACAACCCGTCTGTACACCACTGGAACATTTTTTTGATGAGACATGAGCCGTTTTGCCAGGCTCGGGTGACAAGAAGGGAAAGCCACCTTGATTCTTCCTTCTCAGGATCGCCATCGATGACTCAGCAACCCTCTCGCCCCACGCCCCTGGCCCGCTCACTGCGTCACCTGCTGCTGGGGGCCAGCCTGGGCCTGGCCAGCCTGTCCCAGCTCCAGGCCGCCGAGGTGGCGGGCAAGTCCTACCACATCGCCCCGATGTCCCTGGAAAGCGCGCTGAACCAGTTCGGCCGTGAAGCAGGCGTGCTGATTTCCTTCGGCTCGCAACTCACCAGTGGTGTGCAGAGCCACGGCCTGGATGGGCAATACAGCACCGAACAGGCCTTGCAGATCCTCCTGCAGGGTACTGGCCTGCAAGCCCGGGCCGAGGGCGGCAATGCCTTCAGCCTGCAACCGGCAACACCCGGGGCAGCAGCCACCCTGCAACTGGGTGCTTCCAGCGTGGTCGGCGATTGGCTGGGCGATGCCCGCCAGGTCGATGTCTTCGAGCATGCCGGGGCGCGGGACGTGATCCGCCGTGAAGAGTTCGAGCGCCAGGGCGCCACCCAGGCGCGGGACGTGCTCAACCGGATTCCCGGGGTCAACGCACCGGACAACAACGGCACCGGCAGCCATGACATGGCGCTGAACTTCGGCATCCGCGGGCTCAACCCACGCCTGGCTTCGCGCTCCACGGTGCTGATGGATGGCATCCCGGTGCCGTTCGCCCCTTATGGCCAGCCCCAGCTGTCGTTCGCACCCATCAGCATGGGCAACATGGACGCCGTGGACGTGGTGCGTGGCGGCGGTGCCGTGCGCTACGGCCCGCAGAACGTCGGCGGCATCGTCAACTTCGTGACCCGGGCGATTCCCGAGACGCCGACCTTCAAGGGCGGCTTCCAGACCGAGACCAGCCCCTCCTCCAGCCATGACGGTTTCAAGACCAGCGCCAACCTGCTGGCTGGCGGCACTGCCGACAATGGCCTGGGCGGCGCGCTGCTGTACTCCGGCACCCGCGGCGGCGATTGGCGCGAACACAGCGGCACGCGGATCGACGACCTGATCCTCAAGGGCAAGTACCAGCTCGACGAAGCCAACAGCCTCAACGCCATGGCCCAATACTATGAAGGCGAGGCCGACATGCCCGGCGGCCTCAACGTTGCGGACTACAAGGCCAACCCTTATCAATCGACCCGCCCCTACGACAAGTTCTGGGGCCGGCGGACGATGTTCAACCTCGGCTATCGCTACCAGGAGGATCGCCGCGAATTCACCGTCAACAGTTTCTTCACCAAGACCCTGCGCAGCGGCTACCTGGACCAGGGCAGCTTCCTCTCCCTGTCGCCCCGGGAATACTGGGTGCGCGGCCTGGAGACGCGCCTCGCCCAGGGCTTCGACCTGGGCAACAGTAGCCACGAAGTGGGGATCGGCTATCGCTACATCAACGAAGCCGGGCACGAGCTGCGCTACCGCACGCCCATCAGCGCCAACCAGCAGCTGCCCACCAGCAACAGCCGCAACGACCGCGACACCCGTGGCGGCACCGAGGCCCACGCATTGTTCGTCGATGACCGCATCGATATCGGCAAGTGGACCCTGACCCCGGGCATCCGCTACGAAATGATCGAGTCGCAGCAAAGCAACAACCTCAGCAACGTCAAGTACAAGGGCAACTACAACACCGCGCTACCAGCATTGAACGTGATGTACCACGTCGACGAAAACTGGAATCTCTACGCCAACACCGAGGGCTCGTTCGGCAGCGTGCAGTACAGCCAGATGCCCAACCGGGTGGCCAGCGGTGAGGTGAAGCCGGAAAAGGCCCGCACCTGGGAAATCGGCACTCGCTACGACGATGGCACCCTGCGCGCCGAGCTGGGCGCCTTCGTGATCAATTTCGACAACCAGTACGACAGCAACCAGACCAACGATACGGTGATCGCCCGTGGGCAAACGCGGCACCAGGGCATCGAGAACAGCATCAACTACGCCCTCGACGGCCTGGATCCGGCATTGGCCGGGTTCAATGTCTATGCCACCTATGCCTACGTCGACGCCACCATCCGCGAGGACGGGCCGAACAAAGGCAATCGCGTGCCCTTCTCGTCCAAGCACAAGGGCACCCTGGGGGTGAGCTACACCGAAGGTCCGTGGAAGCTCAACTTCGACAGCAGCTACCAGAGCAGCCAGTTCGCCGACAACGCCAACACCTCCCGCGAAAGCCTCGACGGCAGCAATGGACGCATTCCCGGCTACATGCTGTTCAGCACCCGCGCCGGCTATGACTTCGGGCCGCAACTGTCGGACCTGAACGTGGCGGTGGGGGTGAAGAACATCTTCAACCACCAGTACTTCACCCGCTCCTTCGACGACAACAACAAGGGCAAGTACGTGGGCGAGCCGCGGACCCTGTACGTGCAGACGTCGGTCGCGTTCTAAGGCCCCACAAAAGAAAACGGGCCTGCAATGCAGGCCCGTCGGGTCGAGGGAAAATCCAGCTATCAGCTATTGAGCGCAGCCTGCTGGTTTTCCAGGAATTCTTCTTCGAGCAGGGCATCCGCCTCGCTGCCGTCATTGTCGGACACTACTGCCGGGCGCTTGGCGCGCAACTTGCCGAACATGTGCTCCAGGGCACTTTCCAGCTTGACGGTGGCGCCGTCGATGGCCTGCTCCAGGGTATCGGCCTTGTGGGTCACGGAAATCGGCTGGTGCCCCTTGGGCCGGGCCTCGAGCTGGCAACGCAGGTCATCGGGACCCGACTTGCCGCCATTCTCGTCACGTAGATGGACCACCACCCGGGTCAGGTCTTCCTCGTAACGTTCGAGCGTGCTTTCAACGGTGCTGCGCACCCACTCCTCCATCCGAAGGCTGCTTTGAATATGGTTATCGCTATGGACTTGGATTTGCATAGTTCTTCCCTTATTTCAGCTTGCTCGCAAGAGGCCTGGAACCTGGCTTTGACCAGCATTTCGTGACCTCTTGATTACACAATTAGGCACGGCGAAGAACATTTCAACCCCTGGAAAAATATAAATATTCATACGCAAATAAAGCCGGACAAACCGCCAGGGCGCTGTTAGTGTGGGGAGTCAGCCGCGCTTGCGACACGACTTGAAACAGCTCATTCCTGCCCCTCTCCCAGGGGGTGCAGGCCGCGAAATATCTCCGCTTCCTCCACCAGCCAGTCATGCACCGCCCGCACCCCGGGGTGGCTCAGTGCGCCTGGCGCATAAAGCAGCACGTAACGCTTGTGATTGGGCACCGCGAGGCCGAACGGCACGATCAGGGTGCCGCGCTCCAGCTCGTCGTTGAGCAGGGTGCGCCGGGCGATCGCCACGCCCATGCCGGCGATCGCCGCTTCGATGGTCAGGTGGTTACGGTTGAAGGTATGGCCGCGACGCACATCGGCGCCTTCGAAGCCGATGGCATTGAGGTAGAACTCCCATTCGGCATATTCGTAGCTGCCGCGCCAGGCGGTGATGTCGTGCAGCAGCGGAAAGTGCGCCAGGTCCGCCGGACCGTGCAACGGTGGCCGCCCGCGCAGCAGGCTCGGCGCGCACACCGGGAAGATCTGCTCGTCCAGCAGGGCGGTGGATTGCAGGCCCGGATAGCTGCCGTCGTTCAGGTCGATGGCCAGGTCGAAGTCACCCTCATGCAGCGCCACGCTGCTGTCCTCCGCCACCAGCCGCAACTGGATCTCCGGATAGCGCTGCTGCAGGCGCGGCAGACGCGGAGTCAGCCACTTGCCGAGGAACGACGGGATCGAGCGCAGGCGCAAGGTGCCGCCGATCATGCCCGCATCCAGGCGGCGCAATTCGGCGTCGATGCTGCCGTAGGCCTCGCTCACTGTCAGGGCCAGGCGCTGGCCCTCGGCGCTGAGTTCGACACCCCGGGCCCGGCGGTGGAACAGGCGAAACCCCAGGCGCTCTTCGAGCTGGCGGATCTGCTGGCTCACCGCCCCGGGAGTGATGTGCAACTCCTCGGCACAGCGGGTGAAGGACAGGTGCCGCGCGGCACAGGAAAACACATGCAGCCAGACATAGGTCTGGGCATGAAACTGACGACTCATCGTTTAGTCCTGCTAAATGATCTCTTAGGAAATTTCGTTGGTCACTGCTGACCGAGGTTGGCAGTATCGCCGACATTGCGCTTGGCCTACAAAAAATGGCAGCGATCTACCTTCCATTGCTTGTAAGGCTTTAGCATGGCTATCAGTGTTTTCGATCTGTTCAAAGTTGGCATCGGTCCGTCCAGTTCCCATACCGTCGGCCCGATGCGCGCCGCCGCGACCTTTGCCCAGGCGCTGTTCGAGCAGGGCCTGCAAGAGCAGGTGCGGCGAGTGCAGATCCGCCTCTACGGCTCCCTCTCCGCCACCGGTGTCGGCCACGCCACCGACCGCGCCAGCGTCATGGGCCTGATGGGCGAATGGCCGGACAGCATCGATCCGCGCAGCATCGGTCCACGCATCCAGCAACTGCGAGAAAGCGGCCAGTTGCTGCTGGGCGGCCGCTCGAGCATCGCCTTCGACTGGCGGCAGGACTTGCTCCTGCTGGACGAGAGCCTGCCCTACCATCCCAACGCCATGACCCTGGTCGCCCTGGGCGAACACGGCGCACTGCTGGAACAGACCTACTACTCGGTGGGCGGTGGTTTCATCGTCGAGGCCGCGCAGGTCGAGGCCGGGACCGAAGCTGGCGCCAGCGTGCAACTGCCCTACGACTTCAACAGCGCCGCCGAGCTGCTGGCCCTGTGCAAGACCCACAACCTGCGGGTCGGCGAGTTGATGATGGCCAACGAGCGGGCCTGGCGCAGTGACGCCGAGATCCGCAGCGGCCTGCTGCACATCTGGTCGGTGATGCGCGAATGCGTGGAACAGGGCCTGAGCCACGAAGGCATCCTGCCCGGCGGGCTCGACGTGCCACGCCGCGCCGCCAAGCTGCATCGCAACCTGCTGGAGATCGGCAAGCCCAACGTCATCACCTCGACCCTGTCGGCCATGGAGTGGGTCAACCTCTACGCCCTGGCGGTGAACGAAGAGAACGCCGCCGGCGGGCGCATGGTCACCGCCCCCACCAACGGCGCGGCAGGGATCATCCCGGCGGTGCTGCACTACTACATGAAATTCAACCCGCAAGCCTGCGACGACGATGTCGTGAGCTTTTTCCTCGGCGCCGCCGCAGTGGGCATCCTGTGCAAGAAGAACGCCTCGATCTCCGGCGCCGAAGTCGGCTGCCAGGGCGAGGTGGGTTCGGCCTGCGCCATGGCCGCAGCCGGCCTGGCGGAAGTCCTGGGAGCCACCCCGGAACAACTGGAAAACGCCGCCGAGATCGGTCTGGAGCACAACCTCGGCCTGACCTGCGATCCGGTGGGCGGCCTGGTGCAAGTGCCCTGCATCGAGCGCAACGCGATTGCCGCGGTGAAGGCGATCAACGCCACCCAGATGGCCCTGCGCGGCGATGGCCAGCATTTCATTTCCCTGGACCGGGTGATCCGCACCATGCGCGATACCGGCGCCGACATGCATGACAAATACAAAGAGACTTCACGGGGCGGCCTGGCGGTGAGCTGGGTGGAATGCTGAGGAGCCTTCCCTGACCGTCCGTAACACGTGAGCCCGAGCAAGAATAATAACGAGGCGATACCGATGACCGATGTACCCACACCTGCTACTCAAAATCCTGCCGTAGCGACACCCCGCGACAGCGCGCCAGCCTCCCGGGGCTGGAGCAAGCACGACACCACCTGGATGCTCGGCCTGTATGGCACCGCCATCGGCGCCGGCACCCTGTTCCTGCCGATCAACGCCGGGGTCGGCGGCTTCTGGCCGATGATCGTGCTGGCGCTGCTGGCCTTCCCCATGACCTTCTTCGCCCACCGTGGGCTGGCCCGCTTCGTCCTGTCCGGGCGCTCCGGGGACATCACCGAGGTGGTGGAAGAACACTTCGGGGTCGGCGCCGGCAAGCTGATCACCTTGCTCTACTTCTTCGCCATCTTCCCGATCCTGCTGGTGTACAGCGTGGCCCTGACCAACACCCTGGGCAGCTTCATGGAACACCAGCTGCACATGGCCCCGCCGCCGCGGGCGGTGCTGTCGCTGTTGCTGATCCTGGGCCTGATGGCCATCGTGCGCTGCGGCCAGGGCGTGATCGTGCGGGCCATGAGCCTGCTGGTCTACCCTTTCGTCGCCGCCCTGCTGTTGCTGGCCCTGAGCCTGATCCCCAATTGGAACGGCGCGTTCTTCGCCTCCGCCGGCGACGGCATGTCCATGCCGCTGTTCCTCAAGACCCTGTGGCTGGCGATCCCGGTGATGGTGTTTTCGTTCAACCATTCGCCGATCATCTCGGCCTTCGCCGTGGACCAGAAGCGCCACTATGGCCAGCAGGCTGAACGCAAGAGCAGCGGCATCCTGGCCATGGCCCACGCCATGATGGTGCTGACGGTGATGTTCTTCTGCTTCAGTTGCGTGCTGGCCCTGTCGCCGGCGGACCTGGCTGCAGCCAAGGCGCAGAACATCTCGATCCTGTCGTACCTGGCCAACCACTTCCAGACCCCGGTCATCGCCTACGCCGCGCCACTGATCGCGCTGGTAGCCATTACCAAGTCGTTCCTGGGCCACTACATCGGCGCCAGCGAAGGCTTCCAGGGGCTGATCGTGAAAAGCCTGCGCGGTCGCGGCCGCGCCCTGTCCTCCAGCCACCTGGAAAAGCTCACCGCGTTGTTCATGGTGCTCAGCTGCTGGGCAGTGGCGACCTTCAATCCGAGCATCCTGGGCATGATCGAGACCCTGGGCGGCCCGGTGATCGCCTGCCTGCTGTTCCTGATGCCGATGTATGCGATCCAGCGCGTACCGTCGCTGCGCCAGTACTCGGGCCAGCTGTCGAACCTGTTCGTGGTACTGATCGGGCTGATCGCACTGTCGGCGATCATCTTCTCCTTCCTGCCCTGAAACGGGGCGACAACGAAAAAGCGGACCTTGCGGTCCGCTTTTTTTTGCTCCCGGATTCATTGGTCGGCGCCGGCCGCGGCATGCCCCTTGCTTGATCGCCCGAGAGGCGCACGGATGCCGGCAAGCCTCGACGAACGACCGGCCAGCGGTCCGCAATTGCGAACTAATCTCGCACCCGGCCGGTCAATGTCTGCACGATCCCAGCAGGCGGTGACGCGACATGGACAACCCATTGCAATTGATTACCGACACTTTCGCTCCCCAGTACCAGGTCAACCTGAGCATCCAGGGCCTGGACGGCAGCATGATGCTGACCCTGTCCCAGGCCGGCCAGGTGGTGGCCAAGCGCCTGATCAGCTCGGCCCAGCGCAGCGACCCGCAACGCATCGAACGCCTGGTGCAGAGCATCCAGTTCGGTATCGCCATCGAGCAAGGCCACAGCGCCATGGCGATCCTCCAGGCCATGACCAACGGCGACCGCCTACCCCTGCCGCCGCCGGCAAACCAGGCAGCGCAGGCGCAGGCGCGACCTCACTAGATCTCGCCTTTCTCCACTTCCGGATGCTCGCTGGAACCCTCGCCGACCTTGCGTTGCGGGTGTTCGATCTTCACCGAGGGAAATTGCGAGGACGCGTAGCGCACCACCAGCACGGCAAAGGCCAACAGCAGGATGCCGCCGCACAGGTAGATGATCCCCAGGTCCGGCGGATTGTGGTGGGAGACGTTGGAGATCAGCAGCCGGGTCAATGCCGTGATCGCCACGTAGATCAGGAAACGCACCGGCATGTGGTTGGTCTTGAAGTAGATACCGACCATCGCGCCCAATTCCAGGTAGATGAACAGCAGCAGGATGTCGTCGATCTTGATGTGGCCTTCCTCGAGCATCTGCAGGAATTCCATCACCGCCGCCCAGGCGGTCACCGCGCCGATGGCGAACAGCGCCAGGTAGTGGAACGATTCGACGAACAGGTTGCCCAGGGACTCGGCCAACTGATGGACGTTCTGCCGCAGGTTTTCGGCCCAATTGATTTTCACGATGGTTATTCCTTAGGTCGTTTCGACCGGATGATGCGCGAGGGACGTGACGGTTGTCCTGCATGCAGAAAAAAGGCCAGGGGCACGTCATTGAGATGGCGAGCATTGCCAGCGAGGCACGTACCCGACAGCAACTACTGCTGGGATCAATGGCCGGGGAAAAAAATCCGTCTACATTGAAAAGCCACTATCCAAGGGAAAAGGTTTCGCCTATTCTCTCGAGCCTGTATATCGATACAGTATTTGTACCGACCCATTATCGTGAAGGCATGTGAGGTGGTGAATGGCCGTCGAAGTGGTATACCGCAGCAGCCGAGATCTGGAGCGCTTGTTCATGGATAAAGCCGAAGCTGACCGTCATGACAAGATGCTCGAACTGGCTGAAGTGCTGGCGCAGGTGCTGCAAAAAGCGGTGCCGTCGCTGACCGAGCAACAAGTGGAAGAAGCCGGCATCTACATGGCCAAGAATCGCGATGTATTCGCCAAGGCCTTCAAGAGCCAGCCGGATGCGCTGAACGAACTGCTCAGCGAGGCGGCGCCAGCCGTGGCGCCGGTCGAGAAGGAGCAGCCCGTCGAGGTGGAGGCGCCAGCCAAGCCGGCGAAAGCGGCCAAGGCCGCGAAATAGGCTTGCCCCGATCAAAAAGCCCTGCGTCCACGACACAGGGCTTTTTTTCATGCCTGGGAATGGAGTTGCCATCCGATGGCGTTTGCCCTGTAACGCCTTTGCGTACTCGCCACGCTCACGGAGCAGGTTCCCACACCCTGCACCGTGCCGGGCAATACCCGGACGCGATGTCCATGGCCTCGAGGATGCGGTCTTCTTCAGCGCCAACTGCCTCGAGCCGAAGGTGGGCAAGACGGTCGTATACAACCTGCGCTGAAAACCCGCGCTCCCTGTACAACACCAGGACCTGGCGGATCGCCTGAAGATCCAGAGCGCTGTGCAGCACCCGGGTCAGCTGTTGATCCAATCCGTCGTCGAGCACTTCAGCCATCGTCCAATACATTCCCCGTGTGGTCGGCCGCAGCAATGGTTGGCCATTGCCCGCCAACCGCTGCAGATACCGATGTTACATAAAACCAGCATCAGGTTACCGCTGCCTAGCGATAGAGCACCCGCTCCGCCAGTTCGTCGGCGATGCGTGCCGGCGAGCGCTTTTCCGCCTGGGCATGGGCGAAGATCTCGGTCAGGCGCAGGCTGATCTGCGACAGGTGGGCGGTGATCACCGGCAGTTCCTCGTTATGGTGCTTGAGCGACACGTAGATCAGCCCTCCGGAATTGATCACGTAGTCCGGAGCGTAGAGGATGCCACGCCGCTCCAGCTGGTCGGCGACCTGCAGGTTGGTCAGCTGGTTGTTGGCAGAACCGGCCACTGCCGAACAGCGCAACTGCGCCACGCTGCGGCTATTGAGCACCGCACCCAGGCCACAGGGCGCGAGGATGTCGCAAGGGGTACTGAGCAAGGCGTCGTTGGCCACCGGATGCGCGCCCAACTGTTCCATGGCCAGCTGGACCTTGCCGGAGTCGATGTCGCTGACCAGCAATTCGGCGCCAGCGGCATGCAACTGCTCGGCCAGGGCATAACCGACATTGCCCAGGCCCTGGATCGCCACCCGCAAGCCCTCGAGGTTATCGCTGCCCAGGCGTGCCATGGCAGTGCTGCGAATACCGGCGAACACCCCCATGGCCGCATGGGGCGCCGGGTCGCCAGCGGCGCTGGTACTGGTGACGTAACGAGTCTGCTGGGCGATGCAGTCCATGTCGGCCACCGAGGTGCCGCTATCGATGGCGGTGATGTAGCGTCCGTCCAGTTGCTCGACGCAACGGCCGAAGGCTTCGAACAGCGCTGCACGATTTTCCACATGGGCCGGGCGAATGATCACGGCGGTGCCACCGCCCTGGGGCAGGCCGGCCAGCGCCGCCTTGTAGCTCATGCCCTGGGCCAGGCGCGCGGCATCGGCCACGGCACTGGCATCGTCGGGATAGGGCAGATAACGACAACCGCCCAAGGCAGGCCCCAGGCGGTTGTCGTGGATGGCGATCACTGCTTTCAACCCGGTCGCGGGGTCGATACTCAGATGCAGCGATTCAAGGCGGGTGCTGTGCATGAGAGCGAACATCGACGGGCTCCCGAATCACTTCTTGTAGTCGCCAGTATAGGCTTGCGCCTGAAAATTGCTGCGCCGCGCAGGAATAAGCCGCCCGGCTTTGCAACCTTGGGGAAATAACCAATGGCGATGGTCGCAACACTGGACGAAGCGCCGGGACGGGGCTAAAACGAGGCATTCGCCGGAGGTTGCCATGAACCCGCGCCAAGCCTTTTTCGCCTGCCTGCACCGCTCGCCACCGGCCCTGCTGGAAGCCGCGCTATGGATCGCCGCCGAACACGAACCACAACTGGTGCCGGGCCAGTTGCTGGAGGAGTTCAAGCATATCCAGCAGCAGATCGGCGGCAGCCTGCCGTCGCTGCCTGCCAGCGAACTGGGCCAGCCCCTGCTGCGGCGGATGAACGACCTGGAATTCCAGCAGGACGAGTACCTGCCGCTGCGGCCCCAGGCAGCACTGATGGACAAGGTTCTCGAACGGCGTCGCGGGCAGCCCCTGGCCCTGGCCCTGATCGCCCTTGAACTGGCGCAGCGGCTGCATATTCCCCTGGTGGGGGTGAATTTTCCCGGCCACTTCCTGCTGCGGGTGCCCGGCGCCGACCACCTGCTGGACCCTTGCGGCGGGCGCCGCCTGTACCCCAACGACTGCCGCGAACTGCTGCAACGCCAATACGGCGATCACCTCAAGCTCAAGGCCGAACACCTGGCCAGCGCCGAACCACGACAGATGTTCCAGCGTCTGTCGCGCAACCTGCGCCAGTTGCACCTGGCCCATGACGACTTGCTCGGCGCCCTGGTCGACGCCGAGCGGGTGCTGGAACTGGGCGATGGCAACGCCGCCGACTACCTGGCCCGGGCCAGCCTCTACCAGCGCCTGGAATGCCCCAATGCCGAACGCTTCGACCTGGAGCGCGCCCTGTTGCTCAGTGAGGACCCGATCCAGCGCCTGCGCCTGACCGAGCGCCTGGGGCACCTGCCGCCGGCGAACAAAGTGGTGCACTGAGCACGGCAAGGCATGACAGCGCCTTTGGCGCCCAGGCATGATGGCCGGCCCACTCCAAGGAATGGACCGAGCATGCTGATCAGAAAAGCCCACGGCGGCGACGCGCAACGAGTCTTCGACATACGTAACCAGGCCATCAACCATCAATGCGCGGGGTACTACCCGGCTGCCGACCTGCAAGTGTGGACCGCTGGCAACCTTGGCCAGTCCTTCATCGAATGGCTGGAAAGCAACGGGCACGTGGCGGTCATCGACGGCCAGGTCGCCGCCAGTGCCATCCTCGACCTTGAGTCAGGCCAGGTCGATGCGGTCTTCGTCGACCCGGCCTACATGGGCCGCGGGATCGGCCGGCAGATGATGGACTACCTCGAACAGCAGGCCCTGCAGGCCGGCTTGTCGCACCTGATCCTGGACTCGACCCTGAATGCCGCGGACTTCTACCGCCAGTGCGGCTTCGTCGGCGAGCGCGTCGCCCAGTACCAGTCACCCCGGGGCCTGACCCTGGCCTGTGTGCCGATGATCAAGCACCTGGCCTGCTGACCCGCTCTCCCCTCAGGACTTGAGCGGTGCCTGCAACGGCTGCGCCGCGCCTGTGCCGCCGTCGCTCCCTTCGGAGGGTGCACGCACCCGGATGATCAGCAACGCGGCCAGCAGGGCCGGCACCGCGCAGAAGAAGAAAATCTGCTGCACCGGGATATGCATCGCCAGCAACATGCTGCCCAGCAGCGGCCCGAGGATCGAACCGAAGCGCCCCACTCCCAGCGCCCAGCCGGTACCGGTGGCACGCACCTGGGCCGGATAGAAGTTGCTGGCAAAGGCATTCAGGGTCAGCTGCCCGCCGATGATGCAAAAGCCCGCGGCGAACACGAACACCACCAGGTACCGCGGGTTGTCGTGGTTCAACCCCAGCAGCACGGTGCACAGCGCCGCCAGGGCGAGCACTGCGGACAACAGCCGCACCTTGCGCTTGAGACGATCGGCGACCCAGGCCATGCAGATCGCCCCCAAGGTTCCGGCGAACAGGAACATCGAAGTCACCAGGTTGGCCTGCTTCAAGGCCAGGCCGCTTTCCAGCAGCAGGGTCGGCAGCCAGCTGATCATGAAATACAGCAGGATCAGGCTGACGAAGAAGGTCGACCAGATCAGCAGCGTCGGCCGCGCATACCCCTGGCGGAACAGCTCCACCACCGTGAACTTGCCACCGGTTTGTTGCTGGCCCTCATCGCCGCTCGCCATTGGCGGCTGCCAGTCCGGCAGCATGCGCGCGCTGAGCTTGCGCAGGCGCGCATAGGGTGGCGCATCGCGCAGCAGGCGTGGCAGGGATTCGGGCAAGCGCCAGAGCAGGAACGGGAACAGCAGCAACGGGGTCACGCCGCCCGCCAGGAACACCGCCTCCCAGCCGAAGCGATCGATGAAGCCGGCCGCGACGAAACCGCCGGCCGCACCACCGAAGGAGAAACCGCAGGCGGCCAGGGTCACCATCAGGGTGCGCAGGCGCGGCGGCGAATATTCGGACATCAGCGCCATGGCGCTGGGCATCGCCCCACCCATGCCAATACCGCAGATAAAGCGCGCGGCCATGAGGCTGTCCAGGGATTGGCTGAACACCATCAACACCGTCAGGCTGGCGTAGATCAGCACGCAGCCCAGGAGGATCCGGCGCACGCCGAAACGATCCGCCAGGGGCGTCACCGCCAGGGAGCCCAGGGTCAGGCCCAGCAGGTTGGCACTGAACACCGGGCCGAAGGCGGCTTTCTCCAGGCCCCAGTCCTGGGCCAGGGCCGGTACCACGTAGCCCAGGACCTGGGCGTCGTAGCCATCGGTGACCAGCAGCAAGGCGAGGAGCAACAACAACGACCACTGATAGCCGGACACCGGGCGGGCGTCGAGCGCAGCGCGAAAGCTGGCAATCTGGTTTTGCATCGCAAGGTACCTGTTCGGTTTCTTATGGTTATGGAGGGTGATGCGAGAGGCGCCTGGGCAGATCCTCTGGTGGTGGGACTCAAGATCCTGCAGCAGCTCCAAAGCGGCTGCAGGGGCCGGGTGCGCCCTGGGCCAGGGCGTCCAGGGTCAGGCCGGAGTGTCGGGCTGGTTGGCCGGGTGCGCGGCCTGGAACGCCGGATGCTCGGCAGCCAGCGCGGCCACCCGGCGAATCCGCGGGTAGGCCTCCAACGACACCTTGAAGCGCTCGGCGGCGTACAGCTGCGGGATCAGGAACACATCGGCCAGTCCCGGCTGCTCGCCGAAACAGAAGCCGGCATCGCCGATCAGTTGTTCCAGGGCTGCCAGGCCCTGGCTGATCCAGTGGTCGATCCACACCAGCAACTGCGCCTCCTCATGGCCCCATTCACGCAGCAGGTTCTGCGTGCTGGAGTTGTGCAAGGGATGCACGTCGCAACCGATGATGGACGCCACGGCCCGGGCACGGGCACGGCCGACCAGATCCTCGGGCAACAGCGGCACCTGTGGATAACGCTCCTCCAGGTACTCGATGATCGCCAGCGACTGGATCAGCAGGTCGCCCTGGTCGGTACGCAGGGCCGGAACCCGGCCCTGGGGGTTGATCTCCAGGTACTCCGGCAGGCGGTTGGCGCCGCCCTTGGGCACCAGCAGGTTGACCGGGATGGCCTGGTAGTCCAGGCCCTTGAGGCCCAGGGCGATCCGCACCCGGTAGGACGCGGTGGAACGGTAATAGGTATAAAGCTCCATACTGCACTCCCCTTAGCGGGCCGTTGAAAATCTACCTGCGTTGTCATCGCTGCGTTAAAAACAGACTCAAAATGCTCATTTACCACTCGTAAACTGCGCTTTTGCCTGTTTTTGCCTTGCGCTGGCTGCCTCGCCTACGTTTTTCAACAGCCTGCTAGCGGGCTGGCTGGACGGTACCCCGGCATTCGCCGAAGCCGATGGAAGCGAAGCCTTCGCGGCGGCAACGCCCGCGCAGGATGATCTCGTCGCCGTCCTCGAGGAACTTGCGCACTTCGCCAGTGGCCAGCTCGACCGGTTTCTTGCCGCCCTCGGTGATCTCCAGCAGGCTGCCGAACTGGCCGCTCTGCGGGCCGGACAGGGTGCCCGAACCGAACAGGTCGCCGGCCTGCAACTGGCAACCGTTGACGCTGTGGTGCGCCACCATCTGCGCCACGGTCCAGTACATGTACTGGCTGTTGCTCAGGGTCAGGCGATGGGCTGGCAAGCCCTGCTCGCGCATGGTCCTGGTCAGCAGCAGCACTTCCAGCTCGATGTCGAAACCACCACTGGCCTGGTCACGCTTGTCCAGCAGGTACGGCAGTGGTTGCGGGTCGCCTTCGGGGCGCGCCGGCTGGGCCTTGCGGAAGGGCTCCAGGGCCTCGGCGGTCACCACCCAGGGCGAGATGCTGGTGATGAAGCTCTTGGACAGGAATGGCCCCAGCGGTTGGTATTCCCAAGCCTGGATATCCCGCGCCGACCAGTCGTTGAGCAGGCAGAAACCGGCGATGTGCTCGGCGGCGTCGCCAATGGCGATCGACTCGCCCAGCTCGTTGCCCTGGCCGATCCAGATCCCCAGTTCCAGCTCGTAGTCCAGGCGCGCGCAAGGACCGAAGGTCGGCTCGCTCTGCCCGGCCGGCAGGGTCTGGCCCTTGGGCCGGCGCACGTCGGCACCGGAGGCGCGGATGGTCGAGGCCCGGCCGTGGTAGCCGATCGGCACGTACTTGTAGTTGGGCAGCAGGGGGTTATCGGGGCGGAACAGCTTGCCGACGTTCTGCGCATGCTCGATGCCCACGTAGAAGTCGGTGTAGTCATTGATCCTGGCCGGCACATGCATCTGGCAATCGGTGGCCTGGGGCAGCAGCTTCGCCCCCAGGGCCTGGATCTTGCCTTGCAGGCTGCTGCCTTCGGCCAGCAGTTCCAGCAAGCGCTCACGCAGGGCCACGCGGGCCGGGCGACCGAGCTGGAAGAAGGCGTTCAACTGGCCACCACGGGTAGCCTCCACCGCGGCCTTGGCCGGGCCTTCGAACAGGCCGGCATCCAGCGCGGCCTCGAGGTCCAGGATCTGCTCGCCGATGGCCACGCCGCTGCGAGGTGCCGAGCCCTGGGTACTGAAGACGCCCAGGGGCAGGTTCTGCAACGGGAAGTCGGGGTGACCGTTGGCAGACTCGACCCAGCTGCGGGTGATGGTGGACAAGGTCATGGGTTATCTCCGATTCGGGTTGAAGGTGACGGGCAGCGAAGCCCAGCAAGCATCGTAGTCGTTCTGCAGTTCGGCGCATTCCAGGGCGAAACGGCTCGGGCGCAGCACCTGGCTGGTCTCGAACATGAAGGCCATGGTGTTGTCGATCTTGGCTGGCTGCAATTGGGCGTTGATCGCCTTGGTGCAGGTCTCGCCATCCGGGCCATGGGCACTCATGCAACTGTGCAGCGAAGCGCCGCCGGGCAGGAAGCCTTCGGCCTTGGCGTCGTAGGCACCCTGGATCAGGCCCATGAACTCGTTCATCAGGTTGCGGTGGAACCATGGTGGACGGAAGGTGTTCTCGGCCACCATCCAGCGCGGCGGGAAGATCACGAAGTCCAGGTTGGCCATGCCCGGTACGCTGGTGGGCGAGGTCAGGACGGTGAAGATCGACGGGTCCGGATGGTCGAAGCTGACGGTGCCGATGGTGTTGAAACGGCGCAGGTCGTATTTGTACGGCACGTTGTTGCCGTGCCAGGCCACCACATCCAGCGGCGAGTGATCCAGCTCGCAGCCCCAGAGCTCACCCAGGTACTTCTGGACCAGGGCGGTGGGCTGGCGCAGGTCTTCGTAATGGGCCACCGGGGCCAGGAAGTCCCGGGGGTTGGCCAGGCCGTTGCTGCCGATCGGCCCCAGGTCGGGCAGGCGCAGCGGCGCGCCATGGTTCTCGGCGATATAACCACGGGCTTGCGGGTCCAACAGCTCGACGCGGAACTTCAGGCCACGCGGCAGCACGGCGATCTCCAGCGGTTCGAGCTCCAGCACGCCCAGTTCGGTGAGGATGCGCAGGCGGCCCAGCTCGGGCACCAGCAGCAACTCGCCGTCGGCGTTGAAGAACACTCGCTCCATGGAGCGGTTGGCGCGGTAGTGATAGACGCTGATGCCGGCCGGTTTCTGCGCCGGCGAGTTGGCCACCATGGCCACCAGGCCATCGATGAAATCCGTAGGCTCCGCCGGGATCGACAACGGGCTCCAACGCAGGCGGTTGGGCGTCACTTGTCCCAGGTCGCCGCCCGCCAACTGGCGTTCGAGACGGGTGAAGGACGGGTGCTTGGCCGAAGGCTGGATGCGGTACATCCAAGTGCGCCGGGCTTCGCTGCGGGTCATGGTGAAGGCCGTGCCGGAGAACAATTCGGCGTACAGGCCGTAGGGGGCCTTCTGCGGGGAGTTCTGGCCGACGGGCAGTGCGCCTGGCAGGGCTTCGCTGGAAAATTCGTTACCGAAGCCGGATTGGTAGCTGAGGGCGGACGCCGAAGAATCGAGGTTCATGGAGCCTCCTGGAAGTTGGAATAGGCAGGGGCCCACCACTCCTTCGCAAGAGTTATCGGCACGCCTGGGTTATTTTTATCGTAATCCAATTACGCATAACGTAATTTGATTGCCCAGGAGCGTCAAGCTATAAAGACCGCCACTTGTCACGGGACCCCTACACCTCCATGGAAAAGCCGCGCAGCACCAGCGACAGCAACGGTAAACAGAAAGTCCGCTCGGCCGAGGTCGGCACCGACATCCTCAAGGCTCTTGCCGAACTCTCGCCGTCCACGTCCCTCTCGCGCCTGGCCGAGCATGTGCAGATGCCTGCGAGCAAAGTCCATCGCTACTTGCAGGCACTGATCGCCAGCGGCTTCGCCGAGCAGAACACCGCCACCAACCACTATGGCCTGGGCCGCGAAGCCTTGCGGGTGGGCCTCGCGGCGCTGGGCAGCATGGATGTGCTGAAAGTCGCCGCCCTGCCCTTGGCCGAGCTGCGCGATGACTTGAACGAAACCTGTTTCCTCGCGGTGTGGGGCAACCAGGGCGCCACCGTGGTGCACATCGAGCCCGCGGTGCGGGCGATGACCGTGGTCACCCAGTTGGGCTCGGTGCTGCCGCTGCTCAGTTCGTCCACCGGGCTGGTGTTCAACGCCTACCTGCCGCTGCGGGAAACCCTCGACCTGCGCCAGGAGGAACTGGCCGAGGCCGACGCCCATCCCCTGGCCGAGAGCCAGGTTCACGATGCCCTGGCCGAGCAGATCCGCCAGCGCGGCCTGCACCACATCCACGGGCTGCTGATGCCCGGGGTCGATGCCCTGTCGGCGCCGGTGTTCGATGCCACCGGCAAGATCGCCGCGGTGCTGACGGTGGTCGGACCGGCCTCGATGTTCCATGCCGACGAAAACGGCCCGGCGGCGCAACGCCTGCTGGCGGCCTGTCGTACGGTGAGCTGGCGCATGGGCTATCAGCCCCAGGTGAAGTAACTAATGGCTAGCGTTCAGCTCATTGAGGCCGGACCTGAGTCATCTTCTGGGTAGGCCGCCCCCCAGCACACATTGGGTCCGTGGTCGTGACTCAGCAAATGGTCTCACGGCTGTGGCGAAACTATCTGGCCGGTTGCTGCGTCTGAATCAAGCGGGTGAGCGGCGCGATCCTGCCACTATTATTGGCGCGCACCCAGGGCAGAATGCTTGCCGTCCCAAAAGCCAGCAAGGGTAGGGCTCCGGTGACTAGGGAAAAATGCTGAAGAAACGAGCGAGGCTCTGGACAACGGAACATCGTGGTAATTGCAAGCAGCATTCGTAAACCAACAACGGGAAATTTTCATACCATACGTTTTTAGATGTAAATGCATCGCTCTCTCCCATACTCAAGCGCGCTCCCCTCCACACGACAAACGTGGAAGTCAGCCTGCACTCCTACAGAGCTCTTGGTATCGCTCAGACAGCTAAAGACTGCCGGTACTTCTCGGCATCCCAACCAAGTAACTCAGCGACTTGAGAAGAGGTGAGCGAACTCAGTTCCTCAAACTCCGACTGTCTGACAAGCACATCGTAATAACAACGCAACTGCACCTGGTGCGATTCAGCGACCGACTCATTTGCAAACACACCATGGCCCGCAATGAAAATATAATGTGGCCTGGTCGAGGTATCTTGTAGAGAAACAAAATCGCTCGCGGCCTCAACAATAGATGCCTCCGCCCCCAAAAATACTATGTGATCCGGGTAAAGCGCCCAAGCGTTTTTCAGCCGGGAAAACAATCTGGAGTTTATTGCTAACTGATTGATCTCTTCATCAACACAACGAACATAACCACTAGGTAAAGACGTCAATTCAAGCGTCGGCGATAGACTATCTCCCGTAGCTTGAATAGCCTTCACTTGCAAATACAAGATTAGTTCTTCGAGCGTCTGCTCAACAGAACGAGTATTTGCACCGCCAATCACAACCCCGTGATTCTTGAGGAAAACAACATCGGCATCAGGATGCATTTCAAGCTGTTCATGAACAGCCCGGGCAAGGTCTGCACCGGGTTTGAAGTAATTGACAAACAACCATTTCAAGGAGCTTCCTAGCCGCGCGCTCAGCTCTTCAAAAGCCGATTCCTTCACCAGATACGCCAGAACTTCAACTGCATGAAGATGCACAACTACATTATGCGGCATCAGACCATGTAGAATTGTTTCAATTGAGGGTCTCAGCGTTGACTGACCAACGACTTTTGGAACCAAGCAGAAGTCACCACTAGAGACTCTCTCGCGTAGGTCAGCTAAATCAACGGAAATGAAAATATCTTCCTTCTCAGCATTTGCCAGCCATGTGCCAGATGCTTTAACCCAAAGTAAATTGTCTTCCTTCCAAGAAGCATTCCCTCCTGCCCCCTGGACTAGCAATGGGTCTTCGCCTACTCGAGCGCAATATGCTTTCACCTGCTCAGCCATCGATAACATTGACATCCTCACTTCTCTCCAGAAATTCAACAACTCCAAGGCCAAAGTGCATCTTATTCGCAACCCCAGCCTTGATAACTATAGGTATACATTGAGGCAACCAAACCCCTCATAAAGACCTAAGCCATCTATTGATGAGCAGCCGAAGTCAAATCACTCCTGAAAAACAGAACCTTATCTCTACCACCTGAAACTATCCTTTCCTCCCTATAACCATGATCAAGCGGCCGAAAGGAATAATCTTTCTCGAATACCGAACATCCTTGTACGCAGACTATTGCGTCGGGTTTCAAAAAATCGATCAAAGAGCCTCCATCCGGTGCAACTTCCTTTCTATTTACACCTTGATGAATGTGCGCCCACGTATCAATCTCCGAGATTCTTCCCACCTCCAGATTCCGCACCGAAATATAGCTATCACCCGACACAAGAATAGACTCAGGCTTATAGTCCGCTACTTTCTCGGCGACTTCAGCATCGAGCGATAGTCTTTCCCTATACTCCTCCAACCAATGACTAGTCGCGACATCCGTTGAGATTAAACATATCAATACAACTGCAAGCCCAGAAATGACCACTGGATTTATTTTTTGATAGAACATCGCCGCCGCGGGTATGAAAAGAACCATCCCAACAGCAGTATTTCCGATGTTCCCGCCATAGTTCATTGCCCCAGAAAAACAGGCGAGAAACCAAAAAATAGCGGGAATTAGTAAAACAGCTCCATTACTAACAAGAGCCGCCAGTCTTTCCTTGAAGGAATTAAAACCCAAAACAGCTAAAGCAAAAAAAACGACTCCGAATACTTCGAGAAAAAGCTGGAGATGCTCTTTATCTACAACAGATACCCTACCTCTTCCCACATGAGATAAAACCGCGTAAAAAAGACCTCCTTCGACACTTATAGCAATCCCTAATCCCAGGATTCCTCCCAAGCATATGTACGTAAAATCCTTGATCTTTTCGAAATATGAGCCGTGCTTCAAGAAGCTTACCAATGACAAACCAAACATCGGCGCGACGATCTGCTGTTTAAACAGCAATGAAATAGCCAGCAGAGAAACTACCAGAACTGCCCTATTCACTCCTCGCTCAAGCTTTAGAAGTGCTAAAGATCCCGCAACAAAAAACACAAGCGATATAGCATCTGGCTTGAACTCCTTTGCATAATCAAGCCAAGAAGGAAGAAAGAAATAAGAAACCGCGACCGAAAATACAAAGAAGCGGGCAAGAGGCCAACTCCCTCCTCCACTTCTGTACAAGAAGAACAATAAGTAAAGCAGAAAAACCACACATGCAGACGCAGCGAACAACAGCATCTCGACCTGATAACCGCCAAACGTTCGAGTGAGAGCAGCTAAAAATGATACACCTGGAAAGTAAGGCGTCGAAGGCTTGAACCAGTCTATAGAGCCTTGGCTATAACCAAATTTACCTGATAGTTGATCTGCCATGGCAATGGCCTCATAAAGGTCCCATCGCCCACCTTTAGCAATCCCCTGCGTAAAAAGGGAAAAGAGAAATAGCCCGCCTACGATCCATGCCAGAATGCCAATATGTTTCTGTAGAAAGCAGGCAGCCCGCTCCAAGCCCCGCGTAATGCGGCTTTGCGAAATACCCATTATCTTGCCAGCCTCCGAACAACCTCTCTAAGTTGTGAAAACTCTGCAAAACTCGCATCTGGAAGGCAATCCCGCTCCCCTTCAACTACACCTTTGTGTATTTTCTGAATGGTAGTGGCCTTGATTTGCTCTTTAGCACCACGAATGTCATTTATTGGGTTATCTCCAATCATCCAAATACAGTCACCCTTTGGCCTGATTTTTTCCAACGCAATCTGAAAAGGAGCTTCGTGCGGTTTGTCAAAACCGGCTTCTTCACTGGTGACAATGTAATCAAAACAGTGATCAAGCCCAAAATACACAACTTTCCTGAACTGTATTTGCGCAGTCAGATCGGTGACGATCGCGACGGGAATTCCCAGAAGCCGAATATCGTCCAATAGTTCTTTTACGTCATCGAACAAAATGGCATTACTTAGAAAAGTTCTCCAATAAGTCTGCTCGAAGTCCAAGGCTAGAAGTACCTGAGACCCCAAGCCCATGATCTCTAGCATCCGTTGAAGGTAAAGCAGCCGGCTATGGGAAGACGCAGTGTGCTTTAAACGTGCCTTAACTTGCCCCCTAGCCTGATCAAAAGCCTTATCAAACTCTTCCGGCAGAATAGAAAACATCTCTACAACTTTATTCCGAACTGCCGCTTGGGCAGCCGCGTGCGCCGGATCATAAGGATATAGAGTATTATCCGTATCGAACAAAATAGCATCAGGCAGGCGGGCAAACCGCTCTTGATTATTTATTTTCATTATATAAATCGCTTTGTAAGTGCTTGGCCAATATGTGACAGGGTGATCAACTGCATCAAACCGACCATGCCATCCTGCCACTCAGGTGAGATATCTAGAAACTCAAGGACGTGAGGACTAAGCATACTTGCGGCAAATTCCATATCTGCTGCAGATGATTCCCCCTCTATCGTCATTTGAACTTCTGCTCCATCACTACTGACGTCCATATCAACATGCAGCCCACAAACACCGACTAAAATCCGGTTCAACCAAAGCTCATTGAAACCATGTCGTGTTTTAACCATCAATTTTAAGCGCAAGGGGCGCTCGTCATCAAAGCTCTCGAGCATCCGAGGATGAATCGGTTGTAATGCAAATATCAGATCGGCATGACTCGATTGAGGTCGAATGAACCGTTCGGAGTCAGGCTCTCTTTTATCAAAAGAAGATAGTACCCGCTCAATAGTATGACCTCGCTGATGCACATCCCGCTTCAACTTGAAGTAGCGCCGCAAGCCTTCGTCAATATCAAGATAAATTTTCAGATTGCAGCAATCTCTGAGGATCGGCATATACAGCGCATGCAAACCACTGGCCAGGATAAAATCGTTGCTGGCAATTCGAAACGGCTTACTCATTTTTCCTGTTTGATGGTCGTAATGCCTGGACTGGATGAGCTTCCCGTCGGTCAAGGATACAAGGTCACTGCAGAAGCCTTCCAAATCGTTGGCCATGGGATTGAGATGAGTCATCACCTGCCATATCGGCTTCTGTCTGTCCCAGAGGTGATAATCGTCACCAGAAAGCTTCACGACTGAGTGGGCTCCGAAAAGACCTGTAATTGCATCAGCAAAGGTATCTTTACCAGCTCCGGAGTCGCCCGCCACTCCTATGACAAAAGGCTTACGACTTAATCTGAAGAAGTCATTGCGGGTAACTGCTTCACGCAGTATCCGGATAGCCAATACCATGCCAATCGCCACCATGGCGGTATGCAGCAGTGAGGCTGCCATATTTTCCGAATGCCCTGTCACATGGAGCATTTGACTCAAATCGAAACTGCCCCCATTGAAGAACAATAGTGGTGTGACAAGAAGGGTACTTATTACATATAAAGCAGAAAACCCCCCTATCAACAGCATAGAGAGACGCCCACTCGTAGCTTGGTTAAGAACAAGAAACGGCAAGCTCCACACGAACCATCCAGGAGAGGCAGGAACCATCAATACAATCAGAAAAAAGGACATTCCCACAATTATCTGAAATAGATCAAAGTTAAGACGCCTAACTCGCCATACCAGATACAACATAACCAGGTAAATCAACGGAACTATATAAATAGAGACTCCGCCACCCAAATTCAGTGCTATTCGATAAACCTTTCCCATTTCTGGATTTCCGAACAACATCTGAATACCGGCGTCAGAAAAAGCAAATGGAACACCAAGAATCAATGCACAACCAGCGAACCCAAAAAAGAACTTTAAAATATGCTGCCGCAAAGCTTTATTGTTGTACAGATAGATCATAAATATCGGCAGTGCGACGATCATGCTCAATTTAGCGGAAATAGCCGCTGCACAAAAAACCCCAGCCTTCTTTAGCTCGACTTTCCGGACAAACAATATTGACAGCGTCAAAAACAAAGCAGGAACAAGGTCATTCAGCCCTAGCATGTAACTCGCAAGAATGACGATCGGTGAAAGCCAATAGGCGACAAGTAAAAGCCGATGGCGCCCAGGCAGGAGATTATGCAATGTAATGAACAGGCAGAAATCGGCAATGAGCAATGTCAACTCGTAGCCATACTGCAGAGGAATACCAATTAGTTTGCTGACAAATACCATCGGCAAAAAAACCAGCCACATCGCATATCCATAAGGAAAGGCTCCCGCTTCTCCCCCACCCGCGACCCATACTGACCAAGGATCGATAGTCAATGACGTAGTGCTGTCACCCAAGAATGGAACATACCAGTCGGAGACTGCAAGAGGAGCCATAGTGGCTATGAGAGCTAAACGAATTGCAAGTCCCAGGAAAAATAATGGATGCCAACACATTTTTCTCATTGTGTAACTACCAGACTTTCCCAAATATCAAGGCGCTTCGTACAAACCGCATCCGGCACAATAGCCAGCGCATTCATAACTTTTACCAAGGCAGGAATTTCCGTCTCGGCATCACGCCCTTGCAATTCTGGAGAAACTATACAGAGTTTGAACCCAGCACTCTTGAGACGTACAGCATCAGCCTCACTTAGCGGAAACTTGGTGAAACAGTCGACCCAAACCCAACGCACTACTCCTGCCAAGCTTAATGCTGTCTCGATCGACTCAAACTCTGATACCCGTACAGCGCAGCGATGTTCGCACTTGCCCGACCACCTGATGAGAAAAGGAAAAGACTGATCCAAAAAAAAGTACTCTTCAATACCTTTCGATGCCATGAGATCAATCAAGCGCCCCTCGAGCCCTTCCTCTTTGACATTGAGAATCAAGGTTCCATGCTTGTAAGAATCCAGCCACTTTTCAAAGCACTCACCAACAACAAATGGATCATGATGTATAATAAGCTCATGGCCACTGCTGCGAATATCCACTTCAACGCCATATTTTCTATCAGTTGCCTGTAATTCAGCGATAGTATTACGGCGATGAGAAATTAGTTTCACTTTGAAAGCTTCCTTTTTAATTCAAGACTAAAACCAATGGTTCTTTTAATGAACTTCCACTTCGCCGCCCAATTCACATTCCAGTGCGAAACACCATGCGCTCGCTCGCTGAATCTCACAGGGAATCGACAAATTTTCAGTTTCTGCAGTCGGGCATGATGATAGACATAGAGGTCCAAGGAGAAGTCATCAGGAGTCGCACTCCACCTGCTAAAAAAATCCCGAGAGAACATTGTCGGCTGGGCATTTATATCCCACATCGGTTTAGTCAATAGAACCGTTTCAAAAAGGCTCATACCGATAGTGAAGACGACATCCATGAAGGGACGCCCATAACGCCGCCCCTTCACAAATATATTATCGCCATACTTCTCAAACAGAAGCAGTCCTCTAAGTGCATCTTGCGGATCGGTTTGCATGTCTGCGTGCGTCCAACCTAAAATTTGCCCTTTGGCAGCCTTCAAGCCGGACACAATTCCAAAACCATACCCTTTGTTGTTTTCGACACGAATGCTTCGGCAACCTGGATACTGAGGAAGCAACTTGGCGAGAACATCAGGAGTGCTATCCGTGGAGCCGTTATCGACTAAAATCACTTCAACATCCGAACCAGACACCACTTCCTTACAACGTTCAAGCAATAGAGGCAAATTTGCTGCCTCATTATAACAAGGGATAACAAGTGAAAGCCTCATTGAAGCTCCGAAGCAGTACGAGCTCTGAATACAAAAATCTTCATACCCAGAAAATTAAGTCCAGCAGAAACCCCTGTCGCAACAAGAAAAGCCAGCAGGACGGGGGCAGATATATTGGAGAACCACTTCAATGCCAGATAGTTGACTAGGACATTAGCCCCGAGAGTACTGGCATACAAAATTGCAAAGCGCCAGATACTACCAGGCACATGAGGCTTATAACCGAATGTCCAATAGCGGTTGGCAAAGTAGGCAAACAATGCGCCACTCAGAAAACCTACCGTTTTTGCGATATTTACATCGAGCCCAAGCAAAGCGTGGTAACTGAAAAAATCGATCAGGACACTCAAGATACCAACAACTAGAAACACACCTAGCTCACGCTTGATCATGCATGCCTCTTTGGCAACTCAGGCACCATCTTTTGATACTTTTCCTCAAGCACACTAACTTGCTCTCGTGGAACTCGTCGATCCTGCTCCAAACGGTAGGAGTGACCAGCCCATTTATGGAAGCAGGATTGCCAATACTCAAATGTACGCAAATCATTTGGCGTACCCCAGCACAGGTAACTGCTCACTTCGAAGAGGTGACAGCGCATGCCCAACTCAATTGCATCATTAATCAAGGAGTCTATGTAGAACTCACCATTGACTCGACCTTCGCGGGCAATGAGCCGTTCTAAGGCACGATGAAAATACTCTGCCTTACGGAAGGTAAACGTCCCCAAGACAATGGGGTCAACCGTAGGCTTATCTAATGGAGCCTTGACAGATATCGAGTGAATCAAGCTGCCCTCGGCCTCGATCCATCCAAACATCTTTGGGTGACGGCAAGCATTAGGATAACCTCGAACGCCCCAGACTATAATGTCTACTGACGGATCACTGACAAGCCTGTTGAATTCATCGGCGCTGTAAAGCGCACCATTGTCACAAGCACCTATCGTGATCGGGCCAGGCACTTCCCCCCCTCTATACTCCAATCCGTCTAACCCCATCGATGCTGTGCAGGCTTGTCCTTCAGTCACATGATCAATGGTTTTTATGTTCGCGCTTGGATAGAGTTCTCTTAGCTCATGAGCCAGCCCCTCATATCCCACCATATCCTTGCGCAATACAAAGACATGCTGTTCGGCAGGCGGTAAGTCATGAGTCGCCTGGACGACCATTGGCACTCCAGAAACGGGAATGAGTGGCTTGGTCTGCACATATCCTTCATTAACAAAACGTTGCCCCAGGCCTGCCATGGGAATGACCAGAGTTCCTTGTGGCACCGTACTGTTTACGGGCTGAGTGGCCAATTCCTTGAAGGCACTCGACCAAACATTGTATTCAGCAACGTCTTCCGGTGTCCCCCATTGCATGAAGTGCTGAAGTGGGTAAACGACTACAGGCTCTTTACCATTAAAAAGTGACTTGTAGGCGAGGCTGACATAATATTCACCGCCAATATTCAGATCCTGCTCCACCACAAAGCGAAATGCATCAAGCATCACTTGCGCTGAAGAGAAATAATAAGTACCACTGGAGGCATATTCCTCCATTCGATTGCTTGTATAGGGTTGCTTTTCCTGAATATCGTGAACCCAACCATCTACTTCACGTATATAAGCGTAGTTCGTGCTGCCTAGTGAGTGCGGATGAAACCCTTTATAAGCGGGTATAGCCCCTACACAAGCAGTGTCAACGACGTATTGCTGAAAGTGATGCCAATCCCAATAACAAGTGAAATCACAGTAATTGACCACCACAGGCTCGTTAGGGTCAAGCAGATGTTCTATCTGGCGTACAGCATTGATCGGGCCAAGTTTGTGAGGTGCAATCCCGACTATTCGCCCTGAAGGACAGAACTCCTTCAGAATGTCTTTCATGCGATAAGCGGGCTCATCTAGATGCTCTTGGTTACAAATGAAGATGAAATTCAATTCGCCAGGAAACATATCTATGACATGGGCCACGATGGGCTTTCCATCGACTTCAATCAATGGCTTGGGGATAGAGTATCCGGCATTACGAAATCGCTCTCCAAAGCCCGACATCGGAACTACAATTTGCACAAAATATCCGCCCTATTGGTTTACCTTGGCTTTGTCAAGTCAAGCGGCCACTCCACCCCTGGCCTCTTAAGCCTGCGAGTTTAATCTGTCAACGTTGGAAGGTCGATAAGATCTACTGCACATTCCGGTTACCTCGCGCCTAAGGCGAAACTCCGCTCAGCCGTACGGTAAACGGCCTATGACTCAGCGGGCGGCCATTAGCGTCTGACAACCATCAAACAGCCCATTCCCTCTTGTCTTACTGTGCGCGGGGAGCTTCCCCAAGAGTTCGTTAAAACCACTGCTGTCTTCTGGTCAGTGCGCTCAGCAGGCCATGGAAAGTGCAGCTTCAAATGCCTGCCACTTAGTGCAACGCGCCGGAGAGCAAGGCGACTGGGGCCCGGCTCTACTGGTCGCGATAGCCCACGCACGCCCTGTGCCCCATTACATAGCCACGACCATCGTGGTGCCCCTCCAAGGCCACCAGCCTGCGGTCTTCGTCGATCTACCGCGAGAGTGTCCACGGGCATCGATACAAGGCTCATAACCAAGGCGAGCATCAATGCACACTATTGCTCTGGCTGTAACAGTCCTTGTCCTGAATCGCTATTTTTCCGGGGTCGGCCAGGGCTTATTCTTCTTTCGCAGTCACGGCAAACAGCCTGGCTCCACCACCGAGACAAGTGCTGTGCAGGGCTTCTCGGCAACCGATTCCGGCAGGCTTGAAGCGACTCGATCCAAGCCGCCCACCCAGGTTCACTGACGTTGATTTTGTAGCTCCTTGATCTAACGTCTTACTTCGGCCGCTGCTCTTGCAGCGGCCTTTTTTATGCCTGGGAAAATGGCCGGGCAGGACGCCCGTGAAGGGTAGTTGCGGCCGCCGCTCCAGGGCTCGGACATGGCCCGGGAGAAAGCGTTCGAAGCGGCGGCCGGACGCAATCAGATCGCGTACTTTTGCAGGTTCTGCATCATCTCCTTGAGGGCCTCGAGGTTGTCCTTGGGATGGACCGCGCCGTCGAAATCGCAGATCTCTCGCCAATGGGCCGCGACATCCTCCGGCGAGAAACCCTGGCGCGGATCGAAGCCGGCGCCCAGGCTGCGCTCCCAGCGCACCTTGCCGATCCAGCCGCCACCGACCTCGAACAAGCCGGAGGTTTCCTGGCACTGCTCGCTGCCCAGGTACACCACCAGCGGGCTGACCAGTTCCGGCTTGAGCTGCTCGAACACCTGGGGCGGGATCAGGCCCTCGGTCATCCGCGTGCCGCCGGTGGGGGCAATGGCGTTGACCAGGATATTGCTCTTGCGCCCTTCCAGCGCCAGGGTCCGGGTCAGGCCATATAACCCCAGCTTGGCCATGCCGTAGTTGGACTGGCCGAAGTTGCCGTAGATGCCCGAAGTGGAGGCGGTGAAGATCACCCGCCCATAAGCCTGCTCGCGCAGGTGCGGCCAGGCGGCGCGGGTGACCTTGTAGGCCCCCTCGACGTGCACCTGGTACACCAGGTCCCAGTCGGTGTCGTCCATCTTGTGGAAGGTCTTGTCCCGCAGGATTCCGGCGTTGTTGACCACCACGTCGACCCGGCCGAAGACATCCAGGGCGTTCTGCACGATCTTCTCGCCGTCGGTCACCGAGTCGTGGTTGGCTTCGGCGATGCCGCCCGCCTCGCGGATCTGCGCGACTACCCGATCGGCCGCCGAGGCACTGGCGCCCTCGCCCTGGGCCGAACCACCCAGGTCATTGACCAGCACCTTGGCGCCGTGGCGGGCGAACAACAAGGCGTGGGCGCGCCCCAGGCCACCACCGGCCCCGGTGATGATCACCACTTTGTCTTCCAAGCGCACAGACTCACTCATACCGAACTCCAGCAGGGCCAATGGACAAGAATCCGAGTGTCGGCCAGCCGGCCGGGGCCTACAACGAACAGGGCCGCAGCTGAATGGTGCGCGATAAGACAGCGGGATAGTCGAGCCGGGGCCGCAGCGAGGCTGTGCCCCGCAGGGTTCAGGAGCCTACGGCGCGGCTGACCGGAGCCTGTAGTGCATCGCGAAAGGCCAGGTAGTGCTTGAGCACCGCCCGCGGCGCCTCGATCTGCGGGTAATGACCGATGCCCGGCAGCAGCACGGTGTCCGGCTGCGGGATCAGTTGGCGATAGCGCTCGACCATATGCGCCCCGGAGATCGGGTCCTGGGCGCCATCGATCACCCGCAGCGGCACCTCGCCGTGCTGCATGGCCGCGACCCAGCGCTCGCGCTGCTGGCGCCGCTGCGGGATGTAGCCGATCAACTTGTGCAGGATGCGCGGCCCCTGGTTGCTCTGCACCAGGCTCCAGAAGTCGTCCAGCACCGTTTCGCTGGGCTGGCTCTGCGGACCGAACACCTGCTGCAGGTTCCTGGCCAGGCCCTCGCGACTGAACACGCGCCCGAGCATCCAGCCCAATGGGCTGAGCAGCAGTTTCTGGCTCAGCACCGGACGATGGGTTTCCGGGAACAGGCCGCCATTGAGGAACACGCAACTGGCGATCTCGATGCGCTCCTCGTAATGCCGGGCCAGCAGTTCCTGGGCGACGCTGTCGCCATAGTCATGGGCCAGCACGTGCAGCGGCCCCGCGATCCCCAGATGCGCCAACAGCGCCTGCTGCAGGTCCGCCTGTTCCAGCAGGCTGTAGTCGTGATCCAGGGGCTTGGCCGAATCACCGAAGCCGAGCATGTCGCAGGCGATCACCTGGTAGCGCCGCGCCAGGGGTTGCCACAGGTAGTGCCAGTCCCAGCTGGCGGTGGGAAAGCCATGGATCAGCAACAGCGGCTCGCCCTGCCCGGCCACCCAGTAACGAACGGCCTGGCCGCGAAACTGCAAGTCCTGCCCATGGGTGCGCCAGACACTCAGGGGAATCTCGGCGAGAGGCATCAGGCTTTGTACCCCGGGTCGAGTTGCTCGAGCTTGCGCAGCAGGGCCGGCCAGGCCAACACCCCGCCCATGCCCTGGGCGCTGCGGGTGACCCCGGCGATCATCGCCTTGGCTCCGCTGAGCACCGGCGCGGGAATGGCGATCAGCTCGGCACCGCCGTTCTGCGCCAGCACCTGGATTTCACAGGCACGCTGGAAGATGAACATCATCAGGAAAGTGTCGGCGATGCTCGCACCACAGGTCAGCAGGCCGTGGTTGTGCAGCATCAGGAAATTGTTGTCGCCCAGGTCAGCCTGCAGCCGGGCCTTCTCCTCGGGGTTCAGGGCCACGCCCTCGTAGGGGTGGTAGCCGAGGCTGGCAAGGACGAACAGCGACTGCTGGCTGATGGGCAACACGCCCTGCCGCTGCGCCGACACCGCCACGCCCGCCGCGGTGTGGGTATGCAGCACGCAAAGCACATCGTGGCGCACCGCATGGACCGCGCTGTGGATGGTGTAGCCCGCCGGGTTGATCTCGTAGGGGCTGTCCATCAGCTTGTTGCCGGCCTGGTCGACCTTCACCAGGCTGGATGCGGTGATCTCATGGAACATCATGCCGAACGGGTTGATCAGGAACTCGTCGGTGCCCGGCACCTTGGCCGAGATGTGGGTGAAGATCAGGTCATCCCAGCCATGCATCGCCACCAGGCGATAACAGGCGGCCAGGTCCAGGCGGGTTTGCCATTCCAGGGCGCTGACCTGGTCCTTGACACTCGCAGTGGATTGAACGGGGGCTAGGCTCACGGCTGGGACCTCATGTTGGCTTTTATTGGAAGGAGGACCCTCGGAGTCTAGACACCCCTGGCGCACCACGGAGTCGCCTTGGCAGCCAGCTTGATGGCCGAGCGGGTCAGCCGGCGGCCGAGCCGCGCCGCCGGGCCTTCACGTCAAAGCAACGACGCCAGCAAAGGCGCGGCGAACAGGTTCAACAGCCCGGTGAGCACCATCACCAGCCCCGCTACCGAGCCTTCCTCGCCCCCGACTTCGTGGGCCCGGCTGACCCCGGCGCCATGGGCGCCGACCCCGAACAGCGCACCCCGGGCCAGGGCGCTGCGCAGGGGCAGCCAACGCAATAGCACGCCGCCGAGCATGGCGCCGAAGACCCCGGTGAACATCACGAATACCGCCGTCAGCTCAGGCACGCCACCCAGGTCGTGGGCCAGGGGCATGGCGAACGGAGTGGTGATCGAGCGTGGTACCAGCGACAGGGTCACCGAGCTGTCCAGGGCCAAGAGCCGGGCCAGGCCGAAGGAGCTGCCGATGGAGGCCGCGCTACCGGCCAGCATGCCCAGCAGCAGTGCCGACCAATGGCGCATCAGCAACTGGCGCTGCTGCCAGATGGGAATGGCGAAGGCCACGGTCACCGGGCCCAGCACCAGCATCAGCCAGTGGGTATTGGCGGCATATTCGGCGTAGGCGGTGTGCAATGGCACCGCGACCGCCAGCAGCAGCGCCGGCACCAGGATCAGCGGCGACAACAGGTAGCGCCCGGTGCGCCGGTAGATCCAGCGGCTGAACAGATAGGCGCCGAGGGTCAGCGCCAGCCAGAACATCGGCATCGCCTCAAGCTTCATGGCGCATCCTCCAGCGACACACCAGTTCCACGGTCAGCGCGGTCACCAGCATCACCAGCAGGGTGCTGACGCCGATCACCAGCAGGATCCGCCAGCCGTCCTGGCGCAGCAGGCCGCCGTAGTCCAGCAGGCTCATCAGCGCCGGGATGAAGAACAGCAGCATCTCGGCCATCAAGAGACCAGCGCCCAATTGCAGTGCTGCCGGCTTGACCCAGCCCAGGGCAAAGGCCAGCAACAGCATGGCCAGGCCGATGACCCCGCCGGGAATCGGCCAGGGCAGCCAGGTAGCCAGTTGGCAGCCGAGAAAATAGATGGCCAGCAGCACCGCCAGCTCGCAAAGCAGGCGGCCCAAGCGTTTCAAGGTGGGAATGTTCATGGTGGTTCGGTCCTCTCGGGGACCTATTTTATGAAAAGCCCCTTCATCACCGAAGCGAATTGTTAGACTGGAAGCCATTCCAAACTGGAATTACCACCATGGATTTCAAGCAACTGCGCAGCTTCGTCGAAGTGATCCACCAGGGCGGCTTCACCCAGGCCGCCAAGACCCTGCATATCAGCCAGTCGGCGGTGAGCAAGCAGGTCGCCCAGCTGGAACAGAGCCTGGGCACGCCGTTGCTGGAGCGCCAGGGTTCGCACATCCACCTGACCGCCGCTGGCAACGTGGTGCTACAACGGGCCGAGGGCATGCTGCGTCTGCGCAATGAACTGCTCAGCGAACTGGACGACCTGAGCCACATGACCCGGGGCGAGCTGCGCCTGGGCCTGCCGATGCTGGGCAGCGATACGCTGTTCGCCAGCCGCTTCGCCGAGTACCGGCGGCGCTATCCGAATATCCAGGTGCATTTGCTCGAGGGCGGCAGCTTGAACGTCGAGCAGGCGGTACGCAGCGGCGAGCTGGAACTGGGCGGCAGCCTGACTCCCAAGGATCCGGCCTTCGCCTACCAGCCGTTCTGCGATGAGCCGCTGGATGCCCTGCTGCCCGCCGATCATCCGCTGGCGATGAATGCCAAGGTGCGCCTGGAGGAGCTGGCCGATACCCCGTTCCTGCTGTACCAGCGCAGCTTCGTGCTCAACGACCGCCTGCTCCAGGCCTGCCAGCAGCTGGGGTTCACTCCCAGGGAAGGTGGGCGCAGCGGCCAGGCGGACTTCCTCGCGGCGCTGGTGGCGGCGGGCCAGGGCGTGGTGCTGCTGCCCAGCGTGGTGGCCCGGGCCCTGGTACGCCCGGGCGTGGTACGCCTGACCCTGAAGGCTCCGGAGTACCTGCGCTGGGACATTGCCTTCATCTGGCGCGAAGGGGCCTACCTGTCCAAGGCCGCACAGGCCTGGCTGGCGCTGCTACGGGAACAGCCAGTCAGCCCCGCAGTGCGCTGACCAGCTCCGCCAGCCAAGGCTCGGCGTCGGTTTCCGGGGTCACGGTCTCGCTGGCGTCCAGGCGCAGCATCGGCAGCACCTCGCGTACGCCCAGTTCGGCGAACAGCTCGCGCATCTGCTCGCCGCCACCGCAAAAGGTATCGCCATAGCTGGAGTCACCCAGGCCGATCACCGCCCCGGGCAAACCGCGCCAGGCGGCCGGTAGTTGATCGCGAATGCTCGAGTACAGCGGCAGCAGGCTGTCCGGCAACTCGCCCATGCCGGTGGTCGAGGTCACGGCCAGGAACGCCTCTGGCGCGAACGCCTGGACATCGGCCAGGGTCGCACGGGGGTTGTGCCAGGCCTGGAAGCCCGCGGCGTCGAGGAGTTTGGCGGCATGCTGGGCGACTTCTTCAGCCGTGCCGTACACCGTGCCGGAAAGGATGGCGACTTTCATCAATCTGATCCTGAAGCTGACTAAAAGCCTGGGATATTAACAGCTACGGAGTAAAATCCCGTCTTCGCTCGCCCTCAGGCTGCAAAGCAGCTGTAGACACAATGCCAGCATGCCTTAGAATCCAGCCCTTGCCGATCGAAGACGGAACTCCGGGATGATCAACGCCCACTTGCTGCAACGGATGATCAACGCCTCCAACGACGGGATTGTGGTCGCCGAGCAGGAAGGCGAGGACACCATACTGATCTATGTGAATCCGGCCTTCGAGCGGCTGACCGGCTACAGCGCCGATGAAGTGCTGTACCAGGACTGCCGTTTCCTGCAATCGGGCGATCGGGACCAGCCAGGCTTGCAGGCGGTCCGCCAGGCCCTGAAGGAGGGCCGGCCGTGCCGCGAGGTGCTGCGCAACTATCGCAAGGACGGCAGCCACTTCTGGAACGAGCTGTCGATCACCCCGGTATTCAACGACAGCGACCGGCTGCACTATTTCATCGGGGTGCAAAAGGACGTCACCGAACAGGTCAAGGCCCAGCAGCGCCTCTCGCAGGTGGAGCAGCAACTGGCCGAGGCCCGGGCTGAACTGGCCGCCCTCAAGGCGACCAACGGCCCTAATAAGTCGCAGGTTTAGTGGTCGTAGGGGTATCCCCGCTGACTTGTCTTCCACCTTCCGAGCAACATCATGCAGCGCGACGCCCTTCTCACTCAGGATGAACTGGACTTCATCCGGAGCATCCAGCACAACCCGCACCTTAATGTGCGCGACACCACATCCAGCCTGCTGGTCAACGGCGGCTCGCAGATCCGTGACTTGCTGACACGCCTGGCGGCCAACGAGAAGGTCACCATCCAGGCGCATTTCGACAATCAGCAGATGACCTTCCCGCTGCACCTGGTCGAAGACGAATTCCACGCCTTGCACCTGCGCCTGGGAGTACCGAGCATCTTCGAGGACGGCCCCATGGTGCGGCCATGGCGCCTGGGCCTGGAAGAACCGGTGGCCCTGGAGAATGCCAAGGGCCAGCCCGGGCGCCTGTGGGTGCGGGAAGTGTCGTTCAAGGGGGTGCTGCTGGAGGTCCGCAACAAGACCCGGCCGCCCAGGCAGTTCGCCCAGTGGTTCAGCCCCTCGGGATATGAGCGGATCGCCCTGCGCGGGCACTTCGAGCGCGAGACCGAGGCGGGTTTCTACGCCTATCGCCTGGAGCAGGACGATGCCGAGGAAACCGAGCGCCTGCGCCAATTCATCCTCCAGCAACACCGCCATTCCCACCCCGCCCTGCACGCCTGAGGCATCCGCGCGCGGTGTCAGGTATCCAGGTGCCCGCCGAGGAATTGCCGCAGGCGCTGCTGCATCAACCGCCCCTCTCCACCCAGGCAGGCCACTGGCGACTCCGCCAGGCTGTCCTGGGCCAGGTCCGCGGCATCCCCGGCCAGCATCAGTGGGCAATCCAGGGTCAGCGCCAGGCGCTTGAGACGCTTGGGCAGCTCGGCCGTCGGCGCATGGTTGGAGAACACCACCAGGGCCTGGGGCTTGAGCTTTTCACAGACCAGGGTCAATTCCTCCAGCGGTACTCCCGGCCCCAGCACCTGTACGCCGAGCTGGTCGTGCCCCAGCAGCAGCGCCGCCACCAGCAGCTCCAGCTCACGGCATTGCTGGTTGAATGCGGTGAGCAATAGCGGCTGCGAGTCTGTGCGCTGCAACAACAGGCGCTGGCTGATTCGCGAGCGCAGGAAAGCATCCAGGAACAGCCATTCGCTGGTATGGCCGAAGGTGTCGCGTTGCTGCAGCAGCTGCTTCCAGAACGGCAGGAAGATGTCCTGGAACACCACCGGCAGGGCATAGCTGGAGAACACCTGGCCGTAGATCCGCTCCAACTGCTCTTCATCGAAGGTATTGACCGCCAGCTTCAACTGATCGCGCCACTGGGCGTATTCATCCTGCTGGCCATCGTCGGCCGAAGCCTTGAGCTGGGTCTGGACGGCGCGGTTCTTGGCCATGATCCGCCCGACCTTGCTCACCGCCACGCCGCGCTCGATCCAGCCGAGGATCTCGCGCACCGCCTCAACATCGTGCATGGAATACAACCTGTGCCCACTTTCGGTGCGCGTCGGCTGGATCAGACCGTAGCGTCGTTCCCAGGCCCGCAGGGTCACGGGATTGATGCCGGTCAGGCGGGAAACCTCGCGGATCGGGAACAGCTCGTCCTGCGCGAGGGCGTCCGGAGCCTGGTGGGTGACGGAAGGTGCAATGGTGGCGGGCATCTGGGGGAGAGAACACCGATGGACAAAATGGCCGTCATTCTACTCTCCCAGGGTGCCGAAGCTTCAAGGGCGGGAATATCCGACCACTGTCATTGGTACATCCGTGCCAATCAGGAATAATCCTTGCTTGTCCAAGGTGCGGCCCGACACCCCGGTGCCCCGTCAACGACTGCCTTACCCAGGCAGCGTATTGGTTTTACGGAGATACATGATGTCTACCTCACCCGTCACCCTGATGGTGGCCCGGCGCGTTGCCGATGGTCGCTACCAGGACCTGATCGCCTGGCTGCGCGAAGGCGAGCAACTGGCCACCGACTTTCCCGGCTACCTGGGCTCCGGCGTCCTGGCCCCTCCGCCCGGCGACGATGAATTCCAGATCATCTTCCGCTTCGCCGACGAACAGACCCTGCACACCTGGGAACACTCCGCCTCGCGTACCGCCTGGCTGGCCCGGGGCAGCGATCTGTTCGCCCATCCACTGGAACATCGGGTCAGCGGTATCGATGGCTGGTTCGGCGCCGCCGGACAGCGTCCGCCGCGCTGGAAGCAGGCCGTGGCGATCTGGCTGGCGTTCTTCCCGGTCTCGCTGCTGTTCAACTTCGTCCTCGGCCCGCTGCTCAACGACCTGGGCATGTTGCCCCGGGTGTTCGTCAGCACCTTGGCCCTGACTCCACTGATGGTCTACTTCTTCATCCCGCTGTCCACCCGGCTGCTGGCCAACTGGCTCAACGCCGCCCCGCCCCGCCGGCTGCCCGTGGCGCCTTCGACGCAGAACTCCTGAGCCTCGCCCAAGCCGGCCACCGCCTACCACGGAGCGGTGCCGGCTTGCTGCCGATCCATCCCACGCTCGGACGCCCCCGCTGGTATAGTTCTGCCCTACCCGCCGACGCGAGCCCGCCATGAACGCTTCCTCCGCACCGATCCTGATCACCGGCGCCAGCCAGCGTGTCGGCCTGCACTGCGCGTTGCGCCTGCTCGAAGACGGGCATCGGCTGATCGTCACCTACCGCAGCCAGCGCCCGGGGCTCGAAACACTGCGTGAGCAGGGCGCGACCCTGCTGTTCGCCGACCTGTCCTGCGAGGCCGGGATCATGGCCCTGATCACCGAGCTCAAGGCCCACACCGACAGCCTGCGGGCGATCATCCACAACGCCTCGGAATGGCTCGAGGAAAGCCCGGGCCAGGAAACCGAGGCCTTCGCCCGGATGTTCGGCGTGCACATGCTGGCGCCCTACCTGATCAACCTGCACTGCGCCCAATTGCTGCAGGCCTGCAGCCCGGCGGACATCATCCACATCAGCGACGACGTGACCCGCAAGGGCAGCGCCAAGCACATCGCCTACTGCGCCAGCAAGGCCGGCCTGGACAGCCTGACCCTGTCTTTCGCCGCCAAGTACGCCCCGACAATCAAGGTCAACGGCATCGCACCGGCCCTGCTATTGTTCAATCCCGACGACGACGCGGCGTACCGCGCCAAGACCCTGGCCAAATCCGCACTGGGCATCGAGCCCGGCGCGCAAGTGATCTACCAGAGCCTGCGCTACCTGTTGGACAATCCCTATGTCACCGGCACCACCCTGACCGTCAACGGCGGGCGGCACGTCAAATAGACCGGCCCCGCGAGGACCTTGCATGAGCCTTTCCCTGCCCCAGCACTACCGCGAGATCCTCAAGGGTCTCGGCGAAGACCCCGAGCGCGAGGGTCTGCTCGATACGCCCAAGCGTGCCGCCAAGGCCATGCAGTACCTGTGTCATGGCTACGAGCAGTCGCTGGAGGAAATCGTCAACGGCGCGCTGTTCGCCTCCGACAACGACGAGATGGTGATAGTGGCCGACATCGAGTTGTACTCCCTGTGCGAACATCACCTGCTGCCCTTCATCGGCAAGGCCCATGTGGCTTATATTCCCACGGGCAAGGTGCTGGGGCTGTCGAAGATCGCGCGCATCGTCGACATGTTCGCCAGGCGCCTGCAGATCCAGGAAAATCTCACCCGGCAGATCGCCGACGCAGTGCAGAGCGTGACCCAGGCCGCCGGCGTCGCCGTGGTGGTCGAAGCCAAGCACATGTGCATGATGATGCGCGGTGTCGAGAAACAGAATTCCACCATGCATACCTCGGTGATGCTCGGCGCCTTTCGCGAATCGAGCACCACTCGCCAGGAATTCCTGCAATTGATTGGACGGAGCAAGTAAATGCCACAACTTCAGCCAGGAATGGCTCGTATCCGAGTCAAGGACCTGCTCCTGCGGACCTACATCGGAATCAACGAGGAAGAAATCCTCAACAAGCAGGATGTCCTGATCAACCTGACCATCCTGTATCCCGCCCAAGATGCGGTGCGCGACAACGACATCGATCACGCGCTGAACTATCGCACCATCACCAAGGCCATCATCGCCCACGTCGAGGGCAACCGCTTCGCCCTGCTGGAGCGCCTGACCCAGGAACTGCTGGACCTGGTGATGAGCAACGCCTCGGTGCAGTACGCCGAGGTCGAAGTGGACAAACCCCACGCCCTGCGCTTTGCCGAATCGGTATCCATCACGTTAGCGGCAAGTCGCGATCCAGCCTGACCACCGCCTCAAGCGACAAGCTCCATATCCCCCCAGGAGCTTGTCCCCCCTCGGAGAATCCCATGACCGAACAACAACGCCTGGAACTGGAAGCGGCGGCCTTTCGCCGCCTGGTGGCCCACCTGGACAACCGCAAGGACGTGCAGAATATCGACCTGATGAACCTTGCCGGGTTCTGCCGCAACTGCCTGTCCAAGTGGTACAAGGCCGAAGCCGACCAGCGCCAGATCGAGGTCAGCCTCGATGACGCCCGTGAAGTGGTGTATGGCATGCCCTACGCCGAGTGGAAGAATCTCTATCAGAAAGAAGCCAGCGCCGAGCAGCAAGCGGCGTTCGCCAAAGGAAAACCCCATGACTGACCTGAACACCCTGCGCGCCAGCCTCAACAGCGGCGAACACGCCTTTGCCGACACCCTGGCGTTCATCGCCGCCGGTTATGACTACCAGCCCCAGGCGTTCAACAATGGTGGCGTGGAAAACGCCGCCGGGCAGAACGAAGGCTCGTGCAAGACCCTGGGCCTGGCCCTGCTGGAAGGCCTGAGCGACGCCGAAGCATTGCTGGCATTCGGCGAGCACTATCGCTCGGTGCTGGCCACCCCGCAAGGCAGCGACCACGGCAACATCCGCGCCCTGATCGCCCATGGCCTGGCCGGAGTGAAGTTCAACGCCCAGCCGCTGACCCGCCGCTGATCCACACCGGCAAGACCATCACCCATAAAAAAACCGGCTTGCGCCGGTTTTTTCATTTCAGGACGATCAGAACGAAGCGTTCTGCAGGCCGTCCAGGTAACGCTCGGTGTCCAGGGCCGCCATGCAACCGGCACCGGCCGAGGTGATGGCCTGGCGGTAGACGTGGTCAGCCACGTCGCCGGCGGCGAAGATGCCCTCGACGCTGGTAGCGGTGGCATTGCCTTCACGACCGCCCTGCACGACCAGGTAACCGTCCTTGAGCGCCAGCTGGCCTTCGAACAGCGAAGTGTTCGGAGTGTGGCCGATGGCGATGAACACGCCGTCGACTTTCAGCTCGTCGAAGCTGCCATCGTTGTTCTTCAGGCGGGCACCGGTCACGCCCATGTTGTCGCCCAGCACTTCGTCCAGGGTCGCGTTGAGCTTGAGCTCGATCTTGCCTTCGGCAACCCGGGCGTGAAGCTTGTCGATCAGGATCTTCTCGGCGCGGAAGGTATCGCGACGGTGGATCAGGGTGACCTTGCTGGCGATGTTGGCCAGGTACAGGGCTTCCTCGACAGCGGTGTTGCCACCACCGACCACGGCCACTGGCTTGTTGCGGTAGAAGAAACCGTCGCAGGTGGCGCAGGCGGAAACGCCCTTGCCCATGAAGGCTTCTTCCGATGGCAGGCCCAGGTAGCGAGCGCTGGCGCCGGTGGCGATGATCAGGGCGTCGCAGGTGTAGGTGCCGCTGTCACCGGTCAGGGTGTAGGGCTTGGCGGCGAAGTCCACGGCATTGATGTGATCGAAGACGATTTCGGTTTCGAAGCGCTCGGCGTGCTCGCGCATCCGCTCCATCAGCGCCGGGCCGGTCAGGCCGTGCACGTCGCCCGGCCAGTTGTCGACTTCGGTGGTGGTGGTCAGCTGGCCACCGGCCTGCATGCCGGTGATCAGCAGTGGCTTCAGGTTGGCGCGGGCGGCATAGACCGCGGCGCTGTAACCGGCAGGGCCGGAACCGAGAATAATCACACGCGAATGACGTACATCAGACATGACTCACTCCTATCGACCGGCCCGGCTGCCCTGGCGCGGAACGCCGGATTGCCGGCTGGAATAAAAAAGGACGGCGAAACCTTGGGGAAGGCTAAAACTCGTCCGTCCAAAAAATAATGGGTGCAGCGTATAGAGGGGGCGAAGATTAAGGAAATACGGTTTAACAATCCAGCTCATAGGCGGTCTCTATCTTCTGAAGACCAGTATGAAGAGGTCTTTGTTACCGTTGATGTCGCCCTATGCGCCGCACTTTCGTCCCTTGTGCAAAGCCGGTAAGGTCGGCGCGTTTTCCTTCTGCTCGGAGCCTTCTATGCCCGCCCCTGTCTTGTCCGGCCCGCAATACCTGCGCGAGGGCCTCAAGTTGATCCTCACGCCCGGCCTGCGCCTGTTCGTGCTCTTGCCGCTGCTGGTCAACCTGGTGCTGTTCGTCGGATTGATCTATTTCGCCGGTCATCAATTCAGCCTCTGGGTCGACGCCCTGATGCCGACCCTGCCGCAATGGCTGAGCTTTCTCAGCTACATCCTGTGGCCGCTGTTCGTGGTGCTGGTAGTGCTGATGGTGTTCTTCAGCTTCACCATGCTGGCCAATATCATCGCCGCCCCGTTCAACGGCTTCCTCGCGGAAAAGGTCGAGACCGTGGTCCGCGGCACCGATGATTTCCCTCCCTTCAGCTGGGGCGAACTGCTGGCGATGATCCCCCGTACCCTGTCCCGGGAGATGCGCAAGCTGGGCTACTTCCTGCCCCGGGCCATCGGCTTGTTCATCCTCTCGCTGATCCCGGTGGTCAACCTGGTGGCCGCGCCGCTGTGGCTGTTGTTCGGTATCTGGATGATGGCCATCCAGTACATCGACTACCCGGCGGACAACCACAAGATGAGCTGGCAGGACATGCTCGCCTGGCTGCGGGCCAAGCGCTGGCAGAGCCTGGGCTTCGGCGGCATCGTCTACCTGGCGCTGATGATTCCCTTCGTCAACATCCTGATGATGCCCGCCGCCGTGGCCGGGGCGACCCTGTTCTGGGTCCGCGAGCGCGGTGTGGATAACTTGCCGGGCCAACCACGCTGACCCCTTCCTGCACCTCAGAGGACCTGCGCTTTGGCCTCATCGCGAGAGCTGAAGCGCTGGCGGTAATCCTGGGCGTTGATGCCGAAAACTCGCTGGAATGCACGACGGAATGTCGCCTCGCTACCCAGGCCGCAACGTAGGGCGATCCGCTTGAGCGGCCACGGGGTTTCATCCAGCAGTTGCCGGGCCGCTTCCACCCGGATCCGCTCCACCGCCTTGGCCGGCGTAGTGCCGGTCTGCTCTCGGTAGTGACGCAGGAAACTGCGCTCGCTCATTCCCACCCGCTGCGCCAGCACTGCCACCGACAGATCCTGAGCGACATGTTCGGTGATCCAGGCATGCAACTGGGCAAAACCGCCAGCACGGTGCTGCAGGAACAGCGGCACACTGAACTGCGCCTGGCCGCCTGGGCGCTTGAGAAAAACCACCAGGTAGCGGGCGATTTCCAAGGCCAGCTCATGACCCAGGTCCTCTTCCACCAGGGCCAAGGCCAGGTCGATGCCGGCCGTGACCCCGGCTGAAGTCCAGATCGGCCCGTCGTTGACGAAGATCGAATCGGGCTCGACCCGGACCAGGGGAAAGCGCCGGGCCAGTGCTTCGCAGCGGCTCCAGTGAGTCACGGCACGCCGACCATCGAGCAGTCCCGCGGCCGCCAGCAGAAAGGCACCATTACAGATCGACACCAACCTGCGCGCCACCAGCGCCCTCTGTCCGATCCAGCGTGGCAGGGCGCCATCCCGGCAGGCCGCCCCCACTCCCTGGCCACCGATCACCAGCAAAGTGTCGCAGGGCGACTGGACATCAGGTAATGGCAGCGGGGTGAGCTCCAGCCCCTCGGAAGACAGCAATGGTGCCTGGGCAGCAATCACAGTGACGTCATAGGCCGCGGCTTGGCCGGCGAATGCCAGCAGCTCATTGGCGGTAGCGAACACCCGCAGGGGGCCCGATAGATCGAGCATGTTCACTGCGGGAAACACCAGAAACTGAATGAGCCTGGGCGGCTGCGACATGACCTGGATACCTGGAAGGATTTGGCGTGAATTGTCGCATTTTTGGCAAGAACGCCAAGTGCAGGCTGATTAAGGTACGTCCAGCCCGGCACCCGCCGCGGCACAATCCAAGGAACCTCAGATGCTGATCGAACCAGGAACACCTCTAAAAGTCGGGATTCTCATCGCCCCGGGGTTCGCCCTGATGGATATCGCCGGCGCCCACTCGGTGTTCGGCATGGCACCCAATACCGAACTGCATGTGCTGTGGAAGGATCGCCATCCGGTCATGGCCATGCCGGACTTCCCCTGCCATGCCAGCACGACGTTCGACGAATGCCCGCCCGACCTCGATGTGCTGGTGATAGGTGCGGTGGGCACGGCGGCGATCGAAGACCCGCAATTGATCCAGTTCCTGCGTGAACAGTGCCCACGTACCCGCTTCGTCATCTCCATCTGCGCCGGCGCCCTGCTGCTGGGCGCCGCTGGTTTCCTGGAAGGACGCCGGGCGACCACCAACCTGCACCTGACCCATACCCTGGAAGCATTCGGTGCCACGGCGGTCAGCGGTGGCGAAGTAGTGATCGACGGCCCACTGTACAGTGCAGGCCCTGCCACCGGCTCCTTCGAGACGGCGTTGATGGTACTGGCTCGCTTGCGGGGCGAGCAGATCGCCAAGCTGTTGGAACTGACCATCGAGTACCACCCTCGCGCACCTTTCAATGTCGGCACCCCGGAGCTGGCCGGCCCCGAACTGACCCGCCAGACCCTGGAGTTGTATGCGGATTTTTTCCGCCGGAGCACCGAGACCGCCCTGAAGCACTATCGCAACGCCCTGCAACCGCAGCGCTGAGCGGTCATAAATCCATCATCCCAAGGTCACAATGACGACATGGCCCCAGCCGACACTGGGGCCATGAGCACAGCCCTGCATATCACTCTCATCACAGAGACCTTCCCGCCGGAAATCAACGGTGTGGCCAATACCCTTGGCCGCCTGTGCGATGGCCTGCGGGCCCGTGGGCATCAGGTGGAACTGGTGCGCCCGCGCCAGGGTTGCGACCAGAGCCGGCGCAGCGACGAGGCCCTGCTGCTGTGCCGGGGCTGGCCGTTGCCGGGGTACCCGGGGTTGCAGTGGGGCCAGTCGTCGATGCACAAGCTGCTGCGCCGCTGGAAACGCCAGCGCCCGGATGTGCTGTACATCGCCACCGAAGGGCCCCTTGGCTTATCCGCGCTACGGGCGGCCAAGCGCCTGGGGATCTCGGTGGTCAGCGGCTTCCACACCAATTTCCAGCAGTACTCCAGCCAGTACGGCCTGGGCTTGCTGACGCGCTTGCTGACCCACTACCTGCGCTGGTTCCACAACCGCTCGAAACTGACCCTGGTCCCCAGCGCCAGCCAGCGCCTGGAGCTGGAGCGGCGCCACTTCGAACGCCTGTCCCTGTTGTCCCGGGGCGTCGACAGCCAGTTGTTCCACCCGGCCAAACGGGTCAATGAGCTGCGCGCCAGCTGGGGCCTGGAGCCGGATGACCTGGCGGTGATCCATGTCGGGCGCCTGGCGCCGGAAAAGAACCTGGGCCTGCTCAAGCGCTGCTTCGAACAACTGCAGGCGACCTATGCGCAGCGCAAGATGAAATTGATCGTGGTGGGCGATGGCCCGCAACGGGCCAGCCTGGAGCGCAGCCTGCCCCAAGCGCTGTTCTGCGGTAGCCAGCGCGGCGAAGCCCTGGCGGCCCATTACGCCTGCGGTGACGTGTTCCTGTTTCCCAGCCTTACCGAGACCTTCGGCAACGTGGTGCTCGAGGCCCTGGCTTCAGGCCTGGCAGTAGTGGCCTACGATCAGGCTGCGGCGGCGCAACATATCCGTCACGGCTACAACGGCGTGCTGGCGATGCCGGGTGACGAGAATGCCTTCTGCGATGCCGCCAGCTGGCTGCTGGAAGAAACCGAGACCCTGCGCCGGGTACGCCTCAACGCCCGCCAACACGCCAGCCGCCAAGGCTGGGCAACGGTGATCGAACAGTTCGAGGAGCAATTGCGCAGCGCCTGCCAAGAGGCGCCAACGGCGGCCCTCCAGGCCGTGGCCGGGGCGACCGGCCTGGTAGAGGACGACAGCGAGACGCTCGGCGTGGCGAGGGGGTTGCCCCCCTCGCCACCCGGAGCCGGTGGTTAGACCAGGGTTGTCAGCGCGTCACGGCTGAACGGCAGGATTTCCTGGTCACGCCCGTCCCGGACCTTCTGCGCCCAGTCCGGATCCACCAGCAGTGCGCGGCCTACGGCCACCAGGTCGAACTCGTCGTTATCCAGGCGTTGCAGCAGGTTCTCCAGGCTGGCCGGTTGCGCCACCTTGTCGGTCTTGACCATGAACTGCAGGAACTCGCCATCCAGGCCAACGCTGCCCACGGTGATGGTGGGCTTGCCGGTGAGCTTGCGGGTCCAGCCGGCCAGGTTCAGCTCGGAACCTTCGAACTCCGGCTCCCAGAAGCGCCGGGTCGAGCAGTGGAAGATATCCACGCCAGCCGCCACCAATGGCTTGAGGAAGGCTTCCAGGGCCTCTGGGGTCTCTACCAGGCGGGCGGTGTAGTCCTGCTGCTTCCACTGGGAAAAGCGCAGGATGATCGGGAAGTCCGGGCCAACGGCAGCACGCACGGCCTGGATCAGCTCGATGGCAAAACGCGAACGCTGGGCCAGGTCGCCACCGTACTCGTCGGTGCGCTGGTTGCTGCCTTCCCAGAAGAACTGGTCCACCAGGTAACCATGGGCGCCATGGATCTCCACGCCGTCCATGCCGATGCCCTGGGCATCCTTGGCGGCCTGGGCGAATGCAGCGATCACCTCCTGGATATCCTGGTGGGTCATGCCATGCACCACCACCTGGCCGTCCTTGAGTTTCTCGCACGGACCATAGCCCGGCACGCTGGCATCCGGCTCGGTGCCCAGGCGCCGCACGTTGCCCACATGCCACAGCTGCGGGACGATCTTGCCGCCCTCGGCGTGTACCGCGTCCACCACCTTCTTCCAGCCGGCCAGTGCCGCCTCGCCGTGGAACTGCGGCACATTGGGGTAGCCGTTGGATGCCTGGTGCCCGATGGTGGTGCCTTCGGTGATGATCAGGCCGACCCCTGCCGCGGCACGCCGGCGGTAGTACTCGATGACCTTGGAATTGGGCACGCCGCCCGGCGAGAACGAGCGGGTCATCGGGGCCATCACCACACGGGTCGGCAATTCCAACGCACCCAGGCGGAAGGGTTTGAACAAGGCTTGGACAGGCATGCTGCACTCCGACAGAAAAGGACTGGAGTCGAGGATCGACGCACAAGGCCGCGCCGGGTATAGCTCCCGGCGCACTTATGATGAGGATAATATTCGTCCCCCAAGGCACTGCACAGCACTATTGATTTGAGTGATCTGGAGGCAAAAACGCCGCTATGCAGCGGCGTCGGACAGGTAGCGCGGCAGGCCGGGCGAGCGCCCGGCGCGCGGAGTCAGCTCAGGGCTTTCTCGATGGCCTGGACCACTGCGGGATCATCGGGGGCGGTGCGCGGGGAGAAACGCGCCAGTACCCGGCCATCCTTGCCTACCAGGAACTTCTCGAAGTTCCAGGTGATGTCCCCGGGAAACTCCGCACCCTCGCCTGCCAGCAGGCGGTACAACTGGTGCCGCTCCGGGCCGTTGACCTCCAGCTTGCTGCTCAGGGGGAAAGTCACCCCGTAGTTGAGGCTGCAGAATTCCTGGATCTGTTGCTCGGTCCCGGGCTCCTGCCCGGCGAACTGGTTGCAGGGCAGGCCCAGCACGTTGAAACCCTGGGCCTTGTATTGCTGGTAGAGGTTTTCCAGAGCCGCATATTGTGGCGTCAGGCCACATTTGGAAGCGACGTTGACCACCAGCACGACTTGCCCCTTGAAGGGCGCGAGCGGCAGTTCCTGACCATCCAGGGCTTTCAGTTTAAGGTCGTGAAAAGCACTCATGACGAACTCCAAATTCCCGTGTTCTTGCAGAAGACAGCCTCTCGACAGTACAGCCAAAAGCCGCAGACTAAAAAGGCGCCCGCGGGCGCCTTTCGAGTAATCCTGAGCTTAGCGCAGAAACTCAGTGGTGATGACCACCTTCGCCATGGACGTGGCCATGGGCGACTTCTTCCTGGCTGGCATCACGGATGGCAACGACCTTGACCTGGAAGTTCAGGCGCTGGCCAGCCAGTGGGTGGTTGCCATCGACGGTCACGTCGTCGCCGTCCAGGTCACGGATGGTGACGATCTGCATCTGGCCGTCCGGAGCGGAAGCGTGGAACTGCATGCCCACTTCCAGCTCGTCGACGCCTTCGAACATGCTGCGGCTCAGGGTGCTGACCAGTTCGGCAGCGTATTCGCCGTAGGCGTCTTCAGGTTCCACGGCAACCTTAAGCTCGTCACCGACCTGCTTGCCTTCCAGGGCCTTTTCCAGGCCTGGGATGATGTTACCTGCGCCATGCAGGTAGACCAGCGGGGCGCCGCCGGCAGAGCTGTCGATGACCTCACCAGCGTCGTTGGTGAGGGTATAGTCGATGGAGACAGCCTTATTGGCGGCGATCAGCATGGGGCGAGACCTTTTGCATAAGAATGAAGAACGTCCAAGTTTAGCGAAGCAATCGCGCGAAAGCGAACGGAACCCGGACAAACGGAATATGCAGCAGCCCCCGACAATATGCGGTTTCCACCAGGACGAGGACGGCCACTGGGTGGTCGAACTGTCGTGCGGCCACACCCAGCACCTGCGCCACCAGCCACCATGGCAGTCACGCGCCTGGGTCCTGGACCCGGCGCGGCGGGCAGAAAAAATAGGCCGGCCCTTTGCCTGTGGCTGGTGTGCGCAGGACGCCGGAAACGATAACCTTAGCCCCTGACTACCGCGGCAGACGGCCAAAGACCGTCGCCCTTGCCATGCACCCTTCGAGAATTCGCATGCAAACTTTCTTCATCGCACCCACCGATTTTGGTGTGGGCCTGACCTCCATCAGCCTCGGGCTGGTACGCACCCTGGAACGCGCCGGCCTCAAGGTCGGTTTCTTCAAGCCCATCGCCCAACCGCATCCGGGCGACACCGGCCCCGAACGCTCCACCGAGCTGGTGGCCCGCACCCACGGTCTGAAACCACCACAACCCCTGGGCCTGGCCCATGTGGAGCGGATGCTGGGCGATGGCCAGCTGGACGAGCTGCTGGAAGAAATCATCACCCTCTACCAGCAGGCGGCCATCGGCAAGGATGTACTGGTCGTGGAGGGCATGGTGCCGACCCGTGCCGCCAGCTACGCGGCCCGGGTCAACCTGCACCTGGCCAAGAGCCTGGATGCCGAGGTGATCCTGGTCTCGGCCCCGGAAAACGAAGTGCTCACCGAGCTGTCCGGGCGGGTCGAGTTGCAGGCGCAGTTGTTCGGTGGCCCACGGGATCCGAAGGTGCTGGGGGTGATCCTCAACAAGGTACGCACCGACGAAAGCATCGAGGCGTTCAGCGCCCGCCTGAAAGAACATTCGCCGCTGTTGCGCAGTGGCGACTTCCGCCTGCTGGGCTGCATTCCGTTCCAGCCGGAGCTCAATGCCCCGCGCACCCGCGACGTGGCCGATCTGATGGGCGCCCAGGTACTCAACGCCGGGGACTACGAAACCCGGCGCATGACCAAGATCATCATTTGCGCGCGCACCATGCGCAACACCGTGGAGCTGCTCAAGCCCGGAGTGCTGGTGGTGACCCCGGGCGACCGTGACGACATCATCCTCGCCGTGAGTCTCGCGGCGATCAACGGCGTACCGCTGGCCGGCCTTCTGCTGACCAGCGGCACCCTGCCCGACCCGAAGATCATGGACCTGTGCCGTGGAGCGCTGAATGCCGGCCTGCCGGTGCTGTCGGTAAGCACCGGCTCCTACGACACCGCCAACCAGCTCAACGGCCTGAACAAGGAAATCCCCATCGATGACCGCGAGCGTGCGGAAATCATCACCGACTTCGTGGCCAGTCACCTGGACGCCGACTGGCTGCACCAGCGCTGTGGCACCCCGCGGGAAATGCGCCTGTCGCCGGCGGTGTTCCGCTACCAGTTGATCCAGCGCGCCCAGCAAGCCGACAAGCGCATCGTCCTGCCCGAGGGCAGCGAGCCCCTGACCGTGCAGGCCGCCGCCATCTGCCAGGCCCGCGGCATCGCCCGCTGCGTGCTGCTGGCCAAGCCGGACGACGTCCACGCCGTGGCTCGGGCCCAGGGCATCGAGCTGCCCGAGGGCCTGGAGATCCTTGATCCGGACCTGATCCGCGAGCGATATGTCGAGCCCATGGTAGCCCTGCGCAAGAGCAAGAGCCTGAACGCGCCGATGGCCGAGCAGCAACTGGAAGACCCGGTGGTGATCGGCACCGTGATGCTGGCCCTGGATGAGGTCGACGGCCTGGTTTCCGGGCTCGTCCATTCCACCGCCAACACCATCCGCCCGGCCCTGCAATTGATCAAGACCGCACCGGGCTGCACCCTGGTGTCCTCGGTGTTCTTCATGCTGTTTCCCGAGCAGGTGCTGGTTTACGGCGACTGTGTGATGAACCCCCACCCCAGCGCCAGCGAACTGGCGGAGATCGCCCTGCAGAGCGCCGATTCGGCAGCGGCCTTCGGCATCTCGCCACGGGTGGCGATGATCAGCTACTCCAGTGGCGACTCGGCCAGCGGCGAAGAAGTGGAGAAGGTCCGCGAGGCCACCCTGCTGGCCCATGAAGCCCAGCGCTCGCTGTTGATCGACGGCCCGTTGCAGTACGACGCCGCCGCCAACGAGAACGTCGCCCGGCAACTGGCCCCCAACAGCCAGGTCGCGGGCAAGGCCACGGTGTTCGTGTTCCCCGACCTGAACACCGGCAACACCACCCACAAGGCGGTGCAACGCAGCGCCGATTGCGTGAGCCTGGGGCCGATGCTGCAAGGCCTGCGCAAGCCGGTGAACGACCTGCCGCGCGGCGCCCAGGTGGACGATATCGTCTACACCATCGCCCTGACTGCGATCCAAGCTGCCAACCGACCCATGGATGCCTGAATGCTGGACTTTCTACCGGGTGCCGTACGCGGCACCATCGCCTCGCTGCTGCTGGCGCTCAACACTATTTTGCTGTGCTCGTTCCTGTTCTGCGTGGCGCTCTTCAAGGCCTTGCCGTTGCGCCTCACCCAGCGTTTCAGCCACTGGTTGATGAACCACACCCACGAGGCCTGGATCAGCAACAACAAGGCCTGGATGCAGCTGGTCTGCCGCACCCGCTGGCACGTGCAGGGCCTTGAAGGCCTGGATTACCAGCACTCCTACCTGGTCACCAGCAACCACCAGAGCTGGGTCGATATCCTGGTGCTGCAGTACGTGCTCAACCGGCGTATCCGCCCGTTGAAGTTCTTCCTCAAGCAGGAACTGATCTGGGTGCCGGTGATCGGCCTGGCCTGGTGGGCCCTGGGCTTTCCCTTCATGAAGCGCTACTCCAAGGCCTACCTGGAAAAGCATCCGGAAAAAAAGGGCAAGGACCTGGAAACCACCCGCAGGACCTGCGCGAAATTCCGCAGCAATCCGGTAGGTATCTTCAACTTCGTCGAGGGCACGCGCTTCACCGAGGCCAAGCATGCCCAGCAGCAATCGCCATTCAAGTACCTGCTCAAGCCCAAGGCCGGCGGCATCGCCTTCGTGCTGGATGCCATGGGCGAGCAGCTGCAATCGATCGTCGACGTGAGCATCCACTATCCGGCCGGCCGCCCGGGGTTCTGGGACTTGCTCAGCGGCAAGCTCAAGGACGTGGTGGTGCGTTTCGAAGAAGTGTCGATTCCCCAGCAGTTCATCGGGCGCAACTACGAACAGGACGCGGTTTATCGGCAGGCCTTCCAGGACTGGATCAACCAGCGCTGGCAAGCCAAGGACGCGCTGCTCGAGCAACTGCACCGGGAGTATCCGGGCAAGCGATGAAGCGCCTGCAAGGGCCGCTTCGCGTTCGAACAGACACAAAAAAGCCCGCAGACAGTCACCTGTCCGCGGGCTTTTTCTTGCAGCTTGAAGCTAGAAGCTCGCCGCTGCCCTTACCTTAGATCGCGCCGCGCTTGCGCAGCAGATCCAGCACTTGCTTGACGCCCTCCTCCAGCGACACGGACTGGGTGTCGATCACCAGGTCGGCATCCAGCGGCACGTCATAGGGGAAGGACTCGCCCGGAATGTTGTCGCCACCGGCGGCATAGAGGCCCTGGGGATCACGCTGGGCGCATACGGCTGGCGAAGCCTGGACATAGACCGTCAGCAGACGCTCCTTGCCGATCAGCCCCTTGACCTGCTCGCGACCTTCGGCACTGGGCGCCACGAACGCCGCCAGGGTCAACAAGCCCGCCTCGTTGAACTGACGGGCAACGTGAGCCGCACGCCGCCAGTTTTCGGTACGCCCGGCGCGATCCTGGGGCAGGCCCTTGTTCAGGTCGTGACGCAGGTTCTGGCCGTCGAGGACGAACACCGCCCGCCCCATATCGAACAGCTTGCGCTCCACGGCATAGGCCAAGGTGCTCTTGCCTGCGCCCGACAGGCCGCTGAACAGCACGGTGGCCGGCTGCTGGCCGAAGCGCTGGGCACGCTCCTCGGTGGCGACATGGGCCAGCTTGCCATGCTGGGAGGCGCTGCCGTGGGCCACAGGCTGGGCGATGATCATGCCGGCGCCAACGGTGCCGTTGGTAAGGCGATCGATGACGATGAACGCGCCCGTGGTGCGGTTGCTTTCATAACCATCCAGGGCGATCGGCGCGTCGAGGCTGACCTTGACCTTACCGATCTCGTTCAGTTGCAGGGCGCTGGCTGCACCCTCTTCCAGGGTGTTCACATCGACCTTGTGAACGATGCTGGCGATCGAACCCGGCACATAGCTGGTGGCGCGCTTGATGTCGTATTTCTTGCCCGGCAGCATCGGCTCCTCGGCCATCCATACCAGCATGGCTTCGAAGTTCTCGGTCACCGGCGGCACATTGTCGGCATGCACCAACAGGTCGCCCCGGGAGATGTCGATCTCGTCCTCCATGGTCAGGGTCACGGCCTGGCCGGGACCGGCCTGCTCCAGTTCGCCTTCGAAGGTGACGATGGACTTGACCCGGCTGCTCTTGCCCGAAGGCAGCACCACCACTTCGTCGCCCTTGTGCACGATGCCGCTGGCCAGGGTGCCGGCGAAACCACGGAAGTTCAGGTTCGGACGGTTGACGTACTGCACCGGGAAACGCAGGTCGGTGAAATTGCGATCGCCGGAAACCTCCACGGTCTCGAGGATTTCCATCAGCGACTGGCCGGTGTACCACGGCGAACGCTCGCTGCGGTTCACTACGTTGTCGCCCTTGAGCGCCGACATCGGCACGAAGTGCAGGCTGGTGGGCTGGATCTTCAGGCCCTTGGCGAACTGCAGGTAGTCGGCCTTGATCGACTCGAACACGTCCTGGTCGAACCCCTTGAGGTCCATCTTGTTGATGGCCACGACGATGTGCTTGATCCCCAGCAGGGAAGCGATGTAGCTGTGCCGGCGAGTCTGGGTCTGCACACCGTAGCGGGCGTCCACGAGGATGATCGCCAGGTCGCAGGTGGAGGCGCCGGTGGCCATGTTGCGGGTGTACTGCTCATGGCCCGGGGTGTCGGCGATGATGAACTTGCGCTTGGCGGTGGAGAAGTAACGGTAGGCCACGTCAATGGTGATGCCCTGCTCGCGCTCGGCCTGCAGGCCATCCACCAGCAAGGCCAGGTCGATGTCGTCACCGGTGGTGCCGACCTTCTTCGAGTCACGGGTGATGGCTTCCAGGTGATCTTCGTAGATCATCTTCGAGTCGTGCAGCAGGCGCCCGATCAGGGTGCTCTTGCCGTCATCCACGTTGCCGCAGGTAAGGAAGCGCAGCAGTTCCTTGCGTTCGTGCTGGCCCAGGTAGGCGAGGATGTCCTCGCTGATCAGATCGGATTGGTGCGACATGATGAAACCCTGAAATTAGAAGTAGCCTTGGCGTTTTTTGTCTTCCATCGAGCCTGCGCCATCGTGGTCGATGACCCGGCCCTGGCGCTCCGACGTACGGGTCAGGAGCATTTCCTGGATGATGTCGGTCAGGGTCTCGGCTTCGGACTCGACCGCGCCCGTCAACGGGTAGCAGCCCAGGGTACGGAAACGCACTTTCTTCTTGACGATGCGCGCCTTCTCCTCATCGCTGAGGTGCTCGAGGATGCGCTCATCGTCGATCATGATCAGGGTGCCGTTCTTTTCGATCACTTCACGCTCGGCGGCGAAGTACAGCGGCACGATCGGGATACCTTCCAGGTAGATGTATTGCCAGATGTCCAGCTCGGTCCAGTTGGACAGCGGGAACACACGGATCGACTCGCCCTTGTTGACCTTGCCGTTGTACACGTTCCACAGCTCGGGACGCTGGTTCTTCGGGTCCCAGCGGTGCTTGCTGTCGCGGAACGAGTAGACGCGCTCCTTGGCGCGGGACTTCTCTTCATCGCGGCGAGCCCCGCCGAACGCGGCGTCGAAGCCGTGCTTGTCCAGGGCCTGCTTGAGGCCCTCGGTCTTCATGATATCGGTGTGCTTGGCACTGCCGTGGGTGAAGGGGTTGATGCCCTGGGCCACGCCATCGGGGTTGACGTGGGTGATCAGGTCCAGGCCCATTTCCTCGACCATGCGATCGCGGAACTTGTACATCTCCTGGAATTTCCACCGGGTATCGACGTGCATCACCGGGAATGGCAGCTTGCCGGGGAAGAACGCCTTGCGGGCCAGATGCAACATCACCGCAGAGTCCTTGCCGATGGAGTACAGCATCACCGGATTGTCGAACTCGGCCGCCACCTCGCGGATGATGTGGATGCTTTCCGCCTCCAGCTGTTTCAGATGCGTCAGTTTGTCGACCATGGCTACTCACGAAAGCTTTCTTATGGACGGCCTGCGGGCCGTGTTCGAGCGGGGCATGCTAGCACAGCGGCCTTCTTCTAATCAGGGAGCCAACTAGAACGAAACGGTATATGAATATACCCGCCCGTTCGCTGGTTCCGGGCCCTGCCGATGCGGCCGCAAACGGCGATCGACACCGGCGGGGCCCACCGGGAAAGACCTGACGAAATGCCGTCAGATCGGGTTCGGGCAATCGATGAACAGGTGCTCCAGGGCGAAGCGCCGGGCCAGGTAGTCACCCAGCGCCTGCACGCCGTAACGCTCGGTGGCATGGTGGCCGGCAGCGATGAAACTGATGTCGTTCTCCCGGGCGCTGTGGAAGGTCTGTTCCGAAGCCTCGCCACTCAGGTACAGGTCGACCCCGGCCTGCACCGCCTGATCGATGTAACCCTGGCCACCGCCGGTGCACCAGCCGACCCGGCGGATCATCTCGCTGCCTTCCACCAGCAGCGGTTCACGGCCCATCGCCTCCTGTACCCGGCGGGCGAAGTCCCGCGCAGTGACGGGCTCGTCCAGGGAACCCACCAGCCCCACGACCTTGGGGTTCTCCGGATCCAGCGGGCCTTCCACGGTAATGTCCAGTTGCCGGGCCAATTGCACGTTGTTGCCCACTTCCGGATGCAGGTCCAGGGGCAGGTGATAGGCCAGCAGGCTGATGTCATGCTTGAGCAGGGTCTTCAAGCGGCGCTGCTTCATGCCGGTGATGCAAGGGTTCTCGCCTTTCCAGAAATAGCCATGGTGGACCAGCACCAAGTCGGCCTTGGCCTCTACTGCCGCGTCCAGCAACGCCTGGCTGGCGGTGACTCCGCTGACGATGCGCATGACCTGTGGACGCCCTTCGACCTGCAGGCCATTGGGGCAATAGTCGGCGATACGCGAACTGCCCAGGTAGCGATCCGCTTCTTCTACCAGTGTGCTCAGGGCAACGGCCATGAAAGACTCCTAAATATCCCGTCCAGAGGCGCGTGCGGCCTCGTATAATGCGCGACATTATGGGGCCGTGCGCAGCCCTTCGTAACCACCCAGGACTTGCCCGATGCTCAAGGCTCTGCGTTTTTTCGGCTGGCCACTACTGGCCGGCGTGCTTATCGCGTTGTTGATTATTCAGCGTTACCCGCAATGGGTCGGCCTGCCCAGCCTGGATGTGAACCTGCAGCAAGCGCCGCAAACCACTGGTACCCAACAGGGACCAGTGTCCTACGCTGATGCGGTGATCATCGCCGCCCCTGCGGTGGTCAACCTGTACACCACCAAGGTGATCAACCGGCCGGCCCACCCGCTGTTCGAGGACCCGCAGTTCCGACGCTTCTTCGGTGACAACCTGCCCAAGCAGCAGCGCATGGAGTCGAGCCTGGGTTCCGGGGTGATCATGAGCCCCGAAGGCTACTTGCTGACCAACAACCACGTGACCTCCGGCGCCGAGCAAATCGTGGTGGCCCTCAAGGACGGCCGGGAAACCCTGGCCCGGGTCATCGGCAGCGACCCGGAAACCGACCTGGCGGTACTCAAGATCGATCTGAAGAACCTGCCCTCGATCACCGTCGGCCGCTCGGAAAACGTCCGCGTTGGCGACGTCGCCCTGGCCATCGGCAACCCGTTCGGGGTAGGCCAGACCGTGACCATGGGCATCATCAGCGCCACTGGCCGCAACCAGCTGGGCCTGAACAACTACGAAGACTTCATCCAGACCGATGCGGCGATCAACCCGGGCAACTCCGGCGGCGCCCTGGTGGACGCCAACGGCAACCTGACCGGCATCAACACCGCGATCTTCTCCAAGTCCGGCGGCTCCCAGGGCATCGGCTTCGCCATCCCGATCAAGCTGGCCATGGAAGTGATGAAGTCGATCATCGAACACGGCCAGGTCATCCGTGGCTGGCTGGGAATCGAGGTGCAGCCGCTGACCCAGGAGCTGGCGGAGTCCTTCGGGCTGGCCGGGCGCCCGGGCATCGTGGTGGCGGGGATCTTCCGCGATGGCCCGGCGCAAAAGGCCGGCATGCAACTGGGCGACGTGATCCTCAGCATCGATGGCGAACCTGCCGGCGACGGCCGCCGCTCGATGAACCAGGTGGCCCGGATCAAGCCCACCGAGAAGGTGGCGATCCAGGTCATGCGCAACGGCAAGGAACTCAAGCTGACTGCCGAGATCGGCCTGCGACCGCCTCCCGCGCCAGTCAAGGAAGAGGAATGATGTGAGCCCGGCCATGCCGGGCTAACAATATACACTCTCATTGGTCATGTTATATTGTTTCAATATCGCTATTGGAACAGCCCCATGACGCCCCGAAGAATCTTCACCCTGGCAGGCCTGGCCCTGGGCCTGCTGGCCGATCCCGTATACGCCGAAGAACCGCAGCCGGTGGAACTGGAGACCATCCGCATCAGCGGCGAGTCCGAATCCGCCACGGGCCCGGTGAAAGGCTACCGCGCCACCCGCTCCGCCAGCGCCACCAAGACCGATACGGCGATTCGCGAGATCCCGCAGTCCATCAGCGTGATCCCCACCAGCGTGCTCCAGGACCTGGGCAGCAGTAACGTCGAGCGGGCCCTGGACTTCGCCGGAGGCGTCTCGAAGCAGAACAACTTCGGCGGCCTGACCTTGTATGAATACAGCATCCGCGGCTTCACCACCTCGGAGTTCTACAAGGACGGCTTCAGCGCCAATCGTGGCTACCCCAGCACCCCGGACGCCGCCAGCATCGAACGCATCGAAGTGCTCAAGGGCCCGGCCGCCAGCCTCTACGGCCGCGGCGACCCCGGGGGCACGGTGAACATCGTCACCAAGAAGCCCCAGCCGCAGGCATTCACCACCCTGCGCACCAGTGCCGGTAGCTGGGATCGCTACCGCACCGAACTGGACCTCAACACCCCGCTGGATGCCCAGGGCAACCTGCTGTCGCGGGTCAACCTGGCGGTGGAGGACAACCACAGCTTTCGCGAGCACGTCGACAGTCGCCGGGTGTTCGTCGCCCCCTCCTTGAGCTGGCAGTTGAACCCGGATACCAGCCTGCTGCTGGAAAGCGAGTTCGTTCGCCACAGCTCGACCTTCGACCGCGGCATCGTCGCCCCCGGCAACCGCTGGAATGGCGTCTCGCGCTCGACCTTTCTCGGCGAGCCCAGCGACGGCAACATCGACAACCACAACAGCATGCTTCAGGCCAGCCTGGAACATCACCTCGACGACAACTGGAAGCTGCGCCTGGCCAGCCACTACAAGGAGGGCAAGCTGTGGGGCTTCGCCTCGGAAACCCGCCCCTTGAATGCCGACCGGCATACCGTCGACCGGCGCTACCGCGAGCGCGACAATAACTGGCACGACAGCATCACCCAGCTGGAACTGCGGGGCCTGTTCGACCTCGGCAGTTGGCAGCATGAGCTGCTAATCGGTAGCGAGTACGAGAACTACCGCAAGAACGAGCGGGTCACCGCCATTGCTGGCAGCCCCTATGCCATCGATATCTACAACCCGGTCTACGGCCAGGCCAAGCCCGACGGCAAGCGCTCCGGCACTGACTTTTTCGAGCACGTCGAAAGCCGCGCCTTGAACCTCCAGGACCAGATCGTCTTCAGCGAACGCCTGCGCGGCATGCTGGGCGCGCGTTTCGAACATTTCGAGCAACGGATCGACGACCACGCCACCGGCAAGCGCAGCCGCCAGAACCACGATGCCCTGACCCAACGCGCCGGGCTCCTGTATCAACTGACTCCGCAGTTCGGCCTGTTCGCCAACGCCTCCACCTCGTTCAAGCCCAACAATGGGGTGGATGCTGCCGGCAAGACCTTCAATCCCGAGGAAGGCGTCGGTTATGAAGTGGGGATCAAGAGCGAGCTGTTCGACGAACGCCTGAGCGCCACTCTTGCCGCCTTCCACATCGACAAGGAAAACGTCCTGGCCCTGGATCCCGGCACCGATTCCAGCCGCGCCATGGGCAAGGCACGCAGCCAGGGCTTCGATTTGCAATTCAGTGGGCAGCTGAGCGACGCGGTACGGGTGATTGGCGCCTATGCGCTGATCGATGCCGAAGTCACCAAGGGCGACCAGGCAATTCCCACCGGCAGCCGCATTCTCGGGGTCGCCAAGCACAGTGGCAGCCTGCTGGGAGTCTATGAATTCCAGGACGGTCGCCTCAAGGGCTCGGATATCGGCGCGGCCCTGACTTATGTCGGCGACCGTTCGGGCGAGGCCGGAGGCCGCTTCGAACTTCCCGCCTACCGTACCCTGGACCTGCTGGCCCACTACAAAGCCAGCGACAACCTGACCCTGGGCCTGAACCTGAACAACCTGTTCGACGAGAAGTACTACGAGCGCTCCTACAGCAACTACTGGGTCACCCCGGGAGAACCGCGCAACTTCACCGTCAGCCTGACACTCAACCTGTAGAAGGGAACCACCATGCAATCGATGCAAACCATTGTCCTGCTGGGCCTGCTCGGCACCCTGGGCACCACCCAGGCCGTGGCCCATGGCCTGTGGACCGAACAGCGACGCGGCAACATCGAGGTGGTGTACGGCCATGGCGCCGAGGATGATGCCTTCAAGCCGCGCAAGATCAGCGGCGCCTGGGCCTATGACAGCCTGGGAAGGATGATCCCGGTGACGGTGCAACGCCTTGCCGATCACGCCCGGCTGCAACCGCTCAAGCCTCCAGCTGTGCTGGCGGTCGCCCTGGACAACGGGCCCTGGTCGCAAACCGCCGACAAACAGTGGATCAACCAGGGACGTAGCCAGGTGCCTGGCGCCATCGCCTCGACCCATACCTTCAAGTACAGCCTGGCGATCTATCAGCCCGGAGCGAAGCTACCCAGCCTCGATCAGCTCAAGCTGGTGATCCTGCCCGAGACCGATCCGCTGTTGGTGGGGCCCGGCAAGAGCCTGCCGGTACGGGTCCTGCTCGACGGCCAGCCGGCGGCGGGAGTGAAGCTGGTGGGGGATTACCGCAATGCACCCAATACCCTGAGCACCGAGACCGATGCCCAGGGCCGCGCCCAGGTACTGGTGCGCAACGAGGGCTTGAACGTGATCGCCGCGCAGGTCGAGGTGCCGCTCAAGGACAACCCCGACGCGGCCTCCCGCGGCCTGTTCAGCTCCCTGACATTCCTGGGACAACCGCACCACGAATAAGCGCAGCCGCAGGCTGCAGTGGCAAAGCGGCAAGCCTTTAGCTGCAAGCGAGAAGCCCCAGGCACATGCTCAGGGCTTCCAGCTTGCCGCTTAGAGCTGCCCCAATCCGTCGACCAGGGCCTGGTTCTGCTCCGGCGTGCCGATGCTGATCCGCAGGAACTGGGCGATCCGCTGCTGCTTGAAGTGACGCACGATCACGCCTTGCTCCCGCAGCTTGGCTGCCAGGCCCGCGGCATCGTGTTGCGGGTGGCGGGCAAAGATGAAGTTGGCCGCCGAAGGCAGCACTTCGAAACCCTTGGCCTGCAACTGCGCCACCAGCCATTCGCGACTTTCAATTACCTGCTGGCAAGTCTTCTGGAAGTACTCGCGATCTGCGAAAGCCGCGGCCGCACCGACAATCGCCAGGCGATCCAGGGGGTAGGAGTTGAAGCTGTTCTTGACCCGTTCCAGGGCCTCGATCAGGTCCGGATGCCCTACCGCCAGGCCCACCCGCAAACCCGCCAGGGAACGGGACTTGGACAGGGTCTGGGTCACCAGCAGGTTCGGGTAGCGGTCCACCAGGCTGATGGCGGTCTGGCCACCGAAATCGATGTAGGCCTCATCCACGACCACCACCGAATCGGGGCTGGCCTTGAGGATCTGCTCCACCGCCTCCAGGGCCAACAGGCAACCGGTAGGCGCATTCGGGTTGGGGAAAATGATGCCGCCATTGGGCTTGGCGTAGTCGGCCACGCGGATCTGGAATTGCTCGTCCAGCGGCACCGCGTCGAAATCGATGCCATACAGGCCGCAATACACCGGATAGAAGCTGTAGCTGATGTCCGGGAATAGCAGCGGCAGGTCCTGTTGCAGCAGGCCATGGAAGATGTGCGCCAGGACTTCGTCGGAACCGTTGCCGAGGAACACCTGGTTGGCCTTCACCCCGTAGTAGCTGGCCACCGACTGCTTGAGCAGGTCGCTGTTGGGATCGGGGTACAGCCGCAGGTTGTCGTTGAGCTCGGCCTGCATTGCGGCCAGGGCCTTGGGCGACGGGCCATAGGGATTTTCGTTGGTGTTGAGCTTGACCAGCTTGGTCAGCTTGGGTTGTTCGCCCGGTACGTAGGGCACCAGGTTCTTGACGAACGGACTCCAGAATTTGCTCATGCTCATTGCCCCTGATCTTGGTCGTCGACAATACGGTATTCAGCGCTGCGGGCGTGGGCGGTCAGCGACTCGCCACGGGCCAGCACCGAGGCCGTACGGCCCAGTTCGGATGCGCCCTGCTCGGAACAGAAGATGATCGACGAGCGCTTCTGGAAGTCATACACCCCCAGCGGCGAGGAAAAACGCGCGGTGCCGGAAGTCGGCAGCACGTGGTTCGGGCCGGCGCAGTAGTCGCCCAAGGCCTCCGAAGTGTGGCGGCCCATGAAGATCGCCCCGGCGTGGCGGATCTGCGGCAACCAGGCTTGCGGGTCGGCCACCGATAGCTCCAGGTGCTCGGGGGCGATGCGGTTGGCCACCTCGATGGCTTGCTGCATGTCGCGGACCTGGATCAGCGCGCCCCGGCCATTGATCGAGGTGTTGATGATCTCGGCCCGCTCCATGGTCGGTAGCAGCTTGGCGATGCTGGCGGCTACCCGATCGAGGAACTCGGCATCCGGGCTGACCAGGATCGCCTGGGCATCCTCATCATGCTCGGCCTGGGAAAACAGATCCATGGCGATCCAGTCCGGATCGGTCTGGCCATCGCACACCACCAGGATCTCCGAGGGACCGGCGATCATGTCGATACCGACCTGGCCGAATACATGCCGCTTGGCGGTGGCCACATAGATGTTGCCCGGACCGACGATCTTGTCCACCTGGGGCACGCTCTGGGTGCCATAGGCCAGCGCGGCCACGGCCTGGGCGCCACCGATGGTGAACACCCGGTCGACCCCGGCGATGCAGGCTGCGGCCAGCACCAGCTCGTTGACCTCGCCACGAGGAGTCGGCACCACCATCACCACCTCGGAGACGCCGGCAACTTTCGCCGGGATGGCGTTCATCAGCACCGAAGACGGATACGACGCCTTGCCGCCCGGCACATACAGGCCGGCACGGTCCAGGGGCGTGACCTTCTGGCCGAGCACGGTGCCATCGGCCTCGGTGTACTGCCAGGAGTCCTGCTTCTGCCGCTCATGGTAGACGCGCACGCGGTTGGCGGCCTTTTCCAGGGCCTCGCGCTGTACCGGGGTGATGCGGGTCAGGGCCAGCTCCAGGCGGGCACGGTCGAGGATCAGGTCATCGATGGCCTTGGCCTGGACGCCATCGAAACGCTGGGTGAACTCCACCAGCGCCGCATCACCGCGCTCGCGCACGGCCTTGATGATGTCGAGCACACGCTGGTTGACCGCGTCGTCGGACACGCTTTCCCAGCTCAGCAGATGATCCAGATGTCGGGCGAAATCCGCATCGGCAGCGTTGAGTCGGCGAATTGCAGTGGGAGCGGTCATAGCGAAGGCCTCATTGATTGGCGAATGCACAAAAGGACAAGCTTGGTTTTGCATGACTCAGGCGCCGCAAGACTACCAGGCCATCCGCGTGGGCACCTGAGCATGCTGGGTATGACGCGGATAGATGGGCGCGGCTCGGGGGCCACGCATGTGAGTCAGCCGCGGTGTCGCGATTCCACTGCCTTGCGCAGGGTATCGATGAGCAACTGGATGCGGGCGTGCTGCATCTTCATGGATGCCTTGTTGACCACCAGGCGGGAGCTGATGGTAGCGATCAGTTCCTGGGGTTCCAGGCCATTGGCTCGCAGGGTATTGCCGGTATCGACCACGTCGATGATCTTGTCCGCCAGGCCGATCAGCGGTGCCAGCTCCATGGAACCATAGAGCTTGATGATGTCCACCTGGCGACCCTGCTCGGCGTAGTAGCGCTTGGCCACGTTGACGAACTTGGTGGCGATCCGCAGGCGGCCCTTGGGCTCCTGGGCACCGACGGCGCCGGCAGTCATCAACTTGCACTTGGCGATCTGCAGGTCCAGCGGCTCGTACAGGCCCTGGCTGCCGTACTCCATCAGGACGTCCTTGCCGGCCACCCCGAGATCAGCGGCGCCATGCTCGACATAGGTCGGCACGTCGGTGGCACGCACGATCAGCAGGCGTACATCGTCCTGGGTCGTGGGGATGATCAGTTTGCGGCTCTTGTCCGGATTCTCGGTTGGCACGATGCCCGCTTCAGCCAGAAGCGGCAGCGTGTCGTCGAGGATACGGCCCTTGGACAGTGCGATGGTCAACATGAGTAACGTAAGTCCTTATGCGGCGACTGATGCCCGGACGCAAACGGCGCCAGACATGCGTCGAGCCTGAAGACAGGCTCGACGTGGAACAAGAATCTGTGGCACCTCCCTGTGCCCACGGCAGGCTAGCCCGGTACGCGGCGGATCTTCGCGCCCAGCATCTGCAGCTTCTCTTCGATGCACTCGTAGCCACGGTCGATGTGGTAGATGCGATCGATCAGGGTATCGCCTTCGGCCATCAGGGCCGAAATCACCAGGCTGGCCGAGGCCCGCAGGTCGGTGGCCATCACTGGCGCGCCCTTGAGCAGGTCGGCGCCGGTAACGATGGCGGTGTTGCCTTCGACCTGGATCTTGGCGCCCATGCGGTGCAACTCGTACACGTGCATGAAGCGGTTCTCGAAGATGGTCTCGATCACCGCGCCAGTGCCCTCGGCAATCGCGTTCAGGGAAATGAACTGCGCCTGCATGTCGGTCGGGAACGCCGGGTATGGAGCGGTACGCACGTTGACCGCCTTGGGGCGCTTGCCGTGCATGTCGAGCTCGATCCAGTCGCTGCCGGTGGTGACTTCGGCGCCCGCTTCCTTGAGTTTTTCCAATACGGCTTCAAGGATGGTCGGATCGGTATCCTTGACCTTGACCCGGCCACCGGTAACGGCGGCGGCCACCAGGTAGGTGCCGGTCTCGATACGGTCGGGCATGACCTTGTAGGTGGCCGAGTGCAGGCGCTCGACGCCATCGATGGTGATGGTGTCGGTGCCGGCGCCGGAGATCTTCGCACCCATGGCGATCAGGAAGTTCGCCAGGTCGACGACTTCGGGTTCGCGGGCGGCGTTCTGCAGCACACTGCGGCCCTTGGCCAGGGCAGCGGCCATCATGATGTTCTCGGTACCGGTCACGCTCACGGTATCGAAGAAGAAGTTCGCGCCACGCAGGCCGCCTTCGGGGGCACGGGCCTTGATGTAGCCGCCTTCGACGTCGATCTGCGCGCCCATGGCTTCCAGGCCGCGGATGTGCAGGTCCACCGGACGCGAGCCGATGGCGCAGCCGCCAGGCAAGGCCACTTCGGCTTCACCGAAGCGCGCGACCATCGGGCCCAGCACCAGGATCGAGGCACGCATGGTCTTGACCAGCTCGTAAGGCGCCACCAGGGTCTTGATGGTGCGCGGGTCGATCTCGACGCTGAGTTTCTCGTCGATCACAGGCTCGATGCCCATGCGACCGAACAGCTCGATCATGGTGGTGATGTCGTGCAGGTGCGGCAGGTTGGCCACGGTGACCGGGCCATCGCACAGCAGGGTTGCCGCCAGGATAGGCAGCGCGGAGTTCTTGGCCCCGGAAATGCGGATCTCGCCATCGAGGCGAGCACCGCCGGTAATAATCAATTTATCCATAAGAGTCTCGACGCCCTTGGGCTCAGGTGCGCTCGGCCCAGGCCGCGCGGCTGAAAAATTTCATGGTGATCGCGTGGATGCTGCCATTGGCAATCCATGGATTCAAATGGGCATAGATGCTCTGCTGACGCTTAACCGGGCTCAAGGCCGACAGTTCGTCGCTAATCACGTTCAGCTGAAAGTTGCAGCCTTCGCCCTCAACTTCTACCTGAGTTCCGGGCAGCTTTCCCTCGAGAAAGCTCTTCACTTCGTTGGCCTGCATGCTCAACCTCAATCGGCGCCCTGTGCGCGCGGGTCGGACATCATACAAAAAAGCCCCGCGCCTGCGAACCCCGCATAAGCAGGACTCTGACGGGGGGCTTTGCGTGACCCTGTGGCGACTAGGGCTGCGCGAGGATCTCGGTCACCCCGGACACCTCGGCGATTTCCTTCATGCCGTCCGGAAGCGCATGCACGCTCACGGCCTTGCCCAGCGCCTGGGCGTCACGCATGAAGGCCAGCAACAAGGCCAGGCCGACACTGCTGGAGCGCTCTACCGCCGAGCAGTCGAGCACCAGCGCCGGGGCCTGGCTCGACTTGATCAGCGCCTGGCCCTGCTTGCGCAGGCCCGGGCCGCTGCGATAGTCCAGCACGCCGCTGATCAACAGCTCCCCGGCGGTACCGAGGCGTACGCCCGCCTCGCTCATTGCTCGGCCTTTGGCGCGGCGTTGTCGGTAGCTTCCTTGGCCTTGGCCACTTCGCCGGCCCAGCCGTCGATGGTCTTGTCCAGGTTGTTGCCGTTGCGCTGCATGGCATCGGCGAACTGATCGCGGAACAGCTTGCCGATATTGATGCCATTGATGATCACGTTACGAATTTTCCACTCGCCGCTGATCTTCTCCAGGGTGTAGGACACCGGGTAGATCGCCCCGTTGTTGCCCTTGACCTGCATGTCGACGCTGGTACGGGTACCGCTTTCATCCTTGGGAGGAGAAATGGTGATGCCCTGGTTGTTGTATTCCAGCAGCGCGTTGCCATAGAACTGGATCAGGCTGCGCTTGAAGTTCTCCTGGAAGCGCGCCATCTGCTCCGGGGTGGCCTTGCGCGAATACTTGACGGTCATGATGCTGCGGGAGATGCCATCGGCATCCACCGCCGGGCCGACAATACCGTTCAGGGAGTTGTAGAAGTCGTTCGGGCTTTGCTTGTACTTCTCTTTATTGGCGGCAAGATCGGCCAGCAGGCGGTTGGTAGTGTCCTGCACCAGGTCATGGGCGGAGGTCGGGCTCGCCGCATTGGCCAGCAACGGCAGCGCAGCGAATAGCACCAGCAGGCCACGTCGCAAGATAGAAATCATCGAAAAACTCCTCATTTGGCGTCTTTGCTAACGGTATTGAGCAGGAATTTACCGATCAGGTCTTCCAATACCAGCGACGACTGGGTGTCGTGGATGGTTCCACCATCCTTGAGCAGGGCCTCTTCCCCACCCACGCTGATACCGATGTATTTCTCACCCAACAGGCCAGCAGTCAGGATAGATGCAGTGGAGTCGGTCGGCAGGTTATCCACGCGCTTTTCCAGCTGCATCGTCACCCGGCCAGTGAAGCTGTCGCGGTCCAGATCGATTGCCGTGACCTTGCCGATGGTCACCCCGGCCATGGTCACCTTAGCTCTGACCGTCAAACCGGCGATATTGTCGAAATAGGCATAAAGTTTATAAGTATCGGTGCTCGCGGTCGGAGACAAGCCACTGACCCGCAGGGCAAGCAACAGCAAAGCCAGGATGCCGGCCAGCAGGAAAAGGCCGACACCGATTTCCAGGGTGCGGTTTTGCATCAGAAATCTCCAAACATCAAGGCGGTCAGAATAAAGTCCAAGCCCAGTACGGCCAACGAGGCGTACACCACGGTCTTGGTAGTGGCACGGCTGATCCCCTCTGAGGTGGGCTCACAGTCGTAGCCTTGGAATACGGCGATCCAGGTCACTACAAAGGCAAAGACGATGCTCTTGATCACGCCATTGAGCACGTCACTGCTGAAATTCACGCTGTTCTGCATGTTCGCCCAGTAGGAGCCTTCATAGACTCCCAGCCAGTCGACGGCCACCCACGAGCCCCCCCAGATACCCACCACGCAGAAAATCATGGCCAGCAGGGGCAAGGAGATGAAACCGGCCCACAGGCGCGGGGCGATGATGTACTTGAGCGGATCGACACCGATCATCTCCAGGCTGGAGAGCTGCTCGGTGGATTTCATGTTGCCGATCTCGGCGGTCAGTGCCGAACCGGCGCGCCCGGCGAACAGCAGCGCGGTGACTACCGGCCCCAGCTCGCGCAGCAGAGTCAGGGCGACCATCTGGCCTACCGCCTGCTCCGAACCGTAGCTGGAGAGGATGTTGAAGCCCTGCAGCGCCAGCACCATGCCGATGAAGATCCCCGACACGACGATGATCACCAGGGACATGACGCCCACTGAATGCAGTTGCTTGACCAACAGGCCGAAACCACCGCCGATGCTGCCGCGACCGAGCAGCGCATGGAACAGGAACAGGGTGGAACGCCCCAGTACCGCCAGGACATCGATGCCTGAGCGACCGAAGAGGCGAATCCTCTCGATTAGCGATATCTTGCGCATCAGCGCTTCCCCAGAAGATCTGCGCGGTAGTCCGGCGCTGGAAAGTGAAACGGTACCGGGCCGTCGGGATCGCCCTTCATGAATTGCCGGATACGCGGATTGTCGGAGTCCATCAACTCGGCAGGAGTTCCCTGGCCCAACACCTGGCCATCACCCACTACATAGAGGTAGTCGGCGATGCTCGCGGTTTCCGCCAGGTCATGGGACACCACGATGCTGGTGATGCCCAGGGCATCGTTGAGCAGGCGAATCAGGCGCACCAACACCCCCATCGCGATCGGGTCCTGGCCCACGAAAGGCTCGTCGTACATGAGGATCTGCGGATCCAGGGCGATGGCCCGGGCCAGGGCGACCCGGCGCTTCATGCCGCCTGAAAGCTCATCAGGCATGAGGTCGACGGCCCCACGCAGCCCCACCGCCTGCAGCTTGAGCAGGACAATGTCACGAATCATTTCGTCAGGCAGCTGGGTGTGCACCCGCAGCGGAAAGGCCACGTTCTCGAAGACATCCAGATCGGTGAACAGCGCACCGCTCTGGAACAGCACGCCCATCTGCTTGCGAGCATCGAACAGATCGCTGCGCGAGAGCGTCGGCAGGTTCTGGCCATTGACCCAGACCTCGCCGCTGCTAGGCCGCAACTGCATGCCCATCAAGCGCAACAGGGTAGTTTTCCCACAGCCGGAAGGCCCCATGATGCCGGTGACCTTGCCCCGCGGAATACGGATATCCACGTTATTGAATATGCTGCGCGCACCGCGCTTGAAGGAAACGCCCTTCAGCTCGACCGCGTAAGCGTTGTCGGCACTCATCTAAACTCCTTGCGATGCAGCCTAACACTCGGACGCTAGGCTCTCTCCCGAGAGCACGTGCCCCTGGGCAGGCCGAACTGGCGGCGAACTATATCACTGCTGATGCAGAGCCCCCAAGGCCGAAGCCATGACCGTTCAGGTATAGGACAGGCAAAATCGCCGGATTCTCTGCGCAAGTAGACAAAGGCTGACGAACTTGCGTGAGGGATTCGATCATTACCGCTATAATCGCCGCCTTTTCATCGGGCTATACGATTTCAGACATGAGTCAATCCAGCGACCTGATTCAATCGGCACAACGCACAATTCGCCTCGAAATCCAGGCAGTAGAGAGCTTGCTGCCCCATATCGACGCAGATTTCGTTCGTGCTTGCGAGATGATTCTGGCCAGCAAAGGTCGAGTAGTAGTGGTCGGCATGGGCAAGTCCGGGCATATCGGCAACAAGATCGCCGCCACCCTGGCCAGCACCGGCACCACGGCGTTCTTCGTCCACCCGGCCGAAGCCAGCCATGGCGACATGGGCATGATCACCCGCGACGATGTGATCCTCGCCCTCTCCAACTCCGGCTCCACCAATGAAATCGTGACCCTGCTGCCACTGATCAAGCGCTTGGGCATCCAACTGATCAGTATTACCGGCAACCCTGATTCACCGCTGGCCAAAGCCGCCGACGTCAACCTCAACGCCCATATCGAACATGAGGCCTGCCCGCTGAACCTGGCACCGACCTCCTCGACCACCGCCGCCCTGGTCATGGGCGATGCCCTGGCCGTGGCGCTGCTGGAGGCGCGCGGCTTCACCGCCGAAGACTTCGCCTTCTCCCACCCTGGTGGTGCACTGGGGCGTCGCCTGCTGCTGAAGGTCGAAAACATCATGCATGCCGGCGAACAGCTGCCCCAGGTCCAGCGCGGCACCCTGCTCAAGGACGCCCTGATGGAGATGAGCCGCAAGGGCCTGGGCATGACCGCTATCGCCGAGGCCGACGGGCGCCTGGCCGGGGTCTTCACCGACGGCGACTTGCGCCGCACCCTGGACCGCAACATCGACATCCATCACACCACCATCGATGAAGTCATGACCCTGCGCGGCAAGACCGCACGCGCCGAAATGCTGGCAGCCGAAGCCTTGAAGATCATGGAAGACAATCGAATCAACGCACTGATCGTGGTGGATAACGAGGATCGCCCGATCGGCGCCTTCAACCTGTCCGACCTGCTGCGCGCGGGAGTGATGTAAATGAACGACGACCTGCTGCAACGCGGCAAGCACATCAAGCTGGCGGTCTTCGACGTCGATGGCGTGCTGACCGACGGGCGCCTGTACTTCCTCGAGGATGGCAGCGAATTCAAGACCTTCAACACTCTCGACGGCCAGGGCATCAAGATGCTCATGGCAGCCGGAGTACAAACCGCCATCATCAGCGGTCGCAAGACGCCAGTAGTGGAGCGCCGGGCCAAGAACCTGGGAATCCCTCACCTGTACCAGGGCCGCGAAGACAAACTGGTGGTATTGGACGGGCTTCTCGCCCAACTGGGCCTAAGCTATGAACAGGTCGCCTATCTGGGCGATGACCTGCCCGACCTGCCGGTGATCCGCCGCGTCGGCCTGGGCATGGCGGTCGCCAACGCGGCCCCGTTCGTCCGCGAGCATGCCCACGGCACTACAACGGCACGGGGCGGCGAAGGCGCTGCCCGCGAGTTCTGCGAACTGATCCTGCATGCCCAGGACCGCCTCGAAGCAGCCAACGCTGCTTATTTATAGGGTCCCACCGATGCTGAGCAAAAAGATTCGCAACATCCTGATCTTCGGGACCATCGCCCTGCTGTTCGCGGCGGTCGGTTACTGGAACATCAGCCCTGAGCGGTTTCTCGACAAGCCAGTGGTGCAGGTCGATGAAAGCGCCATCGACTATTTCGTGATCAACGCCCACAGCGTGCAGTACCTGCCCGATGGCAAGCTGCAGTACGAGATGACCTCGGACAAGGTCGAGCACGTCAAGGCCAGCGAAGTGACCCTGCTGACCAAGCCTGACCTGCAGATGTATCGCGGCACCACCTATCCGTGGCATGTCCAGAGCGAGCGTGGCGAGGTCAACCCCGATGGCACCGAAGTCGAGCTGATCGACTCCGTCCGCGTGGCCCGAACCGACGAGAGAAATCGCAACCTGCTGATCACCACCAGCCGCATGACAGTATTCCCGCAGAAGCAATATGCGCAGACCGAGCAAGCCGTTAGAATCGACGGCGCCGACGGCGTGACCACTGCCAAGGGAATGAAAGCGTATTTGAAAGACGGCAGGATGAACCTGCTATCGAACGTAAGAGGACAGTATGAGGCTCGTTAAAACCCTCCCTATTTTGCTCAGTCTGGGCGCAGCACTGGGAAGCGTGAGCGCCTGGGCTCTGCCGAACGATAGCCAACAGCCGATCCGTATCCAGGCCGATGACGCCCAGCTCGACGACAAGAATGGCGTGGCCACCTACAAGGGCGACGTAATCATCACCCAGGGCTCGATGAAGATCACCGGCAACACCGTGACCATCACCCGGGCCAAAACCGGTGAAATCGACGTAGTGACCTCGGTGGGCAACCTGGCCTACTTCGAGCAACTGCAGAAGCAGACCGATCCGAAGCCGGTCCAGGCCTATGCCGTGACCATCCAGTACCATGCCCAGCAAAACCGCATCGTGCTGATCGACAAGGCCAAGGTCATCAACGACGGCAACACTACCGAAGGCGAGAAGATCGTCTACGACACCGTCAAGCAAGTGGCCAACGCCGGTCGCGCCAACGGCAGCTCGGTTACCGCGCCACGTCCGCGAATCGACATGGTCATCCAGCCGAAAAAGAAAACCGACGAGCAAAAGGCCCAGTAATGGCAACTCTCAAAGCCCAGCACCTGGCCAAGAGCTACAAGAGCCGCCAGGTCGTACGTGATGTCAGCCTGTCCATCGACAGCGGCCAGATCGTCGGCCTGCTTGGCCCCAACGGTGCCGGCAAGACCACCTGCTTCTACATGATCGTGGGCCTGGTCCAAGCCGATCAGGGCCGAGTCCTGATCGACGACCTGGACGTCAGCCACCAGCCGATGCACGGCCGCGCCCGTGCCGGTATCGGCTACCTGCCCCAGGAAGCCTCGATCTTCCGCAAGCTGTCGGTGGCCGACAACATCATGGCCATCCTCGAGACCCGCAAGGAGCTGGACAAGGCCGGCCGCCGCCAGGAGCTGGAAAGCCTGCTGCAGGAATTCCACATCAACCACATCCGCGACAACCTCGGCATGAGCCTGTCCGGTGGTGAGCGCCGTCGCGTGGAAATCGCCCGCGCCCTGGCTACCGCCCCCAAGTTCATCCTGCTGGACGAACCTTTCGCTGGCGTGGACCCGATCTCGGTCGGCGACATCAAGCAGATCATCCACCACCTCAAGGCCAAGGGGATCGGCGTGCTGATCACCGACCACAACGTCCGCGAAACCCTGGACATCTGTGAGACCGCCTATATCGTCAACGACGGACAACTGATCGCCGAAGGCGACTCCCAGACCATCCTGGCCAACGAACTGGTCAAGGAAGTCTACCTGGGCCATGAGTTCCGCCTGTAAGGGCTGAGGTGCTGGACCCATTGCCTGGGCGCTGGGAACGATAAAACCCCACAAACTTTATTGTTACAGCGCTCTAGGCAAACACTTCAGTTTCAGGCATATAATTTGCTTATGTTTGGCGCTCCGGCGCCCTGTAGTGGATGGCGCATGTGCGCCGGCAATTAAGGTGTTAAGCCCCTGCCATGAAACCATCGCTAGTCCTGAGAATGGGCCAGCAGCTGACGATGACACCGCAGCTGCAACAGGCCATCCGCCTGCTCCAACTGTCGACCCTGGACCTGCAACAGGAAATCCAGGAAGCCCTGGAGTCCAACCCGATGCTCGAACGCCAGGAAGACGGCGACGACTTCGACAACAGCGACCCCCTGGCCGACAACACCGAGTCCAAACCCAACACCGAGATCCAGGAACCCTCCTACCAGGAAACCACCCAGACGGTGGACAGTCTCGAGGACGGCGAATGGAACGAACGCATCCCCAACGAGCTGCCGGTGGATACCGCCTGGGAAGATGTGTACCAGACCAGCGCCAGCAGCCTGCCCAGCAGCGATGATGACGAGTGGGACTTCACCACCCGCACCTCGGCTGGCGAAAGCCTGCAGAGCCACCTGCTCTGGCAGCTGAACCTGGCCCCGATGTCGGACACCGACCGCCTGATCGCAGTGACCCTGATCGACTGCATCAACAACCAGGGCTACCTGGACGAAACCCTGGAAGAGATTCTCGAAGCCTTCGACCCCGAGCTGGATATCGAGCTGGATGAGGTCGAGGCCGTGCTGCATCGCATCCAGCAATTCGAGCCGGCCGGCATCGGCGCCCGCAGCCTGGGCGAATGCCTGCTGCTGCAACTGCGCCAGTTGCCGGCGAGAACCCCTTGGCTGGCCGAGGCCCAGCGCCTGGTCAACGACTACATCGACCTGCTGGGCAGCCGCGACTACAGCCAACTGATGCGCCGCATGAAGCTCAAGGAAGACGAACTGCGCCAGGTCATCGAACTGGTCCAGAGCCTCAACCCGCGCCCGGGTTCGCAGATCGAGTCCAGCGAAGCCGAGTACGTGGTTCCTGACGTCATCGTGCGCAAGGACAACGAACGCTGGCTGGTGGAGCTGAACCAGGAATCCGTGCCACGCCTGCGGGTCAACGCCCAGTACGCCGGGTTCGTGCGCCGCGCCGATACCAGTGCGGACAACACCTTCATGCGCAACCAGTTGCAGGAAGCCCGCTGGTTCATCAAGAGCCTGCAGAGCCGCAATGAAACCCTGATGAAGGTCGCCACCCAGATCGTCGAGCACCAACGCGGATTCCTCGAGTACGGCGACGAAGCGATGAAGCCCCTGGTCCTGCACGATATCGCCGAAGCGGTGGGCATGCACGAGTCGACGATTTCCCGGGTGACCACGCAGAAATTCATGCATACCCCACGGGGCATATATGAGCTGAAATACTTTTTCTCGAGCCACGTCAGCACCTCCGAAGGCGGTGAATGCTCGTCCACGGCGATCCGCGCGATCATCAAGAAACTGGTGGCTGCGGAAAATCAGAAAAAGCCGTTGAGTGACAGCAAGATCGCTGGTTTACTGGAGGCACAAGGTATCCAGGTAGCCCGCCGGACCGTCGCCAAGTACCGCGAATCCCTTGGGATCGCGCCTTCCAGCGAACGCAAGCGGTTGATGTAGCCGCCGGGCTGGCCACAGCGTTTCGGAGTGTGCTTGAAACCCGCCGAGCGATGACCGGGCAAGGTAGCCCGATCGATGTGCAGGCTGGTTTCAGACACAGTCTAGGTGGCAGGCAAAACGGCCTGCCGCGTTATGCACTGGCAACGAAGGAGAAGCTGTATGCAAGTCAACATCAGTGGACACCAACTCGAAGTGACTGAACCTCTGCGCGTCTACATCGGCGAGAAGCTCGACCGACTGGAACGCCATTTCGACAAGATCACCAATGTGCAGGTCACCATGGCCGTCGAGAAGCTGAAGCAGAAAATCGAGGCGACCCTGCACATCCACGGTGGGGAGGTCGTCGCCAATGCAGAACATGACGATATGTATGCCGCAATCGACCTGCTCACGGACAAGCTTGACCGCCAACTGAAAAAGCATAAGGAAAAGCAACTCCACCTTCTCCAAGGCACGGGTCGCTGATACTCCCCTCCCATGATCCGACTTGAAAGCATCCTGACCCCCGGCCGTTCCCTGGTGAACGTGCCGGGCGGCAGTAAAAAACGCGCCCTCGAACAAATTGCCAACCTGATCAGCCGTGAAGTGCCTGATCTGGAGATGCAGGACGTATTCGAGAGCCTGATCGCCCGCGAGAAACTCGGCTCCACCGGGTTCGGCAACGGCATCGCTATTCCCCACTGCCGCCTCAAAGGCTGCGAGTCCCCCATCAGCGCGCTGATGCACCTGGACGCTCCGATCGACTTCGATGCCATCGACGGCGCTCCCGTGGACCTGCTATTCGTACTGCTGGTCCCGGAGGCCGCCACCGACGCGCACCTGGAACTGCTGCGTCAGATCGCCAGCATGCTCGATCGCAAGGAAGTTCGTGAGCGGCTGCGCAGCGCCACCAGCAACGAAGCCTTGTACCAGGTCGTGCTGGACGAACAGAACGGTCGGTAACCATGCGTTTGATCATCGTCAGCGGCCGTTCCGGCTCAGGTAAAAGCACCGCCCTCGATGTTCTGGAGGACCACGGCTACTACTGCATCGACAACCTGCCAGCCGGCCTGCTGCCCGAGCTGGCCGAACGCGCGTTGATCCATACCGAGTTGGCGCAACCGCTGGTGGCGGTGTCCATCGACGCCCGCAACCTGCCAAGCCACCTGTCGCGCTTTCCGGAGCTGCTGGAAGAGGTTCGCAGCCGGCACATCCAGTGCGATGTGCTGTACCTGGACGCCGACGAGGAAACCCTGCTCAAGCGCTTTTCGGAAACCCGCCGGCGCCATCCCTTGAGCAGCGCCAACCGCTCGCTGGCCGAGGCCATCCATGACGAGACCCAACTATTGGGGCCGATCGTCGACCTGGCCGACCTCAAGGTCAACACCACCAACCTCAATCTCTACCAACTGCGGGATACCATCAAGCTGCGGCTGTTGAACCAGCCCGAGCCAGGCACTGCCTTCCTGGTGGAATCTTTCGGATTCAAGCGTGGCATGCCGGTGGACGCCGACCTGGTGTTCGATGTGCGTTGCCTGCCCAACCCGTACTGGAAACCCGAACTGCGCGCCCAATCCGGACTGGACGCTCCCGTGGCCGAATACCTGGCTGCGCAACCGGATGTCGAAGAGATGTTCCAGGACATCTCCAGCTACCTGCTCAAGTGGTTGCCACGCTTCGCCGCCAGCAACCGCGCCTACGTGACCATCGCCATCGGCTGTACCGGCGGGCACCATCGTTCCGTGTACCTGACCGAGCGCCTGGGCCAGGTCCTGCAAAAATCCCTGAAGAACGTCCAGGTTCGCCACCGCGACCTTAGCTGAAAGGATCTACCCCGCGATGCCAGCTCTGGAAATCGAGATCATCAACAAACTGGGCCTGCATGCCCGCGCTTCAGCCAAGTTCGTCGGCGTCGCCGGCCAGTTCCCCTGCCAGATTCGCGCTGGCCGGACGCCGGAATCCATGGTCGATGGTAAGAGCATCATGGCCATGATGATGCTCGCCGCCGGCAAGGGCACCAAGATCCATCTCAAGACCGAGGGCGAACAGGAACAGCAAGCGCTGGATGCCCTGGTCGCCTTGATCAACAACTACTTCGACGAAGGCGAGTAAGCCTGCCCGGGAAATGCCCAGCCGGCACTCAGGAGAGTGCCGTGTCCATTACCATCATCAGGCAGAAGCCGATACACAAGCCAAGACTGGCAAGCTTTTCGTGACCATTGCGCCGGGACTCGGGGATCACCTCATGAGTCACCACCAACAGCATGGCTCCGGCCGCCAGGGCCAACCCCAAAGGCAACAGCACCTGTGCCAAGCTCACCAGCCAGGCACAAAGCAGGGCGAACACTGGCTCTACCAGGCCAGAAGCAGCGCCGATCAGGAACGCCCTGACTCGCGACATTCCAGCACCTGCCAACACCAGAGCGATCACCAGCCCTTCCGGCACATCCTGCAGCGCGATACCCATGGCCAGGCTATCCGCATCGGCCATGCCGCCGCCGGCCGACACTCCGACCGCCATGCCTTCGGGAATGTTGTGGGCAATGATGGCGAAGACGAATAACCAGATCCGCGGTGCGATGACTGGATGCTCCGGCGTGCCCACCAGGGTCTCCGAACTGCCGCCGGAAATCTTCAGGTCCACCAGGAACAGGCCGAGGGCACCCAGCATGATCCCGGTACAGACCAGGCCACTGGCGCCCCAGGCCGACAGTCCCAGCTCCTGGGCCGCTGCGATGCCCGGCACGATCAGCGAAAACGCCGTCGCCGCCAACATCACTCCGGCGCCAAAGCCAAGCAAGGTATCACTCACCGCGATCGGCATCTTGCGGATCACCAGCACCGGCACCGCTCCCAGCGCAGTGCCCAAGGCGCAGATCGCGCCGCCCTGCAAGGCACGCAACAAACGCGGTTCCAGGTTCAGCCAGTTGAGCCCCTGAGCCACCAGCAATGCGGTACCCGCCAACAGCAGCAGCGAACCGAAGGCATAACGAAACATCCGTCCGCTGCTGATCGCCAATGTCTCTGTGCCCATAGTCGACCTTATTTATTATCCAAGGAAAAATCAGGCCATCGCGGCGTGGTAACGCTGGGCGACTTCTGGCCAATTGATCACGTTATAGAAGGCATTGATGTATTCGGGCCGGCGATTCTGGTAGCGCAGGTAGTAGGCGTGTTCCCACACATCCAGGCCAAGAATCGGTGTATTGCCATTCATCAGCGGACTGTCCTGGTTACCACTGCTCTCCACTACCAGGGTTTTCTCCGGAGTCACGCTGAGCCAGGCCCAGCCGCTGCCAAAACGGGTCAGCGCGGCCTTGGTGAAAGCCTCCTTGAAGCTCTCGAACCCACCCAAATGCCGGTCAATGGCCTGTGCCAGTGCGCCATCGGGCTTGCCCCCGCCAGCAGGCGTCATCACCGCCCAGAACAGCGAATGGTTCGCGTGCCCGCCGCCCTGGTTGATCACCGCGGCACGCAACCCCTCCGGCAACTGCTGGATGCTCGCCACCAGTCTCTCCACCCCCCACTCGGCCCATTCGGTACCTTCTATCGCCGCGTTGAGGTTGTTGACGTAGGTCTGGTGGTGCTTGGTGTAGTGGATTTCCATGGTCTGCGCATCGATATGCGGTTCCAGGGCATCGTATGCATACGGCAGAACAGGCAAGGTAAAGGACATGTCAGTGCACTCCATGAGAGGGGCTGCCGTGCCTATCCGCAGACAGGCACTCAATGTTGTTGTCCAGCAAGCGGTGGGAACGGGGATATGCGCCGTGCTCACCGATGAAATTGAGCAGCTCGAGGTAGGTCTTGCTGCTTTGGCGCAAGGCCGCTTCACGCAGCGCCAGGGGCAAGCGGTTGTCTTGCATGGTCTGCAACAACCGCTGGTGGATAGCGCAGAGATATTCCGCGCTCTCCTCCGGCTGGTTCAGGCGTAAATGCAGGTCCGCCAGGTTGTGGTGGGAGATCACGCAGGCCGCCACCGCTTCGTCGGCATCAGGCCAGCGCTCGAACAGCACCTGGGCCAATGCCAGCGCTTGCAGGTAGAACTCACGGGCATCCACCAGCTCATCCTGCATGAACAGGCGATTGGCCCTTTCAATCGTGCGTTTCCAGTGCTCCATGATCGACCTCCAAAGCGCTAACGGGGGTTACACGCCACCTGCGGTGAGCTTCTCCGGATCCAACAGGACCTCCAGCTGGCTGCGCGACAGATCGGTGTGTTCAAGTGCCACATCGATCACCGGACGCCCCTGCTTGTAGGCGGTCTTGGCGATCTCCGCGGCCTTCTGGTAACCGATGATCGGGTTGAGGGCGGTCACCAGGATCGGGTTGCGCGAGAGCGCTTCCTTGAGCTTCGCTTCATTGACCTTGAAGCTGGCGATGGCCTTGTCTGCCAGCAGGCGGCTGGAGTTGGCCAGCAACTCGATACTGCTCAGCAGGTTCTGGGCAATGATCGGCAGCATTACGTTGAGCTCGAAGTTACCCGACTGCCCGGCCACGGTAATGGCGCTGTCGTTGCCGATCACCTGGGCCGCCACCATCGCTGTCGCCTCCGGAATCACCGGATTGACCTTGCCAGGCATGATCGACGAACCAGGTTGCAAGCCCTCCAGCTCGATCTCCCCCAATCCGGCCAGTGGTCCCGAGTTCATCCAACGCAAGTCGTTGGCGATCTTCATCAGCGAAACCGCCGTTGCCTTCAGTTGCCCGGAGACGGTTACCGCGGTGTCCTGGGAGCCGATCAGGGCGAACAGGTTCTTGCCAGGGGTGAACTGCACCTGGGTCAGCTCGCTCAGTTGCCGGCTGAAACGCGCGGCGAACTCCGGATGCGCGTTGATTCCCGTACCTACCGCAGTCCCCCCCTGGGCCAGGGCCTGCAGGCTCGGCAGCAAATCCTGCAGATGCGCGATGTTGGCCTTGAGCTGCTGTGCCCAGCCCTCCAGCACCTGGCTCATGCGTACCGGCATGGCATCCATCAGGTGGGTGCGGCCGGTCTTGACGAACGAGTGCACCTCCAACGCCTTGCGCTCGATGACCTCGACCAGGTGCACCAAGGCTGGCAACAGTTGCTCATGCAAGGTCAGGGCGGCACTGACATGGATGGTGGTGGGAATGATGTCGTTGCTGCTCTGGCCACAGTTCACATGGTCATTGGGGTTGACCACCTCGCCCAGCAACCGGCTGGCCAGGGTCGCCAGCACTTCGTTGGCATTCATGTTGGAGCTGGTACCGGAACCGGTCTGGAACACATCCACCGGGAAGTGCTGCATGAAGTCGCCTTCCAGCAGCCCCTGGGCGGCATCGACGATGGCCTTGCCCTGGGACTGGCTGATCTGGCCCAGCTCGACGTTGGCCCTGGCCGCCGCGGCCTTGGCCAGGATCAGCGCCCGGATGAAAGCCCGCGGCATGCGCTGCCCGCTGATAGGAAAGTTATCCACCGCACGCTGGGTCTGCGCGCCATACAACGCCTGCTCCGGGACCTGCAACTCGCCCATGCTGTCGCGTTCGATACGGGTATTACTCATCGGGAAATCCTTGCACCAGTTCAATCAGGGGAATGGAAGGCAACAGCGAACAGGTCGCCAGTCGCCAGGCATGGCTTTGCCAGCGCTTGAGCCGGCACTTGCACAACGACAACCGCTCCATATCGCGCAGAGGTCGCCACGCCTGGTCCAGGCACAAGCTGCGCCAGTGCCAGGGCAACGCGGTATCGGTCGCGGTATCGATCAACAAACGGAAGGAGGTTTCGGCAACGGTCCAGGCGGATATGGCCGTGCAACAGGCCAGATATCGCCCCTCGGCCAGGTAATGCTCGATCAGACGGGGTTCGTCCGGGTCCAGTGCGCAACGGATCTGGCGGCTCATCCAGCGCCAGCTTTCAAGGTAAGGCTGCTCGTGCAAGGCAGAACTCATGACCTGGGCTCATTGAATAATGATTTTCATTATTAAATGATATTGAGAATCAAATCAATCTGGCTTGTACAGGTTTTGTCCAGCTCCTGCACCGCCATGGAAATGCCAGGCATAAAAAAACGCGCCACCCAAAGGGCGGCGCGTTCTGAAGACACAAACGATGATCAGCTGCCAGCGACGGTCATGCGTTCGATCAGTACCGAGCCGGTGCGGATGTTGCTGCGCAGTTCCAAGTCATTACCCACGGCCACGATCTGCTTGAACATGTCCCGCAGGTTGCCGGCAATGGTCACCTCCTGCACCGGGAACTGGATTTCACCATTCTCGACCCAGAAACCGGCGGCACCGCGGGAATAGTCGCCGGTGACCATGTTCAGGCCATGGCCCATCAGCTCGGTGACCAGCAGCCCTCGACCCATGCGCCGCAGCAAGGCGGCATGGTCTTCATCGCCATGGGTGACGAACAGGTTGTGCACCCCACCGGCGTTGGCGGTGCTCGGCATACCCAGTTTGCGCCCCGAATAGGTGCCAAGCACATAGGACACCAACTCGCCATCCTTGACGAAAGGCTTGGCGTAGGTGGCCAGGCCGTCGCCATCGAAGGCCGAGCTGCCCATGGCGCGCAGAAGGTGCGGACGCTCGTCGATGGTCAGCCATTGCGGGAACAGTTGCTGGCCCAGGGCGCCTTCCAGGAACGAAGACTTGCGGTACAGGTTGCCGCCGGAAATCGCCCCCAGGAAGCTGCCGAACAGACCACCGGCCAACTCGGCGGAAAACAGCACCGGCACTTCGCAGGTAGGCACCGGGCGAGCGCCCAGGCGACTGGCGGCACGTTGGGCGGCGCGCTGGCCGATGCTCGCCGGATCCGCCAGCAACTGGCCCTGGCGATTGACGTCATACCAGTAGTCGCGCTGCATCTGGCCATCGGCCTCGGCGATCATCACGCAGCTCAGGCTATGACGGGTAGAGGCGTAGCCACCGATGAAGCCATGGCTGTTGCCATATACCCGGCAACCCTGGTGGGTGTTCAGGGTAGTGCCGTCGGCATTCTTGATTCGCGCATCGGCAGCGAACGCCGCCGCCTCGCAGGCCAGGGCTTGCTCGATGGCCTGCTCGGGAGTGATGTCCCAGGCATGGAACAGATCGAAGTCCCGCACCTCGCTAGCCATCAGGGACGCATCGGCCAGGCCCGAGGCCTCGTCCTCGGAAGTGTGCTTGGCGATCGCCAGGGCCGCGGCCACGGTTTCACGGATAGCGTCCGGACCACTGGCGGAGGTGCTGGCCGAGCCCTTGCGCTGGCCTACATAGAGGGTGATGCCAAAGCCCTGGTCGCGATTGAACTCCACGGTCTCCACTTCCCGCTGGCGCACCGAGGTCGACAGTCCCTGTTCCAGGGATACTGCCACTTCACAGGCACTGGCTCCCTGGCGCCGCGCTTCGGCGATGATCTGCTCCACTTGCTCCTGCAGGGCCGGCAAAGCTTGTGGGCCGACGCTTTGTGCTGCACTCATGGTGTTCTCCACTCAAATTCTGCTTTCGATTAAGGCCGGCGAGCGACCGGGCCGGACAAGCGGCCCTCGACTGGTTATCATGGCGGCGTTTCTTTGCGGACTGCCACCATGGTTGATTCTTACGACGACTCCCTCGATGGGGAGAAAAGCAAAACCCAGGTCAAACGCGAGCTGCATGCTCTGGTTGATCTCGGCGAGCGCCTTACCACTCTCAAACCCGATCTGCAGGCCAAACTGCCATTGACCGACGCCCTGCGCCGGGCCCTGGCGGAAGCCCCCAAGCATGTCGCCCATATCGCCCGTAAACGCCACTTGCAATTCATCGGCAAGCTGATGCGGGACCAGGACATCGACGCCATCTTGCAGTTGCTCGATCAACTCGATGCCTCCACCCGGCAGTACAACGAACGCTTCCATAACCTGGAACGTTGGCGCGATCGCCTGATCGCCGGCGGCGACGACGTGCTGGACAAGTTCGTCAGCGAGTATCCCGAGGCCGATCGCCAGCAACTGCGCTCGCTGATCCGCCAGGCCCAGCATGAGGTGGCCCATAACAAGCCCCCTGCCACCAGCCGCAAGATCTTCAAGTACATCCGCGACATCGACGAGACCCAGCGCGGCCTGCGCTGAGCCGCTCCGGCTGGGCCGCCCAGGCAGCCCAGGCAGCCCAGCCGTCCCTTGCCCAATCACGCCCCTGTGCCACCCACCGTGATCGCATCGATCTTCAAAGTTGGCTGGCCGACGCCTACCGGTACGGACTGCCCGTCCTTGCCGCAGGTGCCGACGCCACTGTCCAGGGACAGGTCGTTGCCCACCATCGATACCCGGCTCATGGCTTCCGGGCCATTGCCGATCAGGGTCGCCCCCTTGACCGGCGCGGTGATCTTGCCGTCCTCGATCAGGTACGCCTCGCTGGTGGAGAACACGAACTTGCCGCTGGTGATATCCACCTGGCCGCCGCCGAGGTTGGCGCAGTAGATGCCCTTCTTCACCGAGGCGATGATTTCCGCCGGATCGCTTTCGCCACCCAACATGTAGGTGTTGGTCATGCGTGGCATCGGCAGGTGTGCGTAGGACTCGCGGCGACCGTTGCCGGTGCGCGCCACGCCCATCAAGCGCGCGTTGAGCTTGTCCTGCATGTAGCCCTTGAGCACGCCGTTCTCGATCAACGTGGTGCACTGGGTGGGAGTGCCTTCATCGTCCACGCTAAGCGAGCCACGGCGCTCGGCCAGGGTGCCGTCGTCGACGATGGTGCACAGCTTGGAGGCGACCATCTCGCCAATCCGGCCGCTGTAGGCCGAACTGCCCTTGCGGTTGAAGTCGCCCTCCAGGCCGTGGCCCACGGCTTCGTGCAGCAGCACCCCGGACCAACCGGAGCCCAGTACCACGGGCAAGGTGCCGGCTGGAGCCGGAATCGCTTCCAGGTTGACCAGCGCCTGGCGCAGCGCCTCGCGGGCGTAACCCATGGCCCGGTCCTCGCTGAGGAAATAACGGTAGTCGGTACGCCCGCCACCGCCATGGCCACCGCGCTCGCGCCGGCCGTTCTGCTCGACGATGACGCTGACGTTGAAGCGCACCAGCGGCCGTACGTCCGCCGCCAAACCACCATCGGTGGAAGCCACCAGGATCCGTTCCCAGACCCCGGCCATGCTCACGCTGACCTGCTGGATACGTGGGTCCAGGGCTCGGGTCGCAGCGTCAACGCGCTTGAGCAGTTCGACCTTCTCGGCACGACTGATGACCTCCAGCGGATTGTCCGGGGCATACAGTTGTGCCACGTCCTGGGTAGAAAACGCCTGCACCTTGCCGTTCTGCCCGGCCCGGGAAATCGAACGCGCCGCGCGAGCGGCCTGGCCCAGGGCCTCCAGGGTGATGGCGTTGCTATAGGCAAAACCGGTCTTCTCGCCGGACTGGGCGCGCACCCCGACACCCTGGTCGAGGTTGAAGCTGCCTTCCTTGACGATCCCGTCCTCCAGGGACCAGGACTCGGAGATCTGCCCCTGGAAGTACAGGTCGGCAGCATCGATGCCCGGACCTGCCAGGTCGCCCAGCACGCCTTGCAGGCTTTCGATGGTCACGCCGCCAGGGGCTAGAAGATGTTCACTGACTGAGGACAACAACCCGCTCATATGCTTTGGCCTTAAATTCGTCGTACTTATGCAAGCCGTTGAACGCCTTGCGAGAAAATGCGCCGGTGGCTGAACACCGGCATCCGCGCCCGGATGGACGCCTGTTCGCTGCTGTCACGCTCGGCCAGCAGCACGCCTTCGCCCTGCTCCTGCTCGGCCAGCACCCGCCCCCAAGGGTCGACGATCGCCGCATGCCCGTAGGTCTCGCGGGGGCCGGGGTGCACTCCGCCCTGGGCCGCCGCCAGCACGTAGCACTGGGTCTCGATGGCCCGGGCTCGTACCAGCACCTCCCAATGGGCGGCCCCGGTCACGGCGGTAAAGGCCGAGGGTGCGGTGATCAGCTCTGCCCCGGCAGCGCGCAATTCGCTGTAGAGCTCGGGAAAACGCAGGTCGTAGCAGACTGTCAGCCCCAAACGCCCCACCGGCGTATCCGCCACCACCACCCGGTTCCCATGAGCATAGTCATCGGATTCGCGATAGCGCCCGCGATTGTCCGCCACGTCGACATCGAACAGGTGCAGCTTGTCGTAGCGAGCCACCACTTGCCCCTGGTCATCCACCAGTAGCGAGCAGGCATTGGATTTGGCCTCGGGCTGGTCCTGGGGTGGCAACGGCAAGGTACCGGCGACTATCCATAACCTGAGGTCGCGGGCGGCCTGTTTCAACCAGGGCAGGATCGGACCTTCGCCCAGGGCTTCGGCACGCCCGACGGCGGCCATGTCCCGGCGGCCCATGGCGGCGAAGTTTTCCGGCAGCACCGCCAGCTTCGCCCCGCCGGCAGCGGCTCGCTCCAACAGGCCGCGAGCCTGTGCCAGATTGGCCAGCACATCGCTCTGGCTGACCATTTGAATCACCGCAAGGGACATGGCGAACTCCATATTGGGTAGAGCGCCATGCTACTCCATGGACGCAAGCCGCAGATGCTCAAAACGGCTTGTCGAAGGTGATCTTCGGCTCTTTCCACGGCCCCTTGACGTTGTACTTGACGCTGGCGAACCGCGCCACGCGATCGCCGATCAGCTTGTCGATCAGGAACAGCGCGCCACCCACCGCCGGCGCCCCGACGATCAGGGCGGCGATCGGCAGGTTGTTGGTCACCGGCAGGGTCACCAGCAGCTTGGCGTCCACCCGGTCGGCCACCATGTCCAGGGTGCCGTTGAGCTCCAGGTTGCTCGATGGCCCGGTGAGCGCGATGGGCTCACGGGTGACATACACCCCGTTGCTGGCCGCCAGCACGCCCCGTACCCGGTCGTAGCTCAGGCCCTTGCCGAACAGGTCGGAGAAGTCCAGGCGCAAGCGCCGGCCAATGGAGTTGAAATTGAGCAAGCCGAATACCCGCAGGGCCTGGGCGCCGCCCTCGACCTCGACGAACTGCCCCTTGTTCAGGGTCGCATCGAGGCTGCCGGAGAAACGCTTCAAGCCAACCCAGGCCGGCGAACCGGGCCAACGGCCATCGACGTCCAAGTGAAAGTCCTCGCTGGTGACGGTAGGGGCAAAGCCCCAGCCCTTGAGTACATCAGCCAGGTTCTTGCCGCCGATGCGTCCCCGGTACCAACTGCTGCTGGCACCCGCCTGCCCCTCCCAGCCACCCTCGCCTTCGAGCAACATACCCTTGAGTCCAAGGTTCAAGCCATTGAACGACATGCCCTTGGGTGTAGGCCGGACCTTGAGCGCCCAACGGCCAATCAGGTCCGGGCCCTGGAACAGCTGGGCAATGGAGATGTCCAGCGGCGGCACATTCTTGGGATCCACCGATGCCAGGGGGTCAGGGGCGTTTTCATCGGCCTGGACCGTCGGGTCGACAGCCGGCAGGCGGACGTACTGCATGTCGATGGCCATGGGCGCCGCCTTGGCATCGGGAATACCGACATTGCCCTTGGCCTGCTGGCTATCGATCTGCAGCTCCCAGGCGCTGGACTTGCGGGTCAGCAACAAGTTGACCTGGTCCAGGGTGCTGCCGAAGGCCGTGAGCTTGCCGACCTTGAAGTCCGCACTGCTGAGCAGCTGCTTGGCGCTGCCTCCTGGGTCTTGCCCGGCATAGCGGTCGGCCAGGGCCTTCCAGGGCTCGACATCCAGCTCCGACAACACGCCTCGCACCCGCAGGCCCTTGACCGTCGGCAACTGGGCTTCGCTGCCACCGAGGAACAACTCCCCCCGGCCTTCGGCGAACTTGCCATTGGGGGCGGCGAAGGTGAAGCCCGCCAGGTCGCCGTAACTGAACCAGTAGCGACGCTCGGCACCTTGCAAGGTCATGCGAAACACGCTGTTGCGCCCGGTATTGGCGGACATGCCGAATGGTGCCGGCAGGTCCACCGCGGCGCCCTTGAGGCTGGAACTGACCATCAGCTGGCTATCGGCGCCATCGAGGTTCAGCTGCAACTGGAACGGCAACTCGCCAGACACCGGTAATGGCTGGCTGACCTGCAACCAGTCGGTAAGCTTCTTGACCGCCACCTGTCCCTTGGCCACCACCCGGGTATTGAGCTTGCCGGCGCGGCCATCGGCGAAGATCTGCGCCGTCAGCGGCCGCTCGAATGCCTGGGCACTGATCCCTTCGCCACTCAAGCCCTTGGCGCTGTCGAAGCGGAAGTCGCCCTTGAGCTGGGTCAGCTCCAGCGGCGGTTCGCTGAGCTTGAGACGGGCCTTGTCGGTCTTGAAATCCACCACGATCTTCGGCTCTTCGCCCTTGGCCAGGGGGATATCCAGGTCCACCTTGCCTTGCAGGTCGCCCTCGCCCTGCCACCCTGCGAAGGTCGAGGCGGTGCCGATCGGAGCCTGCTGGAGGATCTTCAGGCCATCGCCCAGGCCACCGGCAAAATCGCCGTCGATGTACATGTGCGAGCTTTGCCCGTCCGGCGCATGGGGGATGTTGACGAACACATCGTGCACCTTGGTATCGAGCAACTGGCCCTTGCTGGCGACGATGCGCACCCGGCTGCCTTCGATGAACACGTCGCCGTTGACCTTGGTCAGGTGCGGCCAGCCCGGCTGGAAGGCCAGCTCGGCATCATGCACCTTGAAGAACAGGCTGATGCTGCGCGCGGCCTCGATGGCGTCGTGGTTCAGCGAGCCCTGGTACTGGAAGAACCCCTGGTCCACCGCACCCTTGAGGATCGCCGTGCGCAGCCATTCATCCACCGCCGGGTTGAGCACCTGGGGCAGGTACTTGGCGGTATAGCGCCCATCGCCGTCCACCAGGCCGACCCGCAGGTCCATGTAGTCTTCCTGGGCATGATCGAAGTGCAGGCGGATCAGGAAGTCGCCGGCGATCTTGCCTTCCTCGCCCAGCACCTTGAGATACGGAGCGATCAGGGTGAAGCCTTCCTGGTCGAGCTTCCAGGTCAGCGTCGCGTTGGCCTGGATGTACTGCCAAGGCTTGGCGAAGATCGGGTACAGGTGCAAGGAGAAGTCCTTGCTGTCCATGCGCAGCTCGCCCTTGCCCAGGTTGCCGCTGATGCTGCCGCTGACGTTACGTGCAGCAGGAGCGCCGTGATAGGCATCGAAACCGACACGATCGAGGTTGGCGGCGAAACTCAGGCGCTCATCGCCCGTGGCCTGGGGCCGGTAGTCCAGCAGTACATTGCGCAGCCCGCCCGTGACCTTCAGGTGGTCGACAGCCGTGGCTACGCCCTCGGGCAAAGGTGCCAGCGCATCGAGGATCGGGGTGATGGGCGCCAGGTCCAGGCGGTCGGCCTGCAGGTGCCAGAGTTCTTCGTTCTGCTCGCCGGTATTGCGCTGTTGCAATTGCAGGCGCGACTCCCAGCGGGTCTGGCCCAGGTTCAAGGCCAGGGAGTCCAACTGCACCTCGAGGCCCTGGGCATTGCGCTGCAGATTGGCGTTGAGCGCCAGGTTCTTCAGGGTCACCGGGGTACGCGCGGCGTAGGCACCGGTCAGTTGCGGTGCATTGAGGCGCAGCGCTGCGCTCTGCACGGTGCGCTGGCCCCAGCTGAGCCATAGCTCGCCGCCGGCCTTGAGCTCCGAGAACTTCCATTGCTGGGTCAGGCGCGGTGGCAGCCAACGCGCCCAGTCGCTCTGCGGCAGGCTCAGGTACAGGTCGGCCTGGGCATCGCGCCAGGCCTCGGCGCGGATCCGCGTGCGCAAGCTCAGGGCCAGGGGCTGGCCGTCCGGCAGGTTCAGGCGCAGGTCCAGGCGTTGGCGGCTGGATCCGCTGCGCAAATTGAGGCCGACATACGACAAGGCGATGGGCTGGTGGTCACGGGGCAACAGGGTGACCTGACTGTCCAGCACCGAGAGTTCCGCCAGTTGCTGCAGGCGCGACAACAGTTGCTCCGGCTCCATGGGCTGGTCTTGCTGCACCGGCAGGCCTTCGAGCTGCCATTGGCCGTCCGCGCCTTCCTTGAAGCTCAGGCTCAGGCCGCTGAGCTCCAGGTGGCCGATCCGCAAGTCGCGGGCCAAGAGGCTACCGAGCATGTCCGGGGCGACGCTGACCCGATCCAGGCGCAGGGCATTGGCGCCCTCGCCCACCATCACGTCATGGGCCAGGAGGATCGGCGACAGGCCGCTCCAGCGCCCCTCCAGGCTGCCGATATGCACCGGCAGGCCGACGGCGTCCTGGACCTTGGCCTCGACCTCGGCCTGGTACTCGGCTACCAGCGGCGTCAGTTCCCGGCCCAGGCTGACGTACAGGGCGGTCGCCACCAGTGCCAGCGTACAGAGGCCCAGTCCCCAGCGGACCAGTGTGGTGAACAAGCGGATCAGCCGCTCCATGTCAGTTGGCTCCCATGGCAAATGTCATGCAAAAAGCTGAAGCCAGCCGTTTCCAATCATGTAGAACACGCGGAATCAGAGCAGCACCACGTCGTATTGTTCCTGGGAATACATGGTTTCGACCTGGAACCTGATGGTGCGACCGATGAAACCTTCCAGCTCCGCGACATTGCCCGACTCTTCATCGAGCAGGCGGTCGACCACCTTCTGGTTGGCCAGTACCCGATAACCTTCGGCCTGGTAGGCCCGGGCCTCACGGAGGATTTCGCGGAATATCTCGTAACAGACGGTTTCCGGGGTTTTCAACTTACCCCGCCCCTGACAGCTGCTGCAGGGCTCGCAGAGTACCTGTTCCAGACTTTCCCGAGTGCGCTTGCGGGTCATCTGCACCAGTCCCAGCTCGGTGATGCCGATGATGTTGGTCTTGGCGTGATCGCGCTCCAGCTGTTTCTCCAGGGTCCGCAACACCTGGCGCTGGTGCTCTTCGTCTTCCATGTCGATGAAGTCGATGATGATGATCCCACCCAGGTTGCGCAGGCGCAGCTGGCGGGCGATGGCTGTCGCCGCCTCCAGGTTGGTCTTGAAGATGGTCTCTTCCAGATTGCGATGGCCGACGAACGCACCGGTGTTGACGTCGATGGTGGTCATGGCCTCGGCCGGGTCCACCACCAGGTAGCCGCCGGACTTGAGCGGTACCTTGCGCTCCAGGGCCTTCTGGATTTCGTCCTCGACCCCGTACAGGTCGAAGATCGGCCGTTCGCCCGGATAGTGCTCCAGGCGGTCGGCGATTTCCGGCATCAACTCGGCAACGAACTGCGTGGTCTTCTGGAAGGTTTCCCGGGAGTCGATACGGATCTTCTCGATCTTCGGGCTCACCAGGTCACGCAAGGTACGCAGGGCCAGGCCCAGGTCCTCGTAGATCACGTTGGGTGCACCGATGGTCTTGATCTGTGCGCCAATCTGGTCCCAGAGCCTGCGCAGGTAGCGGATGTCCATCATGATCTCGTCGGCGCCGGCGCCTTCGGCGGCGGTGCGCAGGATGAAGCCGCCGGCCTCCTGGATTCCCTCCTGGGCCACGCAATCGCTGACCACCTGCTTGAGGCGCTCGCGCTCGGCCTCGTCCTCGATCTTCAGCGAAATGCCGACATGGGCGGTACGCGGCATGTACACCAGGTAGCGCGACGGGATTGACAGCTGGGTGGTCAGGCGCGCGCCCTTGGTGCCGATGGGGTCCTTGGTGACCTGTACCACCAGGCTCTGCCCCTCATGGACCAGGGCGCTGATGCTCTCCACCGCCGTGCCCTCGCGGCTGGAGATTTCCGAGGCATGGATGAAGGCCGCGCGGTCCAGGCCGATGTCGACGAAGGCCGCCTGCATGCCGGGCAGGACCCGCACCACCTTGCCCTTGTAGATATTGCCGACGATTCCGCGACGCTGGGTACGCTCGACGTGGACCTCCTGCAGCACGCCGTTTTCGACCACCGCCACCCGCGACTCCATCGGTGTGATGTTGATCAGGATCTCTTCACTCATGGCAAGGTCTCGTTCGGACGTGTTCATGGAGGGCCGCATGGGTCGGATTGAATGCCTTATTGCGCTGGAACGTCTTGCCAGCAGGAAATGCCGAAATCACCGAGCAGCTCTGCGGTTTCGCACACTGGCAAGCCGACCACGGCGGAATAGCTGCCATTGAGCCCTGCCACAAACACCGCTGCAAGCCCCTGGATCGCATAACCGCCGGCTTTGTCCCGGGGTTCGCCGCTGGCCCAGTAGCGCGTCGCCTCCTGTTCGCTGATCGAGCGCAACCGCACCAGGCTGCGCACCACCCGCGCCTGACTGCGCTGACCGTCGAGCAGGGCGACTGCCGTCAGTACCTCGTGCTCGCGCCCGGAAAGCGCCATGAGCATCTCCAGGGCGTCGGCCTGGTCCCGCGGTTTGCCGAGGATGCGGCCATCGAGCACCACTGCGGTATCGGCGCCCAGGACACAGGCCGTGGAATCGCTGGCCAGTGCCGCGCGACCGGCCGCCGCCTTGCCACGGGCCAGGCGTTCGACATAGGCGGCAGGGGCTTCGGCGGCCAGCGGGGTTTCATCGATGTCCGCGCCGATGACAGTGAACGGCACGCCGATCTGGGTGAGCAGTTCACGCCGACGCGGTGAACCAGAAGCGAGGTAGAGCGGATTCATCAAGACATCTCCCTGTCGAGGTGCGGGCCAATGCCTGACCGGCTCAGTTGATCTTGAAACGCCGGCGCAAACCGCGCAGGCCGAAGCTGACCCAAGGCCACAACAGGGCGCTGACCAGGGCTGGCAGGACCACCGCCAGGGTCGGCTGGCGGTTGCCGGTCAGGGCACTGAGCCAGAGTTGCACCAGCTGCGCCAGGCCGAAGATCACCAGGATCACCAGGCTCTGCTGCCACATCGGGAAAATCCGCAGGCGCTGCTGCAAGGACAGCACCAGGAAGGTGATCAGGGTCAGGATCAACGCGTTCTGTCCCAGCAACGTGCCATACAGCACATCCATGGCCAGCCCCAGGCACCAGGCAGTGACCATGCCCACCTTGTGCGGCAGGGCCAGGCTCCAGAATGCCAGCAGCAAGGCCAGCCACAGGGGCCGCAGGATCTCCATGAACTGCGGCATCGGCGACACGCTGAGCAACATGCCCACCAGGAATGTCAGCCAGACGATCCAGCCGTTATTCGAATAGGTAGTGCCCGCCATTATTCTCTTCCTCCGGTGGTGGCCGGCGCTGCGGCTGGCGGCTTGGCGGCTGCCGGTTTCACCACGGGTTTGTGGACCGGCTTGGCCGGAGCATGGGCCGCGGGCTTGACCGGGGTCGCCGGAGTTGCCGCAGGAGCGTTGGCCGGTGCGGCCGCTGCAGGTGCAGGCGCTGCCGCGGGCTTGGCGACCGTGGCCGGCACAACGACGCCACCTTGCTGGTCCTGGGCCTCCTGGGCCTGGGCCGCATCATTGGCGCGCTCTTCGGCGGTACGCGAATCGCTGAACACCAGCAGCAGGTAGCGACTGCGGTTCAACGCCGCGGTGGGCACCGCGCGAACGATAGCGAACGGCTGGCCGGAGTCGTGGATCACTTCCTTGACGGTGGCCACCGGGTAGCCGGCGGGGAAACGCTGCCCCAGGCCGGAGCTGACCAGCAGGTCGCCTTCCTTGATGTCTGCGGTATCGGCCACATGGCGCAGTTCCAGGCGCTCCGGATTGCCGGTGCCGCTGGCGATGGCGCGCAAGCCGTTGCGATTGACCTGCACGGGAATGCTGTGGGTGGTGTCGGTGAGCAACAGGACGCGCGAGGTATAGGGCATCAGCTCCACTACCTGGCCCATCAGGCCCCGGGCATCGAGCACCGGTTGGCCGAGGAACACGCCGTCGCGCTCACCCTTGTTGATCAGGATGCGGTGGGTGAAGGGATTGGGGTCCATGCCGATCAACTCGGCCACTTCGACCTTTTCGTTGACCAGTGCCGAGGAATTGAGCAGCTCGCGCAGACGTACGTTCTGCTCGGTCAGGGCAGCAAGCTTCTGCAGGCGCCCCTGCAACAGCAGGTTCTCGGTCTTGAGTTTTTCGTTTTCAGCGGCCAGTTCGGTGCGACTGCCGAATTGGCTGGCCACGCCTTGCCATAGCCGTTGCGGCAGATCGGTGATCCAGTAGGACTGCATCAGCACCAGCGACATCTGGCTACGCACCGGCTTGAGCAGTGTGAAGCGCGCGTCGACCACCATCAGCGTGATCGACAGCACGACCAGCACGAGGAGGCGCACGCCCAATGAGGGGCCTTTGGCGAAAAGCGGTTTAATAAGCCGCTCCTCCCGGGCAAATGTTGTGTCTATTCATAAGGCGTCGAACCGGCCTGGGTGCAGATTGACAGAAGATAAACGCGACAGGCAGCACTGCAAAGTGCTGCCTGTGAGCGCAACAGCATAGATGCCGACAGCGAAGTTATTCGCTGGAGAGCAGGTCCATGGTGTGTTTGTCCATCATTTCCAATGCACGGCCACCGCCGCGGGCGACACAGGTCAGCGGGTCCTCGGCGACGATCACCGGCAGGCCGGTTTCCTGGGCCAGCAGCTTGTCCAGGTCACGCAGCAGCGCGCCACCACCGGTCAGCACCAGGCCACGCTCGGCGATATCCGAAGCCAGCTCCGGAGGCGACTGCTCCAGGGCGCTCTTCACTGCCTGAACGATGGCGGCCAGGGACTCTTGCAGAGCCTCCAGCACTTCATTGGAGTTCAGGGTGAAGGCACGTGGCACGCCCTCGGCCAGGTTACGGCCGCGCACGTCGACTTCGCGCACTTCACCGCCCGGGTAGGCGGTACCGATTTCCTGCTTGATGCGCTCGGCGGTGGATTCGCCGATCAGGCTGCCGTAGTTGCGGCGCACGTAGGTGACGATGGCTTCGTCGAAGCGGTCGCCGCCGACACGGACGGACTCGGCATAGACCACGCCGTTCAGGGAGATCAGGGCGATCTCGGTGGTACCGCCACCGATATCCACGACCATCGAGCCACGGGCTTCCTCGACCGGCAGGCCGGCGCCGATAGCGGCGGACATCGGTTCTTCGATCAGGAACACTTCACGGGCACCGGCGCCAAGGGCCGATTCACGGATGGCACGACGCTCAACCTGGGTGGACTTGCATGGAACGCAGATCAGCACACGAGGGCTGGGCTGCAGGAAGCTGTTTTCATGAACCTTGTTGATGAAGTACTGCAGCATCTTTTCGCAGACGCTGAAATCGGCGATCACGCCATCTTTCATCGGACGAATGGCAGCAATGTTGCCCGGAGTACGACCGAGCATGCGCTTGGCTTCGGTACCAACCGCCACAACACTTTTCTGATTACCGTGGGTCCGGATGGCTACGACAGATGGTTCATTCAGGACAATACCGCGCTCGCGCACGTAAATAAGGGTGTTGGCAGTGCCCAGGTCAATGGAAAGATCGCTGGAAAACATGCCACGCAGTTTCTTGAACATGGGAAAGGGACCCTAGGCAACGCGTGGGTAAAAAAGTGCGGCAAACTCTAACAACGACAGGGATTTTGGGCAAGGCGCCAATATGTTAAATTGGCGCCTTTTCTGTGCACCAACCCCCACAATCGCGGCCGTAAGACCGTAGAAATACGGTAGTGTTCCGACAATCTGACACGCGGACGATTTCCGCTTTTGTTTTCCACTGGAGAATCCCATGGCGCTTGAACGCTCCGATGTGGAAAAAATCGCTCATTTGGCCAGCATCAAGCTCAATGAAGGCGATCTTCCACACATCACCTCCGCCCTGAACAGCATTCTGGGGCTGGTAGATGAAATGCAGGCAGTCGATACCGACGGTATCGAGCCGCTGGCCCACCCCCTGGAAGCCAGCCAGCGCCTGCGCGCAGACGTTGTGACCGAGTCCAATCATCGCGAGGCCTACCAGTCCATCGCGCCAGCGGTCGAAAACGGCCTGTACCTGGTTCCGAAAGTCATCGACTAAAGGGAAAGAGCCTGCAATGCACCACATGACCCTGGCCGAGATCGCCCGCGGACTCGCCGACAAGAAATTCTCCTCCGAAGAACTGACCCGGACCCTGCTGGCGCGCATCGCCCAGCTCGACCCGCAGATCAACAGCTTCATCAGCCTCACCGAAGACCTCGCGCTGACCCAGGCCAAGGCCGCCGATGCCCGTCGCGCAAATGGCGAGAGCGGTGCCCTGCTGGGCGCGCCGATCGCCCACAAGGACCTGTTCTGTACCCAGGGCATCCGCACCAGCTGTGGCTCGAAGATGCTCGACAACTTCAAGGCGCCCTACGACGCCACCGTGGTCTCCAAGCTGGCCGCCGCCGGTACCGTGACCCTGGGCAAGACCAACATGGACGAATTCGCCATGGGCTCGGCCAACGAGTCGAGCTGGTATGGCGCGGTGAAGAACCCGTGGAACCTCGAGCACGTGCCGGGCGGTTCGTCCGGCGGTTCCGCCGCAGCCGTGGCCGCACGCCTGCTGCCGGCCGCAACGGCCACCGATACCGGTGGCTCGATTCGCCAGCCTGCGGCCTTCACCAACCTCACCGGCCTGAAGCCGACCTATGGTCGCGTGTCCCGCTGGGGCATGATCGCCTACGCCTCCAGCCTCGACCAGGGCGGCCCGCTGGCACGCACAGCCGAAGACTGCGCGCTCCTGCTGCAAGGCATGGCCGGCTTCGATCCGAACGACTCCACCAGCATCGATGAACCCGTGCCCGACTACAGCGCCAGCCTCAACGGCTCGCTGCAGGGCCTGCGCATCGGCGTGCCGAAGGAGTACTTCAGCGCCGGCCTCGACCCGCGCATCGCCGACCTGATCCACGCCAGCATCAAGGAGCTGGAGAAGCTCGGTGCGGTGATCAAGGAAATCAGCCTGCCGAACATGCAGCACGCGATCCCGGCGTACTACGTGATCGCCCCGGCGGAAGCCTCCTCCAACCTGTCGCGTTTCGATGGCGTGCGCTTCGGCTACCGGTGCGAGAACCCCAAGGATCTGGAAGACCTGTACACCCGTTCCCGTGGCGAAGGCTTCGGCAGCGAAGTGCAGCGCCGGATCATGGTCGGCGCCTACGCGCTGTCCGCCGGCTACTACGACGCCTACTACCTCAAGGCGCAGAAGATCCGGCGCCTGGTGAAGAACGACTTCATGAACGCCTTCAACGAAGTCGACGTCATCCTCGGCCCGACCACGCCGAACCCGGCCTGGAAACTCGGCGCCAAGAACAGCGACCCGGTCGCTGCGTACCTGGAAGACGTCTACACCATCACCGCCAACCTCGCCGGTCTGCCGGGCCTGTCCATGCCGGCAGGTTTCGTCGATGGCCTGCCGGTGGGCGTGCAACTGCTTGCCCCGTATTTCCAGGAAGGCCGCTTGCTCAACGTTGCGCACCAGTACCAGTTGCACACCGACTGGCACACCCGCACCCCAACCGGCTTCTGAGGAGACACACATGCAATGGGAAGTCGTGATCGGGCTGGAGATCCATACCCAGCTCACCACTCAATCGAAGATTTTCTCCGGTAGCTCCACTGCCTTCGGCGCCGAGCCCAACACCCAGGCCAGCCTGGTGGACCTGGGCATGCCCGGCGTGCTGCCGGTGCTGAACCAGGAAGCGGTGCGCATGGCGGTGATGTTCGGCCTGGCGGTAGACGCCCAGATCGGCCAGCACAACGTGTTCGCCCGCAAGAACTACTTCTACCCGGACCTGCCCAAGGGCTACCAGATCAGCCAGATGGACCTGCCGATTGTCGGCAAGGGTCACCTGGACATCCCCCTGGAAGACGGCACCGTCAAGCGCATCGGCATCACCCGTGCGCATCTGGAGGAAGATGCCGGCAAGAGCCTGCACGAAGAGTTCAACGGCGCCACCGGCATCGACCTGAACCGCGCCGGCACGCCGCTGCTGGAAATCGTTTCCGAGCCTGACCTGCGCAGCGCCAAGGAAGCCGTGGCCTACGTCAAGTCGATCCACGCCCTGGTGCGCTACCTGGGGATCTGCGACGGCAACATGGCCGAAGGTTCCCTGCGCTGCGACTGCAACGTCTCGATCCGGCCCAAGGGCCAGGCCGAGTTCGGCACCCGCTGCGAGATCAAGAACGTCAACTCGTTCCGCTTTATCGAGAAGGCGATCAACTCCGAGATCCAGCGCCAGATCGACCTGATCGAGGACGGCGGCAAGGTGATCCAGCAGACTCGCCTGTACGATCCGAACAAGGACGAGACCCGTCCGATGCGCAGCAAGGAAGAAGCCAACGACTATCGTTACTTCCCCGATCCGGACCTGCTGCCGGTGGTCATCGAGGACGCCTTCCTCGCCCAGGTGCGCGCGACCCTGCCGGAGCTGCCACCGCAGAAACGCGAGCGCTTCCAGGAACAGTTCGGCCTGTCGGTCTACGATGCCAGCGTGCTGGCCTCCAGCCGTGAGCAGGCGGACTACTTCGAGAAGGTCGCCAACATCGCCGGCGACGCCAAGCTGGCGGCCAACTGGGTCATGGTCGAGCTGGGCAGCCTGCTGAACAAGCAGGGCCTGGAGATCGACCAAGCCCCGGTATCGGCCGAGCAACTGGGCGGCATGCTCCTGCGCATCAAGGACAACACCATCTCCGGCAAGATCGCCAAGACCGTGTTCGAAGCCATGGCCAACGGCGAAGGCAACGCCGACGAGATCATCGACAAGCGCGGCCTCAAGCAGGTCACCGACACCGGCGCGATCTCGGCGGTACTGGACGAAATGCTCGCGGCCAACGCCGAGCAGGTCGAACAATATCGCGCCGCTGACGAAGCCAAGCGCGGCAAGATGTTCGGCTTCTTCGTCGGCCAGGCGATGAAGGCCTCCAAGGGCAAGGCCAACCCGCAACAGGTCAACGAGTTGCTGAAAAGCAAGCTCGAAGGCTGACCGGGACATGAAGCCGTGGCTTGCCAGTCGAAACGTGGTCCGCGTACCGCCGTTCTCGCTGGCAAGCCCTCCTTCCCCATCGATGCCCGCTCCCCTTTTCCCCATGCGTTCGCCCCTGCAATCCTGGCTCGGCGCCTGCGCCCTGCTGGCACTGCTCAGCGGCTGCGCCAGTAGCCAACTGGTCGACCCCCGGGGTTATGACGAGACCGGAACCGCCTCCTACTATGGTGCCCGGCATCACGGCAAGCGCACTGCCAGCGGCGAAGCCTTCGACCAGAACGGCCTTACCGCCGCCCATCGCCAACTGCCCTTCGGCACCCGGGTGCAAGTCACCAACCTGGCCAACGACAAGCGCGTCGTGGTCCGTATCACCGATCGAGGCCCGCACACCCGTGGCCGCCTGATCGACCTATCCCGCGGTGCCGCCCAGCAGTTGGACATGCTGCGCAGCGGAACCGCGAAAGTACGTGTCCAAGCCCTCAGCGACTGATTCCCGGAGTTCATCATTACCGCCTTCGCCGAACTGCCCCTGCTCAGCCTGATCCAGCTCATCAGCGGCCTGCTGATGCTGGTCGCCGGTGCCGAGCTGCTGGTCCGCGCGGCCGTGCGCCTGGTGGTCCGCCTGCATGTGCGGCCGCTGATCATCGGCCTGACCATCGTCGCCTTCGGCAGCAGTGCCCCGCAGCTGGCCATCAGCCTGCAAGCGACGCTGGGCGGCAGCACCGATATCGCCGTGGGTAGCGTGATCGGCAGCAGCATCTTCAACATCCTGGTGACCCTGGGCCTCTCGGCGCTGATCATTCCGCTACGGGTTTCCCGGCAACTGGTGCGCCTGGACATCCCGTTGATGATCGGCGCCAGCCTGCTGGTATTCGCCCTGGCCTACAACGAGCACCTGGGCCCGCTCGACGGCGCGATCCTGCTGGCGGCGCTGGTGCTGTACCTGGCCCTGCTGTCGCGCCAGTCACGCCACGCCACGCGCCTGCACTCCCCCGCGCCACCCGCGCGCAAGCACCCGGCGCCCTGGCTCAGTAGCCTGCTGCTGATCCTCCTTGGCCTGGGCCTGCTGGTATTCGCCGGGCACTTGTTGCTGGGCGCCGCGATCACCGTGGCCGACGACCTGGGCCTGTCGGAGCGGGTCATGGGCCTGACGGTGATCGCCGTCAGCGCCTCGCTGCCCCAGCTGGCCACCTCGCTGCTGGCCGCCCTGCGCGGCCAGCGCGATATCGCCGTGGGCAACGTGATCGGCGGCAATCTGTTCAACCTGCTGGGGGTCCTGGGGTTCACCGCCCTGGTGGCGCCCACGCCGCTGTCGGTCTCGCCCAATGCCCTGGACTTCGACCTGCCGGTGCTGCTCGGTGTCGCGACCCTGTGCCTGCCGGTGTTCTATTCCGGCTACCGTGTGACTCGGGCCGAGGGCCTGCTGCTGCTCGGCCTGTACCTGGCCTACGGGCTGCACGTGATGTCCTTCACGACCGGCATGCCCCTGGCGGGCAAGCTGGAGCGCCTGATGCTGTTTTTCATCCTGCCGGCGCTGGTGGCGTTCCTGCTGTTCAGTTCGCTACGGGCCTGGCGCCGCCAACACAAGAGGGAAACGCCATGAGCGAGAACAATAAAAGCGGTCTGCAGATGCGTCGCCAGGTGATGGGCGATGCCTTCGTCGACCGAGCCCTGGGCAACGCCACCGAGTTCAGCCAACCCTTGCAGGACTTCGTCAACGAACATGCCTGGGGAGGCGTGTGGAACCGCGAAGGCCTGCCGCTCAAGACCCGCAGCCTGATCACCCTGGCGGCCCTGACCGCCCTCAAGTGCCCGCAGGAACTCAAGGGCCACGTACGCGGCGCGCTGAACAACGGCTGCACTGTCGAAGAGATTCGCGAAGCGCTGCTGCACTGCGCGGTGTATGCCGGGGTGCCGGCGGCCGTCGATGCCTTTCGCGCCGCCCAGGAAGTGATAGACGCCTACCAGCAAGACCAGTGATATCTCGTCGCCGGTCGCCCCTGCGCGCCGGCGTGCCCCCCCCTAGATCCAGCCTCCCCACTGCAGCAGGAAGATCCCGATATTGGTGGTCACTGCCGCCATCACCGTGGTGATGACGATGATTGCCGCTGCCAGTTCATGATTGCCGTTGGCCGCCCGGGCCATGACGAAGCTTGCCGCCGCGGTGGGGCTGCCGAAGTACAGGAACAGGATTCCCAGTTCGGCCCCGCGAAAGCCGCAAAGCCAGGCGCCGAAAGTCGCCAGCGCCGGCAGGCTGATCATCTTCATCAAGCTGGAACTGATAGCCATCCGCCCGCTGTTGCGCAAGGCCGCCATGGACAGGGTGCCGCCGATGCAGATCAGCGCCAGCGGCAGGGTCATCTGCGCCAGGTACTGGCCCGAGGTCTGCAACCAGCCAGGCAGGCCGATCTGCCAGTAGGCGAATGACCCGGCCACCAGCACGCTGACGATCAGCGGATTGCTGATCACGTTCTTGAAGATGCTCCAGGGGTCGGACTTGATCACCGGGCTGTAGACCGCCAGGACGATGGTCGACAGGGTGTTGTAGAAAAGGATCACCAGCGCCGCCAGCACCGCCCCCAGGGAAATGCCGTAGCTGCCATACATGCTGGCCGCCAGGGCCAGGCCGATGATCGCGTTGTTGCCGCGAAACGCGCCCTGGGTATAGATGCCGCGATCCTCCCGCGGACAACGCCAGATCGCCCAGAGCCAGGCCAGGGCGAAGCACGCCAGGGTGGCCAGGGAAAAATACACCAGCACCCCGGGCTTGAGCGACGAACGCAGGTCGGCGTGGACGATACCCAGGAACAGCAACGCCGGCATGGTGACGTTGAACACCAGGGCCGAGGCGGTATGGATGAAGTTGTCGTTGATCCAGCCCACCCGCTTGAGCAACAGACCCAGCAACAGCATGGCGAAGACGGGCGCGGTGATCGTCAGCGTTTCGAAAAAGATGGCCAGCATGGGCGGGTGGACCTTGAGCCTGTCGTAAGGCGGCCAATGGTAATCCAATCATTCCGCGGCCGCTCGAGGAGCGAGCCGCCAACCCTTGGGCCAGAGGCCTCGCCAAACCATCACTCCGGCCGACGCGAAAAAACATCCTGCTTCGAATGCTTGCCATCTTGACGGGAAATGGTTTTCGTTTATTCTCGATTTCAACTGTATATACATACAGTTAAATTCAAATAACCCATGACATATCAAGGAGCTAGAAATGTCAGGAATCTCTGCACAGAAGCAGCAACCGCAACATGCCGGCAAGATCATCGCCGACCTGGACCGCCTGTTCACCGAACAAGGCATCGCCATCAACGGCGATGGCGACAACCTGGTACTGGTCGCCGACGGCCACCACACCATCAAGTACCACCGCCCGGAACACCTGCCCCGTGAGCCAAAGCCCGTAGCGCCGGGCAAGCCATCGCTGCGTTTCGAAGGCGGCGAACACACCGCCATCGGCGACAGCACCCTGCTGCGTTTCGCCAAGGACGCCCCCGCCATTCCTGCCTGGCAAGTCGAACTGCACCTGCCCAACGGCCTGGCCCTGACCTACGGCCAGGTCGTCGCCCTGGGCGGTGACTTCTACGGTATTCCCGACCAGCCGATCTGCGATGGCGCGACCCCGGCCGAACGGGTGCAACGCTTCATCGCCGCGTTCAACTCCCTGGCTGTGCTCCCCGCTTCCAAGGACGAGGCCCGGCAGATCCTGGCCGTGATGCAGAAGGAAATCGCCGCCGCCAACCAGGCCATCCGTGACGGCAAGCAACCCCACGAGGCCTATGACGCCCTCGGCGACAGCCTGTCCGAGGAATGGAACAAGATCACCGGCGGTGGCAGCGCGGTATCCGCGCTGTTCCCCCTGGGCCGCTACCTGAAGCTGGCCGCCAACAACGCCGACCATTTCGGCGAATGGGCCCTGGCGGCCTACACCGCCGGCCATACCGCCGCCCTGCAACAAGCGGTGCAGGCAGGCAAGACCGCGGATGACAAGCAACTGGAACTGGCCTATGCGATGAGCGCCTTCGCCGACCACTTCCTCACCGACCTGTTCTCCGCCGGCCATGTACGAGTGCCGCGCAAGCAAGTAGCGGCTGTGGTCACTCCCAGCGACCTGGGTTCGTTGATCACCCGTTTCATGCATGACGAGGACAGCAAGTTCGGCCTCAATGTCAGCAACGCCCAGGGCGATCGCTGGCACTCCTACGGCGACAAGCGCTATTTCGACAGCGTCGACCACCGCAATCGCCAGCTGGTGAAACTGGCGGTCCAACGCTCGGCCGACGAGATCTTCGCCAGCTACCTCAGCGGCAGCCTGCCGGCCCCGGCCAGCTATGCGGCGCTGAAAGTGGCGCCGGACCTGAACGCCGCCAAGAGCGGCAACTTCTCGCCACTGTTCGTCACCAAGGGCGACCAGGTGCTGCGTCGCAGCGACGTCAACAACCTCAACGACAGCAAGACCATCGACAACTGGTGGGGCTGGAGCACCTACCTGCTGCTCAAGAACTACAGCCCCAACAAGCCGGCGGGCTACCTGGAAACCCCCGGTGCGATGCCTTCGATCGTCGCCGATGGCTGGCAGAGCCACACCCCCAGCGAACCGAACTGGCTGCCAGGCCACGCGGTGCGCTACGCCGTCAGCGAAACCAATGGCTTGAACGAGTCGTACATCGGCCCCTGGTCGGCCTATGTCGAGCTCGGCGACAGCTTCCAGCCGACCCTGGCGATCCCGGCCGGCACCAGCAACAGCGGCGCCAGCGGGCGCAATGTGTTCCGCCAGTTCCGTGGCGGCTCACCGGAGCTGATCGGCTCCATCGACAAGAACGCCACCCGCTTCATCGACCGCAACGCCTGACAAGGACATCACCATGGCTATCAATCTGAACCTGCAACTGGCCTCCGGCCAATCCCTCAAGGGCGCTCCGCTGGAGCTGCTGCTCAACGGCGCGCCCATCGCCCGGGCCAGCGTCGACGAACGCGGCAACGTGGCCTTCAACGCCAAGCCGGGCAGCGGCCAGCTGGCGGTGCGAGTCGACCGCACTATCCTCAAGAACGGCTGACACCCGCGAAAAAAAGGCCCGCCCGGCAGCTACTGCCGGGCGGGCCTTCTTACATCCGGACGGTGATCAGGCGCTCAGGGGCTGCTCCACCAGCTGGCCCTGGTCGATGCGAACATGCCGCGGATGGAAACGCTTGAGGCTGCTGCGGTGGCCGACACTGACGATGCTCAACCCCGGCAGCTGGTCGATCAACGCCTGGTACAACGCTGCTTCGTCTTCTTCATCCATGGCCGAGGTGGCCTCGTCCATGTACAGCCACTGCGGTGCATACAACAGCGCCCGGGCAAAGGCCAGGCGCTGCTGTTCGCCCGGAGAAAGCATGCGCTGCCAGTGATTGGGCTCATCCAGGCGCGGTACCAGATGCGCCAAACGGCAAGTATCCAGCACTTGCTCGTAGCGCTCCTGGGCATAGCTGTCGCCCGCTTGTGGATAACTCAGGGCCTCACGCAGGCTGCCAATGGGCAGGTAGGGTTTTTGCGGCAGGAACAGCGCACGCTGGTCCGGCAAGCGGATATTGCCGTGGCCCGCCGGCCACAGGCGTCCCATGGCCCGCAGCAGGGTGCTCTTGCCACTGCCGGAGCGACCGCTGAGCATCAGCCGCTCGCCCGGGCTCACGGTCATCTGCGCACCGGCCAGCAGGTGCCGGCCATCGGCCAGGTCCAGGCCCAGGTCATGCACTTGCAGCTGCTTGCCCTCGGTTTGCACGTCGATGGCCGGGGGGCGTTCCTCGTTGTCGCTCATGGCCTGGCGGAAACTCAGCAGACGGTCGCAGGTGGCGCGCCAGGCTGCGAGGTCGGAATAGGCCGTGATGAACCAGCTGAAGTTCTCCTGGACGTTGCCGAAGGCCGAGTTGATCTGCATCAGCTCGCCCAGCTCGATCTTGCCGGCGAAGTAACGTGGGGCCGCGACGATGAACGGGAAGATGATCGCGATCTGGCCATAACCGGCCGTGAAGAAGGTCAGGCGCTTGGATACCTTCATGATGTCCCAGAAGTTGTGCCAGACCTTGCCGAAACGACTGCTCAGGCGCTGGTTCTCATTCTTCTCGCCGTCATACAGGGCAATGCTCTCGGCGTTTTCCCGGACCCGCACCATGGAGAAACGCAGGTCGGCCTCGAAACGTTGCTGCTGGTTGTTCAGGCCGATCAACCGGCGCCCGATCAGGTGGGTCAGCCAGCTGCCGACCAGGGCGTACACCAGGGCGCACCAGAACATGTAGCCGGGAATGGTATAGCCCAGCACCTCGATGCTGCCGGACACGCCCCAGAGGATGATGGAAAAGGACACCAGGCTGACCAGGTTGCGGATCAGCCCCAGGCCCAGCGCCAGGGTGTTGGTGGTGAAGCTGTTGAGGTCCTCGGAAATCCGCTGGTCGGGGTTGTCGGTATAACCGCCCTGCTCCAGCTGGTAGTAGTTCTTGTTGTCCAGCCAACGGGCGAAGTGCTTCTCGGTGAGCCAGGCCCGCCAGCGGATGGTCAGCATCTGGGTCAGGTACAGGCGGTACACCGCGCCCAGGATCGCCACCGCGGCAATGCCGCAGAAATACAGGATCAGGTGCCAGAATGCCGCTTCGTCCTTCTTCTGCAAGGCGTTGTAGAAATCCTTGTACCAGCTGTTGATCCACACCGAGATGGCTACGCTGAACAGCGACAAGCCGATCACCGCGATCAGCAGCAGCCAGGCCTTGCCCTTTTCCTCGCTGCGCCAGTAGGGCACGGTCATGGCCCACACCCGACGGAAGAATTGCCCGCGCACGGCATCGTTGACCGCAGAGTATTCAGCGTTCTGATTCATCATTGGAGCTCGATTGAGAGGGGGGAAAGCATCGAGCCGATCATAGTCGATCGGCTCGCTTTTTCACCTGTCCTGGAGGACACGGCGCCCGGCGCGGATCAGCGGCGGACGGGGCGCTTCTGCAGCTTGCGCTGCAAGGTACGGCGGTGCATGCCCAGGGCCCGGGCAGTGGCGGAGATGTTGCCTTCGTGCTCGGTCAGCACCCGCTGGATGTGCTCCCACTGCAGGCGGTCCACCGACATCGGGTTTTCCGGCACCAGGGTGTCGAGGTCGGCATGCTCGGACAGCAGCGCCGCCAGTACATCGTCGGCGTCCGCCGGCTTGCACAGGTAATTGCAGGCGCCGCGCTTGATCGCCTCCACCGCGGTGGCGATGCTCGAGTAGCCGGTGAGGATCAGCACTCGCATCTCCGGGTCCAGTTCCAGCAGCTTGGGCAGCAGCACCAGGCCGGAATCGCCGTCCATCTTCAGGTCCAGCGCGGCATAGTCCGGCAGGTCCTGCTGGGCCAGCGCCAGGCCCTCTTCGGCGGAACCCGCGGTGCTGACGCGAAAGCCTCGACGGCTCATGGCTCGCGCCATCACGCGGGTAAAGGTAGCGTCATCATCCACCAGCAACAGGTGCGGCAGTTCCTCGCCTTCGACTTGGTTCTCTTCACTCATGGTCGTCTCCTCGGGCGGCACGGGGCAGGCGCAGCTCGGTGAGCGTACCGCCTTCCTCATGACTGTAGAGTTTTACTGAGCCACCAGCGCGGGTCACGCTGGCCTTGCTCAAGAACAGGCCCAGGCCGAAACCTTTGCCCTTGGTGGTAAAAAACGGTTTGCCAATCTGCTCGGCGATGGCCAAGGGTACTCCGGCGCCGTGGTCGCGGATACTGATGGTCAGGTCTTCCGCATTCCAGTCCAGGCGTACCTCCAGGCCTTCGGGGCAGGCATCGGCGGCATTGTTGAGCAAGTTCAGCAGCGCCTGGGTCAGGTCCGGCGGCGGTGCCAGGCGTGGCATCGGGCCCTGGCCCAGCAGGTGGAAACGATAGCTGGCCTCAGGACGCATCAGGTGCCAACGGTTCAGGGCTTCGTCGAGCCACTGGGTCACATCCTGCATCTCTACCGCCATCCGCCGATTGGCTTCGGCGGCACGTACCAGTTGCTGCAAGGTTTCCTTGCACAGCTTGACCTGGTCCTGGAGCACGCTGAGGTCATCCTGCAACAACGGATCGGGATGGTCCTGGCGCATTTCCTTGAGCAACACGCTCATGGTCGCCAGCGGCGTACCCAACTCATGGGCGGCGCCGGCGGCCTGGGTGGCCACGGCCAGCAACTGCTGGTCGCGCAGCCCTTCCTCGCGGCGGATCGCCCGCAGTTCTTCCTGGCGCCGCAGCTCCTCGGCCATCCGTGCGGCAAAGAAGGTGATCACCGCCGCGGCCAGGGCAAAGCTCAGCCACATGCCGTAGACCTGCAGGTTCTCGCGGGCGATGGGCAGGGTCTGCAAGGGATAGAACCACGCTAGCAACAGGGTATAGAGGGCCAGGGCAATCCCGGAGAGTGCCACCGAATAGCGCCAGGGCAGGGTCACCGCGGCGATGGTCAGGGGCACCAGGTAATAGGAGACGAAAGGATTGGTGGAGCCGCCGGAGAAATACAGCAGCACGCTGTGGATAAATAGATCGCAAGCCAGTTGCAGGGCATATTCCAGCTCCGTCACCGGCCATGAGGTGCGCAAACGGATGGCGGTGAAGGCACACAGCACCATGGAGAACACCAGGGTGATGCCCAGTTGCAACCAGGGCAGCGGCAGCAGGTCGAGCCAGTAGGCAAGCCCCACCGAACCGGCCTGAGCGGCCAGAACCAGGGTGCGGATGAAGGTCAGGCGCCAGAGGTTCTGGCGAGTTGCAGACAGCAATTTTACGGGGGCGAGCATGAGCTCTCCTGATGAGCGCTCCAGGGCAATCGGCGGGAGTATAACCAAGCAGCCCCCAACGCAGGCAAACTGCGGCAAAGCGCCACAGGAAAAGCAGCGGCAAGCGGCAAGCTTTGAGCTACAAGCACAAGTCCCGGAATAAGGGAGGCCAAGGTGTATCAAAGTTGTAATGGGTGCAACTGGGAATAAAAGCTAGAGTCATATCGCTCACGCAGGCGCGAACTTTCGGCTTGCGGACTGCACTCAAGGAGATCCCATGCAGCCTTTCACTCGCAGCGTCGCCCTTCTGGCCCTTGGCGCCGGCACCCTCACCAGCCTGCCTGCCCTGGCCGCCGATGAATTGCATTACAACCAGGTTTCCCTGCGCGCCGAAGCCAGCCAGGAAGTGGCCCGGGACCTGATGATCGTGACCCTCTATAGCGAGTCGCAGAACTCCGATCCAGCCAAGCTGGCGGCAGAAATCAGCACCACCATGAACAAGGCCCTGGAACAGGCGCGCCAGGTCAAGGAAGTGACCCTGAGCCAGGGTAGCCGCAACAGCTACCCGATCTACGACAGCAAGGGCCAGAAGATCACCGGCTGGCGCGAGCGCGCGGAACTGCGCCTGGAAAGCTCCAACTTCGCCGCCCTGTCCAAGCTGACCGGCGAACTCTTGACCGACCTGAAGATGGACGGCATGGACTTCGCCATCGCCCCTGCGACCCGCAAAGCCAGCGAGGATGCCCTGCTCAAGGACGCGGTCCAGGCATTCAAGGCCCGGGCCCAGCTGGCGACCGAGGCCCTGGGTGGCAAGGGCTACAAGATCGTCAACCTGAACCTCAACAGCAACGGCTATCCACAGCCCTACCTGCGCGCACCGATGATGAAGGCCGCCGGTGCGGACTTCGCTTCCTCTTCCGTCACCCCGGAAGTCGAAGCCGGAACCAGCAAGGTCAACATGACCGCCGACGGCGCCATCGAAGTGCTGATGCAATAAGCCACGCATCAACCACGCAAAACGGCGGCCCCGTGCAAACGTGGTCGCCGTTTTGCGTTTCTACCTGTCGTCTGGCGAATTAGGAAAACTCGCGTCGTTGTGTATGAATCCAACCAGCAAGGTGATGTTACAGTGACGGCCCCGTCATGTATCTGTCATACGTTGCTGACGTCCGTCAGATACACGCCGGGTATTTTTACTGCAGCTTTCCAATAAGAGTCTCTTCAATGACCGCAGATCGCATCGGCGAACGCCTGCGCCGCTATCGCCGCGCCGCCAAGAAAACCCTGCGTCAGATTGCCAGCGAGTCCGGTCTGACTGCCAGCTTCCTCTCCCAGGCAGAACGCAATCTCACCGGCGTGTCCATTTCATCCCTGGTCAACATCGCCAAGTCCCTGAATGTTCCACTGAACGCCCTGTTCGACCAGCCAATCCAGGCCCAGCCCGACTCCCACGACGGTGAACGGGTGCGCTATACCATCGAGGGCCAGCCGCTGGCCTATGAACGCCTGTCCAGTTCATTTCCCGGAAACATGATCAACGCGGTGAAGATGAACATCTCCGTGGGATATCAATCGGAACTCATCTCCCATGATGGCTCGGAGTTTTCCTACGTTCTCTCTGGACAGATCGTGTACACCATCGAAGGCCGGCAATACCCCCTGGGCCCCGGCGACTCGGTGCACTTCGACGCTACCAAGGCCCACTTCCTGGCCAATGTCGGCGACGGTCCGGCGGAAGTCCTGACCGTCACCACCATGGGCCTGTTCGACGACCTCCCCGCCTCCTGAAACCCATTCCCGCCATGCCTGCCGAGCCTCAAGGACGAGGCTTTGCGCAGGAGAAAAGTTAGTCATGCTTAATTTTCGTTGACCGCAATTTCAGCATGACTTAATTTCGGCATCGGCGAGTGACCACGCAAACACATGACAGGCACTCGCCATCGCCGCAAAGGCTCCATGGGTTCATCCATTTCCCATGGCAAGGCGAGTTGCCACGGCCCACAAGGCCACCCTCAGGTAAGCCCTAGAAAAAGAAAAAATGAGGTTTGCATGTGTAAGTTCCACCCATTCCAGGTTTGGCAAGCCGCCGGTCTGAGCCTCGGCTCCCCGCTGCCCCACGCCGTTGGCAACCATTACCCCGCGTCTTCCCTTCCGGCCGCCATGGCGTTGCAGTTCTCCTGCAGGACCGCCCGTGCGCCGGGAAATCCGCTGCGCAAATCGCTCGCCGCCCGCCCAGAGCATGCACCATTACGGGGCGCAATCGCCCATGCATGCCCACAAAAAAGGCGGCAGATGCACCATAAAGAACCGACGCAAACGATCAAATGCGTCAAGTTTTATACAAATGCGTCATTCCTGTACGTTCGTTCCACTCTTTGATACCTGCGCCGGCCCCACATCTTGCATTGGGTATGGGGCCTGCATAAGTATCGGCGGGTCGACTCACAAGGTCGCCCTCAACACAAACAATGACAACAAATCATGAGGCCACCATGTTCAAACAAGCAGTCATTCCGTTTTTAGTCAGCGCCGGTCTGCTGGCCAGCGCCCCCATCGCCCAGGCGGCGACTAATCTGGTGTTCTGCTCCGAGGGCAGCCCTGCCGGTTTCGACCCGGGCCAGTACACCACCGGAACCGACTTCGACGCCTCGGCCGAGACCCTGTTCAACCGTCTCAGCCAGTTCGAACGTGGCGGCACCGCGGTCATCCCGGGCCTGGCCACCAGCTGGGACATCTCCGAAGACGGCCTGACCTACACCTTCCACCTGCGTGAAGGCGTCAAGTTCCATACCACGCCGTACTTCACCCCGACCCGCAACTTCAATGCCGACGACGTGGTGTTCACCTTCACCCGGATGATCGACAAGGACATGCCGTTCCGTAAGGCATACCCGACCGAATTCCCGTACTTCACCGACATGGGGATGGACACCAACATCACCAAGATCGAGAAACTCGACGACAAGACCGTGCGTTTCTCGCTGAAGAGCGTCGACGCCGCGTTCATCCAGAACCTGGCCATGAGCTTCGCCTCCATCCAGTCCGCCGAATACGCCGACAAGCTGCTCAAGGAAGGCAAGACCAGCGACATCAACCAGAAGCCGATCGGTACCGGCCCGTTCGTGTTCAAGAGCTACCAGAAGGACTCGAACATCCGCTACACCGGCAACAAGGACTACTGGAAACCTGAAGACGTGAAGATCGACAACCTGATCTTCGCCATCACCACCGACCCATCGGTGCGTATCCAGAAGCTGAAGAAGAACGAATGCCAGGTCACCCTCTTCCCACGCCCGGCCGACCTCAAGGCCCTCAAGGAAGACAAGGACCTGAAGATGCCTGAACAGGCCGGCTTCAACCTGGGTTATGTCGCCTACAACGTGATGCCGGTCCTCAAGGGCCGCACCGACGCCAACCCACTGGCCGACCTCAAGGTACGCCAGGCCCTGGACATGGCGGTGAACAAGCCGCAGATCATCGATTCGGTGTACCAGGGCGCCGGCCAACTGGCGGTCAACGCCATGCCGCCGACCGAGTGGTCCTACGACACCACCATCAAGGACGCCAAGTACGATCCCGAGAAAGCCCGCCAACTGCTCAAGGAAGCCGGCGTCAAGGAAGGCACCCAGATCACCCTGTGGGCCATGCCGGTACAGCGTCCCTACAACCCCAACGCCAAGCTGATGGCAGAAATGCTGCAGTCCGACTGGGCGAAGATCGGCCTGAAGGTGAACATCGTCAGCTATGAGTGGGGCGAGTACATCAAGCGTTCCAAGGGCGGCGAGAACCAGGCGATGATCATCGGCTGGAGCGGTGACAACGGTGACCCCGACAACTGGCTGGGCACCCTGTTCGGCTGCGACTCCATGAACGGCAACAACTTCTCGAAATGGTGTGACAAGCCTTACGACGCTTTGATCAAGCAAGCCAAGGCCACATCGGATGTCGCTAAACGCACCGAGCTGTACAAGCAGGCGCAGCACATCCTCAAAGACGCAGTCCCGATGACACCTATCGCACACTCGACGGTGTTCCAACCCATGCGCGCCAACGTGCAGGACTTCAAGATCAGCCCGTTCGGCTTGAACTCCTTCTACGGCGTGAGCATCAGCAAGTAACTTGCGACGACGGTGGCGTCCTGACGCCACCGTCGCCTTGCCCCCCCGAAAGAGTCCGCCCCGGCATCGACGCAACTGCGCTATCTCGCAGCCGCGCGATCCCGGAGCCGTACCCGAAAAGACTTGCAGAGCCCGCGCCGGATACGGCCCTGGCCTTCAACTTGCAAGGGCGACGGTGGGCATTTTTGCAACCATGGTTTGGCATCAATGGCCTGTACAGGCTCCAGGAAGGAGCCATGGTCCCTTGATCATCACAACAAAAAATGGAGATGGATCGTCATGCGTCACTCCTTGATCATCCCGGCATTGCTGGGCAGCAGCTTGTTGGTCGCCAGTTCGTTGGGCCAGGCTGCCGATCGCAGCCTGGTGTTCTGCTCCGAAGGCAGCCCGGCCGGCTTCGACACCGCGCAATACACCACCGCCACCGACAACGATGCCGCCGAGCCGTTGTACAACCGCCTGGTGGAGTTCGAGAGAGGCGCGACCAACGTCTTGCCCGCCCTGGCCACCCGCTGGGACATCTCCGAGGATGGCCTGAAGTACAGCTTCCACCTGCGCGAGGGCGTGAAGTTCCACAGCACCTCGTACTTCAAGCCGACCCGTGACTTCAATGCCGACGACGTGCTGTTCACCTTCAACCGCATGCTCGACGCCGACCATCCGTTCCGCCGTGCCTACCCGACGGAGTTCCCCTACTTCAACGGCATGAGCCTGAACAAGAACATCGCCAAGGTCGAGAAAACCGACCCGCTGACCGTGGTCATCACCCTGAATACCGTGGATGCGGCGTTCATCCAGAACCTGGCCATGAGCTTCGCCTCGATCCTTTCCGCCGAATACGCCGAGCACCTGCTCAAGGCCGGCACCCCGAGCCAGATCAACCAGAAACCCATCGGCACCGGTCCCTTCGTCTTCCAGCGCTACCAGAAGGATTCGCAGATCCGCTACACCGCCAACCCGCACTACTGGGACCCGAGCCGGGTCAAGCTCGACCGCCTGATCTTTGCCATCAACACCGATGCCTCGGTGCGGGTGCAGAAGCTGCGCGCCGGCGAATGCCAGGTCACCCTGCACCCGCGCCCGGCGGATGTCGACGCCCTGAAGAGCGATCCGAAACTGCAAGTGATCGAGAAGCCCGGATTCAACCTCGGCTACATCGCCTACAACGTGCAGCACAAGCCGTTCGACCGCCTGGAAGTGCGCCAGGCGCTGGACATGGCGGTGAACAAGCCGGCCATCCTCAATGCCGTGTACCAGGGTGCCGGCCAGCTGGCGGTCAACGCCATGCCGCCGACCCAGTGGTCCTACGACGACAGCATCAAGGATGCCGCCTACAACCCGGACAAGGCCCGCGAGCTGCTCAAGGCCGCCGGAGTCAAGGAAGGCACGGAGATCAACCTGTGGGCCATGCCCGTGCAGCGCCCTTACAACCCCAACGCCAAGCTGATGGCCGAGATGCTGCAAGCGGACTGGGCGAAGATCGGCCTCAAGGTGAAGATCGTCAGCTACGAATGGGGCGAGTACATCAAGCGCACCAAGAACGGCGAGCACGACGTCAGCCTGATCGGCTGGACCGGCGACAACGGTGACCCGGACAACTGGCTGGGCACCCTGTACAGCTGCGATGCCATTGGCGGCAACAACTATTCGATGTGGTGCGACCCGCAGTACGACAAGCTGATCAAGCAGGCCAAGATCGTCACCGACCGCGACCAGCGCACCTTGTTGTACAAGCAGGCCCAGCAACTGCTCAAGCAACAGGTGCCGATCACCCCTATCGCCCATTCGACGATCAACCAGCCGTTGAGCGCGAAAGTCGAGGGCTTCAAGGTCAGCCCCTTTGGCCGCAACTCCTTTTCCGGGGTCGGCCTGACCCCATAACCGATGAGCCTAGAACCCTGAGGGCGTTGCTCGCCCTCATGCAGGCGTATTGCCTGGATTCAGAGAATGAGCCCTCTGCAAACGTTTGCGATGCCTTGAATGAGTTCCAAAAAGCCAGCCGGCCGAAAAAAACCGGCAAGTAAAAAAACAAAACAAAGGAGCATCACCCATGAAACTGAGCAGCAGCGCATTGTTAGCCCTGGCCATCAGTAGCATCACTGCTACGGCCTATGCAGAGAGCGTCAGCCAGGACTTCGTCCCGACTGAACTGAACAGCAAGAATGCCCAGGCCGAGTCCAAGGGGTTCATCGAAGGCCAGAGCCTGTCCGGGAGCACCCGTAACTGGTACGCCAACGAGTTGAAGCGTCGTAACGACCGCTTCTCCTACAACCACAACGGCCAGCCTACCTCCACCCCGCGCCGTATCAACTGGGTGCAGGGCACCATCCTCAACTACACCTCCGGCTTCACCGAAGGCACCGTTGGGGTCAGCACCGAAGTCGCCGCCTACAACGCCATTGCCCTGGATCGTGACCGCAAGGACATCGCCGGCAAGAACAACCGTACCCTGACCCACTCCGACGGCGACGCCGTGGGCCAGTGGAGCAAGCTGGGCCTGGCCAACGTCAAGTTCCGCGTATCCAACACCACCCTGACCGTCGGCCGGCAGAACGTCAGCACGCCGATCGTCGATGTCATCGGCAACCGTCCGCTGCCTTCGAGCTTCGAAGGGGCCAGTATCCACAGCGAAGAATTCAACAACCTGTCGTTCGACGCCGGTAGCTATGACCGGGTATCGCCACGGACCGAACAGAGCCTGTCGAAATTCCGCTCCGAATACACCAACAACAGCGCCGAGACCGACCGCGTCAGCGTGATCGGCGCCAACTACCAGCCGCTCAAGAGCCTGAAGACCAGCCTCTACGCCTCCAAGGTGGAAGACTTCTGGAACCAGTACTACTTCGGCTTCACCCACGAACTGGGTGACAGCTCGGTGCTGGGCCTGACCACCGGCCTGAACTACTACAAGACCGTCGATGCCGGCAAGAAAGAGATGGGCGAGATCGACAACGATACCTACTCGCTGTCCCTGGGCCTGGCCCACCAGGCCCACAGCCTGACCTTCTCCTACCAGGCGGTGAACGGTAACGAGTACTTCGACTACCTGCACGAAACCAACGGCATCTACCTGGCCAACTCCCTGCTCTCGGACTTCAACGGCCCGAACGAGAAGTCGTTCCAGATCGCCTACGGCCTGAACATGGCCGAGTACGGCGTGCCCGGCCTCAAGTTCAACCTCTACCAGGCCCGCGGCTGGGGCATCGACGGTACCCACTACACCGGTACCGCCTACGATGTGAAGAAGATGGACGGCGAAACCCACTACGAATACGGCATCGGCGCCAGCTACGCGGTGCAGAGCGGCCCGCTCAAGGCCACCGCGATCCGCGCGACCTACACCACCCACCGCGCCAGCAAGTACCAGGCCGACGGCAACATCAACGAGTTCCGCCTGGTCACCACGGTTCCATTCAATATCCTATAACCCACCAGTTGAACGGCGGACTCATGACGAGTCCGCCCTTCAAGCTACGCTGGTTCCATCGTTCGAAAGGGGTTCTCGATGAAAATGCTACCCATGAAAGCGGCCTTGAGCGCCGCATTGCTGAGCGTCGCCCTGGGCGCCGCGGCCAAACCCTTGGTGGTCTGTACCGAAGCCAGCCCGGAAGGCTTCGATATGGTCCAGTACACGACCGCGGTGACTGCCGACGCAGTGGCGGAAACCATTTTCAACCGGCTGGTGGACTTCAAGCCGGGCACCACGGACATCGAGCCGGCCCTGGCCGAGTCCTGGGAGATCAGCCCTGACGGCCTGCAATACACCTTCCACCTGCGCAAGGGCGTCAAGTTCCACAGCACCGACTACTTCACCCCGACCCGCGACATGAACGCCGACGACGTGCTCTGGAGCTTCCAGCGCCAGTTGGACCCGAAACACCCCTGGCATGACAAGTCCAGCGTGGGTTTCCCCTATTTCGAAAGCATGGGCTTCAAGGAACTGCTCAAGAGCGTAGAGAAAGTCGACGACCACACCGTGGTCTTCACACTGACCCGCCGCGAAGCTCCGTTCCTGGCCGACGTGGCCATGGCCTTCTCCTCGATCTTCCCGGCCGAATACGCCGACAAGCTGCTCAAGGAAGGCAAGACCGCCGAGCTCAATAGCAAGCCGATCGGCACCGGACCGTTCATCTTCATCCGCTATGCCAAGGACGCCCAGGTGCGATTCAAGGCCAACCCGGACTATTTCCGTGGCAAGCCACCGGCCGAAGCACTGATCCTGGCGATCACCACCGACAACAACGTACGGCTACAGAAGCTCAAGGCCAACGAGTGCCAGGTCGCCCTGTATCCCAAGCCCGATGACATTCCCAGCATCAAGGCCGACCCGAACCTGCAGGTACATGAACTGGCGGCCATGACCACCGGCTATATCGCCATGAACACCACCCGCAAGTACATGAGCGACGTGCGGGTCCGCAAGGCGATCGACATCGCCTTCGACAAGGAAGCCTACGTCAACAGCCTGTATGGCCCGGGCAATGCCCTGGTCGGCACCGGCCCGTACCCACCGACCCTGCTGGGCTTCAACACCAGCCTGAAGAACCCGCCCCGGGACCTGGACAAGGCCCGCGCCCTGCTCAAGGAAGCCGGCGTGCCCGAAGGCACCTCGATCACCCTGTTCACCCGCAACGGCGGCGGCCCGACCAACCCCAACCCGCTGCTGGGCGCACAGATGATGCAGGCCGACCTGGCCAAGATCGGCCTCAAGCTGGATATCCGCGTGATGGAATGGGGCGAAATGCTCAAGCGCGCGAAGAACGGCGAGCACGACATGGTGTCCGCTGGCTGGGCCGGGGATAACGGTGACCCGGACAACTTCCTGACCCCGAACCTGAGTTGTGACGCAGCGAAAAACGGCGAAAACTACGCCCGCTGGTGCAACAAGACCTTCCAGGACCTGATCGACCAGGCCCGCGCCGAGGCTGAACCTGCCAAGCGTGCCGAACTCTATGAAAAGGCCCAGCTGATCTTTGAGCAGGATCAACCCTGGATTCCCATGGCCTATCCGAAAATGTTCACCGCCATGCGCAAGAACGTCGAGGGGTATCACCAGAGCCCCCTGACCACCAACAACTTCGCTACCACCCAGGTGAAGTAATAAGAAACGCCCGCTGCTCCCGACCCGGGAGCGGCGGACACGCCTAACCGGCTGATTGAGGTACTTCAGAAGATGTTTAGTTTTATTGCCCGCCGTGTGGGGTTGTTGATTCCCACATTCTTCGGCATCACCTTGTTGACCTTCGCCTTGATCCGCATGATTCCCGGCGATCCCGTGGAAGTCATGATGGGCGAGCGCCGGGTCGACCCCGAGATGCATGCCCAGGCAATGGAACGCCTTGGATTGAACAAACCGCTGTATGCCCAGTACCTGGACTACATCGGCAAGCTTGCCCATGGCGATCTGGGCGAGTCCCTGCGCACCCGCACCAGCGTTTGGAGCGAGTTTTCCTCGCTGTTCCCCGCGACCCTGGAACTGGCCATGGCCGCCCTGCTCTTCGCCGGCGTCATCGGCCTGCTGGCCGGGGTGATCGCCGCCCTCAGGCGCGGCTCGCTGTTCGACCACGGGGTGATGGGGATTTCCCTCGCCGGCTACTCGATGCCGATCTTCTGGTGGGGCCTGATCCTGATCATGTTCTTCTCGGTGAGCCTGGGCTGGACCCCGGTTTCCGGACGTATCGACCTGCTCTACGACATCGAGCCCAAGACCGGCTTCATGCTGATCGATACCTTGCTGGCCGGCGACACCGGCGCCTTCGTCGATGCCCTGGAACACCTGATCCTGCCCGCCATCGTGCTGGGCACCATTCCCTTGGCGGTGATCGCGCGGATGACCCGCTCCTCGATGCTCGAAGTGCTGCGTGAGGACTACATCCGTACCGCCAAGGCCAAGGGCCTGTCGCCCAACCGGGTGGTCTTCGTCCACGGCCTGCGCAACGCGCTGATCCCGGTACTGACCGTGGTCGGCCTGCAAGTCGGCACCCTGCTGGCCGGCGCGGTCCTGACCGAAACCATCTTTTCCTGGCCCGGCATCGGTAAATGGCTGATCGAAGCCATCGGCGCCCGGGACTATCCCGTGGTGCAGAACGGCATCCTGTTGATCGCCTGCCTGGTGATCATGGTCAACTTCGTGGTGGACATCCTCTACGGCTTTGCCAACCCACGCATCCGTCATCAGCGCTGAGGCCAAGACTCATGAGCACTCCAACTTCCTCGGTAGCAGTCGATCAAAGCCTGCTTTACCCGTCCGTCTACAAAGAATTCTGGCAGCACTTCTCCCGCAACAAGGGCGCCGTGGCCGGTTTGCTGTTCATGCTGCTGGTGGTGTTCTGCGCACTGTTCGCCCCCTGGGTAGCCCCGCATAACCCCAGCGAGCAGTACCGCGACTTCCTGCTGACCCCACCCGCCTGGCTCGAAGGCGGGCAGATGCAGTTCCTGCTGGGTACCGACGAACTGGGCCGCGACCTGCTCTCGCGGCTGATCCAGGGTTCGCGCCTGTCGCTGCTGATCGGCCTGTCGTCGGTGGTGATGTCGCTGATCCCGGGGATCCTGCTGGGCCTGTTCGCCGGCTTCTTCCCGCGCCTGCTGGGCCCGAGCATCATGCGCCTGATGGACATCATGCTGGCCCTGCCTTCGCTGCTGCTGGCCGTGGCCATCGTCGCCATCCTCGGCCCAGGCCTGATCAACACCGTGATCGCCATCGCCGTGGTCTCGCTGCCGTCCTACGTGCGCCTGACCCGAGCCGCCGTCATGGGCGAGCTCAACCGCGACTACGTGACCGCCGCACGCCTGGCCGGTGCCGGCCTGCCGCGCCTGATGTTCATCACCGTGCTGCCCAACTGCATGGCGCCGCTGATCGTCCAGGCCACCCTGAGCTTCTCCTCGGCGATCCTCGACGCCGCCGCCCTGGGCTTCCTCGGCCTCGGCGTCCAGCCGCCTACCCCCGAGTGGGGCACCATGCTGGCCTCGGCCCGCGACTACATCGAACGCGCCTGGTGGGTAGTGAGCCTGCCTGGCCTGACCATTTTGCTCAGCGTGCTGGCAATCAACCTGATGGGCGACGGCCTGCGCGATGCGCTGGATCCGAAGCTCAAGAATGCCGCCTGAGGAGATTCCCATGTCACTGTTAGAAATCAAGAATCTCAATGTCCGTTTCGGCGACGCCAAGGCAGTTCCCGTGGTGGACGGCCTGGACCTCAAGGTCGACAAGGGCGAAGTACTGGCCATCGTCGGCGAGTCCGGCTCCGGCAAATCGGTGACCATGATGGCCCTGATGGGCCTGATCGAGCATCCCGGCATCGTCACCGCCGACGCCCTGACCTTCGACGGCAAGGACATGCTCAAGCTCAGCGCCCGCCAGCGCCGGCAGATCGTCGGCAAGGACCTGGCCATGGTCTTCCAGGACCCGATGACCGCGCTGAACCCCAGCTACACCGTGGGCTTCCAGATCGAGGAAGTGCTGCGCCTGCACCTGAAGATGTCCGGCAAGGCCGCCCGCAAGCGCGCCATCGAACTGCTGGAGAAGGTCGAGATCCCGGGCGCCGCCAGCCGCATGGACGCCTACCCGCACCAGCTGTCCGGTGGCATGAGCCAGCGCGTGGCGATCGCCATGGCCATCGCCGGCGAACCCAAGCTGCTGATCGCCGACGAACCGACCACCGCCCTGGACGTGACCATCCAGGCACAGATCATGGACCTGCTGCTGAGCTTGCAGAAAGAGCAGAACATGGGCCTGGTGCTGATCACCCACGACCTGGCCGTGGTGGCCGAGACCGCCCAGCGCGTCTGCGTGATGTACGCCGGCCAGGCCGTGGAAGTAGGCAAGGTGCCGGAGCTGTTCGACATCCCCGCACACCCCTACAGCGAAGCCCTGCTGGCGGCGATTCCCGAGCACAGCCTCGGTGCCTCGCGGCTCTCCACCCTGCCGGGCATCGTTCCCGGTCGTTATGACCGGCCCCAGGGCTGCCTGCTATCGCCACGCTGCCCCTACGTCCAGGAAAACTGCCGCCAGCAACGCCCCGGCCTCGATCCGCAAGCCGCCAGCCTGGTGCGCTGCTTCTACCCGCTCAACCAGGAGGTGGCGTGATGGCCGTCGTTCTAACCGCCCGCGACCTGACCCGTCACTACGAAGTGTCCCGGGGCCTGTTCAAGGGCCACGCCACCGTCCGCGCGCTCAATGGCGTGTCCTTCGAACTGGAGGCCGGCAAGACCCTGGCCGTGGTGGGCGAATCCGGGTGTGGCAAGTCCACCCTGGCCCGGGCCCTGACCCTGATCGAAGAGCCATCCTCGGGCTCGCTGCAGATCGCCGGCCATGAGGTCAAGGGCGCCACCAAGGAGCAGCGCAAGCAACTGCGCCGCGACGTGCAGATGGTGTTCCAGAGCCCCTATGCCTCGCTCAACCCACGGCAGAAGATCGGTGACCAGCTGGCCGAGCCGCTGCTGATCAACACCAAGCTGTCGGCCACCGAGCGCCGCGAGAAAGTCCAGGCGATGATGAAGCAGGTGGGCCTGCGCCCCGAGCATTACCAGCGCTATCCACACATGTTCTCCGGCGGCCAGCGCCAGCGCATTGCCCTGGCTCGGGCGATGATGCTGCAACCCAAGGTACTGGTGGCGGACGAACCGACCTCGGCCCTGGACGTGTCGATCCAGGCCCAGGTGCTGAACCTGTTCATGGACCTGCAGCAGGAATTCAACACCGCCTACGTCTTCATCTCGCACAACCTGGCGGTGGTGCGCCACGTCGCCGACCAGGTACTGGTGATGTACCTGGGCCGGCCGGTGGAAATGGGCCCCAAGGAGGACATCTACAACCGTCCCCTGCACCCTTACACCCAGGCCCTGCTCTCGGCGACCCCGGCCATCCACCCGGACCCGGACAAACCGAAGATCAAGATCGCCGGCGAACTGCCCAACCCGCTGAACCCGCCGCCCGGCTGCGCCTTCCACAAGCGCTGCCCGTACGCCACCGAGCGTTGCAGCACTGAAGAGCCGGCCCTGCGCCAGCTCGACACACGCCAAGTGGCTTGCCACTACGCCGAGCAGTTCTTGTAGACGAGCATGAAAAAGGCGCCTGCGGGACCACCGCAGACGCCTTGACCTTGTTGCACCGGCCCCTTGCGACGGATTGCGCATCGATCCGCCGCGAGGGGTTTTTTTCACCCCTGATCGGGCTCCCCGCCATCGTCGGTGGTCTGGTCGTCATCCCCCGAACTGCCGCCCTGCCCCTCATCCCCCGGCTCCGACTCGGACTTGGCCAGCATCTGCACCGGCGTGCTCTGCTCCGACGAGTAACCCGGCTCCTTGACCTGCAACAGGTTGTGGGCCCAGGCCCCGGAGGTTCCCAGGCTCAGCAGCACCAGCACCTTGATCAGCAGCACCACGCGTTGAAAAATTCTCATAGCCGATTCCATCCCTTCATAGGTGAATCATCGATGGCTGCAAACCCTGACGTGCAGCGGCCACAGCACCACCTGAAACCTAGTCGCGATACCCGGGACTTTCCAGATAGCCAGCTATCGATCCCCATGCCAGGAGCCCCCGTCCGACTAACGGTGCGTGCCACCCTGGGCTTGCCAGCAGGCACAAAAAAGCCCCGCGGCCTGCACCGCGGGGCTTGGGATGTTGCCGGCGAACTTAGTGGTGTTCGCGGGTCGCGCGGAATTTCACGTCCGGCCAGCGCTCTTCCATCAACGCCAGGTTGACCCGGGTCGGCGCCAGGTAGGTCAGGTGACCGCCGCCGTCCAGTGCCAGGTTCTCCACCGCCTTGTTGGAAAACTCCTCCAGCTTCTTCTTGTCGTCGCAGCTGATCCAGCGCGCGGACCACACGGTGATCGGCTCGTAGGCGCATTCGACCTTGTATTCTTCCTTCAGGCGGCTGGCCACCACATCGAACTGCAGCACACCGACGGCGCCGAGGATGATGTCGTTGCTGCGCTCGGGGAAGAACACCTGGGTCGCGCCCTCTTCGGCCAGCTGTTGCAGGCCCTGGCGCAGTTGCTTGGACTTCAGCGGGTCCTTGAGGCGCACGCGACGGAACAGTTCCGGGGCGAAGTGCGGGATACCGGTGAAGCCCAGGGCCTCGCCTTCGGTGAAGGTGTCGCCGATCTGGATGGTGCCGTGGTTGTGCAGGCCGATGATGTCGCCGGCATAGGCTTCTTCCAGTTGCTCACGCTCAGAGGAGAAGAAGGTCAGGGCGTCGCCGATGCGCACGTCCTTGCCGGTGCGCACGTGGCGCATCTTCATGCCCTTCTCGTACTTGCCCGAGCAGATGCGCATGAAGGCGATGCGGTCGCGGTGCTTGGGGTCCATGTTCGCCTGGATCTTGAACACGAAGCCCGAGAACTTCTCTTCCTGGGGCGCCACGCTGCGCTCGTTGGCCGCCCGTGGCAGCGGCAGCGGCGCCCAGTCGACCACGGCGTCGAGCACGTGGTCGACACCGAAGTTGCCCAGGGCGGTGCCGAAGAACACCGGGGTCAGGTGGCCGTCGAGGAACTCCTGCTGGTCGAACTCATGGCAGGCGCCCTGCACCAGCTCCAGCTGCTCGAGGAAACGCTCGTACTCGTCGCCCAGGTGGGCACGGGCTTCGGCGGAGTCGAGCTTCTCGATGATCTTGGTCTCGGTACGCTCGTGGCCATGGCCCGGGGTGTAGACGATGATGTAGTCACCCGCCAGGTGGTACACGCCCTTGAAATCGCGGTAGCAACCGATCGGCCAGGTGATCGGCGCGGCCTTGATCTTCAGTACCGCCTCGATTTCGTCCAGCAGCTCGATCGGGTCGCGGATGTCGCGGTCCAGCTTGTTGATGAAGCTGACGATCGGCGTATCCCGCAGGCGGCAGACGTCCATCAGGGCGATGGTCCGCGGCTCTACGCCCTTACCGCCGTCGAGCACCATCAGCGCCGAGTCCACCGCGGTCAGGGTGCGGTAGGTATCTTCCGAGAAGTCTTCGTGGCCGGGGGTGTCGAGCAGGTTGATCATGTGCTCGCGATAGGGGAACTGCATCACCGAGGTGGTGATGGAGATACCGCGCTGCTTCTCCATCTCCATCCAGTCGGAGGTGGCATGGCGGTCGGACTTACGCGACTTGACGGTACCCGCCACCGCAATGGCCTTGCCCATCAGCAACAGCTTCTCGGTGATGGTGGTCTTACCGGCATCCGGGTGGGAAATGATGGCGAAGGTGCGGCGTTTCGCGACTTCGGCGGCCTGTTGGGTCATGGGAAATCGCCTGGCGGTGATCAAAAAAGGGCGGCGAGTATAGCGCAAAGCTGCCTTCCCGGACCACCGTCCGGCCCCGCCATCCCCCTGTAGCCGCTGTCGAGCGCCAGCGACGGCTGCGACCGGGCGCGCAGCATCCGCAACCCGGACATCGCCCTGGAACCCGTTGGATTCCCCGCCTCGATCACCGCCTCGCGCCACGAAGTCGCGGCCACAAGGGTGGCCAAACGCCGCCGACTATGGAACCTTTTAAAAGGTGGAGACGTCCACTTCCCTGCCAGGCGCTCATCAGATGCCTGGAATTTCAGCAAGTTAGCTTGACGAAGCTGCGCTCATGGTTCGTTCACCGCCGCCCTGCCGGCACTCGACGAACTGCTTTTCGCGGGGACTTTCCCGGCAGTCGGCCACGGCCCTGCCACAGGGGAAAGCGCCCGCCGACCGATAAGAAAAAAGGAGTCCGCCCGTGGCTATTCGCTATGGCAAAGGGCTGATAGGAGGGGCTGCGGTCATTGCCCTCCTGGCCCTGCTGGTCCACTGGATCGGCATCAAGACGATCGAACACTACCGCGACGATCTACTGTTCTACCTGCAAGCTCATCTGTTCCTGGTCCTGGCGTCCATGTGCGCCGCCCTGCTGGTCGGCATTCCCGCCGGCATCCTCCTCAGCCGCCCCGCCATGGCCAGGCGCGCCGAACGCTTCATGCAAGTGTTCAACATCGGTAACACCATTCCTCCCCTGGCCGTCCTGGCCATTGCCCTCGGGGTCCTCGGCATCGGCAGCGGGCCGGCGATCTTCGCCCTGTTCCTGGCCTCCCTGCTGCCCATCGTGCGCAATACCTATGAAGGCCTGAAGAACGTCCAGGGCTCGCTCAAGGAAGCCGCCACCGGCATCGGCATGACCCCGCGCCAGGTGTTGTGGAAAGTCGAATTACCCAATGCCGTGCCGATCATCGTCGGCGGCGTGCGGGTGGCCCTTGCGATCAACGTCGGCACCGCGCCCCTGGCCTTCCTGATCGGCGCCAACAGCCTGGGCAGCCTGATCTTCCCCGGCATCGCCCTGAACAATCAGCCGCAACTGCTGCTCGGCGCCGCCTGCACCGCCCTGCTGGCGCTGCTTCTGGACGGCCTGGTGACCCTGGCCAGCCGCCTCTGGCTGGAACGTGGCCTGCGCCCGTCCTAAGCCCGTCAGAGACAAGGAACCGACATGAAGAAATTGAGCCTGATACTCGGCTGCGTCCTGCTTTTCAGCGCACTGGCCCACGCCGCGGAAAAACCGCTGATCCGCATCGGCGCCCGGGTCTTCACCGAGCAGACCCTGCTGGCGGAAATCACCTCCCAGTACCTGCGCAGCAAGGGCTACGACACCCGGGTCACCGGCGGCCTGGGCAGCAACCTGGCGCGCAGCGCCCAGGAAAGCGGCCAACTGGACCTGATCTGGGAATACACCGGGGTGTCGCTGGTGGCCTACAACCACATCGACGAGAAGCTCGACAAGCAGCAGTCCTACGCCCGGGTGAAAGAACTCGACGCGAAAAAAGGCCTGGTCTGGTTGTCGCCGTCCAAGTTCAGCAACACCTATGCCCTGGCGCTGCCGGAAAACGTGGCCAAGGAACATCCACGGATCAACAGCATCAGCGACCTGACCCGGGCCCTGGACGAAAACACCCGAGAAAACCGCCTGGTGGCCCTGGACACCGAGTTCGCCAACCGTTCCGACGGCATGGCCGGGATGGTCAAGCTGTATGACATGGCCCTGACCCGCAAGAACACTCGGCAGATGGACGCCGGCCTGGTCTATACCGCCCTGCGCAATGGCCAGGTGTTTGCCGGCCTGGTCTACACCACCGACGGACGCCTCAGCGCCTTCAAGCTCAAATTGCTGGAAGACGACAAGCACTACTTCCCGGACTACACCGCCGCTCCCGTGGTGCGCCAGGCCTACCTCGACGCTCACCCGCAACTGGCCGCCGAACTCGAGCCGCTGGCGGCGCTGTTCGACGACGAAACCATGCGCCAGCTGAACGCGCGGGTCGACGTCGACCATGAAAGCCCCTCCGCCGTGGCCGCAGATTTCCTGCGCCAGCACCCGATCAACTAAAGAGGAGAAGACATGGAATTCTTGAACGCCTTTTCCCATCTCGATTGGGCCCAGGTCCTGCACCTGACCTGGCAACACATCACCCTGGTGGGCATCGCCGTCACCCTGGCCATCGTCTTTGGCGTACCCCTGGGCGTGCTGATGACCCGCTTCCCCAGCCTCGCCGGGCCATTGCAGGCCAGCGCCACGGTGCTGCTGACCATCCCCTCCATCGCCCTGTTCGGCCTGCTGCTGCCGTTCTACTCCAAGTTCGGCCAGGGCCTGGGGCCGCTGCCGGCGATCACCGCCGTGTTCCTTTATTCCCTGTTGCCGATCATGCGCAACACCTACCTGGCGCTGACCGGCGTCGAACCGGGCATCCGCGAGGCCGCCCGGGGCATCGGCATGACCTTCGGCCAGCGCCTGCGCATGGTCGAGCTGCCGATCGCGGTGCCGGTGATCCTCGCCGGAGTACGCACCGCGGTGGTGATGAACATCGGCGTCATGACCATCGCCGCCACCATCGGCGCCGGCGGCCTGGGGGTGCTGATCCTGGCCTCCATCAGCCGCAGCGACATGTCGATGTTGATCGTCGGCGCCGTGCTGGTCAGCCTGCTGGCCATCTTTGCCGACCTGCTTCTGCAATGGCTGCAACGTTCGCTGACGCCAAAAGGATTGAGCCCAATAGGAGCCCTGAAATGATCGAACTACAGAACCTGAGCAAGACCTTTCGCAGCAACGGCAAGGATGTCAAAGCCGTCGACTCGGTCAGCCTGACCGTCAACGAAGGCGAGATCTGCGTATTCCTCGGCCCCTCCGGCTGCGGCAAGAGCACCACGCTGAAGATGATCAACCGCCTGATCATGCCCACCTCGGGCAAGGTGCTGATCAACGGCGAGGACACCACCGGCCTGGACGAAGTGACCCTGCGTCGCAACATCGGCTACGTGATCCAGCAGATCGGCCTGTTTCCCAACATGACCATCGAGGAAAACATCACCGTGGTGCCGCGCCTGCTGGGCTGGGACAAGCAGAAGTGCCACGACCGCGCCCGCGAGCTGATGAGCATGATCAAGCTCGAACCCAAGCACTACCTGCATCGCTACCCGCGCGAGCTGTCCGGCGGCCAGCAACAGCGGATCGGAGTGATCCGCGCCCTGGCCGCCGAGGCCCCGCTGCTGCTGATGGACGAACCCTTCGGTGCGGTGGACCCGATCAACCGCGAGATGATCCAGAACGAGTTCTTCGAGATGCAGCGGGCGCTCAACAAGACCGTGATCATGGTCAGCCACGACATCGACGAGGCCATCAAGCTGGGAGACAAGATCGCCATCTTCCGCGCCGGCAAACTGCTGCAGATCGACCACCCGGACACCCTGCTGGCCCATCCGGCGGACGATTTCGTCAGCAACTTCGTCGGCCAGGACAGCACCCTCAAGCGCCTGCTGCTGGTCAAGGCCGAGGACGCGGCCGACAACGCGCCGTCGGTGAGCCCGGACACCCCGGTGGCCGAGGCCCTGGAACTGATGGACGAGCACGACCGGCGCTACGTGGTGGTGACCTGCGCCGAGAATAAAGCCTTGGGTTATGTACGGCGCCGCGACCTGCACCGCCAGGGCGGCACCTGCGGCCAGTTCCTGCGCCAGTTCAACGCCACCGCCGCCTACGACGAGCACCTGCGCATCCTGCTGTCGCGCATGTACGAGTTCAACCGCTCGTGGCTGCCGGTGCTGGACGCCGAAAGGGTGTTCCTCGGCGAAGTGACCCAGGAGTCCATCGCCGCCTATCTCAGCTCGGGACGCTCCCGTGGGATGAAGACCAACATCGTCTCCCCGGCCGAGGCCGTGAGTGCCTGATCAATAAATAATCAAAAGCCAACCCGTGGCGAGCAAGCACGCTTGCTCGCCAGCGTTTTTTTACCCACCCGGGCGGCGAAAAGAAATATCAACAGCCGCCCCGGCAAAAGCTCCCCGCCGGAACCTGACGCAACAGGCAAAATCCCCCTCTGGCCACCCTCTCGCCGCTAACGTCGCCGATGTTGGCGACTTCGGCAGTTCACCACCACTTGGCGCGCAAAAGCCGCGAACGTGCAGGTATTTTTAACACTCGGAAATTCTTCGGGAACATCTGCCGGTCATCTGTGTCGGCTACAAAAGGACATGCCGATAACGCACGTCAGACAAGTGCAAAAACGCGACATTTTTTGTTGATCTCAGCCCCCTCACCGCCTAAAGTTCGCGCCGAACGTCCATGCTGGAAACGATCCATCCGGCTCAAGTACTGACGACGAGACAGCAAGGCCAAGGGCAGATTTCCCATGGCCTTTTTGCTTTCGGCGACATGCCTTGGGAAGTAGGCGAACCAAAGTGGGGATACGGAGGACGTTCACAAGGCGGTGTCGACCCTGGCATTGCCTGCCACCCATTGATTACCAACGTTTGCCATCAGGAGCTTCCACGCATGTCGATTAACGTCGAAGACTATTTCGCGCGCGAAACCTTTCAGAAAATGAAGGCGTTCGCCGACCAGAAAGAAACCCCGTTCGTGATGATCGATACCCAGATGATCGCCCAGGCCTACGACGACCTGCGCGCCGGGTTCGAATTCGCCAAGGTCTACTACGCGGTCAAGGCCAACCCGGCCGTGGAAATCATCGACCTGCTGCACGAAAAAGGCTCGAGCTTCGACATCGCCTCGATCTACGAGCTGGACAAGGTGCTGGGTCGCGGCGTCAACCCGGCCAACATCAGCTACGGCAACACCATCAAGAAGTCCAAGGACATCCGCTACTTCTACGAGAAGGGCGTGCGCCTGTATGCCACCGACTCCGAAGCCGACCTGCGCAATATCGCCAAGGCCGCCCCGGGCTCCAAGGTCTACGTGCGCATCCTCACCGAAGGCTCCACCACCGCCGACTGGCCGCTGTCGCGCAAGTTCGGCTGCCAGACCGACATGGCCATGGACCTCTTGATCCTGGCCCGCGACCTGGGCCTGGTGCCTTACGGCGTGTCGTTCCATGTCGGCTCCCAGCAGCGCGACATCAGCGTCTGGGACGCCGCCATCGCCAAGGTCAAGGTGATCTTCGAGCGTCTCAAAGAAGAAGACGGCATCGAACTGAAGCTGATCAACATGGGCGGTGGCTTCCCGGCCAACTACATCACCCGCACCAACAGCCTGGAAACCTACGCCGAGGAAATCATCCGTTTCCTCAAGGAAGACTTCGGCGACGACCTGCCGGAAATCATCCTCGAGCCGGGCCGTTCGCTGATCGCCAACGCCGGCATCCTGGTCAGCGAGGTGGTCCTGGTGGCACGCAAGTCGCGCACCGCCGTGGAGCGCTGGGTATACACCGACGTGGGCAAGTTCTCCGGCCTGATCGAAACCATGGACGAGTCCATCAAGTTCCCGATCTGGACCGAGAAGAAAGGCGAAGTGGAAGAAGTGGTGATTGCCGGCCCGACCTGCGACAGCGCCGACATCATGTACGAGAACTACAAGTACGGCCTGCCGCTGAACCTGGCCATCGGCGACCGCCTGTACTGGCTGTCCACCGGCGCCTACACCACCAGCTACAGCGCCGTGGAGTTCAACGGCTTCCCACCGCTGAAGGCCTACTACGTCTGACGGCAGCGGCAAGCCTTGAGCTGCAAGCGGTAAGAAAAAGCCCATGACGTGTCATGGGCTTTTTTATGAGCGCTGTGCCGTCCTGAATAAGGTTTACACCTTTGCGTCCTTGGAGAGGTCCTCGGCCCAAGCCTGCACCACCTGATGCTCGACGACTCTGTCCGCGTCCACCTCGGCCAGGCCCTCAGAAGGCAACAGGTCGAGCGTGGCCGCCAACTCGGCAAGCCTTGCGGCATCCCGCTCATCCCCCAGTTGCGCCGCACGCTGGTGATAGGCCAGGGCCAACTGGCGGATCTCGGGATGGCGGGCCTCTAGCAGCACCCCACGGGCGACCCGGAGGAAATTCAGGTTGCCGCCGGCCAGGGCCCGCTGCAGCCAGTCCTGGGCTTCGTCGATGCGCCCGGCATCGGCGAGGATCGCCCCATGGCTGAACTGCCCGCGAAAGTCACCGCCCTCGGCCGAGCGACGATACCAATCCCGGGCCGCCTGGGGATCGGCCGGGCAAACCAGCCCCTCTTCCAGGTAACGCCCCAGCAGGTTCATCGACTTGGCATGGCCCAGCTGCGCGGCGCGCTGGTAGCAGGCCAGGGCCCGACCGTGGTCCTGGGGCACGCCACGGCCGGTGGCCAGCAGGTTGGCGTAGTTGTACAGGCCCCAGTCCAGGCCGGCAGCCGCGGCCTGGCGGTAATGCTCGGCAGCGACGCCGGCGTCCGCCGAGCAGCCCCAGCCGTGTTCATGACAACGGCCGAGCATGTTGCGCGCCATCAGGTGCCCGCGCTGGGCGGCGATGCCGAACCAGCGCAGGGCCAGGGCCTGGTCCCGCTCGATGCCGCGACCATCGAGCAGGATCTGCCCCAGCAGCGCCTGGGCGTCCACCAGGCCTTCGCCGGCGGCCAGCAGGATCGCCTGGGCGGCGCGGCCCGGGCTCTCTTCGAGCATGGCGCTCAGTTGCCCGCCATCGAGGCTTTCCTCGCGGCGCAGTCGAAAAGCCATGGCCTAGACCTCGACCCAGCGGCGCAGCAGGTTGTGGTAGGTGCCGGTCAGGCGGATCAGCGAGGGGTGTTCGGGCATGTCCCGGGTCAGCTCCTGGATCGCCCCGTCCATCTCGAACAACAGCGCCCGCTGGCTGTCTTCGCGCACCAGGCTCTGGGTCCAGAAGAACGAAGCGTAGCGGGCACCACGGGTCACCGGATTGACCTTGTGCAAGCTGGTGCCGGGATACAGCACCAGGTCGCCGGCCGGCAGCTTGACCCGCTGCACGCCGTAGGTGTCCTGGATCTCCAGCTCACCGCCGTCGTAGTCCTCAGGGTCGCTGAAGAACAGGGTCGAGGACAGGTCGGTACGCACCCGCTCGGCGCTGCCCTTGGGCTGGCGCACGGCATTGTCGATATGGAAGTCGAAACTGCCACCTGCGGTGTAGCAGTTGAACAGTGGCGGGAACACCTTGTGCGGCAAGGCGGCGGACATGAACAGCGGGTTCTGCCATAACCGCTCGAGCATCGCCTCGCCGATCTCCCGGGCCAGCGGATGGCCCTCGGGCAGTTGCAGGTTGTGCTTGGCCTTGGCCGACTGGTAGCCGGCGGTGATCTTGCCGTCCGCCCAGTCCGCCTGCTCCAGGGCTTGGCGGATGCGCCCTACTTCATCACGGGTGAACACGCCGGGGATGTGCAGCAACATGGCCAGGTACCTGGAAGCCGAAAGTGCGGCAATGGTATTGATTCTTATTGACTGTGTAAAACGCCCGGGACGGATGGGAATGCAAAAACCGTAAAGATAAATTGTAAAGAATGTAAATTCAGTGCGAATAGCAATATTTCGCAATTGATAACGAATGCTCGCATCCCCTATATTCCGCGGCCTCAAAACCTCGGGGAGGGGACAAGACATGACACGCCAACAACCATTATCCGCTGTCAGTTCGCCACGTTTGCTGGCATCGGCCATCGGCGTCGCCATCACCGCCGGCTCTGCCGCGCACATGGTCCAGGCCGCCGAGGACACCGGCAAGAAAGCCTCGGGAGCGATTGCCCTGGAAGCCACCAGCATCACTGGCGAGGCCCAGGACGCGACGTCCTACAAGGTCGACAGCTCCTCCTCGAAGAAGTACACGGCACCGCTGGTCAACACCCCGCGCTCGGTAACTGTAGTACCGCAGCAAGTCCTCAAGGACACGGCGGCGACCTCGCTGCAAGACGCACTGCGCACCGTTCCAGGTATCACCTTCGGCGCTGGTGAAGGTGGCAACCCACAAGGTGACCGCCCCTTCATTCGTGGTTTCGATGCACAAAGCGACACCTACCTGGATGGCGTACGCGATACCGGCGCTCAAAGCCGGGAAGTCTTCGCCGTGGAAAATATCGAGGTCAGCAAAGGCCCGAACTCGGCCATGGGTGGCCGTGGCGCAGCAGGGGGCAGCATCAACCTGGTCAGCAAGAAAGCTCACCTGGGCAACTCCCTCGACGGTGGTTTCACCTGGGGCTCCGACCAGACTCAACGCTACACCCTGGACGGCAACTATCAGTTCAGTGACACCGTTGCGGGCCGCCTGAACCTGATGAGCCATGAAAGCAATGTCGCTGGACGGGACAAGGTCAACTACGACCGTTGGGGCGTCGCGCCGTCCCTGGCCTTCGGCCTGGGTACCGACACCCGGGTATTCCTCGACTACTACCATCTGGAAAGCGACGACCTGCCGGATTCGGGCATTCCCTACGGCTACTCCATGGGCACGGCCCACACCGCCGCGCATCCGGACAAACCAGTCAACGGTGGCGATAGCAGCAACTTCTACGGCCTGACCGATCGCGACTTCCGCAAGTCCCGGGTGGACACGGCGACCTTCGCCTTCGAGCACGACCTGAACGACTCGTTGACCCTCAAGAACACCTTCCGCCACGGCACCAGCATGCAGGACTACATCCTGACCCAGCCGGACGATAGCCAGGGCAACGTACGCAGCGGCACGGTATGGCGCCGGGCCAACACCCGGGTCTCGAATACCGAGACCACCACCAACCAGACCGATCTCTATGGTGAGTTCGTCCTGGGTGGCTTCAAGAACAACTTCTCCACCGGTATCGAACTGTCCGACGAGTCCTCGAAGAAGAGCGGCTACAACGTTTCCAATAACTCGAGTATCAAGTGCAACGTGCCGCAGCCATCGGGCGTCTGTACCTCGCTGTCGAATCCGACGCCGGACGACATCTACGCCGGCACTATCAGTCGTAACTACGCGGGTACCGATACCGAGGGCACCACTCGTGCCATCTACTTCGCAGATACCCTGGAGCTGACCCCGCAGTGGCTGGTCAACATGGGCCTGCGCTACGACCATTTCGAAACCCAAGCCAAGACCAAGAACGGCGCTCGTACCACCACCTTCAAGGCTGAGGACACCAGTGAATTCGTGACCGGCCAGCTGGGGTTGATCTGGAAGCCCCAGGACAACGGTAGCGTCTACATTTCCTATGCCACGTCTGCAACACCGGTGGGCAGCACCTTGGATAACGGGGCTGAACCCAACCCCTTCGCGACCACCTCCGGGACGCCGACCAGCATCGTCAGCGACATGAAGCCCGAGGAAACCACCAACTACGAAATCGGTACCAAATGGGATCTGTTCAGCGAGCGGCTGTCGCTGACCGGAGCGATCTTCCGCACCGAGAAAGAAAACACCCGAGTCTTGAGTAGCAACTACACCTACGAAAACGCCGGCAAGACCCGCGTCGACGGCCTCGAGCTGACAGCCAGCGGAAAGTTGACCGACAAATGGCAAGTGTTCGCCGGCTACAGCTATCTGGACAGCACCATCGTCGATCCAGGTGCCGCTGGTGATCGCAGCGGCAAGATCACTAACCTGAACAACCCGGCCAAAGGCAACGAGCTGCCCAACACGCCGAAGAACAGCTTCAGCCTCTGGACCACCTACAACCTGACCCAGAAGCTGACCATCGGTGGTGGTGCCTTCTACGTCGACAAGGTCTGGGGTGATAACAACAACACTCTGTATGTACCGTCCTACACCCGCTACGACGCCATGGCCAGCTACAAGCTGACCAAGAACGTCGACCTGCAACTGAACGTGCAGAACCTGACGGACAAGACCTACTACGACAAGGCCTACGCGGCGCACTTCGCCAACCAGGCCCCAGGCCGTACCGCCCTGATGAGTGCCAACTTCCACTTCTGATCCACCGCGACACCCTGTGGCCCCGGCCACAGGTGCCCAAGCCCCATGCACCCGCTGCCTGGGGCTTTTGCATGTAAAGAAGAATGCTTCTCGCTCACACACGGCATAATGCGCGCCGTGTTTCACCTCTTCGGACGAACAAGGCGGTCGATGTGTTGAAGAAAACCCTGTTCCAGCTGCACTGGTTCTTCGGCATCAGCGCCGGGCTGGTCCTGGCCTTGATGGGCATCACCGGGGCCACGGTGTCGTTCGAGGACGAGATCCTGCGGGCGCTCAACCCCTCGGTGCTGCAGGTCGACAAGCTGCCCGCCGGCACCCTGCCGCCGGCCGAGCTGGTGGCCAAACTCCAGGCGGCCGAGGGCAAGGACGTGTCCATGCTCTGGGTCGAGACCGACAGCGGCAATGCCGCGCGGGTGTTCTACACCCCGCCGCCCGGGGAACGCCGTGGGCAGATGCGCTACTTCGACCCCTACACCGGCCAGTTCACCGGCGAGGCCGTGGGCCAGGGCTTCTTCGGCTTCATGCTGCAACTGCACCGGTTCCTGGCCATGGGCGACAGCGGCCGGCAGATCACCGGCGCCTGCACCCTGATCCTGATCTTCTTCTGCCTGTCCGGGTTGTACCTGCGCTGGCCGCGCCAGGTCGCCAGCTGGCGCGCCTGGCTGACCCTGGACTGGGCCAAGAAAGGCCGGGCCTTCAACTGGGACCTGCACGCGGTGTTCGGCACCTGGTGCTTGTTGTTCTACCTCTTGTTCGCCCTCACCGGCCTGTACTGGTCGTACGAGTGGTACAGCAAGGGCCTGACCCGCCTGCTGTCCGACTCGCCACACAGCGAGCGCGCCCGGGGCGGGCGTGGCGGCCCGCCGGCCAAGGGCCCGGCCCCGGTGGCCGACTACAACGCCATGTGGAGCAGCATCTACAGCGCCGCCGGCAAGGACCTTAGCGCCTACAACGTGCGCATGCCGCCCGTGGCCGGGCAGCCGGCGACGGTGTTCTACCTGCTCAAGGACTCGCCCCACGAGCGCGCCCTGAACCAGATCACCCTGGACCCGGCCACCGGCGTCATCAGCCGGCATGAGCGCTACGCCGACAAGAGCTTCAAGGCGCAATTGCTGACCAGCGTCTACGCCCTGCACGTGGGCAGCTACTTCGGCCTGGTGGGGCGCATCGTGCTGACCCTGGCCTCGCTGTGCATGCCGCTGTTCTTCATCACCGGCTGGTTGCTGTACCTGGATCGGCGGCGCAAGAAGCGCCAGATCAAGGACGCCCGTCAGGGCCTGGAACAGGCCACCGACGATACCAACGGCTGGCTGATCGGCTTTGCCAGCCAGAGCGGTTTCGCCGAACAACTGGCCTGGCAGACCGCCGGGCAATTGCAGGCCGCCGGCATCGGCGCCCGGGTCCGCCCGCTGGCCAGCCTGGACGAGCAGGACCTGCGCAGTGCCCAGCGGGCGTTGTTCGTGGTCAGCACCTTTGGCGATGGCGAGGCCCCGGACAGCGCCCGGGGCTTCGAGCGCAAGCTGCTGGGCCGCGAGCTGGCCCTCGACGGCCTGGAATACGCAGTGCTGGGCCTGGGCGACCGCCAATACCCGCAGTTCTGCGGTTTCGCCCGGCGCCTGCACACCTGGCTGTCGAGCCAGGGCGCCAGCAGCCTGTTCACCCCGGTGGAAGTCGACAATGGCGACAGCTACGCCCTGCGCCACTGGCAACAACAACTGGGCCAGCTCACCGGGCATGCCCCGGTGGACCTGTGGCAGGCCCCGGCTTTCGCCAACTGGACCCTGAGCCAGCGCCACCTGCTGAACCCCGAGAGCAGCGGCTCCGGGGTCTATTTGCTGCAATTGCAACCGCCCGGCACCAGCAGCTGGCTGGCCGGCGACCTGGTGGAAGTCATGCCGCGCAACTGCCCGTGGCTGGTGGACCACTTCCTCGAGGGTCTGGGGCTTTCCGGCGAGAGCCCGGTGCAGCTCGACGGCCTGGAAGAGAGCCTGGAGCAGGCCCTGGGCAGCCGCCAGCTACCGGAGAACCGCGCCCACCTGGTGGGCCTGCATGCCCAGGCCCTGGTGGATGCGCTGGTGCCGCTGACCCAGCGCGAATATTCCATCGCCTCGATCGCCGCCGACGGCTGCCTGGAACTGCTGGTGCGCCAGGAACGCCACGCCGACGGCAGCCTGGGCATCGGCTCCGGCTGGCTTACCGAGCACGTCCAAGTAGGCGCGAGCATCAGCCTGCGGGTGCGCCGCAACAGCGGTTTCCACCTGCCGACCGAGCCCTGCCCACTGATCTTGCTGGGTAACGGCACCGGCCTGGCTGGGCTGCGCAGCCTGCTCAAGGCGCGGATCGCCGAGGGTCAGCAACGCAACTGGCTGCTCTTTGGCGAGCGCAATGCCGAGCATGATTTCTACTGCAAGGACGAGCTGCAGGAATGGCTGGCCCGGGGCGACCTGAGTCGCCTGGACCTGGCCTTCTCCCGCGACCAGGAACAGAAGATCTACGTCCAGGATCGCCTGCGCGAAGCCGCCGGGACCTTGCAACAGTGGCTCGACGACGGCGCCGCGCTCTACATCTGCGGCAGCCTGCAAGGCATGGCCTCGGGGGTGGACCAGGTGCTCAACGAGCTGCTGGGCGCCGAACAGGTCGAGCGCCTGATCGAACAAGGCCGCTGCCGCCGCGACGTCTACTGACCCGCAGGAGCGAGGCTCGCCCACGATAAGCGCGATGCGGTGTGTCTAGGACACTGCGTTAGCATTCATCGCGGGCGAGCCGCGCTCCTACCCCATGGGCCATAGGCGCGCATCAGGCCGGTTGCAGCTTGCGCTCGAACACCGCCACGCCATCGAGATCACGCAGGATCACGCTCATCTCCGCCGTCTGGCCATCGATCTGCACCTCGCCAAAGAACTGGAACCCAGCGAACGGCGAGGCGTTCTGGGTCGGCGGCGCCTTCTGGAACACCACCTCGGGGCCGAAGGTCTTGTCCAGCACGTTGGGCCCGAAGCTGCCGGCATTCAACGGGCCGGCGACGAACTCCCAGAACGGCTCGAAATCCTGGAACGCCGCCCGGTCCGGGTGGTAGTGGTGGGCCGCGCAGTAATGCACGTCGGCGGTCAGCCACACATGGTTGCGCACCCGGTGCTTGCGCAGGTAGGCCAGCAACTCGGCGATCTCCAGCTCGCGGCCCTGAGCCTGGCCCGGGTCGCCGTTGGCGATGGCCTCCCAGCGCGCCACGCCGGGGCTGACCTCGCCGTCGGGCACGCCCAGGCCGATGGGCATGTCCGCCGCCACCACCTTCCACTGCGCCTGGGAATCCTTGAGCTCGCGCTTGAGCCAGTCCAGTTGCTCACGGCCGAGGAACGGCTTCTCGCCGCCGAGGTTGTCATCGTTGGGCCCGCGATAGCTGCGCATGTCCAGCACGAACACATCCAGCAACGGCCCGTAGCTGAGCTTGCGATAGATGCGCCCGCCACCGTCTGCACTCTGCCGGCGCATCGGCGCGTACTCCAGCCAGGCCTGGCGCGCACGGCCCACCAGGGTCTGGATGTCCTTGACCATGTAGCGCTCGTCCAGCTGCTTGCTCGGCGACCAGTTGTTGACCACCTCGTGGTCGTCCCACTGCCAGATCTGCGGCACCTCGGCGTTGAACCGGCGCAGGTTCTCGTCCATCAAGTTGTAGCGGTAGTTGCCGCGATACTCGTTCAGGGTCTCGGCCACCTTGCTCTTGGCCTCGGTGGTGATATTGCGCCAGATGCGCCCACCCTCGGTGGTCAATTGAGCCGGCACCGGGCCATCGGCGTAGATGGTGTCGCCGCTGTGGATAAAAAAGTCCGGCAGGCGCAGGCGCATCGCCTCGTAGATGCGCATGCCGCCGATGTCCGGGTTGATGCCGAAACCCTGGCCGACGGTGTCGCCGCTCCAGACGAAACGGATATCCCGGCGCTGGCTCGGGGCACTGCGCAAATGGCCGAACCAGGGTTCGCTGGCCACCCCGGTGCGGGCATCCTCGAAGGTCACCCGATAAAAAATCGCCTGGTTGACCGGCAGCCCGCTCAGGTCCACCCGGGCGGTGAAGTCGGTGCGGGCATCGGCCAGCGGCGAGACCAGGCGTCGCGGGTTGGTGAACATGCTGCGGGTGTCCCACTCCACCACCATCCGCGCCGGGCGGTCGCTGCGGCTCCAGATGACCGCCCGATCGCCCTGCAAGTCCCCGGACTGCACGCCATCGGTGAGCTTGGGTCGATCCTTGACCGAGGCGATCACCGCCGGCGCCAGGCTGGGCAGCAACATCCCCGCCCCGGCGATTTGCATGATCCGTCGACGACCGAGGTTGAACTCGCTCATGGTGACTCCCTGACATGGTCAAAAGAGGCCACCTTAGCCAGCGCCGATGAAGGGGATGTGACAAAGACGCGCCCGGCCCGGGAGCCCCAGGCCAGCCAGCGATTAGTGCATCAAGTCTCTCAAGCTGCCTCTACGGCAGTAACGGGTGCCGATGGATTGATGATGGATTGTGTGTTGCCTGCCTGTTCGGCAATCGAGATGAACAGCACCGATGGACGCTGAAGGACTGGTTTCTTAGCTGCCTGTGCGGCAGTGAACATGGCCAAACCTCCAAAGCAGCAAGTACTCCTTTTCTTAGCTGCTTATACGGCAGTGAGCTCAGCTCGTAATCGATCTGCTCGACGATCTGCTTTCTTAGCTGCCTATACGGCAGTGAACTTTATGAGCCCGGCGCGCTGCCTGGGGCAGACTTTCTTAGCTGCCTATACGGCAGTGAACCCGGATATCGTTCACGCTCAGCCATCCCCATTTTTCTTAGCTGCCTATACGGCAGTGAACCGAGTTCTGCGCCAGATAACGCATATCACCTTTTTCTTAGCTGCCTATACGGCAGTGAACACGGTGCTGCTGGACATCTACAAGACTTTTGGTTTCTTAGCTGCCTATACGGCAGTGAACGCAAGCGATCGCTCTGGAGCCGGCGCCGGCTTTTTCTTAGCTGCCTATACGGCAGTGAACATCTTCACCCGAGCGCTTGATCCCATTGTCCTTTTCTTAGCTGCCTATACGGCAGTGAACAGCATTCGAAACTCTATCCATTCGCTGCTGAATTTCTTAGCTGCCTATACGGCAGTGAACCTGTGCGCACTCGGGGCAACTGACTCTGAGATTTTCTTAGCTGCCTATACGGCAGTGAACTAGAGCACTTTCTCTATAACTTCCTGAATTTCAAAAGAAAGACTGTTAAAAATTGCTGTACACCCTTTTTTTGAAGCGCCTTGTAAGTCATTGATTTTACAAAGCGCTCCACTGCACCCGAAAAAAAGGGTCAGAACCAGGGCACTGTCGCGCTGGAGCTCAGGCCATAGCCGTTGAACGTGCCGGGCTGTGGTTGTTCAAGCAGCGGGCCGTGGCGGATGAACAGGTTGAACAGCTGATGGCTGGTATGGCTGCGCATCACCGCGAACGGCAGGTCGCAACGTTTCGCCGCGCTGTCGGGCAGGCGCTGGCGGGCTTGGTCCTCGGTCAGCCCATGGCGCTTGATCAGGCGGCGACGCAGGCGTGCCGGGCTGCTATCGACCTGTACCCGGCTGACATGGCGATGCTGCACCGACGTCGGCACCGAGCAGGGCTGGCCGATCTCTACATGGTCACGCATGCCGGTCAGCCAATCGATGGCCAGCAACTGGCCCAGGGCCTGGCGATTGCCGTGGATGCGCAGGTGCGACCCCAGGTGCCTGATCGGTCGCCGGGTATCGGGAAAGCTGATGCCGATATCGTTGCGCCGCAGGTCGTGCAGGGCCCGATGGAATTTATTGAGCAAGGCGCTCATCAACTGCGGCTCGGGATACTCAGGGTCCGGCAGCAGTTTCAAATCCAGGTAATGGTCCATGGCTCAACCTGCCTCGCCGAACACGCCGCCGCGAATCAGGGTGGCGATCACGAAGTGCTGCTGTTCCAGCGCGGGTACTCGATCCTTGAGCACCCAACTGTCCAGCAGGGTGTAGAAATCATCCTGGCTGCCGCGAGGCTGGCGATAGGCCTTGCCCTGGGTAGTCACCGAACCATAGGGCTCCACGGCGATCGGCCCGTTGCTGTCGGCGCCCTGGTACCAGGTGTCGATGCTGCGCAAGGCATTGCCGACTTTCTGCGAGTGGATGCCGGCGATGTTGCCCACGCTGTACAGCGTCTTGCTCTTGTCTCCGCGCCCACGGTCCAGGATCAGCTCTTGGGACGGGAACACTTCCTGCCCGGCGCCCATGCGTGCGTAGGCAGTGATGCGCAATAACACATGCTGTTCGCCGGCCAGGCCCCGGGCAATCAAGCCAGCCAACGACTGCAAGGCCTCGCCCTGCTCACCGGCAGCGTCGAATTGGCGCAAGGACAGGCTCAGGCTGTCGAAGCGCCATTGAGTCGCCGCCTGGCCCTCCACCAGATGCTCGACCTCCACCTCGACCTGCTCGGCGCCAATGCGGTTGCGCCACAGGAAGCGACAGTTAGCCAGGTTATGGGCATAACGGCGGGCCAATTCGCCAAAGCCATTGGCCTGGACATACCCCTGTACAGTCTCCAGCAGTTTCTGCCGGTAGGCGAAATCGTTGCAGGCCGAAGGCTGGCCAGTACCGGCCAGCACCCGCAGGGTGAAGCTGACCCGCAGGGTGTCGGCATCGTGCGGCAGGGTGGCCACGTCCACGGTTTGCAGATTGGGATGCTCGATGGCGGCATCCAGCTTGGCTGGGTCCAGCTCCTTGGCCTTGAGTCGGTTGGAAATGGTTCCGCGTACGGATTTTTCCCGCACCACCACCGGCTCCCACTGACTGCGCGACTGCCAGTCGCCGGCATGGAACAGCGCATCGGAAGGGTCGAGTTTGCGCTCGAAGGCCAGGACCGAAGCGGTTTTCAGGGCGTCATTGCTCATGTTCGAACTCCTTTGAAGTCAGTCGAGGTGCGCCAGCGATGGCGCGCGGTAGTCGTTGCGGCAGCGGTACAGGCCCTGGTCGCTGCGAGAGTCGGCGTACCAGAGCAATTGTTGTGGCGATTGCAAACGGTGTGGGCTGATCCACTGCCCGATGCCATAGAGGTTTTCCACGAAGCGAAAGGCCGTTTGCGAGTCGCGGGCCCGGGCCACCGTGCCCGGCGCCTGCAAGGCGGTGAGCGCGCCATAACCCACGGGGATCGGCACCAGCCAGCCGAGGTCGGCGCGGTCGTTGCGCCACTGCACCGGCCCTGAAGCCTCCCCGTCTGCGTCGGGGCCCGCGCTGGACCAGTTGATCCGCGCCAGCGACAACCAGGCGTCCAACACCGAAGCCCCGGGTTGCCTGGCTTGCAGATCACGATGGCGCTGCTCCAGCAGATCCTGGCGCTCCACCAGGATGAAACCCGGCAGCAGGCGCAACTTGGCCTGGTAGAACAACGCGTCCCGTGCCTCTTCATCACCCGTCATGGGGATCGAATAGGGCTGTTGCTGGCCCTGGGGGGCACGGGAGGGAATCAGGCTGCCGCCAGCAATACGCATCTGCAGCAAGAGCTCCCGCACTTGGCGGGCGACGGTACTTTCCTTGTCGTCAAGGGCCTGGCTCTGGACCGCGAATACCAGGCTGATGCGCAGATGGACCCGCCCTTCTTCGACAATCGCGGCGGTGCTGCCATCGCGATTGAGGGGGTTGCGAGTCAGGCGCAGGGTGTTGACGAAATCACCAGCGGTGACCTGTTCTTCGTGATCGTGGACCACCACGCCCACCGCGTTGAATTGCAGATCCAGGCCCGTATCGACCGTCTTGCGTTCCAGGGCCCACATCAGCCCGAGAAAGGCGGTGATCGACGGAAAGCCATGGGTCAGCGGGCTGGAAAGGCTGTTGGCGTTCTGTACTTGCAGGTGAGGGATGACCAGCAGGTGCTCGAAATGTGGGCACTCAGCCATGGCGCACCTCCTGCTCCACCACCTCACGGGTAGCGCATGAGATCTCGGCATCGACCACCGCCTGCCGCGCCCAATGCGCCTGTTCGGTATCGCCCACCGGCAGGCCCCGTTGCAGCAGGATGGCATTCAACCAGTGGCCGAAACGCTGGGCGATCTCGTCCGGCCAACGGCGTTGGGCGAAGGCCGCAGCGAAGGCTTGGTCCGCGTCCTGGTGGTCATCAGCCGATGCCAACTGCGCGCGTTGCGGGTCGAGCCAGAGTTGTTCGCACAGCGGCAGCTGGCAGTGCCGGTCACGACTCCAACCAGGAGGTAAAGAGGCCCGCAAGCTCAGGCCAAAGGCCGCCAACGCCCGGCCCAGGGCGCGCTCTATACGTTCACGTTGAGCCCGAGTGCGCAGGCTGCGCGCCGGATCGGCTTGCAGCAGGAGGCAGAGGGCCTCGATCAGCTCGCCCATGTCTTCGAAACGCCGCAGGCGACTGAACACCGACTCCAGGTGCAGCAGGTTGCCCGGATGCTGCTGGCGCCATTTAGGGGGCAAGGACGCCAGCAAGTAATTCACTCCGCCACGCTCACTGTTGAGCTGGCTGATGTTTTGCGGCTTGGTCCCGCCGAGCTTGCGTATCACCAGTTGTGGATAGTCGCGATAGACTCCGTCGTGGGCTTGACGCTGGCGCCGGGCCTGGCGCGCCGCCTGGTTGCGCTCCCCAAAACGTGCATCGTTGATATCGGCATGGACCGCATGGACCAGGCTGCTGGGAAACATCGGTTGCAACAGTTCGAAACCGGCATCGTCGCCAGGCTCGCCCGACACACACCAGAACACCTGCTTGGCCATGGCGTGGGAACTCAAGGTCTGATGGGGGCGAACCAGGCCCTTGAAGGCTTCGGCCCAACTTTGCGCCAGGGCCGGGGCCGGGCTCAGGGCGGCCAACAGGTCGGCATCGTCCTCCAGCAGCCAGTCCAGTAGCCGACGTTGCTCCACCTCCAGCTTGAGGAACTTGTAGACATCCAGCGCGGCGGCGTTGCCGACGATGTCCTGCGCGTAATCGCTGCCCAGCATGTGGCTGCCGACTTCCCGGTGCCGCGGCAATGTTTGCGGAGCGACATGCAGGCTGCTGCCGCGAGCGTCGGGATGGGTGGCCTTGAGCACATGGGTGACGGCCTGGATCTGCCCTACTCGACGGGCCGCGTCGGCGAGCCAGGTGGCGTATTCATATTTTGCGGCGCTGAGTGCATCACTGGCCTCAGCGCCTTTCAGTTTTGCGTCTCGCCGTTCCTGGATGAAAGCGTTGATGGTGTGGCGAAACAGCCTGGAGCGTATTGCCGGGTTCGTTCCTTGATTCATGTCCCTTCCCTGTAGAGCGCTTGTCGATGACAAGTCCGTGACAATCCTTGATGGCTCTTGGCCATCAAGGGTTTTAGCAACCTGCGATTGTGCCTTCAAGAGGCCGATGCCCCCTGAACAGAGGCAGTGGCTCAAGCTCTTGAGGCAAACCCCAGCACCGGATGAAAGCGCCAACCCTGGGGACTGGCGCTCAGCTTGACCGTGGTGAAGCGCTCGGCGCAGGTCCGTAACGGCAGTCCTTGGATCGCCGCCTGTTCGTTCAGCAATGACAACAGGTCATGCTGGCCCCAGGGGCTGATACCTGGGGCGGACACCCCTTGCAGGTCGATGTTCTCCAGCAACCGCTGAGCCGGCAGGTACAGCTCCGCCGCGCCGGGCTGCTCATGAATACGGTGCAGGACCAAGCGTTCTTCATCGTCATCGGGCAACCACAGCAACTCTGTCTCCCTGATGGTGTTTTCACGAAAAGGCTGTTGCTGGGGCAAGGCCCAGGTCAGGGCTGCCCTGGGGTACTGCCAGGCACAGGCCGCGTCCAGATCGAAAGCCACAGGCTTGACCCCGCGTGGGGCCGGTTGGCCTGCGCGGCTGCGATCCTTGGGCAACATCTGTGCGCTGAGCCGCGCCTGCTCCAGGTCCACCAGGTTGTGCCGTGGACGCCACGCCTGACTGGCCCTGGGCTGGATGCGCGGGCGAGCGCTGAGCTCCTGGTAGTCGGCCGGATCCAGCAGCTGCCCAAGGCGGTGGCTGGCTAGGCGCATGGGGTGATCCGCTTGGCGGCTGTCATGCTCGAAACCCGGGCGGATGAACGCTGCGGCTCCAGGTTGTTCGAAATGCCGCAGGTTGCTATCGAAGATAAAAATATTGGCGTGCCGGCACGGCTGCTGGCGGTGGCGCTGTACCCGCCCGGCCAGCTGGATCAGCGAACGCATCGATGAGGGTTCGACCACTGCCCAGTCGTAGTCATGGTCGCGCCCGACTTCAGTGACCGGCGACCCCAGCACCACGAACAGATGTTCCTCTTCGGGGTACTGGTCGAGCAGCTGGCGGATCTGTGGTTGGTCATAAACCGCGCCCGGCTGGCGACGGTCCAGGCAGGTGTCCAACTGCGCCTCGATGGCCGAGCGCAGCAGCAGCGGGAACCGCGAGTGGTAGACGCACAGATGAATGCGCTGGCCGGCAGGCGCACCGAGAGCGAACAGGGCCAGGGCGACATCGAACAGCGGTTCGATATTGGCCATGCGCACCAGGCCAAAACTGACGCGTTTGCCACTGTGCGGACACACCTCGGCATGCCGGGCATGGGCCTGCAACATCGTGGCTCGCACCTGTTCGGCGAACGCCCGGCGTATGTCCGCCACTGGCTGCGCGCCAATGCTCAAGGCAACCAGTTCGCCACGCCGCCTGGGCTCGATACGCCCGAGCGCCTGCACCCGCTGGTCGACGAAGGTCCGATGCTGTTGGCTGAAGGTCTTGGCATCGTGGCAGTTGAAAGGCTGGGCCGTGAACTCATCGACCCACAGGCAAGGGATCTCATCAGGCGTGTCGAGTTCTCCACGATTGCGCCGATAGTGCCGGCGCCCGGCGCCATAGGCCTGGAACATCCCCTGCACCAGGGCCGCCGGCAGGGTCGCCGACGACAACAGCACCCGCGTGCCCAGCAAACCCGCCCAGTACACCAGGCGCGTCAGGGCCGGCAGGTCGGCGAGGTCGAAATCATCCAGTTCATCGAGCACCAGATCGCTGCTGAGCAAGCGCAACATCGGCGCAATCTGCCGCCCGGCCCTTTGCGCCTCGGTGGCGGGCATCAAGTGATCGATGGTGCAGACCAGCATGGGCGCATTGAGCAACGCGGTGATCTGGGGCTGGTTCACCACCTTGGACAACAGGCCGTGGGCGGCCAGCGAACCCTCGTAGCGCACATGGCCGTCTTCTTCGATCAGCGCCTGGGCCGAAGCCGAACCGCTGGCTTCGGCCCGGGCCTGGTAATGCTCGAACAACGCCCGGCTGGCGCAGCCGCCAACCCGGATGGCCAGGTCGTCGTCCCCCAGGTTCAGCAGCTGGCGATAGCTGTTGCCGGTCTGCAAGGTCAGGCTGCGCAGCCCCAGGGCGAAGGTGCAACGCATGCCGGCCTGGGGGTCGGCCAGGGCATGCATGACCCGTGCATTGGCCAGGGTCTTGCCGCATCCGGTAGAGGCCATGTTGACGATAAAGGCCCCTTGTCGCTGCGACTGACTACGCAAACCGGTCGCCGCATCCACCGCCTGGTCCTGCCAGGCAAAACGCCCGGAACCACTGCGTTTGCACAAGCCTGCATGACGCGCCAAACGCGGCAGGTGCCGCTCGAAATCGGGCAAGCCATGGACGATGCTGCGGGTCATGCGAGCAACCCCGAGCAAGTGTTCATCCAGGGGCTGCTTGAGCTGGCCGTCGCTATGGGTATTGGCGAACACCAGGTCCTGGTCATCGCCCCTGACCCGTTGGCTCGACTCCGGCGGCAAGCTGGAATAGTGATGATCACCCAGCATCAGACTCATCCGCGCCAGGTGCATCACATAAGGATTGTCCAGCCAATCGCCGTGACCGGGCTTGGCTTGCAACACCAACAACCGCTGGGCGAGCTTGGCCGCCTGGGCCCGCCACTGGGGATAGACCACGGGCATACCATGCTCGAACTGCCAGAACGCCTCGACCTCGTTGAGCGGCGCCGAACGACTGCACTCATTCCACTCGTGGGTGATGCCCTCGATCAGGTTGTCCAGCATCGCGGGATTGAAGCGAACGGACTTCTTGCCCAGCCACGACTGCTCGCCATCACCGGCCTCGTTCCAGCTGGGCAGCGTCGGCAAGCGATGATGGCTGACCACCAGCCAAGCCACGGCAGCCGCCAAGGGCGCGAGCTGCTTGAATGGCGGCGTCGTGGCATCGAGCCCATCCCGCTGAAAACGCCCGGCAGACAGCCAAGCCTGATCATCCTCGGCACTGGGCGAGGCCAAGCGCCGGAGCCAGGCAGGGTCATCATCCGTCCCGACAAAAGCCAGGAACAGCCGCAGCGATACCCACTCATGGCGATACAGGTTGTGTTCCAGGCTGCGCCGCCGCAGCTTCTGCTGGAAGGCCCGGCTGGCCTTGCCCAAGTCATGCAGCAGCGCCGCCAACTGCGCCAGCAGCGAGATGTCTTGGGCGGTGTGCCAGCCCTTGTTCGCGACACGACGCGACAAGCCTGGAGTTCGAGCGCGTTTGCAATGAAGCGTTGTTTCTAGAGTCGCGGAGTTGATGTCTTCCATGAAATACAACCGCCTGCTGCATCATCCATTGAGCGCTAGCGGTTATAAGCAATGTCCGATTGTTCGTCCATGGCGTATTGGAAGTTCAAATAGAGGGCATGAAGGCACGCCCCAAACCCCGGCAAACAGCAAGCAGCCCCTGCTGGCGCCAGGGTTTGCGGGCACAAGGCCAAGGTAAAGCAAACGTTATGGCCAGCTGCGCACGGGCCCATAACTGAAGATCCTGGCCGGCAGATTCCGGGCTCTCCAAGGCGTCCCGCTGATGAAGTCGAACACCGGGCACTGAGGCGAGAAAGCGCCCCAGCGGGAGCAAGCTCCCTCGCCACAGGTGATGCGTATTCAGTCAGGGGAAAGGCGATGGCCATCGAGCAACGCATCCACCACGCCACGAGCCATCTCCACCGAATGCACCAGGGACCAGATCAACCCACGCTCGACGCCGCTGGCCTGCTCGGTGATCTCATCGGACACCTCCTCGGCGGCCTTGAGCAGCATGGACACATGGACCAGCGCCTCCTCGGCACTGATGCCGGAGCGGACGTCGAACAATGAATCGCGCCCCACCGCTGCGGCGACCGTGGGTTTCAGAGTCCGGATCAGCGAGCCGGTACGGGTGTTCACCAGTGCATGGAGAATCACCTCGCTGGCCCGGTCATGCTCCGGGTTGCGACGTGAAACAGAAGAGAAAACGGGGGGATCGGGGACGAGCTTTTTCATGGTGGCACTCCTGACTATGGAGCTTTCACCCATCGCTGCTAAACGGAGGGTGGCAGCTGGACGCGGGTTAGCAGACCAGGCAGTCAGGCAAGCCCAGCGCACCCAAAGGTGCCCCGCGTACAGCTGCCATAACGCATTGACCAGCATTCGCATGCTGGTCGGATGGAGATGGAGCTTGGCGTGCCTGAGTTTGGTCGGGCTGCTAAACCCGGTCACTGATGATCAGTGACGACCGGAGACTAGCCAGCAGATTCTTCAGGCACAAGCGCACCGGAGTCTCTCGGAAACCCCTTACAAAAGAAAGAGATTTGGATGGGTTTTGAGCCTGTCGAAGGCTATGAAAAGGTCACTAAATCTTCGACGGATTCAAGATCCAGCGGCCGCTGCGCGCCCGTGCGCAGCCTGCGGCAGCGGCTACACGAAGCAGGGGCCTGTAACCGCTGTCGAGCCAAGGCGAGGCTGCGACAAGGGCCGAAGGACCTTCAACGGATTCAAGACCCAGCGATGCGCCGCCCGGTAGGGCGCGCCGTGGTGCTGGTGATCTTGACCCACCCGCCCCCTGGGAAGGCCGAGTGCAGGTGCTTATCAGGGGAATGGCGCGCAGCGCCCCTCGACGCAGTCGAGGACATCGCTGGAAGCGATGCCCCCTGAGAAGTACCGGAACGAGGGAACCCGAGCGCAGCGAGCGGCCGGACGTGGGGGCAAGCGTTTTTGGTTACTTTTTTGGCGTTTGAAAAAAGTGACCCGCCGTAAGGGCGGAACCATAAGCAAGCCACCCCACCAACAACGGATATGTACACAAACCCAAAGAGCCCGGGCCGGCTCTCAGGCCGCCCCGCCCACCTGCCCCGCCCCAGGCTCAGGCTCAGGCTCCACCCCCATATCCCCCCGCCTCACCACCGCATACACCCCCGCCGTCAACAAACTCCCCGCCACAATCGCCAGCAAATACAACACCCCATGATTGATCGCATTCGGAATCAGCATCACGAACAACCCCCCATGGGGCGCCATCAACTTGCAGCCAAAATACATCGACAAGGCCCCCGTCAACGCCCCTCCGGCAATGCTCGCCGGGATCACCCGCAACGGGTCCTTGGCCGCGAACGGAATCGCCCCCTCGGAGATAAAGCACAACCCCAGCACCAGCGCCGCCTTGCCCGCCTCCCGCTCGGTCTGGGCGAACTTGCGCCGAGCGATGAAGGTCGCAATGCCCAGGCCAATGGGCGGCACCATCCCCGCCGCCATGGCCGCGGCCATCGGCGCATAACTCTGGGACGCCAGCAGCCCCACCGAAAACGCATAGGCCGCCTTGTTGATCGGCCCGCCCAGGTCCACGCACATCATCGCCCCCAGCAACACCCCCAGCAGGATCGCGTTGGTGGTGCCCATGCTGTCGAGGAAATGCGTCAGGGCCCCGAGCATGCCCGCCACCGGCTTGCCCACCACATAGATCATCACCAGGCCGGTGAACAGGCTGGTCAGCAACGGGATGATCAGGATCGGCTTCAGGGCCTCCAGGCCCTGGGGCAATTGCAGGTAGCGGTTGATCAGCTTGGCCGCGTACCCGGCCAGGAACCCGGCGACGATACCGCCGATGAACCCCGCGCCCAGGGTGCTGGCCAGCAGGCCACCGATCATCCCCGGGGCCAGCCCCGGCCGGTCGGCGATGGAGTAGGCGATGTAGCCAGCCAGCAACGGCACCATCAGCTTGAAGGCGGTCTCACCACCGATCTGCATCAAGGCCGCAGCCAGGGTGCCCTCCTCCTTGTACGCAGTGATGCCGAAGACGAACGACAGGGCGATCATCAAGCCGCCCGCCACCACCATCGGCAGCATGAACGAAACCCCAGTCAGCAGGTGCTTGTAGACCCCGGCCTTGTCTGGCTTGACCGGCGCCTGGGCGCCACTGGCCACGGACTCCGGCCGGCCCTCGGCCAGCGCCTTGTCCAGGGTCGCCTCGGCCTGCTTCAGCGCCACCCCGGTGCCGCAGCGATAGATGCGCTTGCCGGCAAAGCGTTCGGTGGCCACTTCGATGTCCGCCGCCAGCAGCACCACGTCGGCTTGTTCGATGGCTTCGGCGCTCAACGGATTGCGCGCGCCCACCGAGCCCTGGGTTTCCACTTGCAGCTGGTAACCCAGGCGCTTGGCCGCCTGCTGCAAGGCCTCGGCGGCCATGAAGGTGTGGGCCACCCCGGTGGGGCAAGCGGTGATCGCCACCACCCGTGGCATTGATGGTTCGATGCTGGGCGCGGGCTCGCCCGGCTCTTGCGCGGCCATCAGCACCTGGGCGTCCTCGGCACCCCGGCGCAGCAAGGCATCCACATCCTGCAGGGCCTGGGACGGGCTGCTGCGATAGACCCGCTTACCGACGAAACGCGACAGATCCACAGGCCCGCTGCTGACCACCAGCACCCACTCGGCCGCCGCCAGGGTCGCGGCCGACAGCTGGCGCTCGGGACGGGCCGGGTCGTGGACCTCGACGCTGGTGCTCCAGCCCTGGCGCTGGGCCGCGGCGTCCAGCAGGCGTGCGCAGAGCACGCTGGTGACCATGCCGTTGGGGCAGGCGGTAACGATGGCTAACTTCATGGGCACCTCTCTTATTGTTCTGCCAGGGGCTGCACGCGCACCCCCTGTTCCAGCCGGGCCAGTTGTGCCCGGTCGCCGATGCCGAAACCGATCTGGGTCACCGCCATGGCGGCGATGGCCGTGGCCGTGCGCAGGGCCTGGGCGGCGTCCTGGCCGGCGAGTAGGCCGTGCAGCACCCCGGCCAGCAACGAGTCGCCGGCGCCCACGGTACTGACCACCGCGACCTTGGGCGGCAGCGCCTGCAAGGCTTGGCCAGCGGCGAACCAGTGGACGCCGTCGGCGCCGTGGGAGACCACCACATGCTCGACACCCTGGGCCTGCAACTGGCGCGCAGCGGCGGCTTGGTCGTCCGGCGTGGCCACCGGCCGGCCCAGGGCATCGGCCAGTTCCTCGCCATTGGGCTTGACCAGCCAGGGCCCGGCCGCCAGCCCGGCACGCAAGGCGGCGCCGCTGGTGTCCAGGGCCAGCTTCAGGCCCATGGCCTTCAGGCGCAGCAACAAGGCCTGGAACCATTGCGGGCTCACGCCCTGGGGCAGGCTGCCGGCGACCACCACCGCGTCATGCCCGGGGGCGATCTGCTCCAGGCGCGCCAGCAGCGCTTGCTGGGCGACGGCGTCGACCAGCGGGCCCGGGCCGTTGACGTCGGTAACCCGCCCATCGGCCTCGGCCAGCTTGATGTTGCTGCGGGTTTCCCCCGGCACGCGAACGAAGGCATCGACGAACCCACGGCGGGCGAACAACTCATCGAAAGCCTGGGGATTGCCGGCCCCGAGAAAGCCGCTGACGGTCAGGCGATGGCCCAGGTCGGCCAGGACCTGGGCCACGTTCACCCCCTTGCCGGCGGCATGCACGTGCAGGGCCTGGCTACGGTTGACCTGCCCCACTTCCAGGCGCGCCAGGGGCACGGTCAGGTCCAGCGCCGGGTTGAGGGTCAGGGTGAGAATCTTCGCCATTACATGGCCTCCACTAAGGCGCGCACATCGTTGGCGCTGCCGACGGCCAGGGCCTGTTGAGCAAGGGTTCGGGCCTGGGCCAGGCTGAGTTCGCGAATGCGCGCCTTGACCTCGGCGATGCTGCGTCCGGAGACGCTCAGTTCATCCACGCCCAGGCCCACCAGCACCGGCACCGCCAGCGGGTCGGCCGCCAGCTCGCCGCAGACGCCGACCCACTTGCCGTGGGCATGGGCGGCGCGCACGGTGATGTCGATCAGTTGCAGCACCGCCGGGTGCAGGCCATCGGCCTGGGCCGAAAGGGTCGGATGGCCGCGATCGATGGCCAGGGTGTACTGGGTGAGGTCGTTGGTGCCGACGCTGAAGAAGTCCACTTCCTTGGCCAGTACCGGGGCCAGCAGGGCCGCCGAGGGCACCTCGACCATGATCCCCAGTTGCAGATCGGCCACGGGGATTTCCTGGCGCAGGCGCTCGGTCATGTCCCGGGCCTGGCGCCATTCCTCGACGCTGCCGACCATGGGGAACATGATCCGCAGCGGGCGGTTGTCCGCCGAGCGCAGCAGCGCCCGCAACTGCGCTTCCATGATCTGCGGGCGTTGCAGGGTCAGGCGGATTCCGCGCACGCCTAGGAAGGGGTTTTCCTCCTGGGCGATCGGCCAGTAGGGCAGCGGTTTGTCGCCGCCCACATCGAGGGTGCGCACCACCAGCGGCCGCCCGCCCAGGCCATCGAGCACACGGCGGTATTCGGCTTCCTGGGTGGCTTCGTCCGGGGCCTGGGGATGGGCCATGAAGATCAGCTCGGTGCGCAGTAGGCCGATGCCTTCGGCGCCCTGCTCCACCACCGCGGCGACGCCGGCGCTTTCCCCGACGTTGGCGAACACTTCCACCGCGTGACCGTCGCGGGTCTGGGCCGGCAGGTGACGCTGTTCGGCGGCGGCCAGGAGCCGCTGTTCGCGGTTGTCGCGTTCCTCTACCGCCCGCTGCAGGGTCGCCGGGTCCGGGGCGACATGCAGCCGGCCGCGCTGACCATCCAGCAGCAAGGCGGTGCCGGAGGCCATCAGCAGTACCCCGGCGCCGGCCCCCACCAGCGCCGGGATGCCCAGGGCCCGGGCGACGATGGCGCTGTGGGCCGTGGCGCCGCCACGGGCGGTGAGAATCCCGGCCACCCGGGCTGGGTCCAGGCGGGCCACATCCGAGGGGCCGACCTCATCCATCACCAGGATGTAGGGTTGCTCCGGCTCCACCGGCGCCAGCACACCACACAGCTGGGCTAGCACCCGGCGGCCGATGTCGCGCAGGTCGGCGGCGCGTTCGGCCAGCAGCGCATCCTGCAAGGACTCCTGTTGCCGGGCGGCGCTTTCGATCACGCTCATCCACGCGGCCTCGGCGCTTTCACCCTGCTTGAGGCGGGCCTGTACCTCATCCACCAGCTCGGGATCGTCGAGCATTTCCAGGTGGGTGATGAAAATTTCGCGGATGGCCTTGGCCTGGCTGCGCTGGATCAGGCCCTGGATGTCCTCGCGCACCTCGCCCAGGGCCTGCTGCAGGCGCTGGCGCTCGATGGCGGGAGACTCACCACGCAGCGGATAGTCGATGGCCTGCTGGACCTGCACATGGGCCGGGCCGATGGCGATCCCGGGGGCCGCCGGTACGGCCTGGACCAGGCTGCCGGGTGCTGGGGCGCTGACCCGGGCGGCGAGTTCTTGCGGCACGTCCACGGGCGCCGCGACGGTCGGCAAGGGCTCGACCTCTTCGCCCAGCCCTTGCTCGATGGCCGCCAGCAACACCGGCAAGGCCTCGGTGGCGATGCTCGGCTCGGCGATCAGTTCCAGCACCTGGCCACGGCGGGCGCCGAGGCTGAGCAACTTGCTCAGGCTCTTGAGCGAGACTGCCGGTTCCTTGCCGTCGGCGAGACGAATGCGGATCTCGCCGTCAAACCCCTTGGCCAGTTGCGCCAGCTCCTTGGCCGGGCGCGCGTGCAGGCCATGGGCGTTGGCCAGGGCGATCCGGGCGCTGGGCCAGTCCGCCGGCAACTCGCCGCCCAGTACTTCGAGCACCGCGCGGGTGCTGGTGGCACGCCACAACTCCTGGCCACGACCGTCGATCAACAGGGTGCACAAGCGTTCGAGCAGGGCCTGGTGGGCTTCACCGAGGCTGGCCAGGCAGAACAGGCCACTCAGAGGCTGGCCCAGGTAACGGATGGGTTTGTCCGGGGTGACGAAGGCCAAGCCCGGACGCAGCACGGTTTGCTCACTGTGCAGCCACCACAGGCCATCCCCCAGGGGCAGCGCCTCGACCTGCTGCAGTACGGCGGCGAAGCCATTGCTCACGCACTCGGCCTGGCGCAGCAGGCGTGCGCCGCGCCACACCAGCTCTTCGAAATCTTCGGCCGCCACCCCGAGGCCGATCATCTGCGCATCCAGCGCCAGTTCCTGGGGCGCGCCCTGCAACAGCTTGAGCAACGCCTGCGGCGAGCTGGCGCGCCGCAGGGCCTGGCCCAGGTCGGTCTCGCCCAGGGCGCGGGTCAGCAGTTGCAGCAGGCGCAGGTGCTCGTCGGACTTGGCGGCGATGCCGATGGCCAGGTAGACGATCTGCCCGTCGCCCCAGTCCACGCCTTCGGGAAACTGCAGCAGGCGCACGCCGGTGGCGAAGACCTGGTCGCGAGTTTCAGGGGTGCCGTGGGGGATGGCGATGCCTTGGCCGAGGAAGGTCGAGCCCTGGGCCTCGCGCTGTTCGAGGCCGCTCAGGTAACCCGCGGCCACCAGGCCGTCAGCCACTAGTTTGTCGGCCAGCAAGCGTAATGCCGCGGACTTATCCACAGCCGTCTGACCTATGGATATCTGCTCTACGGTGAGTTCGAGCATAGGTTCTCCTATTTAGCGCGGGGCAGCGCTAGGTATTGTTTTAAGTCAGCAGCGTAGGCGCTGTCATGGCCAAAAATGGGACTGGCCAGCCGGCGGAGGCGCTTCTACGTTTACGCTTTGGCCCAGAAAATACGCCTGCTGAAACGTTTAATCTAGCAGGATCGGCAAGTTACTCGATAATCTTCGCCTCTTGAAGTCCTGCTGGTCGCCTGCCGCTTCCGACATTGGTCGCGTGCCCAGATCAGGTAGGATTGGCGAAAATGTCGGGGCAAGCACCAAAAATAAGGAAATCCCGGGTTGAAACTCAGTGATATCGCTCGACTGGCCGGTGTGTCCGTCACCACCGCCAGTTACGTCATCAACGGCAAGGCCGAACAGCAGCGCATCAGCAACGCCACCGTGGAACGGGTGCGAGCGGTGGTCGAAGAACACGGCTTCACTCCCAATCCCCAGGCGGCCGGCCTGCGCAGCCGCCATACCCGGACCCTGGGCTTCATTCTCCCGGACCTGGAGAACCCCAGCTACGCACGGATCGCCAAGTTGCTCGAGCAAGGCGCGCGGGCCCGGGGCTACCAGTTGCTGATCGCCAGCTCCGACGATGCGCCGGACAGCGAACGGCAACTGCTGCAGCTGTTTCGCGCGCGCCGCTGCGATGCCTTGATCGTCGCCAGTTGCCTGCCACCGGAAGACGACAGCTACCAGCAATTGCAGGCCCAGGGGCTGCCGATCATCGCCATCGACCGGGTGATGCCGGCCGGGCAGTTCTGCTCGGTGATCAGCGACGACCTGCAAGCCAGCCTGCAACTGACCCAGAGCCTGCTGCAACCCGAGCCCCGGCAGATCGTGCTGCTCGGCGCCCGCCCGGAGCTGAGCATCAGCCAGGAGCGGGCCGCGGGTTTCCGCCAGGCCCTGGAGGGTTTCGGCGGCGACGTGGTGATCGAGCACGGCGAGGCCTTCAGCCGCGATTGCGGTCGGCAGTTGATGGAAGAGTTGCTGCAGCGCCTGGGCCACCTGCCCGATGCCCTGGTGACCACCTCCTATGTGCTGCTGCAAGGGGTGTTCGATGCCCTGCACGACTTCCCGCTCAAGTCCCGGCCACTGCGCCTGGGCACCTTCGGCGACACCCAGCTGCTGGACTTCCTGCCGCTGCCGGTCAACGCCATGGCCCAGCAACATCAGCTGATCGCCGACACCGCCCTGCAACTGGCCCTGGCGGCTATCGAAGAAGGCCAGTACCAGCCCGGCGTACAGGCCATCGCCCGGACCTTCAAACAGCGTATCCAGCAGGGCTGAACCGTGGAGCTGATCGACAGCCACACCCACCTGGATTTTCCGGATTTCGACGCCGATCGTACGGCGCTGCTGGCCGACAGCCGCGCCCGGGGCGTCGGCCGGATGGTGGTGCTGGGGGTCTACCAGGGCAACTGGCAGCGGGTCTGGGACCTGGTGCAAGGCGACCCGCAGCTCTATGCGGCCTTCGGCCTGCACCCGGTGTACCTGGACGATCACCAGCCCGCCGACCTGCAGCACCTGGGCGATTGGCTGGCGCGCCTGGCCGGGCATCCGCAACTGTGCGCAGTGGGCGAGATTGGCCTGGACTACTTTCTCCAGCACTTGGACCGCGAGCGCCAGCAGGCGCTGTTCGAGGCCCAACTGCAGTTGGCGGCGGACTTCCAGCTACCGGCGCTGCTGCATGTGCGGCGCAGCCACGCGGCGGTGATCGCCACCCTGAAGCGCTTCAAGCTCCAGCGCGGCGGGATCATCCACGCCTTCGCCGGCAGCCGCGAGGAGGCCCGGGAATACCTCAAGCTGGGTTTCAAGCTGGGCTTGGGCGGCGCCGCGACCTGGCCCCAGGCCCTGCGCCTGCGCAAGGTGCTCGCCGAGCTGCCGCTGGAAGCCCTGGTGCTGGAGACCGACGCGCCGGACATGGCCCCGGCGATGTACCCCAACCAGCGCAACAGCCCCCAGCACCTGCCGGAGATCTGCGCGGCCCTGGCCGAAATCATCGGCGTCGACGCCGAGCACCTGGCCAGCGCCAGCACCCGTAACGCCTGCGCAGTGTTCGGCTGGCCCTCAGCCGGCCTGTAGTAGCAGGGGGCGGCGCTGTCGGCGCCGGGCAACCGTCATCACCAGCAGGTACCCCACCAGCACCAGTGCCGAGATGCCCAGTTGCAGGCTCCGCTCCAGCAGCCCGATCCACTGCAATGTCAGGCTCACCAGCAGCACCGTGGCACAGAGCACGATCAACAGCGCCCGTAGGGTGGCGAACGAGCCCAGGGTCTTGAGGCGCTTGATCTGCTCCGGACAGTCGAGCTTCAGCGGCTTGTGGCAGTGCTTGCAGGCGAAGGGCTCCTGCATGGCCATGGCGTTGAGTTGCCAGGGTTCGAGATCGAGCAGAGCCTGGCAGTGGGCGCAGCGTCCCAGGACTCCGGAAGAAACGGTCATCGGCGTATTTCCTCAGGGCCATGGACACGCCATGGCTGACTGGCCGGGCGCAGGCGGCGCCCGGAAAAAACGCGCAGGAAAACAGGAAAAACACCCCAGACAAAGCGATTAATTACTACAGCTTGTGGCAGCCCGGCCTGGCCGGGCTGCACTACAGGGCGAGCTCAGACCCGGAACGCACCGATCAATTGCTTGAGCTGGACCACCTGGGCCGCGAGCTGGCGGCTGGCATCCTCGGTCTGGTGCGCGCCTTCGGCGGTACGTTCACCAGCGCGGTTGATCTCGACGATGTTCTGGTCGATGTCGTGGGCCACCGCCGTCTGTTGCTCCACCGCCGCGGCGATCTGCTGGTTCTGGTCGACGATCATGCCCACCGCGCCGAGGATGTTTTCCAGGGCCTGCTGGACCTTCTCCGACTGATCGACCGTGCCATTGGCCATGGCATGGCTGCTGCCCATGGCCTTGACCGCCGCACTGACCCCGCCGTGCAGCTTGCCGATCATGTCTTCGATTTCCTCGGTGGACTGCTGGGTGCGCTTGGCCAGGGTCCGCACTTCATCGGCCACCACGGCGAACCCGCGCCCCTGCTCGCCGGCCCGGGCCGCCTCGATCGCCGCGTTGAGGGCCAGGAGGTTGGTCTGCTCGGCGATGCTCTTGATCACCTCCAGCACCCGGCTGATGGATTGGCTATCGCTGGCCAGCTGGTTGATCACCAGCACCGATTGGTCGATCTCGCTGGCCAGCCGGGCAATGCTGCCTTGCTGGGATTCCACCAGGCCCCGGCCACTGATGGTTTCGTCGTTGACGCTATGGGCGCTGCTGACCGCCGCCGCAGCGCTGCGGGCCACTTCCTGGGAGGTCGCGGACATCTGGTTCATCGCCGTGGCCACCTGCTCGATCTGGCTGCGCTGACCGGCCACCGCCTGGTTGCTCTGGGCCGAGACGTTTTCCACTTGCCCGGCCTGGCGCTCGACCTCGCTGACGGTATGCCCGACCCGCTCGATCAAATCGTGGATCTTCAGCACCGTGCCGTTGAACAGGCTGCCCAGCTCTCCCAGCTCATCACGACTGTGGGCGGTGAACGTGACAGTCATGTCGCCGGCCGCGACCTTGTCCATCATGGCGCCCAGGCGACGCAGGGTGGTGCGGGTCGAGGCGTAGAAACCGCCATACAGGTAGACGATCGAGAGGAACACCAGGGCCAGGGCCGCCACCAGCAGCACCATGTGGCTACGGTTCTGCGCCAGGCGCTTTTGCAGCTCGACGTCGAGGAACTTCAGGGTGTTTTCGTTGAGCTGGTAGGTCTGCCCCATCAGTTGGCTGACTTGCTCGTAGAACGCCGGCCAGGGCGCCTCCAGGGTCTCGGCCATCACCACCTGCTCCTCGAACAGCTCGCTGGCCTGCTTGAGGCTGGCCTTGCTGGCATTGGCCGCGCCGTCAAGGGCATCGTGGGCGGCGCGGCTGGAGCCCAGGGCGTCCTGGAGCTTGAGGCCATACTCGGCCTGGAGTTTTTCGATCTGCACCAGCAGTTCGTCGAAACGGGTGCTGGAAGACGAATTGAGAAAGCCCTGGCCCAGGGAGAAGGCGCCCATGGCCCGGCCGTCGCCCAGGATCTGGGTGACTTGCGGGGTGACGCCGGTGATCAGCTCGCTGAGCTGGCGGATATCGCCCTGGGCATCGCGGCTGAGGCCCGACTGGCTGGCGATGATCTGGCTGAACAGCTGCGCGCTGCCCAGCAGCTTGCCGATCAGCCCGCTCTTGTTCAGCAGCGAGTTTTCCACTTGCTGGGCCTTGAAGGCCGTCACCAGTTCATCGCGCTTGGCGTTGAAGATCTCCACCTGCTGGGGGTCGGTGGTCACCGCTTGCATGGCTTGCAGGCGCTCGAGCACCAGGCGCTCCTGGGCGGCGATCTTGCTCTCCAGGTCCCCCGCCTTGCCGGACTGGCCCAGGCCGGCGTTGATTTGCACCTGGTTGTTCAGGGTTTCCAGATCGCGGCGCAGGGCCAGGCTGCTGCCCAGCAGGTCGAGGCTTTGCAGTTCGACCCGGGTGCCCTGGAACTCGCGGTAGGAATCGCGCACCAGATAAAAGTTGGTCACCAGCATGGGTACAAAGAACAGCACGCTGATCAGGCTGAACTTCATGCCGAAGCTCAGGCGGTTCATCAGCGCGACAGCGGGATAGAGCAAGCTCTTCACAAAGAAGTCTCCCTTTTCTTTTATTTTTATTGGCAGGCAGGCGAAGGCAGCAGATAGCCACTATTCGGCGCTCCGTCTGTATAGCGTAATTTCGGGGGAGGTTTTGTAACTTAAAGTTAACCGCGCCAGGGCGGCGCTGCGGGGAACAGGGCGAGGGAGCCGGCCCCCTCGCCAGAAGGCTCAGATGAGCACGGTATACAGGGCGAAACCGGCGTACCAGAGCACGGCGGCGCGCAGCAGCAGTTCCCAGATGCGGTCCAGGCTGTTGATGCCTTCGGGGCCGGTGACTGGCGGCGGGATCTCAGCGGCCACCAGGCCGACCTTCTCCACCAGATGCGCGGCGTCGATGTGCCAGTTGAGCAGTTCGTGGAGCATCACCCGGCCCACCGCCACGAAGTTGCCCACCAGGGCGAAGCTTGCCGCCAGCAAGCGTACCGGCAGCCAGTCGAAGGCATGCCGCAGTTGCGCCGCGCGCTCCACCAGGGCCGGGTTCTTGCCGTGTTCGGCGGCCAGCGCCAGCAGGCGATAACTCAGGGCCGCCACCGGCCCCAGCAGGAAGTACCAGAAGATCACCGCGAAGAAGCCCTGGTAGGCCTGCCACAGCAAGTGGCCCTGGACTCGCTCCAGCAACTGCTCGCCGTTGTCGCCACCAATGCCCAGGTCACGCTTGGCCACGTGCAGCGCCGCTTGCAGGTCCTCGCGCCGCCAGGCATCGCGGAACGGCCCCAGGCCGCCGAGCAAGTCGCCGCGCCCCAGGGCGTAGATCACCACCAGCAGGTGCAGCGGCGCCGCCAGCAGGCCGTAGGCCAGCGGCTGCAAGATCAGCAACAGCAAACCGAGCACCAGCACCGGCAGCAGCACCAGCAAGCCCAGCAGGCTCCAGGGACGCCCGGCCATGCGCGGGCTCGATTCCAGTCGTGCCAGGCGCGTCAGCCACCAGCCGTCGCGCTGCACTTTCTGGCGCAGGGCCGAGAACTTCTCGATCCACACCGCCAGCAGCAACACCAGAAAACTCATTGCCCTTCCCCCTTCTCCAAGGCGGCACGATAGCGTGCCCAGTCGAAAGCCTGGCCCGGATCGGTCTTGCGCCCGGGCGCGATATCGCTATGGCCACAAATCCTGTGTGGCGTGATGGCGCTGAAGGCCGCCTGCAATTGCTCGGTCAACAGATTCAACGCCTGGTACTGGGCATCGGTGAACGGCAGCTCGTCGGTGCCTTCCAGCTCGATACCCAGGGAAAAGTCGTTGCAGGTCTCGCGCCCCTCGAAACTCGACACCCCGGCATGCCAGGCCCGCTCCAGACAGGAGACAAACTGGGTGACCGCGCCGTCACGTTCGATCAGAAAATGCGCGGACACGCGCAAGTCGGCGATCCCGGCAAAATAGGGATGCTCTGTGACATCGAGGCGATTCTGGAAGAATTCCTGCACCTTGCCGGTGCCAAACTGCCCCGGCGGCAGGCTGATGTTATGGATCACCAGCAGGGAAATCTCGCCCGCCGGGCGTTCATTGAAATTGGGTGACGGACAGTGAAGTACGCCATCGCACCAACCCGTGGCAGGGTCCAGCCGCATACCGATTCCTTCAACTAAAGCCTTGAGTGGCCCAGTATGCCGCGATCCCGGTGCCGGTTGCGATCACTTGCCGTGATTGAGGCGCCGCAGATTGCCGATCACCGATTCCAGAGCCCGGTCGAACAGCAGGGTGTCGTCCAGGGCGTGTACCGCGCCACGCTGGAATTCCAGGGCCAGGCCCATGCGAGTGCGCTCCAGCACCTTCATCCCGGTACGGTTGACGAATACGTACTTGGCCACGGGATGGGGAACGATGGCTGCCAGCTTGCAGCGCAAGATGCTGTCTTCATCCTCCTGGAACTCGACCCAGGCCCCCAGGCGCAGCTGGTCCACCAGTTGCAGGCTCGGGTCATTGACCGGCAAGGCCAGGGGCGCCGCTTCCAGCGGGCCTTCCTCGGCACTGGGCAGGACGATCTGCTGGGCCACCTCGACCATGTCCGTAGGTGCCGGCTCCTGGGCGACCACAGGCTGTTGCGTGGCCAGGGCCTGGTGCTCGAACACCTGCAGGTGCAGAAGCTCCAGCTGGGCGAAGAATTCGCTGGTGGCGAAAGGATCGAAGGCCGCGCCGCTCAGGCCGTCGCGCAGCCCCTTGAGCAGGCCGGGCACCAGGGCCAGCAGGCGCATGGCGGTGTCCGGCTCGGCGTGGCGCTGCACACTCCAGATCAGTTGTTCCATGGTCTGTTCGGCCGCCTGCCACTGCGGCGAGTCGTCGCCGTGCTTCAGGCAACTGAGCAACAGTACCTGGCTCCAGGCATCGCGGACGAAATCCACCACCACCTGGGGCATGACCTTGCCCAGCAAGGCCTGGTTCAGCGCCTGTTCCACCCGGCGCCGGGCCAGCTCGGCCTTGGCCCGGCCTTCTTCGGCATCGCGGGTGCGCTGTTCGAGCAACTCGGCCCGACGACGCTCGTCCGCGGTGAAGGCCAGGAAGTCCGCCAGCAGCTCGGAAAAGATCGCCGGGTCGTCGCTGAACTCGCTCAAAAGCCGCTGCACCACTTGTTCGATACGCAGGTACAGGCTGTCACGCTGGTGGTCGTCACAGCCGCCCCAGCCCATGGCTGCGGCGGCGATTTCATTGAGCAGGCGCCGGGCTGGATGGCTGCCACGGCTGAAGAAGCTCTTGTCCAGCACCGCCACCTTGAGCATGGGGATCTGCAGGCGGCCGATCAGCGCCTTGAGCGAGTCCGGCAGGTTGCGGTCGTCGAGGATGCATTCGAACAGCATCGCGATCAGGTTAATCACGTCTTCGTCGGCCACATCCACCACCCGCGACTTGCCGCTCTTGACGCTGACCCGGGTCAGCAACTGCTCCAGCTGGTTACGCAGGTCGAAATCGTCCTGGAGGCTGGGTGGCGGCACGTACTGCTGCAGGTGCGAGAGCAGGCGCAGCAGGTCGCGAGTGGAGATCGGCTGGGTCTCGGCGCTGGCTTCCAGGGTCGGCGCCACACTGCCGCGCACATGGAGCAACAGGGTCTGCAGGGCAGCGAAGACTTCCTGGACGCTTTCGTCGAAGGGATGTTGTCCGGTTTTACCAGCGCCGCCCTGGCCAGCCTCGTCCTGGACCTCGGCGCGGACCCGGTCCGAAGCACGCCGCGCCGGGGCCGGCAGCAGGTCGGGGAGGATCCCGGTGGCGATCAGCAACTGGTTGGCCTCGGCATAGAGTTGCTCGGCCTCCCTGAGCACGTAGCGCTCGAACAGCTTGAGGATGATCAGCTTGACCTTGATCTCCACCCCCAGGCTGCGCCCGGCCTGCAGGAAATATTCGCAGAGCAGCGCCGGCCCCAGGGGGTTCTCGCCTTCGGCCAGGCGCCGGCCCAGCAATACTCCCAGGCGTGCGGTCAGGTGCCCCAGGGCGAAGCCGGCCCGGTTGAGCACCTTGGCCACCATGGCATCCACGGCGACGGTCTTTTCCAGGTCATCGCGGGTGGGTTGCTGCTCCGGGTCGTAGGCCGCGGCATGGGCGATGACCAGGGCCGGGTCGTACTGGACCAGGCCGGCAAAGGCCTCGAAGAACTTCTCGAGAAAGCCGCGCTCGATGCTCTTGCGCTTCAGGCGCAGGTCGCGCATGGCCTCGAACAGGATGTTCTGCTCGATGTTGTCCTGGGCCCGGTCAGCCATCTCGAACAAGGTGTCGTCGGCGTTATCGAACAGCTCTTGCAAGCCATGGCGCAGCTGCTGGGCGGCCTTGTCACGAACCTGAAGCAGAATCACAGGCAGGCGGGCCAACGGCGAAGCGCTCGCCTGTTCTGTAGCGGCCTTGTGCAAAGGCACTACATTCCCGTCGTTGTGCATCCAAGCCTCCTGCAAAGGTGTTTCTTCGGTTCGATATCAAGGTCCTGCCGAGCCGGTGACGCTCACAGCCGACTCTGAGCGAAGGCATAAATGCACTGCGCTGCACTTCATGTAAGGGGAAGCCAAAGACACGTCAAAGCTATGACGTCAATTACAAGTCGCATTATCTTGTAAAACTCCCCTGTTGCGCCAGCAGACTCTGTCGACTCCTCGGAAATAACCCTTAGGTTTCTAGGAAAAATCTCTCATCAATTAAGACAAAGCGACGAAACACAGGTTCGGCCCGGGGTTGCCGATTAGCCGCCTTGGGTTCGCCGATCCCATGCCCCTATAATCGGCGCACCTTGTTTGTGGAGTCCGTTATGCCGAATCTACGCCTCGCCGACCTGACCGCCGAAATCGAAGCCAATGTGCGCCGCGCACTGCTGGAAGACATCGGCAGCGGCGATATCACCGCGCAACTGATCCCGGCCGAACGCCTGGCCAAGGCCACCATCATTACCCGGGAAGCGGCGGTGATCAGTGGTACCGCCTGGGTCGATGCGGTGTTTCGCCAACTGGACCCACGGGTCGCCGTGCACTGGCAGGTGGCGGATGGCGAGCGGGTAGTGCCCAACCAGGCGCTGTTCCATCTCGAAGGCCCGGCCCGCTCGCTGCTCACCGGCGAGCGCAGCGCCTTGAACTTCCTGCAACTGCTGTCGGGGGTGGCCACCCGCGCTCGCTACCTGGCGGACTTTGTCGCCGATACCCAGGTCAAGCTGCTGGATACCCGCAAGACCCTGCCCGGCCTGCGCCTGGCACAGAAGTACGCAGTCACCTGCGGCGGCTGCTACAACCACCGCATCGGCCTGTATGACGCCTTCCTGATCAAGGAAAACCATATCGCCGCCTGCGGTGGTATCGCCCAGGCGATCAGCGCCGCCCACAAGATCGCCCCGGGCAAGCCGGTGGAGGTGGAAGTGGAAAGCCTGGTGGAATTGAAAGAAGCGCTGGCGGCGGGTGCCGATATAATCATGCTCGACGAGTTGAGCCTGGACGACATGCGCGAGGCTGTGCGCCTGAATGCTGGCCAGGCCAAGCTCGAAGCCAGCGGCGGGATCAACGAAAGTACCTTGCGTCCGATCGCCGAGACCGGCGTGGACTACATCTCCATCGGCGCCATGACCAAGGATGTGAAGGCCCTGGACCTGTCCATGCGCCTGAGCCTCTGAAAACTGCGGCGGGTTTGGCTACAAGCTTCAAGAAGCGTTCTTGAAGCTTGCCGCCGCTAGCGCTCAATCGTCGATTTCGTTGAGTTCCAGATAGTCCTGAAGATCCATGCCCAGTGCCTCGGCAACCTCCTGGTGTACTTCCAGGCGCATGGCCTTCAGCTCCTCGGGTGTCTCGGCCACCAGGTCGAGCACCAGTTCCCACGGCTCGATACCGCGAGACTCCGCCTCGTCTTCAAAGGCCCATTGCGCCTGTTGCTTCTGTTCCTCAGGGCTCAGGGCGCTGATTTCTTCTTGCAAGGAAGGCGTGGCAGCCAGGTACCTTTCAAGCGCTACGTCGATTCTTGCCTCTTTAGGAATCATCTCGTTCTCTCTGATCATGGGAATGGAAGTGGATCGGGGTCGCTGGGATCTCTGGGCCGCTCGATTCAACCGGCCTGCAGAGCCATTCGGGATCATCTGAAAACAGCATGCTGGTACTCAGACAGGGACCGAATATAGGGGCTTTGGCCGGTGATTTATATGACTCAATGCAGCCTTGTGGGAAAAACCGCAGATTTCCCTGCAACGGCGGTATCTTCTCGCTTCACCCCGGGAACAAGGTTCGTCGGATGCAGTCGTAGCGATGTGCCATATCGGCATCTCACAAGGAACTGCAGTGATGTCCCGTCGCTCTTCTTTCGCCCCCATCCTGTTCGCAACCTGCACCCTGGCCCTGCTGGGCAGTACGGTCCAAGCCGCTGTCGAGTTCGACGACGCCAACCCTTCCTCCTACGACAAGCTTGGCACTGTTCATCGAGCGCCCAGCGGCGATATCAGCCTGCGCAGCTCGGATTTCAGTAGCGAGGACCTGCAAAAACTGCGGGACGCCTTGAAGAACACCAGCGCCGAGATGGAAAAGCTCAAACGCACCGTCGACGACCAAGCCAGGACGATTGCCGACCTCAAGCGCAACAACGGCAGCAGTTCGAACTCTGGTGACCTGTCCGACATCAAGCGTGAACTGCGCGACCAGGGTAGCGATCTGCAACGGCTCCAGCGCGATGTGGATAACTTGAACCGCAAGGTCAGGTAAGGCGGAGCCAAGAAAGAAAAAGCCCGCGGCAGGCGGGCTTTGTCGGGTGTCAGTGGTGCGGAGACAGGAATCGAACTATGCACCTACAGACCAGATAACTTTGGAAACCTGTAAAATAGTATCTGAGGTCGTATACCTAAACATATACCTAAATCGAAATGTGCTCCAGCAACACCGTGCTAAATGGCTAGCACAAAAAAGCCCTCCTAAGAGGGCTTGCTCCTACCTTCTCTTTGGCGGCGAAGGCGGTGGTGGCGGTACGCGTCGAGGAAGATCTTCATCACTCTTGATGTTTCTCATTGGCGGCGGCGGCGGCGGTGGAGGCTTTCGCTCGGACATAAAGTGCTCCTAAGGCTGGGTGGATACGTAAATAGGAAGAAAAGAAGTCATTGACCAGATCACAGCGTAGATGACATTTCTCGACAAGGCATCCAACTCGGAGCTTCGTCGATCGTTGTTGGTGGCATTCCTCGTGGCTCCCATGACGTAATAATCCACCATGATCTGCATGAAGAAGCTGTTGGCCTGCTCGACACTTCCATCGTAGTACTCAATGAGTGTCTTTCGGTGGGCTTCGAGCTTCTCGGCCAGAGGTATGGCCAAATCGTGAAAACGGACACGCCAGGCCCAAGCAAAGTGCCACATTGCCCTAACAACAAATATCCCTGCCCCTAGGTACAGAATCCAGAAGTAGATTCCTGCGGTTGTATCTGTAGGTGGAGCCTTGGGAAGAAGGTAGGAAAGGAAGCTGAGTAGGGCGACAATCAACGCGAGCGGGAGGTTCAATCTTGAGATCAGCTTCTCCTTCCGATCAATCTCAGCTAGATAGATCTTCTCGTACAGCTTGTACTCCTCGTCATCGGACTGGTCTGTCCCGGAGCTGGTGGACAGGTAGTTAAGAGTTACTGCTCGCATAGCGCCGCTCAAACTCCATCGGGCTGAGATAGCCCAACGTCGAGTGGCGGCGACGGTGATTGTAAAAGCGGATGTA
>NZ_WHUV01000005.1 GCF_009380155.1 Pseudomonas piscis | reverse complement strand
CTGCAAGAGGGGCCGCTGCTGCGCGGGGTGCTGCTGACCCTGGCCGACCAGAGCCAGCGTTTGCTGCTGGCCATCCACCACCTGGTGGTGGACGGGGTGTCCTGGCGTATTTTGCTGGAGGACCTGCAGCGCTTGTTGGGTGCTCAACCACTGCCGGCCAAGACTAGCTCGACCCAGGCCTGGGCTGAGCACTTGCAGTCTTACGCCCGTAGCCCGGCACTGCAACAGGAGCTGCTGTACTGGCAGGCACAGTTGCAAGATGGCGGCGAGAGCCTGCCTTGTGATGACCAGGCAGGAGGACTGCAGAACCAGCACGCTATCAGCCTGAGTTCGCGCTTGGACAAGGTCGATACCCAGCGTCTGCTGCAAGGGGCCCCGGCGGCCTATCGCACCCAGATCAACGATCTGCTGCTGACCGCCCTGGCTCGGGTCATCACCCGCTGGACCGGCGAAACCAGTGCCTTGGTCCAACTGGAAGGCCACGGTCGCGAAGACCTGTTCGACAGCATCGACCTGACTCGTACTTTGGGCTGGTTTACCAGTGTGTTCCCGGTGAAGCTGACACCGCAGCCGGCCCTGGCCGACTCGATCAAGTTCATCAAGGAGCAACTGCGCGCGGTACCGAACAAGGGCATAGGTTTTGGTGCCCTGCGTTACCTGGGGGATGAGGCCGCACAACAGACCCTGGCCGCTCTGGCGGTACCGCGTATCACCTTCAACTACCTGGGCCAGTTCGACGGCAGTTTTGACGAACCAGATACCTGGTTCGCCCCCGCAGTAGAAGCCAAGGGCGAGGATCAGAGTCTGCAAGCGCCATTGGGCAATTGGCTGACCATCAATGGCCAGGTCTATGGTGGTGAACTGGAGCTGGATTGGACCTTCAGCCAGGCCATGTTCGAGCCGGCGACCATCCAGCGTCTGGCAGATGAATACACCGAGGAGCTCAAGGCGCTGATCGAGCATTGCAGCCAGCCCGAGCATCGCGGCGTGACCCCATCGGACTTCCCGTTGGCGAGCCTGAACCAGCAGCAACTGGATGGCTTGCCAGTGCTGGCAAGCCAGATCGAGGATATCTACCCGCTGTCGCCCATGCAGCAAGGCATGTTGTTCCATACCTTGTACGAGCAGGATGGTGGCGACTACATCAACCAACTGCGAGTGGACGTGGATGGACTCGATTCCGGACGCTTCCGCCAGGCCTGGCAGGCCACCATCGATCGGCATGACATATTGCGTACCGGTTTCCTCTGGCAGGGCGATGTGTCGACACCGATCCAGATGGTGCACAAGCAGGTAACCCTGGAGTGTGCCGAATATGACTGGCGCGCTCAGCCGCAATTGGCCGAGGCGCTCGACACCCTGGCCGAGGCCGAGCGTCAGCGTGGTTTCGATCTGCAGGCTGCACCGCTGTTGCGCCTGACCCTGGTGCGCACTGGTGAACAGCGTTACCACCTGATCTATACCAACCATCACATCCTGATGGACGGCTGGAGCAACTCGCAGTTGCTCGGGGAAGTGCTGCAACGCTACGACGGGCAGCCATCCCCCGCGGCTCCAGGTCGCTATCGGGATTACATTGGCTGGCTGCAACGCCAGGATGCTCAGGCTTGCGAGCGCTTCTGGAAAGAGCAACTGCTGGCCCTGGACGAGCCAACCCGCCTGGCCCAGGCCATCACCTCGGATGTTCCCGGTATGCCAGGGCACGCTGAACAGGTGTATACGCTGGATACCGAGCAGACCCGGCGCTTGAGCGAGTTCGCCCGACAGCAGAAGGTCACGGTCAACACCTTGGTACAAGCGGCCTGGTTGCTGTTGCTGCAACGCTGTACGGGCCAGGACACGGTGGTGTTCGGTGCCACGGTGTCTGGCCGCCCGGCGGAACTCAAGGGCGTGGAGCAGCAGATCGGCCTGTTCATCAACACCTTGCCGGTGGTGGCTGCGCCGCGTCCGGACATGCCGGTCGGCGATTGGCTGCAATTGGTGCAGGAGCGCAACCTGGCCCTGCGCGACTTCGAGCACACACCGTTGTACGAAGTGCAGCGTTGGGCCGGCCTGGGAGGCGAGGCCCTGTTCGACAACATCCTGGTGTTCGAGAACTACCCGGTATCCGAGGCGCTGGAGAAAGGTGCCCCGGCGCAATTGCGTTTCGGAGCGGTGGGCAATCACGAACAGACCAACTACCCGCTGACGCTGTCGGTGTACGTGACCGAGTTGTTGTCCTTCGACTATAGCTATTCGTTACAGCACTTCAGCTCCACGGTGATCAATCAGTTGGCGGCAGGATTGCAGCAGTTGCTGCTGGGTATGCTCGACCGTGCTCACCTGTGCCTGGGGGATCTGTCTCTGCTCAGTGCTGGAGAGCACGCGCGCGTTGAAGGCCAATCCAGTCGTGACCTGGGGTCGATAGGCCGTGGCTTGAATGTTCACCAGTTGTTCGAGATGCAGGCCGAGCGGACCCCTGATGCGCTGGCGCTGTTGTGCGCCGACCAGCAACTGAGCTACGGCCAGTTCAACCAGCGGGCCAACCAGTTGGCCCACAAGCTGATCGAGCTGGGGGTGGGCCCGGATGTGCGGGTGGGGATTGCCGTGGAGCGTGGGCTGGACATGATCGTCGGCCTGCTGGCGGTGCTCAAGGCGGGCGGCGCCTATGTGCCCCTGGACCCTGAATATCCCCAGGATCGCCTGCACTACATGATGCAGGACAGCGGGATCCAGCTACTGCTGACCCAGTCGCCGTTGTTGGAGCGCCTGGCAATCCCTGATCAGCTTGTGTACTTGTGCCTGGATCAGTGCCAGGCCTGGTCCACCACCGAGGCGGTTGGCAATCCAGCACAGCGCAGCGATGCCGAAAACCTGGCTTATGTGATGTACACCTCCGGCTCCACCGGTCGACCCAAGGGCGTGGGCATCAGCCACAACGCCTTGAGCCAGCACGCCCGTGCCTCGGTGAGTCATTTCAATATGTCTGCTGCCGACCGTGGCTTGCAGTTCTCGACCTTCAACTTCGACGCCTTTGTCGAACAGCTGTATCCGGCGCTGATCTGCGGCGCCTCGGTGGTGATTCGTGGCAAGGAGCTGTGGGACAGCGAAACCTTCTACCGCGAGTTGATCGAGCAGGGCATCAGCATCGTCGACTTGAGCACCGCCTACTGGTTCATGCTGGGCAAGGATTTCGCTGCTGGTGAACCCCGCGACTTCGGGCGCCTGCGCCAGCTCAACCTGGGTGGCGAAGCGATGGCGGCCGAAGGTGTGGCGGCCTGGAAGAAGGCCGGCTTGAAGGATGCCTGCCTGCTCAATACCTATGGGCCCACCGAGGCCACGGTGAGTGTGGCTACCCATGATTGCACGCGTTACCTCCAGGGTGACGAACCGTTGCCAAGCATGATCCCTCTGGGCAAGGCGCTGCCGGGTCGCGCTATCTACCTGCTGGATACCAGCGGTCAGCTGCCGTTGCCAGGCGCTATCGGTGAATTGATGATCGGTGGTGATCTGCTGGCACGGGGTTATCACGATCGTCCGGGGCTGACGGCGGAACGCTTCATTCCCGATCCGTTCAGCACCGATGGTGGGCGCTTGTATCGTTCCGGCGACCTGGCTCGTTACGATGCCGCTGGCGTGATCGATTACGCCGGGCGTATCGACCATCAGGTGAAGATTCGCGGTTTCCGTATCGAAATGGGTGAAATCGAGGCGCGTCTGTTGGAGCAGGAGCAGGTGCGCGAGGCGATTGTCCTGGCCCAGGATGGAGCTGGCGGACCTTCGCTGGTGGCGTACATCGTTCCGACCGTGGGTGAGATGGCGCGCTCTATCGAGGAGCAGGCCGCTCTGCGCGAGCAATTGCGAATAGCCCTCAAGGACGTATTGCCGGACTACATGTTGCCTGCGCACTTGTTGTTCCTTGAATCCCTGCCGCTGAGCCCCAACGGCAAGCTGGACCGCAAGGCCCTGCCAGCCGTCGATGCGACCATGCTGCAGCACCAATACCAGGCTCCTCAGGGGGGGCTGGAGGAACAGATCGCTGCACTCTGGAGCGAAGTATTGGGGTGCGAGCGGATTGGCCGTGACGATAACTTCTTCGAGCTGGGCGGGCATTCCTTGGATGCGCTGCGGTTGATCGGGATGATCAATCGGACGTTGCGCCTGGAGCTGGGTGTCAACACCCTGTTCACTGCGCCGAGCGTGGCGCAAATGGCCCGCTCGATCGTCACCGACAACCCGCGCGGGACAGACAACATCATCTTGCTGGGAGGTACGGGCCAGCCGCTGTTCTGTTTCCACCCGGCGGGAGGGAGTGTCTACGGCTACCTCGCATTGGCCGAGCAGTTGCGTGACTGCTGCACGGTGTATGGCGTGTTGCATCAATCCTACTTGCAAGCAGACTGGAGCGAGGCTTCATGGCATGCCATGGTTCAGCGTTATGTGGCCAATATCCGCAAGATCCAACCGAGCGGGCCATACCACTTGCTGGGGTGGTCGTTGGGAGGCTCGATCGCTATGGATGCAGCCAGCGAGCTGGAGGCGGCAGGTGAAGAGGTACGTTTCCTCGGTCTGTTCGACCCGACACCGCCCCAGGTCAAGGGCGTGTCCCATCTGCTGGAACGAGACGCGCCCAAGCCTGTGAACACTGAGTCCGAGTGGCAAGCGGTGATCGAGCGCTTGAGCCTGTTGTTCCCTGGCAATGCCGAACTGATCGGTAGTCGCCTGGCACAGGAGGCCGAGCTGACTTGGGAGAGCATTCATGCCTGGGTCGTCAGCCATGTACAGCTGGATGCCGCCGAGCTTGAACGGGCCGCGAGTGCGTTCAAGGCAGAGTTCGACGCTTCATTGATTCATTCGGTGTTCGAGGACTTGAGCAACTTGTTCGCACAGTATGCCTATCGGACGCTGCAGGTCGGGCCGCATCTGTGGTGGTCCAGCGACTATACTGAAGAGGAGATTGACGAACTCGATCAGGCCCTGGGTGGCCTGGTTCAGGAGGGCACCCTGCGGGCTTCGCTGCGAATCACCAGTGATCACGAGGGGATGGTTTATTCCACCGAGCTCCTGGAGAGTTTCAGGGAGCATCTGCTGACTTTCCTGAACTGAGTTGTAGCTTCAGCCAGGCCTGGACCGGTAACGGTCCAGGCCTTTTTTTGTGGGCATGAAAGGGAAAGGAGTCGAGGCTGGCCAGCAGATCTGCCTGATCCAGGAGGATATATCTAGGTGGAGTCAGGGAGGCATCACTCCAGGCCAATCACTCCGAGGAGCCATTGCTGAAGGCGCTGCCCCCTGGCTCGGGAGGGATGTTCAGAGAGACCAGCGCACCGTTACCATCGCGTTGCGTGGTTCGCCATACAGGTTGTTACCGTAGTCGGTGTTGGAACTGATGGTCTGGTAGTAGTTCTTGTCGAAGATGTTGTTCAGGTTCAAGCGTACATCGACATTCTCCGTGGCTTTGTAGCTGGTCATGAGATCCACCACGGCATAGGACTTCTGTTCGATGCGGTAGCCATAGGGTGGTGGGCCATCGGCATCGTTCGTGCCCTTGATGTAGACGGTGTTCTGCCGGTACAGGCCGCCACCGATGGTCCAGCGATCCAGGTCCCCAGGCAGTTGATAGGTGGTGAAGGCCTTGAAGATGTGGCGAGGAATCTCGGTATTGAACAGGCGACCTTCATTGCTCTTGTTGGCATCCTTGGTGTATTTGGCGGCGGAATAGGTATAACCAGCTCCCAATTCCCACCCTGGAGCCAGGGAACCGTTGATTTCCAGTTCGATGCCTTCACTACGGACTTCTCCCGCAGCCTCGTAACAGGCACTTCCCACTGGATTGCATTGCTTGGGATTGAGTAATTTGGCTCGATTCTGCTGGTCGATACGGAAGATGGCTGCGCTGGCATTCAGGCTGCCATCGAAGTATTCGCCCTTGATACCCAACTCGTAATTCTTGCCTTCGATGGGCTTGAGGGCGCTGTTGGAGGCATCGAGCTCGGTCTGTGGCTTGAAAATGTCGGTGTAGCTGACATAGACCGAGTGATTCTGGTCAAGGTCGTAAATCGCTCCGGCATAGCGTGTCAGGTTACGCGTTACTTTATTTGGACGACTATTGGCCGAGGCCTTGCCTTGCCAGCGGGTATCCACATCGAAATCGTACCAGTCCAGGCGTCCGCCAAGGATGAGTTTCAGGTCATCGGTGAGGCTCAGGCGAGTAGTGACATAGGCACCCTCTTCTCGGCTGGTCCGACGCTGGGTCCACGGTGTGGCACTCAAGTCTGGTTTGGAAATGCTGCTGGGGTTCTTCAGATTGGTATAGGTCGGAATATCAATGGGCAAGCCCTTGCCCTTGAACGACAAGTCGCGTCGGCTGGCGCCCACGACCAATTCATGGGTGCGGCCGAATAGCGAGAACGGACCGGTCACATAACCGTCATAGCTGTTTTGTTGGTCCTCGTATTCGTAGCGACCGATGTTCTGGCCGAACTCGTCATATTTGGCGCCCATGCGCAGAGGGATGGAACCGAGCATTTTCAGATCCGACCAGCTCTTGCTGGCGGCCAGGAGCATTTTCCAGTTGTTGGCGAAACGGTATTCCAGGCGGGTAAATGCCGTGGTGTTGTCCTGGTCCCAGTATTCCCAGTCATTGCCCAGGTAGGTCGAGCGCTTGAGGTGCAGGTCGCTGCCATCGCGGGCAACAGGGAGGCCGCCCCAGGCGCTGTTGTTATTGGCGTTCTGATTGGAAGCGCCGAAGGTGAAGGTCGTGTTTTCGTTCAGGTCTGCCTCGGTGATCGCATAGAACACCGAGCGTTCGGAGCTGACGAAATCCTGGAAGCTGTCCTTGGTCTGGTAGGCGGTGACTACCCGGCCACGCAGGGTGCCGCTCTCATTGAGGGCGTTGGAGGCATCGAACTCGGTGCGGTAGTTATCCCAACTGCCGGCACTCCCGGTGATGGTGACCCTCGGGGTTGCTGTCGGGCGTTTGCGGATCATGTTGACTGCCGCGGCTGGGTTGCCCGAGCCCTGCATCATGCCCGTGGCACCGCGTACTACTTCGACCCGGTCGAAGATCGCCATGTCGGGTGATGAGTTCATGTCCCGGCTGAGGTAGTGGGACAGGTCGTTGGGCAAGCCGTCGGTCATCAGGTTCTCGATGGGGAAACCGCGAGCGTAGAAGGTCGAGCGCTGCGGGCCGGCTTTAGTGAGGGCGATGCCAGGGGTGCTTTTGAGCACATCTTCCAGAGACTTCAGGTTCTGGTCGTCCATGCGCTGGCGGGTGATGACGGTGACCGATTGTGGCGTTTCCCGGGCCGTCAGGGCCAGTTTGCTGGCGGTCTGCATGGGGCCGGTGGTGTAGGAGCCGGTGTCCTCGGTGGTGCTGCCCAGGCCCTGGCCGCTGATGGTGCTGGTTCCCAGCTCTAATGAACCGTTGGTAGCACGGTTGAGGATGGTCACCGAATTGTTCTTGAGCGTGTAGGCCACCCCTGTGCCGTCGAGAAGGGCCGCGATGGCTTTTTCTGGCGAGTAGCTGCCGCTGAGAGCGTTGCTACGCTTGCCTTCTACGTCGCTGGGGCTGTAGTGCATCGATAAGTGGGCTTGGCGCCCCAGTTCTTGCAGCGCTGCGGCCATGGATTGCGACGCGATATTGAGGTGGATCTCCTGAGCTTGTACCTCCGCCGCCATAGGCAGAAGCAGGGCCAGTCCCAGGGGGCGGAAAGCTATCTGGGGTGAGAACGCCTGGCAAAGCAGTGTTTTGGTCAGAGGAGACAATCGGTGTTTTGCAAACATGCTCATGTGCTCTTGTGGATTTGGCAGATGTAATGTTTTTATTGCTACTGATTCTCAGTTGCATCTATATGACGCGCCAACTGCCATTAACCGGAATCAGTCATGCCTTTTGTCGCCAGGGCCTGGCGTACCCACATGCTTATGAATCATTGAGCGTTTGCTGGAGGGGGAATATGTGTTCGAGATTGGAGCCAGGTCTCGTTGGCTATCTGCATCGACTGGCGAAAGTGGATATGCCGTCAGATTCATGGGTGCGATCCCAGGATCGCTGGCGAAACCAAGGTAGAAGGGGATAGGGAGAAGAAGGGGCTCATGGCAACCAGGTAATGCGATTACGTGGCTTGCCTGATGTCGGTAGGAGTTCTTGTGGGGCAGCCACTGGTTGTGGCAGCCCCATTTCTAGAGAGTTGCGGGAGCTGGATGGGTTTTAAAGTGACCAGCGAACCGTGACCGTGGCGTTACGTGGATCGCCATACAGGCTGTTGCCAAAGTCGGGATTGGAACTGATGTCCTGGTAGTAGCGTTTGTCGAAGATGTTGTTCAGGTTCAAGCGCACATCGACATTCTCCGTGGCTTTGTAGCTGGCCATCAGGTCCACCAAGGTGTAGGCCTTTTGTTCGATGCGGTAATCGTAGGGCGGCGGGGCGTCAACGTCGTTAGTACCTTTGTTGTAGACGGTGTTCTGCCGATAGAGGCCGCCACCGATAGTCCAGCGATCAAGGTCCCCAGGCAGTTGATAGGTGGTGAAGGCCTTGAAGATGTGGCGTGGGATATTGGTGCTGAACAGGCGACCCTCGTTGTCCGGGTTGGTGTCCTTGGTGTATTTGGCCGCGGCATAGGTGTAGCCGGCTCCCAGCTCCCATCCTGGAGCCAGGGAACCGTTGATTTCCAGTTCGATACCTTCGCTGCGGACTTCGCCAGCTGCCTCGTAACAGGTGGTTCCTGCTGGCATGCACTGGTTGCGGTTACTCACTTCCTTGGCGCGGTTTTGCTGGTCGATACGGAAGATGGCTGCGCTGGCATTCAGGCTGCCATCGAAGTACTCGCCCTTGATACCCAACTCGTAATTCTTGCCTTCGATGGGCTTGAGGGCATTGTTTTGAGTATCGAGTTCGGTCTGGGGGCGAAAAATATCGGTATAGCTGACATAGACCGAGTGATTCTGGTCAAGGTCGTAAATCGCCCCGGCATAGCGTGTCAGATTGCGTGTGACTTTGTTCGGCACGCTGGAGGCGTTGGGTTTGCCATTCCAGGTGGTGACTACATCATAGTTGTACCAATCCAGGCGTCCGCCAAGGATGAGCTTCAGGTCATCGGTGATATTCAACCGGGTGGTGATATAGGTACCTTCCTGCTCGCTGGTACGGTGCTGAGTCCAGGGAGTGGCACTCATATCAGGCTTGGGAATACCGCTGGGACGGTAAATATTGGTCTGGGTAGAGAAGTCGTCGGGGTTGCCCTTGCCCTTGAACGACAAGTCGCGTCGGCTGGCGCCCACGACCAATTCATGGGTGCGGCCGAACAGCGAGAACGGACCGGTCACATAACCGTCATAGCTGTTTTGTTGGTCCTCGTATTCGTAGCGACCGATGTTCTGGCCGAATTCAAGATAGTTGCTTTCCATGGTGCGTGTTGGAATGGATCCATGCATCTTCACGTCCGACCAGCTCTTGCTGGCGGCCAGGAGCATTTTCCAATTGTTGGCGAAACGGTATTCCAGGCGGGTAAAGGCCGTGGTGTTGTCCTGGTCCCAGTATTCCCAGTCATTGCCCAGGTAGGTCGAGCGCTTGAGGTGCAGGTCGCTGCCATCGCGGGCAACAGGGAGGCCGCCCCAGGCGCTGTTGTTATTGGCGTTCTGATTGGAAGCGCCGAAGGTGAAGGTCGTGTTTTCGTTCAGGTCTGCCTCGGTGATCGCATAGAACACCGAGCGTTCGGAGCTGACGAAATCCTGGAAGCTGTCCTTGGTCTGGTAGGCGGTGACTACCCGGCCACGCAGGGTGCCGCTCTCATTGAGGGCGTTGGAGGCATCGAACTCGGTGCGGTAGTTATCCCAACTGCCGGCACTCCCGGTGATGGTGACCCTCGGGGTTGCTGTCGGGCGTTTGCGGATCATGTTGACTGCCGCGGCTGGGTTGCCCGAGCCCTGCATCATGCCCGTGGCACCGCGTACTACTTCGACCCGGTCGAAGATCGCCATGTCGGGTGATGAGTTCATGTCCCGGCTGAGGTAGTGGGACAGGTCGTTGGGCAAGCCGTCGGTCATCAGGTTCTCGATGGGGAAACCGCGAGCGTAGAAGGTCGAGCGCTGCGGGCCGGCTTTAGTGAGGGCGATGCCAGGGGTGCTTTTGAGCACATCTTCCAGAGACTTCAGGTTCTGGTCGTCCATGCGCTGGCGGGTGATGACGGTGACCGATTGTGGCGTTTCCCGGGCCGTCAGGGCCAGTTTGCTGGCGGTCTGCATGGGGCCGGTGGTGTAGGAGCCGGTGTCCTCGGTGGTGCTGCCCAGGCCCTGGCCGCTGATGGTGCTGGTTCCCAGCTCTAATGAACCGTTGGTAGCACGGTTGAGGATGGTCACCGAATTGTTCTTGAGCGTGTAGGCCACCCCTGTGCCGTCGAGAAGGGCCGCGATGGCTTTTTCTGGCGAGTAGCTGCCGCTGAGAGCGTTGCTACGCTTGCCCTCTACATCGTCCGGGCTGTAGAGCACTTGCATATTGGACTGACGACCGAACTCCTGCAGGGCCGCGGCCATGGGCTGCGAGGCGATGTTGAAATGAACTTCCTGCGCCTGCACCTGCGCCGCCATGGGCAGAAGCAGGGTCAGGCCCAGGGTGCTGAAAGCCATTTTGGGTGAGAATGCCTGGCAAAGCAGCGCTTTGTTCAACGGTGACAATCGGTGTAGTGCGGGAGTGCTCATATATTTTTATAAATCCGGCAGAGGTAGTTTTAATGCTACTGATTCTCAATTCCTGTGTATGACGCATCAGTTTTGAAAAACCGGAAATATTTATGCTGGCTGAAGGTGGGTCATGACCTGGCCAGCCTCCATACGCACTAACTGATCAGCTATATCGAAGTAGCGATCGTCGTGGCTGATCACGATGATGGTTTTGCCCAGGCGCTTGAGGTCGGGCAGTAACTCGGTATAGAAAATTCGTCGGAATGTCGGATCCTGGTCTGCTGCCCATTCGTCGAACACCAGTACTGGGCGTTCCTCCAGCCAGGCGTTGACCAGTGCCAGGCGCTTGCGTTGGCCGGTAGATAGGTCGGTGGTGCTGAAGCTGCCATCCTGGATGCTCACCTTGTGTGAAATTTCCAGGCGCTCCAGGTATTGACTGACATCCACAGGTAGGGTCGGGTTGGCCTGGATCAGGTCGTCGAAAAGATGGTAGTCGGCGAATACTGTGGTGAATGACTGTCGGTAGTCGTCCAGGTCTTGTGCCTTGACTGCCTGGCCATTGAGTCGGACCTCACCGGATTGCGGGCTGTAGAGCCCCAACAACAGTTTGATCAGCGTCGTCTTGCCGCAGCCGTTCTCTCCAACGATGAAGATGATGTCGCCCTGTTCGATCTTCAGGTTTACCGGTCCGAGGCTGAAGGGGTTGCCTCCTGTTACCGTTGGATAGTCGTAGCGCACGTTGCACAGTTCGATGCTCTGTACCGCTTGTTTGCGCACTTCGGGGTCATGATCCAGCAGATGCGGCTCGGGGGAAGAAAACTGCTCGGACAGTTGCATGATCCGATGGAAGGCAATCCGCGCGCGATTGACCGTGGGCAACGTCCCGAGCAGGTGTTCCAGTGGCCCTTTCATGTACAGCAGCACCAGCACGAACCCGCTCATCGCCGCTTTGTCGGCACTGGGCCAGATCGCCTGCATGGCGATAGCCAGGCCAATCACCAGGAAGAACAGCATCGAGCCGAAGCTTCTGGCGATGATGAAAGTGTTCACCGATTTGACCTGCAGGGCGCAGATCCGGTCGGCGGTGGCCTGGATCTTGTCCACCAGCATGCGCTGGCGGCGAGGGCGATGGATGCGCAGTTCCTTGGCGCCATCGGCAATTGCGCTGTAGTGTTTTTGCAGCACATCCTCTTCTTCTCGGGCGTCGTCGAATCCCTTGATCCCCTTGGCGCTGGCCCAGTACTGCACCGGTACACCGATCACCACGGCGACCAGCACCATGAGGAAGATCGGCACCGACAGGGTAGCCAGGTAGACCAGGCAGCCCAGGGTGATCGAAAGGGAAATGGCCAGGGAGGCGAAGGTGAAGGCGAAGTCGCTGATGGTATCGACGTCGTGGGTCAGTACTGGGATCAGCCGGTGGCTGCGAAAACGCTCCAGTTGTTCGATGGGGGCCGAGAGCACTTTGCCTCCCAACTCCTTGCGTAGCTTGGCGATGATCCTCTGCCCGACATAGTGGCTGCCGATATCGGAAAAGATCGAACTGGCTATGGCGACCAGGCAGAGGCCGGCAAACAGCAGAGCGATTCCCTGGCTCATGCCCTCGTCATTGTTCAGTGCGCTGTTGATGGTCGCCAGCAAGCTGGTGACGCTCAGCCCCGCGAGCCCCCCCAGCAAGATGGAGACGGTCACGATGAACCAGAAAGGCCGTAGCAGGCCCAGGAGTTCGCGGGTGGCGCCGCGTGCCGGATTGGTCATTAGGTATTCCTGTTTCGATCTGTGGTCTATGGGCCGCGCTGGGGCAAGCTGCTGCACAAAAAGGGCGGGCAGGGCGGCAGGCGTAAGGGCCGCTGTCGGACCCATTACCTCTTGAATGACTAAACGAAGTACCGTCGTGGTGATTTAGAGGCGCAAGTGTGGTGATCATGGCCTTGGGAGATGGGCTTGGGGCGCTGTGATAACCGAGCGATACCGCGTAAATCCGGCGGCCGGCCGTTCGTTCATCAAGGGAGCATGCTGTGAAAACTCTTGGCTGAATGCTGTGGTTGCATTCTGTCGCCGACGATGTTGCAGCTCCCTATTCCTTCCTAGATTACGAACCCATGAAGAAGATAAATCTGGTCTACATCTGGTCCCTGCGAAATGCCGCGGCCGACAAGGCGGGGCAATCGGTGGCCTACAAGGATCACGAACGCTATATGAAATCGGTGCTTGAATCCCTGGCGGAGGCACTGAACCAGACCGCTCTGGGCGAAGCCTACGATCTGGTGGGTGTGATCTATGACGATGATGAGCAATTGCCCAGGGATCAGAAACTGGTGAGCGACTACGGCTTTGCCTACCAGCCGGGTCGCCAGTGGTTGTATCCGGCTGACCTCGCCGTGCAGGGGCGGTTGGTCAACGACCTGTTGCTGAGCGTGCCATCCATCTATCGCCGCCATCCGCGTGGCAGCGCCGAACACATCGCCGGCAAGCAGGATTTCGAACGTCGCCTGTACGACACCCTGGTGGAGCTCAAGGCCGATATCGTGGTGCTGGACGGCCTGCTGGTGATTCTCGACGAGCTGGTGCGTCCAGGAGCGCCATTCGCTCGACGGATCATGAACATCCACCCAGGCATCACCCGCATCGAGTCGCCTTATGAGCGCCGTGGTGCCTATGCCACCTGGAACGCTCTATATGGTGCTCGTGGGCAGAAGGTCGTGGATTGGGCGACTCGCGAGACTGTACCGACTGAACCCCTTTATCTTACAGGGGCGTCCTTCCACTACGTGGACAACGGTATCGATTCCGGAGAGGTATTCCACGACGTGCTCAATACTGAAATTTCCCCTGAGGACACCATCCTCGAGTTGCGCTGGAACAACTTCAACAACAGCCTGTTCCCGGCTCTGCACGAGGGGTTGGCGCTGCTGGCCAAGCAGCTTGAGCAGCAGCCGGCCGCCCCGTTGCTAGTCGAGGCTTGATGCCTATGGTGGTCAAGCGTCTTGTGGCGCTTGACCGCCGATAGGCAGGCAGTCACGGACGGCTGCTACCGGGTTGTTCCAGTTCGCGCACTACCCGGAAACTCAGCCAGTCACCGCGGACTTCGCGTTTGCGGCTGTTGCGATTGCCCGAGCGTGAAAATACCGGTGCTTCGCCCCAGTCATTGCCGCGGATCTGGGCATCGAGGCAGACGCCTTCCGATGCTTCCATCCAGGCGCTGCCATCGGCAGGAGCTCCGATATAGTCCGGATGCCAGCAATCGGCGACCCACTCATAGACATTGCCGTGCATGTCGTACATGCCGAAGGCGTTGGGTGGGTAGCTGCCTACGGGGGCGCTATAGCTGTACCCATCCTTGGGGCCATAGGTATTGGCGTGCTTGGTGATCTGGTATTGACCCTCTTCATCGAACGGGAAGGGGAAGGAGCCGGTGCTGCCCGCTCGTGCGGCATATTCACGCTCGGCTTCGCTGATCATTCGATAATGCTTGCCGGTTTTCTTCGATAGCCACTGGGCGTAGGCCTGCACGTCGGCATAATCGACGCATACGGCCGGCTGGCGCGGCCCTTGTTCGTAGCTCGGCTTGCTGGCCTTGCACAGGCGGCCGGGGCGATCATCGCCATCCTTGATCACGGTCCCCGTTTCGCGGATGTAGGCATCCAGTTCGGCCGCGGTCACATGGAAGCGACTCATGGCGAAGGCTTTCTTGAAGGTCACGGTATGTTGTGGGCCCTCATCGGGTTCCCGGCCGACTTCATCTTCTGGGGTGCCCATGACAAAGCTGCCGGCGGGCAGCACTACCATTTCCGGGCAGTTCTTGCAGTCCTTGAATACGCTGCCGGGCTTGGGCGGCTCTACCGCTTGTGCGTTGAGGCTGATCAAGCAGCCGATCAGCGCGACCAGGGAGGGATAGGTGACGGTTTTCATCAGTCAATAACCTTCAATGTAAGAAAAGGACAGGGTCACGAGGTCTTGCCGCGCAAGCGTTTACCCAGTAGATCCATGGTGCGGTCGATGTCTTCCTCGCTGTTGAGCACGCCGGGGGCCATGCGTACCACCGGTCCCGCATCGCGGTACACGGCGTCGACCAGGATGCGGTTCTCGATCAGCCAGGCGGCGGTGGCGTCGGTATCCAGGCCCTTGCCGCGGAAGAAGGTGAAGCCGGCCGAATGCTTCGGGCTAAGAGGGGTCACCAGTTCGATGCCGGGATGTTCCTGTAGTCGCTGCTTGAGATAACTGTTGAGTTCGTGGATGCGTGACTGGATATTGGCCTTGCCTAGTTGCATGTGCAGTTCAAAGGCCTGATCCACGGCCCAGCGATGTTCGAAGCTGTGGTAGCCGCCGGGAGTCATGATGGTGGCGAAATCCTTGTTCTCCGAGAATGTCGCCGTCATTGGCGTCAGGTGCTCGAGCTTTTCCGAGCGGGAGCAGAAGATCCCGGTGCCTCGGGGGCCGAACATCCATTTGTGGGTTCCGGCCACGAAGAAGTCGCAATTGAGGTCGGCGAAGCTGATGTCTTCCACGCCGAGCCCGTGTACACCATCGACGCAATAGAGAATCCGCTCGCCCTCGTCGCGGTTGCGATTATGGCGATCCACTAGCTGGCCGATCTCGCCGATGGGTAGCTTGACACCGCTGCCCGATTGCACCCAGGTCATGCCCAGTACGCGAGTGTTGGGGCGAATATTGCGCTCGATGTTCCCCAGTACCTCATCGGTGGACATGTGGTGGGGAGACTTGAACAGCTCGATCGTGCGTACCTGGGTGCCTTCGCGCTGGGTACGGTACTTGAGCACATTGCGGGTCGAGTAGTGCTCATGCACCGTTGTCAGTATCTCCTGTCCAGGGCGCACATGGATGCCGCCGTACAGCATGGCCAGGCCCTCGGTGGTACTGCCGGTCAGGGCTATCTGGCAGGGCTTTATCTGCAGGTAGCGGCCCACGCTCTCGCGCACCTGGGCTTCGCGTTGCCAGGTGTACTGGGTGTCGTAGTCCATCGCCAGGGCTGGGTTGCGGTCCAGCACCGCACGATACTTTTCGATGGCTTCGCGCACGGGCTTGGGGTGAGAAGTGATCAGGAAGTTGGACAGGTGGATATAGTCCGGGTCGAGATCGAATAACTGGCGCAACTGACCCCAGCTCGAAGTGCTGGGTGCTGGCGGGCTGGCCGCTTGCGCGGTGGGGAGTGCGAGATTGCCCAGGGGGAGGGTTGCGGCCAGTAGGCCGGCTTGCTTGAGGAAGGTCCGGCGGTTGCTCACGGGGGTTCTCATGATCATGGGTCAACCGGCGGTGTCGGGCTGTACTGTGGGCTTGGCAGGCTTGGCCAACTTTTGCACCTGTTCCCAAACACGCAGGTAGTTCTCGCCCCAGAGCTTGGCTATCTCGATGTCGGTATAGCCATGTTGGATCAGTTCCGCAGTGACGTTGCGGTTGTCCGCCACGCTCATCCAGCCTTCGACGCCGCCGCCTTCGTTGAAGTCGGAGCTGATGCCCACGTGGTCGATACCGACTTTCTTCACCGTGTAGTCGATGGCGTCGACATAATCCTTGAGGCTGGCCTTGGGCTCTTCCTCGAGGATGCCGTACAACGAGCTGGCGTATTCGCCAAAGCGTTGCTCCGGCCAGATGGTGATGACAGCGTCTCCCGGCATCAGGGCGTTTTCCAGTCCTTGCAACGGTCCCAGGTCGAAGCGTTGGCGCAGTGCATTCAGCTGGTCCAGGGTTGGCTGGCTGAGCGGGCGCAGGTAGGTGGAAAACCCCACCACCTGGATGACGCCTCCAGTGGCCTTGATGAGTTGCAGCTCCTTGTCGCTGAGGTTGCGCGGGATATCCACCAGCGACCTGGGTGCGGAGTGCGATGCCACGATCGGCGCGCGGGTCAGTGTCGCTACATCCTCCAGGGCCTTGCTGGACATCTGTGAAACGTCGATTACTACTCCCAGGTCATTGAGCCGCTCCACGGCCTGCTTGCCGATGGGCGAGAGACCGCCGAGGGCGTCCCGGGTGTCATTGAAGAATGGCAAGGGGCGCGAGGAGTCAGCCCAGTCGTTGTTGCCTACATAGCTGAAGCCAAACAGGCGCATGCCGCGAGCGGCCCATTTGTCCAGTTCGTCGAGATCGTTCCCCATGGCGTAGGCGTTGAGCAGGCTGATCACGACAGCCAACTTGCCTTCGGAGGCGATGCGGCGCAGGTCCGCGGGGGTGTAGGCAATGGCGGCCTGGTTGGGGAAGTCGCGCACCATTCCCTGGATGATCCGATAGCGGGTCTCGCGCTGGTGGCGTGCTTCTTCGACGAAGCCGGCAGTGGGATGGTGGGGGGCATTCGCCCCGTTCCACATCTCCGGCCAGGCGAGGATGCTCAGGGCGGCGCCGGACATCCTGCCACGTCCGGCCTTGATCAGGTCGAACTGGCGCTGGGTGTCCTTGTCTGCCTCGGTGCCCTCGGTGCCGAAGTCCAATGGCACGGTGATATGACTGTCGAAAGAGATGATGCGTTCTTGCAGGTCGTTGGCATGTTTGACGATCTCATCGGGGTAGGACACGCGATCCTTCCAGTAGTAATGCCAGGCCGTTCCGGCCCCGGCACCGAGAGCGGCGACGATCAGTATCAGCAGGCTCAGATAGAGGGTTTTCTTTCCAGATATTTTGCTCATTGCTATCCCAGTCGCAGGCGGGCTGATGACGGGGTCGGGCGTGCGGAGGCTGTGCTTACAGGCCCGACCTTTTTGTGCACATCTATCCGCGATAAACGAGCTGGTGGGCGGCAAATTTAGCCATTCGGATGCAGCGCGCCGGTAAATTTCCCTGCAAATCCAACGTTCTAGCTAGATGCGTGACGCGCCACTGGATAAAGGTAGAGCGATGAGGTTTTCAAGACGAGGATTTTTGACCGGTCTGGCGGTGACGGGGGCGGCTATCCCCGTGGCAATCTATACCCAGAAGGAGCTGCTGCGTCAGGATGTTCGCCGTAAGGAAGAACAGGAAATCACCCCGGGAGAAGCCAAGCTGGAGGTAGCCCAGGATCCAGGTATACGCCTTGCCGATCACTTGCGAGGTATCTGGGATATCGAGTTCCTGGACGCCGATGGCCCTCACGCCCTGCCTCGTCGTGGCTGTGAGTTGTTGCTCGATGCCGGGCCTGCCGGGCGTGGCCTGCGGGGCTTCCTGGGGCGTCCCGAAAGCCTGCGTGGTGCAAAGGGGGGGGAATTCCTGGTCTTGGGTGACCTGGCCTCGGTGGACGCTGCGAAGCTGCGTTGGCGGCTGTATCCCGATGGGCAGATTGCCGGTTCTCCCTCCCATGAGTGCCGGGTAGTGCTCGATGAGGTCTGGGCGAGTTGGGGGAATGCGGGCGCTGGTACCTTGAGTGGTAGTGTGCAGTCCTTGCAGGTTTCTCCCTTGGCTCCCGTACCGGCCGGACGTTTCGTCGCTCGCAAGCGGCCTTTCCCTGCTGCACGAGAGCAGGCTGGCCTGAGTCCCGCCTTGTTGGCCTGGTTGGTCTCTGCACAGCACCGATTGTTTCATCAGCTCTGGCACGCCTCTCGTGATCGCTGGCATACCTTGCCCAAGGAAAAGCGCAACAGCCTGCGCGGGCTTGGTTGGCAGCCGGGGCCGGTGAAGCATGAGCGCGGCGCTCGTGGACGGCGCAAGCATCGCAATGCCTCAGGTATCGATTTTCTGTTCATGCATCGGCACATGTTGTTGCACGCGCGCTCGCTGCAACCTGATTTGGTGTCGTGGCGCCAGATACCGCAGCCAGCAGCTCGCCTTGAGCAGGATCGACAGGCCTTCATTCGTTACTACGAGAACCGTGATGGCTGCTCGGTGCCTCCTGCCTGGGTAGCCGAGGATGATGAAGAATTCACCCAGTGGCTGCATGGCCTCAAGAGCGATGCAGCCTTCTATGGAAATTTCCAGGTTTGGGAGTCGCAGTACCAGGATCCGGAATACCTGGGACGCATGACCTTGGGTGAGTTTGGTTCCGAGATCGAGCTGGGCATGCACGACTGGTTGCACATGCGCTGGGCTGACGTGTCTCGAGATCCGGCCAATGGCATGCCGGTCATGCAGGCGCGTAGTTCTTCCGATTTTTCCGGTCGCTGGTATCAGCCGGAGAACGATTTTCTCGGTGATCCGTTCTCATCCCATGTGCATCCGGCGTTCTGGAAGTTCCACGGCTGGATTGATGACCGGATCGACGATTGGTTTCGTGCCCACGAACGCTATCACCCGGGTGAAGTATTACGGCGTGAGGTCAATGGCGTGCCCTGGTTTGCGCCAGGGCGCTGGGTAGAGGTCGATGACCCTTGGTTGGGAGCTTCGACCCATGGCTGTGGGCCGTTGGGCAATGCCCCTGGGGAAATGTCGCTGGAGATGGACCAGGAGGTCATGAAGCTGGCGTTGCGGATTGCCCTGAGTCGCGATGAAGAGGTACCGGATCTGCTCAAGCGCGCCCCGCGGCGGCCCTGGTATGCGCAGCACCTGAAGCTCTGAGGTGCTGGCAGGCAGAGGGGTCAGTTGGCAAGGGCCGTGTCGGCCAGGAAGCTGAATAGCCCTGGGTACCTGGTCTGTTGCCATTGTTCGAGGCCGTGGTCGAAAAACAGCACCTGTTCCAGGCATTGGCCGTTTTCTATCCCGAAGCCGTAGAAGTCGCCGCAGCCATTGTCTGAAAACAGCAAATGGCTGCTGCCGACGCTGTTGTTTCTACCCAGGTTGAAATCGCTGGCCTGGTCCAGCGAGTACACGATTCCCAAGGCAAAGTAACCGCCGCCATAGGTCTTGAGGAAATGCCGGTATTGGCCAGGGAGCCGCAGCGCCATGGCCTTTTCAAATTCGATGATTGCAGCTTCGCTGGCGAGGCTGTCCGAGGGCAGTTCGAACCAGATGGGGTTGGCCTTGCGCTGGTGGTCCAGCAGTTGCTTGAAGTGGTCGAAATCCATTGGTCGGTCCGTCGATGTGTCGGTTATTCAGTCGTCAGCCAGGAGCTTGGCGACGCCGTGGCGGTGCAAGCGAGTGTTCAGCGATGCGATCGCCTGCGGGCTGGGTTTCGCGAGGGTCACGGCCTGGTGGATGTCGTTCAGCACGAGTGCGGAGTCGCGCTGGGTCAGCTGCGCAACGACTTGCGCCAGGTTGCGATCTGAAAAGTGCTCATACAGGACGGCCAGCAGGGCGTAGTAGTCCGCTGCAGTGACACCGTCCGGGAAGGCCTCCTTCAACGCTGATACGGCTTCAGCCAATGGTTGGTCCAGCTCGGTTCTGCGGGGCATTGGTCGCTTTGCTCGGGGATGGGAGGGCGAGCCGTCGATTCTAGGCGAACAACCGACCGGTTGTCCTCGAGGCTGGCCATGCGCAAGGCTTGGCCAGCCGTCCAGGGGCTTTCGCAGGCTTAGCGCGTCGGCGCCGTGGATACCTGCCAGCCGCCTCCCAGCGCCTTGTACAGCGCGACGCTCGATTGCAATCGCGACAGGCGCAACTGCACATTCTGGTCCTGTGCGGCGTAGAGGGTGCGCTGGGTGTCCAGGACCGATAGCAGGTCTGCGGCTCCGGCCTGGTAGCGACTCTGGGCGATATCGAACGCCCGTTGCGCCTGTTCCAGCTCCTCGCTCTGCCATTGCCGTTGCTGGTCCAGGCCGCGAATGCTGTTGAGGGCTTTTTCCACATCGGCGAAGCCGTTGATGATCGCCCCGCGATAGGTCTCCAGCAGCTCCTCCTGGCGTGCCGTGGCCCGGTCGCGCTCCGCGCTCAGGCGCCCGGCATTGAAGATCGGTGCCACCAGGCCGGAAGCCAGGTTGTAGAGGGGGTTGCGCAGGACGTCGTCGAATTTGTTGGCGCTCGAGCCCAGCCTTGCCGTCAGGGTCACGGTGGGCAGCATGGCGGCCCGGGCCACACTGACATCGGCCTGGGCTGCCGCGAGCCGGACTTCGGCGCTGGCGATATCCGGGCGGCGGGTCAGCAGTTCGCTGGGGACTCCGGCATCGATGTCCGGCCAGGTCAGCTCGGCGAAAGGTTGTGCGTTCAGGGCCAGGCTCTGCACTGGCCGGCCGAGCAAGGTGGCGAGGGTGATCAGGGCTTCTTCGGCCTGCTGTTGCACCAGCGGTACTTGGCGTTGCTGGCTCGCCACCAGGCTCTTTTGCTGGGCCAGTTCCAGGGCCGTGGCCGAGCCTGAGTCGTAGCGGGTCTGGACCAGGCGCAGGACGCGCTGGGCGTTGGCCAGGTTGAGCTCGGCGATCCGTGCCTGTTCCCGTAGCGCAAGTAGTTGGGCGTAGTTGTTGGCCACGCCGCTGAGCAGGGTCAGCTCCACGGTGGCACGGTCGAATTCGCTGGCCTGGGCGCCGAGTAGAGCGCTATCGCGGGCTGCGCGCCTGCCCCCCCAGAAGTCGACTTCGTAGGTGGCGCTGAGTCCGGCATCGAACGTATTCGTGGTCTTGTCGCTGCTGGTGCTGCCTTGCTGGTTGCTGCCTTTGCCGCCCATGCGCTTTTGCCGGCTGGCATTGAAACTGCCTTCGACCGAGGGCAGGAGCGGGGCGCCGGCTACGATGGCGCTGGCCTGGGCCTGGCGGACCCGGGCCATGGCCGCTGCGAGGTCATGGCTGCCGGTTCGCGCTTCGGCGATCAGGCGGTCCAGTTCCGGGCTGCCGAAGCGGGCCCACCAGCGCGGGTCCTGTTGCTGGCCTTCGCGGTTGTTGGGGGCATGCCAGGCCGTTGGCGCTTGCAGGCCGCTGCCCGGGTGTGGAGTGGAGCTGCTGCAGGCCGCCAGCAAGATGCTGGCGGCAATCAGGGTCAGGGTGGTCTTCATCGATCGATCATTCACTGGTAAGGGCCGTGACCGGGTCGAGCCGGGCAGCTTTGCGGGCCGGCATGAAGCCGAAGACGACACCGGTGACCAGGGCGCAGGCGAAGGCGCCGAGTACCGCGGCCAGGGAAAATGCTACCGCCACTTCGCTGAGGATCAGCACGCCGCCGATGATCAGGGCCACGCCGATGCCGGTCAGTCCGCCGACCACCGAGAGCATCACCGCCTCGGTGAGGAACTGGCGCAGGATGTCGCGCTGGCGGGCGCCGGTGGCCATGCGGATGCCGATCTCGCGGGTACGCTCGCGCACGGTCATGAGCATGATGTTCATCACGCCGATGCCGCCGACCAGCAGGGAGATGGCGGCGATGGCGCCGAGCATCAGCGACAGGGTGTTCTGGGTCCGGGCCTCGGCCTGGATCATCGCGGCGTTGTTGCTGAGTTCGTAGTCGCGTTTGCCATGGTGCATGCGCAACATCAGTTCATCGATTTCACGTTCGGTTTCCTTGACCCGGCTTGCATCGGCCGCGGCGATTGCTACGTACTGGGGGTCGCGACTGCCGAACAGGCGAATACTGGCAGCGGAGTAGGGCACGGCGATGCGATCGTCACTGTCACTGTCGCCAGAGCTGGTACCTTTTTCGGCAAGCACCCCGACCACCTGGAAAGGCACGTTTTCGATCAGGATGTACTGGCCGATGGGGTTGGCCACACCCTTGAGCAGCTTTTCCCGGACCTTGTGGCCGATCACCGCCACGGCTGCTGCGGAGCGCTCGTCGGCTTCGCTGAAATAGCTGCCCTGGACTACAGGCCAGTTGAAGATCGCCGGAAAGTTGGTGTCGTTGCCGCCGACGAAGCTCACGTAGTCGGCATTGCCGAAGCGTATTCCGGCTTTGGCACCGTTGACCGCCATGATGCGCTTGACCTGGGGCAGGGCGGCCAGGGCCGCGACGTCATCCAGGGTCACGATGCCCTCTGGGGTGCGGGGGTTGGGCGAATAACCACTCAGGTAGATGATGTTCGAGCCAAAGGCCCCCATCTGCGCCATCACTTGACGCTTGCTGCCTTCACCTACCGCTAGCATCACCACCACCGACGCCACACCGATGATGATTCCCAGCAAGGTCAGGGCGGTACGGAAACGGTTGACCCACATCACCCGCCAGGCGGCCTGCACCGCTTCCACCAACTCGCCTTTCCAGGCTCCGGTAGGCTCGCTGCCATCGGCCAGGCGCTGGCGCAGGTCCACGGCTTGCAGGGCGCCGGTATTGGCAGTTGTCTGTACGCTAGGGTCGGTATCGGCGGTGTCGCTGATGATCTCGCCGTCGCGGATCTCGATGATGCGCTTGGCCCGGGCGGCCACTTCGCGGTCATGGGTAATGAGGATCACCACGTGACCCTGGCTGGCCAGTTCGTCCAGCAGGGCCATGACCTCGGCGCCGCTGTGGCTGTCCAGGGCGCCGGTGGGTTCGTCGGCGAGGATGATGTGGCCGCCGTTCATCAGCGCACGGGCGATGGATACCCGTTGTTGCTGGCCACCGGAGAGTTGGTGCGGGCGGTTGCCGGTACGGCTGCCCAGGCCCAGGCGTTCCAGCAGGGCTGCAGCGCGCGCATGGCGCTCGGTGGCCGGGGTGCCAGCATAGATGGCCGGCATCTCGACGTTTTCCTGGGCCGAGCCCGAGGGGATCAGGTGGTAGCCCTGGAATACGAAACCGAAGGCTTCCCGGCGCAGCCAGGCCAACTCATCGCTGTCGAGGTGGGCGACGTTCTCACCGGCGAACAGGTATTCGCCGGAGGTTGGCCGATCCAGGCAGCCGAGGATGTTCATCAGGGTCGACTTGCCGGAGCCCGAGGCGCCGACGATGGCCACGAATTCCCCGGCATGGATCGACAGGTCGATGCCGCGCAGGACGTCGACCTGTGGGCTGTCGCCGCCACCGTAGGATTTGCGGATGTTGCGCAGGTCGATCAGGGGCGTCTGCATTCAGCCTCCGCTGCTGTTGGCTGGGCCGATCAGCAGGTGATCACCTTCATTCAGGCCATCGAGGATCTGCACCCGCAGGCGATCGCTGATGCCGACCCGGACCTGGCGTTCGCTGACCGCGCCGTTGTCGGCCACCACCCGGGCGATCTGCTGGCCTGGCTCCGCGCTGTCCTGCAGGGCGGCGATGGGCGCGGTGAGTACGTCCTTGACCGAGCTGGCGACGAAGAACACCTGGGTAGTCATTTCCGCCATCAGTGCGTTGTCGGCGTTGTCCACGTCCAGCAGCACGGTATAGAGCACCACCCGGCCGCTACCGCTCTTGCTGGTGCTGCTGGGGCTGCCGCCACCCTGGCTGGTCTCGTTAAGCGGCTTGGGCGGGATCGGCAGGATCTGCCGTACGGTACTGGTCCAGCGCCGGCCGCCGCCGCTCAGGGTGGTGAAGTAGGCACTCATGCCGGGCTTCACATGGCCGATGTCGGCTTCCGAGACCTCGGCCCAGACGGTCATCGGCGACAGCTTGGCGATCCGCAGGATCAGCGGGGTCTGCTGCTGGGCGTTGAGGGTCTGGCCTTCGCGGGCATCCACCGCGACCACGGTGCCGGACATCGGCGCATAGATGCGGGTATAGCCCAGTTCGGCCTGGTCGCTGCGCAGGCTGGCCTGGGCCTGGCGGATCTGTGCCTTGTACATGTCGATCCGTGCCTGGGTGGCCTTGAGCTCGGCCTGGGCGGTTTGTACGTCCTCATCGCGGGTCGCACCGCCGGCGGCGAGGTTCTGCTGGCGTTGGTACTTCTGCCGGGCCAGTTGGTTCTGGGCGTATTGCTCTTGCAGCTGGGCCTGCAGGTTCTCGATGGCGAAGCGGCTGGCATCCAGCTTGGCCTGCTGGGTGGAAGGGTCGATTTCCACCAGCAGCTGGCCTTCCTTGACCGCATCGCCGGCTTCCACATGGATCTTGCGTATTTGCCCGGAGGCCTGGGCGCCGACATCTACATAGCGGCGCGGTTGCAAGGTGCCCAGGGCCGTGACGCTGCTTTCGATATCGCCCCGGCGCACTTGCACGGTGCTGAACTGGTCGCGCCCTGACGGAATGAACTTCCAGGCGGCGATGGCGACGATGGGGATCACACAGAGTGCGGCAAGCAGGGCGCGTCGGGAGTTTCGAGGACGTTTCATGCAGGGTTCCGGCCAAGAGGTATCGGCCCGTCGGTCCAGCGCCGGCACAGGGGACAGGCTGGCTGCTGGTTGCCGAGTGAGCGGCAGGGACGGGGAGCTGTCAGGTAAACGAGAGGCCGCAGGGGGAATTTAACTGCCGACATATGGCGTTACAGCTGCCCGGATAGCGAAATAAACCCACTGCGACCCTGCGGTACTTTAAATCTATATGAGAATTACTATAAATTACGCAGGGTCGAAACTGCCATCATTGAATCACCGGGCCAACCGGCTAACGTCGGTCTCGCTCAAGGAAATAACCGTCATGGGGGCGGTTGGGAGCCATGTTGGAAAGTTACTATCGCGAGCTGATGTGCTTCCTCCATGCCAAGCTGGGTAACCGCCAGGTGGCCGAGGATGTAGTGCACGACGCTTACGTCCGGGTGCTGGAGCGTTCCAGCGACACGCCCATCGAGCAGCCGCGGGCCTTCCTCTATCGCACGGCGCTGAACCTGGTGATCGATGGCCATCGGCGCAACGCCCTGCGCCAGTCCGAACCCCTGGAGGTGCTGGACAACGAGGAGCGCTACTTCAACCCATCGCCGCAAACCAGCCTGGACCAGGGCCAGCGCCTGGAGATGCTGCAACGGGCACTGACCGAGTTGCCCCGCCTGTGCCGCGAGAGCTTCCTGCTGCGCAAGCTCGAGGGCATGTCCCACCAACAGATCGCCGAACAGCTGGGAATTTCCCGCAGCCTGGTGGAAAAACACATCGTCAATGCGATGAAGCACTGCCGGGTTCGCCTGCGCCAGTGGGAGGCCCAATAGGCCAAGCGCAGTGCGTCTTATTTAGTTAAATTTTTTTTCACTGTCCTCGTCCCTACTCAACAGACGATCTGCTGACCTTTGCGGGCCAGTCGGGTCACCGTGACACTTTATCCCCCGCGTTGAGGCGGTTTATCCAGAGGACACTGGAAATGACACAGGCAATTGCATCGGCCCACGTTCACGATTTGATCGGTATCGGTTTCGGCCCCTCGAACCTGGCGCTGGCCATTGCGCTGGAAGAGCGCGGCCAGGAGCACGGTCCGCTGGACGCGCTGTACCTCGACAAACAAGCGGACTATCGCTGGCACGGCAACACCCTGGTGACCCAGAGCGAACTGCAGATTTCCTTCCTCAAGGACCTGGTGACGCTGCGCAACCCAACCAGTCCCTACTCCTTCGTCAACTACCTCAAGCACCACGGGCGCCTGGTGGACTTCATCAACCTCGGCACCTTCTATCCATGCCGCATGGAGTTCAACGACTACCTGCGCTGGGTGGCCGGGCATTTCCAGGAGCACAGCCGCTACGGTGAAGAAGTGCTGGGCATCGAGCCTGTGCTGCACAACCAGCAGGTCGAGGCGCTGCGGGTGATCTCCCGTGACGCCCAGGGCGCCGAGCAGGTACGCACCACCCGTTCGGTGGTAGTCAGCACCGGTGGCACGCCACGGGTTCCGGAGCTGTTCAAGGGGCTCAAGGGCGATGCGCGGGTCTTCCATCATTCCCAATACCTGGAGCGCATGGCCCAACAGCCTTGCGTCAACGGCAAGCCGATGAACATCGCCATCATCGGTGGCGGGCAGAGCGCCGCGGAAGCCTTCATCGACCTCAACGACAGCTTCCCCTCGGTGCAGGCCGACATCATCATGCGCGGCTCGGCCCTCAAGCCGGCCGACGACAGCCCGTTCGTCAACGAAGTGTTCTCCCCGGCCTTCACCGACCTGGTGTTCCAGCAGAACGACAACGAGCGCGAGCGCCTGGTCAGCGAGTACCAGAACACCAACTACTCGGTGGTGGACATCGACCTGATCGAGCGCATCTACGGGATCTTCTATCGCCAGAAGGTCTCCGGCGTCCCGCGCCATGCGTTCCGTACCCTGACCACCGTCGAGAAGGCCACCGCCACTGACCTGGGCATCGAGCTGATCCTGCGCCATGGCGCCAGTGGCGAGCGTGAAGTGCGCCACTACGACGCCGTGGTCCTGGCCACCGGCTACGAGCGCAACCTGTACCGCGACCTGCTGGCGCCGCTGCAGGCCTACCTCGGTGACTTCGAAGTGGATCGCAACTACCGCCTGATCACCGACGAGCGCTGCAAGGCCGGTGTCTACCTGCAGGGCTTCAGCCAGGCCAGCCACGGCTTGAGCGATACCCTCTTGTCGGTACTGCCGATCCGCGCCCAGGAGATCGCCGATTCGCTGTACGAGCATGGCAAGACCCGTGGCCACAGCCGCTCGGTTCGCGACATGCTGCTGGCCACCGCCAGCTGATGCACCGGCCGCTGCCGCAGCCCTGCGGTAGCGGCCGCCGAGGTCATGAAAGTTTCATGTTTCACTCCTTCCTGAACCTGCGCTGAAGAACTTTTCAATTCCCCCCGGCAAGGTTTTTTCCCAGGTTTACTCTATAAAACGTGCGGCGTAAGCTGCGCGCGTTTTCAATCAATGGAGGCCCAGTGTGGGTACTTGTTCGAGTGACAGGAGTCAGCCGGTCTCGATAACCGGCGCGGTCCCGGCAAGATAACGCGCAGCCTTGATTCCTGCCGTTGTCTCGCCATCCAGCGAGAGGCGGCGTCCCGGTCGCGACCCATCCTGGTCGCCCCGATTTCCCTTCTTGATGACTCCGATCGGTGCCCGATCCGGCCTGGTGCCGTGTCGCGGCTGCTTCGACGCGCAGGTTCCATGGACCTGCGGGCCGGTACTGCGTGGGCGTTCGACGCGCCCTGTGGCAGCTCCGGCGGTACCTGCCTGTGGCGTTTCCAGCGCCGTCCGTCCAGGGGAACAGCCATGGGATACACCCGTCAGCGTCAGCATCGCCAGCAACATCGCCTATCCCTGATGGGGCGATTGCTTCAGGCGTGAGCCCAATCCTGCCTTGTTCCATCTCCCTGACTGTTTCGTTTCAACGCGGCCGTTTTTATGTCATGCACCGGCCGTGCAGGAGTCATCATCATGAAGCTCACCCTGTTGAAAGAATTCTTCGCCGGTTTCCTGCGGACCCGGCATTTCGCCCGGCACTTCCGGCGCCTGGCCCTGCTGGAAAGCTTCAGCGACGCCAGCGTCAGTCGCGATGTCCCGCCAACCCTGGCACAAACCCTGGTCGCGGCGGCCAACAGCGACGCGACGCATCTGCTGGACCAGCTCGGCAGCCACACCGATGGCTTGAGTACCGAGGAAGCCGAGGCCCTGCGTGAGCGCCACGGCCTCAATGAAGTCGAGCACGAGCAGGCGCTGTCCTGGTGGACCCACCTGTGGCACTGCTACAAGAACCCCTTCAACCTGCTGCTGACCCTGTTGGCGGTGATCTCCTGGCTGACCGAGGACATGAAGGCGGCCACGGTGATCTTTTCCATGGTGGTGCTCTCGACCTTGCTGCGTTTCTGGCAGGAGGCCAAGTCGAACAAGGCCGCCGATGCCCTCAAGGCCATGGTCAGCAACACCGCCACCGTGATGCGGCCGGACTCGCCATCCCTGGCGTCGGCCACGCCTGGGCGCTTGCCGGCAGCCGTCGAGGCCGCAGGCGCGCGGCGCATCGAGCTGCCCATCAAGCAGTTGGTGCCGGGAGACCTGATCGTGCTCTCGGCCGGCGACATGATTCCCGCCGACTGCCGGGTGCTCAGTGCCAAGGACCTGTTCGTCAGCCAGGCGGCCATGACCGGTGAATCCATGCCCGTGGAGAAATTCCCGCGCCAGCAGGATGCCGATACCAGCAACCCCCTGGACCTGGACAACATCCTGTTCATGGGCACCAACGTGGTCTCCGGTTCCGCCACGGCGGTGATCCTGACCACCGGCAACAGCACCTACTTCGGCGCCCTGGCCCAGCGGGTGAGCGCCACCGACCGCGCGCCGACCTCGTTCCAGAACGGGGTCAACAAGGTCAGCTGGCTGCTGATCCGCTTCATGTTCGTCATGGCGCCGCTGGTGTTGTTCATCAACGGCTTCACCAAGGGCGACTGGATGGAGGCGCTGCTGTTCGCCCTGTCCATCGCCGTGGGCCTGACCCCGGAAATGCTGCCGATGATCGTCACCTCGACCCTGGCCAAGGGCGCGGTGTTCCTGTCGCGCAAGAAAGTCATCGTCAAGCGCCTGGATGCGATCCAGAACTTCGGCGCCATGGACGTGCTGTGCACCGACAAGACCGGCACCCTGACCCAGGACAAGATCTTCCTGGCGCGCCACGTGGACGTGTGGGGCGAGGAGTCCGACGACGTGCTGGAGATGGCCTACCTCAACAGCTACTACCAGACCGGACTGAAGAACCTGCTGGATGTGGCGGTGCTCGAGCATGTCGAGATCCAGCGTGAACTGGCCGTCGGCACGGCGTTTCGCAAGGTCGATGAAATCCCCTTCGACTTCACCCGCCGGCGGATGTCGGTGGTGGTGGCGGAGCAGGGCCAGCCGCATTTGCTGATCTGCAAGGGGGCGGTGGAGGAAGTGCTGGCGGTATGCCGCAGCGTGCGTCATGGCGAGGCCGAAGAGGTCCTGAGCGATACGCTGCTGGCGCGGATCCGCCGGGTCACTGCCGATCTCAACGAAGAGGGCCTGCGGGTGGTGGCGGTAGCGGCCCGGCCCATGCTCGAAGGACGCGACACCTACAGCCTGGCCGATGAGCGTGAGCTGACCCTGATCGGCTACGTGGCCTTCCTCGATCCACCCAAGGACAGCACCGCGCCGGCGCTCAAGGCCCTGGCCGAGCACGGCGTGGCGGTCAAGGTGCTGACTGGCGACAACGAGCTGGTGACTGCCAAGATCTGCCGTGAAGTGGGCCTGGAGCAACAGGGCCTGTTGATGGGCAACGACATCGAGCGCATGAGCGACGAGCAACTGGCCAAGGCGGTGGAGACCACCAATGTCTTCGCCAAGCTGACCCCGACCCACAAGGAGCGCATCGTCCGCCTGCTCAAGGCCAACGGGCACGTGGTGGGGTTCATGGGCGACGGCATCAACGACGCGCCGGCGCTGCGCACCGCCGACATCGGCATTTCGGTGGACAGTGCGGTGGATATCGCCAAGGAAGCGGCGGACATCATCCTCCTGGAAAAGAGCCTGATGGTTCTGGAGGAGGGCGTGCTGGAAGGACGGCGGACCTTCGCCAATATGCTCAAGTACATCAAGATGACCGCCAGCTCCAACTTCGGCAACGTGTTCTCGGTGCTGGTGGCCAGTGCCTTCATTCCGTTCCTGCCGATGCTGCCCATGCATCTTCTGGTGCAGAACCTGTTGTACGACATTTCACAGATCGCCATTCCCTTCGATAACGTCGACGACGAGATGCTCAAGCAGCCCCAGCGTTGGCAGCCGGCGGATGTCGGGCGTTTCATGGTGTTCTTCGGGCCCATCAGCTCGATCTTCGACATCACCACCTTCGCCCTGATGTGGCATGTATTCGGCGCCAGTACTCCAGAGCACCAGACGTTGTTCCAGTCCGGCTGGTTCGTGGTGGGGCTGCTGACCCAGACCCTGATCGTGCACATGATCCGCACGCCGAAGATTCCGTTCCTGCAAAGCCGGGCGGCCATGCCGCTGATGGTGATGACCGGAATCATCATGGCCGTGGGCATTTTCCTGCCGATGGGGCCGCTGGCCCACTACTTCAAGCTGCAGGCCTTGCCACCGCTGTACTTCCTGTACCTGCCGCTGATCCTCGTGGCCTACATGGCCCTGACCCAGGCGGTGAAGGGTTTCTACATCCGGCGCTTCGGCTGGCAGTAACGGGCAGTACTGGCGCGCGGCAGGTTTTCAGGGGGCGCTGCGCTGCCTGTAACCTGCCACTGCTAGCTTGCCGCAGGTCGCCAAGAGGATCTTCGCCATGCAAGCCTTGCACAACGTCAACCTGGACTCGCTGATCGATACCCTGGTCAGCCTTAGCGCAGCGTTCATCCTTGGCGGGCTGATCGGCTTCGAGCGCCAGTTCCGCCAACGCACCGCCGGGCTGCGCACCAACGTGCTGGTGGCGGTGGGGGCGGCGATCTTCGTCGACATGGCCAACCGTCTGGGTGGCGCCGAAGGGGCCGTGCGGGTGGTGGCCTACGTGGTCTCGGGGATCGGTTTCCTCGGCGCCGGGGTGATCATGCGCGAGGAGGGCAATGTGCGAGGGTTGAATACCGCCGCCACCCTCTGGGCCTCGGCGGCGGTGGGGGCCTGCGCGGGTGCCGACCTGATCCTCGAAGCCCTGCTCGGCACCTTGTTCGTGCTGGCGGCCAACACCCTTTTGCGGCCTATCGTCAACAACATCAACCGCCAGCCGCTGGACGTGATCTCCGCGGAGGTCACGAACATCGTCTATGTGATCGCCCATCGTTCCCGGCAGAAAGCCGTGTTCGCCTTGTTGGAGGCCGAGTTGGCGCGCTGCAACCATCCGGCCAGCGACGTCGACGTGCATGCCTTCGGCAGCGAGGAAGTGCAAATCGAGGCGACGCTCGCCAGTACCTCGGTGGACGGTGACGAGCTGGACGCGCTGGTGGCCCGGCTCTCGGGCTCGTCGTTGGTCCAGCAGGCGTTCTGGAGCCCCAGTACCACCGAATGATGGCCAGTCCAGAGCCTTCGAAACAATTACACACAGACGCCTTGCTGCCTTGAGTGTTGATCGCCGCTTAATGTGGTTTGCAGTCTTGCGCGGATCTGACGACGAACTGTCGTCTACTTCATCGGCCCGTGCGCTGTGCCGATGGCAGGACCGAGCTGGAGCGGTTTCAGAACGATCTCATGGCAGGCCCTGGGATGCTTACTCCAGCCTTCTACCGATTCAGGAGGACAAAGCCGGTTCCTGCCGGTCGCCACCCAGCAATAGGATCAGAAGAATGTCCAACAGAGCGCTGCGCATACTGATTGCCGACAATCAGCATTTTCAACGGATGCAAATCGAGAGAGCCCTCAACCAGCTGGGTTATTACCGCATCGTTCCCGTACACCGGCTCGAGGAGCTGCTGACCCTGGTGGAGTACTCCAGCGCCCCGTTCGACCTGGCGATCATCAGCGCTACCTTCGATGTCGCGGACGGCTTCGACCTGCTGGCCTTCTGCATGGACAACCGGCAATTGCACCAGGTGCTGATCTACGATTGTCCGGGCTGGCCGGGAATCGCCAGCCACAGGCGCCAGAGCATCCATGTCAGCCAGGCGCAGTTGCCGGACCACGAGGCACTCGGGCAGCTGATGCAGTTGATCGATCCAGCGGATTATCCAGCCCAGGCAGGCCCCTGTCCGCGGTAGCTCAATCCCTGGGCTGGAGGATCATGCAGGTGGTGCTGCCGGTGGCATACAGCCGGCCATCCACGTCATAGATCCGGCCCTCGGCCAGGGCCGTGCTGCGGCCCAGATGCACGATCTTGCCTTCGGCCCGCACCGGGCCACTGTCCCCAGTCAAGGCCCTTACATAACTGATGCGCAGGTCCAGGGTGGTGTAGCCCTGGCCCTGTTGCAGGCGGGTATGGATCGCACAACCCATGCATGAATCCAGCAAGGTGGCGGCGTAGCCTCCATGCACGGTGCCCAGTGGGTTGTAGTGGCGGTTATCCGGGGTGCCCTGGAACACGAACAGGCCGTTGCCCCACTCGATAGGTATGAAATCCAGCAGGCTGCCGATGGGCGGTGAAGGCAACTCGCCGTTGCCGATCCCGGTGAAGAATTGTTCCGGCGTGAGGGCGCTGACCTCGGCCAGGGACAGGCTCCCGGGGCCGGCCAGGCGCGCACGCATGGCTTGTTCCTGGGCTTGCCATTGGGCCAGGGTGGCTTCACGGGTTGGGCTGTGCATGGGCTTCTCCTCGGCAGGGCGACAGGGTTTTGGGGAAAATATTATGGCTGGAATATTTTCTTGCCCAGTGCCATACCCGCCATGGATCAGCCGTTTCCCGCGCTTCAGGCCATGTCGCTGTGGCTGAACTCCTCGCCGAGAAAATCGATCAGGCCGCGTACCGACGGCAGCAGGCCGCGGCGCGAAGGGAAGATGGCATGGACAATCCCGCAACGCGGCGCCCAGCCGGGAACCAGTTCATGCAGGCGCCCGGCCTCCAGGTCCTCGCGCACCACCACTAGGGGCAGGTGGGCGATGCCGATCCCGGCCAGCACCGCATGGCGCAAGGCGATCAAGTCGTCGGTGACCAGCCGTGGGTGATGGCGGATCAGGGCCTCGGCCTCGTCCGGGCCCTGCAATTGCCATTGGTAGTCCCGTTGCCCCGCGCCCCAGTGCAGGCTCGGCAGGCCGCTGAGGTCGGCCGGCGAGGGCGGGCTCGACAGCCGCTGGAGAAAGTCCGGATGCCCCACCAGGCATTGGGTGCTGTTGCCCAGCACCTTCATCACCAGGTCGGTGCTTTCCAGTGGCGGGAAGCGCACCCGCAGGGCGATGTCGAACCCTTCGTGGATCAAGTCGACCCGGCGGTTGGTGCTCTCGATGAACAATTCCACCAACGGGTACTTGAGCATGAAGCGGGTGAGCATCGGCCCGACCCAGGAGTTGAGCAGGGCGGTGGGGCAAGCCACCCGTACCAGCCCCTGGGGCTCGGAACGATTGCGCTCGATGACTTCCGCCGCGCCTTCGGCCTCGACCCGCATGGCCAGACAACGTTGGTAGTACTCCTGGCCGATCTCGGTCAGCGAGCAGTGCCGGCTGGTGCGCTGGATCAGGCGTACGCCCAGGCGTTCCTCCAACTGGGCGATGCGCCGGCTGAGCTTGGACTTGGGCATGTCCAGGGCCCTTCCGGCGGCGGCGAAGCCGCGATGCTCCACTACCTGGGTGAAGTAGTAGAGGGTATTGAGGTCTTCCAAGATCGTTCTCCAAATAGAACGCTAAGGGCGATTTTTGCAGTCTAGCGGGTCAAAGGTGCTGGATTTAAGGTGTGTCCATCAGAAAGTTCTGGAGGACTACATGAAAAACATCATCGGTATCTACACCAGCCCCAGGCCCCATTGGGTCGGCGACGGGTTTCCGGTCCGCACCCTGTTTTCCTACGACCAGATGGGCCAGCACATCAGTCCGTTCCTGTTGCTCGACCACGCCGGCCCGGCGCAGTTCAGCCCCACCAGCGCCCGGCGCGGGGTCGGCCAGCATCCCCATCGCGGTTTTGAAACCGTCACCATCGTCTACGACGGTGAGGTCGAGCACCGCGACTCCACTGGCAGCGGCGGCAAGATCGGCCCGGGTGACGTGCAGTGGATGACCGCGGCCTCGGGGATCCTCCACGAGGAGTTTCACTCCGCCGATTTCGCCCGCCGTGGCGGCAACCTGGAAATGGTCCAGCTGTGGGTCAACCTGCCGGCCCGGGACAAGCTCGCCGCGCCTGGCTACCAGACCATCCTGGCCAACGACATCCCGCAACTGCCACTGCCGGGCAATGCCGGCAGCCTGCGCCTGATCGCCGGTCAGTTCGGCGGTCGCCAGGGCCCGGCCCGGACCTTCACCGCGATCGACGTCTGGGACCTGCGCCTGCGGGCCGGCAAGCCCCTGGACCTGGAGCTGCAGGCCGGGCGTAACACGGCCTTGGTAGTGTTGCGCGGCACCTTGCAGGTCAATGGCCAGGAGCGGGTGCGCGAAGGCCAGCTGGTATTGCTGGAGCGCGATGGCGACCTGCTCGGCCTGGAGGCCGACAGCGACGCGATCGTGCTGCTGCTCAGCGGCGAGCCCATCGACGAACCCATCGTCGGCCACGGCCCGTTCGTGATGAACAGCGAAGAGGAGATTCACCAGGCCTTCGTCGATTTCCAATCGGGACGCTTCGGCCAGATGGACGCCGCCGGTCACTGACCGGCAGCGCTGGCGCGGCTCGCAGGGCAACTCTTGCGCGTCGCGTGCTGTACCCCGTGACCCACCGTCAAGCACGGATGGGCTCCACGGGTTTAACTCAGGCCGGATTGCCCGGCATCGATCATTAGCGAGGACTTCATCATGACTACTGCTTACAAACGCCTGGACAAGGACAACGCTGCCGTTCTGCTGGTAGACCACCAGGCCGGCTTGCTGTCGCTGGTGCGCGATATCGACCCCGATCGCTTCAAGAACAACGTCCTGGCCCTGGGCGACCTGGCCAAGTACTTCAAGCTGCCGACCATCCTCACCACCAGTTTCGAAACCGGCCCCAATGGCCCGCTGGTGCCCGAACTGAAGACGCTGTTCCCCGATGCGCCGTACATCGCCCGTCCTGGCCAGATCAATGCCTGGGACAACGAGGACTTCGTCAAGGCGGTCAAGGCCACCGGCAAGAAGCAACTGATCATCGCCGGCGTGGTGACCGAAGTCTGCGTGGCCTTCCCGGCGCTCTCGGCCCTGGAAGAGGGGTTCGAGGTGTTCGTGGTCACCGATGCCTCCGGTACCTTCAATGAACTGACCCGCGACTCGGCCTGGAACCGCATGTCCGCCGCCGGCGCCCAACTGATGACCTGGTTCGGCCTGGCCTGCGAGCTGCATCGTGACTGGCGCAACGACATCGAGGGTCTGGGCACCTTGTTCTCCAACCACATCCCTGACTACCGCAACCTGATGACCAGCTACAACACCCTGACCCAGGGCAAGTAAGCCGGTCCTGGTAGCCGCTGCCGAGCCCGTGAGGCTGCGACCGGGCGCGCAGCACTCGCCAATGCGCGGGGTTCATTACCCAGGCAAGTTGGGCAGCTCGTGCCGAACCGGGCGCAGCCTGTGGCAGCGGCTACGCCTGATAGGCCCCTGAAGCCGCCGTATCCCGGCGGCTGATCTCTTTCCCTCCATGCCCGGCTTTTGCGGCTATACCTGCTGCAAGCCCTTTCGTGCGATCTTGCCGTCCTCGTCTTGCCGGAGCGCCTCGATGTTTTCCCTGTTCACCGACCATCCGTTGTTGGCCGCGTTGTTCCTGCTGTTCCTGGATATCGTGCTCTGGCGGGTGATAGGCGCCCGAGGCGAGTACTGGAAACTGGCGGTGCGGGTGCTGATCTTCTGCCTCTACAGCCTGATGCTGTTCAACCAGGGCATGAACCCCCTGCAAGCTGCGCCCTGGCCGGACGATGTACCGCTGCACCTGGCCGCCACTGGCCTGGAGATCGGCTGGTGGCTGTTCGGCGCGCGGACCCTGACCGTATTGCTGGGCACCCTGATGATGCAGCAGGTCGGTCATACCGGACGGTTGCTGCAGGACTTGATGGGGGCGCTGATCTTCCTGGTCGCCATCATCGCCGCCCTGGCCTATGTGCTGGAACTGCCGGTCAAGGGCGTGCTGGCGACCTCCGGGGCCTTGGCGATCATCGTCGGCCTGGCGTTGCAAAGCACCCTCAGCGACCTGTTTTCCGGGATCGTGCTCAACACCACCAAGCCCTACCAGATCGATGACTGGATCGCCATCGACGGCACCGAGGGACGGGTGCTGGACATCGACTGGCGAGCCACCCGGCTGCAGACCTCTCAGGGCAGCATGGTGGTGATCCCCAACTCCCTGGCCTCCAAGGCCAAGATCACCAACTTCAGCCGGCCCAGCGATGTCCATGGGGTGGCGGTGAGCCTGCAGGTCAGCCCCCATGCCCGGCCGCAGAAGGTCATCGAGGCCCTGGAGCGCGCGACCCTGGGCTGCCGGTTCCTGTTGGCCAGCCCGGCTGCCAGCGTCGCCATGAAAAGCACCAGCAGCACTGGCGCGGAGTACGAGATCAGCGGTTTCGTCGCCAGCATGGGGCAAAAACGCGAAGTGCGTAATCAACTGTTCGACCTGGCGTTCCGTCATCTGCAGGCCAGTGGCGTCAGCCTGTTGTCCAGCAACGAGGCCAGCCAAGCGGCGGGCGCATCCCGGCCCCGGGCGCTGCTGGACACCTCGAGCATCTTTTCCACCCTGCGCCAGGAGGAGAAGGACACCTTCAGCCAGAACATGCAGTTGCAGACCTTCCGTGCCGGCGAGGTCATCCTGCCGGCCGGCGAGGTCAGCGATCATTTGTTCATCATCGAGTCTGGAGTGGTGTCGGTGACCATGCAGCGCGAAGGCCAGCCGTTCGAGGCTGGACGCATGGGGCCGGGCGAGGTGATCGGCGAGGCTGGAGTGGTGTCCGAGGAGGCGACCCTGGCGCAGTTCTCGGCCAAGACCTTCTGCAGCCTGTACCGCATCGACAACGAGTTCCTCAAACCGTGCCTGGATGCCCGCCACGACATCAACGAAGCCATGAAGAACCTGCTGGATTTCCGTCGGCATATGGCCCAGAGCCTGACCCAGGCCCAACCCAAGCCGGTGCTGAAAAAGGGCTTCATGCAATGGCTGCGTAGCCGCACCTGAGGCGCGCCGACAGACCATCCCGCAGCCGCGCCAGTCCCTGTAGCGCTGCCGAGCTGGCGAGGCTGCGACCGGGTGCGCAGCGCCCGCCGGTACGCGCTCGCAGGCCTATCGCACAAACCGCGCCGACGATGCGGGCTGGCAGGTCATACGGCTACACGAAGCACCAGGCATTGGTCTAGCCAAGTTCCCGGGGATTGGCCATTGGTCGGCACTTGGGGGCGGCGTAACGTGGCGGCATCTTGACTGAACTGGAGCCACCCCATGCAACCACGCCTGGATTTCTATACCGCTTCGCCCAACGCCCTCAAGGCCATGCTCGCCCTGGAGGCCGCGGTTTCACGGCTGCCACTGGAAAAATCCCTGATCGAGTTGGTCAAGCTGCGGGCCTCGCAGGTCAACGGCTGTGCCTTCTGTGTCGACATGCACAGCCTGGATGCCCTCAAGCAAGGGGAGACCGAGCGCCGCTTGTTCGCCGTGGCGGTCTGGCGCGAAAGCCCGTTCTTCACTGCGCGCGAGCGCGCCGCCCTGGCCTGGACCGAAGCCCTGACCCGGCTCAGCGAGACCCAGGCACCGGACGCCGACTACGAGCTGTTGGCCGGCCAGTTCAGCCCCAGCGAATGCGTCGACCTGACCATGGCGATCTCCACCATCAACAGTTGGAACCGCCTGGCGGTGGGTTTTCGCAAGTTGCCCCAGGCCTGAGGCGCCGAGCCTCACTTGAAGTAGGCGCGAGGCGTGGTACCGGTCATGGCCTTGAAGAAGGCGATGAAGATGCTGTCGCTGGCAAAGCCCAGTTCGAAGGCGCTGTAGCTGATGCTGCGACCGGTGGCGAGCAATTCGATGGCCCGCATCAGCCGCCATTGCTGGCGCCACTGCTGGTAGCCCAGGCCAGTCTCGCGCTGGAAAATGCGGCCGATGGTCCGGCTGCTGGCGCCCACCCGGGTCGCCAGCACCTGCAGTTCCGGCGGCAGGCTTTGCAGGTCGTCCAGCAGAGGTCGCAGGCGTTTGTCCCGGGGCAGGGGCAAGGACAGCGGTTGGCGCGCGGCCGTAGCGATTTCCTCGAGACACAGGCCCAGCAGGTGCGGGTAGCGCCCCTGGCTCCAGTCACAATCGAAGGCGGCCTGGGCCATGGGCTCCAGCACCGCATGCAACAGTGGGCTGACCTCGATCACCGCCACCTCCGCTGGCAGCCGCGGGGCCAGTTCGCGGCAGAAGTACAGCGAGCGGTAGTCCACGCTTTGCTGCATCTGGGCGCGATGGCGGACGCCGGAGGGTATCCATGCCGCTCGTGAGGGCGGCAGCAGGCACAGGCGGTCGGCCAGGGTGATGCGCGTGCAGCCCTGGCGGGTGTACAGCAACTGGCCGCGCTGGTGCTGGTGCAGGCCGGAGTCGTGATCGCCCAGGGTTGCGGCGATGCCGATCACTGGGGTGGTGAAGGCGTCCGGGTCGAAGCGGGCCTGGGGCTCGAGCCATGCCATGGTTGTCTGTTTTCCGATGTTTATTGGCAAGATTTCGATAATACGCCAATGCCGCCTGCCTAGAATCGCCGGCGTGTTTTTCTTGCCGAGCAGCCTGATGAATCCCCGTACCTTATTGCCCCTGGCCATGGTTTTGCTGATGTTTCCGCAGATCGCCCAGACCCTCTACAGCCCGGCCCTGGCCGATGTCGGCCAGGCCTTCGACGTGCCTGCGGAGCAGGCGGCCCAGAGCCTTTCGGTATTCATTCTGGGGTTTGCCCCGGGCGTCGTCTTGTGGGGCCGCCTGAGCGATCGCTGGGGCCGACGCCCGGCCTTGCTGGGCGGCCTGGCCCTGTATGCCCTGGCCCAGTGCCTGGGGCTGCTGGCGAGCAACTTCGCTGCCTTCTTGTGCTGCCAGGCCCTGGCCGCCGTGGGCGTGGCGGCTGGCTCGGTGGTGACCCAGACCTTGTTGCGGGACCTGTTCCAGGGGCGTGAACTGGCCCGGGTATTTTCCCTGGTCGGCATGGTGCTGGCGGCCAGCCCGGCCATTGGCCTGTTCGCCGGTTCGGGCCTGACCCAGGCCCTGGGGTATCGCGGGGCTTTGGCGGCCCTGTTGGTACTGGCCCTGATACTGCTGGCCTGTTGTGCCCGGGCGCTGCCGGAAACCCGGCCGTCGGCCCAGCCCCTGGCGCCCCTGGCCGGGACCCTGTGGCAGATGCTGCGCGACCCTGGTATCTGGCGCTCGGCGCTGCTGGTGGCGGCGTTCAACATCGCGTTGCTCAGCTACTACAGCCTGGGTCCCTTCCTGTTCCGCCAATTGGGGCAGGGCGAGCAATGGTTCGGCTACAGCGGCGCGTTGCTGGCCCTGGGCTCCGGTTGTGGCGCCTGGTGCAATCGCTGGCTGCTCGGGCGCGGTTGGCAGAGTGCCCGGCTGCTGGTGCTGGCGGCCCTGGCGGTGCTGGCCGGGGGGTTGGGAGTACTGGCTTTGCAACACAGCCTGTGGCTGGTGTTGCCCATGGGCGGTGTGGTGCTGGGTTTCGGCCTGGCGATCCCGAATATCCTCGGTTCGGCCCTGACCGCCTACAGCGACCGGCTGGGCAGTGCCGGGGCCTTGTTCGGCCTGTTCTATTACTTGTTGATCGGTGCCGGATTGCTGCTGGTGGGCTGGGGCCAGGCCCTGGGGGCGAGCCTGTGCCTGTGCGGCGCAATGGCCCTGTTGCTGTGCTTGCCGGGCTTGCGCCGCTAGTCTTGATGGAGAAGCGCTGGCGCCGTTGATGCGTATCAAGGCGTTCGTGGCTGCCAGGCTCGACACTCGAGGCCACTGCCCAACAAGGAGGTGCACCATGAGCCAGTACCAGCGTCTGCTGCTGATCGCCGATCCCCAGCAGCACCAGTCACCCGCCGCCCGCCGGGCCGCCGCCCTGGCCCGGGCCAGTGGCGCCAAGCTGCATGCCCTGGTGTTCGTCGAACCGCCAGCGCGCACTTACCTGTGGGAAGAACACCTGGAGGACAGCGAGCGCCAGGCCTATCTGCAACGCCATGAGCGCTGGCTGCAAGTGGAGGCGCAATGGATGCGCGAGCAGGGGGTGGAAGTCAGCACCCAGGTGGTCTGGAGCACCCAGGTGCTCAAGGACATGCTGGACTACATCGCCGAGTTCCAGCCTGACCTGCTGATCAAGGACGTGACCCTGGAATCGGCGCTCAAGCGGGTCTTCGTCACACCGCTGGACTGCCACCTGCTGCGCGACGCCCCGGTGCCGGTGCACCTGGTCAACGATGCGCCGAACAACCTGCCACGGCGGATCGTCGCGGCGGTGGACCCGGCCCAGTCCGATACCCAGATCAGCGGCCTCAATGCCCAGATCATCCGCACCGCCAATGCCCTGGCCTTGCAGTGCGACGCGCAGTTGCACCTGCTGTATGCCTATGACCTGATGCCGATGCTCGACGGCGTGGCGCCGGTGGCTTCCACAGCCTGGAGCGCCAGTTGCCTGGACGAGTTGCGTGATTCCCTGCACAAGGAGTTCGAGCGCCTGGGAGACGCGCACAACGTGCCCCAGGAGTTTCGCCACTTCATCATGGGACCACCGGTCCCGGGCATCGCCCAGTTCGTCGACGAGTACCTGGTGGACGCCGTGGTCATGGGCACCGTGCACCGCAGCGGTTTTGGCCGGCTGATCGGCAGCACCACCGAGCGAGCGTTGTATTCGATGCCGGGCAGCATCCTGGCGGTGAAGTCCCAGGACCGCGAATGATCGCCCGCCAGCGCGGTATCCCTGGCTGAGCGCATGATCCGCTCGTGCCGAGTCGTACGCTGCCTGCGGCAGCGGCTACACCAAGCCGTGCCAGCCCTTGTAGCCGCTGCCGAGCGGGCGAGGCTGCGACCGGGTGCGCAGCGCCCGCCATCGCAGTGTTTCAGGTTGAACGCGTAAGCCCCGGCGGCTCGTACCGAGCCTGCGGCAGCAGGGACACCTGGCGCAGTGGATGGGGTGACGAAAAATGTAACGGTGATTTTCCACGGCGTTGCCGGCTGTTAACCTTGCGCCCCATGACTCGCACCTCACCCTATCGCCGCTACGTTGCCTGGACGCTGTATTTCTGCGTGCTGTTCAACGTGTTCGTCTGCGGCTTGGGTCATGGCCAGGTGGCCGGGCTGGAGCTCAATGGCGTAGGCGGGCAGTTCTGCTCCGCCCTGGGCAACCAGGGCCCGGCGGTGGACACCGACTTCAGCGACCAGGCAGGTGCCGGCTGGCTCAATACCCTGGTCTGCCCGTTGTGCTCGGCCGTCACCCTGGGCCTGGGGCTGCTGTTCTGCCTGGCCTGGCTGTTGCGTCGCCAGCGCCTGCAACGACCCAAGGTCGCGCAGCATGACAAGGCGCCGCCACGCTATGGCTGGCCGCCCCTCAACCCTCGGGCTCCCCCTCTGAGCTGACCTGGCTCCCCGGCGACCCATCGCGGTCGCCTCATTGCCGTCCCTGGCCTGTTGCCGTGCGCGCGTTCGCGTGGCCACGGGCGGGCGGCATTCGATGGTTTTTTCCGAGTCCGAGACTATGAAGTACCTGTATCGCTCTCCAAGCTGCGCGGCGCTGTGCTGCGCCCTGTCTTTCAATGCCCTGGCCGAGGGCACGCTGGAACTGCCGCAGATGCGCATCAGCGCCGATGAACAGAAGAAGTTCGGCCTGCAACTCGATACCCAGGGCACCACCGGTTCGCGCCTGGGCCTGACCCCCAGGCAGACCCCGGCGTCGATCAGCGTGGTCGAGCGCCAGCAGATCGAGCAGCGCGGTGCTGCCACGACCCAGGATGTACTACTGGGCATGCCGGGCATGAACGCCGCTTCGTCGCCGGGTATCCCGGGATTCGTGTCCTATCGTGGCTTCTCCGGGCCGCAGATCACCCAGTTGTTCAATGGCATCAGCGTGCAGTACGACTCCATCGCCGCGCGGCCGGTGGACAGCTGGATCTACGATCGGGTCGAGGCGGTGGGCGGGCCCTCGAGTTTTCTCTACGGCGCCGGGGCCGTGGGTGGTTCCATCAACTACATCACCAAGCTGGCCTCGCGCAGCGAGTCGTTCAACGAAGGGCGGATCAGCTACGGCTCCTACGACAGCCGCGCCCTGTCCCTGGGTTTCAACCACGCCCTCAACGCCGGACCGGGCCCCCGGCACTACGCGCGGCTGGACTTCAACCACAGCACCAGCAACGGCTACATCGACCGCGAGCAACGCGATGCCTGGACCCTGGCCTTTTCCCTGCTGACGGATATCAATGACCAGCTGTCCCACACCCTGGCCTTCGAATACCAGGACGAGCGTGTCGACAGTCCCTACTGGGGAACCCCGGCCCTGGCGCCGCTGGAGGGCAAGATGCAAGTGCAGCGCAGCCGGCGCTTCGAGAACTACAACGTCGACGACGGTCGCTACGAGCAGCGGGTGCGCTGGTTGCGCTCGATCATCGACTACCAGCTCGATGACGCCACCTCGCTGCGCAACACCCTGTACCACTACAACGCCGATCGCGAATACCGCAACGTCGAGAACTACGCCTACAACGCCGACAACTCCCGGGTGATCCGTTCCGGCACCTTGCTCCAGCGCCATGCCCAGGAGCTCAACGGCAATCGCTTCGAACTGCTGCATCAGGGCAATGTGTTCGGCCTGGACAGCCAATGGTCGACGGGCATCGACTACAGCCACAACGTCATGAGCAACTACCCGCTGTCCCTGCCGGGCCCGGGCGACCAGCTCGATCCGGACCGCTTCGAGCCCGGCAGCTTCTGGGACCTGCCCGGAGTGCGCCGCAGCTTCGACAAGAACCGGCGCAACCAGGTGGACACCTGGGCGCTGTTCCTGGAAAACCGCCTGCAACTCAGCGAGCGCCTGTCCTTGCTCAGTGGCCTGCGCCATGACCAGATCGACCTGGAAGTGACCAACTACCGGGCCGTCAACGCTGCCAACCCGGCATTCTTCCAGCGCAAGTACCGGCCCACCACCGGGCGCCTGGGGCTGGTCTACGAGCTGACCCCGACGGCCAATGTCTATGTGCAATACAGCACCGCCGCCGATCCGCCCTCTGGGGTCCTCACCACCGCCAGCTATGGCCAGGTGCGCGACTTCGACCTGAGCACCGGCAACCAGTGGGAAATCGGCAGCAAGTTCGACTTCCTCGAAGGGCGCGGCTCGGCCACCCTGGCGGCCTACCGCATCGAACGCAAGAACCTGTCCACCGCCGACCCGGCCAACCCCGGCAATAGCCAGCCGGTGGGCCAGCAGTCTTCCCGCGGGGTCGAGCTGGCGGCGTCGCTGCGGGTCACGCCCAAGCTTCTGGCCGAGGGCAACTTCGCCTATGTCGATGCGCAGTACGACGAGTTCTATGAAAACGTCGGCGGCCGGCCGGTATCGCGCAAGGGCAACCGTCCCACGAACATTCCCGAGAAGGTGGCCAACCTGTGGTTGACCTACGACCTGGACCCGTCCTGGCAGGTGGGGGCCGACAGCCGCTATGTGTCGTCGATGTACGCCAACGCGGCCAACACCCGCTATGCCCCGGGCTACGCGATCTTCGGCGCCTTCGTCGGCTATCGGGTCGATGCCGATACCCGGGTCACCGCCCGGGTACGCAACCTCACCGACCGGGTATACGCCCGTAGCACCGCGCCGACCCAACTGTACCTGGGGGCACCGCGGACCTTCGAGCTGGCGCTGCAAACGCGCTTCTGACCTGAACCGGCGGGGCGCCCGAGGGTGTCCCGCGTCGCTGCGAGATCGATGTGATGAAGCGTTACCTGTACCTCTGGCACCGCAGGCTGGGGATCGTCGCCTGCCTGTTCATGGCCCTGTGGTTCATCTCCGGGGCCGTGATGCTGTATGTCGGATATCCCAAGCTGACCCCCGCCGAACACCTGGCTCACCTGCCGCCGCTGGTCCTGGACCAGGAGGGCGCCAGCCTGGAGCGGGTGTTGGCGGCCGCCGACAGCGGGCAAGCGCCGACCAGCCTGCGCCTGCTCACGGTGGCCGGAACCCCGCGTTATGTCCTGGAATATCCCGGAGCGCGCAAGCAGGCGGTGGACGCCCGCAGCGCCCGGCCCATGCCCCCCACCGACTGGCCACAGGCGCTGGCGGCGGCTCGCCAGTTCGCCCCGGGGGTGGCCGCAAGCGAGCGTGGCGTAGTCGCGCAGGATACCTGGAGCCTGTCCCGGGCCCTGGATGGCGACCGGCCGTTGCATCGGGTGGCGGTGGCCGATGCCGAGGACCGGTTGCTGTACGTTTCCGCCAGCACCGGCGAGGTGGTGCGCGATGCCACCGCCAATGAACGGGCCTGGAACTGGATCGGTGCCTGGCTGCATTGGCTGTATGCGTTGCGCGGCATCGGCATCGATGGCGCCTGGGGGCCGATCGTCACCTACCTGTCCCTGGGGGCGACATTGATGGCGGTCCTGGGCCTGGCGGTAGGCCTGTTGCGCTGGCGCTTTGGCCGCACCTTTCGCAATGGCTCGCGCTCGCCCTACCAGGGCTTTGCCCGTTGGCATCACCTGGGCGGCTTGCTGTTCGGGGTGCTCGCCATCACCTGGATCTTCAGTGGCTTGATGTCGATGAATCCATGGAAGATCTTCAGCAGCGCTCGGCCGTTGTCGCTGGCGGCGTACCAGGGCGCGGCGCTCGATGCCGCGGCCTTTCCCCTGGATGCGCGCCAGGTCCTGGAGCGCTTTGCCGGCGACGGCCTGCGGGCCCGGGAGCTGGAGTGGCGAATGATTGCCGGCCAGGGCTACGTGATCGGCTACGACGGCGCCGGGCGCACGCGGATCCTGGACATGGCCGCGGACCGGGTGTTGTCGCGGTTCGAGCCCCGCACCCTGCAACAGGCGGCCCAGGCCATCAGCCCTGGCCAACCGCTGCAGGTCGAGCAACTGCAGGCCTACGACTTCTACTACTACGCCCGGGAGCCCCAGAGCATGCTCGGCCATCTGCAGCAGCGCTTGCCGGCACTGCGGGTGCGCTTCGACGATCCGGCCCGGACCTGGTTGCACCTGGATCTCTACACCGGCGCCGTGGTGGGCCAGCTGGACCAGCCACGGCGTGCCTCGCGCTGGCTGTTCGCCCTGCTGCACAGTTGGGACTGGCTGCCGCTGCTGGGCAAGCGACCACTGTGGGACCTGTGGATGTTGCTGTTCAGTGCCGGCGGCTTGCTGATCAGCGTCAGCGGTGTGGTGCTGGGCTGGCGGCGCCTGGGGCGCGCATTGCGTCCTCGCCGGTCCCGGGAGCGATAGCGGTGAATACCGACCTGGATCAAGTCGAGGGGATATTTCCGTCCTGTGCGGCGATTTTCGTCACCGCCGTGGCCGCCAGCGGTGATAATGCCCGCCCATTTCCTTGCCAGTGGAGCCCATCGCCCCATGTTCGTCATCACCCCCCAGGACCCTGAGCTCTACCGCCGGCAGACCCGGCGCAGCACCCTGATCATCGCCCTGGTGTTCATTGCCCTGGCCATGCTGTTCTCCAGCGCCGCGGTGGCGCTGTTCGGCCAGGGTGGCGGCGACAACCTGGTCTGGAATGCCACCGGGGTGGGCGTTGGCCTGCTGGTCTGCGCAGCCCTGGTACGCACTGTGTTCTGGCACCAGCCGTGGATGGCGGCGGCGGTCTATGGCTGGCGCCTCAAGCGCAGCCTGATGCGGGTGACCAACGTCATGCACCAGGTCACCGCCGGGGTGGCCGCCCGTGACCCGGCGGCCCTCAAGCTGCTGCGTTTCTATCACCTGGGGCTGGGCCAGATGCACCAGCTCGATGCCAACTCCAGTGCCCATGGGCAGATGCTCGGCGAGGTGGAGCGGCACCTGGCGCTGCTGGCCGAACAGGGCATCGACCCGAAGCAGGAGCGCCTTCAGGCGCAATGGCTGGAAGCGGTCAAGGCGCACCAGCCACGCTGAGCTAGAGCGCTGCTTCACCATCGAGATAGCGCCACAGGGCCTGGGCTATCTCGTTGGCTTGTCCCTCCTGGCCGAACAGCGTCTGGCCGATCTCCAGGCCCAGTTGCCGGTAGCTTTCGAACTGCGCTTCGTCGAAGAACTGGTCCACGGTGCTCTGGTTGGGAAAGCCCGGGTTGTTGCGGGCGTAATTGCGCACGTCGGGGGCCAGCCCGGCGATCAGGCGCGGCTTGAGCACCAGGATCCGGCAATGGGGCTGGGCGGCGATGCCGCTCTCGCAACCCGGCGCATGGGCATGCACATTGAGCAGTAGCGCGCACTGGCGGCTGTCGGCGTCCGGTGGCTGGCGGAACTGCTCCTGGCTGGCGAACACCGTCTTGAGCAGTGGATGCTGGAGCACGCCCGGGTCCTCGCGGATCTCCAGGGCCTGGTCGATACGCGCCAGGCGCACCAGGTTGGCCAGGTCATCGAAGCGGTAGTCCGGATCGCAGCCGCTGTCGCAGGTCACGATCAGTCGTACCTGGCGTTCCTGGCGCAGCAGTTCGTAGGTGGCGGTGTTCTCGAAGTGCCCACCGTCGGACAGGTATTGGTAATCGCGGCGATGCCCGTGGAAACGCGCCGTCAGTTCGTAGAACAGATAAGCCTGGGTGCTGTAGTAGGTCCAGGGCTTGAGATCCTGGCGCACCCAGTGCTGCTGGCCGGGATCGAGGAAGCGGCTGGGCCACCAGATGCCCAGGCGCACGTTGGCCAGGCCCAGTACCAGCGACATGCCCAGGCTGGTGGCTCGCCCCAGCCCGGTACTGAAGGCCGCGCCGGACACGCCGATCCATCCGCCCAGGCTCAAGGGCAGCATGATCTCCGAGGCTGGGGCCTGTTGCAGGTCGCGGCGGTAGGGCTTGCCGTCCAGGGTGTAGCCTTCGGCCGGGCCGTCGCAGGGGGCGCAGCTACCGTCCAGGGCGGGCGCCCAGTTCGGGGCGATGCACAGCGGCTGGCCCTTGCGATCGCGCTGTACCAGCTGTTCGGCGGGGTCCACCGTGAGGTTCATGGTGACATTGATCAGGTGCACCGGTCCGGCGCTTGGCGTGGCGTAGTACTGCTGCAACGACAGGTCGTCGCTGGACATCGGCTCGGCCACGCTCAGGTAGGTCCGGCGTTGCTGCGCCGGGCCGTTGAAACGCCGGCCATTGGAGGCGCCGAGGTAGGCCCGGGTCAGCCGGGCGCTATAGAAGGCCTGTAGCGACGAGGTATTGAGAAAGCCGATGAAGCGGCCGCTGACGCACACCAGCAGCGCCGTCAGCAGGCTCAGTCCCAGCAGGCGCCAGGCCGCCGCCGCGTCGTAGGCCACCCTGCCACCGTCGTGGGCCACCCACTGCACCAGCAGGGCCCAGCCCAGGCACAGCAGGGCCAGCAGCAGGCCGCCGGCGATCAGCGCCAGTACATCCAGCGGCAGCTTGCGCATCCAGCCTGGCAACGGTTTCTCGTCCTTGAGCAGCACCAGCCGCCGCACCAGCCACATCACCAGCGCCAGCAGGGCCATGGCGCCCAGGGTCCGGTAGGCCTGCAAGTAGCCATACAGCAGCTCGGCGCTGCTCACCAGCAGGGCGAGGAACACCAGCAACGCCACCGCGGCCATGGCCCGGCCCAAGGCCCGGGTGACCTGCACCCGGTAATTGCGCACGCAGTTCTGGCAGGTACTGTCCTTGCCCGGATCGCGGTTGTTGGCCAGGTTGCGCACCAGTTGGCGGGTGATCAGCAGTGCATTGCTGCCCACCAGGGCGGCGGCCAGGGCCAGGACGCCCACGCCATGCCACTGGGCCACGCTATCGGCCAGGCCGCCAGCCAGCCACAGGCCGGCGACCAGCGCCAGCAGGCTGCGGTAGGCCGCGTTGTCCAGGCGCGGCGGCTGGTCCAGGTCGCCCCGGGGAATCACCAGCCAATAAGCCACGGCGCAGGGCAGGGCGAAGAGCAACGCGGCCATCAGCGGCCAGAGCAAGAGGCTGCTTTGGCTCAGCACCTGGAACAGGCTCAGCAAACTGAGCACCAGCACGATCGGCAGGCCGAGCATGGCGTGCAGCGACAACCAGTTGCGCCAAGTCATGGCCAGGGCGTAGAGCATGTCGCCGGCGCCGGTCGGGGTCAGGTAGCGACCGTTTTCCCGCAGCCAGGCCGTAGGCCCCTGGCCGACCGGGCGCTCGGCATAGTCGACGCCGGTGCTGATGCGCCCCGGTGGTTCGAAGCGCAGGGCCTGGTAGGCGTCGCGGGCGGCCTGGCCCACCGGGTCACGGGAGTCCGCAGGGCGCAGGCGGCCGGGCAGGAACAGGCTGGAAAAGAAACTGCCGATGTAACCGCCGCCACTGACCGTGGACAGGTAGTCGAACCGCGACAGCAAGCTACGTTCCTCGGTGTTGGCCGAAGGCTGTTCGGGGTTCGCCTGATGGGCGTCGGGGACCGGTGCCCGGGCCAGCGCCTGCAGGACCCCAAGGCCGAAGGTGGCGCTGCGGATGCCGCCGCCGGACAGCGCCAGGCCCCAGTTTTCCAGGGGTGGCTGCTGCTCCGTGGCGGATTCTTGCAAGCTCAGGCGCCTGAAGCGGATGCGTTGCTGTTCGATCTGGTAGGGAGTATCGGCGGGTGTCATGGGCCTTCCTTGGATACGCAGGGAGCGCTGCGCCGGGCGCCCCGGCAAGCGCCGAGCAGGATACCGGATGCCAGGGCCCGGGTATGCAGCCGGGCCCTGGGACGCCACTTCCGGACCGAGCGTGGCAGCGGGACGACGCAAGGTCCGGTGGTGCGCAGTATGCAAGCGGAGCGGGGTTGGCATGCGCCGGGTGCATGGAAAATTCAAAGGTGGTTATAACGTTAGATTTTATTCATATAAATGGTCATAAGCTTTAGCCGCTATGCTGCCGCCAGTTTTTCACCTGGCCGCATGATCTGTAGGGCTTTATTTGATGGATGTGGGTAATTTCGGTTTTGTCGTCGCAGGCCTGATCGTCGGCTTCATCGTGGGTATGACCGGAGTGGGCGGCGGGTCGTTGATGACCCCGATCCTGCTGTGGTTCGGCATCAATCCGGCCACCGCCGTGGGTACCGACCTGCTGTACGCCGCCATCACCAAGTCCGGTGGGGTGCTGGTGCACCAGAAGAACCGCAATATCGATTGGCGCATCACCGGTTGGCTGACCCTGGGCAGCGTGCCGGCGGTGCTGCTGACCTTGTGGTTCCTGAAGAACCTGCATACCGATCCGCAGTCGCTGAACGCGGTGATCAAGCAAGGTCTGGGCGTGGTCCTGCTGCTGACTGCCCTGGCCATCGTGTTCAAGAAAAAACTCATGGCCTTAGCCCAGCGCCACGGCGGCGACTACCGCCCCAGCGCCGGCGGCCTGAATCTTCTGACCGTGGTCACCGGGTTGATCCTGGGCACCATGGTCGCGCTGACTTCCATCGGCGCCGGGGCCCTGGGCACCGTGGCGCTGTTCCTGCTCTATCCGTTCCTGGCCACCAAGCGCCTGGTGGGCACCGAGATCGCCCACGCCGTGCCCCTGACCCTGGTGGCGGGCCTGGGCCACGCCAGCATGGGCAACATGGACTGGGAGCTCCTGGGGTTCCTGCTGATAGGCTCGCTGCCGGGCATCTGGCTGGGCAGCCACATGACTGGCCGGGTCTCCGATGAACTCCTGCGCCCGTGCCTGGCGGTGATGCTGTTCTCCATCGGCTACAAGCTGGCGTTCTGAGCTTTCGCGCCGGGCCATTCTTGCCCGGCGATCATCCGTGCTGGGCGCCAGGCTCAGCGTCGCCTCAAGAAGCCTTGCCCAGCCACTCCTGCGCCGAGCGCCATAGGCAGATCCCGAGGAAGTAGGCCGAAGCGGCCAGCCACAGGCCCATGATCGCCGGGTTGTGCTGCGGGTGGCCGAGGATCAGCAAGGCGCCGCTGAGCAGCCAGACGAAGGTCACGATGATGTTCACCGGCATCCACTTGCGGACCCGGAACGGATGCAGGAACTGCACCCGGGTAGCCGTCAGCAGGGCCAGGACGAAGATGCTCAAGAGGGTGGTCCAGGGGCCCGGCTCGATCAGGTAGAAACACAGCGCGACTACGTTCCAGGCGGCGGGAAAGCCCTGGAAGTAGTTGTCGTGGCTCTTCATGTTGACGTTGCAGAAACACAAGAGCGACGACAGCAGGATCAGCGAGGTGGCCAGCAAGGCGCTGTATTCCGGCAGCGGAATGTAGCGATAGATGAACAGCGCCGGGATGAACACGTAGGTCAGGTAGTCGATCACCAGATCCAGCACCGAGCCGTCGATGTTGGGCAGCACCGAACTGGTCTTGACCTTGCGGGCCAGGGAACCGTCGACGCCATCCACCAAGAGCGCCACTCCCAGCCACAGCAGGCAGGCCTTGGGCTGGTTGTCGAACAGCGCCAGGGTCGCCAGCAGGGCGCTGACCACTCCGGTAGCGGTGAAGCCATGGGCGCCCCAGGCTTTGATTCTGGCGATTTGCATTGTCGTGATCACGGGGCGTCTCTCCGGCGGCTTGGATACCTGGCCGGTTGCCTGCAGCACGCTGGCAACCCGGGCCCGGTTGCAGTTATCGACCGGAAAGCGGCGTGGAAGGTTCAGCGTGCAAGCCTGCGCCTGCAAATCTGCGGGTTTGCGGACTCGGTCTTGGTACAGCCGAGCCGCCGTTGGCCAACCTTGCCTAGGTAAACGGTCGAGGGGATTCATTGAGTCTAGGCGCCTTGGCCAAGGCGACAAGCCAGGCGCCACGTAGCCGTTGCCGGCCCGTGGCGCCTGGCTCGAGGGGCGTCGAGGGGCGCCCTTAGCGTGGGCTATCCAGGGCGTCGAGGATCTTGTGGGCGGCCTTGATCCGTTCCTCGTTGGGGTAGTTCTTGTTGGCCAGCAGCACGATGCCCACCTGCTGGCCAGGTACGAACAGGACGTAGGCGCCGAAGCCGTTGGTGGAGCCGGTCTTGTTGTACAGCGCGTCGGCCTTGGGCGGCTGGGCCGGGGTCAGCCATTGCACCGGATGCGGCTCCAGGGCCATCGGTGTCGAGTTACCGGCCATCAGCCGCGCCAGGGGCACGGGGTAGGCGTAACGCTCCCAGCCCAGCCCCTGGGTCATGTCGCCCACCTGGTAGTAGCCGCTTTGGGTACTGGCCAGGGCCTTTTGCAGGGTGCCGTCGAGCTGCCCCGGTTGCAGGTTGTCGGCAACGAACTGCAGCAGGTCCGGGGCGCTGGTCTTGACCCCGTAGGCTTCGGCGTCCAGGGGGCCGGGCCCGACGCGCACTGGCCGGTTCTGCTTGTCGTAGCCCTGGGCGTAGTGCTCCAGCTGGTCCTTGGGCACGTGGAGGTAGCTGTGCTTGAGGGCCAGTTTGGGAAACAGCAAGCCTTCCATCAACTGGTCGAATGGCTGGCCCAGGCTACGGGCGGCCAGGTAGCCGAACAGGCCGATGCTGGGGTTGGAATACTGGCGCTGGGTGCCGGGTTCGAAGCGGGGTTTCCAGGTGTTGTAGTAGTCCAGGGTCTTGGCCTCGCCCTGGACTTCATCGGGGAACTGCAGCGGCAGGCCGCCAGCAGTGTAGGTGGCCAGCTGCAACAGGCTGACGCCGTCGAAGACGCTGCCGCGCAGGGCCGGCAAGTACTGGCTGGCGGGGTCTTGCAGGGCCAGCTTGCCGCTGGCCTGGGCATAACCGCCGAGGGTCGCGGTGAAGGTCTTGCTCACCGAACCCACCTCGAACAGGGTGTCGTTGTCCACCGGTCGCTGATTGTCCTTGGAAGCGATGCCGTAGTTAAAGTAATGTCGCTGGCCGCCAGCGATGATCGCCACCGCCATGCCGGGGATACCCTGCTGGTGCATCAGGGGGCGGATGGTGGCATCCACCGTGGCTTTCAGCGCGTGCTCGGGGCTGGTTTCGGCCAGGGCGTGGGGCGCGAGGACGAGCAGCGCGCAGGCGCTGATCATGGTCAATCCGGTCAAGGTTGTTTGCCGCATGATTATTGGTTTTCCATGTTTTTTAGTGGTGTTGGCCGCAGGCTTCCAAGCGGCTCTGCGGTTTGCGTGAGCGGTTTGAACGCTCCGCTGCGCAAGGCCCGTGGATCTTTCCTGGCAGGGAAGGACAGCGTGCAGGTCGCACGAGCGACGCCAAATTTAGGCAGTCTGCGTAGGATCGACAAACGACGATATCTCGCGCTAGCCATTAGAAAAACTAAGGCTCTAATATGCTCAGACCTCATCTACCCCTCAATGCCCTGCGCGCCTTCGAGGCTTCCGCGCGTCACTTGAGCTTCACCCGCGCGGCCATCGAACTGTGCGTGACCCAGGCTGCCGTCAGCCACCAGGTCAAGAGCCTGGAGGCCCAGCTCAACGTCACCCTGTTCAAGCGCCTGCCCCGGGGGCTGATGCTCACCAGCGAGGGCGAGACGCTGCTGCCGGTGCTGCGCGAATGCTTCGACCGCATCGCCCAGACCCTGGGGCGCTTCGATGGCGGCCACTATCGCGAGGTGCTGACGGTGGGGGCGGTGGGCACCTTCGCCGTGGGCTGGTTGTTGCCACGTCTGGGGGATTTCCAGGCGCGCTTTCCCTATATCGATCTACGCCTGAGCACCAACAACAACCGGGTGGACGTGGCCGCCGAGGGCCTGGACTATGCCATCCGCTTCGGCAGCGGGGCCTGGCACGGCACCGAGGCGTTGCAGTTGATGCAAGCGCCGCTGTCGGTGTTGTGCGTGCCGGAGATCGCCCGCCAGTTGCAGGCCCCGGCGGACTTGCTGGGCCAGACCCTGCTGCGTTCCTATCGCACCGATGAATGGCCGCAGTGGTTCGAGGCCGCGGGCCTCGGGAGCAATACGCTGTTGCCGCAAAGCATCGTCTTCGATTCGTCCCTGGGCATGCTCGAAGCGGCCCTGCAAGGCTTGGGCGTGGCCCTGGCGCCGCCGATGATGTTCGAGCGACAACTGGCCAGCGGCGCGATAGAGCAACCCTTTGCGGTGGGCATCGTCACCGGCAGCTACTGGCTGACCCGCCTGCAATCCCGCACGGAAACCGCGGCCATGAGCATCTTCAAGGGCTGGTTGCTGGAGCAGGCTGCCCCCTAGCCGCTGCCGAGCCTGCGAGGCTGGGCCAAGGCCCGCGGGGCCTTCAGCGATCGACCAGGCCACCTTGTACTTGCGGTCGCTGCTGTCGCTAGCCCAAGCACTGTCCCATCGTTCAGTAGCGCCAATGACCGGGTACCCAGACCCATTGGTCAGCGCGCCAGCGGTAATGCCCGGCGACCCAGTGGTAGCCCGGTGCTGGCGCCACCGGTACCACTTCGACGATCGGCGGGGGTGGCCGACGCGGGTGCGCCGGGGCAACGACACAACCGGCCAGGGTGGTGCCGAGCAGGGTGGCGATCAGAAGGCTTTGCAGGACGCGATACATGGTCAGGTTTCCTGAATATGAATAGCCGGCCCGCCACATTGATGGGCCGTTGCTGATTGAACGTGGGGCAGCAGGAAATCCGTCGCTGGTGGTTCAGTTGCCCAGTGCCGCGCGGTTTTTCCCAGGCCCCCGCAGGTGCATCGATTCCACCAGGTGCTGGCGTTCCTGGAGCGACAGGCTGCCGGCAAATTGCGCGAGGGCTTCGTCGACCCGAGCCCGCAAGGCCATGTCGGCGTCCCGCGACCTGCCCAGTTCGGCGTCCAGGGCGTTGCGGTCCAGCGGCTCGGCCTGCAGTTCGCGGACCACCGCCTGGCGTGCCTCGCGCCCGGCCAGCAGCAGTGGCTGGCTGTCGTTGCGGGTTTGGCGCAACAGCTGGCGCAATTCTCGCCGGCGTTCCTGCGGCAGTTGCGCCATGGCCTGGCGCAGGCCGTGCTGGGGGACGGCCAGGGCTTGCACCGGCCGGGGCTGGCCCAACCACTGGTAGAGCCCGCCGGCCACACCGCCGATCAGGAACACGTTGAGCAGCAGCGACAGCACCAGGAAGGTTTTCCAGGGACGTGGGGACAGGTTCACTGCTCGGCCTCCTCGGTATTGATGCTCAGGACGAATTCCGCGTCGCTCTGGTCGAAGACGCTGGGCAGGGCTTCGCTGGAATGCGGCAGCGGCAGGCTCAGGGCCACGGCGAGCATGCCTGCGGCTATCCCGCTCAGGCCCACTCCGGCCCATCCCAGGGACGCCAGCCAGGTGTGATGACGCCCCCAGAACGAGGCGCGACGCTGGTAGGGCGCCGCGCTGGCGATGATGCGCCGGACCAGCTCCGGGCTCGGCTTGGGCACCGGATGGCGGTCGAGGCGGCGGTCGAGCCAGTCCGCCTGCTGCAGGGCCGCGAAGGCCTGCGGGTGGCCCGAGTCCAGTACTTCGCGGGCTGCCTCACGCTCGCCGGCGGGCCAGCGACCCAGGTCGGCTCCATAGGCGTCGGCCAGCTGCACAAAACGTTCGGGGGTCATGGTGTTCTCCTTCCTGAGAGGTCCGCGCCGGGGGGCTCGGCGAGGTGGCTGCGCAAATTGCGCCGGGCCCGCGACAGCAGGCTTTCCAGGGCCTCGACGCTGATGTGCATCAGCGCCGCGGCCTCGATGTTGGACAGCTCCTGGTAGTACTGCAGGACGATCGCCTCACGCTGGCGTTCCGGTAGCTGCTGCAGGGCCCAGGCCATGCGTCGGTCCTCGGCCTCGGCTTCCAGCTGGGCGAGGGGCAGTGGCGCGTCATCGGCGAGCTCGACGGCCTGTTCGGCATCGATGCTCAAGTGTTCCTTGCGCCGGCGCAGGCGGTCGTAGCACAGGTTCAGCGCGACCCGGTGCAGCCAGGTATCGAAGCGCGCTTGCTCGTTGCGCCAACTGGCCGCCTGTTTCCAGATCCGCAGGAAACTCTCCTGGGCGATGTCCCGGGCTTCGTCGGCATCTCCCAGCAGGCGGCCGGCCAGGGCCAGCAGGCGCGGCAGCTTGCGGGTGACCATTTCTTTCACGGCCTGGGCTTCGTTGTTGCCGATGCGGGCCAGCAGTTCCAGGTCCGGGTCGGTATCGTTCAAATGGGCGGTTCTCGGTCCGGTGGCGGGGCAGTTCCTGTGACGACAGCTCAGCGGACCCAGTGGCCTTCGATCCAGTACCAGTTCGGCCCTCGGGCCTGCCAATGCCCGGGGACCCACTGGCCACGGCGCATCACCGGCTGCCAGTGGCCCGGCACCCAGGCGTAGCCACGCCCATGCCAGCGCCAATGGCCGCGATCCCAGGCGTAGCCAGGGCGGGCCCCCGGGGCTGCTTCGTAGCGCAGGGGGGGCGGGGCTTGCTGGATGATCACGGTCTGGGCGAACGAGGGACTGCTGGCCAGGGCGCTGAACGCCAGGGGGACCAGCAGCAGGAAACGGGCGAGCTTCATGATGACTCCTTCAGACCTGCGTTGGCTGATGAACGCAGCTGATGGGTTCAACGATAGATGGCGGCGCAATCCGTCGCGGCGCGATGAAATATTTTTTGGCGGATGGTTCAACCCGGATTCAGCCTGGCAACGGCGAGAAAGTTTCTCGCCAGGGCGACGGAAAGGCCGCGGCCGGGACGTTCAAGGGGTATCCGGGGCACATCCTCCGGCAATACCGAGCAACCCACGAGGAATCGATCATGTCGCGTCGTATCGCACTGCTGTTGGTCATGGCCACCCTGCTGTCCCTGGGCGGCTGCGTGGTGTACCCCGGGCACTATCATCATTGTTGCTACCGCTATGGCTACTACCGCTAGCCCCGCCTCGGGCCGCGCCGTGGTTGGCTAAGGGCTGGCCCCCCGGCACAATGGCCGGCCTTGCCATGCAGCCCACAGGGGCGGCGGGCAACCGATGCAACCGTTGCAGGGAGCGAGATGCTCGAATTCGACCAGCAGGATGAGCTTCAGGACCCGGACGCCATCCCGCGTCCGGTTTGCGCCTTGCGCATCTCGGCCCAGGAGGAGCGCTGGGAGCGACCCTGGCATAGCCACCGCAAGGCGCAGTTGTTGTTCCCCCTGGCCGGGGTGCTCAGTTGCGAAAGCGCCGAGGGCCTGTGGTTGGCGCCGCCGCAATGCGCCGTATGGATTCCCAGCGCGGTCGCGCACCGGGTCCAGGGGCTGGAGCATGCCCAGGGTTACTGCCTGTTCGTCGAGCCGGAGCAGGCTCGGGACCTGCCCGCTGCCTGCTGTACCCTGGCGGTCTCACCCTTGTTGCAGGAGCTGTTGCGCCGTTGTGCGCAGTTGCCGCAGCTCTACGACCTGGATGGCGCCCAGGGGCGATTGATGGCGGTGGCCCTGGACGAGCTGGCCGTTGCCCCACGGGAGCAGATCCACCTGCCCATGCCCCGGCATGGGCAACTGCGCCGCCTGGCCCAGCAGATTCTCGAACAGCCGCAGCAGCGCCTGAGCCTGGAGCAGTGGGGCGAGCTGATCGGTCTCAGCGAGCGCAGCCTGAGCCGCTTGATCCTGGCCGAAACCGGCCTGAGTTTCGGGCGCTGGCAGCGCCAGCTGCATATCCTGCTGGGGCTCAAGCAACTGGGACGCGGCGATTCGGTGGAGCGGGTGGCGCTGACCCTGGGTTATGACAGCGCCAGTGCCTTCATTCGCATGTTCAAGAAGGCCGTGGGCCAGCCGCCCGGGCGTTTTTTCGCCGAGCGCCGCCAGGTCCTGGACAGCGACCTGTAATTTCGCTTCACACCTATTCCTGTAGCCGCCGAGCCTGCGAGGCGGCGCCCGCCCAATCGGACACCCGGGATTTACCGGTGCTACGCGCCCGTGCGCAGCCTGCGGCAGCGGCTACACGACGCGGCGGCCTGGTGGTGATCTTTGGCTGGATTGATCAATAACTTGTCGATATTGACTGATGCGGACAGATTGCCTCTCGAAGATGATAAGCATTCTTGTTTGAAAGCCATCATGAGGTGTCCCATGTACTTCGATCACCAGCATTTTCCCCTGGTCTGGATGCGTCACGCCGCCCCCGGTCCGGGCCTTGAAATCGACCCCTTCCAGCAACTCGAGCAACTCATGGAGCGCGGCCATGCCTTCGTCTTGTTGAGCGAGGGCATGCCAGATCCGCAAGAGCGCGCCAGCGAGCAGAGCCTGGCCTTGCTCAAGCAGGGATCGTTGTGGATGAAGCGCCACAAGGCGGCGCTGCGGCGTTGGATCAAGGCGATGATCGTGGTCGCCCCGGAGCCCGAGGCCCAGGCCGGGGTCGAGGCCTTTGCCGGCAATTACGAGAAGTTCTGGGGGTATCCGCTGTTGCACAGCGCATCGCCATTGGCGGCGGCGCACCTGGCCCAGCGCCTGCTCACCCCGTCACGCAACAACCAGCACAACTGGTAGGGGCGGGCATCACTCGTGCTGGTGGCCGGGCCAGGTTTCTGTCGGGAAGTAGGCTTCCAGGCCAGGCTCCAGGTGCTCGATCCCGGCCTTGATCCAGTAGCAGGTCAGGCGCGAGTAGTTGTCCAGGTCACCGCGCACCAGGCAGGTGGAACTGTGCCCCGGCCAGCTGAAGCGCAACACTTCGGCCTCGCCCATCACCGCCCGCTCCACCTTGCCGATGGCCGTGGTGGTCTGGCCATTGAGAGTCTTGATCAGGGTCAGGGCCTGGTTTTCGAAGCGGATCACCGCCGTGCCGGAATATGTCGGGCCGCCGTCGGGCTCCTTGCCGATGAACAGGTAATGCCCGGGCACCAGGCTGTAGTAGATATGCGGTTCGGGAGCCTGGGCGGCGTGGGCGGCCAGGCTGCCCAGCAGCACCCCGAGCAGGGTGGTGGCCAGGCGCGGTAGAAATGGCATCGGGGCTCGATCCTGTAGGGAGAGGGGCATGATTCCAGACTCGACGGCACAGATAAATACCTGTGCCGTCCAAGCGCGTTGCGCTGATCAGGGATGTTCCATCACGACCAGGGCCAGGGTGTCCGGTTCCAGCGCTTCGAACAGATGCGGGGTACTGGCGCTGTACTTGATGTAGTCGCCGGGCTCCAGGCTCAGCGGCTGTTCCAGCGGCCCGGCCAGCGCTCGTCCGCGGCACAGCAAGACATGTTCCACCGTGCCCGGTGGATGGGCGCTGGACTGTCGAGGCCGGCCGGGCTGGGCGAGCACCCGGTACAGGTTGCGCTGCGCTCCGGGCGGGCAGTTGTCCAGCAGCGTGGCGGCATAGGGCGCATCTTCGGCGTGCACGGTCATGCCTTCGTGCGCGCGGATCACCTTCAGTTGCGGGGCGGGCTGCTCCAGGAACTTGGTGACTTGCAGGCCCATGGCCATGGCCAGGGCCCACAGTGTCTCGATGCCGGGATTGCCCACCCCGCCTTCCAGTTGCGACAGGGTGGACTTCGCCACCCCGGCCCGCTTGGCCAATTCCGAGACCGACAACCCGGCGTTCAGGCGCTCGCGCTTGATGGCGTGGGCCAGCAGGCCGATGGGGGACAGTCCGTTCATTTCGTTCGTTTTATCGTTCATATCGTCTATTAAATCATCCTTGAAGTGCTTGACGGGCATAATTCGCTCTGTTCATTATGTCGATCTATCGTTCGTTTTAATGACTATTGCTCGCCGTGCCCCGGAGTTTCTCATACCGGGTCGCGCCCGGGCGCCTGCCAACAGGAAGCACAGGATGCAGACCAAGACTCGCGGAACCCTGGAAATGCTCGCGGCCATGGCCATCTCCGGCACCGTGGGCTGGCTGGTGGTGGGCTCGGGACAGGCGCCCTGGGTCGTGGTGTTCTGGCGCTGTGTGTTCGGGGCCCTGGCGATGTTGCTGGCTTGCGCCGGCCTGGGCCTGTTGCGAGGCTTGCGCTTGAGCGGGCGCCAGGTGGCGCTGATCGCCCTGGGTGGTTGCGCGCTGATGCTCAACTGGGTGTTGTTGTTCAGCGCCTACAGCCAGGCGTCGATCGCCGTGGCCACCGTGGTCTACAACACCCAGCCGTTCATGCTGGTGGGCCTTGGGGCATTGCTGTTCGGTGAGCGCCTGACGCCGGGCAAGCTCGGCTGGCTGGCCCTGGCCTTCGCCGGAATGCTGTTCATCGTCGGTGCCCGGCCTGCCTCGGGAATGGTCGGCGGCGACTATCTGCTTGGAATCCTCCTGGCCCTGGGCGCGGCCTTCTTCTATGCCATCGCCGCGGCTACCACCAAGCATCTGCGCGAAGTCCCGGCGCCGTTGATCGTGCTGCTGCAGATGCTGCTCGGCATGCTGCTCAGCGCGCCTTTCGCCTTGGCTTCGCTGCCAGCGCCCGCCGGCGAGGCCTGGTTCTACCTGGTGACCATCGGCGTGATCCACACCGGCTTGATGTCGACCTTGCTCTATGGCGCCATCCAGCGGCTGTCCACGGTGCTGGTGGGGGCCCTGTCGTTCATCTATCCGCTGGTGGCGGTGCTGGTGGACTGGCTGGTCTTCGGCCATCGCCTGGGTTGGCTGCAGGTCCTGGGTGGCGCGGCCATCCTGCTGGCCGCCGCCGGGCTCAATCTTGGCTGGAGCCTGCGCTTGCGCAGCGTCCGTGAAGGCCGGGCGACATGGGGCTGAGCCTGCGCCTGCTGGACTTTCCCTATGCCCAGGCGTGGCAGTTGCTGCACTGCCTGGCCCACCTGCAACCGTGCCTGGGGGATTGGCTGGTGGCCGGGCAAACCCACCTGTTCGTCGAACCGCCAAGGTTCTATAGCCGCTAGGAGGCGAGCGGTCGGCAAGTCCATTGCCGGCATTAATGCGAAGCATTACTATTCACGCCCCACCTTTCCAGCGCATCGCGATGACAGCCAAGCCGCCCCGCAGAACAGGCTTTTTCGAGCATTACGAAGAGTTGATCGGTACCTGGACCCGGCGCTTGCGCAATCGCCAGCAGGCCGAGGACCTGGCCCACGACACCTTCGTCCGGGTGCTGGAGTCCGACGCCGCCAGCGTGCAACAGCCGCGGGCCTACCTGCACCAGACCGCGCGCAATATCGCCGTGGATGCTTTTCGCCGTGAAGACCGGCGCGCCGGCCTGGAAGAACACCAGGCCCAGCTTGGCGTGTCGCCCAGCGGCGATCCTGAACATTTCATGCATGCGTTGCAGTTGGCCGCGTCCGTCGAGCGGGCGCTGGGCGAATTGCCGGTGAACTGCCGCAAGGTGTTCGTCTGGCAGAAGATCGAGGGCCTGACCCAGGCCGAGATCGCCGAGCGCCTGGGGCTGTCAAAAAACATGGTGGAAAAGTATATGATCCGCACCCTGCGGCACCTGCGCGAGCGCCTGGATGGGTCGCTGCCATGAGTCGCAAGGTTTCTTCACCCTCTGCCAAACAGGATTCCGCATGATGGACAGCCGCGCTTGTGCCTGTGGACAGGCCAAGGTTCGGGATGAGGCGGCGCAGTGGTTCGTGCGCCTGCAAGAGCCCGGGCTGAGCCAGGAGCAACAGGCGGATTTCCAGCACTGGCTGGCCGAACACCCGCAACACCACCATGAGTGGCAAGTGCTGCAGTCGTTGTGGGCCGCTGCCGAGCTGGTGCCGGCGGCACGCTTGCGGGCCCTGTGCGCCGAGCCTGCGGCTACCGGCAGGCGGCGCCCGTGGTTGCGTGTCGCCGCGGCCGCTGCGGTGCTGGCCGTGGCGGTGGCCCTGGGTACGTTCAGCGGCCTGGGCCCGACGACTTCCTATAGCGCCAGCTTCGCCACCGCCCTGGGCGAGCGGCGCCTGGTGGCCTTGCCCGACGGCTCGCAGGTCGAACTCAACAGCCGCAGCCGGCTTCAGGTCCGTTATACCCAGGACCAGCGCCTGGTGGAGCTGGAGGAGGGCGAGGCCCTGTTCAGCGTCGAGCACGACAGCGCCCGACCCTTCGTGGTGAATGCCGGCCCGGGCAAGGTCACGGTGACCGGGACCCGTTTCGACGTGCGCCGCGACCCGCAACAGACCCGGGTCGTGGTGGCCCAGGGGCGGGTCAAGGTCCAGGGCCGACAGGCTGGCGCCGATGACTTCATCACCCTGACCCCGGGCCTTGGGACCCATGTCGACGCCCAGGGCCGGGTGGCCACGGCCTACGCGGTGAATCCCGAGAATTCGACGGCCTGGCGCCACGGCAAGCTGGTGTTCGACAACGCCCGGCTGGCCGATGTGCTGGCCGAGGTCGCGCGCTACCGCCAGCAGCCGTTGCACCTGGCCAGCCCGGCGCTGGGTGAGTTGCGCCTGACCAGCGTATTCAAGTCCGATGACACCGACGCCCTGCTAAAAGCCCTGCCGAGCATCCTGCCGGTGGCGGTACGCACCCGGGCCGACGGCAGCCAGGAAATTTTTCCCCGTTAGATTCAGGTTTTTTTTCAGTTCGTCGTCTTCTTGTCCAACGCAACTGGTTTGCATTAACAGACGCACCCTGGTGCGATCCACAGGACAGCCGCCGACGTGACAAAAATAACCGTTCTTCCTGCCGTATCACCGTTGCCCACCCGCCGCTGGCTGCCTCTGGCGCTGGCCCTGGCGGTGTCGGCCGCATTGCCCCAGGCCCAGGCCGCACAGGGCACCAATGCCATCCACATCCAGTCCCAGCCTTTGGGCCAGGCCCTGGGCCAGCTGGGTTTGCAGACTTCACTGCAACTGTTCTTCAGCCCCGAGCTGGTGGCCGGCAAGCAGGCCCCGGCGGTGGACGGCAACCTCTCCCCGGAGCAGGCCCTGGGCCAGTTGCTCCAGGGGAGTGGCCTGCAGTACCGGATCGACGGCAGCTCGGTGACCTTGAGCCCGGCCCCGGCTGCCGCCGCCGGTAGCCTGCAACTGGATTCCACCAGTATCAGCGTGGTGGGCGATTGGTTGGCCGATGCCGATGCCGAGAAAGTCCAGAACCATCCGGGAGCACGCACGGTGATCCGCCGCGAGGCCATGGTCGAGCAGGGCGCGATGAACGTCGGCGATGTGTTGCGCCGGGTACCGGGGGTGCAGGTGCAGGACGCCAACGGTACCGGCGGCAGCGATATCGCCCTGAACGTCGGCGTGCGCGGCCTGACCTCGCGCCTGTCGCCGCGCTCCACGGTGCTGATCGACGGTGTGCCGGCGGCCTTCGCGCCCTACGGCCAGCCGCAGTTGTCCATGGCACCGATTTCCTCGGGCAACCTGGACAGCATCGATGTGGTGCGCGGCGCCGGTTCGGTACGCTACGGACCGCAGAACGTCGGTGGGGTGATCAACTTCGTGACCCGGGCCATCCCGGAGAAAGCCACCGGGGAAATCGGCACGACCCTGGAAACCTCCCAGCGTGGCGGCTGGAAGCACATCGACACGGCGTTCCTCGGCGGTACCGCCGACAACGGCCTGGGGGTGGCGCTGCTGTATTCCGGGGTCAATGGCAACGGCTACCGCGAGCGCAACAATGGCAACGACATCGACGACGTGATCCTCAAGACCCACTGGGCACCCACGGACCAGGACGATTTCTCGCTGAACCTGCATTACTACGATGCCACCGCCGACATGCCCGGCGGTTTGACCCAGAAGCAGTACGACGCCCACCCCTACGACTCCGACCGGGACTGGGACAACTTCAGTGGCCGGCGCAAGGATGTGTCGTTCAAGTACCTGCGCCAGGTGGACGACCGTACCCAGTTCGAGGTGCTGACCTACTACTCCGACAGCTTCCGCGGCAGCAACATCGCCGCCCGCGACCAGAAGACCCTGGTGTCCTACCCGCGCACCTACTACACCTTCGGCATCGAGCCCCGGGTGTCCCATGTGTTCGACCTCGGGCCCACCACCCAGGAGGTCAGCCTGGGCTACCGCTACCTGAAGGAAGGCATGCATGAGCAGGCCAGTCGCGTGGCCCTGGTGAACAACCAGCCGGTGCTGACCAAGGATTCCGATGGCCACGTCTACCAGGATCGCACCGGCGGCACCGAGGCCCATGCCTACTACATCGACGACAAGATCGACGTCGGCAACTGGACCATCACCCCGGGGATCCGCTTCGAGGACATCAGCACCCGTTGGCATGACCGGCCGGTGCCGGGCACCGATGGCGTGCGGGTCCAGGAGAAGCGCCGCAGCATCGACAGCAACGAGGCGCTGCCGGCGCTGAGCGTGATGTACCACCTGTCCGACGCCTGGAAGCTGTTCGCCAACTACGAGACCTCCTTCGGCAGCCTGCAGTACTTCCAGCTGGGCCAGGGCGGCCAAGGCGACCAGACCGCCAACGGCCTGAGCCCGGAAAAGGCCAAGACCTACGAAATCGGCACGCGCTACAACGACGATGTCTGGGGTGGCGAGGTGACCCTGTTCTACATCGACTTCGACGATGAACTGCAATACATCAGCAACGACGTGGGCTGGACCAACCTCGGCGCCACCAAGCACCAGGGCCTGGAAACCTCCATGCACTACGATCTCGCTGCCCTGGACCCACGGCTGCAAGGGCTGACCGCCAGCGCCGGCTTCACCTATACCCGAGCCAGCTACGAAGGCGAGATCCCCGGCTTCAAGGGCCGCGACCTGCCGTTCTATTCGCGTCAGGTGGCCACCCTCGGGCTGCGCTACGACATCGACCACTGGACCTACAACATCGATGCCTTCGCCCAGTCCGGGCAGCGTTCGCCAGGCACCGGGGTGAAGAGCAACGGCAGCTTCACCGGCAACTACATCACTGAGGGCAGCGCCGACGGCCAGTACGGCGACATGCCCGGTTATGTGCTGTGGAACATCCGTGGTGGCTATGACTTCGGCCCGCAGTTGTCGAACCTGAAGCTGGGCGCCGGGGTGAAGAACGTCTTCGACCGCCAGTACTACACCCGCTCCAGCGACAACAACTCGGGGATCTACGTGGGCGCGCCACGGACCTTCTTCGTCCAGGCCAGCGTCGGTTTCTGAGACGTGCCGCCGCGGCTGGCTTCGTGTAGCCGCTGCCGCAGGCCGCGCAGCAGACGCTGGTGTCGTCGGCGCGTCGGGCCTGGCACGGCCGGGTGCGAGGCCTGCGGATGCTGCGCCCCTGTGCGCAGCTTCGCAGGCTCAGCAGCGGCTAGATGGCCGGGGGCTCAGACCTTGAGCACCTTGCTGCTGGCGGCCACTGCCAAGAGCGCCGCGGCGATCAGGCCGAAGGCCGCGCTCAGGCTGCTGCCATGGGCGATGAAGCCGATCACCGCCGGCCCGGCGAGGATGCCGGCGTAACCCAGGGTGGTGATGGCCGGGACGGCGATGGCCTCGGGCATGACCTTCTGCTTGCCCACCGCGGTGTACAGCACCGGCACTATGTTCGAGCAGCCGGCGCCCACCAGGGCGTACCCCAGCAGCGCCGCTTCCCAGGCCGGGGCCAGAGTGGCCAGCAGCATGCCGGCCGCCGCGGTGGCACCACCGATGAAGATCACCCGACGGGCGCCCAGGCGATGGACGATGGCATCGCCAGTCAGGCGCCCGGCGGTCATGGTCAGGGCGAAGGCCGCATAACCCAGGCCGGCGTAGGCGGTGTCCAGGCCGCGCTCGGCGGTGAGGAACACCGCACTCCAGTCCAGCACCGCGCCTTCGGCCAGGAACACCACGAAGCACAGGCACCCGATGAACAGCACCACGCCGTGGGGCACGGCAAAGGCTGGCCCCGAGCTCTGGCTGCCGTAGGGCAGCATGTGCGGCGCGGACTTGGCCAGGGCCAGCAGCATCAGCACCACCGCCACCAGGGTCGCTCCCAGGGGCGACAGGCCCAGGCCCAGCAAGGCGCTGACGCCGGCGGCGCCGACGATCCCGCCGAGGCTGAACATGCCGTGGAACCCCGACATCATGGTCTTGCCGCTGGCTCGTTCGACGATCACCGCTTGCAGGTTGACCGTGGAGTCCACGGTGCCGAGCCCGGCGCCGAACATGAACAGGGCGAACATCAGCGACGGCGCCGACGCCAGGATCGCCAGCAAGGGCAGGGCAATGCAGATCAGCAAGGTGCCGGCGGCCATCACCCGCCGGCAACCATGGCGCGCGGCCAGTGCGCCGGCGATGGGCATCGCCAGGATCGAGCCCACGCCCAGGCACAACAGCAACAGGCCCAGGGTGCCTTCGTCGAGTCCGGCCCGGCTCTTGGCGTAGGGCACCAGCGGAGCCCAGGCGGCGATGCCGAACCCGGCGATGAAATAAGCCACGCGGGTGGACATCTGTTCGAGGCGGCCGGGGGTGGCCTGGAAGTGGGTGTTGCTGGCAGTCATAAAAATCCTTGCTGGCCGGGCATCGTGCGGGGGGCCGCCGATCGTGCCGTTTCGCCGACCCTGTACTGGTGGGGGCGGTGTCGGTGGCGTCTTCAATATTGATCAGGAGCATGGGCGAACGGACATCCAGGGCCGGCCATGGGGTGGTTGCCTGAACCGCCCACGGCGGCGGATTAGCCGGCCGCCTGCGGTCGAGCCGTTCGTTGCCGGCCGCCAGGTAGCGCAGGGCACCCCATGCGGCCGAGTCGGGGATTGTGACAAATCTGGCGAGCCAAGGTTGCAGAAATCACCAGGCCAGTCCTGCTCGCGATGAGCGTCGCGGTCGATCAGCCCAGGGGTGTGGAACAGGTGCCGTGCTGTCCGGGCAACCCTTCCTCCGGACGCAGAGCAGGAGCCGGCAAGTGCTTGAAGCTGCCACCGAACCAGCTCGCAGGGCCGGAATAAACTTGCGCAGGCCGGGCGTCGGTTACGCATAATCGCGCGCCGTCGCGCAATATCATTCCACCCATGCCTGCCGTACCCGGAGCCCCATCATGACCACCAGCCTCGACGCCTACGACCTCAAGCTGCTCGCCGAGCTGCAGCGCGATGCCAGCACCGCGCAGAGCGAACTGGGGTTGCGGGTCAACCTGTCCACCGCAGCGGTCAACCGGCGCCTCAAGCGCCTGGCCGAGGAAGGGGTGATCGAACGCTATACGGCGGTGGTCGCCCCGGATGCCCTGGGCCATGAGCTGAGCATCATCGTCGAGGTGGAGGTGGAGAGTGAGCGGGTCGACCAGCTCGATGCGCTCAAGCGCAGCTTCCAGGCCTGTCCCCAGGTCCAGCAGTGCTACTACGTGGCCGGCGAGTGCGATTTCGTGCTGATCTTCTGCGTGCGCAGCATGGCCCAGTACAACCAGCTGACCCGCGAGCTGTTCTTCGACAACGCCAACGTCAAGCGCTTCAAGACCCTGGTGGCGATGAACCGGGTCAAGGTCGGGCTGGAAGTCCCCACCGCCTGAGACTCAGCCTTGCTGCAGGGCCTGGACCAGGAAGTCGACGAATACCCGGACCTTCTGCGACAGGTGCCTCTGGCTGGGATACAGGGCATAGATGTGCCGGCTGGGCAGGCTTTGTTCCGGCAACAGCCGCTGCAACTGGCCGCTGTCGAGCAGCGGTTGGGCGACGAAGTCGGGCAGGGCGCCGATGCCCAGGCCGGCCACCAGCATGTCGGCCAGCATCAGGCTGTTGTCCACCGCGAAGTGCACTGGCAGCTCCAGCCGGGTTTGCCCTTCGGGACCTTCCAGTTGCCAGCGCCCGGGGTGCTCGGCCAGGCGATAGGCCAGCCAGCGATGCCGGTGCAGGTCGGCGATGCCCACCGGCGCGCCCTGGGCCTGGAGGTAGGCCGGCGCAACGCAGATCACCTGCTCGACCTGGCCCAGGTGGCGGGCGATCAGCGATGAGTCTTCCAGTTGGCGGCGGATCCGCAGCGACACGTCGAAACCCTCGCCCACCACATCCAGCACCTGATCGTTGAGGGTCAGGTCCACTTGCAGTTGCGGATAGCGCTGCATGAAGGCCACCAGGATCGGCGACAGCACCTTGAGTCCGAACGACAGCGGCGCGTTGACCCGCAGGCGCCCGCCGGGCTCGCTCGATCCGGCCTGGGTGGCGCGTTCCAGGGCGTCCAGTTCGTCCAGCAGGTGGCAGCACTCGGTGAAGTAGCTTTGCCCGGCTTCCGAAAGGCTCATGCGCCGGGTGGTACGCAGGATCAACAAGCTGCCCAGGCGCTCTTCCAGCTGCCGGACCTGCTTGCTCACCGCGGCGGTGGACTGCCCGAGGTCGGCGGCGGCGAGGCTGAAACTGGCGCGTTCCACCACCCGGCGAAAGGTGCGCATGGCCATCAGTACATCCATATTGTTTCCCTTGAGTTGAATATCTATTCACTAATCGGCTGATTATCTCTGAATAGCCGCCCAATACCATGGCCACTTCTATTTCAAAGGAGTGTTGTCATGGGTATCCGCGCAATGTCGAAAATCCTTCCCGGGGTCCTCGCCCTGTCGCTCGTCAGCGCCGCTTGCAGCGCCGCCACCGCGCAGCAGCCAGACGTGGGCATCAGCCCCTGGGGGCCGAAGGACGAGATCGGCCGCCTGAACCTGATCACCCCCGAATCGCGAGCGGCGATCATGTCCCGGGTCAGCGGCGAGCAGGCCTACGACCTGGCGGTGGACTACTTCGTCGGCATGCCCAGCTGGCAGGCCGCCGGTGATCCGCCGTACCAGATGTGGATGACCCACACCCCCCACGGCAATGTGATCGCCGACCCGATGCAGGTCGGCGAGCCGATGAACCAGCACGTCAGCTACAGCGGTTCGGCGGTGTCGATGTACGCTCACATGGGCACCCATATCGACGCCCTCAACCACTTCGGGCTCAACGGCAAGATCTGGAACGGCTTCCGCGCCGACCAACACCTGGGCGACCGGGGCTGGAACGTCACCGGGGCCGAGAAGCTGCCACCGATCATTGCCCGCGGGGTGATGATCGACGTCGCCGCAGCCAAGGGCCTGGACCAGTTGGCCGACAGCTACCGGGTGACCCGCGCCGATCTCAAGCAGGCCCTGGCCAAGCAGAAGGTGGCCCTGGAGAAGGGCGATGTGGTGTTGATCCGCACCGGGCGCATGCGTGACTACGAGAATGCCCAGGTGTACATGGCCAACCCGCCGGGCCTGAGCCTGGATGCCGCCAAGTTCCTGGTGGAAGAGGGCGGTGCCATGGTGGTGGGGGCCGACAACCTGAGCTTCGAGACCTTCCCGTCCGAGGTCGAGGGCAACTATCTGCCACTGCACACCTACCTGCTGGCGATGCAGGGCGCGCCGATCATGGAGTTGGTGAATCTCGAGGGCCTGGCCCGGGACAAGGTCTACCAGTTCGCCTTCATCGGTGCCTCGCTCAAGCTGCGGGGGGCCGATGCGGCGCCGATCCGGCCGATGGCCCTGCCGATTCGCTGATCGATCCTCTGGTACAGCCGCGGCATTGGTCGTAATGTCAGCGGCTGGTTTTTTTCGGGGATGGGGCGATGGCGGCGTTCTACGATGCACGGGGCAATATCTATGGCGTGGTCTCGCCGGCGGCGTTGCGGCGCCTGGGGGTGGCCCTGCCGGGCACTGCGGCCCAGGCGGCGCGGGATCGACGGCTATGGGCCGAGCAGGCCATCGCCGCCTTGTGCGACTGGGCGCCGGGCAGCCGCCCGGCCGGAGCCAAGGCCCACCGCAGCGATGGCCTGCTGGTGGGGCCGTTCCAGGAGGCGGCGCCGTTCGATCTGCTGATCGTCAACACCGACGGCACCCTGGCCGAGCGCAGCGGCAACGGCCTGACGATCTTCTCCCAGGCCCTCACCGAGCAAGGGTTGCTGCCGGACCCGGGGCAGACTGTGTTGCAGGTCCATCACGACCAGGGCGCCGGCCTTTCGCCAGTGACCACGGTCGTGGAACCAGCCCAGGTGGCGGGTGTGCAGGGCTTCTGGCTGGATCTCGGGCAACCGGCGTTCGGTCCCGAGGCGGTGGCGGCCCTGGGCGTCGAGGCGGTGACGTTCAATGGACGCCAACTGAGCCAGGTCAGCCCGTTGCAGGCCTTGAACCCGCAATGGGAATACAGCCAGTTCGTGCGGGTCGGCAATCCCCATTGCGTGACCCTGGTGGATGAGGCTGGCGCCTTGCCGGACAACCGGCAGATGCTTGAGTCGCCCTTGGCCGAGGGCCTGACCGCCACTGCCTTCGCCTTGCCGGTGGGCAGTGGCGAGCCGTGCCCGGCCGGGGTCAACCTGCAATGGGCGGCGCGCGAATCGGGGCAACGCATCGTGGCCCGGGTGTTCGAGCGGGGCGAGGGGCCGACGGCGTCCTCCGGCACCAGTGCCAGTGCCGTGGCCTGCGCCGCCTGGCGGGTGGGTTGGGTCAAGGCCGGCGAGGTCCAGGTGGTGATGCCGGGCGGCACCGCGCCGCTGCGCCTGGAGGAGCGCGACGGAGTCCTGCATCGCGTGAGCCTGTTCGGCACCGCCCAGCGCATGCCCCTGTAGCCGCTGCCGAGCTGGCGAGGTTGCGCCCGGGCGCGCAGCGGCCGTGAAGATGGGCGACGCGGTGCATCAGGCAGGCCATGGATGCCGGCCTTGCGGCTCGTGCCGAGCCGTGCGCAGCCTGCGGCAGCGGCTATATGGCGAGGCTGTGGCCGTGACACCAGGTGCTGGAGTTACAGCGGGGTGTCCTGCAACTGCACCTGGGCCATCTGGCGTTGCATCAGCACCTTGCCGTGGCGGATCGAATACAGCGGCAGGCCCTGGCTGCGGAGCATTTCGTAGTCGCTGTCGGCGGACAGGATCAGCAGGTTCGCCGGGCGTCCCTCCTCCAGGCCGTAGCCATCGCCCAGGGCCAGGGCCTTGGCGCTGTTGTCGGTGACCAGGTCCAGGGCGCCTTGCAGGTTGCTGTAGCCGAGCATGTGGCAGATGTGCAAACCGGCTTCCAGCACCCGCAGGATGTTGCCGTTGCCCAGGGGATACCAGGGATCGACGATGGAATCCTGGCCGAAGCAGACGTTCATGCCCGCATCCAGCAGCTCCTTGACCCGGGTGACCCCGCGGCGCTTGGGAAAGGTATCGAAGCGGCCCTGCAGGTGGATGCTTTCGGTCGGGCAGGAGACGAAGCTGATCCCGGAATGCCCCAGCAGGCGGAACAGCTTGGCGCAGTAGGCGTTGTCGTAGGAGCCCATGGCCGTGGTGTGGCTGGCGGTGACCCGCGAGCCCATGTCGCGGCTGCGAGCTTCCTCGGCCAGTACCTCGAGAAAGCGCGAGTGCGGGTCATCGGTCTCGTCGCAATGCACGTCTACCAGGCAGCCGGTGCGTTCGGCCAGGTCCATGAGGAACTTCACCGAGCTCACGCCCTGGTCGCGGGTGTATTCGAAATGCGGGATGCCGCCCACCACGTCGGCCCCCAGGGCAATGGCTTGCTCCATCAGTTGGCGGCCATTGCGAAACGACTCGATCCCCTCTTGGGGGAAAGCGACGATCTGCAAGTCCACCAGGTGCCGGGCCTGTTCGCGCACCTCGAGCATGGCCTTGAGCGCGGTCAGGTCGGGGTCGGTGACATCGACATGGGTACGCACCTGCTGGATGCCATGGGCGGCCAGGGCGCGCAGGGTCTTGTGGGCGCGAGTACGGGTGTCTTCGGCGGTGATGCTGGCCTTGCGCTCACCCCAGCACTCGATGCCCTCGAACAGCGTGCCGCTCATGTTCCAGCGTGGCTCGCCGGCGGTGAGGGTGGCGTCCAGGTGGATATGTGGCTCGACGAAAGGCGGTACCACCAGGTTGCCGCCGGCATCCAGGTGCTCCGGGCCGTGGGCCGGCACCGGGGGCTGCTGTTCCTGGGGCAGGATGCGGGCGATGCGCCCGTGTTCCAGGTGCAGTTGGTGCAGGCCTTCACGGTGGCGCAGGCGGGCGTTGGTGATCAGCATCGGGGTGGTTCCTCGGGGCGGTCGGAAAGGTTGCCGCCGGATCCGGGCCCTGGCCCTGGTCCGGCGGTCATGTTCTGGATGGGGCCATGATAGACCTGCGGCGCAGCGGATAGACAACAGCGCTGGGTGGCTGTCGGGTCAAGCCGTGTCGGCGGCGATCGGCGCGCGCCCGCCCAGGAGCGTCCTGAACAGGACGTAGCCCAGGCTGGCGACACCGATGCCCACCAGCGGCGCGACCCACGGCGAGCAGAACGCGGCCAGGGTGCCGAGGCCGTAGGCGCCCAGGCCCGGCCAGTTCCAGGCCGGCAGCTGGCTCTGGGCCAGGCGCGGGTAGCGACCGCGCCAGCGATAGAAGAAGTCGGCCATGATCACTCCGCCAATCGGCGGGATCACCGTGCCCAGCAGGATCAGGTAGGGCACCAGCAGGTCGTACATGCCGAGCATCGCCAGCAGGGTGCCGATCACTGCGCCCACCAGGGTCACGCTCTTGCGCCGGTCGGTGCGCAGCAGGTTGCAGCCGGCCACGGCGAAGTTGTAGATGGTGTTGTCCTGGGTGCTCCAGATATTCAGCAGGAGCATGGCCATGGCGGCCATGGCGAATCCTTGCAGCAGCAGGACTTCGACCACGTCCGGTTGTTGGTAGACGATGGCGCCGTAGGCGCCGATCAGCACCATCAGGCCGTTGCCGATGAAGAAGCCGATCAGGCTGGCTGCTATCGCTACCTGTGCCGAACGGGAAAAACGGCTCCAGTTGGTGGCCTGGGTCGCGCCGCTGACGAAGGTGCCGAACACCAGGGTGATGGCGGTAGACAGGTCCAGCGCGCCGCTGGGTTGCCGTGCCAGCAGGCCGTCGAGCCCGCCGACCTGCTCGGTGGCGGTCCACATCGAGAGCACCAGCAGCAGGCCCATGGCCGGGACCGCGATCCAGGACAAAAGCTCCAGCCCGCGATAACCGATGTAGGCGGTGGCGCAAAAGCCCATGCCGAACAGCAGCATCAACCCCAGCACCGCGCCCTGGTCGAGCTGGAAGTACTTGCCCAGTACCACGGCGGCGGTGGCGGTGCCCCAGGCATACCAGCCGATCTGGGTGAAGCCCAGGATCAGGTCGCTGAGCTTGCTGCCTCGCTCGCCGAAGCAGAAGCGCCCCATCAAGGCCGAGTTGAGCCCGCTGCTGAAGGCGATGTAGCCCAGGATCGCGGCGTACAGCCCCAGCAGCAGGTTGCCGAGGACGATCACCGCCAAGAGGGTGGGGAAGTCGTAGGCCACGCCCAGCTTGCCGCCGGCGAACATGGTCGCGGTGAAGAAGGTGAAGCCCAGCAGCACCATGGCCATCGAGGCCAGGCCCTTGCGGGCATGCTGCGGGACTTCGCTCAAGGGGTAGTCGTTGCCGGGTGCGTGCTGGGTCATGGCCTGTCCCTGGTTTGATTGGCGCGACGTGGTGTTGCAGGTGCCGTGCCATTCTCGACGGCCATGGCTGGACGCCGCCGCTGGAGCCGGGGCGCTCCAGCAGTTATAGCCAATCCCCGGGTAAAGACGTTGAAGCACGCTGGGGTAAAACGGTGCGCAGCCCGGCGCAACAGGCCAGGGCGCACCGATAGAGGTCAGTCCGGGTCCGGGCTGAAAATATCTTCGATGGGCATCTGGAAAGCCCGCGCGATCTTGAAGGCCAGGGGCAGGCTGGGGTCGTAGCGGCCGGTCTCGATGGCGTTCACCGTCTGGCGCGACACCTCGAGCCGGGTGGCCAGCTCGGCCTGGGACCAGCCTTGCCGGGTGCGCAGTTCGCGTACCTGGTTGTTCATTGGTAGCGCCGCATGCCGACCACCGTGGCCAGGGCCCAGATCAGGCCCATCAGCGGCCACACGTAGAACATCGACAACCTGGGCAGGCCGACGGTCTCCAGGAAGCCGTAGCTGAAGGTGATCAGCGCGGTGCAGACGAAGGACAAGGCCAGGGCCTCGAGCTGGACGCGCCGGACCATTTCGTCCAGGCGCCGCAACTGCCGGACCACCGCCAGGGCCATGGCGATCATCGGCACTACCGGTACCAGGGCCAGGGCGATCTTGCCCGGGCCCGATGCCATGCCTTCCAGCCAATGGCTGCTGAGCACCACGCAGGCGATATAGGCCAACAGGGTCAAGGTGAATTCCACGAGGTAACGCTTGGCGCCCATGGGCGATCTCCTGATGTAAAGTGAGCTTTACATTAGGTGGAGCGACATGCCAGTGTCAAGCTCACTTTACATCGGCTGGTGCTCAGTCGAATTGCACCCGCGCGGTCCTGCCCTGGTGGAAGTCGAACGCTTCGTGGATGTCCCGCTCCACGGTGCGCCCCTGGGATAGCGGCGGCAGTTGGTCCAGGGCAAAGAAGCCGGCCTCGCTGGCCTCGCTACCGGCCACCGGCGCCAGGCGCTGTTGCCGGTCGCAGAGGAAATACAGCTTGTAGAAATCGCGATGGTCGGCCTTGTAGGGGCCCTTGGCCTTGTGCCGGATGCTGTACAGGCCGCGTACGGCCACCTCGATCCCGGCCTCTTCGTGGATTTCCTTGATCACGTTCTCGCTGGCCGACAGGCCGACGTCGGCAAAGCCGCCGGGCAAGGCCCAGAGGCCGTCGGTCATCTCCCGTACCAGGAGGATCTTGTGGTCCTCGATCAGTGCGCCGCGCACTTCCACCATGGGCGTCGAATAGCGCTGGGCGAAGTCCGATACCAGTTCGGTGATGCGTTCCAACGGTACGTTGCCCAGCTGCGCGAGCATCTGGTGGGCGATATCGGCGACTTCCCGGTAGCGCTCGCGATCGTGGGCATCCTTGCAGAAATGCAGGCCGGTGGAGGCGATGGCCTGCAGGCGTTTGGCGTGGGTCAGCCAGCTGCTTTCCATGGGAGGGCTCCTGCGACTTCAAGGCGAAGAGAGTTGTTTTAGACCGTCATGGCCCAGGGATCAAGCCGGGGTTGTACGCGCCAGCCATTGCCCGAGTTCGCTGATCGCGGACTGCACCGTGGTGCTCAGGCCGCTCCAGGTGCAGGCCAGCATCAGGTTGCGCGGCAGCTCGAAGTCCTCCACCAGCAGGCCCTGGGCATCCCGGCCGCAGGCGTCGTGGGGTACTTGCTGGCGCAGGGTGGCGGGACCGCTGAAGTAGGCCCACACCGGCTTGCCCAGGGCGATGGCCGCGCCGACTTCGAAGGCGGTGCCGGAGTCGGGCTCCAGGCCGCGAAAATCGTTGAGGTTGGCCAGCAGCGCCGTGCAGTCGCGGATCATCTGCAGGTTCTGCCGGCAGATCCATTGCGCGGTGGCCGCCGGCGACAGCTCTGGCGGTGCCTGGTGGTCCAGGGGAAACAGCCCGTGCAGGCCCTGGGCCTGGCACAGCCGCTTGAGGTACTCGCCATGGTCCTGCGCATCGGCGCGGAACACATCGAAGCCTGCGAGGTAGATACGTGGCGGCATGGGAACTCCTGTGCGGTTCAGTCCAGCGGTTTGCTCATGTACACCCGGTGCAGACCGTTCTCCACCGCGCGGTGGGTTTCCACGTAGCCATGGCGGCCGTACAGGGCGATGTTCTCGGTCATCGCCTGGTTGGTGTAGAGGCGCACGCAACTGTGACCGGCGGCCAGGGCCTGTCGTTCGGCAAAGGCCAGCAGCTGGCGGCCATGACCACGGCCCTGGGCCTCGGGGCTGACCGCCAGGTTGTCCAGCAGCAGGGCTTCCTGGGCATCGAGCAGGACGACGAAGCCGGCGATCGCATCTTGCTCCTCCAGGACCCAGACCTGCCGGGCCAGTACCAGGCAGGAATAGTCCTCGAGCATGGGCGCCGGTTCCCGGCCGAGCCGCGCGATATAGGGCGCATAGGCGTTCTTGGCGATGCGTTCGATGGCGGCCAGGTCAGGTGGCGCGGCGGGGCGGATGGTCGGTGGTGGGGTCGAGGGCATGGCGCGAATGCTCGGGAGGCGGGAGTGGGGCAAGCATAGGCATGAAAAAACCACCCCGTGGGGTGGTTTCAGGTCGGCTCATTCGCCGCGATAGATGCAACCGCTGGTGCAGGTCTCGTGGATGCGGATCGCGCTGAGTTCCGGCAGCAGGGGCTTGAGCTCGTTCCAGATCCACTTGGCGAGGACTTCGCTGGTGGGATTTTCCAGGCCCGGGATATCGTTCAGGTAGTTGTGGTCCAGGCGCTCGTACAGCGGCTTGAAGATGGCCTTGATTTCCGAGAAGTCGCGAATCCAGCCGGTATGCGGATCGACCTCGCCGCTCAAGTGGATCGCCACCTTGAACGAGTGGCCATGGAGGCGGCCGCACTTGTGGCCTTCAGGCACGAAAGGCAGGCGGTGGGCGGATTCGAAGGTAAATTCTTTGAAGATTTCCACGGTATCGGTCAGCTCTGTCGGATGGCATCGCCCTGGGGCGAATTGAGGCAGTCGGCGAGTTTATCAGCTTGCCCCCGGTTACGGAAAAACCCTGATCAAAGGGTTTTGCCGCAGCGATGCCGGGTATCAGAGGCTCTGCAGGCGCTCGCCCAGGCGACCCTGGCTGGCCAGTTCGAGGAACTCGTCGCCCAGGCGCCGGCTTTCATCCATGGCGCTGCGCCAGTATTTCTGCCGGCTGGCGTCGTCGCCCATGAAGCGCTTGAAGTCGTTGCGGTCCGGCAGCTTGCCGTAGGGCAGGCGCGCCAGGTATTCCCGCGATGGCGCCAGCAGCAGGACATCGCGAAGGCGCTCGGGGCTGGCCCGGCGCCAGGGCAGGGTCTTGTCGAACCAGCCGGGGATCACCCGGTCGGTGAAGTGTGGATAGAGCACGATGTCGCTGCCGCTGTAGGGCAGGTCCAGGTGGTAGTCCAGCAGGCCGCCGTCGCGGAAGGTACCGGCACCGGCGCCGGGCAGCTCGCGCACGCCCTGCATGACCATGGGGATCGAGCCCGAGGCCAGCAGCGCCTGGCGCAGGTTGCCGCGATCCAAGGGGACGAAGCGCGAGGGGAAGTCTTCCAGGGCATGCAGCGGCGGGGCCAGGCGCGGGTCGTGCAGCACCAGGCGCTCGAAGTGCCGTGACAGCCGCGCGCGGCCGCGCAGGTTGTCGGCGATCACCGAGGACAAGCCCAGGCCCAGGCGCCCGCGATGGTCATCGGCGAGCAGGCCGTGGCTCTTGACCACCATGATGTTCAGTCGGTAGTGGGGATTGTCGAGGATGCTGGCATCGCGGCCTTCGAGCAGGTCGTCGAGCATCTGCCGCGAGCTCTGGCTGATCTGCGCCATGGTCACGCCCTTGGCGAAGCTCTGGGCGTTGTACAACTGGCCCAGGCGGCGGATGCCTGCGGCGGCATCGGGCAGGCAGGCGCTGGCGAACCGCCAGGAACCCACCGAGGCGCCGATCAGCGAACGTTCGCGGGGTACTCCAGGCAACCATTCGCCGAACAGCGCCAGGTCCAGGCCCTGGATGCCCAGGGCCTTGGGACCGCCGGCAGCGCCGGGCAAGGTGCCGACTTCACCGGCGTGCAGGCCCTGGCGGCGGATGCGCGCCAAGGCGCGCGGGCCGGCCTTGAGGGTCAGGGCGGCGAACTTGATGTGGATGGCGGTCATACCGGGCTCGTTGTCGAATCAGTCGCCGAGTATAGAGAACCCTGCCCGTGGGGGCCGAATGAAAGTTCTGTCAGGGCGCTGCGGCAGATTCAGCTTCAATTAAGTTGCCCCGGGTATCGTGGACAACATTGGCCATTGGCCACTGCCTTGGAGACCTGCCATGAAGACCCTGACCGCCCTGTTCGCCACCACCCTGATCGCCCTCACCGCGAGCCTGGCCCATGCCCGCGACCTGGGCCCCGACGAAGCCCTGCGCCTGCGCGACGCTGGTACCATTGCCTCCTTTGAAAAACTCAATGCCATGGCCCTGTCCCGGCATCCTGGGGCGAGCATCAGCGAAACCGAGCTGGAAGAGGAGTACGGCAAGTACATCTACCAGGTCGAGCTGCGCGACCCGCAGGGGCTGGAGTGGGACCTGGAACTGGACGCCGTGAGCGGCCAGGTACTCAAGGATCATCAGGACACGTAATGAATCGGAGATTGCCCCTCGGCAGCCGGCTGGCCCTGGCGCTGTTGTTGTTCTGCTCGCTGGCGGTGGCCCGCGACCTGGACCAGGACGAGGCCCTGCGCCTGCGCCAGCGAGGGGTGATCCTGCCCCTGGAGCAGCTGCTGCAACAAGCCATGGACCGTTATCCCGGGGCCAAGCTGCTGGAGGCCGAACTGGAAGAAAAACACGACGTATACATCTATGAAGTCGAGTTGCTGACCGTGGACGGCGTGGTCCGCGAGCTGGACCTGGAGGCCGCCACCGGGCGCCTGTTGAAAGACGAGGAAGACGACTGATGCGCCTGCTGCTGGTGGAAGACCATGTATCCCTGGCCGACGAGTTGCTCGAAGGCCTGAACCGCCAGGGCTACGCCGTGGACTGGCTGGCCGATGGCCGCGATGCCCTGTACCAGGGGGCCAGCGAACCCTATGACCTGATCATCCTCGACCTGGGCCTGCCCGGGGTGCCGGGCCTGGACGTGCTGCGCCAATGGCGTGCCGAAGGCCTGGCCACCCCGGTGCTGATCCTGACGGCCCGGGGCTCCTGGGCCGAGCGTATCGAAGGGCTCAAGGCCGGCGCCGACGATTACCTGAGCAAGCCGTTCCATCCCGAAGAACTGCACCTGCGGGTCCAGGCCTTGTTGCGCCGGTCCCATGGCCAGGCCAACCAGCAGACCCTGCAGGCCGCCGGCTTGCACCTGGACGAAGGCCGCCAGTGCGTGGTCCGCGATGGCCAGGACGTGCAGCTGACCGCGGCGGAATTCCGCTTGCTGCGCTACTTCATGCTGCATCCGCAGCAGATCCTCTCCAAAAGCCACTTGGCCGAACACCTCTATGACGGCGAGACCGAGCGCGATTCCAACGTGCTGGAAGTCCACGTCAACCATTTGCGTCGCAAACTGGGGCGCAGCGTCATCGAAACCCGTCGGGGCCAGGGCTACCTGTTCGGCGGGGCGGCCTCGTGAGGTCGATCCAGCGCCGTCTGAGCCTGGGCCTGGTGGGGGTGATGCTGGTGGTCGGGCTGGCGCTGGCGCAGACCAGCCTGTGGTTGTTCGAGGTGGGCCTGCAACGCTACCTGGAGGCTGGCCTGCGCAACGCCAGCGAAAGCCTGCTGCTGGCCCTGGTTCGCGGTCCGCAAGGTTTGCAGCTGGATGAGCGGCGGCTGTCGGCGGCCTACCAGCGGCCGTTCTCCGGGCATTACTTTCGTATCGACTTCGCCAACGTGCACTGGCGCTCCCGCTCGCTGTGGGACCAGGACCTGCCGCAATTGGAGCAGGCCGGGCTGCAAGGCAACCTGCAACTGGGCCCCGAGGGCCAGCAACTGCTGGTGCTGCGCAGCGATTACAAGCGCTTCGGCCAGGCCATCAGCATCAGCGTGGCCCAGGACTACACCCCGGTGCGCGAGAGCTTCCAGCGCATGCGCCAGATCGGCCTCGGGCTGGGCCTGGCGGGGCTGTTATTGATCCTGCTGCTGCAGCGCCTGACCGTGCGCCGGGCCTTGCGTCCGTTGGAGACGGCCCGCGAGCAGATCGCCCAGCTGCAGCTGGGCCAGCGCTCCCAGCTCGATGCCCAGGTACCGGTTGAGCTGGAGCCGCTGGTGGCCCAGGTCAACCATTTGCTGGCGCACACTGAAGACAGTCTCAAGCGTTCGCGCAATGCCCTGGGCAACCTCGGGCACGCCCTGAAGACGCCCCTGGCGGTGCTGCTGAGCCTGGCCTCGGGGCCGAAGCTGGCGGGCCAGCCGCAGGTGCGGCAGATTCTTTTGGAGCAGCTGGAGCAGGTGCAGTCGCGGCTCAACCGCGAATTGAACCGGGCGCGGCTGGCCGGCGATGCGCTACCCGGCGCGCTGTTCGAGTGCGATGCCGAGTTGCCGGGGCTGCTGGCGACCTTGAACATGATCCACGGCGAGCACCTGGAGCTCAGCTACCACGCGGCGCCGGGGCTGCGCCTGCCCTGGGATCGCGAGGACCTGCTGGAGCTGTTGGGCAACCTGCTGGACAACGCCTGCAAGTGGGCGGATGCGCAAGTGCGGCTGCAGGTCGAGGAGGGTGCCGCGGGCTTTTGCCTGGTGGTGGACGACGATGGCCCGGGGATTCCGGAGCAGCGCCGGGATGAAGTATTCAGCCGTGGCGCCCGGTTGGATGAACAGACCGATGGCCATGGCCTGGGCCTGGGCATAGTGCGCGATATCGTCGAGGCCTGGGGCGGCCGCCTGAGCCTTGGGCAAAGCCCCCTGGGCGGCTTGCGGGTAGAGATCGAGTTGCCCCGGCGCTGAGCTTGCCAGGGGCCGCTTTGCGCTGCTGTCGGATGCCGGGCTGGTGGCGTCGCGGCTGTCGAAGGCGGCGATCGACTCCGAAGAGGACGTCGCCTTCGATGGCACCGAAGGCCCTGTGGGCCTTGTCGCGGCCTCGCGGCCTCGGCAGCGGTTGCAGGGTCAGACGCGGAACTGGTCCATCAGGCCCTGCTGCTGGTTGGCCAGGCTGTTCAGCGACTGGCTGACCCGCGCCGACTCGTTGGCCTGTTCCGACAGCGATTCGGTGACGTCGCGGATGGTCGCCACGTTGCTGTTGATCTCCTCGGCCACGGCGCTCTGCTGCTCGGCGGCGCTGGCGATCTGCAGGTTCATGTCGCTGATCACCGTCACCGCATCGCCGATCTGGCGCAGGGCGGTCACCGCCTGTTCCACTTGCTCGACACTACCCTGGGCCTGGCGATGGCTATTGCCCATGGACGCTACTACATCACGGGTGCCGTTCTGCAACTGCTCGATCACCTGGCGGGTTTCTTCCACCGATTCCTGGGTGCGCTGGGCCAGGTTGCGCACTTCATCGGCCACTACCGCGAAACCACGTCCGGCTTCCCCGGCCCGGGCCGCTTCGATGGCGGCGTTGAGAGCCAGCAGGTTGGTCTGCTCGGCGATGGTACGGATGACCTCCAGCACCGAGCCGATCTGTTCGCTGTCGCTGGCCAGGCCTTCGACCTGGCCCATGGCGGTGCTCATGTCGGCGGCCAGCAGGTCGATGGCGCGGGTGGTGCGGTCGATCACGGTCAGGCCCTGCTGGGTCGCCTGGTCGGCATCCCGGGCAGCCTGGGCGGCCTGGGCGGCGCTGCGGGCCACGTCCTGGGCAGTGGCGCTCATTTCGTGGGATGCGGTCGCCACCTGGTCCACCTGGCGGTACTGCTGCTCCATGCCGGCGCTGGTCTGGGTGGCGATGGCCGACGACTGGTCGGCGGTGCCCCGGGCGTCCTGCACCGAGCGTTTGACCTCGGCGATGATCGGTTGCAGCTTGTCCAGGAAACGGTTGAACCAGCCGGCCAGTTGCCCCAGTTCGTCCTGCTTGTCGTAGTCCAGGCGGCGGGTCAGGTCGCCTTCGCCGCTGGCGATGTCCTGGAGCATGGCGGCCACGCCAAGGATCGGCCGGGTCACGCTGCGGGCCATCAGCCATACCAGCAGCAGGCCGACCACCGCAGCCAGCAGGCCCAGGCCCAGCTCCATCAGGGTGCCGCTGCTGTTGCTGGCATCCAGTTCGTTCTTCAGCGTCTCGGCCGGACCCACCAGGACCTTTTCCGGCACGTCCAGCAGCACGCCCCAGGGCTTGCCGCCGGGGATCGGGGTGAACGGCGCCAGTACCTTGAGCTCGTGGTTGTTGTGCAGGCTGCGGGTCTGGGTGCTGCTGGCCAGCTGGCGGATCAGCTCGGCGCCGTTGGCGCTGTCGACGCTGTCCAGGCGCTGGCTGAGCTTGCTGGCGTCGGGGCTGTAGCCGGCCAGCAGGCCTTCGGGGCTGACGATGCTGACATTGGTCTGGCCGGCGTAGAGCTTGCGGCTGGCGTTCTGGCTGACCGCCTGCAGGCTGTTGAGGTTGATGTCCACCGACAGCGAGGCTATGACCTTGCCGTCCACCAGTAGCGGAAAGACGATGCTGGTCATCAGCACCTTCTGCCCGGCGATGTCATAGAAGTAGGGCTCGATCACGCAGGGCTTGAGGGTGCTGCGCGGGCAGGTGAACCAGGCATTGGCCGGCTGGCCGCTGGGGCCGGTGCGGGTATTGCTCATGTCGCTTTCCGGCAGCGCCATGGCGGTCAGCTGGCCCGGGGTCGGTTGCGACCAGTACAGGGCGAAGCGGCCTTGCTCGTTGCTGCCCAGTTCGGTCTGGCCGTTGAACAGGCTGTCCTTGCCGTCCAGGGCGTTGGCCTCGAACACCAGGGACAGGCCCAGCAGGTCGGGGTTGGCCTGCAGTGCCGACTTGACCTGGCGGGTCAGGTCCTCGCGCAGGTCGAAGGCGTCGAGGAAACGCTTCTCGGCCTGTTCACGCAGGAACAGCACCTGGCGCGAGAAACCGTGGCCGTATTGATAGGCGTCCATGAACTGCTGGCGGATCCCCAGGGCCTGGACTTCGCCCTGGGCCTCGATCCGGGCCTGGGCGGCTTCATTGAGCATCTCCATGCTCGAGGCCTTGACCATCTCGGAGCTGTGCTCCATGCGATACAGCGAAAGCCCCACCAACAGCGACACGATGCCCAACAGGCAGAGTCCGGCCAGCAAGGTGATCTTCCATTGGATGGAAAGTTGTCTGAGCGACATGGAGACGTCCTTTATTCGATAAATATCTGAGACTTTGCACTGTAGCGGCCGTTGGTCGGGTTTCTTTAAACGAGCGTTCGAAATCCGTCACCCCCCATATGGGTAGCCGCTGCCGAGCCCGCGAGGCTGCGCCAAGGTCCGCAGGACCTTCAGCGTTCTTGCGACCCATGCGGCCCTGCGAGCCATGCGAAGCCGGGTGCCGATGGGCGCCGGGCCGCGGTTTTGACAAGCCGGGCCCACTGCTGCAAAGTGCGCGCCCTCTAACAACAAGCTCTTTCATCCCGATGTCGGCAGCGTGCTGCCCTCCGGTCGGTCACTGGCTTTTGCGCGGTTTTTGCCCGCAGTAATGAGGTAACGATGATTAACGCAGTAATTGCCGCGGTTGGCGTGATGCTGGTACTCAGCCTGTCCCGCGTGCATGTAGTGATCGCCCTGATCGTGGGCGCGCTGGTGGGCGGCCTCACCGGCGGCCTGGGGATCGAGGCCACGCTCAAGGCCTTCAACAGCGGCCTGGGCGGCGGGGCCACGGTGGCCCTGTCCTATGCCTTGCTCGGGGCTTTCGCCGTGGCCATCGCCAAGTCCGGCCTGGCCCACGCCCTGGCGGACAAGATCCTGCTGCTGGTGGATCGCCAGGACGCCAACGGTGGCGGCCAGGTCAAATGGTTGCTGATCGGCCTTTTGTGGGTGGTGGCCATCGCCTCGCAAAACATCCTGCCGATCCACATCGCCTTCATCCCGCTGCTGGTGCCGCCGCTGCTTTACGTGCTGACCAAGCTGCAGCTGGATCGGCGCCTGATCGCCTGCGTCATCACCTTCGGCCTGATCACCCCCTACATGTTCCTGCCGGTGGGCTTCGGCAACATCTTCCTCAACGAGATCCTGTTGGCCAACGTCGCCCGCAGTGGTGTCGACATCAGCCAGGTCAACGTTACCCACGCCATGGGCATTCCCGCCCTGGGCATGGTCTGCGGCCTGTTGCTGGCGTTCGTCAGCTACCGCAAGAAGCGCGTCTACGACCTGGGCCGGATCGAGAAGGTCGAGCAGGTCGAGGTGCAGTACAACCCGCGGACCCTGTTGGTGGCGGGCCTGGCCATCGTCGCCGCGTTCGTCATCCAGCTGCTGCTGGACTCGATGATTATCGGCGCCCTGTGCGGCTTCCTGATCTTCTCGATGTCGGGCATCGTGCGCTGGCGCGAGACTGACGAGCTGTTCACCGAAGGCATGAAGATGATGGCCATGATCGGCTTCATCATGATCACCGCCTCAGGCTTCGCCGAGGTGATGAAGGCCACTGGCGAGGTCAACAGCCTGGTCCAGGCGTCGGCCAGCTGGATCGGCCACAGCAAGGGCGTGGGTGCGCTGCTGATGTTGCTGGTGGGGCTGTTGGTGACCATGGGCATCGGCTCGTCGTTCTCCACCGTGCCGATCCTGGCGGCGATCTTCGTGCCGCTGTGCGTGCAACTGGGCTTCAGCCCGGTGGCCATCGTCTGCATCGTCGGCACCGCCGGGGCCCTGGGCGACGCCGGCTCGCCGGCCTCGGACTCGACCCTGGGCCCGACCTCTGGCTTGAATATCGACGGCCAGCACCACCACATCTGGGACACCGTGGTCCCGACCTTCCTGCACTACAACCTGCCGCTGCTGGCCTTTGGCTGGGTCGCGGCCATGGTGCTCTGAGCAACATCCCCGCCCGGGGAGCCCGGCCGGCTCCCCTTTGGCCTCAGGCCGTCCTGCCGATCACTTGAGCAATGGCTTGCCCGGCGCGGGCGCGCTGCACAGGCGCACGCCCATGGCGGCCAGTATCACGCCCCCCCAGGCCAGCCAGGGCATCGGCTCGCCCAGCAGCAGCCAGGCCACCAGGGCCGCGCAGGGCGGTACCAGGAAAAACACCGCCGACACCCTGGCCGCCTCGTTACGCCGCACCAACAGCATCAGCAAGGCGATCGCCAGCAGCGAATTGAAGAACGACAGGTAGCCCAGGGAGCCGACGAAGGCCCAGTTCCACTGGATCGGCTGGGTATCGAAGGTGAAGGCCAGGGGCGAGACCAGCAGCATGCCCAGCAGGTACTGGCTGAACAGCGAAAGGATGATCGGCTGCGGGGTCGAGGCCTTCTCCAGCAGTACGCTGGCGCTCAGCCCCAGCAGCGACAGCCAGGCCAGGCCCATGCCCAGCGCGGTGAAGCGTTCCACGCCGGACTTGGCCAGGATCACCACCGCCGCCCCGAAAAATCCCAGCAACAGCCCCAGCCATTGGCGGCCGGCCACCGGCGTGCGCAGCAGCAAGGGCGAGGCGACGCCGATCACCACCGGTTGCAGCGAGACGATCAGCGCCAGCAGGCCGGCGCTGATCCCGGCGTCGATGGCCAGGTAGGTCCCGGCGAAGTACACGCACTGCATGAGCACGCCACTGGCGATCATCGCCAGCAGGGGCCGGCCCCGGGGCAGGGGCGGACGCTGCACCAGCACCACTGGCAGCAGCACCAGCACCACGATCACGTAGCGCAGCCAGAGGAACATCATCGGGCTGCAGTACTGCAGCCCGACCTTGACGATGGCGAAGCCCGACGACCAGAGCAGCAGGAACAGGCCGGAGATCCACAGGTCCGGCCGCTGGCGCAACGTTGGCGGCAGACTTTTCACTGGACCGCCTCGGCCCGCAGGCCCTCGACCTGGCGGCCCTGGGCCAGGGCCGTGGACAGGCTGTCGAGGCCCCCATGGTCGAGGACGATATCGCAGGCCGGCAGCAGCACCGGCTTGGGCCGGAAGCCCACGAACAACCCGGCCTGGCGGGCCATGTCCAGGTCGTTGGCTCCGTCGCCGACGGCGATCACCTGCTGCGGGGCGATGCCATGGCGGGCGCACAGTTGCTGGACGATGGCGGCCTTGCCCGGGGCATCGATCACCTCGCCGAGCAGGGTGCCGCTCAGGCGCCCGTCGACCACCTCCAGCTTGTGGGCGAACGCCTCGTCCATGCCCAGGCGCTGCCTGATGCCCTGGGCCACCAGGTCGAAACCGCCGCTGACGATGGCGGTCCGCAGGCCGGCCCGGGCGGCGATGGCGATCAGTTCGGCGGCGCCGGGGGACAGTCGTACGGTGCGCTCGATCAGCCGATGCAGGTCGGCCACGGCCAGGCCGCGCAGCAAGCCGATGCGATAGCGCATGCTGGCGGCGTAGTCGTCCCGGGCATCGCTGATCGCCCGCTCGGTGAGGCGCCCGACTTCCTCGGTGGCGCCGACGAGGTCTGCCAAAGCGACGATGGTCTCGACTTCGATCAGGGTCGAGTCCATGTCGCAGGCCAGCAGGCGGAAGTCCGCCAGGGCCAGGCCCGGGGGCAGCACCGCGAAATCCGTGGCCAGCTCGCGCAGGCCGTTGAACAGCTCCCCGCGCCGCGCTTCATGGCGCGGTTGCCACTGGACGACAAGACTGCCGTGGGCGTGCCGGGGGGAGTCCAAACCCAGCTGGTGCAGGTCGCTGGCCAGGGCCGCCTGTCGTGCCGGGGTGAAGCCGAACAGAATGAGGTGTCGTGTCATAACCTGTCGCCAAGGTGGCGCCGCATCGGTGCGGCGCCACGTCCATGGGACGATCAGCTCCAGTAGGTCAGGGGCCGGTCGCTGCCATAGCAGCCAATGAAGGCCGCCATGCCGATACGATAGCTGTCTTTGCTGGGAGTCACGGCATGCAGCATGCGCGAACTGAAGATAATCAGGTCGCCGGCATCCGGATGCAGCACCAGCGGCGGCTGCTCCACCTTCTCCGGCAGCAGGCCTTCCACATCGCGGATCAGGACCAGCTCCTCGGGGCTCGGGTCACGCAGCCACAGTTGCAGATCGCCGCCCTGTTGCGGGGTGCGCAGGTACATGTTGGCCACCAATTGCTCTTCGATGCCCTCCAGTTCCGGTGCATCCGACTCCTCGATGATGGTGTCGTTGTGCGGGTAGAACCGCGACGAGGACGGCTTGAACACGCGGATCGCGCCGACGAAGCAGGCATGGCCGTAGAGCCGCTGGATGTTGGCGCCACCGGGCCAGTATTCCTGCAATTGCAGGCGGATCTTGTCGGCCGGGGTCAGGTGCGGCTCGAACAGGCTGCGCAGGTCCTGGATGTTCTCCACCGCCTCGGCGTGGTACTTGCGGCCGGCTTCCTGGTTCCACTCCGAATCGATGTGCGGCGTGCAGATGCGCCCGACGCTGCTGGTGTATTTCTTGTTGTAGTAACCCAGCTTGGGGTGCTCGATGGCGGCCTCGGCGGCTCGCTCGGCGATCGCCACCGGGTAGTAGCCCTTGACGTGGATCGCGCCGATCTCCCGGGCGGCCAGGGCCAGCAGGGTGTCGGTGGTCAGTTCGCTGGCCACCACCGGTGGCGCGGTTTCTCTTCTTGCAGGTTTTACGAGCATGTTCATGCATGGATCCTCTTGGGAAGTGACGTTGCGGGTCAGATGCGTTGCCGCGAAGGGCGGATGCGGATGTCGTCGATGTGCACGTGCTCGGGTTGTTCGAGCACGAAGCGGATGGCGCGGGCCACGTCCTCGGGGCCGAGGAACGGACCCTGGTCGCGTTCCAGTGCAGCGAAGCCGTGCATGTCGTAGCCGGCGGTTTCCTGGAAGCCGGTGCGCACGAACCCGGGCTCGATCAGGGTCACCCGGACCAGGCTGCTGGCCAGCTCCTGGCGCAGGGACTCCACCAGCGAATGCAGGGCGAACTTGGTGGCGCCGTATACCGGGTTGCCGGCGGACAGCTGGCGCCCCACGGTGGAACCGATGACCACGATGTCCTGGACCCGCTCGCTGCTGCGCCGGCGTTCGAGGAAGGCCCTGGCCGCGGCGCGCAGCTGATGCATGGCGCCCAGTACGTTGACGTCCACCAGCTCTTGCCACTGCGCGCTGTCCGAGCCCAGCAGCGATCCTGGCAGGCCACGTCCGGCGCACAGTACGAAGGCGCTGGGCGGCTCGCCGAAGGCTTGCTCGCCGGCCCGCCACAGTTGCGGCACATGGGCCGGGTCGCAGGCATCCATGGCGATGCCGACGGCCTTTCTGGCGTTGTCGTTGGCCGCTGCGCAGACCTGCTCCAGGCGGGCCTGGTCGCGGCCGCTGAGGGCCACGTTGGCCCCGGCCTGCACCAGCGCCTGGACGACGGCGCGGCCAATGCCCGAGGTGCCGCCGGAGATCGCCACGGTCGAATGATTGTTCATTGCTTGCTCCTTCAAGTGGGGGTGGCCGTGGTCACCCGTTGGTCCGGGCGTACCCGAACAATCCGCGATCCTTCAAGCGCCGGACGAACGTGAACACCCAGTCCCGGGACAGCTGGGAAAACTCGACCCGGTGTTCTTGCAGGCGCGACAGGGTCCGTGAGTGGTCGTAGGTCAGGTTGCGTGCTTCGCGCGAGGCCCAGAACAGGCCCAGCGCCACTTCGGCCTGGGTGGTCTTGCCCGAGCGTTCCAGGGCGTCCTTGAGGCTGTGCGCGCGGACCCGCTTGATCGGGATGCCCAGGTCTTGCAGCGAGGCGACGAACAGGTCCGAGGAAATCGCGTAGGGCGAGTCGACGTGGTAGGTGCCGCTGCGCAGGGACGGGTCCAAAGACAGGCTGACGATGCCCCGGGCGACGATGTCCACCGGGCTGAGCACCAGCGGCTCGTCGTACTGCGCCGGTGCGTAGCCGGCATGGGCGATGGCGTTGATGCACTGCACCCAGCGATTGGCATTGGCGTTGCGCTGGAACATCGCGGTCTGGGAGTGACCGGTGACGTTGCCCGAGCGGTAGATGAAGGCGCTGTGCCCGCGGTATGCCAGCTCCCGGACTATGCCTTCGGCGAGGAACTTGCAGCGCTCGTATTCGTTGAGGAAGTCCTGGCCCACGTCCAGCGCGTCTTCGTCGAACACCACCGGCTCGGCGCCCCGGTAGCAGCCGCTGACGGCCAGGGTCGACATGAAGTGCAGGGCCTTGGCGTGGCCGCTTTCGACGAAGCGCACCAGTTCATGGGTGGGGAACACGATATTGCGCTGCATGTCGCTGCGGCTGCCCACCAGGCGGGTATCGGCGGCGAAGTGGTACACCGCGTCGATGCTCCCGGCCAGGCTGGCCCATTGGGCCTGGGACAGGCCGAAACCGGGCTGGCTCATGTCGCCGACGCAAATCTGTACCCGTTCCCGGGGCAAGGCGCTGGCATCGCTGAAGAAGTGGCTCCAGGCGGCGGCCAGACGGGCCCGGGCCGCGCTCGGGGAGTCCGCCCGGACCAGGCAGTGCAGGGTCGCGCTGCTCTGCTCCAGCAATTCGCGCAGCACATGGATGCCGATGAAACCGGTGGCGCCGGTCAGCAGGATGTTCTGCGCGGCCTTGCCCGGCAGCGCCACGCCATGGCTGCCGATCACCGTTGCAGGGATGTTCCACAAGGCGCCGCTGGAGCTGCTGTCGGACAGCTGTACGCCGCCTGCCGAGGCCTGGCCGTCGAGCAAGGCCGCGCGCAGGGCCTGGGCGAACTCGCCGATCAGCGCCGCCGGGGTGGCCAGGGCGTTGAAGTTCAGGTCCAGGATCAATTGCTCGCCCGCCAGCCGACCGGTGAGCTTGAACTGGTTGATCCGCGGGTTCTCGCGACCGCGCAGCCCGGCGTAGGTCACCGGCGCCGGGCGCAGCTTCCAGTCATCGCGCAGGCCGAGGCTGGTCTTGCCCAGGTAGTTGAAGCAGTGGCGTGTGGCGAACGCCGGCAGCCCGCTGCTGGCATAGGAGTGTCCAAGGTGGGGAACCTCGGCCAGGGCCTGGCGAACCGTGGCGATTGGCTCGCGGGCCAGCTCGGCGGCGTCCAGGGCCAGGGGAAAGGCGGCGGTGAACCAGCCCACGGTACGCGAGATCTCGGTCTGGTCGTCGAGACTGAGGCGGCCGTGGCTCTCGAAGGTCACATTGAGCACCGGTTCGGGCCATTGCCGGCTCGCCAGGGCCAGGTAGTGGCCCAGCAGGTACTGGTCGATGGACACCCCGCCGCGCGCCGCGCCAGCCATGATGCGCGCGGTCTGCTCGGCGTCGAAGGCGATCCAGGCGGTCTGGGCGTCTTGTTCCTGGCCGGCGGGGAACGGTTGTTGCGCCGGGCTCGCGAGCCGTTGTCGCCAGTAGCCGGCGTCCCGGGCCAGGAGTTCGCGGTGGGCCTGCAGGTGCCCGACCCAGTCGGCATAGCTGGCGCAGCGCAGGGGCATGGCACGGCTGTCGCTGGTGTAGCGGATCATCAACTCGTCGAGGATCAGGCTCCAGGACACCACGTCCACGGCCAGGTGGTGGGCCACCAGCAACAGGTACTGCCGGTCCTGGTGGGTGATCAGCTCGACGAAGAACAAGCGTCCGGCACTGATGCTCAAGCGGCTTTCCAGGACGGCATAGCGACGGTTGGCCAAGTCATCGAGGCTGGCATCGACGGCCCCGGCATCCAGCTCGGAGAACACCTCGGGGTAGGCGGCGCCGGCTTCGAACACCCAGGCCTGGCGCTGGCCGTCGAAGGCGAAGCGCGAGCGCAGCATCTCGTGGGCCTGCAAGACCTGGAGGCAGGCCTGGCCCAGGCGCCCGGCGTCCAGGCGCACTTCGGCTTGCACCAGCATCGATTGGGTCCAGCGGTCGGGCTCACGCACGTCCTGTTGCAGGAACCACTGCTGCGCCGGGCCGGCGATGCCCCGGCTGGCCTGCTCGGCACGGTTGTGGCCGGGCTCGGCGGGTGAGCTGGCCTGTTGCAGCTGGGCCACCAGGCCGGCGAGGGTGGGGCTGCCCAAAAAGGCCCGGGCGCTGACGTCGAAGCCCTCCAGTTGCAGCTCGGAGATCAAGCGCACGGCGTCCAGGGAGTCGCCGCCCAGGTCGAAGAAGTCGCTGTCGGTCTCCACGCTCGTTGCCCGGCAGTGGCGGCGGAAGGCGTTCAGCAGCTTGGCGTAGGGTTCGTCGGCCTGGACCTGGTCGTCCAGGGCGCTGGCCATGGTTGTGGCGAAACCTTCCTGCAACCGGCGCTCGACGGCCTGGCGATCGAGCTTGCCGTTGGCATTCATGGGCAGGTGCGCAAGGTTCTCGAAGCTGAACGGCAGCATGTAGCCCGGCACCTGCCGAGCGAGCCCGGCGCGCAGCCAGCCGGTGCTCCTGTGCGGCCCTTCATAGGCGCACAGCAGGTAGTCGCGTTCGGCGAAGCGGCGATGGACCACCACCGCCCGTTGCTCCAGCAGCCGTTGCAGCGCGCTTTCGACATGTCCCAACTCGACCCGGTAGCCGTTGACCTTGACCTGGCGGTCGGCCCGCCCGGCGAAGTGCAGGCGCCCCTGGTCGTCGAGCCGGACCCGGTCGCCGGAGCGGTAGAACCTGTGGCCCTGGAGTTCGACGAAGCGCCCGGCATCCAGGTCCGGCCGTTGCCAGTAGCCCAGGGCCACTTGCGGTCCGCCGATGAACAGCTCGCCGGTGACTCCTGCGGGGCAAGGGTGGCCATGGCCGTCCAGCACCCGCAGCTGGCTGTCTCCCAAGGCGCGGCCAATGGGCACGCTGGCCTCGCCCAGCACTGCCAATTGTTCGGCCAGGACCGGCTGGACCGTGACGCCGACCGTGGTTTCCGTCGGGCCGTAATGGTTGAACAGCCGGCCGACCATGCCACTGGCCAGGGTGCTGCGCGCCAATGGCGGCTCCAGGGCCTCGCCGCCGAGCAACAACCAGCCCAGGGTCGGGCGCGGCCCCTGGTCCGCCGCGGCCTGGTCGAGGAGGGTGCGCCAGTGGGTGGGGGTGATCTTCAGCACGTCGATGCGTTGTTCGCCCAGCAACCGATACAGGGCCCGGGGGTCCTTGCGTTCGTATTCGTCGGCGATGTACAGGCTGCCGCCCGTCCAGAGCGCCAGGAACAATCCGGTGTTGCCAAGATCGGCCGCCAGGGTGCTGACATGGGCATAGCGCAGGCCGTCGGCGATGCCCAGCGCCTGGGCGACGCCCTGGCAATAGTGGGCGATGTTGCGGGCGGACACCGCGACGCCCTTGGGCGTACCGGTGGAGCCGGAGGTATAGAGCACATAGGTGGCTGCATCGCCCCCGGCAACGGTCGGTTGTGGTGCAGGGGCAGCGGCGCGGCAGTCGGCATCGAAGGCATAGGACAACGCATCGTGCTGCATCAGGGTGTAGCCGCCCACGGCCAGCACCAGGTCGGCGCCGATCTGCTCCAGGCGCGGGCCGGCGTCCTCTTCAAGGGAGGCGACCTCGACTATGGTGTAGGCGGCGCCGCTGAACATCACGGCCACTAGCCCGACCACCACTTCCAGGCACCTGGGGCCGACCACCGCCACCAGTTGTCCTGCGCCGATGCCACGTCCGCGGATTTGCCCGGCCAGGTCCAGGGCATCTCGTTCCAACATTGAATAAGTCATTTGCCGGGAGGCATCGCTGAGTGCGACTTGTTCTGCCGACCGTGACATCCATCCGGTCAGCCGCTCTATTAGAAGTTCAGCCATTTCCATCTCCGTTATTAGAACTTTCCTTGTGGCCAAAGTGGCCGGCCTGGAAAACATCAACAGATGAGCGAGTTGGCCTGCAGGCTATGCAGCACGGGACCTTGCGTCCAATATCGGCTGCGTATGCTTTTATATGGGCTATATATAAGTTGCTGTTGATGAACTTCGGCGTTGACACTTGCTGGAGGCGGGAATTATAAAAATTAGTTGTTCTTTGAACTTTGGCTTGTAAGGCTCCTTGAACTGCAATGGATAAGGAAATCGCTATGAAAGGCTTGGCATTGGTAACCGGTGGCAGTCGTGGAATAGGTGCGGCGGTGGCCCGTCAGCTTGGGCTGTTGGGGTATGAGGTGTGCCTGACCTACGAGCACGACGGCGAGGCGGCTCGGCAGGTGGAGGAGGCGATTGGCGCCGCTGGTGGCGTGGCCTGGAGCTGGCAGCTGGACATCGCTTCGCCGGTGGCGGTCATGGCGTTGTTCGAGGCCCTGGATCGACGCCCGCTACCCCTGGCATTGCTGGTGAACAATGCCGGGATCACCGAAGGTTTCTCCCGGCTCGAGGCGCTGTCCTATAAGCGCCTGGAGCATGTCTTCCAGGTCAATGTGTTCGGCGCCTTCATGTGTGCCCGCGAAGCGGTGCGGCGCATGGGCCGTTCCCATGGTGGGGCGGGCGGGGTCATCGTCAACCTGTCGTCCCGGGCCGCCGAACTGGGCGGGGGCGGAGAGTGGATCCACTACGCCGCGACGAAAGGGGCTATCGACAGCCTGACCCGGGGCTTGGCCAAGGAAGTCGCCGACGAAGGAATCAGGGTCAATGCCGTGGCTCCAGGTTTGATCGAGACAGGGTTGCACGCCGCAGCCGGAAAACCCGAGCGGTTGTCTGAGATGTCCACGGGAGTGCCCGCAGGCAGGGCAGGATTGCCGGAGGAGGTGGCCGACTGCGTGTGCTGGTTGGCCTCAGCCGCGGCGAGCTATGTCACCGGGGCCATTATCCCGGTTGCCGGGGGCAGGTAGGGCCTGGGGGTCTTCTCCCAACAGGCCGAGCAGGGGCAGGAAGTTGCGCAGGGCCACCGAGTTGGAGGCCGGCAGCCAGGCGGCGCTCAGGGGTGAATGCAGCGGGTTGCCGCGAATTCGCAGGAACACGATGCCCTGGCGTTGCTCGGCGCCGACGCTCTGGGGCACGAAGGTCAGCCCCACTCCGGCCCTGGTCAGGCCCAGGGCGGCTTGCAGGTTCTCGATCTGTTGCACGATGTGCAACCTGATCCCCAGCGGTTCGAGGTGGGACAGGATCCGGTCGGTCAGGCTCGGCAGCGGATAACGCGGATAGAGCACGGTCTTCTCGTTATCCAGGTCCTTGAGTTCCAGGTGCTTGCGCCCGGCCAGGCGATGCCGTGCCGGGAGCGCCACCACCAGCGGTTCCTTGAGCAGCAAGCGCTGCTCGATCGCCGGGTCGTCATCGATCGGGGGCCGGGCGAAGCCCATGTCGATGTGATGCTCCAGCAGCGCCGGGGCGATGTCCGCCGCCAGCAGCTCCTTGAACGACAGTTCCACACCCGGGTAGCACTGCTGGAACAGCCCCAGCACTTCCGGCAGCCGGTTGTACATCACCGAGCCGGCGAAGCCGATGGACAGGCGCCCGGTGTGGCCTTCGGCCAGGCCGCGGATCTCCCTGACGCTGGACTGCACGGCATCGAGGATGGCCCGGACCTTGAGCAGGAATTGTCCGCCGGCCTCGGTCAGGCGCAGGGGCCGGCTCTGGCGCTCGAACAGCAGGGCGCCAAGATCTTCTTCCAGCTGCTTGATCTGTTGGCTCAGCGGGGGTTGCGCCATGTGCAACTTCTGCGCCGCACGGGTGAAGCTCAGCTCTTCGGCCACCGCCTTGAAGTAGCGCAGATGGCGAAGTTCCAGGCGGTGTTCCATGGGTCTGGGAGAGAATTGGCTGGCGAGCCGATGCAGATTGGAGTCGGACATAATCAAGACATTCCTTTGTATTTATCGTTGTAATTCTGCTACTGCAGGAGCTGCTTTTTCGCGAACGCGGTCTGCTTTCGCGGCCGAAAAGTATAACGTCCCGCCTATTCTCCCAGCCGCGTGGGCCGGGGCAGCCAGGCCTGTCGCTGCGGGCGTTTGCCGGCAGCGACAGGACTGATTCAACGATATCCGGGCAGCGGCCGCAGACCGTTGTCGATCAGGCTTACCAGGCTTTCGTGACGGGTCCTGGGCAGGACCGCAGGGGATGCCCGCATCCGGCGTGGTTCACGCCGGACGGTGCTCGGACAGGGGGGAAGGGTGAGGGCGTTGCGCCTCAGGCGCCGATATCGCGCATCAGCAGGCCGAAGCGCAGGTCCACCTGGTCGGGAATCGGCAGGTACACGGTATGGCCGTCGCCCGGGGCCACTTCGATGGCCTGGCCCTGGGCGTTGTGCAGCTCATGCAGGTCGAAGTGGAAGTTGCCCTTGGGCGTCATCAGCTCCATGTGGTCGCCCAGGGCGAAGCGGTTCTTCACCTTGACCTCGGCCAGGCGGTCGCGGCGCAGTCCGGTGAGCTCGCCGACGAACTGCTGGCGCTCCGACACCGAGCTGCCGTTCTGGTAGTTCTGGTATTCGTCATGCACGTGGCGGCGCAGGAAGCCCTCGGTGTAGCCGCGCTGGGCCAGGGATTCCAGGTCGTTCATCAGGCTGCGGTCGAACTCGCGCCCGGCTGCGGCGTCGTCGATGGCCCGGCGATAGACCTGGGTGGTACGGGCGCAGTAGAAGTGGGACTTGGTCCGGCCCTCGATCTTCAGCGAGTGCACGCCCATGCGTGTCAGGCGCTCCACGTGCTGCACCGCCCGCAGATCCTTGGCGTTCATGATGTAGGTGCCGTGCTCGTCCTCGAAGGCCGGCATCTGCTCGTCCGGACGATTGGCTTCCTGGAGCAGGAACACCTGGTCGGTGGGGGTGCCCAGGCCCAGGGTCGGCTCGGGTTCGAAGGTCTGGACGATCTCCCCGAGGTCGTTTTCGGTGGCTTGCTCGGCCTTGTATTTCCAGCGGCAGGCGTTGGTGCAGGTGCCCTGGTTGGCGTCGCGCTTGTTCATGTAGCCCGAGAGCAGGCAGCGCCCGGAATAGGCCATGCACAGGGCGCCGTGGACGAAGACCTCCAGCTCCATGGCCGGCACCTGCTGGCGGATTTCCTCGATTTCCTCCAGCGACAGCTCCCGGGACAGGATGATCCGGCTCAGGCCCTGCTGCTGCCAGAACTCGACGCTGGCCCAGTTCACCGTGTTGGCCTGCACCGACAGGTGGATCGGCATGGCCGGGAAGTGCCGGCGTACCAGCATGATCAGCCCCGGGTCGGACATGATCAGCGCGTCGGGGGCCATTTCGATCACCGGCGCCAGGTCCTTGAGGAAGGTCTTGAGCTTGGCGTTGTGCGGGGCGATGTTGACCACCACATAGAAGCGCTTGCCCTGGGCCTGAGCCTCGCGGATGCCGAGGGCCAGGTTGGCGTGGTCGAATTCGTTGTTACGCACCCGCAGGCTATAGCGCGGTTGTCCGGCATACACCGCGTCGGCGCCATAGGCGAAGGCGTAGCGCATGTTCTTCAGGGTGCCGGCGGGGGCCAGGAGTTCGGGTTTGGCGAGGAGCGTCATGGGGCTGTCGGTCGCAAAAGGTCGCGAGGGTAAGGCAGCGCCCGCAGGCATTCATTGACCTGGGTCTATATCCGCTAGAGAAAAAACGGCACTTGGCGACGCGACGGTGGACTAAATCCCAGGACGCCAACCGGCGTTGACCGACCTGGACCGGACATGAATCAGAACAACCTGCAAAACAAGAGCCTGCTGCTGTTGCTGGCATTGGTCAGTGTGGCCTTCATCTGGATCTTGCTGCCGTTCTACGGCGCGCTGTTCTGGGCGGTGATCCTCGGCATTCTCTTCGCACCGTTGCAGCGCCGCCTGCTGCTGCGCCTCGGGGGCCGACGCAACCTGTGCTCGCTGTGCACCCTGGGCATTTGCCTGGTGATCGCCATCCTGCCGGTGATCGCCATCAGCGTGCTGTTGGTCCAGGAAGGTGCCGAGTTGTATCGCAAGATCGAGAGCGGGCAACTGGACATCGCCGGCTACCTGGAGCTGTTCAAGCATCGCCTGCCGCCGTCCGTTCAGGGTTTGCTGGACCGCTTCGGCCTGGGGGAGCTCCAGGGCCTGCAGGAAAAGGTGGCCAAGGGGGCGATGCAGGGCAGCCATTACCTGGCGACCCAGGCGTTCAGTTTCGGCCAGGGCACCTTCGAGTTCCTGGTGGGTTTCTCCGTCATGCTCTACCTGCTGTTTTTCTTCCTGCGCGACGGTCCGGAGCTGGTGCGCAAGATCCGCGCCGCAGTACCGCTGGCGGAATACCAGAAGCGGCGCCTGCAATTGAAGTTCACCCGGGTGGTGCGGGCCACGGTCAAGGGCAATGTGCTGGTGGCGGTGACCCAGGGCGCCCTGGGCGGGTTGATCTTCTGGTTCCTCGATATTCCCAGCGTGTTGCTGTGGGCGGTGCTGATGGCCTTTCTGTCGCTGTTGCCGGCAGTGGGTGCGGGGCTGGTCTGGGGGCCGGTGGCGGTGTACTTCCTGCTCAGCGGGGCAATCTGGCAGGGCGTGGTGCTGGGCTTGTTCGGGGTGCTGGTGATCGGCCTGGTGGACAACCTGCTGCGACCGATCCTGGTGGGCAAGGACACCCGGATGCCGGATTACCTGATCCTGGTCTCGACCCTTGGCGGCCTGGCGATCTTCGGTCTCAATGGCTTCGTCATCGGCCCCTTGATCGCCGCGTTGTTCCTGTCCAGCTGGGGGCTGTTCGTCGAGACCCGGCCGCGGGCGCGCTTGCCCTTGCCCTGAACGGCCTGGTGCCGGGGCTTCGGGACATCGCGCTTGCGGTCAACGTTCAGGCAGCTAGGCGTGCACCGGCTGGCGATCCAGTTGCCGGGAAAGGGCCTGGGCAGCGGTTAATGAAGCCAGGGGGCCGCTGACGGTCTCGCCATCGCGGACCAGGTACCAGCAGGCGAGCAAGCCCGATTCCCGCAGTGGGGAGGGGACGGCGCTGCCGATGACGGACATGATCTGGACGTTGGGCATGGGAAGCTCCTTTATGGGAGCGGTTACCTTACAAAGTGTCCAGTGCTACGAAAAATCACCCGGATCGATAATGGACATCGATGGCTGGGCAGGATATTCACCCACGGCGCGCGCGGGATCAGTCCACGACCTGGTCGAGCATCTGCAGCACCTCATGCTCGTTGAGCAGGCCCTTGCGCACCAGGTTCTGGGTCAGCAGGGACAGGAACTTGGCGTTGCGATGGCCCTCCAGGTGCTTGAGCTCGGTCAGGGCGTCATACACCCGGCTGGAGGTGCAGAGGCCGGCAACGCGATGCGGATTTTGCGTAGGCATGGGGAGCGTCCTTGTTGTTATGGGCCTGGGGCGATCGGACTGGATCGATCTTGCAGCCCTTGGATGACACAAACATGACCATCCCATGTCGCCCGGGGCTTCCTTGGGATCGGCACACTATTGCCGGATTTAAACGCAAGTACTGTTCCAGTCACGACATTCTGCAGAATTATTCAGACATTCGGCCGGAGTCGGAATGCAACAGGCCCCGCCTTGGAGGGCGGGGCCTGTTTCGGGAACCTGGGTTGGCTTACCAGCGGCCAGGGCCGTAGTAGTAATGAGGATGGCCGTAGTAGCCACGGGGTGGCCCGTAGTAGACCGGTGCCGGGCGATAGTAGATCGGCTGTTGCACATAGACCGGTGCCGGCTGGTAGTAGACCGGAGGGGGCGGTGGGGCGGCGTACACCGGGGCTGGTTGCACATACACCGGGGCCTGTTGCACGTAGACCGGGCGATCCTGGTTGGCGATCACCGAACCCACGACGGCTGCGCCGACGACCGCACCCAGCGCGGCGGGCCCGGCCCAGCCACCGCCATGGGCGGATGCCTGGCCGGCGACAGCGAGTGCACCAATGAGCAGGGCTATCTTGGGGATTTTGGAGATCATGGTTTTTCCTCGGTTCAACCCCTGCGTTTATGGTCTGCACCAGACTCAAGAACTGACGCGGGGATACTTCTAAGACAGCGGTTATCGCAAAATCTGCACAGTCGCTGAGTAAATGTTGTGTAAGGTCTGTACCGGCCTCTTTACCGTTATCCCTGGACGGCTGGAGCCCTTTGAACAAGCGCCGATATGATCGGGCACAAGCGGCTGGCCGACCAATCCCGTCTATCCGAAAGTGCCAAGCGAGGAGATGAAGATGCAAATGAACCCCAATAAAGACACCCAGTTGTGCATGTCGTTGTCCGGGCGTCCGGGGAACTTCGGCCTGCGCTTTCACAATCACCTGTATGAGCAACTGGGGCTGAACTTCTACTACAAGGCCTTCAGCAGCCAGGACCTGCCGGGCGCGGTCGGTGGGATCCGGGCCCTGGGTATCCGTGGCTGCGGCGTCTCCATGCCGTTCAAGGAAGACTGCATCGCCCTGGTGGACGAGCTGGACGACTCGGCCCGGGCCATTGCCTCGATCAACACCATCGTCAACACCAACGGTCATTTGAAGGCCTACAACACCGACTACATTGCCGTGGCGCAGTTGCTGGCGGCCCATGCCGTGCCCAAGGATTGCACCTTCGTCCTGCGCGGCAGCGGTGGCATGGCCAAGGCGGTGGCCAGTGCCTTGCGCGACGGCGGTTATGCCCATGGCGTGATCGTGGCCCGCAATGAAGTGGCCGGCCGCGCCCTGGCCAGCTCCCTGGGCTACCAGTGGCAGGCGGAGCTGGGCAGCCTGCGTCCGCGGATGCTGGTCAACGTCACGCCGATCGGCATGAGCGGCGGGCCCGAGGCGCAGCAACTGGCCTTCGAGGCCCAGGCCATCGCCGCGGCGGATACCGTGTTCGATGTAGTGGCGGTACCGGCCGAGACGCCGTTGATCGTACAGGCACGGGCCGCGGGCAAGCGGGTCATCACCGGGCTTGAAGTGATTGCCATCCAGGCCCTGGAGCAGTTCGTGCTGTACACCGGCGTACGCCCGAGCGAAGAGCAGTTCCAGCAGGCCGTGGCCTTCGCCCGGGGCTGAAGGGGCCGATGAGCCGAAGGCGTGTGCGATTGTCGCAACCTTCGGCAGTGGCCAGGGCCTAGCCTTCCAGGCGGGCCAGGCGTTCTTCGAGGGCGGCGATCCGCGCTTCCAGTTCTTCGATGCGTTCCAGTGACACATTTCCGCCGCTGCTGCGCTCCACCGGGTTGCCACGGGCGGCGAGGATCGCCTCGATGTCCGCCGGGTCACCCAGGGCGTGGGTGTAGCGGTCTTCGCGCTGGCCGGCCTGGCGCGGCAGGTGCAAGGCCAGGCCGCGGGCCACCAGGCGTTCGAGCTGGTGCAGGACCTGCTCGCTGTCTTCGAAGTCGTGCATGCGCCCGCTGCGGGTCAGCAGTTCGTTCACGGTCTGCGGGCCACGCAGGAACATCAGGCCACAGAGGATCAACTGCGCCGGTACCAGTTCCAGGGCTTTTTCCAGGCGCTGCTCCCAGCGATCGGCGCGGCTGCCCATCTGCAGGCGAGTGAAACCCTGGATTTCCAGGGTGCGCAGGCTCTGGCCGACCTGGCCCGGGGTCAGGTTCATCACCGGCTCGCGGCTGGTCTTCTGGTTGCAGGCGATGACCAGGGCGTTGAGGGTCAGGGGATAGGTTTCCGGGTTGGTGGCCTGTTTTTCGATCAACGAACCCAGGATGCGGATTTCCGTGCTGCCAAGACGCAGGGATTCGCTGGAGGTTTCGTGTTCGCTGCTCATGAGTACTGCTCCCTTGATGACTGATGGAAAGACGCGTGGATAGCCCGCTCAGGTCGCCTGCTGGGCACTGGGGATATCCACGGCCATGATGGCCGCTTTCGAGGGGCTCTGTTTTACCCGCAGAAGCGGTTTCTGGCCATCAGAACTTGGTGACAGGCATGCAACCGGGTGCCGGACCACGCCCGCGTGAGGGCGTGGCCGCTGGCGATCAACCGGGTTGTGCTTGCGTGGACGCTTTTGCCGTTGCAGGTGACCGTCGGGCATCGGTTGCTGGTGGTTGCTCCAGGCGCTCCCGGGCGAAACGCGCCAGGCTGTGCAGGGCGTTCCTGGCCGAACGCAGGTAGAAGGCCTGCAGTTGGAAGACATGCCAGCGCTCGTGGTGGATTTCCAGCTCGCAAGGTACCCCGCAGGCCCGGGCGTGCTCGGCCAGGCGGCAGGAGTCGGACAGCAGCAGCTCCTGGTCACCCACCTGCACCAGCATCGGTGGCAGGCCGTCCAGCTCGGCCTCCAGGGGGCGGTGCAACAGGTCTTGATCGGGCGCGCCATAGGCTTGCAGGGCCTGTTCCAGCCAGTCGCGGCGAATCATCGGATCTACGCCCTGGCGGCTCTGCAGGCTGGGGCCAGCCAGGGTCGGGTCGGTGACTGGCGACAGCAGCATGAGCCCGGCGGCGATGCCGTCGCCCCGTTTCTTCAAGGCCAGGGCCAGGGCCAACGCCAGCGCACCCCCGGCGGAGTCGCCGGCGATCAACAGTTGTTCGGCCGGGCAACCCTGGGCGCGGATCGCGTCATAGCAGGCCAGGCAGTCGTCCAGGCCCGCCGGGTAAGGGTGCTCCGGGGCCAGTAGGTAGTCGGGGACCCAGACGGCACAGCCGCTTTCCTTGGCCAGGCGGCTGGTGACGCTGTAGTGGGTGTCCGGGCTGCCGAGGCAGAACGCGCCGCCGTGCAGGTAGAGGATCGTGCCCCTGGCGGCAGTGGCCTTGGGTTCGATGATCTGCACCGGTACCCGGCCCAGGTGCGTGCGCCGTCGAGCGACCCCCAGGGCTGGCGGCATCAGCCAGGACATGCCGGCGACGAGCTTGCGCTGGCTGGCCAGGGCCCGTGACGGGCCGATCAAGGCCCTGAAGGTGCAGCGCAGGAACAGCCTGAGGAGGGCCGCGTTGGCCCGCTCCAGCCAGTCCCGGGGGGCTGCGATGCTGCGCCCGCTCGCCGGCGAGGCCGGGTCCAGCGGGCTGGACAGTTGGTAGGCCGCCAGCCCGGCGTATCGCGCCAGCCAGCGATAGGTGAAGGTGAAGCCGGGCCAATTGGTGCTGTTGTGACCTTGCTCGTCCACATACCAGCTCTTGCAGCCGCTCCATACCGAATTGGCCAGGCGTTGCTGGATCCGCAACTGGAAGCGCCGGTGCGGGCGCTCGTCCACTTCCAGGGTGCGGGCGCCGCTGGCCAGCAGTGCCTGGCGAGCCTTGAGCACATGGGATATCTGGCTTTCCAGCATATGGATGATGGAATTGTGGCCCAGGTTGGTGTTGGGGCCGTAGAGCATGAAGAAGTTCGGGAAGCCGGGCACGCTGAGCCCCAGGTAGGCGGCCGCGCCCTGTTGCCAGGCCTGGTTCAGATCGAGCCCTTTGCGGCCGGTGATGCGCATCGGCGAGAGAAACTCGGTGGCTGCGAAGCCGGTGCCGTAGATGATCGCATCCACATCGTGCTGCTCGCCGTCCTGGGTCTGGATACCGTGCTCGGTGATGCGCTTGATGCCCTGGGTCAGCAATTGCACATGGGCTTGGTCGAAGGTGGCCAGGTAGTCGTTGGACAGCAGGATGCGCTTGCAGCCGATGGGATAGTCCGGGGTCATCTGGCGGCGTAGCTGCGGGTTGGACACCGAAGTCTCCAGCAACTTCTGGAAGGGCCGGCCCACGGCCCAGCGCATCAGGCCGCGCAAGCGGGTGAAACCCAGGGCGCGTGACTCGAAGTGCAGGTAATGGCCGGCGCGCACCAGCTTCATCCACAGCGGGTAGCGCGCGAAACGCTGTTTTTCCCGGGGACTGTAGGGACGGTCGGCCTTGGCCATGATGTAGGCCGGCGAGCGCTGGAAGACTTTCAGCGCCGCGACCTGGGCGGCGACCTGCGGCACGAACTGGATCGCCGAGGCTCCGGTGCCGATCACCGCGACCCGCTTGCCGGCCAGGGAGTAGTCGTGGTCCCAGGTGGCGGAATGGAATACCTGGCCGGCGAAGCTCTCCATGCCCGCCAGCTTCGGCAGCACCGGACGGCTCAGTTGGCCGGTGGCGCTGATCAGCAGGCGCGCCAGCAGCACCTGGCCGTCGTTGCAGGTCACCTGCCAGCAGCCCAGCTCCTGGTCGAAGCTGGCCTGGCGGACCTCGGCGCCGAACCGGATGAACGGTTCCAGGCCATGGCTTTTGACGCAGTGCCGCAGGTAGGCGTGGATTTCCGCCTGGGGGGCGAAGGTCCGGGACCAGTGGGGATTGGGCTCGAAGGAAAACGAGTAGAGGTGCGAGGGCACGTCGCAGGCGGCCCCGGGATAGCTGTTGTCGCGCCAGACTCCGCCGACGTCCTGGCCTTTCTCCAGAATGACGAAGCGGCTGGCCCCGGCCTTGCGCAGGGCGATGCCCATGCCCAGGCCTCCGAAGCCGGCGCCGATGATGATGGCCTCCAGGGGCTGGCTGGCGTCGGGTGCGGAGTTCGAAGCAGTGGTGGATGCTGGCATGACGACCTCGTTGTTATTGTTGTGGTGGGATGTGGCCACTTCCCGAGGGGGAGACTACGAGCCTGGTGGAGCAAGCATGCAGGCAATCGAGCGCCGACCCCATGCTGGAAGGGGACAAGTACTTTAGTATTTGGGCCAAAACATGCTGCGACGAGCTGGCCCATGAACATTCAGTCATTCACCCGCGGACCCTCCAGCGCCCTGTTGCTGGTGAACTTCGGCCTTGAGCGGGATCTGGCGCAGACGCGCCTGCTGGCCGGCTCGGGGCTGTCCCTGGAGCAATTGCAGGACCCCAACAGCCTGTTGTCGGCGGCCCAGGAGTTGCGGCTGGTGGGCAACTTGCTGGCCTTGCTGGGGCATCCGCCGGGGCTGGGCCATGAAGTGGGCTTGCGCTATCACTTTTCCACCTATGGTTTGTTCGGTTATGGCCTGATCAGCAGCGCGACCCCGGCCGATGCCCTGCGCCTGGCCCTGCGTTTCCTGCCCCTGACCTATGCCTTCGCCCCTATCGGCTATCACCAGGAACCCGGCCTTGGGGTGCTGACCTTTGGCGAGCCGGCGGTGGCGGACGCCCGGGTGCGGACGTTCCTGCTGGAGCGGGACATGGCCGCAGCGGCGGTATTGATGAAGGAAATCGTCGGCCAGGATTTTCGCCTGCTGCGGCTGACCCGCCGTGGTGCTCCGTCGGTGCAGCATGGCGTGGATGAGGTCCGAGGGATCTTCGGCCTGGTCCCGGAATTTCGCGCGGCCCATCATGCCCTGGTGTTCGACCGGCGCTTGCTCCAGCGTCCCTTGCCCCAGGCCAATCCGGTCACGGTGTCGATGTGCGAGCAGATGTGCGCGCAGTTGCTGGAGCGCCGGCAGGCGTCCCAGGGCAGCGCCGCGCAGGTGCGCCTGCAACTGGACGCGCAGCCCGCCGGCAGCGTACCGGACTTGCCGGGCATGGCCCGTCTGATTCACACCAGCGTGCGCACTCTGAAGCGGCGTTTGCAGGAGGAGGGCACCAGCTATCGCCAGTTGCTGGCCGAGCAGCGCGGGGGCCGGGCGCTGGAGTTGCTGGCCAATCCCGCCTTGAGCCTGGGCCAGATCGCCGAGCGTTTGGGCTTCAGCGACCTGTCGAGTTTTTCCCAGAGCTTCAAGCGCAGGTTCGGCGTGGCCCCCAGCGTCTACCGCCAGAGCGTTGCACAGGAAGCACCGGGTCACGGCCTGGGGCTATAATCCGCGCGCGCTGTATTCCCATCACCGTTGATCGAGACTGTCATGACCATTTCCCTGTACGCCGCTTCCGTTCCTGTTTTCAAGCAGATGCTCAAGGCCCTGAGCGATGTGTTGCACAAGGCCGAGGCCCACGCCACGGCGAAGAACATCGAGCCTGCGGCCTTGCTCCAGGCGCGTTTGTATCCGGACATGTTCCCGCTGGTGCGCCAGGTACAGATCGCCGTGGACTTCGCCAAGGGCGTCTCCTCGCGCCTGGCCGAGATCGAGCTGCCCAAGTACGAGGATAGCGAAACCACCTTCGCCGAGCTCCAGGCGCTGCTGGCCAAGGTCCTGGCCTTCCTCGACACCATCCAGCCGACCCAGGTCGACGGCAAGGAAGGCATCGAGATCGTCACCCGCCCGGGTACTCCGAAAGAGAAGCGCTTCAGCGGCCAGTCCTACCTGCTGAGCTACGGCCTGCCGCAGTTCTTCTTCCACGTCACCACCACCTACGCCATCCTGCGCCACAACGGCGTGGAAGTGGGCAAGCGTGACTACATGGGCGCCTTCTGATCCCGCTCCCGACTGTGTTGCAGGCATGAAAAAGCCCGGCCAGGGTCAACCTGGCCGGGCTTTTTCAATGGGGCGCAATCAGGCGGATGCCTGGCCCTTGTCTTCCTGGGCCATGCAGGCCGCAGCGGTGAAGAGCACGTCGGTGGAGGAGTTCAGCGCGGTTTCCGCCGAGTCCTGCAGGACACCGATGATGAAGCCCACGGCCACCACCTGCATGGCGATTTCGCTGGGGATGCCGAACAGGCTGCAGGCCAGCGGGATCAGCAGCAGCGAGCCGCCGGCGACGCCGGACGCACCGCAGGCGCAGATGGCCGCGACCACGCTCAGCAGCACGGCGGTGGGCAGGTCCACGGCGATGCCAAGGGTGTGCACGGCGGCCAGGCTCAGCACGGTGATGGTGATCGCAGCGCCAGCCATGTTGATGGTGGCGCCCAGGGGAATGGACACCGAGTAGGTGTCTTCGTGCAGGCCCAGGCGCTTGCTCAGTTCCAGGTTGACCGGGATGTTGGCTGCCGAGCTGCGGGTGAAGAAGGCGGTGATACCGCTTTCGCGCAGGCAGGTCAGCACGAGGGGGAAGGGGTTGCGGCGGATCTTCCAGTAGACGATCAGCGGGTTCATCACCAGGGCCACGAACAGCATGCAGCCGATCAGCACCGCCAGCAGGTGCAGGTAGCCGAGCAGGGCATCGAAGCCGGAAGTGGCCAGGGTCGAGGCCACCAGGCCGAAGATCCCCAGGGGCGCGAAGCGGATCACCACCCGCACGATCAGGGTCACGCCGCTGGACAGGTCGTCGAGCACGTTGCGGGTGGCTTCCCCGGCATGGCGGATGGCCACGCCCATGCCGATGGCCCAGGCCAGGATGCCGATGAAGTTGGCGTTCATCAGCGCGCTGACCGGATTGTCCACCACGCTCAGCAGCAGGCTTTGCAGGACTTCGCTGATACCGCCCGGGGCGCTGACGGCCACGTCATGGGTGACCAGCACCAGGGACGACGGGAACAGGCTGCTGGCGATCACGGCCACCACCGCGGCGGCGAAGGTGCCCAGCAGGTAGAGCACCAGGATCGGCCGGATGTGGGTTTCCTGGCCGTGCTTGTGGTTGGCGATCGACGCCATGACCAGCACGAATACCAGGATTGGCGCCACGGCCTTGAGCGCCGAGACGAACACCTTGCCGATGAAGGCGGTGGACTTGGCCGCCTCGGGCGCCAGCAGTGCCAGGGCGATGCCGGCAATCAGGCCGATGACGATCTGGGTCACCAGGCTCAAGCGTTTGAGGGATTGCAGGAAAGAGGGAGGTGAAGCGCTCATGAAGGTATCTCTGTTTTTTTAATGTGCAGTGCGTGTTGGCGGTCCCGCAGGGCGCTGCCTCGGGATTGAACCGCGACACAAGGCTGCGGTCGGAAAGCAACGGACGCTCGGGTCGATCACGTGGCAGGCGCTTGCCCGGTGTCCGTTTGGGGCAGGGAGCGGACTTTAGCACAGCAGGCCCGGCTTCCCGTGCCGATGTGACGATCTGCCACTTGTCGGCAGCCGGGATAGCAGCTTGAGGTTGCCTTGACCCGGACCCGGTCTGTTAGTATTCGCCATCCCTTTTTTCCTATCCGCTCAGCGCGCCCTTCGGGCCTCGCTGTCATTCGTCGTCGCTGGAGTTTTCATGCTGTTTCCCATCCTGCTGTTATCGGCCGCGGGCTTCACCATCCTGACCACGGAGTTCGTGATCGTCGGCCTGTTGCCGGCGATCGCCCGCGACTTGCAGGTCAGCGTGTCCCAGGCCGGCTTGCTGGTGACCCTGTTCGCGTTCACCGTCGCCGCGTTCGGCCCGTTCCTGACCGCCTACTTCGCGCGTTTCCCGCGCAAGCAGCTGTTCATCATCGTATTGGTGCTGTTCGGCCTGTCCAATACCGTGGCGGCCCTGGCGCCGAACATCTGGGTGATGGCCTTCGCCCGGCTGGTGCCGGCCCTCGGGTTGCCGGTGTTCTGGGCCCTGGCCAGTGAAACCGCGGTGGATATCGTCGGACCGGACGATGCCGGGCGCGCCATCTCCAAGATCGGTTTCGGCATCGTCTGCGCCACGGTATTCGGGATTCCGGTGGGCACCCTGATCGCCGACGTCTTCGGCTGGCGCAGCGCGTTCGCCATCCTCGCCCTGGTGGCCTTCGCCAAGGCACTGCTCTTGTTCCTCTACTTGCCCAAGACTGCGGTGCATGACGAACAGGCCAGCCTGGGCTCGCAGTTCGGCATCCTGCGCAATCCGCTGATGCTCGGGCATGTGCTGCTGTCGATCCTGGTGTTCAGTGGCATGTTCACCGCCTATACCTACCTGGCGGATATCCTCGAGCGCCTGGCCGGCTTCAACGGCACCCTGGTGGGCTGGTGCCTGATGGGCTTCGGCGCGGTAGGGCTGATCGGCAACTCCCTGGGAGGCCGGGTGGTGGACCGCCATCCGCTGATCGCCTCGATGGTGTTCTGTGCCTTGATGATGGGCGGCATGGTGGCCCTGGTGCCGAGCATTCACTCGACCCTGGGGCTGGCGGCGGCCATGGGAATCTGGGGCATGACCCAGGCGGCGATGTTCCTGGTCAGCCATGTGCGGATGATGAAAGCCGCCCCGCAGGCGCCGGCGTTCGCCGCCTCGCTGAACATCGCCGGGGCCAACGTCGGCGTGGGCCTGGGGGCGATAGTCGGCGGCCGGGTGATCGATACCTTCGGCCTGGGCCACCTGGGGTTCACGGCGGCTGGTTTCATCCTGCTGTCCATCTTCCTGGCGGTGCTGCTGATGAAGGTGGAGGCCGCTCCCCAGGCCTGCGCTTCCTGAAGTTCAGTGGCCGAGGGGCGTGAACAATTCGCGTCGCGCCCCTTCGGTGATGGCCACGATGCCGGGGTGCTTGACCTTGCGCTCCACGGAAATGGCATAGAACGACTCGGCCACGGCGTCGGTCTGGCCAATCAGCTGCACTCCATATTGCTGGCGCACCTCATCGGCGATCACGCTGGGGGCGATGAAAATACCGCTCCCGGACTGGCCGAAGGCCTGCATCAGGGCGCTGTCGTCGAACTCCCCGATGATCCGCGGCTGCAATTGCTGCTCGGCGAACCAGCGTAGCAAGCGGCTGCGGACCACGGTTTCCTGTCCGGGAATCAGCAGTGGTGCCCCGTGCAGGCCGCGGGGAAAGTCGGCGCCATGCAGGCGCGCCAACTGCTCAGTCGCGAAGAAACTGATCCCGCATTCCCCCAGCTTCTGGCTGTAGCCCTTGATATCCAGGTGGCTTGGCATGGGGCTATCGGAAATCACCAGGTCCAGGCGCTGGATGGCCAGGTCGGCGAGCAGGCGTTCCAGTTTGTCTTCGCGGCAGGTGAGGCGGATCGGCTCACTCAGCTCCATGGTCGGGGCGATCAGCCGGTAGACGATGGACTTGGGCACCACATCCGCCACTCCCACGCGGAACTGGATCTGCTGTTCATCGGGGCGGGCCCGGAGCATGGCCTCCAGTTCGCCGCCGAGCTGGAACATCTGCTCGGCGTAGGGCAGCGTCTGGCGTCCGGCCTCGGTCAGTTCCAGCTGGCGCCCGACCCGGCGAAACAGCTCCACGCCATAGGTCTGCTCCAGCAAGGTGATCTGCCCGCTGATGGTCTGGGGCGTCAGGTTCAGTTGCTCGCAGGCGCGGACGATGCTGCCGGTCTTGGCCACGACCCAGAAGTAGTGCAATTGGCGGTAGTTGAGCATGGCTGGCCTATATTCGTAAAAACCGAAGTATAACTGCTGAAAATACGAATTTTACTGAAGTATTGCGCTCCTTAGAATGCCACGCCATCGACGGGCCACCCCTTGGTCCTGTCCGTTCTATCGAGGAAAGAGCATGTCATTGAAGAACCTGGGTGCGGTCACGGTGCTGGCCCTGTCTATGCTGACCCTGGCGGGCTGTGATCAGGCGGAGAAGAGTGCCCAGCAAGTGCTGGACAAAACGGCGCAAGCGGCCAAGCAAGCCATCGACGACACTCACAAGGCGGCGGAGCAGGCCCTGAGCGATGCCACCCGCGGTGTCGTCGGCAAGGAAAAAGACCAGGATAAGGACGCCAAGCAGGCCGAATCGTCCCAGGAAATCTGATCTTTCATTCAACCGAGTCAGGATTGACCCATGGATTACCTTTTACAACTTGCCGCCAGCCCTACCGCCTGGGTCGCCCTGGCTACCCTGGTGGTGATGGAGATCGTGCTTGGCATCGATAACCTGATCTTCATTTCCATCCTCACCAACAAGTTGCCGGAACAGCACCGGGCCAAGGCGCGGCGGCTGGGTATCGGCATGGCCCTGTTCATGCGCCTGGCCTTGCTCAGCACGGTGGCGTTCATCGTCCAGCTCACCGAGCCTGTGATCGAGGTGATGGGGCAGAGCTTCTCCTGGAAGGACATGATCCTGATCGCCGGCGGCCTGTTCCTGGTATGGAAAGCCACGACGGAAATCCATCACAGCATGGATTCCAAGCCTGAAGAGGCCAAGCCCGAGACGCCCAGCGTGGCCATCGGTTTCGCCGCGGCGATCGGCCAGATCCTGCTGCTGGACATGGTGTTCTCCATCGACAGCATCATTACCGCCGTGGGCATGACCGAGCACCTGCCGATCATGATCATCGCCGTAGTGGTCTCGGTATTGGTGATGCTGCTGGCCGCCGAGCCGCTGGCCAAGTTCATCAATGACAACCCGACCGTGGTGATGCTGGCCCTGGGCTTCTTGATCATGATCGGCATGACCCTGATCGCCGAAGGTTTCGGTGCCCACGTGCCCAAGGGCTATGTTTATGCGGCGATGGCGTTCTCGGCTGCCATCGAGTGCCTGAACATGCTGGCCCGCCGGGCCCGGCAGAAGCGCCAGGAGAGCCAGGCCCAGGCCTGACCTGAACGGCAGGCATGCCCCGCAGCCGCCTTGACTCCCTGGAGTCGGGCGGCCGCTTGGTTTCTGGGCTTGTGGTCAGTCAATGGACGGTGGCGGGGCGGCGATCGGCCTTTTGCACGGGGGCGGCGGGTTGCCGTGGATGGTGATGGCGCCGGGTGATGCGCAATACGCCCCAGAGCATGGCGCCGGCTACGGCCAGCCAGCCCAGGACCAGCATCAGGATCGTTGTCGTCAGGCTCATAAGTGCCTCCTTTCGTGCCCTTGTGGGGCACACACTCTTACTAATCGACAGTCTAGTAGCCTCTGTGTTTCAAGCTATTGACCAATAGTCGAGAGTCTTCGAACACTTCGCTCTATGGTTTTAAATTAACTGCCCCCCGGCGCTATACCCCTGCTCGCGAGAGCCCTATGATCAGGGCCCCAGCCGGGAGCGGGTCGCCCGGCAGCAGATATAGAGAGCGATGATGGTGCGGGTATTTCCTCGATTTCGAGTGGCGCTGCTGGCCGGCGCCTGTGTCCTGGGCCTGGTCGGTTGTGCCGGCAGCGTGCAGCCGCAGTTCAAGCGCCTGCCTGAGCGGGTGGAGCTGAGCAGCGTGCCGTTCTTCCGTGGCGAGATGTACCAGAGCGGGCCGGGGGCCTTGGCCAGCATGCTGTCGCAGCAGGGCATCGTGATCACCCCGGGGTTGCTGGACAAGCCCCTGCATTTGCCGGGAGCCGAGGCCCAGTTGCAGCAAAACATGCAGAAGCTGGCTCGGGAATACGGCATGGTGGTCTACCCCCTGGACGATAACCTGGCGGCCCTGCTGACCCAGGTGGCTGCGGGTTATCCAGTGCTGGTGCGTTTTACCGAAGGCAAGTTCTGGACCGAGCCGCGTTATGCGGTGCTGGCGGGTTACAACCGGGACAAGCAGACGGTGCTGTTGCGCGGTGCCAAGTTGCGTCGGCAGTTGATGGAATTCGGCGAGTTCGAGTCAGCCTGGAAGGATGCCGGTAGCTTCGCGGTGCTGATCCAGGCTCCCGAGCAACTGCCGGCGGGGGTCGATCGCCAGCGTTGGCTGAAGGCGGTCAATGAACTGGCCCAGGCCGGCCAGGAGCAGGCAGCCGCCAGGGCCGGCAAGGCCCTCGACAAACGTTGAGCCTGTAATAACGACAACGGCGCCCGAGGGCGCCGTTGTTGCAGGAGAGAGCTGCGGATCAGTGGGAGGCCTGGGTGGCTCCCACCTGCCGGCTCTTGAGGTTCTTCTCGGCCTTGTAGCGCAGGGCCACATCCGGCACCGAGCCACTCTTGCCGGTTTCTACCCAGTTGCGGATCCGGCTGGCATCGGCGAAGTGGGTGTACTTGCCGAAGGCATCGAGAATCACCAGGGCCACCGGACGATTGCCCATGCTGGTCACCAGCACCAGGCAATGACCGGCCTGGTTGGTGAAGCCGGTCTTGGTGATCTTGATGTCCCATTTTTCCTTGTTCACCAGATGGTCGGTATTGCGAAAGCCCAGGGTGTAGTTGGGCTTGCGGAATGCCACGGTCTTTTCCTTGGTGGTGCTCAGTTCGCTGAGCAGCGGATATTTGCGTGCGGCCAGCAGCAGCTTGCTCAGGTCGCGGGCGGTGGACACGTTATGGATCGACAGGCCGGTGGGCTCCACGTAGCGGGTGTGGGTCATGCCCAGGGACTTGGCCTTGGCGTTCATCGCGGCGATGAAGGCGGCGTAACCACCCGGGTAATGGTGGGCCAGGCTGGCGGCGGCGCGGTTTTCCGAGGACATCAGGGTGATCAGGAGCATTTCATGGCGGCTGAGTTCGCTATTGAGCTTGACTCGGGAGAACACGCCTTTCATTTCCGGGGTATCGCTGATATTGACGGAAATGTATTCGTTCATGGGCTGCTTGGCGTCCAGCACGACCATGGCGGTCATGAGCTTGGTGACCGAGGCGATGGGCACCACGACGTCCGGGTTGCTTGAATAGATGACTTTGTTGGTCTGCAGGTCCAGCAGCAGGGCGCTGCCGGAGGCGATGTGCAATTGTGAAGTGTCTCTTGGCGCCGCGGTGGTTTCGGCGGCGTCGACGCTCTGCGCGACCAGGGTACCGGACACAGCAAACAACAAGCTGAGGATGGAGAGACGAATTTTCACGCTGGTGGACTCGATAGGATGGATACGCCGTCTTGCAACGGGCTTTCTTGGAAAAACGTTACATTTTATGAGTATGGCTGAAGAACTGTCGATTGCTCTTCAGCAGTCAGGCGAAAGCCCTTAAAAACCAAGAAAAAACCCAAGTTTTTGCTGAACGGTAGTATCTGGCCGGTCCCTGGCGCCAGGGAAGGGAGCCTTGAGAACCGCTGGCGATGAGAGCGTCGAGAATAGTGCATTTACGGAATGAAAAAGCCCGCCAATGGCGGGCTTTTTCAAGAACCGGAAAACTCAGCTGTGCAGCGTTTCGGCGGCGTACAGGGTGTTTTCCAGCAGGCAGGCGCGAGTCATGGGGCCTACGCCACCTGGCACCGGCGTAATCCAGCCAGCGCGGGGCAGGGCGGTGTCATACACCACGTCGCCTACCAGCTTGCCGTCTTCCTGGCGGTTGATGCCGACGTCGATGACGATCGCGCCTTCCTTGATCCATTCGCCCTTGACCAGGCCCGGCTTGCCGGCGGCCACGACCACCAGGTCGGCACGGCCGACATGGCCGGCCAGGTCCTTGGTGAAGCGATGGGTCACGGTCACGGTGCAGCCTGCCAGCAACAACTCCATGGCCATGGGGCGGCCGACGATGTTGGATGCGCCTACGACTACCGCATCCATGCCGTACAGGTCGGCACCGGTGCTCTCCAGCAGGGTCATGATGCCCTTGGGGGTGCAGGGGCGCAGCAGCGGGATGCGCTGGGCCAGGCGCCCGACGTTATAAGGATGGAAGCCATCCACGTCCTTGTCCGGGCGGATGCGCTCCAGCAATAGAGAAGAGTCCAGGTGCTCCGGCAGAGGCAGTTGCAGCAGGACGCCATCGATATTCGGGTCATCGTTGAGGCGGTCGATCAGGCCGGCCAGGGCTTCTTGGGTGGTATCGGCCGGTAGATCGTAGGCTTGGGAAAGGAAGCCTACCTCTTCGCAGTCTTTACGCTTGTGCGAGACATAGACCTGGGAGGCCGGGTCGCTGCCGACCAGAATCACCGCAAGACCAGGAGTACGCAGGCCTTGCTGGCGACGCTCGGCGACACGCTTGGCGATCTGCTGGCGCAGGCTAGCGGCGATCGCTTTGCCGTCGATTAGTTGTGCAGTCATGACGCGTGATTAACCATCGAGAGGGAGAGAAAATGAGAACGCATTCTCGCATGTCGGGACGAGAGGGCAAAGGCGCTTGGTCCGTGAATTGCCCTAACTCCTTTAATTAAATGAATTTTTTTTAAAAAAGAGTTGACGACCTAACGGCTCGTCTATAACATTCGTCGCACTTGTCGGGCACAGCCTAGCACTGGTTAAGAAGGTCGGGCAGAGTTGATGTTTAACTCGTAACGACTGAAGCAATTAGTTTGTAGTCATCTAAGAGTACAGATTAATAAGGCGCCCGTAGCTCAGCTGGATAGAGCATCCGCCTTCTAAGCGGATGGTCGCAGGTTCGAGTCCTGCCGGGTGCGCCATTAGGCAGCTTTGGCACAAGTAACGCAATATGGTGGGCGTAGCTCAGTTGGTAGAGCACAGGATTGTGACTCCTGTTGTCGTGGGTTCGATCCCCATCGTCCACCCCATATTCGAAAAGGCGCCAGATTAACAATCTGGCGCCTTTGCTTTAAAAGCTTGTTACGCGGACGTGGTGGAATTGGTAGACACACTGGATTTAGGTTCCAGCGCCGCAAGGTGTAAGAGTTCGAGTCTCTTCGTCCGCACCAATAAAGTAGCTAGTTAATAGCAGATGACGGCGCAGTACCTGAAAAGGTCTGCGCCGTTTTCGTTTCCGGTCTTGGTGGCGCCCCGTGCGCGCGGCGTGCCAGGTGGTGAATGCTCGTGCGGTATTCGCCAGCTTTCCCGGCGATGGCTGCTGTTCGCTGGTGCGTTCGAGGGGCTCGCTCAGGTTCCTTCTATATATAGAAGGGCTGATGCAGAGGCCCTGGTTCGGTTCGTAGTATTTGCTCTCACGGCGGGGCTGGAACCTTTGTCCCCGTCTTCACATTGCTGGCCGCTTTTTACCCGTTTTCAGTAGGGTGACTTCTTGAGTTCGACCCACTAGAATGCATGCCCTTGATTCTGGGGTCGGAAAACGGCCGGCTAATCGTCTGTGCAACGAGGAATATCCATGCAAGTTTCTGTTGAAAATACTTCTGCTCTTGAGCGCCGCATGAGCATCACCGTGCCGGCTGAGCGCATCGAGAGCCAGGTCAACAAGCGTCTGCAGCAGACTGCCCAAAAGGCCAAAATCCCAGGCTTCCGTCCTGGCAAGGTTCCAATGAGCGTGATTCGTCAGCGTTATGAGGCTGATGCACGTCAAGAAGCAGTAGGTGATGTGATCCAGGCTTCCTTCTACGAAGCTGTTGTCGAGCAGAAGCTGAACCCGGCTGGCGCTCCTTCGGTCGAGCCCAAGGTGCTGGAGAAAGGCAAGGACCTGGAATACGTTGCCACTTTCGAAGTGTTCCCGGAGTTCACCGTTGCCGGTTTCGAAGGTATCGCTGTCGAGCGCCTGAGCGCCGAAGTGGCTGATGCCGATCTGGACAACATGCTGGAAATCCTGCGCAAGCAGAACGTTCGTTTCGAAGTGGCCGACCGCGCTGCCCAGAACGATGACCAGCTGAACATTGATTTCGTTGGCAAGATTGACGGCGAAGCCTTCGCTGGCGGTTCGGCCAAGGGTACCCAACTGGTCCTGGGCTCCGGCCGCATGATCCCGGGCTTCGAAGATGGTCTGGTTGGCGCCAAGGCTGGTGAAGAGCGCGTTCTGAACCTGACCTTCCCCGAGAACTACCAGAACCTGGACCTGGCCAACAAGGCTGCCGAGTTCACCGTTACCATCAACAGCGTTTCCGAGCCCAAGCTGCCTGAACTGACCGAAGAGTTCTTCGCTCAATTCGGTATCAAGGAAGCTGGCCTGGATGGTTTCCGTGCCGAAGTTCGCAAGAACATGGAGCGTGAACTGCGTCAGGCCATCAAGTCGAAGGTGAAGAACCAGGTCATGGACGGTCTGCTGGCCGCCAATCCGATCGAAGTGCCGAAGGCTCTGCTGGATAACGAAGTCAACCGTCTGCGCGTTCAGGCTGTTCAGCAATTCGGTGGCAACATCAAGCCTGACCAGCTGCCAGCCGAGCTGTTCGAAGAACAAGCCAAGCGCCGCGTAGTGCTGGGCCTGATCGTTGCTGAAGTGGTCAAGCAATTCGACCTCAAGCCTGACGAAGCACGCGTTCGTGAACTGATCCAGGAAATGGCTTCGGCCTACCAGGAGCCAGAACAAGTCGTGTCCTGGTACTACAAGAACGAGCAGCAACTGAACGAAGTGCGTTCGGTTGTGCTGGAAGAACAAGTTGTGGATACTGTTCTGCAGAAAGCTAGCGTGACCGACAAATCGGTCTCTTACGAAGAAGCGGTCAAGCCGGTAGAAGCACCTCAAGCCGACTGATCCTTTTTTCGTTCGAAGCACACACCATAAGCCAGCCTTCGTGCTGGCTTATGCGTATTCAAGACATGACTATTTGGGAGTGACTGCAGGACATGTCCCGCAATTCTTATTATCAGCAGAGCTCTGACATTCAGGCCGCAGGTGGTCTGGTCCCGATGGTTATCGAGCAGTCCGCCCGTGGCGAGCGTGCCTACGACATCTACTCGCGCCTCCTCAAGGAGCGAGTGATCTTCCTGATTGGCCCGGTAGAGGACTACATGGCCAACCTGGTTGCGGCACAGCTGCTTTTCCTTGAAGCCGAAAACCCGGACAAGGACATCCATCTGTACATCAACTCGCCAGGTGGTTCGGTGACCGCCGGCATGTCGATCTACGACACCATGCAGTTCATCAAGCCTGATGTTTCGACCATTTGCATCGGTCAGGCATGCAGCATGGGCGCATTCCTGCTTGCAGGTGGTGCGGCTGGCAAGCGCCACTGCCTGCCGAACTCGCGCATGATGATCCACCAACCGCTCGGCGGTTTCCAAGGCCAGGCGTCGGATATCGACATCCATGCCAAGGAAATCCTGCACATCCGTTCGCGCCTGAACTCGCTGCTGGCCCATCACACCGGCCAGAGCCTGGAAACCATTGAGCGTGACACTGAGCGCGACAACTTCATGAGCGCCGAGCGCGCGGCGGAGTACGGCCTGATCGACTCCGTGATCAACAAGCGTCAAATGCCCGCCTAAGCAACTTGAATGTAGGCGGCTGGTTTGACCGGTCGCCTGCGGACTTGAAAAAGCCCGCAATTGCCTTCATCTTGTGTTGCAAGCCTATCGGATTTGGATCGATCGAATGACTGACACCCGCAACGGCGAGGACAACGGCAAACTGCTTTATTGCTCCTTCTGTGGCAAAAGCCAGCATGAAGTACGCAAATTGATTGCCGGCCCCTCGGTCTTTATCTGCGACGAGTGCGTCGACCTGTGCAATGACATCATCCGTGAGGAGGTGCAGGAGGCACAGGCCGAGAGCAGCGCGCATAAATTGCCTTCGCCTAAAGAAATCAGCGGCATCCTTGATCAGTATGTGATTGGTCAGGAGCGTGCGAAGAAGGTTCTGGCGGTAGCGGTGTACAACCACTACAAGCGTCTTAACCAGCGTGACAAGAAAAGTGACGATGTCGAGCTCGGCAAGAGCAACATCTTGCTGATCGGCCCTACAGGTTCGGGTAAAACACTGTTGGCCGAAACCCTGGCGCGCCTGTTGAATGTGCCTTTCACCATTGCCGACGCTACCACCCTGACCGAAGCCGGCTATGTGGGTGAGGACGTCGAGAACATCATTCAGAAGCTGCTGCAGAAGTGCGACTACGATGTGGAAAAAGCCCAGATGGGCATTGTCTACATCGACGAAATCGACAAGATTTCCCGCAAGTCCGACAACCCTTCGATTACCCGGGATGTTTCCGGCGAAGGCGTGCAGCAGGCATTGTTGAAGCTGATCGAAGGCACGGTTGCCTCGGTTCCGCCTCAAGGTGGCCGCAAGCATCCCCAGCAGGAGTTCCTGCAGGTCGACACCCGCAACATCCTGTTCATCTGTGGTGGCGCGTTCTCCGGCCTGGAAAAGGTCATCCAGAACCGCTCCACTCGCGGCGGCATCGGCTTCAACGCCGAAGTTCGCAGCAAGGAAGAGGGCAAGAAGGTTGGCGAGTCCCTGCGTGAAGTCGAGCCTGATGATCTGGTCAAGTTCGGCCTGATTCCAGAGTTCGTGGGCCGCCTGCCGGTCCTGGCAACCCTGGACGAGCTGGATGAAGCTGCGCTGATCCAGATTCTCACCGAACCGAAGAACGCCTTGACCAAGCAATACGGCAAGCTGTTCGAGATGGAAGGTGTCGACCTGGAGTTCCGTGCCGACGCACTGAAGGCCGTGGCCAAGCGGGCTCTGGAGCGCAAGACTGGCGCCCGTGGTCTGCGCTCGATTCTCGAAGGCGTACTGCTCGACACTATGTACGAGATCCCCTCGCAGTCCGAGGTGAGTAAAGTAGTGATCGACGAAAGCGTTATTGAAGGCAAGTCCCAGCCACTGTTCATCTATGAAAACAGTGAGCCGACTGCCAAGGCAGCTCCCGACGCGTAAGCTTCGGGCTGTTTGAGTGAAAGAAGGGGCCTTCGGGCCCCTTTGTTTTTAGCGTCTTTGAAACGCTGTCTTTGAGCTTGTTTTTTTTTCAGGCAGCCCCCATCTTGGTTTCACGCTTACTTCCACCTGTTTACGGCCGTATGGCCGCCGTAGAGGCGAAATCATGAAGACAACCATCGAATTGCCTCTCCTGCCATTGCGTGATGTCGTGGTTTATCCGCACATGGTTATCCCGCTGTTCGTGGGGCGCGAGAAGTCGATCGAAGCCCTCGAGGCAGCGATGACGGGCGACAAGCAGATTCTGCTGCTGGCACAGAGAAACCCTGCTGATGACGATCCCGGTGAGGATGCGCTCTATCGCGTAGGTACCATTGCGACTGTGCTGCAGTTGCTCAAATTGCCCGATGGCACTGTCAAGGTGCTGGTCGAGGGTGAGCAGCGCGGCGCTGTCGAGCGCTTCAGCGAAGTGGACGGCCACTGCCGTGCCGAAGTCGCCCTGATTGATGAGGTCGAAGCTCCCGACCGCGAGTCGGAAGTTTTCGTCCGCAGCCTGCTGTCCCAGTTCGAGCAGTATGTACAGCTGGGCAAGAAGGTACCTGCCGAGGTTCTTTCTTCCCTCAACAGTATCGATGAGCCCAGCCGCCTGGTGGATACCATGGCGGCACACATGGCGCTGAAGATCGAGCAGAAGCAGGAAATCCTCGAGATCATCGACCTGTCCGCACGGGTCGAGCATGTCCTGGCCCTGCTGGATGCCGAGATCGATCTGCTGCAAGTGGAGAAGCGCATCCGTGGCCGCGTCAAGAAGCAGATGGAGCGCAGCCAGCGCGAGTACTACCTGAATGAGCAGATGAAGGCCATTCAGAAAGAGCTGGGCGACGGTGACGAAGGCCACAACGAAATCGAAGAGCTGAAGAAGCGCATCGATGCCGCCGGACTGCCGAAGGACGCCATGGCCAAGGCCCAGGCCGAGCTGAACAAGCTCAAGCAGATGTCGCCGATGTCCGCCGAGGCCACCGTGGTTCGCTCCTACATCGACTGGCTGGTGCAGGTGCCGTGGAAGGCCCAGAGCAAGGTGCGCCTGGACCTGGCGCGTGCCGAGGACATCCTCGATGCCGACCACTACGGCCTGGAAGAGGTCAAGGAACGGATCCTCGAATACCTCGCCGTGCAGAAGCGCGTGAAGAAGATTCGTGGCCCGGTACTGTGCCTGGTGGGCCCGCCCGGGGTCGGCAAGACCTCCCTGGCGGAATCGATCGCCAACGCCACCAACCGCAAGTTCGTGCGCATGGCCCTGGGTGGTGTGCGTGACGAAGCGGAAATTCGTGGGCATCGTCGGACCTACATCGGTTCGATGCCGGGAAGATTGATTCAAAAGATGACCAAGGTTGGCGTGCGCAACCCACTGTTCCTGCTCGATGAAATCGACAAGATGGGTAGCGACATGCGCGGCGATCCTGCGTCGGCACTGCTCGAGGTACTGGACCCCGAACAGAACCACAATTTCAACGATCACTACCTGGAGGTCGACTACGACCTGTCCGATGTGATGTTCCTCTGCACCTCCAACTCGATGAACATTCCTCCGGCCCTGCTGGATCGGATGGAAGTGATTCGCCTGCCCGGCTACACCGAGGACGAGAAGATCAACATCGCGGTCAAGTACCTTGCGCCCAAGCAGATCCAGGCCAACGGCCTGAAGAAGGGCGAGCTGGAATTCGACCCGGCGGCGATCCGCGACATCATCCGCTACTACACCCGCGAAGCCGGTGTGCGCGGCCTGGAGCGCCAGATCGCCAAGGTCTGCCGCAAGGCGGTGAAGGAACATGCGATGGAAAAACGCTTCTCGGTGAAGGTCACTTCCGACCTGCTGGAGCATTTCCTCGGCGTGCGCAAATTCCGCTATGGCCTGGCCGAACAGCAGGACCAGATCGGCCAGGTGACCGGTCTGGCATGGACCCAGGTGGGTGGTGAGCTGTTGACCATCGAGGCGGCGGTGGTGCCAGGCAAGGGGCAACTGATCAAGACCGGTTCCCTGGGCGATGTCATGGTCGAATCGATCACTGCAGCGCAGACCGTAGTGCGCAGCCGCGCCAAGAGCCTGGGCATTCCGCTGGATTTCCACGAGAAGCGTGACACCCATATCCACATGCCCGAAGGCGCAACCCCGAAAGACGGTCCAAGCGCGGGCATCGGCATGTGCACGGCACTGGTTTCGGCCCTGACCGGCATTCCGGTACGAGCCGATGTAGCGATGACCGGTGAGATCACTCTGCGTGGTCAGGTATTGGCTATCGGTGGTTTGAAAGAGAAACTACTGGCGGCTCATCGGGGCGGAATCAAGACCGTGATCATTCCTGAAGAGAACGTTCGCGATTTGAAAGAAATTCCTGACAATATCAAGCAGGATCTGCAGATCAAACCAGTTAAATGGATTGACGAAGTCCTGCAAATTGCGCTGCAATACGCGCCGGAGCCCTTGCCGGATGTGGCTCCCGAGATAGTTGCAAAGGACGAAAAACGCGAGTCTGACTCTAAGGAAAGAATTAGCACGCATTAGTACGCATTAGCCTGGGGGGCTTCCTTGACAGCTTTTTAGAGCCCTTGTTATAAAGCGGCTCTTAAATGCCTGTAGGCCATTCAGCACTCGTTTTTGCTTTCACCAAAAAACTTAGAATCATACTCATAGATATATAAGGGGACTTAGAGTGAACAAGTCGGAACTGATTGATGCTATCGCTGCATCTGCTGATCTCCCGAAAGCTGCTGCTGGCCGTGCGCTGGATGCAGTGATCGAATCCGTTACTGGCGCTCTGAAGGCCGGTGACTCTGTTGTGCTGGTTGGTTTCGGTACTTTCTCGGTAACTGATCGTCCAGCTCGTGTTGGTCGTAACCCACAGACCGGCAAGACTCTGGAAATCGCTGCTGCTAAAAAGCCAGGTTTCAAAGCCGGTAAAGCTCTGAAAGAAGCGGTCAACTAAGTTTCTTCAGGGCCTTTGCCCATCCGGGTCGGGGTCATGCCTGATCTGGCAGCGGGGCGCCAGTCGACCGGTGCTACCGGTTCACGTCGAGAGTCGCAGGTCCAGCTCTTGTCCGCTCCGCCAGTTACGAGAAGGCGCATCCTCGGATGCGCCTTTCTTCTATCCGGACTCTACCCACGCTCCACGGTTGCTTGAACAGAAGTACAGCCGTTTCTGGGGGACGCATGCTGCAGAATATCAGGGACAATTCACAAGGCTGGATTGCCAAAACCATCATCGGGGTCATCGTCGCGTTGATGGCGTTGACCGGTTTCGATGCCATTTTCAACGCGACTAGCCATAAACAGGATGCGGCCAAGGTCAACGGCGAGGAGATCACTCAGAACGAGTTGAGCCAGGCCGTCGACATGCAACGCCGCCAGCTGATGCAGCAATTGGGCAAGGACTTCGATGCCTCCCTGCTCGACGAGAAGATGCTGCGTGAAGCGGCCCTGAAAGGGTTGATCGACCGCAAGTTGCTGCTGCAAGGTGCCCAGGACTCCAAGTTCGCCTTCTCCGAAGGTGCCCTGGACCAGGTGATCCTGCAAACGCCGGAATTCCAGGTTGAAGGCAAGTTCAGCCCCGAGCGTTTCGACCAGGTCATTCGCCAGTTGGGCTACAGCCGCATGCAGTTCCGGCAGATGCTCAGCCAGGAAATGCTCATTGGCCAGATCCGCGCCGGCCTGGCTGGCAGCGGTTTCGTCACCGACGCCCAGGTGCTGGCTTTCGCCCGTCTGGAGAAGCAGACCCGCGACTTCGCTTCCCTGACCGTCAAGGCAGATCCGGCAGCCATCAAGCTGACCGATGACGAGGTCAAGGCCTATTACGACCAGCACGCCAAGGAGTTCATGACTCCTGACCAAGTGGTGATCGACTACATCGAGCTGAAGAAAGCCGCGTTCTTCGACCAGGTCAGCGTCAAGGACGAAGACCTGCAGGCGCTCTATCAGAAAGAGATCGGCAACCTGGCCGAGCAGCGCCGTGCCGCGCACATCCTGATCGAAGTCAACGACAAGGTCGATGAAGCCCAGGCCAAGGCCAAGATCGAAGACATTCAGGCTCGCCTGGCCAAGGGTGAGAAGTTCGAGGCGCTGGCCAAGGAGTTCTCCCAGGATCCTGGTTCGGCCAACAACGGCGGTGACCTGGGTTACGCAGGCCCCGGTGTCTACGATCCAGCCTTCGAGAAAGCGCTGTACGCGCTGAGCAAGGACCAGGTCTCCGCCCCGGTACGCAGTGATTTCGGTTTCCACCTGATCAAGCTGCTCGGTGTCGAAGCACCTGAAGTGCCAAGCTTCGCCAGCCTCAAGGACAAGTTGACCCGCGAGCTGAAAGCGCAACAGGTCGAACAGCGTTTCGTGGATGCCACCAAGCAGCTGGAAGACTCGTCGTTCGAAGCCTCCGACCTGGCCCAGCCGGCCCAGGACTTGAAGCTCACCGTGCATACCTCCGCGCCGTTCGGTCGTGAGGGTGGTGATGGTATCGCGGCCAACCGCGCGGTGATCCAGGCGGCTTTCAGTACCGAAGTCCTCGACGAGGGTGCCAACAGCGGTGCCATCGAATTGGATCCGGAAACCGTCGTGGTACTGCGTGCCAAGGAGCACCGCAAGCCCGAGCAACTGCCTCTGGACAGCGTAGCCAGTTCCATTCGCACGCAATTGGCCAAGGAGCACGCCAGTGCTGCGGCCAAGACCAAGGCTGAAGAACTGATCGCCAGCCTGCGTGATGGCAAGGTTGCGCTGAGCAAGCCGGTGGACGGCCAGGACTGGAAAGTGGCGAAAGCCGTTACCCGTGGCCAGGAAGGTATCGATCCGACCGTGCTGCAGGCACTGTTCCGCATGAGCAAGCCTGAGTCCAAGGACAAGCCGAGCTTCACCAGCGTGACCCTGCCTAACGGCAACCTGTTGGTGCTGCAGCTCAACGCGGTCAACGAAGCCACGGCGCCGACCGAGGAAGAGAAGGCCCAGTACCGCCGCTTCCTGGCTTCGCGCCAAGGGCAGCAAGACTTCGCGGCCTACCGCAAGCAACTGGAAAGCCAGGCGGACATCAAGCGCTACTGATGTTCGACTCGCAGTGTTGAACAAGCCCCGGTCGCAAGACCGGGGCTTTTTTTTCGCCTGGCAGAACCCGTGTCGTTGGCAACCGGGCGAAGCAGCAGGACCATCGAAGCCCGGGTGGATACGACACACGGGCTTGGGCCGTGATTGTCTCTGTCACGTCCCAGGCAGCGCCACGATAGTCATGCCCCGCAGACCGACGGAATGCCGGGAGTACGACTTTTATCGGCAAACAGCGGTCATTAGCCTTGCATGACAGTTAAGACATCAATTAGCCGCGCTGTAGGACGTTGATCTGTTGCACAATACGCCCCGGAGCGTTTTCCTCAGGATTTTCGATGTTTAGATCATTTCACCTGCGCGTTGCAGCCGGAGTGTTGCTGTTGTCCGCAGTCGCCGGTTGTTCATCGAACAAGACCGCCATCTACGAGCATGAAAGCTTCGACGATTCCGGCACCTTCTCGCGTAATTACCCCGTCAGCGATGCCGCCTCCTGCGAAGCCGCGCGGCGTGCGTTGCTCAGCCAGGGCTACATCATCACCAGCAATGATCCGAAGCTGGTCAGTGGCCACAAGAGTTTCCAGCAGACCGGCGAGACCCATCTGGAAATCAGCTTCAACGTGGTTTGCGCCAAGGACGGTACCGCTGGGCATCGCTCGACGGTATTCGCCAATGCCCTGCAGGACCGCTACGCCCTGAAGAAGCTGAACAACTCGGCGAGCCTCGGGGTAGGGGTGCTGGGCTCGGTGTCGATGCCCATCGGCTCCACTGACGACTCGATGGTCAAGGTGGCCAGCGAGACCGTGTCGTCCGCCAAGTTCTATGAGCGCTACTTCGCCTTGCTGGAGCTGTTCCTGCCCCAGGAGGCCAAGACCGCAGCGCACATCGAGGAAAAACCCAAGGCCGACCTGGGGGTTCCGGAGAGCAGGCCGGACAACCCAGCCGATTCCAAGCCAGAAGCCAAGCCGGAAACCGCTCCGCAGCCTGCCGCGGCGGCACCGGCACTGGCACCACCGGCAGCCCCGGCTGTCGAGCCGGCGGCTTCCCAGCCGCTGGCGCCGCCGGTGGAGGCGGCGCCCATAGTACCGGCGCCCGTCAGTGAGCCAGCTCCGGCGGGTGAAACCATCACCCCGCCACCAGCCAGTACCCTGCCGCCACCGAGCGAGCCGATCCAGGCCCTGCCTGGCAGCGGCCGCTGAGGTCATAGTGCAAAGGTGTTGCCCGGCGTCGTCTGGGCCGCGCCTGGGCGACTCCTTCCGAGTTATTGCTTCCCTGTCTTGTCGCGCGCTACTGCGTACGCCGTCACTCGTCCTGAAACCCTTGTACGGATTTTCGGTAAATTTCTTACCTGCCGTTACGTTTCAATGGCAGAAAAGTTGACCGAGGGGGTAGTATTTTTTCTGTCATACCGGCAACTTATGCTGGTCCCGACGGTGATCCAGGGCATTCAACCCACGTGCAAAGGAGTCCGCATGGACGAGTATCAAGAGGAACTGCTGGAGTACCAGGCTTTCGAGCTGGACCCTCTAGAGCCAGCAGACGATGCCACCGAGCTGTAAAGCCGGTGGCTTTTTTTTAGCCGAACTGGCGGTGGCTGCGACGAAACTCCCCCGGAGTCTGGCCGTTCCAGCGCTTGAAGGCCCGCTGAAATGCCTCGGCTGAGGCGAACCCCAACAGATAGGCAATCTCGCCGAACGCCAGTTCGGTGTCGCGGATGTAAGTCATGGCCAGGTCGCGCCGGGTGTCGTTGAGAATCGCCCGGAACTGCGTACCTTCCTCGGCCAGCTTGCGGCGCAGGGTCCAGGTCGGCAGCTTCAGGCGCGCCGCCACTTCCTCCAGGTCCGGCTCCCGGCCACCGTTTAGCAAAGGTCCGAGCAGCTGAATGATGCGTTCGCGCAGGCTGCGGGTGCGGGTCAGTTGCTCCAGTTCCCTTTCGCACAACAGCAGCAGGTGGCGCCAGGTACTCGGGCAGTGCTCGGGGTTGCGCAGGGCCAGGCTGGCCTGGTCCAGGCGCAGTTGGTTGCGCTCGGCGCCGAAGTGCACCGTAGCAGGGCCGAGCAGGGCATAGGCTTCGTGGTAGTCGGGCTGTTGGAACTCGATGTCGATCCGTTGCGCATGCAGCGCTTGCCCGGCCAGGTTGGACAGCTGCTGCAACCAGCCGGAGATGATCGAGTCCACCACGAAACGGTTGTAGGCGTTGTATGGGCTGATGGAGTAGAAGCGCAGCCAGGCACCGTCGGCATCCTCGCGGAAGCTCGATTGACCGCGATAGTTGGAGCCGTACAGGGCTTCGAAGCGCGTCAGGCAGCGTGCCGCTTCACGCACGGTGGGCGCCTGGGCGGCGGTGACACCGGCCAGGCCCGCCTGGCTCAGGCGGCTGAGGCGGCCCATGCGCAGCCCCAGGGCCGGATCGCCGGTGAGCTGGATCGCCCCGTGGCCCAGGCGCATGTAGCGCGGGATCGACAGGCGCGCCCCGGCTTCGGCCAGGCGCGCGCTATCCAATCCGTACTGCTCCAGCAGGGGAACAGGGTCCTGGCCATGGCTGCGGACCGCATCCGCCAGGCTATGGACGAAACCCACCGACAGGTCGCCCAGGCGCATCGGTGCGCTTCTCAAGGATCTACAGCCAGAGATTCAGCAGACGGGCGCCACGGCTGCCATCGTCGGCGAAGGTCTGGCCAGCGCTGCTCAGGAAGCTCTGGCCGCTGGTGCCCAGGTCCCAGAACTGGCCACGCAGGAAGACGCTGGCACCGCTGCTGGCCAGGCTCCGGGAGGTACGGCTGGTGAGGGTCAGGTGCTGCCAGGCAGTGCCCTCGCTGGTATTCGGCGCGAGGGCTTCGAGGGCTGCGCTGTGGTCGCCGCGCCAAGGTTGCTCCCAGTGGTCCTTGCCCATGATGAAGGCCGGTACAGCCACCAGCTGTGCCTGCTGTGCGTCGAGCTTGCGGTAGTTCTGCGGATACCAGCTATCGCTGCCGATCAGTACCCCGAGACGTCCGGCCGGGGTTTCGAAGACCTGCGGCGCTGCCTCGGCATCGCCCTGGATATAACCGCTCTCGGAGAGGCTGGGATAGATCTGGCGCTGCGGCTGGCCAATGGGTTGGCCATCGCTGCCGAACACCAGGGCGCTGTTGTACAGGGCGCCAGTACCCACCTGCAGGCTGCCCTGGTTGACGCTGGGGTCGGGGAGCACGATGGAGCCGGCCACCAGGGTCACCTGGAATTCCCGGGCCAGGCCGCCGAACAGCTCCTGGTAATCCCTGGCCATCTGCTGGGCTTTCATCCGCAGGTGGGCGTCGTCCAGCCGGTTGGTGCCCTTGGCGGCAGCCAGGGCCTTGACGAACAGCAGCGGGTTGCTCACCGCCAGCCAGTTCATGGCCTCCTTCAACGTGGTGGCCTGGTACAGCTCGTTCTTCTCGCCACTGACCATCAGCCAGGTACCGATATGTTCCGGCAGCACGACGATGGTCTTGGCATTCACCAAGCCGCGCTCACGAGCCTGCTGCAGGTAAGCCGCGAGCTTACGGTGCAGGCGTGCGCTGCTCTGGTAGTCAGTGGGAAACAGCTCCGGCTGGATCGCCAGCAGGTTGCCGTGGTCGGCGGGCACGCCATGGTCCACCGCCAGCGTGATGCGCAGGTCCGACAGGTAGTGCGCCCCCGGGCGGTCGCGGGTCCAGGCTCCATAGCTGCTGATGGCGGCGACCAGGGCCAGGGCGAGGATGATGTACAGAAGTTTGCGCATGGGAAAACAGTCGACAACCGTGTGCAGGATTCGTCGCCTAGGGTAGGGCGGCAACCGGCGCTTGCCAAGGGCCGCTGTACGTTTGGATCAATAACTTGTCAGTTACGGTCATTGAGCCTACAGCGGGTGTGCTTTTAGTCTTTGCCGCACTACCGACGGAAGCCGCAGAGCTTCCGCACCTACCGTGATAGCCCGATCTGGAGTGACGCCATGGCTGCTGCCCCGTACCCGCATTTGCTGGCCCCCCTCGACCTGGGGTTCACCACCCTGCGCAACCGGACCCTGATGGGCTCCATGCACACTGGCCTGGAAGAAAAGCCTGGCGGCTTCGAGCGCATGGCGGCGTATTTTGCCGAGCGCGCCCGCGGCGGCGTGGGCCTGATGGTCACCGGCGGCATTGGCCCCAACGATGAAGGTGGGGTGTATTCCGGAGCGGCCAAGCTGACTACCGAAGAAGAGGCGCAGAAGCACCTGATCGTGACCCGCGCGGTGCACGAGGCCGGTGGCAAGATCTGCATGCAGATCCTGCACGCCGGGCGTTACGCCTACAGCCCCAAGCAGGTCGCGCCGAGCGCCATCCAGGCGCCGATCAACCCGTTCAAGCCCAAGGAGCTGGACGAGGAGGGCATCGAGAAGCAGATCCGCGACTTCGTCACCTGCTCGACCCTGGCCCAGAAGGCCGAATACGACGGCGTCGAGATCATGGGGTCCGAGGGTTACTTCATCAACCAGTTCCTTGCCGCCCATACCAACCACCGTACCGACCGCTGGGGCGGCAGCTACGAGAACCGCATGCGCCTGCCGCTGGAGATCGTGCGTCGGGTGCGTGAAGCGGTAGGTCCGAACTTCATCATCATCTTCCGCCTGTCGATGCTCGACCTGGTGGAAGGCGGCAGCACCTGGGAAGAGATCGTGCAGCTGGCCCAGGCCATCGAGAAGGCCGGCGCCACCATCATCAACACCGGTATCGGCTGGCACGAAGCGCGCATCCCGACCATCGCCACCAAGGTGCCGCGCGCTGCGTTCAGCAAGGTCACGGCCAAGCTGCGGGGTTCGGTGGGCATCCCGTTGATCACCACCAACCGCATCAATACTCCGGAAGTGGCGGAGCAGATCCTGGCCGAGGGCGATGCCGACATGGTGTCCATGGCCCGGCCGTTCCTGGCCGATCCGGACTTCGTCAACAAGGCCGCCGCCGGCCGTGCCGACGAGATCAATACCTGCATCGGCTGCAACCAGGCCTGCCTGGACCACACCTTCGGCGGCAAGCTGACCAGCTGCCTGGTCAACCCCCGTGCCTGCCACGAAACCGAGCTGAACTACCTGCCGGTCCAGCAGATCAAGAGGATCGCCGTGGTCGGTGCCGGCCCGGCCGGTCTGTCCGCCGCCACCGTGGCCGCCGAGCGTGGGCACCAGGTGACCCTGTTCGATTCGGCCAGCGAGATCGGTGGCCAGTTCAATATCGCCAAGCGCGTGCCGGGCAAGGAGGAGTTCTACGAAACCCTGCGCTACTTCAAGCGCAAGCTGCAGACCAGCCACGTCGAGCTGTGCCTGGATACAAGGGTGGATGTCGAGCAACTGGTGGCCGGCGGGTTCGATGAAATCATCCTCGCCACCGGTATCGCGCCACGGGTGCCGGCGATTCCCGGGGTGGAACACGCCAAGGTCCTGAGCTACCTGGACGTGCTGCTCGAGCGCAAGCCGGTGGGGCAGAAGGTGGCGGTGATCGGTGCTGGCGGCATCGGCTTCGACGTCTCCGAGTTCCTCGTGCACCAGGGCGTGGCTACCAGTCAGGATCGCGAGGCGTTCTGGAAGGAGTGGGGCATCGATACCCGCTTGCAGGCTCGTGGCGGCATCGCCGGGATCAAGGCCGAACCCCATGCGCCGGCGCGCCAGGTGTTCCTGCTGCAGCGCAAGAAGAGCAAGGTCGGTGATGGCCTGGGCAAGACCACGGGCTGGATCCATCGCACTGGCTTGAAGAACAAGCAGGTGCAGATGCTCAACAGCGTCGAGTACCTGAAGATCGACGACGCCGGCCTGCATATCCGCATCGGCGAAGCGGGCGAGTCCCAGGTGCTGCCGGTGGACAACGTGGTGATCTGCGCCGGCCAGGACCCGCTGCGCGAACTGCACGATGGCCTGGTGGCCGCTGGGCAGAACGTGCACCTGATCGGTGGTGCCGACGTGGCGGCCGAGCTGGATGCCAAGCGCGCCATCAACCAGGGTTCGCGCCTGGCTGCCGAACTCTGATCCCTCCGGCCTCGACAGCGGCCCTGTCGCCGCTGTCGAAGGCTGCGCCTGCCCCGCAGGAGCACGGTAATCTTCCATCCCAGCACCTTCCCGTTGGCCTCTGAAGGTACTGCGATTCCTAACCCGCCCCGTAGGGGCTCGGCGATCCTCGGTCCTTACATCTGCCCCTCGCCCCTGAAGGCCCTGCGGTCCTTTGCGCAACCTTCGGCAGCGGCTACACGAAGCTTGTGTCGCTGGGGCACGGCGATCTTGTCCAGGGTTGCTAGAATGCGCGCCCCCCTGTCTGCCGAGTTGCCAGCGATGTCCCTTGCCGAGTCCTTCGATCATTTGCCCCAGGCGCCGCTACAGCGGCTGGAGCTGGATTGGCTGCACCAGGCCGGGGTCGAGGTGGCGGTACTGCGCCTGGACCTGATCGACCCGCTGATCAGCGGCAACAAGTGGTTCAAGCTCAACCACCACCTGCAGGCGGCGCGCCGCCAGGGCGCGCGGGGCATCATCAGCCTAGGCGGCGCTCATTCCAATCACCTGCATGCCCTGGCCGCCGCTGGCCAGCGTTTCGCCTTCGCCACGGTCGGGCTGCTGCGCGGGCAGCGCCAGGACACACCCACCGTGCTCGACCTGGAGCGCTTCGGCATGCAACTGCACTGGCTTGGTTACGGCGGCTACCGGGCGCGCCACCAACCGGGCTTCTGGACACCCTGGCAGGCCCAGTACCCCGATCTGTACCCGGTATCAGAGGGCGGTGGCGGCCTGGCCGGTGCATTGGGCTGCATGCCGCTGCTGGAGCAGGTGCGCTCGCAACTGCCGGCCCTGGGCTGGAGCGATTATCACGGCTGGTGGCTGGCCGCTGGCACTGGCACCACGCTGGCCGGGCTGGTGCTGGCCGAGGCCGGGACGCACCCGGTGCATGGTGCCCTGGCGGTGCCGATGGACCACGGAGTGCCGCAGCAAGTCGCCGGTATCCTGGAGGAAGCCGGCAGGGCGCTCGAAGGTTATGCCTTGCTGGACGCCAGCCGTGGCGGCTTCGCCAAGGTGGATCGGGAGCTGGAGGCGTTCATCGAGCAGACCGAAAAGGCCAGCGGCCTGCCGCTGGAGCCGCTGTACACCGGCAAGGCCCTGCTGGCCCTGCACGAGCAGATCCGGGCCGGGCGCTTCGCCCCGGGTTGTCGGTTGATCTTCGTCCACAGCGGCGGCCTGCAAGGGCGCCGCGGCTTCGCAGGTCAGGCCTGACCGCGCTGGCGCCACATCCGCTGCAGGGTGTTGTCGCGCATCACATAGTGGTGGTAGAGCCCGGCCAGGGCATGCAGGCCGATCAGCCAGTAGCCCAGGGTGCCCAGCAACTCGTGCCAGCCCTGGAGCTGTTTGGCCAGGGCTTTGTCTTCATGCAGCAGCAACGGCAGGTCCAGGCCGTAGAACATCACCTGGTGCCCCTTGGCACTGGTGGTCAGCCAGCCCAGCAGCGGCATGGCGATCATGAACAGGTACAGCGCCCAGTGCATCAGCGTCGCCAGCAGCCTCTGCCATTGTGGTGGCGTGGGCTGGATCCTTGGCGCCACGCCCTGGGCCCGGGCGAACAACCGCAGCCAGACCAGTACGAACACCGTCAGGCCGAGCATGAAGTGGGCTTCGGTGATCAGGGTGCGGCCACCGCTGCCCTTGGGGAAGATGCCGCGAAATTCGATACAGGCGTAGACCACGGCCAGCAGCACCAGCATCAGCCAGTGCAGGGCGATCGTCATGGTGCTATAGCGCGCCTCGGTGTTTTTCCAGGGCATGGGGGCTTCCTCGGTCATCAGGTCTGAAGCCTCCGTTCTTGAGCGACGGAGTGCTTTAACTGTAAGCCGCTTTTTTTAGGTTTGCCTGGCGCACCGGGGGCTTTCGTCGCTTGGGGGTGGTTCTGGTCTCACGTTGATGAAAAAAAACGGCGACTGGTGAAAGTCGCCGTCCTGTCGTTCTTGATCGATGGGCTTATTGTCCCTGGGGCATTTCTCCCCGGGCCAGGCGCTGGTTGATATCGGCGATCACCTGGGGCAGATCGGCAATAGTGTCGATCATGTAGTGCGGGCGCGACGGCTCGAACAGCTTGTGGATACGCTGGCGCTCGCTGGCCAGGGTATCGCTGGCCAAGGCGCGGTAGCCCTCGTAGCTCAGGCCCAGGGCGTTGCCCGAGCAGGTCAGGGCCACGGTCCACATCCCGGCGCGGCGGCCTTCGAGAATCCCCGGCACGGTGTCGTCGATCTTCACGCAGGCGGCGACATCGTCGATGCCCAGTGCGATCACGTTGGCCAGGGCCTGGGCCGGCCAGGGGCGGCCGTTGGGCACTTCGTCGGTAGCCACCACGTGGTCGGCGACATAGCCGTTGGTCGCGGCCAGGGCCACCACCCGGTCCATCACCAGCTTTGGATAACCGGAGCAGGAACCGATCTTGATGCCTTGCTCACGCAGCTTGGCAATGACCTCCAAAGCCCCGGGGATCAGGGCCGAGTGCTCGGCGATCTTCTCGATCTGCAACGGCATGAAGCGCTCGTAGATGGCGGTGACGTCGGCGTCGGTCGGGGTGCGGCCGAAAGCCTTGCGGTAGCGCTCGGCCACTTGCGGCAGGTCGCACAGGGTGCGGATATGGTCCCACTTGCCCATGCCCATCGGGCCGCGGGCTTCTTCGATGGAGACCTGGACATCGAACTCGGCGAAGGCCTCGACGAAGATCTGGGTCGGAGCGAAGGAGCCGAAATCGACCACGGTGCCGGCCCAGTCGAGGATCGCGGCTTGCAGTTGGTTGGGGTTGGTGTAGTTCATCGTTCAAGGACCTGTACAAGAGGCGAGGACGGCCGTGCCCGGCGGGCACGGTGATGGGGCGATCAGATATCCAGTACTTCCATTTCCCGCAGCACCTGGGCCACGGCAGCGACCGCGGCCTGCATGCCGGCGCGGTCGACGTGGCCGATGCAGCCGACGCGGAAGGTCTCGACCTGGGTCAGCTTGCCCGGGTAGAGGATGAAACCCTTGGCCTTGACCCGTTCGTAGAAGTCCTTGAACTGGTAGCGCGGGTCTTGTGGGGCGTGGAAGGTAACGATGATCGGCGCCTGGATCGCCGCTGGCAGGAAGCTGCGCAGGCCCAACTCGCCCATGCCTTGCAACAGGGCCTGGCAGTTGTCGCTGTAGCGTGCCAGGCGTGCCGGCAGGCCGCCTTCCTCGTTGTATTGCAGCAAGGCTTCGTGTAGCGCAGCCACCACATGGGTCGGCGGGGTGAAACGCCACTGGCCGGTCTTGGCCATGTAGGCGTGCTGGTCGTGCAGGTCCATGGCCAGGGAATGGGCGTTGCCCGCCGCCTGGGCCAGGGACTCCTTGCGAGCGAAGACGAAGCCCATGCCAGGCACGCCTTCCAGGCACTTGCCGGACGCGGCGATCAGCGCATCGAAGGCGATCTCGCGGGCATCGATGGGCAAGGCGCCGAAGGAACTCATGGCGTCGATGATCAGGCGCTTGCCGTGGCGGGCGACCACCTGGGCGATCTCCGGCAGCGGATTGAGGATGCCGGTGCTGGTCTCGCAGTGGATCAGCGCCACGTGGCTGATGGACGGGTCGGCCAGCAGCAGGCGCTCGACATCGGCGGCGGTAGTGGGCTCGTCCTCAGCGGTTTCGAAGGTACTGAAGTCACGGCCGAGCACTTCGCAGATCTTCGCCAGGCGCTTGCCGTAGGCGCCATTGATCAGCACCAGGACCTTGCCGTCCCGCGGCACCAGGGTGCCGATGGCGGCCTCCACGGCGAAGGTGCCGCTGCCCTGCAGGGGTACGCAATGATGGCTGTCGGCGCCGTTGACGATGGCCAGCAATTGCGTGCACAGGCTGGCGGTCAGCTGGTTGAACCGTTCATCCCAGGAGCCCCAGTCCACCAGCATCGCCCGGCGAGTACGGGCGGAAGTGGTCAGGGGGCCGGGGGTAAGCAGGATTGGCTCGGCGATGCTCATGCTGTGTCCTCGAAGATGATGGGAGTTAGGGTCTGTTGCCGTTTCGACGCAAACCGCGTTGCCGCGCAACCCGAAGGGACGGGCCGGTTTTAGCGCGGCGCGTCGTTACTCGACGGCTCATTTGGACGGCCAAACCTCGCGTCTCTTGCCTAGCCCCGCGCTAAAACTGGCTCCGGCGCGGTCGCGGCGAAATGGCAACAGACCCTAGCTACGGCAACTAAATTGCAATTTGCCTTGCCATCAATCAAATTGTTTGTTGTTATGCCTGCCATAAGTGGGGCCGATAGATATGAATTTGTTCCAACTGCGTGCGTTCGATGCCGTGGCCCGTGAAGGCAGCTTCACTCGGGCTGCCGGACGCCTGTTCATCAGCCAACCGGCGGTCACCGGGCACATCAAGGCCCTGGAGGAGCACTACCAGATCACCCTGCTGCGGCGTACTGCCCGACGGGTGGAGCTGACCGAGGAGGGCACCAAGCTGGCGGCCATCACCCGCGCCATGTTCGGCCTCGCCGAAGAAGCCCAGGCCATGCTCGAGGCCAACCGCCAGCTCTTGACCGGGCGCCTGGAAGTAGCGGCGGACGGTCCGCACCTGGTCATGCCGATGCTGGCCAGCCTGCGCGAGCGTTATCCGGGGGTGACCGTCAACCTGCGCCTGGGCAACGCCCAGGAGACCCTGGCAGCGCTGCTCTCGGAGCATGCCGACGTGGCGGTGCTGACCGAGGTCGAGGAGCGCAAGGGCCTGCACCTGCAGAGCCTCGGGCAGTCGCGGATGTGCGCCCTGGTGCCCCAGGGCCATGAATGGCTGGAGCTGGCCGAAGGCATCGCCATCGAGCAACTGGACCAGGTGATCATGGTGCTGCGCGAGCCCAGCTCCATCACCCGCCGCACCTTCGACGAGGCGTGCACCCTGGCCAAGGTGCAGCCCCGGGTGCTGCTGGAGCTGGACAGTCGTGAGGCGGTGACCGAGGCGGTGGCCGCGCACCTGGGGGTCGGGATCGTCAGCTCGCAGGAAGTGGGCCACGACCCACGGGTGCGGGTGGTACCGATTCGTGGCGCGGGCCTGGTCAACCAGCACATGATCGGCTGCCTGGAGCGGCGCCGGGAGCTGCGGCTGATCCAGGCCTTCATCGGTCTGGCCCCGCAAGCCCGGTAGCCGCTGGCGCAGGCTGTGTACGGCTGCGTAGCAGACGCGGCGCTGGAGGTTCCAGGGCAAGGTCCTGCGGACCTTCGCGCAGCCTCGCCGTGGCTCGACAGCGGCTACGGGTGGGACTGTTGGTTGTCGAGCACCAGGTCGAGGAAGGTGGCGACGATCCGCCGCGAACGCTGTTCGCGCAGGCACACCAGGGTCTCGGTCATGCGCTGCTGGCAGTCGACGATAGGCAGGGCGCAGATCCGCGAGTCGGCACCGAACTCCGCCGCCGACACCACGCCCACGCCGATACCCGCCACCACCGCCTCGCGCGCCGCTTCCCGGCCTTCGACCTGGATCGCCGGGCGGATTCGCAGCCCGGCACGGTGCATTTCCGCCTCCACGATCTGGCGCGTCACCGAGCCGGTTTCCCGCAGCACCATGGGCGTATCGTCGAGATCGGCCAGGCAGATGGACTGGCGCTCGGCCCAGGGATGATTGCGCGAGACGAACGCCACCATCGGGTCATTGCACAGGGTCAGCGACCACAGGCGTTCGTCGTCCACCTCGCGTCCCAGCAGGGCCAGGTCGGCCTGGTAGCTGAACAGACGCAGCAGGGATTCGTCGGTGTTGCCGGTCTCGATGCGCACGTTGATCCCCGGATACAACTGGCAGAAGCGAGCGACCTGCGCCAGCACGTGCACTGGCGCATCCACTGCCAGCACCAGGCTGCCGGTCTGCAGGGCCTGGGAGTCCTGCAACAGTTCCTTGGCTTCCGCTTCCGCGACGAACAGGCGCTGGGTGATGGCCAGTAACCGCTGCCCGAGGTCGGTGAGCTGCACCGAGCGCTTGTTGCGATGGAACAGCAGGACGCCAAAACGCTCCTCCAGCTTGCGCACCTGGTCCGAGACGGCCGGTTGGGTCAGGTACAGGCGCTCGGCGGCCCGGGTGAAGCTGCCGTGCACGGCCACGGCATGGAAGGCTTTCAACTGCGCATGGGAAACCGACATGACGACGACCTCTTACAAGCTGGGCTTATATTTGAAATACGATAAATCGATTTTATTTATTAATTGCTAATTGCTTCCATCTTTCAAGGCCCGGTGACCGGTCGGTCGATCGCCACCGGGTCCTGGGGCCTGTGCGTGCGATCGCAGCCTCCCGCCCGGGAGCGCAACAGGCCCCGTCTGACCGGCAGCGCCCGCCACAAGGGCCCTGCCGCCGTGCTCAACAACAAAAAACACAGGCGTTTGCTTTGCATCCTGCCGGCACACTCACCCTGAGGTCAGAATCACGATGAACAAGCAGATCGGCACCATCAAACGTTGGCGCGTGCAGATTTTCGCCATCACCTGGATCGCCTACGCGGCCTTCTACTTCACTCGCAAGGCCTTTTCCGTCGCCAAGCTGGGAATCGCCGACGATCCCGACTTCACCCTCGACAAGATGGCCATGGCCAACCTCGATGCCATCTACCTGGCGGCCTACGCCGTGGGGCAGTTCACCTGGGGCATGTTCGCCGACCGCTTCGGCCCGCGGGTGGTGGTGCTGGGCGGCCTGTTGATTTCCGCTGCCGCGGCGCTGGTGATGGGCAGCTTCGCCACCTTGCCGATATTCGCCACCTGCATGCTGGTCCAGGGGCTGGCGCAATCCACTGGCTGGTCGGGGCTGTGCAAGAACATCGGCAGCTTCTTTCCCGCCGAGCAACGGGGGCGGGTCCTGGGCCTGTGGAGTTCGTGCTACGCCTTTGGCGGCCTGGTGGCCTCGCCCTTCGCCGGCTGGTGGGCCTACACCCTGGTGGGAACCTGGCATGCAGCGTTCATCTCCAGTGCAGTGGTGGTGGGCCTGACCGCGTTGTTGTTCTTCATCTTCCAGCGCAATACCCCGCAGGACGTGGGCCTGCCGGCGGTGGAGGAGGTGACGGCCCAGGAGCCTGCCCAGGGTTGTCGCCTTGGGGTCTGGGCGCCGCTGCGGGCGATCCTGCGTAATCGCACGGTGCTGGTGCTGGGGCTGGCGTACTTCCTGCTCAAGCCGGCGCGCTACGCGATCCTGTTGTGGGGGCCGGTGATCGTCTACGAGCAGATGCCCTCGGTGGGCAAGGTCGGCGCGGCGATCGTGCCCACGGCCTTCGAGCTGGCCGGGTTGCTGGGGCCGATCATGATCGGGCTGGCCTCGGACAAGCTGTTCGGCGCTCGGCGCATGCCGGCCTGCGTCCTCAGTTTGCTGGCCCTGACCCTGAGCCTGGGACTGTTCATGGGCGCGCTGCATAGCGGCAGCGTAGCGCTGGTGGTGGCGCTGCTGTTCGTCATGGGCCTGACCCTGTACGGACCGGACTCGATGATCAGCGGCGCGGCGGCCATCGATTTCGGCGCGGCCGGGGCCGGGGCCACGGCGGCCGGGTTCGTCAACGGTTGCGGTTCGGTGGGGGCGATCCTCGGCGGCCTGTTGCCGGGTTACTTCGATACGGTGACGGTGTTCCTGCTGTTCGCCGGCTGCGCCCTGGTGGCGGCATCGTTGCTGGTGCCGTTCTGGAACAGCCGGCCCAGAGGGGTCGAACCGGTGCCTGCGCAGGCCTCCAACGAACCCCTGCTGGCCAGGCCGGTGCGCTCCTGAGGTCCTTGCGCCGGGAGCCGCTGCTGCGCTCCCGGCAAGTCCGACAAGGGCCGGAGCTCGGCCGGCCACTGACTTTTTGGTCGATCAGGGCCCAGAGGACGTATAAACTTGCGCCTCGCGTCGGCCAATTCCAACTCGACGCCATAGATCAAAGAGAGTGAGTAATGGGCGCACAGTGGAAGGTTAAACACAAAGAAGCAGCAGCCAATGCCAAGGGCAAGATCTTCGGCAAGCTGGTGAAGGAAATCACCATCGCTGCACGCAACGGCGCTGATGTTGCCACCAACGCCCACCTGCGGCTGGTGGTCGAGCAGGCGAAAAAGGCCTCGATGCCTCGCGAAACCCTGGAGCGCGCGATCAAGAAGGGCTCGGGCCAGCTGGGCGAGACCGTGCAGTACCACCGCGTGACCTACGAAGGTTTCGCCCCGCACCAGGTGCCGCTGATCGTCGAGTGCGTAACCGACAATATCAACCGTACCGTGGCGGAAATCCGCGTGGCCTTCCGCAAGGGCCAGCTGGGCGCCTCGGGTTCGGTGTCCTGGGACTTCAACCACGTGGGCATGATCGAGGCCTCGCCGGACACTCCGGACGCCGATCCGGAACTGGCGGCCATCGAGGCCGGGGCCCAGGATTTCGAGCCGGGCGAAGAGGGCGCCACCCTGTTCCTGACTGAGCCTGCGGACCTGGACGCCGTACAGAAGGCCCTGCCGGAACAAGGCTTCACCGTGCTGTCGGCCAAGCTGGGCTACCAGCCGAAGAACCCGGTCAGTGGCCTGAGCGATGAGCAGATGGCCGAAGTCGAGGCGTTCCTTGAAGGCCTGGATAACCACGACGACGTCCAGGACATGTTCGTCGGCCTGGCCGGCTAAGCCGCGTCGCGCGATCCGTTCGCCGGCCAGTGGGCTCCTGCAAGGGGGCCTGCTGGCCGGCGAAGTCGTTTCTAGAGGCTGTCCAACTCGCGGATCACCTGTTCGAAAGCCGGGCGCGCCAGGACGTGCGGTTGCTGGCAACGTTGCACCAGGTCCCGCAGGCCCTGGTGCTGCGCTGGGGCCAGCGAGCCATCCTGGCGATCGAGCAGTTCCTCCAGCAAGATGCCGAAGGCCCGTACTTCCAGGCGTTGCAGGGCCTGGCTCTGAGGTGTGTCGTCCTGGGCGTGGAACGACGCTGCGCCAAAGTCCCCCAACAGGCAGTCGCCCCGGGCATCGAACAAGGTGTTGTGGCCATACAGGTCGCCGTGGGTGATGCCCTGGGCGTGCAGGTGGCCGGCCACCGAGGCGATGCCCCGGGCCATGCGCAGGATGACCGCGGCGCTGAATCTCGCGTCCTCCGGATAGACGTCCCGGGAGCAGGAGTCCAGGCTCGGCAGCGCGGCGAGATTGGCATAGCTGGGGTCGATCAACTGCATCACCAGGCCGTCCTGGCCCTGGGGATGGTCGACGATGCGGCCCTCGACCCGGATCAGGTTCGGGTGCAGGCCGGCGCTGATGCAGGCGTGCATTTCATGTAGCGGTGAGCCGTCGCTGGTCATCTGGCCCTTGTACAGCTTGACCGCCACAGCCCGCGCTGGCTGCCCGGGAGCCTGCCACTGCGCTTGGTGGATCACCCCGGAGGCGCCTTCGCCCAGGCGCTGTGCCAGCACCAGTTGCTCCCAGGGAATACTGGGCGTGGATGCCAGGGCAGCGGCATCGACCTGGGATTCCAGCGGGTTGCCGGCATAGGCCAGCCAGGTCAGGCTCGGCAAGGCCAGCAGGAACGGCGGCAGTTCGGTCAGGTGGTTGGCGGCGATCCGCAGCAGTTCCAGGCGCTGGCACTGCTCCAGGCTTTGCGGCAGCGCGGTCAGGCGATTGCCGGACAGCATGAGTTTTTGCAGCAGCGGGCGCCGACCCAACTCGTCCGGCAGTTCAGTGATGCGGTTGTCGGTGAGGATCAGCCAGCGCAGCTGGGGTGGCAGGGCGGCGGCCGGTACCCGCTCGATCCGGTTGGCCTTGAAGCCGATCATGCTCAGGTGTGCACAACGGCCCAGGCATTCCGGCAGTTCGCTGAACAGGTTGTCCGAGCAGAACAGGATGCGCAGGTGGCTGAGGCGGTGCAGGTCCTCGGGCAGGCTGTGCAGGGCGTTGCCGCTGAGGTTGAGGATCTCCAGGGAGTCGGCGAGATCGAAGATCTCCCGGGGGAATTCAGTCAGGCCACAGGACAGGTCCAGGCGCTTGATGCCGGCCAGCTGGCCGGCCCGCAGTTGGGCAAGGGTATCCATGAACAGCGTCAACACTCGAAAGCAGCAGAAGGGCGGGCAGGATAAAGGAGATCGGTGGTTTTTGCTGCCTGGGCGGCCCTGCGCCGACGGGCCAGGGGTACTAGGTTTTCAGGAGCCTTAAGTTCAGAGCGGCTCACTCCCTGTTGGCTGGCGCAATCGGCAGTCAGGGTGAGGTCGATCTTGCGGCCGCTGCGGTCCGCCTGGAAGGCCCTGTCATCGGGCGCAAGGGGCGGGTCCCCGGCCTTTGCTCCAGCGCTGTCCAGCTCTGCGAGACTGTGCGCATGAATGGCCAGGCTCACGTCAAACGCCGATAGCACCTGCGGCTGGCCATCTTGAATGGCGCGCTAACGCGCTTCTGCCAGTGGGACGATCTGTTCCCCGTCAAATGCTTGCATCGTGCAGCGCTTTAGCCAGCTGGCGAAATGCCGCGGGATGCCTGGGATTCCTGGCTCCATCCCGTATCGATTCCAGGCGGTGATGTTCAAGGGTCATTTTCACCGCCTTGGTGGCGGTCCTGCTCAGCGGGTTGCTCAGGTCGAGGTCGCTCTCCAGTGTCGCTATCAGGTAGGCGCCCTGGTGGCTCCACTGGTTGAAGCGCATCACGTGCCGGTCATCGAGAATCACGGCGCCTTCTTTCTTGTCGCCCGAGAAATAAAACGCCAGTTGCGAAGGGGGAATGTTGTCCCGTGCCGCAAGGCGTTTCCTGTACTTGAGCATGGACGTCAGGCGGGCCCCGGGAGACAGGTTGAAGCCACTGCCGACCAGCTGACGGTCAAGGAAGTAGTACTTGAACCCCACCTCCAGTGTTCGCTGGTGATGGCGTGTCGCGCAGTTTTTTTCATACAGGTGGAAGTCCCGCGGATCGCCCACTCGTTCATAGCCTTTTGCCGCAAGTTCAGCGGCAGAGAAACGCTCCAGGCCAAACAGCGATGAATGCTTGAGCGTTGCATCCTGCAGGTGCAGGCAGACCAGTTCGGTAACGGTGATGGATCTCATGGGGCTACTCGGTCGAGTGGATGTTCGAGGCCGACTTCCTGCAACTGGCCAGGGCCCAGGGTGTAGTCCAGGTTCCGGGCCTTGTGGTGAAAGTGGTGCTGGGTCGATCCGGCGCGCGCTGCCGTTTGCCGGTCGGGCCTGGTAGAACGCCAGCGCCAGCGCCATGGGATCGATGCAGGTGTTGGCGGTAAAGCGGCCAATGGTGATGACTCTGGTGGTTCCGGGGCGCCCACCTTAAAAGCACCGCAGCCAATTGACCAATGGAAATCCAGTCGTCCGGCAATCTCGAAAAGGCATGGCTGTGGTTGCGCAAGTGCCTGGGGCGGGCCCTGGGGCAAATTAATACGCAAACTGGCGGTTTTGGCCCGGGTTGCTAACCTCATGGCAGCTAATGCTTCTCATCAGGGAATCGAGGCCTTGAATGGATGTAAGGGTTTGGCAGTCATGAGCGCATTGCTCGGCGTAACGGCAGGAGCCGCTGACTTGCAGGTGCAGGTCCGGGTCGATGTGGCGCGTGGTTGCCAGTTGGTAGGGCAGCAGCGCGAGGCGGGGGTGGCCCAGCTCGGCACCCTGGACTTCGGCACCACCGCACGCCTGGATGACGCCCGCGGCCCATTGGGCGCGGCGCTGGGTGGCAGCCGCCAGCCACGCCTGGAGTGCAATCCCGATACCCCCTACCAGATGCGCATCGATGGCGGCTTGCACGGCGGCGTCGGCGAAGTGCGCTACCTGGCTGGTGCTGATTCTGCCGGCAAACCGATCCCTTACCGCCTCTACCAGGACCCGGCGCGGCGTATCCCGTTGCCGGTCAATGTCCCGGTCAGTGGCCGGGTGCCGGATTCCGGCACGGTGGACCTGCCCTTGTACGGGCGTATCGAGCCCTTGGCCGAGATTCCGCGGGCCGGGGGTTATTCCGATGTGTTGAAGGTGACCCTGACCTGGTAGCCAGGGGCATCGACGCTGTCGCGGGGGATCTCGCGCAGAACAGGAACAGCTGCTGCAAGTGCACGGCTCAAGTGGGAGTCCTGATGGAACCGGGATGGGTGCAATGAAAGGCAAAACCTGGACGATCATCGCCCTGGGTTCGCTGTGCCTGGTGGTCGAGGATGCGCAAGCGGCCATCAGCGGGCAGATCCAGGCGCGCCTGGTGATCACCGCCAGTTGTCAGGTCAGTAGCGGTGGTTCCGCCACCCACCCCGTCACGGATCCGGGCATGCTCGACTTCGGCCAGCAAGGGCCGACCTGGGTCAACCCCATCAAGGCCAGCCTCACCAACGATGCCGACGGCCAGTTGCAGGTGGCCTGCAATCCCTCGGTCACCGGTTTCACGGTGAGCATCAACGGCGGCCTCAACGGCGACGGCACGACCCGGCGCCTGAGCAACGGCCGCCAGACCATCCCTTATCGATTGTTCGTCGATGCCTCGGGTAGCGATAGCTACAGCATCGGCCAGCAGCGCAATTTCGCAGTGAGCGGCGGCAACCGGATCCCCATTCCGGTGTTCGGCTCGGTGGTCGCGAATACCCGCGCGGTTCCGGCAGGGGTCTACACCGACACCCTGACCATCACGCTGGATTGGTAAACCACGAGAGGACGTACATCATGCACGCGCTTGTATCCCGAATCGGCTGGCCATTGCTGGGCCTGCTCATGGCCTCCACGGCCCATGGAGCGACCACGGTCACCGGCCAGATCACCTCGACCCTGATCCTCACCAGCAGTTGCCAGGTCAACGGGGTGGGCGGCACCACCGGCTTGAACTTCGGCGCCCTGAACTTCGGCACCAGCAACAGCCTGTTCACCACCGCCAGCGGCCAGGTGCTGGGTGGCGGTGGCGGTGCCTTGTCGATCCTCTGCTCGGCCGGCACCACGCCGAGCATCACCGTGCAGGGCGGCAGCAACGACGGCAAGTCCACCGGCGGCACCCGGGCCTTGTACGACGGGGTGGGCAACTACGTGCCCTATGACCTGTATACCGATGCCGGGCATTCGCAGATCCTGGCGATCAATGGGGTGATCGCCCTGGCGCCGAGCACCGGCGTGGCCCAGACGGTCAACATCTATGGCCAGGCAGTGGGCAAGGCCGGGCTGCCGGCGGGCACCTATACCGACACGGTGTCCGTGCAATTGACCTTCTGACACCGCTACCCAAGGCAGGCAGGACGCTACCTGTCGGTTTGGACTTCACGTTTGACGGATAAAACGTCGGAGGTCGTACATCATGCAAGCATGCGTATCCAGGTTGATTGCGCTGGTGCTGGGGTTGTTCCTGGCCAGCCAGGCCCAGGCCGCCACCACTGTGACCGGGCAGATCAGCGCTTCGCTGATTCTCACCAGCAGTTGCCTGGTCAATGGCGTGGGCGGCAGTACCGGCCTGAACTTCGGGGCCTTGAACTTCGGCACCACCAACAGCCTGTTCACCGAGGCAGGCGCCCAAGTCTTGCAGGGCGGCGGCGGGGCCTTGTCGATCCAGTGCTCCAGCGGCACTTCGCCCACCTTGAAGATTGCCGCCGGGACCAACGACGGCAAGTCCACCGGCGGCACCCGGGCGCTGTACGACGGCGTGGCCAACTACGTGCCCTACGACCTGTACACCGACTCGGCCCATACCCAGCTCGTGGCGATCAATGGCGTGATCAACCTGGGTGCCAGCACCGGGACTGCGCAGAGCGTCAATATCTATGGCAAGGCCACTGGCAAGGCGGGGCTGCCGGCGGGTACCTACACCGATACCGTTTCGGTCGTTTTGAGTTTTTGATGCGATGGCCCGCCATGGCGTTGCGGCCTTGGCCCTGGCCGGTATCAGTGCGTTGTCCTGGCCGGTGTGGGCGGCGCTGAGCCAGAGTTTCCAGGTCAGTGCCACCGTCGTTGCCGGGTGCCTGGTGGTGGGGGGCGCAAGCAACTACGGCAGCCTGGCGTTCGGTACGCAGTCGGCGTTGTCCACCGCCACGGTGAACGTGGCCCTGACCGGTGGCGTGCAGTTGCAGTGCACCCCGGGGGTGACCTTGAACATGACGGTGGACGGCGGCCAATACAACAACGGCGGGCGGAACATGCAGATTGCCAGTGGTACCGCCCGGGTGGCCTACAAGTTGTTCCGGGATGCGGCCTACAGCCAGAGCCTGGGGATCGGCCAGAGCGTAGCGGTGGCCTACAGCGATGCCAATAACATCAGCCTGCCGATCTATGGACAGGTGCAATTGCCGGGCAATCAGCCTGGGGGGACATACAGCGATGTGCTGCAGGTGCAGCTGTCGTGGTGATGGGGCGATTCAACGACCAGCCGGCAGGCGGACAAGGAGTAGCAGTATGCGTTTATCTGTACGGGGCCTGCGGGCCTGCGGTTACCTGGTACTGGCCGGGCTGTTGTCCAGCGCTCCGGGAGCCTGGGCCGCCAGTTCGGTGTTGATCTGGCCCATCGACCCGGTGCTGGAGGCCGACCAGCAGGCCAGCGCGTTGTGGCTGGAGAACCGCGGCAGCGAGACCGCCAACCTGCAGATCCGGGTCTTCGCCTGGAGCCAGAGCGATTTTGCCGACCAGTACCAGAACCAGCGGGATGTGATCGGCAGCCCACCGGTGGCGAAGATCGAGCCCGGGCAAAAGCAGCTGGTGCGCCTGACCCGCACCCGGGACATCCCGCCGGGCCAGGAGCTGGCCTATCGGATCATCATCGATGAAATCCCTTCCGCTACCCCTCCAGGCCCCCAGAGCGATGCCAAGAGTGTGGCCGCGATTCGTTTCCAGATGCGTTATTCCGTGCCGCTGTTCGCCTATGGCGCGGGCTTGTGGAGCAAGGAAGACACCACCCGGGCCAGGGACCCCAAGAGCATCGGGGTGCCCAACCTCAGCTGGCGCAAGGTGAACGCCGATGGCAAGACCTTCCTCGAAATGCGCAACCAGGGCGCGGTGCATGCCCGCCTGACGGATGTCGCCTTCAAGCAGGGCGGGCAGAACCGCCCCCTGGCGCCGGGCCTGTTGGGCTATGTGTTGCCTGGAGCAGTGATGCGTTGGCCGCTCTCGGAAACCCTGGCCGGCGATTCGAACCTGCAACTGCGGGTCAATGGCGCGCCGCAGGTCCAGGACCTGCCACCTTCACGCTGAACGGCGCGAAGGTCGCCGCCCGGATGTCGGCGGCAAGGAGGAGGCAAGGACGGATGCGCGAGCGTTAGCGCATGCGCCCAGGGATGGAGAGGTCCATAGATGGACTTGAACCGCTCATGAGCCAGGATCCGGCTCATCGCTCTTGGTACTGGAAGGGGCTGCTGGCAGGCTTGTGGGGCTTGTTGCTGGCGGCCCCGGCCCAGGCTGGCGAGGTGCCTCCACCGCCCAGCAGCCTGGAGTCGATGGCCGATGCGCAGCTGTTCCTGGAGTTGGTCATCAACCAGATGGATACGGGCAAGGTGGTGGCGGTGGAGCAACGTGCAGGTCGGCTGTTCATATCGGCCAGCGCCTTGCGCGAGACGGGCATCAAGCTGGCACAGCAACTGGAGAGCGAAGTCGATCTCGAAGCCTTGCCGGGGCTGCACAGCGATTACGACAGCCCGGGCCAGCGCCTGTTGCTGAACGTACCGCCGGACTGGTTGCCGGAGCAGTTGGTCGGCAGCCGCCAGGCCTATCCGCGGACCCCGGCCCTGAGCAGCTTCGGCGCGTTGCTCAACTATGACCTGTACTTCAACGATACCGACGACGGCGGCAGCTACCTGGCGGCGGGGAACGAGCTGCGGCTGTTCGATAGCTGGGGCACCCTCTCCAACAGCGGGCAATACCGGCGGACCCTGTCCGGGGTCCGCAGCGCTTCGCTGAACAACGGCTATCGGCGCTACGACACCACTTGGCGCTTCTCCGATGACGAACGCATGCTGACCTACGAGGCCGGCGACCTGGTCAGCGGCGCCTTGCCCTGGAGCAGTTCGGTGCGCCTGGGTGGGGTCCAGTTGTCCAGGGACTTCGCCGTGCGCCCGGACCTGGTGACCTATCCCTTGCCGCAGTTCGCCGGGGAAGCGGCAGTGCCCAGCTCGGTGGACCTGTTCATCAATGGCTACAAGGCCAGCAGCGCCGAACTGCAACCTGGGCCCTACACCCTGACCAACATTCCCTTCATCAACGGCGCGGGTGAGGCGGTGGTGGTCACCACCGATGCCCTGGGACGCCAGGTGTCCACCACCGTGCCGTTCTATGTCACCAGCAACCTGTTGCAGAAGGGCCTGACGGACTTCTCGGTGGCCGCCGGTACCTTGCGTCGCGACTACACCCTGCGGGACTTCGGCTACGGCCCCGGTGTGACCTCCGCCAGCCTGCGCCACGGCCTGAGCGACAGTCTGACCCTGGAAAGCCATGCCGAGGCCTCGCAGTCCCTGGCCCTGGGCGGGCTCGGCGGCAACCTGCGGCTGGGCCAGTTCGGGATCCTCAATACTGCCTTCAGCCAGAGCCGCTTCGACGGCAATGGCGGCCAGCAACTGAGCTTCGGCTACCAGTACAGCAGCCAGCGCTACAGCCTGTCCTACCAGCGCGTGCAGCGCCGCGACCGGTACGCCGACCTGACGGTGGTGGATAGCCCCTACACCAGCCTCAGCCAGCGCAGCGAGCAATTGACCCTGAGCCTGAACCTGGAGCGTTTCGGCAGCCTCGGCGCCGGTTACTTCGACGTGCGCGCTGCCGACTCGACCCGGACCCGGCTGCTGAACCTGACCTGGAGCAAACCGCTGTGGCGCAACAGCAGTTTCTACCTGTCGGCCAACCGCGAGATCGGCGAGCGCCAGTGGGCGACGCAGGCCCAGTTGGTGGTGCCCTTCGACATGTATGGCAGCCTGAGCTTGAGCAACGAGCGCAGCAAGGCCGGGGAAAACCGTCAGCGGGTCAACTTCAGCCGCTCGGTGCCGCTGGAGGGCGGGCTGGGCTACAACCTCGGCTACGCCACCGGCGATGGCCCGGACTACCGCCAGGCCGACCTGACCTGGCGCTTGCAGTCGGTGCGCCTGCAAGCCGGGGTCTACGGCACTCGTGAGGCCGAGACGCGCTGGGCCGATGCCAGCGGTTCGCTGGTCTGGATGGACCGCGAGGTGTTCGCCGCCAACCGTATCGACGATGCCTTCGTGGTGGTCAGCACCGGTGGCTACAAGGACATCCCGGTGCGCTACGAGAACCAGCTGGTGGGCCAGACCGACAAGAATGGCCACCTGCTGGTGCCCTGGAGCAGCGCCTACTACCGGGGCAAGTACGAGATCGATCCATTGAACCTGCCGGCCAACGTGCAGAGCCCGAACGTCGAGCAAAGGGTCGCGGTGCGCCGTGGCAGCGGCTACCTGCTGGAGTTCCCGCTGACCCGGGTGATCGCCGCGAGCATCGTCCTGGTGGACGCTCGCCAGCAGGAACTGCCCCTGGGCAGTAGTGTCATCCACCAGCAGAGCGGGGCGCGGGCGGTGGTCGGCTGGGATGGCCTGGTGTACCTGGAGAATCTCTCGGCGCATAACACCCTGGAGGTCGGCCTGGCCGATGGCAGCCATTGCCAGGCGCAGTTCGACATCGACCTGGAGCAACAGCAGATCCCGCTGATCGGCCCACTGGCTTGCCAGTAGTCGCGTAGCCACCACAGGAGGACGACAGATGAATGGATTCAAGGCCGGCCGGGGCCGGGCATGGGGACGATGGGGCCTGGGCTTGCTGGCCTGGCTGCTGGCCCTGCCGGCCCTGGCGCTCTGTTCCACGGTCAGCACCACCCCGGCGGCGTTCGGCACCGTCAGCTCGATCCTGGTGCGCACCACCTCGCAACCGGCCTCCACCACCAATGCCGGGCTGCGGTGCACCGGCTCGCTGTTGTCGCTGCTGGTCACCACCGACCACTTCTACGCCACCATCACCTCCAGTACCAGTGGCATGGTCGGACCCACCGGCGATGTCATCAACTACACCCTGTATGCCAACAACAGCACCAGCTATCCCATCACCCGGGGCGTGGCCTTCGACTTCGCGCGCAATTCGATCATCGACCTGCTGGGCCTGCTGGGCAGTCCCACGGTGGCCAAGACGGTGCCGATCTACCTGGGTACCGTCACCGGCAGCAATGTCGCGGCGGGGGTCTATACCGAGAACCTGAGCATCTTCTGGAGCTGGAACTATTGCTCGGGGATCGGTGCCCTGGGTATCTGCCTGGGGCGGGATGTGGGCAGCGGTACCCAGAGCCTCACGGTGAACATGACGGTGTCCAACGACTGCGTGATCACCGCACCCGACATCAGCTTTGGCAGCGCACCGGTGATCAGCGCCTTCGCCACGGTCAGCGGGCAGACCATCAACCTGGCCTGTACCAAGGGCAGTGCCTACACCGTGGGCTTGAGCGACGGCCAGAACCCGATCAGCGTTGGCGGTCGGCGGCGCATGGTCTCCGGCGGCAACTTCCTGGCCTACGACATCTTCAAGAGCGCCGGGACCACCCGCTGGGGCAGCGTCGGCAGCGCCCGGCGTTCCAGTACCGATGCCGAGGTCAACCCCGGCAACGGCCTGGGCACCGGCAGCCAGGTGTTCAACTACAACGCCAGGATCTACACCGACCAGAGCACGCCGCCGGCCGGTACCTACCTGGATAACGTGGTGCTGGACGTGGGCTTCTGAGCGTCAGGCGCTTTCCAGCGGGCAGGGCTGGCTGGCGCGCGGGCGCTGCGGGCCCAGGCTCCACAGCCAGTAGCCCAGCGCTATCGCGTTGATGCCCGCGCCCAGCAGGCAGACGCCGGTCCAGCCGGCCCAGGCGTAGGTAGTGGTGGCGGCGATGGAGCCTGCGGCGCTGCCGATGGAGTAGAACAGCATGTAGCCGGCCGCCAGGCGGCTCTGGGCCTCGGGTCGCACACTGTAGATCAGGCTCTGGCTGGTGACATGCACGGCCTGCAGGCCCAGATCGAGGCCGATTACCCCAACCAGCAGGGCCCACAGCGACCATTGGGTCAGGCCGATGGGGATCCAGCAGAGCAGCATCAGGCCCAGGGCCAGGCCGCTGGTCCATTGCGCCAGGCCCCGGTCGGCCAGCTGTCCGGCCCGCGCCGCACCCAGGGCGCCGGCGGCCCCGGCCAGGCCGAACAGGCCGATCTGGGTGTGACTGAGCGACAGCGGCGGGGCGCTCAGGGGCAGTACCAGCGGCGTCCATAGGGTGGTGGCCGCGGCGAAGATCAGCATGGCCAGCACGGCCCGGTCACGCAGGATCTTCTCCTCCTTGAACAAGCACAGCAGCGAACCCAGCAGTTGCAGGTAGTCCTGGGCTGCCGGTGGTCGTTGCACGGCCGGCAAGACCCGCCACAGGGCCAGTGCCACCATCAGGGTCAGTCCGGCGGACAGCAGGTACACCGAACGCCAGCCCGCCAGGTCGGCCATGCCCCCGGCCACGGTACGGGCCAGCAGGATGCCCAGTACCACGCCACTGGTGACCACGCCGACTACCCGCCCGCGTTGTTCCGGTTGCGCCAGGTTGGCGGCGTAAGCCACCAGGACCTGGGTCACCACCGCCAGCAAGCCGACGCCCGCCATGCCCAGCAGCAGCCAGGTACCGTTCGGCGCCAGGGCCACGACCAGCAGCGCCAGCACCGAGAGCAGGGTCTGGGTGACGATGAGCCGGCGGCGGTCGAGCAGGTCGCCCAGGGGCACCAGCAACAGCAGGCCCAGGCCGTAGCCCACCTGGGTCAGCGTGATGACGATGCCCACGGTGGCCGGGGCCAGGCCGAAGCTTTGGGCCATGGCGTCCAGTAGCGGCTGGGCGTAGTAGACGTTGCCGACCGCCAGGCCGCAGGCGGTGGCGAATAGCAGCACCACTTTGGATGAGAGCGTCGAGGCGGCGATGGTGGGCGAATCGGCAGGCATGGCAGGCTCCGTTTTTGGTTGCTTTATGAAACCAGTTGTACGGTAATAATCTTGGTTTTATATTGCAACCAGTTTCCCGGGCTTATCGGAGTTTCCCAACCATGGTCAAACGCACCCGCCTGCAAGACGCTGAATGCCCGGTGGCGCGCTCACTCGACGCCATCGGCGATTGGTGGTCGTTGCTGATCGTGCGCGATGCCTTCGACGGTATCCGCCGTTTCGGCGAGTTCCAGCGCAACCTCGGCATGGCCAAGAACATCCTCGCCGCGCGCCTGCGGACCTTGGTGGAGCACGGGGTGCTGGATGTGGTGCCGGCTTCCGACGGCAGCGCCTACCAGGAGTACGTGCTGACGGATAAGGGCAAGGGCCTGTTTCCGCTGATCATCGGCTTGCGCCAATGGGGCGAGGCGTTTTTCTACGAGGAAGGGGAGGCGCATTCGCAACTGGTGGACCGTCAGACCCGGCAACCGCTGCGGGCGCTGGAACTGCGTTCTGCCGACGGTCGGCTGCTGGGGCCGGAGGACTGCCTGCGGATACCGGTGGCTTGAGACCGCGACGACTGCGCGAGTGGCTCGCGCAGTCGTGGGTTTCGTTCAGCGCAGGCTGTCCACCAGGTCGGCCAGGGTGCTCAGCACATCCTTGCCCAGTTGCATGGAGCGCTTGCCGGACCAGCCGGTGAGCGGGTTGGGCGCGTCGTTGTGGTCCTTGAACGGCATTTCCAGGGTCAGCGCCAGGCAATCGTATTTTTCCCCGACGGCATTGCAGGCCAGGGTCATGTTGGCCTGGCCGGGATTGTCGCGGGTATAGCCGTGGGTGGTCTGGAAGTCCCGGGTCTTGTGCTTCAGGTGGCTGCGAAAATGTTCTTCGAGCTTGGCCAGGCGCGGTGTGTAGCCCGGGTTGCCTTCACAGCCGGCGGTGAATACATGGGGAATTTCCTCGTCGCCATGGACGTCGAGGAACAGGTCGACCCCGTACTGTTCCATCTGCTGCTGGACGAACAACACTTCCGGGCTGAGCTCCTGGCTGGCGTTCTGCCAGGCGCGGTTCAGGTCCTGGCCCTTGGCGTTGGTACGCAAGTGGCCGTGGAAGGCGCCGTCCGGGTTCATGTTCGGTACCAGGTACAGGTCGGCCTTGGCCAGCAAGGCGTTGAGCTCGGCATCGTCGTGGCGTTGCAAGCGTTCGATCACGCCCTCCATGAACCACTCGGCCATGTGCTCGCCGGGGTGCTGCTGGGCGATGATCCACAGCTTGCGCTGGCCGGGGGCGCCGCTGCCCTTGCGCAGCAACTGGATGTCACGGCCTTCGACGCTCTTGCCCACGGCCAGCAACTCGGTGCCGGCCTTGGTCAGGGCCTGGTCGATCAGCCAGTCGTGACGGCCACGGCTGTAGGGTTCGAAGTAGGCGAACCAGGCGTGGGTCTGGGTGGCTTCGAGATTGAAGCGCAGGGCGTCGCCTTCGAAGATCGTCGGGACGCGAAACCAGTTCACGTGGTCGTAGGAGGCCACGGCGTGGTAGCCGGTCCAGGCCTTGTTGTAGGAAGACTGGCTGGCATTGGTCAGGCGGAACCAGTGTTCCTGGCCGACATGCAGGCCGCTGACCTTGAAGTGAAACCACTGGAAGTGCGGGCTCTGGGTATCAGGGCGAATGGCCAGCTCTACCTGGAGCGGGTTGCTGGTGTCCAGCACGTTGATGTTACCGCTGTCGAAGTCGGCGCTGATGTGAAAAGAAGAGTGATTGCCCACGGTCATGGTCGGTTCCTGAACAGGATTGTTGTGACCGCTACTCTACACATCGGAGGGGGTAAAAGAAGGGGGGCGTCGTCCTTGACGCCGATGAAGCTTAGTGTGTATGCGATTGATTCTCAAGCGCTACTTTAGGAATTGTGCGGCTTCCAGCACGGCCCTTTGCTTGCAAAAGGACATTCTTTTGCTATGATCGCCGCCATTATTTTTGCGTCACCCACGTCTTCATTAGCCTGAAGCCAAGCCAGCATGACTGGCAAAAAAAAGACCCGGCGAAAAAGCCGGGTCAAAAACCGTGATTAGCCTGATGAGGAGATAATCCAGAGGTCCGACCTAAGGTCCTTTGGATCATCGACCGATCTCGCGATCAGTTGCCTGCAATAATAATCATTATCATTTGCAAGTCAAACGTTTTTCCCTGCCTGCTCGAATTTTTTTTCATCCTGGATTGCCCTGCACCCGTTTCGGGCTGGCGGGGTGTCTGCATTTCAAGCGATTTCATGCCGTTGGCCTTCCAGGGACTTGTCCACCAGGGCCTTGGCCAGATCGATCATATGCACCACCGAGAACGCCAGGTCCCGATTGGGCCCATGCAGGTTGTCGGCCGCGTCGTAGGCGGTGGCGGCCGCGCAGCGCAGCAGGTCGGATGCATGGATCATGGCTTCCTCGCTGCTGAGGCTGCTTCTTATCTCGAAGAATTTCTCCTCCTTGTTGATGCTGCCGTGGGGCGGCTCCGTAGGGTGGTCCATTGCTCGTCGCATTGCATGCTTGCCTGCAAGTGAGCTGAATGTGGCCTCTGTATCGAGTTCCGGCACGTTCTTGCTGCTTGTGTTCATGGGTTCTGCCTTGTCTTGAGAAAATGAAAAGAGGGGGCAGGCACAGATTAATACTTATTGTAATTGTGACGCCATTTCAAATACTACAACTTGTGTGTTGAGGCGGAAAATACACAACGTATTGTTCCGCCCATGGATAAATGGATCGAGTTGGTCAAGGCCAACATGAAAGGCCGCAAGGTCACGCAGGAGAAGCTCGCCGAGCGCCTGGGCATGTCCCAGGGCGGCATTGGCCATTGGTTGAGCAAGCGGCGCCAGCCCAAGATCGAAGACATGAACCGGGTGCTGGAAGAGATCGGCATGGGCTTTCTCGAAGTGGTGCTGGTGGTCCGCGAAAAACCCTTGGTCAATGACGATGGCGAGCCCCTGGAGCAGGAACCTTCGCTGGTGGATAGGTACAACCCGTACTTCCGTTATCCGGTCAGTGATTGGCGCAGCGCCGGCGAAGTCCGTGAGGATGGCCAGCCGAGCTATGTGCCGGAGCGCTACGAATTGTCCGACTACCAGGCCCAGGGCGCGGCGTTCTGGCTGATGGTGGTGGGGGACGCGATGATCGCTCCCAGCGGCATGAGCATCAGCCAGGGCATGCTGATCCTGGTGGACCCGGCCATCGCGGCCGAGCCTGGCAAGCTGGTGGTCGTGCAGTGTCCCGGCAGCGCCGAGGCGCTCTTTCGCAAGTTGGTGCAGGAGGGCGGCCAGCGGTACCTGGCGCCGCTCAACCCGACGTACCCGAAGATGCTCTACAGCGATGAGTGCCGGATCATCGGCGTGGTGGTGCAAGCGACCGCGAAGTTCTGAAGACGCAGGCGCCCTCAGTCGAAAAAGCCCCTTCCTGGTTTCAGGAAGGGGCTTTTTGCATTCGGGGCTAGTCCATGGCTGCGGTGTGGGCCGCAGCGTTCACGCAGACCGCCTGGCGGCGGGCCTTGCCCATCAGGCTGGCTGTTCCAGTTCCACCAGCGCACTGCCTTCGCTGACCATCTCGCCTTCCTGGCAATACAGCGCCTTGACGATACCGGCGTGGGGCGCGCGGATGCTGTGTTCCATCTTCATGGCCTCGAGCACCACCAGTTGCGCGCCGGCTTCGACGCTTTGCCCGGCTTGCACCAGGACCCGGACAATGCTGCCGTTCATGGGGGCGGTGAGGCCGCCGTGCTGGCTGTGGCTGGCGTCGGCCGCGGCGATCGGGTCGTAGGTCGTGATGCTGCGCATCTCGCCCTGCCAGTGCAGGTAGAGGGTGTCGCCGCGACGGATGGCCCGGTGCTCGCGGCGCACGCCTTGGTGCTCCACCAGCAGGCGTTCACCCTGCAGGCGGTAGTCGGCGCCAAGGGTCTGCAGGTTGATGGCCCGGTCCTGGCCGTCGGCGCATAGGTGCAGGGCGACCTGCGCCGGCAAGCCGCTGCGCCAGCCATCGACCGCCGCCCAGGGCGAATGCGGATCGTCCTGGCGCTCGCGCCGCGCCAGGCTCTGGCTGTAGGCCTGGCCCGCAGCCTGCCAGAAGTCCTGGTCCAGCTCGCGGGCCGCCGGCAGCAGTTGCTCCTGGTAACGCGGAATGAAGCCGGTATCCAGTTGGGCCTCGGCGAAGGCCGGGTGGGCGATGATCCGGCGCAGGAACGCCAGGTTGGTCTTCAGGCCGCCGATGGCGAACTCGTCGAGCATGCTCAGCAGGCGCAGGCGAGCCTGTTCGCGGTCCTCGCCCCAGGCGATCAGCTTGCCCAGCATCGGGTCGTAGAACGGCGATACGCTGTCGCCTTCCTCGACGCCGCTGTCCACGCGCCGGCCAGGGCCATTGGCGGATTCACGATACAGCTCCAGGCGGCCGGTGGCCGGCAGGAAGTCGTTGCCCGGGTCCTCGGCGTACAGGCGCACTTCGATGGCATGGCCCAGCAGTGGTACCTGGTCCTGGGTCATGGGCAGGGTTTCGCCACGGGCCACGCGGATCTGCCAGGCCACCAGGTCCAGGCCGGTGATGGCTTCGGTGACCGGGTGTTCCACCTGCAGGCGGGTGTTCATCTCCATGAAGAAGAATTCGCCGCGGGCGTCGAGCAGGAATTCCACGGTGCCGGCGCCGACGTAGCCGATAGCCTGGGCCGCGCGTACCGCAGCCTCGCCCATGGCCTTACGCAGCTCGGCGCTCAAGCCGGGGGCCGGGGCTTCTTCCACCACTTTCTGGTGGCGACGCTGGATCGAGCAGTCGCGCTCGTTGAGGTACAGGCAGTTGCCGTGCTGGTCGGCAAAGACCTGGATCTCCACGTGCCGGGGCTTTAGCAGGTATTTTTCCACCAGCATCCGCGAATCGCCGAACGACGACTGTGCTTCACGCTGGGCCGAGGCCAGGGCTTCGGCCAGCTGGCTGACGTCTTCCACCACCTTCATGCCTTTGCCGCCGCCACCGGCGGTGGCCTTGAGCAGCACCGGATAGCCGATGCGCTCGGCGGCGCTGCGGAAGGTTTCCAGGTCCTGGGCCTCGCCGTGGTAGCCCGGCACCAGCGGTACACCGGCGGTTTCCATCAGGGCCTTGGCCGCCGACTTGCTGCCCATGGCGTCGATGGCCGATGCCGGTGGGCCGAGGAAGATCAGCCCGGCAGCCTCGATGGCCCGGGCGAAACCGGCGTTCTCGGAAAGAAAGCCATAACCGGGGTGGATGGCCTGGGCGCCGCTGGCCTTGGCGGCGGCGATCAGCTTGTCGATCTGCAGGTAGCTTTCGCTGGCCTTGCTGCCGCCCAGGTCCACGCGGATGTCCGCTTCACGGCTGTGGCGGGCATCGCGGTCGGTGGCGCTGTGCACGGCCACGGTGGTCAGGCCCAGGGCCTTGGCGGTGCGCATCACGCGGCAGGCGATCTCGCCGCGGTTGGCCACCAGCAGGGTATCTAGGATCGGCGCGCTCATCAGCGGGACTCCTTGGTCATGGTCTCGGTCTGCCAGCTGGGCGGGCGTTTCTCCAGGAACGCCCGCAGGCCTTCCTGTCCTTCGGGGCTGACGCGGATCCGCGCGATGGCGTTCTCGCAATAGCGTCGCAGGGCGGTGGTCAGGGCGCCGTTGCCCACTTCGCGCAACAGGTCCTTGCTGGCACGCATGGCCTGGGGGCTGTTGAGCAGCAGGTTGTCGATCCAGCGGCTGACGTGCTGTTCCAGATCTGCCGCCGGGTAGCTCTCGGCCAGCAGGCCGATGTCCCGCGCACGCGGGCCGTCGAAGCGCTCGGCGGTCAAGGCATAGCGCCGGGCAGCGCGTTCGCCGATGGCCTGGACCACGAACGGGCTGATCACCGCCGGGGCCAGGCCGATGCGCACTTCCGACAAACAGAATTGTGCGTCGTCGCTGGCGATGGCCATGTCGCAGCAGCTGATCAGGCCCAGGGCGCCGCCGAAGGCCGCACCTTGCACCACGGCCAGGGTCGGGATCTTCAGCTTGGCCAGGTTGTACATCAACTCCGCCAGTTCCCGGGCGTCGTCGAGGTTGGTGTTGTAGTCCAGCTCGGCCGACTGCTGCATCCAGGCCAGGTCGGCGCCGGCGCTGAAATGCCGGCCACGGCCGCGCAGCAGCAGGAAGCGCAGGTTGGGATCGCCTTGCACCTGGTCCAGGGCCAGGATCAGCTCGCGGATCATCTCGGCGTTGAAGGCGTTGTTCTTTTCTTCACGGCTGAGCCACAAGGTGGCGAAGCCACGAGGGTCGCGCAGCAGTTCCAGGGTATTGAAATCGCTCATGATCTTCTCGCGCAGGATTACATGCGGAACACGCCGAAACGGCTCTGTTCGATAGGGGCGTTGAGGGACGCGGACAACGCCAGGGCCAGCACCTCGCGGGTCTGCGCCGGGTCGATGACGCCGTCGTCCCACAGCCGGGCGCTGGAGTAGTAGGGGTGCCCCTGGTGCTCGTACTGGTCGAGGATCGGTTGCTTGATCTGGGCTTCCTGGGTCGCGTCGAACCCCTGTCCGCTACGTTCCGCCTGCTCGCGCTTGACCTGTACCAGCACGCCGGCAGCCTGCTCGGCACCCATCACGCCGATCCGCGCGTTGGGCCACATCCACAAGAAGCGTGGATCGTAGGCGCGGCCGCACATGCCGTAGTTACCGGCACCGAAGCTGCCACCGATGATCACGGTGAATTTCGGCACCTGGGCGCAGGCCACCGCCGTCACCAGCTTGGCGCCATGCTTGGCGATGCCGCCGGCCTCGTATTTCTGCCCCACCATGAAGCCGGTGATGTTCTGCAGGAACAACAGCGGGATGCCGCGCTGGCACGCCAGTTCGATGAAGTGCGCGCCTTTTTGCGCGGCCTCGGCGAACAGGATGCCGTTGTTGGCCAGGATCGCCACCGGGTAGCCGTGCAGGTGGGCGAAGCCGCACACCAGGGTGGTGCCGAACAGCGCCTTGAATTCATCGAACAACGAACCGTCCACCAGGCGCGCGATGACTTCGCGCACGTCGAACGGCTGCTTGGGATCGGCCGGCACCACGCCATACAGCTCATCCCGGGCATACAGCGGGGCGATCGGCGTGCGTTGCTGCAACTGGCCCTGCTTGTGCCAGTTGAGGTTGGCCACGCTACGGCGCGCCAGGGCCAGGGCGTGCTCATCGCTCTCGGCATAGTGGTCGGCCACGCCGGAAACCTTGCAGTGCACGTCGGCACCGCCCAGGTCTTCGGCGCTCACCACCTCGCCGGTGGCGGCCTTCACCAGCGGCGGGCCGGCGAGGAAGATAGTGGCTTGCTCGCGGACCATGATCGCTTCGTCGGCCATGGCCGGTACGTAGGCACCGCCGGCGGTGCAGGAGCCCATGACCACGGCGATCTGCGGGATGCCCTGGGCGCTCATGTTGGCCTGGTTGAAGAAGATCCGCCCGAAGTGCTCGCGATCCGGGAACACTTCGTCCTGGCGGGGCAGGTTGGCGCCGCCGGAGTCCACCAGGTAGATGCATGGCAGGCGGTTCTGCAGGGCGATGGTCTGCGCGCGCAGGTGTTTTTTCACGGTCAGCGGGTAGTAGGAGCCGCCTTTGACCGTGGCATCGTTGGCCACGATCATGCATTCCACGCCTTCTACCCGGCCGATGCCGGCGATCACCCCGGCAGCGGGCACGTCCTCGCCATAGACCTCGTAGGCCGCCAGCGGGCTGACCTCCAGGAACGGCGAACCGGGGTCGAGCAGGCGGTTGATCCGCTCGCGGGGCAGCAGCTTGCCGCGTGAGGTATGGCGTTCCTGGGCCTTGGCGCCGCCGCCTTGCTGGACCTGGGCCAGCAGGGTATGCAGGGCGTCGACCTGGGCCGCCATGGCGCTCCAGTTCTGCGCGAACTCTGGTGATTTAGTGTTCAACTGTGACTTCAGGATCATCATGACTCCTCACGCAGAATCAAGCCTCAAGCTTCAAGCTGCAAGAATGTTCAGTGTTGTGGCTGCAAGCGCGCATCGCTGTTTGTCTTGCTGCTTGTAGCTTTCTGCTTGAAGCTGCTTCAGCGGGTTTCGTTGAACAGTTCGCGGCCGATCAGCATGCGGCGGATTTCGCTGGTGCCGGCACCGATCTCGTAGAGCTTGGCGTCGCGTAGCAGGCGGCCGGCCGGGAATTCGTTGATGTAGCCGTTGCCACCCAGGATCTGGATCGCATCCAGGGCCATCTGGGTCGCACGTTCGGCGGAGTAGAGGATCACCCCGGCGGCATCCTTGCGGGTGGTCTCGCCACGCTCGCAAGCCTGGGCCACGGCGTACAGGTAGGCGCGGCTGGCGTTGAGCTGGGTGTACATGTCGGCGATCTTGCCCTGGATCAGCTGGAACTCGCCGATGCTCTGGCCGAATTGCTTGCGGTCGTGGATGTAGGGCACCACCAGGTCCATGCAGGACTGCATGATCCCGGTCGGGCCGCCGGAGAGCACCACGCGCTCGTAGTCCAGGCCGCTCATCAGGACCCGCACGCCGCCGTTGACTGCGCCCAGCACGTTCTCTTCCGGCACTTCGACGTCATCGAAGAACAGCTCGCAGGTGTTGGAACCGCGCATGCCCAGCTTGTCGAACTTGTTGCTGCGGCTGAAGCCTTTCCAGTCACGCTCGACGATGAACGCGGTGATGCCGTGGGGACCCTTTTCCAGGTCGGTCTTGGCGTAGATCACATAGGTGTTGGCGTCGGGGCCGTTGGTGATCCAGGTCTTGCTGCCGTTGAGTACGAAGCGGTCGCCGCGCTTGTCTGCGCGCAGCTTCATCGACACCACGTCGGAGCCGGCGTTGGGTTCGCTCATGGCCAGGGCGCCGATGTGCTCGCCGCTGATCAGCTTGGGCAGGTACTTGCTCTTTTGCTCGTGGTTGCCGTTGCGGTTGATCTGGTTGACGCACAGGTTGGAGTGGGCGCCGTAGGACAGGGCCACCGAGGCCGAGCCGCGGCTGATTTCCTCCATGGCCACCACATGGGCCAGGTAACCCAGGCCGGCACCGCCGTATTCTTCCGGCACGGTGATGCCCAGCAGGCCCATGTCGCCGAACTTGCGCCACATGTCGGCGGGGAACAGGTTGTCGGCGTCGATCTGTGCCGCCCGGGGCGCCAGTTCCGCCTTGACGAAGGCCTGGACTTGTTGACGCAGCATGTCGATGGTTTCACCGAGGGCGAAGTTCAGGGTCGGGTAACTCATGGCGGGGCACCTTCAAAATTTGTTTTTGTCGAGGGAACGAGACGCGGAGAGCAGCGCTGCCAGGCTCTCACCTTTACGTTAACGTAAACCTGCCTCGGATGGCTGTCAATCACCCTTTACGTAAACGTCAACTTGCGCCAGAGTAACCGGGCTTTCGCTTGGAGCCCGGCTTGTTCGCGCCATCGGCCTGGCTCCTGAACACCCACTAATAAAGACAATAGGGGGCGTCATGGAACACTCGGGTTCCCAGCCGGATCGCAGCTATACCCGTGGTACGCAAGACCGCGCCTTGCTGGCGCAGACCATTGGCCAGGCCTTCGACAACACCGTTGCCGCCCATCCCCAGGGCGAGGCGCTGGTGGTCCGCCACCAGCAGTTGCGCTACACCTGGCAGCAACTGCGCGAGACGGTCGATCTGCATGCCCGGGCCATGCTGGCCCTGGGGCTCAAGACCGGCGACCGCTTGGGGATCTGGGCCCCCAATTGTGCCCAGTGGTGCATTGCCCAGTTCGCCAGCGCCAAGATCGGCGTCATCCTGGTGAACATCAATCCGGCCTATCGCGCCGCCGAACTGGAGTACGTGCTCAAGCAGTCCGGCTGCCAATGGCTGATCTGCGCCGGGGCCTTCAAGACTTCCGATTACCACGGCATGCTCCAGGGGTTGCTGCCGGAACTGGCCGAACAGTCCATTGGCCAGTTGCACAGCCAACTGCTACCAGAGTTGCGTGGGGTGATCAGCCTGGACGCCCGGCCACCGTCGGGCTTCCTGCCGTGGTCGCAGCTCAGCGACCTGGCCGCCGGCGCCAGCGCCGAGCAGTTGCAGGCCCGCCAGGACAGCCTGGATTTCGACCAGCCAGTGAATATCCAGTACACCTCCGGCACCACCGGCTTCCCCAAGGGCGCGACCCTGAGCCACTACAACATCCTCAACAACGGCTACATGGTCGGTGAGAGCCTGGGCCTCACCGCCGCCGATCGGCTGGTGATCCCGGTGCCGTTGTATCACTGCTTCGGCATGGTCATGGGCAACCTGGGTTGCATCACCCATGGCAGCACCATGATCTATCCCAACGATGCCTTCGACCCGCTGCTGACCCTGGGGGCCGTGGCCGAGGAGCGGGCCACCGCGCTGTATGGCGTGCCTACCATGTTCATCGCCATGCTCGACCAGCCCCGGCGCCACGAGTTCGACCTGGCGAGCCTGCGCACCGGGATCATGGCTGGCGCCACCTGTCCGATCGAAGTGATGCGCCGGGTGATCAGCGAGATGCACATGAGCCAGGTGCAGATCGCCTACGGCATGACCGAGACCAGCCCGGTGTCGCTGCAGACCGGACCTGCCGACGAGCTGGAACTGCGGGTGACCACCGTGGGCCGGACCCAGCCGCACCTGGAAAGCAAGATCATCGACGAGGCCGGCAACGTGGTGCCGCGGGGCACCATCGGCGAGCTCTGTACTCGGGGCTACAGCGTGATGCTCGGCTACTGGAACAATCCCGAAGGTACCCGGGAGTCCATCGACCCGGCCGGCTGGATGCACACCGGCGACCTGGCCACCATGAACCCGCAGGGTTACGTGTGCATTGCCGGGCGTAACAAGGACATGATCATCCGCGGTGGCGAGAACATCTATCCGCGGGAGCTGGAGGAGTTCTTTTTCACCCATCCGGCGGTGGCCGATGTACAGGTGGTGGGGGTGCCGTGCGCCCGTTACGGCGAGGAGATCGTGGCCTGGATCAAGTTCCATCCCGGACACGCGGCCAACGAACTGGAGTTGCAGGCCTGGTGCAAGGAGCGCATCGCGCACTTCAAGACGCCGCGTTACTTCAAGTTCGTCGAGGAGTTCCCGATGACCGTCACCGGCAAGATCCAGAAGTTCCGCATGCGGGAAATCAGCGCCGAGGAACTGCGCGAGCATCTGGGCAGGGGCTGATCGTCTTGGGTGCGTGCATCGGTCCCGGTGCACGCAGCTGGAGCGGGCAGGGTGCAAAACACGAAAGGCAGGAAGCACAAAGGGGAGCCGAGGCTCCCCTTTAATTTGTCGTTGCGTGCTCTTTTTTTATTATTGAGGGGCGGCCTGTTGTTGTTTTTGTCGACCGTGGCCCTTTACCGCTGTTTTGGGCGATCCCCATCCGGGATCAAGAGCAAACGTATTTTTTTGAGCGCTGATCCAATGTGTCGCCAAGGCGATCCAACCGGTTCGGGAGCTACCTCGAGGGTAGTTTTATTGTTCTCTGACCGATTGCGAATAGCTTTTGCAAGCCGTCCCGCACAGTGCACCTTCTCCAAAAAAATCTGTTAGCTGCGTCTCTGCCGTGTTGTTTTTGTTATGTCAGAGTCGTTTCGTCTTATTTTTATTAGGTTTGCAGCTTTTTATTCTTGTTATGCCATAGAGATAGCAGAAGCCGTGCCAACTTTTTAAATCTCTTTAAAATCAATGGCTTGATAATTTTGTAGGACAATCTGTTCCGCAAAAAAATCAACAAACTGTTTCCGTGTTACTCGTTCCCGCCCCATTCCAGAGCGGCCGGTAACACACCGGCCGCACACTCTGCTCAGGTGGCACTGCGCGCCTTGGCCACCCGCGAGCCGGTGGCCCGGCCGAGCACTTCGCTGATGCGGTTACCGGCGGCGATCAGACGGTCCATGTCGATACCGGTGTGGATCCCCAGGCCGTCGAGCAGGTAAAGCACGTCCTCGGTGGCGACGTTACCGCTGGCGCCCTTGGCATAGGGACAGCCGCCCAGCCCGGCCACGGAGCTGTCGAACACCGCGATGCCTTCTTGCAGGCTGGCGTAGATATTGGCCAGGGCCTGGCCATAGGTGTCGTGGAAGTGCCCGGCCAGCTTGTCCCGTGGGACATTCGCGGCCACTGCCTCGAACATCCGCCGGGTAGCGCCGGCGGTGCCGGTACCTATGGTGTCGCCCAGGGACACTTCGTAGCAGCCCATGGCGTACAGCTCGCGGGCCACCAGGGCCACTTGTTCGGGGGCGATCGATCCTTCATACGGACAGCCCAGCACGCAGGACACATAGCCGCGCACGCTGATGCCGTGCTGCCGGGCGGCCTCCATGATCGGCGCGAAGCGTTCCAGGCTCTCGCTGATGGAGCAATTGATGTTGCGCTGGGAGAAGGCTTCCGAGGCGGCGGCGAACACCGCGACTTCCTTGACCCCGGCCGCCAGGGCATCCTCAAAACCCCGCAGGTTCGGTGCCAGGGCGCCGTAGACCACCCCCGGCTTGCGCTGGATGCGGGCGAACACTTCGGCCGAGCCGGCCATCTGCGGCACCCACTTGGGCGAGACGAAACTGCCGACTTCTATATAGCCCAGGCCGGCCTCGGTCAGGGCGTCCACCAGGCGCACCTTGTCGTCGACGCTGATGGGCTGGGCTTCGTTCTGCAGGCCGTCGCGGGGGCCGACTTCGACCAGGCGTACGTGGCTGGGGAGGGACATGGGGTTCACCTTCTCTCAAGTGATGACGGGGAGCACTGCGCACCGAGTGGTCGCGGGCGTCATTGGGCGGTGTGGTTCTGACTCTGGAGGGTCTGTTGCAGCGCCTGGGTGCAGCGCTCCTCGGCGGTATCCAGTTCCAGTTTCATCTGTTCGATGTCCAGTAGTTGCTGTTCGAGCTGTTCGCGGCGCTCGGCGATCTTGGCCAGCATGCTGTGCAGTTGCTTTAGGTTGCCGCTGGAAGGGTCGTAGAGCTCGATCAGTTCGCGACATTCGGCCAGGGAGAAACCGATGCGCTTGCCCCGCAGGATCAGTTTCAGGCTGACCTTGTCCCGTGGCGAATAGATGCGCTCCTGGCCCCGGCGCTCGGGGGCCAGCAGGCCTTGCTCCTCATAGAAGCGAATGGCCCGGGTGGTGATGTCGAGCTCGCGCGCGAGATCGGAGATGCTGTAGGTCTGGCTGCTCATGGAGGCGCTCAAGGTAGGACTTGGCGCTAAGCTAAAGGCAGGTTGACGTATACGTCAAGCAATGCCCTTGCATCGCCGGTCCGCTCCTGGCGGCCCGGCCCGGAAGCGGATCCGCCGGCGGTTCGCGTTCAGACCGCTTGCTGGTCGAGTTTTTTCTCGTGGGCGGCGACCTGCTGGCACAGCTCGATCATCTGCTCGCGCATCCAGCGGTTCGCCGGGTCCTGGTCGGTGCTTTCGTGCCAGTAGAGATGGGTTTCCACTGGCGGCACGTCGTTGACCGGCAGGTTGAAGGCCTGCAAGTCGTGGCGTCTTGCAAAACGCGCCGGCACGGTCATGACCATGTCGGTCTGTTGCAAGACCAGGGAGGCCATCAAGTAATGCTGGGAGCGCAGGGCGATCTTGCGCTGGATGCCCATCTTGCCCAGGGCCAGGTCCACATGGCCGAGGCCGCTGCGACGGCTGGAAATATGGATATGGGTCAGGGACAGGTAGTCGTCCAGGGTGAACTTTTCCTTGCCCGCCAGCGGATGGCCCTTGCGCATGGCGCAGACATAACGGTCTTCCATGAGCTTGACGTGACGCACCTGAGGGTCGGTGTTGAGCGGCGCATCCACGGCGAAATCCAGGCGTCCGGCCGCCAGTTCCTTGGTGGTTTCCCGGCGCTTGGAGAGGAAGCTCTCGATCGCCACCGTCGGTGCCAGGCGCCGCAAGCGCTGGAACAGCGGCGGCAGGATCACCGCCTCGGTCAGGTCGGTCATGCTGATGCGGTAGGTCTTCACCGCCTGCAGGGGGTTGAAGATCCGGCTCTCCTGGACCGAGACCCGCAGCAGCGACAGGGCGTTGCGCACCGGCCCGATGATGTTCTGCGCCATGGGGGTCGGCACCATGCCCTGGGCGGTCCGGACGAACAGCGGGTCATTGAAGGTTTCGCGCAGGCGGGCCAGGGCGTTGGACACCGCCGGCTGGGTGATGCCGACGATCTGGCCGGCGCGGGTCAGGTTGGCTTCGGTGTAGATCGCGTCGAAAACGATGAAGAGGTTGAGGTCGACCTTGTTCAGATTCATGGCGCTGCACTCTTATTGTTGGCCTCGGCGAGGGGCCGTTGGGGCACGTGAGGGGGCGGCTTGGGAGCCTGCAGAATCAGCCGATCATATATCGGTGATGAATGTTAATACACGCCGAGAATAGGCTAGGTAAATTTTCGTAGCTGAACTAGCATCGATTTCAGTCCCTCCACACCCGTTTTCATAGAGGTAGAGCTGCCCATGGAATTCGCCTATTCCCCCAAGGTCCAGGAACTGCGTGAGCGCGTCACCGCGTTCATGGATGCCTATGTTTATCCGGCTGAAGCGGTCTTCGAGCGCCAGGTTGCCGAAGGCGACCGCTGGCAGCCGACCGCCATCATGGAAGAGCTCAAGCTCAAGGCCCAGGCCGAAGGGTTGTGGAACCTGTTCCTGCCCGAGTCCGAGCTGGGGGCCGGGCTGACCAACCTGGAATACGCGCCACTGGCGGAAATCATGGGGCGCTCGATGCTCGGGCCAGAGCCGTTCAACTGCTCGGCCCCCGACACCGGCAACATGGAAGTGCTGGTGCGGTATGCCAACCAGGAGCAGAAGCAGCGCTGGTTGCAGCCGTTGTTGCGTGGCGAGATCCGTTCGGCCTTCGCCATGACCGAGCCGGACGTGGCATCGTCCGACGCCACCAACATGGCGGCCCGGGCGGTGCGCGATGGCGACGAGTGGGTGATCAACGGCAAGAAATGGTGGACCTCGGGCGCATGCGATCCGCGCTGCAAGATCCTGATCTTCATGGGCCTGAGCAACCCGGATGCGCCGCGCCACCAGCAGCACTCGATGATCCTGGTGCCGGTGGACACCCCCGGGGTGAAGATCATCCGCCCGCTGCCGGTGTTCGGTTACGACGACGCTCCCCACGGTCACGCCGAGGTGGTGTTCGACAACGTCCGCGTGCCCTATGAAAACGTGCTGCTGGGCGAGGGCCGGGGCTTCGAGATCGCCCAGGGGCGCCTGGGCCCGGGCCGCATCCACCACTGCATGCGCTCGATCGGCATGGCCGAGCGCGCCCTGGAATTGATGTGCAAGCGTTCAGTGAACCGTACCGCGTTCGGCAAGCCACTGGCGCGGCTGGGGGGCAACATCGACAAGATCGCCGACTCGCGGATGGAGATCGACATGGCGCGCCTGCTGACCCTCAAGGCCGCCTACATGATGGATACCGCCGGTAACAAGGTGGCCAAGAGCGAGATCGCCCAGATCAAGGTGGTGGCGCCGAATGTCGCCTTGCGCGTGATCGACCGGGCGATCCAGATCCATGGTGGGGCCGGTGTTTCCAATGACTTCCCGCTGGCCTACATGTATGCGATGCAGCGCACCCTGCGCCTGGCCGACGGCCCGGATGAAGTGCACCGGGCGGCAATCGGCAAGTACGAGATCGGCAAGTACGTGCCCCGGGAACTGATGCGCAGCGGCGGGCACTGATAGCTGCTCCCTGAGCCTGCCGGTGGCGGCATCGGCAGGCTGCGCATGGGTTCAGTAGACCCAGACCTCCACGCGCCGGTTCTTGATCCGGCCCTCGTCGAGATCGTTGGTGGCCACCGGCAACTGCGCGCCGAAACCGCGGATCTCGCGCAACACCACGCCACTCTTCACCAGTTCCCTACGTACCGCCATGGCCCGCAGTTTGGACAGCAGGGCGGCGCGGCCAGGGTCGTTCTTGGCATCGCCGAAGCCGGCCAGGGTTACCTGGCGAGTCATCTTGCCGTGCTGGCGCAGGTAGTCCAGGACCCGGCTCAGGTCCTGGCGGGCCTTGTTGTCCAGGTTGGCGCTGCCTTCCTCGAAGCGAAAGTTCACGCTCAGGCGCTGGGCTTCCCGGGCCAGGGCCTGGTAGGCCTCGGGCATCTGCGGGTTGGGCGTCACGCTCATGGCTTGCACGGTCTGGGCGACGAAGCCGTTGGCGGCGACGATGGCCTGGCCTTTGGCGCTCTGGGCGAAGCTCACCAAGGCCTTGGCCCAGGGGTTCTGGCTGTCGGGCGGCAGGTACAGGTACAGGCGGCGCGACAGCGGATAGTCCTCGGTGGCGATCAGGCTGTTGAGTGGCAGCATCGGTTGCGAATCGCCGTCGACGATGGCCACCGCCTTGGCCTGGCGCACATAGGGCAGGCCGATGAAGCCTATGCCCTGGGGATCCTGGCTGACCGCGTCGGACAGTTGCTCGCTGGATTCGAAACGCTTGGCGCCGGGACTCAGGGCCTTGCCGCGCCGGCCAAGGACCAACTCCCTGAAGGTGTCGTAGGTACCCGATTGGTCATCCCGGGCATACAGGTGCACCGGGCCGCCGATCCCGCCCAGGTCTTCCCAGGTCTTGGTCTCGCCGCTGAACAGTCGCGCCAGTTGCTCGGTGCTCAAGCGGGTCAGCGGGTTGCGTGGATGGAGGATGATCGCTAGGCCGTCGATGGCGATGACTTGCTCGGCGTCGGGGCTTTTCAGGTCACCGAGGTTCTCCAGCTCCACCAGTTCACCGTCCTTGATCGGCCGTGAGGCGGCGGCCAGGTCGGCTCGGGCACTGTTCAGCGCGGCAAAGCCGGTGCTCGAGCCATGGGCCGCCACCTCCGCCCGGACCTGGCCGCCCTGGGCGGTCTGGCCGACGACCCGTTGCTCGTTGTCCTTGCCGCTGGCCTCGATCCTGATGCCATGCAGGCCCTGTTGTTCCATGAGCCCCTTGACCAGCGCCGGGCCCAACCGGGCGCCGATGGTGTTGGAACCCTGGATACGCAGCACCGCCGTGTCGTCCGCCGCCAGGGGCAGGGCGGCGAACGCCGACCAGGGCAGGGAATAACAAATGAAACCGATCAGGAACAGGCTGATGGTCCGGCACCAGATGTCTCGTTCACTGGCGGAGAAAACGCGGGGCATGGGGCACTGGCCTTCTATATAGAGGAATAGGTAAGTGCCGGCGAGATTAAGTCAGGGAGGTGACAGACATGTGACGAAGGACGGGTGTCATCGATAAATGGCGAAAGTCCTACGCCATAAATAGCTGTTTTCTCTAGATTTTTTGAGATTTCTCCTAAAGACCAGCCTTTGGAGACTACGTAGATTGGACAACTTTGTCTGTAGGGGATTGGGGCGACTGCCAACGCGTCATCCCCGCAGATGCCCCGGCAGCGTGGAGCTGCCAGTTCTCGTGACTTTCAAAGGAGTTGCAAATGAGTGCCTGGTTTGAACTGAAGCAGTATGGCAGTGGTGCGTGCAGATTCTTGCTCAAGACAGAGGAGGCGCAGACCATGCTTCAAAGCGACCGCTACCCTTGCCGGGACAGTGCCGAGGCAGCCCTCGGCCTGTTCCGCGCACACTGCGCCTCTCCCGAGCGCTACGTCAAGAAAATTTCGTCGGGTGGCAAGCCCTATTTCAAGCTCAAGTCTGGCAATGAGGTGATCCTCGTCAGCCACTTGTATGATTCGCAAGAGGCCCTGGAGAGAGCCATCGGCGAGATTGCCAGCGCCGGCACCACGGACCGCGTCCAGCGGGTCCAGCTCTAACCGGCAGAAAAAAGCCCATCAACAGATGGGCTTTTTTGTGCCTGGCGATCAGCTCAATTCGAGCCAGATCGGCGCATGGTCCGAAGGTTTCTCCATGCCCCGCAGTTCATAGTCGACCCCGGCAGCCTTGACCCGCGGCAGCAGGCCACGGGACGCCATGATCAGGTCGATGCGCAAGCCACGCTTGGGTTCGTCTTCGAAGCCACGGCTGCGGTAGTCGAACCAGCTGAAGCGGTCGTTCACCTCGGGGTTGAGGTGGCGGAAGCTGTCCACCAGGCCCCAGTTCTTCAGGCGTGCCATCCACTCGCGCTCTTCCGGGAGGAAGCTGCACTTGCCGGTCTTGAGCCAGCGCTTGGCGTTGTCGGCGCCGATGCCGATGTCGCAGTCTTCCGGGGAAATGTTCACATCACCCATGACCACCAGGGGCTGGTCGTTGCTGAAGCGGCTTTCCAGCAACTGTTGCAGGTCGCTGTAGAAGCGCTCCTTGGCCGGGAACTTGGTGGGGTGGTCGCGGCTTTCGCCCTGGGGGAAATAGCCGTTCATGATGGTCACCGGCGTGCCATCGGCGTCGGCGAAAGTGCCCCAGATGAAGCGGCGCTGGGCGTCTTCGTCATCGCTGTCGAAGCCCTTGTGCAGGGCCAGTGGCGCCTGGCGCGAGAGCAGGGCGACGCCGTAGTGGCCCTTCTGGCCGTGGTAATGCACGTGATACCCCAGGGCCTGGACCTCGGCGAGGGGAAACTGCTCGTCGGCGACCTTGGTTTCCTGCAGGCCGATCACGTCCGGCTGGTGCTTGTCGATCAGCGCCGCCAGCTGATGGGGGCGGGCGCGCAGCCCGTTGATGTTGAACGAGACGATCTTCATGGTCGGCGGTCCTGGCAAAACAGCGATGCTAGCTGACAACGCCCGGGTCGACCAGCGTGGCGGCGCCGCCGATGCGCTGCTAATGTCCTTGGGCGCGGGAACGTTCAGCGGCGCGCAAGGCTCGTAATACAAGAGCGCGACCTTTCGAGCCGCGCCAGGGAGGAGTGACCGTCATGCCCGAGGCCAGCAATGCCATCGCCGATATCCACATGCTCGACAGCGGGTATTCCCGCGAAGCGCGGTCGCTGTTGTACCAGGCCTATCGCCACGAACCGACCTTCGGTTTCATCTTCGAGTCCGAGCGCCCCGGCTACGAGCAACGGGTGCGGGCCACGGTGCGCGAGCTGGTCAAGCAACACTTCTTGCAGGAACTGCCAGCCATCGGCTTGCTGGTCAATGACCGGCTGATCGGTATCGCCCTGATCGCACCGCCCCGGCGCCGGCTGGGCATCACCGAGAGTTGGGCCTGGCGGCTGCGCATGGTGTTGAGCACGGGCTTTCGCTGTACCCGGCGCTACCTGGAATACCATGACGCGGTGCAAGCCTGCTTGCCCAACGATGCGCTGCATGTATTGCCGCTGCTGGGCGTGCATCCGCAGTTCCAGGGTCAGCATTTTGGCGAACAGTTGCTGGAGGCGGTGCACAACTGGTGCGCGGTGGACGCCAACTCCCAGGGCGTGGTGCTCGACACCGGCAACCCGCGCTATCTCGCGTTCTACCAGCGCCAGGGTTATGCAGAGATCGGTGAGGTGGCGGTAGGGCCGGTCCGCGAGCATGTGTTCTTCCATCCCAATCCGCAGCGCTTACAAAGCGCAACAGGCTGAATCGAACTTTCCCCGCCCTCGAGCGCTCTATCGCCCTCCCAAGCTCGTGATAGCATCCGCGCCTATGAAGTTTTCCGGAAGATTCACCAGCGGTTTATTGCTGCTGTTCACCAGCTGTGCGGCGCTGGCGCAAAGCGAATTGGCTGTCAGGATCAAACCTGCCAACGACGAGTTGAAAGCCAACATCGAAGGTTATATCGGCGATCTTGGCGATCGAGATGAAGAAGCCCTGCTGAGGTTCAGCAGGGGCGCCGAGGAGCAGGCCAAGAAAGCTGCCCAGGCCCTGGGCTACTACCAGCCATTGATCTCCAGCGAAGTACGGGGCGGCGACAAGCCGCGCCTGCTGTTGCGCATCGATCCCGGCGAGCCGGTGCACTTGCGCGAGGTGACCATCCGGGTTGAAGGCCCGGCCGCCTCCCTCAAGTCCTTTCGTACCCCTGACAGCGACCAGCTCAAGCCTGGCGCGGTGCTCAACCACGGGCGTTACGAAGACGCCAAGCGCCTGATCCAGAACCAGGCCTCGCGCTATGGCTTCTTCAGCGGGCGCTTTACCCGGCAGCAACTGCGGGTGGACCCGCTGGCCGGTGTGGCGGATATCGAGCTGGTCTACGACAGCGGTCCGCGCTATGCCCTGGGCAAGGTCGGCTTCAGCGGCGACTCGCTGTTCGATGAGGACCTGCTGCGACGCATGGTGCCGTTCAAGGCCGGTACCGCCTACGACTCCGAATTGATCGCCGAACTCAACCAGGCCCTGCAGTCCAGTGGCTACTTCGAATCCGTGCGGGTGGATGCCACGCCTACCGCTGCCGAGCATGAAGTGATTCCGGTGGCGGTCCAGCTCGACACCCGCAAGCCCCGCACCATGGGCCTGGGCCTGGGCTACTCCACCGACGTCGGTCCACGGGTCAAGGCCAACTGGACCCGGCATTGGGTCAACCCCCAGGGCCACAGCTATGGCTGGGAGGCTGAAGTCTCGGCGCCACGGCAGAACGTCGGGCTGTGGTACGACATTCCCCTGGACCCGCCCCTGACCGACAAGCTGCGGTTCGCCGGCGGCTACCAGAACGAAGAAATCTCCGGCACCGATACCCTGAGCAAGCTGTTGACCCTGGGCCCCGAGTGGCACAGCAAGCTGCCCAGTGGCTGGCAGCGGGTGGTCTCGCTCAAGTACCAGCGCGAAGAGTATCGGCTCGGTGACGATTCGGGCCTGAGCAACCTGCTGCTGCCTGGCCTGACGTATTCCTATCTGCGCAGTGACAACCGTATCGATCCGCACAACGGTTATCGCATCCAGTTCGATACCAAGGTGGCCAAGGAAGGCCTGGGTTCGGACAACAACCTGTTGTACGGCACGGTGTTGCTCAAGGGCCTGACCACGGTCTGGGATAACCATCGCCTGCTGGGCCGGGTGCAGTTCGGCGGGAGCGCCACCAACGGCTACAAGTCGGTGCCGCCGTCCCTGCGTTTCTTCGCCGGTGGCGACCAGAGCGTGCGTGGCTACGACTACCAGAGCCTGTCGCCGAAGAACTCCAAGGGCGATCGCATCGGTGGGCGCTACATGGTCGCCGGCAGCGTCGAATATCAATACTCGATCGCCGAAAAATGGCGGATCGCGACTTTTATCGACCAGGGCAACTCCTTCAATAAGCTGGAACTGCCGAATCTCAAGACCGGGGTCGGGCTTGGGGTTCGCTGGGTCTCGCCGGTGGGCCCGATCCGGGTCGACCTGGCCCACGCCATGAATGATGACGGCGGTGTACGTTTGCACTTTTCCATGGGGCCAGAGCTGTGATGCGTGGTTTGAAGATAACGCTGCTGGCGATCCTGGCGCTGGTGGTCCTGGTCATCCTCGCGCTGGCCGCGGTCCTCGGGACCCAGGCCGGCAGCCGCTGGGCCTTGCGCCAGGTACCGGGCTTGAGTCTGGAGCAATTCGACGGTCGCCTCGGGGGGCAGTGGAGCGCCGGGCACCTGCTTTGGCAGCAGGACGGCACGCGGATCGAACTGCGCGGCGTGCAGTTTTCCTGGTCGCCTGCTTGCCTGCTGCGCATGACGCTATGCATCGAGCAACTGGAGGCCGATCAGGTCAGCCTGCAGTTTCCGGCCGGTGGCCAGGAGAGCCCGGGGCCCATCAGCCTGCCGGAGTTGCACCTGCCGCTGGCCATCGAGCTGGGTCGGGTACGGCTCGGCAGCCTGCTGCTCGACGGCAGCGAGCAACTCAAGAGCCTGCAACTGGCGGCCCACTGGACTACCCAAGGGCTGCGCATCGATGCGTTGCAACTGCAACGCGACGACCTGGCCCTGGAGTTGACCGGCTTGCTGCAACCCACGGGCGACTGGCCCCTGACTGCCCAGGGCAGCCTTGGCCTGCCGGCTCCCGGCGACGGCCCCTGGAAACTGGCGCTGCAGGTCGAGGGCGACCTGCTCAAGACCCTCAAGTTGCAGGCCGACAGCAGTGGTTACCTGCAAGGGCGCCTGAGCGGTGAACTGCAACCGCTGGCCCAGGACCTGCCGGCCCAGGTACGGATCACCGCGGATGGCTTCAAGGCCAGCGCCGACCTGCCGGATACCCTGCAATTGGACCAGCTGCAGCTCACCGGCAAGGGCGACCTGAAACGCGGCTACCAGCTCGTCGGCCAGGCCAGCCTGCCGGCCGAGCAAGGGCCGGTTGCCTTGTCGTTGCAGGGTAAGGTCGATGCCAAGGGCGCCCAGATCACCACCCTGGAACTGCAGGCCAGCGACCACCAGAGCCTCAAGCTCGAGGGCCAGCTGGACTGGAGCCAGGGCTTTGTCGCCGAGGCCCGGCTCGCCTGGCTGGATTTTCCCTGGCATCGCCTCTACCCACAAATCGACGAGCCGGCCGTGGCCCTGCGCAAGTTCAACGCCGAAGTGGCGTACCGCGATGGCAACTACCTGGGCAACTTCCAGGGGGACCTGGATGGTCCGGCAGGGGCCTTCAGCCTCGGCAGTCCGTTCAGTGGCGACCTGGGCCAGGTGCACCTGCCGCAATTGCAACTGACCGCCGGCCAGGGCAAGGCCCAGGGGCACTTGAACCTGCAGTTCGCCGATGGCCTGGCCTGGGATACCGCCCTGGACCTGTCGGCCATCAACCCGGCCTACTGGCTGGCTGAATTGCCCGGAACCCTGGCCGGACCCTTGCGTAGCCAGGGGGAGCTGAAGAACCAGCAGCTCAAGCTCGCCGCCGACCTGGATCTCAAGGGCCGCCTGCGCGGCCAGCCCGCGCTGCTGCAGGCCAAGGCCGACGGCGCCGGCGAGCAGTGGCGCCTCAATACCCTGGACATTCGCCTGGGGGATAACCGGATCAATGGTGCAGGCAGCCTGCAACAGAAGGTCAGCGGTCAGTTGGACATCCGCCTGCCGCGCCTGGGCCAGCTCTGGCCGCAGTTGCGCGGCCAGCTCAGTGGCCGGGTGGACCTGGCCGGGACGCTCGCGGCGCCCCAGGGCAAGGCGGAGCTGAACGGGCAGCAGTTGGCCTTTGCCGACAACCGCCTGCAAAGCCTCAAGCTCGATGCCAGCCTCGATGGGGCGCAGAAGGCTCGCATCGAACTCAAGGGCAGCGGCATCCAGGCCGGCGATACCCAGCTCGGTAGCCTGACCCTGGCTGGCCAGGGCGACATCCGCAAGCAGCAGCTGCAACTGGACCTGCAAGGCCCGCTGTTGAAGCTGGCCCTGGGCCTGGATGGCACCCTGGACCAGGGCGCCTGGCGCGGACGGCTGGCCAGCGGTGAGGTCCAGAGCGGTGGCCAGGACTGGAAGCTGCAGAACCCGGCGCGGCTCGAGCGCCTGGCCAATGGCACGGTCAACTTCGCCGCCCATTGCTGGGTCAGCGGCGACGCCAGCCTGTGCGGCGAAGACCAGCGGCTGATGCCCGAACCGAAGCTGCGCTACCACCTCAAGCGCTTCCCCATCGACAGCCTGGCCCAGTGGCTGCCCAAGGATTTCGCCTGGAAGGGCATGCTCAATGCCGATGTCCAGTTGGACCTGCCGGCCAGCGGCCCCAAAGGCCAGATCGTCGTGGATGCCAGTGGCGGCACCCTGCGGGTCAAGGACAAGGAGCAGTGGCTGGACTTTCCCTACCAGGCCCTGAAGCTCGACTCGCGCCTGGGGCCACGGCGCATCGACAGCCAATTGCAGTTCGATGGCGGCAAGCTCGGGCAGTTGATGGTCCAGGCGCAGATCAACCCGCTGCCCAAGAACAAGCCGCTGTCCGGGGAGTTCCGTCTCAGTGGCCTGGACCTCTCCGTGGCGCGGCCGTTCGTGCCCATGGTGGAAAAGCTCAATGGCAACTTGAACGGCAGCGGCCGGCTGTCCGGTGGCCTGCTGGCGCCCCAGGTCAACGGCAGCTTGCAGCTCAGCGGTGGCCAGGTATCCGGTTCCGAACTGCCCACTAGCATCGAGGACCTGCAGCTGAGCGCGCAGATCATGGGTGAGAACGTGCGCCTCGACGGCACCTGGAAGGGCGGCAAGAGCGGCCAGGGCAGCCTCGACGGCAACCTCGCCTGGGGCCGGGAACTGCTGGTGGACCTCAACCTCAAGGGTTCGCAACTGCCGGTGACGGTCGAGCCCTATGCGGCGCTTGAGGTGGCGCCCGACCTGAAGATCGCCCTGCAGGACAACCGGCTGGCGATCAGCGGCAAGGTGGCGATTCCCAAGGGCCAGATCACCGTGCGCGAGCTGCCGCCATCGACGGTCAAGGTTTCCGACGACACGGTGATCGTTGGCCAGCAGACCGTCGAGGGCAAGGCGCCCATGGCCATGGCGATGAACATCGACGTGGAAGTGGGCCAGGACAAGCTGGCCTTCAGCGGCTTCGGCCTGACGGCCAACCTGCAGGGCCATGTGCACATCGGCGACAACATGGACACCCGTGGCGAGCTGTGGCTCAACGATGGTCGCTACCGTGCCTATGGCCAGCGCCTGACGGTACGCCGGGCGCGGCTGCTGTTCGCCGGCCCCATCGACCAGCCCTACCTGGATATCGAAGCGGTGCGCCAGACCGACAACGTGATCGCCGGCATTCGTTTGAGCGGCAGCGCCGAGCAGCCGACGACCAAGATCTTTTCCGAGCCGGCCATGAGCCAGGAGCAGGCCCTGTCCTACCTGGTGCTGGGACGGCCGCTGAGCTCCGGCGGCGAAGACAACAACATGCTTGCCCAGGCCGCCCTCGGCCTGGGCTTGATGGGTAGTTCGGAGCTCACCGGAGGTATCGCCAAGAACCTGGGGATCCAGGATTTCCAGCTCGATACCCAAGGCAGCGGCAATGCCACCAGCGTAGTGGCCAGCGGCAACATCTCCGAACGACTCAGCCTGCGCTACGGGGTAGGGGTCTTCGAGCCGGCCAGCACCATCGCCTTGCGCTACAAGCTGAGCAAGAAGGTCTACCTGGAGGCCGCCAGCGGCTTCGCCAGCTCCCTGGACATCTTCTACAAGCGCGACTTCTAGCGCTTGCCGGCCTCGGCCACTGGCGCTTGGCGCGCCGGTGGCCGGGGCAGGTCTTTCCTTCGTTCATTGCCTCCCGCGGCCTTGGCGCGTCATCACCTGTCCTGCTTATAAGCCAGGTAAAGAGCATGCTAATTATTACATTGACATTCGCTGCCTAGGCAGTAACATCTCGTCACACACTCCCTGCCTAGGCAGCTAATTGGTGAGCAGATGAAGCATTTCCAACCGGACGATTTTCACAATTGCCATCTTGGCCTGCTGCTGGGGCGCGCCGCCTTGCTCAAGGACCGGATCATCGACACCCACATGGAGCCCCACGGCATCACCGCCGCGCAGTTCAAGGTGCTGATCATCATGGCCCAGTTCGGTGTCGATACCCCGGCCGAACTGTGCCGCCACTTGTCCCTGGATAGCGGTTCCATGACCCGCATGCTCGATCGTCTGGAACAGAAGGATTTCCTGGTGCGCAGGCGTTCCGAAGGCGATCGCCGCCAGGTGCAGCTGGTGCTCACCGAGGAAGGCCGCAAGCTCACCGACCGCTTGCCCTTCATCGGTGCCGAGGCGATGAACGAATTGACCGGCGCCATCACTCCCGAGGAGTTGGCCACCCTGGAACAGATCCTCAAGAAAATGCTGCTGGCAGCCGGTGACCCGATCACCATCCAGCGAGTAGGTGCCAAATGAGCAGTAGAACCTTGCGTACCCGCGCCAGCCTGGTGCTGATGGCCATGAGCCTGGCCGGTTGCGCCAATTACAGTGGCCTGGACACCGAGGGCGTGAGCCTCTCGGCCCAGAGCCTGGCCACCGGCCAGGCGCTCAATGGCGTCAGCCTGTCGCCGGCAGCCTGGCCCCGTGCCGACTGGTGGAAGAGCCTGGGCGACAGCCAGCTCGACGGCCTGATCCAGGAGGCCCTGCGCGACAGCCCGGACATGCAGATCGCCAGCGCTCGCGCGCATCAGGCCAGTGCCGCGGCCTATGCCGCCGATGCCGAGCGGATGCCGACCTTGGACGCCAGCGCCGGTGTCAGCCGTTCGCGCCTGGCCCGCGACCAGGATCCCCGAGGGCAGGGCGGAGCCTATTCCACGGTGCGCAACCTGGGCGCCAGCTTCAACTACAACTTCGATCTCTGGGGCGGTCAGCGCGCAGCCTGGGAAGCGGCCCTGGGCCAGGCCCGGGCCGCCGAGGTCGATCGCCAGGCCGCCAGCTTGAGCCTGGCCGCCGACGTCGCCCGGGCCTATAGCGACCTGGGGCGTGCCTATATCGTCCATGACCTGGCCACCGAGGACCTCAAGCGGACCCGGCAGATGCTCGATCTGAGCCAGCGGCGCTTGAGCGCCGGGATCGACAGCCAGTACCAGTACCAGCAGACCGAGAGCCTGGAGGCCAGCTCCCAGGCCAGCCAGATCGATGCCGAGAAGCAATTGCAGAGCGCCAAGATCGCCCTTGCGGTGTTGCTGGGCAAGGGACCGGAGCGCTCCGACGAAATCCGTCGGCCCAAGGTCCTGCAGGCCAGTGCCGTGGCGCTGCCGTCGGTGTTGCCGGCGGAACTGCTGGGGCGTCGCCCTGATCTGGTGGCGGCCCGCTGGCGGGTGGAGGCGGCGAGCAAGAACATCGACGCCAGCAAGACCCGCTTCTATCCCAACCTCAACCTGAGCGCCAGCGCCGGTGCCGAGTCGGTGCTGGGGGACGCGATGTTCGGCTCCGCCAGCCGTTTCTTCAACATAGCCCCGACCGTCTCGCTGCCGATCTTCGATGGTGGGCGGCTGCGGGCTAGCCTCGACGCCCGGGACGCCGACTACGACCTGGCGGTGGCCCAGTACAACAAGACCCTGGTGACGGCCCTCGGCGACGTCAGTGACAGCGTCACCCAGTTGCGCGATATCGGCCGGCAGATCGCTGCCCAGCAACATGCCACCGACATCGCCCAGGAGTCCTATGACACGGTGGTCCAGCGCTACGGCTCGGGTATCGGCAACTACCTGGACGTGCTGAGCATCGAGCAGCAATTGCTGCAGACCCAGCGCCAACTGGCCACGCTCAACGCGCAACAGATCGACCTGTCGATCCAACTGATGCAGGCCCTGGGGGGCGGTTTCGACACCCAGAACCTGGCTTCGGCCAATCCCAGCCCCGCCCCGCAGACCAAATAATTCGAGGTATTTGTCATGGCTACCGCCGACACTCAAAACACTCCAAGCACTCCGGACAACGCCAACCCACGCAAGCGCAAGGTCATGCTGCTGGGGCTGGCGGCCATCGTCGTACTGGGCGGCCTGGGCGTCTACGCCTGGCATGAGCTCTATGGCCGCTGGAATGAAAATACCGACGACGCCTACGTCAACGGCAACGTGGTGGAGATCACCCCGCTGGTCACCGGCACGGTGGTCAGTATCGGCGCCGACGATGGCGACCTGGTGCATGAAGGCCAGGTGCTGATCAACTTCGACCCCAACGATGCCCAGGTCGGCCTGCAGAGCGCCGAGGCCAACCTGGCGCGGACCGTGCGCCAGGTGCGCGGCCTGTACAGCAATGTGGACGGCATGCGGGCCCAGGTGGCCGCGCAGAAGGCCGAGGTGCAGAAAGCCCAGGACAACTACAACCGCCGCAAGAACCTCGCGGCCAGCGGGGCGATTTCCCAGGAAGAGCTGTCCCACGCCCGGGATGACCTGACCAGCGCGCAGAATGCCCTGGCCAACGCCCAGCAGCAGCTCAACACCACCAACGCCCTGGTGGACGACACCGTGGTTTCCAACCATCCGGACGTGCAGTCGGCGGCCGCGCAACTGCGCCAGGCCTACCTGAACAACGCGCGCAGCACCTTGATCGCCCCGGTCACCGGCTATGTGGCCAAGCGCACCGTGCAACTGGGCCAGCGTGTGCAGCCGGGCACGGCGCTGATGGCGGTGATTCCCCTGGACCAGCTGTGGATCGATGCCAACTTCAAGGAAACCCAACTGCGCGACATGCGCATCGGCCAGCCGGTGGACATCGAGGCCGACATCTATGGCAGCGATGTGAAGTACAGCGGCACCGTGGACAGCCTCGGCGCCGGTACCGGCAGCGCCTTCGCCCTGCTGCCGGCGCAGAACGCCACCGGTAACTGGATCAAGATCGTCCAGAGGGTGCCGGTGCGGATCCACATCAATGCCGAGGAACTGGCCAAGCATCCGCTGCGGGTCGGCCTGTCGACGGTGGTCAACGTCAACCTGCGGGACCAGAGCGGCCCGGTGCTGGCCCAGCAGCCACCGCAAAAGGCCTCGTTCAGCACCGCTGTCTACGACCGCCAGTTGGTGGAAGCCGATGCCCTGATCACCCGGCTGATCCACGACAACAGCGCGGCCATCGGCAAGACGGCCAAGCGCTGATTCGCCAATCCGTCCGTCCCGGCTCCGCCTAGGAGCCGGGAGGCCTGTCCCGTTTCAAAGGATTCGCGATGAGCAATAACGCCTCTTTCACCCCGCCCAGCTTGCTGCTGAGCACCATCGGCCTGTCGCTGGCGACCTTCATGCAGGTGCTCGACACCACCATCGCCAACGTGGCGCTGCCGACCATCTCCGGCAACCTGGGGGTGAGTTCGGAGCAGGGCACCTGGGTCATCACCTCGTTTGCCGTGAGCAACGCCATCGCCTTGCCGCTGACCGGCTGGCTGAGCCGGCGCTTCGGCGAAGTGAAGCTGTTCATCTGGGCCACGCTGCTGTTCGTGCTGGCTTCGTTCCTGTGCGGCATTTCCACCTCGATGCCCGAGCTGGTGGGCTTCCGGGTGCTGCAAGGGGTGGTGGCCGGGCCGCTGTACCCGATGACCCAGACCCTGCTGATCGCCGTCTATCCGCCGGCGAAGCGAGGCATGGCCCTGGCATTGCTGGCGATGGTCACGGTGGTTGCGCCCATCGCCGGGCCGATCCTCGGCGGCTGGATCACCGACAGCTACAGTTGGCCCTGGATTTTCTTCATCAATATCCCCATCGGGCTGTTCGCCGCCTGGGTGGTGATGCAGCAGCTCAAGGCGCGGCCGGTGGTCACCAGTCGCCAACCGATGGACTACATCGGCCTGCTGGCGCTGATCATCGGTGTCGGCGCCTTGCAGATCGTCCTCGACAAGGGCAACGACCTGGACTGGTTCGAATCCAACTTCATCATCATCGGCAGCGTGATCTCGGTGATCGCCCTGACAGCGTTCGTGATCTGGGAAATGACCGACCGCCATCCGGTGGTCAACCTGCGGCTGTTCGCCCATCGCAACTTCCGCATCGGCACCATCGTGCTGGTGGCCGGTTACGCGGGGTTCTTCGGGATCAACCTGATCCTGCCGCAGTGGTTGCAGACGCAGATGGGCTACACCGCCACCTGGGCCGGCCTGGCCGTGGCGCCGATCGGCATCCTGCCGGTGCTGATGTCGCCCTTTGTCGGCAAGTATGCGCACAAGATCGACCTGCGCCTGCTGGCGGGCCTGGCGTTCCTGGCCATGGGCCTGAGCTGCTTCATGCGTGCCGGCTTCACCAACGAAGTGGACTTCCAGCATGTGGCCCTGGTGCAGTTGTTCATGGGCATCGGCGTGGCGCTGTTCTTCATGCCGACCCTGAGCATCCTGATGTCGGACCTGCCACCTCACGAGATCGCCGATGGCGCCGGCCTGGCGACCTTCCTGCGGACCCTGGGCGGCAGCTTCGCGGCTTCGCTGACCACCTGGATCTGGATTCGCCGGGCGGACCAGCACCACGCCTACATGAGCGAGCACATGAGTGTCTTCGACCCGGCCACCCGGGAAACCCTGAACAGCCTGGGCGGCGCGAGCACCAAGGCCTACGCGCAGATGGACCAGATCCTCACCAGCCAGGCGTACATGCTCTCCACCGTGGACTACTTCACCTTGCTGGGATGGAGCTTCATGGGCCTGATCCTGCTGGTCTGGATGGCCAAGCCGCCGTTCGCCGCCAAGGCCGGCCCGGCCTCGGGCGGACACTGACGGCATAGCAGCGATAAAGAACACCGGCGTGCCGGCGGAGCGCTCCTCGAACCTATGGCAAGTTCGAGAACCTCTTCGCCGGCACGCCGGTTTTCGTTTCAGGCAAGCGTTGCTTCAGGGAGAGTCCGGTAGCGCCAGTTGGGTGGGCACGAAGTCGAAGGCCGCCAGTTGCATGCCTTGTTCGTCCACCTGCAGCGCCCAGCCCTGGCGGTCCCAGTCGCCCAGCACGATGCGCCGGGCCGCCTGATCGCCGATCTGCAACTTGTGGATCGCCGGACGATGGGTGTGGCCATGCACCAAGGTGCGGACCCCCTGTTGCTGCATCACCAGCGGCACCTGCTCCGGGGTGACGTCGACGATGTCGTTGGCCTTCATGCGGGTCTGCGCCCGGCTTTCGCTGCGCAGCTTGCGTGCCAGCTTGTGGCGGGTACGCAATGGCAGGTGGCGCAGGATCCACAGGCTCATCGGGTTGCGCAGGTAACGGCGCATGCGCTGGTAGGCTTCGTCGCGGGTGCACAGGCTGTCGCCATGCATCAGCAGCACCGGCTCGCCGTAGAAGTCGACGACGCTGGGGTCCTTGAGCAGGGTGGCGCCGGCGGCCTTGCAGAAGGCCTGGCCGAGCAGGAAGTCGCGATTGCCGTGCATCAGGAATACCTGGGTACCGCTATCGCTCAGCTCCCGCAGGGCCTGGCAGATGGAAAGCTGGTAGGGGGTCATGGCATCGTCGCCGATCCATACCTCGAAGAAGTCGCCGAGGATGTACAGCGCCTCGGCGTCGCGGGCGCGGCCACCGAGTAAATCCAGAAACGCCCGGGTGATGTCCGGGCGTTGCTCTTCCAGATGCAGGTCTGAAATCAGCAGTATCACTCAATGATCTCGGCTTTCTCGATGATCACGTCTTCTGCCGGTACGTCCTGGTGGCCGGCCTTCATGGTGGTGGCCACGCCCTTGATCTTGTCGACCACTTCGCTACCGGCGATCACCTTGCCGAATACTGCGTAGCCCCAGCCCTGCACGGTCTTGCCGCTGTGGTTGAGGAAGCTGTTGTCGGTGACGTTGATGAAGAACTGCGCGGAGGCCGAGTGCGGCTCCATGGTACGGGCCATGGCGATGGTGTACTTGTCGTTGGAGAGGCCGTTGTCCGCTTCGTTCTGGATGCTTGGGCGCTTGTCTTTCTTCTCTTTCATGCCAGGTTCGAAGCCGCCGCCCTGGATCATGAAGTTACCGATGACGCGGTGGAAAATGGTGTTTTCGTAATGACCGGCTTTCACGTATTCGACGAAGTTGGCCACGGTCAACGGGGCTTTCTCGGCGTTCAGTTCCAGCACGATCTCGCCGTGGTTGGTGGTCAGTTTGACTTGGGTCATGGTCGGTACTCTTTATAAGGAAAGCGTTTTCAAGAAAATCTTCGCGGCCGGGACAGGCAAGCGGTCCGGACCGATCTGGCGCATCCTGCGGCCAAGGAGCGCAGTTTAGCCTGAGAGCCATGAATTTCGAGGTGGTTTTTTAACTTGCCTGCTATTAATAGCCGCAGTTTTAAAGCTGCGCTCTGTCAGGCACTTGACAGCATCGGCTATGATATCCGTTTTGATTTATCAGGCCGCATCCGGCCGCGCACTTGTACGTTCAAGGATCCTATGAGCAAGCCCACTGTCGACCCTACCTCCAATTCCAAGACTGGACCGGCCGTACCGGTCAACTTCCTGCGCCCGATCATCCAGGCGGACCTGGACTCGGGTAAACACACGCAGATCGTGACCCGCTTCCCGCCGGAGCCCAACGGCTACCTGCACATCGGTCACGCCAAGTCGATCTGCGTGAACTTCGGCCTGGCCCAGGAATTCGGTGGCGTCACCCACCTGCGTTTCGACGACACCAACCCGGCCAAGGAAGACCAGGAGTACATCGACGCCATCGAGCGCGACGTCAAGTGGCTGGGCTTCGAATGGGCCGGTGAAGTGCGCTATGCCTCGCAATATTTCGACCAGTTGCACGATTGGGCAGTGGAGCTGATCAAGGCAGGCAAGGCCTATGTCGACGACCTGACTCCCGAGCAGGCCAAGGAATACCGTGGCACCCTCACCGAGCCGGGCAAGAACAGCCCGTTCCGCGAGCGCTCGGTGGAAGAGAACCTGGACTGGTTCGCCCGCATGAAGGCCGGCGAGTTCAAGGACGGCGAGCGCGTACTGCGGGCCAAGATCGATATGGCTTCGCCGAACATGAACCTGCGTGACCCGATCCTCTACCGCATCCGCCATGCCCATCACCACCAGACCGGCGACAAGTGGTGCATCTACCCGATCTACGACTTCACCCACGGCCAGTCGGACGCCATCGAAGGCATCACCCATTCGATCTGCACCCTGGAGTTCGAGAGCCATCGTCCGCTGTACGAGTGGTTCCTGGACAACCTGTCGGTGCCGTGCAAGCCACGCCAGTACGAGTTCAGCCGCCTGAACCTGAACTACACCATCACCAGCAAGCGCAAGCTCAAGCAACTGGTGGACGAGCAGCACGTCAATGGCTGGGACGACCCGCGCATGTCGACCCTGTCGGGCTTCCGCCGTCGCGGCTACACCCCCAAGTCGATCCGCAACTTCTGCGAGATGATCGGCACCAACCGTTCCGACGGCGTGGTGGATTTCGGCATGCTCGAATTCAGCATCCGTGACGACCTCGACCAGAGCGCTCCGCGTGCCATGTGCGTGCTGCGCCCATTGAAGGTGGTGATCACCAACTACCCGGAAGACCAGGTCGAGAACCTCGAGCTGCCGCGTCATCCGAAAGAAGACATGGGCGTGCGCGTGCTGCCATTCGCCCGTGAAATCTACATCGATCGTGACGACTTCATGGAAGAGCCACCAAAAGGCTACAAGCGCCTGGAGCCGGCCGGTGAAGTGCGCCTGCGCGGCAGCTACGTGATCCGCGCCGACGAGGCGATCAAGGATGCCGATGGCAACATCGTCGAACTGCGCTGCTCCTACGATCCGGACACCCTGGGCAAGAACCCGGAGGGCCGCAAGGTCAAGGGCGTGATCCACTGGGTGCCGGCGGCCGCCAGCGTCGAGTGCGAAGTGCGCCTGTACGATCGCCTGTTCCGTTCGTCGAACCCGGAGAAGGCCGAGGACGGCGCGAGTTTCCTGGACAACATCAACCCTGACTCCCTGCAAGTGCTCACTGGTTGTCGTGCCGAACCCTCGTTGGGCAACGCACAGCCGGAGGACCGTTTCCAGTTCGAGCGCGAAGGCTACTTCTGCGCGGATATCAAGGACTCGAAACCAGGTGCCCCGGTATTCAACCGTACCGTGACCCTGCGCGACTCCTGGGGTCAGTGATTCAGTCAAGGAACTAACGTGCTAACGATCTACAACACGCTCACCAAGAGCAAAGAAGTCTTCAAGCCCCTGGATGGCAACAATGTGCGCATGTACGTGTGCGGCATGACCGTATACGACTACTGCCACATCGGCCATGGCCGCAGCATGGTCGCCTTCGACCTGGTGACCCGCTGGTTGCGTTTCAGCGGCTACAACCTGACCTACGTGCGCAACATCACCGATATCGAAGACAAGATCATCAATCGGGCGCGGGAGAACGGCGAGCCGTACAACGCCTTGACCGAGCGCATGATCACGGCCATGCACGAGGACGAGGCCCGGCTGAACATCAAGAAGCCGGACCTGGAACCACGGGCCACGGATCATATCCCGGGCATGCTGAGCATGATCCAGACCCTGATCGACAAGGGTTATGCCTACGCACCTGGCAATGGCGACGTGTACTACCGCGTCGCCAAGTTCATGGGCTACGGCAAGCTGTCGCGCAAGAAGATCGAGGACCTGCGCATCGGTGCGCGGATCGAGGTCGACGAAGCCAAGCAGGACCCGCTGGACTTCGTCCTGTGGAAGGCCACCAAGCCGGGCGAGCCGAGCTGGGAGTCGCCGTGGGGCGCCGGGCGTCCGGGCTGGCATATCGAGTGCTCGGTGATGTCCACCTGCTGCCTGGGCGAGACCTTCGACATCCATGGTGGCGGCAGCGACCTGGAGTTCCCGCACCATGAGAACGAGATCGCCCAGAGCGAGGCGGCCACCGGCAAGACCTACGCCAATGCCTGGATGCACTGCGGCATGATCCGCATCAATGGCGAGAAGATGTCCAAGTCCTTGAACAACTTCTTCACCATCCGCGACGTGCTCGACAAGTACCATCCGGAGGTGGTGCGCTACCTGTTGGTGTCCAGCCACTACCGCAGCGCGATCAACTACTCGGAAGACAACCTCAAGGACGCCAAGGGCGCCCTGGAGCGGTTCTACCACGCGCTCAAGGGCTTGCCTAAAGTGACCCCTGCCGGCGGCGAGGCCTTCGTCGAGCGTTTCACCCAGGTGATGAACGACGACTTCGGTACCCCGGAAGCCTGTGCCGTGCTGTTCGAGATGGTGCGCGAGATCAACCGCCTGCGTGAGAGCGATCTCGACGCGGCGGCAGGCCTGGCGGCCCGCTTGCGGCAACTGGCAGACGTACTGGGCGTACTGCAACTGGAGGCCGAGGACTTCCTGCAGGCCGATGCCGGTGGTCGAGTCGACGCGGCGCAGGTCGAAGCGCTGATCCAGGCCCGCCTGGCGGCCCGGGCCAACAAGGACTGGGCCGAGTCCGACCGGATCCGTGACCAGATCACCGCCATGGGCGTGATCCTGGAAGACGGCAAGGGCGGCACCACCTGGCGCCTGGCTGACTGAGCCCTGGTTCGCAAGCAATAAAAAACCCGCCTCGTGCGGGTTTTTTATTGGCTGCGGGAAAAAGCCCCCTCAGGTCAGCGCTGCCAGGCGCTGCATGGTATCCGGGAAGCGTTCGACCAGGCGGATCAAGGTGGTGGCCTGGGCACTGGGAGTGGCGCGGCCTTGTTCCCAATTCTCCAGGGTACGGGTGTTGGTGCGCAGGTACATGGCGAATACCGAGCGCGACAGGTTCAGTCGCTGGCGGACCTTCAGGACCTCGGCAGCGCTGATGGGCGGCAGCTTGGCGAGCTTCACCTGCTGGCTGCGCAGGGTGATCTTGCCCTGGCGCTCCAGGGTGAGGGCCTGGACGCCCTCCAGTGGCTCGGGAAAGATCTCGTGTCTGCTCATTGCTTCTGTCCTCGACCTCATTTTCCAGAGATGCTCCGGCTCGTTGCCAGACCGAGGGGATAGCCTAGGACGGGGATCCGCAAGCGGCTTTCGGAATCAATCGCCGGAGCGCCAGGGAGGATTCCGAGTATTGATGGGAAGAGGGGAGGGCAGGGCGCCTGAAATGCAAAACGGCACCCGAAGGTGCCGTTTTGTGTGGAGCGTCGTTGCTTGGGCGATCAGCCCGCCAGGCCGGAATGCTGGACCAGGGTCAGCAGTGGCTGCGGGTACACGCCGAGGAAGAACGCCAGCAGCGCGATGGCCAGCAGCATGACGCCACCGGCTTTCTGTTCCCAGTGCAGCTGGGCATCGACGCGACGCAGGTTCGGCTCGATCAGGTACAGGGTGACCATCACGCGCAGGTAGTAGAACACGCCGATGGCGCTACCCAGGATCAGCGAGCCTACCAGCCACCATTGATGCGCTTCGACACCGGTGGCGATGATGTAGAACTTGCCGATGAAGCCCGCGGTCAGCGGGATACCGGCCAGGGACAGCATCATCACGGTCAGCACGGCGGTCAGGTACGGACGGCGCCAGAACAGGCCGCGGTACTCGTACAGGGCGTCGGCGTCGCGACCTTTGTAAGGCGAGGACATCAGGGTGATCACGCCGAAGGCGCCGAGGCTGGTGATCACGTAGGTGACCAGGTACACGCCGATGGCTTCCATCGCCAGGCCCTTGCTCGCCACCAGGGCGATCAGCAGGTAGCCGAAGTGGGCGATGGACGAGTAACCCAGCAGGCGCTTGAGGTTGCTCTGGGTCAGCGCCAGCAGGTTACCCACCAGGATGGAGGCAATGGCGATCACGGTCAGGACGTTGCTCAGGACGCCACTGCTGGCCACTGGCGACAGCTGGAACAGGCGCACCAGCACCGCGAACACCGCGACCTTGCTGGCGGTGGCCAGGAAGGCGGCTACCGGGGCAGGAGCCCCTTCGTAGACGTCCGGGGTCCACAGGTGGAAAGGCACCAGCGACAGCTTGAACGCCAGGCCGACCAGCATCATGCCCAGGCCCAGCTGTGCCAGCGGGCTTGGCAGGCCGGTGGCCGCCAGGGCCTGGCCGATGCCGCTGAAGCTCAGGCTGCCGGCTTCGGCGTAGAGCAGGGCCATGCCGAACAACAGGAAGCCCGAGCCGGCGGCCGACAGCACCATGTACTTGATGCCGGCTTCCAGGGAGCGCTTGTTGAAGAAGGCATAGGCCACCAGGCCGTAGACCGGTACCGACAGCAGTTCCAGGCCGATGAACAGGCCAGCCAGGTTCTGCGCGCTGACCAGCACCAGGCCACCTGCGGCGGCCAGGAGGATCAGCAGGTACAGTTCTTCACGGTTGCCCGGGTAACCGCTGCTGCCGTCGCCCAGGTAGGCGTGGGCCAAGGTCACGCAGGCCAGGGTGGCCACCAGGATCAGGGCCATGTAGAGGCATGCGAACTGGTCTATCTGCAACAGCGGCGTGACCGCGATGGGTGCCACTTTCAGCACCGGGAAGATCGACAGCAATGCCAGGTTCAGGCCCGCCACCGAGAGGAGGAAGGTCTGGGCGTGATTGCGACGCCAGGCGATCGCCAACATCACCACCACAAGGGTGGCGCTGGTGATCAACAGCGGCGCCAGGGCGATAAAGTGTTGAATCGTAAAGTCCATAGCGCTCTTACCGGGCCGAAGCGAGTTGAGTGAAGGCGGTGCTGAGCCATTGCTGCACGCCATGCATGGTGGCGGCAGAGGTATCGAGGAACGGTTGCGGGTACACGCCGATGTAGATCAGCAGTACCGCCAGTCCCAGCACCATGATCAGTTCGCGAGCATCCATGCCGTGCAGCACCGCATCCGACTTGGAGGGGCCGAAGTAGGCACGGTGGATCATGATCAGCGAGTAGACCGAGCCGAACACCAGGCCGGAAGTGGCGATCGCGGTGATCCATGGCGCGCTGACGAAGGTACCGATCAGGATCAGGAACTCGCCGACGAAGTTGCCGGTGCCCGGCAGCCCCAGGGAGGCGGCTGCGAAGAACAGGCTGATGGCCGGCAGGTAGGCGATACGCGACCACAGGCCGCCCATTTCCCGCATGTCGCGAGTATGGGTGCGCTCGTACAGCTGGCCGCTGAGGATAAACAGCGCGGCTGCCGAAACACCGTGGGCCAGCATCTGGATCACCGCGCCCTGCAGGGCTTGCTGGCTGCCGGAGTAGATGCCGATCAGCACGAAGCCCATGTGGGACACGCTGGAGAAGGCGATCAGGCGCTTGATGTCGGTCTGGGCGAAGGCCAGGAAGGCACCGTAGAAGATGCCGATCAGGCCCAGGGTCATGGCGATCGGTGCGAACTCCGCCGAAGCGTTGGGGAACAACGGCAGGGCGAAGCGCAGCAGGCCATAGGCCGCGGTCTTGAGCAGGATACCGGCCAGGTCCACGGAACCGGCGGTCGGTGCCTGGGCGTGAGCGTCAGGCAGCCAGGAGTGGAACGGCACCACCGGCAGCTTCACCGCGAAGGCGATGAAGAAGCCGAGCATCAGGATGTACTCGGTGGCGGTGGACATCTTGGTCTTCAGCAACTGGGCGTAATCGAAGGTGATCACCCCGGTGTTGTTGAAGTTGACCAGCACCAGACCCAGGATCGCCACCAACATGATCAGGCCGGAAGCCTGGGTGAAGATGAAGAACTTGGTCGCCGCGTAGATCCGGGTCTTCTTGCCATCGGCCGAGCTATGACCCCAGAGCGCGATGAGGAAGTACATCGGCACCAGCATCATTTCCCAGAAGAAGAAGAACATGAACAGGTCCAGCGCCAGGAACACGCCGACAACGCCGCCCAGGATCCACATCAGGTTCAGGTGGAAGAAGCCCACGTGGCGCTCGATCTCTTTCCAGGAGCAGAGTACCGAGAGGATACCCAGCAGGCCGGTCAGCAGGATCATCAACAGCGACAGGCCGTCCAGGGCCAGGTGCACGTTGATGCCGAAGCGCTGGATCCACTGGTGCTTGAACTCGATGGCCCAAGTCGGATCGACGCCAGGCGCCGGAGCAAATGAATAGTTACCGTGGGCCCACAGCCAGAGGCCGAGGGCGAGTTCCAGGGTCATGGTCAACAGCGCAATCCAGCGGGGGAGGGTGGCGCCGAAGCGCTCACCCAGCCAGCACAGCAGGCCGCCGATGAAGGGGATCAGGATTAGCCAAGGCAGAATCATGACGGGCTCAATTCCTTTCGCAAGTTCGCAAGGTTCATATCAGACCGCTACCAGCACGACGGCGCCGATGACCAGCACGGCACCGGCAGCCATCGAGGCGGCGTACCAACGCAGTTGACCGGTTTCGGTACGGCTCAGGGAGTTGTGGCCCCCCTTGGCCATACGCGGGATCAAACCGATGGTCTGATCGAGCGGGTCCTTGCGCAGTACATGGCTGATCGCCAGGTATGGCTTGACGAACAGTTTGTCGTAGATCCAGTCGAAGCCCCAGGCGGCGAACCACCAGGCCGAGAGCAGACGCCCGATGCCGCTGTTGGCGATGGCAGTTACCACGCGACGCTTGCCAAGGAACAACAGGGCGGCCAGCAGGATACCGGCCAGGGCGATGGCGCCCGAGGCGATTTCCAGGCTGTGCTTGGCTTCGCCGCCAGCATGGCCGGCGCTCAGGGGCAGCACGCCGTGCAGGGGCGGAGTGATCATCGCGCCGATACCGGTGGACAGCACGATCAGCACCACCAGCGGCAGCCAGTGGGAAATACCGTGACCGGCGTGAGCTTCGGTCTTGGCTTCACCGTGGAAGGCGATGAAGATCAGGCGGAAGGTGTACAGCGAGGTCATGAACGCACCCACCAGGCCGGCATACAGCAGGCCCTGGTTGCCGCTGGCGAAGGCTTCCCAGAGGATCTCGTCCTTGGAGTAGAAACCGGCGGTAACCAGGGGCAGGGCCGCCAGGGCCGCGCCACCGACGATGAAGCTGGCGTAGGCCAGGGGCAGTTTCTTCCACAGGCCGCCCATCTTGAAGATGTTCTGCTCGTGGTGGCAGGCCACGATCACCGCACCGGAGGCCAGGAACAGCAGGGCCTTGAAGAAGGCGTGGGTCATCAGGTGGAAGATCGCGCCATCCCAGGCACCCACGCCCAGGGCCAGGAACATGTAGCCGATCTGGCTCATGGTCGAGTAGGCGAGGATGCGCTTGATGTCGGTCTGCACCAGCGCGGCGAAGCCGGCCAGTACCAGGGTCACGCCGCCGACCAGGCCCACCAGGTGCAGGATTTCCGGCGCCAGGGTGAACAGGCCGTGGGTACGGGCGATCAGGTAGACACCCGCGGTCACCATGGTCGCGGCGTGGATCAGTGCCGAAACCGGGGTCGGGCCCGCCATCGCGTCCGCCAACCAGGTCTGCAGCGGCAGCTGGGCCGATTTACCGACGGCGCCGCCGAGCAGCATCAGGGTGGCCAGGGTGATCCAGAAGTCACCGGCCTGGAACTTCTGCGGCGCGGCTACCAGCAGCTCCTGGACGTTCAGGGTGCCCAGTTGCTGGAACAGGATGAACAGGCCGATGGCCATGAACACGTCGCCGATACGGGTGACGATGAAGGCCTTGAGTGCGGCGTTACCGTTGTTGCGGTTGCTGTAGTAGAAACCGATCAACAGGTACGAGCACAGGCCCACGCCTTCCCAACCGAAGTAGATGAACAGCAGGTTATCGCCGAGGATCAGGAACAGCATGCTGGCGATGAACAGGTTGGTGTAGGAGAAGAACCGCGAGTAGCCGGCTTCGCCACGCATGTACCAGGAGGCGAACAGGTGGATCAGGAAGCCGACGCCGGTCACCACGCCGAGCATGGTCACCGACAGGCCGTCCAGGTACAGGGTGAAGTTCGGCGCGAAGCCGTCCACCGACATCCACTGCCACAGCAGCTGGCTGTACGCGCCGCCTGCGGGCGGCGCGACATTGAACTGCCAGATCACGTAGGCGGCGGTGGCGGCAGAGAGGCCTACCGAGCCGACGCCGATCAGCGCGGACAGGTTCTCCGAGAACCGCCCGCGGGAGAACGACAGCAGCAGGAAGCCGATCAGGGGGAAGACGAAAGTCAGGAAGAGAAGGTTCATCCGCGCATCTCACTGGCAGCATCGATGTCGAGAGTGTGGAAGCGGCGATACAACTGCAGCAGGATCGCCAGGCCAATACTGGCCTCGGCGGCTGCCAGGCTGATCACCAGGATGAACATCACTTGTCCATCCGGCTGCGCCCAGCGGGCGCCAGCGACGATGAAGGCCAGTGCCGAGGCGTTCATCATCACTTCCAGGCTCATCAACACGAAGAGGATGTTACGGCGGACCATCAGGCCGACCAGACCGAGGCAGAACAGGATGCCGGCAACCGCCAGCCCATGCTCGAGAGGGATAGTAGGCATCGTATTACTCCTTCGCCTCGTTGCGGCCCAAGTGGAACGCCGTGACGGCTGCGGCGAGCAGCAGCATCGAGGCGAGTTCGACCACCAGCAGGTAAGGACCGAACAGGCTGATGCCCACGGCCTTGGCGTCTACGGTGGTTTGACCGATGCCGGCACCGCTCTGGTGGCTGAACAGTACGTACAGCAGTTCGACCAGCAGCAGGGCAGCGAGGATCACCGGCCCGATCCAGATGCCCGGCTTGAGCCAGATACGCTCTTGCTGGACGGCAGCCGGACCGAGGTTGAGCATCATCACCACGAATACGAACAGCACCATGATGGCGCCGGCGTAGGCGATCACTTCCAGGGCTCCGGCGAACGGCGCGCCGAGGCTGAAGAAGGTCATCGCCACGGCGATCAGCGAAATGATCAGGTAGAGCAGGGCGTGCACAGGGTTGGTATTGGTCACCACACGAAGCGTGGAGACCACCGCAACACCTGACGCGAAATAGAAAGCGAATTCCATCGTTCTTCCTTAAGGCAGCAAGCTCTTCACGTTGATCGGCTCGGCTTCGTTCTGCGCGGTGCCTTTGGGCTTACCGGCAATGGCCATACCTGCAACACGATAGAAGTTGTAATCAGGGTTCTTTCCGGGACCGGAGATCAGCAGATCTTCCTTCTCGTAAACCAGGTCCTGACGTTTGAACTCGGCCATCTCGAAATCCGGTGTCAGCTGGATCGCGGTGGTCGGACAGGCTTCCTCGCAGAGACCACAGAAAATGCAGCGCGAGAAGTTGATGCGGAAGAAGTCCGGGTACCAGCGACCGTCTTCGGTTTCAGCTTTTTGCAGCGAGATGCAGCCCACCGGGCAGGCCACCGCGCACAGGTTGCAGGCTACGCAGCGCTCTTCGCCGTCGGGATCGCGGGTCAGTACGATGCGACCACGATAGCGGGGTGGCAGGTACACCGGCTCTTCCGGGTATTGCAGGGTGTCGCGCTTGCGAAAGCCATGGCCGAAGACCATGACCAGGCTGCGCAACTGGGTACCAGTACCCTTCACGATGTCGCCAATATATTTGAACATGGGTCAAATCCTCACTGGGCCGCAACGGCTGGCGCGTTGTAGAGCACGAGCGCAGCGGTCACCAGCAAATTGATCAGGGTCAGCGGCAGGCAGAACTTCCAGCTGAAGTCCATCACCTGGTCATAGCGTGGGCGCGGGATCGAGGCGCGCAGCAGGATGAACAGCATGATGAAGAACGCGGTTTTCAAAGCGAACCAGACGAAGGACAGTTGCGGCAGGATGCCGAACGGACCGTGCCAGCCACCGAAGAACAGGGTGACCAGCAGTGCCGAGATCAAGATGATGCCGATGTATTCGCCAACGAAGAACATGCCCCACTTCATGCCGGCATATTCAATGTGGTAACCGTCGGCCAGTTCCTGTTCCGCTTCGGGCTGGTCGAAGGGGTGACGGTGAGTCACGGCCACGCCTGCGATGAAGAAGGTACAGAAGCCGAAGAACTGCGGAATGATGAACCACAGGTTCTGCGCCTGGTACTCGACGATGTCGCGCATGTTGAACGAACCGACCTGGGCCACGATGCCCATCAGCGCCAGGCCCATGAACACTTCGTAGGACACGGTCTGGGCCGAGGCACGCAAGCTGCCCAGCAGGGCGAACTTGTTGTTGCTCGACCAGCCGGCGAACAGCACCGCGTAGACCGACAGGCCAGCCATGGCGAAGAAGAACAGCAGGCCGATGTTCAGGTCCGCGACACCCCAGGTCGGGGTGATCGGGATGATCGCGAAGGCGATCAACAGGGCGCTCATGGCCACCACCGGTGCCAGGGTGAAGATCACCTTGTCGGCGAACGGCGGGGTCCAGTCTTCCTTGAAGAACATCTTCAGCATGTCGGCGGCGATCTGGAACATGCCGAACGGGCCAACGCGGTTCGGACCGTAGCGGTCCTGCCACCAGCCCAGCAGGCGACGTTCGACGAAGCTCAGCAACGCACCGGCGATCACCACCGCCAGCAGGATGACGATCGCCTTGACGACCGTGAGGATCACGTCGATCACTTCAGGGGTAAACCAACTCATTGCGCCGCCTCCTGCAGACCGTCAACGGAAAAGCCAGCGAACGCCGGAGGAATTCCGGCCAGGCCGACTGGCAGGGCTACCAGGCCGGCACCCAGCTCTTCGTTGATCCGCAGCGGCAGGCGCAGGGTCTGGCCAGCCAGGCTCACCGCGAGCATGGCGCCATCGTTGACGCCCAGGCGGTCGGCCTCGGACTTGGCCAGGGCCACGTAGGCAGCTGGAATGCGTTCCTGTACCGGAGCGGCCTTCGAGGAGTTCTCCTCGCTGCCGAACAGGTGGTAGAACGGCACGGCCTGCCAGGTGCCCTGGGCCGGGGAGAAGGCCTTCGGTGCGCTGGCGAACCAGCTCAGGCGATCGCCCTGGCTTTCGATCAGGCGGGTACCCGGGTCACCGGCGCGCAGGTGGCCGCCGACTTCGTCCTGGAACTTGTTCCAGGCTTGCGGCGAGTTCCAGCCCGGCGACCAGGCGAATGGCACTTGCGAGCGAGGCTCGGCGGAGCCCGAGTAACCTTCCATGGAGTAGGCGAAGGCGGTATCCGGGTCTTGCGGAGTGCGCGGTTCGTGCACGCTCTGGTTGGCGCGCATGGCGGTCCGGCCGCTGTAGCGCAGGGGTTCGCGCGCCAGCTTCATGCCCTTGATGCGGAACGCAGCGGACGGCGCGGCATCGACGATGCTGGCCAGTTGCGTGTTGCTCGCGGCGCAGGCAGCGGTCACCTGGTCCAGCTGGGTCCAGTCCACCGGCTTGTTCAGCAGGGTGCTGCGCAGGGCGTGCAGCCAGCGCCAGCCTTCGTGGACCATGATGCTGGCGTCCAGGTAGGTCGGGTCGAAGACCTGGAAGAAGCGCTGGGCGCGACCTTCCTGGCTGACCAGGGTGCCATCGCCTTCGGCGAAGCTCGCCGCGGACAGCACCAGGTGCGCGCGTTCCACGGTAGCAGTCTGCTGGTGGTCGGCCACGATCACCACCTTGGCGGCGCTCAGTGCGGCATCCACCTTGGCCGCGTCGGTGCGGGTGTACAGGTCGTTTTCCAGGACCACGATGGCGTCGGCACGGCCGTCGATCACCGCTTGCAGGGCCGCGTCCACCGATTCGCCACCGAGCATGGCCAGGCCGAGGCTGTTGGCCTCTGGCACCACCAGGCTGATGGAGCCGGCCTTGTCACGCAGCTTCAGGGCCTTGGCGATGTTGGCCGCGGCCTCGATCAGTGCCTTGGAGCCCAGGGAGGTACCGGACACGATCAGCGGGCGCTTGGCTGCCAACAGGGCATCGGCGATGCGCTGGGCCAGTTCCTGGGCTTCGCGGTCCAGGCCTTCCACCGCCGGCGCGCTGGCGTCGATGGCGTGGGCCACGGCGAAACCGATGCGGGCCAGGTCGTCGGGAGCGGCGTGTACACACTCTTCGGCGACGTCATCGAGGCGGGTTGCAGCCAGGCTGGCGATGAACAGCGGGTTCAGCGCGTGCTGGCCGATGTTCTTCACCGCAGCGTCGAGCCATGGCTGGACGCGCATGGCGTCGGCCATTTCCTCGGCCTTGCCCTTGACCGACTGGCGCAGGGCCAGGGCCATGCGGGCGGCGGTCTGGGTCAGGTCCTCGCCGAGGACGAACACCGCGTCGTGGTCTTCCACTTCACGCAGGTTGGGAATTGGCAGCGGGCTGTCCTTGAGCACTTGCATCGCCAGGCGGATACGCTCCAGCTCGCTGGCTTCGATACCGGAATAGAAGTGCTCGGCGCCGACCAGTTCCAGCAACGCATAGTTGCTTTCCAGGCTGGCGCGTGGCGAGCCGATGCCAACGATGTTGCGTCCGCGCAGCAGGTCGGCAGCCTGGTCCAGGGCCTGGTCCAGGTTCAGCTTGGTGCCGTCGGCCAGGCGTGGCTGGCGAGGACGATCCTTGCGATTGACGTAGCCATAACCGAAGCGGCCACGGTCGCAGAGGAAGTACTGGTTGACCGAACCGTTGAAGCGGTTCTCGATGCGTCGCAGTTCACCGTAGCGCTCGCCGGGGCTGATGTTGCAGCCGCTGGAGCAGCCATGGCAGATGCTCGGCGAGAACTGCATGTCCCACTTGCGGTTGTAGCGCTCGGAGTGGGTCTTGTCGGTGAACACACCGGTCGGGCAGACCTCGGTGAGGTTGCCGGAGAATTCGCTTTCCAGCACGCCATCTTCGACGCGACCGAAGTACACGTTGTCGTGGGCGCCGTAGACACCCAGGTCGGTGCCGCCAGCGTAGTCCTTGTAGTAGCGCACGCAGCGATAGCAGGCGATGCAGCGGTTCATCTCGTGGGCGATGAACGGGCCGAGCTCCTGGTTCTGGTGGGTACGCTTGGTGAAACGGTAGCGGCGCTCGTTGTGGCCGGTCATTACCGTCATGTCCTGCAGGTGGCAGTGACCGCCTTCCTCGCACACCGGGCAGTCGTGCGGGTGGTTGGTCATCAGCCATTCGACGACGCTGGCGCGAAACGCCTTGGATTCCTCGTCTTCGATGGAGATCCAAGTGCCGTCGGAGGCAGGTGTCATGCAGGACATGACGATACGACCGCGGGTGTCGTTCTCGTCGGTGTACTGCTTGACCGCACACTGCCGGCAGGCGCCGACGCTACCGAGCGCCGGGTGCCAGCAGAAATAGGGGATGTCGAGGCCGAGTGACAGACAAGCCTGTAGCAGGTTGTCCGCACCGTTGACTTCGAGCGCTTTGCCGTCTACGTGGATAGTGGCCATGGTTCAAAGTTCTTCGTTGGCCCGCGTGAGCGGGCGTGGCTAATGGAAATCGGTGGGCCTGCGGCCCGCACCGAACGAGTCGGGCGGGCCACGAGGCCGGCGGATGGCACGGACCATCCGCAATTCATCTTGTTATGCGCCGACCACGATCGGCCCGGCCTGGATTGGCTTGGCCAGGTTCGGGCGCAGGGCGTCGCCAGCACTTGCTGGAGCGACACCGGCCTCGAACTCGGACCGGAAATACTTGATGGCACTGCCCAATGGCTCGACGGCACCCGGTGCGTGAGCACAGAAGGTACGGCCTGGGCCGAGGAAGTTGACCAGACCCAGCAGGGTCTCGATGTCTTCGGCGCGGCCCTGGCCTTTTTCCAGGGCGCGCAGCATCTTCACGCTCCATGGCAGACCGTCGCGGCATGGGGTGCACCAGCCGCACGACTCACGGGCGAAGAACTCTTCCATGTTGCGCAGCAGGGACACCATGTTGACGCTGTCGTCCACCGCCATGGCCAGGCCGGTACCCATACGGGTGCCGACCTTGGCAATGCCGCCGGCGTACATCTGCGCATCCAGGTGCTCGGGCAGCAGGAAGCCGGTACCGGCGCCGCCTGGCTGCCAGCACTTGAGCTTGAAGCCATCGCGCATGCCGCCGGCGTAGTCTTCGAACAGCTCGCGGGCGGTGACGCCGAATGGCAGTTCCCACAGGCCCGGGTTCTTCACCTTGCCGGAGAAGCCCATCAGCTTGGTGCCGTGGTCTTCGCTGCCTTCACGGGCCAGCGACTTGTACCAGTCGTTGCCGTTGGCGACGATGGCCGGCACGTTGCACAGGGTCTCGACGTTGTTCACGCACGTCGGCTTGCCCCACACGCCGACGGCGGCAGGGAAGGGCGGCTTGGAGCGCGGGTTGGCGCGACGGCCTTCCAGGGAGTTGATCAGCGCGGTTTCTTCACCGCAGATGTAGCGACCGGCACCGGTGTGCACGAACAGCTCGAAGTCGAAGCCGCTGCCGAGGATGTTCTTGCCCAGAAGGCCTGCGGCCTTGGCTTCCTCGATGGCACGGTTCAGGTGCTTGGCCGCGGTGGTGTACTCGCCACGCAGGAAGATGTAGCCGCGGTAGGCCTTCAGCGCACGGGCGCTGATCAGCATGCCTTCGACCAGCAGATGGGGCTGTTGCTCCATCAGCATGCGGTCCTTCCAGGTGTTGGGTTCCATTTCGTCCGCGTTGCACAGCAGGTAGCGGATGTTCATGGATTCGTCTTTGGGCATCAGGCCCCACTTCACGCCGGTGGGGAAGCCTGCGCCACCACGGCCCTTGAGGCCGGAGTCCTTGACGGCCTGGACGATATCGTCCTGGGACATCTGCGCCAGCGCCTTGCGGGCTGCGGCATAGCCGTTCTTGGATTCGTACTCGGCCAGCCAGACCGGCTCGCCGTCGTCACGCAGGCGCCAGGTCAGCGGGTGGGTTTCGGCCGTGCGCGCGATGCGGTTGGCCGGGCCGAAGGAAGTAATGGTCATACGTAACCCTCCAGCAGCTTGGAGACGCCGGCAGGTTGCACGTCGCCAAAGGTATCGTCGTCGATCATCAGTGCCGGGGCCTTGTCGCAGTTGCCCAGGCAGCACACTGGCAGCAGGGTGAAGCGACCGTCGGCGGTGGTCTGGCCGAGGCCGATGCCCAGTTCGCTCTGGATCTGGCTGACCACCGACTCATGGCCGCCGATGTAGCAGACCATGCTGTCGCATACGCGAATGATGTGGCGGCCCACTGGCTGGCGGAAGATCTGGCTGTAGAAGGTAGCCACACCCTCGACGTCGCTGGCGGGGATGCCCAGCACTTCGCCGATGGCATAGATGGCGCCGTCCGGCACCCAGCCACGTTCCTTCTGGACGATCTTCAAGGCTTCGATGGACGCCGCGCGCGGGTCCTCGTAGTGATGCATCTCGTGCTCGATGGCCGAGCGCTCGGTTTCGCTCAGGGCGAAACGGTCTGTCTGGATAAGCGTGCTGTTCATGCTTAGCGGTCCACGTCGGCCATAACGAAGTCGATACTACCCAGGTACGCGATCAAGTCCGCGACCATGCTGCCGCGGATCACCGAAGGGATCTGCTGCAGGTGCGCGTAGCTCGGAGTACGGATCCGGGTGCGGTAGCTCATGGTGCCGCCATCGCTCGTCAGGTAATAACTGTTGATGCCCTTGGTCGCTTCGATCATCTGGAAGGATTCGTTGGCCGGCATCACCGGGCCCCACGAAACTTGCAGGAAGTGCGTGATCAAGGTCTCGATGTGCTGCAGGGTGCGCTCTTTAGGTGGCGGCGTGGTCAGCGGGTGGTCCGCCTTGTACGGGCCTTCCGGCATGTTGCGCATGCACTGGTCGATGATGCGGATACTCTGGCGCATCTCTTCGACACGGACCATGCAGCGATCGTAGGCATCGCCGTTGTGGGCCAGCGGGACTTCGAACTCGAAGTTCTCGTAACCCGAGTACGGACGGGCCTTGCGCAGGTCGAAGTCGCAACCGGTGGAACGCAGGCCGGCACCGGTGGTGCCCCACTCCAGGGCTTCCTTGGTGTTGTAGGCGGCGACACCGATGGTCCGACCCTTGAGGATGCTGTTCTGCAGGGCGGCCTTGGTGTATTCGTCGAGGCGCTTGGGCAACCAGTCGACGAATTCCTTGACCAGCTTGTCCCAGCCGCGCGGCAGGTCGTGGGCCACGCCGCCGATGCGATACCAGGCCGGATGCAGGCGGAAGCCGGTGATGGCCTCGATGACCTTGTAGGCGCGCTGGCGGTCGGTGAAGGTGAAGAACACCGGGGTCATGGCGCCCACGTCCTGGATGTAGGTACCCAGGAACAGCAGGTGGCTGGTGATCCGGAAGAACTCGGCCAGCATGATGCGGATGGTGTCGACCTTCTCCGGCACCTTGATGCCAGCCAGCTTCTCGACCGAGAGCACGTACGGCAGGTTGTTCATCACCCCGCCGAGGTAGTCGATGCGGTCGGTGTAGGGGATGAAGCTGTGCCAGGACTGGCGCTCGGCCATTTTCTCGGCGCCACGGTGGTGGTAGCCGATGTCCGGTACGCAGTCGACGATCTCTTCGCCGTCCAGCTGCAGGATGATGCGGAAGGCACCGTGGGCCGAAGGGTGGTTCGGGCCCAGGTTGAGGAACATGTAGTCCTCGTTCGCCCCGGAGCGCTTCATGCCCCAGTCTTCAGGGCGGAAGCGGGCTGCTTCTTCTTCCAGCTGCTGTTTGGCCAGGTTCAGGCTGAACGGGTCGAATTCGGTGGCACGGGCCGGGAAGTCCTTGCGCAGCGGGTGACCTTCCCAGGTCGGCGGCATCATGATCCGAGAGAGGTGAGGGTGGCCGGCGAAATCGATGCCGAACATGTCCCAGACTTCGCGCTCGTACCAGTTGGCGTTGGGCCAGATACTGGTCACGGATGGCAGGTTCAGGTCGCCCTCGGACAGGGCTACCTTGATCATCACGTCGCTGTTTCGCTCGATCGACAGCAGGTGGTAGAACACGCTGAAGTCGGCACTTGGCAGGCCCTGGCGCTTGGTGCGCAGGCGCTCGTCCACACCGTGCAGGTCATAGAGCATGACGTACGGCTTGGGCAGGTTGCGCAGGAAGGTCAGGACTTCGACGAGCTTGGAGCGCTCGACCCACAGCACCGGCATGCCGGTGCGGGTGGCCTGGGCGGTGAACGCCTCGGGGCCAAAACGGTTATTGAGTTCGACGACCACATCCTGGTCGTCAGCCTTATAAGGCGGGATGTACAGAGCACTGCCTGTAGTCATGGTTTTTTATCGCTTTCGGTCAACGTAAAGAGTGAAGCCAGTTTCGTTTCTTGGTTAAGAACAGATCTGGATCAGACTTCGTCAGGGCTGCGCAGGTTGGTGACCTGAATACGCTGTTCGCGGCGCTGTTCCTTCTGCGACGGCATTTCAGCGCGATATACGCCTTGGTCGCCGACGACCCAGGAAAGTGGGCGACGCTCCTGGCCAATGGATTCTTGCAAGAGCATCAAGCCCTGCAGGAATGCCTCGGGACGGGGCGGGCAGCCAGGTACGTAGACGTCCACGGGCAGGAACTTGTCCACCCCCTGAACTACAGAGTAGATGTCGTACATGCCACCGGAGTTGGCGCACGAACCCATGGAGATGACCCACTTGGGCTCGAGCATTTGCTCGTAGAGACGCTGGATGATCGGTGCCATCTTGATGAAGCAGGTACCGGCAATGACCATGAAGTCCGCCTGGCGTGGCGATGCCCGGATAACCTCGGCGCCGAAGCGCGCGATGTCATGGGGAGCCGTGAAGGCGGTGGTCATTTCCACGTAGCAGCAGGAGAGACCGAAGTTGTACGGCCACAGGGAGTTCTTGCGACCCCAGTTGACCGCGCCACTCAGCACGTCTTCCAGCTTGCCCATGAAGATGTTTTTGTGGACCTGATCCTCTAACGGATCGGCGACGGTTTCCCGCTGGCCGATTGGATACTGGTCGTTAGGAGCATCGGGGTCGATCCTGGTGAGATTGTATTGCATTGCCAAAGCCTCATTGTTTTAGCTTCGCCTGCCGCTTACGACGACCTTCCGGAGCCCAATCAAGAGCCCCCACCCGCCAAAGGTAGACAAGACCTGCCAACAGAATTGCTATGAAAACGAGAGCTTCGACGAATCCGGTCCAGCCGCTTTCGCGGACGGACACAGACCAGGCAAAGAGAAATAGGGCTTCGATATCGAAGATCACGAAGAGCATCGCGACCAGATAGAATTTGGCTGAGAGCCGCAAGCGGGCGCCACCTGTAGGTAGCATGCCGGACTCGAACGGTTCGTTTTTACTGCGGCCCCAGGCTTTTGACCCGAGGAGGCTGGAGAGGCCGAGCATGAAGGCGCATAGGCCGACAACACCCAGAAGGAAAATGGCAAAGCCCCAGTTGTGGGCCATGAGTCCTGTCGCTTCGGGCATGCTGGTAATCCTTAACAGAGAGCAAGAGTCTCTGAGCTTGATAAAGAAACAAAGCAGTGACGATATGTCGCAGTGCAATCAATCGCGCTGATTTTATGGCTAAACACCGGGCAAGTAAAATTTCTGAAGCGAAATTGTTTATCGTAATAAGGACATAGCTCGCCTTCGTAGCCCCGCAAGCCGCGGCCTGCGGGCATTAGCGGGAGTTTCGTTAATTATCTTTTGTTGTGGCTGTAACGAAAGTCGCAATATCTAAATGATAATCAATATTGTTTGGGCGCTGATTTAAACTGCTTTCCTCGAGGGGGTAGGAAAGTTGTTTGTTATATCCCTGTTACTGCAAGTAGCAGGGCCGCACCTTTTAGCCTGTTTCGCTGCAGTGGATACCGTCCTGGGTCAATGTTTTGCCAGTTTTTGTACGTTGGTTGCGTTGTGAATCGGGAGGTGAGGCAGGGGGTGATACCGGCCGTATCGCCCTGGCCACTTCAGGATGGTAAAAAAAACGCCCCGAACCAGTCGGGGCGTCAGATTTACAGCAATGCAGTTGTTCTTACCGGGTCTGCATTGGCCGCTCGATCGGGGCGTGATGCCGGATCAATGGAACTGCTCTTCTTCGGTGGAGCCGGTCAGGGCGGTTACCGAGGACTTGCCGCCCTGGATCACGGTGGTCATGTCGTCGAAGTAGCCGGTGCCCACTTCCTGCTGGTGCGCCACGAAGGTGTAGCCTTTGGAGGCGTCGGCGAATTCCTGCTCTTGCAGCTTCACGTAGGCGGTCATGTCGTTGCGGGCGTAGTCGTGCGCCAGGTTGAACATGCCGTGCCACATGTTGTGGATGCCGGCCAGGGTGATGAACTGGTGCTTGTAGCCCATTGCCGACAGCTCGCGCTGGAACTTGGCGATGGTGGCGTCGTCCAGGTTCTTCTTCCAGTTGAAGGAAGGCGAGCAGTTGTACGACAGGATCTGGTCCGGGTATTCCTTCTTGATCGCTTCAGCGAAACGACGGGCTTCGTCCAGGTCCGGCTTGGCGGTTTCGCACCAGATCAGGTCGGCGTATGGCGCGTAGGCCAGGCCTCGGGCGATCGCCTGGTCGAGGCCGGCGCGTACTTTGTAGAAACCTTCCTGGGTGCGCTCGCCGACCACGAATGGCTGGTCGTATGGGTCGCAGTCGCTGGTCAGCAGGTCGGCGGCGTTGGCGTCGGTACGGGCCAGGATGATGGTCGGTACGCCGGCAACGTCGGCTGCCAGACGTGCAGCGGTCAGCTTCTGTACGGCTTCCTGGGTTGGAACCAGTACCTTGCCGCCCATGTGGCCGCACTTCTTCACGGAAGCGAGCTGGTCTTCGAAGTGAACGCCGGCAGCGCCTGCCTCGATCATGTTCTTCATCAGCTCGTAGGCGTTCAGTACGCCACCGAAACCGGCTTCGGCGTCAGCCACGATCGGTGCGAAGTAGTCGACGTAGCCTTCGTCGCCTGGGTTCTTGCCGGCTTTCCACTGGATCTGGTCGGCACGACGGAACGAGTTGTTGATGCGCTTGACCACGGTTGGAACCGAATCCACCGGGTACAGCGACTGGTCTGGGTACATGGACTCGGCCGAGTTGTTGTCGGCAGCCACTTGCCAGCCGGACAGGTAGATGGCCTGGATGCCAGCCTTGACCTGTTGCACGGCCTGGCCGCCGGTCAGGGCGCCCATGCAGTTGACGAAATCTTTTTCAGGGCGGAAGGATGGGTGGGCGCCCTTGGTCACCAGGTTCCACAGTTTTTCCGCGCCCATGCGGGCCAGGGTGTGCTCTGGCTGGACGGAACCACGCAGGCGAACGACATCGGCGGCGGTGTAGGTACGGGTCACGCCTTTCCAGCGCGGGTTTTCGGCCCAGTCTTTTTCGAGGGCTGCAATTTGCTGTTCGCGTGTCAGTGCCATGGAGATAAACCTCGTCGCATAGGTCTTGGTGGAAAATTCCTGCTCCGCCGATTACGCAGGTCCTGAAAAAGTGCGTAGAAGGCTGTTCGCTGACCAGGGGCTGGATGCTCAAGTCGGTCTGGCGCGATGGCGACGGGTGAACGATGGGCTCGAGGGGAAGTGAGCAGGTGGAGGCCAGCTGCAGGGTGCGTCCGGGCGTCGTGGGCCTTTATGCGATCCTTCAGTGTGTTGCCGATCTACCTAATTACGCTTCCGTCCCTCGGGACAACTTCGTTCCAGTCGCAATCTCGTCAAACGCGCCTTGTGGGCGGTACAGACACGAATCGGCTCAGGTGGGTGGGTTAGAGCAACGATCCGAAGGCCCTTGCCAGGGCCCCTGATTAGCGGGAGCGAGGCCATCATGCCCGCGGTTTTTTGGCTCGTCAAATGTTTTGTAGTGCTTTTTTTGAGGCACTACATCTTTGGTCTAATACGACTAATCAGTCAGTTTTCGGTGCCTTGGTCCAGGGTGTCGACCTTGACCCGCAAGGTCATGTCATCCCGGCCCTGGGTCGAGTAGCTGCGGCCCAGGCCCTGTTTGTCGGCCTGGGTCTGGCGATTGACGCCAGCCAGGGTGATCCACTCGCCCAGCCGTCCGCTGACCGTTGTGTCGGTACTTTGCACGTTCACTACATCGGGACGTTCCTGGCTCATGCGGTCACGGTTGGTGCTGATGCTCAGGTGCACGGTCTCGCCGGTGACGCTTGCTGTCACGTAGAAGCCTTGGGTGACGTTGCGATACTGGGTCTGGTTCTGCAGGCGGCCGTAGGAGTCCGTCTGGGTGCTGGTCAGGGGTATGCTCTGGCCGACCTGGATCAGTGCCGGCACGCCTTCGCTGGCCTGGACCTGCTGGATGCCGCCGTCACGGCTTTCGGTACTGCGGTTGATGATGCGAGCCTGCGGCGCACCGTTGACCGCGTAGCCCTGGTTGCCCTGGAAGTTGTTCTCGTTGGTATCGACGGTGATCAGCAGGCGCCTGGCCGGGGTGTCGAGCTGGGCGATGAAGGCGCGCAGCTCGGCGATGCGGCTCGGCTCGGCGTTGACGATCAACTGGTTGCCGTAGGCGCTGACCTTGCCGTCCTTGCCGAGGAAATTCTGTGCCACCGGCAGCAGATCTGCGCTGGTGCGGTTGTTCAGGGGCACGATTTCGCTGGCGGCGAAGACCGAACAGCTGAAGGTCAGCAGCAGTGTCGTGAGCAGGGTGCGTAGGGACATATCCGTTATCTCCGCGAATAGCTGGCGTAAGGCCTTGAGTTTGACACTTTGTCGGCCCGGGGTGGGGCAAGTTGAATCCTGGACGGCAAAACGCCCCGCCATCCTGGTCCTGGCCTCGAGGCGCAGGGGGTGGCGGGGCGTCTGTTGCACGCTGGGGTGAGTGGGCTGTCAGGCGCCACGCACCATGTCGACGTGGGGGATGCCCGCTTCGAGGAATTCCTCGCTGACGATGGAGAAGCCCAGGCGCTCGTAGAACGGCGTGGCCTGGACCTGGGCGCTGAGCATCTGCTGCTTGAGGCCGCGTTTCTCGGCTTCATCGATGACGGCGCGCATCAGCGCGTCGCCGACTTTCAGGCCGCGCCAGTCCTTGAGTACCGAGACCCGGCCGACGTGGCCGTCGGGCAGCAGGCGCGCGGTGCCGATGGCGAAGTCGCCCTCGAAAGCCAGGAAGTGCACGGCGCCGTTATCGTCGGAATCCCACTCCAGCTCGGGTGGGACCGATTGTTCGGCAATGAATACCGCTTCACGAATGCGCCGGATCTCGGCGTTATCCTTTTGCCAGTCTGCGACACGTACGTGAATCTTATTCATCGGCAAATCCCAGGCTCCCTTGCTTGACCAGTTCGCACAGCAGGCCGCGCCCGTCGTCATCCGCCAGCCAGGGGCCGAGGTTGTCGATGTGCAGCGCATCGGCGGCGCAAATCATTTTCAACAGTTCGCGCAGTTTACCGGGAAGCAACCGGCTTTGGCCGCTGGCAAACAGTAACAAGTCTTCATCCACCTCGGACCAGGCCAGGCGTGCGCTCGGGTTGCGAATCAACACCGCGCCCTGTTCCAGGCTGTCCAGCAGTTCGTCTTCTTCCATCGCTTCCGGGCCTGTCACCAGCTCCGGATAGCGCGGCTCGGTCATGAACTGGCCGAACCAGGTCAGCAGCAGGCGCTCATCGCCCATGTGTTCGGCCAGCAGGCCCTTGAGGCGGTCGAGGGCATCGTGCTGGATCTGGTGCGGATCGGCGACCGGTTGTGCGTCAGCGTCGGTATAGCGCTCTTCGTCTGGCAGGAACTGGCTGAGGAAGTCGGTGAAGTGGGTCAGCACTTCGGCGGCGCTCGGTGCGCGGAAGCCTACCGAGTAGGTCATGCAGTCGTTGACCGCGATGCCGTAGTGGGCCAGGCGTGGCGGCAGGTACAGCATGTCTCCGGGTTCCAGGACCCAGCTTTCGGTTTCTTCGAATTCGGCGAGGATGCGCAGGTCCGCGTGCTGCAGCAGCGGGCTTTCAGCGTCGCACATCTGGCCGATCTTCCAGTTGCGCTTGCCGTGGCCCTGCAGCAGGAACACGTCGTAGTTGTCGAAGTGCGGGCCGACGTTACCGCCAGGGGCGGCGAAGCTGATCATCACGTCGTCGATACGCCAGCTGGGCAGGAAGCGGAAATGTTCCAGCAGCTCGGCGACTTCCGGCACGAACTGATCCACCGCCTGTACCAGCAGGGTCCAGTCGCGCTCGGGCAGCTTGCTGAACTCGTCCTCGGCGAAGGGGCCGCGACGCAGCTCCCAGGGGCGCTCGCCGTTTTCGATTACCAGGCGCGACTCGACTTCTTCTTCCAGGGCCAGGCCGGCCAGTTCGTCGGCATCGATCGGGCTTTGGAAGTCAGGCATGGCCTGGCGCACCAGTAGCGGTTTCTTCTGCCAGTAGTCACGCAGGAATTCCCGCGCGGTGAGGCCGCCCAGAAGTTGCAGAGGAGTATCAGGATTCATGTGTAACCTATTGAAAAAATGTATTTTTCTAGCAGGAATAAAAACGCCCGGCGCGGCCGGGCGTCAGAAGGTCAGGCCGCGCGTCAGATGCGTTTTGCCTGGGCCGCGGCGTTGCCGATGTAGCTGGCCGGGGTGAGCTGCTTCAGCTCGGCCTTGGCGGCCGCTGGCATGTCCAGCCCGTCGATGAAAGTCTGCAGCGCTTCTGGGCTGATGCCCTTGCCGCGTGTCAGTTCCTTGAGTTTTTCGTACGGGTTTTCGATGTTGTAGCGACGCATCACGGTCTGGATCGGCTCGGCCAGTACTTCCCAGCAGGCGTCCAGGTCGTCGGCGATCTTCTGGGCGTTGAGCTCCAGCTTGCCGATTCCCTTGAGGCTGGCTTCGTAGGCGATCACGCTGTGGGCGAAGCCGACGCCCAGATTGCGCAGCACGGTGGAGTCGGTCAGGTCGCGCTGCCAGCGGGAAATCGGCAGTTTGCTGGCCAGGTGCTGGAACAATGCGTTGGCGATGCCCAGATTGCCTTCGGAGTTCTCGAAGTCGATCGGGTTGACCTTGTGCGGCATGGTCGAGGAGCCGATTTCGCCGGCGATGGTCTTCTGCTTGAAGTAGCCCAGGGAAATGTAGCCCCAGATATCCCGGTCGAAGTCGATCAGGATGGTGTTGAAGCGGGCAATGGCGTCGAACAGCTCGGCGATGTAGTCGTGCGGCTCGATCTGCGTGGTGTAGGGGTTGAAGGCCAGGCCCAGCTCATCTTCGATGAAGGCGCGGGCGTTGGCTTCCCAGTCGATGTCCGAGTAGGCCGACAGGTGGGCGTTGTAGTTGCCCACGGCGCCGTTGATCTTGCCCAGCAGCGGTACGGCGGCAACCTGGGCGATCTGGCGCTCCAGGCGGTACACCACGTTGGCCAGCTCCTTGCCCAGGGTGGTCGGGGAGGCTGGCTGGCCGTGGGTGCGCGAGAGCATCGGCACGTCGGCGAAGCGGTGGGCCAGTTCGCGGATCGACTCGGCGATCTGGCGCATCAGTGGCAGCAGCACGCTGTCGCGGCCTTCGCGCAGCATCAGGGCGTGGGACAGGTTGTTGATGTCCTCGCTGGTGCAGGCGAAGTGGATGAATTCGCTGACCTTGGCCAGCTCAGGGAGCTTGGCGGCTTGCTCCTTGAGCAGGTATTCGATGGCCTTGACGTCGTGGTTGGTGGTGCGCTCGATTTCCTTGGCGCGCTCGGCGTGCTCGAGGGCGAAGTCGTCGGCCAGGCTGTTGAGCAGGGCGTTGGCGTCGGCGGAGAAGGCCGGCACTTCAGCGATTTGCGGGTGGGCGGCCAGGCGCTGGAGCCAGCGCACCTCGACCAGGGCACGGAAACGGATCAGGCCGTATTCGCTGAAAATGGGCCGCAGGGCCTGGGTTTTGCCGGCGTAGCGGCCGTCAACAGGGGAAACCGCAGTGAGCGAAGAGAGCTGCATGGGGTGTTCTCGGACAGTCGGGCAACGAAATGGGGCGCGTATCATACATGAAAATATCCGCCGGTCCGTTGCCAACTGACCGGCGTCTTACGCGCAGCTCTTGAAAAAAGCGCTTGGGCGAGCGCAGCTCAGTGGCTGCGCATCAGGGGGTAGAGTTCTTTGAGCAGTTTGCGCCGGCTCAGTACCAGCTGCCAGCGATGGCCGCCCAGCTGCCGCCACAGGCGTGCCGAGCGGATACCGGCCAGGAGCAGGGCGCGGATCTTCGAGGCGTTGCTCGGCTGCTGCAGGTTGCGCATGTCGCCATGGACCTGGATGCGCTGGCGCAGGGTGCTCAGGGTGTCCTGGTACAGCCCGCCGCAAGCGGCGATCACGTTTTCATGGGCTGGGCCGAAGTGCTCCACCTGGGACTGGATCTGCGGCAGGCGCTTGCCGATGGTATCGAGCATGTCGCCACGCTTGGCCAACTGGCGTTCCAGGCCGAGCATCGACAGGGCGTAGCGCAACGGCTCGCGTTGCAGCGAGCTGGGGTCGCGCTCCAGGGCGCCGATCAGGGCTCGGTAGCCTTCACGCAGGTTCAGATCATCGCCGCCATAGACTTCCAGGGTGTCCTTGGGGTCGCGGATCAGCAGGCTGCCGAGCATGCAGCTCAGGGCGGCTTCGCTGACTTGGCCGGTCTTGGCGATCCGGTCCACCAGTACCGCGGCCAGGAACACCCCGCCCAGTGCCGTCAACTGCTCCTGGATCGGGCTCATGGGCGCTGGTCCTTGCTGGTCCAGGGCTCGGCGACTTCGATGACGCCGCCGCCGAGGCAGATTTCACCGTCATAGAACACCACGGACTGGCCGGGGGTCACGGCGCGTTGCGGGTCGTCGAAGGTTGCGCGGTAGCCGTTGGCGGTCTTTTCCAGGGTGCAGGGCTGGTCGCCCTGGCGGTAGCGTACCTTGGCGGTCAGGCGCCGAGGCTGGCTGAGATCGACGGGGTTGACCCAATAGATCTCCGAGGCCAGCAGGGCACGAGAGAACAGCCAGGGGTGGTCATTACCCTGGCCGACGATCAGCTCGTTGTGCTCCAGGTCTTTGACCAGCACGTACCACGGCTCGTCGCCAGCGTCCTTCAGGCCGCCGATGCCCAGGCCCTGGCGCTGGCCGATGGTGTGGTACATCAGGCCGTGATGGCGGCCGATGACTTCGCCCTCGGTGGTCCTGATCTCGCCGGGCTGGGCCGGCAGGTACTGCTTGAGGAAGTCGCTGAAGCGTCGTTCACCGATGAAGCAGATGCCGGTGGAGTCCTTTTTCTTGGCGGTGGCCAGGTCATGTTTCTCGGCAATGGCGCGTACTTCGGGTTTTTCCAGTTCGCCCACCGGGAACAGGGTCTTGGCGATCTGCTCGCCGCCCACTGCATGCAGGAAGTAGCTCTGGTCCTTGTTCGGGTCCAGGCCCTTGAGCAATTCGGTGCGGCCGTCGATATCACGGCGACGCACATAGTGGCCGGTGGCGATCAGGTCGGCGCCGAGCATCATGGCGTAGTCCAGGAACGCCTTGAACTTGATTTCCCGGTTGCACAGGATGTCCGGGTTCGGCGTGCGGCCAGCCTTGTACTCCTCCAGGAAGTGCTCGAACACGTTGTCCCAGTACTCGGCGGCGAAGTTGGCGGTGTGCAGCTTGATGCCCAGCTTGTCGCAGACGGCCTGGGCGTCGGCCAGGTCGTCCATGGCGGTGCAGTATTCGGTTCCGTCGTCTTCCTCCCAGTTCTTCATGAACAGGCCTTCCACCTGGTAACCCTGCTCCATCAGCAGGAGGGCGGAAACGGAAGAATCCACGCCGCCGGACATGCCGACAATGACGCGCTTCTTTTGGGTGTCAGAAGGGGCTGGATCACGCATAGGAATTCAACGGATGTCTGGAAAAAGGACGGGATTCTAACAGGCTGACGCCTGCAAGGGGGAAACTGCGATCAAAGCGACGGACGGATCAGTGCCAGGCTGTGGGGCTGGCCAGCCAGGTAATCGTCCAGGCACTGCAGGACCAGCTCGCTGCGCCACTGGGGGCGCTGCTCCAGCAATTGCTCGCGGGTCAGCCAGCGTGGGCCGATGATGCCGTGGTCCAGTGGGTAGTCGGGATGGTGGCGCAGCGGCCTGGCGGCGAAGCACACGCGCTGGTAGGTCACGCCGTTGCTGGGGGCGGTGTAGAGGTAGATGCCCACTACGCCGGTCAATTCCACGTCCCAACCGGTTTCTTCAAGGGTTTCGCGCACGGCTGCCTGCAGCAGGCTTTCATTCGCGTCCAGGTGTCCGGCGGGCTGGTTGAGCACGGCCTGTTCGCCCTGGAACTCCTCGACGAACAGGAAGCGTCCCTGGTCCTCGACGATGGTGGCGACGGTGATGTGAGGTTGCCATTCCATAGGTAGGGCTCTGTCTTGAGTGGGGCGATCATCATAAAACGAACACCCGTGCCTGTAGGAGCGAAGCTTGCTCGCGATGAAGGTCGGGCGTTTCGCCTGGCCCATCGCGGCCCCTTGTCGCAAGCAAGGGTGTTGTACAGAAAACACAAACCCCGGCACAGGGCCGGGGTTTGCGTTACAGCGGTATGACTTAAACCAGTGCGGCGATAGCCGCATTGAGCGTGGCGCTCGGGCGCATGGCCTTGCTCACCAGCTCAGGGTTGGCTGCGTAATAGCCGCCGATGTCCACTGGCTTGCCTTGTACGCCGTTGAGCTCGGCGACGATGGTCGCTTCGTTCTCGGTCAGGGCCTTGGCCAGGGGAGCGAACTGCGCTTGCAGTGCTGCGTCCTCGGTCTGGGCTGCCAGGGCCTGGGCCCAGTACAGCGCCAGGTAGAAGTGGCTGCCGCGGTTGTCGATGTTGCCGACTTTGCGCGATGGCGACTTGTTGTTGTCCAGGAACTGGCCGGTGGCCTGGTCCAGGGTCTTGGCCAGGACCAGGGCCTTGGCGTTGTCGTAGGTGTTGCCCAGGTGCTCCAGGGAGGCGGCCAGGGCCAGGAACTCACCCAGGGAGTCCCAGCGCAGGAAGTTCTCTTCCAGCAGCTGTTGCACGTGCTTCGGAGCGGAACCGCCGGCACCGGTCTCGAACAGGCCGCCACCGTTCATCAGCGGCACGATCGACAGCATCTTGGCGCTGGTGCCCAGTTCCATGATCGGGAACAGGTCGGTCAGGTAGTCACGCAGTACGTTACCGGTCACCGAGATGGTGTCCTTGCCGTCGCGGGTGCGGGCCAGGGTGAACTTCATGGCTTCGACCGGCGACATGATGCGGATGTCCAGGTCGCTGGTGTCGTGGTCCTTCAGGTAGGCCTGGACCTTCTCGATCATCACGCCGTCGTGGGCGCGCATCGGGTCGAGCCAGAAGATCGCCGGGGTGCTGCTGGCACGGGCGCGGTTGACGGCCAGCTTGACCCAGTCCTGGATCGGCGCGTCCTTGGTCTGGCACATGCGGAAGATATCGCCGGCCTCGACTTTCTGTTCCAGCAGCAGGTTGCCCTTGCTGTCGGTAACGCGTACCACGCCGTCGGCCTTGATCTGGAAGGTCTTGTCGTGGGAGCCGTACTCTTCGGCTTTTTTCGCCATCAGGCCAACGTTCGGCACGCTGCCCATGGTGGTCGGATCGAAGGCGCCATTGGCCTTGCAGTCTTCGATCACGGCCTGGTAGATGGTGGCGTAGCAGCGATCCGGAATCACCGCCTTGGTGTCGTGCAGCTGGCCATCGGTGCCCCACATCTTGCCGGAGTCACGGATCATGGCCGGCATCGAGGCGTCGACGATCACGTCGCTCGGCACGTGCAGGTTGGTGATGCCCTTGTCGGAGTTGACCATGGCCAGGGCAGGGCGAGCGGCGTAGACGGCCTGGATGTCAGCCTCGATCGCAGCTTGCTGCTCGGCTGGCAGGGCCTTGATGCGGGCGTACAGGTCGCCGATGCCGTTGTTCAGGTTGAAGCCGATTTCCTGCAGCACCTGGGCGTGCTTGGCCAGGGCGTCCTGGTAGAACTCGGCAACGATCTGGCCGAACATGATCGGGTCGGAGACCTTCATCATGGTGGCTTTCAGGTGGACCGACAGCAGTACGCCCTTTGCCTTGGCGTCTTCGATTTCGGCGGCGATGAAGGCGCGCAGGGCCTTCTTGCTCATTACGGCGCAGTCGAGGATCTCACCGGCTTGTACGCTGGTCTTTTCCTTCAGGACGGTGGCGGTGCCGTCCTGGGCGATCAACTCGATCTTGACGCTGTCTGCGGCTTCGATCAGTGCGGCCTTCTCGCTGCCGTAGAAGTCGCCGTTGCTCATGTGGGCCACGTGGGACTTGGAGTCCTGGGCCCAGCTGCCCATCTTGTGCGGGTGCTTGCGTGCGTAGTTCTTGACCGACAGTGGAGCGCGGCGGTCGGAGTTGCCTTCACGCAGGACCGGGTTCACGGCGCTGCCCTTGACCTTGTCGTAACGGGCCTTGGCGTCTTTCTCGGCGTCGGTGGTGGCGTTTTCCGGGTAGTCCGGCAGGGCGTAGCCCTGGGCTTGGAGCTCTTTGATTGCGGCCTGCAGCTGCGGTACCGAGGCGCTGATGTTCGGCAGCTTTATGATGTTGGCTTGCGGGGTGACCGCCAGCTCGCCCAGTTCGGCGAGGTGGTCCGGCACGGCTTTGCTGCCCAACTGCTCGGGGAAGCTGGCGAGGATGCGTCCGGCCAGGGAGATGTCGCGGGTTTCCACGGCGATATCAGCCGAAGCGGTGAAGGCTTCTACGATAGGCAGCAGGGAATAGGTGGCGAGGGCGGGTGCTTCGTCGGTGAAGGTGTAGATGATCTTCGAGCGGGTGGGCATATTCGGATTAACTCTCTTCTTTGCTAAAGCGTGCGCAGAAACTCGAGGTGCGCCGGGTAAAGCGCTTTCGTTCAAAGGTCATCCATGAGCCGAATGTCGAGGTTTCTTCGCGGTGATGTTGGGTGCATCAGTCGAGCGTCAAGCGGGTGGGTTGCGGTAACAACCCGGCTTCGTGCGGCCAGTCTCGGCTAGTCTTTTTCCGGTTGCAGAGCGTTCGGCCGTCGTGACTCTGTGGTCAGCGGCGGCATTATACATAGGTGGCTAGCAAAACGCCGGTGCTTCATATGCATGGGCGCTCGTCCATTGGTCTAAAGGTCGCAGGCAAGGTGGCGGCGTAGAGTCGTCGCCAGTGCTCGAATTTGGCGCTTTTCCCTTTGCTTTCAGGCTTGTAGGCCGCGAATTGCAACGCTTTCACGGCATCCGGGTGGAACATGAGGTTCCCGTCCAGATACAACTGGGTTACGCTCGAATGCAGCCAGATGTTCAATCCACACAACGGAGTTCAGCATGGGATACAAGAAGATTCAGGTTCCAGCAGTCGGCGACAAAATCACCGTCAATGCAGACCATTCTCTCAATGTTCCTAACAACCCGATTATCCCTTTCATCGAAGGCGACGGTATTGGTGTTGATATCAGCCCGGTCATGATCAAGGTTGTCGATGCTGCAGTGAAAAAAGCCTACGGCGGCGAACGCAAGATTTCCTGGATGGAAGTGTATGCCGGGGAAAAAGCGACTCAAGTGTACGACCAGGACACCTGGCTTCCCCAGGAAACCCTGGACGCGGTGAAGGATTACGTGGTTTCCATCAAGGGCCCGCTGACCACTCCGGTCGGTGGCGGCATCCGCTCCCTGAACGTGGCGCTGCGCCAGCAACTGGACCTGTATGTGTGCTTGCGTCCGGTGCGCTGGTTCGAAGGCGTGCCCAGCCCGGTGAAGAAGCCTGGCGATGTGGACATGACCATCTTCCGTGAGAACTCCGAGGACATCTACGCCGGTATCGAGTGGAAAGCCGGCTCGGCAGAAGCCACCAAGGTGATCAAGTTCCTTAAAGAGGAAATGGGCGTCACCAAGATCCGTTTCGATGAAAACTGCGGCATCGGCGTCAAGCCGGTCTCCCTGCAGGGCACCAAGCGTCTGGCGCGCAAGGCGCTGCAATACGTGGTGGATAACGATCGTGACTCGCTGACCATCGTGCACAAGGGCAACATCATGAAGTTCACCGAAGGTGCCTTCAAGGAGTGGGCCTATGAAGTGGCGGCCGAGGAGTTCGGCGCGACCCTGCTGGACGGTGGCCCGTGGATGCAGTTCAAGAACCCGAAAACCGGCAAGAACGTCATCGTCAAGGATGCCATCGCCGACGCCATGCTCCAGCAGATCCTGCTGCGCCCGGCCGAATACGATGTGATCGCTACCCTCAACCTCAACGGTGACTACCTGTCCGACGCCCTGGCGGCGGAAGTCGGTGGCATCGGTATCGCTCCAGGCGCCAACCTGTCCGACACCGTGGCAATGTTCGAAGCCACCCACGGTACTGCGCCCAAGTATGCCGGCAAGGACCAGGTCAACCCGGGCTCGCTGATCCTCTCGGCCGAGATGATGCTGCGCCACATGGGCTGGACCGAAGCGGCGGACCTGATCATCAAGGGCACCAACGGCGCGATCTCGGCCAAGACCGTGACCTATGACTTCGAGCGCCTGATGGACGGTGCGACCCTGCTGTCTTCCTCGGCCTTCGGTGATGCGCTGATCTCGCACATGTAAGCCACGCTGCGAGCAAAACGAACCGGCCGATTCAATCCCTTGAATCGGCCGGTTTTTTTATGACTGGATGTTGGGTAAATCAGCTCAAGGCGCTTTCGTGCTGGGCCTCGGCGGCAAGGATTTCTCCGGGCGCCTTCAAGGAGCTTATCTTGACCGCATGCAGCCCCTTGGGTCCTTGGATGATCTCGAAGCTCACGGCCTGCCCGGCTTTCAAGGTCTTGTAGCCATCCATTTCGATGGCCGAGTAGTGGGCGAAGAGATCGTCGCTCTTGCCCTCCTCATTAATAAAGCCGTAACCCTTGGCATTGTTGAACCACTTGACCTTACCGCTAGCCATACTCATATCCCTCTGCAACAGACTCCATCACTGGAGTATCATCCAGTTCATCCACCGCCAAACTTGGTAAAAAGGTTGACGCCGTGGACGTTTATTACCCAATGTGGGCCCTATTGGTTGTAACACCGTTTTGCCGATAGTCAAGGTGACCCGGCGGTCGGAGTTGAATTCCCCCCAGGGCGCCCCCACCACTGTATTTGCACAACTGACGAACCTTCTTTCCATGCATGCAATCAGCCAGATTCGACTAACATTCAATCAGGATCGCCCGGACTTGCACGACGACGATTCCGCTGGCTTGGCGGTACAGGAGGCCAAGCCTGCGCTTCAGGCGCCGCCGATGTACAAGGTGGTTTTGTTCAACGATGACTACACCCCGATGGATTTCGTCGTCGAAGTGCTCGAGATGTTTTTTAACCTGAATCGCGAGCTGGCGACCAAGGTCATGCTGGCCGTCCATACCGAAGGACGGGCAGTGTGTGGATTGTTTACCCGCGACATCGCCGAGACCAAGGCCATGCAGGTCAACCAGTACGCCAGGGAAAGCCAGCATCCGCTACTCTGTGAAATCGAGAAGGACGGTTAACGCCGACCACTTGGGTATGAGGTGAAGCTATGTTAAACCGCGAGCTCGAAGTCACCCTCAATCTCGCCTTCAAGGAGGCCCGTTCGAAGCGTCATGAGTTCATGACCGTCGAGCACCTCCTGTTGGCTCTATTGGATAATGAGGCCGCTGCCACTGTTCTCCGTGCCTGCGGAGCGAACCTCGACAAGCTCAAGCATGACCTGCAGGAGTTCATCGACTCCACTACGCCATTGATTCCTGTACACGATGAAGATCGCGAGACTCAGCCAACCCTGGGTTTCCAGCGGGTGCTGCAGCGCGCGGTATTTCATGTGCAGAGTTCTGGCAAGCGTGAAGTTACCGGTGCCAACGTACTGGTAGCGATCTTCAGTGAGCAGGAGAGCCAGGCAGTGTTCCTGCTCAAGCAGCAGAGCGTTGCCCGCATCGACGTGGTCAACTATATCGCCCATGGCATCTCCAAGGTGCCCGGGCATGGCGACCATTCCGAGGGTGAGCAGGAAATGCAGGACGAGGAGGGTGGTGAGCCGTCTTCTTCGGGCAATCCTCTGGATGCCTATGCCAGCAATCTCAATGAACTGGCCCGTCAGGGACGCATCGACCCGTTGGTTGGGCGTGAGCATGAGGTCGAGCGCGTGGCGCAGATCCTGGCTCGCCGGCGCAAGAACAACCCGCTGCTGGTGGGTGAGGCAGGGGTGGGCAAGACCGCGATTGCCGAAGGCCTGGCCAAGCGTATCGTCGACAATCAGGTGCCAGACCTGCTGATCAACAGCGTGGTGTATTCCCTGGATCTGGGCGCCCTGCTCGCAGGTACCAAGTACCGTGGCGACTTCGAGAAGCGCTTCAAGGCGCTTCTGGGCGAGCTGAAGAAGCGTCCGCAGGCGATCCTGTTCATCGACGAGATTCATACCATCATCGGTGCCGGTGCGGCGTCCGGTGGGGTGATGGACGCCTCCAACCTGCTCAAGCCGCTGCTTTCTTCCGGTGACATCCGTTGCATCGGCTCGACCACTTTCCAGGAGTTCCGTGGGATTTTCGAGAAGGATCGGGCACTGGCCCGGCGCTTCCAGAAGGTCGACGTCACCGAGCCTTCGGTCGAGGACACCATCGGTATCCTGCGCGGGCTCAAGGCGCGCTTCGAGCAGCACCACGGCATCGAATACAGCGACGAAGCCTTGCGTGCCGCGGCGGAATTGGCCTCGCGCTATATCAATGACCGGCATATGCCTGACAAGGCCATCGACGTCATCGACGAAGCGGGCGCCTTCCAGCGCCTGCAGCCGGCCGAGAAGCGCGTCAAGCGCATCGAAGTGGCGCAGGTCGAAGATATCGTGGCGAAGATTGCCCGTATTCCGCCGAAGCATGTCACCAGTTCCGACAAGGAGTTGCTGCGCAACCTCGAGCGTGACCTCAAGCTGACGGTGTTCGGCCAGGATGCGGCGATCGACTCGTTGGCTACCGCCATCAAGCTGTCCCGTGCGGGCCTGAAGTCGCCGGACAAGCCGGTCGGTTCCTTCCTGTTCGCGGGCCCTACCGGTGTCGGCAAGACCGAAGCGGCGCGGCAACTGGCCAAGGCCATGGGGATCGAGCTGGTGCGCTTCGACATGTCCGAGTACATGGAGCGGCATACCGTTTCGCGCCTGATCGGTGCGCCTCCCGGTTATGTCGGTTTCGACCAGGGCGGACTGCTGACCGAGGCGATCACCAAGCAACCGCACTGCGTGCTGCTGCTCGATGAAATCGAGAAGGCCCATCCGGAAGTCTTCAACCTGCTCCTGCAGGTGATGGATCACGGAACCCTGACCGACAACAACGGGCGCAAGGCGGATTTCCGCAACGTGATCATCATCATGACCACCAACGCCGGTGCTGAAACCGCGGCGCGAGCCTCCATCGGTTTCACTCATCAGGATCACTCTTCCGATGCCATGGAAGTGATCAAGAAGAGCTTCACGCCGGAGTTCCGCAACCGCCTGGATACCATCATCCAGTTCGGTCGCTTGAGCCATGAAGTGATCAAGAGCGTGGTGGACAAGTTCCTTACCGAGCTTCAGGCGCAGTTGGAAGACAAGCGCGTGCAGCTGGAGGTGACCGATGCTGCCCGCAGCTGGCTGGCCGCCGGTGGCTACGACGTAGCCATGGGGGCCCGTCCGATGGCGCGCCTGATCCAGGACAAGATCAAGCGCCCGTTGGCCGAAGAGATCCTGTTCGGCGAGTTGTCCGACCATGGCGGTGTGGTGCACATCGACATCAAGGATGGCGAGCTGACCTTCGATTTCGAGACCACGGCGGAAATGGCCTGATAGAGTTCGTCTCGTAGAAATGCCAAAGGCACCGCAAGGTGCCTTTGTGCTATCTGGAGAATGGATGTTGAAACCTGCAGGCAGGTTTTTCAGGCGCCAACAAAAACGCCCGGCTTGGCCGGGCGTCTTGTATTGACTTGCTTAGCGAGCGCGGTAAGTGATACGCCCTTTGCTCAAGTCATAGGGCGTCAGCTCGACGCGCACCTTGTCACCGGTAAGAATACGAATGTAGTTCTTGCGCATCTTGCCGGAGATGTGCGCGGTTACGACGTGCCCATTTTCCAACTCCACGCGAAACATGGTGTTGGGCAGGGTGTCGACGACAGTGCCTTCCATTTCGAAGCTGTCTTCTTTCGACATGCAGTAAAGCCCTCGGTGTCCAGTTAATGGCCCGGTGCAACTGCGCCAGGCAAAAGCGGCGTGCATTGTGCCCGAAAAGTGGGGTTCAAGCCAAGACCTTCTAGTTCAGGAGCACCCAGCGCTGGTTGATCAGAAGCTCGATGGGGCGGTATTGAGTCTTGTAATTCATCTTTTTGCAGTTCTTGATCCAATAGCCGAGATAGACCGCGTCAAGGCCCAGGCGCAGGGTTTCGCCGATCTGCCAGAGGATCGCGTAGCGCCCGAGGCTGCGGCGTTCTTCGTCGGGTTCATAGAAGGTGTAGACCGCCGACAGGCCGTTGGGCAGCAGATCGGTGACGGCTACGGCCAGCAAGCGGCCTTCGAGACGAAACTCATAGAAGCGCGAGAAAGGCAGGTCGCGGACCAGGAAAGTCGAGAATTGATCGCGACTGGGGGGGAACATGTCGCCATCGGCGTGGCGTTGCTCGATGTAGCGCTGGTACAGGTCGAAATATTCTTCGCTGAAACTGGGTTTGGCCGCTTGCACGGTCAGGTCGCTGTTGCGCTTGAGGATGCGTTTTTGCTGGCGATTGGGCAGGAACTGCGCTGCCGGGATGCGCGCCGGCACACAAGCGTTGCAGTTTTGGCAATGGGGCCGGTACAGATGATCACCGCTGCGGCGAAAGCCCATTTCCGACAGATCCGCATAGACATGCACATCCATGGGCTGGCTGGGATCGAGGAACAGGGTGGTGGCCTGTTCGCCGGGCAGGTAGCTGCAAGAATGGGGTTGAGTGGCATAAAACTTCAGGCGCGCCAACTCGGTCATGAGTCAACCCTCGGGATAAGCTTTGGCTCTAAGTGTAAGCCACCCCCGCCAAACCCGCCTAGGGAACCCATGTGGCGCGGCTCGGCTGGTCCAGGTGGCGTTGCAGGTAATCGGAAAATTCCCTGCGGGTGATGGCGCGGGCACCCAGGCTATGCAGATGGTCGGTGGGCATCTGGCAGTCGATCAGGACGAAACCCCAGTCCTTCAGTCGCTCCACCAGTGTGGCGAAACCGAACTTCGATGCATTGTCGGCGCGGCTGAACATCGATTCGCCGAAGAACAGCTGTCCCATGGCCAGTCCGTAAAGCCCGCCTACCAGCACTCCCTGGTCCCAGACCTCCACCGAATGGGCGTAGCCACGCTGGTGCAGTTGCAGGTAGGCGTTCTGCATCGCCTCGCTGATCCAGGTGCCATCGGCATAGGTTCGGGGCGCCGCGCAGGCGCTGATGACCGCGGCGAAGTCTTGGTCGAACGTGACCTGGTAGCGCTGCTGGCGCAGGAGCTTGGCCAGGCTGCGGGATACATGCAGTTCGTTCGGAAACAACACGGTACGCGGATCCGGCGACCACCAGAGGATTGGCTGGCCCTCGGAAAACCAGGGAAAGCAGCCGTGGCGGTAGGCCTGGACCAGGCGCTCGGCTGACAGGTCGCCCCCTGCAGCCAACAGGCCGTTGGGCTCGCGCATGGCTTTTTCCAGGGGGGGGAAATCAAGATTGTTGCGTTGTAACCAGGTCAGCATGGCATCCAGACTTGCGGCAGGGGAGGGCGGTGGCAGGCCGTCAGGCGACCTACCACAAGCCTAGGGCGAGGCCCTAGTTGTCGTCGAGGAATTTTTCCGCGTCCAGGGCAGCCATGCAACCGGCCCCGGCGGAAGTGACGGCCTGGCGGTAGACGTGGTCGGCCACATCGCCAGCGGCGAACACTCCGGGGATGTCGGTGGCGGTGACGTCGCCTTCGCTGCCGCCCTTGACCAGCAGGTAGCCGTCGCGCATCTGCAGTTGGCCCTGGAACAGGTCGGTGTTGGGCTTGTGGCCGATGGCGATGAATACCCCGGACAGCGCCAGGTCGGTGGTGGTGCCGGTCTGGCTGTCCCTCAAGCGCGCGCCCGTGACTCCGCTGGCATCGCCGAGTACTTCATCCAGATGCTGGTTCCAGTGCAGGCGGATGTTGCCATTGGCCGCTTTGTCGAACAGCTTGTCCTGGAGGATCTTCTCCGCCCGGAGCTTGTCGCGGCGATGCACCAGGTGCACCTCCCGAGCGATGTTCGATAGGTACAGGGCTTCCTCTACCGCGGTGTTGCCGCCGCCGATCACCGCCACTACCTGGTTGCGATAGAAAAAACCGTCGCAGGTCGCGCAAGCCGAAACGCCCTTGCCGGAGAAGGCTTCCTCGGAGGGCAGGCCCAGGTATTGCGCCGATGCCCCGGTGGCGATGATCAGCGCGTCGCAGCTATAGCTGCCGCTGTCGCCGACCAGGACAAAAGGCCGTTGCTGCAACTGAGCGGTGTGAATGTGGTCATAGACGATCTGGGTGTCGAAGCGCTCGGCGTGTTTCTGCATGCGTTCCATCAGCACGGGACCGGTCAGGCCTTCGACATCGCCAGGCCAGTTGTCCACTTCCGTGGTGGTGGTCAGTTGGCCGCCGGCCTGCAGGCCGGTGATCACGGTCGGTTTGAGGTTGGCCCGGGCGGCGTAGACCGCGGCGCTGTAGCCGGCAGGGCCAGAGCCCAGGATGATCAGGCGTGAATGCTTCGCGTCGTTCATAAAAACACCTCATAAGCCTTTGTCAGCAAAGAGAATGCATGCTCCAATTGAACAGCGTATGACAGGCAGAAAACGATGCCCGGCGAGCCTTCCTGGCGTGGCATGGAGTGAACAAACCCGTACAATGTGGCGTTATGGCGGGCTTATTCGCAATTGCACTGTTTCAGAAGCAAGTGACTGAATGTTAAAAGTAGCCCCAGTTACGCCGGTCAACTTTATTTACCTGCTCGGATTGAGCAGTATTTGTAGTCAATCACCCGTTGGACGCGCCCTTGGCGCAGGAAAAGACGCGTTTTGAAGAAATCCACCGCAGCACCCAAACCCGTTGTTCCGCTCTGGCGTCAACAGTTGCACTACCGGCTCAAGGAAGGTGCGCTGATCGCCATCGGAGCCTTGTGCCTGTTCTTGATGATGGCGCTTTTGACCTATGGCAAGGACGATCCGGGTTGGAGTCATAACAGCAAGATCGAGGACGTGCAGAACTTCGGTGGTCCCGCCGGTTCCTACAGCGCCGACATGTTGTTCATGGTGTTGGGTTACTTCGCCTATATCTTCCCGCTGTTACTGGCGATCAAGACCTACCAGATCTTCCGCCAGCGCCATGAGCCCTGGCAGTGGAGTGGCTGGCTGTTTTCCTGGCGCCTGATCGGCCTGGTATTCCTGGTGCTATCCGGCGCGGCGCTGGCGCATATCCATTTCCATGCCGCCACGGGCCTGCCGGCCGGTGCTGGCGGCGCCCTGGGCGAGAGCCTGGGCGACCTGGCCAAGAACGCCCTGAACATACAGGGCAGTACCCTGATGTTCATCGCCCTGTTCCTGTTCGGCCTGACGGTGTTCACCGACCTGTCCTGGTTCAAGGTCATGGATGTCACCGGCAAGATCACTCTCGATCTGTTCGAGTTGGTCCATGGCGCTGCCAATCGCTGGTGGGACGAGCGTATGGAGCGCAAGCAACTGGTGGCGCAACTGCGCGAAGTGGACGCCCGGGTCGACGAAGTCGTAGCGCCGAGCGTCGCCGACAAGCGCGAGCAGGCCAAGGTCAAGGAGCGCCTGATCGAGCGTGAGCAAGCCCTGAGCAAGCATATGTCCGAGCGCGAGAAGCAGGTGCCGCCGGTGATTACGCCAGTGGCCACCAAGCCGCCGGAGCCGAGCAAGCGGGTGCAGAAGGAGAAGCAGGTACCGTTGTTCATCGACAGCGCGGTGGAAGGTACCTTGCCGCCGATCTCGATCCTCGACCCTGCGGAAAAGAAACAGCTCAACTACTCCCCTGAGTCCCTGGCGGCCGTCGGCCACTTGCTGGAGATCAAGCTCAAGGAGTTCGGGGTCGAGGTCGCGGTGGACTCCATCCACCCAGGGCCGGTGATCACCCGTTACGAAATCCAGCCAGCGGCCGGGGTCAAGGTCAGCCGGATCGCCAACCTGGCCAAGGACTTGGCCCGTTCCCTGGCCGTGACCAGCGTGCGGGTGGTGGAAGTGATTCCCGGCAAGACCACCGTGGGCATCGAGATTCCCAACGAAGACCGGCAGATAGTGCGCTTCTCCGAAGTGCTCTCGACTCCGGAATACGACAACTTCAAGTCCCCGGTAACCCTGGCCCTGGGCCACGATATCGGCGGCAAGCCGATCATCACCGACCTGGCGAAGATGCCGCACCTGCTGGTGGCCGGTACCACCGGTTCCGGTAAGTCGGTGGGGGTCAACGCGATGATCCTGTCGATCCTGTTCAAGTCCGGCCCGGAAGACGCCAAGCTGATCATGATCGACCCGAAGATGCTCGAACTGTCGATCTACGAGGGCATTCCGCACTTGCTGTGCCCGGTGGTCACCGACATGAAGGACGCGGCCAACGCCCTGCGCTGGAGCGTGGCCGAGATGGAGCGGCGCTACAAGCTCATGGCCAAGATGGGCGTGCGCAACCTCTCGGGCTTCAACGCCAAGGTCAAGGAAGCGGAAGAGGCTGGCACGCCGCTGGCCGACCCGCTGTACAACCGCGAGAGCATCCACGACGAAGCGCCTTTGCTGACCAAGCTGCCGACCATCGTGGTGGTGGTCGACGAATTCGCCGACATGATGATGATCGTCGGCAAGAAGGTCGAAGAGCTGATCGCCCGTATCGCCCAGAAGGCCCGGGCCGCCGGTATCCACCTGATCCTGGCGACCCAGCGGCCGTCGGTGGACGTGATCACCGGCCTGATCAAGGCCAACATCCCGACCCGCATGGCGTTCCAGGTATCGAGCAAGATCGACTCGCGGACCATCATCGACCAGGGTGGCGCCGAGCAACTGCTGGGCCACGGTGACATGCTCTACATGCCGCCCGGTACCAGCCTGCCGATCCGGGTCCATGGCGCCTTCGTATCCGACGATGAAGTGCATCGGGTGGTGGAGGCCTGGAAGCTGCGCGGCGCGCCCGAATACAACGACGACATCCTCAATGGCGTCGAAGAGGCCGGTAGCGGCTTCGAAGGCAGCAGCGGCGGTGGCGAGGGCGATGATCCGGAAGCCGACGCGCTCTACGACGAAGCGGTGCAGTTCGTGCTGGAAAGCCGCCGGGCCTCGATTTCCGCGGTCCAACGCAAGCTGAAGATTGGCTACAACCGCGCTGCCCGGATGATCGAGGCCATGGAAATGGCCGGGGTGGTGACGGCGATGAACACCAACGGTTCCCGCGAAGTCCTGGCTCCCGGCCCTTCGCGCGACTGATCGCGGTTTCGATATCAGCGGCGTGAGGCCACGCCGCTCCATCTACCTGAATGAGGAATCCCATGCGCCTGATTCGCATGTTGCTGCTGCCGGTATTGGCCGTGACCACCCTGTCGGCCCACGCCGATCCCAAGGATGTGGCCCGCCTGACCCAGTTGCTGGAAAAGTCCCAGACCCTGAGCGCGCGCTTCTCGCAACTGACCCTCGACGGCAGTGGCACCCAGTTGCAGGAAACCGCGGGCGAGATGTCCCTGCAGCGTCCTGGCCTGTTCTACTGGCACACCGATGCTCCCCAGGAGCAGTTGATGGTTTCCGATGGCCAGAAGGTTTCGCTCTGGGACCCTGACCTGGAGCAGGTGACCATCAAGAAGCTTGACCAGCGCCTGACCCAGACCCCGGCGCTGCTGCTCTCCGGCGATGTGTCGAAGATCAGCGAAAGCTTCGATATCACCTCCAAGGAAGCCGGTGGGGTGATGGACTTCGTCCTCAAGCCCAAGACCCGAGACACCTTGTTCGACAGCCTGCGCCTGTCGTTTCGCAACGGCATGATCAACGACATGCAGCTGATCGACAGCGTCGGCCAGCGTACCAATATCCTGTTCACCGGGGTCAAGGCCAACGAGTCGATCCCGGCTTCCAGGTTCAAGTTCGACATCCCCAAGGGTGCCGATGTGATCCAGGAATAAGAGCCGTTTCCGCGCCCCGGCGGCGTTCGTCCAGGCCCGCATCGACAGGATGCGGCCTGGCGCTGTCGGGAGCGGCCCGTTCCGCGTCGCCGTCTCGAGGTTTGAAGAAAGTCCATGGACCTGTTTCGAAGTGCACCGATCGCCCAGCCGCTGGCTGCGCGCTTGCGTGCCACCAACCTGGACGAGTACGTCGGCCAGGAGCACTTGCTGGCCCGGGGCAAGCCGTTGCGCGAAGCCCTGGAGCAGGGCGCGCTGCATTCGATGATCTTCTGGGGCCCGCCGGGCGTGGGCAAGACCACGCTGGCGCGGCTGCTGGCGGACGTTTCCGATGCGCATTTCGAGACTGTCTCGGCGGTGTTGTCCGGGGTCAAGGAGATCCGCCAGGCGGTGGAGGTCGCCAAGCAGCACGCCGGGCAATATGGCCGGCGCACCATCCTGTTCGTCGATGAAGTGCATCGTTTCAACAAGTCGCAACAGGATGCCTTCCTGCCCTACGTGGAAGACGGCACGCTGATCTTCATCGGCGCCACTACGGAAAACCCCTCCTTCGAACTCAACAATGCGCTGCTGTCCCGGGCTCGGGTCTATGTACTCAAGAGCCTGGACGAGACGGCGCTGCGCAAGCTGGTGCAGCGTGCCCTGGGCGAGGAACGCGGCCTGGGCAAGCGACACCTGAGCCTGAGCGACGAAGGCTTCCAGATGCTGATGTCGGCCGCCGATGGCGATGGCCGGCGCATGCTCAACCTGCTGGAGAACGCCTCCGACCTGGCCGAGGACGGCGGCGAGATCGGCACCGACCTGCTGCAGAGCTTGCTGGGCGATACCCGGCGGCGCTTCGACAAGGGCGGCGAGGCGTTCTACGACCAGATTTCCGCGTTGCACAAGTCGGTGCGTGGGTCCAATCCCGATGGCGCCCTGTACTGGTTCGCCCGCATGCTCGACGGCGGCTGCGATCCGCTGTACATCGCCCGGCGCGTGGTGCGCATGGCCAGCGAGGACATCGGCAATGCCGACCCCAGGGCCCTGAGCCTGTGCCTGGCGGCCTGGGATGTGCAAGAGCGCCTGGGCAGCCCCGAGGGCGAGCTGGCAGTGGCCCAGGCCATCACCTACCTCGCCTGTGCGCCGAAGAGCAATGCGGTGTACATGGGCTTCAAGAACGCCATGCGTGCCGCTGCCGAGCACGGTTCGCTGGAAGTGCCGCTGCACCTGCGCAACGCCCCGACCAAGCTGATGAAGCAACTGGGCTACGGCGAGGAGTATCGCTACGCCCATGACGAGCCGGACGCCTATGCTGCCGGCGAGGACTACTTCCCCGAGGCGCTGGAGCCCCTGGCTCTCTACCAGCCGGTACCCCGTGGCCTGGAATTGAAGATCGGCGAGAAGCTCAAGCACCTGGCCGCCCTGGACAGGGCCAGCCCCTTGCAGCGGAGAAAACCTTGATCCCGTTGATACTCGCGGTTTCGGCCGGCGGCGTCGCCGGCACCCTGTTGCGCTTCGCTACCGGCAACTGGATCAGCGCCAATTGGCCGCGGCACTTCTATACCGCGACGCTGGCCGTTAATATCGTGGGCTGCCTGCTGATCGGCGTATTGTACGGACTGTTCCTGATCCGTCCGGAAGTGCCGATCGAAGTGCGTGCCGGATTGATCGTCGGTTTCCTCGGCGGGCTGACGACTTTTTCATCCTTTTCACTGGATACCGTGCGTCTGCTGGAAAGCGGACAAGTGGCGCTGGCCCTGGGCTATGCGGCGCTGAGTGTATTCGGCGGGCTGCTCGCCACCTGGGCCGGCCTGTCCCTGACCAAACTTTGATAAACGAGAGAACGACATGCTCGATTCCAAACTGTTACGTAGCAACCTTCAGGACGTAGCGGATCGTCTGGCATCCCGCGGCTTCGCCCTGGATGTGGCACGCATCGAAGCGCTGGAAGAACAGCGCAAGACCGTGCAGACCCGCACCGAGCAACTGCAGGCCGAACGTAACGCGCGCTCCAAGTCCATCGGACAAGCCAAGCAGCGCGGCGAAGATATCGCCCCGCTGATGGCCGATGTCGAGCGCATGGGGAACGAGCTCAGCTCCGGCAAGGCCGAGTTGGAAAGCATCCAGGGCGAGCTGGACTCGATCCTGTTCGGCATTCCCAACCTGCCTCACGAATCGGTGCCGGTCGGCGCAGATGAGGACGGTAACGTCGAAGTGCGCCGCTGGGGCACTCCGGCCAGCTTCGACTTCCCGATCAAGGACCACGTGGCCCTGGGTGAAACCCACGGCTGGCTGGACTTTGAAACCGCGGCCAAGCTGTCGGGCGCGCGTTTTGCCCTGCTGCGCGGTCCTATCGCCCGCCTGCATCGCGCCCTGGCGCAGTTCATGATCAACCTGCACACCGGCGAGCATGGCTACGAAGAGGCCTACACCCCGTACCTGGTGCAGGCGCCGGCGCTGTTCGGCACCAGCCAGTTGCCCAAGTTCGAGGAAGACCTGTTCAAGATCACCCGCGAAGGCGAGGCCGATCTGTACATGATTCCGACCGCCGAAGTGTCGCTGACCAACATCGTCGCCGGGGAGATCCTCGACTCCAAGCAACTGCCGCTGAAACTGGTCGCCCACACCCCGTGCTTCCGCAGCGAAGCCGGTGCTTCCGGCCGTGATACCCGCGGCATGATCCGCCAGCACCAGTTCGACAAGGTCGAGATGGTCCAGGTGGTGGAGCCGTCCACTTCCATGCAAGCCCTGGAAGGCCTGACCGCCAACGCCGAGAAAGTCCTGCAGTTGCTGCAACTGCCCTATCGCGTATTGGCCCTGTGCACCGGCGACATGGGCTTCAGCGCGGTCAAGACCTACGACCTGGAAGTCTGGATCCCGAGCCAGGACAAGTATCGCGAGATCTCCTCGTGCTCCAACTGTGGCGACTTCCAGGCCCGCCGCATGCAGGCGCGTTTCCGCAACCCGGAAACCGGCAAGCCGGAGCTGGTGCACACCCTCAACGGTTCCGGCCTGGCCGTAGGCCGGACCCTGGTGGCGGTGCTGGAGAACTACCAGCAGGCCGACGGTTCGATCCGCGTGCCGGATGTACTCAAGCCTTACATGGGCGGCATCGAGGTCATCGGCTAAATGGAATTCCTGCCGCTGTTTCACAAGCTTCGCGGCAGTCGTGTGTTGGTGGTCGGTGGAGGGGAGATTGCCTTGCGCAAATCCCGTCTGCTGGCCGATGCCGGTGCGCAGCTGCGGGTGGTCGCACCTGAGATAGAAGCGCAATTGCAGGAACTGGTGGTCGCCAGCGGCGGCCAGTCCCTGCTGCGCGGGTATGTCGAGGCCGACCTCGACGGCTGCACCCTGGTCATCGCCGCTACCGACGACCAGCCCCTCAATGCCCAGGTTTCCGCCGACGCCCATCGGCGCGGCCTGCCAGTCAACGTGGTGGATGCGCCAGCCCTGTGCAGCGTGATCTTCCCGGCTATCGTCGATCGTTCGCCATTGGTCATCGCCGTCTCCAGCGGTGGCGATGCTCCGGTGCTGGCGCGGTTGATCCGGGCCAAGCTGGAAACCTGGATCCCGTCCACCTACGGCCAGCTGGCCGGCCTGGCCGCGCGCTTCCGGACCCAGGTCAAGAACCTGTTCCCGGATGTGCAACAGCGCCGGGCGTTCTGGGAAGAGGTATTCCAGGGGCCTGTCGCCGACCGCCAACTGGCCGGGCAAGGGGCCGAGGCCGAGCGCCTGCTGCAAGCGCGAATCGACGGCCGGGCGCCCAGTGCCCAGGGCGAGGTGTACCTGGTGGGGGCCGGCCCGGGTGATCCGGACCTGCTGACCTTCCGTGCCCTGCGCCTGATGCAACAGGCCGATGTGGTGCTCTACGATCGCCTGGTGGCGCCGGCGATCCTCGAGTTGTGCCGGCGTGACGCCGAGCGCATCTATGTGGGCAAGCGTCGTGCCGACCATGCGGTACCCCAGGACCAGATCAACCAGCAACTGGTGGACCTGGCCCGGCAAGGCAAGCGCGTGGTGCGGCTCAAGGGTGGTGATCCGTTCATCTTCGGCCGTGGTGGCGAAGAGATCGAGGAACTGGCGGCCCAGGGCATCGCCTTCCAGGTGGTGCCGGGGATCACCGCGGCCAGTGGTTGCTCGGCCTACGCCGGGATTCCGCTGACCCATCGCGACTATGCGCAATCGGTACGCTTCGTCACCGGTCACCTCAAGGATGGCACCACCAACCTGCCGTGGGCCGATCTGGTGGCGCCCGCCCAGACCCTGGTGTTCTACATGGGCCTGGTGGGGCTGCCGGTCATCTGCGAGCAGTTGATCAAGCACGGCCGCGCTGCCAGCACCCCGGCGGCGTTGATCCAGCAGGGCACCACCAGCAACCAGCGAGTCTTCACCGGGACCCTGGCGGACCTGCCGGCCCTGGTGGCGGAGCACGAAGTCCATGCTCCAACCCTGGTGATCGTCGGCGAAGTGGTCCAGCTGCGCGACAAGCTGGCCTGGTTCGAAGGCGCCCAGCCCCAGTCCTGAAACCCGTCGCCGCCAGGTTGCAGCCTGGTGGCGGCGACGGCGCTCAATCCCTGCACCACACTCCACGTCCGTCCAGGCGCTGCCGGTCATGGCTGACGCCGAAGTCCAGCAATGGCCCCTTGGGCACGATACCAGTCGGATTGATGGTGGCGTGGCTGGCGTAGTAGTGGTTCTTGATATGACGGAAGTCCACGGTCCCTTCGACTCCCGGCCACTGGTACAGCTCCCTTAGCCAGTTGGACAGGTTCGGGTAGTCGGCGATACGCCGCAGGTTGCATTTGAAGTGGCCGTGGTACACCGCGTCGAAACGGATCAGCGTGGTGAACAGGCGTACATCCGCTTCGGTCAGGTACTCACCGGCCAGGTAGCGTTGCCCGGCGAGCAGCGCCTCCAAGGTGTCCAGCTCGGCAAATACCTCATCGAAGGCCGTTTCGTAGGCCTGTTGCGACGTGGCGAAGCCGGCGCGGTACACGCCATTGTTCAATGCCGGGTAGATGCGCCCGTTGAGCTGGTCGATGCGCGAGCGCAGGGCTTGCGGATAGAAGTCCAGGCGATTGCCGGTCAGGTGGTCGAAGGCGCTGTTGAACATGCGGATGATCTCCGCCGATTCATTGCTGACGATGCGCCGCTGCTGCTTGTCCCACAGCAAGGGCACGGTGACTCGGCCGGTATAGTCCGGGGTGTCGGCGGTATAGCGCTGGTACAGGAAGTCCAAGTCGTCCAGGCGATCGCCGCTGGAGCCTTGGGACTGGTCGAAGGTCCAGCCATGTTCGCCCATCAGCCAGCTCACCACCGACACCTCCACCAGGCTCTCCAGGCCCTTGAGCCGGCGCAGGATCAGGGTGCGATGGGCCCAGGGACAGGCCAGGGATACGTAGAGGTGATAGCGTCCGGCCTCGGCCGCGAAACCGCCTTCGCCACTGGGGCCGGGCCGGCCATCGGCGGTGATCCAGTGGCGCCGCTGGGCCTGTTCGCGTTGGAAAGACCCGTCCTTGCCGCTGGCGTACCACTGGTCATGCCAGCGTCCTTCGATCAGCAAACCCATGGAATGCTCCTCAGCTGTTATGCGTAGGAGTGCAGTCTATGCCTGGGCGTTCGAACAAAAAGCGCAAAACCTGGGTGATCAGGATCGATCAGATCGATCTATCGCGGGCATCCCAATACTGCTGGGCCAGTTCGAAGGCCTGCTCCCGGGGCGTGCCCAGGCCGCGCAGGGCCAGGGCCATGGTCGCCAGCAGCGCCAGTTGCGGGTAGCTGTCTTCAACCTCGCCGCGCCACAGCGCCTTCAGGTGCTCGGGTTCCAGGCTGGCCGGTTTCACATGGCGTTGCGCCGATAGCGCGGGCCATTCCTCGTCCCAGGCAACTCCGGCGCAGGTGCCATATAGATGGCTGGTGGTGTCGGGGTTGATCTCGATCTCGCCACCATCGCCCTTGATCACTATGACGTTGTCCCCCAAAAGGCTGGCGGCCTCGCGGTGCACCGCCTGGTAGCCAGGGTGGAAGATGCTCTGCAGGCCGCAACGGGCGCCCAGCGGGTTGAGTTGCCGAGCCAGGGAGTGGATCGGCGAGCGCAAGCCGAGGACGTTGCGCAGGTCGATCATCCGTTGCAGCTGTGGAGCCCAGTCGACCAGGGGGATGAACGCCAGGTTGCCCCGGTCCAGGGCCGCGCCCACCGCTTGCCAGTCACGGCACAGGGGAATGCCCAGGGGCTCCAGCAGTTGTTCGGCATACAGGCGTCCGGCGGTGTGGGCGCCGGCGCCGTGGAGCAGGATACGCACGCCGTTCTGGGCCAGGCATTTGGCTGCCAGCAGGTACCAGGGCAGGTGGCGCTTCTTGCCGGCATAGCTCGGCCAGTCCAGGTCGAGCCGGATGGCCGGGGCGTCCAGGCGCTCGCGCAGGGCCTGGGTGAAGCCGGCCAGTTCCTCCGGGCTCTCCTCTTTGTGCCGCAGCAGCATGAGGAAGGCGCCCAGCTGGGTATCCTCGACTTGTTCGTCCAGCAGCATGCCCATGGCTTGCCGGGCTTCTTCCTGGGTCAGGCCGCGGGCGCCGCGCTTGCCCTTGCCGAGAATCCGTACGAACTGGGCGAAAGGATGTTCGTCCGGGGTTTGCATGAGCAGCGGGGCATGATCGTTCATAGGCAATTGGTCGGCTTCGGCAGGCCTGCCAGCTTGGCGGCGAGTTTGGCGGGAGTGCCCTTGAACAGGCGGTTCAGGTGCAGGCTGTTGCCTTTGTCCGGTCCCAGCTTGAGGGCGGTGTACTTGATCAAGGGGCGGGTGGCAGGCGACAGCTGGAACTCCCGGTAGAAAGCCTGGAGCAGCTCGATGATTTCCCAGTGCTCCGGGCCCAGCTCCAGTTCCTCGGTGGCCGCCAGGGCCTGGGCCACCTCGGCGGACCAGTCGGCGAGGTCGACCAGGTAGCCGTCCTTGTCCAGTTCGATGGCGCGCTCGCCCAGGGTCAGGGTATTCATAGCCAGGTATTGACCTTGTCATGCTGGATCGACAATTCGACGAACCCCGGATAGTCCACGGCTTCGGCCCAGGCGGGCAGGGCCAGGCCCCGGGCGCGCAGGTCTTCTTCCAGGACGTAGAGTTTCAGGCCGTCGCGTGCTTCCAGTTCATTGCCGGGCGCGGTACCGGGTTGCAGGGCATAGGCCGCGTCGCCGCACAGCAGCAGCGCATCGGCGCTCCCCAGCAGGCGCAGGCAACTGGCCAGGCGATCGTCGGTGAAGGGTGAGTGGGACAACACATGCAAGGTCGACATCAGAGGGTAATCACCTGGTCATAACGGTCGATGATCCCGGCCAGTTCCGGGCTGCTGAGCAGTTGTACGGCATTAAGGCCCAGGGTGCTCGGGTCCAGGCCCCGGGCGTCGAGGCTGCTGCGGCAGGCAAAGACCTCGTCGATCCCGAACAGCGACAGCGCCTGCAGGTTGGCGGCCAGGTCCTTCTGGCGCAGGGCCTTGGCCTGTTGGCCGGGCATCAGTTGCAGCACGCCATCGTCGAGAAACAGCAGGCCGATGGGCAGGTCGAAGGCGCCGCCGGCCAGGACGATATCCAGGGCCTCGCGGGCTCCGGGACCGGACCAGGGCGCCTGGCGGCTGACCAGCAGCAGGGACTTGGCCATCTCAGGCTCCTCCAAAACAGATCAGGCGGTCGGCGCTCTGCACCGCGTCATGCAACTGGCCAAGCCCGGAAAGCTCCCAGGGTGCCTCGACGTTCACCGCGGCGCGCTGGTAACGCTGGGCCTCGTCGGCATTCAGCGTGCCCCGGCGCAGGGCGGCGGCGATGCACACCACCGCGTCCAGCTGATGCTGGCGCACGAATTCGCGCCATTCCCGGGGCAGGTCCTGCTCGTCCTGGGGCGTGACGATGCTGTTGACGGCGTTGTATACGCCGTCCTGGTAGAAAAACAGCCGGACGATCTCGTGTCCGCCCGCCAGCGCCGCCTGGGCGAACAGCAGGGCGCGGCGCGAAGAGGGCGCATGGGCGGCGGAGAACAGGGCGATGGCGAACTTCATGACGGCCTCGATGGATAACTCGGCGGCCATGATAAAGCTTTATCCGGGGATCGGCTAAACCCGTTTCGGCTGGCTGCCGGGGTGGGACATATCGGGAAAAGCTTTACCCCAGCCACCACCTCATGATGTGGATAGACTCGCGCCTTCAATCGACCAGGTACAAGGAGCAAGGGATGACTGGCTTGAATTCGGCGGTAGTCGTGGTAACAGGCGCAGGGCGCGGATTGGGGGCGGCGCTGGCCATCAGCCTGGCGGACCAGGGCTGCAAGTTGATTCTCTGCGGGCGCAACCCGCAGGCACTGGCGGAAGTCGCCGCCACCATCGAGCAGCGCACCGGGTGCACTGCCGAACAAGTGGTGGTGGACCTGGCCGACAGCGACAGCGTCAAGGCGGCCCTGGCCGAGATCCATGTACGCCAGCCCCAGGTGGATATCCTGATCAACAACGGTGCCATGTGGCTGGAGGCGAGCGAGCGACCCCACAGTGTTGCCGAAGTCACCGGGGTGATCGACGCGGCCCTGAGTGGCACCTTCCTCCTGACCCAGGGCCTGCTGCCGGCGCTCAAGGCCTCCAGCCGCCCGGACATCGTCACCATAGGCTCCATCAGCGGCCTGCCCAATGCGCCCCTGCACAGCGTGTCGCTGCCGTTCTATGCGGCCAAGCATGGACAACTGGCCCTGGCCGATGGCCTGCGCCAGGTCCTGCGGGGCACGCCGGTCCGCTCGTTGTGCGTGCATCCGCCCTATCTGGAGGACATCTCGCCCCTGGATGAGGCCTGGGAGCGGGTGCCGGAGCGACGCAAGGGCGATTCAGGGACCAACCGCGATGTGGTGGAGGCGGTGATCTTCGCGCTCACCCGGCCACGGCATGTGAGCTTGTCGTCCATCGTCATCGATACCGACAACGGTGGCCTGTTCAGCTGATCACATCTGTTGTCAGCGGGTCTTGTAGCCCAGTTGCCAGCGGCGTGGAATCTTCAACGACGCCACCCCCAGCAGCGCCGCGAACGCCCCGCTGGCATACAGCGCCTTGAGCCCCAGGTGATGTTCCAGCAGTGCCCCCAGCACCGCCCCGGCGAACATTCCCGTCCAGGGAATCAGCTGTACCCGCCAGCCATTGCGCCGCTCCCCCAGCAGCCAGCGGCCCAGGCCACGCCCGAAGCGCGACAGGGCGCCGGTGACATAGGTCAGGCCAATGGGCAGGCCGTTCACTTCTTCCACCACGGCATTGAGCATGCCCATGGCGGCGATTGCCGCCAGCAGGGCCGGCATTTGCTGCTCGAAAGGCCAGGCCGCCGAGGCACACAACAGGGCGGCGATGCTCAGTAGCAAGGGCAGGGTGCGATGTCCAGCCAGGCGGCTGACGATCACCCCCAGCGCATTGCCGACGATGAACGTCGCCACCAGCATCAGCAGGCGCAGTACCAGGCCCGGCTCGCCATCGCTGATGGCCACTGCCATGCGCGTGGTGTTGCCGCTCATGAAGGACACGAAATCCCCGGTGGCCATGAAGCCGATGGCGTCGGTCATCCCGGCCAGTACCGAGAGACACGCCACTAGTCCGAGGCCGATCCGCCCGCGCCATTTCTGCGTGTGCCGCAGGGCTGCGTTGGCGGCGTGAGTGGAAGTCGAAGGCAACATCGGCGGTTCTCCTGTACCGGGACAGCGGGGGCGATGCGGTTCAAGGCCGTGGGTCGAGGTGATGCAGGGTGCAATATTCGTCCCATGGCATGCCGGCCATTTGCGCCACCTCCTTGTGCACTTCAAGGCGCTGGGCGTGGAATTCCTCCGGGCTGGCGGCGGTCAGTTGCAGGCTCAGTTCCCAGGCGAACAGTCCCAGGCGCTCGGCTTCGGCCTCGAACGCCTCGTGCAGGCGTTCGGCGCGGTATTGCGCCGGGGTTTCGCCCCGGGCCCGGGCTTCCAGCGGGTTGAGGTTGTCCAGTTGTTCGCGCAACTCGGGGCGCTGCTCGAGGAACGTGCCCAAGGCCTGTTCATGCGGGTATTGATCGATTGTCATGAATACTCCTGGAAAGAGCGCCACGCCAAGGCGCGAGATTGAGTTCGTTACGGGCAGATGCTCAGGGCAGGCCCGTCTGGGCGGCCATCAAGCCACGGAGCCGCACCAGGTCCTTGCGCGGGATGACATAGGTCCGCGCCAGGCGATCGCCAATGCGCTGGCAGCGGCTGGATTCGCAGCAAATCAGCAGGGTCGCGGGGCTGATGGCGGCTTCGAACGGCCGGGTCGCCGAGCGGATCAGCACCTGCAACAGCGACGGTGGCTGGCCGATGCCATTGATCACTTGCAGGCCGCAAAGGGCCTTGCCGGCGGTGTAGCCACGCAACAGGTATTCGCTGAGGGGAAAATACAGGCACCAGGTGGCCAACAGGCACCAGGTGGAGAATTGCTCCAGATCCGGGTATTGGAGGTGTTCGGCCAGCCGGCACAGGACAAACCACAGCAGCAGTACCAGCATGCCGTCGGCGAGGTAGGCCAGAATGCGCCGGATGATCAGGCCGGCTCTCGATACTTCCATGCATTGCCCCAGGACTACGCTCTGTATTGAGCGGCCTATTGTACGACCTAAAGCCCCCACGGGTGGCGAGGCGCTACAGGGATGTGAAAAAAGCGTGAAAAATAAATAGAACCTTTTGCTTTTGGTTTCCCTCGAAAAGGCTCCTGCAGCATTTGCCTTTCTCAAACAGGGAGATTCACACACGATGTCAAAGGTATTCGCAACCCTCCTGGCCAGCACTTCTGCAGCCACCTTGCTGGCGCTTTCCAGCAATGCCATGGCCGCACCGAACACCGGGCCGATCTCCACCCTGGGGATTCTCGGCAGCTACAACGACTTCAAGCTCGAAGGCGGTAGCAAGAGCGACAAGGAACACCTGGGCGAGGGTGGCGTGTTCTACAACTTCGGCAACAAGATGACCGCCGAGTCGGGTCTGATCTACCAGGCCGGGATCGAAGCCAAGTTCGGCAAGAAGAACGACAACAAGCTCAAGGAAGGCCAGGCCGACCTCGACCTGGGCTGGCGCGCCGCCCTGGATGCGCGCAACTTCGTCGATGTGCTGGTGGGTGGCGGCTACACCTGGACCCGCTACGAGCCGGACACCGGCGACTACGACATGAAGCTCACCAACAAGTCACCCTTCGCCAAGGCGGCCCTGGGTTACAACCACCAGTTCGACGACGTGACCATGCGTGTGGAGCTGGGGGCCCGTCATACCATCAATGGCCGGGCACGCTTGAAGGTGGATGATGTCGGCAGCGACACCGTGGACCTGAAGAACCGCACCAACCCCTATGCCGAAGTCAATTTCCTGATGAACCAGAACGGTTCGTTGCCGGTAATGGCCGGGGTCTACTACACCCACACCGAGTACAAGCTGGACGAGGATACGCCTGTGGCCGACAACACCAAGCTCAAGCGTGACGAGTACGGCTTCAAGGTCGGCCTGACCTTCTAAGGGCGGCAGCTCGCCTCAAGCCGCGACAGAACCGCCGGCCCCGTCCTTCGATGGGGCCGGCGGTTGTGCTTTCAGCTGAGCGCGGATGGTTCGCGCCCGATCTCTGCACGCAGCTGGGCGATCAGGTGCAGGCAGTGGGTGAGCCCTGGCGAGGGTTCGCCGATCCGGCGGCTGAGAATGATCGGCGAGGTGGCCTCGGTTTCCAGCAGCGGGCAAAAGCCGATGTCGTCGCGGTGCAGCACCTGTACCGAGGCCGGCACCAGGGTGATGCCGATGCCGGCGCCCACCAGGCCGATGGCGGTCTGCAATTCGTTGGTCCACTGGGCGATCTTCAGGTTCAGGCCCCGGGCATTGAACAGCGCGATCACATGGTCGGCGTAGCTCGGTCGCGGGTTGGCCGGGTACAGCACGAAGGGCTCCTGCGCTAATTGCGCAAGGCTCACCGGTTGTCCCAGCAGCGGATGCCCGGCGGGCAGGGCGACCACCAGGCGATCTTCGGTCAACACCTTCTGCACGATGGCCGGGTCGTCGATATGGATCCGACCGAAACCGATATCGATGCGCCCGGCCTTCAAGGCTTCAACCTGTTGCAAGGTGGTCATTTCCGAGAGCCCCAGTTCCAGCTCCAGGGTCTCGTTGCTGCGTAGCCGGCGAATCAACTGCGGCAGTACGCCGTACAGGGTCGAGGGCGCGAAACCGATGCCCAGCCAGGTCTTGTGTCCCAGGCCGATGCGCCGGGTGTTGTCACAGACCTTGCCTAGCTGCTCCAGCACCCGGTTGGAGTGCTCGTAGAAAAAGCGTCCGGCGGTGGTCAGGCGCAGTGGCCGGCCACGCTCCAGCAGCAGTACCCCCAGCTCGTCTTCCAACTGCTGGATCTGCCGGCTCAGGGGCGGTTGGGCGATGTGCAGGCGTTCGGCGGCGCGGGTGAAATTCAGGGTTTCCCCCAGCACCTGGAAATAGCGCAGATGACGCAGTTCCATGATTCCTCCTTGGTGGTCTTCATACCTTACAGGTATCAAGCCAGACCAATTCTATATTGGAACCCCGTAAAAAGCCGGGACAGAATCGCCGGCAGAACTTCAAGAACCTGACGGGTATGGAAATGCACGCTTCTGCCATTGAATCGATCGAAACGATCATCGTCGATCTGCCGACCATCCGCCCGCACAAGCTGGCCATGCACACCATGCAGAACCAGACCCTGGTGCTGATCCGCCTGCGCTGCGTCGATGGTATCGAGGGCCTGGGGGAAGCCACTACCATCGGGGGCCTGGCCTATGGCAACGAAAGCCCGGACAGCATCAAGACCAACATCGATCGCTTCTTCACGCCACTGCTGGTCGGCCAGGACGCCAGCAATATCAACGCCGCCATGTTGCGCCTGGAGCAGGGCATCCGTGGCAACACCTTTGCCAAATCCGGTATCGAGACGGCCCTGCTCGATGCCCAGGGCAAGCGCCTCGGCCTGCCGGTCAGCGAGTTGCTGGGCGGTCGGGTGCGCGATGCCTTGCCGGTGGCCTGGACCCTGGCCAGCGGCGATACCGCCAAGGACATCGCCGAGGCCGAGAAGATGCTCGAGCTGCGCCGCCATCGGATCTTCAAGTTGAAGATCGGCGCCGGCGAGGTACGGCGCGACCTGGCCCATGTGATCGCCATCAAGCAGGCCCTGGGGGAACGCGCCAGCGTGCGGGTCGACGTCAACCAGGCCTGGGACGAAGCTGTGGCCCTGCGTGCCTGCCGGATCCTGGGCGACAACGGCATCGACCTGATCGAGCAGCCCATTTCGCGCAACAACCGCGCCGGCATGGTGCGCCTGAACGCCAGCAGCCCGGCGCCGATCATGGCCGATGAATCCATTGAATGCGTGGAAGACGCCTTCAACCTGGCCCGGGAGGGCGCGGCGTCGATTTTCGCCTTGAAGATCGCCAAGAACGGTGGCCCCCGGGCCGTCCTGCGTACTGCCTCCATCGCTGAAGCAGCGGGTATCGGCCTCTACGGCGGGACCATGCTCGAAGGCGGCGTCGGTACCCTGGCCTCGGCTCATGCCTTCCTGACCCTGGGCAAGCTGGCCTGGGATACCGAGTTGTTCGGCCCATTGCTGCTGACCGAGGACATCCTCGCCGAGCCGCCGCTGTATCGCGACTTCCAGCTGCATGTATCGATGGCCCCGGGCCTGGGCCTGAGTCTGGACGAGGAGCGGCTGGCGTTCTTCCGCCGCGACAAGACCACCCCCGTGCTGCACCACGCCTGAGGAGGGCTGCATGCTATTCCACGTCAAGATGACCGTGAACCTGCCGGTCGATATGAATCCCGAGCGCGCCGCGCAACTCAAGGCCGATGAGAAAGCCCTGGCCCAGCGCCTGCAAGCCGCAGGCAAATGGCGCCACCTGTGGCGCATCGCCGGGCTGTACGCCAACTACAGCGTGTTCGATGTCGACAGCGTGCAGGAACTGCACGACACGCTGATGCAATTACCGCTGTATCCGTACATGGCCATCGAAGTCGACGCCATGTGCAGGCATCCTTCGTCCATTCATGAGGATGACCGCTGAGTCCGTGCCAGCCCGTTCACCACTCTAATAAGTACAAGATGAGGATCGATCATGAACGTCAGGATTTCCCATACCGCCAGCGCCCAGCAGTTCCTCGAGGAAGCCAGCGGCCAGTTCACCGAAGGCGGTAGCCCGCGGGCCAAGGCCCTCATGCACCGCATCCTGCGGGATACGGTGAGCATCATCGAAGACCTGCAAGTGACCCCCGAGGAGTTCTGGAAGGCGGTCAACTACCTCAATGTCCTGGGTGCTCGCCAGGAGGCCGGCCTGCTGGCCGCGGGCCTGGGCCTGGAGCATTACCTGGACTTGCTGATGGATGCCGCCGACGAGCAGGCCGGCAAGAGCGGCGGTACTCCACGGACCATCGAAGGCCCGCTGTACGTGGCTGGCGCGCCCCTGAGCCAGGGCGAGGCGCGGCTGGACGATGGCATCGATCCTGGCGTCGTGCTGTTCATGCGGGGCCAGGTCCGCAACACCGCCGGCCAACCGTTGGCCGGCGCCGTCGTCGACGTCTGGCATGCCAACACCGGCGGCACCTATTCCTACTTCGACGGCAGCCAGTCGGAATTCAACCTGCGCCGGCGCATCGTCACCGATGCCGAGGGCCGCTATCGTTTTCGCAGCATCGTGCCGTCGGGCTACGGTTGTCCGCCGGATGGCCCGACCCAACAACTGCTGGATCAGTTGGGGCGCCATGGCCAGCGTCCGGCGCATATCCACTTCTTCATCAGCGCAGACGATCATCGCCACCTGACCACCCAGATCAACCTGGATGGCGACCAGTACCTGCACGACGATTTCGCCTACGCCACCCGCGACGAGCTGATCGCCCAGATCACCTTCAGCGAAGACCAGGCCCGAGCCAAGGCGCTGGGTGTCAGTGGGCGCTTCGCCGAGATCGACTTCGACTTCACCCTGCAATCCTCGGCCCAGCCTGAGGAACAGCAGCGCAACGAGCGGGTCCGCGCCCTGGAGGATTGAACCGCCGGCCATGCCTGGTCTGGCCACGGAGCACCGACCCAGGTGCCCGTGACCTTTGCCGTTGTGCCTGCCCGATGTGCCTGGGTGACGGGCCTGAACGCAGGCCCGAGAAGAACCATCAGAGTGAGTCGATCATGCAGATGCCTCTGTTGAGCCAGTGCAGCAGCGTGTTTGTTCAAGCCGATCCTTATGCCGTATCCGGTTACGTCAACCAGCACGTGGGCAGCCATTGCATCCGCCTGCCCCGGGCCGGCCATCCCCAGGCCAGCCTCCAGCACCGGACCCTGGCCAGCCTGGATCTGTGCAGCATTAGCTATGGCGGCAGTGTGCGCGTCACCTCGCCGGCCCTGGAAAGCATCTACCACCTGCAAGTGTTGCTTCACGGCCATTGCCTGTGGCGCGGTCCAGGCCAGGAGCATTGCTTCGCCCCGGGGGAACTGCTGCTGATCAACCCCGATGACCCGGTGGACCTGACCTATTCCGAGGACTGCGAAAAATTCATCATCAAGATTCCCACCCGCCTGCTGGAAAACGCCTGCCAGGAGCAGCGTTGGCAGTACCCAAGGCAGGGCGTGCGCTTTCTCCAGTCGCGTCATCGGCTGCAGGACCTGGAGGGCTTCGTGCCCTTGCTGAGCCTGTTGTGCCAGGAGGCCGAAGCCCGGCAAACCCTGCCCAAGGTCCAGGCGCATTACGCACAGATCCTGGCGGGCAAACTGCTGGGGCTGATGCAGACCAACGTGCAGCGTGATGCCCTGGGCGCCTCGGCGGCGACCTTCGAGCGGATTGCCGACTATATCGAGCGCAACCTCAAGCACGACATCGGCTGCGAGGAACTGGCGCAACAGGCGCGCATGAGCCTGCGCTCGCTGTATGGCCTGTTCGAGCGTAACGCCCGCACCACGCCGAAGAACTACATCCGCCAGCAGAAGCTGCAACGGATACACGCCTGCCTCAGCGACCCGCAAAGTCCGGTGCGCAACGTCACCGAGCTGGCCCTGGATTTCGGCTTCCTGCACCTGGGGCGCTTCGCCCAAAGCTACCGCCAGCAATACGGCGAATTGCCCTCCGATACCCTCAAGCGTCGCCACTGAGCCTCCGCCTCTCGGCCCATCGGCTCTAGCCGCTGCCGAGCCTGCGGGGCTGCGCAAAGGTCCGCAGGACCTTGCCTGGCGATCTCCAGCCGAACCAGCACCAGCCTCAAGGTCGCAGCCGCTCCAGGGCCTTTGCAGAAAACGGATACAGGTCTGCAGGCAATGGATATTGCCCACGGCAACTGCGCCCTAGCATGGCCCTGCCTGAATAAAAACAATGGAGGCACCAGCCATGTCCCTGCGACCCGAATACCTGCATTCCCTGCTTGAAGAGGACCCCGACCAGGGCGTCTACCGCTGCAAGCGGGAGATGTTCACTGACCCCCGGCTGTTCGACCTGGAGATGCAGCACCTCTTCGAAGGCAACTGGCTGTACCTGGCCCACGAGAGCCAGATTCCCAACCCCAACGACTACTACAGCACCACCATGGGCCGGCAATCGGTGTTCATCGCCCGCAACAAACACGGCGAACTCAATGCCTTCCTCAACGCCTGCAGTCATCGCGGGGCCATGCTCTGCCGACACAAGACCGGCAACAAGGCGTCCTTCACCTGTCCGTTCCACGGCTGGACGTTCAACAACTCCGGCAAGTTGCTCAAGGTCAAGGATCCGGCCGCCGCGGGTTATCCGGCCAGCTTCAACTGCGAAGGCTCCCACGACCTGACCCAGGTCGCGCGCTTCGAGTCCTATCGCGGCTTCCTGTTCGCCAGCCTCAACCCCGACGTGCTGCCCCTGGTCGAACACCTGGGGGAGTCGGCGAAGATCATCGACATGATCGTCGACCAGTCCGCCGATGGCCTGGAAGTGCTGCGCGGCTCCTCCAGCTATATCTATGAAGGCAATTGGAAGCTCACCGCCGAGAACGGCGCCGACGGCTACCACGTCAGTTCGGTGCACTGGAACTACGCCGCCACCCAGAACCAGCGCAAGCAGCGCGAGGCCGGGGAAGACATCCGCACCATGAGTGCCGGCACCTGGGCCAGGCAGGGCGGGGGTTTCTACTCCTTCGACAAAGGCCACATGCTGCTCTGGACCCGCTGGTCCAACCCCGAGGATCGTCCGTTGTACGAACGTCGCGATGAGCTGGCCCGGGATTTCGGCCAGGCCCGGGCCGACTGGATGATCGAGAATTCGCGCAACCTGTGCCTGTACCCCAACGTCTACCTGATGGACCAGTTCAGCTCGCAGATCCGCATTGCCCGGCCGATCTGCGTGGACCGCACCGAAATCACCATCTACTGCATTGCTCCCAGGGGTGAGAGCGACGAAGCCCGGGCCCGGCGCATCCGCCAGTACGAGGACTTCTTCAATGTCAGCGGCATGGCCACCCCGGACGATCTGGAGGAGTTCCGCTCCTGCCAACTGGGCTACCAGGGCAGCACCACGGCCTGGAACGACATGTCTCGCGGCGCCGAGCATTGGGTCCGGGGCGCGGACGACGCAGCCAAAGAAATCGACCTGCAACCGATTCTCAGTGGCGTGCGCACCGAGGACGAAGGGCTGTTCGTGATGCAGCACAAGTATTGGCAGCAGACCCTGCTGGCGGTCCTTGAGCGTGAGGCGTCACGGCAGATCGACGTGGAGGCGCTGCAATGACTATTTCCTACGACGCCGTGCGCGATTTCCTGTACCGCGAAGCCCGCTACCTGGACGACAAGGACTGGGACCGCTGGCTGGAGCTCTACGCCCCGGACGCCACCTTCTGGATGCCGTCCTGGGATGACAGCGACCAGTTGACCGAAGACCCGCAACGGGAAATCTCGCTGATCTGGTACGGCAACCGCAGCGGCCTGGAAGACCGGGTGTTCCGCATCAAGACCGAGCGCTCCAGCGCCAGCATTCCCGACACCCGCACCTCCCACAACCTGAGCAATATCGAGCTGCTGGAGCAGGGCGCCGGCCAGTGCCAGCTGCGCTTCAACTGGCACACCCTGAGCTTTCGCTACAAGACCGTGGACAGCTACTTCGGCAGCAGCTTCTACACCCTCGACCTGCGAGGGGAGAACCCGCTTATCCAGACCAAGAAAGTCATCCTGAAGAACGACTACGTTCGCCAGGTCGTCGATATCTACCACCTCTGAGGCGACTGCCATGAGCCATCAAATCGCACTCAATTTCGAAGACGGCGTGACCCGTTTTATCACTGCCCATGCCAATGAGACCGTGGCCGATGCCGCCTACCGCCAGGGCATCAATATTCCCCTGGACTGCCGCGACGGCGCCTGCGGCACCTGCAAGTGCCTGGCCGAAGCCGGGCGCTATGAATTGGGGGAGGACTACATCGACGATGCCCTGAGCGCCGCCGAGGCCGAGCAGGGTTTTGTCCTCACCTGCCAGATGCGCGCGCTGGGCGACTGCGTGGTGCGGGTGCCGGCCTCGTCCCAGGTCTGCCGCGCCGCGCAGGCCACCTTCCAGGCCAGCATCAGCGCGGTGCGCCAGCTGTCCGATAGCACCATCGCTCTGTCGATCAAGGGCGAGTCCTTGAGCCAGCTGGCGTTCCTGCCGGGGCAGTACGTCAACCTCGGGGTGCCCGGGAGCCAGCAGACCCGGGCCTATTCCTTCAGCTCCCTGCAGCGCGATGGCGAGGTCAGCTTCCTGATCCGCAATGTGCCCGGTGGCCTGATGAGCAGCTTCCTCACCAGCCTCGCCAAATCCGGCGACAGCATGACCCTGGCCGGGCCCCTGGGCAGCTTCTACCTGCGGGACATCCGCCGGCCCTTGTTGTTGCTGGCCGGTGGCACCGGGCTGGCGCCGTTCACCGCGATGCTGGAGAAGATCGCCGAGCAGGGCAGTGAGTACCCTTTGCACCTGATTTATGGGGTGACCAATGATTTGGACCTGGTGGCGCTGGATCGCCTGGAGGACTTTGCCAGGCGCATCCCCCAGTTCAGCTTCAGCGCCTGCGTGGCCAATCCCCAGAGCCAGTACCCGCACAAGGGCTACGTGACCCAGCATATCCAGCCGGCGCACCTGAACCAGGGGGATGTGGACGTGTACCTGTGCGGGCCGCCACCGATGGTCGAGGCGGTGAGCCAGTTCATTCGCGAACAAGGCATTGCCCCGGCGAATTTCTATTATGAGAAATTCGCCGCCAGTGTGGCGTGAGCCCCCATCACCTTCATTCCTACGCTGCTGTCGAGGTCCCCATGAACCGCTTTCACAACCAAGTTGCCCTGGTCACCGGCGCCGCCCAGGGCATCGGTCGTCGTGTCGCCGAACGCCTGGCCGAGGAGGGCGCCCGCGTGGTGCTGGTGGATCGCTCGGAGCTGGTCTTCGAACTGGCCGCCGAACTCAGCCCCCGCTACCCGGTCCTGGCCCTGACCGCCGATCTGGAGCAATACGCCGAATGCAGCCGGATCATGGCCGCCGCCATCGCCCACTTCGGTCGCCTCGATGTGCTGGTCAACAACGTCGGCGGCACGATCTGGGCCAAGCCCTTCGAGCACTACCAGCCGCAGGAGATCGAGGCTGAGGTGCGTCGCTCATTGTTCCCGACCCTGTGGTGCTGCCACGCTGCCTTGCCGCAGATGCTGGAACAGGGGCGTGGCGCCATCGTCAACGTTTCGTCCATCGCCACCCGTAGCCTCAACCGCGTGCCCTACGGCGCGGCCAAGGGCGGGATCAACGCACTCACCGCATGCCTGGCCTTCGAAAGCGCCGGCCGTGGTGTGCGGGTCAACGCCACCGCGCCGGGGGGCACCGAGGCGCCGCCACGACGTATCCCGCGCAACAGCGCCGAGCCGAGCCCCGAGGAGCAGGCCTGGTACCAGCAGATCGTCGAGCAGACCCTCGACAGCAGCCTGATGCACCGCTACGGCAGCGTCGATGAACAGGCGGCGGCGATTCTGTTCCTGGCCAGCGACGAAGCCTCCTACATCACTGGCACGGTGCTGCCGGTGGGCGGCGGCGACCTGGGCTGAGTCGGCTGGCTGAGCCGCGGGTGTGTTGGCCAGGCTTGAGCATGAGGGCGGCACGGCCGTCCGGCTGTTGGATGCTGTTCACACCTGGCGGTGAGCGCTACTAAGGCAAGCGCAAACTCGGCAATGCCGCCTTGCCCTGGGCCGATAGCATCGGCGCCAACTGTTCCCAGGTGAAGCTCAGCTCATTGTCGCAACCATCACCATAGGCGGGCGTCGAGAGCTGCAAGCCCTGGGTGTCGAAGCTCAGATCGAAGGTCGAGTAGCTGCTGACGGCCGGGCAGCCTTCGTCCACGGAGGTCTGTTTCTCCAGCCAGGCGGCGAACCCCGGCGCCAGCTTCACCTGGCCGGAGTAGGGGTCGTGCCACTGCTGGCGCCCGCCTACCCAGGTCCAGGGGTCGATGCGTTCGCCCGTCTTCAGGTTCCAGCTGTGCAGGCCCCAACTGATACCGTTGCGTCCCATGCCGGCGGTCCAGCGATAGAACTTGACGGTGATCCATTGCGACGACCAGTACTGGGGCTCGACGCTGATTTCGCTGGTGTAGCCGGAGCCGTTGCGCCCCAGGTACTCGCGGCGCTCGCTGAAGAACTCCTCCTGGCCTTCGGGGCTGATGGCCAGACGTTCCAGCTGTTGATTGATCTTCTTCAACGCCGGGGCATCGCCCTCCAGCCTGAGGCTGACCTGGGCGCCCTGGGTCCTGAGCTGATAGCGGTGTCCTTCGAATTCTTTCCTCTGCACCTTCACCGGTAGCGGCGCGGCCTCCAGCGGCCCGTTGTAGGCATCGCCGCCACAGCCTTCGGTGCTGGTGCGCGTCAGTGCCAGAGGCAATGGCGTGTCGCCCGGGGCCTTGCTCCAGGTGCCGCTCAGGCGATCGCCCTGGGGCGCGTCGAGCTGCCAATACCCGGTCTGGCCGTCTTCGATCCAGGGCTCGCCGGCCTGTGCCTGGGTCAGCTGGATCGGCGTGACGAAACGCTGGTAGTAGTAGCTGCCGTTGCTATTGGGAGCCGCGTTGAAGCAGGCGGTAATCGAGTGCTTCCCCAGGGTGCCTTTCCAGACTCCGGCAAGGTCGGTGGAGGCGGCGCCGGCGTAGGCAGAAGCACCGGTCAGGGCCAGGATGGCGAGGGGTTTGAGCATGGGGGCGGACTTCCAGTTGTCTGACAGGAGCGCATCATAACGGATGCACGCGTTGGGCTTGGCATGCACCTTGGATGCCTGCCTGGCTGATCATTTTCCTGTCATATCGACCGCTTGGTTCAGTGGTGCGGCGCGGATCGCCAGCGCTGCCGTGGCGCATTTAATTAATCTTGTGAAAGAAAAATAATTCTGTTTGTTGAATTTATGGCTGACCGCTGTTACAAAATCCACCGAGGCTCACCCGCGGGCGTTGGACAAGCGGGTTTCTCGCTCAACCCAATGAACTGGCCGCAGCCAGGTGCTCGAGGCAAACATGGACGAAACGCTTCCCCTGTTCCACCAAGACCCCTACCTCAAGCAAGCGCAATGTACTGTCGAGCGGCTCGAACGCGACGATTCGGGCTTGCCTTTTGCGGTGCTCAGCGCAACGGTTTTCTACCCCCAGGGTGGTGGGCAACTGGGCGATCGGGGGCTGCTGCATGTGGCGGGTCAGGAGGTGGATGGTGTCGAGCGGGTGCTGCAAGTGGTCGGCACCCGGAAGAAGGATCGGCAGATCCGCCATTACCTGGACATCGATGACCAGGCGTTCGAACTGTTGCAGCAATGCCTGAGCGGAGCGGCGGCCGTCGCGACCCTGACCTGGCCGCTGCGCTATCGGCAGATGCGTATCCATTCGGCAATGCACCTGATGCACTGCATGCTCGAGCGAACCCTTGGGCGTTCCTTGTCACCCCCGATCCGTTCGCCCTTGAGTGACGAGGGTGGGGAAAATCAATATGAATTCGTCGACGAGTTCGATGAAGCGAGCCTGCAGCGGGCAGCCGATGCCTTGAACGCGTTCTGTGCTGCGGGTCATGAAATAACAACGCAAGCCGACGCCAGCCAAGGTCAGGGATATCGTTGGTGGCGATGCGGGCAGTGGTCGATCCCCTGTGGTGGCGTGCATGTCGGCAATACCCAGGAGATAGGCGAGGCGTCCGCCAGTATGAAAGTCCGGAAAAACACCACTCGAGTGGCGGTTATCCTATCCGCGGAGGTTCGATAGTTGACGCAGCACAAACAGGCCTTCGGGGCATTCCTCAGCCAATTGCGCATCGAAAGGGGCCACCTGAAGATTTCCACTTTTCTTGCAGAAGTGAATCTCCCTTTTTCCGCCAATTACTACCGTGATGTCGAGTCGGGAAGAAAGCACCTGAGCAATGACGCCGCCGTCGAGCTGCATGACTGTCTTGGCATCGATCCAGCCAGCAAGTCGAGCTTCGATTACTACTGGCACTACTTTCGCGACCTGTTGCCGGTCCAGGTGCACGAGATGCTGTTCGGCAAGGGTGTGGAGGTCACGGACCTGCCTGCCCGGCTGGAGCTGCGCGAGCATGATTCGAGGATCTTGCGCCGCGCCTTGAGCTTGAGCCGCTACGAGCGCGAATTCATCGTGACCCAGGAAATCATCGCGGCGTTCAACGAGCAGTTCGAACTGCTGCCGTTGATGACCTATCTGTACATGGTGGACAGCGCCTCGGTAGCTGAAGTCCGGTTGGTCTGCCAGCAGCTGGGCCTTGCTTACGATCAGCGAACCGAAGCCTTCCTGGCCCTGGTCGCCAAGGAGCGCAGCACCCCGCAGGCGCCCTTCGTGCGGCACGCCCCCACGCTGAGGATGCCAAGGACGGCCGAGGCCCTGGCGCTCAAGGACCGCTTCCTGCGCGCCGAGATCGATCGCTCGTTGTCCAAGCCCGAGCAAAGCGAATATTTCGATGTGTCCGGGTCGTTCAAGTACAGCTCGATGGTGACGCTCAGGGATGCGGAGATCGAACAGATCCAGGACCGCCTGGTCGAGCTGTTCTCGCTGATAGAAGTGCACAACAAATCCGCGGGGCAGCTGGAAGATCCCGGTGCCCAACCCTACTTCTTCGGGCTGGTGGTGTCTGGTCGTCCGGAGTATGACGGGCGGGCGGGGCGGCCGAAGAACAAACCCAGGGGCGCAAGCGAGGCATGATCGCAGCAGCGGCTTTGCGGTTGCACTGGACAGGCACCGCCGGGGCGAGGCAGCCGAACCGGGACCCGGGTCGCCGGCTCGGCAGCAGAACAACCAGGGCGGCGTCAGGGCCTGTCCTGGGCAATGGCATAGGGCAGGTCGATCGGCGGTGCATCCGGCAGTTGGCGCGAGGACGCCAACATCAGGTAACCGACGATCTGCGCCGAGCTCAGCTCGATATGCAGCATCCCCTCATCCCCGAACCACTCGTTGGGCCAGAAGATCAGGTCCGAGGCATTGGCCTCGGGGAAGTTGGTTTCCAAGAGGACCAGGGCGTAGTCCGTATCAGACTCCGTGCCTGAGCACTGGCAGATGAAATCCGCCAGCGCGCAGGCCTCTTCGAAGCTCAAGTCGTCTACGTACTTTTCCTGGTGAAAGGCCGTACGCAGGAAGTTCGCCTCGCTGGTATGGCTGTGCATATCGCGGAACTCGTGAAACTCGAAAGCCCGGCTGGCATAGCCGTTCCATTGCTGGATCAACGCACCGATATCGGCGTTTTCCCGTTCCTGGTTGTCCCAGATCCTGTCGAGGATCTGCTTGAGCAGATCCTTCATCAGCGCGCGGATCTTTGGTGTCGCTGGTATTGGTTTGAGCCGGTCCGGCATGGCCATGTCTTGCTCCTGTCAGGCATGTTCGCCACCCGCTCCGGGTGGTGCCGCAGGATAAGCGCTTCAGGCTGCTGGCTGAAGCGCTGGCTTGAATTGCAGCAATGCGCGCAGCCCGCCTTCGGGGCGGTTATGCAGGTCCAGGCGACAGCCGATCTTGCCGGCGATCATCTGCACGATGGCCAACCCCAGCCCGGCCCCCTGGGCGTTGCCCTGGCTGTAGAAACGCTCCAGCAGTCGTTCGCGATGTTGCTCGTCGATGCCGGGGCCGGCGTCCTCGACGCTCAGCTGGATAGCGCCATCGGCCTGGAGATGTACGCCGACCCGTACCTCGCTGCCCACGGGGGAGAAGTTCAAGGCGTTGGTCAAAAGGTTCTGCAAGGCAATGGCCAGGGCCGCCGGGTCGGTTTCTAGCTGGCAATCCTCGGAGCCTTCGAGTACCAGTTCGACCTCCTTCTCCAGGGCCAGGGGCGCCAGCTCCGCGAGTTCCTCGCGAACCAGCGCACAGAGGTCGATCCGGCTCATGCGTGGGCTGAGCAGGTGCGGTTCGATGCGGGCCATGGTCAGCAACTGGCTGGCGATGCGGGTGGCTCGATCCACGCCACTGACGAGGAAGTCCAAAGCCTCGCCTTGCTGTTGCGGGCTGCTGGCTTGCTGAGCGTTTTGCGCATGAATCCGCAGGACCGCCAAGGGCGTGCGCAGCTCATGGGCGGCGTCGGCGATAAAGCGCCGCTCGCGCTCCAGCAGGCTATCGATCTGTGCCAGTAGCTGGTTCAGGGCCGTCTGCATCGGTTCCAGGTCCTGGGGCAGGGGGTTGAGCGCCAGGGGCTGGAGGGTTTCGGCGTTGCGCCCGCGAATGGCCTGGGCCATGGCCCGCAGTGGCGCCAGGCCCCAGCCGATGGCCAGCCAGGTCAGCAAGACCAGCAGCGGCACGCCGATCAGGGTTGGCCACAGGGTATGACGGACGATGCGCTGGATCAGGTCCTGGCGGATATCGTCGCGTTCGCCGACCCAGATCAGCAGGCCCTGCTGCGGGTCGGCCAGGAGAAAGGCGCACCAGTCCTTGCCGTTCTCCTGGAGGTCATGACCGCCCAAGGCCTCAGGGGGAGCGGCCAGTACCGGGGCTTCGGCGGAGCGCACCAGCAACTGGCCGTCGTCGCGCCAGACCTGGAAGGTCAGGCGGGTTTCATAAGGGTGGGCGGCGCCATCCACGCCGACCCGGCTCATGGCCTGGTCGAAGGCCTGGTACAGGCGTTCCCAGTCGGCATTGCCCGGCTCTTGCGAGCGCAAGACCCCTTGCAGCAGTCGCGCGCTCTGGGCCAGCTGGGCGTCGTAGACCTCTTCGATTTCATGATGGCTGTCACGCAGCACCAGCCAGCTGATCAGCACATCCCCCAGCAGCACCAGCACCAGCAACGGCAGCAGGATTCGAGTGCGTACCGAGTTCATGGCTTGAGCTCCAGCACGTAGCCGATGCCGCGCACGGTGCGGATCAGCTCGGCGCACAGTTTCTTGCGCAGGTTGTGGATCAGCACCTCCAGGGTGTTGCTCTCGACCCGGTCCTGCCAGCCGTACAGCGCCCGGGACAGGCGCTCGCGGGTCACCACCTTGCCCGGCCGGGCCATCAACTGGTGCAGCAGTTGGTACTCCATGGGCGTCAGCACGATCTCCGTTGCCTGGTAGTGCACTTGTTGGCTCGCCGGGTCCAGGCGAATGCCGGCGTGCTCCAGCAATGGCTGGGCTCGTCCCTGGCTGCGACGCAACAGGGCGCGGACCCTAGCCTTCAATTCATCGACGTCGAAGGGCTTGACCAGATAGTCGTCGGCGCCTGCATCCAGACCGGCAATCCGCTCGGCCGTGCCGTCGCGGGCGGTGAGGATCAGCACTGGCAGGTCCTGCTGGGCCGCGCGCAGTCGCTGCAACAGTTCCAGGCCATCCAGGCGTGGCAGGCCCAGGTCCAGCAGCAACAGGTCGAAGCTTTCGCTGCGCAGCGCATGCAGGGCGCTGATGCCATCCTGCAGCCAGTCCAGGGTGTAGCCTTCGGCGCCCAGGGCGGTGCGGATGCCCTGGCCGAGGGCGCGATCATCTTCGACAAGCAGCAGGCGCATGGGCGGTCCTCGGTGGGCTGGTGGGGTTGGGCGGCGGGGTGCAAGTGGCGGCATGATGACGCCCGGCGCACGGCGGCGTCAGGGCTTTGACCGGGGGAAATGTTACGGCGCATTGCGACCTAAGCTTTCATTAAGCTTGGCCTTGCACAGTGGCCGCTCCCTGATCCCCGGAGTGGTTTCCCATGCGCAAGATCCTGCTGTTGTCCCTGCTCATCGCCAGCCCCCTGGCTGTCGCCGGCCCGCAATGCACCACCGCCGAACGCTCGCAATGGCAAGACCAGAAGGCCTTCCAGGAGCAGCTCAAGGCCCAGGGTTACCAGATCAGCAAATTCAAGGTCACCGACGGCAACTGCTACGAGATCTATGGCTTCGACAAGGACAAGCGCAAGGTCGAGATCTACCACGATCCGGTCACCGGCAAGGCGGTGAAGACCGAGATCAAGGGCTGATGCCAACGGCTTCCCTAGCACTGTGGGACCCTTTTGTGAGGCTGTTCCACCTGTCCATCGCCGGGGTCTTCATCGGCAACTACTTCTTCAATGAGGCCGGTGACGACTGGCATGTCTGGCTTGGCTACTACGCCATGGCCTGGCTGCTGTTGCGCACCTTGTGGGGATTCGTCGGGCCGCGCAGTGCGCGCTGGTCCGACTTCTGGCCGACTCGGGCGCGGCTGGCGGGGCATTTGCGTTCGCTGCTGGCTGGGCGCCCCGAGCATCGCCTGGGGCACTCCCCCCTTGGAGCCTTGGTGATGCTGCTGATGCTGCTGGCCCTGGTGCTGATCGGCATCAGCGGTTTCTTGATGCAGGAAGTCGATGCCCTGTGGGGCGCCGACTGGCCCTTGCTGGTGCACGAGACCAGCGCCGATATGTTGCTGGGGCTGGTGTTGCTGCACGTGTGTGCGGCGATTTTTGAAAGCTTCCAGGTACGCGACAACCTGCCGTTGTCGATGCTCACCGGCCGCCGCCGACCCTTGCCGAAACCGCCGCGGCACTGACGCCTTCCCCGGCTTGTAACTTGAATCTGCAACGGACTCCTGAATGCGTGCGCTGTCCTCTCGCTTGATCTTCATCTGCGGCAGTTTGCTGCTGGCGGCGATTTTCATCGCCGCCTGGCGCAGCCATCCGCCCCATCAATTGGCGCCGTTCGCCCAGGTTGTCACGGCCGGCCAGGCCAGCAGCGATAATGCCGGACCGCAGTACCAGAGCCGTTTCGTCTCCTCGGAACTGGATGACTTCGTGCATTCTTCGTCGGTCACCGCCTTGCCGGGGGGTGACCTGATGGCCGTGTGGTTCGCCGGCTCCCGCGAAGGCGCGGCCGATGTCCAGGTGCGCAGCGCACGCTTTGACGCCAAGAGCGGCGAGTGGGGCGCCGAGCAGGTGCTGGCCACCCGCGAATCGACCCGCTCCGGCACTGGGCGCTATATCCGCAAGCTGGGCAATCCGGTCATTGCCCTGGCCCCGGACCAGCGCCTGTGGATGTTCTACGTCTCGGTGTCGGTGGGCGGCTGGGCCACCAGCGCGATCAACGCCATGGTCTCCGATGACCTGGGGCGCAGCTGGTCGGCGCCACGCCAGCTGGTCACGTCGCCATTCTTCAACGTCAGCACCCTGGTCCGCGCCGCGCCGGTATTCCATGCCGATGGTGCCATCGGCCTGCCGGTGTACCACGAGTTCATGGGCAAGTTCGCCGAGTACCTGTATCTGAGCGCCGACGGCGAGGTGATCGATAAAATCCGCATCAGCCGTGGCAAGCACTCCCTGCAGCCGACCATCGTGCCGCTGGACGAGTGGCGCGCGGTGGCCATGTTGCGCTACGCCGGCGACACCCACCACAAGGTCCTGGCCAGTCGCACCGATGATGCCGGGCAGACTTGGAGCGAACCCTATCCGCTGCAACCGTCCAATCCCAACTCGTCCCTGGCGGCGGTGGGCACCGATGACCAGGGCCTGCTGGTGGCCCTCAACGACCTGCAGGATGGGCGTTTCAAACTCAGCTTGTACGGCACCGACGCCGGCCTCAGCCAATGGCGGCCCCTGGTGGAACTGGATCAGTCCCCCGACCCCCTGGGCCAGCCGTTTTCCCATGAGGCCTACAAGGAAATCATCGGCGAAGGTTTCCGCGCCTCCAGTGGCGCCCGGCGCCTGCCCCTGGAGCAGCGCTTCCTGAGTAACCTCGACTACCGGGTGTGCAAGCCCCAGGGCTGTGACTTCGAGTACGAATACCCTTACTTCAGCCGCGGGGCGGATGGCATGTATCACCTGGTCTATTCGTGGAACAACACCTTTATCAAGCACGTCAGCTTCAATGCGGCGTGGCTGGCGGAGCGCCTGTGATGATGTCCCTGTGGCAGGCCCACCTGAGTTTCATCCTGCTGGGCTTCGTACTGCTGAGCAGCCTGCGGGGCACTGTGCCCTGGCGACCCTGGCTGTTGCCGCTGCTGGCCCTGGCCAGCTTTATCCCGCTCGGCCAACTGCCGTTGGCGGCCTATGTGCGCAGTTACACCGACGACCTGGCCCTCAGTACCCTGGTGCTGCTGGCCTGGGTCAGCCTGCTTCGGCTCGGATTGGTGCCGGCGCTATCGCACCGGCACCGGGTCCAGCTCCTGCTGCTGTTTATCGGCCTGACCCTGAGCTTGTATCCCGCGACGCTGGGCCTGACCTACTTCGATCCATACCGCTGGGGCTACAACCCTCGACCGATGATCGCCCTGCTGGGCTGCGCGGCGTTGTGGCTGTTGTGGCAACGCAACCTGCTGGCAGTGGTGATGCTGGCGGCTGGCACCTTGGCCTTCGCCTTGCGGCTGAAGGCTTCCCAGAACTACTGGGACTACCTGATCGACCCGCTGCTGGCGGGCTACTGCCTGATTGCCGGCAGCGGCGGGCTGCTGCTGTGGCTGTGGCGCCGCTTCGCCCACCGCCGTCGCGGGCAGCCCCTTGCCGGGTAAACCAACAGGCCGCGCTGCGGCCTTCGACAACACAACACCGAGGTCAATGATGGGCGGGTTGCAATCACGCCGCCTGCGCTACGGCGTGGGCGCAATAGGTCTGGTATTCGGCTTGCTGGCACTGCTGCGGCTGCTGTTCGCCGTGGGGTTTTCCGGGGTGGACCTGAGCGCCGCCAACGAGCGCGAGGCGATCCTCCAGACTCTTGGCATCGGCCTGCGTTTCGACCTGCGCCTGACCCTGCTGATCCTGCTGCCCCTGGCGCTGCTGGCCTGGCTGCCGCGCTGGAACCTGCTGCGCCTGCCGGCCCTGCGCTGGCTGGCCCGGGCCTACCTGCTGCTGGCGCTAGGCGGAGTAGGGCTGCTGTACATCATCGACTTCGGCCACTACGCCTACCTGGGCGTACGCATCAACGCCACGGTGCTGCGCTACCTGGACGACGCGCAGATTTCCCGGCAAATGCTCTGGGAAAGCTACCCGGTCTTGTGGATCCTCCTCGCCTGGGGCGCCGTCCTGGCCCTGTGGTGCTACGCCTTGCTGCGCCTGGAGCGCCTGACCCTCGACCGCGCGGCCCAAGCCATTGGTCGTCTGCCCCTGGTCGGCGTCTGCACCCTGGGCATCGCTGCCGTGTTCCTCGCCTTACTGGGCCGGGTGGAAAACCTCAACCTGGAAAACCCCGTGCCCCTGCGCTGGAGCGATGCCTACTTCTCCGGCAACAGCCAGATCGCCGCCCTGGGCCTGAACCCCGTGCTGTTTTTCTACGACACCCTCAAGGCCGGCCAGGCCCAGTACGATGAGGCCCAAGTGCGCCAACACTACCCGGTCCTGGCCCGCTATCTCGGCGTCGACCACCCGGACCCGCAAAGCCTGGACTTCACCCGCCGGCAAGGCGTGCAGCCGTATCGCATCGACAGCGCGCGAGCGCCCAATGTCATCTTCGTCATGCTCGAATCCCTCGGCACCAGCGCCGTGGGTGCCTATGGCAACCCGCTCAATCCCACCCCCAACCTCGACCGCCTGGCCAGCCAGAGCTGGTTCTTCAGGCACTTCTACGTTCCGGTCACCGGCACCGCCAAGACCGTGTGGGCCAGCATCACCGGGGTGCCCGATGTCACTCGCCAGGAGACCGCTACCCGTCACCCGCTGATCACCCGCCAACACAGCCTGATCAATGCCTTCAGCGACTATCAGAAGCTCTACCTGATCGGCGGCAACGCCGGTTGGGCCAACATCAACGGCCTGATCCGCCAGAGCATCGACAACGTGCGCCTGTACGATGAAGGCCACTGGCAATCGCCATTGGTGGACGTCTGGGGTATCTCCGACCTCGACCTGTTCAAGGAAAGCGACCGCCTGCTGCGCGCCATCCCCAGGGACCAGCCGTTCTTCGCCTACCTGCAAACCTCCGGTAACCATCGCCCGTTCACCATCCCCAAGGACAACGACGGCTTCCAAGCCCAGGACCTGCCCCTGGAACAGGTGCAAGCCGCGGGCTCGCGCAGCCTTGCGCAATACAACGCCGTGCGCCTCTTGGACTTCAACATCGGCCGGCTGATGGAGATCGCCAAGGCAGGTGGTTATTACGACAACACCATCTTTGTGTTCTTCGGCGACCACAACACTCGCATCAGCCAGATCCCCCACATGGCCCCGGCGTTTGAACAGCTGGGGCTGGAGAGCAACAACGTGCCGCTGCTGATCCATGCGCCGAAAATGTTGCAACCCCGAGTGATCGAAGAAGCCGTCGGCCTGGCCGACCTGCTGCCCACAGTGGCCGGGATGGCAGGGATAGCGTTCACCAATGGCGCCATGGGGCGGGATATCCAGCAGCCTGCGCCGGAAGGGGAACGCGTGGTACCGCTGGTATTGAGAGAAGGGACCTTCCCGGTGATCGGCGGCGTGACCCAGGATTTTCTGTTGCAGATGCAGCACGACGGTACCGGTGCGACCTTGCATGACCTGGCCTCGAGCACCCCCCGTGAAAATGTGGCGCAAGAGCATCCGCAGGAATTTGAACGGTTGCTGGAATTGACGCGGGGGATGCATGAGGGCGCGCGGTTGATGTTGTATCGCAATGTGCGGTGAAGTTGTCCGGCTGATGTGGCTTGTCAGTTCAGGCGATAAGGGAAGGAGGGCGCCCCTGGCCTTATCTCCCGATTGTTTCTCGCGAATGAACTGCCGGAGGGTTCTTTGGCTGCCTGCCGGGCAATGATCCGGGTGCGGCAACAATGAGCTACGTCCTTGAGCCGATTTGTTATCCTGCGCGCCTTTTTCCCGAGTGCAAGGAACGCAAGCATGAGCCAGTCCTGGGCTAGCGCCACGCGAACATGTGTTGACCGGTGGCGTTGCCGGCCAGATCCGCGGCAATTGCTTCGCGGCCTCGCCTCAGCGCTCCTGCTGGGCCTGGCGCTCAGCAGCCCTGGTGCCAGCGCCGACCCCACCACCACCTACCGGGGCACCCTCGGCGACACCCCGGTCGAACTGGCCCTGACCTACGACTCCCAATACGGCGGCGGCATGTCCGGCTACTGGTTCAGCGAAGCCGATCGGTTGCCCATTCCCCTGGAGCTGACGCCGTTTCGCCAGGGCGAGGAGCTGTTGATCAATATCATGGACAACCCGACCCTGCCGGCCGCTGCCGTGTCGTTGCAGTCCTTCAGCGAAGGGGCTGATTCCCTGCAGGGTTCTTTTATCGATCTGCGCACCGGTGGGCAGCAGCCGTTGCAGTTGCAGCGGGTGATGCGCTTTGCCGGTAGCCGGCGCGAGGCATTCGACGGGGAGCTGTTGCAGCCGGCGCAGGACAAGGATTTCTATTTCCGCGTGCATGCCCTGCGCCATGCCGGGGAAGACACGGGCCGCGTGGACAATATCCGGATGCTGAGCCGCGCCACCGGCCAGGTGGTGCAGGAGGTGGCCGGGCAGTGGTGCCTGGCCGCTATCGGAACGCGAACCCTGGGTTTTGCGGATTTCGATGGGGATGGCACGGTGGACTTCCAGGTGCAGGGTTATGGCGTGAGCGGCCAAGGTGGCGGGGCGTCGTGCGCGCCGGCGCAATATTACCTGTATCACCCGGCGACCAAGGCCTACCTGCGCCATCCATTGCTGGAGCAGTTCGCGGTGGATGGCACCCTGCGTTTTGCGCCCGGTGGCCAGATGGAGTTCAGCAAACAGGACTTCATCGACTACGACAAACGCATCCGGCGTTGGGATTACTACCGAGTGATCAGCCCTGATCGGCTGGAGTACCGGTCATCTGGCGAGGAGCGTTTCTGATGGGGGCGGTCGCTGTTTTTCGTGGGCTGGCAGTGGTGTTGCTGTTGGCCTGGATGATGCCCGTGCAGGCGGCCCATGGGGTGTATACGGGGACGCTGGGCAAACAGGCCATTGTCTTGACCCTGGGCAATCAGAATGCGGTCTACCAGGGCACCTATGCCTACCAGCGCTATCGCACGCCGATCCGTCTCAAGCCGAGCTTCAGCTTCAGCAACAAGACGCTGGCCATGGATGAGTTGGACGAGCAGGGTTTGCCGGTGGCGCGCCTGCAGTTCGATGACCTGATGAACTCCCGCCAGCAGGAGCAGGTGCGCGGCACCTGGACCAGTTATCGCACGGGCAAGACCTTGCCGATTGCGCTGCAACTGGTGGGCCTGGTGGATTCGGACCGCTCCTGGCCGCAGCCGGTCACCACGCTGTTGCAGAGCGCTTCCACCAAGCTTTGGTATTTCCAGGTGCCGATGCAGGGCAGCGATCGACGGATCACGACGGTGGAGGTCATGCGCAAGTCCACTGGCAAACCCTTGCAGACCTTGGCGGTCAGTGCACCGGGGTGCCCGAACCTGGGAGTGGATACCTTGCAGTTGCGGGTCGAGGGGGAGCAATTGCGAATTGGCTTCAAGGACTGCAAGTTGCCGGGATTCCAGTGGAACCCCAACAGTGGGCGTTTCCAAGCGCAGCCTTGAGCCACCGTTCGCGGCCGCGCTGAAAAAGGTCGCGGCCGGGGCAGGCGATCCACCGTTCGCCTGCCCCGGCCAGCTGGCTCCTGCCCCTCAGGATTTCGTGGGTTGGAACCTGACCGGTTGTAGCGCGGCACGCTTGCGTACGGGCTTGACCATCAGCCCCAGCCCTCCACCGATCAGCAGGATCGCCGCCATGAAGTACATCGCGGCCTGGGTATTGCCCGTCACCTGGGTCAGCCAGCCCACCACGATGGTGCTGAAGAATCCCGCCACGTTGCCCAGGGTGTTGATCAGCGCCACGCCCGCGGCGGCTGCCGCGCCACCCACCACCGCCGTGGGCAGGCCCCAGAACACCGGCAGGCTGCTGATCATGGCAGCGGTACCGATGATCAAGCCGAACATGGCCAGCATCAGGTTGTCGCCAAAGAAAGTGCCGAACGCCACGCCCAGGGCGCCGATGCCGGCGCAGATCGCCAGGTGCCAGCGGTACTCGCCATGGCGGTCGGAGCTGCGGCCCACCAGCACCATGCTGATCGCGGCGGCGGCATAGGGCAGGGCGGTGAGTGCGCCAATGACCCAGGGCTGTTGTACACCGCTGTTGCGAATGATGGTGGGCAACCAGAAGCTGATGACGTATTGGCCCAGCACCAGGCAGAAGTACACGCCGCCCAGCAGCCAGATCTGCGGATGGAACAGGCCGTCACGCAGGCGGTGGCTGTGCTTTTGCGCGGCTTCGCGGTCGATGGCGGCTTGCATGCCCTGGCGCTCCTCTACGGTGAGCCAGTGGGCATCGGCGATGCGGTCGCGCAGGAGGAAGAACACCGCGGCGCCGAGGGCCACGGCGGGCAGGCCTTCGATCACGAACAGCCATTGCCAGCCGGCGTAGCCGGACACACCGTCGAGGTGTTGCAGGATCAGCCCGGAGATCAGCGAGCCGAACAGGCTGGAAATCGGCAGGGCCATGATGAACAGGGCCGTCATCACGCCCCGGCGACGGCTGGGAAACCAGATGGTGAGGTAGAAGATGATGCCGGGAAAGAAACCCGCCTCGGCGATGCCGATCAGCAGGCGCAGGACGTAGAAGGCCAGCGGTGTCTGGATGAACATCATGGCCGCCGACAACAGGCCCCAGGTGACCATGATGCGGGCGATCCAGCGCCGGGCGCCGAAGCGGTGCAGGGCGACGTTGCTGGGGATCTCGAACAGCAGGTAGCCGACGAAGAAGATCCCGGCGCCCAGGCCATACACCGCTTCGCTGAACTTGAGGTCGTCGAGCATCTGCAGCTTGGCGAAACCGACGTTGACCCGGTCCAGGTACGCCACCAGGTAACACAGGATCAGCAAGGGGATGATACGCCAGGCGGTCTTGCTATAGGCCAACTGCAAGGCGGCATCGTCGAGGGCCGTGGGCGGCTGTTGGGACTGGTTCATGGTGGGCCTCTTTATTTTTGTTGTGTGAGCGGCTGATGAAAAACGTGCCTCAGGGTTCGGGCAGCAGGCGGGTGGCCGGCCATTCGCCGGATCGACACATGTCGCGGACCAACTGCGCAATCAGGTCGGCGATGGTGCTGCGCAGGTTGCTCTCGGGCAGGGCGGCGCAGACGCAGATGCCCAGGGTTCGAAACACCTCCCTGGGGCTGATGGCATGGGCCACCAGCCGGCCTTCGGCGACTTCGCGCAGGGCCAGGTTCAGCGGCATGATGCTGGGGCCGACGCCGGCCTCCACCGCGCTCTTGAGGATGTGCACCGAGTTGACCTCCATGGCCACCGTGGCGGGCGGTAGCTGCAAGCGCTCCAGGGCCTGGTCGACGCAGGCCCGGGTGCTGTGGCTGTGGGCGCGGCTGGGAAACACCAGCGGCCGGGCCACGGCCTGGGCCAGGGTCACGGCCCCGGATGGCGGGGCATGGGGATCGTCGGCGCGATGGATCAGGTAGAAGTCCTCTTCGAGCAGCGGGCTGAAGCGCACCTGCGGGGGCAGGCCGAAGGGACTGAACAGGGCGATGTCGACCCGGCCCCGGACCAGTTGCTCCACCAGGTTGCCGGTGAGTTCTTCGTTCAGTTGCAGCTCGACCTTGGGATGGCGCCGGGCCACGGCCTGGATCAGCGGCAGGGCGACGATGCTGGCCACGCTCTGGGGCAGGGCCACGACGATGCTGCCGGTGAGCGCTCCGGGCTCGCTGCTGATGGCCGCACGGGCAGCGCGCAGGTGCTTGAGCAGGCCCTGGACATGTTCGTAGAACAGCCTGCCGGACTCATTGACGCTGATGCCGCTGTTGCTGCGCTGGAACAGCTGCACGCCGAGGTCGGCCTCCAGGGCCGCCATCTGCTTGCTCAGGGCCGATTGCGCCACGTGCACTTCCCGTGCGGCCCGGGACAGGCTGCCGGCATCGACCACGGCGACGAAGTACTTCAGCTGGCGGATTTCCATCGCAGCTCCTTGCGGGCCAGGCCCTAGTTGGCCACGGGGCCCCGGGGGAAGATCTTGCCCGGGTTCATCAGTTGCAGCGGATCGAGGGCGGCCTTGATCGCCGCCATGGCGTCCATGGCGTGTTGCCCGTGTTCCAGGCCCATGAAGCCTTGCTTGGTCAGCCCGACTCCGTGCTCGCCAGTGCAGGAGCCCTGCATGGCGATGGCCCTTTGCGCAAGGCGCTGGGCCACGGCCTCGGCCCGTTGCAGTTCGTCGGGGCTGTCTGGATCCACCAGGATCACCGCATGGAAATTGCCGTCACCGACATGGCCGAAGATCGGCGCCAACAACTCTTGTTCTCGCAGGTCGGCAGCGGTGGCCTCGATGCATTCGGCCAGGCGCGAGATCGGCACCACGGCGTCGGTGGTCAGGGCGCGACAGCCGGGGCGCAGGGCCAGGGCGGCGAAATAGCCGTCGTGCCGGGCCTGCCACAGGCGGCTGCGGTCTTCCGGGTGCACCGCCCACTCGAAATCCTGGCCGCCGTGTTCGTCGGCCAGCAGGCGGATGGTCTCCACCTGTTCCTTGACCGAGGACTGCGAGCCATGCAGTTCGAAGAACAGCCCCGGTGCCTCGTTCAATTGGGTTTTGCTGTAGGCATTCAGGGCGCGCACGGTGAGGGCGTCGATCAGTTCGATGCGGGCGATCGGCACCCCCAGCTGGATGGCCTGGATCACCGTGCGCACTGCTTGGTCGACGCTGGGGAAGTTGCATATCGCGGCGCAAATCGCTTCGGGGATCGGGTGCAGTTTCACCGTCAGTTCGGCCACCGTGGCCAGGGTGCCGCCGGAGCCCACCAGCAGGTGGGTGAGGTCATAACCCGAAGAGGATTTACGCGCCCGGCCGCCGGCTTGCAGGACCCGACCATCGGCCAGCACCGCGTTCAGGGCCAGGACGTTTTCGCGCATGGTGCCGTAGCGCACGGCGTTGGTGCCTGAGGCGCGGGTTGCCGCCATGCCGCCCAGGGAGGCGTCGGCACCAGGGTCGATGGGGAAGAACAAGCCGGTGCCGTGCAGCGCGGCGTTGAGCTGCTTGCGAGTCACCCCCGGTTGCACGGTGGCGTCCATGTCGTCGACGCGGATCTCGAGGATCTGGTTCATGCCCGACAGGTCGATGCAGACCCCGCCATGCAGGGCATGGACCCAACCTTCCAGGGAGCTGCCGCTGCCGTAGGGAATGATCGGCACCCGATGGCGGTGGCAGGCCTGCTGCACGGCGATGATTTCGTCGAGATGATTGACGAAGGCCACGGCCTGGGGCGGCATGGGATCCAGCGCCGAGATGTCCTGGCCGTGGTGTTCGCGCACGCTGGCGGCAAGGCTCAGGCGCGAGCCCAAGAGGTTGGTGAGTTCGTCCACCAGGGCGGCGGGCAGCGGCGGGACGTCGGGGGTAGCGAAGGCAGGGGGCAGCATCGGGCGATCTCCGGTTTATTGTGCGCACCGCTGGCCGGGCCAGGGTGGGGAGTTGCCCATATCCTAACTGCATGAACGAGGCATCGGTCATGCAGATTGGAGATGGCCTTATCGCGAGGGCAGATGGCGGCCAAGGCTTCGTGTAGGCGCTGGCGCAGGCTGCGCACGCCTCGGGACGAGGCGCGGGGCCGGTAAATCGTGTCGCCAGGGTTTGCGGGCGCTGCGCGCCCGGTCGCAGCCTCGCGGGCTTGGCAGCGGCTACAGGTGTTTTGTGTGGCCGCTGCCGCAGGCTTTGGGACGAGGCGCGGGGTCAGAAGTTGATCGAGGCGCTCAGGCGTGCGCTCAGCGGTGCGCCCTGGAACAGGTAGTCGTCGCCCAGGTACTCGCCGACGTCACGCCAGTAGCGCTTGTCGAACAGGTTGTCCACGGTCAGGCGGAACACCGTGTCGTAACCATCGATGCGGGTGCTGTAGCGGCTGCCGATGTTGAAGATCGCGTAGCTGCCGGCGCTGACGTTGCCCGTGCGGTCGGCGTACTTGCTGGCGCTGTATTGCATCCCGCCCAGCAGGGCCAGGCCGTCGAGCCAGGGCAGGGCGTAGTCGCCCTGGAGGCTGGCCCGCAGGCGCGGCACGTTGAGGGCCTGATGGCCTTCGTAGGCCGGGGTGCCGGTGCCTTCGACCCGCGCGCGAATCGCCGCGACGCTGGCGGCGATCTGCAAGCGCTGGGTGGCCCAGCCATTGGCCGAGAGTTCCAGACCGGTGTTCTTTTGCTGACCTTGCTGGATATAGGTGAACTGGCCATCGCCGTCCGGGCGCGCGTACTGGTAGGCCTGGCGCATCTGGAACAACGCGGCGGTGAAGCTCATGCGCTGCCAGTCGTACTTGACCCCGGTCTCGATCTGCCGCGATACGGTGGGGGCTAGGGTGCTGCCACCACCATCGGTTCTGGCGTACCAGGGGGCTTGCCCGCCCAGGGACAGGCCCTTGCCGTACTGGGTGTAGAGCGACAGGTTGGCCACCGGCTTGTAGATCAGCGCCGCCTGGGGCAGGAACATGTAGCGCTGGGTATGGCGTTCACGCATGCCATTGGTGTCGAAGCTTTCTTCATCCAGGCGCACTTCACGCCCACCCAGAACGGTCTGCCATTGCTCGTTGAAACTGATGCGGTCGCTGAAGAACAGGCCGTACTGGCGACTGTCCAGGCGTTTGTGGGAGTCGTTGAGGGCCCCAGCGTAGCGGCGGAGGGTATCGGGTTCGCTATTGATATTGCCGCTGTCGAACGATTCGTTGATAGGTTCACGTCGATCTACCACTCGGCGGAACGCGCTGGTGCCCAGGCTCAGCTCATGCCCCAGTCCTCCTGCATCGAAACGACCATTGAGCACTGCCTGGATTTCATCGTTGCGACGGGTGTCGTCGGGGCTACGGAAATCGTAGATATCGTAGTTGCCTTCCGGGCTGAAAAAATTAGGCACTGCGATATCAGAGCAACTGGTGGATTTGTAGCACCCCCACGCAAACGAGCTGTAGTCATCGATCACCACCCGGCTACGCGAGGCGCTCAAGTTGCCTTTCCAGTCGTCGTTGAAGCGGTACTCGAAGTTGCCGCTGATGTTCAGCGATTCGTTGGTCACCGGTTTCGAGCCGCTCTGGTGGGCCAGCAGCTTCTTCGGCGAGGCGTGGTGCGGCAGCGCCGACCCGCCCAGCAGCTGGTAGCCAGGGGCCGAGCGCTGCTCCTTGTTCTGGTATTCGATGTCCAGTTGCAGCAGGGCATTGGGGCTGATGTTCCAGTCGAAGGCCAGTGAGGCGAAATCCCGTTGGCCGTTGGCGTGTTCGACATAGGAATGCAGGTCTTCGTGGGCCAGGTTGGCCCGCAGGCCGAACTGCTGCTCGCTGCCGAACCAGCCGCCGACATCGGTGGCCAGGTAGCCGCTGCCGCGATCGTCGGTGGAGACGGTGACCGAGCGAATATCCGTGGGTCGTTTGGTCACGTAGTTGATCAGCCCGCCGGGTTCGCTGACGCCGCTCTGCAGGCCGGACAGGCCCTTGAGCAACTCCACCCGCTGCTTGTTTTCCAGGGCCACGTTCTGCTCGCCAGTGATGGTGCGGCCGTTGATCTTGTAGCTGCTGGCGGCATTCAGGGCAAAGCCACGTACCTCGAAGTTCTCGTAGTAGCCCACCGGTGCGTAGCTCTGGCCTACCGAGGCATCGTTACGCAGCACTTCGCTGAGCAGCCGTGCCTGCTGGTCCTTGATCATGTCCTCGTTGATCACGCTGATGGATGCCGGAGTGTCCAGCAGCGGCGCTTCGTCGAAGCTGCCCACCGAGGCACTGTCGCTGCGGTAGCCGTAGGCCTGGGTAGCGCTGACAGTCTGGGTCGGTAGTTCGGTGGCAGCACCTGCAGCGCTGGTGCTGGCGGCCAGCAACAGGCCGAGGGTCAGGCGATTGAGGGTGTGCCCGGCGGTGCGCGCTGGCGCTGGGGCGGTCGGGTGGATGCGGTTCATGGGCGTTCCTTGAGGGCCAGCCTGTTCCGTGGCAGGCGCCAGGGCATTCCTGGAGCTGGTGTTCGGTGAGCTGTGCGGGCAGGGGAAACCGCAGGCTGGCGAGTCGGTTTGGGCGACGATCGGTGCGCGGTTTTCGGGCTGGCGCCATCATACAAGGTGCGGTGATGGGGTAAAGGCGGAAGAGGCGATGAAGCAGGGCGACAGAGCGGTGATTGTCACCGACGAGGGTGGGGTCAGCGCTTGGACTCCTCGCTGGCCTTCTGCAGGGTTTCGATCTGTCTTTCCAGGAACTCGACCCGGCGCAGCAGCAGGGCCACCAGCTTGTCGTCTATGTTGCGGGCATCGTCGTTGGCCAGGGACTTCTCCAGGCGGTCGACGATTTCGTGGTTCATGCTGCGGTTTTCCTGCCTGGCGACGCGCTTGACCTGCGCATGCAAGTCATCGGGAAGACGGACGATGAATTTCTGGACCTGTGCGCGCATAGCGTATTTCCGAGCGGTTAAAAAATCGCATCATAAAAAGGCCATGGGCGGGGTGGCTTCAGGAAAATTCTGAAAGAAGTGCTGATTGTGCTGGGCAAGCAGTAGGCAATCATCGAGCCCCAACACCGGGGCTGGTCCTGACCACCTGCCTAGCGTTCAGGTACATATCGCAGCCCGTTCAGCCCCAATCGTTCCATCCACGCTTGGGTCGAAACAGGCCAGCCCGAAGCGCAAGCTTCCCAGGGCCGAGCTCCCAGGACCTGGCGAAACACCGGTAGCGGTTTGCGGAAAACCACCTATACCTAGGGTGGCGCAACGCTATGACTGGCTGCTGCTTTCAGGGAGACATTCCATGCATGAACACCCGCTCATCATCGTGGTTGGTGGCCTTGGCAATCATCATGGCGGCTGGAAGCGACTCGAGGCCCGGTTGCAGGAGCACGGCATCACCGGAGATTGGCATTACCACGATACCCGGGGGCCGGGAAACATCTTCCGCAAGGCCCGGGTGCGTGACCTGAGCAACCAGCTGCTGGAGCAGATCGAGCGGTTGGCCAAGGCATACCCGCGGATCATCCTGGTCGGGCACAGCGCCGGCGGCATGATCGTGCGCGACGCCTACCTGCTGGCGGCAGGTGCCTACCCGGATTATCCGCAGAAGCATGGGTGGTGGGAAAAGGTCGAGTCGGTACTGTTGTTCGCCTCCATCAATCGCGGGTTTCGCCCCTATGCCACCGCCAGCTGGGCCCTGGGGCTGGCGTTGATGAAGCTGGTCTCGCTGCAGTGGTTGCTGCTCAAGCCGCCGTCCTGGTTCAGCCTGGGCTGGTTGATGGAACTGGAAAAGGGCTCGTTCTTCGTAACTGACCTGCGCCTGTCCTGGATGCGTCATTTCCATGAGCGGGGCGATGAGCACCGGCCTTTCGTGGTGCAGTTCCTCGGGGATATCGATGGCGTGGTGGCCCGCGAGGACGTTCGTGACACCGAGGCGTTCGCCAACTCCTATACGCTGACTATCGCCGGGGCTGACCACAGCAACCTGTTCGATCCGGCGGCGCCCCCTGGCGCCGCCGGCTTCACCCAGATCCTGGCGGTCTTCCAGAACCCCGACCCCCTGGCACATGACCCCAGCCAGGCAGAGGAGGCGGAGGCCAGCGGGCCAGGACGCGTGGTGTTCGTGCTGCATGGTATCCGCGACGGTAACGCCGGCTGGGTCACCGACCTGGCCGAGGCCATCGAGCAACGCTGCAAGGCCGATCAGGACGGCTCGCCGCCAGCCGCCGGGGCAAGCTGCGCGGTTGCCCAAAGAGAGCCGGCGGTGCTGGTGGATCGTTCTACCTATGGCTGGTTTTCCGCGATCAAGTTCGCCTTGCCCTGGATTCGCCGGCGCAACCTGTCCTGGTTCCTCGACCGCTACAGCTACCACGTGGCGCGCAATCCGGACGTGAGATTCCATTTCATTGGCCACAGTAATGGCACCTACATCCTGGGGACGAGCTTGCTGGAGGTGTCATCCCTGATGTTCGACCGGGTGTACCTGGCCGGCAGCGTCCTGCCCCGGGAGTTTCCCTGGCAGCGGATGCTGGCGCGCCAGGTGTGTACCGTGGCGAACCAGTGCAGTTCCGAGGACTGGCCGGTAGGCGGGTTGTGCAGGGGCCTGCACCTGATCGGTTTTCGCGATGTCGGCACCGGCGGCGTCGATGGGTTCGACGAGCTCGAAAACTCTCTGCCCCAGGCCCAGACCCTGTGGTTCAAGGGGGATCATGGCAAACCCTTGCAGCGTCCCAACCAGCCGAAGATCGTCGAGTACCTGTTGGCTCCTGCCACCACCGATCCGCTGCTGCCGGAACCCACGGGCGCCGACCTGTGCCATCGGCCTTCGTTCTGGTTCCGCCTGAAGATGTCCGGTTTCGCCCTGGGCTTGGCGGTGTTGGTCGGCCTGGCGACCTATGGGGCCTGGTGGGGCTTCAGCCATGACCATGAAGGCCTGGTGATCCTCGGGATCCTGGTGTTGTACTTCGTGCTGGATACGGTCTGAGCCTGCGGCCCGGCCCTTGTGGGGCCGGCCGGGCTATGTAGCGGCGGGCTCAGCGCCGATCCAGCCACACGGTCTGGGCGTTGCAGAATTCACGCACGCCAAAGTGCGAGAGTTCACGGCCGAAGCCGCTTTTCTTCACGCCGCCGAAAGTCACCCGCGGGTCGCTGGCGCTATAGCCGTTGATGAACACACCACCGGTTTCCAGTTCGTCGGTCATTTGCCGGGCGCGCTCCAGGTCGGCGGTGAACAGGGTTGCGGTCAGGCCGAACTCGCTGTCGTTGGCCAGTTCCAGGGCGTGTTGGGCGTCGCGAGCGGTGATGATCGAGGCCACCGGACCGAACAGCTCCTCTTTGAACGAGGTCATCTGGTCGGTGACGCCGGCCAGCACCGTGGGCGGGTAATAGTTGCCCGCGCCTGCGGGCTTGACGCCGCCCAGCAACAGGCTGGCGCCTTCGGCCAGGGTCGCCTCGACCTGCTGGTGCAGTTCGTCGCGCAGGTCGAAGCGGGCCATGGGGCCGATGTAGGTGTCGCCGGCTAGCGGGTCGCCCATCACCAGGGCGCGGGTGGCCTCGACGAAGCGCCGGGTGAACTCCTCCACCACGCCTTGCTCGATGATCAGGCGCTTGGCGGCGGCGCAGACCTGCCCGGTATTCTGGTAACGGCCGACCACCGCGGCCTTGACCGCTTCGTCCAGGTCGGCGTCGTCGAGCACGATGAAGGGGTCGGAGCCGCCCAGTTCCAGCACGCATTTCTTCAGTGCGGCACCGGCCTGGGCACCAATGGCGATGCCGGCGCGCACGCTGCCGGTCAGGGTCACGGCGGCGATGCGTGGGTCGGCGATGGCCCGGGACACGCCGTCCGGGGTGACGTTGACCAGCTCGAAGACCCCCTCGGGGAAGCCGGCCTTGTGCATGGCTTCCAGCAGCAGGTAGGCGCTGCCCATGACGTTCGGCGCGTGCTTGAGCACGTAGGTGTTGCCGGCCAGCAGCGCCGGTACTGCGCCGCGCAGCACTTGCCAGATGGGGAAGTTCCACGGCATCACCGCCAGGATCGGCCCCAGCGGCCGGTACTCGATGCGGGCCTTGTGGTGTTCCACCAGGGTCGCTTCCGGGGCCAGCATGGCCGGGCCGTGCTCGGCGTACCACAGGCACAGCTGGGCGCATTTCTCGATTTCGCCCCGGGCCTGGGCCAGGGGCTTGCCCATTTCCTGGGTGATCATGCGGGCCAGGGTTTCGCTGCTGTCGCGCAGGACCTGGGCCAGGGCCACCAGGTAGCCGGCGCGGTTGGCGACGTCCAGGCGCCTCCACTGGCCGAAACCATGGCGGGCCCGTTCCAGGGCGGCGTCCAGGGCGACATCCGACTGATAGGGGTAGGCGCCGATCCGCTCGCCGGTGGCGGGGTTGATCGACAGGGCATGGGTATGGCTGGAAACAGAGGTCATGGCACCGTCCTGCAAGGTGGGAATGGCAGCAGGTTACGGGGCTGGTTCTTTGCTGAAAACTGAATAATATTGAGCAAGTCGTTCACGATTGGAGAATGCAGTGGATCTGGTCCAGCTGGAGATTTTCAAGGCCGTTGCCGAGCAAGGCAGCATCAGCGCCGCGGCGCAGTTGATCCATCGAGTGCCGTCGAACCTGACCACGCGCATCAAGCAGCTGGAGCAGGACTTGGGCGTGGAGCTGTTCATCCGCGAGAAGAGCCGCATGCGCTTGTCGCCCGCTGGCTGGAACTTCCTCGACTATGCCCGGCGCATCCTCGACCTGGTGGCCGAGGCGCGCCTGACCGTGGCTGGCGAAGAACCCCAGGGGCCCTTTGCCCTGGGCTCCCTGGAAAGTACCGCGGCGGTGCGCATCCCGGCGTTGCTGGCGGCCTACAACCAGCAATACGCCAAGGTCGAGCTGGACCTGTCCACCGGCCCCTCGGGGACCATGCTCGAAGGCGTGTTGTCCGGCCGATTGGTGGCGGCGTTCGTCGATGGCCCGTTGCGCCATCCGACCCTGGAAGGGCTGCCGGTGTTCGAGGAGGAAATGGTCCTGATCGCGCCCCTGGGCCATGTCCCCATCACCCGGGCGCGGGAGGTCAACGGTGAAAGCATCTACGCCTTTCGCGCCAACTGCTCCTATCGCCACCATTTCGAGAGCTGGTTCACCCAGGACGCCGCGGTGCCGGGCAAGATCCACGAGATGGAGTCCTACCACGGCATGCTGGCGTGTGTCAGCGCCGGCGCCGGGTTGGCGCTGATGCCGCGCAGCATGTTGGAAAGCATGCCCGGGGCGGCCACGGTCAGCGTCTGGCCCTTGTCTGCGCGCTTTCGTTACCTGCAGACCTGGCTGGTCTGGCGGCGCGGCACGGTGTCCCAGAGCTTGAGCCGTTTTGTGAAGTTGCTGGAGGAGCGGGGGGCCGTGCTGGCTGAGGGATGAATGGGGTTGCCCGGCCCTCGCTCGATGGCTGCGTCGGTGCGATTTGTGTAGGCTTGCGGCCTTTGCCCCGCACCTGGAGATGAGTCATGACCGATCAGCTTTGCCTTGTGTTCGTGCCGGCGTTGGTGGCGGTGTTGCTCAATGCCGAGACCACCAAGGGCACGCCCCTGACCGAAGCCGAAGTGCTGGAGATTCGTCACAGCGCCGCCTGCATCGCGGTGCCGGTGGAGGTGGCACTGAGCATGGAAAACGAGCGGGGCTATCGCGATCTGGTGGCCGAGGACTGCTGGGCGCAATGGCAGCAGTATCGGCGCGAAAGCCGAGCCTGAGAGGCCGTCTCGGCGCGCCAGCGGTGGGTTTCGAGAGCGCCGGGCAGTGGCCGGGAGCGGTTTCTCAGCGCCTGCTCAAGGCCAGGCGCGCCGCGAACAGCACGAAGATCATGCCGGTGGTGCGATCCATCCACTGAATCACCTTTTCCCGTCGCAGCACCCCGCTCAGGGAGCGAGTAGCGCCAATCAGCAGCAGTGACCAGATCAGCCCGAGCATCACATGGATGCTCACCAGGGCGAAGGTCCAGGCCACCAGCGGCTGCCCCTGGGGAATGAACTGCGGCAGAAAGGACACATAGAAAATCCCCACCTTGGGATTGAGCACATTGCCCAGCATGCCCTTGAGAAACCAGTTGGCACCGGGCTTGGCGTCGGTGCCTGCGGGGGCAAAGGTGCGGCGCGGACGCAGCAGCATGTGCACCCCGAGCCAGGCCAGGTAGGCGGCGCCGCAGTACTTGAGCAGGTTGAAGGCCAGTTCCGACACCGCGATCAGGGCTCCTAGGCCGAACGCCACCGCAGCGCCCCACAACAGGCAGCCGGCGTTGATGCCCAGGGCCGCCCGCAGTGCCTGGCGCTTGCCCTCCACCGTGGCGGTGCGCAGTACCAGGGCGGTATCCAGCCCTGGGGTCAGGGTCAGCAGGGTGGCGGCCAGGGTGAAGGCCAGGAGGTTGTCGGCGACGGTCATGGGCATGGGCTCTGCAAGTGGTATTGGGGCCCACCTTGGCAGGCGGGCAGGGTAGGTCGGGCAATCTCAGGCCTGCTGGAAGGTCGAGATCCGCAAGGTCTTGATCAACAGCTGCTGCAGGTGGTCGACAGGCCTGGAGCCTTTGCTGGCACGGCTGCGATACACCGCCACCTGCATCGGTTCCAGCGGGCCCAAGCGCTCCTGGTCGCCGAGTATCTGCAAATGTTCCGGGACACTGCAACGGGTCAGGGCCGCCACCGCCAGGCCGCTCTCCACCGCGGCGATCTGCCCGGCCAGGCTGGAACTGTTGTAGACCACCCGGTACTCGCGGCCCTGCAGGGCCAGTGAGTTGATCGCACTGCGCCTGGCCAGGCTGACGCTTTCGTACACGGCGATCGGCAGCGGGTCGCGGCGCCAGACATCGAACTGCGGAGAGCCGACCCAGACCATGGGTTCATGGAACAGCAGGGTGCCGCGTCGCGAGTGATCGCGGGAGATCAGCGCCAGGTCGAGCTCGCCTTGCTCCACCCGGGGGATCAGCGATGTCGACTGCTCGCAGTCCAGCTCGATTTCCACCGCTCCGTGGCGCGGAGCGAAGCGCTTGAGCGCCGGGGTCAGGTATTTGGCCGCGTAGTCGTCCGGCACCCCGAGGCGCACCCGCCCCGCCAGCTCAGCACCGTGGAAGGCCGTTTGCGCATCGGCATGCAGGTCGAGCAGGCGCCGGGCGTAACCCAGCAGCACCTGGCCATCGGCGGTCAGTTGCAGGTGCCGGGCATCGCGCAGCAGCAACTGGCGGCCGACCGCGGCTTCGAGTTTTTTCAACTGCATGCTGATGGCCGATTGCGAGCGATGAACCTGTGGCGCGGCACCGGACAACGACCCGTTATCCACCACCGCGACAAAGCACTTGAGCCAGTCGAGCTGCAGATCCTGTTGTTTCATGGGGCGACTCTCGTATTCGATAAGCGAATGCTATGCAGGCGAATTATGCGCTTTTCGCTGCATTACGTCTGGTAGATAGTGCCCGCCTGTCCGTTGCGCGGGCCTCGCGCCGCGCCTGTCGAACCCTGCGTGCACCCGACTGCGGTGCCGCCAGCCAAAGGAAGCCTGATTGTGCTGAGCATCGATAAAACCGTCCCCGCGCTGCAGTTCCATGAGGTGCTGGATGGCTTCAGGCGCCTGCTACCCATTTCCCTGTTCGTGATGATCTTCGGTGCCGCCTTCGGCCTGGCAGCGGTGCAGGCGGGCCTGGATCGCTCAACCATAGTGCTGATGAGCACCCTGGTGTTCGCCGGGGCGGCGCAGTTCGCGGTACTCGACCTGTGGGGAGCCCAGGTGCCGCTGCTGCCCCTGGTGCTGACGGTCTTCGCCATCAACGCTCGGCACCTGCTGATGGGCGCGACCCTGTATCCCTGGCTCAAGGAGCTGCCGCGCGGCCAGCGCTATGGGGTGATGCTGGTGGTCTCCGATGCCAACTGGGCCATGTCGATGCAGGCCTTCGATGCCGGCAAGCCGGGATTGGGCCTGTTGTTCGGGGGAGGTCTCGCGCTGTGGTCGACCTGGGTCGCTGGCAGTTGGCTGGGCCTGTACCTGGGTAGTTCGCTGCACGATCCGGTGAGTCTGGGCCTGGACATGGTAATGGGCTGCTTCCTGCTGGCCATGGTGATCGGCGGCCAGAAGAGCCTGCGCCTGCTGGTCATCTGGAGTGTCGCCGCCGGTTCAGCGCTGTTGGCCTACCGCTACCTGCCGGAGAACACCCATGTGGTGGCCGGAGCCTTGTGCGGGGGTATCGTCGGAGCGTTATGGATGGAGCAGCATGCACATTGAAACCAGCGGTTCGGGCTTGTTGCTCATTGTGTCGATCATGGCCGTGGTGACCCTGGCCACACGCTGGGGCGGCGTATTGGTGATGTCCTGCGTGCCGATCAACCAGCGAGTGCGGCAGTTCATCGGGGCCATGTCCGGCTCGGTCCTGGTGGCGGTCCTGGCCCCGCTGGCGGTCACCGGCGACAGCGGCGCGCGGCTGGCCTTGCTGACCACCGCGGTGATCATGCTGCTGTTGAAGAAACCCCTGCCGGCGATTGCCGCCGGCATAGTCGCCGCAGGATTGCTGCGGGCATTGTGAGGGCGCTGGTGCTGCTCAGGCCTTGCAGCGGACCAGCGCCAGATAGAGCCCAGCGCCCTTGTCGGGTTCGAAATCGGGAGCAGGAACATCGTGATTTCCCCATCAAGCGTATGAGGAGGGGGCGCCGGCTCAGAAGGAGCCGCGAGGTGCGGGGATGCCCAGTTGCTGTTGCCTGGCTTCGATCTGTTTGTCCACGGCGCGCTTGCCACTGAACAACTTGAGGTACTGCACGGTGGGCGGCAGTTGTCCTGCGAGCAACGCCAGCATATCCAGGGCCGGAGTCCTGATCAGGCGCAAATCGCTGACCTGCGAGCTTTCCAGGCCCTTGATCTCACCCAGGGCCTTGAGGTTGGCCAGGTGCAGCAGCTGCAGTTGCGGGCAGCCTCGCAGATCCAGGCGGCCCAACTGCGCCTGATCCTCGATCTTCAGCACTTGCAGTTGCGGGAAACCGCCCAGGTCCAGTTGACTCAGGCCGCGCACCCGCAGGATATCCAGCTCCCGCAGCTGCTCGTGATGCAGTTCCGGCATGGTTTCGCGGCTGCCGAAACTAACCGACAGGCTATGCAGGCCAGCCATGCCGGCCACCATGCCCAGGGGCGTCTTGGCCGACATGCGATGCAGGCTCAGGCTGTGGATGCCCGGGCACTGGCCCAGTACATCCAGGTTGTGGTCCTGCACGCTGATGGACAGCCGGTGCAGCTCACGCATCTGGCCAATGGGCGCCAGATCCAGGGGCGGGCCTTTGTCCAGGGAGATCCGCAGGGTTTGCAGGTGCCTGAGATTGGGCAGGGCCAGCAGGCCGGGCAGATCGGCGCTGATCACTTGCAGCTCGAAGTGTCGCAGCCTGGACAGGCTGGCGATGGCCTCGAAATGCTCCAGGGTATCGAGGCAGTCCAGGCTCAGGGCGTGGGCGTTGGGCAAGGCCAGCAGGGTCCGGCTATCGAAGGCGCTGCCCGGGTGGTGGCTGTAGAAACGAACCATTAGCCGATCGCCATAGCGGGCGCAAAGCGCATCGAGCCGGGCAAGCAGTGCGCGATCGTATTGCTGGAGGCTGGCGAACTGGACGATGAGCCGGGCCTGGGGGCTGGCATCCAGGTGGGTAGAGACCTGCAAGTCCAGGTCGGCCTGGCTGGGAGCTTGAATACGATGGGAAAACATCAACGGTCCTTGATGATTGGCGCGCAGCATCATGCCATCGATGGGGGCTTGGGGTATCGCGCTCGAGCAATTGGCGAGGGCTGCGCCCCGGGGGCGCAGCCTCTGGCTCGGTTGCGGCTACAAGGCCGGCGCCTGGTGGCTCATGGGTCGACCTGGCCCATCAGCTCGCTCACCGATTCCGGGCGCTTGGCGTAGCGCTGGGCCAATACCGCGCAAACCATCAGCTGGATCTGGTGGAACAGCATCAACGGCAGGATCAGTACACCCATGGTGCTGCCGGCGAACAGCACCTGGGCCATGGGTACGCCGGTGGCCAGGCTCTTCTTCGAGCCGCAGAACAAGATGGTGATGCGATCTTCCTGGTCGAAGCCCAGCAGCTTGCCCAGGAAGCTGGAGGCCAGCAGCACCAGGCCCAGGAGGATGCAGCAGGCCACCACCAGGCCGGCCAGGTCCCACAGCGGGATCTGCTGCCAGATGCCTTCGTTCACCGCCTCGCTGAAGGCCCCGTAGACCACCAGCAGGATCGAGCCCTGGTCGACGAACTTCAGCCAGTCCTTGTTGCGCCCGACCCAGGCGCCGATCCAGCGCCGGGCGATCTGCCCGGCAATGAACGGCAGCAACAGTTGCACGCTGATCTTGACGATCGCGTCCAGGGTCGAGCCGCTGTCACCGTGGACGTTGAGCAGCAGGGTCACCAGCAGCGGTGTGAGGAAGATCCCGAACAGGCTCGAGGCCGCGGCGCTGCAGATGGCCGCCGGGATATTGCCCCGGGCCAGGGACGTGAAGGCGATCGCCGACTGCACCGTGGCCGGCAGAGCACAGAGGTAGAGCATGCCCAGGTACAGGTCCTTGCCCACCATGGGCGAGAGCAGCGGCTTGAGCGCCAGGCCCAGCAGCGGGAACAGCACGAAGGTCAGGCCGATGACCAGCAAGTGCAGGCGCCAGTGGCCAGCCCCGGCGATGATCGCCTCGCGTGAGAGCTTGGCGCCGTGGAGGAAGAACAGCAGGCCGATGGCGAGGTTGGTCAGCCAGGCGAAGCCCGTGGCCACCTGGCCGCTGGCGGGCAGGAAGCTGGCCAGCAAGACGACGCCGATCAGGGTCAGGGTGAAGTTGTCGGGTAACAGGCGGGAGCGGGACATGAGCAGGATCATCCGGGGGGTTGCCAAGAGCGATGGGGCGACTCTAACGTGCCTGTCATCTACCGACTAACGCCAAAGAGCCAGTTAATGCCGCCTAAAGGACATGAAAAGATCGTCAGGCGCAGTATTCCCGGTCTTCCCAGCTTGCCGAGACCGGTGTACGGACGTACTGAATCCTTGCCCAACCGGGCCCTGACCCGGCGTCACAGCCATCCCTGGGTGCAGTTGTCCTATGCCATCGCCGGGGTGCTGGAGATCCAGACCAGCGCTGGGCGCTTCATCGCGCCGCCACAACGGGCGGTGTGGATTCCCGCCGGAGTGCCGCATCGGGTGTTCAGTTCGCCGCGTACCGAAATGCGCAGCCTGTACCTGGATTGCAGCGTCACCGCCTGGGCCGATACCGACAACTGCCAGGTACTGGCGGTCAGCGACCTGTTGCGCGAGCTGATCCGCGCCTTCAGCGAGCTGCCGGTGGAGTACGTGCAGGACAGCGCCGACGGTCGTCTGGCCCAGGTGCTGCTGGACCAGCTGGCCGCCGCGCCGCAGCTGGACCTGATGCTGCCGCTGCCCCATGACGTGCGCTTGCGTTCGATCTACCGCAGCCTGCAGGCCCGTCCCGAACAGCAGACCACCCTGGGCCAGTGGGGGCAGAAACTCGGCGTCACCGAGAAGACCCTCAGCCGCTTGTTTCTCAAGGACACCGGGTTGACCTTCCGCGCCTGGCGCCAGCGCCTGCGCCTGTTGGGCGCTTTGACGCCGCTGGAGCAGGGCGAGCGGGTCACCGACGTGGCGCTGGCGTGCGGCTACGATTCCACCTCGGCCTTCATTGCCGCCTTCCGTCAACAGTTCGATGCGACCCCGGGCGAATTCTTTGGCTGAACCAGCAACCGCGCCATCGTCCGGCGACTCGGCACGAGCCGTGCGCAGCCTGCGGCAGCGGCTACCCCCGGCAGTATCCGGTGGCCCATTCACTGTTCGCGATAGCGCCCCGGGGTCATGCCGAACCAGCGGATGCAGGCCTTGTGGAAACTGCTCTGGTCGCGAAACCCCAACAATGCGCCGATGTACTTCACGCTGCGCATGGAATTGCGCAGGAAGCTGTGGGCCAGCATCAACCGGGCTTCGTCTTGTAGCGCCGAGAAATGCACGTCTTCGTGGCCCAGGCGGCGCTGCAGGCCACGGGCGCTGACGCCGACCATCTCGGCGATGTGCGGCAGGTCGCTGGGCGCGCCGCGGGCCAGGCATTCGGAAAGGGCCCGACGCACCCTTGCGGTCATGGAACCGCTGAGCAGCACGTTGAGCCGGGTGCGGGCGTATTCGGTGTGCAGCACGTCCAGGGCCGGGTCGGCGCTGGGTAGCTCGATGGCGCAGTCCTGGCTGCTGAAGGTCAGGCTGTTGTGCGGGGCGCAGAACTGCAGGTTGTCCCCCAGCAGACGGCGCAGGGCGCGGGTATCCGCAGGCTCGGCGTAGGTGAAGGCCGCCGCCAGGGGGCGTGGCTTGTGCTGGGGCAGCAACCAGTGCAGCAGGCCCAGGGTCTGGGCTGCCCCGGCATCAATCACTGCCCGGGGGATCGACGAAGGCTCGGCGGTGACATCGAAGCCGATCAATTGCATGGCCTGCGGCTTGCGTTCCAGGCACATGCAGAAACCGTTGCTGATCAGCGCGTGGTAGTCCACCAGGCGTTGCAGCGCCGTGCCCAGGGTCGCGCAGGACATCACCGCATACCCCAGCGCCTTGAGATTGGCCGGGTGGGCCTTGTCGTAGGCCAGCAGGCCCAGGTCCGGGTTGCCGGTACGGCGACAGGCCTCGCCCATCATCTGGTAGACCAGTTCCAGCCTGACGCCCTTGGGGTTCTCATCAACGTCCTGGGGGCTGCTGCCGAACTGCCTGAGCAGGGCGTCGACATTGGCGCCGCCCTCTCTCATGACATCGGCGAGCACCCGAAAGCTGGCGCTGGTCATTCTGTGCATAGGTCTTCCTGGACTGGTGGCTAAACGATGCCGATGCGGCCTCGGGCATGATTGCAATAAACAAAAGGCCGCAGACGATTAAGCAGGGAGGCAGGTTTCCGAGGACAAGCGAAAGGTGTCCGGGAACACTTCCTCCGGGCCTGAGTGAGGGTCGATCATGCTCGGGCAGGGACCCTTGGGTGACCGCGGCAAGCGCTTTGCCGCGCCACTCTTGCCAGGGTGTGCCGTTGCCTTGTCGAGGGATCTGTCATGCACAGCAGCAAAGAGTTTTATCGCGAACTGGCCGAAGGGCACCTGATGCTGGCGTTCCAGCCGGTGGTCTGGCTGCCGGACCACAATCGGGTGCTGTATTACGAAGGGCTGCTGCGCCATGGCGCTGCCCAGGGTGGCGAGGCCTATCCCCTGGCGCTGCTGGAGGCGCAGCCGCTGATGCGTGAGCTGGACCGGGCCGTGGTACTCGCGGTGATCGACTGCCTGCGCCGGGACGAGCGCCTGCGCCTGGGCTGCAACATCTCGGCCCGCAGCGCCATCATCGACTCGTTCTGGTTCGCCATCCTCGACCTGCTGCGCGAGGCGCCGTCGCTGGCTTCGCGGCTGGTGATCGAGATCACCGAGAGCGCCACGCCCCCGAGCATCGAGGCAGCCAGTGAATTCGTCCTGTGCCTGCGCGAGCTGGGCTGCCGAGTGGCCATCGACGACTTTGGCGCGGGCCTGGGTACCCTGGAGTTCATCCGCCAGACCCGGCCGGATATCGTCAAGATCGACAAGGGTTATATCCAGCGTGCCCGCAGCGAGGCCAACAGCGTGCAGACCCTTGGGCACCTGGTGCAGTTGTGCAAGACCCTGGCTCCGTGCGTGATCGTCGAGGGCGTGGAAAGCGCTGCCGACCAGAGCCTGGCCAGCGCCTGCGGTGGCGAGTGGGGGCAGGGCTACCTGTTTGGCCGGCCCCAGGTGGAGCGCCTGGGGCGTGCCTGTCGGTTGCAACGGGCCATGCCTGAGCTGTGTGTGCCGGACCAGGCCTGATCCGCTTTCGCCTCGTCACGCCAGCCAAGCCGCCAAGGCCGCTGCTCAGGCCAGCGGCACGCAGCGCTGGCCAACGTCCAGGAAGGGCTCGCCCAGGGGTGGGGAATCTTCAATGTTCGGGTGTTTGCTGGACGAATTCATGTTGCGCTTGGGGCGCTCCGGCTGCACGGCGTCATAGGGCAGCAACAGGGTGTCGAGCAAGGCGTCTGCCGGCAGGGTGGCGACGATTGCGATCGGGCATACCACCATGACCCAGCAGCCGCCGGTGAGCATGCGGCCGTAGCCATCCATGTCGTAGCCGGTGAGTACCTGGGCGCTGGTCCGGGTGCTGCGGTAGTAGCGATCGTCGCGCCAGTCCAGGCTGCCGCCGCGGGCCATGTAGGTGCCGCAGCCGGATAGCAGCAGGGTATTGAGCAATAACAGGGAACTGAGGATTCGGATGATAGTGAGTCCACAAGGGGGCTTGAGGGAAAGCTGGAACAGGGTCAGTCGTTCAGCGCGTCGTAGGGCAACAGGGCGGTGTCGGCCACCAGGTCCACCGGCAGGCTGACGATGGCGACCACCGGGCAGACGATGCTCATCCAGCAGAACAGCGTGGTGTAGCCGTCGTAGCCAGTGGCGCCGCGCATGGTCAGCAGCTCGACGTTGGCCTGGGTGCCCTTGTAGTAGTCGTAGCCGCTATGGGCATCGGGGGTGCGGGCGATGAGGGTGCCACAACCGGTCAATGCCAGCAGGGCGAACACGAGCGCGGGTTTGAAGAGTTTGATGGCGCCATTCCTTAGCCGGGGATTTTTTGCGCGCGCATGGTCGCAGAAGCCCGCTGCGGGCGCTAGATTGGGCGCGGATAAATCATCGCCCCCAGGAGTTTCCATGCCGCAGCCCCGTACCCTTGACCTGCTGTTCGCCGAAGAACCACGGACCTGGGGGCTGCGTGGCGACCCGTATCTGTGGCGGGCGATGGCGGTAGAGCTGGGCCGCACCCCCTGGCCCGACAGCCTGGAGCACCTGGACCTCGTCCTCGCCCAGGCCTTCGAGCGACTGACCGGCAGGGGCCTGGATGCCCAGGAGCATTTCTTCGTCGAGGCCTTCGCCCATGGCGGCATGTCCAGCGGGGGGATTTCCCCGCAGTTCTGGCGCGAAAAGGGCTTGCCGCGGCTACGCCAACGCTGGGCTGCTGCCTGATCAGCTCGCCTCGGGAATCAGCATCAGCAGGTCGGTGGCGCCCACATCCACCCCGGCCTGGGTCAGCAGGGTGGTGGCCTGGCCACGGTGGTGGGTCTGGTGATTGAAAAAATGTACCAGCAAGGCATGGAAGTTGCGTTCGGCGGCGATGCCCCGGGTGTTGCTGTAGGGCAGGTCGTGATCCAGGTCGGTCTCGACCAGGGACTGGCTGAAGTCGAGGATGAGCTGGTCCAGCCACTGGCGTTGCTGCCAGAGCGCGCGGATATCCGGATACAGCAGGCTCTTGAGGTCTTGCGGGGTCGCCACCTGCTGCAGTGGTGCCAGGGCCGGATGCTGGCCTGGGTGCCGGGCAAAGCGCTTGAGCCAGATAGTATCGCCAGCCAGCAGGTGATTGAGGGTGCCGAGGATCGAGCCGAAGAAGGCTTGCCGGTCCAGGACGAGTTGTTCGTCGGCAAGGCCCATGGCGGCCTGGTACAGATTGGCATTCATCCACTGGTTGTAGCGGGCCATCAGGCCCAGGTGTTCGATACGGTTCATGGCCGCTCCTTGTTTTCATCAGGCACGGGACAGCTTGGCAAGGCTGCCGGCCCTGAGGCAAGGACCGGCGCTCGGGGTGTTAAAGTCCGTCCCTTCGCAGGGCATTACAAGTGGTGGAAAAGGATGGTCGAGCTGTTCCAGCGACATGGACGGATCTTCTGGCTGGCATTGCTGTTGGCTTGCTTGCCGTCGACGGTGTTCGCCGAACCTGGCGTTCCGGGCCTGGTAAAGGTGGCCCTGGACCGCCGGGTCATCGATCTTGCGGCTACCCTGGATGCCGCGACCCAGCAACGCCTGGAGCGCAAGCTGGCTGCCCTGGAGCAGCGCCGGGGAGCACAGGTCGCGCTGATGCTGGTGCCCAATCTCGGCCAGCAGAGCATCGAGGCCCTGGGCAACCAGCTGTTCCGTGCCTGGAAGCTGGGGCGCAAGGGGCAGGACGACGGCATCTTGCTGTTGGTGGCCAAGAACGATCGCCAGGTGCGCATCGAGGTCGGGTATGGCCTGGAGGGGCAGGTCACTGACTTGCTGGCCGGGCAGATCATCGCCCGCGACCTGGTCCCGGCCTTCGCCCGGGGCGACTTTGCCGGCGGGATCGAGCGCGCCCTGGATGACCTGATCGTGCTGGTGGACGGAGGGCAGATGCCGATGGTCGACGACGAGCCGTCCGAGCCCGAACCCTTGAGCATTCCGCCCGAGGCCTACGCGTTGCTGCTGGCGTTCGTCTGTGGCTCGGTAGCCGGGGTGATGCTGGCTGCCGGCTGGGCCTGGCGCCGCGTGCTGGCGGGCCTGGTGTTGCTCACGGCGTTATTGGTGGGGGCTGCCGGTGGCACGCAATGGCCGGTGCAACTGCTGATGGTGCCGCTGTGCATGTTGGTGGGGGGCGCCACGTTCGCCGGGCTGTGGCAGGCGCGGCGGGTGTTCTACGGTGTACTGGGGCTGTTGTTGTACATCGCGCTGCTGACCCTCGTCAGTCAGTACCTGGGCAGTTCGACCTTCCTCTACGGCCTGGCCTGGCCTGGGGCGGCGCTGCTGGTGATCGGCCTGCACTGGCTGCTCTGCGCCATGATGCATGCCCGCTGGAAGAAGAGCCCCAGGGGCTTTGCCTGGCGCGTGGCGGTGCTGTTGTCGCTGACGTTCTTGCTGGGCTCGACCGTGGGGGCCTGGGAGGCGCTGGAACACTGGTGGAAGGCGCTGCCGTTCGGTTATTTCCTGGGGGTCATGTTGTTCGTCAACGGCCTGAGCGTGCGTTGGAGCAGCGGCTCCGGCAGCAGCGGTGGGGGATCATCTGGCTCGGGCGGGGGATTTTCCGGGGGAGGGGGCTCCAGTGGTGGTGGCGGGGCTTCGGGCAGCTGGTGAGCCTCATGCCTGGGCACCGGCCATAGGGAATGGGCCCAGGCTGATAGGCCAAGGCCCGGCTGCTTCAGTCGTGTAGCAGGCTGGCGCCGTACTGGTTGAAGCTGTTGCCCAGGGCCGCGTTGCCATTGACGTTGAGCCTGGCCATGCCGCCGCCGAGCCGGCAGGCATCCGAGTAGCAGGAATGGTGGGTGGCGCTGGAGCAGGCACCGAGCAGCAAGGCGGCGCCAATCAATAGCACTCTGATGCAGTTCAACTTCATGTTCAGCAACTCCAGGTCCGGACCGGGGATCGAATGGGCTGGCGCTTCATCTAGCGCTGTCACATATTGATACATGTTCTGCTTTTGCGATAGCCGGGGGGGTGTTCGCCAGGTGCCAGGGCGTTTGTTTCCTGATGCGGGAACCGGTAGAAAGAGCCCACGCATTCAGAAAACAGATGAGCCCATGAGCGACATCGAGAAATCCACTAGCCGCCTGTTCGACCTCGACCTGCTGCGAGCCATAGTCACGGTGGCCGACTGCGGTAGTTTCACCACCGCGGCCACGCGCCTGCATTCCACCCAGTCCACCGTCAGCCAGAAGATTCGCCGCCTGGAAGAAATGGCCGGGCATCGCTTGCTCGAGCGCGGCAACCGCGATGTGCTGCCCACCGATGCCGGCGAGACGCTGCTGGGTTATGCCCGGCGCCTGCTGGCGCTGAACGACGAAATGCTCGAGGCGCTGTCCGGGGCCACGGTGGCGCTGACGGTGCGTATCGGCGTGCCGGATGACTTCGCCACCGGGCGGACCACCGAACAGCTGGCGGCCTTCAATCGGCGCTATCCGCAGGTCAAGCTGGAGGTCACCAGCGGCATGAGTCGTGACTTGAGCGCCAGTTACGACCGTGGCGAGCTCGACCTGGTGTTGCTCAAGCAACGCCGGAGCAGCCGCGAGGCGCAGGCCTGCTGGCCGGAAAAGACCCGTTGGGTGGACAGCGCCAGGAACCCCTGTATCGACCTGGACCCGCTGCCCATCGTGACTTTCCCGCCCAGGGGGGTGTACCGCGATGAAATGATCAGCGCCCTGGAAGGCATCGGTCGGCGTTGGCATATCAGTTTCACCAGTTCCAGCCTCAGTGGCCTGCAATCGGCCATCGCCGATGGCATGGGCATCGGCCTGCTGCCGCTGCGGGCGGTGACGGCGGAGCACCAGGTGCTGGCCAAGGCCAGCGGACTACCGGCGGTGGATGTGTTCGAGGTGGCATTGCTGCACCGCCCGGCGGCCGATCCCATGGTCAAGGAGCTGGCTCGGGTGCTGTCCCGGGTACTGGCCCAGGACACGCGCGGATAAGCTTGTTAGATATTCGATAAATGAATGTCACCTATTTCAGTATTTAATTTGTGCATGAAGAGGCGGCTGGATATCGTGGTGCCCATGGCGGCCCACGCCACGCCGTTGACGTACCGGGCCCAGGCTTTGTTCACCCTGCCTGCCGTGACGGGCGGGGCAGCAAAACAACAATGAGGAGAGTCTCCATGTCCAAGTCCACTTACTACGCGCCGCATGGCGGGCACCCGGCCCAGACCGAGCTGCTCACCGACCGTGCGATGTTCACTGAAGCCTACGCGGTGATCCCCAAGGGCGTGATGCGCGATATCGTCACCAGCCACTTGCCCCACTGGGACAACATGCGCATGTGGGTCATCGCCCGCCCGCTGTCGGGTTTCGCTGAAACCTTCTCTCAGTACATCGTCGAAGTCGGCCCCAACGGCGGCAGCGACAAGCCCGAGCAGGACCCCAACGCCGAGGCGGTGCTGTTCGTCGTCGAGGGTGAGGTGAACCTGACCCTGCAAGGCCAGCAACACGTGCTCACGCCAGGGGGCTATGCCTTCATTCCGCCGGCCGCCGATTGGAAGCTGCGCAACACCAGCGGCACCGAAGCGCGTTTCCACTGGATTCGCAAGCATTACCAGAAGGTCGATGGCGTGCCGTACCCGGAGGCTTTCGTCACCAACGAGCAAGACATCGAGCCACGGGTGATGCCCGACACCGAAGGTCGCTGGAGCACCACCCGCTTCGTCGACATGAGCGACATGCGCCATGACATGCACGTCAACATCGTCAACTTCGAGCCGGGCGGCGTGATTCCGTTCGCCGAGACCCATGTCATGGAACACGGTCTCTATGTGCTGGAAGGCAAGGCGGTGTATCGCCTGAACCAGGATTGGGTCGAGGTCGAGGCTGGTGATTTCATGTGGTTGCGTGCGTTCTGCCCGCAGGCCTGCTACTCCGGCGGCCCGGGTCGTTTCCGCTACCTGCTGTACAAGGATGTGAACCGCCAGATGCGCCTGACCCTGAACGCGCCGCATTGATGCACAGGGCCAGGGCAGCGATCGACTGCTGCCCTGGCTGTCCAGGTTCCGCACCAGACCGGCGAGCGATCGCCGGTTTTCTTTTGCCCCGGGAAAAGCGCTTCGCCTGCTGGGCCGCATCACCTGGCCGTGGATGCCGACGCCAGAGCGGCTGGCGCCAGCAGTGCTGGAACATTCCAGGGTGGCGCGACAGTGTGTCGCACTGGCGTGATGGATGAGCCTGGTCTTTGCTGTGTCGGGCCTGGCGCCGTGCCGGGTGGTCCACTTCACGTCATGTGGGAGCAGGTGTCCTGCCCCAGGTAGAGGGGCGTTCAACTACGCAAAAGGACACGGACCGTTATCGATGTCTCGACCAAGGAGGTCATGTTGAAAATGAAATTTCTGGCGGCTTCGCTGCTGCTCTGGATGTTCTCGATGACCGCGCAAGCGGGTTGCGCGGTATTGGGACCCTGGGATGATCCGTGCTCGAAAGCCGTGCTCGGTCCGACTCCTACACTGTGCGAATGCCCATGACTGAATCGCACTCCGACCAGGACGGTGGAATCTTGTGTGACTGACCAGGAGGTCTTGAATGAAGAAAATGTTGTTGGCGGCATTGCTGCTATGCGGTTTCTCCCTGACTGCCCAAGCTTCGTGCCCGGTGTTCGGTCCGTCCAAGGATCCATGCAGCGGCCCGGTATTTGGCCCGTCTACCTGCGAGTGCCCATGAGGTAACTTGCCTGGCGGGTCCGGCCGGTGCCGGGCCCGCACGCCGGGAAGACTGTGGTGGGTTGCGAGAGATCCCGGCCAATCACGGTTGCTGGAAGGCCACCCAGCGTTCAGCGACAATAGCGCCCTTCGATTTTCCCCCGCCAAAGCAAGGAGCAACCCGGTGACAGCTGTTTATGGCACGGCCTATGTCGACCAGTTGATCGACAGCCGCAGCTACGAGGCGATGGCCATGCTCGGTGCGCATATGGAGGCGGCCGCACCGGCTCCCGACCAGCCGGATCTGGGTCTGCCGGCGCCGCTGTTCGTCTATCTGGAAGCCCTGACCTGGTTCGCCCAATCGGTTCGTTCCGGTGCCTGGACCTATTTTGAAGCGACGCCACATCCTCGGCAGCAAGCGATGCGTGACAACCTGCTGGCGCTGGATTGCGATTGCTGGCGGGAGCGCTATGTCTTTGGCATGGATCACTGGGCCGACGAGGCTTCGATGGCGGAGCTGGATCGGTGGATCGACGCATCCGAGCCGGAGCAGGAAACCTGGCTGTTGCAGTTGCTGGACACCCATCGTGATCGGCTCAAGCAGCTGCTGTGCCGCGCCGCACACCTCCATTTGAGTGAGCCAGATGCGTAAGGCGGACCGCCTGTTCCAACGAGTCAACCTGATCCGGCTTCACCAGCAAGTGTTTTGAAGGAGGCGCATAGCCAGGTGCCGAGACTGCTAGAGCAACGCAACAAGATCGGTATTTTGCTAGGCTGCGGCCTTTTTCAAGGGATGGTCTTATGTCTGATCGGTTCATGACGGTTGATCTGCAAAGCAGGAAGCAGTTTGTAAAGGAGGTTGTGCAGGAACTGGGCTATGCACTGGTCAATGAGAATGAGCGATCGGTTTTCTTTGAGGGCGCTAACAAGATTGTCTATGGCGTCAATCTCAGTACCCTCGACGATGGTTATGTCGCGATCAACTTCGCCGTAGCCGCCGGGCGGACGGTGGACGATGCGCAGCGCATTGCCGTGTTGAATCACTTCAATCATGACTACAGGGTCTTGAAGTGCTTCTACAGTGAGAAACCTTCCTTGTTGTTCAGCATGGAGTCCTTTGTATTTTCAGAAGAGGGTTTCGTGAACTTCTTCAACTACTCCGCAGGCGCTCTCGAAGAAGCCTATGCTGAATTGCAAGCCCGTTTCCCTGGGGCATATTGATATCCAGTGGCAGAACAGGGACCGGAAAGGTCGAGTTGTTGCTGGATGAGAAGAGTGCGATCAGGTTTGATCCGTACATCAGGATCGAAGGCTAACCCCAGCAGGACCATCGTTCAGGGGCAGCGCCCGAGCCGATGTCCGAACGCTGGCATATGCAGTCTTGGTGATGGCTGGTTCAGTGGCTTCAGCGCGGCATCTTGAGGAAAGCCCGGTTGCGTACCGGGCTTTTTTGTTGCTTGGGGCCGTTGTTGTGAGAAGGGCATATTTCAGTAGGCCCAGGGTGGTTCAAAAGCCCTCGGGGTAAAGTGCTGTGTCCTTCTTGGAACAGTTCATTGCCGCTATTCGTTTAGCAAAGGGCATTTGGGAAAAGCCCTGCATGGATGGCATTAGCTGTTCTTGTTGCTTGCGAGCGGATTCAAGCGAAACCGACAATATTCTTGAATTGAAGTACCTGCATTGCTCCAAACGTTCCGTTTCGGTTCTGGGCATCGGCACCGCATCGACTTCTTTTTGATACTCCTCGCTCTGTTTGCTTGCACAGCCCGATGAAACTGCAGCTGCAAGAGAAATCATCACAAAAAACAAGAACCTCATACTTGACCTTCACTCTACTTATTGGGGATTCGAGATAGCTGGGGCAGGGGTGGCAAACTCTACCTGGAGTACTTGCCCCAGGCCGGTTTCGAGCGGGTAGGGGACCTGCGCCAGGGCGATGTGATGTTGCCGGTTCGCTCGCCGCTGCCCAACTACACGGGAGTCTATCTGGCCGATGGCGTGCTCAAGAGCGAGCCGGAACATTACCCTGCGCCTGGCTCCATCCTGCACCATCTTTATGGCCATGCCAGCGAACGCGACACCTATGGTGGCTACTGGCCGGAAGTCATCGTGAGCTACTGGCGGCAGCTGGCAAGCTACTCGGCAAACATGGCGTAGCGGAGGCCGCTGGAAAAATGGCCATCTCAAGCTGGGAGAGAAATCTTCCTTCAAGCCGCGTTATCCCTTCAAAGAGTACATTCCTTGCAACTGCACCGGTGTCAGCGGGGGCAGCTTCTGTGTCTGCCTGACCCCTATTCGTTTATTTTCGGTACGCACGTTGAGTGGATAGTAACTCGCGCCATACTCAAAGTTGCCTTCGCAGGTCTGCACAAGCCATGCGCCGAAGCGTACGCCGTTGCTTCCAAAGGTGGTTAGGTACTGATCCAATCGATTCACACAACCGTCTTGGAAATCTGCTTTTATCAGATGTGCCCATTCCTGGGAGATTTCGTCATTGGCAGCGCCAGAAGCTGACGCCAGCAGAAAGATGAGAGCAAGAACTCCTCGGCTCAGTGAGGGCATGACGGCAATTCCTTTGCGTATACAGAGGGAGGCAAGTATCCATTTAGCATCAGGTTTACAGCAACACAAAGACCAGCACTGCACTGGGCTTTGTGCATCTGGCGTTCGCCGCTGGCTGCGGTGCTTGTGGGCATGCGGACCCCTGGCGCGCTGGAGTGGAACGCTCGCCTCAGGTGTGCTTTCTCCAGCTTCCCGACCTGGGCAATCGCCTCGGCGAATCTCCGCACCCTTGATGTGGGGGGTTGGAGAGTGTAGGGGCAACCACATGGGAAGCTTAGGGATGAGTGCGCGCGAGCTGCAAGGCTGTGACGATCAGGATGGGTCCATGAGGTCCTCTCTCAACAGCGAATACTGCACTAGATCGTGATATGTACTTCCCCAGTACCCGGCTTTGCGAAGAACGCCTTCACGCACGAAACCCATGCGCTCAAGCAGATTCAATGACGGTACGTTCTTGGGATGAGCGAGCGCCTCTATCCTGTTCAGATCCATGTGTGCGATACCCCAATCAATGCATGGTCTGATCGCTTCACTCATGAAGCCTTTCCCCTGAGCTGATTGAGCCAGTTCAAAGCCGATCGAACAGCTCCTCCATGAGCGGTTCCACTTGAACAGTCCGCAGGTCCCAATCAGCTTCCCCTGGGAGAGGTCCTCCAGGCCCCAGCGAATGCCCGGGTTGGGTGCTGCACGCCAGCTATTGAATAGCTCAACAAGCTGCTCTGCTTGCTCAATGTGAGCGATGGGATCAGAGCCGAACCACTTCATGGCATCTGCATCACTATGGATTTCTAGCAAGGTCGGTGCATCGTTTTTTGTCAGCTCTCGCAGGTGTAGGCGTTTTGTAAGAAGGGTTGGAAACTCAATCATTGCCAGCTGTTCCTGTGGGCAAACATCGTTGCTCCTGGACATGAAAAAAACCGGCGTTTGGCCGGGCTTGGACGTGAACTAGATGCCTATACCATCCCGATGTCACTGCAGTTCTCCGATCAGGGTCGATGTTCGCGCCTTGAATTCATCCCGTTGAGTCAGTAAAGCCCTGAACTCTGCCTTTGCTGCGTTACTAGATACCGTAATGGCTGTGGTGCCTGCGGGGTTGGTAGCCTTATCCAGGTCTTCATTCAACATGGAGATGACCCCCATCTTAATTGTGATCATTGTGGACATTACAGGCTCTTGCTGAATGGGGGAGGGCTTTGCGTCCAGGATGGATGGGTGCACAAGGTGGATGGTAGATTCCGTGCGTTTACTAGCAAAGGAGTTGCGATATGGCTGTGGTAACGTTCGTGTTCAAGCTTAAGACCAAGAGCGGCAGTGGCATGAGTAATGTGCTCCAGAATGGTAGCGACCAGCGGGATGCGGAACGCAAGATCCTGGAGAAGTATCCAGGCGCAACCATACTAGATGCCCGTCGGCAGTGACGTAGAAGCCCGGCCCCGCGCTGGGCTTTTGGCATCTGGAGCATGCCAAATGTCTCTTGGATTTCAGATACATAGAAGATTCACATTGCCTTAGGATGGCCCTTTCCCGCCTTTCAAAGGAATGATTACGTGGTGAGCACCAACGCCATCTGCTGTCCGCAATGCCAAGGTCAAAACGTCCAGCTTCTGTCCGTCATCCATGCTGCTGGCACCTCTCACATACAAGCGACCCATCAGGCGCAATCCCAATCCGGATTCGGCCCCAGCGTGACTGTAGAAACCACAGGCCGTCATCAGACCCATTTGGCTGCAAGCGTCGCCCCTCCAGGGGCTAAACGCCTGCTTGGTCCGGTAATCCTTACTGGGGTGGGCGCTATCATCTTGTACGACGGTCTGAAACTATCATGGGAAGTGGACTGGACCAGGTTCTTCATCGGCGTGACGTTCATAGCCATTGGTGTGATCGGGTTCGTCCGGCACTGTCGATACAACATTAAGCAATATGATGAATACGAAGAGTGGCGCCGCACTTGGCTATGCCACGCTTGCGGCACTCGATTCCAGCCGTGAATGGCGTAAGAGGGCACCTTCGGGTGCCTTTTCTTTTTTACGTCTTGTGAGGGGGCGCTTGCTGATCAAAGCCGGGGCAGGGTGTATGTGTGAGCAGGCCTATGACGGCCTGGGTAATAGGAGGAGAAAGAGGGCCAGTTATGGAGTTCTTTGTGTGGCATGACGCCAAGGCTGAATGCCAGAAACAAAAAAGCCCTGAATAATCAGGGCTTTATCGTAGAGATTTGGCGGAGGCGTAGAGATTCGAACTCTAGGACCTGTTACAGTCGGCGGTTTTCAAGACCGCTGCCTTAAACCACTCGGCCACACCTCCAGATCGCATTGCGGGCGCCATAATACCCGAATGAAACACACTGTCAAACTCTCTGCGTCGCGCGCTACAGCGCCTCTGTTATCATCCTTGCCACTAAATGTTTCAACCAACAGGAGTGTCGCCATGCGCGAACAGGATTACGCAGTTAACAACGGCGTGCAGGCCGAGCAGCTAGAGGTTAGCCGCGTCCTGCGCAACACTTATGGCTTGCTGGCCCTGACCCTCGCTTTCAGCGGAATCATGGCCTACGTCGCACAACAGATGCGCGTCGGTTACCCGAACGTCTTCGTCGTACTGATCGGTTTCTACGGTCTGTTCTTCCTCACCAGCAAACTCCGTGACTCGGTCTGGGGCCTGGTCTCGACTTTCGCCCTGACCGGTTTCATGGGCTTTTTGCTGGGCCCGATCCTCAACCGTTACCTGGGCATGCAGGGCGGCGCTGAAGTGGTCAGCTCGGCCTTCGCCATGACCGCACTGGTGTTCGGCGGCCTGTCGGCCTACGTGCTGATCACCCGCAAGGACATGAGCTTCCTGGGTGGTTTCATCACCGCCGGTTTCTTCGTCCTGATGGGCGCTGTGCTGGCCAGCCTGTTCTTCCAGATCAGCGGCCTGCAACTGGCAATCAGCGCCGGCTTCGTGCTGTTCTCCTCGGTGTGCATCCTGTTCCAGACCAGCGCCATCATCCACGGCGGCGAGCGCAACTACATCATGGCTACCATCAGCCTGTATGTATCGATCTACAACCTGTTCGTCAGCCTGCTGCAGCTGTTCGGCATCATGAGCCGCGACGACTGATCCTCAGCTTCAAGCCTTGAAAAAGCCCGCTTCGGCGGGCTTTTTTATTGCCCGGATTTTCTTGGCCGGAGCAGGGCAGATGTTCACTCCATGGGTGGCAGGCGACGCTTGATCGGTGACTTCTTGACGATCGAGGTGTTGGTCTCGGCGTACTGATTGAGGCGGTCCAGCAAGCTGTCCAGTTGTTCCATGGAGCGCACCTGCAGGCGTGCGAAAAAGCAGTCGTCGCCGGTGACCTTGTCGCACTCGGTGAACTCGGGGATCGCCAGGATCTGCCGTTCGACTTCCTGCAGTTTTCCCGGCAAGGGGCGGATGCGCACGATGGCCTGCAATTGATACCCCAGGAACCGGGGGTCGACCTCCAGGGTGTAGGCGCTGATCACCCCTCGTTCCTCTAGTCGGCGCAGGCGCTCGGCGACGCTGGGAGCGGACAGCCCGCTGATCTGCCCCAGGGCCTTGAGTGAACGTCGGGAGTCTTGCATCAGGGCGCTGATCAGCGTCTGGTCGATGGCATCCAGCATGGCAGTCTCGTTAGGTAGATGGGCTTTCTTGCCTTGATAAAAAAGGCGAAGACTGAGTCTAGCCTAGGATTTTCTCTGGTGAGGCTGTAGTTGAGTTACGGATAATCTGGCGACCGATAAAGGAGCCTGATGATGGATGCAATGATTCGTCGCGGATCGCTGGAAATGAGCGCCGCCATGCTGATTTCCGGAACCATTGGCTGGTTCGTCCTGGTCTCGGGGCAACCGGTGCTGGATGTGGTGTTCTGGCGTTGCCTGTTCGGCGCCGCGACCTTGCTGCTGGTCTGCGCTGCCCTGGGCTTGCTGCGCAAGGACATTCTCACGCAACGGGTCCTGCTGCTGGCGGTGGTCAGCGGTGCGGCCATCGTCGGCAACTGGGTGTTGTTGTTCGGCTCCTATTCCCGGGCCTCGATCGCCATCGGCACCGCGGTGTACAACGTCCAGCCGTTCCTCCTGGTGGGCCTGGGGGCGTTGTTCCTGGGAGAAAAAATCACTGCGCAGAAATTATTCTGGCTGTGCCTGTCGTTCGGCGGAATGCTGGCCATCGTCAGTGCCCATGAAGGGCAGGGGGAGGCGGGCGGCGATTACCTGCTGGGGATCGGCCTGGCCCTGGGCGCTGCCTTGTTGTACGCCTTCGCCGCTCTGCTGATCAAGCGCTTGAGCGGAACCCCGCCGCACCTGATCGCCCTGATCCAGGTCTGCACCGGTGTGTTGCTGCTGGCGCCCTGGGCCAACTTCGGCACGCCACCCCGGGAGGCCAGCGCCTGGGCCAGCCTGCTGGCGCTGGGCATCATCCATACGGGACTGATGTACGTGCTGCTGTACGGTGCGATCCAGAAGCTGCCCACGGCGTTGACCGGGGCCTTGTCCTTCATCTATCCGATCGCGGCGATCTTCGTCGATTGGCTGGCGTTCGGTCACCGCTTGGGCTGGCTGCAGTGGTTCGGGGTCGGCGCGATCCTGCTCGCCGCCGCCGGCATGCAGCAGGGCTGGAGCCCTAGGTTGCGCCGCAGCGCCGTGCAGTGAGCCGGCCTGCACCGGTCGGCACCTGGCCTTGACAGCCCGGGGTGCGGCGCTAGATTTCAGCATGCGCCGCAAAGTTTGCGCCGCATTTCCTCTTGATCCAGCCGCCTGGCGATCCGGCCATCCGTGCCTGGATCATTGCCGGGTGCCTGGCGCTGCCTGACGCCGCCCCGGTGGTCGATGACCTGTCATTGCCGACTCGCGCCGTACAGGGCCGGTTGGCCCTGGAGCGATCATGAGCACTCGACGCAAGGTTCCCGGAATCCGCAACTACGATGGTCCCGCCGGTGGCTGGGGCGCGCTCAAGGCCACGGCCACGGCCGTACGCGAGCAGATGGACACCCTCAAGGCCCCCCTGACCCTGATGCGCACCAACCAGCCCGACGGTTTCGATTGCCCGGGTTGCGCCTGGCCGGACAAGGAGCACAAGTCGACCTTCCAGTTCTGCGAGAACGGCGCCAAGGCGGTGACCTGGGAGGCCACCAACAAACGGGTGACGCCCGAGTTCCTGGCCAGCCATCCGGTGGCCTCGCTGCTGCAGCGCTCGGACTATCAGTTGGAGGACCTCGGTCGCCTCACCGAGCCCCTGGTCTACGACCGTGCCAGCGACACCTTCAAACCGGTGCCCTGGCAGGCCGCCTTCGAGCGCATTGGCCAGGTCCTGCGTGGCCTGAAGCCCGAGCAGGTGGAGTTCTACACCTCGGGCAGGGCCTCCAACGAGGCGGCCTACCTGTACCAGCTGTTTGCCCGGGAATATGGCTGCAACAACTTTCCCGACTGCTCGAACATGTGCCATGAACCCACCAGCGTCGGTTTGCCCAGGTCCATCGGGATCGGCAAGGGCACGGTATCGCTGGAGGATTTCGATGTTTGCGAGCTGATCATCTCCATCGGCCACAACCCCGGCACCAACCACCCACGAATGATGGGCACCCTGCATGAGGCGTCACGGCGCAAGGTGCCGATCATGGTCTTCAACCCCCTGCGCGAGCGGGCCCTGGAGCGCTTCGCCGATCCGCAGAACATGGTGGAAATGGCCACCTATGGCTCCACGCGCATCGCCTCCTCGTACTTCCAGGTCAAGGCCGGCGGTGACGCCGCGGCGGTCAAGGGCATCATGAAGGCCTTGCTGGCCCTGGAGCAAAGCCTCGGGCAGGTGCTGGACCGCGACTTCATCGCCCAGCACACCCTGGGCTTCGCCGCCCTGGAGGCCGACCTGCACGCCACCCAATGGGTGGATATCGAACAGGCCAGTGGCCTCAAGCAGAGCGACCTGGAAATGGTCGCCGCGGCCTATGCCAAGTCCAATGCCACCATCGTCACCTATGGCATGGGCATCACCCAGCACAACGAAGGCACCGCCAATGTGCGGCTGATCTGCGACCTCTTGATGCTGCGAGGCAACCTGGGCAAGCCCGGGGCCGGAATCTGCCCGCTGCGTGGCCACTCCAACGTGCAAGGCAACCGCACCGTGGGCATCACCGAAAAACCCGCGCAAGCGTTCCTCGACAAGCTCGAGCAAGTGTTCGGCTTCAAGCCACCGGCCAGCCATGGCCATGACGCGGTGCAAGCGATGCAGGCGATCATCGCCGGCCAGTCCAAGGCCTTGCTGTGCCTGGGGGGCAACTTCGCTGTGGCCCTGCCGGACCCGGGCCAGTGTTTCCCGGCCATGGCCCAGCTCGACCTGAGCGTGCACATCGCCACCAAGCTCAACCGCAGCCATCTGCTTGTAGCTAAGGAAACCTACGTTTTTCCCTGCCTGGGCCGCACTGAAATGGACGTGCAGGACGGCATGCGCCAGGCGATCACCGTCGAGGATTCGATGTCCATGGTCCATGCCTCAGCCGGCAAGCTGGCCCCGGCCTCGCAAGCCCTGATGTCGGAACCGGCGATCGTCGCCGGCATGGCCAAGGCGACGCTGACCGCGAGCAAGGTGCCGTGGCTGGAACTGGTGACCGACTACGACAAGATCCGCGACCTGATCGAGAAGACCGTCCCTGGCTTCGACGACTACAACGCCAGGATCCGCGTTCCCGGAGGCTTCCGCATGCCCCTGGCGGCGGCCGAGCGCCAATGGCTGACACCCTCGGGCAAGGCCGAGTTCTTCGTCTTCCCCGGCTTGCACGAAGACAAGGAAGTGGATGGCGCCGACGTCCTGCGCCTGGTGACCCTGCGCAGCCACGACCAGTACAACACCACCATCTATGCCCTGGACGATCGCTATCGTGGGGTCTTCGGTCGTCGCGACGTGCTGTTCATCAGCCCGGCGGACCTCGCGGCCCGGGGCCTGGCCCATGGCGACCTGGTGGACATCGAGACGGTGACCGACGGCCGGCGCCTGCGCTACGAGAACATCACCGCCATCGAGTACAAGATCGCCCCGGGCACCGTCGGCGCCTATTACCCCGAGGCCAACCGCCTGGTGCCGCTGGACTACCTGGACGTCGACAGCGGCACGCCGTCCTACAAGTCGGTACCGGTGCGGGTGCTGCGCGCGGGCGTTTAGCCGCCAGGTTGGGCAGCCGATCCCCTGGAAGGTCCTGCGGAGCTTGGCGCAGCTTCGCAAGCTCAGCAGCGGCTACAGGTGCTTCGTGTAGCCGCTGCCGCAGGCTGCGCCCGGGCGCGCAGCGGTCGCCCCTGGATTGGCCATCCGATCCCCCAGAAGGTCCTGCGAATCCAGGCGCAACTGCGCAGGCTCGACAGCGACCACAGGAATGGGTGGCTACGGCGGCACAATCTGCTAATTTCCGTGGGTGATTTTTTGACCGTAGCCTGTGGAATCCAACATGACGACACCTTCATCCTCGGCCGGGCGCCTGCCCGAGCCCCAAGCTGTCTGCAGCCCCATTACCCGCAGCGCGATCTTCATCGTCGCCACCCTGGCGCCCGGTGCCGAAGCGGCGCAAACCCTGCGCGAGTGGTGCGCCGATGTCGCCGGGCGAGTGCGCTCGGTGGGCAAGCGGGTACCGGCGGGCAACCTGACCTGCGTCTGTGGTTTCGGCTCCGCCGCCTGGGATCGGTTGTTCGGCGGGCCGCGCCCGGCCGCGCTGCATCCGTTTCGTGAAGTGGGGGTAGCGGGGCGGCTGGCACCGTCCACCCCTGGCGACCTGCTGCTGCATATTCGCGCCGAACAGATGGACCTGTGCTTCGAACTCGCCACCCAGTTGCTCAAGCCGTTGGGTGCTGCGATCGAAGTGGTGGACGAGGTCCAGGGCTTTCGCTACTTCGACATGCGCAGCATGGTGGGTTTCGTCGACGGCACCGAGAATCCGGTGGGCCGCGAAGCCGTGGACTTCACCCTGGTGGGCGACGAGGACCCGCAGTTCGCCAATGGCAGCTACGTCCTGGTGCAGAAGTACCTGCACAACATGAGCGCCTGGAACGAACTGACCGTTGAGGCCCAGGAACGCATCATCGGCCGGACCAAGCTGGACGACATCGAGTTGGCCGATGGGGTCAAGCCCAGCTGTTCCCACAGCTCCCTGACCACCCTCGAGGAGAACGGCGAAGAGGTGAAGATCCTGCGCGACAACATGCCGTTCGGGCGGCCGGGGGCCGGGGAGTTCGGCACCTACTTCATCGGCTACGCGCGCTCGCCACAGCCGGTGGAGCAAATGCTGGAAAACATGTTCGTCGGGCGGCCGGCGGGCAACTACGATCGCCTGCTGGACTACAGCACGGCAGTGACCGGCGGCTTGTTCTTCGTGCCTTCGGCCGAGCTGTTCGAAGACTTGGCCGAACGCGAGCCAACGCCCCTCTGAACGCACACGCCCCCGACACGCAAGTGCGTGCCGGGGGCTTGTGGGTAATGGGCCTCGATCAGTGGCTGCGCATGCCCGCGGCTTGCATCAGCAGCCGCAACAACCCGGCCACCAGCCCCAGGCTGACCACGCTGGCCAACCAGATGCCGGCCATCCACAACAGTTGCCGCCACCCCGGAACGGGGCGTGTGACTTGTGTCTTATCCATGGGCCAGCTCCAGGACCAGGGCCGTGGTGCAGGCCAGTGTCAGTATCGCCCCCAGGTACAGCAGGCTCAGTTGTGCCACCTGGCGGTGCAAGGGCAGGCGGGCCAGGGGTTCGTGCAGGGTTGGGTGTTCAGTGGTAGCCATCGCCGATCCTCACTTTGCCGCGGAACACGTAGTAGCTCCAGCAGGTGTACATCAGGATGATCGGCAGGATGAACAGCGTGCCGATCAGGATGAACAACTGGCTGGTCAGGGGCGAGGCCGCTTCCCACAGGCTGATGGACGGCGGCACGATGTTCGGCCAGATACTGAAGGCCAGGCCGATGTAGCCCAGGAACACCAGCACTAGGGTGAACACGAACGGCCAATGCGAATGATGCTGGCGCAAGGTTCCGAGCAAGCCCCAGAACGCCAGCAGGCCCAGCACCAGCAGCGCGCCGAAGATCACGATATGGGCGTGGCCGAACCAGCGGGTGGCGATCTCCGGATGCAGCATGGGCGTCCACACGCACAGCACCGCGATCACCGCCGTCAGGGCGAACGCCAGTGGCCGGGTGTAGTGGCGCATGCGTGCTTCGAGCATGCCTTCGGTCTTGACCAGCAGCCAGGTGCTGCCCAGCAGCGCATAGGCCACCACCAGGCCCAGGCCGCAGAACAGCGGGAAGGGCGCCAGCCAGTCCAGGGCGCCGCCGGCGAACTGGCGATCGACCACCGGGATGCCGCTGATATAGGTGCCGATCACGATGCCCTGGCACAGGGTCGCCAGCAGCGAGCCGCCGATGAAGGCCAGGTCCCAGATATGCCGCTTCTCGGGGCTGGCCTTGAAGCGGAACTCGAAGGCCACGCCACGGAAGATCAGCCCCGCCAGCATGAACACCAGCGGCAGGTACAACGCCTCGAGGATCACCGAATAGGCCAGCGGGAAGGCGCCGTACAGCGCCGCGCCGCCGAGCACCAGCCAGGTCTCGTTACCGTCCCAGACCGGAGCCACGGTGTTCATCATCACGTCCCGTTCCCGGGCATCGGGGATCAGCGGGAAGAGAATGCCGAGCCCCAGGTCGAAGCCGTCCATGATCACGTACATCATCACCCCGAAGGCAATGATGACGCCCCAGATCAACGATAGATCTATGCCTTGAATAGCCATGATCGTTTCCCTTGTTTCAGTTGTGGTGATCGCCGGACGCGAACGTCTCGGAGATGGCGGACAGCGGACGACGCGGGGTCGGTTCCTGGGCCTGTGTGGCTTCGGGCAGGTGCTCGTGGTGGGGCTGCGGGCCCTTGCGCACCAGCTTCATCATGTAGCCGATGCCCACGGCGAATACCGAGAAGTAGATCAGCACGAACAACGCCAGGGACACGCTCAGCTGCATCACGCTGTGGTTGGACGCGGCATCGCTGGTACGCAGCAGGCCGTAGACCACCCAGGGCTGGCGTCCGACTTCGGTGGTGATCCAGCCCGCCAGCATGGCGATCAGCCCGGTGGGGCCCATCAGCAGGACCAGGCGCAGGAACCAGCGGTTGCGGTACAGCGCGCCGCTGCGCCGCAGTAGCAGGCCCAGCACCCCGGTGAGGATCATCAGCATGCCGAGCCCGGCCATGATGCGGAAACTGAAGAACACGATGGCCGAGTTGGGTCGGTCTTCCTTGGGGAAGCTCTTGAGCGCGGGGATCTGCTTGTCCAGGCTGTGGGTCAGGATCAGGCTGCCCAGGTACGGCACCTCCAGAGCGTAATCGGTCTTCTCGCTGTCCATGTTGGGCAGGCCGAACAGCACCAGGGGCGAGGGCTCGTCACCGTGGTTTTCCCAGTGCCCTTCGATGGCGGCGATCTTCGCCGGCTGGTGTTCGAGGGTGTTGAGGCCGTGGGCATCGCCGACCACTGCCTGGATCGGCGCGACGATCAGCGCCATCCACAGCGCCATCGATAGCATCTTGCGCACTTGCGGCGTGTCGTTGCCACGCAGCAGGTGCCAGGCGCCGGAGGCCCCGACGAAGAACGCCGTGGAGACGAATGCGGCGATGGCCATGTGCGCCAGGCGGAAGGGGAACGACGGGTTGAAGACGATCGCCAGCCAGTCCATGGGCATGATCCGCCCATCGACGATGGAGAAGCCCTGGGGCGTCTGCATCCAGCTGTTGGAGGCCAGGATCCAGAAGGTCGAGATCAGGGTGCCGATGGCCACCATCACCGTGGAAAAGAAGTGCAGCCCGCGGCCGACCCGGTTCCAGCCGAACAGCATGACCCCGAGGAAACCCGCTTCGAGGAAGAACGCGGTGAGTACCTCGTAGGTCAGCAGGGGGCCGGTGATGCTGCCGGCGAAGTCCGAGAAACGACTCCAGTTGGTGCCGAACTCATAGGCCATGACCAGTCCGGAGACCACGCCCATGCCGAAGTTGACGGCGAAGATCTTCGACCAGAAGTGATACAGGTCCTTGTAGGTGTTGTTGTGGGTCTTGAGCCAAAGCCCTTCGAGCACGGCCAGGAAACTGGCCAGGCCGATAGTGATGGCCGGGAAAATGATGTGGAACGAGACCGTGAACGCGAACTGGATGCGCGCCAGGTCCAGTGCCTGTAGATCAAACATGACGATACCCTCGTAAAGGCTGGATGCCGTGCAGCCGCCGCCCGTTCGCCGCGAATCGCAAGGGTTCGCGCTACGGGGGCGGGGGCTGCGAGTGGAGGCCGGGGCGGTGTGCCGAGCCTGGGCCCGGTCAGACGCCGACGGACTGGATCAGGTTGCTGGCCTGGGCCGCCTCCAGGCGGATGGCGATGAACTTGGAAGTCGGCGTATAGGTGCGGTCGCCGTAGCTCTCCAGTGGCACCAGGGGGTTGGTCTCCGGGTAATAGGCGGCAGCCTGGCCGGCGGGGATGTCATAGGCGATCAGGGTGAAACCGCTGACCCGGCGTTCGCGGCCGTCTTCCCACAGGGACACGATGTCCACCTTCTGCCCCGGCTCGTAGCCCAGCTTGCGGATGTCCTGTTCGTTGGCGAACAGCACCTCGCGCATGCCGTAGACCCCGCGATAGCGATCGTCCAGGCCGTACAGGGTGGTGTTGTACTGGTCGTGGGAACGCATGGTCTGCAGGATCAGCTGCGGCTGCTCCTTGAGCTTGCGCACCCCGGGGTTGACCAGGTCCGCGGGCAGTTCGCTGGGGGTGAACTGCGCCTTGCCGGTGGCGGTGTTCCAGCGCCGGTCGGCCGCGGCGTTGCCCAGGTGGAAACCGCCGGGGTGGAGCAGCTTGAGGTTGAAGTCGCTGAAGCCCGGGATGGTATCGGCGATCAGGTCGCGGATGCGCCCGTAGTCCTCGATCACCCACAGCCAGTCGATGGGGCGCGGGCCCAGGGTGGCGTTGGCGATGCCGGCGATGATCGCCGGTTCCGAGCGCAGATGCGCCGACTTGGGTCGCAGCTGGCCATGGGAGATGTGCACCATGCTGAAGGTGTCCTCCACGGTGACGCCCTGGGGGCCGTTGGCCTGGATATCGATATCGGTACGGCCCAGGCACGGCAGGATCAGCGCCTCGCGACCGGTCACCAGGTGGCTGCGGTTGAGCTTGGTGGCGATGTGCACGGTGAGCTCGCAGTTGCGCAGGGCGGCGTGGGTGCGTGGGGTGTCCGGGGTCGCCTGGGCGAAGTTGCCGCCCAGGCCGATGAACACCTTGGCCTTGCCTTGCTCCATGGCCGAGATCGCCATCACCGTGTTGTGGCCGTGCTCCCGTGGCGGCTTGAAGCCGAAGCGCGCCTCCAGGGCGTCCAGCAACTCGGTGGGCGCCAGTTCGTTGATGCCCATGGTGCGATCGCCCTGCACATTACTGTGGCCGCGCACCGGCGACAGGCCGGCGCCCGGGCGGCCGATGTTGCCGCGCAGCAACAGCACGTTGATCACTTCCTGGATGGTCGGCACCGAATGGGTGTGCTGGGTCAGGCCCATGGCCCAGCACATGATCACGCGCTTGGCCTTGCGATACATGCGGGCGGCCAGTTCGATATCGGCCAGGGACAGGCCGGACTGCTCGACGATGTGGCTCCAGGACGTGGCGTCGACCTCGGCCAGGTAGCTGTCCAGGCCCGAGGTGTGTTCGGCGATGAAGGCCCGGTCGAACACCGCTTCGCCATTGCTGGCCAGGGCTTCACGCTCCCAGCGCAGGAGGAATTTGGCGATGCCGCGAAAGGCCGCCATGTCGCCGCCCAGGGCCGGACGGAAATAGGCCGAGGAGGTGGGCTCGGAGCCGTTGGTGAGCATCTCCAGCGGGTGCTGCGGATGCTGGAAGCGTTCCAGGCCACGCTCCTTGAGCGGGTTGAAGCAGATAACCTGGGCACCGCGCTTGACCGCCTCGCGCAGCGGTTCGAGCATCCGCGGATGGTTGGTGCCGGGGTTCTGGCCGATGACGAAGATCGCGTCGGCCTGCTCCAGGTCGTGGAACACCACGGTGCCCTTGCCCACCCCGACGCTCTCGAACATGCCCACGGCGCTGGCTTCATGGCACATGTTCGAGCAGTCGGGGAAGTTGTTGGTGCCGTAGGCGCGTACGAACAGCTGGTACAGGTAGGCCGCTTCGTTGCTGGCCCGGCCCGAGGTGTAGAACTCGGCCTGGTTCGGCGAGTCCAGGCCCTTGAGGTGGCTGGCGATCAGGTCGAAGGCCTCGTCCCAGGTAGTTTCCACATAGCGGTCCTGGGTGGCGTCGTAGCGCATCGGATGGGTCAGGCGGCCCTGGTATTCGAGCCAGTAGTCGCTTTGCGCGGCCAGGGCCGAGACCGTGTACTTATTGAAGAATGCCGGGTTCACCAGGCGCCCGGTGGCTTCCCAGTTGACCGCCTTGGCGCCGTTCTCGCAGAACTTGACCATGCCGTTTTCCGGCGACTCGCCCCAGGCGCAGCCCGGGCAGTCGAAACCGCCATTCTGGTTGGTCTTGAGCATGGCGCGGATGTTCTTGAAGGCGTTCTCGCTGCCCAGCCAGTTGCGGGTCACCGCCATCAGTGCTCCCCAACCGGCGGCCGCGCCCTTGTAGGGTTTGTATCGATCAACTTCGCTCATGATATTTCTCCAATACATCGCACGCAGGGAACCGCCCGACATTCAATGGATGTCGATAGTTTCTTACTGCTCAGGCTAAATGCGATTTTGCTGGGACTGGTTATAAGCCCCGTTCTGTTTGTTTGCGTGGAGTAACTTTCGCGACCTTTTTTGGGCCACGAATAAAGCCTATTCGGCGTCCGTGCAGGCTGTCTAATCGCAATTAATGACCAGTTGATCGAGAACCTCTATCAGGGTATTAATTCATTGAAAATCAATGTGTTGAATGAGTTGTCTTGATGGTTTTTCGCTTGATAGATGTTTTTGATCAACCAGTTGTTAATAGCGATTGGACGGCCTTTTGAATGGCTCTTAATCTTGCCGCCAATAACTCGCGACAAGCGCGGCTGCACTGTCGGAGTTCAACTAATATTCAATGAGTTCGCATCGGCGACAGAGGCTGTGATGGCAGATCAAGTATTGGTGGATGGCTTTGCTCGCCGGGTCGACTATCTGCGCATGTCGGTGACTGACCGTTGCGATTTTCGTTGCGTGTATTGCATGGCCGAGGACATGCAGTTCCTGCCGCGCCAGCGCATCCTGACCCTGGAAGAGCTGTACCAGCTGGCCGAGCGTTTCGTCGCCCTGGGCACCCGCAAGATCCGCCTGACCGGTGGCGAGCCGCTGGTGCGTTCCGGGGTGGTCGAGCTGTGCCGGCGCATTGCGCGGCTGCCGGGCCTGCGCGAGCTGTGCATGACCACCAACGGCTCGCAACTGGGCAAGCTGGCCGCGCCCTTGTTCGATGCCGGAGTCAAGCGCCTGAACATCAGCCTGGACAGCCTCGACCCGCAGCTGTTCCGCCAACTGACCCGCACCGGCGAGCTGTCCCAGGTGCTGGCCGGGATCGATGCGGCGAACGCCGCTGGTTTTACCCGCACCAAACTCAACTGCGTGGTGATGAAGGGGCGCAACGACCATCAGATCAACGACCTGGTGGCCTTCGCCATCGACCGTGGCCTGGACATCTCCTTCATCGAGGAAATGCCCCTGGGCGCCATCAGCGAACACAGCCGCAGCGATGCCTTCTTCTCCAGCGCCCAGGTGCGCGAGCGCATCGCCGAGCGCTACACCTTGATGGAGTCGGCGGAATCGACCCAGGGGCCGTCGCGCTACTGGCGCCTGGCCGAGGCACCGCAGATCCGCCTGGGCTTCATCTCGCCCCACAGCCACAACTTCTGCGGCACCTGCAACCGCGTACGGCTGACCGTGGAAGGGCGCTTGCTGCTGTGCCTGGGCAACGAACATTCGATGGACCTCAAGGCCGTGCTGCGTGCCCACCCGGGCGATACCCAGCGCCAGGAACAGGCCATCGTCGAGGCCATGAAGCTCAAGCCCTATCGCCATCACTTCGAGCTCAACGATGAGGTGCAGGTAGTGCGCTTCATGAACATGACCGGCGGCTGACCGGCCCCATCCCTTGCTTGCCCGAATCGTCCAGAGGCCGTCCTTCGATGATCGTCAGATCCAAACCCAACCTGCTCGGCGTGCTGTTTTCGCTCAAGGGCTCGATCGCCAAGCGCATCGCCCTGCGCAGCCTGCTGGTGACCCTGCTGGCCGCCGCCATCGTGTTGATCGAGACCCTGCACCCGGCGTTTTTTTCCAAGGTCAACGCCACGCCCTTCACCTTGCTCGGGCTGTCGCTGTCGATCTTCATGAGCTTTCGCAACAACGCCTGCTATGACCGCTGGTACGAGGCGCGCAAGGCCCTGGGCAGTATCGTCACGGACGTGCGCTCGCTGATCCGCGAGACCCAGGTGATCGGCGATGCCCAGGAGCGCGGGGCGATCCTGCGCAACCTGTGCGGTTTCGCCCATGCCCTCAAGGCCCGGCTGCGCCAGGAGGACGAGCTGGGGGCCGCGGGCACCTGGCTCAGCCAGCGGCCGCCGGCGGCGACCCCGAACGTCAGCGACAACGTATTGCGCCTGGTCTCGCGCCAATGTTCGGGCCTGGCCGAATCGGGCCGCCTGAGCGAGTGGCGCTACATGCTGATCGCCAACCTGCTGGCGGGCATGACCACGGCGCAGACCACCTGCGAGCGGATCAAGGCCACGCCGTTGCCGTTTCCCTACACCTTGCTGCTGCACCGCACCAGCTACATGTTCTGCATCCTGCTGCCCTTTGCCATGGCCGAGCCCCTGGGCTGGCTGACACCGATCTTCACCGCCATCGTCAGCTACACCTTCTTTGGCCTGGACGCCATCGGCGACGAGCTGGAAGACCCTTTCGGTCGTGACGAAAACGACCTGCCCCTGGACGCCATCGTGCGCAACATCGAGCGCGAGATCCTCGATGCCCTGGGAGTCACCGAACTGCCGCCGGTACTCGAACCGGTGGACTACGTCCTGAGCTGACCCGCCCCCCGGGTCGCCAGGCTTTCCCTTGCCTGAGGTTGAACATGAACGACGCTGTCGCCAGTCCCGCGTTGACCCACCTGGACGCCCAGGGCCGGGCCAACATGGTGGATGTCACTGCCAAGCCCGCCACTGACCGTGAGGCCCTGGCCGAGGCCTGGGTGCGGATGCACCCGGCCACCCTGCAATTGCTGGAGGACAACGGCCATCCCAAGGGCGACGTGTTCGCCGTGGCCCGGATCGCCGGGATCATGGCGGCGAAGAAGGCCCACGAGCTGATCCCCCTGTGCCACCCCTTGCTGCTCACCAGGGTCAGCGTCGAGCTCGCCGCGGCGCCGCCGGACCGGGTGCGAATCACCACCCGTTGCCGCCTCAACGGTGCCACCGGGGTCGAGCTGGAAGCGATGACCGCCGCCAGCGTCGCCGCCCTGACTGTCTACGACATGTGCAAGGCGGTGGATCGCGGCATGGTCATCGAGGGCGTGCGGCTACTGGAGAAGCACGGCGGCAAGTCCGGCTCATTCATCGCAGGAGAACAGCCATGATCCTCATCAACTACTTTGCCCGCTACCGCGAACAGCTGGGCAGCGGCGGCGAGAAGCTGGCGCTGCATGCCGAGCTGCGCACGGTCGGCGATGTGCGCCGGTTGCTCATGGCCCGGGACGAGAACTGGGCCCGGGTACTGGGGGAGAACAGCCTGATGTGCGCGCTGAACCAGGACCTGTGCAAGCTCGACGCGCCCATCGAGGACTTCGACGAGATCGCCTTCTTTCCGCAAGTGACGGGGGGCTGAGGCATGGGTGTCCAGGTCCAGCAACAGGCCTTCAGCCTCGATGCCTTGAATACCGCCCTGCAGGCTGGCGATCCGGCGGTGGGGGCGGTGGTGACCTTCGTCGGCTACGTCCGCGACCTGAACCTGGGGCAGGCGGTGCAGAGCCTGTTCCTCGAGCATTACCCGGGCATGACCGAGCGCTCCTTGCGAGGCATCGTGGCACAGGCCGAGCAGCGCTGGCCGCTGCTGCGGGTCGAGCTGGTGCATCGGGTCGGACTGCTGCGGGTTGGCGAGCCCATCGTCTTCGTCGGTGTGGCCAGCGCCCATCGCCAGGCCGCCTTCGAGGCCTGTGACTTCATCATGGATTACCTGAAGACCCGCGCGCCGTTCTGGAAGCGCGAAGTCACCGACAGCGGCGAACATTGGGTCGAAGGCCGTGCGAGCGACCAGCAGGCCGCCAGTCGCTGGTAGCAACCCTGATCACCTGCGGTAGATCTGGAACCGACTTTGGGTGGCGAGAGCGCTCGCTGCCGCCCGGCAGCGCAAGCCGTAAACCCGAATCCTCGCTATACCTGATCGAGCGCCTGCCCAAGCGGATGGCAAGGCTGCGCCTTGCAGTGCGAGCAACTTCTCGCGCCACGACAATGGCCAGCGATCACACCGGGCTGTAGATCCGTGGCGGGCTGCGGTGGGGGACGTGGATCAGGTTGAGGTGGTGCTTGTTGGCCCACTGCACGGTCAGGGCGGTGGGCGCCGAGAGGCTGACCAGGGTGCCCAGGCGTGCCCGCACGGCCTTGTGGATCAGCTCCAGGCTGCAGCGGCTGGTGACCACGGTAAAGCCCAGGCGCGTATCGATCCCGGCATGGAGCAGGGCGCCGATCAGCTTGTCCAGGGCGTTATGGCGGCCGATGTCTTCCTGGCACAGGCGCACCTCTCCCTGTTCATCGAAGTACAGCGCCGCATGCAGGGCGCCGCTGCTGCGACCCATGAGCTGGGCTTGCTCGATGCGCTCGCGCAGGCCCTGCAGGTGTTCCACCGGCGGCAGTGGCGTCGGTTCCAGCACCTGTAGCTGCGGCAGGGCCTGCTCCAGGGCCTCGACCCCGCACAAGCCGCAGCCGCTGGTCCCGGCCAGTTGCCGGCGATGGTCCTTGAGGGCCCAGAAGGCCCGGCTGGAAATCTGCACGTCGGCCTGGCAGGCCTGGGGGAAATGGCTCAGGCGGATGTCGTAGATCTCGTCCAGGCCGGTGACGATATCGTTGGTGATGCTGAAGCCACGGATGAAATCCTCCAGGTTGCCCGGAGACACCATCATCACTGCCTGGCTCAGGCCGTTGTAGGTGATGGCCAGGGCGGTCTCGGCGGCCAGGGGCGCGTGGGCCTCTTGCGGCGAGCCGTATTCGCGATAAGCCACGCTTTGCGGCGCCGGGGCCGGTGCGTTGGCCTCGGGCTGTTGATCCGCTTGTTCGATCCGGCAAACCATGCATCCACCTCTTGCTACTGGTGCGCCCGCAGGCGCGCTAAACGGTCATTCGCCCTTGATCGCGAACAGCTTGCGAGCTTCGGCGAAACACTTCTCGGCAATCGCCGAACGTGGTTCGGTCTTGCGCATCACCATGCCCAGGGGCGCCAGCACGCTGGCGTCGGGCAAGTTGATGAAGGCCAGGTTCTCGATCGGAGAATCCAGGCCGCTGTCCAGGGGCATGATCGAGCAGCAGAAGCCTTCGTGGATGGCCTGGAACAGCTGGTAGGTCGAATCGCTTTCCAGGATCGGCTGTGGGTTGAGGCCGCGGCTGCGGAAACTCAAGTCGATGGACTTGCGATAGTGCATGCCGGTGCTGAGCATGCCCAGCGGCAGTTCAGCGGCATCTTCCCAGCTCATCTCGTTGCCTTCGAAATGAAAGTGCCGGGTGTCGTACAGCAGGCCGACCCGGGTCTCGCCGATCTCGAAGAAGTCCAGGTAGTTGGGATTGACGTGGTCCAGGTAGCAGACCCCCAGGTCCAGCTGGTTGTTGCCGATCTCCTCGATGATGCGGTCGGAGCTTCCGGACGACAGGCTGAACTTGAGCTCGGGAAAACTCGCCGATAGCTTCTGCACGTAGCCGATGGGGTTGAAGCCGCTCAGGGGCACCAGGCCCAGGCGCAGGTTACCCACCAGTTGCCCGCGGCAGGCGGCGGCTTCGGCGAACAGCCCATCATGGGCGGCGAGCAGGGTCTTGGCCCAGGCCAGCACCCGTTCGCCGGCCTCGGTGAAACCCTCGAAACGCTGGCCCCGGGTCACCAGGATCAGGTCCAGCTCGTCCTCCAGGTTGCGCAGGCGCATGGACAAGGTCGGCTGGGTGATGTGGCAGCGCGCGGCAGCCTGGCCGAAGTGGCGGGTCTGTTCCAGCGCGATCAGAAACTTCAGTTGCTTGATGTCCACAATGGCACCTGTCGTGGGAGGGTCGTCGTCAGTATTAACGCAGAGGTTCAAGCTGTGGGAAGACCCGAAGATCGTCCCGGGCTGTTCCGCCAGCCTTCAGGCCGGGGAGCCGGGGGGCGTTTCAGACAGTAGTTCAGGGCTGTTGAAATTGCTCAGCCGGGGATCGTCGGCAGCACAGTGCAGGGGCGTCAGGCCCTGTACGCGCAGGGCCCGCAGCAGGCTGCGTTCGCCCTGGTCCCAGGCCTGGCGCAGATCGCCCAGCAGTCGCGTCGGCAACAGGCTGAACATGGGTTGCCATTGGCCGTCCTGCTGCACCATCACCGGTTGTTCGCCAGCGCAGCGGGCTTGCCACAGGGCCTCGATCAAGGCGCCATCGATGCATGGTGCATCGCAGGCCAGCACCAGCAGCCAGGGGTGCCGGGCCTGGGCCAGGCCGGCCAGGACACCGGCCAGCGGGCCGGGAAAATCCTGCTGGGCATCGGCCACCAACTGATCGGCGTAGGGCCGGTACTGCTCGGCGTTGCGGTTGCAGGAAATGATCAGGTCGTCGCTCAAGGGCCGCACCACGTCGTGCACATGGGCAATCAGCGGCCGGCCGCGCCAGGGCACCAGGCCCTTGTCCCGGCCGCCCATGCGCAATCCGCGGCCGCCTGCCAGCAGCAGGATCGAGCAGGGCAGGGGAGTGGCGATGGCAGGTCGGGTCGGGGTCATTGGTCACGGGCATGTCAGGTCGATGGCGGGCACGATCTCATTGTCTGTCCGCGACGTCCAATCGGAACATTCGAATGGCTGATCGATCAGGCTTATCAGGCCCTGGCACGGGCCTGGCGACGATAGAGCGGGTCGATAATCCGGTCAGCCAGAACGATTAGACAGCCGCGCTTTGCGGCCTTTAGCCTGGGTTCATGATTTTTATCTTGGCGGTCGGAGAGTGACATGAGCGTGAAGGCGGATGCGTTGTTTGTACCTTTGAATATTGCCGTGCTGACGGTCAGCGATACCCGGGAATATGCCACCGATACCTCCGGGCAGTTGCTGGTCAGCCGCTTGCTCGAAGCCGGGCATACCCTGAGCGAGCGCAACCTGCTCAAGGACGATCTGTACAAGATCCGTGCCCAGGTCGCGACCTGGATCGCCGACGAGCGCATCCAGGTGGTGCTGATCACCGGCGGCACCGGCTTCACCGGCCGCGACAGCACCCCGGAAGCCGTGGGCTGCCTGCTGGACAAGCGCATCGATGGTTTCGGCGAGTTGTTCCGCGCGATCTCGATCCTCGATATCGGCACCTCCACGGTGCAGAGCCGGGCCCTGGCCGGGCTGTCCAACGGCACCCTGGTGTGCTGCCTGCCGGGCTCCACCGGTGCTTGCCGGACCGCCTGGGAAGGCATCCTCGCCGAGCAGCTGGATGCCCGGCACCGGCCGTGCAACTTCGTCCCCCACCTCAAGCCGGTGCAGGCCTGCGAGTCCCGCGGATGAGCCAGGGCAAGCTGATGCCGGTAGAGGAGGCGCTGGCCAGCCTGCTGGCCATGGCCGATACCCGGCAACTGGACCAGAGCCAGGAGCTGGCCCTGGACGAGGCCCGGCAGCGGGTCCTGGCCTGCGACCTGGTGGCGACCCTGGATTTGCCGCCCTGGCCCAACAGCGCCATGGACGGCTACGCCCTGGACCTTGCCCACTGGGACGGCCAGCCACTGCTGGTAGCACAGACGGTGTTCGCCGGCCGGCCCGGTACGCCGTTGCAGCCGGGCACCTGCGCGCGGATCTTCACCGGCGCCCCGGTGCCCGCCGGCGCCGACTGCGTCGAGATGCAGGAAAACGTCGAGCTGCTGGATGATGGCCGGGTGCGTTTTACCCAGGCGCTCAAGCCGGGGCAGAACATCCGCCCCCAGGGCCAGGAGAACCGCGCCGGCCAGGTGTTGCTCGAGGCCGGCACGCGCCTTGGGCCCTTCGAGCTGGCGGTGGCCGCCGCCCAGGGCTGTACCCGGTTGCCGGTGGTGCGCAAGCCCCGGGTGGCGCTGCTGTCCACCGGTGACGAGCTGCTGGAGCCGGGCATGGCGCTGCGCGAAGGCTGCATCTACAACAGCAACCGCACCTTGCTCCGGCATTGGCTCGATGCCCTGGGCTGCGAGGTGATCGATGCCGGGATCCTGCCGGACCAGCCGCAGCAGACCCGGCTACGGCTCGAGCAACTGCAGCACGGGGCCGACCTGATCCTCACCACGGGCGGAGTGTCCGCGGGCGATGCCGACTGCCTGGGCCAGGTGCTGCGCGACAGTGGCCGGCCGCTGTTCTGGAAACTGGCGATCAAGCCTGGCAAACCGTTGACCGTGGGCTACTTCGGCCAGGTGCCGGTGATCGGCCTGCCGGGCAACCCGGCCTCGGCCCTGGTGACCTTCGGCCTGCTGGCCCGTGCCTACCTGCTGCGCATCCAGGGCATGGGCGAGGTCGAGCCTTTGGGCGTCATGGTGCCGGTGGCCTTCGACTGGGCCCGGGCCGGCAGTCGTCGAGAGTACCTGCGCGCGCGCCTGGAGCAGGGGCGCGCGGTGCTCTATCCGAACCAGAGCTCCGGGGTGCTGCTGGGTGCCTGCTGGGCCGATGGCCTGGTGGAGATCCCCGAAGGGCGGACCCTGCAGTCCGGGGATCTGGCGCGCTTCATTCCGTTCAGCGAGCTGTTCTAGATCTTCCAGTGCCGGGCGCTCTTGGCCAGGCGCTGGCGCATCTCGGCGAGGGTCGTCACCAACTGCCGGGTCAGCAGCCGGTAGCCATCCGGTGCCGAGTGCGCCGGTGCTTCCAGGGCATTGCCCGGGCTGGCCTCCAGGGGTTTTTCCAGGCGTTGGGTAATGCCTGACTGCAGGGCCCGGGCCATGCCCACCAGGTGCATGCGGATCTGCCGGTGCTCGGCCTTGAGGCCCAGTTGCATCTGCGCCATGGCCTGGCGGTCGCCAGCATCGGGGCGGGTATTGCCGAGGATCTCCAGGGTGCTGATGCACATGCGCAGGTTGCGCTGGATGGCGTCCAGCTCGGTCATGGAAATCCGCACTTCCTTGGACACCGAAGGCATCAGCGAGCGCAGTTGCAGCATGGCGCTGTTGACCCGCCCGAGCAGCCTCAGGTGCTCGTCGTCGGTCACCGATTGGCCCTTGATGATCCGTCCGTACAACTGCGCGCAGTCGCGCAGGGCGCCGGCCAGGTTGTAGCGCCAGGAGTACACCGCGTACAGCGGGATGGCGAAGGAAAACGCCAGGGCCAGGGCGATGCCGATCAGGATATCCACCGCCCGCCACAGGCCGTCGCTGACCTGGTTGTCGCCATGGCCGGCGACGATGAACACGGTGATCGCCGCCAGCAGCGCGGTGTAGCCGCCCTTGCCGATGGCGTGGTAGGAAAAATAACCGCAGACCGCCGACATGCCCAGGTAAGTCAGCCAGGGCTGGCCGAAGTACGCCTGCTGCACGATCAGCAACAGGCCGACCCCGGCGCCTACCAGGGTGCCGATCGCCCGTTCGGTGGCTTTCTTGCCGATATTACCGTGGTGCTGCAGGCCGCCGATCACCACCAGCATGGTCACCGAAGCCCATTCGCCGTGGGGCAGGTTCAGGCCGGTGGTCAGGAGGATCGTGGCGATCAGCCCGAGGACCACCCGCACCGCGTGGATCAGCCGCGCATGGCGATAGCGCCGGTACGGGTCGAGCACTGGCCGTAGCAGATGGCGCAGCCAGGAGGGCAGGCGTGTGCCCCGCAGGTGTTTGAACGGGCCCAGACCGGTTTCTCCTGTGGTGGGTGAAAGGCAGCGAGTGGGGGGAGCCTGCCAGGCAGGCCCCCGGGCCTTGCTAGAAAATGTAGTCGGTGGTCAGGAAGCTGGAGTCACGGTTGCGGATGATGTCGCTGATCAGCTCCTTGTTGCGCGCCTGGAACTTGGTGGCCACCAGGGTGCGGATCGAGAAGGTGCGCAGCGCGTCATGGACCGATAGCGTGCCCTCGGCGGAGTTCTTGCGCCCGTTGAAGGGGAAGGTGTCCGGGCCGCGCTGGCATTGGGCGTTGATATTGATCCGCCCCACCTGGTTGGCGAAGGCGTCCACCAGCTTGCCGATCTGCGCCGGGTCACTGCCGAACAGGCTCAGTTGCTGGCCGAAGTCCGACTCCAGCACGTAGTCGATCACCGTCTCCAGGTCGCGATAGGGCACGATGGGCACCACCGGGCCGAACTGCTCCTCGTGGTACACGCGCATCTGCGGGTTCACCGGGTACAGCACCGCCGGGTAGAAGAACGAGGCCCGGGACACGCCGCCATCGGGGTTCACCACCTGCGCGCCATGGGCCTGGGCATCGGCCACCAGGCCCTGCAGGTAGTCGACCTTGGTGTTCTCCGGCAGTGGGGTCAGGGCGACGCCGGGCTCCCAGGGCATGCCCGGCTTGAGGCTTTGCAGCTTGGCATTGAATTGCTCGATGAAGCGCTGCACCACCGCTTCGTGGACGAACAGGATCTTCAACGCGGTGCAGCGCTGGCCGTTGAACGACAAGGCGCCGGTCAGGGCTTCGCTGACGGCGTTGTCCAGGTCGGCATCGGGCAGCACGATCCCCGGGTTCTTCGCGTCCAGGCCCAGGGCCGCGCGCAGGCGGTGCGGCTTGGGGTGGAGTTTCTTCAGGTCGCTGGCGGCCTTGTTGGTGCCGATGAAGGCGAAGATGTCCACCTTGCCGCTGGCCATCAGGGCGCTGACGGTCTCGCGGCCGCTGCCGTAGATGACGTTGATCACCCCGGCCGGGAAGCTGTCGCGGAACGCCTCCAGCAATGGGCGGATCAGCAGCACGCCGAGCTTGGCCGGCTTGAACACCACGGTGTTGCCCATGATCAGCGCTGGGATCAGGGTGGTGAAGGTCTCGTTGAGCGGGTAGTTGTAGGGCCCCATGCACAAGGCCACGCCCAGGGGCACGCGGCGGATCTGGCCGAGGGTGTCCTGTTCCAGTTCGAAGCGGCTGGAACGCCGGTCCAGTTCCTTGAGCGCGCCGATGGTGTCGACGATGTAGTCGCAGGTGCGGTCGAATTCTTTCTCCGAATCCTTGAGGTTCTTGCCGATCTCCCACATCAACAGCTTGACCACCGCGGTGCGCTGCTCGCGCATGCGCGCCAGGAAGGCTTCCACATGCTGGATGCGCTCGGCCACGCGCATCGTAGGCCAGGCGCCCTGGCCCCGGTCGTAGGCGCGCACAGCGGCGTCCAGGGCCTGCAGTGCGGTGTCGGCATCCAGCAACGGGGTACTGCCGAGGATCACCTGCTGGTCGCCGTCGGCGCCTGTGAGGTAGATCGGGCTGCGGACCTGGGCCAGGGGGCCGTTCCAGATGCGCAGCTGGCCATCCACCAGGTAGTCGCGCTGCTCCACCGGGTCGGGCAGGCGATAAGCTTCGGGGATGTCGCTGGCGGCAGGAAACAGATTGCTGAGGACTTTGGCTGTGGTCATGACTCTACCCCGTGTTGGAAATGGCTCTGGCGCGGATGACGGGCGATTCGTCGTTCCTGGGTTTATCAGGCCGTTGAAAAACTACCTGCGTTGCCATCGCTGCGTTGAAAACAGTCTGGTGCGCCAGCCCGGTCAAAATGCTCATTTACCACGGGTGAACTGCGCTTTTTCGCCTGTTTTCGCCTTGCGCTGGCTGCCTCGCCTAGGTTTTTCAACGGTCTGTTATACGCCTGAACGGCCGGGTTCTTCAGCAGTTTCTGCGCTCGGCCGGCAGGCGGTCATGGTTCGAGATTAAACGTTTCAGCGAATGCCCGGCAACTGTTCTCGGCGGCCTGCGCCAAGCCTTGGCCTCAGGCTGTCCGAGCACAGGCCGGACGCTCTGGCCGGCTGTCCGGCCAAGTCCCCTTGGCTGGCCGCCAATGCCCTCAACCCGGGGACGCCGGTGCCTTAGTGTTGCCCTGTGAGGTGGGTCCCGTGGCCGGGATCGACCCTTTGCCCGGCTGCCCCGAGGACTGCCTATGCCTAGCGTCACCCTTGCGTTTTCCCCCCCGTTGCGGCGCTTGCTCGCCCCGGCCTGTCGCGGCGCCCTGGTACTGGCCCTGGGCTTGTCCCTGGGCGCTTGCGGCGATGCCGAGCCGCCGGCGCCCGGGCGCCTTGACGCGGCCCGCCAGAGCCCGGCCGACTCGGATCTGGCGCGGATCTACGACAGCAGTTGCAAGCTGTGCCATGCGAACCCGGCTTCCGGTGCGCCGCTGGCCGGCGATGCCAAGGCCTGGGCCCCGCGGCTGGCCCAGGGCGCCGATACCCTGCTGGACCACAGCATCAACGGTTACCAGGGCATGCCGCCCATGGGCCAGTGCATGCAGTGTTCCGAAGAGCAGTTCCTGGCGCTGATCAGCTTTATGTCCGGCCATTCATTCCAATAAAAATACAAGGTCACCTTCCATGGTCATGCACCTCTCTCGCCGTCGCCTGTTGCAAGGGGCCGGCGCCCTCGGCGCATTCACCGCGCTGTGCAGCAACCCGCTGATGGCCGAACTGGTCCGCGCCCCGCGGCTGATTCCCTGGCGCAACTGGTCCGGCGCGCAAAGCTGCCTGCCCGAGGCACGCCTGGCGCCCAAGGACCTGGACGAGCTGGTCCAGGTGATCCGCAAGGCCCCGGGCAAGATCCGCCCGGTGGGCTCGGGGCACTCCTTCAGCGCCCTGGTGCCCACTGACGGCACCTTGCTGTCCCTGGCCTATTTCAACGGCCTGCTGGAGCACGATCCCAAGACCCTGCAGGCGGAGTTCGCCGGCGGTACGCCGATGTCGCTCATGGGGCCGGCGCTCAAGGAGGTGGGGCAGGCCCTGTGGAACATGGCCGATATCGATTACCAGACCCTGGCCGGGGCGATTGCCACCTCGACCCATGGCACCGGGGTCGGCTTCGGTTCCTATTCGAGCCAGGTCTGCGGGTTGCAACTGGTGACCGCCGCTGGCCAGGTGCTGGACTGCGATCGCCAGCGTAACGCCGAGGTGTTCCATGCCGCGCGGGCGTCCCTGGGGGCGCTGGGGGTGACGACCCGGGTGCGCTTGCAGAACCGCGAGGCCTATCGCCTGCGGGAGAAGCAGTGGATCGCCAAGACCGACGAACTGCTGGAGGACATGGACCACCTGACCCGCAGCAACCAGCACTGGGAAATGCTCGTGGTCACCCATTCCGACTACGCCCTGGCGGTGGCGCTGAACGAAACCACGGACCCGGCCACCCCGCCTCGCGATCCGGCCGAGGAGGGCGGCAACGAGTTCGTCAGCCTGATCGAGAACCTGGACAAGTACGTCAGCGATTTTCCCGACACCCGGCGCCACCTGCTCAACAGCCTGCGCTGGCTGGCGAGCTTCGACGAACGGGTGGGCGATTCCTACCAGGTCTACGCCAACGTGCGCAGCGTGCGCTTCAACGAGATGGAGTACTCGGTGCCTGCGCACCTGGGGCCGGCCTGCCTGCGCGAGATCCTCGCGCTGATCCATGACAAAGACCTGCGCACCTGGTTTCCCATCGAGTACCGCTACGTCAAGGCCGACGACATTCCCCTGAGCATGTTCGAGGGTCGCGACAGTTGCTCGATCTCGGTGCACCAGCACTACAGCATGGACCACCACAACTTCTTCGCCGCGGTGGAGCCGATCTTCTGGAAGTACCAGGGGCGCCCACACTGGGGCAAGCACCACAGCCTCAACGCCCGCAACCTCCAGGCGCTGTACCCGCAATGGCAGGCTTTCGCCAAGGTGCGCCAGGAGCTGGACCCACGCGGCACATTCATCAACGCCCACCTGGCCTCGGTGCTGGGGGTGGCATGAAGCGGAGATCAGAACCATGAACCGTCGTCGTTTCATGGCCGGCACCCTGGGTGCCGGCGTCTTGTTGGCGGGTGTCGGCGCCTGGCTGCGGCCGGGCGAGCGGGGCGCGCCCTACGATGCCTATTTCGCCGGGCTCAATCGCGAGCTCAAGGCCAACGGGCCGATGCAGCCGGTGATGCTGATCGACCTCGATCGCCTGGACCACAACATCGACGTGGTCATGCAATCGGTGCAGCGCGGCGGCAAGCAACTGCGCCTGGTGGAGAAATCACTGCCGTCGCCCGGGCTGCTGGCCTATATCGCCCAGCGTGCCGGGACCCGGCGCTTGATGTCGTTCCACCAGCCGTTCCTCAACCACGATGCCCAGGTCTTCGCCGACGCCGACATCCTCCTGGGCAAGCCGCTGCCGGTGCGCGCCGCCGAATTGTTCTACCAGCAGCACCAGGGCCCGTTCGATCCGGCCCGGCAACTGCAATGGCTGCTGGATACTCCCGAACGCCTGCAGCAATACCTGGCGCTGGCCCAGGGCCTGGGCACCAGGATGCGCATCAATATCGAGCTGGATGTGGGCCTGCACCGTGGCGGGGTGGCGGACAACGCGGCCCTGGGGCGGATGCTGGCGTTGATCGCCGCTCACCCGCAGCACCTGGAATTCGCCGGGTTCATGGGGTACGACCCGTTCGTCGACATGGGCGTGCCGGGGATTCTCGGCTCGCCGGAAAGTCTGTTCGCCAAGGTCATGGCGATCTACACAGGCTTCGTCGATTTCACTCGCCAGCAGTATCCGGCGCTATGGCACGCGGGCCTGACCCTGAACACTGCCGGTAGCCCCAGCTATCGGCGGCACGAGCAGGAATCCCTGAGCACCGAGGTCTCGGTGGGCACGGCGATGCTCAAACCCAGCCATTACGACCTGCCATCCCTGGAGCAGCACCAGCCGGCGGCGTTCATCGCCACCCCGGTGCTCAAGAGCACCGGGCCGGTGCGGATCCCGGCCCTGGATGACAAGTCACGGCTGTTGTCCTGGTGGGACAGTAACCAGCGCGAGACCTTCTTCATCTACGGCGGGCACTGGCTGGCGGATTTCGAATCGCCAGCGGGGTTGCAGAGCAACGGCCTGTTCGGTCGCAGCTCCAACCAGGAAATGGTCAATGGCTCAAGCTCCGTGGGCCTGGCGGTGGACGACCATATCTTCCTGCGCCCGCACCAGAGCGAAGCGGTGCTGCTGCAGTTCGGCGACCTGCTGGCCCTGCGCGGCGGGCGCATCGTCGAGCGCTGGCCGGTCTACGCCTGACCCCCATGGCGCGGCTACACAAAGCCTGTAGCCGCTATCGAGCCACGGCGAGGCTGCGCCAAGGTCCGCAGGACCTTCAGCGATGCCAAGACCGCCGTGGCCCTGCGGGCCATGCGCAGCCTGCGGCAGCGGCTACACGAAACCTGTAGCCGCCCGCGGGTTTACAAGGCGAAAGGAATGGTCAGCTTGGCCCACAACATGTCGCCCTCGGGGCGGTTCTGCACGTCGAACTCCTTGGCCCAGCGGATCTCGGCGCTGGCGTACTTGAGAAACCGCAGGTGCAGCGCCGGGCCGATGGCGAATACCTGGCCGCGCACGCCGTCGCTGACGTCCTCGCCCATGAAGGTCACGGTCTTGCCGAACTGCTTGTCGTCGGTGGTCTGCTTCAGGTAGTAGCCGTTGAGCCCCAGGCTCAGGTCATCGGTCACCCGGTAGCTGGCCGAGTAGTCGAAGTGGAAGATCTGCCCGGAGCGGTAGTGGGTGGCGTGGTTCTCCTTGTTGAAGCTGTAGGTGCTCTTGAGCGACAGCTCGGTGCGCTCGGTGGGCAGCCAGGTCATGGAGAACAGCGGCTTGTAGGTGGTGAAGTTGTTGCTGGTGTTGGCCATCCGCTCCTTGTCGTATTCCCCCGTGGGCAGGGTCACCTCCACGGCTGCGGCCAGGGTCAGGTCGGGGCCCATGTCCCAGAGGATGATCGGCGCCAGGGTGGTGTCGCCCATGCTCTCGCGGCGGTCGCTCTGGCCGAACATCGCCACTTGCTGGCGCAGGTAGGGCTGGGCCGCGTAGCCGCCCAGGCGCCCGCCGAAGATGCGTATCGGGCTGAGGTAGTCCAGGCGCGGGATGATCGCGTCGGAGGTGATCTTGACCCCCGGGACCTTGCCGCCCATGGAGCTGATGTCGAGCTTCTTCGCCTGGTAGTGGTTGTAGTAGAGGTTGAAGGAGAACATGTGGTCCGGAAGCTGGTCGGACCCTAGCGGCAGGACGTAGAAACCGTCGGTGCCGGGACCTATGTTGTCGACGCCGGACTCGGTGGCCTGGGCGCTCACGCAGCAAGTGGCCAGGACCAGGGCCAGGCCTGGGCGCAGGGGAAAACTGGGACGGGTCGGGTGCATGGTTGGGCTCATTCTTATTGTTAGTAGGAGGGCTGCGGCGGGGGCACCGGCCGCCCCATAGAAATAAGCCCTGGCCGGCCCGCGGGGCAGGGTATTGGCGGCCACTCAGGGGGACTTTGTCGGACACTTTGCAATGCCTTGTTACATTCCTCCGCCAAAGCCTGTGGGAAGGGATATGCTTGGCCTGGCCGGTGCAGCCTTGGCAGCGGTGTTGTCCCGACAATAAGAACAGCCGCCCTAGCGGCCCGGAATCGCCTCCATGAACAAAGCCGTCGATCCCCATGACCAGCTGGCACTGGTGTCTCCTTTTCTGTTGCAGACCCTGGCCGATGTCGCCAACGACAAGGGCATCAGCGCCGAGCGCCTGTGCCGTGGCCTGGGCTTCACCCTGGACGACCTGCAGGACCCGACCCTGCGCATCTCCTACCGCCAGGCGGTGGCGATGATCGAACGGGCCCTGGACGCGTTGCCCCAGCAAGGGCTGGGGCTGTGGGTCGGCAGCCGCAACGTGCTGGGCACCCTGGGCCTGCTGGGCCATGCCCTGTCCCTGTGCCGGACCCTGGGCGACGCCTTCGAACTGGGCATCCGCCACCAGCACACCTCGGGCACCATCGTCAGTGCCGATATCGGGCGCCAGGGCGAGGAGTTCTTCGTCGAGCTGCAATGCCGGTTGCCCTACGGCGAGGTGCAGATCTTCGCCGCCGAGGAGTTCTTCGCCAGCTTGCTGATCTATGGCCGGGCGCTGTTGAGCGCCGACTTCCAGGCGTTGCGGGTGGAGTTCATGCATGCCGCGCCGGCCTATGCCGGGCTCTACACCCAGTTGCTGGGACCGAACGTGCACTTCGGTTGCCTGCACGCGCGCATGGTGATCGAGGCCCGCTGGTTGCAGGCGCGGTTGCCCAACCACCATCCGGTGGCGCTGCGCCAGGCCCTCAAGCTGCTGGAGCTGGAAAGCGCCCAGGTGCACCAGAAGATGGACCTGATCCAGGCGGTGGAGCGGGCCTTGTCCCGGGATTTGCGCTCCGGCAGCCATATCGAGCAGGTGGCGGGGGACCTGAACATGAGCGGGCGCACCTTGCGTCGGCGTCTGACCGAGCACGGCCTGACCTTCGAGACCCTACTGGAGCGGGTGCGCCAGGCGCGGACCCTGAACCTGCTGGGCAACCCCGAGCTGTCCATCGAGCGCATCACCGAAGAGGTGGGCTACAGCGACGTGCGCAGCTTCCGCCGGGCCTTCAAGCGCTGGACCGGCCTGAGCCCCAGCGCTTTTCGCGGAGACGCCGCGCTGCATTGAGCAGGCTTGGCGTTTTCCTGTGGACGCTGCGCGCCCGTACGCAGCCTGCGGCAGCGGCTACGCGAATCCGGTGTAGCCGTTGTCGAGCCATGGCGAGGCTGCGTCAAGGGCCACAGGCCCTTCAGCAATCGCAAGATCCAGGTGATCCTGCGGGTCGCGCACGGCCTGCGGCGGCGGTAAACTCCGCGCTTTCATTCAGGAGTTCCCATGAGTTACTACCAGTCCGGCATCCTCGCTGCCCCCGTTCCGTCCCAGGCCCGCCACCTGTTTTTCGCCCTCGAGTCCATCGCGGCGTTGCCCCAGGCGCTCGACCAATTGCTGGCGCGGATCGATGGCGCCAGCGCCGTGGCCGGGTTCGGTGCCTCGCTGGTCAAGGCCCTGGGGGCTCGTGTGCAAGGACTGAAGGCCTTCCCCGGACTGACCGGGGTCGGCGTCGATAACCCTTCGACCCAGCACGCCCTGTGGGTCTGGTTGCATGGCGACGAGCGAGGCGAGCTGATGCACCGCAGCAATGAACTGGAGGCCGCGCTGGCCCCGGCCTTTCGCCTGGTGCAGATGAACGAGGCCTTCCGCCACAAGACCGGCCATGACCTGACCGGCTACGAAGACGGCACCGAGAACCCCCAGGACGAGGCAGCAGCCACGGCGGCCCTGGCCGTTGGCGAGGCCGGGCTGCGCGGTGGCAGCTTCGCCGCGATCCAGCAGTGGCAGCATGATTTCAAGGGGTTTGCCGCGATGCAGCCCGAAGAGCGTGACAACATCATGGGCCGGCGCCTGAGCGACAACGAGGAACTGGACGACGCTCCGGTCTCGGCCCACGTCAAGCGCACGGCCCAGGAAAGCTTCGCCCCTGAAGCCTTCCTCGTCCGGCGTTCGATGCCGTGGCTGGAAGGTGACAAGGGCGGCCTGATGTTCCTCGCCTTCGGCCACTCCTTCAGTGCCTTCGAAGCCCAGCTGCGGCGCATGAGCGGCCTGGAAGACGGCATCACCGATGGCCTGTACCGCATGAGCCGGCCGATCACCGGTGGCTACTACTGGTGCCCGCCGTTGCTGGACGGCAAGCTCGACCTGCGCGCCCTGCAAGCGGCCTGACCGGCACTCCACCCCGCCGCCCAGGGGCGCATGGCAGCTAACGCCGATTGCCGGCCAGCGGCAGGATGGCCAGGAACGACAGCGCGCAGATCGCCATGGAGGCCAGCAGTAGCAGGCCAAAATCCAGGGTGTCGCCCAGCAGCCAGGCGGCGAGGGACGGGCCCACGGCCAGGCCGCCACAAATGGCCAGGTTGGCCAGCACCACCAGCTTGCCGCCCTGGCGGTCGTAGTCGCTGATCGCCGAGAGCAGGAAGGGCAGGGCGAAGGTCCAGGCGAACTTGAAGGCGCAGGCCGCCAGCAGGTAGCGCCAGGTGGAGATCTCGCCGAGCAGGCCGCACAAGCCCGCGGTCATGGCCAGGTAACCCAGGGCCAGCAGCCAGGCACGCCGGCCCCGGGCTCCGATCCAGCTGGCCCGCCCATCAATGAAGCCGTCGCCAGGGCGCTGGCACTGTCGCCGGTGCTGATGCCGCGCAGGCGTGCCAGTTCGCCGGCGAAGGTCCAGATGCCGCTGAGGCTCAAGTAGAAAAGAAAGATCGCCAGCATGCCCAGGCAGACCTTGAGCCGCATCGCCTGGGCCTCGCGTGGCGGCAGCGGGCGGTTATCGTCGTGACTCCCGGTGGGCAGGGAAAGCACCAGCGGCAGGATCAAGGCGGTGAACAGCGCGATCAGCAGGAAGAAGCTGGAAACGCCCCAGTGCTCGAACAGCCATGGCATGAACTGCAGGCACAGCGCCGCCAGTACCAGCTGGCCGGTGACCCACAGGCCGAACGCGCGGGTGGCGTTGGGCAAGGTTCCGGCGGTGCCCAGGCACACCAGCACCAGCGCGGCTTCGCTGAAGGCCGTGAGAAAACGCAGGGCGGCCAGGAGACCGAAGCCGGGGCTCGGCTCGCTCATCAGCCAGGCGCTGAACAGGTTGCCCAACAGGAACAGGCTGCCGGCCAGGCCGGCGATCCAGCGCCAGTCGTAGCGGCGCATCCACAGGTAGGTCGGCAGGGTGGAGATGGCCATGGCGCCCAACTCCAGGCTGAACAGCCAGCCGACCTGGCGGTTATCCATGCCCAGTTCGACGATGTAGCGGCTGACCAGGGCCGGTGCCGTCAGCAGCACCAGCGGCCCGATGGCGGAGAACAGGATCACCGCCAGCAGGCGCAGGCTGTAGCGGCTTTGCGCCATGTCGAGGGCTGGAGCGGATGGCACGCTCATGAGTAGCGCTCCGGCTGCTCCAGCAGCGGTGAATGCAGGCTGGCCTTGAGCTGGGCGATCCACTGCCGCTGGTGTTCGGCCAGTTCCTGGCCCGGCAGGGCGCGCATGGCGCTCAGGTGGGGATCGGCGATGCCGCTTTGCAGGCCGCTGAGGGTCTCGATCACCGCCAGGCCGAAGTACGGCACCGAGTTGGCCTCGTAGCCGCCTTCGTGGCACAGCACCAGGCGCCCATCGCACAGGCGCTGGGCGGCGAGCATCAGCCGGGCCGTCAGTTTGCGGTAGGCCTCGCTGTGCAGCAGCATGCGGCCCAACGGGTCGTGGGCCCCGGCATCGAACCCGCAGGGCACCAGGATCAGTTGCGGACGGTGGGCGGCCAGGGCCGGCAGCACTATTTCGTCGAAGGCATGCAGGTAGGCGCCTTCCCCTGAGCCCGGGGGGAGCGGGATATTGATATTGAAACCCAGGCCGGCCCCTGCCCCTTGTTCCTCGACCTTGCCCGAATCCTGCGGATAGTTGCCGTCCTGGTGCAGGGAGATGGTCAGCACCCGCGGATCGTCCCAGAAAATACTCTGGGTGCCATTGCCGTGGTGCACGTCCCAATCCACCACCGCGATCCGTTCCAGGCCATGCACCGCCAGTGCTTCATGGGCGGCGAGCGCGGCATTGGCCAGCAGGCAGAAGCCACGTCCACGGTCGGCTTCGGCATGGTGTCCAGGTGGTCGGACCAATGCGTAGGCATTGCGCGCATCGCCACGCAGCACCTGCTTGACGGCCTCGATCACCCCGCCGGCGGCAAGCTTGGCGATCTCGAAGCTGCCGCTGCCGAACGGAGTATTGTCGCCAGCGTCGCCACCTTGCCGGTCGCTGAGGCCTTGCAGGTATTGCAGGTAGTCGGCGCCATGCACGCGCAGCAGTTGTTCATCGGTAGCGGGCCTGGGCTTGATCGGCAGCAGTTGTTCGGTGATGCCGCTGATATCCAGCAGGTTCTTCAGCCGCCGCTTGCTTTCCGGGTTCTCGAAGTGCAGGCCGGGTTGGATCTGCAGGCCGGGGGCGAACAAGCCGGCATGGTTGCCGGTGGAATGCCACATGTAGAGCTCGTGCCAGACAAGTGCCGTTTGCATGGAGTCATTGCCTCTCTGGCGCACGGAAGTACGCCGGTTCTCGGGATGCTATCGGGGAGGGTGCGAGCCGAGGTTAGAAAGGCTGGGGCAATCGATAAATACACCCGAGGAGGTAGGGGCGACAGGCGATCCTTGGCCGAGCCCCAGGGCAAGTGTTTCCTTCGGAAACAGCCTTGGCCGGGGCGAGCGTCACGCCAGGGCAGGTGGGAGTGAGGCTTGCTTGAGGAACAGGTCGCACAGCTGCATCTGCGAGGACACCGCAAGGCGCGCGTAGATATTGCGCCGATGCACCTTGACCGTACCGGGGCTGATGCCCAGGTGCCGGGCGATGAGCTTGCCGGGGTTGCCTTGCAGCATCAGGCGCACCACTTGCCGCTCCCGTGGGGTCAGCAGTTGCTCGGCAAAGGTCGCCAGAGCCTGCTCCAGGGGGCTGGTGGCGCTTGGCGGTGCGCGATGCTGGTCGCTGTAGCTGCGCAACAGGTGCTGGAGGATCGGGTAGATGTTGTGCAGTGCTTGCAACTCCTGGGTGCTGGCCAGGCAGCGCGAACGCCTGCCGATGGACATGACCAGGGTGGTCTGGGCATCGACGGGCACCAGCACACCGATTTCATCGGCCAGGTCCAGCTCCTGGTAGTAGTGCCGGTAGTAATCGGTGTCGCGCAGTTGGCAGGTGCGCTGGTTGATGCGCAGGATGCCGCTGGTACGGCCATCGATGATGGAGCAGGACACCGGGTCCAGGCGGTAGATGTCGTCCAGGTAACGCGCGATGTAGCGTTCGTGGTGCTGGGCAGGATAGTCCTCGTAGAGGATCTGCGGACGGCAGCCTGCGCGATAGGACTTGATGACCACGTTGTCATGGGCCAGCAAGGACTGCAGGGAGTACGACAGCAAGTCCGGGAACCCCGGGTGGGCGCTGTTCTCCAGCAACCTGGCGAGCATCTGGTGCCAGTCGGCCATTTCCCACTTCGCCAGCGCCTTGGTCAGTTGCATGGGTATCCCCCCGTTCGCGTGTTCTGGGTTGCTGTCGGTATTGGCAGCAAATGCAGTGCCATCTTGTGCTTGGCCAGGATTCGCGCAGCGCCCTGTTTGCCAAGGGCCGCCGCTGCTTGCCCGGCGCTCGATCGGACGAGTGGCGTACAGAGATTTCGTACGATTCTTGTCAGAAAATTCCGAGAGGAGTACAAATGTACTCCATGACGACTTTATCTCCCCGGCGCAGTGCCATCCTGACCTTTATCCGCGAACGCATCGCCGATCGCGGCCAGCCGCCGAGCCTTGCCGAGATCGCCGAGGCCTTCGGTTTCGCCTCGCGCAGCGTGGCGCGCAAGCATGTACTGGCCTTGACCGAGGCCGGTTTCATCGAGGTCAACCCGCATCAGGCGCGGGGTATCCGCCTGCTCAACCAGGCGCCACGCCCCGAGCTGCTGGAGATCCCGGTGCTGGGCCGGGTCGCCGCCGGTGCGCCGATCGGTGTCGATGCCGAGATCCACGGCCAGTTGCTGCTGGACCCGGGGTTGTTCTCACGCACGCCCGACTACCTGTTGCGGGTCCAGGGCGACTCGATGATCGACGACGGCATTTTCGACGGCGACCTGGTGGCGGTACGCCGCAGCGCCGAGGCACGCAATGGCCAGACGGTGATCGCCCGGCTCGATGGCGAGGTGACCATCAAGCGCTTCGAGCGCAAGGGCCAGGGCATTCGCCTGCTGCCACGCAACTCGGCCTACCAGCCGATCGAGGTCACGGCCGACCACGAGCTGTTCATCGAAGGCGTGTTCTGTGGCCTGGTGAGGCAGGGCTGATGGGCGCCGTGGTCGCACTGGACTCGCTGTTCAATGCCGGGCGGGTCTGGAAGGGCCGCCCGGCGGCCGTGCCCGCCAGTGTGCATGCCACCGGCCACGCGGCCCTGGATGCGGTGCTGCCCAGTGGCGGCTGGCCGGAAGCGGCGTTGACGGAAATCCTTGTCGCCGCCCAGGGCCTGGGCGAGTTGCAATTGCTCTGGCCGAGCCTGGCGCGGCTGGCGGCGGCGGGGGAGCGCATTGTGCTGGTGGCGCCGCCGTTCGTGCCTTTCCCCCTGGCCTGGCAGAACGCCGGGGTGGATCTGCGCCAGTTGTCGATCATCCAGGCCGCAGAGCGCGATGCCTTGTGGGCCGCCGAACAGTGCCTGCGTTCGGGCAGTTGCGGCGCGGTGTTGTGCTGGCCGCAACAGGCCGACGACCGGGCCCTGCGGCGTTTGCAGGTGGCGGCCGAAAGCGGCCAGACCCTGGCCTTCGCCTACCGTCCCCTGGAGGCCGCGCACAATCCGTCGCCAGCGGCCTTGCGCCTGACCTTGCAGGGCCATCCTGCGCAGTTGCGGATTCTCAAGTGCCGGGGTGGCCTGGCCCATCCACAACCGATTGCCCTGCAGGCCGGGCACTGAGGCCGACATGCGCTGGGTGTGCATCCTGTTCCCGCAATTGGCGCTGGACGCGGTACTGCGCCAGCGCGCCGAGCCCCAGGCGCCGCTGGCGCTGCTCAGCGGCAGCCCGCAACGTCGAGTGATCCAGGCGGTGAACGACGCCGCCCGCGAGCTGGGGTTGCGTCCCGGGCAATCGCTGACGGCCGCCCAGGCCCTGACCCAGGATTTCGCCTGTGCCGAGTACGACCCCCAGCAGATCGATCACTGGCAGCAGTTCCTTGCCGCCTGGGCCTATGGCTTCAGCTCCCAGGTCAGCGTGGCCTATCCACGCACCCTGGTGCTGGAAATCGAATCGAGCCTGGGCCTGTTCGGGCCTTGGCCACAGTTGCAGGCTCGCCTGCGCCAGGAACTGCAGGCATTGGGCTTTCGCCATCGCATCGTCGCGGCTCCGAACCCGGCGGCGGCCCGGGTCCTGGCCAATGCCTACGATGGCCTGGCGGTGGCCGGCGAGCAGGACCTGCACCAGGCCCTGGGACCGATGCCCATCGAGCGCCTGGGGTTGGCAGCAGAGCAGGCCACGGCCTTGTCGCGCATGGGCGTGCGCAGCTTCGCCCAGCTCCGGCAGTTGCCGCGCCAGAGCCTGGCCCGGCGCTTCGACGCCAGCTTGCTCAAGCAACTCGATACCCTGCTTGGCGAACGTGCGCTGGGGCTGGCCTTCTACCTGCCGCCGGATCGTTTCGACCTGCGCATCGAGCTGAACTTCGATGTGCAGTCCCACCAGGCGCTGCTGTTTCCCCTGCGTCGCCTGACCGCCGACCTGGCGGCTTTTCTCTGTGGTCGCGACAGTGGCGTGCAGCGCTTCGTCCTGCACCTGGAGCACGCCGAAGGCGCTAACACCCTGGTCCCGGTAGGGCTGCTGGGTGCCGAGCGCGACCCGGCGCTGCTCTTCGAGCTGGCCCGCGGGCGCCTGGAGCAGATCCAGGTGCCCGCTGCGGTGCGCAACCTGCGCCTGGTGGCCGAGGACTTGCCACTGTTCGTGCCCCGGCATACGGAGCTGTTCGAGGAGCGGCCACAGCAGAACCTGCCCTGGGAGCAATTGCGCGAACGGTTGCGGGCGCGCCTGGGGGACGATGCGGTACAGGGCCTGGGCTATCGCGCCGACCACCGCCCGGAGCTCAGTTGGCAGCCCCAGGCCGATCCGCGTCCGTGTCCGGCCAACCCGGGCTTGCGCCGCCCAGGCTGGCTGCTGACCGAACCCCAGCCACTGGGCGAAGGTTCGGTGCAAATCGTCATGGGCCCGGAACGCATCGAGTCCGGTTGGTGGGACGGTGCCGATGTGCGCCGCGACTATTACCTGGTCCAGACTCGCGCCGGCCAGCAGGGCTGGGCTTATCGCCAGGTAGGCGAACCCGGGCCGCTGTTGCTGCAAGGCTGGTTCGCATGAGCGGCTACGCCGAGCTGCATTGCCTGTCCAATTTCAGCTTCCAGCGTGGCGCCTCCAGTGCCCGGGAGTTGTTCGAGCGCGGCCAGGCCCTGGGCTACCAGGCCCTGGCGATCACCGACGAATGCACCCTGGCCGGTATCGTGCGGGCCTGGCAGGCCGCCCGCGAGACTGGCTTGAAGCTGATCGTCGGCAGTGAAATGCAGGTCGAGGAGGGCCCGCGCCTGGTGCTGCTGGTGCAAGAGCTGGCCGGTTACCAGGCCCTGTGCCGGCTGATCACCCGGGCCCGGCGCCGGGCCGAGAAGGGGTGTTATCGCCTGTTGCGGGAGGATTTCGCCGAGCCCTTGCCCGGGTTGCTGGCGTTGTGGCTGGTCGATGAGAAAGGCGATGAGAAGGACGACCCCGATGCGGCGTCCTGGTTGCGCCAGGTGTTCCCCGAGCGGCTGTGGCTGGCGGTGGAACTGCATTGCGGCCAGGACGATGCCCGGCGGTTGCAGCAACGCTTGGCCCTGGCCCGGCAACTGCGCCTGCCAGCGGTGGCCTGCGGTGATGTGCACATGCATGTGCGTGGACGCCGGGCCCTGCAGGACACTATGACCGCGATCCGCCACCACCTGCCGGTGGCCGAGGCTGGGCAGCGCCTGTTCGCCAATGGCGAGCGCCACCTGCGGCCGCTGCCGGTGCTGCAAGGCCTGTACCCCCAGGCGCTGCTCGATGAGTCGCTGGTGATTGCCGAGCGCTGCCACTTCGACCTTGGCCAGTTGCGCTACCAGTACCCTCGGGAGCTGGTGCCCGAGGGCCACGACGCCGGTTCCTGGCTGCGGGTCCTGGTCCGCGAGGGGATTGCCCGACGCTGGCCCGCCGGGGCCCGGCCCGAGGTGCTGGCGCAGATCGAGAACGAGTTGCAGGTGATCGGCGAGCTGGGCTACGAGAGCTACTTCCTCACGGTGCATGACATCGTCGCGTTCGCCCGCGAGCGGCACATTCTCTGCCAGGGGCGCGGCTCGGCGGCCAACTCGGTGGTGTGTTTCGTCCTGGGCATCACCGCGATCGACCCGGATCGTTCGGTGATGCTGTTCGAGCGGTTCCTGTCCAGGGAGCGCAACGAACCGCCGGACATCGACGTCGATTTCGAGCACGAGCGCCGCGAAGAGGTGCTGCAGTACGTGTTCCGGCGCTATGGCCGGCATCGTGCGGCGTTGACGGCGGTGGTCAGTACCTATCACGGCGCCGGGGCGGTGCGCGACGTGGCCAAGGCCCTGGGCCTGCCGCCGGACCAGGTCAATGCCCTGGCCGCCTGCTGTGGCCGCTGGAGCGATAGCGCGCCTGATCTTGAGCGCCTGCGCGAAGCCGGTTTCGACCCCGAGAACCCGCTGCTGCGCCGGGTCCTGAGCCTGACCGGGCAGTTGATCGGCTTTCCCCGACACCTGTCCCAGCACCCCGGTGGCTTCGTGATTTCCGAGCAGCCCCTGGACAGCCTGGTGCCGGTGGAGAATGCCAGCATGGCCGAGCGCACGGTGATCCAGTGGGACAAGGACGACCTGGACATGGTCGGCCTGCTCAAAGTGGATATCCTCGCCCTGGGCATGCTCAGCGCCATCCGCCGCTGTTTCGATCTGATCCATGACTATCGCGGCCAGCGCTATAGCCTCACCAGCATTCCCAGCGAAGACCCGGCGACCTACGCGATGATCGGCCGGGCCGATACCATCGGCGTGTTCCAGATCGAGTCGCGGGCGCAGATGTCGATGCTGCCCCGACTCAAGCCGAAGAAGTTCTACGACCTGGTGATCGAGGTGGCCATCGTCCGCCCCGGGCCGATCCAGGGCGGCATGGTCCACCCGTACCTGCGCCGGCGCGATAAGAAGGAACCAGTGACCTATCCCTCGCCAGCACTGCAAGAGGTGCTGGTGCGTACCCTGGGGGTGCCGCTGTTCCAGGAGCAGGTGATGCAGATCGCGGTAGTGGCGGCCGACTACACCCCGGGCGAGGCCGACCAGCTGCGTCGTTCCATGGCGGCCTGGAAGCGCCATGGCGGGCTGGAGCCCCATCGCCAGCGCTTGCTCAAGGGCATGACGGGCAAGGGCTACAGCGAGGAATTTGCGGCGCAGATCTTCGAGCAGATCAAGGGCTTTGGCAGCTATGGTTTTCCCGAGTCCCATGCCGCCAGTTTCGCCCTGCTGACCTATGCCAGCTGCTGGCTTAAGTGCCATGAGCCGGCGGCCTTCGCCTGCGCCCTGATCAACAGTTGGCCCATGGGCTTCTACAGTCCGGACCAGATCCTCCAGGATGCTCGCCGCCATGGCCTGGAGATCCGCCCGGTGGATATTCGCACCAGCAACTGGGATTGCAGCCTGGAGCCGGTCCACCGCTCCGGGCGTGATGAGCAGGGCGCCAGCGCTGGGGCGGCAGGCGCTGCGCAGGACCGTGTACCTGGCCAGCCGGCCCTGCGCCTGGGGCTGCGGATGATCAAGGGTTTTCGCCAGGAGGACGCCCTGCGTATCGAGCAGGCCCGGGGCCAGCGGGCCTTTGCCGATATCGCCGACCTCGGGGAGCGGGCCCGGCTCGATCTGCGGGCCCAGGAATTGCTGGCCGATGCCGGGGCCCTGCAGGGCCTGGCCGGTAATAGGTTCCAGGCCCGCTGGCAGGTGGCCGGGGTGCAGCAGCAGTTGGGGCTGTTCGCCGGCTTGCCAGGCCAGGAGGAGGCGCCGGTGAACCTGCCCCGGCCCAGTGTCGGCGAGGACCTGTATGCCGATTACCACAGCCTGGGCACTACCCTGGGGCCGCATCCCCTGGCCTTGCTCCGGCCGCAGCTTACGGCCCGGCGCTGCCGCAGCTCCCGGGACTTGCAGGGGCTGGAGCATGGGCGGGCGGTGAGCGTGGCCGGGCTGGTCACTGGGCGCCAACGCCCGGGCACCGCCAGCGGGGTGACCTTCGTCACCCTGGAGGACGAGTTCGGCAATCTCAACGTGGTGGTCTGGCGCGATCTGGCCGAACGCCAGCGCCGGGTGCTGGTGGGCGCGCAGTTGCTGCGGGTCGACGGCACCCTGGAGACCGAGGGCGAGGTACGCCACCTGGTGGCCGGGCGCCTGAGCGACCTGACCCCGCTGCTGGCCGGGATCAAGGTGCCCAGCCGGGATTTTCGTTGAACGATCAAGGGCTTGCTTGAATACCTGGAAATGCTCTGCCAATCCATTGGCGCCAAGGCTTTTTTATTCCTTTTCGCGATGATAGCGCTTTGGCATAATCGCCGCCGGTGACGCCCCCCGCGTCAAGATCCAGAACATCCGAACCGTCTTTTTCGAACCCGTGCCTATACGGATTCGCGGTGGTTGGTGGGTGCAAGAGCAGTTGGATACTCAAAAAGGAACATAGAGTGAGAGTGATCTCGAAGTTGATGTTGTCGGGCGCTGCAGTGGCGGTGCTGGCAGGTATGAGCGGTTGTGCCACGGAAAGCTCCCGGGCCTTGCCGGTGGAAAAGGTCCAGAGCGCCAGCCAGGCCTGGAGTGGTACCCGGGTGCCGATGGCGGTGGGCAAGTTCGATAACCGCTCCAGCTACATGCGCGGGATTTTCTCCGATGGTGTCGACCGCCTCGGCGGCCAGGCCAAGACCATCCTCATCACTCACTTGCAGCAGACCAACCGCTTCAACGTGCTGGATCGCGACAACATGGGCGAGATCCAGCAGGAAGCGGCGATCAAGGGCCAGGCACAGAAGCTCAAGGGCGCGGATTTCGTGGTGACCGGCGACGTTACCGAGTTCGGCCGCAAGGAAACCGGCGATCACCAGCTGTTCGGCATTCTCGGCCGTGGCAAGACCCAGGTGGCCTACGCCAAGGTGGCCTTGAACATCGTCAATATCAGCACCTCCGAAGTGGTCTATTCCACCCAGGGCGCCGGCGAATACGCCTTGTCCAACCGTGAAGTGATCGGCTTCGGCGGCACGGCCTCCTACGACTCGACCCTCAACGGCAAGGTCCTGGACCTGGCCATGCGCGAGGCGGTCAACCGCATGGTCGAGGCCATCGACGCCGGCGCCTGGAAACCAGGTCGCTGATCACCACTGCCAACAGGGAAAGTGCACATATGTTCAAGATCATGATGGCCCGGCCAGCGCTGGCCGCTGTCGTGCTGGGCAGCGTATTGCTGGCCGGCTGCAGCGGGCCGAAGACGCTGTACCAGTGGGAAAGCTACCAGTCCCAGACCTACGAGTACTTCAAGGGCGAGGGCGCCCGCGAGGCCCAGGTCGAGGCGCTGGAGCGCGACCTGCAGAAAATCAAGTCCACCGGCAAGGCGGTGCCGCCGGGTTACCACGCACACCTGGGCATGCTCTACGCCGGCCTGGGCAAGGATGACCAGATGGTGCAGCAGTTCAACACCGAGAAGGCGCTGTTTCCGGAGTCGGCGAAGTACATGGACTTCCTGCTCAAGAACGCCAAGCAGGGGGCCGCGCAATGAACCTGTCGACCCTGCGCAACCTCCTGGGCCTGCTGACGGTCAGCCTGCTGGTGGGCTGCGCCGCCCCCAAGACCGTGGACTACGCGGCCTACAAACAAGCCAGGCCGAAGTCGATCCTGGTGCTGCCGCCGCTCAACGAGTCGCCGGACGTCAAGGCCACCTACAGCATGCTGTCCCAGGTGACGCTGCCGTTGGCCGAAGCCGGTTACTACGTGATGCCGATCGCGGTGGTGGACGAAACCTTCCGTCATAACGGCCTGACCAACCCGGCGGATATCCACGGCCTGCCGCCCACCAAGCTCAACGAAATCTTCGGCGCCGATGCCGGCCTGTACATCACCGTCAAGGAGTACGGCACCAGCTACATGCTGATCAGCAGCGAGACCGCGGTGACCGCCAGCGCCACCCTGGTCGACCTCAAGACCGGCACCACCCTGTGGACCGGCAGCGCCCGGGCTTCGAGCGAGGAAGGCAACAACAACAGCGGGGGCCTGGTGGGCATGCTGATCACCGCCGCGGTGAAGCAGATCGTCAACACCTCCACCGACGCCGGCCATCCGATCGCCGGTGTCACCAGCCAGCGCCTGCTGTCGGCCGGGCAGCACAACGGCCTGCTGTACGGTCCGCATTCGCCGAAATACGGCACCGACTGATTCACCCGGGGCGGGCAATCCGCCCCTGCCAGGCGGCGCCGCGAGCGTCCGCCTGGACTGGCCGGCATCGCCTATCCTGTCTGTTCAGTCTTGCCGGGTGCGCAGGTCCAGGTGAAATCCGGAAACCATTGTCCCGGCCAGGCCTCCAAGGCTCGAGGGCGGTGTGCAGCCCTTTGCCAATCCATGCCGTGCCACGTTCTTCACAGAGTCCGTTCATGCCGTTCTTATCCGATCATCACGGGTGTCAGGGCTGGAAAGGCGAGATGGCCAGTCGCATCCGCGCCTTCGACTGGTCCCTGACCAGCCTCGGCCCGTTGCAGCACTGGAGCCACAGCCTGCGCAGCACGGTGCAACTGATGCTCGGTTCGCCCGTGCCGATGGTGATGCTCTGGGGCCCCCTGGGCTACATGATCTACAACGACGCCTATGCGGTCTTCGCCGGCGGACGCCATCCCTACCTGCTCGGTTGCGCGGTGGAGCGCGGCTGGCCGGAGGTGGCCGAGTTCAATCGCGGGGTGATGAACACCTGCCTGAGCGGCGGCACCCTGACCTACCACAACAAGGATCTGGTGCTGCTGCGCAACGGGGCGCCGGAGAGTGTCTGGCTGGACCTCTACTACAGCCCGGTGGCCGATGATGACCAGGCCCCGGCCGGGGTCATCGCCGTTGTCGTGGAAACCACCGCCCATGTGATTTCCGAGCAGCGCCGGCAGGCTGCCGAGGCGGCCTACCGCGCCGAGAACGAGCGAGTCCAGCTGGCCTTGAACGCCGGGGCGTTGCTCGGTTCCTTCGTGTGGGACATCCAGCACGACAGGTTTTCCAGCGACGAGCGTTTTGCCCGGACCTTTTCCTACCCGGCCGGGCAAGCCCTGGACGATTTGCCGATCGCCGTCGCCGAAAGCCGCATCCATCCCGATGACCTGCCACGCATTCGCGAACTGGTGGACTACAGCCTGACCCATGGCGGCGCGTACAACGCGGAATATCGGATACGTCGCGCCGACGATAGCTACAGCTGGGTGCTGGCCTGCGGTCGTTGTGAGCTCGACGACCAGGGCCGGGCCTTGCGCTTTCCCGGGGTGCTGATCGATATCCAGGAGCGCAAGCTCGCCGAAGAAGCCTTGCGCCAGTTGACCCGCGACCTGGAGCAGCGGGTGCTCAAGGAGGTCGACGCGCGGTTGAGCGCCGAGGAGCGCCTGCGCCAGGCGCAGAAGCTCGAGGCCATCGGCGGGCTCACCGGTGGCGTGGCCCATGACTTCAACAACCTGTTGCAGGTGATCTCCGGCAACCTGCACCTGCTGGCCCGCCACGAGCCGGATAACGCCAATGTGCAACGACGGACCGGGGCCGCGCTGGCGGCGGTGGAGCGCGGGGCCAAGCTGTCGGCGCAGCTGCTGGCCTTCGCCCGGCGCCAGCCGTTGTCCCCGGCGGTCTACGATCCGCGCCACCTGTATGAAGACCTGGGCGAACTGTTGCAACGCGCCCTGGGGGAAACCATCAGCATCGAAGTGCAGTTGCCCGCAGACCCCTGGTGCATCCATGTCGACCGCAACCAGCTGGAGAATGCGGTGCTCAACCTGGTGCTCAATGCCCGGGATGCCATGGGCGGCGAGGGCAGCATCCTGATCCGCGCCGAGAACCTGGTGCTGGAGCGCGAGCAATGCCTGGGCAAGGACATCGAGCCGGGCCAGTACCTGTGCCTGACCGTGGCCGATAGCGGTGGAGGCATGTCGGCCGAGGTCTTGGCGCAGGCCTTCGAGCCGTTCTTCACCACCAAGAGCGATAGCCATGGCACCGGCCTGGGCCTGAGCATGGTGTTCGGTTTCGTCAAGCAGAGCGGCGGCCATGTGGAGATCCTCAGCAGCCCCGAGCAGGGGACCCGGGTCCGGATGTATTTCGCCCGTTGCCCCGATCGCGAAGTGGTCAGCGCACGCAAGCCCCATGGCCAGGGCGCGGGCGGCCAGGAGAGCATCCTGGTGGTGGAGGACAACGTCGATGTGCGCAGCGCCGCAGTGGAGATGCTCAGGCTCGAGGGATACCGGGTCAGTACCGCGGCCAGCGGCGATGCCGCCATGCAGATGTTGCTGGAGGGGCTCAAGGTGGATCTGATCTTCACCGACGTGGTGATGCCCGGCCTGATCAAGAGCACCGAACTTGCCACCTGGGCCAAGACCCAGGCCCCGCCGATCGCCGTGCTGTTCACCTCCGGGCACACTCGCGACCTGATCTCGCGGGACCATTTGCTCAGCCCGGACACTTACCTGTTGAGCAAGCCCTACGGACCCGAGGACTTGAGCGCCATGGTGCGCTCGCTGCTGGGGACCTGACGGCGCCAGTGTGACGCGGCGCATGAAAATCCAATCGGCCTGACGACAAACTGGCGCCAGGCTTCTAGTCTGTACCGAATTGAATGAACTTGTACTGTTTGGCCGATGACCAAGGACAGGGGCACCGACCGCCTGATCCCACAACAACAATGCTTGTCTTGCGCGGTTTTTTCCTTTCAACCTCTTTGGATCCTCTGCCCGTGATCTCTACCCTCGAACTGCGCAGAATCATCGAAACCAGCTTCCTGCCCCTGCACTGCCAATGCACCATCGGCCATGACGGCGCCATGACCGTGCGTATCTGCGATCCGGCCTCTGGCCGCGTCGACCTGTTCGTGACCGGTATCTCCACTCGTTCCCTGACCAGCTCCCGGGCCATCTGCGAGCTGATCACCGAACTGCGCTACGACCTGCGGCACACCGGACTGGCGGCGGAGCAGGGCACCGGGCAACCGCTGCGGCGCTGAGTAGCCGCTGGCCACCGGGCTTGCCCTGGGCCCTGGGGGATATGTGATGATCGGTGGTCGCGCTCCTCGCATTTCATGATTCCCCAGACAAGGCAGGTCCATGACTTCTTCGTCCGATCGTTCCGCTGATTCCCCGGACAGCACCGCAGCAACCCACAGTTCCGGATTCGTGCGGGTGCGTGGCGCCCGCGAGCACAACCTGCGCAACGTCGACGTCGACATTCCCCGGGATGCGCTGGTGGTGTTCAGCGGCGTGTCCGGTTCGGGCAAGTCGTCCCTGGCGTTCTCGACCCTGTATGCCGAGGCCCAGCGACGCTATTTCGAATCGGTGGCGCCCTATGCGCGGCGTTTGATCGACCAGGTCGGGGTGCCGGACGTGGACCGCATCGACGGCCTGCCCCCGGCGGTAGCCCTGCAACAACAGCGCGGCAGCCCCAGTACGCGGTCCTCGGTGGGCAGCGTGACCACCTTGTCCAGCCTGGTACGCATGTTGTACTCCCGGGCCGGCAGCTACCCGCCCGGGCAAGCGATGCTGTATGCCGAGGACTTCTCGCCCAACACCCCCCAGGGCGCCTGCCCGCAATGCCATGGCCTGGGCCGGGTGTACGAGGTGGACGAGGCGAGCATGGTCCCCGACCCATCGCTGACCATCCGCCAGCGCGCGGTGGCTTCCTGGCCCCTGGCCTGGCAGGGGCAGAACCTGCGGGACATCCTGGTGACCCTGGGCTACGACGTGGACATTCCCTGGCGCGACCTGCCCAGGGAGCAGCGCGACTGGATCCTGTTCACCGAAGACACGCCGACGGTGCCGGTGTATGCCGGGCTCACCCCGGAACAGACTCGCCAGGCCCTGGCGCGCCAGCAGGAGCCCAGCTACATGGGCACTTTCAGCGGCGCCCGGCGCTATGTGCTGCACACCTTCACCCATACCCAGAGCGCCTTGATGAAAAAGCGCGTGGCGCAGTTCATGCGCGGCAGCCAGTGCCCCTTGTGCGACGGCAAGCGGCTCAAGCGCGAGGCGCTCGCGGTGACTTTCGCCGGGCTGGATATCGGCGAGCTGGCGCGCATGCCGCTGCTGCAACTGGCCGAGGTGCTTGCGCCGGTGGCCGCCGGCACGCAGGTAGCGCAGGACGCTGTGCAGCTGTCGCCGGAGAAGCTCCTGGCGGCGCAGCGCATCGCCCAGGATCTGCTGGAACGGGTCGCCACCCTGGTGGACCTGGGGCTGGGCTACCTGGCGTTGGAGCGCAGCACGCCGACCCTGTCCCCCGGCGAGTTGCAGCGCTTGCGCCTGGCGACCCAGCTGGGCTCGCAGCTGTTCGGGGTGATCTATGTGCTGGACGAGCCCTCCGCGGGCCTGCATCCAGCGGATGCCGAGGCCCTGTTCGCGGCCTTGCAGCGCCTCAAGGCTGCGGGCAACTCATTGTTCGTGGTGGAGCACGACCTGCAGACCATGCGCCGGGCCGACTGGCTGGTGGATGTCGGGCCGGCGGCCGGCGAGCGCGGTGGCCAGGTGCTGTACAGCGGGCCACCGGCGGGGCTGGCGACCATCGAGGCTTCGCAAACCCGGCCCTACCTGTTCGCCGGGCAGGCCCCGGTGGCGCATACCCCGCGCCAGCCCCGGGACTGGTTGCGCCTGGCCGGCATCACCCGCAATAACCTCAAGGACCTGGATGTCGAGTTTCCCCTGGGCTGCTTCACCGCCGTGACCGGGGTTTCCGGTTCCGGCAAGTCGAGCCTGGTCAGCCAGGCGCTGCTGGAGCTGGTCGGCGCCCAGCTGGGCAAGCTGCCTGCCGCTGAGGAGGCCGCGCAGTTGGACCTGGAGGACGAGGTTCCCGTTGCCAGCGGCGGGCGGGTGGTGGCGGGCATGGAGCGGGTCAAGCGCCTGGTACAGGTGGACCAGAAGCCCATCGGGCGTACTCCACGCTCCAACCTGGCGACCTACACCGGCTTGTTCGACCAGGTGCGCAAACTGTTCGCCGCTACCCCCGAGGCCCGGGCCCGGGGTTATGACGCCGGACAGTTTTCCTTCAACGTCGCCAAGGGCCGTTGCCCGGCCTGCGAGGGCGAGGGTTTCGTCAGCGTCGAGCTGCTGTTCATGCCTAGCGTCTTCGCGCCATGCCCGACCTGCCATGGCGCGCGTTATCACCCGCAGACCCTGGAAGTGACCTGGCAGGGCCTGAACATCGCCCAGGTCCTGCAATTGAACGTCGAGCAGGCCTTGCCGGTCTTCGCCGAGCAGCCGGCGATCCTGCGGGCCCTGCAGGTGCTGAGCGACATCGGCCTGGACTACTTGCGCCTGGGCCAGCCGGCCACCGAGCTGTCCGGTGGCGAGGCGCAGCGCATCAAGCTGGCCACCGAACTGCAACGCAATGCCCGTGGCGCCACCCTCTATGTGCTGGACGAGCCCACTACGGGCCTGCATCCCAGGGACGTGGACCGGCTGCTGGAGCAGTTGGACAAGCTGGTGGCCGCAGGACACAGCGTGGTGGTGGTCGAGCATGAAATGCGCGTGGTGGCGAGGGCCGACTGGGTCATCGATATCGGCCCGGGCGCGGGCGACCAGGGTGGTCGCCTGGTGGCCTGCGGCACTGCGCAGCAGGTGGCCAGGCAGGGTGAAAGCCGTACCGCGCCGTTCCTGGCGGCGGCCCTGGGCGGGAATTGATCCAGGGCAGCCGAGGGCGACGAACGGTTACCGCTGGTCTGATTGGCGGTCGACAGACCCGGGGAGCCAAGGCCATGCTGATGGCTGGCAGGGGCGTGAGGACGCCCCTGCTGCCGATCAACCACGGAGGTGTTCCATGCCGGTGACCCACGATCTTTACCAGGACCTGAGCTGCAGCAAAGAAGACATTCAACAGCGTCGGGCCAAGGATCCCCACCTCAATGCACTGTTCGACAAGTACAACAGTATCGACGACCAGGTGCTCAAGGCCGAAGCAGCGGCCGCTGCAGACGATGAAGTAAGGAAGCTCAAGGAAAAACGCCTGCTGATCAAGGATGAGATCTCCCAGAAACTCACCGCCCGTTCCTGACCTCCCGCCCTTGGCGCCTGTGGTTCGACCACAGGCCGCCGATAACCGACCTCCATTTCCTTGTATCCCTGCGGCAACGGCGAGAGGGCCCCTGCCTGCAGCCGCTGAGCCTGCGGGGCCGGGCCAAGGCCCGCAGGACCTTCAGCGACCCGCAATTCAGCGCGTCCGGCTGACCCCACGGGGCGGCCTCCAGGCCTCAGTGCTCCAACGCTTGCTGCAATGGCAAGCGCGCCATGTGCCGGGCACTCAAGGAGCCCAGGTACAACGCATCGCCGTACTCGCGCACCGTGGTAATCGGCGAATAGTTACCGCTGCTGCCATCCTGCAGGTTGGCGATCACCCGGCCCTGGGTGTCCAGGCCCAGCACGAAGCCGCGTTTTTCCACCGGCTTGGGCAATACCTGCATGGCCCGCACCAGCATCTTGCGCACGAAAGGGTAGGCGGCGGTGCCGTCCAGCAGGGCATTGCGCGGCGCATACAGGGCCACCCAGAAACGATCACGGCCATTGAAGCTGAGGTTGTCCGGCAGCCCCGGCAGGTTATCGATGAACAGGTCGTGCTGGCCGGTCTTGTCGCCCTTGAGCCAGTAGCGGCTGATGCGGTAGGCGCCGGTCTCGTTGACCAGGACGAAGGCCTCGTCCGGGCCCAGGGCGATGCCATTGGCGAACTCCAGGCCGTCGAGCAGGACCTCGGTCCGGCCACTCTGGAAGTCGTAGCGCAACAGGCGGCCATCGCCACCATGTTCGATCACCGCCTCGCCGTCGTGGCCATAACCCCAACGGCTGCTGGCGTCGCTGAAATAGGCGTAGCGACCGGCGGCATCCACCGCGACATCGTCGGTGAAGCCGAATTTCAGGCCATTGGCCGTGTCGCTCAAGACCTGGATCTGGCCCTGTCCGTCCAGGGCCAGCAGGCCCTTGATGGCGTCGGCGATGATCAAGCGGCCGTCCGGATGCCGGGCCAGGCCCAGGGGCCGGCCACCGGTATTGGCCAGTACCTTGAGGGCCGTGCCGTCGAGGCTGGTCTGGATCACCCGGCCATCATGCAGGCCGGTGAGCAACTGGTCGTTTTCCAGCAGTAGCGCCTCGGGGCCGGCGATATCCCGGGCACCGACCGCCTGCACGGCCTTGAGCTTCTGGTTCTCGGCGTAGGGGCCCTGGCTCATCGATGGCGCAGGCGAGGGCTGCCAGGCCACTGGCTGGACCTTGGTCGGCGCCAGCAGCAGGAAGGCCAGGATGGCGATTACCAGCAGCAGGATGATCCGGCCGAGGCCGAAGCGGCGAGGGGCGATCTGGTTCATGCAATGACTCCTGTCGGTGTGCGGTTCAGGACGGGCTGGCAGCCGGCGCGGCGGGCTGCGCTGCGATGGTTTGTTGGGCCATCTTGCACAATGCCTGCATCGAGGCCGCGGACTCCCGTTCTATCCGTCGTTTGAATAGCAACCGATTACCCAGGCGCATCAGCAGGTTGTCGAAGCCATATTCCAGGGTGCGCACGAAACGGGTGTGTCCGCCTGCCAGGGGCTGGCATTGGTAGGTGACCTGCAACCATAGACCATGATCGCCCCGGGCCGTGGCGCGCCAGCGCTGCCCCGGCAGGTACTCCTCGACCCGCCAGCTCAGGTGGCCGCTGCGCCCGCCGGCGTGGATGTCCTCCTCGAAGCCCTGGCCGCCGGCCAGGGGGCCTGCGGCGCCCTCGACCCGCAGTGAGGAGGGATGCCATTGCGGCCAGCACCTTGGGCTGGCGGCATAGGCCAGGGTGCTGGCGCTACTACGGGGAATGTCGACCTGATGCTGCATGCGGGTCAGGGGCGTGGAACTGGGCACGCTGTGGGACTGTGCCGGGGTTTGCTCCGGCTGCCAGTACAGGGTGCCGAACAGCCAGTCCATCAAGGGCAGGACGATATTGAAGTTGCGTTCCTGCATCAGCTCGCGGCGGTGATGCAGTTCGTGCAGGCGCCGCATCTGGCGGATCCAGGGCAGGCGCGCCAGGGGATGGCCGGCCGGCAAGTGTTCGCAGGCATGGAAGATCTCGTAGGCCAGGTAGCCGATCAGCGTGCAGCTGGCGAACAAGGCCGCGACATTGGCGTTCCACAGGCGCAGCAGCCCCCACAGAGGCAGGGCGAACAGCAGGCTGTGGAGCACGATCAGCCAGGCTGGGAACAGGATCACCCGCCAATCCCGCAAGCCTTCGTAGGCCATCAGCCCCGGGGTGAAGAAACTGTGGTGATCGCCGGTATGCCGGGCGTAGAACAGGCGTCCCAGGCGCCGCTTGTGGTGCCCCAGCCAACGGTGCACCACATAGATGCACAGGTTGAAGAACAGCAGCGCCAGCGGTATCGCCAGCCATTCCAGCGGCTGTACCCGGTCCAGGGTGCTCCACAGCAGGCCGATGCACAGCAGGCCGTAGGCCAGGACGAAGCCGCCGTGCAGCCATGGGTTGTAGCGCGGGCTGACAGCGGCCCGGTATTGCTGGCGAAAGTGCTGGGTGGTGTCGCGCATGGCGCTGCTCCCGTTGTTGTTTTTATTGACTGCAGCCTAGCTCCGGGAGAATTATCCAGCCAATGGATAGTAGGAATGAGCATTATTCATGAAGCTGAATATCCAGCGCCTGGACCTCAACCTGCTGCGGGTGTTCGATGCCTTGATGCAGGAGCAGAACCTGTCCCGGGCCGCCTTGCGGCTCAATCTCAGCCAGCCGGCGGTGAGCAATGCCCTGGCGCGCCTGCGCCGGCACCTGGACGAGCCGTTGTTCGTCCGCACGGCCCGGGGCATGCAACCGACTTCCCGGGCCCAGGGCCTGCATGTGCTGGTGCGCCAGGCCCTGCATCTGCTGCAACAGGGCCTGGACCCGGCTGCCGAGTTCGATCCTGCGGCGGCCGACCAGTTGTTCACCCTGTCGATGAACGACTACGCCCAGGCTCGCCTGTTGCCGGCGCTATCGCGGCACTTGCAGGAGGTGGCGCCGCGGGTACGGCTGGCGGTGCGCAGCGACAGCGCCGACTCGCTGGCGGCTTGGCTCAGTGCGGGCATGCTCGACCTGGCGGTGGACTACCTGTATTTCGACAACCCGGACCTGTGCTACCAGCCATTGCTGGAGGAGCAGTTGGTGGTGATCGGTCGCGCCGGCCATCCGGCCTTCGTTCCCGAGCTGGACCTGGCGGCCTACCAGGGTTGCCAGCATGTGGCGATTCCCGATCGAGGCGGGCGTGGTTCGCCGCTGGAGATCGTGCTGGGCTCGGCGCGGGTCAGGCGCCAGGTGCAGCTGTTCGTACCCAACTACCTGAGCATCCCGCTGATCGTGGCGCAATCCGACCTTCTGGGCACGGTGCCACGGCACCTGGCGGAACATTTCGCCGCGTTGCTGCCGATCCGCATCGCCAGCTTGCCGTTGCTGGCAGCGCCGGTGCAGGTCAGCCTGATCTGGCACCGCCAGCAGCAACATGCGCCGGGGCTGCAATGGTTGCGTGGCGAGATCGGGGCTCTGGCGAGCCAGGGGCCTGGCAGCTAGCGTCGCCCTTTACGGGGCTTGCCTGTGTAGTCCAGGCCAGAGATTTTTCCTACTTCTATTCAGGATGTATCTTGAATTCAGCTCGAGGGCGCTTTGGCTAGCATGGGTTTTTACCCGGAGCCGCAGTCCATGAAGACCCTGAACGTATTGCTGTTGTGTTCGAACACCTTCAGGGTCCGGCGCTTTGCCCGGATACTCGACAGCGCTGCCTTCGTGCAACTCCAGGTGGTCTGTAGCGACGACGACTGGACCTGCTTTCCGCCTTGTACGCAGGCCCCGGACCTGGTGATCTGCGACTCCCTGCCAGCCACTAGGGCTATCCATTACCTACGTCGGCTCTGCGAGCACTACCCATTCTTCTCGATGGTCGCGAGCACTAACCTGGAGACCTCGATCCGCTGGGGCCTGGCGAATTTCCTTGAGTATTCGGGCAAGCACGACCTGGGCAGTTTCGATGAGCCGGACGCCTCCCAGCTTGGCGAGTTGCTGCTCAAGGCCCTGGCTCTCAAGTCCAGGAGGGCCGGCCAGGACTACTGGCAGTTGGCGCCGCGCGAGCCGCTCACGCAAGAGCAGGCGCTGCTGGCCCTGGAACAACGACAGATCGTGGCTTTTTTCCAGCCCCAGGTGTGCCTCAAGACCCAACGCATCACCGGGGCCGAGACCCTGGTGCGCTGGCTGCATCCGAGCCGGGGCGTGTTGGGGCCTGGTGTTTTTCTCGCTCTGTTCGAGCGACCCGAGCAACAGCTCCAGCTGTTCCATGACCTGTTGCAACAGGGCCTGGACTTGCAACGCCGGTTGCCGGCTGGTCAGGGGGTTGGGCTGGTGTTTTCCTACAATCTTGAGGCCAGCCAGTTACGCGAGCCAGGACTCGCCCCGCAGATTCTGCAGCGGATCGAGGCCGCCGCGGTGCCGGCCAGCCAGGTGACCCTGGAGATCACCGAGCGCGGGGCCCTGGTCCTGGATATGCAGAGCATCGAGAACATCAGCCTCCTGGTGAAAAGCGGGGTACGCCTGTCCCTCGATGACTTTGGCTGCGGGTATTCCTCGCTGACCCGCCTGGCGGACATTCCCTTCAGCCAGGTCAAGCTCGATGCAGGGCTCATCGGCAATGCCCTGGGGCCCAAGCAAAGCCTGATCATCGAGGCCGTGGTCAGGCTGGCCCGATCCCTCGAGCTGGAACTGGTGGCCGAAGGTGTCGAGACCCCGGGGCAGCGGGCACACTTGCGGCGCCTGGGGGTTGGCGCGGCCCAAGGCTACCTGTTCCACAAGCCCATGGATGGCGCCAGCCTGCTGCGCTTGCTGGCCATGGAGGATATGGCCCCTCGGGGATTGCACCAGGAGACGCCAGGGCCAGGCGGCTTGCTCAAGGCGCCTTGAGCATCACATAGGCTTCGCCGCCACGCCGATCGTGCATCAACAGGAATACCTTGCCGTCGATGGTGAGCTTGGCGGGCAGGGTCTGTGCCACCGGCGTGCTGGAGAACTTGCCGGCAACGCTGAGGAATTGCCGGGTCAGGGAGCTGTCGTTCTGGCTCGGGGTGGTGACGGCGCATTCCTGGTTGGCCCGCACCTGGACCCCAACGCTCTGGTCCTGGTTCATGCCCATCCTGGCGAACCCTGCGTCGTTCAACTCCCCGATACCATGCTCGCGAGCAGCGGTGGCGGCGCCGTTGAAGGACGGAGCGGATTTCAGGCAGATATCGCGAAAGGCCAGGATCCCGGCGGAGGTGACCGTGGGTTCGCTTTCGATTTCCCGGGTCACGCTGGTACAGGCGCCGAGCAGGCTGGCGGCGAGCGTGATGAGCAGGGCAGTGCGGGGCAGGGGGAGCATGGGTGATCCTCGGGCGGGCAAGCGGGTTTGTGTAGCAGCGTAGGCACGCGAGCCCCACAGATCAATGCCGAACTTCCCACCCGTAGCCGCTGTCGAGACTGCGCCCGGGCGCGTAGCGGCCGCAAGATTGCGTGGCGCGGTGCATCGGGCCAGTCACTGGTGCTCAGTCGAAGCCGATGCTGGTGCTGTGGCGGGTCTCGCGGTCGTGCAACTGGTCGATATCGGTTTCGTAGGTGCATTGCCCGCTGCACTTGTATTCGTAGCTCACCGAAGGTTTGACCGACAGCTTGAGGCCTGGAACGGTCGGTTCCGGGGCCTGGGGCCGGGCGTTGGGAGCCGCCAGTGGCGGTTCGGGATACTTGAGGTCGAGCCCTTGGGACTGGGCCGGGACAGCCAGCGCCGCCAACAACAGTCCCGGGAAAAACGCTTTGCAACTGAACATCATCGATTTCGCACTGCCATAAAAGGGGTTGCCGATTATAACGAAGCAGGCGCCGGGCAATTAACCGCTTTGCTCCGGGCTCGAACATGAAGGATTTGTCACCGGCCCCGGGTGCGTCTGCTTCTACACTGCCATGGGTTCCCGTGGCCAAGGACATTCCCCATGCCGGCAAGATCCCCGAGCAGCATCCTCGACACCCCCGAAGGCCAGCGCCTGCACGGACCGGACGCCGAACACTGGCGTCAGTGGGGGCCTTACCTGAGCGAACGGCAATGGGGCACGGTCCGCGAGGACTACAGCGCCGACGGCGAAGCCTGGAAGTACTTCCCCCATGACCACGCCCGCAGCCGCGCCTATCGCTGGGGCGAGGATGGCCTGGCCGGGTTCTCCGACAAGGACCAGCACTGGTGCCTGGGGCTGGCGTTGTGGAACGAGCGTGACGGCATTCTCAAGGAACGCCTGTTCGGCCTGGACAATGCCGAGGGCAACCATGGCGAGGACGTCAAGGAGCTGTACTTCTACCTCGACGGCGTGCCCAGCCATGCCTACATGCGCATGCTCTACAAGTACCCCCAGGGAGCCTTTCCCTATGCCGACCTGGTCGCGGAAAACGCCCGCCGTGGCCTGGATGATGCCGAGTACGAAATCCTCGACACCGGGATCTTCGAGGACGACCGCTACTTCGATGTGACGGTGGAGTATGCCAAGCACACCGTAGACGACCTGTTGATGCGGGTCACGGTGCACAACCGCTACCACCAGCCGGCGCGCCTGCGGGTCTTGCCCCAGGTCTGGGCGCGCAACACCTGGAGCTGGGGTGGTGACCAGCCCCGGCCGAGCCTGCGCCTGGAGGGTGAGCGACTGCTGGCCCGGCATCCCAAGCTGCCCGAGCGTGAGGTCAGCGCCTGGGGAGCCGAGCCCTGCCAGTGGTTGTTCTGCCACAACCAGAGCAATTTCCAGCGGCTCGAGGGCCTGGCCTGCCCGGGGCCGTTCAAGGACGGGATCAACGATTACCTGGTGCACGGCCAAGCCACGGCGGTGACCTTCGACTCCGGCTCCAAGGCCGCCGCGCATTTCGCCCTGGAACTGGCCGGCGGCCAGAGCCGTAGCCTGTACCTGCGCTTCGCCCCGGCGGGCAGCGGGCCGGTCAATGCCCGTCGCCTGTTCGAGCAGCGCCGCGCCGAGGCCGACCAGTTCTACGGGGCCTTGCAGCAGGGCATCACCGACGCCGATGCGCGCAATGTGCAGCGCCAGGCCCTGGCCGGGCTGCTGTGGTCCAAGCAGCTGTACTACTTCGACGTCAACCAGTGGCTCGACGGCGACCCCGGGCAACCGGCGCCGCCCGAATCGCGCCAGCACTTGCGCAATAGCCATTGGCGACACCTGTCCAACTGCGACATCGTCAGCATGCCCGACACCTGGGAATACCCCTGGTACGCCTCCTGGGACCTGGGCTTCCAGGCGGTGGCGTTCGCCCTGATCGACCCGGGGTTCGCCAAGCAGCAACTGCTGTTGCTGGTCAAGGACCGCTTCATGCACCCCAATGGGCAGTTGCCGGCTTACGAATGGCGTTTCGACGACGCCAACCCGCCGGTGCATGCCTGGGCCTGCTGGCGGGTCTACCAGCAGGAGAAGGCCCTCACGGGCGAGGGCGACATGGACTTTCTCGAACGGGTCCTGCACAAGCTGCTGCTGAACTTCTCCTGGTGGGTCAATCGCAAGGACTCGGAGGGCCGCAACCTGTTCCAGGGTGGTTTTCTCGGCCTGGACAACATCGCCCTGTTCGATCGTTCCGCGCCCTTGCCGCCGGGGTACAGCCTGGACCAGGCCGACGGCACCGCCTGGGTCGCGGCCTATGCCCTGGACCTGATGCGCATCGCCCTGGAACTGGCCCGGCGCAACCCGGTATACGTGGATATCGCAGTGAAGTTCTTCGAGCATTTCCTGTACATCGCCGGGGCCATCAACCGGGTGGACGACAGCGCCGAGGGCCTGTGGGACGAACAGGACCAGTTCTTCTACGATGTGCTGCAACGTCCCGACGGCCGCAGCGAGCCGCTGCGCCTGCGCTCCATCGTCGGCCTGTTGCCGTTGTTCGCGGTGCAGGTGCTGGAACAGCACGAACATGAATGCCTGCCGGGGCTGGCCCAGCGCCTGCTGGGCTTTTTGCACCATCGGCCGGACCTGGCCAACCTGGTGTCGCGCTGGTACGAGCCGGGCAAGGGCAACCGCCTGCTGCTGGCCTTGCTGCGCGGGGAACGAACCAAGGATTTGCTCAAGCGCATGCTCGACGAGAACGAGTTCCTCTCGGAGTTCGGGATTCGTTCGCTGTCCAGGGTCTTCGAGCAGCCATTCGCCCTGCAGGTCGACGGCAAGCAGCTGTGCGCCCGTTACGAGCCGGCCGAGTCCGGTTCGCGCCTGTATGGCGGCAACTCCAATTGGCGCGGGCCGCTGTGGATGCCGATCAATTACTTGCTGATCGAATCCCTGCGCGAATTCCATCGCTACTACGACGTCAACTTCTCGGTGGAATATCCCCGGGGCTCGGGTTACCTGGCGTCACTGCAAGAAGTGGCCGACAGCCTGGGCCAGCGCCTGACCCGGTTGTTTATGCTGGACGAAGACGGGCGGCGGCCGTCCATGAGCGGCTACCCGCAGTTGCAGGCCGATGCCCGGGATCGTGACCTGGTGCTGTTCCATGAGTACTTTCATGGCGACAACGGACGCGGGCTGGGGGCCAGCCACCAGACCGGCTGGACCGCATTGGTGGCGCTGCTGTTGCAGCCGGGGGCCTGAAGTCGCCGCCCGGCAAGCCGGGCGACGGCTCAGGAGGGGAACGCGGTTCAACCCACCAGGGCGATGTCCTGGGGCTTGGCCCAGCTTTCGATCAGGCGCTCGGGGGTGCAGCAGGTCTTGCGCTTGTACACGAAATTGCGGCATTTCTCGGCGAAGCCCTTGCGGTTCTGCACCATGTCCATGTGCATTTCTTCCAGCTCGGCATTGCGGCAGTGCTGCATCAACTGCGGGTCGGCGTCGAGCTTGCGCTGGCGCAGGTGCTGGTAGCGCGGGTCGCTGGGCACGGCGTTGGCCCGTTGCAGCAGCCACAGGCCGAACTCTTCGGGATCCCGTGGACCCACTTCCTGGACCATGCCCATCTGCAGGGCCTGGAGGGCGCTGATGGGCAGACAGGCCTCGGTCAACTGGCGGGCCAGGGGCTGGCCCACGGCGCGGGGCAGGCTGTAGGTCCAGTATTCGGAACCGAACAGGCCCATGCTCTTGTAATGCGGGTTGTACACGGTATCGGCCCGGGCCAGGACCACATCGGCGGCCAGGGCCAGCATCAGCCCGCCGGCGCCGGCATTGCCGGTCAGGCCGCTGACCACCAGCTGGCGGGCGGTGAGCAGCTCGCGGCAGACATCGTCGATGGCCTGGATATTGGCCCAGGCCTCCAGGCCCGGTTCATCTGCCGCCTGGATCACGTTCAGGTGCACGCCATTGCAGAATGCGCCACGGCCGCCGCGCACCAGCAACACCTGGGTGTCGCGGGCCTTGGCCCATTGCAGGGCGCTGACCAGGCGCTGGCATTGCTCGGTGCTCATGGCGCCGTTGTAGAACTCGAAGGTCAGCTCGCCGACCTTGCCGGATTCGCGATAACGGATCGGCTGGTAGGCCTCGGCGCTGAACGGCGTGCTGGCCACCGACCAGTCCAGTACCGGCACTGCGGCCAGGCGTTCGCCGAGCACATGGCGCGCCGGACGCTTGAAGGTCTCTTCGCCGGGCTGGGGCTTGAGCCGCAGGGAGCCGATCCACAGGCTGCTGTCGCCGCAGGCCACCAGTATCGCGTCGTCGTGTACCGCCAGCAGTTCCCCCGGGGTACCGGTGCGCGGGTCCAGGTGCGCGTCGTAAACGTAGTACTGGCCACCGGCGAGGCTGGCCAGGACTCCGGGCTGGCCATCGGCGGCATCGATGCTGCGCTTGATGAACTGGGCGCAGTCATGCCAGCTGAAGGTGCGGTCCGCCTGCTTCATGTTCGGTTGCAGGCGGCCGAGCACCGAGGGCTTGTCGTAGTCCAGTGGTTCGGGGGTGTAGCCGTTGCGGAATTTTTCCACCACATCGCGGACGCAGTGGATCGCCGCATCGCTGACCGGACCGTTGTACAGCTCGGACTTGCGCATCCCGGCCGGCAGGTTGAATTCGTGGGTGGCCCAGATCGGCCCGGCGTCCATTTCTTCCACCGCCTGCAGGGCAGTGACGCCCCAGCGCTTGAGTTCCTTGCTGATGGCCCAGTCCAGGGCGCTGGCACCCCGATCGCCGACGATGCCCGGGTGGATGATCACCACCGGCCGCTTGGGGTTGCTCCACAGCTGCTGCGGCACCCGGTCCTTGAGGAAGGGGCAGATCACCAGGTCGGCGCCGGCGTCCTCGACCTGCCGGCAGACTTCCTCTTCGCTGGTGAACAACACGACGCTGGGACGATGCCCGGCCTGGCGCAGGTCGAGCCAGGCGCGTTGAGTGAGGCCATTGAAAGCGGTGGACAGCAGGATGATCTTCAGTGATCGCATGACAAGACTCTTCCTTGAGTGATGGGGCTGGCGGCTCCCGTTGAGCCGTCCGTGGCCGTGATGGAGGCGCAAGAGTAGGGGGGCACAGGCAACCACCTGCTGACCGAGATCAATCAAGCGGCACCCAGGGTGCAGAGGCCGCTGGATGGCTTATGTTTTTTAGTTATCGCCAGAGAATTTTTAATTACTTCAAAACAAGGTCGACGCTGTTGCACAGTCGCTGCCTCAATCCGGGACCGGGACTGGCCCGGCGCAATCATCGGTGTGCCAGGCGCTCGAGCGCCTGCCGAGGGAGCAAGGCATGGGTACGAATCCGAACCCTCATTACCCGCTGATCGGGCAGATGTTCAAAAAGGACTACCAATGGTTGTGCGCCTCCGTCGCCCGGGCCCTGGGCTGTCACCACAGCGCCCAGGACATCGCCTCGGAAACCTTCGTGCGGGTCCTGGCGTTGCCCGATCCGAGCGCCATTCGTGAACCACGGGCGTTGTTGACCACCATCGCCCGGCGCCTGGTCTACGAAGGCTGGCGCCGTCAGGACCTGGAGCGCGCCTACCTGGAAAGCCTGGCGCTGGCGCCTGCGCCGGTGCACCCGTCGCCCGAAGAACGGGCTTTGCTGATCGAGGCGTTGCTGGCGGTGGACCGTCTGCTCGATGGCCTGTCGGCCAAGGCCAAGGCGGCCTTCCTCTATCACCAACTGGACGGCCTGACCTATGCCCAGATCGGCGCCTTGCTGGAGGTGTCCACCAGCCGGGTGCAGCAGTACATGGCCGAGGCGTTCAAGCGTTGCTACCTGGCATTGGTGGAAACATGAGCCGCTCGCGGATCGACCCGGCGGTGGTGGACGAGGCCGCCCAGTGGATGGCCCTGTTGCAGTCGGGGCAGATGAGCGCGGTGCAAGCCGAGGCGTTCGCCGCCTGGCGCAGCGCCGACCCTGAGCATGAGCAGGTCATCGGCCTGATGGGCGGCGGGTTCGCGGCCCTGCAACACAATGCCCTGCGCCAGCTGAGCCGCGACAGCCTGCTGCACAGCCTCAATGCCCCCTCGAGCCGGCGGCGCTTCCTCGGCAGCAGCCTGGGCCTGCTGGGCGCGGCGTTGGCAACGGGGCTGCTGGGGCGCCAGCTGGATTGGTGGCCGCCCGCCGGCGCACTGTACACCGGCGTGGGCGAGCGTCGCAGCCTGACCCTCGACGACGGCAGTGCGCTGCTGCTCGATGCCCAGACCCGGGTGCTGGCGCATTTCGACCAGGCCCAGCGCCACCTTGAACTGTGCAGTGGGGAGTTGCAGGTGGACGTGGCCAGGGATCCGTCGCGACCGTTCGTGGTGCAGACCGAGCATGGTCGCATGCGTGCCCTGGGGACCCGTTTCCTGGTGCGTCGCGACGAAGCCTCGACCCAGTTGGTGATGCTGCATTCCCAGGTGGAGGTGCTGACGGCCAATGGCACCCGGCAAGTGGCGACGGCGGGGCAGAGCCTGCGTTTCGACGGCCAGGGCTTGTTGGCCCTGGAGGCGGCCAAGGGCTATGAAAGCGCCTGGACCCGGGGCCTGCTGGAGGCGCGCGATCGGCCGCTGGGGGAAATCGTCGAGCAATTGCGCCGATACCGACGCGGCATCCTGCGGGTCGATCCCGAGGTCGCCGGCTTGCGCTTGAGCGGCCTCTATCCGCTGGACGAAAGTGATCGCACCCTGCAACTGCTGGAGCGCTCGCTGCCGATCCGGGTGCGTTACCACAGCCCCTACTGGGTCAGCATCGAGCCGCGCCAAGGCGGGTTATAAGCTCATAGCCCCTTGGCCTAACCCACGGCCTATAAAAAACCGCCTGCCGCTGCTCATTCCCTGCAACTGCATTCAACAGGGAAGGGCTTCGGGATGTCTTCACAGAACTGCTTCAACCGTCCGCTCCGGCATCTATGCCGATTGTCGTTGGCCGTAGTCCTGGGCATCGCCAGTTGCCCGGCGCCGCTTCTGGCCCAGGAACCGGCGGCCGGAGTCTTCTCCTTCGATATCACCAAGGGGCCGCTGGACCAGGTGCTCCTGGATATCTCGCGCCAGAGCGGGGTACCGATCTCCTTTCGCCAGGACCTGGTGCAAGGCAAGCAGGGGCCGGCCATTCGTGGCGCGCTGGAAACTCGCCAGGCGCTGGAGCGGGCGTTGCAAGGCAGCGGCCTGGAAGTGGAGGCCAGCGACCAGGGCCTGGTCTTGCGCCCGGCAGCGGCCAAGCCTGCCCCGGCTGCGGTCCGCGCCGATAGCTCCGCCAGTGCCAGCGAGCCACGGCTATCGAAGGTCACGGTCACCGGCTCGCGCATCGCCCGGGCGCAGACCGACGGTGCGACTCCGGTCACCGTGATCACCCAGCAGGAGATGGAGGCCCGGGGTTATCGCAATGTCTACGACGCCCTGGCGACCCAGACCCAGAACACCGGCATGACCCAGGGCGAGGACTACGGCAACACCTGGCAACCGGCGGCCAGTGCCCTCAACCTGCGCGGCCTGGGCCCCAACCATACGCTGGTGCTGATCAACGGCCGGCGAGTGGCGGACTATCCGACCGCCTATGGCGGCCAGGTCAACTTCACCAACCTGGCCAACATTCCTTCGGCGGTCATCGAACGCATCGAGATCCTCAGCAGTGGGGCCTCGGCGATCTACGGCTCGGATGCCATCGCCGGGGTGGTCAACATCATCCTCAAGAAGAAGATCGACGGCATCGACCTCAACCTGCGCGGTGGCACCAGCGAGCGTGGTGGTGGCGACAACCAGCGCCTGCAATTGAGCGGTGGCGGCAGCTGGGGCGACTTCGATGGCCTGTTCGGCCTGGAGCTGACCCGGCGCGAACCGATCTGGGCCGACGACCGCGGGTTCATGAGCAGCAGCCCGGCGGTGGACGTCGGCTACCGGCGCAACCTCGATACCGGCCGCTACCTGGGCCCCGGGTGTGGCGCCTACCAGGGCACCTTCGGCAATCACCTGGGCGGTAGCGGCGGGCGCTGTACCACCGACCAGATGTACAACGACTACTGGACCTTGCAGACCCAGAAGGAAAACTACGACGGCTACACCCGCGGTACCTGGCACTTCAGCGATAGCGGGCAGTTGTACGCCGACCTGATGTACGGCCTGGACCATATCCAGAACAACACCCGCGGCCCGACCTTCACCTCCCCGGATTTCATCAACGCCAACACCGGCAATCTCGAGCGCTGGTTCCGGCGCTTCTCCGAGGAGGAGATCGGCGGGCGCACCAGCAACAACAGCAAATGGCGGGAGACTTCCTGGACCGGCACCCTGGGGCTGTCCGACCAACTCGGCGACAGTGGCTGGAGCTACGAGCTGGCGGCCAACCGCTCGGAATATCGCAGCGTGCGCAGCACCCGCTACCGGCCGTTGTCGACCATCCGCGATTTCTACCTGGGGCCGCAGCTGGGTACCCAGGATGGCCACCCGGTGTTCGCTCCGGACCCGGCGCGCCTGGACCGGCCGCTGACTCCCGACGAGTGGCGCCAGTTCCGTCGCAACCAGACCGAGACCAGCCGCTCGGTGTCGCAGACCTACAACGCCTCGATTAACGGTGATCTGTTCGACTTGCCGGCCGGGCCGGTGGGGTTCGCCGGGGTGTTGGAAATGGGCAAGCAGTCGTATCGCATCGAGCCCGACTCGGGGCTCAACGAGGGGCTGTTCTACGGCGTTGCACCGGCGCAGGAGTCCGGTGGCTCGCGCAAGCGCTACGCCCTGGGCGGCGAGTTCAGCGTGCCGGTCACCGATAGCGTGCTGGCGTCCCTGGCCGGACGCTGGGACCAGTACAAGTTCGCCGATCGCAGCGAGCAGCAGAAGACCTACAACCTGGGCCTGGAATGGCGCCCGCTGACCAGCCTGCTGGTACGCGGCAGCTATGGCACCAGCTTTCGTGCGCCGGACCTGAACTACATCTACCAGGCCGACAACAACGGCTACTACCCCGACCAGATCGACTACTACGGCTGCAGCAAGGGCGTGGAGGGCGCCTGCGATCGCGGGCGGGTGGACTACGTGCAGAGTGGCACCAGCGACCTCAAGTCCGAGCGCGGCAAGTCCTGGACCTATGGCCTGGTCTGGTCGCCGTCGCGCAACTTCGATATTTCCGCCGACTACTGGCGGGTGCAGATCGACGACTTGCTGACGAGCGTGGATCAGAACCGCCTGTTGCAGGAAGAGAACGCCTGCCGCAGCGGCGCCCAGGACATCAACTCGGCCAGTTGCCAGGCAGTGCTGGCGCGGGTCCAGCGCAACCCCGGCAATGCCGCGGTGGACCCCAACAAGCTGCAGCAGGTGCGGGTCAATGCCATCAACGCCGCCAGCGAGCGGGTCAGCGGCCTGGATATCAAGAGCAACATTCGCTGGGGCGCTGGCGACTACGGGGCATTCAGCTCGACCCTGGGCTACACCCTGGTGCTTTCGCATTACTACAAGGAGTCCGACCAGGCCGCGAGCCTGGATTTGCGCTCCGACCGCAGCAACCATGACTGGCGCAGCAAGGCCAACGCCAGCCTGACCTGGGACTATGCGCACTACAGCGCGACCCTGATGGGTATCCGCTACGGCAGCGTCACCAATGGCAACGGCGATGGCCGGCTGTCGCCCTGGACGGTGTTCAACGCCAGCGCCCGTTACAAGATCAACGACCGCGCCAGCCTCGGCCTGACCGTCAACAACCTGCTCAACCAGTACAAGCACGATGATTCCGCTGGCTGGCCCTATTACCCCACCGGCAACTACGACGCCTACGGGCGCCAATGGTGGCTGGACCTGAGCTACCACTTCGGCAGTTGAATCCCCGTGGCCCTGCGAGCCCTGCGCAGCCAGCGGCAGCGGCCACACCAGCGGCGGTTCTTGTAGCCGCTGCCGAGCCTGCGAGGCTGCGCCAAGGTCCGCAGGACCTTCAGCGCTGGGGCGAGCGGTGCATTCCCGGTGGGTATAAGGTCAGCTCCCAACGGTCTAAACCGGGCCTATAAAAAACCGCTGGCCATTGCACATCCCTGCATAAACCTAACGCAGGGATGGTTATCCATGAGTCTGTCTGTACCCCGTAAATTCCCCTTGAGCCTGGCCTTGCTGCTGTCTCTGCAGGTTGTGCCGGCCTGGGCCGCCAGCGAGTCGTTCGACCTGCCCGCTGGCCCGCTGGACCAGACGCTGCTGAGCATCTCGCGCCAGAGCGGCCTGCCGATCTCTTTTTCCCAGGCGCTGGTGGCCGGGCATACCGCCCCGGCGATCAAGGGCCAGCTAAGCCACAACCAGGCCCTGGCCCTGGCGTTGCAAGGCACTGGCCTGAAGGATGAGGAGGGCGCCCAGGGCGTGGTGATCAGCGCCGCAGCGACCCCGGCCGCCAGCGTGGCGCCGACCCCGGCGACCTTCGCCGAGCCCACCACCCAGTTGCAGCGGGTCGAAGTCACCGGTTCGGCGATCCGCCGGGTCGATGCCGAGACCGCGGTGCCGGTCACCATCCTGCGGGTCGAGAAGCTGCGCGAGCAGGGGGTGACCAGCACCGAGGAGTTGATCAACCGCATTTCCGCCAACCAGTCCTCGGTGGGCTCCGGGCGTTCGGTGGGCTCCAGCAGCGGCGGAGCGGCCTTCGCCGACCTGCGTGGCATCGGCCCGAACAAGACCCTGGTGCTGCTCAACGGCCGGCGCCTGAGCAACAACGCCACCAGCTCCAGCAACGGTTCCGGGGTGGACCTGAACACCATTCCCTTCGCCGCCATCGATCGGGTCGAGGTCCTGCGTGACGGTGCTTCGGCGCTGTACGGCACCGATGCCATCGGCGGGGTGATCAACTTCATCACCAAGACCAGCCTCACCACCGGCCAGGTCAGCACCAGCTACGACACCCCGACCCATTCGGGCGGTGGCCAGAGCAAGAACTTCAGCGGCAGCTGGGGGTTCGGCGACCTGGAGGAAGATCGCTTCAATGTCTTTGGCGTGGTCAGCCACGACAAGCAGGAACGCCTGGCGGCCAAGGACCGTGGCTACACCTACAACTACCAGCCCGGTCGCGGCCTGGACTACACCTCCGGCACGGCCTTCCCGGCCAACTGGAACCAGGGCGGCAACGCCACCAACCCCCTGGCCGGTTCCGGCTGCAACGCCCCGGGGTTGCTGTCGCGCAATGGCATCTGCCGGCAGAGCCTGTGGAGTTACCTGGACCTGGTGCCGGAAACCGAGAAGACCTCGGCCTTCGCCAAGGCCACCGGCAAACTTGGCGATGAACATAACGTCAGCCTGGAGTACTTCTGGGCGCGCAACCAGAACCGCACCCAGATCGGCCCCGGCACCCTTATGGGCAACCAGATCAACCCGGGTACCGCGTTCTACCCGGGCAATGGCATCACCCCGGGGCCCAGCGACTTTGTTCTCGACCCCTCGCAGCCGGTATCGGTGAACTGGCGCGAAGCTCCGGTCGGCGCCCGCCGGCATGAAGACGACAACAGCAACCAGCGCTTGCTGCTGAGCTTCGACGGCAATGTGGCCGGCTGGGACTACAACCTGGGCGCGGCCTACAACCAGAACAAGGTGACCAACACCATCCGCAGCGGTTATGTGCTCGATCAGGCGGTGCGCCAGGGGATCGCCGACGGGGTGATCAACCCCTTCGGGCCCCAGACCAGCGCAGGCCAAGCCTTGCTGGCGGCCAACACGGTGAGCGGCGACTACGGCACCGCTGTGGGCCGGGTCAAGTCCATCGACGGGCGTGCCAGCCGCGAGATCGGCGACTGGTTCGGTGCGGGGCCGGCCGGCCTGGCCCTGGGGGGCGAGTATCGCAAGGAGGATTTTCATCAGGATTTCGCGGCCTTTGCCGGCGACTTGCAGAACCTGGGAGTCGATCCCAATGGTGCCGTGACGGGCGATCGCAGCGTGCAGGCCCAGTACGCCGAGCTCAACGTACCGGTGCTCGACAGCCTGGAGCTGTCGGCGGCGGTGCGCCATGACAAGTACAGCGATTTCGGCAGCACCACCAACCCCAAGTATTCGTTCCGCTTCCAGCCGTTTCGCGAGCTGGTGGTTCGTGGTGCCTATAGCGAAGGTTTCCGCGCCCCTTCGTTGTACGAGTTGTACAACCCGAGCTATACCACCTTCACCAACGCCAACTACAACGATCCGGTGCTGTGCGCCGGCGGCAATCCGAGCAATGGTGGGATCGCCAACCGCGACTGCGCCCAGCAGTTCAACCGCAGCTCTGGCGGCAACCGCAACCTCAAGCCCGAGACCGCGCGCAACGTGACCCTGGGTTTCGTCTACCAGCCGTTCGAGCGCCTGACCACCGGGCTGGATTTCTGGTGGATCGATATCGCCAACCAGATCGCCGAATTCCCCGAGTCCTCGCCGTTCGAGAACCCCGGCCTGTATCCCGATCGCCTGGTGCGCAAGGCCGATGGCTCCATCGACCATGTGGTCACCGGCCTGTCCAACCTGGGCAAGCTCAAGACCGAAGGGGTGGACGTCAACTTCGACTATCGCCTGCCGGCCCTGGCCTGGGGCCAGTTCGGCGTGGCGTTGCAAGGCACCTACGTCAACCGCTACGAGTACCAGCAAGAGCTCAAGGGCGCCTTCATCGACAAGCTGGGGGATTTTCGCGGCGGTGATTTCTCCTCCGCCGGTGCGGTGGCGCGCTGGCGCCACAGCCTGACCGCGACCTGGAACCAGGGGCCGCTGGGCGCCAGCCTGACCAACCGCTACACCAGCGGCTATCACGACTCGGACCCCAGCACCCACCACAGCGTTGGCGCCTACAGCGTCTGGGACCTGGCGGGCACCTACACCTGGCGCAAGTCCCTGGCCGTCACCCTGGGGGTGAAGAACCTGCTGGACCGCGAGCCGCCGTTCAGCAACCAGACCTACACCTTCCAGAGCGGCTACGACCCGCGTTACTCGGACCCCTTCGGGCGGACCTTGTACACCCGGCTCAGCTACAGCTTCTGAAACGAGCCGATAACGGCAGTCCGAAGGCTTTTTAATAACCAATGGATCTAGACCCCGCTCTATAAAAATGCCGGCCTGGTTGCACAACACAGGCAGGAGCGGGGCGTTGCGATCATCGAGAACCGTGACCGGGAACCTGGCACGCGGGCCATCAAGGCCGGCGAGCCCCCGGGCACTGTCCAGAGGGGCTTGTTGCAATGCCGTTGCGAACCATCTTCTTGCTCTGGCTGTGGGTGCTGCTGAGCCCGGCAGTGTCGGCCGCCGTGCAACCGTCGTTGACGGTGTACGGCGAGGCGCCGAAGTATCCGGCAGGCTTCAGTCACTTCGACTACGTCAATCCGCATGCGCCCAAGGGCGGCAGCTTGCGCCGTTCTTCCCTGGAGAGCGGGCCGTTCGACCACCTGGTGCCCTATATCGACAAGGGCACCGGGGTGGCCGAGGTCGACGGCTGGGTCTACGCGCCCCTGGCCTACCGCTCCCAGGACGAGCCCTACACGGTGTACGGCCTGGTGGCCCAGGGCCTGGAGCTGGCCCCGGACCGGCGCTGGCTGCGGTTGTACCTGAACCCGGCGGCGCGCTTCGCCGATGGCCGGCCGATCAGCGCCAGCGATGTGCGCTTCACCTTCGAACTGTTGATGACCCAGGGCAGCCTCAAGTACCGCCAGCAGTTCGCAGATGTGGCCGAGGTCCTGGTGGAGTCGCCGAGCCAGGTGCGCTTCGTGTTCAAGAATGCCGAGAGCCGCACCTTGCCCCTGGACCTGGCGTCGTTGCCGGTGCTGCCGGAACACTGGTGGCGCGGACGCAATTTTGCCGATGGCGGCGGCTTCGAGCCGCCCCTGGGCAGTGGCCCGTACCGAGTGGCCAAGGTGGATGCCGGGCGCAGCGTGACCTTCGAGCGGGTCAAGGACTGGTGGGGCGAGCGCCTGCCGGTGGCGCGCGGGCGCTACAACTTCGATCGCCTGCGCCTGGAGTTCTTTTCCGATACCGATGTGGCGCGGCAGATCCTCAAGGCCGGTGGCTATGACTACAACCGCGAGTTCTCCGCCACTGCCTACACCATCGGTTATGCCGGTGCCGCCCTGGACGATGGCCGCCTGCAGCGCGAGCACCTGGCCCCTGGCGCGGCCCAGGGCACCCAGGGGTTCGTCTTCAACCTGCAGCGGCCGCTGTTCCAGGATCGCCGGGTACGCCAGGCCATCGCCTTGCTGTGGGACTTCGAGTGGAGCAACCGGCAGATGATGCGCGGCATGTACCTGCGCCAGCGCAGCTTCTTCTCCCACAGCGAACTGGCGGCGGTGGGCCTGCCCTCGGCAGAGGAGTTGCAGATCCTCGAACCCTGGCGCGCTCAGGTCCCGGATGAGGTCTTCAGCCAGGTGTTCGAGGCGCCCAGGACCGATGGCAGCGGGATCGTCCGTGGCCAACAGTTGCAGGCGCTGCAACTGTTGCGCGAGGCCGGCTGGACCCCCAGCGGCGATCGTCTGGTAAATGCCGCCGGCGAGCCGCTGCAGTTCACCTTCCTCAATGGCCAGAAGGGCTTCGAGCGCCTGCTGTTGCCGTTCAAGCGCAACCTGGCGCAGATCGGCATCGGCTTCGACATTCGCCAGGTGGACAGCGCGCAGTACACCAACCGGGTGCGCAGCCGCGACTACGACATGATCGTCGTCGGCTACCCGGTGTCCCAGGCTCCGGGGCGCGAGCTGTTCAACTACTACGGCGCCGAGGGGGCCGACGATCCGGGTTCGAACAACTACATGGTGCTCAAGAGCCCGGTGGTGGATGCCTTGCTCGAAGGCCTGGTCCGGGCCGACAGCCGCAGCAGCATGCTGGCCCACGCCCGGGCCCTGGACCGGGTGTTGCAGTGGGGCTACTACTGGATTCCCAACTATTACCCACCGGGCATCTCCACGGTGTGGTGGAACCGCTTCGGTCGCCCGGCGGTCGCCCCGCTGTATGACGCCGGACTGGACAGCTGGTGGGAGATCAGCCCGACGGCGCTGACCCAGGGCCAGATGCACAAGCGCAGCGCGGAGGTGGTCCATGCTGGGTTATAGCCTGCGGCGCCTGCTGCTGATCGTACCGACCTTGTTGTGCATCCTGCTGGTCAATTTCGTCATCGTCCAGGCCGCTCCCGGAGGACCGGTGGAGCAGGCCATCGCCCGTTTGCAGGGTATCGGCGCCAATGCCGCGGTGGGCGGCGGGCATGTGGAGAGCGTGGCCGGCGAGTCCCGGGCCAGCCGGGGCCTGGACCCCAAGCTGCTGGCGGACATCGAGCGCCAGTACGGCTTCGACAAGCCCGCCAGCGAGCGCTTGTGGCTGATGCTCGGGCAGTACGCCCGGCTGGATTTCGGCAAGAGCTTCTTCCGTGGCGCCACGGTCACCGACCTGATCCTGGACAAGTTGCCGGTGACCTTGTCCCTGGGCCTGTGGGCGACCCTGATCACCTACCTGGTGTCGATTCCCTTAGGGATTCGCAAGGCGGTGCACAACGGCTCGGGTTTCGATGTCTGGAGCAGCGCGGCGATCATCGTCGGCTACGCCATGCCGGGGTTCCTGTTCGCCCTGTTGCTGATCGTGGTGTTCGCCGGCGGCACCCTGCTGGACTGGTTCCCGGTACGCGGCCTGGTCTCGGACGACTTCGACCAACTGAGCACCCTGGGCAAGGTCGCCGACTATTTCTGGCACCTGGTGCTGCCGGTCAGCGCGCTGGTGGTCGGCGGTTTCGCCACCCTGACCCTGCTGACCAAGAATAGCTTCCTCAACGAGATCTCGCGCCTGTACGTGGTCACCGCGCGGGCCAAGGGCCTGACCGAGCGCCAGGTGTTGTACGGCCATGTGTTTCGCAACGCCATGCTGCTGGTGGTGGCGGGGCTGCCCCAGGCGCTGGTCACGGTGTTCTTCGGCGGTTCGCTGCTGATCGAGGTGATCTTCTCCCTCGATGGCCTGGGACGCATGAGCTACGAGGCGGCGGTATCCCGGGATTACCCGGTGGTGTTCGGCTCGTTGTTCATCTTCACCCTGTTCGGCTTGTTGATAAAACTGCTGGGCGACCTGGCGTACACCCTGGTCGACCCACGCATCGATTTCGCGGCGAGGAAGCTCTGATGCCCCTGTCTCCCCTTGGCCGGCGGCGCTGGCAACGTTTCAAGTCGCACCGGCGTGGCTGGTGGTCGTTGTGGCTGTTCCTCGGCCTGTTCACCCTGAGCCTGGGCGGCGAGCTGATCGCCAATGACAAGCCGTTGCTGGTGGCGTGCCAGGGGCAGTGGTATTTCCCGGCCTTCAAGCGCTACACCGAACAGGATTTCGGCGGCCAGTTGCCGTTCCAGCCGGACTACCGCAGCGCTGCGGTTCGCCAGTTGATCGAGGCACAGGGCGGCTGGTTGTTGTTCGCGCCGATTCCCTTCGGCTACGACACCATCAACTACGAGCTGACGCAGCCGGCCCCCAGCCCGCCCAGTGGCGACAACTGGCTGGGCACCGACGACCAGGCCCGGGACGTGCTGGCGCGGGTGATCTTCGGGGTGCGGGTGTCGTTGTTGTTCGCCTTGTCGCTGACGGCCATCAGTGCGCTGGTCGGCATCGTTGCCGGCGCCTTGCAGGGCTACTACGGCGGCTGGGTCGATCTCTGGGGGCAACGCTTGCTGGAGGTCTGGTCGGGGCTGCCGGTGCTGTACCTGCTGATCATCCTGTCCGGTTTCGTCGAGCCGAACTTCTGGTGGCTGCTGGGGATCATGGCGCTGTTCTCCTGGCTGGCCCTGGTGGATGTGGTGCGTACCGAGTTCCTGCGCAGCCGCAGCCTGGAGTACGTCAAGGCGGCCCGGGCGCTGGGGGTGGATGACCTGCAGGTGATGGGCCGGCACATCCTGCCCAATGCCATGAACGCCACCCTGAGCTACCTGCCGTTCATTCTCACCGGGGCCATCGCCACCTTGTCGGCCCTGGACTTCCTCGGCTTCGGCATGCCGGCTGGCAGCGCGTCGCTGGGCGAGTTGGTGGCCCAGGGCAAGAGCAACCTGCAAGCGCCCTGGCTGGGGCTGACGGCGTTCTTCGTCCTGGCACTGATCCTGTCGTTGCTGGTGTTCATCGGCGAAGGCTGCCGCGATGCCTTCGATCCCAAGAGTTGAAACTGCGAGTACCCAAGATGACCCAAGCCCTGATTGAACTGCGTGGCCTGAAGGTGGCCTTCGGTGCCACCGAGGTGGTGCATGGCCTGGACCTTCAGATCCGCCCTGGTGAATGCCTGGCGCTGGTGGGCGAGTCCGGCTCCGGCAAGTCGGTGACCGCCCACAGCATCCTGCAATTGCTCGACCCGCGTGCGGCGCGGATCGCGGGCAGCATCCGCTATCGCGGGGAGGAACTGCTGGGGGTAGCGCCGGCCCGCTTGCGCCAATTGCGCGGCAACCGCATCGCGATGATCTTCCAGGAGCCCATGAGCTCGCTCAATCCGCTGCACAGCGTCGAGCGGCAGTTGGGCGAGACCCTGCGCCTGCACAAGGGCCTGGCCGGTGCCCAGGCCCGGGAGCGGATCCTCGAACTGCTGGAGCTGGTGGGTATCCAGAACCCCCGGGAACGGCTCAGGGCCTATCCGCACCAGTTGTCCGGCGGCCAGCGCCAGCGGGTGATGATCGCCATGGCCTTGGCCTGCGAACCGGAGTTGCTGATCGCCGACGAGCCCACCACCGCCCTGGACGTGACCGTGCAGCGCAAGATCGTGCTGTTGCTCCAGGCGTTGCAACAGCGCCTGGGCATGGCGCTGCTGATCATCAGTCATGACCTGAACCTGGTGCGCCATATCGCCCAGCGAGTGGCGGTGATGCGTGGCGGCTGCATTGTCGAGCAGGCTGATTGCCAGCAGCTGTTCCAGGCACCGCGACATCCCTACAGCCTGGAATTGCTCAATGCCGAGCCCGGCGGCCAGGCGCTGCCCCGGGGCAGCAGTGAAACCCTGCTGGCGGTGGAGCAGTTGAAGGTCTGGTTCGGCCAGGGCGGCGGCTGGTGGCGGCCACGGCGTTACCTGAAGGCGGTGGATGGCATTGACCTGCAACTGCAACGGGGCAAGACCCTGGGCATCGTCGGTGAGTCCGGCTCGGGCAAGTCGACCCTGGGCCAGGCGATCCTGCGGCTGATCGCCAGCGAAGGGCGCATCCGTTTCAATGGCCAGGCCCTGGAGACGCTCGAAGGGGCGCGGTTGCGGCCGCTGCGCCGGCAGTTGCAGGTGGTGTTCCAGGACCCCTTCGGCAGCCTCAGCCCGCGCCTGAGCGTGCAGCAGATCATCGCCGAGGGCTTGCGGGTACACACCGACCTGGATTCTGGGCAACAGGAGCGGGCGGTGATCGAGGTGCTGGAGCAAGTGGGCCTGGACCCGGCCGCGCGGCACCGTTATCCCCACGAGTTCTCCGGTGGCCAGCGCCAGCGCATCGCCATCGCCCGGGCCCTGGTGCTCAAGCCTGAGCTGATCCTGCTGGACGAGCCCACCTCGGCCCTGGATCGCACAGTGCAGAAGCAGGTGGTGGCACTGCTGCGGCGCTTGCAGCAAGAGCATGACCTGACCTACCTGTTCATCAGCCACGACCTGGCGGTGGTCCAGGCCCTGGCCCATGACCTGATCGTGATGAAGGACGGCCAGGTGGTGGAGCGCGGCCAGACCCAGCAGCTGTTCGCGGCGGCGCGACATCCCTATACCCGTGAGCTGCTGGCAGCGTCCGGGGTGGCGCCGTTGCCAGCTGGCGCGGGCTGAAAACGACGAATCCCGCCAGGGGGCGGGATTCGTGGATGGCCGGACCTTGCGGGGTCTTAGGCTGGGAACAGCTCGCTCAGTTTCATGGCCAGCATCATGTCGCCTTCGGCGCGCAGCTTGCCGCCCATGAAGGCCTGCATGCCGTCGGTTTCGCCGCTGACGATACCGTCCAGGGTTTCGCCGTCCATCACCAGGGTGACTTGGGCGTCTGGGTTCTCGCCTTCCTTGAGTTCGCAGGTGCTGTCTTTCACCACCAGCGAGAAGTGCTTGGTGTCATCGATGCGGAAACCGAAGACCAGGTCCAGGCCGGCAGCGGCAGCTGGGTTGAACTTGGCTTGCATGGCTTGTACGGCGTCAGCTACGGAGGTCATGGTTCGATCCTTTTATGGGTGGTTACAGCAAGGGTTCACGGTAAGCCGGGCTCAGCGGAAAGTGATGAGCTCCGGTGCCTTCAACAGTTGCAGGTGCGTATGACCGTTGAAGGAGGCCAAGGACACTTCGCGACCGCGGAACTTCAGCTGGTTGAGCGAAGTGTTGACGATTTGCCAGTTCAGTTCGAAGGCCTGCTGGGCAGGCATCCGGGTAATCAGGTGGAGCAGGGCGGTGATGGTGCCGCCGGAGGTGAACACGGCGATCTTCTGCCGGTTGTCCGCCGCTTCGAGGATGCGCTGCAAGCCACCCTGGACCCGTTCGACGAAGCCCAGCCAGCTTTCCAGGCCGGGCGGGTCGTAGGTGCCGGCCAGCCAGCGCTGGATGATCAGGGCGAAGATGCGTTGGAATTCGCCGCGATTTTGCGCGGCGTTGCGCAGGGTGTGCAGCGCTTCGGGTTCCTGGGGCAGCAGGTCGGGCAACAGGGCGCGGATGATGGCGTCGGCATTGAATTCGTTGAACGCCGGGTCGATCTCCAGGGCCGGCGTGGCCAGCCCAGCGACAGCCAGCTGTTCCAGGGTGGCCTGGGCGGTATGCTGCTGGCGTTGCAGGTCGCCGGACAGGCAGCGATCGAAGTTCACCCCGAGGGCCGCCAGGTGATCGCCGAGGACGGTGGCCTGGCGCACGCCGATGGGCGACAGCACGTCGTAGTCGTCTGCACCAAAAGAGGCCTGGCCATGTCGAATCAGATAGATGCTGCCCACGTCCGCGTCATCCCGGTACGTTGAAAGTTTTGCGAGGTTATGAGGATGCCGGTGAGCTGTCAATGAAAAAACATACGCTTGTTTGAAATGATTGTTGGAGCGCGTCCCCACAAGGTTTCGCGACTGGTGGCCGACCGGTCGCGTCGGTATGCTTGGGCCCATTGCGCCGCCGGTGGGTGGCGATCATGCGTAAGGAGTTTCCGTGGAGTTTTTCATCGAGTACGCCAGTTTCCTGGCCAAGACCGTGACCCTGGTGGTCGCCATCCTGGTGGTGCTGATCACCGCTGCCGCGCTGCGCAGCAAGGGCCGGCGCAAGGGGGCCGGGCAGTTGCAGGTCAGCAAGCTGAACGATTTCTACAAGGACCTGCGCGAGCGCCTGGAGCAAAGCCTGCTGGACAAGGAGCAGCTCAAGGCCTTGCGCAAGGCCAAGGGCAAGGCCGAGAAGAAGCAGAAGAAACAGCCCGCCGAGGATAAGCCGCGGGTGTTCGTGCTGGATTTCAACGGCGATATCAAGGCGTCGGCCACCGAGGGCCTGCGCCATGAGATCACCGCGGTACTGAGCCTGGCCACGCCCAAGGATGAAGTGGTGCTGCGCCTGGAAAGCGGCGGCGGCATGGTCCACAGCTATGGCCTGGCCTCCTCGCAGCTGGCGCGTATTCGCCAGGCCGGGGTACCGCTGACGGTGTGCATCGACAAGGTCGCGGCCAGCGGCGGCTACATGATGGCCTGCATCGGTGAGAAGATCATCAGCGCCCCCTTCGCCATCCTCGGCTCCATCGGCGTGGTGGCGCAGTTGCCCAACGTCAATCGCCTGCTGAAGAAGCACGACATCGACTTCGAGGTACTCACCGCCGGCGAGTACAAGCGCACCCTGACGGTGTTCGGCGAGAACACCGAGAAGGGCCGGGAGAAGTTCCAGGAGGACCTGGACGTCACCCATCAATTGTTCAAGAACTTCGTGGCCCGCTATCGCCCGCAACTGGCCATCGACGAAGTGGCCACCGGCGAGGTCTGGCTGGGTGTGGCCGCCCAGGAAAAACAACTGGTGGACGAGTTGCAGACCAGCGACGAGTACCTGGCCGAGAAAGCCAAGGCGGCCGAGGTCTTCCACCTGCACTACGCCGAGCGCAAGAGCTTGCAGGAGCGGGTAGGGCTGGCGGCCAGCGGTTCGGTCGACCGTGTGTTGCTGACCTGGTGGAGCCGCCTGACCCAGCAGCGTTTCTGGTAATGCTGCGCGCGAGCTTGCCGTTGGTGCTCTTCTGGTGAGCGATCGCGGGCAAGCCTCGCTCCTGCAACAAGGCTCGAACCCTTCTGTAGGAGCTTGCTCGCGATGACGGTCTAGAAGACGACAGATACAAAAAAGCCCTGGAGCGGGAAACCGCTCCAGGGCTTTTTGTTGGCGCAGGCCTAGCGGCGGCGGAACAGCGGCAGTGGCTGGTCCGTGGAGGCCTGGTAGGTCACCGAGAAGTCCTTGAGGCTTTCCAGGGCTTCGTAGGGGTCCTTGTCGGCCCGCAGTGCGTAAGCGTCGAAACCACAGCGCTGCAGGTAGAACAGCTGGTCGCGCAGCACGTCGCCGATGGCTCGCAGTTCGCCCTTGTAGCCATAGCGGTCGCGCAGCAGGCGGGCGTTGGAGTAGTTGCGGCCATCGGTGAACGCCGGGAAGTTCAGGGCGATTACCTGGAAGTTATGGACATCGTCGCCGATTTCTTCGGCTTCTTCGTCCGCATCCAGCCAAATGCCCAGGCCGCCGTCACGGGCCTTGAGGGCGTGGCCGTGGTCGCGCCACAGTGCCAGCGGCACGATCAGGTCGTCGCAGTTGGAGATGCCGTCGAGGGTCGCGTCCTTGGGCAGCAGGTGCCAGGTTTCGTCGACGACCTCGTTGTTCTTAATGATTCGCTGCATAGACGCGCTCCTTGAAGAGGTCGATGCCAATACGTTGATAGGTGTCGATGAAGCGCTCGTCCTCGGTACGCTGTTCGACGTACACGTCGATCAGCTTGGAGATCACGTCCGGCATGTCGTCCTGGGCGAAGGACGGGCCGAGGATCTTGCCCAGGCTGGCGTCGCGGCTGGCGCTGCCACCCAGGGAGACCTGGTAGAACTCCTCGCCTTTCTTGTCGACGCCGAGGATGCCGATGTGGCCCACGTGGTGGTGGCCACAGGCGTTCATGCAACCGGAGATGTTGAGGTCCAGCTCGCCGATGTCGAACAGGTAGTCCAGGTCGTCGAAACGGCGCTGGATGGATTCGGCGATCGGGATCGACTTGGCGTTGGCCAGGGAGCAGAAATCACCGCCAGGGCAGCAGATGATGTCGGTCAGCAGGCCGATGTTCGGCGTGGCGAAGCCGTTTTCCCGCAGTTCGCCCCAGAGGGTGAACAGCTGGCTCTGCTCGACGTCGGCGAGGATCACGTTCTGCTCGTGGGACGTGCGCAGCAAGCCGAAGCTGTAGCGGTCGGCCAGGTCGGCGATGGCATCGAACTGCTTGTCGGTGACATCTCCAGGGGCCACGCCGGTGGGCTTGAGCGACAGGCTCACGGCGACATAACCCGGCTTCTTGTGGGCCAGGGTGTTGCGGGTGCGCCAGCGGGCGAAACCCGGGTGCTCCTGGTCCAGGGCGGCGAGGGCGGCATCCTGGTTGTCCAGGGCCTTGTAGTCCGGATCGACGAAGTGCCGGGCCACGCGATGCACTTCGGCCTCGGTCAGGGTGGTCTGGCCGCCGCGCAGGTGGACCATCTCGGCCTCGACCTTCTCGGCGAACACTTCGGGAGTCAGGGCCTTGACCAGGATCTTGATCCGCGCCTTGTACTTGTTGTCGCGCCGGCCGTAGCGGTTGTAGACCCGCAGGATGGCGTCGAGGTAGCTCAGAAGGTCCTGCCAGGGCAGGAACTCGTTGATGAAGGCGCCGACCACCGGGGTCCGGCCCAGGCCACCGCCCACCAGCACCCGGAAGCCCAGCTCGCCGGCGGCGTTGTAGTGCGGCTCCAGGCCGATGTCGTGCACCTCGATGGCCGCGCGGTCTGCGGTCGAGCCATTGATGGCGATCTTGAACTTGCGCGGCAGGTAGGCGAATTCGGGGTGGAAGGTGGTCCACTGGCGGACGATCTCGCACCACGGGCGCGGGTCTACCAGTTCATCTGCAGCGACGCCGGCGAACTGGTCGGTGGTGACGTTGCGCAGGCAGTTGCCGCTGGTCTGGATGGCATGCATCTGCACGGTGGCCAGCTCGGCCAGGATCTCCGGCACGTCTTCCAGGGCCGGCCAGTTGAACTGCACGTTCTGCCGGGTACTGATGTGCGCGTAGCCCTTGTCGTAGTCGCGGGCGATCTTGGCCATCATTCGCGCCTGGCGCGAGTTCAGCTGGCCATAAGGCACGGCGACCCGCAGCATCGGGGCGAAGCGTTGGATATAAAGCCCGTTCTGCAGGCGCAGGGGGCGGAATTCTTCTTCGCTCAGCTCGCCTGCCAGATAGCGTCGGGTCTGATCACGGAACTGCTTGACGCGGTCCTCGATGATCCGCTGATCGTACTCGTCGTATACGTACATATAGGTCCAGTTCTCAGGCTACAGGTGGCTTGTAGGCGCACTCGGCAAATACTGCGGTGAACAGGTGCTCAGGGCGCTTTGACTGGAGTCGATCGCGGTCTGTCACCGCATCCACCTCGTCTTGCCTTCGTTGACGCTCAACACCACCTACGTAAGCAAATCTGCGCGCACGGCCGCGCACTCCGATCGGAGCCGCCGAACGATACCAGTTTGCGGTTATGCGCAAAAGTGATGTTTGAGTATATGCAAAGAACCAAAACGACTAACGGTAGGGCTTTCTCAGTATCCACATTTGTGGTGTGGGAAATCCTGGTCTTAACTGTGGGCGTGTCTTTGAGCAGTCACCGATAAAATCCACTAGAGGCGATGCTATGAGCCATCCAACCAAAGCCAGGAAAAGTGACAGCAGTGTCGATGCTTGGGCCATTCTCTTTCTGATCATACTGGTCGTGGGTACGGCCGTGTTCTGGGTCAGCCACCAGTAGTAGAGAGGCCTTACAGAGCCTGGATTGTCGGACAATCACGACAATTTACCGCTATTGGCCAGCATCTTGCCAGTTATACTGCTGGGATCATTCTGGGGCTCTTTTCGTGATGTTCAAGCTGTTGTGCAAGTGCGTGGTGTGGTTGAGCCTGCCGTTCTGGAGCATGGCTCAGGCGACCTCGGTGGTCTTCCTCAATCCCGGCAACTCGACCGAAACCTTCTGGGTCAGCTATTCGCATTTCATGCAGGCCGCCGCTCGCGACCTGGGCATGGACTTGCGCATCCTCTATGCCGAGCGCGACGCCGGCCGGACCCTGGAGCAGGCGCGGCAGGTGATCCAGGGCGAACATCGACCGGACTACCTGGTGCTGGTGAACGAGCAGTACATCGCCCCGCAGATCCTGCGCTTGTCCCAAGGCACCGGGATCAAGCTGTTCATCGTCAACAGCGCATTGACCCAGGATCAGCGTGAGCTGATCGGCCAGAGCCGGCACAAGTATTCCGACTGGATCGGCAGCATGCTCGGCAACGACGAAGAGGCCGGCTACCTGATGCTCAAGGAATTGCTGCGCAAGCATGGCCCGGTGCCTGCGGGGCAGAGCGTCGAGTTGCTGGCGTTTTCCGGTCTCAAGGTCACGCCCTCGGCGCAATTGCGCGAGCAGGGCCTGCGCCGGGCCCTGGCCGAATTCCCGCAGGTGCACCTGCGCCAGCTGGTCTATGGCGAATGGAACCGTGAGCGTGCCTACCGCCAGGCCCAGCAGTTGCTGCGGCGTTACCCGCAGGCCCGGCTGGTCTGGTCGGCCAATGATGAGATGGCCCTGGGGGCCATGAGTGCGGCTCGCGAGCTGGGCCTGAAGCCCGGCAAGGACGTGTTGTTCAGCGGCCTCAACAGCTCGCCGCAAGCGCTGCAGGCCTTGATCGATGGGCAATTGTCGGTCCTGGTCGCCGGGCACTTCACCCTGGGCGGCTGGGCCCTGGTGACGCTCCACGACGACGCGCTGGGCCTCGACACCCGGCGCCAGGGCGGGCCGGATTGGCGCTTGCCGCTATTGCAGCCGCTGACCCCGGGCCAGGCGCAGCAATTGCTGCGCCTGGGAGACCGTGCCGGGAGCGGGGTGAATTTCCGCGCCTTGTCCGCCCAGGGCAAGCCGGACGCCTATCGCTACCCCTTCGGGTTGCAGTTGCTGCTGCACTAGCGCTTCAGACTCCCGCGAGGTGCATCGCCAGCTTGGCGATGCCCAGCAGCACCAGGACGAACAAGGTGGTGAACAGGATGCCCAGCGCGATGAAGTGGCTGGGCTTGCCGTGGGTGAAGTCGCGGGCGCGATTCTTCCCGCTTTGTACGCCGAAGGCTGCCGCCAGGACGCTTTGCAGCATTTGCAGGAAGGTCGGTGGCTGGTTGTTGCTTGGATCGTCCATAAATCCCTCGACACGGTTGGGTGTCAACAGAGCATAGACAATACCGGCGGGCATCAGGGGGTGCTTGGCACCCCCTGCACAAGCGGCTGCGATCAGTCGTCGTAACCCAGGTTCGGCGCCAGCCAGCGTTCGCTTACGGCCAGGTCCTGGCTCTTGCGCTGGGTGTAGCTCTGCACCTGGTCCTTGTCGACCTTGCCCACGGCGAAGTACTGCGCCTGCGGATGGGCGAAGTACCAGCCGCTGACCGCCGCCGCCGGGAACATGGCGAAGTGTTCGGTGAGGAACACGCCGCTGCGCCCGGCCTTGCCTTCGCTGGCCTCGGGGTCGAGCAGGGCGAACAGGGTGCTCTTCTCGGTGTGGTCCGGGCACGCCGGATAGCCCGGGGCAGGGCGGATACCGCTGTACTGCTCCTTGATCAGTGCCTCGTTGTCCAGGTGTTCGTCCCTGGCATAACCCCAGTGCTCCTTGCGCACCTGTTCGTGCAGCCATTCGGCGCAGGCTTCGGCCAGGCGGTCGGCCAGGGCCTTGACCATGATCGAGCTGTAGTCGTCGCCCTTGTCCTGGTAGGCCTTGGCCACTTCCTCGGCGCCGATGCCGGCGGTGGTGATGAAGCCGCCGACGTAGTCGGTCACGCCGCTGTCCTTGGGCGCCACGAAGTCGGCCAGGGACAGGTTGGGCTTGCCGTCGGGCTTGATGGTCTGCTGGCGCAGGTGGTGCAGGGTGGCCAGGGTCTGGCCGTGGTCGCCGTAGACTTCGATGTCGTCATGGTTGACCTGGTTGGCCGGCCAGAAGCCGAATACCGCCCGGGCGCTGATGAGCTTCTCGTCGATCAGTTTGTCGAGCATCTCGCGGGCATCCTTGTACAGCGCCGTGGCTGCCTCGCCGACCACTTCGTCGGTGAGGATGCGCGGGAATTTCCCGGCCAGGTCCCAGGAGATGAAGAACGGCGTCCAGTCGATGTACTCGGCCAGCTCGCGCAGGTCGATGTTGTCGAGCATCTTCACGCCAGTGAAGGACGGGGTCGTGGCCTGGTAGGCCGCCCAGTCATATTGCGGCTTGGCCGCGATCGCCTGCTGGTAGCTCAAGCGCTCGGTACGGGCGTTGCGGTTGGCGGTGCGCTCGCGCACTTCCACGTATTCCTGGCGGGTCTTGTCGACGAAACCGGGCTTGAGTTCCTTGGACAGCAGCTGGGTGGCCACGCCCACGGCGCGGGAGGCGTCAGTGACGTAGATCACCGCGTCGTTGTTGTACTTGGGTTCGATCTTCACCGCGGTGTGGGCCTTGGAGGTGGTGGCGCCACCGATCATGAGCGGCAGGTGGAAATCCTGGCGCTGCATCTCGCGGGCGACATGGACCATCTCGTCCAGCGACGGGGTGATCAGGCCGGACAGGCCGATGATGTCGCACTTCTCGTCGCGGGCGGTCTGCAGGATCTTCTCCGCCGGCACCATCACGCCCAGGTCGACGATGTCGTAGCCGTTGCAGCCCAGCACCACGCCGACGATGTTCTTGCCGATGTCATGCACATCGCCCTTGACCGTGGCCATGAGGATCTTGCCCTTGGCCTCGGGCTTGTCGCCTTTCTCGGCTTCGATGAACGGGATCAGGTGAGCCACGGCCTGTTTCATCACCCGGGCCGACTTGACCACCTGGGGCAGGAACATCTTGCCGGCGCCGAACAGGTCGCCAACCACGTTCATGCCGCTCATCAGCGGGCCTTCGATGACCTCGATCGGCCGCGCGCACTGCTGGCGGCACTCCTCGGTGTCCTCGACGATATGGGCGGTGATGCCCTTGACCAGCGCGTGTTCCAGGCGCTTGCCCACTGGCAGTGAACGCCAGGCCTCGTCCTCGACTTCCTTGCTGGCGCCGCCACCCTTGTAGTCGTCGGCGATGGCCAGCAGCGCGTCGGTGCCTTCCGGAGTGCGGTTGAGCACCACGTCCTCGACCTTGTCGCGCAGGGCCGGCGGGATCTCGTCGTAGATCTCCAGTTGGCCGGCGTTGACGATACCCATGGTCAGGCCGTTCTGGATCGCGTGGTAGAGGAACACCGAGTGGATCGCCTCGCGCACCGGGTTGTTGCCACGGAACGAGAACGACACGTTGGAGACCCCGCCGCTGGTCAGGGCGTAGGGCAGGTGGTCGCGGATGTAGGCGCAGGCTTCGATGAAGTCCACGGCGTAGTTGTTGTGCTCTTCGATGCCGGTGGCCACGGCGAAGATGTTCGGGTCGAAGATGATGTCTTCCGGCGGGAAGCCCACTTCATTGACCAGGATGTCGTAGCTGCGCTGGCAGATCTCGCGCTTGCGCGCGGCGGTGTCGGCCTGGCCGACCTCGTCGAAGGCCATGACCACCACGGCCGCGCCGTAGCGCTTGCACAGGCGCGCGTGATGCTTGAACTGCTCGACGCCTTCCTTCATCGAGATCGAGTTGACGATGCCCTTGCCCTGGATGCACTTGAGGCCCGCCTCGATCACTTCCCACTTGGAGGAGTCGATCATGATCGGCACGCGGGAGATGTCCGGCTCACCGGCGATCAGGTTGAGGAAGCGGACCATGGCGGCCTGGGAATCGAGCATCCCTTCGTCCATGTTGATGTCGATCACCTGGGCGCCAGCCTCGACCTGCTGCAGGGCGACTTCCAGGGCCTCGGTGTAGTTTTCTTCGCGGATCAGCCGGGCGAACTTGGCGGAGCCGGTGATGTTGGTGCGTTCGCCGACGTTGACGAACAACGACTGGCGATCGATGGTGAACGGCTCCAGGCCCGACAGTCGGCAAGCCTTGGGAATCTCCGGGATGACCCGTGGCTTGTGTTTGGCCACGGCCTCGGCGATGGCCCGGATATGCGGCGGAGTGGTGCCGCAGCAGCCGCCGATGATGTTGAGGAAGCCGCTGGCGGCGAACTCCTCGACCACCGCGGCCATTTCCGCCGGGGTTTCGTCGTATTCGCCGAAGGCGTTGGGCAGGCCGGCGTTGGGGTGGGCCGAAACATGAGTGTCGGCCTTGGTCGACAGCTCTTCCAGGTAGGGACGCAGGTCCTTGGCGCCCAGGGCGCAGTTCAGGCCCACCGAGATCGGGTTGGCATGGCGCACGGAGTTCCAGAACGCTTCGGTGGTCTGGCCCGACAACGTGCGGCCGGAGGCGTCGGTGATGGTGCCGGAGATCATGATCGGCAGTTCGACGTTGTCCTCCTCGAACACCTGCTGCACGGCGAAGATCGCCGCCTTGGCGTTGAGGGTGTCGAAGATGGTCTCGATCAGGATCAGGTCGGCGCCGCCCTCGATCAGGCCACGAGTGGCCTCGGTGTAGTTGCTCACCAGTTCGTCGAAAGTGACGTTGCGATAGCCCGGATCGTTGACGTCCGGGGAGATCGAGCAGGTGCGGCTGGTCGGGCCCAGGACGCCGGCGACGAAGCGCGGCTTATCCGGGGTTTCCAGGGTTTTCGCGTCGGCCACCTTGCGAGCCACGCGGGCACCTTCTACGTTCAGTTCGTAGACCAGCGCTTCCATGCCGTAGTCGGCCTGGGACACCTGGGTGGCGTTGAAGGTGTTGGTCTCGAGGATGTCGGCCCCGGCGTCCAGGTAGGCTTTCTCGATCGCGCCGATCACGTCCGGACGGGTCAGTACCAGCAGGTCGTTGTTGCCCTTGACATCGCTGGGCCAGTCGGCGAAGCGTTCGCCACGGTAGTCCCGCTCCTCGAGCTTGTAGCTCTGGATCATGGTCCCCATGCCGCCATCGAGGATCAGGATGCGCTCCTTGAGGGCTTGTTGGAGAGCGTGGAGGCGAGCACTGCGGTCAGACATGGGAGCTACCTGGAAAGGCCATTACGAGGGCGTGGAGAATAGCAAACCTGCATGGTTTTGCGGCATGTGTCGGTTTTGCATGAATATCGTTCATGTTGGTTCGCCGGGCGGACCGGTAGAATCGCGACGTTTTTACTTTCGGGACCAGGGACATGCCGTATCGTTTTGCCGTCAGCAGCGTGCTGCTGCTATTGAGTTCACTGTGCATGGCGCAAGGTCCGGCGCCGGCGATTTCCTATACCCGCGATATCCAGCCGATCTTCACCGAGAAATGCGTGGCTTGCCATGCCTGCTACGACTCGGCTTGCCAGCTCAACCTGGGCAGTGGCGAAGGTGCCGCCCGTGGCGCGTCGAAGGCGCCGGTATACGACGGTGAGCGGAGCAAGGCCCAGGATCCGACCCGGTTGTTCTACGACGCCAGCGGCAAGGCGGCCTGGCAGAGCCGCGGGTTCTATTCGGTGCTCGACGCCCAGGGCAGCCAGGCGGCACTGATGGCGCGCATGCTGGAATTGGGGCACCGTACGCCGCTGCAACCCAATGCCAAGCTGCCCAGTGAGATCGTCCTGGGCCTGAACCGGGAAAACATGTGCCCGCAGCCGGCCGAGTTCGACGGGTATGCCGGCGCCCATCCCAAGGAAGGCATGCCCCTGGCGGTCACCGGCCTGACCAGCCAGCAGTACCAGACGCTACAGCGCTGGCTGGCTTCCGGCGCGCCGATCGATGAGCAGGGCCTGGCCCCCAGCGCCCGGGAAAGCCTGCAGGTGGTCCAATGGGAAAACCTGCTCAACGCCCCTGGCGCCCGGGAAAGCCTGGTGGCGCGCTGGCTCTACGAGCATTGGTTCCTCGCCCACATCTATTTCGAAGGCGGTGAGCCGGGGCATTTCTTCCAGTGGGTGCGCTCGCGTACCCCCACTGGCCAGCCCATCGACCTGATCAATACCCGACGCCCCAACGACGACCCGGGCACCCAGGTGTACTACCGCCTGTGGCCGGTGCAAGGGGTGATCGTGCACAAGACCCACATCACTTACCCGTTGGGTGCGGCGAAGCTGGCCCGGGTCAAGACCCTGTTCTACAGCGGCGACTGGCAGGTCAACGCCTTGCCCGGTTATGGGCCGGCGCGCCGGGCCAACCCGTTCGAGACCTTCGAGGCGATTCCGGCCAAGGCCCGCTACCAGTTCATGCTGGATAACGCCGAGTACTTCGTGCGTACCTTCATCCGGGGCCCGGTATGCCGCGGACAGATCGCCACCGATGTGATCCGCGACAACTTCTGGGCGCTGTTCCAGGCCCCGGAACATGACCTGTACATCACTGACCCGGCCTATCGCGGCCAGGCCACGCCCCTGCTGGCGATGCCGGGGCAGAACGACGATGTCGGCAGCGTGCTCAGCCTGTGGCTGGCCTACCGCGACAAGCGCAACGAGTACGAGGTCCTGCGCCGCGATTCCTATGCCGAGGCCCCGGCGCCCAGTTGGTCGACACTGTGGGCCGGCAACGACAACGCGCTGTTGAGCATCTTTCGGCACTTCGACAGCGCCTCGGTGACCAAGGGCCTGATCGGCGAGATTCCGCAGACGATGTGGCTGTTCGACTATCCATTGCTGGAGCGCACCTATTACCAGCTGGCAGTGAACTTCGACGTGTTCGGCAACGTCTCGCACCAGGCCCAGACCCGGCTGTACTTCGACCTGATCCGCAATGGCGCCGAGCAGAACTTCCTGCGCCTGATGCCCGCCGGCACCCGCGAGGACTTCCTCGACGACTGGTACCAGAACAGCGGCAAGTTCAAGATGTGGCTGGACTACGAGTCCATCGACGACAGCAAGCGCAGCGCCCTGAAGCTGGACGCCAAGGATCCGAAGAAGGATTTCGCCAACCAGTTGCTGGCGCGCTACGGCGAGCTCAATGCCAAGCCGGACCCGATCAACCGCTGCGACAGCGCCTATTGCTCGCGACCCAACATCGACCCGGCCCTGCAAGATGCCGAACAGGCCCTGAGCGGTCTGGCGTCGCGGCCGGCGGCCGGGCTCAAGGTCATCGAGCAGTTGCCTGAAGCCACCTTGCTGCGGGTCCAGACGCCCGGCGGCAAGCGCCAGTTCTACAGCATGCTGCGCAACCGGGCCCACAGCAACGTGGCCTTCATGCTCGGCGAATCGCTGCGCTACCAGCCGGGGCTGGATACCCTGACCATCTTCCCCGGCATCCTCAGCAGCTATCCGAACTTCATGTTCGACATCCCGTCCGCCGAGGTGCCGGAGTTCGTCACGGCCATGCAGGAAGCCCGCGATGCCGAAAGCTTCGAGAAGATCGTCGAGCGCTGGGGCATCCGTCGCAGCCATCCGCAGTTCTGGCAGTACTTCCATGACCAGACCCGCTTCTTGCAGGAAACCGATCCGGTCGAGGCTGGGGTCATGGATATGAACCGCTACGAAAACCTCTGAGATAGAGCGGTCGCCGCCCCCGGATGCGCAGAAGCCTGCGGGGGCGTCTCAGACCAAGGTCTATCCTGACAAAAACACTAGGACTTTTTCAGCGACATCGATTGGCGTAAACTGCGCCCACGTCTGCGAGGAACCATCATGAGCGCCATAACCATTACCGACGCCGCCCACGATTATCTGGCTGATCTGCTGTCCAAGCAGAACACCCCGGGGATCGGCATCCGCATCTTCATCACCCAACCAGGTACCCAGTACGCCGAGACTTGCATCGCCTATTGCAAGCCGGGCGAAGAAAAACCCGAAGACAAGGCCCTGGGCCTCAAGAGCTTCACTGCCTACATCGATGCCTTCAGTGAAGGTTTCCTCGATGATGCAGTCGTCGACTACGCCACCGACCGCATGGGCGGCCAGCTGACCATCAAGGCTCCCAACGCCAAGGTGCCCATGGTCAACGCCGACAGCCCGATCAACGAGCGCATCAACTACTACCTGCAAACCGAGATCAACCCCGGGCTGGCCAGCCACGGCGGCCAGGTCAGCCTGATCGACGTGGTCGAAGACGGCATCGCCGTGCTGCAGTTCGGTGGCGGTTGCCAGGGTTGTGGCCAGGCCGACGTGACCTTGAAGGACGGCATCGAGCGCACCCTGCTCGAGCGTATTCCTGAGCTCAAGGGCGTGCGCGACGTCACTGACCATACGCAGAAAGAAAACGCCTACTACTAAGGCGTTCGCTGCGACACAAAAAAACGGCGCCCCGTGAGCGCCGTTTTTTTATGCCTGGAACCAGGCCCCTGGGCGTGAGCAAGTAGGTCAGGGCCGATAGAGGTGGGCGTGGCCGGCGCGGTACAGCGACGACTCACTGAAGGCATCGGCGGCCAATACCCGGCCCACCAGGATCAGCGCGGTGCGCCGGAAGCCCTTGGCGGCTACCTTGGCTGCGATATCCGCCAGGGTCCCCTGCACCCAGTCCTGGTCCGGCCAGGTGGCCCGGTGCACCACCGCGATCGGGCAGTCGGCACCGTAGTGGGGCAGCAGTTCGGCGACGATACGCTCCAGGTGGTTGACCCCCAAGTGGATGGCCATGGTGGCGCCATGGGCCGCCAGGCTGGCGAACTCTTCCCCGGCCGGCATGCTGGTCTTGTCCGCGTAGCGGGTGAGGATCACGCTCTGGGAGACATCGGGCAAGGTCAGCTCCGCTCCCAGCAATGCGGCGCAGGCGGCGGTGGCGGTGACTCCGGGGACGATCTCGAAAGCAATCCCCAGCTCCCGCAGGCAACGGATCTGCTCGCCGATGGCGCCGTACAGGCTTGGATCGCCGGAGTGCACCCGGGCTACATCCTGGCCCTGGGCATGGGCTTCGCGGATGGCCTCGATGATCTGTTCCAGATGCAGCTCGGCACTGTTGATCACCCGTACTGCGCTATGTCCCTCGAGCACCGCCTGGGGCACCAGGGAGCCGGCGTAGATGATCACCGGACAGCGATGTATCAGGCGCTGGCCCTTGACGGTGATCAGTTCCGGGTCGCCGGGGCCGGCGCCGATGAAGTAGACAGTCATGGCAGTGTCCTGTGAAAAAGGGGGCGAGCGGGCTTCATGATGAAGATCGCTCATGATCGAGGGCGGGGATTATCGGTGATTCTACGGGCAAACAGCCAATGCCAGGGTGGCTTCGGCGGATTTTTGCCGGGGCACCAGCAGTTGCGCCGAGCCTGCTTGCAGGCATTCGGCCATGGCCAGGGCGGCGCTTTCGGCGACGCCATGACAGCCGGTGCGTTCGAATGCGGCCTGCGACCTGTGGCTCAGGCGGGAGTCGTAGGGCGCCAGTTGGGCACTGCTGAAGAAGGTCAATGGCAGCGACAACTGCTGCGCCAGCTCCAGCAGGCCCGGTTCAGCCTGCTTCAGGTCGATGCTGGCCAGGGCCCGTACCTGGCCCAGGTCCAGGCCATGGGCCCGCAACACCTGGTCCAGCAGGGCGCGCAGGGCGCTGGCCGGGCAGCCCTTGCGACAACCCAGGCCGACCACCAGGGCCGGCTCGGTGATCATGCCCGCTGGCCATCCTCGCCCTTGCGCCGGAACAGCCAGGCGCTGATCAAGCCCAGGGCCAGCCAGAAGGCGGCATTGGTCAATTGCGAGGCGATCTTGAACTGTGCCTCCAGTGCTTCGGGGGCCAGCATCGAATGCACTTCCGGTTGGGGAGCGCCGATCACATGGGGCACGGCGATGATGGCCGCGCCCAGCAACTTCAGCAGCCAGTTGCCGGCGAACACGATCAGTGCCAGGCCCACGGCAGTGGACGCAGCGGCACCGACCCACCAGGTCTGGCGCTGCACCAGGTCGGCCGCGGCGGTGCCCGGCAGCTCCGGCGGCAGGCCCAGGGTGGGTGCCAGGCAGAAGGTGGCGTAGCCGGCCAGGCCCCAGAGCAGGCCCTGGGAAGTGCGGCTCGGTGCGCGCAGGGTGTAGAGGCCTGCCAGCATCAGGGCGAAGCCCACGGCGACCACCAGGTTGCCGCCGGTGGTGGACAGCACTCGCTGCCAGCCGTCCTCCGGTTCCCATGCTTCTTCATCGTGGACGTGCCCGGCCATGGCGCCCGGGGCGTGTTCATGGACTGCCTCGGTGGCCGGGGCCTTTTCGTAGGTTTCCGCCTGGAGAATCAATGGCGCGACCCAGAAGCTTTGCAGCAAGGTCAGCAGCAGGGCGGCCAGCAGCCCGGTGAAGCCCGCGGTTTGCGCGATACGCTTGATCATCGGACGGGTCTCAGTGGCAAGGGAAGGCGGCGCTGTGGCGGGTGTCGTGGGCGGCGTTGTGCACCGCCTCGATATGCGAGAAGCCGGCGAAGTACACCAGGCAGGCGCCAAGGATCGAGGCACCGATGGCGGCTACCAGGCGCTGGCTCAGGGTGGCGGTGCTGCTGGCGGAATGGCTGGTGCTGCTGATGGTCGACATGGCGCGTTCCCTTGGGTTTGTCGGCGGGAAGCGGCGCAGGAAAACCCCGCGTGGCGTTCACGCAGGGTTTGCAACAGCGCCCGCCCACCGCGGGTTTGTTATTCGTGTATTGCGGGCCGGTCTCCGGGCTCGCGAGGGGCAGGGCGGGTCATGCCATGCCGGCAAGTGTCGCCTTCCCATGCCCGGGGGCACAGTGGATCTGACACTTCGCTCGCTTACCGTTGCGGGGGCAGCACCGGACTGGTCACCGCTGGCAAGCGCGTGATTCACCGGTTTCCCGTTTCACCCTGTGAAGGGCACCCGTAACAAGTTGTGTAGCAAATCATGGGCAAGGGAGCGCCGTCAATCGCCGGTTGGCACGGGAAGCCGTCGCATATGTGCATTGACCGTCCTCCGCCCTCTGCGTAGCCTTGCGCCTTCGAGGTTCTTCGGCCAGCGGTCGAAGCTAAGACGGGAACGCGGTAGAAGCCGCGGCTGCCCCCGCAACTGTGAAGGGTTCCATTCCTGCACGGCCACTGCCTGGCGTCCATGACGCCGGCGGGAAGGCACAGGAAGCGCCAGTTCTGGACTGGCAAGCCCCCAGCCAGGAGACCTGCCTCGACCCAGATTCTCACTACAACCGGGCGGGGTGATCCGGTGGCGAAATCAGCACCTGGCCCGCGCCGTGCCTGTCGTCCCGTATGCCCGCCTCCTTCGCCAAAAGGGCATCCGATGAAAACACTGGCCAAACTTCCCGTCACCATCGTCACTGGCTTCCTGGGCTCGGGCAAGACCACCTTGCTGCGGCACATGCTGGACAACGCCCAGGGTCGTCGTATCGCGGTGATCGTCAACGAGTTCGGCGAACTGGGCATCGACGGCGAGATCCTCAAGCAGTGCTCCATCGGCTGCACCGAGGAAGAGGCCAGCGGCCGGGTCTTCGAATTGGCCAACGGCTGCCTGTGCTGCACCGTGCAGGAAGAATTCTTCCCGGTGATGCGTGAACTGGTGGCCCGCCGTGGCGACCTGGACCATATCCTCATCGAAACCAGCGGCCTGGCCCTGCCCAAGCCCCTGGTGCAAGCCTTCCAGTGGCCGGAAATCCGCAGCGCCTGCACCGTCGATGCGGTGATCACCGTGGTCGACAGCCCGGCCGTGGCCGCCGGCACCTTCGCCGCCTTCCCGGACCAGGTGGACGCCCAGCGCAAGCTCGACCCCAACCTGGACCACGAGTCGCCACTGCACGAGCTGTTCGCCGACCAGTTGTCCAGCGCCGACCTGGTGATCCTCAACAAGACCGACCTGATCGATCCGGCCGACCTGGCCAAGGTCCGCCAGGAAGTGGCCGAGGAGCTGCCGCCGGCGGTCAAGGTGATCGAGGCCAGCAGCGGGCGCCTGCCCCTGGACGTACTGCTGGGCGTGGGTGCCGGTTCCGAGGAGCACATCGACAGCCGTCACAGCCACCATGACCATCACCATGACGGCGACGATCATGACGACCATGACCACGACGCCTTCGACTCGATCTCCATCGAGCTGCCCGAGGCCGACGAAAGCCTGCTGCTCGATGCCCTGACCCAACTGGTGGTCAAGCACGGCATCCTGCGGGTCAAGGGTTTTGCGGCGATCCCCGGCAAGCCGATGCGCCTGCTGCTCCAGGGCGTGGGCACCCGTTTCGACAAGCACTTCGACCGCAAGTGGGGCGCTGATGAGAAACGCATCACCCGCCTGGTGCTGATCGGCCAGGAACTGGATGCAACCCAGCTGGAAGCGCAACTGCGCGCCGCCCTGGGCGCCTGACCCATGCACCTGCTCAGGACCCAGCCCGGCGGATTCGTGTCGGATGACAACATCGCCGACCTTGGACAAACCCCCGCCGAGCTGGTGATCCTGTGCAGCGGCGACTCCAGCCTGGCGCTGCTGGCCGAGGCCGCCGAGCAACTGCCAGCGGACTACCCCAGCTTTCGCCTGGCCAACCCGATGCAGGTGCAGAACCACGCCTCGGTGGACCTGTACGTCGACCAGGTGCTGCGCCATGCCAAGGTCATCCTGATTTCCCTGCACGGTGGCATCGCCTACTGGCGTTATGGCGTCGAGCAACTGGTGGAGCTGTCCCGGCGCGGGGTGCAACTGATCCTGGTGCCGGGGGACGACCGGCCCGACCCGGAGCTCAGCGACCTGAGCACGGTGTCGGCCGTGGAGCGCGACCGCCTGTGGCAGTTCCTGCGACAGGGCGGGCGAGAAAATGCGTTGAATTTCTACCGCTGCCTGAGCGGCTTGCTGGGGCGCGATTACCCCTGGAGCGAACCGCAGGTGCTGCCGCGCACCGCGCTCTATCACCCGGCCAGGAGCCAGGCCAGCCTGGCGGATTGGCAGGCCCACTGGCAGCCCGGCCAGGCGGTGGCGGCGCTGCTGTTCTATCGCTCGCACTTGCAGGCGGCCAACACCGCATTCATCGACCTGTTCTGCCAGCGCCTTGCGGCTGCCGGTCTCAACCCCTTGCCGATCGCCGTGGCCAGCCTCAAGGAGCCTGGCTGCCTGGCGCAGGTGCAAGACTGGCTGGATGAGACCGGTGCGGGAGTGATCCTCAACACCACCGGTTTCGCCCAGTCCAGCCCCGAGGCGCCACACCTGCGACCGTTTCGCCGCGACATCCCGGTGATCCAGGCCATCTGCGCCCAGGACAACGAGCCGGGCTGGCAGGCCAGCGAACAGGGCCTGGGCCCACGGGACCTGGCCATGCACATCGCCTTGCCCGAACTGGATGGACGCATCATCAGCCGGCCCATCAGCTTCAAGGACCTGGCCTGGCGCAGTGAGCGCAGCCAGTCGGACGTGGTCTGCTACCGCGGCCAGCCCGAGCGCATGGACTTCGTCGCCCGGCTGGCAAGCAACTGGGTCGAGCTGGGCCGCCTGGACAACCACCAGAAGCGCATCGCCCTGGTCCTGGCCAACTACCCGACCCGCGACGGGCGCATCGGCAACGGCGTGGGCCTGGATACCCCGGCGGCGGCGCTGAACATTCTCAAGGCCTTGCAGGCCGAGGGTTATCCGCTGCCTGGCGAGCTGCCGGCCAGCGGCACCGAGCTGATCCAGCAATTGCTCGGTGGCGTCAGCAACGATCTGGACAGCCTCGACCTGCGCCCTTGCCAGCAGAGCCTGGCCCTGGACGATTACCAGCGCCTATTCCAGGCATTGCCCGAGGCCAACCGCCAAGCGGTGCTGGAGCGCTGGGGCGCCCCGGAGCAGGACCCGATGTTCCGCAACGGGCGGCTGATGGTCGCTGGCCTGCGCCTGGGCCTGACCTTCATCGGCATCCAGCCGGCCCGGGGTTACCAGGTCGACCCCAGCGCGGTGTACCACGACCCGGACCTGGTGCCGCCCCATGCCTACCTGGCGTTCTATTTCTGGCTGCGCCAGGTCTACGGCGCCCACGCAGTGATCCACGTCGGCAAGCACGGCAACCTCGAGTGGCTGCCGGGCAAGGGTGTCGGCCTGTCGGCCCAGTGCTGGCCGGACGCCTTGCTGGGGCCGCTGCCGAACATCTACCCGTTCATCGTCAACGACCCAGGGGAGGGCGCCCAGGCCAAGCGCCGGACCCAGGCGGTGATCATCGATCACCTGATGCCGCCCCTGACCCGCGCCGAAACCTATGGCCCGCTGCGTAACCTGGAGCTGCTGGCCGACGAGTATTACGAGGCCCAGTTGCTCGACCCGCGCCGCGCCCGGGAGCTGCAACGGGACATCTTGCGCCTGGTGCGCGAGACCCAGATCGACCGCGAGCTGCAACTGGACGGACCACTGGAAGGCGAAGCCGATGCGGCGCTCTGGCTGCCACGGCTGGACACCTACCTGTGCGATCTCAAGGAATCGCAGATCCGCGACGGCCTGCATGTGTTCGGCGAATCGCCAGAAGGGCGCTTGCGCATCGATACGTTGCTGGCCCTGCTGCGCATCCCCCGGGGCGATGGCAAGGGCGCCCACGCCAGCCTGTTGCGGGCCCTGGCCAAGGCCTTCGAGTTGGGGTTCGATCCGCTGGATTGCGCCCTGGCCGAACCCTGGACCGGGCGGCGCCCACAGCCCCTGCAACAGCTCAGCGATGCTTTGTGGCGCACCGCTGGCGATGTGCGTGAACGTCTGGAAATCTACGCCGGGCGCTTGATCGAGGCAGCCTTGCAAGGCCCGGTAGCACAACTGGACGAAGCCGGTTGGGAGCCGGTACGCAGCATCATCGAAGGCTTGCGCGAGGTAGTGGCACCGCGCCTGGATGCCTGCGGCCCGGCGGAGATGCGCGGCCTGCTCGATGCCCTGCAAGGCCGCTTCGTGCCGGCGGGCCCCAGCGGCGCGCCCAGTCGCGGGCGCCTGGACGTGCTGCCCACCGGGCGCAATTTCTATTCCGTGGATGTGCGCAACCTGCCCACTACCACTGCCTGGCGCATCGGTTTCCAGTCGGCCAACCTGATCCTCGAGCGCCACCTGCAGGATCACGGCGACCACCTGCTGCAGCTGGGCCTCTCGGTCTGGGGCACGGCCACCATGCGCACCGGTGGCGACGATATCGCCCAGGCCATGGCGCTGATGGGCGTGCGGCCCGTCTGGGCCACCGGCAGCCAGCGGGTCGACGACTTCGAGATCCTGCCCTTGAGCCTGCTGGACCGGCCTCGGGTCGACGTGACCCTGCGGATTTCCGGGTTCTTCCGCGATGCCTTCGCCAACCTCATCCGCCTGTTCGACGCGGCGGTGCAGGCGGTGGCGGCCCTGGACGAGCCGGCCGACATGAACCCCCTGGCGGCCAGGGTCCGTGCCGAACGCGAAGCCTTGCAGGCTGGCGGCCTGGACCCGGAAGCAGCGGCGCGCCAGGCTGGCTGGCGGATCTTCGGGGCCAAGCCCGGGGCCTATGGCGCCGGGGTCCAGGGCGCCATCGACGGTCGGCTGTGGCAGAGCCGCGAGGACCTGGCCGAGGTCTACCTCAACTGGGGCGGCTACGCCTACGGCGGCAGCGATGAAGGCACCGCCGCCCGCGAACAGTTCGCCGCTCGCCTGGGCCGGGTCCAGGCGGTGGTGCAGAACCAGGACAACCGCGAGCACGACCTGCTGGATTCCAACGACTACTACCAGTTCCAGGGCGGCATGCTGGCGGCGGTGGAAAGCCTGGGCGGGGCCAAGGTCGCCAGCTACCACGGCGATCACAGCCAGCCCGACCTGCCGAAGATCCGCAGCCTCAAGGAAGAGCTCAACCGGGTGATCCGTTCCCGGGCGGTGAACCCGAAATGGATCGAGGGGGTCAAGCGCCACGGTTACAAGGGTGCCTTCGAAATGGCCGCGACCCTGGACAACCTGTTCGCCTTCGATGCCACCACCGAACTGATCGACGACCATCAGTACGCCTTGCTGGCCGATGCCTACCTGCTGGACGACTCGACCCGCGAGTTCGTTCGCCAGCATAATCCCCACGCCTTGCGCGATATGACCGAGCGTTTGCTGGAGGCCCAGCAGCGCGGCCTGTGGCAGCAGCCCGGAGCCTATCGCGAGGCCCTGGAGCATCTGCTGCTGGATATAGAAGAAGACTCCTGAGGGCACCTCTGAAAACTACCTGCGTTGTCATCGCTGCGTTAAAAACAGGCTGGTGCGCCAGCCCGGTCAAAATGCTCATTGACCCCTTGTAAACTGCGCTTTTTCGCCTGTTTTTGCCTTGCGCTGACTGCTTCGCCTACGTTTTTTAGAGGTGCCCTGACGCGGCGAATGCTGCGCACTCGATCGCGAGCCGGCTCGCGAAATCGTCCTTCGGGACCCCCGACCCAAGCGAGAACCCTAGATGAGCGACACCCCGCATTTCCCCTTGTCGGCCGTGGTCGGCGCCGATGCCCTGAAGCTGGCCCTGTGCCTGACCGCCATCGACCCGAAGATCGGTGGCGTGTTGATCGAGGGGCCACGGGGCATGGCCAAGTCGACCCTGGCCCGGGGGCTGGCGGATTTGCTGGCCAGCGGGCAGTTCGTCACCTTGCCCCTGGGGGCCAGCGAAGAGCGGCTGGTGGGTACCCTGGACCTGGATGCAGCCCTGGGCGAGGGGCGGGCGCAGTTCTCCCCGGGCGTTCTGGCCAAGGCCGACGGCGGGGTGTTGTATGTCGATGAGGTCAACCTGCTGCCCGACCACCTGGTGGACTTGCTGCTGGACGTGGCGGCCAGTGGCACCAACCTCATCGAGCGCGATGGCATTTCCCATCGGCATTCGGCGAAGTTCGTGCTGATCGGCACCATGAACCCGGAGGAGGGCGAGTTGCGCCCGCAACTGCTGGACCGCTTCGGTCTCAACGTGGCCTTGAGCGGCCAGGTCCTGCCTCTGGAACGCGGGCAGATCATCCGTCGGCGCCTGGATTTCGATAGCGACCCGCAGGGTTTCTGCAACCAATGGGCCCAGGCCCAGGCCGAACTGCGCCAGCGCTGCCAGCAGGCGCGGATGCTGCTGGAGCGTATCGCCCTGGATGACCAGGCCCTGGCGCAGATCACCGAGCGCTGTTTCGCCGCCGGGGTCGACGGCTTGCGTGCCGACCTGGTCTGGCTGCGGGCCGCCCGGGCCCATGCCGCCTGGCGTGGCGCTTCGGCCATCGCCGAGGAGGATATCGACGCGGTGGCGGAATTCGCCTTGCGCCATCGGCGCGGGCAGGCGCCCGCCGCACCGGCGCAGCAGCCCCAGTCGCCGGCACCGCAGCAGTCCGGGGCGCAGCGCGAGGCCCGCGAAGGCGCGGGCCAATGGGGTGACATGCCGGCCCAGGCACTGCCCACCGGCGCCCGGCGCGAGGTACCCAGCTGGCCAAAAAAGCCCTAGGCATCCGTTCCCGCTCTGGCCTGGGGGCGGATGCCAAGCCCCGGCCGGGGCGCCTGGACCAGGGACGACAAGGCCGCAGCCGGGCGGCGAGTTGCGGTCGTATCAACTGGCCAGGCACCTTGCTCAAGGGCCGCCCACGCCTGGTCGAGGACCTGCTGTGGCAACTGCGCAGTCGCACGCCCCATGAGTTGTGGCTGGTGATCGTCGACGCCTCGGCCTCGACGCGCCGGCATCACGCCTTGAGCGATGCCAAGGGCCTGCTGGCGCAGCTGTTCGACGATGCCTACCGGCAGCGGGCGCGCCTGGCCTTGCTCACCGCCAGCGGTCGGGCGCCACATTGGCAGGTCCAGGGGCTCAAGGCTTCCAAGGACCTGCGGCACTGGCTCGATGGCCTGGGCGCCGGCGGCGGTACGCCATTGCCCCAGGCCCTGGCCGAGGCCCGGCAGTGGCTGGAGCAGCGGCAACGGCGCTGGCCGGCAGAACAGCAGCGGGTGTTGCTGATCACCGACGGGCGCTTGAAGACCCTGCCGCCGGTCGACGCTCTGAATTGTCCGACCCTGTTGCTGGACATCGAGCGCAGCCCGATCCGCCTCGGTCGCGCCCGGGAGCTGGCCCAGCGCCTGGGCGCCGACTACCACCATATCGACCTGTAGGACCCCAAGCCCCGTGGCTCGTGCCGAGGCTGCGTACGGGCGCGCAGTGGCCGCAAGGCTTGGTAGCGCGATCTACCTGTTGCTCCAAGAGCGCTGTCCCAGGGCTCATATCGAGCCATGCACGGCCGGTAGCGGCAGCTACACTGCCTGCGCCAATCAGTGGAGCGATGCCATGCGGGTACTGGTGCACAACGACAAGGACGATTTTCGGGTCAAGGCCTACGCTGGCACCAATGGCGTGCTGCTGGCCATGGACCTGGATGCCAGCCGGCGCCAGGGCTTGCTGGGTTTCGCCATCGAGAAACAGACCGGCGACAAGCCCTGGCTGTTCCTGTTCAACAGCCTGACTTTCCCCGGCAAGACCCACACCTTCCCCCAGTACAACGCCACGCCCAGCAACCAGGCGCCGTTGCAGAAATTCCGTTGGGCCGACTACGCCGTCCACCCCGGTGCCACCCTCAATTACCGGGTGTACCTGGTCTATGGCAGCGCCGCTGCGCCGCAATTGGGAGAAATGCTGCAACTTGGCATCACCGCCGATAATGGCCTGCCTGCCGGGCAACGGGTGATCTTCAATCGGGCAGTGGCTGCCAGCCAGGCGTTCTCGCGCAAGTTTTCCGAGCTGGACGCTTTGCTCAGCGCCAACAAGAACCTGCCCATCGAAGCCTGGCCGGACGCGCCCCGGCAATGGCTGGAAAACGGCCTGTTGGGGCAACTGCTGGGGTTCATCCAGCGGGCCGCCGATGCCAGCTGGTGCCTGGATATCGCCATCTACGAGTACCAGTTGCCGGCCATTGTCGCTGCGGTCAATGCCGCTTTCGACCGGGGCGTGCAGGTGCGGGTGCTGTATCACGCAGGTCCCGGGGACGATGACACGGCGCAGAACCAGGCCAGCCTGCAGCACTTGCCCGAGGCTTGTAAGCGCGGGCGAGTGACCCACGCCATCTTCCACGACAAGTTCATCGTCCTCGGTCGCCTGGATGCCGGCGGGCAGCGCCAGGACATCGCGGTCCTGTGCGGCAGCACCAACTTCACCGCCAATGGCGTGTACCGCCAGGCCAACGTGGTGCACTGCCTGGACAACACGGACATCGCCAGCCGCTACCTGCAAGTGTTCGAGCAGATCTGGGCAGCGCCGGCGGATGTCGGTGCCACCCGCAAATGGTTGACCCAGCACAACCCCATGCAGCCTGCGGCAGCGCTGTTCGCCGGTTTCTCGCCGCGAACCGGGCAGGGCGACCTCGACGAGTTCGTGCGGATCATCAACGGCGCCCGCCGTGACTTGCTGTTCGTCACCGCCTTTGCCTTGCCCGACCGGATCCTCGATGCCTTGCTCGGCCAGCCCCACGACGACGTGCTGCGCTATGGCCTGCAGAATACCGCCAGCCGCATCACCGGTTTCCATGCCGACCGCACGGCGGAGTTCGCCGCCACGGCCTTGCTCAACAACGGCCTGGAAGGCTGGCTCAAGGAAGGCCTCAAGGGGCAGAAGGGCAACTTGCTGGTGCACACCAAGGCTGTGGTCACCGATTTCACCAGCGATGCGCCGGTGATCATCAGCGGCAGCCACAACCTCAGTGTCGGCGCCAGCCAGGGCAACGACGAGAACTTCCTGATCATCCGTGGCGATACCGACCTGGCGGACCGCTATGGCCTGGAACTGCTGCGCTTCTACGAGCACTACCGGTTCCGTTACTTCGCCCGGCAATTGGCGCTCAAGCAGGTCCAGCCCCTGGCCACCAACGATAGCTGGAGCGACGACTACTACCGGGAAGGCGACTTGCGCCAGCTCTCGCGCCTGCGTTTTTCCGGGCGTTGAGGTTGGACAAAGGACCCCGGGCAGGCACGGCTCGGGGGGGCTCTTGCGCTGGCAACTCTTACCTTGCTCTGGACTGCGCTCGTTGTGTATAGAAGGCGTCCGGCTGTTCCAACCCAAGCTAAGGAGTGCAATCGATATGTGCGGGATCGACCACAACAACCAGCCCGATATCGCCAGGCTCCTCGAGGGACTGCCCAGGAACTGGGGCAAATGGGGGCCAGACGACGAGGTCGGCGCCCTCAACTACCTGCAGCAGGCCGAGGTGCTGCGTGGCGTTGCCGCGGTGCGCCAGGGCAAGACCTTCACCCTGCAGGTGCAGATCGGCCATCCGGGCGGCGATCCGATGTGGCCGGCGCGCAGCCCATCCATGCGCTTCAACACCCTGGACCGCAGTCACTACCAGGCCGGCAAGCAGCCCTCGATGGGCGGCGGTGCCGAGTATTGCGACGACGTGATCTTCATGCAGTTGCAGGGCTCGACCCAGTACGACGCCTTGGGCCATGCCTGGTATGACAACCAGTTGTGGAACGGCTACGACGCCAGCACTACGGTGGGTGGCATGGCCAAAGCCAGCGTGCTGCCGATCGCCGAACGCGGGATCGTGGGGCGTGCGGTACTGATCGACATGGCCCGCCACCGGGGCAAGAAGTACCTGGGCCGTGGCGAGACCTTCGATCACCAGGACCTGCTGGCCGCGGCCAAGGCCCAGGGCGTTGTCATCGAAAAGCGCGACATCCTGATCATCCGCACCGGCTCCATGGGGGCTTTCTATGAGTACGGCAAGACCGAGTTCTTCAAGGACCTGGTGGAGCCGGGGCTGACCTACAGCCGCGAGCTGGTGGAGTGGTTCGACCAGATGGAGATCCCCAACCTGGTGACCGATACCATCGCCAACGAGGTGATCACCGATCCGGCGTCGGGGGTGCAGATCCCGCTGCATTGCGCACTGATGCGCAACCTGGGCATCGCCTTCACCGAGATCGTGCTGCTCGAGGACCTGGCTGAGGACTGCGCGGCCGATGGCCAGTGGACCTTCCTCTACACCGCCGCGCCGTTGAAGATCGTCGGCGGCAGCGGCGCCCCGGTGAACCCGGTGGTGATCAAGTAGCGCCAGCCAGGGTGCTGGAGTCCGGGCGGCCAAGGGTTTACCCTGCCGCCCGTTTCCACCACCGATATGGACCTTCGACCTCCCGTGACCGATACCTCCTCGCCAGACTGTGTCTATTGTTCTTCCCTCGATCACCAAAGCGCCCAGCGAGCGGTACTCGAGACCCTGCAGATCATCGCGGCCCATCCCGAGGCCGATGAAGATCGGATCGTCGAGCTGCTGCAAGAACGCGGCCACTCGCGGATCGCTGCGGAAAAACTCAATGTCTTCGTGCCCACCGCCTTGGGCTGGCCGGTACTCAAGCGCCTGGGCGTGGAGCTTTGCAGCGGATATTTCATCGCCTATGACGACAACGATGAGGAAGTGCAGATACCGGTTGCCGGCCAGCACTATTTCATCGCCGCGTTGCAACTGGCCCAGCGCACCCTGGAGCAGGGTTTCAGCGAAGAACTGTCGCTTCAGGCCTACGAACGTGTGATCGGGCGCAGTGCCGAGATCAATGCGGTGAACAAGGCCCTGGCCCAGGACGTGAGCGTAGAGGGCGGCAGCCTTGGGCCATTGAAGTTGTTGCGCATCCGCGCCGGTGACCTGCTGGCCGATGTAGCCGGCTGACGCATTGCTGGCATCTCGAGCGGGCATGGGGTTACCCTGCCGCGCGTTTTCCACCACCGATATGGACCTTCGACCTGCCATGAGCGATACCTGCCCGCCAGACTGTGCCCATTGTTCTCCCGACGTCGATCATGAAACCGCCCACCGCGCCGTGCTCGATGCCTTGCAAGTCATGGGAGCCCACCCCGAGGCCGACGAGGACCGGATCGTCGAGCTGCTGCAGGAGCGGGGCTATTCGCCGATCGTTGCCGAAAAGCTCAATGCCTTCGTGCCGGCGGCCCTGAGCTGGCCCATGCTCAAGCGCCTGGGGGTGGCATCCTTCGTCGGGCATTTCATCGTCTATGACGACAACGACGAAGAGGTACAGGTACCGGTTGCCAGCCAGCATTACTTCACCGCCGCGCTGACCCTGGCCTACTGGACCGTCGAGCAGGGCTTCACCGCCGAGTTGCCCAGCAGCACTTACCAGCTGGTCGCCGGCCGCAGCGCCGAGATGGATGCCGTGAACCAGATCCTGCACAAGGGTGGCAGTGTGCAGGGGGCCACGGTCGGCCCGTTGCAATTGCTGCGCATCAGTGCCAGCGAGATGCTGGCCTAGCTCCTCAACCGATGAAGATGATCTTCGACACCAGCTCCGCACTGTTCTTGGCCTGAAGTTTCTTCATCAGCCGGGCGCGGTGCACTTCCACGGTGCGATGGGAGATGCCCAGCTTGCGCGCCACCTCCTTGCAGGTCAGGCCGTTGACGATATGCAGGGATATCTCTCGTTCGCGCGGGGTCAGGCGGATCGACGGCGCTGTCTGGCGGTCCAGGCGCTCGAAGTGCCAGACCATCAGCTCGAACGGGTCCAGCGGGGTCAGGGAGAACCCCTGGGCCCGGGCCCAGAACACCTCGCCATTGCGATGCTGCATGAAGCGTTCGTCGCTGTAGGAATCGCTGGGGCCGCTGCGCAGCCAGTGTTCGCTGCGTTCGCCAATGTTTTGGTAGTCGGCGTGCGAGGGGTACAGCAGCAGGGTCAGGTGGTCGCGCAGGTGCTCGCGTTCATAGCCGAACAGGCGGACGAAGGCCTGGTTGCAGTCGAGTATCCGTCGGTGCCCGGTGATCAACTGCGGTGCGGGGGAAACCTGGAATGCCAGGCGCTCGAGGTCCTGGAATCGCTGGGTATGTAGGGTCATTGGGCATCCTGCCTCGAGGTGGTCGGCGCACTTGCCAGGAGGCGGGCACTACTTACAGGAGTAGGTAGTTGCCCCAACTAGCTTGGGATTCGGGCGCTGGATCATTCTATGGAATCCCCGCTTCAAGGACAGAAGAAAATCACCATGACCCACGATTCCGTATCCATCGTCGCTGCCGCCCATAGTCCTTTCGGTCGCCTGGATGGCCTGAACCTCGAAGACCTGATCGTCAAGGTCACGCGCGAAGCCCTGGCGGACGCTGCGATCGATGCTGCCGAGATCGACGCACTGTTTCTCGGCCACTTCAATTCCGGCCTGGTGTCCGATGGTTTTCCCGCCTCGCTGATGCTCCAGGCCGATCCCAAACTGCGCTTCAAGCCTGCCACCCGTTGCGAGAACGCCTGTGCTTCCGGTTCGGCGGCGATCCAGGCCGGGATCAACGCGATCCGCAGTGGCGCCGCCGAACTGGTGCTGGTGGTGGGCGCGGAGAAAATGACCAGCAACAGCACCGCCGAGGTCACCCGGGCCCTGGCTGGCGCCGGCTACCAGAACGATACGCGGGAGGCCGGCCTGAGCTTCGCCCAGTTGTTCGGCCAGGTGGCGCAGCAGTACACCGAGCGCTACCACAGCCCGCTGGCCTCGATGGCGGCGATCGCAGTGAAGAACCATGCCAACGCCATGGCCAACCCCCTGGCGCAGATGCACCGGTTGATGGATTTCGAGCACTGTAACAGCGTCTCCCAGAGCAACCCGCTGATCGCGCCGCCGCTGCGCCTGACCGACTGCTCGCTGATCAGCGACGGCGCGGCGGCGATCGTCCTGGCCTCGTCCCATCGCGCCCGCTCGATGCGGCGCCAGGTAGCGATCCGCGCCATGGTCCAGGTCAACGACCTGCTGCCCATGGCCAGCCGCGACGTGCTGGCCTTCGAAGGCCCGCAGCGGGCGATCCATGGCGCGCTGCGTGAGTCCGGGGTGACCCTGGGCGACCTGAGCTTCGCCGAGGTCCACGACTGCTTCACCATCGCCGAACTGCTGATCTACGAGGCCATGGGCCTGGCGCCCAAGGGCGAGGGGCACCGCGCCATCGACGACGGCATCGTGCGCCAGGGCGGACGCCTGCCGGTGAACCTGTCCGGCGGGCTCAAGGCCAAGGGGCACCCGGTGGGGGCCACCGGAGTATCGATGCATGCCCTGGGCTTTGCCCAGCTGGTCGGCGAGCCCATTGGCCTGGGCGTGCCCGGCGCCGAATTCGGCCTGCTGTTCAACATGGGCGGCATGGCCGTGGCCAACTATGCCAGCGTGCTGCAAGCGGTCAGGACCTGAGGATGAATATCGCCCAATGGCTGCTCGATGCGGCCCAGCGGTGGCCGCAGCGCGCGGCGCTGTTCGAGGGTAGCCGGCAGGTTGCCGACTACCAGGCGTTTGCCGCCAGAGCCCGCGACCGGGCCCTGGAGCTGCGCCAACAGCATGGCATCGTCCCCGGCGAACGGGTGGCGCTGCTGTTGAAGAACAGCTGCGCCTATCTTGAGCTGCTGTACGCCATCTGGTGGAGCGGGGCGGTGGCGGTGCCGATCAACCACAAGCTGCACGCCCTGGAGGCCGCCTGGATCGCCGGTAATGCCGGGGCACGGTTGATCTACACCGACGACGGCCGGGTCTTCGACGGTACGGCGCTGCCAGAGGGCTGTCGCGAACTGGCGGTAGCGGCGGCCCTGCCTGGGGAGGCGCCAGGTGCCGAGCTCCTGGAGCCCTGCCCGCGACAGGACAGCGACCTGGCCTGGCTGTTCTATACCTCCGGCACCACCGGGCGCTCCAAGGGGGTGATGCTGTCCCATGGCAACCTGCTGGCCATGTCCCTGTGCTACCCGCTGGATGTCGACCCGGTCTCGGCGGACGACGCGGTGGTCTATGCCGCGCCGCTGTCCCATGGCGCCGGGTTGTACAACTTCATCCACGTACGCTGTGGCGCCCGGCACGTGGTGCCGGCGTCCCGGGGCTTCCAGGCACAGGAGCTGTTCGAGCTGGCGCAAGAGCTGGGACAGGTCAGCCTGTTCGCCGCGCCGACCATGGTCAAGCGCATGGTGGAGCAGGCGCGGCAGCAGGGTTACACCGGGCAGGGAATCAAGACCATCGTCTATGGCGGCGGCCCGATGTACCTGGCGGACCTGACTGCGGCCCTGGATACCTTCGGCCCACGACTGGTGCAGATATACGGCCAGGGCGAATGCCCGATGACCATCACCGCCTTGTCCCGGGAGACCATCGCCGACCGTGGCCAGGCCGACTGGCCGGCCATCGCCGCTTCGGTCGGGCGGGCCCAGGCCTGCGTCGAAGTACAGGTCCTGGATGCCTCGGGCCAGCCCCTGGCGCCCGGCGAACCGGGAGAAATCGCCGTGCGCGGGGCGCCGGTGATGCAGGGCTACTGGAACAATCCGCAAGCCACCCAGGCGGCCCTGGTGGACGGTTGGCTGCGTACCGGCGATGTGGGTTTCCTCGATGGGCAGGGCTACCTGACCCTGACCGACCGCTGCAAGGACGTGATCATTTCCGGCGGCAGCAACATCTACCCGCGGGAAGTCGAGGAAGTGCTGATGCAGCACCCCGGCGTGTTCGAGGTTTGCGTGGTGGGAGAGGCCGATGCCGAGTGGGGCGAGTCGGTGGTGGCCTTCGTGGTCGCACGCTCATCGGCGAGCCTCGATGAACAGGCCCTCGGCCAGTGGTTCGTGGAGCGCATGGCCTCGTTCAAGAAACCGCGCAAGTACCTGTTCTGCGCCGAGCTGCCGAAGAACAGCTACGGCAAGATCCTCAAGACCCGCCTGCGTCAGTGGCTCAAGGACCCTGCACAGGCACTGGCCGAGCTCTGACACAACTTTTTTCCATGGATTGCACCACGACAGGAGTCCCCGACATGGGCGTGCCACCTTCCAACTCCCGGCGCCAGCGGCGCCGGGCCTTCATCGGCGCCACTTCCGGCCACTTGATCGAGTGGTACGACTACGGCGTCTACGGTTTCCTGGCCCTGTACATCGGCAAGGCCTTCTTTGTCTCCGACGACCCCACCAGCAGCCTGCTGGCGAGCTTCGCCGCCTTTGCCCTGAGTTTCTTCATCCGGCCCCTGGGCGGCCTGTGCTTCGGGCCACTGGCCGACAAGATCGGCCGGCGCAAGACCCTGATCACCGTGCTGGTGTTGATGTCCGCTTCCACCTGCCTGCTGGGCCTGCTGCCGACCTACGCCAGCATCGGTATCGCCGCGCCGATCCTCCTGATCCTGATCCGCTGCGTGCAGGGCTTCTCCGCCGGGGGCGAGATCGGCACCATCACCAGCTTCATTTCCGAGTACGCCGGCCCTGGCCGCCGGGGTTTCGCCACCTGCTGGCTGATGGTCACCGCCGTGCTCGGGCTGTTGCTGGGCGGTGCCGTGGCCAATGGCATGACCTGGACCCTGGGCGCCGAGGTGATGCAGGACTGGGGCTGGCGCATCCCGTTCCTGATCGCCGGGCCCTTGGGCGTGATCTCGCTGTACATCCGCCTGAAGCTGGAGGACAGCCCGGAGTTCCTGGCCCTGGTCGAAGCGGGGCAGACGTCCAAGGCGCCGCTGCGCGAGGTCTGGCAGTGGAAGCGGGCCGTCGCCCTGGTGTTCTTCATCATCACCCTGCACAGCTCGATCTTCTACCTGGTGCTGACGTTCGCCTCGACCTACATGTCCAACACCTTGAAGTTCGACAGCGGCACCACCTTGCTCTACGTGTTCGTCGCCAGCCTTGCAGCGGCGCTGGTGATGCCTTTCGGCGGCGCCTTCACCGACCGCTACGGTCGCAAGCCGTTCCTGATGGTGATCGGCGTGCTGGCGACCCTGGCCATGTACTGGTTCTTCAAGGCCGCGCCTACGGCGACCCCGGCCACGCTGTTCTGGCCGTTGATGGCGGTGGCTATCCTGTTCGGGTTGTATGCCTCCTCGACCTACGCGCTGATGAGCGAGTTGCTGCCGACGCGCGTCCGCTCCACCGGCATCGCGGTGGCCTACAACATCCCGGTGGCGGCGTTCGGCGGCAGTGCACCGCTGATTTCCACCTGGCTGATCAAGGTCACCGGCGACATCAGTGCGCCCTGGTACTTCTACGTGGCGACCGGGGTCGCTTCGCTGCTGGCCCTGGTGATCCTGCGCCAGGAAGACTTCGTCGCCTGTACCCACGATGCCCGCGAACAGCCTCGGCCGGCCTCAGGATTGCTGGCCAATCCATAAGCTGGAACCAGGCCTTGTTGCGTCGGCTCTAGGCGGGCCGGCGCCACAGGCCGTACGTCGCGACCAGTCGGCAAGGGCCGCGGTCCTGGTTTATGGTGTGCGACGGCGCTGGACCCGCCCGGGTCCGGCAGCCTGAGCCTCCAGCCAGGGACAGCGGCCTTGAACCCCCATCTTTTTCATTTCTCCAGCCAGGCCTATCCGCCGGCGCAACGCTTCGAAGTGTGGCGCGACGAGGTCAACGCGATCTTCCAGATCGGTATCGAGCAGGCGCTGGCGCCGCGCTTCAACTACCAGTTGAGCACCGGCTACGCGGGCTCGATCCTGATCGGTTGCGGCTCCTGGGTCGGGGCTGGCGAGCCGGTGGCCTATGGTGTCCGCCGCCCGCAGCAGATGATTCGCCGCGATGGTCTGGACCACCTGTACCTCTGCCTGGGATTGAACCATTCGTTGCACGGCATGGCTGGCCGGACCCCATTGCAGGCCGGGCCTTCGAGCATCTATGTGCTGGACCTGGCCCGCGAGTTGGACTCGCAGATCATTGCAGGCGACACGGTGATCCTGACCCTGGCCCGGGACCTGCTGAGCCCACGCATCCGCGCCGCCAACCTGCACGGCAGCCTGGTCCGGGGCGCACTGGGCGGTCTGCTCGGCGACTACATGCGCAGCCTGCGCCGGCAACTGCCGTCGTTCCATGGTGAAGAGCTGGCCGCCGTCGAGCAGGCGACCCTGGCCATGGTCACAGCGGCGCTGGCGCCCAGTGCCCAGAGCCTGGCGGAGGCGGAGGGACCGATCAATCGCACGTTGTTGCAGCGGGTGCGGCGGTTCATCGAGGCGCACCTGCGCTCGGCCGAGCTGAGCCCGCAGTTGATCTGTCGCGAGGTGGGTATTTCCAGGGCCCAGTTGTACCGGCTGTTCGCCGAGGAGTCGGGCGTGGTCGCCTATATCCAGCAGTGCCGCCTGGACCGGGTGCGGCGGATCCTGGAAAGCCCCCTTGGCGCCCACCAGCGTATCTCGGCCCTGGCCTTCGACCATGGCTTCAAGAGTGAGTCGCACTTCAGCCGGGTGTTTCGCCAGGCCTTCGGCTATTCACCCCGGGATGCCCGGGACCGGCGCCCGGCCACGCTACCTGCCAAGGCTGGAGCCGTGAGCGTCGAAGGCCCGGGATCGCTGCTCGAGGTACTTGATCGACTCGACACCCAGGCGCGTTTGAGACGCTGAGCACAGTGTTGGAGACCCACAGGACAATCGGCCCCGAGGGCCGCTGATAGCATCTTTTTCGCCCATTCCCCAGGCCGGGCCGCGCCGTGCGGCCGACCGCGAAAGGAATCCCCTAGGTGAGCCGTTCATGGGACATGAAGGCTCCTGGATACGTGAAGAGGATGTTATGAAACTTCGACTGATGTGCATCGCCACCCTGGCCCTGGTCTCTGCATGCAATGGCAATGGCGGTCTGAATATCCCTGGCATGGCCCAGGGCAGCGGACCCCAGGCGCAGATCTACGATGCATCGTTCGCCAAGCGCAACTTCGTGGTCGGCAAGACTTCGCTGGACGATGTGCAACGCCTGTGCGGCGATACCCCGGAAAAGCGCTATGCCTCCGATGGCAGCGAGTACTGGACCTACCGCAGCGATGTGAACAGCGGCGGCTATGCACCCGGGCGCTCGACCATGCAGCAGATGCTCGCCAAGGCCTGGAGCCATGTGCCGTCCAATGAGGTGACCGGCGCCGCGGCCAACGAATACAACCTGGCCACGGGGGGCAATGGAGTGGTGGCCGGCATGACCAACCAGCTCATGGGCAAGCCCACTGGCCCGGCGCACATGCTGCAGCTGTACTTCAAGCAAGGCGTGTTGCAGTCCTACAGCTTGAATTGAGGTCGCTGCTTGCCAGGCTGCCCCGGGAGTGAATTATCATACGCCGTATGTTTATTCCCCAGAGGCACCGCGACATGGCATTCGGCAAGGTATTCATCGCCACTTCGGTGGACGGCTTCATCGCCCGCGACGATGGCAGCATCGATTGGCTGCCGCCTGGTGAACCTGGGGCAGACCATGGTTATGCGGCCTTCATCGACTCGGTGGATGGCATCGTCATGGGGCGCAGCACCTACGACACGGTGCTGGGGTTCGAGCCCTGGCCGTTCACCAAACCAGTGGTGGTGATGAGCCGCACCCTGGACCCCGCCGATGTGCCGGCGCACCTGGCCGATCGGGTGCGCATCAGTGGTGCCGAACCGGTGCACCTGGTGGCGCAGTTGCAGGCCGAGGGCTGGCGCCAGGCCTATATCGATGGCGGTATGTTGATCCGGGCCTTTCTCCGGGAGGGGCTGATCGGTGAGATGGTCCTGACCCGGGTGCCGGTGCTGATCGGCAGTGGCCGGCCGTTGTTCGGTCCCCTGGAGCAGGACCTGCGCCTGCACTGCCTCGATACCAGGCAATACGCCAATGGCCTGGTCAGCAGCCGCTACCGCGTGCAATCCCCATCCCGGGGCGATCGCCATGATTGAGGTACGCAAGCGCAGCGGGCGCCCGGCTGCCGGCCGGGCCCTGAACCTGGACCAGGTGCTGGACTGCGCCCTGGTACTGCTCGAGGAACTGGGCCCCCAAGGCTTCGGGATCCGCGCCCTGGCCCGGCAACTGGGCATCACCCCGATGTCGGTGGCTTACCACGTGGGCGACCAGCAGCAATTGCTGCGCCTGCTGGTGGAGCGGGTGCATGGCGTGCCGCTGCCCGAGCCGGCGGCGCAGGCCGCGCCGATGGAGCGGGTCCGATGGCTGCTCGGGCACTACATGGACCGGGTGCGCCGGCACCCGGCGCTGACGTTGTGTGTCCTCGGCGATCCGCAGCTGTTCGGCGGCTCGCTGGCAGCCTTCAGCGACCAACTGCGTGTTGAAGTGCAGCGCTTCGACGCCGAGCCCGAGCTGCTGTTCGATCTGCTGGTGGACTACACCCACGGCCACGCCCTGGCGCTGGCCTTGGCCGGGGAGGGCGCGCCACCGCTTGCCGGGGCCTTCGAGGCCGGCCTGCGGCGCCTGTTGCGCTGAGGCCCAGGCGTGACCGGGAGCGGCCGTTCCTGGCACGGGTGTCTGGCCTGCGCATCGATGCACTCTTCTTCACAGAAAATCACTGAGTTGCGACAGATTGCAACGGATGCCCTGGGGATACTGGCCAGGCTCCGAAGGAGCATGAAGGACCGCCACGTGAGAAGAGGAAGACATCCATGCGTTCAATGCTTGCAACCTTGTTGCTCTCCCTGGGGAGCACGACGCTGGCCAATGCCGCGGCGACCCCGGCGTTTGACCAGGTGTTCCGCGATTTGAAGTCGGACCAGCCCGGTTGCGCCGCGGGGGTCATGCGTGATGGCAAGGTTATCTGGAGTGCCGGTTACGGCATCGCCAACCTGCAGACCGGTGCGCCGATCAGGACCGATACTCTCTTCAACCTGGCCTCGGTGTCCAAGCAGTTCACCGCCTTCGCCATTCTCCAGCTCGAGGCCCAGGGGCGCCTGAGCCTGGACGATTCGGTCCGGCGCTTCTTCCCCGAGTTGCCGGTATACGCCCAGGACATCAAGATCCGCCACCTGCTGCACCACACCTCGGGCCTGCAGGACTACATGTTCCTGGCCGAGCTGGCCGGTATCGGCTACTCCCAGCGCTTCACCCAGCAGCAGGCGCTGCAGATGCTGTTCAAGCAGAACACCGCGATGTTCCCGTCCGGGGTCGAGTTCAGCTACAGCAACAGCGGCTACATGCTGCTGTCCAGCATCGTCGAGCGGGTTTCGGGCATGTCGCTGAAGAACTTCTCCCAGGTCCATATCTTCAAGCCCCTGGGCATGACCCGCACGAGCATCGTCGACCAGTACCCGCTGCAATTGCCGAACCTGGCCGAGAGCTACGAGCAGGACCCCAAGACCAAGGCCTACCAGTTCGCGGATGTGCGCTGGGAGCAGACCGGCGATGGCCAGGTGCACAGCACCGTGGTGGATGTAATGCGCTGGATGCGTAATTTGTCCACGGGGAGGGTCGGGGGCCCGGCCCTGTCGCAGAAGATGCGCCAGACCGAACCGCTGGCCGACGGCGACCCCGGCTACTACGCCATGGGCGTCGGCATCTCGCGTTATCGCGGGTTCGATGAGGTGTCCCACAGCGGTGGCTGGGCTGGCTACAACACCCATGTGGCCTGGTACCCGAAGATGGAGCTGGCCACCGTGGTGCTGTGCAATTCGCCGGTTCCGGATGCTTCGGCGCGTGGCTATGCGCTGATGGACGCGGTGCTGGGCTCGCCCAGTCCGTCCCCGGGCCACGATATCCCGCCACCGGTACCCAGCATCAGGGCCGTTCCACCGGCTCCGTTGAACACCCTGGTGGCCGGTACCTACCTCGACGACTCGGGGCATCAGTTCCAGCTGCAACGCAGCGACAGTAGTTTCACCCTCAATACCTTCCCCGACACGCTGGCGTTGTCCCGACTGAGCGAGCACCTGATGGCGGCCGATAACGACGGCTCGCCGATCTACTTGGCTGCGACTTCGGGAGCGCGCATCGTATCCACCAACCCGGCCTCGACCTACACCCTGGCCGCCCCCTGGAAGCCCCAGGATATCCAGCGATATGTGGGGGTCTACAAGTTGCAGACCTCATCCGGACAGCTCAAGGTCTACCCCAAGCAAGGCAAGCTCTACATTCGCATCGGCAAGCACACCTATCCCATGCAACCGCTGGCGGCAGAGCGATTCAGCGCCCAGGACCTGGGGGTGATCCGCTTCGAGCAGGATGGCCAGGTGCTGACCAGCAGCCTGGCGCGCAACCTGCGGTTCGTGCGCGCCAAGGCCAAGTGATCCTGGGTATTACCTACCGGCGCATCCCTCAGATGCGCCGGCTGCGCACCAGCAGCCAGAGCAGGTAGAAGCCGCCCAGCAGGCCGGTCATCAGGCCAATGGGCAGGTTGACACGGGCAGCCAGGCGCTGGCTCAGCAGATCGGCCATCAGTAGCAATACCGCACCCATCAAGGCACCGGACAGCAATGGCACCCCGCAGCCACGGGTCAGGCGCCTGGCCAGCTGCGGGCCGGCCAGGGCGATGAAGGCGATGGGGCCAGCGGCGGCGGTGGCGATGGCGGTCAGGCCGACGGCCACCAGCACCATCGTCAGCCGCGTGCGTTCCACCGCGATTCCCAGTTGGGTCGCGCTGGCATCGCCCATCTCCAGCAGGTCGACTTGGCGGGCGTGGTACAGCGCGATCGGCGCGATCGCCAGCAGGCCGATGGCGGCGGGCACCACATGGGACCAGGTGCGGGTGTTGAGCGAGCCGGCCAGCCACAGCTGGGCGAACATCGCCTGGTCCAGGTTGCCGGTCACCAGCAGCAGGCTGTTCAGCCCCGAGAGGCTGGCGCCGACGCCGATCCCCACCAGTACCAGGCGGTAACCCCCGGCGGTTCCGGCCTTGCGCGCCAGTAGCACCACCGCCAATGCGGTGCACAGCCCGGCTGCCAGGGCCGCCAGCGCGGTGGCCAGGGGGCCGGAGTCGAACAGCATGATCTGCACGATGGCGCCGCTGGCGGCACCGGTGGTGAAGCCGATCACATCCGGCGAGCCCAGGGCATTGCGGGAAATGGACTGGAAGATCGCCCCGGCCATGCCCAGGGCCATGCCCACCAGGGTGGCCGTCAGGGTCCGGGGCAGGCGCACCCGCTGGATGACGCGTTGGGCGGTGGCGTCCTGGCCCTGGCCCAGGAGGCTGGCCAGCACTTCGCCGGGGGACAGCGCCAGGCTGCCGCTGCCCAGCAACAGTGCCCAGAGCAGCAGGGCCAGCAGCACCAGGACGCAACAGACCAGCAGCGTACGCGGCTGCCAAGCCACCGACAGCGAGCCCAGGCGCAGGGCGTGGCGGCGCATCACAGGCGGCTCAGGCGAAAGCGCCTGACCAGGACGATGAAGCATGGGCCACCCAGCAACAGGGTGATGATCCCGGCGGCCAGTTCTTGTGGCGCCACCAGCACGCGGCCGAGCATGTCGGCCGCCAGCAGCAGGCTCGCCGCCAGCAGCGCCGAATAGGGCAGGATCCAGCGATAGTCCGGGCCCGCCAGCATCCGCGCCAGATGCGGTGCCACCAAGCCGATGAAGCCTATGGGGCCGGCCATGGCGGTGGCCGCGCCGGCCAGCAGCATCACCGCCAGGCAGGCCAGCAGCCAGGTCAGGCGCAGGTTCACGCCCAGGGCCCGGCCGAGCTCGTGGCCCAGGGCCAGGGCATTGAGCCGCGGGCCGATGGCCAGGGCCAGCCCCAGCCCGCAGGCGACGGCCATGGCCGGCAGCGGCAACAGGGCCAGGCCGGTGCTGGCCAGGGAGCCCGAGGCCCAATGGCGAAAATGATCGAACACCTCCGGTGGGCAGTTGAGCACGATGATCCCCGTCAGCGAGGCCAGCATCACCGACAACCCCGCTCCGGCCAGCACCAGGCGCACCGGGTTGGTCCCGGTCTCATGGGCCCGGCCCAGCAGGAACACCAGGGCCCCGGCCAGCCCGGCTCCGCAGAAGGCCAGCCATAGCGATTGGAGCATGCTGGTCAACTGCCCCAGCGCCACGCCGCTGATCACCGCCAGGGCCGCGCCGGCATTGATGCCCAGCAGCCCGGGTTCGGCCAGGGGATTGCGGGTCACGGCTTGCATCAGCGCCCCGGCGGTACCCAGGGCCATTCCGGCCAGGAGGGCGACCAGGGTTCGCGGCAGGCGCAGCTCACGCAGGATCAGGTGCTGGTCGTTGCCTGGATCGACGGCGGACAGGGCCTGCCAGACGACCTCCAGGGCGATGCTGCGCGAGCCGCTGGCCAGGCTCAGCAGGGCCAGGCCGGCGAGGACCGCCAGCCCGACCAGCAGGCCCCAGCGACGAGTCTTGTGGCGCCGTGAAAGCGCCAGCGCTGGAGCAGCGCCCTGGGCGAGCAGGTCCATGGCTCAGCGAAACTGCGCGGCGACGGTATCGATCATCTGGCGCCCGGAGTAGTAGTCGATACGAAAGGAACTCGGGCCCAGGGCATACACGCGCTTGTGGATCACCGCCGGCAGGTTGGCCAGCACCGGATCGGCAAGAAACGCCTGCACATCCTGTTCATCGGCGCTGAGCAGGAACACGCTGTCGCCAGTGATGGCGGCAGGCAGGTTCTCCCGGGAGATGAACTGGAAGTCCGAGGCGCGGGTGACGCTTGCCGCCAAGGCCTCAGGTAGCGGCGCGACCTTGAACCCCAGGGCACCGAGCAGGCGCGCCTGGGGGCTGTTCAGGCGGCCGATGGAGTAGCTGCCCGCGATGTTGTAGCCCACCACGCTGACCGGCCCCGCTGGTGGCTTGATGGCGGCGGCGGTTTGCGCGGCGTACTGGTCGAAGCGCTGGATCGCGGCTTGGGCCTGTCGCTCAAGCCCGGTGTGCCGACCCAGCTCGGTGGCGATGTCCTGCCAGCTCTGGTTCGAGTAGTCCACCACCAGGGTACGGATGCCCTGTGCCTGGAGTTCGCCACGCTGGGCGATCACGCTGTCGGCTCCGGTGGCGGAGAGCACCAGCAGGTCGGGATCGCTGGCGATCACCGCCTCGATGTCGAACTGCAGGTTTCGATACAGCACCTGGACTCCCCGTTGTTCGGCCACTTGCGCCCATTGGGAAAAGAACCCGCGCGAGTCGGTGAGGCGGCTGGGGGTGGTGGCGGCGCTGGCCACCAGGGGTGCCTCCATGGCTAGCAGGATCCCGGTGACGCTGGGGCTGGTGGAGACGATGCGCACAGGCGTGGTGGCAGCGGCGCAGGCCAGTTGGCTGCAAAGGGCCAGGACTGCCGCGCTGAGCAGCCGGGTGGCGAAACGTGGATTCATCATGGGTCCGTCGGGTGATGGGTTGGCAGTGGCAGGGCCTTCGGTGGAGCTTGCGGGACCCGGATTGCATGGGGCATATGATAATGCTTCTCATGCAATGTGTTCCATATTGTAGAATCAATTCTGCAAAATCAACTTTTCACACCCCAGGCACCCAAGGAATCTTCCCGTCCATGACCCACCGCTTGCATGCCGATGCCGTGACCTTGCGCCACGCTGCGCGAATCATTTCCCAGGACCTTTCCCTGGCCATCCCCGATGGTTCGTTCACCGTCATCGTCGGCCCCAACGCCTGCGGCAAGTCCACCCTGCTGGCGGCGTTGTCGCGCTTGCTGGCCCCGGCCAAGGGCCAGGTGGTGCTCGACGGCAAGGACATCCGCCAACTGCCGGCCCGGGAGGTCGCCCGGCGCCTGGGCCTGTTGCCGCAGAGCGCCATGGCGCCGGATGGCATCACCGTGGCCGAGCTAGTGGCCCGGGGGCGTTATCCGCACCAGTCGTTCTTGCGCCAGTGGTCGCCGGAAGATGAGCGGGCGGTGCTGGCGGCCATGGCCGCGACCCGGGTCGAGACCCTGGCCGAACGTTTGCTCGACGAGTTGTCCGGCGGCCAGCGCCAGCGAGTCTGGATCGCCATGGTCCTGGCCCAGGAAACCCCGATCCTGCTGCTGGACGAGCCCACCACCTACCTGGACATCGTCCACCAGATCGAGCTGCTGGAACTGTTGGCCGAACTCAATCGCCAGGGCCGCACCATCGTCGCGGTGCTGCACGACCTGAACCAGGCCTGCCGCTATGCCAGCCACCTGATCGCCCTGCGTGACGGCGCCATCGTCGCCCAGGGCGCACCGGCACGAATCTTCACCGAGGCGCTGGTGCAGGAGGTGTTCGGATTGCCTGCGCTGATCATCGCCGACCCGGTCAGCGGCACGCCGCTGATGGTGCCCCTGGGCCGGGCAGCGGCCCCGGATTCGTCCGGAGCCTGAGGCGGCTTCAGCGCCGAGGGGCGGGCGGCACCTGGGGCACCATGCGGCCACCGGTGGCCTGGTTCACCAGCGCGGCTTCGTGGAACAGCGCCTGGCGGTCTTCGGGGGCCTGCAGTTGCCCCAGGTCAGTGACGGTGGTCATCACGCAGACGATTTCCTGCTGGGCATCGAATACCGGCGCGGCCTGCCCGGTGACGTTGGACAGCAGGTGGCTGGTCATCTCGGCCCAGTGCGCCTGGCGCACTTGCTCCAGCACCGCGGCAGTGGGCGGCGTGCCGCGAAAGTGCGCCGGCTGCTGCTTGCGCGCGGCATCGATCACGGCCTTGGGCAGGAAGGCCTGGAACACCAGGCCGCAGGCAGTGTTATCGATGGGCAGGATGTCCCCCAGGGCCAGGGGGTTGATGGAGAAGTAGGCACTGCGATGCCAGCGCACCAGGGTCGGCCCGCGATCGGTCCAGATCGCCACGCCACCGCTGGCCGCATGTTGCTGGGCCAGGGCCTTCATGTGCCGGGCGGCGATATCCACCGCGTCGATACGCTTGAGTGCGCCGATGCCGATGCTCAAGGCCGCCGGCCCCAGGTCGTACAGGCCACTGGCCGGGTCCTGCTTGGCCAGGCCCTCCTTGACCAGGCTCTGCAGGTAGCGGTGCGCGGTGGAACCGCCGGTGCCGGTGCGGCGCGCGACTTCCCCCAGGGCCAACTCGCCCTCGGCGTTGGCCAGGGTATTGAGAAAGCGCGCGGCAATGGAAACCGACTGGATCACCCCGGAGCGTTTCTCCGAAGGCGGGTCCTGGGTGTCATCCAGCGGGTTCTGCGAAGTGTTCAACGGCTTGGTCTCCTCACCACTGTCCGGCTGCGGGTGTTGCGCGGATCGGGGCCGCGCGGCGGTGCCCATGATAGCGGTTCCCTGGCGTTGTCGGGGCGGGTTGTGCCTGCATATCGAATACAACCTATTCCGTTTTGCAGAATTAATTCTGTATTGAGGAATTTGATATCAGCGTGATAGCCTAATCGTGAAAGAGGATCATTCTCATTTGGAGGGAGGCCTTGATGGCCCTTACGCATCGCACATTGAGTCACGGTATTGGCGTTCTCACCCTGTCGAGCCTGCTGGCGGCGCCCTCGGCGCTGGCCGAGACAGAGACCAAGGGCGAACAGAAGGGCAGCCTGGCCCTGGAGTCGCTGGTGGTCACGGGGGAAAAACTCGAGCGAGACCTGAAGAACACCGCGTCGTCGGTTTCGGTGATCACCGACCGTGATATCGAACGCAGCAAGTCCGGCGATGCGTCGGTGGCAGAGGTGATCAACGGCACGCCCAACGTGATCTACACCGACTCGGTGGGCGCGCCGATCATTCGTGGCCAGGACACCCAGGGCCCGAACAACGGGCAGAACGTGTTCTGGGGCGGCACCGTGCCACGGGCCACCATCAACCTCGATGGCCACTACCTGAACTACAACGAGATGTTCTTCGGCGCGACCTCGGTCTGGGACGTGGACAGCATCGAAGTCTTCCGCGGGCCGCAGACCACTTCCCAGGGCGCCAACGCCATCGCCGGGGCGATCATCGTCAACACCAAGGACCCGACCTTCGTCCCCGAGGCGGCCTACCAGGCCGAGATCGGCAGCTACCATTCGCGTCGCAGCTCGGTGGCGGTGTCCGGGCCATTGGCCGAGGATTTCGCCGGGCGCCTGGCGGTGGACTACTCGGCTCGCGATACCTTCATCGACTACGACAACCCGCGTTTCCAGGGCAGCAAGACCGACCAGGATTTTCGTAACCTCAATGCCCGGGCCAAGCTGTTGTGGTTGCCCACGGACATCCCCGGCCTGGAAAGCAAGTTCACCTTCTCCCACACCGACAGCAACCGACCGACCCAGGAAGCGGCCACCGCGCCGTTCCACAAGCTCAACCACCGCTCCACCACCATGCCGTCCTGGGAGCAGGACACCAACACCAGCATCCTCGATGTGTCCTATGAGCTGGGCGGCGGCCTCAAGCTGCACAACCAGGCGCAGTACTCGCTGTCTTCGGTGCACCGGGTTACCGGGGCGGCAGGCGAGGGCGATGCGGATATCCGCCAGAGGAACGGCTCCAACGAAACCCGCCTGAGCTTCGGCGAGCAGCAGGATGTGTTCAGCGGCATGGGCGGTGTCTACTACGCTCGCACCCGCACCGATGAAAGCCTGAACCTGCGTGGCCGCTCGGTGTTCGATGACACCAAGACCAACCTCGGGATCTTCGGCGAGCTGCATTACCGCCTGAGCGATTTGTGGACCCTGAGCACAGGCTTGCGCTACCAGCAGGACCATGTCGAGCGCGATGGCAACTCGGTGCTGGCGCCACGGGCGCTGAACTACGACAAGACCTTCTCGGCGCTGCTGCCCAAGGTGTCCCTGGCCTACGCCGCGACCGCGCAGTGGACCGTGGGCGCCATGGTCAGCCGTGGCTACAACCCCGGCGGCGTGTCGCTGAACCTGAGTACCCGGCAGTGGGCGTACTTCAAGGAAGAGTCGATCTGGAACTATGAGCTGTTCAGCCGAGCCAGCCTGCTGGACGACCGGCTGCTGATCAACACCAACCTGTTCTACATGGATTTCAAGGATGCCCAGTACAACATCCCGGTAGTGATCTCCCCGGGCGTGGCGCAGTCCTACACCATCAACGCCGAGAAGGCCCATGCCTACGGCCTGGAGCTGGACTTCGATTACCGCCTGCTGGACAACCTGCGGCTCAAGGCCAGTGCCGGTACCTTGCGCACCCGCATCGACAAGATTTCCAGCAACGCCGGTTAAGCCCACAACGAGTTCGCCCGCTCGCCGGGCTACACCCTGAGCTTCGGCCCCAGCTGGGACATCACCGAGCGCCTGAACCTCAATGCCCAGGTGCGCTACCTGGACGGCTACTACTCCGACGTGGCCAACACCTCCAGCTATTCGGTCAAGCCCTACACCCTCACCGACGCCCGCATGAGCTATCGCTTCAACGACCAGGTCCAGCTCTACGGCTACGTCAAGAATGTGTTCGACGACCGTTCCCCGACCTACATGCAAGAGAACCGCGGCATCGGCGGCACCGAAGCCAGCATGACCCAGCCTCGCACCCTCGGTATCGGTATCAAGGGCGCTTTCTGACCCGGCCCCGGCGGCGCCTGCCCGGGCCGCCGGCCTCATTCCCCTACAGGAGATTGGCAACAGATGAGTAACCGCAAACGCCTGCACATCGGCATGTCCCTGGCGCCCACTTGGCTCAGCGGCGATGCCTGGCGCCAGCCGGACAGCAACATCGAGGGCATCTACAGCTGCGATTTCGCCGTGGACATCGCCAAGCGCTCGGAGGCCGCCCACCTGGATTTCGTGTTTCGTCCGGACGTCAGCTACCTGAACATGGACGGCCTGGAAAGCGGCTCGGGTTTCGCCAGCCTCGACCCCACCGTGCTGCTGGCGGCAGTGGCCCGGGAGACCCGGCATATCGGCCTGGTTTCCACGGTGTCCACCACCTTTTTCCCGCCCTACGTGGTGGCGCGCCAGTTGCAATCGCTGCACTGGGTGAGCAATGGCCGCGCGGGCTGGAACATCGTCACCGCGCTGCAAGGCCACGAGAACTTCGGCCTGGAGGCCATGCCCGGCGCCGACGAGCGCTACGCCCGGGCCGCGGAGTTCACCAGCCTGGTGCATGAGCTCTGGGCCAGCTACCCGTCCGCCGCGCTGTTGATCGACCGCGAGAACGGTCGCTACGCCGATCGCTCCCAGGTGCATCCGGTGGAGCATGAGGGGACGCATTTCAAGGTGCGTGGCCCGCTGAACCTGCCGGCCTATCCCGGGCCGCGAATCCCGCTGGTACAGGCTGGCGCCTCGGACACCGGCCGTGATTTCGCCGCTTCGGTGGCCGACCTGGTGTTCGCCCCGACCCCGGACAAGGAAGCCGCCCTGGAACTGCGCCACGACCTGTCCCGACGGGCGTTGAGCCATGGCCGGGACCCGCGCGATATCCGCTTGCTGCCGGGCCTGAGCCTGTACCTGGCGCCGACCCGGGAAGAGGCGCGCCAGCTGTTCATGCAGACTCACGGCAACCCGGACAACAGCCGCAAGTTCGCCTCCATCAAGCAGACCATCGGCCTGGACCTCAGCGACTGGCCACTGGATCGCCTGGTGAGCGCGGCGGACCTGCCGCCGCCGTCGTCCAACCCCGGCAGTCGTACCCATACCAACCTGCTGCGGCGCTTGATCGAGCGCGAGACCTTGCGCCTGGACGAGCTGTTGCTGCGTCCAGAGGTGATTTCCGCAGCCCACTGGCAAGTGATCGGCACCGCCGAGGATGCCTTCGAACAGATCGCCGACTGGGCCGAGGCCGGCGCCATGGACGGCTTCATCGCCGCCCCGGGCGGCTCGATCCGCTCGATGCAGATCTTCCTTGAACAGGTCGTGCCGCTGTTGGTCCAGGCCGGGCTGTTCCGCGAGCGCTATAGCGCCAGTACCTTCATGGAGCACTTGCAGGAGCAAGGCTGAAGCCAGGCAGGTAAGCGGGGTACGGTCCGGATGACAGCGCGCTATGGTTGTTTCTACACAACGGGCCGCGGATCATTCCTGGCCAATATCCACCCTGGAAATCAAGCAAGGAAAGTCTCGATGAAAGTCAGTGCGCGCAACGTGTTCAAAGGCCGGGTCAGCCAGGTTGAAGAGGGTTCGGTGAATGCCGAGGTGGTGCTGTCGCTCGAAGGCGGCGAGCAACTGGTGGCGGTGGTGACCCTGCAAAGCCTGCGCAGCCTTGGGATCGCCCTGGGCACCGAGGCCCTGGCCCTGGTCAAGGCACCGTGGGTGATGCTGATGACCGACGCCGAAGGCATTCGCCTGTCTGCCCGTAACTGCCTGCAAGGCCGGGTGATCAGCGTCACCGACGGTGCGGTCAATGCCGAGGTGGTGCTCGAGCTCAGCGGTGGCAGCCGCGTCTACTCCATCGTCACCCGCGATGCCGTGGATGAACTGGGCCTGGCCCCGGGCGTCAGCGCCACTGCGGTGATCAAGGCCTCGCACATCATCCTCGGCGTACCGGCCTGAAACACCCGCCGGTAGGCTCGCCGGGCCTTAGCGCCCGGCAGGCTACCAGCGGTCGAACAGCTGCTTGACCTGGCGCGCCTCACGGCAGTCGTGCAGGGCCTGCCGGAAGCGCTGGTCGGCGAACAGCCGGGCGGTTTCGGCCAAGAGATCCAGGTGCGACTGCTCGGCAGGGGCCGGTACCAGCAGCACCAGGATGTCGCGCACCGGCTGCTGGTCGGGGGCGGCGAAGGCCATGGGCGCCTGGGGGCGCAGATACAGGACGTGGATCGCGTCCAGTTCCTCCAGCCGCGCATGGGGCAGGGCCACGCCCGCTCCGATGGCGGTACTGCCGGCCTCCTCGCGACGGGCCAGGCTCGCGGCCACCCAGTCGCCCGGCAACTGCCAGGTATGTTGCATATGCTGGCCGATCTGCTGGAACAACCGGTGCTTGTTCGACGGATTGACGGCAAGGAGGATGTCCTCCTCCTGCAGGTGCATGGCCAAGTTGCCCATGGGCTTCTCCAGGACAGGCGGGCGCCAGCGGCCCGGCTCAGCTTCCATTCAAGCGTATTCACGGCCGGCTGGCAGCCAGGGTGCGGCAGTTTTTACGAAGTCTTTAGGTCCCCACGAATCCACACGGCTGCCCATGAACCTTCAGCGCGGCATGATCAGCAGGCTCTGTACCGCGACACCGCAGGGGCCCTGGGTGTCGTACAGCTGGGTAATGGTCTGGCCACAACCGCTGGAGACGATCGAGGTCGAGGCCTGCAAACCGATCCACTCGCCCGATGGCGGTCGTGCGAGATGCAGCGACAGGTCGGCATTGGCGAACGCAAAACGGTCCGCCGGCAGCACCCAGCTCAGGCCATTGCCGAAGTCGGCGGCCGCCGCGATCCGCATCGCCGCCGAGGTCGCGACACCGGCCACCAGCGGCACCTTCAGGCGTAGCCAGGCCGCTGCCGGGCCAGGTTGGGCAGGGTCGCCACCTGCGACCCGTCCCTCCATCGCCGTGTAGTAGAAAGAGCGCACTTCGGGCAGGCCGGGGATGCGCAACGGGCGCGGGCAATCCTCGGGAGGCGGCAGCCTGTCGATCGCGGCACGTGGCAGGTCGGACGGCAGCGCAAGGGTACCGGCGCGTACCAGTAGCCCATGGGCCCTGGCCACCCGCTTGCCATTGGCGCAGAGGGTGATTTCGACCCGCGCACTGGCTCGGCCAGTTTCGAGTGTCACGTCCGTCTCCAACCTGTCGATGGGCACCGGTCGGAGCAGTTCCACTGTCAGCCGTGCCAGTTGCCAACCGGTTTCGCTCGGTGCGGACTCGACCAGGTGGGCCAGCAGCCCGCAAGGCGCGCCGCCATGTTGGGCCCGCGAATCCCATGGGCCACGGGCGAGTTCGGTGGCACGCCAGGCCGAACCGGTCTCCTGGATGAAGATGCAGTCGTCGGGATGAATGTCATGCATGGGCTATCTCGCAGGGCGTTTGTGGAATGTGTCCTGCCAGGTCGAACTGCGCCGCCCAACGACGGAACCCCATGATCGGGCCATCACCTTCGGCAAGGCCGGGGCGCTTCCAGCGCACCTTGTGTTCCCAGATCGGTACATCCTGGCTGACCTGGTCGATGGCTTCATCCACCAATGCCAGGCTCATGTCAGGTGCATCGATACCTTGCAGGCGTGCCATCAAGCTGAACGTGACGGTGACACGGCCGGGCTCGACCGGCACCACGGAATCGACGAACACAATTTCGGCAAGGTCGCCGATGCGAAATCGCACCACGGCGAAGTAGGGGCCATACAGTGACGTCTGCAAGAAGCCAGACTGTTTCCCGCGGGGTGTGTTGAATTCATGTCGTATATCGACGTGCAATGTCGGGCCGATGGGATCGAAGCGTTCAAGCCGCGCCAATGTCGCTACGCCGTGCAGGTAGTGAAAGTGGGTGGTATCGACGATATTTTCCTGGACCTCCTGCCAGATAGTGTCCACTTCCCAGCGCTGGCGTCGATAGCGTGACCAGGCCGGGTTCTGGTGCTCATGCAGGTGGGGTACATCGAAAGTTGGAGGCGTGTCGCCTGGATGCCACCACACCATGATCAGCCCGTTGCGCTCCATCAGCGGCCAGGCCTTGAGCCGGTGTCGTTCCAGGCGTGGATTATTGCTGTAGGGAATCTCGCGGTAGCCACCCGCTGCGTCGAAGCGCCAGCCATGGAAGGGGCAGCGCAAGGTGTCGCCATACACCCTGCCGCCATGGCCCAGGTGCGTACCAAGGTGGGGGCAGTAGGCGTCCATGACATGGGCCTGGCCGCTGTCGTCGCGCCACAGGACGAACTCCCGCCCCATGGCTCGCAGTGGCTGAACGTCCCCTTGTTGAAGATCTTCGCTGTAGCCTGCCTGGAACCAGCCAAAGCCGAGCGCTGCATCGCCGAGTCTGCGCATAAACCGTCTCCTTGCCCGGGCTTCGGGCACATGGAATGGAACTGCGTTCAACTGCATCGGGATAAAGGGGACGGTCAGCGTACTGCGGGCGGGACGTCGATTGCTACAAAAAATGAACTGTGATTCAATTCTTGCATGTCATATCGACGCACAACGAAGGTCGAGGAGCGCCTGGCCCAGACGCGGGAACGTATCGTGCTGGCGGCGCTCGACCTGGTCGCTGAACATGGTTACGGCGGCACCACCATGCCGTTGGTGGCAGGGCTTGCCCAAGTATCCACCGGCCTGCTGTACCAGTACTTTCCCTCGAAGACCGACCTGTTCGACGAGGTTTTCCGACGTGCCTCCCAGCGTGAGATCGATGCTTGCGCAGCGGCTGCCGCTATCGAAAGCGCGGCGGCCGAGCGCCTGGCCGCGGTCATCCGTACCTTCTCCCATCGCGCGTTGAGCCGGCCACGCCTGGCGTGGGCGCTGCTGGCCGAACCGGTGGCGCCGGTGATCGATGAAGATCGCTTGCGCTTTCGCGAGCCCTACCGTGCGATTTTCGCCACGGTCATCGAGGACGGCATCGAGACCGGCGAGTTTCGGGTGCAGAGCGCCCACACCAGCGCGGCAGCCATCGTCGGCGCCTTGGCCGAAGCGATGATCGGGCCCTTGGCCCTGGGCATTCTCTCCAGGCGCGCGGCTCAACGAGTGGTCGATGATATCGTCGGCTTCTGCCTGGCGGCGGTGCAGAGCCACGGCGCCGCGACGCAAGGCGCATCGACCCGTTCCAGCGGTGCCCGGAAGGCGCCGCGATCCACCCCGGCAACACCTGGCAAAACAAGGGCGACACGGACCTCCAAGACGAACCCCGGCAAGACCTGACCCGCTGAGACCATCGGGCGCTTGGCGTCCGGCGCTGGTGCAGCGAAGGAGAGCATCATGTGCGAGTTCATCCAGCCTTCCCCTGTCTTTTCCAACCGTTTCCATAGCGACCGTACGTTGCGCTATGCCCTGGAGCGCCTGCTACCGCCGGATATCTTCGCCATGGCGAGTCCGGACCTGGCGCGGATGGGCGAGCGAGCGGTGGATGAGATTCCACGCTTGGCCGAGGCGGCGGAGCGCAATGAACCGCGCCATGTGCCCTATGACGCGTGGGGACATCGGGTAGATCGCATCGAGGTCGATGGCGCCTGGGATCGCCTGGTGGCGACCGGGCAAGAAGAGGGGTTGGTCGCGTTGCCCTACGAGGCGCCCTACGCGCAATTCTCGCGAGTGGTCCAGGCCGGTCTGGTCAACCTCTACGAAGGGGCCGGGGCCGTAGCGGCGTGCCCGCTGGTGATGACCGATGGCGCGGTACGTTTATTGTCGCTGCACGATGCCGATCTCGCCGCACACTATCTGCCGCACCTGTTGGCCCGTGACCAGGGGTGGACCTGCGGCCAGTGGATGACCGAGAAGGAGGGCGGTTCCGACATCGGCCAGGCTTCCACCATCGCGCGCCCCCTCGGCGACGGCACCTGGGCATTGAGTGGCACCAAATGGTTCACTTCGGCCGCGACCTCGCAGGTGGCGCTGGCACTGGCCCGGCCCGAAGGCGAAGCACCCGGCAGCAAGAGCCTGGCGCTATTTCTGCTGGAGTTGCGCCAGCCTGATGGCCAGTGGAACCACATTCATGTCCGGCGCCTGAAGGACAAGCTCGGCACTCGCGCCCTGGCTACCGCCGAGGTGGATCTGCAAGGCACGATCGCCCGGCCGGTGGGCGGACTCGACCGGGGTGTGGGCAAGATCGCCGACCTGCTCAACGTTGCGCGGTTGTGGGCTTCCTGGGGCGGCCCAGCGGGGGTTGGGCATCTATTGATGATGGCTCGTGACTATGCGGGCAAGCGTCGGGTATTTGGCCAGTGGTTGCGGGACCAGCCGTTGCATCGCCAGTGGCTCGCACGGATCGGCGCCGAGTACGAAGCGATGCTCGCGCTGAATTTTGAAACTGCGCTGGCCCTCGGCCGGCATGAACAGGGCCAGGATGCGTCCGGCCTGGCTCGCCTGCTGGCGCCATTGAGCAAGCTTGCCTGTGCGCGACAGAGTATCTGGGCCGCCAGCGAGCTGGTCGAGAGCTTCGGAGGGGCCGGTTACCTGGAAGACACGGGGATTGCCCGAGTGCTGCGCAATGTGCACGTTCACTGCATCTGGGAAGGCACCACGTCGGTGTTGGCCCACGATGTGCTGCGGGCCTTGCACGGTACTGATCTTGGCGCGGTCTTTCTGGCCGATATCGAGCGGCGCCTAGTGTCGGCCGGTGCTGCTGCGGCGCCTGTCGTAGGGCCGATTCGCCAGGCCTGCCAAGCATTGCGGCAATTGGCCGGCGCAGCCGAAGAAAGGGATGGCCGACGCCTGGCCTGGGGCATGGCGCGAACCTGCCAGGCGGTGTTGTTGCTGGAGGCGGCGATATGGCGCCAGGTCCGCAAGTCGGACGCCAGCGGCTGGACTGCGCTGCAGTTGTTCATCCAGCAACCGCTGGTGCCCTCCGCGCTACCTGTGAGCGACGCCGAGCTGGGCGACCTGGCCTTCGGTGCTGTCGCTGGCGGCTAGCAGCCCATTGCCAGTGTTGAACATGGACCTGGGTGTCACGAGTCGACGGTGCTGTGGTGGGGTGGTTTTCACAGGGCCTCCAGGAACGCCTTCAGCGCCTTCAGTTCGACCCGGTCCAGTCCCAGAACCTCGAATTGCGCCGACGTCACGGGAAACAGAGGGTCCTGCAACTGCCCACCCTTGGGCACAGGTCTAGGCATGCCTGCGTTGTAGAACAACAGCACCTGATCGAGGCTGCTGGCCAGCCCATTGTGAAACCAGGGGCCGGTATGGCTCACGAGTCGCAGGGATGGCGTGCGAAAGCGCCCGACATCTTGCGCCAGCCCGGTGACCTCATAGCGGCCGAGGTCCTCGCGGCGACGTCCATAGAAGGTCAGGCCGGCATTGTGGAAGCGGTTGTCCTGCAGTGCCGGACCGAAGTGGCAATTCATGCAGCGGGCCTTGGTGCGAAACAGGTGCAAGCCCTGTAACTGCTGGTCGCTGAGCGCCTTCGTCTGCCCCCGCAGAAAACGCTCGAAGGGGGTACGTTGGGCAACCCGCAGCAGGTCGCGCTGGTAAGTCGCCAGTGCCGCCGCCACCTGCTCGGCACCCAACGCCTGTCCGGGAAAGGCCTTGGCGAATTGCGCCGGATAGTCCGTGCTGTCTCGCAGCCGGGCCACCAGCTGCGTGACGCTGAAAGCCATCTCCTTCGGGTCGACGACCGGCATCAGGGCCTGCATCTCCAGGCTGGCGGCGCGCCCATCCCAGAACAGATGCTCGGCCAGGCCGCTGGCCACCAGGCTCGGCGCATTGCGCCGGCCCGCTGCACGGTCATGCCCGAAGGAAACGCGGCGCCCATCGGCGAATGCCAGGTCCGGCTCATGGCAAGAGGCGCAGGCAATCTGCCCCGAGCGCGACAGGCGCGGGTCGAAGAACAGCTGACGGCCCAGATCGGCTTTCTGCTGCGTGTAGGGGTTGTGCTCCGGCGACGGCGCACGCTCGGGCAAGGGGCCCAGCTCTTGCCAGGCCACGCCGGCATCCACCTGGGGCGTCGGCCACTGCGCGAAGGGGCGGCTGTACGCTTCGCGCAGGCACGCCACTTCGCTCAGTGCGCAGGCAAGCCCTGGCTCCGATTCAATCACCAGCAGGATGCCGATCAAGGCCACAAGACTCTTCAGGTGGCGGCGCATCTCAGAACGCGTACCCGACTTCGAGCCAGTACTGGCGGCCCACCTCATAGGTCGAGACCGAGTTGCTGTTGATCGTCTGGTTGGCATTGACCGACTTCTTGTCGAGCACGTTGAACACGTCCACATTGATGAACACCGCCTGGTCCCTGGCGGTGGGAATACGCCAGCCCAGGCGGGTGTCCCAGGTCAGCGCGGCCTGGAACTTCTGTTCTTCCCAGACATCCACCGAGGTCCCCATGTAGTCCACATTGCGCCCCGTGTCGCCAATGCGCTTGTAGCCGGCGCGGTAGCGCCAGAAGTTGCTCCACTGCAGGTTGGCTTGGGGAATCTCGGTGATGGTTGTCAGGCGGGCCGTCCAGGGCCGGTTGAAGTTGCTGGCAGGCCGGTCGTCATAGTTGATGAAGCTGCCTTGGTACTGGATGACGTTGTTCTGGTAGTACAGGTTTTCAGCGGCGACGTAGGTCGGCGCCGAGGCCTTGCTGTCGGTCCAGTTGAGCGCCAGCTGCCCCCCGGTCTGGGTGCCCAGCAGTGTCCAGCGCTGCAACGGCGTGACCGTCAGGGTGTAGGTGTCGGTCTCGCTCTTGCCGTCGTTGGTGTAGGTGGTGTAGTTGCTCGCCAGCGTCGGGTCTGTGGACGGCTCGCCCAAGGTCCTGCCGGATACCTGCACCACCTGGTCGCGGCCCTTGCGATTGACATACTTGAGCGCGTATTCGATCCCGGCCCATTGCTGCACCACGCCCAGCATCAGTTCATCGTCGTAGGGGATGTCCAGCTGATTGAAACGCACCTGGTTGGCGGCGTTGGACTTGACCACCCAGGGCTTGTCCAGGCTCTCGCGGGTTTCGTTGAAGCGCAGGCGGTTGCGCCCGTCCTGCAGTTGCCAACTGCTGACGCTGCGCCCGTAGTAACGGTTGACGCCGGCATTGAGCAGGGTGGTGCGGTCACCGAACAGGTCATATTCGAGGGAGAAGCGCGGCGCCCAGGTGGTCTTGTCCATGTAGTCGTCGTTGTCCATGCGCACGCCTGGGCGCAAGGTCAGTTGGCCGATGGTGATCTCGTCCTGCAACCAGCTGCCCCAGGAGGTGGTGGTGAAGTCGAATTCGCCGGTGGCGTAGCGGGTACGGCTTTTCATGTATTGCCCCGCCCAGCCGTTCAGGGTCTGGCCCATGTTGCAGGCGACGTTGTCGGTAACCCCGGCGCTGTTGGTGCAGGTTTTGGTGGCTGCGGGAGCAACATAGGTGCTGCTATCGGTCAGGCGCTCATAGCGCACGTACTGGCGGGAGAATTCGAAGCCGGTTTGCGGGCGATGAGTCATGCCCAGCCAGTTGACGCTGCGCCAATCGGCATTGAGCTTGTATTGCCAGGTACGTTGTTGCTGCTCGATATCTCCCCAACCGCCTTCAAGGGTATTGGCGGTGGCCTTGTTGCCGATGCCCCAGTCCTTGGTGCTCGATTTGCGCCAGGTCCAGTAGTCGGCCGAATCCGACTGGCGGCTCTGTTCCTGGCCGCTCCACGCCAGGTTCTGTTCGACCCGCGCCAGGTCGCCATCCCAGATGGTGCGCAGGTTCAGTTGGGTGCCGCCGGCCTTGTTGTCGTAACCCGAGTTGGCCACGTTGGCGCGGAAGTAGTGACTCTCCTCAGGCGCATGGGTCACGCTGGTCTCGACGGTGAGTTGGTCGCTGGCCCGCCAGACCGACTTGAGGAAGTAGTTGTCGATACGCCGTTCCTGCTTCTCCTCGTGAAAGCCCATTTCCTCGACGTTGTTATAGGAGTAGAAACCCAGCGGGATCGTCGAGCGCTTCTGGCTGAAGCTGCCGAGCAGGCCGAAATTGTCGGTCAGGTGGCCCTGCAGCGTGCCGCGAATGGTGACCTTGTCGAACTTGGGCTGCTCGTCGGGGGAGCCGGAGTTCTCCATGCGCTGTTCTTCGCTTTCGTCGATGTGATATTTGGTCCAGGCGGAGCGGGTGGTCTGCACCGAGAACTTGCCGTGCAGTGCCTGGGACGGCGCACGGGTTTGTGCATCGATGACGCCGCCGTTGAAGCCGCCATAGGCTGCCGGGACGTTGCTGTCCAGGACCGTGATGTTCTCCAGCAGGTCGGTGTCCAGGGCCAGGCCCTGGCTGCGCCCCGGCACCGCGTCCAGCAATTGCACCCGGTCTTCTGCCGGATCGATGTCGTTGTTCATGTTGATGCCATCGATCAGGAAGGCATTCTGGTAGAACTGCGCGCCGTTGATGCTGATGTTGGCCGGGCTGATTTCGCCAGGGGTCTTGCTGCTGAGCTGGGCGTCGTCGAACTGCACGTTGGGATGGCTGCGCAACAGGCTGGTGATGTCGCCATTGCCGGCCGGCATCGCTTCGATCGTCGCGCGGTCTATACGGGTTTCCCCCTGGGGCGGCGTCCACTCGCCGGGGACCTTGGTGTTGCCCAGGCGCACCGGATCTGTGCGCCGGTGGGTCGCACGCTGCACCATCAGCGCGTCGTCACTGAGGTAAATCCACTCCAGATGACTACCCTTGAGCAGTTTCGCCAGCGCCTGATCGGTGCTCAGCTCGCCCTGCACCGCTGGCGCGGTCAGGTTGAGCAGCAGTTGGCTTTCGACGCTGATCTGCAGGCCGGTCTGCTGTGCCAGCGCCGTCAGTGCCGTGCCTAGCGGCTGGCGGGCGATGTCGATGCTATGCCGGGCCCGCTGGTCACCGGCCAGGACCGGCAAGGACATCGCCAGTCCTACCGACAGCAATAATAGGCGCGCGCTGCGTCGGCAACCGTGAAGACCTTCTAGGTGGCGAATGGACATGCTCTGGTGAACTCCCCGCTTGGTGCGAATGATCCGCACCTGTTAATGAGAATATTTACTATTAACTGGACGGGGCAATAAACGAACGGCGATCGAGAACTTCCAGAATTTTTTGAAATTTATTTTTCTACCGGCGCCCCAGGGGTTTCTTGGATAAGGGTGAGGTAGGGCCCCCAATGCGTGAGATGCCCACGAAGCGGAGCGATGGCCAGTTGCAGCGCGCTGATCGGTGAACGCAGGTTCAGCGAGGCGGTGACGTGCCGCTCGCCCAGAGTCCGGTCGGCCAACAGCAAGGCGCCGGGGTAGTAGTCCCGCAGTTGTTCGATCACCTCGCGCAGGGGCCGGTCGTTGACCACCAACTGCCACTGGCGCCATAGCGCAACCTGGTCCGGCGGTAGCCGGTTGCGCTGCGGCGGGCTGTGGTCCAGGCCAAGGCGCAGGCTCTCGCCGGGGCCCAGGGCAGGCACCGCGAGTTCGCCCCGGCCATCGCGAACCTGGACCGCTCCGCTTTGCACTGCCACCACGACGGCGTTGCGACCCAGGTCCACATCGAACGCCGTACCTATGACCCTGACCTTCACGTCCGCTGCCTGGACCGTGAACGGGCGTGAAGCATCGTGGCTGACTTCGAAGAACGCCTGCCCCCTGAGCAGCGTCACGCCCCGCGTACCTGGCTCGAAGGCCACCCGGATGGCACTGTCGCTGCCCAGTTCGACATGGCTGCCGTCGCCCAGGCTGATCTTCAGATGCTCGCCGAGTGGGCTGGCATGGTCGGTCGGCGGCGTGGGTCCTACCAGCAACAGCACACAGGCTGCCAGTGCCAGCGTTGCCAGCGCTCGGCCCGCCCAGCGACGTCGGCCCTGGGGCGGGGCCGAGGCTGGCAGCGGCCGAGGCACGGGTATCTCCGGCGGCTCCAGGTAACCACTGAGCAACCAGACTTTCTCCGCCTTGCGCCAGGCGGCAGCGTGACGCTCATCAGCGGCCAGCCAGCGTCCATGGGCCTGTTGCAGTGCCAGGTCATCCGGCGCGGCGCGGCATTGCAGCAGCCAGTCCATGGCCGCCTGCCACACCAGGTCGTCCTTCAGTGAGCCGGATACAGGTTGGGAGGAGGGGATATCAGTCATCGGCCAGATGCTCCGCACAGTGGGTCAGTGCGTCACGCACCAGTTGGTGCGCCAAGCTGGTGGAGATCTTCAACTCAGCGGCAATTTCCTGGAAGGTCTGGTGTTGCAGGCGATGCATGTAGAAGGCCCGGCGCGTTCGTTCCGGCAGTCGGGTCAGAGCGTCCTGCAGGAGGCGCAACTGGTCGCTGTGCAGCGCCTGGTGCTCCGGCGAAGGCGTGCTCGAGGGCAGTTCGCTGAGCAGATCGTCGCCATCGGGGTGGCGGTTTTCCAGGGTCGAGCGCCGCAGCAGGTCAAAGGACAGGTTGCGCACGATGCGGTACAGGTAGCCCACCGGGTTGCTCGGCTGGGCAGCGCTATCGGCTTGGCCGCAGAAGCGCAGCCAGGCTTCCTGGACCACCTCTTCGGCTTGGGCCCGACAGCCGACAATCGGCGCCGAGTAGTCGACCAGCGCGGCACGGTGGGAAAGGTAGAGCTCGAGTTTATCGCTGGGATAAGACACGGCGGCGATCATTCAAGGTGGGATCAGGCTAGGGGGGGCGGAATCTTATCTTTAATTGCAAATGCTTATCAACAGCGTTTATGCGGCCCTGGAGTGGATGTCGGATCGACCCGAGAGGAGGAGGGGGGAACTGCAAATGGCTGTATTAATCTGATAGTGAGCAGATGGCGAGCACTCCCGGCAAACTCCAGTAGCTGCCCAGGTTGTCGCCGCTGATCCTCGAGCAACTCAATATGCGTGGCGCTACTTCTTTGCTGTACCGCAGGAAATCGCCCGCGGTGAGCGGCGGCCGTCATCCAGACGAAACCCAGCGATCCTCCCATTCAACGATCACATGAGCCGGGTTGCTGGCGCTTACGGGTCTGTTCCATTGCTCCCTAAGCCCCGGTACTGGCCTGCATGGAAGACCAGCGGTTCTGCGCCGCTGTATCGGTACTGTTCGATCTCGCCAATGAAGATCAGGTGATCACCGCCCTCGTACTGGGTGACGTTGCGGCACACCAGCACTGCCACCACATCGTCCAGCACCGGGGCTCCCGCCTTGCCATAGGAATGAGCTACACCGGCGAACTTGTCAGGTGCTGCCCGGGCGAACTGCTCCGACAGGTGATGCTGGTGCGCGCCCAGTATGTTGATGGCGAAATGGCTCGCCGAGCAAAAAACCTTCAGGCTCGGTGCCTTGCGAGCCAGGCTCCAGAGCACCAGCGCCGGCGACAGCGACAGTGAGGAGAACGAGTTGGCGGTCACACCGACGTTGCGGCCGTCAGCGGTGCGGGTGGTGATCACGGTGACACCGGTCGCGAACTGCCCCAGCAAGTTGCGCAGTTCGCGTGCATCGTGGACATCGCAGTCCTGGGCATCGAGCAAATCGAGAGCTTTGGTTTCGGTGGCAGCGTTCATGCTGATCTCTCCCCTCAAGCGGGCTCAGGCGGCCTGCTGGTTCATTGCGCGCGATTGCAGGCGCAGCGTGAATCGAACCAGCGGCGCGCTCAGCGCCGTCGTCACCAGCGCGAACACTACGAGGATCGTGTAGACCTCTGGCGGAAGGATCTGCATCTGCAGGCCGATCGACAGGACGATTAGCTCCATCAAGCCGCGTGTGTTCATCAACGAGCTCACCAGCATCGCATCGTGTGGCGCAAGCCCGGTGGTGCGTGCGCCCAGATAGCTGCCGCCGAACTTGCCGATGAATCCGCCCAGCAGGAATACACCGCACCACATCCATGATGCCTGGTCGTCGATCGTGCCGATCGATGCACGCAGTCCCGCACACGCGAAGAACACCGGCATCAGCACAAGCTTGACGAAACCTTCGACGTTCTCGCTCCACTCCTTCGCGACGCCGGGCACGCGCCGCACGAACAGCGCCGCCGCCAGTGCGCCAAATGCGCTATGGAATCCGATCAGCGACGTCGCCAGTGCCGACGCGATGACGAAGCAGAGCAACACGGCCAAGCGGTCGCGCGCTGCATGGGCAGTCGATGCGAGCCGTGCAAGCGCCGGTCGAACCACGAAGCGCACCAGCAGCCCGCTCAGCAGCAGGTACACGAGCAGGCTGACGAGCATGCGCACAAATGCCCAGCCAGGCCCGCTCGATAGCGAGGCAATGGTGGCCAGCAGCATCCATCCGAGTGCATCTGTCAGCATCGCGGCGGACATTGCGTGCCGTGCGCCGACCATGGCGCTCAGCGCCAGGTCGTCGATGATGCGCGCCATCACCGGCACCGCCGATACCGCCAGTGCGACACCGCAGAAGAGCACATAGGGCAGCGTCGGTGCGTCGCTGGCGAGCGTGTCTTTGGAGGCGACGGCGACGAGCATGCCGGCCGCCGCCGGTGCGATGAGCCCGCCGGCTGCGATCGCTGCAGGTATGCGCCAGCGCTTGCCGTGCAGCGTCTGGCCCAAGTCCATACGCAGACCGATCTGGAACATCAGCAGTATCAAACCGACTTCGCCAACTTGCGCCATTGCCGACAGCGTGTGTGGGGCGAACAACAGGCCGTAGAAACTCGGTGCGACCAGGCCGAACAGCGAAGGTCCCAACAGCAGGCCGGCCGCAATCTCGCCGACGACCGCGCACTGGCCGAGCCGTTCGGCAATGCGCCCGCAGACATTGCAGAGCGCGATCACCAGCATGAGTTGCAGCAGCCAGATGGTCATGGATACCTCGCAAGGAGCGACACCGGCACGAAGCGAGCGGCGGCGAGCCCCGTGATGGCCGTGACGCCACTGGCCAGGTTCGCGAGCGCCCGGTACAGCGAAACGGCCGATACCGGCTCGGCCTCACGCATTACCGCTCGCTCTCGACGCGGTCGACCCAGCCCCGGTAGAACGCCCGGTACCTGAGCACGAGCTTGTCGTACTTGCTGTACGCGCCGCCGCCGTCGGGCTTCATCCCGTTCCAGATCTTGACGTCGTACCCGGCTGCCTGCCTGGTCTGCAGCCCGAACAACACGAAGTCAGTGGCGCGGCGCAGGGCACCGCCCACCTTCTTGATCGAGATGAGCATGTGCATGACGTTCTTGCCGTCGCTCACTGGCGTCACGCACTGGAGCAGCTTGTATTTGACGTCTGCGTCCAAGGCAACGGTCATGACGCACCCGCCGGGGTAGCCATCGAAGTGCAGGTTCATCTGCGACATGTTCAGGCCGAGCGCGCGCGACAACATGCCCAGGGGACCGAAGTAGCGGTTCACGGTGAAATCGATCCCGGCACCGAACCACGCGCCCGCCCGGGCCAGCGACTCGACCTCCGGCCACCGGCGCCAGTCGTCGAAGAGCTTGAGCTCGAAGGCCGAGATCGGGAGCGCGTGCACGGGGGTTGCGTGCTGCGCGTCGTAGAAGTTCTCGACGATGCGCAAGACCGCCGTCGTCGTCTCGAACGCGAAGTGCAGGTGCATGAAGTCGCCGTTGTCGACATCGGCCGCGGCGATTTCGGGCAGCGGGTGCAGCGGCTGCGCGGAGCCGTACCAGACCCACACGTAGCCGTAGCGTTCGGTGGTCACCAACGTCGGCTGGCGCGCCCCGCGCGGCACGGGCTCCAGCTGGCGCACCGCCTGGTTGTGGCCGGGGATGTGAACGCACTGGCCTTGCTCGTCGTATCGCCAGTGGTGAAACGGGCATTGGATGCACCCGTCCTTGACTTGCCCGTCAGCCAGGTTGGCGCCCAGGTGCGGGCAGTGGCGATCCATCACCACGGCCCGCCCCGTCGCTCCGCGCCATGCCACGCACGGACGGCCAAAGAGCGTCAATTCCTTGGGCTTGTCCCTGAGGTCGCTGGAGCGCATCGCGACGTACCAGCTCGCGGCCACGCGCGTGGTCGCGTCGTGCGCCCCTGGGGGATGCTTCTTGATGCTCGGCTGATCCAGTTGAATGTTGTTCATCGCGTTATGTCGTCCTCGGCCGGCTACTTCTTCAGAACCAGGCCGATGCGGGTCGTGACGTACGCCTTGAGCAGCGCGAACATCGGGTTGTAGTCGAAGTACTTTTTCACCTCTGCCGGCGCTCTGGTCTGCGTCCAGTACATCAGCTTCATCGCCGGTATCAGGCTGTACTTCGAGTTGTTGAGCTGCGGCTTGTCCCCGGTGATGCAGTACCCGAAACCGAACATCGGCTTGGCGAAGTCTCGTTCGTCGATGAGGGCGTGGATCCGCACCGCGGCCTGTGCAGCCGACTGGTTCCCGGCGCTCACTGCCTCGACCTCGGCCTTGGCGTCGTTGAACAACTGGTAGTACTCCTCCATGTCCGCGCACAGGTACCCAAGGTACGGGGGGTCGTTGTCGAGGTGATCCAGGTCGCCCTCATCGCGCGAGGTGCGAAACCGCGCGTGGGCTTGCACGAGCCGGAACTGCCCGAGGATCGTGCCGACCGCCCACAGCCTGTGGAATGCATCCCACAGACGGAAGTCCGAGAACGCCGTGTAGCAGCAGCTGACGAAGTCGTCGTTGTGGTCCAGAAGCTTTTGCTGCAGGCGCTCGATGTACTCGAAGCGCTCGGGGGCGAAGTCATCGTCGCGTAGCGCCTTGATAAGGCGCGCCGCGAGCGCGTGGATGGCCACCGCGGTGTTCTCCAGGCCCCGGGAGAACAGCGGGTCGATGAACCCGTTCGCGTGCAGCATCAGGCAGTAGCGGTCGCCGATGCAGGCGGTCGACGAGAACTGCAGGCGGTCGGTCCTGACCCAGTCGCGCACCGGCACGGCGTCCTGGAACTGAGCCCCGATGCTCGGGAACCGTGCGAGGAACTCGGCGAATTCTTGCTGCGCGCTGATGTCCGTTTTCGGGTAGATACGCGGGTCGAGCTGCAGGCCGACACTCACCAGGTTATTGGTCGAGCGCGCGTGGTTGTTGAACGGAATCACCCAGAGCCAGCCGCCCGTGAACATGTGGTGCAAGGTCCCCTCGTGCCAGCGCCAGCGCTGCCCCTTGACCTTGAAGATGTCGTCGAACGGCTTGACCCCGAGCATGTGCGTGTAGAGGCTGCGCGAGTGCGTCTTGAAGCGACACGGTTCTTCGCGAAGCTTGAACTTGGTCGCCAGCGGTGCGCGAGGGCCTCCGCAGTCGATCATGTACCGGCCGGTGAACCGTTCGCCCTCGGCGGTGGTCACCGCGACGCCGTCTTTATCAGCGTGGTAGTCGGTCACGCTAGTCCTCTGGCGGACCTTGCAGCCGTATTTGATGGCGGCCTGCAACAAGTAGGCGTCGACGTCCTGCCGGTAGTAATGGCTCTCCGGTCCCCATGGCAGTTCGGGAATGACGCACTGCGTGAACTCCTTCGGGTCGTGCTCCTGGCCGGGTTTGTGGAACACGAATCCGAAGTTGCGCTTGATGCCCGTGCTCGACGAGACGTAACGCTGCGTCGAGTAGAACGACGTGATGTGGTCGAGCTCCGGAATGCCGTAGCGGTCAGCGATGATGCGGTTCATGAGAGACGTCTCGGGGATCGACGACTCGCCGATCGTGAACCGCGGGTGCGACGACTCCTCGATGATCAGCACGCGAAACTGTTTCTTGGCCAGGATGGCTCCCATCTGGGTGCCGGACATGCCCGAGCCGAGGATGATCACGTCGAAATGGTTGTTGTCGCGCCCGTTCTCGGGGCTCTTCTGAGTCATGGGGGCAAACTCTCCTTGCGAGATGAGACCTGGCTTTGCGCGTCAGGATTCGTCGAGCGCGGCGCGGATGCGCGAGCGCGCGGCACACGTGAGCGTGAGTAGATCAACGAGCATGCTGGGCGCGTACCCCCCGCTGCCGGTTGCGGGACCGCTTCGCCCGGCCTCGTACGCCCGTTCTGCCAACTTGAGGTGAGGCGCCCGGAAGCGCAGCAGGACCTTGAGCACCCGCTCCAGGGCTACCAGCCCAGCCCGGGCGGGCTCGTCTGGCGCACCAGCGGTTCGCGCTTCGTCGAGCGCGCGGTCCATGAGCGCCGGCCCCTCGGCGAACCGAGCGTAGACCGCCCGGTACGCGGGAAGCACGTAGGGCAGGTACGTCTCCTTGAATTCTCGATAGGCCTGGTCGTCGGTTTGCGAGCCCCACAGGACGTGCTCCAGTACGAACAGGGGCATTTCCACGGCACCGGGGCCGAGGTAGCTCTGGCCCCCGACCTGGATCGGATCGTAGAAGGGGCGCAGTTCATCGTAGAAGACCTGCGGTGAGATGAAGCGGTACGCGTAGACGATCGATTCGACCATTTTCTGCAGATAGGCTTCCAGCTCGGCGCACCCTTGCACGAACGCGGGCGAGCGCAGGGGCACATCGAACAGCTCGACGGTCACCGCGATGGCCGCTTCCAGGGCCGCCATCGAGATGCGCACGCTCTCGAGCAGATGCGCTTCGTCGGGCAGCCCGGTGTAACTGCGCTGCGCGTCGGCCGCCGCAGGGTTCCAGACCGTCACATGCAGGAGCGTCTCGCGCGGCGGCATATCGGTCGCGCGAGCCAAGTCCAGCAGCACCTGTTCAAGCCCGGGCACCACGTCCGCAGGCTCGTGTCCGTGCCGCTTGAGCGACCCCAGGAAGAAGCCGATGTCCCGCATCGCGGCGGCAGCTTCGACGAAGCCCCAGCCGGAGGGCACGCCGCGCGTCGGGAGGAACTCGCGCAGCAGGCCGATGATGCCGGGCACGTCCTTGTTACGGTTCAGGCCCGGCAGTTGCAGCACCAGCGAGCGCGCCTGTAGCGGATCACAGGCGGCCACGGCAGCGTGGGTGGTGGCGAATGCGGATACCCGGTTCAAGGTGCGTTCCACTACCGGCCTTCCCGCGTCGCGAGCGTCGGCCCGCGCTGGTTGCCAGACACCTGCGCGTCGCCGTCACGCAGCGACCGCAGGTAGTCGTAGTTCGTCGGCAGGCTGCTCCGCAGGCGCTCGGCCTCGCGGCGGATGCTGGCGAACATCGCCTCGGCCTTCTCGATCGACTCGGGTCGGTGCTGCAAGAGCGGTAGCGACCGGTCGGGCAGCATGCCCAAGCCGGCAAAGATGCAGTAGTAGTTGCCGTTCAACCAGAAGTTCTTGAATTCGTAGTCGAAGGTCTCGTAGTACGTGGAATCGTCGAACGACGTGGTGGTCAGCGGCAGCCCCGCCTTGTAGCGCTGCACCTTCTCCTGGATGGCGTCCGAGAGCCGCAGTTCGTGCCGGTTCGCGAGCCAGAACGGCGTATCTTCGCGCGACGTGGTGAAATAGTGCGCCTGGACGAAGTCTCGGCAGTCGTCAAACATGTAGACGATCTCGGCGTTGAATGCATCGCGCAACCGCGAGTCGAACGAGGTGTCGGGGAAGTGCTTCACGAGCTGGTAAAGCGAGGCGTAGATGAAGTAGATGCCCGTCGATTCCAGGGGCTCCAGAAAGCACGACGACAGCCCGATCGACACACAATTGTTGACCCACGCCCGCTTGTTGCGTCCGACCCGGAACTTGATCTGGTTGAGCGACTGATTGTCCGAGAGGTCCCAGAGTTTGAGGAAGTCGGCGGTAGCCTGGTCGCGTGAGGTGAACTTGCTCGAGAAGACGTAGCCGCTGCCGAACCGGCCCAGCATCGGAATCTTCCAGGTCCACCCCGAGTTCATGGCGATCGCCGAGGTGTACGGCTCGACCCCGTCACGGGCGTCGTCGTTGGGTACGGCGCTGGCGACCGCGCTGTCGCACAGCAGGTAGTCGGACATGTCGATGAAGGGCTCTTTCAGGGTCTGATTGATCAGGAGCCCCCGCATGCCGGAGCAGTCGATGAACAGGTCCGCCTCCAGCTTCCGCCCCCCCTTGGTCAACAAGGTGGAGATGTAGCCGCGGTCGTTCAACTGAACCTCCACGACCTCGTCGACCACGCGGTTGACCCCGCGCTCGACGGCCCAGCGCTTCAAGAAGTCGGCCACCAGGTGCGCATCGAAGTGCCACGCGTGGGACATCTGGCGGGTACCGTCGGGCAGGCACGGTGCCAGCTTGCCGTCGAGCGCCCCGGGCTGCGGGTAGCACGCGTACTCCATCGGTTGCTGGAAGCCCTGTTCGCGCTTGCGCAGCCAGTAGTGGGTAAGTGGCACACCGTCGCAGTTCGGCACATTGCCGAACAAATGGTAGAAGTGATCGTCACGCGATGGGTCGGGAGATTTTCTCCAGTTCACGAACTTGATCGCGGCCTTGAACGCGCCGTTCACCTGGGGCATCCACTCCCGCTCCGGTATCCCGAGGAAGTCGAAGAACACCTTCTGCAAACTCGGGATAGTCGCCTCGCCCACGCCGATCCGGGGGATCGCCGCAGATTCGATGAGCGTAATGTCTACCTGCTGCTGGAGCGCCCGGACGAGGTACGAGGCGGCCATCCAGCCCGCAGTGCCGCCGCCCACGATGACGATATTCTTGATCGGCTTGTTCATAACGCTCCTTGTTTCCAGGCAGACGGGCTGTAGGGAGAGTAAGGCCGCCAGTCTCCGTGCATCCGTGCAAGAGGCACATCAATGTGCTTGTCGGATTAGACTCTAGACCGCAGGAAAAGCGATGCATCTTCCGTTTCCGAATTAGCCTTCCCCAAAGCAAAGGCATTTGATCTAAAGAAAGGTCTTGCGTGCTTTGCATGCGCCCAATCAGTCCGTCGCAGTACCCCTGCGCGAAGTGCGTGGCGTGATCATCCATGTGATGCACAGGAGCAAGCTCGTAGACAGTTGGTCGAACAGGCAGTTAGCGCAACGCGCCTTTGCGGGTCGTTGCGGTCAGCCGGTTATTGAAGTCGTTGGATGGAATCAGGAAAAGATCGCCAATGGGTGTTGCAGAAATGCTTCGCTGGGGATCGGTGACGCATGAGGCCGGCAGGTCGTAGATCCCGCCCGGGCTTGATCCATGCAGGGCGGCTGCAAGCGAGATGGCTGGAGCGGATTCTGCTCGATGAGAAGAGCCCCTAGGCCGGCATCGGCGCCAACGCGCCGATGCCTGGGGTCGTGGTGATTTTTCCAACATCATCCTGGTGGATGCCATTGGCGCAATCTTCACCGATGCCCACCTCCAAGGTGGGTCCACCAGAGGCTGCGATGACACTGGGCGGCGGCATTCCCCGGGTCCAGGCCCTGGCTAGGGGAGCCTGAACCAGCCGCCCTTGGGCCAGTTGGTCCGGGCCAGCTCCACCACCTCGTCGCCGCGCCCGCTCATCACCGCCTTGAGCATGTACAGGCTCATGCCCTTGGCCTGTTCCAGCTTGATCGCCGGTGGGATGACCAGTTCCTGGGTCGCGGTGACCACGTCCACCAGCACCGGGCCGTCATGTTCCAGGGCGGTGCGCAGGGCACCTTCCAGGCCTGCGGAATCTTCCACTCGCAGGCCGAGGATACCCATGGCGTTGGCCATGGCGGCGAAGTCCGGGTTGTGCAGGTCGGTGCCGGTGTCCAGGTAGCCGGCGGACTTCATCTCCATGGCGACGAAGCCCAGGGCCGCGTTGTCGTAGACGATGATCTTCACCGGCAGCTTGAGCTGGACCAGGGAAATGAAGTCCCCCATGAGCATGCTGAAGCCGCCGTCGCCGGCCAGGGCAATGACTTGGCGTGCGGGGCAGGCGGCCTGGGCGCCGATGGCCTGGGGCATGGCGTTGGCCATGGAACCGTGGTTGAACGAGCCCAGCAGGCGCCGCTGGCCGTTCATCTTCAGGTAGCGCGCGGCCCATACCGTGGGCGTGCCGACATCGGCGGTGAAGATCGCATCGGCGTCCGCCAGTTCGCTGACCAGTTGGGTGAGGTACTGCGGGTGCACCGGCCGTCCAGCTGCCGCGGGCCGGGCCAGGTCGTCCAGGCCCTGGCGGGCCTTGGCGTAGTGCTCCAGGGAGGTTTCCAGGAAGCTCCGGTCGCCCTGGTAGGGCAGGCGTGGCAGCAAGGCGGCGAGGGTCTCGCTGACGTCGCCGACCATGCCCAGGTCCAGCGGCACTCGCCGGCCCAGGGCTTGTGGGTCGCGGTCGATCTGGATCACGCAGGCGTCCGTCGGATAGAACTGGCGATAGGGGAAGTCGCTGCCCAGTATCACTAGGGTGTCGCAGTTGAGCATGGCGTGATAACCGGAGCTGAAGCCGATCAGCCCGGTCATGCCGACATCGAAGGGGTTGTCCCATTCCACATGCTCCTTGCCGCGCAGAGCGTGCACCACCGGCGCGCCCAAGGCATCGGCCAGGGCCACGACCTGGTCGTGGGCACCGGCACAACCGCTGCCGCAGAGCAGGGTCACGGCCTGGCGATGGCTGAGCAATTCCACCAGGCGGTCCAGGTCATGGGGCGCTGGCAGGGTGCGTGGGGCGTGTAACGGTGGCCATGGCTTGCTGGCCGTCGGCACCTGCTGCAAGGCCACGTCCCCGGGGATCACCACCACGGCCACGCCGCGCTCGAGGATCGCACTGCGCATGGCCCGGTGCAGCACCTCGGGCATCTGCGCCGGGTGGCTCACCAGCTCGACGAAGTGGCTGCACTCCTTGAACAGTTCCTGGGGGTGGGTTTCCTGGAAATAATCCAGGCCGATCTCCGAGGACGGGATCTGTGCGGCGATGGCCAGCACCGGCACCCGGCTGCGGTGGCAGTCGAACAGGCCGTTGATCAGGTGCAGGTTGCCCGGGCCACAACTGCCGGCGCACACCGCCAGCTGGCCGGTGATCGCCGCTTCGGCGCCAGCGGCGAAGGCCGCCACTTCCTCGTGGCGCACGTGCATCCATTGGATGCTTTGCATGCTCTGCAGGGCGTCGGTGAGGCCGTTGAGGCTGTCACCGGTCAGGCCCCAGATACGCTTGACCCCGGCTTGTTCGAGGGTCTGGGCCAGTTGTCGGGCAATGCTGATGTTCGCCATGGAGTTCTCCTGCCGTGGGATGGGAAATCGTCGCGATCAACAGGGGACAGCGGGCGAGGGCGGATGATTCCATGAAGATGTGCGAATGAGAATTAATGCTAATATCGTCGCCCGATTTCCTCTCTGCGAGCGCCGGCCTTGCATCCGACCCCTCAACTGGACCAACGCTACTACCTGCGGGACTTCCGTCAGCTTGGCGAACGCTATGCCGTGCGCTACAGCCTGCCCGGAGCAGGGAACGAGGATGACGCTACCTGCCTGATGCAGGGGCGCATCACCGAGCATCGCCTGCCCGGCGGCCTGGTCCTGGTGAGCTCCGACGTGCTGGCGTTCCACAGCTACCGGGCCGACTCGCTGCGCATGCCATGCCTGAGCCTGGCGCTGGTGCTCGAAGGGCATGCGGCGCTGAGTTTCACCCGGGACCAGGCGTTGCTCGCCGGTCACTGCGTCACGACCCTGTGCGCCGACGGCCGGCCCATGTCGGCCGTGCACTTCGCCGGGACGCGGTTGCGCGGCCTGAACCTGGCCCTCAACGCCCCGGAGGATCTGCCCGACGCGCAATTGGCGCAGCTGCTGCACAACGCCCTGCGCGGGAACGGTTCACGAATGCACTGCGGGCCGTTGCCGGTGCACCTGCGCCAGGCCATCGCCGACCTGCTCGGCGGACGTTGGCATGGCAGCCTGCAGGCCCTGTTGTGCGAAGGCGTGGCCTTGCAACTGCTGGCCCATGCCCTGGCCGGGCTGGAAGCCGATGCTGAGCAAGCCGGCAGCTTGAGCCCGCGGGATCGGCAATTGCTGGAGCGGGTTCGCGAGCGCCTGCACCAGGCTCCGGGCGAGGAGCACTCGCTCGGTGAGCTGGCGCAGTTGGCCTGCATGAGCAGCAGTTCGCTGCGCAGCAAGTTCCGCCAGGCCTATGGGCAGACGGTCTTCGGCTACCTGCGCGAGCGGCGCCTGGAGGTCGCCCATGCACAGTTGCAACAAGGCTGGTCGGTGCAGCAGGCGGCGCATTTCGTGGGTTATCGCCATGCCAGCAATTTCGCCACGGCGTTTCGCCAGCGCTTCGGCGTGGCCCCCGGCAGCTGTGGTTGAAGGCCCGCGACGGCTTGGCGGCGCTTATCCGTGTCGAACCCGGCAGCGCCCATAACATCCTCGGCATCTGGCAAAACCTGGACGGGATATGGATGTGAATAATGCGCATCCGACAATAGTATTCATCGGATAACCATTCCTATGTATTGCCCAGACTCCCGCGCTTTCCCGCGTCGTGCCCATTGCCTGCCCGCCGCCGTGTTCGGTGGCTTGCTGGTGTCCCTCTCGGCTTCGGCCGAAGAACCTGACCGCCGCTCCAAGTCGAACGCTTCATTGGTGCTACCCACGCTGAAAGTGCAGGGCGAGCAGGAACTGGGCGAGACTACCGAGGACTCCGGCAGCTACACCACCGGCGCCATGTCCACGGCCATCGGCCTGCCGCTGTCGATCCGCGAGACCCCGCAATCGGTCAGCGTCGTCACCCGCCAGCGCATCGAGGACCAGGGCCTGGCCACCACCGCCGAGATCCTGGCCAGCGCCCCGGGGATTTCCTATACCCGCAGCGACAGCAATCGCCTGGCGTTTTCCGCCCGGGGTTTCGCCATCGACAACTTCCAGTTCGACGGCCTGGCATCGCCCATCAACAACCTGTGGAACTTCGGTGCCACCGACATGGACTCGGCCATCTACGACCGGGTGGAAATCGTGCGCGGTTCCACGGGGCTGCTGACCGGCGCCGGCAACCCTTCGGCAGCGGTGAATTTCGTGCGTAAAAAGCCGCTGGCGGATTTCGCCATCAGCGGCTCGGCCGGCGCCGGACGCTGGGGGGAGCGGCGCGGTGATTTCGATCTGTCGCTGCCCCTGGCGGCGGATGGGAGGGTGGCGGCGCGGCTGGTGGCGGCCTACTCGGAAAAAGACAGCTACGTGAACTATCTGGAAAACGACTCACGCACGCTCTATGGGGTGATCAGCGCCGAGCTGAGCCCCAGCACCCGGCTGACCACCAGCCTGGAATACCAGCGCAACCGGGTGCGGGGCATGGGCAGTGGTTTTCCGTTGTTCTACAGCGATGGCTCGCGCACCGACTTCGGCCGTTCGACCGCCAACAACACCCGCTGGAGCCGGACCGGCAGTGAGTCCACCACGGCCTTCGTCGACCTGGAGCACACCCTGGACAACGACTGGAAACTGCGTACGGCCTACAGCCGTTACGAGGGTGGCTATGACATGCACTCGCTGTTTCGCGGTGGTTTTCCGGACCGCACCAGCGGCCTGGGGATGCGGGTCAATTTCCTCAACTACGACGGCGAACGCAGCCGCGATACCTGGCATGTGACGGCCAGCGGGCCGTTCCAGTTGCTGGGGCGCGGGCACGAGCTGGGCCTGGGCTGGATGAGCATTGACGACGACCTGAACATCGACCAGTACCAGCCCGCTGGCAGAACCCCGGCCCTGGGCAGCTTCACCGACTGGCGCAACGGCCGGATCCCCGAGCCGGCGTGGTCACGCACCCGATCCTCGGGCGATGCCACCCATACCCGGCAGACCGGTGGCTACCTGGTGACCCGGCTGTCCCTGGCCGATCCGTTGCACTTGATTCTCGGGGCGCGGATCAGCGACTGGCGGATCGACCAGAACTACTACGGCGCCCAGCGCCAGTACCGCTACAAGAATGAAGTCACGCCCTATGCCGGGCTGATCTACGACATCGATTCCACCTACAGCGCCTACGCCAGCTACACCAGCATCTTCAACCAGCAGAACGCCCGTGGCGCCAACGGCAGCATCCTCGATCCGGTGACTGGCGACAGCTACGAGGTAGGGCTCAAGGCGGCCTACCTGGAGGGACGGCTCAACGCCGCGCTGGCGGTCTACCGCACCCAGCAGGAAGGGCTGGCCGAAGCCATCCCCGGGGTGAACGTGCAAGGGCGGCCCAACGAGCAGGCCTACAAGGCCGGCACCGGGGCGCGGGTCGATGGTTTCGACCTGGACCTGAGTGGCCAGCTCAGCGATGCCTGGAACCTGTCCGCCAGCTATACCCACTTCATCGCCCGCAATGGCGATGGCCGGGCGATCAACACCGAGTTCCCCAGGACCCAGTTCAAGCTGTTCACCACCTATCGGCTCTCGGGTGTGCTGGACCAACTGACCCTGGGCGGTGGCACCACCTGGAACAGCCGGACCTCGCGCAACCGGGTGTCCAGCCCGCGGGGCCTGACCGATGTGGGCCAGGGCGCCTATGCCTTGACCAGCCTGATGGCGCGTTACCAGGTCAATGACAACCTGTCGGTCAGTGCCAACCTGGATAACCTGTTCGACAAGCGTTACTACGAGCAACTGGGCTTCTACAGCCAGGGCTTGTGGGGCGAGCCGCGCAGCCTGCGCCTGAGTGCCAAGGCCAGCTTCTGACCTGCGCTCCGGCGCCGTTGGTGGCCTGGCTCAGAGGCCGAAACGGCTCGGGCGGCAGGGTTCGAGTTCCGCGCAGCGGTGACCCGAAAGTTCCTGGCTGACCAGACGCCCGACGATCGGTGCCAGGGTCACCCCGGCGTGCATCACCGCCAGGTACAACCCGGGGTACTGGGCGAGCGGGCCGATGATCGGTACCTGGTCATCGGGCATCGGCCGCTGGCCTACTTCGACGCTGCGCAAGGTCACCGCCTCGGCACCACGCAGGGCCTGGCGGATGCTGGCCAGTGCTTGCTGGGCGATGGCCTCGGGCGTTGCGTCATCGAGGTGGTCCTCGGCTGCCAGCAGACTGCCGTCAGGGGCTTCGCGCACCTCCAGCTGGTCGTTGGAAATCAGGGTCTTGACCAGCCCCCGAGGGGCGTCCAGGCGTAGCAGGATCGATGGCGAAGCGTGCATGGGCAGTTCGATGCCCAGCGACTCCAGCAGGGCCGGGGTGCCGCAACCGGTGGCCAGTACCAGGTGGTCGGCCTGATAGACCCCGGCGGCGGTGGTCACGCCGATCCCTTGCTGGCCTTCTACTTGCAGCTCCAGCACCGAGACTTGGGTCAGCACTTGCGCGCCATGGGCGCGGGCGCCTTCGAGCAGGCACAGGGTGGTGGCCACCGGGTCGAGGCTGCCTTCGCCGGGGGCGAACTGCGCGCGTTCCGGTACGGCCTGCAGGTTGGGCTCGAGTTGGGCGATCCGCTGGCGATCGAGCCACTGGCGCGTCGACCCGCAGGGCATTGCGGTGGGTTGCATGGCGTTCGCCTGGTAATAGCACAGCGCGCCGGACCAGTTGATCCGCAGGCCCGGCAGCTCCTGCTCCAGGCGCCGGTAATCGGTCAGCGCCTGTTCGCGCAGGGGCCTCACGGGGCTGGGGTATTCCCCGTGGGGGTTGATCCAGGCGAAGGAGTGGCGCGTGACGCCCGAGCCGGGAGTGTCCTGCTCCAGGACGGTCACCTGGGCGCCCTGGCGGGCCAGGTGGTAGGCGATGGCGGCGCCGACGATCCCGGCGCCCAGCACTATTACCCGTGGATGCTGCATAGCTACCTCGTAGATGTGGTCAGTGGCGGCGCTGGCGTTCGATCAGGGCCTGGGCCTGTACCTGCTGGATCCAGGCGTCCTTGCAATCGCTGTAGGCATGGGAGTCGTCCGGGTGCGGGGCCTGGGCGATCTGCCGCGCCTGTTCGGTCCGTTGCGGGTCATGGGGCAGCAGCTCGACCTTGATCGGGGCCGGAGAGGGAGCAGCAGGTGATTCGCGGTGCATGGCCAAGGTGTCTCCTGACGGTGAAGCCGATTGCAGGGCGCACCTTAACCGTGGGTTCGCAGCCCCGGCAATTGGCTCAATGTTATGAAATTGCAAGCGCCTTCCGGGTGCCGGCCAGGTGCTGGTCAGGCGCCTGGAGGGCGCTGCCTAGCGGCTTTCCATGGCCAGGCCCCGGGCCTGCGGCAAGGGGTTACGCATCAGCCGTCCCACCACCAGCGCGCCCAGCAGGGCCAGGCCGCCAGCCACCGCCAGGACCAGGCCGAAGCCACCGGTGAAGGCCTGCAGGGCCAGGGGCTCGACCAGCGGACGGGCACTCTCGGGCAACCCGGCCAGGGCACCTTGCATGTCGCCGGCCACCACCCGCGAGGCGATCTCCGGAGCCTGGGCCAACCAGGGCCCGGGGACCTGTTGCAAATTGCCTTGCAGCAGTTGCCGGGTGTGGTTGCCCAACAGTGCGCCGAACACGCCGATGGCCAGCATGATGGCGCTGAAGCGCATGGTGGTGCTCAGCCCCGAGGCCATGCCGGTACGTTCTCGGGGGACGCAGGCCATGATGTTCTTCTGCGTATCGCCGTTGAGCAGGCCGGCCCCGGCTCCGGTCACCGCGATCGCCAGGGCGAAGGCCGAGTAGCCGCCGACCTGCACGGCCCAGGCGCTGAGCAGGTTGCCGCTGCCCACCAGGGCCAGCCCGGCGGCCATCAGCGTGGCGGGCGGATAGCGCCCGGCCAGGCGTGCGCCGATCCGCGGGCAGACCAGCATGGTCAAGGCGAAGGGCAGCATGCCCAGCCCCGAGGCGATGGCCGAGAAGCCCAGGCCGTTCTGCAGGTAGAACGGCAGCAGGGTCATCATCACCTGGGCGCAGCCGGCGTAGGCGAACATGCCCAGCAAGGCGCCGATGAAGCGTGGATGGCGCAACAGCTGCAAGTCCACCATGGGCCTTTGTTGCAGGCGCTCGACCAGCACGAACAGGCCCAGCAGCGCCAACCCGGCCAGCAGGCGCAGGACAGTAGCCGGATTGCCCCAGCCGATGCGGTTGGCCTCGATCAGGCCCCAGATCAGGCACAGCAGGCTGGCGCTGAACACCAGGCTGCCCCAGGGATCCAGGCGCGCCGCCCGGGTATCGCGGGATTCCGGCACCTGGCGCATGACGCACCAGAGCAGCAGGGCGCCCACCGGCAAGTTGAAGTAGAAGATCCAGCGCCAGCCCAGGTACTGGGTGATCAGGCCGCCGATCGTCGGCGCGGTGGTCATCGCCAAACCCATGCAGCCGCCCCAGAAGGCCCAGGCCCTGGCGCGTTCCGTTTCGTCGTGAAAGACATGGCCGATGGTCGCCAGGGCCGAGGTCAGCAGCAGCGCCGCGCCTATTCCCTTGAGTGCCCGCGCCAGGTCCAGCAGCAGGGCCGTGGGCGCGGCGCCGCAGCCCACGGAGGCGAGGATGAACAAACCCAGGCCGCAGAGCAGGGTGCGCTTGCGGCCAAAGCGGTCGGCCAGGCTGCCGGCCGGGAGCAGCAGGGCGGCGAAGGCCAGCATGTAGGCGCTGACCACCCATTCGATATCGGCGAAGTCGGCGCCCAGGTCCCGGGCGATGCTGGGCAGCGCCACGGCGACGATGTTGGTGTCCAGGATGATCAGCGAGCAGACACCGGAGGCGGTCAGCAGGGTCAGGCGCGGGTTGCCGGAGGTGCTCATGGCGCACTCTGCCGGCCAAGGCTGGCCAGGGCCGCGAGGGCGATTTCATCATCGTGGGCCGGGGTGTCGGCGCTGACCCCGATGGCGCCCACCACCTGGCCCTCGAGCACGATCGGCTGGGCGCCTTTCATCATCAGCAGGCCGGCACTGAGGGCCGCCGGGCGCCCGCCGTTGATGGCGTTTTCCAGATCGCCCGAGGGGCGGCGAAACAACGCCGAGGTGCGCGCCTTGCCCTGGGCCAGTTCGATCCCGGCGACCACCGGCGCGCCATCCATGCGTGCGCCCAGAACCGGCCAGCCGCCGTCGTCGACTATCACCACGGCACAGGGCCAACCCTTGGCCCGGGCGGTTTCCTGGGCGGCCTTGAGCAGGTCCTGGGCTCGGTCCAGGGTAAGGATTGCCTTGTGGGCAACGGACGCTTGGGTTTCTGCCGCTACCGCCCCTTGCAGGCTGCAGCAGGTGATCATGGCCAGAAGCAGAGGTTTGACGCGCATGGCATGGGCTCTCTAGTGTGGAGGTCCTGGGAGCTTATCCCGGCCATTGGCGCAGTTCGTTAGCCTCTGGCGGCAAGTTCATTACCTTTTGGCTAACGCATCCATGGACATCCGACACTTTCGCTATTTCCTGGCGGTGGCGCGCCAGCGCAACTTCACCCGGGCCGCCGAGCAACTGGGCATCGCGCCACCGACCCTGAGCCGGCAAATCCAGGACATGGAGCAGGCCCTGGGCACGCGGCTGTTCCTGCGCCAGCAGCGCGAGGTCAGCCTGACCGAGGCCGGCGCCACCTTGCTGCTGGAGGCCGAGGCCACGGTACGCCAGTTCGAGCTGGCGCAGCGCAACGCCCAGCGCGCCGGCCGCGGCGAGATCGGCCATATCGAGCTGGGCTACGTGGCCTCGGCGGTGTACTCGGGGGTGCTGCAAAAGCAGGTGCAGGAGTTCGTCCGCGACTGCCCGGATGTCAGCCTCAATGTGCGCGAGTGCCCCATGCCCACCTTGCCAGCGCGGATCGCCGACGGTCGCCTGGACATCGGCTACATCCGTTCGCCCATGACCTTGCCGGAAGGGGTGGAGGCGATCCGCCTGGAGGCCGAGGGTTTCGTCCTGGCGTTGCCGGCGCAGTCCTGGCTGTGCCGCCTGCCGCAGATCGCCTGCGAGCACCTGCTCAACGAAACCTTCATCCTGCCGGAACAGATCAACGGCACCTTGCAGGTGGCGGCTGAGGGCGGCTACGCCCCCAAGCTCGGTGTACAGCCCGGTGGCCTGGTGGCAGTGCTGGCCCTGGTATCCCTGGGGCAGGGTGTCGCCGTGGTGCCGGAGTCGGTGGTGGGCCACCTGAGCCTGCCCCATGTCCTGTACCGACCTATCCTGGGTAGCTCGGCTTCTTCCTGGCTGTCGCTGGTCCATCGGCGTTTCGAGCAGGCCCCGGCGGTGACTCGCTACATCGAGCAAGTGCGCCGCGAATACCGCCGCTGACCGCCACTTCGGCAATCGCTCTGTCCCGGTAAATCCTCGTGTAGCCGCTGCCGAGCTTGCGAGGCTCTACACGGGCGCGTAGCGGCCGCAGCGTTGTATCAAGCCAATTGCGGACCCCATTCGGGCGGCTCGTACCGAGCCGTGCGCAGCCTGGGGCAGTGGCTACACTAAGCGCGCTGGGAGGCGGATAAAATCTTGTAATGATTTGCCGCTGGGGCTGCGAGGCCCATGCCTTGTAATCTCCAAATCCGTTTTTTCACTCAGGACATGCATGAACACGCTCTCGGAGCCTCCCAATCGGCGCTCTCATCTCGCTTTCCCCCCTGACTTCCCACGTCATCCCGCCCTCCTGAGGCGCAGGCGTTCAGGCCGCCACAGCAGTGGCCGTGCTTATCCGGCATCCGCCGTTCCCCATCTTTGCCAGCCCGTCCCCAAGGCCCTGCGCCTTGGCGTCTTGTCGCGCCTGGCCGCCTGAGTTTTCCGGAGACCTACGTTATGGAATGGATCGCAGACCCCACGGCCTGGCTCGGCCTCTTGACCCTGATCGTCCTGGAGCTGGTGCTGGGCATCGACAACCTGGTGTTCATCGCCATCCTCGCCGACAAGCTGCCGCCCCATCAGCGCGATCGTGCGCGGATCATCGGCCTGTCGTTGGCGTTGCTGATGCGCCTGGGCCTGCTGGCGAGCATCTCCTGGATGGTGACCCTGACCCAGCCGTTGTTCGAGGTATGGGGCAAGAGCTTCTCGGGCCGTGACTTGATCCTGCTGTTCGGTGGTGTGTTCCTGTTGTTCAAGGCCACCATGGAGTTGCACGAGCGCCTTGAGGGCCATGTCAGCCAGCGGGCCAGCAACGCCGGTTATGCGCTGTTCTGGCCCATCGTGGCGCAGATCGTGGTGCTCGATGCGGTGTTCTCCCTGGACGCGGTGATCACTGCCGTGGGCATGGTCGATGAGCTGGCGGTGATGATGATCGCGGTGGTGGTGTCCATCGGCGTGATGATCGTGGCCAGCAAGCCGCTGACCCGCTTCGTCAACAGCCACCCGACGGTGATCATGCTGTGCCTGGGCTTCTTGATGATGATCGGCTTCAGCCTGACCGCCGAAGGCCTGGGCTTCCACATTCCCAAGGGCTACCTGTACGCGGCCATCGGTTTCTCGATCCTGATCGAACTGTTCAACCAGATCGCCCGGGCCCGGCGCAAGAAGTCCATGCAGGGCCTGCGGCCGATGCGCGAGCGTACGGCCCACGCGGTGATGCGCCTGCTGGGCGGGCGCAAGCTGGCAGCGGAGGAGGTGGGCGAGGATATCGCCGACCTGGTGGAAGGCGACGAGACGGCGCCCAACGAGCTGTTCGACCGCCGCGAGCGGGTGATGATCAGCGGCGTGCTGCAGCTGGCCGAACGCCCGATCCGCAGCCTGATGACGGTACGTGCCGACGTCGACTACATCGACCTGGCCGACGACGCCGAAAGCATCCGCGAGAAACTGATGCATTCGTCCTACTCACGCCTGCCGCTGATTCGCGACGGTGCGGTGGAGGAGCCGTTGGGCTTCGTGCACAAGAAGGAACTGCTCAAGGAGTACCTGGCCGGCAACCAGCCGAACCTTGCGCACCTGGCGCGGACCACGATCAACCTGCTGGACAGCTTCACGATCCTCAATGCCCTGGAGCAGATGCGCAAGGCCTCGACCCACATCGCCTTCGTGATCAACGAATTCGGCGATTTCGTCGGCGTCCTGAGCATGACCGACATCCTCGAGTCCATCGCTGGCGAGTTGCCTGACGCCAGCGAAATCGAAGGTCCGGACATCGTCGAGGAGCAGGGCGGGTTCCTGGTCAGCGGTGCCTTGAACCTGGCGCAGATCCGCCAGCGCACCGGCTTCGCCGCTGAGCCGACCGAGGATTACCAGACCCTGGCCGGGCTGGTCATGAGCCTGCTGGACCGCTTGCCGGTCAAGGGCGATTGCCTGGAGTGGCAGGGCTGGAGCCTCCAGGTGATGACGGTCGAGGAACGGCGGGTGACCCGGGTGCGGATGCACCGGCAGGACCCGCCAGAGCCATGAGGTGACAGAGCCGGACGCGAGTCCGGCTTTTTTTTTGCCCGGCCCATGCCTGGCATATGCCTGCCCCCCGTTGCGCGCGCCTGTTCGACCCTCGAAAGCAGGCTTTGATTGCTTAAGTTTTGCTTGAAAGCTTTCAATCATGCGGCTGATTATCATTCCCGGATAGCTGCCGCAGACTGGCCTCGAATCTCCCTGTCCCCGTGTTCTTGCAGCCCGGGGTCTTGAAACGAGCGGTCTATGCCAGTCAATCCCCAAACCCCTGCATCGCCACTTCTTGGCGAACGTCCCGCGATGGCGCAGGCCGACGCCACGGATACCGTCCAGTGCGCCCTGGCCTGTTGCCAATTGCTGCTGCAACTGACCCAGGAGCGCGCGCCACGAGCCAGTGCCGCGGCAGGCGGGCACAACCTGCGCCAGGCGCTCAAGGGCTACGCTCGGGAGGCTGGCGTCGACCTGCGCCTGGAGCGCCTGGCACTCAAGCGCCTCACCCCGAAGATGCTGCCCCTGGTCTGGCGCGACCGCAGCGGCGCCTTCGTCCTGCTGGCCCGGCTTAGCGAAGCCCAGGCCCTGGTGCAACGCCCGACTGTCCCGACCCCGCAAGTGCTCGAGCGCGCAGAGTTGGCCGAGGCCTGGAGCGGCGAGGTGATTCGCCTGCGCCAGGGGAGCCTGCGTTTCGACCTGTCCTGGTTCGTGCCCGAACTGCTGCGTCACCGGCGGATACTCGGCGAAGTGTTGCTGTGCTCCCTGGTCTTGCAAGTGCTGGCCCTGGCGACTCCGTTGTTCTTCCAGGCGGTCATGGACAAGGTCATGGTGCACCGGGCGCTGTCGACCCTCGATGTGCTGGTGATGACCCTGGTGGCGGTCGGCCTGTTCGAGGTGCTGCTCAAGGGGTTGCGCGAATACCTCTCGGCGCACACCGCCAACCGCATCGACATTGGCCTCGGGGTCAAGCTGTTCCGCCATCTGCTGGGGCTGCCGCTGCTGTATTTCAAGCAGCGCCAGGTAGGCGCGATCATCACGCGGGTGCAGGAGCTGGACAGCATCCGCGAATTCCTCACCGGCTCCCTGCTGACCCTGTGCGTGGACGTGGCCTTCACCTTGGTGTTCTTCGCGGTGATGGCCTGGATCTCCTGGCCGCTGACCCTGCTGGTGCTGCTGACCCTGCCACTCTACGCACTCCTGGCCTGGGCCAGCACCGGCGCGCTGGAGAAGCGCATCGAGCAGCAGTTCTACAGCGCGGCGCGCAATAGCGCCTTTCTCAACGAGAGCGTGAGCAGCAGCGAAACCATCAAGAGCCTGGCGGTGGAGCCGCGCATGCAAAGGCGCTGGGAGGCACAGACGGCGCAGATGGTCGAGGCCGGGTTTGCCAGCCAGACCCTGGGTAGCGCCATCAGCCAGGTGGTGACGCTGTTGCAGAAGGTCACGGCGGTGGCGGTGATCTGCTGGGGAGCGAGCAAGGTCATCGACCTGCAGATGACCATCGGCCAATTGATCGCCTTCAACATGATGCTGTCCCACGTCAGCCAGCCGGTGGCCAAGCTGATCGAGGTCTGGCAGCAGTTCGTCCGCGTCCGGGTGTCGGTGGACAAGCTGGGCGACATGCTCAACCTGCCGGTGGAGCAGGTCGAGGGCGATCGACGCCCGGCACAGGCCCTGCGCGGCGAGGTACGGATCGAGCGCCTCGCGTTCCGCTATCGCCCGGAACTGGAGCTGGTGCTGCGGGGCCTGGACTTGCACATCGCCGCCGGCCAGACCCTGGGCATCGTCGGGCCGTCCGGCTCTGGCAAGAGCACGCTCACCCGCCTGCTGCAAAAACTCTACACCCCGGACGCCGGGCGCATCTTGATCGACGGTGTACCGCTGCAGCAGTTGCAGCCGGCCTGGTTGCGCAGCCAGATCGGCGTGGTGCTGCAGGAAAACTACCTGTTCAACCGCAGCGTGCGGCACAACATCGCCCTGCGCCAGCCAACCGCGTCCCTGGAGAGCGTGATCGAGGCGGCGCGCCTGGCCGGTGCCCACGAGTTCATCCTGCGCCTGCCCCTGGGCTACGACACGGTACTGGCCGAAGCCGGCAGCTCGCTGTCCGGCGGCCAGCGGCAACGCATCGCCATCGCCCGGGCACTGATGGGCGACCCGCGGCTGTTGATCTTCGACGAGGCCACCAGCGCCCTGGACGACGAATCCCAGGCGCTGATCCAGGACAACATGGCGCGCATCGCAAAGGGGCGCACGGTGATCATCATTGCCCACCGCCTGTCGGCGGTACGCCATTGCCAGCGGATCATCGCCCTGGAACACGGGCGCATCAGCGAATCGGGCAACCATCAGCAATTGCTCGCCAACGGTGGTTGCTATGCGCGCTTGTGGGCGCTGCAACAGGCGCTGCGCAAGGAGAGCGAATGATGCAAGGCCTGCTGACTGCCTGGCGGCGCGCCTGGCAACTGTTGCGCGCGGCCCCGGCCCTGGTGCAACGCAGCCGTGACGAATACGAATTCCAGCCCGGTTACCTGGAGATCGTCGAACGCCCACCCGCACCCTGGGCGCGAGGCACGGCCCTGCTGCTGATCCTGAGCATCGCCCTGGCCCTGGGCTGGGCCATCCTCGGCTTCCTCGACATCCACGCCAGTGCCGCCGGGCGCCTGATGGTCTCCAGCTACACCAAGGTGATCCAGGCCCACGAGGCCGGCGAAGTCCGCGCGATCCACGTACGCGATGGGCAACGGGTCAAGGCCGGCGACGTGCTGGTGGCGCTCAACCCCATCGGCATCGATGCCGAGCTCGGCGAGTTGCGTGCGCAACTGGCCTTCAAGCGCCTGGAGCTGGCCCGGGCCCGCGCCTTGCTGAGCGAGGACCCGCTGGCTAGCTACCAGCCACCTGCGGGCCTGGACGCCGAGCAGGTCGCGGCGGCGCGACAACAGTTGGCCAGCAACTGGAAGGAGATCCGCGCCAACCTCGACAGCCTCAATGCCGAGATCGCCATCAACCAGGCCAGCCAACGGGCCCGCAACGGCGAGATCGCCGCCCTGGGCAAGCTGGCCGGCAACGTGCGCCGGCGCCTCGATGCGCGCCGGGCGATGGCCGCCGAACAGTTGATGCCCCGGGTCGAGTTGCTCGAACAGGAAAAGGAACAGCTGGAGGTCGAGCGCTCCCTGGCCCAGCAGCATGCCGAGCTGCAGGTGCTCAAGGCCCAGGCGCAGAACCGCCAGGAACAGCGCGACAGCTTCCTGGCCCGGACCCAGCGCGAGCAGCACGAGTTGCTCAACCGCAGCCACCAGGATGTCGCCGTGCTCGAGCAGCAGTTGATCCGTGGCCGTGACCGGCAGCGCCTGCAGACCTTGCTGGCACCGGTGGACGGTGTGGTCCAGCAACTGGCGGTACACACCCTGGGCGGTGCGGTGCAGCCGGCGCAGCAACTCTTGGTGATAGTGCCCGAAGGCGCCGAGCTGGACGCCGAGGTCATGGTGCTGAACAAGGACGTCGGTTTCGTCAGGGCCGGCCAGCCGGTGGAGCTCAAGGTCGACGCCTTCCCCTACACCCGCTACGGCACCCTGCGCGGCACGGTGGAGCATGTTTCCGGCGACGCCATCAAGGATGAACAGCAGGGCCTGGTGTTTCCGACTCGTATCCGCCTGGCGCGCGAGACGCTGGCCGAGGGACAACAGCCCATGCCCCTGCAAGCCGGGATGAGCGTCACGGGTGAGATCCGCACCGGCGAACGGCGGGTGATCAACTACCTGCTGGGGCCGATCCGCGAGTACCAGTCCGAAGCGTTACGGGAGCGTTGAGCATGAGCACAGCCTTCAATCCCGCCGCCGAACAGGCGCCGACGATACTCGATACTGGCCTGCATGCATTGGCTTGGGCCGCCAGGCGATTCGACCTGAGCATCAGCGTGGCGCAGTTGCAGCACCGCCTGGGCCGGGTCGAGGGCCTGGCCGACAGCCTCGACCTGCGACGCTGCGCCGGTTGGATCGGCCTGCGGGCACGGGCGGTGCACAGCCACCTGGGGCGCCTGCACAACCTGCCGTTGCCGGCATTGCTGGAGACCACCCGGGGCTGGGCGGTGCTGGACGCGGTGGACGGTGACCGGCTGCGGCTGTTCTGGCCGTTGCAGGGGCAGTGCCAGAGCCTGTCCGGCGAGGAGCTTGCCGGGCTCTGGCATGGCCGGGTACTGCTGCTGGCCGAGCGGCATGTCGAGCCCCGGACCCAGGGTTTCGGAGTCGGCTGGTTCCTGCCGTCGATCCTCAAGCACGCACGGCAGTTTCGCAGCGTGTTGCTGGTCTCGCTGATGCTGCAACTGGTGGCGCTGGTCACGCCGTTGCTGTTCGAGAACATCATCGACCGGGTCCTGGTCAGCCGCGGTATGTCCAGCCTGCAAGTGCTGGGCATCGCCATGCTGGCCCTGGCGCTGTTCGAGCCGCTGTTCGGCCTGCTGCGTTCCTGGCTGTTCAGCAACGTGGCGAGCAAGATCAACGCCGAGTTGTCCGCGCGTCTGTACCAGCACCTGGTCCAGCTGCCACTGGGATACTTCCAGGGCCGGCAGACCGGCGAGATCATCGCCCGGGTCGGCGAGATGCAGCAGGTCCGCCAGTTCCTCACCGGCTCGGCCCTGACCCTGGTGCTGGACCTGGCCTTCTGCGGGCTGTTCATTGCCGTGATGTACGCCTATGCGCCGCTGCTGACCTGGGTGGTGGTGGGCTCCCTGGCCCTGTATTTCCTGTTCTGGTTGTGCGTGGGGCCCTTGTTGCGCAGCCGGGCCCTGCGGGAGTACGAGCTGAACGCGGCCAACACGGCATTTCTTACCGAGGCCGTGACCGGCATCGAAACCATCAAGACCGGGGCTATCGAGAGCGGCTTCCAGCAACAGTGGCAACGGCAACTGGCGGCCTATGTGCGCGCGGCGTTCCACACCCGCATCGTCGGTATCTGGGCCGGGCAGGGCATTGGCCTGATCCAGAAGCTGTGTTCCGCGCTGCTGCTGTGGTGGGGGGTGATGCTGGTGCTGGACGGGCGGCTGAGCCCGGGGCAACTGGTGGCCTTCAACATGCTGGCCGGGCATGTGGTGGAGCCGATCCTGCGCCTGGCCCAGGTCTGGCAGGACTTCCAGCACACGCTGATTTCCCTGCGGCGCCTGGGCGACATCCTCGACACCGAATGCGAGAGCGGCAGCGGCGGCCTGGCCTCGGTGCCGGCGTTGCAGGGCGCGGTGAAGTTCCAGGGCGTGCGCTTTCGCTATGAGGAAGACGGCCAGGAGATCCTGCGCAACCTCGACCTGGAGGTCCGCCCGGGGGAGTTCGTCGGCGTCACCGGGCCTTCCGGTTCCGGCAAGTCGACCCTGACCCGCCTGTTGCAGCGGCTCTACGTGCCCCAGCACGGCCAGGTGCTGGTGGACGGCATCGACCTGGCCATCGCCGACCCGGTGGCCCTGCGTCGCAACATGAGCGTGGTGCTCCAGGAAAGCGTGCTGTTCGCCGGCAGCGTGGCCGAGAACATCCGCCTGTGCCGGCCCCAGGCCTGCGATGCCGAGGTCCGGCACGCGGCCAGCCTGGCGGGCGCGGCCGATTTCATCGAGGCCCTGGCCCAGGGCTACGAGACCCAGGTCGGCGAGCGGGGCGGTCAGTTGTCCGGCGGCCAGCGCCAGCGCATCGCCCTGGCCCGGGCCTTGTTGGGCAACCCCGGGATCTTGTTGCTGGACGAGGCCACCAGCGCCCTGGACTACGAGTCGGAAGCCGCGGTGATGGCCAACCTGCGAGACATCGCCCGCGGCCGCACGGTGATCAGCGTGGCCCATCGCCTCAATACCCTGCGCCACGCCGACCGCATCCTGGTCATCGACCAGGGGCGGGTACTCGAACAGGGCACCCATGAACAACTGCTCGCCCTGGATGGCCTGTACGCCCGGCAATGGGCCTTGCAGATGAACGATTGATTCCACCGACGGCAGGAGGGCTCACCAACCAGCCATGTCTCCCCACCCCGCATCTCCCTAGAGGGCCCTTGGCGACACCAAGGGCCGCCGTAAAACAGACAGAGGATCACCGCAATGGCTTTTATGTCCAAGGACTTCACGCGCCTGCTCAACAGCCTGGTCGACCAGCACATCAAGGCGTCCGGCAGGCAGACCGAATGGTTCAACATGAGCGCCGACGAGCGCGCCAGCTACATCGCCGAGGTCGGCGAGCGCCTGCTGGACATGCAGCAGAGCACCCTCAGCGTGCTGGCCGCCCAGCACTACCAGATGCAGGACAACCCGGTCTCGATCGGTGACCAGCTCAAGACCCTGCAGCAACGACGCGAGCAGATGAACGCCATTGCCGACACCCCGGCGACCAGCGCCTACAAGCAGCAACTGGACCGCGACATCCTGCTCTACAGCCGCCAGCAGACGGCCACCAGCCACTACGAGCGGACCTGGCTCAAGGCCCTGGGTGTGCTCAGCCCCGAGGGCGCCAAGCGCCTGGAGCACAAGAGCCTGGTGGCCAGCGCCCAGGCCAAGCAAGACAAGCTCAAGGGACGGATCGAGCGCCTGGAACAGCAGCTGGCCATCCAGGTGGCCGACTCCACCTTCAGCCAGTCCTACGTCACCCTGTTTTCCGAGTTGCAGGCCTACAAGGACGTCAGTGCCCGCTACGCGAGCCTGCTCGACGCCGCGCCCGCGCAACAGGCCGCGAGCCTGGCGGCGCTGGCCAAGCCGCCGCGCAGCTCCGACGAGCTGCCGGTGAACCTCTCGCTGCTGCTGATGGAGGAACGTCCCGGCTACATCCGCATGAACGTGGCGCTGGTCAATCCCAGCACCGACGGGCGCTTCAAGGATTTCTTCCTCGACCACGGCAAGCTGGTGGTGCCCACCGACGGCGTGCTGAACTTCTCCTTCGGCACTGCGGCCCGCTCCCTGGCCTGGCAGCAGCAGTACCGCCTGAAGAGCGAGCCGCCATCCCGGCGTTCGCCGACCTACGCGCCGATTCGCTCGGTGCTGGTCAAGACCGCCTTCGTCGAGCAGTACTTCGCCAACCACCTGGTGTCGGAGAGCTCCCTGCGTGAAGGCTTCAAGGCCCAGGTGCTGGGTAACGGCCGCAAACTGTTGCTGACCGGGGTCGATCGCAAGGTGCCGAACCAGGTCGGTGTCCAGGTCTCCGGCCAGTCGCCCGGCACCAGCGCCAGCCGCGAAGTACCGCTGGGGAGCGCCTTGAGCGAGCTGATCAACCAGAACGCGGATATCGCCAGCTTCCAGACCATTGGCCTTGAAGACTATCGCCAGCACGGCTACCACCCCGATCGTGACGGCGTTTTCGTCAACATCCATGAGCTGGAGCGCTCGGTGGGTTTCACCGAACGTCAGTACCTGCTGGAAATGCCCCAGGACGGTGGCTACCGCGCGGCAACGCCGTTTGCCCTGATCACCGTCGAGGGCGACAAGGTCAGCAGCAGCCACCTGAGCCAGGCGCAGACCGATGCCCTGTATCAATACAACTCGGCGTTCTTCGACAAGCTGGAGCAACTGCGCAACGGTGGTATCAAGGCCAGCCGCCTGTTCGAGGGCAGCAGCGAACGCGCGAGTTTCGTCCAGCAACTGGGCCGCTTGCTCGAACGCAACCACATCACTCCGGCCGGGGTGTTGAAGGCGGAATACAGCCGCACCAGCCTGCGCGATATCAAGGGCAACAACCTGAACAAGGTGCTCTGGGAGCAGGCGTTCGCCGCGTCGGCCTGGCACAGCGCCGACGGCGACGCACTGCTGTTCGACCTGGCAGCCCGCCTGGCGGACGATCCGGCGCTGGCCAAGGCCCTGGACGGTGGTTATGTGCAGAGCGACATCGCCCAGGCCAGGTTGCTGCTGGCGCCGCTGTACGAGCCCTGGCAGGCGCGTGCGGTCGATACCGAGAACCAGCGGGTGGCCGCGGCCAACGCGGCGCAGCATCCGGGCAATCCGCGAATACAATTGTTCGATGCCGTGGCAGTGCAGCGTGCCCTGGACGGCAAGGTGCTGGACCTGCTGTTGCGCGGCCCGGCGGTCCTGGAACCCATCGATGCGTCGCTACGCCCGGCGGTCGAGCAGTTGCTGGCCAGCGAGCAGGGCCGCAGCCTGCGCAAGCAGGCGTTGTTCCATGCCCTGCGCCCGCTGGCCGACAGCCTGGGCAAGGCTGCAGCGCCGATCAATGCCCATGCCCAGCTGGCACCGCCCGGTGGCGCCGACAAGGTGGTGATCAACAACCGGCTGAACCAGCCCGATCCCTACCTGATCCTCAATACCCACCCGGAGCAGGCCCAGGCCGCTGCCACCTGGCTGGTGGAGGATGACAAGTACCGCAGCTACAACCAGTTCCGTCCTGACCCGGAAAATGTCGCCACTCGCTACATGAACGACCTGGACACACCGTTCGTGGGCGGGATTTCCGGGACCACCCAGACCGTCAGCAATGCCTTGCCGGAGCTGTTCGGTAGCGCGTTGAGCGTCAAGCAGTACTGGCAGTTCCAGATGGCCAATGCGGCCTTCATGATCCGCAACGGCTATCACTCGTTCTTCGAGACCCTGTATGTCGCCGCCCGCTACGAGCCCCAGGGCGCGGACAGCATCGGCCAGGACATGTTGCAGATGTTCGACCGTTATCGCACCGAGGGCCACGAGCAAGCATTGCAGGGCGAGTTGTACGACGGGGTCATGGCCCGCGTGCTGCCCATCGTCAACGAGGGCCTGCCCGCTAGCGAGCAGTTCCACCCGCCGCGCTTCACCAGCATCGGCCCGATGCCCTCGTTGCTGGGGCAGGCTGCCAAGGACTTGCAGCTCAAGGCCGGGCTGGAATCGCTGGGCAGCGGTTTCGAACCGCGCCAGGGCAGCGCCGACATCCAGCAGTTCGCCGCCGACCCCGTGCAGTTCGCCAAGACCCACGCCCTCAGTGCCGAGGCGCTGGTCAAGGCCGGGCGCTTGCCGGCCCAGGGCGACGTGCAACTGGTCAAGGTCGCGGCGAACCTGTACGAGCTCGAATACACCGAGCATGGCAGTAACGAGATCGCCGCTGGCGGCGACAGCGTGCCGGCGTACTTCCTCGGCTACAACGGGCCGAACCAGGCCAATGCCGCGCCGGCCTATGTGGACATTCCCAAGCACGCGGCAGCAGGCAGCTTCTTGTTCACCGGCACCTTGTCCGGCTGCTCGCTGGTGGTGACCAGCCTGGATGCCGATACCTTCAGGGTCTATCACGATGGCCGGGTCAACAGCTCGCTGCTGTACGACAACGTGGTGATGGCGGTCGACTACAAGGACTATCAGGTCGCCGGCACCGCCGAAGGCCTGGCCGCGGCCTACATGCAGTACCTCGATGGCCAGTGGCAGTTGGTGTTCCAGCGCCAGGAGTACCAGCGCGAGGGCCACACGGTCTGGCCGAAGTTGCGTGCGGGCGCCGAGCCCCTGGCGATCCAGACCGTCGATGCCCAGGTGCAGGCGCGCAACCACAGCGAGTTCGCCGCCTACCGCGAGCAGGTGCACCAGAACCTGAAGAAGGTCGCGGCTCAGTTCGGGGTGGCGAGCGATGGAGTGGCCGACGGCGTCTACAGTGGCGGGGACTTCGCTCCCGATCATCCGGCGATCGCCGCCTGGAACCGGCTGCGCGAAGAGGTCCAGGCCAAGGTCAACGCCGATATCCAGCAGGTGGTCGACCAGCGCTTCGAGCTGCAGGATCGGCGGCGCACGGCCAGCGACAAGGGCCTGATCGACCAGCAGATCAAGCAGCTCAACCTCACCCAGGATTACTACCGGGCACAGTACGACCCGGTCCTGCGTGAAGCCGGCTCGGTGGAGAAGACCTGGCTCTGGCAGCAGATCAAGGCCAGCCAGGGCAGCGCCGCGGTGGTGCGCACCGACGATAGTGCGATCCAGGGCGGGGGCGAGGAGCGCACCAGCAGCATCGGTGAGCGGTATGCCATTGCCGAGGCCTACCAGCGCGGTGCGCGGGGCACGGCGTTCAACGACGGCCTGCGGGATTTTCGCCAGGTCAAGATTCCCGGGGTGGACGACAAGATGTCGTCCCTGGAAATGAAGCGATTGTTCCTCGACGGTTCGCTCACGCCCCAGCAGCGCGGTGCCCTGAGCGCACGCATCAGCGAGACCGCACAGGCTGAATACATCGACAAGGTGCTGCGCCAGACCGCAGTGTTCAGTGAAGACTTCCACAAGGCCGGCAGCGTCTTCGGTCAGCTGGCGCCCCAGGATTTCTACCTGTCGCTGGTCGGCGACCGCTCCGGTGGCCGCTGCTACCCGCTGGTGCGGGCGATGGCCGTGGCCCTGGCCAATGGCGGCGAGGCCGGCGTCAACAGCCTGGTGCAGAAGCTGTTCCTGGCCTCCGCCGATCCTGAGGCGGGCAGCTCGACCTTGCTCAAGAACAGCCTGATCCGCCTGCACTCCAATGTCGACGCGGTGCAGGCTTCGACCGAGGTGGGGCAACTCAAGTTGTCCGAGGTGGTGGCGCGGCTGGCCGCCAGCAAGGGCACGGCGATGTTCGCCCTCAATACCCAGAACCACTCGATGATGGTGGGCAGCACGCAGGGGGCCGAAGGCCAGCGCTATTACTTCTACGACCCGAACGTGGGCATCTTTGCCTTCGATTCCACCCAGGCGCTGGCCAGTGCCATGCAGCAGCATCTGGTGACGCGCAAGCTGGCCGCCCACTACGGATCGTTCGGCAGCCAGTCGCAGCCGGCCTTCAACCTGGTACAGATCGACACCGCCAAGATGGCCCAGGTGCCGGTGGGCAACGGCCTGGATGTCGCCGACCTGTCCCGTCCCCAGGAACTGGCCGGAGTCATTGGCCAGCGCCGCCAGGTCGAGCAGGCGGTGAGCGCCCAGCAGCGGGTCAGCGAGGACCTGCGCCTGGGCGCGGCATTGACCACCTTCGACGCCGAACAGTGGGGCGCGCGCTTCGAGGCCGCCAGCATCCGCCTGGCCGCCGAGCACCAGCTGGACGGTCACTGGATACCGATCATCAGCACCCTCGAGGAGCCCAAGGAAGGCGGCTATCGGGTGCAGTTCATCAACCGCGACCAACCGCAACTGGAGCCCCGCTGGCTGGCCACCGAGGACGGCACCTTCGTCGAATTCCGCCGGTTCGTCGATGAGCACATGCGCGTGTTCAACGAACACTTCACCCTGGAACACGGGCAGATCCGCCCCCGTGCCGGCGTCGGCGAAGCACCGGCGGTGGATGGCCTGAACGCCGGGTTCGCGGTGCAGACGCTGATCCAGTGGTTCGCCGACAAGAACCGCCAGGAGGCTGCCCAGGGAACGCTCGCGCCGGACCTGGCCACTGCGCTGAAGATCCACAGCTACCTGGGCCTGGCGCAGATCGGCCATGGCACCTTGCAGGATGTGGCCAAGGTCACCGAGCTGGTGCGCACCGCGCTGCGTGGCGAAGCCATGGCCGCCCAGACCTCGCTCAGAGACTTCGCCTCGACCCTGGGCCATACGGTCAACGAAGGGGCGGGCCTGTTGTTCGGCGGAGCCATGGTCGGCCTCGATGCCTATGAGCTGGCCCATGCTGAAAACGATGTGCAGAAGGCGGTATTCGGCACCCAGCTGGCGTTCGATTCGGCCAGTTTCGTCACCGGCGCGGCCGGGGTCGGCGCCGGGCTGCTGGGCGCCTCGACGGCGGCCGCGGCCCTGGGCGGCGCGGGGGTGATCCTCGGCGGCTTGGCGGTGGGCTTCACGGCGCTGGCCCAGGCCTTCGGCGCGGTGGCCGAGGACGCCAAGGCGGTCGGGCGCTACTTCGACGCGCTGGACCAGGCCTACAAGGGCAATGGCTATCGCTACGATGCGGACAAGCAGGTGCTGGTGCCGCTGGCTGGAGCTGTGGTCAAGCGCCTGGACCTGCGCAACAACCAGATCGGTTTCGACAGCCAGTACATCTACCGCACCCACCACGGTTCCACCGGTTCCGGGGCGATCAACTACTTTTTCTGGGCCGGGGACTTCCCGCGGATGATCCACGACCGCGACCAGGCGATCGAGGTGCGCAGCGGCATCGGCTACGGCCAGGACACCAAGGCCCTGGAGCATGGCGACAGCAAGGCGCTGATCCTGCCAGGCACGCCCAAGTCCTACATCAGCTACGAGTACATGATCCTGCCCGGGGCCACCACCCGGCATGACACCGGTTTCGACGTGATCCGAAGGCTCGAGGAGGACCGGCGCTTCGACTACGACTTCTACATTTTCCCCAGCGAGGAGACCATCCGGCGGATTCGCCAGGAGTACGTATGGACCCCGGTCGAGGTGCTGCTGGACTCAAGCGACCGGCAGTTGATCGTCCCTGAGTTGCCCAAGGAGTTGCATGGCTACCTGAACTACCAGGTCAAGGGCTCCGGCGGGCGCTATCTGGTGGGGCTCAACGAAGGCGCCCAGGTCGAACTCGCCAGCGAGGCCGGCACGATTGCGTCGCGTTGGATCATCGACACCAGCCAACTGGCGGACCAGTCCATCAGCGTGGCGAAGGACCAGCTGAAAGTCGGCGGCGTGGTGGTCAAGCTCGATCCGGCGCACAACGGCCAGGTGCTGCTGGTCAACGCCAAGGGCGAGGTGCGTGAAGTCGATTTCACGAGCCTGGACACCCAGGTGGTGGAAGAAGACGCGAGCAAATGGCAGGTGCCGGGCCAGCGTATCGAACAGCACCTGAGCGAGTTGGCCAAGGCTCATCAGTTGCATGGCCAGTATGTGACCGTGGAAAACTACAGCCACGGCGGGCGCAATGTCGGCCGGGCGTTCTACGACGTCGCCAAGGAGCGCATGCTGTTCACCGACACCCAGGTGGAGCAGGCTCGCAACGCCCAATTGGGGGCGGTGGTCGGCGACCATGCCTACTTCGTGGATGCCGAGAACGCCGCGGCCTGGCGTGTCGAGATCGCCACCGGCAAGGTGGACGCGCAGTTCGCGCCCTCGTTCAACCAGAGCGCCGGACGCATCAGCCGATTCTGGCAAGAGGGCGACGCGGTCTACCTGGCCCGGCGCTACCAGCTCAAGGAGCGCGAGGCCGAGCTGAACTTCCGCATCCTCGGCGATCGCATGGAACTGGTGGGCGTGGTGGGCGATGACGCCTTGCTGCAACTGTCGGCCCGTAGCCAGCAGCATGGCGATACGCTCAAGACCTTGCTCCAGGGCTACCAGGAGCAGGCCACCGAGCGTGCCACGCCGGTCTACAGCCTCGGTGCGCCGATGGTGGAGCCCAGTGCCGCGGCCCTGGTGACGGTGTTTGGCCTGGACGACGCGAAGGTGGCGCACCGCTACTGGGTACGCACCAGCGACGGCACCCTGATCAAGCCCAACCTGGCCCCGCCCGAGGGTGAGCAACCCGCACCGGATGCCCAGGGCCAGCCCCGCAGCGCCTGGCCGATTCCACCGGACCTGGTGTTCGCTGGCAGCATGCTGCAGCCCGCAGGCCCGGAGGTGTTTTTCTTCTACAGCCAGCAGCAGAAGGTGGTGTTCCGCCAGGAGGGCGCGGGGCAGAAGGTCCTCGACGGCAGCCAGCCGAACGCCTTGCGCCTGGCCCTGCCGGCCCTGGCCAACGTGCTGGAGCTCAACGGGCACCTGGTGGCCGTGACCGGAGATGGGCGCGTGGCGCGCATCGAGGCCTCGGGCCAGCTGGCCTATGAGGCGGTCAACGAGCATTGGCTCAAGGGGCGGGCGACCTGGTGGCAAGACCTGGCCAGCGTCAACGGCAGCAGTGCGACCTTGGCGGTGTTCGGGGCCAAGACCACCGATGGCAAGGGAGCGTTGCCGGTCTGGTATCACAATGGCCAGGTGGTGGTGGCGTCACCTGCGTTGCACGGCAAATCCCTGCAGTTCCTCGGTTTCGACGACGCCAGTGCCAGCGCCCGGCTGTTCGAGCCCGAGAGCGGCAAGCTTTACCTGCAGGCACCGATGTCCGCCGAGGCGCTGGCGACGGCATTCGCCGCAGACCAGATGCTCGCGGCTTCGGCGCAGGTACCGGCGGCCACGGCGCTGCTGTCCGAAGTGCCGCTGCGTTCTGCGGTGCAGGTGGATGCCGGGTTGCGGCTGACCACAGCCAAGGGCGAGGTGCTGCTGCGCAATAATGCGGGCGAGGTGCAGTTGGTGGCGCTGGACAAGGGCTGGCAGCGCGAGCGGCTGGGCAATTTGCCCCAGGCGCTGGCCGAGGTGGCAGGGCATTGGCGGGCCCAGGGCGTGTTGACCTTGCAAGGTGATGGCACCCAGGGTTGGTTCGATGTCGCCAGCGCGCAGATGTTCGCCAGTAACGGTATCGCCGCGGCCAGCGACCTGCGTTTTATCGGCGTGGCGGCCGGATCGCCGAATTCGGCCTACGTCTATAGCCCGGCGGAGCAGGCGCTGTACCAGGTCCAGCCGCAGGGCGCGCAGAAGCTTGGCCACTACGGCAATGTCCAGCGAGTGGGCTCTTCGCTGCTTCTGCAAGGCGGCGGTGTGGACGGCCGCCAGGATGAACTGACGCCGCCGTTGATCGCCGGGGTCGACAGTGTCGTGCTGCATGGTGGCAGCGCTGACGATACCTATCGCCTGAGTGCGCAGACCTGGGCGCACTACCGTACCGTGGTGATCGACAACGATGACCCTGGCCAGGCCCTGGATCGCCTGATCATGCCGGTGGCCGATGCCAAGGACATCCTGGTCAGCCGCCAGGGTGACGATGTGTTGCTGACCGATGCCGGCACCGGCTCGGCCCTGGTGCTGCGCCAGGTGCTGGGCAGCCAGGCCGCGGCGCATGGCCATTTGCAGATCGAGCTGCAGGGCGATTCGGCGGTGATCAGCGTCGAGCAGCTGTTGCAGGGCTTCGCCCAGATCGGATCGAGCAAGGGCGGGTTGTTCGAGCTGGCGTCGCGTGAGCGCCCGGCGTCGCCAGAGAGCAATGACCTGGTGGCCCTGGCCGATGCCGAAGGCCCGAGCCTGGCCAAGCTCAGCGGGGCCATGGCGGCCTTCGCCGACACCGGTGGCGTTCGTGAACACCTGCCGCAGAACCGCCAAGCCACCCAGGCGTTGCTGGCACCACCACTGACCTGACGACACGGCAATGACCACAGGAGGGGCGCAATGCCTCTCCTGTCCCGTGGCTGCATTTCCCGGCTACGGCCGAATGATTTTCCCTACGTAGAACAGACCATGACCGAATCCATGCTTTTATCGCCGCGAGCCCTGGCCGGCTGCTTGCTCATCCTGTTGTCGCCGTTCGCCGGCCTGGCCCGGGCAACAGAGCCCCAGGCCATGCCCAGCGATCTGTGGCGGGTGTACCAGGATGCCCGGCACAACAACAGCGAACTGGCTGCGGCCCGTGCCGACCAGGCCGCCCGTGCCGAGGCGGTGCCCCAGGCCCGCGCCGGGCTGTTGCCTACGCTGTCGGCCAGCGCCGAGCACAACGACACCAGTACCTCGCTGCAACAGCCGCGGCAAGCCACCCGGCGCAGTGGCACCAGCTACCAGGCAGTGCTGAACCAGCCGGTGTTCCGTGCCGAGCGCTGGTTCGGCTTCAAGGCCGCCGAGGCCGAGGACCAGCAGGCCCGGCTGGAGCTGGCGGCGGCCGAGCAGAAGCTGATGCTCGACAGCGCCCAGGCCTATTTCGGCCTGCTCAAGGCCCAGGACGCCCTGGCCGCAGCCACCGCCGAAGAGGCAGCGCTCAAGCGCCAGCTGGCGCTGGCCCAGAGGGGCTTGCAACTGGGCCTGTCGGACCGCACCGATGTGCTCCAGGCCGAGGCCGGTCACGACACCGCGCAGGCCAACCGGATTGTCGCGCGCAAGCGCACCGACGATGCCTTCGAGGCCCTGGACACCTTGACGCACCAGCAGTACCCGGCCCTCCAGGGCCTGCGGCACGACATGCCGGTGCTGCTGCCCGAGCCCAACGACGCGCGGCGTTGGGTCGATCGCGCGGTACGCCAGAACCTCACCTTGCAGGCCAGCCAGTATGCCCTGGAGGCGACGCAGCAGACCCTCAAGGCGCGCAAGGCCGGGCACGCACCGACCCTGGACGCGGTGCTGCGTTACCAGGTGGGCGACAACGACAACCTGGGTTATGGCAACAGCGATATCCGTGGCAGTGGCTACGGTGGCAATGTCCAGCAGCGTTCCGTCGGCCTGCAATTGAACATTCCGTTGTTCAGTGGCGGCCAGACGTCCTCCCAAGTGCGCGAGGCCTCCCAGCGGATGAGCCAGCGCGAGTACCTCAACGACAACCTGCGGCGCCAGGTGGTGGAGCAGACCCGCAACCTGCATCGCGGCCTCAACAGCGGGGCCGACCAGGTCCGGGCCCGGCGCCAATCGATCATTTCCAACCAGGGCGCGGTGCTGGCTTCGCAGCTGGGCTTGCAGGTCGGCACGCGCAATATCGTCGATGTGCTGGAAGCCCAGCGCCAGTTGTACAACGCCGTGCGCCAGTACAACGACAGCCGCTACGACTACATTCTCGACACCCTGCGGCTCAAGCAAGCGGTGGGGACCTTGTCGCCCGAGGACCTCAAGGCGCTTTGTGATTACCTCAAGGCCGACTACGATCCGGACCGCGATTTTTTGCCGCCGGAGTTTCCACGCCGGCTGGCGGCGCGCTGAGGCCACGGGGCCGGGCGCCAGGTACAGGTTCGCCAGGCACAGGTCCAGCAGATACGGGTTCATGGGGTAGAGGGGCGAGGTGTTGCACAGGTTGACCAACTTCTTCGACAGCCACCGGGGCTGTTGTTATGCACTGGGCGTGGCGCTCGCGGTCGCTGCCGCGGTGGTCCTGGGCAACGGTTATCGCCTGCAGGTCGAGGACGTCTACCGGGCCGGCAGCCAGATGCAGGCACGGGAGTACGCGGCGGACCTGCAGCAATGGAAGTCCGACGGTTTTGCCATTGGCGCCTTGTCCATTCTCGGGCGTCACACCCCCTCGCTGAAGCAGGTGATCCTGGAGCGCGAGCCCAGCGCCGAGCTGCTGGAGCGCGCGGCTATCCCGCTCAAGGCGCTGGCCATGGTGCTGGGCGCCAACCACGCCTTCGTCCTCGACCGGGACGGCGTGGTGGTGGCCGCCCATGACCACCAGGGCCGGGCGCCGCTGGGGTTGAACGTGGCCTTCCGGCCCTACTTCAAGGTGGCGCTGGCGGGGGGCAGCAGCGTCTATGGCGCGATCAGCCGCAGTACCGGTACGCGGATGTTCTACATGGCGGTGCCGGTCTATGAGTCGCGCACCCGCCAGGACCGGGTGATCGGGGCGCTGGTGGCGCGTTTCGACGGCGAGCAGCTCGATGCCCGCCTGAGCAAGCAGTATGGCGACGACCTGAAGATGCTGCTGTCGCCCAGCGGAGTGGTAGTGGCCGCCAGCGTTCCAGAGTTCCTGCTCAAGGCCGACCGCGCCTGGTCGTTGCCCGAATTCAGTGCCCGGTCCGCTGGCCAGTTCGGCGATTACCCGTTCGTCCACGGCGTGCCCCAGCGCCTGCCATTCGATGTCCACCAGCCCCTGGTCAAACTGGAAGGGCGGCGCTACAGCCTGTCCCGGGTCGAGTTCGACTGGAACGACCCCAGCGGTCCCTGGACCCTGGTCACCCTGGGGGATCTGGACGGGGTGCTGCCGGCGGGGCAAGTGCTGTTGATCGAGGGCTTGAGCGCCGCAGTGTTCCTGCTGTTGCTGTGGGGCGGCGTGCGGCGCCTGGGCGATGCCAGGCGGCACAAGGCCGACCTGGCGCGGATCGAGCAGAGCGAACGGCGCCTGGACCTGGCCCTGCAAAGCGGGGCGCTGGGGCTGTGGGATTGGAATGTCAGCCAGGGCATCGTCATCAACAACGATGTCTGGTTGCGGATCCTCGGTTACAGCAAGGAAGAACTGGACCAGGCCTTCGGCCATGGCCTGGACCGCTGGGCCTGCCTGGTCCATCCCCAGGACCATGGGCCGGTGCTGGCCCGGCTCCAGGCGCACCTGGACGGTGAAGCGTCCGAATACCGCGCCGAGTACCGCATGCGCAGCAAGAGCGGGCGCTGGTTGTGGGTGCTGGATATCGGCAGGGTCATGCAGCGCGATGCCGCTGGCGCACCGACCCGGGTCACCGGGGTGTTGCAGGACATCACCGAGGCAGTGCAAGTGCAGCAGTCGATCGTCGACAGCCAGGGCAAGCTGCAATCGATGATCGCCAACATTCCCGGGGTGGTGTTTCGCAGCCTGCCGGATGCCGCGCGAACCATGGTGTTCGTCAGTGATGCCATCGACGGCCTCTGTGGTTTCACGGCGGCGCATTTCCTGGCCGGGCACAGTTATCGCGAGCGGGTCCACCCCGATGACCTGGAGGCATTCGACCGTTGCCTGGGCCATGCCAGCTACATGCTGGAGTACCGGATCATCACCGCCAGCCAGGAGGTGCGCTGGGTCTATGACAAGGGCCAGACCATCGTCGTGGACGGTGTGCCGCAGTACCTGGACGGGGTGATCTTCGACATCAGCGAACGCAAGGCGGCCGAAGCCCTGGTCCAGCGCGCACGGCGCGATGCCGAGCTGGCCACCCAGGCCAAGTCGGAATTCCTCGACAGCATGTCCCATGAGATCCGCACCCCGCTGAACGCCATCATCGGCATGGCCCACCTGGTGCAGGACATGCCCCTGGAACGGGCGCAGCGCGACTGCATCGAGAAGATCGACCGCGCCGCCAGGCACTTGGTGGGCACCATCAACAGCGTGCTCGATCTGTCGAAGATCGAAGCCGGCAAGCTTGGCCTGGAGCAGGTCTGCTTCGACCTGCGGGAGTTGGTGGACGATGTCTTGCTGCTGGTACGCCAGCGTGCGCAAGAGAAGGCGCTGCAACTGCGCCTGGACATTCCGGCCGCGCTGCCGCGTTGTTACCTGGGCGACCCCGCGCGCCTGGCCCAGGTGCTGACCAACCTGGTGGACAACTCGATCAAGTTCACCGAGGCCGGCGATGTCTGTATCGGTGTATGCCTGGTGCGCCAATGGGACGACAAGGTGCTGTTGTGCTTCAGCGTCACCGACAGCGGCGTGGGCATCAGCCAGGAGCAACAGCTGCGCTTGTTCGATGCCTTCGTCCAGGCGGACCGCTCCATCAGCCGACGCTACGGCGGCAGTGGCCTGGGGCTGACCATCGCGAAGAAGCTCGTGCAGATGATGCAGGGCGATATCTGGGTACGCAGCACGCCGGGCCAGGGCGCGGTATTCAAGTTCAACGTGCAGTTGATCCTGCCCCGAGCGGCGCAGGCGCGATTGCCAGCGCCCTCGGCGAGCCCCGCAGCGGCGCTGTGCAGGGACCCCGAGCATGGGCAACTGCTGGCGGGATCGCGGGTGCTGGTGGTCGAGGACAATCGCCTGAACCAGGATGTGTTGCAGGGCCTGTTGCAGCGTGCCGGAGCCCGGGTGGTGCTGGCTGCCAACGGCGCCGAGGCCTTGGGGCTACTGCTGGAGGATGCGCATTTCGACGCGGTGCTGATGGACTGCCAGATGCCGGTCATGGACGGATATGGCACCACGCGCAAGATCCGTGGTTATGCCCACCTGCGTTCGCTGCCGATCATTGCGGTGACCGCCAGCAGCCAGGCCGATGTCCAGGGCCGGGTCATGGCTGCCGGCATGGATGACCTGGTGAGCAAGCCCCTGGAGGTCATGGCGTTCTACCGGACCCTGGTGCGCTGGATCAAGCGCCGGAAGCTGCCGCTGCAGGCGCTTGCGCACCAGTTGCCCAGGGCTGTTCCCGCGCCGGATCATGCGGGCATCGATTCGGCCCTGGGCATGGCGGTGGTGAACCAGGATCTGGCGCTGTATCACAAGCTGCTGGCGGATTTTCGCGATGACCAGCGGCCAACCCTCCAGCGCTTGTGGTCGGCCCACGCCGCCGGCGACTTGCAGTGCATCGGCTTCATCGCCCATGGCCTGCAGGGCGCCGCCGGCAACATCGGCGCCACCGCCCTGGCCCAGGCCGCCAGGCACCTGGAGGCACAGTGCACCGCAGGCGGCGACCTGGCATCGTCGATCCAGCAGTTGGCACGGTGCCTGGAGCCGCTGCTGGCGGAGCTGGCGAGCTTGCCCGGAGTGGCTGTCGAGGCAGCGGCGCACCAGCGGCTGGATCATCAGCAGCGGCTCAAGCTGCGACGCCTGGCCGAGTTGCTGCGCGATCACAATGCACAGGCCCTGGGGCTGATCGATGAACTCTGCGAGCAGAGCCGCTGCACTGCCTTGCGCGCGCTGCAGGAACGGATCTACCGGCTGGAGTTCCGGCAGGCCCATGAGCTACTGGTCGAGTTGGGCATGGTCCAGGGCTAGCTGGCGGCCCGGATCAGTTCCTGATAACGCGCCATGCGCTGCGCGCAGTGTTGCGCCAGGCACTGGTGCAAGGCCCGCAGCGACTCGGTGATCTGCGAGCGATGGGACACCACCAGGCTCAGGGGCGCGGCGTCGGCCTGCCAGCCGGGAAGCAGGGGCAGCAGGCGCCCGGCCAACAGGTCCTCGACCACGTTCAACAACGGTAGATAGACCACACCGTGGCCGGCCACCGCCCAGCGCCGCGCGGCATCGCCGTCGTCGCAACAGAAGTGTCCTTGTACCCGTACGTCCTCGACCTGGCCCGGCGCATGGAAGCGCCAACGGCTCTCCGGCCGGCCGATGCTGTGGCAGATGATGCACTCGTGCTGGCTCAGCTGTTCCGGCGCCTCGGGCGTGCCGTGTGCGGCCAGGTAGTCGGGCGCGGCACAGGCGATGAAGTGATGCTGCTTGAGCACCGGCAGTTCCACCAGGTCCAGGGCCAGGCTCTTGCCATAGCGCAGCGCGGCGTCGAAGCGGCCCTTGAGCAGGTCTTCTTCCTTGTCGCTCAAGGCCAGCTTGATGTACAGGCGCGGCCGTTCCTGCTTGAGCTGGGCGAGCAGGTCCAGCAGCAGGTTGCGGCCCAGGTCGGAAGACACCGTGAGCTCCAGCATGCCGTCGTCGTGGGTCAACGAGCGTTTGCCATTGGCCAGGATCTTCAGTGCGTGCTGTGCGCTTTCCAGGTAGCGCATGCCCTCGGGGGTGAGCTTCAGGGTGCGCGTGGAGCGGGTAAACAGGCGCACGCCGAGGCGGTTCTCCAGACGCTTGAGCGCCAGGCTGGCGGCGGCCGGGGTGATCGACATGATGCGCGCGGCGGGCGACAGGCCTTGCAGTTCGGCAATCAGCACGAACAGTTCCAGGTCAGCGAGGTTAGGCATGGGCGAGGTTCACTGTCCGTTCAAAGGCCGAAAAAGGTCTGTGACGAACTCAACAGGGCCGCCGAGAGTGATTCCGGGTCATGCTCGATGCATTGCTCGAACCCCGGTTGTGCCTGCATCCGCGCCATGGCCCGGGCATGCCGGCCGGCAAGGTCGGTGCCTGGTTGCAAAAGCCCCTGGTGATAGTCCAGGGCCAGGGCGAACAGCCGGGCCGGGAGCGGCAGGGAGGCCGCCAGGGGCTGGGCCGAGCCTTCCGGGAACAGCGCCTGGGCCTGGGTGAGGTTCCAGGCGAGGTTGAGGACCGGGTCCTCCGGGTTGGCGTGGGCGAGGATCTCTTCGATCAGCGTTTGGCCGTGGGCCAGGGCCGGGCCGATGGCTGTCGCTTGGCCGAGCCCCATCAGCGCCAGGCACGCGGCGCTGCGCAGCATCGCGGGCTCGACTTTGCAGGCGCTGTTGTCGAGCAGGATCGACAGGCCGTCGAGCAGCGCGTCGAGGCGGATCCTCGGGTTGCCCGCCAGTTGCAAGGCCAGGGCGGCGATGAAGCCGTCGCGCATGTCGCTGCCGGCCGAAGGCTCGGCCACCGGTTGCGGGCGGTGCAGGGGTTTGTCGCGGTAACTCAGTTGCGCCGCCACCCGGGCCAGTACCACCGGTGGTGAGATCGGCTTGGCGATGTAGTCGGCGGCGCCCAGCAGCAGGCCCAGGCGCTCGTCTTCGACACTGCTGCGCGAGGTCAGGAAGATCACCGGGATGGCGGCGGTCGGCGGGTGGCTCTTGAGCTCGCTGAGCACCTGGAAGCCGTCCATCCCGGGCATCAGGATATCGAGGATGATCAGGTCGGGGGCGGCATCGCGGGCCAGGGCCAGGCCTTGCTCGCTGTCCTTGGCCAGCAGCACTTCGTATTCGGCCGTCAGGGTCTTGGAGAGCACGATCAAGGACTGTGGATCGTCGTCGATCGCCAGGAGGGTGTAGGGCTTGGGGGCGTGCTCTGCGGGCATCAAGGGGGCGCCTGGACAAGATAGGGCGGCAGTCTATCTTATTTGACCGGTCGGTCGCGGCGCTCCATTGCCGCAGGTTTCAGGGGTGGAAGGTATAGCGGTCCTTGCCGCTGTGCTTGGACTGGTACAGGGCCTGGTCGGCCTTGACCAGCACCTGGTTCAGGCTGTCGTCGTCCTCGACCCGGGCCAGGCCGATGCTGATGGTCACTGGCGGCCCGGCCGACTGCTCGCGCACCTGCTGGCACAAGCGTGCGGCCAGCAGTTCCACGGCTTCGCGCCGTACCCCCGGCAGGTAGACGGCGAACTCCTCGCCGCCCAGGCGCGCATAGTCGAAATCCACCATCACCGACTGGATATCGGCGGCGACACGCTTGAGTACCTCGTCGCCGCTGTCATGCCCGTAGCGGTCGTTGATCTTCTTGAAATTGTCGATGTCGATCATCGCCAGGTAATGCTCGGGTTTCCGGGGCCGGACCTTGAGGCGCTGGTCGGCGCGAGCCATGAACGAGCGGCGGTTGGGAATCTCGGTCAGGGCGTCGACATAGGCCTGCTCCAGCAAGCGCTTGGCCATGATGTAGTTGTACAACCGGGCCTGGCGCAAGGTGATGAAGCTGTACAGGGTCAGTGCGGTGAGGAACAGCGAGTAGGCCAGGACGATCAGGCCCTTGAGTTCGGTGATCGAGGTGCGGGTCATCCAGTAAGGGTTGAGCACGCTCCAGGTGATCAGCACCGCGACGAAGAACGACCAGCGCCGCAACGGCATCACCGAGGCGCTGTAGAGAATGCTCGAGGCGCCGAGGATCAGCCAGACCGGGTGCAGCTCCATGGGCAGGCCCTCGATCACCAGGCGCACCGCCAGGGCGATGACCAGCACGAACAGCAGGTTGACCCATTGGAAGTGCCGGGCTTTGTGGGTGAAGCCCAGGATGATGGTGTTGATCACCAGCAATGTCAGGAATACCAGCGAAAGGAAGGTGAAGCCCTGCTGGCCGGGAAAGCTGACGATCAGGTCGAAGATCAGCCAGATGCTCAGGCTGGCGATGTAGGTCAGGATGCAGAAGCTGTGCAGGCGTTCGAAGTCGTACTGGGCGAATTCGTTCTTCAAGGCCGCCGGGGCGGCCTGGCTGAGTACCTGTTCTTCAATGGTCCTGAACATCGCCGGCCCTTGAGTGAGCTAAGGAGTGCGCAAGGCCTGGCCCCAGGGGCGGTAGCGCAGGGAGAACACCGCGCTGGCATGGCAGCCGGCCGGTCGCGCATCGGGAGTCGCAGGTTCCGCGCGAAACGGCTGGCCTTCGCCGCTGGTCTGGCGGAAGGCCTCGCGGACGATGCCGACCCCACAGGGCAGGGCGCCGGCATAGCTGTCGCGCACCATGGGGGCCAGGCGTGCGGTGCCGGCGCCATCTTGCCACCAGACCTGCAGGCCGGCGCTGGCCAGTTCGCCGAGCCAGGCGCCATTCACCTGCGGTGCCAGGTGTCCGGCGCTGAAGGCGCTCAGGTGCAGTGGCGCATCGAGCTGGCGGGCGAAGTCCTTGAGCTGGCGTTGCAGGGTGATCCGCCGCTGGGCATCGAGAAAATGCAGGTCATCCAGTTCCATGGGCAGGTACCAGCCGCTGACCGGCAGTTGCCAGTCCTCGCGCAGCTTGCGCTGGCGCGCCAGGGAAGTGCCCAGTTGGGCCTGCCAGTAGGCTTCCAGGCCGGCGCTGTCCAGTTGCTGGATGCGCTGGTAGTAGGCTGGGTCCATGTACAGCCCCAGCACCAGTTGCAGGCCCTGCTCGCGGGCCTGGCGCAGGCTGTCGGCGAGCCAGCCATGGGCGTCGCCGAAGTGCGAGTCGCCGTAGGCGGTCCACTGCACGATCAGGGTCTTTACGCCGTTGCGGGCGCTGTCCTGCCAGATCTTGCGCCATTGTTCGCGGCCCAGGGCCGCATCGCTGTTCAAGGGCTGGTAGAACAGCCGTTCCTCGGCCTGGGCGTGCAGGCCCAGGCCCAGCCATAGCAGGGTGATGTACATCAGTCGTTTCATCAGAAATTCAGCTCCACGCCCACCAGGATGCCATTGCCGCCTTCATACAGATTGCCGCCGAGGGATTGCTGGTACTCGGTGCGCACGGTCAGGCGCGAGCGGTAGGCGTTGTATTTGTCGTCGTCGAACCAGTATTGCCAGCGCAGGCCGAGCCCGGTGCGCAGGTCCTGGCGCCAGTCGTTGCTCGGGTCCTGGGCGGCGAATTCGAGAAAGCCGTAGGGCATGATGGTCTGCGCGGTGCTTACCGGCAGTTTCCAGGCATGGCCCTGCTGGTAGCGCGACAGCCACTGGTGGTCGCCGGCCTTGGTCCACCAGGCTGCGTCCAGATAGAGGAAGCGTTCGTCCCAGTGGCTTTCGTCGATGCGCCAGTCGTTACGGTAGCGGCCCTGGTCGAGGACCGAGGCAGTGGCCCGCAGCAGGTAGTCGGTACTGGTGTGGCCACGCTTGCGATGGTCGTTGAGCTGGTCCAGCAGCCGCCCGGGATCGAGCATCTGGCCCAGGCTCAGGCCGTGGCTGTCGCGGTCGTCGAACTGGCTCTGCTTGTAGATCTCGCCGTAGAAGTTGATGTTGGCGTTGCCCCAGGGCTTGTAGCGCAAGCCGACCCCGGCTGCGGCCGACTCGGCGTAGGAGGAGCGTCCCAGGCCACCCAGCAGAGTACGGCCATAGACCGACAGGCTGCTGCCGTTGCGGCTCGGCTCCTCGCCCAGGGCGTGGTCCCACATAGCGACCTGTACGTTCTGCGACTGCGGGCTGCGCCGAGCGCCCTTGACCCCGCTATCGGGCAACAGGTTGTTGTTGGTGGAGACCCCACCCGGCGACCAGGTGCTGGCGATGGTCACGCTATCGCGCCGGGACAGGGCCTCGTGGGCGCGGCGCTGGCGATAGCGACGCGCTTCCAGGCTACCGTTCTCGTCGTCGCCGGCCACCGGGTTCTGCTCCAGGTCGATCACCCGGCGCAGCTCCTTACGAGCGGCGGCGCTGTCTTCGGCTTCGGCGTAACGCCAGGCCAGGGTTTCGCCCAGGCGATAATCCTCGGGGAAATCACCGGTGGCCCGTTGCAGGTGGGGAATGGCCAGGCGCCGTTGCTCCGGGGTGTCGGTGGCGGCCAGGCTCATGCCGTAGTCGGCAGCAAAGCGCGGGTTGTCCGGTTGCCGGCGCACCGCCTCGGCCAGCCACTGGGTGCTTTGTTCCGGGTCGCCGGCCTTTTGCGCGGTAATCGAGGCCGCGTAGTAGTGCCCGGCGTCGGGTGACTGGGCCAGTGCCTGGCGCTGGCGTTGCAGGGCTGTCGGGTAGTCGCCGCGTTGCTCGGCGATCGCCGCGCCCAGTGCCCACTCGTTGGCACCACGGCTGCTGCTTTGCTGCCAGTAGCGTTCGGCACTGGGGTTGTCGCCGACGTTTAAGGCGCTGCGACTGGCGGTGAGCCGGGCGTTATCGCTCAATTGCGCATCCGGGATGCTGCGCCAGGCGGCCAGGGCCGCGGCGGAGTCGCCAGCGGCCTCCAGGGCATAGGCCAGGGGCAGGCGGCTGTCACGGTCGCCCAGGCGTTCGGCGGCCTGGTACCAGGCCACGGCGGCGCCGGGTTGCCCGGGCATGGCGCAGCGCCCCAGTGCGCGATACTCGCCCGCATCCCGGGGTTGCTGGCCAATGCTCTGCCATACCACATCGCAGCGCCCGTTTTCGGCCAGTTGGGCCAATAGCTGGCTGCGGGTGGCGGGGTCGGTCCGCTTGATCAGCCCTGTCATGCGCTGCAATTGCAGCGGGTTCAACTGCGGCGTGGCGGCATAGAGCCCGGCCAGGCGCTGCAGCAGCGGGGCGGGCAGGGCGCCCGCGTGGCGGTCGTACGCTTGCTCCAGCAGGGCCTGGGCATGGGGCTGGCGTCCAGCGGCCAGGGCCAGGTAGGTGGCCTGGTCCAGGGCCGTGAGGTTGCCGCCCTGGCGGTACTGGCGCTCCCACAACTCGGCGGCCTCGCGGTTGCGGCCCTGGGCCTGGAGCAGTTCGGCGCGCTTTTTCAGCACCGGCAGCGTCTGCGGTTGCTGGCCCAGCCATTGCAACGCCCGGGCGCCCTGGCCCTGTTCCTGCCAGACCTCGATCAGCCGCTCGCGCCGGGCCGTATCCCAGGGTTCGGGCAGGCTCTGGTTTTGCAGCAGGTCGCTGGCCTGCAGGCGCTGGGCCAGCACCAGCCAGGCTTGGGGATCATCCTGGGGCGAGCACTGGCGCAGCTGCTTGAGGGCCGCGTCCGGGTCGTGCCGCGAGAGCCATTCGACGGTCTCCAGGCAGGGGCGGCGCAGTTCGTCGCTGAGGCGGCGCACGGTGTCGCTGTCGTTCTCCTCGCGGGCCAGTTCCCAGTGCTGCAGGCGGATCGCCGGGTCGGCCTGCTCGGCCGGCGACAGGCGCAGGATCCAGCGTTGGGCCTGGTTGTTGCGGCCCAGGGCGATGGCCCGCTGGATCATCGCCCGGTGCACCTGATGCGCCGCTTGGGGGCTGGGCGCCTGTTCGAGCAGTTGTTCCAGCTTGGCTTCGTCCAGATGCTGCATGTAGGCGTTGGCCAGACGTTGCCAGCCTTCGGCGTCCAGTTGCCTGCTGGCGGCGAGCGGTTCGAGCTGGGCGATGGTGTCGCCGGTGTTGCTCAACTGCTCGGACCAGTTGGCCCGGGCCTGACGCAGTTCGGTGTCGTCGCCCTTGGCCGGCAACTGCGCCAGCCAGTCGTAGGCGCGCCGGGGACCGCCGGAGGTGGCCAGGCTCAGGCTATAGGCCTGCCACAACTGGGTGCGCTGGGCCGGGGGAGCGCTGTCGAGCCAGCGCTGCACTTCCTCCGGGGCGGGCGGATCCTGGTCGATCCAGGTCAGGTGCAGGTCCAGTAGCGCCTCGCTGTCCTGGGGGGCGTTGGCCATGGCTTGCACCGCATCCTTGTAGCGCCGCTGCTTGGCCAGGGACTGGGCCAGCAGGCCCTGGGCTTCCTGGTTCCTGGGCACGCGCTGCAGCAGGTGCCGGGTCAGGCGCTCGACTTCCTTCCAGTTGCCCTTCTGTGCTTCGCGGTAGCCACGGTCGAGGTAGGGATAGCTGCGAAAACGCTCGAACTCGGTCAGTTCCTGGGCCAGGACCGTGCCGGACAGGCCCAGCAGCAGGCTGCCCAGCAGCCATGGAGTGTGCTTGTTCATGGGGTCACCTGCGCCACGATGCTGTAGGCCGCCTGTTGTTCCTCGGCCTGGTCGGCCAGGGCCTGTTGCAGCACCTCGGCGGTGATCATGCCGCGTTCGACCAGGTGCTCGCCCAGGGAGCCGCGGTCGGCGTCGTAGTCGATCATGGCCTGGTTGAACAAGCTCGCCGGGACCAGGCCGTGTGCCTGCAGCAGGCGGCCGATCTGCACCTGGTGATGGCTGACCCGTTCGAGCAGCGCCTCGTCATCCTGATGCCGTTCCAGGGTGGCGAGCATGCGCCGGGTTTCCTCGCCCTGGTGCTTGCCCGGGTACCAGTGGCGGATACCCAGGGTCACTCGGCCCTGGGGCGCCAGGCGGCATTTGACCGGGCGCTTGAGCTGGCGGCTGATGGCCCCCAGCGAGACTTGGCTGACCGGATCCTCGGAGGCCAGGACCAGCGTGCCATTCTCGTCCATGACCGGCAGCACGCCGTACTGCACGGCGATTCGCCGGGGCACGCTGGCGATCAGTTGGGGATCGAGCTTGAACGGGTTGAGCGGTGCCCACTCCAGCTCGAACTGCGCGGCCAGCTCCTGTACCAGCTGGATGCTGTCGATGTAGCCGCGCACCAGCAGTTCGCGCCCCAGCCGCCGGTGCAGCGGGCTGGTGAGGACGGCTTCGAGCTGTGCTTCGCTGAGCAGGCCCTTTTCCACCAGGCGATGGCCCAGGGGTGTGCGCTGGGCCTTGGTCAGGGCCGGGAATTCATGGGTGGTCTTGTCCCAGGCGACCCGTCGCGAGTCGCCCATTTGCAAGACCTGGCGCAGTGCCCGCAGGTTGGCGAAGAAATTGACGAAGTTGCTCCACATCATGCGTGGAGCCGAGAGCAGGCCCTGGCCCAGGCCATAGAAACGGGTAACGAACCAGGCCCGCTGGAACAGGCGGTTGGCCAGCATCAGGCCGTTGAGCCAGAGCAGCGCCGCCAGTAGCGGGCTGTCAGTGAGGATCGACTGGAAGTGCCAGGCGTCCGGGGACAGCACGGTGATCAGCCACATGCCCAGCAGGACCAGGAGCAGCAGGTTCACCAGGAAACTCAGCAGGTAGGCGATCAGCCCGCGGCGATCGCGCCAGAGGAAGTAGTTGAGCAGGTTCTTGCGGCTCCAGCCCAGGTTGGTGGTGCCCTGGAACACGATGCCGACGATCCAGCGCGACTTCTGCCGGACGGCGTGCTGCCAGTCCCGGGGGAAATGCTCGCGCACGCAGATCACCTGGGCGAACTGGCGGTTCATCCCCGGAGCCCACTCATAATCCAGGGCCAGCTTCGGATCGTTCACCGAGTAGCGGGCGAAGATGCACTTCATGCCTTTTTGCTTCAGGCGAAAGCCGATGTCGTAGTCCTCGGTCAGGCTCTGCACGTCGAAGGCGATGCCGTCGCCGTCTTCCAGCAGGGCGCTGATGGCCCGGCGGCTGAAGCAGGTGCCGACCCCGGCGCTGGGCACCTGGCCGGTCAGGGCCTCGCGCACGATCACGTCCTTGCCGTGGTTCTCGGCGAACTCGTCGACGTAGTGGCCGGCGGTGAAGCCCTGCCATTCCGGTGCGTAGGGATAGACCGGGATCTGGATCAGGTCCTTGTTGGGCAGCAGGTAGTTGTACAGGCGCAACTCCATCGGCGAGATCACGTCTTCGGCGTCATGCAGGATGAACCCGGCGAACTCGATCTTCGCTTCGCTCTCGAAGCGCAGGATGGCGTCGATGATGTTGTTCAGGCAGTCGGCCTTGCTGGTGGGGCCGGGGCGCGCGCAGACCACCTTGTGCACATTGGGGTAGTGCTGGCACACCGCGTCGACGTCGGCCTGGGTCTCGGCGTCGTTGGGGTAGGTGCCGACGAAGATCTGGTAGTTCTGGTAGTCGATGGTGGAGGCGGCCAGGCGCGCCATCTCGCCCACCACGCCGACCTCGTTCCAGGCCGGGACCATGATCGCCAGGGGTTTTTCCGCTGCCTCGAACAGCCGTTGCTCGTCTGCCGGCTGGAACTTCTCGTAGATGCGCCAGCGCCGGATCAGCTTGCGGGTCCAGTACACCAGGTCGATGAACAGGTCATCCAGGCCCAGCAGGAACATCAGCAGGGCCAGGGTGATGGCCAGGTACTTCAGGCCATAGAGGATGTAGATGAAAAAATCGATCAGCTCCAGGTTCATGCAGGGCCACCCGCGGCTTGAGCCTCCAGCCAGGCGCTCAAGCGGCGGGCGATGTGTTCGCTGGCGTGGCCATCGCCATAGGGGCTGTGGACCCGGCTCATGCGTGCATACACCTGTTGATCGTCCAGCAGTTCGCTGGCGTGGCGCACGATGCGCTCACGGTCGGTGCCCACCAAAAGCACGGTGCCGCCTTCGAGCACCGCGGGGCGTTCGGTGACTTCGCGCAGCACCAGCAACGGCTTGCCGATGGCCGGGGCCTCCTCCTGGATACCGCCGGAGTCGCTGAGAATGAAGTACGAACGTCCCATCAGCCAGACAAAATGCTGATAGTCCTGGGGCGGGATCAGGTAGATGTTGGGCTTGTCCGACAGCAGGCCGTATACCGCGTTCTGCACCTGGGGATTGAGATGGACCGGGTACACGAACTGGACGTCCGGGTAGCGCTGTCCCAGTTCGGCCAAAGCTTCGCAGATCTGCTGGAACCCATCGCCGAAGTTTTCCCGGCGGTGGCCGGTGATCAATACCATGCGCCGGCTGTCATCGAGGATCGCCAGCGGTGAACGGGCGCTCGGCCGCCAGTGCAGTTCTTCCTGGTGGCTGCGCATCCACAGCAGGGCGTCGATCACGGTGTTGCCGGTGATCTCGATGTTGGCTTCCGGCACGCCTTCGCGCAGCAGGTTGGCCTCGCACTTGGCGGTGGGGGCGAAATGCAGGTCGGCGATCACCCCGGTCAGGCGGCGGTTGGCCTCTTCGGGCCAGGGGGCCCTGAGGTTGCCGGTACGCAGGCCGGCCTCGACGTGGCCGATGGGGAGCTGGCGGTTGAACGCGGCCAGGGCGGCGATGAAACTGGTGGTGGTGTCGCCATGCACCAGCACCATGTCCGGGCGCAGGCGTTGGTAAGTGGTGTCGAGGTTGATCAGCAATTGCTGCGAGAGGCCATTCAGGGACTGGCCCTGGGTCATGACCTGCAGGTCTTCGTCGACTTCCAGCTCGAACGAATCGAGCACCTGCTTGAGCATCTCCCGGTGCTGTCCGGTGGAGCAGATGTGCAGTTCGATTCCTGGCCATTGACGCAGGACTCGCGCCAGGGGCGCCATCTTGATTGCCTCTGGGCGTGTTCCGAAAACCATCATGACTTTGAAAGGCATTGACCCCTCCTGGGTAGTAATGCAACCGGGCCTGACCCTGAATGAAAGCAGTGGGAACCACTCTTGTCCAACCAGGGGGCGGAACCCTGGGGAGCGCTCAAGGGCGAGGTTGCAGAAGAAAAGAGGGTGTCTGGCAGTAGGGTGAAATTGAAGTTCCGCCGGCCTGGGATAAATCGTTCGGAAAATGCAAAAGGATGTGTCGGCAAGTCCCCGGTTCCAGGGCTGAGAGTCAATCTTTCATTACATTTTCGTCATAAAAATGACGCGAATTGCCATTTATCGGGATGACTGAAAACGGCGATGGGTTGCGTGTCAATATGACGGCGCTCGCTGCTAGAATGCGCGCTATTGGTCGTTCGTCGAGCGGCTGCAAGTCAAGAGTCTGTTGCGTGGGGTGGTTCCGTGGGTCGTGCGTTGGCGGTGTATGTAATGGGAATGGCGTTGGTCTTGACGTGCTTCGCTTGGGCGGCGTCTTCCCTGTTCCATTGAGACGCCCTTGTGGCGTATCCAATTCTGGCGCTTGCCGATCGGTGGGCGCTTCAGTCATCCAGGGCCGATGCCCTGGTCCGTGACGGCAATCAGCAAGTGCTCCTGGCCATGATCGCCAGGGCTTGCCCCAGCATCTGTGGTACCGATACCGAACCGTCGATATGCCCCTGGGGCCGCTCGAGCCGTGCCAGCCACGCCTGGTGTCGTGGGCGGTTGCGCCCTTCCCGGGTGCCGTTGTCGTAGGCTGCCGCCCATTCGAGGAAGGCCAGGTGCCGGGCATGCATGTCGCCGCCGGGCAAGATACGCGGGCCGAAGCGTTGGCGTTCCCGGGCACGGATGCGTTCCAGGCGCAGCGGCGTCGGCGTGTCGATGTACAGCACCCAGTCCGCCTGGGCGATGAGGGTATCGCCCCAGCCATCCATGGACCCGGACACTACCCAGGGCTCGCGCCCCAGCGCGCGGCTCAGGTTCTGCACACGTCGCTCCGGGGGCCAGGCTTGCACGAAAGGCGGGTCGCTGGGTTGCCAGTAGTGATCGTCGACATCGACATGGGGCAAGCCCAGGTGCCGGGCCAGGGCAGTACCCAGGGTGCTGACGCCGGCTCCCGAGGCGCCGATCAGGTAGATGCGTTGATTCAAGGGCTGCTCCTCCAGAGCCAGGCAAGGGGCGACAGCATGCCATCGCGCAGGCCGTTGGGCCGCTATTTGTGTCCAGGGAACGGAAAATGTTCATCTTCGCCTGCTAGAACGGGGCTTTTACTTAGCCAGGCCGCAGGCTCCGTTGGAGCGTCCGGCCGCCAGGGAGGCTCCTGTCATATGCGCGTCTTACTGCTTTTAGCTCCATTGCTGCTGTGCGCCGGTATTGCCCATGGGGAGGATGCGGCCTCTGTATTGGGGCATGGCTTCGGTTCCTTGAGCTGCATCGACCTGCAAGACCCGGACAGCAAGGCCACCTGCGGTGCTCGTGCATTGTCCAATGGCAAGGGCTGCCAGGGCTTGTCCAGCCAGGGCATGCGCGATAAGTGCCTGGATGAGGCGCTGTATCCTGCAAGCAGCTCGAATCGTAATCGGGTGACCAGGATCAAGCCTGCGGTGTCGGCGCGACGGGCATCCGAGCAGCAGGGCGCAGCGCTTCCCGCACCGCCGCTGTCGGACGCCGAGGCCCGGCACCTGGAGCAGGTGCTGGGGGTCAAGGGCAGCCGTCCCTGAGTCGGAGTCGCCGGGGCGCAACAAGCTTTTGTGTGTCTTCGCGCCAGCCTATATGCTCCCGGCCCCTGGATGATTCGACCTGCTGCGGGCCCCGGGGCCTGGGCAGGCCCATGGAGCGAACCGTGCACTACCGATCTTTTGAATGCCTGCCGCGGCTTGTCGCAGGGGGCTTGCTGCTGGCCGGCCTGCTGCTCGGCGCCGGTTGCCAAGGCACCTCGGCGCCCACTCCCGAGCAGCAGGCCGCTAAACAGATGGCCGGCTTTGTTTCGAGCTTCGAGCGGGTGTTGAACCAGGGCGTGAACCGCTACAACGTCGATGACTGGGTCGGCGGCCTGGCCCTGCATGCGCTGATCGATCGTCGCAACGCGGTAGTCGGTTGTTCCGCCGAGGCATTGCCCGACTATCCCCTGCAGCGTTTTCCGGACAACCGCAGGCTTGCACCGTTGCTGGAGAGCATCTGCTGGAACATGGTATTTCCCAGGGCCGGGGCGCAGTTGTTCGCCAGTGCTCCCGGGGACGATCTGCAAGTAGTGCTGCCGGTGGTCTTCCCGCAGCCGAAGTCGCGGCCGATGGAGGAGCAGAAGATTCGCGCAACGGTCCGCGGGTACGCGCTGCAAGAGCAGTACCTCTGGCATCGGCTGTTCGCCCAGGAGTCCCTGGACAGCATCGGTACCGCCCGTATGCGCGCCCGAGCCAATGAGCAGGGGCAAGTGGTCGATTGCCAGGTCGAGCTGGTGGCCATTGATGGGCGAGAGGAAGATTTCAGGCAGGACCCTGGCCTGCGACAACGCCTGGAGGCGCGCTGCATGACCCTGGACCCGCAGCGAATGTCGGTTTTCCTTGTATTGCGGCCCACGCAGGAGCAGTTTCGGGTGGAGTTGGAATACTCCCCATGGAAGGTCGACTCGTATCGACCAGGCCAGGGGCAAGACTCCGGAGCGGCGCCGCTGCCATAACCGCCCGGGAGGGTAGCGCAGCAGCGATGCCCTCGATCTTTTGTGCAATCCACATCGAGGTTAACCCCTGTGAGCAAACTGGCCTGCCGCTGCGGACATGTCATCGTCGACCAAACTGACGACCTGCCTTACAAGGCGGCGATCTTGCCCGATGGGCAGGAGCAGGAGTTCTTCACCGGGGCGGCGCAGTTGGCCAACGACCTGCTGGTCGCCGCCAGCGCCGGCAAGGTCGACGAACTGCTGGACCGGGAGTACGCCAAGGGCCCTTGGCGGCCCCAGCCCACCGAGTATTTCGAGGATCGCTTGTCCAGCGTCTACCTGGCCTGCACTTCCACGGCCTACGAGTGCAGCCGCTGCGGGCGGTTGTGGTTGCAAAAGCCCGGCCTCGAGGACTTTGTTTCCTTCGCGCCTGACAGCGGGCACTACGAAGCGGTGCTGGCGGTGGATAACCCGCTGGCCGACTAGCCTTGCCGGCGGTGTTGCGCAGCGTGCAGGGCGATGTAGTCCTGCAGGTTCTGATCGTCGATACCCAAGGTACGCAGGATCTGTTCCATGAAGCTCACCGGGGCGCTGCCCGGCGCGGTGATCACGCGCTGGTCGGCCACGGCGTGGGCTACATCCTGGTAATGCGCGGCGCCGCCGTAGTTCACCGAGAGCAGGTTGGCTGCCGAATTCGAGGTGTGCTGCAGGCGATCGAGAACCCCGGCCTGGGCCAGGACCCGGGTGCCGTCGCAGATTCCTGCGAGCACGATGCCGCGTGCCTGGGCGTCACGCAGCAGGGCGCCGATCTCCAGGGGCTGGCCGCTCTGCCAGAAGGTTCCGCCGCAGATCATCAAGAGGTCGAGTTGCTCCAGGTCGATGTCCTCCAGTGCCAGGTCGGGCGTCACTCGCAAGCCGCCCATGGATGTGACGAGCGTGCCGCCGGGGCTGGCGTAGCGGCAGTCGAAACCGTAGTAGGCCCGGGCAGTGGCGTTGATCAGGGAGGTTTCCCAGTCGGCGAAGTCTTCGGTGAGCAGGGTGATGGCGCGGGGCATGGGCAATCCTTGCTGGAATAAATGGAGGTTGAGGTGCATCAGGGCAGCTCGCTGCATGTTACATCGCGGCTGCATGTTCCGGTGCTTGGTCTAGGCTTCAAGACATGAGGTGGCGCATCGCCATCGATTCTTGGCAAGGCGCTTGTGAACCCGTGGCCTGGGGCTGCAAGTCGATCAGGATGGTCGCTGGCGGGGTTGCTCCTGCCAAGGAAGGTGTTCAATGGGCGAGGGGTCTGCAAATGAGCCGGCCGTCGACGAAAAACTCGAGCGCTATGTCAATCGCGCCGTCGAACAGATTGCCCTGGACTCCATAAAGGAGGCTGCGCTGCGCTCTTTTCCAGCCAGGAAGGAGCGATACCGGGACCAGTTGTTCAAGTACCTGCTGGGGCCGGTCGCGGTGGGTACGCTGATTGCCGGGGCCTTTTCCTTCTTCGCATCCTTCACGGTCTCCCGGATCCAGGATGACCAGCAAAAGCGCGAGTTGCGCCATGCCGAGAACATCGGCGTCTATCTCAAGTACAAGCAGGCCCATCGAGCGCGCCTGCTGCAGGGCAGCATGCTGGGGTCGGCGTTGAATTGGGGCTTCACCACTGAAATGGTCAATGAGCGCAAGCGCAGTTACGACGCGGTGTTCCTGAAGACCAATGAGATCTTCCCCGACGCCCGGGACTACCTGGGGCGGGTGGTGGTGCCGGCCGGCCTGGATAGCCAGGAAACCTTCCGCAACACCATCGAGAAGCTCCGGGATGTCACGGTGGTCCACGACCTTGCGCTGACGGCCGCCTATTCGGTGAGAAATGATTGGGACCAGGCTATCTGGCCCGATAGGTTGCGGCAGGACCCGCAGTTGAGCCTGTACCGCTTGAAACGGGAGCGTGATTGCAAGGTCGGCAATACCTTGAAGCAGTACCGTTTCCGCCAGGAAAAATACAACACCACGGCCCTCAAGAATATCTACACCTACTGCTCCGACGTGGTCTTCAAGAAGCTCGACGAGGCGATCTTCAAGGAAACCTCCAGTGCGGTCGATGTATTCGCCACCTGGCAGAAAGAGACCACCGACGCGGTCGGCAAGGCCTGTTCGCTGGAGGAGGCCAAGGTGACCCGGGACGTGACCGACGACTGCAGCAAACTGGCCATGGAGCCCGCGACGCAGGGGCTGAGCGCTTTCCAGGCCAAGCGTAGGTAGGACCAGTTCGGGGCTGGACGACAAAAAAATCGCCGGCGGGTATTTACATGAAGCCTCGGGCTCATCACCATATGCGCCGTCTAAGTTTCGCTGCTGACCAGACAATTCCAGCCACCAAAAGGGTGGTTGTTTTGTTGCGTCCAAGAAAAGCAGTCGAATATGACCCAAGTACCGTTCAAGAGAATTCAGCACAAGCTCGCCCGTTCCGGGGTGGCCATCGAACGCCTGAATTCCAATTCCCTTTCCATCTCCTCGATCAATGACGCCGGGCTCAAGGCTGATTTGCTGCTGCCCGAAGGTTTTGCCATCGAAGAGAAGGCCATCACCCAGCTCATGGATTTCGCCCGCGTCGCCCACCCCCATGGCGGCGAGGTGAAGTGCGCTTGCGCCACGCCGGACTTCCACACCGGCAGCTCGATTCCGGTGGGCAGCGTGATCGTCACCAGCCACGACCTGGTGGTGCCCCAGGCCATCGGCACCGATATCAATTGCGGCATGCGCCTGCACAAGCTGGGCCTGGACTATGAGCAGTTCATGGCGCAGAAGGCCAAGTGGACCGCCCTGGTGCGTGGCGACCTGCTGGAAGGCACGCGCAACATTCCCACCAGCCCGCAAGCCATGAGCGCGTTGTTCGAGGCGGGCCTGGGAGATTTCTGGGCCCAGGTCCGGCAGCAGGCTCCGGTGGGCTTGTTCGCCGGAGCGGATTTCGCCCAGTTGCAGCGTGAGCTGGCCGGCCTGCATGGCTCGTCCTTTGCCCGAGGTCGCGCCGCCTATGGCCCGGAAGCCTTGCAGGACCGGTCGCGGCAGGTTCTTCGTGATCCGGGCCTGGGCTCCCTGGGCGGCGGCAATCACTTCGTCGAGATCCAGGTGGTTACCGAGCTGGTGGATCGCCAGGCCTGCTTTACCCACGGCCTGGCGGTGGGGCAGGTGGTGATGATGATCCACACCGGCTCGCGGGATGTCGGGTTCTATGTCGGCCGGCGCTGGATGGACAAGGCCAAGGCCTTGTGGCCGGCGGGCCTGAAGCATCCGCAATCGAAGATCTTCGCCCTGTTCGGCGAGATGGCCGACGAGTACCTGCTGGCGATGCACAGCGCCGCGCACTATGCCGATGCCAACCGCGCGCTGATCGCCGAGATGGTGCGCCAGCGCACCCGGCAGGTGTTCGGCGCGGGGATCGAGGCGCCGCTGATCGTCGATGTGCCGCACAACATCGTGTTGCGTGAGGAGGTGGGCAACGTGCACCGCAAGGGCGCGACCCCGGCCTATGCCGGGCAGCCGTTGCTGATTCCCGGGAGCATGGGTCACGATTCCTATCTGTTGACCGGCCTGGGCAACGAACGCTGGGTACGTTCGGCCAGCCACGGCGCCGGGCGTTCGATGTCGCGCGGCGACGTGATAGTGCGGGCCAAGCGGGACAAGGCGTTCCTGGGGTTACAGGGGGTGGAGTGCATCACCACCAAGGAGGAGCGGATGATCGAGGAGGCGCCGGGGGCGTACAAGGAGATCGGGCAGGTGATTCGTTCCCAGGTGGAGGAGGAGACGGTCTCGGTGATTGCGCGGTTTTCGCCGGTGTTGACCTTCAAGGCGTAAAAGCGATGGGCGCTTGGGGCGCGATGGCTTGCGGATTTGCCGTTCAGGTAGGCGGCCGCTACATTGTCGCCCCCTCTGGCCTGTTCGTTCTGAGCGTTGCCCTTGCAGTCATCGGCGGCCGCCAACGCCCGAGACGCGTTAGCCGCCAGGGCGATTGCCTGTTTGCGTTGAAAGTCGGGTATCCAGTATGAGTCAAGATCAGAACCTGAAGCACGAGGCGGGAGCGCCTTTGACAGGTGCCAGCGAGTTCGTCGTCGACAAGCCACCCCTTGCCGAACTGCTTGCCGTGCTTGCCCAGTGTGGCGAGGTGGTTTCCAGCTTCTTCAAGCCAGATCCTTGCATCAAGGTATTGGGTGAGAGGCGGCGACTGGCCGAGTTTCTGGAGCGTTTCAGCGACTTCGCCGGGTCGACTGCGATCGGGCAGGTCGAGCCTGGTTTCGGACCTTTTTCCCTGCTGAATCGATACGAGTTCGAGGGCTCGTTGCTGGCGGTGGTGCTGCGAGGCGGCTGTCATCACTCGACCCGCGGGTTGGGCCAGGCCAGTGCCCGGAAGTTGGTGGGAGAGGCGCTGGAGGCAGTGTTTCCGGCGCCGTTTTCCGAGCTTGTGGTGTATCGGTTTGACAGCCTCGATTGGTGTGAGTTGACCCGGGGGTCGACGATTTCTTCCGCTTATGTGGTGTGTCAGGGGGCTCGGAATCTCTGGTGGGTGTTGTGCGTTTCCGACTTTGATTGATGCCTTCGCCAAAAAAGTAAGCAAAAACGCTTGCCCCTCCACTCGGTGCCTCGCCTAGGCTCGACATGCTCTCTCTTCGGCATTGATCCATGGCCCAATGCGGCTGACCCGGCGTCCTGCCGGGTCACCCACGGTTCAATGCCTGCGTTCGGCCATCGTGGTCAACGGGGCCTTCAAGATCAGCAGCCAAAGCAAATCTAAGCAGAGCGAAAGCCCTGGCATCGCCTTGTGTAGCCGCTGCCGCAGGCTGCGCACGGGTGCGCAGCGGCCGCTGGGATCGTCAATCCGCCGCAGGTCCTTTGGCCTTTGTCGCAGCCTCGCTCGGGCTCGACAGCGGTTACAGGGGCTGAGAGGACGCGTTCGATTTTCCTCTGTTGTCGCCGTTGGTTTGTGTGGCAGACTTCGGAAATATTCCGTTGTTACGATTTAAATTCCGTTATAGCGGAAATATTGTTCGGAGCCCGTCGCTGCTGCGATGGGCTTCGGAGCTCTCAGGCGTGGTCGTGGATGGCCACCTTCAACCAGGAGAAACCCCATGAGCATTACCCGTTACGGCACCGGTAGCACCGCAGGCGGTGGCCAGCCGCGTCCTTTCGCCCGCGCCGTGGAGGCCGATGGCTGGTTGCATGTGTCCGGCCAAGTGCCGGCGCTGGATGGCGAGATCATCCATGGCGGGATCGTCGAGCAGACCCATCAAACCATGCGCAACCTGGTGGCGATTCTCGAGGAGGCCGGTTATGGCCTGGAGGATGTGGTGCGGGTTGGCGTGTGGCTGGAGGACCCGCGGGATTTCTGGAGTTTCAACAAGGTCTTCGGCGAGTACTTCAAGCCCGAGCATGCGCCGGCCCGGGCCTGTGTGCAGGCCAGCATGATGGTGGACTGCAAGGTCGAGATCGATTGCGTGGCTTACAAGCAGCGGTAAGCGGCTAGCTGCAAGCGGCAAGTCGAGGCGTGAATGGGAGTGCTTTGGGAATGGTACGAAGATGAGCGAAGACAACATCAAGCGCCGGGCCAGGGGCCTGGACCGGGCGTTCGATATCCTCGATTTCCTCAAGGAGGTCGGCCAGCCGCTGCGCCCAAACGATATCGCCAAGGGCGTGGGCAGCCCCAAGTCCACGGTCTACGAGCTGGTGGAATCCCTGCTGGAGCGGCGCATCCTGGAGCCGGTGGGGCGCGACGGGCATGTATACCTGGGGCGCCAGCTGTACTTTCTCGGCCAGGCGCACTTGCGGCATTTCGACCTGAGCCGCGAAGCCGACCAGGCCCTGCAGGACATCGTCGCCCAGACCGGCGAAACCGCGCAGATGTGCCTGCTCAATGGGCGCAAGTACACGGTGGCGCTGATGAAGGAGGGCGAGCGGCACTTTCGCATTTCCTCGGACATCGGCGAGAACGCGCCCATTCCCTGGACCGCGTCCGGGCGCTTGCTGCTGGGGCACTTGAGTGATGAGCAGATCGTCGAGTTGATCGACGAGGGCGATTTCATCCTGCCTGGCGGCGAACGCCTGCCGCTGGCGCGCTTCCTTGGGGAAATCCGCCAGGCCAGCGAGGAAGGTTTCTTCTCTTTCGACAGCGTCGCCGACACCTTCACCCATTGTTTTGCCGCGCCGGTGCGCGACGAACACGGGGTGTGTGTCTGTACCCTGTGCATCGTCGCGCCCCGGGCCGATGCACAGGCCAACTATCGCCACTATCGCCAGGTGCTGCTCGACAGCGCCGATCGCCTGGCCCGGCGGATCAACGACTAACGTGTACCCCGCGGCCGTCGCTGGCCGCTTTGCCAAGGAGTAGCCACATGTCTTCTGTTTCGAATCTGCCGCTGGTGCAAAAGGGCGCGGCCGCCACTGGCGCCAGCTTGCTCAAGGATGTCAGCCTGCCGGCCCTGGTCCTGCATCGCGAGGCCCTGGAACACAATATCCGCTGGATGCAGGCATTCGTCAGCGCCAGCGGCGCCGAGCTGGCCCCCCATGGCAAGACCAGCATGATGCCGGGGCTGTTCCAGCGACAGCTGGACGCCGGCGCCTGGGGCATCACCCTGGCCACCGCCGTGCAGGCGCGGGCGGCCTATGCCCATGGCGTGCGCCGGGTGTTGATGGCCAACCAACTGGTGGGTGCGCCGAACATGGCGCTGGTGGCCGAGTTGCTGGCCGCTGGGGATTTCGACTTCTACTGCATGGTCGATCACCCGGACAACGTGGCCGACCTGGGGGCGTTTTTCGCCCAGCGCGGCGTCACCCTCAAGGTGATGATCGAGTACGGCGTGGTGGGCGGGCGCTGTGGCTGCCGCAGCGAGCAGGAGGTCATGGAACTGGCTCGGGCGATCAAGGCCCAGCCGGCGCTGGCCCTATGCGGGATCGAAGGCTACGAGGGGGTGATCCATGGCGACCAGGCGGTGGCGGGCATTCGCCGGTTCGCCGACTCCCTGGTGCGCCTGGCAGTGGACCTGCAAGATGACGGCCTGTTCGCCATCGAGCAGCCGATCATCACGGCTTCGGGTTCGGCCTGGTACGACCTGATCGCCGAGTCTTTTAAGACCCATAACGCCAAGGGCCGGTTCCTCAGCGTGCTGCGCCCGGGCAGCTATGTGGCCCATGACCATGGGATCTACAAAGAGGCCCAGTGCTGCGTGCTGGACCGGCGCAGCGACCTGGACGAAGGCCTGCGCCCGGCGATGGAAGTCTGGGCCCATGTGCAGTCGCTGCCGGAGCCGGGCTTCGCGGTGGTGGCCCTGGGCAAGCGCGACGTGGCCTATGACGCCGGCCTGCCGCTGCCGTTGCGGCGCTACCGGGCCGGGGCCGAGGCGGGCGCCGGGGATGACGTCAGTGGCTGCAAGGTCACCGCGGTCATGGACCAGCATGCGTTCCTCACCGTCGCCCCTGGGGTACAGCTGCGGGTGGGGGACATCCTCTCCTTCGGCACGTCCCACCCATGCCTGACGTTCGACAAGTGGCGCACCGGGTTGCTGGTGGACGAGCAGTTGCGGGTCCTGGAAAACCTCGAGACCTGCTTCTGATTCTGGCACCTGCTGCGCAGGTGATGATGTCCTCCCCGACAACACAAATACTCGCCAGAGATGCCTTCATCATGAACACCGCCAACCTGCGCATCGCCTTGATCGGCGAATGCATGATCGAACTGCAACACCGCGCCGACGGCAACCTGCAACAGAGCTTCGGCGGCGACACCTTGAACACTGCGGTGTACCTGGCCCGCGAGCTGGGCGAGGGCGCCCGGGTCGATTACGTCACCGCCCTGGGCGACGACAGTTTCAGCGAAGCCATGTGCCAGGCCTGGGCCGCCGAGGGGATCGGCCTGGACAAGGTCCAGCGCCTGCCCGGGCGCTTGCCGGGGTTGTATTGCATCCAGACCGATGAGCGTGGCGAGCGGCGCTTTTTGTACTGGCGCAACGAGGCGGCGGTGCGTGATTGCTTCACCACTCCGGCGGCCGGGGCGATCCTGGAGCAGTTGCGCGATTACGGCGTGCTGTATTTCAGCGGCATCACCCTGGCGGTGCTGGGCGAGGCAGGTCGTGCCCGGCTGCTGGAACTGTTGCCCGAGGCCCGCCGGCGCGGGGCCCGGGTGGTGTTCGACAACAACTACCGGCCCAGGCTCTGGGCATCCGTGGAACAGGCGCGGCAGGCCTACCAGCAGGTGCTGGAGCAGGTCGACCTGGCGCTGCTGACCCTGGATGACGAACAGGCGCTGTTCGGCCATGCCGATGCTGAAGCGGTGCTGGCGGCCTATCCGGGGCTGGCCGAAGTGGTGGTCAAGTGCGGCGCCCAGCCGTGCTGGGTGCGTTGTGGCGAGGGCCTGTACCAGGTAGCGGCGCAGCGGGTGGAAAAGGTGGTGGATACCACGGCGGCGGGGGATTCGTTCAGCGCCGCCTACCTGGCCGCGCGTTTGTCGGGCCAGGAGCCGGTGTCAGCCGCCGAAGCCGGGCATCGCCTGGCGGCACGGGTGATCCAGTATCCAGGTGCCCTGATCCCTCGCCACTCGGTGTAGCCGCTGCTGCAGGCTGCGTACGGGCCTTGGCCCAGTCTCGCGGGTTCGGCAGCGGCTACCGGTCAGTCGCGGAAGAACACTTGCACCAGGTGGTAGCCGAACTTGCTCTTGATCGGGCCGTGTACGGTGCGCAGGGGTTTCTTGAAAATCACCTGGTCGATGGCGCCGACCATCTGTCCCGGGCGCACTTCGCCCAGGTCGCCGCCGCGCTTGCCGGAGGGGCAGGTGGAGTATTTCTTGGCCAGCACGTCGAAGGCTTCTCCCTTGGCGATGCGCTGCTTGAGCTGTTCGGCTTCTTCGGCGGTTTTCACCAGGATATGGCGGGCTTGGGCTTTCATGGGCGGGTGACCTTGTAGCGGGAATACGGCGGCCGCGGATTATGCCTGAATTCCATCTTCGCGACCGATCATCTGACGAATCTTCTGCGCCAGTTCCTCGATGGAAAACGGCTTGGCCATCAAGTCCATGCCCGGCTCCAGGAAACCCTGGCGCTCGGCGGCCTTTTCCGCGTAGCCGGTCATGAACAGCACCTTGAGCCCCGGGCGATGCTGGCGGGCGATCTCCGCCAGTTGCCGGCCGTTCATCCCCGGCAGGCCGACATCGGTCACCAAGAGGTCGACCCGCATGGGCGACTCCAGGAAGGGCAGGGCACTGCGGGCGTCCTCGGCCTCGAAGGCGCGGTAGCCCAGTTCGCTCAGCACATCGAGCACCAGCATGCGCACCGCCGGATCATCCTCGACCACCACCACGCATTCCCCGGCGATGGCCTGGGGCGGCTCGCCCAGGGTCCCGGATTCGGCGTGCTCCAGGGGCGCGGCATACAGGCGCGGCAGGTACAGGCGCACGCAGGTGCCGTGGTCCGGTTCGCTGTTGATGGTCACGTGGCCGCCGGACTGCTGGGCGAAACCGTAGATCATCGACAGGCCCAGGCCCGTGCCCTGGCCGATGGGCTTGGTGGTGAAGAACGGATCGAAGGCCTTGGCCAGGATCCGCGGGCTCATGCCCGCGCCGTTGTCACTGACGCCGAGCATGACGTAGTCGCCGGCCTTGACCGGCTCCAGGGTGCTGATGTCGCTGCCGTCCAGGTAGCTGTTGGCGGTCTCGATCAGCAGCCGGCCGCCACCGGGCATGGCGTCGCGGGCGTTGATCACCAGGTTGAGCAGGGCGTTTTCCAACTGGCTGGCGTCGGTGCTCACCGGCCAGATGCCGTCGGCCAGTCGCAACTGCAACTCGATGTGCTCGCCCTTGGTGTGGTTGAACAGGTCCTGCAGCGAACGCACCAGCTGGTTGGGGTCCAGGGGCCGGCGATCCAGGGACTGGCGACGGGAGAAGGCCAGCAGGCGATGGGTCAGGGACGCGGCGCGCTTGGCCGAGGACATGGCGGCCTCGGTGAAGCGGCCGATCTCGTTGCTGCGGCCGTTGTCGATGTAGCGCTGCATCAGGTCCAGGCTACCGATGATGCCGGTGAGCATGTTGTTGAAGTCGTGGGCGATGCCGCCGGTGAGCTGGCCCACGGCCTCCATCTTCTGTGCGTGGCGCAGGGCGTCTTCGGCGCGCTCACGCTCGAACATCTCGTTTTGCAGGCGCTGGTTGGCCGTGGCCAGGGCCTCGGTACGGCGATTGACCCGTTCTTCCAGGGTTTCGTTGAGGTTGCGCAGGGCTTCCTCGGTCTGCCGGCGCTCGGTCTCGTCGTAGACGAAGATATAGAAACCGTTGACTGCCCCATCGGCGCCGTGGCGTGGCAGGAAGCGGGTCAAGGCGTGGCGCGCTCGGCCGTCGCGATGGGGCGAGTCGGCCTCGAAGCTGCACGGTTTGCCCGCCAGGGCGGCGGCGATCTGCTCGGCGCGGGTGGCGTAGATCTCTTCGCCCACCACTTCGCGGATGGTCTTGCCGTACAGCTCCTGGGGCGTGAAGCCGTACCAGTCCAGGTAGGCGCTGTTGTTCAGGCGAAAGCGTTCCTCGTGGTCGACGTAGCCGATCAGCGCCGGCATGGCGTTGATGATCAACTGCAGCTCGGTCTGGCCCTGGCGCAGCGCCTGTTCCATCTGCTTGCGTTCGGTGAGGTCCAGGGCGGCGCCGAGAAAACGCGTCGGCCGACCGTGGTGATCCTTGTAGCAGCGGCCCCGGGCGAAGACCCAGCGCACCTGGCCGTCGGCCAGTTGCAGGCGGTATTCCTCGGCGTATTCGCTGCCGTGGGTGATGCAGTGCTTGATGCTGCGGGCCACCATGCCCCGGTCCTCGGGATGCACGCCCTTGAGGTACTCGCTGATGGGCAGTTGCCGTGAGCGTTGCGGATCGACGCTGTGCAGTTGGGCGAAATGCGCATCGGCGATGAAGCGATCCTCGCCGATATCCCAGTCCCAGGTGCCCACCGCGTCGGTGGCGGCCAGGGCCAGTTGCAGGCGTTCCTCGGTCTCGTGCTGGGCGCGCAGGCTGTCGTCGGAGCGCTGCTTGAGCTCCAGGGCGATGCGCCGGCGCTCGTTGGTCTCGATGGCGGTGACCAGGATCCCGGCCACGGCCCCGTGTTCGTTGCGGATCGGGCTGTAGGTCAGGTCCAGCCAGACGTCATGGGCCGTGCCGTTGGTGCGCTGCAGGTTGAAACGCTGCTCGCTGAAGCTGCGTACCTGGCCGTTGAGCACGGCGCGGTAGATCGGGTCGGTGAAGTCCTTCAGCTCTGGCCAGGTCAGGTGCGCTGGCAAGCCGAAGGCCTTGGGATGCTTGTTGCCGGCCAGCAGGGCGAAACCGTCGTTGTAGATCTGCGTCAGCTCGTCGCCCCAGAGCAGCAGCATCGGCATGGGGGAATGGATCACGATGTCCACCGCGGTACGCAGGCTCTGCGGCCATTGCCGGGAGTCGCCCAGGGCCGTGGTCGTCCAGTCCAGGCGGGCAATCAGGGTGGCGGCTTCGCTGCCGTGGTGGGAACCATTCATATCGGGGGAGTCCTGGGTGCAGCGGTATTGCGCAATGACCGACAGCCTGTGAAGTCGTGCTGCCTATGCAAACGGATGGAGTGTAGGCGGTTCTGGCATGGTCATTTTCACCCGCTTTGGCGCTGGATGACCAGCGCCGGGTATCGCGCAGCGCCCGCAGGAGCGGCCGGCGGGGTGTATCAACTGCGCAGTTCCTCGCGGTCGCGGAACTGTTCCAGGGCCTCGGGGTTGGCCAGGGCGTCGGTATTCTTCACCGGCAGGCCGTGGACCACGTTGCGCACCGCGAGCTCGACGATCTTGCCGCTGATGGTCCGGGGGATGTCGGTCACCGCAAGGATCCTGGCGGGTACATGGCGTGGCGTGGTGTTGCTGCGGATCACCTGGCGGATGCGCTCGCGCAGGGCGTCGTCCAGGACCACGCCCTCTTGCAGGCGCACGAACAGCACCACCCGCACGTCCTGCTCCCAGCTCTGGCCGATGGCCAGGCTCTCCAGCACTTGCTCGAGCTTCTCCACCTGGCGGTAGATCTCCGCAGTGCCGATGCGCACGCCGCCGGGGTTGAGCACCGCATCCGAACGACCGTGGATCAGCCAGCCGCCATCGGCCAATTGTTCGGCGTAGTCGCCCTGGGCCCAGACCCCGGGAAACAGCTTGAAGTAGGAGTCGCGCAGCCGGCTTTGGTCCGGGTCGTTCCACAACCCCACCGGAATGCTCGGAAAGTGCCGGGTGCAGACCAGTTCGCCTTTCTCGCCGAGCACCGGCTGGCCCTGGTCGTTCCAGACTTCGATGGCCATGCCCAGGCCCTTGCCCTGCATCTCGCCACGGCGCACCGCTTGCACCGGGTTGCCGGCGACGAAGCAGGCGACGATATCGGTGCCGCCGGACATCGAGGCCAGGCACAGGTCGGCCTTGATCTGCCGATACACGTAGTCGTAGCTCTGGGGCGACAGCGGCGAGCCAGTGCACAGCAGGGTCTTGAGGCTGTCGAGGCGGTGGCTCAGGCGTGGCCGGCTACCGGCTTTCTCCAGTGCGGCCAGGTACTTGGGGCTGGTGCCGAAGGCGTTGATCGCCTCGCTGTCGATGAGGTCGACCAGGCGCTCGTTATGGGGGTGGAACGGCGAGCCGTCGTAGAGCACCAGGCTGGCGCCGGTGGCCAGGGTCGAGACCAGCCAGTTCCACATCATCCAGCCGCAGGTGGTGTAGTAGAACAGCCGCTGGCCGGGACCGAGGTCGGCGTGCAGGCCGTGTTCCTTGAGGTGCTGCAACAGCACTCCGCCGGTGCCATGGACGATGCACTTGGGCACCCCGGTGGTGCCGCTGGAGTAGAGGATATACAGCGGGTGGGCGAAGGGCACCGCGACGAACACGGGGTCGCCGCCGCTCCGGTAGAAGTCCTGCCAGAGGCTGACCCGGGCCTGGGTCCGGTAGTCCTCGGCGCGGGCCTGGGGGCGGGTGCCGGGCACGATCAGCAGTTGTTCCAGGGAGGGCAGGCGCTGGAGGATCTGGTCGATCTTTTCACCCTGGTCCACATCCTTGCCGGCGTAGCGGTAGCCGGCACAGGTGATCAGCACCTTGGGCTCGATCTGGCCGAAACGGTCGATCACGCCCTGGGTGCCGAAGTCCGGCGAGCAACTGGACCACACCGCACCCAGGCTGGTGGTGGCGAGCATGCCCACCAGGGTCTGCCAGGTATTGGGCATGCAGGCCGCCACCCGGTCGCCCTGGCCGACCCCAATGGCCCGCAGGCTGGCTTGCAGGCCGGCGACCTGGGCCGCCAGCTCGGCGTAGGTCAGTTGCTGGCGCTGGCCGTCTTCGGCGATCGCTACCACCGCCACACTGTCGTCGCGGCGCTTGAGCAGGTGTTCGGCGAAGTTCAGGGTGGCCCCGGGAAACCACTGGGCGCTGGGCATTTGCGACCCTTCGCGCAGCACGCATTCGGCGTCTTGGTGGAAGCTGACCTCGAAGAAGTCGACGATGGCCTGCCAGAAGGCTTCGCGCTGGTCGATGCTCCACTGATGCAGGCCGGGGTAGTCGCCGATGTCCAGGCCGTGGCGCTGGTTCACGAAGCGGCGGAAGGCGTCGATGCGCGTCTTGCCAATGCGCTCGGCGCTGGGTTGCCAGAGTATGTCGGACATGCAAGGGCTCTCTTGTTGTTCTTTTGATCTGCTGTTGCTTGCGGCTCACCACTTACAGCTTGTCGCTCCGTTATTGCGCCAGCCAGCCGCCATCGATGTTCCAGGCCGCGCCGCGGACCTGGGCTGCGGCATCACTGCACAAAAATAGCACCAGCTCGCCCAGCTGCGCCGGGGTGACGAACTCCAGGGAGGGTTGTTTTTCCGCCAGCAGGTCGTGGCGCGCCTGTTGCGGGTCGATGCCGCTGGCCGCGCGGTCGTCGATCTGCTTCTGCACCAGCGGGGTCAGCACCCAGCCCGGGCAGATGGCGTTGCAGGTGACGTTGCTGGTGGCGGTCTCCAGGCCCACCACCTTGGTCAGGCCGATCACCCCGTGCTTGGCCGCGACATAGGCGGCCTTGCCCACCGACCCCACCTGGCCGTGCACCGAGGCGACGTTGACGATCCGCCCCCAGCCCTTGGCGCGCATACCCGCCAGCCCCAGGCGGGTGCTGTGGAACACCGCCGACAGGTTGATGGCGATGATCGCGTCCCAGCGCTCCACCGGGAACTCCTCGACGGTGGCCACGTGTTGGATGCCGGCGTTGTTCACCAGGATGTCGACGCCACCGAACTCGCGTTCGGCATAGGCGAACATCTCGGCGATCTGCGCCGGGTCGCTGACGTCCGCCGGGTGGTGGCCGACCTTGACCCCCAGTTGCTTCAGCTCGGCGATGACGGGTGAGGCGTCGCCGAAGCCATTGAGAATCAGGTTGGCTCCGGCCCGGGCCAGGACCTGGGCGATGCCCAGGCCGATACCGCTGGTGGAGCCGGTGACCAGGGCGGTCTTGCCAGAAAGAGTGGTCATGAATACCTCACACGATGCCAGTGGCGTAGAAAGTGGCGATGACGACGAAGACCGCCAGGGTCTTGATCAGGGTAATGCAGAAAATGTCCTTGTAGGCCTCGCGGTGGGTCAGCCCGGTGACCGCCAGCAGGGTGATCACCGCACCGTTGTGGGGCAGGGTGTCCATGCCGCCGCTGGCCATGGCGGCCACCCGGTGCAGCACTTCCAGGGGAATGTTGGCGGCGTGGGCGGCGCTGATGAAGGTCTCGGACATGGCCGCCAGGGCGATGCTCATGCCGCCCGAGGCGGAGCCGGTGATACCGGCTAGCAGGGTCACGGTGATGGCCTCGTTGACCAGCGGGTTGGGGATGCTCTTGAGCCAGTCGGCCAGTACCAGGAACCCCGGCAGGGACGCGATCACCGCGCCGAAGCCATACTCCGAGGCCGTGTTCATGGCCGCCAGCAAGGCGCCGCTGACCGCGCTCTTGCTGCCTTCGGCGAGCTTGCTGCGAATGGCACCGAAGCCACATGCCAGCACCATCAGGATGCCCACCAGCAAGGCGGCCTGTACCGCCCAGATGGCGGTGAGCTTGGCGATCTCGGTGGTTACCGGCGCCGCCATGCCCGGTAGGGCCAGGCTGTGGGTCTTGCCATACCACTGCGGGATCCAGTGGGTGAACAGCAGGTTCATGACCCCTACCAGCAACAGCGGCGACAGGGCGACCCAGGGGTTGGGCAGCTTGAGGTCGGCGGCGGTCTCCGGTTCGTTGCGCAGGTCGCTGCCGTAGCCTTCACCGGCCTTTTGCGCCTTGCTGCGCTGGCGCTGGAGGAACAGCATGCCGGCGCAGAACACGAACAGGGTGCCGATCAGCCCCAGCCAGGGCGCGGCCCAGGCGGTGGTGTTGAAGAAGGTGCTGGGGATGATGTTCTGGATCTGCGGGGTGCCGGGCAGGGCGTCCATGGTGAAGGAGAACGCCCCCAGGGCGATGGTCGCCGGGATCAGGCGCTTGGGGATGTCGCTCTGGCGGAACATCTCGGCGGCGAACGGGTAGACCGCGAACACCACCACGAACAACGACACGCCGCCATAGGTCAGCAGGGCGCAGACCAGCACGATCACCAGCATCGCCTGGCGGGTGCCCAGCAGACGGATGGCGGCGGCGACGATGGAGCGGGAGAACCCCGACAGCTCGATCAGCTTGCCGAACACCGCGCCCAGCAGGAACACCGGGAAATACAGCTTGATGAAACCCACCATCTTTTCCATGAACACCCCGGTGAAGGCAGGCGCTACGGCGGATGGGTCGGTGAGCAGGACGGCGCCGAGGGCGGCGATGGGGGCAAACAGGATGACGCTGTAGCCTCGGTAGGCGGCCAGCATCAGCAGCGCCAGGGCTGCCAGGGCAATGATCACACTCATGGTGTGTCTCTCCAGGATTGTTCTTGTTGTGGGTACTGCGTGTGGAGAGGGGCTATAGCGAGTTTTGTGCCATTTTTACAAGCTATTGAAATATAAGAAGTTTTTATATTTATTAAGTGGCGATAAGGAATTTTGTCTCTATTTTGAGACTTTTTTCGATCATCGGGGCGTTATCGCGGGCAAGTCTCGCTCCAGCAGAAGCATGCAGTAGCAGATAGTCGCGGCTCGATTGCCGGTAATAGGTGCAGATGATGGATTTTTCTCAATATTGAGATGTTTGTCTCTTTATTGGGACTCGGCTATGCCCAGGGCTGCCATTTTCTTGTACAGCGTCGAGCGGCCCAGGCCGAGGCGCCGGGCCGCCTGGTCCACTTTACCGGCGCATTGCGCCAGGGTCGCTTCGATCAACTGACGGTCGAAACGCTCGCGCGCCGTGGCAAAGGTTTCATGGGGCAACGCCTCGGTGGACGCGGCGAGGGCCGCGCGCGGCAACGCACTGAAGTTGCCGATGGCCGCGCGGATATCCCCGGCTCCGAGCAGCAAGTCGTCGCTGAGCAAGGCCGCCCGTTCCAGCACGTTGCGCAGTTCGCGGATGTTCCCCGGCCAGGCGTGCTGGCCCAGCAGCGCCAGGGCCTCGGGTGTCAGCTCGTGCTGGCTGCGCAGTTCTTCCAGGATGCCTTCGCTCAGCGCCGGCAGGTCGTCCAGGCGCTCGCGCAGGGCCGGCACCTGGATCGGCAACACATTGAGGCGGTAATACAGGTCGGCGCGGAACTCGCCGCGCTTGATCGCCGCCTCCAGGTCGGTGGAGGTGGCGGCAATGATCCGCACGTCGCTGTGGATCACCTCGTTGGAGCCCACCGGCTCGAACTCTTTTTCCTGCAGCACCCGCAGCAGCTTGCTCTGCAGGGGCAACGGCATGTCGCCGATTTCGTCGAGGAACAGGCTGCCGCCCTGGGCGATCTGCAGCTTGCCGGCGCGCCCCTTGCGGTCGGCGCCGGTGAAGGCGCCGGGGGCGGTGCCGAAGAACTCCGCTTCCAGCAGGGCTTCGGGAATCGCCGCGCTGTTGATGCTGACGAACGGCTTGTGCGCCCGTGGCGAGGCGGCGTGGATGGCCTGGGCCAGCAACTCCTTGCCGGTGCCGGTCTCGCCTTGCAGCAGCACCGGCGATTCGGTGCTGGCGCCGCGCCGGGCCCGACGCTTGACCTCCAGGCTGGCGCTGCTGGTGCCGATGAAATGGGCGAAGTTGTACTTGGTCTGCCGGGCCCGCAGCAGCGAGCGGGTGGAGGCCAGTTCTTCCTGCATGCTCAGGTAGCGCTTGAGCATCGGCGAGAGACTGCGCAACTCGTCGTACAGGGCAAAACCGATGGCGCCGATCACCAGGCCCGCGGCGTCGTGGATCGGCAGGCGCATGACCACCAGCGGTTCCTTGGGGGTGTCCTGCATGTCCAGCAGGATCGGCCGGCCGGTGCGCACCACTTCACGCAGCAGGCTACCGGGGATCACGCTCTCGCAGGGCTTGCCGATGGCGAACGCCGCCGACTCCAGGCCGAAGCGCCGGGCATAGCGCTCGTTCATCCAGACGATATTGGCGTCGCGGTCGACGATCACCGTGCCTTCGCTGGATTGCTCTATGATCTCGAACAGCGAGCGGATCGCCAGTTGGCGCACACGCTGGTAGTCCTTGAGGTTTTCGCTGTCGTTCATGGGCTGGGGTCCTGGGGCTGGCGGCGCCGATTATGCCGACAATCCCCTCCCGGGCGCGACCAGGGAAGGGGTGGCTGGAGATTGCCGGAAGCTCCTGCGGACCTTGGCGCAGCCTCGCGGGCTCGGCAGCGGCTACAGGGGGCGGTGCTTGGTGTAGCCGCTGCCGCAGGCTGCGCATGGGCGCGCAGCGGCCACGAGCGGGGAGGGCCGCAGATCGCCGGAGGTTCAGCCGGGTTGGGCGGCGGCCAGCAGTTCCCGGGTGTAGGGGTGCTGCGGGGCTGCGAATACCTGGTGGCTAGCGCCGCTTTCCACTACCTGACCGTCCTTGATCACGATCATGTCGTGGGCCAGGGCGCGGACCACCGCCAGGTCGTGGCTGATGAACAGGTAGGTCAGGCCGTACTTCTCCTGGAGCTGGCGCAACAGGGTCACCACTTGTTTCTGCACGGTGCGATCCAGGGCCGAAGTGGGTTCGTCCAGCAGGATCAGCGCCGGCTTGAGCACCAAGGCCCGGGCGATGGCGATGCGCTGGCGCTGGCCGCCGGAGAACTCGTGGGGGTAGCGGTGGCGGCTGTCCGGGTCGAGGCCGACTTCCTCCAGGGCGCGGATCACCTGTTCCTCGCACTGGCGGGCATCGTACTGGCTATGTACCTCCAGGCCTTCGCTGATGATCTGCGCCACCGACATGCGCGGGCTGAGGCTGCCGAAGGGGTCCTGGAACACCACCTGCATCTGCTTGCGCCAGGGCCGCAGTTGTTTCTGGTTGAGACCGTCCAGGGCCTGGCCCTGGAAGCGGATGCCGCCCTGGGAGTCCAGCAGCCGCAGGATCGCCTGGCCCAGGGTCGACTTGCCCGAGCCGGATTCACCGACGATGCCCAGGGTCTTGCCCTGCTGCACGCGCAGGCTGATACCGTCCACGGCCCGCAGGTACTGCTTGCGCCTCAGCAGGCCGCCGCCGACCTGGAACTCGACGCAGAGGTTGTCCACCTCGAGCACGGTGTCGCGGGTGTCGCGGCGCAATGGCAAGCCCTCGGGCTCGGCGTGCAGCAGCTCGCAGCTATAGGGGTGCTGCGGAGCGTTGAACAGGGTGTCGCAGTCGGCCTGCTCGACGATTTCCCCGGCCTTCATCACGCACACGCGCTGGGCGATGCGCCGCACCAGGTTGAGGTCGTGGCTGATCAGCAGCAGCGACATGCCCAAGCGTTGCTGCAGGGATTTGAGCAACAACAGGATCTTGCGCTGCACGGTGACGTCCAGGGCGGTGGTGGGTTCGTCGGCGATCAGCAGCTCAGGTTCACAGGCCAGGGCCATGGCGATCATCACCCGTTGGCGCTGGCCGCCGGACAACTGGTGCGGGTAGGCCTTGAGCCGTTCACGGGGTTTCTGGATGCCCACCAGCTCCAGCAGTTCGAGGATGCGCGCCTGGGCCGCCTTGCCGCCCAGGCCGCGGTGCAGCAGCAGGGTTTCGCCGATCTGCTTCTCGATGCTGTGCAGCGGGTTCAGCGAGGTCATGGGTTCCTGGAAGATCATGGCGATGCGGTTGCCCCGCAGCTTTTGCAGGGTGGCGCTGTCGGCGCCGATCAGCTCCTGGCCGCGGTAGCGCACGCTGCCGCTACTGCTGCAGCCGGTCTGGGGCAGGAGTTGCAGGATCGAGTGGGCCGTCACCGATTTGCCCGAGCCGGACTCGCCCACCAGCGCCAGGCACTCGCCGGGACGGATGTCCAGGCACAGGTCGCGGACCGCGGGGCGGCCGCCGAAGGCCACATTGAGCTGGCGGATTTCGATCAGGTTTTCAGTCATTTCTACAGTCCGCTTCAAGATCGGGGGTCAAAGGCATCGCGCAGCGCCTCGCCGATGAACACCAGCAGCGAGAGGATCAGCGCCAGAGCGAAGAACGCCGTCAGCCCCAGCCATGGCGCTTGCAGGTTCTGCTTGCCCTGGCCGATCAACTCGCCCAGGGAGGCACTGCCGGCGGGCATGCCGAAACCGAGGAAGTCCAGGGCGGTGAGGGTCGAGATGGCGCCGGTGAGGATGAACGGCAGGTAGCTCAGGGTGGCGTTCATGGCGTTGGGCAGGATGTGCCGCAGGATCACCTTGCGATCGCTTAGGCCCAGGGCCCTGGCGGCCTTGACGTATTCCAGGTTGCGCCCACGCAGGAATTCGGCGCGTACCACGTCCACCAGGGCCAGCCAGGAGAACAGCGCCATGATCCCCAGCAGCCACCAGAAGTTGGGTTCGACGAAACCGGACAGGATGATCAAGAGGTACAGCACCGGTAGCCCCGACCAGACTTCCAGCAGGCGCTGGCCCAGGAGATCGACCCAGCCGCCGTAGTAGCCCTGCAGTGCGCCGGCAGCGATGCCGACCAGGGCACTGATGGCGGTCAGGGCCAGGGCGAACAGGATCGACACCCGGGCGCCGTAGATCACCCGCGCGAGGACGTCCCGGGCCTGGTCGTCGGTGCCCAGCCAGTTGGTCGCCGTGGGCGGACTGGGGGCCGGTCGGGTCAGGTCGTAGTTGGGCGTGTCTTCGCTGAAGGGGATGGGCGGGAACAGCAGCCAGCCGCCGTCCTTGCGAATCAGCTGCTGCACGTAGTCGCTGCGGTAGTCGGCCTGGAACGGCAGCTGGCCGCCGAACTCCTGCTCGGTGTAGCGCTTGAACACCGGGAAGTACAGCGAGCCCTGGTAGCTCAGTACCAGCGGCTTGTCGTTGGCGATCAGCTCGCCGCCCAGGGTCAGGACGAACAGGCCGATGAACAGCCACAGCGACCACCAGCCGCGGCGGTTCTGCTTGAAACGGTCCAGGCGCCGGCGCGCCAGGGGGGAGAGCTTGAGCATCAGGCGTTCCTCGCGGCGAAGTCGATGCGCGGGTCGACCAGGGTGTAGCACAGGTCGCCGATGAGTTTTATCAAGAGCCCGAACAGGGTGAAGATGAACAGCGAGCCGAACACCACCGGATAGTCCCGGGAGACCGCGGCCTCGTAGCTCATGCGCCCCAGGCCATCGAGGGAGAAGATCACCTCGATCAGCAGGGAGCCGGCGAAGAACACGCTGATGAAGGCCTGGGGAATGCCCGAGACCACCAGCAGCATGGCGTTGCGAAACACATGGCCGTACAGCACCCGGCGTTCGCTCAGGCCCTTGGCCCGGGCGGTGACCACGTACTGGCGGGTGATTTCGTTGAGGAAGCTGTTCTTGGTGAGGATGGTCAGGGTAGCGAAGCCGCCGATCACCAGGGAGCTGACCGGCAGCACCAGGTGCCAGAAGTAGTCGGCGATCTTGCCCAGGGTGCTCAGCTGGTCGAAGTCGTCCGAGACCAGGCCGCGTACCGGGAACCAGTTCAGCGAGGTGCCACCGGCGAACAGCACGATCAGGAACATGGCGAACAGGAAGGCCGGCATGGCGTAGCCGATGATGATCGCGGTGCTGCTCCAGACATCGAAGTGGCTGCCATGGCGCACCGCCTTGCGAATCCCCAAGGGGATCGACACCAGATAGGTGATCAGGGTCGCCCACAGCCCCAGGGAAATGGTCACGGGCATCTTTTCCAGGATCAGGTCGGTGACCGTGGCGCCACGGAAGAAGCTCTTGCCGAAGTCCAGTTGGGCGTAGTTCTTGAGCATCAGCCACAGGCGTTCATGGGCCGGCTTGTCGAAACCGTACTGTTTCTCGATGTCCTGGATCAGCTTGGGGTCCAGGCCGCGGCTGGCGCGCGAACCGCCACTGGTCATGGCGTCGGCGGAGCCACCGACGCCACCGCCGCCAATGCCCTGCAAGCGGGCGATGGCCTGCTCAACCGGGCCGCCGGGAGCGGCCTGGACGATGACGAAGTTCACCAGAAGGATGATCAGCAGGGTCGGGATGATCAGCAGCAAGCGCCGCAGGATGTAGGCCGGCATCAGGGGCGCCCTCCGGGTTTGCCACGGCGCGCGAGTTCGGCGGCCATCTGGTCATTGGTCAGTGGGGTGGGGCTGACTTCCCACCAGGTTTCGATGGCTTCGTCGTTGCTGGCCGGCACCTTGGGCCTGCCGAAACGGTTCCACCAGACGGTGGAGGTGCCGGGTGGGTAGTAGTTGGCGATCCAGTAGTAGTTCCATTGCAGCACCCGGTCCAGGGCGTGGGCGTAGCGCAGCATTTGCGGCTGGCTGGTGGCCTTGACCAGGCCGTTGACCAGGGTGTCCACCGCCGGGTTCTTGAGCACCATGAGGTTGTTCGAGCCCGGATCGTTGGCCGCGGCCGATCCGAAGTAGTTGTACAGCTCCAGCCCGGGCGAGGTGGTCACCGGGTAGCCGGTGACGATCATGTCGTAGTCGCGGGCCATCAGCCGATTGACGTACTGCGCGGAATCGATGCGGCGGATGTTTAGGGTGATGCCGATCTGCGCCAGGTTGCGCTTGTAGGGCAGCAACAGGCGCTCGATGGAGCCCTGGGTGATCAGGAAAGTGAACGCCAGGGGGGCGCCCTGGGCATTGACCAGCTTGTCGCCCTCGGGCTTCCAGCCTGCCTGCTCCAGCAAGGCCAGGGCCTGCAATTGCTTGTCGCGCAGCACACCGCTGCCGTCGGTCTTCGGCGCTTCGAACACCTGGGTGAAGACCTCGTCGGGAATCTGCCCGCGCAATGGCTCGAGGATCTTCAACTCCTCGGCGTCCGGCAGGCTGCGGGCCGCCAGCGGGGTGTTGGAGAAGAAGCTCTGCTGGCGGATGTACAGGTTGCGCATCATCTGCCGATTGCTCCACTCGAAGTCCCAGAGCATGGCCAGGGCCTGGCGGGTGCGACGGTCCTGGAACACCGGGCGGTCGAGGTTGAACACATAGCCCTGGGCCGGTTGCGGTGCGGCCTGGGCCAGGTGGGCCTTCTGCAGGCGCCCGTCGTTCAGGGCCGGGCTGTCGTAGCCGATGGAGTAGCCGGTGGCGGAGAACTCGCGGTTGTAGTCGTAGGCCCCACCGCGCAGCACTTGGCGGGCAACGTCGATGTCGCCGAAGTACTCGACGCTGAAGTGATCGAAGTTGTACAGGCCGCGGCTGACCGGCAGGTCCTTGCCCCACCAGTCGGGGTTGCGGATGAAGGTGATACTGTTGCCCGAGTCCACCTTGCCCACGCGGTAGGGGCCGCTGCCCAGGGGCGCTTCATAGCCGCCACCGCCGGCGAAGTCGCGACTCTTCCACCAGTGTTCGGGGAACACCGGCAGGGTCGCGATATCCAGGGGCAGGGTGCGGTTCTCGCTGTTCTTGAAATCGAAGCGGATCACCCGTGGCGACTCCACGGTGACGCCGCTGACATCGGCGAACTGGGTGCGATAACGCATGCTGCCCTGGGTCATCAGCAGGTCGTAGCTGTAGCGCACGTCTTCGGCGGTGATGGGGGTGTCGTCGGCGAAGCGCGCCTTGGGGTTGAGGTAGAAACGCAGCCACAGGCCGTCTTCGGCGCGCTCCATCTTCTCGGCCACCAGGCCGTAGACGGTATAGGGTTCGTCCAGGGAGCGCTGGGCCAGGGGGGCATACACCAGGCCATCCAGCTGGGACACGCCGATGCCCTTGTCGATGTAGGGCAGCACATGGTCGAAGCGGCCGATCTCGATGGCCGAGCGGCGCAGGGTCCCGCCTTTGGGGGCCAGAGGGTCGACGTAGTCGAAGTGGCTGAAACCCTGGGAATACTTGGCCGGTTCGCCATAGACGGTCATGGCGTGTCCGGGAGCGGCCTGGGCACTGGTGGCGCCCAACAACAGGGTGGTGAGCAGTACGGAGGGGAAAAGCAGTCGCATTGTCAGCCTTGCAAGCCGGGTGATCGATGACCACGATTTGTACGCTAGCCGCGCGTGACTGGCCAGCCGCATCCGTTGTCGCGCATCTTGGGGGCATAAAGGCAACGGCCCACCGAGTGGCGGGCCGTTGGGGCAGGCGTGATCGCCGGGCGGTCAGTCCTGGCGGCTGGTCACTTCCAGCAGGTGGTAGCCGAACTGGGTCTTCACCGGGCCCTGGACCACGTTGATCGGGGCGCTGAACACCACGGTATCGAACTCCTTGACCATCTGGCCCGGGCCGAAGGAACCCAGGTTGCCGCCGTCACGGCTGGAGGGGCAGGTGGAGTTCTTCTTCGCTACGTCGGCGAAATCGGCGCCGGCTTCGATTTCGGCTTTGAGTTCGTTGCACTTGGCTTCGCTGGCAACCAGGATGTGACGGGCAGTGGCTTTGGCCATGGGAGTTGCTCCTTTCAAGAAAGTGGAGAGCCTACCGGATTCAGGTGGCCATTTCTTGTCAAAGTTCCTTCAAGCCGTTACCGCCACGACTGCCGGCGTGGCGGTAACGGCTGATGCTCAGGCGCTGGCCGCCAGTGCCCGCAGTCGCTGGGCGGCGTTGCCCAGCAGGTGCTCGGTGGTGTCCCAGCCCAGGCAGCCGTCGGTGATCGAGACGCCGTAGCGCAGGTTGCCGTTCAGCGGTTGGCAGCCTTCGAACAGGTGGCTTTCGAGCATCACCCCCATCAGCGAGGCGTCGCCTTGCAGGCGTTGCTCCAGCACCTCGTTGAACACTGCCGGCTGGCGCGCCGGGTCCTTGCCGCTGTTGGCGTGGCTGCAATCGACCATGATCCGTGCCGGGATCTTCAGCTTGTGCAGGTCGCGCTGGACCTGGGCCACGCTCTGGCGGTCGTAGTTCGGCCCTCGGTGGCCGCCGCGCAGCACCAGGTGGGCGTCGGGATTGCCCGCGGTCTGGATGATCGCCGGATGGCCCTGGCTGTCGACGCCGAAGTGGCGGTGCGGATGGGCCGCCGAGCGCATGGCGTCGCAGGCGATGGCGACGCCGCCGTCGGTACCGTTCTTGAAGCCCACGGGGATCTCCAGGCCACTGGCCATTTCCCGGTGGATCTGCGATTCGGTGGTGCGCGCGCCGATGGCGACCCAGCTCAAGAGGTCGTCGAAGTAGCCGGCGGCCATGGGTTGCAGCAATTCGGTGGCGATCGGCAGGCCCAGGCGCAGCATCTCGCGCATCAGTTCCCGGGACAGGGCCAGGCCACCGGCCATGTCATCGCTGCCGTCCAGGTGCGGGTCGTAGGCCAAGCCTTTCCAGCCGACGGTGGTACGGGGTTTTTCCACGTAGGCGCGCATCACCAGGAGCATCTGGTCGCTCACTTGCGCGGACAGCCGGGCCAGGTTGGCGGCATATTCCAGGGCCGATTGCGGATCGTGGATGGAGCAGGGGCCGACCACTACCAAGAGGCGAGGGTCTTGGCCTTGGAGGATGGCGCGGATGGCTTGGCGATGGGTGGCGACTTGCTGGCTCAGGGCCGTGGATAGCGGCAGGTGCTGCTTGAGTTCCAGGGAGCTGGGCAGGCGCTGGCTCAGGGGTTCGTTGGCGCTGGCTTGAGCGGACAGGGACAGAGCGGATACGGACGAGTTCATGTGCGGTCTTCCTGGGCGGGCGGCGGGTGATGTCCCGCGCGCGGCCCTACTGGGGTGTTCGACAATTGGCCGTACTGGCCATGAGTGTGCAATTGCCACCGGTAGGTGACCGATCGGAGGCGGCAGGCTGTCCCGAGCGGAGGCTGCTAAATCGCCAGGTGGAAAACATGTCGTAACGGTAATAGGTGGCGTAGTTCATGGTGCAATCCTCGGTAAGTTCGGTGTGTCGCAAAAATCGTGGTTGAAAATCCAGGCCCGGAAAAACAAAACCCCCGGTCGGGAGGCCGACCGGGGGTTGAGATTTCTCTGGTGGGCGACCCGTTTTTATGGGCGCCGGTTGGGTATCAGGCGCGCCAGTGGCTAAACCAATACCCAAAATAAAAGCTCGCCGCCGCGCTGCCATTGACCCAGGCAGCCGCAACCGAACGCAGTGCGCTGGCGGTGTGGCGATGCAGGGAAAGGGTCTGGGACAGCATGGGGTTTCTCCGTGAAGTGCAGCGAGCTTACTAGAGGGCGGGCCGGCGATTCAATCAGTAATTTCTATGGCGCAGGCGGGGGCGCGACTATGGATCAATCCAATGGGGGTTGTGCGACACTCGCGGCGCCTGCATGTTTACCTCCATCGTTGCCCCAAAAAGGACTGCCCGTGACCTTGTTGACCCTTGCCGCTGCCCAATCGGTGTCCATTGCCGGAGACCTGCCGACCAACCTCGCCGGACACCAGCGCTTGATGCGACTGGCGGCGCAGCAGGGCGTGCAGTTGCTGGTGTTCCCCGAGCTGTCGCTGACCGGCTACGAGCCACAACTGGCGGCCGAGTTGGCCTTGGCTCCGGATTCGCCGGTATTGCAACCCCTGCGCGACCTGGCGCGGGAGCTGCAGATGACTACGGTGGTGGGGTTGCCGATTCGCCTGGTCGATGACGGACCGGTACTGATCGGTGCGCTGGTGCTGGGGGGCGATGGTTCGCTGGCGGTCTATAGCAAGCAGCATCTGCATCCCGGAGAGGAGCGCGCTTTTGCCGCGGGCAGTGGCGGCGCGCCCTTGGCATTTGCCGAGCACCAGGTTGCCCTGGCGGTTTGTGCGGACTTCAGCCATGCCAGCCATGTGCAGGCGGCTGCACAGGCCGGGGCCGATGTCTATGCCGCCGGTGTGCTGATCAGCGAAGGCGGGTATGCCGTCGACGGCACGCTGTTGCAAGGGTATGCCCGGGAGCATGGATTGCTGGTGCTGATGGCCAATCATGGCGGGCCCAGTGGCGGCTGGACCTGCGCCGGGCGCAGTGCGGCCTGGGGCCCCGAGGGACAACTGTTGGCAGCGGTGGACGGGGTCGGTGAGGCGTTGCTGTTGGTTCGAGGCGGTGCCGGGCAGTGGCAGGCCCAAGTGCTGCCGGTGGCTCGGTGAACGACTTCGAGCTGCGCCCGGCCCGGGAGGCCGACCTGGCCTTCGCCCGGGAGCTGACCTGTTCCGGCATGCTGCGCTACTACATCCGTCATGACCTGCTGTGGCTCGACGACGCCTTCGACGTGGCCTGGGCCGGCCGCGAGAACCTGCTGATCTGCCAGGGGACTGAAGTGCTGGGTTTCGTCAGCCTGAGCCGCGACTCGCGGGCGCTCTACATCCGCGAGCTGCATGTGCTGCCGGCCTGGCGCGGGCAGGGCGCAGGGAGCTGGACCTTGCAGCAGGTACTCGAGATGGCGCGAAAGGAGCACCGTGGCTTGTTGCGCTTGACGGTGTTCAAGGACAACCCGGCACAAAGCCTGTACGAGCGAACGGGCCTTAAGGTAGTGGGAGCCGATGATTGCTTCTGGCGCATGGAGCGCTCTACCACTGCGGTTGGCGCTGCGCCAGGCAGAAAAGAATAGGGGGGCTCAGATCAGTGCCGGATCCACTACCGGCACTTCGTCGAGGATAATGCCGTCCTTCATGCCCAACAGCACCGCGACCTTGTGTGCTTCCCCTCGCTTGCCCTTCTTGCGGCCGGCCAATACCTGATAGGTAGTGGCCGGATCAACCCCATGTTCGCGCGCGAACTGTTGAACCGACTTTCCCTGGTGTTCCAGCCAGGCCTTGGCTTGTGCGGCAGTGCGTATACCGGGCATAGTTCAAAACCGTTCAATTTTGTTCAAAGCTTGAAGAGTATGACACCCCCTTGGGGTGTATCTGATGGGATCATACATCCAAATGAGTGGAATCGGTTCGCGGTTGAGGCAGGAGCGGGAACGCCTTGGACTGTCGCAAAAAGTTTTTGGTGAAATCGGCGGGGTGGAAGCCAACGCCCAGGGTAAATACGAGAGTGGGGATCGAGCACCCAAGGCAGATTATCTGTCGCGGGTGGCGGCCAGGGGAGTGGATGTGCTGTATGTGCTGACCGGCAGTCGGACGCCGGTCCAGGCCGGCAGGTTGAGCCGGACCGAGGAAAAGGTGCTTGACTGCTATCGGGCGCTGTTCAAGGGCGATCAGGATGCAATCTGCCGTCTGACTGCCACCCTGGCCGAGCTGTCGCAGGGCCAGGGCTCCAGGAAAAAGCCCCAGCCCGCCGAGCCCTGAAGCCAGGGCCTGCCGGGGAGGCGGGCCGGGTGTGCGTTGTTATCGCGGCTGATGTGTTTTTAATAGCGCATGTGATTAGGTTTGTACGGTGCTTTTTTGCTAAGGTGTCGGGCAACCTGTAAAGACCATTTCGCGAGGTGTCTGCTTGATTAGGGTGCTAGTAGTCGATGACCACGATCTCGTTCGTACGGGCATTACACGAATGCTGGCTGACATCGATGGCCTGCAAGTAGTCGGGCAGGCGGAGTCGGGAGAGGAATCCCTGCTCAAGGCGCGGGAGTTGAAACCCGACGTAGTCCTGATGGACGTCAAGATGCCAGGGATCGGTGGGCTTGAAGCCACGCGCAAGTTGTTGCGCAGTCATCCGGACATCAAGGTCGTGGCCGTGACGGTCTGTGAGGAAGATCCATTCCCTACCCGATTGCTGCAAGCGGGTGCGGCGGGTTACCTGACCAAGGGCGCGGGGCTCAATGAAATGGTCCAGGCCATCCGCCTGGTCTTCGCCGGCCAGCGCTACATCAGCCCGCAAATCGCCCAGCAGTTGGTCTTCAAGTCGTTCCAGCCTTCCAGTGAATCGCCGTTCGATGCGTTGTCGGAGCGGGAAATCCAGATTGCCCTGATGATCGTCGGGTGCCAAAAGGTGCAGATCATCTCCGACAAGCTGTGCCTGTCGCCGAAAACCGTAAACACCTACCGTTATCGGATTTTCGAGAAACTCTCGATCAGCAGCGATGTGGAATTGACGCTGCTTGCGGTTCGCCACGGCATGGTCGATGCCAGCCTCTGAAAAATGACCGACCTGTTTGATCCCAGCGCCTTTCTTTCTACCTGCAGTGGCCGCCCCGGTGTGTATCGCATGTTCGACAGCGATGCGCGCCTGCTCTACGTCGGTAAAGCCAAGAACCTGAAGAACCGCCTGTCGAGCTACTTCCGCAAGACCGGCCAGGCACCGAAGACCGCCGCCCTGGTGGCGCGTATCGCCCAGATCGAGACCACCATCACCGCCAACGAGACCGAGGCGTTGCTGCTGGAGCAGACCCTGATCAAGGAGTGGCGGCCGCCGTACAACATCCTCCTGCGCGACGACAAGTCCTATCCCTACGTCTTCCTCTCCGATGGCGCCTTTCCGCGCTTCAGCATCCATCGCGGGGCGAAGAAGCAGAAGGGCAAGTATTTCGGGCCTTATCCCAGTGCCGGCGCCATCCGTGAGAGCCTGAGCCTGTTGCAGAAGACCTTCCTGGTCCGCCAGTGCGAGGACAGCTACTACAAGAACCGTACGCGGCCTTGCCTGCAGTACCAGATCAAGCGTTGCAAGGGGCCGTGCGTCGGCCTGGTGGAGCCCGAGGTCTATGCCGAGGACGTGCGCCATTCGGTGATGTTCCTCGAGGGGCGCAGCAATGCCCTGACCGACGAGTTGTCCGGTGCCATGGAAGCCGCCGCCAGTACCCTGGACTTCGAGAAGGCCGCCGAGCTGCGCGACCAGATCGGCCTGCTGCGTCGGGTCCAGGATCAGCAGAGCATGGAAGGCGGTACCGGCGATGTCGACGTGCTGGCGGCTTTCGTCAACCCCGGCGGCGCTTGTGTGCACCTGATCAGTGTGCGTGGCGGGCGAGTGCTGGGCAGCAAGAACTTCTTCCCCCAGGTGGGCATCGAGGAAGACGTGGCGCAAGTCATGCTGGCGTTCCTGGGGCAGTATTTCGTCAGCAGTCCTGAGCGCGACCTGCCGGCCGAGTTGATCGTCAATGTGACCCATGAAGACTTTCCGATCCTGATCGCCGCCATCGATGAGTTACGCGGTCGCGAATTGACCATCAGCCACAGGGTGCGTGGCACCCGGGCACGTTGGCAGCAACTGGCGGTGACCAATGCCGAGCAGGCCCTGGGCGCGCGCCTGGCCAACCGTCAGCACGTGGCCGCGCGTTTCGAAGCCCTGGCCGAGGTGCTGAACCTGGACGAGCCACCGCAGCGCCTGGAGTGCTATGACATCAGCCATTCCAGCGGCGAGGCCACCGTGGCTTCCTGCGTGGTGTTCGGACCCGAGGGGCCGCTGAAGTCCGACTATCGTCGTTACAACATCGAGGGCGTCACCGCCGGCGACGACTACGCGGCCATGCATCAGGCCCTGACCCGACGCTTCAGCAAGCTCAAGGACGGCGAGGGCAAGCTGCCGGACATCCTCCTGGTGGACGGCGGCAAGGGCCAGATGGCCATGGCCCGCGATGTGCTCAACGAACTGGCGGTACCGGACCTGATCCTCCTCGGCGTGGCCAAGGGCACGACTCGCAAGGCCGGTTTCGAAACGCTATACCTGAACGACGCGGCCCACGAGTTCACCCTCAAGGGGGATTCGCCGGCGCTGCACCTGATCCAGCAAATTCGCGACGAGGCCCACCGCTTCGCGATCACCGGCCACCGCGCCCGGCGTGGCAAGGCTCGACGTACCTCGACCCTGGAAGGGGTGGCGGGGGTCGGCCCGACACGCCGGCGCGACCTGCTCAAGCATTTTGGTGGATTACAGGAATTGTCCCGGGCCAGCATCGACGAGATCGCCAAGGCACCGGGAATCAGTAAAAAGCTCGCAGAGTTGATTTATGCAAACCTGCACAGCGAGTAGAATGCCCAATCACCTCGTAGCCAGTTGTGCCGATGAATATCCCTAATCTGATCACCGTTCTACGCGTCCTGCTTATCCCGATCTTCATATTGCTGTTCTATATGCCTTATAGCTGGAGCTATATGGCAGCCAGTTCAGTCTTTGCCTTCGCGGCCGCCACCGATTGGCTGGACGGCTACCTGGCGCGACGCCTGGAGCAGAGCACGCCTTTCGGCGCGTTCCTCGACCCCGTGGCCGACAAGCTGATGGTGGCGGTGGCATTGGTGCTGCTGGTGCAGGAGCACGCCAACCTGTGGCTGACCCTGCCGGCGGCCGTGATCATCGGGCGCGAGATCGTGGTCTCGGCCCTGCGCGAATGGATGGCCGAGCTCGGCGCCCGGGCGCAGGTGGCGGTGTCCAACATGGGCAAGTGGAAAACCGCGGCGCAGATGCTGGCGCTGGTGATCCTGCTGGCCAATCCTTCGGTCTTCAGCTTCTGGGTGTTGCTGGGCTACGCCTTGCTGCTGGTGGCGGCGGGCCTGACCTTGTGGTCGATGCAGCAATACCTGCGGGCCGCATGGCCACACCTGAAAATCGACGGCGAGAAAAAATAAGTTTTTTTGAATCAAGGGGTTGACGTTCATTCTGATTTCTATAGAATGCGCAACACCAAGACGTTGCGGGAATAGCTCAGTTGGTAGAGCACGACCTTGCCAAGGTCGGGGTCGCGAGTTCGAGTCTCGTTTCCCGCTCCAAATTCAAAAAAGCCACTCATTCGAGTGGCTTTTTTTTCGCCTGAAATACAGGGCCGCTCTGCCGCAGCGTGGCATTCCCAGGCCGCTCGCTCAGTGTGTCTGCCGGGCGATATCATCCCTGTCGGCAAAGCATCTACCGGCCATGGTTACGGGATTTCCCGGCATGATGATGCCATCCATTCATCCATACCCAGCTTGCACCGGACTCCCGCAGGCCAAGGCATATGTCGTTGGCGATGCTGATGGTCTGGCATGACCATATCGCCAATCAAGCTAGCTCAAGTATCCAATAGAATGCTGTTTCGGCCTTGGCGCCTGAACAAGGGCCTCAAGTAAAGCCAAGGGGTGCAATCATTCAATGGTCTTGGTTTGAGGATGGCCCCATGAACGCACTTAGCGTTCACCGGGCATGGTGCGCTCATCTCGTGATGTTCAATGGAGTGGTGTGGAAGTGAAGAATGGCGAGTGAAGGGACATATTCAAAAGAATGGCTTCGCCTGTCAGGAGCAGAGATGGAGCTGTTTTCAGCATGCCATGAGTTTAGGCATTCTGTGGGCTTTATCAGCGAGTTGTCGTTGGCCCTCGCGGACCGTTTGGAGCAGGGAACCGCTCTCAGGTTTATCCGGGATGATGTGTTTGCGGATAATGAGCTTGATGATTTGCTTCCGGGAATTATTGATGCAGCGATAGAAGGTGATATAGGTAATGTGCCTCTCGCCAGAAGTGTGCTGCATAAGTTCAGGAAGAATGGTCTGGTCAAGGAAAAACTCGCGTCCAGTTTGAGCGGGTATCTCGAAGCCGAAGATTATTATGTGTACATGAGGGTCGCTGAACTGTTGCTGGAGTTGGATTACTTCGATCTGAAAGCTGTTTTCGTGAGCAAATGCAAGGAAAGCCGCAACGAGGATGTAGTCGAGGTTTATGACTTCTTTGCTGATGAGTTCAAGGCCGCTGGGCTCTAGTTGAGGTGCTGGAGTCGTCCGGCCCGTGTTTCAGGTGCCGATACTGTGACGGCGTGATTGAACAGCCTCCTGATAGCTGCAACCTCTTCTGGCCATGCTCGACTTGAGGGAAAACCCTCATTGCTGCCTGCGCGCTTTCCTACAATGATGATGGAATTCGCCCTGCACAATGGAGCAAGCCATGAGTCATACCCCCATCGACGACAAACGCCCGACTCCGGATCCGGCCGAGGACAATGCGTTTTTTCCCTCGCCGTACTCGCTAAGCCAATTCACTTCCGCCCACTCCGATCTCAGTGGTGCCGACTACCAGCGGCCCTATACCGGTGGGCGCTGGAAGGTGCTGGTGATCGGTGCGGACGAGCGCTATCTGCTGACCGACAACGGCACGATGTTCTCCACCGGCAATCATCCGGTGGAAACCCTGTTGCCCATGTACCACCTGGACAAGGCCGGGTTCGGTTTTGATATCGCCACCTTGTCGGGTAACCCGGTCAAGTTCGAGTTCTGGGCCATGCCCTCCGAAGATGTCGAGGTCAAAGGCCTGTATGCCAAGTACCGCGACCAGTTCAAGCAACCCTTGAAGCTGGCCGAGGTCCTGGACAACGCCCTGGGCGCCGATTCCGACTACATCGGGGTGTTCATCCCTGGTGGCCATGGCGCGCTGATCGGCCTGCCCGAAAGTGCCGAGGTGAAAAAAATCCTGCAATGGGCCATGGCCAACGACAAGTTCGTCATTTCCTTGTGCCACGGCCCCGCGGCATTGCTGGCTGCCGGGCTGGGCGAGACCAGGGACTCCTGCCTGTTCAACGGTTACCGCATCTGCGCCTTCCCCGACGCCCTGGACGCCCAGACCCCGGACATCGGCTACATGCCCGGCCACCTGACCTGGAAGTTCGGCGAACAGCTGTCCGCCCTGGGGATCGAGATCCTCAACCAGGACATTTCCGGGGCAGTGCACCAGGACCGCAAGCTGCTCACCGGCGACAGCCCGCTGGCGGGCAACGCCCTGGGCAAGCTGGCGGCCACCGCGTTGCTGCAAGCAGTGGCGGCCGGGTGACGGCGACCAGCGCTGAAGCGGCCCTGCACAGCGTCCTGGAATTGGAGCGCGCCACGGCGCTGCCTGCGATCCAGGCGCTGGTGCGGGGCCTGGCGGGCCCTTTCGGTTATGACCGTTTCGTGCTGTTTTCCGCTTCATCGGCCAGGGACGAAGTGCTCGAGCGCATCTACTGGGTCGAGGGGGACTGGTTCGGCGATGGCCAGGTGGTCGACGCCGCGACCTACGTGCGCCGCTGCCCGGTCACCCGGCATATCCTGGAGGCACGCGAGCCGTTCTTCTGGAGCAAGCGTGGTGACCGCTACCAGGTGGTCCGCCGCCCCCAGGGCGCCGGCCTGCATGGCCTGCAGGTACCGGTGTTCGGTCCCCTGGGCCTGGAGGGCGCCATGAGCTTGGGCGGTGAGCGGATCGACAGCAGCCCCAGGGTTCGGCTGATGTTGGGCAACGTCGCCAGTGCGGCGTTCTGTGCCGCACGGCGGTTGCTGGAGGTGGCCGTCAGCGACCCGTCCAGGCAATTGTCGGATCGGGAGCGTGAAGTCCTGGCCTGGACCGCCGCCGGCAAGCGCCAGGCCGATATCGCCGTGACGCTGGGGTTATCCGGGCGCACCGTGGAAAACCACCTGCGAGCGGCGCGTCGACGCCTGGGCGCCAGTACCACCGCACAAGCCATCAAGGTGGCGGTGCGCAACGGCGAATTGGACGCCGTGCCTGGCCGACAGGAGCCGTAGCCGGGTTGCCGGGCAGGGCACGGCCGAGGTCGCCATGGACAACCTCGGCCTGGGCTCCGGGGCTAGTGGGCGACGGTCAGCACCACCTTGCCGATGTGCTGGCCGGACTCCATCAGGGCGTGGGCCTGGTCGGCATCTGTCAAGGCGAAGGTCTTGAAGATCAATGGCTTGACCGCGCCGCTCTGGACGTGGGGCCAGACCTTGGATTCCAGCTCGGCGATGATCCCGGCCTTGTCCTCTGGGCTGCGCGAGCGCAGGGTCGAGCCCAGGTGGGTCAGGCGCTTGACCAGCATCGGGAACAGGTCGACCTGGGTCGCCGGGCCCTTGACCACGCCGATCTGCACGATCCGCGCGTTCATCGCTGCGGCCTGGAAGTTACGCGCCACATAGTCGCCGGCAATGATATCGACGATGACGTCGACCCCAAGCTGCTCGGTCCCGAGCAGCACTTGCTCGACGAAGTCCTCGCGGTTGTAGTCGATGGCCACGTCGGCACCCAGGGCCAGGCTGGCCGCCTGTTGTTGTGCATTGGCGACCGTGGTGAAGATCTTCGACGCGCCCAGGGCCTTGGCCAGCATGGTCGCCGTGGTGCCGATGCCGGAGGCGCCGCCATGCACCAGCAGCGATTCGCCGGCCTTGAACTGGCCGCGCTGGAACAGGTTGACCCACACGGTCATGAAGGTCTCGGGCAGCGCCGCAGCTTCGATCATCGACAGGCCACCGGGCAGGTGCATGGTGGTGCGCTCGTCGGCGACCGTGTACTGGGCGTAGCCGCCGCCAGTGACCAGGGCGATCACCGGGTCACCCACGCTGAAGCGCGTCACCTCGCTGCCCAGGGCCGCGACTTCCCCGGCGATCTCCAGGCCCGGGATGTCCGAGGCGCCGGCTGGTGGATCGTAGAGGCCCTTGCGCTGCAGCAGGTCGGGGCCGTTGACGCCAGCGGCGTGGACCCGGATCAGGATCTCTCGTGGGCCAGGGGTAGGCACCGCCCGGCGGGCAGGTTTCAATACCTGTGGATCACCCGGCCGGGTGATCTCGATAACGGTCATCTGCGCCTCTGGCGCACTATGGGAATGGCTCATAAATGGGTCCTGGTAAGGTGGATGCCGGCCGTTCGGGCTGGGGTGGGCAAAGGTTACGCAAGCGGGCCGGTGCCGGCGCGCGGCGATTTTGCGAGGCTGTGTTGCAATGATTCTTCATGGGGAAATCTTGAATGAACTGGGATGATGCACGGGTCCTGCTGGCCCTCGGGCGCGAGCTGACCTTGCGCCGTGCGGCGCGGGTCCTGCACGTGGACCAGGCCACGGTGGGGCGGCGTATCGCGGCCATGGAGGCGGACCTGGGATCGACCCTGTTCCTGCGCACTCCGGCCGGCTACCAGCTGACCAGCGTTGGCGAAATGGCCTTCGCGATGGCCGGGAAGATGGAGCAGATGGCCCTGGAGCTGATCCGGCGTACCGGGGGGATGGATAACGAACTGGCCGGCGAAGTACGGATTTCCACCACCGACTCCCTGGCCTGTGATTTCGTGATGCCGGCACTCAAGGCGCTGCACCTTGCGCACCCGGATATCCGCATCGTGCTCAACAGCACCTCCGAGGTGGTCAACCTGTCACGGCGCGAAACCGACATCGCCATCAGGAACCTGCGTCCGGACAATCCCGACCTGATCCTGCGCAAGCTGGCCGAGTGGCCGATGGGCCTGTTCGCAGCGCGCGAATACCTGGAGCGCCATGGCCAGCCCGAGCCAGGCACCGGCTTCAAGGGCCATGACCTGGTGATGTACGAGCCGTACTGGCGGGATCGTGCGCAGCCGACCTTGCTCGACGAGCCCATCGACCAGGCCCGGGTGGTGATGGCGGTGAACTCCAACATGTTGCTGCGACGCTCCATCGCCCAGGGCCTGGGCATCAGCGAGATCCCCATCGAGATGGGCCGGCGTGACGGCCTGGAGCGGATCTGGCCCGGGCGCACGGCCGGCAAGCCATATGAGGTGTGGATGGTCACCCACCAGGACCTGCGGCATACCACGCGCATGCGCCTGGTGATGGAGCACCTGGCGCGGTCCTTCGCCAATACTGGCGGGCCGGCGAATCCGCCGTTTGAATAATCCCCGGAATAATGCTGTGATTGCGCCCCTGAAGCCCTGCAGCCCTGCCTTTTCCTGAGATACCGCGCCATGGATAGCCAACAATCGACGACCCGGATGTCGCAACAGCCCGCCTGTGATACCGGGCCCCTGGCAGCGATCGCCGGCAGTACCGCGCTGGTGCTGGAAACCAACAACCTGCGCGGCGGCAAGGACGCGGCGCAGGCCCTGGACAGCCTCAAGCACCTGGTAGCCCGCCTGGCTCGCCAGAGCCTCTGCCCGCAATCGCTCGGCCAATGGGTCATCACCCACGATGGCCTCGGGCAAGAGGCCCGGGAGGCGCTGTGCGCACTGGCCGGGCGAGTGCTGGAGTTCGTCGAGATCGATCCCCGCACCGGTTACTACGAGGCCAAGAATATCGGTTTCGAGGCGGTCGACCAGGCGCGCTGCCAGTACGTGGTGTTCGCCGATGCCGACTGCCTTCCCGCCGGCCACTGGCTGGAACAGTTGCTCTTGCCCTTCACCGAGGCGGATGCGCCCCTGGCCGTCGCCGGGCGCACCAGCTACGCCCCGAGCGTGGTCGGCAGCGCGTTGACCACCATCGACTTCATGTACTTCCCCAGCCCGCTCGGAGCCCGGGCGACCCGCAATTTCTACGCGAACAACGTGGCCTTTCGTTGTGCCACCTTCGAGCAGTATCGCTACCAGCCGCTGGACGGCGTCTACCGTGCCCACTGCCAGGTCATGGGCCTGCGCCTGCAGGCGGCGGGGGTGGCGGTACGCTACGTTCCGGCGGCCCATACCGAGCACCGGTTGCCCGACAGCCGTGGCGAAGTGTTCAAGCTGCGCTGGTTGCGTGGTGGCGACAGTGTCGACCTGACCCCCTACCTGGTGCGTGCCTATATGCCGGGCTGGTTGCAATGGCTCGGACGCAGCGGCCCTATCGGCCCCTTGTGCGTGATGCTCGGGCGCCTGGGCTACAGCCTGCGCGCACTCAACCACCAGGACCTGCCCGCCGTGCATGGGCGGCGGCGCCTGGGTGCGATCCTGGCGATACTCGGTATCTCGTCCCTCGATAGCGCCGGCGCGCTGGTCCGCGGGCTGGGGTTGAACATCGGCCGTGCCAGCGCGCGCCAGGGGCAAGCCCTGTCCTATCACCGCCAGCTGGATTGATCCGCACCGCCCCCTTGGCGCTCCTACAGGAAGTTCCCATGAGCATGAAACCCCTGGCCGCATTCGGCTCCTCCCTGGCGTGCCTGGCATGGTTGGCGTGCGCCACCCCGGCCAGCGCCGCCCCCAGCGAAATCAACGGCCGCAGCGTGCTGCACTTCGTCTCCGGCAGTGGCTGTGCGACGGTCCAGGGCGGCGCCGCGCAAAACTGCAACCGCCTGGCCCTGGACGTGGCGGACGCACGGGCCAGCGTTGACCCGCAGGCGCGCACCATAGTGTTCAGCGTCGAGGCCCGGCATGCCGGCAAGGGCGTGATCGGCGACGTGCTGCTGCATGGCAGCGGCATCGCCAGCGAGGGCCAGCGCGTGCCCTTGAGCTTGCAGGTACTGGTGCGGCGCTCGGGCAAGACCTGGAAGGCCGACACCTATGTACATGCGCCGGTGCGTGGCACCTTCCGGGATATCGCCCTGGACCCTTACCAGATCAGCGTCCACCAGGGGCGTGACGAGCACGTGCTGCTCAATCCCGAGCTGGCGCGCAAGGTCTTGGCGCAGCCATCGATCGCCGCGCGGGTCGCCAGCTATTTGGTGGTGGTGCGTCCCAGCGACGAGAAAAATCCGACGGCCGATGACATCACCATCGGCCTGGGGGTCGGGCGGGTCTCGAAGTCGCTGATGCGTGCCCGCTTCAGCTCGAGGCAACCAGGCAGCCTGCCGCTGGACCAGGTGCTGGAGCAGGGCACCTGGAGCCTCGACCTGCAAGCCTTGAGCGGCCAGATTCCGCGGTGGGTGGTCCAGCGCCAGCTGTTCGTCTTCGGCCTGGAGGACAGCCCTTTGCTCGAGGACGTGCGCCAGCGTGGCTTGCACAAGCACGACCGCCTGGAGCTGGGCGCGGTCAATGGCAAGGGCTACCTGCGTTACAACGGCCAGGAGCAGAGTTTCCCCGGGGCCACTGCCAGCGGTACGGCCTTCATGCGTGACAGCTTCATCGGCCTGATCCTGGCCTGGCATCGCAGCGCCCAGGCGGCCACGACTGCGACCCAGGGCGTGGACACCGCGCAGTCCGTGCCATGAGTGCTGGCGAAGCGCTTGCAAGCCAAGCGGACTTCAGTTGCCTGGACATGCCCCGGCCCCGTGGGTTGGGAGCCGTACAGGCGCGCCTGGTGGATCGCATCAAGCGCGTCGCCCTGCAGCGCCTGCATCGCAGCGTGCGTGGGGAGCGCTTGCTGCTGCGTATCTACCTGGCTGGGGAGGATGCCACCGAACGTGCACTGCTGGATGAGTTGCTGCCGCAGTCGCCACCCTGGCTCGAGCGCCAGGTCGAGCGGCACCTGGCCGATGAGCAACGGCACGTGACGCTGTTCGCCGCGGCCCTGGGCGAACGTGGCGGCGAAGGTACGGCACGCCTGGAACCGGATTGGCTCAGCCGGCGCAAGATCCTGCGCTGGCAGCGCCTGGCCCGTCGCTATGCGGGGCATTTCGAGCATGGCCTGCTGGTGCCGGCCTATGCCACCGGCCTGTGTGCCGAACAGATGGCGCAACGGGTGCTGAGCCGCCACTGCGCGGTCATCGGCGCCGAGCATGGGCTGTATCCGTTGCTGTCGCAGGTCCTGGCCGATGAAAAAGCCCATGTGCGCCTGTGCCAGGGCACCTTGCAACGCATTGTCGCCCCCCATGAAACCGTGCACCTGGCGCGCCTGCTCAAGGATATCCGCCGGGTCGATGCGAGCTTTGGCGTGACCGGTGCCCTGGCGATGTACCTGGCTGGCTGGGTGCTGGGCGGTGGGCGCGGCGCCATTCGATGACTCCACGCATTCTTTATCTCGCCACCGCTGATGCCCGTGGCCACCTGATGCGCGCGCAGTTGTTGGTGCATGCGCTGCGCGCGGCCGGCGCCCAGGTCGAGGTGCTGACCACGTCGGACCAGGGCCAGCGCTTCCTGCACAGTTTCGGGGTCCAGGCCGAGGTCCTTTCCCGCCACTATGCGGTGCAATTCGACAGCCAGCAGAACATGCTGCGCCGGGCCACCAATCGCAATGTCGCCCAGTACCTGTTCCGTCCCGGGCGGATGCTGCGCGATATCCTCCAGCTGCGGCGCCGTTTGCGCGGCGTGGAGCTGGTGGTCAACGACTCCTTCCACCCGGCGTTGCTGTACATGGGCATGCTGCCGGGCTGGCGGCGCAAGGTGGTGCATGTGTACGGCGCGAGCCTGAAGGTGGCGTTGCTGAACAACTTCGACGGCATGTGGCCACGGCAGTTCGGGCGGCTGTTCGCCTGGATCGTCGGGCGCCAGATCAACGCTGCGCGGGCGCGCATCGAGCACGATTTTGCCTACGAGATCGACGATACCGTGGCCCGAGCGCTGTATCGCCTGCCGACCCCGGTGGCCCTGGCCGAGGTGGTGCAGGAACCGGACGCGGTGGGTGCGGCGGTGTACCTCAATCCGCACTTTCGCGAACCCGGGCTGGCCGATGCCCTGGAGGCCGGCCTGGGCGATGCCGGCCTGGATCGGCACCTGGTGGGCGAGGGTTATGCCGGGCGCAACGGCTGGCTCGGGGTCGACCCGCACTGGGCCAGCCGCGCGGCCCGGGCGCAACTGCTGGTATCGGCACCGGGCATGGCGGCGCTGTCCATCGCCCGGGTCTACCAGCGGCCGATCATCCTGGTGGTGAGCGACCAGCCGGAGCAGACCAGCAATGCCGCCCGGGCCAGCCAGTTGCAACTGCTGCACCGGGTAGTGACCTGGCGCGGCGACATTGCCGACTTTCGGCGCCAGGTGAGCGCGGCGGCGCAGCAATTGAGCGCGCTCGCCCCAGCGCCTGACGTGATGTCGGGCAACCAGCGGGCCCAGGCACGGATCGATGCCTGGGCCAACCATCTGCTTGGCTTGTGAGGGCGCCGCCTTGAGTCGCCATGTCCCCATGCCTGCGGCGAGCCGACAGCCATGACCGGCTCCTGGCCGCGTCTCGGGGCTGCCAATCCTCGGCAGGCCCTGGCGGCGGCGTTCGGCTTGCTGCTGGGGCTGGGTGCGTTCATCGGCCTGCAGCGCCTGGTCACGCCGCGTTACCACTGGATCACGCCGCTGGATGAGCTGATTCCTTTCGTGGCCCAGTCCTGGTTCCTCTACGTGCTGTTCTTTCCCTTTGTCCTGTTGGCGGCGGCCTACGCCAGCCAACAGGGCTTCAAGGCCTTGCGCAACGCAACCGGCATCGCCTTCGTCGTGGGCCTGTTGTGCTTCTGGCTGTTTCCCGAGCAGGTACCCCGGCCGGATCTCGGCGTGCTCGGCAGCGGTTTCCTGCAGCAGCGACTGAGCCGGATGTGGCAACTGGACCTGGCCTGCAACGGTTTTCCCAGCCTGCATGTAACCGTGACTTGCCTGGCCTGCCGAGCACTGTGGGGCCGGCGTGGCAAATGGCTGGTCGCCGGCAGCGGCCTGTTGATCTGCCTGTCGACCCTGACCCTCAAGCAGCACACCCTGGTCGACGTCGCTGGCGGTCTGCTACTGGCCCTGGCCTGCGCCTTGGCCACTCACCGACAAGGGAGCATTCGCCGTGTCCCAGCTTGAATCGCGTGCCGGGGCCAACCTGGCATTGCGCACCTTTACCCCTGCCGCCGAGTGGTTCGTCCTCAAGCCGTGGATCGGCCTGCTGGCGTTGCTGGCCGACTGGGGCCTGATCGGTGCGGCATTCGCCTGTGCCGCATATTGGCCGCACCCCCTGACATACCTGCTGGCGGCGCTGGTCATCGCCCGCAGCCAGCTGGCGCTGGCGGTGATCATGCACGAGAGCGCCCATGGCGTGCTGTTGCGTCGTCAGTCGGCCAATGACCTGGTCGGCCAATGGCTGGCCGCCGGTCCGTTGTTCCTTTCCCTGCGCACCTATCGGGCCGGGCACCTCAAGCACCATCGCCAGCCCATGCTGCACGATGACCCGGTGGTGGCGGTGTTCGGCATCGGGGACTATCCGCTGCCTCGGCGGCGCCTGGCCTTGCGCCTGGCGGCGGACCTGTGTGGGGTGGGGTACTTCATCAGCGCCTTCAAGCTGGTTCGCGGCGACTACCGCCACTGCCTGCCCAGGGTCGACAAGTCGGCGCGCCAAGTGTTCGGCGAAGTCCTGTCGATGCTGGTGGGCAATGGCTTGCTGCTGGGACTGCTGGCCTGGTCCGGACACCCATGGCTCTACCTGGGGTTGTGGTTGCTGCCGGCCATTACCTTGTTGCCGCTGATGGGGCGCGTGCGGGCGATCCTCGAGCATGCGGGGTTGCCCGCCAACGCCGACCAGAGCCAGAACGCCCGCAGCATCGTGGCGCCCAACTGGCAGACCTTCGTCTTCGGCCCCCACGGGATCCACTACCACATCGAACACCATCTCTACGTGCGCATACCCTTCTATCACCTGCGCAGCGCCCATCGCCAGCTGGCGGCCCGAGGGCTGCTGCCGGTGGAGAACCTTTACCGGGGCTATATCGCGGTGCTGCGGGATGTCAGCCGCCCGGCGCAGGACGCTGCGGGCGACTGAGGCAGGTGCACTGGCCCCCGCGGGCCAGTGCCAAGGGGAAGGCTAGAGCTTGGGCAGCTGTCCGACCCGGCCGACCATCTCGGTGACGATCTGCAGGTCCAGCAGGAACTGCTCCACGGTCTTGAACTCGTTGTCGGTGTGGCCGGTGTATTTCACCTCCGGACGCGCCAGGCCGAATTGCACGCCGTTGGGCAGTTCATGTACCGAGGTCGCCCCGGCGGAGGTGCCGAACTTGTGGGCCATGCCCAGGTTCTCGCTGGCCACGTCCAGCAGCGCCTTGACCCATTCGCCCTCGGGATTGCGGTACATCGGCGCGGCGACCGAGGTATTGAACTGCACCGCCACCTGGTTCTGCTTGCTCCAGGCCTCCAGCTTGTCGCTGATCTGCGCCTTCAGCGCCTCTGGCGCCTTGCCCTTGGGCACGCGCAGGTTCACCGCGACCTTCAGCGCCTTGTCATCCACGCTGACCAGGGTCGGCGAGGTGGTCAGCGGGCCCATGAAGGCGTCCGAGAAGCCCACGCCCAGCTTCTTGCCTTCGTAGTCCAGGCCCCAGTTGTCGGCGAGGTAGTGCGCGGCGTCGGTGAACGAGTTGTGCTTGAGCGCCACCTTGCCCTCCAGGCCGTGGACGAAGTCCAGCATCCGCGCCACCGGGTTGACCCCGGACTCGGGCTCGGAGGAGTGGGCGGACACGCCGGTGACGGTCAGCAGCACGTCCTTGCCTTGCACCCGGGCGTCGATCTTGAAGTTGCCGCCGTGGCGCTTGACGTACTCGGCCCCGGCCTTCTGCAGGCTGGCCACCAGTTCGGCTGGCTGCTCGGTCACCAGGGTCGCCACCGAGGTGGAGGGGATCTGGTTGGTGGCCAGGCCGCCGGTCAAGTGGGTGATCTGCGCGCCCTTGCCCTCGGCGGCGCGCTGGGGGAAGGTCGCCATCACGGTGCCGTAGCCTTTCTCGGCGATCACCACCGGGTAGCCGCCATCGAGCGCCAGGTTGTAGTTGGGCACCGGGTTGTGTTCGAAGTAGTAGGGGATGGCATCGCCGCTGGTTTCCTCGGTGGTGTCCACCAGCAGCTTGAAGTTGCGGGCCAGGGGCAACTGCTCTTCCTTGACGATCTTCATGGCGTAGAGCGCCACCACGATGCCGTTCTTGTCATCCTCGGTGCCGCGCCCGTACATCCGGTCGCCGATCAGCGTGACCTTGAACGGGTCGAGCCGGGTACCGTCCTGCAGCACCCAGTTCTCCGGGGTGACCGGCACCACGTCGGCGTGGGCGTGGATGCCCACTACTTCGTCGCCACTGCCGGGCAGGGAGATCTCGTAGACGCGGTTGTCGACATTGCGAAACGCCAGGCCGAAGTCTTGGGCCAGGCCCTTGATCTTGTCGGCGATCTTGAGGAATTCCGGGTTCTCGTGCTGGGGCACGCCGTCCACGCGGAAGGTGGGGATGGCTACCAGTTCGCGCAGGGTTTCAGTGGCGGCCTTGCCGTACTTGACCCGGGCATAGAGCCCAAGCAGACGGTGGATCTCGTTCTGCTGCTCGGCCGAGAGCGTCTTGCCGGCCAGGAAGCCATCGATGGCCGGGGTCAGGTGGGCGCTCTTGCCCGGCTGGCTCTTGGCGACCTCACCGATGAACTGGCGGAAGTCCTTGACCGAGGCGTCGTTGAAGTTCTTGAGGATGGCCGCGCTCTGTTGCGGCGTGATGTTGGCCTGGGCGACGTTGGCGAACGCCGACAGGCTGGCGAGCATCAGGGTGGCGGTGGCCAGGTGCTTGAGGGAAAAGTCCATTACGCAGGGCATTCCTTTGCAGGAGGTGGGTAGGGAATGTCTGATAGGCCAGACAGAAACCTTGCCAAGCTAACACTGCGCAGGAGGGCTGCGGGAGCCCCGGAAAGGGGAACTGTCGCACAGAAATGCAAAAGCGGCGCACAAACGAAAGATGTGTCGCCGGCGGGGCAGGGGGCGCCGCGGCGGGCGTCCCCTGCGTTCGGGACTACCTTAGATGGCGGCGTCCCACGGACGGTCGCCATGCTCGTCCTTGATGCGGGTCGGCAGGCCCATCACGTCCAGCGCCTTGAGGAACGGCTCGGCCGCCAGCTCCTCGACGTTGACCATGCGCTGCACATCCCACTCGCCACGGGCCACCAGCAGGGCGGCGGCGACTGGCGGCACGCCTGCGGTGTAGGAAATGCCCTGGCTGTCGGTCTCGGCGTAGGCTTCCTCGTGGTCGGCCACGTTGTAGATGAACACCTCGCGCGGCTGGCCGTCCTTGGTGCCCTTGACCAGGTCGCCGATGCAGGTCTTGCCGGTGTAGCCCGGGGCCAGGGAGGCCGGGTCGGGCAGTACGGCCTTGACCACTTTGAGCGGCACCACTTCCAGGCCTTCAGCGGTCTTGACCGGCTGCTCGGAGAGCAGGCCCAGGTTCTTCAACACGGTGAACACGTTGATGTAATGCTCGCCGAAGCTCATCCAGAAGCGTACGTTGGGCACTTGCAGGTTCTTGGACAGCGAGTGCACTTCATCGTGGCCGGTCAGGTACAGGTTTTGCGAGCCCACCACTGGCAGGTCGTCGGTACGCTTGACTTCGAACATGGTGTTGCTGGTCCACTGGCTGTCCTGCCAGCTCCACACCTGTCCGGTGAATTCGCGGAAATTGATTTCCGGGTCGAAATTGGTGGCGAAATACTTGCCATGGGAACCGGCATTGACGTCGAGAATGTCGATCGAGTCGATGCGGTCGAAATGCTGTTGCTTGGCCAGGGCAGCGTAGGCGTTGACCACGCCCGGATCGAAGCCCACGCCGAGGATGGCGGTGACGTTCTTCTGCTGGCATTCCTCGAGATGTTTCCACTCGTAGTTGCCGTACCACGGTGGGGTCTCGCAGATCTTGCCCGGCTCTTCGTGGATCGCGGTGTCCAGGTAGGCCACGCCGGTATCGATGCAGGCACGCAGCACCGACATGTTGAGGAAGGCGGAACCGACGTTGATGACGATCTGCGATTCGGTCTCGCGGATCAGCGCCTTGGTCGCCTCGACATCCAGAGCGTCAAGCGAGAAGGCCTGGATATCGGCGGGCACCTTGAGGCTGCCCTTGGCCTTTACGCTTTCGATGATGGCCTGGCATTTGGAGATGTTGCGCGACGCGATAGCAATACGACCGAGTTCGTCGTTGTGCTGCGCGCACTTGTGGGCCACCACCTTGGCGACACCTCCTGCACCAATGATAAGAACATTCTTCTTCAATTTACTTACTTCTCCTTAATTACCTGCCCGTTCAGGAAAGGCTGGACAGGTAGTCTTCGAAACCAAACTCGCGAACCACTTCGACACTACCGTCGAGTTGTTTCACGACGATGGACGGCATTTTCAGACCGTTGAACCAGTTTTTCTTGACCATGGTGTAACCCGCCGCGTCAACGAACGACAGTCGATCGCCGATGGCCAGCGGACGCTCGAATTGGTACTCGCCGAAGATGTCGCCGGCCAGGCACGACTTGCCGCAGACCATGTAGGTGTGCTCGCCGTCGTTGGGGGCCATCTTGGCATTGAGGCGATAGATCAGCAGGTCGAGCATGTGCGCTTCGATGGAGCTGTCCACCACCGCCAGGTGCTTGCCGTTGTACAGGGTGTCGAGCACGGTGGTTTCCAGCGAGGCGCTCTGGGTGATCGCCGCTTCGCCGGGCTCCAGGTACACCTGCACGCCGTACTTTTCGGAGAAGGCCTTGAGCCGGGCGCAGAACGCATCCAGGGCATAGTCTTCGCCGGTGAAGTGGATGCCGCCGCCCAGGCTGACCCATTCGACCTTGTGCAGCAGGTGGCCGAAGCGCTCCTCGATGTGGTTCAGCATCTGATCGAACAGGCCGAAGTCGCCGTTCTCGCAATTGTTGTGGAACATGAAGCCGCTGATCTGCTCGATCACTTGCTCGATCTTCGCCGGGTCCCATTCGCCCAGGCGGCTGAATGGACGAGCCGGGTCGGCCAGCAGGTAGTCGGAGCTGCTTACCTGGGGGTTGACCCGCAGGCCGCGGACCTTGCCAGCGGACTGTTCGGCGAAGCGCTGCAGCTGGCCGATGGAGTTGAAGATGATCTTGTCGCAGTTATCGAGCATTTCCTCGATCTCATCGTCGGCCCAGGCCACGCTGTAGGCATGGGTCTCGCCCGCGAACTTCTGCCGGCCCAGCTTGAGCTCGTACAGCGACGAGGAAGTGGTGCCGTCCATGTACTGCTGCATCAGGTCGAACACCGACCAGGTAGCGAAGCATTTGAGGGCCAGCAGGGCCTTGGCGCCGGATTGCTCGCGCACATAGGCGATCTTCTGCATGTTGACCAGCAGCTTCTGTTTGTCGATGAGGTAGTAAGGCGTCTTGATCATTGGGCGATCTCCGGCAGGGCCAGCCAAAAAGGTACGCATTGTGCCTTCAGTGCCCACAGATCGAAAGCACGGAAATGGATTTTCGCCGGACGGCCTCGCTTGTACGGGGCAGGGCGGTGGCCGAAGGCCCTGCGGGCCTTGGCGCGGCAGCGACCACAGGCATGGACCCGATCATCGAGGCAGGCCCTGTAGCCACTGCCGCAGGCTGCGCACGGGCGCGTAGCGGCCGCCGGTCAAGCACTGAATGTCCCACGCAAGCTGCCTCGTTTTTTGCTCTCCAGCGAGCACATATTTAGTAATTTTCCTGCGCCAACGCCTGTCGCACCATCTGCGCATCCGACTTGACAACCCGGGTTCTGAAACAAGGCGCCGAGCCTTCCGCCGGTGCCTGCCGTCTCGCAGAAGGACACAGACATGAGCGTTGAACAAATACACGTGGATACCCTGGTGGTGGGTGCGGGCCAGGCCGGCGTGGCCATGAGCGAGCACCTGGGCAAGCTGGGCGTGCCGCACCTGGTGCTGGAGCGCAAGCGCATCGCCGAGGCCTGGCGCAGTGGCCGCTGGGATTCGCTGGTGGCCAACGGCCCGGCCTGGCACGACCGTTTCCCGGGGCTGGAATTCGACCTGGGCCCCGACGCCTTCGCCACCAAGGACCAGGTGGCGGACTACTTCGAAGCCTATGCCCGCCAGGTCGACGCGCCGATCCGTACCGGTGTCGAAGTGCGCCAGGTGCAGCGCAACGTCGGCCGTCCCGGCTTCACGGTCGAGACGTCCATGGGGCCGATCCAGGCCAATCGGGTGGTAGCGGCCACCGGGCCGTTCCAGCGCCCGGTGATCCCGCCCATCGCTCCTGTCGATACCCGGCTCCTGCAGATCCACTCCGCCGACTACCGTAACCCGCAACAACTGCCGGCAGGTGCGGTGCTGGTGGTGGGCGCCGGATCGTCCGGGGTGCAGATCGCCGATGAGCTGCAACGTGCCGGCCGCCAGGTGTACCTGTCGGTGGGCGCCCACGACCGGCCGCCACGCGCCTACCGTGGCCGTGATTTCTGCTGGTGGCTCGGGGTCCTGGGGGAGTGGGACGCCGAAATCGCCAAGCCCGGCCGCGAGCACGTGACTATCGCCGTCAGTGGTGCCCGTGGCGGCCGGACCATCGATTTCCGTGCCCTGGCCCACCAGGGAATCACCCTGGTGGGGTTGACCAAGGCCTTCGACGGCGACCGGGTGAGCTTCCAGGCCGACCTGGTGGACAACCTCGCCCGGGGCGACGAGAACTACCTGGCCCTGCTGGATGCCGCCGACGCCTACATCGTCCGCAACGGCCTCGACCTGCCGGCCGAACCCGAAGCCCGGCGACGCCTGCCGGACCCAGAGTGCGTGACGCGACCGATCCTCGAGCTGGACCTGCGGGCCGCGGGCATCACCTCGATCATCTGGGCCACCGGTTATGCCGTGGATTTTTCCTGGTTGCAGGTCGACACCTTCAGCGAACAGGGCAAGCCCTTGCACCAGCGCGGCGTGTCCCGCGAGCCGGGGATCTACTTCCTCGGCCTGCCGTGGCTGTCACGGCGCGGTTCGTCGTTCATCTGGGGTGTCTGGCACGACGCCAAGCACATCGCCGATCACATCGCCACCCAGCGCAAGTACCAGGCCTATGGCAGCGAGCCGGCCGAGTCCAGCGTCCATACCTTCAGTTCCGTGGGAGCCCGTTGATGCCAGTCCATACCCGTATCCGCATGTTCAACACCAAGGACACCTATCCCAACCAGACCCTGGACAACGACCTCTGCCAGGCGGTGCGCGCCGGCAACACGGTGTATGTCCGGGGCCAGGTGGGCACCGATTTCGCCGGCAACCTGGTGGGGCTCGGCGATCCACGAGCCCAGGCCGAACAGGCGATGAAGAACGTCAAGCAGTTGCTGGAGGAGGCCGGCAGCGAGCTGGCCCATATCGTCAAGACCACTACCTACCTCATCGATCCGCGCTATCGCGAGCCGGTCTACCAGGAGGTGGGCAAGTGGCTCAAGGGCGTGTTCCCGATCTCCACCGGCCTGGTGGTCGCGGCCCTGGGCCAGCCCCAGTGGCTGATGGAGATCGACGTGATCGCGGTGATTCCCGAGTGAGTGCCGTACTGTGGAGTTCGGCGGCGCCGCTTGGCCCGCCCCAGGAGCTATCGTTGCCATGACTTTTTCCATCGTTGGGCGCTGCGCCGAAACCGGCCAGCTGGGCATTGCCATCAGTTCCTCGAGCATCGCCGTGGGCGCACGCTGTCCCTGGGTGCGGGCCGGGGTCGGGGCGGTAGCCACCCAGAACGTCACCCTGCCGGCCCTGGGGCCGCAGATCCTCGACCTGCTGGAGAGCTACAAGCTGGAACCGCAGCAGGCGCTGCAACAGGCCCTGGGGCGCAATGGCTGGAGCCAGTACCGCCAGGTCACGGTAATCGACGACCAGGGGCGCACCGCGCTGTTCAGCGGCCAGCAGGCCCTGGGCACCCACAACGCCGTGGCTGGCGAGCAGTGCGTAGCGGCCGGCAACCTGTTGGCCGGGACCGAGGTCATCGAGGCCATGGTCCAAGCCTTCGAGGGCACCCCGGGGATGCTCGCCGAACGCTTGCTGGCGGCGATGCACGCCGCGATGCGCGCCGGCGGCGAGGCCGGGCCGGTGCATTCGGCGGCGCTGATGGTGGCGGACGACCTGACCTGGCCCGTGGTCGACCTGCGGGTGGACTGGGCCGAAGAGAACCCCATCGGTCAGCTCAATGATCTGTGGCAAGCCTATCGCCCGCAGATGCAGGACTACCTGACCCGGGCCCTGGACCCCACGGCGGCCCCCAGCTATGGAGTGCCGGGCAATGAATGAGCCGTCGAGCCGCGAACTGCTGGCACGGTTGGTGGGCTTCGCCACGGTCAGTCGTGATTCCAACCTGGAGCTGATTGCCTTCATCCGCGATTACCTGGCGGGCCTCGGGGTCGACAGCGAGCTGATCTACAACCCCGAGCGCACCAAGGCCAACCTGTTCGCCAGCATCGGTCCCGACGACCGTGGCGGCATCGTGCTCTCCGGCCACACCGACGTGGTCCCGGTGGATGGCCAGGCCTGGACGGTGGAGCCCTTCGTGCTGAGCGAGCATGAAGGGCGCCTGTACGGGCGTGGCACGGCAGACATGAAGGGGTTCATCGCCGCGGTGCTGGCGGCGGTACCGGCCTTGCTCCGGCGGCCGTTGCGGCTACCCGTGCACCTGGCGTTCTCTTATGACGAGGAGGTGGGTTGCCTCGGCGTAAGGCCGATGCTCGCCCGCTTGCAGGCCCGAGCGCACCGGCCGTTGCTGTGCCTGATCGGCGAACCCACCGAGCTGCGGCCAGTGCTGGGGCACAAGGGCAAGCTGGCCATGCGCTGCCAGGTGCGGGGCGTCGCTTGTCATTCGGCCTATGCGCCCCAGGGGGTCAACGCCATCGAGTACGCGGCGCGGTTGATCGGCGAGCTCGGGGAGATCGGTACCCGCCTGGCGCAGCCGCAGCACCATGACCGACGGTTCGATCCGCCTTTCACCACGCTGCAGACCGGCATCATCCGTGGCGGCCGGGCATTGAACATCGTGCCGCAGGATTGCCAGTTCGATTTCGAGGTGCGCACCCTGCCGGGCTTCGACCCCCAGCAGGTGGTGGACGAGTTGCAAGACTATGCCCAGCAGCAGTTGCTGCCTGGGATGCGCGCCGTGCAGGCCGATACCGCCATCGACCTGCAGCCCTTGAGCGCCTATCCGGGGCTGGCTACCGCGCCCGACAGCGAGGCTGCCGAACTGCTGGCGCTGCTCAGTGGCTCCCGGGAGTTTGGCACCGTGGCCTTCGGCACCGAGGGCGGCTTGTTCCATGAGGCCGGCATTCCCACGGTGGTGTGTGGGCCGGGCAGCATGGACCAGGGACACAAGCCGGATGAGTTCATCAGCCTGGAGCAGCTCGCGGCCTGCGATGCGCTGCTGCTGCGCCTGGTGGACTGGCTGGCGCAACCGGCCTGAATCGATCTCGTCCGCCGACCCTGGCACAGCCCCGCGCGCCAGCCCGGGCTGCGGTTCGCGAGGGCTCTGCGACGGGCTTTCGAGGCTTATCTTGCTACAGAGCTTTTTCATGGGACTGGAGCATATTTTTAGTATTTTTCCTCCGCTCCCCAGTGACGCACCATCGCCTTGAACTCCTATAACAACCAGGCCGTCGCAACGGCCGACGAGGGCATGCAGCGTGTTCGATCTTCGTTACTGGCAGCAACGGGCTGCCCAACAGACATTCATAGACCAGGCGCTGATCGGCGGACGCCGCCAGCCGGCGCGGTCAGGCGCGACCTTCGACGCCATCAACCCCGCCACCGGCCAGGTGCTGGCCCAGGTCAGTGCCTGCAATGCCGACGATGTCGAGCTGGCAGTGGCCAACGCCCGCCAAGCCTATGAACAGGGGCCCTGGGCGCGCATGGCCCCCGTACAGCGCAAGCGGGTACTGCTGCGCCTGGCCCAGTTGCTGCTCGAGCACCGCGAGGAGCTGGCCTTGCTGGATTCGCTGAACATGGGCAAGCCGGTGATGGAAGCCTGGAATGTCGATGTGCCTGGCGCCGCCAACGTCTTCGCCTGGTACGCCGAGAGCATCGACAAACTCTACGACCAGGTAGCCCCCGGCGCGGCCGACAGCCATGTCAGCATCCGCCGCGAGCCACTGGGAGTGGTCGCTGCCGTGGTGCCCTGGAACTATCCCCTGGACATGGCCGCCTGGAAGTTGGCACCGGCCCTGGCGACCGGCAACTCGGTGGTGCTCAAGCCCGCCGAGCAATCGCCGTTCTCGGCCCTGCGCCTGGCCGAGCTGGCGCTGGAGGCTGGTCTGCCCGAAGGCGTGCTCAACGTGGTGCCGGGCCTGGGGCCCGAGGCCGGGCGCGCCCTGGGCTTTCACCCGGATGTGGACTGCCTGGTATTCACCGGGTCCACCGAGGTGGGCAAGTACTTCATGCAGTATTCGGCGCAGTCCAACCTCAAGCAGGTCTGGCTGGAGTGTGGCGGCAAGAGTCCGAACCTGGTGTTCGCCGATTGCCAGGACCTGGACCTGGCCGCCGAGAAGGCCGCATTCGGCATCTTCTACAACCAGGGCGAGGTGTGCTCGGCCAACTCGCGGTTGCTGGTGCAGCGCAGCATCCACGATGAATTCGTCGAGCGCCTGCTGGCCAAGGCCCGGGACTGGCGCCCCGGCAATCCCCTGGACCCGGCCAGCCGCGCCGGGGCCATGGTCGATGCACGCCAGGCTGCCAGTGTCATGGCCCATATCGAGCGGGCCCGGGAACAGGGCGCGCAGTTGGCCTGTGGTGGCCGGCGCCTGCGGATCGACGACAGCGAAAACTACATCGAGCCGACCATCTTCACCGGTGTCCAGCCGCAGATGAGCATCGCCCGCGAAGAGGTGTTCGGCCCAGTGCTGGCGGTGAGCGCATTCGACAGCGAGGAACAGGCCATCGCCCTGGCCAACGACAGCGTCTACGGCCTGGCGGCCTCGCTGTGGACCGACGACCTCAACCGGGCCCATCGCGTGGCCCGGCAGCTGCGGGTCGGCACCGTGTCGGTGAACACCGTGGATGCCCTGGACGTCACCGTGCCCTTTGGCGGTGCCCGGCAGTCGGGTTTCGGCCGCGACCTGTCGCTGCATGCCTTCGATAAATACACCCAGCTCAAGACCACCTGGTTCCAGCTGCGCTGAATCCTGCTCGATGCCTTGCGGCGCCGTGCGGGTGCCGTCGCGCCTGCCGCCCTGGCGGCAGGCTCACAACAATAAGAACGGAGTATGTGGCATGACGACGAATGTCTTGGACGGGGCCACGGGTTCCGCCGCCAAGGGTGGTTTGCGCCGGGTCCTGGGCCTGGGCTCGCTGATCTCGGTGGCCGTGGGCCTGGTGGTTTCCCAGGGAGTGATGGTGATGATGCTGCAAGGCGCAGGCATGGCCGGCATGGGGTTCTTCATCCCGCTGCTGCTGGGCTACCTGCTGGCCCTTACCTATGCCTTGTCGTTTTCCGAACTGGCGCTGCTGGTGCCCCGGGCCGGTAGCCTGAGCAGCTACACCGAGGTGGCCATCGGGCACTTCCCGGCGATCCTCGCGACCTTCTCCGGCTACATGGTGGTGGCGATGTTCGCCCTGTCCGCCGAGCTGCTGCTCCTGGACCTGATCATCGGCAAGGTCTACCCCGGCGCGCTGCCGCCCATGGTGGTGGCCTATGGCGTGCTGGGCACCTTCACCGTGCTCAACCTGCTGGGCATCGACGTGTTCGCCAAGCTGCAGACGGTGTTGGCGGTGGTGATGGTGGTGATCTTGCTGACCCTGGGCCTGGGGGCCATCGGCAGTCCCCAGGCCGACCTGCAACTGCCCCTGGACCAGGGCTGGAACCCGCTGCACTTCGGGGCCCTGGCTCTGGCGGCAATGGCCATCTGGGGCTTCGTCGGCGCCGAGTTCGTCTGCCCGCTGGTGGAGGAGACCAAGCGTCCGGAGCGCAATATCCCGCGCTCGATGATCATCGGCCTGAGCCTGATTTTCCTGGTGATCACCCTGTATTGTCTGGGCGCCTTGCTGTGCATCCCCCGGGACCAGCTGGCGAGCGATCCGCTGCCGCATTTCCTGTTCGCCACCACGGTGTTCGGCGAGACCGGCAAGGCGTTCCTGGTGGGCGCGGTGCTCACCGCTACCTGCAGCACGGTCAACTCGTCACTGGCGGCGCTGCCCCGCATGCTCTACGGCATGGCCCAGAACGGTCAGGCCTTTCCCCAGTTCAAGCGCCTGAGCACGGGCACCCGCACGCCCTGGGTAGCGGTGCTGTTCATCGCCGCCATCACCGGCCTGCCGATCCTGTTGCTGGGCCAGGACCCGGATTCGGTCAGCCTGCTGTTGCTGGCCGCGGCCCTGGCCTGGCTCTTGGCCTACATCATCGTGCACATCGACGTGATCGCCCTGCGCCGGCGCTATCCGGACGCGCCCCGGCCGTTCCGCTCGCCGTTCTATCCCTGGCCCCAGGTGGTGGGTATCGGCGGCATGCTGTTCGCGATCTACCACGCTTCGCCGGCGCCGGAGATGACTGCGCGGATCTTCGGCAGCGCCGGGGTGGTGCTGGGGATCATCTCGTTGATCGCCGTGCTCTGGGTCAAGCTAGTGATGCACAAGCCGCTGTTCGTCCCCGAACCCCTGGTGCCGGCCGCCCCGACAACCCCTTCCGAGCAATCCACCTACAGTGCAGGAGAACGACCATGAGTGCTTCCAATCCCCAGCCGCAGCGCAGCACCCGGGACTACCAGGATCTGGACGCGGCGCACCATATCCACGCCTTCCTCGACCAGAAGGCCCTGAACGCCGAGGGCCCACGGGTGATCGTGCGTGGCCAGGGCCTGCAGCTCTGGGACAACGACGGCAAGCGCTACCTGGATGGCATGTCCGGCCTGTGGTGCACCAACCTCGGTTATGGCCGCAAGGACCTGGCGGCCGCGGCCACGGCCCAGCTCGAACAGCTGCCGTACTACAACATGTTCTTCCACACCACCCACCCGGCGGTGGTGGAGTTGTCCGAGCTGTTGTTCAGCCTGTTGCCGGCGCACTACAGCCATGCCATCTACACCAATTCCGGTTCCGAGGCCAATGAGGTGCTGATCCGCACTGTGCGCCGCTACTGGCAGATCCTCGGCCAGCCGCAGAAGAAGGTGATGATCGGCCGCTGGAACGGCTATCACGGCTCGACGCTCGCGGCCACGGCCCTGGGCGGCATGAAGTTCATGCATGAAATGGGCGGGCTGATTCCGGATGTCGCGCATATCGACGAACCCTACTGGTTCGCCCATGAGGGCAACTTGAGCCCGGCCGAGTTCGGCCTGCGTTGCGCCCGGCAATTGGAGGAGAAGATCCTCGAACTGGGGGCCGAGAACGTCGCCGGGTTCATCGCCGAACCCTTCCAGGGCGCAGGGGGCATGATCTTCCCGCCGCAAAGCTACTGGCCAGAGATCCAGCGCATCTGCCGCCAGTACGACGTGCTGCTGTGCGCCGACGAGGTGATCGGCGGGTTCGGGCGCACCGGCCAGTGGTTCGCCCACCAGCATTTCGGTTTCGAGCCCGACACCCTGTCCATCGCCAAGGGCCTGACCAGTGGCTACGTGCCCATGGGTGGCCTGGTGCTGGGCAAGCGCATCGCCCAGGTGCTGGTGGAGGAGGGTGGCGTGTTCGCCCACGGCCTGACCTATTCCGGGCATCCGGTGGCGGCGGCCGTGGCCATCGCCAACCTCAAGGCCTTGCGCGACGAGGGCGTGGTGGACCGGGTCCGCGACGATACCGGCCCGTACTTGCAGCAGTGCCTGCGGGAGGTGTTCGGCAACCATCCGCTGATTGGAGAGATCCAGGGCACCGGTCTGGTGGCCGCCTTGCAATTGGCCAAGGACAAGGCCAGCCGCCAGCGCTTCGCCAACGAGAACGACATCGCCTGGCGCTGTCGCACCCTGGGTTTCGAGGAGGGGGTGATCATTCGCTCGACCCTGGGCCGGATGATCATGGCCCCGGCCCTGGTGGCGACTCGGACGGATATCGACGAGCTGGTGGACAAGACCCGTCGCGCGCTGGAGCGCACCGCAGGTGAGATCGACGCCGGGAGCTTGCCAGCGGCCTGATGGTCGATAGGCGCTTGTCCCGATCCGTTATCGGGTGAGAAAAAACACCCCGCCGGAGCCTGGCTCCGGCGGGGTGTTTTTTTCTGCAGTACAGGGGAAGGGGTTCCCGCTGCATGGTGCCGGCCACTACCGCTAGCCTATTTTAGGTCTAGAACTTGCCGTTCAGGCCCAGGCGGAAGCTGTCGTTGCGCTCATCGGAGCCCAGGGCGGTCTTGTAGGAGAAGCCCAGTTGCCAGGCGCGTCCGAGGTTGAAGTCCATACCCATGTCCAGGCTGGCGAAATCGCTGTCCTGGGCGTCAGGCTTGAGGCGATACAAGATGCCCTCGTCGCCCTGGTCGGTGTAGCGCATCTTGTAGTCGCTGTGGGTGCTGAAATTGTGCCCCCAAGCCAGGCCTACCTTGGGAGTGACCACACCGACCCGGGTCATCAGGTCATAGCCGGTACGCAGGCCCAGGTAGGACGTGAAGTTCTGCTGGCGCTGTTCCTCATAGGACAGGCTGTAGATGCCTCCACCGTTTTCTCTGAAGGCGTCCAGGCGCGTGGTGCTGGCATTGAAACGCCCATAGGGCGTCAGCGACAGCTGGCCCTGGCGGTATTCGTAGCTGGCGGTGAGGGACGCGAACAACTGGTCGGCATCGCGCGAGCCACGGGCGTAGTCGTTGGCGCTGCCGGTGATGTAGCGACGCGAATCGAAGCTGATGCGGTTATAGCCCAGCAAGCCGTCCAGGTAGAACTGCGAGGCGGGGTTCAGGCTCAGATAGGTGGCGATGCCGATGGCGTCCGCATCGCTGCGGGTCTTGTGGTCGCCAATCTCGCTGCGATCAGTGCCGTAGCCGATGCCTATACCGGCGATGACGGTAGGCGACAGGCGATAGTCGGCACCGGCGCTCAGGCCCATGGTGGTGAAGCTGTTGTCACGGGCGCCGCGGGCATGGGTCGAGCCGTTGTTGACGAAACCATCGCTCCAGAACGCCAGGGCCTGCTGTTGGCACTCGCCATTTTGCGCAGCGCTCGCAGCTTCGCGTTTTTGCTGCTCGGTCTGGTTTGCCGAACTCCCCAGTTGCTGCTCGATGGCCTTGGCCATCTCGCCCAGGGGCAGGTCGCTACCGTCCTTGCGCAGGCTGGCATTGAACGAATTGCGCTCGCAACGCATTTGATGCAGTTGTTCCAGTCGATGGTTGAAGTTGTCCATCTGGGTACTGGCAAAGCGTTCTGCGCTCCGGCTTTGGGCATTGAGCAGGCCGATCACTTCGCCATCCTTGGTGGGGTCCGGACGCGGCTGGACGATGAAGCTGAACGTGCTGGCAGCGCTGGAGCCCGTGCCGTTGTGCAACCTGAAGCTGATGATCGCGGTACCGGCAAAGGCCGCCGAGGGCACGAAGCGCATCGAGAAGGGGCCGCGCATCATGGCCCTACCGGCCGAGGCCGGACTCACCGTACCCAGGATGACCTGGGTGAAGGGGCCGCCCGTGGCGCCTTGGGTCAGGTCGACGATGGCTTCTTCTCCGGCCGAGAGGATCTGGCTGGAGGCCGGCACGCTGATGGGCACGGCGCTGATGCTGATCGAGTAGGCCCGCGAGCCCGTGGCGCCGTTGCTATCGGTGCTGGTGAGGGTCAGGTTGCTGGTGCCGCTGGCCGTTGGCGTACCGCTGATTGTCCCGGTGCTGGAGTTCAGGCTCAGGCCAGCGGGCAGGCTGCCGCTGGTGATGCTGTAGGTGTAGGGCGCGCTGCCTCCGGAACTGCTGAGGACCGCGCTGTAGGCCGTGCCGCTGGTGCCTGCGCCCAGGGTCGCGGGGTTGATACTCAGGGTCGGTGCACTGACGGTGAGGGTCACGGTGGCCGGGCTCGAAGTGCCACTGGCGTTGGTGGCGGTATAGGCGAAGGTGTCGTTGCCGGAATAACCGGCAGTGGGTGTGTAGGTGATGCTGGTGCCGGTGGCGGTAGCGGTGCCGTGGGTCGCGGCGGTGGAGACGGCCACGCTGGTAGCAGCACCGCCGGTGATGCTCAACGTGATCGAGTTACTGCTGCTGTTGGCCGCGACCGTGGCGCTGACCGAGTTGGCTACTGGGGCCTGTGCATTGATTTGCAGGGAATAGGCCTGGTTGCCTGTAACACCGTTGTTGTCGGTGCTAGTGATGGTCAGGTTGCTGGTGCCGCTGGCCGTTGGCGTACCGCTGATCGCGCCGGTGAGAGTGTTCAGGCTCAGGCCCGCGGGCAGACTGCCGCTGGTGATGTTGTAGGAGTAGGGCACAGTACCGCCGCTGGTGCTGAGAATGGTGCTGTAGGCCGTGCCCACCGTGCCATTGGTGAAACTGGCCGGAGTAATCACCAGGGTTGGAGCGTTGATGGTGAGGCTCACGGTGGCCGGGCTGGAGGTGCCGCTGGCGTTGGTGGCGGTATAGGCGAAGGTGTCGCTGCCGGAGTAACCAGGGGCAGGGGTGTAGGTGATGCTGGTGCCGGTGGCGGTAGCGGTGCCGTGGGTCGCGGCGGTGGAGACGGCCACGCTGGTGGCGGCACCGCCACTCAGGCTCAGGGTGATCGGGTTACTGATGCTGTTGGCTGCCAACGTGGCGCTGACCGAGTTGGCTACTGGGGCCTGTGCATTGATTTGCAGGGAATAGGCCTGGTTGCCTGTAACACCGTTGTTGTCGGTGCTGGTGATGGTCAGGTTGCTGGTGCCGCTGGCCGTTGGCGTACCGTTGATCGCGCCGGTGATGGTATTCAGGCTCAGCCCGGAAGGCAGGCTGCCGCTGGTGATGTTGTAGGAGTAGGGCGCCGTGCCGCCGCTGGTGCTGAGAATGATGCTGTAGGCCGTGCCCACCGTACCATTGCTGAAACTGGCCGGAGTAATCACCAGGGTGGGAGCGCTGACGGTGATGGTCACGGTGGCCGGGCTGGAGGTGCCGCTGGCGTTGGTGGCGGTATAGGCGAAGGTGTCGCTGCCGGAGTAACCGGCGGTGGGTGTGTAGGTGATGCTGGTGCCCGTGGCGGTAGCGGTCCCGTGGGTCGCGGCGGTGGCGACGGCCACGCTGGCAGCGGTGCCACCGGTGATATTCAGGGTGATCGGGTTGCTGCTGCTGTTGGCCACGACCGTGGCGCTGACGGCGTTGGCAACCGGCGCCTGAGCGTTGATCGTCAAGGTGTAGGCCCTGGAGCCGGTGGCGCTGTTGGCGTCGGTGGCGGTGACGGTCAGGTTGGCGGTGCCACTGGCGCTCGGTGTGCCACTGACCAAACCGCTGCTGGTGTGCAGGCTCAGCCCGGCCGGCAGGCTGCCGCTGGTGATTGCGTAGGTGTAGGGCGCAGTGCCGCCGGAGGCAGTCAGGGTCGTGCTGTAGGCCGTGCCCTGAGTGCCGTTGGGCACAGTGGTCGGCGTTATCGCCAGGGTCGGCGCACTGACGGTGATGGTCACGGTGGCCGGGCTGGAGGTGCCGCTGGCGTTGGTGGCGGTATAGGCAAAGGTGTCGCTGCCGGAGTAACCGGCGGTGGGTGTGTAGGTGATGCTGGTGCCCGTGGCGGTGGCGGTGCCGTGGGTCGCGGCGGTGGAGACGGCCACGCTGGTGGCCGCGCCGCCACTCAGGCTCAGGGTGATCGGGTTGCTGCTGCTGTTGGCCACGACCGTGGCGCTTACCGGGCCAACGGTCGGAGCCGGCACGGCATAGGTATAGGCATTGGTCAGGGTCGCCGTGCCGCTTGGGGTGGTAACCATCACATTCACCGCGCCAGCGGCGTGGGCCGGGGTAGTGGCGGTGATGGTGCTGGCATTGCTGACGCTAAAACCCGTGGCGGCCGTGCCGCCAAAGCTGACCGCGGTCGCCCCGGTCAGGTTGGTGCCGCTCAGGGTGACGGCGGTAGCGCCGGCGGTGGTGCCGGTGTTGGGGGAGACCGACGTCAGGGTCGGCGTTGCCCCGCCCGTGACCAACAGGGTGTAGGTGGCGACACCGCCCTGATTCAGGCCGTCATTGAGGGTGATGCTGAAGGTGTAGCTGCCGGCGGTGGTTGGAGCGCCGTGAAGCGTGGTGGTTGCGCTGCCCGGTGACGGATCGAGGATCAGGCCCGAGGGCAGGCAGGGGGTCACGCCATCGTAGTCCGGGTCGTTGGCATCGCATTCCACCCACTTGTCCAGAGGCAGGGCTCCGCCAGTGGAACTGATGGGGATGCTCATGGACTGGCCCACCGCCACGCTGGGCAAGGTACTGCCCGAGGCCGGGCTGGTGATCACTGGAGCCGCGGCCATTGCCTGGTTCGCCAGGGGCAGCATGACCAGCAGCATAAAGAGTGAAAGCAGTGGGCGTTTCACCCAGGTACCTAGCGCGATAAGTGGCGTTTTCATGGGGCTTCCTGCCTTGCGACCGGCTTGCGGGTCGTGTCCAGCGTGAATGTTGATAAAGGTCAAGCGGTTACAACATCGCTACAACCGGCCCAATGGCCAGGTCCTGCACGACACTCAAGGGTTGTCGAGGTCCTCTTGTGCAACAGGCCGGACGGGCCGCTGCATCTGGGTATAGAGGCCGCTTTCGGCGCCGCTCTGGAAGCCCAGGCGCTCATAGAGCCTGCGGGCCGGGCTGCCTTGTTCGACGCTCAGGCTGCAGGAGCGGCCCAGGGCATCGGCCTCGGCGAGCAGGCTCTGCAGTAATTGCGTGCCAATGCCCTGGCCGTGCCAAGCCGGGAGCAGGGCGATATCGACGATGCGCACATCGTTCGCCTGGCGATTCACGCACAGGCGCCCGATGGGGAGGCCCGCCTGCTCGATGATCAGGAAATCCGCCGCGGGGTAGTGTTTTTCATAGTGCTGGCGTTGCAACTCAGCCTGGGACACCAGGAAGGCACGGCGCTGGGCGTCATGCCAGCCGGGCACCGCGCTGACCTCGGCCCAGCGGCGCGACAGGTACAGCCCATGCAGAAACGCCCGATCGAGGTCGTCCTGCTGGCGCAGTACGACCTGGGGGCCTGCCGTTGGTGGGAGGTGCGTGGAGTACGTCATCAGGGTTTGATCGGGTACTCGCCATCCAGGCAGATGCAATAGCACAACGTCAGGTAGGGCTGCATGGTGTTGCGCATCGTCGGCGGGATCGTGGGGTTGCCGGCCGGTCCCACTGTACCGGGGTCCAGCGTTTGGTCGCCCGACGTCGGGATGACGGTGCTGTACAAGCGCACATTGCGTGGTTGTGCCAGGTAAGCGGTGTTGTTGGGGGTGTCCAGGGCCGCTGCCGTTTCGCTGCCGTCCTTGGCCAGGACCAAGTGGGTATGGGACGAGATGTTATTGGGCTGCAGCTGTATCCGGTCGGCGCCCATCTTGATACCCACGGCGAACTGGCTGAGGGCTCCGGCACCCATGGCGACGCGTCCGCTGAGATCGGGCAGTTGGAAGGTTATCCCTGGAGTGCCGCCATACATGTTGCCAATGACCGAAAAGAGCCCCGGATTCTGTTGGACAGTAAGGGTCGAACCATCGCAATAGGCCCAGTTTCGCGGTGCGAAGTTGTAGGGGAACAGTCTGATTTCACCGGTAAACGCGTCCATGATCGGTCATTCCAGATTGAGTGATAAAAGTTACTGGCTGCGGGTCGGGTACAGGCCGGCCAGGCAAATGATGTAGCAGATGCTCAGTGAGCCCATCAGGTTTGAATGAGGGGTCGCGTTGATGCTGGGGGGGATCAGCGCCGTGTCGAGAAAGGCCGGGTCCAGGGCTTGGGCGGGAGAGGTACCGGTTCCCTTGCTGTACAGGCCAGTGATGATGCCCGCACCCGGGAACGTGCCGAAGGTCATCTTCTTGGGAGTGGCCGCGGGGGAGGGTTCTGAGGAGGTGGCGTTGTCGGTGCTCACGTTGAAGGAGTGGCTATGGCTTGGCGTGTTCTCCGGGCGCATGGTGACTGCTGTCACTCCCATGGTTGTCACCAGTGCCCTTGGGGTCAGGCCCGGACCACTTCCCATCCCTACAACGAGGCGGTCGGAGTAGTTCGGCACGGCGAAGGTGGTGGTGCCGTTGCCGCCGTACAGGGTACCCAGTAGCGAATACAGGATTTGGTAGTCGTTGATCGAGAGAAGCTTGCCGTCACACACTGTCCAACCTTGAGGTGGATAGTTACCAGCGAATATGCGGATCTCTCCGACGAAGGCTTCAGACATATCAGTTTCCTTGCTTGAGGGCCTGTAGATAGCCGTTAGGGGCGCGGAGGGTAGGTGCCGGTCGTGGCAATGCAGAAACAGCCGACGATGGAAGGTTGCATGTTCTGCATGGGCAAGCCCTCGGTCGGAGCGACCGTGGCGCTGTTGATGCGCATAGGATTGTTCGCCGCCAGGGCGTAGGTCGGTTTTGCAACCGCGCCCGCGGTGTTCGAGCTGATGGCGGGAATGTTGCCGGCAGGGCCAGCGTTACCGGTGGTATTCGAGACATGGGTGGCATGGGTGTGCGCGAGCAGCGAACTTTGCGGCATGGCCACTGTTTCAGTGCCGCCCTGAGTGCCCAGCACATGGACATCCATGATCGGAGGAACAGTCGAGGGCTTGAGGTTCTGTCCCAGGGCTACCCGGCCACGCAGGTCCGGCAGGCCGAAGGTGGTGGTGCCATCGCCACCGAAGGTCTTGCCCAGCAGGGAGGCCAGCGCCACGTTGCTGTTGAATGGCAAGATTTGCCCCTCGCACGGGAGCCAGCCTTCAGGTGCCCAACCCCAGGGGAACAGGCGGATTTCGCCGAGAAAGGGATCCATGTTCTTCTCTCCTTAAAGATGCTGGCTGAAGTGACTTCTAAAGCTGGCAATTTGATGTTGCGCACGATATACAAAATATAATTTAGTTAGCAAACAGTATTTTTTTGCTGAAATAAGTGGAGCTGGCATCTGTCTTTATTGACTTTTTAGTTGCGGTGGTTTTTCGCTTGTGCAGTAACATTAGTTTCATCTTTGGCGGTAACGCTTGCTGGAGGACTGGTTTTTAGCTTTAACGTTTTAGTTGGATGGCAGAATGCCTTGATTGGGTGCTTGGTTACCGCCATGGCGCGACCTTTGCCTAACAGGGGCAGGCGTTCGAGCGACAGCTTGTCGCCCCATGGTTTGGGCTTTCATTAATGGCAGGGGCCTTCTGTCTCGGGCTTTTCAGGGCTCTAGAGCGAATTTTAGTTGAGCTTGCAGGGCAGGTTTCAGGATTTAAAGTTGCGGATAAAACAAAGCACGCTAACGATTTTCAGAAAAAACCTGACCTGATTTAAAAGTGATTGGGGGGTATGGTTTTAGAATGGAGATAGAGGGAAGTGTTACCTGGCGTGGTTCTTTTTGTTACCAGGATTTCAACTTATTCCCAACTAGAGTACTCGGGAATTATGGCGAAAAGTTTGGCTCCAGGAGGGCCGTCTTGCCGGACGCTTTCAGGCCTTGCACCTGAAAGCGTCCGGGCGCCGCCAGATTGGCGGCGCCCGGTACGGGACTTTAGAGCCCGGCGTTATCGGCCGTTGCTGTCTTCGGCTTGCCGTAGTGCCACTCGTAGACCACGAACTTGAAGTCCTTGAGGTCGCCTTTTTCATCGAAGCTCAGGTCCCCGGTCGGGGTCTTGAAGGTACCGGCGTGGATCGCCTCGGCGACCTTCTCCGGATCTTCACTCTTGGCTGCGGCGATGGCGCCGGCAATCACCTCTACTGCCGAGTAGGAGGGCAGCACGAATGGGCCGCTGGGGTTTTCCTTCTTGGCTTCGAAGGCTGCCACCAGCTCCTTGTTCGCCGGGTCCTGGTCGAAGGACTTGGGCAGGGTCACCAACATGCCTTCGGAGGCATCCTTGGCGATCTGCGAGATGGAGTCGTTGCCCACGCCCTCAGGCCCCATGAAGCGTGCGGTCAGGCCCTTTTCCTTGGCCTGGCGCAGCAGCAGGCCCATTTCCGGGTGGTAGCCGCCGAAGTACACGAAGTCGACGTTGGCCTGCTTGATCTTGGCCAGGATCGAGGAGTAGTCGCGCTCGCCAACGTTGATGCCTTCGAACATCGCCACCTTGATACCTTCCTTGCCAAGGATGTCCTTGACCGAGCTGGCGATACCTTCACCGTACTGCTGCTTGTCGTGGAGCACGGCGACGTTGGTGGGCTTGAGCTTGGCGATGTAGCGCGCTGCCGCCGGACCCTGGGCATTGTCCAGGCCGATGGTGCGGAACACCATTTTGTAGCCACGGGAGGTCAGCTCCGGGCTGGTGGCGGCCGGGGTGATCATCACGATGCCTTCGTCTTCATAGATGTCCGACGCTGGCTGGGTGGAACTGGAGCACAGGTGGCCGACCACGTACTTGACGCCGTCATTGACCACCTTGTTGGCCACGGCCACCGCTTGCTTGGGATCGCAGGCGTCGTCGTATTCAACGGCTTCGAGCTTCTTGCCGTCGACGCCGCCCTTGGCGTTGATCTGCTCGATGGCCATGCGCGCGCCGCTGAACTGCATGTCGCCGTATTGCGCTACCGGGCCGGTCTTGGCCCCGGCGATACCGATCCGGATGGTGTCGGCGGCCAGGGAATGGCAGGCGAGACCGGCGAGGATCATGGCGCTGAGCAGTTGGGTGGCTTTGTTATTGATACGACTCATTGTTGGTTCCACTCCTGTGGGTAACGGTTCTAAGGGTGTTGCGGGTGCTGCATGGATGGCCGGCTCGGCGGCCATCCGGATGGTAGTTTGCAACTGGTCCGGTTCAGGGCAGCGCCTTGCCGAAGGCCAGCAGCGGCGCGGTGGCGGCGCAGGCTTGCAGGGCCTGGTCGAGGTCGGCCAGCAGGTCGTCGATGTCCTCGAGGCCCACCGACAGGCGTACCAGGCCTTCGGCGATGCCGTGCTCGGCGCGCTCCTCGGGGCTGTAGGTGGAATGGGTCATGCTCGCCGGGTGCTGGGCCAGGGACTCGGCATCCCCCAGGCTCACCGCCCGGCTGAACAGTTGCAGGGCATTCATGAAACGGGTGCCGGTGGCCAGGCCACCCTTGAGTTCGAAGGCGATCATGCCGCCGGGCAATTTCATCTGTTGCCGGGCCAGGGCGTACTGGGCGAAGGACGGCAGGCCGGGGTAAGCCACCCATTGCACCAGCGGATGCGCCTCCAGGTAGCGAGCCACGGCCAGGGCGTTGGCGCAGTGGCGGTCCATGCGCAGGGCCAGGGTCTTGAGTCCACGCATCAGCAGGAAGGCATCCTGGGGCGACAGCACGGCGCCGGTCAGGTCCTTCAGGCCTTGCAGGCGGATCTTCTGCGCCAGTTCCTGGCGGGTGACGACTACGCCGGCGGTGATGTCGCCGTGGCCGCTCAGGTACTTGGTGGCCGAATGCAGCACCAGGTCCGCACCCAGTTCCAGGGGGCGCTGCAGGTAGGGCGTGCAGTAGGTGTTGTCTACCACCAGGGTGAGGTCGCGGTACTGGTGGGCGATCGCGGCCACGGCGCCGATGTCGACCAATTGCATATTGGGGTTGGCTGGCGATTCGAAGTAGATCACCCGCGTATCGGGGCTGATGGCGGCCTGCAACTGGCCTGGCTCGGCCATGTCCACATGGCGCACCTTGACCCCGAATTCACCGAGGCCGTGGTGCAGCAGGGCGAAGGTGCAGCCGTAGAGGGTACGGTTGACCAGGATCTCGTCCCCCGGACGCAGCAAGGTCCAGAGAGTGGCGGCGATGGCCCCCATGCCGGAGCCGAAGGCCACCGCGGCCTCGCCGTGTTCCAGGTCGGCCATGCGTGACTCCAGCAGGGCCAGGGTCGGGTTGCCGATACGGGTGTAGAAATAGCCGGGCTCTTCGCCGGCAAAGCAACCCGCGCCGTATTCGGCAGTGGCGAAGGTGAAGGTGGACGTCAGGTAGATCGGCGGGATCAACGCACCCTGGTGCTGCTGGGGGTCGTAGCCGTGATGGATGGCGCGGGTGGAAAAACCAAGGTCACTGTTTTTATTGTTCATGGTGGACGCTCCTGATTTGCTCTAATGCTATGCTCAAATCCGGCGCAATATTTTCTAATCTGGCCCCTGTAAAAGCGCTCGATTGGAATAAAAAACCATAAAAACAAGATTAAGAGGCAAAATATGCCCGCTGGCCTGGATCGTACCGACAAAGCCCTGCTGGTCGCGCTGCAAGACAACGCACGGCTGACCACCGCCGAACTGGCCGACAGTGTCGCGCTCACCACCTCTCCCTGCTGGCGCCGGGTCAAGCTCCTGGAAGAGAGCGGGGTGATCACCGGCTACCAGGCGATCCTCTCGCCCAAGGCCCTGGGCTACGGCGTCACCGCCTTCGTCAGCGTCATGATGGAATCCCACTCCCGCGAGACCGCCCGGGCCTTCGAGCAACGGTTGCTGGAGATTCCCGAGATCATCGCCTGCCACAACGTCTCCGGGCGTTATGACTTTCTCCTCGAAGTGCTGGCCAAGGACCTAGAGTCCTTCGGCGAGTTCGCCCGCGAGGTGCTGCAGACCTTGCCGGCGGTCAAGGAGATCTACTCCAGTTTCTCGTTCAAGTCGGTCAAGCCGGCGCGGTTGATCCCGGTGCTGCAGCAAGGCGGCTGACGGCAGCGCGGATCAGTGCAAGTGCTGCTGGTCCAGGTGCTCTTTCAGGCATTCGATGAACGCCTGGTGCTTGCGCGTTTGCCGCCGGTGCACCGGGTAGATCGCGTGGATCCGCGGGCCGAACTGCTCCGGATCGAGCACTGCCTCCGGTAGCAGTTGCACCAGTTCGCCGCGTTGCAGGTAGGGCGCCGCGCTCCACTGCGGGCACAGTTACAGGCCCAGGCCGGCCAGCAGCGCGCCGAACAGGAAATCGTAGTTGTCGCTGGCCAGCCGTGGCACGGGCTGGGCCACTCGATGCTGCTGGCCCCCGAGGCTGAAGCGCCAGAAGTGCGGGTTCAGCGCCGGGTGGCGGAAGATCAGCCAGTCGTGTTCGTGGAAAGTCTGCGGGGTCACCGCCAGCGGCTTGCGTTGCAGGTAGCGCGGGCTGGCACAGAGCAGAATGCGATTGGCGGTCAGTGGCCGGGCGATCAGGTCCGGCAGGTCCACCGGGCCGTCGCGCACCGCCAGGTCGTAGCCGCCAGCGAGCAGGTCGACGAACTCGTCGGTCAGCTCCACCTCCAGGCGCATCTGCGGGTAGAGCTCGAGAAAGCGGTAGCACACCGCGTTGAGAAAGGCCGGGGCAAAGGAGGGCGGTGCCACCAGGCGCAAGGTGCCGCACATTTCCTGTTGCAGTTGGTCGATGTGTTCCTGGGCCTGTTGCAGTTGGAACAGCACCTGGCGAGCACTGGCCAGGTAGAGATGCCCGGCCTCGGTCAGGGCGATGCGGCGCGTGGAGCGTTCGAACAGCCGCGTGCCCAGTTGGGTCTCCAAGTGCGTCACCGCCTTGGTCAGGGCCGAGGTGGTCTTGCCCAGGCAGGCGGCGGCGCGGGTGAAGCTGCCCTGGTCGGCGGTGGCGACGAACATGCTGATGGCGCCCAGTTGGTCCATGGGTCTTGCCTCTTTGGAAAGAATGAGTTGCTCGGCGCAGTATTCTTAAATCCCCCCGGGCTTGGCTAGTCTCGTGGCCATTCTGACCAAGGGGTGCCAACGACAATGAAAAACGCTCTGAAGATCATGCTGGCCTCGGCGCTGGTTGGTACATCGCTGTCGAGCCTGGCAGCGGTGGACCTGCTGCTCTACAACGGCAAGGTGTTTACCGCCGAGCAGGGCCAGCCCCTGCAGCAGGCGGTGGCGGTGGAGCAGGGGCGGATCGTCAAGGTCGGCAGCGACGCCCAGGTGCTGGCGCTCAAGGCGGCCGGCACCCAGGTGGTCGACTTGCAGGGCAAGGTGCTGATGCCCGGCTTCATCGACAGTCACAGCCACGCGATCTTCGGCGGTCTCAAGCTCAAGGCCGCGGACCTGGAAAGCCAGCAGTTGCCGCTGGATGAACTGGAGCGGCGCCTGCGCGGCTGGCGCGACGACGGCAAGGCGCGCCATGGCGATACCCTGAGCGTCAGCGGTTTTCCTTCCACCTACTGGAGCCAGGTGGATGCGCTGGAGCAACGCTTCAATCAGGGCGAGTGGGCGGATACACCGATTCTGTTCGTCGGCTGGGACTACCACACTGGCTGGGCCAACCGCGCCATGCTCAAGCGCGCCGGCATCGACGCCCAGCGGGTCAAGGCGCTGACGGGCGAGGCGGTGGCGACCATCGGTCACCATCCCGATGGCACGCCCAATGGCTTCGTCGCCGATGCCGGGCTCTCGGCCCTGACCTCCCAGGTCCCGGCGCCGAGTTTCGAACAGATGCTCGAGGCCGGGCGTGCCGCCAGGGACCTGAACCACAGCCTGGGCATCACCGCGCTGATGGACCCGGCGGCCAACGCGGTACCCAGTGACGCGCTGTTCGCCATGCATCCCACGGCCCAGACCGTGGGCGTCTTGCCGGTGTACAAGGCGCTGGCCGAGCAAGGCGAACTGGAGCTGCGGGTCGCTGCGCTGATGGTGGCCAATCCCAAGAGCCGGCCAGCGGATCTTGCGGTGCTGGACCAGGTGCGCCGGCAGTTTCTCGATGTGCCCAACCTGAGCTTGCCGGGGATCAAGATCTTCGCCGATGGCGTCGCCGAGTTCCCGGCCCAGACCGCGTCCTTGCTGACGCCCTACAAGAACTCGCAAAAGGGCGGCGAGCTGCTGATCGACCCGGCGCATTTCGGCGAGCTGGTCAGCGCCGCCGACGCCCGTGGCTGGCTGGTGCATGTGCACGCCATCGGCGATCGCGCGGTGCGTGAGTCGCTCAACGGCATCGAGCAAGCCCGGCGCCAGCGCCATAGCGGCGTGGTGCACTCGATCACCCACTTGCAAATGGTCAATCCCAAGGAATTCGCGCGCTTCAAGCCGCTGGACGTGATCGCCTCGATGCAGCTGTATTGGGCTTCCGCCGATGAGCTGAGCATCGATCTGCTCAAGCCCTACATCACGGCCATGCAGTTTCAGTTCATGTACCCGGCGCGCTCGTTGTTCAAGAACGGCGCCACCATCGCCGGTGCCAGCGATTGGCCGGTGAGCACGCCCGAGCCATGGAAGGCCATCGCCCAGGCGGTCAGTCGCAAGGGCCCCAAGGGGGTGTTGAACAAGAACGAGGGTATCGACCGCCAGGCCATGTTCTACGCCTACACCCGCAATGCCGCCCGCGCCATCGGCCTGGAACAGCAGATCGGCAGCCTGGTCCCGGGCAAGCAGGCCGACCTGATAGTGCTCGATCGCGATGTGTTCCAGGTCCCCGATGAGCAATTGGCCGACACCCAGGTGCTGAGCACCTATTTCGCCGGTCGCGAGGTCTACCGCCGCCCGAGCGAATGACCTCGGGCCATTGCGCCAAAGCGGCCCGCGACCCTGTTCGCGGGCTTTTTTTCAGCCGTCGATCAGGCTCCGTCGATGGTGTTGGAGACGTTGATTTACCTGGGCTTCGGCGTTTTTTCCAATGGCGGAGAAGGCCTGCGCCAGGGCCTTTCCGACGATTGAACAGTTGACGTTGGCAGCGGCTTGTTCCTATTCTTTGTCAATCGACAAATAATAGGAGCGTTCGATGAAAACCCTCAAGGGTCCCAGCCTGCACCTGGCGCAGTTCAGCGCCGACACGGCGCCATTCAATGACCTGCCGGGCATTGCCCGCTGGGCCGCCGACCTGGGTTTCAAGGCGTTGCAGGTCCCGGCCTGGGACGAGCGGCTGTTCGATGTCGCCACAGCGGCGCACAGCCAGGACTACTGCGATGAGGTCAAGGGTCAACTGGCCGAGCACGGCCTGGTGATCAGCGAGCTGACCACCCACATCTTCGGCCAGCTGGTGGCGGTACACCCGGCCTACGACGCGATGTGCGACAACTTCGCCCCCGAGGCCCTGCGCGGCAATCCCAAGGCGCGCACCGACTGGGCCATGGAACGCATGCAACTGGCGGCGCGGGCTTCCCGGCGCCTGGGGCTGGATGACATGGGCACTTTCTCCGGCTCGCTGGCCTGGCCCTACCTGTTTCCCTTTCCCCAGCGCCCCGACGGCCTGATCGAGACCGCGTTCGCCGAACTGGCGCGGCGCTGGCGGCCGATCCTCGATGCCTGCGACGAGCAGGGGGTCAACCTGTGCTACGAGATCCATCCCAGCGAGGACCTGCACGACGGCACCAGTTTCGAGCGCTTCTTCGACCTGGTGGATCGGCATCCGCGTTGCCACATCCTTTTCGATCCCAGCCACTTCGTGCTGCAGCAACTGGACTACCTGGCGTACCTGGACATCTACCACGAGCGCATCCGCATGTTTCACGTCAAGGATGCCGAGTTCAATCCCAGCGGGCGCCAGGGCATCTACGGCGGCTACAGCTCCTGGGTCGAGCGGGCCGGGCGGTTCCGTTCGCTCGGCGACGGCCAGGTGGATTTCAAGGGGATCTTTTCCAAGCTGGCGCAATACGACTACGGCGGCTGGGCGACCCTGGAGTGGGAGTGCTGCCTCAAGGACCAGGAGGACGGCGCCCGGGAAGGCGTGGAGTTCATCAACCGCCACATGATCCGCGTCACCGAACGGATCTTCGACGACTTCGCCGGTGCCCGCATCGACCGCCAACAGATCAACGCCATGCTCGGCATCGCCTGAACCTTTCCCACGGAGATCACTATTGATGAATGCCTTTACCGACAACACCCAGGTCGATGCCAACGGCCTGGCCCATCGCTACGTGCGCATCGACGGCCAGCGGATCCATTGCGTCAGTGCCGGCAGTGGCCGGCCGGTGCTGCTGATTCCCGGCTGGCCGCAGACCTGGTACGCCTGGCGCGAGGTGATCCAGGCCCTGGCCGCCAGGGGTTTCCAGGCCATCGCCGTGGACCCGCCGGGCACCGGGCAATCCGATCGCCCGGAGCATGGCTACGACACCGGCGCCGTGGCCGGTGTGCTGCACCGAGTGATGGAGCAGCTGGGGTTCGAACGCTACAGCGTGGTCGGCCATGACGTGGGCATGTGGGTCGCCTACGCCCTGGCCAGCGACCGGCCCGAGGCCGTGGAGCGCCTGGCGCTGACCGAGGCGGTGATTCCGGGGCTGGCCGAGGCGCCGCCGATCTTCGTCGAACCGGGGCAGAACATCTTTCTCTGGCACTTCATGTTCAACCAGCTGCGCGATTTGCCGGAAGCGCTGATCGCCGGCCGGGAGCGGGTCTACCTCAACTACATCTTCGACAAGTGGTCCCATCGCCGCGAAGCGGTGGCCAGCGAGGAGTACATCCAGGCCTATGCCGCCCCTGGCGGACTGCGTGCGGGCTTCGCCTACTACCGGGCGATTCCCGAGACCGTGCGCCAGAACCAGCAGCGCGCCGAACGCATGCTCGACATGCCGGTGCTGGCCATCGGCGCCGAGCATGCCACCAACGATGCACCGCTGCTGACCCTGCAGGGCCGGGCCAGCAACCTGCGGGGCGCCATCGTGCCGGACTGCGGGCACTTCATCATGGAGGAGGCGCCAGAAGCCTTCCTTGCCCACTTACTGCCGTTCCTGGAAGAGCAGGCGGGCTGAGCCTCGACCGTCGTCCCCGGGCAGGGAAAATGGCCCGGGGAGCGCGCAAATCTAATATCATTTCGTCCCGGCGCCCCGTGCCGGCCGCCGATCGGGCCCCACCGATCGCCGCTCATCCTGACGAGATACCCGATTCCCATGGCTGGAAGACCCCGCGAATTCGATCGCAACCAGGCGTTGCGCCAGGCGCTCGAACTGTTCTGGGCCCGTGGTTTTGAAACCACCTCCATGGCCGACCTGGTGGCCGCGCTGGGCATCGCCTCGGCACGGATCTACGCTGCCTTCGGCTCCAAGGAGGCGCTGTTTCGCGAAGCCATCGAGCTGTACGAGAGCCATGAGGGCGGTTTCGCCGACCGCGCCCTGGCCGAAGAGCCCAGTGCCCGTGCCGCCATCGCCCGCCTGCTCGACGAGGCCGTGCAACTCTATACCCGGCCAGGCCAGCCCCTGGGGTGCATGGTGGTGTCCTCGGCGGTGAACTGCTCCAGCGACAACGACGGCGTGCGCCAGTGGCTGGCCGAGCACCGGCGGGCGCGCACCGCCAGCATCGTCCAGCGGCTGCAGGCGGCGGTGCAGGCGGGGGAGCTGGCAGGTCATGGCGATGCAACTTCCCTGGGCGATTATTACTCTACGGTGCTGCATGGCCTGTCGGTGCAAGCCCGGGATGGCGCCAGCGCCGAGCAACTGCGCAAGGTGGTGGCGCTGGCCATGGGCGTGTTCGATAACGCGCGCAACCTAACCCCTGGCTAACCTGCGACTCATTACCCTGGCTGCGCTCGCCGTGAGCGCCAGACAGCGCTACCAGCCGGGCAGGGGCCCGGTTTTTCTCGGATCCATCATCCGCTCCACCTTCGAACGAGTAGTACGACCCCGACATGAGCAATCCCCAGGCGACACCCCAAGGTAACTGGCAGTCGGTCATCGCGTTGGCCCTGGCCGCCTTTGTCTTCAACACCACCGAGTTCGTCCCGGTCGGGCTCCTGAGCGCCATCGGCGCGAGCTTCGACCTGGCCAGCGAACAGGTCGGGCTGATGCTGACCATCTACGCCTGGGTGGTTTCCCTGACCTCGCTGCCGGTGATGCTGCTGACCCGCAACGTCGAGCGCCGGCGCTTGCTCACGCTGCTGTTCGGCTTGTTCATCCTCAGCCACATATTGTCCAGCCTGGCCACCAGCTTCGGCCTGTTGATGCTCAGTCGCATCGGCATCGCCCTGGCGCACGCGTTGTTCTGGTCGATCACCGCATCCCTGGCGGTGCGCCTGGCCCCCGCGGGCAAACAGGTACAGGCCCTCGGCCTGCTGGCCACCGGCACCTCCCTGGCCATGGTCCTGGGCATTCCCCTGGGGCGCCTGCTGGGCGAGGCCCTGGGCTGGCGCACCACCTTCAGCGTGATCGCCGGCCTGGCGGCTCTGCTGGTGCTGTGGCTGATCCGCACCTTGCCGCTGTTGCCCAGCCAGAACTCTGGTTCGCTGCGTAGCCTGCCGCTGCTGTTCAAGCGCCCGGCGCTGGTGGCGGCCTATGTGTTGACGGCCATGGTGGTGACGGCGCAGTTCACCGCCTACAGCTACGTCGAGCCCTTTATCAAGGTGGCCTCGGGCCTGGGCGGCGACGTGGTGACCCTGGTGCTGCTGGTGTTCGGCGGCTCGGGGATCATCGGCTCGCTGCTGTTCAGCCGCCTGCACCGCCACAGCCCCCAGGGTTTCCTGCTGGTGGCCGTGGCCCTGTTGATGCTGTGCCTGGGCCTGTTGCTGCCGCTCAACGGGCATGTCTGGTCGCTGGTGGCCCTGAGCGTGGTCTGGGGCATGGCGATCATGGGGTTCGGCCTCTCGCTGCAGTCCAAGGTCCTGACCCTGGCACCGGACGCCACCGACGTGGCGATGGCGATGTTCTCCGGGATCTACAACATCGGCATCGGCGGTGGCGCCTTGCTCGGCAGCTGGGTCGGCGGGCAACTGGGGTTCGCCTATGTCGGCGTGGCCGGCGGCGCCCTGGCGGCCCTGGCGCTGATGCTCTATGGCTGGTCGAGCTGGCGCATCGCCCGCGCCACCGCGCAATGAAGCCATGGTGGGCACCGATCGTTCATTGAAGGCCCTGCGGGCCTTGTCGCAGCCTCGCGGGCTCGACAGCGCCTACAGGGAGGGCAGGCGGCCATCGACCATCACCAGGGGGCGACCGCGCACGTGTTCCAGGCTGGCATCGACGCCATAGACGTCGCGCAGCAGCCGTGGGTCGATCACCTCCAGGGCCGGGCCGGCGGCGGCCAGGCGACCGTTGTGCAGGACCACCACCTGTTGGCTGAAACCCAGGGCCAGGTTGATGTCGTGGACCACCACCAGGGTGATCAACTGGCGCTCGCGGGTGGCATGGGTGATGGCTTCTACCACCTGGCATTGGTGGTACAGGTCCAGGGCGCTGGTGGGCTCGTCGAGCAACAGCACCTTGGGCTGGCGCACCAGGGCCTGGGCCAGGCCCACCAGTTGCCGCTGGCCGCCGGACAGGGCGTCGATGGGGCGGTCCGCCAGGCGCGTCAGGTCGAGGTCGGCCAGCACCTGCTCGACGCCCTGCAACACTGCCGGGCTTGGCCGCCCGGGAGTGAAGCCGGGGCTGCGGTGCCCGGCCATGGCGGCACTGAGCACGGCCTCGAAGGCACACAGCCGGGTCCGCTCCGGCAGGCTCTGGGGCAGGTAGACGATATGCCGTGCCCGCTCCACCTGGGGCAGGCGGGCCAGGTCGGTACCGTCGAGCAGCACCTGGCCCGAGGTCTTGTGCAGGCCGGCAATGCCCCGCAACAGCGTCGACTTGCCGGCCGCGTTGGGGCCGATCAGTGCGGTCACGCTGCCGGCCTGCAGGGCCGGCAAGTCCACTGTGTCGAGCACCTGCCGGTTACCGTAGTGCATGCTCAGGCCGGCGGTGCTCAAGCCCTTGGCCGAGGATGAAGAATGGTTCACAGGACACCTCGACGGTTGCGCATGACGATGGCCATGAAGAACGGAATGCCCACCAGGGCGGTGACGATGCCCACCGGGATCAGCACCCCGGGAATCAGCGCCTTGCTAGCCACCGACGCCATGGACAGGATCAACCCGCCGCTGAGCACGCTGGCCGGCAGGAACAGCCGATGGTCTTCCCCCACCAGCAACCGGGCGATGTGCGGGGCGATCAGGCCGATGAAACCGATGGTGCCGACGAAGGACACCGCCAGCGCCGACAACAGGCTGATGCGCAGCAGCGACAGCAGGCGCAGGCGGCCGACATCGACGCCGAAGCTGCGGGCCCGCTCCTCGCCCAGGGTCAGGGCGGTCAGGGCCCAGCTCTGGCGCAGGGAAAATGGCAGGCACAGCAGCAGCGCCACGGCCAGGATCGCCAGCTTTTCCCAGGAGGCACGAGCCAGGCTGCCCAGGGTCCAGAACACCAGTTGCTGCAAGCTGTCCTGGCTGGCGACGAATTGCAGCAGGGCCACCAGGGCGTTGAAGGCGAACACCAGGGCGATGCCGAACAGCACCAGGCTTTCCACGCCGAACCCGCGCCAGCGCGCCAGCAGGTACAGCAGCGCCACCGAAGCCAGGGCGAACACGAAGGCGTTGACCGAGACCAGGTATTGCGCCGGCACGCCGGGCAAGCCCAGGCCGAGGACGATGGCCAGCGCCGCGCCGAAGGCCGCGGCAGCAGAGACGCCGAGGGTGAAGGGGCTGGCCAGGGGGTTGTCGAGCACCGTCTGCATCTCGGCCCCGGCCAGGGCCAGGGCGGCGCCCACCAGCACCGCCATCAAGGCGTAGGGCAGGCGCACGTTCCAGACGATCACCGCTTCGACCCGGGGCATCGAGCCTGGGTCCCACAGTACTTGCAGCAAGCGTTCCAGGCTCATGCCCGAAGGCCCGGTGGTGATATCCAGGGCCAGGGACAGCAGCAGCACCAAGGCCAGGCCGGATAACAACAGGACCCGCCGGCCATGGCGCTGGCGGTAGTGGCTCGAAGCGATTGCTTCTTGCACTTCGGTAGCCGCCTGGGTCATGGCGCCAGGCTCGTGGCGAACACGCCGCTGGCGGGGATCGGCATGAACCGCTGGTACAGCTCGCGGCGGGTCTGGTCCGGATCCAGGTCCCTGAACAGCTGCGGATGCAGCCACTTGGCCAGGGCCTGGACCGCCACCAGGTGCTCGGGCGAGTCATAGAAGATATGCCACAGGCCATGCACGTTGCCCTGGCGTACCGCTCGCAGTTCGTTCAGTGGCGGGCGCTGGGCGGCCTGGCGCAGGCTGTCGTGGGCCTGTTGCAGGGTGGCCGAGTAGCCCAGGGTGACGCCACCCTGGCCCGCGGCGAAGACCCCGGTGGCCACGTACACATCCGGATCGCTGGAGAGGATGTATTCCACGTTCAGGGTGCCAATGGGCCCGGGGATACGGCCGTCGGCGATATTGCGACCGCCGGCCAGCTTGATCATCTCGCCGAAGTTGCCGGTGCCCGGCGAGCCGCAGCAGTCCTGGAGGCCGGCGAGCATGTCGATGAAGATCGTCGGCTGCTCGAGCTGGCCGGCCTGGGCCAGGGTGTCGGTGACCCGGGCCAGGGAGCGCTGGTAGAAGTCGATGAATGCCTGGGCCTGCTGTTCACGTCCGAGGGCCTGGCCCAAGAGGCGCATGCTGGGCACGGTGTTGCTCAGCGGATGGTCGCTGAAGTCGACGAAGATCACCGCCACCCCGGCCGCTTGCAGTTGCTTGACTGCCTCGCTGTCGGGGCTCGGCCCATGGCCGCCGCTCAGGGCCATGATCGCCAGGTCCGGATGCACGGCCAGGGCCTTCTCGACGCTGAAGGTATCGGCGGAGGTTCCTCCCACCAGCGGTATCTTCTCGGCTTCCGGGAAGGCCCGGTGGAAGGCGCCGTAGCCTTGCACGTCGAGGCCGCGAAAATCTCCCTGCCAACCGGCGACCCGGGCGAATGGATGCTTGCCCTCCAGCAGCGACAGCGAATAGATCATCCGGCCTTCGCCGAGCAGGATGCGTTCGACCTTGTCCGGTACCTGGACCTGGCGCCCGGCCAGGTCGGTGAGGGTCGCGGCGCTGGCCGCGGCGCTGCACAGCAGCCCCAGCGGCAACAGGCCCAACAGGAGCCCACGGCGGGCCCGGTGCAACAGATCACGGTGTGTCATGGGTTATTTCCTTGAACGATGGGACGGCCCGGCGAGCGGCGCGCTTGCGCCACCACAACAGCAGGCCGGTGATGTACAGCAGGGGCAGCGCCAGGCCACAGGCAAAAGCCAGCCAGGCACCGGGAGCGCCCAGCAGCAGCTGGCCGTGGGCGGCGGAGAACAGCGGCTTGAGCGCCAGGGGTTGCCCGGTCAGCCAGGCGAACCACTGCGGTTGTGCCAGCCAGGCGCCGCTGCCGGCGATCAGCGCCAGGGGCAGGCATAGCCAGGCCGCGGCGACGTTATGCCACTCGCGCAGGCGCCGGGTGCCGCGGCTGCCGGGACGCAGGCTGGCGGCCTTCCACCAGCTGCGCCGTCCCGGCCACCACAGGTACAGGCCGCTACCTAGTGAGGCCAGCAGCGCCAGGCCGCAGGCCAGCACCAGGAGCGAACCCCAGGCCGGCGGCAACAGCAGGCTGCGGTGCAAGGCCACCAGCCGCGCCAGCCACAGGTCCTCGAACACGAAGAACCCCCGGGGCTCGGCGCTGTAGGGATCGATCATGGCGATGCCGGTGCCAGGACGATCTTCGAGGGCACCGAAGACGATGGCGTTGTCCGATTCGAGAAAGCCCTGGCGCGGCGCAGCGGCACCGAACACCTTGTGCAACTGTGGGTAGGCGTTGGACGCAGCGCTGATCCAGGCGCTCTGTTCCAGCAGGGTGCCGTGTTCGCCGGGAGCCAGCTGTAGCATCTGCCCGCCGACCTCCCAGCGCAGGATCGGCCCCTTGAGCTCCAGCAGCGCACCGCTGAGCCCCAGGAGCGCCAGGAACAAACCCAGGACCAGGGCCAGCCAGCGATGGACCCCGAGCCAGATTTCACGTAGCCGCAGCATGCCGGCCTACCAGCGGTAGCGCAGGCTGGCGATGAGACTGCGGTCGTAACCGGCACTGCAACTGCTCACCGAACAGCTTTCGTAGTAGTGCTTGTCGGTGAGGTTGTTGGCATTGACCGCCAGGCGCAGGCCCTTGGCCGCCGGGACCAGTTTGTCGAAGTCGTAGTGCACCTCGGCATCGAGCAGGGTGTAGGAGGGCACGTTGAGGGTGTTGGCGGGGTCGCCCTTGGTGCTGCCGATGTAGCGCACCCCGGCGCCGAACCCCAGGCCCCCCAGCGGCCCGTCGGGCAGGCTGTAGTCGGCCCACAGCGAGGCCATCTTTTCCGGAGTGTCGGTGGGCCGCTTGCCCTTTTCCAGCGGGTTGTTGCTCTTGCTCACCTCGGCGTCGTTCCAGGTCAGCGCCGCCAGCAGGTCCAGGCCCTGGGCCAGGCTGGCCTTGCCTTCCAACTCGACGCCGCGGACGTTGATCTCGCCGGTCTGCAGCTTGTTCAAGGACTGGGCGGGATCGGCGGTCAGGACGTTCTCCTGGGTCAGGTCGAACAGCGCCAGGGTGATGTAGCTGTCGATGCCCGGCGGTTGGTACTTGATCCCCACCTCAGACTGCTTGGCGCTGGTGGGTTTGTACGGCGCGCCGTAGAAGTTGGTGCCCAACACCGGGTCGAACGAGGTGGAGTAGCTGATGTAGGGCGCCAGGCCGTTGTCCGCCAGGTACACCAGGCCGGTACGGTAGGTGAACTTTTCGTCCTTCTGCTTGTTGCCGGTGTTTCTCAGGCGGTCGTCGGTACGGGCGTTGGAGCGATCCTGGCGGCCGCCGACGGTGACTACCCAGTGATCGTCGAAGGTGAATTGCTGCTGGGCATAGACCCCGACCTGATCGGCGCGCTGCATGGTGTTGGCGAACGGCTTATCCGGCGAGAAAACTCCGCCGTGCACCGGGCGATAGATATCGATGGGCGATGCCGTGCCGCCCAGCAGATGGTAGTCCTCGCGGGTGCGCCGGTAGTCCAGCCCCAGCAGCGAGACCATCTGCGTGCTGCTCAGGTTCCAGCGGGCCTGGACGTTGTTATCCAGCGAGTAAGTGTCGCCAACGATGCGAAAGCGATAGGCGTCGCGTTTCAGGGTGCGCAGGTCGGAGGCGAGGAATCTGCCGCTGACGGTGTTGGTCAGCAGGTTGACGTGGCCATAACGGGCGCTGGAGTTCAGGCTCCAGACGTCGTTGAAGCGGTGTTCCAGCAGGTAGCCGAGGCTGTACTGGTTGCGGCCGTTGTCCAGCCCCGGCTCGTCGAGGAACACGTTGCGCTTGACCTTGCCTTTGGGGTTGCCCAGCAGCGTGCCCTGACTTGGCAGGAATACCCGCGGGGCGCCGAAGCTGTCCTTGGTGTAGTCGGCCAGCAGGGTCAGGCTGGTGTCCTCGTTGGGTTTCCAGGTGAACGATGGCGCGATGAACTGCTTGTCGTCGGGGATATGGTCGAACTGGGTGCCGCTGTCCCGTTGCAGGCCGACCAGGCGATAGAGGAACTGGCCCTGGTCGTCCAGGGGGCCACTGAAATCGAACTGGCCCTGGGCCCGGCCGAAGCTGCCGCCCTGGATCTCCACCTCGTGGAAAGGGGTGTCCAGGGGCCGCTTGCTGACCTGGTTGACCACGCCGCCGGGAGAGTTCTGGCCGAACAGCACCGACGCCGGGCCCTTGAGCACGTCGATACGCTCCAGGCCATAGGCTTCCACCTTGGGCCAGGCCTGGGCGGTGTTGCCCTTGAGGCCATCGCGGAGCATGCCGGTAGTGACGTCGAAACCACGGATCGAAATGGTGTCGAAGCGCTGGCTGGCGGCGATGGTGTTGGCCTGGACCCCGGCGGTATAGCGCAGGGCCTCGTTCACCGATTGCACTTTCAGGGCGTCCATCTGGTCGCGGGTGACCACGGAGATCGCCTGGGGGATTTCACTGAGCGTGGCGTCGGTCTTGGTCCCGCTGAGACTGCGCTTGGCCACGTAGCCACTTTGCTGGCCGGTGGGCGAGTCGATGGCGTTGGCGCTGATCACGCTGGTGTCCAGGACCAGGGGCTGGTCTTGCTCCTGGTCGGCGGTTGCCGCCAGGGCGCTAGCGGCCTGGGTCAGCGACAGACCCAGGGCCACGCCGTGGACCAGGCAGGACAGCGAACCGCGGCTGGACGGGGGGCGCGCGACCACATGCTCGACTGGCCAACCTGGGGTATTTCGGTGCGCAACGCGGGTACCCATGCTTAACTCCGTGATGGGGATTAAATGAGAATGCAAACGTATCTCATTAGTGAACGTTGCCTGGTGGCTAAAACTTTGGCTGCAGCGATCTTTTCTTTCGTTTGCGGTACCCGTTGGCACAGCCGGGATGGGGCCGGTGCAAACCCGCGGGCACTAACGACGAGTGGGGACGAGGATCAGGCGATGTTCAGCACTGGGCGCCCGGTGTAGCGGGCGCGACAGTCAGCGCAGGGATTTGGGGGAAACCCCGAAGCGCTTGCGAAACGCCGTGGAGAAATGCGCGGGGCTGTAGCCGACCCGGTAGGCGGCGCTGGACACGTTGGTCTCGCCGCTGGCCAGCAAGCGATAAGCCTCGCCCAGGCGCTGCTCCTGCAGGTAGGCGTAGACGCTGGTGCCGAACACCTGGCGAAAGCCGGCGGTGAGTTTGCGCGGGTTGAGGCCAACCTGGCGCGACAGCTCGGAGAGCGAGGGCGAGGCCGGCAACGAATTGAGCAGCAGGTCGCGGGCGGCGTGGATACGCTCGATGTCCGCCGAGTTGCAGGGGCTGTCCTGCAATGGTCGGGATTCGGCATGGGCGAGGATGCCCTCGACCCCCAGGGCGGTCAGTTCCAGGGCCTTGCCGCCCAAGTAGAAGGAGCGGGTGGGGCCTTGCAACGGGCAGGTGACGATCTGCTGCGCCAGGGCCAGCAGGGGTTTGCTGGCCGGTTGGCAGAACAGCATAGGCCCGCCGCCACGCTGGTCCAGCAGGCGCTCCGGCTCCAGGCCGACGTTGCGGATCGAGGGGAAGTCCAGCTGCACCGTGGTGTAGCGCACCGGCACACCCCTGGCGAACAGGTGGTCGCCGCAGTGCTCGCCCTGGTTGGCCACGGCGCACAGGGTCGGGCCGCGGATCTCCACCTCCGGCTGGCCTTCGACCCGGCAATTGAGCTGGCCACTGAGCACCAGGATGATCTTCAGGCCCTGCCAGAGCGATTCCTGCATCCGGGTCTGGCCGTCCATCAATATGGTGCCGGCGGACAAGGTGAATTCCGGTACCGAGGCGCTTTCTGTCCCGCCCTGCATATTGGGGAAACTCAGGGTGAAATCGGTGGTACGGGAAGGTTTCGTAGGAGGATTGTGCATGGCGAACTTCCTGTAGGCCTGGACAAGGGCGCATACGCTAGCAGGAAAAGGCAATGCTGTAATTAAGAACGATTTTCTTTTGTCGCGGCTTCTTGACCCGCGACGGGCATCGAGTGTCGATCGGCTGCTGATCAAAAGAAAAAGCCGCATAAACGAAAGCACTCAACGTTGCCGGTGCCTGGAATTTGCTCGTTAATGATTTCTCTCATTTTTCATGGATGAAATCCCCTATGGCACAGGAGTCCCGCGCTCAAGCATCCGGCACGTCGGTGAGCATACCGCTCGCCGTCGCTCGGACCCGATCGACAGCCCAATCCACGGTAGGGATCAAGGTGTGGCGTGCCGTTGCCCAAGCCCTTTACGGGGCGCTGCGGCCATGACCGAGCGGCACGGGCTCGCTGAGTTGTTGATGATCGTGCGTGGACGGTTATTGGCGGCGATGGCATTGCAGGCGGTCGCAGCATTGGCAGGGGTCTTGCCTTTCGTTGCGGTGGCGGAGTTGGCTCCGTTGCTGCTGGATGGCCGGCTGGCTGCATCGCAGGCCTCTCTTTGGCTGTTGGCTGGTGGCGGGGCCTTGCTGCTGCGCTTGCTGGGGCTGCTGGCGGCATTGCAGATCACGCACTTGGCGGACTCCGATCTGCAACGAGTACTGCGGCAACGCATTGCTGCGCATCTGGCACAAGTACCGCTGGCCTGGTTTGGCCGGCAGCGGCAAACCGCGGAACGAACGCTGCTCGATGACGTTGGTGCGCTGCATCAACTGGTGGCCCACATGCCCAATAACCTGGTGGCGGCAGTGGTGGTGCCACTGGCCAGCCTGGTTTATCTGTTGACGGTGAGCCTGCCCATGACCCTGGTGGTGATACTGCCGCCGCTGCTGGCCCTGTGGCGTCTGCGGGTGCTGCGCAGCCCTGGCTATCGTCAGGAGCGACAAGTGATAGGCGCCGCGTTCGGTGACTTGTCGACGGCGACCCTGAACTTCGTGCAGAGCATTGCCATGGTCAAATCCTTCGGCAAGGTGGAGCGGGTGCAGAACGATTTCTCCAGATGCGTGCAACGCTTTGCCGGGCTGTTCTCCCACTGGGTCGAACGCTGGGCAGGCCTGGGCGCCAGTGTGGAAGTGCTGCTGTCGCCATTGCTCATGCTGGCATTGGTATTGGTGGCTGGAGTGCCGCTGGTTGCCCTGGGGATCTTGTCTGCGGCGCAGTTGCTGCCATTTGCCCTGCTGGGGCCGGCCCTGGCAGCGCCGGTCGCTGTACTGGGGCATGGCATGGATGCCTGGGGGCAGGGGCGTGAGGCAGCCGAACGGATCTGCGCCGTGCTCAAGGCGCCGGTGCTGGCGCCTCCAATCATTTCCCTGCAGCCTCAGGGCGCAGTGGTGACGTTCGACAATGTGAGTTTCAGCTATCCCGATGGATCCCGGGTATTGCAGGGGATCGACCTGCGCCTGCAGCCTGGCACGCTTACCGCGCTGGTGGGTGATTCTGGTGCCGGAAAATCCACGCTGGCCAGCTTGTTGTTGCGTTTTGCCGATGTCACGGGCGGCGCTATCCGTATTGGGGGAGTCGACCTGCGGCACATCGTCGACAGCAACCTGCATCGCCAGGTGGCCTTCGTGTTCCAGGACGTGCAACTGCTGCGCGCGAGTGTCCTGGACAACCTGCGCCTGGCTCGGCCGCAGGCGAGCCTGGAAGAGGTGGAGCAAGCAGCGCGGGCGGCGCAGATACATGACTGCATCCGCGCCTTGCCTGAGGGGTACGACACCCTGCTGGGCAACGACCTGCAGTTGTCCGGTGGAGAGGTGCAGCGTCTGGGGATAGCCCGCGCCATGCTCAGCGAGGCACCGATCCTGGTATTGGACGAGGCCACCGCCGCCAGCGATCCAGAGTCCGAGGCTGCGATCCAGCAGGCGCTTTCGCGCCTGGCCCGGGGACGTACGGTACTGGTCATCGCCCATCGTCTGAGCAGCATCCAGGATGCTGACCGGATCGCGGTGCTGCAGGCCGGTCGCCTGGTGGAGTACGGTCGCCATCAAGACTTGCTGGAGCAGCGTGGGGTCTACGCCGGGATGTGGGCGGCGGAACAGTTGTGCGCCTGGCCCGCGATGGAGGACCGGTCATGATCGCAGCCTTGTTGCACAGCTTGCAGCCCCGGGAGGCCCGGATCCTGCGTCGGACCCTGCTGCGCATGGCGATCAGTGCCCTGGCCCAGGGCTGCGCGCTGGCCTTGTTTCCAATGGCCTTGTCCAGTTTGTTCAGCGGCCCGGTGGGCCATGCGACCCTCGCCTGGACCGCGGGGCTGGCCGGCCTTGCCGTGTTCTGCCTGTGGCTGCGCAGGCAGGCGCAGCTCGCCGGATATCGTGCGGGAGCTTGCGCCGCGCAGGCGTTGAACCTGCGCATTGGCCAGCAACTGGCGCGCTTGCCCCTGGAGTGGTACGTCGAGCGCCGTGGCGCTCAGCTCAATCGCCTGGTGACGCACACGGTATTGCAAGTCATGAGTGCCCCGGCGCATCTGCTGCAACCCATGGCCAACGCATTGCTGACGCCGTTGGCCCTGCTGGTGGCGCTGTTTTTCTATGACCACTCGATGGCACTGGCAGCCTTGGCCAGCATGCCGCTGTTATTGCTGCTCTATCACTGGGGCGTGCGCTGGGGAGGGGAGGCCGAGGTACTCAGCGAGGCTTCGGCCAACGAAGCCGCTGCACGTGTTCTGGAGTTTCTCCGGCAGCAGCCGCTGCTGCGAGCCAGCGGGCGTAATGGCGAAGGCTTCAATTTGCTGGGTGAGGCATTGCAAGAGCAGTGTGCCGCGCAACGCCGAGTCCATTGGCGTACCTTTCCCGCTGCCCTGGGGTTGGCGGTGACACTCCAGATGGGCTACAGCGCGGTCCTCTTGTGCGGGCTCTACGCTGTGCTGGGGGGAGCCTTGGAGCGGCCCAATACCTGGCGCTGGCGGTGCTTGCGACCTGCCTGGTGGAGCCGTTGAGTACCCTGGTCAATCTGGGAACCACCTTGCGCCAGACCCGCCACGCCATGGAGCAGGTGCGTGAGTTGCTGAGCCTGCCGGCTCTTGCCGAACCTGTGCAGCCCGTCGAGCCCGATGGCCGGCGAGTGGTGGTGCGCAATGCCAGTCTGGTACGCCAGGGCAGGGCCCTGTTGCAGGACATCGATTTCGAGTTGGAACCGGGCTCGCTGAACCTGGTGGTGGGCGCTTCGGGCTCCGGCAAGTCGAGCCTGCTACGCCTGTTGGCGCGCTTCAGTGATGTCAGCGGTGGCGCGATCCTGCTGGGGGGCGTCGATCTGCGACAGGTATCGGCATCCCATCGCGATGCGGCTATTGCCCTGATGTTCCAGGATTGTCCGCCCCTGGCAGCGAGTCTGCTGGAGAACTTGTGCGTGGGGCGTCCCGATGCGAGTCACGAGCAGTTGATGGCGGTGGCTCGGAGTGTCGGCCTCGACCGTGTTGCTCAACGTTTGCCCGAACGCTGGCAGACGCTTGTCGGCGAAGGCGGGGTCAGCCTGTCTGGCGGTGAGCGGCAATGCCTGGCCCTGGCCCGGGTGCTGCTCAAGGACGCGTCGTTGATCCTGCTGGATGAGCCTACGGCGGCCCTGGATGCCATCAGCGAGGCCCGAGTCAATCATTGCCTGCTACAACTGGCGCGCAAGCACACGGTGGTGCTGGTGACTCATAAACCGACCCTTGCGCCCGCTGCCGGGCAGATCCTGTTGCTGGACCAGGGACGCTTGGTCCAGCGTGGCAGCCATGGACAACTGATGGCTGTACCAGGGCGCTATCGCCAGTTGTTTCATGAACGAGAGGCGATCAATCGCTGGCGCTTGCGCGAGCCTCATGACCAAGACCAGGCAGCTGCCGCCGCGGATGCTGATCCAGAGGCGGGCTGGCAATCGGAACCCTCCTGCGCGCCCCGCAGGTATCGGGCACGCTGGAGTAGCAAGTCACGCGGGTAACGGTCTGTCGCGCGATGACCTCGTCGCGCTTCGCGCCAGCTGTCAGCCCAGCGGTTTGCTGGCGGTGGCTGGTCCTGCCAGCTTGCCTGGCTGGCTCTTCAACAGGGTACCGATCGCCACGGCATAGTCCTTGCCGGCCAGGTTCATGCTGTTGTTATGGGTGCCGCCGGGCACCAGCAGCAATGTCTTGGGTTGTGCCGCCGCCGCGAACAGCTCCCGGCTCAGGCGCGCTGGTACGTAGTCGTCCTTGAGGCCGTGGACCACCAGCAACGGCATGCCGATTTCGCTGATCTTGTCGATGGAGTCGAACTTCTGCGACATCAGCCAGCGCACCGGCAGCGAAGTCTTGGTCACTGCCGCCGCCGCGTCGCCCAGGGTGGTGAAGGTGGATTCGACGATCAGGCCGCGCGCGGCCACCGGACGCTGTTCGCTGGCGGCCTGGCGACCCAGTTCGGCGGCCAGGTCGATGGCCACCGCGCCGCCCAGGGAGTGGCCGTAGATCAGGCGTTTGCCCGCCTCGGGCTGCAATACCTTGAGGCGTTCCCAGGCCACGCGGGCGTCTTCATAGACGCTGGCTTCCGAGGGCAGCTCGCCGTGGCTCTGGCCAAACCCCCGGTAGTCGATGGCCAGCACCGAATAACCCAGGGCGTGCAACTGCTCGATGCGAAACAGCTGGCCGGTGAGGTTCCAGCGCACCCCGTGCAGATAGAGGATCGCAGGCGCATCGGCGCGTTGCGCCGGCCACCACCAGGCGTGGAGGTTCTGTCCGGCCCTGAAGCGGCTGGACTTGAGTTCCAACTCCTGCACCGCTTGCGGCAGGCCGTGGAACCAGCCGGCAGTACCAGGCTCGATGCGAAACACCAGCTGGCGTTCCTTGTACTGCAGCACCGCGCAACTGGTCGGCAGGCCGATGATCAGCAGGGCCATGCACAGCAGGGGGAGCCAGCGACGGCCAAGGCGCTGGAGCAGGGGCGGGGACATGCGGGGCACCATGGAGGAATCAAAACCGCGTTTTAACAGATGTCGCCAGGAAGGTCGCATAGATTTTCGTCGAGTTTCCAATGACCGCCCGGCAGGCGCCGGGCGGATCGGGTCAGAAGTTCCAGCGGGTGCTGACCATCACGTTGCGTGGGTCGCCGTAGTAGGCTGAGTTGTAGAAGCCGATATTGGTGTAGTACTTCTTGTCGAATACGTTGTTGACGTTCAGCGAGGCGGAAAGGTTATCGGTGATCTGGTAGCGGGCCATCAGGTCAACCAGCCAGAGCGGATCCTGGGAAAACTTCTCCTTGCTCTCTTTGCCGTATTTATTGACATTGAGAATCTGCCAGCCGGTGCCTTGCCAGCGTACGCCGCTGCCGAGGGTGAGCCTGTCCAGAGGGCCGGTCAGCTTGTAGCTGGTGTAGAGGTTGATCTGGTCTTCTGGTTCCCAGGTGGAAACCTTCTGGCCTGTCTGGTCGCGAATGATCTTGTGGGTGTAGCCGGCTTGCAGCTGCCAGCCAGGTGCCAGCTCACCGGAGATTTCCGCTTCGTATCCCTTGGTTTTAGCCTTGGCGCCCTTGGATGCCCTGTCGAGTCCGGAGATGGTGTCGGGAATGTAGCTGAGGTCGTCGACCGGGCGGTTTTCCTCGTGAACCTCAAAGTAGGCGAGGCTGGAGTTCAGGCGTCCATCAAAGAACTCACCTTTGAGCCCGACTTCATAGTTCTTGCCTTCGTCAGGCTTGAGCGGCTTGTTGTTCCTGTCGCGATAGTCGTCTTGCGGCAGGTAGATTTCGGTATAGCTGGCATAGGCCGAGAAGTTCTCGTTGAGGTCGTAGACTACGCCGGCATAAGGAACCACCTTGCCTGTGTCCTTGATCTGGCTGGTACCGCTGACCTCGTAATTGTTGACTCGGGTGCCGAGTATTACGCTCAGGTCATCGGTCAGGCTGAAGCGGCCAGTGATGTAGCCTGCGCTCTGGCGTGTGAGCTCGTCGTTGCGTCTGGTTTGCGGACCCCAATCCGGTTTTGGTGCCTTGCCTGTCCAGTTGAAGTAGTCAGGATTTGGGATGCTGCTGGCATTGGTGTAATCGCGCCCCAGCCAGCGTGAACGGGAAACCGAAGTGCCGACGACCAGTTGGTGTTCACGCCCGAACAAGCTGAAGGGGCCGGTGGCATACAGGTCACCGGTGTCACTGGTGGTTTCACCGGTGTATTTACGAGTCAGGAGCCTGGCATTTCCGGTCTGGACATCCGGCGATAGCAGGGCGGCCAGTGGCGCGTTGTAACCGTTGATCTGGTGGTTGTACTGCGCTTTAGCTACCCAGCCGTTCTGGAAGCTGTGTTCCAGAGTGGCGAATACGGTACGGGTGTACTGTTCCCAGCGGCTGTAGGTTGTACCGTTGTTGAATGAACGTGGGGTACTGATACGGTTGCCATCCGAGTTGAATAATGAAGCGGCGCCCGACCAGCTAGAACCCTTCGGGTTACTGTCCTGATAGTCGGCGCCTACGGTCAGCAAGGTATCGGGCGACAGGTCGAACTCAAGAATCCCGTAGTAGACGTTGGTCTTGCGCGAGTAGTGATCCAGGAAGGACTTTTTGTCCTGGTAAGCCGCGACGGCGCGGCCGCGTACGTTGCCCGTTTCGGTCAAAGGGCCGCTGACGTCGATTTCAGTGCGGTAGTTGTCCCAGGAACCTGCCCCCAGGTCCACATAACCCTTGAACTCCGAGGTGGGTTTCTTGCGCACCATGTTGATCGTGCCGCCGGGGCCGCCCGCTCCGGTGAGCAGGCCTGTGGCGCCCTTGAGTACTTCTACCCGGTCATAGATCACGGTGTCGGTCAGGGTATGGCCGGAAGAGTACTGGGGGTCCTGAAGGATAGGGATGCCATCGTACTGGAAGTTCTGGATGGCGAAACCGCGCGAAAAGTAGCTGGTGCGGTCGCTGTCGTAGGCCGCGACGGTGATGCCTGGCGTATGGCGCATGACATCGTCGATCGACTTCATGTTGAAGTCGTCCATGGCTTGTCGGGTGACGACCGAAATCGACTGTGGCGTTTCCCGTGGCGTCAGCACCAGGCGCGTGGCCGTGGCGATGGTGCCTGGAGTGTAGGAGCCCGTGCCTTCGGTGACCGTGCCCAACTGGTTAGCGATAACGCTGGTCGTTCCCAGTTGTAAAGGGGCGCTGGCTACCTGCGAGGCCACTTGAACCCGGTAGCCTTCGCCTTCTTTCACTGCCACAAGCCCCAGTGGGGCCAGTAGCTGTTGCAGCCCCTCGCTGACGGCGAAACGGCCCTTGAGGCCTGGGCTGCGTAGGCTCTGGGTCAGGTTCGAGTCGACGGCGATCATGGTTCCGGACTGCTGGCCAAAGGCGCCCAGCACCTGGTCCAGGTTGCCTGGCGCGATGTCATAGCCTACAGACGGGATATCCGCAGCCAGCAGGGGCGGGCTGCAGCTGGCGATGGCAAGGCCGATGACGACCGTGCGCAAGGCCGCGGCAAGTGGCGTAAGGCGAATGTGCATAAGGAAAATCCGTGGGTTGGAAAGGGTTGGCACAGAGCTGTTTTCCAGCTTCTTCCCTGGTCTTGATGCACGAGATTGAAAAAACTGCCGCCGTCCTGAAAAAAACTGAGGAAAAATCAGGCAGCGTCCACGGAGGCCCAGTACCCCATTACCCGCCGGATGCGAATCGGCAGGGTCTTGGCCAGCAAATCGAGGCTGGCGTCCGGCTGGTTCAGGGAGAACGAGCCGGAAACCCGCAAACCAGCGACTTCGGCGGCGCAGCGCAACAGGCCGGGGCGATAGCGGTCGAGTTCGGCGATCACCTCGCCCAGGGGGCGACGCTCGGCAATCAGCAGGCCCTGGGTCCAGGCATTGGCCGTGGTGGGCACGACGGCCAGGGCGCCGATTCGCTGTTGGGCGACATCCACTTGCTGGCCTGGGCCCAGGTTTAGCGCAGGGGCATGGGCGGTACTCACCGAGCTGCTGCCGGCCAGCAGTTGTACCCGGGTGCCGTTGATGCCCGGCAAGCCAACGCTGAGGATCAGTTGTGAGCGCGGCGCGAGCTGGATGCGTCCATCGGCGGTGATGATCTGCACGGGTGCGGCGTTGCCCAGGGTCAGCAACAGGCGGCCGCTGTTGAGCCGCAGTTGCAAGCCCTGGGGGCTGGCCTGCTGATCGAGGCTGGTGCGGGTGTCCAATTGCAGGCTGGCGCCAGCGACCAGTTGCAACTGGCGGCGCTCGCCGGTGGCGGTGTGATAGTCGCTGAACAGCTGCGGCAACAGCAGTCGTTCGCGCACGCTCCAACTGCTGGCGGCCACCACGCCCAGGCCGACGATGCCCTTGAGCAGGGTGCGCCGCCCCGGGTGGCTGCGAGCCTGCAGCAGTTGCCGGGCACGGGGCGCAGGCAGGCTGCGGGTGCTGTCGCGCAGGTCCTGGCCGATGCCGGCCAGGCGCTGCCAGGCCAGTTCATGCTGCGGGTCGGCCCGGCGCCAGGCCAGGCAGGCGGCCTGCTGCTCGGGGCTGCTGATGCCCGATTGCAGCAGCACCAGCCACTCCAGAGCCTGGTCCAGAACCTGCTGTTCTACCGCGCCCTGATCGTCCACCGGCTGGAAGGCGTTCATCCCGGGTACACCGCCGCATAGCAATGGCGGTAGGCCTTGAGCATGGCTTTTTGCACCACGTTGACCGAGAGCTGCAGGCGTTCAGCAATCTGCGGGTAGGTCAGGCCTTCGAGTTGGGACAGCAGAAACACCTCGCGCACCCGGCCGCCCAGGCCGTCCAGCACCTGGCCCACGGCGTCCAGCGCCTCGAGTACCAGCAGTCGGGTTTCCGGCGAAGGCTGGTGCTGCGGCTCCAGCTGCGCGAGGGTCTCCAGGTACGCGCGCTCCAGGGCCTGGCGGCGGAAATACTGCCCGCACAGGCGGCTGGCCACGGTGTTGAGGTAGGCCCGGGGTTCGCGCAGCACCGGCAGTTGCTCGCTGCGCAAGATGCGCACGAAGGTGTCCTGCGCCAGGTCCATGGCCTGGTCCTGGTTGCCGAGCTTGCGTCGCAGCAGTTGCACCACCCAGTTGTGATGCTGGAGGTAGAGCTCGCCAACGGCGTGCTGGAGCGAAGGGGTGGGCACCATCGATAAGGGTTCCGAGGTCGAGGTGAGCGAAATGGGTGCTTATGGTAATGCTTCTCATTATTGGATGCTTGAATTTTTATCACTGTCCACCAGGGCTTGTCGTCACCCTGAGCCGGGGTTGTGGGCTAAATGGTTGTAAGGTACAACTAAGTACCTCACTTGCGAGGTCACCCTTATGTCGAGCCAATCCGCTTCCCTTATCCCGCAGTTGCGCCAAGCGTCCCGGCAGATGGTCCGCGAGCTGGGCTTCATGCAAGCCACCCTGGCCGCCACCGACTACCCACCCTCGGCGGTGCATGCGTTGCTGGAGATCGGCCAGGGCCATGCCTTGACAGCCGGTGATCTGGTGACGCTGCTGGGGCTGGAGAAATCCAGCGTCAGCCGCCTGGTGCGCAAACTGGTGGAGGCGGGCGAGATCAGCGAACTGGCCCATGAACAGGACGCCCGCTCGAAGAAACTGCAACTCAGCGCCCGCGGGCGCCAGACCCTGGAGGGCATCGACCATTTCGCCCAGACCCAGGTGGCCGCGGCCCTAGCGCACCTGACCGCGGAACAGCAGCGCAGTGCTTCTGCGGGCATCGCCGACTATGCCCGAGCGTTGCGCGCGGTGCGTCTGGGCGAGGCGCCCGAGCAGCTCGCATGCGGCACCATCGCCCGGGGCTACCGACCGGGGGTGATTGGCCGTATCGCCGAGATGCACGCTTGTTACTACGCCGCTCGTGCCGGCTTCGGCCAGCCCTTCGAAAGCCTGGTGGCGGCGGACATGGCCGAGCTGATGGGGCGTTTGCACAACCCGCGCAATGAAGTCTGGGTGGCGCTGCAGGGGGAACGGATTGTCGGTTCCATTGCCATTGATGGGGAGGGCGAGGGCGACGAGGCGATCCTGCGTTGCTTCATTCTCGATGAGGCTGCTCGCGGCCTGGGACTGGGCCGGCGGCTGCTGGTCGAGGCGCTGGCGTTCTGCGACCAGTGGAACTTCGCTGCCACCCGCTTGTGGACCTTCAAGGGCCTGGATGCGGCACGCGCGCTGTATGAGGAACAGGGTTTTGTGCTGGTGCAGGAACAGCTGGGCGAGCAATGGGGCGCGACCGTGACCGAGCAATGTTTTGTGCGGCCGGGAGTGGAACCTTGTAGCCGCTGCTGAGCCTGCGAAGCTGAGCAAAGGCCCGCAGGGCCTTGCTGGCGATTTTGGGTCTAACCCGTAGCGGCTGAAAACCTGCATCCCGGCGATACAGTGCTCGCAGCCTGCGGCAGCGGCTACAGCCAGGCGTTCGGTGGTAGGGTTAGCCCCCTGGAAGATTATCGATCTGTGGAGTACCTCCCATGCAAGCCATCAAGCTCAGCCTGCCGGCATCCCTGGACAACCTGAAGCTCGTCGAGCTGCCCGACCCGGGCCAGCCCGGCGCCGGGCAGGTCCGGGTGCGGATCCATGCCTGTTCCCTGAACTATCACGACTATGCGGTGGTGACCGGCGGCCTGCCCACCGCCGATGGACGAATTCCCATGGCCGATGGCGCCGGTGTGGTGGAGGCCGTGGGCGAGGGCGTCAGCGAATTCAAGGTCGGCGACGCGGTGGTGTCCTGCTTCTTTCCCCATTGGCATGACGGTGGCCCGGCCATCGCCGACTTCAGCACCACCCCTGGCGACGGCGTCGATGGTTATGCCCGGCAGGTGGTGATCCAGCCCAGCCACTGGTTCACCCATGCGCCCAAGGGCTACAGCCACGCCGAAGCCGCAACCCTGACCACGGCTGGGCTCACCGCCTGGCGCGCACTGGTGGTAGACGGCGGCCTCAAGGCCGGTGAGACCGTCCTGGTGCTGGGTACGGGCGGGGTATCGATCTTCGCCTTGCAACTGGCCAAGGCCATGGGCGCCACGGTGATCGCCACTTCGTCCTCGGACGCCAAGCTGGCGCGGGTACGCGAGCTGGGGGCTGACCACACCATCAACTACCGCACCCAGCCGGAGTGGGGCGCCGAGGTGCTCAAGCTCACCGGCGGGCGGGGCGTCGATCATGTGGTGGAAGTCGGCGGCCCGGGCACCCTGGCCCAGTCCATCACTGCGTGCCGGATCGGTGGGCACATCGCCCTTATCGGCGTGCTCACCGGTTGGGCCGGGCCGGTACCCACGGCAGCCCTGATGGCCAAGCAGCAGCGCCTGCAAGGCTTGATCGTCGGTAGCCGCCAGCAGCAGGTGGAGATGGTCCGTGGCCTGGAAGCCACCGGCATCAAGCCGGTGATCGACAGCACCTTCCCCTTGGCCGAGATCGCCAAGGCCTTCGCCCATGAAGCCTCCGGCGCCCACCTGGGGAAAATCTGCCTGAGCCTTTGAGGTCCAGCCAGGGCAACGTCGGTCGCTACTCCGGCGTTGCCGTCCATACTGCTTCAACGGTGTGCCGCAATCCGCTCTGGAAGGGCTCTGGCCATGTTGAAGTTCTCCGCTCATCACTACCCCTATGCCTCGCAACGCCAGAGCGTGTTCGCTCGCCGTGGCATGGTCGCGACGTCCCAGCCACTGGCTGCCGAGGCCGGTATCCAGGTCCTGCGCCAGGGCGGCAACGCCATCGACGCGGCGATTGCCACGGCTGCGGTGCTTACAGTGGTCGAGCCCACGGGTTGCGGCCTGGGCGGCGATGCCTTTGCCCTGGTCTGGACCCAGGGCCAGCTCCATGGCCTGAGCGCCAATGGCCAGGCTCCGGCAGCCCTGAACATCGATGCGGTGAAGGCCGCGGGGCATGTGCGGATGCCGCTCCATGGCTGGACGCCAGTGACCGTACCTGGCTGCCCGGCGGCCTGGGCCGAATTGTCCCGGCGCTTTGGCCGGTTGGCGTTTGCCCGATTGCTGGAGCCGGCCATCGAGCTGGCCCGCGACGGTTTCCCGTTGTCGCCGGTGGTCGCCCTGCAATGGCAGCGGGCCCTGGAGTTGTTCAGCGCGCAGGGTGATCCGGTACTGGAGCCCTGGTTCGCGACCTTCCTGATCGAGGGCCGTGCACCGCGGGCCGGTGAAGTGTTCCGCATCCCGGCCCTGGCCCAGACCCTGCATGCGCTGGCGGCCAGCGCTGGTGAAAGCCTGTATCGCGGCGAGCTGGCCCAGCGCCTGGACGCCCATTCCCGGGCCACGGGCGGTTACCTGCGGGCCAGCGACCTGCAGGATTACCGGCCGCAATGGGTGCAGCCGATCAAGATCGATTACCGAGGTTATGAAGTCTGGGAAATTCCCCCCAGCGGCCAGGGGCTGGTGGCGTTGATGGCCCTGAAGCTGCTCGAAGGTTTCGAGTTCGACCAGCGCGACAGCCCGCGCACATGGCACCTGCAACTGGAGGCCCTGAAGCTGGCCTATAGCGACGGCTTGCACTACATCACCGATCCGACCCATATGCGGGTGGCGGTCAGCGACCTGCTCAGCGATGCCTACAGCCGGCGCCGCCGGGCACTGATCGGTGACCAGGCGCGGCTCCCGACGGCGGGCGATCCCCAGGCCAGTGGCACGGTGTACCTGGCCACGGCCGATGCCGAGGGCAACATGGTCTCGTTCATCCAGAGCAACTACCACGGGTTCGGTTCGGGCGTGGTGCTGCCTGACAGCGGCATCGCCCTGCAGAACCGTGGCCAGGAGTTCAGCCTCGACCCGGCCCATGCCAATTGCCTGGCCCCGGGCAAGAAGACCTTCCATACCATCATCCCGGGGTTTCTCAGCCAGGGGGGCGTGCCCCTGGGGCCTTTTGGCGTGATGGGCGGCTACATGCAACCGCAGGGGCATGTCCAGATGGTGACGAACCTGGTGGACTTCGGCCTGAACCCTCAAGCGGCACTGGACGCCCCGCGTTGGCAATGGCTGGGCCAGCAGCAGGTCGCCATCGAGCACAGTGCCCCTGGCGAGTTGCTCGAGGCACTGGTTCGCCGTGGGCACCAGGTCCAGGTTGCCCATGATCTGAGCCGCTTTGGTCGCGGCCAGATCATCCTGCGCGACCCGCAAAGCGCAGTGCTCTGTGGCGGCACCGAGCCCCGGGCGGACTCGCATATCGCTGTCTGGTAGGCGCTAGGTGTGTGGCGCCTGGGTCAGCGCTGGCCCAGGCTCTGTTCCATGCGCCGGATGCCTTCTTCCAGCAGTGCCCGTGGACAGCCGAAGTTCAGGCGCACGAACTGCTGGCAGTCGTCGCCGAATTCCAGCCCGGCACTGAGGCCGACCTTGGCCTGTTCGAGGAAGAAGGCGTGGGGATCTTCCAGGCCCAGGCCACTGCAATCGAGCCAGGCCAGGTAGGTGCCTTGCGGTGCGTGCATGCGGATGCCCGGCAAGCGAGTGCGCACCGCTTCGAGCAGGTAGTCGCGATTGGCTTGCAGGTAGGCGATCAGCTCCTGGCGCCAGGCGTCGCCCTGGGTCAGGGCGGCGTGGGTGGCTTCCAGGCCCAGGGGGCTGACGCTGTCCACCATGCCGGCGCGGGCGTTGTTGAAGGCCAGGCGGGTGGCGGGGTCCTGGACGATGGCGAAGCAGGTCTTCATGCCCGCGACGTTGTAGGCCTTGCTGGCCGACATCAGGGTGATGGTGCGCCGGGCGATCTCCGGGCCGAGGGTGGCGGTGGGGATGTGCCGGCGACCGTCGAAGCACAGCTCGGCGTGGATCTCGTCGGATACGATCAGCGCGCCCTGTTCCAGGCAGGCCTCGGCCACTGCTTGCAGTTCTTCCCGGGGGAAGACCTTGCCCAGGGGGTTGTGCGGGTTGCTCAGCAGTAGCGCGCCGGCGCCCTGCAGGGCCTGGCGCAGTTCGGCCAGGGGCGTGGTGTAGGTGCCTTCGGCGGTGACCTGGAACGGCACCTCGATCTTGCGCAGTTGCCAGTTGTCGGGAGCCAGGCGCAGGGGCCGGTAGTTGGGGGTCTGCACCACCACCTGCTGGTGTGGCTTGACGAAGGCGTGCAGGGCCATGTTGAAGCCCGGCTCGACCCCGGGCAGGAAGATCAGCTCGTCGGGTTGCACGCGCCAGGCGTACTTGTGCCACAGGTCGGCGACGACCGCCGCGCGCAGCTCGTCGCGGGCCACGCTGTAGCCCAGCAGCGGGTGCTCCAGGCGCTGGCGCAGGGCATCGATGATCTCCGGCGCCGCGGCGAAGTCCATGTCGGCCACCCACATCGGCAATACGTCCTCGGGGTAGCGGCTCCACTTGGTACTACCGGTGCCGTGGCGTGGGTGCAGGGTATCGAAGTCGTAGCTCATGGGCGGGTCTCGTCGGCTTGCAAGGCAAAGGTGCAGAGATTCTAGCTGGCTTGTCCGGCATTGGGCATGGCCCCTGGGGTGCGCCTGCAAGGCAGCTTTTTCCTTGCCTGTGCCTCTTAAAAGCCTCGTTTCGCGATACCTGGGGTTCGGCGAACAATGGCCCCGGCATGCGCCTGCCCCTAGAGATGGGGTGTGCTGGCGCTGCACTACCGATCGGTTTGTTCTTCCTACAAAAACAACAGGGGGCAAGCGATGAATTGTCCTTCGAACATGACCTGGCCGGCCCCTGCACCCGGGCCCCGGGATACTTCCAACGAACCGGGCCATGGCGCCCGCGGCAACACCGCCAGGGCCTTGTGGCCTGCGGTACGGCACTGAAGAGCTTGCTCTTGCCTGGCGCGGTACCGCCCGTGGCTACGGTCGTTGCCAGGCTCATGCAGTGCGGGTTCGTGCGGGCGGACCGGCTTATTCGAGGATGGGTACATGTCCAATATCTTGCGTTGCGGTGTTGCGTGGTCGTTGTTGGTGCTGTGCACCGGCGTGGCGGCCGAGCCGCGGAACCTCACGGTCATCTCCTTTGGCGGCGCGACCAAGCAGGCCCAGGAACAGGCGTACTTCCAGCCGTTCAACCAGAGTGGCGCGGCTCGGGTGGTGGCCGGCGAATACAATGGCGAGCTATCGAAGATCAAGGCCATGGTCGAAGTCGGCAAGACCAGCTGGGACGTGGTCGAAGTGGAGAGCCCCGAGCTGCTGCGCGGTTGCGACGAAGGGCTGTTCGAGCCCCTGGACCTGGGCAAGTTTGGCGACCCCGGGCAGTTCGTACCCGGCACCCTGACCGAGTGCGGGGTGGCGACTTATGTCTGGTCGATGGTCATGGCCTTCGCTCCGCAAAAGCTGGCCAGGGCGCCGGAGTCCTGGGCCGATTTCTGGAATCTCAAGGATTTTCCGGGCAAGCGTGGCTTGCGCAAGAGCGCCAAGTACACCCTGGAGATTGCCCTGTTGGCCGATGGCGTAGCGCCAGCCCAGCTGTACCAGGTACTGGGTACCCCGGAGGGCGTGAGCCGGGCTTTTGCCAAGCTCGACCAGATCAAGCCGTACATCCAATGGTGGGAAGCCGGCGCCCAGCCGCCACAATGGCTGGTGGCCGGGGACGTGGCGATGAGCGCCGCGTACAACGGGCGGATCGCCATGGCCCAGAAGGAGGGCATGCAGTTGAGCATCCTCTGGCCCCAGAGCCTGTACGACCCGGAGTACTGGGCGGTGGTCAAGGGGTCGCCGAACAAGGCGCTGGCCGAGGAGTTCATCCGCTTCGCCAGCCAACCGGAGGCGCAGAAGGCGTTCTCGCAGCACATCCCCTACGGGCCGGTGCACCGCCAGGCCCTGGGGCTGCTACCGCCTTCGGTACAGCGACAGTTGCCTACCTATGAAGCCAACTTGCAGGGCGCGCGAGCGGTGGATGCCGGCTTCTGGGTCGACCATGGCGAGGACCTGGAGCAGCGCTTCAACGCCTGGGCCGCCCGCTGAGCGAGCGCATCCTGGTTGGCAGGTTCAGGGCAAGGGATAGCTGCCGGGCACCAGCAGTTGCCGGTCGATCTGCTCGATCCGGGTGTGGCCACAAAGTGCCAGGGTCAGGTCCATTTCCCTGGCGATGATCTGCAAGGCCTGGCTGACCCCGGCCTGGCCCAGCGCGCCGAGGCCATACAGGTGGGCCCGGCCGATCATCGCGCCCTGGGCGCCCAGGGCCAGGGACTTGATCACGTCCTGGCCGCTGCGGATGCCGCTGTCGATCCAGACTTCGGCCTGGCCGCCAACGGCGTCGACAATGGCCGGCAGCATGGCGATGCTCGAGGGTGCGCCATCGAGCTGGCGTCCGCCGTGGTTGCTGACGATCAGCGCATCGGCGCCGCTGGCCACTGCCAGGCGGGCGTCTTCTACGTCGAGGATGCCCTTGAGGATCAGGGTGCCGCCCCAGCGTTGCTTGATCCACTGGATGTCGTCCCAGCTCAGGCAAGGATCGAACTGCTGGTAGGTCCATTCCGCCAGTTGGCGCATGTCGTGCACGCCCGTGACGTGGCCCATGATGTTGCCGAAATGCCGACGCCGGGTGCCCAGCATGCCGGCGACCCAGCGCGGTTTGCCCAGCAGGTTCAGCAGGTTGGCCAACGTCGGCCGGGGCGGGGTGCTGAGGCCGTTCTTCAGGTCCTTGTGTCGTTGCCCGCTCAGTTGCAGGTCGAGGGTCAGCACCAGGGCGTCGCAGCCTGCGGCCTTGGCCCGGTCGATCAGCCGGCCGACGAAGTCGCGGTCGCGCATCACGTACAGCTGGAACCAGAACGGCGCGGCCGTGGCTTCGGCCACGTCCTCCAGGGAGCAGATGCTGACCGTGGACAGGGTGTAGCGGATGCCGGCCGCTGCTGCGGCCCGGGCCGCGAGGATTTCGCCATCGGCGTGGACCATTCCCGCCAGGCCGGTGGGAGCGATGGCCAGGGGCATGGCCATGTCGACGCCCAGCCTGTGTACCTGCAACGAGCGATCGTCGATGTTGCGCGCCACCCGCTGGCGCAACTTGATCCCTGCGAAGTCGGCCTGGTTGGCGTGGTAGGTGCTTTCGCTCCAGGAGCCGCCATCGACATAGTCGTAGAACATCCGCGGCACCCGGCGCCGGGCCAGCCGGCGCAGGTCTTCGATGCAGGTGATGATGGGCATGGCGCACTCCTGTGTGATGGATCGCAGCAGACTAGTGCGCCGGGCCGAACAGGTTGCGGAAAACAATTCCCGGCGTGCGGGCGGTTTTTTCCCAGGTCCCGGCAAGGCGTGCCTCAACCCAGGGCGTGGGCGCTGCCCTGGACCACGGCGTCGCGGCAGATGCGTTGCAGCCAGTGGGCCAGGTCCTGGGCGGCGGGCGAGGACTGCGGGATGTCCAGGGTGTAGTGGTAGGACGGCGGGCTGCTGACTTCCCCGAGGATCACCAGGCGTCCCTGGGCCAGCCAGCTACGCGCCAGGGACGGACGGGCCAGCACCACGCCCTGGGCATTGGCCGCGGCCTCCAGCAGCATGCCCAGGTCCAGCAGGGTCGGCCCCTGGTCGGGTTCCGGCAAATCCAGGCCGGCGGCCTGCAACCAGGGGCGCCAGGGTTCCAGGGGCGAGCGCAGCAGAGGCAGCCGGGCGAAGTCCTCCGGTAGTTGCAGAGGGCGGAAGCGGGCGAGTAGGGCAGGGGCAGCCATTGGCAGCAACTGTTCATCCAGCAAACGCTTGGCTGCTGGCGCCTCGAGACTGTCGCCACGGACCTCGAGGTTGCATTGGCCATTACTGGTGTTGGACAAGGGCGCCGAGAGCTGGATCTGCAGGTCGATCTGCGGATGGGCCCGACTATGTTCGTCAAGGCGTGGGATCAGCACCTGCCGGGCGAAGGTCGGTGGGCTGCACAGGATCAGCCGCTGCTTGCGCTGCACGGTGCGCCGGTGTTGGGGAATGTCCAGCAACTGTTGCAGTACCGGGGCCACCTGTTCCAGGTACAACTGGCCATCGGCAGTAAGCCGCAAGCTACCGCCCTGGCGCTCGAACAGGCTCACCCCCAGCAGTTGCTCGAGCCCGGCAATGCGCTTGCGCAGCGCGCTGCCCGTCAACGCCAGGACCTCGGCCGCCTGCTCGAAACTCTTCAGCCGGGCGGCACTTTCGAAGGCCAGCAACGCATCCAGGGAGGGTAGGCGGTAGTCGTTGAAAGCCTTCATCGGGATTCCTTCGGGGACGGGCCAGCAGCGGATCTTACGGGGTGGTGCGATGCAGGGCGAGCAATGCCCGGGGATGTATGGGATCATCCGCCCCTGGCCACGGCGCAGGGAGCGGACGCTCCCAGCCCGAAAAGCCTTAGAAACCCCTCGCTAGAAAAAATATCGAATAAGAGTTGCCAGGACTGGAAAACACGTCCATAATTGCGACCATTCCTCAGCGAGGAAACGGAAAAACTCTTTATAAATCAACAGGTTAGATAAAGAGTTAGGAAGATCGAAAAGATCTCCAAGCCGTTCCAGTTTGTACGTGTCCAGTGTTGTTTTTCAGGCATTGGACATTTGGGGCCGAGTAGCAAAATGGTTATGCAGCGGATTGCAAATCCGCCTACGCCGGTTCGATTCCGACCTCGGCCTCCACCCTTGAAACCCCGTAGATTAACGTCTACGGGGTTTTTTATTGCCTGAAATTTGGGTGATCGCTTCCGCAAATTTTTGGATCGCTTCCGCAATTAGCCTGTTTTTGGCGTCGCACTGAAGAGAATTTCCCTTCCCAGAGTGCGGGCTGGTGATGGTTCTCGGCTAAGATGTTTTCCCTTCGTTCCTATGGATCTTTCGGACTTGGCGATTATGGGTTGAAAGCAGCCTTTAGTGACGGGCTGCTATTGGCCGATTGCTGCCTATGATCAGCAAGAATCGATCCAAAGCTGCCTGCTACAGTCGGTAGGCGATGAAAAGGGCCGACAAGTCCTAGTATAAGCGCTAGAGTGACGTCTGAAAGCTATCATTGAGGCCACTTAGAGGGCGCGCCTTTGGTCTGCTGATCGTGCTCTTCTAGTAAAAAGGTTAGATAGCTGCGAGCAAGGTTGCAATACAGGCGCGCTTCGTGAGGCTGGATCGCGATGCCTTCTTTTAGATCGGTTCCGTGGCGGACGCCGCCTCCTGTCGGCGATGAAAGGTAGCCGTGCAATGTCGTCATCCAGGTCAGAATACTTTCTTGCGCCTTGCCCCGCTCTCGCTTTCTCATCTCGTTGATGATTGGCCCAAAATACTTCCCCTGAATCGTCACTGTGTCCTCGCCCATACCCCGAAAGGCTGTCGTGATCGACTCCAGAAGGAAAAGAATTTCTTGAACCGCGCGCCGGCCCTGACCTGCATCGAGCAGCCGTTCAGACTCTGCCAGGCATTCGTCGATAAGTGCGTGGGCCTGTTCATCCAGCGAGGGTGCTAAACGCGGTACAGTGATCGGCGTATAGACACGCGTTGCGATTAAATCAGGCAGTAGAATTTCATAGCCCGCATCATGCTCCGCGATGATAGCGTTGATAATTTGGAGGTCTGGCACGCCCAGTCCGGACTGTTCGAGATCTACGCAGCAGTTCCAAAAAGCCTCGATAAACAAAGGCGCATTCTCAGCCGAGCTAACCATGAGCCGAGATAAATCACTCCACGCCCAGTCCAGACTGCTGCTTCGACCAGTCCCGCCGAAGCCGTTTTTGCATTGCTCAACTACATGCCATACATTCCCCTGCGATGCAATTTTTTCAATCAGATCATAAAAATCACGGACGACGCCTTGCGGAATTGGCCCCGGGGATTTGAAACGCCACGACTTATCGAACTTTAGCAATTCATCTGTCCTCACAATCATTAAGAACCCCGAGCTCAATAGCCGCCCCAAAATACAACAGTCACCTAAACTTTCAAAGTTCAGCGCTTCCGAATGGCCATTCATGGCCGCTCTCGGCCTGTCACAATGGACGGGAGTCGGCCAAAAGCAGGCGTCGGTGACCGATAGCTGACGACCAAATACTCACTACTCTCATCGTTGCTATTAGTCATAAAGATAACCGTTCGCCTATCCTTTGTTCAGGCCTCCGTGGTGCTGTGTTGATTGACCAATCATCAAACTAAGGGTTGGCTTTCACAGTTTTAGTGAGTGGAGCGAGCGTCTTAATCTACTTGTTAGCAGGCATACTCCACACGGCGTATTGTTCCATCAATCATTTCTAGCTGATAGAGCTCACAATGAGCGTACCGAGAAGAGATTAGCTTCAAAATTTCAGATTTTATCTCTGGGCTAATTTTCAAACCAAACGTAATAGATTTTAGTTCATCAGGATAGAATTTATTATCCGTATAGAGAGCCTCTCCGACAGGGTTTACTTTGTGAATCACTCGCCACTCTTTTTCGTATTCCCAGTCTTTTGTTTTTGTATGATAGATAGCCAATCTTGTTTCTTTGTTTTGTTCTGAGCTAGGCCCATACAGAAGAAAATCCACAGCACTGCCAATTGTTGGAGCTTCATTGGTGTACCTTACTTTTTCGGCCGCGCCGAATGGGGTTGAAAGCTCATCAATATGCTGAAATCCTAGCATACAGCCTTTGTAACTGTCCCCATAGTGTGCCCACATTAAAGGGCTGAGCTCGTTTTCAGTTAAACAGAAACAACGGAGGGTGCCATTGTTATTCAATTCTGTGCTTTTTCTAAAAAGTAGCTCTAAGCTTTCTATGGGTTTCGGAATAACTGATTCGAGTTTTTTTAATATTGTCTTTTGGGCGATGCCTTGTTTTTTTAGTTGCCGCAGCAGCCCAATAATTTCTTGTGTCCACTGTGAATAAATAGATAGATTGGCATCCATGCCTGAATACGCAATATCAATAAGCTTGTTTGGGTAAATAGATTTAGCTTCATCGAAGCTTGGAGATAATATCGGCATTCGCTGGAGCTCACTAGCATCATTAAACTGGCAAGGACTTTGCCACCTCAAACGCCCTGTTCTTAATACTATCTGTGTAGTGCTGGCAGTTGTATATTTATAAAGAATATCTGGTGCTTTCATTTCCTTTCCTCAAAAACAACCATAAACAGACTATACAAGTGACGCTGGGCAGGTGCCGATAAGGCTGAATCGTTTTTCGAATGAAGCGAATCGACTATTTAAGCTTTGGGCGGTAGGCTGCTGCAAGCGCCGGTGTTTAGGGTCGTACGCTTCCGGTAGACGGCAGTTCGATGTGCTAGGGATGATTTGTTTTAGCTCTACAATTGATTTCATTTATAGAATTGCACCACAACTCCATCTATTAAATCGTCAAATGTAATTATTTCCAAATCTCGATGATCTGACATGATTTCCCGCCATACATCAGACTCAAAATCGCTTCTACGGCCAACGACAAGCCATCTGCGAGGTTTGTGAACTTTAAATCCATACTTTTCTTCAAACCATCTTCTGTTGTTCGGGTCATCAAAATAAGTAGCATATACTCTGGTCTGAGAAATATAAGAATTTAACCAGGAAGAGAATGTTTCTCTGTTTTGGCCGCCAACAATGAAGCCCTTATCAATTTGCGGAAGCTTGAACTCGACGATATCTGCATAGCCGTTGGGCTGCAAAACAAAAAAATCTGGCCTTATGTTATTCCTTTTTTCGCTCTGCCACTCACAGGTTAATTCGGGGAATACATCTTTTGCTCCAAATTTCATGGTTAGGATGAATTTGTTTTCTTCCTTCGATAAGTGGGTCGTTATATCAGGCTCCGTGCTTTTGAAGTTGCCCCACACTTCGATAAACCTATTGATCTTTGGTAGCTGAATATATTTGTAGTCATCAGGCGTGGGATAAGAGTAATGTGCGTCATGTTCTACAAATTTTTTAATCTCATACAGATTAAAACCAATACGGTCGAGTTTTTCATCGCTGCTATCAAGATGAATTGGAAAGAAGTCTAGCCATTTTATATGCCTGGTTCTTAATCCAGAGTCGTCGGCATCAAAAAACATTCCATTTACGACTCTAGTAAATTGCCCTTTCATAGGCGCTGGGCTTGGCACATTAAAGCCCATAATGCTATTTTGAGCTGCAAAATTCCATTTCAACTCTGTAAGCTTGTCCCAGCCTTTATTTGTCGGCAGCACCAAGTCTTCACTGAACGGCGGCAAGGGCATTGAAAGTATACTGCTTGAGGTTGAATCATATTCGAAACCTATGATTTTTTCGAAAAGGTTGCACTCTTTTGCCGAGTAGTCATGACATTTAAGGTTAAGCACTCCGTCGGTTTTTAGCTTCTCAGTAACCTCTGGGCCGACATACTCTACAGCGATGTGGGTTCGACCGATATACACAATAATTTCTTCAGGATTTAGCAGGAAGCCAGGAGCTGTTTTTATGAGACTCGGGTTCTCTTGCACATATCCCCATAGTGGGGCCAGATAATTGCTCATCACATCCTGCATAAAGGCCATTGTCAATTCTTTTGCAGGAGAATCTAATTTCTCTTTTTCGTACATTTATATAGAGCCTAAATGATGATCAATTGAAAATCATCGCTAAAAAATAATTTTTATAAGTGCTGGTTTTGTTGCATAGAATTTTGCTTGTTCATAACTGCTTATCTGGACTGGATGCTACTGTGAAACTCCAAACAGATAATAGACGATAAAAATTGGATGGTATGCAGATTACGAAGTCATGAGTAGCATGTCTACAGTCTGCTTGGGGCCGTCTACGAATGGCAGCTATTGGCCGTTAACTGCCGATTATGATTTTTGGAAGCAGGGATTCACTTCGTAGGTTTAACAATTTCACCAACCCTCCTATAGACCTTCTTCGTCATCTCCTCGGTTGAGTGCCCCAGCAACCGGCTAGCATGCGTCAGCTCGATCTCACTAGCCGCCTTCGGTCGAATGTCCTTGAACTGAAACTGCCGAATGCTGACAGCCAGTGCCGGATCACCATCGACCGCAGCTTTGATGGCAGCCTTCTCCCGCGCATCGTCCCAGCGGTTGCGCAGCATCTGCTGGCTCATTCGTAGCCCCGACGCGTTGGTGATCAGCGTCGACGTCCTGATGCCGTTGATGGTCCTGCGTTCTTGGAGATCCTCGATAAAAGCACTCAAGCCAGACTGCACGCCTTCTTCCTCCAGGCGCAGGCGTAAACGCTTTTCGGTCTTGCCCTGGCCTATCAGTAAGAACCCGTTGTTTAGGTCGGTGGCGGCGATCTTGAGCACGTCCGCGGGGCGTTGTCCGGTCAAATAGGCCAGGTCCATCGCGTCCTTGAGTTCCTGCACTGCCTCGGCGTAGACCGCATTCCATACGGTCTCGCCGGCGTAGTAGTCCCTGGGCTTTTCTTTGTTGCGGCGAACGCCGAAGCACGGGTTGGCTTTGTCGGTCAGGCCCCACTCTCGGGCGATGGTGAACGCGTGGGAGAGCAGGGCGATTTCTCGATTGGCCCTGACCTTGGCGGTTCTGGCATCGCGGTATTGGGCGATCACCTGGGGGGTGATCGATTCGATAGGTGCGTTTTCAAAGGCTCTCCTGAGTTGCTTGAGTTCCTTGCGGTTGTCCGATTGGGTGCGGATTGATTTGCCGGGGATGATCTCCTTTTCGTACCGGTCGAATACGTAGCTCATCAGGTGGTTGGGCTTGGGTGGTGCTCTATGTTCCAGCCTGGCCCATTCCACCTTGGCTTGATCGAGGTCGGTGCCCAGGGGGATTTCCTTGCGTTTGCCGGCGGTGTCCCTGCCGTCGTAGTAGTACGCCGTCCAGATCTGGCCGTTCTTGCCCTTTCTGATACGGCGCACCATGCGCGGCGGCAGGTCGCGGTTGGCTGTGGTTCTCTTGCGCACGGGTCAGCTCACATTCGCAAGGTTGAGCGACCAGACTTCAGTCACGGCACTAGCTGCAGAGGGTTTAACGCCGGCTAATTTCATCCTGGCGTAGACCCGGCCTACGATGGGGCGTCGGGCACCGGTCAGAACAAACTCCCAATGGTTGTTGGTCAGCCATTGGATCTGTTTGGACGGGAGCTGGTAACCCGTGATGGTTGCGAGCTCGTCGTCGGCCAGGGTTTCGCTTTGTAGTTCCATTGTTATGCCTCCTGAGCCTGTAGCGCTGGCTGGTAACCCTTGATCGTCGACGGGTGCTTATACCCCTGAGCAGGCTGCGCGAGCGGCCCACTCTGGGCGTTCAGCATTGCTCCAGTTGTGGCAGCCCCGCGCAGCTTCTCGTGGGGTATACGCACCTCGGTGGTGTTGCGGGCAAGAGCAGTAATGCCTGCTGCTGCGCAGCAGAGGCTCTTTGTTTTCTGCGCGTCGACGCTGGCGGCGTTGCGGAGCAAAGCGGTCATGGCTTGGGCGGTGGGCTGAGCGTGCGGCATGCCGCTTTCCTCCGGTTTCTGATAGCGGGCTGGTCCTTCGATCTGCTGGCTCATGCCGCTTCCTCCTGTGCTGCTGGCTCCAGTAGGGCGGCCATGGTCAGGGCTTGATCGCGCAGCGAGCGCGAATCTCTTTCGAGTTTTTCCCCGGTCTTGAAGGCGCTGAATGTCTCGGCGGCGATGCGCAGCAGATCCGCGATGGCCAGCAGCGTCTGGCGGTGTGCTGGCTTGAGCGCTTGGCTGTCCTGCAGGTGTTTGTGCAGTTGAACCAGCCTTTGGTTATCGGCTCGCACGAACTTGAGGGCGGTTGTCAGCTCGCGCAGGGTTCTAGCATTGTCCGCTTGAGCAAGGGCTTTGCCTTCCTCGATCCCTGCCTCTCGGCCATTGCTACGGCCAACCAGGTAGCCGGCCCAGTAGAGCAGGGCGACGTTGAGTATCAGGCCGATCAGGGCAATGATCTGTATGTGGGTCATGTGTTGTGCTCCTCAGTAGAACCCGCCGCCGGGCGTGTACGTGGTGAGAGGACGGCGGCGGGTGTTGCGCTGGTTTATCCCTGGGCGGCGAGGGCTATGGTTGAATCAAGCGGCTGTCTTACTTGCTTGGTCGTCGAGATAGCTGGCCAAGTCGTGCAGGTAGACCACCCAGGGCGCCCGGACGGAGTGGTGAATCCGTTTGATCGTCAACTTGATGCGGCCCCTACGGATCTCGGCCAGCAGGTACTTATCCGTGTGGATGTGGGGGAAATACTCCTGCCGCACGGCCGCAAGGGTTGGGCACGGGGTGGTGAACTGGCGCCGCAGTTGGTCGAGGGTTTCGCTCATGGACTGGCCTCCCCGGACCCCGCCAGGGGCCGCAGCTTGGCGCGGATCAGATCGGCCAGCCCCTGGGCATCAGCGCTGCGGGCGGTGGCGCAGATATGGCCGTGTGAATCGGCCACCACTGCGCCCCACACGTCGGGAGTGTTGGTGGGGGTGACAAAGGCCATTAGCCCAGGTGCGAGTACGCTGTTAACGCGGCGGGTTACTGCTGCCAGTTCGTCGCCAGCCGCGGCGGGTTCGCCACTGGTCTGTGGCCTCAGGGTCATGACGTCTAGGTTCCCCAGGACGATCGGGATCAGGGTGAGGGTGCCGTCGGTGTGGGTGAAGGCGTGGAGTTGCTTGGTCTTCATGGCGGTGGTCTCAGGCAGCTGTGCGCTGGGGACGGTTGCGGATGCATTCCAGCAACTGGTCGACCTTGACCTTGAGGTGCGAGATCGACTCTGTGTTGGTCAACAGCAAATCGCCGGGCTTTAGCTCAACGCCGGCTTCGCTGATGTGCGGGTTCACTGCTGGAGCTTCTGTCCGCCAGATGTGGACCACCACGCCGCCACGACGGCGGATGAAGTCCGCTTCGTTCTCGAAGCGCACATCGCTGACCACGAACCCGATCACGCTCGTTAGGGCGTTCTGCAGGTAGTTCAGGTTCTGTTCTGCGATCTTGACCCAGACGTCTGGGTTGCCAGCCACCGCCGGCACCTGCGGCGTGGTTCATGGAGCAGCGCGAGCCGAACTTGACCCCGCGGCTGCTCAACGAATTGTCGCTATCGCCGGGGACGGTGACCAAGGATTGATCGCTTTGCGGGCATGCCAGGACTACGTCAAAGGAATTTCAGCAAAGTGATTGTGGCTGGTAGGTGCGCCTGCACTAAGCAAAAAACCTCAAACTAACCCAATAACAGAGCAGTAAAGGTCAACGAAGGGCCGAGAAGTCACCCAACGTGGTGAGCAGATTCTCCGCTGATGGCCGTGCCTACGTTTAGGCGATCTGAAAATCCGATTTTTTCAACAGAATCGGCCAAAAGTGGATGCTAGAATGCCACGGTGGCGTTCTCATCTATCCATCCCAAATAGGCGCGCTCATGCACTTGATCTGTGTGGTTGAAGAAGCATTTGATTTGCAGAACCAGTGCTGCGTAATTGCCCCAGGCATACCCGTTGATTTCCAATATCCGATAGCCCGGGGAGCAGGGCTTGTCATCGAAACGCCTTCAGGTGGACGGATGGTCACATGCATCATAGATATCTTGCTACTTAAAAAGACTGCTCCATTGATGCACGCACCGTTTTCTTTGCAACTTGGCATACGAAAAGTGGATATACCTCGTGGTAGCAAAGTTTTCTTAGTTCTCTAGATGGCTGAAGGGAAAACAAAGCGTCCGCTTCTGGCCGGATGCAGAAGTTGGACTAGAAATTGATTTGCACACTATTTTATTGATGGGGGCATTGATGATTACAGGAAAATCGAAGGTGTTCCGCGTTCTGCCGCGTAGTCAGTTGAGGGAAGCGGAGTTCGATTTCTTTCCCGTTTGGTCAGAGCACTATGACTTCGACGAAATCGACGATGTAGTTCGCTGGGGGTTGGATCGCGAGCAGGTGCTTGCTTTGTTTGAAATCAACTCACCAGGTGACGAGCATTGTGTTTACACGTTGCTGGAGTCGAACCCGTTTCCGCCAAGGATGCGGATTTACATCCGAGCAACAATTGAGACTGCAGATGGGAAGCTCCTGAAGGGCTCAGTGATGAATGAGGATGCATTTTGCCTGGAAGTTTTCCACGCAGGTGCAGCCTTCACGTTCAGCCGACATCCCATGTTGTGCGACTTAAACCAGAAGGAAGAGATCAGGCTGCTAAAGGCGCTTGGGTCTAATACACAGATTTTCCCTATCACCTATCGTACAGACTTCAACAACTGCGCAGGCGGGCCTATTGGTGGAACATTCATTTACGAGCACGCAGCGAAGGAGCGCTAGAACCCAGGAGAAGGAAATCGATGGCTAATTATTTTTCTACTTCAAGCATAATCTTCTGGCCGAAAGCTGCCTGCCGTGGCCGATTGTAATGGGTCGGCTTGTGCCGCTCAGGGTCACTCAGGTGTTGATTGACTCCGTGAGTTACACAACTGCAAATCGTGGGAATGTTTAGGGCCAATTTAGGGCCAATTTAGGGCGAAATGAAGCCGTTACAGACCGTTATAGGCAATTGGCCGAAACCGGCCGCCCAGGACAGACCAGGCAAAACTTTGGAGCGTCCCTTCAGACCATTATTAGGATTAGGAAAAAATCCGAGGGTGCAATACTAGGCGGTCTGAGGGACTGTTTCGAAAAAATAACTGCCGCGAATCCCCTCATCAGTTATCCCTTCAGCACTTATAGAAGATGCTAAAAGCCTGGGGGGATATAACCGGGAACATAAGGAATATTTTGGCACTTGCCATGAAATACTTCTCCATTCTGAATTTTGAAAAGCACTATTTTTTTTGCTTTGTTCACCGTTGCTTCAATTTTGCATTCGGAGCTATGAGCGACGTTCTCGTAATACTCGGTATGGGTCAAACCATTACTGCCGTGTGTCATGGATGTTCCGGCTGCCTCAGTTGTCGACCACTGAGAGGATTTGTACCACGTCATTACGACAAGTGTACCTGCATCAGGATCTTGAGTTGCTTTCATCGTATCGGGCCTGCCAAACAGATTCAGCGCCTCTTGGGCATCGCGACCTTCCCAACGACTTTGAGCAATTAAGGAACAGCCGCTGCTTACCATTATTCCTGACACTGCTAGCATTAAAGAAAACGTTTTAATCCATTGATATATCATGGAGTTTACCTTACCTGGACTTTTCAGGGTTTTTGTTGTTTAACATTTCATCCAGCTCTTCCATTGGGCTCTTCGGCGGTGCTTGTACCTCCGTGATGATCCCGAGCATTTTCATCTGATCAAATTTACCCAGTGACAACATGCCGTTGAAGACTCGATCTTGGGGATTACATACAAAGGCAAATGTATATAAAAGCGCCTCGTCATCCAACGTATGCCACTCATTGGAGACTTTTAAATCCCGGCGTGCGTAGCTCGTTCGTTCTATTGATGTTCCTTTAAGAAAGCGGGCTCTGTGCTTGGAGCACTGGACTTCAACTGAATAGACATCCGCCAATGGCTTGGATGGGTCAGCGAAGACTTGGTTTACATCTACTGACTGAAGCCCATCCGCCGCTTGACTCCGTGGCGTCATGGACGTGAGATCAGCGACAAACACTATGTTGTTTTTGCCCGTGCCTATGCTATAGACACGCCACCAATCGCCAATGGGGTTCGCTTTGTCAGCTATCGCTGAAGTGGAGGCAGCAAGTAGTAAAGTAATTGGTATGACGTATTTATTTAACTTCAAAAACTCTGGCATGCTGTGTCGTGCCTCCTTGAACATGAATTTGTTATCCATTTACATTAAATCAATCAAGCCAAACAAGCACGCTAAAAAATAGAATTTCTCAACTGAGTATCTAGAGTCAGTGATATTTGCTGGCCAGCATATGCTGCCATGCTCGTAGCGTCTGGCGATTAAATTAAGAAGCAAATTAGCTTCGTTACAATCAAGAAGTAAATAACATATTTCATCGATTGTCATCAACTTCGAGCGTTAAACTACCCAGCCAAACGTCCCTTGTGATACTGCGCGACTAGTCGGAATGTCCGATTGACTGGAATCTCAGAATGGCAGCACTAGTCGGGACTATGATCCCCGTAGGAGGGGGGGAGTCAACTAGCACAAATGTACTAGTTCGAGCGCTTGAAGAAACCCTGGAAAGGACTTCAAGGTTTGGTGAAACACCCACCACGCACAAACGGAGCAGTTGAGTTCCGTTGGAAGAGATGTCCCTGTTGATCAACCTTGGCAAAGAGGGTTATTGCGAACAAGGGTTGATTAGGCGAAAGCCAGCCGAGGTGGGACTGGCCTGCTCGTCTAGGGGATGTGGGCCTTTTTAGTGGTCGCGGTAACCATGCCCCTGGTCTGTCCCGGAGCTGGTGGACAGGTAGTTAAGAGTTACTGCTCGCATAGCGCCGCTCAAACTCCATCGGGCTGAGATAGCCCAACGTCGAGTGGCGGCGACGGTGATTGTAAAAGCGGATGTA
>NZ_WHUV01000004.1 GCF_009380155.1 Pseudomonas piscis | reverse complement strand
TCTCGTTAGCGGGAGGCGAATTCTACAGCGTTACACGCTGCTGTCAACACCTCTTTTTAACCGCTTTCGATCGAGAGGATCGAAACGCTAACAAGGCCACTTTCGCTGCCTTATCAGCTCCTTTCGGGCTTCGATGAACTGAAGCGTGATCGCTGTCGAAATCTTCGTAACTCGTTGAATCTCAATGAGTTTTCCGTTTCGACTGCGCCGGAAGTGGGGCGAATTATAGACATGTAGAATCTGCCGTCAACACTTATTTTCATAAATCTGTCACATCGGTCAAAAAAGCCCATAAATGCCAAGGCCGGCCCTCTCGGGCCGGCCTTGAGCAGCGTCTTGCTTAAAGGCTAGGGAAAGCGAATTGCGAAGCCTCATGGCTGGCCCGTTGCGGCCAGCGCTGGGTAATGGCCTTGCGGCGAGTGTAGAAACGCACACCATCAGGACCATAGGCATGCAAGTCGCCGAACAGCGAACGCTTCCAGCCACCAAAGCTGTGGTAGGCCACTGGCACCGGCAGCGGTACGTTGACCCCCACCATGCCCACTTCGATCTCGTCGCAGAACAAGCGCGCAGCCTCACCATCCCGGGTAAAGATGCAGGTGCCATTGCCATACTCATGATCGTTGATCAGTTGCATGGCCTCTTCCAGGCTGTTGACCCGCACGATGCACAACACCGGCCCGAAGATCTCTTCTTTATAGATACGCATCTGCGGAGTCACGCGATCGAACAGGCAGCCACCCAGGAAGAAGCCCTCCTCGTGACCTGCCACGCTCAAGCCACGGCCATCCACCACCAGCTGTGCGCCGGCAGCCACGCCGTCTTCCACATAACCGCTGACCTTGTCCTTTGCCTGGGCGGTGACCAGTGGCCCCATGTCCAGGCCGCAGGAAGTACCGGCACCGATCTTCAGCGCCTTGATCTGCGGCACCAGCTTGGCCACCAGGGCATCAGCCACCTGGTCTCCCACACACACCGCAACCGAAATCGCCATGCAACGCTCGCCGCAGGAACCATAAGCCGCGCCCATCAGCGCACTGACGGCATTATCCAGGTCGGCATCCGGCATCAGCACCGCGTGGTTCTTCGCCCCGCCCAGCGCCTGGACGCGCTTGCCGCGCTTGGTGCCCTCGGCATAGATGTATTCGGCAATCGGCGTCGAGCCGACAAAACTCAAGGCCTTGACCTCCGGCGCCTCGATCAGCGCATCCACCGCGGTCTTGTCGCCATGCACCACGTTCAGCACGCCCTTGGGCAGCCCGGCCTCATGCAGCAGTTGGGCGATCAACAGCGTGGAGCTGGGATCACGCTCGGAAGGCTTGAGGATGAAGCAGTTGCCACAGGCAATCGCCAGCGGGTACATCCACAACGGCACCATGGCCGGGAAGTTGAATGGCGTGATACCCGCCACGACCCCCAGCGGCTGGAAGTCGGACCAGGCATCGATGTTCGGCCCGACGTTACGACTGAACTCGCCCTTGAGGATTTCCGGCGCTGCGCAGGCGTACTCGACGTTCTCGATGCCACGCTTCAACTCGCCAACGGCATCCTCCAGGGTCTTGCCATGTTCTTCGCTGATCAGCTGGGCGATACGCGCTTCGTTCTGCTCCAGCAATTGCTTGAAGCGGAACATCACCTGGGCACGCTTGGCCGCCGGTGTATTGCGCCAGGCCGGGAATGCCGACTTGGCGGAATCGATGGCCTGCTGGATGGTCTCGCGACTGGCCAACGGCACTTTATGGATCGCCTGGCCAGTGGACGGGTTGAAGACATCGCTGCTGCGACCGCTATCACTTACCAACTCACCATGGATCAGGTGGGAAATCAGGCTCATGCGCAAACTCCTGGAAAGAGGAAAGGCACAGGCGCGAACCACTTCGCGCCTGCTGCTATATAAGAAGGATCGGATCAGTCGAGCTTGTTCAGCACTTCGCCAACTGCGTCGAACAAACGGTCGAGGTCCTGCGGCTTGCTGTTGAAGGTAGGGCCGAACTGCAGGGTGTCGCCACCGAAGCGCACATAGAACCCGGCTTTCCACAGGGCCATGCCGGCCTCGAATGGACGCACGATCGCATCGCCATCGCGAGGCGCGATCTGGATCGCCCCCGCCAGGCCGAAGTTACGGATGTCGATCACGTTCTTCGCACCCTTGATACCGTGCAAGGCTTTCTCGAAGTGCGGCGCGACCTCGGCCACGCTCTGCACCAGGTTTTCCTTTTGCAGCAGGTCCAGGGCCGCCAGGCCGGCCGCACAGGCCACCGGGTGCGCCGAATAGGTGTAGCCGTGGGGGAATTCCACCGCGTACTCGGGAGTCGCCTGGTTCATGAAGGTCTGGTAGATCTCGGAACTGGCGATTACCGCGCCCATGGGGATCGCGCCGTTGGTGACCTGCTTGGCCACGCACATCAGGTCCGGCGTCACACCGAAGCTGTCGGCGCCGAACATCGCGCCAGTACGCCCAAAGCCAGTGATCACTTCGTCGAACACCAGCAGGATGCTGTGCTGGTCGCAGATTTCCCGCAGGCGCTTGAGGTAACCCTGTGGCGGCACCAGTACCCCAGCGGAGCCGGCCAACGGCTCGACGAACACCGCGGCGATGTTGGAAGCGTCATGCAACTCGATCAACTTCAGCAACTCTTCGGCCAGGGCGATACCGCCCTGCTCCGGCATGCCCCGGGAGAATGCGTTGCTGGCCAGCAAGGTATGCGGCAGGTGATCGACATCCATCATCGCCTGGCCGAACAACTTACGGTTGCCATTGACCCCGCCCAGGCTGGTGCCGGCGATGTTCACGCCATGATAACCACGGGCCCGGCCGATCATCTTGGTCTTGGTCGGCTGGCCTTTCAGGCGCCAGTAGGCCCGCACCATCTTCACCGCGGTGTCAGCACACTCGGAGCCGGAATCGGTGAAGAACACATGGTTCAGGTTGCCCGGGGTCAGGGCGGTGATTCTCTCCGCCAGCTGGAACGACAGCGGGTGGCCGTACTGGAAACCCGGCGAGTAATCCAGGGTGCCCAACTGCTTGCTCACCGCCTCCTGAATTTCCTTGCGTGAGTGGCCGGCGCCACAGGTCCACAGGCCGGACAACGAGTCATAGACCTTGCGACCCTTGTCATCCACCAGCCAACTGCCCTCGGCGCCAACGATCAGGCGCGGGTCGCGCTGGAAGTTGCGGTTGGCGGTATAGGGCATCCAGTGAGCGTCGAGCTTGAGCTGACTGGCCAGGGACTGGTGGGCGTTTTCCGGCATGTTCATGGCAAAACCTCGCAAGGCAATGAAGCGGCGTAGGAATGATGCAGCGTTGTTGCGGCTAAGTTGCCACGGCTATAAAGTCGATGAAATCCAACTTTAATAACCTTCAGTCAGCCGCCCACTAAACTATGAGCCTTCATCGAGCCGACCCACTGGCGCAAGTCAGCGACTTCGACATCCGCCTCTTGCGCATCTTCCGCAGCGTGGTGGAGTGCGGCGGGTTTTCCGCCGCCGAGACGGTCCTCGGCATCGGCCGCTCGGCCATCAGCCAGCAGATGAGCGACCTGGAGCAAAGGCTCGGCCTGCGCCTGTGCCAACGTGGGCGCGCCGGGTTCTCCCTGACCGAGGAAGGCCGTGAGGTCTACCAGTCGACACTGCAACTGCTCAGCGCCCTGGAAAGCTTTCGTACCGAGGTCAACGGCTTGCACCGCCATTTGCGCGGCGAGCTGATCATCGGCCTCACCGACAACCTGGTGACCCTGCCCCACATGCGCATCACCCACGCCCTGGCGCAATTGAAGGAACGCGGCCCGGACGTGCAGATCCAGATCCGCATGATCGCCCCCAGCGAGGTCGAGCAAGGGGTACTCGACGGTCGCCTGCACGTCGGCGTAGTGCCCCAGGCCAGCGCCCTGTCCGGCCTGGAATACCAACCCTTGTACGACGAACGCTCGCTGCTGTACTGCGCTGTCGGCCACCCGCTGTTCTATGTGGATGACAAGCAGCTGGACGACCAGCGCCTCAATGCCCAGGAGGCCATTGCCCCAACCTTCCGCCTGCCGGCCGAGATCCAGGCCCGCTACCAGGCGCTGAACTGCACCGCCAGCGCCTCGGACCGCGAGGGCATGGCCTTCCTGATCCTCACCGGGCGCTACATCGGCTACCTGCCGGATCACTACGCCAGCCTGTGGGTACAGCAAGGCCGGCTGCGGGCACTCAAGCCCAGGTCCAGGTTCTACGACCTGAACCTGTCGACGGTCACCCGCAAGGGCCGGCGCCCGCACCTGGTCCTGGAAAGTTTCCTGGAAAGCCTGGCGACCACCCGATGAGCCGCTGGCTTTTGTCGCGCCAAGGCTTGTCTGTTCAAGCCGGGTAGGCTATCAACGCACAGGCTGTCCCCCACAGACTCGCTCGGAAACCTCCATGAACCTTGAAGTCCCTGCCCACAGCGCTGCCCACCCAGGCAAACCGGCCAGCCGCATCCGCCAGAAGAACGAGCAAGCCATCATCCAGGCCGCCGAAGACGAGTTCGCCCGCCATGGCTTCAAAGGCACCAGCATGAACACCATCGCGCAGAACGCCGGGCTGCCCAAGGCCAACCTGCACTATTACTTCACCAACAAGCTGGGGTTGTACGTCGCGGTGCTGAGCAACATCCTCGAGCAGTGGGACAGCACCTTCAACAGCCTCACCGCCGCGGACGACCCGGCCGAGGCGCTGACCCGCTACATCCGCGCCAAGATGGAGTTTTCCCGGCGCCAGCCACAAGCCTCGCGCATCTTCGCCATGGAGATCATCAGCGGCGGTGAATGCCTCAGCGAATATTTCAGCCAGGACTACCGCGCCTGGTTCCAGGGCCGGGCCAGCGTGTTCCAGGCCTGGATCGACGCCGGCAAGATGGACCCGGTGGACCCGATGCACTTGATCTTCCTGCTGTGGGGCAGCACTCAGCACTATGCCGACTTCGCCAGCCAGATCTGCCGCGTCACCGGCCGCAGCCGCCTGACCAAGCAAGACATGGAAGCCGCTACCAACAACCTGCTGCGCATCATTCTCAAGGGCTGCGGCCTGTCACCTGTGGAAAAAGCCTGAACCCCATGCCCTCTACCCTGGCCGGCCTTTGCGAATACCGCGAGGAGATTCGCAAAAGCCGCTTCATCACCTTCGCCGCACCCATCACTAGCACCGCCGAGGCCCAGGCCTTCATCCAGGCCTACAGCGACGCCGACGCCTCGCACAACTGCTGGGCCTGGAAGCTGGCCGACCAGTACCGCAGCAATGACGACGGCGAACCCGGCGGCACAGCCGGACGACCGATCCTGGCCGCCATCGAAGCCCAGGACTGCGACCAGGTGGCAGTCCTGGTGATCCGCTGGTACGGCGGTATCCAGCTGGGCACCGGCGGCCTGGCCCGGGCCTATGGCGGTGGCGCCAATAAATGCCTGCAGGGGGCCGAACGCATCGCCCTGGTCAACCGGGTGCCGTTGCGCTGCGCTTGCAGCTTCAGCGAACTGGCCCTGGTCAAGCTGCGAGTCGCCGAGCTGGGCGGGTTGCTGGTCCAGGAAGACTTCACCGCCAATGGCGTGGAGCTGCAACTGGCCCTGGGTGAAGAGCAGATCGACACCCTGCAACGGCAATTGGCCGACCTGAGTCGCGGACGCATCCTCCTGCAACGTTGAAACTGCCGGCCTTGGCTGTGCATAACAGGCCATTGAAAAACGTAGGCGAGGCAGCCAGCGCAAGGCAAAAACAGGCGAAAAAGCGCAGTTCACGAGTGGTCAATGAGCATTTTGACCGGGCTGGCGCACCAGAGTGTTTTTAACGCAGCGATGGCAACGCAGGTAGTTTTTCAACGGCCTGATAAACACTCTGCGTCATGGCAATTGCCCACATCTACTGTGCACCCGGCTGTGGATAACCTGAGCAAATAGCGCTGTAGCCCTTTTGCAACGTGGCTTCGCCGACATTGATCATTTTTCGTCCAAAAGCTTCCGCCGTGGATTTTTTGCACCACAAAACAGCCAGTTAGCTCGGTTTATCGCGCTTGGAAGATAAGCCGGCCAGGCTTATGCCCAAGTTTCGAGCTTGCACACAAATACTGTGGAGCAAACTGTGGATAACCCGTGCAACGCTGCGTGTACCGCAGGTTGCACAGGGCCTGGGCGCTGCTGCTCACTTTTTGTCCAGCCCCAGGTTCACTGCGGCGAAGGTACCGGCGCAAACCCGTCGCCGTGATTATCGGCGCGCACCGGCAACCACTGGGCCACGCCCCAGGCTAGCTCGAAGAACAGGAACACACCGATCAGCAGCGTGCCCCCCTGGGCCAGGGCATACGCCATCCAGGTGGCGAACAGGAAGCGTCCCAGCGCGTCATAACGACCGAATGTCGGTTGTGGATCGCGAATCCGCAACAGCGACCACACGCAGACGATCGATCCCATCAAGTTGGCCAACAGCATATGCATGGGCTCGAATGGCGGCAGGTCCCCCGGCAGATCCAGTGCCAGGGCCAACTGCCCCAGCAGCCCATGCAAGGCCATGAAGCTCCAGGGCGTCACAAAGGCCATGGTCATCAACAGGTCGTACCAGCCGCTGGCCCGGACCAATTTTCGGTACTGCGCATTCGTCCACATCATCAATCGCTCCATGGATTAAAGGAGCGCGCAGGCTAAAGCCTGGAGTATGCTCCAGGGTCAACCCCCTTCGAGCCCCCCTTATGCGTATCGGAGAATTGGCCAGCGCCTGCGCCGTCAGCCGCGATACCCTGCGCTTCTATGAACAGCGCGGGCTGATCGCCCCAAAGCGCAGCGCCAACGGCTATCGTGACTACCCTCCCGACATGGTCCAGCTGGTGCTCTACATCAAGACTGCGCAACGCCTGGGCTTCAGCCTCGGGGAAATCAGCAGCAGCGTCGGCGCCCTGTGGCGCAGCACCAAGCCAGACCAGGCCGTTGCGCAATTGCTGCAAGACAAGCTCGAGCTGATCGAAACCCGCATCAACGAACTGGACCTCTTGCGCCGCGAGCTGCAACAAAGGCTCGGGCAAGCCTGTCCACTGAATCCGTGATCTTCACTCATCAAGGAGCCTCACTATGTCCACGGCAAAAACCGCACTGATCATCGGCGCCTCCCGGGGCCTGGGCCTCGGCCTGGTCCAGCGCCTGCTCGAAGACGGCTGGCAGGTCACCGCCACCGTGCGCAACCCGCACAAGGCCGAGGCCCTGCAAGCTCTGGGCAAAGTGCAGATCGAACAACTGGACATGGACGACCAGCACGCCGTGCTCGCCCTGAGCCAGAAACTCAAGGGCCAGGTGTTCGACCTGCTGTTCGTCAACGCCGGGGTCAAGGGCCCGGACAACCAACTGCCGGGCCAGGCCACCCAGGCCGAGGTCGGCCAGCTGTTCTTCACCAACGCCGTGGCACCGATCAACCTGGCCCAGCGTTTCGTCGGGCAGATCCGCCCCAATACCGGGGTCCTGGCGTTCATGAGCTCGGTACTGGGCAGCGTGACCATGCCCGACGCTCCCGAGCTGGCGCTGTACAAGGCCAGCAAGGCGGCCCTGAACTCCATGACCAACAGCTTCGTCAGCCTGCTCGAACAACCATTGACCGTGCTCTCGCTGCACCCGGGCTGGGTCAAGACCGACATGGGCGGCGAAGGCGCCGACATCGACGTGCTGACCAGCACTCGCGGCCTGATCGCCCAGGTCAATGCCTACACCGGCAAGGGCGGTCACCACTTCATCAACTACAAGGGCGAGACCATTCCCTGGTAACCCCGGAACAGGTGGCCGCCACAACCTGCGGCCACCTTCGGCAAAGGCTCTGGAACCGGGCCCCGGACAGCGGTTTTGTCCCCCGGCAAAACTTTCGCTAGACTGCTCCACTCGCCCCACGGCGACCCTGGATCAGCAGACAGGGCAACACTGAGCTGGCTAACCTGAACCCACTTTCAGAGGAGCCGGCCACCATGCCTGCGACCCGTACCTGGTTAAAAAATCCCCTGGCCATTTTCACCGGCAACGCCCTGGACGCCCGCGGCGGCCTGGTGCTGCAAGACGGCCTGATCGTCGAAATCCTCGGCCTCGGCCAACAGCCCGCAAGCCCCTGCCAGGAAGTCTTCGATGCCCGCGAGCATGTGCTGCTGCCGGGCCTGATCAACACTCACCATCACTTCTACCAGACCCTGACCCGGGCCTGGGCCCCGGTAGTCAACCAGCCGCTGTTCCCCTGGCTCAAGACCCTGTACCCGGTCTGGGCCCGCTTGACCCCGGAAAAACTCGCCCTGGCCACCAAGGTGGCGCTGGCCGAGCTGCTGCTCTCCGGCTGCACCACCGCCGCCGACCATCACTACCTGTTCCCCGACGGCCTGGAAAACGCCATCGACGTGCAAGTCGAAGCCGTGCGTGAACTGGGCATGCGCGCCATGCTCACCCGCGGTTCGATGAGCCTTGGCGAAAAGGACGGCGGCCTGCCACCGCAACAGACGGTGCAGGAGGGCCAGGTGATTCTCGACGACAGCCAACGGCTGATTCAGCAGTACCACGAGCGTGGCCCTGGCGCGCAGATCCAGATCGCCCTGGCGCCCTGCTCGCCGTTCTCGGTGACCCCGCAGATCATGGCCGCCAGCGCCGAAATGGCCGAGGCCCTGGACGTGCGCCTGCACACCCACCTGGCCGAGACCCTCGACGAAGAAGACTTCTGCCTGCAACGCTTCGGCCTGCGCACCGTGGACTACCTGGACAGCGTCGGCTGGCTCGGCCCGCGCACCTGGCTGGCCCACGGCATCCACTTCAACCCGGACGAAATCGCCCGCCTCGGGCAAGCCGGCACCGGCATCTGCCATTGCCCGAGTTCGAACATGCGCCTGGCGTCCGGCATCTGCCCCAGTATCGAGTTGACCGACGCAGGGGCGCTGTTCGGCCTGGGCGTGGACGGCTCGGCGTCCAATGACGCCTCGAACATGATTCTCGAAGCGCGCCAGGCGCTGTACATCCAGCGCTTGCGCTACGGCGCCGAGAAAATCACCCCGGAGCGTGTACTGGGCTGGGCGACCCAGGGCTCGGCAAGCCTGCTGGGCCGCACCGACATCGGTGAACTGGCGGTGGGCAAACAGGCGGACCTGGCCTTGTTCAAGCTCGATGAACTGCGTTTCTCGGGTAGCCACGATCCGGTTTCGGCACTGCTGTTGTGCGGTGCAGATCGCGCGGACCGGGTGATGATTGGCGGCAAGTGGCGGGTACTCGATGGTCAAGTCGAAGGGCTGGACCTCAAAGGCCTGATCGCCGATCACAGCCAGGCGGCCCGGCAACTGATCGCCAATACCTGACCCATGCCTCCTGCGGCGGGGGAGCAGATCCCTCGCCTGCGTTCCAAGCCGGATCGGCCTGGTGAAACATGGTAGTTTGCGCCCTCAAAATAGCTGTCATAGGGACATTACGTGAGACACAAGCACGGACTGGCGCTTTGCGTCGCGCTGCTGATTTCAGGCTGTAGTAAACAGGAGGTTGCAGGTCCCGCCAGCAAAGTACTGCCACCTGCAAAAGTTGCCGAAATAGCTTCCACCATCAACCGCAAGTACCCGGACCTCTCCGCGCAAAATCGCGCTGCCGTGCTGAGCACGGTCGTCCGCTCGCTGGACAACATGGTGCGGATTGAAGGTGGCGAATTCCAGATGGGCGATTTCGGTTGGCCCCGTGGCTTCGACCCACATGCCTTGTGCCAATGGCCCTGCGGCGTGGACCCGGCGAAAATGGAGCGGATCAGCCTCGAGGTCGATGACGACTTCGTCCACCCCGTCAAATTGAGCAGCTATTACCTGTCCTCGCTGCAAACCACCCTGGGCGATTTCGATCTGTTCTTCCTCGCGCAAGGCAAGCCGCCATTCGACACGGCCCTGCGTAACCGCGCCGAAATGCAGCACCTCTACCAAGAGAACCTGCCCGCCCCGGCGTCTCGAGACTGGCAAGAAGCCAAGGATTATTGCGGCTGGCTGGCAGAGCTCAGTGGTTATCCGGTCGATCTTCCGACCGAGGCCCAATGGGAATATGCGGCGCGCAACCGTGGCCAGCCGGTGATGTTCGCCACCGACAACGGCAACCTGGACTACGGCCGCAACTTTCCGGCGCCCGACGACAACCAGACCTTCGCCGTGGACCGGTTCGTGCCCAACCCCCTGGGCCTCTACAACCTCACCGGCAATGCCAGCGAATGGGTCAACGATTGGTACGATAAACACTACTATCGCGAGTCTCCCGTGGAGAACCCGCAGGGGCCGCAAACCGGCATTTATCGGGCGCAACGTGGAGCGAACAACGTGTCTGCCAACGACCCGACCTTCTCGCCTTCGGCCAGCACCGTGCGTCGTTGGCGTTGGGGAGCACTCGCGGCCTGGAATGCCCCCGGTGTCAGCTTTCGCTGCGCCATCCAGTCGGCACAGCCGCTTTAAAGGCCGAGCAGCGAGAGCATGATGAAGGTGGCGAACAGCACGAAGTGAGTCATGCCTTCGATGGCGTTGGTTTCGCCATCGTTGAGGTTGATCGCGCTGACGATCAAGGTGATGAACACCATCACCGTCTGCACCGGCGTCATGGCCATCTGGAACGGTTGGCCGGTGTACAGGGCCATGGCCTCCATCACCGGCACCGTCAGGATCACCGTCGACAAGGACGCCCCCAGGGCCACGTTGACCACCGACTGCATGCGGTTGGCCAGGGCTGCGCGCAACGCGGTGAGGATCTCCGGTGCAGCGGAAATCGCCGCCACCAGGATCGCCGTGATCACCGGTGGTGCGCCGGTGCCTTCCAGGCCCAGGTCCAGGGTCTTGGACATCACCTCGGCCAGGGCGCCGATCACCACCACACCGAACACCAGGATGCCGATGCTCCAGGCCAGGTTGACGGTAGCGGGCTGTTCCTGAGCCTCTTTATGGCGGCGTTTCTCCGGATAGCTGTAGCTGAAGAAGTAGCTGTGTGGCCCGACCTGCATGCGCAGGAACAGGGTGTAGAGCACCACCATCGCGCCGATGGTGAAGGCCGAGGAGACCTTCCAGTCGCTTTCGGGAATGAACTCCGGCACCACCATCGACACGCCCATGGCGGTGAGGATCATCACGCTGTAGGTCCGCGCCGAATCGTCGTTGTAGGGCTGCTCGCCATGCTTGATGCCGCCCATCAGCGCGGCCAGGCCGAGGATGCCGTTGATATCCAGCATCACCGCCGAATAGATGGTGTCGCGCACCAGGGTCGGCGAAGCCTCGTTGCTCATCATGATCGCCAGGATCACCACCTCCACCAGCACCGCAGCCAGGGTCAGGATCATGGTGCCGTAGGGGTCGCCGACCTTTTCCGCCAACAGCTCGGCGTGATGGGCCACCCGCATCGAAGCCACCACGATGAAACCGATGAGCACCAGCCCGGCGAGCAGGGCGATGCCCTGGCCGCTGTTGAGCAAGAGGTGTTCCAGGGGATAGGCGGCCAAGGCAGCCAGTAGCGCAAGCAGCAGGAGCTTTTCTTGCTTGAGGGAAGTGAGCATTGCAGTCCTTTGACGGAATGGAAAAACGGACACAGGAGATGACCTGGAGACTGCATCGAGTCACTAATGTTTCGTTACATCTTAGAAGAATCGACTTCCAGGGGCCTGGCCGCACGCCCCCTCGGTCAGGTTTTACCGGACATTCGTCGCGCCCGCTGTAGAATGGCGGCTTTTTCGGACCCGGTGAAAACCGGCGAGGAGCGCAACCGTCGGCCAGCCCCCAGAGAAGGGGAAGCCCAGGTGTCGCCCCTCCTCGCAGCCCCCCGCACCTGATGAGACAACACCATGTATGACTGGCTGAACGCCTTGCCCAAGGCTGAACTGCACCTGCACCTGGAAGGTTCCCTGGAGCCCGAGCTGCTGTTCGCCCTGGCCGAGCGCAACAAGATCGCCCTGCCCTGGAGCGACGTCGAGACCCTGCGCAAGGCCTACGCCTTCAACAACCTGCAAGAGTTCCTCGACCTGTACTACCAGGGCGCCGACGTGCTGCGCACCTCCCAGGACTTCTACGACCTGACCTGGGCCTACCTGCTGCGCTGCAAAGAACAGAACGTGATCCACACCGAACCCTTCTTCGACCCGCAGACCCACACCGACCGTGGCGTGCCTTTCGAAGTGGTGCTCAACGGCATCGCCAGCGCCCTGAAGGATGGCGAGCAGCAACTGGGCATCACCAGCGGCCTGATCCTCAGCTTCCTGCGCCACCTGAGCGAAGAAGAAGCGCAGAAGACCCTCGACCAGGCCCTGCCGTTTCGCGAAGCCTTCGTCGCCGTGGGCCTGGACAGCTCCGAGATGGGGCATCCGCCGAGCAAGTTCCAGCGGGTGTTCGACCGGGCCCGCGCCGAGGGTTTCCTGACCGTGGCCCACGCTGGCGAAGAAGGTCCGCCGGAGTACATCTGGGAAGCCCTGGACCTGCTCAAGATCCAGCGCATCGATCATGGCGTCCGGGCCTTCGAGGACGAGCGGCTGATGCAGCGGATCATCGACGAGCAGATTCCGCTGACCGTCTGCCCGCTGTCCAATACCAAGCTCTGCGTGTTCGATCACATGTCCCAGCACAACATCCTGGAAATGCTCGAGCGCGGCGTGAAGGTGACGGTCAATTCCGATGACCCGGCCTACTTCGGCGGCTACGTCACCGAGAACTTCCATGCCTTGTACACCGATTTGGGCATGACCCGGGAGCAAGCCCAGCGCCTGGCCCAGAACAGCCTGGACGCCCGCCTGGTCAAGCCGTAAGGCCAGCCTGCCGGAATCGCTGCCACAGGCAGCACCTTCCCCAGGCGCCCTCTTGCAAGGGCGCCTGGGGCTACGCAACGCCCCCTCTACACCTCGCTCAATTCCTCCAGGGTCCGGCCCCGGGTCTCCATCCCGAAGCGCCAGACCACCGCCGCCGCGACCACGAAGCACGCCGCCCCCAGGGCGAACACGCCCCCCTGCCCGGCGACTGGCAATACCAGCCCCGTCACCAAGGGCCCCAGCAACGAACCGATACGGCCAACCGCCGAAGCGAACCCCGAGCCCGTGGCCCGGGCCGAGGTCGGATACAGCTCCGGGGTGTAGGTGTAGAGCACCGCCCACATGCCGAACAGGAAGAACTGCATCAGCAACCCGGTGCCGATCAGCAGGCTCGCATTGCCGCCGAACACCGCGCTCTGCCCGTAGAAGAAGGCCATGATCCCGCCACCGAGCAAGGTGACGATGCACACCGGCTTGCGCCCCCAGCGCTCCACGAGCCAGGCAGCCATGAGGAACCCCGGGATCCCCCCCAGGGAAATCAGCACCGTGTAGTACACCGACTGGGTCACCGCGAAACCGGACTGCTGGAGCAGCGCACTGAGCCAGGAGGTCAGGCCATAGAACCCCAGCAGGGCGAAAAACCACAGGCTCCAGATCATCACCGTGCGCTGGCGATACTGCGGCGACCAGATCTGGCGCAACGCAGAGAAAAACTGCCCAGGCGCGCTCTCTATGCGTGGCAGGCGCACGGGCTCGGGCAGCTGGCTGGTGCCTAGCGATGCCCGCACCTTGTCCTCGATGCCTTGCAGTACCCGGTCGGCATCGGCATGGCGCCCGGCCTGCTCCAGCCAGCGCGGCGATTCGGGAATGAAGAAGCGGATCGCCAGCACGAACAGCGCTGGGATCGCCAGCACCAGGAAGATGTCGCGCCAGCCGATCAACGGCAGGAGGAAGTACGACAGCACCCCGGCGGCGACGAAACCCAGGGGCCAGAAGCCATCCATCAAGGCGATGTAGCGCCCGCGTCGTTGCGCCGGGATCATCTCCGAGAGCATCGACTGGGCGATGGGAAACTCCATGCCCATGCCGATTCCCAGCAGCACCCGGAACAGGGTCAGGCTGTCCACGTCCTGGGCCGTGGAGCACAGGTAGCTGGCCACGCCCCAGAGCACGATGCTCCACTGGAACACCGGCTTGCGACCGAAACGGTCGGCGAGCATTCCCGATAGCGATGCCCCCAGCACCATGCCGAAGAAGCTCGAGCTGGCCAGCAGCCCGGCCTGGGCCGAGCTCAAGCCGAACTCGGCTTTGATCGAGCCCAGGAGGAAGGTCATCATCGCCAGGTCCATGGAGTCGAAGAAGAACGCCAAGGCGATGATGATGAAGATAAGCCGGTGATAGCCGCTGATGGGTAGCCGCTCCAGGCGCTCCGCAGCGCTGTACTCCTGTATGCCCATGCCCCGTCCCCCACAGTCGAATACTTGACCGTCGGAGTGTGCGGGATCGAGACCGGGGCTGATTGCCGAGGGCGACCTGCCCGCATCCACCAGCGACGCCCAGGGTCGCAACGCCAGCAGGCCGGTCGACGCGGGGCCTGTCCTGGGAGTGCTATGTCGTGGCGGGGCTATACCGGGCGGCGAGCGCTGATCTCGGCGCAGCGTCTTTGCAACAAATCGCGCAACAGCTTCACCGGTTTGCTCAGGTGCGCCCGATGGGTGCAGAGCAGGTTCAGCGACGCCCGCTCGCAGGTCAGCTCCGGCAGCAGCACTTGCAGGCGCCCCTCCAGCACATCGGCGGCCACATCCAGCCAGGACTTGTAGACGATCCCGGCCCCGGCCAGGGCCCAGCGCCGGACCACATCGGCATCGTCGCTCAGGCGGTCGCCACTGACGCTGAGGCTCACCTCGCGTTTGCCGTCATGAAAGCTCCAGAGATCGTGGGCCCGGCTGTCGAGCATGTACAACAGGCAGTTGTGCTGGGCCAGTTGCTCCAGTTGGCGCGGCTCGCCATGGCGCGCCAGGTAGCCGGGAGCGGCGCACAGTACCCGGCGGTTTTCCGGGGCCACCGGCAGGGCCACCAGGCTCGAGTCCTCCGGTTCACCGTAGCGCAGGGCGATGTCCACCGGCTGGCGGAACAGGTCGGCGATCCTGTCCCCCAGCAACAGGCGCACGCTGAGCTTGGGATGCTCGCGCTGGAACTCGTCGAGCCAGGGCAGCAGCAGGTTGCGCCCGAGATCCGAGGGAGCGGAAAGCTGCAACACACCGCTGACCTGGTCCTGCCCGCTGGCCAGCAGGCGCCGACCTTCATCCAGGTTGCCCAAGGCGGCGCGGGCGTATTCGAGAAAACCCTCGCCCTCGGCGGTCAGGCGCAGGCTGCGGGTGGAGCGAGCCAGCAGGCGTGCGCCGAGGTGGTGCTCGATGCGCTTGAGGGCGGCGCTGGCCACCGCCGGCGAAAGGTCCATGACCCGGGCCGCCGCCGACAGGCTGCCCAGGTCAGCGGCACGCACGAACAACTGCAAGTCATCGAATCGCAACACGGCCAGCCTCGGATTATCAAAAAAACATTGAAAGAGACTGCTCTTTTAGCCGGTTTTACCCGGTTGAGAAATAGCCAATCATCTCTCCATCGTCCAGTTCCACCGAGGAATACCCCGATGTCCGAACCCTTCACCGCCATTGCCACCCTGGTCGCCCGGCCAGGCCAGCAGCACGTGCTGCAACGTGAACTCAGTGCCCTGGTGACCCCCAGCCGCGCAGAGGCCGGCTGCCAGTATTACCAACTGCACCAGGATGCCGAGCAGCCGGGCACCTTCTACGTCCTGGAGCGCTGGGATAACCAGGCGGCCCTGGACCTGCACAACGGCACCGCACACTTCCAGGCCTTCCTGGAGCACACCCGCGATGCCCTCGAACACTTCGAACTCAAGCGCCTGCAACTGATCGCCTGACCCTCTTCAATCTTCTTAAAGGAACCCATCATGAAAGCCATCGCCTATTACCAATCGCTGCCGATCGACGATCCACGCGCCCTGCAAGACATCGAACTGCCGGAACCGACTCCCGGCCCCCGCGACCTGCTGGTGGAGGTCAAGGCCATCTCGGTCAACCCGGTGGACACCAAGGTACGCCGCAACGTCCAGCCCGAAGACGGGGCGGCCAAGGTCCTGGGTTGGGACGTGGCCGGGGTGGTCAAGGCCGTGGGCAGCGAAGTCAGCCTGTTCAAGGCTGGCGACCAGGTGTTCTACGCCGGCTCCATCGCCCGCGCCGGGGCCAACAGCGAAGTGCACGTGGTGGATGAGCGCATCGTCGGCCACATGCCCAAGAGCCTGGGCTTTGCCGAAGCCGCCGCCCTGCCGCTGACGGCGATCACCGCCTGGGAACTGCTGTTCGATCGCTTGCAGGTCAGCCAAGAGCCAGCTGACAAAGGCCAAAGCCTGTTGATCGTCGGCGCCGCCGGCGGTGTCGGTTCGATCCTCACCCAACTGGCGCGGCAACTGACCGGGCTCAAGGTGATCGGCACCGCCTCCCGCGAGCAGACCCAGACCTGGGTGCGCGAGCTGGGCGCCCATGCGGTGGTGGATCACAGCCAGCCACTGAGCGCCGAACTCAAGCGCATCGGTATCGAACAGGTGACCCACGTGGCCAGTCTGACCCAGACCGACACTCACCTGGACCAACTGGTCGAAGCCCTGGCACCCCAGGGCAAGCTGGGGCTGATCGACGATCCGCAAAGCTTCGACGTGACCAAGCTCAAGCGCAAGAGCCTGTCGCTGCACTGGGAACTCATGTACACCCGCTCGCTGTTCGAGACTCCCGACATGCAACAGCAACACGTGATCCTGACGCGGGTCGCCGAGCTGATCGACGCCGGCACCCTCAAGACCACGGTCGGCGAGCACTTCGGCCGGATCGACGCCGCCAACCTGCGCCGCGCCCACGCCCTGCTGGAAAGCGGCAAGGCCAAGGGCAAGATCGTCCTGGAAGGTTTCTGAGGCAACGCCAGGCGGCCAATACCACGCTAGCGGCGTGGTGTCGGCCGTCAGTCAGAGAGTTGATTCCGGTCATGGTTTTGACCTTGTTCAGGTCTACACTGGGGCTCCCTTGCAGTGCAGTCTTTTACCGTTAGGAGGTCAGCAATGAAGATCCTGATAAAAGAATTGGCAACCCCTCAAGGCTCCCAATGGCAAGTACGCCTGGACCAGCACGCCGTGACATTCCGCAGCGAGGCCGAGGCCCGGGCCTTCACCCAGACCCTGCAGGGCCGGCTCCAAGCCCCGCATACGATTCCCCAGCCACAACGCGCCGCCGGTTGACTCAGCGAGCGGCCTGCAGGGCCCGGGCGTTCTGCAAGCGCCGGGTCATGACCGCCATGCTCACCGCCAGCACGCCGCACAGGCAGATGACCATCGCCATGGGCGTGGCGCTGCCGTCGTGCAGCACGCCCACCAGGTAGGCCGCGCCTGCGGCCACACTGAACTGCAGGCACCCCAGCAGCGCCGAGGCGCTGCCAGCCCGTGCACCCTGGCCATTCATGGCGCAGGCCGCGGCGTTGGGGATGATGCATCCCAGGCTGGCGATGCATACGAACAGCGGTACCAGCAGCGGCCACAGCGCCTCGGTGTGCAAGGTACTGATGCCCAGCAGGGTCAGGCCCGCCGCCAGGTAGATCCACACGGTGCGCGCCAACAGGAAAGCCGGTCCGCGCTTGGCCAGCAGCCGCGCGTTGACCTGGGCCACCAGGATGAAACCGCCGGCGTTGATCCCGAAGAACCAGCCGAAATGCTCCGCTGGCACCCCATAGAGCTTGATGAGAACGAAGGGCGAGCCGGCGATATAGGAGAACATCCCGGCAATGGCGATCCCGCCGGTCAGCGCATGCCCCAGGTACACCCGGTCCTTGAGCAGCAAGCCGTACTGGTGCAGCGCCCCGGACAACGGCAGGCGCGCTTGCTCGGCCGGCATGCTTTCCGGCAAGCCCAGGGCCACCGCCAGCCCGGACAGGGCACTGAACAGCGTGAGCATGATGAAGATCGACTGCCAGCCATGCAGATTGACCAGCAGCCCACCGAGCATGGGTGCCAGGATCGGCGCCAGGCCCATCACCAGCATCAGTTGCGAGAACACCTTGGCCGAACCCACCGCATCGCATTTATCGCTGACCACCGCACGGGAGATCACCATCCCGGCGCAACCGCCCAGGGCCTGGACGAAGCGCGCACCGATCAGCCATTCCAGGCTCGGCGCATAGGCGCACGCCACCGACGCCAAGGTGAACAATCCAACCCCGGCCAGCAGCGGCGGTCGGCGGCCGAAGCGATCGGCCAATGGCCCATAGAGAAGTTGCCCGATGGACAACCCCAGGAAGTAGGAGGCCAGGGTCAGCTGGACGTGTTTTTCATCGGTGGCGAAAGCCTGGGCCATCGCCGGGAAGGCTGGCAGGTAAAAGTCGATGGCCAAGGGGCCGAATGCGCTCAGGGCGCCGAGAATCAAGATAATGCGTAGGTTCATGGCATCCAAACGAGCGTCGGGTCAGCGGCCCGATAGTTTATCCGTGCTTGGACGCCTTGAACATTCCGGTAGGTCGCTAACGATCAGATCGATCAGGCAACCTGCACCGCATAGCCTTCTTCGCTGATCAGGCTGATCACTTCATCGTTGGACAGCCGGCTCTCGACCCCCACTTCCTTGGCCGCCAGGTCCACCCGCACGGTGGCTGCCGGATCCTTGCTCTGCAAGGCCTGGGTGATGGCTCGCACGCAGTGGCCGCAGGACATGCCTTGAACGTTGAATACTTGCATTGCGCTTCTCCTGTGTTGAAGTTGGGCAGAGTCTTGTCCTTGCCACCATGGCAAGGTCAAGTTCCAGCGCAACCTGCCGGGCTGGAAATCGACGCCGCGCTCGGCCAAGCTTCACTCCTTATGTCATCAAAGCGGGAGATTCAGCCATGCGCTGGTCAACTTTCAGCCTCGTCGGCCTGCTGGGCCTGTTCGCCGCAGTGCCACCGGCCCTGGCCGCCGGCGAGGATTACGGCGTACTGATCATTTCCAGGGAGCGGCTGGAAGTCGCCACCTCCTGTGAAATCGGCCTGTACATCCAGGACCAGCTGGCCGGCCGGCTGTTCCAGGAACAGAGTACGTCCTTCAACCTGCCCGCAGGCAAGGTGGCGCTGAGCCTGAAGCTGCTACCGGGCCAAGCGCCAGGCTGCAACGCCGGCATGCTGGCCCCCAACGCCCAGGAGGTCAGCCTCAGGGCTGGCGAAGTGCTCAAGTACCGCATCGCCACCAGTCCCTCCGGCATGTATCTCAAGCCCGCCTCCCTGGGCTACTGACCGGTTGCCCGGCGTCCCTCGACGCCGGGCCGGTGCATTTTGTCCCTGGGACAAAATGAAGCACCCGCGCAATGCCCCTTGACCTTGCCTGCGTGGCAAGGTTGATCCTGTAGCCAACCGTCTACAGGGAGTGGTCCCCATGTCCGATTCAATCACCTTCAACCTGCCGATCGCCGGCATGACCTGCGCCAGTTGCGCCGGACGCGTGGAGCGCGCCCTGGGCAAGGTCGCCGGCGCCGCTGCGGTGAGCGTCAACCTGGCCACGGAACAGGCCCGGGTCGAGGCACCGGGAGGCAGCCTGCCAGCCTTGCTGGCCGCCGTGGAAAACGCGGGCTACAGCGTGCCCGTGCAGAGCCTGGAACTGAGCATCGGCGGCATGACCTGCGCCACCTGCGCCGGCCGCGTCGAGCGCGCCTTGAGCAAGGTGGCGGGAGTGCGCAGCGCCAACGTCAACCTGGCCACCGAGCGTGCCCACCTGGAGCTGCTGGGCCAGGTCGATCCGGCGCTGTTGATCGAGGCAGTGACCAAGGCGGGCTATCGCGCCAGCCTGTGGCAGGCCGAGCAACGCCATGACGCCGATCCCCAACACCAACTGCGGCGCGAGCGCTGGAGCCTGGCACTGGCCATCTTGCTGGCCCTGCCATTGGTGCTGCCAATGCTGGTGGAGCCCTTCGGCCTGCACTGGATGCTCCCGGCCTGGGCCCAGTTCGCCCTGGCCACGCCCGTGCAATTCATCTTCGGTGCGCGCTTCTACGTGGCGGCCTGGAAAGCCGTGCGCGCCGGCAGCGGCAACATGGACCTGCTGGTGGCCCTGGGCACCAGTGCCGGCTACGGCCTGAGCCTTTATGAGTGGGCCACGGCCGCGCCAGGCAGCATGCCGCACCTGTACTTCGAAGCCTCGGCGGTGGTCATCGCCCTGGTGCTGCTGGGCAAGTACCTGGAAAGTCGCGCCAAGCGCCAGACCGCCAGCGCCATCCGCGCCCTGGAAGCCTTGCGGCCGGAACGGGCGATCCAGGTGATCGACGGACGCGAACAGGAAGTGGCCATCAGCGCGCTGCGCCTGGGCGACCTGGTACTGGTCAAGCCCGGCGAGCGCTTCGCGGTGGACGGCGAGGTCGTCGAAGGCCAGAGCCATGCCGATGAAGCCCTGATCAGCGGTGAAAGCCTGCCGGTGCCCAAGCAGCCCGGCGACAAGGTCACCGGCGGCGCCATCAACGGCGAAGGCCGACTGCTGGTACGCACCCAGGCCCTGGGCGCGGAAACCGTGCTGGCAAGGATCATCCGCCTGGTGGAAGACGCCCAGGCCGGCAAGGCGCCGATCCAGAAACTGGTGGACAAGGTCAGCCAGGTGTTCGTGCCCACCGTGCTGGTGCTGGCGCTGATCACCCTGGTGGGCTGGTGGTTGTCCGGCGCATCCCTGGAAACCGCCCTGATCAACGCCGTGGCCGTACTGGTGATCGCCTGTCCCTGTGCCCTGGGCCTGGCCACCCCCACCGCGATCATGGCCGGTACCGGCGTCGCCGCGCGCCACGGCATCCTGATCAAGGACGCCGAAGCCCTGGAACGGGCCCATGAGGTCAGCTCGGTGGTGTTCGACAAGACCGGCACCCTCACCTCGGGCACCCCGCGCATCGCCCATATGCAAGCCGTGGATGGCAATGACGACAGCCTCCTGCAACTGGCCGGCGCCTTGCAGCGCGGCAGCGAACACCCATTGGCCAAAGCCGTGCTGGACCTGTGCCAGGAGCGCCAGCTGGCGGTCGCCGATGTCAGTGCCAGCCAGTCCCTGACCGGCCGCGGCATCGCCGGCACCCTCCAGGGCCGGCAACTGGCCCTGGGCAACCGTCGCCTGCTGGAAGAAAGCGGCCTGAACCCGGGCGACCTGGCCCAGGCCGCCAAGGACTGGGAACACGAAGGCCGGACCCTGTCCTGGCTGATCGAGCAAAGCCCGCAATCCCGGGTACTGGGCCTGTTCGCCTTCGGCGACACGCTCAAGCCCGGTGCCCTGCAGGCGGTGCAGCAACTCAGCGCGCGGCACATCAGCAGCCACCTGCTGACCGGTGACAACCGTGGCAGCGCCAAGGTGGTAGCCGATGCCCTGGGCATCACCGACGTCCATGCCGAAGTGCTGCCCGCGGACAAGGCCGCCACCGTGGCCGAACTGAAGAAAACCGGGGTGGTGGCCATGGTCGGCGACGGCATCAATGACGCCCCGGCCCTGGCCGCCGCGGACATCGGCATCGCCATGGGCGGCGGTACCGACGTGGCCATGCACGCGGCCGGCATCACCCTCATGCGCGGCGAGCCACGCTTGATCCCGGCCGCCCTGGAGATCAGCCGCAAGACCTACGGCAAGATCCGCCAGAACCTGTTCTGGGCCTTCGTCTACAACCTGATCGGCATTCCCCTGGCCGCCTTCGGCCTGCTCAACCCGGTGCTCGCCGGCGCCGCCATGGCCTTGTCCAGCGTCAGCGTGGTGAGCAATGCGCTACTGTTGAAAACCTGGAAACCCAAAGACCTGGAGAATGCCGGATGAACATCGGCCAAGCAGCGCGCAAGAGCGGCCTGAGCGCCAAGATGATCCGCTACTACGAGTCCATCGGCCTGCTCAAGCCGGCCCACCGTAGCGACAGCGGCTATCGCCTGTACGGCAACGAAGACCTGCACAGCCTGGCATTCATCAAGCGCTCCCGGGACCTGGGCTTCTCCCTGGAAGAAGTGGGCAAGCTGCTGACCCTGTGGCAGGACCGCCAGCGAGCCAGCGCCGACGTGAAGGCCCTGGCACGCCAGCACATCGACGAGCTGAACCAGAAGATCCGCGAACTGGCGGGCTTGCGCGACACCTTGCAGGACTTGGTGGAGCACTGCCACGGCGACCACCGCCCGGACTGCCCGATCCTCAAGGAGCTGGCCTCCGGCAGTTGCTGCGGACCTTGAGTGCGGCATGCTTGGTGTAGCCGCTGCCGCAGGCTGCGCACGGGCGCGCAGCGCTCGCGAAATCGAGTCCTGGAGGTCCTGCGGACCTTGGCGCAGCCTCGCAGGCTCGACAGCGGTTACAGGGAGCCGAGGTGGTCTGCAGAAATGAAAAATCCGGCCTCGGCCGGATTTTTCATGGGTCACTGCATCCAGGGCGGAGGCGGTGGCTCGTCGGATTTGCCCGGCGGTCTTTCGTCCTCCGCACGGGCAGCCCGGCGGCGCTCTTCGTCGAAGCGCGCCGCTTCGATCTCGCGCATCACGCTGCCCACGTCCGCCCGCTCCTGGGAGTCGGCGAACTCACCGGTCAGCACGCTGCCCGGATGCAAGGTTCCCGCCTCGTACAAGGCCCACATTTCCTTGGCATAGCGGGTGCGCTTGAGCTCCGGGGCGAAGCGCCCGAAGTAGGCGGCCATGTTGCCGACATCGCGCTCGAGCATGCTGAAGGCATGGTTGTTACCGGCCGCATCCACTGCCTGGGGCAGGTCGATGATCACCGGCCCTTGCGGCCCCAGCAGCACGTTGAACTCGGACAGGTCACCGTGCACCAGGCCGGTACACAGCATCAGCACGATCTGGGAAATCAGGAAGGCGTGGTATTCACGCGCCTGCTCCGGCTCCAGCACCACATCGTTCAGGCGCGGCGCGGCATCGCCGTATTCGTCGGCCACCAGTTCCATGAGCAGCACGCCTTCGAGGAAGTCGAACGGCTTGGGCACCCGGACCCCGGCATTGGCCAGGCGAAACAACGCGGCCACCTCGGCGTTCTGCCAAGCGTCCTCGGCCTCCTTGCGCCCGAACTTCGAGCCCTTGGCCATGGCCCGGGCCTGGCGGCTGTTGCGGACCTTGCGGCCCTCCTGATACTCCGCCGCCTGGCGGAAACTGCGTTTGTTGGCCTCCTTGTAGACCTTGGCGCAACGTATCTCCTTCCCGCAGCGCACCACATACACAGCTGCTTCTTTGCCACTCATGAGTGGACGCAGCACCTCATCTACCAGACCGTCTTCGATCAGCGGTTCAATGCGTTTTGGAGTCTTCATCAGCTTTTATTCTGGTTCCCTTGTTACCAAACACGCGAAAGTCACTCGTTATACGGCAATCCTCCCACGACGGGAAAGGGCTGCCGGTCTCCCCTGCCCTGCAATGCACGCAATATGCCGCTGCAGCCCTTGTCCACCAGTGGACAATGCTGGCCGGGCGCCCCCGACAGAAGAATTTTTCTTCCTGCCGACTCAATTTTCCACGGCCTGGGCCGACGTCATTAGAGACAAGGGAGTTTGTCCGACAATCCAATAAAGACGTCAGCATCCGGCCAAGGTTCGATCGCCGCCTGCCGCACTCGCTCCAGGGATGGCAACCCGCACAGATTCCAAGCTGCCCAGGGTTTCGCGAAGTGCCCGCACTTCGTGGACTGACAACACAACAAGAAAAACCGGAGCGCAGATGAACATCAGACAGAAACTCACCTGGGCCTTTGCCGTCATCGCCTGCCTCCCCGTGGTGCTGGTCGCCACGCTGGTGGTGATGAACCTGCGCAGCGATGCCGAGGACGGCTTCGTCGACAGCAGCAATCGCGAAATCCGCCAAGTGGCCAACGCCATGCAGCTGTTCTTCGAGGGCATCAGCCAGAACATCGATTACCTGGCGGCTCAACCCCTGCTCACCCAGGCCGGCGACAACCTCAAGACCTGGATGAGCGCCGAAGCCGCCAAGGCCCCCGAAGGCGAACAGGACAAACGCATCTTCGAACTGTTCGCCGCCATGGCCGCCAGCCATCCGGCTTACTCCTATGTGTCCTATGGCGTGAGCAATGGCGGCTACGTCTCCTGGCCCGCCGACCTGAAGCTGAGCAACTACGACCCACGTGTGCGCCCCTGGTACCAGACCGCCCAGGCCAACCCGGGCAAGACCCTGCGCACCGCGGCCTACTACTGGGCCAACGACGATGCGGTGCTGGTCAGCACCGTGCGCTCCCTGGGCAACCAGTTGGGCGCCCAAGGCGGCGTGGTCGCGGTGGACGTCTCGCTCAAGCAGCTCACCGAGATCGTCAAGCAGATCAAGCTGGGCGAATCCGGCTACCTGATGCTCCTGGAAAACAGCGGCACCATCCTGGTGGACCCCAAGCAGCCGGAACACAACTTCAAGTCTCTGGGCAGCCTCGGCAGCGGCTACGAGCAACTGGCCAAGGCCGGCAAGGGCCTGGTGCAGGTGGAGCTGGGTGGCAAGCGCTACATGGCCAACATCTGGCCTTCCGAGCAACTGGGCTGGACCTTCATCGGCCTGATCCAGCAGGACGAAGTCATGGGCCAGGCGACCCAGCTGACCTGGATCATCGCCATCATCGCCGGGGTCCTGGCGGTGTTGTTCGCCGTGTTCGGCGCCAGCTTCGCCGGCCTCATCGTGCGTCCGATCCGGGGCGTGGCCAGCGGCCTGGAAGGCATCGCCCAGGGCGAGGGCGACCTGACTCGCAGCCTGGACATCCGCGGTCGCGATGAAACCGCGCAACTGGCCAACTGGTTCAACCAGTTCCTCGCGGCGATCCGCAAGCTGATCCAGAACATCGGCCAGGCCGCCCAGAAGATCCTCGCCACCTCCCACTCCTCGACCCAAGTCTCCAGCGACATGGCCGAGGCCGCCGGACGCCAGCGCGAAGCCGTGGACATGGTGTCCACCGCGTTCCATGAAATGGTCGCCACGGCCAACGAAGTGGCGCGCTCCTGCAGCCAGGCCGCCGAATCCGCCGACAGCGGCCAGCGCCAGGCCCGCGAAGGCCAACAGCAGATCGACGCGGCGGTGCACAGCGTCGATCGCCTGAGCCAGGAGATCGAACAATCGGCGCAATCGATGCAGCAACTGGAGCGCGACAGCAACGATATCCAGTCGATCCTCGGCACCATTCGCTCCATCGCCGAGCAGACCAACCTGCTGGCCCTCAACGCGGCCATCGAGGCCGCGCGCGCCGGTGAACAGGGCCGTGGCTTTGCCGTGGTGGCCGATGAGGTCAGGGCGCTGGCCAAGCGCACCGCCGACTCCACCGCCGAGATCGACGGCCTGCTGGGCAACCTGGCCAAGCGCACCAGCGCGGTGACCCAGCAGATGCATGCCAGCCTGGAAGTGTCCCAGCAATCGGTGGAGCGCATTGGCCTGGCGCGCAACAGCTTCGGGCAGATCCGCGAATCGGTGGATGTGATCCGCGACATGAACACCCAGATCGCCACCGCCGCCGAAGAACAGCATCAAGTGGCCGAAGACATCAACCGGCACATCAGCCAGATCCATGGCGACGCGCAACTGGTGGCGGAACTGGCCAACTCGGCGCGCCTGGACTCCCAGAGCCTGGCGGACCTGTCCAACGAACTGGACGGCCTGGTCCGGCGCTTCAAGACCTGACCCGTGGCGGCGAGGGGAATGCCCCTCGCCTGGCCGGCGCCGTCAGCGCTCGACGATGGCCGTCACGCCCTGCCCGCCCGCGGCACAGATCGAGATCAACCCACGCCCCTGCCCGGCCACGCTCAACAGCTTGGCCAGGTTGGCGACTATGCGCCCGCCGGTGGCGGCGAAAGGATGTCCCGCCGCCAGGGAACTGCCCTTGATATTGAGTCGCGAACGATCGATCGCCCCCAGGGGCGCCTCCAGGCCCAGGCGCGACTTGCAGTACTGCGGGTCTTGCCAGGCCTTGAGGGTGCACAGCACCTGGGCGGCGAAGGCTTCGTGGATCTCGTAGTAGTCGAAGTCCTGCAGGCTCAAGCCGTTGCGCGCCAGAAGGCGTGGTACGGCATACACCGGAGCCATCAGCAAACCTTCGGCGCCATGGACGAAGTCCACCGCTGCCGCCTCGCCGTCACGCAGGTAGGCCAGGATCGGCAGGCCACGCTCCCGGGCCCATTGCTCGCTGCCCAGCAACACCAGGGAGGCGCCATCGGTCAGGGGGGTCGAGTTGCCGGCAGTGAGGGTGCCCTGGCCGCTGCGGTCGAATGCCGGCTTGAGTCCGGCGAGCTTGTCCAGGGTCAGGTCCGGGCGCAGGTTGTTGTCCCGGGTCAGGCCGAGGAACGGCGTCAGCAGGTCATCGTGCCAGCCCTCGGCATAGGCGGCGGCCATGTGCAGGTGGCTGTCCAGGGCCAGCTGGTCTTGCGCGTCTCGGGGAATGTCCCAGGTCTTGGCCATCTGCTCGCAATGCTCGCCCATGGACAAGCCGGTACGCGGCTCGCCGTTGCGCGGCAGCTCCGGCTTGAGGTGGCGCGGGCGCACCTGGGACAAGACCTTGAGCTTGTCACCCAGACCCTTGGCCCGGTTGGCCTGAAGCAGGATCTTGCGCAGCCCTTCGTTGACCCCGATCGGCGCATCCGAGGTGGTGTCGACACCACCGGCGATGCCGCAGTCGATCTGCCCCAGGGCGATCTTGTTGGCCACCAGCAACACCGCCTCCAGGCCCGTGCCGCAAGCCTGCTGGATGTCATAGGCCGGGGTGGTGGGCGACAGCCGCGAGCCCAGCACGCATTCGCGGGTCAGGTTGAAATCCCGGGACTGCTTGAGCACCGCTCCGGCCGCCACCTCGCCGATGCGCAGCCCATGCAGGTTGTAGCGCTCGATCAAGCCCTCGAGGGCAGCGGTGAGCATGGCCTGGTTGCTGGCGGTGGCGTAAGGACCGTTGGAACGGGCGAAGGGGATACGGTTGCCGCCGATGATCGCGACGCGACGCAGTTGTGTCATGGAAAGCTCCCTGTTCGGTGAATGCGACTGCGGTGGGTATCTCCTCCACCAGCGTAGGTTCTCATCCGGCGCCTGCTCGGCCCTGGAGGGAGAACCCCTGATCGAACGACCCGAAGCCATTCGTGGTCCACACTTTGAACCCCAACCTGCGGAGTGCGTTCCATGTCCGACCGTTATATCGACTTCGCCAACTCGGGCATCGGCCAGCGCCTGGTCGGGGCCCTTGGCCTCCCCTCGCCGGCGCGCCTGGAGCGCTGGCAGGCTGGCCGCCTGCGGCCCATCGAAGGTGCCTTGCTGATCGGCGGCGGCCCCCTGGCGCGACGGGTGGCGGACCTCGCGCCACGCCTGACCGATGCGATCTACAGCTATGGCAGCGACCCGGCCCTGGCCAGCCCCTGGATTCCCGGACACGGCCCCAGGCTCAAGGCCGTGGTGTTCGACGCCAGCGAACTACTGCAGATCGACCAGCTCAAGCAATTGCGCGAATTCTTCCAGCCGCTGCTGCGCAACCTGGCGCCCAGTGCCCACCTGGTGCTGCTCGGGCGCCCGCCGCAAAGCCTCGACGCGCCCTTCGCCGCCAGTGCCCAGCGCGCCCTGGAAGGCTTCAGCCGTTCCCTGGCCAAGGAGTTGCGCAACGGCGCCACCCTGCAACTGCTGTATGTGGAGGCCGGGGCCGAAGACCAGCTGGAAGGCGCATTGCGCTTCTTCCTCTCGCCCAAGAGCGCCTTCGTTTCCGGCCAGGTGCTGCACCTGCAGCCCTGCACCGCCCAGGTCCGGGACTGGAGCCGGCCCCTGGCCGGGCGCAAGGCCCTGGTCACCGGGGCGGCCCGGGGCATCGGCGCGGCCATCGCCGAGACCCTGGCCCGGGATGGCGCCCAGGTGCTGTTGCTCGACGTTCCCCAGGCCCAGGCCGACCTCGAGGCCCTGGCCGCACGCCTTGGCGGGCAGGCCATCAGCCTGGATATCTGCGCCGAAGACGCAGCGCCAAGGTTGCTCGAACAGTTGCCCCGGGGCCTCGACATCCTGGTGCATAACGCCGGCATCACCCGGGACAAGACCCTGGCCAACATGACCCCGGAATACTGGGATGCGGTGCTGGCGGTCAATCTCGGGGCACCGCAGGTATTGACCCAGGCGCTGCTGGACAGCCAGTGCCTGCACGAGCATGGCCGGGTGATCCTGCTGGCCTCCATCAGTGGTATCGCCGGCAACCGCGGCCAGACCAACTACGCCGCCAGCAAGGCCGGGCTGATCGGCCTGGCCCAGGCCTGGGCGCCACGGCTCAAGGCCCGGGACATCAGCATCAATGCCGTGGCCCCAGGGTTCATCGAGACCAAGATGACCGCCAGCGTACCCTTCGCCTTGCGCGAGGCCGGGCGACGCATGAGTTCCCTGGGCCAGGGCGGCCTGCCCCAGGATGTCGCCGAAGCCGTGGCCTGGCTCGCCCAGCCCGGGAGCGGCGCGGTCAGCGGGCAGGCCCTGCGGGTCTGCGGCCAAAGCGTACTGGGAGCGTGAAGATGACAGGACACTGGCATGAGCTGAACATTCCCGCGTCGCTGCCGACGCTGTTTCTCAAGGCCGCATTGCGGCGCAAGATCAGCGGCACGCACTTGCCCGACCAGGGCCTGCGTTGTTGGATCAGCCTCGACCCCGGGCAACTGGCGGCCTACCGCAAGGTCTGCGGGTTTACCGACAACGGCCTGCTGCCCGCCACCTACCCCCATGTGCTGGCGTTCCCGCTGCAGATGCAACTGCTGACCGCCAGCGACTTCCCCTTTCCCTTGCTGGGGCTGGTGCACCTGGGCAACCGGATCCGCGTGCTACGACCCATGGGCAATGTCAGCAGCGTGCGGGTCGGGGTCCGGGTGGATAACCTGCGCGCCCACGCCAAGGGCGCGACCTTCGACCTGGTGACCAGCATCGACGACCTGCTGGGGCCGCTCTGGGAAGCCCGCAGCGAGATGCTTTGTCGCGGGGTCAAGCTGGGCGCTTCCGGGCCAGCGCCAACCCCTGCCGAACGTGAGCCAGGCCCAGGCCTGGAGGCCGTGGCCAACTGGCGGGCAGAGAGCGATAGCGGCCGGCGCTATGCCAAGGTGTCGGGCGACTACAACCCGATCCACCTGAGCGCCTGGAGCGCGCGACTGTTCGGTTTTCCCCAGGCCATCGCCCATGGCCTGTGGAGCAAGGCCCGGACCCTGGCGGCGCTGGAGCAGCACCTGCCCACGGCGGGCGTGCAGATCACGGTGCGCTTCGCCAAGCCGGTGCTGCTACCCGGCGAAGTCCGCCTGCTGGCCAGCGCCGCCGGCTCCAGCGGCGACTTGCAACTGCTGGGCAAGGGTGGACTGCAACATATGCAAGGAGACTGGCAACCACTGCCCTGAGCGTCGTCACCCTCGGCGAATCAGCACGACTCCAAGGATGATCAGCAGCAATCCGGCCATCTTGCCGAGGCTGATCGGCGCCTCGCGAAACCCGGCCCAACCGAAGTGATCCAGGGCCAGAGCCATGCTCAACTGGCCGGCCAGCACCAGCGTCATGAACAGCAAGGCGCCAATGCGCGGTCCGGCGAACGCCGCGACGGTGATGAAGAACGCTCCCATCAAGCCCCCGCACCAATGCCACCAGGTCAGCCCCTTGAGGGCGCTCAACGATGGCGTCTCGCGCTGTATCAACACCAGGAGCAGCAACGCCATGGTGCCGACGAAGAAGGAAATCATCGCCGCGACGAACACACTACCGACCTGCTTGGCCAACTGGCCATTGACCCCGGCTTGCAAGGCAATCAGGGCACCGGCAACGAACGGCAGGCACAGTAGCCACCAGACTGGAGTCAACATCAAAAGCTCCTGCAAAAATTAAGGCGCGCAGTATAAGCCAGTGCCTCGACTGGCAACACGGGCCAGCCAGCGCTGCAGCCAAGCTTTTTCACCCTATTAATTGTATGTATATAACTTTGGTCGAGGGCCGCCAGCGGTGCTGCCCGGCAAGTTCATTAGTTGTTGTTTTAGATAGCCTTTCTTAAATACACGCAGACTCTTTCAATACTTTCAGGCTATTCATTTATAAGCATCCGGGAGCCGAAGAATAAGTCATTAATACCAACTTCATAATTGTTCGAAGTTCCCTTCGCGACTTTCATCTGGACAACGGACGACGACATCTCCAGCAGTAGAACTGGCGAGCCATCGAAGACAACAGACGTTGTAACAGGTGCAAGGAACAACTCTCATGAACACTCAATTCGGATGGAAGACGTTAACGGCCCTGACCATGATCCTGACCCTCAGCCTGGCCGGCTGCAGCGGTGGCGGTGGCGGCCACAAAAGTGGCGGCAGCAGTTCTTCATCGCCTGCCAGTAGCGACGGTGGAACTGGCGGTGGCACGGGCGGAACTGGCGGAACTGGCGGTGGCACCGGAGGCACGGGTGGAACCGGAGGTACAGGTGGCACAGGCGGAACCGGAGGTACAGGCGGCACTACCACCCCCCTGACCACCAGCAGCCTGGTATCGGACCTGGGTACCACCATCAGCGGTGTCGGCACCGGGGTCAGCGGCCTGGGCGACTCACTGAGCGGCACCCCCGTGGTCGGCGGCGTGGTGCAAAGTGCGGTCAATACCACCGGTAACGTGGTGGATACCGTGGGCGATGGCCTGACCAATGGCCTGGGCAAGCTGGGGAGCGATCCCAAGGCCCTGAGCAAGACCACCGCCACCGTCGGCAACGTGGTCAGCGACGTCGGTACCGGAGTCACCGACCTCAGTGGCAAGCTGGCCACCAGCACCCAGAGCGTGCCGGTAGTCGGCGGCGTGGTCACCCGCGTCGCCCCTGCACTGGGCAGCGTCGGCGCCCGGGTGACCATGCTCGGCAATACCCTGAGCACCACCACCAGCAACGGCCCACTGGGCACCCTGACCGACAATGTAGGTAACCAGGCCCTGGTGCCGGTGGTCAGACTGGCCGAAGGCGCCACCGGCAAGCTGGGCAGCGCCACAGGACTCGGTGCTCCGGTCAATGGGTTGCTCGACAAGGTGGACCAGGCGCTGGACAACACCGGCGACAAAGTCAGCGATGCCGGCAACGGCAGCCCGGTCACCGGACTGCTGGGCAATGCACTGAACAACACCGGCACCAGCCTGGGTACTGCCGGCGGCTACCTGATCGCCTCCGGTGGTGGTAGCGGTAATGGTAGTGGTAGCGGCGGCACCGGGCTCAACACCGGCCTGCTGGAAACCGTGGGCGGCGCCGTGGCTAACTTGAGCAACGGCCTGAACGCCGGCAACACCAACGGCACCGTCAGCGCCGGCGGCGTCACCGGCGCCTCCGCCGGTGGCCTGGTGGCCTCGGTCGGTGGCGCGCTGGGTGGCAGCGGTACTCCCAACCTGCTAATCACCGCGCCACTGGCCAGCGTCGGGGCGAACCTCGGCTCGGCGCTCAATCCGGTCACCTCGGCGGCCAGCGGCCTGACCCAGCAAGTGGGTGCCGCCACCGGTACCGGCGCACCGATCGCCGGCCTGCTGAACCAGGTGGGCGGTGCGGTAAGCAACGTCGGCACCAGTCTCGCCGGCAGCACCGGCACCGGCCAGGTCGGCACGGCCCTGGGCGGAACCCTGAACGCAGTGGGCGGCACGGTGGCCTCGGTGGGTGGCCTGGTCAACGGCGGCAATGCTCCCAGCGGCGGCCTGCTGGGTGGCCTGAATGTCGGAGCATCCATCAATGGCGGTGCCTCGACCGGAACCACCAACGGCGGCCTGGGCGGCGTGGTAGGAGGCCTGACCGGCGCCCTGGGCGGCACTCGATAATTTGCACCTGGCCGATTCGACGGCCCCACCTACAGCGCCTACGCTTGGTTGAAGGCGAGAGATTCAAATGGGTCTCTCGCCTTTTTGTTCATCCTGGGCACGACATTTCTGCGCCGCCCCGGGCCTGTACCCGACGGCTACCAGGCATGAGCATTCTTGGCTCCACCGCAATTCGACCATGGAGTGTCCTATGCGTACGTTGGCCAGCTTGTTGTTACTCGGGTGCTGCTCCAGCGCCTTTGCCGACTCCCTGCCGCGCTTCCTCAACAACAACGACAGCATCAACAACCTGCCGACCCCCAACCTGCCGTTGGACGCCTACCGCCCGGCCAGCCCGCAGCTGCAGCTCCCCGAAGAACCCACGACGTCCAGGGACCAGCAACCGCTGATGATGGGCACCAAGGTCACCGTGCGCCAATTGCAGATCGAAGGTGGCACTGTCTATCCGCTGGAAGAGCTGGCGGCCATCTACCAGCCGCTGATCGGCCATGAGGTCAGCTTCAGTCAACTGATCGAAGCCACGCGCAGCATCACTCGCCGCTACCAGGACGACGGCTACCTGCTGTCCTACGCCTTCATTCCACAGCAACGTTTCGACCAGGGCACCTTGCGGATCGTGCTGGTGGAGGGATACATCCGCGACTACCAGTTGCAGGGTGACATCGGCCCGGTGTCGGCCTACCTGGACCAGTTGGTGGCCAAGCTCAAGGCCGAGCGCCCGCTGACCCGCAAGACCTTCGAACGCTACACCACGCTGATGAGCCGGGTGCCCGGGGTGACGTTGCAGGCCGTGGTACCACCACCTGGCACCACCGACGGCGCGACCGGGCTGGTGGCCGTGGCCAGCCGCAAGCCCATCACCACCACCCTCAACAGCAACCAGGACAACCGCAATGGCATGCAGGCCCTGGTGGGCATCAGCAGTAATGCGCAGACTGCCTGGGGCGAGCAACTGGCCCTCAGCGGGTTGTTCCCGCCAGGCAAGGACAAGGAGCACTACTACCGCCTGGACTACAACCAGCTCCTGGGGTCGGAGGGCACCCAGCTGAGCCTGTACGGTGCACGCTATCGAGCCGATCCCCATAGCGACGTGCTGCTCAGCAACGGCCTGGTGCTGGAACCCCATCGCGAGAACGACCGGTTTTCCATTGGTGTCAGCCACCCTTTCATCGCCTCGCCCAACGAAATGCTCACCGTCGGTACACGCCTGTACGCGGTGAACGACAAGACCCGCTACCGGGTGAATGGCTTGCCTTTGACGTTGGAGGAAAAGACCGACATTCGCGCCCTGGCACTGGAAGGGGACTGGAGCAAGTCGGACCAACGCCAGCTGCGAATCCTCAGCGCCGGCCTGTACCGCGGCCTCGACAGCATGGGCGCCAAGACCAACAACACCCTCTACGACCTGGACTTCTTCCGTGTGCGCCTGGCCGGCGTGCAGAGCAATCGCTTCCTCGACAACTGGCAGGGCGTGCTGTCCGGCGCCCTGTACTGGAGCCGGGACAACTTGCCGGACAGCGAACGGGCCAGCTTTGGCGGCCAGAACTTCGCCCGGGGTTACCCCGATGACCAGACCACCGGCGACAAGGGCTGGGGCGTGGCCTATGAGGTCAACTACAGCTTCAATCGCGAAGGAACCTGGGTCCGGGTGCTGCAGCCCTACGTAGTGCTGGATCGCTCCAAGACCTGGTTCAACGAACTGCCAGTCAGGGGCAGCAGCCTGTCGTCGGCCGCCGTCGGCCTGCGCTTTGGCGACACCAAGCACTACAACATCGCCGTGGAAGCCGCCAAGCCCATGTCCGACGAAGCCCTGGACACCTACAACCGCCGGCCGCGCTACAGCCTGAGCTTCAGCTACCAGCTCTGAACGAACAGTTGCGTGACTTGTGGCCCGCCTCGGCGGGCCTTTTTTTGCCGCTTCGCCATGTCTCGGGCACGCCAAGGCCCCGGTAATCCGGGACCCGTGGCGAGATAAGGGAGTCAGGGCCCGACGACTTGCAGCCGGGGCTCGGGGAACAGGTTGTTGAGGGTTTCCAGCAGGCGCACGTGGTAGATCGGCTTGCGGAACAGGTCCAGGACCTGCAGGCGCAGCAAGTCGCTGACATCGTCCATGTCGGCATGGCCCGACATGACGATGACCGGCAGGTGCTGGCGCGAAGTGTGCTCGCGCAGGCGCTTGATCAACGACAAGCCACTCTCCTCGGGCATGCGCAGGTCGGTGATGACCAGCGCGATGTCCGGATGGCGGGTGAGATGGTCCAGGGCCAGCCTCACCGAGAGGGCGGTGAAGCAGGTGAAACCCTCGCCCTCCAGCAGCTCGGCGAGTTCCATCAGTGCGTCTTCTTCATCATCCACAAGAAGCAGTTGCTGGCGTGGGGTGGCTGGAGTGCTCATGAACCTTACCTTGAACGGGCTGCTCGACGGCCTTCATTGCAGCATGTTGCCTGCCTCAAGGGGTACGCACCACTGGCGCACCTCCCAGGGCGACGAGAATATTGTTGAAGGTTGCCATTACCTGGTTCCCCAGGGGAGTCACGAACATCACCACAACCACGGCGACCATCGCCACCACGATCGCGTACTCGATGGCCGAGGCACCTTCGGTACGGTCAAGAAACAGGCGCGCCCTGAGCAACAAATATTGAAGGATCATCCTAGCTCTCCTTTGCGCCAGACGGCGCCGATAGAACCGCACCGGGTCCATTTCCCCGGTGCTAATTGAGCATTGTCAACAAAACAGGGCCCAGCAACTGTAAGAACGGATTAATCACTAAGTATTAGTTGGAAGGTAACCGCCAGAAATCCAGACACTGTTGAGAGCGCTGTACTTTTGTCAGCTATTTTTTGGCCAGGTAATGGCATTTCGTCCTAGCTCTACTACCTTCACATAGCGAAATAGTTACATGTTCATAGCTGCCTGATTGCGAATCGACTCGTTTGGAATCACGGGCTGTCACGGGCTGTAGTGCAGCAGGAAAGGGAGAGCCTTCATGAACAGTCGCGTCACTATGGGTCTGGCAGGACTTCTTTTGGTCGGTGCGGTGTTTTTCGGGTATTGGGGCCTGGTGCTCAGCCGTCAACCCGAGCCCGCTCCAGTCGCAGCGCCACCACCCACTCCCAGCACCGTCGTCGAACAGACCGCCAGCACTGCCGAGGACCAGACGCGCCAGCCGGTGGTGGTGCTGGTACACGACGTCCCGCCGTTCGTGCCCCTGGCCGCCAGCGACCTGGCCCTGGAAAAACTGCGCACCGCCCCGTCCGGCAGTCTCAGTGCCATCGATCAGGCCGTGGGCAGAATCCCCTGGCGTCAGCTGAGCGCCGGTACCTGGCTCAACGAGCAGAGCTTCACCAGTGGCGGCGCCCTGGCCCGGATGATCCACAGCGACGAGCGCGCATTGGCGGTGGCGGTCGACGAGGTGATCGGGGCTGTAGGCCAACTGAGCCCCGGCGACTATGTGGACGTCCTGCTGTTCTTGCGCCAGGACAGCGCCAACCTGCAGCAGTCGGCGCAGATCGCCGTGCCGGCGATCCGGGTGTTGGCCGTGGGCGAACAACTGGGCCTGACCAACGATGGCCAACCGGGCAACGCCCTGAGCAACGACGAACGACTCAAGCAGGACCAGCACCGGATCAACGCCCGCACCGTGGTCCTGGCCGTGCCCGAGCAACTGCTGAGCCGGATGATGCTGGCCACCCAGGTCGGCGTGCTGCGCCTGGCAGTGCGCAGCAGCGAGGAGCAACGCCTGGCCCACTACTGGGCCGGCAACGAAGAGGCGGTCGAGCACCTGGATGCCGCCAGCAGCAACCTGTTCCAGTTCACCCAACTGGCCCTGGGCCGCGCGCCCCGCAGCCCCACCGTCCAGGGCGCCGCGCCACGACCGGCGGTGGAGGTGATCCGTGGCAACCAGGTCACCCAACAGACCCCCTGATTGAGCAAGGATGCAATACATGCGCAGTCGTTCCACGCCGACCTTCATCGCCCTGCTGGCCCTGGGCCAACTGTTCTGGAATCCGGTCCAGGCCGCTCCGGCAACGGGCTGCTCGGGCCTGGCCCCGTTGCCCGGGGTATTGGAAGTCGGTGAAGGCTTGCAACAGCAGCTGCAATCGCCGGTGGCGATCACCCGGCTGGCAGTGGGCGACCCGAAGATCGCCGATGTCCAGGCCACCGGCGACCGAGCCTTTCTGCTCACCGGCATGGGCCCTGGAGCCACCAGCCTGATGGTCTGGACCGCCTGCTCCAGCACCCCGCGCCAGAGCATGGTGTTCGTCCAGGGCCGGGCCAGCGCCGAGATGCAGGCGGCCCGCGTATCGAGCAGCGCTGATGCGCCGCTGCCCAGCCAGGTGCAGACCGATATCCGCTTCGTCGAGGTCAGCCGCACCAAGCTCAAGGAAGCCAGCGTCTCGCTGTTCGGCCGCGGGCACAATTTCCTGATCGGCTCGCCGAACACCGTTCCGGTCACCAGCAGCAGCTCCGGCAGCACCACGCCCGTCTTCGGCAGCATTCCCCTGAACAATGACTCGTTCAACATCGGCTTCGGCGGCGGCCGGGTACTGACCCTGATCAACGCCCTGGAAGGCAGCGGTTTCGCCTATACCCTGGCCCGCCCGAGCCTGGTGGCCCTCAATGGCCAGAGCGCGAGTTTCCTCGCCGGGGGCGAAATCCCCATCCCGGTGCCCAGCACCGGCAGCAACAGCGTGACCATCGAATACAAGGAGTTCGGCATCCGCCTGACCCTGACTCCCACCATCGTCGATCGCGGGCGCATCTCGCTGAAGGTCGCCCCCGAGGTCAGCGAGCTGGACTACAGCAACTCCGTGGCCATCGCCGGTACCCGGGTGCCGGCCCTGACCATCCGCCGTACCGATACCAGCATCTCCCTGGCCGACGGCGAGAGCTTCGTCATCAGCGGCTTGATCAGCACCCGCAACAGCTCCCAGGTCAACAAGTTTCCCGGGCTGGGCGACCTGCCGGTGCTCGGCGCCTTCTTTCGCGACAACTCCATCAGCCGCGAAGAACGCGAACTGCTGATGGTGGTCACTCCGCACCTGGTCCAGCCCCTGGCGGTGGATGCCAAGCTGCCGGCCCTGCCCGGCGAACGCTTGCGCAACTACGATCCGAATTTCTATCGCATGTTCTTCCTCGAGAACGGCAACTTCGATAAACGCAGTGGGCTGTCGCAATGAGCCAGAACCAGAACCTGAGCCAGACCTTCCTCGCCATCACCCGCAACAGCACCGACCTGGAGTGGTTGCAGGGCGCCCTGGCGCCCCTGGGCCAAGTGGTGGGTGCCGATGGCAGCCTGGACGAGTTGCTGGCGCTGGTGGACGTGACCTGCGCCAACCTGGTGTTCGTCGGCCTCGACCGCGAGCACGTGGTGGCCCAGGCGGCGCTGATCGAGGGTGCCCTGGAGGCCAAGCCGATGCTGGCGATCGTCGCCCTGGGCGATGGCATGGACAACCAGCTGGTGCTCAACGCCATGCGCGCCGGGGCTCGCGATTTCGTCGCCTACGGCTCGCGCTCCAGCGAGGTCGCCGGGCTGGTCCGGCGCTTGAGCAAGCGCCTGCCCGCGGTCACCCCCAGCACCCAGTTGGGCGGCCTGACCGTGCTCTACGGCGCCCAAGGCGATGGCGACGGCGCGCTGCTGGCGGGGCATCTGGCATTGGTGGTGCAGAAGAGCGGCCAGCAGACCCTGCTGCTGGACCTCGGACTACCCAGGGGCGACAGCCTGGCCTTGCTGGGCCTGGAGAGTTCGTTCCACTTCGGCGATGCCCTGCGCCACCTGCGCCGCCTGGATACCACCCTGATCGACAGCGCCTTCACCAGCGCCGAGGCCGGGTTGCGGATCCTCGCCTACGCCAGCCACGACGAGCCCCTGGAACACACCAGCGCGGCGGAGCTGTACATGCTGCTCAGCGCCCTGCGCCAGCATTTCCAGCACATCGTGGTGAACCTGGTGGGACAACCGGACAGCGAGGCCCTGCGCACCTTCGTCAGCCACTGCGACAAGCTGCTGTGGTGCACCGACCAGAACGTGCTCGACTGCCGGCGCAACCTGGAGGTGCTCAACCACTGGCGGGAAAAGGGCATGAAGCTGGAGCACGCGCGCCTGTTGGTGGACCGCTACCTGCGCTCGGTCGCCCCGGACTCCGACACCCTGGGCAAGACCTTCGGCCTGGAAGTGATCGCGGTACTGGCGTTCAGCCCCGAGCTGCGCCTGAACGCCAAGAACCAGGGCGTCACCCTGTTCGAGCTGGGCCCGCGTGAACAACTGACACAAGCCCTGCGGACCCTGGGTGAACGCCTGGCCAAGCGTTCCCAAGGCCTGCCCCAGCCCAAGGCCGGCTGGCTCAACCGGATCATGGGGGGCCGATGAGCGGAGAAAAACTCTTTGGCGCGTCGAACCGCGCCAGCGGCAACGCCGACCACGAAGGCCTGAAGCTGGTCCTGCATCGCTACATCATCGATGCCATCGAGGAGTCGGGAAAGAACCTGCTGGAAAGCTCGCGGCAGAACCTCTCGCAGTTCGTCACCGACAAGGTGGCCGAATACATCGCGCGCATGCACCTGGCCATTTCCCGCTATGAAATGGAGCGCCTGGCGGAGGAGATCGTCGATGAGCTGACCGGCTTCGGCCCCCTGGAAGTGCTGCTGCGCGATCCGGCGGTGACCGAGATCCTGGTCAACGGCCCGCACCGGGTCTTCGTCGAACGCGACGGAGTGCTGCACCAGAGCGACCTGCGCTTCATCGACGCGCACCACGTGGAGCGCGTGATGCAACGGATCCTTGCGCCATTGGGCCGGCGCCTCGACGAGTCTTCGCCGATGGTCGATGCGCGCCTGCCAGACGGCAGCCGGGTCAACGCGATCATTCCGCCGATCGCCCTGGACGGCCCATGCCTGTCGATCCGCAAGTTTCGCAAGGACATGCTCAAGAGCAGCGACTTGATCGCCATGCAGACCATCGACCAGGCGATCTTCGAGTTTCTCCAGGACGCGGTGGGCAAGCGCTGCAACATCCTCATCAGCGGCGGTACCGGCACCGGCAAGACCACCTTGCTGAACATCCTCAGCCAGTTGATCAATCCCCATGAACGCCTGGTGACCATCGAGGACGTGGCCGAGCTGCAACTGGGACACCCCCATGTGGTGCGCCTGGAAACCCGTCCGCCCAATGCCGAGGGCCATGGCGAGGTCAAGGCCAGCGACCTGATCCGCAACGCCCTGCGGATGCGCCCGGACCGCATCATCCTCGGCGAGATCCGCGGCGTGGAGGTGCTGGACGTGCTGACGGCGATGAACACCGGCCACGACGGCTCCATGAGCACCGTGCATGCCAACAATGCCCAGGATGCCCTGCTGCGCCTGGAGACCCTGGTGGGCCTGACTGGTCGCCACGTCGCCGAGCGCACCCTGCGGCAGATGATCTGCGCGGCCCTGGACGTGGTGATCCAGCTCAGCCGCATGCCCGACGGCCGTCGCTGCGTCAGCGAGGTGGTGGAAGTGGTGGGCATCCGCGACGACATCTACGTCACCAATACCCTGTTCCGCCTGGATCGGCGCACCGGCTTCGGTTTCCTGCGCGAGGCGCTCAACCCCGCCGGGGACAAGCTGCGCCGGGAAATCGGGCTGGGCCTCAACTGAACCGCCGGGGGTGAGCCATGATCGCGCTGCTGCTGACCCTGATCTGCCTGATCTTGCTGGGGCTGTCCGGCTGGTTGTTCTATCACGGCGTACGCAAGACCGAGCGCGAGCGAGTACTCAGCCGCCTGGCCGAAGGACAGCCCGACCAGGCACCACCCCCCAGTTCCTGGACCGGCCTGGAACGCGCCTTCATCCGCGCCGGCCTGGGCCAGCCCGGCGAACGCCTGGGGTTGTGGCTGGCAGCCTGGGCCCTATGCATGCTGCTGGGCTATCTGCTGGCCCACTGGTTCGGCCTGCTGGGCGGTGCCCTGGGGCCACCCATACTGCTGCGCCTGTACGTCAGCTGGCGCTACCAGCGGCGGATCAAGCGCATGATCGAACAGCTGCCGCCCTTGCTGGACCACAGCGTGCGCAGCCTGAAATCGGGGCGGACCCTGGCGGATGCGGTACTGGGGGCCATCGAATCGAGCAGCGACCCACTCAAGCAAGCCATGGGCCGGGTGCAACGCAACGTACAACTGGGGGTCAACCTGCCGGAGGCGGTCAGCGACTTCGCCGAATTCTACGAACGGGACGAACTGCGCATGTTCGCCCTGGGCCTGAAGGTCAACCATCGCTACGGCGGCAATGCCAGCGAGCTGCTGGAGAACCTGATCAAGTTGATCCGCGAGCGCGAGCAAGGGGCCCGGCAATTGAGCGCGATGACCGGGGAAACCCGCATGACCGCCTGGGTCCTGGGCGTCTTGCCGTTGCTGCTGGTGGGTTACTTCATGTTCACCAATCCCGGCTACATGCTCGGCATGTGGCATGACCCCTCCGGGCAGAGGATGCTGATCACCGCCGTGTGTTTGCAGATCGTCGGCTGCCTCGCGCTGTGGCGCATGCTGAGGAGTATCTGAAGTGTTGCTGCTAGCGGCGCTGCTGCTGTTCCTCGGAGCCGCGCTGTTGCTTGGCAACATCGTGCTGGAGCAACGCCGGCGCGAGCGCCAGGTCACCCAACGGCTACAGGGCCACATGACCCGCGACAGCCGCCTGGGCAGCTGGCTGCGCCAGCTTGGCGAAAGCCGCTTCGGCCAACGCGCGGTGAGCATGGACAGCGAGACCCAGATCCTGCTCAACCGCCTGGGCTGGCGCCGCGCCAACCAGCGTTCGCTGTTCGCCGCCCTGCAACTGGCCACGCCACTGGTGGTGGTTTGCCTGACCCTGTTCATCCAGGAAGTGGCCTACCCCAACACCGCCAACAAGTGGCTGTTGCCGATGCTCTCCGCCGGCGCCGGCTACCTGCTGCCCAAACGCGCCCTGGCCTACTTCGCCCTGCGCCGGCAGAAACACATTGCTCTGGAGATCTCCACCTTCATTCCACTGCTGCGCATCCTGTTCGAATCGGGCATGGCCGTGGAACAGGCGCTGCGGGTGCTGAGTACCGAGGCGCAGAAACTGCTGCCGGAGCTGACCCATGAACTGCGCCTGGTCCTGGCACGGGTCGACTCGGGCCTGGAGCTGGGCCACGAACTGAACCAGACCGCAATGCTGCTGGCGGTGGATGAGTTCACCGACACCTGCGTGATCCTCCAGCAACTGATCCTGCAAGGCGGTGGTGCGATGAAGTCGCTGCAAGCGCTCAAGCAGTTACTGGATGACCGGCGCCTGACCCGCCTGCAGGAATACATCTCGAAAATGTCGGCCAAAATGTCGGTGGTAATGATGCTGTTTCTCTTCCCCGCACTGTTGATCGTCCTGGCCGGGCCAGGCTTCACCGCCATCGCCCGGGCCTTCGCGTCCTAGAGGAAACCTGATGAAACCACTGATCGCCATCACCTGCCTGGCACTGCTGGGCGGTTGCGCCAGCAACGGCCAGGCGCCCTGGGCGGCCCTGACCAGCTCCAGCAGTTGCGCCAAGCTCAGCTCCGAACAGGAACTGACGGTGAACCTGGCCGACGACATGACCAACGATGGCAAGCTGTACGCCGGCCTGGCCAACCTGCAGAGCCTGCCGGACAACCTGGCCGAGGTCCGGGTGCGCAAGGCCCGGGTCTACCGCTTGCTGGGCCGCAGCGAAGCCGAGCCGCTGTATCGCAGCCTGCTGGGGTCATGCCTGGCGGCCGAAGGGGAACACGGCCTGGGCCAGCTGGCCGCCGCCCGGGGCGACAACAGCCAGGCCCAGGCGCACCTGCAACGGGCCGCCAGCCTGGCGCCGACCAACGAGAAGATCCGCAACGACCTGGGTGTGGTCTACCTCAACCAGCTACGACTCGAAGACGCCCGATTCGAGTTTCTGACCGCCATCGAGCTCCAGCAGTCCGACCCCTTGGCGGCCATCAACCTGGTGACCCTGTTGCTCTACCAGGACAACTGGCAGCAGGCCTCGCAAGTGGTCAGCCGCGCACGCCTGAACCCACAGCAGTTCGCCCAGGCCCAAGCCCGCGCCGAAGAACTCAAGACCTCTGGAAAACCCGTCGCCAGGGTGACCCAGGTGGCCAGTGGCGCGGCCAGCCTGCAACCCGACGCAATACCCGCCAAGGAGCGCTGAAGATGAAACTGTCCATGCTCTGCTGCCCCCTGCTACTGGCCCTGCCCCTGGCGGCCCAGGCCATCGACCCCGGCCCGGCCTCGCCCCAGCAGCAGGAGACCGAAGGCTGGCTGCTGCTGCAAAGCCGTAACCTGCAGGCCTCGCCACAACCACAGACCGCCACCGCCCGCGAACAGGAACTGGCGCTGCAGCGCTGGCTGAAGAAATACCAGTACGAGATCCCGGACTTCTACAATCCGGATGCCGGCGGGAAGATCAATAACAAGTAGCTGGCAAGGCATCGCCTGGCGCCGCACAGGCGCCAGGGATCAGTGCTCGGTGACGCGCTGGCGCAGGCCCGAATTGCTCGGCGACAGGGCCAGGGCCAGTTGCGTGCGGTTGTGCATGTGGGTCAGGCGCAAGACCTGGGAAACATAGAGCTTGACGGTGTTCTCGGTGATACCCAGCTCGCAGGCGATCTGGTAGTTGGTCTGGCCCTTGCCCACCAGGCGAGCCACGTCCAGCTGGCGGGGCGAGAGCTGGTGGAAGATCGTCGGGATCTCGACGGTATCGGCTTCGGCCCCTGGCTCACCCTGGGTTCCAGGGTCGGCGGGGCTGCGCCGGACCTTGTCCAGGTCCTGGTAGAGATCGTCGATGGACTCCGAAAGAAACTGCAGCTTCTGGTTCAGTTGCCCCAGGTGCAGGTTCTTCTGCCGCTCCTGCAAGGCGGCCTCCTGGCGCCGCAAGCCTTCGAGCAGCTCTGCCAGGTCGATGGGTTTCTGGTAGTAGTCGGCCACTCCTACCCGCAGGGCCTTGATCACATCCTGCTTGTCGGATTGGCCAGTGAGCATGATGGCCTCGAATACCCGGTGCTTGCCGGCGATGCGTTGCAGTTCCTGCACCAGCTCGATGCCGTCCAGGTCGGGCATGTGCAGGTCGAACAGCACCAGGGCGATCTCCGGATCCCTGGCGAAGCTGTCCACCGCATCGCGACTGGACTGGCAAGGCACGCAGCGATAGCCGCTGCCCTCCAGGAACTCGCAGAGTTCCTCGACGATCAGGGGTTGATCGTCCACCACCAGCACTTTCATCTGTGAAGTGAGCTTGTTCACGTGTTACTCCGTGCGGGCCCGGCGCCGACCGGCCACTCCTGTGTGCCTCGCATGATCCAGGCCGCTGAACTAGAACCTAGACCTACTTTCCGACTATGTACATAGCGTTAAACGGCCCGGCGACTAATGGGCCACCATCACAGTTAAGACCATTCCAGCCAGGACAAAAGGCGCGAAGGGATATTTTTTTGACGGCCGCGAAGGCTCCTCCCGGACAGGTGGCCCAAGTGCCTGTCTGGCCAACCTGCAAAGCCGGACAAACAACCACCAGAGTCCGCTGCATAGCCCGGCGCCGATGAACGCGCCCAGCAAATGCTGGAGATCGGAGGCCAGGCCCAGGGCCGCCATGAGCTTCACATCCGCCGCCCCCATCTTGCCCATGGCATACCCGGGCAGAGTCAGCGCCAGGGCTACCACCAGGGCCCAGCCCCCTTCGGCGGGCGGTGCTCCCAGCCAGGTGCTGCCGGCCCACGCCAGGTACAGCGCCGCCAGCACCACAGCGCCCAGGGTCAGGATATTGGCGATCCGCCGTTGGCGCAGGTCCTGCAACGCACAGAGTGCCAACCAGCTCCACAAAACCAAGAAATGCATCGGCCAGAACAGTCCCTTTCGGCGGATTGATCCTATGCTCAATGGACATAGTGGTTGTCAGGGTAGACGCACTCATGAAACCGGGCCTCCCTAGAAAACAGAAAGGCGCTGCGGCAATCGAGTTCGCGGCGGTTTTCGTGATCTTTTTCGCGGTGTTCTACGGCCTGGTCACCTACAGCGTGCCGCTGTTGATGATGCAATCCTTCCACCAGGCCACCGCCGAGGCACTGCGCCAGGCCGTCAAGGTCGACCCCAATACGCCCAACTACGCCACCACGGTGCAGAACCTCGCCCTCGCCGTGGTGCAGGCCCAGACCAGGTGGATTCCGCCCGTCTTCAACTTCGGCGCCAACGACTACAGCGCGACCTACAGCGGCGGCGTACTGACCGTCAGCGTGAGCTATCCCATCAGCAAGCTGAACCGGGTGATGCCCCAGGTGGTGCTGCCGGTGATCGGCCCGGTGCCCAGCCTGCCCAGCAGCCTGTCCGTTCAATCGAGCCTGCAATTTTGAGTCCCGGCGACAAGCTCTTCGGGCGTTTCCTCGGCCGCCCGCCAGCGGCCAGCGACCCTGCGCCAGAGCCCCCTATCCAGAACAGCGGCTTGCTGCTGGTCCTCGATGCGTCAGCAAGGGTGCTGAGCATCACCGGGCCTTTGCGCCACGCCCTGGCACAGTTGCCGCCCAGGGCCGAGCCGACCCGACTGGTCGACTACGTGATACCCGCCAGCACCCTGGCCCTCGAAGGCGGTCCCGCCGACTGGAGCGGCCAGGTGCTGGACCTGCAATTGCGCGGGCTCGCCGGCCAGGTCCTGTACCTGCGCGGTTGGGTCCAGCAGCAAGGCGCAAACTGGCATCTGCAATTGCTGGACATCGGCGACCTGGTACAACAACGCCAACAGACCCTGTGCCGCGAGCGCAGCCAGATCTTCGCCGCCCAGAGCAGCGAACAGATCCGCCAATGCAGCCTGGTGCGCCTGCCGGAAGTACTGCACGACCTGCTCGCCGACCTGGCCCATGCCTGGCATATCCCCTGCCTGGGCCTGGCCTTGTTGGACGAACAGGAGCAAGGCTGGATGATCCACAGTTGCTACCACGCCCACGACGCCCCGCACCTGTGGCAAGACGGCCAGCCCCTGGGCAGCGGCCTGGACAGCCTAAGCGGCAACACGCCACTGCGCCTGAACCAGATCCACGGGCTGAACGAACACCCACGCCTGCAAGGCATCTTCGCCCACCGCGAAGGTTGGCTGGTGCCCTACCGCGACGACCATGGCGTAGCCGCCTGGCTGCTGTGCGGCGGCTACGCCGTCCAGCGCCAGGCGCCGGAGTTGCTGGAGCGCGACTGGCTGATGCTCACTGCGGCCCTGGCCGGACCACTGCTCGGGCGCCTGCGCGAGCACCGCCATCATTTGCAGATGGAGCGCCTGGATGCCCTGCAGGGGTTGCTGGGTGCCGGCTGGTGGGAGCTGTTCCCGGCCACCGCCGAGGTGCAGCTGGCCAGCCAACTGGCCGCCAGCCTGCACTTGGCCGAGGGCCATGACCGCCTGGGCCTCGAGGCCTGGCTGGAGCTGTTCCACCCGGCCGATCGCGCCGAGTTGGCCAGCCGCCTGCAAGCGTTGCAATTGGGCAAGCCATTGCTGCTCAGCGTACGCCTGCACCATGGCGATCCTGCCGGCGCGCCACTCTGGTATCGCCTCCAGGGTCAGGTCCTGGGTCGGGGAGAGAGCCAGCGGCTGGTGGGTTTCATGCTGGATATCAGCGACATCAAGAACCAGCAGCAACAAGCCGCAGCAGCCCACGCCCGGCTGGACAACCTGATCGCCAGCTCGCCAGCGGTGATCTACGTCCAGCGCTACGTCGAAGGCGCGCTGCAACCCAGTTTCTTCAGTGCCAGCCTGCAACCGCTGCTGGGCTGGGGCCTGGAGGACTGCAACGACGGCAAGCTGGTGGAATGGGTGCATCCCGAAGACCACGACCTGTACTTCCAGCGCTGCCGGCAGTTGCTGCGTGAAGGCAACGTGCATACCCGCTACCGCCTGCAAGACAGCCATGGCGCCTACCACTGGGTGCTGGACGAAGCCCGGCTGCTGCGCGACGACCTGGGCCTGCCGGTGGAAGCCGTGGGCCTGTGGCTGGACGTCACCGAGGCGACCCTGGCCGCCGAGCAGGTCCGCCAGAGCGAGGAGCGCTACCGGATCCTGGTGGAAGACTCGCCGGCGATGATCTGCCGCTACCGCCCCGACCTGACCCTGACCTTCGGCAACCGGCCCCTGGCGGCCTACCTGGAATGCGCCGCCCAGGACCTGCCGGGCAGCAACCTGGGCCAGTGGCTGTCCACTGAGCAGCGTGAGGGGTTCGAGCGGCGGATCAAGCTGCTGAGCCCGGAATACCCCGTGAGTACTGCCGAGATCAACTTGCAGCTGCCGGGCCGCGAGCATGCCTGGTGGGTGTGGTCCGATCGCGGGGTGTTCGACGACCAGGGCCAACTGCTGGAGGTCCAGGCCGTGGGCCGCGACAACACCGAGGTGCGGCGCTCGCAGCAACAGCTGACGCAAAGCGCGAAGATGGCCACCCTCGGCGAAATGGCCACCGGCCTCGCCCACGAGATCAACCAGCCGCTGAACGTGATGCGCATGGCCATCGTCAACGTGCTCAAGCGCCTGGGTAACGGCGACGTGCAAATCGACTACCTGACCGACAAGCTCAACCGCATCGACGCCCAGGTCCAGCGCGCGGCGCGGGTGGTGGATCACATGCGGGTGTTCGGCCGGCGCTCGGAGGTGGAGCAACAGCCCTTCAACCCGTCCCAGGCCATCGAGGGCACGCTGTCGCTGCTGGCCGAAGGCATGCGCGGCAAGGGCCTGGACCTGCGGATCAGCGAGCTGGGCTTCGAAGTCCAGGTCATGGGGTTCGTCGACCAGCTCGAGCAGGTGCTGATCAACCTCTTGGTCAACGCCCGGGATGCCCTGCTATCCAGGCGCCAGGCCCAGGGCGACTTCAAGCCGTGGATCTCGGTGCATGGCCAGCGCGACGAGCAGTGGGTGCGGTTGTGGGTCGAGGACAACGGCGGCGGTATCGACCCGCGCTTGCTGGAACGGATCTTCGAACCCTTCTTCACCACCAAGCCGGTGGGCGTGGGCACCGGGCTGGGCTTGTCGGTGAGCTATGGGATCATCGAGAACATGGGCGGACGCCTGAGCGTGACCAACGGCCCGGACGGCGCGCGTTTCTGCATCGAGCTGCCGATAGTCCCGGCGGATCAGATCACCAGGTAGGCCTTGCCGGTCTGGCCACAGGTCAGGTTGGCGCCGACCTCGACATCCATGAGGTTGACCCCCAGGCTCGACAGCAGGTTGTTCAGCAAGGGATCCAGCAGCGGGCTCAACAAGTTACTGATCAACGGCGTGATCAGGCTGGTAACGCCATTGACCAGATTTCCCACGCCCGCGATGACAGCCCCCAATGGATTGCTACCCACAGGCTGGTAAACATCCAGACCGATGCCCGAGATCGTTGCCGCCAGGCTATTGACGATGTTGCTCGTCGGCGCCGCATTCTGATAAGCCGGCGTCTGGTTCACATTGGGAGGAACAGGAAAAGGTGTGGCATTGCTGGAGAAGACCAGATCTCGCCCGATGTTCGATCCGGTTTGGCTACGTCCAACCGAACTGTCTACTTTGAGGGCAATGCCTCCAGCCGCAAAGGCAGTGCGAGCTGGGCCACAACTACCGATCCCAAGAATCTTGTGACAGGTCCAGATGCCGAGATCGACGATGGGCAAGGGCTTGACCACCGGAGCCGTCGAGGAAGAGAAGGTAGTACTGGGATCGATCTGACCGATCTTGATGTCGGCAACCGATGAGTTGCTATGCACGGTCAGGCTCTTGGTTCCCGTGGTTCCAGAGGGACAGCTGTAGTTGGTCACATAGGCTTCGGCCCCACCCAGCTCCAAGTTGATGTCGATCTCCGGTGAGGGGAGCAACTTTGGATCGATCTGTTCGCAACCAGCCCCCAGCAGGCATCCCACGGAATTGATCGTGGCCGCAAGGTTGAGGCTCAGCAAGCTGTTGAGCGTCGGCGTCAGCGACCCAACCAAGCCAAGCAATGCGTTGGCCAGGCCCGTCACCCCGGAAAGACCGGTCAGGTTGATAGACACAAGTGTACGTACCTGGGCTGTACGTACATAGATTCGGTTGCTGCCCAACGGATCGGCCATTGCCAAACGAGGATCACCGATGGCTGACAGTTGCGCAGGCTCAATGACCTTGACCTGTACCGTAACGTTTGCCAGGCCCAGGATATTGGCCGGAACGACAGCAGCCACCGCACTGTTGCTGTTGGATAGCTGGATAAAGGCTTGCAGCAGCTGGAACAACTGCACACTGGCATTGAGCGCCGTGCTTGGCAGGCCGGTCTGCAGCTTGAGGATATCCCCCAGCTTCAGCGGTGCGGCATTGAGCGCGGCGATCTGCAGGTTACCCAGGGCGGTGAGGATGTCGGCCGTCGCGCCGTTGGCCTGGACCACGGTGATCGCCGCCTGGATCAGCTTGGTCAGGGTGGTGGTGGTATTGAGCAACTGGGTATAGTTGCCTGCCGCTACGTTGAGATTGATCGCCAGCTGGTCGAGGAAGCTCAAAAGGTTGATGTTGGTATTGAGCAGGCCGTTCCAGCCCACGGCCGTGAGGTTCAGGCTGCCGCCCAGCAAGCCGCCCACCAGTGGATTGAGAATGCTCGACTGCGCGGTGCTGACCGTGCCCAGGGTACTGCGGATGCTCAATTGCGCCACCGGCGGCGTCGGCGCCGCGGCCACTGCCGTGGCACTGAGCTGGGTGGTGAGGTTGATCGGGCCCGGAGAGAACAGCGCGACGACTCCAGCGGCCACGCTGATGGGCACGGTGTTGCTGACGATCACTCGTACCGCCACCGCTTGCGTGGGGTTGACGGTGAAACTGCGCAGGCCGTTGGCGCCGGTGACCAGGGTGCCGCAGCTGGCGGCCAGGGTGCTGCTGCCGGCAGTAGGAGTGAAGCCGTTGCGAGTGGCGTTCTGGTTGGCATAGGCGGCGGCCGTCAGGCCGGCCTGGCAGGTGCCACCGCGACTGACCGCCTCCAGGGCCGCATTGTCGGCTACCCGTTGCAGCTTGCGTTGTTCCAGGTACAACCGGCCGCTGTCCACCACCAGCAGCATGAACACCAGCGCCAGGCCAAAGGTGACCGCCGCCATCAGGCCGATGGCGCCACGCTGGCGGGCAGGACCGGAAAACCGCTTGAGGGGAGACATCGAGGCACTCCTTTACCGACTTGCAACCCTGGGGCTGCCTCCATCGATGCCAAGCAGTGTAGTCAAGCTCCGCCACCAGCGCTGGCAAGGTGCCAGCCCGGCTGACTGACGGCGCCGCGCCCCGGCGCCCGGGGCGACGCCAGGACGCCATGGGTCTAGCGGGGCGGGTAGTTCTGCAGGATGCGCGTCACCGTGGCACGCACTGCCGAGGCCCGGTCGGCGGGGTTGGGCGAGCTGCTGAGCAACTGCTCGTCACTGCCGCGCCATACCAGCTTGCCGTCCTTGCCATCGAGCAGATCCACCTGGATGGTCGCCACCTTGTAGGTGATGTTGCGGGTCTCGTTGTACGCAGGCCCACCCCAGTAGCCATTCCACGGGCCGCCCCAACCGCCGCCATAGTTGGTGGTGACCTGCTGCTGGCGATCCTCGACGATCAGGTAGGCCTGGACATCCAGGTCAGCCCGGGCGCCACCTCGAGCCGGACGCAGGCCGCGCTGGTCCAGTTGCTCGGCCACGGCCTGGCGAATGCGCTGCTCGGTGAGATCGCTCCTGATCCGCGGATCATCGGGACGGTACTGCAGCGCGGGTTCCTTCCAGCTCCAGCTGCGATAGGCGCCAAAATCCCTGCTGGCGTCGAAATCATGGTTCACCTGGTTGGCGGCACAGGCGCTGAGCAAGGCAGCACAGGCCAGTAATGCGATTCGATGGAACATGTCGTATCTCCGCTTGAAATCAGGACACCGGCCTAGCTGGGAGGATAGGCCGCCATGGCCTTCTGCACCGCTTCGCGCAGTGCATCGGCGCGCTCGCCCAAGGAGCCTTTGCTGCTGGTCTCGGCACTGGCGCTCCATACCGGCTGGCCATTGCCGGCGTCGTACAGGTCGACCCTGACCACCACCACTTCCACTTCGTAGGTACGCACCACCGGTACGCTGCCGTACATGCCGTAGCCCGGTCCGTAGCGGTGATAACGATCGTAGCGATCGTAGCTGCCGTAACCGCCATAGCCGTAGTCCTCCTGGACCTGGCGCAGGCGTTTTTCCAGGCGCAGGTCGGCACTGACCCACAGGTCCGCCGGGCGGTTGCCATGCAATGGGCGCAGGCCTCGCTGGTCCAGGGCGCCACTGACCGCCTCGGCGACCTGCGCCGAATCGGCCCAGGCCGAACCATTGGGCAGGCGGCCGTTGAGCCAGGCCCAGCTACGGTAGCGCCCGTAGTCCCGGGGCGCAGCCGGATAGGCGCTGCGGTCGAAGGTCGTGGCCGCCTGCGGTGGCGCCGGCGGCAGCGGCCTGGAACTGGCGACATAGGGATTGCTGCCTTGGCAGGCGGCAAGGGTCGAACACAAAAACAGCAGACCCAGGCGGCGTTTCATCGAGTACTCCGTCAGACCGGCCGGCACAGCCAATGCAGATAACGCCCAAGCCCGGCGAAACTTGGGTGTCGGCGATGAGCCAGCTCCATCTCCAGCAGATCCGTCAGCTCGGCACGGGACTGGAATTCCACGGGCATGTAGTCGTGGAACACCCGGACCCCGCTCTGGGCTTCGACCCGCCACTTGCCATCAAGTTGCGCCGCCAGCTCGCGAGGATCAAGCGGTTGTTGCGGGGTCAGGCTCTGTTTCTCTCCCGCCATGTCGTTCTTGCGCAACTTGCGAAAATGCCCCTTGAGCAAGTTGCGATAGACCAGCGCATCGCGGTTGTAGAACGCCAGGGACAGCCAGCCATCGGCGGCGGTCAGCTGGTGCAGCACCGGCAGGATCGAATGGGGTTCGGCCAGCCACTCCAGCACCGCATGGCACAGCACCAGGTCGTAGGACTCGGTCAATTGCCCCAGCAGGTCCTGCCAGGGCGCCTGGATGAAGGTGGCCTGCTGGCCGGCCTCGGCGAACCGCTGACGGGCCCCTTCGAGCATCGGTGCGGCGGGCTCGGCCAGAGTCACCTGGTGCCCGTGCTGGGCCAGCCACAGGGACATGTGGCCCAGACCGGCGCCGATATCCAATACCCGCAACGGCCGCTCAGGCAAGGCTTCCTTGAGGTCCGCCTGGAGCACCGCCAGGCGGATCGCCCCCTTGGCGCCGCCATAGATCTTCTCGGCGAAGCGTGTGGCCAGCTGGTCGAAATGCCGATCGCTCATGGGCAGAACCGCCGCTCGCTGTCCGCCAGCTTGCTGCGCACCACCTGGTCCATGTCCAGCCCCAGCTCGCTGCACAACAACAGCAGGTAGAGGACGATGTCGCCGACTTCCTGCCCGGCATGGGCCAGCTTGTCCGCCGGCAACTGGCGGGACTGGTCCTCGGTCAGCCACTGGAAGATCTCCACCAGTTCGGCCATCTCGACGCTGGCGGCCATGGCCAGGTTCTTCGGGCTGTGGAATTGCCGCCAGTCGTTGTGGTCGCGGATGGCGTGCAGGCGTTGGGTGAGTTGCTCTAGGTTCATCGGGGTCTCCTGAAGGCCTATAGCTTCCGGGGGTTGGGCAGCGGACGCAAGCGCGCTTTCATCCGTCCGCGTGCTGCTCCAGAATGCGCACCACCGGCCAGCTTCTATGCTGATGGGGAACTCATCGCCAGCGTTGGCGGCCCAAGCATGAGCTCGGCTGACGCGCCCCTCTCTGATCAGGAAATGCACATGCAGGTAGAAAGCTTCTTCGGATGGCTCGGCCAGGCCATCGGCTCGGCCATTCGTTTCATCGTCGACCTCCTGGGCGGGTTGTTCAACACCCTGACCCATGCCGGCGGCAACTTCGTCGATGGCCTGGCCCGGGCACTGGGCATGGACACCTCGATCGTCAGCATCATCGGCCTGATCATCGGCCTGGTGTTCCTCTACTGGGCGATCCGCGCCTTCATGCGCGCCTCGATCCTGCTGGGCATCATCTGGCTGGTGCTCGGTCTCTGGCTGCTGAGCTGGATCATCCACTGACCCCGACGGCGCCGGGCCTCGGCGCCAACAGGCTGCGCAGCTACAATGCCGGCTCACGCAAGGAGCCCGCATGTCCCCCCTGATCACCGATTGGCGTCACCGCCCCACACATCGTCGCGTCTGGGCCCTGGCCGCGCCGATGATCCTGTCGAACATTTCCGTCCCCCTGGTAGCCCTGGTGGACAGCACGGTGGTGGGCCACCTGCCCCACGCCCATCAACTGGGCGCAGTGGCAGTGGGCGCCAGCCTCTATACCTTCCTCGCCTGGGCCATGGGTTTCTTGCGCATGGGCTCCACCGGCTTCGCCGCCCAGGCCGCCGGCCGCAGCGACGGTGCGGCGCTGCGGCAGATCCTGCTCCAGGGCTTGTTGCTGGCGCTGGGCCTGGCCCTGCTGCTGGGGATCATCGGCGTGCCCCTCAGCGGCGCCGCATTGCACCTGATGCAACCCTCGGCGGACCTGGACCAGATGACCCGGGCCTTCTTCCATACCCGCCTGCTGGGCCTGCCCGCGGCCCTGGCCAGCTTCGCCCTGGTGGGCTGGTTCCTCGGTACCCAGAACGCTCGGGCACCACTGGCCATCCTGCTCAGCACCAACCTGGTGAACATCGCCCTGAACCTGTGGTTCGTCCTTGGCCTGGAATGGGGCGTGGTGGGTTCGGCCCGGGCCTCGGTGCTCGCCGAGTGGACCGGGGCCCTGGTGGGCCTGGCCATGACCCGCCCGGCCCTGCGTGCCTATCCGGGACAGATCGCCTGGGCGGCCCTGCGTCGCTGGCAGAGCTGGCGCCCGCTGCTGGCGGTGAACCGCGACATCTTCATCCGCAGCCTGGCCCTGCAATCGGTATTTTTCCTGATCACCGTACAAGGCGCCCGACTGGGGGACGCCACCGTGGCGGCCAACGCCTTGCTGCTCAATGGCCTCTTGCTCACGGCCCACGCCCTGGATGGCCTGGCCCATGCGGTGGAGGCCCTGTGCGGCCACGCCATCGGCGCCCGCGACCACCGGGCCCTGCGCCGCTCGCTGGTGGTCGCCGGAGGCTGGTCGCTGTTGGCAAGCCTGGGCTTCACGGTGCTGTTCCTCTTGGCAGGGCATCTGTTCATCGAGATGCAGACCGACATTGCCGACGTGCGCCAGACGGCCTTCACCTACCTGCCCTACCTTGCCGTACTGCCGCTGATCGCGGTCTGGAGCTACTTGCTGGACGGGCTGTTCATCGGTGCGACCCGGGCCCGGGAAATGCGCAACGGCATGCTGCTCACCGTGCTCCTGCTGCTGCCTTGCGCCTGGGCCTTGCAGGGCCTGGGCAATCACGGCCTGTGGCTGAGCTTCCTGCTGTTCATGCTGTTGCGCAGCCTGACCCTGGGTGTCTTCGCCTGGCGCCTGGAGCGCAGCGATGGCTGGTTCGCCAGGGCTCATTGAGAGCCAAACGACAAGCATGAAAAAACGCCGTTTCCCAGGCAAGGGAAACGGCGTTTTTCATTGGCCTGAAGGCATCACCAGGGATGCCCCGGCGTCAGGACGACAGGTAGGACGAGCGGGTCAGGCCCAGGCGCAGGGCGTCCAGGAACTGGGTGCGCTCGGCGGCGCTGATCCTGGCGCTGGCCACCTTGTCGCGGTAGTGGGTCATCAGCTCTTCGGGCGACAGGTGCACGTAGCGCAGCATATCCTCGATGGTGTCGTGGGTCTCGATGCCGGCGTGGTACACGCTGCCGTTGGCCCGCTGATAGATGTTCACCGAGTCGGTGTCGCCGAACAGGTTGTGCATGTCACCGAGGATTTCCTGGTAGGCACCTACCAGGAAGATGCCCAGCAGGTAGTCCTCGCCCTCGTTGACCGAATGCACCGGCAGACTGGTCTCGATGCTCTGCTCGTCGACGTACTGCTTGATCTTGCCATCGGAGTCGCAGGTCAGATCTTGCAGTACCGCGCGGCGCAGCGGCTCCTCATCCAGGCGATGCAGCGGCAGGATCGGCAGCACCTGGCCGATGGCCCAGGTGTCCGGCAGGCTCTGGAATACCGAGAAGTTGCAGATGTACTTGTCGGCAAGCTTGTCGTTGAGCTCGTCCAGCACCTGGCGATGGGAGCGCTGGCGAGCCTTCAGCGAGTTGTGCAGGCGCCGGCACACGGCGAAGTAGCACTGCTCGGCCAGGGCTTTCTCGGCCAGGGTCAGCTTGCCGTCGGCGTACTGCGCGGCCACGTCGCTCATGTAGTGGGTTGCGCGCCAGTAGGTCTCGGTGACCATCTCGATGTCGGTCGGACCCAGCAAGTCCACCAGCCACTGCACGGTTTCGGGCAGCTCTTCCTTGTTCTCGATGACCGGCACGTCGTCGTTGTGCTTCTCGACGTCGGTCACCTGCACCACCAGCATGGCGTGGTGCGCGGTCAGGGAACGACCGCTCTCGGAGAAGATGTTCGGATGCGGCAGGCTCTGCGCGTCGCAGAATTCCTTGAGCATGCCCACCACCACGCCGGCGTAGTCGTCCATGTCGTAGTTGATCGAACTGGCGTTGCGCGAGTGGGTACCGTCGTAGTCCACGCCCAGGCCGCCGCCGACGTCGATATGGTCGACCGGCAGGCCGAGGTTGCGCAGCTCGCCGTAGTAGCGGATGGCTTCCTTGAAACCGTGCTGGTAGTCGGCCAGGTTGGCGATCTGCGAACCCATGTGGAAGTGCAGCAGGCGGATGCCCTGGTCCAGGCCGGCATCGCGGAAACGCTCCACCACCGCCAGCAGCTGCGCCGCCGACAGGCCGAACTTGGATTTCTCGCCACCGGTGTCGGCCCACTTGCTCGAAGCCAGGGACGACAGGCGCACTCGCAGGCCGACCTGCGGCTTGACCTTGAGCGACGCCGCTTCCTCGATCACCAGGCCCACTTCGGACTCTTTCTCGATGACGATGAACACGTTGTGGCCCAACTTCTGGCCCATCAGCGCCAGGCGGATGAACTCGCGGTCCTTGTAGCCGTTGCAGACGATGGTGCCGCCCTTGGGCGCCAGGGCCAGGACCGCCAGCAGTTCAGGCTTGGAACCGGCTTCCAGGCCGATGGAGACGTTCTGGGTGGCGATGATGTTCTCGATCACCGCTTCTTGCTGGTTGACCTTGATCGGGTACAGGGCGGTGTACTTGCTCTGGTATTCCAGGCGCGCGATGTTGGCATCGAAGGCACCGGTGAGCTGGCGCACGCGATCCTGGAGGATGTCCGGGAAACGCACCAGCAAGGGCAGGGACAAGCCGCTCTTGCGCAGCTCCGCGACCTGTTCGAACAGATCGATGGGCAAGCTGCCCGGACCATTGGGGCGAACTTCGACGCGACCGGCGTCATTGATCGCGAAATATCCGGCCCCCCAATGGCGAATCCCATAAACACTGCGGCTGTCCGCAACTGTCCATTGGCTGCCATCGTCTTTACGTGTGCGTCGTACGGACATCGAAGTCCCCTATAAAGAAGTCATAGAGCGCCGCCCCGATCCAGGGCCGACGCAGTCTAAAGAATGAAAATGACGATTAGCCTGCAAGCGCAATAGACCACGCATGCAGGGCCGAGTTTAGAAACCGTTCATGAACAGGCTCTGTGAAAACCATGGAGACGACGCCAACGTCCTGAGCCAGTCAGGACAGCGTCCAGTCAGAGGTGGTTTTCACAGAGGCTGCTAGCCGCCGGACTTCTTCGCCGTGAAACCGCGCTTGACCAGTTCCGCCAAGAGTAGCTCGACGTGGTCGCCCTGGATCTCGATCACGCCCTCTTTCAAGGCGCCACCGGTACCACAGCGCTTCTTCAACGCCGCGGCCAGTTCCTTGAGGGCGTCTTCGGCCAGGGGCACGCCGGTGATGGTGGTCACCGTCTTGCCACCACGACCCTTGCTTTCGCGACGCACGCGAGCAATGCCGTCGCCGGCTGGAATCACGCTTTGTTTGCAGATACAGGCGGCCACCGGCTGGCTACAGTCCGGGCAATGTCGACCTGCGTCGGTGGAAAACACCAGGCCGCCAAGGGCGGCGAAGGATGCGGCTTTTTTGGCCACCGGCAATCCTCTTGGGAGGACAAAGACTGGTCGGGGCACATGGCGGTGTCGCCGACCGCGAAGCCCCACTCAGGCAGGGGCAGCGCTACTGGGCCAGGTCCCTTGCGGGGATAGCGCTGACTCAGCTTGAAAAGGCGCGCAGTGTAACGGCAAAAAGCCGACTTGCTAAGAGCCAATCGGCGTCAATTTATGCAACTTTAACGACGTCGCGCCAGATAGCGCTGCAAGGCGGCCAGGGAGTCCGGGCAATAGGGCTTCTCGTGGATTTCCCGCAGCACCTGGTCCAGGGGCAGGAAGCGTGCTTCCAGCACTTCCTCGGGCTGCAAACGCAGCGGTCCGTCCCATACGGCGGAGAAGGCCGAGCACCACAGGCGATTGTCGGTGTCCTCGAAGAAGAAGTGGTCGTGGGCGACCAGCTCGACTCCACTCACCCCCAGTTCCTCTTCCAGTTCACGGGCCGCCGACTCGGCATAGCTCTCAGTGGCAAGGACCATGCCGCCGGCGGCGACATCCCAGTAACCCGGGTAGATGGCCTTGCTCAGGGTGCGCCGGTGCACGCATAGCTCACCGGCGGAGTTGAACAGCATGATGTAGGTACCACGGCCGATCAGGCCCCGCTCGCGCAGCTCCGAGCGGGCCATGGCGCCCAGCAGCTGGTCCTCGCCATCGACCCAGGCGATCTGTTCGGCATCGGAGGCGGCGCGGTGGGCCGCCTCATTGGTGGTCGCGACCATGGATCAGCCCTGGTTGAGCAGTTGGCGCAAGTCGATGACTGCTGCGTTGGCACGGGAAATGTAGTTGGCCATGACCAGCGAGTGGTTGGCCAGGACGCCGAAGCCGTTACCGTTGAGGATCATCGGGCTCCAGACAGTCTCCTGGGAGGCCTCCAGTTCGCGGATGATCTGGCGCACGCTGACGGTGGCGTTCTTCTTGGCCAGCACATCGGCGAAGTCCACTTCGATCGCGCGCAGCAGGTGCGACAGCGCCCAGGCCTGGCCACGCGCCTCGTAGAACACGTTGTCGATCTGCATCCATGGAGTTTCTTCGATTTCCTCGCCTAGTTGCGGAACCTGGCCCGGAGCCGGGACTTCGGTCTTCAGCGCAGTGTTGAGCTTGACCCGGCCGACGCTGGCCGACAGCCGCTGGGACAGCGAGCCAAGGCGCGTCCCCACGTCACCCAGCCAGTTGTTGAGGTTGTCGGCCCGGGCATAGAACTGCGCGGTCTTCTGGTTCGGGTCCGACAGCCGCGCCTGGTAGCGGCTCAGGGAGTTGATGCCTTCCAGGTATTCCGACTCGCTGGAGGGCAGGATCCAGCTCTTGTTGTCGAAGTTGAAGCGTGGCTCGGCCTTGGCCAGGTCGGCGTCTTCGGCGGACTGCGACTGGGACCGGGCGAAATCCTTGCGCAAGGCGCGGGTCAGGTCGCGGACCTGGACCAGGACCCCGTATTCCCAGCTGGGAATGTTGTCCAGCCAGATGCCCGGTGGGAAACGGTCGTTGGAGATATAGCCGCCCGGCTTGTCGAGCAGGGTGCTGACCACGGTCTTGAGGGTTTCCACGGTGGTGTAGCCCACCACCATCTGCCGGCCTTCCTTCTCGGCGGCGAGCTGGGCGTTCTGCTGGACCGGGAACAGCGCCGGTTCCTGGCTCCAGTACCAGCCCAGGGCACCGGTGACCAGCAGGTACAGGCCCAGCAAGGTCGCCAGGGCGCGACTGAACAGCAGGCTACCGAAATAGCTGCGTGTCGCCGACTTGGGTTGGGCGGCCCGTTCCGGCGCGCTGTCTGCGCGGTTCTTCCAATCCAGCATGGCTATATCCTTTCAATCACTTGGGTTCATCGATTCGACCGCAACCCTACTCCATCGTGCCTTGCCCTGGCGGGATAAATCTTCAGGCAAACGCGCGCCGCGCAACGATTGCGTATCGGGCGACCACTATAAATGAAGCACAGTCCGCAGCCTATGCGAGCAGTCGGTGGCGAACCCGGTCAAGTCGCTTTGCACATTATTGACGTACGACACTCATGGGAGCCGAAAGTGGTGCTAGCATAGAGCCACCAGTCGATCTCAGCATGCACCCTAACTAGTAGTCAGGATATGACCGAGCCAGAAGACCCCAGCCGTGAGCGCCTCAAGCACCACTTTGCCCAGCGGGTAATTCATCAGGCACGGCAGATCCTGGAGATCTGGCAGCGGCTGCAGCGCAGCGAGTGGTCGTCCACCGACATGTCGGAACTCTGCGAAGCCAACCTGCGTCTGCTGCGTTTCGCCGAACGCTTCGAACAACCCGAGCACTCCCAGCTGGCCCGCAGCATCAGCCAATCGCTGGAAGCGGTGGATGCCAACCGCGGCCGCCTGAGCAGCCACCTGATCACCGAACTCAACCGCCTGATGCAGCGCCTGTCACGCACCGGCCTGCGCCATGGCGATCAGCTGGAACAGACCTTCCTGCCGCCGCTGCGCAAGCCGATCTACGTGATGCTGCAGGATCACGACCGGGCCGAACGCCTGGCCAAGCAGCTGGAGTTCTTCGGGCTCAGCGCCCAGCCCCTGGACAGCATCGCGGCGTTTCGTTCATCCATGGTCGAGCGCCTGCCGGCGGCCATCGTCATCGACGTGGACTTCTGCGGACCCGGCATGGGCCTGACCCTGGCCGCCGAGGCCCAGGTCGGCCTGGAGCAGAAGCTGCCGCTGCTGTTCTTCAGCCTGCACGAAACCGACACCCCGACCCGCCTGGCGGCCGTGCGCGCCGGTGGCCAGGAGTTCCTCACCGGCACCCTGGAAGCCTCCAGCCTGCTGGAAAAGATCGAGGTGCTGACCTGCGTCGCCCAGTACGAGCCGTATAAAGTGCTGATCATCGACGACTCCCGGGCCCAGGCCCTGCACACCGAGCGCCTGCTCAACAGCGCCGGGATCGTCACCCGCACCCTGATCGAACCGATCCAGGCCATGGCCGAACTGGCGGACTTCCAGCCCGACCTGATCATCCTCGACATGTACATGCCGGCCTGCACCGGTACCGAGCTGGCCAAGGTAATCCGCCACAACGACCGCTACGTCAGCGTGCCGATCATCTACCTGTCCGCCGAGGACGACCTGGACAAGCAACTGGACGCCATGAGCGAAGGCGGCGACGACTTCCTCACCAAGCCCATCAAGCCGCGCCACCTGATCACCACGGTGCGCAACCGCGCGGCCCGGGCGCGCAACCTCAAGGCGCGGATGGTCCGCGACAGCCTGACCGGCCTGTACAACCACACCCATATCCTGCAATTGCTGGAAGATTGCTGCTTCCGCGCCCGCCGCGAGAACAAGCCGCTGAGCTTTGCCATGCTGGACATCGACCACTTCAAGCGAGTCAACGACAGCCACGGCCACCCCATGGGCGACCGGGTGATCAAGAGCCTGGCGCTGTTCCTCAAGCAGCGCCTGCGCAAGACCGACTTCATCGGCCGCTACGGCGGCGAGGAGTTCGCCATCGTCATGCCCGATACCGACCAGGACGCGGCATGCCAGGTGCTGGACGAAATCCGCCAGCGCTTCGCCGAGATCCATTACCCGGCCCAACCCCAGGACCTGTGGTGCACCTTCAGCGCCGGAGTGGTGCAAATGCAGGAAGACTCCGACAGCCTGATGATGGCCAGCCAGGCGGACGAGGCCCTGTACCGGGCCAAGCACAGCGGCCGCAACCGGGTGCAGAGCGCGCGGCAATCAAGTCAAAGTGCCATCTTTTCATCCGAATCCACCGATTCGGTCATAACCTTGTAATACAACCGCAATAAATTCAGGCGCTTGCCATTCAAGTCGTTGGTAGAGCCCCGATGCGCCTGAAGTTGCTGACCAATCTCAACACCCTTCTATTAGTTGCCGTGTGCGTGGCCCTGGGGGCGACACTGTGGTGGTCGCAGCGCGCCCTGGAACGCCCCTACCTGCTGATGGAGCGCTACCTGGGCCTGTCCCAGCAATTCCAGAACCAGGCTGCGCGCAATATCGAGGACTACCTGGCAAGCGGCGACGCCCTGCGCCTGAGCAGTGCCACCCAGGCCATCGAGGCCCTGCAGGGCGGACTGTCCGAACTGCCACCGCAACTGGCACATAGCCTGAGCCCGAGCCTGGCCAGCCTCGCCGACTTCAGCAAGACCGACTTGCTGGCGGCGGGCAAACTGGCGGGCGACCCCCAGGCCCTGCTGCTGCAGGCCGAACGCGAACTGGGCGCCAACCTGGAGCAACTGAGCCAGTACGCCGGCGGCGCCACCAGCGCTGAGGCCAGTGCCTACCTGCCGTTGTTGCTGGCCGCCTCCCAGCACCTGGGCAAACTCTCGCTGGCCCGGGACAAACTGGTCAGCAGCGGGCGCAGCGAACTGGCGAGCGACGTCGAGCGCGAACTGAACAACATCCGCGCCCAGGCCGACCGCCTCGAGGCCTTGCCTCTACTGGGTGTGGCGACCAGCAGCGAATCGAACACCGATGACTTCGCCGCCATGATGGGCCTGGAGAACACCCAGAAGAGCGCCGCCGAAGATGCCGGCATCGGCCTCAAACGCGAACTCAACAGCCTGCTCAGCCGCTATCCCGCCGAGCTTGCGCGCACCCGCGAGCAGATCCAGAAACGCGCCGAGCTGAGCGCCGCGACCTTGCTGAAGATCACCGCCGTACAGCAAGCGATCGCCGCACTGGAACCGGAAGTGCGCGCCCAGCACGGCCAGATCCAGGGCGAAGTGCGATTGATGCAGGGGCTGATGATCGGCCTGATCCTGCTGATCGCCCTGGTGATCGATACCCTGCAGCGCAAGCTGGCAAGGGTCCTGACCAACCTCGCCCCGGCCCTGTCGACCTGGGCCCAGGGCGATTTCAGCCAGCCGATCCAGCTGGGCAAGACCAACTACGAACTGCATGCCATCGAAGCATCGCTGAACCGCCTGCGGGCCTACCTGGTGGACCTGGTGGGCACTATTCGCCAGAACGCCGAACAGGTGGCCGGCAGCAGCCGGGCCCTGGCCGACCTCAGCAGCGGCCTGCACAGCGGCGCCGAACGCCAGGCTGGCGACACCGCGCAAATCCGCGATGCGCTGGGCGAGCTGGAAGCCACCATCCAGCAGGTGGCCGGTGATGCCAGCCAGGCTGCGGATGCCAGCCGCAGCGCCGGCCTGGCGGTCCAGCAGGGACAGAAAGTCATAGGCCAGAGCCTCACCGGCTTGCATGCCCTTGTCGGGGAAGTCCAGGGCAACGCGCAGATGATCGAACACCTGGCCCAGGAATCGGCCACCATCGGCGGCGTGCTGACGGTGATCCGCTCCATTGCCGAACAGACCAACCTGCTGGCGCTGAACGCCGCCATCGAGGCCGCCAGGGCCGGCGAGATGGGCCGGGGGTTTGCCGTGGTCGCCGAGGAAGTGCGTTCCCTGGCCCAGCGCACCTCCGGCGCCACTGCACAGATCCAGGCGTTGATCGCCGGACTGCAGAGCGCCGCACAGCAATCGGTGCAGGGCATGCGTGCCCAGGTCGAGCACGCCGAGGCCACCGCCAGCCAGGCCGAGGCCGCCGATGGCGCATTGGATGAAATCGTCGGGGCGATCCAGACCATCGCCGAGACCGCGGTGCGGATCGCCGATGTCACCGCCCAGCAAAGCGGCGCGGTCAGCGAGATCCGCGACCACAGCGAACGCATCCACCAACTGGGCGGCGACAACCTGCTGCGCATCGGCGAAGGTCGGGCCCAGGGCGAGAACCTGCTGGACCTGGGCGGCCAGTTGCACACCGCTGTACAGGCCTTCCGCGTCTGAACCGAACCAGGCTGGCAGCCGCCTTTGGCTGTGCCGATATTTGCGGGAGCCTTCATTTACGGTCCTGGCGCAGCCTGTGCCGGGCCGCTGCAAACCAGCGCCACAAAAAAGCTCCGGGCGCGCCCAAGATCGGCGAAAAAGTCGCCAACCACTTCAACAGCGCTTTATGACGGGCATATGACCGGATTTCCGCACTCGGTCACATATTTCGCGCAAACATCGGTCATCGTGCTGGCTATTGCCGGGAACTGGACAGTCACAAAGTCTTTCCGGCATAGTCGCCGGGTTCTGACAACCGCCCCGATAACAAGGAACGACCGATGGCCACCCTACTGGTTCTCCATGGCCCCAACCTGAATCTGCTCGGCACCCGCGAACCGGGAGTCTACGGCGCCACGACCCTGGCCCAGATCAACCAGGACCTGGAGCAACGGGCCCGTGCCGCCGGGCATCACCTGCAGTACCTGCAAAGCAACGCCGAGTACGAATTGATCGAGCGTATCCATGCCGCGCGGGACGAAGGCGTGGATTTCATCCTGATCAATCCAGCAGCTTTTACACATACAAGCGTCGCATTACGTGACGCGTTGCTGGCGGTGAGCATCCCATTCATCGAAGTGCATTTGTCCAACGTGTACAAACGCGAACCTTTCCGCCATCACTCCTACTTTTCAGACGTTGCGGTAGGAGTGATCTGCGGCCTTGGCGCCAGCGGTTACCGACTGGCCCTGGAGGCCGCCCTGGAACAGCTTGAAATACAGGCAAGTGCTTGAACAACAAGCGTTAAACGCCCCTGACCGACCCCTGGGAGTTGATGATTCATGGATATTCGTAAAGTCAAGAAACTGATCGAACTGCTGGAAGAGTCCGGCATTGACGAGCTGGAGATCAAGGAAGGCGAAGAGTCCGTACGCATCAGCCGTCACAGCAAGACTCCAGCCCAGCAGTACTACGCTCCGGCTCCAATGGCCGCAGCTCCAGTAGCCGCTCCAGCCGCCGCAGCTCCTGCTGCCGCTGCCGCCCCGGCCGCTGCCGCCGCACCTGCGCTGAACGGCACCGTAGCCCGTTCGCCAATGGTCGGTACCTTCTACCGCAAGTCCTCGCCAACCTCGCCAGCCTTCGTCGAAGTCGGCCAGAGCGTGAAGAAGGGCGACACCCTGTGCATCGTCGAAGCGATGAAGATGATGAACCACATCGAAGCTGAAACCAGCGGTGTGATCGAATCGATCCTTGTCGAAGACGGCCAGCCGGTTGAGTACGACCAACCGCTGTTCACCATCGTTTGAACTGCGGAGAGTCTTTGATGAAGCCTGCGAAGTTGGAAAAAGTCCTGATCGCCAACCGCGGCGAAATCGCCCTGCGGATCCTGCGTGCCTGCAAGGAAATGGGGATCAAGACCGTAGCCGTCTATTCCAAGGCCGACAAGGAGCTGATGCACCTGGGCCTGGCGGACGAGTCCGTGTGCATCGGCCCGGCGCAAGCCGCGCAGTCCTACCTGCACATCCCGGCCATCATCGCGGCCGCTGAAGTCACCGGCGCCACCGCGATCCACCCTGGCTACGGCTTCCTGGCGGAAAACGCCGACTTCGCCGAGCAGGTGGAGAACTCCGGCTTTTCCTTCATTGGCCCCAAGGCCGATACCATCCGCCTGATGGGCGACAAGGTTTCCGCCAAGCACGCCATGATCGCCGCCGGCGTACCCACGGTTCCAGGTTCCGACGGCCCGCTGCCGGAAGACGAGGAAACCGCGCTGCGCATCGGCCGTGAGGTCGGCTATCCGGTGATCATCAAGGCCGCCGGTGGCGGTGGTGGTCGCGGCATGCGCGTGGTGCACAAGGAAGAAGACCTGATCGCCTCGGCGAAGCTGACCCGCTCCGAAGCCGGCGCGGCATTCGGCAACCCGATGGTCTACCTGGAGAAGTTCCTGACCAACCCACGCCACGTGGAAGTCCAGGTCCTCTCCGACGGCCAGGGTAACGCCATCCACCTGGGCGACCGCGACTGCTCGCTGCAGCGCCGTCACCAGAAGGTACTGGAAGAAGCTCCGGCCCCGGGCATCGACGAGACCGCCCGCCAGGAAGTCTTCGCTCGTTGCGTCCAGGCGTGCATCGACATCGGCTACCGCGGCGCCGGCACCTTCGAGTTCCTCTACGAGAACGGCCGCTTCTACTTCATCGAGATGAACACTCGAGTACAGGTAGAGCACCCGGTATCGGAGATGGTCACCGGTGTCGACATCGTCAAGGAGATGCTCAGCATCGCCGCTGGCAACAAGCTGTCCATCCGCCAGGAAGACGTGGTGATCCGCGGTCACTCCCTGGAGTGCCGGATCAACGCCGAAGACCCGAAAACCTTCATGCCAAGCCCAGGCACGGTCAAGCACTTCCACGCCCCGGGCGGCAACGGCGTGCGCGTCGACTCGCACCTGTACAGCGGCTACGCGGTTCCTCCGAACTACGATTCGTTGATCGGCAAGCTGATCACCTACGGGGCAACCCGTGACGAAGCCATGGCGCGCATGCGCAATGCGCTGGACGAAATCGTCGTCGACGGGATCAAGACCAACATCCCGCTGCACCGCGACCTGACCCGTGACGAAGGCTTCTGCAAAGGGGGAGTGAACATTCACTACCTGGAGCACAAGCTGGCCGAGCAACACTGATCGGCATTCGCCACACCACCAAGGCCGCTTTCGAGCGGCCTTGGTGTTTCTGCAGGAGCAAGGCTCCTGCAAATGCCTGCCGCCTTGCCGCTGTCGTCTTCTGCCTCCTGCTCGCGTAAACTTGCGCGCTTCTCGCGGCCCACTAGGCTGCACATCACATATTTTCAAAGGTGCCCGCCATGCCTTGGCTGCAAGTCCGTCTCGCCATCAGCCCAGAACAAGCCGAAACCTATGAAGACGCTTTTCTTGAAGTCGGCGCCGTTTCGGTGACCTTCATGGACGCCGAGGATCAACCGATCTTCGAACCCGAGCTGAACACCACCCCGCTGTGGTCCCACACCCACTTGCTGGCCCTGTTCGAAGGTGGCACCGAGGCCGCCAGCGTGCTGGCCCACCTCGAGCTGCTGACCGGCAGCCCGCTGCCCGAACATCACAGCGAAGTCATCGAGGACCAGGATTGGGAGCGCAGCTGGATGGACAACTTCCAGCCGATGCGTTTCGGCCAGCGCCTGTGGATCGTCCCCAGCTGGCATGCCGCTCCGGAACCGGATGCGGTCAACCTGCTGCTGGACCCGGGCCTGGCTTTCGGCACCGGCACTCACCCGACCACCGCCCTGTGCCTGGAGTGGCTCGACGGCCAGGACCTGAAGGACTGCAACGTCCTGGACTTCGGTTGCGGCTCGGGGATCCTGGCCATCGCCGCCCTGCTGCTGGGCGCCAAGCGCGCCGTGGGCACCGATATCGACGTGCAGGCCCTGGAAGCCTCCCGCGACAACGCCGGGCGCAACAACATCGCCGAGGAACTGTTCCCGTTGTACCTGCCGGAGCAGATGCCCCAGGAACAAGCCGACGTGCTGGTGGCCAACATCCTGGCCGGTCCGCTGGTGTCCCTGGCGCCGCAATTGTCCGGCCTGGTCAAGCCAGGTGGACGCCTGGCGCTTTCGGGCATCCTTGCCGAGCAGGGTGACGAGGTCGCTGCGGCCTATGCCCAGGACTTCGATCTGGACCCGATCGCCAACCTCGATGGCTGGGTGCGCATCACCGGCCGTCGGCGCTAGAATGGCCGCCTGCATAATCCGGATGGCCGCATGACCGACAGTTTCGTCACCCAGTGCCCGCATTGCCAAACCAGGTTCCGTGTCAGCCACGCCCAATTGAGCGTGGCTCGCGGAGTGGTTCGTTGCGGCTCCTGCCTGCAGGTGTTCAACGCTGCGCGACAACTGCTCGAGCAGCGCGCGGCCAAGGAAGGCGCGGCCAAGCCGCTCGCCAAGCCGACCGCACCCGCACCGGTGACGACACCCACGACCACACCGCCGCCCCCTCCGGCGGCAGAACCGGAACAGCCGACGCCGCAACCCGCTGCCGAGCAGGAACCGGCTCCAGCACAGCGCGCCATCAGCCAGAAACAATGGTCGGCGGCGGAAATGGACCTGGACCATCTGGACCTCGACGAGGAACTGGCCAAGCTCGAACAACGGGAAATCCAGCCGGCCAAGACCTTCGGCCAGGAGCGCCCCACCCGGGAAAACGGCCTCAGCGCCCGGCGTGACCAGCAGGACAACGACGAAGCCAACTGGCCCGACGGCCTGTTCGGCAGCGCCGGCGAGCAGGACGAACCGGCCAGCCTCAAGGCCCCGGCCAAGGACGACGCCGAGCCCGAGCCGGCCAAGGCCGCCCGCACCGAACCCTCGCTGTCCTTCAACCTGGCGGACCTTGACGACGAACCACCGTCCCCCAAGTTGCGCCTGGACGCCGACCTGGAATCCTTCGACGCAAAGCCCCCTGCGCCTGCCCTCGAGGACGAAGACGAAACCCCAGTCCCGGCACCGGGCAAGAAACGCCGCGAACGCAGCGAACCGGGAGTCCAGGACGAAGTGCTGCTGGACCTGGTCGACGACCCGCTGCACCTGGATTGGCAAAAGCGTCGCTCGCCCTGGGGCCGACGCCTGCTCTGGCTGTTGCTGATCCTGCTGGCCGCCGGTGGCCTGGCAGGTCAGTACATCGCCTATCACTTCGACGAGCTGGCCCGCCAGGACCAGTACCGCCCCTGGTTCCAGCAACTGTGCCCGGAATTCGGATGTACGGTCCCCTCGCGCGTGGACATCGGCCGGATCAAGAGCAGCAACCTGGTGGTGCGCAGCCACCCGGAATTCAGCGGGGCCCTGGTAGTGGACGCCATCATCTACAACCGTGCGCCCTTCTCCCAACCGTTCCCGCTGCTGGAACTGCGCTTCGCCGACCTCAACGGCCACCTGATTGCCAGCCGTAGCTTCAAGCCCGGTGAATACCTGGGCGGCGACCTGCAGGACGCGGCGGAAATGCCGCCGCAAACCCCGATCCACATCGCCCTCGATATTCTCGACCCCGGACCCAAAGCCGTGAACTACAGTCTGAGTTTCCACTCGCCAGAGTGAAACGGCTGGAAGAGTTGACGGACGACTCTGGATTGACGACAGATTTATGACAGCTCCCCGCGTATCGCTCGCGGTAGCCGGCAGAAGAACTGTTCAGATTTTATCCAATTCAGCCTTTATCCGGTCATCGAGAGCGGGTATCATGCCAACCCTTTTTCGAACTCTCATGATCCGGCCCCACAACAGGGAAGTCCTATGTCGGCGGTACGCATCGGCCCATACACACTGCAAAACGGCTTGGTTCTCGCCCCGATGGCGGGAGTTACCGACCAGCCCTTTCGTCAGCTTTGCAAGCAATTGGGTGCCGGCCTTGTAGTCTCGGAAATGGTCACCAGCGACATGAGCTTGTGGAACAGCCGCAAATCGCGGCTGCGCATGATCCACGAAGGCGATCCCGAGCCGCGCTCGGTACAGATTGCCGGTGGCGATGCACAGATGCTGGCGGACGCCGCCCGCGCCAACGTCGAGTTGGGTGCACAGATTATTGATATCAACATGGGTTGCCCGGCGAAGAAGGTCTGCAACAAGGCCGCCGGCTCCGCATTGCTGAAAGACGAAGTCCTGGTCAACGAGATTCTCCAGGCGGTGGTGGCCGCGGTGGACGTACCGGTCACCCTGAAGATCCGCACCGGCTGGGACCGGCAGAACAAGAATGGCCTGACCGTGGCGAGGATCGCCGAACAGGCTGGCATCACGGCACTGGCGGTCCACGGTCGGACCCGCGCCGACCTGTACACCGGTGAAGCCGAGTACGACACCATCGCTGCGATCAAGCAGGCGGTGTCGATCCCGGTCTTCGCCAACGGCGATATCGACTCGCCCGAGAAAGCCCGGCAGGTATTGAATGCCACCGGCGCCGACGGGCTGTTGATCGGCCGGGCCGCCCAGGGGCGGCCATGGATTTTTCGTGAGATCGAACACTTCCTGCGCACCGGTGAAACCCTCCCGGCACCGCAGCTGTTCGAAGTGGAGCGGATTCTGCTGGAGCACCTGGCCGCGCTGCATGCCTTCTATGGGGATGTCATGGGCGTACGCATTGCGCGCAAGCATGTGGGCTGGTATCTCGCAACCCTGCCGGGCGCCAGGGAGTTTCGCGCCCACTTCAATCGTTTGGAAGATACGGAAGCACAGTGCGCCAACGTCCGTGAGTTCTTCGCCGGACGTTACAAGAGCCTGGAGACAGGGGACGGAGAGGGGGTGGCCGCATGACGATGATGACCGAGACTTTAGTGAGTGGAACAACACCCGTGAGCGACAACGTGAATTTGAAACAGCACCTCAATACCCCGAGCGAAGAAGGCCAGACCCTTCGCGGGAGTGTCGAGAAGGCGCTGCACAATTATTTCGCCCACCTTGAGGGCGCTGCCGTCACGGACGTGTACAACCTGGTGCTCTCCGAAGTCGAGGCCCCGTTGCTCGAAAGCGTGATGAACTACGTCAAGGGCAACCAGACCAAGGCCAGCGAACTCCTGGGTCTGAATCGCGGAACCCTGCGCAAGAAACTCAAGCAGTACGATTTGCTGTAAGCATTCAACCAAACCAGAAAGGCGCCCGCGTAAAAAACGGTCGCCTTTTTTGCTGACCCCCTAGCTTGTTGATGGAAATTGAGATGACCGACCAGACTACCCGCCTGCCGATCCGCCGCGCCTTGATCAGTGTTTCCGACAAGACCGGGATCCTCGAATTCGCCAAGGAGCTGGAAGCCCTCGGTGTCGAGATCCTCTCTACCGGCGGGACCTTCAAGCTGTTGCGAGACAATGGCGTGTCCGCAGTGGAAGTCGCCGATTACACCGGTTTCGCGGAAATGATGGACGGCCGGGTCAAGACCCTGCATCCGAAGATCCACGGCGGCATCCTGGGTCGTCGCGGCATCGACGACGCCATCATGAACGAGCACGGCATCAAGCCGATCGACCTGGTGGCGGTCAACCTCTATCCCTTCGAAGCCACCATCTCCAAGCCCGGCTGCGACCTGCCGACCGCTATCGAGAACATCGACATCGGCGGCCCGACCATGGTTCGCTCGGCAGCCAAGAACCACAAGGACGTGGCCATCGTGGTCAACGCCAGCGACTACGCCAGCGTCCTGGACAACCTCAAGGCCGGCGGCCTGACCTACGCCCAGCGCTTCGACCTGATGCTCAAGGCCTTCGAACACACAGCAGCCTACGACGGCATGATCGCCAACTACATGGGCACCATCGACCAGGCCCGGGATACCCTGTCCACCGAAGGCCGCAGCGGCTTCCCGCGCACCTTCAACAGCCAGTTCGTCAAGGCCCAGGAAATGCGCTACGGCGAGAACCCGCACCAGAGCGCGGCCTTCTACGTCGAGGCCAAGAAAGGCGAAGCCAGCATCTCCACCGCCCTGCAGTTGCAAGGCAAGGAACTGTCGTTCAACAACGTGGCCGACACCGACGCCGCGCTGGAATGCGTGAAGAGCTTCGTCAAGCCGGCCTGCGTCATCGTCAAGCACGCCAACCCCTGCGGCGTGGCCGTGGTGCCTGAGGACGAGGGCGGCATCCGCAAGGCCTACGACCTGGCCTACGCCACCGACACCGAGTCGGCGTTCGGCGGCATCATCGCCTTCAACCGCGAGCTGGACGGCGAAACCGCCAAGGCCATCGTCGAGCGCCAGTTCGTCGAAGTGATCATCGCCCCGAAAATCTCCCAGGCTGCCCGCGAAGTCGTAGCGGCCAAGCAGAACGTACGCCTGCTCGAATGCGGCGAGTGGCCGGCCGAACGCGCCGCCGGTTGGGACTTCAAGCGGGTCAACGGTGGCCTGCTGGTGCAGAGCCGCGATATCGGCATGATCAGCGCCGATGACCTGAAGATCGTCACCCAGCGCGCGCCGACCGAACAGGAAATCCACGACCTGGTATTCGCCTGGAAAGTGGCCAAGTTCGTCAAGTCCAACGCCATCGTCTACGCCAAGAACCGCCAGACCATCGGTGTCGGCGCCGGCCAGATGAGCCGCGTCAACTCCGCCCGCATCGCCGCCATCAAGGCCGAGCATGCCGGCCTGCAAGTGCAGGGCGCGGTCATGGCTTCCGACGCCTTCTTCCCGTTCCGCGACGGCATCGACAATGCCGCCAAGGTCGGTATCCGCGCCGTGATCCAGCCTGGCGGCTCGATGCGTGACGCCGAAGTGATCGCCGCTGCCGACGAAGCCGGCATCGCGATGGTATTCACCGGCATGCGCCACTTCCGTCACTGATTTACGGCAATCGGCCGCACTGAAGCAGGCATCTGCTGCGTTGAGGCCGGTTCCACTGATGCTCATTGCCAGAAGGCAACTCCGCTCATCGGAACCGGCCCCGCCTTGCATCTACCTGTTTCATTGCGACCTCGTACAACGTGAGGCTTCGCCTCCCGTCCGAAAGAATTCGAGGTTTTGACATGAAAGTTTTGATCATTGGTAGCGGCGGTCGTGAACACGCCCTGGCCTGGAAAGTCGCTCAGGACCCACGGGTCGAAAAAGTATTCGTCGCTCCCGGCAACGCCGGTACCGCCATCGAGGCCAAGTGCGAGAACGTGGCCATCGACGTGCTGGCCCTGGAGCAGCTTGCCGACTTCGCCGAGAAGAACGTTGCCCTGACCATCGTCGGTCCGGAAGTGCCGCTGGTGGCCGGTGTGGTCGATCTGTTCCGCGCCCGCGGCCTGGACTGCTTCGGCCCGACCCAGGGCGCCGCCCAGCTGGAAGGCTCGAAGGCCTTCACCAAGGACTTCCTGGCGCGCCACAAGATTCCGACCGCCAACTACCAGAACTTCACCGAGATCGAGCCGGCCCTGGCCTACCTGCGGGAAAAAGGCGCGCCGATCGTGATCAAGGCCGACGGCCTGGCCGCCGGCAAGGGCGTGATCGTCGCCATGACCCTGGCCGAGGCCGAGGAAGCCGTACGCGACATGCTCGCCGGCAACGCTTTCGGTGACGCCGGTTCCCGCGTGGTGATCGAGGAGTTCCTCGATGGCGAGGAAGCCAGCTTCATCGTCATGGTCGACGGCAAGAACGTGCTGCCCATGGCCACCAGCCAGGACCACAAGCGCGTCGGCGATGGCGACACTGGCCCGAATACCGGTGGCATGGGCGCCTACTCGCCTGCCCCGGTGGTCACCGCCGACGTGCACCAGCGCGTGATGGACCAGGTCATCTGGCCGACCGTGCGCGGCATGGCCGAGGAAGGCAACGTCTATACCGGCTTCCTCTACGCGGGCCTGATGATCGACAAGGCGGGCAACCCGAAAGTCATCGAGTTCAACTGCCGTTTCGGCGACCCGGAAACCCAGCCTGTCATGCTGCGCCTGCAATCGAGCCTGGTGCTGCTGGTGGAAGCGGCCCTGGCCCAGGCCCTGGACAAGGTCGAGGCCCAGTGGGACCCGCGTCCGAGCCTGGGCATCGTCCTGGCGGCCGGCGGCTATCCTGGTGACTATGCCAAGGGCGCGACCATCACCGGCCTGGACGCCGCAGCCGCGCTGGAAGGCAAGGTCTTCCACGCCGGCACCGCGCTCAAGGACGGCCAGATCGTCACCGCCGGTGGCCGGGTGCTGTGCGCCACCGCCATGGGCGCCAGCGTCGACCAGGCGCAGCAGCAAGCCTACCGCCTGGCGACCGAGATCGACTGGCAGGGCTGCTTCTACCGCAAGGACATCGGCTACCGTGCCATTGCCCGCGAGCGCGGCGAGCAATAAGGCTCGCACGAAACCCCGGCAAGGGCTTCCAGGCCCTTGCCGGGCGCTCATTGCGCCGCGCATAGTTATAATCAGGCATCAACCAACGAAGGGATTTCGCCGTGCGCTGGCTCAGGATTGCCCTAGGCTTCACCGTCACATTGCTGACCCTGCTCTGCATGAATCCGGCCCTGGCCGCTCAAGGCAGTGGCTGGGCGGTGCTGCTCGACGATCAGGGCGACCTGCAACTCAGTGACATCCGCTCCCCGCGCTACACCAACCAGTTCAGCCCCATCGAGCTGGACAAGCTCACCGCCGCCGAGCCCAACGGCGCCCTGTGGCTACGCTTCAAGCTCCAGCCGGGCACCCATGAGCAGATCCTGCGGATCTTCGCTCCCGACCTGTCCCACCTGAATCTCTACGTGCTCGACGGCGACCAGCTGATCGAGCAAGTGAACACCGGCTCCAGCCAGCCCCAGACGGAAAAGCCGCTGCCCAGCAGCGACTTCGCACTGCCGCTGCCACAGAGCGGCAAGACGCTGGACGTCTACGTACGCCTGGTGTCCGAACACGAACTGCGCCCCTACATCACCCTGCAATCGGCGGTGATGGCCGCCGCCAGCCAGGGCCAGACCCTGGTCTACGGCCTGCTGTTCGGCTGCCTGGCGATGCTGATCCTGCACAACCTCACGCGCTTCGCCTACACCCGCTCGCGCAGCAGCCTGTGGCTGGCGGTCTGCGAGGCCCTGCTGACCCTCAGCCTGATGATGCTGCTGAACCTGTTCGGCCCCTGGCTGCCGGACTGGCAATCCCTGCAGACTCCCGGCGCCTACCTGGCGCTGCTGCTGACCGCCCCTGCCGGCATGATGTTCGCCTATCGGTTCTTCTCCCCGGTGGGGCCGCATCCGCTGAACCGCCTGCTACTGGGCAACATCCTGCTGATCGCCTTGTCCGGCCTGTTGCTGTTGATCATCAGCAGCCTGCCGTTGAACATCGTCACCTATGCCCTGGTAGCCCTAGCCGGTTTGAGCATGCTGTTCATCGGCGGCTACCACTGGCACAAGGGCTACCGCCCGGCCCGTTGTTTCGTCGCCGCCATGGCGATCTTCAACTTCGGCACCCTGGTGATCATGCCCGCCCTGCTCGGCCTGACACTGGTGCCCCCGCAAGGCCTGATCGTGACCTTGATGAGCGTGGTCTGCGTGGCCGGCCTGCTGATGAGCGTGGCCCTGGGCGAGCGCCAGCGCCACATCACCGAGAACCGCTTCAGCGCCAGCCGCGACCTTGCCGCCAGCACCGCCGAGGTCAATGCCAAGGCCGAGTTCCTGGCCAAGATCAGCCACGAGATCCGCACCCCGATGAACGGCGTGCTGGGCATGACCGAGCTGCTGCTGGGCACGCCGCTGTCGGTCAAGCAGCGCGACTACGTGCAGACCATCCACAGCGCCGGCAACGAACTGCTGACCCTGATCAACGAGATCCTCGACATCTCCAAGCTCGAATCCGGGCAGATCGAACTGGACGACGTACAGTTCGATCTCAATGCCCTGATCGAAGACTGCCTGAGCATCTTCCGGGCCAAGGCCGAGCAGCAGAACGTCGAGCTGATCAGCTTCATCCAGCCCCAGGTGCCACGGGTCATCAGCGGCGATCCGACACGGTTGCGCCAGGCCCTGTTGAGCTTGCTGGAAAACGCCCTGAAGAAGACCGACGAAGGCGAAGTGCTGATCGTCGTCGCCCTCGACGAGCGCAGCAGCAAGCCGCGCCTGCGTATTGCCGTGCAAGATAGCGGGCAGCCCATGGAGCCCGAGGAACGCGACGCGCTGCTGCATACCGAGCTGCACAGCAAGAATTTCCTGGCCACCACCCGCCTGGGCGGCAACCTGGGCCTGGTGATCGCTCGCCAGCTGATCCTGCTGATGCATGGCGAATTCGGCATCAAGAGCGGCAACCAGCAAGGCAGCACCCTGTGGCTGACCCTGCCGCTGGATGCCGACCGCCTGGAGCATCCCACCGCCGACCTCGACGGCCCGCTGCAAGGGGCCCGGGTCTTGGTGGTGGACGACAACGACACCTGCCGCAAGGTCCTGGTGCAGCAATGCAGTGCCTGGGGCCTGAACGTCAGCGCCGTGCCTTCGGGCAAGGAAGCCCTGGCCCTGCTGCGAACCAAGGCACACTTGCGCGACTACTTCGACGTGGTCCTGCTGGACCAGAACATGCCCGGCATGACCGGCATGCAGTTGGCGGCGAAGATCAAGGAAGACCCGAGCCTGAACCACGACATCCTGCTGATCATGCTCACCGGCATCAGCAACGCGCCGAGCAAGGTGATCGCACGCAATGCCGGGATCAAGCGCATCCTCGCCAAGCCAGTGGCCGGCTACACCCTCAAGACCACCCTGGCCGACGAGCTCAGCCACCGCGACAAGGCGCCCACCACGCCCTACAACCAGCCCCTGGCCCAAGTCCTGGGCCCGGAGCCGATCACCGTGCCCAGCGACTTCCGCATCCTGGTAGCCGAGGACAACAGCATCTCCACCAAGGTGATCCGCGGCATGCTCGGCAAACTCAACCTGCAGCCCGATACCGCCAGCAACGGCGAGGAAGCCCTGCAGGCGATGAAAGCCAAGCGCTACGACCTGGTGCTGATGGACTGCGAGATGCCGGTGCTCGACGGGTTTTCCGCCACCCAGCAACTGCGGGCCTGGGAAGTGGGCAACCAGCGAGTGCGCACGCCGGTGGTGGCCCTCACCGCCCATATCCTGGCCGAGCACAAGGAGCGCGCGCGCCAGGCCGGCATGGACGGGCACATGGCCAAGCCGGTGGAGCTCTCGCAACTGCGCGAACTGGTGGAGCACTGGGTAACCCAGCGCGACTTGCGCGAACGCAGCGCCGCCCACACCAGCTGAGTTAAACTCTGGCTCGCCCTCCCTAGTCGTGAGCTTCCATCATGCTCCACGTGCTGTTCAGCGTTTACCTGAAGATGCTGGTGCTCTACAGCCCCTTCTTCGTCCTCTCGTGCTTCATCAGCCTGACCCGTGGCTACTCCCTCAAGGAGCGTCGGCGCCTGGCCTGGAAAGTCGCCCTAGCGACCCTGGTCTCCAGTGTGCTGCTGTACCTGTTCGGGCGGGTGATCTTCGGCGTGTTCGGCATCACCGTGGATGCGTTCCGCATCGGCGCGGGCTCGGTGCTGTTCATCTCCGCCCTGGGCATGGCCCAGGGCAAGTCGGCGGTACAGACCGACAACGTGCAGCAGGACGTGACCATAGTCCCGCTGACCATTCCCCTGACAGTCGGCCCCGGCACCATCGGCGCCCTGCTGGTAATGGGCGTCAGCCAGCCACACTGGGACGACAAGCTCACCGCCATCCTCAGCATCGCCCTGGCCAGCCTCACGGTGGGCGTGGTGCTGTACCTGTCCAACCGCATCGAGCGCATCCTCGGCGACCAGGGCCTGCAGATCGTCAGCCGGTTGATGGGCCTGTTCGTCTGTGCCCTGGCGGCGCAGATCATCTTCACCGGGGTGCGCGGCTACCTGGTGCCCTAGCCAGCCCTCATCGCAACGGAATGCCCATGCCCTACAACGCCGACCAGGCCTTTATCCAGCAGCAATGGCTGGACGAAGCCTACCCGCGGGAAAACACCCTGATCCTGGGCAATGGTTTCTACTGCCTGTTCGAGTTGCCCCACGGGGCAAGCCGCCTGCAGGACAAGGTGTGGCTCCCGGCCCTGGATCACCGACCGGCAGAAGCCTGCGAAGGCCTGGCGACCCTGGGCTGTTCGGCCCACGGCCCGGAGCCCTGGCAAGCCCTGGGTGGCGAATGCGCAGCCCACGGCGGCGATGGCTTCCTGGCGCTGCAGGAGAAAGACTCGCAGCGCCTGATCTGGCTGCTGGTGCTCCGGGAAACCAACCCCTTCGCCCAGGTGCGAATCCGCGACCGGCATATAGAGGCCCAATCCACCAGCGGGGTCAGCGTTTGCATCCCCATCGAGCGACCGGATCAGCTGACCCTGGTCTGGCCGGCGTGCTGATTCCCTTACCGAGCACAGCCCCATGAAGCCACTGACGCGCCCTGCGGCCATCGACCGCTTGAGCCGGCACCGCCTGCTCGCACTCTCGGCGCAGGAACGCGCCGATCACCTGCTGAACGTCTGGACCCTGGCCCCCGAAGCCCCGGAATTCGCCACCCTCTCAGCCAGCCTGGGGGAGGAAATGCAGACTCGGGAACCGCCGGAAAACGCCGAGCCCGCGCGTTACGATGCGCTGATCCTGGTCAGCCTGCGCGCCGCCTACCATGGCGTCAGCAACCCCTACCTGAGCCGCTGCCTGGCCGAGGCCGGCTACCCGCGCCAGCCGGTCGAGGGCCCGGTGGAAACCCTATTGGCCTGCCCTTGCTGTGGCTACCTGACCCTCGGCGCCCATGGCGAATACGAGATCTGCGGCCTGTGCCACTGGGAAGACGACGGCTGCCAGGCACTGGATGTGCTGAGCGGCCCCAACCACAAGACCCTGGCCCAGGCCCGGGAACACTTTGCCCAGATCCAGGGCAGCCTGCCCCTGGACAAATGGCCACCTATCATCAAGGACCACCCATGATTCCCCCGCAGTTGGTCGCCCTGATCGAAGCCCAGCCCAGCTTCCGCCCGCGCCCAGACACCGCCGGGGTCACCCGAGCGCTGGCAACACTGGGCATTGCCCTGGACAGCGAGTTCGCACAGATCTACCTGGCTTACCACCCCGCCGACTTCGCAAGCCGTGCAAGCTACGAAGTGCTGATGAATATCGCCGAACCCAGCGAAGAGATCCTTGTAGGTACCGAGTTCATTCATGAAGTATGGGAGCTGCCGCAGAACTTCATCGCCTTCACCTCATTGCAAGGCGAAGGCGGCTACTTGCTGGACAAGGACAGCGGCGGCGTCTGGGATTTCGACCTGGGCGACTGGGAAGCCTTCACCGCTGGCCGCATTGCCGCCAGATGGACCGGTTTCTTCGAATTTATCACCTGGTATTTGCAGCCCTAAGCGACAAGCTCCAAACCTCAAGCTGCAAGTTTTCAGCTTGCCGCTCAAAGCTCGAAGCTTGCCGCTGCCCCTCTAGTACCAGCGCGGCGTGTAGACCCACTCGCCGCCATCCGCCTTGGCAAAGGTGCAGGTAGTGGAGGAGCCCACCAGCACCATGGTGCGCATGTCCACCTGCTCTGGGGTCAGCTCGCCCAGGGTGGTGACGCGCAGGGTCTGGCCCGGGCGACCGATGTCGCGCCCCAATACCACCGGGGTTTGCGCTGTGCGGTGCTGGCGCACGATCTCCAGGGCCCGGCCCAATTGCCACGGCCGGGAACGGGAGATGGGGTTGTAGAAGGCCAGCACCAGGTCGGCCTGGGAGGCGAGGTCCAGGCGCTTCTCGATGATGTCCCAGGGCTTGAGGTTGTCCGACAGCGACAGCACGCAGAAGTCATGGCCCAGTGGCGCGCCCGCCTGGGCGGCGGTGGCCAGGGAGGCCGACACCCCGGGCAGGATCTCCAGGTCGACGTTGTGCCAGGCCGGGTCGCTGGATTCGTGCAGGGCTTCGAGCACCGCCGAGGCCATGGCGAACACGCCCGGATCGCCGGACGACACCACCACCACCGAACGGCCCTGGGCCGCCAGCTCGAAGGCGTGGCGGGCGCGCTGCATTTCCTCGCGGTTGTCGGTGCAGTGCATGATCTGGTCGGCGCGGAACGGGCCCGCCATGCGCACATAGGTTTCGTAGCCGAGGATGTCCTGGGCCCGGGCCAGCTCGGCCTTGACCGCCGGCACCATCAGTTCGGCGGCGCCCGGCCCCAGGCCGATCACGGCCAGGCGACCACGGGGCTGGCCGATCCGCTGCGGGTCCAGGGGTTCGCTGGCCACGGCGATGGCGATGTCCTCGCCCATACTGAGGGGCGGCAGCAATTGCGGCACCGCTTGTTGCGCCAGCTCGGCCACGCTGCTGGCCGCCGGGGCAAAACGCAGCGGCACGCCCAGCTCGGCGGCGGCGTCACGCAAGGTCGGGCTGGCCATTTCACTGTCGGCGGCCAGCAGGCAAGCGACGGACTGGCGAGCGATCCCGGCCTGGTGCAGAGCGTCCCGCAGATGCTCGGCCAATTCGAGCCCGCTATCGCGAGCAAGCTCGTTCCTGCAAGTGAGTGCGATGAGAACACTGCGCGGGTAGATCAGCAGTTCGTTGGTCGCGGGTTCGCGCTCGGCGGAACCGACCCGGATGGTCAACCGGGCTTCGCGATCCTCCGGCAAACGGGCTTCGGCCAGCCAGGGCGCGGCGCCTTCGATGCGCACGCTCTCGCCACCCAGCAGGTCGGAGACAAAGCGCTTGCCCTGCTCCAGGTCGCCCAGGGCATAACCGCTGGGCGGGTTGAGCAGGCAAGTGCCGAAGCGCAGCTCACCGCTGGTGGTGATGGCCGCCGCCACGCCCAGGCCGGCAGCGATCTTGCGAGCCATGACGTTGACCCCACCCAGGCCGCCCAGCAATGGCACCACCGCGCTGCCGTCCTCGGCCACCGCCAGTACCGGCGGCTCGGCGCCCTTCTCCAGCAGCAGCGGCGCCAGGGTGCGGATCACGATGCCGGCGGCGCACAGGGCGATGATCGGCGTGTCTTGTTGATAGAGCTGACGCAGGGTCGCGCCGAACTCCTGGTAACTGCGGTCGGCGCCCGTGGTGCGCTCGGCCAGGCCGTAGACCAGCGCGTCGGGGTACAGGCGCTGGATCCGCCGCGCGGTATCGAGGCTGCCTTGGCCAAGGATGACGATGGCCGGAATCGAACGCGCCATCAGCCTTGCCACCTTTGTCCGGGAACGATGATCAACGAGAAGTACGGCGACGACATCGGCTCCACCTCGTCCAGGGGCACGATCTTCTGGTTGGCCATGGTCGCGCGCTCGACATACAGCGCCCGCTGCGCCAGCCCCAGCTCATCCAGGACCTGGCGGACCTTGGGGAAATTGCGCCCCAGCTTCATCACCACTGCCGCGTCGGCATCGGCCAGGCGGCGCTTGAGTTCCTCATGGGGCAGCACCCCGGACAGCACCGACAGGCTCTGGTTGCGATACACCAACGGCGCACCCAGCACCGAGGCGCCGCCGAGCATCGAGCAGACCCCCGGCACCACTTCGGCCTGGTAGCGCTCGGCCAGGCGGTCGTGCAGGTACATGTAGGAACCGTAGAAGAACGGGTCGCCCTCGCAGATCACCGCCACATCGCGGCCGGCATCCAGGTGCTCGGCCACTTGCACGCTGGCTTCGTCGTAGAAATCGCTGATCACCTGCTCATAGGACAGCGGTGCCGGCAGCGCTTCGGTGGTCACCGGGTAGACCAGCGGCAGCAGGGTCTGCGCCTCCTGCAGGTGCGCCTCGATGATGCCGAAGGCATTGCCCTTTTTCCCCTTGGCGACGAAGTAGGCCACCACCGGCGACTCGCGCAGCAGGCGCAGGGCCTTGAGGGTAATCAGTTCCGGATCACCAGGGCCCACGCCGAGGCCGATCAAACGTCCAGGTTGCTGCATCATTCGATCTCCGTGGCCAGGGCGTTGACGGCGGCGGCGGCCATGGCACTGCCGCCCAGGCGGCCTTGCATGATCACGAACGGCACGCCACGGCTGTCGGCGGCCAGCATCGCCTTGGATTCGGCAGCGCCGACGAAACCCACCGGGAAGCCAAGGATCAGCGCTGGCTTAGGTGCGCCGGCGTCGAGCATTTCCAACAGGTAGAACAGCGCGGTGGGGGCATTGCCGATCACCACCACGCTGCCTTCCAGGTAGGGCCGCCACAGTTCCAGGGCCACCGCCGAACGGGTGTTGCCCAGCTCGCGGGCCAGCTGCGGCACGCTCTCGTCACGCAGGGTGCAGATCACCTGGTTGTTGGCCGGCAGCCGTGCCCGGGTGATGCCCTCGGACACCATCCGCGCATCGCAGAGGATCGGTGCCCCAGCAGCCAGGGCCTCGCGCCCGGCCTTGCCGGCGCCTTCAGAAAACTGCAGGCCATCGATGGCCTCGACCATGCCGCAGGCGTGGATCACCCGTACCGCGAGTTTTTCCAGGTCGGCCGGAATGCGTTCTAGCTTGGCTTCTTCGCGGATGATCGCGAAGGAGTTGCGATAGATCTCCTGACCGTCGCGGATGTAATCAATCATCAAGGTGGCTCCGTTGGCGGACATCAAGCAGCGCTTGTGCCGCTTCTATAGAAAGGTTGCGCGCCCGCAGCCTGCCGAACCCCGGCTGCGTGGCGTCGCGCACATACAAGTCGTAGCGTCCCGGGGCCACCGCCAACAGGGTGGTGGGCGCTACATGGGCCGCAGCGCAAGTGCGCAGGCAGCCAGAAAGGTGTACCGCCGCCTGCTGCCCCTGGGCCTGCAACAGGGCCGCCAGGCGCAGCGCATCGCCCTTGGTATCGGCCTGGGCCTTGGCGCAACCGCTGGAGCCGGTGCAGGCAATCAGGTGGGCCAGGGCCTGCTCGGGACGGCAAAGCAAACCCAGCTCGGCCAGGCCAGCGGTCACCGCCGGGGCATCCGCCACGGCAATGTCGGGCAGCAGCAGGCTCTGCCAGGGCGTCAGGCGCAGGCTGGCGTCGCCATAGCGCAGGGCCAGTTGCGCGGCCCCCTTGAGCATGCCCGGGTCGAGCCGCCCCAGGGGCGCGACCGCACCGACATAGACCCGCCCGGCCACGGCCTGTGGATAAGTTCCCAGGTGCAAGCCCTCGACGACCGCCGGCCGGCGCCAGCCATCGACGCTCAGCAGCGGGCCGCCCAGGCGCTGTTGCACCTGGAGCAGAAATTCCGCCAGCGGCACCTGGGCCAGCAAGTGCCGCATACGGGTCTGCTCGGGGCTCGCCAGGTCGAGGAACGCCTCCAGCACCGCCACCAGCAGGTCATGGCCCTGCTCCAGCGGCACCGCCGCCAACGGCGCATCCACCGGGCAACCGGCCAGGCCGAAGGCCAGCAACCGCTGGCCCTCTCGCTCGCAAGCCGCCAGCCACAAATCGTGGTGATGCTGGAGCATGGCCAGGGCTTCGCCACCGTCCAGTTGCACGGCGAACTTGGGCGACAACTCGTGGAACCGTGAATGACCTTGCAGGGTGTGCAGGATCTGCGCCGCCAGAGGCCGGGTATCGACCAGGCACTGGCGGTCGATACCGGCGCTGGGGCTGAGCATCAGGTTGCGCACATCGTCACCGGCCGCTATGGTCGGCCCCAGGCCTGCATCCAGCAGCTTGGCGATCAGTGCCTGGTGCTCGTCGCCGATGCCACGGATCTGCAGGTTGGCGCGATTGGTGGCCTCGATCACCCCGCCGGCGAACTCCTGCGCCGCCTCGGCCACGGCCACGGCCTGGGCCGCGCTGATGACCCCGCCGGCCAGCTTGATCCGGCAGATACCGCCGTCCAGGGCCGGGACGATACGCAACAACCCCGGACAGGCCGAGGGGCGGATGGCAGTGGACAGCGGACGTGGGTTCAAAGGAGTGACCGGCAGTGTGGGAAAAACGCTTCGCGGGCGAAGGCGCGGTATTATGCCTGCTTTGTCCGAAGGCATGAAAAGCCTGCCTGTCGGAACCCTGGCTTTTGTGTTCGAGGAATATCCATGTCGCCCTGGCTGACAGTAGTGGGAATCGGTGAAGACGGCTTCAAGGGCCTGGGTCGCAATGCCCGCCATGCCCTGTTGGGCGCTTCGCGGATCGTCGGCGGGCAACGTCAGCTGGAGCTGCTGCCGGCCTGCATCCGTGGCGAACGCCAGCTATGGCCCAGCCCGTTTTCCCTGGAGCCGGTACTCGCCCAGCGTGGTACCGCGGTGTGCGTGCTGGCCAGCGGTGACCCGATGTTCTTCGGCGTCGGCGCCAGCCTGGCGCGGCAACTGCCCGCCGAGGAACTGCTGATCTTGCCCGCGCCCTCCTCCTGCGCCCTGGCCGCCGCGCGCCTGGGCTGGCCCCTGCAGGAAGTGGTCAGCCTGTCGCTGGTGGCGCGGCCATTGGCCGCACTCAACGCCCATTTGGCCAACGGCCTGCGCCTGCTGGTGCTGAGCAATGACCGCCACAGCCCGGCGGCGGTGGCCGGCCTGCTGCGCGAGCGCGGCTTCGGCCCGAGCCGGATCAGTGTCCTGGAACACCTGGGCGGCCCGTTGGAGCGGCGTATCGACGGCACCGCCGACGACTGGCAAGACCCGGCCATCGCCGACCTCAACCTGCTGGCCATCGACTGCCGTGCCAGCCTCGACGCGCCACGCCTGTCGCGCCTGGCCGGCCTGCCGGACTCGACCTTTGCCCATGACGGCCAGTTGACCAAGCGCGACGTACGCGCCATGACCCTGGCCCGCCTGGCCCCGATGCCCGGCGAGCTGCTGTGGGATGTCGGTGCCGGCAGCGGCTCGATCGGCATCGAGTGGATGCGCGCCCACCCCAGTTGCCGCGCCCTGGCCATCGAGGCCGACGCGGGCCGCCAGCAGCTGATCGAACACAACCGCGACACCCTGGGCGTTCCCGGGTTGCAACTGATCCGTGGCAGCGCGCCCCAGGCCCTGGCTGGCCTGGAGCGCCCGGACGCGATCTTCATCGGCGGCGGCGTGACCCGCGACGGGGTGCTCGCCACCTGCTGGGAACGACTCAAGCCCGGCGGCCGCCTGGTGGCCAATGCGGTGACCCTGCAAAGCGAGATGACCCTGATGGACTGGCGCCAGCGCCACGGCGGCGAACTGACCCGCATCCATGTGGCCCAGGCCCAGCCGCTGGGGGAGTTCGACACCTGGCGCCAGGCTTTGCCCATCACCCTGCTGGAACTGCACAAACCCCAGGACCCAGCCTGCACGCCATCCGGGGACGCGCCCCATGCGTGAGGAAACCGCCGAACAGCCCGCTGCACTGCGCAGCGGCCTGACCACCGGCAGTTGCGCCACCGCCACCAGCCTCGCGGCCGCCCGCCTGCTGCTGGGCAACGTCGAGGCCGATGCGGTGGATATCGTCCTGCCCAAGGGCAAAGAGGTGCGGATGCGCCTGGAGTTCTGCCGGCGCACCAGCGACGGTGCCGAGGCCGGGACCATCAAGGATGCCGGCGACGACCCGGACGTGACCCATGGCGCCCTGCTCTACTCCCAGGTACGCCTGACCCATGAGCCAGGCATTCGCTTCGTGGCCGGGGCCGGGGTCGGTACCGTGACCCGCCCCGGGCTGGTCCTGGCGGTGGGCGAGCCGGCGATCAACCCGGTGCCGCGGCGGATGATCGGCGAGCACCTGCAACGCCTGGCCGAGGAACAGGCCTACAACGGCGGCTTCGAAGTCACGGTGAACGTCGAGGGCGGCGAGGTCCTGGCGCAGAAGACCATGAACCCGCGCCTGGGAATTCTCGGCGGATTGTCGATCCTGGGCACCAGTGGCATCGTCCGGCCGTTTTCCTGTGCGGCCTATATCGCCTCGATCCACCAGGGCATCGATGTCGCCAGGAGCAACGGCTACCAGCACGTCGCCGCCTGCACCGGCAACGCCAGCGAAGACACCATGCGCCGGGTCTACGACCTGCCGGAAATCGCCCTGATCGAAATGGGCGACTTCGTCGGCGCGGTCCTCAAGCATCTGCGCAAGGCCCCTGTGGATAAACTCAGCCTGTGCGGCGGCTTCGGCAAGATCAGCAAGCTGGCAGCCGGGCACATGGACCTGCACAGCCGCCACTCCAGCATCGACCTGCCGCAGCTGGCGCAATGGGCCGCCGAAATCGGTGCCGACCAACCGCTGCAAGAGGCCATCCGCCAGGCCAATACCAGCCAGCAGGCACTGGCCATGGCCAGCGCCGCCGGAGTCGCCCTGGGCGATGCGGTGTGCCGCCACGCCCTGGACTTCGCCCGCAGCGTAGTACCGGCCCAGGTCCAGGTGGAAGTCTTCGCCATCGACCGCCAGGGCGGCATCGTCGGCCATGCCGGAGCCCAGTCATGAGCCGCATCCTGCTGCTGGGTGGGGTCACCGAGGCCCTGGCCATCGCCCGCTCCCTGGGGCCTGAACATGTCTACAGCCTGGCCGGCATCGGCCGGGTGCCCACGGACCTGGCCTGCCAGGTGCGGGTCGGTGGGTATGGCGGAGCCGAGGGCCTGGCGCAGTTCATTCGCGCCGAGAACATCACTCTGCTACTGGATGCCACTCATCCTTATGCCGCGCAGATCAGCGCCAATGCCCAGGCCGCCGCCCGGCTCGTCGGCATTCCCTGCTGGGCCCTGCGCCGCCCGGCCTGGCAAGCGCAGCCCGGGGACGACTGGCGCGAGGTGGCCGACTGGCCGCAACTGATGCAAGCCCTCGAACCTTTCCAGCGACCACTGTTCACCCTGGGTCGTGAACCCTTGCAGCATCTGGAGGAGATTCCCGCCGGCCAGTTCTGGACCCTGCGCGCCCTGCAAGCCTGCCCGGGCAACGAGCGCTGCGAAGTGATCGGTGCTCGCGGCCCGTTCCAGATCGACGACGAGCGCGAACTGTTCACGCGCCGGCGCATCGATGTGCTGATCAGCAAGAACAGCGGCAGCAGCGCCACCGAACCCAAGCTGGAAGTGGCCCGCGAACGGGGAGTACCAGTGTTGATACTCAAGCGCCCCGAACTGCCCGAGGTCGATCGCTGTTTTACCGAAGTGCCCCAACTCCTGGCCGCCCTCGAGCGGCTGTCCAGCGCCTGACAGCAAAAAGCGCCGCGCCTCACCTCAACCTGGGAACTCCCTGGCTGTGCCCGCCAGTCTCCGACCTTAACTTCCTTGGGAGCTCTGCAACGGCCGGCTGCACGCCCGGTCGTCGCAGCGTTGCCTTTCATCTGGCAAATGAGTTGCCAGAGACGTATCCCAAGGAATACAGCCGCCATGTTCATCTTCGAGCAAACCCAGGAGTTCAGCCACTGGCTCACTCGCCTCAAGGCCCCTCAGGGGAAGACCCGCGTACTGGCCCGGATCAGGGCAGCGCAACTAGCAGGCCATTGAAAAATGTAGGCGAGGCAGCCAGCGCAAGGCAAAAACAGGCGAAAAAGCGCAGTTTACGAGTGGTAAATGAGCATTTTGACCGGGCTGGCGCACCAGCCTGTTTTTAACGCCGCGATGGCAACGCAGGTAGTTTTTCAACGGCCTGCTAGGGCGGTTCGGCGACTGTGTATCAATAGGAGGTGGAGTCCATGAGATGCGTATCCACCGCGGGCCCGGCTACCTCAAGACCCCGCAAGACATGGTGGCCTACCTCGATGCCTGCTTCGAGAAAGATGCCGGTGATGGCGTGCTGATCCGCGCCGCCCTCAACGACATCGCCCGCGCCCGTGGCATGACCCAGGTAGCCCGGGACACCGGCCTGGGCCGCGAAAGCCTGTACAAGGCGCTGGGCAGCCAGGGCAATCCCGAGTTCGCGACTATCATCAAGGTGATGAAGGCGCTGGGACTCAAGCTCCAGGTCAGCCCGGCCTGAGCCAGCACTGCGACACCACACCGCACACGGTGTTTTTTTACTTATCCACAGCGATCAGGCTAAATACCCGCCTGATCGCTCAACCGACGGATCGTCACCATGTCCCGACAACGGCTCGCATTTGCCTGGATCGCCTGCTTCGCAGTGCTGTTCAACATGCTTGCCATGCCGCTTTCCGGGGCCATGCAGAGCAGCGACCAAGGGCTGGATGAACAACTGCTATGGGGCAGTTTCTGTTCCTCCAGCGGCACCAAGATGATCGCCATCTCCCTGGGCAAGCTCGAACAAAAAGCCCCGCAGAACGACGATCACTCGAACATGCAGCATTGCTGGTGCTGCTCCGGCTCGGCGCCCTTGGTGGCCCTGCCTGGCCATGCGCCGCAGCTGTACTTCACCCGCTTCATCGCCCAGCCGGGCGCCCCGCAACCGCCGCTCGAGCAACTCACCCCGCGCCAGCAATGGCCCAGCCTGAATCCCGGTGCACCGCCTCTGGCATGATTCCCTTTCGCAAGTGACCTGCGTTTTTGAATCGTTCTGGAGAACCACCATGCTCAAGTCTTCCCTGGTCAAGCACACCCTGCTGCTGGCCGCCCTGCTGTTGCCTGCCAGCTTCGCCAGCGCCCATGAATACAAGGCCGGCCAATTGCAGATCGACCATCCCTGGTCCCAGGAACTGCCGCCGAACGCGCCGACCGTCGCCGCCTACTTCGTGCTGCACAACCCGGGCAAGAACGCCGACACCCTGCTCAGCGTCGAGACGCCGATCGCCGGTCGCGCCGAACTGCATGAGCATGTGATGCAGGGCGACATGATGAAGATGCAGCAGGTGGCCAAGGTGGTCGTGCCCGCCGGTGGCGAAGTGCGATTCGCGCCCATGAGCTATCACGTGATGCTCATGGAGCTCAAGGACCGCAGCCTGCTCAGCGATGGCAAGCGCTTCCCGCTGACCCTGCACTTCGAGAAGGCCGGCGACGTCACCGTCGAGGTCGCCGTGCAGAAGCAGGCACCCGGCGCAGCGCAAGAGCATCAGCACGCTCACTAAGCACTGACCGCCGGTCCCATCCGTGAACACCCCGCTCGCGCCTGGCCGCAGGCGGTCCGCAGCACGCCGTACCTCCATAGGGGTGCGGCGCGGCAGCTGGATCAGTCTGTTCGCCATGCTGATGATCTTCATCGGTCCGCTGATTTCCCAGTCGATGCCGATGGATCACGCGATGCCGATGAACATGTCCGTATCCATGGACATGGGCAGCGGCGTGTCCGGCTGCCACGGCGATAACCCACACGCTTCGCACCCTGCAAAATCCCAAGGCGAGCAACATGTGCTCTGGGAGAAATGCGGTTATTGCAGCCTGCTGTTCAACTGCCCGGCACTGCCATCGGGGCTGTCATTCGCCCAGCTCGATGCACCGCTGGCCCAGCATTTCCTGATCCCCGCCACGCGCCTGGGCCACGCCCGGCAGACCGTGTTCCCCGGCGCGCTGACCCGCGCTCCGCCGATCGACGCCTGAGTCACCTGCTCACTCCACACGGCCGGCTGTCAGCACGACAGGCGTGCGCTCGCGGCCGTGTCATTCAAGACCGATCGATGGAACCATTATGTTTTCTGCTGACTCTCGCCTGGGCGTTGCCCAGCCAACCAAGCCCTTTGCCCTGAACCCGTCGCGCCAGCACTTCAACCGTGCCCTGGCCGTGCTGTGTGGTGCCCTGCTGACGCCCCTGGCCATGGCCGACGACACTTCGGCCGAACACGCCCATCACAGTACCGAGCTGAGCCCGACGGTGATCACCGCCATCGCCCCCAGCTCGCCCCTGACCGTGGTCACCAACCCCAAGGACCCACGCCAGCCGGTGCCGGCCAGCGATGGCGGCGACTACCTCAAGACCATTCCCGGCTTCGCCCTGGTGCGCAACGGCGGCACCAACGGCGACCCGGTGCTGCGTGGCATGTTCGGCTCGCGCCTGAACATCCTCACCAACGGCAGCATGATGCTCGGCGCCTGCCCTGGCCGCATGGACGCCCCGACCTCCTACATCTCCCCGGAAACCTACGACCGGCTGACGGTGATCAAGGGTCCGCAAACCGTACTCTGGGGCCCCGGCGCCTCCGCTGGCACCGTGCTCTTCGACCGTGAGCCCGAGCACTTCGGCGAACTCGGCACCCGGGTCAACGCCAGCTTGCTGGCCGGCTCCAACGGCCGCTTCGACAAGACCCTGGACGCGGCCGCTGGCGGCCCCCTGGGTTATGTCCGGGTGATCGGCAACACCGCCCACTCCGACGACTACAAGGACGGCAACAACGACACCGTGGCCTCGCGCTACGACAAGTGGAACGGCGATGTCGCCCTGGGCTGGACCCCGGACGCCGACACCCTGCTGGAGCTGACTGCTGGCAAGGGCGACGGCGAGGCCCGCTACGCCGGTCGCGGCATGGATGGTTCGCAGTTCAAGCGCGAGAGCCTGGGCCTGCGGTTCGAGAAATCCAACATCGGCGAGGTCCTGGACAAGGTCGAGGCCCAGGTCTATTACAACTACGCCGACCACGTGATGGACAACTACAGCCTGCGCACCCCGTCGGGCAGCGGCATGATGGGCAAGCCCATGGTCAGCAACGTCGACCGCCGCACCCTGGGCGCACGGATCAAGGCCACCTGGCGCTGGGCCGATGTGCAGCTGATCGGCGGCATCGATGCCCAGACCAACGAACATCGCCAGCGCGGCGGCATGGGCGTGGATGCGCACAAGGGCCAGCCCTGGGCCAAGGACGCCGACTTCCACAACTACGGCGCCTTCGGCGAGCTGACCTGGTACGCCGCCGAGCGCGACCGGCTGATCACCGGCGCCCGCCTCGATCGAGCCTCGGCCAAGGACTACCGGCAGAGCATCAAGTCGGGAATGATGAGCCGCCCCAACCCCACCGCCGGCGACACCCGTGCCGACACACTGCCCAGCGGTTTCGTGCGTTACGAGCATGACCTGGCCGACAGCCCGACCACCTTGTATGCCGGTCTCGGCCACGCCCAGCGCTTCCCCGACTACTGGGAGCTGTTCTCGCCGAAGATGGGCCCGGCCGGCTCGTTGAACGCCTTCGACTCGATCAAGCCGGAAAAGACCACCCAACTCGACTTCGGCCTGCAATACCAGGGCGCCGACCTGGAAGCCTGGGCCTCGGGCTACATCGGCCAGGTACGGGACTACATCCTCTTCGACTACAACTCGAAAATGATGGGCATGAGCACGTCCCGGGCCGAGAACATCGACGCCCGGATCATGGGCGGCGAACTGGGCGCGGCCTACAAGCTGACCTCCAACTGGAAGGCCGATGCCACCCTGGCCTACGCCTGGGGCAAGAACAGCAGCGATGGCAAGGCCCTGCCACAGATGCCACCGCTGGATGCGCGCTTCGGCCTGACCTACAGCGAGGACGACTGGAGCGCCGGCGCCTTGTGGCGGGTGGTGGCGGCGCAGAACCGCGTCGACCTGAACAAGGGCAACGTGGTCGGCAAGGACTTCGGCAAGAGCGGCGGCTTCGGCGTGTTCTCCCTCAACGGCGCCTACCGCATCAACAAGAACCTCAAGCTCAGCACCGGGGTCGACAACCTGTTCGGCAAGGCCTACGCCGAGCACCTGAACCTGGCGGGCAACGCCGGCTTCGGCTACCCGGCCACTGATCCACAAGCCATCAAGGAACCCGGCCGCACCTTCTGGACCAAGGTCGACCTGAGCTTCTGACGAACCGTTGCAGCGGCTACACCAGGCACCTGTAGCCGCTGCCGAGCTGGCGAGGCTGCGACAAGGCCCGCAGGGCCCTCAGCAGTGGTTGCAGGAGCCACCCATAACGACAGATCCACAGCCTTGCGGAGCGCTTCCCGATGAACCGACCCAAAGTGTCTTTCTACAACCTGGCCTGGCGCTGGCATTTCTACGCCGGGCTGTTCGTCGCCCCTTTCATGGTGATGCTGGCCCTGACCGGTATCGTCTACCTGTTCAAACCGCAACTCGATCCACTGATGTACCCCAGCTTGCTCAAGGTCCCCGCCGGGCAGCACAGCCTGGCGGCCGACGAACTGCTGCAACGGGTCCAGGCGGCCTATCCCCAGGGCCATATCAAGCAGTACCTGCCACCTGTGGATGCCGGGCGCAGCGCCCAGTTCGTGGTGCAGCACAAAGGCCAGGAACTCAACGTCTTCATCGATCCCTACCATGGCGACGTACTCGGCGAGCAGGATGCCAAGCGCAACCTGCAAGCGGTGGCCCGGGCCATTCACGGCGAGCTGATGATCGGCACCGTCGGCGACCGGCTGGTGGAGCTGGCGGCCAGCTGGGGCATCGTCCTGGTGGTCTCGGGCCTGTACCTGTGGTGGCCACGGGGCAAGTCTTCGGCAGGCGTGCTATGGCCACGCCTGAATGCCCGGGGCCGGCTGTTCTGGCGCGACCTGCATGGCGTGCTGGGGTTCTGGGGCGCGGCCTTCCTGCTGTTGATGCTGCTCAGCGGCATGAGCTGGACCGGCTTCTGGGGCAGGCAGTACGCCGACCTGTGGAACCGCTTCCCGGTGGCCATGTGGAACGACGTACCGACCTCCGACCAGCAGGCCGGCGAGCTCAACAGCGCCACCCGCCAGACCGTGCCCTGGGCCCTGGAGAACACGCCGATGCCGATGTCCGGCGACCATGCCGAGCACATGGGCCATGCCATGGCCGCAGCGGCCCCGGCAGCCCCGGCCATCAGCTTGCAACAGGTCCAGGACATTGCTCGCCAGCGCCAGGTCGAGCCCGGCTACAGCATCACCCTGCCCAGCAGCGCCACCGGGGTGTTCACCATCGCCCTGTTCGCCGACGACCCGCGCAACGACGCCACGCTGCATGTCGACCAGTACACCGGCAAGGTCCTGGCCGATGTGCGCTGGCAGCACTACAGCAATGTGGCCCGGGCCACCGAGCTGGGCGTGATGCTGCACGAGGGCAAGATGTTCGGCCGCTTCAACCAGCTGGTGGTGCTGGTGGTGTGCCTGATGATCCTTCTGGGTGCGGTGAGCGGCATCGTCATGTGGTGGCAGCGTCGCCCCGCCGGCCGTCTCGGGGTGCCGCCGCTGCGCCACGATCTGCCACGCTGGAAAACCGCGATGCTGGTCATCGCCCTGCTGGCCGTGACCTTTCCCCTGGTAGGCGCCTCGCTGGTGGTGGTGTGGTTGCTGGATCGCCTGGTGCTCTCGCGCTGGAACCGCGATCCTGAATCTGCCTCATCTTCCACATGAATCAGCCGAGATGCGCATTGCAGAGGGCTCTGTACAATCCCCGCGCTTTAGCCGCGCACAGATATAGTGTTACTTTATAACACTTGATGTAAGCTCCTTGCCCGCAGCCCCCCACTGTGGGCAACCCTCTCGAAGAAGCGATTCACCGCCCCGATGAACAAGTACCTGCTGTCCAGTCTCTGCCTGCTCGCCCTGCCGTCCCTGTCCCAGGCCGACGATGCCGCCCTGACCCTGCCCACCGGCACCATCTCTGCCGCAGCCAACGACAGCAACGACAGCGTCAGCCTGAGGACCCCGACCACCGCTGGTTCACGCCTGGGCCTGAGCGCCCTGGAAACCCCGGCCAGCACCGACAGCCTGAGTGGCGAGCGCATCCGCGCCCGGGGCGATCGCAGCATCCAGGACGCGGTATCGCGCAGCGCCGGCATCAGCCGCACCGGCACCCCCGGGGACGGCGGCACCTCGTTGTCGGCCCGGGGCTTCACCGGGCAGAGTTCGGTGATGCAACTCTACGATGGCAACCGCATGTATACCGGCATGGGCACCGTGACCTTTCCGGTGAACAGCTGGGCCGTGGAACGGGTCGACGTACTGCGCGGCCCGGCCTCGGTGCTGTACGGCGAAGGCGCCACTGGCGCGGTGATCAACACCATCCCCAAGAAGCCCTTCAGTGGCGAGATCGAGAACCACCTGCGCTTGGGCTACGGCTCCTTCGATCGCCAGCAACAGGCCCTGGACAGTGGCGGTTCGCTGAGCGACAGCCTGAGCTACCGGCTCAACCTCAATCGCGAACGCAGCAACGGCTGGGTCGACCGTGGCGATTCCTCAGGGGATTTCGTCAGCGCCGCCCTGCGCTGGCAGGCCCGCGATGACCTGGCCTTCACCCTGGCCCACGACTACGGCGACCAGAACCCGATGAACTACTTCGGCACGCCGCTGATCGACGGGCGCTTGCACAAGCGCCTGCGGGACAAGAACTACAACGTCAGCAACGACAAGCAGCACTACAACGACCAGTGGACCCGCCTGACCAGCGAGTGGCAGATTTCCGATAACCTCAGCGCCAGCAACGAGCTGTACTACCTCAAGGCCCAGCGCCGCTGGCAGAACGCCGAGAACTACAACTGGAACACGACGGACCGGCAACTGAGCCGCAGCGGCTACTTCGGTATCGGCCACCAGCAGGAACAGGTGGGCGATCGCCAGACCTTCACCCTCAAGCACTCGCTGTTCGGCCTCGACAGCCAGACCCTGGTCGGGATGGACTACAACCGCATCCGCTTCCATATGAAGAGCAACTCGCCCTTCGATGACGTCACCACCCATGGTGACCCCATCGACCTGTACCACCCAGCCAAAGGCGAGTTCATCAGCAACAGCCCCTACCGCGATCAGTTCAAGACCACCACCAGGCAGATGTCGGTCTTCGCCGAAAACCGCCTGCAACTCAGCGAGCGCTGGTCCCTGGTGACCGGTGTGCGCCGTGACTATGCGCATATCGATCGCGATGACTTGAAGGACGGCAGCCAGAGCGACAAGACCCTGACCGGCAACAACTGGAAGGCCGGCCTGGTGTTCGCCGTCACCCCGGACACCTCCCTGTACGGCCAATACTCCACCAGCACCGATGGTGTCGGCGGATTGATTTCCCTGAGTCCGGATCAGCAGCAATTCGACCTGTCCACCGCCAAGCAGACCGAGATCGGCCTCAAGCAGATGTTCTGGGACCAGCGCGGCGAATGGACCCTGGCGGCCTACCACATCGTCAAGAAGAAGCTGCTGATAGATGTGCCTCAAGTTCCCGGGGTTGCGCCCCGCAAGGATCAAGTAGGCCAGCAATCCTCCAATGGCCTGGAGGCCAGCCTGGACCTGCAACTGCCCCACGCCTGGCAACTGCAGGCCAATGCCGCCATCGTTCGTGCCCAGTACGATGACTTCACCCAGATTGTGGATAACCAGCCAGTCTCTCGCGATGGCAAGCGCCCGGTGGACGTGCCACGGCGCACCGCCAACCTGTGGCTGAGCAAGGCCATCAACGACGACCTGCAGGCCGGCGCCGGGGTGCGCTACGTGGATGCGCGCTACGCCGACATGGCCAACCGCAACCAGCTGCCCAGCTACACCGTGGTGGACGCCAACATCTCGTGGCAAGCCTTGCGCAATACCACCCTGGGCCTGCAATTGAACAATCTGTTCGACCGCCAGTACGCCCAAAGCCAATACAATGACGGCCAGCAATGGATACTCGGCGAGCCGCGCTCGTTCTTCGTCACCGCCGACTATCGCTTCTGAACCCTTGCCGGACCACCGGCAACCACACGGACAAGGCATGACCTCGCTGAACCTCCTCGACCTGGCCTGGAGCCCCCTGGGCCAGGGCCACTGCCACCACCAGTTCCAACTGCGTGAGGCCAACCTGCACGTGCAGGCCGGGGAGTTCGTCGGCCTGATCGGGCCCAATGGCAGCGGCAAGACCAGCCTGCTGCGCTGCGCCTATCGCTTCAGCAAGCCGCAGCAGGGCGAGGTGCAACTGGCCCACCAGAATGTCTGGAAGCAGTCGCCACGCTGGTGCGCACAACGCATCGCCGTGGTGCTCCAGGAGTTTCCCGATGCCTTCGGCCTCACTGTGCAGGAGGTGGTCGCCATGGGCCGCACCCCACACAAGGGCCTGTTCGACGGCGACACCCGGCACGACCATGCCATCGCCCGCGAGGCCCTGGAATCCGTGGGTCTGCTGGGCTTCGAGGAGCATGCCTTCGCGACCCTGTCGGGCGGGGAAAAACAACGGGTGATCCTGGCCCGGGCCCTTGCCCAGCAACCGCAGTTGCTGATCCTCGACGAGCCGACCAACCACCTCGACCCGCGCTACCAGCTGGAACTGCTGCAACGGGTCAAGCGCCTGGGCATCGGCACCCTGGCCAGCATCCACGACCTGAACCTGGCCGCGGCCTTCTGCGACCGGTTGTACGTCCTCGACCACGGACGCATCGTCGCCAGCGGCACTCCCGGCGAAGTGCTCACAGTCGAGTTGCTGCGCAACGTCTTCGGCGTCGAGGCGCTGATCGATGCCCACCCCCTGTCCGGCTACCCACGAATCACCTGGATCACCCAACCATGACCTTGCGCTCCCTGCTTCGCTCCAGCCTGCTCCTGGCCCTGTCACTGGGGGCCGCCCAGGCCTTCGCCGAGGCCACCCGCTACCCATTGACCATCACCAGCTGCAACCGCGAAGTGACCTTCAAGCAAGCGCCCACGCATGCCCTGAGCCACGACATCAACATGACCCAGATGATGCTCGCCCTGGGGCTCAAATCGCGCATGGTGGGCTACAGCGGAATCAGCGGCTGGAAGGCCGTGACCCCACAGATGAGCGCCCTGCTGGACGGCCTGCCGGAGCTGGCGGCCAAGTACCCGTCGGTGGAGACCCTGCTCAATGCCAACGTCGACTTCCTGTTCGCCGGCTGGGACTACGGCATGCGCGTGGGCGGCGACCTGACCCCGCAGACCCTGGCGCCCCTGGGCATCAATGTCTATGAGTTGACCGAGTCCTGCGCTTTCGTGATGAAGCGCCCGGCCGCCAGTCTCGACGATACCTACAACGACCTGCGCAACCTCGGCCGGATCTTCGACGTGCAGGATCGCGCCAATGCGCTGATCGCCCAGATGCAGGAGCAGGTGGCCCAGGTGCAACAGGACCTGCCCGCGGAAAAACCCCAGGTATTCCTCTACGACAGCGGCGAAGACCGGGCCATGACCTCCGGCCGCCTGGGCATGCCCCAAGCGCTGATCGACGCTGCCGGCGGGCGCAACATCCTCGACGACGTCGAGGCCAGCTGGACCCGGGTCAACTGGGAGACCGTGGTGGAGCGCAACCCGCAAGTGATCGTCATCGTCGACTACAGCGAGGTCACCGCCGAGCAGAAGCAGCAGTTCCTGCTGGACAACCCGGCGCTGCAAGGCGTCGACGCCATCAAGAACCAGCGCTTCATCGTCATCCCCTATGTGCAGGCCACCCCCGGCATCGACAACGTGCTGGCGGTGGAAACCCTGGCCAAGGGTTTCCACGGCGAATGACTACACGTCGCTACAGCTGGCTGCTCTTGACCCTCGCCGGCCTGCTCCTGGTCTCTTGCGTGCTGTCCCTGGGCTTCGGCCCGGCGCGGGTGCCGGTGGACGTGGTGGGCCGAATCCTGCTGCACAAGACCCTGGGCCTGGGCGAGGTGGACTGGAGTCCCGGCCAGGAACATATCGTCTGGCTGATCCGCGTGCCGCGCATGCTCCTGGGGGCGCTGGTGGGCGCCGGGCTGGCGCTGATCGGCGCGGTGCTGCAAGCGGTGACCCGCAACCCGCTGGCCGACCCGCACCTGCTGGGCGTCACCTCCGGCGCCACCCTGGGCGCAGTGATCGTGGTCCTGCACGTGGGCCAGGTCATCGGCCTGCTGACCCTGCCCCTGGCCGCCTTCATCGGCGCCGTGGCGAGCATGATCCTGGTGCTGGGCATCGCCGCCCGCAGCGGTCGCCTGGACAGCGACCGCCTGCTGCTGTGCGGGGTGGCGGTGTCGTTCGTGATGATGGCGGTGGCCAACCTGCTGCTGTTCATGGGCGACCACCGGGCCAGCTCGGCGGTGATGTTCTGGATGCTCGGCGGCCTGGGCCTGGCGCGCTGGGAGCTGCTGGCGATTCCCGCGATCAGCGTGCTCCTCGGGTTGCTGTTGCTGCTGGGCATGGCCCGGCCATTGAACGCCCTGATGGCCGGCGAGCAGACCGCCGTGACCCTGGGCCTGAACGCGCGCAACGTGCGCCTGAAGGTATTCCTGATCGCCTCGCTGATGACCGGGGTGCTGGTGTCCATCAGCGGTTCCATCGGCTTCGTCGGGCTGATGGTGCCGCACATCGCCCGGCGCCTGGTGGGTGCCGAACACCGTCGATTGCTGCCGGCCTGCGTGCTGCTGGGCAGCCTGTTCCTGGTGTGGGTGGACGTCGCCGCGCGAACCCTGATCGCCCCCGAGGACCTGCCCATCGGCGTGGCCACCGCGGCCATCGGCGGCTTGTTCTTCATTGGTCTGATGCGCCGGCGCTGAGTCCGATACCTGGAGGCAGGAACCGGCTTGCCGGTGCCTGCACAAACCAGCCGCATCACTGGCAGCGATGCATTAAGATCTCGCCCTTCGGTCTCTCAGGATGAGTCTCATGCTTAAAACTGCGCTCCTGGCCTTGCTGCTCGGCACCTCCCTTGGCGCCGTGGCCGGCACCTCCGTCGATGTCTCGAAAATCTACGGCAACATCCAGTTCGTCAACAGCTTCCCCGACTACAAGGTCAAGGTGGTGAACTCCTTTCCCGACCTGAACGTGAAGCAGGTCAACGCCTTTGCCGACGCGCCGGGCAAGTGGAAGGTCGTCGACAGTTTTCCCGATTACAAGATCCAGATCGTCGACTCCTTTCCTGATTTCACCATCAAATATGTCGACTCCTTCCCCGGCGTAAATTAAGGCTCTGCGCCGCTCGCCGCTGCCGCCCAGCGGCAGCACCACAATGAAGCACCCGCGCGCACCAGCCCTTGCCCAAGCCTCGTCTTGGGGCATCACCGCCCCCACTCTTGCTGTTAAAGCAACGTTTCCATGCCTTGGCCAACCCGGCACACCCCTTGCAAAACACCCTTCACTGGTTCGCATCTGCCTCTTAAAAATCCAAGAGTTCACGGAGATCGCACAATGAAGCGTCGTAGCTTGCTCAAGGCTTTCACCCTCTCGACCGCTCTTGCCACCCTGGGCCTGACCTGGACCGCCCAGGCCGCCGAGACCATCAAGGTGGGCATCCTGCATTCGCTGTCGGGCACCATGGCGATCTCCGAGACCTCGCTCAAGGACATGGCCCTGATGACCATCGACGAGATCAACGCCAAGGGCGGAGTCAACGGCAAGCAACTGGAGGCGGTGGTGGTGGACCCGGCCTCCAATTGGCCGCTGTTCGCCGAGAAGGGCCGGCAGTTGCTGAGCCAGGACAAGGTCGCGGTGGTGTTCGGCTGCTGGACCTCGGTCTCGCGCAAATCGGTGCTGCCGGTGTTCGAGGAGCTCAACGGCCTGTTGTTCTACCCGGTGCAATACGAGGGCGAGGAAATGTCGCCCAACGTGTTCTACACCGGAGCCGCCCCCAACCAGCAGGCGATCCCGGCGGTGGAATACCTGATGAGCGAAGACGGCGGCAGCGCCAAGCGCTTCTTCCTGCTGGGCACCGACTACGTCTACCCACGCACCACCAACAAAATCCTGCGTTCGTTCCTGCACGCCAAGGGCGTGGCCGACAAGGACATCGAGGAGGTCTACACCCCGTTCGGCCACAGCGACTACCAGACCATCGTCGCCAGCATCAAGAAGTTCGCCGCCGGCGGCAAGACTGCGGTGATCTCCACGGTCAACGGCGACTCCAACGTGCCCTTCTACAAGGAGTTGGCCAACCAGGGCCTGAAGGCCACCGAGGTGCCGGTGGTGGCCTTCTCGGTGGGCGAGGAAGAACTGCGCGGCATCGACACCAAGCCACTGGTGGGCAACCTCGCCGCCTGGAACTACTTCGAGTCGGTGGATAACCCGGTGAACCAGAAGTTCGTCGCGGCCTGGAAGGCCTACGCCAAGGCCAAGAACCTGCCGGGGGCCGACAAGGCGGTGACCAACGACCCGATGGAAGCCACCTACGTGGGCATCCACATGTGGGCCCAGGCCGTGGAGAAGGCCAAGTCCACCGATGTCGACAAGGTTCGCGAGGCCCTGGCCGGTCAGACCTTCGCCGCGCCTTCGGGCTACACCCTGACCATGGACCCGAGCAACCACCACCTGCACAAGCCGGTGATGATCGGCGAGATCCAGCCCGACGGTCAGTTCAACGTGGTCTGGCAGACCGCAGGCCCGGTCCGCGCCCAACCCTGGAGCCCCTACATCCCGGGCAACGACAAGAAGCCGGACTACGCGGTGAAGAGCAACTGAGCAGCGTATCCATTCCTCTGTAGGGGCGAGCGGGCGGCGATCCGACTTGCCCGCGATGGCGGTGTACCAGACCCACCGCTATCACGGACAAGGACTAGGCGCCCCCTGCCCCTACAAGGCTCCCTGTTGTATCCAAGGACGTGACCATGTCGCTTTATCGCCTGCTCCTGGCTTGCTTGCTGTTGCTGCCAATCGCCGCCCATGCCGGTGACGCCGAAGACTTTGTCGCGGCCAACTCCAACCAACAGGCACAACTGCTGGAAGCCTGGGCCGCCCAGCCCGATCCGGCGCGCCTCGCCCTGCTCGCCAGCCTGCAGCAAGGCCAACTGACACTGGACGGCCAGGCCAAGCCCCTGCGCTTGAACAACCGCCTGCGCGGCTTGATCGATACCGCCCTGGCCAGCCACCAACTGCTGGCCGCTGACCCCGGCTCCCGCCTGACCGGTGCCCGGCAACTGCAGAAGAGCGCCAAACCGGCGCAGTTGAAGTTCCTCGACACACGACTGGCCGCCGAGCAGGACCCAGGCGTGCACGACGCCCTGAGCCTGGCCCTGGCCAACCTGCAACTGGTGGACAGCGACCCGGCCGTGCGCCTGGCCGCGGTACGCCTGCTGGGCGAGAGCGGCGAGCCGCTGGCCCGCACCCGACTCGAAAGCCTGCTGGAAGCGGGAATGGAGAGCGACTCCGGCGTGCGCACCGCCGCGCAAACCAGCCTGGCCCAGGTCAAGCGCAAGCTGCTGGTGGGCGAGGTGCTCGGCCAGGCCTTCAGCGGCCTGTCCCTGGGTTCGATCCTGCTGCTGGCGGCCCTGGGCCTGGCGATCACCTTCGGCCTCCTGGGGGTGATCAACATGGCCCACGGCGAGATGCTGATGCTCGGCGCCTACGCCACCTACGTGGTGCAATCGCTGTTGCAGCGCTACCTGCCCCAGGCCATTGAGTACTACCCATTGCTGGCCCTGCCGGTAGCGTTCCTGGTCACCGCCGGCATCGGCATGGCCCTGGAGCGCACCGTGATCCGCCATCTCTATGGCCGCCCGCTGGAGACCCTGCTGGCGACCTGGGGCATCAGCCTGATCCTGATCCAGCTGGTGCGCCTGCTGTTTGGCGCGCAGAACGTCGAAGTCGCGAACCCGGCCTGGCTCTCCGGCGGCATCCAGGTACTGCCCAACCTGGTGCTGCCCTACAACCGCCTGGCAATCATCGGTTTCGCCCTGGCCGTGGTGCTGCTGACCTGGCTGCTGCTGAACCGGACCCGGCTGGGGCTGAACGTGCGCGCGGTGACCCAGAACCGCAACATGGCCGCCTGCTGCGGGGTGCCCACCGGCCGGGTGGACATGCTCGCCTTCGGCCTGGGCTCGGGCATCGCCGGCCTGGGTGGCGTGGCCCTGAGCCAGATCGGCAACGTCGGCCCGGAGCTGGGCCAGGGCTACATCATCGACTCGTTCCTGGTGGTGGTGGCAGGCGGCGTCGGGCAGCTGGCCGGCAGCATCCTGGCGGCCTTCGGCCTGGGGGTCGCCAACAAGATCCTCGAGCCGGCGATCGGCGCCGTGCTGGGCAAGATCCTGATCCTGGGGTTGATCATCCTGTTCATCCAGAAACGCCCACAAGGACTCTTCGCCCTGAAAGGCCGGGTGATCGACTAGCCGGCAGATGCTCACGCCCATTGACGAACGCGCCGTCGCCTCGCTGGCGGCGGCCCCGAGAAGGAACACCAATATGTTTGCCAGCAGCCCGCTCGAAACCGCCCGTACCGCCATCGCGGCAGCCGCCCGGTGCACTGCACCCTTCGTCGCGAGCACACTGCGATGAACCAGCCACTGCTCATCACCGCCAGCCAGAAGGCCGGGCCCAGGGTCACCATCAGCATCGGCGCCCTGCTGCTCCTGGTGCTGCTGGCCCTGCCACTGCTGGCGCTGTTGCCGGCGGACAATCCACTGCACGTCTCGGCCTACACCCTGACCCTGGTGGGCAAGATCCTCTGCTACGCCGTGGTCGCCCTGGCCCTGGATCTGGTCTGGGGTTATGCCGGCCTGCTGTCCCTGGGGCATGGCTTGTTCTTCGCCCTGGGGGGCTACGCCATGGGCATGTACCTGATGCGCCAAGCCGCGGGCGACGGCCTGCCAGCGTTCATGACCTTCTTGTCGTGGAGCGAGTTGCCCTGGTACTGGACCGGCACCGAGCACTTCCTCTGGGCCTTGTGCCTGGTGGTGCTGGCGCCGGGGCTCTTGGCCCTGGCGTTCGGTTTCTTCGCCTTTCGCTCGCGAATCAAGGGCGTGTATTTCTCGATCATGACCCAGGCCCTGACCTTCGCCGCGATGCTGCTGTTCTTTCGCAACGAGACCGGTTTTGGTGGCAACAACGGCTTTACCAACTTCCGCAGCATCCTGGGCTTCGGCATCACCGAGCCCGGCACCCGGGCGGCGTTGTTCCTGGCCACGCTGGCGTTGCTGGTGGCCAGCCTGTACCTGGGCTGGCGCCTGTCGCGAAGCAAGTTCGGCCGGGTGCTGACTGCGCTGCGCGATGCCGAGAACCGCCTGATGTTCTGCGGCTACGACCCTCGCGGCTTCAAGCTCTTCGTCTGGGTCCTGAGCGCGGTGCTGTGCGGCCTGGCCGGGGCCCTCTACGTGCCCCAGGTGGGCATCATCAACCCCGGCGAAATGTCCCCGACCAACTCCATCGAGGCCGCTGTCTGGGTCGCCCTGGGCGGACGCGGCACGCTGGTCGGTCCGCTGCTCGGCGCCGGCCTGGTCAATGGCATGAAGAGCTGGTTCACCGTGGCCTTCCCGGAATACTGGCTGTTCTTCCTGGGCGCGCTGTTCATCGTGGTGACCCTGTACCTGCCCAAGGGTGTGATCGGTCTGTTCAAGCACAGGGGTGAATCATGAGAATCACGGCAACGGTGGACTACATGCTCGAACCCATCCTCGACAGCGCCCAGGATGCCGGCCGCGGCCAAGCCGCGGGCAAGGGCCTGGACACCCGCCATGGCACCATCCTGACCCTGGAGGACATCAGCGTCAGCTTCGATGGCTTCAAGGCCCTCAACGACCTGAACCTGTACATCGGCGTCGGCGAGCTGCGCTGCATCATCGGCCCCAACGGCGCCGGCAAGACCACCCTGATGGACGTTATCACCGGCAAAACCCGCCCCACCCGGGGCAAGGCCTGGTTCGGCGAGACCCTGGACCTGACCCGCTTGAGCGAGGTGCAGATCGCCCAGGCCGGAATCGGCCGCAAATTCCAGAAGCCCACGGTGTTCGAGGCCCTGAGCGTGTTCGAGAACCTGGAACTGGCCTACCGCACCGACAAGTCGGTATGGGCCTGCCTCGGCGCGCGCCTGGGCAGCGAACAGCAGGATCGCATCGCCCAGGTGCTGGACACCATTCGCCTGGCCAGCTCGGCCCGGCGCCCAGCCGGCTTGCTGTCCCACGGCCAGAAGCAGTTCCTGGAGATCGGCATGTTGCTGGTGCAGGAGCCTCGCCTGTTGTTGCTCGACGAACCGGTGGCGGGCATGACCGACGCCGAGACCGAGTTCACCGCCGAGCTGTTCAAGGGCCTGGCCGGCCAGCACTCGCTGATGGTGGTGGAGCACGACATGGGCTTCGTCGGCGCGATCGCCGATCACGTCACCGTGCTGCACCAAGGCAGCGTGCTGGCCGAGGGGTCCCTGGAGCAGGTGCAGGAAAATGAGCGGGTGATCGAGGTCTACCTCGGGAGATAGGCCCAGAGGCACGCTTCAAGCTTCAAGCTTCAAGCTTCAAGCAAGAAGCCAAAACCAAAACCAAAACCAAAACCAAAACGCACACCGTCCCGCTCTTACTTGCAGCTCGCAGCTAACCGCTTGCATCTGCCGTTTCGCTACTGCCCGGAGGGCTTCCATGCTGCAAGTCGACAAGCTTCACCAGTACTACGGCGGTAGCCACATCCTGCGGGGCCTTTCGTTCGAGGCCAGGGTCGGCGAAGTCACTTGCCTGCTCGGGCGCAACGGGGTGGGCAAGACCACCTTGCTAAAATGCCTGATGGGCCTGCTGCCGGCCAGGGACGGTGCGGTTACCTGGGAAGGCCGGACCATCACCGGCGACAAGCCGCACCAGCGGGTCCATGCCGGCATCGCCTACGTGCCCCAGGGGCGGGAGATCTTCGCCCGCCTGAGTGTGGAGGAGAACCTGCTGATGGGGCTTTCACGCTTCGCGGCGCATGAAGCCCGGGAGGTGCCGGCCTTCATCTACGAACTGTTCCCGGTGCTGCAGCAGATGAAGCAACGCCGGGGCGGCGATCTTTCCGGCGGCCAGCAGCAACAACTGGCCATCGGCCGGGCGCTGGCCAGTCGCCCGCGCTTGCTGATCCTCGATGAACCCACCGAAGGCATCCAGCCCTCGGTGATCAAGGAGATCGGCGCGGTGATCCGCCAACTGGCGGCCCGGGGCGACATGGCGATCCTGCTGGTGGAGCAGTTCTATGATTTTGCCGCCGAACTGGCGGACCACTACCTGGTGATGTCCCGCGGGGAAATCATCCAGCAGGGCCGGGGTGAAAATATGCAGGCCGACGGTGTACGCGGCCTGGTTACGATCTAATCTGTAGCCTCCTAACAATATCGATTGCCCATGAACTCACCTGCCGCCCACGCCCTGTTCACCCCCAGCTGGCACGCCGAGCTGGAGCTGGCCTATGCCTGTACCGGCAACGCCACGCGCCCGGTGCTGCGCCGCCACCAGGGCCCGCTGCGGGTGCAGAAGCACCTGTATGCCGAAGGCCCGCAGGTCTGCCAGCACATCATCGTCCACCCTCCGGGAGGCATTGCCGGTGGCGACCGCCTGGCCATCCGCGCCCGGGTCGATAGCGGCGCCTGGGCCCAGTTGACCAGCCCCGGGGCGGCCAAGTGGTACCGCGCCGCCAGCCCCGCCAGCCAGCTCCTGGAACTTGCGGTGGCGCCAGGAGCGACCCTGGAATGGCTGCCCCAGGAAACCATAGTCTTCAGCGCCGCCCAGGCCGAACTGACGACCCGCATCGAACTGCATGGCGATGCCCGGCTGTGCTACTGGGACATCGTCGCCCTCGGACGCCCGGCCAGTGGCGAGCGCTTCGCCCAAGGGCACTTCCAGGCCCACCTGGATATTCGTCGCGATGGCCGGCCGCTGTGGCATGAGCGCCAGCGCATCAGCGGCGGCGACGGCTTGCTCGACTCCCCGGTCGGCCTCGACGGCCAGCCGGTGTTCGCCACCTTGCTGGTCACCGGCGAGATCGATGCCCAACTGCTGGAACGTTGCCGCGCGCTGGAGCACCCGGTACGCGGCGACCTGAGCCAGTTGCCGGGCCTGTTGCTGGCGCGCTGCCTGGCCAGCGAAGCCTTGCAGGCCCGGGCCTGGCTGATGGACCTGTGGCGCTTGTTGCGCCCGGCACTGTTGGGACGCGCTGCCGTACCACCAAGGATCTGGAACACATGAACCGCCCCTTTTCCTTCAACTGCCCGACCACGGACCGACCACGATGGACCTGACCCCACGCGAAAAAGACAAGCTGCTGATCTTCACCGCCGGCCTGGTAGCCGAACGACGCCTGGCCCGTGGCCTCAAGCTGAACTACCCGGAGGCCATGGCCTACCTCTGCGCGGCTCTGCTCGAAGGCGCCCGTGATGGCCAGAGCGTGGCCGAGCTGATGCACTACGGCACCACCCTGCTCAGCCGCGAGCAGGTGATGGAGGGTATTGCGGAAATGATTCCGGAGGTCCAGGTAGAAGCCACCTTCGTCGATGGGACCAAGCTGGTCACCGTCCACCAGCCCATCGCCTGAGGAGCGCCCATGACGTATCAGATTCGTGACGCGGTGCACGCCGACTTGCCGGCGATCCGCGATATCTACAACGACGCCGTGCTCAATACCACCGCGATCTGGAACGAGACCCCGGTGGACCTGGATAACCGCCTGGCCTGGTTCAGCGCCCGCCAGGCCCAGGGTTATCCGGTGCTGGTGGTGGTCGACAGCGCAGGGCAGGTACTGGGCTACGCTTCGTTCGGTGACTGGCGGCCCTTCGATGGGTTTCGCCACAGCGTCGAGCATTCGGTCTACGTGCGCAGCGACCAGCGCGGCAACGGCCTGGGCCCAAAGTTGATGGAGGTGCTGCTCGAACGCGCCCGCGCCTGCCACAAGCACGTGGTGGTGGCCGCCATCGAAAGCGGCAATGGCGCCTCGATCCGCCTGCATGAACGCCTGGGCTTCATCACCACCGGACAGATGCCCCAGGTGGGCACCAAGTTCGGACGCTGGCTGGACCTGACCTTCATGCAACTGATCCTCAACCCCGGGGCACAACCACCCGCCCCTCACAAGGAGTGACACTTCGATGAACGCCGGCCAACTGCGACGGGTCCATGGAGAAAGCTTTGCCCACTACCGCCAGGGCTTGATCGAACTGCTGTTCGACTCGGTCCACCATGGCGCGTCCATCGGCTTCATGGCCGACCTCGACGACAGCCAGGCCCAGGCCTATGTCGCCGACGTGCAGGCTGGTGTCGAGAACGGCAGCCTGCTGCTATGGGTGGTGGTCGATGAGGAAAAGGTCCTGGCCAGCGTGCAACTGGCGCTGTGCATGAAGGCCAACGGGCGCAACCGGGCCGAAGTGCAGAAGCTCCAGGTCCTGCATGGCGCCCGGCGCCGGGGCCTGGGCCAGCAGTTGATGAATGTCCTGGAACAGGCCGCGCGCCATCTCAAGCGTGGCCTGCTGTACCTGGACACCGAGGCCGGTTCGCCCGCCGAGGAGTTCTATCGTGCCCTGGGTTACACCCGGGTGGGCGAGCTGCCTAATTACTGCCAGGGCCCGGACGGCCGCCACAGCCCGACCGCCATCTACTTCAAGACCCTGGAGCAACCCCTGTGATCCCTGGCCAGTACCAGATCCTGCCCGGCGACATCGAACTCAACGCCGGGCGCCGCACCCTGGCCCTGAATGTGGCCAACAGCGGCGACCGGCCGATCCAGGTCGGCTCCCACTATCACTTCTTCGAAACCAACGACGCCCTGGTCTTCGACCGTGCCGCCAGCCGCGGCATGCGCCTGAACATCGCCGCCGGCACCGCGGTGCGCTTCGAACCGGGACAGACCCGGGAAGTCGAGCTTGTCGATCTGGCTGGGTTGCGGCGAATTTATGGGTTCGCGGGACGAATCATGGGCGATCTTTAAAGATCAGCTTCAAGCTGCGAGCCACAAGCTGCAAGAAAGAGCAGTGCGGTGGCTCTGGGCGGCTTTCTTTTACTTGTAGCTTGCAGCTCATGGCTTGCAGCTCTGTTCCGAGGAATGAGGAATGCGCATTTCCCGCGAGGCTTATGCCGACATGTTCGGCCCCACGGTGGGCGACAAGGTCCGACTGGCCGATACCGAGCTGTGGATCGAGGTAGAGAAGGACTTCACCACCTACGGTGAAGAGGTGAAGTTCGGCGGTGGCAAGGTGATCCGCGACGGCATGGGCCAGGGCCAGCTGCTGGCGGCCGAGGTGGTGGACACCCTGATCACCAATGCCCTGATCATCGATCACTGGGGCATCGTCAAGGCCGACGTCGGCTTGAAGGACGGGCGTATCGCCGCCATCGGCAAGGCCGGCAACCCGGATATCCAGCCCGACGTGACCATCGCCATCGGCGCCAGCACCGAGGTGATCGCCGGCGAAGGCATGTTGCTCACCGCTGGCGGTGTCGACACCCATATCCACTTCATCTGTCCACAGCAGATCGAAGAGGCACTGATGAGCGGCGTCACCACCATGATCGGCGGCGGCACCGGGCCGGCCACCGGGACCAACGCCACCACTTGCACCCCGGGGCCCTGGCACATGGCGCGCATGCTCCAGGCCGCCGACGCCTTCCCCATGAACATCGGCTTCACCGGCAAGGGCAACGCCAGCCTGCCGGGGCCGCTGGTGGAGCAGGTACGGGCCGGGGCCATCGGCCTCAAGTTGCACGAAGACTGGGGCAGCACCCCGGCCAGCATCGACAACTGCCTGAGCGTGGCCGACGAATACGACGTGCAGGTGGCGATCCACACCGACACCCTGAACGAGTCGGGCTTCGTCGAGACCACCCTCGGTGCCTTCAAGGGCCGCACCATCCACACCTACCACACCGAAGGCGCCGGTGGCGGCCATGCGCCGGATATCATCAAGGCCTGCGGTTTTTCCAACGTGCTGCCCAGCTCCACCAACCCGACGCGGCCCTTCACCCGCAACACCATCGACGAACACCTGGACATGCTCATGGTCTGCCATCACCTGGACCCGAGCATCGCCGAGGACGTGGCCTTCGCCGAAAGCCGCATCCGCCGGGAAACCATCGCCGCCGAGGACATCCTCCATGACCTGGGGGCATTCTCGATGATCAGCTCCGACAGCCAGGCCATGGGCCGGGTCGGCGAGGTGGTGACCCGCACCTGGCAGACCGCCGACAAGATGCTGCGCCAGCGCGGGCCATTGCCGGGCGACGGGCCGGGCAACAGCAATTTCCGGGTCAAGCGCTACATCGCCAAGTACACCATCAACCCGGCCATCACCCACGGCATCAGCCATGAGGTAGGTTCCATCGAAGTGGGCAAGTGGGCCGACCTGGTGCTCTGGCGCCCGGCGTTCTTCGGGGTCAAGCCGAGCCTGATCCTCAAGGGCGGGGCCATCGCCGCGAGCCTGATGGGCGATGCCAACGCGTCGATCCCGACTCCCCAGCCGGTGCACTACCGACCGATGTTCGCCAGCTTCGCCGGCAGCCGCCATGCCACCAGCCTGACCTTCATCAGCCAGGCGGCGCTGGATGCCGGGGTGCCGGAGCAATTGGGCTTGAAGAAGCGCATCGCCGTGGCCAAGGGCTGTCGCAGCGTGCGCAAGGGCGACCTGATCCACAACGACTACCTGCCGCAGATCGAGGTCGACCCACAGACCTACCAGGTCAAGGCCGATGGCGTGCTGCTGTGGTGCGAACCGGCGGATGTACTGCCCATGGCCCAGCGCTACTTCCTGTTCTAGCCGCTGTCGAGCGCAGCGAGGCTGCGCACGGACGCGCAGCGGTCGCAAAGGAGGATTCACGAGGATCGGAACTGTACGCAGCGCCCGCAATTGCACCGAATCGACGAGGACTGCGTCCTGGGTCGCAGCTTCGCTGGCGCTCGGCAGCGGCTACAACATTCGGCAGATACGACCGTGGGGCCGGTCAATCCACCAGCAGGCGACCCAGGCGTTGCCTGAGCATGCGGTTTTCGGCGCGCAGTTGCTGCACCTCTTCGAGCAGGTCCAGCGCCAGGGCGACGCCTTCCCATTCCAGGTCCAGTTCGCGGTGCAACTTCGCCGCGCGCTTGGCCAGGGACAATTCATGATCGTTGAATCGCCACTCCTTGGGCGCGCGGCCCTGAGGTTCGAGGATGCCGTGCTCGACGATTTCGATCACGTAGGCCGCCGACAGGTCGGCCACTTCACAGAATTCTTCCATGTCCAGCTGAACGATCAGGGTGCTCATGATCAGCGCCTCCTAGTGTCGAATCAGAATTGTTCCCGTGGGTCGAACGCCGCCTTCTTCGCCAGCTCCTGCCACAAGGCCCTGGCCTCGTCGCTGGTGTGCTTGGGCATCACCGCCTTGAGCTGCACGAACAGGTAGCCGCGCTGGCCGGCCTTGTTCAGCAGGCCGTGGCCCTTGGCACGCATGCGCTGGCCGTTCTGGCTGCCGGCAGGCACCTTGAGGTTGATCTTGCCGGTCAGGGTCGGCACCGCGACCTCGGTACCCAGCGCCAGCTCCCAGGGTGCCAGCGGCAGGGTGATGATCAGGTTCTCGCCCTCGACATCGAACTTCGGATGGGGCGCGAAACGAATGGTCAGGTACAGGTCGCCATTGGCCCCGCCACCGACGCCCGGAGCACCCTGGCCCTTGAGGCGGATACGCTCGCCATCGGTAACCCCGGCCGGGATCTTCACGTTCAGGCTCTTGCTGGTGTTGCTCACATGCTGGCCGGACGCATTGTATTGCGGCACCTGGAAACTGATCTTCTTGGACTCGGTCGACAGGGTTTCTTCGAGAAAGATCGGCAGTTCCATTTCCACATCCTGTCCGCGACGGCCGCTGCTGCGACGCTGTTCCGGGCCGCCGAATCCTGGCCCCCGGTTACCAAAGATCGAACTGAAGAAGTCCGAGAAATCCCCACCGCCACCGCCGCCGAAGCCACCACGGCTCTGCCAGCCCGGTGGCCCCTGGAACGGCTGGCCATGCTGGCCGTACTTGCGCAGGTCGTCGTACTCGGCGCGCTTGTCGGCGCTCTTGAGCGCCTCGTAGGCTTCCGAGGCGTCCTTGAACTTGGCCTCGGCATCCTTTTCCTTACTGACGTCGGGGTGGTACTTGCGCGCCAGCTTGCGATAGGCGGCCTTGATCGCCTTGTCGTCCGCTGTCGGCTCCACGCCGAGAATCTTGTAATAGTCTTTGAAGTCCATCGAGGGAATCACCATCCGTTATCGAAGTCGCGCGGCGTGCAGCACAGCTGGACCGGTCTGGCAGCATGAGAATCGACCCGTCTCGATTCTCTGACTGAACGGCGCATCAGAAGTTTATCGGCAGCCGTCGGCGGATCTTGCGATCTCTTGTGGCTACCAGGCTCATGCCTGCAAGTTTGGGGGTCAAGGATAGTCTTTCAAGACGAAGCCAGTGACGAATTAGCAGATATCCGGCCTTTGCAACGGCGGGCGACTGGCGTACGCTGCGCGGCCGTTTTTTTGACCGGAACTGGAAAGACATGAACAACGCCTCCCCGGCCCGCGGCTGCGGCATCGACTTCGGCACCTCCAACTCCACCGTCGGCTGGTTGCGCCCCGGGCAAGAGACGCTGATCGCCCTGGAGGACGATAAGATCACCCTGCCGTCGGTGGTGTTCTTCAATATCGAGGAGCGTCGTCCAGTCTATGGCCGCCTGGCCCTGCACGAGTACCTGGAAGGCTACGAAGGCCGCCTGATGCGCTCGCTGAAAAGCCTGCTGGGCTCCAAGCTGATCAAGCACGACACCAGCGTGCTGGGCACGGCCATGCCGTTCAAGGATCTCCTGGGACTGTTCATCGGCCAGCTCAAGAGCCGCGCCGAAGTCACCGCCGGTCGGGAATTCACCGAAGTGGTGCTGGGTCGCCCGGTGTTCTTCGTCGATGACGATGCCGCCGCCGACCAGGAAGCCGAAGACACCCTGGTGGAAGTGGCGCGCAAGGTCGGCTTCAAGGAAGTGTCCTTCCAGTACGAACCCATTGCCGCGGCCTTCGACTACGAGTCCAGCATCGAGCGCGAGGAGCTGGTGCTGATCGTCGACATCGGCGGTGGTACCTCGGACTTCTCCCTGGTGCGCCTGTCCCCCGAGCGCCGTGGCGTCGACAACCGCCACGACGACATCCTCGCCACCGGCGGCGTGCATGTGGGTGGTACCGACTTCGACAAGCAACTGTCCCTGGCCGGGGTGATGCCGTTGTTCGGTTATGGCAGCCGGATGAAAAGCGGCGCCTACATGCCCACCAGCCACCACATGAACCTGGCGACCTGGCACACCATCAACTCGGTGTATTCGCAGAAGTCCCAGCTGGCCCTGGGCAGCATGCGCTACGACATCGAGGACACTGGCGGCATCGACCGGCTGTTCAAGCTGATCGAGCAACGTGCCGGCCACTGGCTGGCCATGGAAGTGGAAGAAACTAAGATCCAGCTGACCCACGCCGACCAACGCCTGGTGCCCCTGGACCGCATCGAGCGCGACCTGAGCGTCGACCTCACCCGGGCCCTGTTCGAGTCGTCCATCGACAACCTGCTGGAGCGCATCCGCGCCAGCGTCACCCAGCTGCTCGGCGATGCCAATGTCAGCGTGGGCCAGGTCGACACAGTGTTCTTCACCGGTGGTTCCAGCGGCATTCCAGCCCTGCGCCAGAGCGTGGCGGCCATGCTGCCCAATGCCCGGCATGTGGAAGGCAACATCTTCGGCAGCATCGGCAGCGGCCTGGCGATCGAGGCCAAGAAGCGCTACGGATAAAAACAGCGGCAAGCTTCAAGCGGCAGGCCACAAGTAAAAGCAGCAGCGGATCGGCTTTAGCTTGAAGCTTGCGGCTTGCGGTTTGCGGTTTGCGGTTTGCGGCTGCCGTCCTAAACCAGGCCCACCTGCTTCAATTCGCTTTTCAGGTAGGCGTAGTAGATCGGTCCTGCCACCACCCCCGGCAGGCCGAACGCCGCTTCGAACACCAGCATCGCCAGCAGCAGCTCCCAGGACTTGGCGCTGATCTGCCCACCGACGATCCGTGCATTGAGGAAGTATTCCAGCTTGTGGATCACGATCAGGTAGCCCAGGGCCGCCACCGCCACCCAGATCGACAGCGACAGGCCGACGATGGTGATCAGGGTGTTGGAGATCAGGTTGCCGATCACCGGCAGCAGCCCCAGCAGGAAGGTCAGGACGATCAGGGTCTTGGTCAGCGGCAGCTTGACCCCGAACATCGGCAGCACCAGGGCCAGGAAGATCCCGGTGAAGAAGGTGTTGAGCAGGGAAATCTTGATCTGCGCGAAGACGATGTTGCGAAACGCCTGGACCAGCAGGTGCAGGCGGTCGAACAGGGCCGCCGCCAGGGGCTTGCGCTTGGTCAGGTCGGGAATGCGCTGCAAGGCGATGATCGCCCCCAGCACCATGCCGATCAGTAGCGTCACGAACATGTGCGCGGCGTCCTTGCCCACCAGTTGCAGCTCGCTCAGGTGCTTGCTGGCCCAGGCGCCGATGGCCGCCTGGAATTCGGCAGCGCTGGCCGGCAGGTAGGAGTCGAGGAACGGCGGCAGCTGGCCCCGGGCCTTGTCCACCACCAGCATGAACTTGCCCAGCGAGGCGCCGGGGTTCTCCGCTTCATGCAACAGGAAACTGATGGCCCCGGCGAACAGCAGGGTCAGCAGGCTGACCACCAGGGTGCCGAGCAGGGCCACCGCCAGCCAGCGCGCGCGCCGGCCCTCGATCAGGCGCTGCAGTTGCGGGGTGAGCATGTTCACCAGTTCGAACACCAACAAGCCCGCCAGCAGGCTGGGCAGCAAGCGCAACGGCAGGGCCAGCAGCAAGCCGCCAAAGATGATGATCCAACTGATGAACAACAGGTGACGCTGTGAAAACGTTGGCATACAGCCTCAAGACAGACAGCGGGAAAAGACCCGCAGTCTGCCAGCCTTCACCCCGCAGGAATAGTGCCGGGCGCCCTGCGGGAGCCTGCTCGCAGCCTACCTGCGGACTGTGACAGCCGAGGTTCAGCCAGCCGTGGAAGACGCTCGGAGGGTCATTGGTAGCGGCTGATGAACGAGTACCTGAGGCCCGCCGCTTCGGCGCTGGCCTGCATCTGCCGGGACTGCTCTGGCTCACCGACGAAGAGCAGCCAGACGCCGGGAAAACGCTGCTCGCTCAGCGCCCCACCGACGATAGCCTGGTCCAGGGCCGGGCTGGCCCCGAAGATCACCACCCGGGCGCCGCCGCTGGCAGCAGCCTGGGCGAACAGCTCACGCACGTTCATACGATCCTGCCCGCCTCCCGCCGCGATCGTCACACGATCGGCCAGCAGGCCGTGGCTGTTGATCCGGGTAACCAGTAACGAAGGCAGCTGGTCGGTGGCCTGCCCCTGCCGGGACATCAGGCCCGCTACTTCGGCCAGCACCGCTTCCTGGCTCTTTGGCGCCGGTTGCGAAGCACAACCACCCATTACCAGGAGCAACCCGGTGATCATCAAGTACTTATACATGTTCATTTCCTTATGCCGTCAGATGGTGTCGGTGCCTTGAGATCAGGCAAGGGCACGTCGTAGCCGCAGTAATGCAGATGGGTCAGGATCAGGCGCTTGTCCGGATAATCATCGCCCCAGGGCAGCTTCTGGTCGTAGCGCGATTTGACATGGGCGCAGAACCCCTGGATATCAGCTCGGGCCTTAGCCAGCACCGGCGCCGGCAAGGGGTTGATCTTCAGGCTCTGGAAGAACGGCACGATGAACACCTGGTCCAGGTCGTAGCCCTTGCTCCCCAAGGGCAGGCGCTGGCCGGCATGCACATAGAAGGGCTGTTGCAGACCGCTCTCCTGCTCCCAGCACCAGTACTTGACCTCATCCTCGAAAATGCCGACTGCCCGCCCTTCCCAACGCTCGTAGATGCGCAGGCATTGGTGCCCCTGCATGCTCACCCAATCGATGCTGCTGGGCTTGACGCCACGATAGGAGGGCAGGGCCTGACGGGCCAGGAGATCGTCCAGAAACGCCTGTCGCGGGTAGGGCAAGCCGTCCGCCCGGCCATTGAGAAAGCTGTTGACCCGCATATAGAGCGCGGACGCCATCACCTGGGTATCGCCATAGGAGAACGACCCGGAAGTCCCTACCGACAGCGCATCGAGCTGCTTGTCATAGTAAAAACCGCCAGTGATGGTTCCGCACCGCGCATGCTGATAAGGCCCAGGCAGATCGAAGGAATAACGCTGCATCAGGGTGACTCGCTTCGCCCCCTCCTGGCAGAGCATGCGGGAGTCCAGGCGATCATTTTCATAGACCAGAGGGGGCGCCATGCAGCCACTGATGATCCCCAAAAAACCGCAGAGCAAGGTGATTTCGATACATCGGCGAATGGCCCTGGTTACTCCGTGCAAGCTCATTCCTTGTATTGGCTGATAAACGAATACTTGATACCTGCGGCTTCGACGCGTTGTGCTTGCGAGGCTCACGCCCCCATTACCAAGAGCGCCCCGGCGATCATCAAGTACTTATGCATGCTCATTTCCTCATGCCGTCAGATGGTGTCGGTGCCTTGAGATCAGGCAAGGGCACGTCGTAGCCGCAGTAGTGCAATTGTGTCCGGATCAGTCGCTGGTCAGGATAGTCACTGCCCCAGGGCAACTTGTGGTCGTAGCGCGATTTGACATGGGCACAGACCCCTTGGATATCAGCCCGTGCCTTGGCCAGTACCGGCGCCGGCAAGGGGTTGATCTTCAGGCTCTGGAAGAATGGCACGATGAACACCTGATCCAGGTCGTAACCCTTGCTCCCCAAGGGCAAGCGCTGGCCTGCATGCACGTAGAACGGCTGTTGCAGGCCGCTCTCCTGCTCCCAGCACCAGTACTTGACCTTGTCCTCGAGGATACCAACCGCTGTCCCTTCCCAACGCTCGTAGGAGCGCAGGCATTGATAGCCCTGCATGTTCACCCAGTCGAGACTGCTGGGCTTGACACCGGTATGGGATGGCCGCGCCAGCCTGGCCAGCAGATCCTCAAGAAAGGCCTGCTGCGGATAGAGCAAGCCATCCCCCCAGCCATCGAGAAAGCTGTTGACCCGCATATAGAGCGCGGAAGCCGTCACCTGAATGTCCCCATAGGAGAAAGATCCCGAGGTCCCAACAGACAGCGCATCACGGCCCTTTTCATAGTCGAACCCGCCAGTGATGGTTCCGCACCGCGCATGCCGATAAGGCCCGGGCAGATCGAAGGAATAACGCTGCATCAGGGTGACCCGCTTCGCCCCTTCCTGGCAGAGCATGCGGGAATCCAGGCGATCAGTTTGATAGACCAGAGGGGGGCCACCGCATCCCGGCAGCAACCCACAGATCATTACCATCAGTGCTATCGGTGCTACTTTCATTGCGAACCCAGTAATTTGTCGTTGCCATACTGATCGATCAAGGTCGGGATGATGTACTTGTCGGTCTTCTTGAAGGTCTCTTGTAGCCCGCTCTTAGCCCCGCCACAAATATCCTTGGCCACACACAGGTAGTTCGAGTGCGGACTATCCGCGCCCTTCAACTTGCCGGCCGTGGCCAACGACCCGAAAAATCGAGCAACAGGGTCAGACGAGTGCTGAGCATTGAGCCCCAAGAAGTCGGACACCGTATCGGTCACCGGTAGCGTATTGAAGAACATGGTGGAGGTCGGCCGGTTGATCTGGAAGAACGCCCCGTCACTGATATTGAACCCGGCATTCTTAGCGGCCTGGAAGAAGTCCGCCGACCCAACCGGCGCTCCCGACAATTGGATGCTGCCCACGTTGCCGTTGGCATTGAAGTTGAGTCCGGCAATGGCCCGGTACGTCAGCAATCCACCCTGGCTGTGCCCGAATACATCCAGTTTGTTGCCCTGGTCGATTCCGGCCCCGAGGAAATCGCTGAGTTGCCGTGCGTTGCCCGAACGAACAGCTCCGCCCAGTACGACATCCCACAGGGACTCCACCAAGTCGCCCAGGAAGCCATGCTCCGGGTTATAGGCCTGGATAAAACTGTCCTTCCCGGTTTGCATGCCGCCGTTGACCAGGGCCGCATCCAACGAGTTCTGGATTCCATTGGTGAACACGGCAGCATCATCGTCAGGTGTCAGTAAGCTCTGCAAGGTATTGCGTGTCGCGTCGACGTCCAGGACCGGCTTGTTGGTTTCAGGATCAATAAATACCTTGCCATTGGCATCTTTTTTGTACTCCATCTGCACACGATAGAAGCTCATGTCGCCTGTGAGCAGAGCCGGTACCTGGGTGACAACTCCGCCATGGCTCACGACTCCCGGCATCACTCCGCCGGTGTAGAAAGCCGACTCATCCATGACCTTCTGCAAGAAACCAGGTATCCAGGCCAAAGGAGCCAGAGCCGGGTTATCTACCAAGGCCTTATCCGCGGCATGGGTCAGATCCCCGTACTGGGTGAACGCCGCCGAAGAGTTCTTGCCGTAGTCCTTGATCCCCTGCACCCATTGATTCAGGGTCTGCAACGGATGGCTCACCGAGTCCAGGGATGATTGCGAGACATACAGGTCGGTACGCTTTTCCTTGTCCCGGGTGATTTCGTAGGCCCGGGACGGATCGCGGTTCAGGCCGGCGGTGGAGTCCTGGCCAGTCTTGGCATCGTTGCGCACGGTGATGCTGCCGGCGCCCACGGTGGCGCGCACCTCCTGCTCGCGGTCCTTGCGGTAGTCGTAGCCACTGACGCTCCAGCCGGAAGCCCCGGTCTTGCCCTTGCCTTCCTGACTCTTGTCGGTGGTGAAGGCCACGTCCTTGCCACCGGTGGCCTTGGCGCCATCGCCAGCGCCCCAGCCGAAGGTGCCGCCGGCATTCAGGTAGTAGCTGTGCTCCTTGTCTTGGCCTGCGATATCACGGAAGCCCAGGGTGCCGGTGTCCAGCTTGAGGTTGCCGTTGTTGGCAGCAATCAACGCACCGTCGAGCTGGGTATGGTTTTCGGTGCGGATATCCACGCCGTTCTGGCCGGTGATGCTGGTCTGCTCCTGCACCCAGTTGGTCTTGCCGGTGGTCTTGCCCAGGCCCAGGGAACCGCTGACGCTGCCCCCGCCGCCCAGGCCGATGCTCACCGTGACACTGGCATCCATCTGCTTGCCGCTGACCTTGCCGGTGTCTGGCACCGAGGACACAGTCAGGTCGCCGCCCACCCGGCCGACGACATCACCGCCGCGCAAGGTCGCACCGGCAATGGTCGTGTCCTTGCCGCTGCTGAAGCGCAGCTGATCGCCCGCCACCAGGTTGGCGTTCTGCTGCGCCTGGCCCTCACGGTCCAGCTTGCCCTTGCCCATGTCGACACTGGCGTAAACCGAAATGAAGTCCTTGCCGCCCAGGGCCAGGCCCACCTCGCCGCCGCCACTGCGGCGGTTGGACTCGCTGCTGGAAGCGTTCTCTGCGGCGCGGATGGTCAGGTCCTTGCCGGCGCTGAGATCGATATCGCGCCCGCTCTGCACCTGGGTACCCACCAGGGTCAGGTTGTCACGGGCCTCAAGGCTGACATCGCGCCCGGCCAGCAGCAGCGAAGGCGTGCTGGTACCCTGATTCGACTTCTCACTGGCGGTGCCATTGCTGCCGCCAATCCCGGCCCGGGCACTGCCACCGCCACTCTGGCCGTTGATCCCGCCCTGGCTGCGGCTGTTCTTGCTCTCCTCGGCCACCGAACCGCGGGCCACATCGACGACAATGTCGCGGCCCACCAGGGTGATATCGCGTCCGGCGTCGAAGTGCCCGCCGCGAATACTGATGTCATTGCCGGCCACGGCACTGATATCACGTCCGGCCCCCAGGCTGCTCGGGCTGTTGCCGTGCACCTCCTGGCGCGAGCTGCTGGACTGGCTGGCCGTGCCGAAATGAGTGGCGGTCGTCGGCCCCGAGGTGAACTGGTTGATGGCATCCACGGTGCTCAGCACGCTGGACGCCTTGCTCACGTTGTCCTGGCCCTTGCCGGTGCCCTTGAGGGCATCCATGGTGTTGCCGAAGTTGTGGCTGACATTGACCGTCAGGCCATTGCGGTCACGGCTCTTGCTGCGTTCCTCGATGCTGGTTTCCTTGCCGGCATCGATACTGATGTCACGCCCGGCCTGCAGGTTGACATCGCGCTTGGCATCCACCCGCGAGCCTTCCAGGGTCAGGTCGCGACCGGCCTTGATAGTCGCATCTTGCCCGGCCAGCAACTGGCTCGGCGCCACCGTTTCCTGGGCGTTGCGGGATTTCTCCTTGAGGTTTTCGTGGCCGAGGAAGGCAGTGACACCATTGCGATCACTGCTCAGGGACAAGCCGGTGTGTTTCTCCGACTTCCAGTGGCTCTGGTCCTGGCTGTTGCTGCCGGCCAGGACATTGACATCGCGTCCGGCGCCGACATTGAGGTTGCGCTCAGCCGCCGCCGTGCTGCCGATCATGTTGACGTCACGCGCGGCTTGCAGGGTGGTGTCGCGCCCGGCGCTGACCACACTGCCGACGCTCTGGCTCTGCTGCTGCTCCTGCCCCGATTTCTTCCCTGAGGCGACGGAGACGAAACCGCCGGAACTGGAGAAACCTACCTTGCTCTTGTATTTGTCACTCTGGCTGCTGGAGGTATTGGCCGCATCCATCAGGTTGATATCGCCGTTCTTGTCCACCAGCCCGGCCCGCACCTCGGCATCGCGCTTGGCCTCCACGGAGCTGGCCGAGAGGTTGACGTTGGTCCCGGCGATGATCACCGCATCGTTGCCGGCGCTGAGCTCGCTGCCCACCTGGGTGGTGCTGCTGGAGTTGCGGCTGTTGCCGCTCTTGTTCAGGCCGAAGCTGCCTTTCTTCTTCTGGCTGTAGGAACTGTCCTGATGCTCCTGGGCCGATACCAGGCTGACATCCCGGGTGGCACCGACCAGCAGGTCGTTGCCGGCCTTGAGCTCGCTGCCGATCACGGTCACGTCGCGTCCGCCGTTGAGACTGATGCGCCCGTCCTTGTCCTGGCTGACGTTGACCATCAGGTCGTGCCCGGCACTGATTTGCGAGGCCACGTTGCTGGTGGAGGAGTCGGCGCTGCGCGTGGTCTTGCTCTTGCCCCAGGAGCCTTTCTTCTTCTGGTAGAAGGTCGAGGACTGCTCGTCCTGGGCCGAGGCGATGACCATGTCGCGCTTGGCTTCGAGGGTCAGGTCATGACCGGCATCGACCTTGCTCGCCACCACCGCCAGATCGCGTCCAGCCTCCAGCTGCAGGTTGCCGCCGGCACTCACGCTGGAACCCAGGGTCTGCACCGTGTCGCTGGTCACCAGGCCGCGGCGGATGGCGCTCTGGGTGAAGGTATGGTCCTGCACCGCCAGCAGGTCGATGTCACGCCCGGCACTGAGCTTGGCATCGCCGGCGCTGGCGATCTGGCCCTTGTTGGTGAGGTCGCGGCCGGCGCTGAGGTCGAGCGTCTGCCGCGCGCTGATCTGGCTGCCCTGGTCGAGGATGGTCCGGCTGCCGGAGCCATAGCCCACGGCCACCGCCGTACGGTCGTTGAGGATGTCGCCCTTGATGGCGCTGACGCTGACCTGATTGCCGCGGATCTCACCGGCCAGGGCGTTGCGCACGCTGTCCTGGGCCATCAGGCTGACGCGCTCGTTGGCTTCGATCAGGCCGCCCTGGTAGAGGCTGCCCCCGGCGTTCACGTTCAGGTCGTTGCTGGCGCGCAGGGTACCGACGTTGCTCAGGTCGCCCCCGGCGATCAGGTTCATGTCGCGCCCCTGTACCAGGCTGCCGCCGCGCAGGTTACGACTTTCCGCCTGGGCCAGGTACAGCACCGGCACCAGCACTTTCTCACCCTGCACTTCGCGGGTTTCCATCCACACGATGTCGTGGGTCAGCGAAGCCACCTGGGCCGGAGTCAGGGACACACCGACACTGAGCTTGAGCTGGTCCTTGGAAGCGATGGCGTTGTCCATCAGGTAGCGATACTGGTCGTAGTCGCTGGTCAACCCGGCGGCGAGGAAGCGCTGCCCGGTCTGGGCCAGCACCGCATCACGGATCATCCGGGTTTCATAGAGCCCGTCGCCCAGGCGACGCCAGGTCTTGTCGTCGTTGTAGTTCAAGTGGCCGAGCATGTAGTCCGAACTCATGAAGCGCGAGAGGTCGGTAAAGGTCGGATTGGTTTCGATCAGATAGCGGCCTTGGGGGTTCTGGCTCTTGACGAACAGGCCGTACTCTCCCTGGGGCACGCGGAAGCTGGAGAGCGATGTCGGGTCCACGGCGGCGAAAGGCACGCCGGCGAAGTCCACCGGAACGAAAGTGACCTGGGTCGTGCCATCGGCGGCGATCCGCTCGACTCGCTGCACATCCTTGGCCACCTGGTTGGCGGCGGCGGAGCTCTGCGCGTTGACCGTGATCACCTGGCCGCCCACCTGGGACAGGCTGTTCTGTAGCGTCTGGCCGGTGAGCTGGGCCCGTGCCTGCTCGCTCAGTACACCATTCTCCAGGTTGCCGCTGACATTCAGGTCAAGGTGCTGTCCGGCCTGCAGGGTAGCGGCATAGGCGGTCTGGGTGCCCGGGCGGACCACGGTATGGGGCTCGAGCTGCGGATACTGGGTCACTACCGTCGGCAGCGGGTCTTGCTGGCCCGGTGCACGATCGCGGTTGGCGGCATTCCAGGCGTTGGTGGCGCGCTCGGCGGCGCGGAACGCCCCCTTGCTCACGTCCTGCAGGTAGTAGCTGATGCTCTCGGCGCGCTGGTCCAGGGTCAGGCCCCGGTTGTAGAAGTTGCTGGCCGTGACCGAGGCGTTGCGGTTGGCGGCGATCAGGCTCTGCTGGTTCTCCACCGTGTCGGCGTTGATGGTCAGGTCACGGTTGGACACCAGCCGGGCCGCGGCCGAATGGTCGCCCATGACGTCCTGGTAGGTGGTGTTGACGATGTAGGTGGCGGTGTGATGGCGACCGGAGCAGTCAGTGCAGTTGATCTCGATAAAGCGCTTGCTGATGCTCTGGCTGGTCTTGTACCAGTCCATGGCGTTCTCCAGGGTCGCCATGTTGAGATGCATGTCGCCTTCGCTCTCGATGGTTCCGGAGCGGTTGCTCAGCAAGCTGGCGCGGCCACCGTCGAGGGCGGCGAAACTGAGGTTGCCGACACTGTAGATGTCGCCATCGCTGTTGCTCAGGCTGTTGCCCCGCAGGAGCATGTCGGCACCACTGTAGATCAGGCTATCGGCGCTGTTGCTGATGCCATTGCCGGAGCGCAACTGCAACTGGCCCAGGGCGCCGAGAGTGCCACGGTTGTTGATCTGCGCCGCCGAGGTGTAGAGGTTCTGGCTGGCGATCAGCCGGCCGAGGTTGTCCAGGGTGCCACGCAGGTTGAGCTCGGTATCGCCGCCACTGGCGATGCGCCCGCCATTCTGGTTCAGGTCGCCGGCTCCGATGGTCAACTTGCCCCTGGAGGACAGCAGGCCGCTGTTGTTCAGGTTGCCGGTCAGGTCCAGGGTCAGGTAGCCATCGCTGGCCAGTTCGCCAGCGTTGTTCAGAGTCGCGGCGCCCAGGCGCAGGCCATTGGCGCTGGCGATGCGGTCGCCGGCATTGAGCGTGAGGTCGCCGCCGATACTCAGGTCCAGCGCACCGTTGAGCTGCATCAGCCCGCTACGATCCACTGCTCCGATATCCCAGTCGCCAACACCCAGGCCAGTGATACGCCCCTGGGCACCGGACAGCGCCCCCAGGTCGAGTTTGAACAGGCCGGTACCGGCGTGTTCGACGCCACCACCGATGTTGCTCAATAGCCCGGCACTCAGTGCCAGGGCACTGGACCCCAGGGCAAGACTGCCGCCCTGGTTGTTCAGAACGCCACCCAGGGTGATCCGGCTCTGCTCGCCAGCCAGGGCCCGGACGCGACCGCCGGCGCTGTTGTCGAGGTTGCCGCCCACCAGTAGCAGGGAGCCGGCCGACTCCACCAGGCCACCCTGGTTGTAGAGGTTGGCCGCAGCGTTCAGGTCCAGCTGCTGGGCACTGATCTGGCCACCCAGGCGGTTGTCGATAACCTGCCCGGTGCTTTTGAGCAGGCCACTGGCGTAGAGCTTGCCCGCCTGGTTGGTCAGGCGGTCCACCACCAGTTTGAGAGCGCCGGCCTGGCTGCTGATCAATCCGGCCTTGCCATCCAGGGCGCTGTTGTCCAAGACTCCGGCAGTCACGCCCAGGGACGCGCCCTGTACGGTGCCACCCTGGTTCTCGAGGGTGCCCTGGCCCAGGGCAATCTCGCCATGGCCGTCCTTGGCCAGGACCAGGCCCTGGCTGTTCTTCAGGCTGTCACCCACCAGGCTCAAGCCATCGGCGCCGGCCAGCAGTTGCCCCTGGCGGTTGTCCAGGGTCGTGCCCTGGACCTCAAGGCGCTTGCCCTTGAGCGTACCGCCCTGGTTGTCCAGCAGCGCCAACTGGCTGGCGCGCAGCTTCTGATTGGCGGCATCGATGGTGCCGCCGCGGTTGTTCAGCACGCCATTGTTCAGGTCCAGTTCCACGGCACCGGCCTTGGCCACCACCGCGCCCTCGGCACTGTTGTCCAGGCCTGCGGCGTCGATCCCGACACTGTTACCCAGCAACACCCCGCCGGCGTTGTTCAACTGGCCACCGCTCAGTTGCAGATGGCCGTCGCTTTGCAGGCGGCCCTGGCTGTTGAACAGTTGGCCCGGGGTCGCGCCGTCGGCCTCCAGGGTCAGTTTCAGGCCATCGCTGCCCGCCGCCAGCAGGCCGGCTTCGCGGTTGTCCAGGCGCTGGGCGCCAATGGTCAGGCGATCCCCCACCAACTGCCCGCCCCGGTTATCCAGTAACCCATGGCTGCTGACCTGTACCTGGTTGCCCACCACCACGCCACCCCGGTTGGCCAACCCACCCGTCTTGAGTTCCACGTCGCCATGCTTGGCCTGCAGATGGCCCAGGGCGTTGTTCAGGTGCTGGGTGACGGTCAGCGTCAGCTTGCCAGCCTCGGCGCTCACCACCCCGCCCTGGTTCTGGCTGAGGCTGTCGAGGGTGACATCCACCACGTTGCCGATGACCTGGCCCTGGTCGTTCGCCAAGTCCCTGGCCACCAGCAACAACTGCTCCTTGCCTTGCAGCAGGCCGCCCTGGTTGTCGATGTCGGCGACCCGCAGCTCCAGGTTGCCGGCATCCACGGTGCCGCCCTGGTTGTCGAGCTTGCCGGTACTGCCGAGGATCAGTTGCGGGCCGTGCAGGGTCCCGTTGTGGTTGTCGACGCTGGCGGCCTTGAGGTCCAGCCGCGAGGTGGCCTGGAGCTTGCCGCTGACGTTGAGCAGGTCCTGCTCGAGTTCCAGGTGCAAAGCACCCTGCTCGGCGCTGACCAGGCCGTCATGGCTGTTGTCCAGGCGCTTGCCGGTCATCGTGACCTGGTCGGCTAGCAGCTTGCCACCCTGGTTGAGCACTTCGCCGCCGGAAGTCTTGAGCAGGGTCTGGGCCTGGAGCCGGCCGGCATTGTTGTTGAGCTGCTCGGCGATGACGAAGGTCGCTGCATCCTGGCTGGCGCCGATCAGGCCCTGCTGGTTATCCAGCCGGTCGGCGGTGATGTGCAGCTTGTCGGCAATCACCGAGCCTTTCTGGTTGCTCACCTCGCGAGCCTTGACGGTCAACCCCGCGGCCGCCACCTCCAGGCGCCCGCCATTGTTGTTCAAGCTATCAAGCGCCAGGTCCACGGCTTGCCGGTCGCCGAAGCGGATCAGGCCGCCCAGGTTGGCGATGGCCGGGGTATTGAGCACCAATTCGTCCTGGGCCAGCAGCCGTGCCTGTTCGCCCTGGTTGAGAACTCGTGCGGCGTTGACCTGTACCTTGGGCCCCTGGATCACCCCGCCCTGGTTGTTCAGGGCCTGGCGTGCCGTGAGTTCGAGATTGCGACTGGCCAGGACATCCCCACGGTTCTCCAGGTTGCCGGCGACCAGCTTGACCTCGCCGTGGTCGTTGCGGCTGTTGTCGGCATTGACCCCCGCCTCGATGATGCCGTGGTTGACCACCTGCGCGGCGTCCACCACCTGGACCCGGTCACGGGCCGCCAGGCTGGTGCGTACCTGGACCTGCTCGCGGGCCTCCAAGGTCGCCTCGCTACCGGCATAGGCCTTGCCCTTGAGATCGATGTCCCGGGCCTTCACGGCGATGGCCTGGTTGGCGCTGATACCCGCTACCGTGACCTTGCCATTGGCGTCGATCTGGATGTCGCCGGTGCTGGCGGCCATGTCCCCGGACATGTTCACCCCCACGCCCCGTTCCGTGCCCACCAGGCGGATGGCCCCGGCATACATCCCACCCAGCGCCGAGCTGTCGATGGCCAGCTCCGGCTTGGCATCGGCCTCGCCGTCGCGGGCCGTGACGCTCAGGTCGTCGGCCTTGACGTCGTTGCGCCCGGTGATGACGTTGAGCTTCTTGGCGTAGAGGTTGGCATTGAGCTTGGTGCTGCGGGTGATCAGGTCGAACTGGTCGATGTTGCTGGCATTGAGCCCGGCGCCCTCGATGCTGATGTCACCACCCTCGACCTGGAACCGGTCGAGCCGCTGGCCTTCGATAACCGGCTTGCCGGTGGTCAGGGTCGCCCTCGGGGTGTTGATGAAGCCGCAACCGTTGCAGGTGATGCCATGGGGGTTGGCGACGATGACCCTGGCGGACTGCCCGGCCACCTCGGTGTAGCCAGCCAGCGTGCTGCGGTTGCTGCCGGTGACTTCGTTGAGAATGACCTGCGCCGCCCGGCCCTTGAGGTTGGGGTTGCCGAGGATGTAGCCACCCAGCTGGGTGCTCTGGGTCGAGCCAGTGGCGTTGTTGAGGATCAGGCCGTTACTGCCGACGTTGTATTCGCTGAACTTGTTGTGGGACAAGCCGCTGCCGTTGGCCGTGTTGATGTTGACGATGGGTACGCCGTTACCCGCCGCTCCGATGGTCGCATTACCGCCGGCCGCCGGGTCCAGGGCCAGCTCGGCGGCGACGCTGACGATCGGGTTGAGGAACAGGACCCCCGACAGCGACAAGGCAATGTATTGGGCAAAAGGCTTGCGTACGTCCATGTGCAAATCATCCATCCACTAACGGTTGAGTAGAGTCAGAAGAACAGGTCTATCCGGAAGTACACCGGGTGTTCTCGCCTCTCGATAATTGCCGGCCGCTCCAGGGAGCGGGCGAAACTGAGCGATGCCGCCAGATACTGGCCGCGGGCATTGAGTTCGATAGCGTTGCCACTCAGGCGCCCCTTGGCATCGCGGTTGTAGCGGTCGCCCTTGATCGCCCCGACGTCGTAGGCGAAGGCCAGTCCGTACTCCTGGACGAAGGGTTGCAGCGCCTGCCAGGTCACCGCCCGGCGCCAGCGCAGCTGGTTGCGCCAGTAGCCGCCACTGTTGCCGGAGAGGGTCTGGTCCTGGAAGCCGCGTACCGAGTTGAGGCCGCCGAGGCTGATGCGCTGGGGGCTGAAGAGCGAGTCTTCGCTACGCTGCCCGGTGGCCATGCTGTCGAAGCTGAAGTTCTCGTTCCACAAGCGAAAGGGCTGCAGGTAGCTCAGGGTCAGGCTGTACTTGTTGTAGCGCGACACCGGCTCGCTGCCACGGGGATGTCCGCTGGCCTGGGCGTCGAGGGCGCCGATGCCCTGCTGCCAACCGATGTCGGCGTTGACCAGGGCGTTGCCGATGCGCCGCCCGTGGTTGAACCCCAGCTGGCTTTCGGTGATGCGGTTGCTGGAGACGTCGATCAGGTTGTCGTCGATGTAGTTGCGGGTCCGCAGGTGGCTGATCCCCAGGCTCATGCCGGTCTTGCTGAGGTTGTCCCGGTGCAGCACGCGTTCGGCCCGCAGCTGTTGGTTTTTGCTCAGGCCATCCATGGAGAAGCTGAAGCCGGTGGCGTCGTTGCGGGTGCGGTAGTAGCTCTGGCTATAGGAATAGCTGAAGGTCCACCAGCCCCAGGGCAGGCTGTAGAACAGGCTCTGGTTGTCGGAATGACGCCAACGGTCGCTGACTGCGTCCTGGTTGGCCCGCAGGCTCAACTGGTCCGCCAGCCCGAGAGGGCTGTCCCAATCCAGGCCGAGGCCCATCTGCTGTTCACCGGTGCTCTTGTCACCGTTGTTGTTGCGCGTCGCCGATAGCCGCCAGGGCTTGAGGCGCTCGCCCTTGAGACCCACCCGGCTGTCGCCGAGCTGCGCGCCGGGGGCCAGTTCCAGTTCGACCTGGCGCGACGGTAGGCGGCTCAGCTGATCCACCAGTTGCTCCAGCTCCCGCAGGTTCAGCACCTCGCCGGTGGTACCGGGAAACGCCATGGCCAGCTCCCGGGAACTGGCCAGGGCAGAACTGTCCAGGCTCTCCAGGCGACCTTCGACCACCACGATCGTCAGTTGCCCGGCCCCCAACTCCTGGGCCGGCAGGTAGGCCCGGGTGGTGACATAACCCATTTGCAGGTAGTGGTGGGTGATGGCCTTGAGCAGGGTGTTGATCTGTGCAACCGACAGACACTGGTCGCGATAGGGAGCCACCAGGCGCTCCTGGTCGGCGGCGCTCAGGTGCTCGGCGCCCTTGAGGACTACCGTCCTGATGGTGAAGCAGCGCTGCTCGTCAGGCTGGGGAGCCGGTTCGGCGGGCAAGGTCTTGCCGGGCAGTTGCTGGAGTTCATCGAGACGTCGTTGCTGCTCCTGCAGCAATTGCTGCTGGCGGTCGCGAATCAGGTCGCGGTCGCCCGGCGTCTGGAAAGGCTCGGCGCAAACGACAAAAGAACCAGATAGAGCACAAAACGCTACAACAGGCTTCAACCAGCCAAAACGCGGCATGCTGTCATTCCCTTGAAACGGACACTGGGGAAGTGCCCATACGGCGCATCCAGGCGCCTATTCTCGAAGGGCATAAATTCTAAATGTAAATCGGGTATCCCCCTAAAAAACCGACGAGCGGTAATTACTTAGATAACTATTTGAAACAATGGATGTTTATGGCCGGCCCGTAGCGCCGGACCTCGATGGGGGCCAGGCGCCAGCGGGTTCCCGACGCCTCGCCCCCATCGATCCGCGATCATTTTTTCTTCAGGCAGTCGCTCATGAAGGTCTTGCGCGCATCGCCCTTGAGCGCCTTGGTCGTGGCGTCGGCGTTGCACGATTTCATTCTTTCCTGGGGCGTGGAAGGCGTCGCGGCGGCGGCCGGCGCAGCCTTGAGGCAGGTACTCATGAAGGCCTTGCGCTCATCGCCCTTGAGGCTCTTGGCGGTGGCTTCAGTGTTACAGGTGGTCATCTTGTTCTGCTGGGCGGTAGCGGCAAAACCCTGGGAGCACAGCAGCAGGCCCACCATCAGCAACGGGATACGCAACATCTTCATGGAGTTTTCTCCTTGTCACCGCACCGATGGGCGCGGCCTCCCAGGCAGTGTAGACAAAGCCTGTTACACCTTCACCTGTTCTGCAGGCCGGCCCGGCGGTACTGCTCGGGGGTGCAGCCGGCGTGGCGCTGGAACATCGCGATGAACGCCGAGGCGCTGCTGTAGCCCATGTCGAAGGCGATCTCCTGGATGCTGCGGGGGCTCTCCAGGATCTGGATCGCCGCCAGGAACCGCTGGCGCTGGCGCCACTCGCCGAAGCTCATGCCCAGCTCGCGCACGAACTGCCGGGCCAGGGTCCGCTCGCTGACATGGGCCTGTTGCGCCCAGTAGGCCAACGGCTGGTTGTTGCCCGGCTCGGCCTGCAGCGCCTGGAGCACCCGCAGCAGGTCGGGATTGTTGGCGTAGGGCAGAAAGCAGGTGTGCACCGGAGCCTGGCGCAACTGGTCCAGCAGTACCTGGGCCAGGCGCTGGTCGGCTGCGCCCTCGGGGATCTGCACGTCCCGGCTGGCGAAGTCCTTGAGGATCGCCTTGAGGATCTCGCTGATGCTCAAGGTGCAGCCTTGCTGCGGCAGGTCGCGGCATAGCTCCGGCGCCAGCAGCACCGCGCGATAGTTGATCGGCTGGCTGGTATAGAAACTGTGGACGGTATAGGGCGGCACCCAGACCGCGTACTGGGGCGGCGACATGAAGCGCTGGCCGGCGATCTCCATGTGCATCACGCCATGGGCCGAATACTCCAGGCAACCCCAGGGATGGCGGTGCTCCAGGGCATGGCTGTGGGCGGCGAAGTCGGCATAGCGGAAGTACACCGGCGCGGGCAGCCCGTGGAAGTCCAGCAGGTCGATGTGTTTTTTGCTCATGCTGTCCGGATGCAGGGGCGGGTTGTCCGGTTCGCAGTATAGGCGTTGATCCGGACAGGAGGATAATCAGCCCTCATTCACTTCCTGGCTGTCTCCATGCAATACGCTTATCCATTACTGGCCGTCTTCATCTGGGCCGGCAATACCGTGGTCAACAAACTCGCAGTGGGGGCGATCTTCCCTGCGGAGATCGGTTTCTATCGCTGGCTGCTGGCGGGCCTGTTGTTCACCCCGTTCATGCTCGGACCGGTGCGCCGCCACTGGCCGGTGATCCGCCCGAACCTTGGCCGGATCTTCGTCCTCGGCGTACTGGGCATGGCGGTGTACCAGAGCCTGGCCTACTTCGCCGCCATCCAGACCTCGGCCACCAACATGGGCATCATCCTTTCCCTGATGCCGCTGATGTCCCTGGCCATGGCCATCGCGGTGCTGGGCCAGCGCCTGACCGCCGGGGCGCTGGTCGGCGCAGTGCTGTCCTTCGCCGGGGTGCTGGTGGTGGTGTCCTCGGGCAGCCTGGCCAGCTTGCTGCAGCACGGGGTCAACCTGGGCGACGCGATGATGCTGGTGGCCACCCTGGCCTATGCGGTGTACAGCACCCTGCTGAAGAAATGGCAGCTGCGCCTGCCACCCCTGGTGCTGCTGTACTTGCAGGTACTGGTCGCGGTGCTGGTGCTGCTGCCGTTGTTCCTGGCATCGCCGAAAGTGGGCCCGACCCTGCAGAACATCCCGCTGGTGCTCTACGCCTGCCTGCTGGCCTCGATGCTCGCGCCACTGGCCTGGATGCAAGCCGTGGTACGCCTGGGGCCGAGCCGGACCACGCTGTTCTTCAACCTGCTGCCATTGGTCACCGCGCTGATCGCCGCCGTGGTGCTGCGCGAGCAACTGGCCTGGTTCCACCTGGTGGGCGGGGTCCTGACCCTGGGCGGCGTGGTGCTGTCCGAACGCTGGACCCAGGAGTTGGGCTCGCGCCTGCGTACGGCCTGAAGAACCACCGGTTCAAAGCCCGGCCGCCTTCAGCCGCCGGGCATGCTCGACGAACAGGCGGATTGGCTCGGCGCCCTTGCCCACCAGCCCCAGGGACTGGTTGACGATATCGAAGTGGTCCAGGGGATAGTCGTCGCCGATGACCATTCCCAGGTGCGAGCTGTAGCGGCCCACCATGCCGTCGCACTGCCCGGCCTCGCGCACGAAGGTCCGGGCGAACAACCGGCAACTGCGGCTCGAGCCGTCCATCAAGTTCCCGCCACGATTGGTCTTGCCCGGCTGCAAGGTGCCGGACCAGGAGTAGTAGCGCACGCCGGCGACCTCTTCCGCGCCCTGCCCGCCCCAGGTCGCCGGCAGGCCCTGTGGATACTGGCGGTTGAACAGGGCCACGCCCTCGCTGGTCAACGACTGGTGCGAAGCATGGATGTCCGAAGGCAGCTTCGGCCCGCGATAGCCGGTCTCCAGCAGCGTCATCAGCGCCGAGAGCCCACGCAGCAGCAGGCTCAGCATGCGTCCACGCCAGCTATGGGCCGGGGAATGCCGCTGCAGGTAGTCCGCCAGCTCGGAACCATGGTTGGGGCCCGCCACCGACGTCACCGAAGCCACCAGGTCCGCCCGCCGGGCCGCCGCGTAGCGTGCCGTGAGCGCGCCCTGGCTATGGCCGATCAGGTTGACCCGGGCGGCGCCGGTCTGCTCCAGGATCTGCTGGATCTGCGCCAGCAGTTGCTCGCCGCGCACCTCGCTGGAGTTGAGCGGCGAGACCTGTACCGCAAACACCTGGGCGCCACCCTGGCGCAAGGCCGGGATGATCCCGTACCAATAGGGATAGAGCAGCAGGCGGACAAAACCGAGCATGCCGGGCACCAGGACCAGGGGATAACGGGTGGCAAGCTCTTGGGACATGGGGACATCCTTGTACGGGGACGGTGGCCTGGCTGAAAGCTAGACCATAACCAAGGCCGTGGTCAGTCTTTGTGACCGTTTGGCGACCGCCCCATGACAAGCCCTCACGCGCCCTGCTTGAGCCCCACTACCCCCGCCAGGATCAACCCCACCGACACCAGCTTGAGCGGCGTCAGGCTCTCGCCCAGCAAGGCGAACCCCAGCAGCACCGTGCCCAGGGAGCCGATGGCGGTCCAGATCGGATACGCCACGCTGACCGGCAGCTCGCGCAGGGCCAGGGTCAGGAAGTAGACCCCGCCCAGCGCCGCCACCAGGGTCAGCAGCGACGGCCAGGGCCGGGTGAAACCTTCGGCGTACTTCATGCCCATGGCGAACGCCACCTCGAAGGCCGCAGCCAGCAACAACAATCCCCAGGCCATGGGCATACCTCAGAAGCGCCGGGCCAGGGCCAGCAATTGCTGTTCGGCCTGGACGCAGGATTGCTGGAATCGCTCGGGCACCGACTCTTCGCCTTCGGCCGCGATCACCGTGACGTCGTCGATGCCCATGAAGCCCAGGGCGGTACGCAGCCAGCGGTCGGCGTGGTTCATCGCCTCGTACTCGCCACCCGGGCCGAAACCGCCGCCGCCACGGCTGGTGATGACCAGCACCTTCTTGCCCAGTACCAGCGGCTGGTAGTGGGCCACGCCGTTGTCCAGCTGGGTGTCGAAGGTCAGCCCCAGGCGCACGATATGGTCGACCCAGGCCTTGATGCCGCTGGGCACGCTGAAATTGTGCATGGGCGCCGAGATCACCAGGCGCTGGTGCTCGAACAGCTCGCCGACCAACTCATCGCTCAGGGCCAGGTCGGCCTGCATCGACAGCGGGCGGGCCTCGGGTTGTGGATAGAACGCCGCGGCGATGAAGGCCTCGCTGACATGGGGAATGGTCCCGCGCCCGACTTCTCGGCGGGTCAACGAACCTTGGGGGTTGGCCGCTTGCCAGGCCTGCAGGAATACCTCGGCCAGGCGCCGGCTGTGGGATCGCTCGCCTCGGGGACTGCCATGGACTACAAGAACTTTACTCATCTGAACTTCCTCATGCGCTAGAACCTGGACGGCCTTGAATGCCTATCGATTTCGCGCTAAAGCTAGAGCCAGCGGCATTCGCCAACAAACGAATTAAAATCCATTCAGATGAATTCAACTCAGCTATGGAGAGCTCTATGTTCGCCCACCTGCCTCTCACCGCCCTGCGGACCTTCGAGTCTGCCGCGCGCTTGCTGAGCTTCAAGGAGGCGGCCGACGACCTGTCGGTGACGCCCACGGCAGTGTCCCATCAGATCCGCAGCCTGGAGCAATGGCTGGGCGTGCCCTTGTTCGAACGCCTGCCACGCCAGGTGCGCCTCACCGAAGCCGGCGATCGCTTGTTCCACAGCCTGCATGGCGCCCTGCTGGATGTGGCGCAGAGCGTCGCCACCCTGCGCCCGGCTCCGGACAACGGGCAGTTGACGGTGTCCACCACGGCCGCCTTCGCCGCCCTGTGGCTGGTGCCGCGCCTGGGTCGCTTCTACGCCCAGCATCCAGGCATCAACCTGCGCCTGGACACACAGTGCGAGGTGGTGGACCTGCAACAGGATGCCAGCATCGACGTGGCCATCCGCTATAGCCAGGACGGCTACCTGAATTTGCACGGCCTGTGCCTGTTCGATGAACGCTTCGCGGTCTATGGCTCGCCGCAACAAGTGGCGCTGGCCGGGCAACAACGGCCGGCGCTGATCAGCGTGCACTGGCGCAGCTCCACGCTGTATGCCGATGGCTGGCAGGCCTGGTGTGCCCAGGCCGGGGAAAACTGGCTCGAGGGCCAGCCGCAGGTACGCTCCTACGACGAAGAGCAGTACGCCCTGCAAGCGGCCATCGCTGGCCAGGGCCTGGTGCTGGCCAGCAATATCCTGGTATCGCAGAGCGTGGCCAGCGGTCTGTTGCAGGCCTACCGCCCGGACATCCATGTGGGCGGCGCCGGCTATTGCGCGTTGTGCGTGCCCGGGCGCGAGCGCCATCCGCCGGTGCGGGTATTCCTCCAGTGGTTGCAGCAGGAGGCGCTGCTGGCCGGGCACCCGTTGCTGGGTCGCAGCTGAAGCTGGCCGTCGCGGCACATCCGATCAAACTTTTTGCCGCTCCCGCGACTCACACCCTAGGTAGCGACCAGGCCCGCAGAGCCCGGCGCAAGACGGATTAGCCCCCTAGGAGAAACCAATATGAGCCAGATGCATTTGTCCGATGTGAACAGCCTGCGCGAACGGGCCCGCAGCCACGTGGAGAACGGCGCCGTGACCGCCGGCTACAACGCCGATCGCGAGGAAGTGCTGCGCCTGCTCAATGAAGCCCTGGCCACCGAGCTGGTCTGCGTGCTGCGCTACAAGCGCCACTACTTCATGGCCAACGGGCTCAAGGCCAGCGTGGCCGCCGACGAGTTCCTCGAACACGCCACCCAGGAAGCCGAGCATGCCGACAAGCTGGCCGAGCGCATCGTCCAGCTGGGTGGCGAACCGGAATTCAACCCCGACCTGCTGTCGGCCAAGTCCCATGCCCAATACGTGGCCGGCAGTAGCTTGAAGGAAATGGTCTACGAGGACCTGGTGGCCGAGCGGATCGCCATCGACAGCTACCGCGAGATCATCCAGTACATCGGCGACAAGGACCCGACCACCCGCCGCCTGTTCGAAGAAATCCTGGCCCAGGAAGAAGAGCACGCCGACGACATGGCGGACATCCTCCAAGACCTGTAGCGCCTGCCCGGCCCGCCCCTGGATGCAGGAACGGGCCGGCCCCTCTCAGTCCCTGTCTTACTTGCCCGGCTTGACCGTCGCCGGCGCCTTGCCCGCACGCATCTGCTGCAACAGTGGCGCGCACTGGTTGGGTTCGTCATTGCTCGGCGCCACCAACGCCAGGAGCCCTGCCGCCGGACCGGCGATCACCCCCAGCGCCACCATTCCCGCTCCACGCAATACCAGCGGCACGGCCTTGACCCCGGCGCTGGGCTGGATGAACTTGCCCTGCACATAGAGTGGCGAGCGCAGGGAGAACAGGCGCAGGCCCTTGGACTCGGGGGTGATGGTCAAATCCAGCTGCTCGGTGGCCATGTTGGCGGTGCCATCGACATAGATGATGGCGTTCTCGGTATCGAAGACGAACAGGCGCGAAGTGGCGAGGCCGGTCTTGATGCCGAAGTCGGCGGCGGCGCAGTTGATCTTCACATCCTTGTCGCCGAACAACTTGCCCACCACATAGTTGCCGACGTTGAGCCCGGCGATCTCCATCAGCCCGCGGCTGATGGCGCCATCGTTGATCAGCATCTTCAGGTCGCCGTTGGCGCTGCCCAGCAGGGCCGCCACCGAGTTGCCGCGCCCGGAGAGATCGGCATCGCCGTTGAGCTCGCCGAAGCTGGTCTTCATGGGCTCGAAGGTGGGGAACAGTTGCTTGAGCTTGAAGTTGCGCGCGGTCAGCCGGGCCCGGCCTTCCATGGGCGCGGTGTGGCCATTGAGGCGTACCTGGGCATCGAGCTTGCCGCCGGCCACGCCGAAGCGCAGGGGTTCCAGGCTGAGCTGGCCGTCGTTGAGCACCAGGTGGGTATAGAGATCGGTGAACGGCAGGTCGGAGCTGTGGACGATGCGCTTGCCGGTGAACTCGACGTCGGCGTCCATATCGCGCCAGCGCTCGGTGCGAAACTCCTCCACCGGCAACACCTTGTCCGCCGGTTGCTTGCTCTCGCCGCCCCGGGCCTTCTGCTTGGCATTGGAGTCGGCGCCGATCAGCGGCCCCAGGTCGCGGAACAGGAGCTGGTTGGAAACCAGCGCCCCGCTGAGCTTGGGCCGGGGTTGGCTGGCCACGTAGGTCAGGTTGCCGTGGATGTCGCTGTCGCCGATCTTGCCGTTGAAATCCTTGTAGCTGAACGTCGCGCCGGCCGGGTCGTGCAGCTTGGCGCTCAGGTGGCCATCGGTGGAGTACGGCGGGGAATCGGGCAGGGTCACCCCGGTCAATGGATAGAGGTTGCCCAGGCTAGTGCCCGCCAGCTTCAGGCGCAGGTCCAGGGCGCCCAGGTTCAGTGGATCGGTGAGGCTGCCGCGCAGCTCGATGCGCGAGTCGCCAATCTGCGCCTGGGCCTGGAGCGGGAACGGCCTGCTGCTGTCCTTGAGGGCCAGCAGGCCGCCGATCTTGCCGGTGCCAGCGAGCTTCTGCCCGTGGTACTGGCCCTTGACCTTGAGGGCGAAGGCATAGGCCTGGGGTTCGGCGCCTTGCTCGGCGGCTTTCTTCGCCTCGCTCTGGCCAACGATGTCACTGAACGGAATTGGCTGGCCGAGCAGTTCCACCAAAAGGTCCAGGCGGGTCTTGAGGCTCTGGTCGTCCAGGGTCACGTGGCCCTTGTCGAAGCCGATGGCGCCGATGTCCACCGTCCAGCTGGATGGCTCGGCATCGGGGTCCGCGGGATCGAAGGTGAAGGTCCAGTTGGCACGGCCGTCGGCCAACCGCTGCAAGGCCGCCTCGGGCTCGGTGAGGTCGATGCGCGGGATGCTCACCTGCCGCGCCAGCAGCGCCAGGGGCGAGATCCGCAGTTCGACCCGCTTGAGGCCGACCATCTGCGGTGCCTTGGACCAGTCCGGGTTGCCCAGGGTCAGGTCCTCGGCCACCACATGGGGCCAAGGCACCCAGGCCCGCCAGCCACCCTCGTCGGGCTCGCGCCGCCAGGCCACCGACAAGTCGCCATTGATCGCGAACGGCCGGTGCAATTCCTCGGACACCTTGGCATTGAGGGCCGGCTTGATCCGGTTCCAGTCGAAAAAGGCCACCACCAGCACCAGTAGGGCCAGCAACAGGACCAGGCCGGTGAAGGTCCAGGCGAGGATTTTACGAGTGCGCGTCATGGCACGAGGCTCCTTGAGACAACTGAGCGCCGAACCACGACGCATCGATGAAGAACCGGGGTAAAACCACCGGCATTGAAACTACGACTGACAAAGTCCCCACAGGTTTGATCGGCGACGCCGACCCGGGGGAAAAACCGGTCATTGCTGACCACTTGGACAGCCATGTGTTACCGCTCATCGCCCCTCCCTGGAGCATGGGTGAGTCGAAACTACCCACCCCGGTGCACGACCCTGAAAGCGGAGAAGCCCGGGCTAGAGCCTCGCGGCAAACAATCAATTCTGTTGATTATCATCATTGTGTTTATGAACTTTTATATCGATTTTGTGGCGGTAACATTAGCTCCGTACCCAGTTTTTCGCCCTCCCAAGGAGCACCCCCTATCATGAAACGCCACATCCTCTTGAGCCTGACCTTATCCATCCTGGCCGCCAACGCCTTCGCCCTGCCCGCCGCCGAACAGGCCACTCCACAGGTCCAGGCCAGCCATAGCAGCGTGTTCACCCAGACCCTGGCCGAAGGTGGTTCGGATCGCCTGATCGAGCGCAACAAGGTCGCCGCCGATGGCTATGATCGCACCCCACAAGGCCAGAGCGTTGCCGAAGATGGCTACGACCGTACTCCACAAGGTCAAAACGTAGCCGAAGGCGGCCGTGATCGCCTGGAAGAAAAAGGCCTGGTCGAAGATGGCTACAGCCGCACTCCACAAGGCCAGACCGTTGCCGAAGGTGGCCGCGATCGCCTGGAAGAGAAAGGCCTGGTCGAAGATGGTTACAGCCGCACTCCACAAGGCCAGACCGTTGCCGAAGGCGGCCGTGATCGCCTGGAAGAAAAAGGCCTGGTCGAAGATGGCTACAGCCGTACCCCACAAGGCCAGACCGTTGCCGAAGGCGGTGCCGATCGCCTGGCCGAACGCCATCAAGCTGCGAGCTGAGGCCATGTTGGCCCAGAAAAAAGCCCGGTCCCTGGATCGGGCTTTTGACTTTCCAGCGCAGCAATCCCACCTCCGGCCTACCCAGGCCTGACGCCAGTTCGACTCGGGCAAAGTTGATTTGCTAGAGTGCCCCGCTCTCCCAAGCGAAGAATTCCCTTCCAGATGCTGCCCCGCGCCGAACAGAAGCAACAGACCCGCAACGCCCTGATGGATGCCGCCCGGCACCTGATGGAGGGTGGTCGTGGTTTTGGCAGCCTGAGCCTGCGGGAAGTGGCCAAGGCCGCCGGCATCGTCCCCACTGGTTTCTACCGGCATTTCAGCGACATGGACCAGCTTGGCCTGGAGCTGGTCAGCGAAGTGGGCCAGACCTTTCGCGAAACCATCCGCCTGGTCCGCCATAACGAATTCGTCATGGGCGGCATCATCGACGCGTCGGTGCGCATCTTCCTCGATGTGGTGGAGGCCAAGCGCGTGCAGTTCCTGTTTCTCGCTCGCGAGCAATACGGCGGCTCGTTGCCGGTACGCCAAGCCATCGCCAGCCTGCGGGAAAACATCAGCTCGGACCTGGCCGCCGACCTGGCGCTGATGCCCAAGCTGCAGCACCTCGATGTGGCCGACCTCAGCGTCATGGCCGACCTGGTGGTCAAGAGCGTGTTCGCCACCTTGCCGGACATCATCGATCCGCCGGTCCAGGCCTTGCCCGAACACCTCACACCCCAGGCGAAGATGACCCAGCAGCTGCGCTTCATCTTCATCGGGCTCAAGCACTGGAACGGCTTGGGCAGTACCGAGTAATTCCCCCCACCACTGCGCCAGATCTCCCCCGCCCTGCTCTGGAGCAGGCCTTTGCGCCTGCCCGTCAAACAGGCACCGGATTGCGGCAAAAACATTTGCAGCGCACCAAGCCAGTGCTATAAATCAGCTCGGCGCAGCAATTTGTAACAAGATGAAACAAGGCTTTGCCCCTTTTCCAGGCGCAGTAGCAGGGGTTTTCCTTTCCTTCGAGCGATTGGCAAGGCCCTTGCTCTGGCTTGTGCATCGTTCATAGCTGGAAGCTTTCCGATGCTGGTGATCCATCGCCGAACCACCCCCCAGGCCTCCTGGTCCGCTGAACTGCACCTGACCTATGAAGCGCGCAGCAAGAGCCGCCTGCGCTGCTTCAGCGTCGAAGGCGAGGACGTCGGCCTGTTCCTGGAACGTGGCCAGCCACCGCTACATGATGGTGAGTTCCTGGTCGCCGAGGACGGGCGCATCGTCAGGGTCTGCGCCCGCGCCGAGACCCTGCTGCATGTCACCTGTGGCAATGCCCTGGAACTGACCCGCGCGGCCTATCACCTGGGCAATCGCCACGTGGCCTTGCAAGTGGGCGATGGCTGGCTGCGGTTGCTGGACGACTACGTGCTCAAGGCCATGCTCGAACAACTGGGGGCCTGCGCCAGCGTCATCGAGGCGCCATTCCAGCCCGAGCATGGCGCCTATGGGGGCGGGCACCATCACTCCCATCACGGCGACGCGGACTTCAACTATCCGCCACGCCTGCACCAGTTCGGCGCTCGCCCTTGAACCCGGCCTGGGCCCTGTTGCGCCTGGCCAGTCCGCAGCTGCCCATCGGTGGCTACAGCTATTCCCAGGGCCTGGAGATGGCGGTGGAACAACAGCGGGTGCATGACCCTGACAGCGCCCGGCGCTGGATCGGCGACCAGTTGCTGCTCAACCTGGCGCGCTTCGAGGCCCCGCTGCTCTGGGGCCATTGCCTGGCCGCAGCGGAGCAGGACTGGCAGCGCCTGCACCAGCTCGGTGAAGAGCATCGGGCCAGTCGTGAAACCCGCGAGCTGTACCTGGAGAGCCGGCAAATGGGCTACTCCCTCAAGCAACTGCTCGAAGGCCTGCCGGAACTGGACGCCGGCGCCCGGCAAATGCTGGCGCGACAGGACGAACCGCACCTGGCCCTGGGCTGGGCCCTGGCCGCCCGTGCCTGGCAAATCGCCCCGCGCGATGCCCTGGCCGCCTGGCTTTGGAGCTGGCTGGAGAACCAGCTGGCAGTGCTGATGAAGACCCTGCCCCTGGGCCAGCAGGCCGCCCAGCGCCTGACCAGCGACCTGCTGCCACTGCTGCAACAGGCCCAGCAGCAGGCCACCACTCTTGATCCCCAACACTACGGCAGCGCCGCCTTCGGCCTGTCCCTGGCGAGCATGGCCCATGAGCGCCAGTACAGCCGCCTGTTTCGTTCCTGAGGGCCTGTCATTTTGGAGAAGCACATGAATACACAACCCTTGCGCGTCGGTATCGGAGGCCCGGTGGGCTCCGGCAAGACGGCCCTGACCCTGGCCCTGTGCCTGGCCCTGCGCGAGCGCTACAACCTGGCGGTGGTGACCAACGATATCTACACCCGCGAAGACGCCGATTTCCTGGTGCGCAACCAGGCCCTGGCACCGGAACGGATCATCGGCGTGGAAACCGGTGGCTGTCCGCACACCGCCATTCGCGAAGACGCCTCGATCAACCTGGAGGCCGTGGATCAGCTGAACCGCCGCTTCCCGGGGCTGGACCTGATCCTGGTGGAGTCCGGCGGCGACAACCTGTCGGCTACCTTCAGCCCGGAACTCTCGGACCTGACCATCTACGTGATCGATGTCTCGGCCGGCGACAAGCTGCCGCGCAAGGGTGGCCCCGGCATCTGCAAATCCGACCTGCTGGTGATCAACAAGATCGACCTGGCGCCGCTGGTCGGCGCCTCCCTGGACCTGATGAACAGTGACACCCAGCGCATGCGCAGCGGCAAGCCGTTCGTCTTCAGCAACCAGAAGACCGGCCAGGGCCTGGAGGACATCATCGCCTTCATCGAACGCCAGGGCCTGCTGAGCGCAGCCTGAACCCAACCTCGACCCTAGAAAAGGACAGCGATCCATGACCTTCCAACGCATCCTCGGGGCCCTGGCCCTGCTGCTGGCTCCCACCCTGGCCCTGGCCCACCCCGGCCATGGCGACAACGGCCTGGTGGCCGGCATCGGCCATCCGCTCGGCGGCCTCGACCATCTGCTGGCGATGGTCGCGGTAGGCCTGTGGGCCGCCCAACAACAAGGCGTGGCGCGCTGGGCGCTGCCCTGCACCTTCGTCGGCACCATGTTGCTGGGCGGGCTGCTGGGTTTCACCGGCCTGCAACTGCCAGCCCTGGAAAGCGGCATCGCCGCCTCGGTCCTGGCTCTGGGCTTGGCGGTCGCGCTGGCAGTACGCCCGCCGCTGGCCCTGGCCATGGCGGCCACAGCCTTGTTCGCCCTGTTCCACGGCGTGGCCCATGGCCTGGAACTACCGGACATGTCCAGCCCCTGGGCCTATGCCGCAGGCTTCGTGGCTGCCACCGCGGCCCTGCATGCCGCAGGGTACGCCCTGGTGCGAGCGCTACCGCGGACCGCCGCGCCCCTGGTGCGCATGGCCGGTGCGGCCTCTGCCGCCGCCGGCGTGTGGCTGCTCGCCGGTTGAAACCCTCAGATCGCAGTCGCCTCGGTGGCTGCGACGCAGGGCCAATCGGCACGGCCTTCTCTGCTAACATGTCGCGCATTCAAACCTGCCGTTAGAAGACGCCAGCCAATGCTCGATGTATCCCGCCCTACCCCTCCGCCAGTCGCCAATGCTGTGTTCCAGGCCGTGCAGCAGCATTTTCACAAGGTGATCGTGCCCCTGTGGCAAGGGCCGGGCTGGAACCCGCAACTGGCGCTGCCCTACGAGGCGCTGGACACCGAGCACCAGCCCCTGCCGCCGCAGCGCTATCGGGCCATGGCCTGCGCCCGACAGTTGTACGTGTTTTCCCAACTGATCGGCGAGGCCAGCGCGCCCTTCGCCGCGGAGCGCGCCGCAGCACTGTTCCGCTCGCTGCAACGGCATTTCCACGATGCCGAGCACGGCGGCTGGTTCTACAGCATCGACCCCGAAGGCGCGCCGCTGGACCGGCGCAAGGACCTCTACACCCACGCGTTCATCGTCTTCGCCTGCGCCCACTACTGGGCCAGGGTCCGCGAACCGCTGGTGGAGTCGACACTCAATGCAGCCCTGGAAGTGGTGGCCCAGCGTTTCGCCCAGGGCGAGGGGCTCTACGAAGCCAGCCTGGGCGAGGATTGGTCCTTGCTGGGCAGCGGTCCGTTGCAGAACCCCTCGATGCACCTGGCCGAGGCCTTCCTCGCCACCCTCGCGGCCCGTGACGATGCCTCGGTGGAGGCAGCCTTGCTCGAGTTGTGCCAGGCCATGCAGCAGCACTTCATCGAGCCACAGCAGGGCGTGATGATGGAGAAACCCCTGTGGGCTGTGGATAACTGGTTCGAGCCAGGACACCAGTTCGAGTGGTATTTCCTCCTCGCCTCCTCGCCCCTGCTGCGCCAGGGGCCGCTGCACGCCTGCCTGGAACGGGCCTTCACCCTCAGCGAACGGCTGGGGGTCGATCCCCAGAGCGGCGCGGTATGCGCGATGCTCGAACTGCCCCCCCAGGCCAGCCCCAGGGATGCCACCCAGCGTATCTGGGCCCAGGCCGAATATCTGCGCGCGCTGACCTTGCGCACCGATGGCCAGGCCTTCCTGGAGCGCCAGCTACAGGCGCTGCAAGGCAACTTCCTGCATGCCGGCGGCTGGTACGAATGCCTGGACGCCAATGGCGCGGTCAGCCGCCAGGACATGCCTTCGACTACGCCTTATCACCTGGCCACCTGTTATCAGGCCCTGGCTGGCTACTTCGGCTGAAACGCCTGGCCGGCCCACAGGCCGGTCAGGCGATCCACTTGCGATCGCCGGTGAAGCTGATGGTCAGCCAGCGTGCGGCATCGGCTCCGCCCAACTGGCGGGAGATGTCCTCGCGCAAGCGGTCCAGGGTCGCGACATCCTGTAGCGGATAGTCGGCCGGCAGCACCACGTGGATCTCGATGAAACGCGCCCGGCCGTGCTTTTGCACATAGCTGACATAGTCCTCGAAACCATGGGTGGCCTTGGCTTGTTCCATCACTGTGCGCACGGTCTCGTCCAACTGGTCGGGAGCGATGCCCAGCACCTCGCGCAAGGCCGGGCGCAGGATCTTCAGGGCCGGCGCCAGCATGCTCAGGGCCAGGGCGATCAGGATCAGCGGGTCGACATACACCGCCCACTGGTCATGGCCGTAGTGTTTGAGCAACAAGGCGCAGAGGAAGCTCACCAGCAGGCCCACCGACAGCATGGCGTCCACCAGCCAGCTGATATTGTCGAACTGGATCAGCGACGACTTGAGCTTGCGGTTGCGATGGCGCACGTAGAAGAAGTAGGCGAACTCCACCACGGTGAACACTGCAGCGTAGACGATCACCAGGCCAAGCTCGATTTCCCGGCCCCCATTGATGATGCCGAACACACCGTTGAGAAAGGCGTAGATGGCGATCAGCAGCAGGAAGCTGCCCTCGATCAACAGCACCATGGGTTCCAGGTGCCAGAAGCCGAACTGGAAGCGCTGGTTGCCCGGCTTGGTGATCAGCCTGGCGGTGATCAGCATCAGCACCTTGATGAAGGTGGCGATCAGAGAAAAGAAACCATCGAACAGGATGGATTGGGCGCCAGAAACAAAACCTGTGGCGATACCGGCGATCGCCACGGCGAACATCAGTACGGTCGATTGCTTGAGCAGAGCCTGCTCACCTCGGTTACTCACGATTCCTCCCACGGAACTTGGAAAACACCGCCTCGATAACAGCGGCAGTACAAATTTAGGGGAGGAATTCTAGCGTGCCTCGGCTTCGGCAAGCTGAAACGAATCAGCTTATATATTTCCGCGTGCGTCCAACCTCGCTGCGAGGCTGTGGATAACGGCTGTTGCTGGGCATGATCATGAGCGCCGTGCAAGGTCCCGCGGACCTTGGCGCAGCCTCGCCAGCTCAGCAGCGGCAAGAGTACCGCGCACTGCCCGCGAAGCTGCACCGTGGCAGGTCAGGCCTTGGCGTTGCGGTCGATGGCGAAACCGGCCCAGGACTGGCTGACCGGCATCAGTTCCAGGCTGTTGATGTTGACGTGGGCCGGGGTGTTCATGACCCAGAAGATGGTCTCGGCGATGTCTTCGGGCTGGATCGGCTCGGCGCCAGCGTAGGTGGCGTCATAACGGGCCTGGTCGCCGGCGAAGCGCACCAGCGAGAACTCGCTTTCGCATAGGCCCGGCTCGATGTTGGTCACCCGTACCCCAGTGCCCTGCAGGTCGCAGCGCAGGTTCAGGGAGAACTGTTTGACGAAGGCCTTGGTGCCGCCATACACATGGCTGCCAGGGTATGGGTAGTTGCCGGCGACGGAGCCCAGGTTGACGATCCCGGCACCACGGCCATGGGCGATCAGCCGCGGCAGCAGCAGGCGGGTGCTGTACATCAGGCCCTTGATGTTGGTATCGACCATGGTGTCCCAGTCGTCCAGGTCGCACTTGGGCGCCGGATCCGTACCCAGGGCCAGGCCGGCGTTGTTGATCAGGCCGCGCAGCTTGGCGAACGTCGGCGGCAGGTTGTCGATGGCCTGTTCCATGGCCTTGCGGTCCCGCACGTCCAGCACCAGGCCATGGACTTCGGTCTGCTTGGAGAGCTCCGCGCACAAGGCATCGAGGCGCTCCTGGCGGCGACCGGTCAGTACCAGCGACCAGCCGGCCTCGGCAAAGCGCCGGGCACAGGCCTCGCCAAAACCGGAAGTCGCGCCTGTGATGAACAGAGTGGAAGTCATGGTGTTCTCCTTGCTGGGGGGCGGGCCGCCATTTCAATAAAAAAGCGTTTCGCAGCATGCCCGGCCCGGCCTCGGGCGGCAACCGGCCCTGAACCCAGGAAGCGTCATGGCCACAGCGCCCACAGTCGCAGTGGATATCCCCAGGTGCCTGTACAAAAAACAACCACCAGGCGCAAAGCCAGGCCCTGCGGGGCCTGTAGCCAGGTGCGCGCACCTTATCCACAGGCCGGTCCACAGTCTTTGGGGGCAACTGGCAAATACTCCAGGCCACGATCCACAAGGCCTGCGCGGGTACAGGCAAAGTTTTTCCCTTGACCTGGGCCGGCCGTCCGTGCCGCCGCAGCCTGAAAAGATGACCGAACGGTCAAACAATAGAAGGCCAGAGGCCAGTAACCACGCCGCCCCGGGAGTTCTTTCCAGAGTTTAATCACAGACTTATCCACAGGCTTGTACAGGGCTTCGCCCACCGCCTGCTGCGACAATAAAAAGGTTGACAAAGCCGTCCTGAAGATCGCCAAAAGCCACTGATCAAAAAACCAACGATTGCCTACAAGCCACGTCCTGCAAGGCTTTCAGCCAGCTACTCCCACGTTACCCACAGCCCGTTCCACAACAAACGGGGACAACTCAAAACGGTGGAAAAACAACCGTTTGCGGCATCTTCATGCGGCGTTTTGGCAACTTGCCCAAGAGGTTTTCCACAATTGTCGGACGCAAATCAGTACCCTCCTCACAGCCAGCCCCGGAAATCAGGCTGAACCTGCGGGTGTGGATAAAAAAGGCCCCGCCGGCGCGAACCGGCAGGGCCTTTTCATCCACAGCCGGTCAGTGACCGCCCAGGTAGGCGTTGCGCACCTCCTCGTTGACCAGCAGTTCCTTGCCGCTGCCGCTGAGACGGATCTCGCCGTTGACCATCACGTAGGCGCGGTCGGACAGCTTGAGTGCATGGTTGGCATTCTGCTCCACCAGGAAGATGGTCATGCCGCTGGCCGCCAGCTCCCGCAGGGTGGCGAAGATCTGCTTCACCACGATCGGCGCCAGGCCCAGGCTCGGTTCATCCAGCAACAGCAACTTGGGCCGGCTCATCAAGGCCCGGGCGATGGCCAGCATCTGCTGCTCGCCGCCGGACATGGTCATGGCGCGCTGGTTGCGCCGCTCCTTGAGCCTGGGGAACAACTCGAACATGCGCTGCATGTCCTCGCTCGCGTACTTGTCGCCGATGGGAATGGTGCCCATCAGCAGGTTTTCCTCCACGGTCATGTCGGGGAACACCCGGCGCCCTTCAGGGGACTGGGCGATGCCGTTGGACGCGATGTAGTGGGACGACTTGCGGGTGATGTCCACACCGCGATAGAGGATCTGTCCGGACTCGGCCCGGGGCTGGCCGAAAATCGACATCAAGAGGGTCGACTTGCCAGCGCCGTTGGAGCCGATCAGGCTCACGGTTTCCCCTTCGTCGATGTGCAGCGAGACCTTCTTCAAGGCCTGGATCGGCCCGTAGTACACATCCAGGTCCTTGAGCTCGAGGATAGGTTGAGTCATGCCAGTTCCTCTTCGTCGGCACCCAGGTAGGCGGCGATCACCTTCGGATCGTTGCGGATCGCCTCCGGCCCGCCTTCAGCGATCACGTTGCCGTGGTCCAGTACCACGATATGGTCGGAAATGCTCATCACCATGCCCATGTCGTGCTCGATCAACACCACGGTCAGGTCATGTTCGTCGCGCAGCAACCGGATCATCGCGCTCAGCGCCTCGGTTTCCTGGGGGTTGAGGCCCGCGGCCGGTTCGTCGAGGCAGATCACCTGCGGCCGCGTGCACATGGCCCGGGCGATCTCCAGGCGCCGCTGCTGGCCGTAGGACAACTCGCCGGCCAGGCGGTTGGCGCAGTCCACCAGGTCCACCACTTCCAGCCAGTAGAAGGCCTGGTCCAGGGCATCGCTTTCCGCCTTGCGATAGCCCCTGGTGTTGAGCACTCCCGCCAGCAGGTTGCGATTGACCCACATGTGCTGGGCCACCAGCAGGTTCTCCACCACCGACATTTCCCGGAACAGGCGGATGTTCTGGAAGGTCCGCGCCAGGCCGGCCCGGTTCACCAGGTGGGTGCCGCCGAACATCTTGTAGTACAGGCGGCTGGAGAAGTTTTTCGGCGACACGAAGTCGCTGGCACGGAACGGCTCGCCCAACAGCTTGATGACGTTGGTCTGCTGGCCCCGGGTATTGAGTTCGATGCGGCCACCGGATGCCTTGTAGAAACCGGTGAGGCAGTTGAACACCGTGGTCTTGCCGGCACCGTTGGGGCCGATCAGGGCGAAGATCGAGTTGCGCTTGACCTTGAGGCTGACATCGCTGAGGGCCTTGATGCCGCCGAAATGCATCATCAGGTTCTCGACCGAAAGAATGTATTCGCTCATGGTGCGCTCCTTGGGGTCAAAACGCCTTTGCGCGGGGTCACCCCGGTGCGGCTGATGCGGATCAAGCCCCGCGGCCGCCAGATCATCATCAACACCATGAGGATGCCGAACAGCAGCACCCGGTATTCGGAGAAGCTGCGCAGCAGTTCAGGCGCCACGGTGAGCACGAATGCGGCGATCACCACGCCCACGGTGGAACCCATGCCCCCCAGCACCACGATGGCGAGGATCAGCGCCGACTCGAAGAAGGTGAAGGACGACGGGTTGACGAAGCCCTGGTAACTGGCGAAGAACACCCCGGCCAGGCCCGCGGTGGAGGCACCCAGGGTAAAGGCCGAGAGCTTCACCAGTACATGGTTCAGCCCCATGGCGCGGCAGGCGATCTCGTCCTCGCGCAAGGCTTCCCAGGCCCGCCCCACGGGCATGCGGGTCAGCCGGTGCTTGATGTAGAGCACCAGCAGCACCACCAGGAACAGCACGATGTAGATGAACAGGAACTTCAGGTTGGGGTTGTATTCCAGGCCGAAGAACTCATGGAACGGCACTCCACCGTCCTTGGCCTTGCGCCCGAACTCCAGGCCCAGGAAGGTCGGCGACGGCACCGGCATGCCGTTGGGACCACCGGTGAAGGACAGCCAGTTGTTGAGTACCAGGCGGATGATCTCGCCGAACCCGAGGGTCACGATGGCCAGGTAGTCGCCATGCATGCGCAACACCGGGAAGCCCAATATGCATCCCGCCAGTGCCGCGGCGACCGCCGCCAGCGGCAGCACCGTCCAGAAGCCCAGGCCCAGGTACTGGTAGCCCAGGGCCAGGCCGTAGGCACCGATGGCGTAGAACGCCACGTAGCCAAGGTCCAGCAGCCCGGCCAGGCCCACCACGATGTTCAGCCCAAGGCCCAGCAGCACGTAGATCAGGCCGAGGATCACCACGGTCAGCAGGTACTTGTTGGCGAAGAACGGAAAGACGATGGCGATCACGATCAGCGCCGGGATGATCCAGCGCAGCCGCGATTTGTAGTCCGGCGCCAGCACATGCACGCCCGAGCCACTGCTTTCGAAACCCTGGAGGATCTTCAGCCCGCGCGGGGTCTGCAGGAACAGGCTCAGGGCCAGGCGCCCGGCCATGACGATGGCCACCAGCCAGGCGACCCGGGTCGGTTCCAGGTTGAAACTGTAGCCGTCCAGGACCACGCCCACGATGGGGCCGAACACGATCAGCGAGATCAGCCCGGCGAGCACGGCGTCGACGACGCTCTTCTTGATGTCTATCGGTTTATTGGCAGCAGACATACTTACACCTTCGCCACGAGTGGGCGACCCAGCAGGCCTTGGGGACGGAAGATCAGGATCAGCACCAGCAGCGAGAAACTGAACACGTCTTTGTAGTCGGAGTTGATCAAGCCGGAGAACAACGACTCGGAGATACCGAGGATGATCCCGCCGAGCATGGCCCCGGGCAGCGAGCCAATGCCGCCAAGCACCGCGGCGGTGAAGGCCTTGATGCCGATGACGAAGCCGGCGTAGAAGTCGAAGGTGCCGTAGTTCATGGTGATCAGCACCCCGGCCAGGGCGGCCATGGCCGCGCCGATGATGAACACGTAGGAGATCACCCGGTCGGTGTTGATCCCCAGGATCGAGGCCATCTTGCGGTCTTGCTGGGTGGCCCGGCACATGCGCCCGAGCTTGGTGTACTTGATGATGTAGGTCAGCAGTGCCATGCCGGCGAAAGCCGCCACCAGGATGAAGATCTTGGTGTAGGTCAGTTGCACGAAGCCACTGCCGATATCCACCTTCCAGGCTCCGGCCAGCAGGGTGGGCACGCCCTGCTGCTTGGCGCCCTGGCTGATCTGCGCGTAGTTCTGCAGGATCAGCGAGATGCCGATGGCGCTGATCAGCGGCGCCAGGCGGGTGGAGTTGCGCAGGGGCTTGTAGGCGACGCGCTCGATGACCCAGCCGTAGATCCCGGTGACCACGATGGTGAAGATCAGGGTGCCGAGGATGAGTAGCGGGAAGGATTCGATGCCGAAGTAGGCCAGCAAGGCCAGGCTGATTGCCGCCAGGTAGGCGGAAATCATGTACACCTCGCCATGGGCGAAGTTGATCATGCCGATGATGCCATAGACCATTGTGTAGCCGATGGCGATCAGACCGTAGACGGACCCGAGGGTCAGTCCGTTGATCAGTTGCTGCAGGAAAATACCATCCATAACGCAATCTCACGGACTTGAGAGACGGCACAGGGCGTCGACGCCGGACAGGGATCACCCATCCGCGCAACACGTCCGTTGTGCAGCTCTACGAGAAAAGGCAAGTACTGCACGAGTACGGACCGATACCAGGGGCCGGTATCGGTCCGTGCGGACTCATGTCACTTCTGTTTTTCCAGCTGGTGGTATTTGCCGTCCTTGTCCCACTGGTAGACCACGTAGTCGGAGACCTTCAGGTCGCCCTTGGCATCCCAGGTCTTCTCGCCCATCACGGTCTTCACCGGATTGGCCTTGAGCCACTTGGCGGCGTCCTCGCCCTTGTTCGACTTGGCACCATTGAAGCCGGCGGCCAGGGCCTGGATCGAGGCGTAGGCGTACAGGGTGTAGCCCTCGGGCTCGGTGCCGGCCTTGCGGAAGGCGTCCACCACGGCCTTGCTGTCCGGCAGCAGGCGTGGGTCGGCGCCGAAGGTCATGTACACGCCATCGACGTACTGCGGGCCACCGGCGGTGGTCACCAGTTCGTCGGTGACGATACCGTCGTCGGACATGAACTTGACGTCCTTCAGGCCCTGCTCGCGCAGTTGGCGCACCAGCGGGCCGGCCTCGGGATGCAGGCCGCCGAAGTACACCACGTCGGCACCGGCGGCGCGGATCTTGGTCACCACGGCACTGAAGTCCTTCTCGCCCCGGGTCAGGCCCTCATACAGCACCGGGGTCACGCCGCGCTTGGTCAACTGCGCCTTGGTGGCGTCGGCCAGGCCCTGGCCGTAGGTGTCCTTGTCGTGCAGCACCACGACCTTCTTGCCCTTGAGCACATCGATGATGTAGTCGCCGGCCACCACGCCTTGCTGGTCGTCACGCCCGCACATGCGGAACATCGCCGACAGGCCACGCTCGGTGACCTGGGGGTTGGTGGAGCCCGGAGTGATGGCAATCACCCCGGCGTCGCTGTAGACCTCGGAAGCCGGGATGGTCGACGAGGAGCAGAAGTGCCCGACCACGCCGGCCACCTTGTCCTGGTCCACCAGGCGGTTGGCCACTGCGACCGCCTGCTTCGGCTCGCAAGCGTCGTCGCCCTTGACCAGGACGATCTTCTCGCCGTTGACCCCGCCCTTGGCGTTGATTTCGTCAGCCGCTGCCTGTGCACCCTTCATGTACTGCTCGCCAAATGCCGCGTTGGCGCCTGTCATGGGACCCGCTACGCCGATCTTCAGGTCGGCTTGAGCAAACGCAGAAACACCCAGCGCAGTTGCCACTGCGAGGGCCAGGAAGCCTTTCTTGTAAAACGTCTGGGACATGAGGTGATGCTCCAAGGTTTTTTTAGTTGGCACTGCGACTTACATCAATGCTCAGAGCAAGCGCCGTGCCAGTGGTTTTTTATTCTTAGAAAAGTCGCTGTCTTATTGTTATTTCGACTGTTTCGAGCCCATTTTCATTGGGCGTGCAACCGTCTAAACCGCGGAAGGTAAAACCCTGTTTTCCAGTGGGCGCAACCCACTCGTGCCATCATTGCAACCGCGACACAATTCAACGTGCAACCCTCTTGTAACAGCCTGCGTCACCGAACTGCACACCAGTGGTGCGCAACTGCTACGAGCCGCACCACTACAGGCTAGTCGCTGCATCGAAAAGCGTCGTCAATGGCTGTGCATTTCCTCATTCAGATAACGATTCGCAGGCATTGGCCGGCGTGGTAGAGAGAGAACCCGGCCTCGTACAGGCAACTGCGCAGGGCCGCGCCAGGCAACGGCTGCATGGGCGCAAAGGGGATCGGCAAGGCCTGCGGGTCGCCATTGCACAGGTAGTCGGCGAAAGCCTTGCCGACCACGGTGCCGGTGGTCACCCCACGGCCGTTGTAACCGGTGACGGCCACCAGCCCCGGGGCCGGCTCGAACAGGCGCATCAGGTGGTCGGGGGTGAAGGCGATGCAGCCGGTCCAGGTGCACTCCCACTCCACTGGCTTGAGGTAGGGGAAGTAATGCTGTTGCACCCGGTCGGCCCAGGCCTTGAGGAACCACAGGGGCTTCTGGTTGCCATTGCCCAGGCTGCCCAGCAGCAAGCGGCCCTCGGCATCCCGGCGGATGCTGCTCAGCACCTGGCGGGTATCCCAGGAACCCTGGCCACCGGGCAGGATCTGCTGGGCAGCCTCTTCGGTCAGCGGCACCGAGGCCACCTGGTAGTAGTAACCCGGGAAGAAATTGCGCCGCAATTCGGTCCAGTCGCCCTCGGTGTAGGCATTGGAGGCGATCACCACCTGCTCGGCCAGCACCGAACCCTGGTCGGTCTGCACCGACCAGCGCTGGCCCTGGCGTTCCAGGCGGGTTACCGGCGAATGATCGAACAGCCGGCCGCCCAGGTCGGCCGCGGCCTTGGCCAGGCCGCTGACATAGGCCATGGGGTTGATGGTCCCGGCCCGGCGATCGAGCAAGGCCGCGGCGATCTTCCTGGTCCCGGTGGCGGTTTCACAGGCCGCGCCGGTGAGCAACTCCACCGGCGCGCCCCGACGCTTCCATTGCTGCTCGCGGCTGCGCAGGTCGGCCTCGCCCCGGGCGTTGTGGGCCATGTGCAAGGTGCCTTCGCGGCGCAACTGGCAATCGATGCGGTACTTGTCCACCAGGCTGAACACCAGCGATGGCGCCGCACCGAGCATGCGATTGAGCTGGCTGCCGACTTGTTCGCCGAAGCCGGCCTCGATCTCGTCCGGTGGAATCCACATGCCGGCATTCACCAGGCCGACGTTACGCCCCGAGCCCCCCTGCCCGGCACGCTGGGCCTCCACCACGCAGACCCGCTTGCCCTGCTCCAGCAGATGCACCGCCGCCGACAAGCCGGTGAAGCCGGCGCCGATGATGCAGACATCCGCCGTCTGCTCGCCCCGCAGCGGTGCGTGATCAGGCCTTTGCGGAGTCAATCGTTCCCATAGACATTGTTCTTGTAGTGCCATCGCCAACTCCGAAATCAACCCACATGGACCAACCGCCCCTGGCACGCCTGGCCGGCAGGCGTGCCGCGCGGGGCTCAGTCGAAGGTAATGCCCTGGGCCAGCGGCAGCTCGCGGGAGTAGTTGACGGTGTTGGTCTGGCGACGCATGTAGCCACGCCAGGCATCGGAGCCGGACTCGCGCCCGCCGCCGGTTTCCTTCTCGCCACCGAAGGCACCACCGATTTCCGCACCGCTGGGGCCGATGTTGACGTTGGCGATGCCGCAGTCGCTGCCCACCGCCGACATGAAGCGCTCGGCCTCACGCACATCGGTGGTGAAGATGCACGAGGACAGGCCCTGGGGCACGGCGTTGTTCAGGCGCAAGGCCTCATCGAAGTCCTGGTAGCCGATCACGTAGAGGATCGGGGCGAAGGTCTCGCTGCACACCACGTCGCTCTGCTCGGGCATTTCCACGATCGCCGGCGACACGTAGTAGGCGTTGGGGTACTGGTCCTGCAACTGGCGCTGGCCGCCGAACACCCGCCCGCCCTCGCTCAGCGCCTGCTCCAGGGCATCCTGCATGGCCTCGAAGCTGTGCTTGTCGATCAGCGGGCCGACCAGGTTGCCTTGCAGCGGATGGCCGATGCGTACCTTGGCATAGGCGGTCTTGAGGCGAGCGACGATCTCTTCCTTCACCGATTCATGGGCGATCAGGCGGCGCAGGGTGGTGCAACGCTGGCCGGCGGTGCCGACGGCGCTGAACAGGATCGCGCGCACGGCCATGTCCAGATCGGCGCTGGGCCCGAGGATCATGGCGTTGTTGCCACCCAGCTCGAGAATGCTGCGGGCGAAGCGCGCGGCGACCTTGGGCGCCACTTCACGGCCCATGCGGGTGCTGCCGGTGGCGCTGACCAGGGCCACGCGCGGATCGTCCACCAGCGCCGCGCCGGCATCGCGACCGCCGATGATCACCTGGCTCAGGTATTCGGGGGCGTCATGGAAGTTCTTCAGCACTCGCTCCAGCAAGGCATGGCAAGCCAGGGCGGTCAGCGGAGTCTTTTCCGAGGGCTTCCAGATCACCGGGTTACCGCAGACCAGGGCCAGGGCGGTGTTCCAGGACCAGACCGCCACCGGGAAGTTGAAGGCGCTGATCACCCCCACCACCCCCAGTGGATGCCAGGTTTCGCGCATGTGGTGGCCGGGGCGCTCGGAGGCGATGGTCAGGCCATAGAGCTGGCGCGACAGGCCGACGGCGAAGTCGCAGATGTCGATCATCTCCTGCACTTCCCCCAGGCCTTCCTGGGTGATCTTGCCGGCCTCCCAGGACACCAGCTCGCCGAGGTCGGCCTTGTGCTCGCGCAGCACTTCGCCGAACTGCCGCACCAGCTCGCCACGGCGAGGGGCCGGGACATTGCGCCAGAGGGCGAATGCATGCTCGGCGCGACTGACCTGCTGCTCCACTTCGGCGGCCCCCTGCCAGTTCACCGCGGCGATCCGGCTGCCGTCGATGGGCGAATGCACAGGGTGTGCGCCCGACTGGTAGAGGGCCGGGTTCACGCCCAGACGATCAAGCAATGCGGCAACCATGGGTGACTCCTTACAGGTGGCAAGCGAAAGACCAGGACCGCCGTGGCGGTCGTCGAGACCTGTAGTTGTAGCTGGCCGCAGACTTGCCAACAAACGACCTTTAAGCGAGATATCATTCCGTTTATTCATGCTGGGCCGGCATCCAGCACCGATAAGAACAAGGACAAGCCATGCTGAACAAACGCTACCTGCCGTCGATCACGGCCCTGCAGTGCTTCGAGGCCGTGACCCGGCACCTGAGCTTCACCCGCGCGGCCGAGGAGCTGAACCTGACCCAGAGCGCGGTGAGCAAGCAGGTGGCGCAGCTGGAAGAGCTGCTCCAGCACTTGTTGTTCCGCCGCGTGCGCCGGCGCCTGCAGCTGACCCCGGCCGGCGACCTGTACCTGGTGGAAGTGCGCAAGATCCTCACCCAGGTGGAGATGTCCACCCACTACCTGCGCTCCTACGGCGGCGAGACCGAAGTACTGCGGGTCTCCACGCCCTATACCTTCGGCGCCCGCTGGCTGGTGCCAAGGCTCAAGGGCTGGCGCCTGCGCCACCCGCACATCCACCTGGACCTGTGCAACGAACAAGAGCCCGACGAACTGCTTCAGGGCCATAGCGACCTGGCGTTCTACTTCGGCCAGGGCGCGCGCCCCGGCACCGAGAGCCTGAAGCTGTTCAGCGAGGAATTGGTGGCAGTATGCGCCCCCGACAGCCTGCCGGCCGAACCGCTCACCGATCCCCGGCAACTGGCCGACCTGGTGTTGCTGCAAAACGCCTCGCGGCCCCAGGGCTGGCACGAGTGGTTCGAGCAGCAGGGCTACCAGACCGAGCACAGCTACCACGGCCCGCGCTTCGAGACCTTCTACATGTGCATCCGCGCCGCCCAGGTCGGCTGCGGTGTGGCCCTGCTGCCGCGGTTCCTGGTGGAGGAAGAACTGGCCGAGGGCAAGCTGGTGATCGCCTGGGAGTACGCCATGCCCAGCCAGGATGCCTACTACCTGGCCTACCCCGAGCATGCGGCGGAAGTGCCCAAGGTTCGCGATTTCGTGCGCTGGATGCTGGAGCGGATCGATCCGTAGTTCCCCGACTTCAGCCCCGGGCGAAAAAACACTGGCAAAGCCCAAGGCGTCTATGCGCCACTAGCGCCTTCACTGAAAGAGCTGAGTGCCGCACCTGTCAGTCGCGGCCAGCATGGAGATTCCCGTTATGAGCGAGAGTGTGTTTGCCGATCGCATCGTGCAGAACCTGCTCGACACCGACTTCTACAAACTGACCATGATGCAGGCGGTGCTGCACAACTACCCCAACGCCGAGGTGGAATGGGAGTTTCGCTGCCGTAACAGCGAGGATCTGCGGCCCTACCTGGCGGAGATCCGCTATCAGTTCGAGCACCTGGCGGAGTTGAGCCTGAGCCCCGACCAGCTGGGCTTTCTCGAGCGCATCAGTTTCCTCAAGGCGGATTTCCTGCGCTTTCTCGGGCTGTTCCGCTTCAACCTGCGCTACGTGCACACCGGCATCGAGAACGGCGAGTTGTTCATCCGCCTGCGTGGCCCATGGCTGCATGTGATCCTGTTCGAAGTGCCGATGCTGGCTATCATCAGCGAGGTGCGCAATCGCTACCGCTACCGGGAAACCCAGCTGGTGCAGGCCCGTGAGCAGTTGTATCGCAAGTTCGACTGGCTGACCGCCAACGCCAGCAGCGAGGAGCTGGGCGAACTGCAGGTGGCCGACTTCGGCACTCGCCGGCGCTTTTCCTATCGCGTCCAGGAGGAGGTGGTGAATGTGCTCAAGCATGACTTCCCCGGACGTTTCGTCGGCACCAGCAACGTGCACCTGTCCCGCGAGCTGGGCATGAAGCCCCTGGGCACCATGGCCCATGAATGGATCATGGCCCACCAGCAGCTGGGGCCACGGTTGATCGACAGCCAGATCGCCGCCCTCGATTGCTGGGTCCGCGAGTACCGGGGCCTGTTGGGCATCGCCCTGACCGACTGCATCACCACCGATGCGTTCCTGGGGGATTTCGACCTGTTCTTCGCCAAGCTGTTCGACGGCCTGCGCCATGACTCGGGGGACCCGATCCTCTGGGCGGAAAAGGCCATCGCCCACTACCACAAGCTGGGCATCGACCCGATGAGCAAGACCCTGGTGTTCTCCGACAGCCTGACCCTGCCGCGCTCCCTGGAGATCTTCCGGACACTGCGCGGGCGGATCAATGTCAGCTTCGGCATCGGCACCAACCTGACCTGTGACATCCCCGGTGTGGAGCCGATGAGCATCGTGCTTAAAATGGCCGCCTGCAATGGCCAGCCCGTCGCCAAGATCTCCGACGAAGCGGGCAAGACCCATTGCAAGGACCCGAACTTCGTCGCCTATTTGCGCCACGTTTTCCAAGTACCTGCCCTACCTGGCAAGGAGTGAATCATGCAAGCCGTACAGCTTGAGATTGCGCAGCAGCTCAAGGTCCAAGCACCTTTTCCCGACCACGCCGCCCTGGAAGCGGAAATCGCCCGGCGCGTGCGCTTCATCCAGGACTGCCTGGTCAATTCCGGCCTCAAGACCCTGGTATTGGGCATCAGCGGCGGGGTCGACTCGCTGACCGCCGGCCTGCTGGCCCAGCGGGCCATGGTCGAGCTACGTGCCAGCAGTGGTGACCAGCGCTACCGCTTCATCGCCGTGCGCCTGCCCTACGAGACCCAGTTCGACGAGCATGACGCCCAGGCCGCGGTGGACTTCATCAACCCCGACGAGCGCCACACGGTGAACATCGGCCCGGCGGTCAAGGCCCTGGCCAATGAAGTGGCGGCCTTCGAAGGCCAGCACGCGGTATCCCGGGACTTCGTACTGGGCAACACCAAGGCGCGGATGCGCATGGTCGCCCAGTACACCATCGCCGGCGCCACCCAGGGACTGGTGATCGGTACCGACCATGCCGCCGAGGCCGTGATGGGCTTCTTCACCAAGTTCGGCGACGGCGCCTGCGACCTGGCCCCCCTGAGCGGCCTGGTGAAAAACCAGGTGCGCGCCATTGCCCGGTATTTCGGGGCCCCCGAGTCGCTGGTGGAGAAGATCCCCACCGCCGATCTCGAGGACCTGTCGCCGGGCAAGCCGGACGAAGCCTCCCATGGCGTCACCTATGCCGAGATCGATGCCTTCCTGCACGGCCAGCCAGTGCGCGAGGAAGCCTTCAAGACCATCTGCGACACCTATCGCAAGACCCACCACAAGCGGGTCATGCCCTTCGCGCCCTGAGCGCCAGGCACAAAAAAGCGCCCCTAGGGGCGCTTTTTCGTTGCAGCCGGGCCTGATTACTTCAGGATCACGGCGCCTTTCATCATCGAGTTGTGGCCCGGGAACGAGCAGAAGAACTGGTAGCTCTCGCCAGCGGTCAGCTTGGACACGTCGAAGGTCACCGAATCCTTTTCACCGGCACCGATGATCTTGGTGTGGGCGATGACGCGGGTGTCGCCTTCCTTCAGGTAGTTCTTGTCGATGCCAGCGGCCATGCCGTCGGCAGCGATGCCAGCCATGTCTGCGGTCTTGCTCAGTACCCAGTTATGACCCATGACGTTCTTCGGCAGGCTGCCGGAGTGGCCCAGGTTCACGGTGAAGGTCTTGCAGCTCTTGTCGATGGTGATTTCCTTGGTGCTGAAGGACATCTGGTCGGTAGAGTCGACGTCGATCTTGCACTCGGCGGCCATCAGTTGGCTGCTGGCCAGTGTCAACAGGGATGCTGCAACGAGTTTGGCAAACATGGTGAATCTCCAAGGCAGGGTTAACAAAATCCATCTGAATCCATGGGAGGCAAGACTGCCTGAATTTCTCGCTACTGCCTATGATTTGCATCAAGAAACTGTATACAACTCTCTGCTATCAGGCCGATCGAAACAATCAAGCAGTCAGCCCCGGGAGCTGTCCCTAGAATCACCGCCACCACCCCACCGGAGCCTGGATCATGTCGTTCAACAGCCTGTTTCGCAGCTTGCTCGCCGCCTACGCCTGTGGTGCCAGTGGCACCCACGAGACCCCGCAACGCGACGTTTAATGCTTGGACTCGACTCATCGAGCCTTTACCCTGAGGCGATCTTTGAGCTGGGAGCAAGACATGTCGTTAACTTCAGTCTGTGTATTTTGCGGCGCCAGCGCCGGCGCCAATCCTGCCTACCGTGAAGCCGCCCAGGCCATGGGCCGGGCCATCGCCGAACGCAACCTGACCCTGGTCTACGGCGGTGGCGCGGTGGGCCTGATGGGCATCGTCGCCGATGCGGCCATGGCCGCTGGCGGGGAAGTCGTGGGCATCATTCCGCAAAGCCTGAAAGACATCGAGATCGGCCATAACGGCCTGACCCGCCTGGAAGTGGTGGATGGCATGCATGCGCGCAAGGCACGCATGGCCGAACTCAGCGATGCCTTCATCGCCCTGCCCGGAGGCCTTGGCACCCTGGAAGAACTGTTCGAAGTCTGGACCTGGGGCCAGCTGGGTTACCACCGCAAGCCCCTGGGGCTGCTGGAAGTGAACGGCTTCTACGAAAAACTCGGAGGTTTCCTCGACCATATCGTCGGCGAGGGGTTCGTCAGTACTGCGCACCGCCAGATGCTGCAGATCAACCAGTCGCCGGCCGGCCTGCTGGATGCCCTGAGCGCCTGGCAACCTTCGGTCTCGGCCAAGTGGGTCGATTCAAAGCCGAGCTGAACCACTCCCCCAGGCGCCCCACAGTGATTCTCAGGGGCGCTTGCGCTGCGGCTTCAACGACGCCTTGAGCAGTTGCCGCTGATGGCGGATCTCCACCAGCTTTCCACGCATTTGCCGGTGACGGCGGCTGTTGAGCAAAAGTAATCCCAGCAAGGGCAGCAACAGCCCCACCAGGTAGATGCTCTGGTGGGGATGGTATTGGAACATCGGCGCCACCAGGGCCAGGCACAGGGCGAAGTAACCGGCCACCAGCCACACGCCCCAGGCAATGCCGCGCACCACCAGCAGATTGCCAACCACCAGCAGCAGGATCAGTACCAGCAGGCCCAGGCCCATGTAGTCGTTGCTCTGCTCTGGTGCCATGCCGCGCCAGTAGGTGACTTGCGCCAGCGACAACAGCAACGATGCGCTGAAGCAGCCCAGCAGCACCGTGAGCATGAAGGTCGGGAAATAGCGCGCCAGGAACTCGCGCATGCTGCCCCCGCCGATCATTCGTCGAACTCCTCGTAGAGCCCCACGGCCAGGGTCTTCGCCGTGCCCAGGTTGCCGGAACGAATGCTGCCGGTGGTGCTCAGGACCGCGCCCAGGGCATCTTGCATCTGCGTCAGGGTCGCGTGCCTGATCTGCGTCGTCGAATAGCGCTTGGTCAATCCTTCGGTGCGCTGCTTGAGCTTCAGCAACTTGGGGGTCAGGCTCGGATCGCGCAGGGTCAAGAGCTCCTTGGTCAGCCTGGCCCGCTCCTGGCGGTTGAGGCCCTTGAGCAACTGGGTCCAGCTCTTGCCGGTATTGGCCGCCTTGCTGGCCTTGAGCAGCTTGACCGTGGTCAGCGCGGAGCCCCCCACGCCTACCAGGGAAATGCCATCCAGGATCGGCGAGACGATGGTGTACCACTCGGCATCGTCCATCCGGTCGTTGGCCGCCGGGTCCTGGATCTCGTTGATCACCCGCGCCCCGCCGATCACGCACTGGGCGGTCCCGGCCACCGCCGCCGACACCCCGAGCGCCACCATCCAGGCGCTGGCACCGGCGGTGAAGGGCACGGCGACGGTGCCGCTGAACACCACCAGCCAACCGATCACCGCGGCGGCACAGGACAGCGAGGTATTGAAGGATTCGGTAGCCAGGCGTGACTCGCGGGGGTTGTTCTTCACCTGGTCGACGAACTGCTGGGGCGCGATGTACCTCTTCGCTTCCCGCAGGACCACACGCTTGGGGGTGATGCTGCAAATCGGCCTGAACTCGCGCAGGGTAATCACGTTGAAGTCGGCATCGATGTACACCACCCCCGCCCCGGCGATCGCCGGATCGGTATCGATGGCGGCGAACAGCCGTGGCAGGTTGAGCTGGCTTTCGATCCGCTGGCGGGCGAGGACCTGGGTGATGTTGAGGTCCCTGATGACTCCGTCGATAACGCTGGCCACGAGATTCGTCCTTGGTCTGGCGGTGGAAGGTTGCCTGATGGCTTGAGGCCACCTCGGCATCACACTGAATGCAGGTCGCCAACCTTAACAAAGCACCGGGCTTTTGTTGCCCTGTACCCGTTAAAAATCCATGGGGGAGAAAGCAAGACGCCAGCTTCACAGCTGGCGTCTTGTTGTATCAGCGCGGCACCACCGGCTTGCGGGCCGGCTTCTTGCCCTTGCCCTTGGCAGCGTCCGCTCGCTCCTTGGCAGCCTGCTTGTTGCGGGCGAAGGCCGCGGCCTTGGCCTGCTCGCGCTTGTCCCAGGCGTTACCGCCATCGCTGGCACGGGGCGGCAAGCCGGTGTGCTGGGTCAGGATCCGGGTTTCCTTGGCCACCTTGTGGCTGCCGGCCGGGGTCGAGTTCTTGCGTCGGGCACTCTGGTAGCTATCGGTAGACGGCTGGTGCGCCGGGATCAGCTGCTGCTTGCCCGAACCGATCAGGTCGCCACGGCCCATGCGCAGCAAGGCCTCGCGCAGCATCGGCCAGCCCTTGGGATCGTGATAGCGCAGGAACGCCTTGTGCAGACGGCGCTGCTCCTCGCTCTTGACGATGGTCACCGCGTCGCTCTTGTAGGTGACCTTGCGCAGCGGGTTCTTGCCCGAGTGGTACATGGCGGTGGCGCTGGCCATCGGCGACGGATAGAACGCCTGCACCTGGTCGGCGCGGAAGCCGTTGCCCTTGAGCCACAGGGCCAGGTTCATCATGTCTTCGTCGGTGGTGCCCGGGTGGGCAGCGATGAAGTACGGAATCAGGTACTGCTCCTTGCCCGCTTCCTTGGAGTACTTCTCGAACATCCGCTTGAAGCGGTCATAGGTGCCGATCCCAGGTTTCATCATCTGGTTCAGCGGACCTTCCTCGGTGTGTTCCGGGGCGATCTTCAGGTAGCCACCGACGTGGTGAGTCACCAGCTCCTTGACGTATTCCGGCGATTCCACCGCCAAGTCGTAACGCAGGCCGGAAGCGATGAGGATCTTCTTCACGCCAGGCAAGGCGCGGGCACTGCGGTACAGCTGGATCAGCGACGAGTGGTCGGTGTTCAGGTTCGGGCAGATGCCGGGGAACACGCAGGACGGCTTGCGGCACGCGGATTCGATTTCCGGGCTCTTGCAGGCGATGCGGTACATGTTGGCGGTCGGGCCGCCAAGGTCGGAAATAACTCCGGTAAAACCCGGGACCTTGTCACGAATTTCTTCGATCTCGCGAATGATCGACTCTTCGGAGCGGTTCTGGATGATCCGCCCTTCGTGCTCGGTGATGGAGCAGAAAGTGCAGCCACCAAAGCAGCCACGCATGATGTTCACCGAGAAGCGGATCATATCGTAGGCCGGGATCTTCTCCTTGCCATAGACCGGATGCGGGATGCGCTGATAAGGCATGCCGAACACGTAGTCCATTTCCTCGGTGGTCATGGGGATCGGTGGCGGGTTGAACCAGACATCCTGTTCCCCGTGCTTCTGCACCAGCGCACGGGCGTTGCCCGGGTTGGTCTCCAGGTGCAGCACGCGGTTGGCGTGGGCATAGAGCACCGGGTCGTTACGCACCTTTTCCATGGACGGCAGGCGGATCACGGTCTTTTCCCGGGTCATCTTCGGGCTGGCCAGGATCTGCACCACCTTGGCTTCGTTCGGATCCTCGACCGGGCCCTTTTCCTGCTCGATGGCGCAGGCGGCGGTGTCCTGGGTGTTGACGTAGGGGTTGATGATCTTGTCGATCTTGCCCGGACGGTCGATGCGGGTGGAGTCCACTTCGTACCAGTCCTTGGGCGTGTCACGACGGATGAACGCGGTGCCGCGCACATCGGTGATGTCTTCGATCTTCTGGCCGTAGGACAGGCGCTGGGCCACCTCGACGATGGCGCGCTCGGCGTTGCCGTAGAGCAGGATGTCGGCGCTGGCATCGATCAGGATCGAGTTGCGCACCCGGTCCTGCCAGTAGTCGTAGTGGGCGATTCGGCGCAGGGAAGCCTCGATGCCGCCGAGGATGATCGGCACATGCCTGTAGGCTTCCTTGCAGCGCTGGCTGTACACCAGACTGGCGCGGTCCGGACGCTTGCCCGCCAGGCCACCCGGGGTGTAGGCATCGTCGGAGCGAACCTTCTTGTCGGCGGTGTAGCGGTTGATCATCGAGTCCATGTTGCCCGCCGCGACACCGAAGAACAGGTTCGGCTCGCCGAGCTTCATGAAGTCGTCCTTGGACTGCCAGTTGGGCTGGGCGATGATCCCTACGCGAAAGCCCTGGGCTTCCAGCAGCCGGCCGATGATCGCCATGCCGAAGGACGGGTGATCGACATAGGCATCACCGGTGACGATGATGATGTCGCAGGAGTCCCAGCCGAGCTGATCCATCTCCTCCCTGCTCATGGGCAGGAACGGTGCTGGCCCGAAACATTCGGCCCAGTACTTTGGATAGTCGAATAACGGCTTGGCTGCTTGCATGTCGATGACCGGTGTTGGCGCAGATAAGGACGCGCTGAATGACAGGGAAATTCGCGGGCGCGGAATATAGCACAAAAAATGACCAATTCCGACTGCGCCAGTCGGAATTCATGGCCAGGACAATCCGCGGCGAAGAGACCTGCGCTCTCGCCGCATTCAACCGGTGCCGGAAGAGACGTGGTTACTCGTCGTCGTCGAAGTTGTAGCTGCCCGGGGCCAGGTTCTCGAAGCGCGTGTACTTGCCGATGAAGGCCAGGCGGATGAAGCCGATGGGACCGTTCCGCTGCTTGCCGATGATGATTTCAGCGATGCCCTTGTGCTCGGTCTCCGGGTGATACACCTCGTCCCGGTACACGAACATGATCACGTCGGCGTCCTGCTCGATCGCTCCGGATTCCCGGAGGTCGGAGTTCACCGGACGCTTGTTGGGACGCTGCTCCAAGGAGCGGTTGAGCTGGGACAGCGCCACCACTGGGCAGTTGAATTCCTTGGCCAGGGCCTTGAGGGAACGGGAGATCTCGGAAATCTCGTTGGTCCGGTTGTCGCCGCTGGAGCCCGGGATCTGCATCAACTGCAGGTAGTCGATCATGATCAGGCCGATATCACCGTGCTCACGCACCAGGCGCCGGGTCCGGGCCCGCATTTCCGAAGGGCTGATACCTGCGGTGTCGTCGATGAACAGCTTGCGGTCGTTGAGCAGGTTGACCGCCGAGGTCAGGCGCGGCCAGTCATCGTCTTCCAACTGGCCGGAACGGACCTTGGTCTGGTCGATCCGGCCGAGGGAGGACAGCATACGCATGATCAGCGATTCGCCTGGCATCTCCAGGGAGTACACCAGGACGGCCTTGTCGCTACGCAGCACCGCATTCTCCACCAGGTTCATGGCGAAGGTGGTCTTGCCCATCGACGGACGGCCGGCGACGATGATCAGGTCGGCCGGCTGCAGGCCACTGGTCTTCTCGTCAAGGTCGGTATAGCCGGTGGAAAGGCCGGTGATGGCGTCGGACGTGTTGAACAGGGTATCGATGCGGTCGATGGCCTTGGTCAACAGTTCGTTGACACCCACCGGACCACCGGTCTTGGGCCGCGCTTCGGCGATCTGGAAGATCTGCCGCTCGGCCTCGTCGAGGATTTCCTCGGCGGTACGCCCCTCGGGGTTGAACGCGCTGTCGGCGATCTCGTTGCTGATGCCGATCAGCTGGCGCAGGGTCGCCCGCTGGCGAACGATCTGCGCATAGGCCTTGATGTTGGCGACCGACGGGGTGTTCTTCGCCAGTTCGCCCAGATAGCCAAGGCCACCGACCTGGGAGGTCTGGCCTTCCTTGTCCAGTTGCTCGGACAAGGTCACCACGTCGATGGGCAGGTTCTGGTCGGCCAGGCGGGCGATGGCGCGGAAAATCAGGCGGTGGTCATGTCGATAGAAATCGCCGTCGGAGACCTGATCCAGCACACGCTCCCAGGCGTTGTTGTCCAGCATCAGACCACCGAGCACGGCCTGTTCGGCCTCGATGGAGTGCGGCGGCACCTTCAGGGCAGCGGTTTGCAGATCGTATTGCTCGGGAGCGGAAATATCGTTCATGGCCACTTGGAATTCTAGAGACGGAAATCAGGATCGGCAGAAAGACAAAGGGCACGACCTGTGAACAGGATCGTGCCCGATGTTAACCGTCAGCCACACGAGGTGCCAGACGATTTAGTACTGCTTAAGCAGCCACCACGACAACGCGTACGGTAGCTTCGACTTCAGCGTGCAGGTGCACGGCTACGTCGAACTCGCCCACGTTACGGATGGTGCCGTTCGGCAGACGAACTTCGCTCTTGGCAACTTCAACGCCAGAGGCGGTCAGTGCGTCAGCGATGTCGTGGGTGCCGATCGAACCGAACAGCTTGCCTTCGTCACCAGCGGTGGCAGTGATGGTCACTTCCAGCTCAGCCAGTTGCGCAGCGCGAGTTTCGGCAGAAGCCTTCTTCTCTGCAGCCAGTTTTTCCAGCTCGGCACGACGCGCTTCGAATGCAGCCAGGTTGGCAGCGGTAGCAGCGGTGGCTTTGCCGAAAGGCAGCAGGTAGTTACGGCCGTAACCAGCCTTAACGTTTACCTTATCGCCCAGGTTGCCCAGGTTGGCGATTTTTTCCAGCAGGATCAGTTCCATTTGGTAATAACCTCTTAACTTTTAACCTTCACCGTTCGCAGAACCGTTATCGGCGTCTTTCGGCGCCAAACGACCGCGAAAATCAATCAGGCTGTCGACAATGGCCAGGACCACGAGCAACGGATAGATCAGCTGCATGAACGGCAGCATCGTGATGTACACCCCAACCAGCCAGAACCTGGCCAGTCGCCCTTGCGCCACCAGCCCGTGGATCAGGGCCAGCCCGGCGAAGGCCAGCGGCACACTGCACATCGGCGTCAGCATGGCCAGTTGCGGCCCGAAACTCGGCCCGACCAGCATGCACGCCAGCAGCAACATCGCTGGCCCAAGGGGGATTCTGATGGCGCGAAACTCGCGACCAAAACCACCCGGGTTATACAACACAGCTTGCCAGTAACGCCCAAGAATCAGGCTCAGCACGCTGATGGCTTGCAGCAAGGCCGCTATCAGGCCGGTCAGGATCGGGGCGATCAGCGTGGCGAGGCGCGCTCGCTCTTCCACCGAAAGCTGCTGGTAGACCTCACCCAAGGCCATCGGCAGGATCTTGATCAGTTCCTGTGACAGCGCTTCGATCTGAGGGCGGAATGCCGCACCCAGGACTCCAGCGAACACCAATCCCATCGCTATGCTGACCAGCAGCACGCGGTTCCAGGATTCGCTTGCGCGTAAAACCAACGCAAGGCTCGAAGACCCCAGCAGCACCAGAAGCGCTCGTGGATCATCGAACGTCAGCCACCAGAGCAACGCCGGCAGCACTCCCAGAGCCAGGACACCAATGGCGCCCTGCAACCCGCGCCGCAGCAGCACAAGGCTTGCAGCGGCAGCACCCAACCAATACAACAACGGCAATGCCGAACAGCCAGCCACTACCAGAGTGGCCTGCACACGACCGCGCATGATGAACTCAGCTAAGGCGCGCATGCATTCAATCCCTTACTACTTGTCGACTGCCCGGTCTCAGCGGCCGTGGCTGTCGGTGTAGGCCAGCAGGGCCAGGAAGCGGGCGCGCTTGATAGCGGTGGCCAGCTGACGCTGATAACGAGCTTTGGTACCGGTGATGCGGCTTGGAACGATTTTGCCGGTCTCGGATACGTAGGCTTTCAGAGTGTTGAGATCTTTGTAATCGATCTCTTTCACGTCTTCAGCGGTGAAGCGGCAGAATTTACGACGACGGAAGAAACGTGCCATGTGATTGGCTCCTCAAAAGATCCGTGGATTACTCGTCAGCGTTATCGCTGTTGTCGCTGTCATTGCTGTCGTCGCCATCGGCGCTGTCAGCATGCTCAGGACGGTCACGACGCTCACGGCGCTCGCTGCGGTTTTCTTCGGCCTTGAGCATCTCGGATTGGCCAGTGATGGCTTCTTCGCGACGGATGACCAGGTTACGGATCACTGCATCGTTGTAACGGAAGTTGTCTTCCAGCTCAGCCAGGGCTTTACCGGTGCACTCAACGTTCAGCATCACGTAGTGAGCCTTGTGAACATTGTTGATTGCGTAGGCCAGTTGACGACGGCCCCAGTCTTCCAGACGGTGGATCTTGCCGCCGTCTTCTTCGATCAGCTTGGTGTAACGCTCAACCATGCCGCCGACTTGCTCGCTCTGATCCGGGTGGACCAGGAAGATGATTTCGTAATGACGCATGAATGCTCCTTACGGGTTGTAGCCTGCCGCCTGTAAGCGGTCAGACAAGGAGTGAATGACACTTTGTGTGTCTTGCCTGGTCGCAGGCCCCCAAGAAACGAACAAAGGGATACCTGCCGTACGGCAAGGGGCGCAATTGTAGAGAAGGGGAAACAGCGGCGCAAGGAAATTGGTGAATATTTGAACAACAACTGCAAACCATGGGTCGCGAGCGACAGGCAATAGCACCTGCCGCCCATGACTCGCCGCTTGTTACTTGCGCGCGGCCTTGGCCTTGGCGCCGCGCTGGCGCATGGCCTCGAACAGGCAGACGCCTGTGGCCACGGAGACGTTGAGGCTGCTGACACTACCGGCCATCGGCAAGCGCACCAGATAGTCGCAGTGCTCGCGGGTCAGGCGGCGCATGCCCTTGCCCTCGGCACCCATGATGATGATGGTCGGCCCGGTCAGGTCCTGATCGTACAGTTCCTGCTCGGCTTCGCCGGCAGTGCCGACGATCCACAGGCCACGCTGCTGGAGCTTCTCCAGGGTGCGGGCCAGGTTGGTCACCGCCACCAGCGGAATCACTTCTGCAGCGCCACAAGCGACCTTGCGCACGGTTGGCGTCAGGGTCGCCGACTTGTCCTTGGGCACCAGCACCGCCAAGGCCCCCGCAGCATCGGCGGTACGCAGGCAGGCACCGAGATTATGCGGGTCGGTCACGCCATCGAGCACCAGCAAGAGCGGTGCACCCTCAGTGCGATCCAGCAGCTCATCGAGCATGGCTTCGCCCCAGACCTGGCTGGGACTGACTTCCGCCACCACGCCCTGGTGTACGCCTTCGACCCAGGCGTCCATCTCACGACGCTCGGCCTGGCCGACCGCAACCCGGTTCTGCCCCGCCAGGTCCAGCAGCACCTGGACCCGGGGATCACTGCGGCCTTCAGCCAGCCAGATCTGCTTGACCCGCTTGGGATGGTGACGCAGCAATGCTTCCACGGCATGTACGCCGTAGATCTTTTCCAACTGACTCATGGCTTGGCCTTAGGTTTACGCGCCCCACCGCTCTTTGCGCCGGAGCCTGACTTGGACGGCCCCTTGCGATGCTTGGTGGGCTTGGCAGGCTTGTCGAACGCCGGCTTGCCGGACTTTCCAGCCGCGGGCTTGCCGCCGGCCTTGGCCTCGGCCAGCAACGCCTTCTTCATCTCCCGGCTTTTGCGCACCTCGGCGTTTTTCGCCGCGGCATCGCTGGGACGGTAGGCATCGGAGGCCTTTTCCTTGCTGGAACTGCGCCGAGCGGGTTTGGCCGGAGCGCGCTCCTCGACCACCTTGCTCGCCGGAGCATCGGCCGCGCCGCGCTTCTTGCGGCCAACAGGGGCGCTGAAGGTTTTTTCCGCCATTTCGAAGTCGATCTTGCGCTCGTCCAGGTCGACGCGCATGACCCGCACTTCCACCGTGTCGCCCAGGCGGAAGCTGCGACCCGTGCGCTCGCCCGCCAAGCGGTGGTGCACAGGGTCGAAATGATAGTAGTCCGCCGGCAGCGCGGTGACGTGCACCAGGCCCTCGACATAGATATCGGTCAGTTCGACAAACAGGCCGAAACCAGTCACGGCGGTGATCACACCTGGGAAGGACTCGCCTACGCGATCCTTCATGAACTCGCACTTGAGCCAGTTCACCACGTCCCGCGTGGCTTCGTCGGCACGCCGCTCGCTCATCGAGCATTGCTCGCCGAGCTGCTCCAGGATGGCTTCGTCGTATGGATAGATACGCGCCTTGGGGATACTCGTCGCGCCAGCACGACGCACATGCGGCGTCTCCTGCCGGGAGTGGATGACGCTGCGAATGGCCCGATGGGTCAACAGGTCCGGATAGCGACGGATCGGCGAGGTGAAGTGGGTATAGGCTTCGTAATTCAGGCCGAAGTGGCCCTGGTTATCGGCGCTGTACACCGCCTGGCTCAACGAGCGCAGCATCACGGTCTGGATCAGGTGGTAGTCCGGGCGATCCTTGATCTTTTCCAGCAGGGCCTGGTAGTCCTTCGGCGTCGGACCTTCCTTGCCCTTGTGCAGGGTCAGGCCAAGCTCGCCGAGGAAGGCCCGCAGTTTTTCCAGGCGCTCCGGCGGCGGGCCATCGTGCACCCGGTACAACGCTGGAATTTCATGCTTCTTGAGGAACTCGGCGGTGGCCACGTTGGCCGCCAGCATGCACTCCTCGATCAGCTTGTGGGCATCGTTGCGCGTAGTCGGCCGGATCTCGGCGATCTTGCGCTCGGAGCCGAAGATGATCCGGGTTTCCTGGGTCTCGAAATCGATGGCGCCACGGGTATGGCGCGCGCCCAGCAACACCTTGTACAGCGCGTAGAGCTGCTTGAGGTGCGGCACCACGTCGGCATATTCGCCGCGCAGTTGCTTGGCTTCGCCGGTCTTGGGGTGCTCGAGCATCGAGCTGACCTTGTTGTAGGTCAGGCGCGCCTTGGAGTGGATCACCGCTTCGTAGAACTGGTAGTCGGTCATTTCGCCGGACTTGGAGATGGTCATTTCACAGACCATGGCCAGGCGATCGACCTTCGGATTCAGCGAGCACAGGCCGTTGGACAACTCCTCCGGCAGCATCGGAATCACGCGCTCGGGGAAGTACACCGAGTTGCCGCGCACCTGGGCCTCGGCATCCAGGGCCGAACCGATCTTCACGTAGCTGGAGACGTCGGCGATCGCCACGTACAGCTTCCAGCCACCGCCGAACAGGCGCAGCTTGCCGGGCTTGGCTTCGCAATAGACCGCATCGTCGAAGTCCCGGGCGTCCTCGCCGTCGATGGTGACGAAGGGCAGGTCTCGCAGGTCGATGCGTTTTTCCTTGTCCTTCTCTTCTACCTCCGGCTTGAGCCGGCCGGCTTCCTTGAGCACGGCCTGGGGCCAGACATGGGGGATATCGTAGGTGCGCAGGGCGACATCGATCTCCATGCCCGGCGCCATGTAGTTGCCGACCACTTCGATTACATCGCCTTGCGGCTGGAAGCGCGGGGTTGGCCAATGGGTGATCTTCACCGCGACGAACTGGCCGATCTTGGCATTGGCATTGCGGCCCGGGGTCACCAGCACTTCCTGTTGGATCTTCGGATTGTCCGCGACCACGAAGCCGATGCCACCTTCTTCGAAGTAGCGACCCACGATGCTTTCATGGGCGCGCGATACCACCTCGACGATCACGCCTTCACGACGACCGCGGCGATCCACGCCGGAAACCCGGGCCAGAGCCCGGTCGCCGTCGAATACCAGGCGCATTTGCGCCGGGCTCATGAACAGGTCTTCGCTGCCGTCGTCCGGCACGAGGAAGCCGAAACCGTCGCGGTGACCGCTGATGCGGCCGAGAATCAGGTCGAGCTTGTCGACCGGCGCATAGGTGCCGCGGCGGGTATAGATCAGTTGAGCGTCGCGCTCCATGGCACGCAGGCGGCGGCGCAGGGCTTCGAGCTGGTCTTCGGTGGTCAGACCGAACTCTTCCACCAACTGCTCGCGACTAGCTGGCGAACCCCGGTCAGCCAGATGCTGGAGGATGAGTTCGCGGCTAGGAATAGGGTTTTCGTATTTTTCCGCTTCACGAGCGGCCTCGGGATCGAGGGACTGCCAATCGGCCATTAGATAGATTTCACCTTGTCTATATCCCGGTTAGTTTGGCATACGCGTATTGAAACGGGAAATTTCAGGCTTGGACAAAGCTGGAAAACACCTCGTCACTCCCCTGATACATCCTTCCGTCTACCCCCGGAGCATTTTTTCAAACTTTTTTGAATCCAGGGGTTTACAGCTCAAAACAGCGTCCGTATAGTGCGCGCCATCGACGACGGAGACGTCAGCGATACTGCCCAGATGGTGAAATTGGTAGACACGCCAGCTTCAGGTGCTGGTGGCCGCAAGGCCGTGGAAGTTCGAGTCTTCTTCTGGGCACCAATTCAAGAGCTTGAGATTAGATCAATTTCAAGACTCGAACAAAAACCCGCGAAAGCGGGTTTTTGCGTTCTAAGCCCCTGATTTTATTAAGTATTTGATTTAATAAAAGCAAAACAGGGGTTTACAGATCAAAATACTGCCCGTATAGTTCGCCCCATCAACGACGGAGACGTCAGCGATACTGCCCAGATGGTGAAATTGGTAGACACGCCAGCTTCAGGTGCTGGTGGCCGCAAGGCCGTGGAAGTTCGAGTCTTCTTCTGGGCACCAATTCAAAGCTTCAGGATTTTTTCTGAAGTCTCACAAAAACCCGCGAAAGCGGGTTTTTGCGTTTCTGTCCTCCAATTTTTTCCTCTCTCCACCAGACTCGCCCTCCGCAAAGCGCACATGAGAAACGATATCGTTTATGATTGTTACAAGTTTTTGCAATGCAAGAGTGAGGAAACCTGCGAATGATGTTCAGAAATACCCTCCTACCGACATCCCTTCTGCGTGGCTTGACCATCACTTTGCTGGGATTGACCCTGGCAACCCCAATCACCCAAGCCGCTGAACCCGTTTCCCTGACCCTGTACAACGGCCAGCACAAGGAAGTCGGCGAAGCGGTCGCCAAGGCCTTCGAAGCCAAGACCGGCATCCACGTCAATGTTCGCAAGGGCAGCAGCAACCAGCTGGCCAGCCAGGTAGTCGAAGAAGGCGAGCGCTCCCCCGCCGACGTGATCTATTCCGAAGAATCCCCACCCCTGAACAAACTGGGGGAACAGGGGCTGCTGGCCCAGACCGACACCGCCACCCTGGCCGTACTGCCCAAGGAGTATGTGGCCAGCAACGGTACCTGGATCGGCATCACCGCCCGCGTCCGCGTGGTGGCCTTCAACCCCAAGCTAGTCGCTGAAAAGGACCTGCCCACATCGGTACTGGAATTCTCCCAGCCCCAATGGCAAGGCAAGATCGGCTTCGTCCCCACCAGCGGCGCTTTCCAGGAACAGGCCGTGGCGATCATCAAGCTGCACGGCATGGACGCAGCCGAAGAATGGCTGACCGGGCTACGAGCGTTCGGCAAGGTCTACAGCAACAACATGGTCGCGCTCAAGGCCGTGGAAAACGGCGAAGTGGCCGCGGTCCTGGCAAACAACTACTACTGGTTCGCCCTGCAACGGGAAAGAGGCCAGCTGGACTCCAAGCTGCACTACTTCACCAATGGCGACGCCGGCGGCCTGATCACCGTCTCCAGTGCTGCGGTACTCAAGTCCAGCAAGCATCCCAAGGAAGCCCAGCAATTCCTCGCCTACATGGCCAGCGAAGAAGGCCAGCGCGTGATCACCCAGACCACCGCGGAATATCCGCTGCACAAGGGCATGGAGTCCAACCGCGGGCTCAAGCCCTTCAGCGAGCTGAACCCTCCACGGGTGACACCCGCCGACCTGGGCAATGCCGAACAGGCCCTGGAGCTGGAACGTGATGTCGGCCTGAACTGATGGGCCCTTCGTTTTCCGCCGCACGCGCCCATCGCGCACCGGGGCGCAAGCCCCCTCCTGCCTGGCTGCTACTGCCGGTCCTGCTATTGGTCTGCCTGAGCCTCCTGCCCCTGGGTTATGTGGTGCTCAAGGCCTGGCAAGCCGGCTGGGCAGAAGCCTGGCACCTGCTATGGCGCCCCTACGTATTCCGCCTGCTACGCAACACGCTGTTGCTGATGTTCGGAACGACCGGCGCCTGCGCGATCATCGGCCTGTCCCTGGCCTGGCTGCTGGAGCGCAGCGACCTGCCGGGCCGGAGGATCTGGGGCGTGGTGCTGTGCCTGCCGTTCGCCGTGCCGGCTTTCGTCAGCAGTTTCACCTGGGTATCCCTGAGCGCCAGCTTCGAAGGATTGGGCGGGGCGATCCTGGTGATGACCCTCTCCAAGTACCCGCTGGTATTCCTGCCAGTAGCCGCCACGCTGCGCAATCTCGACCCATCCCTGGAGGAGTCCGCGCGCACCCTGGGGCAGGACCGCTGGGGAGTGTTCTTCAAGATCACCCTGCCCCTGCTCTGGCCATCGCTACTAGCGGGATCGCTGCTGATTGCCTTGCACATGCTGGTGGAGTTCGGCGCCCTGTCGATCATGGGCCTGCAGACCTTCACCACGGCGATCTACCAGCAATTCGAGCTGGAATTCAGCAACGCCAATGCGGCGATGCTGTCGGCCGTCCTGCTGCTGTTGTGCCTGGCCCTGCTGTGGCTGGAGCTGCGAGCCCGCGGCAAGGGCCGACACGTACGCATCGGCCAGGGAGTCGCCCGTCATGCCGAACAGGTGCGCCTGGGAGCCTGGAGCCTGCCCGGACAGCTCTATTGCCTGGCACTGGCACTGATCGGCAGCGGCGTTCCCCTGGCAATGCTGGCCTACTGGCTGGCGATAGGTTCATCGGCCGCCTTTCCCATGGCCGCCATCGGTGAAGCCCTGCTTTCATCCCTGGCGCTCTCCCTTGGCGGCGCGGCGCTGTGCCTGCTGCTGGCGGTACCGGTGGGCCTGCTGGTGGTGCGCTACAAAGGGCGACTGGCGATCTGGGCCGAACGCCTGCCTTACTTGCTGCACGCTTTGCCAGGCCTGGTGATCGCCCTGACCCTGGTGTACTTCGCCTTGCACTATGTGCCGGCGCTGTACCAGACCTCGGCGCTGCTACTGATCGCCTACGCCTTGCTGTTCCTGCCACTGGCCCAGGCACCGATTCGCACAGCCTTGAACAAGGCAGCACCACAGCTGGAAGAGGCGGCGCGAACCCTGGGAGCTTCGTCGTTCAGGGCCTTTTGCCGGGTCACCCTGCCGATCATCTTCCCGGCACTGGGTGCGGCCTTCGCCCTGGTATTCCTGGATGCGATGAAGGAACTCACCGCGACCCTGCTACTCAGCCCCACGGGGCTGAACACCCTGGCCACCGCAGTCTGGGCCCATACCTCGAACCTGGAGTTCGCCGCAGCGGCGCCCTATGCGGTGCTGTTGATCCTGGTCTCGGGCCTGCCGGTGTACCTGCTGACGACGCGCATGTACCTGAGCCGCTGAAAGCACCCTACCGGCCGATGGCTCGCCAGAGCCATCGGCCAGTACCGACCTCAGGCGCGAAACTGGCCCAGGCTGGCCTTGAGCTGCGCCGCCAGGCTGTCCAGCACCTTGCCGCTAGCGGTGGTTTCCACCACTGCCTGGGCCGCACGCTCGGCCTGGGCATGAATGGTCTCCACTCGCCCACGCACCGCCTGCGCGCCCTGGGCTTGTTGCGCCGCAGCCTGGGTAGCCAAGCCAATGGCAGCGTGCACCTGCTCCACCGATGACTGCACCGACTGCTGCAATCGAGCGCTGTCGCGCAGCACCAGCAAGCCTTCGCTGGCCTGGCGCCCAGCCTGGCCGATAGCCGCCACCGCTTCGCGCGCACCTTGCTGCAGAGCGCCGATATGGGCCTGGATATCGCCAGTGGAACTCTGGGTCTTGCTGGCCAAGGCCCGTACTTCGTCCGCCACTACCGCGAAACCGCGTCCGGTCTCGCCGGCCCGAGCCGCCTCGATCGCCGCATTCAGCGCCAGCAGGTTGGTCTGCTCGGCGATGCCATGGATCACCGTCAGCACCACCTCGATCTGCTCGCTTTGCTGGGCCAAGCGCTCGATCACCTTGGCCCCGGTATCCACCTGCCCGGCCAGGGCCTCGATCAAGCTACCGACCTGCTCCGAAGTCCGGGTGGTCTCATCAGTGGCCTGGCGGATCTCCACCACCTGCTGCAACGCAGCCTGCATGGCCTGGCTTTCCGCCTGGGCCTCGTCAGCCATGTGCGACAGGGCCCGCAGGCTCTCCGCCACCTCGTCGCGCTGGGCCTCGGCCGCCGCATCGGCGCCGGCATTACGCAAGCTCATCGCGCCAATCTCGACGCCAGTGCGCTGCGCCACATCACCCGCCTCACGGACGATCGGCTGCAACTTGTCGACGAAGCGATTCACCGCCGAGGCCATGTCGCCGATCTCATCGTTGCTGTTGAGTGGCACGCGCTTGGTCAGGTCGCCCTCACCGGCCGCCAGGTCATTGAGCGCGGCAATCAGCAGGTGCAGCTTGTTGACCACCCGCCGCCCCAGCACAACCGCCAGCAACAGCAGCAACGCCAGGCCTACCAAGGCCAGGCCTACGCCAATCTGCCAACGCAGGGTGGCCGCCGCCTCTTGCACGGTACTGGCAGTGTTGGCCTGCATCTCGGCCGCCGTGCCCTGGGCCGACTGCAGCCGTGAACGCATCGCCGCCGAACTGTCGGCGGAGGCCCCCTTGAGACTGTCGCCAACGAGTTGGTCGCTGCTCGCGATCAAGGCCGTGAAGCGCTGGTCCAACGCCGCGATGTCTGCCTCCACGGAAGCCGTGGATACCCCCATCAGCACCTTGCCGATCTCCACCCCATTGGGATTGATCGAGGCCTCGATGTAGTAGACCGAAGGATCGTTCTTCGCCGCATCCAGGACCTTGTCCAGGGCCCGATCGCCCTTGCCCTTCTCTAGCAGGGCGCGGTTGATGGGGTTTTCACGGTTCAGGTAGCGAGTCAGGTGCGCCCCCGTGGCATCGTCATACACCACGAAGAGCACGCTAGGATTGCGCTGGGCCCGCCGCGCGAACTCGGACAAGGTTGGCACATCGTTGTCCCACATGGCCCGAGGCGCCACCGAGGCCAGCAACTGGGCCATATCGTTGGCGGAATCCTTCAGGTCTTTCTCCAGCGCATCGCGCAGCTGTACCTGCTCCTCCTTGAGCCGCGACGACAAGCCAGCCGTAAGCCGCTGGCGAGTACTGGCGGACAGGCTCTCCAGGCTGGAGGTGACCTCCTTGCCCGCCTGTTCCAGCTCACCCGCGAGCTTCTGGCTGTCACCGCCCAGGCGCGAAGCCAGGTTTGCCTCCAGGGCTGTCACCGTGCTCCGGGTCAGGGCAACGGCGACCAGCACTTGCACCAAAAGGGCGATACCGAGAGTAACGAATACAGGCCGTAGTAAACGGCTTTGTAACAGTGAGAGAACGGCCGACACAGGAAATCCCTCTACTTTTGACGCCATTATTCTGATGGCACTCTAGAAGTGGATTTCCCAGCAAGGGTCGTGCCGTGCGGCAGGCAGAAACGACAAAGGGCCCCATGAGGGGCCCTTTGTTTGCTACATCAACAGCTTATCAAGCGAACGGATGGCGCAGGACGATGGTCTCGTTGCGGTCCGGGCCTGTCGAGATAATGTCGATCGGCGCGCCGACCAGCTCTTCGATGCGCTTGATGTAGGCCAGGGCGGCGGCCGGCAGCTCTTCCAGGGTCTTGACGCCCAGGGTCGACTCGCTCCAGCCCGGCATCTGCTCGTACACCGGCTCCAGGCCGATGTAGCTGTCGGCGTCGGTTGGCGCGTCGATGACTGCACCATCCTGGTTCTTGTAGCCAACGCAGATGTTGATGGTTTCCAGGCCGTCCAGTACGTCCAGCTTGGTCAGGCACAGGCCCGAAATGCTGTTGACGTCGATGGCGCGACGCAGGATCACGGCATCGAACCAACCGCAGCGGCGGGCACGGCCAGTGGTGGCGCCGAACTCGTGGCCACGCTTGGCCAGGAAGGCACCGACGTCATCGAACAGCTCGGTCGGGAATGGGCCCGAGCCAACACGAGTTGTGTAGGCCTTGGTGATGCCCAGGATGTAGTCGATGTACATCGGACCCACGCCAGAACCGGTGGCAATGCCGCCAGCGGTGGTGTTGGAGCTGGTGACGTATGGATAGGTACCGTGGTCGATGTCCAGCAGCGAACCCTGGGCGCCTTCGAACATGATGTCCTTGCCATCGCGACGCAGCTGATGCAGTTCGGCGGTGACGTCGAGCATCATCGGCTTGAGCTGCTCGGCGTACTCCATGCACTCGTCCAGGGTCTTCTGGAAGTCGATGGCCGGCTCTTTGTAGTAATTGACCAGGACGAAGTTGTGGTAGTCCAGCAACTCGCCCAGCTTGGCGGCGAAACGCTCGCGGTGGAACAGGTCGCCGATGCGCAGGCCGCGGCGAGCCACCTTGTCTTCGTAGGCCGGGCCGATGCCACGACCGGTGGTGCCGATCTTGGCTTCGCCGCGGGCTTTCTCGCGGGCCTGGTCCAGCGCTACGTGGTAGGACAGGATCAGCGGGCAGGACGGGCTGATGCGCAGGCGCTCGCGTACCGGTACGCCTTTTTCTTCCAGCTTGACGATTTCACGCATCAAGGCATCCGGAGCCACCACTACGCCGTTGCCGATCAGGCACTGCACGCCTTCGCGCAGCACGCCGGACGGGATCAGGTGCAGAACGGTCTTCTCACCGTCGATCACCAGGGTATGGCCGGCGTTGTGGCCACCTTGGTAGCGCACTACGGCGGCGGCATGTTCGGTCAGCAGATCAACGATCTTGCCTTTGCCCTCATCACCCCACTGGGTGCCCAGGACTACGACATTCTTACCCATAACATTTGTCCTCATTCGCGCAAACTTGGTGCCGGCGAGAGCCGGCAGGAAAACTCAGGAAACCAGTGGCAATACTTGCCAAATACCATCTTGCTGAACCAATTGCCGGTCGCAGTCCGCTTCCGCGGCAGCGGCCAAGGGTTGCCCAGGCAAGGCTTGGACTACGCGCTGGCCTTCGCTGCGCAACTGGCAGACGGTCTGCCAGAGTGCTGCGTCGGTGTTGTCGGGCATCCAGATACCACCCGACGGCAATTCGATCTCGGCACGCCCCAGGGTCACCAGGGTCTTGAGGTCGGTGGAGAAACCGGTAGCCGGCCGGGCACGCCCGAAATCCGCGCCGATGTCATCGTAGCGACCGCCCTGGGCGATGGATTGACCCACGCCAGGGACGAATACCGCGAACACCACGCCGGTGTGGTAGTGATAGCCACGCAGTTCGCCAAGATCGAAATACAGCGGCAGATCCGGGAAACGCACCGACAGGCGCTCGGCAATCGTCAGCAGCTCATCCAGGGCCACCAGCACCGGAGTCGGCGCGCCGGCCAGGCGACGGCGAGCATCGCTCAGCACTTCACGGCTACCGCACAGGTCCACCAGGGAACGCAGCATCTGCGCCAGGTCCGCCGGCAGCCCTTCGGTCAGGCTGATGACTTCATCGACCGCCTTGCGCTGCAAGGCGTCGAACAATTGTTGCTCCACGGCGCCGGACAGGCCGGCAGCCTGGGCCAGGCCGCGGTAGATCCCCACGTGGCCCAGGTCCATGTGCACATCCGGCACCTCGGCCAGCTGCAGCATGGCCAACATCAGACTGATGACCTCGACGTCGCTGCTTGGGCTCGCGTCGCCGTACAACTCGGCACCCAGCTGGATCGGGCTACGGGAAGTCGACAGGGCCCGCGGCTGGGCATGCAGCACGCTGCCGGCGTAGCACAGGCGGCTCGGCCCTTCACGACGCAGGGTGTGGGCGTCGATACGCGCCACTTGTGGCGTGATGTCGGCACGGAACCCCATTTGCCGGCCCGATTGCGGATCGATGACCTTGAAGGTGCGCAGGTCCAGGTCCTGGCCGGCGCCCGTCAACAGGGATTCCAGGTATTCGATATGGGGAGTGACGACAAACTCGTAACCCCAGCTCTGAAACAGATCCAACACCTGACGACGCGCTACTTCGATGCGCGCCGCTTCCGGCGGCAATACTTCTTCGATGCCATCTGGCAGCAGCCAGCGGTCTACCGTTGCCATTACGCCATTCCCCTATGGTCCGGGCGGCAAGCCTGGGGCCAGCCTTAGAGTGAAGCAGAAAACAGTCGCATCCGACGCGAGCTCAGCCGGACAGGCAGCCAGAAATCGGCTGTACAGACCCTTTTCCTCGAAAAATCTCGCCGGACTCTTGAACGAGCCACGGCCAATCAAACATGCAGACGCAAAAAAGCCGGGAATTTCCCGGCTGCCGCATCATACACCCGTTTTCCCAAAGGATCACCCCGCGAGGCGTTTTAGCCGCCCGGCGGGGTGCCCTTGGGTCAAGGGCGGATCAAGGCTTGGACTTTTCCAGGTAGTGGAAGAAGTCGCTGCTCGGATCCAGGACCATGACGTCGGATTTGTTCGCGAAGCTTTCACGGTAGGCTCGCAGGCTACGGTAGAACGCGTAGAACTCCTGGTCCTGGCCGTAGGCCTTGGCATAGATAGCCGCAGCCTGGGCATCGCCATCACCGCGCGCCTCTTCGGACTCACGATAGGCTTCGGCCAGCAGTACACGGCGCTGACGATCGGCGTCGGCACGGATACCTTCGGCCAGCTCGTTACCCTTGGCACGATGCTCGCGAGCCTCACGCTCACGTTCGGTGCTCATCCGCTCGAACACGCTGCGGTTCACTTCCTTGGGCAGGTCGATAGCCTTGACCCGGACATCCACGACTTCGATGCCCAGTTCCTTCTCCGCCATCTTGTTCAGCGAGCCGGTGATGTCGGCCATCAGCGCATCGCGCTCGCCCGACACCACTTCGTGCAGGGTGCGCTTACCGAACTGGTCGCGCAGGCCCGATTCCAGACGGCGGGACAGGCGCTCGTCAGCGATCTGCTTGAGACCGGAAGTCGCGGTGTAGAAACGCTCGGCGTCCTTCACCCGCCACTTGGCATAGGCATCCACCATCACCGCTTTCTTTTCCAGGGTCAGGAAGCGCTGAGTCGGTGCATCCAGGGTCATCAGGCGTGCATCGAACTTACGCACCTGGTTCACGTAGGGCACTTTCACATGCAGGCCAGGCTGGACATCGGCCTGGACCACACGACCGAACTGCAGCAACACCGCGCGCTCGGTCTGAGCCACGATGTAGAAGCTGTTCCAGGCAACCACCGCCACGACTACACCCACGATCAGGGCGATCAGCGATTTATTGCTCATCAGCGACTCTCCCTAGAACGCGTCTGCTGCTGTTGCTGCATATGCTCAACCGCCGCGCGCGCATTCGCTTCATTGCTGGAGGTAGAAGCAGAGCCCGCTACCGGGGAGCCACCGCTACGACCACTGTCGATCATCTTGTCCAGCGGCAGGTACAGCAGGTTGTTCTGCCCGCCCTTGCCACCGGTCACCAGCACCTTGCTGGTATTGCTGAAGACTTCCTGCATGGTGTCCAGGTACAGGCGCTGGCGAGTGACCTCTGGCGCCTTGCGGTACTCGGCGACCAGCTTGGTGAAGCGATCGGCCTCACCCTTGGCGCGCGAGACCACCTCGTCGCGGTAACCGTTGGCATCCTCGAGAATGCGCTGGGCCTGACCGCGAGCTTCAGGAACCACGCCGTTGGCGTAAGTTTCAGCCTGGTTGCGCGAACGCTGCTCATCTTCACGAGCACGGATCACGTCGTCGAAGGCTTCCTGCACTTCACGCGGGGCCGCCGCGCTCTGCACGTTCACCTGGGTCACGGTGATACCGGTGCGATAGTTGTCGAGGAAACGCTGCAGACGCTCCTTGATCTCGCTGGCCATGAGTTCACGACCCTCGGTCAACACCTGGTCCATGGCGGTGGAGCCCACCACATGGCGCAGGGCACTGTCGGTCGCGTGCTGCAGACTGATCTCCGGCTGGTCGACGTTCAGCACGAAGTCCTGCAGGTTACTGATCTTGTACTGCACGGTCAGCGGCACCTCGACGATGTTCTCGTCCTCGGTCAGCATCTGGCCCTGCTTGGTGTAGGCACGCTCACGCGTGACGTTTTCCATGTACTTGCGATCGATCGGCGGGAAATAGATGTTCAGGCCCGGGCCAACGGTCTCGTAATACTTGCCGAAGCGCAGCACCACGGCCTGCTCCTGCTCGTCGACGACGTAGACGGCGCTGTACAGCCATGCCGCCGCCAACACCACAAGACCAATGCCCAGCAAGCCGAAACCACCGCCCTTGCCGGAGCTGGGGCCGTCATCACCACGTTTCTTACCACCACCGAACAACCCATTCAGGCTTTCCTGCAGCTTACGGAAGGCCTCGTCGAGATCTGGCGGGCCCTTGCGATCGCCGTTATTGCGGCGCTTACCGCCCCAAGGGTCCTGATTATTCGAGTTGCCACCCGGCTCATTCCAAGCCATAGCGCTCTCCATCTGATAAAGCAAAGACGCGCCCACGGCGCGCCGGCCAATGCTACAGAATGCCTGCTACAGCGGCACAACCGCATGCCCAGGCTTTTATTGCAAAGTGTGTTGCTCGATGAAGTCCGACGGTTGCCATCCTTCGCGACTGACCAGCCGATTCAACTCGGTACGGGGCAGGCGAACGGCCAGCAAACTGACACCCTCGTCGTCGTGGTCTTCTTTCTGCACAGCGTTCAACTGGAAAAACTGTGCTCGCAGTCGAGCAAAACGCTGGGGCAAGCGCAAGGTGCCCACGAACAAATCTTCACCCAAAAGCTCGGCGATGGCCTGCTTGAGCAGGTCAAGCCCTTGCCCGTCACGGGCCGAAAGCCAGACCCGCTGCGGCTTGCCATCGGGATCACGCTGGATCTGCGGCTCAACCCCCTCGAGCAAATCGAGTTTGTTATAGACCTCCAGGATCGGCAAGTCTTGAGCCCCGATCTCTCCCAGCACCACCATGACCTGCTCGATCTGGGCCATGCGCTCAGGCTCATGGGCGTCGATCACATGCAGCAGCAAGTCGGAGTTGCTCGACTCTTCGAGAGTCGCACGGAACGCCTCGACCAGTTTGTGCGGCAAGTGACGAATGAAGCCCACGGTATCGGCCAGCACGATCGGCCCCAAGTCATCCAGCTCAAGCCGGCGCAAGGTAGGGTCGAGGGTGGCGAAAAGCTGATCTGCCGCGTAGACATCGGACACGGTGACAGCGTTGAACAGGGTGGATTTACCGGCGTTGGTATAACCCACCAGCGATACCGAGGGGATATCGGCCCGTTTGCGGCCGCGACGAGCCTGCTCACGCTGGCTGCGGACCTTTTCCAGGCGCGCCTTGATCTGACGCAAACGCACTCGCAGCAGGCGTCGGTCGGTTTCCAGCTGGGTTTCCCCCGGACCACGCAGACCGATACCGCCTTTCTGTCGTTCGAGGTGAGTCCAGCCACGAACCAATCGGGTGCTCATGTGCTCAAGCTGGGCCAGTTCGACCTGGAGCTTGCCTTCATGAGTACGGGCTCGTTGAGCGAAGATATCGAGAATCAGCCCCGTGCGGTCGATCACGCGACACTCGAATGCGCGTTCGAGGTTGCGTTCCTGGCTGGGCGTGAGGACGTGATTGAAAATCACCAGGTCTACCTGTTCGGCTTTGACCAGGTCGCGCAATTCCTCGACCTTGCCGCTGCCAACCAGGTATTTGGCGGTTGGCCGATGACGCGGCACGCTGATAAACGCGACGGTCTCGGCGCCGGCCGATACTGCCAGCTCCTGAAACTCCTGCGGATCTTCGCGCGCCTCAGGGTCCTGACCTTCCAAGTGAACGAGGATGGCTCGCTCACCACCACCGTGGCGCTCAAAGAACAAAGGAGACTCCTATCAGGCGTTACCTGGCTCAGCGTCACCCTGTTCGGACTCGGATGCACTAGGCAGGCGAATCGGGCGAACTGGAACCACTGTCGAGATAGCGTGCTTGTACACCATCTGGCTGACGGTGTTTTTCAGCAGGATGACGAATTGGTCGAAGGACTCGATCGTACCTTGCAGCTTGATGCCGTTGACCAGATAGATGGAAACCCCAACTTTCTCTTTACGCAATGTATTCAAGTAAGGGTCTTGTAGCGAATGCCCTTTTGACATGTGCCGCACTCCTTTAAGGATCAATAATAAAAACCGGAAAACAGATGGCCAAAGCCGTCACACCCCCAAGGATAGACGGCAATTGCAAGGACTCAGCCCAATATGGAGATCGTCCCTAAGTATTTCAAGGCGCGTGGCAGATTGTCGCAATCCAAGCTGTCCAACCATTGCAGGCCGGACCAGCTGCGTAACCAGGTAAACTGGCGTTTCGCCAATTGGCGCGTGGCGATGATGCCCCGCTCCTGCATTTCGGCGAACGTCAACTTGCCATCCAGGTGATCCCAGACTTGGCGGTAGCCCACTGCACGTATAGACGGCAACCCGGCATGCAGGTCACTTCTGGAACGCAGAGCTACGACCTCATCGATGAATCCCTGTTCCAACATTTGTGTGAATCTTTGTGCAATACGTTGGTGCAGTACCTGGCGATTCGCCGGAGCGATGGCCAGATTGGCGACAGTATAGGGCAATTGGCCGTGTCCCGAAGCGCCTGCTTCGGTACTTTGCGCCAATTGACGCTGGCGATGGGCGGTCATCGTCAGGCCACTGGCCCGATAGACTTCCAATGCCCGGGTCAAACGCTGGGGATCATTGGGATGGATTCTCGCCGCGGACTCCGGGTCTACCGCCGCCAACTGGTCGTGCAGCGCCTGCCAACCAAGGCGCGCCGCCTCTTCTTCCAGCTCGGCGCGGATCTGCGGGTCCGCCGGCGGCATATCCGCCAGGCCTTCGAGCAGCGCCTTGTAATACAGCATGGTGCCCCCCACCAGCAGCGGGATTTTGCCCCGAGCGGTGATATCGGCCATCGCCGTCAGGGCATCGGTACGAAAATCCGCCGCCGAATAACTTTCGGCCGGGTCGAGGATATCGATCAGGCGATGGGGAAACTGCGCCAGCAGCTCCCTGGAGGGCTTGGCGGTACCAATATCCATGCCGCGATAGACCAGCGCCGAGTCGACACTGATCAATTCGCAGGGCAATACCTTGGTCAGCTCGATGGCCAGGTCGGTCTTGCCCGCCGCGGTCGGGCCCATCAGGAAAATCGCGGGAGGAAGCTGGGTCATCAACGGCCGCGCAAAAAGAGTTTGTCCAGGTCGTCCAGGCCCATCTGGGTCCAGGTCGGCCGGCCGTGGTTGCACTGGCCGCTACGCTCGGTGTTTTCCATGTCGCGCAGCAGTGCGTTCATCTCCGGGATGGCCAGGCGCCGATTGGCGCGCACGGCACCATGGCAGGCCATGGTTCCCAGTAATTCGTTGAGGTGGGCCTGGATACGATCACTGGTACCGTATTCCATCAGGTCCGCCAGTACGTCCTGCACCAGGCGGTTGGCCTCGGCCTGCTTGAGCAACGCGGGAATCTGCCGGATCGCCAGGCTCTCAGGACCCAGGCGCTGCAATTCGAAGCCCAGGCGCTGGAACCACTGGGAGTGCTCCTCGGCGCAATCGGCTTCGCGCTGGCTCAACGCCAACGACTCGGGCACCAACAACGGCTGGCCACTGAGCCCCTCGCTGGCCATGGCCACCTTCAGCCGTTCGTACATGATCCGCTCATGGGCGGCATGCATGTCCACCAGCACCAGGCCAATGGCGTTCTCGGCCAGGATATAGATGCCCTTGAGCTGGGCCAGGGCATACCCCAGGGGAGGGATGTCGCCCTGGCTTTCCGGCAACGCGCCGCTCGCGCTCGGGGCATTTTCCAGCGGCGCATAGAATTCGCGGTAGACCGCCTGGCTCTCCTCGGCATTCACTGGCTGCGCTGGGCGTGGCGTGTACTGATATTGATAACCCACACCCGCTGCGCTCGAGGAAAACGCCGGACGTTGCTCGCCCTGGGGCTGCTCGAGTACCGGCGAAGCCAGGCGCATCTCGCCCTGGGGCCCGAACTCACCAGCCTGCAGGCCGCTTGGGCGGACCATTTCGGCAGTCGAGGCAGGTGCCGCCAGCTGATCCTCCGGACGCACATCAGCCAAGGCCCGGTGCAGGGTGCCATACAGAAAGTCGTGGACCATCCGGCCTTCACGAAAGCGTACTTCGTGCTTGGTCGGATGCACGTTGACGTCGACCCCAGTAGGATCGAGCTCTAGGAACAGCACGAAAGTCGGGTGCCGGCCGTTGAACAGCACGTCACGGTAAGCCTGGCGCACCGCGTGGGCCACCAGCTTGTCGCGGACCGCGCGGCCGTTGACGAAGAAGTACTGCAGGTCCGCCTGGCTGCGCGAGAAGGTCGGCAAGCCGACCCAACCCCACAGGCGCAGGCCGTTGCGTTCGACTTCGATCGGCAGCGCCTGCTCGAGGAAGCCCGGACCGCAGATGGTGCCCACGCGCCGGGCCCGAGCCATCTCGTCGGCGGCCTCGTGCAGGCTGAAGATGGTCTTGCCATTGTGGCGCAGGTGAAAAGCCACGTCGAAGCGCGCCAGCGCCAGGCGCCGGATAACTTCCTGCAGGTGATCGAACTCGGTCTTCTCAGCCTTGAGGAACTTGCGCCGGGCCGGGGTATTAAAGAACAGGTCGCGCACTTCCACCGAGGTGCCGACCGGATGCGCCGCTGGCTGCACCCGCGGGGTCATGTCGCGGCCTTCAGTCTCCACCTGCCAGGCCTCGCTGGCCTCGGCAGTACGTGAAGTCAGGGTCAGCCGGGCCACCGAACTGATCGACGCCAAGGCCTCGCCGCGAAAACCGAGGCTGAGCACGCCTTCGAGATCTTCCAGCTCACGAATCTTGCTGGTGGCGTGACGTGCCAGGGCCAGCGGCAAGTCGTCAGGGGCGATACCACCGCCGTTATCACGTACCCGCAACAGCTTCACGCCACCTTGCTCGACCTCCACCTCGATCCGCCGGGCGCCGGAGTCAAGGCTGTTTTCCAGCAGTTCCTTGGCCACCGAGGCCGGGCGCTCGACCACCTCGCCGGCGGCGATCTGGTTGGCAAGGCGCGGGCTGAGCAGCTCGATGCGCGAACCGCCGACTACTGACTCACTCATTCCTTGGCCGCCAGTTCAGTACCGGGGATGGTCAGGACCTGCCCCACTTTCAATTCATCGCCCTTGAGGTTGTTGGCACTGCGCAAGGCAGCGGCCGGAACCTGGTAGCGCACCGCGATCATGGCCAGGGTTTCTCCCGGGTTGACCCGGTGGTCACGGGGACCCTGGGCGATCTTTCCGGAATCCCGCAGCCAGGCGATATAGGTGCCTGGGGGCGGATTCTGCTGGAAGAACTGCCGCACGCCGCTGCTGATGGAGCGCGCCAGGGCCTGCTGGTGGCTGGCGGTGGCCAGTTTCGAGGCCTCGTTGGAGTTGGAGATGAAGCCGGTCTCCACCAGGATCGAAGGAATGTCCGGCGACTTGAGCACCATGAACCCGGCCTGTTCCACCCGCTGCTTGTGCAGTGGCGTGACCCGGCCGATGTTGTTCAACACCTTCTGCCCGACGTTCAGGCTGGAGGTCAGGGATGCGGTCATCGACAGGTCCAGCAGTACCCCGGCCAGCATCCGGTCCTTGTCATCGAGGCTGACGTTGCCGGCACCACCGATCAAATCGGAACGGTTTTCGCTATCCGCCAGCCAGCGCGCGGTTTCCGAAGTGGCACCGCGCTCGGACAGGGCGAACACCGAGGCACCGAAAGCCGCCGTGGACGGCGCGGCGTCGGCGTGGATCGAAACGAACAGGTCGGCGCCCTTCTTGCGGGCGATCTCGGTCCGGCCACGCAGAGGAATGAAGTAGTCGCCGGTACGGGTCAACTCGGCACGGTAGCCCTTGACGCCGTTGATCTGGCGCTGCAGTTCGCGGGCGATGGACAGCACCACGTCCTTCTCGTGCTGGCCACGGGATCCGGACGCGCCCGGGTCCTCGCCGCCGTGACCGGCATCGATCACCACGATGATGTCGCGCTTGCCCGCCGGGGCCGGAGGCAGCTTTATCGCCGGTTCTGCCGGCGTGACAGGCACTGCCGGGACGGTAGCCACGGCTGGCGGCGGCGCAGTCGGTGGCGCTGCGTCGGCCGGGTTGTCGAACAGGTCGACCACCAGGCGGTTGCCGTACTGGGCATTGGGGGCCAGGGTGAAGCTCTTCGGCGTGACGGCCTTCTTCAGATCCACCACTACCCGCAGGTCCGTGGGAGTCCGCTGCGCCGAGCGCATGGCAGTGATCGGGGTATTGGCCGTGGCGACATTCAGCGAACCACCGAGGGTGGCGCCATTGATATCGATCACCAGGCGATCCGGGGCCGTGAGGGTAAAGACGCTGTGTTGAACCGGGCCGGAGAGGTCGAATACCAATCGCGTGTTATCCGGTGCCCGCCAGAGGCGGACGCTGCGAACCTGTGTAGCGGCCACAGCATCGACGGCCAATGCCGTAAGCAACAGTCCTACGACAGCAACCAACGCGCGAATGCGCATACCTAACCCCATCAATTATTTGAATTCCAACGCCAAAGCGGCACACCAGGACTCGCCTCGCGAGCCTTGGGACAATAGATGTACGCAACGCCCATTGTTTTGCGGGGTAATGGTAATGGTCAGGTCGGGCTTTGGCAAAAAGCCTGCACCGCGCTGGGGCCACTCCAGAAGGCACAGGGCATCGCCTTCGAAATAGTCGCGGATCCCCAGGTACTCCAGTTCCTCCGGATCGACCAGGCGATACAGGTCGAAGTGGAAGGCCCGCACCGCACCGATCTCGTAGGGCTCCACCAGGGTGAAGGTCGGGCTCTTCACCGCGCCGGTGTGCCCCAGGCCGCGGATGATCCCCCGGGACAAGGTAGTCTTGCCCGCCCCCAGGTCGCCTTCGAGAAAGATCACTCCCACGCCACCGGTGATTTGAGCAATGCGTGCACCAAATTCCACCATGGCCTGCTCGTCGGCCAGATAAAGGGTTAGCTCAGACACGGTGCTTGCTCCTCCAACAACTGACGAATGGCTGGAATCAGATCACTGGCCGCCAGCCCACGGCCCATTTTTCCTTGCTGCTCGCCGGCACTGGCATGCAGCCAGACCGCCAGGCAAGCTGCCTCGAACGCCGGCAGGCCCTGGGCCAGCAACGCGCCGAGCAAACCAGCCAGGACATCGCCCAGGCCGGCCGTAGCCATCGCCGGATGCCCGGCATCGCAGCGGGCCAAACGCCCATTGGGGCTGGCCACCAGGCTGCCCGCGCCCTTGAGCACCGCCACCACACCATACTTGCGACTCAAGGCAAGGGCCGCAGCCGGGCGATCGGCCTGGATATCCGCAGTGGCCAGCCCCAGCAGTCGCGCCGCTTCCCCCGGATGCGGGGTCATCACGCTGCCGCTCGGCACCTGCAGGCCACCCAGGGCCAGCAGGTTCAGGGCATCGGCATCCCAGACCTGGGGCAACGGTGCATTGGCCGCCGCCGACAGCAGGCTGCGCCCCCAGGCGCCCTGGCCCAGGCCAGGACCGGCGACCAACACCGTGGCCCGAGCCAGCAGCTCCATCAACTGGTTGGCCGAGTGCGTACCCAGGGTCATGACCTCGGGCAGCCGGGCGCCGGCTGCCGCCACGTGCTCGCTGCGAGTGGCCAGCGACACCAGGCCCGCACCGCTGCGCAAGGCACTTTCGGCCGCCAGCAGCGCAGCACCGGCAAAACCCCGGTCGCCACCGATCAACAGCACATGGCCGAACTGGCCTTTATGGGCATCCATTGGACGGGCAGCCAGACGCGGCAACTGACCGGCCGTCAGCAGTTGGATGTCTGGCAAGGGGTGTTTTGTCTGCGGCATGCGTCTTCCGGCTCCGATGTCTGGCAGAATTATACGCACCTCAGTAGTCGGTTTCTCTCGCCTCATGTCCGTCATCACCCAGGATCTTCCCGCCCTCGCCCAATCCATCAAGGACTGGGGCCGCGAACTGGGCTTCCAGCAAGTCGGCATCAGCGGCCTGGACCTTGCCGAACACGAAAGCCATCTGGAACGCTGGCTCGCCGCTGGCTACCACGGTGAAATGGAATACATGGGCGCCCACGGCAACAAACGCTCGCGCCCTGCGGAACTGGTGCCCGGCACCCTGCGCGTGGTTTCGCTGCGCATGGACTACCTGCCCGGCGACACCCAGATGGCCCAGCGCCTGGCCCAGCCGTCCAAGGCCTACGTCTCGCGCTATGCCCTGGGCCGCGACTACCACAAGCTGATCCGCAAGCGCGTGCAGCAACTGGCCGAGCGCATCCAGCAGGTCATCGGGCCCTTCGGCTACCGCGCCTTCGTCGACAGTGCGCCAGTGCTGGAAAAAGCCATTGCCGAACAGGCCGGCCTGGGCTGGATCGGCAAGAACACCCTGGTCCTCAACCGCAAGGCCGGCAGCTACTTCTTCCTCAGCGAACTGTTCGTCGACCTGCCGCTGCCAGTGGACGAGCCCCATGCCAGCGAGCATTGCGGGCGTTGCAGCGCCTGCCTGGATATCTGTCCGACCAACGCCTTCGTCGGCCCCTACCAGCTGGATGCCCGGCGCTGCATTTCCTACCTGACCATCGAGCTGAAGAACGCCATCCCCGAAGAATTGCGCCCGCTGATCGGCAACCGGGTATTTGGCTGCGACGACTGCCAGATCGTCTGCCCCTGGAACCGTTTCGCCCGCACCTCGGGCGAGGGCGACTTCAAGCCCCGGCACAACCTGGACAACGCCGAGCTGGCGGAGCTGTTCCTGTGGGATGAAGAGCAGTTTCTCAGCAGCACCGAAGGCTCACCGCTGCGGCGCGCCGGCTACGAGCGCTGGTTGCGCAACCTCGCGGTGGGCCTGGGCAACGCGCCGTCCACCATTCCAGTACTGGAGGCCCTCAAGGCCCGCCAGGACTACCCGTCGGAGTTGGTGCGCGAACATGTGCAGTGGGCCCTGGCCCAGCATGCCAGCCGTCAATGCTCGTCGTTGTAGACGAACTTGGGCATTTCCCAGTGAAAGCGAATCGCCAGCAAGCGCAGCAGGAAGCCGCCGAACAACGTGATCAGGATCGACTGTTCGCTGGGTAGTTGCAGGTAGATGCACAGCATGTAGCACCAGGCCGCGGCGAAGGACACGCTGGCGTACAGCTCACGACGGAAAATCAGCGGAATATCGTTGCAGAAGATATCCCGGAGAATGCCGCCGAAGACCCCGGTGATCACCCCGCTGACCGAAGCCACCAGCATGCCGTGGCCCATCTCCAGGGCCGTCATGCAGCCGATCAGGGTGAAGGCCACCAGACCGACCGCATCGAGCACCAAAAACAGCGAGCGCAGGTGGCGCATCAAGGGGGCGATGAAGATCGTCACCAGGGCCGCCACCGATGTCAGCACCAGGTACTCGGGATGCTTGACCCAGGTCAGGGGGTAATGTCCGAGAAGCACGTCGCGTACCGAACCGCCGCCCAGGGCGGTGACGCAGGCGATCAGCACCACGCCGAACCAGTCCATGCCGCGACGTCCGGCAGAAAGGGCGCCAGTCATGGCTTCGGCGGTAATGGCGATCAGATAAAGCATCAGCAACATGTTGGCGGTCCCTTCAAGAAGGCGCGCAGTCTACTCAGTTGGCGCGGGCACCAAAAGAGGGCGGCAGCGGGCGCGAGGCAACCCGCCCGCTCGCCTGCATGTTCAGAGCTTGATGAAGTGCTTGCGGTAGTGCTGCAGCTCGGCGATGGATTCGCGGATGTCATCCAGGGCCAGGTGAGTGCTGCCCTTCTTGAAGCTGTCGCGCACCTCGGGTGCCCAGCGGGCAGCCAGTTCCTTGAGGGTCGAGACGTCGAGGTTGCGGTAGTGGAAATAGCTTTCCAGGCTCTTCATGTGGCGATAGAGGAAGCGCCGGTCCTGGCAGATGCTGTTGCCACAGATCGGCGACTTGCCCTTGGGCACCCATTGCTCCAGGAAGGCGATGGTCTGGGCTTCGGCCTCGGCCATGTCGATGCGGCTTTCACGCACCCGCTGGGTCAGGCCGGAATTGCCGTGCTGGCGAGTGTTCCACTCATCCATGCCGGCAAGGATCTCGTCGCTCTGGTGGATGGCGATGACCGGTCCTTCAGCCAAGGTGTTCAGGTTGCTATCGGTGACAATGGTCGCCATCTCGATGATGACGTCGGTGTCGGGGTTCAGACCGGTCATTTCCAGATCGATCCAAATCAGGTTCTGCGGGTTCTGCATGGGTGGGCTCCTCGGCGTAGTTGCGCAGTTTAGCCTAGAGGGCCTGCCTGGCGTGCTAAACTCGCCGCCGTTTTACCCAATCGCCGTAATTATCGACACGGAACATCAATGGCCAAACGCCAGCTCAATCGTCGCCAGAACTGGCGCATCGAAAAGATCCAGGGTGAGCGCGCAGCCCGCGCCGCCAAACGTGAGTCCTCCGTCATGGAGGCGCTGGAAGGGGGCGACCTGGGTCCGGAACAGACCGGCCTGGTGATCGCCCACTTCGGCGTCCAGGTCGAAGTCGAGGCCCGCGAAGGCGAATTGGCCGGCCAGGTGTTTCGCTGCCACTTGCGGGCCAACCTGCCAGCGCTGGTGACCGGCGACCAGGTGGTCTGGCGCGCCGGCAACCAGGGCATAGGGGTGATCGTCGCCCAGCTGCCCCGCAGCACCGAGCTCTGCCGCCCCGACAGCCGTGGCCAGCTCAAGCCGGTAGCGGCCAACGTCGACATGATCGTGATCGTCTTCGCGCCCATGCCAGAACCCCACGCCAACCTCATCGACCGTTACCTGGTGGCCGCCGAGCACGCCGGGATCCGCCCCTTGCTGCTGCTGAACAAGGCCGACCTGATCGACGAGCAGAACGCCCCGGCGCTCAACGCCCTGCTGGCGGTCTATCGCCAGCTGGGCTATCCGCTGCTGGAAGTCTCGGCCCATCACGGCGACGGCATGGAGCAACTACAAGCGCTGCTCGATGGCCGCATCAGCGTGTTCGTCGGCCAGTCGGGGGTGGGCAAGTCGTCCCTGGTCAACAGCCTGCTGCCGGACGTCTTCACCCGGGTCGGCCCGCTGTCGGAGTTTTCCGGACAGGGCACCCACACCACCACCACCGCCCGGTTGTTCCACTTCCCCGGTGGCGGCGAACTGATCGACTCCCCCGGTATTCGTGAATTCGGCCTGGGCCACGTCAGCCGCGCCGACGTCGAAGCGGGTTTCATCGAGTTCAACGACCTGCTGGGCACCTGCCGCTTCCGTGACTGCAAGCACGACCGCGAGCCCGGCTGCGCCCTGCTCAAGGCCCTGGAAGATGGCCGCATCCAGCAACAGCGGATGAACAGCTACCGCTCGATCATCGCCAGCCTGCCCGACGACAGCTACTGACCCTGCCCCACGCAGAAACCACAAGGCCGCGATGATCGCGGCCTTGTGCTTTTTACCTGGCAGTTCCCGGTGTCACCGGGGCGCCGCTGCCGGCGCCGCAGGTGCAGGTGCAGGTGCAGGTGCAGGTGCAGGTGCAGGTGCAGGAGTCTGGCCCGCTGCGCCCTGCTCATCCATCTTCAGCACGCCGTCTTCGAAGATGTTCAGGCGCTGGCGCACTTCGTGGGCCGGCAGTGACTCGCTGCCCGGCGGCAAGGCGTGCGGATCGGCCGCTGCACCCGGTACTTCGCCAGGGGCTCCAGTGCCCTGGGTCGGCGCCGGAGTCTTCTGGTCGCCCTGTTCGCCCTCGATGGCGCGCTGGGCGCGCTTGGTCAGCACCACGATGTCGATACGCCGGTTGACCGGATTGAACGGATCCTTGCGATCGAACAGCGCCGAAGAAGCAAAACCCACTACCCGCGCCACTTGCGGATCAGGATAACCACCGGCCACCAGTGCTCGACGAGCGGCGTTGGCACGGTTGGCCGACAGCTCCCAGTTGCCGAACTCGCCACTGCCCGAATAAGGCGTGGCATCGGTATGGCCGCTGATGCTGATCTTGTTCGGCACCGCCTTGATGGTGTCGGCCATGGCCAGCAGGATGTCTTCGAAATACGGCTTCAGGCGGGCGCTGCCGGAGTCGAACATCGGCCGGTTCTCGGCGTCCATGATCTGGATGCGCAAGCCGTCAGGCGTGATCTCGAAAAGAATCTGGTCCTTGAACTTCTGCAGTTGGGGGTTTTCCTCGACCTTGTTCTGCAGCTCCTGCAGCAGCAGTTCGAGACGCTCGCGCTCGACCTGCTCGGCCATGCCCTCAACTTGCTCGGAGTCCACCGTGACCTTGTCCGGCTGGGGCTGGGACTGGATCTCGGGGTTCAGGGTGTTTTCCGGCGCCAGTTCCGGCGAGCCGCCCAGGTCGATGATGTAGGGCGTACCGCTTTCGGAAAAGCCGATCGGGTCCTTGAAGTAACCGGCGATGGCGATCTTCTGTTCCGGGGTGGCCGTGGACAACAGCCACAGCACCAGGAAGAACGCCATCATCGCCGTGGCGAAGTCGGCGAAGGCGATTTTCCAGGCGCCCCCGTGATGACCGCCAGCGAAGCGCTTGACGCGCTTGATGATAATCGGCTGATTGTTTTCCATGACTTAGCGACCGCGAACCGCTTGTTCCAGCTCGGCGAAGCTCGGACGATGCGCCGGGTACAGGACCTTGCGCCCGAACTCCACCGCCAGCGAAGGCGGCATGCCGGAAGCGGAGGCCACCAGGGATGCCTTGATGGCTTCGTAGACGTTCAGCTCTTCCTTGGCATCGTGGGCCAGGGAATGGGCCAGCGGACCGAAGAAACCATAGGCCGCGAGAATACCGAAGAAGGTACCTACCAGCGCCGCACCCACGTGCAGGCCGATGGACTTCTGGTCACCGTCGCCCAGGGACGCCATGGTCACCACGATACCCAGTACCGCCGCGACGATACCGAAACCGGGCATGCCGTCGGCGATGCCGGTTACCGCATGGGAGGGGTGCTCGAGTTCTTCCTTGAGGCTGAACAGCTCCATGTCGAACAGGCCTTCGAGCTCGTGGGGAGCCATGTTGCCGGAGGACATGATGCGCAGGTAATCACAGATGTAGGCGGTCATGCGCTCGTCTTTGAGCACCGCCGGGTACTTGGCGAAGATCGGGCTGGCTGCCGCGTCCTCGATGTCGCCCTCGATGGCCATCATGCCTTCGCGGCGGCTCTTGTTGAGGATCTCGTAGATCAGGCCCAACACTTCCAAGTAGAAGGTATGGGTGAAACGCGAGCTGAACATCCCCAGGGATTTCTTGACGACGTGCATCGTCATGTAGCCGGGGTTGGCCTGGAGGAACGCACCAAAGGCCGCACCACCGATGATCAACACCTCGAAAGGCTGGATCAGCGCTGCGATCTTGCCGTGGGAAAGCACGTATCCGCCGAGCACGCTAGCGAATACGACGATGATGCCGATGATTTTAGCCATAGATAGGAGAGTACTTATGAGTCGGGTTCAAGGTCATATTCGGAAGTTCTTAAAACTCTTCTTCTACTTATCGGCAAAACTGCGCCAGACTATAGCCAGTTAAGGTGAAAAGCCAGTTTGGCCCGCTCAGGGCGTGTTCACAGCAGACGATGATTGCGCCCGACCATGTCCAATGAAACCAGCACCCCGCACTCTGCCCCCAGCTCTCTAGAGGCCTGGCTCAAGCTTCTCGGCGCCGTGCGCCTGCCGGTGCCGCAAGCCAGCCACGACCGGGTCTGCAAGGCCATCGCCAACAACCGCAGTTCGCTGCGGGAAATCGCCGACCTGATGCAGAATAGCCCGGCATTGGCCCTCAGCGTGATCCGCGAGGCCAACCGGCACACCCATGGCAGCATGAGCGAGCCGGCGGAGAACCTGGAGATCGCGGTCAACCGCCTGGGCCTCAAGCGTACCCAGGAACTGCTGGAACAACTGCCGACCCTGCCCGAAGAGCAAATTCCCCAGGCCTTGCGGCAATTGCAGCTGATCAGCCAGCACGCCACCCAACAAGCCAACGGTTTCTTCGCCGGGCGCCTGGCCCGCTTGTGGCAGGACATCCACTGGGGCAGCCTGCTGTTCCTCTCTCCTCTATGGGCCATCGCCTTGAGCTACCCCAAGCTGATGGAAGAGTGGGAGCTGCGGGTCATCTACAAGCATGAGTCGGCGCGCAAGGTTGAACTGCAATTGTTCGGCGTACGCCTGATGGAGGTCTGCCAAGCCCTGGTTCAAGCCTGGCACCTGCCGATCTGGGTGCAACAGGGCTACCGCCTGCTGACCAGCGAGCAACACCTGCTGGCCAAGGTCATGCTGATCGCCCGCGACAGCGATAACCCGCTGCGCCAGCAACAGCGCCTGGACGACGACCCGGAGCTGCGGCGCTGGCTGAACCAGCCTGCCAACTGCGTCCTGCTGGCCAACGGCATGGCCCTGGCGGCGCAATTTTCCTGGAACAACCCCCACGGCCAACGCTGGCAGAACCTCACCGCCCTGTACCTGCAGATACCAGTCGCCGAGGTCCAGCAACAGTTGCACCAACAAGCAGCCAACAGCGCCCGCAACGACAGCCAGCCCGATCTCTGGCACCCGGCCCAGGCCCTGCTCTGGCCCTGGAACGCGCGCCGCCTGCACAACGGCGAGCTGCCGGCACCCGCGCCAACGCCCCTGGAACTGGCCAAGTGGCGCCAGCTGTGCAGCGAGCTGCTGCTCGAACCGAGTCCCTTCACCAATGCCGTGCACCTCACCGGGTTTGCCCGGGATGCCCTGGCGGCATGTGGCATGCGGCGGATCATGCTGCTGATGGTCGATCGCAGCCACAGCCAGTTGCGAGTGCAGCAGTTGCATGGCCTGCCCAGGGAAGCCGCCGGACTGAGCCTGCAAGCCAAGCAAAACCCGCTGCTACAGCGCTTGCTGGAGAAATCCGCGCAGATTCGCCTGACCCCGGACAACTATCGGCAATTCGCTCCCCACCTGCCCGGGGCCCTGCGCCAGTTGTTCCGTGGCGAGCACCTGCTGATCCGCTCGCTGTCCTGCAATGGTCGGGTTCTACTGCTGGCGATCGCCGACCAGGACGGCGTGCCCTTCGCCGAAACCAGCGTCCAGGCCTTCGGCAAGACCGCCCAGTGCATCGAGAAGGCCTTGCACAGCTTTACCAACCGCAGCCAGTAACGCTTGCGCTACAATTCCACCCTTTGTGCCCTGGGGACCTGACATGTCTGATTTTTCCGGCTTGCCGCTGGTCATCGAACCCGGCGACCTGCTCGCCCGCCTCGACGCCCGCGAACTGATCCTGGTCGACCTGACCAGCGCCGCCCGCTACAGCACTGGGCATATTCCCGGGGCACGCTTCGTCGATCCCAAGCGTACCCAGATCGGCCAGGCGCCAGCCCCGGGACTGCTGCCACCCAAGGCCGCCCTCGAGGCGCTGTTCGGTGAACTCGGACACAACCCCGACGCGGTCTACGTGGTGTATGACGATGAAGGCGGCGGCTGGGCCGGACGCTTCATCTGGCTACTGGATGTGATCGGCCACCGCCACTATCACTACGTCGATGGCGGCCTGCCGGCCTGGCTGGCGGAAAGCCTGCCGGTATCCACCGAGGTACCGGAAATCGTCGGCGGCCCGGTACCTCTGACCCTGCACGACGAACCTACCGCCACCCGCGAGTACCTGCAGAGCCGCCTCGGCGCTGCCGACCTGGCCATCTGGGACGCCCGCGGCCCGCTGGAGTATTCGGGCGAGAAGGTCCTGGCCGCCAAGGGCGGGCATATTCCCGGCGCAGTGAATTTCGAATGGACCGCCGGCATGGACCAGGCCCGCCACCTGCGCATCCGCCGTGACATGCCGCAGATCCTCGAGCGCCTGGGCATCAGCAAAGACAAAGAAGTGATCACCCACTGCCAGACCCACCACCGCTCCGGCTTCACCTACCTGGTGGCCAAGGCGCTGGGCTATCCACGGGTCAAAGGCTACGCCGGCTCCTGGGGCGAATGGGGCAATCATCCCGATACGCCCGTAGAGATTTAAGGTTTTTTAAGGACACCCAATGAAAAAGCGTTTGTTCATCATCAGCCAGTACCTGCTGCCTCACCACCTGCTGTCGCGCCTGGCCGGCTGCATCGCCGAGTGCCGCGTGCGCTGGTTCAAGAATGCCTTCACCAGCTGGTTCGCCAAGCAGTACCAGGTAGACATGTCCGAGGCCCAGCTCGAGGATGTGACCGCCTACGAGCACTTCAACGCTTTCTTCACCCGCGCCCTGAAAGACGGCGCACGACCGCTGGACCCGACTCCAGGCGCGGTGCTGAGCCCCGCCGACGGCGCCGTCAGCCAGCTCGGGCCGATCGAACATGGCCGGGTATTCCAGGCCAAGGGCCACAGCTACAGCGTGTTGGAGCTGCTGGGCGGTGATCCGACCCTGGCCGCACCGTTCATGGGCGGCGACTTCGCCACCATCTACCTGTCCCCCAAGGACTACCATCGTGTGCACATGCCGCTGGCCGGCACCCTGCGGGAAATGGTCTACGTCCCCGGACGGATCTTCTCGGTCAACCAGACCACCGCGGAAAACGTCCCCGAGCTGTTCGCCCGCAACGAGCGTGTGGTGTGCATCTTCGACACCGAGCGCGGCCCCATGGCCCTGGTGCTGGTGGGCGCGATGATCGTCGCCTCGATCGAAACCGTCTGGGCCGGCCTGGTGACGCCACCCAAGCGCGAGCTCAAGACCGTGCGCTACGACGAGGCCGCCCGCGCCCCGATCCACCTGGAGAAAGGCGCCGAGATGGGCCGCTTCAAGCTGGGCTCCACCGCCATCGTGCTGTTCGGCCCAGACCAGGTGCAGTGGGCCGAAGGGCTGGCGGCCGGTTCTCCAGTCCGCATGGGCCAAGGCCTGGGCGCGCCCAAGGCTTAATGCCTGGCTGACACCGCAAACAAAAAACGCCGCTGATCAGCGGCGTTTTTCATGGGCGAAGACTCGTTCCCGATCAAGGCTGCCCGTCACGATCGCGCAAGCCCAACAGGTACAGCACGCCGTCCAGGCCCAGGGTCGAGATCGCCTGCTTGGCCGACTGCTTGACCAGCGGCTTGGCACGGAACGCCACACCCAGGCCGGCGATACCCAGCATCGGCAGGTCGTTGGCACCGTCGCCGACCGCGATGGTCTGCTCCAGGCGCAAGCCTTCCTTCTGGGCCAGTTCACGCAGCAGATCGGCCTTGCGCTGTGCATCGACGATCGGCTCCACCGCCACGCCGGTGACCTTGCCATCCACCACTTCCAGCTCGTTGGCGAACACGTAGTCGATGCCCAGCTTGGCTTGCAGCTGCTTGGCGAAATAGGTGAAGCCACCGGACAGGATCGCGGTCTTGTAGCCCAGGCGCTTGAGTTCGGCGAACAGGGTCTCGGCGCCCTCGGTCAGGCGCAGGGAGGCGCCGATGGAGTCCAGCACGCTGACGTCCAGCCCCTTGAGCAGAGCCAGGCGCTCCTTGAAGCTGGCGCGAAAATCCAGCTCGCCGGCCATGGCCCGCTCGGTGATTTGCGCGACCCGATCGCCGACCCCGGCGGCCTTGGCCAACTCGTCAATGACCTCGGCCTCGATCAGCGTCGAGTCCATGTCGAACACCGCCAGGCGCCGGTTGCGGCGGAACAGCGAGTCTTCCTGGAAGGCGATGTCGACGTTCAACTCCTGGGCCACGCTGAGGAATTCGGCCCGCAGCGCCTGGGGATCGGCAGCTTCGCCGCGCACCGAGAACTCGATGCAGCCCTTGCCCTGGTCGGCGGGCATATCCAGGGGCATGCGCCCGGACAGGCGATCGATATGGTCGATGTTCAAGCCGTACTTGGCAGTGATCGAACTCACCCGCTGCAACTGCTCGGCGGTGACCTTGCGGGTCAGCAGGGTGACGATGTGGCGCTGCTTGCCCTGCCCTGCCACCCACTGCTGGTAATCCTCCTCGGATACCGGGGTGAAGCGCACCTGCTGGTCGAGCTTGTAGGCGGTGAACAGGATGTCCTTGAGCACCGAGGAGCTGCGCTCGTCATCCGGGATCTCAACCAGGATGCCGAACGACAAGGCGTCGTGGATCACCGCCTGACCGATGTCGAGAATGTTCACACCACCCTGGGCCAGGACGCCGGTAATGGCCGCAGTCAGACCGGGACGATCTTCGCCGGTGATGTTTATCAGGACAATTTCGCGCAAGGCGCACCCCCGAGGTGGAAAAAAAGCGCATTCTACCCACTTTCGCTGACCATCGGGCACAGCCAGCGCTTTGCCGGCCTAGGGCCTCTCGCTATACTGCGCGTCAACTTCACGGACTAAAGAGCCGAGCTCAGTGAACCGGCCCACGCCAGTTAAAAACGATAACTTCTTCTTGCTGATCTTCCGTGCACTGCGCCACCGCCGTGTACCGATTGCATTGCGTATTGCCAGCCATAACGTGATCCTGGTCGCCCTGGCCCTGGTGATCTATGCCGGCGTGATGGGCCTGCAGTTCAAGCAAGCCATGCATGAGCAGGCGGACGCCCTGGGCCAGAGCCTGACCACCCAGACCGCCACCTCGGCCACCGAGCTGCTGGTGTCCAACGACATCCTCAGCCTCAACGTCTTGCTCAACAACCTGACCAAGAATCCGCTGGTGGCCCACGCGGCGATCTACAGCGTCGACAACCGCATCCTCGCCGAGGCCGGCCAACGGCCCAAGAGCAGCCTGCTGGGCGAAACCGAGGGTGTGTACCAGACCAAGATCACCTTCCAGGATGTCACCGCCGGCAACCTGCGGATCAGCCTGGACATGGCCCAGTTCCAGCAGCCGATGACCATCAGCCTGCAGAGCATGGGCATCCTCAGTGCCATCCTGCTGGCCCTGGCGCTCGCCCTGAGCCTGCGCCTGGGTCGCCATATCTCTACCCCGCTGCTGCAGCTGCGGGTCTGGCTGCGGGACCTGGACGAACATACTCCGGCGATCCAGCGCCAGGACGAAATCGGCGACCTGGCGCGCCAGCTGCACGCCCGCCTCGCCCCGGAAATCCCCGAGCCCGAGCCACAGCCAGAACCGCAAGAACAGGACGAGGAAGAAGACGCCCCGGCTTTCGAGATCCGCAACCTGCGCGATCCGAGCTTCGATGAAAGCACCCCGGTGGCCGGCTTGAAACCTGCGCCACGGCACCTGGTCAGTGCCGAGGAAGACGAACTGGACGAAGAAGACCCGTTCGCCGACCTGCGCGATCATTCCTCGCCCTCGGCGCCACTGGCCAAGCCCCAGGCGCAGCCCGAGGTCCCCGCCGAACCCCAGCACAGCGCCGTGCTGGCGGTGCAACTGGGCGCCCAGGAACAGCTGCGGCGCCTGCCCCGGGCGCGCCTGACGGAATTGCTCGAACGCTATCGTGATTGCCTCGACCAGGCGGCCTCGTTGTACCAGAGCGAGCTGCACACCCTGAACGATGGCAGCACGCTGATGCTGTTCCACAGCGAAGACAGCGGCGATGACTACCTGACCAACGCCATCTGCTGCGGCGAGCTCTTGCGCGCCCTGGGGCACGCCCTGCAGATCGAGGTGGCGGACAGCGGCATCACCCTGCAACTGCAACTGGGCCTGACCCTGGGCGAAGGACTGTTCGGCCTGAGTCAGATCGACCTGCTGCTGACCGAAACCGCCCAGGACGCCCTGGCGCTGTCCCAGCACAGCCGCAACCTGCTGCTGGTGGAACGCAAGGTCAACGACGATGTACTACTGCGCCAACGGGCCCGTATCCGCCCGATCGCCAGCCCGGAAGGTGCCTGCTGCGTCGAACGCCTGATGGAACCCTACCCGTCGATGCTGGAACGCCAGCTGGCGCGCATGCACGAGACCCGGGCCAAGCTGTAACGCCTGCCCTGTTCAACGAAGCCCGCCCGGCGCGTGATGCCGATCAGTTAAGCGAGGCGATCCCCTGCAGGAGCAGCCGGTCGATGCTCGATTGCTCGCAATGCTCGTTAACGGTCGCACGTGTCGACCGGATACACGCAGCACCCTGCAGTCATCGCGGGCAAGCCTCGCGCCTACAGCGTCCTTAGCTGATCGGCTTACCCTGCACAGGCTTTTTGTGCCTGCACCCCAGAAACCACAAGGCCCGCCAATGGCGGGCCTTGTCTTGCTGCGGATCACATCAGAAGCGGAACACTTCCATATCCGTACGGATCGGCGTGGCCATCGGCATCTTCGGCCGCTTTTCCGGCTCAGCCGGCTTGGGTGCCGGCGCCGCTGGCGCCTTGCGCGGCACCTCGGCCACCGCAGGCTGGTTGGCCAGGGGCTTTAGGGCACCGGACAGCTGTTCGGCCAGGCGCTGCAACAGCACGCCTTGCGCCTGCACCTGGGACGCGGTGGTCCCCGCATGCTGTTCCTGCAGGTGAACGATGCGGTTGTCGCGTACCTGGCCGCGCCGGTCGATCAGGCGCCACTGGGCATCCAGTACCGCCGGCTGGGTCTTGCCGGAATCCAGGCGGGTGATCGACAGCAGGACCTGCACATCCGGAGTGAAGCCGTTGGTGGCCGGGGCCAGCACCACTCGCTGGCTGTCCAGGTGACCGGCTACCTGGCGCAGCAGCAACTGGTCGATATCCGAAGAGAGGCTGCCGGCCCAACGGCCGTCGGTCGCGGCCTGCAGGCTGCCATCATCCTGGCGCTGCAGCAGGGTTTCACGTTGCAGGTAATCGGCAATCAGGACCGGACCCAGCAATACCGACATGCCGGTGCTGGCCGGCTGGGCTGGACTTCCGCTGTCCAGCTGATACAGCGACACCGGCTGGTGAACGCTGCAACCCGCCAGGCCGAGAACGCCCGCGAGCAGGAAAATAAAAGGAAGGCGCAGAACAGTCATCATCCCATCCAGGTGGCGGCCAACAGGCCAGCCACAGTGAAAATACTCAAAAAAACAGAATAACGCCGGACCAGGCCGGCGTTTGAAAGCGCATATCATCCGTGAATATGCGCCATGACTCCAGTGTTCCAACAACGATCGACCAGTTAAATGGCTGATCGTGCCTCTCAACTGAGAGGCTCTACCAACAACGCATCCACTCGCTGGAAACCCCGCGGCAGCTTGTTGCCGCGGCGCCCGCGCTCGCCCTTGTAATGCTCCAGGTCGTCGGCCTTGAGCGACAGGGTGCGCTTGCCCGCCTGCAGCACCAGGGTCGCGCCTTCCGGCAGCACTGCGATATCGGTCACATACTCCTCGCGACTGGCGACCCGCTCACCGGGAATACCGATGATCTTGTTGCCCTTGCCCTTGCCCAGCTGCGGCAGGTCGCTGATCTTGAACACCAGCAGGCGACCCTCGGTGGTCACCGAAGCCAGCCAGTTCTGCTCGCGATCGGCCACCGGCCTTGGCGCCAGGACCTTGGCATTGTTCGGCAGGCTCAACAGCGCCTTGCCCGCCTTGTTCTTGGCCTGCAAGTCCTCGCCCTTGACCACGAAGCCGTAGCCGGCATCGGAGGCGATCACATACAGCGCCTCGTCGTCCGGCAGCAGCACGCACTCGAAAGTTGCGCCCGGCGGCGGCGTCAAGCGGCCGGTCAGTGGCTCGCCCTGGCCACGGGCCGATGGCAGCGTGTGGGCCGCCACCGAATAACTGCGGCCGGTGGAGTCGATGAACACCGCGAACTGGTTGGAGCGCCCGGCAGCGGCGGTTTTGTAGCCATCGCCAGCCTTGTAGGACAGGCCAGTAGCGTCGATATCATGCCCCTTGGCGCAGCGGACCCAGCCTTTTTCCGACAGAACGATAGTCACCGGCTCGGTCGGCATCAGCTCGTTTTCCGACAGGGCCTTGGCTTCGGCACGCTCGACGATCGGCGAACGGCGGTCGTCGCCATAGGTCTCGGCATCCTGCAGCAGCTCGGTGCGCACCAGCTTCTTGAGCTTGGCCTCGCTGTTGAGCAGCGCCAGCAGCTTGGCCTGTTCCTTGAGCAACTCGTCCTGCTCGGCCCGCAGCTTCATCTCTTCCAGTCGCGCCAGTTGCCGCAGGCGGGTGTCGAGGATGTAGTCGGCCTGGATCTCGCTGAGGGCGAAACGCTCGATCAGCCTGGCCCGTGGCTGGTCCTCGGTACGGATGATGTGGATCACTTCATCCAGGTTGAGGTAGGCAATCAGCAAGCCGTCCAACAGGTGCAGGCGGCGCTCGACCTTGTCCAGGCGGAACTGCAAGCGGCGGCGCACGGTGGCGACCCGGAATTCCAGCCATTCCACCAGCAGCGCGCGCAGGTTCTTCAGTTGCGGCTTGCCGTCCAGGCCGATGATGTTGACGTTGACCCGATAGGTGGATTCCAGATCGGTGGTAGCGAACAAGTGCTGCATCAGCTCGCCCGGATCGACCCGGTTGGAGCGCGGGATGATCACGATGCGGCACGGGTTCTCATGGTCCGACTCGTCCCGCAGGTCAGCCACCATCGGCAGCTTCTTGGCTTGCATCTGGGCAGCGATCTGCTCCAGCACTTTGGCTCCGGAGACCTGGTGCGGCAACGCGGAAACCACGATGTCGCCATCTTCGACCCGGTACACGGCGCGCATGCGCACCGAGCCACGGCCAGTCTCGTAGATCTTCAGCAGGTCGGCACGCGGGGTGATGATCTCCGCCTCGGTGGGATAGTCCGGCCCCTGGATGTGCTCGCACAGCTGTTCCACCGTGGCCTTGGGCTCGTCCAGCAGGCGTACGCAGGCCGAAGCCACTTCCCGCAGGTTGTGCGGCGGTACGTCGGTGGCCATGCCCACGGCGATGCCGGTGGTGCCGTTGAGCAGGATGTTCGGCAGGCGCGCCGGCAGTACCAGCGGCTCCTGCAGCGTGCCGTCGAAGTTCGGCCCCCAGTCCGCGGTGCCCTGGCCCAGCTCGCTGAGCAGCACCTCGGAGTAGCGCGACAGGCGCGCCTCGGTGTAGCGCATGGCCGCGAAGGACTTGGGATCGTCCGGCGCACCCCAGTTGCCCTGGCCGTCCACCAGTGTGTAGCGGTAGCTGAACGGCTGGGCCATCAGCACCATGGCTTCGTAGCAGGCGGAGTCGCCGTGCGGGTGGAACTTGCCGAGCACGTCACCCACGGTACGGGCGGACTTCTTGTGCTTGGAATCGGCATCCAGCCCCAGCTCACTCATGGCGTAGACGATACGCCGCTGTACCGGTTTCAGGCCGTCGCCGATATGCGGCAGCGCACGGTCCATGATCACGTACATGGAGTAGTTGAGGTAGGCATTTTCGGTGAAGTCAGCCAGTGACCGGCGTTCTACGCCATCCAGGCTGAGATCAAGGGAGTCGCTCATGCGGGCCTCATTGGTTCGTGGTCTGGCGCAGCAGCATGGTGCCGCCGCGCTGAGTAAATTCAAGTTTCTTCAAAGCGCTCATGCCCAGCAGGACCTGGTCCCCGTCGAGCCCTGGAGCCACCAGGGCCCGGACATCGTGCAGGGTGATATCGCCCAGCTGCAGGCGCTCGATACGGGTCCGGTAGCCCTCGCTGCGACCGTTGGCAGTGCTCAGGGTCACCGGCAGTCCTCGCTCCAGGCCCAGGCGCTCGGCCAGCCCGGAGGGGATCGAGACTTCGGTGGCGCCGGTATCGAGCATGAACTGTACCGGCTGGCCGTCGATATGGCCGCTGGCGACGAAATGCCCCTGGCCGTTGCCGACCAGCTTCACTTCGATGTAACCCTCATGTTGTTGCGAACTGACGACAGTGTTGGGGTTCTCCTGGCGCGCTTCCCAATCGGCGAAGAACCGCGTGGCCAGGAACAGTCCCGCCGCCCAGGCCAGGATCAGCAACACTCGGCCGGCACTGCGCCCCGGTTGCTGGCTCACGGCTTGGCACTCCAGCCGCCTTGCGGCGCGGCAAAGCGCCAGACGATCGGCCGGCTTTCACCATCGGCGCGGGCACCATTGTTGTTGTCCAGGCCGATCCAGGCGCCTTCGGCATCCACCACCAGGGCTTCGGCCAGGCCGTAGGGCTGTGGATAACGCCGTGACTCCACCAGGGCTTCGGCAGCGAAGGACCAGCACTGCTCGACCTTGGCGCTCTGCGCATCGCGGCGGCAGATCTGGTAGGCGTTGCGTTCCAGGGTGAACAGCTTGCCGTCGAACAGCGAAAGATCGGCGAAGTCACGGGTCACGGCCTTGGCATGGGGCACCTGCTCGGGCTGCATCTGCAGGCCGGCTTCGCTGAGCAGCACGCAACCGCCATCGCAATCCCAGGTGCTCTGCCCGCGCTTGATCAGCAACAGGCCACGCCGCTCACGCTCCGCCGCCAGCCAGATACGATCTCCGGCCGGGTTCACCGCCAGCCCCTCGAACAATGCGTTGAAGTGCAGCAGCATGCCACTGGCCCGTGCTTCGCGGACCATCAGCGGGGAAATCTTCAACCACTCGGGCGCGCCCTGGGCCGGTACCTGCAACACCGAGGCATGGGCCTCGCTGACCACATACTTGTTGCCGGCGGCATCGCAGGAGATGCCTTCGAAGTCCAGGTCCCCGCCACGCACGAAGGACGCCGCCCAGGTCCGTGACTTCAGCCCCCAGGGCAAACCGATATCGGGTACCGGTGGCACTTCCAGCTTGACCTTCTCGGCCTGCCAGACGCTGTCGCGGGTATCGAGCCGGTAGATCTGGTCGTCGTCGCGATCCGACACGGTCCACAGCTGCTGGCCGCACAGCGCCAGCCCCGAGAGGTTGCCGCCGCGCATGCCTTCTACCGGATGCTCGGACAGCAGGGTCAGCTCGGGGGCCGGCGCGGCCACCGCCGAGGTTGCCGATAGCGCCAGGGCCAGGACCAGGCCTTTGTGCATCAGGCCAGCACCTCGGCCAGGTTGCCCTTGGACTCCAGCCAGGACTTGCGGTCGCCGGCGCGTTTCTTGGCCAGCAGCATGTCCATGATTTCCGCGGTGGCCTCGACGTCGTCCAGGGTCAACTGCACCAGGCGCCGGGTATTGGGGTCCATGGTGGTCTCGCGCAGTTGCGGCGGGTTCATTTCGCCCAGGCCCTTGAATCGGGTGACTTGCGGCTTGCCACGCTTCTTCTCGGCCACCAGACGATCGAGGATGCCGTCACGCTCGGCGTCGTCCAGGGCGTAGAAGATCTCCTTGCCCAGGTCGATCCGGTACAGCGGCGGCATGGCTACGTAGACGTGGCCGGCATCCACCAACGGGCGGAAATGCTGCACGAACAGGGCGCAGAGCAAGGTGGCGATGTGCAGGCCGTCGGAGTCGGCGTCGGCGAGGATGCAGATCTTGCCGTAGCGCAGCTGGCTCATGTCCTCGGCGCCTGGGTCGACACCGATGGCCACGGCGATGTTATGCACTTCCTGACTGGCCAGGACCTCGCTGCCGTCCACTTCCCAGGTGTTGAGGATCTTCCCGCGCAGCGGCAGGATCGCCTGGAACTCCTTGTCCCGCGCCTGCTTGGCCGAACCACCGGCGGAATCACCTTCCACCAGGAACAGCTCGGAACGCATCGGGTCCTGGCCGGCACAATCGGCCAGCTTGCCCGGCAATGCCGGGCCCTGGGTGATGCGCTTGCGCTCGACCTTCTTGCTGGCCTTGAGGCGTCGGCCGGCGTTGCTGATGGCCAACTCCGCCAGTTGCATCCCCAGTTCGGGGTTGGCGTTGAGCCACAGGCTGAAGGCATCCTTGACCACCCCGGAAACGAACGCCGCAGCCTCTCGGGACGACAGGCGCTCCTTGGTCTGGCCGGAGAACTGCGCGTCCTGCATTTTCATCGACAGGACGAAGGCGATCCGCTCCCAGACGTCCTCCGGTGCCAGCTTGAGGCCGCGCGGCAACAGGTTGCGGAACTCGCAGAACTCGCGCATGGCGTCCAGCAGGCCCTGGCGCAAGCCGTTGACGTGGGTACCGCCCTGGGCGGTAGGAATCAGGTTGACGTAGCTTTCCTGGACACTGTCGCCGCCCTCGGGCAGCCACAGCAGGGCCCAGTCCACCGCCTCCTTGTTACCCGCCAGGCTGCCGCAGAACGGCTCGGCCGGCAGGCGCTCGAACTCGCTGACAGCATCCACCAGGTAGGAACGCAGGCCATCTTCGTAATGCCACTCGACCTTCTCGCCGGTGCCCTTGTCCTCGAAGCTGACCAGCAGCCCCGGGCACAGCACGGCCTTGGCCTTGAGCACGTGCTTGAGGCGGCTGACCGAGAATTTCGGCGAATCGAAGTATTTCGGGTCCGGGGCGAAGAATACGGAGGTACCGGTATTGCGCTTGCCAACGCTGCCGACCACTTCCAGCTCGGAAGCCTTGTAGCCGTCGGCGAAGGTCATCTGGTACTCGCTGCCATCGCGCTTGACCCGCACCCGTACCTGGCTGGACAGGGCGTTGACCACGGAAATGCCCACCCCGTGCAAGCCGCCGGAGAACTGGTAGTTCTTGTTGGAGAACTTGCCGCCGGCGTGGAGCTTGGTGAGGATCAGCTCGATACCGGATACGCCCTCTTCCGGGTGGATGTCCACCGGCATGCCACGACCGTCGTCGGACACTTCCAGGGAATGATCGGCGTGCAGGATGACCTGTATCGACTTCGCATGGCCGGCCAGGGCTTCGTCGACACTGTTGTCGATGACTTCCTGGGCCAGGTGGTTGGGCCGCGTGGTGTCGGTGTACATGCCCGGGCGTTTGCGCACCGGGTCGAGTCCCGAGAGGACTTCGATGGCGTCTGCGTTATAGGAGCTAGCGCTGGGAGTGGCCATGGGTTCTCGTCGTTAGTCGTTCAATGAATATGGGGCGCGGCTTCACAGTGCGGTGAAGTCGAACGCCTGGTACTGATCGGCGGTAATGCCGGCAAAATTCAACATCGCCGGCAATTGGCCGGTAAAACCTTGGAAACTATGGTCGCCACCCGCCTGGATGCGCAAGGCGCAAGCGCGGTAATACGCCTGGGCGTGGCGATAGTCCAGCGTCTCGTCCCCGGTCTGCAACCATACCTGGTAACGCTCCGGATCCTGGAGCGGCGGGACCTCCAATGCCTCCAGGGCCGCCACGTGATCGAGGGTCAGCTCCCAGGTTTCATCGGTATACAGGTTCTGCTGCGGGCCCAGGTAACCGTCGAACAGGCGATGCGGGTTGACGGCGGGGTTGATCAGCAAGGCTTTCAGACCGTGGCGCTCGGCAAGGTGTGTCGCATAGTAGCCGCCGAGCGAGCTGCCGACCAGCAATGGACGGCCCAGCTCGACGATCGCCTGCTCCAGCTGGCCGATGGCCTGGCGCGGATGATGGTGCAAGGCCGGTACCCGCAACTGGTGGCCCAGGCCGATCTGCTCCATGACCCGGCGCAACTGGGAGGCCTTGGTCGAGGCCGGGGCGCTATTGAAGCCGTGGATATAAAGGATGGAAGCGGACATGCAGACTCCCTGTGCCTGGGCAAAAGCCGCAGTTTACAGGGATGGCGCCGGGTTACGAAGCGGCTTCAGTAACCGTCGCTGCCGTAGTCCACGGTGAAGGCATAACCCTCGACCCGCTGCACGCCGGTTTCCAGCCGTCCGTCGGCCAGCAGCCGCAGCCAGCGATAACCCGGCGCCCGCTCCTCGACCTTGAAGTCGTCGCTGCGGGGCTCGAACTGGATGCAGGTCGAGGGTGAGGCCAAGAGTCGCAGGCCGCCGCGCCGGCGGTCGATTTCCTGGTGGACATGACCCCACAAGAGGGCCCTGACCTGCGGCCGCCCCTCGATCACTTCGAACAACGCCTCGGCATTGCGCAGGCCGATGGGCTCCATCCACGCGCAATCGATGGACACCGGATGATGGTGCAGGCAGACCAGGTGATGACGCCCTGGCGCCTCATCCAGGGAACGGGCCAGCAGTTGCAACTGCTCGTCCTGGAGAAACCCCGGCACCGAACCTGGTACGGACGAATCCAGCAGGGTGATGCGCCAGTTGCCGATGTCCACCACAGGTTGCAGCAATTCGCTACCTTGGGCGGCCAATTGCATGATGCCTGGTTCGTCGTGGTTGCCAGGCAGCCAGCGAGCGGGTGCCGGGATCTGCGCACTCAACTGGTGAAAGCGCTGGTAGGACTGCAGGCTGCCGTCCTGGGACAAGTCGCCGGTGGCCAGCACCAGGTCGACCTTGGGTTGTTGCGCCAGCACCAGGTCGATGACCCGTTGCAGGCTGTCGGCGGTGTTCATGCCCAGCAGCGTGCCGTGCGTCTCGGCAAACAGGTGGCTGTCCGACAGTTGCACCAGCAGCACGGAATCATCGGTGGGCGAAGCGGATACGCTTGGCAAGGGGTTCTCCCAGGGCAGGACCAAGGCATGAGGAATGGGGCAATTATGCTGGGGAAGTCGCCAGGGGGAAACCGCGGAACCGGACCCAGTTCACATCTTCATCCTGTCCGCTTGCCGGCCTAGCGCACGGCCTCGAACTCGTGCCCGCAGGCCAGGCAATGGCTCAACCACTCCCCGAGGAAGATGTTCAGCTGGGCCTTCTCGTCCGGTTGGTGCATGAAGGCGTTGGGATAGGGATAGATGCTGCGAAAGCGCCGGGCGTGCTCGGCGCTGATCACCTCGGCCATGCGCGCGTCATGGTAGACCTGCACCTCCAGCTGCGGGACCGGCAGCCAGGGCAGGCTGTGCTCCTGGCGCACCTGCAAGGTGGTGGTATAGGGACAGGCCAGCACCACCTCCAGGGCCAGCACGCCGAGCATCTGCTCGCCCTGGGTCACGGCGATGCGTCGCGCCTCCGGCTGGTTGCGCATGTCGGGCAACAGGCGCATCAACCGGGCGTAGTTGGCCTCGCAGGAAGCTTGCAGCCCCGCGAGGTCCACCCGATAGCGATCACGCACCTTGTTTACGACCATAACCCCCTCACTTCCGCGCGGTTGAGCGCCAGCCACTGCAAGGCAATGATGCTGGCCGCATTGCAGATCCGCCCGTCACGCATGGCCTGCTGGGCATCCTCGTAGGCCATCACCGAAACCCGGATATCCTCCGCTTCCTCCTCCAGCCCGTACAGCCCGCCGGCGGCACTGCTGTCGCAGCGTCCCAGGTACAGATGGACGAGCTCGGTACTGCCGCCGGGCGACGGGAAATACCGGGTCATGGGCCACAGCGCCGAGATGTCCAGGCCCGCCTCTTCCTGCGCCTCGCGACGGGCGACCTGCTCGGGCTGCTCGTCCTTGTCGATCAGGCCGGCCACCAGTTCCACCAGCCAGGGCGAGGCGGCCTTGCCCATGGCACCGATGCGGAACTGCTCGATCAGCACCACCTCGTCGCGCTGCGGATCGTACGGCAGTACGCAGACCGCATCGTGACGGACGAAGACTTCACGATTGATTTCAGGCCCCATGCCGCCGGCGAACAGTTCGTGGCGCAAGTGCAGGCGTTCGAGCCGATAGAAACCCTGGAAACAGTTTTCGCGCCGGATGATCTCGACGGCACTCGGCGTGGAGTGGGCAAAGTCAGTCATAACAATCCTCGTGTACTACATGTTCGATCCGAGGATCCTCCTCGACTTCGCGCAATCCTAACGCGCTCGCGCCTGTCGATGCAGCCCCTTTGCCCTCAGCGGGATAGACGGCGAGGGGCTAAACCTACTCTAATTGCCTCCATTGAGCTTAGTGGCGAACCGACTGCCCCGCAGGTAGTCGAAGCCGGTAGCTTTCGCCTCCCCCTGGTTTATGAAGGACGCCCATGTCGCTTGTCAAAATCGCCTCCGTGGCCTGCATCGCCCTGACCCTGGGCGCCTGCCAGAGCCTGTTCCAGCCAAGCTACAAGGCTCCCCTGGAGGTCACCCGAGATAAATCCGAACAACTCAAGTCCGGCTGCAGCGGCGCCGACTGTCCGCTGGTCAACCTCGACCTCGTACACTTCCCCGCCGAGCCGCAGCTGGATGCCATCGTCGAGAAACGCCTGTTGCAGATGACTCGTACCAGCCCCGATGCGCCAATGCCGGCCAGCCTGGTGGCCTACCGCGAGCAGTTCCTGCGCAGCGCCGCGGACCGCCACGGCATGTACCTGCAGTCCAAGCTACGCGACCAGCATGACGGCCTGGTGATCGTCGAACTGGCCAGCTACCTGGACACCGGCACCGCCAACGGCACGCCGGGCCGCGGCTTCGTCAACTACTCGCGCCAGCAGCACAAGGCCCTGGGCCTGGCCGACATGCTGCTGCCAGGCCAGGAAGAGATGTTCTGGAAGGCCGCCCGGGTCGCCCACAACAACTGGCTGATCAGCACCCACCTGGATCGCGAGGCGGAGTTCATCAGGGCCTGGCCTTTCCAGAAGACCCCGAACGTCGCCCTGACCCGCAACGTGGTGACCCTCAAGTACGACGTCAGCAGCATCGCCCCAGCCCCCCTGGGCCACGTCGAGCTGCAGATCCCCTACTCGCGCCTGCGCGGCATACTCAAGCCCGAGCTGCTTCCCGACGCCGACTGAAGCCCAGCACTCCGTGCAGCAGCCCTGCCAGCAACAGCGACGGCAGGGTTGCCCCCACATCCGGATAGAAATTGGCCAGCAGGTGGTAGGTGCTCACCCCACCGAGCCAGGCCAGCAGTGCCGGCCCGTGCCAGGCCGCCAGCGACGCCTGGGCACCGCGCCGGCGCAGGATGAAGTGATCCACCAGCACCACGCCGAACAGCGGCGCGAACACCGAGCCGATCAGCAGCAGGAAGTTCTGGTACTGGGCCAACGGCGCCAGGCAGGCGATCAGGGTGCAGAACACGCCAATGCCCAGGGCCAGGTGCTCGACCTTCAGCCGCAGCAGGATGCCGGTGGAGACCGCCGCCGAATGGATGTCGGCGAAAGCGTTTTCCGACTCGTCCAGCAGGATCAACAGCAGCGGGATTCCCAACCCGGCCCCGGCCAGCGCCAGCAACAAGGCATTGGCCTCGCCGTCTGGCGCGAAGGCCAGGGCATAGGCCACTCCCAGGGTCATCAGCCAGGCATTGCCGATAAAGAACCCCAGGGCGGTGCCGCCGAACACATTCCGCGCGCTCTTGCCGAAGCGCGAGTAGTCGGCGATCAACGGCAACCAGGACAGCGGCATGGCGATGGCGATATCGAAGCCCACGGCGAACGGCATCGAGCCATCCCCGGCCCGTTTCCACAACGCCGCCAGGTCGGCCCGGGCGAACAGGTTCCAGGTCAGCCACAGGCAGGCTGCCAGCAGCAGCCAGATCCCCCACTTGCGCAGGATCCGCCGGACGAAGGTCAAGGGTCCGCTGACCGCCAGCAAGGTGGCCAGCGCCCCGAACAACAGGGTCCAGAGCACGGGGCTGGTCCAGGTGCTGCCTTCGCCGAAGGCCCGGGCTCCCAGGAGGCTGGCGGCATCGCGCATGACGATGATCTCGAACGACCCCCAACCCACCAGTTGCAACAGGTTGAGCACCGCCGGCAACCGGGCGCCGTGGCGTCCCAGGCTGAGCTTGAGGGCGGCCATGGCGGACAACCCCGTATCGCTGCCGATCACCCCCACGGCAGCCAGCAACAGCACCCCCACCGCACTGCCCAGCAGGATCGCCAGCACCCCATGGGCCAGCCCCAGCCCCGGCGCCAGCAGCGCGCCGGTCTGCAACACCATCAGGCCGATACCGAGGGAGAACCACAGGGAAAACAGGTCGCGGGCGCCGAATACGCGTTTGTCGGCAGGTACCGCAAGGTCGGGAGAGTAGGTACTGATTGGACTGCTCAAGGCGGTGATCTCGAAAGAAAAAGGGACAGAGGCAAGGAGCAGCTGCAAACCGCAAGCGGCAAGCAAGAACCCTGGGGCCCTTGCTTGCCGCTTGCAGTCAGGCGCTTACCGGTGCCTCTCAGACTTTCTTGTACAGCTGGCTGCCTTCCTGCTTGAAGCGCTCGGCCTGCTCGGCCATGCCCTTGGCCACATCGACATCCACCGCCTCGATACGCTGGTTGGCGGCGTACTCGCGCACTTCCTGGGTGATCTTCATCGAGCAGAACTTCGGCCCGCACATGGAGCAGAAATGCGCCACCTTGGCCGAATCCTTGGGCAGGGTCTCGTCGTGGAACGCACGCGCGGTGTCCGGGTCCAGGCCGAGGTTGAACTGGTCTTCCCAACGGAACTCGAAGCGCGCCTTGCTCAAGGCGTTGTCGCGGATCTGCGCCCCCGGGTGACCTTTCGCAAGATCCGCAGCATGCGCGGCGATCTTGTAGGTGATGATCCCGGTCTTGACGTCATCCTTGTTCGGCAGACCCAGGTGTTCCTTGGGCGTGACGTAGCAGAGCATGGCGCACCCGAACCAGCCGATCATCGCCGCGCCGATGCCCGAGGTGATGTGGTCGTAGCCCGGGGCGATGTCGGTGGTCAGTGGGCCGAGGGTGTAGAACGGCGCCTCGTCGCAGCATTCCAGCTGCTTGTCCATGTTCTCCTTGATCAGCTGCATCGGCACGTGGCCAGGGCCTTCGATCATGCACTGCACGTCGTGCTTCCAGGCGATCTTGGTCAGTTCACCGAGGGTTTCCAACTCGCCGAACTGGGCTTCGTCGTTGGCGTCGGCCACCGAGCCCGGACGCAGGCCGTCTCCCAGGGAGAAGCTGACGTCGTAGGCCTTCATGATTTCGCAGATTTCCTCGAAGTGGGTATAGAGGAAGTTCTCCTTGTGGTGGGCCAGGCACCACTTGGCCATGATCGAGCCGCCACGGCTGACGATGCCGGTGACCCGCTTGGCAGTCAGCGGCACATAGCGCAGCAGCACGCCGGCGTGGATGGTGAAGTAGTCCACGCCCTGCTCGGCCTGCTCGATCAGGGTGTCGCGGAACAGCTCCCAGGTCAGGTCCTCGGCCACGCCGTTGACCTTCTCCAGGGCCTGGTAGATCGGTACGGTGCCAATCGGTACCGGCGAGTTGCGGATGATCCACTCGCGGGTTTCATGGATGTGCTTGCCGGTGGACAGGTCCATGACCGTGTCCGAACCCCAGCGGATGCCCCAGGTCAGCTTGGCCACTTCTTCTTCGATGGACGAGCCCAGGGCGCTGTTGCCGATGTTGCCGTTGATCTTCACCAGGAAGTTGCGGCCGATGATCATCGGCTCCAGCTCCACGTGGTTGATGTTGGCCGGGATGATCGCGCGGCCGCGGGCGATTTCCTCGCGCACGAACTCGGGGGTGATCTCCTTGGGGATGCTGGCGCCAAAGCTGTGGCCAGCGTGCTGCTGCTTGAGCAGGCCGGCGGCGCGGGCTTCCTGCAGCTTCATGTTCTCGCGGATGGCGACGTATTCCATCTCGGCGGTGATGATGCCCTTGCGCGCATAGTGCATCTGGCTGACGTTGGCCCCGGCCTTGGCCCGGCGCGGGTTGCGCACATGGGCGAAACGCAGCTTGGTCAGCTCGGCGTCGGCCAGGCGCTGCTGGCCGAAGTCGGACGACAAGCCGGCCAGGCGCTCGGTGTCGGCACGGTCGTCGATCCAGGCCGAACGTACGTCGCCCAGGCCCTTGCGCACATCGATCAGCACGTTGGGGTCGGTGTAGGGACCGGAAGTGTCGTAGACGGTCACCGGGGCGTTGATTTCACCGCCGAAGTCGGTGGGAGTCACATCCAGGCTGATTTCCCGCATTGGCACGCGGATATCCGGGCGCGAACCCTGGACGTAGATCTTTTGCGAGCGGGCAAAGGGCTGGACCGATTGCTGGTCGACTTGGGCCGACTCACTGAGGTTGCTAGCGTTTTTTAGTTTTGTCGTCATCACGGGCTCTCCAGACAGCATCCAGGCAGTGGAAGTTTGTCGGAGCGAACCTGTAGCGGACGGACGCACCCTGTCTAGGCGACTAGTGAGTGCAGTGCTTGGTACTCAAGAGGAATGTTCGATTGTCGAACAACATCCCGGACGAAGCACAAGAGGACTCGCCGGGTGACGAGAAATCTTGTTCCCTACGCAGGCCTTAACCTGATCAGGTTCAACGGGATCCGGATTATCCGATCTCAGCCTCATAGCAAGGCACCCCGACAAGAACCGGGCCAGTCTAGACAAAGCCGGGACAGAACGCCAACACCCGAGCGATAAGCGTGATGAATGGCGCAATCGACGGATTGTTGCGCCAGGGCCACGCCTCTACACTCGTTGCCCAGTGTCGAGCCTTGACGCTCTGTAGGGTGCGCCTTAGCCTTGGCGCCTGGATTATCTCCGTAATATCAACACTAGGGATCGCCGAATGCTGCGCAAACTCTCACTGGCTGTTGCCGTGTCTTGTGCGTCCAATGGAATGGCATGGGCAGCCGAAGCGCCTTTGTCCCCCACCCGTACCGACCTGGTCAGCGTCTACCAGGAAGCGGTGGACAACAACGCCGACCTGGCCGCCGCACGCGCCCAATACGGCGCCCAGAAAGAAATCGTGCCCCAGGCCCGGGCCGGGCTGCTGCCGAACCTGTCGGCCGGCGCGGACATGAACAACACCCGCACCAAGTTCGACGAACCGTCGATGACCTCTACCCGCAGTGGCAATGTCTACCGCGCGACCCTGGCCCAGCCGCTGTTCCGCGCCGACCGCTGGTTCCAACTGCAAGCCGCCAAGGACGTCAACGAACAAGCCGCGCTGCAACTCTCGGCCACCGAGCAGAACCTGATCCTGCAAAGCGCCGAGACCTACTTCGCGGTACTGCGCGCCCAGGACAACCTGGCCTCGACCAAGGCCGAGGAAGCCGCCTTCAAGCGCCAGCTCGACCAGTCCAACGAGCGCTTCGACGTGGGCCTGTCGGACAAGACCGACGTGCTGCAATCCCAGGCCAGCTACGACACCGCCCGGGCCAACCGGATCGTCGCCCAGCGCCAGGTGGAAGATGCCTTCGAGGCCCTGATTACCCTGACCAATCGCGAATACCAAGCGATCCAGGGCGTCGTCCATACCCTGCCGGTACTGACGCCGACCCCGAACGACGCCAAGGCCTGGGTCGACACCGCCGCCAAGCAGAACCTCAACCTGCTGGCCAGCAACTACGCGGTCAGCGCCGCCGAGGAAACCCTCAAGCAGCGCAAGGCCGGCCACGCCCCGACCCTGGACGCCGTGGTGCAATACAAGAAGGGCGACAACGATGCCCTGGGCTTCAGCAACCCCAATCCGAACCCTATAGCCCCGCCGTACCACGGCGACGTCGAGCAGCGCTCCATCGGCCTGCAACTGAACATCCCGATCTACAGCGGCGGCCTGACCAGCTCCCAGGTCCGCGAGTCCTATTCGCGCCTGAGCCAGTCCGAGCAGCAGCGCGAATCCCTGCGGCGCCAGGTGGTGGAGAACACCCGCAACCTGCACCGGGCGGTGAACACCGACGTCGAGCAGGTCCAGGCCCGGCGCCAGTCGATCATCTCCAACCAGAGCGCCGTGGACGCCACGGAAATCGGCTACCAGGTAGGTACACGCAACATCGTCGACGTGCTCGACGCCCAGCGCCAGCTGTACAGCTCGGTACGCAACTACAACAACAGCCGCTACGACTACATCCTCGACAACCTGCGCCTGAAGCAGGCCGCGGGCACCCTGAACCCCGGGGACCTGCAAGACCTGGCCCGCTACCTCAAGGCCGACTACAACCCGGACCGCGACTTCCTGCCGCCGGACCTGGCCAAGGCCGCCGCCGAGCAGCTCAAGGCTCGCCCCTGAGGGCAGCGGACCGGAAAAGACGAAGGCCACCGTTCAGGTGGCCTTTGTCATTCGACGCCAAGCGTTATGGGCGCTGTTGCAACAGGCGATCCAGTCCGTCGAGCAAGCGCTGCAAGGCGCCCTGGTTGGCGCGCATGACCGCCAGGCCCGCCTCGCCCATCTTGCGTGCGTCCTGGGGCAGCTCGAACAGGCTCTGCACCGCCACCGCCAGGCCCTGGGCGTCGTCCACTTCCTGCAAGGCCCCGGCCTCACGCAGCATCGCAGCGATCTCCAGGAAGTTGAACAGGTGCGGGCCACTGATCACCGGCTTGGCCAGGGCAGCGGGCTCCAGCAGGTTGTGCCCGCCGTTGGCCACCAGGCTGCCGCCGACGAAGGCGCTGTCGGCCAGGGCATAGAGGAACAGCAACTCCCCCATGGTGTCCCCCAGCAGCACCGAGGTAGCGGGCGTCACCAACTCGCCACTGGAGCGCCGCACCGTTGCCAGTTCCTGCTGCCGGCACAGCTCGAACACCGAGTCGAAACGCTCCGGATGCCGCGGCACCAGGATCAGCAAGGCATTCGGATAACTGGCCAGCAATTGCCGATGGGCTTCGAGCACCACTGCATCCTCGCCTTCGTGGGTGCTGGCGGCGATCCATACCGGACGCTCCATGGCCTGCCATTGTCGACGCAACTCGGCGGCGCGCTCTGGCAGTTGCGGGTCGATGTTCAGGTCGAACTTGATCGAGCCGGTCACCTGCACCGTCTCCGCACGCGCGCCCAATTGGCGGAAACGTTCGGCTTCGGCCCGGGTCTGCACCGCAAACAGGCTCATCTGCGCCAGCATCGGCGCGGTCAGGCCGGCAAAACGCCCATAGCCCTTGGCCGAGCGTGCCGACAACCGGGCGTTGGCCAGGGCCACCGGGATCCCCCGGCGAGCGCACTGGTCGATGTGGTTGGGCCACAGTTCGGTTTCCATGATTACCGCGAGCCGGGGCTGTACCCGCTCGAGAAAGCGCGCAGCGGCGCACGGCAGGTCGTAGGGCAGGTAGCAGTGCTGGATCCGCGGCTCATCGGCGAACAGCGCGCGAATCCGCTCGGAGCCGGTGGGAGTCATGCAGGTCACGGTGATCGGCAACTGCGGATGGCGCGTCAGCAACCCGCGAATCATCGGTGCTGCGGCGATGCTTTCGCCCACCGACACCGCATGCACCCAGATACCGCCAGGCTGCATGGCCGGCAGGCCGAGGGAAAAACGCTCGCCGATACGCTTGGCATAGGCCGGCGCCTTGCGCGAGCGCAGCCACAGCCGAATCGCCACCAAAGGCAGCCCCAGGTAAAACAGTGCGGTGTAGAGAGTTCTATTCATGGCGGCGGAGTTTATCGGTTTTTTAGCCGATCGCCTTCAGGTGCACGGCAAAACGTTCAGCCAGCCAACGCGCCGCCAACCCCAGGGGTTCGTCGCGGCGCCAGGCCAGTTCCACCACCAGCGCCGGCGGAGTCCACTCGCTGGTCAATTCCACCATCTGGTGCTGGTAGGCCGAGTACTGCACCACATGCCGTGGCAGCCAGGCCCAGCCCAGGCCGCGCATCAGCCATTCGGCCAGGACGTAGAAGCTGTCGGCCCGCCACACCTGGGGGCTGAACTGCTCGCCTCCGGGGTAGCCGCTCTGCTGCGGCGCCATGAGCAATTGCCGGTGCAGGGCGAGGATCTGCCGGTCGACCCGCCCCTGGCGGGCCAGGGGGTGGCCCACGCCACATACGGTGACCATCTCGACGCTGCCCAGGGCCTGGCGCTCCAGGGTCTCGGGCATCTGCTCATGGTGGAACAGCAGGCCCAGGTCGGCCCGGCGCTCCACCAGCCGGCGCGCCACGTCGCCCTGGGCACTGCTGGCCAACTGCACTTCGAGGCTGGGAAAACGCTCGGCCAGGGCTTCCAGGCTGTCGAGCACCGGCTGGTAGGGCATCGCCTCATCCTGGGCCAGGCGCAACCGGGCCTCCTGGCCTCGCATCAGGGCCAGCGCCCGGCCATTGAGGCGATCGCACTGGCGAAGGATTTCCCGGGCTTCCTGCAACAAGGCGCTACCCGCCTCGGTCAGCTTCGGCTGGCGGCCGCTGCTACGCTCGAACAGGCTCACACCCAGGTCGTCCTCCAGCAGCGAGATGGCACTGCTGACCGCGGACTGGGCCTTGCGTTGCTGACGAGCCACCGCCGAGAACGAGCGCAATTCGGCCACGCCGACGAACATCCGCAACTGTTCCAGGTTCCATTGGGTATTCATGGAGCGACCCTATCTATTATTCAGATAGGAAATGACTTTACCCCATCTGGGCAAGCACTAGAATGCCGACCCCAGAAAGCAGCCCCTGTCACGAGGACCCTCCCATGAACGCTTACTACTACCTGGCCATCGCCATCTGCGCGGAAGTGATCGCCACTGTTTCTCTCAAAGCGGTCAAGGGCCTGAGTACCCCGCAGCCGCTGCTGTTGGTCATCGCCGGCTACGGCGTGGCCTTCTGGATGCTGACCCTGGTGATGCGCACGGTCCCGGTGGGCGTGGCCTATGCCGTGTGGTCAGGCCTGGGAATCGTCATGGTCAGCATCGCCGCGCTGGTGCTCTACGGCCAGAAGCTGGATGTCCCGGCCATGCTGGGCATGGCGTTGATCGTCCTTGGCGTGGCGGTGATCCAGCTGTTCTCCAAGACCGCCGGCCACTGAAAGACAACGGCAAGCCGCGAGCGACAAGAAGGCGCAAGCGCCGGTTGTTGCTTGCAGCTTGAGGCTTGAAGCTAGAAACTTGCGGCTTCGATTGGTTCTCCGAGGTTGCTGCATGCCATCCGCTATTTCCACCGATGTGCTGATCGTCGGCGCAGGCGTCGCCGGTCTCTGGCTCAACGCTCGCCTGCGACGCCAGGGCTTTTCCACTGTCCTGGTGGAGAACGCCAGCCTCGGCGGCGGACAGAGCGTCAAGTCCCAGGGGATCATCCACGGTGGCGCCAAGTACGCCCTGCATGGAGCCCTCACCGGCGCCTCGGAGGCCATCGCCGACATGCCGCGGCGCTGGCGCGAGGCCCTGGCCGGCAATGGCGAGCTGGACCTGGCCGGCGTGCGCCTGTTGTCCGAGGCCCACTATCTCTGGTCCCCCGGCACCCTGGCCGGCAACCTCACCAGCTTCTTCGCCAGCAAGGCCGTGCGTGGCCGGGTCGACCAGGTCAAGGGCGAGCAACTGCCGCCAGCCCTGCAGGACAAGCGCTTCAAGGGCAAGGTCTACCGCCTGGCCGAACTGGTAGTGGATGTCCCCAGCCTCATCGAGCGCCTGGCCCAGCTGGCCGGCGACAGCCTGCTGGCCGGCCAGCGAATCCAGCCCCTGGTGGAAAACGGCCAGCTGGCGGGACTGCGGGTCGATGAGCGCGAGATCCGCGCCCAGCGCATCGTCCTCAGTGCCGGCGCCGGCACCGCCGACCTGCTCCAGGCCCTGGGTCTGGAACAACCGGCCATGCAGCGCCGGCCGCTGCACATGGTGCTGGTCAAGGGCACGACCCTCAAGCCGCTGTACGCCCACTGCCTGGGCGGTGGCCCCAAGCCGCGGATCACTGTCACTACTCACCCGGCCGCCGATGGCCAGTGGGTCTGGTACCTGGGCGGCGATCTCGCCGAGGCCGAGGGCGTGGCCCGGGAACCGGCGGCGCAGATCGCCGCCGCCCAGAAGGAACTGGCCCAACTGCTGCCCTGGGTCGACCTCAGCCAGGCGCAATGGGCCACCTTGCGGGTGGATCGCGCCGAACCGGCACAGTCCGGCCTGGTCCGCCCGGACAACGCCTTTCTCGCCGAACAGGATCGCCTGCTGGTGGGCTGGCCGACCAAGCTGGCCCTGGCCCCGGACTTCGCCGACCGGGTCCTGGCGGCCCTGGAACGTGATGGTATCCGCCCGGCCCACGGCGATCCGCTGCCGGAACTGCCGCGCCCGCCGCTCGGCCAACCGGCCTGGGAGCAACTGCTGCCATGAGCCAACTCACCCTGCACGATCTGCATCGCCCGCTGGGCAGCACCGGCCTGCTGGTTTCGCCCCTGGGCCTGGGCACGGTCAAGCTGGGCCGCGACCAGGGAGTCAAGTACCCCAACGGCTTCCAGATCCCGGACGACCAACAGGCACGGATGCTGCTCAAGCTGACCCGCGACCTGGGCATCAACCTGATCGACACCGCCCCGGCCTATGGCCGCAGCGAAGAGCGCCTGGGCCCACTGTTGCGCGGCCAGCGCCATGAGTGGGTGATCGTCAGCAAGGTCGGCGAGGAGTTCGCCGATGGCGTCTCCCGCCACGATTTCAGCGCCGCCCATACCCGGCTCTCGGTGGAGCGCAGCCTGCAGCGCCTGGAAACCGACTTCATCGACCTGGTGCTGGTGCACTCCGACGGCAACGACCTGGAAATCCTCGAGCACAGCGCGGCCTACCAGGTCCTCGCCCAGCTCAAGCAAGAGGGCAAGATCCGCGGCTTCGGCTTCTCCGGCAAGACCGTCGACGGCGGCCTGAAGGCCCTGGAGCAAGGCGATTGCGCCATGGTTACCTACAATCTGAACGAACAGGCGGAGAAGGCGGTCATTGACTATGCCGCCGCCCACCACAAGGGCATCCTGGTGAAGAAGGCCCTGGCCAGCGGCCACGTCTGCCTGAGCCCGGGCACCGATCCGGTACGGGCCAGTTTCGAGCTGCTGTTTGACCAGCCCGGTGTCGCCAGTGCTATCGTCGGGACCATCAATCCACTGCACCTGGCCCACAACGTGACAACCGTGGCACAGGTCCTGGGCAAGAACTGACGCCGCCGAGGCGGCCGCCCCCGACGCAGGAAGGAGCCGAGATGTCGCGACCGCTGATCAGAAAGAACCCCAGCAACTTCAAGACCTTGCCCCTGTTCGTCGAAGCGACTCCCGAAGGGCTCTGCTACCAGAGCGTCGGCATGCCGCTGAACTTCGCCCAGACCCTGCAACGCCGGCGCCCGGTGAGCGTTGCCGACAACGAGCGCTTCGCCCTGGAACTGGCGAACCTCGGGGTCTCGGTACGCCTGACCCTGCACTGGCAGAATCGCGACTATTGGGTGCTGGTGCGCCAGCGCCGCCAGGACCGTGGCGATGTGGTCCTGAAGCTGATCTCCGGCTACGTGCCGGCCCACGAGCTGAACCTGCCGCTGCACACCGCTATCCAGGAAATCGCCGAGGAATGCCTGCTGGAAACCCCGGAAGGCTGGCTGGCCGGGCGCTTCAACGATACCTGGCTGCCGGCGCCCTATGCCGGGGCCCTGCATTACCGCGAGACGCCACACTTTCGCCTGACCCCGCTGTCCGGCGCGGCGCGCCCGGTTCGCTGCGCCAACCTGCACTTGCTGGAACGCCCCCGGGCCTACGTGCACCTGCCCACCGCCTCGCTGCAACTGATCTACGACCTGCGCCTGGATGTCCCCAAGGAAGCCAAGTCCCTGAGCCTGTTCCATGTCGACGAACGCCTGGAGGGCGACCAACTGGTGGCCCGCCTGGATCGCAAGCGTCCCGACCTGTACCTGATGCCCCTGGAAAACGGCCAGCCCTGCGCCGAGCTGTACACCCTGAAGAAGGATCAACTGCATCCGGCCAGCACCCGCGGCCTGTACCTGGCGGAGAGCTTCGCCCAGCAGGAAGGCTGGGTGGTCGGCGATGAGCGGATTCGCTGGAAGGACTGGCTCAGGCAGCGCGGCCTGAGCGAGGCGGAAAAGGACACCCAGCTGGCACGCCTGACCGGCAAGGCACGGCAGATCCTGCGCAAGATGGTGCCCGCCAAGAACCGGCGCCAGGGCTAAAAAAAACGGCGCCCCAAGGGGCGCCGTGATTCAGCACAGGAGCCTCACTGGGCCTTGTCGGTCTTGCGGATCTTTTCGACGATGGCGGTGGTCGAGCTGTTCTCCACCAGCCCCAACACCTTCACCGTACCGCCATAGGCCTTGACGATATCGGCCCCGACCACCTGGTCGATGCCGTAGTCGCCGCCCTTGACCAGAACGTCCGGACGCACCTGGGCCAGCAGGTTTTCCGGGGTGCCCTCGGGGAAGCTGATCACCCAGTCCACCGCACCCAGCCCAGCCAGGACCGCCATGCGCCGGTCGACGCTATTGATCGGCCGGCCCGGGCCCTTGAGCCGGCTGACCGAAGCGTCGTCGTTGATCGCCACGATCAGGCGATCGCCCTGGGCCCGGGCCTGCTCGAGGTAGGTCACGTGTCCGGCATGGAGAATGTCGAAGCAGCCATTGGTGAACACGATCTTCTCGTTGTGCGCCCGCGCGTCGTCGATGGCCAGCAGCAACTGGTCGAGGCTCAGCACGCCGCGCTCGGAGCCTTCTTCGCGCTGGATCGCCCGACGCAGCTCGGGAGCGCTGATGGCCGCGGTCCCCAGCTTACCGACCACGATACCCGCTGCCAGGTTGGCCAGGCCCACCGCATGGGGCAATTCCTCGCCAGCAGCGATCGCCGCCGCCAGGGTGGAAATCACGGTATCCCCGGCACCGGTGACATCGAACACTTCGCGGGCTCGGGCCGGCAGGTGCAGGGGCGGATGATCCGGGCGCAGCAGGGTCATGCCGTGCTCGCCACGGGTCACCAGCAGCGCACCCAGCTCCAGGTCGTGCATGAGCTTGGCACCCTTGCTGACCAGCTCATGCTCGTCGGCGCAGCCGCCAACGATGGTTTCGAACTCACTGAGGTTCGGCGTGATCAGGCTGGCGCCACGGTAGATGGAGAAATCCTTGCCCTTGGGGTCGGCCAGCACCGGGATGCCGCGGGCCCGGGCGGCGGCGATCAGCACCTGGTGATTACGCAGCGCACCTTTGCCATAGTCGGACAGCACCAGCACCTTGATGCCGTCCAGCAAGGTGTCGACCTCGGCTGCCAGGGCCAGGGCGTCGGTGGCGAAGGGTTCTTCGAAATCGATACGCAGCAACTGCTGGTGACGGCTCATGACCCGCAGCTTGACGATGGTCGGCTGGTGCTTGATGCGCTGGAACAAGGCCCGCACGCCAGCACCCTGCAGGCTGTTGGCCAGGCTGTCGGCAGCCTCGTCGTCGCCGGTCACCCCGACCAGCGAGGCCGGCGCGCCAAGGGCGGCGATGTTCAGGGCAACGTTGGCGGCACCGCCCGGGCGGTCCTCGATCTGCTCGACCTTGACTACCGGCACCGGCGCCTCAGGGGAAATCCGTGAGGTACCACCATGCCAGTAACGGTCGAGCATGACATCGCCGACCACCAAGACGGGGGCTTGATCGAATCGCGGCATGGACAACTTCATGGAGCATCCCACATACAAAATGAACAGGGGCGCGATATTAGCACAGGGTTGGCGCCGCCTAGTTCTATGGCTTGCGTGGCTCCGACGAAGAATTGACCTTGCTCATTTGCGCTGCAAAAGCTGCAGCAGGCAACGGATCGCCTCGGGCAACGCCATGCTTGCGGTATCGATCCGGCAATCGGCTTCGAGCGGCTCCTCATAGGGACTGTCGAGCCCGGTGAAGTCCTTGATCCGTCCTTCCCGCGCGGCCCGGTAAAGGCCCTTGGGATCGCGCAGAGCACAGGCATCGAATGGCGTGCTCACATGAACTTCCAGGAACTGCCCGGGGGCGAACAGCGCCCGAGCGGCATCGCGCTCGGCGCGAAACGGCGAGATCGCCGCGACGATCACCACCAGCCCGGCCTCCACCATCAGCCGTGCCACCTCGGCCATGCGCCGAATATTTTCCTTGCGCGCCTCGACACCCATTCCCAGATCCCGGCACAGGCCACTGCGTACATTGTCGCCATCAAGGACGAAGGTATGCATGCCCAGTTCGTTTAGCCGCAGCTCCAGCAGGTTGGCCAGGGTCGACTTGCCGGCTCCGGATAGGCCGGTCAACCACAGGCAGCGGGGCTGCTGGTGCTTGAGTTCGGCCCGGGCAGCGGCCGACAGTGTCAGGTTGTAGGGACGGATCTGCGGTTGCTGCAAAGACATGCTGGCAGGTTCATTCATAACCGAGCATCTCGTAGTCACGTTGATAGACCCGACGTACCAACCTTCGGGTGCGGACCGAACACAACTCCCGGACGGGAGTGCTATGACGGTGCACGGTTCCGTTGACATGGGGCAGTTGCGCCTGGATACCCAACCGCTCGCACAACAGCTGGAAATCCCGTTGCAAATGCTCCTGGTAGCCGATGAAGTCCAGGGACATGCGCCCCAGGGAGTCCACCAGGAAATCGCTCTGGGCAGCGAAGTGCATCTGCCGGGTGATGGTTTCCGGGTGCAGCCAGCGACCGATGAAGTCATCGAAGTCGCGGTAGTGCGCGACCAGCTCCTGGGCCGCCCGGTCCCGACGCCCCAGCGAGTTGCCACGCAGGAAGGCGTAGGCCGAATAGGCACGCTCCAAGGGGTCGCGGACGAAGGCGAACTTGAAGCTGCTGGCATACATCCTGGGGAACTGGTGCTCGTACCAGTACAACGGCAAGTGACCGGGCATCCAGCCATCGAACAGGGCTGAACAGATGCTGCTTCCGGCGCACTTGGGAACGTGGATGAACAAACAGGAACGGCGGGAGAACTGGGCAGGGAAACACACATTGGCGGACATGGACTTGTTCACTACCTGACGGTCCACCACCGACAAGCGCCCAAGCAGGAAATGTCGCTGGGTCTTGGGCAATAACTTCCACACAAAGCGCTGCAACATTCCGCCTCTCATACGAGAAGGTTGACCTTCCCGATCTGTTCGAAGATTCAGGGCGGAACCATAACAAGCGGCAAACGCGAAATTATTTAGCCTTGGTCAAGACTGTAAGGGAGACGCTACAAATGCTGCCAAAGTGCTAGTCACCTGGCGAGGGGACGGGGGCGACGCGAGCCACCCCCGGAGCGGATCAGGCGATTCCGCTAGGCGCGGGTTCTTCCTGGCCCATGGCATGCAGCCTGGAGTAGTAGCCGTTCTTTGCCAGCAACTCGGCGTGGGTACCACGCTCGACGATGCGTCCCTGGTCCATGACCAGGATCAGGTCGGCTTTCTCGATGGTCGACAGGCGGTGGGCGATCACCAGGGTCGTACGCCCTTTCATGACCTTGTCCAGCGCCGCCTGGATATGTCGCTCGGACTCGGTGTCCAGGGCCGAGGTGGCCTCATCGAGGATCAGCAGCGGCGCGTTCTTGAGCAGCGCCCGGGCAATCGCCAGCCGCTGGCGCTGACCACCGGAAAGCAGCACGCCGTTCTCTCCGACCTGGGTATCCAGGCCTTCCGGGAGCTGGGAGATGAAGTCCATGGCATAGGCGTCGGCGGCGGCCTTTTCGATATCCGCCCGGGGCGCTCCCGCCAGGTCGCCATAGGCGATGTTGTTGGCCACGCTGTCGCTGAACAGCGTTACGTGCTGGGTGACCTGGGCGATATGACGGCGCAGGTTCAGCAGGCGGTACTCCTCGATCTCGGTGCCATCCAGGAGAATCTGGCCCTTGTCATGGTGATAGAACCGCGGGATCAGGTTGGCCAGGGTCGACTTGCCACTGCCGGAACGCCCAACCAATGCCACCATCTTCCCGGGCTCCACGCTGAAGCTGATGTCGTCGAGCACCTGACGCTCGGTTCCCGGGTAGGTAAAGCTCAGGTTGCGAACTTCCAGGTGCCCGCTGATGCTGGCGTGCTCGACGGTGCCGTGGTCGACTTCCGGCTCGACGTCCAGTTGCTCGAAGATGCTTTCCGCACCGGCGACACCACGCTGGATCGTGGAGCTGACTTCGGAGAGCTGGCGGATCGGTTTGGGCAGCAAGCCTGCCATGGTGATGTAGGCGACCATCTCACCGGCCGAGGCATCGCCACGCAGGTACAGGACCAGGAACATCAGGATCGCCATGGCGCTGTAGATCACCAGTTGCAGCAGCGGGGTGTAGATCGCTCCGGTGCGGGTCATGCGCAGTTGCTTGTCGGTGTTGCCCTGGCTGGCCGCGAGGAAACGCTGCTGCTCGTAGGTCTCGCCGCCGAAGCTGCGCACCACGCGATAGCCCTGGATGGTTTCCGATGCCACATGGGTCACATCGCCCATGGCCACCTGGATCTTTTTGCTCTGCTTGCGGAATTTCTTGCTGGCGGTGCGCACCATGATGGCGATCAGCGGCAAGATGGCGATCATCACCAGGGTCAGCAACCAGTTCATCCAAAGCAGCGAAGCGAACAGGAACACCACCGTCATGCCTTCACGGATCACCACCTTGATCGCATCCGTCGCCGCCCCCGTGACCATGGTCACGTTGAAGGTGATGCGCGAGATCAAATGCCCGGAGTTGTGCTTGTCGAAGTAGCGGTTGGGCAGGATCAGCAGGTTATTGAACAACTCGACCCGCAGGTCATGCACCAGCCCCAGGGAAACCTTGGCCAGGAAGTAGTTGCCCAGGTACGAACCCAGCCCTTGCCAGGCGGCGATCAGCACGATCAGCAGTGGCACCGCCTGCAGCAGTTGCATGTCACGCAGGTAGGGCACGCTGGGGAACAGCACGGCCTGGGGATTGGACAACCCATCGACGAAATACTTCAGGATGTAGCCGAGCATCGGCTGGGTCGAGGCGAAGATCAAAAACCCGATGATGCTGATGAGGAACAGACCAATGTAGGGCCGTACATAGCCGAGCAGGCGGAAATAGATTTTCAAGCTTGAAGGGCTTGCGCCAGGACTGGAATCGGTCATATCACGCGAACGTCGTTAATAAAGGAGGGAGACTTTAGCACAGCTTGCATTACGCTCCGAGAACCGCCGGCCACCCCGGCCTTCAACAGACAAACGACACCATCGGACATTAGCCGTTATGATGCCGCACTTAATTTCTGGGATGAACGTCTAAGCATGCAACTCAATGCTCTTCGCATTACGTCCAATCGAGTATTCGATTTCATTTGCCTGTGGATCTTGCCCCTCGGGTATCTGCTGCTGCTTTGCGCACTGTTCTTCATCCCTGGTCGCAGCGTGTTGCACAAGCTGTACTACGGGCTGTTCAGCATCCCGACCCTGATTGCACTGTGCCTGCGGCCGGGCGAGTTGAAGAACCTGGTGCGCGAACCAATATTCATCGCCGTGGCGCTGTTCTGTGGCTGGGCACTGGTCAGCCTGGCCTGGAGCCCACCGGTCGATAGCGTGGCCGGCGAGTTCAAGACGCCAATGCACCTGCTCATGCTCTTCGCCGGCTGCAGCCTACTGGTCAGCTATCGGCGGGACGTCCTGCAGCCCCTGCTGTTCTGCGCAGCCGTCATCGCCTTGCTGGCTTCGGTCCTCAATCTGTACCTGTTCAGCAAGGTCTATGTACCCGGAACACGCATGATAGGTAGCGGGGCCTTCGACAATCCGCTGTTGAGCTCCCATGTCTTCGGCTTCTTCCTCGTGTACTGGCTATGGCTGAGCATGACCTGCCAACGCATGCGGCTCTTGTTCCTGAGCGTCCCGGCGATGCTCATCATGTTCGCCACGGTCATCGCCACCGGCTCGCGAACCCCGCTGGTGGCCCTGACGCTGGCAACAGCATGGATCTGCTTCGTCTGCTGGAACCGCCGCTCGCTGCTGCTGCTCGCAGCGATGCTGGTTGGCGGTACCACGGTGCTGATCCTGTTCTCGCATATGCTGGGAGAGCGCGGTAACTCCTATCGTTTTGAAATCTGGACGCTGGTACTGGGCTATATCGCCAACCATCCCTGGATCGGCCATGGCTACAACGCCGAGCTGAGCGTGGATGTCAATATCGGCTACATCCTGGCCGAACCCCATAACTTCGCCCTCGGCGTGCTGTACTACGTGGGCCTCATCGGCTTGCTGCCCTGGCTGTTCATGCAGGGCTGGGCCTTGTTCAAGAGCTGGCAGTTGCGCAGCGCCCCACTGCTGATCCTGGCGTCGACCTGGCTGATGTTCGGTATCGGCGCCGGCCTCACCGAAGGCGGCGGGATCATCTCGCGCCCCAGGGAGCACTGGTTCCTGCTATGGATCCCCCTGGCCCTGATCGCTGCCCTGTGCATTGCCCACCGGGCCCGGCGCTCGCCGCCCCTGGCAAGCCAGGTACTGACCCCGGCCAGCAGCGAACAGCTCACCACCAATGCCCATGTGATCGAGTCCGATGGTCTTGGGCCCAAGGTCCTGCGCCTGGAGGATGGCAGCTTCCTCAAGCTGTTCCGCCCCCGTCGCTGGTACACCTCAGGGGGGTTCAACCCCTATTCGGAACGCTTTGCCAGCAACAGCGAGCGACTGCGTGAACTGGGCATCGTCACACCGGCCATCATGGGTTTGTACCGCCTGACCGACGGTAGCGGCGCCGTACGCTATCGCCCGCTGCCAGGGCAGACCCTGCGCCAGAGCCTGCAATACGCCCACAGCGCAGAGGAGCGTGCTGCCCTGATCGAGCGTTTCGGAGCATTCATGGCCGACCTGCATGAAAGTGGCGTGTACTTCCGTTCCTTGCACCTGGCCAACGTGCTGGTCCTGGAGGATGGTGGGTTCGGCCTGATCGATCTGGCCGACCTGCGGGTCTACCCCTCCCCGCTGAGGGCTGCCCTGCGCCAGCGCAACCTGCGCCATATGCAGCGCTACGCCGAGGATAGCCAATGGCTGTTCCACGAACACCTGGATGCATTGCGAGCAGGCTATGCCCTGTCGACCTCACCTGGCCAGGCCCAGGGGCTGCTCAAGGCGCCCTAGGCCACCCACCGACCCTCCAGGCAAGGCACAAAAAAAGACAGCCCGAAGGCTGTCTTTTTTGTGCTCAGTCCTTTTCCGCTGGGACAAAGAGCAACCGACCCAGACCGCGCCAGGTCTTCTTGTTCCAGGCCTTGAGCGGGATCTGTGCCAGCAGCTCGCGCGCCAGCCCCCGGTCCCGATTGGAGACCTTGAGAAACATCGAGTTCAGGGCCTTGTAGCGCACCTCGTCGTACAGCGGATGATCGCTGAACAAGGCGTAGGTACGCAGGATGTTGTCGATCATGAACCGATGGTTCTTGTAGGAGTTGGTGGCGTGCTTGCGATAGCGCGCCATCACCACGTTCAGGCCATCGATGAAGTAGCCGGCATGGGTGACCTTCAACTCGATCAGCAGGTCTTCGAGGCGGATGCTCGGATCGAAGCCACCGACCTTATCCAGCGCTTCGCGGCGAATCATCAAGGTTGGCGCCGGCGGATAGGGCTTGCGCTCCAGAAACATGTCCTCGAAGTCCAGGCGCCGGAACGGTACGTCACGGCGCTGGCGTTTCTCGGGGAACAGGTTGCCATCGCTGTCGATCAGCTCGATGTTGCCCGCACAGATGCCCACTTCAGGCTTGCCATCCATGTAGGCCACCTGAATGGCGATACGCTCGGGCACCATGATGTCGTCCGAGCCGAACGGCACGATCAAACTGCCCCGGGCCCGGGCTATCGCGCCATTGAGTGTGTTGGTCAACCCCTGGTTCTGCTGGACTCGGAAGTCGAAGCCGTGTTGCTCTTGCAGACGCTGGATGCGCTGGACGCTGTCGTCCTTGGAACCATCGTCCACCACCAGCAACTCAATGTTCGGGTAAGTCTGCTCGATGACACTGAGGATGCTCTGTTCTATATAGGGCGCATGGTTGTACGAGGCGATGATCACCGTCACCACAGGTTGCTGGTCTGTCATTACTGCCTCTTGCCCGCCTGATTCAAACCCGAGTCGATCAACTGCAGGTATTGCGCGCGGAAGACCTCGATATCATGTTCTTTCTGCAAATAACGATAGGCTTGCTGCCCCTTGGCGACCAGTTCCTCGTCGGAAAGTCCCAGGTAGGCATCCAGCGCCGCCACCAGCGACGGTACATTGGCCGGCTCCACCGCCAGGCCGCCGGCCCCTTCGATCAAGGGCAACATGGCCGGCACATTGGAGGCGATCACCGGCAGCCGCCCGCTCATGCCCTCCAGCAAGGCCAGGCCGAGACCTTCGGCCAACGATGGCATGGTCCAGATGTCGAAGGCCCGCACGTATTGCAAGGCATTTTCCTTGAAGCCCAGCAGGTGGGCACGACCCTCCAGGCCCAGGCGCTGGATCTCCGCGCGCAGGCTGGCTTCCTCGCGGCCGGCGCCGATGATCGCCAACTGGGTCTGTGGATATTTGTCCTTGAGCTGGGCGAAAGCCTGCAACAGGTAGGTATGCCCCTTGACTGGCACCAGCCGCCCCAAGGCGCCGACCAGGCGTACTGCCGGGTCCAGCCCCAGCAACTCCCGGGAGCGCTCGCGGGAATGCTGCAGAGCCTCGGCCTGCTCGATATCGATGGCGTTGGTGATGGCCCAGGTGTTCTGGTCGGTAAAGCCGCACTGGCAATCGAGAAGGTACTGCTTGACCGCTGGCGATACGCCGACGAAGCGCCAGTGCCGATCGATCAGGCGCTGGGTCTGGCGCCGCCGGTAGAACCGATCGTACTCGCCGAAACCGTGGGAAATGCCGATGCACAACGGCACCTTCAGCCAGCGGTTGAGCGCCAGCATCATGTTCACCGGCTTGAAGCGGTTGCAGATCACCACATCGAACTTTTCCTTGCGGCAGAACTGGTACAACCGCCACATGGCCCGCAGGCGCATACCCTTGAGGGACTTGTCGGAAAACTCGAAATACACCGAGTGGTCGGCCCGGCTCACCGGGTCGTTTGGCCCGGGGCGGCCACGCAGGAACGCCGCGGTGACCTCATAACGCTCGCCGGGCAAGGCCTTGACGATCTGTTCGGCCAGGTCGGCAAAATCATGGGATTTGACGTTGTAGTCCGGCTGCAATTGCAGGACCTTGAAGCGCTGGCTCATAACTATCCCCGGTGGAAACCTGTGGCATCGATGAGCCAGGACGACTCGCTGGCCAGGGCCTGGACCGCCTGTGCACCAGGTTCCGGCAGCTCCGACCATTCGTTGCGCTTCCAGCACACGAAGTGAAAATAAGGAAAGGTACGAGCGCCATCGCGATCGTTGGTCAGGCGCCCATCCTTCCAATACCAGCATGTCGGGAAGTCGCGGCTGCCGTCATGCCACTTGATGACTCCGCCCGGGGTGCTGAACGCCTCGGTGAACTCGCTGCGACGACGCTCCGGGTTGAACTTGCCCACCAGCTTGAACAACGGCTCAGGGAAGTTCTTGCGCCAGAGGAAGATCCGCGTGAATGCTCCCTCGTCCAGGGCATGATGCTGCTGATCGACAAAGCGCTCCTGCCAGTTCTTGATCTTGCGGAACAGCTCACGCTGGCGGGCATTGTTGCGAACCAGGCACAAGTGCCCGGCGACCCGTCGCTCGTGGGTGGAGAACAGGTCGTGCTTGGCCAGGCGCTCTGCCGTGAAATAGGCCCGCAGATCGCCATAGACCAGGTCGATATCGCCAAAGCCCCAGAAATCGTAGCCTTCCAGTCGGTCAGCATGGATGAGCCCGAATGCCGGTCGGATATCACAGATCTTGTAGGCAGCCTTGGGCGCGAAATCGATGCCCAGGCGCTGGGACACCAGCGCGCAGTAGTCAGCGAAGCTCATGCTTTCATGCCTGACATTCGGCGGCAGATTGTCCGGGACCCCGCAGTCGCTGAAGAACAGCCAGTCGATATCCGGATTGCGTCGGCAGCTCTCCAGGAAAAACGGCATCCAGAAAGGCCAGCGCCCAAAGTAGGGCATGAGGAACAAGATTCGCGGGCGAGGATTGATCACAAAGGACTCACTGTCGATTCGGGCTGTAAAGCGCCCCTATGGTTATGTCTGTTTATCGCTGCCGCAACAGCCAGAACAGCTCATGCCGCCTGACCGCCTTGCGGAAAAACTCGTTCTCGCCCAAGGCCGAAGGCACCCTGCCGGCCATGAGACGTTGTATCGACCTGCGCAGGCGCCGCTTGAGCGGCATTCTCGGTTGCAGGTCATGCATCATGCCCAGGGCCATGGCCTTGTCATACTGCTCGGCCTGGGAAAGCGCCAGGCACCAGGGCCGTAGCACGCTGCTCGAATCGAACACCGGCGGCAAGGCGATACCAGCCCCCGAGTCGCCCATCGGCCAGCGATCATTGTCGTGCAGGTGATTGGCATAGCCGAGCACGGTGACCGGCTGCCACTCCAGCCCCTCCAGCGCCTGCATCACCGCCGCCTGGGCGCAGATATGGTCGGGGTGCGGATCCAGCGAAGGATGGGGCAGCACTATGACTTCGGGACGGGCCTTGAGCAGCAACTCGCGCAGGTCGGCCAGCAGATTGTTCCAGGTCGGCAAGCCATCGCGATCGGCAGGCAACGGGAACGGATTGAACTGGCGGAACAGGCGGATATCGCTCAGTTGCGCCTCGCGGGAAGCCACTGGCTGCTCTGGAGCCGCCTGCATCGCGGAAAGTTGCAGGCAGAAGTATCCCAATTGCACGCAATGGGCCTCGGGAACCCCGGCCCAGCGAGGCACGGCGATACTGTCCCAAGCCCGCAGGCGTCCCTTGAGCCGCGCCGCTGCCGATGGCTCCAGGCCCATGGCCTGATAGTGCTCGGCCTCGATCTCCCCTGCCGTCAGGGTCACGATCCAGGCTTCGTCCGCCTGGCTGTACAGGCCGAACGCCGCCAGCTCGGCATCGTCGGCATGGGGAGCGACAACCATGACCCGCTGGCAGCGATAGTCGGGATCACGCCAAGCCAACAACTGCGGCTGGATACGGATTCGACAGTGACGCCCGCGCAACTGCAGCTCGCCACTGGCCAAAGAATCGGCCAAGCCGCTCAGGTTGAGATAGCGCAAGCCATCGACCCCGCGCTCGAAGCCTTGGCGATCGAGGCCCTGGCCACCCGCGACCTCGATGACCGGATCGAAGAACCGACCCAGCCAGGAACTCTTGACCTGCACCCCGAGGACCAGGGTTTCGCCAGGAGCCAGCTCCAGCGGCGACTCCGGCACCAGGCGTCCGGAGTCCAGGCGTACAGGGATCTGCCGGGCCTGATCGCCGAAATCGTAGAGATAGTCATCCTTGGGTGAGTAGAACAGGTGGTCGGCGAACCAGGCCTCATGGGCCAGCCAGGCAGCCACCGCCAGCAACAACGGCAACCACCAGGCCACCAGGACGCCAGCCAGCAGCAACAGCACCAGGCCGATCAGCAAGGCGATTCGTTTATTGCGCCGGTGGCGCTTGAGCAGTTGCTGCTTGCGGCTCATGGGCTGACTCACACCTGGAAAACCGGCACAGGATTGCACCAACGATCCTTGTATTCACGGTCGGCACGACCGAAGGAAAACCGTAGCGGCTTGTCCAGCGCCCGAGCCTGTTCCCAGGCGCTCTGGGTATTGAGGAAACTCAACACGCTGCCTGGACTGAACTCCCGGGTTTCGGGGTCGACACCACCATTCACGTACTCGACGCTGATCCACTGCGGGGCTTCGACCCGGTAGATCAACTGCACGGCAATCGGCGCATCGTTGAGGAAGATCACCGAGCCGATCAGCAGCTCGCGCAGACGCTCCAGCACCTCGGCCATGCGTTCGGCACCGGTGGCGGCGAATCCCCAGCGCCGCTGGAACAGATCGCAGTAGATAGCCGCCAGTTCAGCGCTGCTGAACTCGCTCACCGGACGCACCACGCCGCCCGCCTCCTCCAGCAAGCGCAGTTCACGGCGCTGGTTGTAGCGGAACTTCTTCGACAGTTCTTCCGGGGTGCGAGCCATGGCCAACTGCTCGGCCTGGGGCCGCAGGCCGGCGAAACGCCCCTCGTTGAGGGCCGAAAGGTAGCGGCCACGATGACGCAACCGAGCCTCGGCGTCCGCCGCTGCCGGCAAGATCAGCTCGGCATTGCCGATATCGAACAGTCCTTTCTTGCCCGCGCGCTTGAGCACATCCTTGGACAGTGCCAGGTCCCGGCCCCAGGTAGCGATGGCCGCCTGTAGCTGGCCGTCACGCTCCCAGGCTAGGTAACGCACGGGAATCTGCGCCAGGTCCGCCAGTTGCTCGACCACCAGTGGATGGGTTGCCACGCTGCCACCAAAACGCTGCCAGGCCTGGGCATAGGTCGATGCGTCAATGACTGACCAGCCGCGTTCGCGCCAGCCTTGGAATCGATTGAGCATCAGCCCCTCGCGGTCAGTTCGGTGACTTGTGGCAAGCGCCAGAATACGTCGCGTACGGCCCGATCGGAGAAACGCTCGCGCAAGCGATCGAGCATCAACTCGGCGCAGACCCGGCGCTGGTGTTCGTCCATCGCCGCCAGGTGCTGCAGACCCTGGGACAGGTGTTCGACATCCCCCAGGGGAAACAGGATGCCCACACCCTCGACTACTTCCTTGGCCCCGCCGCACGCGGTGGCCAGCAAGGGCACGCCGGCGGCCATGGCCTCCAGCAGGACCATGCCGAAAGGCTCGTGGTCGGAGCTCAGGGCGAATACATCGAACGCCCGGAAATAGCGCCGGGCCTCTGGGACCTGGCCGAGGAACAGCACGCGATCGGCGATCCCCAGCTCGCGAGCCAGGGACTTGAGGTCCTTGTCCAGGCGGCCGGTACCCAGGATCGCCAACTGGCTGCCTTGGGGTAGCTGCGGCACTGCCGCGGCGAAACCACGCAACAGGGTGGCCTGGTCCTTGTCCGGATGCAGGCGCCCGACGTTACCGACGATCCACGCATCGGCGGGCAGGCCCAGTTCGGCACGGGCTGCGGCCCGGTTCAACTGGCTGGCCTGCAAGGCCTCCAGGTCGATCCGGTTGTACAGGGTCTGGATCCGCTGCGCCGGCCACTTGGGCAGGCAGGCACGCATATCGTCGCGCACCGCGTCGGAGACCCCGAGCAGGCTCAGGCGCTTGCCGAACAGCCCGGCGAACAGCTTGCGGCTGCCGCGCTTGTAGTCGCTGAACGCATGGTGGACGCCGATCACCGGCAGGCGTGTCCCCAGCAGGGCGATGTAGATCGGTTTGAAGCGATGGGCGATGCAGAAGCTGAAGTTGCGTGATGCGGCGATCTTGCGCAGGTCACGGATAGCGCCCAGCTTCAGGCCACGAATGGCCTTGGAGCTGTACTCCATGAACAGCACTTCGTCGGACGCGCAACCCGCGGCGACTTCGGCATCGGCGACCCCGGTCAGAAAGACCGTGGTCACCCGATAGCCGCTGCCCGCGAACAGGTTGGCATATTGCCGCGCGCAGTCCAGGAACGGCCCGTCATAGCCGTGGCAGAACTGCAGCACATGGCGTTCAGCCGACCGTGTCATAAGGATCCACGCCGTCTTTGACCACCAGGATGTCTTCCATGATCAGGTACTGCAGGTCAGACCCGTAGAACATGTTCAAGGCGTCGGTCGGCGAGCAGATCATCGGTTCGCCACGGCGGTTCAGCGAAGTGTTCAGCGAAACACCGTTGCCAGTCAGGACTTCCAGAGCCTTCATCATGTCGTAGTAGCGCGGGTTGTATTCGCGCTTGAGCACCTGGGCCCGGGACGTGCCGTCTTCGTGGACCACTTCCGGCACCCGGGTCTTCCACTCTTCAGCCACTTCGAAGGTGAAGGTCATGAACGGTGCCGGATGGTCGACCTTGATCATTTGCGGAGCGACAGTGTCGAGCATCGACGGGCAGAAAGGCCTCCAGCGCTCGCGGAACTTGATCTGCTCGTTGATCCGGTCGGCCACGCCCGAGGCGCTTGGGCAACCGATGATCGAACGGCCGCCCAGGGCGCGCGGGCCGAACTCCATGCGGCCCTGGAACCAGGCCACCGGGTTGCCATCGACCATGATCTTGGCGATGCGCTCGGGGGTGTTGTCGATCTGGCGCCAGGCCGGCTGGTTCGGGTGCCGGGCACAGGCAGCGATCACGTCTTCGTTGGAGTACGCCGGGCCGAGGTAGACGTGCTCCATCTTCTCCACCGGTACGCCACGGGCGTGGGAGACGTAGGCCGCGGCACCGACTGCGGTACCGGCGTCGCCGGAGGCCGGCTGGACGAACAGTTCCTTCACGTCCGCACGGGCGATGATCTTCTGGTTCAGCTTGACGTTCAGCGCACAGCCGCCGGCGAAGGCCAGCTTGCCGGTTTCCTTCAGGGTGTCGCCCAGGTAATGGTCGATCATCTGCAGGGCCAGCTTCTCGAACAGTGCCTGCATGCTGGCGGCGTAGTGGATGTACGGCTCGTCGGCGATATCGCCTTCGCGCTTGGGACCCAGCCACTCGATCAGCTTCGGCGAGAAGTAGAAACCCTTGCCCTTCTCTTTATAGCGACGCAGGCCGATGACGTTGGCGTAGTCGGTGTTGATCACCAACTCGCCGTTTTCAAAGCTGGCCAGGCGCGAGAAGTCGTATTTGCTGGCATCGCCGTAAGGCGCCATGCCCATGACCTTGAACTCGCCGTCGAGCATCTCGAAGCCGAGGAACTCGGTGATCGCGCCGTACAGGCCGCCCAGGGAGTCCGGGTCGTAGAATTCCTTGATCTTGTGGATCTTGCCGTTCTCGCCATAACCGAAGAAGGTGGTGGCGTACTCGCCCTTGCCGTCGATCCCGAGGATCGCGGTCTTCTCCTTGAAGCCGGAACAGTGGTAGGCGCTGGAAGCGTGGGCCAGGTGGTGCTCGACCGGTTCGATCTTGATCTTCTTCGGATCGAAGCCCAGTTGTTCCAGGCACCAGACGATCTTCTTGCGATAGCGCTTGTAGCGACGGTTGCCCATCAGGATCGCGTCCAGGGCACGGTCCGGGGCATACCAGTAACGCTTGGCGTAGTGCCAGCGCGCCTTGCCGAACAGGCTGATCGGGGCGAATGGAATCGCTACCACATCGACGTCGGAAGGCTTGATCCCGGCCTGCTCCAGGCAGAACTTCGCCGACTCGTAGGGCATGCGGTTCTTTGCATGCTTGTCGCGCACGAAACGCTCTTCTTCAGCAGCGGCAATCAGCTTGCCGTCGATGTACAGGGCTGCCGAAGGATCATGGCTAAGGGCGCCGGACAGGCCAAGAATCGTCAATGCCACAGGGGTCTAGCCTCGTTTAGTCTGCATGCGGGCGCAAAGCGCCTTGAAAAGAAAGTGTGCTCGCAAGAGGGCGAGAAACAACGAAAGGGCGGGATTATAGCGTAAAAGCAGGGGCAAGCCTCTAGCGACAAACCACAAGCCGGGGGATGCTCGGCGCGCCCGTGCCATCGTCGGCCATGCCCCTGGAGGGCCCTCCAGGGCTTGCTGCGACAATGGCAGCGACCACAGGTCGCAGGTCAGGCCTCAGGCGTGTTGGGAGCCTTGGGCAAACGCTGATCAATCATTTGATACAACTTGCTGCTTTCAGGCCAGTTGCGCATGAAACGTGCGCGATCGCGGGCATAAGCCGCAGCGAAACTCCCCACGCTGGAATGCTGGCGCATGGAATCCAGGTCGATCAGGGACCAGCGATCCTCCTGCCAGAACAGGTTATGGCCCTTCAGATCGCCATGGCTGATGCGCTCCCTCAGCAAACTGGCGAAGAGCAGGTCCAGGGCCCGCAGCTCCGGCTCAGGTGCCTCGCCACTGTCGACGAACGGCGCGAAGCGCTCGATGATGTCCGGCCCCGGCAGGTGCTCGGTCACCAGGTAGGCCCGCCGGCGCAGCCAGAGGAAGCGCCGCTCCAGCACAGCCAGGGGCTTGGGCGTGGCGATGCCGAGGAAGGCCAGGCGATTGCCTTCGCGCCATGAGTGCCAGGCTCGGCTGGGACGCCAGAAACGCTTGAGCCAGTGGGCGAAACCCTTGATGTTGTAGCGCTTGAGCACCAGGGTGCGCCCCGCGGACTCGATCCGTCCGACACTGGCCGCGCCACCGGTCTTGTACAGATGCCCCTGGTCCAGCAGGGCGTCGGCCTGCTCCAACACCGGCAGCATCGCCGCCTCTTCCTCGCGCCGGATCGCCCTCAGGGCGAAGGGTCCGCGATGTACGCTGAACAGCGTGCACTCGCGGCCGACCTTGCTCAGGAAATCCCGCAGGCGCCAGCCTCGCACCTTGTCCACCTGCTTCTGCAATGCCTCCAGGGGCAGCGCATGCTCGGCATTGGCCAGCAGGTAATGCACCAGCAATTCCTCGGTGAAGGGCTCGAGGTTCTTGGGCAACTGGGCGAAGAACACCCCGAGATTCTCCAGGACTTTCTGCCGCGACAGGGGCTTGCCCGCCTCTTCGACGCAGATGCCCGCACCATCGATCAAGTACAACTGGCCATCGTGGCGCAACAGGTTGTCCAGGTGCAGGTCTTCCTGCCACAGGCCCTTGGCATGCAACCGGGCAATCGCCCCCAACGCCTCGGCCAGCACCTCGACCTGCTCATCGGCCAGCACTGGCAAGGCCTGCACCTGGCTCCAGGCGTCGCCCAGGCCCTGGGCACCCTCCAGGAACTCGAAGAGCAGCCAGCCGCCCTCGCCTTCCTGCAAGCCATCGGCCAGCAGCAATGGCGTGGTCAGCCCCTGCTCCGCCAGCAGGCGCACACCTTGCAGCTCCCGCTGGAAATGCCGTGCCGCCTTGGGACCGACCAGCAACTTGGCCAGCACCATACGCCCACGCCAGACCCCGGCACCGACATAACGCTGCCCCGGCAGCACGCGCAGCAGGCTCAACAACTGCAACTGCGCCGCACCGGCGGCGTCCGCCAACTCCAGGCTCAGGGGCAGGGCCGGATTGCGCCCTGCGTGCTTCAGCTCGGACAAACGCATCAGCGAGATTCCTTGTGGCTGCTGCGGGCACTGAGTCGAGCGACCCAGGCGTCCAGCAGGGAGCTGTCCAGGGGCTGGTCGAGGTAGGCCGCCAACAGGCAGCGCACATCCTCGACACTCCACACCGAAGCCCGGCGCAACAAGGGCTCGAGATCCTTGACCCGATCGCGCTGGCCGAACAGCAATGGCCGGGTTTTCTCCAGGTCGATCAGTTGCGCCTGGTAACCCGCGCCTTCCGGGCGCAGGAAAATATGCTTGGGGTAGAAGCAGCCATGTACCTGGCGCAGGCCGTGCAGCTGCCGGGCCAATTGACCACAGGCCTCGAGCACGGCCTGGCGCTGGGACTCGGGCATCTGCGCCCATTGCGCCAGCAGTGCATCCAGGTCGTCCCAACCATCCAGGGCCCGGGTCATGAGGATCGCCCGGGTCTCGCCGGCGACCTTGCGCATGCCGAAGAACACCGCCTGCAAGGCCGGGATACCCAGCTCCTGGTAGCGCCGGATATTGCGAAACTCGCGGGAGAAGCTCGGCTCGCCGAACGGATGGCGCAGGGTCCGGGTCAGGTAGTTGGTTTGCCGCTTGAGGTAGAACCCATGCCCCTCCACGTCCAGGCGATAGACACTGCTATGGCCGCCACGGCCGGTATTGGGTTCGTCCACCGCATCCAGTTGCCTGGCCCACAGATGATCGAAAGTGCCAAGGCCGTTGCGCTCCAGCAGCGCACGCTCCTCGGACGCCAGGAAATCAGTCATTCACGTCCCTCGAAAAATCTCACCACGTGGCGAATGCGCTCCTTGTCGGAGGCACTCAAGCGATCGCGCTGGCGATACTGCAGGTAGAAGCGCAAGCGCTGGGTGGCGGAAAGATGGTACTTGGCCACCTTGTCCAGGCAGGCCAGGTCCTTGGTGATCCGGTACTTGAGCCAGAACCCACGCCAGAAATCGCCGTTCGGACAGTCGATCAGGTACAGGCGGTCCTGGTCATCGACCAGCAGGTTGCGCCATTTCAAATCGTTATGGGTGAAGCGATGGTCATGCATGATCCGGGTATAGGCGGCCAGCTGGCGGCTGATCCCGTCGACCCAGCGCCGGTCCTTGAGCTTGGGATCGTTGCGCTCGGCCAGCACCGACAAGTCTTCGGTGCGCGGCAGCTCGCGGGTGATCATCGCGCCCCTGGAATAGGCCAGGCAGCGTCGCTCCAGGCCCCAGGCCACCACCTCGGCAGTGGGAATGCCCCACTTGGCGAAACGCTTGAGGTTCTGCCATTCGAACTTGACCCGGGGCTTGCCCAGGTAGCGCCGCAGGTTCTTGCCGGCACCGGTATAGCGCTTGACGTAATAGTTGACCCCATCACGCTCGACACGCACGACATCGGACAGCGGGTCGCGGGTCAGATGTTCGCCCTCGAGGGTGAACACCGCCTCCAGGCTGCCGAAATCTTGTGCCAATGCCTGGTAGGCAGGGTCCAGGTTCCAGCTAGCCATCAGAGCGCATCTCCGTACCTTTGCTTGCGTGCGTAGAGTTTTTCGGCCTTGCCCTCGAGCCAGGCCAGCAGCGGCGCTTCCTCGGCGAGGATCCGCCGCAGCGGTTGCTGGAAGTACCCCGTGAGGAAGCGCAGCTTGTCGCGGCGCGTCAGGCCGATATCCAGGGCCGAGAAGTACAGGGCCGCCAGGTCCTTGTTACGCCAGCGCTGGGTGATCTTCGCGCGGGTCTGGGCCCGGTGCAGGTCGATCAGCGACAACTTCAATGTCCCCGGAGTGATCGGCCGGTCGGTGTGCAGCAGGAAGTGGCAGATGTAGCAGTCACGATGGTTGACCCCGGCGCGATGCATGGTGCCGGTCATGCGCGCCACCTCGGCGATCAGCGCCCGCTTGAGCGCAGGCGCCGGCGGCTGCTTGACCCAATCGATACTGAAGTCCTCGAGGCTGATGGTCGGCGCCAGCTCCTCGGTGACGATGAACGAATGCTGGTTCGCCGGGTTGGCACCGCGCTCACCATAGGCCACGGCGGTCATGGTGGGCACGCCGGCCTGGTGCAGGCGCTCCAGGGCCAGCCATTCCTGACCGGCACCCAGCACCGGCAGCTTGGCGGTCACCAGGTTCTTGGCGATCTCGCCCCAGCCGATCCCCCGGTGGATCTTCACGAAATACCCACGGCCGGCGACTTCCGTACGCAAGGTACGGCGCGCCTCCAGCTCGCGATAGACCTGGCCCTTGAGCTCCTCGACGGCGGTGAACGCATCGCGTCCAGCCCAGAGGCTCTTGAAGGGCTCGGCAAGCATCAACTTCATCGGTCTTGCTCCGCCAGAATCACATCCGCAGCGTGCTGCGGCATGCTGTAGAGGTCGGCCGTCTCGGCGAACGCCAGGCCGTTTCGGCTCCAGGTCGCGCGTGCAGCATCGTCGGTCAACATGGTGGTGAGGTATTGGTTGAGCTGCGCCTGCTCCAGCGGTTCATCCAGCACCAGGCCGCTTTCGGCCTCGGCAATGTAGTGGGCATAACCACAAACCGCGCTGACCAGCACCGGCAGGCCGGCTACCAGGGCCTCCAGCAGCACGGTCCCGGTATTTTCGTTGTAGGCCGGGTGGATCAGCAGGTCGGCGCCCAACAGGAAACGCGGGATATCGCTGCGCCCTTTCATGAACTGCACCTGGTCACTCAACCCCAGGGCGGCGCTCTGCACCTGGAATACCTTGGGGTCGTCCTGGCCGATTACAAATAGCCGTGTGCGTTTCTTCAGCGCCGCAGGCAAGGCCGCCAGGGCCTTGAGGCTGCGATCCACGCCCTTGGTCTTGAACCCGGAACCGATCTGCACCAGCAGCAGGTCGTCGTCCTTAAGGTCGAACTCGCGGCGAAACTCGGCACGGATCTCGGCCGCGTTGGCCGGTGCCCGACGGTCCTGGGCAATGCCGGGTGGCAGCAGGTGGAAACGCGACAGCGGGGTGTCGTAATGCTTGATGAACAGCGGCTGCTGGACTTCGGAGATCATCAGGATCTCGGTCTTGGCATCCTTGGCGAACACCGCCCGCTCATACTCGGCGAAATGCCGGTAGCGACCCCAGCGCCGGTACAGGGAGTGCCGCAGGTTCTGCGCCTTGTCCTCGAAACAGCCATCGGCCGCGTAGTAGACATCCAGCCCGGGCATCTTGTTGAAGCCCACCAGCCGGTCCACCGGGCGCTTGGCCAGGTCGGCCGCCATCCAGGCACTGAGTTTTTCGTTGCGATGATGGTTGAACAGCGCCTTGACCGGCGCCACCAGCACTTCGAAGCCAGGGGGTACGTCACCTTCCCAGATCAGGGTGTAGACGCGAATCTGGTGGCCGCGCCGCTGGCACTCCAGGGCAATGCGCATGAAATCGCGCTGCAGGCCGCCAAAGGGAAAATACTTATAAAGGACAAAAGCCAATTGCATCAGCGTGGCTCCTCAGCCAGTAACAAGGCGCTCAGTCGGCTGGCGACACGCTCGGGGTTGAGGCGGGTAAAGCACAGGGGCCACTCGCGCTTGAGATCGAACCGCTGCCGGTCCACGGCAGTCGGCTGGTAGGTGCACTGCTTCTGCAGGCACGGGGCGCAGGGGAAGTTGCTCCCCAGGTGGATCTGCACCCGGCCATAGGCACCGGTCAGCCCCGGATTGGTCGGGCCGAACAGCGAGATGGTGGGTACATCCAGGGCGGCGGCAAGGTGCCCCAGCCCGGTATCCACGGCGACGCAGGCCTGGGCGTCGACCAGCACCCGGGCCACGCCGGCCAGGTTCAGCCTGGGCAGTACCGTGGCGTTCTTCAGGCCGCTGGCGATACGCTCGGCCCGGGCCTTCTCGGCGGCATTGCCCCAGGGCAACTTGACCTCGACCCCGAGCATGCCCATGCGCTCGGCCAGCTCGCGCCAGTAAGCCTCGGGCCAATGCTTGGTGTCCCAGGTGGTGCCATGCAGGAACAGCACGAAAGGATTCTTGCGTGGCAGCTCCACCAGCTTTTCGGCATCCAGGCCGTAGTCGCCCATCCCCTGGGGCAGGTCATAACCCAGGGCCAAGGCGAACAGCTGGCGCACCCGCTCCACGGCATGCTGTCCACGGGCCACCGCCAGGCGCCGGGAATAGAAGCGCGAAGCCAGCGGTTCGCGGGCCGAGTCCTTGTCCAACCCGGCCACTGGCGCACGCACGTAGCGGGTCAGCCAGGCGCTCTTGAGCAGGCCCTGGGCATCGATCACCAGGTCGTACTTGGTCGAGCGCACGCTCTGCTTGAAGCGCCGCCACTCGCCGCTCTTGATGGTCTGCCAGATATTCTTGCGCCAACGGCGGATCGCCACCGGGATCACCTTGCCCACAGCCGGGTGCCAGGTGGGAATTTCGGCGAAACCCTCTTCCACCACCCAGTCGAACTTGATCCCCGGGATCGCCCGCGCGGCATCGGTGACGGCCGGCAAGGCGTGAATCACGTCACCCAGGGAAGAGGTCTTGATCAACAGTACCCGCAACTTATCGAACCTCGACCGCAGTGCCCTGCAACCGCTGCAGGGCCTCGTTCACCGACTGCGGCATCAGCTGGCGCAGGCAGTTGTAATGGCCGAAGCGGCAGGTGCGGTCAAAGCACGGACTGCATTCGATACCCAGGCGCACCACTTCGACCTGATCGGCCAGGGGCGGAGTGAAACCCGGCGAGGTGGAGCCGTACACCGCCACTAGCGGGCGGTTCAGCGCGGCGGCCACGTGCATCAGCCCGGAGTCGTTGGACACCACGGAATCGGCACAGGACAGCAGGTCGATGGCCTCGGCCAGGGAGGTCTCGCCACTGAGGTTGACCGACTCCTCGCGCAGGCCGGGAATCAGCCGGCTGCGGATTTCCTCGCCCACGGCGTGATCGTTCTTCGAGCCGAACAGCCAGACCTGCCAACCATCGCGGATCCTGGCCTCGGCCACCTGGGCGTAGTGTTCCGACGGCCAGCGCTTGGCCTCACCGAACTCAGCTCCCGGACACAGCGCCAGGACCGGACGGTCCAGGGCCAGGCCGAACTTGGCCAGGGCCGCGTCACGGCTCTGCGGATCGATCTGCAGGCTGGGCCGCGGATAGGGCGCAGGCAAGTCGGCGCCAGGCTCATAGGCCAGGGCCATGAAGCGCTCGATCATCAACGGATAACGCTCTTTATCGAGCTTGCGCACATCGTTGAGCAGGCCGTAGCGGAACTCGCCACGCCAGCCGGTGCGCTTGGGAATGCCGGCGAAGAACGGCACCAGTGCCGACTTCAGCGAATTGGGCAGAAGGATGGCCTGATCGTACTGGCCGGCCAGGGACTTGCCGATGCCGCGCCGGGTCGCCAGCTCCAGGGCCCCGTGGCCCAGGGGGAAACTCAGGGCCCGGCGCACCTGGGGCATGCGCTCGAGGATCGGCCGGCTCCATTCGGGGGCCAGCACGTCGATCTCGCATTGAGGATGGCGCTGCTTCAGGCACTCGAAGAGTGTCTGCGCCATCACCATGTCACCGACCCAACTGGGCCCAACGATCAGAATATTCATGTGGTTTCCATAAACGAGCCGGGGAGGCATACGCCTCCCCGCCTCGAGAATCCAGCACCGCGGCCTCAGCCGCCGGTTCAGTTTTGGCGAGCCGCAAGGCCCGCCGAGTACATGACGGCCCCTGTCAGGCCGCCTAGCTTAGCCCCAGCTCGCGCCAAATCCGCAACACTTCCCGCCGCTCGGTCACGAATTGATCACCAGTGATGATCCCGGCCTCATTCTGCAACGCCTGTCGATGAGCGGCGGAACGGTAGGCCTTGTAGACCTCGCGCAGCAGGCTGGCATCGCTCGCCGACATCAGCCCGACTTCTTCCAGACCTTCCAGGATGCGGATGTTATCGGTATAGCGCAGCAATGACGGGTGCTCTTCGGACCACGCCAGGGCCGCGTATTGCACCATAAATTCGATATCGACGATACCTCCGGCGTCCTGCTTGAGGTCGAAGGGCACCGTGGCTTCGAAGGCATTGGCGGCCGTACCGGCGGCGGTCAGGCGACTACCCAGGTTGTCGCGCATCTTGGCGCGCATTTCGCTGACCTCCTGGCGCAGCTTGGCCAGGTCGCGATGCTTGCCCAACACCGCGGCCCGGACCTTTTCGAAAGCCTGGCCGACATCCTGGCTGCCCACCAGCACCCGGGCCCGCACCAGCGCCTGATGCTCCCAGGTCCAGGCCTCGTTCTCCTGGTAACGGCCGAAGGCCCCCAGGGAACTGACCAGCAGGCCCGAAGCGCCGGATGGCCGCAGGCGCATGTCCACCTCATAGAGCTGGCCGGAGTTGGTCTGGGTGGTCAGCAGGTGGATGATGCGCTGGCCGAGCCGGGTGAAGAATTGCGCGCCATCGATGGGCTTGGGCCCATCGGTCTCGGCCTGGGGGTCGCCATCATGGATGAACACCAGGTCCAGGTCGGACCCGTGGCCCAGTTCGATACCGCCGACCTTGCCATAGCCGACGATAATGAACCCCGGATCGCACAGGGTGCCGTCGGTACGCAGCGGCGCACCATGGCGGGCCACGGTCTGGCGCCAGGCCAGGGCCAGCACCTGCTCGAGGATCGCCTCGGCCAACCAGGTCAGGTAGTCGCTGACCTTCATCAAGGGCAGGCTGCCGGCGATCTCCGACGCTGCCACTCGCAGGCGATGGGCCAGCTTGAAATGGCGCAAGGCCTCCATCTGCTGTTCCAGGTCGTCCTCGGGAATCCGCGTCAGGCGCTCACGCAACTCGGCCGCCAACTCCGGCGCCAGGGGCGGCTTGAACAGTCGACCTTCATTGAGCAACTCATCCAGCAACAGCGGGAAGCGAGTGATCTGCTCGGCAATCCATGGGCTGGCCGCGCACAAGGTCAGCAGGCGGCGCAACGCCCCGGGGTTCTCGGTGAGCAATACCAGGTAGGCCGAACGCCGAGCCACCGCTTCAACCAGGGGCAGCACCCGCTCCAGCACCAGGTCCGGACTGGCATGCTCCACCGCCTGGGCCAGCAGGCGTGGAATGAAGGCATCCAGCCGTTCACGCCCCAGGCGCTGCATGGCTCGCAACTGCGGACTGCTGCGCAGGCTGGCCAGGGCCCGCAAGGCCTTGGGCGCATCGACGAAACCACCTTCCTGCAACTGGCGGCAAGCTGCCTCTTCATCCTGGGCTTCTTCCCACAACGGCAACCACTCGCCACCCACGACGACCTCGCTCTGGGCCCCTTCGTCCTCATCGGGATCGGCGATCACCTGGCGGAAGTGCCATTCCACCCGGGCCCGCCAATGCATCAGCCGTTCATGGAAGGCCTCCCAGTCGGCGAACCCCAGCATGAAGGCGATCCGCGCCTGGTCCTGGGGATTGTCCGGCAGCATCTGGGTCTGGCGGTCGGCGATGGCCTGGATCGCATGCTCGGTGTAGCGCAGGAATTCATAACCCTCGCGCAACTCGCTGACCACCGCCGGCGGCAGGTAGCCCTGCCCTTCCAGGGTTCCCAGTACCTTTAATAGAGGACGCTGCTGCAAGCTCAGGTCGCGACCGCCATGGATCAACTGGAAGGCCTGGGCGATGAACTCCACTTCACGGATACCGCCCGAGCCCAGCTTGATGTTGTCGGCCATGCCCTTGCGCCGCACTTCCTGCTGGATCAGCTGCTTCATGGTGCGCAGCGCCTCGATGGCGGAGAAGTCCAGGTAACGGCGATAGACGAAGGGCCGCAGCAATTCCAGCAATTGGGCGCCGGATGCCTGGTCGCCGGCCACCACCCGTGCCTTGATCATCGCGTAGCGCTCCCAGTCGCGCCCCTGGTCCTGGTAGTACTGCTCCAGGGCATTGAAGCTCAGGACCAGGGCCCCCGAGGAGCCATAGGGACGCAAGCGCATATCGACACGAAACACGAAGCCGTCGACGGTCATCGGGTCCAGGGCCTTGATCAGGCGCTGCCCCAGGCGGATGAAGAACTCCTGGTTGTCCAGCCCCCGCTTGGCCCCGACGGTCTCGCCGCCTTCGGGGTAGGCGAAGATCAGGTCGATGTCCGACGACAGGTTGAGCTCCACGGCCCCCAGCTTGCCCATGCCCAGGATGACCATCTGCTGCGGCTCGCCGCTGCGGTGGCCGGTGGGCACGCCGAACTGTTGGCAATGGCGCAGGTACAACCATTGGTAGGCCTGGTCGATGCAGGCATCGGCCAGGTCGGAAAGATCGCGGCAGGTCTGCACCAGGTCCGCCTGGCGGGTCAGGTCGCGCCAGATGATCCGCACCTGCTGCCGGGTACGCTGGCGACGCAGCACTCGCCCCAGTTGATCTTCGGTCTCGGCCGCCTGCACCGCCGCGGCGATCTGCGCACATAGCTCGCCCGGGGCGAAACCGCGATCCAGCTCGCCGGAACGGACCAGCTCCAGCAGCATCGAAGGATCACGCAGGCTCTGATCGATGACGAAGTCGCTGGCAGCACAAACCCGGGCGAACTCACCCCAGCGCTCGGTGCTCCAGTGCGCCACTGCGGGGTCATTTTCCAGGGCGGCCACCGCACTGCGAAATGATTGCTCCGCACGGCTGACCAGCGGCAGGAGAATCGCGGGGACTTGGGCAAGCGGGGGCAGGCTCATGGGCTATCCTTGATGGGCGTGGAACGTGCAGGCTGAGGGAGAGGTAGAGGACAAGCAGCGGCGGACTGTCGAACAAAAGTTAGAAATAGCTGAAAATAGATTTTTTTTAGCAGCCAGCATCAACCCACCATCTATCCGCGTCACTCATTGACCAAGAGTAACGATTATTCTCACAACACAGCAGGAGGCCACGAGCCACTCTTCTGTAGTTTTACTACTCGTCTATACATTCGAAAGGCTGAAACGGCCGATGATTTGTAGTAAAACTACACATCGCTGGAGCAACCTCCGGCAATCCAAGAATTCATAACGTCTGCCCACAAGGCCAGTCGCAAACTCAGGCAACCGATTCTGGAAGCCTTTCCGCCCTGGAGCAAGCCATGCAAGACCTCGATCCCGTCGAAACCCAGGAATGGCTGGACGCCCTGGAATCGGTTCTCGACAAAGAAGGCGAAGACCGTGCTCACTACCTGATGACCCGCATGGGTGAACTCGCGACCCGCAGCGGCTCGCAACTGCCCTACGCCATCACCACTCCCTATCGCAACACTATCCCCGTCACCCACGAAGCACGCATGCCTGGCGACCTGTTCATGGAACGCCGCATTCGCTCGCTGGTGCGCTGGAACGCGATGGCCATGGTGATGCGCACGAACCTGAGGGATTCCGACCTGGGCGGTCACATCTCCAGCTTCGCCTCCAGCGCCACCCTGTACGACATCGGCTTCAACTACTTCTTCCAGGCCCCGACCGACGAGCACGGCGGCGACCTGATCTACTTCCAGGGCCACACCTCCCCTGGCGTCTACGCTCGCGCCTTCATGGAAGGCCGCATCAGCGAAGAACAGATGAACAACTTCCGCCAGGAAGTGGATGGCAAGGGCCTATCGTCCTATCCACACCCATGGCTGATGCCTGACTTCTGGCAGTTCCCGACCGTTTCCATGGGCCTGGGCCCGATCCAGGCGATCTACCAGGCACGCTTCATGAAGTACCTGGAAGCCCGTGGCTTCATCCCTGCCGGCAAGCAGAAGGTCTGGTGCTTCCTGGGCGACGGCGAGTGCGACGAGCCGGAAGCCCTGGGCGCCATTTCCCTGGCCGGCCGCGAGAAGCTGGACAACCTGATCTTCGTCATCAACTGCAACCTGCAGCGCCTCGACGGCCCGGTTCGCGGCAACGGCAAGATCATCCAGGAACTCGAAGGCGTGTTCCGTGGTGCCCAGTGGAATGTCACCAAGGTCATCTGGGGCCGTTTCTGGGACCCACTGCTGGCCAAGGACGTCGACGGCATCCTGCAACGCCGCATGGACGAAGTCATCGACGGCGAGTACCAGAACTACAAGGCCAAGGACGGCGCGTTCGTCCGTGAGCACTTCTTCAACACCCCTGAACTCAAGGCGATGGTTGCCGATCTGTCCGACGACGAGATCTGGAAACTCAACCGCGGTGGCCACGACCCGTACAAGGTCTATGCGGCCTACCACCAGGCGGTCAACCACAAAGAGCAGCCGACCGTCATCCTGGCCAAGACCATCAAGGGTTATGGCACCGGCGCCGGCGAAGCGAAGAACACCGCGCACAACACCAAGAAGGTCGACGTCGAGAGCCTGAAGCTGTTCCGCGACCGCTTCGACATCCCGGTCAAGGACGAAGACCTGGAACACCTGCCGTTCTTCAAGCCGGAGACCGGCAGCGCCGAAGCCCGCTACCTGAGCGAGCGCCGCACCGCGCTGGGTGGCTTCGTGCCGCAGCGCCGCGCCATGAGCTTCAGCGTGCCGACGCCACCACTGGATACCCTCAAGGCGATCCTCGATGGTTCCGGCGACCGTGAAATCTCCACCACCATGGCCTTCGTGCGCATCCTGGCGCAGCTGGTCAAGGACAAGGAAATCGGCCCGCGCATCGTGCCGATCATCCCGGACGAAGCCCGTACCTTCGGTATGGAAGGCATGTTCCGCCAGTTGGGCATCTACTCCTCGGTCGGCCAGCTCTACGAGCCAGTCGATAAAGATCAGGTGATGTTCTACAAGGAAGACAAGAAGGGCCAGATCCTCGAGGAAGGCATCAACGAAGCGGGCGCCATGAGCTCCTTCATCGCTGCCGGCACTTCGTACTCCAGCCACAACCAGCCGATGCTGCCGTTCTACATCTTCTACTCGATGTTCGGTTTCCAGCGGATCGGCGACCTGGCCTGGGCCGCTGGCGACAGCCGTACCCGTGGTTTCCTGATCGGCGGCACCGCCGGCCGTACCACCCTCAACGGTGAAGGCCTGCAGCACGAAGACGGCCACAGCCACATGCTGGCCGGCACCATCCCGAACTGCCGCACCTACGATCCGACCTACGGCTACGAGCTGGCGGTGATCATCCAGGACGGCATGAAGAAGATGACCGAAGAGCAGCAGGACGTCTTCTACTACATCACCGTGATGAACGAGTCGTACCAGCAGCCAGCCATGCCCGAAGGTGTCGAGGAAGGCATCATCAAGGGCATGTACCTGCTCGAGGAAGACACCCGCGATGCCGCGCACCACGTACAGCTGATGGGCTCCGGCACCATCCTGCGCGAAGTCCGCGAAGCGGCGAAGATCCTGCGTGACGAATTCAACGTCGCCGCCGACGTGTGGAGCGTGACCAGCTTCAACGAACTGCGCCGCAACGGCCTGGCCGTGGAACGCAGCAACCGCCTGCACCCGGGCCAGAAGCCACAGCAGAGCTACGTCGAAGAGTGCCTGAACGGCCGCAAGGGGCCGGTCATCGCCTCCACCGACTACATGAAGCTGTTCGCCGAACAAATCCGCCAGTGGGTCCCATCCAAGGAATTCAAGGTCCTGGGCACCGACGGTTTCGGCCGCAGCGACAGCCGCAAGAAACTGCGTCACTTCTTCGAAGTCGACCGTCACTTCGTGGTGCTGGCAGCCCTGGAAGCCCTGGCTGACCGTGGCGACATCGAACCCAAGGTCGTGGCCGAGGCCATCGCCAAGTTCGGTATCGACCCGGAAAAACGCAACCCACTGGACTGCTGAGGAGACTTTCTGTGAGCGAACTCATTCGCGTACCTGACATCGGCAGCGGTGAAGGTGAAGTAATCGAACTGATGGTGAAAGTCGGCGATCGCATCGAAGCCGACCAGAGCATCCTGACCCTGGAGTCGGACAAGGCGAGCATGGAAATCCCTGCCCCGAGCGCCGGCGTGGTCAAGAGCGTGAAAGTGAAGCTGGGCGACCGCCTGAAAGAAGGCGACGAACTGCTGGAACTGGAAGTCGAGGGCGCCGCCGCTGCGGCCCCTGCGCCGGCCGCCGAAGCGCCGAAAGCCGAGGCCGCGCCGGCCCCGGCAGCGCCTGCCGCTGCGCCGAGCGCCGCCCCTGCCGGTACTTCGGTACAGCAGGTGCACGTGCCGGACATCGGCTCCTCGGGCAAGGCCCAGATCATCGAGCTCCAGGTCAAGGTCGGCGACAGTGTCGAGGCCGACCAGTCGCTGATCACCCTCGAGTCCGACAAGGCCAGCATGGAGATCCCATCGCCAGCCGCCGGCGTGGTCAAGGCCATCAGCGTCAAGCTCAACGATGAAGTCGGTACCGGCGACCTGATCCTGGACCTGGAAGTGGCCGGTGCCGCGGCCCCTGCCGCCGCTCCAGCCCAGGCCCCTGCGGCAGCGCCCGCTGCAGCCGCTGCCCCTGCCCCGGCTGCCGCTCCTGCGCCAGCAGCGGCCGACAGCGTGCAGGATATCCACGTTCCGGACATCGGCTCGGCCGGCAAGGCCAAGATCATCGAAGTCATGGTCAAGGCCGGCGACAGCGTCGAAGCCGACCAGTCGCTGATCACCCTCGAATCCGACAAGGCCAGCATGGAAATCCCATCGCCAGCCGCCGGCATCGTGGAAAGCGTATTGATCAAGCTGGACGACGAAGTCGGTACCGGCGACCTGATCCTCAAGCTCAAGGTCAAGGGCGCGGCTCCTGCAGTCGCTCCGGCCCCTGCCGCGCCTGCCCCGGCTGCCGCCCCTGCGCCAGCCAAGGCCGAAGCCGCACCAGCCGCTCCAGCACCAGTCGCCGCAGCAGCTGCGCCTGCCAAGCCAGGTGCCAAGGTGCACGCCGGCCCGGCCGTGCGCCAGCTGGCCCGCGAGTTCGGCGTCGAACTGAACGCCGTGAGCGCCAGTGGCCCCCATGGCCGGATCCTCAAGGAAGACGTGCAGGTCTACGTCAAGGCCATGATGCAGAAGGCCAAGGAAGCGCCAGCCGCTGGCGCGACCGGCGGCGCAGGCATCCCGCCGATCCCGGCCGTGGACTTCAGCAAGTTCGGTGAAGTCGAAGAAGTGGCCATGACCCGCCTGATGCAGGTCGGCGCTTCCAACCTGCACCGCAGCTGGCTGAACGTGCCGCACGTGACCCAGTTCGACTCCGCCGACATCACCGAGTTGGAGGCCTTCCGCGTTGCCCAGAAGGCCGTGGCCGAGAAAGCCGGCGTCAAGCTGACCGTCCTGCCGCTGCTGCTCAAGTCCTGCGCCCACCTGCTCAAGGAACTGCCGGACTTCAACAGCTCGCTGGCTCCGAGCGGCAAGGCGATCATCCGCAAGAAGTACGTGCACATCGGCTTCGCCGTGGACACCCCGGATGGCCTGCTGGTACCAGTGATCAAGAACGTCGACCAGAAGAGCCTGCTGCAACTGGCGGCCGAAGCCGCTTCCCTGGCGGAAAAGGCCCGGACCAAGAAACTCTCCGCGGACGAGATGCAAGGCGCTTGCTTCACCATCTCCAGCCTCGGCCACATTGGCGGCACCGGCTTCACGCCGATCGTCAACGCGCCAGAAGTGGCCATCCTCGGTGTTTCCAAGGCCACCATCCAGCCGGTCTGGGACGGCAAGGCCTTCCAGCCGAAGCTGATGCTGCCGCTGTCGCTGTCCTACGATCACCGTGTGATCAACGGCGCAGCCGCCGCGCGCTTCACCAAGCGCCTGAGCGACCTGCTGGCGGACATCCGCACCATCCTGCTGTAACTCGCGAGCCGGCCCTCCTGTCATGGGAGGGCCGGCACCGCAGCCTTTTTCGAGCGCCACGCTCGTACCTCAACCCCGTCAATCTGGCGGGGCTTTTTTTTCCGGAAAAACAACCTGGATCCCGCTGTGGACCGAGCCATGCAAGTGGCGCAAAGTAACTTTGCAGAAATCCCCTTACCTGCCGATATAAAGGTTTATAGCACTTGGCCTTCATCTCTCTTGTCAGTCGATGCGCCATGATGCAACCTTGCCGCAGGCAACAGTGAAGAGGGCGTGAGCCCGGCGCGATCAGCAATTTCGAAGCGAGTTTCCCCATGAAAAGCCAACCCGATGCCGCCAGCCGTATGGTGGCCGAGGTAGTGACGCAGTTGCCTGTGCCTTCGCGGCTCGGCATGTTGCGTTTCGAACGGCTGAATGAAGCGAGCTGGGCGCTACTGTTTCTCGATCCCAACTGCGAACGCCAGTTCGGCCTGCCCGCCGTGGAGCTCTGCGCCCTGGTCGGCTCGCCCTACGCCAGCCTGATGGAGCCTGAAGCGCGCTATCAACTGCATGACAACATCCAGCAGCAACTGGCCAGCGCTTCCCATTATCTGATCCGCTATACCCTGCACACCGCCCAAGGCCCCCTGAGCATCCTGGAACTGGGCGAAGCCTACAAACAGCACAACCGACACCTGCTGCGTGGCTACCTGCTGGTGGTCGAAGGCCTGTTCGGCAATAGCCCAACGGCACCGACCCTGGACCTTGAAACCCAGAACAGCCGCCTGCAGATCGCCCTGGAACTCAACCAGCGGGCCCAGCAGGAACAGCTGCAACACCTGGAGCGGGTACGGGCCCAGCAGGACCTGATCCTGCTGCTGACCCGCCAGCGCTACAGCAGCGGCAACTCCCTGAAGGAAGCCGCCGAGCTGATCACCCGCAGTGCCTGCGACATCTACCAGATCGACTGCGCCAGCATCTGGAACCTGGAGGGCCAGCGCCTGGAGCCGATCGCGGCCTACCATCGCGCCACCCAGGAGTACCACCTGCCCGACGCCATCGACGCCAGCAGCTTCCCGGACTACATGGAAGCCCTGCACAGCTGCCGCGCCATCGATGCCCAGAACGCCATGCGCGACCCACGTACCCGGGAAATGGCCGAGAGCCTGCGCCCCCGGGACGTGAATGCCATGCTCGATGCCAGCATCCGCATCGACGGCCAGGTGGTCGGGGTGCTGTGCCTGGAACAGACCGGCACCACCCGCGCCTGGCAGTCGGACGAGATCGCCTTCGCCGGCGAGCTGGCCGACCAGTTCGCCCAGGTCATCAACAACCACAATCGCCGGGCCGCCACCAGCGCCCTGCACCTGTTCCAGCGGGCCGTGGAACAAAGCGCCAACGCCTTCCTGCTGGTCAACTGCGACGGCGTGGTGGAATACGTCAACCCCAGCTTCACGGCGATCACCCAATACAGCACCGAGGAAGTCCACGGTCACCGCCTGTCGGAATTACCGGCCCTGGAGAACCTCAGCGAACTGCTGTTCGACGCCCCTTCCAGCCTGGCCAAGAGCAATAGCTGGCAGGGCGAGTTCAAGAGCCGGCGCAAGAACCTCGAGCCCTACTGGGGCCAGTTGTCGATTTCCAAGGTCTATGGCGACAACCGCGAGCTGACCCACTACATCGGCATCTACGAAGACATCACCCAGACCAAGCTGGCCCAGCAGCGCATCGAGCGCCTGGCCTACACCGACAACCTGACCAACCTGGGCAACCGCCCTGCATTCATCCGCAACCTGGACGAACGCTTCGCCCGGGATAGCGATACCCCGATCAGCCTGCTGCTGGTGGACATCGACAACTTCAAGCGGATCAACGACAGCCTCGGCCACCAGACCGGCGACAAGCTGCTGATCAGCCTGGCCCGGCGCCTGCGCAACAGCCTGAGCCCCAGCGGCAGCCTGGCGCGCTTCGCCAGCAACGAGTTCGCCGTGCTGCTGGACAACACCGACCTGGAAGCCGGCCAGCAGATCGCCAGCCAGCTGCTGATGACCCTGGACAAGCCGATGTTCGTCGACAACCAGTTGATCAGCGTCACCGGCTCCGTGGGCCTGGCCAGCGCGCCGCTGCACGGCCGCGACCCACAGACCTTGATGCGCAACGCCGGCCTGGCGCTGCACAAGGCCAAGGCCAACGGCAAGCACCAGGTGCAAGTATTCACCGAGGCCCTGAACGCCGAGGCCAGCTACAAGCTGTTCGTCGAGAACAACCTGCGTCGGGCCCTGACCCAGAACGAACTGGACGTGTTCTACCAGCCCAAGCTGTGCCTGCGCAGCGGCCGGCTGCTGGGCATGGAGGCGCTGCTGCGCTGGAACCACCCGGAGAAGGGCATGATCCGCCCGGACCAGTTCATCAGCGTGGCGGAAGAGACCGGGCTGATCATTCCCATCGGCAAGTGGATCGCCCGCCAGGCCTGCCGCATGAGCAAGCAACTGACCGCCGCCGGCATGGGCAACCTGCACGTGGCCATCAACCTGTCGCCCAAGCAGTTCTCCGACCCGGACCTGGTGGCCTCCATCGCCGGCATCCTCAAGGAGGAGCAACTGCCCTCCTCGCTGCTGGAGCTGGAACTGACCGAAGGCCTGCTGCTGGAAGCCACCGACGACACCCACCAGCAACTCGAACAGCTGAAAAAGCTCGGCCTGACCCTGGCCATGGACGACTTCGGCACCGGTTATTCGTCCCTGAGCTACCTGAAGAAATTCCCTATCGATATCATCAAGATCGATCGCAGCTTCATCCACGACATCCCGGACAACCAGGACGACATGGAGATCACCTCGGCGGTGATCGCCATGGCCCACAACCTGAAGATCAAGGTGGTCGCCGAAGGTATCGAAACCGCCGAGCAGCTGGCCTTCCTGCGCCGCCATCGCTGCGACGTCGGCCAGGGCTACCTGTTCGACCGGCCGATTCCCGGCACCGAGCTGATCGCCAGGCTCAAGCGCTATCCGCGCGGACCAATCGCCTGACAGCGTCGCGACACTCGGGCAAACTGCAGGTCTGAATAACGACAATCCAACTGACTGGAGGACTGCTACATGGTCTTGCGCTCGGAAATTCTGGTGAACAAAAACGTGCTCCCAACCAAAGAACAAGCTCTGCCTGGCCGTGAAACTCCAATGACCGTCCCGGAGGAGCACTTCGTCAACGGCAATCCGCTGCTGGGCCCGTTCCCCGGCAACGTGGACTTCGCCATTTTCGGCCTGGGTTGCTTCTGGGGCGCGGAACGGCGCTTCTGGCAGCGCGAGGGCGTGTTCAGCACCTGCGTGGGTTATGCCGGCGGCTTTACCCCGAACCCGACCTATGAGGAAGTCTGCTCGGGCCTGACCGGACATACCGAAGTGGTACTGGTGGTGTACGAGCCGGAGAAGGTCAGCTACCAGCAACTGCTGGCGATGTTCTGGGAACTGCACAACCCGACCCAGGGCATGCGCCAGGGCAACGATATCGGCACCCAGTACCGCTCGGTGATCTACACCACCAACCCGACCCAGCTGCAGCAGGCGCTGCACAGCAAGGAGGTGTTCCAGGCCGAGCTGACCAAGGCAGGTCTGGGCACCATCACCACCGAGATCGAAGAGGCGCCGACCGTCTACTTCGCCGAGGCTTATCACCAGCAGTACCTGGCGAAGAACCCGGAAGGTTATTGCGGTATCGGCGGTACCGGGGTGACCTGCCCAATCTAAAGCAGCTACAAGCGGCAAGTGGTTCGCCGTCGGCTTGCCGCTTGCCGCTTGCCGCTTATAGCTCGTGGCTGTTATTCCGCGATCAGCCAGTCCATCTGCCAGCCGCCCTGGGTCTGGCCGAGCTTTTGCGACAGCCAGGGCAGCAGCTCGCGCAATTCCTCCTCCAGGCCCCACGGCGGGTTGGCGATGGCCAGGCCCGAACCGTTGAGGCTGTTGGGCGTATCCAGCGGATGCACCAGCAATTCCACCCGCAGCAGCTTCGGCGCACCAGTGCCGGCCAGGTCCTGGTAGAAACGGCGCAGGGCGCGCTGGTCCTTGACCGGATACCAGATGGCCGCCACGGTCTGGCGCATGCGACCGATGGCCTCCTTCATCGACGCGGCGCAACGCTGCATCTCGTCGAGTTTCTCGAACGGCGGGTCGATCAACATCACCGCCCGCTTCTCCGCCACCGGCAGCAGCGCCCGGGCCACGTGCCAACCCTCGCCCAGGTGTACCGCCACCCGCCGATCGCCCTTCATGTTGTCCTTGAGCAGCAGGCCATCCTCGGGATGCTTCTCGTTGAGCAGCGCCCGATCCTGGTTGCGCATCAGGCGCCGGGCCAGCTCCGGGGAACCGGGGTAGTAGCGCAGCTCGCCATCCGGGTTCAGCCGGCGCAGCACGCGCATGTAGTCGGCGGTCAGCTCTGGCAGGTCGTCCGCGCCCCACAGCCGGGCGATACCTTCCAGGTACTCGCCGGTGCGTGTCGCCTGGTCGCCCTTGAGGTCGTACAAGCCGATGCCGGCATGGCTGTCGATATAGGCGAACGGCTGCTCCTTGCGCGACATCAGGGCGATGAGGCGGGTCAGGGTCAGGTGTTTGAAGACGTCGGCGTGATTGCCGGCATGGAAGGCGTGACGATAGTTCATGGTTGCTCCTGCGCAGGAGCGCAAGTTTACCCTGTGCCATGGACCGCGTCAGGACAGGCCATCGCATTTGCCCGGCACGGCGCGCCAGCTTGCCCATCCGCCACGCCTGATGGACACTGACGCGCCTGCCCGTGGCCAAGGGGCAGGTACACCAAGCGGTTGCTGGCGACTCAGACACAAGGGACCACTGACTGCTGTACGGGCACGACCCTGCCTGGCTGTGCTCATTAATGGACTGCTACTGAGTTGAGAATTTATGAAAGACGCAACGATTGCGCTGCACCATGGATTCAAGTCGGACCCCGCCACCAAGGCCGTGGCCGTGCCCATCTACCAGAACGTCGCCTTCGAGTTCGACAACGCCCAGCACGGTGCCGACCTGTTCAATCTCGATGTGCCGGGCAACATCTATACCCGGATCATGAACCCCACCAACGATGTGCTGGAACAGCGCATCGCCGCCCTGGAGGGCGGAGTCGCGGCGCTGGCGGTATCGGCCGGTAGCGCCGCGATCCACTACGCCATCCAGACCCTGACCCAGGCCGGCGACAACATCGTCTCCACCCCGCAGCTGTACGGTGGCACCTACACCCTGTTCGCCCACCTGCTGCCCAGCTTCGGCGTCGAAGTGCGCTTCGCCCGCGACGACTCCCCCGAGGCCATCGCCGAACTGATCGACGACAACACCAAGGCGGTGTACTGCGAGAGCATCGGCAACCCGGCGGGCAACATCGTCGATATCGAAGGCCTGGCCCAGGTCGCCCACGCCCGGGGCGTGCCACTGATGGTGGACAACACAGTGGCCACGCCGATCCTGTGCAAGCCGATCCAGTTCGGCGCCGACATCGTCGTGCATTCGGTGACCAAGTACGTCGGCGGCCATGGCAACGCCCTGGGCGGAGTGATCGTCGACAGCGGCAACTTCCCCTGGACCGAGCACCCGCAGAAGTTCGCCAGCCTCAACACCCCCGAGCCGGCCTATCACGGTGTGGTCTACACCGAGAAGTTCGGCCCTGCGGCCTTCGTCGCCCGGGCCCGCACCGTGCCGCTGCGCAACACCGGCGCGGCCCTGGCGCCCATGAACGCCTTCCTGTTGCTGCAAGGCCTGGAGACCCTGGCCCTGCGCATGGAGCGCCACACCGACAACGCCCTCAAGGTGGCGCAGTTCCTCAAGGCCCACCCGCTGGTGGCCTGGGTCAGCTATGCGGGCCTGGAGGACCATCCGCATCACGAACTGGCGCGCAAGTACATGCAGGGCAAGCCGTCGGCGATCCTCTCCTTCGGCCTCAAGGGCGGCTACGAGGCAGGCGTGCGCTTCTACGATGCGCTGCAGATCTTCAAGCGCCTGGTGAACATCGGCGACGCCAAGTCCCTGGCCTGCCACCCGGCCTCCACCACCCACCGGCAGATGAACGAACAGGAACAGGCCAAGGCCGGGGTCAAGCCGGAAATGATCCGCCTCTCGGTGGGTATCGAAGCCATCGAGGACCTGCTCGAAGACCTGGACCAGGCCCTGCGCCAAGCCTGATCCAAACCGGCCCCGCCCGCACCGGCGGGGCCCTTGTTCCTCCCGCGCCCCGCCACTAAGCTGCCCTCGCTACATCCTCCCTGGATCCCTCTCCCCCAAGGATCGCACCTCCAGCAAAGGACCCTGACATGCTCGTGCGCTACGCCAAGATCATCATGACCCTCGCGGTCGCCGCCTTCGCCCTGCTGGTGGCCTACAACAACATCAGCGACTACGGCTCCAACTTCGCCTTCGTCCAGCACGTGCTGAGCATGGACAGCGTCTTTGCGGGCAACAGCGCTACTGGCCGGGCCATCACCCAGCCGCTGCTGTGGAATGCCGGCTACTGGCTGATCATCGCCGGCGAAGCCGCGACCGGCGTGCTGCTGGTGCTAGGCGGCGCCCGCCTGTGGCGCGCCCGGCACGGCGCTGCCAGCGACTTCAATCGCGCCAAGCATTGGGCCATTGCCGGCTTCTGCCTGGGTTTCTGCGTCTGGTTCTTCGGTTTCATGGTGGTGGGCGGGGAATGGTTCATGATGTGGCAGTCCGCCACCTGGAACGGCCAGGAAGCAGCGTTCAAGTTCTACATGGCGATCCTTGGCGTGCTGATCTTCCTCAACCAGCCCGACGCTGAACTGCACTGAGCCAAGCCCGCCACGGCCCGACAGCGGCATGGCGAGGTCGTGAAAAAAACCGCAGGGCCTTGCATGGCGATCTCCAGGCGAACCCCTGCCGCACTTCTCTACGTTCGCTAGCAGCCTGCTGCGGCTTCAGAAGGCGAAAAAAAACGGCCCGCTGCGTCACCGCAGCGGGCCGTTTTCATTGTGTCCCCGAAAAAACAGGGGCCGGATCAAGCACTCAGTGGTTGAGCTTGAAATCCTTCTCGGCGGCTTCGAAGCGCTGGACCATACCGGCACTCGGAGCGCCCAGCTTGCTCACCAGGACGATGGCCAGGCTGGCGAAGATGAAGCCCGGGATGATTTCGTACAGGCCCAGCAGGGCGAAGTGCTTCCACAGGATCACGGTCACGGCACCGACCACGATACCGGCCAGTGCGCCGTTGCGGGTCATGCCTTTCCACAGGACCGAGATCAGTACCACAGGACCGAAGGCCGCGCCGAAACCGGCCCAGGCATAGCTCACCAGGCCCAGTACGCGGTTCTCCGGGTTGGCGGCCATGGCGATGGCGACCAGCGCCACCACCAGCACCATGGCCCGGCCGACCCATACCAGTTCCAGCTGGGACGCGCCCTTGCGCAGGAAAGCCTTGTAGAAGTCTTCGGTCAGGGCGCTGGAGCACACCAGCAGCTGGCAACTCAGGGTACTCATGACCGCCGCCAGGATGGCCGACAGCAGCACACCGGCGATCCATGGGTTGAACAGCAGCTTGGCCAGTTCGATGAACACCCGCTCAGGGTTCTCGGTCACAGGACCGGCCACGTCAGGATGCGCCGAGAAGTAGGCGATGCCGAAGAAGCCCACGGCCACGGTGCCACCCAGGCACAGGATCATCCAGGTCATGGAGATGCGACGAGCGTTGGCGATCGACTTGACCGAATCAGCGGCCATGAAGCGCGCCAGGATGTGCGGTTGGCCGAAGTAGCCCAGGCCCCAGCCCATCAGCGAGATGATGCCGATGAAGGTGGTGTTCTTGAGCATGTCGAAGCTGGTGGGATCCTTGGCCTCGATGGCCAGGAAGGTGGTGTCGACGCCACCGGTGGCCAGCAGCACGATGATCGGCGTGAGGATCAGGGCGAAGATCATCAGCGTGGCTTGCACGGTATCGGTCCAGCTCACCGCCAGGAAGCCACCGACGAAGGTGTAGGCGATGGTCGCCGCCGCACCGGCCCACAGCGCGGTCTCGTAGGACATGCCGAAGGTGCTTTCGAACAGGCGGGCGCCGGCGACGATGCCGGAAGCGCAGTAGATGGTGAAGAACACCAGGATCACCACCGCGGAGATGATCCGCAGCAGGCCGCTCTTGTCTTCGAAGCGGCTGGAGAAGTAGTCCGGCAGGGTCAATGCGTCACCGTTGTGCTCGGTCTGTACCCGCAGGCGACCGGCCACGAACAGCCAGTTCAGGTAGGCACCGGCGATCAGGCCGATGGCGATCCAGCTCTCGGACAGGCCGGACATGTAGATGGCGCCCGGCAGGCCCATCAGCAACCAGCCACTCATGTCGGAAGCGCCGGCGGAAAGCGCGGTCACCACGCTGCCCAGGCTGCGCCCACCAAGAATGTAGTCGGAAAGGTTGTTGGTGGAGCGATAGGCCATGAAGCCGATCAGCACCATTGCCGCGATGTAGATCACGAACGTGATCAGGGTTGGATTGCTTGCACTCATGAGTAACGCCCTGGCTTTGTTTTTATGGTGCGGCGGTCACTGCCCCACGCCGCCAAACGATAACGATTGGGAGACGTTCAAGCGTGCCGCGCATTTATGACTGATGTTTCCCCAGGAAAGCCATCAGCCGATGCCCCAGTCACGAAGACGGTTGCACCTTGGGCGCGAATCCTATGCAACAAAATGAACAAGGTGCAACCGATTTGACGTGAATCAGTTGCACCTTGTCGATAAATCGGCGGTTGGTGACGTTTTTGCTCCTTTTTGGAGCAAGGAAAATCTTTTTCAGAAGCGAATGCACCAGATCGATTCCCTACTTTGTGTAGCGGAATTTTATTCCTGACAAACTGCGATTTTTTCCCGGTAAAAATGGGTTGCACCCGGTTGCACCTATTTCGGCTCGCGGATAATCTTGCCGCCAGCTGATGCCACACTCGCGTGGCAAACATGAGGATAAAAATATGGCTACCACCACCCTCGGGGTCAAACTCGACGACCCTACCCGCGAACGTCTCAAGGCGGCCGCGGCCTCGATTGATCGGACTCCGCACTGGCTGATCAAGCAGGCGATCTTCAATTACCTGGAGAAACTCGAGGGTGGTGCAACCCTGACCGAGCTGAGCAACGCCATCGCCCGCGACGGCGACGACGCCGGTGACGTGATCACCGACCATGCTCACCAATGCTTCCTCGAATTCGCCGAGAGCATCCTGCCGCAATCGGTACTGCGTGCCTCCATCACCGCGGCCTATCGCCGGCCGGAACCGGAAGTGGTGCCGATGCTGCTGGAGCAGGCGCGCCTGCCGGCCGCCACCGCCGAGGCCGCGAACAAGCTGGCCGCCTCCATCGCCGAAAAACTGCGCAACCAGAAGAGCGCCGGCGGCCGGGCCGGCATCGTCCAGGGCCTGCTGCAGGAGTTCTCCCTGTCGTCCCAGGAAGGCGTGGCGCTGATGTGCCTGGCCGAAGCCCTGCTGCGCATCCCCGACAAAGGCACCCGCGACGCGCTGATCCGCGACAAGATCAGCACCGGCAACTGGCAGCCGCACCTGGGCAACAGCCCGTCGCTGTTCGTCAACGCCGCCACCTGGGGCCTGTTGCTCACCGGCAAGCTGGTGTCGACCCACAATGAAGCGGGCCTGACCTCTTCCCTGAGCCGCATCATCGGCAAGAGCGGCGAGCCGATGATCCGCAAGGGCGTGGACATGGCCATGCGCCTGATGGGCGAGCAGTTCGTCACCGGCGAGACCATCGCCGAAGCCCTGGCCAACGCCAGCAAGTTCGAAGCCAAGGGCTTCCGCTACTCCTACGACATGCTCGGTGAAGCGGCACTGACCGAGCACGACGCGCAGAAATACCTGGCGTCCTACGAGCAGGCCATCCACTCGATCGGCAAGGCCTCCCACGGTCGCGGCATCTACGAAGGCCCGGGCATCTCGATCAAGCTCTCGGCCCTGCACCCGCGCTACAGCCGCGCCCAGTACGAGCGCGTGATGGAAGAGCTGTACCCACGCCTGCTATCCCTGACCCTGCTGGCCAAACAGTACGACATCGGCCTGAACATCGACGCCGAGGAAGCCGACCGCCTGGAGCTGTCGCTGGACCTGCTCGAGCGCCTGTGCTTCGAGCCGCAACTGGCCGGCTGGAACGGTATCGGCTTCGTGATCCAGGCTTACCAGAAGCGCTGCCCGTACGTGATCGACTACGTCATCGACCTGGCGCGCCGCAGCCGCCACCGCCTGATGATCCGCCTGGTGAAGGGCGCCTACTGGGACAGCGAGATCAAGCGCGCCCAGGTCGAAGGCCTGGAAGGCTACCCGGTCTACACCCGCAAGGTTTACACCGACGTCTCCTACATCGCTTGCGCGCGCAAGCTGCTGTCGGTGCCGGAAGTCATCTACCCGCAATTCGCCACGCACAACGCCCATACCCTGTCCGCGATCTACCATATCGCCGGCCAGAACTACTACCCCGGCCAGTACGAGTTCCAGTGCCTGCACGGCATGGGTGAGCCGCTGTACGAACAAGTGGTGGGCAAGGTCGCCGACGGCAAGCTGAACCGCCCATGCCGCGTCTACGCTCCGGTGGGCACCCACGAGACCCTGCTGGCCTACCTGGTTCGCCGCCTGCTGGAAAACGGCGCCAACACCTCGTTCGTCAACCGTATCGCCGACCAGTCGATCTCGATCCAGGAACTGGTGGCCGACCCGGTCAGCCAGATCGAACAGATGGCCACCCTGGAAGGCGGCGTCGGCCTGCCGCACCCGCGCATCCCGCTGCCGCGCGACCTGTACGGCACCGACCGCGCCAACTCGGCCGGCATCGACATGGCCAACGAGCATCGCCTGGCATCGCTGTCCTGCGCGCTGCTGGCCACTGCCCATAACGACTGGAAAGCCGCGCCGCTGCTCGGCTGCCCGGCCAGCGAAGAAACCCCGGCGCCGGTACTCAACCCGTCCGACCACCGCGACGTGGTGGGCCATGTCCAGGAGGCCACCGTTGTCGACGTCGACAACGCCATCCAGTGCGCCCTCAACGCCGCACCGATCTGGCAGGCGACCCCGCCGGCCGAACGCGCGGCGATCCTGGAACGCGCCGCCGACCTGATGGAAGGCGAAATCCAGCCGCTGATGGGCCTGCTAGTCCGCGAGGCCGGCAAGACCTTCGCCAACGCCATCGCCGAAGTGCGCGAAGCCGTGGACTTCCTGCGCTACTACGCGGTGCAGGCCCGCAACGATTTCAGCAACGACGCCCACCGTCCACTGGGCCCGGTGGTGTGCATCAGCCCGTGGAACTTCCCGCTGGCGATCTTCTCCGGCCAGGTGGCCGCAGCCCTGGCCGCCGGCAACCCGGTACTGGCCAAGCCTGCCGAGCAGACCCCGCTGGTAGCCGCCCAGGCCGTGCGCCTGATGCTGGAAGCCGGCATTCCCGAAGGCGTGCTGCAACTGCTGCCAGGCCGTGGCGAGACCGTCGGTGCCGGCCTGGTCGGCGACGAGCGGGTCAAGGGCGTGATGTTCACCGGCTCCACCGAAGTCGCCCGCCTGCTGCAACGCAACATCGCCGGGCGCCTGGACAACCAGGGCCGGCCAATCCCGCTGATCGCCGAGACCGGCGGCCAGAACGCGATGATCGTCGACTCCTCGGCCCTGACCGAGCAGGTGGTGATCGACGTGGTGTCCTCGGCCTTCGACAGTGCCGGCCAGCGTTGCTCGGCCCTGCGCGTACTGTGCCTGCAGGAAGACTCCGCCGACCGCGTGATCGAAATGCTCAAGGGCGCCATGGCCGAAAGCCGCCTGGGCAACCCCGAGCGCCTGGCCGTGGACATCGGCCCGGTGATCGACGCCGAAGCCAAGGCCGGGATCGAGAAACACATCCAGGGCATGCGCGATAAAGGCCGTACCGTGTATCAGGTGGCCATCGCCGAAGGCGAGGAAATCAAGCGCGGCACCTTCGTCATGCCGACCCTGATCGAGCTGGAAAGCTTCGACGAACTGCAGCGCGAGATCTTCGGCCCGGTGCTGCACGTAGTGCGCTACAAGCGCAAGGACATCGACCAGCTGATCGCCCAGATCAACGCTTCCGGCTACGGCCTGACCCTGGGCGTGCATACCCGGATCGACGAGACCATCGCCAAGGTGGTGGACAACGTCAACGCCGGCAACATGTACGTCAACCGCAACATCGTCGGTGCCGTGGTCGGCGTGCAGCCATTCGGTGGCGAAGGCCTGTCGGGCACCGGCCCGAAAGCCGGCGGCCCGCTGTACCTGTACCGCCTGCTGTCGACCCGTCCGGTGGACGCCATCGAGCAGTCCTTCGTCCGTGCCGACGCCATCAGCGCCCCGGACCTGCGCCTGCGCGAGTCGCTGCTCAAGCCGCTGTCGGCCCTGCAAGCCTGGGCCGACAGCGCCAAGCTGGCGGAACTCTCGGTCCTGTGCAAACAGTTCGCCGGGCAGTCGCAGAGCGGGATCACCCGGCAGCTGGCCGGCCCGACCGGCGAGCGCAACAGCTACGCCATCCTGCCCCGTGAGCACGTGCTGTGCCTGGCGGAAATCGAAGGCGACCTGCTGACGCAACTGGCGGCGGTACTGGCCGTCGGCGGCTCGGCAGTCTGGCCGGAAAACGCCGTGTCCAAGGCTCTGTTCGGCCGCCTGCCCCGGGAAGTCCAGGTACGCATCAAACGCGTGGCCGACTGGACCAAGGATGAGGCCGTGTTCGACGCGGTCCTGCACCACGGCGACTCCGACCAGTTGCGCGGCGTCTGCCAGCAGGTGGCCCAGCGCGCCGGTGCCATCGTCGGCGTCCAGGGCCTGTCCCAGGGCGAAACGACGATCGCCCTGGAACGCCTGGTGATCGAACGCGCCCTGAGCGTCAACACCGCTGCGGCCGGCGGTAACGCCAGCCTGATGACCATCGGTTAAGAGCAGCGGCAAGCTACAAGCGGCAAGCAGGGGCAACAGCCTTTGCTTGCCGTTTTTGCTTCTGGCTCTGGCTTGTAGCTTGGTTTCTCCTGCTTCATCACGCCTATCAATCTTCCTATCCGACCTTCATTCACAGGTCTAGACTCGGCTCATTTCCTCAATCAACAGGTAAGCCGCCATGTCCGAGACCTTGCTCAGTTCCCGCAATCTGGCTTTTGAACTGTATGAGGTGCTCGATGCCGAGGGCCTGACCCAGCGCGAACGGTTTGCCGAACACAATCGCGAAACCTTCGACGCCGCCCTGGGCACCGCCCGCAGCATCGCCGAGAAGTATTTCGCCCCGCACAACCGCAAGGGCGACGAGCACGAACCGCGCTATGAAAACGGCCAGGCGGTATTGATCCCCGAGGTGAAACCGGCGGTGGACGCCTTTCTCGAGGCCGGCTTCCTCAACGCCACCCGCGACTTCGAGGCCGGCGGCATGCAGTTGCCAACCCTGCTGTCCCAGGCCTGCTTCGCCCACTTCCAGGCGGCCAACGTCGGCAGCTCCGCCTACCCCTTCCTGACCATGGGCGCAGCCAACCTGATCGAGAGCTTCGGTAGCCAGGAGCAGAAACAGCGCTTCCTGCAGCCGATGATCGACGGTCGCTTCTTCGGCACCATGGCCCTGACCGAGCCCCATGCCGGCTCGTCGCTGGCGGATATCCGCACCCGTGCGGAACCGGCCGGCGACGGCAGCTACCGGATCAAGGGCAACAAGATCTTCATCTCCGGTGGCGACCACTCGCTAGCGCAGAACATCGTGCACATGGTGCTGGCCAAGCTGCCGGATGCGCCCCCCGGAGTGAAGGGCATCTCGCTGTTCATCGTGCCCAAGTTCCTGGTCAACGCCGACGGCTCGCTGGGCCAGCGCAACGACGTGCTGCTGGCCGGCCTGTTCCACAAGATGGGCTATCGCGGCACCACTTCGACTGCGCTGAACTTCGGCGATAACGGCGAATGCGTCGGCTATCTGGTGGGCAAACCCCATGCGGGCCTGTCCTACATGTTCCAGATGATGAACGAGGCGCGCATCGGCGTTGGCATGGGTGCGGTGATGCTCGGCTATGCCGGCTACCTCTACTCCCTGGAGTACGCTCGTGAGCGCCCTCAAGGGCGCCTGCCAGATGGCAAGGACCCGAGCGCGCCCCAGGTGGCGATCATCCAGCACGCCGACGTGCGCCGGATGCTGCTGACCCAGAAGGCCTATGTCGAAGGCGCATTCGACCTGGGCCTGTACGCGGCCCGGTTATTCGACGACACCACCACCCTGGACGATGAAGCCGGACGCCAGCAGGCCCACGAGTTGCTGGACCTGCTGACCCCGATCGTCAAGTCCTGGCCTTCGGAGTTCTGCCTCAAGGCCAACGAACTGGCGATCCAGATCCTCGGCGGCCATGGCTACACCCGCGAGTACCCGGTGGAGCAGTACTACCGCGACAACCGCCTGAACCCGATCCATGAGGGCACCCACGGTATCCAGTCCCTGGACTTGCTGGGGCGCAAGCTGGCACAGAATGGCGGCGCGGGGCTCAAGCGCCTGATCCGCCTGATCATCGAGACCTGCGGGCGCTCCCAGGCCCACTCCAGCCTGGACGCCCTGCGCCAGCCCCTGGAACAACTGGTGGCGCGCCTGCAAACCGTGACCCTGGGGCTACTGGGCGACCTGGCCACTGGCAAGGTCACCGCGACCCTGGCCAACTCGGCGCTCTATCTGAAAGCCTTCGGCCATGCGGTGATTGGCTGGCGCTGGCTGGAGCAGGCGATCCGCGCCGAGGAAGGCCTGGCCCGGGGAGATGCGGCGGATCGGGATTTCTATCTGGGCAAGCGGCAGGCTGCGCGTTACTTCCTCACCTGGGAAGTGCCGGGCTGCGAGCATGAGCTGAAGCTCCTGGAGGCCCGGGACGATACCTGCCTGGCGATGCGCGACGAGTGGTTCTGAGCGCCACGGGCCCCGGCAAGCGCGTCGGGGCCATTGCGTGACTCCAGCCGCAACGGGCTGAGGCGGCTCAGCGGGATCAGTTCTGTTGGATGGTCTTGGCGATCACGTCGACCGTGGCGCTCACCTGTTCCTGATAGCGCTCGAGCTCCTGCTCGTGGCGCTTCTGCATCTCCAACTGCTGCGAGCACAGGTTCATCGCCGCCAGTACCAGCAGGCGCTCGCCGATCAGGGTCGGGAACTTCTTCTTGGTATCGGCCAGGGCGGCCTGGAGCATCTGCACCGCATCCATCAGGACCTGCTCCTGTCCGGCCGGCGCCTTGAGCGAATAGTCCTCGCCGAGGATCGAGACCACTCTCACTCCATCGCTGTGATGTCTCATGGATTGGCCGGGCTCGCAGTGACGCGCTCAACCAGGGCCTGGATGCGGGCAGCGGTGGCGCCGTGCTTCTCTTCCTGCTCCATCAGGTTCAGCTGCAGGCTTTCGTTCTCGTCCCTGGCCTGGGCCAGTTGTGCCTTGAGGGCTTCGTTAGTGCCGAGCAGCTCCTGGTTCTGTACCACCAGGTCACTGACCAGCTGTTCCAATTGGCTGAGGGATGCTTCCAACATTTTGATCTTCCGGGCTTTTTGCAAAGGGCGCGTACGATAAAGAAAAGTCACCCTGGATGCCAGGGTTATCCAGGCGCAAAGCCTTGATTTTACTGGCGATGACCCTTCCGCGAGAGCTGCTAGAGACTGTCATTCTCCCCTGGGGTTCCTGACCCCCGGTCGGAGACCAGGACTTTTCCCGAAAAATCGGACAAGCCAGTGGAAATTTCCGAAACCGCTTTTGGCGATTCAAGAAGCATTTTCCCCACGCGATAGCCAGGTACTCATCCATTTTCCCAAAGCGCCAACCGCGCTTCACACAGGTGAAAACAATGTCCCTGCGCACCATGAACATCGCCCCGCGGGCCTTCCTCGGGTTCGCCCTGATCGGCTGCCTGATGCTGTTTCTCGGCGTCTTTGCGCTGAACCAGATGGGCAAGATCCACGCGGCCACCGAGCTGATCACCCAAGACACCCTCCCCAGCATCAAGAGCGTCGATGACTTCACCCAGTTGAGCCTGCGCCTGCGGGTCAATGCTTATCGCCTGCTGGTCAATCGCGACGCCGAGGCCCAGCAAAGGGCACTGGAGACCATCGTCAAGCGCAACCAGGAGATCGACGATATCCGCCCGCGCTACGAAGCCCTGATCAGCCTCCCCGAAGAGCGTGCCGCCTACGCCGAATACATCAAGGCGCTGACCCATCATCGCCAACTGGAGAGCCAGTTGATCGAACTGTCGCGCAACGGCCAGCTGGAGGCCATGCAAGCGTTGCTCAACGAGCAATTGATGGACAGCGCCGAAGCGATCAACAGCACCCTCAACCGCCTGCTGGAGATCAATACCCGCTACTCCACCGCCGCCGCCGAGGAGGCGGCCAGGCAGTACCACAACGCCTTCGACCTGGTGGTGGCACTGCTGGTGCTGGCCAGCGGCCTGACCTTGCTGTTCGCCTGGTTGCTGACCCGCAGCATCACCCAGCCGATCGCCAAGGCCCTGGAAGCTGCCGAGGAGATCGCCGAGGGCAACCTGGCCCGCCCGGTCCAGGTCGATGGCAACGATGAGGCTGGCCGCCTGCTGCGGGCCATGGCCAAGATGCAGGAGAACCTGCGCACCACCCTGCAGCGTATCTCCGGTTCCGCCACCCAACTGGCCTCCGCGGCCGAGGAACTCAACAGCGTCACCGAGGAAAGCGCCCGTGGCCTGACCCAGCAGAACAACGAGATCGAGCAGGCCGCCACCGCGGTCACCGAAATGACCAGCGCCGTGGAGGAAGTGGCACGCAATGCCGTCAGCACTTCCGAGGCCTCGAAGAACGCCACCGCTTCGGCCGGCGACGGCCGCGACCTGGTGCAGGAAACCGTGGCCGCCATCGAACGCATGAGCAGCGACGTGCAGGACACCGCCAGCCTGGTCGGCGACCTGGCCAATCAGTCCCGGGATATCGGCAAGGTCCTGGACGTGATCCGTGGCCTGGCCGACCAGACCAACCTGCTGGCCCTCAACGCCGCCATCGAGGCCGCCCGTGCCGGCGAGGCCGGACGCGGCTTCGCCGTGGTCGCCGACGAAGTCCGCGCCCTGGCCCACCGTACCCAACAGTCCACCAGCGAAATCGAACGCATGATCGGCAGCATCCAGAACGGCACCGAACAGGCCGTGGACTCCATGCGCAACAGCACCGAGCGCGCCGAATCGACCCTGAACATCGCCCGGGGCGCCGGCCTGTCCCTGGACACCATCAACAGCGCGATCATCCAGATCAACGAGCGCAACCTGGTGATCGCCAGCGCCGCCGAAGAGCAGGCCCAGGTAGCCCGGGAAGTGGATTGCAACCTGGTGAACATCCGTGATCTTTCGGTGCAATCGGCCACCGGCGCCCACCAGACCAGCGCCGCCAGCAATGAACTGGCCAGCCTGGCCGTGGACCTGAACGGCCTGGTGGCGCGCTTCCGCCTCTGATCCGACGCCCTCGGCTCCGCCCCTGTTGGCAGGCCGGGCCCGGAATGAACGACCAGCACAAGAGCCATCCGCGACACCCGCGCGAGACTGAAATCCACGACAGGACTCAAGACTTTAGTCGTACGACCGATAAGTCACGGTAGATCAGTCTCAAGCCCCGCATGGATGCGCTCTTCCTGGTACCTATCATGTCCCTTCGTAATATGAATATCGCTCCGCGGGCCTTCCTCGGTTTTGCCATGATCGGCGGCTTGATGCTGATCCTCGGGGTGTTCGCCCTGAACCAGATGAGCAAGATCCGTGGCGCCGCCGAAGACATCACCCTGAGCAGCGTGCCGAGCATCCAGAGCCTCGACGAGTTCACCCAGCTGACCCTGCGCCTGCGGGTGCTGTCCTATCGCCTGTTGGTGAACCGCGAGCCGGATGTCCAGCAAAAGACCATGGAACTGCTGGATATGCGCAACCAGCAGATCCGCACGGCCCAGACCACCTATGAAAAGCTCATTACCAGCCCGGCGGAAAAAGCCGCCTATGACCAGTACATCCAGCTGCTGGGCCAGTACCGGCAGATCGAAGAGCGGATGAAGAGCCTGTCGCGCAACAACCAGGTGGATGAATTGCGCAACCTGCTCAATACCGAATTGCTGAACAACTCCGAGGCGGTCAACACCGTGCTCAACCGCCTGATGGAGATCAACACCCAGCAGACGGTGGACACCAACCGCCAGGCCGCCGAGCAGTATTCGGCCGCGGTCAAGCTGGTGGTGGTCCTGCTGCTGCTGGCCACTGGCCTGACCCTGCTGTTCGCCTGGCTGCTGACCCGCAGCATCACCCAACCGATCGCCAAGGCCCTGGAAGCCGCCGAGGAGATCGCCGAGGGCAACCTGACCCGCCCGGTCCAGGCCGACGGTAGCGATGAAGCCGGCCGCTTGCTGCGGGCCATGGCCAAGATGCAGGAAAAACTGCGCGACACCCTGCAGCGCATCTCCGGCTCCGCCACCCAACTGGCCTCCGCCGCCGAGGAACTCAACAGCGTCACCGAGGAAAGCGCTCGCGGCCTGACCCAGCAGAACAACGAGATCGAGCAGGCCGCCACCGCGGTCAACGAAATGACCAGCGCCGTGGAAGAGGTGGCGCGCAACGCCGTCAGCACTTCCGAAGCTTCGAAGAACGCCACCGCCTCGGCCGGCGACGGCCGCGACCTGGTACAGGAAACCGTGGCCGCCATCGAACGCATGAGCGGCGACGTGCAAGACACCGCCAGCCTGATCGGCGACCTGGCCAACGAATCCCGCGACATCGGCAAGGTCCTGGACGTGATCCGTGGCCTGGCCGACCAGACCAACCTGCTGGCCCTCAACGCCGCCATCGAGGCCGCCCGTGCCGGCGAGGCCGGACGTGGTTTTGCCGTGGTCGCCGATGAAGTCCGCGCCCTGGCCCACCGCACCCAGCAGTCCACCAGCGAAATCGAACGCATGATCGGCAGCATCCAGAACGGTACCGAACAGGCCGTGGACTCCATGCGCAACAGCACCGAGCGCGCCGAGTCGACCCTGAACATCGCCCGGGGCGCCGGCCTGTCCCTGGACACCATCAACAGCGCGATCATCGAAATCAACGAGCGCAACCTGGTGATCGCCAGCGCCGCCGAAGAGCAGGCCCAGGTAGCCCGCGAAGTGGACCGCAACCTGGTGAACATCCGCGACTTGTCGGTGCAATCGGCCACTGGCGCCAACCAGACCAGTGCAGCCAGCAACGAGCTGTCGCGCCTGGCCGTGGACCTCAACAGCATGGTCGCCCGCTTCAACCTCTGAAGGCCTTCGCAAACCCGGCCAAAGCCCCGACGGATACCGTCCGCCGGGGCCTGCGTCGCTGCCATGAAAAGCTTTTGACAGCGGCACATTTCAGCAGGTTAGAATCGATGGCACGCAGACTGCATGGTCAGTTCGCGCCCGCCTTTTCCGCTCTGGAGTACTGCCTTTGAATGCGACGACCATCAACAGCCTGTTCTTGATCGGCGCGTTGCTGGTAGGTGCGAGCATCCTGGTCAGCTCCCTCTCTTCCCGCCTGGGCATCCCGATCCTGGTGATCATCCTTGCCGTGGGCATGACCGCCGGCGTCGACGGCGGCGGGATCATCTTCGACAACTATCCGACCGCCTACCTGGTGGGCAACCTGGCCCTGGCAGTGATCCTCCTGGACGGCGGCTTGCGCACTCGGGTCGCGAGCTTTCGCGTGGCCCTGTGGCCGGCGCTGTCACTGGCCACGGTAGGAGTGCTGATCACCACCGGGCTGACCGGCATGGCCGCGGCCTGGCTGTTCGACCTCAACCTGATCCAGGGCTTGCTGATCGGCGCCATCGTCGGTTCCACCGACGCCGCGGCGGTGTTCTCGCTATTGGGAGGCAAGGGCCTCAACGAGCGGGTGACCGCGAGCCTGGAGATCGAGTCCGGCAGCAACGACCCGATGGCGGTGTTCCTCACCGTGACCCTGATCGACATGCTCGCCAATGGCCATACCGGCTTGCACTTCAGTCTGCTGGTGGAACTGATCCGCGAATTCGGCATTGGCGCGGTGATCGGCCTCGGCGGCGGCTGGCTGATGCTGCAACTGGTCAACCGCATCCACCTGGCCAATGGCCTGTACCCGATCCTGGTGATCGCCGGCGGGCTGGTGGTGTTCGCCCTGACCAACGCCCTGCATGGCAGCGGCTTCCTCGCGGTGTACCTGTGCGGCCTGGTGATCGGCAACCGCCCGGTACGCAGCCGCCACGGCATCCTGCACATGCTCGACGGCATGGCCTGGCTGGCGCAGATCGGCATGTTCCTGGTGCTGGGGCTGCTGGTCACTCCCCACGACCTGCTGCCCATCGCCCTGCCGGCCCTGGGCCTGGCGCTGTGGATGATCCTGTTCGCCCGGCCGTTGTCGGTGCTGGTGGGGCTGCTGCCATTCCGGGCCTTCCATGGCCGGGAAAAAGCCTTCATCTCCTGGGTCGGGCTGCGGGGCGCGGTACCGATCATTCTCGCGGTGTTCCCGCTGATGGCCGGCCTGCCCAACGCCCAGCTGTACTTCAACCTGGCGTTCTTCATCGTGCTGATCTCCCTGCTGCTGCAAGGCACCAGCCTGCCGTGGGTGGCCAAGTGGCTGAAGGTCACGGTGCCGCCGGAGCCGGCACCGATTTCCCGGGCCGCCCTGGAAGTCCATGTCACCAGCGAGTGGGAGCTGTTCGTCTACCGCCTGGGCGCGGAGAAGTGGTGCATCGGCGCGGCCCTGCGGGAATTGAAGATGCCCGAAGGCACGCGCATCGCCGCCCTGTTTCGCGGCCAGCAGTTGCTCCACCCGTCGGGTAGTACGGTGCTGGAGGCCGACGACCTGCTGTGCGTGATCGGCCATGAACACAACCTCCCGGCCCTGGGCAAACTCTTCAGCCAAGCCCCGGAACGCGGCCTGGACCTGCGCTTCTTCGGCGATTTCGTCCTCGAAGGCGATGCCCAGCTGGGCGCGGTCTCGGCGCTCTACGGACTCAAGCTCGACGGCCAGGATGCGGACATGCCGCTGGCGGCATTCATCGCCCAGAAGGTCGGCGGTGCACCGGTGGTCGGCGACCAGGTGGAGTGGAACAACACCACCTGGACCGTCGCGGTGATGGACGGGAACAAGATCGGCAAAGTCGGCGTCAGATTCCCCGAAGGAAGTCGCCCCGGCCCCGGACTCTTCCTCTAAACTCGGAAACGCGTCAGATTCTTGCCGTCGCATTCCCCCTATTCCTACTTGCTTGCTCGATCGATCCCTATGCCGACCCTGCGTAAAATTTTCGCCATTGCCCTGCTGGGCCTGAGTCTCTCTGTCGGCGCCGCACAGGGCGGCGATCCGCCCAGCGCCGAGGCGGTCCAGCAAAGCCTGGACAAGATCGCCGAGCGCAAGCTGTCGGAAGTCGATCAGAAGGCCCTGCAGACCGTCTTGCAGAACACCCTGAACCAACTGGCCAACCTGCAGGACTACGAACAGCGCCTGCCGGAGCTCAAGCAGCAGTTGGCCAACGCTCCACGCCAGACCCTGGAAAACCAGCGCGAGCTGGCACGCCTCAAGGCCAGCAAGGTGGTGCCGGTGACCCAGCGCTATGCCACGCTGAGCGTGACGCAGCTGGAGCAACTGCTGGCCGAGCGCACCACCGCCCAGGGTGAACTGCAAAAAGCCCTGGCCCAGGCCAACAGCCTGACCATCAGCGCCCAGACCCGCCCCGAACGGGCCCAGGCCGAGATCAGCAACGGCCAGACGCGAATCCTGCAGATCAACACCATCCTCAAGGCGGGCAAGGACAACGGCAAGCTGCTGAGCAGCGACCAGCGCAACCTGCTCAATGCCGAGCTCGCGGCGATCAATGCCTTGATCCCGCTGCGTCGCCAGGAACTGGCAGGCAACAGCCAGTTGCAAGACCTGGGCAGCAGCCAGCACGACCTGCTGGTGGAAAAGATCGCGCGCCTGGAGCAGGAAACCCAGGACCTGCAGACCCTGATCAACCAGAAGCGCCTGGCCCAGTCCCAGGAGACGGTCACCCAGCAGTCCATCGAAGCGCAGAAAGCCGGCGGCAGCAGCCTGCTGGCCACCGAGAGCGCCATCAATCTCGAAGCCTCCGACTACCTGCTGCACTTCACCGACCAACTCAACGAACAGACCCAGCGCAACCTGCAGACCAAGCAGCAACTGGACAACGTGACCCAGGTCGCCGCGGCGCTGGACGAGCAGATCAGCGTGCTCAAGGGCAGCCTGTTGCTGTCCAAGATCCTCTACAAGCAGAAACAGGCCCTGCCGCGGCTCAAGGTCGACCGCGACCTGGCGAACAATATCGCCGATATCCGCCTCTACCAGTTCGAGGTCAGCCAGCAGCGCGAGCTGCTCAGCAGCCCCACCGCCTACGTCGACAACCTGCTCAAGAACCAGCCGCCCGAGCAGGTCACCCCGCAGTTGCGCAAGACCCTGCTGGAACTGGCCAATACCCGGGTCGACCTGCTGGACCGCCTGAACCGCGAGTTGAGCGCGCTGCTCAATGAGTCCATCACCCTGCAGCTGAACCAGAAGCAGCTGCTCAGCACCACCCAGACCCTGCGGGCGACCCTCGACGAGCAGATGTTCTGGATCCCCAGCAACAAGCCACTGGACACTGCATGGCTGCGCCAGGTGCCCGATCGCTTGCAGTACCAGGTCACCACCTTGCCCTGGGCCTCGAGCTTCAGCGAGCTGATCGACGCGCTGGTGCAGCAGCCCTTGCTGTTCCTGCCCCTGCTGCTGTTGATCGGCGCCCTGCTGTGGCGACGCAAGAGCCTGTATGCGCGCCTGAGCAAGGTGCACAAGGATATCGGCCACTTCAAACGTGACAGCCAGTGGCATACGCCCCTGGCGATCCTGGTCAACGTCCTGCTGGCGATGCCCCTGGCCCTGGGCCTGGCGCTATGCGGCTATGCCCTGCAGATCGATGCCCGGGGACAGAACGCCACCCTGGGCGCAGCGCTGCTGCAGATCGCCCAGGCCTGGCTGGTGTTCTACACCGCCTATCGGATCCTGGCCCCCGGCGGCGTGGCCGAACTGCACTTTCGCTGGGAGAAACCCCAGGTGGAGTTCCTGCGTGGCTGGATCCGCCGCCTGGGCCTGGTAGTCCTGGCCCTGGTGGCGGTGGTCACGGTGGCCGAGTTGCAACCCGCGGCCCTGGCCGAGGATGTACTGGGCATCGCCGTGGTGCTGACCTGCTATGCCCTGATGGCCTGGCTGCTCAGTCGCCTGCTGCTCAGCAGTCCGACCCACGAGAACGCCTCGCTGTTCCGCAAGGCCGTGGGCTTGCTGTTCACCCTGCTGCCGATCGCCTTGTTCATCGCCGTGTGCTTCGGCTTCTACTACACCGCCCTGAAGCTCAGCGATCGCCTGATCAACACCCTGTACCTCTTGATGCTGTGGCTGGTGGTCGAGGCCACCTTCGTGCGCGGCCTGGCCGTCGCGGCGCGGCGCCTGGCCTACCAGCGCGCCTTGAGCAAGCGCCAGGCGGCCAAGGAGGCCGGGGAAAGTGGCGAGGCAGTGGTCGAAGAGCCGACCATGGACATCGAGAAGGTCAACGAACAGTCCCTGCGCCTGATCCGCCTGGCCCTGCTGGGTGGCTTCATGGTGGCCCTGTACTGGGTCTGGGCCGACCTGATCTCGGTGTTCTCCTACCTGGACCGGGTGACCCTCTACGAGTACACCAGCGGCACCGGCGCCAACATGAGCATGGTGCCCATCAGCATCGGCGACTTGCTCGGCGCGCTGATCATCGTCGGCATCACCTTCGCCCTGGCGCGCAACTTGCCGGGCCTGCTAGAAGTATTGGTGCTGTCCAAGCTGAACCTGGCCCAGGGCAGTGCCTACGCCACCACCACCTTGCTCTCCTATGCCATCGCCGGGGTCGGCTTCGTCACCACCCTGTCGACTCTCGGCGTCAGCTGGGACAAGCTGCAATGGCTGGTGGCCGCGCTATCGGTAGGCCTGGGCTTCGGCATGCAGGCGATCTTCGCCAACTTCATTTCCGGCATCATCATCCTGTTCGAGCGCCCGGTGCGGATCGGCGACACCATCACCATCGGCAACCTGTCGGGCACCGTGAGCCGGATCCGCATCCGCGCCACCACCATCACCGACTTCGACCGCAAGGACATCATCGTCCCGAACCAGACCTTCATCACCGGGCAACTGATCAACTGGTCGCTGACCGACACCATCACCCGCGTGACCCTGAAACTCGGCGTCGACTACGGTTCGGACCTGGACCTGGTCAAGGAACTGCTGCTCAAGGCCGCCCGGGAGAACCCACGGGTACTCAAGGAACCGGAACCCCAGGTGTACTTCCTCAGTTTCGGCGAGAGCACCCTGGATCACGAACTGCGCATGCACGTGCGCGAACTGGGCGACCGCAACCCGGTGATCGACGAGGTCAACCGCTTCATCAGCCGCGAGTTCAAGAAGCAGCACATCAACATCTCGTTCCGGCAGATGGAGGTCTATCTCAAGAACCTCCAAGGCCAGGAGTACAAGATGGTGCCCATCGGCCCGGAGAAACCCCAGGACCCGCCAGCGCCGGAAAAGCCAGCACCCTAACGCCCGGCGAACTCGACGCGAACGGCTTTGCCCAGCAGAATACTCGGACATTCTGCTGGGAGATGGCCGTTGAAAGCCCTCGACGAACTGACCTTCGACAATCGCTTCGCCCGCCTGGGCGACGCCTTCTCGACCCATGTGCTGCCCGAGCCCCTGGACAACCCGCGCCTGGTGGTGGCCAGCCCGGCAGCCATGGCCCTGCTGGACCTGGACCCCGCCGTCGCCGAAAGCCCGGTATTCGCCGAGCTGTTCGGCGGGCACAAGCTGTGGTCCGAGGCCGAACCCCGGGCGATGATCTATTCCGGGCACCAGTTCGGCTCCTACAACCCCCAGCTGGGAGATGGTCGCGGCTTGCTGCTAGGGGAAGTACGCAACGCAGCCGGCCAATACTGGGACCTGCACCTGAAGGGCGCCGGCCAGACGCCCTACTCGCGCATGGGCGATGGCCGCGCGGTGCTGCGCTCGTCGATCCGCGAGTTCCTTGCTTCCGAGGCCCTGCATGCCCTGGGCATTCCCAGTAGCCGGGCGCTGTGCGTGATCGGCTCAGACACCCCGGTGTGGCGCGAGAAGCAGGAGCGCGGCGCCATGGTCCTGCGCCTGGCGCCCAGTCATGTTCGCTTCGGGCATTTCGAATACTTCTACTACACGCGCAAGTCCGAACAGCACACCCAGCTGGCGGAGCACGTACTGGCCCAGCACTTTGCCGACTGCCGGGACCAGCCCCAGCCCTACCTGGCGATGTTCCGCGAGATCGTCGAGCGCAATGCCGAGCTGATCGCCAAATGGCAGGCCTATGGCTTCTGCCACGGCGTGATGAACACCGACAACATGTCGATCCTGGGCATCACCTTCGACTTCGGTCCCTTCGCCTTCCTCGACGACTTCGACGCCCACTTCATCTGCAACCACTCCGATGACCAGGGTCGCTACTCCTTCAGCAACCAGGTGCCCATCGGCCAATGGAACCTCAGCGCCCTGGCCCAGGCCCTGACCCCACTGATTGCGGTCGAGGACCTGCGTGAAACGCTGGGCCTGTTCCTGCCGTTGTACCAGGCCCACTACCTGGACCTGATGCGCCGGCGCCTGGGCCTGACCCATGCCGAGGACGCCGACCAGCAACTGGTGGAACGACTGCTGCAACTGATGCAGGGCAGCGCCGTGGACTACAGCCTGTTCTTCCGCCGCCTGGGGGACACGGCGCCGGAGCTGGCCGTGGCGCAGCTGCGTGACGACTTCGTCGATCTCAAGGGCTTCGATGCCTGGGCCGAGGCGTACGTGGCGCGGGTGGCCCGCGATCCACAGCAGGGCCAGGAACAGCGCCGGGTGCGCATGCACGCCGTCAATCCGCTGTATGTCTTGCGCAACTACCTGGCGCAACAGGCCATCGAAGCCGCGGAATCGGGCGACTACAGCGAAGTGCGGCGTCTGCACCAGGTGCTGAGCCGGCCGTTCGAGGAGCAGGCCGGCATGGACAGCTACGCCAAGCGGCCGCCGGACTGGGGCAAGCACCTGGAAATCAGCTGTTCGTCCTGAGTCAGGCGAACACTTCCATCGCCACCTTGAAGCGCTCGGACAGCCAGCGCACCTGCCGCAGGTTGAGCTGGCGCTTGCCACTCAGCACTTCGGAAACCACCGATTGCGCCCCGACCCCGGGCAGGTCGCTCTGGGTCAGGCCGTGCTCGCGCATCAAGTAACGCAGTACATCGATGCCACTAGCCTTGGGGATAGGCCGGTGTTCGAGGTCATACGCCTCGATCCAGTCACCAATGATCTCCAGCAGGCTGTTCAGAGGATGAGCCTCATCATCCCCCGTAAGGTCCAGCAACTCATCCAGAGCCTGGACCAGTCGATCATAGTCTTCTTCGGTCCGAGGCTTGCGTAGCAATGGCGCAACGAATTGCCAGTGCTCGGCCGCCTGCTTGATCAACACACTCATTGTCATCCCTCCTTCCATTGCCCTCGGTCGTACTCACGGTGGTTCAATATGTACCTGATATAGAGTTTCTGGGTGGTGTAGCGCAGGACGGCAATCAACCTCAGCTTGTTGCCACCAACATCGAAGACATGCAATGGACCGACCTTGTCCACAGCCGGGAACACGGCCTTGATTGCCGAGAAATCGGCAAAGCTATTGCTCTTGATCAGTCGGTACCAATCATCCAGCGCCTTGGCTGACTGCGGCCATTTCTCCTTGGCCTCCCATATACGTTTTGCAGTGATCACTCGCATGCAATGTCCCTATCGCATATTGCTATGAAAGCTAGCCAGAAAGCCGGTCAATCGCAAGTTGCGATAATCATGAATAGACCAGCGGTCGATGCCCTCCCAATCCTAAGAGATAGGCGGCCAGGGACAGGGTTCCAACATGTGAGCGGATGCATCCACCGCCCCTCGGCTTGATAAATCCGCGCCACGACTCCAGATAGATGCCATTGGCCACTGACCCGGAGCCCCCATGACCGACCCATTGCTGATCCCCTGCCCGCACTGCAACGGCCTCAACCGCATCCCCGCCGAGCGCCTGGGCGACCATCCCAGGTGCGGGCGCTGCAAGGCCGAGGTGTTGCTGGACAAACCCTTTGACTTGCAACAGGGCGCTTACGCCAGCCAGGTCAAGGGCGACCTGCCGTTGCTGGTGGATGTGTGGGCAGACTGGTGCGGGCCGTGCAAATCCTTTGCGCCGACCTTCCAGCAGGCCGCCGCGCAACTGAGCGGCAAATGCCGCCTGGCCAAGCTCGACAGCGAAGCCAACCAGCAGCTTTCGGCACAGTTGGGCATTCGTTCGATTCCAAGCCTGATCCTGTTCAGGAATGGCCGGGAAGTGGCCCGGCAAAGCGGCGCCCTGCCCTTGCCGCAGTTGATCGGCTGGTTGCGCAGCCAGGGGATTTGAGATGACGCCATGAAGCGCAGGTCACGCCCTGCGCCCATGGCAGCTTGAAACTCAGGCGTTTTCCAGCAGGTTGTGCAGGTCGACGAACTGCTGGGTCAGCTTGTGCCGTGGGTCGAGATGGATCAGCGGCAGGCTGGCCTGGTGGGATTCACGCATGCGCACCGAGCTGGCCAGGTACACCGGCAGCACCGGCAGGCCTTCGCCAATCAGCTCGTCGAGCATCTGTTGCGGTAGGCTGGCCCGGGCCTGGAACTGGTTGACCACGATACCCTCGACCTCGAGCTCTTCATTGTGATCCTCCTTCAACTCCTCGATCTCGGCCAGCAGGCCGTACAGGGCCTGGCGGGAAAAACTGTCGCAATCGAAGGGAATCAGCACACGATCTGCCGCGATCAGCGCCGATACCGCATAGAAGTTCAGGGCTGGCGGGGTATCGAGGTAGATCCGTTCGTAATCCTCGGACAACTCGTCGAGCAATTTGCGCAGCTTGTTGATCTTGTGCTTGGCCTCCAGCTTGGGCTGCAGGTCCGCCAGTTCCGCCGTGGCGGTCACCACATGCAGGTTGTCGAACGGCGTCTCGTAGATGTCCACCTGGTTCTTCCTGGAGAACGGCCCGGAAGACAGGGTCTGCTTGAAGAAGTCGGCGATGCCCATGGGAATGTCCTCGCCGGTCAGGCCGGTAAGGTACTGGGTCGAGTTGGCCTGGGCATCGAGGTCCACCAGCAAGGTGCGATACCCCTCGCTGGCGCTGACCGCCGCCAGATTGCAGGCAATGCTCGACTTGCCCACGCCACCTTTCTGATTGAACACCACGCGCCGCATAGCTAGACCTCCGTGTATCAAAGATCACCGAGTGTAGTAGCCGACGCCGCCCCTTAGCTACCTCGGCAACACAAGTTCGGCCGGCTATCCCGGGACCGGTCGGCTACTGCGCCAGCCCCGCTGCCAGGCGCCTGCACAAGGCCCTGGCAGCCGATGGTGGCGAAGGGGCTTTCGCCCCACGGCAGATTCTTCTCATTTGCGACCAGCAGCCCATCCGCTATTTGCTACATGACTGTTGCACCGGGATAATGCGCGCCACTGGCGCTTACGCGTCATCCTGGCCAGGCGCCACCCCCAGCGCCGCACCACGTCAAGAAAGCCCGCAGGGGCGGGATGAAACCAAGTGATCAAGTTCAATATCGCTCAATGGCGTGCGTGGGCCCCTGGGCTCGAGGGCGTGGACGCCTGGCAGGCCTGGTGCCAGCAGCCGGCCCTGCCGGCCAGCAGCGATAGCGCTCCGGACGTTTCCTTCCTGCCCGCCATGCAGCGCCGTCGCCTCAGTCGCCTGGCCCGCATGGCCTTCAGCGTTGGCTGGCCCCTGGCCGAGGGCCTCGAGCACCTGCCCCTGGTGTTCATTTCCCGCCATGGCGAAACCCCGCGAACCCTGGAGATACTCAGCGACCTGGCCGCCGAGCAACCGTTGTCGCCCACCCAGTTCAGTCTCTCGGTGCACAACGCGGTGATCGGCCTGTGGTCCATCATGCGGGGCGAGACCAGCGAGATGACCGCCCTGGCTGCGGCCGGGGACGGCCTGGAGCACGGCATGCTGGAAGCTGCGGCGCTGTTGGCCGACGGCGCGTCCCACGTACTGCTGGTGATCACCGAGGAGCAGCCACCCCAGGCCTACGCCGACTGGATCGACGATGTGCCCTTTCCCTATGCCCTGGGCCTGCTGCTGACCCCCGGCGAGGAATGGCAACTGTCCCTGGATGGCACCGGCAGCCGGCCCCAGGCTCCAACCCAATGGCCCCACGCCCTGAACCTGTTGCGTACCCTGCTCGGGCCGCAACCTTATTGCCAACATGCCTGGATGAATCGCACATGGACCTGGCAACGCAACCAGTGAAGACCAAGGGGCGCGATGCCTATTACTGGCGCCTGGTGGCCACGGCGCTGAGCTTTGCAGTGTTCGGAATAGGTGGTTTGTGCCTGCGCCTGGTGATCTTCCCGCTGCTGGCCTGCCTGCCCGGGGATGCCCTGCGCCAGCGGTTGCGGGCGCGCAAGACCATCAGCCGGCTGTTCTGGCTGTTCATCCGCTGGATGGCCAGGTGCGGCGTACTCACCTACGAGGTCCAGGGCGCCGGGCAACTGGGGCGCCCGGGCCAGATGATCATCGCCAACCACCCGTCGCTGATCGACGTGGTGTTCCTGATCGGCCTGGTGCGCGACGCCAACTGCGTGGTCAAGGACAGCCTGTGGAACAACCCCTTCACCCGTGGCCCGGTGCGCGCGGCCCAGTACATCAGCAACGACGGCAGCCTGGAGATGCTCGAGAACGCCTGCGGGGCTCTGCACGAAGGCCAGACGCTGATCGTCTTTCCCGAGGGCACCCGCACCCTTCCTGGCGCAGCGCCCGCCTTTCATCGGGGAGCCGCGGCGATCGCCCTGCGCGGTGCCAAGCTCATCACTCCAGTGGTGATCCGGGTCAGCCCCAGCACGCTGACCAAGGCCGAGCCCTGGTACCGGATCCCGCAACGCCGGGTGCACTTCAGTTTTCATGTCGGTGCCGATATAGACCCACAGACCTTTGCCGCCCAGGGCCCGGCGCCCCAGACTTCGCGCAAGCTCAATGAGCACTTGCACAACTATTTCACCAAGGAGCTCGCCAAAGATGAGCGATACGCACCCGGACCTGATGCTTGAAATCAAACTGCTGATCATCGATGCCCTGGGCCTGGAAGACATCAGCGCCCAGGACATCGGCGACCAGCAGACACTGTTCGGCGAAGGCCTCGGCCTGGACTCGGTGGACGCCCTGGAACTGGGCCTGGCGATCCAGAAGAAGTACGGCATCAAGATCGACGCCGACGCCAAGGACACCCGCAATCACTTCAGCAACGTGGCGAGCCTCGCGGCCTTCGTCAGCGCAAAACAGGCAGCTTGAGAACCGACCATGCAAACCCGTGACGACATCTTCAATACCCTGCGCGATGCCCTGGTCGAACTCTTCGAAGTGGAGCCGTCGAGCATCAGCCTGGACTCCAACCTGTACCAGGACCTGGAAATCGACAGCATCGACGCCGTCGACCTGATCGACCACATCAAGCGCCAGACCGGCAAGAAAATCGCCGCCGAGGAGTTCAAGTCGGTGCGTACCGTCAACGACGTGGTCGAGGCGGTCTATCGTCTGGTCCAGCCGGCCGCATGAACCGCCTGATCGGCCTGGGCTTGTTGCTGGCCGGCCTGCTTTATCCCTTCGCCGTGTACTTCGGCATGGAGCACTTCGCGCCATGGCAGTTCGGCCTGTTGCTGGGCAGCCTGTGGCTGGTTCGGGCACTGACCGGTGAGCGCCGTCCCGGCAGCCTGTGGATGGCCGGTGCCGCGCTCGTCTTCTGCCTGTTGCTGGCCTGGTTCGACCGCCCGGGGCTGCTGCGCTGGTACCCGGTGCTGATCAGCGCCTGCATGCTGGGGGTGTTCGGCCTGAGCCTCAAGTACGGCCCGCCAGTGGCCGAGCGCCTGGCCCGCCTCAGCGAGCCGGAGCTGCCGCCACAGGCCATACGCTACACCCGCCAGGTGACTATCGCCTGGAGTCTGTTCTTCCTCTGCAATGGCCTGATCGCCGCTGCGCTGACACTCTGGGCGCCGCTGGACTGGTGGATGCTGTACAACGGCCTGATCGCCTACGGGCTGATGGGCTTGCTGTTCGCCATCGAATGGCTGTTGCGCCAACGGGTAAGAGGCCGTAGATGAACTGGATTCCCCTTGAGCAGCTCTTGCTCGAGACACAAGGGCCACGGTTGGCCGGTGCCCATCCCGATATCGACCTTGCGGCCCTGCAGGCCCGGGCCCTTGGCCTGGCCGCGACCCTCCGGGAGCTGCACGTCGAGCGCGTGGCGATCCACCTGGAAGATGCCGTGGAACTGGCGGTGGCCCTGCTCGGAGCCTGGCGTGCCGGGGCCAGCGTGCTGCTGCCCGCCGATCTGCAAGCCCAGACCCGCCAGCGCTGGGCGACGGAGGTCGACTTGTGGCTGACCGACCAGGACCCGCCACTGCCGGCAACCGCGACCGGCCCCCTGGCGGCGGCCGAACTGGACCTGGACACCTGCCGCCTGAGCCTGTGCACCTCCGGTTCCAGCGGCGAACCCAAGCGCATCGACAAGCGACTGCGCCAGCTGGCCAATGAAGTACAGGCCCTGGAGCAGCTCTGGGGCCACGACCTGGGCCCGGCCTGGATCATCGGCAGCGTCGCCACCCAGCACATCTATGGCCTGCTGTTCCGGGTGCTCTGGCCGCTGTGCGCCGGTCGCCCGTTCCTGCGGCGCCAACTGGCGTTCCCCGAAGACCTGCAACGGGCCAGCCGCGAATGCCCGGCATTCGCCTGGGTGGCCAGCCCGGCACTGCTCAAGCGCATGGGCGACAACCTCGACTGGCCGGCCCTGAGCCAGGTCCGGCGGGTATTTTCTTCCGGCGGCGCCTTGCCCGCGCCCGCCGCCGCGAGCTTGCAGCAGCGCCTGGGGCAATGGCCCACGGAGATCCTCGGCAGCTCCGAGACCGGCGGGATCGCCTGGCGCCAGGGCGCGACACTGTGGCAACCCTTCGCCGATGTGCAACTGGGCCAGGATGCCGACGGCGCGCTGTTGATCGCCTCGCCCTACCTGCCGGCCGGACACGTGGAACACAGTGCCGATGCCGCGCGGATCACCACCGACGGTCGCTTCGAACTGCTGGGGCGCCTGGACCGCATCGTCAAGCTGGAAGAAAAACGCATCTCCCTGCCCATGCTGGAGCAGGCCCTGGAAAGCCACGCCTGGGTCGCCGAGGCCCGCCTTGGGGTGATCGAGGAGAACCGTGCCTACCTGGGCGCCCTGCTGGTGCTCGACGAAGCCGGCCTGCATGTACTGCGCAACCAGGGCCGGCGCCACCTGGTCCAGGCCTTGCGCCAGCACCTGGCCCAGCATTGCGAGGCCCTGGCCCTGCCCCGGCGCTGGCGCCTGCTGCGCCAGTTGCCGCTCACCGCCCAGGGCAAGCTGCCCCAGGCCCAGGTCCAGGCCCTGCTCCAGGCACCGCGCCCGCGGGAGCCGGAAGTCCTGGCCCAATTGCAGCAGGACGACGAGTGGCAGCTGCAACTGGCGATCCCCCCGGACCTGGCCTATTTCAGCGGGCACTTTCCCCAGGCGCCGATCCTTCCCGGGGTGGTGCAGGTGGACTGGGCCCTGGCCCTCGGCCAGCGCCTGCTGGAACTGCCGGGCCGTTTCGCCGGGATGGAAGTGCTGAAGTTCCAGCAACTGATACGCCCCGGCGATCGCATCCAGTTGAACCTGCGCTTCGACACCCAGCGCCAGAAGCTGTACTTCGCCTACCTCAATGCCGGGGCTGCCTGTTCCAGCGGCCGTATCCTGCTGGAGGACAGCTGTGGATAAGTTGCCCAGCCAGGCGCCTGTGCATAACCCTTGCGCGGTGATCCCGGTCTACAACCACGAAGGCGCCGTGCCGGCGGTGGTCGACGCCCTGCGGGAACAGGGCCTGCCCTGCATCCTGGTGGACGACGCCAGCAGCCCCGGATGCGCCAGCGTGCTGCAACGCCTGGCCGAGCGCGAGCAAGTGTTCCTGGTGCGCCTGGCGGTCAACCAGGGCAAGGGCGGCGCGGTCATGGCCGGCCTGCGGGAGGCCGCACGCCTGGGCTTCAGCCATGCCCTGCAAGTGGACGCCGACGGCCAGCACGACCTGAGCGCTGTGGATAACTTCATCCACTGTTCGCGCCAGTCGCCCCAGGCCCTGGTCTGCGGTTATCCACAGTACGACGCCAGCGTGCCCAAGGGCCGCCTCTATGCCCGCTACCTGACCCATGTCTGGGTGTGGATCAACAGCCTGTCGTTGCAGATCCCGGACTCCATGTGCGGTTTCCGGGTCTATCCCCTGGCACCCACCCTGGCCCTGGTCGATTCAGTGGCCCTGGGCCGGCGCATGGACTTCGACCCGGAAATCCTCGTGCGCCTGTCCTGGCGCAACCAGGCCATGCTCTGGCTGCCGACCCGGGTCCACTATCCCCAGGACGGCCTGTCGCACTTTCGCCTGTGGCACGACAACGCCCTGATTTCCGGGATGCACGCCAAGCTGTTCTTCGGCATGCTCGCGCGCCTGCCTCTGATTCTCTGGCGGCGGTGGCGCACATGAACCTCGAGCCCTCCTCCAACAGGCATTGGGCCGAACGCCGCGAACGCGGCAGCTTCTGGCTGATGAAACTCACCGCCTTCGGCGTACGGACCCTGGGCCGCCGGGTGCTGAGCCCGCTGCTGTACGCCATCGTCCTGTACTTCTTCCTGTTTGGCCGCAGCGCCCGCCGCAGCATCTGGCAATACCAGCTGCGCTTGGCCCGCTTCCACCAGCGCGAAGACCTGCTGCCCAGCCAGCGCCGGGTATTCGGCCAGTTCATGGCCTTCGCCGAGGCCCTGCTGGACAAGCTCGATGTGTGGAACGGCAAGCTGCGCCTGGAACAGATCGAGATCCTCGACCCGGCAGGCCTGCGCCAGCAACTGCGCGGCGAACGCGGACAACTGCTGGTGGGCGCCCACCTGGGCAACCTGGAAGTCTGCCGGGCCCTGGCCGAACTCGGCGAGCAGGTGACCATGAACGTGCTGGTGCATACCCGGCACGCCGAACGCTTCAACCGCCTGCTGGGCGAGGCCGGGGCCAGCAACCTGCGGCTGGTCCAGGTCAGTGAGCTGGACCCGGCGATCATGCTGCAACTGAGCCAGCGCCTGGAGCGCGGCGAGTGGCTGGCGATCGCCGGCGACCGAGTGCCGCTGCATGGCGGGCGCAACGTGCAGGTGGATTTCCTCGGCCAGCCGGCGGCCTTTCCCCAGGGGCCCTGGCTGCTGGCCGGGCTGCTCAAGTGCCCGGTCAACCTGTTGCTCTGCCTCAAGCAGCAGGGGCGCTACCGAGTGATCCTCGAACCTTTCGCCGAGGCCGTGCAGTGGAAGCGCAGCGACCGCCAGCAAGTGATCGCCCAATGGGCCACGCGCTATGCCGAGCGCCTGGGCCATTACTGCCTGCAAGCCCCGCAACAGTGGTTCAACTTCTACCCATTCTGGAAAACCGATGACAACCTCGACTCCTGAGCCGGTCACCTTCGGCGAACATCCCTTGCGCATCGAGGACGTGCTGGCCCTGGCCAACCGCCAGGCGCTAGCGCGCCTGCAAGCCGATGCGGCCTGGCGCCAGCGTATCGCCAAGGGCGCGCAGTTCCTCGACTCCCTGCTGGACAAGGAAGGGGTGATCTACGGCGTGACCACAGGTTACGGCGACTCCTGCGTGGTGGCGGTGCCACTGGAGCATGTCGAGGAGCTGCCCCGGCACCTGTACACCTTCCACGGCTGCGGCCTGGGCCAGTTGCTCGAACCCCAGGCGACCCGGGCGGTGCTCGCGGCGCGCCTGCAGTCGCTGTGCCACGGCATGTCCGGAGTGCGCGTGGAGTTGCTGGAACGCCTGCAAGCCTTCCTCGACCTGGACATCCTGCCGCTGATCCCCCAGGAAGGCTCGGTGGGCGCCAGTGGCGACCTGACGCCGCTGTCCTACGTGGCCGCCACCCTGTCCGGGGAGCGCCAGGTGCTGTTCCGCGGCGAACGCCGCGAGTCGGCCGACGTACACCGCGAGCTGGGTTGGCAGCCCCTGGTGCTACGGCCCAAGGAGGCCCTGGCGCTGATGAACGGCACCGCGGTGATGACTGGCCTGGCCTGCCTGGCCTTCGCCCGCGCCGACTACCTACTGCGCCTGGCGACGCGGATCACGGCCCTGAACGTGGTGGCCCTGCAAGGCAACCCTGAGCACTTCGACGAACGCCTGTTCGCCGCCAAGCCCCATCCAGGCCAGACCCAGGTTGCCGCCTGGCTGCGCCAGGACCTGGCGATCGACGCCCCCACCGCGCCCCTGCATCGTCTCCAGGACCGCTACTCCCTGCGCTGCGCGCCCCATGTACTGGGAGTGCTGGCCGACAGCCTGGGCTGGTTGCGCTCGTTCATCGAAACCGAGCTCAACAGCGCCAACGACAACCCGATCATCGACGCCGAGGCCGAGCGGGTGCTCCACGGCGGGCACTTCTATGGCGGGCACATCGCCTTCGCCATGGATAGCCTGAAGAACCTGGTGGCCAACGTCGCCGACCTGCTGGACCGGCAACTGGCACTGCTGGTGGACGTGCGCTACAACCACGGCCTGCCGAGCAACCTGTCCGGCGCGACGGCTGAACGGGCAATGCTCAACCATGGCTTCAAGGCGGTGCAGATCGGCGCCAGCGCCTGGACCGCCGAAGCCTTGAAGAACACCCTGCCGGCCAGCGTGTTCTCGCGCTCCACCGAGTGCCACAACCAGGACAAGGTGAGCATGGGCACCATTGCCGCCCGCGATGCGCTGCGCGTGCTGGAGCTCACCGAACAAGTGGCCGCCGCGACCCTGCTGGCCGCCAACCAGGGCGTCTGGCTGCGCAGCCGCGAAGCCGACGCCCGAGCCTTGCCGGCGGCCCTGGCGGCCATGCGCGCGCAACTGGCCGAGGATTTTCCACCGGTGATCGAGGACCGCGCCCTGGAGGGCGAACTGCGCCTGTGCCTGCAACGTATCGCCGAACAACACTGGAGGTTGCATGCGTAGCCAGGGAGCGATCTACGTCGATACCCAGATCCTGGTGCCGTTCTTCGATGTCGACACCATGCACGTGGTCTGGCACGGACATTACGTCAAGTACCTGGAGGTCGCCCGCTGCGCACTGCTCGACAGGCTTGGCCACAACTATGAGCAAATGCGCGACTCCGGCTACGCCTGGCCGGTGATCGACCTGCAACTGCGCTATGTACGTGGCGCAGTGTTCGGCCAGACCCTGAACGTGCGCGCCAGCCTGGTGGAATGGGAGAACCGCCTGAAGATCAACTACCTGATCACCGACCTGGCCACGGGCGAGCGCCTGACCCGCGCCAGCTCGGTACAAGTGGCCGTGGCAATCGCCAGCCGCGAAATGCAGCTGGCCTCGCCCAAGATCTTCACCGACGCCGTGGAGCGCCTGTTGCCATGACCCTCTGTAAACGCTTGCTGCTGGCCTGCCTGCTCCTGCTGGCTGTGCCGCCCATGACCCAGGCCCAGGACTTCGACCTGCAGCGATTGAGCGAGCAGCTGTCGCGCCCCGAAGTGATCCATGGTCGTTTCATCCAGGAAAAACACCTGCGGGCCCTGCCCCAGCCACTGACCAGCAAGGGCCAGTTCGTCCTGGCCCGCCAGCATGGCCTGCTGTGGCTGTTGCAGACCCCGTTGCAACAGGACTACCGCATCACGCCCAAGGGCATCGCCCGCCGCGATGCCGAGGGCTGGCAGATGCTGCCGGGCAAGAGCGCCGGCGCCGAGCACAACCGCCTGTTCCTGGCCGTGCTGCAAGGCGACAGCAGCGGCCTGCAGCGGGACTTCGAACTGCGCCTGCAAGGCACCGCGCAAGACTGGCACCTGCAACTGCTGCCGCGTTCACTGCTGCTCCAGCAGATCTTCACCCGGATCGACATCGACGGCGGCGCCCTGGTGCAACGCATCGAGCTGCTGGAAACCCAGGGCGACCGCACGTTGTTGATCATGCAGGACAGCACCAGCAATCAACCCCTGAGCGACCTGGAACGCCATGACTTTGCCGAGTGAGCGCTGGTTGCCACGCCTCTTCCTGATCCTGCTGGCCCTGGTCCTGGCCACTGCCGCCTGGCAGTGGCGCCACGGCGCGCCCTTGTCGGCCGACCTCATGGAACTGGTGCCAGGCACGGCTCCGGACGCCCTGGAGTTGCAGGCCGAACAGCGCATGCAGGAACCGTTGAACCGCGAGATCCTGGTCCTGGTGGGCCACGCCCAACGCCAGCAGGCGCTGGACCTGGCTCGCGAGCTGGCCGGGCAGTGGCAGGCCAGCGGCCTGTTCGACAAGGTCCAGTGGACCCTGCAGGCCGACCTGCCGGCCTTGCGCAAGCAACTGTTGCAGGGTCGCCTGGCGATGCTCTCGGCCAAGGATCGCCAGCAGTTGCTCGAACAGCCCCAGGCCTTCATCCAGCAACGGGTGCAGAGCCTGTTCGATCCCTTTGCCGGCTTCACCCTGGTGCCCAGCCAGGATGACTGGCTGGGGCTGACCGGGCGAATCCAGGCCAACCAGCCACAACACGCCAGCGTGCAACTGGACATCGGCAGCGGCGCGCTGCTGGCCGAGGCCGACGGCAAGCACTGGGTGCTGCTGCGGGCCCATACCGCCGGCAATGCCTTCGACCTGCAATTGCCGTTGCAGGTGGCCGGGCTGCTGCAGCACAGCCGCGAACACGCCACTCAACAGCAAGGACAGCTACTGGCGGCCAGTGGCTTGCTGTATGCCGCCAGCGGCCAGCAACAGGCCTCCCGGGAGATCTCCTGGGTCGGCGGAGGCGCGACCCTGGGCATCCTGGCGCTGCTGCTCCTGGCCTTTCGCCGCTGGCACGCCTTGCTGGCCTTCGTCCCGGTGCTGGTGGGCATGCTGTTCGGTGCCGTGGCCTGCGTCGCCCTGTTCGGGCACATGCACGTCATGACCCTGGTGCTGGGCTCAAGCCTGATCGGCGTGGCCGTGGACTATCCGCTGCACTACCTGTCCAAGAGCTGGAGCCTCAAGCCCTGGCGCAGCTGGCCGGCCCTGCGCCTGACCCTGCCGGGCCTGAGCCTGAGCCTGGCCACCAGTTGCATCGGCTACCTGGCCCTGGCCTGGACGCCATTCCCGGCCCTGACCCAGATCGCCGTGTTCTCCGCCGCTGGCCTGCTGGGCGCCTACCTGGCAGCCGTGTGCCTGCTGCCGGCGCTGCTGCGCAAGGTCGAGCTGCGTCCGGCGCAGTGGCCACTGCGGGTCGCCGCCAGCTTGCTGCGGCTGCGCAGCGCCCTGCTGGCACGGGTGCCGAGCCCGGTGCTACTGGGGCTGCTGGGGCTGTTTTGCGCGGCGGGCCTGTGGCAGCTCGACAGCAAGAACGATATCCGCCAGTGGGTCGGCGCACCGCCCCAGTTGCTGCAAGAGGCCCAGGCCATCGCCCGGATCACCGGCTACCAGCCCACCAGCCAGTTCTTCCTGGTGCGCGCAGCCGACCAGCAACAACTGCTGGAACGCCTCGACCTCCTGGACGAGCGCCTGCAACCCCTGGTGGGCCTGGGCAAGCTCAAGGGCTATCTGTCGCTCAACCAGTTGCTCAGCCAGCCAGCGCAGCAACGCCAGGTCCGCGCGGCCCTCGAGCGCCTGCCCGAATACTGGCAGCCACTGCTGGCGCTGGGCGTGCCCGAGCAGGCGCTGCAGGCCGAACTCAAGCAATTGCAGGAGTTGCCCCTGGCAGACATCGACAGCGCGCTGGCAGGGCCGCTGGCCGAACCCTTCCGGCCACTCTGGCTCGGGACCAATGCCCAGGGCGTGGCCGCCCTGGTCAGCTTGCAGGGCCTGAACGACGCGGCCTTGCTGCGGGTCCAGTCCGGCGACCTGCCGGGCATCCAGCTGGTGGATCGCCTGGGCGAGCTGAACCAGGTCTTTGCCGCCACCCAGGTCAGCGCCGCCGAACTCAAGCTGGCCTCCTGCGTGCTGATCGTGCTGGTGCTGATCCTGCCCTTCGGTCTCGGCGGGGCCTTGCGCCTGGTGGCCCTGCCGCTGCTGGCGGCCCTGTGCAGCCTGGCCAGCCTCGGTTGGCTGGGACAGCCACTGACGCTGTTCAGCCTGTTCGGCCTGCTGCTGGTGACCGCCATCAGCGTCGACTACGCGATCCTCATGCGCGAGCGGATCGGCGGCGCGGCCGTGAGCCTGCTGGGCACCCTGCTGGCGGCGCTGACCACCTGGCTGTCGTTCGGCCTGCTGGCCATCTCCAGCACCCCGGCGGTAAGCAATTTCGGCCTGGCCGTCAGCCTCGGCCTGGCTTTCAGTTTCATCCTCGCCCCCTGGGCCGGCCATGAACCGCACCCCGCTGCGCCAGCGGAGCCAGCACCGTGAGCCGGCCGTCGGCCAGCATGGCCTACCCGAACCAGAATCCCGCCGCAGCGGCAAGGAGCCCCAATGCCAACAATTGAAATGGAATGTCGCCTGCTGGCGCAAAGCGCCAGCGTCCCTCCGGCAGCCGATGCGAGGGTTCGCCCATGACCGGCCAGGCCTCGCCCTACCTGAGCGACAGCTACGTCGAGGAAACCCGCTTCGGCTTCTGGTTCCTGCGCAGCCATACCTGGCAGCACCATGTGTTGCGAGTAGCGATCAACGATTTGCGTTCGCTGTTCGACGACGAGCCGCCGCATGCTCCGGTACTGCTGGACGCCGGCTGCGGCCAGGGCAAGTCGTTCCAGCACTTGCGCCAGGTGTTCGCTCCCCAGCGCCTGATCGGCATCGATGCCGACCCCCACAGCCTCACGCTCAGCGCCGAGGAAGCCCGGCGCCAGCAATGGGAGGTGGAGCTGATCGGCAGCGACTGCGCGACCCTGAAGCTGGACGACGCCAGCGTCGACCTGTTGTTCTGCCACCAGACCTTCCATCACCTGGTGGAACAGGAAAAAGCCCTCGCCGAGTTCTATCGTGTGCTCAAGCCCGGCGGCTACCTGATGTTCGCCGAATCCACCCAGGCCTATATCGATACCTGGGTGATCCGCTGGCTGTTCCGCCACCCCATGCACGTGCAGAAAAGCGCCACCGAGTATTTGCAGATGATTCGCCAGCAAGGCTTCGAGTTCTCCGAGGACAATGTGTCCTATCCGTACCTGTGGTGGAGCCGCGCCAAGGACTTCGGCCTGCTGGAGCGCCTTGGCCTGCGTCAACCGCCACCGGTGGGCCAGCGCGAGGAAACCCTGGTCAACGTGGTGGCTCGCAAGCCCATGGCGGCGCCGGGTACCGGGCAAGGTCGAGCCTCATGATCCGTGCCCTGCTGCTCGGTTGTGTCCTGCTGCTGAGCGCCTGCGCCAGCCAGGCGCCACTGCCGCAACGCGCGCCCGCGCTGGACCTGCCACTGCAACTGCATATCCAGCGCCAAAGCCAGGGCCAGCGCCAGGATTGGCTGCTGGTGCTGCAGGCTGAAGGTCCGGGACTGCGCTGGTCGCTGATGGATCCCCTGGGCATTCCCCAGGCCCGCCAACGCCTGGTGGATGGCCAATGGCAAGCCGATGGCCTGCTGCCGCCCAATCCCGAGGCCAGGGAGCTGTTCGCCGCCCTGCTGTTCGCCTTGACCCCGGCGGCCGAATTGCCAGCCAGCTACCCCGGCGCTCAAACCCAAGACCAGCGCCGGGCCCTTGGCCAACGCTGGCAGGTCACTTATCGACAAACACTGGATTTCACCGTGCAACTGCCCCAAGGCCCGCACTATCACGTCACGGCGCTGACCACCGAGGCCACTCCATGACCGCCTACCTCAACGCCCTCGGGCTGATCTGCGCCCTGGGCGGCAATCGCCCGGAAGTCGCCCGCAGCCTGTTTGCCGGCGACTGCTCGGGCATGCGCGCAGAAAGCGGCTGGGTACCCGAACGCACGTTGCCGGTGGCCGCGGTGCGGGGGCCCCTGGCCAGCCTGCCACCGGGCCAGCAGGTCCATGGCAGCCGCAACAACCAGCTGCTGCTGGAGGCCACGCTGCAGATCGAGGACGACATCCACCGGGCCATCGAGCGCTACGGCCATGGCCGGGTCGGCGTGGTCCTGGGCACCAGCACCTCGGGGATCGACGAGGCCAGCCGCGGCCTCGCCGGCTACCTGCGGGACCGGCGGTTCCCGGCGGACTACAACTATCGCCAGCAGGAGCTCGGCGCCCCGGCCAACTTCCTCGCCCAGTGGCTGCAATTGAGCGGGCCGGCCTACGTGATCTCCACCGCCTGTACCTCCAGCGCCCGGGCCCTGCTCAGCGCCCGACGCCTGCTGGACCTGGGGATCTGCGACGCGGTGCTGTGCGGTGGGGTCGACAGCCTGTGCAAGCTGACCCTCAATGGTTTCTCGGCCCTGGAGGCGGTCTCCGGCCAGCGTTGCAATCCGTTTTCGCGCAATCGCGACGGCATCAATATCGGTGAGGCCGCGGTGCTGTTCCTGATGACCCGGGAACCCGGCACCGGCCCTTCCATCGCCCTGCTCGGCGGTGGCGCCAGTTCCGATGCCTACCATATCTCCGCGCCGGCCCCCGACGGCCGTGGCGCCCTGCAAGCCATGGAGCTGGCGTTGCGCAGCGCCCGGCTGCAAGCCCGGCAGATCGCCTACCTGAACCTGCACGGCACCGCCACCCAGCACAACGACGCCATGGAAAGCCTGGCGGTGGCCGGGCTGTTCCCCGAGGGCGTGCCCTGCTCCTCGACCAAGCCCATGAGTGGCCATACCCTGGGCGCCGCCGGGGCCCTGGAAGCAGCGTTCTGCTGGCTGGCCCTGGGTGCCGACAACCCGGGTGGAGCCTTGCCGCCCCATGTCTGGGATGGCCAGGCCGATCCAGCGCTGCCAGGGCTGCACTGGGTCACCGCCGCCGACCGCCTGGAGCCCCGCTCACCCCGCCGCCTGATGAGCAATTCCTTCGCCTTCGGCGGCAACAACGTCAGCCTGATTATCGGAGACGCCCCATGATTGACTGGTCGCTCGCCGAACTGCTGCCCCACGCCGGCGACATGATCCTCATCGACCAGGTCCTGGCCTTCGATGAAGAGCAAGTGCGCACCCGCCTCCAGGTTCGCCCCGGCGGCCTGTTCAACCGGCCCGACGGCAGTCTGCCAGCCTGGGTCGGCGTCGAGCTGATGGCCCAGAGCGTCGCCGCCTACGCCGGTTGCCGTGCCCGCCAGCAAGGCCAGCCAGCGGAGCTGGGCTTCTTGCTGGGCACTCGCAAGTTCCAATGCAATGTCGAGTGCTTCCCCGCCGGCAGCGTGCTGGAAATCCATGCGCTGCGCTCCCTGGAGGACGACAACGGCATGGGCGTGTTCGAGTGCCACCTGAGCGGCCCGGGCATCGCCGCCAGTGCACGCCTGAACGTCTATCGCCCGCCCCGGGCCGCCGACTACCTGCATGAAACCGCCGATTCTTCCAAAGGAACCCCGTCATGACTGACTCCGTACTGGTCACTGGCTCCAGCCGTGGCATCGGCCGCGCCATCGCCCTGCGCCTGGCCCAGGCCGGTTATGACCTGGTGCTGCATTGCCGCACCGGCCGTACCGAAGCCGAAGCCGTCCAGGCCGAGGTCCAGGCCCTGGGCCGTACCGCCCGCATCCTGCAATTCGATGTCGCCGACCGCGCGGCCTGCAAGGCGGCCCTGGAAGCCGATGTCCAAACCCATGGTGCCTACTATGGCGTGGTGCTCAATGCCGGCCTGACCCGCGACGGCGCCTTCCCGGCCCTGGGCGAGGAAGACTGGGACCAGGTGCTGCGCACCAACCTCGACGGTTTCTACAACGTCCTGCATCCCGTGATGATGCCGATGATCCGGCGCCGCGCAGCGGGGCGAATCATCTGTATCACCTCGGTCTCGGGGCTGATCGGCAACCGTGGCCAGGTCAACTACAGTGCCTCCAAGGCCGGCCTGATCGGCGCTGCCAAGGCCCTGGCCATCGAGTTGGGCAAGCGCAAGATCACCGTCAACTGCGTGGCCCCGGGCCTGATCGACACCGCCATGCTGGATGAGAACGTGCCAGTGGAAGAACTGCTGAAAATGATTCCGGCGCAGCGCATGGGCACCCCAGAGGAGGTCGCCAGCGCGGTGAATTTCCTGATGTCCGCCGAAGCCGCCTACATCACCCGCCAGGTGCTGGCGGTCAACGGGGGCTTGTGCTGATGAAGCGCGTGGTCGTCACCGGCATGGCCGGCATCACCGCCCTGGGCAACGACTGGGACAGCCTGGTCGAGCGCTTCGCGGCCAATCGCAGCGGCATCCGGCGGATGGACGAGTGGGACAGGTTCAGCGAGCTCAACACCCGCCTGGCCGGCCCCATCGACGATTTCCAGGTGCCCGGGCACTGGACCCGCAAGCAGCTGCGCAGCATGGGCCGGGTCTCGCGGTTGGCGGTCGCGGCCGCCGAACAGGCCCTGGCCGACGCCGGGCTGCTGGGCGATCCCTCGATCAAGGATGGGCGCATGGGCGTGGCCTGCGGCTCGTCCACCGGCAGCACCGAGGAGATCAAGGCCTTCGGCAACATGCTGCTGAACTCGGTGGCCGAAGGGCTCAACGCCAACTCCTACGTGCGCATGATGCCCCACACCACTGCGGCCAATATCAGCATCTTCTTCGGCCTCACCGGGCGCCTGATCCCCACCTCCAGCGCCTGTACCAGCGGCAGCCAGGGCGTCGGTTATGCCTACGAGGCGATCAAGTTCGGCCGCCTGCCGATGATGCTCGCCGGGGGCGCCGAGGAGCTGTGCCCCACCGAAGCCATGGTGTTCGATGCGCTGTATGCCACCAGCTTGAAGAACGACGCGCCCCACAGCAGCCCGCGGCCCTACGATTGCGATCGCGACGGCCTGGTGATCGGCGAAGGCGGCGGCATGCTGGTCCTGGAAGAGCTGGAGCACGCCCTGGCCCGGGGAGCGCGGATCCACGCGGAAATCGTCGGTTTCGGCAGCAACGCCGACGGCCAGCACACCACTCGTCCCGAGCAGGCCACCATGCGCCGGGCCATGGAGCTGGCGCTGGAAGACGCGGCCCTGGCGCCCGCCGCCATCGGCTACGTCAACGGCCATGGCACCGCCACCGAACAGGGCGACATCGCCGAGACCCAGGCCACCAGCAGCCTGTTCGGCAACCGCATGCCCATCAGCTCGCAAAAGAGTTTCCTCGGCCACACCCTGGGCGCCTGCGGGGCCCTGGAGTCCTGGTTCAGCATCGAGATGCTCAAGCGCGACCTCTACGTGCACACCTGCAACCTGGACCGGGTCGACCCTCGCTGCGGCGAGCTGGACTACCTGCAAGGCGGTTTGCGTGCCATGAGCCACGAATACGTGATGAACAACAACTTCGCCTTCGGCGGCGTCAACACCTCGTTGATCTTCCGCCGCTGGTCCTGACCCTTGCCCCCTCCTGGAGAAAATGGAATGTCCTCCCTGCTTCGCGCCACCTTGATCGTCCTCGCCCTGCTGGGCACCGCGGCCTGCACCAGCAAGCCGATGTACACCCCCAACCGCATCATCCCGGCCACCATCCAGACCAACCACGAGCAGGTCAAGCAAGCGATCCTGAAGAACCTGGTGGCCCGCCAGTGGACCGTGCGGCAAATCGGCCCCGAGCTGATCCAGGCGGATATCACCGTGCGCGAGCAGTTCTACGCGAAGATCGATATCCAGTACTCGGCCAACCACTACAAGATCGTCTATCGCGACAGCCGCGCCCTGGACTACCAGGACGGCAAGATCCACAAGAACTACATCCGCTGGGTACGCCTGCTGGACAAGGGCATCCTGCGTGACCTGCGCGACGGCCAGAATCAGCGCACCGCGCAGCAGTTGTCGGACTCGGCCAAGGCCTCTCCCGCGGCCCAATGACCCCTGTGGCCGCTGGCGAGCGCCGGGGAGGCTGCGCACCCGCGCAACGCGGGTGCAGCTCCTGACGGCCCCGCGGCGTTGACGCCGCCTCGCCGGCTCGGCAACGGCTACAAGATCGATCAGCGTCTACACTCGCAACAGCGGGCCGACGCGCCATGACGGCTTGCCTTTCACATCCGTCAAGGAGCCGACCATGCAAGTGAAAGCGCTGATTGCCCTGGCCCTGCTGTCCGTCTTCAGCCCTGACAGCCGGGCCACCAACCTGATGTACATGCCCTTCGAGAGCGTGGTGTCCGATGCCCTGCGCGCCGGGCGCCTGGACGGCAGCGTGAAGTTCTACCTGGCGGGCAACCCGCACCCGGCGGTACTTCAGGTCAAGGTCACCGAGCTGGCCACCAACAAGAAGACCAACGCCTTCAACAAGAGCGATATCGCCGCCTGCGAATGGGCCCTGCAATCGGCCCTGATCACCCTGCAGGCCGCAGCCAAGCGGGTCGGCGCCAACGCCGTGACCAACATCGTCAGCTACTACAAGCATCGCGTGCGCAAGGACCTCAACACCTACGAGTGTCGCGCCGGGGTGTTGATGGCCGGCGTGGCGTTGCGCGGCGACCTGGTGTTCCTGCAAACGCCGCCCCGCCCCAACAGCCCTTCAGCACGCGGCCCCGGTCTTGCGCGTCAGTAGCTCGACGAAGGCCTTGGCCATGGGCGAGCACTGGTCCTTGCGCTGCACCAGCCACACCGCCGTCATGGCTTGCGGGTCCAGCAGCCGGCGATAGACCACGCCGTCGATACGCATGCGCTGGTAGGACGCCGGCAACACCGAGACCCCAAGGCCCGCGGCCACCAGGCCGATGATGGTCATGGCCTCCGAGGCCTCCTGGGCGAAATGCGGGGTGAACCCGGCATCCCGCGACAGGTTCAGCAACTGGGCGTACAAGCCGCTGCCATAGCTGCGGGGAAAGAACACGAAGGGCTCGTGGGCCAGTTCGGACAGGTACAGGCCTTCTTCGCGACCTTCGGCCAGCGGGTGCTTGGAGCTGAGCACCGCCACCAGTGGCTCGCGCAACAGCTCCACCACCGACAGCGAATCCGGCAGCGGCAAGGGCCGCATGATGCCGACCTGGATGGCCTGGTCCACCAGCGCCTCGGCCACCTGGGTGCTGCTCATTTCCTTGAGCTTGAGGTGCACGGCGGCAAAGCGTTGGCGAAAGGCGAAGATCGCCTGGGGAATCGTCGAGTTGAAGGGCGCCGACGAGGTGAAGCCGATCTTCAACTCGCCCAGTTCGCCCAACTGCGCGCGACGGGCCACATCGGCGGCCTTGTCCACCTGGGCCAGCGCCAGGCGAGCCTCTTCGAGGAACAGCCGGCCAGCCTCGCTGAGTTCGACCCGACGATTGGTCCGCTCGAACAAACGCGCGCCGATCTCTTGCTCCAGGGCCTGGATCTGCTGGCTCAGAGGCGGTTGGGAAATTCCCAGGGCCTGGGCCGCGCGGCCAAAGTGCAGCTCCTCGGCCACGGCGATGAAGTAACGCAGGTGACGCAATTCCATGGAAACCCCATTGAGTCGTAGAACCTATCAAACAGGTCGAACAATATATTGGAATGAATTATTAGCCGGCTATATGCTTTTTTCATTGCCTGCCTGGCTGCGTTCCCCCCGAGGTCCCCGTGAAAACCGCTGTCGCCCCGCTTGCCCACGAAATTCCCTCTACGCCCCTGGACGAGGTAGTCGCCCAACTCAACGACGCCTATATCGAGAAAGGCACGCCGCTGTTCATGCGCACGGTGCTGGCCCTGTTCTCCGGCGGCTTCGCCACCTTCGCCCTGCTGTACTGCGTACAACCGATGATGCCGCTGCTGTCCCTGGAGTTCTCCATCAACGCCGCCCAGAGCAGTCTGGTGCTGTCGGTCTCCACTGCCTTGCTGGCCGTGGGCCTGCTGGTCACCGGGCCGATTTCCGATCGGATCGGGCGCAAGCCGGTGATGGTGGCGGCCCTCTTGGCCGCGGCCCTGTGCACCATCGCCAGCGCCCTGATGCCCAGCTGGCATGGCGTGCTGGTGATGCGCGCGCTGGTGGGGTTGTCCCTGAGCGGGCTGGCGGCGGTGGCCATGACCTACCTCAGCGAAGAGATCCACCCCCAGCACATCGGCCTGGCCATGGGCCTGTACATCGGCGGCAACGCCATCGGCGGCATGAGTGGGCGATTGATCACCGGGGTGCTGATCGATTTCGTCAGCTGGCACACGGCGATGCTGGTGATCGGCGCTCTGGCGCTGATCGCCGCAGCGGTGTTCTGGCGCATCCTGCCCGAGTCGCGCAACTTCCGCCCACGCTCGCTGCACCCACGCAGCCTGCTGGACGGCTTCACCATGCACTTTCGCGATGCCGGCCTGCCGCTGCTGTTCCTCGAGGCCTTCATGCTGATGGGGGCCTTCGTGACCCTGTTCAACTACATCGGCTATCGCCTGCTGGCCGCGCCGTACCACATGGACCAGGCGTTCGTCGGCCTGCTGTCGGTGGTGTACCTGTCGGGGATCTACAGCTCGGCGAAAGTCGGCGCCCTGGCCGATCGCCTGGGGCGGCGCAAGATGCTCTGGGCCACCATCGTGCTGATGCTCGCCGGCCTGGCCCTGACCCTGCTGGAGCCGCTGCCGGTGGTGATCATCGGCATGCTGGTGTTCACCTTCGGCTTCTTCGGGGCGCACTCGGTGGCCAGCAGCTGGATCGGTCGCCGCGCCACCAGGGCCAAGGGTCAGGCTTCGTCGTTGTACCTGTTCAGCTACTACGCCGGCTCGAGCATCGCCGGCACCGCGGGCGGGGTGTTCTGGCACCTGGCGGGCTGGAACGGCATCGGCCTGTTCATCGGTGCCCTGCTGCTGGTGGCGTTGCTGGCGGCCTTGAAGCTAGCCAAGCTGCAACCCCTGGCAGCGCCCTGAGCCCAAGACGAGCATGCCGGCGCCCGACTCTCGCAGGGCATCTGCAAGGTCGGGCGCCGGCATCGGTATCGCCTGGGATGAGCGAGCGGCTTACTTGAGGATTTCCACCAGGTCGACGTCGATCTCGCGCTTCATCAAGCCCTTCTCCACCTCGCCGGTCAGCTTGACCAGGGTCTTCTCGTTGAAGGCCACCGGTGGCAGGTTCTCGTCGTCGATCTCGACGGTGATGGTGCCGCTGGAATCCTTGAATTCGTACTTGTCGTCGTTATCCAGCTTTTTGGTGACATAACCCTGGAGCACCACCGGGGTGTCGTCCGAGGCATCCTTGGCGGCGGCAACGGTAGTGACCGCCTGGGCCCCGGGGCCGGTATAGCCGGTAGCCAGGGCAGCGGTGCTGAACAGCGGGGCGAGCAAGAGGACGAGGTAACGGGTTTTCATGGCAGTGGTCCAATCCGGGTTTCGATGCCGGCAAGGTTAACCACCCAGGCTGAATTGAAACTTAATCGGCGCCCTGGCCTTTTCACCCGCAAGAAAAAGCCCGGCCAAGGCCGGGCTCGATCGCAGCAGGTGCGGTTACTCGTGGTACTGCGCCGACAGCTCGTGCACCGCCTGCAGGAAGGCGCCGGCGTGTTCCGGGTTCACTTCCGGGGTGATGCCATGGCCCAGGTTGAACACGTGGCCGCTGCCCTTGCCGTAGCTGGCGAGGATGCGCGCGACTTCAGCGCGGATCGCCTCCGGGTTGGCGTAGAGCACGGTGGGGTCCATGTTGCCTTGCAGCGACACCTTGGCACCGACCCGGCGCCGGGCTTCGCCGATATCGCAGGTCCAGTCCAGGCCCAGGCTGTCGGCACCGGCATCGGCAATGCTTTCCAGCCACAGGCCGCCGCCCTTGGTGAACAGGATCACCGGCACCTTGCGCCCTTCATGCTCGCGGATCAGGCCGCTGACGATCTTGCGCATGTAGGCCAGGGAGAACTCCTGGTAGGCCGCCGCCGAGAGGCTGCCACCCCAGCTGTCGAAGATCTGCACCGCCTGGGCGCCTGCACGGATCTGCCCGTTCAGGTAGGCGGTGACCGACTGCGCCAACTTGTCCAGCAGCAGGTGCATGGCTTGTGGGTTGTCGTAGAGCATGGCCTTGGACTTGCGGAAGTCCTTGGACGAACCGCCCTCGACCATGTAGGTCGCCAGGGTCCAGGGGCTGCCGGAGAAACCGATCAGCGGCACGCGGCCGTTGAGTTCGCGGCGGATGGTGCTGACCGCGTCCATCACGTAGCCCAGGTCCTTGTGCGGATCGGGGATCGGCAAGGCCTCGATGTCGGCCAGGGTGCTGACCACTTTCTTGAAGCGCGGGCCTTCGCCGGTCTCGAAGTACAGGCCTTGGCCCATGGCATCGGGGATGGTCAGGATGTCGGAGAAGAGGATCGCCGCATCCAGCTGTGGATAACGGTCCAGGGGCTGCAGGGTGACTTCGCAGGCGAACGCTGGATTCATGCACAGGCTCATGAAGTCACCGGCGTTGGCGCGGCTGGCGCGGTATTCAGGCAGGTAGCGCCCGGCCTGACGCATCATCCACACCGGGGTGACGTCTACGGGTTGCTTGAGCAGGGCACGGAGGAAACGGTCGTTCTTCAGGGCAGTCATGTCGGCATCCGGAAAAAAAGTGGGGGCATTTTCTCAGAGCGCGACATAAAAGGCACGGCAAGAGCCGTGCCTTTTATGTATCGGGTCAATTTGTCGCGGACTACAAGCAGCTATTTAAGCGTCGCGAGCGAAGGCAAGGCAAGGCGAAAACAGACGAGGAAGCGGAGTTGACTGCTGTCAATGAGCATTCCGAGTCTGTTTTCAACGCAGCATTGCCGAGCGCAGCAGCTTAAACGCCCAGGTAGTCGAGGATGCCTTCGGCGGCGTTGCGCCCTTCGAAGATCGCCGTCACCACCAGGTCGGAACCGCGCACCATGTCGCCACCGGCGAAGATCTTCGGGTTGCTGGTCTGGTGCTTGTACTGGCCCTGCTCCGGCGCCACCACGCGGCCCTGGCTGTCGGTCTGGATCTGGAACTGCTCGAACCAAGGCGCCGGGCTCGGACGGAAGCCGAAGGCGATGACCACGGCATCGGCCGGGATGATCTCCTCGGAACCCGGGATCGGCTCGGGGCTGCGCCGGCCACGGGCGTCCGGTTCGCCGAGACGGGTCTCGACCACCTTCACGCCTTCGACCTTATCTTCACCGACGATGGCGATGGGCTGGCGGTTGTAGAGGAACTTCACGCCCTCTTCCTTGGCGTTCTTCACCTCTTTGCGCGAGCCGGGCATGTTGGCCTCGTCACGGCGATAGGCACAGGTCACCGACTTGGCGCCCTGGCGGATGGACGTGCGGTTGCAGTCCATCGCGGTGTCGCCACCGCCGAGCACCACGACCTTCTTGCCGTTCATGTCGACGAAATCTTCCGGCGACTTCTCGAAACCCAGGTTGCGGTTGACGTTGGCCACCAGGAAGTCCAGCGCGTCGTACACGCCCGGCAGGTCCTCGCCGGCAAAACCGCCCTTCATGTAGGTGTAGGTGCCCATGCCCATGAACACCGCATCGAACTCGGCGAGCAGTTGCTCCATGGTCACGTCTTTGCCAACCTCGGTGTTGAGGCGGAACTCGATGCCCATGCCGCTGAAGACTTCCCGGCGATTGCTCAGCACGGTCTTTTCCAGCTTGAACTCGGGGATGCCGAAGGTCAGCAGGCCACCGATCTCCGGGTTCCTGTCGAATACCACCGGCGTCACGCCACCACGTACCAGCACGTCGGCACAGCCCAGGCCCGCCGGGCCGGCACCGATGATCGCCACGCGCTTGCCGGTGGGCTTGACCTTGGACATGTCCGGGCGCCAGCCCATGGCGAAGGCGGTGTCGGTGATGTACTTCTCCACCGAGCCGATGGTCACTGCGCCGAAACCGTCGTTGAGGGTGCAGGCGCCCTCGCACAGGCGGTCCTGCGGGCATACGCGGCCGCAGACTTCCGGCAGGGTGTTGGTCTGGTGCGACAGCTCGGCGGCGGCCAGGATGTTGCCCTCGGCCACCAGCTTGAGCCAGTTGGGAATGAAGTTGTGCACCGGGCACTTCCATTCGCAGTAGGGGTTGCCACAACCCAGGCAGCGATGGGCCTGTTCGACCGATTGCTGGGGTTTGAAGGGCTCGTAGATTTCCACGAACTCTTTCTTGCGCTGACGCAACAGTTTCTTCTTCGGATCCTTGCGCCCGACATCGATGAACTGGAAGTCGTTATTCAGACGTTCAGCCATTTTTCAAAACCTCTATACAGCAGCTGCAAGCTATAAGCTGCAAGCCGCAAGTCGATCACTAATGCCCGGCAAACCTCGTACTGCTTCGCTTGCAGCTTGAGGCTCGCCACTTGCAGCTGCTTTATTGCGGGTTGGCCCGGGTGCTGGAGAGCAGGTTCTTCAGGTTCGCCGCCTTCGGCTTGACCAGCCAGAAGCGACGCACGTAGTCGTCCAGGTTTTCCCAGAGCTCACGGCCCCATTCACTACCGGTTTCCTCGACGTACTCGCCCAGCACGCGCTGCAGATGGCTGCGATAAGCCTCCATCGCCTCGCCGGTGATCCGCTGGATCTCCACCAGTTCATGGTTCAGCTTGTCGACGAAGCTGTTGTCCATGTCCAGCACGTAGGCGAAGCCGCCCGTCATGCCTGAGCCGAAGTTGTAGCCGGTCTTGCCCAGGACGCAGACAAAACCACCGGTCATGTATTCGCAGCAGTGATCGCCGGTGCCTTCCACCACGGTATGGGCACCGGAGTTGCGTACGGCGAAACGCTCGCCCGCAGTGCCGGCGGCGAACAGCTTGCCGCCCGTGGCGCCGTACAGGCAGGTGTTGCCGACAATGGCACTATCCTGGGTCTTGTAGGCGCTGCCCTTGGGCGGGACGATCACCAGCTTGCCGCCGGTCATGCCCTTGCCCACGTAGTCGTTGGCGTCGCCTTCCAGGTAGAGGTTCAGGCCGCCGGCGTTCCACACGCCGAAGCTCTGGCCCGCAGTGCCCTTGAAGCGGAAAGTGATCGGCGCCTGGGCCATGCCCTGGTTGCCGTGGACCTTGGCGATCTCGCCGGAAATCCGCGCGCCGATGGACCGGTCGCAGTTGCAGATATCCAGTTCGAACTCGGCACCGCTCTTGTCGTTGATGGCTGCGCGCGCCATCTCGACCATCTTCTCGGCCAGCAGGCCCTGGTCGAACGGCGGGTTGCGGTCCACCTGGCAGAACTGCGGCTTGTCCGCCGGTACGTGGTCGCTGCCCAGCAACGGGGTCAGGTCCAGGTGGTGCTGCTTGGCGGTCTGGCCTTCGAGCACCTGGAGCAGGTCGGTACGGCCGATCAGCTCTTGCAGCGAACGCACGCCCAGCCTGGCCAGCCACTCGCGGGTTTCCTCGGCCACGTAGGTGAAGAAGTTCACCACCATGTCGACGGTGCCGATGTAGTGGTCCTTGCGCAGCTTGTCGTTCTGGGTGGCGACGCCGGTGGCGCAGTTGTTCAGATGGCAGATGCGCAGGTACTTGCAGCCCAGGGCGATCATCGGCGCAGTGCCGAAGCCGAAGCTCTCGGCGCCGAGGATGGCCGCCTTGATCACGTCCAGGCCGGTCTTGAGGCCGCCGTCGGTCTGCACCCGGACCTTGCCGCGCAGGTCGTTGCCGCGCAGGGTCTGGTGGGTTTCGGCCAGGCCCAGTTCCCATGGGGCGCCGGCGTACTTGATCGAGGTCAGCGGCGAAGCGCCGGTGCCACCGTCGTAGCCGGAGATGGTGATCAGGTCGGCATAGGCCTTGGCCACGCCGGCGGCGATGGTGCCGACCCCGGCCTCGGCCACCAGCTTCACCGAAACCAGTGCCTGGGGGTTGACCTGCTTGAGGTCGAAAATCAGCTGCGACAGGTCTTCGATCGAGTAGATGTCGTGGTGCGGTGGCGGCGAGATCAGGGTCACACCCGGAACCGCGTAGCGCAGCTTGGCGATCAAGCCATTGACCTTGCCGCCGGGCAACTGGCCGCCCTCGCCGGGCTTGGCGCCCTGGGCCACCTTGATCTGCAGCACTTCGGCGTTGACCAGGTATTCCGGGGTCACGCCGAAACGGCCAGTGGCCACTTGCTTGATCTTCGAGCTCTTGATGGTGCCGTAGCGGGCCGGATCTTCACCGCCCTCACCGGAGTTGGAGCGCGCGCCCAGGCGGTTCATCGCCTCGGCCAGGGCCTCGTGGGCCTCCGGCGACAGCGCACCGAGGGAGATGCCGGCGGAGTCGAAACGCTTGAGGATCGCTTCCAGGGGCTCGACTTCGCCGAGGTCCAGCGGCTGCTCCAGGGTCTTGACCTGGAACAGGTCGCGAATCATCGACACTGGGCGGTTGTCCACCAGCGCGGTGTATTCCTTGAACTTGGCGTAGTCGCCCTGTTGCACCGCGGCTTGCAGGGTGTTGACCACATCCGGGTTGTAGGCGTGGTATTCGCCGCCATGGACGAACTTCAAGAGGCCGCCTTGCTGGATCGGCTTGCGCGGGCTCCAGGCTTCGGCGGCCAGGGCCTTCTGCTCGGCCTCGATATCGACGAAACGCGCACCCTTGATCCGGCTCGGTACCCCACGGAAGCTCAGGTCGCAGACTTCTTCGGACAGGCCGATGGCTTCGAACAACTGCGCACCACGGTAGGACGTGATGGTGGAGATGCCCATCTTCGACAGGATCTTCAGCAGGCCCTTGGTGATGCCCTTGCGGTAGTTCTTGAACACCTCGTAGAGGTCACCCAGCACCTCGCCGGTACGGATCAGGTCGCCCAGCACTTCGTAGGCCAGGAACGGATAGACCGCCGAGGCGCCAAAGCCGATCAGCACCGCGAAGTGATGCGGATCGCGGGCAGTGGCGGTTTCCACCAGGATGTTGGAGTCGCAGCGCAGGCCCTTCTCGGTCAGGCGGTGATGCACCGCGCCGGTGGCCAGGGACGCATGGATCGGCAGCTTGCCCGGGGCGATATGGCGGTCGCTCAGGACGATCTGGGTGCGGCCGGCCCGGGCGGCTTCCTCAGCCTGGTCGGCGACATTGCGGATCGCCGCTTCCAGGCCGACGCTCTCGTCGTAGTTGAGGTCGATGATCTGGCGCTCGAAACCCGGGCGCTCCAGGTTCATCAGCGAACGCCACTTGGCCGGGGAGATCACCGGCGAGCTGAGGATTACCCGCGAGGCATGCTCGGGGGATTCCTGGAAGATGTTGCGCTCGGCACCGAGGCAGATCTCCAGGGACATGACGATGGCTTCGCGCAGCGGGTCGATCGGCGGGTTGGTGACCTGGGCGAACTGCTGGCGGAAGTAGTCGTAGGGGGTGCGCACGCGCTGGGACAGCACGGCCATCGGCGTGTCGTCGCCCATGGAGCCCACCGCCTCGTAGCCCTGCTCGCCCAACGGCCGCAGCACCTGGTCACGCTCTTCGAAGGTGACCTGGTACATCTTCATGTACTGCTTGAGCTGGTCGACGTCGTAGAAGGCCGAGCCGTGGTCGTTGTCTTCCATGGTGGCCTGGATGCGCAGGGCATTCTTGCGCAGCCATTGCTTGTACGGATGACGGGACTTGAGACGGTTGTCGATGGCGTCGGTGTCGAGGATCTGCCCGGTCTCGGTGTCCACGGCGAAGATCTGCCCCGGACCGACCCGGCCCTTGGCGATCACGTCCTCGGGCTGGTAGTTCCAGACGCCGATTTCCGAGGCCAGGGTGATGAAGCCGTTCCTGGTGGTGACCCAGCGCGCCGGGCGCAGGCCGTTGCGGTCCAGCAGGCAGACGGCATGGCGACCATCGGTCATGACCACGCCGGCCGGGCCGTCCCAGGGCTCCATGTGCATGGAGTTGTATTCGTAGAAGGCGCGCAGGTCGGCGTCCATGGTCTCGACGTTCTGCCAGGCCGGCGGAATGATCATGCGCACGCCGCGGAACAGGTCGATACCGCCGGTGACCATCAGCTCCAGCATGTTGTCCATGCTCGAGGAGTCGGAACCCACGCGGTTGACCAGCGGCCCCAGCTCTTCCAGGTCGGGGATCAGGTCGTTGGCGAACTTGGTACGCCGCGCCACCGCCCAGTTACGGTTGCCGGTGATGGTGTTGATCTCGCCGTTGTGGGCGAGGAAGCGGAAGGGCTGGGCCAGCGGCCACTTCGGCAGGGTGTTGGTGGAGAAGCGCTGGTGGAACACGCAAATCGCGGTCTGCAGGCGCTCGTCGCCCAGGTCTGGATAGAAGGCGGCGAGGTCCGCCGGCATCATCAGGCCTTTATAGATGATGGTCTTGTGGGAAAAGCTGCAGATGTAGTGGTCGGTGTCGGCGGCGTTGGCCACCGAGGAGCGACGCCGGGAGCTGAACAGCTTGATGGCGAAGTCCTGGTCGCTCAGGCCTTCACCGCCGATGAACACTTGCTCGATCTGCGGCAGGCGCTCAAGGGCCAGGCGCCCGAGCACACTGGTGTCGATCGGCACCTTGCGCCAGCCCAGCAACTGCAGGCCGGCGGCCAGGATCTCGCGGTTCATGTTTTCCCGCGCGGCTTCGGCCTTGGCCGGATCCTGGTTGAAGAACACCATGCCCACGGCGTACTGCTTGGGCAGGTCGGTCCCGAAGTGCTCCTTGGCGACAGCGCGCAGGAACAGGTCGGGTTTTTGTATCAGCAGACCGCAACCGTCGCCGGTCTTGCCGTCCGCGTTGATCCCACCGCGGTGGGTCATACAGGTCAGGGCCTCGATGGCCGTTTTCAACAGGGTATGACTGGGTTCGCCCTGCATATGGGCGATCAGGCCGAAACCACAGTTATCCTTAAATTCATCGGGTTGGTACAGACCTGCTTTCATAGACACTTTCTCACCAGGCTGCCTCTTTTCGAGACAAATTTCTTTTCAATTCAACCTGTTACCTTCCACGTCGAACGTACGCCGACTTTGCAGGGGCAAAAGGGAGGTCATTGTACACACCGACACATAACCCCACAAATTTAACGACGATCTGTCGCAAATTCGTGTCGCATTTATGAACGTTTTAAAGCGATACGCTGTGCTAGTCAAAAAGTTTTGTCTTTGACTGCAGCGACTCAAAAACTACTGTGACGCAGACACCACAAAGCACGCGGCCTGTAGGGCAGCATGCTGATGCGGAAATTTGAGGTTGCCTGGAGAGGCGGCCTGGGTAAGGCCGCCGAATCTTCAGCGGGCTGTTGCGAGTTCTTGTTGAACGCTGGCGACAGTGCGAGGCCAAGGTTTACCAGCCTGAACCTTCGCTGGCAAGGATTTGATAGCGCTGACCGCTGCATCGCGGCTTGCAAAGTTGCCGTAGGTGATCACATACAGCGGCTTGCCGTTGAGGACTTTCTTGAAGTAGCGGTACTCGCCGCCCTGCTCCTTGACGAAGTTCTGCGCGGTGGCTTCCGAGCTGGTACCCAGGATCTGCACCACGTAGTTGCCAGGCGCCTGGCCGGCGTACCAGCTGCCACCGGCCGCAGCCTTGGCCACGGTGAGCGGTTTCTCGGCCGGCTTGGCGGCAGGAGCAGGCTTGGCAGCTACTGGTTTTTCCACCGGCACCGGCTTTGGCGCAGGAGCGGGCTTGGCTGTGGCGACCTGGGTCGGGGCCGGAGTCGGACGCGGGGTCGGGGTCGCTGCCGGGCCAGCTGGAACACCAGCAGGTGGCGCAATGGTGGTCACGGTTGGCGGAACGGCGCTGGAGCCCGCTACCGGCACCCCATCGTCACCCTCGGTGATTCCGCCCGCAGCCTCGGCCAGCGGACCACGCATCACCGGCTGCGACTGACCGACCAACGGCAGAGGCATCGGTTGTGACGAGCCGGCGAACTCCACCGCCGGGCTGCCATTGGCATTCGGTGCCTGGCCCAGCGGCAACTGCGCCTGTTCGTTGGCCGGCGTCCCGGTGGCGGGCGCCTTGCCGCGACCCGGCATCAGCCAGGCCGCGGCAACGGCCACGACCACTACGGCGGAAATGGCCAATACGTGTTTCTTAGGCATGTTGAACCCCATACTTGGACGCTTTACCGCAGAGCGGCTGGCGATCATTGCTTCGATCATCGCATCCCTGGCGACCTGGTTGATGTTGCCCGGCCAGCCATCGGAGCTTTCGTGAATATCACTGATCTGATCTGCGGAGAAAAGTTCGATGCCCTGTCCTGCGCCCTCGAGACGCTGGGCCAGGTATTCCCGGGTTTCCTCCTCGGTGTAGGGCTGCAGTTCGATGACGTGGAAACGCTCCTGGTCGGTGCTGAACTGGTCCAGCGCCGCGATCAGCGACGACTCGCCGAACAGGAAGACATGGGGACGACCTTCCGGGGCGCCCGCCGCCAGCGCCAACAGCGCCTCGAGCGCGGACTCGTCGAGCTGCTCGGCATCGTCCACCAGCAGGTAGACCTCCTGGCCGGTCAGGGCCAGTTGCACCACCTGGGCCAGGATCGCGCCGATCTCGGCCTGGGCCACGTTCAGCGCCTGGGCCACCTGGCGCAGTACACCGGCGGCATCGCCGGCGCCACGGGCGGAAACCACCACGCTCTGAACCGATTGCTTGTTGGTGCTGGCGACCAGCGCCTGGCGCAACAGGGTCTTGCCGCTGCCCTGGGGGCCAGTGACCACCAGCAGCAGCTGGCTGTAGCGGGCCAGATGGTGCAGTTGCCCCAGCACGGGCTTGCGCTGGGCAGGGAAGAACTTGAAGCCGGGGACCCGAGGAGCGAAGGGGTCGTGACTCAACTGGTAATGGCCGAGGAATGCCTCGTCCGCGTGCAAACTAGTCATCGGAATCTATCAACCTTTAAGCTGAGCCAGGGCGCGGTAGTCCGCTCCCAGCGTGGCCTGTAGAACCTCTTTCGGATAGTCGTCGGTCACTACGGCTTCGCCCATGCGGCGCAGCAGTACCAGGCGCAAACGACCATCGATCACTTTCTTATCTATTGCCATGTGTTCGAGAAAATCGGCCTCGGTCATCTCCTCGGGCGGAATGACCGGCAGGCCGGCGCGCTGGAACAGGGCGATGCCGCGATCACGCTCCTGCGCGCTGATCCAGCCCAGGCGCGACGACATCTCCAGGGCCATCACGGTGCCAGCCGCCACAGCCTCGCCGTGCAGCCACACGCCATAGCCCATGTGGGTCTCGATGGCATGGCCGAAGGTATGGCCGAGATTGAGGGTGGCGCGCACCCCCGACTCGCGTTCATCGGCACCCACCACTGCGGCCTTGGCCGCGCAGGAGCGCTCGATGGCGTAGGTCAGTGCCCGCGGATCCAGGGCCCGCAGGCGATCGACATTTTCTTCCAGCCAGGTGAGGAACGGCTCGTCGCAGATCAGGCCGTACTTGATCACCTCCGCCAGGCCCGCCGACAGCTCGCGGCTCGGCAGGCTCTTGAGGCTGGTGGTATCGATCAGCACCACGTTCGGCTGGTAGAAGGCGCCGACCATGTTCTTGCCCAGCGGGTGGTTGATGCCAGTCTTGCCACCCACCGAGGAGTCGACCTGGGACAGCAAGGTGGTAGGGATCTGGATGAAGTCGACACCACGCTGGTAGCAGGCTGCGGCAAACCCGGCCATGTCGCCGATCACTCCGCCACCGAGGGCGATGACGGTGGTAAGGCGGTCGTGGCGTGCAGTCAGCAGGCCATCGAAGATCAACTGCAGGGTTTCCCAGTTCTTGTAGGCCTCGCCATCGGGCAAGACCACCGAGATCACCGAAAACTGCGCCAGGGTACGGGTCAGACGCTCAAGGTACAGCGGCGCGACGGTTTCATTGGAAATGATCGCCACTTGCCGCCCGGCGATGTGCGGCACCAGCAGCTCGGGCCGGCCCAACAATCCTTCACCGATGTGGATCGGGTAGCTGCGCTCGCCTAGATCGACCTTAAGTGTCTGCATGTGTCCCCACAGAGAAGATGGAAGCAGGCATTGTGCCTTGCATTGACGATGGGCCTCGCCTGGTCATCTGACGCAGCCCGATAGCTCTGCGCCACACCTTGGCGGTCTGGCGCGACGCCGAGAATAGCGCATTTCATCCGGCGTATTAACGGGGAGGCAGCTGCTGCAGGCGCTCGAGGATGTCCAGCACCACCAATCGCGGTGGCCGCTCATCGGTTTCCACCACCAGGTCGGCGATTTCCCGATAAAGCGGATCGCGGATCTCCAACAGGTCGCGCAGCGTCTTGGCCGGATCGGCGGTACGCAACAAGGGGCGATTGCGATCCCTGGCGGTTCGGCCGACCTGCTGCTCCACCGAAGCATGCAGGTAGACCACTCGTCCGCCGGCATGCAACGCCCGACGATTGGCATCGCGCATCACAGCACCACCACCAGTGGCCAGTACTACGCCATCGGTGCTGCACAACTCGGCGATCATCGCCTGCTCACGGTCGCGAAAACCCGGCTCGCCTTCCTTGTCGAAGATCCACGGGATATTCGCGCCTGTGCGCAGTTCAATTTCCTTATCGGAATCTTTGAATGGCAGGCGCAACTCTTTGGCCAGCAAGCGGCCGATGGTGCTTTTTCCAGCCCCCATTGGCCCAACAAGAATCAAATTTCGCACAGAATCAATGACTCGCAGCAATCGCCTGGTTGTTCATGATACGCGGAGTGAGAAACACCAGCAGCTCGGATTTCTTCTCTGACACCACGTCTCGCCGGAAAAGGCGGCCAAGATACGGCACATCGCCCAGAAATGGCACTTTATCTACAACCTTGCTCTGCGTATTGGAAAAAACGCCGCCGATGACAATGGTTTGCCCGTCACGCACCAGAACCTTGGCATTGACTTCATTCTTGCGGATAGGCGGAACGTCCTGGACCTTGTTCAAGTAGTCCGGCTCGTCCTTGGTGACCTTGACCTCCATGACCACCCGGTCGTCCGGGGTGATCTGCGGCGTAACCTCCAGAGACAGCGAAGCCTCCTTGAACGAAACCGAAGTCGCACCGCTGGAACTGGCCTCCTGGTAGGGAATCTCGGTGCCCTTGAGGATCCTGGCGGTCTCTTTGTCGGAAGTGACCACTTTGGGCTGGGAGATGATTTCGCCGTTGCCGCTCTTCTCCATGGCCGTCAGCTCCAGATCCAGCAGCAGGTTGTCGGAGATATAGGCGATGCCCATGCCGGAAGTCCGGCCGACGACACCCAGGTCGACGAACGGCGAGTCGCTGCCACCACCAAGACCGCTGGTCGGAGAACCACCGGCACCGGACAGCTTCCAGTTCCCTCGGTTCTGCAACGAACCGCCCCAACGCGTACCCAGGCCCTTGTCATAGTCGACGTTGGCCTCGACGATGCGCGCCTCGATCATCACCTGGCGTACCGGAACGTCCAGTTGGGTGACGATGCGCCGCAACTCGTCGAGGCGCTCCTGGTTCTGGTAGGCAATGATGTTGTTGGTGCGCTCATCGACACTGATGGACCCACGCTCGCCAATCCGCTCCTCGCTGCCGGTCACCGACTGGAACAGCCTGGCGATGTCGGCGGCCCTGGCGTAGTTGACCTGCAACAGCTCCCGGCGCAAGGGCGCCAGGTCCTCCAGCTGCTTTTGCGATTCCAGCTCCTGCAACTCACGGGCGGCGATCTCTTCAGCCGGAGCCACCAGCAACACGTTGCCGACCCGGCGCTGATCCAGGCCCTTGGTCTTGAGCACCAGGTCCAGGGCCTGATCCCAGGGCACGCCTTTCAGGCGCAGGGTGATACTGCCCTGCACCGTATCGCTGGCCACCAGGTTGAGCCCCGTGAAATCGGCGATCAACTGCAGCACCGATCGCACCTCGATATCCTGGAAATTCAACGACAGCTTGTCGCCACCGTAGGTCGGACTCCCGGTCGCAGGCCTGGCACCGACCATCTGGCGTCCATCGGCAGGCCTTGGCTCACCTGCACTCACCCATGGCGCCAGCAACGTTATCCACAGCACTACACCACAGGCAGGCACAGCCCTGTTCATCATCCTGACTCCATTCAAGAATGGGGCTTCAGCGCCAGGGTCCGTGGTCGGTCCAACCAGCCTCCCGAGCCGTCGGGCACGATTTCCAGCACCTTCACCCATGATTCGTCGATGGCCACGATCCGTCCCTGATCGCGCCCCAGGTAGTCACCTATCCGCAGCCGATGTACCGCATCGCCTGCGCGCAGCAGGACGAAGCTCCCGGCATTACCGGACAAGGTCCCGACCATTTGCAGTTGCTCGAGATCGAAGGCCTCGAGCGGCCCGCGAACCCGCCCAGGATCGGACCAACCGCCTGCCGCACCCCGGCTGGCAAGCGAGGTGGCCAACGGCGCCTGGAAGGGACTGCGCAGCGCACCGGCACCGTAGCCAAGCGTCGTGAAGGCGCGAATGGTGGGGGCCGGTTCGATCCGGATCGCTGCCTGCTCCCGCATGGTTTCCAGGTAGGCATCCAGGTCGGGAAATCCAGCCTCGGGCCCACATCCCGGCAGACTCACCCAGATCACACCAGGCAGCAGCCAGCGAGTGCCCCTCACGAACTCGCCTGCGGGCCTGAATATTTGTAGGCCCGCGCCTCCAGCCGCATTCTCAAGCGCACCGGGTCGGCGGCATCCAGCGGCCCGATCCGGATATCGTGCACAGTGAGGACCCGTGGCAGGGCCGCAAGGCCGCCGACGAAAATTGCCAGGTCGTGATAAGCACCGGTAACCGTGAGCTGGATCGGCAACTGCACCAGGAACTGCCAGGGTTGCTCCGGCTGCGGCCGGATCTCCTCGAAATCCAGGCCGACATCCAGCCCCACTCGACTGATGTCTTCCAGCAAGCCCGGAGCCTCTGCGCTAGCGGGAAACAGTTGCAGCCAACGCTGAAACTCACCCTGCATGAGCAACAGCTGCTGGCGATAAGCCTCCAGGCCAGCCCCCTCGCGGACTTTGCCCGCGACCTGCTCCTTGAGTCGGGCTTCCTTGTGCCGCAACTGCTCCACCCGCTCCAACCCTGCTGCCAGATAAAAGCCGCGGCCCGCCAGCAACACCGCCAAGAGAAGCAGAATCGCCAGCAACGCCCTGAGCGCCCCCGGCCAATCGCCGGGGCTATCGGACGCCAGCGCCCGCAGATCGGTATAGCGCATACGATCCCACCATGGCCAACGACTCACGGCCCCGAATCCAGCGATGACACCGGCACTTGCTGCACCTTGAGCCGAAACCGGTTGGACAAGCCCAGCTCCCCATCCGCGGCATGCCGGACCTCACCCAGTTCAGGGACAGTAAAACCCTCGGCGAACTGCAGGTTGCGCAGCAATTCGGAAACCCGCTCGTTGGACTCGGCGGCGCCGCTGATATCCAGGCTCCGCCCCCGTTGCTCGACATCAGTGAGATAAACGCCATCAGGCAAGCTACGGGCCAGTTGCTCGAAGATCTGCACTCCGGACGAACGGTTGCCCTGCAACTCCTCGATGTTCTTCATGCGCTCGAGAAGCTCCTGGCGCTGCGACTTGAGTTCGTGAAGGCTGGCGATCCGATCGTCCTGACTTGCCACCACCTGTTGCAGATACTGGTTGCGCAGATGCAGCCGCTCGACCACCCGGGAAATATAGGCGTCCGCCAGCAGGATCACCGCGCTCCCCAATACCACCATCGCCGCCAGCACCTGGAAGAACCGCCGACGACGCAGTTCCCGCGAAGCTTCACGCCAGGGCAGCAGGTTGATCCGGGACATCAGTGCACTCCTCTCAAGGCCAGGCCGCAGGCGAGCAGCAAGCTCGGCGCCTGGTCGGCGAGCGCCCGGGCATCCACCCCGGCACCGCTGGACATGTCACGAAAAGGATTGGCGATACAGGTAGCCACAGCCAGGGACTGCTCCACGCAAAGCGCCAGGCCATGGAGGCGACTGGCGCTCCCCGCCAGCAGCAACAGGTCCACCTGGCGTCGCTGGGGTGAACCGGCGAACTGTTGTAACGAACGGGTCGCCTGCTGCACAAGCTCCCCCTCGAAAGCACGCAGCACCTCGCCAATGCAGTCTTGGGGCAAACGCTCCTGGCGTTGGGCCAGCAATGCCTCGTCCAGCGTCAACCCATGCCCTTGCAGGTCATCCAACAGTTGTCGGCTACCGAACGGCTGCTCGTGGCCATGGATGACTCGTTGCCCTTGCATCACCTTGAAGGTGCTGCGATCCAGGCCGATATCGAACAGGGCCAGGGTCGCTTGGGGTGCAAGGGGTTGGCTGCTGCCCAGCAGCGCCAGGCAACGTTCCAGGGCCAGGGGCTGGGTTTCCACCACCTGGACCCTGAGATCAGCCAGGGCCAGTGCCGAGACCAGGGATTCGACATGCTCGTTGTGGCATGCCACCAGCAGCACCTGGTTGCGCGGTGAGTTGCCAGGCACAGGCCCTTGCACCTCGAAATCGATGGCTACGTCTTCCAGCGGGTAGGGGATGTACTGCTCGGCCTCCAGGGCGACCTGGCTTTCCAGCTCCTGCTCCGATAGCCCGGCCGGCATCTCGATCAGCTTGCTGATCACCACTTCACCAGGTAGCGCCACCGCGACGTTGCGCATGTCGGTAGCACTTGTTAGCCAAACACGGGACAGGGTCTCGGCCAGGGCCTCGGGGTCGACGATCAAGGGTTCCTGCACCACCCCAGGCGGCAGGGGTTCCCGGGCATAGGCCTCGACCCGGTAGCCCGGGCCCTGGCGACTCAAGGCCAGGAGCGTCACCGCCGTCGACTGGATATCGATTCCCACCAGGGAACCCGGCTTTCTGCTGAATAGTCCAAGCACGACCAATTCCTTATGACTATCCGTAACTTACGGATTCCTTGGGCCGCAGTGCGCTCGATCGTCGCATCTTGACAGACGGTCAAATGACGCTCTGGGCGGAAAATGCTTATAATGCCCGCGTTTTTTTCCGCGGTTACCCGCTGCGTAGGTCGGTCCTGATGACCGTAGATACCCCGACGCCTAATTCATTCCTTTCTCTGGAAATCCAAAAGCCTTGATTCGTCTGCTGAAGTTTTTCGGGTGGTCCATCGTAGCGGTATTCTGCGGGCTACTCCTCGCCCTCTCCGGTGCGTTTCTCTATCTTAGTCCTGGCTTGCCTTCGGTAGAGGCCCTGAGAAGCATCCAGTTGCAGATTCCCCTGCGGGTGTACAGCAGCGACGGCAAGTTGATCGCGGAATTCGGCGAGATGCGCCGTACTCCTATCCGTTTCGCCGAAATTCCGCCCAACTTCATCAATGCGTTACTAAGTGCTGAAGACGACAACTTCGCTAACCATTACGGAGTTGATCCCAGCAGCCTGATGCGGGCCGCGACCCAATTGGTCAAGAGCGGACATATCCAGTCCGGCGGCAGCACCATCACCATGCAGGTAGCGAAGAACTTCTTCCTCACCAGCGAACGCAGCTTCTCGCGCAAGACCACGGAAATCCTCCTGGCCTTGCAGATCGAGCGACAGTTGACCAAGGACGAGATCCTCGAGCTCTACGTCAACAAGATCTACCTGGGCAACCGCGCCTACGGCATCGAGGCGGCAGCCCAGGTGTACTACGGCAAATCCATCCGGGAAGTGAGCCTGGCGCAGATGGCGATGATCGCCGGCCTGCCCAAGGCGCCTTCACGCTTCAACCCCCTGGCCAACCCGGCGCGCAGCAAGGAACGCCGTGACTGGATCCTGGGGCGCATGTACAAGCTGGGCAAGATCAGCGAAGCGGACTACACCGAGGCGGTCAACGAACCGCTCAACGCCAGCTATCACGTTCCGACTCCGGAGGTTAACGCCCCATACATCGCGGAAATGGCCCGGGCCGAAATGGTCGGACGCTATGGCAGCGACGCCTATACCGAGGGTTTCCGGGTCACCACCACGGTGCCCAGCGACCTGCAGGAAATGGCCAACACCGCCGTTCATGAAGGGTTGATGACCTACGACCAGCGCCACGGCTACCGCGGACCGGAATCGCGCCTGCCCGGCAAGACCCAGGCCGCCTGGGCCAACGAGCTGACCAAGCAGCGAACCATCAGCGGCCTGGAGCCGGCGATCGTTATCCAGGTCGAGAAGAACGGCATCCAGGTGCTGACGCGCAACGGCCAAGAACATGTGGCTTGGGACACCATGAAATGGGCCCGGCCGTTCCTCAACACCAATAGCATGGGCGCCGTTCCTCGCCAGCCGGCGGACGTAGCCCAGGTCGGCGACCTGGTACGGGTACAGCGCCAGGCGGACGACTCGCTGAAGTTCAGCCAGATCCCGGTCGCCCAGGGCGCCCTGGTGACCCTGGACCCGCAGAACGGGGCGATCCGCGCCCTGGTCGGCGGCTTCGCCTTCGAGCAGAGCAACTACAACCGTGCGATGCAGGCCAAGCGCCAGCCCGGCTCCAGCTTCAAGCCTTTCATCTACAGCGCTGCCCTGGACAATGGCTACACCCCCGCCAGCCTGGTGAACGACGCACCGATCGTGTTCGTCGACGAGTACCTGGACAAGGTCTGGCGGCCGAAGAACGACACCAATACCTTCCTCGGCCCGATCCGCATGCGTGAGGCGCTGTACAAATCGCGCAACCTGGTGTCGATCCGCCTGCTGCAAAGCATGGGCGTGGACCGCACTATCGACTACATCAGCAAGTTCGGCTTCAACAAGCAGGACCTGCCGCGCAACCTGTCCCTGGCCCTGGGCACCGCGACCCTGACGCCGATGGAGATCGCTACCGGCTGGAGCACCTTTGCCAACGGCGGCTACAAGATCGCGCCCTATATCATCGACAAGATCGAAAGCCGCAACGGCGAGTTGCTGTTCAGCGCCAACCCGCCCAGCGTCCCCAATGGCGACTCCGCCAGCAGCGGCATCGCCGCGCCGGAGCACAACTTCACGATCAATACCGTGGCCGGCGAGAATCCACAGCAACCGACAGTGCAAGCCCCGGCCGTGGCCGAACGGGTGATCGACGGACGCACCGCCTACATCCTCAACAGCATGCTCGAGGACGTGATCAAGCTGGGCACCGGCCGCCGCGCCCTGGCCCTGGGCCGTTCGGACCTGGCCGGCAAGACCGGTACCACCAACGAATCCAAGGATGCCTGGTTCTCCGGCTACAACGCCGACTACGTGACCACCGTCTGGACCGGCTTCGATCAACCCGAGAGCCTGGGACGTCGCGAGTACGGCGGCACCGTGGCCCTGCCGATCTGGATGAACTTCATGGGCGCGGCCCTCAAGGGCAAGCCGCCGCATACCCTGGCCGAGCCGGAAGGCATCCTCAGCCTGCGGGTCGACCCGGTCAGCGGCCGTGCAGCCGCTCCGGGCACGCCGAACGCCTACTTCGAGCTGTTCAAGAGCGAGGACACCCCGCCCTCGGTCAACGAACTGGGCAATGGCGTCGCTCCTGGCAGCCCGTTGCCTGCGGACGAGGCGGCACCGATCGACCTGTTCTAGAACAGCAGCGCAAGCTACGAGCCTCAAGCGACAAGGAACCCTTGCAGCTTGAGGCTTGAAACTTCCCCATAAAAAAACCCGGCTCGATGGCCGGGTTTTTTTATGGGCTGCAATTAGCCGTTGAACACGTCGTTCACGCTTTTCAGCGGGTAGTTCTTCGGATATGGCAGGGTAGCTACGCCAGTCTCGATGGCGGCCTTGGCCACAGCATCGGAGATCACGGTGATCAGGCGGGCATCCATAGGCTTCGGAATGATGTATTCACGGCCGTATTCCAGCTTGATGCCGCCGTAGGCGTCGCAGACTTCCTGTGGCACCGGCAGCTTGGCCAGTTCGCGCAGGGCGTTGGCGGCGGCGATCTTCATCTCTTCGTTGATGCGCTTGGCGCGAACGTCCAGGGCGCCACGGAAGATGAACGGGAAGCCCAGTACGTTGTTCACCTGGTTCGGGTAGTCCGAGCGGCCGGTAGCCATGATCACGTCGTCACGGGTGGCATGGGCCAGTTCCGGGGCGATCTCTGGATCAGGGTTGGAGCAGGCGAACACGATCGGGTTCGGCGCCATGGACTTCAGGCCTTCAGGGCTCAGCAGGTTCGGGCCGGACAGGCCCACGAACACGTCGGCACCTTGCAGGGCGTCAGTCAGGGTGCGCTTGTCGGTAGCGTGGGCGAACACCGCCTTGTACTGGTTCAGATCGTCACGACCGGAGTGGATCACGCCGGTACGGTCGACCATGAAGATGTTCTCGATCTGCGCGCCCATGCTTACCAGCAGTTTCATGCAGGAGATGGCGGCAGCGCCGGCGCCCAGGCAGACGATCTTGGCTTCGGCCAGGGTCTTGCCGGCGATTTCCAGGGCATTGATCATGCCGGCCGCGGTCACGATGGCGGTACCGTGCTGGTCATCATGGAATACCGGGATATCGCACTGTTCGATCAGGGCGCGCTCGATCTCGAAGCACTCCGGCGCCTTGATGTCTTCCAGGTTGATACCGCCGAAGGTGATGGAGATGCGCTTGACGGTGTCGATGAAGGCTTGCGGGCTTTCGGCATCGACTTCGATGTCGAACACGTCGATGCCGGCGAAACGCTTGAACAGCACGCCCTTGCCTTCCATCACCGGCTTGGAGGCCAGCGGGCCGAGGTTACCCAGGCCGAGAATAGCGGTGCCATCGGAAATGACGGCAACCAGGTTGCCTTTGCCGGTGTACTTGTAGGCCAGTTCCGGATCGCGAGCGATCTCACGTACCGGTTCGGCTACGCCAGGGCTGTAGGCCAGCGCCAGGTCGCGAGCGGTAGCAGTGGCCTTGGTGAGCTCGACACTCAGCTTCCCTGGGCGAGGATTGGCATGATATTCGAGAGCGGCAGTTTTCAAATCAGACATGTGGGCATTCCGCTTTTACTGTTGGACAGACGGACCGCCGAGGATACCCGTGTCGCATAGTCCCCACAAGACTGCCCAGTCACCCCTGTCAAGGCCCGCAGCCTACGACTTTGGGCCAAGAACCGCAGCCCACAAGGCTTTCGACTGTTCACAATTCAATTGAAAAATGTCTACAATTCTTTCAGTTTCAGGGAATCCTGAGCATCGAGGAGTCCTTCAGCGAGATCATCCAGCGCGCGCCGACAGACCGGGAAGCGCCCTGGCGGCGCCGCTCCACCACCCAGCCACGAGCCTCGACCCGCCGTCCTGCAAGGTGCTTGAGCCGCCCGGGGGCGAAGCCGTCCCGGATATTGGGGGCAATGCGCAATACAACCGAGCCGTGCAATGTGATCCAAACCCCACTGCGATTGTGCTCGACCTTGCTCACCCGCCCAGAGAGCAAGGCAAACCCCGGGGCACGGATCTGCTCCGCTTTCAGTACAGGTGATTGCCGCCATAACCCAAGCCGGGTCCGGCGCGCGTGGTCTTCGGCGGCCTGCTGGCAGGCGACCAGTGCGACATTCGGCGCCAGGGCAATGCGATAGGCGAGCCCCTCGGCGATCAACCGGGACTCGAAATTGAGGCCGCTGGCTCCATAGACGTGAGCCAGGGTCCGGCCATAGCGATCATGCCGCTCGCGCCCGAGGACCAGGCCGACCCGACCACCGCTCTGCGCCACCAGTTGCTCCAGGCGCCTGCGCGCCGCTATCGCCAGCGGCTCGGCCTTGCGTCCGCCCCTGGCCAGTTCCGGCGCGTTGAGACCGATCATGCGTACGCTGCGGCCGTCCTTGAGGCGCAAGGTGTCGCCATCCACCACCCGCAGCACGCTCGCAGGAACCACGGTCGCCGGCACGGGTGCCGGGCAGAATGCCTGGGCAGCTGTCAGCCAAATCGCAGGCACAAAAAAGGCGCCCACCAGGGACGCCTTTTTCATCAGCGAGGAAAGTCGGTATCGGCTTTCCAGAACGATCAGCCTCAGGCCTTTTTCGTTGCGCCGAAAGCACCGAAGCGCGACTTGAACTTGTCGACACGACCGCCAACGTCCAGAGTCTTCTGCTTACCGGTGTAGAACGGGTGGCACTCGTTGCACACGTCCAGGCTCAGAGGCTTGGCCAGGGTGGAGCGAGTTTCGATGACGTTACCGCAGCTGCAAGTAGCGGTAATGGCTTCGTATACTGGATGGATATCGGCTTTCATGATGAATTCCTCAGGCTAGCGTGCCGCCACCCAACACTATTGTTGAATACCGCACGAATTAGGGCGCGGATTCTACCAGACCCAAGCAATCGCGCAAGGGATCCGCATAACCCCCCATCAGAAAAAATCCTCGTGAGCTTGACAGGCCAGCCCTCGCCCTGGCTGGCCCTCCACGGCCCGCCCATACGCTTGTGCAGGACACTCCACCGCTCGTCTGTTAGGCTCCGACCCCTATCCATCGCCTGTCCTGTGAGACTCCCCCGCGTGCCCGACGCCATCCTGCGCCTCGCCCTGCCCTCGCCCCTGCGCCGCCTGTTCGACTATCGTGCCCCGGCCGGCGTGCTGCGCGCACAACTGCAGCCGGGCATGCGCCTGCGGGTGCCGTTCGGCCGTCGCGAGATGATCGGCATCCTGGTCCAGGTGGCCGATCACAGTGAGGTGCCGGCGGACAAGCTCAAGCCGGCCCTGGCCCTGCTCGACCCCACTCCGCCGCTGCCGGCGGCCTTGTTCAAGCTGTGCCTGTGGACCGCCCAGTACTACCAGCACAGCCTGGGGGATACCCTGAGCTGGGCGCTGCCGGTGCTGCTGCGCCAGGGCGAACCGGCCGAGGCCCGCCAGGAGCGCTTCTGGTCGATAGCCCCCGGGGCCCGCCTTGACGATCCGCGCATCGCCCGTGCCCCACGCCAGCGCGACGCCCTGACGACCCTGGCCCAGCACCCTCACGGCGTCCCCCACGGGTTGCTGAGCAAGTTGATGTTGAGCAAGGACAGCCTGGACCTGCTGCTGGCCAAGGAGCTGGTCCAGGTGGAAGTGCGCAGGCATGCCCCCGGGGCCCGCCACGAACACTGGCTGGCCCAGCCGGAACTGCCACTCAACAGCGAACAACGTGCCGCCTACGAGGCCATCCGCGCCGGATTCGACAGCTACCATGCCTTTCTTCTGGCAGGGGTCACCGGCAGCGGCAAGACCGAGGTCTATCTGCAGCTGATCCGCGAAACCCTCGAAGCTGGCAAGCAGGCCCTGGTGCTGATCCCGGAGATCAACCTCGGCCCCCAGACCCTGGCGCGCTTCGAACAGCGTTTCAACGCGCGCATCGCCCTGCTGCACTCGGCGGTCAACGACCGCGAACGCCTGGACGCCTGGCTGGCCGCCCGGGACGGCGAGGCCGACATCATCATCGGCACCCGTTCCGCGCTGTTCACGCCGATGAAGAATCCCGGCCTGATCATCATCGACGAGGAGCACGACGGCTCCTATAAACAGCAGGAGGGCCTGCGCTACCACGCCCGGGACCTGGCCCTGGTCCGCGCCCGCCAGGAAGACATCCCGATCGTCCTGGGTTCGGCCACCCCTTCCCTGGAAAGCCTGCACAACGCCTACACCGGCCGCTATGGCCTGCTGCGCATGAACGAACGGGCCGGCGGCGCCAAGCCGCCGCGCTTCCTGCGCCTGGACGTCAAGAGCCGGCCGCTGGACAGCGGCATCTCCGGCCCCATGCAGCAGGCTATCGGCCAGACCCTGGCCGCCGGGCAACAGGTCCTGGTGTTCCTCAATCGCCGCGGCTTCGCCCCGACCCTGCTGTGCCATGACTGCGGCTGGATGTCCGAATGCGAGCGCTGCGACGCCCGCATGACGGTACACCAACGCTCGGGCGAGCTGCGCTGCCACCATTGCGGCCATGTGGAGCGAGTGCCGCGGCATTGCCCGCAGTGCGGCAAGGTCGATCTGCGGCCGGTGGGCGCCGGCACCGAACGGGCGGAAGAACGCCTGGGCATCCTGTTCCCCGACTACCCGGTCCTGCGGGTGGACCGCGACAGCACCTCGCGCAAGGACGCGATGAACCAGCTGTTCGCCACCATCCAGAAGGGCCAGCCGTGCATCCTGGTGGGCACGCAGATGCTCGCCAAGGGGCATCACTTCCCCAGGGTGACCCTGGTGGCGATCCTGGATGCCGACGGCGGCCTGTTTTCCGGGGACTTTCGCGCCAGCGAACGCATGGCGCAATTGATCGTCCAGGTGGCCGGCCGCGCAGGCCGCGCCGAGGAACCGGGCAAGGTGATCATCCAGACGCACCTGGCCGATCATCCGCTGCTGGTGCAGCTGACCGAGCAAGGCTACTTCGCCTTCGCCGAGCAAGCCCTGAGCGAACGCCGCGCCGCCGGCCTGCCGCCCTTCGCCCACTTGGCGCTGCTGCGGGCCGAAGCCCACAAGCCGGGCCAGGCCGAGGCCTTCCTCGACGAAGCTTGCAGCGAGGCCGAGCGCCTGCTGGCCGAACAGCAGTCGGCAGGGATCGAATTGCTCGGACCGGTACCCGCGCCCATGGAGCGCCGGGCCGGACGCTATCGAGCGCAATTGCTGCTGCAGGCCAATGCCCGGGCACCGCTGCACCGCCTGCTCAGCAGCTGGCTGCTGGTGCTGGAGCAGATGCCCGGCGGCCGGCAGGTTCGCTGGTCGCTGGATGTGGACCCGGTCGACCTGTACTGAGCCGCCGCCCCAGTTGCTCCAAGCTGTAATAAGCAGCCTGCGACCGGCTCGCTTGCCGCTCACCCCCCAAAGGTTGGCAACCTGCCCTTGGCAACGGATAATGCCCAGTTTTTCCACCTGCGCACCGAAGCGCCGCCGCGCCAGCGGTCGAAAGAGAAGACCATGAAAGACACCATTCGCCAGCTCATCCAGCAAGCCATCACCCAACTCGTCGCCGAAGGTGTGTTGCCAGAAGGCCTGGCGCCGGCGATCCAGGTCGAGAACACCCGCGACAAGACCCATGGCGACTTCGCCAGCAACATCGCCATGATGCTGGCCAAGCCGGCCGGCATGAAACCGCGCGACCTGGCGGAAAAGATCATCGCCGCCCTGCCGGCCGACGAGAACCTGAGCAAGGCGGAAATCGCCGGCCCGGGCTTCATCAACTTCTTCCAGAACACCCAGGCCCTGGCCGCGCGCCTGGACGCAGCGCTCGACGACGCCCACCTGAACGTGCGCAAGGCCGGCCCGGCGCAACGCACCGTGATCGACATGTCGGCGCCCAACCTGGCCAAGGAAATGCACGTTGGCCACCTGCGCTCCACCATCATCGGCGACGGCGTGGCGCGGGTCCTGGAGTTCCTCGGCGACACCGTGATCCGCCAGAACCACGTGGGCGACTGGGGTACCCAGTTCGGCATGCTGATGGCCTACCTGGAAGAGAACCCCATCACCAGCGACGAGCTGTCGGACCTGGAGAATTTCTACCGCGCCGCCAAGCAACGCTTCGACGAGTCCGAAGCCTTCGCCGACCGCGCCCGGAGCCTGGTGGTCAAGCTGCAGGCCGGCGACCCGGACTGCCTGGCCCTGTGGACCAAGTTCAAGGACATCTCCCTGTCCCACTGCCAGAAGATCTACGAGCTGCTCAACGTCAAGCTGACCATGGCCGACGTGATGGGCGAGAGCGCCTACAACGATGACCTGATCAACGTGGTCAACGACCTCAAGGCCCAGGGCATGCTGGTGGAGAGCAATGGCGCCCAGTGCGTGTTCCTCGACGAGTTCAAGAACGCCGAGGGCGAGCCGCTGCCAGTGATCATCGTCAAGGCCGGCGGCGGCTACCTGTACGCCACCACCGACCTGGCCGCCGTGCGCTACCGCAGCGGCAAGCTCAAGGCCGACCGCGCCCTGTACTTCGTCGACCAGCGCCAGGCCCTGCACTTCCAGCAAGTGTTCGCAGTGGCCCACAAGGCCGGCTTCGTCACCCATCCGATGGACATGGAGCACATGGGCTTCGGCACCATGAACGGCGCCGACGGCCGTCCGTTCAAGACCCGTGACGGCGGCACCGTGAAGCTGATCGACCTGCTGACCGAAGCCGAGGAGCGGGCCTACGCCCTGGTGAAGGAAAAGAACCCGCAGCTGCCGGAAGCCGACCTGCGGCGCATCGCCAAGGTGGTGGGCATCGACTCGGTGAAGTACGCCGACCTGTCCAAGCACCGCACCAGCGACTACAGCTTCAACTTCGACCTGATGCTCAACTTCGAAGGCAATACCGCGCCCTACCTGCTGTACGCCTACACCCGCGCTGCCGGCGTGTTCCGCAAGCTGGGCAAGGACTTCAGCCAGGTCCAGGGCAAGATCGAGCTGCACGCCGCCCAGGAGCTGGAGCTGGCAGCGCGCCTGGCGCAGTTTGGCGAGATCCTCAACAACGTTGCCGAAAAAGGCACCCCACACGTGCTGTGCAGCTACCTGTACGATGTGGCCGGGCTGTTCTCCAGCTTCTACGAAAACTGCCCGATCCTGGCAGCCGAGACTCCCGAGCAGATGAATAGCCGCCTGCGCCTGACCGAGCTGACCCGGCGTACCCTCAAGCAAGGTCTGGAACTGCTGGGCCTCGAAGTCCTGGAGCAAATGTAAGTTGGCTGCCAAGAAAAAACCTGCACCCAAGCGTGGCGCCAGTCGTTACCAGCCCCCGGCCAAGAAGCCGATCCCGGGCTGGTTGTGGCTGGCCATCGGCCTGACCATCGGCGCCTTCATCGTGTTCCTGATGAAGCTCGAGCCAGGCAAGGGCGGCGACAGCGTCAAGCGCGAGAAGATCGAGCAGCAGAAGGCCAGCAAGATCGCCGAGGCCAACAAGACCCCACCCAGCCCGCAGCAGCCGGTGAAGCCCAAGTACGACTTCTACACCCTGCTGCCGGAATCGGAGGTCATTGTGCCGCCGGAAGCCGTGCCGGAAAAAACCCTGCCCACGCCACAGGTACCGCCGGTGCCGACCACTCCGGTGACACCAGCGGAAGCTGCGAAGATCGACACCGCCCGGGCCCAGGCGGCCCTGGCCGGCATCACCCCGCCACCTGCGCCACCGGTGGCCAAGGCCGCGCCGGTGACCAAGTTCTTCCTCCAGGCCGGATCGTTCCGCAAGGAAGCCGATGCCGACAAGGTCCGTGCGCAGATCATCCTGCTGGGCCAGCCGGTGTCGGTCGAATCCGGCACGGTGAAGGACGAGACCTGGTACCGGGTACTGGTCGGCCCGTTCAGCAATCGCGAGCAACTGACCGTGGCTCAGAAACAGCTGGCTGGCGCCGGCTTCAGCAACCTGCTGTTGCAACAACGCCAGAACCGCTGACGCCCTCGCCCTGTCCGGGCAATCCTGCCCTCTTTTGTGCGCTTATCGCGCCAAAAGAGGGCGCGCCCTCCCACCCGCCGTCACCAAGCCACTCGTCTCTCTGCCATCCCGGCAGTTGAAAAAGCTCTCGCCACCCCCATATGAGTTTCCATCTGGGCACTTTCGCCCCGCTGCGTGGAGACTTTCCCTTGACCACCATCGTTTCAGTCCGCCGCCACGGCAAAGTCGTCATGGGCGGCGACGGCCAGGTTTCCCTTGGCAACACCGTGATGAAAGGCAATGCGAAAAAAGTTCGCCGCCTGTACCACGGCCAGGTCATTGCCGGCTTCGCCGGGGCCACCGCCGACGCCTTCACCCTGTTCGAACGCTTCGAAGGCCAGCTGGAAAAACACCAGGGCCACCTGATCCGCGCCGCCGTCGAGCTGGCCAAGGAGTGGCGTACCGATCGTTCCCTGAGCCGCCTGGAGGCCATGCTGGCCGTGGCCAACAAGGATGCCTCGCTGATCATCACCGGCAACGGCGACGTGGTCGAACCCGAGGACGGCCTGATCGCCATGGGTTCCGGTGGCGCCTACGCCCAGGCCGCGGCCAGCGCATTGCTGAAGAAGACCGACCTGTCGGCTCGCGAGATCGTCGAGACCGCCCTGGGCATCGCCGGCGATATCTGTGTATTCACCAACCACACTCAAACCATCGAGGAGCAGGATCTCGCGGAATAAGCCTGTTCCGGCCCGGACCTGCCGCCAGGCGGCAGGCTCCCCTGCCACGGCATTCATTCCTGCTTGAGAACCGCCAATTACTATGTCCATGACCCCCCGCGAAATCGTCCACGAACTCAATCGCCATATCATCGGCCAGGACGACGCCAAGCGCGCCGTGGCCATCGCCCTGCGCAACCGCTGGCGGCGCATGCAGCTGCCGGCCGAGCTGCGCGCCGAGGTCACGCCCAAGAACATCCTGATGATCGGCCCTACCGGCGTGGGCAAGACCGAGATCGCCCGGCGCCTGGCCAAGCTGGCCAACGCACCCTTCATCAAGGTCGAAGCGACCAAGTTCACCGAAGTCGGTTATGTCGGCCGCGACGTCGAGTCGATCATCCGCGACCTGGCCGACGCCGCGCTGAAGATGCTCCGCGAGCAGGAGATCGTCCGCGTGCGCCACCGCGCCGAAGACGCCGCCGAGGACCGCATCCTCGACGCCCTGCTGCCCCAGGCTCGGGTCAGCAGCTTCGCCGAGGAAGCCGCGCAGACCAGCAGCGACTCCAACACTCGCCAGCTGTTCCGCAAGCGCCTGCGCGAAGGCCAGCTGGACGACAAGGAAATCGAGATCGAAGTCGCCGAGAACATGGGCGTCGAGATCGCCGCGCCACCCGGCATGGAAGAGATGACCAACCAGCTGCAAAGCCTGTTCGCCAACATGGGCAAGGGCAAGCGCAAGACCCGCAAGCTCAAGGTCAAGGAAGCGCTGAAGATGGTTCGCGATGAAGAAGCGAGCCGCCTGGTCAACGAGGAAGAGCTCAAGGCCAAGGCCCTGGAAGCGGTAGAGCAGCACGGCATCGTGTTCATCGACGAGATCGACAAGGTGGCCAAACGTGGCAACGTCGGCGGTGCCGATGTCTCCCGCGAGGGCGTGCAGCGCGACCTGCTGCCGCTGATCGAAGGCTGCACCGTCAACACCAAGCTGGGCATGGTCAAGACCGACCACATCCTGTTCATCGCTTCCGGCGCGTTCCACCTGAGCAAGCCAAGCGACCTGGTGCCCGAGCTGCAAGGCCGGCTGCCGATCCGGGTCGAACTCAAGGCCCTGACTCCGGAAGACTTCGAGCGCATCCTCAAGGAGCCCCATGCCTCGCTGACCGAACAGTACTGCGCGCTGCTCAAGACCGAAGGCCTGGGCATCGAGTTCGCCGACGAGGGCATCAAGCGCCTGGCAGAGATCGCCTACCAGGTCAACGAGAAGACCGAGAACATCGGTGCCCGCCGCCTGCACACCCTGCTCGAGCGCCTGCTCGAAGAGGTGTCGTTCAGCGCCGGCGACCTGGCCAGCGCCCACAGCGAAGAGCCGATCCGCATCGACGCGGCCTACGTCAACAGCCACCTGGGCGAACTGGCGCAGAACGAAGACCTGTCGCGCTACATCCTGTAAGCGCCAGGCTGCGAGCTGCAAGCGACAGACCGATTCGCGTCGCTTGCAGCAACCCTTCCCTGCTGTTTTATCCGCGATGGCTTGAATCTCCCTTCTTGTAGCTTGAAGCTTATGGCTTGAAGCTCAAGAGAGAACGTCCATGGCCCGCCTGCCCACCGGCATCAACCTGCACAAAGCCTCCAAGACCCTGACCCTGACCTACGGGCCGGACGAGGTCTACCACCTGCCCGCGGAGTTCCTGCGGGTCCACTCCCCCTCCGCCGAGGTCCAGGGCCACGGCAACCCCATCCTGCAGTTCGGCAAGCTCGGCGTCGGCCTGGACAAGATCGAGCCCGCCGGCCAGTACGCACTGAAATTGACCTTCGACGACGGCCATGACAGCGGCTTGTTCACCTGGGACTACCTGTACCAGTTGGCGCTGCGCCAGGAAGAGTTGTGGAGCGACTATCTGCAGCAACTCGAGGCCGCCGGCAAATCCCGCGATCCGAGCGAGTCCGTGGTCAAGCTGATGCTCTAGCTCAAGGCTCCGGCTGTTTAGAGGGCATTTTCTAATTTCATCTGTTTGAATGCAGGGCTGCATGGCCAATGAATGGCCTGCTTGCGAAAAAAAATAAACTCGGGTAACCAATGGATCTGGCAAGTTCCCTGCAGAGTTCTGCAAAGTAACCGCAGCAGTGGCAATCAACGGTCACCCGAGTAGTAGTGCCTGGCCTCGTGCTGTGTAACTACACAGCAGGTCCGGTACTCGTCTCAGGACAATGGAGCGTCGTAGATGAGTAACAAGAACAACGATGACCTGAAACGCCAAGCCTCGGAGAACACCCTGGGGCTCAATCCAGTCATCGGCTTGCGTAGAAAGGATCTGCTTACCTCTGCTCGAATGGTGCTCGCCCAGGCCATCAAACAACCCATCCACAGCGTCAAGCACGTCGCGCACTTCGGCCTCGAACTGAAGAACGTGCTGCTCGGCAAGTCGCCCTTGCAGCCCGACGGCGACGACCGTCGCTTCATCGACCCGGCCTGGAGCCAGAACCCGCTCTACCGGCGCTACCTGCAAACCTACCTGGCGTGGCGCAAGGAGCTCCACGACTGGATCGGCAGCAGCAGCCTGTCCGAACAGGACATCAGCCGCGGGCATTTCGTGATCAACCTCCTGACCGAGGCCATGGCCCCGACCAACAGCGCGGCCAACCCCGCTGCGGTCAAGCGCTTCTTCGAGACCGGCGGCAAGAGCCTGCTGGACGGCTTGTCACACTTGGCCAAGGACCTGGTGCACAACGGCGGCATGCCCAGCCAGGTCAACATGGATGCCTTCGAAGTGGGCAAGAACCTGGGCACCAGCGAAGGTGCCGTGGTGTTTCGCAACGATGTGCTGGAGCTGATCCAGTACCGACCGATCACCGAGCAGGTGCATGAGCGACCACTGCTGGTGGTACCGCCGCAGATCAACAAGTTCTACGTCTTCGACCTCAGCCCGGACAAGAGCCTGGCGCGCTTCTGCCTGCGCAACAACGTGCAGACCTTCATCGTCAGCTGGCGCAACCCCACCAAGGCCCAGCGCGAATGGGGCCTGTCCACCTACATCGAGGCCTTGAAGGAAGCGGTCGACGTGGTCACCGCCATCACCGGCAGCGACGACGTGAACATGCTCGGCGCCTGTTCCGGCGGCATTACCTGCACCGCGCTGCTGGGGCACTACGCGGCCTTGGGGCAGAAGAAGGTCAACGCCCTGACCCTGCTGGTCAGCGTGCTCGATACCACCGTGGATACCCAGGTGGCGCTGTTCGTCGACGAGCAGACCCTGGAGGCGGCCAAGCGCCACTCCTATCAGGCCGGTGTCCTCGAAGGCCGGGACATGGCCAAGGTCTTCGCCTGGATGCGCCCCAACGACCTGATCTGGAACTACTGGGTCAACAACTACCTGCTGGGCAACGAACCACCGGTATTCGACATCCTGTTCTGGAACAACGACACCACGCGCCTGCCCGCCGCCTTCCATGGCGACCTGATCGAAATGTTCAAGAACAACCCACTGACCCGGGCCAATGCCCTGGAAGTGTGCGGCACGCCGATCGACTTGAAGCAGGTGACCGCCGACATCTTCTCCCTCGCCGGCACCAACGACCACATCACGCCCTGGAAGTCCTGCTACAAGTCGGCGCAACTGTTCGGCGGCCATGTGGAGTTCGTGCTGTCCAGCAGCGGCCATATCCAGAGCATCCTCAACCCGCCGGGCAACCCCAAGGCGCGCTACATGACCAGCTCCGAGATCCCGGAGTGTCCCGACCAGTGGCAGGAGAACTCGGTCAAGCACACCGATTCCTGGTGGCTGTACTGGCAGGCCTGGCAAGCAGAGCGCTCGGGGGAACTGAAGCCGGCGCCAAGCGGGCTGGGCAGCAAGAAATACGTGGCCGGCGAGGCCTCGCCGGGCACCTATGTGCACGAACGCTAAACAGGCATCAACGGCGGCTACCCAAGGTGCCGCCACGCCCTATTCTTGATACGAGGCCTGGCCTCAGGAAATCCGGAGGTGGCCGGACCGGCGCCTCCAAAGGTTCAACACACAGGGCTACGGCATGCCACATTCCTTCATCTTCCGCACCGTCGACCTGGATGGCCAGACCATCCGCACCGCGGTTCGCCCCGGCAAGCCGCACTTGACGCCGCTGCTGATCTTCAACGGCATCGGCGCCAACCTGGAGCTGGTGTTCCCCTTCGTCCAGGCCCTGGACCCGGATTTGGAGGTCATCGCCTTCGATGTCCCGGGCGTGGGCGGCTCATCGACCCCGAGCCGGCCCTACCGCTTTCCGGGGCTGGCCAAGCTCACCGCGCGGATGCTCGACTACCTCGACTATGGCCAGGTCAACGCCGTGGGCGTGTCCTGGGGCGGGGCCCTGGCCCAGCAGTTCGCCTACGACTATCCCGAGCGCTGCAAGAAGCTGGTGCTGGCCGCGACGGCCGCCGGTGCCTTCATGGTCCCCGGCAAGCCCAAGGTGTTGTGGATGATGGCCAGCCCACGACGCTACGTGCAGCCGTCCCACGTCATGCGGATCGCCCCGCTGATCTACGGCGGCGCCTTTCGCCGCGACCCGAACCTGGCGGCCGAGCACGCGGCGAAAGTGCGCTCGGCGGGCAAGCTGGGTTACTACTGGCAGTTGTTCGCCGGAGTGGGCTGGACCAGCATCCACTGGCTGCACAAGATCCACCAGCCGACCCTGGTCCTGGCCGGCGACGACGACCCGCTGATCCCCCTGATCAACATGCGCATGCTGGCCTGGCGCATCCCCAACGCCCAGCTGCACATCATCGATGACGGCCACCTGTTCCTCATCACCCGGGCCGAAGCCGTCGCCCCGATCATCATGAAGTTCCTCCAGGAGGAGCGGCAACGCGCCGTGATGCACCCGCATCCGCTACCCGCGCAGCCCACCAAGTAAAACATCCCCGTCGACAGGACCGTCGCGCGCAAGAAGGGCCAGGACCGACTAAGGTATCTGTCTTGAATTGGTCTGCTTGTTAGTGGTTTGACGAAGGAGTGTTGACTCATGCAAGACAAGCCTGCGCAGGGCTCGCTGCCCGCCCCTGCGACCTACATCACAGCGCAGAGCGCGATCACTGGCCTGCGGGGGCGGGACTTGCTCTCCACCCTGCGCAGCCTGGCCGCCCACAGCCTGCGCAACCCGCTGCACAGCGTTCGCCACACCCTGGCCCTGGGCAACCAGTTGGGCCGGGTGCTGCTGGGCGAGACACTGCACAAGCCCAACCCCAAGGACAACCGCTTCGCCGACCCGGCCTGGAGCCTCAATCCCTTCTACAAGCGAGGCCTGCAGGCCTACCTGAGCTGGCAGAAGCAGGTGCGGGACTGGATCGACGACAGCGGCATGGAGGACGACGACCGGGCCCGCGCGCACTTCGCCTTCTCCCTGCTCAACGACGCGGTGTCGCCGTCCAACACCCTGCTCAATCCGCTGGCGGTCAAGGAGCTCTTCAACACCGGCGGCAACAGCGTGGTGCGTGGCATCGGCAACCTGGTGGACGACCTGCTGCACAACAACGGCCTGCCCAGCCAGGTCACCAAGCATGCCTTCGAGGTCGGCCGGAACCTGGCCGTCACCCCGGGCTCGGTGGTGTTTCGCAACGAGCAGCTGGAGCTGATCCAGTACAGCCCCATGAGCGAGAAGCAGTACGCCAAGCCCCTGCTGATCGTGCCGCCCCAGGTCAACAAGTACTACATCTTCGATCTCAGCCCGGCCAACAGCTTCGTCCAGTACTGCCTGAAGAACGGCCTCCAGGTGTTCATGGTCAGCTGGCGCAATCCGGATGTGCGCCATCGCGAATGGGGTCTGTCGAGCTATGTCGAGGCCGTCGAAGAGGCCATGAACGTCACTCGCTCCATCACCGGCAGTCGTGATGTGAACCTGATGGGCGCCTGCGCTGGCGGCCTGACCATCGCCGCCCTGCAAGGCCATCTGCAAGCCAAGCGACAACTGCGCCGGGTCTCCAGTGCCACCTACCTGGTGAGCCTGCTGGATAGCCAACTGGATAGCCCGGCCACCCTGTTCGCCGACGAAAAGACCCTGGAAGCGGCCAAGCGCCGTTCCTACCAGCAAGGCGTGCTGGATGGTCGCGACATGGCCAGGGTGTTCGCCTGGATGCGGCCCAACGACCTGATCTGGAACTACTGGGTCAACAACTATCTGCTGGGCAAGGAGCCGCCGGTCTTCGACATTCTCTACTGGAACAACGACAGCACCCGGCTACCGGCGGCCCTGCACGGCGACCTGCTGGACTTCTTCAAGCACAACCCCATGAGCCACGTCGGTGGCCTGGAGATATGCGGCACGCCAATCGACCTGCAGAAGGTCACGGTGGACAGCTTCAGCGTGGCCGGGATCAACGACCACATCACCCCGTGGGACGCGGTGTACCGCTCGACCCTGCTGCTGGGTGGCGAGCGCCGCTTCGTGTTGTCCAACAGCGGGCATGTCCAGAGCATCCTCAACCCGCCAGGCAACCCCAAGGCGAACTACGTGGAGAACCCCAAGCTCAGCAGCGACCCCCGGGCCTGGTACTACGATGCCAAGCATGTCGATGGCAGTTGGTGGAGCCAGTGGCTGGCCTGGATCCAGGAACGCTCGGGAGCGCAACGGGACACCCTGGCCGCCCTCGGCAGCCAGAACTATCCACCGATGGAGGCCGCGCCAGGCACCTATGTGCGCGTGCGCTGAATACCCCTTGCCCCGCGGCGCTCATCGCCGCGCCCTCAATGGACCGACAAGAAGTCAGGATGAAGACCCGCGACCGGATACTCGAATGTGCCCTGCAGTTGTTCAACCAGAAGGGCGAGCCCAATGTCTCCACCATGGAGGTGGCCAATGAAATGGGGATCAGCCCCGGCAACCTCTATTACCATTTCCATGGCAAGGAACCGTTGGTCCTCGGTCTTTTCGAGCGCTTCCAGAACGAATTGACGCCGCTTTTGGACCCGCCCTCCGATGCCCAGCTGGCACCGGAAGACTATTGGCTGTTCCTGCACCTGATCGTCGAGCGCCTGGCCCACTACCGCTTCCTGTTCCAGGACCTGTCCAACCTGGCCGGCCGCCTGCCGAAGCTGGCCAAGGGCATTCGCAACCTGCTCAACGCCCTCAAGCGCACGCTCGCGGCGCTGCTGGCGCGACTCAAGACCATGGGGCAACTGGTCAGCGGCACCCAGGCCCTGGGGCAATTGGTGGAACAGATCACCATGACCTTGCTGTTCTCCCTGGATTACCAGCGGATTCTCGATCGTGAAGGGGAAGTGCGCCTGGTGGTCTACCAGATCATGATGCTGGTGGCACCGCACTTGCTGCCGCCCGCCAAGCTGGCCACCGAACAAATGGCCCTGCGCTACCTGGACGAACATCCGTAGCAGGGCTGCCGGACGCCCATGAAAAACGCCCGGTCTTCACAGGCCGGGCGTTTTCGTCTGCCTGATGGAATCAGGACTGGCTGCTTGGCGCCGCCGGGGTCGAGGTGGCGGCCGGGCTGGAAGCCGGAGCCGGCGCTGCGACGGAGTTCGCAGAGCTGGCCGGGGCTGCCGGGGCTGCGGTTGCAGGCTTGGCCGCGACGGCAGGTTTGGCTGCTGGCTTGGCTGCGGGCTTCTTGGCTGCTGGCTTCTTCGCCACGGCCGGCTTCGCAGCAGGCTTGGCGGCTGGCTTGGCCGCTGCGGTTTTCGCCGCAGGCTTGGCGGCCGGCTTGGCCGCGGGTTTGGCCGCGACTGGCTTGGCTGCCGGTTTGGCCGCAGGCTTGGCAGCTGCAGTCTTGGCAGCGGGCTTGGCGGCCGGTTTCGCAGCGGCCTTGGCTGCCGGCTTGGCGGCTGGCTTGGCCAGGGGCTTGGCCGCAGGCTTGGCGGCAGCGGTCTTGGCCGCGACCGGCGCAACCTTGGCACCAGTGAGTTTCTCGATCTGCTTGGTCAGGGTATCGACCTTGTCGTGCAGCGCCTTCACTTCATTGCGGCTCGGTACGCCCAGGCGCGAAATGGCGCTGTTCAGGCGCTTGTCGAAAGCCCCTTCCAGCTCGTCCCACTTGCCCAGCGCGCGGTCCTTGACGTCGCTGATGCGCGACTTGGCCGAGTTCGCGGAGTCTTTGGCTGCGTCGACTTTCTTACCGACCACATTCTTGGTCAGCTTCTCGGCTTTTTCGCCATCCTTGACCAAGGATTCGAAAAGCTTGCTGCCGTCAGAGTCGATTTTCGAGTACACGCCTAAACCAGCAAGCCAAATTTTACGGGAGTACTCTTCGACTTTCCCGATCCACGAGCTGCCTTCTTTTTCAGTATTCTTTTTACCAGCCATCCCGTTCTCCTTAATGTTTACGCGCGACACGTTCGAGCAGTGCGGTCAGCTCATCGAGCTTAGCAGAGAGTGTCTCAACGTCATGTTTAGACGGAATGCCGATACGATTCAAGGCACTGGCGACGCGCGTATCAAAAGCCTTCTCGACTTTATCCAGTTGCACTTCGACCCGACCTTTAAGAGTAGTGACATCCCCCTTGACGCTATCGATCTGACTGTTGGCCGCCTCAAGTTGTTCAGTCACAACTTTTTTGCCTTTCTTTTCAACGGATTGACCAGCCTTGATCAACTCCTGGAAGTAGTCGCTACCTTCCTGGCCGACTTTGGCATAGGCGCCCAGGCCAGCTAACCAGATCTTGCGAGCATAGGATTTGACTTCGCTCAGAGCAGTCGATTGAGCATCAACTTTTTTCTTCAGGATTACTTTGGCCATGGTGCACCTCATGCGCAGAAGGTTTGAGGAACTGTCCTCGGAAAGAGGACTTGAGGCACAACCTAGAGAGAAAAATTAGAATCGGCACCCTAACGAATGCAATAAAACAATGATCGCCCAGTTATGGGCCGACTTGCCGGTGATCGCTCTCGAGCACCCTTGCAGTGCCCCGCGACTCACCGGCAAAGCACGCCAGGCGGCGTGCCGTCCGGGATCAGGCCAGGGCCTTGTCCAGGGCCTTCTCGATCTCGGCCTTGATGGTGCCGCTCATGGCCGACATCAGCATGCCCAGCTCCACGTCGATGCGGATCGACGACTCGCCCACATGCACCGCGCCTTTGACCCCGGAGCGCTTGAGATTCAGGGTATCCCCCGCCCAGCGTGGCTCGAGGCCATATTGATCGGCGAGTTTCTGCGCCAGTTTGTCGGCCTTTTCACGGGCTGCCTGCTTACCCAGGCCATGGGCACGTTCAACACTAATACGGGCCATTGAAGGACTCCTGCTATTTCGGGACTCGCCAGAAACGCCTTGACCCTGAGTGCGTCAAATCGTCCCGGCGGATCGCTATCTTACATTCAGCCTTGCCAAGACAAAGACGGTCACCGGCATTAGAATGTCCCGCATTCTCTTTTGGTGACAGCGATATGACTGACCAGCGCAAAGGCAGCGATGCCGAACCCACCACTCACTTCGGCTTCAAGAACGTTCCCGAGAGCCAGAAAGCGGAAAAAGTCGCTGAGGTGTTCCACTCGGTAGCGGCCAAGTACGACCTGATGAACGACGTGCTGTCCGGCGGCATGCACCGCCTGTGGAAGCGCTTCACGATCGAGTTGTCGGGCGTGCGTCCAGGCAACCGCGTACTGGACATCGCTGGCGGCACTGGCGACCTGACCAAGCGGTTTTCCCACCTGGTGGGCCCTACCGGCCAAGTCGTCCTGGCGGACATCAACGAATCCATGCTCAAGGTCGGCCGTGACCGCCTGCTGGACCTGGGTGTGGCCGGCAATGTCGAGTTCGTCCAGGCCGACGCGGAAAAGCTGCCCTTCCCGGACAACCATTTCGACTGTGTGACCATCGCCTTCGGCCTGCGCAACGTGACCCACAAGGAAGACGCCCTGCGCTCGATGCTGCGGGTACTCAAGCCCGGTGGCCGGCTGCTGGTGCTGGAGTTCTCCAAGCCGACCAACACGCTGATGTCCAAGGTCTACGACGCCTATTCGTTCGCCTTCATGCCCCTGGCCGGCAAGCTGATCACCAACGACTCGGAAAGCTATCGCTACCTGGCCGAGTCGATCCGCATGCACCCGAACCAGGAAACCCTGAAGTCGATGATGGTCGAGGCCGGCTTCGACCGGGTGACCTACCACAACATGACCGCAGGCATCGTTGCCCTGCACCGCGGCATCAAGCCCTGATGTTGCTCAGCGGCCTGCTCGCCAGCGTCGAGACCGGCATCAATCGGGTGCTGCGCCTGGACAGCACGGCGTTGCCGCGCCTGCAGCACCTGAGCGGCAAGGTGATTGCCGTGGACTGCCAGGCTCCGGCGCTGCGGCTGTTCATCCTGCCCAGCGACGAAGGCCTGATGCTGGCCTCCCAGTGGGCCGCCGATCCTGACTGTACCCTGCGCGCACCGGCAGCGAGCCTGGTGCGCCTGGCCCTGAGCAAGGACAAGACCGGCGTCCTGCATGGCCCGCAAGTGGAACTCGAAGGCGACAGCGGCGTGCTGCTGGACCTGGCGGCGGTCCTCCAGGACCTGGAGCTGGACTGGGAGTACGAACTCTCGCGCTGGCTCGGCCCGGTGGCCACCCAGTTGTTCAGCGGCCACGTACGCAGCCGCGCACGCTGGTACCAGCAGGGATTCGCCAGCCTCAACCAGAGCCTGGCCGAGTTCCTCGCCGAAGAATCGCGGGCCCTGGTGGGCCAGCATGAAGCCGAGGCGCGCTTTCGCGAACTGGACCAGGCCAAACTCGACCTGGAACGTCTAGAGGCGCGTGTCGAGCGCCTTTCCCGATCCCCTGACCCAAGCGATAACGCATGAAGCTGCTTGCCGTCCGCCGTCTGTTGCGCATCCAGCGCGTCGTGATCCGCTACCGCCTCGATGACCTGCTGTTCGCCCTGCCCTTGCCCTGGTTTCTCCTGGCCTTGCGCTTCGCCCTGCCCTGGCGCTGGTTTCCGCGCAAGCCGCTGGACCTGAGCCGTGGCGCACGCCTGCGCCTGGCGTTGCAGGACCTGGGACCGATCTTCATCAAGTTCGGGCAGATATTGTCCACCCGCCGTGACCTGCTGCCGGAAGACATCGCCGACGAACTGATGCTGCTGCAGGACCGGGTGCCGCCGTTCGATTCGAAAAAATCCGTGGCCCTGATCGAAGAGCAGCTGGGCAAGAAGATCAGCGATGTGTTCAGCCGCTTCGACATCGAGCCCCTGGCCTCGGCCTCGGTGGCCCAGGTGCATGCCGCCAAGCTCAAGACCGGCGAGGAAGTGGTGGTCAAGGTGATCCGCCCGGGGCTCAAGCCGGTCATCGCCCAGGACCTGGCCTGGCTGTTCATCCTCGCCCGCGCTGCGGAGAAGGTCTCCGCCGACGCTCGCCTGCTGCACCCGGTGGATGTGGTCAGCGACTACGAGAAGACCATCTACGACGAGCTCGACCTGCTGCGCGAGGCGGCCAACGCCAGCCAGCTCAAGCGCAACTTCGAAGGCTCGCCGCTGCTCTACGTCCCCCAGGTCTACTGGGACTGGTGCCGGCCGAAGGTGCTGGTGATGGAGCGCATCTACGGGATCCAGGTCACTGACCTCGCGACCCTGGCCGACCAGCGCACCGACATGAAGATGCTCGCCGAACGGGGTGTGGAGATCTTCTTCACCCAGGTGTTCCGCGACAGTTTCTTCCACGCCGACATGCATCCGGGCAACATCTTCGTCAGCACCGTGCAGCCCTGGAGCCCGCAGTACATCGCCATCGACTGCGGCATCGTCGGCAGCCTCACCCCGCAAGACCAGGACTACCTGGCGCGCAACCTGTTCGCCTTCTTCAAGCGTGACTATCGCCGTGTAGCCCAACTGCACATCGACTCGGGCTGGGTCCCGGCGGAAACCAAGCTCAATGAGTTCGAAGCGGCGATTCGTACGGTCTGCGAACCGATCTTCGAAAAACCGTTGAAGGACATTTCCTTCGGCCAAGTACTGATGCGCCTGTTCCAGACCGCCCGGCGCTTCAACATGGAAGTCCAGCCGCAACTGGTGCTGCTGCAGAAAACCCTGCTCAACATCGAGGGCCTGGGGCGCCAGCTGTATCCGGAGCTGGACCTGTGGAACACCGCGCAACCCTTCCTCGAACGCTGGATGCGCGAGCGGGTCAGCCCCAAGGCAGTGCTGGGCAACATCCACAGCCAGATCGAACAGTTGCCGCACCTGGCCAACATGACCCGCGACCTGCTCGAGCGCATGTCGCAACCCCATGCCGCCGACCCTCCGGCCCCCTGGCAGCGGCGCAAGGACGACTGGTTCCTGCGCCTGCTGGGCACCGCCCACCTGGGCGGCGGCGCGATCCTGGCCGCCGGCGGCCCGCTGCAGGAACTGGGGCACTGGCCCGCCGGCATCATGATCGCGGTGGGTCTGTATCTGATCGTGCGCCGATAGCCAGTGGCGCGGCCTGCTGGCAAACTGTCGAAATCGCCGAGGCGTCACCAGCGGGTCGAGCCCGGTTGTCGGAGTCGAAAATGAAAGATTGGCTGGACCAGATCAAATGGGATGAGCACGGCCTGGTGCCGGCCATCGCCCAGGATCACAAGACCGGGCGCGTACTGATGATGGCCTGGATGAACCGCGAAGCACTGAGCCTGACCGCCGCCGAGCAGCGTGCCATCTACTGGTCACGTTCGCGTGGCAAGCTATGGCGCAAGGGCGAAGAGTCCGGGCATGTGCAGAAGCTCCATGAAATGCGCCTGGACTGCGACGCCGACGTGATCATCCTGATGGTCGAGCAGATCGGCGACATTGCCTGCCATACCGGCCGCCACAGCTGTTTCTACCGCATCTATGAAGATGGCGAGTGGAAAACCGTCGAACCGGTCCTCAAGGACCCGCACGCGATTTATTCTGCAGGACACTGACATGAGCGATACCCTCACCCGCCTGGCCCAAGTGCTGGAGGAGCGCAAGAACGCCGCTGCCGACAGTTCCTACGTGGCCAGCCTGTATCACAAGGGCCTGAACAAGATCCTGGAGAAAGTCGGCGAAGAATCGGTGGAAACCATCATCGCCGCCAAGGACGCCGCCGCCAGCGGCGACTGCAGCGATGTGATCTACGAAACCGCGGACCTGTGGTTCCATACCCTGGTCATGCTCGCGCAGCTGGGGCAGCATCCCCAGGCCGTGCTCGATGAGCTGGACCGCCGTTTCGGCCTGTCCGGACACGCCGAGAAAGCCTCGCGTCCGTCCGCCTGAACAATTTTCTAAGAGGAAACGCAGCATGGGCATTTTTGACTGGAAACACTGGATCGTCATCCTGGTGGTCGTGGTACTGGTATTCGGCACCAAGAAGCTCAAGAACCTGGGCACCGATGTCGGCGAATCGATCAAGGGCTTTCGCAAGGCCATGAACGACGACGAGAAGCCAGCCGAACCCGTGGTACCTCCTACCGCACAAGCTGCCCAGCCGGCCCAGCCACAACAGGGCGCGCCGCTGAACCAGCCGCACACCATCGATGTGCAGGCGCAGAAAGTCGAAGAGCCGACCCGCAAAGACTCGTGAGCACTGACTAATGTTTGGTATCAGCTTCTCTGAACTGCTGCTGGTGGGCCTGGTGGCCCTGCTGGTGCTCGGCCCCGAGCGCCTGCCCGGCGCTGCGCGCACCGCCGGTCTCTGGGTCGGGCGCCTCAAGCGCAGCTTCAATGCGATAAAACAGGAAGTTGAACGTGAGATCGGCGCCGACGAGATCCGTCGGCAGCTGCACAACGAGCACATCCTGTCGCTGGAACAGGAAGCGCGGAAAATCCTCGCCCCGACCCAGCAACAGCCTGCGCCCGTGGAGCCGGTAGCCGAACAGGTCGCAGCGACGCCTGCCACCACTGCAGGTGAAGCCGCTGCGCCGGCCGAAGTACCTGCGACGCCGACCGCAGAGCCTGCAACCCCAGCGGTAACGCCCGCACCCGAGGCTCCCCAAGACCCTACTTTGCCGCCGCGAGCACCATGAGCGATATTCCAGAGAACGACCAACACATGCCGCTGGTATCGCACCTCACCGAGCTGCGGACCCGCCTGCTGCGCTGCGTAGCGGCGATCTTCATCATCTTCGCCGGGTTGTTCGCCTTCACCCAGCAGATCTACACCATCGTCTCAACGCCGCTGCGCCAGTACCTGCCGGCCGGCGCGACGATGATCGCCACCGACGTCGCCTCGCCGTTCCTCACGCCATTGAAGCTGACCATGATGGTTTCGCTGTTCCTGGCGATCCCGGTGATCCTGCACCAGATCTGGGGGTTCATCGCCCCGGGCCTGTACAAGCATGAGAAGCGCATCGCCGTGCCGCTGCTGGTATCGAGCATCCTGCTGTTCTACGTGGGCATGACGTTCGCCTATTTCCTGGTGTTCCCGCTGATCTTCAAGTTCTTCGCCGCCGCCACCCCGGCCGGCGTGGAAATGATGACCGACATCACCAGCTACCTCGACTTCGTCATGACCCTGTTCTTCGCCTTCGGCGTGGCCTTCGAGATCCCGGTGGCCGTGGTGCTGCTGGTGTGGATCGGCGTGGTCAACGTGGAGTACCTGAAGAAGATCCGTCCCTACGTGATCATCGGTTGCTTCGTGGTGGGCATGATCCTCACCCCGCCGGACATCTTCTCCCAGACCTTGCTGGCCGTGCCCATGTGGCTGCTGTTCGAGATCGGCGTCCTGTTCGGCGGGCTGATCAGCAAGCGCGGCGAGCATCCGGACGACACCCCGGCCGACGACCACAACGACCAGCCGCCAGCGACCCAAGCGTGAACCTGCTGCTGCTCGAGGAGGCCGACTTCATCGCGGCCGACCGTGTTGTGCTGCGCGACCGGCGCCTGGTCCACATGCAGGAGGTGCACCGTGTGGCAGTGGGCGACAGCCTGCGGGTGGGCCGTATCGGCGGCTTGATGGGCAGCGCCCGGGTGCTGCGCCTGGAAGCCGCCGAAGCCGAGCTGCAAGTGACCCTGGAGCAAGCGCCGCCGGCCAAGCTGCCGCTGACCCTGGTCCTGGCCCTGCCGCGGCCGAAGATGCTGCGCCGGGTACTGCAGACCGTGGCCGCCATGGGCGTGCCCCGGCTGGTGCTGGTCAACAGCTACCGGGTGGAAAAAAGCTTCTGGCAAACGCCCTTCCTCGACCCCGAGGCCATCCGCGAACAGCTGGTGCTGGGGCTGGAGCAGGCCCGCGACAGCATCCTGCCCGAGGTAGTCATCGAGAAGCGCTTCAAGCCCTTCGTCGAAGACCGCCTGCCGGCCCTGAGCGAAGGCACCCTGGGCCTGGTAGGCCACCCCGGCCCGTATCCGCCCTGCCCGCGCAACCTGGACCAGCCAGTGACCCTGGCCATCGGCCCGGAAGGCGGCTGGATCCCCTACGAGATCGACCTGTTGGGCAAGGCCAGCCTGCAACCGGTGCAGCTGGGCGAGCGCATCCTGCGGGTCGAGACGGCCGTCACCGCACTGTTGTCCCGCCTGTTCTGAACCGCCAGGGTCCGGCCAGCCGGACTTTGCGGTCGTAGTGGCAACCCGCCAGTCAGCTGTAGTAAAACCCTGCTCCCGCCGATAGCCTATGGTTAAGCCCAAACCGCTAAAGAGGGAGTTCGCAGCATGTACCGTTGGCTAGCCAGAAACTTGGGGAATGTGAGTGTCAGCCGCAAGCTTGGCATCGGCTTCGGCCTGGTGCTGTTGCTGACCCTGCTGATCACCGCCACCGGCTGGAACGGCCTGTCCCGGGTGATCGATCGCGGCGACAAGCTAGGCAATATCTCCTTGCTCAATGCCATGACCAAGGACCTGCGCATCGCCCGCCTCAGCTACGAGATGAACCATGGCGAGCAAGGTCCCGCCGCGGTCAGCGACATGCTCAAGCAACTCGACGAAGGCCTGCGCGCGGTCCGCGGCAAGCTGCAGCAACCTGGAAGCATCGCCCTGGTGGACCAGCAGGTGGATGCCGTGGCCGAGTACCAGAAGGCCTTCACCGACATGACCCGCGCCACCGCCAGCCGCGAGACCGCCCGCTCCCAGCTCGGTGCCACCGCGGACAACGCCGTGGCCCGGGTGGCCGAGGTCGAGAAATCGCTGCTGCAAGGCGATAGCGTGGCCCAGTTCAATAGCGTCATCGACCTGTCCAAGCTGATCCAGCAGGCACGCTTCCAGGTGCGTGGCTACACCTACAGCGGCAAGGCCGACGCCCGGCAACCCGCCCTGGATGCCATCGACAATGCCCTCGGCAACCTGGCCAGCCTGCCGTCCCGGCTGCCGGAGCAGCACATCGCCAACCTGCAGCAGGCCAGCGACTCGCTCAAGGCCTATCGTGCCGCCGTCAGCGCCTTCAGCGACGCCGAGCAGGCCAGTGCCGATGCCCTCAAGCGCATGGCCGCCCAGGGCGATCGCCTGATGGACCTGAGCAAGCAACTGACCGTCGAACAGACCCACAAGCGTGACGCCGATGCCAGCCAGGCCCGCAGCACGCTGTTGATCGCCACGGTGCTGGCCCTGGTCTTCGGCCTGATCGCCGCCTGGGCCATCACCCGGCAGATCAACCTGCCTTTGCAACAGACCCTCAAAGCCGCCGAGCGCGTGGCCGCTGGCGACCTGAGCCAGAACCTGGCAGTGGACCGGCGCGACGAGCTGGGCCAGTTGCAGAAGGCCATGCAGCGCATGACCCAGGGCCTGCGGGAGTTGATCGGCGGCATCAGCGACGGCGTGACCCAGATCGCCAGCGCCGCCGAACAGCTATCGGCGGTTACCGAACAGACCAGCGCCGGGGTCAACAGCCAGAAGGTCGAGACCGACCAGGTGGCCACGGCCATGAACGAGATGGCCGCCACCGTGCAAGAGGTGGCGCGCAACGCCGAGGAAGCCTCCGAAGCGGCCGTGGCCGCCGACCAGCAGGCCCGCGAGGGCGACCGGGTGGTCAACGAGGCCATCGCCCAGATCGAGCGCCTGGCCAGTGAGGTGAGTCACTCCACCGAAGCCATGGGCCAGCTCAAGCAAGAGAGCGACAAGATCGGCAGCGTCCTGGACGTGATCAAGTCAGTGGCCCAACAGACCAACCTGCTGGCCCTCAACGCCGCCATCGAGGCCGCCCGGGCCGGCGAGGCAGGACGGGGCTTCGCCGTGGTGGCCGACGAAGTGCGTAGCCTGGCCCAGCGTACCCAGCAATCGACCGAGGAGATCGCCGAGCTGATCGTCAGCCTGCAGAACGGCACGCAGCAGGTGGCCAGCACCCTGGACACCAGCCGCAATCTCACCGACAGCAGCGTCGAGCTGACGCGCCGGGCTGGCGGCTCGCTGGACAACATCACCCGCACCGTCTCGGCGATCCAGGCGATGAACCAGCAGATCGCCGCAGCGGCGGAGCAACAGAGCGCGGTGGCCGAAGAGATCAATCGCAGCGTCTTGAATGTACGCGACGTCTCCGAGCAGACGTCGTCGGCCAGCGAGGAGACCGCCTCTTCGAGCGCCGAACTGGCGCGCCTGGGGATTCACCTGCAAAGCCTGGTGGGACGCTTCAAGGTCTGACCCGCGTGGCTGCCGCAGGCTGTTAAGGAGCCTGCGGGGCGGATCGTCCGTTGGAAGGCCCTGTGGGCCTTCCAGCGATTACAAGGCCGGCTACAGGACCTGGCGCAGGAAGGCCTGGGCCCGGGGGTCCCGGGGGGCGCTGAAGAACACCTCGGGCGCGGCATCTTCCAGCAGCTTGCCGTGATCGAAGAACAGCACCCGATCCGCCACTTCCCGGGCAAAGCCCATTTCATGGGTCACGCAGACCATGGTCATGCCTTCCACGGCCAGGGTCTTCATTACATCCAGCACCTCGCCGACCATCTCCGGGTCCAGGGCCGAGGTCGGCTCGTCGAACAGCATCACCTTGGGCTCCATGGCCAGGGCCCGGGCGATTGCCACCCGCTGTTGCTGGCCGCCGGACAATCGCGAGGGGAACTCGTGGGCCTTCTGCGCAATGCCGACCTTCTCCAGCAAGGCCAGGGCCTTGGCCTCGCGTTCCTGCTTGCCGCGCTTGCGCACCACCTTCTGCGCCAGGCAGAGGTTGTCCAGCACGGTCATGTGCGGGAACAGGTTGAAGTGCTGGAACACCATGCCCACCTCGCGGCGATAGGCGTTCACATCGGTCTTGGGATCGGCCAGTTGCAGGCCATCGATGCTCACCGAACCGGAGTCGAAGGTCTCCAGGCCGTTGAGGCAACGCAGGAAGGTCGACTTGCCGGAGCCGGACGGCCCGATCACCACCAGCACTTCACCCTTGGCCACCTGGGTGGTGACGTTATCCACCGCGCGCACCACTTGGCCACGGGTATCGAAGACTTTTACCAGATCGCGAACTTCAATCACTTTGCGCGAGCCTCCGCTCAAGCCGGCTGGCCATCTTCGACAGCGGCAGGTTGATCAACAGGTACAGGGCCGCCACGCAGAACAGGATCTCGAACGGCGAAAACGAAGTGGTGATGACTTCCCGGCCGCTCTTGAGCAACTCGGTGATGGCGATCACCGACACCAGCGAAGTGTCCTTGACCAGGCTGATGAACTGCCCGGCCAGCGGCGGTAACACTCGCTTGAAGGCCTGGGGCAGCACCACATGGCGCATCGACTGGCCGGCGCTCAGGCCCAGGGAGCGAGCCGCCTCGTTCTGCCCACGGGCAATGGACTGCACCCCGGCACGGACGATTTCCGCCACATAGGCCCCTGTGAACAGTGACAGCGCGGCGATCCCGGCGAACTCCCGGGACAGGTTGAGCACCGTACCGATGAAGAAATAGAAGATGAATATCTGTACCAGCAGCGGCGTGCCGCGCACCAACTCGACATAGAGGGTCGCCAGGTCACGCAGGGTCGGGTTGCTGGACAGCCGGCACAGGCCGGTGGCCAGGCCGATCATCAAGCCCAGCACGCCGGACACCACCGACAGCCACAGAGTGGTCCACAAGCCCCACAACAACGGCCCCGCCGCCCAATGCCGGGTCACCCCGACCACATCGCACTCGGCCACGTCGTCGCCGCTGGCCACCTGCAGGCTGCTCTCGTCGACGCTCAGGTGCTGCTCATTGCCAGAGTCGCCCTTGAGGGTGACTTCAGCCTTGCCGCCCTTGCGCACCACCTCGGCGACGGTGGAGATCTCGGCCGCGCGCTGGGACTCCTCGGCCTGGTAGGCGAAGTACTGCGGAACGCGGTTCCAGCGCCATTCATAGGACATCAGCGAGGTGGCGTAGTACAGGGCGCCAGCCAGGCCGACCAGCACCAGCACGGTCAACACGTGCCAGGGCCATTGGGCTTTGTTCTGTTTCATTGGGTTTGCGGATTCCGAATGCTGGGTCGCCAGGGACACCGCCTTCGCCGGCAAGCCTCGCTCCTACATGGATTGCGCAAACCTGTAGAAACGAGGCTTGCCCGCAAGCGGGGCAGCCCGGTCTGGGTGAGCGAGTGTTATTCCATGTCCTTGAGCCACTCGGAACTCTTGAACCACTTGTCGTGGATCCGATCGTAGGTCCCGTCTTCGTGGATCTGGTGCAGGAAGTTGTTGATGAAGTTGATGCTGTCGTAGTCGCCCTTCTTCAGGCCGAAGGCCAGCGGCTCGTAGGTGAACGGCTTGTCGAGGAATACCAGCTTGCCGTTGCCGACCTTGTTGACCGCCACCACGTTGTACGGGGCGTCATAGATGAAGGCGTCGGCCTTGCCATTGACCACGTCCAGCACCGCTTCCTGCTCGTTGTCGTAACCGTGGTACTTGGCCTTGGCGATCAGCTTCTTGGCGACCATTTCCCCGGTGGTGCCCAGCTTGGAGGTGATGCGGTAGTCGGCGCTGTTCAGGTCCTTGTAGGACTTGATGGTGCCTTCCAGGTCCTTGCGGATCAGCAGGGTCTGGCCGACCACGATGAAGGGCTCACTGAAGTTCAGGCGCAGGTTGCGCTCCTGGGTCAGGGTCATGCCGCTGCCGATCATGTCGAACTTGTCGGTGAGCAGGGCCGGGATGATGCCGTCGTAGCCGGTGGAGACCATCTCCAGCTTGACCCCCATGGACTTGGCCATGGCCTTGAGCAGATCGACTTCGAAACCGATGATCTCGCCGCGCTTGTTGGTCATCTGGAACGGCATGTAGGTCGGGTCCATGCCCACCTTCAGCGATCCACGCTTGACCGCGTCGTCGATGGCGCCGGCCTGGGCCGTGCTGACCGCCAGCATGGCTGCGGCCCCCGCCAGCAGCAGCGAAAAATACTTCTTCATCTCAAGTCCCCTGAAAGCCATTTTATTGTGGTGTCTGCGCGTCGCAGTCCATTGTTGGCGAACCTTCGGATACCAGGTCGTGGTCGATCACGCACAGAAATTTGCGGGTGCGATGCTAACGCACTCGGGTATTTGCACAAGGTTTTTATTGTCGGACGAAAGCGCCGGGGATGAGCGGGGGTGCAGAAAGCAAAACGCCCCCGGGCATGAACCCGGGGGCGTTGGCATCACGCCGGTTGTGGCGTCGCGGCTAGCGGCTGCAACGGCAACAGCGGGGCATGGGGATCGGCGCTCACCGACTCGCGCCAGGCACCCAGCCATTGGCTGTGGCCTTCGCTCCAGACCAGCTGGTGCAGGCGACCCAGGGCCACCGGATCGCTCAACAGCGCCAGGCGCTCGCTGTTGTTCAGGGCCGCAGGACCGACCTTGAGGGCATGGCGTACGCGCTCCTGGCGCAGCCACTCGATCGGCTCGGCCTGGGCATGGCGGGAAGTGGCCAGGGCACAAGCCAGGGCGTTCTGCTGCGGATCCACCACGGCCCGGATGAAGCCGTCGTTGAGCGCGTGCCAGCGGTTCTCGTGGGTGTACTGGTCCGTGGCCAGCAACGCCTGGGGCGGTGCATATTCCTCGGGGATCAGGAACAGGTTCTCGTCACGGGACTTCAGGCCCAGGCCGACGCGGCTGGAGATCACCGACACCGGGATCGACAGCATCAGCGAACCGACGATCGGCACCAGCCACCAGAGGAAGCTGGGGTTCAGCCAGATCACCAGCAGCGCCCAGCAGAAGCCCAGCAGGGTCTGCGGGCCATGGCGGCGCACCGCCTCGCTCCAGGGGGTGGAGTCGTCGTCACGCTGTGGCGAGTTCCAGGTCGCCGCCCAGCCGAGGAACGCGGCCAGCACGAAGCGGGTGTGGAAGATCATCCGCACCGGCGCCAGCAGCATGGAGAACAGCATCTCCAGGAGCATCGACAGGGTCACCTTGAACTTGCCACCGAACTCCTTGGCGCCCTTGGCCCAGATCAAAATGATGCTGAGCAGCTTGGGCAGGAACAACAGCACGATGGTGGTGGAGAACAGCGCGATGGCCTTGTCCGGATGCCACTGCGGCCACAGCGGATACAGCTGCCGCGGCTCGAGGAAGTACTGCGGCTCCATCAGCGTGTTGACCGCCAGCAGGGCCGTGGACAGCACCAGGAAGAAGAACCACAACGGCGCCGACAGGTACGACATCACCCCGGTGAGGAACACCGCGCGGTGCACCGGGTGCATGCCCTTGACCAGGAACAGGCGGAAGTTCATCAGGTTGCCGTGGCACCAGCGGCGGTCGCGCTTGAGCTCATCCAGCAGGTTCGGCGGCAGCTCTTCATAGCTGCCCGGCAGGTCGTAGGCGATCCACACGCCCCAGCCGGCACGGCGCATCAACGCGGCTTCGACGAAGTCGTGGGAGAGGATCGCACCGGCGAACGCGCCCTTGCCCGGCAACGGCGCCAGGGCGCAGTGCTCGATGAACGGCTTCATGCGGATGATCGCGTTATGGCCCCAGTAGTGGGACTCACCCAACTGCCAGAAGTGCAGGCCGGCGGTGAACAGCGGACCATAGACGCGGGTGGCGAACTGCTGCATGCGCGCATACAGGGTGTCCATCCCCGAGGCCTTGGGCGCGGTCTGGATGATCCCCGCGTCCGGCGTGGCTTCCATCAGGCGTACCAGGCTGGTCAGGCATTCGCCGCTCATCACGCTGTCGGCGTCCAGTACCACCATGTACTTGTAGTCGCCGCCCCAGCGACGGCAGAAGTCGTCGAGGTTGCCGCTCTTGCGCTTCACACGGCGGCGACGGCGACGGTAGAAGATCTTGCCGAAACCCTTGGTCTCGCGGCAGACATCCAGCCAGGCTTGTTGCTCGGCCACGCAGATATCGCTGTCGTTGCTGTCGCTGAGGACGAAGAAGTCGAAACGATCCAGGTCACCGGTGGCCGCCACCGACTCGAAGGTGGCGCGCAGGCCGGCGAATACCCGGGGCACGTCTTCGTTGCAGATCGGCATCACCAGTGCGGTGCGCGCATTCTCGGCGATCGGCTCGTTGCCGGCGCTGGCGCCGGAGATCCGGTACTTGTCGCGACCGGTCAGCAGTTCCAGGAAGCCCATCAGCGCGGTCCAGAAACCTGCCGAGACCCAGCAGAACAGGATGCCGAACAGAATCAGGATGCTGGTCTGCAGTGCGTAGGGCAGGACCTGCTGCGCGGTCTGCATCAGCGGCTGGTGCGCCACTTCTTCCAGGTCGACGAAGGCCCAGCCCTGGTACGGCATGATGCCTTTCATGTACCAGCCGGCGACGATGGTCTGGCCAAGCATCAGCACCAGCAGGATGTAGCGGCGGATCGAACCGACGGTGCGCCAGCGGGCAGCCGGCAGCACTCGCTCGTCCTTCGGCGGTGCCGGTGGGTTGGTGCGCCCGGTCAGGCGCCGCCAGCCACGCACCAGGATATTGGTGCGCCATGGCTCGGGCACTACCCGGGTGCGGCGGATCGGCGGCGCGGCCTTGAGGCAGATACGCCCCTCGGCGTCGACGGCGAGCATTTCGGCATCGTTCAGCTCGGCCGCGGTGCTGAGGGTCAGGCGCTCGCCCACCGAGGCCTGGGCGGCATCGGCGGACTCATCGAAGGCCTTGGACGACAGGCGCTGGTGCAGCTCGCTGAAGGACTGGCAGCTCGCGAGTTCCGCGCGCTGCTGGTCCGACATGGGCAGGTGGGCCAGGTACTCGGCAAGCGACTCTGGCTGTAGTTGAGAGTTACTCATCGGCAGGCAACTGGTAGCTCCAGGTCTCGGTCAGGACTTGCTCGGTCTTGGCCGGTTCCGGTGTGGCAGGGGCCGCTTCGGCAGCAGGCTGCTTGGCGTCTTTAGGATCCTTGTCCTTGGCGTCCTTGTCCTTGGCATGCTTGGCGTCCTTGGCCGGCTTGGCTTCAGGCTGCTTGGCTTCAGCTTGTTTGGCCGCCGCGGCAGCGGCTTCCTTCTCTTTCTTCTCCTGTTGCTTGGCGGCGACCTTGTCGGCCTTGGCCACGGAGGAGCTGGAGTTCGGAGTCGAGGCCTTGGCCGGCTCGGCTGCCGGGATGTCGCGCACCAGGGCGGCACGCAGCTCGGTGGCCTTGCTCGGGTCCTTGACCTTCAAGCGCAGGGTCAGGCGCCAGCCTTTGGTTTCCGGGTTGTAGCGAACGTTGTTTTCCACCAGCTCGGCGTTGTCGCCGACGCTGACCTGGCTACGCACTTCGGCGCTCCCAGGCAGGGCCGCCAGGGACGGACCTTCGAAATCCACCAGGTAGGCAACGCTGCCATCGGGCTGGCGAATCAGGTTGGACTGCTTGACGTCACCAGTGGAACGCAGGGTCTGCTCGACCCAGGCGCTGTCAGGAGAATGCAGGGACGCTTCGTCCATGGTCCAGTGCAGGCGGTAGGCGAAATCCAGCGGCTGGCCAGGCTCTGGCTGCTTCTCCGGGTTCCAGAACGCCACGATGTTGTCGTTGGTTTCGTCCGCAGTCGGAATTTCCACCAAGTCGACGGTGCCCTTGCCCCAGTCGCCCTTCGGCTCGATCCAGGCGCTTGGGCGCTTGTCGTAGCGGTCGTCGAGGTCTTCGTAGTGGCTGAAGTCGCGGCCACGCTGCAGCAGGCCGAAACCGCGCGGGTTCTCAACCGAGAAGTTGCTCACGGCCAGGTGCTTCGGGTTGTTCAGCGGACGCCAGATCCACTCGCCGTTGCCGGCATGGATCGACAGGCCGCTGGAGTCGTGCAGCTCGCGACGATAGTTGAGGACCTTCGACGGCTGGTTGGCGCCGAACAGGTACATGCTGGTCAGCGGAGCCAGGCCCAGCTTGCCCACCTTGTCACGCAGGAACACCCGGGCCTTGACGTCGACGATGGTGTCGGCGCCCGGCCGCAGGGTCAGGCGATAAGCGCCGGTGGCCCGCGGCGAATCCAGCAGGGCGTAGATCACCAGGTGCTTGTCGGTAGGCTTGGGTTGCTGGATCCAGAACTCGCTGAAGCGCGGGAATTCTTCACCGGACGGCAAGGCGGTATCGATCGCCAGGCCACGGGCGGACAGGCCATAGACGTGGCCCTTGCCGACGACGCGGAAATAGCTCGCGCCCAGCATGGTCATGATCTCGTCTTGCTTGTCGGCCTTGTTGATCGGGTACAGCACGCGGAAACCGGCATAACCCAGCTTCTCGGTGGCTTTTGGATCGAACGTCACGTCACCGAAGTCGAAACGGCTGGGATCGTACTTGATCTCGGAAACGCTGTTGGCGCTGATCTCGTTGATCTTCACCGGCGTGTCGAAGTGCATGCCCTGGTGGTAGAACGACAGCTTGAACGGGGTCTTCTGGTCGGCCCATTCGGCTTTTTCGGTGAGAAAGCGGATTTTCTGATAGTCCGCGAACTTCATGTCGCGGAACTCGGCTGGCAGGTTACTGCGCGGAGCCTCGTACTTCTGCCCGGCCAGGTCCTTGGCTTTGGTCGATACGTCATCCAGGTTGAATGCCATGAGTGGACCGGCGCCAAGCAGGCAGACCAGCGCAGAGCCCGTCACCAGTACGTTTCGTAACCTTTTGGCAAACAAGTTTGGTGCATTACAGGGACTAACAATCACGAGCAACCCTCGCCGAAAACAGATCAAAAAACCAACGGCCAGCTATCTACATGCCAGGTTGGCGAGCATTGTTCCGACTCCGATGGGGCTAAATGATTCCCCAAACGGCCGTGGACAAGTCTCTACTTAAGTCAAAATGGACCAACGAACGCTGATCCCCGTAGCGCGCGATTATCTAGTAGGCCGCGTTACAACGCATCAGGGGTAACAAAGTATTTATCGTGAAAAACAGCAGTTTCCGGCCGAAAACGGTAGAAAAAGATGTTTCGGACACCTTCAGGTGTGTAACAGGAAGGTCACTGGCCCATCGTTGACCAGATGTACCTGCATATCCGCACCAAAGCGTCCTGATGCCACTTTGCCATGCAACTGTTGCGCCTTCACTAACAAGTAGTCGAAAAGCTCCTCGCCAAGGGCCGGAGGCGCCGCCGTGGAAAAGCTCGGGCGCAACCCACTCTTGGTGTCCGCCGCCAGGGTGAACTGCGAGACTAGCAGCAGGCCGCCCTGCACATCGGCCAGGGACAGGTTCATCTTGCCCTCGGCATCACTGAACACCCGATAGTTAAGCAGCTTATGCAGGAGTTTGTCGGCGTTGGCCCGGGTATCCCCAGGCTCTACCGCCACCAGCACCAGCAGGCCCTGGTCTACCGCACCGACGATTTCACCGGCCACTTCCACGCGCGCGCCGGCCACGCGCTGCAACAGCCCCTTCATGCTTCTTCGGGCGGCAGGTCGAGCAAGCGCCGGGCCAGCTGGTCGGTGGCCCGCACCAGGGCGTCGGTGATACCCGGCTCGGAAGCGGCATGGCCGGCATCGCGAATCACCTGCAGCTCGCTGTTGGGCCAGGCCTGGTGCAGTTCCCAGGCGTTGTCCAGCGGGCAGATCACATCGTAGCGCCCATGGATGATGATCCCCGGCAGATGGGCGATCTTGCCCATGTCGCGAATCAGCTGGTCAGGTTCGAGGAAGGCGTTGTTGATGAAGTAGTGGCACTCGATCCGGGCAATCGACAAGGCGCGCTGCGGTTCGGAGAAGCGATCCACCACCAGCGGGTTGGGACGCAGGGTCGCGGTGCGCCCTTCCCAGCCGGACCAGGCCTTGGCCGCGTGCATCTGGGCGATCTGGTCGTTGCCGGTCAGGCGCTTGTGGAAGGCGCTGACCAGGTCGTGCCGCTCCTCCAGGGGAATTGGCGCCACGTAGTCTTGCCAGTAGTCGGGGAACAGGCGGCTGGCACCGCACTGGTAGTACCACTGGATCTCCTGGGGACGGGCCAGGAAGATCCCCCGCACGACCAGGCCAAGCACCCGATCGGGATGGGTCTGGGCATAGGCCAGGGCCAGGGTCGAGCCCCATGAGCCACCGAACAGTACCCACTTGTCGATGCCCAGGTGCTCGCGGATGCGCTCCAGGTCGGCCACCAGGTCCCAGGTGGTGTTGTTCTCCAGGCTGGCATGGGGACTGGAGCGTCCGCAGCCGCGCTGGTCGAAGGTGACGATGCGATACAGGGTCGGATCGAAGTAGCAGCGGCTCGCGCCGTCGCAGCCGGCCCCCGGGCCACCATGAAGGAACACCACCGGTAAGCCTTCCGGCGAACCGCTTTCGTCGACATACAGCACATGGGGTTCGTCGACGGCCAGATCGTGCCGGGCATAGGGTTTGATCTGTGGGTACAAAGTCTTCATTACGCGCTCCGTGGAGGTCGGGGTCATCCCTGAAGGGACTTCATTCATGCTGCCGTCCGGCATCATAAACCCGAATTACGCAATGAGCATGTCCTTGAGAAAAATGGGGTTGTTGGCCTCATCCACAGCTCGAGCCCGGCGCTTGGCCGGGCTCGCTTCTGCCCTGGCAGCTCAGCGACCGTAGCGCTCGCGGCCCCAGGCCAGCAGGCCTTGCAGCAGTTCCTTGAGCACCACCTGGGTCGGCGCCGCCAGGTCCTCGCGGTAACGGAAGGGTTCGAACTCTTCCATATAGGTGCTTTGCGCCAGCTCCAGCTGTACCGCATGCACATGCTCCGCCGGATCGCCGTAGTGACGGGTGATGTGCCCGCCCTTGAAGCGCCCGTTGAGCACATGGGTGTAGTCGCCATGGCCAGCGCAGATGCCCTCCAGGCGCCCGGCCAGTTGCGGATCGCAGCTGGCGCCGTTGAAGGTACCGAGGTTGAAGTCCGGCAGCTTGCCCTCGAACAGGTGCGGGATCAGCGAACGGATCGAGTGGGCATCGAACAGCATGGCATAGCCGAATTCGGCCTTGAGCCGCGCCAGCTCGTCTTGCAGGGTCCGATGGTATGGCCCCCAGATCTGCTCCAGGTACTCATCGCGCTCCGCCTTCGATGGAGCCTGGCCTTCGACGAACAGCGGCTCGCCGTCGAACAGGGTCGCCGGGTACAGGCCCGTGGTGGCGCCGACATACAGCGGCTTGTCGTCGGACGGCCGGTTCAGGTCGATGACAAAACGCGAGTACTCGGCCGCCAGGACGCTGGCCCCCAACTCCTGGGCGAACTCGTACAACCGCGGAATATGCCAGTCGGTGTCCGGCAGGCTCTGCGCCTGGGGTACCAGCCCGGCGGCCACCGCCGGGGTCAGGCGCGTACCGGCATGGGGCATGCTGATCAACAGTGGCACCCGACCTTGTTTGAAGCTCAGAACCTTTTCCACAAGCCTTCTCCTACACAGTCACTTCGACGCCGTGGCGCACCACGCGCTTTTCCAGGTCGCCGCCCAGCCAGTAGGCCAGGTCGGCGGGACGATCTATTTGCCAGGCGACGAAATCCGCCACCTTGCCCACCTCCAGCGAACCGTGGGTCTTGTCCATTCCCAGGGCCTTGGCCGCGTGCAGGGTGACTCCGGCCAGGGCTTCCTCGGGCGTCATGCGAAAACAGGTGCAGGCCATGTTCAGCATCAGGCGTACCGACAGCGCCGGCGAGGTCCCTGGGTTGAGGTCGCTAGCCAGGGCGATCTTCACCCCGTGCTTGCGCAGTGCTTCCATCGGTGGCAACTGGGTCTCGCGCAGGAAGTAGAACGCCCCCGGCAACAACACCGCCACGGTGCCCGAGGCGGCCATGGCGATGGCATCGTCCTCGGTCATGAACTCCAGGTGATCGGCGGACAGGGCCTGGTAGCGCGCCGCCAGGCTCGAACCATGCAGCGAGGACAATTGCTCGGCATGCAGCTTGACCGGCAGGCCGAGTTTTTGCGCGGCGATGAACACCCGCTCCACCTGGGCCGGGGAGAACGCCAGGTATTCGCAGAAGGCATCCACGGCGTCCACCAGCCCCTCGGCTGCCAGGGCCGGAAGCATCTCGCTGCAGATGTGCTCGATATAGTCGTCGGCACGCTCGGCGTATTCCGGCGGCAGGGCATGGGCCGCCAGGCAGGTGCTGCGCACGCTGACCGGCAGTTCCTCGCCGAGCCGGCGGATCACCCGCAGGATCTTGCGTTCGCTGGAAAGGTCCAGGCCATAACCGGACTTGATCTCGATGCTGGTGACGCCATCGCGCATCAGGCTCAGCAAGCGCTTGCGGGCACTGGCGAACAATTCGTCCTCGCTGGCCGCCCGGGTCGCGCGCACGGTGCTGGCGATCCCGCCACCGGCGGCGGCGATCTCGGCATAGCTCACCCCTTGCAGGCGCTGCTCGAACTCGCCGCTGCGATTGCCACCGAACACCGTATGGGTGTGGCAATCGATCAAGCCCGGGGTCACCCAGGCGCCCGCCAGGTCGTGGACCTGCTGGTAATCGCTGGCCGGCAGCTGTTCGCGCCGGCCGATCCACTCGATGTGCGCCCCTGACGTCACGATGGCCGCATCCTCGATGATCGAGTAGCTACCCAGGGCCATGCTGGCGACGTTGCAGTGTTGCCAAAGAGTCTTCATCCAAGGCCTCCGTCAATGATCAATAGTTAAAGAAGAGTGGCCGTCGCTGGAACGCGCCTGGCCAGCTACCGGCTTGACCCAGAGCTTGTAGGCCAGCACCAGCAGCACGATCCACACCACGCCCACCAGCAGCGCCGCCTGGGTCTTGGGGAAGTAGCCCAGGACAGCGAAGATGAACAGCATGAAGGCAATGGCCGCCGCCGGCGCCCAGGGCCAGAACGGTACCTTGAATTGCAGCCCCGCCACCTGCTCGGCGGTCATGGAGCGGCGCATGGCCACATGGGTCAGCAGGATCATCAGCCATACCCAGACCGTGGCGAAAGTGGCCAGGGAAGCGATCAAGAGGAAGATGTTCTCCGGAATCAGGTAGTTGAGCACCACGCCGATCAGCAGGGTCGCCGCCATCACCACCACGGTCATCCACGGCACCCCGTGCCTGGAGACCCGGGCAAAACCCTTGGGCGCCTGCCCCTGCTGGGCCAGGCCATACATCATGCGGCCGGCACCGAAGATATCGCTGTTGATGGCCGACACCGCCGCGGAGATCACCACGATATTGAGAATGGTCGCCGCCGAGCTGATCCCCAGGCTATCGAAGATCTGCACGAAAGGGCTGCCCTGGGTACCGATCTGCGGCCAGGGGAAGATCGCCATCAGCACCAGCAGCGTCAGCACGTAAAACAGCAGGATGCGTATGGGCACGGCATTGATGGCCTTGGGAATGACGCGCTGCGGGTCCTTGGCCTCGCCAGCGGTGACCCCGATGATCTCGATGCCGCCGAAGGCGAACATCACCACCGCGAAGGAGGCAATCACCCCGCTGATGCCATTGGGCATGAACCCGCCATGGCTCCAGAGGTTGCTGAGCCCTGTGGCCTGCTCCTGGCTCGCGCTGTCGATCCCGAACAGCATGATGCCGACGCCGCCGAGGATCATCGCCACGATGGCCCCGACCTTGAGCAACGACAGCCAGAACTCCATCTCACCGAAGACCTTGACGTTGCACAGGTTCAGCGCGCCGATGAACAGCACGATGGACAGCACCCAGATCCAGCGCTCCACCTCGGGAAACCAGAAGCCCATGTAGATGCCGAAGGCAGTCACGTCCGCCAGGCAGACGATCAGCATCTCGAAGGCATAGGTCCAGCCCAGGATGAACCCCGGCAATGGCCCCAGGTACTGGCTGGCGTAGTGGCCGAACGAGCCGGACACCGGGTTGTGCACCGCCATCTCTCCCAGGGCGCGCATCACCATGAATACCGCCGCGCCACCGATCAGGTAGGCGAGCAACACAGCCGGCCCGGCCATCTGGATGGCCGAGGCGGAACCGTAGAACAACCCGGTGCCGATGGCCGACCCCAAGGCCATGAAACGTATGTGGCGCGCCGTCAGACCGCGCCGTAATCCTGTTTCTTGCGATTGCATGTCTTCGTCCCTTTTATTGTTATTGGACAACCACCGCGCACGCCGGTGCACGGTGGCTGAAGCAGACGTTCCGCGTCTGGCTGGACAGCGGCCCAGGGCCGCTGGCCGAGGTTACAGGCTCGGCAGCAGGCCGGCCGGCAGCAAGCCGGTCAGGCAGCGTGAGGCCAGCAAGTCACTGGCGGCATTGATATCCGGCGCGAAGAAGCGGTCCTTCTCGTAGTAGGCCACCTGCTCGCGCAGGGTGGCGCGGGCCTGCTCCAGGGCCGGTGAGGACTTCAGGCCTTCGCGCAGGTCCAGGCCCTGGCAGGCCGCCAGCCATTCCACGGCGAGGATGCCGCGGGTGTTCTCGGCCATTTCCCACAGGCGCTTGCCCGCAGCCGGAGCCATGGACACGTGGTCTTCCTGGTTCGCCGAGGTCGGCAGGCTGTCCACCGAATGCGGGTGGGCCAGGGCCTTGTTCTCGCTGGCCAGGGCCGCGGCGGTGACCTGGGCGATCATGAAGCCGGAGTTGACCCCGCCATTGGCCACCAGGAACGGCGGCAACTGCGACATGTGCTTGTCCATCATCAGCGAGATGCGACGCTCGCTCAGGGACCCGATCTCGCTGATGGCCAGGGCCATGTTGTCGGCAGCCATCGCCACCGGCTCGGCGTGGAAGTTGCCACCGGAGATCACGTCGCCTTCGGCAGCGAACACCAACGGGTTGTCGGATACGGCGTTGGCTTCCACCACCAGCACCTCGGCGGCCTGGCGCAACTGGGTCAGGCAGGCGCCCATCACCTGGGGCTGGCAGCGCAGGGAATAAGGATCCTGGACCTTGTCGCAGTTCTGGTGCGAAGCGGATACCTCGCTGCGCTCGCCCAGCAACGCGCGATAGGCCGCAGCGCTATCGATCTGCCCACGCTGGCCCCGGGCGGCATGGATCCGTGCATCGAACGGCGAACGCGAACCCAGCACCGCTTCCACGGTCAGGCCACCGCAAACCAGGGCCCCGGCAAACAGGTCCTCGGCTTCGAACAGGCCACGCAGGGCGAAGGCGGTGGATACCTGGGTGCCGTTGAGCAACGCCAGGCCCTCCTTGGCCGCCAGGGTCAACGGTGCCAGGCCGGCGACTTTCAAGGCCGCCGGGGCGTCCAGCCACTCACCCTTGTAGCGGGCCTTGCCTTCGCCCAGCAGCACCAGGGACATGTGCGCCAACGGCGCCAGGTCGCCGGATGCGCCCACCGAACCCTTGAGCGGGATATGCGGGTAGACCTCGGCATTGATCAGCGCGATCAGGGCATCGATCACCTGGCGGCGGATGCCGGAAAAACCACGGCTCAGGCTGTTGACCTTGAGCACCATGATCAGGCGCACCAGATCGTCGCTGATGGGCCCGCCGACACCCGCGGCATGGGACAGCACCAGGGAACGCTGGAGGTTCTCCAGGTCGGCGCTGGCGATACGGGTCGACGCCAAGAGGCCAAAACCGGTGTTGATCCCATAGGCGGTGCGTTTCTCGGCGAGTATCTGCTCGACACAAGCCACGCTGGCGTCGATCTGCGCCGAGGCGCTGTCGTCCAGGGTCAGGCTCAGCGGCTGCTGGTAGACAGCCCGCAGTTGGGCCAGGCTCAGTTGACCGGGAATCAGGTTTAGCGCAGTCACATTCATGCTCCTTTTGAGAGTTTTGTAATAACTACCAGTCGCTCCGGAAACATCCGTTATCCGTCGTCACCCACCAAGTCGGGCAGGTGGCGCCTTGGCACGCTGGCTATGGGAAGAACCTTTTATTGCAACTTCGGAAAATGCCTGCCCAGCAGCGCCGGCTCCTTGAGCAGCGCCGCCGCACTGGCGATGTCGGGGGCCAGCCAGCGGTCCTGGTGATAGGCCGGGATCCGTTCGCGCAGCAGGCTCCAGGCAAGCCCGGTGCCGGCGCCGAAACGCTGTTCCTTGAGAAATTCGAAAGCCTGGGCCGCCAGCAGGTACTCGATGGCGAGGATCCGAGTGCAGTTCTCCAGTACCTGGTGCAGCTTCAGCGCGGCATTGGTGCCCAGGCTCAGGTGGTCTTCCTGCAGGCCTGAAGTCACGTAGTTGTCGAGCACCGCCGGCTGGGCCAACTGGCGGTTCTGCGCGCACAGCGAAGCGGCGACGTACTGCACGATCATCATTCCGGAATTGACCCCGGGCTCGCTCACCAGGAACGCCGGCAGGCCGCTGACATGGGGATTGATCAAGCGGTCCAGGCGCCGTTCGGCGATGGAGCCGATCTCGGCCATGGCGATGGCCAGCACGTCGGCCGCCATGGCCACCGACTGGCCATGGGGATTGGCCTGGGAGACCACCCGATAGTGTTCGGGAGTCCCCAGCAGCAGCGGGTTGTCGGTGGCCGATTCGAGTTCGGTCTGCACCTGCTTCGCGGCATGGGCCCACTGGTCCCGGGCAGCGCCATGGACCTGGGGAATGGAGCGGATGCTCAGGGCATCCTGGGTGCGCAGGCCCTTGCTGGCGGCGATCACCTCGCTGCGCTCGAGCAAGGCCAGCAGGTTGCCACCCACCCGCTGCATGCCGGGATGGGCCTTGAGGGCGATGATTTCCGGGTCGAAAGCGGCGATCTGGCCACGCTGGGCCTCGAAGCTCATGGCGCCGATCACGTCGGCCCATTGCAGCAAGCGCTCGGCATCGGCCAGGGCCAGGCAGGCAAGGCCGGTCATGCAGGGCGTGCCATTGACCAGGCACAGCCCGTCCTTGGCGCCCAGTTGCACCGGCTGCAGCCCCTCTTCGGCCAGGGCCTGCGCCGCGGCCATGATGCGCCCGCGATAGCTGACCAGGCCGACCCCGAGCAGGGCGATGCCGATATGAGCCATGTGCGTCAGGTAACCCACCGAGCCCTGGGACGGCACCTGCGGGGTGATGCCGCGGTTGAGCAGCGCCAGCAGGGCCTCGACCACCTGCCGGTGGATGCCGGACTTGCCATGGCTGTAGTTGATCACCGCCGCGCAGAGGATGGCCCGGGCCTGCTCGTCTGGCAGCGCCGGCCCCACGCCACAGGCGTGGCTGAGCAGGGTATTGCGCGACAACTGGCTGAGCTGTTCGCCGGCCAGCAGTACGTTGCACAGCGCCCCCAGGCCGGTACTGATGCCATAGGCCCGCTCACCGTTCTCCACCACCTGGCGAACGATGGCCTGGGCGTTGTCGATTCGCGCCCAGGCCTGGGGCGATAGCTCCAGCCGCGCCCCGTGGCGGGCGACAGCCACCACATCCTGCCAACCCACCGGGGCGTCGGCGACAACGATAGTTTCAGCCTGGGACATGTCCAACCTCGTACTGGGTGATCCCGTGGTGTATTGCGAGGCGGCCCGTCATGCGGTCGCCGCCCGGCGCTGGACGAAGCGGTCGACGTAGTCGTCGGCCGGCGCATGCAGGATCTCCTTCGGCGTTCCCACCTGGATCAGCCGGCCATCCTTGAGAATGGCGATGCGATTGCCGATGCGTACCGCCTCGTCCAGGTCATGGGTGATGAAGACGATGGTCTTGTGCAGGGTCTTTTGCAGCTCCAGCAACTGGTCCTGCATTTCGGCGCGGATCAACGGGTCGAGGGCGCTGAAGGCCTCGTCCATGAGGATGATGTCGGTGTCCGCGGCCAGCGCCCGGGCCAGGCCGACCCGCTGGCGCATGCCGCCGGACAGCTGGTGCGGGTATTTCTTCTCGTAGCCCTTGAGGCCCACGGTGTTGATCCAGTGCTGGGCCCGTTCGACGCACAGCTGCTTGCCCTCACCACGAACCTTCAGGCCATAGGCGACGTTGTCCAGCACATTGCGATGGGGCAACAGGCCGAAGCTCTGGAACACCATGCTGATCTTGCGCCGGCGGAAGTCGCGCAGGGCATCCATGTCGTACTGCAGGATGTCTTCGCCGTCCACCAGGATCTGCCCGCTGGTCGGGTCGATCAGGCGGTTGAAATGGCGCACCAGGGTCGACTTGCCAGAGCCGGACAAACCCATGATGACGAAGATCTCGCCGCTGCCGATGGACAGCGACAGGTCGTTGACCCCCACCACGCAGCCGGTCTCGGCCAGCACCTGCTCCTTGCTGCGTTGCTGCTGGATCAACCGCAGGGCGTCCTCGGCGCGGTTGCCGAAGATCTTGAAGACATTCTTCACCTCGATCTTGCTGACCTGCGCGCTCATTTGCTCACCTCATGCCGTGGCCGGCCGTAGGCCTGGGTAATGCGGTCGATCACCACCGCGAGAATCACGATCGCCAGACCCGCTTCCAGGCCACGGCCGACGTTGAGGGTCTGGATCCCCACCAGCACGTCCTCGCCCAGGCCACGGGCGCCGATCATCGAGGCGATCACCACCATCGACAGGGCCATCATGGTGGTCTGGTTGATCCCGGCCATGATGCTCGGCAGGGCCAGCGGCAGCTGCACGCCGAACAGTTGCTGCCAGCGGTTGGCGCCAAAGGCGTTGATCGCCTCCATCACCTCGCCGTCGACCTGGCGGATCCCCAAGTCGGTGAGACGGATCAGCGGCGGCGCGGCGTAGATCACCGTGGCGAAGATCGCCGGCACCTTGCCCAGGCCGAACAGCATCAGCACCGGGATCAGGTACACGAAGCTGGGCATGGTCTGCATGATGTCCAGCAACGGCATCAGCACCGAGCGCAGGCGGTCGCTGCGAGCCGAGAGGATCCCCAGGGGAATGCCGATCAGCACCGAGATCAGCGTGGCCACCAGCATCAGGGCCAGGGTCTGCATCAGCTTGTCCCACAGGCCGACGGCCCCCACCAGGAACAGCAGGCCGACGATCACCAGGGTGGTCAGCCACTTGCGGGTCGAATGCCAGGCCACGACGCCGACGATGCCCAGCATCAGCCACCAGGGCGCCATGCGCAGCAGGCCTTCGAGGTTGACGATGGCCCATAGCAGGGTATCGGAGATGTGCCGGAACACGTCGCCATAGTTGGTCACCAGCGAATCGACCCAGCCGTTGACCCAGTCGGCGATGGAAAACGTGAAGCTTTCTGGAAACATAGGAAACTCTCGATCAAAGGAGGTTGTAGTCCAGCTTCCGGCGACCTCCAGGGCCGCCGCAGAGGCCCGACCTACAGGGCCGCGTCGACCTTCCTGGCGGCCTCTTCGCTCACCCAGGCGTGCCAGACCTCAGGATGTTCCTTGAGAAAGGTTTTCGCCAGTTTCGGCGACTCGATGCGCTCCTTGGTCATGCGCGCCAGGTTCTGGTTGAGCAGGTCGATCGGCAGGTTGACCTTGGCCAGTACCTCCACCAGCTCCGGGGCTTCGTCGTGAAAGGTCCTGGACAGGCCGACCTTGATGCTCACGCTCTTGTCGACGCCGGGTTTCTCCTCCAGCTTGACCACGTCCACCTGGCCCATGAGCGGGGTTGGCGTCCAGTAGTAGAACAGGATCGGCTCGCCGCGCTTGTAGCTCGACAGCACTGCGGCATCCAGGGCCGGGCCGGTGCCGGGGCGGAAGTTGGTGTAGCTGTTTTCCAGGCCGTAGCCCTTGAGCATCTCGCTGTTGTCCAGCTCGCAGGTCCAGCCGGCCGGGCAGTTGTAGAAGCGGCCCTTGGCCGGCTCTTCCGGGTCCTTGAAGACACTGGCGTACTTGGCCAGGTCGGCGACGTTCTTCAGGTCCGGGGCCTTGGCCTCGAGCTTGCGCTTGGCATCGCCCTCGATCACATAGCGCGGCACGTACCAACCTTCGACGGCGCCCACCACCGGCGCGCCGACGCCGACCACCTTGCCGGCCTTCTCGGCCTTGTTCCAAACCTCGCTGCGCCCTACCCATTCTTCGGCGAAGACCTGGATGTCGTTGCTGCCCAGGGCGTTCTCCATGGTGATGGAGTTGCCCGGCAGGCTATCGGTCTTGCAGCCGTAGCCCTTCTCCAGGACGAACTGCAGGACATCGGTGAGCAGCATGCCGCTTTCCCAGTTCAAGCCAGCGAACTTCACCGGCTTGCCCGACTCGCACCAGCCAGCCGCCTGGGCGCCGGACGCAGCCAGAAGGCCCATGGACAACAACGTGGTCAGCAGGGTCTTGTGTTTTTTCATTATGTGGCGCTCCTAAACATGGGTTGGCTTACGGCAGTCAAGAGGCATCCAGCCCTGTCCACGTCCAATCGGACTCACACCGCAGCGGCGCGGCGGGTCCCAGCGACTTCTTGTTCATTGGCGGCGTCCTGCTCGGGCGGCAGGATCAGTTTTTCGGGCACCGCACCATGCCATTTCCTGGCACAGACGTAGTACAGCGCCGCCGGCACCACCAGGCCGATGATCCAGGAGATATCCACGCCACCCAGTACCTCCACCAGCGGCCCGGTATAGAACTTGGTGCTGATGAACGGCAGCTGTACCAGCACGCCGATCACATAGACGCTGATGCCCAGCATGTTCCACCGGCCATAGCGGCCATTGGGATCGGCCAGCGCCGGCACGTCGTAGTTCTCGCGGGTGATGCAGTAGTAGTCCACCAGGTTCACCGCGCTCCAGGGGGTGAAGAAAGCCAGCAGGAACAGGATGAAGGACTTGAATGCTCCCAGGAACGAATGCTGGCCGAGCAAGGCGATCAGGGTCGCGGCGCCGACGATGACCAGCACGAACACCAGGCGCTGCAGGCGCGTCACCTCCAGGTGGCCACGGAAACCGCTGATGATGGTGGCGATGCACATGAAGCTGCCGTAGGAGTTCAGCGTCGAGATGGTGATCTTGCCGAAGGCGATGCTGAAGTACAGCAGCGCTGCGGTGGCGCCACTGCCACTGAGGCCGACGATGTAGGCCACTTCACGCCCGGCGAACTGCCCGTTGGCCATGGCCGCGGCGAACACACCGAGGATCATCGCTACCTGGGCGCCGATCACCGAGCCGGCGCCCACGGCGAGGAAGGTCTTCACCGAGGACGTCTTGCTCGGCAGGTAGCGCGAATAGTCGGCCACGTAGGGGCCGAAGGCGATCTGCCAGGAAGCGGCGAGGGATACCGCCAGCAGGAAGCTTGCCCAGCTGAAGTGACGGATCTCCAGGAGCGCGCCGACATCGGTCTGGCCCATGAGGCGGCTGAACAGGTAGACGAAGGCAATGACGCCGATGACGCTGGCGACCCGGCCGATGAAATGGATGACCCGGTAGCCGAGCACGGTGACCAGGACGATGACGCTGGCGAAGATCAGGATGCCGAGGCTGTCGCTGACGCCGAACAGCTGGCCCAGGGCCTGGCCGGACAGCACCGTGCCGGTGGCGGTGAAGCCCAGGTACATCAGGCATACCAGCACGATCGGGATCGCCGCGCCGTAGACGCCGAACTGCACCCGGCTGGAGATCATCTGCGGCAGGCCGAGCTTGGGTCCTTGCGCGGCATGCAGGGCCATGACGCCGCCGCCCAGCAACTGGCCGACGAACAGGCCGATCAACGACCAGAACACGTCGCCGCCCAGCACCACGGCCAGGGCGCCGGTGACGATGGCGGTGATCTGCAGGTTGGCGCCCAGCCACAGGGTGAACTGGCTGTAGAGCTTGCCGTGGCGTTCGGCTTCGGGAATGTAGTTGATCGACCGCCGCTCGATCAGGGGTTTGGAGCTATCACTGGCCGTGGACATCGTTATTGTTCTCCCGGGGGATTCTTGTCATGTCAAAGCTCTGCTACATGGACCGAACCGCCGCACTGCGAGGTGCGGCGGCTCCTTCCCTGGTCCTGGCGGCGAACCGCCGGAGTGTCACTTGCCGGTGATCATCGGCAGGTTCAGGCCCTGCTCCCTGGCGCAGTCGATGGCGATCTGGTAACCGGCATCGGCATGGCGCATCACGCCGGTGCCCGGATCGTTGGTCAGGACGCGAGCGATACGCTCGGCGGCTTCATCGCTGCCGTCGCAGACGATGACCATGCCCGAGTGCTGGGAGAAGCCCATGCCGACGCCGCCGCCGTGATGCAGGGAAACCCAGGTCGCGCCACTGGCGGTATTGAGCAGGGCGTTGAGCAGCGGCCAGTCGGACACGGCATCGGAACCGTCCTGCATCGATTCGGTTTCACGGTTCGGGCTGGACACCGAACCGGAGTCCAGGTGGTCGCGGCCGATGACGATCGGTGCCGACAGCTCACCGCGCCGGACCATTTCGTTGAATGCCAGGCCCAGCTTGGCGCGCTGGCCCAGGCCGACCCAGCAGATACGCGCCGGCAGGCCCTGGAAGCTGATGCGCTCGCGAGCCATGTCCAGCCAGTTGTGCAGGTGGGCGTCGTCCGGGATCAGTTCCTTGACCTTGGCGTCGGTCTTGTAGATGTCCTGCGGATCGCCGGACAGCGCCGCCCAGCGGAACGGGCCGATGCCACGGCAGAACAGCGGGCGGATGTAGGCCGGGACGAAGCCCGGGAAGTCGAAGGCGTTGGCCACGCCCTCTTCCTTGGCCATCTGGCGGATGTTGTTGCCATAGTCGAAGGTCGGGATGCCCTGCTTCTGGAAGTCGAGCATGGCTTGCACGTGCACGGCCATCGATTGCTTGGCGGCTTTCACCACGGCAGCCGGTTCGGTCTGTGCGCGATCGCGGTACTGCTCCCAGCTCCAGCCAGCCGGCAGGTAACCGTTGAGCGGGTCGTGGGCGCTGGTCTGGTCGGTGACCATGTCCGGGCGCACGCCCCGCTTGACCAGTTCAGGCAGGATTTCGGCGGCGTTGCCCAGCAGGGCGATGGAGATCGCCTTGCCTTCGGCGGTGTACTTGGCGATACGCGCCAGGGCGTCGTCCAGGTCCTTGGCTTGCTCGTCGACATAACGGCTGCTCAGGCGGAAGTCGATGCGGCTCTGCTGGCATTCGATGTTCAACGAGCAGGCGCCGGCCAGGGTCGCGGCCAGTGGCTGGGCGCCACCCATGCCGCCCAGGCCCGCAGTCAGTACCCAGCGCCCCTTGAGGCTGCCGCCGTAGTGCTGGCGACCGGCTTCGACGAAGGTTTCGTAGGTGCCCTGGACGATGCCCTGGCTGCCGATGTAGATCCAGCTGCCGGCGGTCATCTGGCCGTACATGGCCAGGCCCTTGGCATCCAGTTCGTTGAAGTGTTCCCAGTTGGCCCAATGCGGCACCAGGTTGGAGTTGGCGATCAGCACGCGTGGGGCGTTGGCGTGGGTCTTGAACACGCCGACCGGCTTGCCGGACTGCACCAGCAGGGTCTCGTCGTCATTCAGGTGGGTGAGGCTCTCGACGATCCTGTCGTAGCACTCCCAGTTGCGCGCCGCGCGCCCAATGCCGCCGTAGACCACCAGCTCCTTGGGGTTCTCGGCGACTTCCGGATCGAGGTTGTTCATCAGCATGCGCAGCGGCGCTTCGGTCAGCCAGCTCTTGGCGGTCAGCTTGTTGCCACGCGGGGCACGGATTTCTACGTTCCGGTATTTGGTGAATTTGTTGTCAGCCACGGAAAACCTCCTCGACGATGAGCCCAAGGTGCGAAGAGGATGGCATCGACTCTTACGCACACATATTTACTTGTACATACAAGCATATGCAATCAAGCGGCCAACTCTGTCCAAGCCACCTGGAACAATCACCGAAAAAAGCCTGGAAACCTTCTAGATCGGGCTCCTCGGCCTTGAATGAATTTTCCCTCGGGTATCAATCGACGCTCCCGCTGGTTGTTACCAGAGGCAGGTTTTGCCCGCTGCTGGGGCATTCGGTAACAGATTGGTGCGCCGTCAGGAACAGGGACCGCCCCCGGGAACGGACAAGGGCCAGCCGCCTCGAGCAGGAGGCCGAAGCACGGATAGAAGAGTGATGGAGACCAGAAGGGAAGCTGGCAGGCCACGCCCTGGCCCGCCAGCAAGGATGACTCAGATACTGGTGAGCTCGATCACGCAGCAGCGCCCGTCGAGGGCGATTTCCAGCAGGCCGGCATTGTCGTCCAGGCGCAGGCAATCGTAGCGGCCCAGGGCCTGGACCGCAGCGCCGGCCACATCGACCCAGGCCTGTTCGGCGGCACTGAACACCAGCACCGTATGGGCCTGGCTGAAGAAGCGCTGCTGGCCATCGAACCACTGCAGCCGCGCCACATAGCGCTCGGGGCTGTAGATCAGGTTGAAGTCCCGGATGGCGCCGTCCAGCAGGGTGCAGTTGACCTGGCTGGCGCCACTGAAGGCAAAGGGGTCCAGGGGCAGCAACGGGCGCACATCCTGGCCATCCACGCAAAGCTGCATGCCAGCGCCCTGCAGCACGGTGATGACCCGCTGGTAGCCGGCGAAGCTGGAGAAACCGCCGGATTCACCGATGTCGGCGATCGACAGGCGCCAGCCGAAGCCTTCCAGGCCAGCCCCGCTGTCCCGGGTGATTTCCTCGGTACTGCCGCCGCCGCTCTTCCAGGGCATGCGTGGATAGTCGGCGGCGCGTAGCAGGCTAGACCGGATCATTTGTGAAAGCGTCCTTCGAGGCGATGACGGGAACCGGGGTGGATCAGCCGCGCGGCGGTCACCGGCTGGCGCCCGGACCAGGTGCGGCGGCGGATCAGCAGGCAGGGTTCGCCACGCTCGATCTGCAGCAACTTGCATTCTTCAGGTTCGGCGAGGATCGCCTCCACCACATGCTCGCCCTCGGTCAGGGGCGCGACCTGGGACAGGTAGGCATAGGGCGTTTGCAGGGTGAAGTCTTGCTTGAGGTATTCCGGCGCCACCAGGGCGTTGACGAAGCGATCCTCGATCTGCACCGGGATGTCGTTCTCGAAATGCACGATCAGCGAATGGAAGACCTTCTGCCCTTCGCGCATGTCCAGGGCCAGGGCCCGCTCGGAACCGGCGGCCTCCTCGCCCAGGGTGATGACCTGGCAGGTGTGGCGATGACCGCGGGAGGCGATCTCGTCGGCGATGTTGTGCACCTCGAACAATGCCGACTGGGTCTTGGGCTCGGCGACGAAGGTACCCACGCCCTGCATGCGCACCAGCATGCCTTCGGCGGTCATCTCGCGCAGCGCACGGTTGATGGTCATGCGGCTGAAGCCCAGCTGGCTGACCAGTTCGCTTTCCGAGGGCACGCGATAGTGCGGCGGCCAGTTTCCGCTCTCGATCTGCTGGGTGATCATCTGTTTGACGCGGGCATACAAGGGCGCCGGACTATCGCTCAGGTGGGCGGCCAGCGGCGAGTTGGCAGTCGGGGTCGGCACGGGAAATCCTTGAGGGTCGGTGAAAGTGGTCAGGGTCGGTCGACGCCTGGCGACGAAAGCCTAGCTTGCCGGAGTTTACCGGGCAGGCAAACGTCTGTATATGTATATACAAATAACACACAATGGGGTACTCGAACCATGTCCGCCTTCTTTGCCGAACGCGCGCTGCTGCCTGACGGATGGGCCAATGATGTACGTCTTGAAGTCGATGCCGACGGCCAGCTGAGCCACATCCAGGCCAACGCTGGCGCAGAGGGTGCGGAACGACTCAAGGGCCCACTGTTGCCGGGGATGCCCAACCTGCACTCCCATGCCTTCCAGCGGGCCATGGCCGGCCTGGCGGAAGTGGCCGGCAACCCCAATGACAGCTTCTGGACCTGGCGCGACCTGATGTACCGCCTGGTGGGCAGGATCAGCCCCGAGCAACTGGAAGTCATCGCCCGCCAGCTGTACATCGAAATGCTCAAGGCCGGCTACACCTCGGTGGCCGAATTCCACTACGTGCACCACGACACCGACGGCCAGGCCTACGCCGACCCTGCAGAGCTGTCGCGCCGGATCAGCCAGGCCGCCACCGACACCGGCATCGGCCTGACCCTGCTACCGGTGCTGTACAGCCATTCGGGCTTCGGTGGCCAGGCGCCCAACGACGGCCAGCGCCGCTTCATCAACAGCACCGAGCACTACCTCAAGCTGCAACAGCAGCTACGTCCCCTGCTGGCCGGACAAGCCAACCAGCACCTGGGCCTGTGCTTCCACTCGCTGCGCGCAGTCACGCCACAGCAGATCAGCGAAGTGCTGGCCGCCAGCGACCCGGACTGCCCGGTGCATATCCACATTGCCGAGCAACAGAAGGAAGTCGATGACTGCCTGGCCTGGAGTGGCCGCCGGCCCTTGCAGTGGCTATATGAAAACGTCGCGGTGGACCAGCGCTGGTGCCTGGTCCACGCCACCCATGCCAACCCCGAGGAAGTCAGCCTCATGGCCAGGAGCCGGGCCATCGCCGGCCTGTGCCTGACCACCGAGGCCAACCTGGGCGACGGTATCTTCCCCGCAGTGGATTTCCTGGCCCAGGGCGGCCGCCTGGGCATCGGTTCCGACAGCCATGTCTCGTTGAGCGTGGTGGAGGAATTGCGCTGGCTGGAATATGGCCAGCGCCTGCGGGATCAGCGCCGCAATCGCCTGTACCGGGCAGGCCAGCCCATGGTCGGCCGCACCCTCTACGACGCGGCCCTGGATGGTGGCGCCCAGGCCCTGGGGCAAGCGATCGGCACGCTGGCGGTGGGCAACCGCGCCGACTGGCTGGTGCTCGACGGCAACGACCCTTACCTGGCCACCGCCAATGCCGACGGGATTCTCAACCGCTGGTTGTTCGCCGGTGGCGATCGCCAGGTACGGGATGTGATGGTTGGCGGGCGCTGGGTGGTGCGCGACGGTCGACATGCCGCAGAGGAAACCAGCAGCCGGGCCTTCGCCCAGGTCCTGCGCGACTTGCTGGGCTGAGTCCCGGCGGCCCGGCCAACCACCAGGCCCGCCTTGCGGGCCATGAGCCAGGTTCCTGATCAGCACGGCATCTCGCCAACGGTGCTCTTGCCACAGCGGGCCCCGCCTCGATGAAACCGGACTACTTGGAAGTCTTGGCCATGGCCGAGTCCGAGACCCGCCAGATCAAGCGCGTGGTGTCGTAGCCCTGCTGGCGTGCCTTGCTCAGCAACTCCTCGCGTACCGTCTCGTTGACTTCCTTGGTCCGCGACAGCAGCCACAGGTAGCGCCGGTTAGGGTTGCCGACGATCGCCGTCTTGTAGTCATCGCTGACGTAAAGCACCCAGTACTCACCCTTGGCCACTCCCGGCAGCAAGCGCGTGAACCAGTTGTCGAAGCGCACCCAGAGCTTGTCGGTCTGGCCCGGCACCTGGGGCGTGGCGGTGCCTCGGGCTTCTTCCCACTTCCATTCCGGGGTCAGGCAGCGGTTGAGCACCGCCATCGTCGCATCCGGCAACAGGGTGTAGCGGGCTTCGGATTGCGCGCAATTGCGCTGGAAGTACATCGGCAGGCGCGCCAACTCGTACCAGGTCCCCTGGTAGCGCTTGAGTTCGACATGGCTAGCAGTCTTGGGCGCCAACGAATCGTCCCGGGACGTGGCGCAGCCGACCAAGAGCAGGCCGGCTAGAAGAGTGACAACGAAACGCATCATTATTTTTCTCCCGTGGGCCCCAGGCCCCGGTCTTTACTTCAGGCCTTGCCCGGAAAACATCAGGACCTTGTCACCGGCATACTGCACGCTGATAAAGCTGTTCTTGTCGCCCCAGGTGCAACTGGACATGCCCAGTGCGCCCGAGCAGTCGGTCGGCTTGCCCAGGAGCTGTTCGACATCGGCTTTGGGCATGCCCGTCGAGAGCTTGGAATAGTTTTCCTGATTGACCTTGCTGCATGCGGCCAACAGCACGCAGAACGACAACAGAGCGATGGAACGCAGGGACATGGTGAACTCCTGGACGAAAGGGGGAAGGCCTGTCAGCCAACCAGAAGCTTAGAAGAGAAAACCCCCTTCTGGTTCCCCGCCAGGCCGGGTATTTCTTGCCGATGAGCCAGGCATTTCCCACGCAAATCAACCACCTTCGATCAGCGCCTGGCTGTTCGTCGGTTTTGTGCCGGTCGGGCTCATTTTCACTGATGGCCAGTCGACATAACTGCAGCGCAAACACCACCACTGTGGCAAATTGACGCCCCTCGTTGACCACCCCCTCGCGGTAGTTCACTTAATGACCAGTAATATGAAGTTCAGCCACAAGATCCTGCTTGCCGCCGCCCTTGTGGTCGCCGTCGCGTTCGCCTGTTTCATTCTGTTCAACGACTACCGCCAGCGCGAAGCCTTGCGCAGCAGTACCGAATCCTCGATGCAGGAACTGGGCAGCCTGAGCACCAGCAACATCCAGACCTGGCTGGAAAGCCGCATCCAGCTCCTGCAGTCCCTGGCGCAGCAGATCGCCGTGGACGGCAGCGGCGCCGATAGCCTCAAGCGCAGCGTCGGCCTGCCCGCCTACACCGGCAACTTCCAGCTCACCTACTTCGGCGGCCAGGACGGCATGATGTTCTCGATCCCGGCCGGTAACCGCGCGGCCGACTACGACCCCCGCAGCCGTGGCTGGTACAAGGCGGCCAACACGGCGCAGCAGACCATCGTCACCGAGCCCTACGTCGCCGCCTCGTCGGGCAAGCTAGTGATCACCGTCGCCACTCCCGTGCAGCACCAGGGCCGGATGATCGGCGTCGCCGGTGCCGACATCGACCTGTCGAGCATCAGCGCCATCATCAACTCGCTGAACTTCGGCGGTCATGGCCACGCCTTCATCGTCGGCGCCGATGGCAAGATCCTGATCCACCCCGACAACAAGCTGGTGCTCAAGAACCTGGCCGAGGCCTATCCGGACGGCGCACCGCGGGTGAGCCCCGGGCTGCAGGAAGTACAGCTGAACGGCAAGACCCAGTTCATCTCCTTCACTCGCGTCAACGGCGTGAACTCGGCCAACTGGTACGTGGCCCTGGTCCTGGACCAGGACGCGGCCTTCGCCATGCTCGGTGAGTTCCGCACCTCGGCGCTGATCGCCATGGCGATCGCCGTGGTAATCATCATCGGCCTGCTGGGCATGCTGATCCGCTTGCTGCTGCAACCCCTGCACCTGATGGGCCGGGCCATGCACGATATCGCCGAAGGCGAAGGCGACCTGACACGGCGTCTGGAGATCCACAACCATGACGAATTCGGCACCCTGGGCGTTGCCTTCAACCGTTTCGTCGAACGCATCCACAGCTCCATCCGCGAAGTTTCCTCGGCCACCGGCCAGGTCAACGAAGTGGCCCTGCGTGTAGTCGCCGCCTCCAACTCGTCGATGCTCAACTCCGACCAGCAAGCCTCGCGCACCAACAGCGTGGCCGCAGCCATCAACCAGCTGGGCGCGGCCGCCCAGGAAATCGCCCAGAACGCCGCCCTGGCGTCGCAGCATTCCAGCGAGGCGCGCAACCTGGCACAAGATGGCCAGCAAGTAGTGGACCGGACCATCGACGCCATGCACCAGCTGTCGGCCAAGATCAGCAACTCCTGCGAGCACATCGAGACCCTCAACAGCAACACGGTGAACATCGGCCAGATCCTCGAAGTGATCACCGGTATCTCCCAGCAGACCAACCTGCTGGCGCTCAACGCTGCCATCGAAGCCGCCCGCGCCGGTGAGGCCGGACGTGGCTTCGCCGTGGTCGCCGACGAGGTGCGCAACCTCGCCCACCGCACCCAGGACTCGGCGCAGCAAGTGCAGAAGATGATCGAGGAGCTGCAAGTAGGCGCCCGCCAGGCAGTCGGGACAATGACCGAAAGCCAGCACGAGAGCGAAAGCAGCGTCGGCATCGCCAACCAGGCCGGCGAGCGCCTGGGCAGCGTGACCCAGCGCATCGGCGAGATCGATGGCATGAACCAGTCGGTGGCGACCGCGACGGAAGAACAGACCGCCGTGGTGGAGTCGATCAATGTCGACATCAACGAGATCAACACCCTCAACCAGGAAGGCGTGGAAAACCTGCAAGCCACCCTGCGCGCCTGCGCCGACCTGGAACAGCAGGCCCAGCGCCTGCAACACCTGGTGGGCAGCTTCCGGATCTGACGTCGGGCAACAGGGATAGCCTCGTGCATCCGCTACTAGAGGCGGTACACGGCCCGCAAGGACGCGGGAGTCGCATCGGCAAAAGCGCCGCAAGCCCTGGGGGCCTTGGCGCAGCCTCGCCCGCTCGGCAGCGGTTACAGGAAAAGGATTAGAAGCTTGAGCCAGGCTGGCTCAGGAAGGCCAGTTCCTCGGCGCTGGATTCACGTCCGAGAATGGCGTTGCGGTGGGGAAAGCGCCCGAAGCGAGCGATGATCTTCTGGTGCCGTTCGGCATAGTCCAATTGGCTGGCGAAGACCGGGCGGTCTTGCTCCGGCTGCTCGTCATGCAAGGCAGCCAAGCGCGATACGGCTTCATTCTGCACCGCCAGGTGTTCGCAATGCTCGAACACCAGGTAGATGAAGCAACGCTGCATGGGCGTCAGGCGCCGATCGAAGTCTGCGGCAATACCCTGGGCCACCAGGGCCTGAGCCCGGGCGTCGCCGGAGAATGCCCCGGGGGTATCGCGGTGGATCATGCGCGGCAGCTGGTCCAGCAACAGCACCAGGGCCAGCCAGCCTTGGGGACTTTGCGTCCACTCGACCAGGCCGCCGGCCAGGGCCTGCTCCACCAGGTCACCGAAACGCTCTTGCGCCTGGCGATCCTGGCTGTCGCGCTTGCCGAACCACAAGCCACCCTTGGCAGCGACGATCTGTGCCGGCGTCTCGGCGTCGCCGAACCACCAGTCGAGCAGGGGCTGCCAGGGTGCGCTCATGAACTTACTCCTGGTGGTAGGCGGTAACCCGGGCCACTTCTTCCTTCGAGCCGAGGAACACCGCTACGCGCTGGTGCAGGCCTTCAGGCTGGATGTCGAGGATGCGCTGGTGGCCGTTGGTCGACGCGCCGCCCGCCTGTTCCACCAGGAACGACATCGGGTTGGCTTCGTACATCAGGCGCAGCTTGCCGGGTTTTTCCGGCTCGCGGCTGTCGCGTGGGTACATGAACAGGCCACCACGGGTCAGGATGCGGTGCACGTCGGCCACCATCGCGGCGACCCAGCGCATGTTGTAGTTCTTCTGCAGCGGACCGGTATCGCCGGCCAGCAGCTCGTCCACGTAGCGCTTGACCGGTGCTTCCCAGTGACGCTCGTTGGACATGTTGATGGCGAATTCCTGGGTGCTTTCAGGAATGGTGATGTTCTCGTGGGTCAGGACGAAGCTGCCCATCTCGCGGTCCAGGGTGAAGCCCTTGACGCCGTCGCCCAGGGTCAGCACCAGCATGGTCTGCGGGCCGTAGATCGCATAGCCGGCGGCCACTTGCTTGGAACCAGGCTGCAGGAAGGCCTTTTCATTCAGCGCTTCGTTCTGGCTCAGGTACTCGTTGGGGCAACGCTGTACCGAGAAGATGGTGCCGACCGGGGCGTTGATGTCGATGTTCGACGAGCCATCCAGCGGGTCGAATACCAGCAGGTAGGCACCCTTGGGGTATTTGCCGGGGATCTGGTAGGCGTTGTCCATTTCTTCGGACGCCATGCCGGCCAGGTGGCCGCCCCACTCGTTGGCCTCGAGCAGGATCTCGTTGGAGATCACGTCGAGTTTCTTCTGCACTTCGCCCTGCACGTTTTCCGTGCCCATGCTGCCCAGCACGCCGCCCAGGGCGCCCTTGGAAACGGCATGGCTGATTTCCTTGCAAGCACGCGCCACCACTTCGATCAGGAAGCGCAGATCGGCAGGAGTGTTGTTGCTGCGGGTCTGCTCAATCAAATAGCGACTCAGGGTAACGCGGGACATGGAAGGCTCCGGAAGGATGGGGGGCTTGAAAAACCCGCGCAGTTTAACGCGAGTCGAGGCGCATTTCCTCCTCTGAGACAGGGAACGGACAGATAGAGTTCAGGCGCCGGGTTCAGCGTAGTCGCAAAACCACGGGCACGGGTGGCGAGGGAGCGAACCCCCTCGCGCCGGGCTCAAGCCTTGGCTTGAGGCTTGCGCAGGAGACTGAAGGCCATCGCGCCCAGGGCCAGCACGCCCAGCAGCAGTACCGCCCACAGGCCGATCTTCTTCCAGTCCGGCCCGGGGGCTGCGGGCGCCGCGGCATCGCCAGGAGCGGATGCGCTCAGTTGTACATCACCCTCGATCCGGGCCTGGCCCAACTGCTTGAGGCGCTGCGGGCTGTAGTCGGGAATCAGGGTGGACAACGGCAGGTTGGCCGCGCTCACCCCGGGGTTGCCCAGCGCCAGGGTGTAAGGCCCATCCCCACGCGCCAGGAACACCAGCTGCGCGCCACGCACGGCGAACTCCAGGGCCGGCGCAGCCGCTCCCAGGCCACCGCCACGCTCATCCACCACCAGCTTGAGTTGCTGTACGGTCTGTCCGGGCAATTGCAGTTCGTTCTGCTGCACGTCCTGGCCGTTCTGGGTCAGGCGATACAACAGGCCGTTGCCCAGCGGCTGCCAGGGCAGGCTGCTGTCGCGGCGCCCGTAGAGCCGGGCCGGGGCCAGGCTGTTGGCCTGCTTGAGTTCGACCCGTACCCGCTCGACGTTCAGGCCCATGGGCAATTGCCAGCTGTACTCGCCCGCCTTGGCCGCAGTGCCGGCCAGCGGCTGCGACCACACCAATGGCGATGGCTGGTTGCTGGTGGTGCTGCTCTGCAACTGCGCGGCAGTCAGCGCCGGCGCCACCTGCGCAGATTTCCACAACAAGCGCAGGTAACGCGCCGACTGCCCGGGCAACGCCACTTCATGCTGCTCGACCCGCTCGTCGGCGAACGACAAACGCGCGACCTGCCCTTCGCCCCAGGCCTGCCAGTGCCGCAGGTCGTCGCTGGCCTCGATGCTGAAACGCTGGAAACCGTCATGCTCGCTGCTCCAATCCAGGACCAGCTGCTGAAGCGGTGCCTTGATCGCGCTGGCATCGAGCAACCAGCCGCGCAGTACCTGCTGCTCCGCTTGCGCCCGCGCCTCGGGTTGCACCTCCACCAGGGTGCCGTTGGTGCCCGACTGCACCCGCACGCTGGCCGGGCTGTCGCCGGCCTGGGCGGAGCTGTACAGCGGGAACCACTTCACCGCGCTGAGGCTGCGTTGCTCGCTGGCCTGGGCCTGTTGGCGGGCCAGGGCATAAGCCTGGGGCTCGCCGGCGGCATTGAATACCCGGATGTCGCGCAGGTCGGTCTGGCTGGCGCGCATCTGCACCGCCAGGGGCAGCTCCAGGCGGTACCAGGGACCCTCGCCGCTCAGGCTCAACGGCACCCGGGACTTGAAGTCCCCCGGTTGTTCCTGGGCCACGGCGGACAGCGCCACACACAGGCCCATGGCCCCCCACCAGCGCAGGTTCAGCTTCTGACTCAAGGCGACACTCCTTCATTCAACGACTTGCCGGCCTCAGGCTCGGCCTCCTCCCGCTTGGGCGGCAATGGGGCGAAATAACCCACCACCAGCAGCAACGCCCCGACCCCGATGAACGAGACGATCCGCGCCAGGCCGCCACGGTTGCTCAGCTCCACCAGGAACAGCTTGGCCACCACCACCGCGATCAACGCCGCGCCGATCAGCCAGATCTCGCGGCGATGGCGCAGGTGACCGCCGATCATCAGGCCCAGGGCGATCAAGGTCCAGACGATGGACAGCCCGGCCTGGACCATCATCGAGGCCAGCAGGGCATCGGGATGGAACGGCACCCCGCTCCAGTGATGGGCAGCGCGCATCACCATTACGGTGAAGAAGGCGAACAGCGAGACCCCGGCCACCAACTGCGTGCCACGCTCGGCGTAGCCACTGCGAATCGCCAGCTCCAGCGCCGCGCTACGGGCCCAGACATAGACCCCGAACAGGGCGAACAGCAGCCCCAGCTCCAGCGGGTTGAGCAACGGCAGGTAGGGCAGCGGATCGGCGCGTCCGTCGCTGAACAGGTTGGCCAGCCAGAACCAGCCAAGCATCAGCGCCGCCAGGGGTAGCGCGGCATACAGGCGATACTCCCGGGAGTGGCCGGCCACCGGCCACGGCCAGTTGCGCGGCGCGGCCATCGCCACCAGGTACAGGCTCGGCAGGATCGCCCAACCCAGCCAGCGCCAAGCGTTGTACTGCTCGGACAACAGCAGCAGGCCATAACGCAACTGCAGCGCCAACACGCCAATCAACAACCAGCAACCCAGCACATGGGCGACGCTTGCCACCCGCGCCGGCAGCAGCGCAGCCAGGCGCCGCAGGCTGAAGAAATGCACGGCGAACAGCCCCGTCCAGGCCAGCCAGCCGAAATCTGCCGCCGGGTTGTAGCGGCTGGTCCAGCAAGCCATCAGCACCAGCCCGCCAGCCGGGATCAACAGGCTGCCCAGCAAGCCCAGGGACTTCCATTGCAAACGTACCGCCAGCAGTGTGGCGAGCAACACGCTGGCCGTAGCCAGCGCCAACAGCAGCGCCGGCTGCCAATGCACGGGAGCGAAACGCAATACTTCCTTGATCCAGGTGAACGCCCACCAACAGGCACCCCAGGCCAGCAGCAGATCGGCCAGGCGGCCCAGGGCCAGGGCGTCGAACGCCGAGCCATGGTTGCCCCGCTGCAGGCGCCAGGCCCCCACCAACGCCGCCAGGGCCAGCACCATCGGCGTCCAGAAGTCGCCATTGGCCAGGGGCCGCACGCCCTCGGCCAGCGCCGCGTAGAACCAGTCCGAACCGACCAGCAGGAAGGCGCTGCCGCCGATCACCTGCAACGCCAGGCCGAAGAAGAAACTCACCCGCTGCTGCAGGTACAGGCTCAACCAGATGATCAACAAGCCACTGGCAGCCCAGACGCCGCTGGCGGTGCGCCACGGCAGGACGAACAGCACCGCCAGGTTGATCAGCACCAACCCCGCCAGCAGCACCACCGACAGGCCACGCAGCAAACGCGGATCGTCGCGCACCATGGCATCGCGCGAGGCCACCAGCATGCCGCCGATCAGCGCCAGGCCGATCAGCGAGGCGCTCATCAACCCGCTCCAGCCACTGCTCAAGACCCCACCGGCATCGCCGTCCGCGCCCTTCAGGTGCAGCAGGAACAACGCGCCCCCGAGCAACTGGATGGCGAACGCACTGAACAGGAACGTCCGCGATTGCAGGCGCAAGCCGACGAACAGTGTCGCCAACCCTGCCAGGGCCCAGCTGATGGCCGTGCCCTGGGCGGCGAAGAACAGCGGCGCCAGCAGATACAGGAAGCCCAGGCCAGCCACCGCCAACAGTGGGCGGATGCCTTCTTTCAGCCAGTTCGGCAGTTGCTCCTGCGGCGTGCGCCGCAACTGGTCGAAGCTGAACAGCAGGGCGCCACCGAGCAGCAACGCCCCCAGGGGCGCACCGGACAGCAGGCTGGTACTGGCAAAGCGCAGTTCATTGAGGAAGGCCGCGGCAGAACCTGCCTGCAGCAGCAGGGCGAAGGCCTGGGCCAACGAGCGCCGCTGGCGCATGCCGAGCCAGAAGATCCCGGCGCCCTCCACCGCCCAGGCGGCGGTGGTCCAGCGTGCATCCAGACCCAGGGGAATGGCCAGGCTGGCGAAGATCACGCCCAGGGCCAGGCAGGTCTCGCCCAGCAGCAGGGCCCGGCCACCCATCAACAAGCGGGCCAGCAGCATGTACACCAGGCCCAGGGCCAGGGCGCTGAAGGACGCGGCCAGCTCCAGGTGCTGGACCAGCGCCAGTTGCAGGCCGAAGCCCACCAGCGGCGGACCGAAGAGCATGCTGCCGTCGACGTAGTCGCCCTTGCGCGCCGACCATTGCAACAGCGCCTGGCGGTCACCATCGGCGGGGGCATCGTTCAGGTCCAGCAGCTTGCGCCGGGTGAACAGCAGGCCGATGGCCAGGTACATGAGGAAGAACAGGACCAGGAACGGTTCGGTGCTCCACAACAGTTCAGGGGTGTAGGAACGCATGCCCCAGGCGAAACCGATGCCGAAGGTACCGACGAAACCGATCAGGTTGAGCAGGCGCCAGGCCTTGAACCAGGCAATGGCGAGGATGCCGGCGTTGAGCAGGGCGAAGTAGCTGAACAACGCCACGTGGCTGCCTGCGCCGGTGGAGGTGAGGATCGGCGCCGCGAACCCGCCTAGTGCCGCCGCGGCGGCCAGGCCCAGGGCATCCTGGGTGATGGCCAGGATCGCCGAGAACAGCGTCACCGCCACCAGCAGGCCCAGGGCCGCGGAAGGATCGAGCAGCGGGTGCAGACGCATGGCTGCGAACACGGTCAGGTACAGCACCGCGATCCCCGTGCCCTGGAGCATCAGCGCATAGGCACCGTTACGTCGGCGCAACCACCAGCCCAGGCCCAGCAGGCCCAGGGAACAGGCCGCGACCCCGGCATAGCGCAACTCGATGGGCACCACCACGCCTTCGGTGGCGTAGCGCAGGAGGAATGCCAAGCCGAGGAACAACAGCACCACCCCGACCCGCAGCACGGTGTTGCCACCGAACAGCCAATTGCGCGCACCGCTGATGGCGCGCTCGATCAGGTTCGGCTCGTACTCCACGGGTGCTGCCGGCGAAGGTGCCGGCTGCGGTTCGGCTTGCCGCTGCGGCTGCGAACGCCAGGCCGAGTCCGGCAGCGGCTCGCTGACGGCAGCCGGGGTGGCGGCGGGAGGCAGTTCCCAGACCAGGTCCGCGGTGGTGGGCGCCGGCTGCACGGGGAGGATCTCGTCGAGGACGAACTGCGGCGGTGCGGCCGGCTCGGGAACCGGAGCACTGGCGACCTGGACCTCGGGAGCCGGGGCGCTGCTGGCCTCGGGCTGGGCCACAGGTTCGGCCGACGAGCCGCTGCCGGCTTCCAGCAGTTCCAGACGCTGGCCCAGCCGGGACAAGTCCTGCCTGGCTTGCTGCAGCTCAAGCTGCTGGCCAGCCACCTGCTTGTGCAACAGGCCAAGACGAAAGGCCAGGCCAACCGCCAGGCCGAGGAAAGCGCCAATCAGTGCATCGCCCAAAGACTCATCGACGATCCACCCCAGCACCGCGCCCAGCAGCATGAACATCCATTGCATGTGTCGACATCCCTAAACAGTCCGGTAACGGACAGGTCCAGCTGTTGTTGTTTTACCGCTTCGGCCGCGGCCCTGCCTGTGCGGGGCCGCCATTGCCATTGGAAGCCGGGCACGAGCAACGAGGCACGGGCCGAGACAAAAACGCTGCCCAGTATATCGACAAGGCCCGGCGAACGCCGGGCCTTGCTCACAGTTCCAGCGCTTGGCCGGCGGGCTTACTCCAGGGCCTTCCAAATCTCCGTGGCGTACTCGCGAATGGTCCGGTCCGAAGAGAACCAGCCCATTCGCGCACTGTTGAGCACCGCCGAGCGCCACCATTCCTTGGAATCGTGCCAGCGCTCCTCGACCCGGGCCTGGGCATTCCAGTAGGCATCGAAGTCGGCGCAGACCAGGAACCGGTCATGGTCCACCAGCGAATCCACCAGGCCGGTGTAGCGCGACGGATCGTCCGGGGAGAACACCCCGCCACGGATCGCCTGCAGGACATCGTTGAGCCGGTGGGACGCGGCGATATCCGGCGCCGCGCTGAACTCGCCGTTGCGCTTGCGTGCCTCCACCTGCTGGGCGGTGAGGCCGAAGATGAACATGTGCTCGGCCCCGACCCGCTCGCACATCTCGACGTTGGCGCCGTCCAGGGTGCCGATGGTCAAGGCGCCGTTGAGGCCGAACTTCATGTTGCTGGTGCCCGAGGCCTCGAAACCGGCGGTGGAGATCTGCTCCGACAGGTCGGCGGCGGGAATGATGCTTTCCGCCAGGCTGACGTTGTAGTTGGGCAGGAACACCACCTTGAGCAAGCCACGCACCGTAGGGTCGTTGTTCACCGTGCGGGCGATATCGTTGGCCAGCTTGATGATCAGCTTGGCCTGGTGATAGCTGGCGGCGGCCTTGCCGGCGAAGATCTTCACCCGGGGCACCCAGTCGGTTTCCGGCTCGGCGCGGATCGCCTGGTAGAGCGCCACGGTATGCAGCAGGTTGAGCAACTGGCGCTTGTACTCGTGGATACGCTTGACCTGCACATCGAACATCGCCGCCGGGTTGACCGCGATCCCCAGGCGCTCATGGATGATTGCCGCCAGGGCCCGCTTGCTGTGCAGGCGCTGCTCGGCGAACTGCTTGCGAAACGCCGGCTTGTCGGCCAGGGGCTCGAGCGCCAGCAGCCGGTCCTCGGGGCTGTCGAGCAGCTCGGGGCCCAGGGCGTCCACCAGCATCTGGGTCAGTTGCGGGTTGGCCTGGTACAGCCAGCGGCGGAAGGTGATGCCGTTGGTCTTGTTGTTGATCCTTTCGGGGTACAGCTTGTGCAGTTCGGAGAACACCGTGCTGCGCATCAGCTGGGTATGCAGGCCGGAAACGCCATTGACGCTGTGGGAGCCGAGGAACGCCAGGTTGCCCATGCGTACCCGGCGGCCGTTGTCCTCTTCGATCAGCGATACCGCCCGCAGCACGTCGAAATCATGCAGGCCCTTGGCCCTGAGCGAATCGATGTGCTGGGCGTTGATCAGGTAGATGATCTGCATGTGCCGTGGCAGCAGGCGCTCCATCAGGCCCACCGGCCAGGTCTCCAGGGCCTCTGGCAGCAAGGTGTGGTTGGTGTAGGCCAGGGTTTCCACGGTGACCTGCCAGGCCGCATCCCAGGCGATGCCATGCAGGTCCACCAGTTGGCGCATCAGCTCGGCCACGGCGATCGACGGGTGGGTATCGTTGAGCTGGATGGCCGCATGCTCGCCGAGGCTGAGCACCGAATCGTGCATGTTCTTGTGCCGGCGCAGCAGATCCTGCAGGGACGCCGAGACGAAGAAGTATTCCTGGCGCAGGCGCAGCTCCTGGCCAGCCTCGGTGCTGTCGGCCGGGTACAGCACCCGCGAGATGCTCTCGGCCCGCGCCACTTCGGCCACGGCGCCCAAGTGGTCGCCGGCGTTGAAGCGCTCCAGGTGCAACTCCTCCATGGCCCGTGCCCGCCACAGCCGCAGGGTGTTGACGCTGGCACCGCGCCAACCCACCACCGGGGTGTCGTAGGCCACCGCCCGCACGGTTTCCGCCGGCCACCAGACCTGGCGGGTCGCGCCGCTCTCGTCGACCACGGTCTCGACACCGCCGCCGAAACCTATGGAGTAGATCACCTCGGGACGCTCGAACTCCCAGGGGTTGCCGAAGTCCAGCCAGTGCTCGGTCTGCTCCTGCTGCCAGCCGTCGACTATGGCCTGGCGGAACAACCCGTGTTCATAACGGATGCCATAGCCATGGCCGGCAATCCCCAGGGTCGACATGCTTTCCATGAAACAGGCCGCCAGGCGCCCGAGGCCGCCATTGCCCAGGGCTGCGTCGGGCTCCAGCAGGCGAATGCGCTCCAGGTCCACGCCCAGGTCCGACAGGGCTTCGCGAGCCACGTCCAGCAGCCCGAGGTTGCTCAGGCTGTCGATCAGCAAGCGGCCGATCAGGAACTCCAGGGACAGGTAGTACACCCGCTTCTGGCCCCGGCGATAGATCTGCCGGGTGTGATCCATCCAGTGATCGACCATGTGGTCCCGGGCCGCCAGGGCGATGGCTTCGAACCAGTCATGGTCGAAGGCGTGGTCCGGGTCCTTGCCGACCGCATAGGTGAGTTTGGTCAAGACGGCTTCACGAAAAGCCGCTACCTCCGTGTCGCGAACAGGGGATTCCTGAGTCATCGTTAAGACCTCTGACGAGATACACAGTGAGCATGGAATTGACTGAGCCTAGTCGGTCTGACACGAGGTGAAGGCTCTGGTTCGGCCTTGATTCAAATGACCGGGCAAAAAGCGCCGTCCCCAGCTCCAGCGGTGAAAAAGCAAGCAGAGGTCGTACCAGCACGAAATAACTGGCACATCAGTGCGAAAAATCCGACGCAAAGTTGTTCAAAAATCCAGCAGTCCCGGTATGATCGCGCGCCCCCGAAAACATGCCGGAACCCACCTTGATGAACTCCAACCTGATTGCCGCCGCGGAAATCGATCGCCTCGATACCTGGGCCAAGTACTCCGCGCCCATGTGCGGTTCCTGCATGTCCAGTTGCTGCACACTGCCAGTGGAAGTGAAGATCAAGGACCTGATCCGCATCGGCATCGTCGACGAGTTCGAGCGGGGCGAGCCGGCGAAGAACATCGCCAAGCGCCTGCAGAAGGAAGGCATCGTCGAGCGCTACAACCAGAAGTCGGAAATCTTCACCTTGCAGCGCATGAGCAACAACGACTGCCTGTATCTGGACCGCAAGAGCCGCCTGTGCACCATTTACGACAAGCGCCCCGATACCTGCCGCAACCACCCCAAGATCGGCCCGCGCCCAGGCTACTGCGCCTACAAGCCCAAGCCCCTGGAACGCCCGAGCAACACCAGCCGACGGACCCTGGAACGCTTCTGATCCCCGCCCGCCCTCTACAACTCTGCCGCCGCTGTCGTTGTAGGTACCGTCTTGGCCGGTAACGGGCAAGACGGTCCCTACTGGTTTTCTCCAGGCATAAAAAAACGCCCCCGGCCTTGCGACCGGGGGCGTTTTTCATTCAGCCAGTCTTAGTTGGACTTGGCTTTCTTGGCAGCGCGGGTACGCTCGCCTTCGTCGAGGATCTTCTTGCGCAGACGGATCGACTTAGGAGTCACTTCGCACAGCTCGTCGTCCTGGATGAATTCCAGGGCCTGCTCGAGGGTGTGGCGAACTGGTGGTACCAGGGCGATGGTCTCGTCCTTGCCGGAAGCACGCATGTTGTCGAGCTTCTTGCCTTTGGTCGGGTTCACGCCTAGGTCGTTGTCACGGCTGTTCAGGCCGATGATCTGACCGTTGTAGATCTCCTGGCCGTGCTCGACGAACAGCTTGCCGCGCGCCTGCAGGGTTTCCAGGGAGTAGGTCAGGGCCTTGCCGGTTTCAACCGATACCAGAACACCGTTCAGGCGGCCGGACATGTGGCCGGACTTCATGGTGTCGTAGCGATCGAAAATCGAGGTCAGGATGCCTGCACCGTTGGTCAGGGTCAGGAACTGGTTACGGAAACCGATCAGACCACGGGCTGGAATGTTGTATTCCAGGCGTACACGGCCCTTGCCATCCGGCGCCATGTTGGTCAGGTCGGCTTTACGCAGGCCCATCTCTTCCATGACCTTGCCCTGGGATTCTTCAGGGATGTCGATGGTCACGTTCTCGAACGGTTCCTGCTTGGTGCCGTTCACTTCGCGGATGATCACTTCCGGACGGCCTACAGCCATCTCGAAGCCTTCGCGACGCATGGTTTCGATCAGAACCGACAGGTGCAGCTCACCACGGCCGGAAACCTTGAACTTGTCGGCCGAGTCGCCTTCTTCAACGCGCAGGGCAACGTTGTACAGCAGTTCCTTGTCCAGACGCTCCTTGATGTTACGGGAGGTCACGAACTTGCCTTCTTTACCGCAGAACGGCGAATCGTTTACCTGGAAGGTCATGGAAACGGTCGGCTCGTCGACGGTCAGCGGCTTCATCGCTTCGACGTTGTTCATGTCGCACAGGGTGTCGGAGATGAACAGCTCCTCGAAACCGCTGATGCAGACGATGTCGCCGGCAGCGGCTTCTTCAACGTCCACGCGGTGCAGGCCGTGGTGACCCATCAGCTTGAGGATACGGCCGTTGCGCTTCTTGCCTTCGGTGTCGATGGCGACAACCGGGGTGTTCGGCTTGACGCGACCACGGGCGATACGGCCAACACCGATCACACCCAGGAAGCTGTTGTAGTCCAGGGCAGAGATCTGCATCTGGAACGGACCGTCACGGTCGACGCTTGGCGCAGGTACGTTGTCGACGATCGACTGGTACAGCGGGGTCATGTCTTCGGCCATGTCGGTGTGGTCCAGACCGGCGATGCCGTTCAGGGCCGAGGCGTAGACCACTTTGAAGTCCAGCTGTTCTTCGGTAGCGCCCAGGTTGTCGAACAGGTCGAAGATCTGGTCCAGAACCCAGTCAGGACGAGCGCCCGGACGGTCGACCTTGTTGATCACCACGATCGGACGCAGGCCGGCTTCGAAAGCCTTCTTGGTCACGAAACGGGTTTGCGGCATAGGGCCGTCTTGAGCGTCGACCAGCAGCAGCACGGAGTCGACCATGGACATTACGCGTTCAACTTCGCCGCCGAAGTCGGCGTGGCCGGGGGTGTCCACGATGTTGATGTGGTAGCCGTTCCAGTTGATGGCGGTGTTTTTGGCCAGGATGGTAATGCCGCGCTCTTTTTCCTGGTCGTTGGAGTCCATCACGCGCTCGTCGTTGAGCTCGTTGCGCTCCAGGGTGCCGGACTGGCGCAGGAGTTTGTCTACCAGGGTGGTCTTACCATGGTCAACGTGGGCGATGATGGCGATGTTGCGTAGATTTTCGATCACTTGTGTATCTCGATCAGAGGATTCGGTGTGCTGACCAGTGCGGGCAGCGATGGACAGTAGATTCAGGCCTTGCCGTTACAGCTTGACGGCGGCGTCGGGGGGCCGGTGACGCAAGCCACAGGCGAACAGCCCCGGGCATTTAGCTCGGTCTATAAACGCGCACATTGGCATGTCCCTCGCTGAGCAGATGGTGAGCATGCAGGCGACTCATGACGCCTTTGTCGCAATACAGCAGGTACTGGCGGTTGGGGTCCAGCTCCTTGAAACGAGCGTTCACCGCATAGAACGGCAGCGCTTGCACTTCGATCCCCGGCAGTTCCAGCGGATCGTCTTCCTGGGCATCCGGATGGCGGATGTCGATGACGATCTGGCCGGCCAGGGCTTCGTCGACTTCCTCGACCTTGAGGTCCTGGCCCAGCTCGTCGATCACGCGATCGATCGGCACCAGCTTGGCCCGCTCGATCGCTCGCTCGAGCACGGCCATGTCGAATTCTTTCTCTTCATGCTCGACGCGATGGCGCTTGGCATTGGTCTTGGGGTTCACCGAGATGACCCCGCAGTATTCCGGCATGTGCCTGGCGAAATCGGCGGTGCCGATCTGGTTGGCCAGGTCGATGATGTCCTGCTTGTGGCTGGCGATCAGCGGCCGCAGCACCAGCTTGTCGGTCACGCAGTCGATCACCGACAGGTTCGGCAGGGTCTGGCTGGAAACCTGGGAGATCGCCTCGCCGGTGACCAGCGCGTCGATGTGCAGGCGCTCGGCGATGCTCGAGGCGGCACGCAACATCATACGCTTCAAGATGACGCCCATATGACTGTCGTCGACCTTGCCGAGGATCTCGCCGAGCACTTCCTCGAACGGCACGCTGACGAACAGCACGCGCTGGGAGCTGCCGTACTTCTTCCAAATATAGTGCGCGACTTCCATCACGCCCAATTCGTGGGCACGACCGCCCAGGTTGAAGAAGCAGAAATGCCCCATCAGGCCGCGGCGCATGATCTGGTAGGCCGCCACGGTGGAGTCGAAGCCGCCGGACATCAGCACCAGGGTCTGTTCCAGGGCGCCCAGCGGGTAGCCACCGATGCCGTTGTGCTGGCTGTGGATCACGAACAACCGTTGGTCGCGAATTTCCATCCGCACTTCGATTTGCGGCTCTTTCAGGGAAATTCCCGCCGCACCGCACTGCCGGCGCAACTGGCTGCCGACGTACTTTTCCACATCCATGGAGCTGAATTCATGCTTGCCGGCACGCTTGCAGCGCACGGCGAAGATCTTCCCTTCCAGGGCGTGGCCGAAGTGCTGCTTGCACTTGGCGACGATGTCGTCGAAATCCCCCAGGGGGTATTCATCGACCTGCAGGAAATGCGCGATGCCAGGCATGCAGCGCAGGCGTTCGGTCATCTCCTTCAGGGCCTTGGGCTCGCTGACGGCGGTTTCCAGCTCGAGGTTGTCCCACACACCATTGACCACCACGGCCGGGTCCAGGTCGCGGAGCACGGCACGGATGTTCTTGGCCAGCTGACGGATGAAACGCGTCCGTACCGGGCGGCTCTTGATGGTGATTTCCGGGAAAACTTTAACGATTAGTTTCATGAAAACAGCGCGCGCTGGGCCAGCCGAAAAAGGGGGGCGCGGATTATAGCGGAAATTGCTCAAGGTTTAACCAGTTAATGTGCAGAAGGTTTTCAATGCACCAAAACGGGTCATTCGTTCGAATAAGCGCTACATTGCAGTGCGCAAAAAGCCGGCGTTCGTTGCCATGGGTCGCACAAAGCGTGGTTTTGGAGCACAAAACCCATCCCAGGGCACTGGCATGCAATTTGCTCCCTTGTGAGGCAGGTTGCCATGGCAGAGTATTCGCGCCGGCATCACCCACATTCTAAGGGCACTCCAACATCAAGCCCGAAGCCACCCCGGAGGACACTATGTCGAAGTCGGTTCAACTCATCAAAGATCATGACGTCAAGTGGATTGATCTGCGCTTCACGGACACCAAGGGCACTCAACATCACGTGACCATGCCGGCTCGTGATGCGCTGGATGAGGACTTCTTCGAAGCGGGCAAGATGTTCGATGGTTCCTCCATCGCTGGCTGGAAAGGCATCGAAGCCTCCGACATGATCCTGATGCCGGACGACGAGACCGCCGTGCTCGACCCGTTCACCGAAGAGCCGACCCTGATCCTGGTGTGCGACATCATCGAGCCTTCGAGCATGCAGGGCTACGACCGTGACCCACGGGCGATCGCCAAGCGCGCCGAAGAGCACCTGAAGGCCACCGGTATCGGCGACACCGTATTCGCAGGTCCAGAGCCTGAGTTCTTCATCTTCGACCAGGTGAAGTTCAAGTCCGACATCTCCGGCTCGATGTTCAAGATCTACTCCGAACAAGGCTCGTGGATGTCCGACCAGGACGTGGAAGGCGGCAACAAGGGCCACCGTCCAGGCATCAAGGGCGGCTACTTCCCCGTGCCACCGTTCGACCATGACCACGAAATCCGTACCTCCATGTGCAACGCACTGGAAGAAATGGGCCTGACCGTCGAAGTCCACCACCACGAAGTGGCGACTGCCGGCCAGAACGAAATCGGCGTCAAGTTCAACACCCTGGTGAAGAAGGCCGACGAAACCCAGACCCTGAAGTACGTGGTGCACAACGTGGCCGACGCCTATGGCCGCACCGCCACCTTCATGCCAAAACCGCTGTACGGCGACAACGGCTCGGGCATGCACGTACACATGTCGATCTGGAAAGACGGCAAGAACACCTTCGCTGGTGAAGGTTATGCCGGCCTGTCCGATACCGCCCTGTACTTCATCGGCGGCATCATCAAGCACGGCAAGGCCCTGAACGGCTTCACCAACCCGGCCACCAACTCCTACAAGCGCCTGGTGCCAGGCTTCGAAGCTCCAGTGATGCTGGCCTACTCGGCCCGTAACCGCTCCGCTTCGATCCGCATCCCTTACGTGTCGAGCCCCAAGGCCCGCCGTATCGAAGCACGCTTCCCGGACCCGGCTGCCAACCCGTACCTGTGCTTCGCCGCACTGCTGATGGCCGGCCTGGACGGTATCCAGAACAAGATCCACCCAGGCGATGCCGCGGACAAGAACCTGTACGACCTGCCGCCTGAAGAGGCCAAAGAGATCCCGCAAGTTTGCGGCAGCCTGAAGGAAGCCCTGGAAGAGCTGGACAAGGGCCGTGCGTTCCTGACCAAAGGCGGCGTTTTCAGCGACGACTTCATCGACGCCTACATCGCCCTGAAAAGCGAAGAAGAGATCAAGGTCCGCACCTTCGTGCACCCACTGGAATACGAGCTGTACTACAGCTGCTGATCCGGTAGCGCTCGCGCAAGCGGCGTGATCGAAAGGCCTCCTTCGGGAGGCCTTTTTCATTCCCGGCACAAACGCCCCGGGGATTTTCCGTGGGCGTCCCGCCAGCTTGCAGGCATCATGGCCAACCCATTACCCACCCGGAAGCCCGCCGATGAAATCTTCCCTGAGCCTGTTTCTCGCCCTGGCCTGCGCCCTGTCCGCCAGCCTGGCCCGGGCCGATGACAGCCCGGCCAGCCTCGCCCCACTACTGGGCAGCATCGCTGAACGCCTGACGCTCGCCGAGCAGGTGGCCTTGAGCAAATGGGACAGCCACAAGGCCGTGGAAGACCGGCCCCGGGAGCAACAGGTGATCGCCGCAGCCACGGCCCAGGCTGCCAGCCATGGCCTGGATGAAGCCATGGTGGAGCAGTTCTTCGCCGCGCAGATCGAGGCCAACAAGCTGGTGCAATACGCCAGGCTCTCGGCCTGGAACCTGCAAGGCCGGGCTCCGGACACTCCCCGCCAGGACCTGGCCGGACAGATCCGCCCGCAACTGGACCAGCTGCAAAAGCGACTGCTGCAACAACTGGCCAGCTTCGCTCCCCAGCGCAGCGACTCGCACTGCCCGCAGTGGCTGGCCCAGGCCAACCAGGCCAGCGCCGGCGAACCGCTGCGCCAGCTAGCGATGATCCGGGCCACCGCCGAATTATGTGTATTCAAAGGTTAACCACGCCCGCCCCTGCCCGGTGCGCCCCTATGCTGAGGGCTCACCAGGAGGATCCGGACCATGCGTATCGCTGCTTTATGGCTGCTGTGGATAACCCTGCTGCCGGCTGATGCGGCCCTCTATCACCCCACCGCCGGCCATTGCACCGGCAGCGACCGAGGACCCAGCGACTGGCCGCCTTCGAACAGGGCACCGGCCGCCTGCCAGACCAGCCAAAGGCAGGCCTACCGCCGCCTGCAGCTCAACGGAGTGCAGGAGCAGGGCGCGCTGCGGGCCAACAACGGCAGCTTCAGCGTCCAGGTAGACCTGCACCCGCCGCTACAGCCGTCCCATCGCCTGCGCCTGCTGCTGGATGGCGAGCCTCACGGCGCCCCTGGCCGTGGCCCGCAGTTGCATTTGTCGAACCTCGACCGCGGCCTTCATCGCCTGGCGGTGCAAGTCCTTGAGGGCGAACAAGTCCTGCAGCAAAGCGCGGAAATCAGTTTCTTCCTGCTGCGCGCCCACCGCTGAACGACTCCTGGGCCTGCACCGGTTGTTCCCGTCCGGCCAGGTGCATGCGTCGCTCATGCTCCAACAGCCAGCGTTTGCGCCATAGGCCACCGCCATAACCGGTGAGCGAGCCATCGGCGCCGATCACCCGATGGCAGGCGATGACGATGGCGATCTGGTTGGCGCCATTGGCCCGGGCCACGGCGCGCACCGCCGTCGGCGAGCCGATATCCCGCGCCAACCCGGCGTAACTGCAGGTGCTGCCCAGGGGAATGGCCCGCAGCGCCTGCCATACCGTACGGGTGAAGGCCGAGGCCTGCATCGCCAACGGTGTCTGGAAAGACACCGGCTCACCGACGAAATAACGGCGCAGTTCGGCCTCGATCTGGTCGATGGGGGCAAAACGCCCGAAGCCGATGATCGAACCACTGCTGTCCTGCAACTTGCGCAGCTCCCCCGCCAGGGCCGGGCGGTCGAAGAACTCCAGCAGATGCAGGACCTGGGCATCGGCCACGGCCAGCATCACGCCGATGGGGGTCTGCAACCAATCCACCTTGAGCAGCTCGCGCCCCCGCAAGTTCGAGGGTGGCTGGCCGACCAGCCGGCCGAAGGCCTTGCGAAAGCCGCTGTCGGAGTCGAAGCCGGCACTGATCTGGGCCTCGATCACCGGCTCACCCGATGCCAGTTGCTGCATGCCCCGGCCCATGCGCCGCAAGCGGACCATCTCCAGGAAGGTCACGCCGAAGTAGCGCTTGAAGGCACGCCGCACGGTGGACGGGTCCAAACCCAGGCGCACCAGGTCATCCTCGTACCAGCGGCGCTCGGCATCCGCGTGCAGTTGCTCGAGCAAGACCTTGACCCAGGGCTCCTGGACTCCCGCCTCGGCCAGTGGGCGGCAACGCAGGCAGGGGCGAAAACCCGCTTCGACACACCCCTTGATCGAGCCGAAGAACACCGTGTTATGGCGCTTGGGCTTGCGGGCGGCACAGGTCAGGCGGCAGAACACTCCGGTGCTTTTCACCCCGACATAGGCAAAACCTTCATAGGCCGGATCGCGATCCAGCAGTGCCTGGTACAGGGTGTCGTCGTCGGGGAGGCGAAACAGCAGGGGGGCGTGGTCCATGGTGCATCCTGGATCTTCGAGCATCGGGTCCGGCACTCTAAACCCGCGCCCGGATGGTTGCCGCTGAAAAACGGGCGTCGATTCACCATCCAGCCGAAGGATCATGCACGGACACAGATCATGCACTATATTGGTGCACAACCTTGCACCCATGGCTCATCGACCACCCATTTTGGGTCGAAAACCTTCGCCAGGGCTGGCAGCCCGCCAGGCAAGCGTCGTTCAAACGCCTGTTTCAGGGGCTCGGACGCTTCTTTTCGGAGCCTTGGTTTGGTTTTTGCATTTTCCCCATGACAGTGCTTCAACCCGTGCACGATCCGCGACCGGCCGCAGATCGCCCTGCTCCAAAAGAGGTCCGAATGACCATCAGCGACCCACTGCATCGCCTGTTACTGGACAACCTGACCACCGCCACCATCCTGCTCAACGCCGACCTGCGCCTTGAGTACATGAACCCGGCGGCGGAAATGCTCCTGGCCATCAGCGGCCAGCGCAGCCATGGGCAGTTCATCAGCGAGCTGTTCACCGAGTCGGCCGAAGCCTTGAGCTCCCTGCGCCAGGCGGTGGAGCAGGCCCACCCCTTCACCAAGCGCGAGGCGATGCTCACCGCCCTGACCGGCCAGACCCTGACCGTGGACTATGCAGTGACGCCGATCCTCAGCAACGGCGACACCTTGCTGCTGCTGGAAGTCCATCCCCGGGATCGCTTGCTGCGCATCACCAAGGAAGAGGCCCAGCTGTCCAAACAGGAAACCAGCAAGATGCTGGTGCGCGGCCTGGCCCACGAAATCAAGAATCCCCTGGGGGGAATCCGTGGCGCGGCCCAGTTGCTGGCGCGCCAGCTGCCTGAAGAAGGCCTCAGGGACTACACCAACGTCATCATCGAAGAGGCCGATCGCCTGCGGAACCTGGTGGACCGCATGCTCGGCTCGAACAAGCTGCCGGTCCTGGCGCCGACCAATATCCACGAGGTGCTGGAGCGGGTCTGCAGCCTGGTGGAGGCCGAGAGCCAGGGCTGCATCACCCTGGTCCGGGACTACGACCCGAGCATTCCCGACGTGCTGGTCGACCGCGAGCAGATGATCCAGGCAGTCCTGAACATCGTGCGCAACGCCATGCAGGCCATCAGCACCCAGAACGAATTGCGCCTGGGCCGCATCACCTTGCGCAGCCGCACCATGCGCCAGTTCACCATCGGCCACGTACGCCACCGCCTGGTGACCAAGATCGAGATCATCGACAACGGCCCGGGGATTCCCACCGAACTGCAGGACACCCTCTTCTTCCCCATGGTCAGCGGTCGTCCGGATGGTACCGGGCTGGGCCTGGCCATCACCCAGAACATCATCAGCCAGCACCAGGGCTTGATCGAGTGCGACAGCCACCCAGGCCACACCACGTTCTCGATCTTTCTGCCACTGGAACAAGGAGCCCCATCGACATGAGCCGAAGTGAAACCGTGTGGATCGTCGATGACGACCGTTCAATCCGCTGGGTCCTGGAAAAAGCCTTGCAGCAGGAAGGGATGACCACCCAGAGCTTCGACAGCGCCGACGGGGTGATGAGCCGCCTGGCACGCCAGACCCCGGACGTGATCATCTCCGACATCCGCATGCCCGGGGCCAGCGGCCTCGACCTGCTGGCACGGATTCGCGAGCAGCACCCGCGCCTGCCGGTGATCATCATGACCGCCCACTCCGACCTGGACAGCGCCGTCGCCTCCTACCAGGGCGGCGCCTTCGAGTACCTGCCCAAGCCATTCGACGTCGACGAGGCGGTGTCCCTGGTCAAGCGTGCCAACCAGCACGCCCAGGAACAGCAAGGCCTGGAAGTGGCCCCGAGCCTGGCCCGCACCCCGGAGATCATCGGCGAGGCGCCGGCGATGCAGGAGGTATTCCGCGCCATCGGCCGGCTGAGCCACTCCAACATCACCGTGCTGATCAATGGCGAATCCGGCACCGGCAAGGAACTGGTGGCCCATGCCCTGCATCGCCACAGCCCCCGGGCGAGTTCGCCGTTCATCGCCTTGAACATGGCGGCCATCCCCAAGGACCTGATGGAGTCCGAGCTGTTCGGCCATGAAAAAGGCGCGTTCACCGGCGCGGCCAACCTGCGGCGCGGGCGCTTCGAGCAGGCCGACGGCGGCACCCTGTTCCTGGACGAGATCGGCGACATGCCGGCCGACACCCAGACCCGGCTGCTGCGGGTGCTGGCCGACGGCGAGTTCTACCGGGTCGGAGGCCATACCCCGGTCAAGGTCGACGTGCGGATCATCGCCGCCACCCACCAGAACCTGGAAACCCTGGTCCATGCCGGCAAGTTTCGCGAAGACCTGTTCCACCGCCTCAACGTGATCCGCATCCACATTCCCCGCCTGTCGGATCGTCGCGAGGACATCCCGACCCTGGCCAGGCACTTCCTTGGCCGCGCGGCCCAGGAGCTGGCGGTGGAGCCCAAGCTGCTCAAGCACGAGACCGAGGAATACCTGAAGAACCTGCCCTGGCCGGGCAACGTGCGCCAGCTGGAGAACACCTGCCGCTGGATCACCGTGATGGCTTCCGGGCGCGAGGTGCATATCGGCGACCTGCCACCGGAACTGCTGAGCCTGCCCCAGGACTCGGCGCCGGTGACCAACTGGGAGCAGGCATTGCGCCAGTGGGCCGACCAGGCCCTGGCCCGCGGCCAGTCCAACCTGCTGGACAGCGCGGTACCGAGCTTCGAGCGGATCATGATCGAGACCGCCCTCAAGCACACCGCGGGCCGGCGCCGCGACGCCGCAGTCCTGCTGGGCTGGGGGCGCAATACCCTGACCCGCAAGATCAAGGAACTGGGTATGAAGGTCGACGGTGGCGACGAGGAGGACAGCGACGAGGCTTGAGCTGCTGTTCTGTAACCCCTATCGCGGGCAAGCCTCGCCCCTACGGATCTTGTTTCGTAGGAGCGAGGCTTGCCCGCGATGCTTTTCGTGCACCGAAATGGTGAGCCTGCACCAGCAAAAGGCTCAGCCAGACGCAGGATCCGCTTGCGAACGGCCGCACCAGGCCGGGCAAGAAAAACTCAACAAAACGGCGAAAGCCCCGAGAAACGGGGCCCTCAGCTTGAGCCTGCAATTAACTGAACCGTTTAATCCCGAATTGGCACGCCCCCTGCAATAACAAGATCACGAGCGCCACCGCTCACCCGTTTCGGGGACCTTGGTACAGGCAGGCCAGGACTCCCCTCTTTAACACCCGGTCCGCCCGCGCCAAGCGAGCAGGCCAGAGTTTTGGGGACCCTGGTACAGGCAGGCCGGGAATCCCCTTCTTTACACCAGGGCTCGTCGCCGACAAAACGACCAGCCCTTCCCTTTTGGGGGCCTTGGTACAGGCAGGCCGGGGTTTCCCTCTTTTATTGCTCGCGTAGGCGGACTTCCAGGCGCCAACGCCCGTCCACCTCGCTTGCGCTCCATTCGCCCCGCAGCGGGCGAGCAGCCACCAGGTTCAGCAACAAGCCCTGGTCCGCCAGGCGTATCCGCCAGTTCGCGGTCCGCTGGTTGACCTGCAATTGACCCTGTTGTGCCTGGCCCGTGGCATCGAACAGCAGCGCCACCGCCCCCTCGATATGCTCGCCATGGACCTTGGGCTCACGGTCGAACCACACCACCAGGCCCTCGGCCACGCCTTCGACCTTGAGCAACTGCACCGGCTCGGTCTGGGTCAGGCGCCCGATCATCAAGCCAACCATCAACCCAACTATGGCCAGGGAGCCGAACACCCGCAGCATTAGCTTCGGCCGCGGGTCTTCTTCAGGCGTAGAATGCTGCCTGTCTTTCTCTTCGGAGCCGTGCATGTTTCACGTCATCCTCTTCCAACCAGAAATTCCGCCGAATACCGGCAACGTTATCAGGCTATGCGCCAACAGCGGCTGCCACCTGCACTTGATCGAGCCGCTGGGTTTCGAAATGGACGACAAGCGCCTGCGTCGCGCCGGCCTCGACTATCACGAATACGCCACCCTGCAACGCCACCCCGACCTCGCCAGCTGCCTGCAGAGCCTCGGCCACCCGCGCCTGTTCGCCTTCACCACCAAGGGCTCGCGGCCTTTCCACGACGCCAGCTTCCAGGAAGGCGACGCCTTCTTGTTCGGCCCGGAAAGCCGTGGCTTGCCGGCCGAAGTGCTGGACGCCCTGCCCGGCGAACAGCGCCTGCGCCTGCCCATGCGCGAAGGCTGCCGCAGCCTGAACCTGTCCAACACCGTGGCGGTGGCGGTCTATGAAGGCTGGCGCCAACTGGGCTTCAAATAAGCGCCTGCTCGTGCCGGAGCCAAGCATGCCCGCGATGAACGGTAACGCGGTGCTCAGGCATTTCGCGTCGCCCTTGTCGCGGACAAGCCTCGCTCCTACCTGGAGGTTTCGCCAAGCCATGAAAAAAGCGCCGTCAAAGGCGCTTTTTTCATGGCTTGGCGAAGCTCTTATTGAACGGTGTTCTCGCCAGCCTGTATGCGTTGCAGCTCTTGGGCATACAGCGCGTCGAAGTTCACCGGAGCCAGCATCAGGGCCGGGAACGAACCACGGGTCACCAGGCTGTCCAGCGCTTCGCGAGCGTACGGGAACAGGATGTTCGGGCAGAAGGCACCCAGGGTGTGGCTCATGGAAGCCTCGTCCAGGTTCTTGATCAGGAAGATACCGGCCTGTTGCACTTCAGCGATGAAGGCCACTTCGTCGCCGTTCTTCACGGTCACGGACAAGGTCAGCACCACTTCGTGGAAGTCGGTTTCCAGGGCTTTCTGGCGAGTGTTCAGGTCCAGGGAGACGCTGGGTTCCCACTGCTGACGGAAGATCGCCGGGCTTTTCGGCGCTTCGAAGGACAAGTCACGCACGTAGATGCGCTGCAGGGAGAATTGCGGTGCGCTTTCGTCTTCGGCAGCAGCAGTGTTCTGTTGGTCAGTCATCTCAGATCCTTCTTGATCTCGGGGTCTATAAGGGAAGTTTCAGGCTGCCAGCAGCGCGTCGAGCTTGCCGGCGCGCTCCAGGGCAAACAAATCATCACAACCACCTACGTGGGTGGCACCGATCCAGATCTGCGGCACGGACGTACGCCCGGCCTTCTGGGTCATTTCGGCGCGCACCTGCGGCTTGCCATCGACCTTGATCTCTTCGAAGGCTACGCCTTTGCTTGCGAGCAGATGCTTGGCCCGCGAGCAATAAGGGCAGTAATCACTGGAGTAGACGATGACCTGGGACATTACTTCACCAATGGCAGGTTATCGGCCTTCCAGCTGGCGACACCGCCGGACAGCTTGGCCGCGGTGAAGCCGGACTTCATCAGCTCGCGGGCGTGGGTGCCGGCGTGCTGGCCCTGGGCATCCACCAGGATGATGGTCTTGGCCTTGTGCTTCTCCAGCTCGCCGATGCGAGCGGTGAGCTTGTCCTGGGGAATGTTCAGCGCGCCGACGATATGGCCCGCGGCGTATTCCTTGGATGGACGGATATCGATCACCACGCCCTGCTCGCTATTGACCAGCGCAGTCAGCTCACCGGTGCTGAGGCTGCGACCACCGCGGCTCAGTTCGTGAGCGATCAGCAGGGCCAGGAGAATGACGAAGGCGCCGACGAGCAAGTAGTGTTCAGTAGCGAATTGAATCAGGTGAGCAACCATCTAAGGAGGTTCCAGGGCGTGAAAATGCCGGCCAGTATACACAGCCCTCAAGGCCGGCCAAACCCCGCCCGGCGGTGACGCCGATGGAACTTGCCTTTAAACTGCCACTCCCTTTTTCAACACCTCCTTTTCCAGCCACGAGTGGACGCCATGACTACCACGCCTAAACCTTTGGTCCTGATGATTCTGGATGGCTTCGGTCACAGCGAGAGCCACGAATCCAACGCCGTCTATGCCGCCAACAAGCCTGTCCTGGATCGCCTGTGCGCCAGCGTGCCCAACGGCCTGATCTCGGGTTCGGGCATGGATGTCGGCCTGCCGGACGGCCAGATGGGCAACTCCGAGGTCGGCCACATGAACCTCGGGGCCGGCCGCGTGGTGTACCAGGACTTCACCCGGGTGACCAAGGCCATCCGCGACGGCGAATTCTTCGAGAATCCGACCATCTGCGCCGCCGTGGACAAGGCCGTGGCTGCCGGCAAGGCGGTCCATATCCTCGGCCTGCTGTCGGACGGCGGCGTGCACAGCCACCAGGACCACCTGGTGGCCATGGCCGAGCTGGCCTTCAAGCGTGGCGCCGAGAAAATCTACCTGCACGCCTTCCTCGACGGTCGCGACACCCCGCCCAAGAGCGCCCAGTCGTCCATCGAACTGCTGGACGAAACCTTCAAGACCCTGGGCAAGGGCCGTATCGCCAGCCTGATCGGCCGCTACTTCGCCATGGACCGCGACAACCGCTGGGACCGCGTGGCCCAGGCCTACAACCTGATCGTCGAGGGCCAGGGCCAGTTCAGCGCCGCCAGCGCCCAGGAAGGCCTGCAAGCGGCCTACGCGCGCGATGAGAGCGACGAATTCGTCAAGGCCACCACCATCGGCGAGCCGGTCAAGGTCGAGGACGGCGATGCCGTGGTGTTCATGAACTTCCGCGCCGACCGGGCCCGCGAGCTGAGCCGGGTCTTCGTCGAGGACGACTTCCAGGAGTTCGAGCGTGCGCGCCAGCCGAAACTGGCCGGTTTCGTCATGCTCACCCAATACGCGGCGAGCATCCCGGCCCCGGCGGCCTTCGCCCCCAGCAGCCTGGAAAACGTGCTGGGCGACTACCTGGCCAAGAACGGCAAGACCCAGCTGCGCATCGCCGAGACCGAGAAGTACGCCCACGTGACCTTCTTCTTCTCCGGCGGCCGCGAAGAGCCGTTCCCGGGTGAAGAACGCATCCTGATCCCGTCGCCGAAGGTCGCCACCTACGACCTGCAGCCGGAAATGAGCGCCCCGGAAGTCACCGACAAGATCGTCGACGCCATCGAGCACCAGCGCTATGACGTGATCATCGTCAACTACGCCAACGGCGACATGGTCGGCCATAGCGGTGTGTTCGACGCCGCAGTGAAAGCCGTCGAGTGCCTGGACCTGTGCGTCGGGCGCATCGTCGACGCCCTGGAGAAGGTCGGTGGCGAAGCGCTGATCACCGCCGACCACGGCAATGTCGAGCAGATGTCCGACGAAACCACCGGCCAGGCCCACACCGCCCACACCACCGAGCCGGTGCCCTTCATCTATGTCGGCAAGCGGCCGCTGAAGGTCCGTGAAGGCGGCGTCCTGGCGGATGTGGCGCCAACCATGCTCAAGCTGCTGGGCCTGCCGCAACCTGCGGAAATGACCGGTAAATCGATCCTGGTCTGATAGCAAATGGCCCAATAATTGGCCGCAAACGGCCTTTTATGACGAACGCCTCAAAGCAGTTGGCTTTGAGGCGTTTTTTTTGCGGCGATGGGCGGGCATACTAGGCCGTCCCTTTCCCTGGTGTCGCCCGCCTCTATGCTTCGCGCCTTGATTGCCCTTGCCCTGACCTGCCTGCTCCAACCGGCTTTCGCCGATGAGCGCGCGCAAACCCAACAACAGTTGGACGCCACGCGTCAGGACATTGCCGAGCTGAAGAAACTGCTGGGCAAGCTGCAGGAAGAAAAGTCCGGAGTACAGAAGGAGCTGCGCGGTACCGAGACCGAGATGGGCAAGCTGGAGAAGCAGGTCGAGGCCCTGCAGAAAGAGCTGAAGAAAAGCGAATCCGAGCTGCAGCGACTCGATGAGGAGAAAAAAAAACTCCAGAGCGCGCGCACTGAACAGCAGCGACTGATCGCCATCCAGGCCCGCGCGGCCTACCAGAACGGGCGCCAGGAATACCTCAAGCTGCTGCTGAACCAGCAGAATCCGGAAAAATTCGCCCGTACCCTCACCTATTACGACTACCTGAGCCAGGCCCGCCTGGAGCAGTTGAAGAACTTCAACGAGACCCTGCGCCAGCTGGCCAACGTGGAAAAGGAAATTTCCCTGCAGCAGGCCCAGTTGCTGGTGCAGAAAAGCAGCCTCGACACCCAGCGCGAAGAACTGGCCAAGGTCCGCAAGGAGCGCCAGCTGGCCCTGGCCAAGCTCAACGACGACGTCAAGGCCCGGGACCAGAAGCTGCAGCAGCGCGAACAGGACCAGGCCGACCTGGGCAAGGTTCTCAAGACCATCGAGGAAACCCTGGCACGCCAGGCTCGCGAGGCGGAAGAGGCGCGCCAGAAAGCGCTGATCGCCCAGCAGGAAGCCGAAAAAAAGCGCTTGCGTGAAGCCCAGGCCGACACCAGCGATGCGCCGCGCAAGCCGATCCACTCCACCCCTGGGGCACTGGTTTCCAGCGGTGGGCCGTCCTATGGCGGAGCATTCGCTTCGGCACGGGGCAAACTTCCATGGCCAGTCGATGGTCGATTGCTGGCACGCTTTGGTGAAACTCGTGGCGACGATGCCCGCTCCAAGTGGGACGGGGTGATGATCAGCGCTGCCGCCGGCAGCCAGGTCCATGCCGTGCATGGGGGCCGGGTGGTATTCGCCGACTGGCTGCGCGGTGCCGGGCTGCTGGTGATCCTCGACCATGGCAACGGCTACCTGAGCCTCTACGGACACAACCAGACGCTGCTCAAGGAAGCTGGCGACGTGGTCAAGGCCGGAGAGTCCATCTCCACAGTGGGTAATAGTGGCGGACAGGACACTCCTGCGCTGTACTTTGCAATTCGTCAGCAGGGCCGCCCCAGCGACCCGGCACAGTGGTGCCACGCGCAAGGATAAGCGCTGCATCTAAATTAGGAGTTCGTTCGACATGCTGCATTTGTCCCGCCTTACCTCGCTGGCCCTGACGATCGCCCTGGTGATCGGCGCGCCCCTGGCGTTCGCCGCCGAAACCGCCCAGGCGACCAGCGCCGCGACCACCAAGGCGCCCTTGCCGCTGGAAGAACTGCGCACCTTCGCCGAGGTGATGGACCGCATCAAGGCCGCGTATGTCGAACCTGTCGATGACAAGACCCTGCTGGAAAACGCCATCAAGGGCATGCTCAGCAACCTCGACCCGCACTCGTCCTACCTGGGGCCGGAAGACTTCGCCGAACTGCAGGAAAGCACCAGCGGCGAATTCGGCGGCCTGGGCATCGAGGTCGGCGCCGAAGACGGCTTCATCAAGGTGGTGTCGCCGATCGACGATACCCCGGCCTCCAAGGCCGGAATCCAGGCCGGTGACCTGATCGTCAAGATCAACGGCCAGCCGACCCGCGGCCAGACCATGACCGAGGCCGTGGACAAGATGCGCGGCAAGATCGGCCAGAAGATCACCCTGACCCTGGTCCGCGACGGTGGCACGCCATTCGACGTGACCCTGGCCCGCGCCACCATCCAGGTCAAGAGCGTGAAGAGCCAGTTGCTGGAGTCCGGCTATGGCTACATCCGCATCACCCAGTTCCAGGTCAAGACCGGCGAGGAAGTCTCCAAGGCCCTGGCCAAGCTGCGCAAGGACAACGGCAAGAAGCTCAACGGCATCATCCTCGACCTGCGCAACAACCCGGGCGGCGTGCTGCAGGCGGCGGTGGAAGTGGTCGACCACTTCATCACCAAGGGCCTGATCGTCTACACCAAGGGCCGGATCGCCAATTCCGAGCTGCGCTTCTCCGCCACCGGCAAGGACGAGAGCGAAGCCGTGCCCATGGTGGTACTGATCAACGGCGGCAGCGCCTCGGCCTCGGAGATCGTCGCCGGCGCCCTGCAGGACCAGAAGCGCGCCGTGCTGATGGGCACCACCAGCTTCGGCAAGGGTTCGGTACAGACCGTGCTGCCGCTGAACAACGATCGCGCCCTGAAGATCACCACCGCGCTGTACTTCACCCCCAATGGCCGCTCGATCCAGGCCCAGGGCATCGTCCCGGACATCGAGGTGCGCCGCGCCAAGATCACCAGCGAGTCCCAGGACGGCGAGTACTTCAAGGAAGCCGACCTCCAGGGCCACCTGGGCAACGGCAACGGCGGCGCCGACAAGCCAAGCGGCTCGAGCGGCAAGGCCAAGCCGATGCCGCAGGACGACGATTACCAGCTGGCCCAGGCCCTGAGCCTGCTCAAGGGCTTGAGCATCACCCGCGGAAAATGATTGAACCCTCGCCGGCCGGCCGACTCCCAAGCAGGGAGCCGGCTAGCCGGCGAAGCGTCCGCCAGGGCGTCCCACTGCCAAGGCCATTGCTGATTCCCATGCTGCACTTTCCTTCGACGCACAGCCGCCAGCCGCTCTCCAGGCTGCTCGGCGGTCTGCTGCTGGCCCTGCTCTGCTGCCTCCCGGCCCAGGCCGCCGCCCCACAGGCGCCCAAGGCCTACCTGAGCCTGATCATCGACGACCTGGGCCAGAACCTGCCCCGCGATCGCCGCGTGCTGGGACTACCCGGCCCGGTGACCACGGCGATCATGCCCGATACGCCCCACGCTGCCGAATTCGCCCGGGAAGCCCACCGCGCGGGCAAGATCGTCATCCTGCACATGCCCATGGACCCGGCCACAGGGCCCTTCGCCTGGCACCCGGAGCTGCCGCAGGAAGAACTGCAGAAGCGCCTGGAAGCGGCGTTCCAGGCCGTGCCCTACACCAGTGGTATCAACAACCACATGGGCAGCCGCATGACGTCCCAGCGACCGGCCATGGCCTGGCTCATGGGCGAGCTGCAACGGCGCAACAAGTTCTTCGTCGACAGCCGCACCAGCGCCCAGACCGTGGCCGCCGCCGAGGCGCAGAAGATCGGCCTGGCCAGCGTTTCCCGGGATGTGTTCCTCGACGATGAACGTACCGAGCCGGCGATTGCCCAGCAGTTGCAGACGGCAATCAAGCTGGCACACAAGCAGGGCTCGGCGGTGATGATCGGCCACCCGTATCCGCAGACCCTGGCGGTGCTGGAGCGCGAACTGCCCAAGCTCAAGGCCCAGGGCATCGAGTGGATCGATATCAAGTCGATGATCAGCCTGCGCAGCAACCAGGCCATGAGCGGGCATGGCAAGAACGGCAAGTACAGATAGGGCAGCGCTAAGCGGCAAGCCTCAAGCTACAAGCCAAAGCGCCACCGATCTGCTGTTACCTGTAGCCTGCCGCTGATCTAGAGGTAACGGCCCATGATCTCTTCCACCAGGCCTTCCTTGCGCATCTCGTCCAGGGCCGCCTGGAGCTTGGCTACCACCTCGTCGGATACGTCCTTGTTCAAGGCCAGGTACAGCTCGGCGCTGTTGAAGCGCAGCACCGTCTTGAGGCCGGTGATGCCTTCCTGCTTGGCCAGGTAGCGCCCGGCGGGATCACCGGTGGCCCAGAGATCGATCTGCCCCGCCACCAGCTTCCTGGCGTTGTCCTGGTCACGCAGTACCACTTGCGGGGCCAGGCCCTGCTTGGCCAGGGTCTCGGCGATGGCATCGCCCTTGTAGGCGCCGATCTTGTACTTGCGCGCCTGCTCCAGGGATTCGAGGGTGATCTTGCTGCCGGCCTTGGCCAACATGATCCAGTCGTCCGGGCCGATGGGGCCGACCCACTTGAACAACGGCTCGCGGTCCGGCAGCCGGGCCATGACGAACACGCCATAACCCGGCTGTTCCAGGGCCATCTTGTAGATGCGTTCCCAGGGAAAGCGCAGGGTCAGGCTGTAGTTGATGCCGGCGCGCCTGCACATCTCACGGACGATATCCACGGCGATACCGTTGATATTCTCGCCCTGGGCGAAGTTCTTGCCGTTGATGGCCATGTTGTAGGGAGGGAAGTTTTCCGTCAGCAACACCAGGGAGGTGTCGGCGGGTTCGGCGGCGCGGGCGAGGCCACCGAGCAGAAAACCGGCGCTGGCGACAACCACAAGAAGACGTTTGAGCATGACGGGTTACCGGGAACCATGGCGAACTCAAGAGTGCCGCGAGCCCGCCATGCTGTCCAGTGGCTATCGCACCACGATCCCGCGCTGGGCCATGTAGGCCTTGGCCTCGGGAACGGTGTACTCGCCGAAGTGGAAGATGCTGGCCGCCAGCACGGCGCTGGCGTGGCCCTCGATGATGCCATCGGCCAAATGCTGCAGGTTGCCGACACCGCCGGAGGCGATCACCGGGATACCCAGGGCATCGCTGATGGCTCGGGTGACGCCCAGGTCGAAGCCGTTCTTCATGCCGTCCTGGTCCATGCTGGTCAGCAGGATCTCGCCGGCCCCCAGGCCTTCCATCTTCTTCGCCCACTCCACCGCGTCCAGCCCGGTGGGTTTGCGCCCGCCATGGGTGAAGATTTCCCAGCGCGGCTCTTCGCCCGGGCCGGAAACCTTCTTGGCATCGATGGCGACCACGATGCACTGGGAACCGAAGTGCTGTGCAGCCTCGCCCACGAACTCCGGGTTGAACACCGCGGCGGTGTTGATCGAGACCTTGTCCGCACCGGCATTGAGCAGGTTGCGGATGTCTTGCACGGTACGCACGCCACCGCCCACGGTCAGCGGGATGAACACCTGGCTGGCCATGCGCTCGACGGTATGCAAGGTGGTATCACGGCCATCGACGCTGGCGGTGATGTCCAGGAAAGTGATCTCGTCGGCACCCTGTTCATCGTAGCGCCGGGCGATCTCCACCGGATCGCCGGCATCGCGGATGTTCTCGAACTTGACGCCCTTCACTACCCGGCCGTTGTCCACGTCCAGGCAAGGGATGATGCGCTTGGCTAGCGCCATAGACTTAATCTCCGATTAAGAAGCTTCAAGCTTCAAGCTGCAAGTAAGAGCAGGCCGAGGCCGCGCTTTTAACTTGCAGCTTGCAGCTTACGGCTTGTAGCTGTCGCAGAACGCCTGAGCCTCTGCCACATCCAGCGTGCCCTCGTAGATCGCCCGGCCCGTGATGGCACCGATGATTCCTGGCGCCTTGGCGTCCAGCAGGGCCTGGATGTCGCCCAGGTTGTGGATGCCGCCGGAGGCGATCACCGGGATCGAGGTGGCTTCGGCCAGGGCCTTGGTGAAGGGCACGTTGCAGCCCTGCATCATGCCGTCCTTGGCGATGTCGGTGTAGACGATCGCCGAGACGCCATCGGCCTCGAAACGCTTGGCCAGGTCGATGACCTGTACCGAGCTGACTTCGGCCCAGCCGTCGGTGGCGACGAAACCGTCCTTGGCGTCCAGGCCGACGATGACCTTGCCCGGGAAGGCGCGGCAGGCCTCGGCGACGAACTCCGGCTCCTTCACCGCCTTGGTGCCGATGATCACGTAGCTGACGCCAGCCTTGACGTAGTGCTCGATGGTTTCCAGCGAACGGATGCCACCGCCGATCTGGATCGGCAGGTTCGGGTAGCGCTTGGCGATGGCGGTAACCACCTCACCGTTGACCGGCTGGCCCTCGAAGGCACCGTTGAGGTCAACCAGGTGCAGGCGGCGGCAGCCACCCTCGACCCATTTGGCAGCCATGCTCACCGGGTCGTCGGAGAATACGGTGGAGTCTTCCATGCGACCCTGGCGCAGGCGCACGCAGGCGCCGTCTTTGAGGTCGATTGCGGGAATGATCAGCATGCTTTTTCCTTCGTCAAAAGAGCTGCAAGCTGCAAGCTGTTAGCTGCAAGCAGGCACGCATTGGTATTTCTTGCAGCTTGCAGCCTGGAAGCTGGCCGCTGCCTTAATTCTTCTCGAGCGCCCACAGGTCGCTTTCGATGCTCTCGAACCGCTCCTTGAGGTGCAGCTGAACATCGGCAATCGCCCTGTTGTAGTAGTGGGGGGCAATTTCCTTGCTGAACAACTCGAGGACCTCGGCCACCTCGAACGACCCCAGCTGCAGGTCGAAGCGGTCTTCGAGCAAGCGCTTGAGCTTGTCGAGCGCCTCGCGCTCCTGCTCGGGGGGCAGCGTCAGTATCGGCGCCTTGGTCCGCGACCTGTTCATTTACCAGCGACCGTCCCAGGCCGCGAAGTTCTGCAGCAGCTGCAGGCCATGGGTATGGCTCTTCTCCGGGTGGAACTGCACGGCAAAGCGCGAGCCCTCGGCCAGCGCCGCGGCGAAGTCCACGCCGTAGTGGCCGCTGCCCACCACCTGTCGGGCATTGCCGGCGGTGATGTAGTAGCTGTGCACGAAGTAGAAGCGGGCCAGGTCCGGGATGCTGTGCCACAGCGGATGGTCCACCGCCTGCTTCACTTCGTTCCAGCCCATGTGCGGCACCTTGAGGTGCTCGCCCTCTTCCACCAGGCCCTTGCCGAAGAATTTCACCTGGCCGGGAAACAGCCCGATGCAGTCCACGCCGTCGTTCTCTTCGCTGCGCTCCAGCAGGGCTTGCATGCCCACGCAGATCCCCAGGAACGGACGGTCCTGGCTGACTTCACGCACCAGGGTGTCGAAGCCCAGGCGGCGGATCTCGGCCATGCAGTCGCGGATTGCGCCCACACCGGGAAACACCACCCGATCGGCTTCGCGGATCACGCTGGCGTCGCTGGTGATCAGCACCTTGCCGGCGCCCACGTGCTCCAGGGCCTTGGCCACGGAGTGCAGGTTGCCCATGCCGTAGTCGATGACGGCTACCGTCTGCATTACAGCACGCCCTTGGTGGAAGGCATCTGCCCGGCCATGCGCTCGTCCAGCTCCACCGCCATGCGCAGCGCACGGCCGAAGGCCTTGAACACGGTCTCGATCTGGTGGTGGGTGTTGTGGCCGCGCAGGGTGTCGATGTGCAGGGTCACGTTGGCGTGGTTGACGAAGCCCTGGAAGAATTCCTGGAACAGGTCGACATCGAAGCCGCCGACGGTGGCACGGGTGAAGGGCACGTGCATCTGCAGGCCGGGACGGCCGGAGAAATCGATCACCACGCGGGACAGGGCTTCATCCAGCGGCACATAGGCATGGCCATAGCGGCGGATGCCTTTCTTGTCGCCGATGGCCTTGCTGAACGCCTGGCCCAGGGTAATGCCGACGTCTTCCACGGTGTGGTGGTCGTCGATATGCAGGTCGCCCTTGCTTTCGATATCCAGGTCGATCAGCCCATGCCGGGCGATCTGGTCCAGCATGTGCTCGAGGAAAGGTACGCCGATATCGAATCGGGCCTTTCCGGTGCCATCCAGGTTGATCGAGGCTTTGATCTGGGTTTCCAGAGTGTCGCGCTCGACAGATGCCTTACGTTCGGCCATCACCAGCTCCGCAAAATCATTGGGCGAAAAAGGCGAGCAGTATAGGCCCGGGGAGGGCCAAACAGGAACACGTCGAACGACATCCTGACGGGCGCGAACCAATGGCTGCGGGGTTGTACCTGTCATGACAAGCAACCCCGGGCGCGAAAGCGAGCGACCTCGCTCCCGCGCCAGGCAGGATTCTAGTGGAACAGCACTGCGGTCTTCTGCAGGGTTATCCACACGCCCCATGCCAGGGGAATGCCCACCACCAGCCAGGCGGCGATCACCAGCGGCTTGCTGCCAGGCGAAGCCTTCCACTCCAGGACGACGCTGCTGTCGGCGCCCTTGTCATGGCCCAGGGCCTGCTCGGCCGCCAGTTGCTCGTCGGTCATGAAGTACTTGTCGGCCACCGGGCGCACCATCAGGTTGCACAGGAAGCCCAGCACCAGCAGGCCCGCGAGGATGTACAGGGTGATGTCATAGGCCGCGGCGCGCTCGACGCCGATGCTCAGCTGGTATTCGCGCAGGTAGTTCACCAGCACCGGGCCCAGCACGCCGGCGGCCGCCCAGGCCGTCAGCAAGCGGCCGTGGATCGCGCCCACCATCTGGGTGCCGAACAGGTCCGCCAGGTAGGCCGGGACCGTGGCGAAACCGCCGCCGTACATCGACAGGATGATGCAGAACGCCGCCACGAACAGGGCGATGTTGCCCAGGTGGCCGAGGTTCGGGATCAGCGCATACAGGGCAAACCCGAGGGCGAAGAACACGAAGTAGGTGTTCTTGCGGCCCAGGTAGTCGGAGAACGACGCCCAGAAGAACCGGCCACCGATGTTGAACAGGCTCAGCAGGCCGGTGAAGCCGGCGGCGATGGCGGCGATCTGCGCCAGTTGCCCGGCGTCCAGCTGGCTGAAGCTCAGGCCGTTGCCCAGCAGTTTGCCGGCGAACACTTCCTGCAGCAGTGGCGAGGCCATGCCGAGGATGCCGATACCGGCCGACACGTTAAGGCACAGCACCAGCCACACCAGGCGGAACTGCGGGGTCTTCCAGGCCACGTTCACATGCACGTGGCGGTGGGTGATCATCGCGTTACCGGCTTTTTTCGCCGGCGCGTTCCAGCCCTCGGGCTTCCAACCGGTGGGCGGTACGCGATACGCCAGGGCGCCGCCGATCATGAACACGAAGTAGATCGCGGCCATCACCAGGAAGCTCTGCCAGACGCCGACGCTGGTGGGGGTAGCGAAGTGGCTCATCAACGCGGCCGCCAGGGGCGCACCGACCATCGCACCGCCGCCGAAGCCCATGATCGCCATGCCGGTGGCCATGCCGCGCTTGTCCGGGAACCACTTGATCAGGGTCGACACCGGGGAGATGTAGCCCAGGCCCAGGCCGATCCCGCCGATCACCCCGGAGCCGATCCACATCAGCCAGATCTGGTGGGTATAGACCCCCAGGGCGGAAATCAGCAGGCCGCCGCACCAGCACAGGGCGGAGACCACCCCAGCCTTGCGCGGACCGGCGTGCTCCAGCCAGCCGCCCCAGATCGCCGCCGAGCAGCCCAGGAAGATGAAGAACAGGGTGTAGATCCAGCCGAGCATGGAGATCGGCCAGTCACACTGGGACGAGAAGACCTGGGCGATGAAGCCCATGCCCGGCTCGCAAGCCACCGGCGCGCTGATACCCAGCGCCTTGGACAGCGGCAGCCAGAACACCGAGAAGCCATAGGCCATGCCGATGCACAGGTGGATGGCCAGGGCGGCCGGTGGTACCAGCCAGCGGTTGAAACCGGGCTTGGCGATGATGCGTTCTTTGGACAAGAACGCCGGCTGGGCGGGCACGCTGGCCGCCACGTTGCTAGAGCTCATGGATGTTCCCCCAATTATTAGAATTGTTCATCGGCCACTCCCCTGCGACGACCTTGGCACGAGGGCACGGTCGTTCTGATTGAGTAAAGCTTCCTTTGGGCAGGCGCGACATTAAGTCGCAGAAGGACGGACGAACCGCCAGAGGTTACCATTTGCAAAACATTAAGAAAGCAAACTGCTATCTCCTTTTTTACCGCGACTGCTCTGGTGGTCGCCGCCCACCCTCGCTCCAGGAACCCCAATGCCCATCGTTGTCCAAGCGCTGCACGACGCCAGCCCCCAGGACCAGCAGGACCTGCGCAAGATCTACCAGGACGCCCCGGACTGGCTGTTCGCCCCCCATGCCGATGCCCCGCAACTGATCGCCCATGCCTTGGGGGAGGCCAGCCTGCTGGTGGCGCGCTTCAACGACCGCCTGCTGGGAGCCGGATATCTGCAACGGCACTCGGAAGGCTGGTCCCTGTCCCACCTTTGTGTGCGCAAGATCACCCGGCGCCGCGGCGTGGCCGAACGCCTGGTGAGCCAGGCCCGGGAAATGGCCCGGACCGAGGGGGCGAACCTCTGCCTGCTGGCACCGGCCGGGCATCTCGAGGTCCAGGCCCTGGCGGCCAAGCTGCGACTGGAGCTCAAGTACCCGTAGACGGTTTGGGTCAACAGTCGCCAGGTCCGGGGCGTTATACTGCCCCGCTAAATTTTGAATTCGACATACAAGGACTCGCCCATGAAAGCGCTCGGCAAAATCCTGGGTCTGGTAATTCTCGGGCTGTTACTGATCATCGTGGCTCTGGGCTTCGCCCTGACCCACCTGTTCGACCCCAACGACTACAAAGACGAAATCCGCCAGATCGCCCGGGACAAGGCCCACATCGAGCTGACCCTCAATGGCGACATCGGCTGGAGCCTGTTCCCCTGGCTCGGCCTGGAACTGCACGACGCCGGGGTGGCTACCCTGGCCAACCCCACCCAGCCTTTCGCCGACCTGCAGATGCTGGGCCTGTCGGTTCGCGTGCTGCCATTGCTGCGCCGCGAAGTACAGATGAGCGACGTCCGGGTCGAGGGCCTGAACCTGCGCCTGAACCGCGACAAGGACGGTCACGGCAACTGGCAGGACATCGGCAAGGCTGCGCCGGCCGACCGCCAGGCCGAGACGCCTGCCACCAGCACCGGCGAAACCGGCGAGGCTGCGGCCAGCGCGGAAAAACCCGCGCAGCCGATCCGCCTGGATATCGACAGCCTGACGGTGAACAACGCCCGGGTCGAATACAACGACGAACAGACCGGCAAGCAGTTCACCGCCGAGAGCATCCAGCTCAGCACCGGGCCGATCCACGAAGCCACCAACACTCCGGTCAAGCTCACCGCCTTCCTGGCCAGCAGCCAACCGGCAGTGCGCGTGCGCACCGAGCTCAACGGCGAACTGCGCTTCGACCGCGCCCTGCAGCGCTACCAGTTCGAGGACATGCGCTTGTCCGGCGAGGCGGCCGGCGACCCGTTGCAAGGCAAGACCCTGACCTTCTCCGCCCAGGGCCAGCTGCTGCTGGACAAGGCCGCCAACGTCGGCCAGTGGACCGGGCTGAAGCTCTCCCTCAACCAGCTGCGGGCCCTGGGCGAACTCAAGGTCAATGACCTGGACAAGACGCCACAGATCAGCGGCGGGATCTCCATCGCCCAGTTCGACCTGGCGAAGTTCGTCGACAGCATCGGCCAGACCCTGCCGGCCATGGCCGAGGGCAGCCTGAGCAAGGTCGAGCTGGCCAGTCGCCTGCAAGGCACTCCCACCAGCCTGGCCCTGGAAGATCTCAATCTGAAGCTCGACGACAGCAGCTTCAGCGGCCGCCTGGCCATCGAGGACTTCGCCAAGCAAGCCCTGCGCGCCCAGCTCAAGGCCGACACCTTCAATGTCGACCGCTACCTGCCGCCCAAATCCGCAACAGCCAACAGCGCCGCCGCGGCCCGCAAGGCCGAAGTACAGGGTAGCGAGGCGGCTGCCGCGGGCGGCACCACGCCGCTGCCCGACGCACCGACCAAGGGCGCCTGGAGCACCGACCGCCTGTTGCCGGTGGAGCGCCTGGCCCAGCTCGATGTCGACGCCGACCTGAACTTCGGCCAACTGACCCTGGACAAGCTGCCGATCCAGAATGCCGCGCTCAAGGCCTCCGGCCAGGGCGGCCTGCTGAAACTCGCCGACCTGCGCGGCGAGCTGTTCAACGGCAGCTTCGAGGCCAACGGCACCCTGGACGTACGCCAGAACACCCCGAAACTGAACCTGCAGACCCGGATCAACCGGGTGCCGGTGGAACGCATCCTGGAAAACCAGGGCCAGAACCCTCCGGTCAAGGGCCTGGTCACCCTGAGCAGCAACCTCACTGGCAATGGCAACAGCCAGAAGGCGCTGATCGACAGCCTCAACGGCACCGCCAGCTTCGCCATCAACAACGGTGTACTGCTCAACGCCAGCATCGAGCAACAGCTGTGCCAGGGTATCGCCGTGCTCAACCGCAAGAACCTGACCAGTACCCCGCGCGGCAAGGACACCCCGTTCCAGGAGCTCAAGGGCAACCTGACCTTGCGTAATGGCGTGGCCAGCAACCCGGACCTGAAGGTGCGCATCCCCGGCATGACCGTCAACGGCAACGGCGACATCGACCTGCGCGTGCTGGGCCTGGATTATCGCGTGGGCATCATCGTCGAAGGCGACCTGAGCGATAACCCGGATCCGGCCTGCCAGGTGGGCGAGCGCTTCCGTGGCATCGAGCTGCCGCTGCGTTGCCGTGGCCCGCTGGAGCTGGGCGCCAAGGCCTGCCGCCTGGACAAGGACGGCCTGGGCCAAGTCGCAGCCAAGCTGGCCGGCGACCGACTCAAGGAAAAGATCGACGAGAAGCTCGGCGACAAGGTCAGCCCGGAACTGAAGAACGCGATCAAGGGGCTGTTCAAGCGATGAGAGCCGAGGCTTTTTCCAGCGCGGTGCTGGATTGGTATGACCGTCACGGGCGCCACGACCTGCCCTGGCAACAGGACATCAACCCGTATCGGGTCTGGGTCTCGGAGATCATGCTGCAGCAGACCCAGGTCAGTACCGTGCTCAACTACTTCGACCGCTTCATGGCCTCCCTGCCCACGGTGCAGGCCCTGGCCGAGGCACCGGAAGACGAAGTGCTGCACCTGTGGACCGGCCTGGGCTACTACACCCGCGCACGCAACCTGCAGAAGACCGCGAAGATCGTGATGGCCGAGCATGGCGGCGAGTTTCCCCGCGACGTGGAAAAACTCACCGAGCTGCCGGGTATCGGGCTCTCGACCGCCGGGGCCATCGCCAGCATCAGCATGGGCCTGCGGGCGCCGATCCTGGATGGCAACGTCAAGCGGGTCCTGGCGCGCTTCACCGCCCAGGAGGGCTACCCGGGGGAATCCAAGGTGGCCAAGCAGCTATGGGCGGCCGCCGAACGCTTCACGCCCCACTCGCGGGTCAACCACTACACCCAGGCGATGATGGACCTGGGGGCGACCCTGTGCACCCGTAGCAAGCCCAGCTGCCTGCTATGCCCCCTGGAGCGGCACTGCGAGGCGCACATGCTCGGCCTTGAGACCCGCTACCCGGTGCCCAAGCCACGCAAGGAGGTGCCACAGAAGCGCACCCTGATGCCCATGCTGGCCAACCGCGAAGGCGCCATCCTGCTTTACCGACGCCCCTCCAGCGGGCTCTGGGGCGGGCTCTGGAGCCTGCCGGAGCTCGATGGACTGGACGACATCCAGCACCTGGCCATGCAGCACTCCCTGGAGCTGGGTCAACAACAGCAGATGCCTGCTCTGGTACACACCTTCAGCCACTTCCAGCTGGCCATAGAGCCCTGGCTGATCCGGGTCGAAGAGTCGGCCCTGCACGTCGCCGAGGCCGACTGGCTCTGGTATAACCTCGCCACCCCGCCGCGCCTGGGCCTTGCCGCCCCGGTGAAGACACTGCTCAAACGCGCGGCTGAAGTATTGAATGCAGGAGAGTCGTCATGACCCGCACCGTAATGTGCCGCAAGTACCAAGAAGAACTGCCAGGCCTGGACCGTCCGCCGTACCCGGGCGCCAAGGGCCAGGATATCTACGAGCACGTCTCGGCCAAGGCCTGGGGCGACTGGCAGAAGCACCAGACCCTGCTGATCAACGAAAAGCGCCTGAACATGATGAACGCCGAGGATCGCAAGTTCATCCAGGCGGAAATGGACAAGTACTTCTCTGGCGAGGAATACGCCAAGGCCGAAGGTTACGTGCCGCCAGCGGAGTGAAACCGCTGCAAATCCGGGGGGCAGATCGTAAGCGGCGGTAATAATTAAACTTTTTTTCAAAACTTGCTTGACGCCCCCCTGAAAAACCCGTTTAATGCGCCCCGTTGCCCAGATAGCTCAGTCGGTAGAGCAGGGGATTGAAAATCCCCGTGTCGGCGGTTCGATTCCGTCTCTGGGCACCACCTTCAGTTTTCAGGTGGTGCCAAGCACACCTGAAGACACACAGAAAGCCCGCCTAGTGCGGGCTTTTTGCTTTCTACGGTTTACCAACCCTTCCCCGCCGATTCGGCCCGGAGCCCCGCCCGCAGCACGGTAGCGATGCCGTGATCAGCCAGCGCATCGCTCCATAGCCAGCCTCAGTGGATAACGCGCTACAACCTGCGCCTATTCACGATCGGTGAATACCATCCGCGCACCTGCCAGCTCCTCCGACTGCGGGGCTTCGAATACGCTTTCAGCGAAATCGAACATCTGCGGGGTGACCTCCATGGCGTACGTTTGCCCCCGCTGCTCATTGCGGCGCGCTACCCGATTGCGCCGAGCTTCCGCTTCCGCGGTGACGTAGTGGAGTACGGTCGGGCTGCCGTGCCGGGCGGCAAAGGCGTACGCCGTGTCGCGTCGCTGGCGACGAAGAAAGCCCAGGTCGAGGATGACGGAGCCGCCACAGCGCAACACTTCGGCAGCCATCGAGTAGATGACTGCCTCGCAACGATCCACCCGCTCGGCGAACCATGCCGGGTTCATTGTCTGGACAGTGGTGCCCGATGCGATGTCAGGCGCAAACAACTTGGCCATCCAGGCATCCATGGAGAAAACCACGGCGCTACCGCCGCTCGAGAGTTCATGGGCATAAGTGGACTTGCCCGCTCCCACGGGCCCGCAAACCAGGTGGACAGCGCTGTGTTCCATGATCGATTCCTTATTGAAAGTTCAGCGGCACGATTTAGATCAGCGCCAGGGCGCGGTTGATGAAATGCACCAGCGAGTCGTTCAGGCCGGTGTATGCACTCAAGCCAGGTTCTTGTGCGTAGGCATGGCGCACCTTGCGCTCAAGCTCCGGGTCGTCACCGTAATGGGAGGCACGAAACAACCCCTGCCACTGCCGAGCCAGCTCCTGCATACCAGGGGATGCGGCTTCGAGGCCGTTGCGCTGATGCTCGCGGGCCTTCGCGATCAAGGGCTGCCACTGCCAAAGATGCTCGAGTTGGCGCTGCGTCAGGTCTTGCTGCTCGGCGGGGGTCAGGTAGTTGACCATTAGCGCTGCTCGAGCATGGACGAATGCCACCATGACCCAATCCAGCATGGCGTCATGAATCCCGTTGAGCTGCTGCGCTCGCCGGGAGTTTCGCTGGAGCGCCGTCAGCTTGAAGGCCAGCTCGGCATCCTCGGCGACGGTCAAATGCACCAGACGCATCCAGCGCCAGGCCAATGCTTGTGCGTGCGGACTGTGCCCTGGCGTCTGCGCCGCGATGGCTGACTGGACGTCGGCCACCAGCAGTTCCCAGTCCCGCTCGACATCATCCAGCCGCTCTTCGACGGCCAGCAAGGCCGCGATATCGCTTGCGGACAAGACTTCCTCTTGCAGGGCCAGCATCTCCAGCATGTCGATCCAGTCAATGCCGAGAAGCACGGTGCCCTTGCCTATCTTCTGGTTCAGCCTCAGCAGGCGCACACGCAGCTTCTCGATATGGCGTTGCTGCGCAGCCAGGGATTCAAGTTGCCGGGAAATGAGCTCTGTGGGAGACAGGCTGTCCGCTCGCAGCATCTGCTTGATCTGCTCCAGCGAATGCCCGCCCTGCTTGAGCACCTGGATACGCCCCAAACGAGCGGCGTCGGCCTCTGAATACAGCCGATTGCCGCCATTGGAGCGTGTGGAGGGAGAAAGCAGTCCCAGCCCATCGTAATGATGCAAGGTGCGCACTGTAACGCCAGCCCTGAGAGCCAGTTCACCGATCTTCAACATTCCTCATCTGCCTCCCTACGCCGAGCAATGGTTGAAGACAGGATAAATCCTCACGCTACGTCAGGTTCAAGCCCCCAGGGCTGCGCTCAAAAGTTATCCCAATGGACGTTGAGATCGCGCCGGGCGCTAGCGGCGACATCGATAGTGCTACGCCGCTCCAGGCCCTTGCGGGTAGTCACGACCTGGAACTTGCCGGGGGGCAGTTGCACATAGACGATCGGCCCCACCCCGGCCAGGCTCAACAGGGAATGCCCCTGGGCATTCTCGATCGCCACGTCCACATCCGAGGTGTACTGGTTCTGCGGGCCGACGGAAAACGTCAGGTGCAGGTTGTAGCCCGTTACCTGCTGGATGGCCCGCGACTCATCCAGGCCGATCCCGCCGCTGAGGTAGGCGATTCCGTTTTGCTGCTGCGGCACTAACTGGACGCCGGCCGGATCGATCGGCTCATTGCTGGCGACGGCGCCCAGTACGCTGGGTGATGCCAGCGCAAGCAGCAGCACGGCGAGCGCCGACATGACACTGATGGAAGAGCATTTCATGATGACCACTCCCGGGTTCGTTTCGAACCCCTGCAATGGGGCGCCACCATCAAGCCTCCAGCCCCAGGATCGGTAGCGCCCGGGCCTCCCCTATTGCATCGCGAATGGCCAAGCCACGGCAGCCCTGCACAACTGGCCCGCCTCAAGCTCCCAAGCTTCAGTGTACGCCTCGATACCGGCGGTTTTAGACCGATTCGGCACCAGGGCTTGAGCGAAGGCGCCTAAGGCGCCTCAGTCCGCGCCGGCCTCCATCAGCCCCTCGAGCGCGGCGTCGGCCTCGGCCCGCTGCGCCGGGGTCGGCCCGGTGGCGAACCGGCTACGCCCCTGGTCCAGGGCCAGGTAGGCATTGTCGCCATCGCCCCAGATGTAGGAGTAGATGAACAGGAAGCTGTCGGAGTCGGGCTGGCAGAAGGCGGCGACACCGCGCAAGGGCGCCAGCAACTGGATCATCTCGCCGTAGTTGTCGGTGAACTCCAGCAAGGCGAGCTGCCAGCGACCAGCCTTGGGGTCATAACGTGAATACGCACCGGGGCCCATCCAGATCTCCACCGTTTCCTGCAGGCTGCGCGCCCCGGAATCGCGCAACGACTCGGCGTCCACCAGGCCCGGGCCGTACATCTGCTTGCTGTTGAACCATTGCTGCCAGTCGCCATAGGCCAGTGCCGGGCGCGGCGTCGCCGCCATGGCCTTGGCATAGTCTTCCGGCGTCATGTTGCAGCGCAGATAGACCGAAGACGGCTCGTTCGCCCGCACCTGTCCGCCAGCGGCCATGAGCACCGCCAGCACCAGCCCCTTCCATGAGCACCACCGCATCATCGTCATTCCCTATCCTTGCAAAAAAAGAGCGCCAGCATACCTTTGCGCCGCCAATGACAGGCCACGGCGTTATCACCAAGGGTCTCTCGCAGAGTAAAGTGACCATCGCCTCGCAAAGGAACGGCCCGCAGTGAACCAGAAACGAACCCGCATCCCCCTGCCCCACCCCAAGCCCGTCGACAACCGTAGCGGCGCCTGGCTGCTGCTGGTGGTCGGGACCGTGCTGCTGTTGCTCAGCGGGCTACTGGCCTGGACCCTGGCCGGCGCGCTGGTCGACGGGCAGATCGTCACCGGCAACCGCGCCGGCCCCAGGCACCTCTACAGCCTGGCGCTGCAGCCCACCCAGTTCTATGGCGAGCTGTTGTGGCAGGGCCTCACTACCCTGCTCCTGGGCGCACTGGCCGCTGCCGCCCTGTGGATCGGACGGTCATTGATGGTCGCCGATAGACCCCGCCGCTGAGCCAGGGCCCCACTTCAGCCATTCAGGAACACGTTCCCATGTCCCTGTTATCCCCTCCCGAACAGCCAGCCACCCGCCACGCCACCGTCGAACCGGCCAGTGGCCCCAGCGAAAGCTTCAAGGAGCCCGCGGCCGACGGCGTCATGCTCGGCGGCTTTGCCTGGCGCCATGCCCAGCCGGATCCACAACGCCCGGTGGTGATCATCAGCGCCGCCACCTCGGTGCGCTGCCGCTACTACTTTCGCTTCGCCGACTACCTGTTCGCCCACGGCTTGGATGTCATGACCTACGACTACCGTGGCATCGGCGAATCGCGGCCGGCATCCCTCAAGGGCTTCAAGGCCTCCTGGTCGGATTGGGGCGCCCTGGATTTCGAAGCGATGCTGCAACGCGCCCAGCGCGAATTCCCCGGCCAGCCGATCGACGTCGTCGGCCACAGCTTCGGCGGTTGCGCGGCAGGCCTGGGCAACTCGGCGGGGTTGATCCGGCGCATGGCGACCATGGGCGCGCAATTCGCCTACTGGCGTGACTACGCCCCGGCAGAACGCTGGCGGATGCTGGGCAAATGGCACCTGGCGATGCCCCTGCTGACCCGCCTCTATGGTTATTTCCCCGGCAAGCGCCTGGGATGGATGGAAGACACCCCGGCTGGGGTGGTCCGCGACTGGAGCACCCCGCACCCGCGCTACGAAGGGCGCCCCAGTGGCCGCAAGATCGCCACCGAGCGCAATGGCCAGCCTTTCGCCCATGTCACGGCACCGATCCTGGCCATCAGCCTCAGCGACGATCCGTTCGGCACCGTGGCCGCCATCGAACGCCTGCTGGGCTATTTCCACAACAGCCCGCGCACCCATTTGCGCATCCGTCCGCAGGACATCGGCGAGACCGCCGTCGGCCACTTCGCGTTCTTCCACAGCCGTTTCGAGACCCGGCTGTGGCCGATCATCCTCGGCTGGCTGCGCCACGGCGAACTGGATAGCCGCAGCCCGGGGCGCCTGATCCCCAGGAACTGAGCCGCGACCGACACCACCTCCCGGCCGAAGGCAGGTGCCCCACCATCGATTTACTGGCATCCTTGCCCGCCTCACCGGCCGCCCCTGCACGGCGGCCCATGCGATACATCTTCAGGCAACCAGGTAACACGCCCATGGCATCTGCGAACAAGCAACACAAAAGGGCCCAGCGGGCGAAAACCAAGGCCAAGCAAAACCGCGTCAAGCGCACTGCACCGACCTCGGAACTGGACCTGGACCCCAACGACAGCCGTATCGATTTCGAATCGGTGGACCTGACCGAGCTGTTCGTGAAAATGCGCGACGCCGAGAAAACCAGCCAGCAGGCCATGTGCGCGACGTTCCTGGCGGACCCGTTGCTGGAACTGGTGTATGAGCAGGAGGGCGAACAAGGCGCCACCGACTTCATCCTCGCGGCACTGATCGAATACCGTAACTGGTCCACCGAGGCCGACGAAGCCACGGCGCTGGCCTGGATCGAATCCGAGGCCTTCCAGGCCGACTACCTCGCCGCCTCCCAGGCCCTGTTCAGCACCGAAGGCTGAACGAGCGGCAAGAAAAAAGGGCGCATCCTGTGGATGCGCCCTTTTGCATTTCAGCTACTAGAGCCGCCCGATACTCAGGCCGCTTCCAGCCGCGGGATTTCCATGCCGATGCGCGAGCTGGCGAAGCTCAGGTCGCCGCTGGCGATGGACTGGGCCTTGAAGCCGGCGCCGATCAGGTCACGGACGAACAGCTTGTTGTAGATGAACATGAACACCAGGTTGCTCAGGCCGAAAGTGAACATGGACAGCAGGAACATGATGGCTGCCCATTTCCAGTCGGCGCGGAACAGAGCCGGGATGAAACCGAAGAAGAACACGGTCCAGGAGAAACCGACTGGCGCTTCCTTGATGGCCCCGGTGTTCGGGTTTTTGAAGATGATTTTGGTGAACGCCATGTGCGTCTCCTTGCCGCCCCGTTATGAGGAACCAATGACCGGGCGATCACCATTGGAACCAGTGCTAGGTTCTTCGGGCAGGGACCATCGACCACGCCTAGGGCGAGTGCAAACCGGTCAAGAGCTGGAAAGGCGAGGCGTTTCAAGGGAAAGCGGCGGATCCGCAGGTTCCGACAAGCGTTCAATCCCTTGTACAACAGCGCTATTCCATAGCTCCTCTCACGCTGGCACGCAAGAGCTCTTATCGAAGAGCGCGCAGGCTACTATTTCGCCTGCACGCTGTCCACGAAACCTCATGTAACAAGTCACAAATCCAATAAAAACGCCCTCTGTCTATGTCGGCAACGGTCTTTTTGAATTCCAGGCGATCAATTGATCCGCCCCACTCCCACACGCAAGCTCGACCGACATGTCCCCGGATACCGCCACAGCGGCGCCGGCAGCCCCACGCCGGATCAGAAGCTGGACACCCATGGCCTGCCGGAACAAAAAAAGACTAACTCCACCCGGCCCGGGTTCGTTCTCGCAAAAGGGCAGTCTCGCAGCACGCCTTGATCACCCAGGCCATGAAGGCAAGTACAGAGCCGCGTCCCGGGATTGCCGAACCTTTTTGATAAAGATCGGCAACTCATTGAACTCGATGGCTTTTTTCCAGGTCATTGCTCGGCATCGCCGCCATCAGACGACCTCGTCCGGCAAAAACACGGTCAAAAAGCGTGGGATACCCAATTAACCGACAGATCCATGACCTTTGGCCCGTTAACCCTTCCAACACCCGGCCAAAGCTGGCACCATCGCGCCTTTTTTTACGCGACACCCGCCGGATCCAGGGTTCAAACGGGCGTTCGGTTGTTGATGGGGCGACAGTCAGCTGTGCCGATGCGACAACCTGCCACACGTCGCTCGTTTACCTCCGGCAGCGCTGTTGGCTGCGATTCGAACCCTATGCTAGCTTGGCGCCTCGCCAGGAAGGCAGCCCAACAGCAGGAGCACATTGAACTCTATGAGGACCGCACATGGCTGAGGCCACGCCCGCGCTTGAAATCCGCAACTTGCACAAACGCTACGGCTCCCAGGAGGTACTCAAGGGTATCTCGCTGACCGCTCGCGACGGTGACGTGATATCGATCCTGGGTTCCTCCGGTTCAGGCAAGTCCACTTTCCTACGCTGCATCAACCTGCTGGAAAACCCGCACCAGGGCCAGATCCTGGTAGCCGGCGAAGAGCTCAAGCTCAAGGCCGCGAAGAACGGCGAGCTGATTGCCGCCGACAGCAAGCAGATCAACCGCCTGCGCAGCGAAATCGGTTTCGTATTCCAGAACTTCAATCTCTGGCCGCACATGAGCGTGCTCGACAACATCATCGAGGCACCGCGTCGCGTGCTGGGCCAGAGCAAGGCCGAGGCCATCGAGGTGGCCGAGGCCCTGCTGGCCAAGGTCGGCATCGCCGACAAGCGCCACGCCTACCCGGCCCAGCTCTCCGGCGGCCAGCAACAACGCGCCGCCATCGCCCGGACCCTGGCGATGCAACCCAAGGTCATCCTGTTCGACGAGCCGACCTCGGCCCTGGACCCGGAAATGGTCCAGGAAGTCCTCAACGTGATCCGCGCCCTGGCCGAAGAAGGCCGCACCATGTTGCTGGTCACCCATGAAATGAGTTTTGCCCGCCAGGTCTCCAGCGAAGTGGTGTTCCTGCACCAGGGTCTGGTAGAAGAGCAAGGTTCGCCCGAGCAGGTCTTCGAGAACCCGCTTTCGGCACGCTGCAAACAATTCATGTCCAGCAACCGCTAACGGAGCTAAACGCATGCAGAGCTATAAGAAAATCCTCCTGGCCGCTGCCGTCACCCTGGCCTTCAGTGCCAGCGCCGCCGCCGAGACCCTGAAGATGGGCATCGAGGCAGCCTACCCTCCCTTCAACAACAAGGACGCCAGTGGCCAGGTCGTCGGTTTCGACAAGGACATCGGCGACGCCCTGTGCGCCAAGCTGAAGGTCGAGAAGTGCGAAGTGGTCACCTCCGACTGGGACGGCATCATCCCGGCCCTGAACGCCAAGAAGTTCGACTTCCTGGTGTCCTCGCTGTCGATCACCGACGAGCGCAAGCAGGCAGTGGATTTCACCGATCCGTACTACTCCAACAAGCTGCAGTTCATCGCACCGAAGAAAGTCGATTTCAAGGTCGAGAAGTCCTACCTCAAGGGCAAGGTGATCGGTGCCCAGCGCGCGACCCTGGCCGGTACCTGGCTGGACGACCGCAACATGGAAGACGACTACGGCGTCAGCATCAAGCTCTACGACACCCAGGAAAACGCCTACCTGGACCTGCTCTCCGGTCGCCTGGACGGCATCCTGGCCGACAAGTACGTGCAGTACGAATGGCTCAAGAGCAAGGACGGCCAGAACTTCGAGTTCAAGGGCGAGCCCGTGGTCGAAAGCGACAAGATCGGCATCGCCGTGCGCAAGGGCGATCCGCTGCGTGAGCGCCTGAACAAGGCCCTGGCCGAGATCAAGGCCGACGGTACTTACAAGAAGATCAACGACAAGTACTTCCCTTTCAGCATCGAATGATCCTGCATTGCCCGGCCGGCGCACTCCCTTGAGTGCGCCGCTCTCCTGCAACGCCTTGCGATATGACTAGACCATGAATTTCGACCTATACGGATTCGGCCCGGCGCTCGCCGCCGGTGCGCTGATGACCGTCAAACTGGCCCTGGCCGCCCTATGCCTGGGGCTGGTGCTCGGCCTGGCCGGCGCACTGGCCAAGACTTCGCCCTACAAGCCCCTGCAATGGCTGGGCGGTGCCTATTCGACCGTGGTGCGCGGCGTTCCGGAATTGCTCTGGGTCCTGCTGATCTATTTCGGCACGGTGAACGGGATGCGTGCCCTGGGCGAGTTCCTCGGTTACCCCGAACTCGAACTCAACGCCTTCGCCGCCGGGGTCATCGCCCTTGGCCTGTGCTTCGGCGCCTATGCCACCGAAGTGTTCCGAGGAGCGCTGCTGGCGATTCCCAAGGGCCATCGTGAAGCCGGCATGGCCCTGGGCCTGTCCAAGCGGCGCATCTTCACCCGGCTGATCATGCCGCAGATGTGGCGCATCGCCCTGCCGGGCCTGGGCAACCTGTTCATGATCCTGATGAAGGACACCGCGCTGGTCTCGGTGATCGGCCTGGAAGAGATCATGCGTCACGCGCAGATCGGCGTGACCGTCACCAAGCAGCCCTTCACCTTCTTCATGGTCGCGGCCTTCATGTACCTGGGCCTGACCATCATTGCCATGACCGCCATGCACTTCCTGGAAAAACGCGCCGCTCGCGGCTTTGCGAGGAGCACGCAATGAACTGGGAAGTGATCATCAAATGGCTGCCGAAACTGGCCCAGGGCGCCACCCTGACCCTGGAACTGGTAGCCATCGCCGTCATCGCCGGCCTGCTGCTGGCCATCCCCCTGGGCATCGCCCGCTCGTCCCGCCTGTGGTACGTGCGCCTGCTGCCCTACTGCTACATCTTCTTCTTCCGCGGTACTCCGCTGCTGGTGCAGCTGTTCCTGGTCTACTACGGCCTGGCGCAGTTCGACAGCGTGCGTGAAAGCGCCCTGTGGCCCTACCTGCGCGATCCGTTCTGGTGCGCCACCGCCACCATGACCCTGCACACCGCGGCCTATATCGCCGAGATCCTGCGGGGCGCGATACAGGCCGTGCCGCCCGGTGAAATCGAAGCGGCGCGGGCCCTGGGCATGTCCAAGCCCAAGGCGCTGTTCTACATCATCCTGCCGCGCGCCGCGCGCATCGGCCTGCCGGCCTATAGCAACGAAGTGATCCTGATGCTCAAGGCCAGCGCCCTGGCCAGCACCGTGACCTTGCTGGAGCTGACAGGCATGGCCCGGACCATCATTGCCCGGACCTACCTGCCGGTGGAGATCTTCTTCGCCGCGGGGCTGTTCTACCTGCTGATGGCCTACATCCTGGTGCGCGGCTTCAAGCTGCTGGAGCGCTGGTTGCGGGTCGAGGCCTGCCAGGGCCGTTGAGCCCTCCCGCTCCCGCCAGGGAGCGGGCCAGCCGGACGCCACGCCCATGTCTTCGATCCTCCAAGGCCCTGCACTACTGAACCGCTTCCAGGCCTTGGATGCCTTTCTCCTGGAGCACCAGGGGCTCTGGCGCCCACGCCCGTTCCAGCATCTGCAACTGCCCTGGGAAGCCCGTTACCCCGAACTCGCCCAGTGGCTGCGCCAGCGCTCCCTGGCAGACGCCGAAACCGCCCACAATCACCCGGAACAACTGGACGCGCCCGCCCCCTTCGCCCAGTTGGCGGCCCAGTCGCGGGCCCTGGCCGAGCTGGCAGAACTGCCCGCCAATGACCTGCCGGCCATGCGAGCGCGGTTGAATGTCGATGTGCCCGGACGCAAATGGCAGCAGATCGAAGCCTTCGCCGCCCGCCTGCAATTCGACCAGGCTCCCGCCCACTGGCTCGACTGGTGTTCCGGCAAGGGCCACCTGGGACGGCGCCTGTTGCAACCGGGGCAATGCCTGACCTGCCTCGAATACGACCCGGCGCTGGTGGCCAGCGGCGAACAACTGAGCCGCCACCATGGCCTGGCCGCCAGCCATGTGCAGCAGGATGTACTGGCCGATACGGTCGCCGCGCAGCTGGCTGCCGGACACAGCCCGGTGGCGCTGCATGCCTGCGGCGACTTGCACGTGCGCCTGATGCAGCTCGCCAGCCAGGCCGGCTGCCGCCAGCTGGCCATCGCCCCGTGCTGCTACAACCGCACCAGCGCCAGCCAGTACCAGGGTTTATCCACAGCCGGCCAGGCATCCGTCCTGCAGCTGTCCCTGGACGACCTGGGCCTGCCCATGAGCGAGACCGTGACCGCCGGGGCCCGGGTCCGGCGCCAGCGCGACCAGTCCATGGCCTGGCGCCTGGGCTTCGACCTGCTGCAACGCCAGTTGCGAGGCGTCGACGACTACCTGCCCACGCCGTCGCTGCCCAGTCACTGGCTGGACAAGCCGTTCGCCGAATACTGCCGCGACCTGGCCGCCCTCAAGGAGCTACCCACAATCGGCGTGCAAGACTGGCCGGCACTGGAAGCCGCCGGCTGGCAACGCCTGGCCCAGGTGCGCAACCTGGAACTGCTGCGCGGTCTGTTCCGCCGGCCATTGGAACTGTGGCTGGTGCTGGACCGGGCATTGTTTCTGCAACAGCAGGGCTATCAGGTACGCCTGGGGACCTTCTGCCCTGCGCACCTGACCCCGCGCAATCTGCTGCTCCTGGCCCAGCGCTGAAGCCCTGCGACAGCCCGTCGCGACCTGTGGATAAGTCTGTTGATCAAATCCTGGCAAGTCCCGTGAAAACGGGGTATGGAGCCGCCACACGCAACTGGTCATTTTTTATTCACAAAAATAAACCATCGAAAAAACAGCCAGTTGCAAAAAGATGAGAATGGCTCCACAGATTCGTCATCTGCCCGGTCGAAAAACCCATCCATTGTGCATAAGCGCCTGAGCGAAGCGGTATAACGCCCCCTCGCCCAGGCTGCGGCGGCTACTCGTCGGCCCGCGCCGGAATCCACCATTCCTCGCCCCGCACCGTGCTGATGTATTCCGGCCAGCGGAAGTCGTGGGGCACCTGGAAGTCCTTGGGCAGCAGCGGTGCCTGCCAGTGACTGCCACCGATCCCGCCACCCGTGCGCTCGACGAACTCGGCCTTGGCCGCCGCCAGCAATGCCTCGTCGGTGAGCAAGTCCACCAGGGTCGCGGCGATAGTCTTGGCCGCCACCTCGATCATCGGGTCGATGGTCTGGCGAATCCCGCCCAGGGCGTTGGAGACCCAATCCGGATAGACCACTCCCGGTGGCGCGCTGAGCATCGGCCGGGCCACCAGCAAGCGTACGGTCGGGCAGTGCCAGGTGTATTCCGGGTAGTCGTCGGAGGTCAGGTAGTTCTGCCAGGCCGGCATTTGCAGGCGCAGCTGGCGCTCGCATTCCTGGGGTTCGATCAGCGCCTCGGTGGCCGGCAGGAAGGGCCGTTCCATGGCCTCAAGGCCCAGATTGCGCTGGATCTGGCGGGCGATCTCCCGGGCTTCTTCGTCCCACTGCGGGGCGCCCACCGCCGCCAGGTTGGCGTAGGTGGCCTGGGCCATGACATGGTTGGGCAGGCCACCGCGAGACTTGCACACCCAGGTCTTCTTCCAGCGACAGCCGGTGACCATGGCCGCCGCGGCGGCGTTGTTGTCCATCACCTGGGAAATGGTCTCGGCCTGCTCGATGGAATCGCAGCGCAGCAGGTACTGGATCTGCGACAAATGCGGCGGCAGGTTGTCGGCCGTGGCTTGGCCTGCAGTGAGGATCGCCTCGTTGTAGCTCCACAACCCGGTGAACGGCAGGGTCGAGCGGCGCAGGCTTTCGTTCAAGGTATAGAAATGCACCAGGGCATCGTTGGCCCCCGGGGCCCGGGCCGCCAGGTGGTTCTGCGGGATCGGGCTGTAGCGATCGGCGGCGATCCAGTTCTCCGGGTCTTCGCAGGTGAAGCTGTAGATGTAGGCGTAGGCGATGCCGCAGTGGGTATCCCAGGTGGTGGTGTTGTTCAGTGGCAGCATGTAGGTGGGGTGGAAGCTGATGGCCGCATCCAGGTCGTCGTAGTAACCCTTGGCCGCGTGTACCGGCTTGGAGGCGCGGAGTTTTTCCGCCGGCTCGCCGAAGAAGCGGATGCTGCCCTGCAAGCCGAATTCCTGCATGGTCGCCTTGGCCGCCAGGGCCCCGCCCAGGGCACTGATGCCCAGGGCCGAGTGTGGATCGGTATGCCCCGGGGCGAAGCGCGACAGGCCATCGCGGGGCTGCTTGCAGGTGGTGGCGGCCTGGCAGTTGCCCGGTACCGCATCGTACTCGCCATAGGTGGCCAGCAACGGCCCCTGACCCTGGCTGAAAGTGGCACAGAAGGCGGTGGGCATGCCGCCGCTGCCGCGCTCGACGGTGAAGCCTTCGGCCTCCAGCAACTCCATGTACCAGGCACTGGACTTGTACTCGCGAAACGCCGGCTCGGCGTAGTGCCAGATCAGCTGGTGCCAGTCCGACAATTGCTGGCGGTGGCGTTCGACCCAATCCAGCGCGAATTCTTTGTAGCGCGACATCCTCGGCACTCCTGGTTATCCAGGTCCCGGCCAGTCACGAACTGGGCACATCGGCATCCACCCGGGTCGGCCGGACCTGTTGTTGTTATGGGAATGGTCCGGTTGGCTCAGCCCGGATCGAGGGCCAGTATTGGTGAAGCGCTGGCTACATCAATCAAATTATTTCGCCAGCAATGGGCAAAAAAACTAACCAATTCCACGCTGCCGCGACCCATACTTCGGCGCGACCTGCTGCGTCGCAAGTTCCTGGACGCACCAGGCCGGACGCATTCGAAAACCCGTTCCCCCGACCCGGAGGTTGTATGCGTTTTCCCACGATCAGCGCCTTGCGCGCCCTCGACGCGGTCGCCCGGCTGGGCAGCGTGACCGCCGCCGCCCAGCAGTTGAGCCTGACCCGCAGCGCCATCAGCCACCAGATCATCAGCCTGGAACAGAGCCTGGGGTTCGCCCTGACCGAACGGGTCGGGCGCGGCATCGGCCTGACTCACCAGGGCCAGTGCTATGCCCGCGAGGTACGGCGCATCCTCGCCGATATCCAGGACGCCGGCCGGCTGTTCGATGGGCCGACGGTATCCGGCAAGTTGCGCATCAGTTGCAACCCGGGGTTCACCAGCTTCTGGCTGTGCAACCACATCAACAGCTTCCAGCGCCAATACCCCGAGGTACGGCTGCATGTGGTCAACCCGCGCTCCTGGGACGATACCAGCGATCCCGAGGCCGACCTGTTCATTACCTACGGCATCGGCGACTGGCCCGGGCTCCTGGTGGAGCCGATCTTCACCCTGCATTTCTCGCCGGTGTGCAGCCCGCGTCTGGTCAACGCCATCGGCGGCTTGAAAACGCCACAGGACCTGGCCGGCCTGCCCCTGATCCACATGAACGACACCAGCGACTGGCGCGCCTGGCTGGCCGCTGCCGGGGTCGACCAGGTCGATGCGGACAGTGGCATCACCTTCTCCGACGCCCACTGCGCGCAGTCGGCGTGCATCGCCGCCCAGGGCGTGGCCATCGGCGACAGCCTGCTCAGCGGCAACGCCCTGGCCCGGGGACTGCTGGTGCGGCCGTTCAATATCGCCATCAGCGCCCGGCGCGGCTACTTCCTGGCGATCGATCCGGCCAAGGCCGAGCGGCCGGCGGTGCGGGCCTTCTCGACGTGGCTGAAATACCAGCTGCAAAACACCACCCAAGGCATTACCGACAGCTTGCTGATCAAGCCTTGAACCTGGGCGAAGGCGGCAACGGCCCCTGGCCAATGGATAATTTCACTCACCAATGAGGCAAAAATTATTCCATTGATGTGCCGTTGCTTTTGCCAATAATGAGCCAACCGCCTGCTGTTCCAACAATAAAAACTCCACAGCGCAGGTCGGTTTCCGCAGGAGAACTCTGTAGTGTCCAGCAGTCCTTCGACCCAGCTCAGCGCCCAGGGAATCAGCCAGTATTACGGCAACTTCACAGCCCTGGACGGCATTGACCTCGACGTTCGCCAAGGCGAATTCCTCACCCTCCTGGGCCCCTCCGGCTCAGGCAAGACCACCCTGCTGATGATCCTCGCAGGCTTCCTATCCCCCAGCGCCGGCAAGCTCATGGAGCGTGGTGTCGACATCAGCCGGCGCCCGGCGGAAAAACGCAACTACGGCATGGTGTTCCAGGGCTACGCGCTGTTCCCGCACATGAGCGTGGCCGACAACGTCGCCTACCCATTGCGCATCCGCGGGGTCAAGGCCGAGGAGCGCCAGCGCCGGGTCAAGCACATCCTCGAAGTGGTGGGCCTGGGTGCACACCTGCACAAGAAGCCTTCCGAGTTGTCCGGTGGCCAGCAGCAGCGGGTGGCCATCGCCCGGGCCCTGGTGTTCGAGCCGGACATGCTGCTGCTCGACGAACCGCTCTCGGCCCTGGACAAGAACCTGCGCGAACAACTGCAAGCCGAGCTGCAGCGCATCCATCGTCAGGTGGGCACCAGCTTCGTGTTCGTCACCCACGACCAGGGCGAAGCCCTGGCCCTGTCGACCCGCATCGCCATCTTCAACCAGGGACGCCTGGCGCAGATCGACTCGCCCCAGGACATCTACGACCGCCCCAGCAACCGCTTCGTCGCCGAGTTCCTGGGCAAGATGAACCTGTTCCCGCTGCGCGACATTGCCCGCAATGGCGGCCACGCCAGTGGCCGCTGTGGCGACGTCGCCCTGCATGCCGCGCTCCCCGGTGAGCTAAGCAGCCAGCCACAGTTGCTGGCGGTACGCCCCGAGCACATGACGCTGCACACCGAGCGCCCGCAACCGGGCGAGCACAACGTGCTGCCGGCGCACCTGGGCGAACGGGTGTACCAGGGCTCCAGCACCCACCTGGCGCTGAACATCGCCCCGGAGCTGGCACCGGTGAACCTCTCGGTACCCGGCGATCATCCCGGCGCCCGATTGCCCAGCGGCACCCCGGTGTGGCTCAGCTGGCCGGTACGCCACAGCTTCCTGCTGGAAGCCTGAGCCCCGCGATCAGTCAGGCAATTGCAGGAGCGAGGCTTGCCCGCGATGGACTGCAGAGCGCTGCGTTGACCCCGTAACGTTCACGACCATCGCGAGCACTCGAGCGTCGACCGGCTGCTCCTGCAGAGGACCACCACCCCGGTTTTCGTACAGAACAACAACAATCAACGGCTGGCGCCTAGGGCACCGGCCTGGCGAGGACTTGCCCCATGAGCCAGCACCACCAGCGCGACTGCATCGAAATCCTCATCGAAAAAGCCCGTGGCGGGCAGATCAGCCGCCGCACCTTCGTCCAGGCCATGGGCCTGCTGGCCGCCGTGCCCCTGGCTCTGCGCAGCGGGATCAGCTGGTCGGCGGGCAAACCCCTGGTGCTGGTCAACTGGGGCGGCGATGCATTGAACGCCTTTCGCGCGGCCTGGACCGACAGCTTCACCAAGAGCACCGGCATCCCGGTGCGCATAGACGGCGCCGGCCCCACCGAAGGCGCGGTACGCTCGCAACTGGCCAGCGGCCAGCCCAGCTGGGACGTGGTGGACATGGAAGGCTACAGCGCCCTGAACCTGGGCCGCGAGAAGATCCTGCAACCCCTGGACTACAGCGTGGTGCAGCGCGACCAGGTAGCCCCGGGGATGAGCCATGACTACGGGATCGCCGGCTACATGCTCAGCTATGTGCTGGCCTGGGACAGCGAGAAGTACGGCGACAACGGCCCCAGGGACTGGGCGGATTTCTGGAACGTGGAGAAATTCCCCGGCAAGCGCACCCTCTACAAATGGATGAACGGCATGCTCGAGGCCGCCCTGCTGGCCGACGGCGTAAGCGTCGACAAGTTGTATCCACTGGACGTGCCACGGGCCCTGCGCAAGATCGACGAACTCAAGCCCCACGTCCTGTCGTTCTGGGGCTCGGGCGCGGAAAGCCAGCAACTGATGATCGAAGGCGAAGCCTCCATGGGCGTGCTCTGGCACACCCGCGCCACCTTGCTGCGCGAGGACAGCGGGGGCCGGATCAAATGGGGCTACGACAACGCCTTCCTCACCAACAGCAGCTGGGCCGTGCTCAGCAACAACCCGGCGGGTACCGCCCCGGCCATGCAGTTCATCCAGCATGCCCTGCAGCCGGAAGGCCAGCTCAAGCTGTTCGAGATCCTCGGCAACGGTCCATCCAACCCTGCTACCCAGAAGCTGATGAGCCCCGAGCAGCTGGAGCTCAGCTGTGCGTCCGAGGCCAACATGAAGAAGCAGATCCTGCTGGATACCCAGTGGTACGCCGATCACTACTCCAGCACCCTGGAGCAGTACCTGACCCACCTGTCCAAGTGAGACGCCGACCATGAGTGCGACCCAAACCGCGCGCCTGGAACGCAGCCTGCTGCTGGTACCGCTGCCGCTGTTGCTGGTGCTGTTCTACCTGCTGCCCTTCATCGGCGTGGTGAGCTGGAGCTTCACCCTGCCCGAACCCGGCATCGAGCAGTACCAGCGTATCGCCAGCGACCCGGCGATCCACGACATGCTGCTGCGTACCCTGCGCCTGTGCCTGACCGTGAGCCTGCTGGCCCTGGTCATCGGCTATCTGCTGGCCTACTGCTGGGTCTTCAGCCCGCCGTTCTGGCAGCGCATGGTGGAGATCTGCGTGTTCATCCCGTTCTGGATCTCGGTGCTGGTGCGGGCCTTCGGCTGGCTGATCGCCCTGCGCAGCAATGGCGTGATCAACGACAGCCTGCTGTCCCTGGGCTGGATCGAGCATCCACTGCAACTGACCCGCAACGAACTGGGGGTGGTGATCGGCATGCTCCACTTCATGATCCCCTATGCCTTGTTCCCGCTGCTGTCGAGCATGCGCCAGCTGGACCAGCGGGTCCTCTTGGCCTCGCGCGGGCTGGGCGCCGGGGCCTTGCGGACGTTCTGGCAAGTGCTGTTGCCGCAGACCCTGCCGGGGCTGCTGGGGGCCTTCATCATGGTCTTCGTGTTCTGCCTGGGCTTCTTCATCACCCCGGTGCTGCTGGGTGGCGGGCAAACCGTGATGATCGCCGAGTACGTATTCCTGCAGATGTTCCAGACCAGCAACTGGGGGCTGGGCGCGGCCCTGAGCCTGGTGCTGCTGGCCCTGGTCAGCGCGCTGATCTGGCTGCTGATGCGCATCACCCGTGTCAATCGACTGGTGGGTTGAGGTCACTATGAATACACATCGCACTGCCCTGAGCACCCGGCTGATCGCCGTGGTCGCCATGGCCTTCATGCTGTTCCCGTTGCTGACGGTGATCCCGGTGTCCTTCACCGCCAAGCGCTACCTGTCGATGCCCGAGGGCAACTGGTCGCTGCGCCACTACGAAGCCTTGCTGAGCAATCCCGACTGGCTGTCGAGCATCGGCCAGAGCCTGGTCATCGCCACGGCCACCAGCCTGATCGCCACCTTGCTGGCGGTGAGCTTCAGCCTGGGCATCTGGTACCTGCGCTCGCGCCTGGCGACCCTGCTGATCGGCCTGGTGCTGCTGCCCATGGCGATCCCGCCGGTGATCTCGGCCCTGGTCCTGTACTTCATGGAAACCAAGCTGGGCAGCATCGCCCCGGGGTGGGGCTACGACAGCCTGCCCGGGGTGGTGATCGCCCACGTGGTGATGGTGGTGCCCTACGGCGTGGTGACCATGCTGGTGGCGCTGAGCCAGGTGGACCGGCGCATCGAGCTGGCCTCGCGCAACCTGGGGGCCAGCCTGATGCAGACCACCTTCCTGGTGATCCTGCCGAACCTGAAGCTGGGGATCTTCTCCACCGCGCTGCTGAGCTTCGCCCTGTCCTGGGAAGAAGTGGCAATGACCCTGTTCATCACCAGCGTCGACGTCAACACCCTGCCCCGGCGGATCTGGAGCGGCTTGCGGGACAACGTCGACCCCAGCGTGGCGGCCATTTCCGTGCTGCTGATCAGCCTGACCCTGCTGGTGCTCGTCGGCCGCCTGGTGCTGCAGTACTACGCCCAGCGCCGCGCCCGTTCCTGACCCACCTTCTGGTGGCGGGGGCGCTTGCTCGCGCTGGCTGGCAGCGCCGGCCCGATACCTGAGTCCCGGTTCCCAACGACGCGCCGCGGACCCAGGTTCTACGGCCGCTGCGCGCCCGAGGGGAAGCAAGCTCCCTCGCTACAACCGCCTCCGATCACCCGGATTATTCGGCCAGGAACTGACCGAAGTCACTTCTGGCCCCATGGGTTTGGTTCCATAGTGCGCGGCTCGTCCCACGGGCTTGCGCCGTCTCTTCTAGACTCAATGGATAGTCGCTTTCGGAACCGAGCAAGTCGCTTTCGTGCGGAGCAATCAGAGGCAGCGTGTCAAGCTGCCCTTTATGCCCTGAACAGGTGCGGCGACGACCGCACCGGGTACGACAAGATACCCATTCAGGGTGCATGGCTACCGGCCGGATCGCCGCGCTACCGTGACGTGGCAACCAGGGCCGCAGCCGGGACTTTCGGACAACCGACAACCACCAGGTATGTCCGTGACCGTGAGGAATGCTGTATGCCTGATGAATCGCTGCACCTGCCTGTGATCCATACCCTGCTGGAGCGCTACAAGGATGTTCCCGGGGCGCTGCTGCCGCTGCTCCACCAGATCCAGGAAGAGCTGGGCTACATCCCCGACGTGGCCATCCCCGCCATCGCCCATGGGCTCAACCAGAGCCAGGCCGAAGTGCGCGGCGTGATCAGCTTCTACCACGACTTTCGCACTGCGCCGCCCGCGCGGCACATCCTGCGCCTGTGCCGCGCCGAATCCTGCCAGAGCCGGGGCGCCGAGCAACTGGCGGCGCAACTGCGCGAGCGCCTGCAACTGGACGACCATGGCAGCAGCGCCGATGGCCGCATCAGCCTGCGGCCGGTGTACTGCCTGGGGGCCTGCGCCTGCTCGCCGGCCCTGGAGCTGGACGGCCAGCTGCATGCCCGGCTCAGCGCCGAACGCCTGGATGCACTGCTCGACAGCTGCCGGGAGGATGCGTGATGAACCTCTACCTGTCCTGTGACTCCCTGGCCCGCGCCGTGGGCGCCGACCAGGTGGCCGATGCCCTGCTGGCCCGGGCCGGCCAGCGCCAACTGCCGCTGCAACTGCAACGCACCAGTTCCCGTGGCCTGTACTGGCTGGAACCGCTGCTGGAAGTCGATACCCCCGAGGGCCGCCTGGGCTTCGGTCCGCTGAGCGTGGCCGACGTGCCGGCGCTGCTGGACGCCCTGCAAGCCGATCCGGCCAGCCACCCCTTGGCCCTGGGCCTGGTGGAGCAGATTCCCTACCTCAAGAGCCAGCAGCGCCTGCTGTTCGCCCGCGCCGGCATCACCCGGCCGTTGTCCCTGGAGGACTATCGGGCCCACGGCGGTTTCGCCGGCCTGGAGCGCGCCATCGCCCTGGGCGGCGAGCAGACCGTAGCCGCAGTGCTCGACTCCGGCCTGCGGGGCCGGGGCGGCGCGGCCTTCCCCGCGGGGATCAAGTGGCGCACGGTGCGCGAGACCCCGCCGCAGCAGAAGTACGTGGTGTGCAACGCCGACGAGGGCGACTCCGGGACCTTCGCCGACCGCATGCTGATGGAGGGCGACCCCTTCCTGCTGATCGAGGGCATGGCCATCGCCGGCATCGCCGTCGGTGCCAGCCAGGGCTATATCTATGTGCGCTCGGAATATCCCCAGGCAGTGGCCACCCTGCGCGCGGCCCTGGACCTGGCCCGGGACGCCGGCTACCTGGGGGCCGATGCCGGCGGGAGCGGCCAGCCCTTCGACCTGGAAGTGCGGGTCGGCGCCGGGGCCTACATCTGCGGCGAGGAAACCGCGCTGCTCGACTCCCTGGAAGGCAAGCGCGGGATCGTCCGCGCCAAGCCGCCGATCCCGGCCCTGCAAGGCCTGTTCGGCCAGCCGACCCTGGTGCACAACGTGCTGACCCTGGCCTCGGTGCCGCTGATCCTGGCCAAGGGCGCGCCGTTCTATCGCGACTACGGCATGGGCCGCTCCCTGGGCACCATGCCCTTCCAGCTAGCGGGCAATGTCCGCCATGGCGGCCTGGTGGAACGGGCCTTCGGCCTGACCCTGGGCGAGCTGCTGCATGACTACGGTGGCGGCACCGCCAGCGGCCGGCCACTGAAGGCGGCCCAGGTTGGCGGCCCCCTCGGCGCCTGGGTCCCGCCCGCGCAGTTCGACACACCGCTGGACTACGAGGCCTTTGCCGCCATGGGCGCGATGCTCGGCCACGGCGGCGTGGTGGTGGCCGACGACAGCCTCGACCTGGCTCACATGGCGCGCTTCGCCATGCAGTTCTGCGCCGAGGAATCCTGCGGCAAGTGCACCCCGTGCCGTATCGGCTCGACCCGTGGCGTGGAAGTCATCGACCGCCTGCTGGCGGCTCCCGGCCCCGAGGAGCGCCAGCACCAGGCGCTGATCCTCAAGGACCTGTGCGACACCCTGCAATACGGCTCGCTGTGCGCCCTGGGCGGCATGACGTCCTACCCGGTGGCCAGCGCCCTCAAGCACTTCCCTGCCGACTTCGGTCTGCACACCACGGAGGCCGACCAATGATCACGCTCTTCGACCCCGCCAAGGACATCGACCTCAACGCCGTGGACCTGGGTACCCCGGCCCGCGACAGCCAGGTACAGGTCAGCCTGAGCATCGACGGCCGCAGCATCAGCGTGCCCCAGGGCACCTCGGTGATGCGCGCCGCCGCGCTGCTGGGTACCAGCATTCCCAAGCTATGCGCCACCGATAGCCTGGAGGCCTTCGGTTCCTGCCGCATGTGCCTGGTGGAAATCGACGGCATGCGCGGCTACCCGGCCTCCTGCACCACCCCGGTCAGCGAGGGCATGGTGGTGCATACCCAGACGCCGAAACTCTCGAGCCTGCGCCGCAATGTGATGGAGCTGTACATCTCCGACCACCCGCTGGACTGCCTGACCTGCTCGGCCAACGGCAACTGCGAGCTGCAGACCGTAGCCGGCCAGGTGGGCCTGCGCGAAGTGCGCTATGGCTATGACGGCGCCAACCACTTGAGCGACCAGAAGGACAGCTCCAACCCCTACTTCGACTACGACCCGAGCAAGTGCATCGTCTGCAACCGCTGCGTGCGCGCCTGCGAGGAAACCCAGGGCACCTTCGCCCTGACCATCAGCGGCCGGGGCTTCGAATCCCGGGTCGCGGCGGCCGGCGGCGACAACTTCCTGGACTCCGAATGCGTGTCCTGCGGCGCCTGCGTGCAGGCCTGCCCCACCGCGACCCTGATGGAGAAAAGCGTGGTGGAAATGGGCCAGCCGGACCGGGCGGTGATCACCACCTGCGCCTACTGCGGCGTGGGCTGTTCGTTCCGCGCCGAGATGAAGGGCGAGCAGCTGGTGCGCATGGTCCCGGACAAGAACGGCCAGGCCAACCACGGCCACTCCTGCGTCAAGGGCCGCTTCGCCTGGGGCTATGCCACCCACCCGGACCGCATCACCAAGCCGATGATCCGCAAGCACATCAGCGACCCGTGGCAGGAGGTCAGCTGGGACGAAGCCGTGCAATACGCTGCCAGCGAGCTGCGGCGCATCCAGCTCAAGTACGGTCGCGACTCCATCGGCGGCATCACGTCCAGCCGCTGCACCAACGAGGAAACCTACCTGGTGCAGAAACTGGTGCGGGCGGCCTTCGGCAACAACAACGTCGACACCTGCGCCCGGGTCTGCCATTCGCCCACCGGCTACGGCCTCAAGCAGACCCTGGGAGAATCCGCCGGGACCCAGAGCTTCGATTCGGTGATGCAGGCCGACGTGATCCTGGTGATGGGCGCCAACCCCAGCGACGCTCATCCGGTGTTCGGCTCCCAGCTCAAGCGCCGCCTGCGTGAAGGGGCGCGGCTGATCGTCATCGATCCTCGGCGCATCGACCTGGTGGACTCGGTCCACGCCCGCGCCGAGCTGCACCTGGCCCTGCGCCCGGGAACCAACGTGGCCATGCTCAACGCCCTGGCCCACGTGATCGTCACCGAGGGCCTGGTGGACCAGGCGTTCGTCGAGGCCCGCTGCGAGCCCGAGGCCTTCGCCCTGTGGAGCGCCTTCGTCAGCCGTGCGGACAACTCGCCGGAGGTACTGGGCGCCATCTGCGGGGTCCCGGCAGCCGACATCCGTGCCGCCGCCCGGATCTACGCCACTGGCGGCAACGCGGCGATCTACTACGGCCTGGGCGTCACCGAGCACAGCCAGGGCAGCACCTCGGTGATGGGCATCGCCAACCTGGCCATGGCCACCGGCAACATCGGCCGCGAAGGGGTCGGGGTCAACCCGCTGCGGGGCCAGAACAACGTCCAGGGTTCCTGCGACATGGGCTCCTTCCCCCACGAGCTGCCGGGCTACCGGCACATCTCCAACCAGACCGTGCGCCAGGAGTTCGAGCAGGCGTGGAACGTCAGCCTGCAACCCGATCCGGGGCTGCGTATTCCCAACATGTTCGAGGCGGCCCTGGGCGGCAGCTTCAAGGGCCTGTACTGCCAGGGCGAGGACATCGCCCAGAGCGACCCCAACACCCAGCACGTGACCGCCGCCCTGTCGGCCATGGAATGCGTGGTGGTGCAGGACATCTTCCTCAACGAAACCGCCAAGTTCGCCCATGTGTTCCTGCCCGGGGCCTCGTTCCTGGAAAAGGACGGCACCTTCACCAACGCCGAGCGCCGCATCTCGCGGGTGCGCAAGGTCATGGAGCCGCTGGGCGGCAAGGCCGACTGGGAAGGCACCCTGGCCCTGGCGGCGGCCCTGGGGTATCCGATGCACTACGAGCACCCGTCGCAGATCATGGACGAGATCGCCCACCTGACCCCGACCTTCACCGGCGTCAGCTATGCCAGCCTGGACCGTCACGGCAGCCTGCAATGGCCGTGCAACGCCCAGGCCCCGGACGGTACGCCGACCATGCACATCGATGAATTCGTACGCGGCAAGGGGCGCTTCATGCTCACCGGCTACGTGCCCACCGACGAGAAGGTCAACAGCCGCTATCCGCTGCTGCTGACCACCGGGCGCATCCTCAGCCAGTACAACGTCGGCGCCCAGACCCGGCGCACCGACAACGTCGCCTGGCACGCCGAGGACCGCCTGGAGATCCACCCCACCGATGCCGAGAGCCGGGGCATCAGCGAAGGCGACTGGGTCGGCATCGGCAGCCGCGCCGGGCAGACCGTGCTACGCGCCCGAGTGACCGAGCGGGTAGCGCCGGGGGTGGTCTACACCACCTTCCACTTCCCCGAGTCGGGCGCCAACGTGATCACCACCGACAACTCCGACTGGGCCACCAACTGTCCGGAGTACAAGGTCACGGCGGTGGAGGTCAGCCGGGTCTACCATCCGTCCGAGTGGCAGAAGCGCTACCAGGCCTTCAGTGACGAGCAGCAGCGCTTGCTGCAAGCCCGCGACCGGTCCCGGGGCCACAAGGCGGAGGTGCGCCGATGAGCACCGCCAACCTGGTCAAGATGGCCAACCAGATCGCTTCGTACTTCGCCAACGAGCCGGACCAGGCCCAGGCGGTAAGCAGCGTGCGCAACCACATGCAGCTGTTCTGGACCCCAGCCATGCGCCAGGAGCTATTGGCCTGGCACCAGCAGCAACGGCAAAGCGAGCTGCATCCCTTGGTGTGCCAAGCCATCGACGCCCCCGGCAAGGCCACCTAGCCCAGACGCGCCCGGGCCTGCCATCACCGCAGGCCCGGGCGTCATCCCCTCACCGGCCGGAACAGCGCTGCTGCGCCGGCGCGCTGGTCTGCAACGCCAAAGGCATGCTGGCCCCCGGCTTGCTCAGGGGCAGCAGCTGGTACACGGTGAATACGCACAGCGCCTCCACCTCGCCGCCGGCCACCGGAATGTAGTTCAGGCCGGCATAGGCCTCGTAGCTCTTGCCCGGCTCGAACACCACCACCTTCTGTACCTGCGGGCAGGTGCGGTAGGCATTGCCGGTCCCCCCGGCCGCCACCCCGCCGCCCTCCAGCAGGAACGGGCGCCCGGCGGGTACGCGGTATTCGGTGGCGATCTCGGAGTATTCGCCTTCACCGCGGCGAATGGCTCCGGGGTAGTCCGGCAGCTTCGGGGCGAATCGCGGCAGCATGTCGATCTGCCGCGGGGCCTCGGGAAACTGTGGATAGTTGACGTTCGCCCGGTGCTCGCTGCCAAAGCGCCCGGCCTTGGCCAGGCGCTGGTTGTCGCCGATGCAACCGGCATAGGCCCCACCGCGCACTTCACCGTTGGTGATCACCCGCAACTGCGCCACCGATGCGCCCAGGGGCGGCTCCGAATAGGGCTCCACCGGCTTGACGCTGCACGCGCCAAGCGAGCCCAACAACGCCACCAGGGCCAGACTTCTGACATTCATCGCTACTGCTTCCTTTGACTGATTGCGCCTCGTGGCCCGGGCAGGCTATCGGCCGGGATTGCGCAGACTTCATGGCGGTCCGGGCAAGACCACGCCACCGGGCCACTTGCGTGAAAACACAAGCCAGCTTGCGCCTGCCGGGATGTATCCCGGCCAATCCACGATCTACCCTGCGCTCATCTGCCTGCACAACAAGAACAACCAGGGAGCACCCGTTATGGCACTCGATTATGCGGTCATGTTGGTCTACGTCCTGCTGATGGCCGGCCTTGGCTGGTGGGGCATGCGCAAAGTGCGCAACCAGGACGATTTCCTGGTGGCCGGGCGACGCCTGGGCCCGGCGCTGTACCTGGGCACCCTGTCGGCGGTGATGCTCGGCGGCGCCTCCACCATCGGCTCGGTACGCCTGGGCTACAGCTACGGAATCTCCGGGTTGTGGCTGGTGTTCATGCTGGGCCTGGGGATCATCGTCCTGAGCCTGGTGCTGTCCCGGCAGATCGCCCAGCTGCGGGTGTTCACCGTGACCCAGATCCTCGAACAAAGGTACCAGGCGTCGTCGCGCCTGATCGGCGGCTGCGTGATGGTGGCCTACGACCTGATGGTGGCGGTCACCGCGACCATCGCCATCGGCTCGATCACTGAGGTGGTGTTCGACATCCCGCGCATCCCGGCGATTCTCTGCGGCGGCGCGCTGGTGATCTTCTACTCGGTGATCGGCGGCATGTGGTCGCTGACCCTCACCGACATCATCCAGTTCGTGATCATGACCCTGGGCATCTTCTGCGTCCTGCTGCCCATGAGCGTCGGCCAGGCCGGCGGCCTCGAAGCCATGCAGGCGAGGTTGCCGGCGGGGTTCTTCGAGTGGGGCAACATCGGCCTGGATACCATCCTCGCCTACTTCCTGCTGTACTTCTTCGGCGCGCTGATCGGCCAGGACATCTGGCAGCGGCTGTTCACCGCCCGCAGCGAACGGGTGGTGCGCTACGCCGGCCTCGGCGCCGGGGTCTACTGCATGTTCTACGGCGCCGCCTGTGCCCTGGTGGGGGCCGCTGCCAAGCTGCTGCTACCGGACCTCTCGGTGGCCGAGAACGCCTTTGCCGAAGTCACCCGCAACGTATTGCCGGCCGGACTGCGCGGGCTGGTGGTGGCGGCGGCCCTGGCCGCCATCATGTCCACCGCCAGTGCCTGCCTGCTGGCCTCGGCGACGGTGCTCAAGGAAGACATCTACAGCCGCTTCCTGACCCGCGGCCGGGAAAACCACCTGGCCAGCAGCCGCTGGATCACCCTCGGCCTGGGGGTGGCGATGCTGCTGATGGCCTGCCTGGTCAACGACGTGATCGCCGGCCTGAGCATCGCCTACAACCTGCTGGTGGGCAGCCTGCTGGTGCCGATCATCGGCGCCTTGCTGTGGCGCCGGGCCTCGGCTGCCGGGGCCATCGCCTGCATGGTCAGCGGCGGCCTGACGGTGATCGTCTGCATGGCCCGCGACGGCATCCTGGCCAACACCCCGATCTACTACGGCCTGGGCGTCAGCCTGCTGACCTTCGTCGCCGTCAGCCTGGTGAGCCAGCCGGCACCAGCCCTGCGCAGCACCGCCGATTGATCCCTGAATCCACAACGAGGAATCGCCCATGTCCCAGTCTTTCCCGCAGCCGATAGACGCTGCCCTGGTCCCGCGCTTCGCCGGTATTCCAAGCTTCATGCGCCTGCCGCTGTTCGACGACCCGGCGCAGGTGCAGATCGCCCTGGTGGGGGTGCCCTGGGATGGCGGCACCACCAACCGCGCCGGGGCCCGTCATGGCCCGCGCGAGGTGCGCAACCAGTCGAGCCTGATGCGCAAGGTGCACCACGTCAGCCGCATCGCCCCCTATGACCTGGTGCGGGTCGGCGACCTGGGCGATGCCCCGGTCAACCCCATCGACCTGTTGGACTCGTTGAAACAGATCGAGGGTTTCTTCAGCCAGCTGCACCAGGCCGGCGCGGTGCCGCTGTCGGTGGGTGGCGATCACCTGGTGACCCTGCCGATCTTCCGGGCCCTGGCCCGCCAGCGGCCGATCGGCATGGTGCACTTCGATGCCCATTCCGATACCAACGACCGCTACTTCGGCGACAACCTCTACACCCACGGCACGCCCTTTCGCCGGGCCATCGAAGAGGGCCTGCTGGACCCCAGGCGCACGGTGCAGATCGGCATCCGCGGCTCGATCTACTCGGCCGACGACGAAGACTTCGCCAAGGACTGTGGGATCCGCGTGATCCACATGGAGGAATTCGCCGACCTGGGCGTCGAGGCGACCCTGGCCGAAGCCCGGCGCGTGGTGGGCGCTGAGCCGACCTACATCAGCTTCGACATCGATGTGCTCGACCCGGCCTTCGCCCCCGGCACCGGCACCCCGGAAATCGGCGGCATGACCACCCTGCAGGCCCAGCAGCTGATCCGCGGCCTGCGCGGCCTGAACCTGGTGGGCGCCGACGTGGTGGAAGTCTCGCCACCCTTCGACCTCGGCGGCGCCACCGCCCTGGCCGGCGCGACCCTGATGTTCGAGCTGCTGTGCATCCTGGCCGAGTCGGTGGCGAATCGGGGTTGAAACGCGCCCATGAAAAAGCGCCTTGCCCGGCGACGAGTGATCGCCGCCGGGCAAGGCGCCTTGGGTGCCGCGATCAACCTTGCAGGGCTTGCTTGAGCGCTGCCAGGCCATCGGCGTAGATGGTGGTGAACAGCTCGATGGCTTGTTCGTCGCTGATGCCGGCTGGCACGAACGAGCCGGACCACTCGACGCGCGAGCCCTTGCCGTTCTCTACCACGCGCAGGGTCGACTGGTAGTCGCGCACGGGGGCTGGCCCCTGGAGGATGGTGTAGCTGTAGCTGCGACCGGCTTCGTTGAAGTCCAGCAGGCGCTCGATGATGGTGTCGCCTTCGGCGCTCTTGAGGCTGCGGACCCGGCCGCCTTCGCTCAGGGCGCTCTGGGGGATGAAGGGCAGCCAGTCGGGCAGCGAGTCGAAACCGCCGATCAGTTGCCAGACGCGCGCAGCGTCGATGTTCAGTTCGATGGAAGCTTTGGCCTGGGCCATGATGATTTCTCCTGGGGCTACAGCCCCTTCAATAAGGTCGTAAACGCTTGCGACAGGGCCGCCAGGCGGCCCCGCGCGGGTAGGATCACTGGGCTGGAACAGGCGCCACTGGGTTGATCAGGCCCTGCTCGCGCAGGTTCTGCCAGAAGGCGGCCGGGATCACCGCGCTCATGGCGGCGTGGTCTTCATTGGCGTGCAGTGGGCGGGTCGAACCGGGGATCACCGAAACCACCGCCGGGTGAGCCAGGGCGAACTGCAGGGCAGCGGCCTTGACGTCCACATCGTGGGCACGGGCCACGGCGCGGATGCGCTCCAGCTTGGCCAGCACTTGCTGATTGGCCTTCTGGTACTCGAAGTGCTCGCCACCGGCGGTGACACCCGAGCTGTACGGACCGCCGACGACGATGCCGACACCTTGCTCCACCGCTTGCGGCATGACCCGTTGCAGGGCGCGGTCGTGGTCCAGCAGCGAGTAGCGGCCGGCCAGCAGGAAGCCATCGGGACGTGGTTCGTCCAGGTCCAGGGTCAGTTCGATCGGCTCGACGCGGTTGACGCCCAGGCCCCAGGCCTTGATCACACCTTCTTCACGCAGGCGGGAAAGCACGCGGAAGGCGCCGGTACGGGCGATTTCGAACTGGGTCAGCCATTCGTCGCCGTAGAAGTCCTGGGCGATGTCGTGGATCCAGACGATGTCCAGGTGGTCGGTGCCCATGCGCTTGAGGCTGTCTTCGATGGAACGCAGGGTGGCATCGGCGCTGTAGTCGTTGACGATGCGGTTGCGGTTGCCGTGTTCGAACAGGCCGCTCTTCTCACCCAGTTCACGGGCGGCAGGGTCTTCCAGTTCGTCGAGGATGATGCGGCCGACCTTGCTGCTCAGTACGTATTCGTTGCGTGGACGCTTGGCCAGTGCGGCACCCAGGCGGCTTTCGGAGAGGCCGGCACCGTAGAAGGGTGCGGTGTCGAAGTAACGCACGCCGTTGTTCCAGGCGGCGTCGACGGTGGACTGTACTTCTTCGGCGGATACGGCGCGGAACATGTTGCCCAGTGGGGCGCTGCCGAAACCTAGGCGGGTTGGGATCAAGGATTTGAGGCTCATGGATTGCTCCTGGTTGGGGGGAGTCGCTTGTGAACTCCAGTGAGCGCATCCTAAAACCAGCCAACCGAGACCGTCCAAGTCATAATTCGACAGACTTAAGACCAAACAGGTCCAATCGCTCTAGGACCGCTTCCCGCCCCCATCCAGGTCCCTTCAATTTCAGCTTGCCGCCCCTGCCAGCACCATCTCGCGGAAATCCCCGACTATCGGCCGCAGGTCGACACGGTGCCAGGCCGCCCACAGGCCGGTGCTCTGCTGCAACCAGGGCAGTTCACGCAAGACCACGTTCGGATTGCCTTCACCATTGATGCTCTGCTGGATCAGCGCCAGGCCCAGGCCGGCGGATACCAGGCCCAAGGCACTCAGCGGCTCGGCGGCTTCCAGGCGGATCTGCGGGGTGAAGCCCGCGGCCACGCAACTGGCCAGGAAGCGCTCGCGCCGGCTGGGCTGCAACTGGCCTTCGACCATGATCCAGTCCTGCTCGTGCAGATCGGCCGGCTCGATGCTGGGCTTGTCCGCCAAGGGATGCCCCAGGGGCAAGGCCAGGCGCAACGGGTCGTCGAACACCCGGGCGGCCAAAAGCTCCGGATCGTCGGTGGCCGGCGGTTCGCAGACCAGGGCGATGTCCAGGCTGCGTTGGCGCAACCCTTCGAACTGCTCCTGGGCCGACAGGTTGTACAACGCGATATGGATACCCGGGCGCTCCTCGCGCACATGGCGCAAGGCACCGGGCAGCACCCCGGCATGGATCGCATGGCTAACGTAGCCGATGCACAACCCACCCGTCTCGCCACGCCCCAGGCGCCGGCCCAGGGATTCCAGGCGCTCGGCATGCTTGAGCAGGGCCCGGGTCTCGTGGAGGAAGGTGCGACCGTCGGACGTCAGGCGCAGGCGTTGTTGGCTACGCTCGAACAGTTGCAGGCCGAGGCGCTCTTCCAGCTGGGCGATCTGCCGGCTCAGCGGCGATTGGGAGATGTGCAGTTGCTCGGCCGCCTTGCCGACGTGCTCGACTTCGGCGACGGCAACGAAATAACGCAATTGTCTAAGATCCAGCATATGACCCTCAGGGACTCAAGTATGACAAATTAAGTCATATACGATCTTACTGGCGTTCAATAGGATGGCGCCATCTCGAATCGATCACCGGCACAGGTCTTGTGCCCCCCAAGATGAGGAATCCGAACATGCAAATCGATCTGGGCGGCAAGACCGCCATTATCAGTGGCTCCACCGGCGGTATCGGCCTGGGCATCGCCCGTAGCCTGGCGGCCTCCGGCGCCAGTGTGGTCATCGTCGGCCGCAACGCGGCCTCGGTGGCAGAAGCCGTCGCCGGCATCCACGCCAGCAACGGCAGCGCCCGTGGCGTGGTCGCTGACCTCGGTACTGCGGCCGGCGCCGATATCCTGTTCGCCGCCGAGCCCCAGGCCGACATCCTGGTGAACAACCTGGGCATCTACAACGATGTCGACTTCTTCGACACCGACGACCAGCAATGGATGGATTTCTACGAAATCAACGTGCTCTCCGGCGTGCGCCTGTCCCGCCACTACACCCCGGGGATGGTCGAGCGCGGCTGGGGCCGGGTGATCTTCCTGTCCTCGGAATCGGGCGTCGCCATCCCGGCGCAGATGATCAACTACGGCGTCACCAAGGCCGCCAACCTGGCCGTCTCCCATGGCCTGGCCAAGCGCCTGGCCGGCACCGGCGTGACCGTGAACGCGATCCTGCCGGGCCCGACCTTCACCGAAGGCGTGGCCAACCTGGTGGCCGACGCGGTGCGCCAATCCGGCCGCAGCCCGCGGGAAGAAGCCGACGCCTTCGTGCGCCGCGAGCGCCCCAGCTCGATCATCCAGCGCGTGGCCGAAGTCGAGGAAGTGGCCTCCCTGGTGACCTACATCGCCTCGCCATTCTCCTCGGCCACCACCGGCGCGGCCCTGCGCGTGGACGGCGGCGTAGTGGACAGCCTGGCGATCTGAGTCGCCACACCAGGCGCCTAGCCCGCAACCACCACAGGTTGCGGGGCCACCCGGCGCCGAGGCCCGGGCAAAAATAGTCAGTTTTCAGGGGTTTACAGAACCCCGCCAATCGCTATAATCGTCGCCCTAACACGCCGGTATAGCTCAGTTGGTAGAGCAACTGACTTGTAATCAGTAGGTCCCGGGTTCGACTCCTGGTGCCGGCACCATATAAAACGAAGCCCTCGCAGCGATGCGAGGGCTTTGTCGTTTCTGGCATCTGCTCCAAGCTCCCCATCCAGACACGCTTCGTGCTCCAATAGCCGCCGATTCCAGCGCTACCCAGGCACAACATGAAACCCATCGCTGCATCCATCCTCGCCCTGTTGCTCCACTCCATGCTGTTCAGCGCCCCGGCTGTGGCCGGCGATGCCGAAACCGGAGCCAAGTTGTTCAAGCGCTTGTGCAGTGGTTGCCACAATATTGGGCCTTCGGTGCGCAGTTCGTTCGGGCCAGAGCTCAACGGCATCATCGACCGCCCGGCCGGCAGCGCCCAGGACTACCAGTATTCGACGGCGATGAAGTCCTCGGGCATCGTCTGGACCCGGGACAAGCTCACCCAGTACCTGCAAGATCCCAAGGGCGTGGTGCCCGGCACCCGGATGATTTTCTGGGGCTTGAGCGACGAAGAGAAAATCGACAACCTGCTGGCCTATCTACAGACCTTCCCCAATCCCTGATCCCGTTTCGCTTCCCTACAAGGATGTTTCGATGAAGCTTTCCCTGCTGTCCCTGGCGACCGCCGGCCTGGCCCTGGCCGTGCTCGCGCCGCAAGCGGGCGCCGCTGGTTTCGACTGTGCCAAGGCCTCGACCTCGGTCGAGAAGGCGATTTGCAACGCGCCGAAGCTCTCCGCCCAGGACGATGAATTGAATCGTCGCTACAACGGACTCAAGCACCTGCAGGTGTTTCGCCTGCTGCAAGTGCGCTGGCTGCGCGAGGTTCGCGATACCTGTACCTCGGACGACTGCCTGGAGGGGGCCTACCGCGCCCAGTTGAAGATGCTCGCGCCGCTGCCGATCCCCCCGGCCCCGGGCAAGAACCAGTTGCTGCCCATGGACCCGACGCGCCAGTACCGTCTGGATGAAGCCGAGCACTGGCAGCGCTTCCCACTGGCTTCCTTCCCTGCCGTAGCGCCTCGGGGCGACAAGCAGATCGTCGACGCCCAGGTGATCGATGGCGTGTTGCGCGTGGTGCTGTTCACCGGCCTGTACCAGCAGGAGCAAGGCGGCTTTGTCGGGACCCTGTATGAATATGCCGATGACCAGCCGGGCCTGTACCCCATCGCCCGGGACATCGCCTTCACCGGCTGGGCCGCCCAGGGCAACAACGACCAAGGCCTGCGCTTCGCCGGGTTCGACGGTGGGTTGCTGTACTACCGCCAGCGTATCGGTGGCGACTTGCAGCAAAGCATGACCTACCGCCTGGGTTCACGCAGCGCGCCCGAGGCCAGCCTGAAGTCCTACCAGACGCCCTCCAATACCCTGCGCCATGCCCGGGCGCGGGTGGGCCAGGACTTGAATGTGGATAACTACAGCCTGTCCCTGGACTACGACCAGCAGAGCCACAATACCTACAGTGAAAATGTCACCGCGCACAACGACACCGAGGAGGGCTGGAGCATCGTCAACCCGACCTGGAGCGCTACCCGCCCGATCATGTACTTCGACAACGAAGGGCCGCGGGCCTGCATCTGGCGAGTCGACACGCAGTACAAGACCTTGTTCAAGATCGTGCCCGAGCATGAAGCCGTCTCGGCACGCCCGATCGACCTGCATGGCCGCGAGGCGGTGGTCTACCTGGAAGGTGACCAGCTGAAGTTCGCCTTCAAGTACGACGACTGAGGGCAAGTGCCAGGCCATGAACAAGCCTCGCCCATGCCGATCAGTCAAGGCACTGGCAGGAGCGAGGCTTGCCCGCGATGGACTTCAAAGCGCTGCGTTTACTCCGTAAACCACCGCTACCCGACCATCGCAAGCGATCGAGTGTCGACCGGCTGCTCCTACAGGAATCACCTGGCTTCAAGTGAACGGCACTGCGCCAGGCGAGCTGTTTCATGGTGCGACCCGCATCTGCCTCAGGGCAGGCTGATCTTGTACTGGGCCAGCTTGGCCTGATGCTGGGGCTCGACGTACTTCTGGTTCACCAGCTTGGCGAACTTGCTGAAGTCGCTGCGGGCATCGTCGGTCAGGCCCAGTTTGTCGTAGGCAAGACCGCGGTGATAGAAGGCCCAGGCATAGTCTGGCTGGCGTAGCAGGCCGGTGCTGTAGGCTTCGGCGGCCTCGCGGTATTGCCCCAGGTCGTAGAGCGTCTGGCCCAGATGGTAGTAGGTCGGCATGTTGAAGCCGCCGCCCTTGCCCGTCTCGCCCAGGTTGGCGTCGAGGTTGGATTGCACCAGCTCCAGGGACTTCTGCGGGTTGCCCGCCTCACGATACAGGCGGCTCAGGTCCAGCACCGCGCGGGCATCGGGCTTGCCTTCCAGGGCGATGGACTTTTCCTTGGCGGCAATCGCTTGCGGATAGCGCTTGAAGCTGGCGTAGGCATCGGACTTGAGCCAGTACACCAGGCTCTGCATGCCCGGCGGCAACTGGTTCTTCTCCAGGCACAGGTCGGCCTGTTGCAGCACCACGTCGAATTTCTCGGCCTTGGCGGCCTGGCCCACCATGCGGCAATGGGCATAGTTGATCTGGTCCTGGCTCTGCAGGCCGGCACAACCGGTCAGCAGCACGGATCCCAGGAGCAATAGCGCTCCACGAACAGACGATGAAGGCATGGCTTTCAATCCAGCAGATGGGCGTTGAGGTCAGGGCGATAGACTTGCAGCAACGGCGCGGTGACGGTGCCCTGCAAGCTGCAGAAGATCGTGGTGCGGCCGGCGATCGGCTCCTTGTCGATACCTTTGTCGATACTCAGGACCCGCTCGACGAAACCGAACGGCGTAGCCACGCCACCACCGGCCTGGCCCTGGGTCCGCCATTGCAGGATCGGATCGCCGACCCGGCGAATCTCCACTCGGCTGAAAGCACCGCGGTCGTCCTTCAACCGGGCGTTATCCGTTAGCAGCGGCTTGAGGCGCGCGGCCACGTCCTGGGGCGTGCCCTCGGCGACGAAACCCCAGAACAACATGTTGCCCACCGACTTCATCGACATGGCTTCGTTGTAGTAGCCCACCAGGCGCACGCCCTTGACCACCAAGGGCTGCGCGAACGGCTGGTAGCGACCGCCTTCTTGCAGCGGGTTCATGACCTGGGGCGCCTTGACCGCGCCGTACTGGGCCAGGCTCAAGGTGCCGGCCGGCAGTTGGGTGGTGTTCAGGCTCTGGAAGAACTGCGCGTCGCAGCGGGAGAAATCACTCAGCAACTGCTCGGGCGAGGTCGCTTGCTGGCCCTGGGCGATGCTGGCGACACCCAGCAGGCACAGGCCGGACAACAGGGAACGGAACATCAAGATCATCCGTGAGGGGGAAAGTGGGGACGGAATTTAGCAAGATCGATATCAAACGGCCACAAGTCGTCCGCGACCTTATAGGCATGAAAAAGCCCCGAACCAGTCGGGGCTTCTTGCATTGCGCCACCTGTCGCCAGGTGGTGATCAGGCGTTCATCAGAACACGTTGATCGGGTAGTCGACGAATACGCGCAGTTCGTTGCCACCCACGTTGTAGTCGGAAGACTTCTGCGATACGCGCAGGACCGAACTGCGAACCTTCACACTCAGGTCCTTGGCCGGGCCGCTCTGTACCACATACTTGAACTGGTTGAAGATTTCGCGCTCGCTGCCGCCGGAAGACGTAGCGGTGGTGATGTTGTCGCCACGTACATAGGCCACGTTGTAGGTCAGGCCCGGTACGCCGAAGGCGCCGAAGTCCAGGCCGTAGCCCAGCTGCCAGCTGCGTTCGTCTTCGGCGTTGAAGTCGGACCAGTAGGAGTTGGCCAGGTAGATGGTATTGCCGCCATCGCCCACGCGACCTTGATCACGCTGGTAGCCGCCATAGGCATAACCCAGGTGGCTGTCGCCGGTGCTGCGCTGGTGCGCCAGGGTGAAGGAGTGCGGACCAGTGGCGTAGGTGGCCGCCAGGCTCCAGATCTTGTTGTCCTGGCCGCCGGCCTTGGCCTTGTTGGCGTAGGACTTGTCCAGCTTGGTGCGGTAGCCGTTGAAGTCCAGGGTCAGGGACTGGTCGGTGGCCAGCGGGAACACATAGTTCAGGTTCATGTACTGCTTCTTCAGCACGTCTTCGACGTCGGAAGCGTACAGGGCGCCCTTGAACTGCTCGGTGAACTGGTAGCTACCACCCAGGACGTTGATGGACTTCAGGCCACCGCTATCACGACCTTCGTCGCTCTTGCGCGATTCGGCGGTGAAATGACCGGCGTTCAGCTCCAGGCCCTTGATCTCCTTGGAGGTGATCAGGGTGCCGGTGTAGCTTTCCGGCAGCAGGCGCGCGTTGTCGTAGTTCAGTACCGGCAGGGCCGGCATCTGGTCGCCGTAGGTCAGCACGGTGTTGGAAATGCGGAACTTGACCGCGGCGCCGGCCTTGGCCAGGTCGTTGGCGGCCTTGCCGCTGTTGTCTTGCTTGAAGAAGTCGATGCCGCCGGCACCGCTGCGACCCTTGCCGCCGTCCAGGCGCAGTGCGTACAGGCCAAAGGCGTCAACGCCCACGCCCACGGTGCCCTGGGTGAAACCGGAGGAGAAGGTACCGATGAAGCCTTGGCCCCACTCAGCCTTGTCCTTGTTACCGTCTTTGTAGTCACGGTTGATGTAGGCGTTGCGCAGCAGCACTTTCAGGCTGCTGTCTTCAACGAAGCCCTTGGCGTCGGCCTGGCCGTCGGCCATGGCTTGTGTAGCGCTCAAAATCCCCAGTGCAATCAAGCAGATCCGCTGTTTAGACATTTTATTTTCCTTATTACGGTTTGATGACGCGCTGTGAGCTTGTGCGGCTATGGCGCTTGAACGCTCTTCTACCGTCGAAACAAAAAGCCCGCCGACATGGGATAGTGGCGGGACTTTTATCATTCTGAAATATGGCTCTTAGCCACAGGCGTTGGGGCGAATCCTATCTGCGCCCTCAACAACGTGTCAATTTCGTGAATCGTCTTTAAATAGCTGAAAATGTTCTAAGAATAGCGGGCTAGAGCATCGCCAGCTGCACGCTATGACTGTCCACGAACTGCTCGAAATGAGTCACCTTGCCATCCTTTAGCGTCCACAGGTGGGCTACCCGCACATCGATAGGTTTGCCCGAGGCATTATAGATGCCCCGGTAGTTGCCATAGGCGAAGACCTTGTCGCCCTGGGCCACATAGTTCTCGACCTTGAAGGTGAAGTCCTGCCACTCGCTGCCAAGGCGCTTGAAGACATGCTCCAGCACTTCTTCGAAACCGATGTAGGTACCGGCATAGGGAAAGCCCGCCGCTTCGGTCCAGCGCGCGTCGGGGGCCAGGGCCGCCGCGGTGTTGCGCGCGTTTTCCTGGGAGTTGGCGCCTTCGTAGGTGCTTTTGATCAACGCAAGGTTATCCATGGGTGACTCCACTGGGTTCAGGTGAATTCAGGGTGTGCAACCGTCCAGGCCACAGGTTGGGAGCGCACCGGCGCGCACGCCGCTGTCCAGGCCCAGTGAATCCTGCAGCCATCGGGCGAAGGCCTCGGGCTTGCCCAGCCAGGGGCTGATGTCGAGCAACTGGTAGCGCCCGTCGCGCTCCAGGGCCAGGGTCGGGAAGCCCTGGCCGCCAACCTCGGACAGCAGTGCCCGGCTGGCCTTTATATGTTCGTCCACCTCGTGGGCCAGCGCCTGGTCGAAAGCCGTGGCAAAAGCTTCCCGGGAAAAACCCAAGGTTTGCGCCAGCTCCAGCAGCACCTCAGGCTCGGCAATCCGCCGCCCCTCCACGTAGTGGGCGGTTTGCAACCGACCGAGCATTTCCAGGCCTCGGCCAGCCAGGGCCTGGGCCGCCAGTACGGCAGCAATCGGCGGCGCCGAGTCGAAGACCGCCGTGTGATCGCGCAACAGACCTTCGAAATAGGCCTCGCCGAACGGCTGCCCGGTGTACTCGGCAATGCGCCGATCATGGGGCATGACGTAGTCGCGCAATTGCGGCGATACCGGCTGGCGGTTGCGACCGGTCATCATGCCGCCACCATGGGCCACCACCGGCAGCACTGCCTGGGCGGCCTGGACCAGTGGCTTGGCGCCATAGCACCAGCCACACAGGGGGTCGTGAATGTAATGAAGGGTGGCCGAGGACATACGGGGGCTCCAGCAGGATCTTGAAAATTCGACAGGTGCAGCCTATGCCCCAAAGGCCAGGGGAAAAACCTCGAAATGCCTTCCAGACTGTTTCAGGATCCGGTCGAATCGCGCCGCTAGATGCCCATGAATGGACAGGCGGATGCCAGGAGATGAACCGTTACAGTTTTGACATAATTAGAAACAATAGAAGCGAAAGAGTTTTAGCAAATAGTTAACACAAGCAAATAGCAACCATTACCATTCGCGCCTTCCCGAATCACCCCCTCTCGGATGCGCGACAAAAATGCCTGCCCATTTCCGCCTCACTCCCCTGTCCCTGGGACTTTGCACCCTGCTGGCCGCCGGTTTCGCCTGCGCCGCCGGTACCACCCTGCCGACGACTTCCATTCGTGCCCAGGCAGAGTCCGACCCCGATGATCCGCGGGTCAGGGAAGTCAGTACCGCGACCCGCACTTCGACTCCCGCACGCTACGTGCCCCAGGCCATCGACACGGTCAAGACCGCCAACCTGCGGGATTACGGCACCAACGACCTGGGCAGCGCCCTGAGTGGCATCCCCAACGTCAGCAGCGGTGCCGACACCCGCTTCGACAGCGTGCGCATCCGTGGTTTCGACGCCAGCAACGACTTCTACCTGGATGGTGTCCGCGACGACAGCCAATACGTGCGCGACCTGCACAACATCGAGCGGATCGAAGTACTCAAAGGTCCTGCGGCAGTGCTCTATGGCCGTGGCAGCCAGGGCGGCATCATCAACCGGGTGAGCAAGCTGCCCGAAGCCGGCCGCCGCTCCAGCGTCGAAGTCCAGGGCGGCAGCCAGGACCTGCGCAGCCTGTACGCCGATCTCAGCGCCGACCCGACGGACAACATCAGCCTGCGCCTGAACCTGGGCAACGAGGACAAGAACAGCTTTCGCGATGGCATCGACGGCAATCACCGCCAACTGTTCGCCCCCTCGATGAGCTGGCAACTGACACCGGAGCTGAACTGGCTGGTGCAGTACGAGTACAGCCGCTACGACCGCACCCCGGATCGCGGCATCCCGGGCAACCCGCTGACCGGGCGCCCCGCCGACGTCAGCCGCAAGACCACCTACGGCGATACCCAGCGCGACTACATCAACGACCGCGCCCAATCGCTGCGTTCGCGCCTGAACTATGAGCTCAACGAGCAGTGGCAACTGCGCCATACCTTCAGCCTGTTCAAGCTGGAGAGTGACTTCGACAATACCTACCTGACCACCTACAAACCGGCGACGGGCCTGGTGGACCGCCAGCGCTGGCAACAGGACCTGAGCACCCGCAACCTGTACAACACCGTCGAGCTCGAAGGCCATGTCCAGACCTACGACATCGAACACACCTTGCTGGTGGGCCTGGAGATGGGCGAGCAGCGCCGTCACTCGCTGCTCAACCAGGGAGTGGGCGTGCCCTCGGTGCCATTGAGTGGTTCCACGCCAGGTGCCCAGCACAATGGCGCGATGAAAGTGTTCAGCAACAACCTGACCCAGGTCGACAGCACCGGCCTGTACCTGCAAGACCAGATTCGCCTGAACGATGAGTGGCAACTGCTGGCCGGCGCACGCTTCGACCGGTTCGAAGTGGACACCACCAGCAGGCTTTCAGGCCTGCGGGAGAAGCAGGACAGCACCAGCACCAGCCCGCGCGTGGGCGTGGTCTACACCCCCTGGAAAGATCACTCGTTCTACGCGTCCTGGAGCAAATCCTTTGCCCCGGTCGGTGGCGGCCTCATCGGCATCACCCCGGGGGCCAAGGGCAACACCAACCAGACCGATCCGGAGCTGACCCGGCAGAAGGAAATCGGGGTCAAGAGCGAATGGCTCGACGAGCGCCTGAGCACCACCCTGGCCCTGTACGAAATCGAGTTGTACAACCGTCGCACCGAGGATCCGCTGAACAAGGGGACCTACCTGATGACGGGCCTGCAGCGCTCGCGAGGCATCGAGCTCACCGCCACCGGCAATGTGATCGGCAACTGGTATGTGCGCGGCGGCATGGGCCTGCAGGACGCGACTATCGTCAAGGACGACAACGGCAACCAGGGCAATCGTGTCAATGATGTGGCCAAGCGCAATGCCAGCCTGTTCGTCACCTGGAAGCCGGAACTGGGCTGGTATGCCGAGACCGGCCTGACCCTGGTAGGCGACCGCTATGCCGATCCGCAGAACAAGTTCGTACTCCCCGGCTACGGCCGCTGGGATGCCCTGGCCGGCTACCGGCACAAGGACTGGGATGTACGCGCGGCACTGAACAACATCGCCAACCGCGACTACTACAGCTCCGCCACCAGCGCTTCCCAGATCCAGCCGGGCGATCCGCGCAGCCTGGTGGTCACCGGTACCTACAGCTTCTGATCCACCCGGATCATCGGCGAAAAAAAAGCGCTGCCATCCCGGCAGCGCTTTTTCACGATCCTTGTCTTTCTATCCTTTCACCACGTCCCACAACGCTTGCAATTCCGCCTCGCTGAGCAAACCAGCGGGGTAACGCTCAATGATGATCCGGCGCGGATCAGGTTCCCTGATCTGACGCGTTCCATTGGATTTCAACCATTGCACCAGAACTTGCAGCGCTTCATTGCTCATTGCCAAGGGATGCGATGCCCGCTCGCTGATCATATTCATTCCAGCGCTCTCTCCCGGTTTCTGAGCGGCCTAACTTATCCAAGGTTTATGACAGAACATCAGAGTTCCACATGTCTCAGAATCACTACCAGGCAGATACAAGAGCTATGCCAATGTGCCTGGCGCGCCGATGTGCGGCATGAAAAAGCCCGCGGCCCATCTGGGCCGCGGGCTGGCTGGAAGACCCCGGGGCAGGCCCGGGGTCGAGGCCGTCGAACAGGCGACAAGTTCTGTTACAACGGCACTCAAACCCGGCGCGGGGCGGGCTGTTGTTGGGTAAGGCAGTGGATATTGCCGCCGCCCAGTAACAGTTCGCGCCCAGGCACCATCACCACTTCGTGCTCGGGAAACAATTGCTGCAGGATCGCCTTGGCTGGCGCGTCCATCGGATCATCGAAACTCGGGGCGATGATCCCGCCATTGACGATCAGGAAGTTCACGTAGGAACCGGCCAGGCGCACCGATGGGTTGCGCTCCTGGCTGCCGGCCACCACATCGACCCCGGCGCACTCTTCTTCGGTGGCGAACAGCGGGCCGGGAATCGGCATCTTGTGCACCTTGAAGGTGCGTCCCTTGGCGTCACGGGTGTTTTCCAGGACCTGCATGGCCGCCTGGCAACGCGGATAGTTCGGGTCCTGTGGGTCGTCGGTCCAGGCCAGCAGCACTTCACCCGGGCGCACGTAGCAGCAGAAGTTATCCACATGGCCGTCGGTCTCGTCGTTGTACAGGCCATCGGGCAGCCAGACGATCTGCTCCACCGCCAGGTGATCGCGCAACACTGCTTCGATCTGCTCGCGGGACAGGTGTGGATTGCGGTTGTGGTTGAGCAGGCATTCCTCGGTGGTGATCAGGGTGCCTTCGCCATCGACGTGGATCGAACCACCCTCGAGCACGAAGCCTTCGGTGCGGTATTCCTGGCAACGCTCGATCTCCAGCACCTTGCTGGCTACCTGCTCGTCGCGGTTCCACGGCGCGTACAGGCCGCCCTCGAAGCCACCCCAGGAGTTGAAGCCCCAGTGCACGCCACGCACTTCGCCGGCGTCGTTGATGACGAAGGTCGGGCCGGTGTCGCGGACCCAGGCATCGTCGCTGGACATCTCCACCACACGGATGTTGGGTACGTCCAGGCGCGCCCGGGCGTTTTCATATTGAGCCGCGGAGACTGCCACGGTCACAGGTTCGAAGCGGGCGATGGCCTTGGCCACCGCGGCGTGGGCCGCCTGGGCCGGCTTGCCGCCCAGGCGCCAGTTGTCCGGGCGCTCGGGCCAGATCATCCAGGCCTGGGTCTGGGGGGCCCACTCGGCCGGCATGTAGAAACCGTCGGCGCGCGGCGTGCTGTGCAAAGTACTCATAGTGTTCAGGACTCCAGGGAACCGTCGAGGGTTTTCAGGGCGCCATAGAGGTTCGGACGGCGGTCACGGAAACTGCCCCAGGCGCTGCGGATGTGCTCAAGCTCGTCGAGGTCGAAACTGTGCACAAGGATACCTTCTTCGGTCTGGTTGAGCTCCTGGACCTTCTCCCCGAACTGGTTGGCGATGAAGGACGAGCCGTAGAAGGTGATGTCGTAGCCGTCCTGTTCCTCGTTGCCGATGCGGTTGCTGGCCACCAGCGGCATCAGGTTGGCGCCGGCATGGCCCTGCTGCACCCGCTGCCAGTGGTCGCGGGAGGAAATGCTCGAATCATGAGGCTCGCTGCCGATGGCGGTGGGGTAGAACAGGATCTCTGCCCCCTGCAAGGCCATGCTGCGTGCGCACTCGGGGAACCACTGGTCCCAGCAGATGCCCACGCCGATCTTGGCGTAGCGGGTGTTCCATACCTTGAAGCCGGTATCCCCCGGGTTGAAGTAGTACTTCTCGTGGTAACCGGGGCCGTCCGGGATATGGCTTTTGCGATAGATCCCAAGGTTGCTGCCATCGGCATCGATGATCGCGATGCTGTTGAAACGCGCCCGGCCGGCCAGCTCGAAGAAACTGACGGGCAGCACCACCTGCAGCTCCCGGGCAAGCTTCTGGAAATGCGCGATGGCCACATTGGACTCGGCCGCAGCGGCCAGTTGCAGATAGTCCGGATTGGGTTTCTGGCAGAAGTACGGGGTCTCGAACAGCTCCTGGACCAGGATGATCTGCGCACCCTTGGCGGCGGCTTCGCGCACCAGCTTCTCGGCGGTTTCGAGGTTGGCCTCAAGGTCCCAGGAACAGGCCATCTGGGTAGCGGCGACGGTAACGGTACGGCTCATGGATCAACTCCTGGACGAATGGACGCAGTCGATGACGACGGTAATGGGCAGGACACAGCAGTGCGGGCCCGATAACGGCCATTTTATATCCGATAAAAATCGACTTTAGAAGCCTATAAATCAGTCTGTTAAATAAATAATTAATAAAACACAGATATAAATCGATTTTTTGAGTCGCATAATCGGCGGATAAAACATTTGGCCGGCCTCCTCTCCCGCAGGCAGGATGCTGCGGGCGGATGGCCGGCCAGGAAAGGACCGGGATGGGCAAGGATCCTAGAGGTCCTCGTCGAGCACCTTGGACAGCATGTCGACAAAGAAATCGACGCTCTGCCGGGTGGTTACCATCGGCGGCTTGATCTTGAGGATGTTGAGATAGTCGCCGGTGGGCTGCATGAAGATCCCCAGCTCGCGCAAGCGCTCGCAGAGCAGGGCGGTTTCCTCGGTGGCCGGTTCCAGGGTCTGGTGATCGCGAATCAACTCCAGGCCCAGGTAGAACCCCGAGCCATGCACCGCGCCCACCAGCGGATGCCGCTCCTTGAGCGCTTCCAGGCGCTGGCGGAAATGCTCGCCTACTACCCGCGCGTTGTCCCAGAGCCCTTCGTCGCGCATCACATCCAGCACCGCGATGCCGATGCGGCAACTGACCGGGCTGCCGCCGGACGAGGAGAAGAAGTACCCCTCGGCCTCCAGCGCCTCGGCGATCTCGCGCCGGGTAATCACCGCGCCCAGGGGCTGGCCGTTACCCATGCCCTTGGCCATGGTGATGATGTCCGGCACCACGCCTTGCTCCTGGAAGCCCCAGAAGAATTCGCCCATGCGGCCATAACCCACCTGGACCTCGTCGGCGATGCACACCCCGCCCCGCTCCCGGACCCGCTGGTAGACCTCGTGCAAGTAGCCCCGGGGCAACGAGATGCCGCCGGCGTTGCCATATACCGGCTCGCAGATGAAACCGGCCAGCTGGCGGCCCGTCTCGTCGAGCTTGGCCAGTTGCTGGTCGACACTGCGCAGGTACTGTTCCGTGGTGTCCGGGCCACGGAATTGGCCGCGGTAGGTGTTGGGCGCGGTCACCGGATGGACCCAGGCCGGACGGCTGTCCAGGGCCCGGGGGTTGTCGGCGATGGAGGTGGAGACCGCATCGGCGGCTACCGACCAGCCGTGGTAGGCCTCCAGCACGCTGAGCATGTCGCGGCCGCCGCTGTAGGCCCAGGCCAGGCGGATCGCCAGGTCGTTGGCCTCGGTGCCGCTGTTGACCAGGAACACCCGGTCCATGGAGTCCGGGGCCAGGGCCAGCAGGCGCTCGGAAAACTCGGCGATGGCCGCGTAGTGAAAGCGAGAGTTGGTATTGAGCAACGACCACTGGCGCGCCGCCTCGGCGGCCATGCGCGGGTGGCCATGACCGAGCACCGCGACGTTGTTGAGCATGTCCAGGTAGGAACGCCCCTGCATGTCGATCAGGTGGTTGCGCCAGCCACGCTCGATCCGTGGCGGATCGACGTAATAATGCTTCTGGGTACGGGCAAAGCTGGCGTCGCGCCGGGCCAGCAGGGCTTGGGCGTCCATTTCCGGCTCGGCATCGCAGGCCAGCCCCAGCAGCGCTGCCGGCGACGGACACAGGGCCTGCCAGGCCGGGGCCCATGAAGGGCTGCAGAACATCGGCGGCGCGAGCTCGGCACTGCGGCAGAGCTGGACCTTGAGCCGGCCGTCGGCGGCCACTGCTCCCAGCACCTGGCCCTTGACCAGCGCCGCCCCTGCATGCACCGAGGCCTCGACGCCCCACAGGCGCAGGCTCGAGCCCGGGCCGTCCAGGCGTAGCAAGCCATCCGCGGCCGCGTGCAGGACGCCGGCGAACGGCGCCTCCACCGTTGTGCCCGCAGGCACTTGCAACTGCACATGCAACGGGCAGGTCTGGGGTTCGTGCGCGCAGTCGGGCTGGGTCCGGGACAAGCGGTACTGACCGTAGCGGCTGGCGGCCAGGCCATGGGCAGCCCCGGCTTCGGCCAGCAAGCGGTCGTCGATGCCTGGCTGCTCCCAGTTGCCCGCCTCGAAATGCGGGCTGAGCACCCCCAGGTCGATCAGGGCGAACTCACGCCCCACCAGGCTCGGCAACAGCGGAACGAAGCCTTCGCTGGCAATGGCCGGCAGTGCCTGGCCGACGGCGCTGAGAATGGCCGCCTCCATCAGCTCGAACGGCACCGAGGCGGCGACCCGGAAGATCTCCCACTCATGGTTCAAGTTGGCGCGGCTGTATTGGTTGTCCGGGTCGATAGCCAGCTGCTGCTCGCCACTGAGCACCAGCACTGCGGCCCGGGCCACGATCAGCGGCCAGAGTGCCAGCAGTTCCGCCCGTTGCAGCGGATTGACCCGGTGATAAGCCTGGATCGCCGGCAGGATGCGCAGTGGATCGCCCTCGGCATGGTGCAGCAGCGAGGCACAGGTCACCGACAGGTCGGTGATGCGCCAGGTACGGACCAGGTCGCCGAAGTCGATCACTCCCTGCACCTGCCAGTGGCGCGCCACATCACGCTGCCAGACCACGTTGTCATCGGTGATATCCATGTGGATCGCCTGCACTGGCAACTGCTCGACCAGCGGGCGCAGGCGATGCTCGGCGCGCTGGGCGGCAGCGGCGAGCTGGGCACGCTGCTGGGGATCCTCGATGACCGGCAACAGGTGTTCGGTCAGGGTCTGGGCATGCCGGGCGTCCCATTGCAGGGTGCGCTCCAGTCCTGGGTGCTGGAAATCCGCCAGGGCCAGGTCCATCTGCCCGCAGAGCCGACCCAGGCCGGCCACCAGTTCCACCCCCAAGTGCGGCAAGTGGGTCAGGGAGCGGCCGTCTATATAGTCGAGCAGGCGCACATGCAGGGCTTGCCCGGCAATCTCCAGGGTCAGCAGTTCTTCGCCGTTGCTGGCCGGGATGACCCTGGGAACCCGTAGCCCGGGATATTGGCGCAAATGCCTGAGGCCCTCGTGCTGGGCTTGCAACTCCAGGGCGGCATAGTCGCCACGGCAGATCTTCAGGACAAAACGGCCATTGGCAGTGTCGACGCGGTAGTTGAGGTCCTGCTGGCTGCCCAGGGACTGCACGGTGCCGTACAGCCCATAGTGGGCCTGCAGCAACTCCAGCGCCTGCTGCGCCGTGACCTGTGGACTGGGCAGGCTGGCACGATGGATCAAGGTGGCGAGCAACATACGACGACCCCCGGAAATTGTCATTGGCCGCCTATATCGCCACTGGCCGGGGCGTTGCGCAACCCCCGGTCCGTCGAGCGGACGTTGGTTCCGACCGCGTCCCCGGGATATTCAACGCGCCAGGGATGTAATCGATGGGCAGCGCCCTATTGCACCACGGGCTTCGTGCCGACAAGCTATGCTGCATTTTCCGCAGTAAATGATCTTTCAAGGACACAGGCCCTTACACATGCGCATTCTTGTCACCGGCGGAGCCGGCTTTATCGGCTCGGCCCTGGTCCGCCACCTGATCCGGCACACGGAACATGAAGTCCTGAACCTGGACAAGCTGACCTATGCGGGCAACCTGGAATCGCTGCATAGCATCGCCAGCAACAGCCGCTATGAATTCGTCAAGGCCGACATCGTCGACCAGGCCACCGTCAGTGCCGTGCTGGCCCGCTTCCAGCCCCACGCCATCATGCACCTGGCAGCCGAGTCCCACGTGGACCGCTCCATCGACGGACCGTCGGACTTCATCCAGACCAACATCGTCGGCACCTACAGCCTGCTGGAAGCGACCCGCGCCTATTGGCACCGGTTGCCCGAAGCGGAAAAAGCCGCCTTCCGTTTCCACCACATCTCCACCGACGAGGTCTACGGCGACCTGCATGGCGTCGACGACCTGTTCACCGAAACCACGCCCTATGCCCCCAGTTCGCCCTATTCCGCGAGCAAGGCCGCGTCCGACCACCTGGTCCGCGCCTGGCAGCGCACCTACGGCCTGCCGGTCCTGATCACCAACTGCTCCAACAACTATGGCCCGTTCCACTTCCCCGAGAAGCTGATCCCGTTGGTGATCCTCAATGCACTGGCGGGCAAACCACTACCGGTCTATGGCAATGGCCTGCAAGTACGGGACTGGCTGTACGTCGAGGATCATGCCCGGGCTCTGTTCAAGGTGGTTACCGAAGGCGTGGTGGGCGAGACCTACAATATCGGCGGTCATAACGAACAGAAGAACATCGACGTGGTGCGCGGCATCTGCAGCCTGCTGGAAGAGCTGGCCCCACACAAACCCGAGGGCGTGGGCCACTACGCCGACCTGATCACCTTCGTCCAGGACCGTCCCGGTCACGATCTGCGCTATGCCATCGACGCCGGCAAGATCGAACGCGAACTGGGCTGGGTGCCCGAGGAGACCTTTACCAGTGGGCTGCGCAAGACTGTGCAGTGGTATCTGGAAAACCTCGAATGGTGCCGTCGGGTACAAGACGGCAGCTACCAGGGCGAACGCCTGGGCTCCACCGACATCAAGGATCTGATTGCATGATCAAGGGCATCGTATTGGCAGGCGGGTCCGGCACCCGTCTACACCCCATCACCCTCGGCGTTTCCAAGCAGCTGCTGCCGATCTATGACAAGCCGATGATCTACTACCCGATCTCGGTGCTGATGCTGGCTGGTATCCAGGACATCCTGATCATCTCCACTCCCCAGGACCTGCCTCAGTACCGCAACCTGCTGGGCGACGGCAGCCAGTTCGGCGTGCGCTTCAGCTACGCCGAGCAGCCTTCGCCAGACGGCCTGGCCCAGGCCTTCCTGATCGGCGAGCAGTTCATCGGCGATGACCCGGTGTGCCTGATCCTGGGCGACAACATCTTCCACGGCCAGTATTTCGGCGAGCAATTGCGCACGGCCGCCAAGCGCTCCAGCGGCGCCACGGTGTTCGGCTACTGGGTCAAGGATCCCGAGCGATTCGGAGTCATCGACTTCGACAAAGAAGGACGGGCCCTGTCCATCGAGGAAAAGCCCAAGAAACCCAAGTCCAGCTATGCCGTCACCGGCCTGTACTTCTATGACAACGACGTGGTGCAGATCGCCAAGCAGGTCAAGCCTTCGCCACGGGGCGAGCTGGAGATCACCGACGTCAACAACGCCTATCTCAAGCGCGGCGACCTGCATGTGGAGCGCTTCGGCCGTGGGTTCGCCTGGCTCGATACCGGTACCCACGACAGCCTGCTGGAAGCCTCGCAATACGTGCAGACCATCGAGCACCGCCAGGGCCTGAAGGTCGCCTGCCTGGAAGAGATCGCCTACGAAAACCGCTGGATCAGCCGCGAGCATCTGCTCGAGCGCGCGGCCTATTTCGGCAAGACCGGCTACGGCCAGTACCTGTTCACCCTGGCTGGAGAAAACCAATGAAGGTCATTGCCACCGAACTGCCCGGCGTGCTGATCATCGAGCCCAAGGTATTCGGCGACGAACGCGGTTTCTTCTACGAAAGCTTCAATGCCAAGGTCTTCGCCGAAGCGACCGGACTGGACGTTCAGTTCGTCCAGGACAACCACTCGCGCTCGCAGAAGGGCGTGCTGCGCGGCCTGCATTACCAGTTGCAGAACACCCAGGGCAAACTGGTGCGCGTGACCCAGGGCGAAGTGCTCGACGTCGCCGTCGATATCCGTCGCAGCTCACCGCACTTCGGCCAGTGGGTGGCGGTACGCCTGTCGGCGGCCAATCACCGCCAGCTGTGGGTACCCGAGGGTTTCGCCCATGGTTTCGTGGTGCTAAGCGATTTCGCCGAATTCCTCTACAAGACCACCGACTACTACACGCCATCGGCAGAGCGCAGTATCCGCTGGGACGACCCGACGCTGGCCATCGGCTGGGAGCTCCGCGAGCCCCCGCAACTCTCCGCCAAGGACCAGGCAGGAAGCCTGTTGACTGAGGCCGACCTGTTCCCATGAACACTCCACTGAAGATCCTCATCAGCGGCCAGCACGGCCAGGTTTCCCGCGAACTGCAGAAGCGCCTGGGCGACCTGGGCGAACTGCTGGTCCCGGGTCGCGACCAGCTGGACCTGAGCCATCCGGAGCAGATCCGCCAGCAGGTGCGCACGCTGCGCCCCGACCTGATCATCAACGCCGCCGCCCACACCGCGGTCGACCAGGCCGAAAGCGAGGCAGAACTGGCCTACGCGATCAACGCCACCGCGCCCGGGATCTTCGCCCAGGAGGCCTTCGAGCTGGGCATCCCGTTGATCCACTATTCCACCGACTATGTGTTCGACGGCAGCAAGGGCAGCCCTTACATCGAAGAAGACGAGCCCCATCCGCTGAGCGTCTATGGCCAGAGCAAGCTGGCCGGCGAACGGGCCATCAACCTGGTACAGGGCCAGCACCTGATCCTGCGCACCAGCTGGGTCTATTCCAGCCATGGCAAGAACTTCCTGCTGACCATGCAGCGCCTGCTGCAGGAGCGCCCGGAACTGCGCGTGGTAGCCGACCAGGTCGGCGCCCCGACCTGGGCCGGCACCATCGCCAATAGCACCCGGGCCCTGATCGAGCGCTGGCAGGCAGGAAACCCCGGAGCCTGGGGCACCTACCACCTGACCGCCCATGGCGAGACGTCCTGGTTCGGCTTTGCCCAGGCCATCGGCGAGCAGTTGTTGGCCATGGACAAGCCTTGCGCGGTACTGGAGGCCATTCCCTCCAGCGCCTATCCGACCCCGGCGCCACGACCGCTGAACTCGCGCCTGGACTGCAGCCGCCTGGAGCGGGAGTGGGGCGTGATCCAGCCGGACTGGCACACCGCATTGCGCGAGTGTCTTGCCGAGCAGGGCTAGGCATAATGCGCCTGTAACCACAAGCGCCGTTCCCATGACCCCACCCCTTCCCCGTCGTCCCCGCTGGCGCAGCCTGGCCCTGCTGGCGCTGTGCCTGGCTCCACTGCTGTGGCCGCTGCAGCACCTGGCGGAACGCTACTACCGCAATGAGCTGGCCGGGCAGAATCGCCAGACCCTGGACCTGTACGTGGCCAACCTGCTGGGCACCCTGCACCGCTACGAGGTGCTGCCGCAGATCCTCGGCGACCTGCCCGCACTACGGGCGGTACTGGGCGCCCCGGACGATGGCGTGACCCAAGGCAACGCCAACCGCCTGCTGAAGAACATCAGCGCCCAGACCGGTGCCGAGGTCATGTACCTGATGGACACCAGCGGCAATACCCTGGCGGCCTCCAACTGGGACAAGCACGACAGCTTCGTCGGGCGCAACTTCGCCTTCCGCCCCTATTTCAGCGAAGCCATGGCCGGGCGCCTGGGGCGCTTCTTCGGCCTGGGCACCACCTCGGCCAAACGTGGCTATTTCTTCGCCGCCGCGGTGCGCGACGGCGAGCGCATGCTCGGCGTGCTGGTGGTCAAGGTGGACCTGGACCACACCGAGAGACTCTGGGGCAAGACCCCGGAGCAGTTGCTGGTGACCGACCACAATGGCGTGGTGATCCTGACCTCGCGCCAGGAATGGCGCTTTCGCGCGACCCGGACCCTGAGCGAGCAGGAACACCAGGCGATCATCGCCATCCAGCCCTACCCGACCCGCGACCCGCGCCCACTGAACCTCAATCCCGATGCCTGGCTGACCCAGACCCAACAGATCGAGGAGACCGGCTGGAGCGTCAGCATCCTCGCCCCGCGCACGCTCATCGACCGTCCAGTACGAACCGTGGTGGCGGTGGGCGCCGCCGCGCTGCTGGTGCTGATGCTGCTGCTCGGGCTGATGATGCAGCGGCGCCGGCACTACCTGGAACGGATCGCCTTCGAAGGCAAGGCGCGGCGCGAGCTGGAGATGCGCGTGGCCGAACGCACCAGCGACCTGGAAAACCTCAACCGACGCCTGAAACAGGAAGTGCTGGAGCGTGAGAACGCCCAGCAGGATCTGGTGCGCGCCCAGGACGATCTGGTCCAGGCCGGCAAGCTCTCGGCACTAGGCACCATGTCCGCCAGTATCAGCCACGAACTCAACCAGCCCCTGGCGGCGATCCGCAGCTACGCGGAGAACGCCGAGGTGCTGCTGGATCATCAACGCACCGACGACGCCCGGGGCAACCTCAAGCTGATCAGCGAACTGACCGGGCGCATGGCCTCGATCATCACCCACCTGCGGGCCTTTGCCCGGCGCGATCACCACGCACCGGAGAGCGTCGCCCTGCAGCCGGCCCTGGACGATGCCCTGGCCCTGCTGGCCAAGCGGCGCCGGGCCATGGATGTGGAGCTGATCCGCGACCTGCCGGCCGCTACCCTGTGGGTCCAAGCCGGGGAAACCCGCCTGCGCCAGGTGCTGGGCAACCTGCTGGCCAACGCCCTGGATGCCCTCACCGAAAAAGGCCCGCCGCGCAAACTGTGGCTGAGTGCCGAATCCACCGCCACGGGCGTCAACCTGTGCATTCGCGATAACGGCCCGGGCTTCTGCATGGAAGCCCTGGGCCGTGCTGGCGAACCGTTCTACACCACCAAGACGCGCACCCAGGGCCTGGGGCTCGGACTGGCGATCTGCGACACCCTGATGCGGGCCTTCGGCGGCGAGCTGTCGTTCGCCAACCACCGCGAAGGCGGTGCGCTGATCACCCTGCGCCTGCGCGCCGGGGCTCCGGGCGTCAGCCCGCAGCCGTCCGAGGATCGCGGAGTATGAGACACGGCGCAGCCCGCAAGCCGATAATCCATGGACCGGCCTGGCATGGCCGGCCACGACACGATCTGGAAAGCCACCGATGACCCGTCCCGACAGCCTCAACCCCCAGTTGCAAGTGGTGTTGATCGACGACGATCCGCACCTGCGCCAGGCCTTGAGCCAGACCCTGGACCTGGCCGGGCTCAAGGTCTTGTCCCTGGGCGAGGCCCAGGGCCTGGCCGAGCGCCTGGAGCGGGATTGGCCGGGGGTGGTGGTCAGTGACATCCGCATGCCCGGCATCGACGGCATGGAACTGCTGAGCCAGTTGCATGCCCAGGACCCGGAACTGCCAGTGCTGCTGATCACCGGGCATGGCGACGTGCCCCTGGCGGTACAGGCGATGCGCGCCGGGGCCTACGACTTCCTGGAAAAACCCTTCGCCAGCGATGCCCTGCTGGACAGCGTGCGCCGCGCCCTGGCCTGGCGCCGCCTGGTGCTGGACAACCGCAGCCTGCGCCTGGCCCTGAGCGATCGCCAGGAACTGAGCGCCAGGCTGGTGGGACAGTCGGCTTCCATCCTGCGCCTGCGCCAGCAGATCGGCGCCCTGGCGGCGACCCGCGCCGATGTGCTGATCCTCGGCGAAACCGGGGCCGGCAAGGAGGTAGTGGCCCGGGCCCTGCACGATCTGTCAGGAAGACGTAACGGACCGTTCGTCGCGATCAACGCCGGGGCCCTGGCGGAGTCGGTGGTGGAGAGCGAGCTGTTCGGCCACGAACCTGGAGCTTTCACCGGCGCGCAGAAGCGGCGCATCGGCAAGTTCGAGTTCGCCAATGGCGGCACGCTGTTCCTCGATGAAATCGAAAGCATGAGCCTGGATGTCCAGGTCAAGCTGCTGCGCCTGCTCCAGGAGCGAGTGGTGGAGCGCCTGGGCGGCAACCAACTGATCCCGCTGGATATCCGCATCATCGCCGCGACCAAGGAAGACCTGCGCCAGGCGGCGGACCAGGGGCGTTTTCGCGCCGACCTCTACTACCGCCTGAACGTGGCGCCACTACGGATTCCGCCACTGCGCGAGCGCGGCGAGGATGTGCTGATGCTGTTCCAGCACTTTGCCGATGAAGCCAGCAGCCGCCACGGCCTGCCGGCCCAGGAGCTGCAACCCGGGCATCGGGCCCTGCTGTTGCGCCACGCCTGGCCGGGCAACGTGCGCGAGTTGCAGAACGTCGCCGAGCGCTTCGCCCTGGGCCTGGAATTGGCCCTGGACAACGGCGATCCGGGACAGGCCCCGGCCGCGACCGCACCGCTGATCAGCGGCGGCCTGAGCGAACAGGTCGAGCATTTCGAGAAATCGCTGATCGCCGCCGAAATGTCCCAGCCCCACAGCTCGCTGCGCAGTCTCGCCGAGGCCTTGGGCATCCCGCGCAAGACCCTGCACGACAAGCTGCGCAAGCATGGCCTGAACTTCGCAGACAGCGGCGCCGGACAACCCGGCGACGAATCGGAATGAACCACTCCCAGCCAACTCCCGACCCCGAGGCCCATGCATGAACCGCGACAGTCGATACCTGGAATCCATCCTCCACCATGACATTCCCCTGACTCGGGAAATGGGCCTGAAGGTGCTCGACTGGCAGGCGCAGCAACTACGCCTGCAATTGCCCCTGGAAGCCAACGTGAACCACAAGAGCACCATGTTCGGTGGCAGCCTCTATTGCGGCGCGGTACTGGCTGGCTGGGGCTGGCTGCACCTGCGGCTGCGGGAGGAGGGAATCGAGGACGGGCACATCGTCATCCAGGAAGGGCAGATCAGCTACCCGCTGCCAGTCACCGGTGACGCCCAGGCGATATGCGCGGCCCCCGAGGACAAGGTCTGGAAGAAATTCCTGTCGATGTACCAGCGCTACGGTCGGGCACGCCTGACCCTGCACACCAAGGTGGTGAATGCCGGCAGCGAAGAAGACGCGGTACTGTTCGCCGGCCAGTACGTGCTGCACCGCTGAAATCGGCCTGCCCCGGGACTTTACCCGGGGCTCGGCTCGCCTGTGGTATCAGCGCTGCCCGTCCTGGGCGCCACAGAGTTCCAGCAGCCTGGCCCGCCAAGGGGCCTTGGCGGGCAATGCCACGAAGAAATCGTTGAGCAGCGACTCCCGAGGCGGATAACAGAACGGCGCGCCGGCAAGATCCAGCACCTCGCCCCCGGCGCCTTCGAGCACGCCCTGGGCCGCCGCCGTGTCCCATTGCGACGTGGGCGCCAGCCGTGGATAACAATCCGCCGTCCCTTCGGCCAGCAGGCAGAACTTCAACGAGCTGCCGATGTTGGCCAGTTGCAGCTCACCCAGGGTAGCGCTCAAGCCACCGAGCAGGCGTTCTTGCGCCGGGCTCGAATGGCGCCGGCTGGCCACCACGGTGAAGGCCTGGCCCACCGGCTGCTCACGTACGGCGATCGCCTGCAGCGCCTGGCCACGCTCGGCACGCCAGGCACCCAGGCCGGCGCCACCCAGGTAGCAACGGCCATTGGTGGGCATCGCCACCACGCCGAACACCACGCGCCCCTGCTCGATCAGGGCGATGTTGACGGTGAACTCTTCGCTACCGGCAATGAACTCCTTGGTGCCGTCCAGCGGGTCCACCAGCCACCAGCGCTGCCAGCTGGCCCGGGTCGCCTGGGGAATGTCGGCGTCTTCCTCGGACAGCACCGGGATGTCCGGGGCCAAGGCCTTGAGGCCGGCGACGATCAGGTGGTGCGCGGCCAGGTCGGCCGCCGTCACCGGGGATTCGTCGGCCTTGTGCTCGACCGCCACATCGGCGCGCCAGAACGGCAGGATGGCGTCGCCGGCACGCAGCGCCAACTCCATTACCGGAGCCAGGAAAGGATGGGGAAGCGTCATCGGTATCTCACTCATGCTTGAAAGACCCCGCGCTGGCTCAGCAGGTCGCGGGCCAGGTACAACGCGGCCAGGGCCCGGCCTTCGCTGAACTGGGGATTCTGCGCCAGGCCGGACAACTCTCGCAGGTTGACCTTGTCGACCCGCATCGGCTCGGGTTCATCGCCCTCCAGGCGCTCTTCGTACAGGTCGGTGGCCAGCACCACCTGGATCTTCTGGCTCATGTAGCCCGGGGACAACGACAGCTCGGTCAGGTGCTCCAGCTGCCGCGCCCCGAAGCCGGCTTCCTCCTTGAGCTCACGCTCGGCCGCCGCCAGCACGTCCTCGCCAGGCTCGATCAGGCCCTTGGGCAGGGACAGCTCGTAGGCATCGGTGCCGCCGCAGTATTCCTCCACCAGCACCGCGTGCTCGGCATCGAGCATCGCCACGACCATCACCGCACCATAACCCGCGCCCCGCCCCACCAACCGCTCGTAGGTACGTTCGGCACCATTGGCGAACCGCAGTTGCAACTGTTCGACACAGAACAGGCGACTGGAAGCGACGATCTCTCGGGCAAGTACGGTGGGTTTCTGACGCATGGCGGGCTCCTTGGCGATAGCGGGTTACTATACAGCCTGTTTGAAAGTGACTGGGTTGCAGATTGCGGCAGCGCACAGGCGCTGCGAGACCTATTGTTTACTGCATGTGATCGCCCCTGCCGGGGTGTTTTTTTACGCCGGGTGCATGGCCTTGGCCCCTCCCGCTTCGTCGGCCCTGCCGGTCGACCGTTTTCCATTGGAGAAGTAGTCAATGGCCCTGATGCCCTGGCGCGATATCGATACCGTCCTGCTGGACATGGACGGCACCTTGCTGGACCTGCACTACGACAACCATTTCTGGCTGGAGCACCTGCCCCAGCGCTATGCCGAGCTGCACGGGGTGAGCCGGGCCATGGCGGAGCTGGAACTGCGCCCGCTGTTCGAGCGTAACGCCGGTCGGTTGCAGTGGTATTGCCTGGACTTCTGGAGCACCGAACTGAAGCTGCCGGTACGCGAGCTGAAGCTGGAGACCGCCCACCTGATCGCCCTGCGTCCGGACGCCGACACCTTCCTCGCAGCACTGGGACGCGCCGGCAAGCGGGTGATCCTGATCACCAACGCCCACCGCGACTCCCTGTCGTTGAAGCTGGAGCGGATCGAGCTGGCGCCCTACTTCGAACGCCTGATCAGCTCCCACGACTACGGTTTTCCCAAGGAGGACCCGCAATTCTGGGAAGCCCTGCAGGCCGATATCCGCTTCGATCCGACCCGCAGCCTGTTCATCGACGACACCTTGCCGATCCTGCGCAGCGCCCGGGACTTCGGGGTCGCGCAATTGCTCGCGGTCAGCCAGCCGGACAGCCGCAAGGGACCGAAGGACACGGCGGAATTCGCCGCGGTAGGGGATTATCGGGAGTTGCTCGACGGGTTGGCCGAGTAACAGGCCCGCATCCATGCGGGCCTGTTGGCAACCCGGGCTATCGGCTCACTCGGGAATGCGCAGGACCTGGCCCGGATAGATCTTGTCCGGATGGGACAACAGGGGCTTGTTGGCCTCGAAGATCTTGTTGTACTTGTTGGCATCGCCGTATTGCGCCTTGGCGATGGCGCTCAGGGTATCGCCCTTCTTCACGGTGACGAAGACCGCCGTAACCGCGACCGGGCCGCTGACGGTGATCTGGTCCTCGACACTGCCGACACCGGCGATGTTGCCCAGGGCCAGGAGGATCTTTTCCTTCTCTTCCTGGCTCGCCACTTCGCCCTTGACGATGACCTTGTCGCCTTCCACCGTCGCCTGGACGTTGGGGTTGCCCAGGCCGACCTTGGCGATGTGCTCCTTGAGCTGCTCACTGGCGTTGGCGTTACCGGGGGTCAGCAGGTCGATCAGTTTCTCGCCCGCTTCCTTCACAAAGCTGAAAATGCTCATGTCGCACACTCCTTGGTTGATAGATCCAGATGCGAAAGACTAGACCAGCCCGGCCGATCGAGGTTCCCGGCCGACCACTGACCAAGGCCGCGCCGGCACGGTAGAATCCCGGCCTTTTGTCGCACCGGAGCGAAGATGGACATCAAGCAGCTGAAATTCCTCATCGCCCTGGACGAAACCCGCCACTTCGGCCAGGCCGCCGCGCGCTGCCATATCACCCAGCCGACCCTGTCGATGCGCCTGCGCAACCTCGAGGAAGAGCTCGAGCTGCCGCTGGTCAACCGTGGCCAGCGTTTCGAAGGTTTCACCGCACCCGGCGAGCGCGTCCTGGCCTGGGCCCGCACCGTGCTCACCGCCTATGACGGGCTGCTGGCCGAAGCCGCTGCCTGCCGCGGCAACCTGGTGGGCACCCTGCGCCTGGGAGTGGTCCCGTTGTCGAGCTTCGACCCGCAGCCACTGATGCAGCGCCTGCACGCCGAACACCCGCACTTGCGCTTCGAACTCTCGTCCCTGAGCTCGGAACAGATTCTCGAGCAGTTGGCGAGCAATCGCCTGGACCTCGGGGTGTCCTACCTGGAACGCCTGGACGGCGAGCACTTCGACTCCCTGACCCTGGCCCAGACGCATATGGGGCTGCTGTACGACCAACGGCATTTCAGCTTCGGCGAGCAACCGCTGAGCTGGGAGGCGCTGACCGAATTGCCCCTGGGCCTGCTGACCAGCGGCATGCATTTTCGCCAGTCCATCGATCACAACTTCCATATCCGCGGACTGCACCCTCGCCCCGTCCTGCAGACCGATGCCGTCCATCAGCTGGTGCAGATGGTCCACGGCGGCCTGTGCTGTGCGGTGATGCCCCTGGACAGCGGCCTGGAAGCCATGACCGAACACCTGCGCCTGCAGCCGATAGAAGATGCCCAGACCCTGGCCCGCCTGGGCTTGATCATGCGCCGCAGCGCGCCACGCTCGGCCCTGGCCGAGGCCTGCTTCGCCCTCTACCGCAAACTCCTCGACGGTCTTTGATCGACGCCATCTATCAAAGGATCAGTACTAGCAATTAGACGCGACACAATGCCGCGCTTAGGCTTGGCCACCAGTACGCCGCTGATCCCCCGATGAACGCCAAACGCCCGCCCTGCGCAGCGCCAGCTCCTGCGAGGCCCGCCCCCGTGCTCGCTTCTCGAGCTTGCGCCACACCCGGCAAGGGCCGCGTCATCACCGTCACTACCTTGTCCACCTGCCGCATCGCAGCGCACTGCGGCCCGACAGCCCCGCGATGGAGAGTCGCCCGTGAGTACACATAACCAAGCCGACCAGAAACCCGTGGCCCGCTACAAGCCCTACAAGGGACCGGCCGGCGGTTGGGGCGCCCTGATCAGCGTGGCCCAGGCCTGGCTGACCAGCGACAACGCCCTGAAGAACATCCGCATGATGCTCAAGACCAACCAGAACGGTGGCTTCGACTGCCCGGGCTGCGCCTGGGGCGACTCGCCGGAAAGCGGCATGGTCAAGTTCTGCGAAAACGGCGCCAAGGCAGTGAACTGGGAAGCCACCAAACGCCGGGTGGACGGCGCCTTCTTCGCCAAGCACAGCGTCAGCTCCCTGTTGGAACAGAGCGACTACTGGCTCGAGTACCAGGGCCGGTTGACCGAGCCGATGAGCTACGACGCCGAGACCGACCGCTATCGTCCCATCAGTTGGGAAGACGCCTTCAGCCTGATCGCCCGGCACCTGCTGAACCTGCCGAGCCCGGACATGGCCGAGTTCTACACCTCGGGCCGGGCCAGCAACGAGGCGGCCTATCTCTACCAGCTGTTCGTGCGGGCCTACGGCACCAACAACTTCCCCGACTGTTCGAACATGTGCCACGAAGCCAGTGGCGTGGCCCTGGCGCAGAGCGTCGGGGTGGGCAAGGGCACGGTGACCTTCGACGACTTCGAGCACTCGGACGCGATCTTCGTCTGGGGCCAGAACCCCGGCACCAACCATCCGCGGATGCTCGAGCCCCTGCGCGAGGCAGTGAAGCGCGGCGCCCAGGTAGTGTGCGTGAACCCGCTGAAAGAGCGCGGCCTGGAACGCTTCCAGCACCCGCAGAACCCCCTGGAGATGCTCACTAACGGCAACCGTCCGACCAACACCGCGTACTTCCGCCCGGCCCTGGGTGGCGACATGGCGTTGCTGCGCGGCATGGCCAAGTTCCTCCTGCAATGGGAACGCGATGCGCAAAAGGCCGGGACCGCGGCCGTGTTCGACCACGACTTCCTCAACACCCACACCGCCCAGGTGCTGGAATACCTGGGCACCATCGATGACACCCCGTGGGAGCAGATCGTCGAGCAGTCGGGCCTGACCCTGGTGGAGATCGAGCAGGCGGCGCGCATGTACGCCAAGGGCAAGAACGTCATCATGTGCTGGGCCATGGGCATTACCCAGCATCGCCATTCGGTGGCGACCATCCAGGAAATCGCCAACCTGATGCTGCTGCGCGGCAACGTCGGCAGGCCAGGCGCCGGCCTGTGCCCGGTCCGCGGCCACAGTAACGTCCAGGGCGACCGCACCATGGGCATCAACGAGCGGCCGCCGGTGGCCTTCCTCGATTCCCTGGAGCGGCGTTTCCAGTTCAAGGTGCCCAGGGACAACGGCCATAACGTGGTCGAGGCGATCCACGCCATGCTCGAAGGCCGCTCCAAGGTATTCATCGGCCTTGGGGGCAACTTCGCCCAGGCCACTCCGGACAGCGAGCGGACGTTCCAGGCCCTGCGCAACTGCGACCTCACCGTGCAGATCAGCACCAAGCTCAATCGCAGCCACCTGGCCCACGGCAAGGATGCGCTGATCCTGCCGTGCCTGGGCCGCACCGACATCGACCTGCAGGCCGGCGGCCCGCAAGCGGTGACCGTGGAAGACTCCTTCAGCATGGTCCACGCCTCCAACGGCCAGTTGCAGCCGCTGTCGGTGCACATGCGTTCCGAACCCTGGATCCTCGCCGGCATCGCTTCGGCCACCCTGGGCAACCGCCCGGTGGACTGGAGCTGGCTGGCAGCCGACTACGGGCGCATCCGCGACCTGATCGCCGACACCATCCCGGGCTTCAAGGAATTCAACGAGCGGCTCAAGCACCCAGGCGGCTTCTACCTGGGCAACGCCGCCGGCGCCCGCCAGTGGAACACCTCCTCGGGGCGCGCCAACTTCCGCGCCAACCTGCTGCCCAGGGACCTGATCGACGAACGCACCCGGGCCAGTGGCCAGTTGCCGGACCTGATCCTGCAATCGATGCGCTCCCACGACCAGTACAACACCACCATCTACGGCCTCGATGACCGCTACCGTGGGGTCAAGGGTCAGCGCGACGTGCTGTTCGCCAACGAAGCGGACATCATCCGCCTGGGTTTCAAGCCGGGGCAGAAAGCCGACATCGTGTCGTTGTGGAACGATGGCCGCGAACGGCGGGTCAAGGGTTTCACCCTGCTGGCCTTCGATATCCCGGCCGGCCAGGCCGCGGCCTACTACCCGGAGGTGAATCCGCTGGTGCCGCTGGAAAGCACCGGCGACGGCAGCCACACCCCGACCTCCAAGTTCATCGCCATCCGCCTGGAAGCTGCCAGTGACAATGGCCTGATCATGGCCCGCTCGGCCTGATCCACTGCGCTTGCAACAGCGTTGCCCCAGGCACGAAAAAGGCCGCCCCTGCATGCAGGGAGCGGCCTTCGTCAAGTAACCGTAGACCTGCGAAAATCACTTAAGTTCCCCATTAAAAACAATAAGTTACGCGATTGTGTACAACTCGTGCTATTCGTCGGATTTCGTTTGTAAGCCTCGCGGTACAGCCTCAGGATCGCGCCGTCATCCCTTTGAGGCTCATGTATGAAGTTCTCCTCGATTCTCTTGTTGTCCCTTGGCCTGGTCAGCGGCGTCGCCTCTGCCGGTGGCACCACTGAAGCAGGTGTGGGCGGCGCATTGGGCGGGGTTCTAGGCTCGGTGGTCGGCCAGCAGCTGGGCGGCAATACCGGTTCGGCCATTGGCGCGGCCATCGGCGGTGCGGGCGGCAGCGCGGTCGGCGCCGACAAGCGCAGCCGTGGCCAGGCAGCCATCGGTGGCGCCTTGGGTGCGGCTGGCGGCAACGTCGTAGGTCGCAGCATGGGCGGCAACACCGGCAGCCTGATCGGTGCGGCGGCCGGCGGTGGTGCCGGCGGCGCACTGGGTAACTACATGGGTAACGAAAGCGCCCGGGAAGATCGCGAATACCGCCGCGATCGCGACCGCCGCTACTACCGCGACGGCCACCGTGGCCGTGGCCATGCCTATGGCCACCGCAAGCATCGTCATCACGACTGATCGACCCGGTACCTCGTAGCCGCTACCGCTCACTGGGCGCGAGGCCAAGGGCCTCGCCAGACCAGGGGCTGCAGTGCTGACCCCGAGGAAGGCCAGGCCTCTGCTGCGGCGCCGATCCCAGCCTGCGGCAGCGGCTACGGGTCCTGCAGTGCAATCAGGTTTCGAGACTCAGGCCACCAGCAGCTGTTCCAGGGCTGCGCGCAGGACCGCCGGAATCGGCACCGGAAGGTTCGACGCCCGATCCACGAACACATGGACGAAACGCCCCGCCGCGCACGGCTCCCCCTCCCCCAGCTTGAATACCGCCAGCTCGTATTGCACCGAGCTGTTGCCCAGCTTGCCGACCCGCAGGCCGACCTCGATACGTTCGGGATAGGCGACGGACGCGAAGTAATCGCAAGCCGAGCTGACCACGAACCCCACCACCTCACCATCATGGATATCCAGGCCACCCTGCTCGATCAGGTAGGTGTTCACCGCCGTGTCGAAGAAGCTGTAGTAGGTGACGTTGTTCACGTGGCCGTAGACATCATTGTCGTGCCAGCGGGTGGTGATCGGCTGGAAATGGCGGTAGTCGCTGCGTTGTGGCACAGGCTCGGACATCAGGACGGTCTCCCATGGGTTGAGCGATTGGTCGCCGGGCATTTCACCCCAGGCGACTAAGCCTGGGCAAACCCTTTTCCTGCACCAGCCAGATCCTCGATCAACTGCGCCGGCCGCCAATGGGCACCATGCTCGGCTTCCAGGCGCAGCAACTGGCGCCGGACCTGCTCCAGGCCCTGGTTATCGGCCCAGCTCATCGGCCCGCCCCGCTCCTTGGGAAAGCCATAACCGTTGAGATAGACCAGGTCGATGTCATGGGCCGAGCCGGCAATGCCTTCCTGGAGGATCTTCGCCCCCTCGTTGACCAGCGCCAGCAGGCAGCGCTCGAGGATCTCCTCGGGGCCGATGTCCCGCCGCTGGTAACCCAGGCCCTCACTGACCTGCAGCACCAGCGCATCCACTTGCGGGTCGTGTTCGGCCTGGCGGCTACCGGGCTCGTAGTGGTAATAACCATCGCCGCTTTTCTGACCGAAACGGCCCAGTTCGCACAGGCGATTGTCGACCTGGACCTGCGGCGCGTCCTGCCCGGCACCGGCCAGTTGCCGGGCACGCCAACCCAGGTCGATGCCCACCACGTCGTACATGCGAAACGGCCCCATGGCAAAACCGAATCCCTGCAAGGCGCCGTCCACCTGATAGGGAAAGGCCCCTTCCAGGAGCATCTTGCGGGCCTCGAGGACATAGGTGTTGAGCATGCGGTTGCCGATGAACCCGAAACAGTTGCCAGCCACCACGCTGACCTTGCCCATGCGCTGGCCCAGGGCCAGAGCCGCATCCAACACCGTCGGCGCCGTCCTGGCCGCGCGTACCACCTCCAGCAGCTTCATGATGTGCGCCGGGCTGAAGAAGTGCATTCCCAGCACCTGGGGCGCCCGTTGGGTGACAGCGGCAATGGCATCGATATCCAGCGCCGAAGTGTTGCTGGCCAGGATCGTCGATGGCTTGAGGGCGGCGTCCAGCTGGCGAAAGATCTGCTGCTTGAGCTCGAGGTTCTCGTACACCGCCTCGATCACCAGATCCACCTCGGCTAGCTGTGGATAACCTTCGGCAATGCCGATCCGTGCCAGCCGCGCGTCGGCTTCGGCCTGCTCGATACGGCCCTGGCGCACATTGTGGGCATAGGTCTGGGCCACCGCCGCCAGCGCCTGCTGGAGCATCTGCGGATCCTTGTCCAGCCACAGTACCGGCAGGCCGGCATTGGCCAGGCACATGGCGATGCCACGGCCCATGGTGCCGGCGCCAATCACCGCGGCGCGCTGAATATCGAATGCTGTCTGGCTCATGGCGGCTCTCCTTCCTGTAGGTGATCCTGGCTCAGGCACCACCATAGTCAGGCGAGCATCATTTTTGAAATTTATTCCTGTGATGCCCAACATTCAGCAGATGGATCGCCATAAGGAACAAGGCACCCGGCTTCAGGCCGGCAAATGGCTCTCGCACCATTGCCGTACCTCGGCGTAGGGGTAGTCCTCCAACGCGGCGAATCCCGGGATACCACGGACCTTGAGCTTGGTGAACAACGGCACGCTGATGCCACAGAGAAAACGCGTCAGGCGCTCCGCCCCGGGAAGAACCCCGGTGTGCTGCTGGTGCCTGTGGATAAAGTCGCCACACAAGCCGGCGAAGTTCTTATCCACAAGCGCAGGCAGCTCGGGTGGCTCGGGCAAGCGCGCCACCTGGCCCCGGCACACCGAACAATGCCCACACTGCCGAGGTGCCTGCCGGTCACCGAAATACTCCGCCAACCGATGCCCCAGGCACTGCTCGCTGGCGAACAGGTCGAGCATGGCGTGGATCCGCGCGATCTCGCCAGCCTCATGGCGGGTGAAGTAGGCGTGCAGCTCGGCACTTAGCGCCGGCGCATCGAAGTCGCCCTGCAGCAGGCTGTAGACTTCGGTCATCTGCTTGCTTTCCAACTCCACCCAGCCTTTTTCCTGGAAGTAGTCCAGGGCCTTGACCACCCGTTGGCGCGGTGCCTGGCAGTGGTCGTAGAGTGCGTCGAAATCCACCGTGGCCCAGGTCCGGGCGCGGCTGGAGGTGTGCAGGATGGCCTCGACGAAGTCCCGCCGTTCACCTTCGAAACGCCCCAGCAGATCAGCCGGCTCCAGCAGCAACTTGAAGCGGTATTCGGCGAAGTAGGCATAGCGCGGAGCGATCAGACCGCGCAGTTCCAGTTGCACCAGCAAGGTCTTGAGCGGCAACTGGCGAATGTTGCTCTGGTCCGCCAAGGGGCCCAGCAACAGTTCCCACTGCCCGGTGGGCGCTGCGGCCAGCAACTCATCGAGCACGCAACGGATCCCGCTCAGCTCCGGGGTATCGCCATAAACGAAGTTCTCCAGCACGTTGAGACTGTCGCGGTTGGCCAGCACCAGGCAGTCCGAGGGTTGCCCATCGCGCCCGGCGCGGCCGATTTCCTGGCTGTAGTTCTCGATGGACTTGGGCAGGTCGAAATGCACGACGTTGCGGATATCGCTCTTGTCGATGCCCATGCCGAAGGCGATGGTGGCGACGATGCACTGGCTGTGTCCCTGCATGAAGCGGCGCTGGATCGCCTCACGCTGCTCATGGGGCAAACCGGCGTGGTAGGCCTGGGCGGCAATGCCCTGCTGGCCCAGGTACTCGGCGACCTGCTCGGCGGTCTTCTGCAAGGTCACGTAGACGATGCTCGGCTGCCCATTCCGCTCGCCCAACCACTGCACCAGGCGCCGGCGTTTGTCGATCCCGGCGACCGGCTCCACCAGCAGGTTGAGGTTGGATCGATAGAAACCGGTGGTCACCACATCGGTGGCGGCGATGGCGAAGCGCGCCTGCATGTCGGCGATCACCTGGGGAGTGGCCGTGGCGGTCAACAGCAAAGCCTGGGGGATATTGAACTGGCGCTGGTAGTCCGGCAGCTTCAGGTAGTCGGGCCGGAAGTTGTGCCCCCACTCGGAAATGCAGTGGGCCTCATCCACCACCAGCAAGGAGATGGGCACCTGCTGCAGGAAGTTGCGAAAGCGTTCGTTCTTCAGGCGTTCCACCGAGATCATCAGGATCTTCAGTTCCCCGGAGCGGGCGCGGGCCATCACCTGGTTGGCCTCATCGCGACCCTGGGCCGAATCGATGCTCGCCGCGGCGATGCCATGGCGCTGGAGAAAGGCCAGCTGGTCCTGCATCAAGGCCAGCAGCGGCGACACCACCAGGGTCAGGTGCGGCAGCAGCAGGGCCGGCAGCTGGTAGCACAGGGACTTGCCGGAACCGGTGGGAAAGATCGCCGCCGCCGAGCGCCCGGCCAGCACCGCGCTGATGGTGGCCTCCTGTCCTGGGCGAAAGCCTGGATAACCAAAGACCTGTTCGAGGGTGCTGTACATGGGAGTCACTCCTTTGACCGCTGACCGTCGTTGAAGACTAGCGCGGTGGGTCGGCGGATCGAGGAAAGGTCGTGGAGCAAAGCGCTACCGGATGATACCGGCACACCAGGGCGGTGGCCGGTTCATTGGCAAGCAGTGGCTAGCGCAGGCTGCGACAGTCCAGCCATTGCACGCCATTGTGCTGGTTGCCCTCGACCAGCAGCGGTACGGCCTGGGCCGCCTTGGGATGGACGTCGTGGAACAGCACGATGCCGCGCCGCCACAACAGCATCAGCGTCTGTACCCGCTGGGCGGCGGCCTGGGCACTGACCTTCTTGCTCCAGTCCTGGGAATCGATGTTCCACAGCATCAGTTGCAGGCCGTGGCCCTTGAGGAAAACACCAGCGTCGGCGCGACGTTGCCCATAGGGCGGGCGAAACAACGGCAGGTATTCCCCTTCCAGGGAATGGCCGACCAGGCTGGCGCTGTCGACCAGGGAATCCTGCCACCGGCTCCAGGAGGCATGGGACTTGTGTTCCCAGCCATGCAGGCCCACGCATTGACCGTTGTAGAGCTCGCGCAACTGCTCGGTCGAGGTCCGCTGCAAACGCGCCTGGAACGGCGCCCCCAGGACGAAGAACAACCCATGCAGGTCATGGGCCTGCAGCACCGCCGCCAGCTCGTCGCTATGACCACCGCGCGGGCTGGGACCATCGTCGAAGGTCAGCAGGAATTGTCGGTCAGCCAGTTCGTCGCCCAGTCTTTCCGCCGGATCCATTCGCTGGATCTCGCTGCTGACCGTGGGAAACAGGGCCGCCAGGCGCAGTTGCTCATGCAGGTACTGCTGGTGGAAGCGCGAACTGGCCTGGGCCCAGGCATCGTAGGTGTCCTTGCTCTCGCCGGTGAAGCCGGCCACCAGCTGGCGCAACTCGGCGAGATTGCGCACGGGCTGGCAGAACGGTGCGCTGTCACAGTCGTGGCTGGCCAGACGATAGTTGACCAGCAGCAACTCCCAGAAGCGCTGGCGCACCCGGTCGATGGACTTGAGGTCCAGCTGCCGTACCCCGAGACGTTGCTTCAGGGCTCCCTCATCCAGGCTCTCACTGGCCAGCAAAGCCTTGCCGAACATCAGGATTTCCGCCCGGGAGGCGGTGTCGAAGTCCACCGAACTGGTCAGGGGCGCCGGCCAGCCACTGCGGTCGATGGTGGCGAACACCAGAGGGCCTGCCGCCTGGACCGAGACGCTGCACAGGCACAACGCCAACAGCCAGGGGAAAACAGCATTGCGCATATCAATCTCCATGGATGCACGGGACGCTCCTGCCAGCGCGCCGCGCAAAAACAACGTCCAGCCTGGGGCTCAGGGTTTTTGCAGCCGCTCTATGGCCTGGTCGTACACCGGGCTGGCCTTCTGCTCGCGGGCCTTGCGGTAATTCTCCAAGGCCATGGCCAACTGCCCGGCCCCCTCGAAGACTCGACCCATGTCGTAATAGGCACTGGCCCGGATCGTCGCCGCCGCCGGACCGCTGGCCAGCGCGATGGCCTGACGGTCGGCGCGTATGGCCTCGTCGGGCCGGCTGTTCTTGCGCTGGCTCAAAGCCAGGTTGCTGTAGGCCTGGGCAAAACCCGGCGCCATTTCGATAGCTTCGCGGTAATAGATACCCGCCCCGCCGAAGTCGCCCTTGCGGTAGGCCTCTTCGCCCTTGCGGTTGAGCGCCTTGGCTTCGGCTGGGCCCATGTCCGCAGGCACTTGCTGGTCGCTGGTGCGCATCTGCTCGAGCAACGAATTCAGGTCGCTGTAGGTGCCGTTCGGTTCGCTGCTGGTCTGCGCCACCCGGTCGATATCTTCCATCTGGCCATCGGCATTCAGGCGGAACACGGCCCAGAGGTTGCCCTGGCGCTGCTCCGGTACCCGATAGCTACGAATGAGGCTGGCGCCACGGTAGACGAAGACCTGGGCCCGGCTGCGGCCCAGGTGCAGGGACTCGGGATGGTTGCCATGGGTGAAGTCATGCACGGCATACAAGTAGGCCTCGCCGGGCAAGAGCTCATCGATGGTGATGGTCTCCGCGCCCTGATGGTCGTCGCTGGTTCTTTCCAGGCGCGCCCCGGGCCCTTGGCTGGCAACGAACGACAAGGCCTTGCGGGAATAGATCAGCCGGGCATCCAGGTCTTCGCCCGGGGCATCCCAGGTCAGCACCACCCGCAGGCTGGAGGGTTTGTCCATTACCGGACTCAGGGCGTAGACCAGGCCCTGGCAGGGGCATTGGGTTCGCAGGTCGGCGTAACCGGGCTGGCGGATCAGCAGCCCGCCGGCATCGCCAGGGACGTCCAGCACCGCTCGCCCCTGGGCATCGGTAGCCCCCGCGACCAGGTTCGTACCCCGCTGCAACTGCACCTGGGCCTCGGCCACAGGCGAGCCCTTGGCCACGGCGTCCAGCACCTGGATCGACAACGGCTGGGCGTGCACCACGCTTATCACCATCCCTAGCCACAACACCGCCAACAGGCGCATACAAGCCATAGCAAAATCCCTGTAAACGAATCTGGCCGCAGCTCGAACGCGGCCTATCAACCAGCGGCGCACCATACACATTTTCGCCCGCCAATGCTCGACCCAGGGCTGGAAAATACTGCGCAATGGGATGCAGTCGAAAGTTCGCAGGGACTGGTGCGGATCTGCTGCGAGGGGCTTGAAAAACCACCATCGGATCGCCTTACACTCCATTCCTTCCAAGAGCCGTAGCGAATCGCGACCATGCATCTGGCCCCCGGTTTTCCCGACGACGCGAACATGCGCCAGCTGATGCAGTTGCTGCATGAGGAGATCGGCCTGCCCGAGCGCAAGGCCTTGCATCTGAAGACCGCGATCAACCTTGACCTGGGTTGCGATGGTGCCGATGCCCGGCATCTGTTGCTGGCCCTGGAAGAACAGTTCGAGCTCGACCTCGCCGACTTCGACAGCTATCGCTACTTCCAGCCCGAAGGTTTCGATCCACACCTCAAGCGCCGGGCCAAGGGCCGGGGCGACAAGCTGCCATTGACCATCGGCATGCTGTACCAGGCGATCAGGCTGCGCCGCTGGGACACCCGGGCGCTGGAAAGCCTCTAGGACCTACAACAATAAGACAAGGAAGAAACCGTGGATGTACTGATGGGGCTGCTCGCCGCCGTGCTTTGGGGCGGCACCGACTTTCTCGTGGGCCTGAATGTCCGGGCCGTGGGCGCCAAGCGCGCCGTGTTCTTCAGCCAGACACTGGGCGTGATCCTCATGAGCCTTTTGCTGGCACTCTTCCCCGCCTTCCTGTTCAAGGCCCTGGCCGCGCCGCTGGATGTCTGGCTGATGGGCATGCTCGCCGCCTGCTTCACCCTCTCTGGCGCCCTGGCCCTGGGCAAGGCCTTCGCCCTGGGCAAGGCCGCCATCATCGCCCCGCTGGTGACCTCCTACGGCGTGGTCACCACCCTGCTGTCATGGGCCAGCGGCGAGCACATCAGCCTGGTCCAGTTGCTGTGCATCCTGGTCTGCGTGGTGGGGGTGATTCTCTCCAGCATTCATTCGGGCCCCAAGCTGCCGCAGAACACCGATGCCAGTCGCTCGATCGTCTATGCCCTGCTGTCGGCCTGCCTGTACGGCACCAGTTTCTGGTTGCAGGGGCGCTATACCCTGCCGCAACTGGGCCCGGTCAGCATGCTGTGGCTGGGTTACGTGGTGGGATCGAGCGTATCGCTGCTGATGATGCTCAAGGTCCCGGACGGCTTGAAGCTGCCCCCCCTGAAGAGCTGCGGCACCCTGGCCAGCTCCAGCCTGATGAACCTCGGAGCGTTCTTCGCCTTTTCCTGGGGCGCCATGCACGGCTCGGTGTCGGTGGTGACGGTGATCAGTACCTTGTCCGGCGGCATCGCCGCGGTGCTCAGCTACCTGTTCTTCAAGGAACGCCTGTCCAAGGTGCAAGTGACAGGAGTGGCGCTGGTGCTGCTGGGCGCGCTGGCGCTGCACTTGAAGGGCTGAGCCAGGGGTTAAAGCCAGGTAAACGTCCGCACCCGGAACACCGCCCTGCCGATACGCCGCGCACAAAAAAGCCGCCCCGAACGGCGGCTTTTTCATGGCAGGTCGAGGCTTACAGCTTCGGACCGGCAGCCTTGATGGCGTCGCTCACTTCGAACTTCTTGAAGTTCTCGATGAACAGGCCAGCCAGGGCCTTGGCGGCTTCGTCGTAGGCAGCCTTGTCAGTCCAGGTGTTGCGTGGGTTGAGCAGCTCGGTATCGACACCCGGAACGGCTTTAGGCACGTCCAGGTTGATGATATCCAGGTGTTCGGTCTCGGCACCGACCAGGGCACCGCTCTGGATCGCTGCGATCACGCCACGGGTGGTCGGGATGTTGAAGCGCTTGCCGACGCCGTAGCCACCGCCGGTCCAGCCGGTGTTGACCAGGTAGACCTTGGAGCCGAAGCCGTTGATGCGCTTGATCAGCAGCTCAGCGTATTCGCCCGCCGGACGCGGGAAGAACGGTGCGCCGAAGCAGGTGGAGAAGGTCGACTTGATGCCGCCGCCCGAACCCATTTCGGTGGAACCGACCAGCGCGGTGTAGCCGGACAGGAAGTGGTAGGCCGCCTGCTCGTTGTTCAGGATCGACACCGGCGGCAGGACGCCAGTCAGGTCGCAGGTCAGGAAGATCACCGCGTTGGGCTCGCCACCCAGGTTGTGCTCGGAACGCTTCTCGACGTGTTCCAGCGGGTAGGCGGCGCGGGTGTTCTGGGTCAGGCTGGCATCGGCGTAGTCGGCGCGCTTGGCATCGTCCAGGACCACGTTCTCCAGCACGACGCCGTGCTTGATGGCTTTCCAGATGACCGGCTCGTTCTTCTCGGACAGGTCGATGCACTTGGCGTAGCAGCCACCTTCCATGTTGAACACCACGCCCTCGCCCCAGCCGTGCTCGTCGTCACCGATCAGGTAGCGGCTTTCGTCGGCCGACAGGGTGGTCTTGCCGGTACCCGACAGGCCGAAGAACAGGGTCACGTCGCCTTCTTCGCCGATGTTGGCGGCGCAGTGCATCGGCAGTACGTCGACAGCCGGCAGCAGGAAGTTCTGCACCGAGAACATGGCCTTCTTCATTTCACCGGCGTAGCGCATGCCGGCGATCAGCACTTTCTTCTGGGCGAAGTTGAGGATGACGCAGCCGTCGGAGTTGGTGCCGTCACGCTCGGGCACGCACTCGAAGTTGGCGACGTTGAGGATCTGCCACTCTTCGCGACCAGCCGGGTTGTACTGCTCCGGGGTGATGAACAGGCAACGGCCGAACAGGTTCTGCCAGGCGGTCTGGGTGGTCATCTTGACGGCCAGGTAGTGCTCGGCGGCAGCCCCTACGTGGACGTGGGAAACGAAGTGTTCCTGGGCGTTGTTGAACGCCTCGACGCGAGCCCACAGGGCATCGAACTTGTCGGCCGGGAACTTGCGGTTGATCGAGCCCCAGGCGATCGCATCCTGGGTGGAAGGCTCTTCGACGATGAAACGGTCCGCCGGCGAACGGCCAGTGCGGTGGCCGGTCTTGACCGTCAGCGCGCCAGTATCGGCCAACTCGCCTTCACCGCGGGACAGCGCTTCTTTTACCAGCTCATCGACGCTCAGGTCGGTGTACACGGTGTTCTTGGCTTGCGTCATGAGGTTCCCCGTCGTCGGCCAATGGCCGATTGCTCAAACGTTTTGTAGTAGAAACTCGCGCACTACTACCGCGAAAAAAGTGCGCCGGATTATGCCAGAAAAGCCCGAAAATAGTAGGGTCCTCCCGTCAGCATGGCGTAATTCCGGCGTTCGCTAGGTGATTTACCTTCGCTGAAACGTTTTAGTGACGAGTATCTGACGGTGACTCGACGCCCGCACCGGCGAACAATTGCGTGATGTCGGCTGCGTCGAACAGATAGCGCTGGTTGCAGAACTGACAGTCGATCTCGACGCTGCCGCCATGTTCGGCCACCAGTTGCTGCGCATCCTCCAGCCCCAGGCTGACCAGGGCATTGCCCGAGCGCTCGCGCGAGCAGCTGCAGCGAAAGCGCAGCGGCTGCACGTCGAACAGGCGCACGGCCTCCTCGTGGTACAGGCGATGGAGCACGGTTTCGTTGTCCAGGCTAAGTAGCTCATCGGCAGTCAGGGTGCTGGCCAGGGCGGTGAGGTGCTGCCAATTGGCATCGCGCTCCTCGGGATCGCGCAGGCGGTCGGCCGGCAGTTGCTGCAGCAGCAGGCCACGGGCATTGCGGCCGTCGGCGTAGAGCCAGAAACGAGTGCCGGTCTGCTGCGACATGACGAAATAGTTGGTGAAGCATTCGGCCAGGGTGGCGCCGTCCAGGTCGACGATCCCCTGGTAGCGCTGGCCCTGGGTCGGGTCCACGGTCAAGGCCAGGACGCCATTGGGCATCATGTCGGCCAGGGTCGCATCCGCAGCGATCTGCGCCGCGTCGTAGCGGGCCAGGCCACGGATCTCGCGCTCGCTGGAGCACTCGATCATCAGCAGGGGAACCGGGCCTTCGGAGCGAGCCTGGAGAATCAGCAGGCCGTCGAACTTCAAGGTGCCGACCAGCAACGACGCCGCCGCCATCAGCTCGCCCAGCAGTTGTGCCACCGGCTCGGGATAGGCGTGCTTGGCAAGGACTTCGGCGTAGCTGCGCTCCAGCGTCACCAGTTCGCCACGGGCGTCGCTCTCATCGAAGATGAAGCGTTGGGTGAAGTCGGTATCCGGCAAATCAGTCATAGGTCTGGGCATCTGAAAGGTGACAAAAAGGTTACAAGCACCGAAAATTGCAGCTTTGCACCATGAGGGTGCAGTTTTTGCGGTGATTGGAGATATTTTATGAACAATCCGGGTTTGTTCCAAGCAAGGTGGAACCTCGGCAAGCTGGTTCTGTGCAATGTACTCCCTTTGGCCCTGCTGGGTTTCTGGTTGTGGCCCACCGGGCAGATGCTTTGCACGATGTTCGACGAGTGGCTGTTTCACCTGCTCAACGCTCCCCTCGCCAACAACTCTACCTGGCTGCATATCTGGGCAGTGGCCAGCCTGCGGCCGTTCGACGTGGTGGTGGGCCTGATCATGCTCGGCCTGCTGATCCGCGGTGACTGGGTCTTCAAGGCGGTGGACGTACGCCGCGCCTTCTTCGGTTTCCTGTCGATCCTGATCCTGATGGTGGTGATTCGCGCGCTGTTTTCCAAGCTGGTGGCCGTGATGAACTGGCAGCACAACAGCCCGTCCATGGTGCTCGAAGGTGCCGTGCACATGAGCGACTACTTCCCGGGCTGGGAAAAGACCTGGGAACTCAAGGACCGCTCCAGCCAGAGTTTCCCTGGCGACCATGCCTCGGTGTTGCTGATCTGGGGCCTGTTCATGGGAGTGTTCAGCCGCAGCGTCGGCCAGTTCCTGCTGGTCTGGGGCCTGACCCTGCTGTTCATGCTGCCGCGCCTGGTCGCCGGAGCCCACTGGGGCCAGGATGACTACATCGGCGGTGTGCTGCTGGCCGTACTGGCCCTCGGCTGGGGCTACTACACCCCCTACGCGGCACGGATGTCGAACTTCCTGCTGCGCCTGACCCATCCGCTGTTCAACCTGATGAGCCGGATGCCGGTGCTGTCGAACATGAGCGTGGTTCGCGCCAGCAGCCTGCTGCGCTAAGCCAGCCGCTGTGGCGAGGGCAGCCTGGGCAGGCTCCCTCGCCCTCCATCACTCATGGCTGCTGCCATGGAACTTGAATAGATCCCGACGCTGTTTCTTGGTGGGCTTGCCCTCGGTGCTCACGCCCAGGGCGCCTGCCTTGCGCTGGGCTGCGGCGGTCTCGCGCTTGGCGATGCTGGCCGGGGTCTCGACATAAAGCGCCTGTGCCTCGGGTGCGCCACGACGCACGATGGACAACGCCTGGACCACGACCGTGCGCTCGTCGAAACCGGTACGCAGCTCATACTCGTCGCCAACCCGCGGCTCCTTGCCCGGTTTGCAACGCTCGCCCCGGTGGTGCACCTTGCCGCTTTCAATGGCCGCCTTGGCCAGGGCCCGGGTCTTGTAGAAGCGTGCTGCCCAAAGCCACTTGTCCAGGCGGACCTTGTCCTCTTCTTCCTGTTGCTGCTTTTGCGCCACGGTGATTCCTCTCGATGAAAAATATCGCAACGGTACGGCTCGCAGACGAGCTCTCGAAAACCTGACCGCTCACCTAAAATACCTCAGGTTGCCCGAGGGATCGTCATGGAGATAACTATCGCCATTTGCCGCCGATTCTGCGTGAATACCGCGGTCTCGGACCAAGACCCGGGACAGGCCGGGCGAACGTCCGGGAGATTGTCACAATCTATGCGGAGTCGGCAGTTAGAGTCGTCGCCGAGAAGGCACGTCAGCCGCGCTCGGCGTGCCCCTCCCGGCAAGCGTGGAGTCCACCTGGCGCAGGCTCGCCCCGACGCCCGGCCCGTATCAGAACCCTGGTCCGGAAAGACCAATTACGGATGTTCCTTTATTGAAGACCTTTGATCATTTGACCGTTGTCGGTCTACGCGAGTGGGTGGCGCTTCCCGACCTGGGAGTGGCCGGCTTGCGCGCCAAGATCGACACCGGCGCCAGCACCTCCAGCCTGCATGCCACCGAGATCGAGCCGTTCGAGCGCGATGGCCAGCAGTGGGTGCGTTTCAACGCGCACCTGGGCAGCGTGGTGCAATTGCGTCACCGGCGTTGCGAAGCGCCGCTGGTGGCGATGAAGACCATCAAGAGCTCCAACGGCCAGGCCCAGGTCCGCTATGTGATCAGCACCACCCTGGCCCTGGGCGATCACGTGTGGCGGGTGGAGTTCACCCTCGCCTGCCGCAAGGCCATGCGCTATCGGTTGCTGCTGGGCTCCAAGGCCCTGATCGATGGCCAGCTGGTGGTCAATCCCGGCCTCAAGTACGTACAAGACAAACCGGTGTTCCCGGTATCCACTACCTCTGCCACAGGTGTTGCATGAAGATCGCCGTGCTGTCGCGTAATCCGCGTCTGTATTCCACTCGCCGCCTGGTCGAGGCCGGCACTGAGCGTGGCCATGAAATGGTAGTGATCGACACCCTGCGCGCCTACATGAACATCGCCAGCCACAAGCCGCAGATCCACTATCGCGGCAAGCCCCTGGAAGGCTTCGATGCGGTGATCCCGCGGATCGGTGCCTCGGTGACTTTCTATGGCTGCGCGGTGTTGCGCCAGTTCGAAATGATGGGGGTATTCCCTCTCAACGAATCGGTGGCCATCGCCCGCTCCCGGGACAAGCTGCGCTCGCTGCAACTGCTGTCGCGGCGTGGCATCGGCTTGCCAGTGACCGGTTTTGCCCACTCCCCGGACGACATCCCCGACCTGATCGAGATGGTCAACGGCGCTCCGCTGGTGATCAAGGTGCTGGAAGGCACCCAGGGCATCGGCGTGGTGCTCTGCGAAACCGCCACCGCGGCGGAGTCGGTGATCGAGGCATTCATGGGCCTGAAGCAGAACATCATGGTCCAGGAGTACATCAAGGAAGCCGGCGGTGCCGACATCCGCTGCTTCGTGGTGGGCGACAAGGTGATCGCGGCCATGAAGCGCCAGGCCAAGCCCGGGGAGTTCCGCTCCAACCTGCACCGTGGCGGCAGCGCCAGCCTGATCAAGATCACCCCGGAAGAACGCATGACCGCGCTGCGGGCGGCCAAGGTCATGGGCCTGAGCGTGGCCGGGGTGGACATCCTGCGCTCCAATCACGGGCCGCTGGTGATGGAGGTCAACTCCTCCCCGGGCCTGGAAGGCATCGAGACCACCACCGGCAAAAACGTGGCGGGGATCATCATCGAGCACATCGAGAAGAATGGCGGGCCGAACATGACCCGCACCAAGGGCAAAGGCTAAAGGCAGCTACAAGCGGTGAGCTTCAAGCGGCAAGATAAGAGCTTGCAGCTTGAAGCTGGCTTCTGCCGCTAATCCGCATCACGTGGCAACAGCAGGCCCAACGGCAGGCGCACCCGCGCCTCCAGCCCGCCGTCAGGGCGGTTGCGCAGCTCGACATTACCGCCATGCATGGCGGCGATCCGCTTGACGATGGCCAGCCCCAGGCCAGTGCCCTTGCCGCCCCGGGCGCGATCGCCCCGGGTGAAGGGGTTGAAGATCGCTTCCAGCTCCGAAGGGTCGATCCCCGCGCCACGGTCCATCACGCTCAGCACCACATAGGGCGCGTTGACGTCGCCCGACAGGTGGGCGGCGACTTCCACGTCCGTCCCCGCATGGTTCAGGGCGTTGCCAATCAGGTTGTTGAGCAGGCGCTTCATCGAGACCCGGCGCAAGGGGAACGCCTGGATCGGCTCCAGGCGCAGGTGCACCCGCTCCTGACTCTGGTTGTAGGGCGCCGCCACTTCCCGCACCAGGTCGTTGAGGTCCACCTCCTCCACCGACTCGTCGCGACCATCGCGGATGAAGGCCAGGAACTGATCGAGGATGGCGTCCATGTCTTCGATGTCGCGCACCATGTCGTCGGTCAGCTCGGTGTGATCGCCCATCAGTTCCAGTGACAGGCGCAATCGGGTCAGCGGCGTACGCAAGTCGTGGGATACCCCGGCCAGCATCAGCTCGCGCTCGCGCCCGGCCTGTTCCACATCTTCGGCCATCTGGTTGAAGGCGCGGTACACCTCGGTCATCTCGCTCGGAGTATCGCTGATGGGCAGGCGCACGCTACGCCCCTGGCCCAGTTGCCGGGCGGCGTAGACCAGGCGCTTGAGCGGCTGGTTGAGCTGGCTGACGAAGATCCACGCCGACGCGGTGGACAGCAAGCCGATGGCCAGGAACCAGCCCAGCACGCTCCAGATCTTCTGCCCGCGCAACGGGTGTGGATACAGCGGTACCTTGAGCCAGCCATCGCCCAGGCTCGGCGCCCGGACCCAAAGCGCCGGCGGCGCATGCATGCGTAGCCGCACCTCGGTGTCGGCCCCCAACTCGGCCTGCATCTGCCGCTGGTAGATCTCGCTGTAGGGCCAGTGCTGCTCGCCGGCAGGCACGCCGCTGCCCACCACCTTGATCAGGCCGGCGGCCTCGGCGATCTGGTCGCGGTTGGATTCATCGGCGGCCCAGTAGGCGCGCAGGGTGAGGGCCACGCCATGGCTGTACTGCCGGTCCACCAGCACGTCCTCGTTCATCAGCAGATAAACCAGGGTCAATGCCTTGGAGAACAGCACCACGATCAGCACCAGCCACAGGGTGCGGGAGAAGAAACTCTGGGGGAACCACAAGGGGGTTTTCATGACAGCCAATACACACTTTGCAGGAGCGAGTCGCGCTCGCAGCGTTGCGGAATGCGAACGCCCGGGTCAGGGCCCGGGCGCTCGCTCCTACAAATCACCGATCACTTGGTCGCTGTGCCATCCGGCACGAACACATAACCCACGCCCCAGACGGTCTGGATATAACGTGGCTTGGAAGGATCGGGTTCGATCATCCGGCGCAGGCGGGAGATCTGCACATCGATGGAGCGCTCCAGGGCGTCCCATTCGCGGCCCCGGGCCAGGTTCATCAGCTTGTCGCGGGTCAGCGGCTGGCGCGCGTTCATCACCAGCGCCTTGAGTACCGCGAACTCACCGGTGGTGAGCATGTGCACCTCGTCGCCGCGCTTGAGCTCGCGGGTGGCCAGGGACAGCTCGTAGTCACCGAAGGTCACGCTTTCGTCTTCGCTGCCCGGGGCACCAGGGACAGGTGCCGACTGGCGACGCAGCACGGCCTTGACCCGGGCCATCAGCTCGTCGGGGTTGAACGGCTTGGCCAGGTAGTCGTCAGCGCCCAGCTCCAGGCCCTTGATACGGCTCAATTCGTCACCCTTGGCGGTGAGCATGATGATCGGGATCTGGTTGTTCGCGCCACGCAGGCGGCGGCAGGCGGTCAGGCCGTCTTCGCCGGGCAGCATCAGGTCGAGGACGACCAGGTTAAATACCTCGCGACCCAGCAGGCGGTCCATCTGCTCGGTGTTCGGGACCGCGCGGGCACGGTAGCCCTTGCTGACGAAGAAACGCTCCAGCAGGCTGCTCAGCCCCGGGTCATCGTCAACAATAAGAATTTTTTCGCCTTCAGCAGTTTGTGCAGTGCTGCTCATTGGATGCTCCTCTAATCTCGGTGCGCATTATGGCGTAGCTGCCGCTATGCGCACCGTGTGCATTGTTAGCAGATTTTTCCTCCATAGCCAGCAAACCCGCTGTCGGCCTGAGGTCGGCGATCGCTTCACAGCTGGGTATAATGCGCCGCCTTTTGTGTCGGGCAACCCTTGATCAGTACCCAGCTGTCGCTTTGTTTTTTTGCCACGACCGGCAGCATTTCCACTATTTCACGGGTCAACAGCCAGCCTTTTGATCCAGGTGGCGGCGCGTACCAGGCCGCTCAACCAGACTCGCCGGGCTTTTTCGTCGTACCCGCGAGCCTGCTTTCACACATTTGCCAGGTGGTTTTATGGACAGCATCAACAGCCGCATTGCCGAGGAACTCGGCGTACGCCCACAACAGGTCGAAGCGGCCGTCGCCCTATTGGATGAAGGCTCCACCGTGCCCTTCATCGCCCGTTACCGCAAAGAAGTCACCGGCAGCCTCGATGACACCCAACTGCGTCATCTGGAAGAGCGCCTGCGCTACCTGCGCGAACTCGACGAGCGCCGCGCCAGCATCCTGGCCAGCATCGAGGAACAGGGCAAGCTGACCCCGGAACTGGCTCGCGAAATCAAGCTGGCCGACACCAAGACCCGCCTCGAAGACCTCTACCTGCCGTACAAGCAGAAGCGCCGCACCAAGGGCCAGATCGCCCTGGAAGCCGGCCTCGGCGAGCTGGCCGATGGCCTGTCCAACGACCCGAGCCTGGCTCCGGAAGCCGAAGCCGCACGCTTCGTCGATGGGGAAAAAGGCGTGGCCGACATCAAGGCCGCCCTGGAAGGCGCCAAGTACATCCTCATGGAGCGCTTCGCCGAAGACGCCGGCCTGCTGGACAAGCTGCGCAACTTCCTCAAGCAGGAAGCCACCCTCAGCGCCCGCGTGGTGGCTGGCAAGGAAGAGGAAGGCGCGAAGTTTCGCGACTACTTCGAACACGACGAACCGCTCAAGAGCATGCCGTCGCACCGCGCCCTGGCGATCTTCCGCGGGCGCAACGAAGGCATCCTCAGCTCCGCGCTGAAGGTCGGCGACGAGCTACCAGGCACCATGCACCCCTGCGAAGGCATGATCGGCCAGCATGTGGGCATCCAGAACCAGAACCGTCCGGCCGACAAGTGGCTCGGCGAAGTGGTGCGCTGGACCTGGAAGGTCAAGCTCTACACCCACTTGGAGACCGACCTCTTGGGCGAGCTGCGCGACGGCGCCGAGACCGAGGCGATCAACGTCTTCGCCCACAACCTGCACGACCTGCTGCTGGCCGCCCCGGCCGGCCCGCGCGCCACCCTGGGCCTGGACCCGGGCCTGCGGACCGGCTGCAAGGTGGCGGTAGTGGACGCCACCGGCAAGCTGCTGGACCACGCCACCGTCTACCCCCACGTACCGCACAACAAGTGGGACCAGACCATCGCCACCCTGGCCGCCCTGTGCGCCAAGCACTCGGTGGACCTGATCGCCATCGGCAACGGCACCGCCAGCCGCGAGACCGACAAGCTGGCCGCCGACCTGATCAAGAAGTACCCGGCCATGCGCATGACCAAGGTCATGGTCTCCGAAGCCGGCGCCTCGGTGTACTCGGCCTCGGAACTGGCGGCCAAGGAATTCCCGGACCTGGACGTGTCGATCCGTGGCGCGGTCTCCATCGCTCGCCGCCTGCAAGATCCGCTGGCGGAGCTGGTGAAGATCGATCCGAAGTCCATCGGTGTCGGCCAGTACCAGCACGACGTCTCGCAGCTGAAACTGGCCCGAGGCCTGGACGCGGTAGTGGAAGACTGCGTGAACGCCGTGGGCGTCGACGTCAATACCGCCTCCGTGGCCCTGCTGGCGCGGATCTCCGGCCTCAACGCGACCCTGGCGCAGAACATCGTCAGCCACCGCGACGAACACGGTGCCTTCAAGACTCGCGCCGCCCTGAAGAAAGTCGCCCGCCTGGGTGAAAAGACCTTCGAACAGGCCGCCGGCTTCCTGCGTGTAATGAACGGCGACAACCCGCTGGACGCCTCGGCGGTGCACCCGGAAGCCTATCCGCTGGTGCAGCGCATCGCCGCCGACACCGGCCGTGACATCCGCTCGCTGATCGGCGACAGCGGCTTCCTCAAGCGCCTGGAGCCATCGAAGTTCACCGACGAGACCTTCGGCCTGCCCACCGTCACCGACATCCTCCAGGAACTGGACAAACCCGGCCGCGACCCGCGCCCCGAGTTCAAGACCGCCGAGTTCCAGGAAGGCGTCGAAGACCTCAAGGACCTGCAACTGGGGATGATCCTCGAAGGCGTGGTGACCAACGTCACCAACTTCGGTGCCTTCGTCGATATCGGCGTGCACCAGGACGGCCTGGTGCACATCTCGGCGCTGTCGGAGAAGTTCATCAAGGACCCGCGTGAAGCGGTGAAGGCCGGCGACGTAGTCAAGGTCAAGGTCATGGAAGTGGATATCCCGCGCAAGCGCGTGGGCCTGTCGATGCGCATGAGCGACACCCCCGGCGAGAAGATCGATGGCGCCCGCGGCAGCCGTCCGGGGGCGAGCCCGCGCTCTTCCCAGGGCAATGCCCCGCGCAAGGAAACCGCCACCGCGGCACCGGCCAACAACGCCATGGCCTCGCTGTTCGCCAACGCCAAGCAGTTGAAGAAGCGCTGATGGAGATTCCAGCCGGCCTGACCGAAAGCGCCTTCAGCCAACTGCTCGGCTGCCGCCTGCAGCGCCTGGAGGTCGGCGAGGCGGACGTGGCCCTGGAGCTGACCCCGCAATTGCGCAATCGCGGGCAAAAGCTCCACGGCGGGGCGATCTTCAGCCTGGTGGACATCGCCATGGGCCTGGCCTGTTCCAGTACCCATGGCTTCGACCAGCAGAGCGCCACCATCGAGTGCAAGATCAACTACATCCGCGCGGTCGCCGAAGGTGAGGTGTTGTGCCGGGCCAGGGTGATCCACCCCGGCCGCCGTACCCTGGTGGTCGAGGCAGACGTGATCCAGGGCGAAAAACTGGTCGCAAAAGCGCAAGGCACCTTCGCGGTCCTATAGCTGCCCGTCATCGAATTGGGTTAATTTCGGCGCTGCGAAAGCGGCGTCGGGGTTTTCCTGCCCACGCTAGAGCCAGATTCAGGGACGGAGCACTGGCGTTTTCAGGTGAGTCGGCTTGACTCAGGAACCAGGCGAAAACGCCAGTTTTAACTCCACCCTTGTAGACCGTCCTGCCCACCCCCATATTGGGGCGACTGACGCGTGAAGGAATCCAACTTGAGCGAACTTCTCAACCGCCGCCTGGCCTTGCTCGGCGAGCGCGCTAACCTCTCCCTGCTCGAGCAGTGCCTGCACGGCATCGAACGTGAATGCCTGCGGGTTACCGGCGAAGGCCGCCTGGCCCAGACCCCGCATCCGGAAGAACTGGGTTCCGCGCTGACCAACGAACAGATCACCACCGACTATTCCGAGTCGCTGCTGGAGTTCATCACCCCGGCCCTCAAGGACCCGGCGGACACCCTGGCCAGCCTCGACAAGATCCATCGCTTCGCCTACAGCAAACTCGGCAACGAGTACCTGTGGAGTCCATCGATGCCGTGCCCACTGCCGGCCGAGGAAGACATCCCGATCGCCTACTACGGCACCTCCAATATCGGCCAGCTCAAGTACGTCTATCGCAAGGGCCTGGCCCTGCGCTACGGCAAGACCATGCAGTGCATCGCCGGCATCCACTACAACTTCTCCCTGCCCGAGCCGTTGTGGCCGCTGCTCAGGGAGGCCGAGGGCTTCGTCGGCACCGACCGTGACTACCAGTCCGCCGCCTATATCGCCCTGATCCGCAACTTCCGCCGCTACAGCTGGCTGCTGATGTACCTGTTCGGCGCTTCGCCGGCCCTGGATGCGGGTTTCCTGCGGGGCCGCTCGCACCAGCTGGAGCAGTTCGACGCCGAGACCCTGTACCTGCCCTACGCCACCAGCCTGCGCATGAGCGACCTGGGCTACCAGAGCAAGGCCCAGGCCGGCCTGACCCCTTGCTACAACGATCTGAACAGCTACACCGACAGCCTGCGCAAGGCGGTGGCCACGCCCTATGCACCCTACGTGGAGGTCGGCACCCACAAGGATGGCGAGTGGGTCCAGCTGAACACCAACATCCTGCAGATCGAGAACGAGTACTACTCCAACATCCGTCCCAAGCGCGTGACCTACACCGGCGAACGGCCGATCCAGGCCCTGATGGCCCGGGGCGTGCAGTACGTGGAAGTGCGCTGCCTGGACATCAACCCGTTCCTGCCCCTGGGCATCGACGTGCAGGAAGCCCGCTTCCTCGACGCCTTCCTGCTGTACTGCGCCCTCAACGACAGCCCGCTGCTGGAGAACACCGAGTGCGGCAACGCCACCTCGAACTTCCTCAGCGTGGTCAAGGAAGGCCGGCGTCCGGGCCTGCAGTTGCAGCGTCGCGGGCAAGCGGTGGACATGAAGGAATGGGCCGCCGAGCTGCTGGAGAACATCGCCCCGCTGGCCGCCCTGCTGGACCAGAGCCACGGTAGCGATGAGCACAGCAAGGCGCTGGACGCCCAGCTGGCCAAGGTCAAGGATTCGTCCCTGACGCCATCGGCCCAGGTCCTGGCGGCCATGACCGAGCACAAGGAGAGCTTCAGCCAGTTCTCCCTGCGCCAGAGCCTGGCCCACGCCGAGCATTTCCGTAGCCAGGCCCTGGCCAAGGAAGAGCAGGCGGCGTTCGAAGACGCGGCGCGCAAGTCCCTGGAACAGCAGGCCGAACTGGAACAGAACGAAGTGGGGGATTTCGACGTCTTCGTCGGTGCCTACCAGGCCAGCATCCTGGCCATCAGCAACTGATAGATACACCGCGCTGCATGCATCGCGAGCAAGCTTCGCTCCTACACGGCACCGTCCTGTAGGAGCGAGCGGGCGACGATCCGACTTGCCAGCGATGAAGCGCGACGCGCTTCCCCTCTTCAACTCGTTCTCTCTTTCTAAGCTAATTCTAAAACGTTATTTATTTTATAATTCTTAGATCATTTAGGCTCCTCCCACGCCGATCAACGGCCGCCTATGAGGAGCTTCATCGTGAAACTGCATTTCCCCCTTCGCCTCCTGGCGGCCGCCTCCCTGGCCGCAGCGAGCTTCCTTGCCCAGGCGGCCGATTTCACCGTCGCCTACCAGACCACCGTCGATCCGGCCAAGGTCGCCCAGGCCGACGGCAGCTACGAAAAAGCCACCAAGGCCAGCATCGACTGGCGCAAGTTCGACAACGGCGCCGACATCATTGCCGCCATCGCCTCCGGTGACGTGCAGATCGGCTACCTGGGCTCCAGCCCCCTGACCGCAGCCGTCACCCGCAAGGTGCCGGTGGAAACCTTCCTGATCGCCACCCAGATCGGCGCCGCCGAGGCCCTGGTGGCCCGCGACGGCTCCGGGATCAACACCCCCCAGGACCTGGTGGGCAAGAAGATTGCCGTGCCCTTCGTCTCCACCGGCCACTACAGCCTGCTGGCGGCCCTCAAGCACTGGAACATCGACCCGGCCAAGGTCCAGGTACTCAACCTGGCGCCGCCGGCGATCATCGCCGCCTGGAAGCGCGGCGACATCGACGCCACCTACGTCTGGGACCCTGCCCTGGGCGTGGCCAAGGAAAACGGCAAGGTGCTGATCACCTCGGGCGAGCTGGCCAAATCCGGCGCGCCGACCTTCGACGCCTGGATCGTGCGCAAGGATTTCGCCCAGAAGCACCCGGAAATCGTCAGCGCTTTCGCCAAGGTGACCCTGGATGCCTACGCCGACTACCGCAAGGACCCGCAGGCCTGGCTGGCCAACCAGGGCAACGTCGACAAGCTGGTGAAGCTCTCCGGAGCCAAGGCCGGCGACATCCCCCTGCTGCTGCAAGGCAACGTCTACCCGCTGGCCGCCGACCAGGTCGCAAGCCTCGGCGCGCCGACCACCAAGGCCATCACCGACACTGCGGTATTCCTCAAGGAACAAGGCAAGGTCGAAGCCGTGCTGCCGGACTACGCCCCCTACGTCAGCGCCCGGTTCATCAGCAACTAAGGCTGCGCGTTCGCAAAGGAGACAGCCGTCATGGCTTTGCTACAACTGGAGCGCATCAGCGCACAGTACCCCGGCGCCGCCGAACCGGTGCTGGCCGATATCTCCCTGACCCTGGGGCCACAGCAACTGCTGGTCGCCCTGGGGCCCTCCGGTAGCGGCAAGACTTCGTTGCTCAACCTGATCGCCGGTTTCGTCGAGCCCAGCGCCGGGCGCATCAGCCTCGATGGCGTACCGGTGCAAGGCCCTGGCGCCGAGCGTGGCGTGGTGTTCCAGGACGATGCCCTGCTGCCCTGGCAGGACGTACTGGCCAACGTCGCCTTCGGCCTGGAGCTGGCTGGCGTGCCGCGTGGGAAGCGCGAAGCCCGGGCCCGGGAAATGCTCGCCCTGGTGGACCTGGCCGGTTTCGACAAGCGGCGCATCTGGCAGCTCTCCGGGGGTCAGAAGCAACGTGTCGGACTGGCTCGCGCCCTGGCCGCCGATCCACGGCTGCTGCTGATGGACGAGCCTTTCGGCGCCCTGGACGCCTTCACTCGCGAGCAGATGCAGGAACTGTTGCTGCAAGTCTGGCGACGTACCGCCAAGCCAGTGTTCCTCATCACCCACGACATCGAGGAAGCGGTGTTCTTGGCCACCGACCTGATTCTCCTGGCGCCCAACCCGGGCCAGATCGTCGAGCGCCTGCACCTGGACTTCGGCCAACGGTATGCCGCCGGCGAGTCGGCCCGAGCGATCAAGTCCGATCCACGCTTCATCGAAACCCGCGAGCACGTGTTGGCGCGGGTGTTCTCCCAACGCAGCAGCCAGCAGCAGGAGCGCCCATGAGCAGCTACGAGATTCCCGCCACCGCCAGCCACGAGACCCACTCCAGGCCGTTGCCGGCGCGGCGCAGTCTGAGCACCCGCTGGATCAGCGTGCTGACCCTGGTCGGCCTGCTGGCGCTGTGGTGGGCGGTCACCGCCAGCGGCCTGGTGGAACCGCTGTTCCTGCCCTCGCCTGGGGCCGTGCTGCAAAAGGGCTGGTTGCTGGCCACCAGCGGCTACATGGACGCCACCTTGTGGCAGCACCTGGCCGCGAGCCTGCAACGTATCGGCCTGGGCCTGGGCCTGGCGGTGCTGACGGCGATCCCGGTGGGCATCGCCATCGGCGCCAACCGCGTCGCCCGGGGCGTGCTCGACCCATTGATCGAGTTCTACCGGCCGATCCCGCCTTTGGCCTACCTGCCCTTGATCGTGATCTGGTGTGGCATTGGCGAGCTGTCCAAGGTGCTGCTGATCTACCTGGCGATCTTCGCCCCGATCGCCATCGCCACCGCCACCGGCGTGCGCACCGTCGACCCGGCCAAGCTGCGGGCGGCGCAGTCCCTAGGGGCGACCCGGGTCCAGCTGATCCGCCATGTGATCCTGCCCAGCGCCTTGCCGGACATCCTCACCGGAATCCGCATCGGCCTCGGCGTGGGCTGGTCGACCCTGGTGGCCGCCGAACTGATCGCCGCCACCAGCGGCCTTGGGTTCATGGTGCAGTCCGCCGCGCAGTTCCTGGTCACCGATGTAGTGGTGCTGGGGATCCTGGTGATCGCGGTGATCGCCTTCGCCATGGAGATGGGCTTGCGGGCCCTGCAGCGCAAGCTGGTGCCCTGGCATGGCCAGAGCCATTGACTGGCGCCTGCCTTGCGTCGACCGCGTTACTTGCTGCGTCGGCTGTCTGTAGCCGCTGCCGAGCTCTGGCGAGGCTGCGTACGGCTGCGCAGCAGACGCCAAGCCATGCACCGCGGCCTGCCTGGCTGATCGCTGCGAGAGCTACGCGCTCGATCGCAGCCTCGCCATGGCTCGACAGGGGCCACCAGGCCCATGCAAGCCAGCAACATTCAGATCGATACAGATAAAACCTAATCCGACCACGCCGACCGTTCGGCGCCGCACACGAGAACCAGCATGAGCCTGACCATCACCCCCTTGAGTTCCGCCCTTGGCGCGCAGATCGACGGCATCGATATCAGCCAGCCCCTGGACGACAAGCAGCGCGACGCCATCGAGCAAGCCCTGCTCGAGCATCAGGTACTGTTCTTTCGCAATCAGCCGATCACCCCGCAGCAGCAGGCGCGTTTCGCCGCCAACTTCGGTGACCTGCATATCCACCCGATCTACCCCAACGTACCGGAACAGCCTGAAGTACTGATCCTCGACACCGCCGAGACCGATGTGCGCGACAACGCCATCTGGCACACCGATGTCACCTTCCTGCCGACCCCGGCACTGGGCGCGGTGCTCAGCGCCAAGCTGCTGCCCAAGTTCGGCGGCGACACCCTGTGGGCCAGCGGCATCGCTGCCTACGAGGCGCTGTCGGAACCGATGAAGAACCTGCTGCAAGGCCTGACCGCCACCCACGAGTTCATCAAGTCCTTCCCCCTGGAGCGCTTCGGCAATACCCCCGAAGACCTGGCGCGCTGGGAAGAGACCCGGCGCAAGAACCCACCGCTATCGCACCCGGTGATCCGCACCCACCCGGTGAGCGGGCGCAAGTCGCTGTTCGTCAACGATGGCTTCACCACCCGGATCAACGAACTGTCGGACAGCGAGAGCGAAGCCATTCTCAAGCTGCTGTTCACCCACGCCACGCGCCCGGAATTCACCATTCGCTGGCGCTGGCAGGAAAACGACGTGGCGTTCTGGGACAACCGCGTGACCCAGCACTACGCCGTGGATGACTACCGTCCACAGCGCCGGGTAATGCAGCGCGCGACCATTCTCGGGGATGCGCCGTTCTTCCGCTGAAACGCGACGGCGCTGACAGGTCCCGGCCCCGCTGAATCACGGGGCCGGGCACGGCTCGCTAGTTGACGCTGGCGGCCGGTTTCTTCTTGCGGTTGCCGATGTGGATGGCGTGGCCATTCACCGACAGCGCCGCCTCATGCAGTGCCTCGGACAGGGTCGGATGGGAGAACACCATCATCCCCAGGTCTTCGGCGCTGGTGCCGAACTCCATGCCGATGGCGCCTTCCTGGACCAGCTCTGCGGCGCCGGGCCCGATCACATGCACGCCCAGCACCCGGTCGGTGCCAGCATCGGCGATCACCTTGACCAGCCCCGCAGTGTCGTTGGCCGCCATGGCCCGGCTGCTGGCGGAGAAGGGGAAGGTGCCGATGTTCAGCTCGACGCCCGCGGCCTTGAGCGCCTGTTCGGTCTGGCCGACCCAGGCGATTTCCGGGTGGGTGTAGATCACCGAGGGAATCAGCTCGTAGTTGAGCGGATGCGAATGCCCGGCAAGGCTTTCGGCGACCATCACGCCCTCTTCCGAAGCCTTGTGCGCCAGCATCGGCCCGCGCACCACGTCACCGATGGCATACACCCCGGGAACGCTGGTCAGGCACTGGCCGTCGACATGGATGAAACCCCGCTCGTCCAGTTGCACGCCGCTGTCGGCGGCCAGCAGGTCGGTGGTCAAGGGACGCCGGCCAACGGCAACGATCAACCGGTCGAAGGTCTGCTGCTTGTCCTCGCCAGCCTCGGTCAGGCTGACCTTGACGCTATCGCCTTGCACCTCGGAAGCGGTCACCCGGGCGCCGAGGCGGATATCCAGGCCCTGCTTGCCGAGGATCTTCTGCGCTTCCTTGGCGATCTGCGCATCCACCGCCGGCAGGAAGCTGTCGAGGGCTTCGAGTACCGTCACCTCGGCTCCCAGGCGGGCCCAGACCGAACCCAGCTCCAGGCCGATGACCCCGGCGCCGATGACCCCGAGGCGCTTGGGCACGCTGGTGAATTCCAGGGCGCCGGTGGAGTCGACGATCACCTCCCCGGTCAGGGGCGCTGCCGGGATGTCGATCGGCTGCGAACCGGGGGCCAGGATGACGTGCTCGGCGCTGATGCGCTGGGTGCTGCCGTCGGCGGCAGTGACCTCCACTTCCTTGTTGGCCAGCAGCTTGCCGTGGCCTTCCAGCACCGCCACGCCATTGGCCTTGAACAGCGAGGCGATGCCGCCGTTGAAGTTGCGTACCACGTTGTCCTTGCGGGCCAGCATCGTCGCCACGTCCATCTGCGGGTTGCTGATGCCGATGCCGTGCACCTCGAAGCCGTGGCGCGCCTCATAGTAGTGATGGGAGCTGTCGAGCAGCGCCTTGGAGGGAATGCAGCCTACGTTCAGGCAGGTACCGCCCAGGGCGGTCTTGCCGTCCTTGCCCTTGTAGCGCTCGATACAGACCGTCTTCAGTCCCAGTTGCGCCGCGCGGATCGCGGCTACATAACCACCGGGGCCCGCGCCGATAACGATCACATCGTAACTTTCACTCATAGGTTGCCGTCCTTTGCACAGACAAAATCGACCACGGCTCCCATGGTCGCCCTGTCCTTGAGAATTTTCAGATGACCAAGCCCGCGGGTCTGCAGGACCTGCCGGTGCCGCAACCCCTGGGCGAAGGATTGCAGGTCGTCTGCCGGAACCTCCTGGTCCTGCTGGTCATGGACCAGCAGCACCGGGATGTCTACCTGTTGGCCGTAACGGCTGACCGCCAGGCTGCCCATGTCTTTCTGATAGCGTTGCTCGACCAGGCGTTGCATGCGCCGCCTGACGTCGTCGTTGATCCAGAGGAACGCCGCGAAACGCCGGACAACGTTTTCAATGTCGGCCGGCGCCGCCACCAGCACCGCGCGCTGGAAACCCTTGCCGATGTCGGTGCTCAAAGCGTAGCCCGCTGCGGCGCCACCCAGGGAATGACCGATCACGGTATCGAAGGGGCCCAACTGCTGCTGGACCTGGTCGAGCATGCTGACGAAGGTCGGCAGCGACGCCTGCCGGCCACCGCTGCCGCCATGGCCGATGCAGTCGAAGGACAAGACTTCGCAGCCTTGCTCCAGCAATAGCGGGATCAAGTACTGCCACTGGGTACTGGCACCACTCCAGCCATGTACCAGTACCACCCGGCGCCGAACCTGCGAAGGCGTCCAGCGGAAGCAGCGCAAGCGCCCGTCCCCGGTTTCCAGGTCTTGCACCGTGGCACTGGGCAGCGTCTGCGGGAAATGCTGGCGCAGCCGCTGTGGCGTGGTGAAGATCTTCAACGCCCGCTGCGCAGCCCGCTGCGGAAGAAGCCGCGACTCAATCCAGAAGCTGCAGCGCAGCGCGCCCAGGACCGTGTTGTAGATGCCCTTGAACAGCATCTTCCTGAAACTGCTGCGCCGGGCCCTGGCCGCCACCGGCGGGTGTTCTTGAGTCGCCATCTTCCTTCCTCATCGACTACAGATTTCAAGCGTCGGGTTACAGCTTCACCATGTTGAAGTCCAGTTTGCCCACGCCGCATTCAGGACAGGTCCAGTCATCGGCGATGTCGTCCCAGGCAGTGCCCGGAGGCACCCCCGAATCCGGATCTCCCAGCCGTTGGTCGTAGATCCAGCCGCAGATCAGGCACATCCACAGGCCGGACTCGGCCACAGCGTTTTCAGCATAGGTCGTCATATCGTTCTCATGCGCTGGCCTGGGCCACTTCGGCCACCTTGATGTTCTCCGCGAGGAACCGCGCCACCTGCTCCAGCACCGCGGCGTCGGAGAGGATCCGCACATGGCCGAGGCCGGATACCGGCTCCAGCTTGGCCCACGGCATCAGCGTGGTGATCTGCTGCGCCTCGCAGAACGGCACGGTCGGGTCCTCCTGGTCGTGCAGCACCAGCATCGGCAGTTGCAGGGCGTTGCCCAGCGCAGGGATGTCCCAGTGCTGGACCGGCACGCCATTGCGCTTCCACAGCTCGCGGTGCATGGCCTGGACGATCTGCGGCTTGAGCTGCAGGTAGCCGTTGGCCCAGCGATCGATCACCACCGGCAGGTTGGCAGGCGAACCCAGGAGGCACATGGCCTTGATCCGATGGGTCTCGGCCAGCTCGGCCAGGGCGCCGGTAGCGGCGATACCGCCCAGGGAATGGGCGACGATGCCCACCACGTCACCCAGGGCGACGATGGCGGCTTTTACCGCGTCCTTGAACTCGGTCATGGTGCTCAGCGAGCCCGGCGAGATGCCGTGGGCCGGCGCATCGAAGGTCGCGACCTTGAAGCCCTGGCGCTGCAGTACCCGGGTGAAGGAGTACATGCTGCGGCTGTCGGCGCCCCAGCCATGGACCAGCAGGATGGTCTGCTCGCCCGTGCCCCACTGGTAGCCATGGGGAACGCCGGGGATGCCCTTGATGTGGAAGCGCTGGGCTCCCAGGGGGCTCATTTCCTTGTCCGGCTGCTTGATGTATTCGCGGGTGTAGCCGAACAGGTCGGTGGCCCGGGCACCGGCGCGATCGGGGGCCAGCGAGCCCAGCACGCTCATGTAGCTGCGCAGGGCCTGCTGCTTCATGGTCAGCGGACCGCTGTAGCCGGTGCGGGTGTCGCCTGCTGCCGGCGACCGATCGAAGGACTCGTAGAAGCCGTTGACCGGATCGTACAGGTGGCAATGGCGCGCCACATGCCAGACGTCCTGCACGGTCAGGGGTTTTTCCCGGACCATCCCGGGGAAGGCGGACTTCAGCGCGGCCTGGGCCTCGGGCAGGTTGTAGTGGGGAATGATCGGCGCCACGTGGTGGGCGGTGTGCACCGAGATGTAGTGGGTCAGGAACAGCAGCCACTTCGGATACATGTAGTCGGTGGTCAGCAGCAGGCGGCTGCTGTTGAAGCTCCAGTGCTCCTTGGTCAGGAACGGAGTCTCGTCACTGATGTGATGCATCATGGTGGTCAGGCTGAACCAGGCGTGGATCGCCAGCCACGGGGCGACGAAGTACAGGAACAGACCGGTGAAACCGGTGAAGTACACCAGGGTCGGCAGGTAGATCACCGCGGCCACGGCCATGAACAGGATCGAACGACGCACTTCGTTGCGCGCCTCGAGCTTGGGGAACATCTCCGGCCGGAATCCCGAGTGCCGCTGGTAGTTCACCGTCCCCAGCCAGAACAGCCAGGTGCGGGTGCTGCTGTAGACCAGCTTGTCCCACCAGGGCATGGCGTCATATTGCACGCGCAGCACCGGGCGCCAGTCGACGTCCATCTCCAGGTTGTTGGTGTTGGCGTGGTGCATGTTGTGCATGTGGCGCCAGCCGTGGAACGGGTACAGCAGGGGCAGCAAGGCGATGTGCCCCAGGATGTGGTTGAAGCTGCGGTTGCGGGAAAACGAGTTGTGGCCGCAATCGTGGGCCACGCAGAACAGGCCCCAGCCCCCCAGGCCGGCAATCAGCCACAGCGGCAGGTAGAAGGCCCAGTGCACATGGGCGACCGCCACCACCGCGCCGATATAGAGCGCATAGCTGACGACGAAGCTGAGCATCCCGCGCCAGACGCGGGGCGTATACAAGTGCTTGGGAATGGCGTCGGTCAGACGCAGGCCCTCGATCTCCTGTGAACGTCGGAGCAGCTCGTTGAATTTGTCCGTTTTTTGCGTGGGCATCTGTACAAAGGCCATGGCCTAGCTCCTGCGAAGTCAAACTTCGGATGTGGTCAGTTCACTGGCCAGGTATTTGGACAGGTCATCGATGCTGGAGTATTCGAACAGCAACGCCGGCGACAGGCGTTGTTCCATGAACTTCTCCAGGTCGCCCGCCACCTTCACCGCCACCAGCGAATCCAGGCCATAGGCCTCGAAGGTGCGCGCGGTATCGACCTGCGACGGCTCGATCTTCAGCAGGGTCGCCATGCGCTGCACCAGCCAGTGCTTGATGTTTTCCTCGTTGAGTTCCACCGGAGCCTGTTTCTTCTCCGAAAAACTCAAGGTGCTCAGCAAATTGGAAATGAAGTTGGACATAGGTTTCTTCCTTGATGAGTGGGGTGTTGTACGACCTGGGAATCCCGCTGTTCAGGATGAGGCCTGACGCTTACGGACCTTGTCGATCATTGCCTGGGATGGTGAACGCAGGTCTGAGACCAGTCTCAGCTTGCCCATTAACGCCAGTGTCCAGCCCGACAGGTCGGGCTCCCACCAATGCACGCCATGCCGGTACCAGGCAGGAAATGCGTGGTGATTGTTTTGCAGCCCCTCGCCGAAGGTGAGGAACGCGATGAACCAGTTGTTGGTGCTCTGGTCGTGTGTCACGAACGGCCGGCTACCATAGCGATGGCAGACCGAGCCCACGCACCAGGCCGCCTGGTTGGCGATGAACAGCCGGGCCAGGCCACCGAAGATCAGGCCGCTCCAGGCGCCCTCCCAGCTCTGGGTGACCAGGCCGCCGATCGCACCGGGCAGCAGCACGCCCAGGACCACCCAGAGCAGGTAGGTCTGGTTGTAGAAGAACAGCCGCCGGTCACGCAGGATGTCGGGAGCGAAGTAGTTCCAGCTGGAGATGTCCGGGGTCAGCATCCACGGCATGTGCGCATGCCACAGGCCCTTGGCCCGGCCCCAGCGGTCCTCGCCCAGCAGGTTGGGCGAATGCGGATCGCCCTGCTGGTCGCTGTAGGTGTGGTGGCGCCGATGGGTGGTGACCCAGAACAGGATCGGCCCCTGGGCCGCCATCGAGCCGGCGATCAGCATCAAGCCGCTCATCAGCCGCGAGGTCTTGAAGGCCCGGTGCGCCAGGTAACGGTGGTAACCCATGGAAACCCCGAACATCTGCACCGCGTAGAACACCCCGAAGAGGATGAAGTCCAGGGCATGGGCCTGGCCGGTGACCCACAGGCGGATGGCCTCGAAGGTCCCGAACAGCGGCACCAGCATCACGGCCAGGGCGATGCGCGCCTTGGTTTTCGCCGCCTGGGGGCTCAGTTGGGCAACCCCGCCGATCTCGGGAGTAGCCGTGGTTGAAAGTATTTCGTCCATGAATAGCTTCCTGTGAGGTGAGTACCGACTATCAGCTTTCTGAAGGTTCCGCCGCCGCGCTCGGGCCAGGGCGCTTCACGTCCCAGACCAGCCCGCACAGCGCCAGCGTCTCGATGAACAGCCCACCGATATCCAGCTGCCAGGGCTTGAGGCCGGCATGGGCCAGTGCCGGGAAGGCATGGTGGTTGTTGTGCCAGCCGCCCCCGACGGTGGGGATCGCCAGCCAGAACACGTTGCGGCTGGTGTCCCGGGTCTTGTGATCGCGGCCGCCGACCTTGTGGGCGAAGGAGTTGATGCACCAGGTGGCGTGGTCCACCAGGAAGATCCGTACGAAGCCACCCCACAGCAGGCCGCTCAGGGCGCCTTCCCAGCTACGGGTGATCAGCCCGCAGACCAGGGTCGGCAGCAATAGGCCGAGGATGATCCACAGGTAGTAGCGCTGGTTGATCTGCATGACCAGGCGATCGCGCAGCAGGTCGGGGACGAACTGGCTCCAGTTCTGCTTGCGCAGGCTGAACAGCCAGCCCAGGTGGGCATGCCACCACCCCTGGAGACTGCCGGCCAGGCCTTCCTTGAGGGCGCGCGGCGAGTGTGGGTCGCCCTCCTTGTCGGTGAACGCATGGTGCTGGCGATGGGTCGCGGCCCAGAACAGGATCGGCCCCTGGGCCGCCATCGACCCGGCGATCCCGAAGAGCGCGGTGACCACCGGGCCGGCCTTGAACGCGTGGTGGGAGAAGAAGCGGTGCATCCCCACCTCCACCCCCAGGGCAGTCAGCAGGTACATGCTGGCCAGGGCGCCGACTTCCAGCCAGCTGATCCCCTGGTGCCAGGCCAGGACCAGGGCGACCACGGTGCCGACCGCCGGTACGCCGACAGTCAGCCAAGCCAGTTGGCGCTCGCGCTGGCCAGTACGATCGACAGGAGGATTCATCGCGGTCATGACAGGGCATCCGTAGCAGTTTTGAGAGGTTGTGCCGCCGCACGTCCGGCGCCGTACCGCGCCAGGCTGCCGTCGAGCAGGGCCTTGCGGGTGGCCTGGCGCTGGACCTTGCCGCTGGTGGTCAGCGGAATGCCGCCCATGGGCGCCAGGTGAATGCGCGCCGGAGCCACGCCGAACTGGCTGACCAGGGCGCTGGTGAGCACCTGGCGCAGTTGTTCCTGCTGGGCCTCGTCGAGCTTCTCGCTGCGCTTGATCTCGGCCACGATCGCCAATTGCTCTTGCTGGCCGTTATCCAGGCCCACCGCCACGCAGCCATTGCTGCGAATGCGCGGGTCGGCGCTCTCCACCGCCAGTTCCAGGTCCTGTGGATAAAGATTGCGCCCGGCGATGATGATCAGGTCCTTGAGGCGCCCGGTGACGAACAGCTCGCCCAGGTGCAACGCGCCCAGGTCGCCGGTGCGCATGAAGTGCCCCTCGACACCCGGCAGGCGAGCGCGGAACACCTGCTCGCTCAGTACTTCCTTGCCCCAGTAGCCGGCGCCGACATTGCCGCCCTGGACCCAGATCTCGCCGACCTGGCCGTCCGCCACGGGTAGCAGGCTGACCGGGTCGACGATCGCCAGGTGCAGGCCCGGCGCCACCCGGCCACTGCTGACCAGCGGCAGGGCCAGGGCATGACCGGCCTCGACCACCGCCAGGGTGCCGGTGGCCAGTTGGTCGCGGTCGACCTGGACGCCGAATGCCGGTTCGTCATGGGGCTTGCCCGAGACCAGTACCGTCGATTCGGCCAAGCCATAGCAAGGCCCCAGGGCCGCCGGATCGAAACCAGCGGCGGCGAAACGCTCGGCGAAACGCGCCAGGGTGCCTTGCCGGACCGGTTCGGCCCCGCAATAGATGGCCTTGAGCTTGCTCAGGTCGAGCGCGGCCAGCTCGGCATCGCTGATGTTGTCCACGCACAAATCGAAGGCGAAGTTCGGCGCGATGGTCACGCTGGCGCCGAAGCGCGACACCGCATCCAGCCAGCGCACCGGCCGCTGGACGAAATGCCCGGGGCTGATGAGCACAGTCGGGAAAGCGTCGTAGATCGGTTGCAGGATCCCGCCCATCAGGCCCATGTCGTGGTAGGGCGGCAACCAGCTGCAACCCACCCGCTGCTGCGCCGGGCCCATCCACTGACTGGCACTGCGGCAATTACTGTAGAGATTGGCGTGGGTCAGCATCACGCCCTTGGGTGCCGAGGTGGAACCCGAGGTGTACTGCAGCAGCGCCAACTGGCCGGGAGGGATGTCCCGGGCGCCCCAGGCCGAATCCGTGGCGGCCAGTTGCTCCGGGTCGACCCATTGCGGCGCCGGCAGCTCGCCGCTGAGCAGGGCGTTCACCCGTTCCTGGGAACGCATGAAGCGTGCGCTGGTGAGCACGATCTGCGGATGCGCATCGGCACAGATCAGCGCCAGCCGCTCCAGCCCCCGGGTGCCCACGGGCGGGAACGCCGGGATCGCCACGGCGCCGGCCAGGAACAGGCCGAAGAGGGAAACGATGTAGTCGATGCCGGTTTCGAACAGCATCAGCACCCGCTTGCCCCGGGGTTCGAAGATCTGCAGCGCACCCGCCAGTTGTTGACTACGCTTCCAGAGTTCCGCGTAGCTGATGGCGACCTGCTCCTGCTCGCCGTCGAGCAGGTGGATGAAGGCTATTGCCTCGGGTTGGCGCCAGGCGCGGTAGGCCAGCACTTCGGTAACCGAACTTAAACATTCGATACCCAGGTTTGCAGCCAGCGACTGATCATCGGCTGCTAGTTGTGCTGAGAAAGTCTGATTGACATCGCTTAGATAGTCACTAGGCACGGCGTAGTTCATTCAAAATCCTTTTTAAATGGAGAGCCTTATATCGACCTGATGGTCACTTATTATTTTCAGCACTAAGGAACCGAACAAACACCCCCTCAACGACAGGGAGCTATTACAGAGGCAGTAGTTAAGATGTCATTTTGCTGACAGAACAACGCAATCACTTGGTGACTGCATATTTTTATGTCCCGCGACAACTAACGCGGGCAGAGATAGTGAAACCTGGATGCGTTGTGAAGTCTGCCACCGGCTTGTATATTTTGCTAATGCGCAAATGGACAGTTACAGGGAGAAAATGGACATGGATGTGCTCACTCTTATCGCACTGGAAGGAGCTATGGGGTCGAGTGTCGCGATCACGCTGGACGTGTTGCGCACCGCCAATCAGGTCGCCGAAGTCATGGGGCGGCCCACCATCACCTGGCAAATCATCGGCAGCAGCGAATCGGTAAGAATGAGGAACGGCATGCGTCTGGATGCGCAGCCCCTGGAGCGCGTCCAGGCCATCGAAGGCAGTATGCTGGTCATCCCCGGGCTGGGCCTGGAGAACACCCAGGAGCTGAATCTGTTCGGTTGCCGTACGGAAAAGCGCCAGCCAGGCCTGAGTCTGTCCACGGAGCTCCTCTCCCGGCTCGACCATGGCGACATCCACAAGCTGAGCAAGCTGGTCCGCGAACACCACCTGCGCGGGCAGCAGACCGCGGCCTCCTGCTCGGCGGTTTTCGTCCTCGGCGAAGCGGGCATCCTGCAGGACCGGACCGTCACTACCCACTGGCAACTGTATGACACTTTCAAGCAGCGTTATCCCGAGGCGATACTCGATACCAAACGCATGCTTATTCATGACGGAAATATGATTACCGCCGGGGCCGGCATGTCGCAAATGGACTTGATGCTATATATCCTGCGCAACAATATGGGCAATCAAGTTGCTGAGCTGACCATGCGCTACTTGCTGATAGATGGGCGCCCCGCACAATACCACTACATGGCTTTATCGAACTTGCAGACAGAAAATCGCGAAGTCCTGATGCTGGAAAAGTTTATCGAAGACTGCCTGCCAAACGTTCCTCCGCTGAGCACTATCGCCGAACATCTGCGAATCACCGAGAAAACCTTGTCCCGCAGGATTCGCAGCGCCACAGGTAAACCGCCCATGGCTTTCATCCAGAAAGTTCGCCTGCAACATGTCCAGAGCTTATTGGAAACAACCAATATGAGTATTGAAGAAGTTGCTTTCAAAGTGGGCTATGCCGATTCCACCGCACTGCGCCGGCTGATGTGGAAAAACATGGGCTGCACCCCCAGCCAGCTGCGCAAGGCCAGGTCCGGCCCGCCCATCATGTAGCCCTGCTCACCGTTCCTCCTCGGCCGCGGGGGCGGCCGGGGGCACCTTGCACAGCGGCACCAGCAGCAGCGCCACCACGAACATCATGGCCATCAGCCGGAACACGTCGCCAAAGGCCAGGGTCAGGGCTTCGCGCCCCACCAGCCGGCCGAGGATGCCCTGGGCCATGAGGAAGCCATGGCTGGGGTCCGGGGTGTCGGCGGCGATCTTCAGCGCCAGCTCGCTCATCAGTTCCTGGGCTGCCACCGCCTTGGCGCCAAGGGACTCCGACAGGTGCAGGACCTGGGTCCGCGCATCGTCCTGCAGCCAGGTGTTGACCGTGGCGATACCGATGGCCCCGCCCAGGTTGCGCATCAGGTTGAACAGGCCGGACGCCTGGCGCAGCTCCACCCCCTGGAACGAACTCAAGGCCATGTTGACGCTGGGCACGATGCACAGCATCAGGAACAGGCCACGCGCCACCTGGGGCACCAGCAACTCGTCGAAACCCCAGTTGGAAGTGATCCGCGAGGTCAACCACAGGCTCAGGGCCAGGCCCAGGAACCCCACCGAGATGATCAGGCGCCGGTCGACCTTCTCCGAGGCCCGGGCAGCGATGATGGTGCTGAACAGTTGCCCGATGCCCACGACGAACACCGTGGTGCCGATCTCCAGGCTGTCGAAGCCGCGCACCCGGCCCAGGAACACCGGCACCAGGTAGGTCGAGGAGTACAGGCCGAAGCCGATCACCAGGTTGAGCAGGCAGGCGATGGAAAAGGTCCGATCGCGAAACGGTCGCAACGACACGATGGGGTTGTCCGAATACAAGGACCGCTCGATGAACAACCCGAAGGACACCAGGGACACCCAGGCCGAGATGACGATCCCGGTATCGCTGAACCAGTCCTTGCGCGGCCCCTCCTCCAGCACGTATTCCAGGCAGCCCAGGGCCAGGGCCATGGCCGCGAAATGCAGCCAGTCGATGCGCCGCAGCATGGGCAGGTCGGGACGGTCGACATCGATCAACAACGCCGCGCCGATGCAGATCACCAGGCCCGGCAGCACGTTGATGAAGAAGATCCAGCGCCAGTCCAGGTAGAAGGTCACCAGCCCGCCCACGGTGGGCCCGAGGGTCGGCGCCAGGACCGCGGTCATGCCGAGGATGGCCGGGACCATCGCCCGCTGCTTGCCCTCGAACAACACGAAGCCGACGGCGAACACCGTCGGCACCATGGCCCCGCCAGTGAAGCCCTGCAGCGCCCGCAGCACGATCATCGACTCGATGTTCCAGGCCATGCCGCATCCGACGCTGAACAAGGTGAAGAGCGCCGCGCTGGTCGCGAACAGCCAGCGGGTGGAAATCGCCTGGGCGAGGAAGGCCGAGAAGGGAATCATGATCAGTTCGGCGATCAGGTAGGCGGTCTGCACCCAGCTCACTTCATCGGGACCGGCGCTCAAGCCGGCCTGCACGTCGTTGAGCGAAGCGGCCACGATCTGGATGTCGATCAGGGCCATGAACATGCCGAAGGCCATGATGGTGAAGACCAGGAACTTGCGTCGCAGGGTCGCTTGAGCCGGCTGCTCGCCCGCGCCAGGGAGGTCGGATGCGCTTGTCGTCACGTGGTTACTTCCCTGTAGTATTGCGGTCGTCATGTGAATATTATGATCGTAATTCAAAACCGCATGGAGCTTCAACATGGAGCAGAGCACCCAGACCCAGAACGCTATCCTGCAAGCCGCCCAGGACACGGAGAAGCCGCGCAAGCGCTCCAAGCGGCCGCTGATCGCCGGCGCCGTCGCCCTGACCCTGGTGGCGGTTGGAGTGGGTTGGGTGCTGATGGCGCCGTCCACCGAATCCACGGACGATGCCTATATCGCCGCCGACGCCACCTCGGTCGCACCACGGGTCCACGGCCTGGTGACCGAGGTGCTGGTCAAGGACCACCAGAGCGTCACCGCCGGCCAGCCCCTGGTGCGCATCAACAGCGAAGAGTTCGACAGCCGGGTCACCCTGGCCGAAGGCGACCTGGCCGATAGCCTGGCCCAGGTCGCCCTGGCCCAGGCGGCGCTGACCATCCAGGACGCCGAGCAGCGCCTGGCCAATACCCGGGTACTCGCGGCCCGCACCTCGATCCGCACCACCCAGGCCGAATCCAAGCGCGCCGGGGACGAGCGCAACCGCTTCGACACCCTGGTCACCACCGGCGCCGTGGCGCGCAACGAAGTGGAGAAATACAGCACCCAGGCGATCTCCGCCGAGCAGAACCACGCCCATGCCCAGGCCATGCTGCAAGTGGCCGAGAACGACCAGGCCGTGACTTCAGCCCAGCGCGAACGCCTGCAAGCGCAATTGCAGATGGCCAAGGCCAAGGTGGTGACCGCCAAGGCCCGGCTGGAGCTGGCGCAGCAGGACCAGAGCCACGCCACCATCTATGCCCCCATGGACGGCACCGTGGGCAATCGCCAGGTCCAGGTGGGCGACTACGTACAGCCGGGCTCGCGCCTGCTGACCCTGGTCCCGCTGCACGAGCTCTACGTCCTGGCCAACTTCAAGGAAACCCAGACCCAGCACATGCTTCCCGGCCAGCCGACGCGCATCAAGATCGACGCCCTGCCGGGGGTCAGCATTACCGGCACCGTGGAAAGCCTGGCCCCGGGTTCGGGCTCGACCTTCGCCCTGCTGCCCTTCGAGCCGGGCACCGGCAACTTCACCAAGATCGTCCAGCGGGTGCCGGTGCGCATCCGCTTCGATGCCGACCAGCCAGGCCTGGAACGGCTGCGTCCGGGCCTGTCGGTGATCGCCAAGGTCGACCTGGACGAACCCCAGCAGCGCAACGCAGGCGGTACCCACTCCGAGCTCAAGGTCAGCGCCAACAGCCAGTGAAGCTCGCGCCCACTGCCGGTCGCCATGCTCCAGGCGACCGGCAGGCTCCGGGCGCCAGGACCATGGCCCTGGCGGCGGTACACACTACTCGGCGGTGGAGGGTTTTTCCCACAGGTTGATCCGCCCTTCCCGGGCGAAATGATCGATTTCCGCCAGCTCCTCCACGCTGAAGCCCAGGTTCTGCAAGGCCCCGACGTTCTCGACGATCTGCTCCGGCCGGCTGGCGCCGATCAGGGCCGAGGTCACCCGCGAATCGCGCAGGGTCCAGGCCAGGGCCAACTGGGCCAGGCTCTGCCCACGGTTCCTGGCGATATCGTTGAGGGCCCGCACATGGGCGATGTTGGTCTCGGACAAGTGGGAGGCCTGCAATGATCCGCCGCCAGGACGGTTGACCCGCGCATCCTCGGGAATGCCGTCCAGGTACTTGTCGGTGAGCAATCCCTGGGCCAGCGGGGTGAAGGCGATCACTCCCACGCCGAGCTCCTCGGTGGTCTCCAGCAGGTCCCTTTCCACCCAGCGATTGAGCATGTTGTAGGCCGGTTGGTGGATCAGCAGCGGCACCTTCCACTCCTTGAGCAAGGCGACCATCTCCCGGGTCTTCGCTCCGGAGTAGGAAGAGATACCGATGTACAGCGCCTTGCCCTGCTGCACCGCGCTGGCCAGGGCGCTGGCGGTTTCCTCCAGGGGCGTGTCCGGGTCGAAGCGATGGGAGTAGAAGATATCCACATAGTCCAGGCCCATGCGCTGCAGGCTCTGGTCGAGGCTGGCCAGCACGTACTTGCGCGAGCCGCCGCCCTGGCCGTAGGGCCCGGGCCACATGTCCCAACCGGCCTTGCTGGAAATGATCAGCTCATCGCGATAGGCCTGGAAATCCTCGCGCAGCAGACGGCCGAAGTTGATCTCAGCGCTGCCATAGGGCGGACCGTAGTTGTTGGCCAGGTCGAAATGGTTGATGCCCAGGTCGAAGGCCGTGCGCAGCAAGGCGCGCTGGGTATCGATCGGCGTGCTGTCGCCGAAGTTGTGCCACAACCCCAGGGACAGGGCCGGCAGCACCAGGCCACTGCGGCCGACGCGGCGATAGGGCATGGAGTCGTAGCGATGTTCAGCAGCTGAATAAGTCATCGAATCCTCATCTGGACTGGGGCCACCTCTGGATGGCCGGTTCCGGCATGGCGGCTGGCGCAACGGCCAGCCTCCCCCTGTTGTTGTGAACCACCCGGTTCCAGGCAGTTCCGCAAAACTAAAACGATATGAAATGCCGTATTTCATACCGAATTCATACTTGTTTCCGTACTATAAAATCGCTGAAAAACAACCTTTTTCTCGGTTTTCAGCCCAAAAGTGCTGGCCCACAGGGCATCAGGCCCCAGGCTTCCTACAGCAGCGAGAAGCCCCGTATTTACTGGGTTAAAACCCCGTGATGGGCATTGAGCGAGGCGCAACGACTGGCGCTTCGTACCACGAAACCCAGATCGCACACTCTTGAAATCGACGGATCGAAGAATCGCGCCGAAAAGCACGACACGAAATATATTACGTACCACGTAGCACAATACGAAATCGTCCTTAGTAGCTAATGGCAATTTGCCTTTTCATCCCCTGGACGATGCTCAAAAGTGGCCACACCGGCCCCTGAGGCAAAAACCGCAACCAACACCGGTCCTGGAGAAATACCCAGGGCTCGCAGTCGCTGACACTTATTTGCAACGCGCAAAAAATTCGCCGAAAGCCATACGCCAGCCAGTCAAGCGAGTTGAGCTCCTGCAGGAGCAGCCGGTCGATGCCCGTTAACGGTTGCGCGTATTGACTGGAAAACACAGCGCCCTGGGTTCCATCGCGGGCAAGCCGCGCTCCTGCCATTGCCTTAACCGATCGGTATCAGGCAGGTCGCATCCATTGTTTATAGACGGCAAAAACCACTCCTGCCCGGGCCGTGGCAGCCACCGTCGGCAGGAAAAAAACAGCCCGTGACTGGCCTGTGAAAAGGAGCGCTCCAGGCGCCTGGAAGCGCGGGAGTGGGTCAGCCGGCTTCGGCGAAGACCCGGGCCAGCCAGTCGACGAACACCCGCACCCGTGGCGCAAGCTGGCGGTTATGGGGGTAGACCACCGATACCGGCATCGGCGGTGGCGGGGTGTCCACCAGGATCTCGCACATCAATCCCCGGGCCAGGGAATCGGCCACGTGGTAGCGCGGGCATTGGATGATGCCCAGCCCGGCCAGGGCCGCAGCGCCGTAGACCTGGGCGCCGGACACCGAGAGCGCGCCGTCGATGGCCAGTTCACGCCGCTCGCCAGCCACCATGAACTCGAAGGGCAACGGCCCGCCGGCACTGCGCGAGACATAGTTCACCGCCCGGTGCCGGGGCAGGTCCTGCAGGCTCCCTGGCTCGCCATGGCGCGCCAGGTAGGCGGGGCTGGCGCATGTCACCTGGGCCAGGCTCGCCACCCGCCGGGCGACCAGCGTTGAGTCGCCCAGGGTGCCGGCCCGCAGCACGCAATCCACCCCTTCGGCGATCAGGTCGACGAAGTGATCGGCCTCGCTGAGGGCCAGCTCGATCTGTGGATAACTCTGCATGAACTGCCCCAGGCGCGGGATCACGAAATGCCCTGCCAGGGTGCCATGCATGTCGACCCGCAACCGGCCCTTGGGCTGCACCGCCCGGAACGCCAGCTCGGCCTCTTCCAGCTGCGCCAGCAATTGCACGCAGCGCGGGTAATAGGCCTCGCCGTCCAGGGTCGGCCGCACTCGCCGGGTACTGCGCTCCAGCAGCCGGGTGCCGAGCCAGGCCTCGAACTGGTTGAGGGTGTGAGTCAGGGTCGCCCGGGGCAGGTTCAGGTCCTCGGCGGCCAGGGTGAAGCTGCTGCGCTCGTAGATCCGCACGAACACTTTCATTGCTTTGACTTGATCCACAGGCAGCTCCGCAGGCGAGATTGTTGGCGTTGCTTGAACAGTCAAGGCAACTCTGGCGCATTTATCCACAGGGGTAAATCGGTGAACCTGCGCCACATCCCGTCACCGCCACACTTGCCCAGGAATACTCGCCATGACCGTTCAACCCAGCAAAGTCGCGATCGTCACCGGAGCCTCGCGCGGTATCGGCGCCACCATCGCCCGCCAACTGGCCGCCGACGGCTATGCCGTGGCGATCAACTACGCCAGCAATGCCCAGGAGGCTTCGCGGCTGGTGGTGCAGTTGCGCCAGACCGGCCACCGGGCCATCGCGGTCAAGGCCGACGTGGCCGACGCCAGCCAGGTACGCCAACTGTTCGAAACCACCGAAACCCAGCTGGGCAAGGTCGATGTGCTGGTCAACAACGCCGGCATCCTCAAGGTCCAGGCCCTGGCCGAGCACAGCGACGAGTTGTTCGAGCGCACCTTCGCCATCAACACCCGGGGCACCTTCAACGCCCTGCGCGAGGCGGCCACGCGCCTCAACCAGGGCGGGTCCATCGTCAACTTCTCCAGCAGCACCGTAGGCCTCGACCTGCCCGGCTATGCGGTGTACATCGCCAGCAAGGCCGCGGTGGAATCCATGACCCGGGTATTCGCCAAGGAACTGCGCGGGCGCAACATCAGGGTCAACGCCGTGGCGCCCGGACCGGTGGCCACCGAGTTGTTCCTGCAGGACAAGAGCGAGGAGCAGGTGCAGCACTTCGCCAAGCTGCCGCCCCTGGAGCGCCTGGGCCAGCCACAGGACATCGCCGCCATCGTCGCCTTCCTGGCCAGTCCCGCGGCCGGCTGGATCAACGGCCAGGTGCTGCGGGCCAACGGCGGGCTGGTTTGAGACCTATGCTGGATAACAGGGCCGCCGGACTCTTTCCGGCCTGTCGGCTGGCGCCAGGAGATGCCCCTCATGCACACCACCATCGTCATTGCCTTCGGCCTGCTCCTGCTGGCCCTGGTGCTGTATATCGGTGAACGGCTGGGCTTTGGCCAACACACCCTGGGCTACGTCTTTTGCGGGCTGTGGCTGGCGTTGAGCGTGCTCAACGGTGCGGTGGGAGTGGTCAGCGCCAAGCAGCCCCTGGGTTCGGAACTGCTGGTCGGCTGCCTGGTGTTCGCCCTGCCGGTGGCAGCCCTGGGGCTGTACCTGGCCATGGGCGGAGCGAGGGCTTGAGCCGCAGGCCAGGGGCAGCAGCGCCCCCGGCCGCAAGACCCCGGATCAGCGCACCAGATGCAGGAACTGCATGTGGCGTTCGTACTGGTCGAGGATGTCGTTGATGATCTGCTCCTTGCTGTAGCCCATCAGGTCGTAGTCCTGACTACCCTCGGACAGATGCACCTCGGCACGGTAGTAACGGCGGTTGCGCAGCTCTTTCGGGCCCATGCCGCCCCGGGCGAAGGATGGGGTGAAATAACCGCGCATCTGCACCTGGTAGACGAACGGATGCTGGTCGCCGTGGCCGATTTCCAGGCTGACGCTGTCGTTGGCCGGATCGGGCTGGGTGATCACGTTCAGGCCCTTCTCGACGAATACCGCCGTCACCTCCTCGATGGCCGGGCGCACGGTCTGGTCGAGGAAGCGATACACCTCGTCCCGCGACGGGAAATGCACTGCCTGGCTCAAGCGCTGGCGCCAACCGCCCCGGCCCCGGCGCGAGGCCGATACCGGCGCCAGGGAATGCAGCTGGGCGATGCGCTTCTGCGACTCCATGTAGAACGCCTTGTGCAGGCCCCACATCATCAACAGCAGGATCAGCGAGAACGGCAGCGAGGTCAGGACCACCGCTGACTTCAGCGAATCGATGCTGCCGGCGAACAACAGCGCGCTGGTGACCAGGGCGGTCATCGCCCCCCAGAACACCCGCAGCCATTTCGGGCCGTCTTCGTCCGCGCTGCCGCCCCGCGCCGACAAGGTGGAGAGCACCACGGTGCCGGAGTCCGCCGAGGTGACGAAGAACACGAAGCTGATGAACACCGTGACCGTGATCACGGTCTTGCTCCAGGGGTAGGTTTCCAGCAGCAGGTAGAGGGTCATCGACGGATTGTCGATGGCCGACATGCCCAGGGCGCTCATGCCGTGGTTGAGCACCTGGTCGATGGCGCTGTTGCCGAAGATCGACATCCACGCCAGGGTGAAGCCCAGGGGAATCAGCAGCACGCCGAAGACGAATTCACGGATGGTCCGACCCCGGGAAATCCGCGCGATGAACAGCCCCACGAACGGCGACCAGGCAATCCACCAGGCCCAGTAGAACACCGTCCAGCCACCCAGCCAGTCGCTGGGCTTGTCATAGGCGTAGACATCGAAGCTCTTGGCCGGCAACGCGCCCAGGTAGTCACCCAGGTTCTGGATGAGGGTATTGAGCAGATGCTGGGTCGGGCCGGCGAACAGCACGAACAGCAGCAGCGCTACCGCCAGCAGCATGTTGATGTCGGACATCACCCGCACGCCCTTGTCGACCCCGGATACCGCCACGGTGATCGCCGCGCCCATCATCAGGGTGATCAACAAGACCTGGATCCACTGGGTGTGGGCGATGCCGAACAGGTAGTCGAGGCCGGAGTTCAGGTGCAACACGCCAAACCCCATGTCGGCGCCCAGGCCGAACACCGTGGCGATGATGCCGAAGCCATCCACCGCATAGCCGATGGGGCCATTGATGCGCTTGCCGATCAGCGGATACAGCGCCGAACGCAGGGCCAGCGGCAGGTTATGCCGGTAGGCGAAGTACGCCAGGGCCATGCCGACGAAGGCGAACACGCCCCAGCCATGCAGGCCCCAGTGCAGGAACAGCAACTGCATGCCCTGGCGCGCCGCCTCCACCGTACCCGCCTCGCCCTTGGGCGGCTGGAGCATGTGGGTCAGGGGTTCGGAAACGCAGAAAAAGAACAGGGTGATGCTGATCCCGGCGGCGAACAGCATGCCGGCCCAGGACAGGTAGCTGAACTCGGGCTCGTCGTGGTCGGCACCGAGCTTGATCTTGCCGTAGCCGGACAAGGCGGTGACCACCACGAAGACCAGGTACAGGGTCATGGCCAGCATGTAGTACCAGCCGACCGTATTGGCCGCCCAGTTCTGCGCGGCCAGCAGCCAGGCACCGGCCTGTTCCGGCAGGCTGATCACCACCACGCCGAAGATCAGGATGAAGCTGGCGGCGAAGTAGAACACCGGGGGATTCATGCGAACCAGGCTGTTCGCGGGGGTGGATGATGCACTCATGAATGGCGCACCTCGAAGGGGTGAAACATGGCTGAAATGTACGGACTCAGCAAAGGCAAGCCTCCTGTTGTGAGCGGGCAGCGAACCACCGGTTTAACTTGAACAAGCGTTCAAGTTAAACATGGATAAGGGGTTCAGGACCAATTGCAGGGCTCAGCGGTACTGTCAGTACGCTAGCTCAAGGAAGGGTATGACGTATGCCGGGCGCAATCGTTCAGCGCTGCGGCCGCATCGGAGGCGAGAAAGCCCGGCCGGCCCCGGAAGGCCCGGCCGGGCATGCGTAGCCGCTTCGTGTAGCCGCTGTCGCAGGCTGCGCACGGGCGCGCAGCGCCCGCAAATTGAGGGTGGCAGGGCCAACGGGCCGCGCAGGCCCGCCAGCGGCCACAGGTTACTTCTGCGAGCCGTCGTCGTGCTGCAGGTTGGCCTGGGTCAGGTTGCAGCCCGCCGGCACGCTGCGGGTCAGCCAGACGTTGCCGCCGATGGTCGAGCCCTTGCCGATGGTGATGCGTCCGAGGATGGTCGCACCGGCGTAGATCACCACGTCGTCCTCGACGATCGGGTGGCGCGGATGGCCCTTCTGCAACTGGCCGTCCTCGTCCGCCGGGAAGCGCTTGGCCCCCAGGGTCACTGCCTGGTAGATGCGCACCCGCTCGCCGATGATCGCGGTCTCGCCGATCACCACGCCGGTACCGTGGTCGATGAAGAAGCTCTTGCCGATCTGCGCCCCGGGGTGGATGTCGATGCCGGTGGCCGAGTGGGCGATTTCCGAGCTGATCCGCGCCAGCAACGGCAGACCGGCACCATACAAGTGGTGCGCCAGGCGATGGTGGATCACCGCCAGGATGCCCGGGTAGCACAACAGCACTTCGTCGACGCTGCGGGCCGCCGGATCGCCGTGGTAAGCGGCCAGCACATCGGTATCCAGCAATACGCGCAGGCCGGGCAGGGCCAGGGCGAAATCCTGGATCAGGCGAATCGCCCGGGCATTGACGTCGATATCGCTTTCACCGTTCTGCCGGGCCACGTAGCGCAGTTCCAGGCGCGCCTGGGCCAGCAAGGCGTTGAGCGCCGCGTCCAGGGTGTGGCCGACGTAGAAATCCTCGCTCTCCTCGCGCAGGTCCACCGGTCCCAGGCGCATGGGGAACAGCGCACCGCACAGGGCCTCGAGGATCTCCGCCATGGCCGCCCGCGACGGCAGCTCGCGGCCACCCTGCTCGCCGCTGACCCGACCGTTGCGGCTACGCCACTGATCACGGGCATCGCGCAGTTGACCGACGATGGTCTGCAATTGCCAATGGCTGGAACGCTCGCTCACGATAAGACTCCTAGACTCGGGCGGCCGGACTGTCAGGCCGCGCAAACGGCGATCACTTTACGCCCGGTCACGACCACCCCTAAGAACTAATTGTGTGCACATAAGCATTTTTTGGCATAAGCGATCGGCGGTTGCCCGGCCAAATATCGCTGCCTATAGTCGTTGCACCTTCCTTGTTCCGTGCGGACTCATGATCAAACAACAGCTCGCCCGTTTCGACCGCCTCGACCTGCTCGGCCACGCCACCGCCCTGGAAAAGCTCCAACGCCTGTCGGCCTGGACCGGCCGCGACATCTACATCAAGCGTGACGACACCACGCCCTTGGCTATGGGCGGCAACAAGCTGCGCAAGCTCGAATACCTGGCGGCCGATGCCCTGGCCCAGGGTGCCGACACCCTGGTCACCGCCGGGGCCATCCAGTCCAACCACGTACGCCAGACCGCGGCCCTGGCCGCCCAACTGGGCCTGGGTTGCGTCGCCCTGCTGGAAAACCCCATCGGCACCGACGATGCCAACTACCTGGGCAACGGCAACCGCCTGCTGCTGGAACTGTTCGATGCCAAGGTCGAGCTGGTGGACAACCTCGACCAGGCCGACGAGCAGCTCCAGGCCCTGGCCGCGCGCCTGCGCAGCAATGGCAAGAAGCCCTACCTGGTGCCCATCGGCGGTTCCAATGCCCTGGGCGCCCTGGGCTACGTGCGCGCCGGCCTGGAGCTGGCGCAACAGATCGAGGACAGCGGCCTGCGCTTCGCCGCCGTAGTCCTGGCCTCCGGCAGCGCCGGCACCCACAGCGGCCTGGCCCTGGGCCTGAGCGAAGCCTTGCCGCAACTGCCGGTGATCGGCGTTACCGTCTCGCGCACCGAGGAAGACCAGCGACCCAAGGTCCAGGGGCTGGCCGAGCGCACCGCCGAACTGTTGGGCGTGCCGTTGCCGCAAAGTTTCAACGTGCAGCTGTGGGACGAGTATTTCGCCCCGCGCTATGGCGAGCCCAATGCCGGCACCCTGGCCGCAGTCAAGCTCCTGGCCAGCCAGGAGGGCTTGCTGCTGGACCCGGTCTACACCGGCAAGGCCATGGCCGGGTTGCTGGACGGCATCGGTCGCCAGCGATTCGACGAGGGCCCGATCCTGTTCCTGCACACCGGCGGAGCCCCGGCGCTGTTCGCTTATGCCGGGGCCTTCAGCTGAAGATCAAAGCAAGGAAATACATCGGCAAAGGCGAGTGCCTTGCGCTCGTGCGCAGCCGGCGGCAGCGGCTGCAAGGGATGAATTAGATATTCTTTTAGGAAATATAAATGTGAATTTATATTATTTTTATATCTATAAAAGAGTACTTATAGTCGCGGCGCAGGCGAATTTGCCGGGAGACGCATACGCTGCATTTAGGGCAGGATGAAACCTGCATTCCGGCTCACCGTTCGACCCGCACCACCCACTCGCATCGTGCATAAGAAACCACAGGGGCTTGTCATGAATCTTTCCGTACTGCGTCGCAATCTGCTGATTGGCACACTGGGCCTGGCCCTCGGTGCCGGACTGATGGGGCAAGCGGTTGCCGGCGAGCAACTGCAGAAGATCAAGGACGCGGGGGTGATCAACGTCGGCCTGGAAGGCACCTACCCACCGTTCAGCTACGTCGACGAAAACGGCAAGCTGACCGGCTTCGAAGTGGAATTCTCCGAAGCCCTGGCCAACAAGCTCGGGGTCAAGGTCAAGTTGCAGCCGACCAAGTGGGACGGCATCCTCGCGGCCCTGGAATCCAAGCGCCTGGACGCCGTGGTCAACCAGGTGACCATCTCCGAGGAGCGCAAGAAGAAGTACGACTTCTCCACCCCCTACACCGTCTCCGGCATCCAGGCCCTGACCCAGAAGAAGGACGAGGGCAAGTTCAAGACCGCCGCCGACCTGGCCGGGCACAAGGTCGGGGTGGGCCTGGGCACCAACTACGAGCAATGGCTGAAGGAAAACGTGCCCAACGCCATCATCAAGACCTACGACGACGATCCGACCAAGTACCAGGACCTGCGAGTAGGCCGTATCGAAGCCATCCTGGTGGACCGCCTGGCGGCCTTCGAGCTGATCAAGAAAACCAAGGACACCCTGGTGGTCTCCGGCGACCCCTTCTCCCGCCAGGAGTCCGGCGTGGCCCTGCGCAAGGGCGAACCGGAACTGCTGGCCGCAGTGAACAAGGCGATCGAGGAGCTGCGGGCCGATGGCACGCTGAAGAAACTCTCGGAAAAATACTTCAACGCTGACGTCACCCAATAATGGAAGCAGGCCTGCAACTGGCGCTGGACTCGGCGCCATTCCTGCTCAAGGGCGCGTACTACACGGTGATCCTGAGCCTGGGCGGCATGTTCTTCGGACTGCTGCTGGGCTTCGGCCTGGCCTTGATGCGCTTGTCGCGCTTCGCGCTGGTGAGCTGGATCGCCCGGATCTACGTGTCGTTCTTTCGCGGCACGCCGCTCTTGGTGCAGCTCTTCGTGATCTACTACGGCCTGCCGCAACTGGGGCTGGAGCTGGACCCGCTGCCTGCGGCGCTGATCGGCTTCTCCCTGAACATGGCGGCCTACGCCTGTGAAATCCTCAGGGCCGCCATCGGCTCCATCGAGCGTGGCCAGTGGGAAGCCGCCGCCAGCATCGGCATGACCCGGGCCCAGACCCTGCGCCGGGCGATCCTGCCGCAAGCCATGCGCACCGCCCTGCCGCCCTTGGGCAACAGCTTCATCTCGCTGGTCAAGGACACCGCCCTGGCCGCCACCATCCAGGTCCCGGAACTGTTCCGCCAGGCGCAGCTGATCACCGCCCGGACCTTCGAAATCTTCACCATGTATCTTGCCGCCGCTCTGATCTACTGGGTCCTGGCCAGCGTGCTCGCGCACCTGCAGCACCGTCTGGAAGAGCGGGTCAATCGGCACGACCAGGAGTCTTGAAGCCATGATCGTGGTGGAAAAACTGACCAAGCAGTTCAAGGGCCAGACGGTGCTCAATGGCATCGACCTGGAGGTCAAGGAAGGCGAGGTGGTGGCCATCATCGGCCCCAGTGGCTCGGGCAAGACCACCTTCCTGCGTTGCCTGAACTTCCTCGAGGAACCCACCAGCGGCCGGGTCCGCATCGGCGACATCGCCATCGACAGCAATGTCCCGCTGAGCCAGCAGCAAGGGCGGATCCGCCAACTGCGCCAGCAAGTGGGTTTCGTGTTCCAGAACTTCAACCTGTTCCCCCACCGCACCGCCCTGGAGAACGTCGTCGAGGGCCCGCTGGTGGTGAAGAAGACCCCACGCGAGCAGGCCCTGGCCCTGGGCCGCAAGCTCCTGGCCAAGGTCGGCCTGGCGGGCAAGGAAGACGCCTACCCCAGACGCCTGTCCGGTGGCCAGCAGCAGCGGGTGGCAATCGCCCGGGCCCTGGCCATGGAACCCAAGGTGATCCTGTTCGACGAACCCACCTCGGCCCTGGACCCGGAGCTGGTGGGCGAGGTGCTGGCGACCATCCGCGGCCTGGCCGAGGAGAAGCGCACCATGGTCATCGTCACCCACGAGATGAGCTTCGCCCGCGACGTGGCCAACCGGGTGATCTTCTTCGACAAGGGGGTGATCGTCGAACAGGGCGAAGCCAAGGCCCTGTTCGCCCACCCCCGGGAAGAACGCACCCGGCAGTTCCTCAGCAAGTTCCTCACCTCGGCCTGACCCACCCCAAGAACCCCAAGGCCGCTACGCAACCTGCGGCAGCGGCCACGCCAAACGCCACCCTCGCCTGTAGCCGCTGCCGAGCTGCGCCAAGGCCCGCAGGGCCTTCAACCCCCAAGACCCACAGCCGCTGCGCACCCATGCGCAGCCTGCGGCAGCGGCTGCACAAGCCCCAATACCCACACGCCCAATGCCCCCGCCTGACGTATACGTAACCCTCTTCTATACATATTCCTATAAGTTAGTTTATTTAATTTTTATCCACGTTTAGGGTATATGCCACCGGACCACCGGACATTCTTGATCCTGATTTCGCCGCATGACGCGGCCTATCCAAAGATGTGAGGTAGGTATGGTTCGGAACACAATCACCCCAGTGCAGATCGCCAGGGCATTGCGTGCAGCCAAGGAGTGGCACTGATGTCCAGTCTGGTAGAAGCACAGGTCCAGAGCGACCTGGACATTGCCCCCCTGTTGTTGCCCGCACAGGTCTTGCGTAACGACGCCGAGGCCCTGCAAGCCGCCCATGAACTGGCCGACGTGGCCCGCCAGCAGGCCGCCCAGCGCGACCGCCAGCGCAAGCTGCCCTGGGCGCTGGTCGAGCAGTTCACCCGCAGCGGCCTGGGCAGTATCGCCATTCCCCGGGCCTATGGCGGCCCACAGGTTTCCTACGTGACCGTGGCCGAGGTCTTCGCGATCATTTCCGCCGCGGACCCGGCCCTCGGGCAGATCCCGCAGAACCAGTTCGGGATCCTCAACCTGATTCTCGGTTGCGGCACCGAGCGCCAGAAGAAACAACTGCTGCAAAGCGTCCTGGAAGGCTGGCGCATCGGCAATGCCGGGCCCGAACGCGGCACCAAGAACACCCTGGAGCTCAAGGCGCGGATCAGCGCCGACGCCGACGGCCATGTGCTCAATGGCCAGAAGTTCTATTCCACCGGTGCGCTGTTCGCCCACTGGGTGGCGGTCAAGGCGCTCAACGACGACGGTCGCCAGGTCCTGGCCTTCGTCCGCCGTGGCACCCCGGGGCTGCGCATCATCGATGACTGGTCGGGCTTCGGCCAGCGCACCACCGCCAGCGGCACCATCTTGCTGAACAACGTGCGGGTGGATTCCGAGCTGGTGCTGGACAACTGGAAGATCAACGAGACCCCGAACATCCAGGGCGCCGCCTCGCAACTGATCCAGGCCGCCATCGACGCCGGGATCGCCCGCGAAGCCCTGGCCGATGCCATTCGCTTCGTCCGTGAACGCTCGCGGCCGTGGATCGACGCCAACGTCGAACGGGCCAGCGACGACCTCTATGTGATCGCCGACATCGGCAAGCTGCAGATCGAACTGCACGCCGCCGAGGCCCTGCTGCGCAAGGCCGGCCAAGTACTGGACCAGGTCAGCGCGGCACCGGTCACCGTCGAGGCCGCGGCCCGCGCCTCCATCGCCGTGGCCGAAGCCAAGGTGCTGACCACCGAGATCTCCCTGCAAGCCAGCGAGAAACTGTTCGAGCTGGCCGGTAGCCGCGCCACCCTCGCCGAATTCAACCTTGACCGTCACTGGCGCAACGCCCGGGTGCACACCCTGCACGACCCGGTGCGCTGGAAGTACCACGCCGTGGGCGCCTATCACCTGAACGGCACGCTGCCGGCCCGTCATTCCTGGATTTAACCGACCAGAACGCTTTTGACCAGATCTCTGGAGAAACACATGTCTCTTTCTCAACACGTCGCGGTCATCACCAGCGACGAGCAAGCCCTGATTGTCGCCAGCGACCTGGCGGAAGATTTCAAGCGCGACAGCGCCCTGCGCGATCGCGAGCGGCGCCTGCCGCACCCCGAGCTGGAAGCCTTCAGCCGCTCCGGCCTGTGGGGCATCAGCGTACCCAAGGAATACGGCGGCGCTGGCGTCTCCAACGTCACCCTGGCCAAGGTCACCGCGCTGATCGCCGAGGCCGACGCCTCCCTGGGCCAGATCCCGCAAAACCATTTCTATGCCCTCGAAGTGCTGCGGGTGAACGGCAGCGAGCAGCAGAAGCAACGGCTGTACGCCGAGGTCCTGGCCGGCCGACGCTTCGGCAACGCCCTGGCCGAGCTGGGTACCAAGACCGCCCACGACCGCACCACCCGCCTGAGCCGCGACCGCAGCGGCCAGGGCTACCGCATCGACGGGCGCAAGTTCTACGCCACCGGCGCCATCTACGCCCAGCGCATCCCCACCTCGGTGGTGGATGAGGACGGCATCCAGCAACTGGCCTTCGTCCCCGCCGACAGCCAGGGCCTGAACGTGATCGACGACTGGAGCGGCTTCGGCCAGCGCACCACCGGCAGTGGCTCGGTGGTCTTCGAAAGCGTGGCCGTGGACGCCGCCGACGTGGTGCCGTTCCAGAGCGCCTTCGAGCGTCCGACCCCGGTCGGCCCCCTGGCGCAGATTCTCCACGCCGCCATCGACACCGGCATCGCCCGCGCCGCCTACGAAGACGCCCTGCGCTTCGTACGGACCAAGAGCCGGCCGTGGATCGATTCCGGCCACGACAAGGCCACCGACGACCCGCTGACCATCAAGAGCTTCGGCCACCTGAGCATTCGCCTGCACGCCACCGAGGCCCTGCTGGAACGGGCCGGGGAATTCCTCGACCGCGCCCAGGCCCAGACCAACGCCGAGACCGTGGCGGCCGCCTCCATCGCCGTGGCCGAGGCCCGGGCCCTGAGCACGGAGATTTCCCTGGCCGCCGGCAGCACCCTGTTCGAACTGGCCGGCAGCCAGGCGACCCTGGCCGAGTACGGCCTGGACCGCCACTGGCGCAATGCCCGGGTGCACACCCTGCACGACCCGGTGCGCTGGAAGTACCACGCCGTGGGCAACTACTACCTCAACCAGCAGAACCCGCCACTGCGGGGGACCATCTGATGAGCGCCCTCGCCCCCACCAAGAAGAAGATCCTGCTCAACGCCTTCAACATGAACTGCGTCGGGCACATCAACCACGGCCTGTGGACCCACCCACGGGACACCTCCACCCAGTACCAGAGCCTCGAGTACTGGACCGAGCTGGCCCAGTTGCTGGAGCGCGGACTGTTCGACGGGCTGTTCATCGCCGACATCGTCGGGGTCTACGACGTCTACCAGGACTCGGTGGACGTGACGCTCAAGGAGTCGATCCAGCTGCCGGTAAACGACCCGCTGCTGCTGGTCTCGGCCATGGCCGCGGTCACCCGCAACCTGGGGTTCGGCCTCACCGCCAACCTCACCTACGAGGCGCCCTACCTGTTCGCCCGCAGGCTTTCCACCCTCGACCACCTGAGCCGTGGCCGGGTCGGCTGGAACATCGTCACCGGCTACCTGGACAGCGCCGCCCAGGCCATGGGCCTCAAGGAGCAGATCGAGCACGACCGCCGCTACGACCAGGCCGACGAATACCTGGAGGTGCTGTACAAGCTCTGGGAAGGCAGCTGGGAAGACGACGCCGTGGTCAACGACCGCGAGCAGCGCATCTATGCCCGGCCGGACAAGGTGCACAAGGTCGAGCACCAGGGCGAGTTCTACCAGGTCAGCGGTTATCACCTGTGCGAGCCCTCGCCCCAGCGCACCCCGGTGCTGTTCCAGGCCGGCAGTTCGGAGCGCGGCCTGGTGTTCGCCGGACGCCACGCCGAATGCGTGTTCATCAGCGGGCAGAACAAGGCCGCGACCAAGGCCCAGGTGGACAAGGTCCGCGCCAGCGCCGTGGCCGCCGGGCGCAACCCCGAGGACATCAAGATCTTCATGGGCCTGAACGTGATCGTCGGGGCCACCGAGGAGCTGGCCTGGAAGAAGCACGCCGAGTACCTCAGCCATGCCAGCGCCGAGGCCGGGGTCGCGCACTTCTCCGCCTCCACCGGCATCGACTTCGCCCAGTACGAGCTCGACGAACCTATCCAGTACGTGAAGAACAACGCCATCCAGTCGGCCACCAAGCACCTGCAGAACAACGACTGGACCCGGCGCAAGCTCCTGGAGCAGCACGCCCTGGGCGGACGCTATTTCACCGTGGTCGGTTCACCGCAGCAGGTGGCCGACGACCTGGAATCCTGGATCGCCGAGACCGGCCTGGACGGCTTCAACCTGACCCGCATCGTCACCCCGGAAAGCTATGTCGACTTCATCGACCTGGTGATCCCGGAGCTGCAACGGCGCGGGTCCTACAAGACCGCATACGAGACCGGGACCCTGCGCGAAAAGCTCTTCCACCAGGACCGCAAGCTGCCCGCTCGCCACACCGGCGCGGCCTACCGCCGCTAACGGCATCGCGGGCAAGTCGGACCGCCGCCCGCTCGCTCCTGCAGAGGCATGCGCAGGAGCGAGGCTTGTCCGCGATAAGACCGTAATACCCCAAAAACCTCGATGCACTGACTGGAACCCAAGACCATGAACACCAAGCTCCCGCGCCATCCGGTCAAAGCACTGGCCCTCGCCCTCGGGCTCTTCGCCGGCAGCGTCTTCGCCGCCGAACCGCCACTCAAGGTCGGCACCACCGCCGCCTTCGCCATTCCCCTGGAGGCCGCCGTCGCCGAAGCCGGCAAGCAAGGCCTGAAGGTGGAACTGGTGGAGTTCAGCGACTGGATCGCGCCCAACGTCAGCCTGGCCGCCGGCGACATCGACGTGAACTACTTCCAGCACATCCCGTTCCTGGAAAACGCCAAGGCCGCCGCCGGTTTCGACCTGGTGCCCTTCGCCCCGGGGATCATCAACAACGTCGGCTTGTACTCGAAGAAGTACAAAAGCTTCGACGAACTGCCCCAAGGCGCCAGCGTGGCCATCGCCAACGACCCGATCAACAGCGGTCGCGGCCTGCAGCTGCTGGCCAAGGCCGGGCTGATCGACCTCAAGCCCGGGGTCGGCTACAAGGCCACCGAGGACGACATCATCGCCAACCCGAAGAAGATCAAGATCCTCCAGGTCGAGGCTGTGCAACTGGTGCGCGCCTACGACGACGCCGACCTGGTCCAGGGCTACCCAGCCTACATCCGCCTGGCCAAGACCTTCGATGCCGGCTCGGCGCTGCTGTTCGATGGCCTGGACCACAAGGAGTACGTGATCCAGTTCGTGATCCAGCCCAAGAGCAAGAACGACCCGCGACTGATCAAGTTCGTCGATATCTACCAGCATTCGCCCGCCGTGCGCGCCGCCCTGGACCAGGCCCACGGCAAGCTCTACCAGGCCGGTTGGGAAGGTTGAGATGACAGTCGCCACACGCAAGCTCCCGCTCCCCGAACCCGAACCCCAGAGCGCCGAACGGACCGAGCTGCATCCGGACCTGAACCGCGCCCAGGTGCGCTTCATCGGCCTGGGCAAGACCTACCAGGGCCAGCAGGGTCCGGTCCAGGCCCTGCACGGCATCGACCTGGCGATCCAGCGCGGCGAGGTGTTCGGCATCATCGGCCGCAGCGGCGCCGGCAAGTCGTCGCTGATCCGCACCATCAACCGCCTGGAACGCCCCAGCAGCGGCCGGGTGCTGATCGACCAGGTGGACATCGGCGAATTCGACGAAGACCGCCTGGTGGCCCTGCGCCGACGCATCGGCATGATCTTCCAGCACTTCAACCTGATGTCGGCCAAGACCGTGTGGCACAACGTCGAGTTGCCGCTGAAGGTGGCCGGGGTGCCCAAGGCCCAGCGCCAGCGCAAGGTCCGCGAACTGCTGGAACTGGTAGGCCTGAAGGACAAGCACCAGGCCTATCCGGCGCAGCTGTCCGGCGGCCAGAAGCAGCGGGTGGGAATCGCCCGGGCCCTGGTCCACGACCCCGAGATCCTGCTGTGCGACGAGGCCACCTCGGCCCTGGACCCGGAGACCACCCAGTCGATCCTCGGCCTGTTGCAAGAGATCAACCAGCGCCTGGGCCTGACCATCATCCTGATCACCCACGAGATGGCGGTGATCCGCGATATCTGCCACCGGGTGGTGGTCCTGGAGCGTGGGGGGATCGTCGAGCAGGGCCCGGTGTGGAAGGTCTTCGGCGACCCACAGCACGAGGTCAGCAAGACCCTGCTGGCGCCCTTGCAACATGAACTGCCCGAGGAGTTGCGCCAACGCCTGCGCAGCCATCCCGAGAGCGCCGCAGCGGCCGTGGTACTGAGCCTGCGCTTTACCGGCGCACAACGTGACGAGCCGGACCTGGCGGCGCTGTTCAACGCCCTGGGCGGGCGCGTGCGGCTGCTGCAAGGCGGGGTCGAGCGCATCCAGGGCCATGCCCTGGGCCAGCTGCTGCTGGCGGTGCAGGGCTCGTCCCTGGGCGCCGAGGAACTGCGCCAGCGCGCCAGGCAATGGGCACAACAGGTAGAGGTGCTGGGTTATGTGGTTTGAACGTTTGCTCCAGGGCGTCCTGGATACCCTGCTGATGGTCGGCGTGTCGTCGTTGATCGCCCTGCTGGCGGGGATTCCCCTGGCGGTGATCCTGGTCACCAGCGGCAAGGGCGGGATCTACCAGGCTCCAGCGCTGAACCGGGCGCTGGGGGCCTTCGTCAACCTGTTCCGCTCGATCCCGTTCCTGATCCTGATGGTGGCGCTGATCCCCTTCACCCGGCTGATCGTCGGCACCACCTACGGGGTATGGGCGGCCGTGGTGCCGCTGACCATCGCCGCCACCCCGTTCTTCGCGCGGATCGCCGAAGTCAGCCTGCGCGAGGTCGACCATGGGCTGATCGAAGCGGCCCAGGCCATGGGCTGCCGACGCTGGCACATTGTCTGGCACGTGCTCTTGCCCGAGGCCCTGCCGGGCATAGTCGGCGGCTTCACCATCACCCTGGTGACCATGATCAACTCCTCGGCCATGGCCGGGGCCATCGGGGCCGGCGGGCTGGGAGACATCGCCTACCGCTACGGCTACCAGCGCTTCGACAGCCAGATCATGCTCACGGTGATCGTGTTGCTGGTGCTCCTGGTGGCGGCGATCCAGCTCGGCGGCGACCACCTGGCCCGGCGCCTCAACAAGCGCTGAGCCGCTTCGCGCACCTGAAGTGGCGCAGCCTCGCAGGCTCGACAGCGGCTACAAGCGCGTACCCACAAGACCCACTTCGTGTAGCCGCTGCCGCAGGCTGCGTACGGGCGCGCAGCACCCGCCAACCTTGCCTTTGCACAGGTGTATATTGAGCCGGTCCCCATCACGCCATCCTGCCGCCATGAAACTTGCCCCCGACGATCTCGATACCATCACCGCCACCACCCTTGGCCACTACAACCAGGTGGCCGAAGGCTTTCGCGAAGGCACCCGCGACCACGACGTCAGCCAGAACATCGACGCCCTGCTGCGGCATATCCAGGGCACCGCGCCCTTCACCCTGCTGGACTTCGGCTGCGGCCCGGGGCGCGACCTGCGCACCTTCACCCGCCTGGGCCATGTGGCCATCGGCCTGGACGGCAGCCAGGAGTTCGCCCGGATGGCCCGGCAAGACAGCGGCTGCGAAGTCTGGCAGCAAGACTTCCTCAAGCTCGACCTGCCAGCGGCACGCTTCGACGGGATCTTCGCCAACGCCGTGCTGTTCCACGTTCCCGGCCAGGAACTGCCCCGGGTGCTCAAGCAACTGCACGGCACCTTGAAGCCCGGCGGCGTGCTGTTCAGCTCCAACCCCAGGGGCGACAACCAGGAAGGCTGGAATGGCGCCCGCTACGGCGCCTACCACGACCTCGCGGCCTGGCAGGCACTGCTCACCGCCGCAGGTTTCATCGAACTGGAGCACTACTACCGCCCCGCCGGCCTACCCCGGGAACAACAACCCTGGCTGGCCAGCGTCTGGCGCAAGGCCTGAGGCCACAGCCTGCCGCCGGGCGGCTCAGGGCTGGAGCGCGACCTGATACTCATGCACCTCGCCGTCCGCCAGCAGCGCCTTGATGCTCTGCCCCGGCAACCTCACGCCCTGCACTTCACGGGCTTGGGCATCGAAATTCGCCAGCAGCCGCGAACCGTCGGCAAAGGTGACCTGCTGCACCTGGCGGTCCGCCGTCAGCCAGCGAAAATCCGTGAGGGCCTGGGTGCCCAGGCGCTGGTGCAAAGGCCGGAAAAATGCATCCTGGCGGACCATCGGCGGCAGGCGCTGGCGCAACGTGGCGGCACTCAGGTGATACAAGGGCGGCACGTTGTAGAGCAGTTGGGCCAATTCGTTCTCGACCCGCACATTGCTCAATTTGAGGCTGTCGAACAGCCAATGGTGGCTGGTCACCAGCGACCCGTGGAACACCGCCTGGTACAACGGCACACGTGTCGCCGGCGCGAAATACACCGTGCGGTAGGGCTCCTTGAGCGGCGCGCTCTTGAAGAACACCGCTGGCTGCTCCGGCGGGTACCAGTTGCCCAGGTAGTAGGGAGACTTCACCTCCTTGCTCATCTGCTCATCGCCCCAGCCCATGACCGGGGTCTGCATGCCATGGGCGAACAGCACGCCGCCGGCCGTCACCCCATTGCCGTCTTCGGAACCGCTGACCAGTTGCTGCTGCTCGGCAATCCAGCGCGAAGCATCGATATTGCCCTCGGCGTTCTGCGCCTGGGTCATCGGCCTCTCGGCGCGGTAGCTGTCGAACAGCATGCCGGTGGCGTAGGCATCGAGGAACCAACTATTGAACCCGACCCGGGCCTGCACGGCCTTGACCCGGGCCTCCAGCAGTGGCCTGACGCAACGTGGGTCGGTGTAATGCCCGGACTGCTGGAAACCGCTTTTGAACTGGCCGTTTTCCAGCACGATCGCGCACTCGCGGTTGGCCCGCGAGCCCAGGTGGGCGGTACTCCAGTCGGGGTTTTCATTGCTGCGCAACGCGGTCTCGTAGGAGTCGTAGGGTGCCACCAGATAACCCGCGGCCACCCCGGCCCGCACCGCTTCGGGGTGCCATAGCCCGCCCTCCCAACCTTCGCCGAGGCCCAGCCACAAACGGCTCAGCCCGGCCGCCTGCAAACGCTCCATGGTCGCCAGCGACAGGCTGCTGCCCCAACGCGCCGGGTCGGTGTTCAAGGCCTTGGCGAAGACCTTGGCCATCTGCGTGCGCAGCTCGCCGTAACCCTGGGCCAGGGCTTGCATGTCGGGCTCGTCCGCGCCCTGCCAGCCCAGACGGGCCTGCTGGTTCAGCGCGCTGTTGAGGCTGCGCAGCAGGGTGGTGCGCTGATAGGCATCCAGGTTGGCCGCGGGCGCCTTGAGGATCTTCGCGCTGTCCTTGTCCAGGCCGGCCCGCAGCTTCATCGCCAGCGGCTCGTTACCCTGCAAGTCCTGTAGCAACTGCGGCCAGTTGCGCACATCGGCGTCCCCCAGCAGATCGTTGCCCCACAGATAAACATGACTGGCCCCCAGCAACCTGCTGCCTTGCGGCGTGCGCGCCAGCTTGGCCTCCAGGGTCTCGTAGCGCCCGTTGTCGATCAGCCATTGGCGATAGCGCTTGGCGCCCGCCAGCAGGTCGGCGTCCCCCAGGTACAAGGTCATGGTCAGCGGCGCATCGGGTTCCAGGCGGGTGAACTGATGCTGCCCCGTCAGCGCCATGGCCGGCCCTTCGGCGCTCAGGCTCAGGCGGTTGTTATAGGGTCGGGTCAGCAGCCAGCTCAGGGTGAAGGCGCCGTGATCCAGGGTCCACAGCGGCAGGCTCAGGTCCTGGGTACTGTTGACCTCGCCCTGGTCCAGTAGAAACCGTTGCCAGCGCAGGTCCCCCGTCGGTACGTAGTGCCCCTCGGCCAAAGGCCAGACCAGCCCCCTGCCCATGGCGCTGGCCGGCTGGCGCAGGAACGTCAGCGAGCCCGCCTCCCGGGCCTGGATGGAGAACACCAGGTCGCGCTGGCGCAGGGTCGCGCTAAGGCTCCAGGCGCCATCGTCCCATTGCCAGCTGAGCTGCTGCGGCGTCTGTTGCAAGGCGCTGACCCGGTGGCTGTCCACACCCGCCGAGGCTTGCACGGCCGGCTGACCGGCAGGGGTGACGCGAATCGCCAGGGTCGCCGGATCGATCTCGACCTGCCACAGCGAGTTTTCCAACAACGGCTGGGCCAGCGCCCAGGGCGACAGCAGCAGGGCGGCGGCGAGTAACAGGCCACGAAGAGGCCGGGCAACGCAGGACATGAGCAATCTCTTCTCGAATGAATGGCCAGAGTGTAAAGCCAAGCGCAGCCCGTCCCGCCGGCATCCGGGAAAAACCCTGTGCGCAACACGCGCAGGGCCCTGCCTCAACCGGCTTCTTTCTGCGGTTCGCGAATCCTGTACCAGGCCACGTACAGCGCCGGCAGGAACAGCAGGGTGAGCAAGGTGGCGACGATGATGCCGCCGATCATGGCGTAGGCCATCGGCCCCCAGAACACTTCCCGGGCGATGGGGATCATCCCCAGGCTGGCCGCCGCGGCGGTCAGCAGGATCGGCCGCCGCCGGTGGTGGGTGGCTTCCAGTACCGCATCCCAGGGGTCGTAGCCGGCCTGCTCGTACTCATCGATCTGGGTCACCAGGATCACCGAGTTGCGGATGATGATGCCGATCAGCGCCAGGATCCCGAGGATCGCCACGAAGCCCATGGGCGTCCCCGTCGGCACCAGGGCCAGGACCACGCCAATCAGCCCCAGGGGCGCGACACTGGCCACCAGGAACATCTTCTGCACGCTGTGCAGCTGGATCATCAGGAAGGTCGCCATCAGGAACAGCATCAGCGGCACCACTTTGGCGATCGGCCCCTGGGCCTTGCCGCTCTCCTCCACGGTGCCGCCGGTGGCCACCGAATAGCCGGCCGGCAGGCCGGAAGCGAACCTGTCGATGGTCGGCTTGAGCTGCTTGACCAGGTCGGTGGGCTGGATCCCATCGCGCACCGCCGCCTTGATGGTGATGGTCGGCTTGCGATCGCGGCGCCACACCAGGGGCTGCTCCAGTTCGTAGCGCACGCTGGCAAAAGCCAGCACCGGGATCGAGGTGCCGCTGGGGGTGACGATCTGCAGGTTCTGCAAGGTATCCGGCGAACCGCGCTCGCTGTCGTCGGCGCGGCCGACCACCTTGATCAGGTAGATGTCGTCATGCACCTGGGTCACGGTGGAACCGCTGACGATGCTGTTCATCAGCTGCGCCACGTCTTCCGAAGACAGGCCCAGTTGCCGCGCCTTGTCCTGGGCGATGTCGATGCGCAGCACTTTGCCCGGCTCGTTCCAGTCGTAGATGATCTCGCCGACGTGGGAATTCTTGTCCAGCTCGGCCGCCAGGGCGATGGCGTGCTTGCGCACCTGGTCGATGTCCTTGCCGCTGACCCGATACTGGATCGGCCGGCCCACCGGCGGCCCCATCTCCAGGGCCTGGACATAGCTGCCGATGCCGACGAAGTCCTGGCGCAGGCGTTTTTGCAAGCGCTCGATCAAGGCCCCGCGCTGCTCCAGGCCCTTGCTGACGATCACCAGCTGGGCGTAGTAGGGGTTCTGCAATTGCTGGTCCAGCGGCAGGTAGAAACGGATCGCGCCTTCGCCGATGTAGGTGCTCCAGCGCTCGATGTCAGGATCGTCCTTGAGGGTCGCCTCCAGGCGATCTACCGCCTTGCGGGTCTCGTTGATCGAGGCGTTCTGCGGCAGGTTCAGGTCCACCAGGATCTCCGGCCGATCCGAGGACGGGAAGAACTGGTTCTGCACCAGGCCCATGCCGAACACCGAGGCAACGAACAACAGCACGGTGATGCCGATGGCCCACCAGCGGTTGCGCATGGCCCACAGCAAGCCATTGTTGAAAGCCCGGCCGATGCGGCCTGGCTCCTCGGAGTGGGGTTTGACGTCGGAGCTCAGGATATGCACGCCGACCACCGGGGCGAACAGCACCGCGACGACCCACGACACCAGCATCGCCACCGCGATCACTGCGAACAGGGTGAAGGTGTATTCCCCGGCGGAGCTGGCGTTCAGGCCGATGGGCACGAACCCGGCCACGGTCACCAGGGTCCCGGTGAGCATCGGGAAGGCCGTGGAGGTATAGGCGAACGTCGCCGCCTGCTCCTTGCTCTCGCCCTTCTCCAGGCGCGTGACCATCATCTCCACGGTGATCATCGCGTCATCCACCAGCAGGCCCAGGGCGATGATCAAGGCTCCCAGGGACACTCGCTGCATGGTGATGCCGCTGTACTCCATGAACAGGAAGACCATGGCCAGCACCAGCGGGATCGAGCAGGCCACCACCAACCCGGCACGAAACCCCAGGCTGATGAAGCTCACCACCAGGACGATCACCACCGCCTCGAACAGGGCGCTGGTAAAGCCGCTTACCGCCTCTTCCACCACCTCGGCCTGGTCGGAGACCTTGTGCACGCCGACGCCCACCGGCAGGTCGGCGGTCAGCTGGTCCATGCGCGCATGCAGAGCCTTGCCGAAGTCCTGGATATTGCCGCCCTTCTTCATGGCGATGGCCAGGCCAATGGCCGGCTGGCCGTTGAAGCGGAACATCGGCGTCGCCGGATCGACATAGCCACGGCTGACCTCGGCGATATCCGCCAGGCGGTAGAAGCGGTCGTTGAGCCGCAGGTTGACCGAGGCCAGGTCCTTCTCCGAGGCGAACTGCCCCGAGGTGCGCACCGAGATCCGCTCCGGCCCGGCCTCGATCACCCCGGAGGGGGTCACCGCGTTCTGCGATTGCAGGCTCTGCAGCACCTGGCGCTGGTCGATCCCCAGGGCCGCCAGCTTGCGGGTGGAGAAGTTCAGGTAGATCACCTCGTCCTGCTCGCCGACCATCTCCACCTTGCCCAGGTTCGGCACCTCGCGGATCTGCGCCCGCACCTGCTCCACGTAGTCGCGCAGCTGGCGCATGCTCAGGCCATCGGCGGTGAAGGCATAGATGGAACCGAACACATCGCCGAATTCATCGTTGAACCCGGGCCCCTGCAAACCCTGGGGAAAATCGCCACGGATGTCGTTGATCTTCTTGCGCACCTGGTACCAGATGTCGGGGATGTCCTTGCCGCTGGTGGTGTCGCGCAGGTAGACGAACACCGTCGACTCGCCGGGGCGGGTGTAGCTCTTCACGTAGTCCAGGGAGTCGAGTTCCTCGAGCTTCTTCTCGATGCGGTCGGTGACCTGCTTGAGGGTTTCCTCCTGGGTCGCGCCGGGCCAGCGGGTCTGGATGACCATGGTCTTGATGGTGAAGGACGGGTCTTCCTCGCGCCCCAGGTTCATGTAGGAGAACACGCCCATCAACAGCGCCACGAACATCAGGTACCAGACGAAGGATTGATGCCTGATCGCCCACTCGGACAGGTTGAAGCTCCCTTTGCTGGCGGGCGTCATTGTGCGCGGTCCTCATCGATTTTGACTTTCTGCCCCGGCTTGAGGCTGTTGACGCCGGCGCTGACGATCCGCTCGCCGGGCTGCACGCCCTGGCTGATCAGGATCGAATCGTCATCGCGGCTCAGTACCGTCACCTCACGGGGCGAGACGGTCTGGGCCTTGGGATCGATGACCCAGATCCGGCTCTTGCCATCCACCTGTTGCAACGCACTCAACGGCAGCTCGGTGCGCGGCGCGATGGCCGAGCTCAGGGTCACGCTGATGGCGGTGCCCAGGCGGAATGCCTCGGGGGTGTCCTTGAGGGTCAGGCGGGCCCGGCGGGTGCGGGTCGCGCTCTGGGCCTGGGGTTCGATCTCGCGCACCGTGGCGCTGGTGCCGATGCTCGGGTCCAGTTGCGCCGCGACCTGGAACACCACGTCCGCCGGCAGCTGGTCCACCAGGTTCGCCGGCAGGTCGATCACCGCTTCCTTGACCTCCGGCCGGGCCAGGGTCACCACCTGCTGGCCGGCGCTCACCACCTGCCCGGCCTCGGCCTTCCAGGCGGTGACCACGCCACCGTGATCGGTGTGCAGCTCGCTGTAGCCGAGCTGGTCCCGCGCCTGCTGCACCGAGGCCTTGGCCTGGTCGAGGGAGGCGCGGGTGGTCTTCATGTCGGTCTGGGCCAGGTCCAGCTGGGCCTGGGCCCCGACCCCACGGTCGAACAGTTCCTGCTGGCGCCGGGCGTTGGCCTGGGCATTGATCCACTGCGCCTGGACCCGGGCCAGGTCGCCCTGGGCCGCCCGCAACTGGTTCTGCTGGTCGGTGGGGTCCAGGGTCGCCAGCAAGTCCCCGGGGGCCACCTCGGCCCCGACGTCGACATTGCGCTTGGCGATGCGCCCCGGCACCCGGAAGCCCAGGTTGGTCTCATAGCGCGCCTGGATATTGCCGGCAAAGCGCCCCAGGCTTTCCTCGGACTGCGCCGTCACCTGGATCCACAGCACCGGGCGCACCGGTTCCGGCGGCGCGTCGTGCTTGGAGCAAGCAGGCAGCAGCACAGCAGCGCACCACAACAAGGCCAGGCGCTTCATGGCTGCTGCTCCTGGCCGGTGGTCTTGCCGGCGATCTCCACCGGCACTCCCGGATACAGCAACTGCCCGCCGGCCACCACCACCTGCTCGCCGCCCTCGAGGCCCTCGCTGATGATCACCTTGCCGGTCAGGTAGCGCCCGACCTTGACCTTGTGCAACTGCGCCTTGCCATCAGCGTCCACCAGCCATACCGCCGGATCGCGCAAATCCTTGGCCAGGGCCGACCAGGGCAGCACCACGCTGGCCTTGGCATTGGCGCGAGCGGTGGCGCTGACCACCGAGCCCAACTCCATGCCCGCCGGCAGCGAATCGAGCCTGACCTTGACCTGTACCGTGCCGCTCTGGGCCGAGACCACCGGGGTCACTTCGCGGACCTTGCCGGTGGTGGTCACCTTGGGGTTGTCCAACAGGGCGATGTGGATGGTTTCCTGGCCCGGTGGCTGCATCACCAGAGACTCATAGACGTTGAATACCGCATCGCGCTCGCCGTCCTGGGCCAGGCTGAAGATCGGCTGCGTCGCCTGCATCACCTGGCCGACCTCGGCCTGGCGGGCGGTGATCACCCCCGGGACCTCGGCCACCAGCGCGGTGTAGCCCAGTTGCTCGCGGGCGTTGGCCAACTGGGCCTGGGCCGCGCTCAAGGCACTCTGGCTGCTGCGCAGGGCGGCCTGGGCCGAGTCGTATTCGCTCTGGCTGGTGTAGCCCTTGGGCAAGAGTTTCTGCTGGCGGACGAACGCGGCGCTGGTCTGCTTGACCCGTGCCTGCTCGGCGAACACCGCGGCATTGGCCGAGTCGACGTTGGTCTGCAGGTCCTTGGGGTCGAGCCGGGCCAGCACCTGGCGGGCCGCGACCCGGTCGCCGACATCCACCATGCGCTGGATGATCTTGCCGCCAACGCGAAACGACAGGTCGGTCTGGACCCGTGCCTGCACGTCGCCGGTGAGGGTCACCGACGCCGCGAACTCGCTGCTCTGCACTTGCTGGACCCGTACCCGAGGATGATTCTTTTCCGTGGGTTGCTCCGCCCCGCAACCAGCGAGCAAGGCCAACAGGCAAAGCCCCACTACCCACTTCGTATCGAGACCAGCCATGCAGGCTCCTTTTGCTTGATCGATGCGCCGTGACGTTTACGACTGTGAGCTTAGAACAGGGTTCCACCCTTGCACTGCCGGGCCTGGACATCGCGCACTTGAAGGCCCTACTGGCCTTGGCGCAGCCTCGCAGGCTCGACAGCGGCTACAGGTTCGCTTCGTGTCGCCGCCGCAGGGATGGCGCGACAAGAGCCATGGGGATTGGGCACACTGCGCGGCACGCAAAGGAGATCCGGCATGCTCAAGACCCTGGCGGTGGCCAATTACCGCTCCATCAACAAACTGGTGATTCCCCTCGCTCGGCTGAACCTGATCACCGGCGCCAACGGCAGCGGCAAATCCAATCTCTACCGTGCCCTGCGCCTGCTGGCGGAAACCGCCCAGGGCGGGGTGGTCAACGCCCTGGCCCGGGAGGGCGGGCTGGACTCGACCTTCTGGGCCGGGCCGGAAACCATCAGCCGACGCATGCGCAAGGGCGAGGTGCCGATCGAGGCCGGCGTGCGCTCCTCCAGCAAGCGCCTGCGCCTGGGATTCTCCGGCGAGGACTTCGGCTATGCCATTGCCCTGGGCCTGCCGGAACCCAGCCGCTCGGCATTTGCCCTGGACCCGCAGATCAAGAAGGAATGCATCTGGTCCGGGCCTTTCTATCGCCCCGCCAGCCTGCTGGTAGACCGTGACGGCCCGTTGATCCGGGCGCGCCAGGGCCGGGCCTGGGACGTACTGGCCCAGCACACACCAGAGTTCGACAGCCTGTTCGACCAGGTGGGTAGCCTGCGCACGTCGCCCGAGGTGCTGCACCTGCGCGAGTCCATTCGCCGCTGGCGCTTCTACGATCATTTTCGCTGCGACAGCGAAGCCCCGGCGCGCCAACCGCAACTGGGTACCCGCACCCCGGTACTGCACCACGACGGCCGCGATCTGGCAGCCGCCTTGCAGACCATCCGCGAGATCGGCGATCCCCAGGCCCTGCAAGCGGCCATCAGCGATGCCTTCCCCGGAGCCCGCCTGGAGATCGACGCGCAACCGGGCGGGCGCTTCGCTATCGAGTTCTATCAAGAAGGCTTGTTGCGCCCACTGTCGGCGGCGGAACTGTCGGACGGCACCCTGCGCTACCTGCTACTGGTGGCGGCCCTGCTGACCCCGAGACCGCCAACGCTGATGGTGCTCAACGAACCGGAAACCAGCCTGCACCCCGACCTGCTGCCGGCGCTGGCGCGCCTGATCATCCGTGCCTCGGAGCAGTGCCAGGTGTGGGTGGTGTCCCACGCCCGGCGCCTGATCGCGGCCCTGCAGGAAGACCCGGAGTGCAACTGCATCGTGCTGGAAAAGGAGCTGGGCCAGACGGGCATCGTCGGCCAGCGTCTGCTCGACGAGCCCGCCTGGTACTGGCCCGATTGAGCAGCCCCAAAAGCATCACGGGCAAGCTCCGCTCCTAAGGTCTGCGTAGGAGCGAGGCTTGCCCGCGATGGCGTGCTCAAGAGCGCCTCAAGCGCCCGGGGCGGATCACCCCTGCCACTTGCCGCCTTCGACGATCACGCTGTCGGGGTTGGTGTCGTCGCTCAGTTCCTTGCGCACGTACTGGTCGTACAGCTTGAGCAGGTACTTCTGCTCGCCCAGCTTGGCCAGCTCGGCGTTGACCCAGTCACGCAGCTCGGTGTTGCCCTTCTTCACCGCCGGGGCGATCGGCGCCTGCTCGCCCAGGGTCTGGGGCAGTACGCGGTAGCCCGGGTTCTGCTTGGACCAGCTGAACAGGATCAGGTTGTCCTGGGCGTAGGCATCACCACGGCCATTGGCCAGGGCCTGCAGGGACTCGGTGTTCTTCTCGAACTTGAGCAGCTTCCAGTCCGGGTGGTTCTGGGTCAGCCAGATATCCGCGGTGGTGCCGGTGGTGACGATGGTGGTGCGGCTCGCCAGGTCATCCAGGCTCTGCACCGGGCTGCCCTCGGGCACCAGGGCCTGGACCGCGACCTTGAGGTTGGGGTTGGTGAATTCCACCGCTTCCTTGCGCTCGGGGGTCACGGTCATGTTGGCCAGGATCAGGTCGACCTTGTCGCTTTGCAGGAACGGAATGCGGCTGGCCGGCTCCACGGCGACGAACTCCACCTTGTTCTCGTCGCCCAGCAGGTCCTTGGCGAACTGCCGGCCGATATCGGTATCGAAGCCCACGTAGCGGCCGGCCTCATCGACGAAACCGAACGGCGGCTTGTCGGTGAACACGCCGACGATCAGCTTGTCCCGGGCCTTGATCTTGTCCAGGTAGCTGGCCGCCGGCGCAGCGCTGGCGGCACTGGCCGCAGGCTTGGGGGCCTCGGAGGATTTATCGCAGCCGGCCAGCAGGGCCAGGCCGAACAGTGGCAGCAACAACAGTGAAGACTTGACGGTTTTCATAAGAGCTCCAGTTCCTTTCTAGGGGCTTTCTTGGGTAATGCTTCGACGAACGAGAACTTCTCCAGGAACTGCTGCGCACGGACGGTCTGCGGGTTCGTGAAGAAAGCCTCGGGGGTGTTCTGCTCGAGGATGCGGCCAGCGTCCATGAACACGATGCGGTCGGCCACGGCCCGGGCGAAGGCCATTTCATGGGTGACGATCAGCAGCGTCATGCCGTCCCGGGCCAGGCCCTGGATCACCTGCAGCACTTCCTTGACCATCTCCGGGTCCAGCGCCGCGGTGACCTCGTCGAACAGCATCACCTGGGGGTTCATGCACAGCGAACGGACGATGGCGATGCGTTGCTGCTGGCCGCCGGACAGCTGCCGGGGAAACGCCTGGCGCTTGTCCGCCAGGCCGACCCGCTCCAGCAGCGCCTCGGCCTGGGCCTGGGCCTCGCGGCGCTGGCGCTTCTGCACCTTGAGCGGGCCGAGGAGGATGTTGTCCAGCACGTTCATGTGGGGAAACAGGTGATAGCTCTGGAACACCATGCCGATCTGCTGGCGTACCTCGCGCCAGTCGGTGGCCGGGTCCAGCAGCTCGCGGCCGGCGAAGCGCAGGTGGCCGCCCTGGGCGCTTTCCAGGCCGTTGAGGCAGCGCAGCAGGGTGCTCTTGCCGCAGCCGCTGGGGCCGAGGATGACGATCACCTCGCCCGACGCCACGCTCAGGTCGATGTCGCGCAGCACCTGCTGCGAGCCGAAGAACTTGTTGAAACCCTGGAACTCGATCAATGCGCTCATGCTTGCGTCCAGCGCCGCTCCAGCACGCGGGAGGCGGCCGATAGCGGGTAGCAGATGAAAAAGAAGAACAGGAACAGGACGCCGTAGATCAGCACCGACTCGTAGGTGCGCTCGATGATCTGCTGGCCGACCTTGATCACGTCCACCACGCCGATCAGCACCGCCAGGGAGCTGGTCTTGATGATCCGCGTGTAGACGTTGATGGTCGGCGGCGTCATGCGCTTGAGGGCCTGGGGCAGCAGCACGTGGCCATACAGCTGTAACGTCGACAGGCCGATGGACAGCCCCGCCTCACGCTGGCCCCGGGGCAGCGAACGCAGCGCCCCGCGCACCACCTCGCCGACCTCGCTGGCGCCCCACAGCGACAGCACCAGCACCGCACAGGTGAAGCTGGGAATGCTGATACCGAAGAAGATCGGGAAGCCGAAGAACAGCAAGTACAGCCAGACCAGCACCGGGATCGCCCGGAACAGCTCCAGGTAGATGCGCAGCGGTACATCCAGCACTCGCCGCTGCAGGCTGCGCAGCACGCCATAGAGCACGCCGCCCAGGGTGCTGAAGACGATGCTCAGCAAGGAGATCGACAAGGTCTGCTCGGCGCCCCGGGCCAGTTGCGGCAGGGACACCAGCAGCAGCTCAAGACCCGAACTGGCCATGTTGCAGCCTCCTTTCCAGGTAGCCGAGCAACAGCGACAGTGGCAGGAACAGCAGCACGCAGATCAGCGTCAGCACCGCCAGCATCTCGTAGGTCTTGTAGTACAGGGCGATGTAGCTCTTGGTGGTGTAGAGGATCTCCGGCACCGCCACCGCCGAGACCACGGTGGTCTCCTTGAGCAGGAAGATGAAGTTGGCGAACAGCGACGGCAGGCTGAGGATGCCCGCCTGGGGCAGGATCACGTAGCGCAACAGCTGCCAGCGCGACAGGCCGATGGAGCGCCCCGATTCCAGCTGCGCCAGCGGCACCGCCTCGACCCCGGCGCGCAGCACCTCGGTGAGATAGGCACCGCCCAGAAAGGTCATGGTGATGATCGCCGCAGTGAACCCGGAGACCTTGACCCCCAGGGCCGGCAGGGCGAAGTAGACGAAGAACAGCTGGATCAGCAACGGCGTGTTGCGCGCCAGCTCCACGTACAGGCCGATCAGGCGGTGCACATAGGGTGTGCGGAACACCAGGAAGGCAGCGTTGATCAGCGCCACCAGCAGGGAAGTGCCGATGGCGATCAGGCCGACCTGCAGGGTCACCCCCACGGCCTTGAGGAACGCCGGCAGGGTGCTGAGGATGAAAGCGTAGTCGAGGGTCATTGAACGTCCTGGACGTCGCCGGGATACGGCGACGGTGATGCAGTCCATGGGGCGATGGGTAATCGCCCGGCTGAGCGCGACTTTAAAGCTATAAAAAGCAGAATTTAAATACCGTTAAGGCATATTGATATCACCCAAAAACCTAACCCGCGGATTTGCCGGGCTGGCGTCGAGCGACTACCTTTTTGCCTGCCTGCCGGGTTCATGAGGACCGGGGCATTTCCCAGGACGCGCAGCTTCACAAGGACGATGACCATGGCCAATGAAAAGACTCCGCAACCGCTCGATCCCCATGACTTGCTTAAATGGCTCATGGCCTTGCGCCGGGCCATGCAGCCGGCAGGCTGACGCTGGCCAAAAATTGCGGGCAATAAAAAACGCCGACGCTGGCCTAGCCGTCGGCGTTCGAACCTTGAAGGGTTTGGTCCGGTGGACAGCCTAGCCCATCAGAAGGCCGGCAATACCGCGCCGCTGTATTTCTTCTCGATGAAAGCCTTCACTTCAGGGCTGGTCAGGGCCTTGGCCAGCTTCTGGATGGCCGGGCTGTCCTTGTTGTCCGGACGGGCCACCAGGAAGTTCACGTAGGGCGAGTCGGCGCCTTCGATCACCAGCGCATCCTTGGCCGGGTTCAGGCCGGCTTCCAGGGCGTAGTTGGTGTTGATCATGTCCAGGTCAACCTGATCCAGGACCCGTGGCAGCATGGCCGATTCCAGTTCCCTGAACTTGAAGTTGTGCGGGTTCTTGGCGATGTCCTTCGGAGTGGACACGGCGTTCTTCGGATCCTTGAGTTCGATCAGGCCGGCCTTGTGCAGCAGGATCAGCGCACGTCCGCTGTTGCTGCCTTCGTTGGGGATGGCGATGCTGGCGCCGTCCTTCAGTTCGGCCAGGCTCTTGACCTTCTTCGAGTAGCCGCCGAAAGGCTCGACATGCACGCCGATCACGGTCTCCAGGTGGGTGCCCTTGCCTTCGTTGAAGTTCTTCAGGTACGGCAGGGTCTGGAAGTAGTTGGCGTCCAGGCGCTTCTGGTCCACTTGCACGTTGGGCTGCACGTAGTCAGTGAAGACCTTCACTTCCAGGTCCACGCCTTCCTTGGCCAGGGTCGGCTTGATCAGCTCGAGGATCTCGGCGTGGGGCACCGGGGTCGCGGCGACGACCAGCTTCTCGCCGGCCTGGGCGATACCGGCGCCCAGGGCTGCCGCCAGTGCGGTGAACAACAGAACTTTTTTCATGCGATGTCCTTAGGTGTCGGGGTCCGACGACGGCTTCAAACAGGAAGTGGATCGGGATACTGGTGAAGTGCCACTTTTGGCGTGGATCGGACAATACCGAGATTTTTTATTCCCTAACAATATCTTTTTGGCAAGTGCTTATGCCTTTTTTATTGGTAGTGAGAGGACAACTGCCTAGCCTGCCGGTACGCCTGGTTGCTCCATTACACAACGCCTGCGATCTATCGCTTACCGATTTCAATGGCAACCTTGGTAATGACCGACATCAGTGCCTTCTCCAGCGCACCATCACCTTCCAGGCTGGCGTAAATGTCATACCTCACTTCATGCTTGGAATTCATCCAGCGCAACCCGGTCTTCCTGACCCCGCCCACTACTTTTTCCGACGTTTTCACCAAGGGCTTGCCGGGGTCTTGAGGCTTGGCGTAATCATCGTCGTAAACAACTACACGCTGTGCCAGCTCAGGTTCATAGTGGGTCTCGTAGGTGACGACATAATCATCGCCGCACGAGTAAAGAGACATGACACCGTTCAAACCGCCTTCCTTCATCTCGACACCGGAGGGGGCTTCTTTGGAAAATTGACATCTCAACTTTTCAATTGCCGCTCTCGACTCAGATTTGAACCTGACGGCTTGAGATAGCCTTTTATCGGTCATCTGAGCGAGTGTGACCATCGAACTAAATTGTTCGAAGCTCGGAAAACCCGCTTTTCTCTCCGCCTCCCTCCTGGGTGAGGCAGTTCCTTTATCAAGGATCTTTTGAATATGTGTATTACTACTTAGAGGGCGAATCTCCAACTCGGCGTCTGCCGAGAATGGAACGAGCAGCATGCTTAAGCAAATCATCGACAAGCGCATCATTACCACTCCGTCAGATTGCAAGAGGTGGCGTAGGTTTCGAGGCAGGGCGAGCCATCAGCCACACTTGGCGACCAGCCAGCAGTACAGACATTGACAAGAAGATGATCCTGCTGGGCCTTGTAGTCAGGGTCGCCATACTTCCCGTCCGCATAATGGAAACCGTAGACTTCCCAATCCATGCCACACAATCCACAACCTGCATAAGAGCGCCAGGTACTGTCGGATTTATCGTAAAACTCCCTGTAACTGCCATCCACCGTATTGTATTGCACAGACGATGTTTCTAATTTCCATGTATGTATCGTGTCCCAACTGACCGACTCGTTGAAACCGAAACAGTTGGCACGCGAAAACATCGCTAGTTCAGTGAGATACGCATAGGCGTTGGGGGCCAGGGCAGACAGAAAAAGCACTGTGCAAGATACTTTTCTCATAAAGATTCCTTCAATGCTTGAAGCAGATCTTCTTTTCGAGAAAAGCTAATGCAAATCATTTGCAAAAACAAGGATTGCTTTCGCAACAACTCGGGTGTTCGCTCCTCTCTACACCCCCAACCGCTGCGCAACCTTCTCCAGCACGGCCTTCAATCCGCTGCGCTCACTCTCACTTCCCCGCAGCAACACCTCGACTTGCCGCTCCAACTCACTTAGCGGTGACACTGTTTCCGGCAGGTTGAGGTGCTCCGGAAGGATTTCCCCACCATCGCTGACCAGCAGGGCGAAGTGCACCACGTTCTCCAGCTCGCGGGTATTGCCTGGCCAACTGTGGCGCTCCAGAACCTGTTGCGCGGCTTCGCTGATCAGCGGCACCGGCAGGTCCAGGCGCTGGCTGTAGATCCCCAGGAAGTATTCGGCCAACGATTCGATATCCCCCACCCGCTCACGCAGTGCCGGTAGCTCCAGCTGGCCCTCGCCCAGGTAGCGGTACAGGCGCTCGTGGAACTTGCCCGCCGCCACCGCCTGGGCCAGGTCGATGCTGGTGGCCGCCACCAGGCGCACATCCACCGGGCTTGGCTGCTGCGCACCGACCCGGGTCACTTCGTGGTTCTCCAGGGCCGCCAGCAGCTTGGTCTGGATCGGCAGCGGCAGGTCGCCGATCTCGTCCAGGTACAGGGTCCCGCCATTGGCCGAGCCGAACCAGCCGGCCCGGCTGCTGGCCGAGCCGCTGAAGCTGCCCGCGGCGTAACCGAACAGCTCGGCATCGGCATAGGTCGGGCTGATGGCCCCGCAGTTGACCGAGACGAACAACCCACCACGATCGCTGGCGCGGTGGATATGCCGGGCCAGCAGCTCCTTGCCGGTGCCGGTCTCGCCACGGATCAGTACCGAGGTCGAACGCGGCGCCAGTTGCTCCAGCTCCTCGCGCAGCTGGCGCGAACGCGGATCGACGAACACCAGCGCCTTGGCGCGGATGCTCAGGGGGCTTTTCTCGGCATCGGGAAAGGTCAGCAGCGGCTGGCCGAAGGGGGTATGCGAACTCATGGCTGGCTCCCGCCCCAAGGCGCCTGGAGGCGGGGGCGTTTAAACGAAAGAAGAAAATTCAGGCACGACGCAGGGCGTGCTGTTCCATGCGGTTTTGCAGGCGGTAGAGATAGGCGAAACCCTGTTCCCAGCGATGGTGGCCGGACTTGACGTTGATATGCCCGGCACCGGCCAGGATCCCGGCCTCGGCGCCCCAGTCCCGGGCCAGCTCCAGGGCTCGCGCCGCGCTGACCGCGCTGTCGTTGTCCGAGCTGACCACCTGGCTGGGGAACGGCAGCAGGCCCCGGGGGATCGGGGCAAAATTGCGCAGCGCCGGGGCACAGGCCGGACGTTCCACATCCGCCGGCGCCACCAGCAGCGCGCCACGTACCTGGCGCAGGGCGGCCAACGGCGCCCGGGCTGCCCAATGGGCCACGGTGACGCAACCCAGGCTGTGGGCGATCAGGATCACCGGGGTGTCATCGGCGGCAATGGCCTCGGCCAGCGCAGCTACCCAGTCTTCCCGGCGCGGCGTCAGCCAGTCGGCCTGCTCCACTCGCGCACTGTTGGGCAGGCTGCGCTGCCAGTGGCTTTGCCAATGATCTTCTGGCGATCCTTGCCAGCCCGGCACAATCAAGTAGCGAATGGATTCGTTGCGCATGGGGAACTCTCCTGCTGCGTGTCTGTTCCCGAACGAGTATAGGGAGGGGATTTATATTGGTTAAGGAATAAGAAGCTATTTATTAAGACTCATAAAGAATATAAACCCGCCCTGCTCCACCTTGTGCAATCGCTGCCGCAGGCGCGCAGCGACCGCCAGGGAGCCCGTTCGGCCGCACACTTGAAGTGCCCTGCGGGCCTTGGCGCAGCCGCGCAGGCTCGACAGCGGCTACAGCGCCACAACAAAAAAAAGGCCGCACCCTGCCAAGGAGACGGCCTGAAAAGTCGTGGCTTTGTTGCTCGGTATCAGCGGGCGGTGATCACCGACAGCTTGGTGATGCCCGCACGCTCGATGGACGCCATGGCCCGGGCCACCTCGCCGTAGTTGACGCCATCGTCGGCCTGCAGCTGGACGCGGACTTCCGGGTCCTTCTGCTTGGCCGCTTGCAGGTTGGTTTCCAGGAGATCCGGCTGGATCTCGTCCTTGTTGATAAACAGCTTGCCGGTGCCATCGATGCTCACCACCAGCGGGTCCTTCTGCTCCACCGGGGCCACGGCCTCGGTCTTGGGCAGGTTGATGGGAATGGCGTTGGTCAGCAGCGGCGCCGTGACGATGAACACCACCAGCAGCACCAGCATCACGTCCACCAGCGGGGTGACGTTGATCTCGCTCAGCACTTCATCGCTGTCTTGGGTGGAGAAGGCCATGTCAGGAGGCCTCCTTCACTTTGTGGCCGGAGCCCTGGGCCGCGACCTTGTGCGCGGCCGGGTGGATCAGCACACGGAACGAACTCTTCTGCGCCAGGCTGTAGAAGTCATGGGCGAAGTCATCGAGATCGGCGGCGGTCAGCTTCAGGCGCCGCAGGAAGTAGTTGTAGACCAGCACCGCCGGCACGGCGACGGCGATCCCCACGCCAGTGGCCACCAGCGCCGCGCCAATAGGCCCAGCCACGGTTTCCAGGCTGGCCGAACCAGCGGCGCTGATGCCCTTGAGCGCTTCCATGATCCCCCACACGGTGCCGAATAGACCGATGAAGGGCGAGGTGCTACCGATACTCGCCACCACCGCCAGGCCCGTCTCAAGGGAGCGGCGCTCACGCACGATTTGCTGGCGCAGGGCGCGCTCGAGCCGGTCCTGGTGGTTGATCGCCTGGCTCAGGTCGGCGGCGTGGGAGGCATCGCCCACCTGGATCGCCGCGTAGCCGGCCTGGGCCACTCGCGCCGCCGCACCTGGCTGGGTTTCGCTCAGGGGCGCGGCGGAGTCCAGGCTCGATGCCGCCCAGAACTGATTGTGGAACTTGCGATCCTGGGCCTTGAGGCGGGCGAACTGCACGCCCTTGACCAGGGCCAGGCCCCAGGTAGCGACGGAGAAGACCACCAGCAGCCAGATCACCGCGCTTTCGATGGATTCCAGTGGAGATGCCAGTAACGTCATGATGTGTTCCCTCTATAAGCGTGTGGATCGGGCCTTGCGGCTCAATGGATCTTGAAATCGATAGGTACGCTGACCCAGCCGTCCTGGGCCACGTCGCCCTGCTTGGCCGGGACGAAGCTCCAGCGCTTGACCGCGGCCAGGGCCGCATCGTCGAGTTGCTGGCGCCCACTGCTCTTCTGGACCTGGATCTCTCCCGGCTTGCCGCTGGCCAGCACGTGCACCCGAAGCAGCACCGTGCCTTCCCAACCCCGGCGCTGGGCCAGGGACGGATACTCCGGCGCCGGGTTCTTCAGGTACGCGGCGCTGGCCGAAGCCGGCGTCACCGGAGCGGGAGCCGGTGGCGCGGGTGGGGCCGGGGCGGCCACCGGCGCAACCGGTTGCGGCGCTGCCGGAGCCTGCTGCACTGGTTTGGGCGCGGGCTTGGGTTCGGGCTTGGGCACCGGTTTTGGCTTGGGTTTGGGCACCGGCTTGGGTGGTGGCGGCTTCACCGCCAGTTCGTCCTCCACCGGCGGCGGTGGCTCCACTACCGGCTGGACCGGCTGCGGAGGCGGTGGCTCGACCACCGGTGGCGCCGGATGCGAGAACTCGATGGTCATGGGCGGGATCTCCGGCGGCACGATGGGCAGCACCGGAGTGGGCTTCTGGCTCAGCCAGTAGATCACCGCGCCGTGCAACACCAGGGCCGCCACTCCCAAGAGAATCGCCTCGCGCCGGCGCAGCACCCGCTTGGGTGTGCGTTGCAGCCGAGCCTGGCCCAGCGGCAAGCGATGCGGCCGGCCAAGATCGACCAACTCGCCGCTCGGTGCCTGGCGCCACGGCACCTCCTGCGCGCTGGCGACGGTCTGGACATTGCCCATTGATTCACTCCCTACGATCTTCTGCGGATAACCGGCACCAGCGCTCTGACTCCCCCACGCAACGGTGCCGTGGGGTCCATGATCCGCGCCCCTCGCTTATCTCTTAAAGTAATCTTTCAAGTTATATATAGACCTACATGGAATATACAAAACCCGTGAAACCCTGCAGGCCGCGTGAATCAAGGGCTGCAGCCACAACAGCGAAAGCCCATGCCTTGCCGGCATTAAAAATATTCCCGCAAGGCATCGAAAACACCTGGATACCCGCCTCGATACAACTAATCAGAAACACCGATCCACAACTAAACTCAAACTACAGGCACGACAAAGCCGCTGGAAAATCACGCAAGTTTCATATCAACTAACGGATATCCAGCGGCTGTCAGCTATCGAACTCGTTACTGCTTGAGGAATTCACCACTCAAGCCGACCACATCACCGCTGAAGTTGCTGCGGGCTCCGGAAGCGCGCAACCGAGCGTAGTTGTGATCGGCGGAAAACAGCGCCCAGGCCTGGTAGCCATAGCCATCGTTGTAGCCGGAAACGTTGATGATGGTGGGCTGGCCGGTGCTGTTCTGGAAGTGGTAATGCCCGGCGACGCTGTACTTGACCCCGGCCTGGGTCAACTCTCCGCTGAACGAACCGTTGGAATCGTTGCCGTCGGTCACGACCAGGCGGGCGTCGGCGTTGGAGTTTACATAGGTGCCATTGATGCTCGACATGATGCGGGTTTCCTTATGCAGTTAAAGGTTTCTTCCAATGAGGCAAGTTCAAAAAGAACTCACGAAACCAGCATGGCCGGCACCCGGAAAGTTGTCCAAGACAAACTTGATTTACAACTAATCAAATAGCTATAGAGTCCAGCACGGTCCATATAAGCTATATCCACGCCAAGGCAACTTATAACTTTCCGGCCGCCAGCACTCGCAACTGCTCCTGCAATGCCTTGCCTGCCCGACTCAAGCCGCTGCCGGCATACAGGGCCAGGCGCACCCCCTGGATATCCGGCAGGCCGCTGTCGGCATCGAGGATGCGGTGCTGCTTGCCCAGCACCCGCACCGGCAACAGGCTGATCCCCAGGCCCGCGCCCACCGCCGAACAGACACTGGCCAGGCTGGCGCTGGAATAGGCAATGCGCCAGGGCCAACCGCCCACTTCCAGGTGATGGAGCATTTCCTGGCGGTACAAGCCCCCCACCGCAAAGGCCACCAAGGGCAGCGGTTCGCGACCGAAGGCCGGTTGCCGGAGGCTGTCGGCCCAACACAGCGGCTCGGGCCAGGAGCCCAGGCAGTCGTCGCCATGGCCCATCTGCTTGACCAGCAACAGGTCGAACTCGCCACGCCGGTATTGGCGCAGCAACTCCGGCCCCAGGCCGCAAGTGACCTCCAGGCGCACCGCCGGGTAGTCGCGGCCAAACCGTGACAACAACGGCATCAGGCGCTCGGCGGCATAGTCCTCCGGCACCCCCAGGCGCAGCACCTCTTCGCTGCGCTGGTTGATCAGCACGTCGCTGGCCTCTTCGTGCAGCGCCAGGATGCGCCGGGCATAGGCCAAAAGCCGCTCGCCCTCGACCGTGGCCACCACCCGGCGCTGGTCGCGGTCCAGCAACTGGCAGCCCAGGCTCTCCTCCAGGCGCCGCACCTGCTGGCTCACGGTGGACTGGGTCAGGTGCAGGCGCTCGGCGGCGCGGGTGAAGTTCTGGCAGTCGGCGACCGCCACGAAACTGCGCAACAACACGGGATCGAACATCGCCAAACCATTCTGATAGCCACTGATTAGCATGATTATATTTAATTTCAGAATACCCAGGAGCTTGCCCATACTCGGCGCTCATCAGTCGGAACGGGAGGTTTGCATGGGGTTCAACCGGTCCTTCAAACGCGGCCTGTTGGCCGCCGGTCTGCTCACGGCGGGAGTGGTAATGGCCAGCGACAATGCATTGCTCGAAGCGGTACGCAACGGACAGTTGCAGCAAGTACGCGAGCTCATCGCCCAGGGCGCGCCGCTCGACGACCGGGGCCTGGATGGCAGCAGCCCGCTGCTGCTGGCCACTCGCGGCAACCAGGTGGAGATCGCCCGGGTGCTGATCGAGGCCGGCGCCGACGTCAACCGCAAGAACCTGATGCAAGACAGCCCCTACCTGCTGGCCGGTGCCAGCGGCCACGACGAGATCCTCAAGCTGACCCTGGCCCATGGCGCCGATCTCAAGAGCACCAATCGCTACGGCGGCACGGCGCTGATCCCGGCCTGCGAGCGCGGCCACGAGACCACCGTGGAGTTGCTGATCGCCGCCGGGGTCGACCTGGACCACGTCAACCGCCTGGGCTGGACCTGCCTGCTGGAGGCGATCCTGCTCTCCGATGGCGGCCCGGCGCACCAGCGCATCGTCAGCCGGCTGATCGCCGCCGGTGCCGACCTGAACCTGCCGGACCGCGCCGGGATCAGCCCCCTGCGCCATGCCGAACAACGCGGCCAGGAGGCCACTGCCCAACTGCTGCGCGAGGCCGGGGCCTCCTGAACTCGCGCGGCGCACGCCGGAGATTTGCATGCATAACGATCAACACTTCCTCGAACGAGCCGTGGCCCTGGCCCGGCGTAACGTCGAGCAGGGCGGCCGGCCCTTCGGCGCCTTGCTGGTACGCGACGGCCAGGTACTGGCCGAGGCGGTCAACGAAATCCACCTCAGCCAGGACCCCACCGCCCACGCCGAACTGCTGGCGATCCGCAGCGCCAGCCAGCAACTGGGCCCGCGCCTGGACGGCTGCGTGATCTACGCCAGCGGCCAGCCCTGCCCGATGTGCCTGGCCGCCATGTACTTGTGCGGCGTATCCCGGGCAGTGTTCGCCGCCAGCAACCAGCAGGCGGCGCCGTTCGGGCTGTCCACCGCGGCCATCTACGAACAACTGGGCCAGCCCCTGGCGACCCAAAAGCTGCCTGTGCAGCACCTGCCGCAGGCGGCGATGAACGCTATCTACCAGGATTGGCAGGACCGTCATGCCGCGCACTGAATCAGCGTTCAAGACCTTCGCCGGCTGGGCCTTGCTGGTGTGCCTGGGGCTCAACCTGCGGCCGATCCTCAGCTCGGTCAGCCCGCTGCTGGGGCAGATCCGCGAAGCCACCGGCATGAGTTTCCAGAGCAGCGCCTGGCTCACCAGCCTGCCGGTGATCTGCATGGGCCTGGTGGCACTGCTGGGCGTACGCATCGAAGCGCGCCTGGGAGAGCGCCACGGGGTTTCCCTGGGCCTGCTGCTGGTGCTTTTGGCCTGCCTGGCGCGCCTGTACTTCGGCCAGGCGCCAGCCCTGCTGGCTTCCGCCCTGCTAGGCGGTGCCGGCGTCGCGCTGATCCAGGCCCTGGTGCCGGCGCTGATCAAGCGCCAGTTCCAGCATCGAGTGGCCCTGGCGATGGGGGTGTATTCGGCCTCGCTGATGGGTGGCGGCGGGCTCGCCGCGCTGCTCAGCCCACAGGTGGCGCTGCACTTCGCCAACTGGCAGGTGGGCCTGGGGGGCTGGCTGCTGCCGGCCATGGCGGCCCTGATGCTGTGGACCTGCCTGCCCCTGGGCGCCGCCCGCCGCCAAGGCTCCCGAAGCGAGAGCGACAGCCTGTGGAACAACCGCCGGGCCTGGCTGCTGGCGTTGTACTTCGGCCTGGTGAACTGCGGCTACATGAGCATGGTGGCCTGGCTGCCGGCCTACTACCTGCAGATGGGCTGGAGCGCCACGCTGAGCGGTTCGCTGCTGGCGTTCATGACCGTGTTCCAGGTCATCGCCGCGCTGTTGATGCCGGCCCTGGCCCAACGCAGCGTCGACCGCCGGCCCCTGCTGGGCATCAGCCTCGCCGCCCAGGCCCTGGGCTTTCTCGGCCTGGTGCTGTGGCCACTGCAAGCACCGCACCTGTGGGTGGCGCTGATCGGCTTCGGCCTGGGCGCCTGCTTCGGCCTGAGCCTGATCCTCACCCTCGACCACCGCCGCGACCCCCGGGAAGCCGGGCAACTGGCGGCCTTCGTCCAGGGCGTGGGGTTCTTGCTCAACGCTGTCTCGCCCTGGCTCACCGGCTGGCTGCGCCAGGTCACCGGCGAGTTCACCAGCGCCTGGTGGGTGCTGGTCGCCGGTGCCGTGGCGATGCTGCTCCTGACCCGCATCTTCAGCCCGTCCAGCTACCAGCCCAGGGCCAGTTTCGACACCGCCGCACAAGCAGCATGAGCCTGGGGCCGGGTCCAGCAGGCGACTCGTGCCGAGCCGGGCGCCAGCGGTTACACAGAACCCTGTAGCCGCTGTCGAGCGGCGCGAGGCTGCGACCGAGCCCACAGCGCCCGCAACACCCAGCGCCGCGGTACGACAGGTAACCCCTGGATAGCGGCCACAAGCCGGGACTCGATGGAGGGGACCAAAGCAATAGACGTTGGGGGTCGGGGAATTATTAGTGAAATAAATTATTGTAATTCGATAATTATTTATAAATAATCCGCCACCCCCACAGCTTTGCAAGGAATACCCGATGCCCCTCCAAAACAATGGTTCTGCCCAATACCGGTTACGCCGGGTCGGCATGCTGGCCGCGATCCTGGCCTGGGTCATGGGCATCGTGGAAATCGGCGGCAACGCCGGGCTCTGGATCTACAGCAAGGACCAGGTCCTGGGCGCCCTGCTCGGGGTCTTCGCCGAACACTGGCCACGCCTGCTGGAAGCCGACTTCAAGCCCTCCACCCTGAGCTTCACCCTGCTGGTGATCCTGGACTTCCTGCCACTGCTGCTGTCGAGCTTCGCCCTGTGGCTGACCGGGGTGTTCTTCATGCGCCTGTCCCGGGGGGAAACCTGGAGCGATCGCAACATCCGCATCCTCTGGCGCGTAGGCATGCTGTGGATCATCGCCCCGGCCACTTTCCCGATGATGGAGACCCTGCAAGGCCTGGCCCTGTCCATCGACCTGCCGCCCGGCGAACGCATCCTGCAGATCTCCGCTGGCTTCTCGTCCTACGCCGCTTACGAGGTGGTCAAAGGAATCTTGCTGTGCTCGTTTTCCATTATCATGCGCGACGCGAAAATCCTCAGTGATGAGCACAGTCACTACATATAGAACAATGAGATGACCATTATCGTTCGGCTTGACGTTGTCATGGCTAAAAACAAGATTCGCTCGAAAGAGCTGGCCGCCATCCTGGGCATTACCGAGGCCAATCTGTCGTTGCTGAAAAATGGCAAGGTCAAGGGGATGAAAATCGAGACCCTCGACAAACTCTGCGCCGCACTCGACTGCCAACCCGGCGACTTGCTGGAGTACCAGGCAGACTGAGACTGCGTCTCCCCCTTCGCGTGTGTTTGATCGAGTCCAGACCGTTAAAGCCTGTTCCAAGCCCTCCTGTTATCCAATGGCTGACTCATGACTCGTACTCTGCTCTACCCGCTGTTGCTGCTCGTCTCCCTGTTGACCGGCTGCGCCAACAAACTCGACGTGGCGATCGACGCCACCCCCGCCCAAGACTACTACTTCGATCGCCAGGCTCCGGTACTGGTGACCGTCAACGGCGCCAAGGATGCCCAGGCCCTCAAGGCCAGCTACTACCTGCGCGACATGGTCGCCGCCCTGCATGGCATGGGTTTCACCAAGGTGTATACCGAGTCGGCATTGCCGAAGGATCATCCACCGTTTCGCATGAACATCGCCCTGGATGTGGGCAGCAAAAGGACCAGCTACCGCTACACCGCCACCGACTACGCCTCGGTGCCCAGCAGTACCAAGACCACGTGCATGCCCGGCAAGCACCAGCAGACCGTGTGCACCAGCACGCCGACCATGTCCTACCGCGCCGTCGGCTCCTCGGAGCGCACCGCCTACACCACCCTCTCGACCTTCAACATCAAGGCCAAGGACGAGCAGAGCCGGCGCACGGTGTTCGTACTGCGGGCCTCGTCCTATAACGAGGATTGCCAGGACGCCAAGATCGAGGATTTCCTGGTGCAGGAAAGCCTGGACAACCTGGACTTCCGCAACCGGGTCCAGCGCAACTACAGCGTGACCCTGCCCGAAGGCCAGAGCTGCAAATAAGCGCCTACCGCGCACCAGTCGACGCGCCTACAATCGCCCCTCGATGCCGTCCCCCATCGGGCGGGCACGGCCCTTGAGCACAAGGTGCATGTCGAGCATGACCCTGGATTGGAACGCCTGGGAAATAGAACCCGGATCGACGGTGGACGAACAACTGATCGCCCAGGTGCAGCAGCGCCTGGGCCTGGAGTTGCCGCCGCTGTACCTGGAGCTGGTGCGCTACGCCGAGGCCGCCACGCCAGGGATCGGCACCTTCGCCTATGGCAACGGCTACGCCTGCATCAGCGAGTTCTTCGCTTTCAGCATGAACGACGAACCCTGGACCCTGCCCTGGTACGCCACCCCTGGCCGCGTGCCGGGGCTCGCCGCCGGCTGCCTGGCGATTGCCCGGGATGCCGGCGGCTTGCTGGTCTGCCTGGACTTCAACAGTCCGCGCGTGGCGGTGGAAATCTTCGACCCCGACAGCGCCAATCGCTACCCGGTGGCCGCCGACTTCCGGGCCTTCGTCGAGCTGTGGCAGCCATGAACACACCGCGCAGATGGATAGTCGTGCCCACCAGCCAGGGCGCCATGCAACGCCTGGACCTGGACCAGTGCCTGCCGGGCGACCTGGAAGAACTGGCCCTGTCCGCAGAACAGTGGACGAGCCTGTGGCGCAGCGACCTGCTGCCGAGCTTGAACCGCGCCCTGGGCACGCTGATCGACGACTACGAAGACGCCTCGATCCAGGGCCAGGCCGACCTCGCCACGGCACTGGCGATCTTCACCCAGGCCGCGACCGCCGGGGATGAACTTATCCACAGGCTGATCGCCCTGAATCGGCTGGCCCTGGAGCGGGACACCGGCCTGTACTTCTACTTCTGAGCGGGCAGGCGCCTTCGCCAGGGGCGAGCTTGCGGGGTCAGATCCCGGCGCTGGCCTGTTTCAACTGCGGCTCTGGCGCCTGCACGGCGGTTTGCGAACGCGGCGTACCCTCCGGCACCCAGTCGTAGTTCACCGGCAGCGCGCGATACACCCAGTTGCTCACCGCCTCGCTGCCCGGGGCCTTGCCCAGGTAGGGGCTGACGTATTCCCAGACGATCTCGCCAGCGCCGGTGACCTGGAAGAAACGCCCGTTCATGCCCTCGTCGATCAGGGTGTTGCCGTTGGGCAGGCGCCGCGCGCTGCTGATGAACGAGCTGTAGAAGGCCCAGCCCGGTTGCCTGGAACTGGCGGCGCTGTATTGCCAGACGATTTCACGCTTGATCGGATCGATCTCCAGCACCCGGGAGCCGGCGATCAGCCCCAGGGGTACCGAGGGGTAGCCGGCCGTGCCCTGGTTGTCGAACACCAGCAGGTTGCCGGCCCCCGGCAGGCCGGCAGGAATGATATGGGCATCGTGCTGGCCGACGAACTGGTCCACCGGGCGCGGCAGTTTGCCGGCGCTTTTGGGTTCGATCGGCGCCAGGTTCGGCCCCAGGCGCCAGACCACCTTGGCGCTGTGCTTGTCGATGATGGCGATGAAGTTGGCGTTGCGTGAGTCGATCAGCAGGTTGTCCGGGGCGAAGCGTTTGTCACCGGCGTCGAACCAGCGGTTGGGGCCTACCACGCTGAGGTTGTTGATGTGCAGGTAGTCCGGGTTGCTGGTGCCGCGCACCAATTGCAACTGGGCGGGGGTGAGGCCGAACTCCTTGAGGTGCTCGGAGGCCAGCCACTGCCATTTGACCTGGCCGTCGGGGCTGACTTCGTAGATCACGTCGTCGATCACCTGGGGCACCTTGAAACCCGCCACCTTGTGCACCTTGTTGGCCAGCACCAGGGTGTTGCCATTGCTCAACCGGCGCTGGTCATGGTGCTGCTGGGCCGCGCCACCGGGGGCCTGTTCGCCCCATTGCCAGACCAGCTTGCCGTTCCAGTCCAGCTCGCCGACGCTCTGGTTGCCCAGGCCGTTGCCCGCCGAACCGAGCGGGCCGGGGTCCTTGTCCTTGAGCTGCAACAGCACCCGGCCACGCTCGCCGCCCACCAGTTGCGGGTCGATGATGGCCGAGGGAAAACCGGCCTGGGGCCAGTTCCTGACCTCGTTGCCGTTCATGTCGATCAAATGGGTCTGCTTGTCGGCACCGCTGAAGATCACGTACTGGTTATAGGCCTTGGCCGGGTCGTAGCGGGTCACGCCGGTGGGGTAGACGCTGGGCGCCGCGTGCAGCGCTCCGGCCAGCAAGGTGCTGGTCAACAAGACCAAGGGGATTGTGGCGCGTGGCATGGCAGGCACTCCTGTTCGGATTGAAAGGCGCCGACAGTCCCGGCGCCAGGTGCGAAAGCGGACTTCAGAAGTCGTAGCGACCGGTCACGCCCAGGGTTCGCGGCGTGCCCAAAAGACCCTCGTAACCACCGTTGCCGCCGGTCCAGAGGGTGGTGTAGTAGGTCTTGTCGAAAGCGTTCTTCAGCCACAGCGAGACATCCCACTGGCCCTGCTCGTAGTTGCCCCGCAGGCCGGTGGACAGGTTGACCACGGCGTAGCTGGGGATCTGCCCGTACTGGGAATCCTCCACCGTGCCCACGGCCTTGGAACGGAAGGCATAGCTGGCGGTGACGTACTCCTCCAGGCCGTTGTCCAGGTTCCACTTGTATTCGCCGTTGGCGTTGGCGATCCATTTCGAAGCACCCACCACCTGGTGCCCGGTGAGATCGCAGGACGCCGGCGCCCCGGGACGCAAGCTGACCTCCGGCGGGCATGGGGCATCCTTGTAGGACTGGTAGCGCACGTCGTTGTAGGAACCGTTTAGGTTCAGGGTCAGGCCGCGCAGCGGCACCAGGGTGCTTTCCACCTCGACCCCGCGCGAGCGCACCGAACCGGCGTTGGTCAGGTACTGCACGCGGTTGCCATAGTCGTAGGCGTTGGTCTGATAGCCGTTGACCTGGGTCCAGAACAGGTTGGCGTTGAGTTGCAGGCGCCGGTCCCACAGGGTGCTCTTGAAGCCCAGCTCGGCGTTGTTGGCGCGCTCGGTGCCGATCAGCAAGGAGTCGGCACCGGCTGTGGGCGCCGAACCTACCGCCAGGTTGACCCCGCCGGATTTCTCGCCGTGGGACAAGGTGGCATAGCCCAGCAGGTCATCGCTGAAGCGGTAGCTCAGGTTGAGCAACCCCGAGGGGCTGGTGCTGTACTGGTTCAGGTCGCCGGAATCGTAGGCCCCGGCCCGGCCACGCCGGGCATTGGCCGCAGCCCCGGTGACCGCTACACCGCCCAGGGGTGCGTCGCGGCCGACCGAGGCGGTTTTTTCCTCGTAGGAGCCCCGCAGGCCAGCGGTGAAATCCAGGCGCTCGGTGAGGTGCCAGGTGCCCTGGGCGAACAGGGCGAAACTGTCGGTGCGGATCTTGCCCTTGCCGATGCTGGTGACGTCGTTCAGCGCACCGGTGGGCGTACCGTTCCAGATATCGGCCTTGGGCCCGTAGTAGGCGAAGGACTTGTTATCCAGGTCCGAACCGAAGTAGTAGGCCCCCAGCACGTAGTCGAAGAACCCGCCGCTGGGCGAGGCCAGGCGAAACTCCTGGGACCACTGTTTATCTTCCACCGAGACCCCGGCGTTGTAGGTGGCCGGCACATTGAGGCCATCGTCGTTACGCGGAGTGAAGTTCCACCAGCGGTAGGAACTGACCGAGGTCAGGGTGAAGTCGCTGGGCAGGATCCAGTTGGCCTCCAGCGAAGTACCGCCCTGGAACACCGTGACGTGCTGGTCGTTGTCCAGGTTGACCTTGCGATGGCTGCCGTTGACCAGGGTCGCCCCGGCGGCCGCCGCGCGCGACTCATAGACATTGCTGCCGTTGATGGTCGGCCCGGTGCTGTACAGCACCCGGGTGCCAGCGCTGGAATCCTCTTCGTTGTAGTCGCCGATCCAGCGCAGGTTGAAGCGGTCGCTGGGCTTGTACAGCAACTGGCCGCGAAAGCCCTGGCGCGAACCGCCGTTGAGGTCGTGGCCGTCGTGCTCGTTCTTGATATCGCCGTCGCTGCGGGTGCGATAGGCCGAGAAACGCCCCGCCAGCTCATCGGTCAGCGGCCCGGAAATGGTGCCTTTGGTCTGGAAGTAGCCATCCTCGCCCAGGGAGGTCTCGATGCTGCGCTCGGGGGTGAAGCTCGGCGCGCGGGTGCTGATGTTGATCACCCCGGCGGTGGTGTTCTTGCCGAACAGGGTGCCCTGGGGACCACGCAGCACTTCCAGCTGCTCGATGTCCATCAGGTCGAACACCGCCATTCCCGGCCGCCCCAGGTAGACGTTGTCGATGTACAGCCCGACGCTGCCTTCCAGGCCGTCGCTGGCCGGGTTGTTGCCCAGGCCGCGGATCGACACGCTGGACTGGCGCGCATGCATGTAGGCGACGTTGACGCTGGGCACCAGTTGTTGCAGGTCCTGGATGCGATAGACCCGCTGGCTCTCCAGGGCCTGGCCGCCGATCACGCTCATGGGCGTGGGCACGTTCTGCGAGCTTTCCTCGCGGCGCCGGGCGGTCACGGTCACGGTCTGCAACTGGCCGTCGTCGACCTTGTTGGCGCTGCTCTTGGCCGGGCTCGCCTGGGGCACCGGCGCCTCCTCGGCCCAGCTCGCGCTCCAGCCGGCACTGCCGGCCAACAGCAGGGCCAGGGGCAGGCGCTTGAGCCGCCGAGGCGTGAGGGGTGAAGCGATGGACAACGGGCTCATGGGCGGCTCCTGGTCAGAAAACATACAGCTCGTATATTCCCTAAAGTTATTTATTTATGTTTTTACAAAGATTTACTGCATAAGAGATTGCCTTTATAAGGAGTCGACCTAATGCATAGCCAATGCATTTCCCCGATATTTTTTATGTGAAAAATGCATATCGACCTGCGCCAGCTCCGCCACTTCATCGCCCTCGCCGAGCAGCGCAGCTTCGTCGCGGCCGCGGCCACGGTGAACCTCTCGCAATCGGCCTTCAGCCGCAGCATCCAGGCGCTGGAGCACAGCGTCGGCTGCCAGCTGGTGGACCGTGGGCGCAAGGACCTGGCGCCGACCAAGCAGGGCCAGCTGCTGCTGGAGCACGCGCGGCGGCTGGTCAGCGGCGCCCAGCAGATGGCCAACGAAATCAGCCAGTTCAATGGCCTGGAAGCCGGGGAGTTGCGCTTCGGCTGCGGCCCGGCACCGGCGGCCGGGCTGATCCCCCGGGCCATCGGCAGCTTCATCGGGCGCTATCCCAAGGCCCGGGTGCAGTTCCAGGTGGAGGATTGGCAGAGCCTGGGCAAGCGCCTGCTGTGCGAGGAGTTCGAGTTTTTCGTCGCCGATACCCGGCACTTCGAGGCCGACCCGGACTACCTGACCCAGCGCCTGCGCCCGCGCAAATGGCACTTCTGCTGCCGCGCCGGCCACCCCCTGGCCGGGCGCGACAGCGTCAGCGCCAGCGAGCTGATGAGCTACCCGCTGGCGGTGACCATCCGCCCGCCGAACCTGCGCAAGGTCATTGTCGATCTCAGCGGCAAGCCGGACTTCACGCCCAATGTGGAATGCGAGAACAGCTACAGCCTGCTGGGGGTGGTGCTGCGCTCGGACGCCATCGGCATCGTCGGCTCCTACAGCGATGCCCTGCACCAGGCCAAGGGCGAGCTGGTGTGCCTGAAAATCGAGGGGCTGGCCGACGACCTGGAGGAGCTCTACACCCGCTACGGCATCGTCAGCCGCGCCGGGTATCGGCTGTCGCCGCTGGCCCAGGCGATGATCGAGGAGATCAAGCACCTCGACGCACAGGATGAGGAGCTGTGCTCGCTGCACAAGCTCGCCATCTGATCCGACTTGCCGGCGATGGCGTCCTCAAGAGCGATGCACATCACGCATGAAAAGCATGCGGCAAATGCGCTTGCCGGCATCCCCTGGCGAAGGCGAAAACCCTCACCTGTCTTTCGATCGGTGAAGCCCATGTCCCCTACCCCCCAACCCGTGCGCAACGTGCTCTACATCATGTGCGACCAACTGCGCCGGGATTACCTGTCGTGCTACGGCCACCCGCACCTGCATACCCCAAACATCGACCGCCTGGCCGCCGCCGGAGTGCGCTTCAGCCGCGCCTACACCCAAGGCACCATCTGCGGCCCGTCGCGGATGTCGGCCTACACCGGGCGCTACGTCAGCAGCCACCAGGTGGCGTGGAACGCCGTGCCCCTGCCGCTTGAGGAACTGACCCTGGGCGACTACCTGCGGCCCCACGGCATCCGCACCGCGCTGGTGGGCAAGACCCACGCCACGCCCAACCTGGATGCCCAGCAGCGGCTGGATATCGCCGCCGACAGCCCCCAGGCCGAACAGTTGAACGAAGTAGGCTTCGAGCCCTGGTTCCGCCACGACGGCATCTACCCCGACGACCCGCTGTTCGACGACAAGCGCGAGTCCGCGCCCTACACCCACTACCTGCGTGAGCGCGGCTACGCCGGGCGCAACCCCTGGCATGACTGGGCCAACGCCGCGGCCGGCGAGCAGGGGCAGATCCTCAGCGGCTGGAAGATGCGCCACGCGCACCTGCCGGCGCGGGTCGCCGCAGAGCATTCGGAAACCGTCTACACCACTGACCGCGCCATCGATTTCATCCACGAACAAGGCGAGCGCCCCTGGTGCCTGCACCTGTCCTACATCAAGCCGCACTGGCCCTATATCGCCCCGGCGCCCTACCACGCGCTCTACGGTGCAGAGCAGGTACTGGCGCCGGTGCGGGCCACGCCGCAGGAAGCCAGCGACCACCCGGTGTACCAGGCCTTCCGCCAGCACGAAGAAAGCCTGAACTTCTCCCGCGATGAGGTGCGCGCCAACGTGGTGCCCACCTACATGGGCCTGATCAAGCAGGTGGACGACCAGCTAGGCCGGCTGTTCGATGTGCTGCACAGCAGCGGACGCTGGGACGACACCCTGATCGTCTTCACCAGCGACCATGGCGACTTCCTCGGCGATCACTACCTGGGGGAAAAGGAATTCCTGCTGGAGCCGGCGGTAGGCGTGCCGCTGATCGTCCGCGATCCACGGCCAGCGGCGCACGGCACCCGGGGCACGGTGGATGCCCGCCTGGTGGAAACCATCGATGCCCTGCCGACCTTCCTCGAGGCCCTGGGCTTGCCGGGTGCCGAGCACCGCCTGGAAGGCCGCTCGCTGATCCCGCTGCTGCATGGCGCCACGCCACCCTGGCGCCGCTACGCCATCAGCGAATACGACTACGCCTTCCAGGCCCCGGCCCGGGAGCGCCTGGACCAGCCCATCGACCGTTGCCGCATGACCATGGTGCGCAGCGAGCGCTGGAAGTACCTGGCCTACGACGGCTTTCGCCCGCAGCTGTTCGACCTGCAAAACGACCCGCAGGAGCTGCACGACCTGGGGGCCGATCCGGCCTATGCGTCGGTACGCGAAGAACACCTGGGCTACCTGCTGGAATGGCTGCGCGGCCTCAAGCGCCGGACCACCATCAGCCATGGGGAGATCGACCTGCGGGGCCAGCGTTTCCGCTACGGCGAACCGGAGGCGGAGAAGCTGGTGCAGATCGGTGTGTGGTGAGGCGCTGACCTCAAGGACCTCATCGCGGGCAAGCCTCGCTCCTACAAAGGCATATGCCTTCTTGCGTAGGAGCGAGCGGGCGGCGATCCGACTTGCCCGCGAAAAAACGCCAATCCGCCACCGTCCCGAAGCCGCTGCGGCGATTGTGTGGCCTTCAGGACCCTTCGGGCCCTGCGCAGCCTCGCAAGCTCGGCAGCGGCAGGGTTGGTGGTGACCTGCAACCGTCGGGGGGCGTTCAAGCCCCCTTGGTGGTCTGGCTGCGCAGGCCCTGGACACCCACCGGGACGTCGCCCTTGAGGGTCACCCGACGCACGACGCGGTCCTGGCTGCCGTAGTCGTCGACGGCATAGTGCTGGGTCGAGCGGTTGTCCCAGATCGCCACGTCACCGGCGCTCCAGCGCCAGCGCACGGTGTTTTCAAGGCGCGTGACATGGCTTTGCAGCAGGTTGAACAGGTGCGCCGAATCGGCCTGGGAATAGCCCTTGATGCGCTTGACGAAATGCCCCAGTACCAGGCTCTTCTCGCCGCTCTGGGGATGCACGCGGACCACCGGGTGCTCGGTCTCGAACACCGTGGAGGTGAAGATCTTGCGGTAGCGCTCCAGCCGTTCCGCCGAAACGTCGGGCTTGACCGAGGCATAGTCGTACTCGTTGCTGTGCACCGCCCACAGCCGGTCCGCCAAGGCTCGCAGCTCCTCCGGCAGCTCGTTATAAGCGGTGGCGGTGTTGGCCCACACGGTGTCGCCGCCGAAGGCCGGGGCTACCACCGAGCGCAGGATCGAGGCCTTGGGATAGGCGTCGACGAAGGTCACGTCGGTGTGCCAGGAGTTGGCTCGCTGGCCCTGGGCGCCATCGAGCTCCATCAGATAGCGGGTACCGTCACGCACCGGCACGGTGGGGTGGGCCACCGGCTCGCCCAGCAGGTGGGAGAAGGCTTCCTGGCTCTGGTCGTCGAGGTGGGCCTGGCCACGGAAGAAGATCACCTTGTACTGCACCAGCGCCTGCTCGATAGCCTGCACGGTAGCGGCATCGAGCTCGCCGGAAAGTTGCACGCCACGGATCTCGGCGCCGATACGGCCGGCCACCGGGTGGATTTCAAGGGCCTGGACAACGGGTTTGACAGCTAATGCGGCATTACTCATCGAAGACACCCTCAGCGGACTGATCACGGTAGGCACCGCCGCGAAACAACGCTCTATCTATATTCACTTTAGATCTAATAGATAAATACATGCTTCGTTGACGGAATAAGAGCTTGCATTTAAAACCTCATTCCTCACTCGTCGCAAATGCCTTCGAGCTATTTTTCGGATGCCGGGAAAGCATATGGATCTTCGCCAATTGCGTTACTTCATCGCCCTCAACGAGCACCGCAGTTTTGTCCGCGCCGCCGATGCCATGGGCATCACCCAGCCGGCCTTCAGCCGCAGTATCCAGGGCCTGGAGCAGGAGTTCGGTTGCGTGCTGGTGGACCGGGGCAACAAGGACCTGCGCCCCACGCCCGAGGGCCAGGTGGTGCTGCAGCATGCCTTGAGCCTGGTGCAGGGTGCGGCCCTGCTCAGCAGTGAAGTGACCCAGATGACCAAGCTCGATGCTGGCGAGGTACGCTTCGGCTGCGGCCCGGCGCCCGCGGTGAAGCTGGTGCCCGACGCCGTGGCGCAGTTCACCAGCGCCCACCCGCGGGTGCGTACCTGCTTTGCCGTGGATAACTGGGAAAAACTCAGCCGCAGCCTCAACCGCGAGGAGATCGAGTTCTTCATCGCCGACATCCGCCACTTCGAGGCCGACCCCAACTACCAGACCCAGGCCCTGACGCCCAAGCGCGGGGTGTTCTTCTGCCGTCCCGGGCATCCGTTGCTGGCCAAGGAAAGCCTGTCCACCAACGATATGTTCGACTACCCCCTGGCCACCACCCTGATCCCGCCGGGCATTCGCAAGCTGCTGGCCAACCTGAGCGGGCGCATCGATTTTTCGCCGACCATCGAGACCGAGCATTTCCCGGCGCTGGTGAAGATCGTCCGCCAGTCCAATGCCATCGGCGTGGGCACCGCCGAGGCGTTCGCCGAGGATATCGCCCAGGGTTCGCTGGCCCTGCTGCACTGGCGCAACCTGCCGCAGAACATCGACAGCCTGAACGCCCGCTGCGGCATCGTCAGCCGCAGTGGGTTTCGCCTGTCGCCGGCGGCCCGCAAGATGATCGAAGTGCTGGTGAGCGTGGACCAGCAGCAAGTGGCCATGGCCCTGTAGCCGCTGACGAGCAGCGCAAGGCTGCGACCGGGTGCGCAGCGCCCGCAAACCAGGCGACACCGTGCATCAGGCAAACCGCGCAACGGCCCAGGTATCAAGGATCGCTGAAGGTCCTGCGGACCTTGTCGCAGCCTCGCAAGCTCGGCAGCGGCTACATTTCGACCGGGTGCTACAGGCCGGCGGCGGCCAGTTGCGGGGCGACCCATTCGCTGACCTTGAACGGCTTGCGGATCAGCCGCTCCTTGGCCGCCAGGTCCACGGCGTCCTGCAACCGGCCGAGGAACACCGGGTCCAGTGTCGAGGGGAAGATCTCGCTCAGGCGCTGGTCCTTGAGGTCATCCTGGAGAATCACCGGTGGATAACTGGCCAGCCCCGACACCAGTTGGATATAGGCCTCCTTGTTGCTGTCCTGGGTCAGCCATTGCACCGCCTGCTGCTGGGCCTTGAGCAGTTTTTCCACAGCCTCGGGATGCTCGTCGACGAACTTGCCCGCCCCTACCAGCACCGCCTGCACGCTGCCGGCATCGCCCAGGTCCTTGGTACTCAGGGGCAGTTCGGCCAGGCCCTTGCTGCGCAGGGCGGACAGCCCGGTGCTGCCCCAGGAGGCGTCGATTTGCCTGGCCGCCAGGGCCGCCACGGCGGCATTGAAGTCGAGGTTGACCACCTTCAGGTCCTTTTCGCTCAGGCCCCGGCTGGCCAGGGCCGCATCGAACGACAACTGGGTGGCGGTGCCACGGAACACCGCCACGCGCTTGCCCTTGAGGTCTTCCAGGGTCTTGATCCCCGACCCCGGCGCAACCCCCAGGTAATGCTTGACCCCACGGGCCGTGGCACTGAGCAGGCGGGTATCCAGGCCATTGGACTTGCCGATGATGGCCGCCAGGTCGCCGAGGTAGGCCAGGTCCACCTGGCCATTGGCGAAGGCTTCGTTGATCACCGGCCCCGCGCCCTTGAAGAAATTCCACTGGATCTTGATGCCCTGGTCGGCGAAGGCCTTCTCCAGGATCTGCTGGTGGCGCAGCACATCCACCACCCCGCCCGAACTGTGCTGGGTACCGGCGCTGAGGTCGGGCACGGCGATGCGGATTTCCTTGAGTTCGCCAGCCTGGGCCAGCAGCGGCAGGTAGCCCAGCAGCCCGGCCAGGGCCGGCGCGGCCAACAGGCTGATCACACGTTTGAAGGGAAGGTTCATGGGGACGGCTCCTGGAGGGCAAAGGCGTTGAGGAGCCCAAGGTAGGCCCAGCAGGGCAAGGCATTTAAATACTAAAAATTCACATTTTAATAACCGAAAGAAATAAATCAGTCAGTACGGGGCTCCCCCGGGAACATGCGGAAAATGCATGGAAAATATTCTCCAAATGCATTGGATGCGTGGCGAAGGGAAGCCTTAAATGGCTTCTCTTATCGCTCAATAGCATTGATGTGATTTTTAATAGAACACAAATGCATATTGTAGGAGCGATCGGTTCCGCCACGCCTGGACGTGGCCCGCCCCATGCCATGCCGCACCCGACGACGGAGGTCCTCCATGGCCCGTGTTTCCCTGCTCAGCCTGCCCCTGTGGGCACCCTCCGGCCCGCGCCAACACTGGCCGGCGGCCAAGCACCTGCTGCCCTGGTTGCTGCCACTGGGGTTGTTCGGCCTGTGGTGGCTGGCCAGCCGCAACCAATGGATGAGCGAGCAGATCCTGCCGGCCCCGGAACTGGTCTGGAACAGTGCCCGGGAGCTGGCCGCCGGCGAGCTCTGGAGCCACCTGGCGATCAGCCTGCAGCGACTGGGCTGGGGCCTGCTGGTCGGGATCGGCGCCGGCGCCCTGCTGGGTGGCGCCATGGGCTTCAGCCGCCGCCTGGAGCGCCTGGTGTTTCCCACCTTCGGCGCCCTGGCACAGATCCCGACCCTGGCCTGGGTACCGCTGTTCATGGTGTTTTTCGGTATCGGCGAACTGCTCAAGCTGGTGGTACTGCTCAAGGCGGTGGTGGTCCCGGTGACCCTACATACCCTGGTGGGCGTGCGCGACGCGCAACCGCGGCTGCGCGAAGCCGCCGCGGTGCTGCGCCTGCCACCGATCCTGCTGCTGCGGCGCCTGGTGCTGCCCGCCGCGCTGCCAGCCTTCATGGCGGGCGTGCGCCTGGCCCTGGCCACCGGCTGGACCTCGTTGCTGGCGGTGGAACTGCTGGCCTCCAGCGAAGGCATCGGCTACCTGATGGTCTGGGCCAGGCAGCTGTTCATGCTGGATATCGTCTTCGTCTGCATCCTGGTGATCGGCGTGCTGGGCATGGCCATGGATCGCGGCATCGGCTGGCTGGACCGCAAGCTGGTGTACTGGCCGCACCCGGCCACCGCCGAGTTTCGCCGTGGCCCGCGCTACCAGGGCTGGCAGCGCCTGCAACCCTGGCTGCTGCCCCTGGCGCTGCTGGCCCTGTGGCAACTGGCGAGCGAACGCCAGTGGCTGGACGCCAACATCCTGCCCAGCCCCCTGGTGGTGCTGGCCACCACCTTCGACGGCCTGGTCGATGGCAGCCTGCTGGGCGGCCTGGGCCTGAGCCTGGGACGTACCCTCACCGGCCTGTTGCTGGGCGGCAGCCTGGGCCTGGGACTGGGACTGCTGCTGGGCCTGTCGCGCCTGAGCGAGCGCCTGCTGGGGCCGACCCTGGCCGCCCTGCGCCAGATCGCCATCTTCGCCTGGGTGCCGCTGCTTACCGCCTGGTTCGGCCTGGGCGAGCTGGCCAAGTGGGTCTTCGTCGCCCTGGCCGCCTTCTTCCCGCTGTTCATCGCCACCCAGCGCAGCGTCGCCCAGCTCTCGCCACAACTGGCGGAGGCTGCCCAGGTGTTGCGCCTGGGCCTCTGGCAGCGCCTGCGGCGCCTGGTGTTGCCCGGGGCGGCGCCGGGGATCTTCGCCGGCCTGCGGGTGAGCCTGATCTACGCCTGGCTGGGCACCATCGGCGCCGAGTACTTCATGCCGTCCGACGGTGGGATCGGCAGCCAGATGATCAGCGCCCAGCAGCTGCTGCGCATGGACCTGATCATGGCCGGGATGCTGCTGGTGGGCCTGACCGGCGCCCTTATCAACTTCCTTGGGCAATGGCTGGAACGCCACGCCACCCGTTGGAGACACGCATGAATGCACCTCTGGTCAGCTTCAATCACGTGGGCAAGAGCTTTCCCGTCGCCGGTGGCGAACTGGAGGCGATCCGCGAATTCAACCTGGACATCGCCGAAGGCGAATTCGTCGCCATCGTCGGCTCCAGCGGCTGTGGCAAGTCCACCCTGTTACGCCTGCTGATCGGCCTGGACACCGAGTTCCGTGGCCAGATACGCGTCGACGGCAAGGCCGTCGAGGGCATCGGCAGCGAACGCGGCATCGTGTTCCAGGAGCACCGGTTGTTCCCCTGGCTGAGCGTGGCCGAGAACATCGGCCTGGGCCTGGTCAACGAACCCCTGGGCGCCGCCGAACGCCAACAGCGCATCGCCGAGTTCATCGAGCTGGTGGGCCTCAAGGATTTCGCCAAGGCCTACCCGCACCAGCTGTCCGGCGGCATGGCGCAGCGGGTGGCCATCGCCCGGGGGCTGGTGGCCAGCCCGCGCATCCTGCTGCTGGACGAACCCTTCGGCGCCCTCGATGCGCTGACCCGCCAGCAGATGCAGGACGAGCTGCTGGCGATCCGCGAGCGGGCACGGATCACCACGATACTGGTGACCCACGATGTCGAGGAAGCGATCTTCCTCGCCGACCGGGTGGTGGTGATGGAGCCACGCCCGGGGCGGATCAAGCGCGTGGTCGAGGTGGCCCTGCCCCATCCGCGCCAGCGCAGCAGCTTCGACTTCCACCAGTTGCGCGAGGAACTGCTGCACGAACTGACCAGCGACGACCACTACCAGGCCCCGCCACCGGTACGGATCAGCGACCTGCCCTTGACCTTCATTGCTTGCTGAACAGGAGTGACTCGATGCCGCAACGTCCCAACTTCCTGGTGATCCTGGCCGACGACCTGGGCTTTTCCGACCTCGGCGCCTTCGGGGGCGAGATCGCCACGCCGAACCTCGATGCCCTGGCCTTCAACGGCCTGCGCCTGACCGACTTCCATACCGCCCCGACCTGCTCGCCGACCCGTTCCATGCTGCTCACCGGCACCGACCACCATATCGCCGGGATCGGCACCATGGCCGAGGCCCTGACCCCGGAGCTGATCGGCAAGCCAGGGTACGAGGGCCACCTCAACGACCGGGTAGCGGCCCTGCCCGAACTGCTGCGCGAAGCCGGCTACCAGACCCTGATGAGCGGCAAGTGGCACCTGGGGCTGACCGTGGACCGCGCCCCCCACGCCCGGGGCTTCGAGCGCTCTTTCGCGTTGTTGCCCGGGGCGGCCAACCACTATGGTTTCGAACCCACCTACGACGAGCACACCCCGGGCCTGCTCAAGTCCACCCCGGCGCTGTATATCGAGGACGATCGCTTCCTCGACGGGCTGCCGCAGGGGTTCTATTCCTCCGATGCCTTCGGCGACAAGCTTTTGCAGTACCTCAAGGAGCGCGACCAGAGCCGGCCGTTCTTCGCCTACCTGCCGTTCTCGGCGCCCCATTGGCCGTTGCAGGCCCCTGAAGAGATCGTCGCCAAGTACCGCGGGCGCTACGACGCCGGCCCCGAGGCCCTGCGCCTGGAACGGCTGGAGAAGCTCAAGGCCCTGGGGCTGGTGGACGCCCAGGTCGAGCCGCACCCGCTGATCGGCCTGGACGCCGAGTGGGCCGCCCTCAGCGACGATCAGCGCCAGCGCTCGGCCCGGGCCATGGAGGTGTATGCGGCGATGGTGGAGCGCATGGACTGGAACATCGGCCGGGTGGTGGATTACCTGCGCCAGCAGGGCCAGCTGGACAACACGCTGATCCTGTTCATGTCCGACAACGGAGCCGAAGGGGCGCTGCTGGAAGCCTTCCCCAAGTTCGGCCCGCAGCTGTTGAGCTACCTGGACCAGCATTACGACAACCGCCTTCAGAATATCGGCCGGGCCAATTCCTATGTCTGGTACGGACCGGCCTGGGCCCAGGCCGCCACCGCGCCGTCGCGGCTGTTCAAGGCCTTCACCACGCAGGGCGGGATTCGCGTGCCGGCGTTGCTGCATTACCCGCAGTTGCCGCTCAAGGGGCAGGTCAGCCATGGCTTCGGCACGGTGATGGACATCACCCCGACCCTGCTGGACCTGGCCGGCGTGCGCCATCCGGGCAAGCGCTGGCGCGGGCGCGATATCGCACCGCTACGGGGCAAGTCGTGGCTGGGGTTCCTGTCCGGCGAGACCGCGCAGGTACATGACGAGCACACGGTCACCGGCTGGGAGCTGTTCGGCCGCCGGGCGATCCGCCAGGGGCAATGGAAGGCGGTGTACATTCCAGGCCCCGTGGGCCCGGCCACCTGGCAGTTGTACGACCTGGGGCGCGATCCCGGGGAGATCCACGACCTGGCCGGCAGCCACCCGCAAAAGCTGCAAATCCTGTTGCAGGAGTGGCAGCGCTACGTGGACGAAACCGGGGTGATCCTCAGCGAGTCGCCGTTCCAGCCGGACTGATAGCGACCGGGCAATCACCATCGCGGGCAAGCCTCGCTCCTACCGGCCTGGCTTGCCCGCGATTGGCTCAACCATCACACCTCAAGCCTTCACCCCCTGTACCGCCTCCATCGCCGCCTGCTCCTTGGCGGCGAAGCGATTGGCCCGGGTGAAGGTGCCCATGTCGTTGAAACGCACGCCCATCTGCGCCATCACCCGGTGGGCCACCGGCGCGGTCATCTGGCGGATGTAGAAGGGCTCCTTGACCACGAAGTGATGGATGCCGTGGGTGCTGCCGAAGTTGAAGCAGAATGCTTGCAGCGGCCACATCCACCAGGGGTTGAGCACCTGGGTCTGCTGGAGCACGTTGCCCGGCTCGACATCACCGTAGTAGTGCATGTTGGAGCTGACGAAGTGCAGGCAGAAGGTACGCAGCACGTTCGGGCCGACGATCACCACCACGGCGATGTCGATCACCTGCATCAGCGCCAGGGTGCTGGCCGACCACTCGATGGAAGTGCCCAGCAACGCGGCGACGCCATTGGCTCCATGGAAGCCGAGAAACACGTACCAGGCCCCCCAGTGCAACTGCGCCAGGGGAGCATAGGCTGCCATCAGCCGGGCGAAACGCTTGAGCTTGGCCTTCCAGCCCGGCACATGGAGCGTATGGACGAAGGCCGAGATCATGTTGTCGCCCACCATCAGCAGTCGCGCGATGCCCCACGACTCGCCGTTGGTGATGCCACGTTCTTCGACGTCGCCCGCAGTACCCGAGACCTTGTGGTGGTTCAAATGCAATTGGCGGCGTATCCAGGGGTTGATGGTGCTGGGGCGAGCCAGCCAGACCAAACCCATCATCAGGTTATGGGGCACCCGCCGCTTGCGGAAATACATGCTGTGGATCAGGTCGTGCTCCAGTTCGTGGGTCAGCGAAGCGAAGAACGCATTGAGCAGCAGGCAGGCCCACCAGGCCAGGTGACCATTGAGATAGAGCGCCGCGGAACCGACCATGCCGGCCAGGGCGAAGGCCAGGATCGCCGCGCCCAGGGCGTCCTGGTGGCGCAGGAGCGGATAGCGCCGGCGCAGTTCGTCGCCCCGGGCCACGACCACTTCGCGAATATGCGCCGCGCGTTGTTGCGCGTCCATCCGTTCGGGGCTTGCGCAAGTACCGTGCATGATTCCATCCTCTGGGTCAGTGATGTGTGCATCCTGCCCCGAGCCCCGGCCCGGGGCGCTAGCTGTGAACGCCAACCTGTTGACCGGACGCGCCAATCGCATGACCGAAGCCACCTCTCTCGCCAGCTGGACCCGCGCCCTGCGCAAGCAGCTGGATGCCCTGGACCTGGATAGCGCGGCCCTGTGCCGCGAGGCCGGACTTGACCCCCAATTGATGGACAATCCCAACGCCCGCTATCCGCTGTCGGCCACCACTCGTCTGTGGCAACTGGCGGTACAGGCCAGCGGTGATCCGGCCATCGGCCTGCGGGTGTCGCGCTTCGTCAGCCCCACCACTTTCCATGCCCTGGGGTATGCGCTGGTGGCCAGCGGCAGCTTGCGCGAGGTGTTCGAGCGCATCCTGCGCTATCACCAGGTGGTCAGCGATGCCCTGGTTCCGCAGTTGATCCGCGACTCGGACCGCTACCGCTTCGTCCTGAAGATGCCCGAAGGCGCCCAGCAGCCGGCGTTCGAGGCCATCGACGCGTTCGCCGCGATCCACGTGCGCACCTGTCGCAGCCGCCTGGGCCGTGAGTACGCGCCGCTGGCCGTACACCTGCGGCGGCCGCAGCCAGAGGACCCCAGCCAATGGCACCGGGTGTTCCGCTGCCCGGTGCACTTCGCGGCCAGCGAGGATTGCCTGGAGTTTCGCGTGCAGGATTTCGAAAGCCACCTGGACGACGCCAACCCGGAGCTGGCCGAACATAACGAGCAAGTGCTCAAGCGCGCCCTTGCGCAACTGCGGCCGCTGACCTGGGAGCGCAAGGTGCGCGAGGTGATCGAGGCCCAGTTGCCCGACGGCGAGCCGGCCGCCGAGCGGGTGGCCCAGGCCCTGCACCTGAGCCTACGCAGCCTGCAACGGCACCTGGCGGACGAAGGCACGCGCTTCGACACGCTGCTCAACGAATGCCGGGAAAACCTCGCCCTGCTGCACCTGCGCGACCCGGCCTGCTCCCTGAGCGAGATCAGCTACCTGCTGGGGTTCGCCGACGCCAGCAGCTTCAGCCGGGCCTTCAAGCGCTGGACCGGCATGACCCCCGGGCAATTTCGCGACGGCCTGCGCTGATCCCCGAACCGTCCCTGACCTGCATAGAACCAGGCACCGCCAGATGGCGGCGCGTGCCGAGCCTGCGGCAGCGGCTACACGGAACTGGCGAGGGCACGCAGGCGTTCGGCATCGAGGATCTCGATCTCGCCGTAGCTCAGGCGCAGGATGCCCTGGTGCTGCAGGTCCTTGAGGATCTGGTTGGTGGTCTGGCGCGACAGCGAGAGCATCAGCGCCAGCTGTTCCTGGGGCAGTTGCAGCAGGCGCCGGCTCTGGGCCACCTCGCCATAACCGGCGGCCATCGCCAGCAGGCGGTTGGCCACCCGCGCCGGAGCCGGCATCAGGCTCAGTTGCTCCAGGTTGATGAAGGCCAGGCGCAGCTTGTGGCTCATCAACAGGGCGAACTGGCGCCAGTAGACGGGTTGCTCGTCCAATAGCCGCACAAGGCTTGCCTGGGGTACCTGGAGCAAGGTGCAGGCGCCCTCGGCGCAGGCATCGTGGGTGCGCGGCTGGCCATCGAACAGGCAGATCTCGCCGAACCAGTGAGGCGCCTCCACCAGGCTGAGCAAGGCCTCCTTGCCCTGTTCGCTGACCGCGCCGACCCGCACCATGCCTTCGACCACTGCATACAGGCCGCAGGGTGGATCGCCACGGCGAAACAGGTACTGCCCCGGCGCCAGCCGCCGCAGGCGGGCATTGTCGAGCAGACTATCCTGTAGAGAGGCCGGCAAGTGGCTGAACCACTGGCCGGCCATCAGGCATTCGCGCCATTGCTGCATATTCATGGACCGTGTTTTCCCAGGGCATCGCCTTGATTGTCGCCTAGCCGACAGAGCCGTGATCGGGCGTCCGGCATGATCCCGTTACCCCAACGGAGGAACAACAATGAAAAGCCTCGTCGATCACCTCAGTCAATACGCGGCCTATCACCGCGACCCACGCAATATCGCCAGCCACTTCATCGGCATCCCGATGATCGTGGTCGCCGTGGCCGTACTGCTGTCCCGTCCGGCCTGGCCGGTGGCCGGGTTGATGCTCTCGCCGGCGCTGCTGCTGGCCCTGTTCGCAGCGTTGTACTACCTGCGCCTGGAACTGCGCCTGGGGTTATTGATGAGCGTACTGATGGGCTTGTCGGTGTGGGCTGGCCAGGCACTGGCGCAACAGAGCACCCTGGTCTGGCTGGCCAGTGGCGTGGGCATGTTCGTTGTGGGCTGGGTGATCCAGTTCGTCGGCCATTACTACGAAGGGCGCAAGCCGGCCTTCGTCGATGACATCTCCGGGCTGATCATCGGCCCACTGTTCGTGGTGGCCGAGCTGGCCTTCCTGCTGGGCCTGCGCCATGACCTCAAGCAGCAGATCGAAGCACGGGCGGGGGGTGTGCGGGCCAATCCGAAGCGTGCCGCGATCTAGATCGATATCGCAGGCAAAACCGGATCGCGGGCAAGCCTCGCCCCTACAGGTTCGTGTCGTTCGCGGTATTGGCGAACCACTTCGATCCGTAGGAGCGAGCGGGCGGCGATCCGGCTTGCCCGCGATGCTTTAGCAGGCCGTTGAAAAATGTAGGCGAGCCTGTTTTCAACGCAGCGATGGCAACGCAGGTAGTTTTTAAACGGCCTGTTAGAGGTTGGCGACCTTCTGCCAGACCTTGGGCTTGAAGAACAGCGTCTCGCCCTTGGCCAGGCCCACCAGGCTGTCATGGTCCTTCACCACTTCGGCCTCGATCAGTTCATCCTGGCCCTCGACCTTGAGGGTCACCCGGGTGGTGGCGCCCAGCGGGCGGATATCGCGGACCTGGGCGGCGTGGTGGTCCTCCAGCTCCGAACGCGACAGCGACACTTCATGGGGCCGGAACAGCACATGGTTGTCCTCCCCCAGGCGCAGGCGGTTGGAGTCGCCGAGGAAGTGATAGACGAAATCGCTGGCCGGATACTCGTAGACCTCGCCAGGTGAGCCGATCTGCTCGATCACGCCCTTGTTCATCACCACGATGCGGTCGGCCACTTCCATGGCCTCTTCCTGGTCGTGGGTGACGAATACCGAGGTCAGGTTGATGTCTTCGTGCAGCCGCGCCAGCCAGCGGCGCAGCTCCTTGCGCACCTTGGCATCCAGCGCCCCGAAGGGCTCGTCCAGCAGCAGCACCTTGGGCTCCACCGCCAGGGCCCGGGCCAGGGCGATACGCTGGCGCTGGCCGCCGGAGAGCTGCTCCGGATAGCGATCGGAGAGCCAATCCAGCTGCACCATGTTCAGCAGTTCGTGGACCTTCTCGGCGATCCGGCTTTCGCTGGGGCGCTGGTTCTTGGGCTTCATGCGCAGGCCGAAGGCGACGTTGTCGAACACGCTCATGTGGCGGAACAGCGCGTAGTGCTGGAACACGAACCCGACGTTGCGATCGCGCACATCGTGGCCGGAGACGTCCTCGCCGTGGAACACGATGTTGCCGGCATCGGGAGTCTCCAGGCCGGCGATGATCCGCAGCAGGGTGGTCTTGCCGCAGCCCGAGGGGCCGAGCAGCGCCACCAGCTCACCGCTGTGGATATCCAGGTTGATGCTGTCCAGGGCCTTGAAGGCGTTGAAATTCTTGCTGACGTTACGGACTTCGATCGACATGTCTTATTCCTCCGCGGCGCTGGCGCGCAGGCGGTTGATTCGGGATTCGCTCCACTGCTTGAGCAGCAGGATGAACAACGCAAGGATCAGCAACAGGCTGGCCACGGCAAAGGCGGCGACGTGGTTGTACTCGTTGTAGAGGATCTCCACGTGCAGCGGCAGGGTGTTGGTGACCCCGCGGATGTGCCCGGAGACCACCGACACCGCGCCGAACTCGCCCATGGCCCGGGCGGTGCAGAGCACCACGCCGTAGATCAGGCCCCATTTGATGTTGGGTACGGTGACGTGCCAGAACATCTGCCAGCCGTTGGCCCCCAGCAGGCGCGCGGCCTCTTCTTCCTGGGTGCCCTGCTCCTGCATCAACGGGATCAGCTCGCGAGCGACGAAGGGCACGGTGACGAAGATGGTGGCCAGGACGATGCCCGGCAGGGCGAACACGATCTGGATGTCGTGATCCGACAACCACGGGCCGAACAGCCCCTGGGCGCCGAACATCAGCACGTAGACCAGGCCGGCGATCACCGGCGACACCGAGAACGGCAGGTCGATCAAGGTCACCAGGATGCTCTTGCCACGGAACGAGTACTTGCTCACGCACCAGGCGGCGCAGACGCCGAACACCAGGTTCAGCGGCACCGAGATCAGCACCGCGATCACCGTGAGCTTGAGCGCCGACAGCGCGTCGGGCTCGAAGATCGCCTCGAAGAATGCGCCCAGGCCAAGCTTGAGCCCCTGGGACACGACGATGAACAGTGGCAACAGCAGGAACAGGGCAAAGATCAGCCAGCCCAGGCCAATCAATACCCGCCGCGAAGTGGCGTTGCCACGGCGGGCAGCGTTGGCCGACGAGGCGGCGATGGACGATTGGGACATGGTTCGCGCCTCCTTATGGGGTTTCGATACGCCGCTGCAGCAGGTTGATCAGCAGCAGCAGGATGAAGGACACCACCAGCATCAGCACGCCGATGGCCGTGGCGCCGGTGTAGTCGTACTGGTCGAGCTTGACCATGATCAGCAACGGCAGGATCTCGGTCTTCATCGGCATGTTGCCGGCGATGAAGATCACCGAACCGTACTCGCCCACGCCCCGGGCGAAGGCCAGGGCGAAACCGGTGAGCCAGGCTGGCAGCAGCGCCGGCACCAGGATATGGCGGAACACCTGCCAGGGCTTGGCGCCGAGGCAGGCGGCGGCCTCTTCCACTTCACGGGGGATGTCCGCCAGCACCGGCTGCACCGTGCGCACCACGAACGGCAGGGTGACGAAGGTCAGCGCCAGGGTGATGCCCAAGGGCGTGTAGGCGATCTTGAAGCCCAGGTCGGTGGCGAACTGGCCCACCAGCCCGGTAGGCGCGTACAGCGCGGTCAGGGCGATGCCCGCCACCGCGGTGGGCAAGGCGAAGGGCAGGTCGATCATCGCATCGATGATCCGCCGCCCGGGGAAGCTGTAGCGCACCAGGACCCAGGCCAGCAGCGTGCCGATCAGGCCGTTGATGATCGCCGCGCACAAGGCGGTGCCGAAGCTGAGCTTGAGGGCCGCGAGCACCCGGGGTGCCGAGACGATGGCCCAGAACTGGTCCCAGGTGAGTTGTGCGGCATGGACGAACATCGCCGCCAGGGGGATGAGCACAATCAGGCTGAGGTACACCAAGGTGTAGCCCAGCGTCAGCCCGAAGCCGGGTATGACGGGGGAGATACGACGCGACATAAGAGTCCTTGGTTGAACGCAGGTGAAACGCACGAAGCCCCGAAGTGATTCCGGGGCTCCAAGCGATGGCGGTTAGAGTGGCTCCTCCTGTTACTGGGCCTGGTAGATCTGGTCGAACACGCCACCGTCATTGAAGAATTTCGGTTGGGCAGTTTTCCAGCCGCCGAAGTCCTTGTCGATAGTCACCAGCTCCAGTTTCGGGAACTGCTGGGCGTATTTGGCCGCCACGTCCTTGTCCCGTGGACGATAGAAGTTCTTCGCCGCGATCTCCTGGCCGGCCGGGCTGTACAGGTGCTTGAGGTAGGCTTCGGCGATCGCCGTGTTGCCCTTCTTCTCGGCGTTCTTGTCCACCACCGCCACCGGCGGTTCGGCGAGGATCGACAGCGACGGCACGACGATGTCGAACTTGTCGGCGCCACCGTCTTCCTTGAGCGCCAGGAAAGCTTCGTTTTCCCAGGCCAGCAGGACATCGCCCTGGCCGTTGTTGACGAAGGTGATGGTCGAGCCTCGGGCTCCGGTATCCAGCACCGGTACGTGCTTGAACAACTCTTGCACGTACTCCTTGGCCTTGGCTTCGCTACCACCGGCCTTCAGGCCGTAGGCCCAGGCAGCCAGGAAGTTCCAGCGGGCGCCGCCGGAGGTCTTCGGGTTGGGGGTGATCACCGAGACGTCCTTCTTGATCAGGTCGCCCCAGTCCTTGATGCCCTTGGGATTGCCCTTGCGCACCAGGAACACGATGGTCGAGGTGTAGGGCGTGCTGGCGTCGGGCAGGCGCTGCTGCCAGTCCGCCGGCAGGGTCTTGCCGAGCTTGGCGATTTCGTCGATGTCGCCGGCCAGGGCCAGGGTCACCACGTCGGCGCGCAGGCCATCGATCACCGCCCGGCCCTGCTTGCCCGAACCACCGTGGGATTGCTGGATCTTCACGTTGTCGCCGGGGTGCTCCTTCTTCCAGAAGCTTACGAACTCGGCGTTGTAGTCCTGGTACAGCTCGCGGGTCGGGTCGTAGGACACGTTGAGCAGCTCATAGTCCTTGGCTACGGCGGAACCGGCAAAAACGGCGCTGGCGAGGGCAGCCAGGGCATAACGGCGAATCGACGACATGGTAGAGCTCCCGAAATTTTCTAATGTGCTGGCATTTTTCTTATGGCGAATCAGGCTCGCATTCGCGGGCGAACGCTGGGGGACGAACTGGGGGTCATGGGTGACGCCCTCCGGTTGACCAGTCGGGCCTCTCGCTCGCGAGAGGGGGACGCGCGATTCAGCTGGGCTTGTTGCCGGGTTGCTGCAGGCGGAATTTTTCCTTGCGCTCGATCTGCACGACCTGGGCGTTGTGCACGGTGATTTCCACTGCCCCGAAGCGCAGGTCCCGCAGTGCACTTTGAATTTCACGCAAGATGGTTGCTTCGTCCTGTCCGTCGACGCTACGTAGAGATGCGCTCATGGTGTTGCTCCTGAGTGGGATGTGCCGTGCAGTGGCGGCACTGCGGGTGGCGTGGAGCAATAGTAGATAGGCAGGGATATTCTTAAAAATACTATTTAAGAATGTTTATATAACCAGCGGAAATTATTCGGCAGGGCGCGCAGTTACGGGCCCCTGAGTCCGCGCCCACCCTCTTGCGGCCGCTACGCGAAGCACCTGTAGCCGCCGTCGAGCGTAGCGAGGCTGCGACCGGGTGCGCAGCGCCCGCCAGCTGCATCAGGCGCGTCAAAGGATCTGCGGGGCGTTGTCCCAGTCCAGCAGCGATGCCGGCATCGGCCGGCCGAACCAGTAGCCCTGGCCCAGATCGCAGCCCTGGTCGAGGAGGAACCGCGCCTGCTCCATCTGCTCGATACCTTCGGCATGGACCTGCATGCCCATGCTCTGGGCCAGGGCCACGATGACCCGGGAAATCGCCGCATCGTCCTCGTCCCAGGGCAAACCGGCGACGAAGCCCTGGTCGATCTTGAGCTTCTGCACCGGCAGGCGCTTGAGCCGCAGCAACGACGAATAGCCGGTGCCGAAGTCGTCGATGGCCAGGCGGATGCCCAGCTCGCGCAGGCGATGCATCTGTTCCAGGGCCACTTCCGGGTCATCCATCAGCGCGCTTTCGGTGACCTCCAGCTCCAGGTAGGCCGGGTCCAGCCCGGTGTCGTGCAGTACCTGGGCCACCTGCTGGTACAGCTCGCTACGGGCGAACAGGCGGGTCGAGACGTTCACCGCGATGAACGACAGCACCACGCCCTCGGCCTGCCACTGGCACATCTGCCGGCATGCCTCGCCCATGACCCAGGCATCGATCTCGGCAATCATCCCGGTGCGCTCGGCGATAGGGATGAACTCCGCCGGCGGCACCAGGCCCCGGTGCGGGTGCTGCCAGCGCACCAGGGCCTCGACGCCCACCAGGCGACTGCTGGCCAGATCATGCACGGGTTGGTAGTAGACCCGCAGCTCCTGGCGGTCCAGGGCGCGGCGCAACTCGAAGGCGGTCTCCACCCGCTGCTGGGCATGGGCGGTGAGCTCCTCGGTGTACAACGCATAACCATTGCGCCCGGCGCTCTTGGCCTTGAACAGCGCGGCATCGGCGTTGCGCAGCAACTGGCTGGCGCTGCGGGCATCGCTGGGAAACAGGCTGATGCCGATGCTGGCGTTGATCAGCACCTGGTGGCCGTCCAGCTGGAACGGCTCCTTGAGACCATCGAGGATGCGCTGGGCCAGGGCGGCCGCCTGTACCAGCTGCGGGCAACTTTCGGCCAGCACGGCGAACTCGTCGCCGCCCAGGCGCGCCAGGGTCACGCCCGGGCCGAACATCTCCCGCAGGCGTTGGGCAAAAGCCTTGAGCAACTGGTCGCCGACGTTATGCCCGAGGCTGTCGTTGACCATCTTGAAGTGGTCCAGGTCGATCATCAGCATGGCGCAGCCGCGCTTGTGGATCTGCGCCGAAGCCAGGGCCTGCTCGGCGCGGTCGGTGAGCAGCAGGCGGTTGGGCAGGTCAGTCAGCGGATCGTGGTGGGCCAGGTGCGCCAGCTCATGCTCGGAATCCTTGATCGCGCTGATGTCGGAGAATACCGCCACATAGTGGGTGAGCTCGCCCTGCTCGTCGCGGATCGCACGGATGGTCTGCCACTGCGGATAGATTTCACCGCTCTTGCGCCGGTTCCAGATTTCGCCGCTCCACTCGCCGGTCTGGCGCAACGCGCCGAACATCGCCTTGTAGAAATCCACCGAATGATGGCCGGACTTGAACATGCTCGGCTGGCGCCCCAGCACCTCCTCGCGCTGGTAGCCGGTGATCTCCATGAAGGCGCGGTTGACGTGGACGATCTGCCCCTGGGTGTCGCTCACCAGTACCCCCTCGCGGGTACAGTCGAACACCGCCGCGGCCTGGCGCAGGCGCTCGCGGTCCTTCTGCTGGTGGCGCAACCAGCGATCGGCGCCCAGCACCCGCAGCAAGCGGGCACGGGCAAAGAAGATCAGCACCGCGCTGACCAGGGCCCAGGCATAGCAGCTGGCTTGCTGCCACAGGACCTGGTCGATCGATCCATCGAAGAAACTGCTCAATAAATAGCCACTGAGCTGCAGCCAGGCCATGGACAGCAGCAGGTAGAGCAGCGCAGCACGCAAGCCATTGCGATAAGAAACCGACATAAGCCCGTCTATTTCCACACGAAAAGTTTGGGATTATAGAGGAAGAAACATCCCGCCACTCTTATCTGAAAGGGCGACTGGTTTTCTCACCGGGCTTAGTGATAATGCCTGGGCTGTTTTTTCTCTATCGAGGGCCTTATCGCCTATGTGGTATGAAGGTTTACTTGGCTTGTCCGCCTGGCAACTGGTGGCAGTCACCCTGTTGATGACCCACGTGACCATCGTTGCGGTCACGGTCTATCTGCACCGTTACTCCGCGCATCGCTCCCTGGAGCTCAATGCCGGGCTCAAGCATTTCTTCCGCTTCTGGCTGTGGCTGACCACGGCGCAGAACACCCGCGAGTGGACCGCGATCCATCGCAAGCACCACGCCAAGTGCGAGACCGCCGACGACCCGCACAGCCCGGTGATCAAGGGCTTGTCCACGGTCATGCGCAAGGGCGCCGAGCTGTATCGCGAGGAAGCGCGCAACCCCGAGACCCTGCGCATCTACGGCAAGAACTGCCCGGAAGACTGGATCGAGCGCAACCTCTACAGCCGCTACAAGCTCGGTGGCGTGGCGCTGATGGCGGTGATCGACCTGCTGTTGTTCGGCACCATCGGCATCACCATCTGGGCGGTGCAGATGATGTGGATCCCGTTCTGGGCCGCCGGCGTGATCAACGGCCTGGGCCATGCCGTGGGCTACCGCAACTTCGAATGCCGCGACGCGGCCACCAACCTGGTGCCCTGGGGCATCATCGTCGGCGGCGAAGAGCTGCATAACAACCACCACACCTACCCCAACTCGGCCAAGCTGTCGGTGAAGAAGTGGGAATTCGACATGGGCTGGGGCTGGATCAAGCTGTTCAGCCTGCTGGGCCTGGCCAGGGTCCAGCGAGTGGCGCCCATCGCCCATCGGGTCGAAGGCAAGGGCCACCTGGACATGGACACCGCCATGGCGATCCTCAACAACCGCTTCCAGATCATGGCCCAGTACCGCAAGCTGGTGATCGGCCCGCTGGTCAAGCAGGAACTGGCCAAGGTCGATCACTCGGTGCGCCACCAGTTCCACCGCGCCAAGCGCTTGCTGTCCCGGGAAACCAGCCTGCTGGAAGACCGCCACCACCTGCGTATCCAGAACATGCTGGAACACAGCCAGGCGTTGAAGGTGATCTACGAGAAGCGCCTGGCGCTGCAGCAGATCTGGGTCAAGACCAGCTCCAACGGCCACGACATGCTGGCCGCCATCAAGGACTGGGTCCACGAGGCCGAGGCCAGCGGCATCCAGTCCCTGCGAGACTTCGCCAACCAGCTCAAGACCTACTCCCTGCGCCCCAACGCCGCCTGACCCGCATCCCTCGCCACGCCCGTGGCGAGGGAGCCCACTCCCTCCGGCCTCACCCGCAACCCGCGCCTGCCGACCGTCCGGCGCGTCGCCGGAGCACACGGGAACTTAGCGTTCCATCCTCTATCTCAAGCAACACTTCGCCATCCAGGCGGGCTTGGTTGTAGCCGCTGTCGAACACCACGCGGCACGCCCTTCGAGAATTGTGCCGATGGTCAACAAGAATCCAGATATTCCATCTTCGCTTCCCCTGTGGCCCGAGGCCGCGCAAACCCTTATGGCCCTGATGCATGCCCAGGGCGAAGTCGCCCGCCTGACCGAACGCGAGCAGTTGTTCAACTCGCTGCTGGTCAGCGTCAACGCCGTGCTATGGGCCTTCGACTGGGAAAGCCGCCAGGTGCTGTACGTCAGCCCGGCCTATGAACGCATTTTCGGCCGCCCCGCCGGCCTGCTGCTGGCGGACTACAACCAGTGGCGCGACAGCATCTACCCCGACGACCTGGAATACGCCGAGCGCAGCCTGGCCCAGGTCCTGGAAAAAGGTGCGGTGGAAGACCGCGAGTACCGCATCATCGACGCCACGGGCCAGGTGCGCTGGCTCAGCGACAAATGCTTCATCAACCGCAATGCCGAACCCGGGCAGCGCCTGATCGTGGTGGGGATCGCCGAGGACATCAGCGAAAAGAAGCAATTGGAGAACGAGTTGCAGCGCCTGGCCACCACCGACGCGCTGACCCAGAGCAGCAACCGCCGGCACTTCTTCGAGTGTGCCAATCGCGAGTTCGAACAGGCCCGCCTGCAAGGCTCGCCCCTGTCCTTCCTGTTGCTGGACATCGATGATTTCAAGGTGATCAACGACACCTACGGCCACCCCGAGGGCGACATCGTCCTGCAACGCATCGCCGAGAGCGGACGCGCCGCCCTGCGCCGGGGCGACCTGTTCGGGCGTATCGGCGGCGAGGAGTTCGCCGCGCTGTTCCCCGGCTGCGCCGCCGACATGGCGCGCCAGGTGGCCGAACGCCTGCAACGAGAAATCCAGCGCCAGCACTTCAGCCACCAGGGCCAGGTCTTCAGCATCACGGTCAGCCAGGGCCTGACCAGCCTGCTGGCAGAAGACGAGAGCCTGGATAGCCTGTTCGCCCGGGCCGACGCAGCGATGTACGAAGCCAAGCGCCAGGGCAAGAACCGCATCGTCACCGGGTGATATGCGAACGCAGCGGTCGCTCAACCCTTGCGCAGGCGACTCAGCTCCGGCAGGCCGATCTTCAGCAACCGCGCGGTCTTGCCCTGGGCCACTTCCTCGACGCCCTCGGTGGGCGTCAGGTGCGCCAGTTGGCCCGCCAGGTTCATCGCCAGGGCTTCGCGGGAGTAGACCCCGCCACCGAGCTGGTAGACCGCGGCGATCAGCTCGCGCAGCTCCAGGGGCATGCGCCAGCGGGTACGCAAGGCCGAGCCGTAGGCCGCGCCATAGCGCTCCAGGGCATCGCCGATCTCTTCCTGGTCGTCCAGCTCGCCGCCGGCCTGCTTCCACTCCTGCAGGCAACGCAGCAGCGCCAGGTCGCCCAGGCGGTGCAGCAAGCCGGCGCAGTAGCAACGCTCCTGGTCCAGGTCCAGCAGGCGGGCCAGGGTCCGGCCGTACTCGGCGGCGTGCAGCGATAGCCCCCAATAGCGCTCGGCATAGTCGGCCAGGACCGGGTCGCTGAGGCGGGCGCTGCGCTTGAGGGTCAGGCCGAGGATCAGGTTCATGCTCTGCCCGGTACCGAGCCGTTGCAGGGCCTGGGACAAGGTCTGCACACCGTCGCCATGGTGCTGGGCGGCGCTATTGGCGGCGGCGATCAGCACGGCGGTGACTTGCGGGTCGGTGCGGATTTCGTCCTCCAGCAGCCGCAGGTCCAGCCCCTCGGGATGCAGGCTGCGCTTGACCGCCAGTTGCACGTCGGTCAGCAGGGGCGCACCGTCGGCCAGTTCGCGGCGGTGTTCGAGAAAGCTGTACAAGGTCGTGCCGGGCGTCAGGCTCGGGATCTCGCAGGAGACCTCCTGGCCAGCGTCCAGCAGCAAGCCTTGCAGGCGCTGGGTCAGGCCTTCCATGTTCAGGGGCTTGGTCAGGTACGCGGTAGGGGCCAGGGGCAGGGCCTCGCGCACGCTGGCGCTGTCGCTGCGCACGCTGAGCAGGATGAACGGCTGCGGCGGGTTGCGCTTGCGCAGGCGCATCGCACGCAGCAGCGAGAGGCCGTCGATGCCTGGCAGCTCCCAGTCGGCGATGACCAGGTCGTAGGGCTTGGCGTTGAGCAGGTCCATGGCTTCCTGGCCGTCGGCGCACAGATCCAGGCGAGCATCGCAACGCACGTTAAGCAGCACTTGCTCGAGCAGGTCGCGGGACCAGGGATCGGCCTCGGCAATCAACACGCGGGGAACAGCAGGTAGATCAACAGCGGTCATGCGGCACGCTCCGGTAACTATGGGTGCACCTTAGTCAAAGCAGCCGGATTCATACAGCCGAAAACACCAATCGCCCCGCAAAAACCAGGAAAAGTGTTAGCCAAACGGCTCTTCAGCACTTCAACCACCATCACCGAACCTGCGTACCAAAGCCCTGGAATAGCCTGCCGGGGGGTGGGCGTTGCATGAAAAATAAAAACGTTATAATGTTTCATTCGAGAACAGTTCTCACAATTGGGATTGCCGCCAGCGCGGTTTTGGCCTCGGCAACAATGCAAGGCTCATCGGCGAGCCAGGGCAAGGCAGCGGGCTGGATAGCGGCGAACTTCATGCTCCGTCGAGTTAAGGGATTACAGATGAACCAGTTGTACGGATCAGCTCCACGGTGTGCATGCACGGTCTTGGCCGGCGTCTTTTCTGCCTGTTGCAGCCTGTCCACCGTCGAAGCGCAGGAGGTATCCGAGGAACGCAAGGCCGCATCCTTGAGCCTGGACACCAGCCATATCCTCGCCCCACCCCTCAACGAGGCCTACGAGGTGAATGCCGGGGCCTTCGGTGCCAAGACGGCCATGGAAATACCCCTGGTCATTCAAAGCTACGACGCCAAGACCATCGCCGATTCGTCGGCGCGTACCGCCGTCGATGTGCTGAGCCTGGATCCCTCCATCCTCAGCGCCTCGGCCGGCAGCGGCTTCGACAACTTCCGCCTGCGCGGCTTTGCGATGGACAACTTCAATACCATCCGCCGCGATGGCCTGGCATTGGCCCCGCACCATGACTTCCCCCTTGAGTACGTCGAGCGCATCGACGTACTCAAGGGCCCGTCGGGATTCCTATATGGGATCAACTCCCCTGGCGGCACGATCAACTACATCCCCAAGCGCCCGACCCTCGATCCCTTGCTCAACCTCACGGTCCAGGGCTCGTCCCTGGCCGGACGCTACATCGCCATCGACAACAGCAACTCCACCGTCGACGGCGCGTTCGGCTACCGCCTGAATGCCGGCTACGAAAAGAACGGCGACTACGATCACGCCCGGGACATGGAGCGCAAGTTCATCGGCCTGGCCACCGACTGGCGCTTGAGCGAACGTGCGCTGCTACAGCTCAACGGCGACTGGTCGTGGAAGTCCACGGTGGCCGACCCCCTGTTGCGGGCCGACCAGAGCCACCGCGCCAATCCACTGGATGCTTCCAGCTACGTCAGGCCACCGAAGATCAACCGTCGCGACCTACTTACCGGCTCCTGGTTTCGCCACCAGACCGAGGGCAAGAACCTGGACGCCAAGTTCGAATACACCCTCAGCGACAACTGGACCTCCATCACCCAGGCCAACTACTCGCGAGTCGAGCGCCACGGCGGCTACAACGACCTGTTCAACATCCAGCCCAATGGCGACATCGGCACCGCCGACCTCTACGTTTCCCGTGGCGAGGTGTTCAGCACCTGGTCGCTGCAGTCCTACCTGGCCGGCAAGTTCAACACCGGCAGCCTCTACCACGATGTGTTCCTGGGCACCGGCTACAAGCAGTTCAAGGACCGCAGCCCGGCCTGGGACGATATCAACAGCGCCAATCCCGGCGTTCGCGTCAGCGACGTTTCGGTGGGCAACATCCGCCACCCGGTGCAGCCGCCCAAGCATCACTTCGGCCCGGAGAACGACATCGAATTCGTCTCGCGGATCAAGGAAAGCTCGGTCTTCGCCAGCGACCTGGTGTCCCTCAACGAACAATTCCAGGTACTGCTCGGCGGGCGCTACATCTGGTACCGCGCCGATCATCTGTCGGCCACCGCCCTGCCCCAGCGCCATGACGTGTTCGTTCCCAGCGGTGCGCTGATCTACCGTCCGCTGGACAACCTGATGACCTACGTCAGCTATTCACGCGGCCTGGAAAAAGGCGACTACGCGCCCTGGAATGCCACCAACAAGAACCAGCCCACCGATGCCATCGAGTCCGAGCAATACGAAGTCGGGCTCAAGGCCGAGCTCGACTCGCGTTCCAACCTGGGTCTTGCGCTCTTCGAGATCCGCCGCAATGCCAGTTACCTGGACACCAGCAATACCTTCGTCAGCAAAGGCCAGTATCGCCATCGCGGCATCGAGCTGAACCTCAGCCATCGGCCCACCGACTCGCTGACCCTGGACGCCAACCTGGCCTACCTGGCAACCCGCCTGGAGAACGTGGACGACCTCAGCGTCGCCGGCAAGCGCACCGAAGGCGTGCCGAAATGGAAGGGGACCTTCGGTGCCCAATACCAGTTGCAAAGCGTTCCCGGGCTGTCCCTGGACAGCACCCTGAGCCTGGTCGGCAGCCGTCCGGTGGACGCCCAGAACAGCGGCTACATCCCCGGCTACGCCCTGCTCGACGCAGGTGCCAGCTACCGCACCCGACTAGGCGAAACGCCAGTGACCTATCGGCTCCACGGCAAGAACCTGACCAACACCTACTACTACGCCAGTACTTATTACCAGGGTGGCCTGGAAGTGGGTCGCGAACGCGAGATATTCCTCTCGGCGCGCTTCGAATTCTGACCTGACACGGCGTCGGCACCCGGTTGCCGACGCCCGCGTCCCTGCCAAGGATGAAACGCCTGTCATGCACCTGCCGTCCCGCGCCAACGCTCCCCAACCCTCCGCCCCGCTGACCAGCCTGCGACACACCCACGTCGACGACTTGCTGCGCCAGCACCCGGCAACCCTGCGCGAGCTGGTGCAGGGCCTGGGTTCGCCCCTGCACCTGATGCTGCCGCAGGTGTTCGTGGAGAACATCCGCCGGTTCCGGCGCGCTTTCGAGCAGGCACCGGCCCGGGGCTCGCTGCTATTCGCGAAAAAGGCCAACAAGGCCGACTGCCTGATCCAGGCCTGCTCCCAGGAGGGCATCGGCGTCGATGTGGCCAGCGTCGGCGAGCTGGAAAAAGCCCTGGGCGGCGGCGTACCGGGCCACGCCATCGGTGTCTCCGGCCCGGAGAAAAGTGATCGCCTGCTGCAACTGTGCCTGAGCCACCAGTGCCTGCTGGCGGTCGATTCGCCCAACGAGCTACAGCGCCTGCTGCACCTGGCGCGCAGCCGTGAACAACAAGCCCGGGTACTGCTGCGCTATCGCCCCGAGAGCCAGCCCGAGAGCCGCTTTGGCCTCGATCCTGGGCAGTGCGCAGAGGCCATCGCACTGTGCCGGGAGCATCCCCGTTGGTTATGCCTGACGGGGTTTTGTTTCCACCTCGGCGGTTACTCCAGCGAGCAGCGCGCCCAGGCCGCCAATCGCTTGCTCGACCTCTGCGCGAGCACCCGCGCGGCGGGCCTGGAACATTGCCGGCGCGTGAACCTGGGGGGCGGCTTTGCCGTGCGGTACGTCAATCCCGAGGCCTGGGCTCGCTTTCGCCAGCAGGATCGACCGAGCCACTACCACGGTGCCCGCACCTTCAGCGGCTTCTACCCCTACGGCGCGCCACGTGCCGCCAGCGACGCCCTGGCAGACATTCTCGCAACCCCGGTGGAGGCAGCCATGACCCTGGCGCAGAAGGCCGAGCGAGACGCCATCGAACTGCTGATCGAGCCCGGCCGGGCCCTGCTCGACCAGGCCGGCATCAGCGTCTTTCGCGTCCAGGGGGTCAAGGAGCGCGATGACGGTTATGCCGTGGTCACCGTGCAGGGCAGCAGCTTCAGCCTCTCCGAGCAGTGGTTCAACAGCGAGTTCCTGCCCGAACCCTTGCTGCTCCCGACCGAGCCGCGCCCGGCCGCCCCCTTCTTCGCCTGCGTGGGCGGCTCGACCTGCCTGGAGTCCGACATGCTGACCTGGCGCAAGATCCGTTTCGACCACCCGGTGCGCCCCGGCGACCTGCTGATCTACCTCAACACCGCCGGCTACCAGATGGACTCCAACGAGTCGCCGTTCCACGAGGCCCGGTTGCCCCACAAGGTCGTCATCGAACTCGACGGCCCCACCCTGCGCTGGAAGCTCGATGGGCTGGCGTGAGGTTTTGCTTGTCAACAAGGAGTCAGGATGAACAGCTCAACGCAATACGCCGCGCCCGGCGAACTGTGGGTGCTTGCACAGGCCGACCTGGAAGACCTCGGGGTGCGCCACGAGGATGTGCTCAGGGTGGTGGAACAGGCCTATGTCGCCCTGCGCAATGGCGACTCGCAGAACCCGCTGAAGACCATCGTCGAGCCGGCGGACCAGCGCTCCATCAGCTACTCGATGGTGGGACGCGACGGCGCCAGCCAGACCCTGGGCTTCAAGGTGGTGTACGAGCATGACCCGCAGCGCCAGCGCGAGGCCTACCGCTTCCACTCCTTCATCTTTCTCTGCGACGACCGCAGCGGCCAGCCCATCGCCTTGATGGACGTGGCCCAGTTGGGGCCGATGCGCACCAGCGCGACCTCGGCGCTGATGGCCCGGGCCGCCTGCCCCGACGCCCGCACCGCACTGGTGGTCGGCAGCGGCGTGCAGGGGCAGATCGCCTTGCCGATGCTCCTGGCCGCCCTGCCCGGGCTGCAACGCCTGCAGGTCTACGGCCACTACGCCGACGGCCTCAAGGCGGTGCGCGAGAACCTCCGGCGCCACTGCCCGGGGCGCGAGGTCGAGGTGGTCGAAGACTTGCCACAGGCTGCTGCGCAGGCCGACATCATCCTCGGCGTGGCCGGCCTGACCGCCCGCCAGCAGGTCAGGCGGGCCTGGCTCAAGCCCGGGGCCGTGGCGGTGCTGGTGGGCTATGGCATCGATGCCGATGTACTGCACGGCGCCGACTACCGCATCGCCACCGACAGCGCGCAGATGCGTGTCACCAGCGCCGACCTGGCCGCCGCCGACGGCAGCCTGCCGGACATGGACGCACAGCTGCCGGACATCCTCCTCGGCCACGCCCCAGCACGCCGCCATGAGCGGGATATCGTGTTCGCCTACAACAGCGGCATGGTAGTCACCGACGTGGCCCTGGGGCGCTACCTGGCGGACCTGGCCCTGGCCAGCCGGCGCGGGCAGAGGGTCAAGCTATGGTGAGCCCGACTTCCCGCAGCCCATCGCCGTGGCGCCAGGAATTCCTGCCGCTGCTGTTGCTGGCCGGCCCACTGATCCTCACCAACCTGGCCCACGTCGCCCTGACCACCATCGACATCGTGGTGCTGGGCGCCCTGGGTGCGCGGGAGATCGCCGCCGGTGGCCTGGCCCTGGCCCTGTTCAACCAGTTGCGCACCACCGGCACCGGCCTGGTGACCGGCGTCAGCAACCTGGTGGCCCAGGCCAACGCACGCCAGGACCACGGACAGATCCGCCAGCTGCTGGTGGCCGGGCTGTTCTGGGCGACCCTCAGTGGAGTGCTGTTCATCGCCGTGCTGCTGCTCCTGGAGCGGCCCCTGGTCTGGCTCGGGCAAGACCCGCAGGTGGCCAGGGACACGGTGCAGTTCCTCGCCGTCATCGCCCCGGGCCTGTTGCCCTGCCTGTGGTTCCAGGCCCTGCGGCATTTCACCGTCGGCCTCAAGCGCCCGGGGCCGCTGCTGGCCATTACCCTGGTATCGATCGTGCTCAGCGCCGGGCTGAACTACGGGCTGGTGTTCGGCAAGCTCGGCCTGCCGGCCCTTGGCTTCAAGGGCGTGGCGTTGACCAGCAGCCTGGTGTTCCTGCTGTCGCTGCTGATGTTCCTCACGGTGGTGCTCAAGGACCGCCAGCTCGCGCAGTACCTGGACCTCAAGCAGCTGCGCTGCTCCTGGGCAACCCTGGGCGCGGTGTGGAAGCTCGGCCTGCCGATTGCCGGCACCTATGCGTCGGAAGCCGGTTTCTTCAGCGTGCTGACCCTGCTGATCGGCACCCTGGGCATGGAGGCGCTGGCGGCACAAACAGTGCTCAACCAGATCATCTACATCGTCTTCATGTTTTCGGCCGGGGTCTCCCACGCCGCCTCGATCCACATCAGCGAAGCCCATGGCGCCGGCCAGTACCACCGCGCCCGCCAGCTGGGGCACATGGGTCTGGTGGTCGGTGCCGCATTGATGCTGCTGTTCGCGCTGCTCTACCTGCTGTTCGCGCAGCAGATCGTGGCGCTGTTCATTTCCGCCGAACAGGCCACCAACCAGCAGGTGCTGAGCCTGACCGCCAGTGGCCTGCTGATTGCCGCGCTGCTGCAGTTCTTCGATGCTGCGCAGAACATCGGCAACGGCATCCTGCGGGGCCTGGGCGACACGGCCGGGCCCTTTCGCCTGTCCCTGTACGGCTACTGGCTGGTGGGCCTGCCGGCCGCCTACGGGCTGGGCGTGCTCGGCGCCCACGGCATCTTCGGCATCTGGATCGGCCTGGCCATCGGCCTCGCTGCTACCGCAGTGCTGCTGGTGCTGTCGTTCGAGCGCCAGATCAAGGCCCTGCTGGCCCAACGTCATCCCAGCCAAACCCAAGCAGGCGGCATCCATGCTGCCAAGGAACCGACATGACCCGCGATCGATCCGCCGCTGTCCTCAAGCTGCTGCGACCCAGCGTCCAGGCGTTGCCCCTGTACGACCCCGGAGCGGACCCGGAGCAGGTGGCGCAGCACTGCGCCGGGCAGCCACTGCTCAAGCTCAGCAACAATGAGAACCCGTTGGGCGTGGCGCCGGCAGCCCTCGCGGTGCTGCGCGACTATCGCCCGGAGCTCCTCGGCCTGTACCCCGACCCTGCCTGCCTGGCGTTGCGCCGGGCCTTGGGCGAGCGGCTGGATACCGACCCTGCCCAGCTGATCATCGGCAACGGTTCGGAGAATCTGCTGGAGCTGCTGTGCCTGGCCTTTCTCGACCCTGGCGACCGGGTCGTGACCCAGTCACCGTGCTTCGGCCTGCACGAGATCTTTCCCCTGATGATGGCGGCGCAGGTAACCAAGGTCGCGCCGCATGCGGACTTTTCCTGCAACCTCGGCGCCTGGCGCAGTGCCCTGGCCGGGCCAAGCAAGATGCTGCTGATCAGCAACCCGTCCAACCCCCTGGGCACCATCTTCGACCAGCAGACCCTGGTCCAACTGATCGATGCGAGCGCCAGCGACACCCTGCTGGTGATCGACGAGGCCTACTACGAGTACGCCTGCGCCGACCCGGACTTTCCGGAGGTGCTGGGCCTGCTGCGCGCCCAGCATCGGCCCTGGATCGTCCTGCGTACCTTCTCCAAGGCCTATGGCCTGGCCGGACTGCGGGTGGGCTACGGGATTGCCAGCGATGCCAGCCTGGTAGCCGCCCTGGATCGGGTGCGCACGCCCTACAACATCAACCAACTGGCGCAGCAGGCGGCGCTGGCAGCCCTCGGCGACCAGCAGCATGTGGCCCGCAGCCGGGCCTTCGCCGCCCAGGTGCGGGCACCGATGATCGAGGCACTGGGCGCGGCCGGTTTCCAGGTCGCGCCCTCGCGCACCCACTTCCTGTTCATCGACACCGGGGTCGATGCCCTGGAGGTCAATCGGCGCCTGCTGGAGCAAGCCATGATCATCAAGGCCTGGCGCGAGCCAGGCTATGAAACCTGCATCCGCATGACCCTGGGCCGGCCCGACGACAACGCACGCTTGCTCGCCGGCCTGCAACGGGCCGTACAAACCCTGCGCTGAATCCACCTGCGCGGTCCGGCAGCACTGCCTGGCCGCTCACTCCCTGGAGATCCCCATGCATTCGCGACAATCCGCTTGCGTCATCAAGCACCAGGTTTCCGAGCTGATCGGCGCTTCTCCCTTGCTCCAGCTCCATGAAACCGCCAACGGCAGCCGCGTGCTGCTCAAGCTCGAACAGTTCAACCCCACCGGCACCGCGAAAATCCGCATGGCCCGGCAGATGATCGACGAAGCCGAAGCCCAGGGCCTGTTGCTGCCCGGCGGGCAGATCGTCGAGTCCACCTCCGGCAACACCGGCCTGGGCCTGGCGCTGATCGCCGCCGAGCGCGGCTACCGCTTTACCGCAGTGGTCGATCATCACTCCAGCGTCGACAAGCTGCGCGGCATGCAGGCCTTCGGCGCCCAGCTGGTGCGGGTCGGCAGCGCGGAGGGCGGGCTGGCCACCGCCGACCGTGACGCCACCGCCGAGCGCATCGCCCGGGAACAGGGCGCCTACTGGACCCAGCAGCACCACAATCCGGCCAATGCCAACGGCTACCGGGCCCTGGCGCAGGAGCTGCAGGAGGCCCTCGACGGGCGCCTGGATTACCTGTTCGGCGCGGTCGGCACCGGCGGCTCTTTGTGTGGCACCGCCCGCGCGCTCAAGGCGTATCACCAGCAGGTGCAGGTGGTGGGCGTGGAGCCGGTAGGCTCGGTGATTTTCGGCGGCCCCGGCGGACCCTACCTGCAGTCCGGCACCGGTACGCCGGAAGGCGCCGAGATCGGTGCACTGATCGATTACCCGCTGATCGATCGCGGCCTGAAAGCCAGCGATGCCGAAGCCTTCGAAACCGCCCGCTACCTGGCGCGCCATCACGGCCTGCTGGTGGGCGGCTCCGCCGGCGGGGTGATCTACCACGCGCTGCGCCAAGCCCAGGATTGCCCGGCACACAGCGTGATCGTCGCCCTGGTTTGCGATGGCGGGGAAAAGTACCTGGACACGGTATTCAACGATGAGTGGATGGATCGCCACCAACTGTTCGACCCCGAGGTCCAGCGACGCTTGGCCGGTTGGCTGGCCGGCGACTGAATCGCCGGCAAGAAAAAGCCGCTGGGCCCGGGAGGCGCCAGCGGCTTTTGCACAGCGGGCCTTCAGGCCCGAGGGTCACGCCAGCTCAGCGAAGCACTCTTCGATGATGGCCAGGCCCTTGTCCAGTTGCGCGTCCGGCGCGGTCAGCGGCACCAGCACCCGCAGGACGTTGCCGTAGGTGCCGCAGGACAGCAGGATCAGGCCCTTGTCACGGGCCTTGGCCACAACCTGGGCCACGGCGGCGGCGTTCGGCTTGTGGCTGTCGCCGTTCTCGAACAGCTCGACCGCGATCATCGCGCCCAGGGCACGAACTTCACCGATCACTGCCGGATGCTTGGCCTGGATGGCCTTGAGGCCGGTCACCAGGCGCTCGCCCACGGCTTTGCAGCGGTCCAGCAGGTGCTCTTCCTCGAACACTTCCATCACGGCCAGGGCCGCGGCGCAGGCGATCGGGCTACCGGCGTAGGTGCCGCCCAGGCCACCTGGGGCGATGGCGTCCATGTACTCGGCCTTGCCGCATACGCCAGCCAGCGGGAAACCACCGGCGATGGACTTGGCGAAGGTGGTCAGGTCGGCGGCGACGCCCATCTGCTCCATGGCGAAGAAGGTGCCGGTACGGCCAGCGCCGGTCTGCACTTCGTCGGCGATCAACAGGATGCCGTGCTGGTCGCACAGGGCGCGCAGGCGCTTCATGAATTCCTTCGGCGCGACGTAGAAGCCACCTTCGCCCTGCACTGGCTCGATGATGATCGCGGCGATGTCACGAGGCTCGGCGTCGTTCTTGAAGATGCGCTCGATGCTGGCGATGGAATCGTCGATGCTCACGCCGTGCAGTTCGTTGGGGTACAGCGCACGGAAGATGCCGCCTGGCATCAGGCCCATGCCGGCCGAGTACGGCACGACCTTGCCGGTCAGGCCCAGGGTCATCATGGTGCGGCCGTGGTAGGCGCCGGTGAAGGCAATCACGCCGGCGCGGCCAGTGCTGGCGCGGGCGATCTTCACGGCGTTCTCGACGGCTTCGGAGCCGGTGGTCACCAGCAGGGTTTTCTTGGCGAAATCGCCTGGCACCTTGGCGTTGATTTTCTCGCACAGCTCAACGTAGGGCTCGTAGGCCAGGACCTGGAAGCAGGTGTGGGTCAGCTTGTTCAGTTGCTCGGTCACCGCGGCGATGACTTTCGGGTGTACGTGACCGGTGTTGAGCACGGCGATACCGCCGGCGAAATCGATGAACTCGCGGCCTTCGACGTCAGTGACGCTGGCGTTCTTCGCGCTGTCGGCGAAGATCGGGTGGATCTGGCCCACGCCACGCGGTACGGCGGCTTCACGGCGTTTCATCAGGGATGCGTTGGTCTTGCTCATAGTGTCCTCATTCACCGCGGCGGCCGCGGTGCGGTTCAAGGGTTGCGGGGCGGGGAGGCGACGGCGGCAGCATGCGATGATCGACTGCCGCCGTGGTCCCGGGCCACCTTGAATAGTGCGGTTTTAAAGCTGCGCGCGGGGACAGCGCTCTCGTGCCCTGCGCGCTTGAAACCGGATCAGATACCCAGGCAGAGGTATTTGATTTCCAGGTAATCCTCGATCCCGTACTTGGAACCTTCGCGACCCAGGCCCGAAGCCTTGATGCCGCCGAACGGCGCCACTTCGTTGGAGATCAGGCCGGTGTTGACCCCGACCATGCCGTATTCCAGGGCCTCGGCCACACGGAATACGCGACCCAGGTCGCGGGCATAGAAGTAGGAGGCCAGGCCGAATTCGGTGTCGTTGGACATGGCGATGACTTCGGCCTCGTCCTTGAAGCGGAACAGCGGCGCCAGCGGGCCGAAGGTTTCTTCCTTGGCCACGGCCGCGCCCTTGGGCACGTTGACCAGGATGGTCGGCTCGAAGAAGTTGCCGTCCATGGGCTTGCCACCGGCCAGCAGGGTGGCGCCCTTGTCCAGGGCATCCTTGATGTGTTCCTGGACCTTGGCCACGGCTTTTTCGTCGATCAGCGGGCCGGTGGTGGTGCCCTCTTCCAGGCCGTTGCCGATCTTCAGCTTGGCCACGGCGGCCTTGAGCTTCTCGGCGAAGGCGTCGTAGACCGAATCCTGGATGTACAGGCGGTTGGCGCAGACGCAGGTCTGGCCGTTGTTGCGGTACTTGGAAATGATCGCGCCCTCGACCGCCTTATCCAGGTCGGCGTCGTCGAACACGATGAACGGCGCGTTGCCGCCCAGTTCCAGGGACACCTTCTTGATGTCGTTGGCGCATTCGGCCATCAGTTGACGACCGATCTCGGTGGAGCCGGTGAACGACAGCTTGCGCACGATCGGGTTGCTGGTCAGCTCGCCGCCGATGTCGCCGGCGCTGCCGGTGACCACGCTCAGCACGCCTTTCGGGATGCCGGCACGGTGGGCCAGCTCGACCAGGGCCAGGGCCGAGAACGGAGTTTGCGAAGCAGGCTTGATCACCATGGTGCAACCGGCGGCCAGGGCCGGGCCGGCTTTGCGGGTGATCATCGCCGCCGGGAAGTTCCACGGGGTGATGGCCGCGGTCACGCCGATCGGCTGCTTGATCACGATCAGGCGCTTGTCGGGCTGGTGGCCGGGGATCACATCGCCGTAGATGCGCTTGGCTTCTTCGGCGAACCACTCGATGAAGGACGCCGCGTAGACGATCTCGCCCTTGGCCTCGGCCAGTGGCTTGCCTTGTTCCAGGGTCATCAGGCGACCGAGGTCGTCCTGGTTCTCGATCAGCAGCTCATACCAGCGGCGCAGCTTGGTGGCGCGCTCCTTGGCGGTCAGGGCACGCCAGGCCGGCAGGGCCTTGTCGGCCGCCTCGATGGCGCGGCGGGTTTCGGCGGCGCCCATCTTCGGCACGGTGCCGAGGATTTCGCCGGTGGCAGGGTTGTTGACCTTGATCGTCTGGCCGCTGTCCGCATCCACCCAAGCACCATCGATATAGGCTTGTTGGCGGAACAACTGGGCGTCTTTGAGCTGCATGTCGGCTTCCTTAACAGCACCGCGCATACGCGGGGCAAATTGTGATTGTAAAAAAGGCGCCTTGTCGGCCATTGAGCGCGGCAGCGCATTCAACGATCCGAGGCAAAGCTGCCGTCAGGAAAATCGTTCACTGGGTCGAAGCATGAAAAATGTCGCACACAAGGATAGACGTGCGCTTGGACACCCAGGCAAGAGCGTTTGAAATCTCAAACGAATCCTAGGAGCAAAGGGGGTAAAAGGACAATAGGCCGTTCGAAAAAAAGAACGTAAACGTCCCCAAGGCGAAAACTTTCGGATCAACGTCACGCCCTAAAGACAACGCCCCCGCTGCCGGAAGACAGCGGGGGCGCTGGCATGTTGCCAGGGGGACGATCAGCTGTTGAGCGACTTGAGCACGGTCAACAGGCTGGTCAGGTTGTCGACCACACCGCCCTGGGCGACTTTCTCGGCGGTTGCTGCACCGGCGGTGGTATCGACGGTGTAGATCTGCATCACGCCCTGGTTGGTCGCGGCTTGCGCCAGGGTGTTTTGCTGCTGCTGTGCCGAGACCGAGTTCTGGAACAGGATGGCCACGGACTGGCCCATGGACTGGTAGACAGTACCCATGGAAACAGCCGGGGCCTCGGCGACGACCTTGACGTTGCTCTGGGTCACGGCGTCGGTGATTTGCGGACTAACTGTGCTCATAAAAACTCCATTTTTTCAGCAAGAAGAATCAACTCGGGGCTAAGCCGTCAGGCCCTCAAGACTGGAAGGACTTGAGCACCGTCAGCAGGCTGGTGAGGTTGTCGGCAACCCCGCCCTGGGCGACCTTCTCGGTAGCCGCGGCACCGGCGGTGGTGTCGACGCTGTAGATCTGCATCACGCCCTGGTTGGTCGCGGCCTGCGCCAGGGTGTTTTGCTGCTGCTGCGCCGAGACCGAGTTCTGGAACAGGATCGCGGTGGCCTGGGCCATGGATTGGTAGATGGTGCCCATCGCCATGGCCGGCGCTTCGGCGACGACTTTGACGTTGGTCTGGGTGACGGCATCGGTGATTTGTTCATTTACGAGTGGCATGGCTCAACTTCCTTTGTTTGGCACACGGAGCATTCCGTGTCATTGAGTGAACGTGGCAGCCAGGGGACTGTGAACGGGGCCGGGTACCGGTGATCCGCCGTCAACGCCCCCCTGGCTTGCCGCCGGAGGCATTGAGCTGCTTGAGCGCTTGCTCGACCTGCCGCGAGAGTTCGGCCATCTGTTTCTCGATCACACTCTTGACCTCGGCCTGCACCATGGTGCTGAGCATCGCCTTGAGCGCCGGATCGTCCGCTGGGCCTGCAGGCGCAGGTGGCGCAGGTGGCACCGCCTGGCCCTGGGCCGCGATGGCCGCGAGCAACTGCGAGAGCACCAACTCCCGGGCCTGGGGGTCGGCCCTGTCGTTGGCCCTGGGGCTGGTCACCTGCTCGAGAATGCTGCGGGTGCGCTGGCTGTCGGAGCGGATCAGTTCCATGGCCTGCTTGCGGGCCTGCTCGATGCTCTGCTGGGCGTTCTGGGAAAAGTCCAGGGGCTTGTCGCGGATGAACGCATCGAGCACCTGGCTTTCGACCTGGGTCAGCGGGCGATTCAGGTAGGCTTCGGCAAAACGCTGGATCATTTCCAACGCATTTAGGTCTTCATTCGCCATCTCATGCTCCTTGTCGATGAATGGCGCTGAAGCCTTGGTAGTCGGCTTGATCGGGCTTCAGCGCCCGGGATGAAAAAAGAGCCCACGCGGGCCCAAGTACAACCTCCCCGGACGTCTTGCACGCCCGGGGAGCGGTGTTCAGGATGCCGAACGGTTGGCCAGGGTGTCGGCGTACTTGGCGATGCTGGCGTCGATCTTGTCGATGGCCCCGGCCGCGGCATCGGCTTCCATCGCCCCGGCCGCCGCAGCCACTGCCGCCGCAGCCCCCACCATCAAGTCGGTGGCCAGCACGCCCAATGCATCCTCGGCGGCCCCCGTGACGTTTTCCTTGACGATGTTTTCGGTCATCTGCTTGATCAGCACCGCCTGGGCCGCCAGGGCCAGCTTGCTGACCCCATCGAAATAACCGGCGGCCGACTGCGCCACCAGGCCGGCCGCCTGGCTGATCATCATGTCCGGAGGCACGGCGATCTGCGCCGGGGCATAGCTGAAGGCCTCGGCATTGGTGAACTGCACCGCCTGCACGATCTGGCTGTTCAAGGCAGAGGTGTTGCCGGTGTCCGGGTTGTTGGCCTTCTTGAGCAACTGATCGTTCAACATCCCCATGATCGAGACTTTGTCGCCGCCCGTGGACGGCGGCACTTGCGGGGCCGGCTCAGGCTGTGGCGCCGGGTCCGGCGCCTTTTGCGGGGCCGGCTCTAGCGTTATCACGGGGTCGGGGTTTGCACCGACTTCAGCCGCACGCGGGGTTTTCTTCTTGAACCAAGCCATGACGCTTCTCCCGGGCCATCAGCCCTACTCGCCGATCGCCATGATCAGGGCCACGGCCTTGGACACCACCGCGTTGGAGATCTGGTTCAGCGCCTGCTGGCTGTTGACCGCGTTCTGCAACGACAAGCCCGCGGAATGGCTGGCCACCTGGTACAGCGAGGCAATGGACTGGGCGGGCGCCTCGGCCACCACCTTGACGTTGGTCTGGGTGACGGCATCGGTGATCTGCGAGTTGACCATTGGATCTGGCATACATCTCTCCTTAGATGGAATGGCCCACCGCAGGGGCGGCGGCGCCGGCTACAGCGTCGAAAACAGGCTCACTGAAAGAAAACGCTCCGGCGCGCCAGTTGTGAATCCTCGTCGAACTTCAGCGCAGCTGCTCGCGCAGCAATTGCACATGCTTGCGGACCAGGGGCTGGTTGATACCCAGCTCGGCGGCGATGTGCGGGTAGGGCAGATCCTCGATGAACTTTAGTTCAAACAGCCTGCGCTTCTTGAGGGGCAACTGCGCCACCCGTCGGCTGAGCTGGGCCAGGGTTTCTTGCAGTTCCACATGCTCGAGCACCGAGATCTGCGGGGCTTCCAGTTGCTGCAAGGGGTCTTGCTCGACATCGCTCAGGTCGACGAACAACCGCTGCTCCCGGGTCCGCCGCCGGCAGCTGTCGAGAAACACATGCTCCAGGACCAGGAACAGGAAACCCTGGGGGTCGCGGATCCGCTCCGGCGACCGGCGAAAGAACAGCAGGGCCTTGATCGCCGTGGCTGCCAGCCACTCCTGGGCACCATCGGCATTGCCTCGTGCCAACTGCCGGGCACGGCGCTGCAAACCGGGCAGCACCGCCCGCCAACTGGACTCGAACAGATGGTCCGCCAACGCCGCCGACAGCTCCCCTTGCATGGAACAGTTCATCCCCGCACCTCCCTGTGCCCCGTGATCGCACGGACATGGCTGCAGGGTGCGCGGAGGCGCGAGGACGATTCAGCGGGAAAAACTACCGCCGGCCCCGGGGTTTCCGGGGATCGCGACCGGCAACCACACGCGCATGAAAACCAGCGTGGACGCCTTGGATCGACATAGGTATGATGTCGCCCGCACTGCACTCGTAGCTCAGCTGGATAGAGTACTGCCCTCCGAAGGCAGGGGTCGTGGGTTCGAATCCCGCCGAGTGCGCCAGCTTCAACGAGAAAGCCCCAGGCCCATGGCCCGGGGCTTTTTTGTTGGCCCGGCCAAGATCGGACGACAAGGGCATGGCCACCCGGGCCTGCCCAGGCGGTGGGCAACTTGCTACATTCCTCGCCCCCAGGACAGGAGGTCCCGATGCTGCGCCACCCCTTGCTCGACCAACCGTACCAGCCAACCTTGCAGAGCTGGATCGCCTGTTTCACCGGCTACCGCATGCCCGAGGCGCTGGATGCCGAGTTGAGCCGCTATGACCCCAATGATCCCGACGACCGTGAGCAGTTGATCCGCCGCTATTGCCTGGCGCGGGACGATGTGCGCGAGAACTTCCGGCATCGACAGCAGCGGGTCCTGGCGCTGCAAGCGGCCGTGGCCGATGCGCACTACGACTTCGGGCAGGTCTGGGAACCGCCCGAGGACGACTACGAAGACCCGCAGTGGCCCAGTGGTTGGCCGGAGCGAGTGATCGATAGCCGCGAGTTTTTCCAGCGCCTGCTGCGTGCTGCCCGCGAGCTGTGGCACGACGACCTGGCCCGTGCGCAGCTGCCCTCGCTCAAGCAATGCCAGGAAATTGCCGAACGGGATCGCGGCAGCCGCGACTGGCTGTTCAGCGTCGATAACCCCGAGGCCTGGAAAGCGCAATTCGGCCTCGCCGCCACGCCCTACGAACTGGAGACGCCCGGCCCACAGTTCCACGGCGAGCGACTGCACCTGGCCCTGTCCGGGGAGCTGCCCCGCCAACTGCTGCCCGCCAGCTGGAACAGCTCGCCAGGGCCAAGCCATTGCCGCTTGGTGCTGGAAATCCAGGGCATCAGCGAGCTGGCCATGAGCGGCACACGCTTCGATGGGCCCATGCGCACCCAGCTCACGCGCTTGAACCCCGGTTACTACGTGCGCCTGGAGATCGGCTTCGACAGCGTGATCGAATGCGTGGCGCTATCTGTGAGCATTGCCCAGGTCAAGGGAACACAAGATGAAAAGCAACTTTGAAGAGGCGCTGGAGCGCCAGGAAGTGCTGCAGTTCTTTCGTGGCCAGGGCCAGTACCTGACCCGGGACGGCGATTGGGATGAGCACCTGTACTGCATCAACTGGCCGGGAATCTTCAGCTACCTGCGCGACAACGCCGACGGCGCGCAGCAGCTCAGTGCCAGCTTCGAGCTGTACGCCTACAGCATCGAGCAAACCCTGGAAGACTGCTTCGGCCTGCGGGAAAACCTGTTCAACTACTACTCGACCCGAGCCCACCTGGCGCCTGGCAGCGCCGACCTGCTGGGGCAACTGCCGCCGGCCTGCAAGCGGCGGATCGTCCAACGCCTGAGCTGGTATCGCTGGCAAGTGGAAAACCACCATCGGCTGCTGCCGGAGCGGGCCCGGCGCATGAGTGCGGATGGCGCCTGCGCCGAGTTCCTTGACCTGCCTGCCATGCCTTCCTGAAGGTTCAGGCTGCCGGGCTCATTGAGCCTCGTCGGCCTTGGCCGGCGGGTTCGCCTGGGCCTGCGGCGCCAGCGCTTCGGCATCGTCCTCTTCGGCCTGTTCAAGGTCGAAGTCCTTGCGACTCTCCTTGATGGCCTGACGGATCTGTGCGCCCTTGATCGGGCAGTTCAACATTGCCGCAATGCGGTCGATGCGAGGTGCCATGGACGGCCTCTCAAGTTCTGGAAACGGCCACGATAGTGCGCGTTTTCCGCCTTGAGGGCCAATCCTTGTGCCTCACCGCCGACGCAAGGCGTGCAAGCGGCTGTCCAGGTCCTCGTCCGGGTAGGCGGCATAGAGCTTGAGCAACAGCTCGGCCGCCTCTCGGTTATGGCCGCCGTCCCACAGGCGCAACACCTCCTTCAGGACCGGGTCCAGTCGCTCGATGGGGCTCGGACCGAGCGTCGCGGCCATGCGCTTGGCCAGGTGCGATGCATGGGCCTCGGTGGGGACGTCCGATTGCGCGAGCCGTTCCTCGAGCCGGTCCATGTGCGGTGCCATGGCGAAGCTGCTGGTGGGCGCCGCCGGGGCGGGAGCGCTCAGGGCATCGGATGTCTCGGCCGGTGCCGGTTCCGGGGTTGGTGCCGGGGCCATCTCGGCCTGTTCCATGGTCCGGGGCCTGGCCTTGGCTGGCGCAGGCACCGGGGCCGGGGCTCGCACCGGGGCGAAGACCTGGGTCGGGTACTGCTCCGGAGTGCGCTGCACCATACCAATGATCAAGGCCACGCCGAACAGGCTGGCAAAGGCCACCTGGTAACGCGGGCGCTGGCAGGCCTGCAGCCAGCGCTGCCACCACCCGGGACGGGGGGCGGGAGCCTCGCGGCGGGCAGCAGCCAGGATCAGGGCGTCGAGATGGGCGGGCGGTTCCATGGCGCTGTGCTCGCGCACATGGGCCAGCATCTGCTCCTCGGCGGATGGGGTCTGTCGGGCGTCAGTCATGTGAGTACCTCCTCGGCCAGGAGCCGACGCAGTTTTTTCAGTGCATAACGAAAACGGCTCTTCACCGTCTCCAACGGTGCCTGGGTCAGGCTGGCGATCTGCGGCAATTCCAGCTCGCCGTGGGCCCGCAGCAGGAACACTTCACGCTGGTCTTCGGGCAGGTCTTGCAGGGCCGCCTCGATGCGCTGCCGGTCGCGGCACAGGCTCAATTGCTGCTCGGGCCCTGGGGTTTCGTCAGCCTCGGCATGCAGTTGTTCGTCATAGCTGTCGTGCAGTGGGTTGCGCACACCGTGCTTGCGCCAGTGGTCGATCAACCGATTGCGGGCAATCTGGTACAGCCAGGTGCGGAAGCTGGCCCGGCCCGATGGCCCGCTGGTGCTGCGGATCAGGCTGAGCCAGGTTTCCTGGTAGACCTCTTCGGCCAGCTCCGCCTTGCCGGACAAACCGAGCAGGAAGCGGTACAGGCCCTGGCGATGGCGCTGGTACAGCAGTTCGAAGGCCGCACCTTCGCCAGCACGATAACGCGCCAGCAGCGCTTCGTCGCTGCTGGCGTCGGGGGACGGATGGGGAGCAGACATAGGGCGCTGGAACTCCTGTTCACTGCTCGTCATGGCTCTACTCAAGGCGGCTTTGCACGGCATGCTGGCCCAGCGCATCGGCCGCCCGATCTTTGGGGGCTTGAGTTTGCAGGCTTTGCGCCAGCTCCACCAGCTGTACGAACTCACCACGCAATCCGTAGGGGTCATCGCCCTTGGCGCCCCGCGCCAACTTGGCGGTGTCGGCCAGGCTGAAATCCGCGGTGTAGCGACCGTCCTTGAGCTGCTGGGAGAACGCCGCCACGGCAGCGGCAAACCGCAGGTCGGGGCTGGCCTTGGCCAGCTCCGTCGGCTGCTGGGTGCTGATCGGCCGCTCGATCAACCGGCTGCTGCCCCCTTCCGGCGCCTTGTAGCGCACCCGCAGCATGGCCAGCTCATCGGCCTTGCCACTGGTGGCAGAAGTCTTGGCCTGGCCGTAGCGCAGCGGCTCCAGCCAGCCCTTCTCGCCCACCGGGACAACTTCATACAGCGCCGTGACGGTATGCCCCGAGCCGATTTCCCCGGCATCGACCTTGTCGTTGCTGAAGTCTTCGCGCTTGAGCGCCCGGTTCTCATAGCCCAGCAGGCGATATTCGCTGACCTGGGCCGGGTTGAATTCCACTTGCAGCTTCACGTCCTTGGCCACCACCGCCAGGGTCGAGCTGAGCTGGTCCACCAGCACCTTGCGCGCCTCGCGCAGGTTGTCGATATAGGCGTAGTTGCCATCGCCGGCATCGGCCAGCTGCTCCATCAGGTGCTCGTTGTAGTTATCCACGCCAAAACCCAGGGTGGTGAGGGACACACCGCTCTTGCGCTTCTGCGCCGCCATGGCCTTGAGGCTGTCGAAGTCGCTGACCCCGACGTTGAAGTCGCCGTCGGTGGCCAGCAGGATGCGGTTGATGCCCTTGTCGATGAAGCCCTGCTGGGCCATCTGGTAGGCCATCTCGATACCCGAGGCACCAGCGGTGGAACCTCCGGCGGTGAGTTGGTCGATGGCGTTGCGGATCTTGGCCTTGTCGCGACCTGAGGTGGGCTCGAGCACCACCCGCGATTCACCGGCATAGACCACCAGCGATACCCGATCCTGGTCGCGCAGTTGGTCCACCAGCAGCTTGAGGGTGCTCTTGACCAGGGGCAGGCCTTCGCGACGGTCCATGGAGCCGGAGACATCCACCAGGAACACCAGGTTGGCCGGGGCCAACTGGGCCACTGCGCGATCCGAAGCCTTGATGCCGATGCGCAGCAAGCGGGTATGGGGGTTCCACGGCGTGGGCGCCAGCTCGGTGGTCACGCCGAAGGGCGAGCCATCGCTGGGCAAGGCGTAGTCGTAGGGGAAGTAGTTGACCAGTTCTTCCAGGCGCACCGCGCCTTCGGGCGGCAGGCTGCCCTGGTTGAGCAGGCGGCGGACGTTGGCGTAGGCGCCGGTGTCCACGTCGACGCTGAAGGTCGATACCGGGGCCTCGGCCACGCTGTGGATCGGGTTGTCCGGCAGGGCCTGGTACTGCTCGCGCGGCTCGTCCCGGTAGACCTGGAATGACTCGCGGTACACCGCCGGCGCCGGCATGGGCGCGATCATCGATACCGGGCGCAGGCCACGCTTGGCCAGGGACGTATCGGCACGCGGCATATCGTACTGGGCCTCAGGCGCCGCCTGCAGGGTGCCCTGGGCCGCAGCCTCCGCAGTGGCCTCAGGCTTGGACGACACGCCGCAACCGGCAATCGCCAGCAGCAGGCCAGCGATGGCGAAACCCTGGGTGGCCGGGCGAAGGAAATGCAGAGGAAGGAACATGGGGGCTGACCTCGGGGAAGAAATGATCCATTCCCCCCTTCAGACGAAGCGCCTTGGCGATTCGGGTTAAGCCCCCGGAAAAAAATTCGTCAGCGCGAGTAGCGGCGCACCACGCTGCTATTGCGCAGTACATGGCCGTTGATCTTCTCCAGCAGCTGGGCGCGGGTCAGCCCGGCAGGCAAGGCCTCGGGGGGCAGGTCCAGGGCGAAGATCTGGATGATGTAGTGATGGGCGCTGTCGCCCACCGGCGGGCACGGCCCCATGTAGGTGGTGCTGTTGCGGCTGTTGATACCGGCCAGGCCTTCCAGGTTCGGCTTGGTGCCGGCGCCGGCCGGGAGCTGCCGGGTACTGGCCTTGAGGCCGTAGTGCACCCAGTGATCGACACCCTGGCCCTTGGCGCCATCCGGATCGTGCATGACGATGGCGTAGCTCAAGGTCCCGGCAGGGCCTGCGGTCCAGCTCAGCGCCGGGGAGTTGTTATGCCCGCCACAGCCCTTGGCATCACTGGCATTGCCGGTGGTGAACAGCCGGTCATCCGACACCCCGGGCACATTCAGGGTGAAACGCTCCTGGGCCTGCACGGGAAGTTGCAGGCACAACAGCACGGCACCAGCGGCCAGCCAAGTATTGCGGGAGGCAAAGCGAGACATACGAAAGCACCTTTTTGCGGATGGAAACGGGGTAAGCACCAGACTATAGCCGGCTTGAATGAATGCGCCCCTTCACGCAAGGCGCGGTGGGAGATTGAGCTTGAGCGCAGGGGTGGTTGTAAATTAAAAAAAGTGGAATTTTCCAGCCACGACCACCGTGCCGCCGTCCGCCTTCGCCGAAATCAGCCCCGGTGGGCCTGCATGTACCGGCACAGCAACTGGTTGATCCGCGTCTAGTAACCTGCGCCCTGGCTCTTGAGCCACCCCAGCACAGGAGCATCCGGGAGGAGGGGCACGGCCTTCTTGCCCGGCAGATACAGCTCGGCCTGACGAAAGAACGCCTCGTCCAACTCGGGAATATCCGAGGTGTCGATGGACCGTCCCTGCCATGCAGCATACTGCTGCGCGATAGTGGCGACCTGCTGGATGTGAGCGCCCGGGGCCTGCAACAGCAGGCCGTCTTCTGAACGACCCTGGGCGGCAGCCGCGCCGCCCGTTTTCACAAGGAAACACCATGCCTGCAACAGCCGACACCCCCCCCTGCGCCAGATCCGGGCGGTCTACGACGCCAGCACCCTGCGCGTCTACCAGGCCTACTCGGCAAGCATTGCCGATGCGGCGCTGGCCCATGGCACCTTCGTCTCGCCACCGTTCAAGATGGAGCGCATGACCTGGATAAAGCCCTCCTTCCTCTGGATGATGTATCGCGCCGGCTGGGGCTTCAAAGACGCTGGGCAGAGCCGCATCCTGGCCATCGACATCAGCCGCGAAGGCTTCGAATGGGCCCTGGCCCACAGCTGCCCGAGCCACGCCGAGGAGGGGATGAGCAAGGAGCAATGGTTGCAGTTGAAAGACCAGTCGCCGGTGCGCATCCAGTGGGACCCGGAACGCGACCTGCACCTACGGCCTCAGGAACACCGGGCCATCCAGATCGGCCTTGGCCAGGAAGCGGTGGGCTTGTACGTGAACCAGTGGATCCAGCGCATCAGCGACGTCACGCCGCTGGCGCATCGCATCCATGAGCGGGTGCTGGCTGGCGACCTGGAAGAGGCGCGGCGCCTGCTACCCCAGGAGCGCGAATACCCCATGGCGGGCCCTGCTGCGTAAACCGCCTGGCGCGCCAGGCCAGCGATCGGCACGGGACGTTTGCCGCTCGTCGAGCATTGTCGTCAGCGCCACCTCGGGCGGCATTGTAGTGATAACCGATAGTTGCTTCTGAACCTGCCGTGTATTGTCACGCAAAAAACCTAGGATCCTCACTCATAAGCCTTAATATTTCTGACCAGTTCCAAAGTATCCCAGGAAGATGGCCACTGGGGACAAACTTCCCATGCTCAGAGTTCGGAAACTCATCCATAGCCCGCTTGCAATTTTTATAAAATAATTTGAAGCAATGTGCATCCACTTCATCTAAGGCGATAAAACTCTGCCCCTGTTCTTCTAGCGGCCTATAAATCTCACTCATGCAAGCCGTATGACTACTACCAAACTGCTTTCTAGTTGCCTCGACTATGCAATCAAAAACGCCACCGGAGGTTCCCCAACCTATATTTTTGCTAATAGCAATATACATACCCATAACGACTCACCTAAGTATTAAAATCTTATTTTTCTGACCTTAAGGAAGAGATTTTATCCAGCCGTTAACCACATTTTGATTTGTCTGCGTGAGATTTCTATAGCCCAACAGAACTATATCAGCCTTATTAATATGCTCTATTAGATGAGCTTGATTTCAATCAGCATTGTTTGGGAAAAATCTATTCATCTATTCTGCCCTAGTAGAGGCAGCCCACATGAAATTGATCATTTTCCCAGGATATGGGCCGTCGGTGAAAATAAAGTCAGGATTCTTCTGCCCAGGAATAGGCTCTACACCTTTCAAGGTACTGCCAAAGATACTCTCCAATTAAACTTCCGCCTGACCTTCGTGCAACGCAAGCTTTCCTTTGTCTGGATCAAAACCCAGCTCCTGAATCCTGCCTCTACTGTTGGCGACGACGGGATTAATTGAATTTAAGCCTGTATCAGCGTCCTTAAATACAGAAGTCAGTTCACGTTCAGCCGTTGGAGTTCCTTTTGCATCTTTATATTTTATGACCTCGGAAGAAAAACCATATTTAAGCCAAAACGTAGCCGCAAAAAATCTGATTAGCGTTATGCAGGCAACCCCAATAATAATTCATTAACCTTATCAGTATCCTCAGGATGAAATTTTAGATAACGTTCACAGGCAAGCCTTACATAGCGATAACAAATTCCCTCGCTAACAATAACAACATCACCCTCCGCTGGAGGGTAGCCAATAACAAATTGAACTCCATCAAACGAGCCCAGCGGCTAACGTCGATAGCGCGGCCACTGTCTGCTTTTGTTCTTCGCTGAGGGAGCTGGTATCGCTGGTGCCGTACAACTGCTGGGTGATCAATCGAGCTGCCAGCTCTCCACCTGCCGCTCCTGCGGCGCCCGCTATTGCCGAGTTACCTTGGGCCTGGGCTTACCGCCTGCCCCGTGCCCTGGATCAGGTTACGCGGGCTGTGGTTACGCCAGGCGGGGTTTGAAGTGAACGAGCGCGTGAAAGTGCGGGTGATGAAGGGCTGTTTGGTGATTACGGCGGAGTGAAGCGAGCGCGGCAGCGGTAAATCGCAGACAAGAAAAAGCCCCAGCTCATTGCTGGGGTTTCTTATTTACAGCGACTCTCTATATCTAGGGTCTTCCCTCATGATCCTTAGAACCTCTGACCAGTTCCATAGAATTCCAGGAATGTGGCTTTCAGGAACAATCTTTGCCCTTTCTGAAAGAGGGAACTCTTCCATCGCCCTATTGCAATAAGAATAAAACAGGTTAAAGCAACTCACATCCACATAATCCAAAACAATAAAGTTCTGCCCCTGCTCATCAAGAGGCGTATATATTGCTTTCAGGCAGCAATGTTCGTCATCTTTGAATAATTTTCTTGTGGCTTCAACAACACAGTCAAAAACCCCGCCAGAAGTGGACCACCCAGCACCTGGCGGCCCACCACCTTCCCCAATAGAAATAAACATCGCCATAAAATCACCTCAAAATAAGAATCTTGCTCTGTTGCTTAGGAGCGAGCCCCTTAATCCATGAATTAACCATATTTTGGTTGGCGGGGGTTAAATTTCTATAGTCCAGCGGAACAATATCAGCCTTTTCAACATGAAGAATTAGCTGCCGTTGGTTTTGCACAGCATTATTGGAGAAAAACTGGTTTATCTGCCCAGACTTGGCAGCATCAGTCCACATGAAGTCCACAGTTTTACCTGCATAAGGACCATCAACAAACACGAAATCGGGGTTCTTCTGTCCTGACACCATCAGTGGGTCAACCCTTTTCAGGGCCCACTCAAGGACTTCTCCAACTAAACTACCGCCTGACTTTCATGCAACACAAACTTTCCTTTGTCTGGATCAAGACCCTGCCCCTGAATCCTGCCTCTATTGTTGGAGACAACGGGATTAATTGAATTTAAGCCTGTATCAGCGTCCTTAAATACAGGAGTCAACTCACTTCTAACCGTTGCAGTTCCTTTTTCCGCACAGCAATTCCCCTTTATGGCCCGATATAGATACCTTCAGCGGCTCCAGGCGAATTAATAGGCCAGTTCATCTTTTCAGCCACCACTACAGCCAGCCCTCTTATTTCCTCCCAGTGGTTAGACTCATACAAAGCCTTCTCAGCCCAAACTTGCGAATTAGACTCGCCACTAATAGATAAAATTTTATCGTCTAGTTTTCGAACTGCTAAGACAATATCTGCAGACACCATAGACTCCCAAAGCTCACGACCATCTAGGACCTCTTCCCAAATCAATGCAAGCTCGTCTGCAACATTAACAAAGTCCGGAAATAGACGCACCTGCTCAGCTGCTGGAACAGCCAAAGCTTGAATTATCCACTTTAACTTAGACAACATAAAACTAACCTCCAGAAACAATCTTAGCCTTCTCTCCTGGAGTCGGCTTATAAGTAGAAGGATCAACTACCTTTATAGTCCCCTCTGTTGTCGTAGAGACTTTATAATAAGCTCCTTCATGCCGACCTCCACCAGGGTGAACCTGGATTTGCGAAATTTGGGGATGCCCTTTTACCTCCACAATTAGAGCCTGACCAGAACCACGAGTAGATTGACGCACATTTATCTCATAGCCGGCGGCTCTGAAGTCATTTGCTATTTCATCTGCCGAACGCCCCCAGATGGACTGAGGTTTACTAATAAAGTCCTTAGCAATATTTATGTTTGCTTTTGCCGCTTGCCCCCCAGATCCACTCGATCCGTCTGTAACCTTTGAAAGCTTACTGCTACCACTGGCCGCCCTGCCAAAAGCGGCAATCATGGCAAACCGGATGAGCTCCTCCTTTGAGGCGCCATTATTTAGTAGGTTCGTGACACCATTAACATCTACGGGAGCCAGGACCGAACTGATAACACCGTCCTTAAGAGATAGCTCACGAATTTTTTCGTCACTTAAACCCTGCTTTTTCCACTCGGCAATCTGCTCACTGCTTCTGACCAGAGCCAGATACGGGTTGCTGATGGTTCCAATGGGAGTCCAGTCATTTCCGTTGAGGGTATAGATATCTCCAGAATCCCGCCCCAACCCGAACTCAATTGCCCTTCTTTCGCACCCTCCATCATGATGCGTGCATATTTTCCAAAAAGAAGATTCAACTCCTCTTGGCTTAGTCCTCCTGCCTGATACAACGCAACCAGGTTTTCTCCAGACTCTTTTTCCCGCTGCCGGTACTCATTGCGTACCGCACGCTCACAACCTCCATCTCCAGCACAGGCAGAAAACTTGTCCTGCAAGTCGTTCATACCGCCGATTTTTGCGGCCACCAGTTTTTCATGAAGCGCTACCAAGCTGGCTTCATTCAACTTGTCGACGCCGTACTTATTCGCTAATAAGTTGTTCTCCACAGCATTCTTGCCAGCCCCAGCACCCGCAATAGCACCCGCGCTATCGCCCTTGGCAATTCCCCCCGCGAGCCCAGCGGCTAACGTCGATAGCGCGGCCACTGTCTGCTTTTGTTCTTCGCTGAGGGAGCTGGTATCGCTGGTGCCGTACAACTGCTGGGTGATCAATCGAGCTGCCAGCTCTCCACCTGCCGCTCCTGCGGCGCCCGCTATTGCCGAGTTACCTTGGGCCTGGGCTACCGCGGCTCCCAGCACTGCGTGAGCCATGGCGTTGAGGGCTGTATTGTCGCCCGTGGTTTTCTTGATGAGCTGTGCCAGATACGGTGCGGAGGCACCAGCAAGTGCCGAGCCAATGTCCCCGCCTGCCAGCCCTTGCAGGGCCGCCGTTACCGCTTGCGCGACGCGCTGGTAGTCACCACCGGTACCGTACTTGCCCATGATCCGTTGGTACGCATCAGTGGCAATCAACTTCTGCTGGTAGTTATCGACCTCCTCTTTGCTGGCATTTTTTCCAGGTCGATGGATGCCTAGTTTCTCCAGCTCATCGCTCGCATCTTTGTCGGCCTTAAGCTGACCTTCGGTACGAACGATGTCCGTCACCTGAGTGCCAATCTCGCCAATCAACTGCACCTGCCGCAGGCGCTTCTGCTCCTTCTCCTTATCGAAGATCGGACTGATGCTGCCGTTGGCATGTTCGACGTCATGGCTGAGGGTGGTTACGTCTTGCTTCTGCAGGCTGGGGTCACGGATTTCCAGAGTGCCGTTGGAGATCGCCGATGAAGTAGTGCCGCTGGCACTGCCACTGTGGTTGTAGGCGATCAACGTGCCACTGGGCATATTGCTGATAAAACCGTCCGTACCGCCGTTGCCGCTGCTGACGCTGGCGCTCTGGATCTGGCTTGTGTAATCGGCCTTGTTCTTGAGGTCACTCCAACCCAAGGTGCCAGTACTCAGCCGGTTCTTGTCGGCTTCTGCTGTACTGGCAATAACACTGCCATCAAGTTGAGTGTGCTTGCCTACCTCAACCTGATAGCCGCCCTTACCGGCAAACAGCCCGGTTTGCTCCTGCACGCTCTGGTATTTGGAGTCGATCTTGCTCTGGCTGACACTGAGGGACCCGCTGCCCGTCATCGTGCCAATCGTAAAGCTCGCCCCTGCGCTGACATTGCTCTGTTTGGACTTGTAGTTGTCTGTGTCCTGCAAGCTTTGCAGTGTGAGGTCACGTCCTACATTGGCGGTGATCTTGTCGGCGTTGACCTGCGCGCCCTTGAGCGTGGCATCCCGGCCACTGACCAGGCTGGCGTGGTTACCGGCGTCTAGGGTGGTTTCGGTCCAGGTAGTACCGTTGCCTTTCTCATTACCCGCTCCCTTGTTGCCGTTGGCGAAGATGCTCAGCCCGGCACCACTGGAGCCAAATCCGATGCTCGCCCCAACGGCGCCACCGCTGCTGCTGTTCTTGCCATCCAGCCTTTGGGTATTTGCCGCGGCATCCAGATTGATATCGCGATTGGCTACGAGTTTGAGGTCCTTGGCAGCCTGCAACTTGCTGCCATGAACATTGATGTCGCCATCGCTTCCAAGACTCTCCTTGCCGGTAGCCAGAATGCTGAGACTTCCTCCCGCATTCAGGCTGCTCCCCTGGCTCACTGTCTGTTCCTGGGTTTGCTTGGAACTGGACTTCTGCGACCCAAGGGACAGGCTGATGCCAACGAACTGCCCCACATTGTCAGCGTTCATCCCGCCATTTTGCTGCGCTGCCTGCCAGGCCTGGATACCTGTAAGGCCGGCCTTTATGCCTTGCAGGGCAGAGAGCCGACTGTCGTCTTCTTCCTTGGCTTGCTTGGTTGTCTGGTACGCCGTATCGATAGCGCTGCCAACGGTGCCGGAAAGAGCCAGGGTCAGGCCGCTGGTCTTGCTCTTGGAGGTCTGCTCGCTGCGGTTGTGATTCTCCGCCGCAAGGATGCTGACATTCTGCCCAACGAGGTTGATGTCCTTGCCGGCGACGACGTCAGATCCTTTTATGCCCAGGTCCTTGCCGGCCTGGATATCGACGTTGCCCAGCACACTGCCGATGGTACTGACCTTGGCATTCTCGCTGGAGCTGGTCGAGGTGTTCTGAAGCGAAGACGATCCCAAGGTGAAGCCGATACCGCCACTGCTCAACAGGCCGGATTTCTTCTTCGACGTCGAATGACTTTCTTCACTGGTTTGCGTAGCACTGTCGATGGCGACATTGCGCCCAGCGACCAGGCTGGTGGATTGGGTGGATACGACATTGCTGGCAGTAACGCCGATATCCTGCCCAGCGCGCACAACCACTTTATCGCCACTGACGGAGGATCCCTCCTGCGTGGTTGAACTGCTGCTGTCGATACGTGTTTTCTGAGTGCTGGAAAGCCCTGAGCTACTGGTCTTGGTCTTGCGGTAGTAGCTGTAGTCACTGTTCTGGGCCGCATCCAGGTTCACATCACCCACGGCATACAAATAAGCTTCATTCCCCGCCGTCACCCGGCTGGCAATCAATTGCAGATCTTCACCGGCCTTGAGCGTGACATTGCCGCCAGCGGCCAGGGTGGTCGACACCTGCTGAACATGATCCTCCTGGCTCATCACCTTCTTGGTCTTGCTCGCCGAGTGCTGCTCATTGGCGGCTGAAAGCAGGTTCAGGTTTTCCGTGGCCGACATTGTCACATCGCGCTTGGCCTCGATCTGGCTGGCGATGGCGGTGATGTCGCGCCCTGCGCTGATCGCAAGATCACGCCCGGACTGCAAGCTGGAGCCGTTCTGGGTCACGCTCAGGTCGTTGTAGCGTGTGCCCCGGTCGTTGCCGACCACCTGCTCCACCGCGCTGAGGTTGACGTCACGCCCCGCCTTGAGGCTGGTATCCGCACCGCTCTTGAGCACACCGCCGTTGTTGTTCAGGTCGCGTCCGGCGTTGATGACCAGGTTGTTCGCAGCCTCCACCCTGGCCGCGTTGTCGACGAAATCCCGTTGCTGGGCGTAGCTGCCGTTGCTGCTCTGGTGGCTGGTCAAGGTGCGCTCGTTGAGCACGTCGCCCCGGGTCGCGGTGAGGTTCACATCACGGCCAGCGATGATGCCTCCAGCCTGGTTCACCAGGTTGTTGCCCGCCAGCAGATCGAGGCGGTTGCCAGCCTCCACCAGGCCGCTGTTGACCAGGTTCTGTCCCGCCACCGCCGACAGATCATTGGCCGCGCGTAAGGTGCCGGCATTGTCCAGGTTCTTCCCGGCGATCAGGTTCAGGTCGCTGCCGGCGATCAGCGCGCCATTGGGCGCCAGGCGGTTGTTGGAGTGGGCCAGGTAGAGCACCGGCACCAGCACCTGCTCGCCGTTCACTTCGGCATTTTCCAACCAGACGATGTCGTGGGTCAGGGCCGCCACCTGCTCGGAGGTCAGGCTCACCCCAACTGCCAGGTTGAGCTGCTGCTTGCTCTGGATGGCGTTGTCCATCAGGTACTTGAACAGCTTCTCGTCGGTGTCCTGGCCATTGATGAAGCGCTGGCCGGTGCGGGCGGTTACCGCTTGCTGGATCAGCTTCTGTTCGTAGAAACCGTCGCCCAGGCGCTTGGCGCTTTCATCAGGGTTGTAGCCCAGGTTGGACAACAGGTAGTCCGAGCTCATGAACTGCTTGAGATCGGTCAGCACCGGATTGGTTTCGATCAGGTACTTGTGCGGCCGGGACAGGCTCGCGGCGTCCGGCAGGCCGGCGATTTGCGCAGGCGCCGGGGCCTGGACCAAGGTGCTGCCCTGGCCACTGAGGCGGAACAGGCCGTTGCCGCCGGTGGGCAGGGTGAAACCCGGCAGCTCCAGGGGGTTGACCTGTTGCAGGGCCAGTTCCGGGGGCAGTTGCGGGTTGATCCGGATTGCCGTCGAGTAGCCGTTGCCAACGCCTGTGTCGGTCAGGGGCTTGCCGGCGCCGACGTACTCGTAGAAGGAGCGGATCACACTGTTGTCAAGGGTCTGGTCAGCCTTGAGGTTGACCTTGCCACCGGCCTGGATGGTGGCGGCGAAGGATTGGTCGCCGTCCACCACCTTGCTGCTGGAGGACAGCATCACCCCGGTCCAGGCAATGAAGGCGCTGAGGTCGGAAGCGAAGCTGCTCGAAGGCGTCGGGTTGTTGCGGGCGTTGAACGCGGCGGCTAGGGCTGCGGCGGTGCCGGTTTCGTTGACGAAGCTCCAGTAGCGCCGCAGGTTGGTGATTTCCTGGGGTTGCAGGCCCTGGTTGTGAACGGTCTGGGCCGTGATGTCGATATCACCGGCCGCAGTGATCAGGCTGCTGGTGTTGGTCAGTACCTGGGTATCGATCTGCAAGTCGGCGCCGCTGTTGAGGCTGGCGGCGGCACTGCTGTCGGTCACACGCAGGCGATCGGTCTCGGCCACTTCCCACAGGCCGTTGATGCGGCCACCGCCGCGATCGTCGCAGCCGGCGCCGGGGATCATGGCGCAAGACAAACGAGTGATGCTGGCTGCGCTCTTCTCGTGCTCGATGTACTGCAGCACGTCCCTGACGTTGTTGAGGGTGCTGGCGGCGATGGTCAATTTGCCCAGGCTTTCGATATCCCCGGAGCGGTTGTCCAGCAGGTCGGCCCTGGCTTGCCGGTCGTCCTTGGCAATCAGCATGTTGCCCAGGCTGTACGCCTGGGCATAGCGGTTGGTGAAGCTCGTGGTCAGCAGCTGCATATTGCCGCCGCTGGAGATCAGGCCATGGTCGTTGACCAGGGCGACGGCGTTGAGGCTCAGGTCTTCACCACTGCCCAGGGTGCCGAGGTTGTTGATGCTGGCGGCGTTGAGCAGCAACTTCTGGCTGGCGGTGATGCGCCCGGCGCTATTCAGCGCGCCGTCGATCTTCAGAGTGCCGTTGGCGCCGCCAGCGATGCTGGCGCTAGCTGCCAGGTCCAGTTGGGCTGCGTGCAGATCCAGTTGCCCAAGGCTGCTCAGGCGACCCTTGCCGCTGTAATCGCCACTGAGTTGGACATTGAGCGCCGCGTCACTGCCAATCAGGCCATCGTTGCTCCAGTGGATACCGCTGCCGGTCAGACCGTTGCCTGCCAGGAGCTGGCCGTCGGCGGTCTGGGTCAGGTGATCGACCCTGACCTGCAACCTGTCGGCCTGGATCGAGCTGCTGTTGGTCCAGCGCTCGGCCTCCAGGCTCAGGTGGCCGGCGGTCTTCAGGCGGCCGCCGACGTCCTCGAGGTTAGCCATGGAGATGCCGAACACTCCACGGCCACTGTGCAGCAGGCTGCCGCCGCGATTGTTGAAGCCCCCGGCAGAGAAGGCCAGGTCGTTGTTGGCGGTCTCAAGGGAACCGTCACGGTTGTCGAAGGTGCCACCGATGCTGAAACGGGTCGTGCTGGCCAGGCCCAGGGCCCGCAGTTGCCCGCGCTGGTTGTCCAGGCTGGCGGCAGCGGTCGCCAAGGTGCTGCGGCTTTCGATCAGGCCCTGACGGTTGTCCAGGGCGCCAGCCAGCTCCAGCTCGATCTGCCGGGCGCTGATCTGGCCGGCGTTGTTGTCCAGGTCCTTGGCGCTGATATGCAGCGCCTGCTGGGCGAAGAGCGCGCCGTCGTGGTTGTCGAGGCGGCCATCGGCAGCGGTTTCAAAGGTGGCGCCGCCGTTGAGGGCCGAAACCTTGCCCGCGTTGTTGTCGAAACTCGCCGCCTTGAGCGTCAGGTCGCCTTGCTGGGCAATGACCTGCCCGCCCCGGTTGCCGGCATCGGTCGTCACCTCCAGGCCCAGGGTGCTCTTGGCCTGCAGCAGGCCCTTGGTGTTGTCCAGGCGTCCGGCATTGATCTGCAGGCCGGCCTGGCGACTGAGAATTTCCCCGCCGTCGCCGTTCTGCACTTGGCCTGTGATGCTGACCAGCACCGAGTCATTGGCCGCTACCCGACCTTTCTGGCGGTTGTCCAGTCGTCCGGTGAACAGCCGCAACCACTGTTGACTGGAAAGCTCACCGCCCTGGTTTTCAACCGCAGCGCTGCGCTTGAGCAGCAAAGAGCCTGCGGCCGACAGAGTGCCCTGGTTGTTGATCAAGCGTCCCAGCAGATCAAGCGTGACGGCACCCTTGCCGGAGAAGGAGCCGTGGCTGTTGTCCAGGTCGCTGCCGATGAACACCAGGTCGCCGGCAGCTTTGAGCGTGCCGCCCTGGTTGCCCAGGGCCGTGGCATGCAGGGTCAGGGCCGTGGCGCTGTCGATGGAACCGCCCTGGCTGTTATCCAGCAAGTCGCGGAGCTCGAGGCTTTGTTCGCCAGCGCTGGAGATCACGCCCTGCTGACTGTTGTCGAGACTGGCGGCCTTGATGTCCAGGGTTTGATGGCTGACCAGGGCACCGCCCTGGCTGTTGTTCAAGGCGTCGCGGAGGGTGACGTCGACGCTGCCCTTGAGGCTGGAGACGGTGCCCTTGTTGCTGTTGTTCAAACCCGTGCCCTTGAGGCTCAGGCCCTGCCAGCCCGAGAGCAGGCCACCCTGGTTGTCCAGCTCGGCGCTGCCGGTAATGGCCAGGGTCTGTTGCGCCAGCACCACGCCGGTGAGGTTGTCCATACCAGCCAGCACCAGGGTGCCGTCGCCCTGGCTGGACAACTCACCGCCACTGTTGCCCAAGTGACCAAGGTTGGCCTTGAGCAAACGCTGGCTCTTGATCAAGCCGCCCTGGCCGTTGTGCACCTGGTCGGAATCGAGTTGCAGGCCATCGCCGCTGAGCACTCGGCCCTGCTTCTGGTTATCCAGGACACCGGCACTGACCCTCACCTGGCGCTGACCGCTCAGAGTGCCGCCCTGGTTGTTCAAGGTCTGGGATGCAGTGACCGTCAGATCGCGGCTGGCCACTACGCTCTTGCCAGTGTTGTTCAGGGTCTGCGCAGTCAGCGTGACATCGCCGCCTGGATTGCGGCTGTTGTCGAGGTTGACCCCGGCCTCGATGATCCCCTGGTTGTTCAACTGTCCGGCACTGCCGAGGTCGACGCGGTTGGCCGCCACCAGGGTGCTGTGGTTGTTCAGATCGCCCTGGGTCTGCACCTTGAGATCTCTGCCGGCGTACACCGCACCCCGGGCCTCCAGGCTGCCGGCCTTGATCGCCACCGCGCCTTTCTCGGCAGTGACCTCCACCATGCGCAACTGGCCGTTGGCGTCGAGCTGGATATCGCCACCGCTGGCGATCAGCTTGCCGTCGAGCTTCACCCCCACGCCGGCTTCGGTGCCCACCAGCTTGATCGCCCCGGCGTACATGCCGCCCAGGGCCGAGGAGTCGATGGCCAGTTGCGGTGCATCCGCCGGGTTGGCGGCCCGGGCGGTGACCTTGAGGGTCTGGGCGTCGACGTCGTTGGCGCCCGTGACCAGCGCCAGGTGCCGGGCCTGGATCTGGGCGTTGACCTTGGCGCTGCGGGTGATTATCTCGAACTGGTCGATATTGCTCGCGTTGAGCCCTGCACCTTCGATGGCCACGCTGCCCTGGTCCACCTGGTAGCGCTGCAGCTGACCATTCTCGATCACCGGCTTGCCGGTGGTCAGGGTGGTTTTCGGGGTGTTGATGAAGCCGCAGCCATTGCAGGTGACGCCGTAGGGGTTGGCGACGATCACATGGGCCGATTGCCCCGCCACTTCGGTGTAGCCCTTGAGCTGGCTGGGGCTGCCGCCGTTGACCTCGTTGAGGATCACATTGGCCGCACGGCCCCCCAGGTTGGGGTTGCCGAGGATGATCCCGCCCAGTTGCGTGGACTGGGTACGGTCGGTGGCGTTGTTGAGGATCACGCCCTGCTGGCCGACGTTGTAGTCGCTGAACTTGTTGTGGGACAACCCGCCGCCATTGGGCGCGGCGATGTTGACGACAAGCACGCCATTGCCCGCCTGGCCGAGCGTGGTGCCGCTGCCGTTGACCACGATGCCGTCGGCCATCACCACCAGCGGCTGCCAGAACATCACGTTGGCCAGGATGAACGCCAAGCCACGCTTGGACAGGCCCCAGAACGAATCACGCGATTGCAGGGCGGCGGAGGGCTGGCGGGCCAGGAAGGCAAACTGACGAACGTCCATGTCGGGTATCTCGGGTAAAGAGCGAAATTAGAGAAAAAGATCCAGGCGGAAATAGATCGGGGCTTCGCGGTCACTCAGGGCATCTGGCCGCTCGAGGGAATGGGCGAAGGTCACGCTGGCGGCGAGGTGCTGGCCACGGGCGAACAACTCGATGGAGTCGCTGGACACCCGCCCGTGCTGCCCGGCGTTGTAGCGGTCGTGGCGAATGGCACCCACGTCATACCCCAGCCCCGTGCCGTACTCGGCGAACACCGGGCGCAGCCAGTCCCAGGTCACCGGGCGGCTCCAGCGCAGGTCGTTGCGCCAGTAGTAGCCGCTGTCGCCGTTGAGGCTCTGGTCCTTGTAGCCGCGGATCGAGGACTGGCTGCCCAGGCTCATGCGCTGGGAGCTGAACAGGATGTCTTCGCTGCGCTGGCTAGTGACCAGGCTGCTGAACACCAGGGACTCGTCCCACAGCTTGAACGGCTGCAGATAGCTGGCGGTGGCGGTGTACTTGCGGTAGCGGGCGTTGGCCTGGCGGTTGCCGTACTGGCCGCGCTCGGACTGGCGCTGGGCATCGAACAGGCCGACCCCCTCTTGCAGGCCCAGGTCGAGGTTGACGAAGGCCCCGCCAATGCGCCGGCCATGGTTGATGCCCCACTGCACTTCGCTCAAGCGGTTGCTACTGGTGCTCAGCTTGCTGTCTTCGATGTAGTTGTTGGTGCGCAGGTGGGTCAGGCCGGCGTTGAGCGAAGTCTTGCTCACCGAGTCGCGATGGATCACCCGCTCCACGCGCAACTGGTGGTTCTGGCTGTCGCCGGTCTGCTTGAAGTTGAAGCCCTGGCCCTGGGCCTGGGAACGGTACTCGCTCTGGCTGTAGCTGTAGTTCAGGTTCCACCAGCCCAGCGGCAGGTTGTAGTAGAGCATCGCATTGCGCGAGGTCTTCTGGTGGTCGCTGATGGCGTCATGGCCGCCGCGCAGCACCAGTTGGTCGGCCAGGCCCAGGGGACTGTCCCATTCCAAGGAGCTGCCCCATTGCTGCTCGCCGGTGCTCTTCTGCCCGTCGTTGCTGCGAGACAGACCGACCCGCCAGGGCTTTTGCGGGGTGTTCTTGACCAGCACCTCGCTGCCGCCCACCGCCTGGCCGGGGGCCAGTTCCATCTGTGCCTGGTTCGACGGCAGGCGGTTGAGCTGGTCGACCATCTGCTCGATCTGCCGCAGGTCGAGCAGTTGCCCGACACTCCCGGGAAACGCCATGTCCAGCTCGCGCGCCGTGAGCTTGCTGCCTTCGGCCGCCTTCAGGCCTTCAAGGCGGCCCTCCACCACCAGCACCTGCAGGTGCCCGCGGGACAGGTCCTGCTGCGGCAGGTAGGCACGACTGGTGACCAGGCCTTTGGCGATGTAGTGGTCGGTAATGACCTTGAGCAACTCGTTGAGCTGGGCCACGCCCAGGCACTGGCCGATGTAGGGCTTGAGCAGGCGCTCGCGCTCGGCGGCGGACAGGGCGTCGGCGCCCTTGAGCTCGATGTGTTCGATGGGGAAGCAGCGGCTGTCGGTCGGGGCCGTCGGCGCCACCGGCAACGAGCTCTTGCCAGGCAGGTCCTTGAGGTCTTCGAGGCGCCGTTGCTGCTCTTCCAGCAGGCGGTTCTGGCGCTCGCGAATCAGGTCCTGGTCACCAGGATTGTTCAGCGGGGCAGCAGAAACACTGTTCAGTGAGCCGGCCAAAAACACCAGGCAGGACAGCACACAACACAACCTCATCCCGAGGGTAGGAAAATACATGTTCGATCCTTCGAAACAGCAGCAAGAGTCAACAAAGCGGGAGATGCTAATTTGCCACTATCCAGGCGCCAACTAACTATCGACAACTTAGACTGAACACTTGCCTGCCTATAAGAATGATCCATGGCGAACGAGAGATTGCTCTAAATAGTCACCATGAACATGAAAAAACATATATATCTAAGTGTTATCCGCTATTCGCGCCAGCCCTGCAAAACACCGGCAACCCCTTTGATCCAGGGGGTTTGCCCGCAAAAAATGCGCTGCATCAACAACGGCATTTCGGTTTCAGGCACAGGTACTGCCAGGTTGCTTGAAACGCTGGCGTACAAGTTGCCGAACGGCGCTGCAGAGCATATCCAGGCAAATAGTCAGCAGTCACCCATGGCGTCAATAATTTACGGAATTTCGGAAATTTCCTATAAATCAAACCAACTAGTTTATATAAAAAGAAATTATAAATTTCTCACTGCACACTTCATATTGCCGACGAACGGTAATAAAAAACCCGGGCCTCAAAGCCCGGGTTACTCATTTCAAACCAGCCATGCTGGTGCTTCGGTCATGGTCATCACGCTAGGTCTTACCCTCATCCCCCTCCGAGCGCAGGTGGATCACCCGGGGTGGCGGTTCGGCCACAAGCGGCGGATGGGGCTGGTCCTCGGGCTGGATGCGGTAGAACTGGGTGGTGACATGGCTGATGCCACCCTCCGCATCGTTGTGCACGATCAGGCTGCCGGGCTGGCGCATCTGGGCGAAGGTCTCGTCGCTGAGCTTGAAGGTCTCGCTCAGGCGCTTGTCGTCCACCGCCGGCGCCGGCAGGCGTGGCGGGTACTTGCGACTGCGCCGCTGGCGATAGCGGGCCCAGGAGATCAGCAGCACCGCGTTGACTACCGCCACCAGCCCATAGAACTGCAAGGTGGTCAGGGCATCGAGCACACCAGCCTCAAACCTGGGTCCTTCGTGGGTATAGAGCAGCGGCCAGAGCCCACGGACCAGCAAATAGAGGAGCGCGGCCCAGGCCAACAGGGTGAAGAAGACATCGACTATCACCAGGAAGGGGCGCTGGCGGGTGCGGATGATTTTCATCAGCGCGCCTCCTCTTTGTCATCGATGGGCTTGATCCCACGGTCCGGGCTGACCCAGCGAGCACGCTTCTGGTGCTCGCTGAACAACACCTTGGGAAAGCTCACCAGGGTGGTGAACAGGCTGATGAACCAGAACGCCAGGGGATACCAGACCACCCAGAACATGGTTTTCCAGAGGTCCTTCTCGTAGCGCCGGTCGATCAGGATGCTCACCGCGAACTGGGCCAGGCAGACCATCGCCAGCACCAGGCCGGTGAAGGCCGGCGGCACGATGCTGTGCACCGCGATGGCCTCGGGCATGACGATGAACTTGCCCAGGGCCCAGAAGATCACCGACAGCAGGAAGGTGAAGGCCCAGCCGGTGGACAGGCAATAGTCGAACAACAGGGTCCACAGATAGCGATGCCGCCATTCCCAGATGCCACGGATGTTCTTGAACAGCACCTCGGCGCCACCCTGGGCCCAGCGCAGCCGCTGTCTCCACAAGCCGCGCAGGGTTTCGGGCATCAGGATCCAGCACAGCGCCCGGGGCTCGAAGAACACATACCAATGGTCCAGCTGCAGCTTCCAGCTGACGTCGATGTCCTCGGTGATCATGTCCGGGCTCCAGTAGCCCACCCGATGCAGCGCCGTGCGGCGGAAGGCGACGATCACCCCGGAGACGGTGAAGACCTTGCCGAACACCCGCTGGGTACGCTTGATCAGGCCGATGATCGAGGAGAACTCGCCCACCTGCACCCGGCCCACCAGGGTCGAGCGGGTGCGAATGCGCGGGTTGCCGGTCACCGCGCCCAGGCGTGGGTTATCCAGCATCGGCGCCACCAGGTAGGCCGCCGTGTTGGGCGCCAGCAACGCATCGCCGTCGATGCACACCAGGTATTCGCTATGGGCCGCCACCGCGCCCATGCGCAGGGCCACCGCCTTGCCCTGGTTCTGCGCCAGGTGCAGCACCCGCAGGCGAGGGTCGAGGGCGGCCAATTGGTCGAGGATCTGCCCGGTGTTGTCCTTGGAGCCATCGTTGATGGCGATCACTTCGATGTTCGGATAGTGCTGGGCCAGGGCCGCCTGGATGGTATCGGCGACGTTATCCCCCTCGTTGTAGCAAGGGATGAGGATGCTGATCAGCGGCTCGCCGGCCAGCGGTGGCGGCAAGGTGTCGTCGTCCCAAGGCCAGTGCCGCTCCCAGTGCAGCCAGAAATACAGGCCCCCGGCGATCCACAGGGCCGACATGAACAATGGGTAGTAGAAGACGAAATCCATGAGGAATTCGCCAGTCACCACGAAGATCAGGCCCAGGGGCACGCCCATGACCAGCGCCAGGACCACCACAGCGAAGATACGATCCATCATGATTCATGGACTCCATTTGTTGGAGAGCGCGGGCCGCAAGGTCTTCAGGTCCGGTGAGTTCTCGAGGAAGTTGTCCGGGTAGTAACCGAAGTTGATGGCACCCTGGCGCTTGAGCCGGCCCATCCAGTCAGCCATCTGCCCGGCCGGTAAATCGCTGGCGGGCTTCTGGGTCCAGTCCCGGGCCTGGAGTTCGAATACCGTGCGCTGCAAGGCACCGGGGCGTGTGCGCACCTGATCCACCAGGGCTTCCAGCCAGGGCCCGGAGTACCGTGCGCTTTGCCCTTCCATCAGCGGCATGGCCATGGGCGCAGTCCAGTCATAGCTGGCGAGGAAATCGTCGAGGTTCTGGGCGAACCAGGTTTCGCTCTGGGGATTGATGATCGGCTCGGCGAACAGGTTGCGCGCGGTCTGCACCTGGGGCCCACGGATCGCCCGGACCTTGGCTGCCAGTTCATGGGTGAAGTCGATCAGGTAACGGCTCTTGAAGCGGGTCCAGCGTTGCAGGGCCGCGGGGTCATCGCGCAGCCCGGCGATGGAGCCTGGCAAGCCCTGGGCGGCATAGGCACGCAAGGCTTCGGGGCTGGCGTCCTCGAAGTCCGAGAGCACAGCGTCGTCATGGAACAGGATGCCGTCCACCGAGGTCATGCGCGCCACATCCTCGTACAGGTCGCCGATCAATCGGCGGACCTGCGGATCGAAAGGCGACAGGCGCCGGTATTGCTTCGGATCGACCGCCACCTGGCCGGTTTGCGGATCCCAGCGCGTGACCCGGGGCAGCCTGGCATCCAGGTCGAAACTGAGCACCGGCATCCAGGCATAGACCTTGACGTGGGAGCGGGTGCGCAGTTGCCAGGCGACCCGGTCGAACAGGTCGGCACGCATCGGCAGGTGGCGATTGGGGAAGTACAGCGACTGCACCAGCCCGTCGCCCTTGGGATCGGCGAACGCCTGGAGAAACACGGTATTGGCCCCCAGGTCGGCCATGCGCTGCACCAGCTTGCCGAGGTTGATCTCCTGCTGCTTGGGGTCCGGGTCGTAGACGTTGTCCAGGTCCACGTGCACCACGCGCATGGGCGCCATGGTCTCGGTGCCGACGATGCTGTTGGAGAAGTGCATGCCGTCAGGGTCCGAGACCACCAGGAAACGCGGGCTGCTCATCAGGTTGTCGAGGCTGTCCAGGCCATCGTCCAGGGTCAGGGCCAGCTTGAAACCCTGGCCATCGACCACCTGCAGCGTCGAGCCATCGGCCGTGCCATAGGGCCAGACCCAGACCCGCGGACGATAGCCGGTGGCCGCCTGGATCTTGTCCGAGATGGTGCTCACATCCTTGCGCATGCGCGCCTGGAACTCCGCCTCGCTTTCATAGCGCCCGGTGCGCGGGTCGTAGCGTCGGGTCGCGGCAGCAGGCTGCATGTTGCCCTGGGGGTTACCGAGGATGCCCAGGTGACTGCTGTCGGTGTGGGCGGCGATCTCCACCAGGCCGGAACGGGAGATCTCGCGGATCTGTGCCCAGGTCAAGAATTGCGAGCGCGGCCGCAGGTCGCCGGCGAAGTTCACCGGCTGGTCGGCCGGGGTGTCGATCCAGGTGCCCACCGGGGCCAGGAGGGCCGGCCAGCGATAACTGCGCAGCACCGGCATGACCCGGGTATAGAAGCTCGAATAGCCGTCGTCGAAACTCAGCAGGATGGCCTTGGCCGGCAAGTCCGGACCGCCTCGCCGGGCCGCCAGGATCTGGTCCACGGTGACCGGCTTGTAGCCGTTCTCGCGCAGCCAGGCCAGTTGCTGGAGCATGCGATCGGTGCGCACCGCCACCACGCGCTGGTCCGGGTTGCGATCCTCGATATCGTGGTAGGCGATGCCCAGCACGTGGTTCTTCGGCCAGGGCGCTTCGTTGTTCGGCAGCGGCCGTTGCGCCGGGGCGACGAAGTCCGCGGCAGGCTGGGAACAAGCACTGAGCAGCAGCGCGCCCAGCAAGAGGATGCAACGCTCGATCAGGCTCATCGTCACCGTCCTCTAGAAGCGATAGGTAAGGTCCACGGCCAGGCGCAAGTCGGTTTCCCGCTCGCCGTCGTAGGGTCGGTTGATCACGCTCAGCACCGCGCCGATATCGAACACGTCGTTCCAGCTATAGCGCTGGCCGTAGCTGACCAGGCCGACACCGCCGGTGGAATAGTCGCGCTGGCTGTAGGTGCCGACGCCGAACTGGAACTGCTGGCTCCAGGAGGTTTCGTAGCGGTGGTAGAGCACATGGTTGACGTTCACCGTCGGCAAGACGCTGAAGTCGGACTTGGGATTGAAGTACGGCGCGTCGTCCCGGGTGTTGTGGCTGGTACCGACCTCCAGGCCCAGGTCGACCTGGACTTCGGGAGAGCGGTACACCCCTTCGCGGCCGGTGAGCAGGGCTTCGAAACGGTTGTTGCCATCACTGAAGTGCGAGGGGCTCAGGGACAGTTTCCACTCCCGGCTTTCATTGGCGCGCCAGCGCAGGAAAGCGCTGCCGCCATTGGCGCTGATGTCGTTCTTGAGGGCCCGCAGCGGCGTCGCGGCGGTGAGATAGTCGAGGCTACCGCCGTACTGCCAATGGTCGTCGATGTCCCGGGCCAGGGCTATGCGGGCGCCGGTCTTGTTGCCGTAGCCGTAGGAGTGGTTGGAGACCTCGGCCTCCAGGGTCATGTCGCGGGTGCGCCGTTCCACGCCCAGCAGTTGCCAGCGGTGGTTGCCCTTGCCCTCCTGGAAGTCGCCCATGGCGTAGCCGACGCCAGCGAACACGCGCCAGTCTTCATCGATGGGCGGGCTGTAGAGCCGGCTCTCGATGCCGAAATCGCGGCTCCCGGAGACCGCCCCGGCGCCGTTGTTGCCACCGCCATTGCTCTTGCCGCCATAGGTCGAGACCCGCAGCTCGGCCATGTCGTGGACCTCACGCTCCCGGGCCAGGCGCTGCACCGCGCGGTTCTCCGGATAGCGCGCGACCACATCGTCGGTCAGGGCATCCAGCTGCCGCCATTCCTGCAGGTCCTGGGCGGTGTGCCCCTGGGCAACCTCCAGGGCGACGTCGCGCGGCGCCACGCTTTCGACCTCCTTGAGCAGGTATTCGGAGCGGCGCGGCCACTCCCGGGCCAGGTACAGGTTGGCCTGGGCCAGGCGCACATTGACGTCGCCCGGGGCCTTGGTGGCCAGGTCGTCCAGACGCTGTTCGCTGTCAGGCAGGTTATTGCCGTAGGTGCCGGCCTGGGCCGCCAGCAATTGCGCGTCCAGCCAATCGTCGTTGGGATCGCCCACCGTCTGCCCCACCAGCTGGATGCGCTGGGGTTCGTTGTTGGCCAGGTCGGTGGCCACTTTCAGCGCCGCCTCGGGTTGCTCGCTTTCCAGCAGCGAGTAGTACAGGCCGGTGGTGTCTTCGACGCGGTTGCCCCGGTCGGCATCCGGCGCGCTCAGCACCTTGCGGTACAGGTCGGCGGAAACCTCCGGCTGGCGCTGGTCGAGGTAGGCCGAGGCGACCCAGCGCAGGGCGTAGGTAGGGATGGCCACGCCGGCGGCGGTCAGTTGCTCGTACTCGCTGATCACCTCGGCGGTCCGCGCCCGGGACTTGAGCGCCCCCAGGCGGTCGATGCGCCAGCGGGTCACGTCGTCCTGGGCCTTGGGATCGTTGCCCCAGGCGGCGAACAGCGTGTCGTAGTCGGCCAGGGCGCGATCAGCCACCACGAAGCGTTCTTTCTCGCTGCGGCTGGCCAGCTCAGACAGGCGCACCCGCTCGGCAGCCAGGTCGGCTTCCATGCGTCGCTGGATGACCGGGTCGATCAACCCCGGATGCTGGTGCGCCAGGCGCACGGCCGGCTCCGGCAGGCGGGCGCGTTGCAGGGCGTAGATGTACTCGCGCAGTACGTCGGGCCGCTCGCCGGCACGCACGAAGGCCTGGTCGTATTCCACCAGGGCATCCTGGGGCTGGTTGGCCCGGGTCAGGGCGTAGCCCAGGGCCAGGCGCCGATTCGGATCCTCCGGCTTGGCGGCGACCAGCGCCCGGGCTCGGACCACGGCTTCAGCGGGCTGGCCAGCGTCGGCCTGGGTCAGCGCCAGGCCCAGTTGCAGGTCGGCGTTCTTGGGGTCGCGCTCCAGCGCCTGGCGATAGAGCCGGGTGGCGTTGTCCCATTGCTTGAGGTTGCGATAGGCCCGGGCGGTGGCGGTCAGGGCCTGCACCGGCAGCACGCGATTGCGCCCCTGGGTCTCGTAGACATTCACCACTTCACTATCCAGTCCGGCCCAGCTGGCGATCTGCAAATGGTCGCTGACCAGCCCGTTGGTCAACTGGTTGGCCGGTACCTGGCGCAAGTGGCTCAGGGCCGGGGCATAACTGCCCGCCCGGGCCTGGATGATCAGTTGGTCATAGGCGGCGTCGGCGAACGCCAGCCCGGGCAACAGCAGCTGGCTGCACAGTGCCAGACGAAACAACGGGCGCAGGCCAAAGCGGCGAGCAGGATGAACAGTGCATTGCATTTCGTCAGCACCTTTACATGGCTGGCCGGAGTGCCGCGTCCACGCCTGTACGCCCCGGCGACCGGGACCAAGCGACCCGGCGAAGCTTTCCGGGAGAAGTCTTCCACGTAGGTTAGTTCAGAAATTGCAACGCAATAATTATTCAGAATCAGATTGGCAAAACGTCCCCAAAGCCCCGTGCACCGGGGCCTTGGACAGCACGACGCCCGGGCTGTGGCATCCACGGCACCGGGCGTCGAGGGTGATGCAACCGATCACCAATGGCGATCGAGCGGCGGTCGCTTACTGCTGCGCGCCGGCGCCAGCTACCTTGCTCATGACGAAGCCGATGAACTGCTCGACCGTCATCTTCTGGCCATTGAAGTTCACTTCGTTGTTGGCGTAGTGCAGCGCCGAGACCACGTTGTTGCCGTCCAGCTTCGCCAGCTGGGTGGCAACGGCCATGGCGCTGAGCATTTCGGCGGTGGCCGCGCCCTGTTCGGCGATCTGCTTGGCGTCGGTCATGCCTTCGGCCTGGGCCTGCAATGCGGCCAGGTCCGCCACCATCGGCTTGGACAGCGACAGCTTGGCGTCGAGCTGGCTGATCAGTTGCTTGCCCAATTCTGCGGTGGGCAGCTCCAGGCTCTGCGGCTTGGCCAGGTCCAGGCTCAGGCTGAAGCGGCTTTCGCCATTGCCGGTCTTGAGCGCCAGGCTTTCCAGGGCGATCTGTGGCTTGGCGGCCAGGACCTTGTTCACCGCCGCACGGACCTTGGTCTCCTCGGCTTCGCTCATTTGCAGCTCAGGCGCCTCTTCGCCCTTGGCCGAGGCCTCGGCGGCAGTTTTTTGGTACGGCTGCAAGACGTTCTGATAGACCTGGACCAGCTCCAGCATGCCCTGGCTGTCCAGGTCCTTCATGCTCCAGAGCATCTCGGCGGAACCCACGGCCTTGCCATCGAAGGCGATCTCGCCCACACGGTAATCCGCGCGACCGGCCACGTTGCTGCCGGTTTCTTCAGTGGATGTCTTCTGTTCGAAGTTCTTCAGGGCCAGTACCGACTGCTTGTCGCCGAAAGTAGCCTTCAGGCCGCTGAGCTCCAGGGTGTTCTGGCCCAGGTAGTAGTCGAAGCTGCTCTTGTGCAGGTTGCTGGCCAGGGTCAAGCCTTTGATTTCCATCTTGAGCGGGGCTTTGTCCGGCGAGCTGAGGAACAGGTCCAGGCTGTCCATATAGCCGTCGACCTTGGCCTTGCGGCGATTTTCGCTGACGCTGAAGGTGGCGTTCAGGCCAGAGAACTTGAGGTTGTTCAGCTCATCCAGGGCCAGTTCCATCGGAGCGAAATCCAGGGTGCCCTCGGCGGACAAGTCATAACCGACATTGACCACGCCGCTGAACGGTGCAGCGCCCTTGGTGGCCGCAAACCATTTGTCGGTCTGGGAATTGTTCACCAGCTCGTAATGACTGGAAGCCATGACGGGTAGCCACTTGAAGCGAACCAGGCGCGAGAACGGCAGCGGGCCGTGCTCGATGTGGTCGGCGATCAGCAGTTCCAGGTCACCGTGAAACACCTCGCCCTGGCCCTTCAAGCGATAGCGGGCGTTGCTGCTGAACACACCGCGCTCCAGGGACACCAGTTCCAGGGTCGCCGTGGCGTCGTAGCCGATCAGCGCTGCCTGCAGCTCCTTGTTGCTCTCCACGATCTGCTGCTGCAGAACCCCTTCCAGCTTGGTGCCGGTGTACCAGGCGCCGCCGGCACTGATTGCACCCACTGCGACGACGATTCCTAACAGTACGCCTGCTGACTTATTCATGTTTGACCCGATCGATATCCATAGTTTGAAAGTGTGCTGGTCTTCCCTGAACCCATGATGGGTCGCGGCTCGACTCCGCGTGAAACCGGCGCAGATTAGCATTGGCGGTGGGGCGGAGTGCAACAGTGGCGCAGCTGCAAGCCGCAAGCCGCAAGCTCCAAGCAAAAGCAAAAGCAAAAGCAAAAGACAGGGGCCGCTGGCTCCAGGCTTGTGGCTTGTGGCTTGTGGCTTGGAGTTTGCCGTTAGGAAAATTCGAGCTCGAGGGCATCGAGCTGATGGTCGAAGCTCTTGAGCCGGGCGCTCCAGGTGTAGACCAGCACTTCGAAGTCGCGATCGATCACCGCGCTGTTGCCTCGGGACTCGCCACGGGGGTCGCAGAAATCCAGTTGGTAGCGCTCGCGGGCCATGGCCGTGGCGACATCCGACAGCTCCCGGGCATTGCTCAGCCAGTGGTGGCCGTCGTCGGCTTGCTTGTCGAGCCGCATGCACTGCGCCTTCAGCGCCTCCAGGCTTTTTTCCAGCGGGGTGCCGGTGAGTTCGCCCATGACCTCGGCGAAGGTCCGCCCGGGCTGCCAGTAGCTACCCCAGAAGTATCGGTCGAAAACGGTTTCGACCCGGCGCAGGGCCACCTTGGTGTCCCAGATGACCACCAGGGTCTTGCTCTGCTCGAGCTGCCTCTTCTTGATTTTCTGGCCCTGGAACGAGGACCACGCCACCACGCCAATGGCCATCACCGCGATCAACGCACTGGCGCTGTCGAGAAACACCATGGCCTTGTCGATCTGGTGGGCCAGCATGACCCCGTAGAAGTAGGTGGCAGACAGCAGTATCAGGGCGCAGAGCGCGCACCAGAAGCCCGGAGCATAAGGGTTTTTCATTATTGGAATCCCCATGGCCATCACGCTTTGATCATGGCAAGGCGCCCGGCACTCGGCGTCTTGCCAACTGATCAAAGCATAGCAACGGCCTCAGGGTTTCGTGGCTGACGGAGCTTGCGTTCGTCCGCTTTCCCAACCGCCGCCCAGGGCCAGGAACAAGTCGATCTGGCTCATCGCTACCTGGGTGTTGGCCGCCGCCAGCTGGGCGCGCATGTCGGTGTAGGTACGAGTGGCCTGCAAGTCGGCGAGGAACGACGCCCGTCCGGCCTGGAAGAAGCGGTGGGTCTGGTCCGCCGCCACCTGTGCCGACTGCTCGGCGTCGGCCAGGGCATCGCGCCGTTGCAGCTGGGCACTGTACTGGGCCAGGCCGGTCTGGGTTTCGCGAATGGCGTTGAGCACCACCCCGTCAAAATGCGCCAGGGCCGCCTGGCTCGTCGCCTCGGCTTCGCGGATGCGCTCACGGGCACCGTTGGCCGGCACCGTCCAGCTGATCACCGGGCCGAAACCCCAGCGATTGGTGGAAGCCTTGCCCAGGTTATCGAGGATACCCACGGTGCCCACGGTGGCACCGATGCTGATGTCCGGGTACAGGGCCCCGGTGGCGACGCCGATCTGCGCGGTGGCCGCCGCCAGGTGACGTTCGGCCTGGCGTACATCGGGACGGCGCTTGAGCAGCGCAGCGCCATCGCCCACCGGCAACAGCTGAGCGATATGCGGCAGCTCGGCGCAGCTGGCGGTGCCGGCCGGTAACTGGTCCACCGGCCTGGCCAGCAGCATCGACAGGCGGAACAGCCCCGACTGGCGCGCCGCTTCGTAGCGCGGCAACTCGGCCCGCAAGGACTTGAACTGGGTCTGGGAGCGGGTGACCTGGGTTTCGTCGCCGCGCCCGGCATCGCGCAGGCGCTGGGTCAACTCGGTGCTCTGGGCTTGCAGGCCCAGGGAGTGCTCGGCGATTTCCCGTTCTTCGTTGGCCGCGCAGACCTGGGTGTAGGCCCGCACCACATCCGCCACCAGGGTGATGCGGGCGATGTCCGCTGCGGCCTGGGTCGCATCGGCATTGGCCTTGGCCGCCTCGATGCCGCGCTGCAGGGTGCCGAACAGGTCGAACTGGTAGGAGGTGCTGATGGACAGGTTGCCGACGTTGGCCACCGGCACTTTCTCCGGCAGCAGGAAGGCCTCGCCAGACTCCTGCAAGCGCTCGACCCCGGCCTTGACCCCACCGCTCCAGCCACCGGCGGCCTGGGCTTCGTCCACCTGGGCCCGGGCACGGGCCAGGTTGGCCGCCGCTACGCGCAAATCGGTGCTGGAAGCCAGGGCCTGCTGCACCAGCTGATCCAGGCGCGGGTCGCGGTACAGGCGCCACCAATCGCCGGGCACCGGGGCCGAGACCACATTGGCGCCCTTGCCCGCCAACTCGCCTTGCAGGTCCGGGCGTTGCAGCGCCGCATCCTTGGGCAACTGGTAATCCGGCCCGACCTGGCAGGCCGAGAGCAGCAAGCCGAACCCGAGCAGGGCCAAACGCGCGCCGTGGTTCATTGCCCGGGCTCCTGCTTGGCCTGGTCATCGATGATCGACACCGTGGCAGTGCGCCCGGCGATCATGCGAAAGTCCGCCGGCACATCGTCGAAGGCGATACGCACCGGGATCCGCTGGGCCAGGCGCACCCAGCTGAAAGCCGGGTTGACGTTGGGCAGCAGGTTGCTGCCGCTGCTGCGGTCACGGTCCTCGATCCCGGCGACGATGCTCTCCACATGCCCGCGCAGGCGCGCACGGTCGCCCACCACGCGGATATCCACGGCCTGGCCGATATGGATGCCGTCGAGCTTGGTTTCCTCGAAGTAGCCGTCGATATGGAAGGAATTGCTGTCCACCACCGACAGCACCGGGCGCCCGGCAGTGACGAATTCCTGGGGCCGTGGCGCGCGGTCGTTGACGTAGCCATCCACCGGGCTGCGCACCACCGAGCGGTCGAGGTTGAGCTGGGCGCTGTCCACCGCCACCTGGGCCTCGGCCAGGGCCGATTGGGCCCGGGCCTCGCGGGATTGGCTCTCTTCCAGTTGCTCGCGCGGCACCAGGTTGCCCAGGCCGCGGTTGCGCTTGGCCTCGCGCTGGGCCTGGGCCAGGGTTTCCTGGCGGTCGGCCAGGTTCGCCCGGGCCTGGCGCAGGGCCAGGTGGAAGCGGTCCTGGTCGATGCTGAACAGCACCTGGCCACGCTTGACCAACTGGTTGTCCTTGACCTCTACCTGCTGGATCAGCCCGGAGACATCCGGAGCGATCTGCACGATATCGGCACGGATATGCCCGTCCCGGGTCCAGGGCGCGAACATGTAGTACATCACCATGCGCCAGACCACCACGACCGCGAAGGTCACCACCAATAACGTCAGGACCACACGACCGATGGTCAATAAAGGTTTTTTCATGTCATCAGGTATCGGCTGAGAGAGTCGACGACGCCTAGCAACAAGGCGTAGAGACCCACGTTGAACAGTGCCCGGTGCCAGACCAGGCGATAGAAATGCAGGCGTGTCAGCAAGCCATGCACCAGCAGGTACACACCATAGGTGATGCCCATCAGCACCAGCAGCGTGGGCAGGAACACCCCGCTGATATCCAGATCACCGATCATAGGGGCGCTCCATCGATGCCAGGGGGAAGGGGTGCTTCATGTTCGCCCGAGGCCACGAACTCGACGCCCGGCAACAGCGCCAGGCGCAGGCCGCTGAGGGCGTGCAGCAGGTGCCGGCGGGTTTCGTCGTCGCCTTGCAGGCGTTGGCTGTCCAGGGCCCGGCGGGTGCGATCCAGGGTCATCAGCAATGGGCTCGGCGCCTCGAGGCGCTCACCGGCCTTGAGACAGGCCTTGAAGTACTCGCCCACCTCGGCCACCACCTGGCGCAACAGGCCCTGGGCCACGCCCTGGACCCGGGGCGCATAGGCCAGCAGATCCAGCACGTTGAGCGCCACCCGCAGCTCGCGCAGGGCGACGCCGGTGTCCTGGCCAGTCATGGCCAGGCGCGGCAGGTGCTGCATCAGCCGGTCGAGCATTTGCGCGCCCATGTGCCGGTGCTCGGCAAGGGTCGCAGGCTCCGAGAGGCTGACGATGTCGCGCCAGCTGAAGCGGGTCAGGCGCTTGGCCGCCAGTTCCGAACCGAACGGCCGGGCGACCAGGGTCCAGATGAAGGCGAACAGCAAGCCGATGGGGCCTGCCAGGTTGGAGTTGGAAAAGTTCAGGAAATCGGCGTCGTAGGCGCCCTGGATACTGATGAAGGACGCAGTGTTGACGATGGTCAGGAGCATGCCCAGGTAGAACCTGGGCTGCACGGTCAGGGTGCCGACGCAGATGAAGGGCACGGCGAACACCAGCACCAGCATGGCGAAATCGTGCAGGTTGGGCAGGATCAGGAACAGGTAGAGGCTGGCGAACAGCACCGACAGCGCGGTCCAGAAGAAGAACCGGTAGATCTGCGGCGCCGGGTCATCCATGGCGGCGAAGAAACTGCAAGCCACCGCCGCCAGGATCACCGCGCTGCCGCCGTCGGTCCAGCCCAGGAGGATCCACAGCACCGAGGCGACAATGATCGCCAGCACCGTGGAGCCCGCCGAATAGAGCATCAGTCCACGATCGAGGAAGGGCGTCAGCCGGCCCAGGCGCCAATGGCGGTAGACCGCGCGCCAGGTGTCCTGGCTTTCGCACTGGATGGCGTGCTGCAGGCTACGGCAGTCCTGCCACAGGTCGATCCACTCGCCCAGGCGGTACAGGGTATTGGAGAACAGCAACTGGCTCCGGTCGTCCAGAGCCCGGGCATCGGGCTGCAGGGCTTCGAGCTCGCCGCGCAGGGCTTGCCAGCGCTGCGTCGAGGCATCCTGGGCGGTACTTTCCAGCCACTCGTCGGCCTTGGCCAGCAAGGGCGCGAAGCGTTCGGCCAGCTCCGGCGCCCGGCGCTCCAGGGCAGACAAGGCGTCGTCCAGGGCGTCCACCACCGGCAGCAGGTGGATCATCCGCCCACGCAGTTCCTTGGTGTTGCGCACCGTCTGCGGCCGCGCGCCTTCATGGGGCAACTGGCCGATCATCATTTCCAGGGTGTTGAAGGTCGCCACCATCGAGGCGCGCAGGGCACTGACCTCCTCAGGCTGCACATTGCGGGTGAGAAAGCGCCGGCTGTAGGTCGCGGCATCGGCGAACCACTTGCCCGCCGACCCGACGAACACCGGGGCCAGGCGCCGGGGCCAGAACATGCTGCCGACCACCGCCGCGCAGATGATGCCGAGGAAGATTTCCTCGGTTCGCGCTTCCGCCACGTCCCACACGGCCAGGGGGTTGTCCACCACCGGCAGGGCGATCATCGGCAAGGTGTAGCCGGCCAGCATCAGCGCGTAGTTGTTGGCCGTGCGCAGGTGCATGGACAGGAACAGCAGGATGCCGGTCCACAAGGCGATGATCACCACCAGCAGGTAGGGGCTCTGCACGAACATCGGCACCAGCAGCACCGCGGCCGAGGCCCCGAGGAAGGTGCCGATAGCGCGGTACAGCGCCTTGGAACTGGTAGGGCCGACGAACGGGCTGGAGACGATGTACACCGTGGCCATGGCCCAATACGGACGGGGCATCTGCATCAGCATGGCGATGTACAGGGCGATCATCGATGCGGCGAAGGTGCGCACGCCGTAGAACCAGTCCCGCGCGGGAGGCACACCGGTAAAAAATCCTTTCAAGATGGCTGCACCGGCGAGTGGTTGGCGGACTCGAAGGCCTGGATCACCCGCAAGGCCGCTTCCAGGTCCTGGGCACTGATGCCCGCCAGGACTTCGTGACGCAGGCGCACCAGTTCGCCCTCCACCGCCTGCACCAACTCGCGACCGCTGTCGGTCAGGCTCAGGCACTTGGCCCGGCGGTCATGGGGGTCTTCGCTGCGGCAGACATAACCGGCGGTGCATAGCTGGTCCAGCAGGCGCACCAGGGACGGGCTTTCCATGCCTGCAGCCTGGGCCACGGCGACCTGGCGCACGCCCTCGCCCAGCCGCCCGATCATCAACAGGGGCACTGCGCAGGCTTCGGAGACCCCGAAGTTGATCAGGGTGTTCTGGCAGATCCGACGCCAATGCCGCGCCGCGACCACCATGCCACTGCTGATGTTCATGTGAAGAGATTCAAGGGAATTGGGCACAAGACTGTTCGCATACTGATAGTTTGCTAACTATCAATATGACATCAACGAATATTTTCAGTCAAGTTTTGTAACAAATATCCGGGTCACGTTCCGAATGTGCGTCAACGCTTCCTGGCTTGTTCGTAAACAGCCCCGCGCTCGCGCTTACCAACTGCGACAACAGCCACCACAACGCGCTGCTCGATAACCTTATAGACCAGCCGATAACCCGAGGCCTTGAGCTTGATCTTGTAGCAGTCGGGTAAACCGTACAGGGCATCTGCTGGGACTTGGGGCATTTGCAGCCGTTGCGCAAGCTTCTTCTTGAATTGCTCGCGAAGCGTATGGCCCAGCTTGTTCCACTCCTTGAGCGCCGAAGGCAGGAACTCGAGTTTATAAGTCATCCAGACTGACCGGGACGGGAGTCTCCTGACTGCGCGCCCGAACGATCTCGGCCAGTTCCAGATCGTCCAAACGCTCCATCAACGCTTCGAAAACTTCGGCAGGAATCATGTAGCCCATGACCCGGTTGTGGTTCAACACAGCCACCGGGCCACCTTGAGCGCCGTTCAATACCGCTGAAGGATTCTTCTTCAACTCAGATACGCTGACGGCTTTGTCAGCCAGGATACTTTGCATTTTCATGACCTCAATTCAGGTCATGATTCTGGTCTAAATTATCGCTCCCAACAACCACAGCTCATCCTCCTCCCCGCCCCTTCCTCAACAACACATCCAGTTGGTCCACCACCTCGGCCCAGTCGGCATCGTCGAGGATTTCATCGCGTAAAAAATCCGCCTGGCTCTTGCTCCAGAAAAACGCATCCGCCAGGTGCAGTTCCGGTTTCAGCGGGGAATGGGTGGTGATGAAGCGGTCGATGCTCACCGGGTCATCGGCCAGCCCCAGTTGCTTGAACAGCGCTGGCAGGTTGTGGGTCGGTGATTCCATGGTAGGGCTCCTGATCAGTGACAGACTTCGCAGACCTCGGCATTGGGCACCATCCGCAGGTATTCGGCCATGCTCATGTGCACCAGGCTGTGGTGGTTTCCGGCCTCCAGGTAGATGTCTTTCTGGCGGGTCAGCAATGGGTCGATGACCACGTCCAGCCCGTAGGACTCGCCCAGGGCCGGCACCGCGCCACGCTCGCAGTCGTTGAACAGGTACGCCAGGGTGCTTTCCCGGGTGACTCGCCACTGGTCGCTGCCGCGTACCTTGTCCAGGTCCAGGTGGCGGCTGGCCGGCAGCACCGCCATCAGGTAGCGCCCGTGCTGGTCGTCGAGGATCACCGACTTGGCCAGGCGCTCCGCCGGCACTCCCGCCACCCGAGCCGTTTCCAGGCTGCTGGCCGAATGGGGATGGGTTACCAGGTCGAACTGGCAGTGGGCTTGCTCCAGACTGTGTTGCACGGTTCTTGCCATACGCATGATGCACCTCGGTGCCCCGGCCACGGGGACAGGACTGTGACTCCCTGATGCAAGTCTAGGCCGGGTGCGGCCAGGTGCCGGAACAACTTCCCAACGGTGATCCCGGACACTCGCGGCGAGCCGGCGTTATCCACAGGCCGGGAGAGCGCCTGCTCAGCGCCCCGGACAAGCCCAGTCGCAGGTTTCATAGAGCACGGCCTGGGTGTCGCCGCCGGCATGTTGGTCGAGCTTGCGCCAATGAGCTGGAATCACTGGGAATTCGTCCGGATCGACCCGGCTCATCACCAGCCAGACCCGTCCATTGCCCGGCGGCAGGTCGTCCAGGCGATCGAGGCTGACCTCGGCGTTTTCATCGATCAGGGTGCCGAAGCCATAGCGGTTGGGCCGGGTCGACACGCCTGCCGCGCCAGGCGGCGTGAACAGCCGCGGAGCGATATGGCTGCGGTCGTAGTAACCCCAGGTCAGGTACCAGAACATATCGCCTAGCACCACCTGGTCGCCAGGCAGGGTATGGCGATTCATGTACTCGACCATGTTGTTGAACTGGTCGTCGGCATCCACGGTGTAGTTGTTCTTCAGGCCCACTCCGAACACCGCCAGCACCACTAGCAGCAGCGCCACGGCCAGGATCTTGAAGCGTTGCGCCAGCCGGTCGATGGCCAGGGCCAGGCACAACGGTAGCCCGAGGGCTGGCACCGTCAGGTAGCGCTCGATGAATACCGGGGAGATGAACGACACCGCGAACACCAGCAAAAGAGGCAAGACGCTGTAGATCACCAGCAAGGTAGCCAGGCGGGATCGGCTGCGATCGCTGCAAAGCAGGTAGGCCAGCACCGCCGCCAGCAATGCTGGCAGGCTGACGAACAACCACCAGGGCATGCTTTCGCCATCGTCCTGGGCCAGCAGTTGCCAGATCATCGAAGGCAATGAACGCAGGGTGACCGGTGGCTCCCAGCCGACATCGCCGCCGGCCTTCAATTCATCCATGTGCAGCAGCAGGTCCACCAGCCCCGGCAGCCAGGGCAGGAACAGCAGCACGATGACGACGTTGGCCCACCACCAGCTCCGGCGCCGCAGGAAGTGCCGGGCCGTTTCTTCCTGGGGCCGGGCCAGGGCCAGGTAGAGCCAGTGCGAGACCACGCAGAACGCCGTGAAGTAGTGGGTATAGAAACCGGCCGCCATCAGCAACGCGTAGATCACCAGGTAGCGGCGGCGATGTGGCGCCCGCACCCAGTAGACCAGGGCCAGGGTCGCTCCCAGCAGCCACACCCCCAGCAGCGAATACATGCGCACTTCCTGGCTGTAGCGCACGGCGGTAGGCAGCAGCGCCAGCAGCAGGCAGGCCAGCAGCGTGGCCCGCCGGCCGGCCACCAGGCGCATCAACCAGGTCCCGAGGAATACCGCGAGCGCCCCAGGCAACGCACTCATCAGGCGGATCGACAGGATCGAATCGCCGAACAGGCCGATCCAGCCATGCAGCAGGAGGAAATACAGCGGCGGATGGACATCGTAGGCGGCGTGGCTCCAGATGCCCGCCAGCGGGAACTGGGCCAACAAAACACTGGATCCCTCGTCGCCCCAGATCGCCGCCGCCGTCAGCTCGTAGAAACGCAAGGCCAGGGCCAGCAACAGCAGCGGCACCAGCCAGGGTTCACGAAGCAATTGCGCCAGGGGCTGCGAATGCGTGACAGCCTGGCGATACAGCTGCTTGGCCGTTTGCTCGGTACTCGGTACGCCCATCACCACCCTCTGCCGATAGATCTGCGCTCCCACCCGGAGCCATGACGCGCTGATTGTAGGCCAGAACCCCCGGGGCTTGTGCGTAATGCCGATCAGTCAAGGAGCTTGTAGGAGCGAGGCTTGCCGGCGATGGACTTCAGGGCCTTGCGCCTATCCAGTAGACACGCGCTACCGGCTGCTCCTACAGGGGATCACCTTGCTTAAGTGAACAGCGTGACCTGGCTTGTCCGGGACCTACAGTTGCGCGCGCTTCGATAAATCACCCGCCTTCGCTACGCGCGCAGCCGCGCTGTCGATCGGCGCACAGCAGAACCGGGCGGATGGCCATATAATCCGCGCATCGGCCGTCCACCTCACTCATCAACAGCTGAAGGCTTGTCCTGATGGCCTCCTGAATTAGGGACAATTCATGCGCATCGCTCTCCTCTCGTCATTGCTCCTGGCCACTCTCTGTGCCGGCCAGGCCCAGGCCAGCTCCGACGACTTCTGTGCACCGACCTGGAAGCTCTACTCCCACCGACTGGACGGCTGCAGCAACCTGCCCTTCCTCAGCCCAGGCAACGACAGCCGGGTCAACCTGCGCCTGTTGATGGCCGACCAGGGCAGCCTGGCGCTGGTGCCCCGCGCGCTGACCAAAGATGACCTGAGCCTGGGTTTCGGCCCCGTGCCCTTCCCGACATACCGCTTGCGGCCACTGGACCCGGCGGACGAGCACGACGGCGACAGCGCCAAGGCAAGCCAGTCTCCCGCTGCCACCGAGCTCAACAGCCGGCTGCAGGCCCTGGGCATCTCCCGCGACAACCAGAAGGCCGCCGGGGACAACTTCATCGAGGGCGAAGGCAGCCGCTGCCGCAGCAACTCGGACGCCAGCGCCCTGGCCTTCGTCGCTCAACTGGACAACCCGCAACTGAGTCCCGCTGACCGCCAGGCCCTGGCCCAGGCCCGGATCAAACTGCTGGGAGCCTGTTCCTGGGAAGCCAACCCGCTGGACGACCTTCTGCCGGCAAACCTGGCTTCTGCCCCGGCTCGCGACCTGGCCAGCTATCTGCAGGCCAGCGTCCAGTTCTATGACGGTCACTTCGATGACGCGACCAGGGGCTTCACCAGCCTCAAGGACAACGCCCTGCCCTGGCTGGCCGAGACGGCCACCTACATGCTGGCGCGCACCGCTCTCAACCAGGCCCAGCAGAACGCCCTGGACGAATGGGGCACGGTCAACCTCAAGCTTGTGGATAAGTCGGCGCTGCAACAGGCCGGGGCAGGCTTCGATGCCTACCTGAAAACTTATCCACAGGGGCTCTATGCCGTGTCCGCCCAGGGGCTGATCCGCCGTGTGCACTGGCTGCAAGGCGATACCCGGGCCCTGGCCGATGACTACGGCCAGCAACTGACCCGGAGATCGGACAACTCCGACGACAAGCGCCAGGACGACCTGGTGGCGGAGATCGACTACAAGCTGCTGGACAATCCCGACGCCGATATCCGGGTCCCACTGCTGCTGGCGGTCCGGGACCTGATGGACATGCGCAAAGATCCATCGTCCAGGCTGACCCGCGAAGCCTTAACGCAACACAAGGCCCTGTTCAGCGAGCAACCGGCCTTGTACGACTATCTGCAAGCGGCCTTCACCCTGTTTGTCGAGCAGCAGCCAGCAACAGCGCTCAAGCAATTGCCGACGCAGATTCCAGCCCAACTGGACTACCTGGCCTTCAGCCAGCAGACCCTGCGCGGCCTGGCCATGCAGGCCCAGCAAGACTGGAAGGGCGCAACGCAGCTGTGGCTGCAACTGCTGCCCCTGGCCAAGCAACCGTTGCAACGCGAACAACTGGAACTGGCCCTGGCCTACACCTACGAACGCAGCGGCGAACTGGCCAAGGTGTTCGCCGCCGACTCGCCGATCGAGTCCGCCCAGGTGCGCGCCATCCTCCTGCGCCATGTGGCCTCGCCCGAGCTACTGCGCCAGCAAGCTCGCCAGGCCGATTCGCTCGAGGAACGCAACACCGCGTACTTCGTCCTGCTGTACAAGAACCTGACCCGTGGCCGGTACGCCGCCTTCACCGAAGACTTGCACAGCGTCAACCAGGGCCTGGATACGAGCCAGGGCAAGGGCGTCCTATCCAACGACAACATCGGCAACTACCTGGGCTACATCTACGCCGACGGCCCTTCGCTGCAGGTGTTCGACTGGAATGGCCAGGGTGAGGCGGGCGAGAGCGCCAACTACACATGCCCGGGCATTGCCGAGACTGCGGCGAGCTTGCAGAAAGACCCCAAGTCCCCCGCTAGCCTGTTGTGCCTGGCGGAGTTCATACGGCTGAACAACTTCGACCAGATGCCCCTGGATACCAAGCCCGAGGCCGAGCGCCTGGGCGGCACCCCGGACCAGTTCCCGGGCAGCACCTACTCGCGGCTCGACAGCTACCGCAAGGTGATCGACAACCCCAAGGCCAGCCGCGATGAGCGGGCCTTCGCCCTGTACCGGGGGATCTACTGCTACGCCTCCTCGGGCAACAACCGCTGTGGCGGCAAGGGTGTCGAGCCAGAGGTACGCAAGGCCTGGTTCCGCCAGTTGAAGACCAAGCTGGGGGACACCCAGTGGGCCCAGTCGCTGCGTTACTACTGGTGAGAAAATACCTGGGCTGCTGCCTGTTGCTGCTGTGGCTGTGCTGGACGAATCCGGCGGCCGCAGCGGTGGACGCCGCCGACCACGATGCCTTCTGGCTGTGGAGCGGCGTCAAGACCCAACCGGTGCTGGCCCAGGCCAGGACCCTGTACATCCTCCAGGGCCAGGTCAGCCGTTCACGGCGCCAGCCGGCACGGGGTGTCGAGCTCATCGCCCAGGGCCTGCCGGTGTCGCAACTGCGCCAGGAACAGGTGTGGGTGGTGTATCGCGCCCACACCCTGGCCTGGCCAGAGAAGGTCTACCAGCAGTTGCTGGGCCAGGTGCAGCGCTGGCAGAACAGCGGCACCCGGGTGGTGGGTATCCAGATCGACTTCGACAGCGGCACCCGTGACCTGGAGCGCTACGGCCAGTTCCTGCGGGACCTGCGCCAGCGCCTGCCGGCGCAGTACCGCCTGAGCATCACCGGCCTGATGGACTGGGGCAGCAACGCCGACCCGCAAGCCATCGGCCAGCTCAAGGGCGTGGTGGACGAAGTGGTGGTGCAGACCTACCAGGGCCGCCACAGCATCGCCAACTATGGCGCCTACCTGCCGCGCCTGGACCGCATGGGCCTGCCCTACAAGGTCGGGCTGATCCAGGGTGGCGCCTGGGAGGAACCGCAGGCGCTGCGCGACAGCCCCTGGTTCAAAGGCTACGTGGTGTTCCTGCAGAACCCCTGAAGGCATGGCGCGGCTGGCCCGCCAGTGAACCGCTGCGTTCGACTCGCCCCCTTACCAGTCGTAGGTCAGGCTCGAGACCATGGTGCGCCCCTCGCCGTAGTAGCAGTCCCAGTCACTGGTGCAATTGGCCACATAGGTCTTGTCGGTGACGTTCTTCACGTTCAGCGCCAGCTTCACGCCCTTCCATTGCAGGGGTGATTTTTCCAGGTCATAGGACAGGCTGGCATCGAACACGGTGTAGGAAGGAATCTGGAACGCCCCCTCGTAATCGGTGCCATAGCTGCTTTTGACGTAGCGCGTCCCCACGCCCGCCCCGAGGCCCGCCAGGGGTGTGTCACCGAGGAGGGTGTAGTTGAGCCACAACGAGGCGGTCAAAGGAGGCATGCCCGCCGGGTGCCGCCCTTCGCGCCCATCATTGTCCTTGGTGTACTTGATGTCGTTGCGTGACGCCGAGGCGGTGATATCCAGGGATTCGCTGAGGCTGGCCTTGGCTTCGAACTCGATGCCCCGGGAGCGAATCGAGCCGGTCTGGACATTGAACCCGGGGTTGGCCAAGTCGACGCTGAGCATGTTCTCCTGGTCCAGCTGATAGACCGACACTTGCACGAAGCTGTCCTGGCCCGGCGGCTGGTACTTGATGCCCACCTCGTACTGCTTGCCGGTGGACGGTTCGAACACGCTGTTATGCACATCGGTGCCGCTCAACGGCAGGAAGGATTCCGAATAGCTGGCAAAGGGCGCCAGGCCATTGTCGAACAGGTACACCAACCCGGCACGGCCAGTGAAGGCCTGGTCCCTGGCATTGGTATGGCTACCACCGAGCGGCGCCTTGTTGTCGGTCTCTGCCCAATCCTTGCGACCGCCCAGCACCAGCACCCATTTCTCGTACTTGATCTGGTCCTGCAGGTACAGGCCGGTCTGGATGATGGTGTTGTCCCACTGGTAAGGACGCGCGAAATTCAGCGACTGCCCATAGGTGGGCGTGAAGAGGTCGATGATCGGCGGGTTGAAGTCGTACTTGCCATCGAACTTCGAGTTGGAATGGTAGTAGTCCAGGCCCATCACCAGGGTATGGCGCAAAGGCCCGGTATCGAATTCCGCCTGGGCGATGCTGTCCACGCCGTAGACCTTGTTGTGCTGCTTCCAGTCCACTCCGTAGCGGGTGCTGTAGCGCTGGTCGTCGAGCCCGGTCCTGGGGTTGCTGACGAACCTGTAGCCATGCAGCGGGGCACGATAATGGTCATCCACATCGGCATAGCGAGCGTTCTGCTTGAGGGTCCAGACGTCGTTCAAGCGATGGGAAAACTCATAGCCCAATACATACTGCTGGCGGTCATAGGCGTTGACCCCAGGCTCGCCAAGGAACAGGTCGCGATCGATCTTGCCATTGGGGTTGCGAAACACCGTGCCCACGCTCGGCAGACCCTGGGCCTCGGGTACGTCGTTGTCCTTCTGGAACTGGGCGAACAGCGTCAACTGGGTATCGTCGTCAGGCCGCCAGGTCAGGCTGGGAGCGATGAACTGGCGCTGCTGCTGGACGTAGTCGATTTCCGCCTGGCTGTCGTTGGCCAGACCGGTCAGGCGATAGAGGAACTGCCCCTGCTCATCCAGCGGGCCGCCCAGGTCCAAGGCGATGCTCTTGTGGTCGTAGCTGCCGGCCTCCAGGACCAACTGGTGCAAAGGCGTGGCAGTGGGTCGCTTGCTGACCATGTTGACGATACCGCCCGGCTGGTTCTGCCCGTACAGCACCGAAGCCGGCCCCTTGAGCACCTCGATGCGCTCCAGGGAATACGGCTCGATCTGCAGGGCACCACCGGTGCTGCCGCCGCCATAGGGCAGGTGCAGGCCGTCCAGGTACATGGGGATCGGGGCGAAGCCACGGGAGGTGGGTTCGTCGAAGATCTTCACCCGATCGGCGAAACCGCCACCGGTCATGCCAGGCGTGTACAGCAGAGCCTCGGTCACGCTGTGGGCGCCGCGGGCCTTGATTTCCTTGGCGCCGACCACGTTGATGGTCTGCGGGATCTCCACCAGTGCCGAATCGGTCTTGCTGCCCGTGGCGCTGCGCTTGGCCACCAGCCCCGGCACCGCGCCCCAGGCATCCTCGTCGAATTGGGTAGCGCCTACCCGCGTGGGAGACAGTTGCAGCCCCCCATCCTGGGGCAAAGGTTGCAGGCTCCAGCTGGAACCGCTCTGCACCGCCTGCAAGCCACTCCCGGCCAGCAGCGCTTGCAAGCCCTGGGCGACCTCGTAGCGGCCCTGCAGGCCAGCGCTGTGCTTGCCGGCGGTCAGGCTCGCATCCACCGACAGGAGGATTCCCGAGGCGCTGGCAAAACTGTTCAGTACCTGGTCGAGACTGCCTGCAGCGATCTGATAATCACGCGCCTGGCTGTGGCTGGCGCTATCGGCCAGGGCCAGGCCTGGCATCACCGGAGCGATAGCCAGCAGGGCGATGAGGGCTCGGCGTCGGGCAGCAGGGCCCGGGGTCAAGATGGATGCGACGGTCTGGTAAGGCATTCCTGAACTCCCCATGAGAATGCGTCTTGATCGGTTTCATGAGGTATCCCGGACAGCTCGAGAATATCGACAACCACCAGCACAACTTTTTTCTTCAGGCGCGCGGCTTGAGGGTCACCCAGTAGCGGGTCACCCTGTGCACCTGCACTGGCAACGATCGCTCCAGGGCCGCGAGCACTGCGTCGCTGTCCGCCAGGGGAAAGACACCTGTGAGCAGCAAGCCGGCCACTTGTTCGTCGCAGCGCAGTATCCCCGGGCGATACCGCGCCAGCTCGGCCACGAACTGCCCCAGCGGTTGGCGCTCGGCCACCAGGCGGCCCTGGCTCCAGCTGCTGGCATTGAGTTGCGCCGCCTGCCTGGCCGAGACCTGGTCGGCGCGGAACCACAGGCGTTCACCGGCATTGAGTTGCAACGCCGGGGCGTGCCTGGGGCTGACACGCAACGCCCCCTCGTACAGGTCGATGCGGGTGCCACCGTCCAGCTCGCGGACGGCAAAGCGCGTGCCCAGGGCCTGAATATCGCCAGCGGGGGTTTCGACGATCAGCGGCCTCGGGTCGTGGCCGCTGGTCAACAGGATTTCTCCCTGGACCAGGCGGATACGTCTTTCGCTGGCACTGAACAGGACATCGACGGCACTGGCGCTGTTGAGCTCCAGGAGACTGCCATCGTCCAGGGTCAGGTGGCGGATCTCGCCAGTGGCGGTATGTTGCCCGGCGAAGGCCGCGCGCCAGGGCTGGCTGCCTTGCACCAGGTAACCGCTGCCACCGGCCATCAGTAGCAGGCCAAGCACCTTGAGCGCCGCGCGGCGCTGATGGTCCACAGGCTGGGCCAGCAGCACATGGGAACTATGCTCCGGCACGCTGCCCAGGGTCCGTTGCAATTGCTGCAGGCGCTGCCAGGCCCGGCGATGCTCAGAATCGGCTCGCTGCCAGGCGGCAAAGGCCTCGCGCTGCGCTGCATCGAGCTCGCCGTTCCAATGCAGCATCAGCCACTCACTGGCCTGCTCGACCACCGCGGGATCGATCGGTGCCTGGTCCTTCATTCTTCGTAGAGCACCTGATAACAGGCCTGGATCGCCCGGATCATGTACTTCTGCACCGAGCTGACGGACACCTCCAGGCGCTCGGCGATCTGGGCGTAGCCCAGCCCTTCGAACTGCGACATGACAAAGGCCTGGCGGACCTTGTCGGGCATCCGATCGAGCATGGCGTCGATCTGCATCAGGGTTTCAAGAATCAGCGCGCGGCTTTCCAGCGAAGGCGTCTGCGGTTCCGGCAGATGGGCGATGCTTTCCAGGTAGGCACGCTCGATGCGCATGCGGCGCCATTGGTCGATCACCAGGTTGCGCGCGATCTGCGCCAGGTAGCTGCGACCTTCCTGGTGACCGGGAAGACGCCCGGAAAGCAAAAGGCGCAGGAAAGTATCCTGCGCCACGTCGGCTGCATGCTCGCGATCGCCCAGGCGCTTGCGCAACCAACCCTGCAACCAGCCATGATGATCCTGATACAGGCGATGGACCTGCGCTTTGCCGTCAGTCGTTGCTTCCATGAATGGAACCGCGCACATGATTGAGAGCAATTATCATTACACTTTTTGCAACAACCAGGCAAAGCGCGTTTTCACCGGGCCGGGGCAGACGCCTGGAGCGGGTATACCGACTCCCAGCCACCGCCCAGGGCCTTGTACAAACCGACCATGGCCAGGGATACCCCGGCGGAGCTTTCCACCAGCTGTTCCTGGGTGGCCAGCAAGGCGCCCTGCACGGTCAGGACGTTGACGAAGTCCACCACCCCCTCGATGTACTGCTGCTGCGCGGTACGCAGGGCGATCTGGTTCTGCCGCACCGCCTCGGCGAGGCTGTCGCGCCGCAGTTGGCTGGCGTTGTAGCGAGTCAGCTGGTCGTCGATTTCATGCCAGGCCCGCAGCACGGTCTGCTGGTAGGCCACCGCCGCTTCCTGCTGCTGGGCTTCACGCAGCTTGAGCACGCCGCGCAGGCGACCGCCGTCGAACAGCGGCAGGCTGAACTGCGGGCCGAAGCTGTACTGCCGGGAGTTCCAGGAGCCGAAGTCCGCCAACTGCATGGCCTGGGAGCCGAAGTTGCCGGACAGGGTGATGCGCGGATAGAAATCCCCCTTGGCCACGCCGATGCTGGCCGTGGCCGCATGCAACCGCGCCTCGGCCTGGCGGATGTCTGGACGGCGCTCGGCCAGTTGCGAAGGCAGGCCGATCGCCAACCGCACCGGCGGCTGCGGCACTGGCGCATCGCCGGCCAACTCCTTCTGCAAGGCCTGGGGCGGCTCGCCCAACAGCAGGCTCAGGGCATTGATCAACTGCGCCTGGCGCTGCTGCAACTCCGGCAGGCGCGCCTCGATGGTGGCGACCTGGGCCGCGGCCTCGGCCACGTCCAGGTCGGTGGCCACCCCGTCGGCCAGGCGCAATTGCGAAAGCTTCAGGCTGTGGCGCGCGACCTCCAGGTTCTGCTCGGTGACGGCCCGGGTGCTTTGCACGCTGCGCAATTGGATGTAGTCCTGGGCGGTTTCCGCCAGCACCGACAGCAACACTACGCGCCGGTCATTTTCCGCCACCTCCAGGCTGGCATCGGCGGCCTCGGTCTCGCGCCGCACGCGGCCCCAGAAATCCAGCTCCCAGGAGGCCGAGAAACCGCTTTCCCAGAGGTTGAAGTCGGACTTGCCCTGGTGCCCGGAAGGGTCGTTCAGGCCTTCGCTGCTGTTGCGCTTGCGTCCATAGCCGCCATTGGCGGCAGTGCCGGGATAGCGCTGGGCGGTGATCACCTGGCGCGCTGCCCGGCTCTGCTGCAAGCGACTGGTGGCCAGTTGCAAGTCGAGGTTGTCGGTCAGGGCCCGACGGCTCAGGGCCGACAGTTGCGCGTCGGCGAACACTTCCCACCAGCGCTCTTGCAGGGTGCTGTCCACCGCCTGGCTGTCGGCGGCCTGTGCCGGCGTCGGCCAGGCCTGGAGCTGGGTGGCTTGGGGCCGCTGGAAATCCGGGCCGACAGTGCACGCCGCCAGCGCCAACAAGCTCACCGCCAGCAGAGTACGGGCTCCGTGGCTGCTGTATTCGCGGCTCATCGCTGGGTCACCTCACGGGCGCTGGTGGCGGAGCTGCGGGTATCGACGCTGGCTTCCACCGACATGCCCACGCGCAGGCGCTCGGCCATGGGCTGGTCGGGGTCCAGGAGGATCTTCACCGGGATGCGCTGCACCACCTTGGTGAAGTTGCCCGTGGCGTTGTCCGGCTTCACCGCGGCGAAGGTCACGCCAGTGGCCGGGGCCAGGCTTTCGACACGGCCATGCAGGGTCTCGCCGCCGAGGCTGTCGACACGCACCTCGACCACTTGCCCGGCGTGCATGGCAGTGAGCTGGGTTTCCTGGAAGTTGGCCACGACATAGGCCTGCTGCAATGGCACCACGGCAAGGATCTTGCTGCCGGGGGTGACGTAGGCGCCGACCCGCACCGCGCGCTCGCCGACCATGCCGTCGACCGGGGCGACGATGCGGGTGTAGGACAGCTCGTAGCTGGCCATTTCCAGGGCCGCCTGTGCCCGTTTCAGGCCACCTTCGGCGGCATCGCGCTGGGCGGTGAGGATTTCCACCTGCTTGCGTTCCGCCGCCAGGGCCGCCGTGGTCGTCGCCAACCGGGCGCTGGCCTGGTCGATGCGGGTACGTGCTTGCTGGGCGTTCTGCACGGTGCCGGCGCCGACCCCGGCCAGGTGGTTGTAGCGATTGAGTTCATGCTGGGCGAAATCCAACTCGGCCCGGGCAGCCACCACCGCGGCCTGGGCCTGGGCGATCACCGAGCTCTGGCGGTCCAGGGTCGCCCGGGCGTTCTGCAATTGCGCCTTGGCCACCAGGGTCTCGGCGTCCGCCGCCTGGGCCGCGGCCCGCAGGTCGCGATCATCGATCAGCGCCAGCAGTTGCCCGGCCTTGACCTGCTGGTTGTCTTCCACCAGCACCTCCTTGATGAACCCCGCCACACGGGGCGCCACCAGGGTGTAGTCGGCGGCGATGAAGGCATCGTTGGTGCTCTGTTCGCTGGAGCGGCCGAACAGCCCCGGCGCCACCAGGTAGGCGAGCACGCCGAGGGCCGCTACCGCCGCCACCGCGACGGCGATCTTGTCTTTGCTTGCAATAGTCATGGGAATTCTTCCGTATCAATCAGCGTTCAAACAGGCGCCCGCGGTGGATAGATCCGCGTCGGCAGCCAGAAAATCAGCAGGATCAGCGCAGCGGCCACCCCTGCCATGCAGAAATAGAGGTCGGCGGAGGTCAGGACCAGCGCCTGCTGGTGCAGGCGCGCGGCCAGGCCGGGCACCCGGTCGTCCACCAGGGGCGAGTTGCCCAGGCTGTCCACCAGCATGGTGGAGTGCAGGTGCAGGCGGTGGGTGGTCAGCACGTCCAGGACCCCGGTGGCGATCACCGCCGCCAGGCCCTTGACCGTGTTGAACCAGGACGAGGCGAAAGGCCCCTCCACCGGCGCGATGCTGCCGGTGGCGAGCATCAGCAAGGGCAGCACCGCCATCGGCTGGCCGAAGATCTGCAGCAGTTGCAGCACATAGAAATCGTCGCGGATCCATACCGAAGTCAGGTGCGTACCGCCCAGGCACGACAGGGTCAGCATGCCCAGGCCGATCCCCAGCACCCAGCGGCAGTCGACCCAGCGCAGGTTGCACAGGGCCGCCACCAGCGGCAGGGCGATCAGTTGCGGCAAGGCCATCACCAGCATCACCGGCGCCGTCTGCAACGGCCGGTAGCCCTGGACCTGGGCCAGGTAGGCAGACGGAATGATGATCACCGCGGTGAGCACCACCAGCACCCCGGCCAGGGTCAGCAGGGAAAACGACAGGTTGCGGATGCCCAGCATCTGCAGCTTGAAGAAGGGAATCGGCTGCGACCATTCATTGATCATGAACAGCACCAGCAGGATCAGGCCGCCTCCGAGCAACAGGGTGATCAATGGCGACTCGAACCAGTCCAGGCGATTGCCCTGCAGGATGCCGATCACCAGCATGCAGATCGCCGGGAAGCCCAGCAGCAGGCCTCGCCAGTTGAACTGCTTGAAACGCTCGAGGCGCAGCGGGTCCTGGGGCAGGCCGTAGGCGACCGCCGCCATGGCCAGCAGGCACGGCACCACCACTTGCCAGAAGGCCCAGCGCCAGCCCACGTATTCGGTCCACAGCGCCGCCAGCGGCGTGCCCAGGCTCGGGCCGAAGGTGGCGGTCAGGGCATAGCCGGCCAGGCCATAGAGCTTGATGTTGGCCGGCAGGAAACGCAGGGCCACGGTCATCAGCATCGGCGGCAAGGCGCCGCCGGCCAGGCCTTGCAGGGTCCGCAGGAGCAACAGGCTCTCGTAGTTGGGGGCGAAGGGACACAAGATCCCCAGCAGGGTGAACAGCGCGATGGCACAGAGGGTGAAGCGCCGCAGGGAAAAGGTCACCGAACACCAGGGCGCGAACGCCATGGCAGCCACCGAGGTGGCGGTGTAGCAGGCCACCAGCCAGGTGCCTTCGTCATAGCCGATGAACAGCGCGCCGCGGATATCCGCCAGGGCGATCTTGGTCACCATCTCGTTGAGGCCGGAGACCAGCACCGCCAGCAGGACACCCACCAGGCCGATGACGATCCGCAGCCCGAAGGTTTGCGCAGGAGGGGCTGCCGGCTTGCTGGCGGCTTCGACCGAAGCAGGCGCAGCGACAGCGAGGGAACTCATGGACGTACTGCTCCAGGTAAGGAAATACCAGAGCAGTTTATGAACAGCCAGTGCTGACGAAAACTGACTTATCGGAACTTAATAAATGCACCAAACGCAATGATCGGCGCCCCTGCTTCAGCCACCCTGCTGGGCTTGCTTCCAGGTCTCGTGGCAGCAGGTGCGGACCACTTCGCGAAACCACTTGTGGGCCTGGTCCTTGTCGTAGCGCGGGTGCCAGGACTGGGTGAGGATCAGGGTCGGCAGGGAGATCGGCAAAACGAAGGAGCGCAGCCGTAGCCCCAGGCGCCGAACGCTGAACTGGGTCTCCTTGGGCACCGGCAGGATCAGGTCCGAGTCCGGCAGCATGAACATTGCGGCGTGGAAGCCCGGAGCGATCATCGGCACCCGACGCTTGAGCCCCTGTTCGGCCAGCGCCACGTCGATCGGCCCACGGGCGATGCCGCGGCGGGACATGCTGATGTGGGGATAGGCGGCAAACCGCTCGGCGGTGATCTCTTCGGCCAGCACCGGGTGGTCTTCGCGCACCAGTCCGACGAAATTGGTGGTGAACAGGTTCTGCACCTTCACTTCCGGGCTCAGGGGCCGGGTATTGCTGATGCGCAGGTCGATCCGTCCTTCGCGCAGGGCCTCGTCATCGCCATCGCCTTCGGGGACGAAGCGCAGCTCGCACAGCGGCGCGTGGCGCTCCAGGATATCGATCAGGCGGCCACCGTACACACCGACGAAGAAGTCGTTGGCACGCACGCTGAAGCGTCGCTGCAGCGAGGCGAGATCGATGGTGTCCGCCGAACGGAACACCAGTGCTGCCTGCTCCACCAGATCATGCACCTGGGCCCGCAGTTCCAAGGCCTTGGGCGTCGGCACCAAGCCGCGCCCGGCGCGCACCAGCACCGGATCGCCCAGGGCTTCGCGGATTCGCGTCAGGGTCCGGCTCATGGCCGCCGGGCTGAGGTTCATGCGGCGCGCGGCGCCCACCACGCTGCCCTCGTCCAGCAGGATGTCGAGGGCCACGAGGAGATTCATGTCCGGAAGTTGCATGTTGAGCACTCATGACTGATCGATGATGACTGGAACGCAATCCTAGCAGGCTTGCGGGTCGCGATCCTGAGCGGGATCAACCCACGCCACGGCTTGCCGGGACAGGCGGCCCCGAAGGGCCGTCCGGCGAACAAGCATGGTGCAGGGAAGGGATCAGCGTTCGTGCAGGGCTTCGGCGCGGGCGCGGATGATCGGCTTGAGCAGGTAGCTGAGGATGCTCTTCTTGCCGGTGATGATGTCCACCGAGGCCACCATCCCGGGGATGATCAGCAGCGGCTTGTCGTCACTGCCCAGGTGGCTGCGCTCGGTACGCAGCTTGATCATGTAGTAGGTGGTCTTCTTGTCTTCGTCGGTGATGGTGTCGGCGCCGATCTGCTCCAGGCGGGCCTTGAGGCCGCCGTAGATGGTGTAGTCATAGGCGCTGAACTTGACGATCGCCTCTTGCCCCGGGTGCAGGAAGGCGATGTCCTGGGGACGGATCTTGGCTTCCACCAGCAAGGTGTCGTCCAGCGGCACGATTTCCACCATGTCGCTGCCCGGCTGGATCACCCCGCCGATGGTGTTGACCATCAACTGCTTGACGATGCCGCGCACCGGCGTTGTGACCATGGTCCGGCTGACCCGGTCCTCCAGGGCCTTGCCGGTGGCGCTGGCCTTGTTCAGTTCGGTGCGGGCCTCGTTGAGCTGGGTCAGGGCCTCGCTGCGGAACTTGCCGCGGGTTTCGTCGATCTTGCGCTGCACTTCCTTGATCGCCGACTCGGCGCGGGGAATCGCCAGGGTAGTGGCGTCCAACTGGCCACGGGTCTCGACCTCGGCCCGCTTGAGCCGCAGCACTTCCACCGGCGACACCGCGCCCTGGGCCACCAGCGGCTCGGACATGTTGATTTCCTGGCGTTGCAGGCCCAGTTGCTGGCGGTATTGCGCCTGCTTGGAGTTGAACTCGCGCAGCTCCTGCTGCTTCTGGATCAGTTGCTCCTGCATGCCGCCAATCTCGTCATGCAGCTGCTGGCGCCGGCTTTCGTACAGGGACTTCTCGCTGGCCGCCTGGCCCGGGGCATCCCGCAGCGCTTCCTCGGGGAAATTCAGCGGACGCTCCTCCACCTCGGCGCTCAGGCGCTCGACCCGCAGCAGCATGGACAGGCGCACGGTCTCAGTCTCGCCGACGTTGGACTGGAAGCGCGTGTCGTCCAGCCGGATCAGCGGCGCACCGGCCTCCACCACCTGGCCTTCCTTGACGTACAGCTCGGCAACGATCCCGCCTTCAAGGTTCTGGATCTTCTGCACCTTGGAGGAAGGAATCGCCTTGCCCTCGCCCTTGGTCACTTCGTCGATCACCGCGAAGTTGGCCCACAGCAGCATGAACAGGAAGAAGGCGATGATGCCCCAGATGGTCAGGCGGATGACCCGTGGCGTATCTTCGATCAGGGCCTTGTTGACCTCGGGCAGCGGCTGCCCCTGGAGGGAATCGCTGCCCTTGAAATAACGGCGGATCGAGTCCCTGATTTCCGGCTTAAGCAACACTGATCTGCCCCTTCTTCAACGCTTCCATGACCACTGCTTTCGGACCATCGGCCAGGATCTGCCCACGGTCGACCACCAGCAGCCGGTCGACCAACGACAACAGCGAGGCCCGATGGGTCACCAGGACCACGGTCTTGGTCTGCACCACCGCTTCCAGGCGCTGTTTCAAGCGCTCCTCACCGGTGTTGTCCATGGCGCTGGTGGGCTCGTCGAGCAGCAGGATCTGCGGGTTGAGCAACAGGGCGCGGGCTAGGGCGACGTTCTGCCGCTGGCCGCCGGACAGGTTCTGCCCGCGCTCGCCAACTTGCAGCTCGTACCCCTGGGGATGCAGGCGGGCGAATTCGTGGACCCCAGCCAGCTCGGCGGCCTGCAGCACCAGCTCGTCCTCGACGTAGCGGGCGCCGGAAGTCAGGTTGTCGCGCAGGCTGCCGGCCAGCAGCTGGATGTCCTGGGGCACGTAGCCGATGTTGTGGCGCAACTCGCTGACGTCGATCTGGCGGATGTCCACGCCGTCCACCAGCAAGGCTCCGGAGTCGGCCTGGTAGAGGCCCACCAGCAACTTGGCCAGGGAGCTCTTGCCCGAGCCGCTGCGGCCGATGATGCCGACCTTCTCGCCCGGCTTGATCACCAGGTTGATGTTCTTCAGCGCCGGATTCTGCTGGCCCGGGTAGGTGAAGTTCAGCTGCCGGCATTCGATGGCGCCCTGCAGCACGCTACGGCTCAGCGGACGCTCGCCGAAGTTGCGCTCCTGGGGCAGCTCCATCATCTGGTCCACCGAGGTCATGGTGACGCGGGCCTGCTGGTAGCGGGTCAGCAGGCCGGACAGCGAAGCCAGCGGGCTCAGGGCCCGGCCGCTGAGCATGTAGCAGGCGATCAGGCCGCCCATGCTGAGGTTGCCGTCGATGATCTGGTACACGCCGAAGATGATCATCACCACCCCGGCCAGTTGCTGGATCAGCAGGGTGATGTTCATCGCCAGGCTGGAGAGCATCTTGACCCGCAGCTCGAGGCGGCTGAGGGTGCCGATGGTCTGCTCCCACTGGTACTGGCGCTCGCTCTCGGCGTTGTTGACCTTGACCGCATCCAGCCCGGCCAGGGTCTCGATCAGGCTCGACTGGCGCTCGGCGCCCAGGGCCATGGTCTTCTCCATGGTCGCCACCAGGGGCTTCTGCAACGCATAGCCGATACCCAGGGCGATGGGGAAGGCCAGCACCGGGATCCACACCAGGTGCCCGCCGAGGATGGCGATCACCAGGAAGATCAGCAGGGTGAAGGGCAGGTCGATGAGACTGGTAAGGGTCAGCGAGGCAAGGAAGTCCCGCAGGCTCTGGAACTCGTGGATGTTCTGGGCGAAGCTGCCGACCCGCGGGGGCCGGTACTTCATGGCCATGCCGACGATGCGCTCGAACAGCGTGGCGGAGATGATCAGGTCGGTCTTCTTCCCGGCAAGGTCCAGGCACAGGCTGCGCAAGCCCTTGAGGATCAGGTCGAAGACATAGGCGCCGATGATGCCGATGGACAACATCCACAGGGTCGCGGTCGCCTGGTTGGGCACCACCCGGTCGTAGACGTTCATCACGAACAGCGGCGCGGCCATGGCGATGATGTTGATCAGCAGGCTGGCGGCGACGGCATCGATGTACAGCCAGCGCGAGCGCTTGAGGGTATCGCGGAACCAGGAGCGGGCCCGAGGGATCAGCGAACCGTGGTTGACGTCGAACTTGTGCTGGGGCTGGGCGAAGAACACCTGCCCGATATAGTCGTCGGCCAGCAGCTCGCGGTTGACGCAGACCTCGCCGCCATCGCTCTCGCTGAGCAACAGCCGTGCCTGGTCATCGCCCTGCCAGCCCAGCAGCACGGCGCTGCGGCCGTCCTTGAGCAACAGCAGGGCGGGCATGGCGATGCTCGGGATCTGTTCCAGCTTGCGCCGCAGGACGCGGCCCTGGAGCCCGGCCCGGGCCGCTGCGCGAGGCAGCAGCGCGGCGCTCAGGCGCTGGGACGGCAATGGCAGGCCGGTGGTCAGCATTGCCGCGCTGGCGGGCTTCTGGTGCAAGAAGCAGAGGGTCAGCAAACCGTCCAGCAAAGGGTCGTCATGCATACCGCGTGGATCATGATGGAGCTGCACTCGACGGACTTCTGATTCCACTCTCGACACTCTTGGCTGGCTATAAGGATGAAATTAGCTCAATTCATCCCAGGCAGCTGGACCTTGGGCTTCACGTCGTTCTGCACGACGGAAGCCATGGGTGCGACCACTCCCTGGCTCTTGAGCAACTCGCCAATGGTCGCCTTGATTCGATACTGAGTAAATAACTGAATGTTCTTGATCTCGGCCAGGCGACGGGAAGCGGTGAACAGTTCGTTTTCACTGTCGAGCAAGTCCAGCAAGGTACGCTCGCCCAGGCTGAACTGCTTCTGGTAGGCGGTACGCACCGCGGTACTGCGATCGACGTATTCCTGGGCGATCGGCACCTGGGAGTTGGCGTTGTTCATGGCGTTCCAGGCCAGGCCCAGCTCTTCGTTCAGCACCCGCAGGGCATTGTTGCGGATATCCAGGGCCTGGTTCGACTGGTAGGCCTTGGATTCCAGGTCAGCCTTGTTGCTGCCGCCGGCGAACAGGTTGAAGCGCATGCGCAGCATGGCCTGCCATTCGTTGTTGTGGCCGTTCTGGCCGTCCAGGTCGTTGTCCGCGGTGCGTCCCAGTTCCGCATCGAAACGTGGGTAGAACGCCGACTTGGCCGCTTCGTACTGCTTCTCGGCCGCCACGATATCGGACTCGGCCGAACGCAGGATCGGGCTGTTCTCCAGCATCTGGCGGCGAGCCTCGTCGAGGTTGGCCGGCATCATCGCCATGAAGCTGGCAGGACGCTCCAGCTGGTCGGGCAGCTCCCCTACCGCACTCAGGTAGTTGGTCTGGGCGTCGGCCAGGTTGGTCTGCTCGGTGATCAGGTTGTTGCGGGCCTGGGCCAGGCGCGCTTCAGCCTGGTCGAGGTCGGCGCCGCTGCCTACGCCACGCTGGGTGCGCAGCTTGATCTGGTCGTAGATACGTTCGTGGTTGCGCAGGTTGTCTTCGGCCAACTGGACGAACTGGCGACGGGTCAGCACGTCCAGGTACACCTGGGCCACGGTCAGGCCGGTGCGCTCGGAAGTGCCCAGCAGAGAATAGGCCCGGGAGTTGACGGTGGCTTGTTGACGCCCCACCTCGCTGGAAGTGGCAAAACCGTCAAAAACCATCTGCTGAAGACGTAAACTTGACTCACCACGGGTCATGCTCTCCCAGTGATTGCTGCCAGTACCCGCACGCGTAGAAGGGTTATCGGTGCCTTCACGGCCATAGCCGGCGAGCATGTCGACACGGGGCAGGTAGCCACCCTTGGCAGCTTTCAATTGGTAATCGGCAGCCAGGCGGCTGTTCACGCCGGCCTGGATTTCCGGGTGCACATCCAGTGCTTTCTGCATGGCTTCAGGGAGTGTCTGCGCCTGTACGAAACTGGCGGCAAGAGCGAAGGGCAGGGCCTTGAACAGGTGAAAACGCATGGTAAGAAATTTCCTCGGACGGCATGTCCAGATTCACGTCAGAACGTGGAACCACATCGAATGACTACAACCACAACGACCGTCTGTCGGAAAGTTCAAACTAAGAACTGGTTCACATACTTCAAGTCAGGTTACCGCGTGAATATCAATGTGACATTAATAGAGCGATTGTTTAGGATGGCACCCATAAGGTCAATAGTTTGGCATAAACTTAATTTCGAAAGAATATAGCCAAAATATTGACGCCACCCTGTCAATTACCCGTTCCCAAATACACAGCAATGTACCCCCAGACTGAGCTGCGGCCAGCGCCCGAGCCGGTACATGGAAGTCGAATGAGCGGTACACCGGAGAGTCCTTAATGAGCAGTGTTGTTGCCATCGTCAAAAGCATTGTCGGTCAAGTTTTCGTGGTATCCCCGGAAGGGATCCGGCGTGTACTCATCGAGGGCGACCGCTTGTTCGTGGGCGACCAGGTGGATACCGGTCCCGCGGGCGCCGTCAGCCTGGAGCTGACCGATGGCCGTACGCTCGACCTGGGGCGCGACACTCAATGGAGCGGTGCCGCTCCGGACTCCGGCGCCGACCTGGCCCAGGCCGCCGCGCAAGCCGCGCCTTCGGTCGAAGAACTGCAGCAGGCCATCGCCGCTGGCGTCGACCCGACCACCGACCTTGAAGCCACTGCCGCCGGCCCGACCGCTGCCGGTACCGGAGGCAATGCCGGAGGTGGCCACAGCTTCGTCCAATTGCAGGAAACCGCCGGCCGGGTAGATCCCACTATCGGCTTCCCGACTGCCGGCCTGGGCCGGGCCACTTCGGCCCTGGACAACAACTTCGGCGGCCTCGCCAACGGCAACGGCTTGGGTGCAGCCAATGGTGGCGGCAGCGGCAGCGATAGCCTGCGTCCGGCCACCCTGACCCTCAGCGCCACCCCGACCATTACCGAAGCCGGTGGCACCCTGGTCTATACCGCCACCGTGACCCAGGCTCCGCTCACGGACCTGAGCGTCACCCTGTCCAATGGCGCGGTCATCGTGATCAGCGCCGGCCAGCTGACCGGGACCGTACAGGTGCCCATGGCGCCCCAGGACAACGTCTATATCGACCCGGGCCAGATCAGCGTAAGCGTGACCGGCACCACCGGCGGCGGTGGCCTGCTGGTCACTGTCGATCCGAAGCCGGCGGTGACCCAGGTCACCGATACCATCGACACCACCACGGTAACCCTGACCGCCGATGCCAGCGTCACCGAAGGTGGGCAGATCACCTACACCGCAACCCTGACCAACCCGGCGCAGACCCCGGTGACCATCACCTTGTCCAACGGCTCGGTGATCACCATCGAGGCGGGCAAGTCCAGCGGTTCGATCAACGTCCCGGCACCAGCCGATGATGTCTACAAGAATGGCGACAAGGTTGAAGTCGGCATCACCAAGGCCGATGGCGGCAACTTCGAGAACCTGGTTCCCAGCCCCGATAAGGCGGTGACCACGGTTACCGACACCATCGACGACACTGGACTGAGCTTGAGTGCCACCGGCACCGTGGCTGAAGGTGGCTCGATCACCTATACCGCGACACTGACCAATCCTGCCGGTACTCCGGTGACCGTGACTTTGAGCAACGGCGCGGTGATCACCATTGAAGCGGGTAAAACCACCGGTACAGTCACTGTTCCGGCGCCTGCCGATGACGTCTACAAAGATGCCGGCAAAGTCGAAGCCACTATCACCAAGGCTGAAGGCGGCAACTTCGAGAACTTGGTGCCGAGTACAACTCCGGCTGTTACTGAAGTTACCGACACTACCGATGATTCGACCGTGTCGTTGAAAGCGACTCCGTCGGCGGCTGAGGGCGGTCAAATCACTTACACCGTCACCGTGACCGCGCCAGTCACCGGTTCGCCTGTGACTGTCACTTTGGCCAATGGTGAAAAGATCACCATCCCAGTCGGTGAAACCACCGCCTCGATCAACGTCACCGCTCCAAACGATGCGCTGGTTGGTCACTCCTCCGTCACCAACTCCATCACTGACGTGACTGGCGGTAACTACGAGAATCTGGTCGCCGATAAGACCCCGGTGAATACCAACGTCACTGACACCGTCGATGACACTGGCCTCAGCCTTTCGGCCACCGGAACCGTGGCCGAAGGTGGCCAAATCACCTACACAGCTACCTTGACCAATGCTGCTGGTACCCCTGTCACCGTGACTTTGAGCAACGGTGCGGTGATTACTATCGAAGCAGGCAAGACTACCGGTACCGTCACCGTTCCGGCTCCTGCCGATGACGTCTATAAAGACGCCGGCAAGGTTGAAGCCACCATCACCAAGGCTGAAGGCGGTAATTTCGAGAACTTGGTGCCGAGCACGACGCCAGCCGTCACCAACGTCACTGACACCATCGACGACTCCACCGTATCGCTGAAGGCGACCCCTTCGGCAGCCGAAGGTGGCCAGATCACCTATACCGTGACCGTCACTGCACCTGTGACTGGTTCGCCTGTGACTGTCACGTTGGCCAATGGCGAGAAGATCACCATTCCAGTGGGTGAAACCACTGCCTCGATCAACGTCACAGCCCCGAACGACGCCCTGGTTGGTCACTCTTCCGTCACTAACTCGATCACTGACGTAAGTGGCGGTAACTACGAGAACCTGGTCGCCGATAAGACTCCAGTTAATACCAACGTCACCGATACCGTCGACGACACTGGTTTGAGCTTGAGCGCTACTGGTACGGTCGCCGAAGGTGGCCAGATCACCTACACCGCTACCTTGACCAATGCTGCTGGTACTCCGGTCACCGTGACTTTGAGTAACGGTGCGGTGATTACTATCGAAGCAGGCAAGACCACCGGTACCGTCACTGTTCCGGCGCCGGCCGATGACGTCTATAAAGATGCCGGTAAAGTCGAAGCGACCATCACCAAGGCCGAAGGCGGCAACTTCGAGAACCTGGTTACCAACCCGGCGCCAGCGGTCACTAACGTGACCGACACCATCGACGACTCGACTGTATCGCTGAAGGCAACGCCTTCGGCAGCCGAAGGTGGACAGATCACCTATACCGTGACCGTCACTGCACCTGTGACTGGCTCGCCTGTGACTGTCACGTTGGCCAATGGTGAAAAAATCACCATTCCAGTGGGTGAAACCACTGCCTCGATCAACGTCACTGCTCCAAACGACGCGCTGGTTGGCCACACATCGGTGACCAACTCCATCACCGATGTGAGCGGTGGCAACTACGAGAACTTGGTCGCCGATAAGACTCCAGTTAATACCAACGTCACTGACACTGTTGATGACACCGGTCTGAGCTTGAGCGCTACCGGGACTGTCGCCGAAGGCGGTTCCATTATTTACACCGCTACCTTGACCAACGCTGCCGGTACTCCGGTCACCGTGACCCTGAGCAACGGCGCGGTCATCACCATTGAAGCGGGTAAAACCACCGGTACAGTCACTGTTCCGGCGCCTGCCGATGACGTCTACAAAGATGCCGGCAAAGTCGAAGCCACTATCACCAAGGCTGAAGGCGGCAACTTCGAGAACTTGGTGCCGAGTACAACTCCGGCTGTTACTGAAGTTACCGACACTATCGATGATTCGACCGTGTCGTTGAAGGCAACACCTTCGGCGGCTGAGGGCGGTCAAATCACTTACACCGTCACCGTGACCGCGCCAGTTACCGGCTCGCCTGTGACCGTAACCCTGGCCAATGGTGAAAAGATCACTATCCCAGTCGGTGAAACCACTGCTTCGATCAACGTCACCGCTCCAAACGACGCACTGATTGGTCACTCTTCCGTCACTAACTCCATCACTGATGTGAGTGGCGGTAACTACGAGAACTTGGTCGCCGATAAAACGCCGGTTAACACCAATGTCACCGACACTGTCGACGACACTGGGCTCAGCCTTTCGGCCACCGGAACTGTGGCAGAAGGCGGTTCCATTGTTTACACCGCTACCTTGACCAATGCTGCCAGTACTCCGGTCACCGTGACCTTGTCCAACGGCGCAGTGATCACCATTGAAGCTGGCAAGACCACCGGTACCGTCACCGTTCCAGCGCCGGCAGACGATGTCTACAAAGATGCCGGTAAGGTCGAAGCGACCATCACCAAAGCCGAAGGCGGTAACTTCGAAAATCTGGTGACCAATCCAGACCCAGCCGTCACCAACGTCACTGACACCATCGATGATTCGACGGTGTCGCTCAAGGCGACCCCATCGGCGGCTGAAGGTGGACAGATCACCTATACCGTTACCGTCACTGCACCTGTGACAGGTTCGCCTGTGACTGTCACTTTGGCCAATGGCGAAAAGATCACCATCCCAGTCGGTGAAACCACTGCTTCGATCAACGTCACAGCCCCGAACGACGCCCTGGTTGGTCACTCTTCCGTCACTAACTCGATCACTGACGTAAGTGGCGGTAACTACGAGAACCTGGTCGCCGATAAAACCCCGGTTAACACCAACGTTACCGACACCGTTGATGACACTGGTTTGACCCTGTCCGCTACCGGGACTGTGGCTGAAGGCGGTTCCATTATTTACACCGCCACCCTGACCAACACTGCCGGCACTCCGGTGACCGTGACCCTGAGCAACGGCGCCGTAATCACCATTGAAGCCGGTAAAACCACTGGTACCGTCACCGTCCCTGCCCCGGCAGATGACGTCTACAAAGACGCGGGCAAGGTTGAAACGACCATTACCAAGGCTGAAGGCGGCAACTTCGAGAACCTGGTTACCAATCCAGCCCCAGCCGTCACCAACGTCACTGACACCATCGACGACTCCACCGTATTGTTGAAGGCGACCCCATCGGCCGCTGAAGGTGGACAGATCACCTACACCGTAACCGTGACTGCCCCAGTCACCGGTTCTCCTGTGACCGTCACGTTGGCCAATGGTGAAAAAATCACCATTCCAGTGGGTGAAACCACCGCCTCGATCAACATCACAGCACCGAACGACGCACTGGTTGGCCATGGCTCCGTCACCAACTCGATCACCGATGTGAGTGGTGGTAACTACGAGAACCTGGTCGCCGATAAGACCCCGGTGAATACCAACGTCACTGACACCGTCGATGACACTGGCCTCAGCCTTTCGGCCACCGGAACCGTGGCCGAAGGTGGCCAGATCACCTACACCGCGACACTGACCAACGCTGCCGGTACTCCGGTTACCGTGACTCTGTCCAACGGCGCCGTAATCACTATCGAAGCAGGCAAGACCACCGGTACCGTCACTGTTCCGGCGCCGGCCGATGACGTCTATAAAGATGCCGGTAAAGTCGAAGCGACCATCACCAAGGCCGAAGGCGGCAACTTCGAGAACCTGGTTACCAACCCGGCGCCAGCGGTCACTAACGTGACCGACACCATCGACGACTCGACTGTATCGCTGAAGGCAACGCCTTCGGCAGCTGAAGGTGGACAGATCACCTACACCGTAACCGTGACTGCCCCAGTCACCGGTTCTCCTGTGACCGTCACGTTGGCCAACGGTGAAAAAATCACCATCCCAGTCGGTGAAACCACTGCTTCGATCAACGTTACTGCACCGAACGACGCGCTGGTTGGCCACACTTCGGTGACCAACTCCATCACCGATGTGACTGGCGGTAACTACGAGAACTTGGTCGCCGATAAGACTCCAGTTAATACCAACGTCACCGATACCGTTGATGACACTGGTTTGACGCTGTCCGCCACCGGAACCGTGGCCGAAGGTGGCCAGATCACCTACACCGCCACCTTGACCAACGCCGCCGGCACTCCGGTGACCGTGACCCTGAGCAACGGCGCCGTAATCACCATCGAGGCGGGTAAAACCACTGGTACCGTCACCGTCCCTGCCCCGGCAGATGATGTGTACAAGGATGCTGGCAAGGTTGAAGCCACCATTACCAAGGCTGAAGGCGGTAATTTCGAGAACCTGGTTACCAACCCAGCGCCGGCCGTCACCAACGTCACTGACACCATCGACGACTCGACTGTGTCGTTGAAAGCGACTCCGTCGGCAGCTGAAGGTGGACAGATCACCTACACAGTGACCGTCACTGCACCTGTGACTGGCTCGCCTGTGACCGTAACCCTGGCCAATGGTGAAAAAATCACCATCCCAGTCGGTGAAACCACCGCCTCGATCAACATCACTGCACCAAACGACGCGCTGGTTGGCCACACTTCGGTGACCAACTCCATCACCGATGTGAGCGGCGGCAACTACGAGAACTTGGTCGCCGATAAGACTCCAGTTAATACCAACGTCACCGATACCGTCGACGACACTGGTTTGAGCTTGAGCGCTACTGGTACGGTCGCCGAAGGTGGCCAAATCACCTACACCGCTACCTTGACCAACGCTGCCGGTACTCCGGTCACCGTGACCCTGAGCAACGGCGCGGTCATCACCATTGAAGCGGGTAAAACCACCGGTACCGTCACCGTTCCAGCACCGGCCGATGACGTCTACAAAGACGCGGGCAAGGTTGAAACGACCATTACCAAGGCTGAAGGCGGCAACTTCGAGAACCTGGTTACCAATCCAGCCCCAGCCGTCACCAACGTCACTGACACCATCGACGACTCCACCGTATCGTTGAAGGCGACTCCTTCGGCAGCTGAAGGTGGCCAGATCACCTACACCGTCACCGTGACCGCACCAGTCACCGGTTCGCCTGTGACCGTAACCCTGGCCAATGGTGAAAAGATCACTATCCCAGTCGGTGAAACCACTGCCTCGATCAACGTCACTGCACCAAACGATGCCCTGGTTGGTCACAGCTCTGTCACCAACGCCATCACCAATGTGAGCGGTGGCAACTACGAGAACCTGGTCGCCGATAAGACCCCGGTGAATACCAACGTCACTGACACTGTTGATGACACTGGTCTGAGCCTGAGTGCTACTGGTACGGTCGCCGAAGGTGGCCAGATCACCTACACCGCCACCTTGACCAACGCTGCCGGTACTCCGGTCACCGTGACCTTGTCCAACGGCGCAGTGATCACCATCGAAGCCGGTAAAACCACTGGCACCGTGACCGTCCCTGCCCCGGCAGATGATGTGTACAAAGACGCGGGCAAGGTTGAAGCCACCAT
>NZ_WHUV01000003.1 GCF_009380155.1 Pseudomonas piscis | reverse complement strand
TCTCGTTAGCGGGAGGCGAATTCTACAGCGTTACACGCTGCTGTCAACACCTCTTTTTAACCGCTTTCGATCGAGAGGATCGAAACGCTAACAAGGCCACTTTCGCTGCCTTATCAGCTCCTTTCGGACTTCGATGAACTGAAGCGTGACCGCTGTCGAAATCTTCGCAACTCGTTGAATCTCAAGGAGTTTTCCGTTTCGACTGCGCCGGAAGTGGGGCGAATTATAGACCTGTAGAATCTGCCGTCAAGCATTAATTTGCATTTTCTATGACTCAACGCAAAACAGCCGATTCGACACCTCTATATAGAAGCGTGAAAAAGACTTTGCGCACTATATTGCTCATCTACCGTTAGTTGAGCATCATGCCCCAAGTACTCTTTCTTCCCCATACCTTGGACGCCCTGCATGAACGACCACCCCCGCAGCCTCGCCTCGACCTTGTTTCCGGTCGGCCTGCTGCTTATTGCCATGGCCTCGATCCAATCAGGAGCCTCCCTGGCCAAGAGCATGTTCCCCGTCGTGGGTGCGCAAGGCACCACAGCCCTCAGGCTGGTTTTCGCCAGTATCATCATGCTGCTCCTGCTAAGACCCTGGCGTGCCAGGTTCACCGGCAAGACATTACGCACGGTGCTGGTCTACGGCATGGCATTGGGTGGAATGAACTTCCTCTTCTATATGTCCCTGCGCAGCGTGCCACTAGGAATCGCCGTGGCCCTGGAGTTCACCGGCCCACTGGCCGTAGCTCTCTGCGCCTCGCGCAGGCCACAGGACTTTCTATGGATAGCCCTGGCGATCGTCGGCCTGGTGCTACTGATCCCGACCGGAGCCACCGAGACCGCCATCGACCTGGTCGGTGCCAGCTATGCATTGGGCGCGGGGATCTGCTGGGCGCTCTATATCCTCTTCGGCCAAAAGGCCGGCGCCGAGAACGGGATCCAGACAGCAGCCCTTGGCGTGTTGATCGCAGCACTGCTGGTCGCCCCCATAGGTATCGCCCATGCCGGCGCGGCACTGCTCACTCCATCCCTGATCCCAATAGCGCTGGGGGTGGCCGTATTGTCCACCGCACTGCCCTACAGCCTGGAAATGGTCGCTCTGACTCGCATCCCAGCACGAACCTTCGGCACCCTGATGAGCATCGAGCCTGCCTTCGGTGCGCTCTCCGGCCTGCTGTTCCTGCATGAATACCTGTCCCTGGCTCAATGGGCCGCAATCGCTTGCATCATCCTCGCTTCCGTTGGGGCCACCCTGACCATGCGCCGCGACTCAAAGCCATTAGTTGCAGCTGATTGAGAAGCAACTCTGGTAATTGACGCTCAATTAGGCCATGTTTAGCCGGCTGTTCAACGTCACCCAGGAGGTTGTCGGACAGGGATATCGCCAACGCAAAAGACGCCAGATACTGCAGTCACACTCGGGCATCAGATCCGAGGCTAGCGATAAGGACGGGGATGAAACGATTTTTGATTCTGCTGACCATACTTGCCATTACAGGTTGTGCGGCAACCACCAGCAAGACCGAAGTCAAACGGGGTAAAAAAGGACTCCACATCAATTGCTCGGGTTTGTCCTCTTCTTGGGACAAGTGCTACACCAAGGCAAGCGAGTCCTGCGGACCGAAAGGTTACAAGGTGATCGCCAAATCCGGCGATGCGGTCGAAGATCCAGGGGATTACCCCTTCGGCCTGAACCCTGCCGGCTATACCAGCCGCAGCATGATCGTGATCTGCAAATAACCCGGCTTCTCAGTCGTGGGGCAGGCGCTCCAGTTGTCCGATGATCTGTTCATGATTGCCGGCCAGGAGCTGCTCCTGGAGGCTCGGGCTCACCAGCATCCGCGCCACCACCAGGGCCCCCACGCATTGCGCCAGGATCGACCAGGCCAGGCTCTCGCTGCCCAGCGTTTGCGCCCAGGCCTGGTGTAATCGATAGATAAGATCCTCGGCCCGCTGGCGCACCTCCTCCGGGCCTCGGGAAATCTCCGCCCCCAGCGCCGGCAACGCGCAGCCTGCTCCCGGCTGCTGCACATGGGCCATGCTCAAGTATTGCTTCAGACAGCGTCGCAACTTCTCCCGATCGTGCTGGCCGTTGCCTGCCAGGCGCTCCAGGCTCTGGCGCAGTTCGCGCTCGACAATCGAACCGAACAGCTCGTCCTTGGAAGCAAAATGGCTGTAGAAAGCCCCGCCGCTCAGGCCGATGGCCTTCATCAAGGCATCGACCCCGACAGTGGAAAAACCTTCGTCCTTGGCCTGGACCGAACTGCTCTGCAACAGGCGTTCACGGGTTTCCTGCTTGTGACCGGCGGAATAACGCATCCCTGAAAGCTCCCTAGACATTCTTGACGACTGAAAAATCATAGCATAACGTTCGTTTACCTAACGATCGTTTACCAAAGAGCGAGCCCCTCATGACCTTGAACAAGAAGAAAGTCGTACTGGTGGTTGGTGCCGGCGATGCCACAGGTGGCGCCATTGCCAAACGTTTCGCCGCCGAAGGTTTCATCGCCTGCGTAACCCGGCGCAGCGCGGACAAACTGCAACCTCTGGTGCAAAGCATCCAGCAGGCAGGCGGCGAAGCCCATGGCTTCGCGTGTGACGCCCGCAAGGAAGAGGAAGTGATCGCCCTGGTCGAACAGATCGAAACGCAGCTCGGCCCCATCGAAGCCTTCGTATTCAACATAGGTGCCAACGTGCCGTGCAGCATCCTCGAAGAAACGGCGCGCAAGTATTTCAAGATCTGGGAAATGGCCTGTTTTTCCGGATTCCTCAATGCCCGTGAAGTGGCCAAGCGCATGGCTACCCGCCAGCGCGGCACCATCCTGTTCACTGGCGCGACCGCCGGGATACGGGGTGCCGCCGGGTTTGCCGCCTTCGCCGGAGCCAAGCACGGCATTCGCGCCCTGGCCCAGAGCATGGCCCGCGAGCTGGGGCCAATGAATATCCATGTGGCCCACGTCATAGTCGACGGCGCCATCGATACCGACTTCATCCGCAGCACATTCCCCGAGAAATACGCCCTCAAGGACCAGGACGGCATTCTCGATCCCGAGCATATCGCCGAGAACTACTGGTACCTGCATAGCCAACCCCGGGATGCCTGGACCTTCGAGATGGACCTGCGCCCCTGGAGCGAGCGCTGGTGAACCCTCTCTGCAAGAACAATCATCGAGATTCGATCATGAGCAAAAGCGTGGAGTTCTTCTTCGACCTGGGCAGCCCGACCGCCTACCTGGCCTACACCCAACTGCCGCAGATCTGTGTCCAGACCGGCAGTCAACTGGTCTACCACCCCATGCTGCTGGGAGGCGTCTTCAAGACCACAGGCAATGCCTCCCCCATCAGCATCCCCGCCAAGGGGCGCTACATGCTGCACGACCTGGCACGTTTCGCCCGGCGCTACCAGGTGCAGCTCAGCTTCAACCCGCACTTCCCCATCAACACCCTGTTGCTGATGCGCGCAACCACCGGTGTGCAGATGCGCCTGCCGGAACGTTTCGTCGACTTCATCGACTGCCTGTTCCGCGCACTCTGGGTCGACGAACAGAACCTCAACGACCCCACCACCGTGACCCAGGTCCTGGAACGAAGCGGTTTCGATCCACAGCAGATCCTCGACCTGAGCAATGATGAAGAGGTCAAGGCCAGGCTCAAGGACAAGACCGAGCAAGCGTTGCAGCGAGGAGTGTTCGGTGCCCCCAGCATGTTCGTGGGAGACGAACTGTTCTTTGGCCAGGACCGCCTGGATTTCGTGCGCGAAGCACTGGCTGCACAGTAAGGCCTAGTGCTCCCGGTGGCCTTCACCGGGAGCACGCTCCTTGGCATCACCCGCCTTGCGCGGGTGATGGTGGTTTTCAGATTGCCGCGGTACGCACCTGCAGCCAATCCAGCGCCGCCCCTTGCAACAGGGGGCTCAGGCGCTGCCGCACTTCCTCGTGATAGGCATTGAACCACTCACGTTCTTGCTGGGTGAGCAACGAAGGCTCCAGGCAACGAGTATCGATGGGGCACAGGGTCAGGGTTTCGAAACGCAGGAACTCGCCGAACTCGCTGCTGCCCGCCTCGCGGTTCAACGCCAGGTTCTCGATACGCACCCCCCAACGTCCAGGGCGATAGGTCCCAGGCTCGATGGACGTGATCATCCCCGGCTGCATCGCCGTCTGCGGTGTCGGCGCCGCCTGATAGGCGATCACCTGCGGACCTTCGTGGACATTGAGGAAATACCCGACGCCGTGTCCGGTGCCATGCCCGTAGTCCACGCCTTCGGCCCAGATCGGCGCACGGGCGATGGCATCCAGCAAGGGCGAGAGAATGCCCCGCGGGAACTGCGCACGGGACAGCGCGATGACCCCCTTGAGCACCCGGGTGCAGTCACGCTTCTGCTCGGCGCTGGGCGTACCGATCGGCACCATGCGCGTGATGTCGGTGGTCCCCCCCAGGTACTGGCCGCCGGAGTCGATCAGCAACAAGCCGTCACCCTCGATCACCGCATGCTCCTGGGCAGTGGCATGGTAATGGGGCATCGCGCCATTGGCGTTGAACGCCGCGATGGTATTGAAGCTCAGCGACACATAACCCGGACGCCGCTCACGGGCCGCGGTCAGGTGTTCATCGATGGTCAGCTCGGTGATGCGCTCACGGCCCAGCGCACCGTCCAACCAGGCGAAGAACTCGCACAACGCCGCACCGTCCTGCTCCATGGCCTGGCGAATGTGTTCGGCATCGGCCAGGCTCTTGCGTGACTTGGCCAGGGTCGTGGGGTTGAGCCCTTCGACCAGCCGTACCTGCGGATCGAGGTGCTCCAGCAGGCCCACCGTGACCCGTGCCGGATCGATCAGCAGGCTCGCAGTGCCGGGTACCGCACCCAGGGCCGCCGCCACTTGTGAATAATCACGCAGGCTGACGCCATCGGCTTCAAGTACCGCACGCAGCTGCGCATCGATCTTGTCCAGGGCCACGAACAGGGTGGCCTGTTGCTGGCTGATCAGGGCGAAGGAAACGAATACCGGGTTGAAGGACACATCCGCGCCACGCAGGTTGAACAGCCAGGCGATGTCATCCAGGGTGGCGATGAAATGCCAGTCCGCACCACGCTCCTTCAGCTCCTCACGCAGCGCCGCGAGCTTCTCCACCCGGCTTTGCGTGGCCTGGGGCGGCTGGTGCTGGTACACCGGCTGGTCGGGCAACGCCGGGCGATCATGCCAGGCCTCCAGGAGCAAATCGATATCGGTACGCAGGCTGGCTCCACGCTCGGCCAGCTTGTCGCCCAGGGTACGGGCCGACGCCAGCGCCATGACCGCGCCATCCACTGCAACCACACCACCGGCAGGCGTCTGCTGTGCCAGCCAGTCCAGGGGACCGGGTTGGCCAGGCAAGAGCTTCACCAACTCGATGCCGCTGCCCTTGAGCTCCTTGGTGGCCTGCTCCCAGTAACGACTATCGGCCCACACGCCGGCAAAGTCCGCAGTCACGATCAAGGTGCCGACCGAACCGTGGAAACCCGACAACCATTGGCGCCCCTGCCAGTATCCCGGCAGGTATTCCGACAGATGCGGATCGGCCGAGGGTACCAGCAGGGCATGGATACCCTCGCGGTTCATCAACTGGCGGACATGCGCCAGGCGCTGGGGGACCCCTGCGTTGGTCGAAGGCTGCGTACTCATTGTGTCTCCTTAACCGGCTAATCATTGTTATGGAAGATCGGGGCCGCCCGATCCTCAGGTCTTGGCTCCGGCCCAGAATGCCGGAGCAGTGGCGAGTGACGCCTTGATCAGTTGTGCTGCACGGTCCACATCCTGCTCGGTGGTAAAACGTCCGAGACTCAAGCGAATGGTCCTGCCGGCCTGCCGGGCATCGAGCCCCAGCGCCAACAGCACGTGGGACGGGGTATTGCTTGCCGAATTGCAGGCCGACGTAGCGGAAAACGCCATGGACGCACTCAATGCGGCGGCATCGAACCCACCTTCGGCGAAGGTCAGGCTCAAGGTATGGGGTATGCGCTGGGTATCACTGCCATTGAGGCGCAGGCCGGCGATATCGGCCAATTGCGCGAGCAGCCGCTGGCGCAGGCGGGCGATCTTTGCAGTCTCCTCCTGCCACGACTCCCCCGCCAAAGCGAAGGCCGCACCCATGGCGGCAATCTGGTGGGTGGCCAACGTCCCGGAACGCAGCCCACCCTCATGCCCGCCGCCATGGATCTGCGCCTGCAATTGCTGGCGAGCCCGGGGCCCGACATACAAGGCACCAATGCCCTTGGGGCCGTAGAGCTTGTGGGCGGAAAACGACATCAGGTCCACCGGCCAGCGGGCGAGATCGATGGCGACCTTGCCAGCGCCCTGGGCGGCGTCCACATGCAACAAGGCCCCGTGCTCACGGACCACCTGGCCGATTGCCGGGATGTCGTTGAGAGTGCCGAGCTCATTGTTCACCAGCATCAGCGACACCAGTACGGTGTCATCTCTCATGGCCCGGCTCACTGCCTCGTGGCTGATCAGCCCATCGGCATCGGGCGCCAGGTAGGTCACCGCCACGCCGGCATCCTGCAACTGCCGGGCAGTATCCAGAACCGCCTTGTGTTCGATCTGACTGGTGATGACATGGCCGCGGGCCTGTATCACACCCTTGAGCGCCAGGTTGTTGGACTCGGTGGCCCCCGACGTCCAGACGATCTGTTCCGGCTCCGCACCGACCAATTGCGCCACCTGCTGCCGCGCATTCTCGACGCTGCGACGCGCCTGCTGGCCGAAGGCATGGGAGCTGGACGCCGGATTGCCGAAATTGCCATCGAAGCCCAGGCACTCGAGCATCACCTGGATGACCCGCTCATCCACCGGTGTGGTGGCAGCGTAATCAAGATAAAGAGGACGTGTGTTCATGGCTGAAAACCTGCAGAGCTTGTTCCAGGACCGGGGTCGACTCGAAAAAGAAGACCCATCGACGCGTCATTCGCAGCAGGCGCATCAACGGTAGTCAGCGAGGCGATACCCGATCAGATGCTTAAAGGAAGAGGACTTCATTTAAAAGTGCGTAGGAACGCTCCTGGCAGCCAGCTTAACAGGCCAGGACCGCAAAATTGAAGTGGGACTTAACAAAGGCTTTCCACCAGCAGTGGAACCAAGGACAGCACCAACAGCGCCGCCATCCCCAGGTTGAACAGGCGCAACCAGCGCGGATTGCGCAACACATTGCGCAGCAGGCTGCCGCAGGCCGCCCAAAGACTGACGGTCGGGGCATTGATCAGGGCAAATACCGCAGCGATCACCAGCACATTGGTGAAATAGCCTTGCAGCGGCGTATAGGTGCTGATGGCGCCCACAGCCATGACCCAGGCCTTGGGGTTGACCCACTGGAAAGCCGCGGCCCCCCAATACCCCAGGGGCCGGCCCCGGCCCTGCTGCTCATCGGATAGAGGACCGGAACGGGCGATCTTCCACGCCAGGTACAACAGGTAGGCCGCCCCGACATAGCGCAGCACGCCGTACAGCAGTGGATAAGCCTCGAACACCGCCCCCAGGCCCAGGCCGACCGCCAGCACCAGCACGAAGAAACCGCAGCTGATGCCGAGGATATGCGCAATCGAGCGCCTGAAGCCGAAGTTCACGCCTGAGGCCAGCAACATGGTGTTGTTGGGGCCAGGGGTAATCGAAGTGACCAGGGCAAACAGGGCGAACGCCAACAGCAGGTCGGGGCTAAGCGGCATGGTTTGAAGGATCCGGGAGCAGGTCGGTCAGGCTTCGACCCTACTCCACGCCCACGGCGAAACCCACGGACAGTTGACGGAAACTTCGACCGGTACAGTCTTCTTCAACTGGCTGGCTGGACACGACTGATACTACGTTGGGCGCTCATTTCACCGCTGTCATCGAAGGCCGCCGAATGCCCCTGCAACTCGGCCTTCTTCTGCTGGTACTCCTCGAACGACAAGCCGCGCCGGCTCAGGGCTTCCAGGGCCAGCTCGCGGGTTTCCTGGGCGGTATAGGGACGCAGTTCCGGAGCACCGGGGCTGGCGCAGCCGGCCAGGACACTGGAAACCAACAACAGCAAGACAACGGATAAAGCCTTCATGGCGGGCACCTGGAGCAGGTTGCGAACGATGGAGCCAGGCTACTCGCGGCCCGCGCGGGGCAAAAATCATCCCGCTCGATAGTCGCTATCGACTGTTCATGGATCGACGCTAATCAACATGCATATTCCCAAAAATTCTATAAATAGAGAAACACGCTCTTTTGCGGAATAAAAAACAGCATTTATAACAACCACATCCCGTCACCAACTGTTGCCAGGGCAACTGTTGCGCTGGCAACAACCGATCAACAAAACAGTGCTGGTCCAACAACAGCCAAACCTTGCTCACAAGGCGCAAGCCTCGTGGCACAAGGCTAACAGGGGGTTGGTACAGCTCTTGCTCCAGGGCCTGGCACCTGCCAAGGCTCGTCGAGCCACTGTCTTTGCCAAGGAGTTGTCCATGTCCCGTCCCTTGAATGTCGTTGCCCTCTCCGGTGGTACCTGGCGCCCGTCCCGGACCCTGGTCCTGACCCACGCCCTGCTGGCCGAACTGTCGAGCCAACTGCCGATCGCCAGCCACCTGATCGAACTGGGCGACATTGCCCGGCCCGTGGGTGCGGCCCTGTCGCGCCAGGAATTGCCGCCTGAAGTGGAGGCCGAATTGCAAGCCATCGAGAACGCCGACCTGCTGATCGTCGCCGCCCCGGTATATCGCGGCTCCTATCCGGGCCTGCTCAAGCACCTGTTCGACCTGATCGACCTCAACGCCCTGGTGGACACCCCGGTCCTGCTGGCCGCCACCGGCGGCAGCGAGCGGCATGCCTTGGTCCTGGACCATCAGTTGCGCCCACTGTTCAGCTTCTTCCAGGCCCTGACCCTACCGATCGGCGTGTATGCCACCGAGGCCGACTTCAGCGACTACCGGATCACCAGCGAGCTGCTGCAGGCACGCATCCGCCTGGCCGCCGAGCGAGCCGCGCCGCTGTTTGCCGCGCACCTGGACAAACTGCTGAAAATCGCCTGAGGAGCAAACATGGATGTGTTCTGGTTTCTCCCGACCCACGGCGACGGTCATTTCCTGGGCACCACCCAGGGTGCGCGCCCGGTCACTCTCAACTACCTCAAGCAAGTGGCCCAGGCCGCGGACAGTCTCGGCTATCACGGCGTGCTGATTCCCACCGGACGCTCCTGCGAGGACTCCTGGGTCATCGCCTCGGCCCTGGTACCCCTGACCGAGCGCCTGCGCTATCTGGTGGCGATCCGCCCCGGGATCATCTCGCCCACGGTCTCGGCACGCATGGCCGCGACCCTTGATCGCCTGTCCAACGGCCGTTTGCTGATCAACGTGGTGACTGGCGGCGACCCGGACGAAAACCGTGGTGACGGCAGCTTCCTCAGCCATGGTGAGCGCTACGAGGTTACCGACGAATTCCTGCGGATCTGGCGCCGGGTGCTGCAAGGCGAGGCCGTGGATTTCCAGGGCAAGCACCTGCATGTACAAAACGCCAAGGCCCTCTACCCGCCGGTGCAGACGCCCTATCCACCGTTGTATTTCGGTGGTTCCTCCGAGGCTGCCCATGAACTGGCCGCCGACCAGGTGGACGTCTACCTGACCTGGGGCGAACCGCCAGCGGCAGTGGCGCAGAAGCTCGCCGACGTGCGCGAGCGCGCTGCCCGCAAGGGTCGCCAGGTGAAGTTCGGGATCCGCCTGCACGTCATCGTGCGCGAAACCGAAGAGCAAGCCTGGAAGGCCGCTGACCGGCTGATCGAGCACATCAGCGACGAAACCATCGCTGCCGCCCAGCAGTCGTTCGCGCGGTTCGACTCCGAAGGCCAGCGACGCATGGCCGCCCTGCATGGCGGGCGCCGCGACCAGCTGCAAATCGCGCCCAACCTCTGGGCAGGGGTCGGCCTGGTACGCGGTGGCGCCGGCACCGCCCTGGTGGGCGATCCACGGCAAGTAGCCGAACGGATCAAGGAATATGCGGACCTGGGCATCGACAGCTTCATCTTCTCCGGCTATCCGCATCTGGAGGAGGCCTACCGCTTCGCCGAACTGGTGTTCCCGCTGCTACCGGAACCCTACGCCAGCCTGGCCGGCCGTGGCCTGACCAACCTGACCGGGCCGTTCGGCGAAATGATCGCCAACGACGTGCTGCCCAACCGCTGAGCTTCGCAGCCAGCCGTGGCCAGGCGCCCCTGGCGCCAGCGACGGCTCCTGCACCGTCCTTCCCCGGCCGCAGCGACGGCCAAGAATGAGGAACACCGCGTGACTGCCACACCGCAAAGCGCCCTGTTATCCCCCCTGCAGACCGCCCGCCAGCTAGCTGCCGAATTCGCCCTGAGCGCCGTCGAGCGCGATGAGCGCGGCGGCACTCCCAAGGGCGAACGCGACGCCCTGCGCCACAGCGGCCTGCTGGCCCTGAGCATTCCCCGCCAGTTCGGCGGTCTCGGCGCCTCCTGGAGCGAAACCCTGCAAGTCGTTCGCGAATTCGCCAGGGTCGACAGCTCCATCGCCCATGTCTTCGGCTTCCATCACCTGATGCTGGCCACCGTGCGCCTGTTCGCCCGGCCCGAGCAGTGGCAGCCATGGTTCGAGCAGACGGCGCGCAAGAACTGGTTCTGGGGCAATGCCCTCAACCCCCTGGACACCCGCACGGTGGTCAAGAACCTGGGGGGCTGGCGCGAATTCTCCGGCAAGAAGAGCTTCTGTTCCGGGGCCAGCGATTCGGAAATGCTCATCGCCTCGGCGGTGGACGAGAGCAACGGCGGCAAATTGCTGATCGCGGCGATTCCCAGCGGCCGCAGCGGCATCACCCTGCACAACGACTGGAACAATATCGGCCAGCGCCAGACCGACAGTGGCAGCGCCACCTTCGAGCGGGTCAGGGTCGAGGAGTCCGAACTGCTGCTGGACCCGGGCCCGCTCAGCACGCCATTCGCCTGCCTGCGCCCATTGATCGCCCAATTGACCTTCAGCCACATGTTCCTCGGAATCGCCGAAGGTGCCTTCGCCGAGGCCCGGCAATACACCCTCGGCGAAACACGGGTCTGGCATCGCTCCAACGCCCGCGACATCAGCCAAGACCCCTACATCCTCAGCCACTACGGCGAGTTCTGGGTGGCCCTGGAAGGCATCCGCCTGTTGGTGGAACGAGCTGGCGTCCTGCTGGACCAGGCCTGGGCCAAAGGCCCCGCCCTGGGCGCCGAAGAGCGGGGACACCTGGCCACCGCCATCGCCACCGCCAAGGTCGCTGCCAGCCGCCAGGGCCTGGAGCTGTGCAGCCGGTTGTTCGAGGTCACCGGGGCCCGCTCGACCCACGCTTCCCTGGGCCTGGACCGGCATTGGCGCAACCTGCGCACCCAGACCCTGCACGACCCACTGGACTACAAGCTCCATGAGCTGGGGGACTGGGCGCTGAACCAGGCCCTGCCGACCCCGACTTTCTATTCCTAGCCTTCTGCCTGCGGAGAATGCCCATGCAGCTTCTGACCCTGCCCCCCTCGCCCGCCCTTGCGACCTCGATCCGCGCCACTGCCCAAGTGTTCGAGGACCCGAAATCCCAAGCCTTGCTGGCCCACCTGCAGCAGGTGGCGCCAAGCGAGGCCAGCGTGCTGATCATTGGCGAGACCGGGACCGGCAAGGAGTTGGTGGCACGGCATATCCATAACCTCAGCGCACGACGCAACCGCCCTTTCGTGGCGGTCAACTGCGGGGCCTTTTCGGAATCCCTGGTGGAAGCCGAACTGTTCGGCCATGAAAAAGGCGCCTTCACCGGCGCCCTCAGCGCCAAGGCCGGCTGGTTCGAGGAAGCCGATGGCGGCACCTTGTTCCTGGACGAGATCGGCGACCTGCCCATGGCCATCCAGGTCAAGCTGTTGCGGGTGTTGCAGGAGCGCGAAGTCGTGCGCCTGGGATCACGCAAGAGCATCCCCATCGATGTGCGCGTGCTGGCAGCCACCAACGTGCAGCTGGAAAAGGCCATCAACGCCGGGAATTTCCGCGAAGACCTGTACTACCGCCTGGATGTGGTCGGCCTGGAACTGAGCCCGCTGCGAGAACGCCCCGGTGACATCCTGCCGCTGACTCGGCACTTCATCGAGGCCTACAGCCAGCGCCTGGGCTACGGCAACATCAGCATCAGCCCGCAGGCCGAGCACAAGCTCAAGAGCTACAGCTGGCCGGGCAATATCCGCGAGCTGGAAAACGTCATCCATCACACTCTGCTGATCTGCCGCGACGGGGTTATCGCCGAGGGCGACCTGCGCTTGTCGAACATGCGAATCGAACGCGCCGACGACGGCCACTGCGGCCCCGACGACTCAGCCGAGGGCTTGTTGGAGCGGGCCTTCCAGAAACTCTTCGCGGAGCAGGCCGGCGCGCTCCACGAAAAGGTCGAGGACGCCCTCTTGCGCGCGGCCTACCGCTTCAGCCACTACAACCAGGTGCATACCGCCAACCTCCTGGGGCTGAGCCGCAACGTCACCCGGACCCGGCTGATCAAGATCGGCGAGCTGGCGGTGAACAAGCGCCGGCCTGCGGACAACCTCAACGAGCGCACCCTGCAGTTGTCGATCTAGCCCGGCAAGTGGCAATGCAAGGCATCGTCATGGCTGCGGGCGATGCTGGTGCGTACCTGAAAGGAACCGAAGGTCACGGTCTTGGCCTGGTGCGCCAGGATCAGTTGCCAGAAGTCCTGCTCGCCACTCTCGAAACGCTGGAACGCCGCCTCGCCGGCCTCGCGGGTTTGCCACTGCAGGTAGTTGAGCACCCGCCGCCCATCGTCGCTGGCTTGCACACTGGCGCTGAGGAAACCGCCGTAGCCCTGGGCCAGCCGTTCGCTCTGCGCTGCCAGGGCCGATACCAGCGCCTCTTGTTGATGAGGCTCGATCTCGAACTCGATCAATTGGGTGAAGCTGCGATGTCTTTCAAAGGCGCTCATGGGTCATTCCCTACTGCGGAAGAGGATCTTGCGGTTGGATATGCGGCAGGGTAAAACCTCTAGTTAAGTAAAGGTCAAGCCCGTTTTTCACTTTTGGCGCACTCGATGATCGATCACGACACCATCCACAAGGAACTCACCGTCGGCCAACTGGCCGCCCGCAGCGGAGTAGCGGTCACCGCGCTGCATTTCTACGAAACCAAGGGGCTGATCAAGAGCCAGCGCAACCAGGGTAATCAACGCCGCTATCCGCGCTCGGTGCTGCGCCGGGTAGCGTTGATCAAGGTGGCCCAGCGCCTGGGCATTCCCCTGGCGGAGATTGGCCGGGCCCTGGCCACCCTGCCCGATGACCGGGCGCCCAGCGCCGCGGATTGGCAGCGCTTGTCGGAGCAATGGAGCCGCGAGCTGGACGCCCGTATCCAGCAGCTCACCTTGCTGCGCGAACGCCTGAACCTGTGCATCGGCTGCGGCTGCCTGTCGATGCAAGGCTGTCCGCTGCGCAACCAGGGCGACTATCTCGGGGAAACCGGCCAGGGCGCCCGCCTGCTGGAACCCGATGCGCCCAGCGATGACCTGACACCTTAGGCATGTCGAGACGGCAACCGTCGGACAGAAAGATCCGCTATCAAGGCTCATGGGGACTGCTGGGCCAGATCCCTGGGCAAATCGCCGAAGGCTGCTGCCCGAACTGCACCTCGTCGGCCCATCCCGGTCCTGCAACATTGCGGGTATAGAGTGAAAGTGCTCGATCCACCTCCCATAACAAGAGCAAGGAGCCCCATCATGAGCGTCAAACCCATTCCCGAAGGTTTCATTGGCGTCACTCCCTACCTGGGTATCCGCCAGGCCGCCGAAGCCATCGAGTTCTACAAGAAGGCCTTCGGCGCCCAGCAAACCATGCGCCTGGACATGCCCGATGGCAGTGTCGGCCATGCCGAGCTGCTTATCGGCGGCGCGCCCATCATGCTCGGCAGCCCTTGCGAGGAAACGCCGATGGGCAGTCCCGAAGCCCACAAGACCTCGGTGGGCCTGCATCTGTACGTCGAAGATGTCGACAGCTACTTCGCCAGGGCGATTGCCGCCGGTGCCAGCGAAGCGGAACCGATCAAGGACCAGTTCTATGGTGACCGCAGCGGTGCCCTGCGCGATCCTTTCGGACATGTCTGGTTCATCGCCACCCGTAAGGAGAACCTGACGGTCGAGCAAATCAATGAGCGCGCCGTACAGTTGTTCCAGCAACAGGCCCATTGACTCCCCCGGCGCCAGTTTCCACCGGAGCTGGCGCTGCCCCGACCAGCGGTAATCCCGCCTCGCTTCTTATTTATCTTCCTGCCTGTCGTTGCGATAAATGCCCTTGCCTGCAAGCTTCAACAGGCTCTGTAACATTTACTTTCATATCGCCTTTCGGGATTTACGATTCTCATTCGTCTTAATTAGATGCAGCAGGCCGCGTTGGCCATGGCTATGCCCAGCAAGAATCACATCAGGGCCAGCCCGGAGTTCCAGCGCAGCTCCACTCCTCGAATCAAGACGCCCATTCAATGTCGAAGAAATCCCGCTCAAAAATCTGGTTTCTGGTGCACAGCTGGCTGGCACTGCCCATCTGGTTCTTCGTGCTGATCGTCTGCGTTACCGGCACCCTGGCAGTGGTCAGCCAGGAAATCGTCTGGCTGGCCAACCCCGATGTCCGTGCCAGCAAACCCACGGACGACGCTCAACCCCTGAACTACGACCAGATCATCCAGGCCATCCAGCGCGCCGAACCCCAGACCCGGGTCGACACCATCAGCACCCCGGATGAAAGTCATTTTGCCTTGAGCGTCAACGTCACTTATCCGGATGGCCGCTCGCCCACGCTGTACGTCAACCCCTATACCGGAGCGATCCAGGGCGCGAGCCCGGACTTCGACTTCGAGGCCTTCACCCGCGCCCTGCATGGCTGGTGGCTGGTGCCCTTCACCAACGGCTATAGCTGGGGCTGGTACCTCGTATCGTTCCTCGGCGTACCGATGTTGATCTCGTTGATCACCGGCCTTGTGGTCTACAAGAAGTTCTGGAAGGGCTTCCTCAAGCCGACCCTGCGCCTGCGCCATGGCGCGCGGATCTTCTGGGGCGACTTCCATCGCCTGAGCGGCATCTGGTCGATCTGGTTCATCGCGGTGATTTCCATCACCGGTATCTGGTTTCTCATTCGCGCGATCCTGGGCGACAACCACATCAGCATCTCCAGCGAACCCATAGTCCCGGTGATCGCCCGGGAGCAGGTGCCGGTCAGCACCGACGGCAGCCCCGCGCCGATGATCAGCCTGGAACAGGCCATCGGCACCGCCACCCAGAAGATTCCCGGGTTCGACATCAGCTTCGTCAGCTTGCCGAGCAATGCCTATAGCCACCTGTACGTGGGCGGGCGCGGCTGGTATCCGCTGATGTTCCAGACCGCCAACATCAACCCCTACACCGGCTCCCTGGACTCCTCGTACCTGCTGGGCGACCGCTCCACCCTGGAGTTCGTCACCGAATCCATGCGCCCCCTGCATACCGGGGACTTCGGCGGGATCTGGATCAAGCTGGTCTGGTTCTTCTTCGGCCTGGTGCTGAGCATGATGGTGCTCAGCGGCCTGCTGATCTGGACCAAACGCACCGCCCTGGCCACCGCCAACGCCCTCAAGCGCGAGGAAAAAGCCACCCGCGCCCGCCCCGCCCGTAATCCCGCCCCGGCCCTGGGCCGGGAAACCTCGGAGAGTCCCCTGTGAGCCAGACCCAAACCGCCACCGCGGATTCCTCCCTGAGCCGCTTCTGGCACAAGTGGCGCTTTCACCTGAATATCCTCCTGGTGCTGATTCCCCTGGGTTTCATGCCCAAGTACTTCGCCGATGCCGCGCTGTTTCGCGGGGACAGCGGCCTGGGCGAGCGGGAGATCGGCGAAGTCCAGGTCGGACCCTGGAGCCTGCGCCTGGCCGAGATGCGCATCGAGCCACCGCGCAGCGACGGCCCCGCCGGGTATCTGAAACGCTTCAATGCCGCCCTGTGCCAGGCCTGCATCGAGCCGGTCAAGGCCACCTACCTGCGCATCGGCAAGCCTCGCAGCCTGCGGGCCGCCGGAGTGATCTTCTTCGGCAGCCCGTACCGCATGGGCGCCAGCCTGCCAATTCCGGAAAAGACCAAGGCCGACGCCGAGCTGTGGATCACCATGGAAGGCTGGGACGGCAGCATGCACCAGGCGGCCATTCCCCTGAGCCAGGCCTCGCCGGCCACCGTGGCCTGGCTCGAAAAACAAGGAGGCAAACCATGATCCGCGCACTCTTCACCCGACGCTTCGGCGCCACGCTCCTGCTGCTCGCTGGCGCAGCATTCAGCCACAGCGCCCTGGCCCATAACCCGATGTGCGAATGCAAGGCCATCGACGCCGAGCAGATCCGCTGCACAGGGGGCTTTTCCGATGGCAGCGGCGCCCCGGGCGTGACCCTGGACGTGATCGGCTACGACGAGACCATCCTGGTGCCCGGCAAGCTGGGAACCGACTCGACCCTGACCTTCAAGAAGCCCTCCAGCGAGTTCTACGTCCTGTTCGATGCCGGCCCCGGCCACGTCGTCGAGATCGACCAAGCGGATATCGAGGCCCCATGACCCCTGCCACTACCCAGGTCGTGCGCCCCGCCGGCGCCGGCCATGAAACCCTGTATGTCCTGCTGCTGTGCCTGCTGATCCTCTGTGCAGCCGCCAGCGTGGTGCTGTGGCACAGCGAGACGGACACCAGCAACACCATCGCCGCCCATCAACTGGATGCCCGCCGCGACCTGAGCGCCGGCGAACAAGGGATCTATGCCGACTTGCGGGTGACCCTCGACGAGATCCGCCTGCTGCAAACCGAAGGCCAGGCCCTGCCCAGTCCCGCGCAACTGGCCGAGGAAGGTTTCGCCCCCTTCGCCCAGGACGCCAGCTCGGTCAGCCGTGGCGGACATGCCTGGCAGGTGCTGGACCAGGCCTACCTGGGGCTGAGCCAGAACCCACAGGTGGCCGGCTCCTTCCTGATGCGTATCGCCCCAGAGGATGACGCCCAGGTGGATATCTGGCTCAACCGCAGTCCCTCGGCCAGCGTCCCCCACGACCTCGGCCAGCAACAGCTGATCGCCGCCGGCTGGCAGCAGGTGGTGGCGCAATTCGATGCCGGAGTGACCCGCCAGCACCGCCACTGAGCCCACGCATTCCCCCCGAGAGAAGAACACTAGCCCATGCCCATTTCATCTCCACGTCGTCCCTTCTTGCAGGTGCTGCTGGTCAGCCTGCTGGCCCTCCTCCTCAGCCCCCTGGCCAGCGCCGATGGGGCCAAGCGCCTGCGCATCGGCATCACCCTGCACCCCTACTACAGCTATGTGGCCAACATCGTCGGTGACAAGGCCGACGTGGTGCCGCTGATCCCGGCCGGCTTCAACCCCCATGCCTACGAACCTCGCGCCGAGGACATCAAGCGCATCGGCACCCTGGACGTGATCGTGCTCAACGGCGTGGGCCACGACGACTTCGCCGACCGCATGATCGCCACCAGCGAGCGCCCGGACATCCCGGTGATCGAGGCCAACGAGAACGTACCGCTGCTGGCCGCCACCGGCATCGCCGCCCGCGGCGCCGGCAAGGTGGTCAACCCGCATACCTTCCTGTCCATCAGTGCATCCATCGCCCAGGTCAACAACATCGCCCGGGAGCTGGGCAAGATGGACCCGGCCAACGCCAAGACCTACACCCAGAATGCCCGCGCCTACGGCAAGCGCCTGCGGCAGATGCGCGCCGATGCCCTGGCCAAGCTGACCCAGGCGCCCAACGCCGACCTGCGGGTGGCCACGGTGCACGCCGCCTACGACTACCTGCTGCGCGAATTCGGCCTGGAAGTCACCGCCGTGGTCGAGCCGGCCCACGGCATCGAGCCCAGCCCCAGCCAGTTGAAGAAGACCATCGACCAACTGCGCGAACTGGACGTCAAGGTGATCTTCTCGGAGATGGACTTCCCCTCCACCTACGTCGATACCATCCAGCGTGAATCCGGGGTCAAGCTCTACCCGCTCTCGCACATTTCCTACGGCGACTACAGCGCCGACAAGTACGAGAAGGAAATGAAGGGCAACCTCGATACCGTGGTCCGCGCCATCCAGGAGGCCGGGGCATGACCGCCATCGAGACCCTGCTGCGGGGCCCGGCCATCGAGTTCGACCAGGTCAGCCTGGTCCTGGGCCGCACCACCATCCTCGACCAGGTGACGTTCCAGGTGCAGCCCGGCAGCCTGCACGCCCTGGTCGGCCCCAACGGTGGCGGCAAGAGTTCACTGATCAAGACCCTGCTGGGACAGATGCCCCACCAGGGCCAGTTGCGCCTGCAGTGGCCGGATGCCCCGGGCACCATCGGCTATGTACCCCAGGCCCTGGAGTTCGATCGTGGCCTGCCGATGACCGTGGACGATTTCATGGCCGCCATGTGCCAGCGCCGGCCGGCGTTTCTCGGCCTGAGCCGGCATTACGCCAAGGCCATCGGCGAAGCCCTGGAGCAAGTCGGCATGCAGGACAAGCGCAAGCGGCGCATGGGCGCCCTGTCCGGCGGCGAACGCCAACGGGTGCTGCTGGCCCAGGGCCTGATTCCGGCACCGCAACTGGTGGTGCTGGACGAACCCATGTCGGCCCTGGACGAGGCCGGGATCCAGGTCTTCGAGCGCTTGCTCCAGGATTGGCGCCAGCGCGGCATCACCCTGTTGTGGATCGAGCACGACCTGGAAGCCGTGGGCCGCCTGGCGGACCGGGTCACCGGTCTCAATCGCCGGGTGCTGTTCGACGGCCCGGCGCAACAGACCCTGACGCCGGAACGCCTGCTCAGCCTGTTTTCCACCCATCCACGAGCCGCCGGGAGCGCTGCCTGATGAGTTATGAAGCTTTCCGCCTGATGGTCCAGGGCTGGGCCTCTTCAGGCTACCTGCCGGAAGCCCTGGCCTACGGTTTCGTGGTCAATGCCCTGCTCGCCGGCCTGCTGATCGGCCCGGTGCTCGGCGGCCTGGGCACCCTGGTCGTGGTCAAGCGCTTCGCTTTCTTCTCCGAAGCCGTGGGCCACGCCGCCCTGACCGGGGTGGCCATCGGCATCCTCCTGGGCGAGCCCTACACCGGCCCCTACGGCAGCCTGTTCGGCTACTGCTTGCTGTTCGGCATCCTGCTCAACTACCTGCGCAATCGCACCGGCCTGGCCCCAGACACCCTGATCGGAGTGTTCCTCTCGGTGTCCCTGGCCCTGGGCGCCAGCCTGCTGCTGATCCTGGCCGGCAAGATCAACGTGCACATTCTCGAAAACGTACTGTTCGGCTCGGTGCTCACGGTCAACGGCGACGACCTGCTGGTGCTGCTGGTCGTCGGTAGCCTGGTCCTGGGCCTGAGCCTGCCGCTGTACAACCGCATCATGCTGGCCAGCTTCAACCCGCAGCTGGCAGCGGTGCGCGGCGTGGCAGTGAAGACCCTGGACTATCTGTTCGTGATCCTGGTGACGCTGATCACCGTGGCCGCGGTGAAAGTCATCGGCGCGATTCTGGTCGGCGCCCTGCTGGTGATCCCGGCCGCCGCGGCGCGCCTGCTCAGCCAGTCGCTCAAGGGGTTCTTCTGGATCTCGGTGAGCATCGCCACCCTCTGCACCTTGTGCGGCATCCTGCTGCCGATCGTCTTCGACCTGCCAGTCCCCTCCGGCGCCGCGATCATCCTGGTGGCCGGCATCTGCTTCGCCCTCGCCGCCATCGCCCGCGGCACCGTCCCCAGCCTGAAAGGGAATATCGGATAAATGCACAATTCATCACCCAATCTGTCACTGCCGCGCCTGGCCCTGGTCCTGGTTCTCGGCGGCCTGCTCCATGCCCCGACCCTGTCGGCAGCGGACAATGTCCGCCAGCGCCAACCGGCACCCGCCGCCACCCTGCAGCCATTGACGGTGCTGGCCTCGCTGCCGGTGACCTTCGGCCTGGGGCAAATCCTGCTGCAAGGTACCGATGTCAAGCTGGAGCGGGCCGCCCCGGCCAACCTGCCGGGCTCGCGGCAGACCGCCTACTTCACCGGGCGCGGTGCCCCGGCCCTGGGCAAGCTGGCCCAGGGTGCCGACGCGGTGATCGGCCTGCGTTCGATCTGGCCGGACGACCCGCTGTATCCCAACGCCCGACGCAGCAATATCCGCATCGTCGAAATCGATGCCGCACGACCGGTGGATGGCGCCCTGCCCGGCGTCGCCCTGCAACCGGGCAAGAGCGACGGCCTGAATGCCCAGCCATGGTTGTCGAGCAACAATCTGGGACGCATGGCCGATGTACTGGCGGCCGACCTGGTGCGCCTGGCTCCCGCGGCCAAACCGCAGATCGAGAGCAACCTGGCCAACTTGAAACAGCGCCTGCTCAAGCTCAGCGCCGACAGCGAGGCGCGCCTGGCCGAAGCCGACAACCTCAGCGTAATGAGCCTGTCCGAACACTTCGGCTATCTTATCGGCGGCCTGAACCTGGAACTGCTGGAGGTGGACGCCCGAGCCGACAACGAATGGACGCCCGAAGCCCTGAAGAAACTGCAGGCTCGACTCAAGGACAACGACGTGGCCCTGGTCCTGCATCACCGCCAGCCGTCGGAAGCACTGAAGGCCGCCATCAGCGCCGGCGGCAGCCAGTTGCTGGTGCTGGAAACCGACAGCGCCGACCCAGCTGGCGAGCTGGAAACCAACCAACAGAAGATCATCCAGGCCCTGGGCCCGAAAAGCTGAGCCTGTAACCGTTGCCGAAGCTGAAAACGGTCTGGGCGGCACCCCGTGGCAGGGCTGCAATGCGTCCATGACCTGGAGGCTCGCCAGGCAAGGTCCTGCGGACCTTTGCGCAGCCTCGCAAGCTCGGCAACGGCTACAAGTGATGCCGCGGCGCTTACATATTTCCTGAAGATCGCGCTCATTTCCCGGTGCTAGTCTGCGCCTCGCCTAAATAGACGCCAGGAACAGCGCCATGAGCGATTACGTAAACCTCAACAAGACCAACTGGGACGAGCGTGCGCCCCTGCATGCCGCCTCGCCGGACTATTGCGTGCAGCGCTTCATCGACGACCCGCAATACCTCTCCGACGTGGTGCGTTTCGACCTGCCGCTGCTGGGGGATATCCGTGGCCTGCGCGGCATGCACCTGCAATGCCATATCGGCACCGACACCCTGTCCCTGGCTCGCCTGGGCGCACAGATGAGCGGCCTGGACTTCTCCCCCGCATCCCTCGCCGAGGCCCGTACCCTGGCCCAGCGCTGCGACACCGCCATCGATTACCACGAGTCGGATGTATTCAAGGCGGCCGAAGTGTTGCCGGCCGCCAGCTTCGACCTGGTCTACACCGGCATCGGCGCCCTGTGCTGGCTGCCGAGCATCGAGCAATGGGCCCGGACCGTGGGCGCGCTGCTCAAGCCCGGTGGCAGGCTGTTCATCCGCGAAGGGCACCCGATACTCTGGGCGATCAACGAAGATCACAGCGATTCGCTACGGGTGGAACTGTCCTACTTCGAACGCAGCGAACCCTTGGTCTGGGATGACAGCAGCACTTACGTGGAGACCGACAAGGAGCTGGAGGCCACGGTCACCCACGAATGGAACCATGGCCTGGGCGAGATCATCAGCGCATTGCTGGGCCAGGGCCTGGAAATCACCGGTTTGGTGGAGCACCAGAGCATTCCATGGGAAGCCCTGCCCGGGCAGATGGAAGTCGACGAACACGGCGAATATCGACTCAAGCATGCACCCTGGCGCCTGCCGCTGAGCTACACCCTGCAGGCCGTCAAGCGAGCCTGAGCCCCAGGCACGAAAAAGCCCGCTGGACCGAACGTCCAGCGGGCTTTTTCATGGCAGCGACGGCTTAACCGGCAGCCGCTTGCTGATCCATCTTCTGGCGCAGGCTCAAGGGGCGCATGTCGGTCCAGACTTCCTCGATGTAGGCCAGGCAGTCTTTCTTGAAGCCGCTCTTGCCCACGGTGCGCCAGCCTTGCGGCACAGCCTTGTAGTCAGGCCAGATCGAATATTGCTCTTCATGGTTGACCACTACCTGGAACAGGATGTCGTCGCGGTCGAATACGGAAGTCATTGCTTGTCTCCATCACTGAATGAGTGTCGCCGCGCCCAGGCGCGGCGATGGTGTAGAAGTAACGAACCAGGGCCGCGAAAAATTAGAGGCCGGCCACGGCGGCGGCCACCGCCTTGCTGAAGATCTCCGCCACCTGGTCGATCTGCGCCGCGGTGATCACCAGCGGCGGCAGGAAGCGCACCACGCTGCCATGGCGCCCGCCCAGCTCCAGGATCAGCCCGCGCTTGAGGCATTCGCGCTGTACCAGCGGCGCCAGGCGTTGATGTTGCGGCGGATGCCCCAGGGCGTCCGGTGTACCTTGCGGGTCCACCAGTTCCACTCCCAGCATCAGGCCCCGGCCACGAACGTCGCCCAGTTGCGGGTAGTCGCGCTGCAGGATCAGCAGGTGCTCGCGCAGGCGCTCACCCATGGCCGCCGCGTGTTCGGTCACCCGGTGTTCCTTGAGATAGCGCATCACCGCGGAACCTGCGGCCATGGCCATCTGGTTGCCACGGAAGGTGCCGGCATGGGCGCCGGGCTGCCAGGTATCGAGCCAGTCGCGATAGACCATCACCGCCAGCGGCAAGCTGCCACCGATGGCCTTGGACAGCACCACCACGTCCGGGATGATCCCGGCATGCTCGAAGGCGAACATCTTGCCGGTGCGTCCGAAACCGCTCTGGATCTCGTCGACGATCAGCGCCACCCCGGCCTTCTCGGTGATACGGCGCAGCCCGCGCAGCCATTCCAGGTCGGCCGGGATCACGCCCCCCTCGCCCTGTACCGTCTCGACGATCACCGCTGCCGGCAACGCCACGCCGGCTTCCGGATCGCAGAGCAGGTTCTCCAGGTAGTTCAGGTTGGCCTTGACCCCGGCGGCGCCCCCGAGCCCGAACGGGCAACGATAGTCATAGGGGAACGGCAGGAACTGCACGCCGTTGTTCAACAGCCCGGCCAACGCCCGCTTGGGTCCCAGGCTGCCCATCAGGCTCAGCGAACCCTGGCTCATACCATGGTAGGCACCCTGGAACGACAACACGGTGCTGCGCCCGGTGGCGGTCCGGGTCAGCTTCAGGGCCGCTTCCACCGCATCGGTGCCGGTGGGGCCGCAGAACTGGATCTTGGCCTCGGCGGCCAGGGCTTCGGGCAACAGGCCGAACAGGTCCTGGACGAACTGGTCCTTGACCGGCGTGGTCAGGTCCAGAGTCAGCAGCGGCAGTTCATCGGCCAGTACCTGCTGGATCGCCGCGATCACCACCGGATGGTTGTGGCCCAGGGCCAAAGTCCCGGCACCGGCCAGGCAATCGATGAAGCGCCGTCCCTCGACATCCTCGACGTGGATACCGCTGGCGCGCTTGAGGGCCAGGGGGATGCGCCGCGGATAACTGCGGGCATTGGACTCCTGGCGATTCTGGCGAGCCAGCAGGGGCGACTCGTCGAACTGGTAGAGCGTCTCGGCCACCGGGGCGGCATGCCCCACCGGCTGATCTTCCATAAGGCTGGTAACGGCTGACATCTGTGGAACCCTCACGCTGCAATTTGAGCAAAACGGCCACCGGCCGGATGCGCAGCCGAGAGGGGGTGCGCATTGACAGGTTTTCCTGTTCTGAAAACGCACCAGCAGCGTCGGGATTTACACCTTGGATCGGGGAAATTGCCCAAAGGCCCGTCCCGGGCCAGGGCGGCTCAAGCGCGCCGGGCAGGCAGGGTCAGTTCCACCCGCAGGCCATCGGGCTGGCTGTCGAAATGCAGCTCGCAGCCACAGCGCTGGACGATGGCCTGGACGATCGCCAACCCCAGGCCGCAACCACTGCTCTGGCTGTCACGCCAGAAGCGTTGGGTCAGGTGTTGCAGGTCTGCCTCGGGAATCCCCTGGCCGTGGTCCCGCACCTGGAAACGCACACGGCCGGCGACCAGCTCCAGGTTCAGCTCCACCGGACATTCTTCGGGCGTATGGCGCAGGGCATTGTCCAGCAGGTTGCGCAAGGCGGCGATGGCCAGGGTCGAGGGCATATCCACCGCAGCGCCAGCCGCGGTCGGCTCCAGATTCAACTGGACCCGCTGGCGGGCACCGACGACCGCGTCCTGGATCGCCAGGCGCGCCACCTGCTCCGCCGTGCACTGCACACCGTCATCGAACGACAGGCTGCCCTCGACGCGAGCCAGCAACAACAGCTGCTCCAGGGTCCGATGCATGCGATCGGCGCCCTCCTCGGCCCGGGCCAGAGCCTGGTCGTGGGCCGCTCCCTCGGTCATTCGCGCCACTTGCAAGTGGGTCTTGATCGCCGTCAGCGGGCTGCGCAGTTCATGGGCGGCATCGCCGGTCAGCCGCCGCTCGCGCTCGATGGTCCGGGCAATGCGCTGGAACAGCTGGTTCTGGGTTTCCAGCAGCGGGCGCAACTCGCTGGGCATGGGCTGGATCTGCAGCGGCTCCAGGGAGTCGGCGCTACGCCGCATCAGAGCATCACGGATGCGGTTCAGCGGCGCCAGGCTCTGGCCGATCCCCAGCCACAACAGCCACAGGCACCCCAGCAGGGCCACGCCCACCGGCACCGAAGCCGCCAACAGGATCGACAAGTTCAGGGCCTCGCGCTCCACCTGGCGGTCGGCGGTGGTGATGCGCAGGTCGCCGCGCACCAGGGTGAAGGTGCGCCAGGGCGCGTCGTCGATCATCTGGTCGTGGAACCCCAGCTTCTCGGCTTCCAGCGTGTGATCGGGAGTACTGTGGCTACGAGCCAGGATCTGTCCACGCAGGGAGCTGACCTGGCAAGCCATGCCGCCGGGAATGCTCAGGGCGGCACTGTCGATGTGATCGTGCGGACCATGGGATGGCAGAGCCGGCATCTGCTCCAAGAGGCCCGCGACCATCCGTGCCGAAGCCACCAGGCGCTGGTCCAGGGAGAACATCATCTGGTTGCGCAAATCGCTGAGCATCCAGGCGGCGGCCAGGGTCCAGATCAGGATGAAGGCAGCGCCCAGGGTTACGCTCAGGCGCAGGCGCAGGCTTCTCACTTAGCGACTCTCCTCGCCATCCGCCGGCCCCAGGCGATAGCCCAGGCCCCGTACGGTCTCGACGATGCCATTGCCGAGCTTGCGCCGCAGGTGATGGATGTGCACGTTCAAGGCGTTGCTCTCCAGCTCGTCGTTGAAGCCATAGACACTGTCCTTGAGCTGCTCGCTGGACAGCACCCGGCCGCGGTTGTGCAGCAAAGCCTGAAGCAACGACTGCTCGCGCCGGGACAGGTCCACCGGCTGCCCACCGAGCAGGGTCTCGCGGGTGCTGGGGTCGTAGGTCAGGCGCCCGTGCTCGATCAGGTTGACGCTGCGTCCCGCCGCCCGGCGCAACAGGGTATGCAGGCGCGCCGCCAGTTCGCGCAGGTCGAAGGGCTTGAGCAGGTAGTCGTCGGCACCGGCCTGCAGGCCGTCGACCCGGTCGGTCACCGCGTCCCGGGCGGTGAGGATCAGCACCGGGATCTCCAGGCCCTGCTGGCGCTGCTGCTTGAGCAGTTTCAGGCCATCTTCATCCGGCAGGCCAAGATCCAGTACCATCACGTCGAAATCGGCCACGCCGAGCATGGCCCGCGCCGCCGAAGCGGTGGCCACATGCTCGACCGTCAGGCCCTGGGCCGTGAGGCCGGCGACGATCCCGCTGGCGATCAGCTCATCATCTTCACAGACAAGTACGTGCATGGTCGGTCCTGTACAAAGGGCGTTGATTAAGCAAGCGGCGGATTAAGCGGACATTATGCCCGCCCGCTCCGGGCCACAAGGCGCGGTTTAATCATCGGTTAATCAGGGCCGGCCATTGTGCTCGCAACTTGCACCGGTTTAAGGCTTGACCATGCGTCGATTGTTCATCCTGTTGTTCATGCTGTTCACCACCCTGGCACAAGCCGGCAACAATCCGTTCGAGGTCAAGCCCGACTTCCTGCCGGTGGGCCAGGCGTTCGTATTCAGCTCCGAGCGTCTGCCCTCGGGCGAGACCCAGCTGTTCTGGCAGATCGCCGACGGCTATTACCTGTACCAGAAGCGCCTGAAGTTCGACGGCCTGCAGCCGGAGCAGCAGCCGAGCCTGCCGGCGGGCGAAGCCCATAGCGACGAATTCTTCGGCGACCAGACCGTGTACCGCCAGGGCCTGGAGGTGAAGCTGCCGGCAACCGCCACGGGCAAGGTCAAGCTGGGCTGGCAAGGCTGCGCCGACGCCGGCCTGTGCTACCCACCGCAAACCCTGGAGGTGGACCTGGGCGGAGCCCCGGCCGCAGCGGCTAGCGCCGGCGCCCAGAGCGGCACCGCAGCGGCCCAAGACCAACTGCTGGCCAACGACCTGCAACAGAAATCCTGGGGCCTGGGCCTGCTGGCGTTCTTCGGCTTCGGCCTGCTGCTGGCCTTCGCTCCCTGCTCGCTGCCGATGCTGCCGATCCTCGCCGGAATGGTGGTGGGCAGTGGCGCCAGCCCGCGCCGGGGCCTGGCCCTGGCTTCCAGCTATGTGTTGTGCATGGCCCTGGTTTACGCCGGCATGGGCGTGATCGCCGCCCTGCTGGGCAGCAACCTGCAGGCCTGGCTGCAGCAACCCTGGGTCCTGGGCAGCTTCGCCGCATTGTTCGTACTGCTGGCCTTGCCGATGTTCGGTTTCTTCGAATTGCAGATGCCAGCCTTCCTGCGCGATCGCCTGGAAGGCGCCAGCCGCCAGCGCCAGGGCGGCAGCCTGATCGGTTGCGGGGTCCTCGGCGCCCTGTCCGCGCTGCTGGTGGGCCCGTGCATGACCGCCCCCCTGGCCGGTGGCCTGCTGTATATCGCCCAGACCGGCAATGCCCTGTTTGGCGGCCTGGCGCTGTTCGCCCTGGGCCTGGGCATCGGCCTGCCGTTGTTGCTGCTGGTGACCCTGGGCAACCGCTTCCTGCCCAAGCCCGGCCCCTGGATGAACCTGCTCAAGGGCGTGTTCGGCATCCTTTTCCTCGGCACCGCCATCTACATGCTGCGTCCGGTGCTGAACGCCAGCCTGTGGATCGGCCTGTGGGGTGCCCTGGCCCTGGTACTGGCCTACTGCGCCTGGCAGCAACGGGTGATCGCCGGGCGCCTGCTGCACCTGTTCGGTGCCGGTGCGTTGCTGTTCGGCATCTGGGGCAGCGTGCTGCTGGTGGGTGCCGCTGGCGGCAGCGACGACCTGCTGCACCCGCTGAAGGTCTACAGCGGCGGCGCCCCCGCCAGCAACGCCAGTGCCCACGACGCCTTCACCACGGTCAAGACCCCTGCCCAGCTGCAAGGCGCCCTGGACAGCGCCCAGGCCCAGGGCCAATGGGTGCTGCTGGACTACTACGCCGACTGGTGCGTGTCGTGCAAGATCATGGAGAAGACCGTATTCGGCCAGCCCCAGGTCCTCGAAACCCTGAAGGACGTGCGCCTGCTGCGCCTGGACGTGACCCTGGATAATGCCGACGGCCGCGAACTGCTCGGTCGCTACAAGGTACCGGGACCTCCCAGCATGCTGTGGATCGGCCCGGATGGCAGCGAGCGCCGCAGCCAGCGCATCACCGGCGAAGTGGATGCCGCGACCTTCCTGCAACGCTGGACCCAGACCCTGGAAGCCCGCTGATGCTGACCTTTACCATCGGCACCTTCGCCATCGCCCTCAACCACCTGCTGCTGATCAGCGCCCTGGCCCTGGCCACGCTGGTGGGCTGGCGCGTGGCCAAGCGCGGCGGTGACAACCCGGAGTCGGTGCTGTTCTCGCTGTTCCTGATCGGCATGCTCGCCGCCCGGGTCAGTTTCGTCATCGCCTACTGGAGGCACTACCGGGACGACCTGTGGATGACCATCGACCTGCGCGACGGCGGTTTCCTCGCCTGGCCCGGGGTACTGGTCATGCTCCTGGCAGCCCTGGCCTGGGGTTGGAAACGCCCGGCCCTGCGCCGTCCCCTGGGCGCCGGGATCGCTACCGGCCTGGCGTTCTGGCTGCTGGCGACTCTGTCCCTGAGCCTCTACGACCAGGGTACGCGCCTGCCGGAAGTGGCCCTGCGCAACGCCAACGGCGACACCGTGCAGCTCACCGACTACCAGGGCGGGCCGCTGGTGATCAACCTCTGGGCCACCTGGTGCCCGCCCTGCCGGCGGGAAATGCCGGTGCTGGAAAAAGCCCAGCAACAACGCCCGGACCTGACCTTCCTGTTCGTTAACCAGGCCGAGAGCATGCAGAGCGTCGCCACCTTCCTGGCCACCCAGGAACTGAACCTGGACAACGTACTGTTCGACGGCAGTGGCCGCCTGGGCAAGGCCGTGGGCTCCATGGCCCTGCCCACCACCCTGTTCTACAGCGCCGACGGCCGCCTGCTCGGCAGCCATCTCGGGGAACTCTCGGAGGCCAGCCTGGCCCGCGCCCTGGAGAACTTCGACGGCATCCATCCGACTCCGGTCGCCCCCTCAAGGAAACCCCCATGCCCTTCATCCGCCACCTGCTGAGCCTGTCCCTGGGCGCGGCACTGCTCAATGTCCCGCTGCTGCAGGCCGAGGAACTGCCCGCGCCGATCCGCAAGATCGAGGCCAAGGGCGCCAAGATCATCGGCAGCTTCGACGCTCCGGCTGGCCTCAAGGGTTATGCCGCGCAGTACCAGAACCGCGGCATGACCCTGTACCTGACCGCCGATGGCCAACACGTGCTGCTGGGCAACCTGTACGACGCCGACGGCAAGGACCTCAGCGCCGAACCGTTGCAGAAACTGGTCTATGCACCGATGGCCAAGGAAGTCTGGGGCAACCTGGAGAAAAGCGACTGGATCGCCGACGGCAAGGCCGATGCGCCACGTATCGTCTACCTGTTCAGCGACCCCAACTGCCCCTACTGCAACATGTTCTGGGAACAAGCCCGGCCCTGGGTCAAGGCCGGCAAGGTGCAACTGCGGCACATCATGGTCGGCATCATCCGCGAGGACAGCCCAGGCAAATCCGCCGCCCTGCTGGCCGCCAAGGACCCGAGCCAGGCCCTGCAGGATCACGAGAAGGCCGGCAAGGGCAGCAGCCTGAAACCCCTGCAAAGCATCCCCAAAGCGATCCAGGCCAAGCTCGACGCCAACATGAAGCTCATGGAGGAACTGGAGCTGTCGGCCACCCCGGCGATCTTCTACCTGGACGACAAAGGCGAGCTGCAACAACAGCAAGGCGCCCCGGCCCCGGGCAAGCTGACGCAGATCCTGGGTCCGAAGTAGAGGGCGCATGCTCCGGCTGGGGTGTGCTCCCCAGCCACACCCTGCGGGCTGCCTGATACACCGCAACGCCAGGACCACGACGCCACTGAGCACAAGCAAGCGCCCTCGCCATGAACATCATCGCGAGGGCAGCCTCCCCTTCATTCGAGCATCCTGCCCGGCCTTACCAGTCGTAGCTCATTTCCACCGAGGCCACGCGCTCCTGGCCGTAGTAGCAGCCAAAGTTGTAGTTGCAGTCGGAGACGTATTCCCGGTCAAACAGGTTCTGCACGTTGAGGCTGCTTTTCAGCCCCCGCAGGCTCGGATCGAGCTTGCCCAGGTCATAGCTGACGGTGGTGTCGTACACCACATAGGCCGGTGTGCTGAAGGTGCTGTTCGAGTCCCCCGGTTTTCTGCCGGTGTAGCGCGCACCCACGCCAAAGGTCAGGCCGTTGAGCGCCGCCTGGGTGAAGTGGTAGTCGACCCAGGCACTGGCCGAGACTGGCGCCTGGGCCTCATTGCGATTGCCCTTGGTGGAGTCATTGGCCTTGGTATAGAAGGAGTCGATGTAGGTGGCGGCGGCCATCATGTCGATGTTGTCCAGGCTGGACTTGATTTCCAGTTCGATGCCCCGGGAGCGGATCTCACCCTGCTGCGCGTTGTATTCGGGGTAGTCGATGTCGCTGGTCAGGGCGTTCTTCTGCTTCACCTGGAACACCGACGCGGTCATCAGCGTCTTGTCCAGGGGCTGGTACTTCACCCCCACTTCATACTGCTCGCCCTCGGTCGGTTTAAAGGCCTTGGCGCCGCGCTCCGGGGCCCCGGTACCCACGGTCGGCAGGAACGACTGCGAGTAGCTGACATAGGGCGCCAGGCCGAACTCGGTGACGTAGGTCAGACCCACCCGGCCGGTGAATTTATGATCGCGCTGTTCGACGATGCTGCGGGCCAGCAAGTCCTTGTTTTCCACTTCGGCCCAGTCCTGGCGGCCGCCGATGGTCAGGATCCACTGGTCGAGCTTGATCTGGTCCTGGGCATAGATACCAGTCTGCTTGATCGTGTTGTCCCAGCGGGTGGTCAGCTCCGGGGTCACGCTGCCGGTGTCGTAGTTGTTCTTGCCGTACAGGTCAACCGGCAATACCCCATAGGCGTTGTAGCCGGTGTACTTGCGGTTGAAGTGACGGTAGTCCACGCCGGCCAGGGCGGTGTGTTCGAGAGCGCCGGTGTTGAAGCGATACTCCAGGTTGTTGTTCAGGGTGTAGGCGGTGTTGTGCTGTTGCCAGTCGAGCTTGGTACGGGTGGCCCGGGTGTAGTCGGTGACGCCGCCGGCATCGGTGACGAAGCCCCGCAGAAAGAAGCCCTTGTAACGGTCGCGCACATCGATGTAGCGCGCGGTGGAGCGCCATTTCAAGTCGTCGTTGAGGGCCTGGCTGAAGTCATAGCCAAGGATGTACTGGTCGCGCTTGTAGTCGTTGTAGCGCGAATCGCCGTTGAAGAAATCACGGTCGATCTTGCGCCCATCGGGACCACGCTTGAGGGTGCCGATCATCGGCAGCGCCTGATAGTCCGCCAGGCCGTCGTCACGCTGAATCTGCGCATACAGGGTCAGGCGGGTGGCATCGCTCGGACTCCAGCTCAGGCTCGGCGCCAGCAGGGTGCGCTGGCTGTTGGTATGCAGCACCTGCTCGCCGCCCTTCTTCGCCACACCGACCAGGCGGTAGGAAAACTCTCCTTGATCATCCAGCGGCCCGCTGCTGTCCAGGGCGCCATTGACCCGGTCATAGCTGCCCAGGCCGAACTTGACCTGATGCTGGGCGGTGCTGGCAGGACGCTTGGAGACCATGTTCACCAGGCCGCCGGGCTGGTTCTGCCCATAGAGCACCGATGACGGCCCCTTGAGGACCTCGATACGTTCCAGGGTATAGGGATCGATCTGCGGCGCGCCCCCAAGGCTGCCGGCATACGGCAAGTAGGCACCATCGAGGTACAGCGGGGTCGGGGCGAAACCGCGGCTGGTGATCTCGTCGGCAATGGTGTTGCGGTCGGTGTAGCCATTGACGCTCAGCCCCGGCGTGTAGCGCAGGACCTGGGTCAGGTTGCGCGCGCCCTGGGTCTGCACTTGATCGGCGGTGACTACGTTGATGGTCTGGGGAATTTCCAGGATCGGCGTGTCGGTCTTGGTCGCGGTGGCGCTGCGGGTCGCCACGTAGCCGTCCACCGGCCCCCAGGCCTGCTCCTGGGCCTGGCCCTGGATATGGGTCGGTTGCAGCTGCAGTGCCGACCCCGTTGGCAATGGGTAGAGGCTCCAGGTACCGCTGGGGGTGGTGGTCAGGCCGAGGCCGCTGCCCACCAGGGCCTGCTGCATGGCTTGCTCTGGGGTCAGCTGGCCGCTGACCCGGCTGGCGCGCTTGCCGGCAAGCAACTGCGGGGGCACCGATAGCACCCGACCGCTGTCCCGGGCGATGTGGCTCAAGGTCTCGCCCAGATCACCGGCAGGCAGATCGAACGACCGGGTGGCCTGGGCCTGTTGCGGCTCGGCTGCGGCGTGGGCGGCAACGGGCAGTGCGGCGTAACTCAGAACGACAGCCATCGCCAGCAGGCTGGGACGGAAAAAAATCTGGGACATGGGAAGGGCTCGTTATAGGTTGGCTTTCCATAACCAGGACACGGGAAAACCCCAACCCCCTCATCGTCCTGGTGTTTTTCTGGAAAAAATCAGCGCAACTCGATGCGGGTCAGCCAGAAGCCATGGCGGGTGACCTGGATCGGCAGGGTTTCGCCGAGAGACAGCAGCACCTGATCGCTGTCATCCAGAGGAAACACGCCATAGACCCGAACCCGTGCGGCTTCCGGGCTGATGCGTAGCAGGCCGCTGCGATAGGGCCGCAACAACTCGATCAACTCGCCCAGGGGCTCGTTGCGCACATCGATGCGGCCGTCGAGCCAGTCCACCCGGGTGCGCAGCGAGGGTGCCTGGCGTTCGATGCCATGACCATCGAAGGCAAAAGCGTCCCCGGCCTCGACTCGCTGCTGGCGCCCCTGGGAGGTGGTCAACAGCACGCTGTGCTGCTGCACAGAAACCAGGCTGCCCAGATCGTTGCGGCTGACCATGAAACGGGTGCCCAGAGCCTGCACTCGTCCATCGCGGCTTTCGACGATAAACGGCCGCGCAGGGTCGGCGGCGACATCAACCTGCACCGTGCCTTCACGCAAGATGATGCGCCGCTGCTCGGCATCGAAGCGGATATCCACCGCGCTGCGAGCATTCAGATGGATCCGGCTGCCATCGGCCAGGGTCCTGGAGGTGCGCTGGCCGGTGGCGGTATCCAGATCGGCCAGCACATGGCCCAGGGGCAGCACGCGGTTGACCAGGCCGGCAGTGCCGCCCCCCAGCAACAGCAGGGCCAGGCCGCCGCCCAGCACTTTGCGCCGCGAGGGCGCAGGCAGCGAACGCAAGGCTCGGCTAGCCGCTTGCAGTTGCCCGGGGCTGCGCTGCTCGGCGCCCTGCAGATGCTGCAAGGGCTGGCTCAGCACAGCGTTGACCCGCTGCCAGGCAGCGGCATGCTCACCACTGTGCGCCAACCAGTGGGCAAAGGCCTGCTGCACGGCATCGCCCGGCGTGCTGGATTCCAGCTTCAGCAACCAGTCCACCGCGGCGCGATTGGCCTGTTCGATAGCAGTACGGCTCATGCAGCGCACTCGCTGAGACAATGCAGGAAGGCCCGCCGCAGGTCGCGCTCGACGGTCGCCAGGGACACCTCCAGGCGCTCGGCGATCTGCGGCTGCGACAGGCCTTCAAGGCGATGCAGGATAAAGGCATGGCGCGCCCGTTGCGGCAAACCCTCGAGCAGCCGGTCGATCAACTCCAGCGCTTCGCGCACCAGTGCCAGATCTTCTTCGGAGGGGCTGAAGACCTGCGGCATCCGCGCCAGTTCCAGTAAGTACTGCTGCTCCAGGGCACGGCGTCGGAACAGATTGCTCAACAAGCGCTTGGCCACCGTGGCCAGAAACGCCCGCGGCTCGTTGAGATCGGCCAGCTGGCCGGCCGTCAGTGTGCGCACGAAGGTGTCCTGGGTCAGGTCCGCGGCATCCTGCGGACACTGCAATCGGCGATACAGCCAGGCCCGCAACCAGCGGTAATTCTCGCTGTAGAGGTTGGCGACTATGGCTTTGGTGTCTACGGGACTGTGCATCGAGACCGGCACGCTAATGGTAATTGTTATCATTATCCAGTTTGCCGATCGCGAAAATCAATGTTCATCGCTGCAAAACCCCACATTGCCACGGCGCACCCGCGGGGTGATGGTCAGGGGAATTCTGCCGGCGCCTCGCGTTCGAGAACTTGCTCCAAGTCGCTCAGGTCACCGCGCTCCTTGAGGATGCCCCTCACCTGATCGATCCACACTTGTTCCGAAGCGATCCCCGCCCACGACTGGCTGCCGAAGCCGTGATACGGCCGGTCGTCGAAGGTGCTGATGAGCAGCTGGTTCAAGCGCGCCGTCTCCAGGTTCTTGCGCTGGATCTGCACCTGCAGCGCTCCCAGTACCTTCTGCTGCTCCTGCGGATTCGGGGCGTAGGCCGTCACCCGCGGCGAGCTGAGCACCAGGAACTGCGGCGGCAGGTTCTCATCGATGGCGGCCTGCAAACGGTAATGCCCGTCAAGAATCAGGTAGCTGTTCAGGCCGCTGACATACCACAACAGGATCGGCGGCAAGCTGCCTTCACGGGCCTTCTTGCGCCACCACTTCAGGCGCCCGGCCAGCGGATCGACGCCATGCAGGCCAACCACCGCGCCACCCCCTGCCCAGAGTTCGACCCAACGCGCCGGGCCAGGCTGGCGGTTGTCGAGAATGTTGCGGCCGTCAATGGTCCACTGCGGCATATGGCTCAGGGCATCTTCGCCGCCTTTGAAGTACCACTGGTCGATGCCGCTGGGCAGTGATCGCCCATAGGGGTGGGCAGCAGGCTGCAGGGCCCGCACCAACCAATAGCCGGGGTAGAGAAAATCCGCTTGATGTCGCAGCAACTGCTGGACGAAAAACCGACTCCAGGCCTTGAGCTGCAGGGACGGGGCGAGACGCGAGTGTTGTTCCACCTGGGGCGAATCGATGGGCTCGACCAGGGTTTGCGGCAGTTGCCCAGGCAGCTGGTTGCGCACCAGCCACACCCCGTAGAGACAGCGCGACATGGTGGCCCAGAGCAGCGTCTGGCCTCCGACGACCAACTGCATGCGCCGGTTGTCGCCACTGAGCAGGCGCAGGTTCGGCTTGCCGTTGGCCGGAGGCCTGGCGTCCACCCCAAGGCCGCTCCAATTGCCAGCCAGATCCTCGATATCCCGCCAGAAAACCTGTTCCACCATCGTCCCTAATCCCCTGCCCTGTGGCGCGCGGGCGCGACTATAACAGAGGCCCCGTCAGCCACGCCGGGCAATCACTGCGTCCACCTCACCTTCGAGCCCCTGCCCGATCAGGCACTGGCGCACCTCATCGCACCACTGCTCCTGGGGTTCATTGCCGGCCCAGGCCTGGGTCGCGCTGACGTAGTGCGGCCGATCGTCGAAAGCCTGGATCAGCACTCGGTTGAGGTTCTCGGTACTCAAGGTCTTGTTGCGCGGCACCGTATCGCCACGCTTGTGCAGCGAATCCATGACCCGTTGCCGATGCTCGAGGCTCGGCGTGAAGTCGCGCGCGCAGGTAGCACTGAGGACGATGAAGGACGGCGCGAGATTTTCCGCGATGGCGGCCTGCAAACGGTAGTGCCCATCGATCACCAGGTAGGACGCCAGTCCGCCGACGTACCACAACAGCACCGGTGGCAGGCTGCCCTCCCGGGCCTTCTTGCGCCACCACTTGAGCCGCCCCGCCTGTGGATCGACGCGATGCAGGCCGATGAGCTTGCCGCCGCCGTGCCACCAGTCGATCCACTCCAGGGTCTGGGGTTGCAGGTTGTCGAGAAAGTCCTCGCCATACAGGAACCAGCTGGGCACGTGGGTCAACGGGTCGACCCTCGAGGTGAAGCGCCATTTGTCCAGGCCGTGGCCGGTACTGGACGGCTCCGGCACCAGGCCCTGGGCCAGCCAGTAGCCAGGGGTGAGGAAGTGCCGGGCACTGGCGCCCAGACGGCTGACGAAATAGCGGCTCCAGGCCTTGATCCGCAGCTCGGGCGCCAATGCCGCGTGCTGTTCGACGGTGGGTGAGTCGATGGGGGCGAGCAACCGGCATTCAGCGCCATCGACCAGCGGCTTGCGCACCAGCCAGACACCGCCATGGTCCCGGGCAATGGTGGCCCAGAACAGCGGTGTGTCATGGTGCATCAGCTTGAACCGGGCATTCGCGCCGGTGCGCAGGTACAGCGGCGGCTTGTCCGTGGCGCCGGGTTCGACCTCGACGCCCAGGCCGCTCCAGTGGCCCAGGGTGTCTTCGATATCGTGCCAGTAAAGCTGCTCTGCCATGGTTCCGGTCCTTGAACTGTCTGAAACGACAAAGCCCGACAAGGCTGCTGTCGGGCTTTGCGCGGCGGACTATTTCAAACTGAAGGTTATTTAGCCATTGGCCCCATTCATGGTTGCAGCAATGGCAGCAGCCCATGCGTCACGGCCAAATAGTACAAATCGAGACTCTATACCCTGCTTTGTAAAAACAGATAAAGAGTTGGGGAAAATGGGGATAAGACCTAAAAATCTAGTCCATGCCGGTTGCCATGACTGGATGTTTGAGATTTCAATCTCGTCAGGAGCGCTTTGAAAGTTAATTTTATGCGCGACAAATAGCAGACGCTGGTTCGTCAGAAAAAGCCTTCCGCCCACCGTCTCAATACTTCTTTGAAGGTTTGCCGGCCCTTCTTTGATGATTTTTTCGCCGCCTCGCAACTCTGCTTTCATTCAGTGCATCCTTGTCATTTTTTCTTCATGCTCAGTCCAATCGATAAGGGCAAACAAAAACCCTTACTTAATACTGCATTTCTATTTCCCCCCTGTATAGGCTTCCTGTAGAGACCGCTCGGTTATGCAGCGGCCGTAAAGCCTGAATGCGCGACCTTCCTGAAGGAGTGAGGCGCAGCCTTTGGAGTGGCTGCGCCCGCCGCAAAAGCCTACAAGCCCTCCAGCTCAGCCATCAGGTCGCTCAGGCGATCGACCTTCTCCTCGCTGATTTCATTGGCCCCCAGTCCGTCGATGTAGGCCGCCAGCTCCTGCACCGTGCTGCATTCGAACATCGCCCGCAGTGGCACGTTGCGTTGCAGGGTCTTCTGTACCCGCGAGGCGATCTGGGTAGCCAGCAGCGAGTGCCCGCCCAACTCGAAGAAGTTGTCGCGCACCCCCACCCGTTCCACCTTGAGCACTTCGGCCCAGATGTCCACCAGGGTGTGCTCCAGCTCGCTGCTCGGGGCCAGGTAGTCCTGGCTCTGCAACTGGCCGATCTCCAGGGCCGGCAGGGCCTTGCGATCGAGCTTGCCATTGGCGTTGAGCGGCAGGCGCTCCAGCCACAGCCAGTGCAGCGGCACCATGTACTCCGGCAACTCGGCGCGCAGGCGCGGCTTGATCCGCTCCAGGCGCTCGCTTTGCCCCAGGCCCGAATCGCTGGCAACCAGGTAGCCCACCAGGTGCTTGCCATTGACGCCCTCCTGCACCCCGACCGCAGCATCCCGCAGCTCCGGTTGTTCGTGCAGGCGCGCTTCGATCTCGCCCAGTTCGATGCGGTAGCCACGGATCTTCACCTGATGGTCGATCCGCCCGACGTACTCCAGCACGCCGTCGCTGCGCCGGCGTGCCAGGTCGCCGGTGCGGTACAGGCGTTCGCCCGCAGCACCGAACGGATGGGGCACGAAGGCTTGCACAGTGCGCAACGGGTCGCTGACGTAGCCACGGCCGACACCGGTACCGGCCACGCACAGCTCGCCCACCGCACCCAGGGGCACCAGCTCCAGGGATTCGTCCATCAGGTACAACAGGTTGTTGTCGGTGGGCGTGCCGATGGGCAGGTAGCTGCCCCGGGTCGAGGCCAGGTCCACGCGGAAGAAGGCCACGTCGTCGGAGCACTCCGCCGGGCCGTAGGCGTTGACCAGGCCGATCTGTGGATAACGCAGCAGCCACTGGTGCGCCAGCTCCGGTGGCATGGCCTCGCCGGTGGGTAGCATCCAGCGCAGGCCGTCCAGGGCGATGGCGTCCTGGGCCAGCATGCCCTGGATCAGCGACGGCACGCTCTCCAGCACCGTGATGCCCTGCTCCTGGACATGGGCCAGGAGCCCCTGGGGATCATGGGCGATGGTATTGGGCACGATGTCCACCCGAGCGCCGAACAGCGGCGCGGCAAGGAACTGCCAGACCGAGATATCGAAGCTCTGGGAGGCGGTCTGGGCGATCACATCGGCCTCGCTCAGTTGCAGGTACGGCACCTTGCTCAACTGGTTGTTGAGCATGCCGCGCTGCTCCACCATCACGCCCTTGGGCAGGCCGGTGGAACCGGAGGTGTAGATCACGTAGGCGAGGTTGTCCGCACGGCTGTAGCGTCCGGGATTGTCCTCGCGCCCAGCCCCGGCCTGGACTTCTTCCCAGACCAGCAAGCGCGGACGACCGGCGCAGCCGAACTCGTCCAGCAGGGCCTGGGCCTGTTCACGGCAAGCCTGGGTACAGACCAGGATCGGCGTGCGACTGAGCTCGATGATGCGGCCCAGGCGCTGGCCCGGCAGGCCCGGGTCCAGGGGCAGGTAGCCGGCCCCGGCCTTGAAGCTGCCGATGATCATGCCCAACAGCTCCAGGCCACGCTCGGCCAGCAGGGCCACCGGCTGGTCGAAATCCACGCCCTGGGCCACCAGGGCATGGCCCAGGCGGTTGCTGCGCAGGTTCAACTCGGCATAGCTATGGCTCTGTTCCAGGCAACTGGCGGCGATACGCTGCGGATGCGCGGCCACCTGGGCCTCGAACAACTCCACGTAGCTGCGCTCCAGCGGATACTGGTGCTGGCTCTGGTTGCAACCGGCCAGCAGGAAATCACGCTCCTCCTCGCCCAGCAACGGCAGCTCGGCCATGTCGCCATTAAAGCCCTGCATCAGCGCCAGCAGCAGGCGCTTGAACTCGCCCAGCATGCGCTCGATGGTCGCCTGCTCGAAGTAGCGCTGGTCATAGGACAGGTGCAGCCCCAGGTCGTCCCCCGGGTAGCAGACGGCCGTGATCGGGAAGTTGGTGTGGGTGCGGCCGGAGTCCGAACTGGCGTTCAGGCTCTGGGCCCGGTCCAGTACCGAGACCTCCACCGGGGCGTTCTCGAACACGAACAGGCTGTCGAACAGCGGCTGGCCCTTGGGCAGCTCGCTGGTTTCCTGGATCGCCACCAGTGGCAGATACTCGTACTCGCGCAGCTGCATGTTGCTGTCCAGCAACTGGCCCAGCCATTGGCGCACGCTGCAACGCTGGCCATCCTCGGGCAGCTTGACCCGCAGGGCGATGCTGTTGATGAACAGGCCGACGGTGCGCTGCATCTGCGGCATGTCCACCGGCCGCCCGGCCACGGTGACCCCGAACAGCACGTCGCGGTCGCCACTCATGCGCCGCAGGACCAGGGCCCAGGCCGCCTGGGCGAAGGTGTTGACGGTCAACTGGTGCTGCTGCGCCAGCTCGCGCAATTGCGCACCGTCCCGTGGATCGAGCCGGGTGTAGCAGTCGCCGACGATCATGCCGCCGCTGTCGCCGGCATGCTCGCGCAGGAACGGCCGGTCGCTGGGGATCGGCGTGGTGCGTTCGAAGCCCGCGAGATTCTGCCGCCACCACTGGCGCGCCTCGGCCAGGCTCTGGTGTTGCAGCCAGCCGATGTAGTCGCGGTAGCGCGGCGGTACTGCCAACTGCGCCTCGCGGCCTTCGCCCAGGGCGGTGTAGATCTCGAAGAAGTCGTTCATCAACAACGAGCGGCACCAGGCATCGATGAGGATGTGGTGGTTGCTCATCATGAACCAGTATCGCGCGGCGCCGACACGGATCAGCCGCAGGTGGAACGGCGCCTGGTTGAGCAGATCGAAACCGGCCTCGCGCTCGGCTTTGTGCAGGGCTTGCAGCCTGGCTTCTTGCTCGACCTCCTGTTCGGCCTCCGGCACATCGCTCCAGTCCAGGTACTCGATGGGCGTGCTGCCCGGCTTGTGGATAACCTGCAGCATGTCCTCGCCCACGTTCCAGCAGAACGAGGCGCGCAGGGCTTCATGCCGGGCCACCACGGCCTGCCAGGCCTGGGCGAAGCGCTCGGGGTCCAGTTCGCTGTTGATGCGGTAGCGGTCCTGCATGTAATAGAGGCCGGTGCCCGGCTCCAGCAGGGTGTGCAGCAACATGCCTTCCTGCATCGGCGTCAGCGGGTAGACATCCTCGATCTGCGCCGCCGGTACTGGTAGGGCATCGAGCTGGGCCTGGGTCAAGCACGCCAGGGGGAAGTCCGACGGCGTCAAGCCACCGGCATCGTCCTTCAGGCAATGGGCGATCAGGCTCTGCAGCTCACCCAGGTAGGCCGCCGCCAACTCGGCGATCAGCTCGGAGTCGAAGCGCTCGGCACTATAGGTCCAGCGCAGCACCAGTTCACCGCCGTAGACCTGGCTGTCGATGCTCAGCTCGTTGGGCAGCGGTGCCTCCAGGGCATGGGCCGGGCCGACTGACTCGTCCAGCGGACGCAGCAGCGCATCGCTACCGAAGCTCTGGTCGAACTGCCCCAGATAGTTGAAGGTCACCGGCGCCAGCGGTAGCGCCGCCAGGGCCGCTTGGCAGGCGTCATCGGCCAGGTAGCGCAGCACGCCATAGCCCAGGCCCTTGTGCGGCACACCACGCAATTGCTCCTTGATCGCCTTGATCGAGGCGCCCTGCCCGGCGGCTTCTTCCACCTGCAAGGGCGTCAGGCGCAACGGATAGGCGCTGGTGAACCAGCCCACGGTGCGGGTCAGGTCGATCTCGTCGAACAACGCCTCGCGGCCGTGGCCTTCCAGTTGCACCAGTGCCGAAGGCTGTCCGCTCCAGCGGCACAGTACCCGGGCCAGGGCGGTGAGCAGCAGGTCGTTGACCTGGGTGCGATAGGCCGCCGGGGCCTGTTGCAGCAGTTGACGGGTGCACTCGGCATCCAGGGTCACGCTGTGGCTGCGGGCATGCTGGTGTTGCTGGCCACCGTCCGGCTGCAACCCTGGCATTTGCGCTGCCGGGCCGGCCAGTTGCTGTTGCCACCAAGCCAGTTCCTCGCGCAGCGACTCACTGCCGGCGTAGGCCTGCAAGCGGCTCGACCAGTCGCGCAGGGCGCTGGTCTTGGCCGGCAACTGCACGGCCTGGCCGGCCTCCAGCTGGCGATAGACGTTCTGCAGATCCTCCAGCAGCACTCGCCAGGACACGCCGTCCACCACCAGGTGGTGGATGGCCAGCAGCAGCCGCTGCTCACCCTCCGGACCGTCCACCAGCACCGCACGCAGCAGCGGCCCATGCTCCAGGTCGAGGCTGCGCTGGGCATCGGCGAACAAGGTTTCGCAGGTGGCCATGGACGGCACCCGTACCTGCCACAGCAACGGCGCATCGGACAGCGGCAAGTACTCGGCGCGCCATTGTTCGTTGCTCTGGTTGAAGCGCAGACGCAGGGCATCGTGTTGTTCCACCACTGCCAGCAGTGCCTGCTCCAGGCGCTGGGCATCCAGGGGCGCCACCGGCTCCAGCAGCAGCGCCTGGTTCCAGTGCTGCGGCTGCGGGATGCGGCTATCGAAGAACCAATGCTGGATCGGGGTCAGCGGCGCCTCGCCGCTGAGCAGTCCTTGCTCGGCGCTGATGCGCTGGCTGCGGCTGGCTACCCGCGCCAGGGTTTGCACGGTCTGGTGCTGGAACAGGTCACGCGGGGTGAAATGGATGCCCAGCTGGCGCGCACGGCTGACCACCTGGATCGACAGGATCGAATCGCCGCCCAGTTCGAAGAAGTTGTCGTTGAGGCCCACCTGCTGCACGTTCAGCACATCGCACCAGATACGCGCCAGGCTCTGCTCCAGCTCGTTGCTCGGGGCCACGTACTGCTGGCGATTGAGCTCCGGATCCGGCATCGGCAAGGCCCGGCGATCGAGCTTGCCGTTGGCGGTCAGCGGCATGCTGGACAGCAGGATCAGGTGAGTCGGCACCATGTAGTCCGGCAACTGGGTCTTCAATTGCTGCTTGAGGGCTTCGCGCAGGTTGGCCTGCGCCACCTCGTTGTGTCCCGCGACCTCGGTCACCAGGTAACCCGCCAGTTGTTTGCCCGATGGCGCATCCAGCGCCAGCACCACCGCTTCGCGTACCGCAGGATGATCCAGCAAGCGGGATTCGATTTCCCCCAGCTCGATACGGAAACCGCGGATCTTCACCTGATGGTCGACCCGGCCGATGTATTCCACCTGGCCGTCGGCACACTGGCGCACTAGGTCGCCGGTGCGATACAGGCGACCGCCGGCGCTGCTGAACGGATCGGCGACGAAACGTTCGGCGCTCAGGCCCGGGCGACGATGGTAGCCCTGGGCCAGGCCCGCACCGCCCACATACAGCTCACCGGTCGCGCCTTGGGGCACCAGCGCCAGGTCGGCATCGAGGATATAGGCCACCCGCGCGCCGACGATGCTGCCGATGGGCACGCTGGCCACGCCTTCGGCCAATTGTTCCGGCGCCAGGCTGGCCAGGGGCATGACCACGGTTTCGGTCGGGCCGTAGGCGTTGAAGAACAGGCTCGGTTGGAAGGCCGCGCGAATGCGTTGCAGGTGCTCGCCAGTCAGGGCCTCGCCACCGGTGATGCACATGCGTACCGCCAGGGTTTGCTGCTGGGTCGCCAGGTGCTGGGCCAGTTGGCTGCCATAGCTGGGGGTGAAGCCCAGGATGCTGACCCGATGCTGGCGGATCAGCTGGCAGATCTCCTCGGCGTCCCACTGGCCCTGGGCCCGCAACACTACCTGGGCACCGCTGAGCAGCGGCACCAGCAAGCGCTCGGTAGCGGCGTCGAAGTTGATGGAATAGAAGTGCAGTTCGCAATCGTCGGCACGCATGCCGAACCGGCGGATCACCGCCTGGCAGTGCATGGCGATTTCCCCATGGGAGACCACCACGCCCTTGGGCAGGCCGGTAGAACCGGAGGTGTAGATCAGGTAGGCCTGGTGTTGCGGCAGGCTGACCAAAGGCAATTCGCTGGCCGGGTAGTCGGCCAGCAGCGCGCCGTCCTCCTCCAGGCACCAGCGCGCCACGCCTGCCGGCAGTTCGCCGAGGGCCTGGAACATCCGCGCATCGCTGAGCAGCAGGCCGATGCCGCTGTCCTCGATCATGTAGTGCAGGCGATCCAGAGGGTATTCCGGGTCCAGCGGCACATAGGCGCCGCCGGCCTTGAGGATCGCCAGCAGGCCGATCACCATCTCCAGCGAGCGCTCCAGCGCCAGGCCGACCCGCACCTGCGGGCCCACCCCACGTTCGCGGAGCATCCAGGCCAGGCGATTGGCGCGGCTGTCCAGCTCGCTGTAGCTCAGGGTCTGGCCGGCGAAGGTCAGTGCCGGGGCATCCTGGCGTGCCCGGGCCTGCTGGCTGAACAACTGCTGGATGCACTGGTCCAGGCGCTGCTCGCCGGCTTCGCTGCCCAGGCTATCGAGCAGTTGACGCTGCTCGTCCGGCTGCAGCAATGGCAGTTCGCACAGACGCTGCGTCGGGTCGCCCAGCAACGCCTCCAGCAGGTTGCGCCAGTGGGCAGCCATGCGCGCGATGCGTGGCTCGTCGAACAGGTCGGTGCTGTAGGTCAGGCAGCAGCCAAGGCGCTGATCCAGGTCGGTGACTTCCAGGTTGAGGTCGAACTTGGTGGCCCGGGCATCGTTGACCAGGTACTCCACGGTCATGCCCGCCAGTTGCCGGCTCTGCTGGAACTCCCAGCGCTGGACGTTGCACATCACCTGGAACAGCGGGTTGTAGGCGGCGCTGCGCGGTGGTTGCAGGGCTTCCACCAGATGGTCGAACGGCAGGTCCTGGTGGGACTGGCCATCGATCACCGTCTGGCGTACCTGCTCCAGCAACTGGCCGACGCTCATCTGTCCATCCAGCTGGCAGCGCAGCACCTGGGTATTGAGGAAGGCACCGATCAGGCCTTCGCTTTCCGGGCGGATGCGGTTGGCCACTGGCGCGCCGATGCGCAGGTCGGTCTGGCCGCTGTAACGATACAGCAGCACCGACAGGGCGGCGGTCATGGTCATGAACAGGGTCAGGCCGTGCTCGGCATTGAAGGCCCGGACCCGGGCCGCCAGTGCGTCGCCAAGGTCGAAGCGATAGAGCTCGCCCTGGTGGCTCTGCACCGCCGGCCGTGGCCGGTCGCTGGGCAGCTCCAGCAATGGATGCTCACGGCCCAGTTGTTCTGTCCAGTAGTCCAGCTGGCGCTGGCGCTCGCCGGATTCCAGCCATTGGCGCTGCCACACGCTGTAGTCCAGGTACTGCACCGGCAGCGGTTCCAGGGGCGAATCGCGATCGTCGAGGAAGGCTTCGTACAGCGCTCCCAACTCACGGGCGAAGATGTCCATGGCCCAGCCTTCGGTCACGATGTGGTGCAGGGTCAGGACGAAGTAGTGTTCCTGATCGCCGGCCTTGACCAGGCAGGCCCGCAGCAAAGGGCCGGTTTCCAGGTCGAAGGGCTGGTGCGCCTCGCTGTCCGCCAGCTGCTGCAGGCGCTGTTGCCGCGCCTCGGGGGCCAGGGCCGAGAAATCCTTCCAGGCCATGCGCAGGCCGGTATCGGCATGCACCTGCTGGCGAGCCACGCCGTTGACGCTGGGGAAGGTGGTGCGCAGGGTTTCGTGGCGCAGGATCAGCGCTTGCAAGGCCGCCTCGAAACGCCCGACATCCAGCACACCGCTCAGCCGCGCCATGCCGCCGACGTTATAGGCCGGGCTGTCCGGCTCCATCTGCCAGAGGAACCACATGCGCTGCTGGGAATAGGACAGCGGCACCGGCTGGCTGCGATCGACCTGGGCGATCGGTGGCTGCTGGTTGTGCGCCCCGGTCTCCTGGATCAGTCGCACTTGTTCGGCAAAGGCCCCCAGTTCGCTGGCTTCGAACAGCACGCGCAGGGGCAGCTCCACATCACAGGCCTGGCGAGTGCGGGAAATGATCTGGGTGGCCAGCAACGAATGGCCGCCCAGGGCGAAGAAATCGTCCGTCAGGCCGATGCGCGGCTGGCCCAGCACCTCGCGCCAGATAGCCGCGATCTGCTGCTCCAGCTCGGTGCCGGGCTCGACATGCTCGCGCACCTGCCATTGCGGCTCGGGCAGCGCCCGCCGATCCAGCTTGCCACTGGGGCTCAGGGGCATGGACTCAAGGCGCACCAGCTGCGCCGGTACCATATACTCGGGCAGCTCGGCGGCCAGGGCGGTTTTCAGGCGCGCGCTCTGCTGTTGTTCATCCTCTTCGTCGGCATGGGCCGTGTAGTAGCCGATCAACTGCGCTCCGGCCTGGGTCTTACGCACCAGCACCGCGGCCTGGGCCACGCCGTCCTGGGCGAGCAGGCGCGCTTCGATCTCCTGGGGTTCGACCCGGAAGCCCCGCAGCTTGACCTGCTGGTCGAGGCGACCGAGATATTCCAGTACGCCATCGGCGCACCAGCGCACCCGGTCACCGGTGCGGTACAGGCGCGCGCCCTCCTCGCTCAACGGATCCACCACAAAGCGTTCGGCAGTCAGCGCCGCACGCCCCAGGTAACCCCGGGCCAGGCCCTGGCCGCTGATGCACAGCTCACCGGGCACTCCAGCCGGCAGCACGTTGAGTTCGGCGTCCAGCACACGGCAGATCACATTCCCCAAGGGACGACCGATGGGCGAACGCTCGCCATCAGCCACCGCGCAGTGCCAGTGGGTGACGTTGATCGCGGTTTCGGTCGGGCCATAGCGGTTGTGCAGTTGCACGCCCGGCAGTTGCTCCAGCAAGCGGTTGCGCAACTCGGCGGGCAAGGCTTCGCCACCGGAGAACACCCGACGCAGGCTATGGCAGCCGGCGCTGAGCGGCTCGTCGACGAACAGCTGCAACAGCGGCGGGACAAAGTGCAGCGTGGTCACGCCGTGCTCCTGCACCAACTGGGCGATACGGTGCGGGTCACGATGCTCGCCGGGAGCGGCAATGAACAAGCGGCAGCCGGTGATCAGCGGCCAGAAGCATTCCCATACCGATACGTCGAAGCTGATCGGGGCTTTTTGCATCAGCACGTCATCAGCCTGCAACTGGTAGCTGTCCTGCATCCATTGCAGGCGCTCCATCAGCGCGGCGTGGGTATTGCCGACGCCCTTGGGTTGGCCGGTGGAACCGGAGGTGTAGATCACATAGGCCAGGTTATCGCCATGCAGGTGCAGGCCCGGGGCCTGGCTCGGCCAATTGTCGAGCTTGAGGCTGTCCATGGCGATGGCGCTGACACCAGCAGTGACCGGCATGCGCTCGAGCAGGTGGGTCTGGGTCAGCAGCAGCTCGACACCGCTGTCGCCGAGCATGTAGGCCAGGCGCTCGGCGGGGTAGTCCGGGTCCAGGGGTACATAGGCGCCGCCGGCCTTGACGATGGCCAGCAGGCCGATCAGCAGTTGCGGCGAACGCTCGGCGGCGATGGCCACGCACACGTCGGGGCCGACGCCCTTGTCCCGCAGGTAGTGGGCCAGGCGGTTGGCCTGGGTATGCAGCTCGGCAAAACTCAACTGGCCACCCTCCCACACCAGCGCGGTGCGTTCCGGGGTCAGCTGCCATTGTTCATGCAGCCGTTCCGGCAGCCAGCGCTCGGCCGGCGCACAGGGGGCCACGCTCCACTGTTGCAGCTGCTCGGCCTGTGCCTGGCTCAAGAGCGGCAGGTCGCCCAGGGCCGCCTCAGGTTGCTGGCAGGCGTGTTCCAACAGGCTGATGAAGTGTCCGGCCAGGCGCTCGATGGTCGCCGCTTCGAACAGCTCGTCGGCATAGTCGAAGGCCAGGCTCAGGCGTCCGTTGCGATCTTCCTCGGTGTGCAGTTGCAGGTCGAACTTGGCTTCGCGGCTGTGCCACGGCAGCTCTTCGGCCAGCAACCCGGGCAGGCGACGCAGGGCACTGAGGTCGCGTTGCTGGTGGTTGAACATGACCTGGAACAGGCCTTGCTCGCGGGCCTCGGGGAAGGCTTCCAGCAGTTGTTCGAACGGCAGGTCCTGGTTGGCCTGGGCGCCCAGGGCAGCCTGGCGAACCTGTTGCAGCAATTCGGCGAAGGACTGGCGCCCATGCAACTGGCCGCGCAAGACCTGGGTGTTGATGAAGAAGCCCAGCAGGCCCTGGGTTTCCAGGCGCGGGCGGTTGGCATTGGGCACCCCGACGCGGATATCGCCCTGGCCGGTGTAGCGGTACAGCAGGGTCTGGAAGGCTGCCAGCAGCAGCATGAATGGCGTCACCTGCTGGGCCTGGGCCGCCTGGCGCACGGCCTCGCTGAGGCTCGCGCTCAAGCGCTGGCCGTGGCGCGCGGCGCTGTGCCGGACCTGGGCCGAGCGTGGATGATCGGTGGCCAGGCTCAGGGCTGGGGCTTCATCGGCCAGCTGCTGCTTCCAGTAATCCAGCTGGCGCTGGCCTTCGCCCTGAGCCAGCCATTGGCGCTGCCAACTACCGTAGTCGGCGTATTGCAGGGCCAGTGGCGCCAGCTCCAGGGCCTGGCCTTGGGCGAAGGCCGCATACAGGCGCGAGAACTCGTCGATCAGCAGGTTCAGCGACCAGCCGTCGGCAATGATGTGGTGCAGGGTCAGCAACAGTTGATGTTCTTCATCATCCAGGCGCACCAGGGTCGCCCAGTACAGGGGCCCCTTCTCCAGGTCGAACTGGGTGTGGGCCTCATCCTCGCGGATCTGCCGGGCCCGGGCTTCGCGTTCGGCCGGTGGCAGGTCGCTGATATCGATCAGTTGCAGGTTGAATTCGCAGGGCTCATCCACTTGTTGCAATGCTTGGCCGTCACGCTCGAAGAAACGCGTGCGCAGGGCTTCGTGACGCTGGAGCAGTTGCTGGAAGCTGGCGCGCAGGGCGTCCTCGTCCAGTTCGCCACGCAAGCGCAGGCCACCGGGAATGTTGTAGGCGCTGCTGCATGGGTCCAGCTGCCAGGTGATCCACAGGCGGTTCTGGGCCAGGGATTGCGGCAACGGCTGCTGGCGCGACAGGGCGTTGATCGCACCCTGGGCAGTGCCACCGTCCTGCTGCAAGCGCGCGACCTGGGCACTGAACGCCGCCAGGGTCGGGGCCTCGAACAACAGGCGCAGCCCCAGTTCCAGGCCCAGCTCCTGGCTCAGGCGGGCCATGACCTGGGTGGCGGCGATGGAGTTGCCGCCCAGCAGGAAGAAGTGATCGTCGGCAGCCACCGCAGCGCATTGCAATTGCTCCTGCCAGATACGCCCGATCAGGGCCTGCAACTCATTGCCTGGAGCTTCGCCGGTGGCGTCCTGGCTAGGAGTCGAGGCATCCGGGAACAGCGCGTAGTAGTCCAGGCTGCCATCGGCCAGGCGGGTACGGCAGGCCGAGCGTTGCAGCTTGCCGCTGGAAGTCTTGGGCAAGGCCCCGGGATTGAGCAGTACCACCACGCTGGGCGCTTCCTGGCAGGCCTCGGCGACCGCCTGGCGAATGGCCTTGATCAGTGCCTCGGGCGGCAGGATCTTCTGCACGCTGCGGCTGATTTCCGCGGCGATGCCAATGCCTTCCTGGCCCTGGTCGGTGACGGCGAAGGCCGCCACCCGGCCTTTGCGCACCACTTCCACTTCGCGCTCGATGGTCTTCTCGATGTCCTGGGGATACAGGTTGTGCCCGCGCACGATCAGCAGGTCCTTCAGGCGCCCGGTGATGTACAGCTGGCCATCGCGCATGAAGCCCAGGTCGCCGGTGCGCAACCAGGTACGGCCGGCGTGCTGGACGAAGGTCTTGGCGGTCGCTTCGGGATTGCGCCAGTAGCCATGGGCGATGCTCGGTCCGGCGGCCCAGACCTCGCCGATGCGATTATCCGGCAGCTCGCGAAGCTGCTGCGGATCCATCAACAGCACCGCGTGTTCCGGCTGGCTGAAGCCACAGCTCATCATCGCGCTGCCCTGCCCCGGTTCGGCACGGTTCTGCGCCAGGGCCTGCTCGTCCAGGTGCAAGGCCGGGATGCCCTGGCCGCGCACGCCACCGGCGACGAACAGCGTGGCTTCGGCCAGGCCATAGGACGCCAGGAAGTTATCGGCGCTGAAACCGCAGGCACCGAACTTCTCGGCAAAGCGCTCCAGGGTGTCGAGGCGGATCGGCTCCGAACCGGAATAGGCCACGCGCCAACCGCTCAGGTCGAGGCGCTCCAGGGCCGACTCACTGACCCGCTCGCTGCACAGGCGGTAGGCGAAGTCCGGGCCGCCACTGATGGTGCCGCCGTATTCGCTGATGGCTTCCAGCCAACGCAGGGGCCGGGCCAGGAAGTAGGCCGGGGACATGAGCACGCAGGGCACGCCACTGAAGATCGGTTGCAGCAGGCCGCCGATCAGGCCCATGTCGTGGTACAGCGGCAACCAGCTGACGATCACGTCGTCCGGATTGAGGTCGATGCCGAAGCCGCGGCGGATCAGCATCTCGTTGGCCACCAGGTTGCCGTGGCTGACTTGCACGCCCTTGGGCAAGGCCGTGGAGCCGGAGGTGTATTGCAAGAAGGCGATGTCATCGTCCGCCAGCTCGACGGGCTGCCAGCCCTCGGCCAGGGCGCTGTCCAGGGTATCGACGCACAACAGTTGCGGTGCACCCTCGGCCTTGAGCTCGTCCATTTGCAACAGCGCCTCACGCAGCCCGGCGCTGGTCAGCAGCAGCCGTGGCTCGGCGTCGGCCATGATCGAGATCAGCCGTTCCTGGTGATGGCGCCGGGCCGATTCTGGCGGGTAGGCCGGCACCGCGATCACCCCGGCATACAGGCAGCCGAAAAACGCCGCGACGTAGTCCGGGCCACTAGGGAACAGCAGCACCGCCCGGTCGCCGAACTCGGCATTGGCCTGCAAGGCCGCGGCGATGGTGCGCGCCCGCAGGTCCAGGTCCCGGTAGCTGAGGACCACGCTCTGCTCCTGTTCTTCGGCGAGAAAGCGCAGCGCCACTTGATCAGGGGCCAGGACCGCCCGGCGTTGAAGGGCTTGGGCCAGGGTGCTGGGGAGTTCGAACGCGTCCGTCATGGGGTTTCCTGCCAGGATTGTGCATGCAATGGAGATCGGGCCCTGCGCTGCCGTGCCCTGTTGACCATCGACGGATCGAAAGGTCATGCGTGGGCCGCGGGCATCCGGAGGGCGCCGTGGCCGGGTCTGCTACCCGGAATCTTTCTCCAATGGGAACGGATGACGCCTGAAAATAATTAGCTGCTGGCGCCGTTTGCCGGCGGGCGTCTGCCCCGGGGCTTGCACAGCTTCGTCGCGTACTGTCACCAAACGGGAACAGACCCTGCGGCATGCTGCCTGGCAAGCCCTGCTCAGGACCGCTAATGCGCGCCCGTTCGCAATCTGTAAATCAGGAGAGCATTAGTTCTTTTTCTCAATTGACAATCATTATCATTCAGCCTAATTTGTCGCTCGATGTGTAGGACGAATCTGACCCCGCAGTAGTCCCACTACCCTCTTTGCAACAAGGTGATTTCCATGACGGAACAAGTATCCACAAGCAGGTGCGATTCACCGTTACTCCAGGCTTTTGTCGATAACCGCCTGATCCTGGTCAAGATTGCAGCACGCATCACCGGCTGCCGGTCCAGGGCCGAGGACGTCGTCCAGGACGCTTTCTTCCGGCTGCAATCGGCACCGCAGATCACCTCATCGTTCAAGGCCCAGCTCAGCTATCTGTTCCAGATCGTGCGCAACCTAGCCATCGATCACTATCGCAAGCAGGCGCTGGAGCAGAAGTACTCGGGCACCGAAGAGGAAGGCTTGAACGTCGTCGTCCATGGCGCCTCACCTGAAACTTCCCACATGAACTTCTCCACCTTGGAAAACATTGCCGAAGCATTGACCGAGCTGCCCTCGCGCACTCGCTATGCCTTCGAGATGTATCGCTTGCATGGTGTCCCACAGAAAGATATCGCCAAGGAACTGGGCGTTTCGCCGACCCTGGTGAACTTCATGATTCGCGATGCCCTGGTGCATTGCCGCAAAGTCTCGGGCAACCGCCCCGACACCTTCGCCCGTCGCTGACCCGCGACCGGTGCCGGGCCGTGGCGCCCAGCACCAGAACCGCTCGGGCTCAGCTCTCGAGCAGGCCGCTCCGGCCCAGGACCAGCAACGCCGCACGCTTGTGCAACAGATCGAATTCCTGCTGGCAATACCGACAACGGTCATGCCCGGCACACGCTGGCTCGTGGTTGGGAACCGGGGGGCGCTCGCAACCCGGTGGGTCCAGGTACAAGGCATGCACCTGGGCCGACAGCCAGAACGCCAGGCGGTCCTGGCGGGCCGCCTCCATGGCCTGCGCATCCACGGCCCCGGACTCTTGTCCCTCGACATGCAATGCCTGGAACAGCATCCGCCGTGCGGCAATCTCGTCGATGCCCAGCATGGCGCCAGTGCCTGGGGATTCAACGCTCAGCGGATTCACAAGGGCCATGGCAAGGTCACCGTCGAATGGGCATTCAAGCAAGTGACGTGGGCCGCCAGGAAAAATTTAGCCCGCCGTGAACCGGGCCGGAAACGGGCTCAAGCGTGGGGAACGGGCGTGACCACGATGCGATAAGGCTCGAAGATCTTCAGCATCTGGCCGTTGTCCCGCAACCTTTGCAACAACCCGGCGAAATCCCGGGCGCTGATGGGCGCCTTCGGCCGGATCAGGCTGTAGTGGTGGTAGACCTGGTCGATGCGCTCGGAAACCAGCAGGCGATCGGTACTGTCGACGTTGCGGGCCAGGAAGTCGCTGAGGTAGGAACGCGTCACCAAGGCGATATCCGCCCTGCCGCGCAAGACCATCAGCAAATTGCTGTCATGGGAATAGGTCAGCGTGGCGTTGAAGGTATCGGCCAGGTAGCGGGTATCGGCATTGAACTGGGCGAAGGCGTAGTGATAACCGCTGAACAGGGCCAGGCGCTTGCCCGCAAGGTCGGCGAAGTATTCCTGGCCGCGCCCGGGCTGGCGCTGGGCGACGAAGATCTCCGCATCCTCGAGCCCCATGTCGACGCTGGTGTGTTCGATATCCTGCCAGCCCCAGGCGGGGTTCTCGAAGATCGCCATGTCCACCCGCCCCTGTTCGAAATCGCGAAAGCGCCGGGGAATCGAAGTGGGCACCAGGACGAACTGGTAATCGCTCTGGGACTGGTTCAGCGCCTCCACCAGTTGCGGCAGCAGGCCAGTGTCGGCCCCGGTTTCAGGGCGTACGGTGTAAGGAGGGAAATGGGCCGCCGCGACCCGCACCAGTTGCGCCGAGGAGGCCGGAGCGACCCAAAGTGTTGCCAGAGCCAGCAAAAGCATTCGCAAGGCTGGCCGCAAAGGCAGGGACATCAAGGCAACACACCTCGGGCAAGAGAATGGGAATGCCGTAAAGCTAGGCGTTTTCGGACGCTTCGACAATCTGGCAAGCGATAATTAATCGGCGTTTCAGTGATCCTTCAGTACCAGCAGCAAGGCCTCTTGCGCTAACTGTTCCAGGGTCATGCTGCCCTCGGCGCGAAACCAGGTGGTGGTCCAGGACAGGGCACCGGTGAGAAAGCGCCGGGTGATGAACACATCGCCCCTGATGAAACCGGCTTCCTTGGCCTCGCCCAGCACTTGCAGCCAGATCTGCTCGTAGATATCGCGCAGGGCCAGGACCGCCGCCTGGCCCTCGGCCGATAGCGAGCGCCATTCGTAGACCAGCACCGCCATGGCTTCGCCGCTACCGCCCATGATCGACTGCAGCTCGCAGCGGATCAGCGCCAGCACCCGCTCACGCACGCTGCCGGCCTCGGCCAGCTCGGCGCGCATCAACGCGGTGTTGTAGTGGATGGTCTCCTGCATCACCGCCCGCAGGATGTCGTCCTTGCTCTTGAAGTGGTGGAAGATGCTGCCGGACTGGATCCCCACCGCGCCGGCCAGGTCACGCACGGTGGTGCGTTCATAGCCCTTGTTGCGAAACAGATGCGCAGCCGTGCGCAACAGCTTGCCCCGGGCGCTCTCGGGATCGGTCACTTGCCCGCTGGTGATCAGCTCGCGCACCACCTGCAAGGCTTTTTGCTCGTCCACCGGTGTTCTCCTACCTTCACTTCATCGATAGCCCTGGGGCCGGGCCCGTTAAAACCGGGCACGGCGCGCAATTTAAGCCCCCTACCGCCCCCAAGCAAGCGCTTGGGTAGAAGAATAGCCCAGGGCATTTACAAACCAAGCGCTTGCTTGGTAGCCTCCGTGCAGTTCTTTCCTCGAGAGCCCCGCCATGACCAAGACCGTACGAATCGGCTGTGCCAGCGCCTTCTGGGGCGACACCAGCAGCGCCGCCGCGCAACTGGTGCAAGGCGCCAGCCTGGACTACCTGGTATTCGACTACCTGGCCGAGATCACCCTGTCGATCATGGCCGGGGCCCGCATGAAGGACCCGGCGGCGGGCTACGCCACGGACTTCCTCGAAGTGCTCACTCCGCTGCTGGGCTCGATCCACGCCCAGAACATCCGCGTCATCAGCAATGCCGGCGGGGTCAACCCCCAGGCTTGTGCCGACGCCCTGCGCGCCGCCTGCGCCAAGGCCGGGGTGCCGCTGAAGGTCGCCGTGCTGCTGGGCGACGATCTGCAACCACAGTCCAAAGAGCTGGCCAGCGCCGCAATCGTGGAAATGTTCACCGGCGCCCCACTGCCGCCCATGTGCGTATCCACCAACGCCTACCTCGGCGCCCCGGGAATAGTCGCCGCCCTGGAACTGGGAGCGGACATCGTCATCACCGGGCGCGGGGTCGACAGCGCCGTGGTCAGCGCCGCCCTGGTGCATGAGTTCGCCTGGTCCTGGCATGACTACGACCGCCTGGCCCAGGCCGCCCTGGCCGGGCACATCATCGAGTGCGGCGCGCAGTGCACCGGTGGCAACTTCACCGACTGGCGCGACGTGCCGGACTACGAGCACATAGGTTTCCCCGTGGTGGAGGTCCAGGCCGACGGCCGTTTCGTGGTGAGCAAGGCACCGGGGACCGGCGGCCTGGTCAGCCCGCTGACGGTGGGCGAGCAACTGCTGTATGAGATCGGCAACCCCCAGGCCTACCTGCTGCCGGACGTGACCTGCGATTTTTCCCAGGTTCAACTGCAGCAAAAGGCCCCCGACGAAGTCAGCGTCCAGGGCGCCCGGGGCATGCCTCCCAGCCATCAATACAAGGTCAGCGCCACCTACCCGGACGGCTTCCGCTGCACCGCCAGTTGCCTGCTGGCCGGCATCGACGCGGTGGCCAAGGCCCGTCGGGTCAGCCAGGCGATCATCGACAAGACCAGCGAGATGTTCAGCCAGCGTGGCTGGGGCCCCTACAGCGAAGTGAACATCGAACTGCTGGGCAGCGAGGCCACCTACGGCCCCCACGGCCAGCGCCAGGACAGCCGCGAAGTAGTGATCAAGCTGGCCGTGCGCCATCCGAACAAGGCGGCCCTGGTGCTGTTCTCCCGGGAGATCGCCCAGGCCGCCACCGGCATGGCCCCGGGACTGACCGGCATCGTCGGCGGACGGCCGACGGTGTACCCGGTGATCCGCCTGTTCTCATTCTTGCTGGACAAGGACCGCTGCCGCCTGGAAATCGACTTCGCCGACCAGCGCCATGCCTGCTCCCTGCCTGAGCCCGACCCGCTGGACCCAGGCGCCCTGCCCGTTCCCCACCCGCTGCCCAAGCCCCAGGGCCAGGCCGATGCCAGCGTGCCCCTGGTCAAGCTGGCGGTGGCCCGCTCCGGCGACAAGGGCAACCACAGCAACATCGGGGTCATGGCCCGCCACCCCGACTACCTGCCGTGGATCGCCGAGGCCCTGGCCCCGGAAGTCCTGGTGGACTGGATGAGCCATGTGCTGGACCCGGTCCATGGCCGGGTCCAGCGCTGGTACCTGCCGGGCACCCACAGCCTCAACTTCCTCCTGGAAAACGCCCTGGGCGGCGGTGGCGTCGCCAGCTTGCGCATCGACCCCCAGGGCAAGGCCTTCGCCCAGCAACTGCTGGAAATCCAGATCCCGGTGCCCCAGCGCATCGCCGACGCCGTCAATTAAGGAGCTGCCGTGGTGTACGACTCGATCTTCAAAGCGCAATTGTTTGCCGGCCAGACCATCCTCGTCACTGGCGGCGGCAGTGGCATCGGCCGTTGCACCGCCCATGAGCTGGCGGCCCTGGGCGCCCGGGTGCTGCTGGTGGGGCGCAAGGCGGAAAAACTCCAGCAGGTCGCCGGCGAGATCGCCGAGGACGGTGGGCTGGTGGATTGGCAAGCCTGCGATATTCGCGACGAGGATGCAGTCAAGGCCCTGGTCGGTGAGCTGATCGAGCGCTTTGGCCCGATCCATGGCCTGGTGAACAACGCCGGCGGCCAGTACCCGGCGCCCCTGGCCTCGATCAACCAGAAGGGCTTCGAGACCGTGCTGCGCACCAACCTGGTGGGTGGTTTCCTCATGGCCCGGGAAGTGTTCAACCAGTCCATGAGCAAGCACGGCGGCAGCATCGTCAACATGCTCGCCGACATGTGGGGCGGCATGCCCGGCATGGGCCATTCCGGCGCTGCGCGCTCGGGGATGGACAACTTCACCAAGACCGCCGCCTACGAATGGGGCCATGCCGGGGTCCGGGTCAACGCCGTGGCCCCAGGCTGGATCGCCTCCAGCGGCATGGACACCTACGAAGGCGCCTTCAAGGCGGTGATCCCCACCTTGCGCGAGCATGTGCCGCTCAAGCGCATCGGCAGCGAATCGGAAGTCAGCGCGGCCATCGTGTTCCTGCTTAGCCCCGGCGCGGCCTTCATCAGCGGCAGTACCTTGCGCATCGACGGCGCCGCCAGCCTCGGCAGCCGCGCCTGGCCCCTGGGCAAGGCGCGCAACAGCCACTCGTACAACGGTTTTCATCGGGCCTACCTGCCCGATGTGCTCAAGGACGGGGAATAAGCCATGCCGGTGATCCAATCCCAACTCGACCCCCACAGCGCGCAATTCGCCCAGAACCAAACGGCCATGCTGGCCGGCCTGCAACAGCTGCGCGACATCCAGCAACACCAGTTGGACAAGGCCGCGGAAGCCAAGGCCAAGTTCGAACAACGCGGGCAGTTGCTGCCCCGGGAACGCCTCAACCTGCTGCTGGACCCGGGCGCGCCGTTCCTCGAACTGGCCGGCATGGCCGGCTACAAGCTGCACGACGACAAGGACGGCAGCCAGGCCGGCGGCGGCCTGATCGCCGGCATCGGCTACGTCTGCGGGGTGCGCGTGCTGGTGGCGGCCAACAACAGCGCGATCAAGGGCGGCACCATTTCCCCCAGCGGCCTGTACAAGTCCCTGCGCCTGCAACAGATCGCCATGGAAAACAAACTGCCAGTGGTGACCCTGGCCGAAAGCGGCGGCGCCAACCTCAACTACGCGGCGGATATCTTCGTCGAGGGCGCACGCAGCTTCGCCAACCAGGCGCGGATGTCGGCCATGGGCCTGCCGCAAATCACCGTGGTGCATGGCTCGGCCACCGCCGGCGGTGCCTACCAGCCCGGGCTGTCGGACTACGTGGTGGTGGTGCGCGGCAAGGCCAGGCTGTTTCTCGCCGGGCCGCCCTTGCTCAAGGCCGCCACCGGCGAGGTGGCCACCGACGAACAGCTCGGCGGCGCCGAAATGCACGCCCAGGTTGCCGGTACCGCCGAGTACCTGGCGGAAAACGATGCCGACGGCATCCGCATCGTTCGCGAGATCGTCAGCCTGTTGCCCTGGAATGCCCAACTGCCGGCACCGCCGCCCAGGACCTGGAGCGAACCGCTGTATCCGATAGAGGAACTGCTGGGGCTGGTTCCCGACGACCCGAAGAAACCCTACGACGCCCGGGAAATCGTCGCACGCCTGGCGGACGGTTCGCAGTTCCTGGAATTCAAGGGCGAGTTCGATGCCCAGACGCTCTGCGGCCACCTGCAGATCCAGGGCCGGGCCTGCGGTTTCATCGGCAACAACGGCCCGATCACCCCCCAGGGCGCGAGCAAGGCCGCGCAGTTCATCCAGCTTTGCGACCAGAGCCAGACCCCGCTGCTGTTCTTCCACAATACCACCGGTTTCATGGTCGGCACCGAATCCGAGCAGCAAGGGGTGATCAAGCACGGTTCGAAGCTGATCCAGGCGGTGGCCAACGCCCGGGTGCCGAAGCTGACCATCGTGGTCGGCGGCTCCTACGGTGCCGGCAACTATGCGATGTGCGGCCGCGGCCTGGACCCGCGTTTCATCTTCGCCTGGCCCAATAGCCGTACCGCGGTGATGGGCGGCGCCCAGGCCGGCAAGGTGCTGCGCATCGTCACCGAGGCCAAGCACGCCAAGAACGGCCAGGAGTCCGACCCGAAGATGCTCGACATGCTGGAGCAGGTCACCGCGCAGAAGCTCGACAGCCAGTCCACCGCACTGTACGGCAGCGCCAACCTGTGGGACGACGGCCTGATCGACCCGCGTGACACGCGCACCTTGCTGGGCCTGCTGCTGGACATCTGCCATGAAGCCCAGGTGCGCCCGCTGCAACCCAACAGCTTTGGTGTGGCGCGGTTCTGATCGCGCAGAACGGCCCACAGGTAGTGGGCCACAACGATCCGCTGGCGGCGTCACTCAACTTGAGAAGGACAACAACAATGATCTTCACCCAGGAACACGAAGAACTGCGGCGCACGGTGCGCAATTTTGTCGAGCGCGAGATCAACCCCCATGTCGATGAATGGGAAGAAGCCGGGCGCTTCCCCATCCACGAGATTTTCCGCAAGGCCGGCGAGCTGGGCCTGCTGGGCATCTCCAAGCCGGAGAAGTTCGGCGGCATGGGCCTGGACTACAGCTACTCGGTCGTTGCCGCCGAAGAGTTCGGCACCATCCGCTGCGGCGGCATTCCCATGTCCATCGGCGTGCAGACCGACATGTGCACTCCCGCCCTGGCGCGCTTCGGCTCCGATGAGCTGCGCGATCAGTTCCTGCGCCCGGCCATCAGCGGCGAGCAGGTGGGCTGCATCGGCGTTTCCGAGGTCGGTGCCGGCTCCGACGTAGCCGGGCTCAAGACCCACGCCCGCAAGGACGGCGATGACTACGTGATCAACGGCAGCAAGATGTGGATCACCAACTCCCCCAGCGCCGACTTCATCTGCCTGCTGGCCAATACCTCGGACGACAAGCCCCACGTCAACAAGTCGCTGATCATGGTGCCGATGGACACCCCTGGCATCAGCCTCAGCCCGAACCTGGACAAGCTCGGCATGCGCAGTTCGGAAACGGCCCAGGTGTTCTTCGACAACGTGCGGGTGCCCCAGCGCAACCGCATCGGCCACGAAGGCGCCGGGTTCATGATGCAGATGCTGCAATTCCAGGAAGAACGGCTGTTCGGCGCGGCGAACATGATCAAGGGCCTGGAGTACTGCATCGACAGCACCATCGAGTACTGCAAGGAGCGCAAGACCTTCGGCAATCCGCTGATCGACAACCAGGTGATCCACTTCCGCCTGGCCGAGCTGTCCACCGAGATCGAGTGCCTGCGGGCCCTGGTGTACCAGGCCACCGAACAGTACGTGCGTGGCCAGGACGTGACCCGCCTGGCCTCCATGGCCAAGCTCAAGGCCGGGCGCCTGGGCCGCGAGGTCAGCGACAGCTGCCTGCAGTACTGGGGCGGCATGGGCTTCATGTGGGACAACCCGGTGGCCCGGGCCTATCGCGATGTGCGCCTGGTGTCCATCGGCGGCGGTGCCGACGAGATCATGCTGGGGATCATCTGCAAACTCATGGGCATCCTGCCCGGGAAGAAGAAATGAGCCTGTTGCCGAGTTGCCAGACACTGTTGCTGGAATCACGCGACGGCGTGCTGTTCATCACCCTCAACCGCCCCGAGTGCCGCAACGCCATGAGCCTTGAGATGGTGGCGGAATTGCGCGCGGTGCTGGCCGCCGTGAACGCGCGCCGCAGCATCCGGGCCCTGGTGCTGCAGGGCGCTGGCGGACACTTCTGCGCTGGTGGCGACCTCAAGGACATGGCCGGCGCCCGGGCCCGGGGCAATGCGGCCTACCGTGAATTGAACCGGGCCTTCGGTGCGTTGCTGGAAGAGGCGCAGAAAGTCCCCCAGGTGCTGGTCTGCGTACTGCAGGGCGCGGTTCTCGGCGGCGGTTTTGGCCTGGCCTGCGTCAGCGATATCGCCATCGCCGAGCACTCGGCGCAGTTCGGCATGCCGGAAACCAGCCTCGGCCTGTTGCCGGCGCAGATCGCCCCGTTCGTGGTCCGGCGCATCGGCCTGACCCAGGCCCGGCGCCTGGCGCTGACCGCCGCCCGCTTCGATGGCGAACAGGCCCGGCAACTGGACCTGGTGCACTTCGTCGAGAACGACGCCACGGCGCTGCAGGAACGCCTGGAGCAGCAGCTGGCGCAGGTCCTGCGCTGCGCCCCCAGGGCCAATGCACAGACCAAGGCCCTGCTGCTGGCCAGCGTCGACCAGCCACTGGGGCCGCTGCTGGACCAGGCTGCCGATGACTTCGCCCAAGCCGTCGGCGGCGAGGAAGGGACCGAAGGCACCCTGGCCTTCGTGCAGAAACGCCAACCGTCCTGGGCCGGCTGACGCCCCACACAGACACAGGAAGCCTACGATGCCCGCGTTCACCAAGATCCTGATCGCCAACCGTGGCGAAATCGCCTGCCGGATCCAGCGCACCGCCCAGCAACTGGGCTATCGCACCGTCGCCGTATTCAGCGACGCCGACGCCGAGGCGCCCCATGTGCGCATGGCGGACGAAGCCGTGCGCATAGGCCCCGCGCCGGTCCAGCAGTCCTACCTGGACAGCGCCGCGATCCTCGATGCGGCCCGGCGCAGCGGCGCCGATGCCATTCATCCCGGGTATGGTTTTCTCTCGGAAAATGCCGAGTTCGCCGCAGCCTGCACGGCCGCCGGCATCACCTTCATCGGCCCCAGCGCCGCGGCCATCGAGTTGATGGGTAGCAAGCGCCGCTCGAAGATCGCCATGCTCGAGGCCGGCGTGCCCTGCATCCAGGGTTACCAGGGCGAAGAGCAAGACGACGCCACCTTGCAGCGCGAAGCCCAGCGCCTCGGTTATCCGTTGATGATCAAGGCCAGTGCCGGTGGCGGTGGGCGCGGCATGCGCCTGGTGCAGGAGCCCGGGCAACTGCTGGAGCAGATCAGGACCGCACGCTCCGAGGCGCTGCACGCCTTCGGCAGCGACGAGCTGATCCTGGAACAAGCGCTGGTCGAGCCGCGCCATGTGGAGATCCAGGTCTTCGGCGACCATCACGGGCAGTTGATCTACCTCGGCGAGCGCGACTGCTCGATCCAGCGCCGCCACCAGAAGGTCGTCGAGGAGGCGCCCTGCCCGGTCATGACCCAAGAACTGCGCCAGGCCATGGGTGAAGCGGCGCTCAAGGCCGGACGGGCGGTGGACTATGTCGGTGCCGGCACCGTGGAGTTCCTGCTCGATGCCCGGGGGCAGTTCTACTTCCTGGAAATGAACACCCGCCTGCAGGTGGAGCACCCGGTGACCGAACTGGTCACTGGCCTGGACCTGGTGGCCTTGCAACTGCAAGTGGCCGCCGGCGAGCCACTGCCGCTGAAGCAGGAACAGGTACGTTTATCCGGCCATGCCATCGAAGTGCGCCTGTATGCCGAAGACCCGGCCCAGGGTTTTCTGCCACAGACCGGCCAGGTGCTGCGCTGGGAGCCGGCGCCGGGTATCCGCACCGACCATGGCTTGCAGGAAGGCCAGTGGGTCAGCCCCTTCTACGACCCGATGCTGGGCAAGTTGATCGCCCACGGCGCCACCCGCGAGGAAGCCCGGCGCAAGCTGCTGCGCGCGGTGGAGGATTGCGTATTGCTGGGCCTGGAAAGCAACCGGCGCCTGCTGGCCAACCTGCTCGGGCACCCGGTGTTCGCCAGCGGCCAGTTCAGCACGGCATTCATCGCCGAACACTTTGCCGAGGATCCGAGCCTGCAACCGCAGCTTCCCGGCCACGAGGAACTGGCCATCGCCGCCGCGCTGTTTCATCACCACGGCGCCAAGGCCCATGCCGGGCCGCTCGCCGCATGGCGCAACAACGTCGGTGTAGCGCTGCACTACGGCCTGGGGCAGGAGGAACGGCTGTGGTCCCTGCAACTGAGCCCGGGGACCGCCGGCCAGGTACAGGTCCGGCAGGCTGGGCAGTTAGTGGAGCTGAAGGTCTGCAGCGCCGACGGGCGCCGGGCCATCCTGGAGCTTGGCGGTATCCGCCGGCACTACGCCTATCACCTGGAAAACCAGGAACTCTGGCTGCACAGCCAACAGGGCAGCCTGCACCTGCAGGACCGGACCCACGCCCCGGTCCAGAGCCAGTCGGGCGCCCATTCGGGAACGCTCAAGGCGCCGATGGATGGCGCCATCGTCGACGTGCTGGTGAGTGAGGGCATGCGCGTCAGCAAGGGCCAGCTATTGCTGGTGCTGGAGGCCATGAAGATGGAGCATCCCCTCAAGGCCGGGATCGACGGGACGATCACCCGGATCCAGGTCGGCCTCGGCGACCAGGTGAAGAACCGCCAGGTGCTGCTGGAGGTGGAATAACCCTACAGGTCCTATCGGCGTCGGGGCGGATCGTACCCCGCCCGGCGCTCCCCCCTAGGCGGATTCCCCGGCTTTGGCTACGCTCAAGCGTCATCGAGATGGTTGAAGGCTGGAATTCGTGATGCCCCACTGGCTGGTAATAGATCTGGAAGCCACGACCGATGAAGGGGGCTGGCCGGTGAGCGAGATGGAAATCATCGAGATCGGCGCTACCCTGGTCAACCGAGAGGGCCGGGAACAGGACCACTTCCAGCGTTTCGTCCGGCCCGTCAGGCGCCCGATGCTGACGCCGTTCTGCCGCGAGCTGACCCATATCACCCAGGCCAATATCGACGGCGCCGCCCCCTTGAGCGAGGTCTGGCCCCTGTTCGAGCGGTGGCTGGCCCAGCATCGACCGCGCCTGGAGGGCTGGGCCAGCTGGGGCGACTACGATCGCAAGCAGTTGCAGCAGGAATGGCACAACCAGCAGTTGCAGAGCTTGCTCGCCGATGTACCGCACATGAACCTCAAGCAGCGCTTCGCCAAGGCCCGGCGCCTGGAGCGCCCCCTTGGGCTGAATACCGCTCTGCAACTGGCCGGGATGCAGTTCAATGGCCAGCAGCATCGAGCCCTGGAAGATGCCCGCAATACTGCGCGCCTGCTGCCGCTGGTGCTTCCTTGATGGCGACAGGTGACTGCCCTTCGGGGCTTGTGCATACTGGCCGGCCTTTTTGACCCACTCTTGAGGAATCGCCCATGTTTAAAGTCAACGAGTACTTCGACGGCACCGTCAAGTCGATTGCCTTCGGCACGGCCGAAGGTCCTGCCACCATTGGCGTCATGGCCCCGGGCGAATACGAATTCGGCACCGCGCAACGGGAAATCATGCATGTGGTTTCCGGCGCCCTGACCGTCAAGCTGCCAGGCAGTGACGAGTGGCAGACCATCTCTGCCGGCAACCACTTCAACGTACCGGCCAACAGCAAGTTCCAGCTCAAGGTCGCGGTGGACACCGCCTACCTGTGCGAATACCGCGGCTGATCCCTCGCCCGGCTTGCACCAGCGCATGAAAAATGCCCGTCCCCCACTAGGAGACGGGCATTTTTTTCGCCGCGCCAAGGCTATTCGAGAATGGTCACCGGCATGCCCACCTGCAACTGGCCAATCCCGTCATTGACCAGGTTCTGGCCGAACATCGCCCCATCCTCCCGGGCACGGTATTTCTGCAAGGTCGCCAGGGGCTCACGATCAGGACTGCGCTCGCCTGTCTGCGGATCGATGGTGGTGAGGATGCAGCGCGAGCAGGGCTTGACCACGCGGAACTCGACATCGCCGATACGCACCCGCTTCCAGTTGTCCTCGGCGAACGCTTCGCTGCCCTCGACTACCAGGTTGGGCCGGAACCGCAGCATCTCCAGGGGTCGGCCAACTCGGCTGGCCAGGTCGTCCAGGGATGCCTGGCCGATCAGCAGCAGGGGAAAACCGTCGGCAAAAGCCACTTGGTCATCATCCTTGCCGTAGCCGGCAGCGGTGGTCCGCGCCCGCTCCAGCGGAACCTGTACCAGGCGCGTGGGCTTGCCGATGAATTCGCTGACCCAGGCTCCGGCCTCGTCACCGGCATCGGGCACTCGCAAGGTGTCCTGCCAGATGGTCACGCCACGCAGGGCCGCAGTCTCATCCGGCAGCGCCACCTCCAGCGAGGCCAGGCCCGGGGCACTGAGGGTCAGGCCGCCCCGGGCATTCCACAGCGCCGAGAGCTGGCTCATCCGTCCTACGGCACGCTGGGTCAGGAAGCGCCCGCTGGCCTCATCCACCAGCATCCAGCGGCGATCACCCTCGAGGCCGAGCTTGTCCAGGCCGATCTGTTGCAGGGTTTCGCCCCTGGCGGATTTCAACGGATACCGATAAAGCGCGCTAAGACGCATGTCCTGCTCCCTACGGGGAAAAACGCCCACCCTATACCAGCGCCCCGGTGAAACAAAGATCCATGACGCTGGCTCGCCGGACTCAGGCGCCGGCTTCATCCAATAGCAGGCGCTGGCGCACTACATCCACCAGCTTGTCGGGCTGGAACTTGGAGAGGAAGTTGTCGCAGCCGACCTTCTTGACCATGGATTCGTTGAAACTGCCGGACAACGAGGTATGCAGCACCACGTAGAGCCCGCGCAGGCGTGGGTCGTTGCGGATCTCGGTGGTCAGGCGATAGCCGTCCATCTCCGGCATCTCGGCATCGGTGAACACCATCAGCAGCTTCTCGGTCATGTCGACCCCGGTGTCGGCCCAGGCCTTGAGCATCTTCAGGGCCTTGAGGCCGTCGCTGGCGATGTGCATCTTCACCCCCAGCTGGCCCAGGGTATCGCGCAGTTGCGACAGGGCCACGTTGGAGTCGTCCACCAGCAGCACCTCGCGACCGCGGGCACGGGCCAACAGCGGGTCGTCGAGCTTGTCGCGGGAGACCTTGGCGTTGTACGGCACGATCTCGGCCAGCACCTTCTCGACGTCGATGACTTCCACCAACTGGTCATCGACCTTACTGATGGCGGTCAGGTAGTGCTGGCGGCCGGCGCTGGAGGGCGGCGGCATGATGGCTTCCCAGTTCATGTTGACGATGCGATCCACGCCGCCCACCAGGAACGCCTGTACCGAGCGGTTGTACTCGGTGACGATGATGGTGCTGTTGGGCCCGGGAACCAGCGGACGCATGCCGATGGCCTGGGACAGGTCGATCACCGGCAGGGTCTGGCCACGCAGGTTGACCACGCCGCAGACGAAGGGGTGGCGCTGGGGCATCAGGGTCAGTTTCGGCAGTTGCAGGACTTCCTGGACCTTGAAGACGTTGATCGCGAACAGCTGCCGACCGGCCAGGCGGAACATGAGGATTTCCAGTCGATTCTCACCCACCAGTTGCGTGCGTTGATCTACCGTGTCGAGAATGCCGGCCATTAATGACTCCTGGGCTGTACTGATGAATTCACTAAAGACAGATATCGGCCAGGTACGCCGTATCTTGACCCGTATGCAAATTGCCATACAAAGCCATTGATGTCACATTAACATCATGCTTTACTGCGGCGGTCAATTCAGCAGTACTACTGCTGCGCCGCCGAGACCTCTATCTCGGCGGAAGGTTCCCGTGCCTAGGGGATTCCCCTATCAACAATCAGGACCAGCCTGATATTCGCAATATCCAATAGCCATTAATGTGACGCCATTCTCATTGCATGAATGGAGTCAGGCTTTTGTTTTTGATCGCAAAAGGGTGGCCCGACCCCCTTTCAAGCCTACATGCCACTGCTCACAGAACCCCAGCGCCCATGCGCTGCTTCGCTGTGGGCGGTATCCGGCTGCCAGCGGCAAACGATGAAATCCGTTCATCGCGCCCGGTTGCGACTACTGAAAAAACGCCAGACTTGTCTACTATTCAAATTCTCCAAACGTCTCCCAAATTGAAACCGTTCAGCCAACGCCCTATCCCGCCATCGGAAACGAAGTCATGGAGATAAGCATGCTAAAGGACGGCCATGAGTGCACCACGCCCCTGCCCGAATTCCTGCTTGAAGCCCAGACACTGCTGGCCAAATCGGAAGATTGCCTGAGCCACCTGCACCTGATCAGGAACGACGAGGAGGCCATCAGTTGCCTGCTCGTGACCCTGCAGCGCCTGGCACAGTGCGCGGCACGCCATACCATCAGCCCGCTATCGGAGTTTTCCCTGCACATCCACGGCCTGCTCAAGCGGCCAGAGCATCCTCTGGACCTCAACGACCAGATCCTCGAAGCGCTCAAGAGCTGCCTGACCCTGATGGCCTGGCAACTGGAACTGATCGACCCGCGCGACGGCCAGCTCAACATGGATGACAGCGAACAAGTGATGCTGATCGAGGAATTGGCCGACCAGGTCTCGCAGAACTGCACCTGCTCGCACCCATCTTGCAGCCATTGAAGTTGCAATAACCGCCAAGCTGCCGGATAGAGAACATCGAACGACGATGGCCAGCCGCACAAGATAAATAAGTAGGCGGCTAACTATCCAATCTACTGTCGTTATTGAACAGCACATACCCAAGAACGACATCAGCCACTAAAACAATTTCAACTTGCGTCCAACCCGGCACTGATCGTCCCGGGGACTTGCGTGTACCTGCAGCAGCGGATTCCCCCGGATTCATTGCTCGCAACAGCCCCCCGGCAACCCGGGACAGGAATGATCGACCATGGTTTTCCTGACCTCCAGGACATATATACCCAGGCACTTGGGCGCGACCAGCAGTATCTTCGGTGGTATTATGCGGCGCACTAATGGACATACTTAATGGCACATTGATTCCAATGTCGACAATCACTATCGGGCCTGTAGCAGAAATACAGACAGAGTTGATTGAAACCGGATATTCAAATAGCACCGTTTCTCAAACAAGCCTGGCCATCCATTCCTGACCAGGCTCTTCGCAGCGAACATTCATTGGCTCCATCCGTCATGTACGCCAGTCTCAAGTCACTCTTCTCCTGGCCGCCCTCCCATGATCACCTGCGCTGGCTCAGCCTGTTGCTGTGCTCAGGCTCGGCGGTGGGCACCGTGCTGGTCTATTGCCTCGGGGACTCCCTGCCCCTGACCCTGGTACTTCTCAACATTGCGGCACTGGCCTGCATCTGGGGGCAGTACGGCTACTCGCGCAAGTCCATCCGCTTCCAGCCCCAGGAGCTCGCCGAACGCCTGCTGCAAGTCAAGGAAAACGAACGTCACCGGCTCAGCCGCGAATTGCACGATGACATCGGCCAACTGCTGACGGCCGCCAAGTTGCAGGCCGACTGGCTCAAGCGGCGCCTGCCGGAAGACCTGCAAGAGCATTTCGCCCTGCTCGGCACCACCCTGGAAGAGACCCTGACCAAGGTGCGCGATGTTTCCGCCATCCTCAACCCCCGGCAATTGACCAGCCTGGGCCTGGAGGCCAGCCTGCGCGCCCACCTGCTCAAGACCCTGGAGAACACCTCGGTGCACTGGAGCCTGGAATGCCACCAGCGCCTGTCGGGCATCCCGGAAGAAATGGCCGTCGCCGCATTCCGCATCACCCAGGAGGCGGTGACCAACACGCTTCGGCATGCCCGGGCGAACAACCTGCTGGTGCGCCTGCAACGCCTGCCCGAAGGCCTGTCGCTGTTCATCAGCGATGACGGCCAGGGTTTTTCCCCCGCCGCCAACCCCGGCGCCCAAGGCCAGCGTGGCATGGCCGGGATGCAGGAGCGGATCAATCAACTGGGCGGTTTCCTCAAGGTCACCAGTGAGACAGGCCAGGGCACCCAGATCGAAGCACTTTTTCCCTGGGCCCCTCGCACCCTTGAGCGGGCCAGTACAAATAAGGTTCTACATTGACCTGTAATTTACTTTTGGTGGATGACCACTCGCTCATCAGGGCTGGCGTGCGCGCCCTGGTCATGGACATTCCCGGATACGCCGTGATCGGTGAAGCCGACGATGGCGCGCACCTGCTGGAAATGGTCGAGAAACTGCGGCCGAACATCGTCCTGCTAGACCTGTCGATGAAGCACACCGGCGGCCTGGAGGCCCTGCGACAACTCAAGGCCACCCATCCACACAGCAAGGTGCTGATCTTGTCGATGCACACCGACCCGGCGCTGATCATGCAGGCGCTGGAATCCGGAGCCCATGGCTACCTGCTCAAGGACACCACCGCCACCGAACTGGAACACGCCCTCGAAGCGCTGCGCAACGACGAGCGCTACCTGAGCCCGGCCATCGCCCACACCGTGATTACCCAGGCCCTGACCCGCACCCAGAAGACCCAGCCGCCGCCGGCGGACAACCACAACCTGACAGCCCGTCAGTTGGAAATCCTGCGCCTGATCGTGCGCGGCAAGTCCACCCGGGAAATCGCCCAGGGGCTGGGCCTGAGCATCAAGACCGTGGAAACCCATCGCTCCCAGATCATGAAGCGCCTGCAGATCTTCGACGTCGCCGGGCTGGTGCTGTTCGCCGTACGCGAGCGCATCATCAGCCTCGACGACTGAGTCAACCAGCGCCGCCCAACAGCGGCGAATCGGCAGGCAGATGCACCTGCAAGGCCGCGGGCCGGACTTCGAAACGCAGCCGGTCGCCTTGCAGGGGCTCGCCGTCGAGGTTGATATCCAGCCCTCGCGAGGCCTTTATCTCGACCCAGGGCAGGCGGGTGCGAACGAACAGTTTGTCGATCGCCATCCCCCCGGCCAGCAGGTTCTTCAGGGTTCCCACCAGTTCCTGGGGCGCCGGCAGGATGCTGACATCGAGCAAGCCGTCATCGGCCAGCGCCTGGGGACAGAGCTCATGGCCGCCCCCTGCCTGGCGACCGTTGCCGATGCCCAGGGCCAGCAGCTCACCATGCCAATGAAAATCCGGCCCCTGCAACTCACCGTAGGCGGCACTCAGCTCGGCAAACCGTGATAACCCGGTGAACAGATAGGCGACTCCGCCCAAGACCTTCTTCAGGTCCTCCGAAGTATTGGCCGTGACCTGGCTGCCGAAACCGCCGGTGGCCATGTTGAGGAAGACCTCCCCGTCCACTTCCCCAAGGTCGATCGGCCGGGCCGGCACATCCAGCAGGTCCAGGGCCGCTGCGGGTTCCAGCGGCACCCCGGCGGCGCGGGCAAAATCGTTGGCGGTGCCCAGGGGCAACAGCACCAGGCTGCATGGGCTCTGGGCGTCGGCCAGGGCCTGGGCGACATCGCGCAGGGTGCCGTCGCCACCGCCGGCGACCAGCCGCCGATAACCGGCGGCCAATGCCTCGCCAACCAGGCGCTGGGCATCCCCTGCCTCCCAGGTCAGGCGCACCGCCAGCTCCCAGCCGGCTGCCCGCCTGGCCTCCACCGCGGCCCGTACTTGCTCGTTCAGGGCCTGCTTGCCATGCAGTATCAAGAGCGCCTTGCGTTCACTCATCACGATGACTCCCATCGGTCACATGGTTCTGATGAGATGTTGACTCTCCTGCGGCCGGAAAAGATCTGCCGGATCGTTTTTTTTTGCCTCCAAGCGCCCTGGTGCCCCACTTCCGAGGGGCTGGCAGGGGATTAAAGGTACAGCGCAAAAGATCTTTCATCGCCAGTCGGTTTTCGATTCGCCAGCCGCTGTTTCATGAGCTTTACTCAGCCAAGTCGTTTAGATGAGCAAGTGCAGCCATCGGGTCGATCGGTGCCAGGAGCCCCACCCAGATGCGCGCACCTGCCTGCCCAATGGCTTGCGATCGAGACCAGGGATGGTTTGCCTGGTTTCGTGCGGTATCGGGACTGCGCGATGCGAAGGTGCATTTTTTGACCGGTGGCCAACCTCCAGAGGCGCCGGTTTGCCTTGGGTCGAGGGAATTGATCTTATGCGGTTGCAACCTGTAGACAGCCTGTTACTGACTCGACCCAGCATGGTCGAGTACTTCCTGTTCGGCATCCGCGTGGTCCATGGACTGACCGCGATCCTTCCGGGGATCCTGCTCCTGCTGCTGGCGAGCCCCGAGCTCCCGGCGCTCAAGAGCGACCTGACCATCCTGGTGTTCTTCGGCATCATCAGCGTGCTGATCTTCCAGGCCCTGGGGGTCTATGCCGAATCCATCTTCAGCAACCAGTTGCGCTTCCAACTGACCTTGTTCGCCTGGTCGGCGTCCTTTTGCGTGCTGCTGTTCATGCATTACTCGATGTTGATGTTCCATACCATCGACAACCGCGGGCTGCTGGCGTGGTTCTTCGGCAGCTTCGTGCTGTTCGGCATCGAGCGCCTGATCCTCCTGACTCTGTTCCAGCAACTGATGCAGCGCGGCGTGTTCCTGCAGAACGCGGTGATCCTCGGCGCCACGGAGAACGGCCAGCGCCTGGCCGAGTACCTGGCCCAGCACCAGGACATCCGCTCCGGGGTCACTGGTTTCATCGACGACCGCATCGGCCGCCTGCCCAAGGTGCTGTGCAACCTGCCGCTGCTGGGCAACTCCAGCGATCTGGAACGCCTGATCCGCGAGGAAAAGGTCACTCAGGTCCTCGTGGCGCTGCCCTGGTCGGCGGAGAACCGCATGGCCTACGTGATCCGCGAACTGCGCAGGCTGCCGGTGAACGTGCTGCTGGTACCCGACATGGTGGCCTTCCGGCATGCGCACAACCGCATCACCGAAGTCGCCAACCTGCCGATGTTCAACGCCTCCGAAGTACCGCTGAGGGGCTGGTCGCCGTTCTTCAAGCGCCTGGAGGACATGATCCTCTCGAGCATCGCCCTGGTGCTGCTGTCCCCGGTGATGCTGCTGGTGGCCCTGGCCATCAAGCTCGACTCCAGGGGCCCGGTGCTGTTCAAGCAGAAGCGCTACGGCTACAACAACCGGCTGATCCAGGTCTACAAGTTCCGCTCCATGCACCAGCACATGAGCGATGCCAACGCCGAGAAGCAGACCACCCGTGGCGATCCGCGCATCACTCGGGTCGGGCGCTTCATCCGCAAGACCAGCCTCGACGAGCTGCCGCAGTTGTTCAACGTGTTCGGCGGCAGCATGTCCATGGTCGGTCCACGCCCCCACGCCACGGCCACCAAGGCCGCCGGCATTCTCTTCGAGGAGGCGGTCAAGGAATACACTTCGCGCCACCGGGTCAAGCCGGGAATCACCGGGCTGGCGCAAATCAACGGGTACCGGGGCGAAACCGATACCCTGGAGAAAATCGAGAAACGTGTCGAATTCGACCTGGAATACATCGAAAACTGGTCGGTCTGGTTCGACCTGTACATCCTGTTCCGCACCGTTCCATCAGTGATCATGACCCGCGAGGCCTTCTGAATGAGCACACTCATTCCCTGCATCATCGCTGGCGGTGCCGGCACCCGTCTGTGGCCGGTATCCCGCGAGGCAATGCCCAAACCCTTCATGCGCCTGCCCGATGGCGAAAGCCTGCTGCAGAAGACCTTCGAGCGCGCGACGGCCCTGGACGACGTCGGCCGCCTGTTGACCGTGACCAACCGCGACGTGTTCTTCCGTACCCTGGATGACTACCGCCTGCTGAACAAGAAGCGGGTCGACCTGGACTTCATCCTCGAACCCTTCGGCCGCAACACCGCGCCCGCCATCGCCGCCGCGGCCCTGCACGTCAGCCGCCTGTACGGCGAGGACGCGCAGTTACTGGTACTACCGGCCGATCACCTGATCAAGAACCTGGCCGCTTTCGCCGCCGCGGTGGGCAGTGCCCGGCAACTGGCCGAGCAAGGCTGGCTGGTGACTTTCGGCATAGTGCCGACCCATGCCGAAACCGGCTTCGGCTATATAGAAAAGGGCCAGGGCCTGAACAACGATGGCTTCCAGGTCAGCCGCTTCGTCGAGAAACCTGACGCCGCCACCGCCCAGCGCTATGTCGATGGCGGCCTGCACCTGTGGAACGGCGGCATGTTCTGCATGCGCGCCGATGCAATCCTCCAGGAACTGCGGGAATTCGTGCCCGAAGTGGTCAGTGCCGTGGAACGCTGCCTGGAGCTGAGCCATCGCAAGGAGGGCAAGCACGAACTGCAAGTGGAACTGGACGGCGACAGCTTCGCCCAGGCTGCGGACATATCCATCGACTACGCCGTGATGGAGCGTTCGAAGAAAGTCGCCGTGGTGCCCTGCCAGCTCGGCTGGAGCGATATCGGCTCCTGGCAGGCGGTGCGGGAACTGACTGCGGCGGACGAACACGGCAACCAGTGCAATGGCGAGACAGTGCTGCATGATGTTCACAACTGCTACATCGACTCGCGCAAGCGCCTGGTGGGCGGGGTCGGCCTGAACGACCTGATCATCATCGACACTCCGGACGCCCTGCTGGTGGCCGATGGCAAGCGCAGCCAGGACGTCAAGCTGATCGCCCAGGAGCTCAAGCGCCTGGGCCACGACGCCTACAAGCTGCACCGCACCGTGACCCGGCCCTGGGGCACCTACACCGTGCTCGAGGAAGGACCGCGCTTCAAGATCAAGCGCATCATGGTCAAGCCCGACGCCTCGTTGTCGCTGCAGATGCACCACCACCGCAGCGAGCACTGGATCGTCGTCAGCGGCATGGCCCGGGTGACCAATGGCGAGGACGAGTTCCTGCTCAACACCAACGAGTCGACCTTCATCAAGCCTGGCCGCACCCACCGCCTGGTCAATCCCGGGGTAATCGACCTGGTGATGATCGAAGTACAGAGCGGGGAGTACCTCGGCGAAGACGACATCGTGCGCTTCAACGATATTTATGGTCGGGTTCCCGCCGAGCCTGCCAAGACTTGAAACCGCGCTCTGCCCCCGAATCTGGCCCGACAGGGAGTTGTGACTATGCACGCCAGGAAGACCGCTCGATGAAAAGACTGCTGCTGATTTCCAGTGTTCTCATGCTGTGCGCCTGTTCCATACCGGCCAAGGTGGAACTGCCTCCCGGGCAGGACCTCGAACAAGGCCACCGGGCTGGCGAGGCCCTGGCTGGCAAGCCGCTGCCGCCGCAGCGAATCCGCCCGGGAGACACCCTGCGCATCGTTCGCAATACCGGCGAGGCACCGTCGATCTCGGCCTTCACCGCCAACTCGATCTACGAGCTGACGTTGTTCACCGTGCTCAACGACGGCACCTTCTCCTATCCCTATGCCGGCCAGATCAAGGCGGCGGGGCTCACCCCGCAGCAGTTGACCCAGGTCCTGGAAAGCAAGCTGAAGAACGTCTACCAGGACTCGGCGCTGACCGTGAACATCAACCAGGCACCAGGCAATACAGTGTTCGTCGGTGGATCGGTGCGTAACCCGGCGTCCCTGCCGGTGACCGTCACCACCACCCTGGAACAGGCCATCGTCGGTGCCGGGGGCCTGCTGTCAGTGGGCGACAGCCGCAACATCGCCCTGCTGCGCGAAGGCGAGGACGGGCGCTACAAGACCTACTTCTTCGACTACCGCAAGTTCATGATCGCCGGGAACGCCGGGGCGGCGCCGGTACTGCTGCAACGCGGCGACGTGGTGTTCGTGCCCAAGTCCAGCGTCGGCAACGGTATCGAGTGGGTGGATGTGTACCTCAACCAGCTGATTCCGTTCACCAAGTCGATCGGTATCGGGGCCAGCTACGAAATCAACCGCCAATCCAATTGATCGCCAAGGACTGCCCATATGATCAATATCCGTTCCTTTCGCGATTTGCTGCGGCTGTTCTTCATCTTCAAGCGCGAGGTCAAGATCACCGTCCTGGTGACGTTCATCATCATCGTGCTGGGCGCCTTCCTGCTGCCCAACCGCTTCGAGTCCACCGCCCTGCTGCTGGTCAAGCCGGGCCGCGACACCAGCACCCTGCCCATCGAGATTTCCGACCGCCAGGCAGTGGTGATTCCCAGCGCCCAACGTGATCCGATCCTCGACGAGGAGCGCATCCTCACCGGCGCCCCCATCGCCCGCAAAGTGGCGCAGCAGTACCTCGACGACCTGTCGCGCCAGCCCCAGCCCGGCGGCGTACTAGGCACCATCAAGAACGCGCTCAAGGGCGCGGTCGAAGGTATCGCCGACCTGTTTCGCGGGCTGCTGCAACTGGTGGGCCTGGTGGAGAAGCAAACCCCGGTCGAACGCCTGACCGAGCGCATGCTGAAGAACTTCAGCGTGACCCACGCCGCCGGCTCTTCGGTGATCGAAGTGAGCTTCACCTGGAACGATCCGCAAGTGGCGCAGACCGTGGTCAAGAGCTGGATCGAACAGTACCAACAAGAGCGTGCACAGACCCTGGGGCGCAAGAGCCTGTACGCCTTCTATGAAACCGAGAGCACCAGCACCAACCAGCGCATCCTCGGCTACAAGAAGCAGATCGCCGACTACCTCAACCAGCTGGGCGCGGTGAGCATCGACGAGCGGCTGAACGATATCTCGCGCAACCTCAACAACTTGCGCGGCGAACACCTCAATACCACTCGTGCGGTGGCCTCCACCAAGAGCGGCCTGGACACCATCCAGCAGCAGCTCAACAGCATGAAGAAAGAAATCAGCATCGGGCGCCAAATGAGTCTCAACCCCGACCGCCAGGACCTGCAACAGCGGATCAACGCCAAGCAGATCGAGCGCCAGGAGATGCTCCGTACCTTCAAGGAGGGCGCCCCGCCGGTCCGGGCCATGGATGCGGCGATCGCCAACCTGCAGGCCCTGCTACGGGCGGAAAACGCCACGGTCCAGCGCAGTGAGAACCTGGCGCCGAACCCGGTCTACACCCGCCTGCAGAACAGCTTCGCCGACCAGCAAGCCAGCCTCAGCCGCCTGAAAACCCAGGCTGCCCAACAGGAAAGCCAGTTGCTCAAGCTGGAACAGGACCGGCGCCATGCCCTGGACCTGGAACCTGAACTGGCCCGTTTGCAGCGCGAGCTCAGCGCCGCCGAGAAAAGCTTCGCCCTGTATAGCGACAGCACCGAGAAGGCGCGGATCGACCGCGAGCTGGACCAGAGCCAGATCAGCAACATCGCGGTCATCGAGGACGCCACCTTCCAGCCCAGCCGGATCTTCCCCAAGAGCCTGACCATGCTGCTGGCGGCCATTCCCCTGAGCCTGGCGGTAGGCCTGCTGGCCCTGTACTTCTTCTACCTGCTGGACCAGCGCATCCACGACGCCGACCAGCTGGAGGAGCGCTTCGGGGTCAAGGTCTGGACCAGCCTGCAGGACCTGGACAGCCACCTGCCGCAGCGCAACAGCGCCTTCACCGCCAGCCTGTACCGGTTGTATGGCGTGCTGCCGCTGAAACAGGTGACCGAGCGCGGCCTGGTGATCGGCCTGACCTCGGCCCGCCACGGCGAAGGCGTGAGCTTCGTGACCGGCCATCTGCGCGACCTGTTGCAGGAGCGCGGCCACGGCGTGCGAGTCAACGGCGCCCCCACCGCACAGCCCGGTGAAATCGTACTGCTGGAGGCCTCGGGCTTCTTCTCCAACCAGGAGGCCTTCGTCAGCCTGCGCGAAGCCGACCTGATCGCCCTGATCATCGAGGCCGAGACCACCACCGTACCGGTCCTGCAAAACGCCCTGTCGATCCTCAACACCGCCTTCAAGCGCGTCGACGGCATCATCCTCAACCGCCGGCGCTTCGGTATTCCGGAAAGCGTGCTCAGCTTCATGGCGCGGATCAGGAGCCCACATTGATGCATATCGCCGTGCTGGCCCCCATGCCTCCCGAGCAGAACGGCATCGCCGACTATGCCGCGCATTTGCGCACGGCCCTGCAGGAACGAGGGATACGGATCAGCACACCACTGCAAGGCCTGGGCAACGATCCGCAGCGGGCCACCGAGCGCGTGGCCCAGGTCGACTGGCAGGATATCGACCTGGTACACGCCGAGCTCGGTGGCGGCCGGCTGGCCGAGTTCCATGCCTTGAGGGCCTTGCGCCAGCGCTTCCCCAGCCTGCCCCTGAGCGCCACCGTGCATGACCCCGAGCGCCTGGTCTGGCGCCGGGCCGCCTTGCCCTGGCCATTGTCGCTGGCCACACGCCTGCCTTCACCGATGCCTCAACTGGCCACGGTACTGGCCGACCCGATCTGCCTGCACGAGGAAAAACAGCTGGCCCGCAGCCTGAACCGGCTGATCACCCTGACCCGTGCCGGCGGCGAGTGCCTGCGCCAGCGCATGGGGCTGCGCGCCGAGCAGATGGTGGTGATTCCCCATGGCAACCTGGCGATCCCTGCCCGGCCGCTGCCGCCGCTGACGCCACTTCGATTGCTGTACTTCGGCTTCATCTATCGCGGCAAGGGTATCGAGGACCTGCTGGATGCCCTGGCCATGGTCTTCACCCAACAACCGGACCTGCGCCAGCGCCTGCGCTTGACCCTGGCCGGAGGCAGCGAGCCGGAAATGGCCTTCGGCACTGCGGGCAGCTACCTGGACCAGTTGCGCCAGCACATCCAGCGCCTGAACCTGCAGGACAGCATCGACTGGCAGCTGGACCTGCCGGCCGGTGATATCCCCCGAGTCATCCAGGACCACCATGTGATGGTCCTGCCCTATCGCGAATCGAGCAAGCTCAAGCTCCTGGGGCAGTTGCGCGGCACCAGCGGAGCGCTGTCCTGGGCCGTGGCCTGTGGCCGCGGGGCCATCACCTCCGATGCCCGTTCGTTCGCCGAGGAAGTCGCGCAGGATAATGGCGTGATCTTTCCCCAGGGCAACGTCGCGGCCCTGGCCGCCGAGATCAGCCACCTGTGTGCCAGCCCGGAGCTGGTGGAACGCTGGGCCGAGCACGCCGCGATGATCGGCGCGCATCGGGTCTGGAGCCAAACCGCCGAACGCTTCGCCCGAGTGTTCGCCGATGCCTGCGCAGGAGCTGCCCATGTCCATGCCACGTAGATCAGGCCTGTTGCTCGTGCTGCTGGCCAGCCTGGCCGGCCCGGTCCTGGCCGACAACACCATGCGCGGACCGCGACCGGTAATCTGGAAGGACTTCCTCGGGGTCAATGCGCAATTCCAGTATTTCGCCCCCAGCGTGTACCAGAAGCAGATGGACCGTCTCGACGCCCTGGGCCTGAACTGGGTCCGCCTCTCCATCCACTGGGCCATGATCGAACCCGTGGAAAATCAGCTGAAACTCGACACCCTGGATGGCGCGATGAACGCCATGAAGGATCGCCACTACAAGATCCTCGCCTACATGGTCGGCTCAGCGCCCTTCGCCGCCAACGTCCCGGCCGGCGCGCCGCCCTCCGACCAGTACCCGCCCAAGGACTTCAACGTCTTCGCCCAGCGCATGAAGATGCTCGCCCAGCGCTATCCCCAGGTGAACACCTGGCAGGTCTGGAACGAGCCGAACATCGTCTGGCTGCCCAAGGAAGATCCCAGCGCCTACGACCAACTGCTCGGCACCACCAGCAACGCCATCCGTGCCGCCTTGCCGAACAAGCCCGTGGCCACCGCCGGCATGGCCTACTACAGCCAGATGCGCAGCACTCCCGGGCTGATGCTCGAGAACCTGCTGGTCCAGGGCCTGGGCAACGACAACCTGATCGCCGCCTACCACCCCTACTCCGAGTACCCCGAGGGTGATGACCCGGCGGCCAAGGATTTCCTGGCCCGGGGCAACTTCCTCAACAGTGCCCTGCACGGCAAGGGCGTGCAGCAGGTCTGGGCCACCGAATGGGGCTGGTCGAGCTATACCACCGGCGAACGCGAGATGCAGGCGATGATCGGCCCCAGTGGCCAAGCCGACTACACCCTGCGGCGCCTGGCCCTGATGGCGGCCATGGACTACCAGCGGATCTTCCTGTTCAACCTGAGCGACCTGGACGCCCGGGCCACCAACCGCGACCAGTCCTATGGCCTGGTGGACCTGGCCGGCGACCCCAAGCCGGTCTACACCGCCCTCAAGTATTTCCTCGAAACCACCGGCCCCAGCCTGGCCCCCGCCGACCCGCCGCCCCTGGCCAATGCCCCGGGCGATCTCTACAGCATCGCCTGGACCCGCCCCGATGGCTCCCATGTGTGGATGTTCTGGAGCGCCAGCGGCTCCAGCCTGCAGATCCCCGGGCTGGCCAGCGCCACCTTGCATGACCCGCTGGCCGGCACCCGCACCGACTTGAGCGGGGCCCAGGGCATCAACGTGCCGTTGAAAACCAGCCTGCAACTCCTGGTGTGGTGAACATGAAGATTCTCTGGACCCTGCCCTACCTGCCCTGGCCAGCCACCAGCGGCGGCAAGACCCGGCAATACCATCTGCTGCGGGCCCTGGCCGCCCGTGGGCACCGCATTACCCTACTGGTGCAATCCAAGACGCCTTTGGACGAAGCCTCGCGCGCCGCCCTGGAACCCTGGCTGGACCGCCTGATCGTGCTGCCGCGCCGGCCCCTGCGCAGCCTCAAGACCCTGCTGGCGGTGCTGTTCGCGCCGTACCCGATGCTGGCCACGATCAATGGCCTGGCCGAGCCGCTGCAACAGCGTTTCCGGCAATTGCTGGAGGAGCCCTGGGACGTGGTGCAGATCGAACACAGCTACAGCTTCCAACCCTTCGAGCAACCACTGCGCGAGCACGAACAAGACTTCATCCTCACCGAGCACAATGTCGAGTCGGCCCTCGGAGCCGCCAGCTACGACCGCCTGCCAGCCTGGTCCAAGCCCTTCACCCTGTATGACCAGTGGCGCTACCGGCGCTGGGAAACCCGGGTATTCCAGCAGGCGGCCCGGGTCGTGGCCGTGACCGAACAGGATGCCGTGACCCTGGCCCGCCTCAGCGGCAAGCCGGCGCCGGTGGTGGTCAACGGCGTCGACTGCGGGCATTACGTCTCGGTGCAGCCGGACTTTTCCAGCCAGCGGCTGTTGTTCATCGGCAACTACGAATACAGCCCCAACCTGGATGCCGTGGAATGGGCCCTGGACAATATCCTGCCGCAGCTGTGGGCCCTCAACCCGGACGTACGTTTCGCCATCTGCGGTTATGCGCTGCCGGACAGCTTCCGCCAACGCTGGACCGACCCGCGCATCGAATGGCAAGGCTTCGTTCCCGACTTGCGCGACCTGCAACGACGCTCGACGCTGTTCTTCGCCCCGCTACGCCAGGGCGGAGGTTCCAAGCTCAAGGTCCTCGAAGCCATGGCCGCCGGCTTGCCGGTGGTCACCACGGCCCAGGGCTGCTCGGGCCTGCAGGTGGAAAACGGCGAGCACTACCTGGGCGGCGAAGACTCCGCGACCCTGGTGCAAATCCTCGCCCAGGCGCTGGCCGACCCCGAGCGCCTGCGTCGCGTCGGCGCGGCCGGAAGAGCCTACGTCCTGGCCAAGCATGACTGGAGCGCCGCTGCCGCCCAGCTCGAAGCGGTCTATCACCAACTCCCCTCTGTCAAGGAAGAAGTATCCGTATGCGCATAGGCCTGGATTACCGCCCCGCCGCGGGTTACAGCAATACCGGGATTGGCCGGCAGAATCTGGCGCTGGAAGAAGCCCTGCGCGCCAACCCGCAGGTCAGCCTGCAGTTGTTCGGCGTGGCCCCGGAAGATCATCCACTACGTCGCCGGGTGCACTGCCCGCGCTGGGGAGCGGCGCTGCAAGGCATCCACCGGTTGCCCGGACGGCTGCGCTTCGAAGGCGGCTTTCTACCAGGTGCCCTGCGCGAGGCGGGGGTCGAGGTCTACATCTGCAACTTCAACATGGGCCTGCCGCTGGGCAAGAAACCCCAGGACTTGCGCTATGTGCTGCAACTGCACGACCTGTTCCAGTTGACCCTGAGCAACAGCCATGGCTCGCGCCTCAAGGAACGCTTCTACCGCCAGAGCGACAAGCTCTCCATCGGTTATTCGGTGAAGCAGGCGGACCGCATCTGGACGCCCTCGCAGTACACCGCCAATGAGTTGGTCAAGCTGTTCCCCGCCGCCCGGGACAAGGTCCGGGTCCTGCCCAACCTGGTGGCCGGCTTCAGCGGCGAGCCGGCCGACATCAGTGAACTGCAACTTCCCGAGCGCTACTGGCTGGTAGTGGGCACTCGCGAACCACGCAAGAACATTCCCTGGTTCGTCGCCGCCTGGCAGGCCGCACGCCAGCAATCGGCCGACGTCCCGGAACTGCTGCTGATCGGCGCCCCCGAGCATCTGCCCAGCGAACTACGGGCCCTGCACGGCCTGCATTTCCTCAGCGACATCAGCGACAGCCAACTGCACGCTGTCTACCGCCAGGCCCTGCGCCTGTGGCAACCCTCCTATGCCGAGGGGTTCGGCTTGCCGGTGATCGAGGCGCTGAGCGTCGGCACCCCGGTGGCAGTGGCCTCGGGCTCGGCCCTGGATGAAATCACCCCGGCCGGCAGCCCGCGTTTCTCGCCCACCGACAGTGCCGCGCTGGGCCAGTTGATGGTGCAGTTGACCGACTCTCCCAAGGAAGATCCGGCGGCGCTCCAGGCCTGGGCCACCGGTTACGCCGAAGGCGCTTATCGCCAGCGCCTGGATGAACTGCTCGAGGAGCTCAAGTAATGCCCATCGCCCTGCCGCTGGCGCTGATCTTCAGCCTGGTTTTCGGCGTGCTGATCTGGCTGCTGCCGCCCTTGAAGGTACTGGTGCTGATGGTCGCCATCGCCGCGGCCGTGACCGTGGTCCGCCAACCTTTGCGCGGGCTGCTGCTGTTCGCCGTGCTGGCCACCTTCCTGCCCTATTCGACGGTACAGATCGGCCTGCGTACCACGGTCTCCGAGGCGCTGCTGCTGTTGGTCTGGGTCAGCGTCCTGACCCAGAACCTGTTCTCCAACCTGCCGCGCCCGCCCCGGCTGCTGCGTACCGAGAAGCTGTTGTTGGCGCTGATGGCCTTCAGCGCCCTGCCCTTCATCATCGGCCAGTTGACGGTCGACGCCGTGGGCAACGGGCCGGTGAACTGGGTGCGTTGGCTGCTCAACCTGTCGGCACTGTTCCTGGTGCCGCGCCTCTTGCAGGAGCAACGGGCCCGGGAGCAACTGGTCTGCGGGCTGTTGCTGGGGACTTTGATGCTCCTGCTGCTGTCGATCAGCGTATTCCTCAAGAGCGGCACCGCCACCGCCATGACCCCGATCCTGGAAAGACTCGGCTACGGCGGCATCGCCGTGCTGGGCGACAGCCTCAGCGCCCTGGCCAACCGCATGGGCTCGCCCTGGATGCACCCCAACGTCACTGGCGGCGCCATGGCGTTGATCCTGCCGCTGGCCTTCTGCTTCGGCCTGACCCGAAGCGGCTGGGAACGCCGCCTGGGACTGGGCGTGGCCTTGCTGGGCGCGGTCGGCCTGTTGCTCTCAGGCTCGCGTGGCGCCCTGTTGAGCCTGTTGGTGGTACTGATCTGGATGGCCCGCCAGCGGGTGCCCTACACCGGACGCATGCTCATGGGCGGCTTCGTCCTGGGCGCCCTGCTCATGATGTCCTACCCGCCCCTGCAGGATCGCCTGCTGACCCTGTTCACCTCCAACGATGCCAGTACCAGCGTGCGGGTCGACGAGTACACGCACTTCCCCGAGGCCATGGCGATGTTCCCCTTCGGCATCGGCTTCAAGGTCGATCCGCCGGTGCCTGGCACTGGCCTGTGGGGGATTTCCAACCTGTGGTTGAACTACATCTACAAGATCGGCGTGCCGGGCATGCTGCTGTTTGTCGCGGTGATCTGGAGCTGGTGGCGGGAAACCCGGGCCCCTGGCCTGCAAACCCGCCTGACCCGGGACAACGCGCTGTGGCTGGGCAGCGGCGCGGGGCTGAGCGCGGCGCTGATCAGCGGCCTGTTCGACCACTATTTCAGCTTCACCCAGGTCTTGGCCGCCCTGTTCTGGCTGCTGCTGGGCCTCAACCTGCATGAAGCCAGGCGCCTGCGGCTCAAGGCCCAGGCCGCGGCGCCAGGCAATGCTCCAGAATCTTCTAGCTCAGGAAACCATTCATGAAACATCGCCTCTTTCACTCGCAGAACCTGAAACAGGCACTGCCCGAATATGCGCAAAAAATGGGCGTAAGCCTCGAGGAACTGGAAGCGGCCTATCAGTGGATGCTGGAAAACGACGTGATTTTCGAGCAGCCCCTCAAGGGCAACATCCTTACCTACATCAGCTACCTGAACATCGAATCGAAGATCGAACCGGCCCTGCCCCGGCGCTTCTATGCCCTGCTGGGTCGCGAAGTAAAAGGCGCGCTGATCCCCATGTACGGCATCAACTGGCCGACCCTGCGCGATCGCATGCTGCGCACCTGGGAGCAGATGTACAACATCCTGATCTGCAAGATCCCCAGCCATACCCTGCGCCTGCTCTGGTTGCGCATGGGCGGGGCGAAGATCGGCAAGGGCTCCACGGTCTGGCGCAACACCGAGGTACTGGGTATCGACAGCCTGCGCATCGGCCAGGACAGCACCGTGGCCTGGCATTGCCAACTCGATGCCCGGGGTGGCTTGATCATCGGCGATCACGTGACCATCGCTTCCCACGTACTGATCATCGCCGGCGGCCACGACCTCAAGGAGCCGGAGTTCTGGGCGGTCGGCGGGCCGATCTATATCCATGACTACGCCTGGATCGCCAGTCGCGCACTGCTTTCCTATGGCGCCGATATCGGTGAGGGCGCGGTGGTCGGAGGCCAATCGGTGGTGTCCAAGCCGGTGCCGCCCTATGCCATCGTCAGCGGCCCGGATGCCGCGATCAAGGGCGAACGCTGTCGTAACCTCAACTACAAAGTGGGCGGCAAAGGCCTGTTCACTTTGTTCCACTGAAACGCCCGGCATGTTCGGCGCAACGCTGTGGCTGACCCTGGCCACCCTGACCGGCCTGGCCGCCGGCTTCGCCCGGGAGTGGCTGTTGGTGGCCGCCTGGGGTGCGGGCGGCCAGAGCGATGGTTTCCTGGTGGCGATGTTCCTGCCCGAGGCCCTGCGCATGGCCCTGGCCGCCGGCCTGCTCAGCGCCGCGGCCCTGCCGCTGTACCAGCAACGCTCGGCCACGCAGCAGCAGGCCTGGCTCGCCGCCCTGGCCCCGCGCCTGTTGCTCTGCGGCTTGTTGCTGGGCGGCATACTGAGCCTCGGCGCGCCCCTGTGGGTACGCCTGGTGGGCCCAGGCCTTTCCAATGACGGCTACGCCCTGGCCAGCGGTGGCCTGCACTGGCTCGCCTGGTGCGCACCTGGATTCATCCTCCACAGCCTGTTCTGCGTGCCCTTGCAGGCTCGTTCGCGTTTTGTCCTGGCAGGGCTGGGCTCGTTGTTGTTCAACCTGCCGCCAGTGCTCTACCTGGCCAGCTTGCACCATGCCGCCAGCCCCACCGGCCTGGCGGCCGCTTGTGTCCTGGGCAGCGTGCTGATGCCCAGCGTGCTGCTGCCCAGCCTGCTGCGCGAGGGCTGGCGCCCCTGGCGCATCCAGGGCGCGCCCGGGGCCGGCCGCGAGTTGCTGCAGCGCATCGGGCCGTTGCTGAGCAGCAACCTGGCCAGCCAGGGCCTGGCGTTGCTGGAACGCATGGCCGCCTCGTTGCTGGGCGAGGGTGCGGTCACCTGGATCAACCTGGCGCGCAAGCTGATCAACCTGCCGCTGATCGCCCTGATGAGCCTCAACCAGGTGCTGCTGGGCCTGATGAGCGGCAGCTCCGGCGAACAACGGCTGGATCTGCTGCGCAAGGGCCTGAGCAGCGCCAGCCTGCTGACCATCCCGGCGGTGGTGGGGCTGATCGGCGCCGCGGCGGCCCTGGTGCATCTGCTGTTGCCTTCCCAGGCAGCGAACAGCCCCTTGCCGAACCTGCTGGCCTGGTTCTCGGTGCCACTGCTGTTCGGTGCCTGGAACGCCCTGCTGGCGCGTTATGCCTACGCTGCGGGAGATACCCGCATGCCGCTCAACTGCGAACTGGCCGGCAGCCTGCTCAATGCCTTGCTGCTAGCTGCGCTTCCCTATTTCCTGGGGCTGGTGGGCATCGCCCTGGCGGCCATCTGTGGGGTGGTGCTCACCGCCCTGCTGCTGATGCGCCGCCAGCAGTTGCTGGGCCTGCTGCCCTGGCGCAGCCACTGGTCGATCGGCATCGGCGGCATGCTGCTGGCGGCGCTGTTCCTGCATCCGCTGACCTCGATCATCTGGCAACTGGCCCTGAGCAGTGCCTGCGGGTTGCTATTGTTGCTGGGACTCGCCGCCTGGCTGCGCCCCTGGCGCCAGAACCTGACCTGAACCGGAGGCATCTATGTCGGCACTGCGCGTGGCCTGTGTAATCCCCACCTACAACGGTTGCCGGGACCTGGCCCGGTTGCTGGATTCCCTGGCCATCCAGAGCGCCGTCTTCGATACCCTGATCGTCGATTCCAGCTCCAGCGACGGCACTTATGAACTGGCCGTGTCGCGTTGCCCCAACGTGCTGCGCATCGACAGCCGCGACTTCAATCACGGTGGTACCCGGCAACTGATGGTGGAGCGCAATGCCGACTACGACGTCTATGTGTTCATGACCCAGGACGCCTACCTCGCCGATGCCGAGGGCATCGCCAGGATCGTCGCGCCCTTCGCCGATGGACAAGTGGGAGCCGTGTGCGGGCGCCAACTGCCGCACCTGGATGCCAGCCCCCTGGCCACCCATGCGCGGCTGTTCAACTACCCTCCCACGTCCCAGGTGAAGAGCCTGGCCGATGTGCCGGCGCTGGGCATCAAGACCGCCTTCATGTCCAACTCGTTCTCGGCCTATCGTCGCGAGGCGCTGATGCAAGTGGGCGGTTTTCCCAACCACGTGATCCTGTCCGAGGACATGTACGTCGGCGCCAAGATGCTCCTGGCCGGCTGGAAGGTCGTCTATGAAGGCACAGCCTGTTGCCACCACTCCCACAACTACAGCCTCAGGGAAGAGTTTCGCCGCTATTTCGACATCGGGGTGTTCCACGCCCGGGAGCCCTGGATCCGCCAGGCCTTCGGCGGCGCCGGCGGCGAAGGATTGCGCTACGTCAAATCCGAACTGGCGTTCCTCGGTCTCGGACGGCTGCTGCAATGGCCAGGCTCATTGCTGCGCAATGCACTGAAGCTGTTCGCCTACAAGCTCAGCCAGCAGGAACGCTACCTGCCCCTGGGCCTGAAGAAGCGCCTGGGCATGTACCGCCGTTACTGGGACGGCCCCAACGCTCGCCCTCAGCCAGGGCCGCGGCAGTAACTTTTCTGACTTTAGAAAGAGAATCCCCCGAATTGACCCTCCAGCACCGATCAGTGACTGTGGTCGTCAGGCACTGACGCCTCAAACAGGGAAGTACAAGGTCATGAATGACAAGGGGTTGTATCCACGAGCGCATTCGACGCTCAACCGCATCAAAGACAACGCCTGGCTATCCAGCCCTTCAAGCCAGGAGTTCCGCGAGCCGCGCCCGCCTCAGTCCCGCCTATCGTCATTGCTCAAGCGCCTGGGTCGACTGGCATTCGCCGCAGCCCTGCTGGCGGGTCTGGTGACCTGGGGTCTTCACAGCCGTTTCGGCCTGTTGCTGCTGTTACTGCTGCGTTGAACGCATCGGAGCCGGCCCAATACCGGGCCGGCTCCGGAGGTTCAATCCAGCAGCTCGCTCAGGGGAATGAAAGCGACCTGGTCACCTTCGACCAGGGTCCGCCCTTCGAGCACCTCCACCAGACCTTCGGCCCACGCTGCGCTACGCAGGACCCCTGAACTCTGGTTGCGATAGATGATCGCTCGGCCATTCTCGAGCCGCCCCCGCAAGTACTCACGCCGATTGCCCGGCTGAGGCCAGGCAAAGCCGGCCGCCACCTGGAAACGCAGCGGTTGGATGTTTTGCACGCCCTGGCGCCGCAGCAGGTAGGGACGAGCCAACAGGGCGAAGGTCACCAGGGTCGATGCCGGGTTGCCAGGCAAGCCAATCACCGGCACACCCCGAAAATGCCCGAAGGTCAGTGGCTTGCCCGGCTTGATCGCCAGCTTCCACAACGCCAGCTCGCCCGCCTCGCGCAGGGCCAGGCCGAGGAAGTCCGCCTCCCCTACCGAGACACCTCCGGTGGACAAGATCAGGTCGACGCCCTTGAGCTCTGCCAAGCGTTCGCGGGTTGCGGCCAGGTCGTCAGGCAGGATCCCGGCGTCCAGCACTTCGCAGCCCAGGCGCTGCAGCCAGCTGCACAACAGGACCCGGTTACTGTTGTAGATCTGCCCGGGCCCCAGGGGTTGGCCCGGCTCCAGCAGTTCGTCGCCGGTGGACAGCACCGCCACCCGCACACGGCGAATCACGTCCAGCTCGGCACATCCCAAGGAAGCGGCCAGCCCTTGTTCGATAGGCCCCAGGCGAGTACCCGCAGCGAGGATCTGCTCACCAATGGTGGTTTCCTGGCCCTGTGGACGGATGTTCTGCCCGACTTTCAGCGGCTCGGTGAAACGCACCCGTTGATCGTCCTGGACCTCGGTGTTTTCCTGCATCTGGACACAATCCGCGCCGGCCGGCACCGGGGCCCCGGTGAAGATCCGCGCGCATGTTCCCGGTTGCAGCGGCTCCGGGACCTGGCCGGCGAAGATCTTCTGGCTGACCGGCAGGGGCTCGCCCTTCCTATCCTCCAGGCGCAGGGCATAACCATCCATGGCGCTGTTGGGCCAGGGCGGCAGGTCCAGGCTGGATACCAGGGGCTCGGCCAGCACCCGCCCCTGGGTCGCCGCCAGTGGCAAACGCTCGCGCTCGCGGATCGGCGTCGCCTCGGCCATCGCCAGCAGGCGCTCCAGCGCCTCCTCCACAGGCATCAGGGCACCGAGCTTGCCCGGCTTAGCCACGGGATTCACAGGGTGCCGCCTGTTTCAGGTGAGGAACGAAATTGCAGGGACGGTGCCGCGAGTCCAGCTGTTCGGCAAGGATGCCATCCCAACCGGTGCGCACTGCGTTGGTGGAACCAGGCAGGCAGCAGACCAGCGTGCCATTGGCCAGGCCGGCCAGCGCTCGCGACTGCACGGTGGAGGTGCCGATGTCCGCCACGGAGATCTGCCGGAACAGCTCGCCAAAACCATCGACCTGCTTGTCCAGCAGGCACGCCACCGCTTCTGGAGTGCTATCGCGCCCCGTGAAACCGGTACCGCCGGTGATCAGCACTACCTGTACGTGGTCATCGGCGATCCAGGTGGCGACCTGAGCGCGGATCTTGTACAGGTCGTCCTTGAGCAGGACCCGCGCCGCCAGGTGGTGACCGGCAGTACCCAGGCGCTCGACGAAGAGCTGGCCGGAGGTATCGGTGTCCAGGGTGCGGGTATCGCTGACGGTCAAGACCGCGATATTCAGCGGGGCAAAAGGTACATCAGCCTTGGCTTTCATAGGCTCGATCCAGTGATGGGGAAACAGGCCGGTGTTATATCACAGGCCTCCGCTCCGCCGCCGTGCATCCGGCAATGCCTCGAGGGTCGGTTCATTCGGGAACAATCAGGCACAATGAGCGGCGCACATCAGCGAACGCCTGCGATCGTCCCGCCAACGTGGCAGAATGTCCCTGGCCAAGGAACTTGCAGACGTTGTATACGTCTGAAGACCAGCACTCATAAGTACTCATTTCGGAGACATACAATGACTCAACGGACCCTCGCCACTTTCATGCTCGCATTGGGCCTGGCCACTCTCGCCGGTTGCGCATCGCCGACAGTGATCACCCTGAATGATGGTCGCGAAATCCAGGCCGTGGATACCCCTAAGTTCGACAGTGATTCCGGCTTCTACGAGTTCGAACAACTGGACGGCAAGCGCACTCGCATCAACAAGGATCAGGTACGTACCGTCAAGGAGCTGTAAGCCTGGCGACTGCCGACCTGAAAACGCTAAAACCCGCCTGGTGCGGGTTTTAGCGTTTCTACGTCTCGAGATTTACCAGTCGAGGCGGATACCACTCTCGAACTCACGCTCCTGGCCAGTCAGCGGATCGATGAAACGCAAGCCCTGGGCCAGCAGCTTCAACGGCTTGGCAGGGTCATCCTCAGCGTCCTTGAGCACCTGGGGATAGAAAGGATCATTGCAGATCGCCGCGCCCAGCGCGCTCATGTGCACACGCAACTGGTGCTTCTTGCCCGTCACCGGATACAGCCCGTAACGCCAAAGGTCACCATGCTTTTCCCGGACTTCCACCAGGGTCTCGGTGTTGCTCACACCTGGGACCTCCTGCATGCGGAAGAAGGGTTCGCCGTCCACCAGCCGGCTCTTGTGCAAAAGCGGGAAGACCAGCTCGGGCAAGGCCCCGGCAATGGCTTCATAGCGCTTCTCGATCTGCCGGGTGGGAAACAGCGCCTGATAAGCCGAGCGACTACCCGGGTTGGCGGAAAACAGCACCAGCCCAGCGGTGTGCCGGTCAATACGATGCAGGGGCACCAGGTGCGGATTGTCAAAGCGACGGATCAACCGCCGCAGCAAGGTCTGCTCGACATACTCGCCCGCCGGGGTCACCGGCAGGAAATGCGGCTTGTCCGCCACCACCAGGTGCTCGTCGGCATACAGCACCGTCTCCTGCACCGGAATCACCTTTTCGTTCGGTACCTCGCGAAAATAGTGAATCAGCAAACCTTCACGATAGGCCAGCTCCACAGCGATGGGCTGGCCTTGTCCGTCCAGCACCCGCCCCCGGGCAAACCGGTCCAGCCATTGCTCGCGACTGATGGCCTTGAAGTGATCGCACAGGCAATCCAGCACGGTCGCCCAGGGGCCTGGAGGCAGGTACAAAGTGCTGGCCTGATGCTGTGCCGCAGAAAAACTCACGCAAGACATACAAAAACTCGAGGGATCGATCCAAGCCGGCATTATCCAACAGCGATCCCCGGCAGCCTAGGAAGAGTTTGCCCACCTTCAGGCACAGGACTGCCTGGCCTGGGCCGCCGCCTCGGTGAACTCCTTGAGCCAGCGCAAGACGTCTACCGCTTCCCAGCGAGCCGGATCGTAAAGGGCATACAACAGCCCCTGGTACCCTACGACGTCCAACTGGCGGTGATAGCCCGCACGCTGGAACAGGGCCTCTATCTCGGCGAAACAGGTGTTGAAATGCAGCTTGTTGAAAGGCGTCTTGCCCTCGGTGACCAGACCATCCAGGCGCAGCTCATGCACCGCCTCGCGCAGCACGTCGGGAGACATGTTGTTCACGCTGTTTTTCAGTTGTTCGACATTGACCATCATTTATTCCTTTGAAGGTTCGAAGCCTGCACCACATCCATCAGGGCTGCTTGTGCCCAACGTAGCTGACGACCCAAAGCACCACGCCCCAGATCTCGATCGAGCCCAAGTCGTCCAGGGCAATGGAAGGGATCGACGGACGCGCTGCCTTGAGCAGCAGGCCGCCACGGGGATCGGGTGCCAGCAGGCGCAGCGAATACTCGCTGCAGCCGTGGGGGCGTACCACCAGGTATTGATCCACCACCGGGGTGGCGGAACGATCGACGATCAGGCGATCCCCGGGGTACATGCCAAACCCCAGGAGGTTGTCATCGTCCACCAGCAGGCCGTGGATCTGAGGAGCCCCCAGGCCCAGGGTCCGGTCCAGTGAGAAACCACTGCCGATGGGGCCAGGGGCAGGCTCGCTGTCGCCCAACTCCATGAGACGGGTTGGCAACGGTTGCGAACGTTCGATACCGGTCAGGAAAGTGAGAGACATGGCGAGATTCCTCGTTGACTGTATATGCATACAGTAACCGAATCGATGGATCTCGCCAACGAATTCCAGGCAAGGGCGACAGGCGGAAGCTGCGCGACGCCAGTTTTCAGCGCAGGAAGGCCACCACCTGTTCGGCGTCGAACGGCCAGCCCAGCTCGGCGCCATTGTCTGCCCGGCGCAGCACCGGGATACGCAGGCCGTAGGCCTCGAACAGCTCCTGGCTGTCGGCGATGTCCACCAACTCGACCATCAGGCCGTGCTCCACCAGCGGCATCAGCTCGGCCTCGGCCAGTTCGCACAAATGGCAGCCAAGGGTGCCGAACAATTGGCATTCAGGAGGCATGGGGATCGACCATTGAAATGAGGAACGGGCGCTCATTGTAGGGCCTGGATGAAAACAGCGTCGACCCGCCCTAGAGAATGAAGCGCACCCGGCGGCTGGCCAGGATCAGCAGCGGTGCCACGGCAAAGGCTAGCACCAACACCAGCATCGTCATCTGGTTGCCATAGGCCATGCCCGCCGCAAGCGCGCCATAGACGAACCAGGGGTGCACGTAATACACCGCCGAGGACAGCTTGGCCGGGAAGTTGCTGTGGCTGGCCCGAAAGTAAGCCTGGGGCAGCAAGAACAGCGCCGGAGTGATCACCAGCAGCGATGCGAGAAAATCGAAGTTCTGCTCGACGTCCGCCCGCAGCGCGAAATTCACTGCGGCCTCGCCCAGGATCAGCACCAACCCTAGCCCCAGCCAGCCCCACAGCAGCGGCCGGCCGATACGCTGCGCCAGTTCATGGCGGGCACAGAGGAAACCGATGGCCATGAACGGGAAACCCATGAACAGGAAATTGCGCGCCGTGTAGTCGTTCTGGTTGAAGTGCTGGAGAAAGGCGTTGGGCAGCTCGAAATAGACCCGCGCGTATTGCAGGCACAAGCCAGCCAGGAACGCCGCCAGGGCCAGGCCGATCAGTGCCGGCGAACGCCAGCGGCGCAACGCCAAAAGGATCAGCCCGCCGCCCAGCATTCCCAGCAGGTACCAGAGGTGGAAGTAGCCGATCAGCAGCTTCTTCACCACCCCCAGTATCCCGCCGAGGCTGGCGATGGTCGCCGGATCGACGTACTGCGGGCTGTAGACCAGCATCCAGAACAGATAGATCAGCAATCCACGCTTGAACCACTGGGCGAAGGAATGCCCCCCTTCCAGGGTCTGGTACAGGTAGTAGCCATTGATGATGAAGAAGGTCGGCACCGCCACCCGGAACAGGCCGTTGCACAACAGGTAGCCGACCCAGGTGTAATTGCCCCCCAGCAGCTTGCAGTGCAGCATCACCACCATTACCGCGAGCAGGACCTTGAGGGCGTCGAGATTTCCGTTGAGAACTTTCGGCATCGAATGGCTACCCGAGCAGGCAGAAGGATTCCCGGATTACACCGGATCGTAGTGTTTGCGCTTGCCGGCCGAACTGAAGCGACGCTTGCAGTAGGCCGTGGCCCGATCGAGGATCGGCTTCTCGTAGAACTGATAGCCCACCCAGCCATAACAGACCACCGCCGTCATCATCAGCAGCAGGAACAGCAGGTTATCCACAGGGCTGTGGGGCCAGGCTCCGATCACCTGCCAGGCCCTGCCGATCACCCCCAGCACCAACAGGTGCGACAAGTAGATGGTGTAGGACATATCGCCGGTGGCCGTAAGAAAGGCCGGCATCCGGATCAACTGCCGTCGCTCCAACAGCGCCAGGGACAGCACCAGGGCGCCGAACGCCAGGCCCACCGCCAGCATCCTCGGCAAGCCTTCGGTGGTGAAGAGCCGGTAGCTGTAGATCAACGGGAACCCTACCAGCAGCACCGCCACCAGAGCGCCCCAAGCCAGCCAGGTGGGCACCCGGGCGCTGTGCGGCCCATAGAAGAACAGGGCCAGGGCACTGCCGACGATGAATTCCAGGGCATAGGGATGCAGCATGATCTTCAGGGCCGGGGAATAGTCCTGCCACTCCTGCAACAGGTTGAAGGCCACCAGCGCCACTGCCCACAGCAGCAGGATCCACGGCAACCAGCGCTCCTTGAAGAACAGCAGCAGGGTGAACACCAGGTAGAACCACAACTCGAACAGCAGCGACCAGGCCACCATCACCAGCAGCACTCGGTCGTTGGGCAGCAGCAGGAACGACATCCACAGGTTCGAGCCGCCGTGGGAGCTGTTCACCAGCGCCGGCTGCCACAGGTACACCCCCAGGGTGATGAAGAAATACAGCCAGTAGGTGGGATAGATCCGCGACAAGCGGTTGAACAGGAAGCGCTGGGTCTCGACGCTTTTCTGGAAGCGCCCGCGGCTGACGATCACCATCACGAAACCACTGATGACGAAGAACAGGTCGACCCCCAACTGGAAGAAGTCCACGTACACCGGCAACAGGATGTCGCCCCCGGAATACTTGATCTCCACCGACATCATGTGGAACAGCACCACTCCCAGCACCGCGGCCCCACGCAACCCTTGCAGTGAATACAGACGCTCCATAAACCTCTCCGGCTCCCCACTGGCACGGCCCCTGTGGCACAGGCTGCCTGAACATCGCCCTGCGTCGCCCCCCGGCCACTTGCCGCCGGGCGCCACTCGCATCGACCGATTCTGAGCATAGCGAAGGCTCGTGAAGATGGGACACTCTGGCGAAAGAATGACCTGGGTCAGCACGATTTCCTGCCGGCCGGGGGATCCTTCCGACCTTTTTGCCTCTAGGCTTTGCCTGGCCGCCCCTTGTCCGGAGATAACCGTTGTTCGCCAACCTGCTGATCATTCTCGCCTCCTCGCTGGTGGTCATCGCGCTGTTCCGGCGCCTGAGCCTGCCGCCAGTGCTGGGTTACCTGTCGGTCGGACTGATGGTCGGCCCCACCGCCCTGGACTGGGTCAACGACAGCGAGGACCTGCCGGACCTGGCCGAGCTGGGGGTGGTGTTCCTGCTGTTCTCCCTGGGGCTGGAGTTTTCCCTGTCGAAGATGCTCGCCCTGCGTCGCGTGGTCTTCGGCCTCGGCAGCCTGCAAGTGCTGTGCACCGGCCTGGTGCTGGGTGGACTGCTGGCGCTGTTCGGCATGTCCTTGAGCTCGGCGCTGATGCTCGGCACCGGGCTGGCCCTGTCGTCCACCGCCATCGTCAGCAAGGAGCTGACCAGCCTGGGCGAGATATTCAGCAGCCACGGCCAGAATGCCATCGGCGTGCTGCTGTTCCAGGACGTGGTGGCCGTGCTGTTGCTGACCCTGGTCCCGGTGTTCGCCGGCAGCACCGACCAGGCCTGGTACTGGGCCCTGCCCGCGACCCTGGGCAAGACCGTGGTGCTGTTCGTCGGCCTGCTGCTGGCCAGTCGCTGGCTGCTGCCACGCCTGTTCCACGAGGTCGCCGCCTCCCACTCCGCCGAACTTTTCGTGCTGCTGGCCCTGGTGATCGTCCTGCTGACCGCCTGGCTCACTCACCTTTTGGGGCTGTCGCCGGCCCTGGGAGCCTTCCTGGCCGGCATGCTGCTGGGGGAAAGCCACTACCGGCACCAGATCGAAGCCGATATCCGGCCGTTTCGCGACATCCTGCTGGGGTTGTTCTTCGTCAGCATCGGCATGCTCATCGACCTGCAGCTGTTCATCGACCACAGCCTGCTGATCATCGGCCTGACTCTGGCCCTGCTGCTGGTCAAGGGCACGGTGGTCGCGGCCCTGCTCAAGCTGCGCGGCAGCGACGGCGAAACCGCCTGGCGCAGCGGCCTGGCCCTGGCCCAGGGCGGCGAATTCTGCTTCGCCCTGATGGCCCAGATGCAGCTGAGCCAGATGATCCCGTCCACGCTCAGCAGCCTGCTATTGGCCGCCACCTTCTGTTCGATGCTGCTGACGCCATTGCTGCTGCGCGCGGCCCCGGTGCTCACCGCGCGCTTGCACCGCAAGCCCAACCAGGCTGCGCAGCTGGAGGAAATCAGCGCGCAGAACGCGCAGTTGCAGGGCCATGTGCTGATCTGCGGTTATGGTCGGGTCGGCCAGTCCATCGGCCGTTTCCTGCGCCACGAACAACTGCGCTACATCGCCCTGGACGACGATCCCGTGCGGGTCCAGGAGGCCTCGGCGGCGGAAAGCTGCGTGCATTACGGTGACTGTCGGCGCGGCGACCTGCTGGCGGCGGTCGGCCTGGAGCGCGCGCGGCTGCTGGTGATCGCCGTGGACAAGACCGATATCGCCCTGACCGTGCTCAAGGCCGCCCGGCGCCTGGACGGCAACGTGCCGATCCTGGTGCGCACCCGGGACGACAGCCAGCTGGCGGAACTCAAGGCCGCCGGTGCCAACGAAGTGGTGCCCGAGCTGCTGGAGTCGAGCCTGATGCTCGCCTCCCATGCGCTGATCATGCTGGGCCTGCCCGAGCAGCGGGTGCAGCGCACGGTGGATGAAGTGCGCCAAAGCCGCTACCGGCTGCTCCACGGCTTCTACCATGGCGGACAAAGCGATACCCAGGACAACCACGAACCGCCTGCCGTACAGATGCACGCGGTGAACCTGGATGCCGATGCCCATGCCTGCGACCAGCCGCTGCAAGCCCTGGCCCTGGATCGCCTGGGAGTGGACATCCGCGCCGTGCAACGCCAGGGCCACGACCTGCCGCTAGGTCCGGGCCTGCGCCTGCAAGCGGGCGACCGGGTGCTGCTGTCCGGTCCGCAGAACGCCATCGAAGCTTGCGAGGCGCGCCTGCTGGGCGGCTGAACTTGGTGCGCCGTGCCCCCGGTTGGCCCATGGTCAACCGGGGACGATGGCGGCTCACTCCTGGTTGACCGCACCGATCTTGTGCAACGACAGGTCGGCACCGTAGTACTCCTGTTCCTGGCTCAGGCGCAGGCCGCAGGTGGCCTTGATCGCGCCATATACGGCGAAGCCTCCCAGCAGCGCCACCAGCACCCCGAGCCCGGTGCCGAGCAACTGGCTGGCCAGGCTCACGCCGCCCAACCCGCCCAGCGCCGCCTGGCCGAAGATCCCGCAGGCGATTCCGCCCCAGACCCCACACAAGCCATGCAGCGGCCACACTCCCAGCACATCGTCGATCTTCCATTTGCCCTGGGCGGCGATGAAACACCAGACGAACAGCGCCCCGGCTATGACCCCGGTGCACAACGCCCCCACCGGATGCATCAGGTCCGAACCGGCACAGACCGCCACCAGCCCCGCCAGCGGCCCGTTGTGCAGGAAGCCCGGGTCGTTGCGCCCGACGATCAACGCCGCCACTGTGCCGCCGACCATGGCCATCAGCGAGTTCACCGCCACCAGTCCGCTCAGGCCCTGCAGGGTCTGGGCGCTCATCACGTTGAAGCCGAACCAGCCGACGATGAGGATCCACGAGCCCAGCGCCAGGAAGGGAATGCTCGATGGTGCGAAGGCCACCAGCTTGCCGTCGCGATAGCGCCCATTGCGCGGCCCCAGCAACAACACCGCCGCCAGGGCCAGCCACCCCCCCATGGCATGCACCACCACCGAACCGGCAAAATCGTGGAAACCGGCGCCAAAGCGTTGTTGCAGCCAGGCTTGCAGGCCATGGTTGCCGTTCCACACCACCCCTTCGAAGAACGGGTAGACGAACGCCACGATCAACACCGTGGCGCACAACTGCGGGACAAAACGCGCACGCTCGGCGATGCCGCCGGAGATAATCGCCGGGATCGCCGCGGCGAAGGTCAAGAGGAAGAAGAACTTCACCAGGCCGTAGCCATGGTCGGCACTGAGTGCCGCCGCCGGTTGCAGGAAGCTCACGCCGTAGGAGATCCAGTAGCCTATAAAGAAATAGGCCAGGGTCGAGACAGCGAAGTCGCTGAGGATCTTCGACAAGGCGTTGACCTGGTTCTTCTGCCTGACCGTCCCCACTTCGAGGAAGGCGAAACCGGCGTGCATGGCCAGGACCATGACCGCCCCGATCAGGATGAACAGCGTGTTGGAACCGTGGACCAGGGTGTCCACAGCGCTTTGCAGGTTTTCCATGGAGTGGGCAGATCCGCTAATGGCGGTCGGCTTGCCCTGCGGTCGACGCACCCTGCACCAAATTGGCTCCCGGGGGCGCCGGCAAGCGCCTCCGATGAACCGTTTTGGCGCGCCGCACGCCGCACGCGAAACCGCAGGCAAGACAATGACCGGGAGTTGTGGTTGATTCGTCCAGGGCTGACGCGGCTTGCACGCCAGCCCCGCGCATTTTCGGCGCAGGCCCCGGGGCCTGCGCACCAGGACAAAGCAAAAGCTGTACCAGGCAATTTCAGTGAACCTTCATCCGGGGCTCACACTCATAGCTCACACAAGCCACCCAAGGAGGCAGCAGCATGGCCAGCAAAACGGCAAAGACAGCTCAAGAAGTATTGATGGCGGATTTTCAGGCACTGGTCAGCGACACCGAGCGTCTGCTGGAGCACACCGCGACCCTGGCCGGCGACCAGGCCGATGAGTTGCGCGAGCAGATCCACGAGAGCCTGCTCAAGGCCCGGGAAACCCTGCAACTGACCGAGGAATCCCTGCGCCAGCGGGGCCAGGCGGCCGTCACCGCCGCGGAAGACTACGTCCAGGCCAACCCTTGGCAATCGGTGGGAATCGCCGCCGGGGTGGGCTTCCTCATTGGCCTCCTGGCGACGCGGCGCTGATATGGCGCTCGACGAATCCAGCGCATCGGGCAGCGGCCCGAGCGCTTCCTCACGGCGCCTGGGGGCGGCAGTCCTGGGCTTGTTGCACAGCCACGTAGAGCTATTTGGCATAGAACTGCAGGAGCAGAAGGCCCGCACCGTGAGCCTGCTGCTGTTCGCCGGGCTGGCCCTGGTATTCGCCCTGCTGTTGCTGGTGGGGCTGTCGGCACTGGTGCTGATCCTGCTCTGGGACACCTATCGCCTGGCCGGCATCGTCGGCCTGTGCGTGTTCTACGCCCTGGCCGCGCTGTTCTGCGGCCTGCGCCTGAAATCGGCGGTGTTCGATGAGTCCTCGCCCTTCCATGCCACCCTCGAAGAGCTGGCCAATGACCGGGAGCGCCTGCTGCCATGAAGTTGCCTGACATTCCGCAGAACGCCTCGCGCCGGGACATGCGCAAGGCCCTGATCCGCTTGCGCATGGAAATGCACCGCCAGGAGATCCGCCAGGAAACCCGGCAACTGCTGCAACCCCTGCAGCGCATGCGCAGCATGGGGCAGAACTGGCAGCAAGGCCTTGGGATCAAGCACGCGCCACTGTGGGGCGTGGCGGTGGTGACCCTGCTGGGCTTTCTTACCGGCAAGGGTGCTCGCAATGGCGGTACCAGCAGCCTGACCCGCCTGGTACGCCTGGGCTCCAGCCTGCTGCCGTTGATCAAGCTGGTGCTGCAGGGCTCCTCGCGCAAATCCTGAAGCACCTGCGTAGTCCCTGCTCCTTGCCCGGCCATCCGCAGCGGCTCCCGGACTCCAGGGGCCGCTTTCGGCCGTCGCCAGATCGCCGATGAATCCCCGAGGACATTTACCGTCGCGCCCCTTGCAGCCATGGCCGGGAACCCGGAAGCTGGGCGCTTCACGTTTTCTTCGGAGAGACCCCGCCTTGGATTGGCAGACCCTGCTCAACCGCGAACGCCTCGGAAAGCCAGTACACAGCCCGGAAGAACTGGGCCGTAGCCCTTTCCACAAAGACCACGACCGCATCATCTTCTCCGGCGCCTTCCGCCGCCTGGGCCGCAAGACCCAGGTACACCCGGTATCCAGCAACGACCATATCCACACCCGCCTGACCCATTCCCTGGAAGTCAGCTGCGTGGGCCGCTCCCTGGGCATGCGGGTGGGCGAGACCCTGCGCGGCGCCCTGCCTGAATGGTGCGAACCCAGCGACCTGGGCATGGTGGTGCAATCGGCCTGCCTGGCCCACGACATCGGCAACCCACCCTTCGGTCACTCCGGCGAGGACGCCATCCGCCATTGGTTCCAGCAAGCGGCCGGACGTGGCTGGCTGGATGCGATGAGCGAGGCCGAACGCCAGGACTTCCTCAATTTCGAGGGCAATGCCCAGGGTTTCCGGGTCCTGACACAGCTGGAATACCACCAGTTCGACGGTGGCACCCGATTGACCTACGCCACCCTCGGCACTTACCTGAAGTACCCCTGGACCGCGCGCCATGCCGACTCCCTGGGCTACAAGAAGCACAAGTTCGGCTGCTACCAGAGCGAACTGCCATTGCTGGAGCAGATCGCCCACAAGCTGGGCCTGCCGCAACTGGAAGAGCAGCGCTGGGCCCGACACCCCCTAGTGTACCTGATGGAGGCCGCGGACGACATCTGCTACGCGCTGATCGACCTCGAGGACGGCCTGGAAATGGACCTGCTGGAGTATGCCGAGGTGGAGTCCCTGCTCCTGGGCCTGGTGGGCGACGACCTGCCGGAAACCTACCGCCAGCTGGGCCCGGGTGACTCGCGCCGACGGCGCCTGGCGATCCTGCGGGGCAAGGCCATCGAACACCTGACCAACGCCGCCGCACGGGCCTTCGTCGAGCAGCAGGACGCCCTGCTGGCCGGCACCCTGCACGGCGATCTGGTGGAGCACATGCATGGCCCCGCCAAGCGCTGCGTGCTCAACGCCAAGGACATGGCCCGCAAGAAGATCTTCCAGGACAAGCGCAAGACCCTGCACGAGATCGGCGCCTACACCACCCTGGAGATCCTGCTCAATTCCTTCTGCGGCGCCGCGCTGGAACAACATGGCGGCAAGACCCCGTCGTTCAAGAACCGGCGCATTCTCGACCTGCTGGGCAACAACGCCCCGGACCCAGGCTGGCCATTGCACAAGGCTTTCCTGCGGGTCATCGACTTCATCGCCGGCATGACCGACAGCTATGCCAGCGAAATGGCCCGGGAAATGACCGGACGCTCCAGCCCGCAATGACCCCTGCGCTGCCGCGGCCTGGTCTTCGAGACAGGCCGCGATAGCCTCGCGACCACCCCGCCAGCAACTAGGGGATTCCCCTAGCCCACTATCCACCAGCACCAGCCGGATACTTGCCAAGCACGCCCATGAACCGGGCAATAGCAGCAAAATTAGATATCTAGGGAAAACCCTTAGTGAAACTAATTTAACCAACCCAGACAAAAACTAGAGCAACTACTCAGGTCAAATCCCCAACTAGCTAGAAGCACTCATTAGTCTGCGAGTGGATATCCGGCCACCCTCACAGAATTAAACATTTGTTCACCAACTCAACCAAACATCCGATCTTTGGCATTTTGCCATCCAAGCTACAAGCCTTGCCCATCAAGGACATGACGCAAATTTAGTTAGCCTTCTATGCACTTACAATTTAGATACAAATAGGATTTTTGGTTTCGGATAGTCTCGATTTCAACAGGAAATTTCCCCGCTGAACGCCCCCGAATAAAAATAATTCTGCTCTGCGCTGTAACGTTTCCAGGTCAACTCACTCAACCCTTTTGTCATACCTGAAACTGCACTGATTCATCCGGTACTCACTCAGGAACTGTCACTCTCGAGCACTTGGACATTTGCCCCCGATATAGATATCGACGGCGCAACATGTTCATAGGGCAGAACTAAAAGCGACGTCACTAGTTGAGCCCGCTGACCGGCTTCTCTGTTGTTCGTCACTTGGTCTTTTTACAGTAAGGATGCCAAGTGCCCCATTCATCACACACTGTCCGCTCCCTCCTCCCCCGCACCGGCGTGTGGTGCCTGGGACTGCTGTTCGGCATGGCGCAGCTGGGCCCGGCCCTGGCCGACGAGCCGGGCCAGGAAGCCCTGCGCCTGCAACAACAGCAACAACGTGACCTGCAGCAACTGCAACTGGAGCAGCGCCAGCGGCAGATGCAGCGCGGCAGCTTCAGTGCCAGCCCGGTGACGCCGGAAGTACCCCAGCAGCCGGCCAGCGATAGCCGCTGCTGGCCCTTGAGCGGCACCCGCATCGGCGGCGTCAGCCTGTTCAGCAAGACCCGGCTCAACGACTACATCAAGCCGTACGTGGCGCCCTGCATGGGGGTCAACCAGATCAACCAGCTGCTGGCCGCCCTCACCCGGCTGTACGTCGACGCCGGCTACATCGCCAGCCGTCCGTACCTGGCCAGTGCCCCGGCCGCCGGGCACAGCCTCGACATCCTGGTGGAGGAAGGCTACGTCGAGGCCATCGAGCTGGCCGACCAGAGCCTGCCGGTGTCGTTGCGCGGAGCGTTCCCGGGAGTGCTCGGCAAGCCCCTGAACCTGCGCGACCTGGAACAGGGCCTGGACCAGCTCAACCGCCTGCGTTCACTGGACTTGACCGCCGACATCGCCCCCGGCAGCCAGCCCGGCGCCTCGCGGATCATCCTGCGCTCGCGCACCAGTGCCGCACGCTGGGGCCTGGGCCTGGGCGTGGACAACCTGGGCAGTGCCAGCACCGGCCGCGACCGGCAGTCGATCAACTTCAACCTCGACAGCCCGTTGCAGCTCAACGATGCCCTGAGCCTGAACTACAGCGACACGCTCAACCACGGACCGCGCTACAGCCGCAGTTCCAGCCTGTTCTACTCGGTGCCCTACGGCTACTGGACCTACAGCCTGTTCGCCAGCCATGCCGAATACCGCGCGCCGCTCAAGCTGGCCCGCACCACCTTGTACAACAGTGGCCGTACCGACATGGTCAGCGCCCGCGCCGACCGGGTGCTGTGGCGCGGCCAGAGCCACCAGCTCAGCGCCAACCTGCAACTGGCCTACAAGGATGTGGACAGCTATCTGCAAAAGGCCCACCTGAAGATCCAGAGCCCGACCCTGACCGTGGCCGAGGCCGGCCTCAACCTGTTCTGGCTCAACAGCGCGGTATGGAACCTGGATGCCAGCTACGCCCAGGGCCTGACCTGGTTCGGCGCCGACGACGACTCACAGCAAGTGCAACGCAACCTGCCCAAAGCGCAGTTCCGCAAGTACCGCGCCGGCCTCAGCCAGTGGCGCAACGGCCAGCTGGGCGGCCAGCGCTGGCAGTGGCAGAGCCAGTTGGCGGCGCAGTACAGCCCGGACCCGCTGCCAGCCATCGAGCAGCTCTTGGGCACCGACGACTCGGCGGTGCGTGGTTATCGCCTCAACAGTGTTTCCGGCGCCATCGGCGCGGTATGGCGCAACACCCTGCGCCTGCCCCTGGACAACGATCTGCCGGTGAAACTCACCCCACGCCTGGGCCTGGACAACGGCTGGATCAAGGCCGACCACGGCGCCCAGAGCCGGCACCTGGCCGGTGCCAGCGTGGGCCTGAACCTGGCCTGGAAAAAACTCCAGCTCGACCTCGACTACCAGCGCAACCTCAGCACCCCGCAGGGGCTGCGCACGGAGCCGGAGGTTTGGCTGGCCCGCATCAGCCTGCAGATCTGACCAACCGCCGATTAGCCTGAACCAATCGATGAACCTGGGCACCACGCGCCGTTGCACCGAAGAAAGCGCCGGGCTCAACCACTTAGAACGAGGTTCTCATGCCTGACAACACTAGGTTCCACCTTTCCCCCCAGGGCACCTTGCGCTGGACCATTGCCAGCCTGCTGCTGGTCTCCCACCTGCCCCTGGCCCTGGCCAGCGGCATCACCGTGGTCGAGGGCCCGGGTGGCGTGCCGATCCTGCAAGACCAGGGTGGCGTGCCCATCGTCAACATCGTCGCCCCCAACTCCGGCGGCCTGTCCCATAACCAGTTCCTGGACTACAACGTCGGCCAGCAAGGCGTTGTGCTCAACAACAACAGCGATGTGTTGCACCAGGCAGCTTCGCAACTGGCTGGCCAGGTGGCGGCCAACCCGCAGTTCCAGGGCCAGGCGGCCAGCGTGATCCTCAACGAAGTGATCAGCCGCAATGCCTCGCAACTCAACGGTATCCAGGAAATCGCCGGCACCGCCGCCGATTTCGTGCTGGCCAACCCCAACGGCATCTCGGTCAACGGTGGCAGCTTCCTCAACACCCCCAACGCCAGCCTGGTAGTGGGGCGCCCGGAACTCGAGGGCGGCAAGCTGCAAGGTTTCACTACCCAGGACGCCCGCGGCCAGCTGGATATCCACAGTGGCGGCCTGCGTAATGAAAACGGCTCGATCGATCTGATCGCTCCACGCATCGACAGCCAGGGCGAACTTGCGGCCCAGAAACAGTTGAACCTGACCGTGGGCCGCAACCAGCTCGATGCCAAGGGGCAAGTAACCCGGGTCGATCCCGCCGGCCATACCCAGGAACAACGCATCGACGCCAGCCTGTTCGGGGCCATGCGCGCCGGGCGGATCAATATCGTCAGCACCGCCGAAGGCGCCGGGGTACGCGTTGGCGCGGTACAGATCGACGGTCACGATGGCATCAAGCTGAGCTCCGCCGGCGACCTGGACATCCGTGGCCAGGCCGTGGCCAACAGCCTGGACGCCACCCGTGCCGACCTGCGCAGCCAGGGCGACATCGACCTGCATGGCCGCCGCGACCTGGACCTGGCCGCCACCGATGTCAGCGGGCGCAACGTCAAGCTCGACGCCGGACGCAACCTGACCCTGAGCAGCATCGAAAGCCGCAAGCTCCAGGAAAAGCGCCAGCAATGGGACAACAGCACCATCGGCATCACCTGGGAAACCTACGACCGCACCGAGACCGGCAGCGACAGCCGCCAGCACGGCAACAAGGTGGTGGCGCAACAGGATGCCGAGTTGAAGTCCGGCGCCAATACCCGCATCCAGGCCAGCAGCATCGAGGCCGGCAATCGCCTGTCCGCCAACAGCGATGGCGACCTGCTGCTCACGGCTGCCACCGAGACCAATACCCAGCGCGACCAGGGCCAGCACCGCAAGCACCTGTGGAAGGAAACCTGGGATACCGCCAGCAGCGAGCAACGCAGCATCACCAGCCAGCTCAAGAGCGGCAACCAGTTGCAACTCGAGAGCAAGCAGAAGCTGCGCCTGGAGGGTGCCGAGCTGCACAGCCAGGGTGACATCCGCCTGGCCGCCAAGGACGTGGATATCAACAGCGCCAGCCGCCACAGCAGCAGTAGCGAACAACGCTACTCCGGCGACCTGGTGGGCGGTGGCTTCTTCGGCAAGAACGCCGACGGCGACCAGGGCAAGACCCAGAACCAGGGCAGCAAGGTCACTGCCGACGGCAAGCTGATCGTGCAAGCCGACAACGTGCGCATCAGCGGTAGCCAGGCCCGGGGCGGTACCCAGGCCAGCGTCATCAGCGACAACGGTTCGCTGACCATCGACGGCGTGCAGGACACCTCCCACGCCAACAGCCATAGCAAGGACAGCAAGTTCTTCGGCGTAGCCAAGGACGAGAGCCGCCAGCAGGACAAGGCCAGCACCACCGTCGGCAGCCAAGTGCGCTCGGACAGCAACCTCAAGCTGCAAAGCGCCAAGGACCTGGTCGTCAGTGGTTCCCAGGTCAACGCCAAGGGCCAGCTGGACGCCAGCGCCAAGGGCTCGGTCAAGGTGACAGCGGCCGAGGACACCCAGCACACCAGCAGCAGCTCGCAACAGCGCGGCTTCGATGCCTACGCCAAGCAGACCGCCCCCGGCAGCGGCCAGTACCGGGCCGGCGTGCGCTACCAGGACCAGCAACGCAACGACAGCAGCGACAGCACCCGGCAACAGGCGTCCAGCCTCGGCGGCGCCAGCCTGGCGGTCAGCGCCGGCGAGGACGTGAGCATCCAGGGCAGCAAAGTGGCGGCCACCGCCGGCGATGCCAGCCTGAGCGGCAAGAACGTCGAGCTGCTGGCAGCGCACGACAAGCAAGACAAGCACAGCGACAGCACCACCACAGGCGGCGGCTTCTACTACACCGGCGGCCTGGACCGGGCCGGCAACGGCGTGGAGGTGGCCCATAACAGCAGCCAGGACAGCAGCAGCAAGAGCACCGCGCAAACCAGCAACATCGCCGCCAGCGGCAACCTGACCATCAGCGCCGGCAACCGCCTGAGCACCGAAGGCGCCCAGGTCAAGGCCGGTGACAAGCTGCAGGTCAGTGCCGGGCAGATCGACAACCGTGCCGCGCGCAACAGCGAAAGCAGCCATCACCAGGAAAACAACTGGGCGGTGGATGTCGGCGCCAACGTCGAATACAAGGGCGTGGCCCGACCCATCGAGAAAGCCGTCCAGGGCGTGGCCCAGCGCAAGTTCCACCAACCCGGGGTACTCGACGCCCTGGAACAGCCCAACATCGGGCTGGACGTGGATGTCAGCCACCAGAACCGCCAACTCGACACCAGCGCCAGCACTGCGGTGGCCAGCCAGTTGAGCGGTGGCCAGGTCCAGGTCAAGGCCGACGGCCAACTGCAGGACCAGGGCACCCAGTACCGCGCCACCGACGGCGCGCTGAAGATCGATGCCGGCAGCCTGGTGGCCAGCGCCGCCAAGGACACCCACAGCAGCAGCGAGCAGGCGGTGGACGCCAAGGTCGGCGTACGGGTCTACACCAACACCGGTGAAGACCTGAACATCCGTGGCAGTGGCGCCGGCGGCAGCAGCACCGTCACCAGCAACACCGAGAAGGCCCAGGTGGGCAGCTATGCCGGCAGCCAGGGCGTGGAGATCAAAGTCGCCGGCGACGGCCGTTTCGAAGGCAGCCAGTTCAATGGCGGCCAGGGCGACGTGAAGATCAAGGCCGGCGGCGAGCTGGCGTTGAACCAGGCCAACGACAAGCAGGACAGCAGCAACTCCAGCCTGCGTGGCGATGCCTCGCTGAGCCTGGGCACCCTGCCCGGCAGCAGCGGCACCAACCTCAACGTCGGCGCCGGGGTCCAGTTGGACCACAAGCGCCTGGACCAACAGGACAGCCAGGCACAAGTCGCCAGCATCCAGGGCCAGGGCAAGGTGCAGCTGGAAAGTGGCGGCAACCTGACCCTGCAGGGCACCAAGATCGGCAACGCCGCGCGCCCCACCGGGGATGTCAGCCTCAATGCCGGCGGCAAGCTCGACCTGCAAGCCGCCACCGACACCCACGCCAGCCAGGGCAGCAACCTGGGCGGTGGCTTCACCGCCGGTGGTGGCAAGTCCAGCAGCGAGCAGAGCAGCGGCAAGAACGCCAACCTGAGCGCCAACTTCAACATCGGTCGGGTCTCCGAGCAGGACCAGGACCAGCGTGGCGGCCAGGTCTATAGCCAGGGCCAGGTAACGCTCGCCAGCGGCGCCAGCGGCGATGCTGCGATCCACCTGCAAGGCACCCGGATCGACGCCGGCAAGGTGGTGCTCGATGCCGCCCAGGGCGGTATCTACCAGGAGTCGGCACAAGCCACCCAGGTCCACAACAACTGGGGCCTGACCGTGGGCGCCGGAGCCAACCTGAGCCAGACCACCCCGACCGACGCCGAGCAGGGCCCGGCGAAGAACGCCCACGGGATCAACGCCCGGGCCAAGATCGACGTCGACCGGCGGCAGAACAGCACCCAGCATGACAGCCTGATCAAGGCTGACCAGGTTGTGCTCGCCAGTGCCGGCAACGTGCACCTGGCCGGCGCCCACATCGACGCCCAGCGGGTCGATGGGGCGATCGGCGCAGACCTGACCATCGAAAGCCGCCAGGACCAGGTGCGTTCCACCCAGGTCAACATCGACGCCAAGCTCGACGCGGAGAAGAACCAGCCTGGCCTGGTGAGCAAGCTGGCCAAACCCGCCGGTCCACTCAAGGACGACCTGCAAGCCAAGGCCGAGAAGAGCTTCGGCAAGCACCGGGAAAAACTCGAGAACGCCGTCGACAAGGGCGTGGACAAGCTCGGCTCGGCCAAGGACAGCCTGGTCAGCCAGGCCGACAATGCCAAGGAACGCCTGGGCGAAAAGCTCAGCCGCAGCGCCAGCTACGACGTCAACCCCGAGCCTCGCGGCGCCATCGGCAACAGCGTGGACAAGGCCAAGGGCTATCTCGCCGACAAGGCCGACGCGCTGGGCAATCGCTTCTCCAGCCTGAAGGACCGCTTCTGGCCCAAGACCAGCGACAGCTACTCGGTCAACGAGAAGACCAGCACTGGCGCCAGCGTGGCCAACACCACGGAAAACGTGCTGTTCGGCGACAAGAGCGGCAATACCTCCTACACCCCGACCTTGAACCTGAACCTCAGTCACCAGGGCAAGGACAGCGTGCAGCAGGCCTCGGGCATCAGTGGCCGGCAGGGCGTCAATCTGTCGGTGAGCGGTGAAACCAAGCTGACCGGGGCCCGTATCGGCGCCAGTGACGGACGTGTCGACCTGAGCGGCTCGCGAGTCACCAGTACTGCCCTGGCCGGCTCGGACTACCGCGTCGACGTCGGGGTCAACCTGTCCAAGTCGCCAGTCAACCTGGCCCTGGGCAGTGGCAACGAACTGACCCGCAAGCAGGACGACGCCACCCAGAAGGACCAGGTGTTCAACCTGGGCCCGCTGCGTGTCGGCGGCCACAGTGACAGCCAACTGCTGCAGGCCGGTATCGACCAGAAAGCACCTTGAAGCATCGGCCGCCCCCACCCTGGGGGCGGCCCTTGCCACTCCCTTCCCCGCACGGGACTTCCTCTGATTACCACCCTCCTGTAATACCTCCCTTTATTCGCTGTAGGACCGTTCTCGAATTCGCTTCACGGTCTTTTTCGCCACGCCACCCCCAAGGCAGCTGGGCTACTGTTCGGGTTTTCCATTCATCGACAGGAGGCCTGCATGCGCTCGGTACTCATCATCGACGATCATCCCGTCATACGCCTGGCCATCCGTTTTCTCCTGGAGCACGAGGGGTATGTGGTCATCGGTGAGACCGACAACGGCGTCGATGCCTTGCAGATGGTCCGCGAATCCGAGCCGGACCTGATCATCCTCGACATCTGCATTCCCAAGCTGGATGGCCTGGAGCTCCTGGAACGCTTCAGCAGCATGCCCAAGCCCTTGCGTGCCCTGGTCCTGACCGCCCAGTCGGCGACGCTGTTCGCCAATCGCTGCATGCGCGCCGGGGCCAGCGGTTTCGTCTGCAAGCAGCAGGACCTGAGCGAGCTGCTCAGCGCCATCAGGGCCATCTGCAACGGCTACAACTATTTCCCCAGCCAGGCCCTGCTGATCAACCAGGTGGCGCTGGGCCAGACCCTGGAACTGGCGCAGTTCAACTCGTTGAACGACCGGGAACTGATGGTCATGCAGCTGTTCGCCATGGGCCAGACCAACCAGCAGATCGCCGTGGGCATGTTCCTCAGCAACAAGACCGTCAGCACCTACAAGAAGCGCATCATGCAAAAACTGGCGACCACCTCCATGAACACCCTGGTGGACCTGGCCAAGCGCCATGCACTGATATGAACAGCCTGCCCCTGCCGCCCTGGCCACCTCGCAGGCCATGGCGATGATCGAGCCCATACTGCAACAACCCGCCCCCTGGGCCTTACTCCTGGCTGCTGGGCTGGGCCTGGCCTGGCTATACCGGCGGCTGCGCCGCAGCCAACGCTCGCTGCAAGCGGCCCTGCAGGCCACCACGGAGCTGAAGGCCGGCAAGCAGCAGGCCGAAACCGCCAGCCGCGAAAAAAGCCGGTTCCTGGGCAATATCGGCCACGAGATCCGCACGCCGCTCAATGCCCTGGTCGGCCTGCTGGAGCTGGTGCTGCGCCGCACCCAGCCACTAGATCCGAACCGCTGCTCCCTGGAGCTGGCGCTGGACTCTGCCAGGGACCTGCGGGAGCTACTGGCGGACCTGCTGGACGTGACTCGGATCGAGTCCGGGCAAATGTCCCTCAACCCGGACTGGGTCCTGCTGCGGGACTGCGTCGATCCGGTGATGGGGATATTCCAGGTCCTGGCGCGGCGCAAGCACCTGGGCTTGCACCTGGAGTTCAACGCCCCGGAACCCGAACCCCAGGTACTGATCGACGCCCTGCGTTTCAAGCAGGTGCTGAGCAACCTGCTGAGCAATGCGATCAAGTTCACCCACCTGGGCGAAGTCCGGGTCAGGTTGCACCTGCAGCCCGATTCCCTGCCGGACCAGTTCCGGCTGCGCCTGCAAGTGCTGGATACCGGCCTGGGCATCGCCGAGGAACAACGCCAGCGCGTGCTGCTGCAACCCTTCGCCCAATCCGCCACGGCCGGCCAGTCGGCCCGCGACAGCACCGGGCTGGGCTTGCCCATCAGTCATCACCTGTGCCAGCAGATGGGCGGCAGCCTGACCCTGCACGGGCGCAACGGCCCTGGCACCGAGGCGCGGGTCGGCTTGACCCTGGCCGGCCGCGAAGCGCCCGCCCCGGTGATCGAGGAACCGGTACGCCAGATCGCCAGCCCGCCGCTGGATATCCTGCTGGCGGATGATCATCCGGCCAGCCTGGCGCTGCTGCAGGGGCAACTGGAGTACCTGGGGCACCGGGTCACCAGCGCCGAGGATGGCACACAGGCATACCGGCTATGGCTGGCCGGAGACTTCGACCTGCTGATCGTCGACTGCAACATGCCCGGGATGAACGGCTACCAGCTGACCGCAGCCATACGCCGCGACGAGGCCCGGACCCAGCGCCCGGCCATCACTGTGCTCGGCTACAGCGCCAGCCATGAGCGGGAAACGGTCCGGCAATGCCTGGAAGCCGGCATGCATGACTGCCTGTTCAAACCCCTGGGCATCAACCTGCTGGGCCGCAAGCTGGCGATGCTCGCCCCGCTGCCCAGGGCGGACTGCTTCAACATGACCGCCCTGCTGGCCCTCACCCGCGGCGATACGCCGTTCGCCTTGCGCATGCTCAGGGAGCTGCTGCAATGCTGCCACGACGATCGGCGGATGCTGGGACTGATCGCCGTCGGCAACCAGAACGAACTGCGGGCCCTGGCCCACAAGGTCAAGGGCTCTGCGCTGATGGCTGGGGCCAATGTCCTGTACCGCTGCTGCGAAGCACTGGAGCAGGCCTGCCAGGATGACAGCGGGATCGACACCTTCGATACCAAGGTGCGCGACCTCGACCTGGCCCTGGTGCGATTCAGCCAGGCCCTGTACCAACACATCGAATCCTTGCGCCAACCTGCCGCCTGATCCCTGCGCCCTGCACCGCACCATCAACGGCAGCTGATGCCGGTCCCTGGCGATACCCTATTGCCAGATTGATATCACAAAGCCAGTATTCTCTTCGCCGTACCTACCGACCACACCGTCCATGCCCGGGAGCGGGTCGAGGTCGGCGAACTCCAGGCCAGTCGAGGCAGGAATGCCCGCCTTAACTATGCTTGGATCCTGAGCCGAGCCCGATGTGCCTTTGGAGAGAACTGGAATGCCGAGCACCCCCTTGCCCGCACAACGCCGCTTCCCTCTGCATATTCATATCAGTGTGATGTTCACCCTGTTGCTGCTCATGACCGGGGTGATACTGGGCATCTACAACTACCACGCCACCACCCGGATCATCCTGGGCAGCAGCGAAAAACTGTTCCAGCGCATCGAGCAGGATGTCCGCAGCGACCTGAGATCCACCTACGAACCCATCCGCCATGTGCTCAGCCTGCTGGCGACCAGGTCGGCGACCCAGGCCCCCAGCCTGGAGCAGCGGCTGGAACTGCTCCGGCCATTCAGCCAGTCCCTCTTGGACAACTCCGACCTGGCCTCGCTGTACCTGGGTTATGCCAACGGCGATTTCTTCATGGTGCGCCCGCTGCGCGACGCCCAGATCCGGGACAAGCGCCAGGCCCCGGCCAACAGCGCCTATGAGGTATGGAGCATCGAGCGCGATGCCAGTGCCGGCCAGGTCAAGTCGCAGTCATTGTTCTATGACGCGAACCTGGTGCTGCTCGAGCGCCTGGAGCATTCAGACGAGCGCTACGATCCACGGACCCGGGACTGGTTCGTCAATGCCCGGGGCAATACCGACCAGATCACCACCCGCCCCTATGTGTTCTATTCCACCCTCAACGTCGGCACCACCCTGGCTCGCAGCAGCGGAAAGATGGCAGTGATCGCCGCCGACCTGACCCTGGAACAACTGTCTTCGACCCTGGCCAAGCATCGGGTCACGCCGACCACCGAAGTCGCCCTGCTGGACGACCTGGGCAATGTCGTGGCCTATCCCGAAAGTCACAAGCTGCTGCTGGAGCAACGCTCCGCACGCCTGATCAAGGGCAGCGACCTGAGTCCGGCGCTCGATGCCCTGTTGCAGAGGCGGACCGAGGACGGTCACCTGCAGGCCCAGGGCCGCAACTGGATAGTCGCCAGCAGCCACATCGCCGAAGGCGGCCCCGGCGGCCTGCAACTGGACTTGCTGGTGCCCGAGGATGAGCTGCTGGCCGATGCCTACCGCCTGCGCTGGCAAGGCGCGTTGATCACCCTCACCACCTTGCTCTTGTGCCTGCCCCTGGGCTGGCTGATCTCGCGCATCCTGGTCCGTCCGTTGCGTAACCTGGTGCAAGAGGCCGATGCCATCCGCAGCTTCGACTTCCATTACCCGGCCTCACGCCGTTCACCGGTGCTGGAAGTGGATCAGCTGAGCGTGTCCATGACGCGGATGAAGAGCACCCTGGCCAGCTTCTTCGAGATCAATGCCAGCCTGTCCGCGCAAACCCGCTTCGACCCGTTGCTGCAGCGGGTGCTGTTCGAAACGGTGAAGATCGCCCAGGCCCAGGCCGGACTGATCTACCTCTGCGAGAGCAAGGGATCGCGCCTGGAGCCCCACGGCCTGATCATCGACGGGCAACCCCAGGACCTGTCGTCGTTCGATATCGCCACCCAGGACCTGGCCGCCCCGCACAACCCGGACTGGCTGCGCCAGCTGGCGGACCACGACAACGTGGTCACCACCCTGGGCTTCGAGCAGGCCGGCCAGTTGCAAAGGATACTGCTCGCCCTGGACAGCCCCAGCACCCACCTGGTGGGAATTCGCCTGCGCAACCGGCACCACGAGACCGTGGGCATGCTCCTGCTGTTCCTGGTGGACAGCGGTACCGAGGCGGACCTGGACAAACTCAGCCCCGATCGCATCGCTTTTATCCAGGCGGTATCGGCCACCGCCGCGCTGTGCATCGAAAGCCAGCGCCTGCAGAACAAGCAGAAGCAGCTGCTGGACTCGTTCATCCAGTTGCTGGCCGGCGCCATCGACGCCAAGAGCCCCTATACCGGCGGGCATTGCCAGCGCGTGCCGGCATTGACCCTGATGCTGGCCGAGGCCGCGGCGGCCAGCCAGGAGCCGGAATTCGCCACCTACAGGCCCAGCGAGGACGAATGGGAAGCGCTGCATGTGGCCTCCTGGCTGCACGACTGCGGCAAGGTCACCACCCCTGAATACGTGGTGGACAAGGCCACCAAGCTGGAAACCCTGAACGACCGGATCCATGAAATCCGCACTCGCTTCGAAGTGCTCAAGCGCGATGCCTGGATCGACTACTGGAAGGCCCTGGCCCAAGGGGCCGAGGAAGCGCCCCAAGCCAGCGAGCGCGACGCCCGGCTACAGGAGCTGGATGAGGAATTCGCCTTCGTCGCCCGCTGCAACCTGGGGGCGGAGTTCATGGCCGAGGCCGACCAGCAACGCTTGCAGCGCATCGCCCAACGCACCTGGAGCCGCACCCTGGACAATCGCCTGGGCGTGTCCTGGGCCGAGGGCCAGCGCCTGGAACGTTCTCCGGCGCCCAGCCTGCCGGTCACGGAAACCTTGCTGGCCGACAGGCCCGACCACCTGCTGGAGCGCGACAGCTCGGAAGTGTTCGCCGCCGACAACCCCTGGGGCTTCAAGCTCCAGGTGCCGGAGCACAAGTACAACCGTGGCGAGCTGTACAACCTGAGCATTCCCCGGGGCACCCTGACCGCCGAGGAGCGCTACGTGATCAACCACCACATAGTGCAGACCATCATCATGCTCGAGCACCTGCCCTTCCCCAGCCACTTGCAGGGCGTGGCGGAGATCGCCGGTGGTCACCACGAGAAAATGGACGGCAGCGGGTACCCACGCCAACTCAAGCGCGAGCAGATGAGCTTGCCGGCGAGGATGATGGCCATCGCCGATATCTTCGAGGCGCTGACCGCGGCGGACCGTCCGTACAAGAAAGGCAAGACCTTGAGCGAGGCGCTGAACATCATGGCCATGATGTGCCGCGACGCCCATATCGATCCGCAACTGTTCGGGCTGTTCATCCGCCAGAAGATCTATCAGCAGTACGCCGAGCGCTTCCTGACGCCGCAGCAGATCGACGAAGTGGACCAGGCGGCCTTGCTGGGCAAGGCCGGATTGGACAGCTGAGGGCTCAGCAGTCGCTGGCGTTCAGGAAGATCTGCGCCAGGCGCTCGATCCCCGCCTGGTCCTCGACGCCGAAGCGCGCCAGGCTCGGGCTGTCCAGGTCCAGTACGCCGATCAACCGGCCAGCCTTCACCAGCGGCACCACCAACTCGCTGTTGGAGGCGCTGTCGCAGGCGATATGCCCGGCAAAGGCGTGCACGTCCTCTACCCGCTGGGTCTGCAAGGTCGCCGCAGCAGTGCCGCAGACACCCCGGCCGAAAGGAATGCGCACGCAGGCGATCTGCCCCTGGAACGGGCCAAGCACCAGTTCCTCACCACGGGCGAGGTAGAACCCGGCCCAGTTCAGGTCGTCTAGCTGGCTGAACAGGAAGGCCGAGAACTGCGCCGCGTTGGCGATGAAGTCACGCTCATCGGCCAGCAGCGATTCGAGCTGGGCACACAGCAGCCCATAACCGTCCAGGCCCTGTCCGGCGTTTTTCAGATCGATCATGGCTTTTGCTCCAGCAGTTGCAGGCCCACCCAATAGCGGGCGAACTGATAGGCGCAGCGACCGTTGCGGTTGCCGCGTCCGGTAGCCCAGCGCACCGCCAGGATGTCCAGCTCTTCATCGCGCTGCCACTTCAGGCCGGCCTTGCGGGCCAGTTCGCCGATCCAGTGCTCCACCACGTTGAGGAAGTGTTCCTGGGTGAAGGGATAGAACGACAGCCACAGGCCGAAACGGTCCGACAGGGCGATCTTGTCTTCCACCGCTTCGCTGGGGTGCAGCTCGCCATCGACGCGCTTCCAGTTCTCGTTGTCACTTTCCTTCTCCGGCACCAGGTGGCGGCGGTTGGAGGTGGCGTACAACAGTACATTCTCCGGAGCCTGCTCCAGGGAGCCATCGAGCACGCTCTTGAGTACCCGGTAGTCGCCCTCGCCGGATTCGAAGGACAGGTCATCGCAGAACAGCACGAAACGCTGGGGCAGCTTGACCAGTTCCTCCACCACCCGTGGCAGGTCGGCCAGGTGATCGCGCTCGATCTCGATCAGGCGCAGGCCGCCCTTGGCGTGCTCGGCCAGCAGGGCCCGGACCAGGGAAGATTTGCCGGTGCCGCGCGAACCCCAGAGCAAGGCGTGGTTGGCCGGCAAGCCGTCGAGGAACTGCTGGGTGTTGCGGGCCAGCTGCTCGCGCTGCTTGTCGACCCCGATCAGGTCGCTCAGGCGCATGTCCAGGCTGACGTCCAGGGGCAGCAGGAAACCGCTGCGGCCTTCACGTTGCCAGCGCGCAGCCAGGCACTGGCTCCAGTCGATGGCTTGGCGCGGGGTGGGCAACAGCGGTTCGATCCGGGCCAGGACCGCATCGGCGCGTTCAAGAAATGCATTCAATCGAGCATCCACGACTTTTCCTCAGGCACGTTCAAGGTAATGATGCGGCACACAGATGAAACGCAGTCCTGATCAACGGGTCCAAAGGCCCTGTCAGCTGCTGCCAGGCCAAGCCGGCAACCCAAGATGATCAGCTATGCTTGCGCAGCGAAGGGAAACGAAAGTGGTTCAACCCCCCATGGATATCAAGTTCACCAACCGCCTGTCCTATAAACAGGCCCGGCTCACCGTGTTGGTGGGTTTCATTCTGGGGACCGCGCTCAGTCTGGTGCAAATCGGTATCGATTATGCCAGCGAAGACGCCTCCATCAATCGTGAAATCCACTCGCTGCTGGAAATCAGCCACAACCCGGCCTCACGCATCGCCTACAACATCGACGCCGAGCTGGCACAGGAACTGACCCTGGGCCTGTTGCGCTCCCCGGCGATCATTCGTGCGCAATTGATCGACAACAACAATACCCTGCTGGCCAACGTCGAGCGCCCGCCGTTGCAGAGCCGCTATCGGGCCATCAGCGACTTCCTGTTCGGCGCCGACCGGCAATTCGAAGACCGCCTCTACCTCAGCCACCTGCCGGAGGAATCCCTCGGCACCCTGCACCTGGACGTCGACACTTACGCCTTCGGTAGCCGCTTCCTGCGCCGCGCCGAAGTCACCCTGCTCAACGGCTTCGTGCGCAGCCTGATCCTCACCGGGATCCTGCTCGGGCTGTTCTACGTGATGCTGACCAAGCCCCTGGTGGGGGTGATCCGCGAACTCAGCAGCCGCGACCCACGGGGCTCGCGGCAGGCCAAGCTGGACTTCCCCCATGGCCACGAGAACGACGAAGTCGGAGTCCTGGTCAAGGTGGCCAACCAGCAGTTCGAAATAATGGCCACCGAGATCCAGCAGCGGCGCAATGCCGAGAACCGCCTGACCGAATACCTCGGGCAGCTAGAGAACATCGTTTCGGCGCGCACCACCGAACTCAAGGCCAGCAACGCCAGCCTCAGCCAATCCAACGAGGAGCTGGAAGCCGCCCGGCGGACCGCCCTGGACATGGCCCAGGCCCGCTCGGCCTTCCTGGCCAACATGAGCCACGAGATCCGCACGCCGCTCAACGGCCTGCTGGGCATGATCGCCCTGTCCCTGGACAGTCCGCTGAACCCCGAACAACGCCAACAGCTATCCATCGCCCATGACTCCGGCAAGGTGCTGGTGGAACTGCTCAACGATATCCTCGACATGTCCAAGTTCGACGCCGGGCAACTGGAGCTCGAGCGCATCCCCTTCGATCTCGGGATGCTCGTGGAGGACACCGCCAACCTGCTGTCGCAGAACGCCGCGGCCAGCGTAGAGCTGACCTGCCTGGTGGCCCCGGACTTTCCGGCGCTGGTGCTGGGCGACCCGATGCGGGTGCGGCAGATCGTCAGCAACCTGTTGTCCAACGCCCTCAAGTTCACCCGTTTCGGCCGGGTCGACGTGCGCCTGAGCACCTTGGCCGACGGCGTGCGCATCGAGATCTGCGACACCGGCATCGGCATCGCCCAGGAAGCCCAGGTGAAGATCTTCCAGCCCTATACACAGGCCGGCGCCGGGATCACCCGCCAGTACGGCGGTACCGGCCTGGGCCTGGCCCTGACCTATAACCTCTGCGAGGCCATGAACGGCCGCCTGAGCATCAGTTCGGAAGTGGGGTTCGGCAGCCAGTTCTGCGCCGACCTGCCGCTGCCCAGCCACGCCCCGGCCGCCGTGCCGCCGCGCTTGTCCGGCAAGATCATCGCCATCACCGATAGCGGCAGCGGCCTGTCCGAGCTGCTGTCGAGCCTGTTGCCGGCCTGGGGCCTGACCTACCAGCGTTGCGACATCGAGGATTCGCTGGCCGGACTCAATCCTGACTTGCTGATCACCGACTGCCCGGAGTGCCTGTTCGGCCTGCGCCCGGCCATCAGCGCCCCGATCCTGCTGGTGACCGCCTACGGCAGCTTCCTGCCCAGCGAGGAGGCCAGCGCCCTGGCCCCCCTGCAGCAACAAGCCCGGCCTCTGGCACGCAACGCGCTGTACCAGACCCTGCGCCGTTCATTGCAGGCCGAAACCGTCACCCTCAACGATGCGCAACTGGAGATGCCGGTGCAGATCCGCCGGGCGAACATTCTGCTGGTGGAAGACAACCCGGTGAACCAACTGGTGGCCAAGGGCATGCTGAGCAAGCTCGGCTGCGCGGTGACCGTGGCCGTGCATGGGGCCGAAGCCCTCAACCAGCTGGAGCACAGCGATTTCGACCTGATCCTGATGGACTGCAACATGCCGGTCATGGATGGCTACGAGGCCAGCCGGCAAATTCGCCGCAGCGGGCGCTGGCCGGACCTGCCGATCATCGCCCTGACCGCCAATGCCATGCCCGAGGAGCGCGAGCGCTGCCGGGCCGCCGGCATGAGCGACTACCTGGCCAAGCCCTTCAGGCGCGAAGAACTGATCGCCCTGCTGGACCTGTGGGTTCCGACTACGAGCAAGCTCTGAGCTGCAGCAGCAGGCGGTCGAGCTGTTCGCGCAACGGGCCCAGGCTGTCGAGATCGACGCCGCTTTCGCACAACAGCGCCGCCTTGAGCGGCCTGACCTGCTCACGCAAGGCCAGCCCGGTATCGCTCAGGCTCAGGTGCACCTCGCGCTCATCGCGTCCGGAACGTCGGCGTTGCACCAACTGCAACTGTTCCAGGCGCTTGAGCAGGGGCGTCAAGGTGCCGGAGTCCAGGGCCAGGCGCTCCCCCAGGGCCTTTACCGTGGGCAGCGCCGGCGGCGTCTCGTGCCACTCCCACAACACCAGCATCACCAGGTACTGCGGGTAGGTCAGGCCGAGCTGGTCGAGCATCGGCTTGTAGCCGCGCACCACCGCTCGCGAAGCGGCATACAGCTTGAAACACAGCTGGCTGTCCAGTTGCAGCGAAGCATCGGGCAGGTGGTTCATTTGAGCAGGGCTTCGATCTCGCCGGCCAGGTCCTGGGGTTTGGTGGTCGGGGCGAAACGCTTGACCAGCTTGCCGTCCTGGCCGATCAGGAACTTGGTGAAATTCCACTTGATGCCCTGGGAACCCAGGAGTCCGGGCGCGCGCTTCTTCAACTGGACGAACAGCGGATGGGCACCGGCGCCATTGACCTCGATCTTCTTGAACAGCGGGAAGCTGACGCCGTAGTTGAGCTCGCAGAACTCCGAGATCGCTCCCTCGTTGCCCGGTTCCTGCTGGCCGAACTGGTTGCACGGAAAGCCCAGGACCACCAGCCCCCGATCCTTGTAGGACTGCCACAACTGCTCGAGCCCCTTGTATTGCGGGGTGAAGCCGCATTTGCTGGCGGTGTTGACCACCAACACGGCCTTGCCGGCGAAATCCGCCAGGGTCTTTTGCTCGCCCTTGATGGTGGTGCAGGGGATAGTCAGCAACGCATCGGTCATGGCAGCAACTCCACTCAAGATTAGGAACGGATAAAAATAGTGCTCAATTAGATTGCATGCAATTTAAATCACGAAAAATCGGCTCCATGGAGCCTGATGCCCGTCAGTCGAGCGAGGTGATCCTCCATGGGAGCGAAGCTTGCTCGCGATGATCGTCAACACTAGCGCGTATTGACTGGATGAACGCAGCGCTCTGGAGCCCAGAGCGGGCAAGCCTCGCTCCTACAATTTCCTTAGCTTATCGTCCCGCCTTACCGCCTAGCGGGCTACCAGGTCCAGGCAGACGGAGTTGATGCAATAACGCAGGCCAGTGGGTGGCGGGCCATCGGGAAACACATGGCCCAGGTGCGCATCGCATTTGGCGCAGACCACTTCGGTGCGGATCATGCCGTGGCTCAGGTCGCGGATCTCGATCATCGCGCTGTCGGCGATGGGCTCGTAGAAGCTCGGCCAACCGCAACCGGAATCGAACTTGGCCCTGGAGTCGAACAGCGGCTCGCCACAGCAGACGCAGTGGTACACCCCATCGGTCTTGGTGCCGTTGTACTTGCCCGAGAACGGGCGTTCGGTGCCCTTGAGCCGGCAGACGTTGTATTGCTCCGGATCGAGCATCGCCCGCCATTCTTCCAGGGTTTTTTCCAGCTTTTCCATGGTCCTTCCTCTGCAACGGAAAAAGCCCGATCTGTATCTTTTCCACGGATCGGGCGGCACGTATGATTGCGCCTCGTCAGACGCCAGTCTGGCAGCCGCGCTACACCCATTCAAACGGATTTTGCCGCAGCCGGTGCGGGCTACAGCCCGGTGTAGGACGGCAGGATTCCCAGTACGGTAGTTCATCCTCCGCCTGGATCGTTCATTTTCGGGAACACATCGCCATGCAGGTCAGCAAATCGAACAAGCTCGCCAACGTCTGTTATGACATTCGCGGCCCAGTGCTCAAGCACGCCAAACGCCTGGAAGAGGAAGGCCATCGCATCCTCAAGCTGAACATCGGCAACCCAGCGCCCTTTGGCTTCGAGGCGCCGGACGAGATTCTCCAGGATGTGATCCGCAACCTGCCGACCGCCCAGGGCTACAGCGACTCCAAGGGCCTGTTCAGCGCGCGCAAGGCAGTGATGCAGTACTACCAGCAGAAGCAGGTGGAAGGCATCGGCATCGAGGATATCTACCTGGGCAACGGCGTATCCGAGCTGATCGTGATGGCCATGCAGGCCCTGCTCAACAATGGCGACGAAGTGCTGGTTCCGGCCCCCGACTATCCACTGTGGACCGCCGCGGTGAGCCTGGCCGGCGGCAACCCGGTGCACTACCTGTGCGACGAGCAGGCCAACTGGTGGCCCGACCTGGCCGACATCAAGGCCAAGATCACCCCGAACACCAAGGCCCTGGTGATCATCAACCCGAACAACCCCACCGGCGCCGTGTATCCCAAGGAAGTGCTGCTGGGCATGCTGGAGCTGGCACGCCAGCACAACCTGGTGGTGTTCTCCGACGAGATCTACGACAAGATCCTCTACGATGACGCCGTGCATATCTGCACCGCCTCCCTGGCCCCGGACCTGCTGTGCCTGACTTTCAACGGCCTGTCCAAGTCCTACCGCGTGGCCGGCTTCCGCTCCGGCTGGGTGGCCATTTCCGGTCCCAAGCAGCATGCCCAGAGCTACATCGAGGGCATCGACATGCTGGCCAACATGCGCCTGTGCGCCAACGTGCCCAGCCAGCATGCGATCCAGACCGCCCTGGGCGGCTACCAGAGCATCAACGACCTGGTCCTGCCGCCTGGCCGCCTGCTGGAGCAGCGCAACCGCACCTGGGAACTGCTCAACGACATTCCCGGCGTAAGCTGCGTCAAGCCCATGGGCGCGTTGTATGCCTTCCCGCGGATCGACCCGAAGATCTGCCCGATCCACAACGACGAGAAGTTCGTCCTCGACCTGCTGCTCTCCGAGAAACTCCTGGTCGTGCAAGGCACCGCCTTCAACTGGCCATGGCCGGACCACTTCCGGGTAGTGACCCTGCCCCGGGTCGACGACCTGGAACAGGCCATTGGCCGGATCGGCAACTTCCTCAAGTCCTATCGTCAGTAATTTCTCAAATGCAGTGCGATCTTTCGCGGATCGCACTGCGATTAATTCAGCAACACATCTTCACTGACCCTCCCCGCCCCCCTTCTACTAAGCTTGCACTTTCCGTCGTTGCCACTGTCACAGCGTCTGCGTCGCAGCTGGACGACGGTCGTCCACGGCGATCGGTCATGAACTTGCCACACGCCTGTCATGCCCCGCCCCATGCGACATAGTTTGAAATAGAAGCCGTGTTGAATCGGTGCTTGCCGCGCCTTATATACCCCCGCGGAACGCTACATCTTTAGCTTGAGGAGATTTCTACAACCATGATGCGAATCCTGCTGTTTTTGGCCACTAACCTTGCGGTCGTGCTGATTGCCAGCATTACCCTGAGCCTTTTCGGCTTCAACGGGTTCATGGCGGCCAACGGGGTTGATCTGAACCTCAATCAGCTGCTGATTTTCTGTGCGGTCTTTGGTTTCGCCGGCTCGCTGTTCTCGCTGTTCATCTCCAAGTGGATGGCGAAGATGAGCACCAGCACGCAGATCATTACCCAGCCGCGCACCCGCCATGAGCAATGGTTGTTGCAGACCGTTGAACAACTGTCCCGCGAAGCCGGCATCAAGATGCCCGAAGTGGGGATTTTCCCGGCCTACGAGGCCAATGCCTTCGCCACCGGCTGGAACAAGAACGATGCCCTGGTAGCTGTCAGCCAAGGGCTGCTGGAGCGGTTCTCCCCCGATGAAGTGCGGGCCGTGCTGGCCCACGAGATCGGCCACGTCGCCAATGGCGACATGGTGACCCTGGCGTTGATCCAGGGCGTGGTGAACACCTTCGTGATGTTCTTCGCGCGGATCATCGGCAACTTCGTCGACAAGGTGATCTTCAAGAACGAGGAAGGCCAGGGCATGGCCTACTACGTGGCGACCATCTTCGCCGAGCTGGTCCTGGGCATCCTCGCCAGCGCCATCGTCATGTGGTTCTCGCGCCAACGCGAATACCGCGCCGACGAAGCTGGTGCGCGCCTGGCCGGCACCAATGCGATGATCGGCGCCCTGCAGCGCCTGCGCTCGGAACAGGGCCTGCCGGTGCACATGCCCGATACCCTGAATGCCTTCGGCATCAACGGCGGTATCAAGCAGGGCCTGGCCCGGATGTTCCTGAGCCACCCACCGCTGGAAGACCGTATCGACGCCCTGCGCCGTCGCGGTTGATCCACTCCGGCAACAACAAGAAGGGCGACGCAAGTCGCCCTTTTTCATGGTCGCGGAAAGCTCAGCGGGTGCCGGTCTTCTCCAGGCGGTAGACCCGCTCCACCAGCCGGGTGACCCCGCCCTGGAGGAACTTCCAGCTTTCACCGAGGATGTCGCGCTCGGTCTCCACCTGCAGCTGCCAGCTACCCTCCAGGCTCTCGCGCACCTCATCGTCCAGCACGGCGAATGGCGGCCCGTCGAGCTGCGCCTGGTCGTAGTCCATGGTAATCAGCAGCCCACGGCTACCGTGGGGCAACAAGCCACTGATGTGCGCGGCATAGCGCTGGCGCATCTGCCGCGGCAGGGCGATCATCGCCGCGCGATCGTACAGGGCCGTGCAGCCGGCGACATCCTCGGCGGCCAGGGCGAAGATGTCGCCGCACCAGAGCTGGATCGCCCCATGGGCATAGACCTTGAACGCCCCTTGCTGGCTGACCTGCGGCTGCAACTGGTGTTCGCGGAAGAAATCCTCCACCGCCTTCTCCGACAGCTCGATCCCCAGCACCTGATGCCCGCGACTGGCGAGCCAGGCCAGGTCCAGGCTCTTGCCGCACAGCGGTACCAGCACCCGGGCCTGGTCAGCGAGTCCAAGCCCCGGCCAGTACTGCTGCAGATAAGGATTGACCTGCGCCAGGTGGAAGCCGATCTGGTCGCGTTCCCAGCGTTTGTGCCAAAAGTCCGCTTGCATGGAATGTCCTTGGAATTCGATCAAAAAGCCCTAAAACTTATATTAGATTTAGATCAATGATCTGATTGAAGATGGCGCATCTTAACCCTCAGGACCTTCTTCATGCTCCCCAGCCTGTTCATTTCCCATGGTTCTCCCATGTTGGCCCTGGAGCCCGGCGACAGCGGCCCTGCCCTGGCCCGCCTGGCGGCGCAACTGCCCCGGCCGCGGGCGATCCTGGTGGTGTCGGCCCACTGGGAAAGCTCCGACCTGCGGGTCAGCGCCCATCCGCACCCGGAGACCTGGCATGACTTCGGCGGCTTCCCCGCCGCCCTGTTCGCCGTGCAGTACCCGGCGCCTGGCGATCCCGGGCTGGCCGCCCAGGTCGTGCAATTGCTGGCGGCCAATGGCCTGCCGGCGCGACTCGACGAGCAACGGCCCTTCGACCATGGCACCTGGGTCCCGCTGTCGCTGATGTACCCGCAGGCGGACATTCCGGTGGTCCAGCTGTCCCTGCCCAGCCAGCAGGGCCCGGCGTTACAGACCCGCATCGGCCAGGCCCTGGCCAGCCTGCGCGAGCAAGGCGTGCTGCTGATCGGTTCCGGCAGCATCACCCACAACCTGCGGGAACTGGACTGGCATGCCGGCCCGGAAAGCGTCACCCCCTGGGCCCAGGCCTTTCGCGACTGGATGATCGACAAGCTGGCCAGCGACGACCAGGCCGCGCTGCATGACTACCGGCGACAGGCGCCCCATGCCGTACGCAGCCACCCCAGCGACGAACATCTGCTGCCGCTGTATTTCGCCCGGGGCGCCGGTGGCGCATTCAGCATGGCCCACCAGGGTTTCACCATGGGCGCGCTGGGCATGGATATCTATCGCTTCGGTTGAAGCGCGGGTAAATCCCGGGCAAAAAAAATCCCCGGACCAGCCGGGGATTTTTCATGCGTGATCGATCAGCCCAGGGAGCGGATCAATCCTCGCGGTAGCGACGCAGCTTGAGCTGCTTGCCGGCAACGCGAGTGTCCTTGAGCTTGGCCAGCAGGCGGTCCAGACCGTCTTCCGGCAGCTCTACCAGGCTGAAGCTATCGCGTACCTGGATACGGCCGATGGCTTCACGGGCCAGGCCACCTTCGTTGAGGATCGCACCCAACAGGTTCTTGGCGGCGATGCCATCACGGGCGCCCAGCGCGGTACGGCAACGAGCACGACCTTCGGCCAGTGGAGCCGGAGCGCGACGCTCGCGATCACCACGATCAGGACGGTCGCCGTAACGCTCGGAACGCTCGCCACGTGGGGCATTGTTCGGCACCAGCGGACGCTCTTTCTCGATGGTCGCCAGATCCAGCGCCTGGCCATTGGTGGCCTTGCGCAGCAGGGCCGCGGCCAGGGCGCGCGGGCTGCAACCGATGTCGGCGGTCAGGCGGTCCAGCAGATCGCCATGGGACGCTTCGGCGTCAGCTACCAGTGGCGCCAGGCCGTTGGTCAGCTTCTTGATGCGCGCGTCGAGTACGGCCTGGGCGTCCGGCAGGCGGACTTCAGCCACTTTCTGCCCGGTCACACGCTCGATCACTTGCAGCATGCGACGCTCGCGTGGAGTCACCAGCAGCAGCGCGCGACCTTCGCGACCCGCACGACCGGTACGGCCGATACGGTGGACGTAGGATTCCGGATCGTAAGGCATGTCCACGTTGAATACGTGGGTGATGCGCGGTACGTCCAGGCCACGGGCGGCGACGTCAGTGGCCACAACGATGTCCAGGCGGCCATCCTTGAGGGAGTCGATGACGCGCTCACGCTGGTTCTGGGCGATATCGCCGTTCAGCGCGGCGGCCTTGTAGCCCTTGGCTTCCAGGGCGCTGGCCAGGTCCAGGGTCGCTTGCTTGGTGCGCACGAACATGATCAGGGCGTCGAAGTCCTCGACTTCCAGCAGGCTCAGGACCGCGCCAGTCTTCTGGTCGGCGTGAACCAGCAGGTGGGCCTGCTCGATCGCGGTGACGGTCTGGGTCTTGCTCTGGATCTTGACGTGCTTCGGATCCTTGAGGTGACGCTCGGCGATCGCGCGGATCGACTGCGGCAGGGTGGCCGAGAACAGTACGGTCTGGCGGGATTCGGGCATGGCCTTGAAGATCACTTCCAGGTCATCCATGAAGCCCAGCTTGAGCATTTCGTCGGCTTCGTCGAGAACCAGGTGGTTCACGGTGGCCAGGACCTTCTCGTCACGACGCAGGTGGTCGCACAGACGGCCCGGGGTGGCGACAACGATCTGTGCGCCGTTACGGATTGCCTTGAGTTGTGGGCCCATCGGCGCACCGCCGTAGACGGCCACAACGGTCACGCCCGGCATTTGCTTGGCGTAGGTTTCAAAGGCGGTTGCTACTTGTAGCGCCAACTCGCGGGTTGGGGCCAGGATCAGAGCTTGCGGCTCGCGCTTGGACGGATCGATGCGGTGCAGGATAGGCAGGGCAAAGGCAGCGGTCTTACCGGTACCGGTTTGCGCCTGGCCAATCATATCGTGACCGGCGAGGATGATCGGGATCGATTGCTGCTGAATGGCCGAAGGCTCTTCGTAGCCGGTGGCGACTACTGCAGCAACAATACTGGGATGAAGTTCAAGAGCGGCGAAGCCGCCGATTTCCTGGGTCATGGGTCTGCCTCTAAGTGCATCCGCAAAGACCCATGCTCCAAAGCTGCGCATGCCGTGTAAGACTCGATGAGTCACCCTGGCAGCTTTGTCGGCGGGGATTTGCGAAAACGATTGAAAGAAATGAACGTCAAGGATAGTCCGCGAAGCGGACAAGCAGCCGAAGCTGACTTCGGGGAAATGCGTTACCTAAACGAGGCCCTGCTAAAGGCCGGCGCGCACTATACCGGAATTACTCAAAAAAGGGAGTTTTTTTTGTCGGAAAAATCCGCCAAACCCCCGACTACCACAGGCTTTGCGCCGTTTCGGAAGGCCGGCCATCGGGCTCGAACCCAAGCGTATTCGGGCCCCTGGCTTAAACGGTTCACCTCGTGACGCCAAGCTACTGCGGCAAACTGCCTCGCCTGCTGCAGAGAATGGCGTCCGGATCTCCCGGGCCACGGTGCCACTTGCGCGATGCAAGTACACCGATACTTGTCGACCCGGCCAGCCTGGCCGCCAGCGCTGCCGGGCGCGTCCGCTCAGGTAGCGGGCCGGATGTCCTTGATCAACGACTGCAACGAGTACCCCAGGCGCGGTGCCAGGGCCTCGGCCCGGGCGACCAGGCCCGGCATGTCCAGCTCCTGTTCCAGGTCGGCCGGGACGATCAGGATCACATTGCCCTCCTTCACCGGCAGCTCCCAATAGTGGCGGTGATAGAGGCCACGCAGCAATGCGGCGCCCAGGGGCTTGCCGTCATCGGTGGCCCATTGGTTGATCACCAGCCAGCCACCCGGATTGAGACGCTTCTGGCAGTTTTCCAGGAACCCCCAGGCCAGGTGCCCGACGCCCGGTCCAACATCGGTATACAGGTCGACGAAGATCAGGTCGGCGGGCTCGGCGCTTTCCAGCAGCTCCAAGGCATCGCCGATCCTTATATATAGACGCGGATCATCGTCCAGCCCCAGGTATTGGATGGCCAGGCGCGGCACGTCCGGACGCAGCTCGATGGCCTCGACGTCCTCCAGGGGCAAGAACTTCAGGCACGCCTGGGTCAGGGTGCCGGCGCCAAGCCCAAGAAACAGCGCGCTCTCCGGTGCGTCATGGCACAGCGCGCCGATCAGCATGGCCCGGGTGTAGTCGTACTCCAGCCAGCTGGGGTCGGCAGTGAACACGCAACTTTGCTCGATGGCCTCACCGAATTCGAGGAAGCGGTAATCGGCCACTTCCAGGACCCGGATCATGCCGAACTCGTCGTGAACCTCGGCCAGTACGCGTTCGACGCGTTCCTCAGTCATTTCATCTCCTCGTCGCCCGGGCCGGGAACCTTGCCAGGGCGCTAAACCTGCCGCTCGGTAGCGAGGGCAAAGGCGCGATTGTCGACCAAGGCGCAGGAACAGGTCACGCACTAATTTGCTGCTAACATGCCCATCCCAACGTAAAGCATTCGAGTCTGCGATGAGCCAACCCTGGAGCCCCGACAGCTGGCGCGCCCTGCCGATCCAGCAACAACCCCACTACCCCGACGCGGCACACCTGCTCAAGGTCGAGCAGACCCTGGCCAGCTATCCGCCCCTGGTATTCGCCGGGGAGGCCCGGGAGTTGCGCCGCCAGTTCGCCGAAGTCACCCAGGGCCGGGCCTTCCTGCTGCAAGGCGGGGATTGCGCCGAGAGTTTCGCCGAGTTCTCCGCGGCGAAGATCCGCGACACCTTCAAGGTGCTGCTGCAGATGGCCATCGTCATGACCTTTGCCGCCGGTTGCCCGGTGGTCAAGGTCGGGCGCATGGCTGGCCAGTTCGCCAAGCCACGCTCGGCTAACGACGAGACGGTCAACGGCGTGACCCTGCCCGCCTACCGTGGCGATATCGTCAATGGCATAGGTTTCGATGAAAAGAGCCGGGTACCGGACCCGGAGCGCCTGCTGCAGTCCTACCACCAGGCCACAGCCACCCTCAACCTGCTGCGCGCCTTCGCCCAGGGCGGTTTCGCCGACCTGCACCAGGTGCACAAGTGGAACCTGGACTTCATCGCCAACTCGGCCCTGGCCGAAAAGTACAGCCAACTGGCCGATCGCATCGATGAAACCCTGGCTTTCATGCGCGCCTGCGGCCTGGACAGCTCGCCGCAACTGCGCGAGACCAGCTTCTTCACCGCCCACGAAGCGCTGCTGCTCAACTATGAACAAGCCTTCGTTCGGCGCGACAGCCTGACCAACGACTACTACGACTGCTCGGCGCACATGCTGTGGATCGGCGACCGTACCCGGCAACTCGATGGCGCCCATGTGGAATTCCTGCGCGGGGTGAACAACCCGATCGGGGTCAAGGTCGGCCCCAGCATGAACAGCGACGAGCTGATCCGCCTGATCGACATCCTCAACCCGGACAACGACCCGGGCCGGCTCAACCTGATCGTGCGCATGGGCGCCAACAAGGTCGGCGACCACCTGCCACGGCTGATCCGCGCGGTGGAAAGCGAAGGCAAGCGGGTGCTCTGGAGTTCAGATCCGATGCACGGCAACACCATCAAGGCCAGCAGCGGCTACAAGACCCGTGATTTCGCGCAGATCCTCACCGAGGTCAAGGAGTTCTTCCAGGTGCACCAGGCCGAAGGCAGCTATGCCGGCGGCATCCATATCGAAATGACCGGGCAGAACGTCACCGAATGCATCGGCGGCGCCCGCCCCATCACCGAAGATGGCCTGTCGGACCGCTACCACACCCACTGCGACCCGCGGATGAACGCCGACCAGTCGCTGGAACTGGCATTTCTGATCGCCGAGACACTGAAGCAGGTCAAGCGCTAGGCTCGATCACAGCGCCGCGCCAGCCATGGCGCGCGGCGCTCAGGCCAGGACCTGGCGCAAACGTCGTGCCCCCTCGCGCTGACAATTGAGCTGGATATCCGCCAGCCCCAACCAATCCGCCATCTGCCGCAGTTGCCCGGCCAGGGCCTGGATGCCCTGCTCGTCCAGGCCTGGGGTTTCCTCGTGCACCGCATGCACCGCCAGGCGCCCCTGGACCCGCTCCGCCCGCAGATCGACCCGCGCGGCGATACGCTCGTCATGCAGGAACGGCAGCACGTAGTAGCCATAGACCCGCTTGTGCTGCGGTGTGTAGATCTCCAGCCGATAGCGGAAATCGAACAGACGCTCGGTGCGGCTGCGCTCCCAGATCAGCGAGTCGAAGGGCGACAGCAAGGCACTGGCAGCGACCTTGCGCGGCACCTTGGCCTCGGGCAGGCAATAGGCTGGCTGGCGCCAATCCTGAACCTGGCAGGCCAGCAACTGGCCGTCTTCGAGCAATTCGCCCAGCCGGGCACGGCTGTCCGCCGGATCGAGGCGAAAGTAATCGCGCAGGTCCTTTTCCGTGGCCACGCCCAGGGCCCGCGCCGCCTGCAACAGCAGTCGGCGCTGGGCCTGGGCCTCGTCCGGCAGCGGCTGGCAGAGAATCGCCTGGGGAATCACCCGCTCCGGCAAATCGTACAGGCGCTCGAAACCACGACGCCCGGCCACCGTCACTTCCCCGGCGGCGAACAGCCACTCCAAGGCATGCTTCTCTGCGCTCCAGTCCCACCATGGGCCCGCCCGCTCCTCACGGGTAGACAGGCTGCCGGCGCCCAGCGCGCCTCGTTCCTGGACGGCGGCCAGGACCCGGCCGATGGTCGCCTGGTGTTCGTGGCCAAAACGCGCCAGCTGCGAATAGATGCCCTGGCCCTGGCTGGCCCGCTGCATCCGCCAGCGCATCAGCGGGTACATGGACATCGGCAACAGCGACGCCTCGTGCCCCCAGTATTCGAACAAGGTACGTCGCCGCCCCTGGCTCCAGGCGGCCTGGTCCAGCAACTGCTGTGGATAACTTCCAAGGCGGGAGAACAGCGGCAGGTAATGGGCGCGCACCAGGGCATTGACCGAATCGATCTGCAACAAGCCCAGGCGCTCTATCTGCTGGTTGAGCCGCGCGGCCTTGATCGCCGCTGGCGGCTGGCGACCGCCAAACCCCTGGGCGGCCAAGGCCAGTCGACGAGCCTGCTTGAGGGAAAAGGAATGGGCTGCGGTCATGGGATGCTCCTTGTCTGCCCGCACGCTAACGCAGCCGCGCCCCACTTGGATAGCCAGGCGCCGGGCATTTTCGCGACACCGACCGACCCGGGCAGCCATCGATAGCACCGCACTGCCCTGCAAGCGCAAACTCGCCGCCTTTGCAGCGCACCAGTTACTGCCCCCTCCTGTCGCCGTTCTGGCTACAATCGCGCCCATTAATGGCAATTAGCCGCACCGGCGGTTGTTTTCCGCTCCGCTCTTGCTGACGAGAACCAGGATATGACGCTGCATCTCCCCACCTTGCTCGTGGTATCCGTGTTCATCTTCTTCCTGATGGGCCTGCTGACCTTGCACGCCTGGTTGCGGGAAAGCCGCGAACGGCCACTGGCCTACCTGGGCGGCATGATGCTGCTGGCTTCCCTGGGCGTGGCCCTGGTGAGCTGGCGCCATCACGTAGAACACTGGGTTCCCGTGGTGCTCGGCAACGTGGTCCTGCTGTTCAGCGCGGCCCTGAACTGGACGGCGATGCGGGTCTTCGCCGGACGCGAACCCCATGTAGCCGGCATGCTCGCCGGCGCCGGCCTGTGGCTGGCCTTATGCCTGATCCCGGCCTTTCATGAATCGATGCCGGTACGGGTCACAGCCTATTCGTTGCTGGTGAGCGGTTATGGAACCCTGACGGCCCTGGAGTTCTGGCGCAGCCGCCGGAGCCTGGAAGTGGCCTATGTACCGGCCCTGGTGCTGACCATCCTGCATACCTGCTTTTATGTCGTGCGCAGCGTCATCGACCAGGGCCTGGGGCTGGCCCAGGCCCTGGATGGCCAAGGCGAAGGCGTACCGTTCTTTTCCCTCATGCTGTTCGAGGCGATGGTCTACGTGATCGGCATCGCCTACGTGACCCTGGCCATGGTCAAGGAACGAGTGGAGCGACGCTTCAAGGCCGCGGCTTTCTGTGATGCCCTGACGGGGATCGGCAATCGCCGGGCATTCATGGCCAATGGCGAACGGTTGCTGGCCGGCTGCCAACGGCGAGGCGTACCAGTGGCGTTGCTGTTGTGCGACCTCGACCACTTCAAGCGCCTGAACGACGCCTTCGGCCATCAGACCGGCGACCAGGCGCTGATCGCCTTCAGCCAGGTATTGGTGCGCACCTTGCGCGCCAATGACGCCTTCGGCCGTATCGGCGGCGAGGAGTTCGCCTGCCTGCTGGCAGCAGTGGATGAGCAAGAGGCGGTACGGGTGGCCGAGCGCATCCGCGAGACCTTCGCCGACCTGACGTTGCTCGAGCCCGGGCTGCTCAGCGTCAGTATCGGCGTGGTAACCAGCCAGGCCCCGGACTATGACCTGTCGCGCCTGCTATCCCAGGCCGACGAAGCGCTGTACGACGCCAAGGGCAAGGGCCGCAACCGGGTACAAACCCTGGTGCGGCCCGCTTTCGAACTACCTGTGCACTGAAACGGCACGCCGTTGGCCAGCGAACCGGCGGGCACTCATTTCAACAACGGATCGTCCCAGAACGGCCGCGCCCGTTCATGCTCCACATCCGCCCGGGACAAGCCGATGTCCTTGAGCGCCTCATCGTTCAAGCCCGCCAGCATCCGTCGCTCATGACCCAGGACGTACCAGCGCGCGACCTTGTGCCACAAGGCCGCGAGCGAGAAGCCGTGGAACGACTGGACCAACAGATAACCCTTTTGACCTTTCATCATCTTGTCCTCCTGTAGGATGACGACAGTGTCTGCCTGGGCGAATGATCAATCCAACGAATGTTTCTTATGCTCTACATCTCAAGATTTGATGGATCATCCTTGCCCATCCAACGCCACCTCAAATCCGGTAGTCTCCGGGCCAGCCGCCCAGAGGGTCCCGCCCGAAACCATCGAGACTGGCCGTCGCGGCCTCCTCCCATGCCAACAGGCTGTAGCCTCCCAGGTCGTCGGGCAGGTCCGCAGCCGAAGGCGCCAGCACTATGGACGGATGCAACTGCCCGAGGACGTCCTCCACACGAGGCCGGGTCGTCGGCCGGCTGCCATCGACGGCCAGCACCGCCGCCCCAGGGGCCAGCGCTTCTACCAGCACGGTATGCCCGTGATTGCTGCAACTAACTGAAAGTCGGCCTTGCATGCGCTGTTTTTCGATCTGCCGCGCCGGCTCTTCAGCCGCCGCCAGGACCACCGCACAACAGCCCGTCGCCCCCATGATTCGCGCCTGCGGATAACGACTGCGCAAGCTGGCATAGGTGGACTGCTTGCCAGTGAGGACGATCAGCCCGTCCCGCCCCTGGAACTGCCTGGCCAGGCTCGCCGAGGGCTGGTCGCTGACGCGCAGCAGCTCCTGCACCTGCAGCAGGCTCGCCAATTCGGCGATCACTGCGCTGGCCTCCGGATAACGGTCATCGCGTACCGACACCGTGGTGGGAATGCCCATCAAGGCGAATGGCACGGCGCGGCGAATGGCATGCAGGCAAAAACCGTAGTAAGGCAACAGGCACAGGACCTCCTCGCCGTAGGCCTGGACCTGCGCCTGGCCCAGGTCCTCCTTGGCGCGGATCAGCGCCCAGCGAAACAGCGCCAGCAACTCGCTGTGCAGCACATCGCGCCACATCGCCAGCGACATGCGCGGCTCCGGCAGGCGCCTGGCCAGGGCGTCGAAGTCCTGCTCCTCGAACAGCAGCTCATGCAGGCGCGCCAGGGGCTGCACCGTCTGGAAGTAGGGCCGGTTCATCTTGCACTCCAGGCCTGGCGCTGCAGGACCGAATCCTTGCCGGTGCAGTAATGGGCGCGAATGCCATCCAGGAAACTCCAGGCCAGCGACGGCAGGATCGCCGCCCGCGTCACGGAATCGCGACTCACCTCGCCCCGTGCCAGCAGGTACTGGATATTGCGTGAGGGTCGCAAGTCATGGCCCAGTTCATCATCCAGCTCATCGTGGGCCGCCATGGCCCCCAGCAGCGCGGCGCAACGGGGATTGTTGGCCGAAACCCGGGAATAGAACTTCATGTGGCGATCATCGCCGCGGCATTCGCTCAAGCTTTTTTGCAGGTAGGTCGAACCGATCAGGTAGCCCTTCCAGTCATGGCGCGCCAGGTCGCTGAGGTAACCGACGAAGGCCGCGGTGGTGGGCAGCGGCCGCATCGCCGTAGGCTGCCGGACTCCCAGCTCCCGTAGGCGAGGCTTGAGAATGTCGCAATGGGTCAGCTCGTCCTGCAGGTGCTGCAACAGGTTTTCGCGGATCCGCGCATCCTGGCAGGCGGCAATCGCCGGGCTGACATGGCGAGTGGCCGAGGCCAGGTAATGGAAATTCTCCAGCATGTAGCCAATCACCAGTTCGTCGCTGCACCCCTGGGTCATCTGCTGCCATAAAGGATGGCCGTCCACCGACACCAGCCAATCCGTGGTCATCCGTTCGATGGCCGCGATGCTGTCGGCGCCGACACCCTGGCTGTCGACCAGTTGCTCGTGGATCTGCCCCAGCAGCAGGCAGAACGGCGCGCCGTTGGCGGCCAGTTGTGGCACCCGGTGCCCCAGGGCATAACAGGAAGCGACGATGATGTCCGAAGGGCTGTCATCACCAGAGCGTTCGCCGTTGACCAGGCTCATGACGCTGGCCGGCCAGACCGGCAAGCCCTGGAAGATGCCCACCTCCAGCGGCGAATCGCAATCGCGCAGCGGTTGATCCAGGCCATCCTCGGCGAGCACTTGCGCCGCCGTGACGATGGAACTGGCGCAGCCCTGCTCGAGGGCGGACAACCAGCGGTAGATCATCTCGCTCAGGCTGCAGACCGTGTTCAGTACGCTGGCCACCACCGAGGCGGGATGACAGTCCTGGGTGCGGACCGCCTTCTTCCAGTTCTCGGAGTGCCCGTAGTCGAGGTCGGTGGCGAAGTGGCCCAGCACTTTGTTGGTGGCCATGCGGCTCAGCAGGTTGTGGCCCACCAGCAGGTCGTGCCAGCCAATCACGGCTTCTTTCTCCACCGAGGAATGCTCCATGAAGCCGGAGCAGGCGGCCGACACCAACTCGCCCATGGCCGCGATGTGCCGGGACAAGTGGATCCACTCCAGGGTCGCCGGCAAGGGCCTGGCCAGCCGTACCACGTCGTTCGAGCAACCGATGAGCTCCAGGGCCTCGTTGAAGAACCGCGCGTGATCCCATTCCTCCAGGGCATGCCTGGAGAGCATCAGGGTGATCGGTGACAAGCCGATACCCGGGCTGACAGCAGGGCACATCCGGGAAGCGGCGGCAGCCAGGTAATGTCGGGTTTCCAGGATGTAGGCATGCAACGCGGATTGATCACCCTCGCGGATCTTTCTCCAGATCGGATGGCCATATACAAACTCTTCGGCGGCGGTGTATTGCTCGCCGAGCAACAAGATGAATTCTTCCGCGCTGAAGTGACTGCCCAGTATCGATAAGTTGAGGCTCTGGGCCAGGCGCTCGGTAAAAGAGGCATTGTCGCTCAGCGTCGAGATCGGAGCTTCCAGGCTTCCCAATAACAGCACCGCATGATCGCCATGGGTACTTCGCGCTAAAAATGGAGGGCTACGCAATGGTTCAGATAGATCAACATGATTGTTCCGAGTAGTGATTTCCATTTCTGATCCGCCCTCCAAGACGTTAGCGTCGGTTACTCGACTATGGCTGCCCTAAGTTGCTTGGCGGCCTTCTCCGTACGCTCTACCAGGCCGACCAGGGCCTTGAGGTCTTCTGGCGCCAGCTTGCCGGCCTTGAGCTTGGCCTTGAGCTGGGTAAGTTCTGCATTAGTTGGTTCGGCATGTTCCGCTTTCGCGCTCATGAAAGGACCCTCCAAAGTTGGTCGCAATCCCAGTACAGACCATCTGTACATGGCACCCGCAACACTAGTTGCGGATATAGCTTTAGGCAAACTTGAGAAAAGATAAAACACGCCATTAATCGGCATCACCCTCAATCTGTAATTTTTATCGCCAGAGGCAATTAATAACAATAAAAACATAGCCAACCACTGTATCGAAACTTGCTTATTTCCAGGCCTGATAATAACTATTGCCAAACTATCAACTTTGAATAGTTCCCCAACAAGAGCAGGAACAAGCGATATCACCTATAACAGTCTTGCAGCCGCCGGAGGCGACGAGACCGGCAAGCGCAACCGGAGCACCAAGGAGCATTAGCGATGAGAGACATGCTGAACGTGGATTGGTCGAGCATTCCCGCTCCCCAGGATGACGGCGCGGCCCGGCACCTGGCCGGCCGATACCTGCCGCAATTGTCGCTACCCTCGACCACCGGACAGGCAGTGGACCTGTCCGTGCTGCCAGGTCGGACGGTGCTGTACATCTATCCGCGTACCGGCCGGCCGGACCTGCCGCTGCTCGAAGGCTGGGACCAGACCCCCGGGGCCCGTGGCTGCACCCCGCAATCCTGTGCCTTTCGCGATCATGCCCAGGAGCTTGCAGCAGCGGGCGCGGCGCAATTGTTCGGCCTGTCGAGCCAGGACAGCGCCTACCAGCGCGAAGCCGTCGAACGCCTGCACCTGCCCTTCCCGCTGTTGTCCGATGCCGAGGAACACCTGGCCCGGGCCCTGGCCCTGCCACAGTTCGAGCTCAACGGCAGGCGTTTTCTCAAGCGCCTGACCCTGGTGATCGATGGCGGGCGGATCGAGCAAGTGTTCTACCCGGTGTTCCCCCCCGATCAGAATCCGCAACAAGTGCTGGCCTGGCTGTCGTCCCAAAACCGGGCATGAACCGGCAGCCCGGGGGATGACGGCACTGGTCCGTGGGGAATAAGATCAGCCGCAAGAATGCTTCCCGCGTATCCATCTCAGGGTTTGATGAATGTCCCAGTTCCCCAGCATCGATACCGAAGTGCTGCGCACCTTCGTCGCCATCGCCGATGAAGGTGGTTTCACCCGGGCCGGCGAGCGGGTCAACCGTACTCAGTCAGCGGTGAGCATGCAGATGAAACGGCTGGAGGAGGACGTGCTGCAACGCCAGCTGTTCCAGCGTGACGGCCGCCAGGTCAAGCTCACCGCCGAAGGCCAGGTGCTGCTGGGGTATGCCCGGCGCATCCTCAAGCTGCACAGCGAGGTGTTCAATACCCTGCGCGAGCCGCATATGGTGGGCCTGGTGCGCATCGGCACTCCGGATGACTACGTGATGCGCTTCCTGCCGGGCATCCTGTCGCGATTCGCCCAGAGTTACCCGTTGATCCAGATCGAGGTGCATTGCGAATCGTCCAGGCAACTGTTGCAGCGCCAGGACCTGGACCTGTCCATCGTCACTCGCGAGCCGGGCAACGAAATCGGCCAGTTGCTGCGCAAGGAGCGTTTCGTCTGGGCCGCGGCCGAGTGCTTCGAGCCCCCGGGGCAAACACCGCTACCCCTGGCGATGTTCAACAGCGACTGCTTCTGCCGGCTGTGGGCCTGCAACGCCCTGGATGCCAGCGGCCTCGACTACCGCATCGCCTACAACAGCTCCAGCCTGTCGGCGATCATGGCGGTGGTCAGCGCGGGGCTGGCGGTCACTGCCCAGCTGGAGAGCCTGATCACACCTGACTTGCGCATCCTGGGAGAAGCCGAAGGCCTGCCGTTGCTACCGGAGGCCAGCATCATGCTGGTACGCAACCTCAACCAGCCATCGCCGATCACCGAATGCCTGGCCGAGCATATCGTCGAGGGTTTCAAGTCCTGAGTCCCAACATCACTGCGCAAATCACCAGGAAGGCGCAGAACAATGCGCGCAGCAGGCGCTCGGGCAAGGCATGGGCGACCTTCACCCCCCAACTGATGCTCAGCAAGCCACCGGCCGCCAATGGCAGGCCCACCAGCCAGTTCACCTGGTGATGCAGACCATAGGTCACCAGGGTCACCCCGGTGCTAGGCAGCGCCAGGGCCAGGGCCAAGCCCTGGGCCACCACCTGGGAGGTGCCGAAGACACTGGTCAGCACCGGGGTGGCCACTACCGCGCTGCCGACCCCGAACAGCCCGCCAAGCGCCCCGGAAGCCGCTCCCAGCGCTCCCAACCAAGGCCAGGAATAGCGCATCGATGAAGCTGCCGCGGGAACATTGCCGAACAACCGCAACAGGTTGTAGCCGGACAGGGCCAGGAGGAAAACCACGAAGATGGTGCGCATTTTCTGTGGGTCGATACCCACCGCCCAGATCGAACCAAGCCAGGCGAAGCTGAAGCCCATCAGCGCCAGGGGCAAGGCATGCCGGGCCTCGATACGGTTGTGCTGGTGATAACGCCACAGCGCCAGCATCACGTTCGGCACCACCATCACCAGTGCCGTGCCCTGGGCCAGTTGCTGGTCCAGACCGAACCACACCCCCAGCACAGGGATAGCGATCAACCCGCCACCGATGCCGAAAAGGCCCCCGACCGTCCCCAGGGCCGCGCCCAATAGCAGATACATCACTAAATCGATCAAGACCGCTCTCCTCACTCGAGGCTTGCATGCTACGCAGTCACCGCTGGTACGGAAACGCATAGCAACGCACAATGGCTTTGCTGTTTTCGCATAGGCGAGCTGACCATGAATCCCAATATCCTTACTGAACAACTGGGGCTGTTTCTCGATGTGCTGGAAGCTGGCAGCTTCTCCGCCGCCGCCCGCCGCCATCCTCTGACCCCTTCGGCAGTGGCCCGGCGTATCGACGGCCTGGAAAAAGCCGTGGGCACCACGCTGTTCATGCGCACCACCCATGCCGTAGTGGCCACCGCGGCCGGCCTGGCATTCGCCGAGCGAGCCCGGCGCATCGTCGCCGAACTGCAACTGGCCAGGGCCGAGGCAGTGTCCTTGAGCCATGCGCCGGAGGGGCTGATCCGCATCGATGCTCCTGCCGCCTTCGGCCGCCGCCACCTGGCCCCGGCCATCGCGGATTTCCTGATGCTGTACCCGGGCCTGGACGTGCAACTGCACTTGATCGACAGCTTCGTCGACATGCAAGGCTCGCATCTGGGCAAGGTCGACCTGGTACTGCGGGCCGGACAGCAGGTGGACACGCGCATGGTGGCCACGACCCTGGCCAGCATCGTGCGGATCGCCTGTGCCAGCCCAGCCTACTTGAAGGGCCACGGCACACCGGTCCACCCGGCCGAACTCGACCAGCATGATGGCCTGGACTGGGACGGCCTGGCTCCGTTGTTCGCCTGGCGCTTCGAACTCGACGGCCAACTGCAGACTCATCGTCCGCGGCGGATCCGTTTCAGTGCCAACAACGCCGAGGCCCTGCTGTCCGGGGCCTTGGCCGGCCTGGGCATCGCCCACCTGCCGACCTGGCTAGCCAGCGAATATCTGCTGCGCGGGGAACTGGTGCCGCTGTTCTGCAACGGCGGTTTGCCCAAGCCGGAAACCGCCGGCATCTATGCCTTGCGCATGGAGCAGCATCCCAATGCCCGCAGCCGTCTGCTGCTGGAGTACCTCAAGAGCCGGTTCAGCCCTATTCCGCCATGGGACCTGGCCCTGCAGAGCACCATGGGCTGAGCCCTGGCGAAATTCATCTGGCGCATTAAAGATTCGCCCGCTAGATTCAGGACCATCAATGATCAAGGCTTCGACATGACCACCGAACGCACCACCTCGCCCGCCTGCGATCCACTGCTGCTGGACAACCAATTGTGCTTCGCCCTGCATTCCACCTCTTTGCTGATGACCAAGGTCTACAAACCGCTATTGCAGCGCCTGGGGCTGACTTACCCACAATACCTGGCAATGCTGGTGCTCTGGGAGCGGGATGGACTGACTGTCGGCGAAATCAGCCAGCGCCTGCTCACCGACCCCGGCTCCCTGACCCCACTGCTCAAGCGCCTGGAGGCCGAGGGCCTGCTCAGCCGTACGCGAAGCCGTGAAGACGAACGGGTGGTGATCGTCCAACTGACCGAACAGGGCCGTGCCCTGCAAGCCCAGGCCCAGGCAATACCGCAATGCATCCTCGGCGCCAGCGGCCAGACGGTGGCGCAACTGCGCCAGTTGCAGGAAGACCTGCTGGCCCTGCGCCGTAATCTGCAAGAAAGCCTCTAGCCCTCCGCAGAGCCTACCGGCCCCGCCTTGGGGCTGGTTCTTCGTAAAAAATATTTTCTTTATCAATCAATTGGTTAGCCATTAAAAGCGCCCCATGGACGGTTTTACACGAAAATTTATCTTGCGCACTAAATATTAGCGCAATATATTCACACCACAAATTACTTGGCGCACCAATAATTAGCACACACAAACCAGAACGAGGCTTTCACCATGCAGACTCTCTATACCGCAGTTGCAACCGCCACCGGTGGCCGTGACGGTCGTGCCGTTTCCAGCGACAACATCCTCGACGTCAAGTTGGCCACTCCCAAGGAGCTGGGCGGTGCGGGTGGACAGGCAACCAATCCGGAGCAGTTGTTCGCCGCCGGCTACTCGGCGTGCTTCATCGGCGCCTTGAAGTTCGTGGCCAGCCAGAGCAAGCGCAAGATTCCAGACAACGCCTCGATCACCGCCCATGTCGGCATCGGCCAGATCCCCGGCGGCTTCGGCCTGGACATCGACCTGCACGTCAACCTGCCCGGCCTGGCCCGGGACGAGGCACAAAGCCTGGTAGATGCCGCCCACCAGGTCTGCCCCTACTCCAACGCCACCCGCGGCAATGTCGATGTTCGCCTGCACGTAAGCGTCTGAAACGACGAATTGCAGGCACAAAAAAGCCCGACTCAAGGTCGGGCTTTTTCATCTACAAGAACGGGCCAGGTTTAAACCTTGGCGCGGCCTTTGTAAGAACCGCCTTCGCGGGTATCGATCTCGATCCAGTCGCCGATCTCGATGAAGTCGGCAACGCTCAGCTCGGTGCCGTTCTTCAGTTTGGCAGGCTTCATCACCTTGCCCGAAGTGTCGCCGCGAGCGGAACCTTCGGTGTAGTCGATCTGGCGCACGATGGTGGTCGGCAGGTCAACGGAAACCAGGCGGCCTTCGAAGAACACGGCTTCGCAGACGTCGGTCATGCCTTCTTCGATGAACGGCAGAACGGCTTCGATGTCCTCGGAGTTCAGCTCGTACATGGTGTAGTCGGTGGTGTCCATGAAGGTGTAGGAGTCACCGCTGATGAACGACAGGGTCGCTTCTTTGCGATCCAGGATCACGTCGTCCAGTTTGTCGTCCGCACCGTAAACGGTTTCGGTCTTGTAACCGGTCAGCAGGTTCTTCAGCTTGGTCTTCATGATCGCGCTGTTACGACCGGACTTGGTGAATTCAGCTTTCTGAACCAGCCAAGGATCGTTGTCGATACGGATCACGGTACCGGGTTTGAGTTCTTTACCAGTTTTCATTGCGAATATCCGAATTTGGATGGGATTTACAAAAATCTAGGCCGCGTATCATATCCAATTTAGGTAAAACTGCACCAGCGCCGCAGCAAGATCGGCCTGCAAGCCCTGTTCCAGACACCATTGTTCGGCATGCGCGGCGATTTCCGGCCAGTGTCGCAGCAGTTTTTCCCAGGGATCGGCCATCTGCCCCTCGGTGTTCCAGGCCCGCCACAGGGCCAGCACCGCCGCCCCGGCCTCGGCTGACAGCCCCCGGGTGTAGAGCGCAAGGAACGCCTCAAGCTTGTCCAGGTGGATGTCTTCATCCTGGCGATAGATGTGCCAGAGCATCGGCCGCCCCGCCCATTGCGCCCGGACGAAAGAGTCTTCGCCCCGTACTGCGTTGAAATCGCAGCACCACAGCAGGTGGTCATAATCTTCCTGGCGGATGAAAGGCAGCACTTGGAGCGTCAGCGATTGCCGGGCCAGCACGCTGCCCACGGCCAAGGAGTCGACGCCCAGCCAGCGTTGCACATCACCGAGGATGCGCCCTTCGGGCACCAATAAATGGGTGGGGCGCCGATCGGCGGCCAGGGCGTCCAGCCAGCCAGCCAGGCCGGCATTTTCATAGGCGAACAGCGACATCAACCGGGCATCGCTGGCTGGCACCACCCCAAGCTGGCGAAGGAATGCCGCCTGGGCCTCGAGGTCAGCCTGGAACGCCCGGCGTCGCTCCAGCAGGCCGCTCTCGCGCAGCAACCCGCCGGTCTGCGCCTGGAATCCCGGGAAGAAGAAGTACTTCTGCACACCACGAAACTTCACCGAGGGCAGGCCGTGGCAGCCCCCGACCCAGTCCTCGGCGCTCAGGTAATCCAGGTTCAACCACAAGGGCGTCCGTTCACGATCGGCCATGGCTTCCATATAGGCGTGGGGCAACTGGCAGGCAAACGCAGCGATCACCACATCGGCCGCGACTTCACCTGGCCACTGGGCCGGCCAATGCCGGACCTCGACCCCGTCCTGCTGCTGGCGGTCCTTGTCCATGTCGATCTCCGGACAGATCCGCTCGAAGGCGCGCAGGTCGTCGACCCACAAGCGCACGGCACAACCATGTTCGGCCACCAACTGCCGGGCCAGACGCCAGGTCACGCCGATATCCCCGTAGTTGTCGACCACGCTGCAAAAAATGTCCCAGGAGGCTTTCATTCCTGTCCCCGATTGGCAAAGGCGCCGATTGTCCGCATAAATGCCCCTGCGCAGAAGAGCCGACCTCGATTAATCTTCGTGCGACAATCAGCTCTCGTTCAACCTTGCCCGCCAGGAGGCAAACATGCCGCACCGTCCGCCCGCCCGCCGCCCATTGCGCATCGGCTTCAATGCCCTGGCGCTCAGCGCCAGTATCGCCCTGGGCCTGTGGCTGGGGTTCCTGGCGATCGCCCTGACCTGCTGGCTGGCCTCGCACTTTCTGTTCAGCCAGCAACTGGCGCCGGTGGCCCAGGCCGTGCAACAACTGGGCAAACCCGCCGTGGCCGCCCCCGAACAGCCCAACCGCCTGTTCGAGCAATACCAGGAAAACCTGCGCAAGAACGAGGAACTGCAATCCCTGGAGAACGCCCGTAGCAACCCGCGCAACCTGTCCAACCCCAAGTGCCAGTTCTGGCTGCAGCAGGACCAGACCGCGCCGAGCGACAAGAGCCGGGCCAACGTCCTGCAGTTCTGTAATTGACCATGAATAAACAGTCCGTCTACCAACTGATCCTGCAACAGCTCCAGGACGATCTGCAGATCGCCCTGCGAGCGGCGCAAGCCGCCTACGAAACCGCAACCCACGAAGAGAACGTCGCCGAAAACAAGTACGACACTCTGGGACTTGAAGCCGCGTACCTGGCCGCCGGTCAATCCAGGCGGGTCGAGGAAATCCGCCAGGCCCTGGGGCTCTGGCAGAACCTGGTCTTGCGCCCCGGCGATGCGCAATCGAGCATCCAGGTCGGGAGCCTGCTGGGCCTGGAAGATGAGCGCGGGCGCGAACAGTGGCTGTTCCTCGGGCCCGACGGAGCGGGGCTGAAGGTCCAGGTGGTCGGCCAGATGGTGACGGTGATCACTCCACGCTCGCCCATGGGCCAAGGCCTGCTTGGCAAGTTCGAGGGTGATGAAGTGGAAATCGTGGTGGCCGGCTCTCGGCAACAGTTCACTGTCACCGAGGTGCGCTAGGCCGGCGGGAAATCAGTGGACCGGTAGCTCGACGCCGTCGAACAGCTCTTCCAGTTCTTGCTTGTTATGGCACTGGATGGCCTTGGCCATGACCTCGCGGGTCAGGTGGGGGGCGAACTTTTCGATGAAGTCGCACATGAAGCCGCGCAGGAAGGTACCGCGACGGAAACCGATCTTGGTGATGCTCGACTCGAACAGCTCGCTGGCATCCAGTACCACCAGGTCGCTATCGAGCTTGGTATCCACGGCCATCTTGGCCACGATGCCCACGCCCAGGCCGAGGCGCACATAAGTCTTGATCACGTCGGCGTCGGCGGCGGTGAATACCACCTTGGGCGTCAGGCCGCGATGGCTGAAGGCTTCGTCGAGCTTGGAGCGGCCAGTGAAGCCGAACACGTAGGTCACGATCGGGTATTCGGCCAGGGTCTCGAGGGTCAGCTTCGGCAACTTGGTCAACGGGTGGCCCTGGGGCACGACCACGCAGCGGTTCCAGCGGTAGCACGGCATCATCACCAGGTCGCCGAACAGCTCCAGCGCCTCGGTGGCGATCGCGAAGTCCACGGTACCGTCGGCAGCCATCTCGGCGATCTGCATGGGCGAGCCCTGGTGCATGTGCAGGGCCACATCCGGGTACTGCTTGATGAAGCTGCTGATCACTGGAGGCAGGGCATAACGCGCCTGGGTGTGGGTGGTAGCGATGGACAGGGTGCCCTTCTTTTCATTGGAGAATTCCTGGGCGATCTGCTTGATGCTCTCGACCTTGCGCAGGATCTCGCCAGCGGTGTTGATGATTCGCTCGCCCGCCGGGGTCACGCGGGTCAGGTGCTTGCCGCTGCGGGCGAAGACCTCGACACCCAGTTCGTCCTCGAGCAGGCGGATCTGCTTGCTGATACCCGGTTGCGAGGTGTAGAGGCTTTGGGCAGTAGCGGAAACGTTGAGGTCGTGGTGCGCCACTTCCCAGATGTAGCGCAATTGTTGAAGCTTCATATCAATCCCTCAAAGCAGGTAGGCGCCACGGGTATCAGCGACGGTATATAACTATATTAATGGTCAGGAGAATAAATCTAGAACTTTTCTTCAGAATTTTCCATTCCGTCCTCAGGCGTCGCCCTGGCGTCGCCGCTGCACCAGGGGGACCAGGTAAACCGGCACTTTGGCCAGCTGCAAGACCCGCGCGGCGGTGCGCCCCAACGGCGTTTGCGCCCCCACCCCATGGCTGTGACTTCCTACGATCAACAGATCCACCGAGAGTTTCGCCGTCTGCTCGAGTATCACCTGCGAGGGGTCTCCCTGCAGGACACGCACCGACTGGATCAGGGTCAGGTCCTGCATGCCCTCCCCCAGTTCTTCGCGAAAGCTGTCCAGCACCCGCTGCTCGATATTGGCCATCACCGTGTTCAGCCCCTGGCGATGGAACTCGTTCAGCGACTGCTCGTCCAGATAGCTCTGCAATACCGACTCGGCGAACAACCCCATGGGTTCGACGGCGTGCACCACGTGTAGGTCGGCATTGAACGTTCGAGCCAGTTCCAGGGCGTGCTGCATCACATAGGGGGCGTAAACGCCGAGGTCCGTGGCATACAGCATCGAACGAATCATACGACCTCCTCAACTGCCAATCTGGCGGAGATTGATTCAGCTTAGCAGTGCCTGGAGGTGTGCGAGCCCCGGATTCCGGGGGGCTCAGGCCTTGGCTTGGTTACTGATGCCATGGGGCACGTGACCGGTGGCTACCACCTCTCGCGCCAGCTCGCAGTGACCGGCCTGGTCGTCGAAGAACACATCGGCGGCGAAGGCTTCGAGGAAGGCGGCCTTTTCCAGGCCGCCGAGAAAGAGCGACTCGTCGAGGCGGATATTCCACTCGCGCAAAGTCCGGATCACCCGTTCGTGGGCCGGGGCCGAACGTGCAGTGACCAGTGCCGTGCGAATCGGGCAGGCATCGCCGGGGAACTCGCCCTGGAGCAGGTTGAGCGCCGCCAGGAATCCCTTGAACGGCCCACCCGGCAGAGGCTCGCGGGCCGACTGGCGCTCGCTGGCCTGGAATGCCTCCAGACCGCCGGACTGGTAGATGCGTTCCGACTCATCGGAAAACAGTACCGCATCACCATCGAAGGCAATGCGCAGCTCGCCGTTCTCCGCCCTCCGGGTGCCACCGGAAAGAATGGTGGCCGCGGCAAAACCGGCCTCCAGCGCACTGCGCACATCCTCGGCATGGGTGGAAAGAAACAGGTCGCTGCCAAAGGCCGCCAGGTAAGGATAGGGGCTACGTCCGCCAACGAAGGCAGCCCGGGAAATCCCCAGGCCGTAGTGCTGGATCGAGTTGAACACTCGCAGGCCCGTGTCGGCGCTGTTGCGTGATACCAGCACCACCTCGACTCGCGCCCGCCCCAGGCTGGCATTCAGGCTCAGGAGCTTCTTGACCAGGGGAAAGGCATCACCGGGCTCGAGGATTTCCTCCTCATGCTCGATCTGGTATTGCCGGTAGGCCTCCACCCCCTGGGCCAGGTAGACCTTATGGCTATCACTCAGGTCGAACAGTGCCCGCGAAGAGATCGCCACCACCAGCTTGCCGTCCAGTCCCTTTGCCATATTCGCTCCTAGTTGAGGTGATGGGCCGGCCTCAGGCCGGATGCCGATCGATGAAACCCAGGGCCTGGTACAACGCCCGGATCTTCGGCAGCTCGCAACCCGCTGCCTGCGCGGCAGCCAGCGGAGCAGCGTAGATGGCCCCGAGTTCCAGCGGGCGCCGGTGCAGGAAATCATGGTACATGCTGGGCCAATAGTCGGGCATGAGCTCGGTGGACTTGAACAACTGCTGGGCATAGGCCTCGGGAATGGCGTAGCCGCAGGCCGCAGCACCCTGCAATACCTCTCGCATCAAGTCCTGGATCAACTGCCGGCAGTCCGGGTCGGCCATCAGCGGCGTGGTACTCGCCCGCAGCAGCACCGACAAGCCGTTGTACGGCACGTTCCACACCAGCTTCTGCCAACGCGCCTGCTGCAGGTTGCCCATGGCCTGGGAATCGATCCCGGCTTCACGGAACAACCCGGCCCCCTCCTCGACGATCGCCTGGCGCAGTGCCGGGTCGCCGGCGGGACCGCTGTGATAGCCCAGGTTCACGGCGCCAAGGGCCTGGTGCTCGATCTGCCCGGGGCCGGCACGATGGACACAGATGAAGCACAAGCCGCCCAATAGATGCAGCGAGTCGGGCAAAGCACCACGCAACTGGTCTTCGACACCCAGGCCATTCTGCAACAACAGGACCCTGGCTCCCGGGGCGGCAGCCTGGATGATCGCCGGTGCCAGTTGCAGGTTGCTGGTGGTCTTGGCGCCCACCAGCAGCCAATCGCAAGGCGGCATCTGCTCGGCGCTGGCGTAGGCCTGCACTGGATCGAGGGTCAAGGTGCCATGTACCGCGCTGGTCAAGCGCAGCCCCTGTTCGACGACGGCCGAAAATTCACTGCGCAATAGAAAGTGCACGTCGAAACCGGCACGGGCCAGCAGCAACCCATAAAAACCGCCGATCGCCCCGGTCCCGATAATGCCCACACGCGGCTTGCGAACTGCATCCATCACGGCAACTCCTCTGGTAATCGTTCAAGCGCCTGATCCAGGCCCAGGGCAAGTTCCCCAGCCGTCAGCCGCGATTCTATGCCCCCATGAAACCGAGCATCGCGCACCACGAACAATGCTGGAAGGTGGAACACCTGGTAACGCTCCACCGCGCCGCCATTGTCACCGGCATCGATCCAGCACAGACGATCGACCGGCAAATCCAGCCTGGGTAACTGCTGCCGTGCCCAACGGCAGGCGGAACAGCCGGGGCTGGTGAAGATCACCAGGGAAACCCCCGACAGCCCCAGCAAGGTCTGGTCGACGTCGAAATCGGTCAGCTCCAATTGGGCCACTATACTTCGGGAAACAATGTCAGTTGGACGACACTCGGAGTCTGCGGTCATGGGACGGTTTCTGCCTCATCCTGATGATGTTCCGGTTGAATTGACCCTGCGCAAGCATGCCTGCATTTCGCGCCAGCGGCTGCACACTATCAGCCTCGGCGGCATGGCCTGCAATTACCATCGCGCCTGGCGTCGCGGCACCGCGCTTGAAGTGCACATGCCGACCCTGGGTGAGAATGCCCGCTATAACGGCTATGTGGCCTGGTGCCTGAAGCGCAAGCGTGGCTACCTGGTGGGCATCGCCTTCGTCGACGAACAGACGTTGTTCGGCGCACGCATGAGTGAGCAGGTCTGCCAGATCGCTCGCTACTGCCGCCTGCACGAGCCCCAGAGCGAACAGCAATGTATCGAGGCACTGGCCCTGGACTGGGTCGAGCGCCACGCGCAGGATTATTCCGAGGACCGGGTACACCAGGCATTCATACAGCCATAGCCCCATAAAACCGCACCCTGCCCATTGTCGAGCCCCCGGGTAACGCGCTAAGGTTCGGCTCCCCGACGCGCCCAAATCCGCTGTGCTCCGCCGCTCTCGGGGATCGCTGGCGGCCGGCATCCGTGACCTGACGAGTAACACGATGGCTGATTTACCGATCAACGACCTTAACGTCGCCTCCAACGAGACCCTGATCACTCCCGATCAACTCAAGCGAGACATTCCGCTGAGCGACACCGCCTTGCGCACCGTGACCCGCGGTCGCGAAGTGATCCGCAACATCCTCGATGGCACTGATCACCGTCTGTTCATCGTCATCGGGCCTTGCTCGATCCACGATATCAAGGCGGCCCATGAGTACGCCGAACGACTCAAGGCCCTGGCCGCCGAAGTTTCCGACACTCTCTATCTGGTCATGCGGGTGTACTTCGAGAAACCTCGTACCACCGTTGGCTGGAAAGGCCTGATCAACGACCCCTACCTGGACGACTCGTTCAAGATCCAGGATGGCCTGCACATCGGCCGCCAGCTGTTGCTGGACCTGGCTGAAATGGGCCTGCCTACCGCCACCGAAGCCCTGGACCCGATCTCCCCGCAATATCTGCAGGACCTGATCAGCTGGTCGGCAATCGGTGCGCGCACCACCGAATCCCAGACCCACCGCGAGATGGCTTCCGGTCTGTCCTCGGCAGTAGGGTTCAAGAATGGCACCGATGGCGGCCTGACCGTCGCGATCAACGCCCTGCAATCGGTTTCCAGCCCTCACCGCTTCCTGGGGATCAACCCAGAGGGCGGCGTGTCCATCGTCACCACCAAGGGCAACGCCTACGGCCACGTGGTCCTGCGGGGTGGCAACGGCAAGCCGAACTACGATTCGGTCAGCGTCGCGGTCTGCGAACAGGCCTTGAACAAGGCCAAGGTCAAGCCGAACATCATGATCGACTGCAGCCACGCCAACTCCAACAAGGATCCGGCGCTGCAGCCACTGGTGATGGAAAACGTCGCCAACCAGATTCTCGAAGGCAACCAGTCGATCATCGGTTTGATGGTGGAGAGCCACCTGAACTGGGGCTGCCAGGCGATCCCCAAGGACCTGTCGGAGCTGCAATACGGCGTGTCGATCACCGATGCCTGCATCGATTGGGAAAGCACCGAGAAGACCTTGCGCAGCATGCATGCCAAGCTCAAGGATGTCCTGCCGCAACGCAAGCGCAGCTGATTTCGCCAGATACGAAAACGCCGGGCCAAAGCCCGGCGTTTTTCATTAGCACCCTGTTCAGAGTTTTGCTGCGTGGCGCTGGTGCCGCTCCATATAGCGCTCCACATACGAGCAGGACGGGATCACTGTGTAGCCCATGCGATCGGCGTACTCCAGGGCCTGCTCGGTCAGCGCCGCAGCGATGCCACGCCCCCGCAGGGCGTTGGGCACGAAGGTGCGGTAGATATCCAGGGTCTGCTTACCCAGGTCCATATAGGTCAGGTAGGCACGATGACCGTCCACATTGGTCTCGAACTGATGACCAACCTGGTCATGGTGGATGGACAACGCCTCGCTCATCACTACTCCTTGCGGGTCTGGAATGCTGACCCCTACCTTACCGATGTTTTTCCGGCGAAGGAACAACTTACGCCACCTCGTGCCTGTCAGGCGCCGAGTAGATTCTTGCACCAAGAGAGCACGTTACAAAATATTAGGCGCCCTTGGCATGAATGCTCAAGCCATACCCGTCACAGACCAGCACAAAATGACCTGATGGCCGCTTGCCACCCATGCCTGGCTCTGATTCAAGATACCTGGCAGTGATACATCGCCGGATGCTGAAACTTAAGACGAAGCAGCGCTCTTAAAGTCACCGCCCATAGACATAAAGAGCTCGCTCGAAACCTGCACAAAAGTGTCATCCACACAATATAGACCGACTTTAGTCTAGCCTCCGAAACTGCGCCTGGAAAAATTCCGGGATCAATGCTGGCAAACAAGCAGCACTCATGCCCTGCAAGGCCTCTGCGTTGAATATTTTTTATCCAGGCGGTTTGTGGAGTTGATCGAAAAAGATTCACCGCCTAGAATTTTTTTTGCTTCTTGCGCTACGTCAGTTTACTTACTACAAGTAATGGGTAGTATGTACGCCGGCTATTTCCTCGTTCTGAGGTGATAGCTACTAATAGAAAGTCCTTGAAGGGGAACACGATGAACAACGTTCTGAAATTCTCTGCTCTGGCTCTGGCCGCAGTTCTGGCTACCGGTTGCAGCAGCGTATCCAAAGAAACCGAAGCTCGTCTGACTGCTACTGAAGACGCAGCAGCTCGTGCTCAGGCTCGTGCAGACGAAGCCTATCGTAAAGCTGATGAAGCTCTGGCTGCTGCTCAAAAAGCACAACAGACTGCTGACGAAGCTAACGAGCGCGCTCTGCGTATGCTGGAAAAAGCTAGCCGCAAGTAATAGTCCCTCGGGATTGTTATCGAGCCGATCCAATTTTTTGGGTCGGCTTTTTTATTGCCTGGCTTTTGCCTCGGCAATAAAAAACCCGCCGCAACCAACAGGCCGCGGCGGGTTCTCTTGAGCCGCTTACTGCGGCATTTCAAAAGGTGTGCTGGACAACGATGTCGCGGGGGCAGCCGTTGGCACGGCAATCTCTACCGGCAAGCCATCTTCGGCCGCCACTACATCGCGCACCACATCCCAGTTCATACGCAGGTTGTTAGCCAGGTCTTCGCGCTTGAGCAAGGCGTTGATTACCGCAGTGTGCTTGTCGACCACCGAAGGATTGCCTTTATCATCCAATGGCGTATGAGCCTCAAGATAGACTTTGCCGGCACTGATACCGAACTTGTACGGTTCATTGATGATACGCACGGAAGTTCCCACCGGAACCATACCGGCCATTTGCAATACGTTGTTGTTGAGCATGCGGAAACAACCATGGCTGGTGCGCATGCCGATCCCGAACTTCTTGTTCGAACCATGAATCAGGTAGCCGGGCGTGCCCAGGGTGAACTTGAACGGCCCCAGGGGGTTATCCGGCCCGGCCGGCACCACGCCAGGCAACGGATCGCCATCGGCAGCGTGTTCCGCCCTGATCGAGGCAGGCGGCGTCCAGGTCGGGTTCGGCGTCTTGGCGGTGATACTGGTATGCGCGATCGGCGACCCCCAGCCTTCTCGACCGATCCCCAGCGGGAAGGTATAGACCACGCTCTGCCCCTTTGGAAAGTAGTACAGCCGATACTCCGCCAGGTTGATCACGATACCTTCGCGCGGCCCCGGGGGCAGGATGAAGCGAGTGGGCAGGATCACCTCGGTGCCCGCACCCGGCAACCAGGGATCGACACCCGGGTTGGCCGCCACCATCTCCAGGTAACCCAGGTCGTTGGCCGTGCCCAGGTCGGCGAAGGTATCTTCGTACTTGGCCTTGATCACCTGTACCTGGCCGACGATATCTTCGCCGGGAGGAGGCAGGGGGAATTCCAATGCGGCAACAGGGCCAGCCACACACAATGCGGCAAGTGACAGGCAACGGGTGAGGACAGGGAGGCGCGGCAACATCCGGATAATCCTTCGCATGTACAACCAATGAAAGAAACACGATTGTACACCCCGCCCCAAGGCTCCGGGAGCCAGGCCGGGGGAGACAAGCGCACATATGCAATCCCTGCCGAAACGACCCGCTAGCGGCCGCCTACAACTCGAAGCGTAGCTCGGGCCAGATCGGCGGAGTGCCACGTTTCTGCGACTCGAGGATCGCCCGGCACAAGGGGCAGAGTCGCTGGTCCTGGAAAATCGTCCTGTCCACGCTCGACCAACGCGGTTGCGCCGGCAACAACGTGCCGCACAAGGTACGGTCGGCGGAACCGCCCAACTCAAGCTGACGCGTCACCAGGTGCACCCTGACCTCCTGACAAGCGAACAGGTCAAGCTGTTCATCAGGCTCGATCAGTTGGTAGGCAAACAGGGACCAGGCGGGACGCGGCATCGGGGGCTCCAAATCGGGGGCGCAACATTAGCCGAAACACCGCCACTAGAAAAGCGTCAAAGCAGCGGTTTTAGCGTCGGCCAGACATTTTCCAGCAACTTGTCCTGGGCCACTGCCGCCGGGTGCAGACCGTCCGCTTGCATCATCTCCGGGTGACCGCCGACCCCTTCGAGAAAAAACGGCACCAGGGCCACCTTCTTGTCGCTGGCCAGTTGGCCATAGACCTTGGCGAAAGCCTGGGTATAACGCACGCCGTAGTTGGGTGGTAGTTGCATGCCCAGAAGCAGCACCTTGGCCCCCGCGGCCTGGGCACTGTCGATCATCGAGGCAAGATTTTGTTGCAATTGCTGGGGGGGCTGGCCTCGCAGGCCGTCATTGCCTCCAAGTTCGAGTACCACCACCTGCGGCTTATGCTCCGCAAGCAGCGCCGGCAGCCGTGCCTGGCCTCCGGCACTGGTATCACCGCTGACCGAGGCATTGATCACCCTGGCGCCGAAACCCTGGTCGTCGAGGCGCTTTTCCAGCAGTGCCACCCAACCCTGGCGGGTATCCAGGCCGAAAGCCGCACTGATACTATCGCCCACGATCAGGACCGTTCCCGCCGCTGCGTTCTGGACCATGCACATCAGGGCCAGGCCGGCACTCAAAAACCATACACGCATCGGATTCTCCATGGGCGCAAGCATTCTCACTGCGCGGAACCTTAGCAAAGTGGTTCCCAGCGCGGAAGGTGAGCTGACTATCCTCCACGAGCTCAGCCTGGAGCTCGACCAGGGCGACAGCCTGGCCATCGTCGGTGCCTCGGGCTCCGGCAAGTCCACCCTGCTCGGCTTGCTGGCAGGCCTCGACCTGCCCAGTAGTGGCGAGGTCATCCTCGCCGGCCAGAGCCTCGGCCAGCTGGATGAAGATCAGCGGGCCCGCGTCAGGGCCGAGCATGTGGGCTTCGTCTTCCAGTCCTTCCAATTGCTCGACAGCCTCAACGCCCTGGAGAACGTCATGCTGCCCATGGAGCTGGATGGCCGCCGCGATGCTCGCGAACGCGCCACCGAGCTACTGCGCCGGGTCGGCCTGGGCCAACGCCTGAGCCACTCGCCGCGCCAGTTGTCAGGCGGAGAACAGCAACGGGTGGCCATCGCCCGGGCATTCGCCGCCGAACCTGACGTGCTGTTCGCCGACGAACCCACCGGCAACCTCGATAGCCATACCGGAGAGCGTATCAGCGACCTGCTGTTCGAACTCAACAGGGAAAGCGGTACCACCCTGGTGCTGGTGACCCATGATGAGCGCCTGGCCCACCGTTGCCAGCGCCTGATCCGTCTCGAAGCGGGCTCGCTGGTCGCCCCCCTGGAGCCTTGATGGCACGCCTGTCCCTGTTGCGAGTCTTCAGCCTGGCCCTGCGCCAATTGCTGCGTGATGCCCGGGCCGGTGAGCTGCGGGTCCTGTTCTTCGCCTTGCTGGTGGCCGTTGCGGCGAGCACGGCCATCGGCTATTTCGGCGCCCGCCTGAACGGAGCGATGCAGTTGCGGGCCACCGAATTCCTCGGCGCCGACCTGCTGCTCGAAGGCAGCTCGCCAGCACATCCGCAACAGATCGACAGCGGGCGCGTCCTGGGCCTGGAACACGCCAGTATCGTCGAGTTCTCCAGTGTCATCGCCACGGACAACGGTATCCAGCTGTCGAGCATCAAGGCCGTGGACAGCGCCTACCCGTTGCGCGGCCAACTCAAGAGCGCCGAAGCCCCCTATGCCAGCGAGCTACCTGGTGGGACTCCCGGGTCCGGCGAAGCCTGGGTCGAGCCGCGGTTGCTGGCCGCACTTAACTTGAAGATCGGCGATAGCATCGACGTCGGCAGCAAGACCTTGCGCCTGGCCCGGGTCCTGACCTACGAGCCGGATCGTGCCGGCAACTTCTATAGCCTGACGCCCCGTGTGCTGATCAACCTGAATGACCTGCAAGCCACCGGCGTGGTCCAGCCCGGCAGCCGAGTCAGCTACAAGGAACTCTGGCGCGGCCCTGCACCTGCCTTGGAGGCTTACCGCCAGCAGGTCAAGCCGGGGCTTCAAGCCAACCAGCGACTGCAGGATGCACGCGATGGCAACCAGCAGATCGGCGGCGCACTGGGCAAGGCCGAGCGCTACCTGAACATGGCCAGCCTGGTGGCGGTACTGCTCTCGGGAGTCGCGGTGGCGCTATCGGCCAACCGATTCGCTGCGCGCCGTTTCGATGCCAGCGCCTTGTTGCGTTGCCTGGGGCTATCGCGCCGGGAAACCCTGTTGTTGTTCACGACCCAATTGGCGTTGCTCGGTCTGCTGGCCAGCCTCAGTGGCGCATTGCTGGGATGGCTGGCGCAGTTGGTGTTGTTCTACCTGCTGCACGGGCTGCTACCTGCCGATGTTCCTCCGGGCGGCCTGCTGCCGGCCATTGCCGGCATCGGTACCGGGCTGGTGGCCCTGGCCGGCTTCGCCTTGCCGCCCCTGGCAGCGCTGGGCCGCGTGCCGCCCTTGCGGGTCCTGCGTCGCGACCTGCTGCCGATCCCACCCAGCACTTGGCTGATCTATGGCGTCGCGCTGCTGGCCCTGGGCCTGATCATGTGGCGCTTGAGCCTGGATCTGATCCTGACCTTCGCCCTGCTGGGTGGCGGCCTGGTCGCCGCGCTGGCCCTGGGCGGCCTGCTATTGCTGGCGCTGCAGAGCTTGCGCCGGTTGCTGGCTCGCTCCTCCCTGCCTTGGCGCCTGGGCTTGGGCCAGTTGCTGCGCCATCCCCTGGCCGCCGCCGGGCAATCCATGGCGTTCGGCCTGATCCTGCTGTCCATGGCGCTGATCGCCCTGTTGCGGGCAGAACTGCTGGATACCTGGCAAAACCAATTACCGAAAAATGCTCCCAACTACTTCGCCCTGAATATCCTGCCAGCCGACAAGCAAGCCTTCACCGAACGCCTGCTGCAGTTGTCCGCTCCATCCGCGCCCCTGTACCCGGTGGTCCCCGGACGCTTGGTGAGCATAAATGGCGAAGCGGTGCAGCAGATCGTCACCAAGGAGTCCAGTGGCGATCGAGCGGTGCAACGCGACCTGAGCCTGACCTGGTCTGCCGAATTGCCCGCGGGCAACCAAATTACCGCAGGAAGCTGGTGGTCGTCCTCACCCCAGGCTGATGAGGCACTGCCTGGTGTATCGGTGGAGGCCAAGGTGGCCGAAAGCCTGAAACTGAAACTGGGGGACCAGTTGACCTTTACCGTTGCCGGTGTGAACCGGCAAGCCCGGGTCACCAGCTTGCGCAGCGTCAACTGGGACAACTTCCAGCCGAACTTCTTCATGATCTTCCAACCTGGAACCCTCAAGGACCTGCCGGCGACCTACCTCACCAGCTTCTACCTGAGCCCCGGGCACGACCAGCAAGTGGTGGAGCTGTCGCGGGCCTTCCCGGCCGTGACCATTCTCCAGATCGAGGCCTTGCTGGAGCAATTGCGCAGCATCCTGGCCCAGGTCACCTTGGCGGTGGAGTATGTGCTGCTGTTCGTACTAGCGGCAGGAATGGCGGTACTACTGTCCGGTTTGCAAGCCACGCTCGACGAACGCCTGCGCCAAGGTGCACTACTGCGAGCACTGGGCGCCGAACGACGGCTGCTGGTCAAGGCACGACGGATCGAGTTCGGCCTGCTCGGGGCCATGAGCGGCCTGTTGGCGGCACTGGGTTGCGAACTGGTCAGCCTGGTACTCTACCGCTTCGCCTTCGACCTGCCCTGGCACCCGCACCCCTGGCTGTTGCTGCTACCGCTGGCTGGTGCGGTGCTAGTGGGGGCTGCCGGGGTGTTCGGCACCCGGCGAGCGCTCAACGCCAGTCCATTGAGCGTTCTGCGCGAGGGATGAGAGCTCGCCGCTGCGGTGGCGAGCCTACTTCTGGTAGTCGATCTGGTTGATCCACCAGCAGGTCTCGCCCGCCGGAGTCACGACGATGGCTTCATCTCCCACTTCCTTTTTCAGCAGGGCCCGAGCCATGGGCGAATCAATGGATATGTAGTCCTTGCGCTGGTAGATCTCGTCATAACCCACGATGCGAAAACGCTTGATCTCGGCCGCTTCGTTCTCGACTTCGACCCAAGCGCCGAAGAACACCCGGCCCTCCTGCTCCGGCGCATATCCCACTACCCGCATGTCCTCCAGACGCTTGCGTATGTAGCGCACCCGGCGATCGATTTCCCGCAGCAGCTTCTTGTTGTACTGGTAGTCGGCATTCTCACTCCGGTCCCCCAACGAAGCCGCCCAAGTGACCTTCTGCGTGATTTCCGGGCGATGCTCCCGCCACAGGTAATCCAGTTCCTGCTTGAGAGCCTCGTAACCTTCCTGCGTGATGAGCTTGGTACTCAATTGGCTTGTCATCTCCCAGCCCGGCAGGCTGCTACGTTGTTTGAATGAATCGCAAAGCACGGTCACCAGGGAGCATCGCCGCTCCGCCACTTCCGCTCTATACAACTATCAGATTTGTCCGATTTAGATCTCAGAAAAATCCACCAATCATTTGATCAAGAGGACAAAGCCTCAGACGACAAGGCACCTTTTCAGCAGCGCTCTCAGTACTCCAGGCCGCTCGCCAGCTGGAGCCCTCCACTTCAAGGACTCTCAAGGTGCCTCTCGATCCGCCGAAAATCAAAGGGAGCCACCGATGGGCAGCATCATCATCGTCGATGACCATCCACTGATCCGCCTGGCGCTCAGGTCGGAACTGGAAACCCGGCAGTACACCATAGTCGGCGAAACCGACAATGGCGCCGACGCCGTGCAACTGGTACGCCAACACAACCCGGACCTGCTGATCCTCGACCTGGGCATTCCCAACCTGGACGGATTTTCGGTCATCGATCACATCAGGTGTATCCAGAAGCCTCTCAAGATCCTGGTGGTCACCGCCAGTGAGTCAAAAAACTACGCCTTGCGCTGCCTGCAGGCCGGAGCCATGGGTTTCCTGAGCAAGACCGAAAACCTCCACGAACTGGGTCATGCCGTCAAAGCCATATTATCCGGCTATATCTACTTTCCCGACGACACCCTCAACCTGATGCAGCAGAACAGCCGTGCCACCGATCAGGAGAGCGTGCTTATTTCCCGTCTTAGCGATCGCGAGATCACGGTCCTGAAACTACTGGCCAATGGGCTGAACAACCAACAGATCGCCGATAACCTGCTGATCAGCCACAAGACCGTCAGCACCTACAAGATTCGGCTATTCAAGCACTTCAACATTTCCAACCTGGTAGCCCTGGCCGAGTTGGCGAAGCGCAATTCGGTGGTGTGAATGACTGCTCGCCAGTCGGACTGGAACCATCGCTGGTGAGCCCTTGGTACCGCCGACCAATACGGGTCCGACTGGAGCGAGGACGCTCAACGACGAACGATCAACCCTTGCCGGGCGACACGGGTCAATTGCTTGATGACTTCAGCGGCATCCTGCGCCTGGGGAGCGGGGATGACCGCCAAGTCGAAATTGTCACTGGCAAAACGAGCCAGGGACTCACCGTCCTCGACAAACTGGATCAGGAACGCCGCCGGTCCCGTGGAACGCCGGGGCCAGCCATCGAGATAACGCAACAAGGTAGGTTGGTGCTGACCGCTGAGGAGGATTTTCGGATTGCGCGGGGAAAGACTCGCCGTGATTGGCGCAAGACGTACAAGGGGGCGTGGTGCATTCATCGTATCGTGTCTCTGCCTCAAGTTTCTGCCGGGCAGGTGAGAGGCAACACCGAACCAGCGCTTTAGCGGTACTTCGAAGCCGGACTGGCTTCTGGCAGCAAGCTTTCGGCTTGCCTGGCGCCCCGCAAGTAGCTGTTTAAATCGGCGCATGAGCAGCATCCTAGAGAAGCCGGCCGGTCAGTGTCAAGATTCCAGCAAGACGAAAAAAGGCCTGCATCGGCAGGCCTTGGGACATTCTTGCAAGCGCTTGACCCGGGACAATCGCAGGAGCTGCGCCCACCCGGATCGACCGCCAGGATCACTTGGCGATGGACGCATCCAACGAGAGTTTGCCGGCCCCTTCGATCAGCACCGCCAGGGTACCGCCGAGCAGCGCCAGGGCGAATTCGTAGCCATTGTTGGCCATGAACAAGCCATTGCTGATATGCACCGAGAAGATCGCCACCACTAGGGTGAAGGTCAAGCCCAGGGCCGCAGGACGGGCCAGCAAACCGATGATCAGCGCCAGGCCGGCGAAGAACTCGGTGCCACCCGACAGCAAGGCCATCAGGTAACCCGGGGCCAGGCCGATGCTTTCCATCCACTGGGCAGTGCCCGCCAGGCCGCCACCGCCGAACCAACCGAAGAGTTTCTGCGAACCGTGGGCCGCGAAGATGATGCCGACAAGGATGCGCACGACGGTCAGGCCATAACCTGCGCGGGTTCCCAGTACGTTCTTGATCAAAGTGCTCATGCTGTGTGTCCTGTGTAAGGGGGAGAAGTTGGTCGCCATATTAATCAGTTTTCATCATGTTAAAAGCGGAAATACTCCGACATAACAATCAAATTTTTAGATTATTTGCGCGATACAACTTTTCGCTCACGAGGCTCCAGGGAGTCCCGTTCGCGATCGAAGGCCAGATAGTATTTGTTGACACTATTAACATAGCTGACCGCCCCCATCCCCACCTGCTCCATGGCGATGCGCTCCACCTGGAAGAACCACTGGTTCGGGTTCAACCCGCGACGCCTGGCCTCGGTGCGCATGCCCTGGACCCGCTCCGGCCCCATGTTGTAGGCCGCCAGGATGAACGCCATCCGCTCGCGCTCATTGAGCTTGGGGCTGGCGAAGAATTTGCGACGGATCATGGCCAGGTACCTGGCTCCGGCCTGCACATTGCTGTCCACGGATTGGATATTGCTCACACCCACCCGCTGCGCCGCCGAAGGCGTGATCTGCATCAGCCCGGTGGGACCGCCACCACTCCTGGCACTTGGCTGAAGAGCCGATTCCTTGAAGGCCAGGGCTGCCAGGTTCAGCCAATCCATGCCCTGTTCCCCGGCATGCTTTTGCAGCACCGGTCGCAACTTCTCCAGGCGCTGGCGATCGGCCCGGGCCAGCGGGTAATGCACCTGGTACTGGCGTCGGTAGATACGCAGGAAGGCCGCATCCTGGTCCGCTGGCGTCTTGTAGGTCTTGAGGAACCGATCGATGCTCGCCCGCAACATCGAGGCATCACGCCGGACGAACCAGTGTTCCTCCCCGGGCTCGCTGATCTTCAGTTGCCGGTCCAGGCGCAACTTGCCGAGGATCTTGCCCCAGCGCTCGGCAATCGGCTGCTCGACTATGGTCAGGTGGAAGATGCCGCCCTGGACCATTTCCAGCACATCCTCCACCGCCAGGCTGGGATCGACCCACTCGACCTTGATCGGAGCCAGCTTGTGCAGGGCCAGCTTCTGGTTGATCTGGCTCACCGCCTCACCGGCAGCACTGCCGGTGGTGAGGGTCAGGGTCTTGCCGGACAGTTGCTCGACTCGCGTATAACGCCGCTCCCCCTTGATTCCCACCAGCAGCAACGGAACGTTACTGGCGATCGGATCGCTGGAGCTGACCGCATGCCCGGGCTGGGACTCCAGCAACTCCCCTGGGGCCACCAGGTCCCCTTCTCCGCGCTGCAGGGCACCCAGTAACTGGTCCTTGGCCTTGGGGATGATCTTCAGGCTGATTTCCTGGCCATCGCGGGCATGGCCATTGAGGTACTGCTCGAAAGCCCGCAGGCGATGGTACTCGACCCCGATGGGCTGGCCCTGGACTTCACCGGAGCTGTTGCGGCTCTGGTTGACCAGCACCCGCAGCACCCGACTGCTACGGATTTCCGCCAGGTCGCGGACCTTGCCCTTGGCCTGGACTTCCGGTGGCCCGGCCAGGCGCGCCACCGCCGGCAACGGCAGGAGCAGGGTCAGGCACAGAGCGAGCAAGATCGAGGGTCGGGTCATCCGTTCTCCGCATGGAATACTGTTCAACCCTTCGTCGCTTTTCCGGGGTTGATCGCCAGAAACTAAGCGCCGTGGGCGCTGGCAAGGTGCGAAAGACAGCTGAAATGGCCGGTGCGAGCGCTGGGCCATTGCTGTTTGCGACAGCAAGAGACAGCTTCAACTCGTTGTAGTTCTTGGTTTTTCTTATTAAATCCAGAGCTCTGATATGCTTTCCGGCCGCAGGCGGAGATAGCACCATGCAACTCATCGATATCGGCGTCAACCTGACCAATCCCTGTTTTTCCGAAAAACGCCAAGCGGTTCTCGATCGTGCTTATGAAGCTGGTGTCTGCCAATTGATCGTGACCGGAACCAGCGTCGAGGGCAGCGAACAGGCCCTGGACCTGTGCCAACAACTGGATCCCGAGGGCCAGAGGCTGTTCGCCACTGCCGGCCTGCACCCCCACAGCGCCAGCGACTGGAACCCCGACAGCGCCCGGCGCCTGCGAGCCCTGCTGGGCGAATCGCGGATACGGGCGGTGGGCGAATGCGGCCTGGACTTCAACCGGGATTTCTCACCTCGCCCGCAGCAGGAAAAGGTCCTGGAAGAGCACCTGGCCCTGGCGGCCGAGTTGCAACTGCCGGTGTTCCTCCACGAACGCGATGCCAACGAGCGCCTGCTGGCTATCCTGAAAGACTTCCGGGACCGTTTGCCGGCAGCCGTGGTGCATTGTTTCACCGGTGAGCAGCGAGCGCTGTTCAGCTATCTCGACCTGGACCTGCATATCGGCATCACCGGCTGGATCTGCGATGAACGCCGGGGGACCCACCTGCATCCGCTGGTGCGGGAGATTCCTCGGGGCCGCCTGATGCTGGAGAGCGATGCGCCGTACCTGTTGCCACGCAGCCTGCGGCCGAAACCGAAGAATGGCCAGAATGAACCGGCCTACCTGACCGAGGTGCTGCGTGAAGTGGCCTTGCACCGCCAGGAAACACCGGAGGACCTGGCTCGCCACAGCACAGCCTGCGCCCGGGCGTTCTTCGGCCTGTCAGAAATTGCTTGATGCATATCAAGATTTTTCTTAACGCATAACGGCACAATAATGGCACCTTGCCAATACTATTCCGCTCAATCAGAGAAGACCTTCTATGGGTGCCTGGCTTAGCAATATCTCGCTGAAATACAAATTCTGGGCGGTCAATGCGGTCGCCTTCGTCACCACCTTGTTATTAGTGCTGTACGCCGTGCAACTGGAACAACAGGCCCGTAGCCAGAGTGCCCAGGCCGCTGCCCAGGCCCAGGCGCGCCTGCTCGATGCCTGGCCTGTCGACAAACCACTGCCCAGCGCCGAGAACCTGGTGTTTTTCTCCCGAGGGCAGACACCGGCCCTGAACGACCAGCCCGTCCCCGAGCTGAATGGCGCCAGCGGCTGGGTCGAACTCAACCACCTGCCGCTGTTCGGCGACAACCCGCTGTTGGGCGCTGAGGTCATAGGCCGCGCCGACGGCCGGCAAGTCGCCGTACTGGCCCATACTCCCAGCTTCGCCCAGGTGTTCGGCGATCGCTTCACCAACTACGCAGTCGCGGTGTTCATCCTGATGTTCGCCATGCTCTGCGCTTCGCAGTTGCTGATCCGCTTTCTTCTCAGCCAGCTCAACACCCTCAAGGACGTGATGCTGCACGTTGAAAAGACCGGCGATTTATCCGCCCGGGTACCGCTGTCCTGCAAGGACGAAGTGGGCCAGATGGCCAGCGCCTTCAACGCCATGCAAGCCGGCTACCAGCGGGTGGTGAACACTGTGGCCAATACCGCGCGCCAGCTTGACCAGGGCGCCGCACGCTTGGCATCGAGCATGAACGACGTGCGCCACGGCATGCTCGGCCAGCAAAGCGAAACCGACCAGGCGGCGACGGCGATCAATGAAATGTCCGCCACCGTCTACCACATCGCCCAGCATGCCGGGGCGACCCGGGACCTGTCGCAAACCGCCGATGCCCTGGCCGGTTCCGGGCACGAGGTGGTGGGCCGGGTGCAGAAGTCCATCGCCGGGTTGTCCAACGGCGTGCAGCAGACCGCCGAGATGATCCAGAAGCTGGCCGAGGACAGCCAGAAGATCAACGGCGTGGTCAACGTTATCCACAGCATCGCCGAACAGACCAACCTGCTGGCGCTCAACGCCGCCATCGAGGCCGCGCGGGCTGGCGAGATGGGCCGCGGCTTCGCCGTGGTGGCCGACGAAGTACGTAACCTGGCCAAGCGCGTGCAGACCTCCACCGATGAAATCACCAGCATGGTCTCCGCCCTGCAGGCAGGCACCCGCGACGCCGTGGACTTCATGCAGGAAAGCTCGTTCAAGGCCGATGATTGCGTGCAGCAGGCCCAGGAGGCCGGCGAAGCCCTGGCGGAAATCACCGGTGCCGTGGCGCAGATGCGCGAAAGCAATACCCAGATCGCCGTCGCGGCGGAACAGCAGAGCCAAGTGGCCGAAGAAATGAACCGGGCGGTGGTGAGCATCCGTGACGTCACCGAAAACACCGTGCAGCAGACCGTGGCCTCCGCCACGACCAGCAGCGAGCTGGCCACCCTGGCCGGCGAACTGAGCAAGGCCATCGGCCAGCTCAAACTCTGAGCGACAAGACCTGCCAAAGGGGGCGAACTGCTCGCCCCCGCCTCTGCGCCTCCACGCTTGCGCTATCGAGACGATAGCCAGCCTTGATTCGTCGCCGTGCGGCTCGCGCCCTATCCTTGGTCCATGAGTTTCCAGACACTAAGGATGAGCACCATGGGCCAACGCCACCCCAACCTCCCCGCCTGGCAATGGCGGGTCTACCCGAACAGCCACCAGCATCCGACCAACCTGGTGTTGCACCTGATCGCCGTGCCACTGTTCATCGTCGGTTTCCTGCTGATTGCCTCGGGAGTGTTTTCCCTGAGCCTGCTGAACCTGGCCATCGGCGTGATCGGCATCCTCGCGGCCCTGGGCCTGCAACGCCACGGCCATAGCCTCGAAACCCAGGCCAGCGAGCCTTTCACCGATCGCCAGGACGCGGTCCAGCGCTTGCTGGTGGAGCAGTTCGTGACCTTTCCCCGCTTCGTCCTGAGCGGCGCCTGGTGGCGTGCCTGGAGGCAACGCCACCGGCACTGACGGCCACAGGGGCTCAGCCGAAAATGGTCACCGTCTGCCGACTCAGTGCGACCAGCCGCCCATCGGCACTCCACAGTGCGGCAGCGGCATGCCCATAGCCGTCGCGGGCATGCTCGATCTCCACCCGATACTTGCACCAGTCCAGGGTATCCAGCTCCAGCAGCGGCTGGACGAATTCGATGGTCCAGGTCAGGGTGCTGCCGGCGGCGGGCTTGGTCAGGTGCGGCAACAACGCCGGCGGCCAGGCATCCACCAGGGCCAGGATGTGCGCTTCGGTCACCGGTTCTTCCTTGACGTCGCCCCGCAGACGCACCCAGCCCCCCATGTCCCGTGAGCGATTGCCGGTGAACGGCATGCCGCCGATGCTCCAGCGCATCGCCAGGTGGCGCATGAATTCCGGAGTCACACCCGGGATATAGGGCAGCTCCTGGCAATCGTCCCAGTGCTTCATTTCGGGTGCCGGCAAGGCCTCGACACTCACTACCGACTCCCGCGAGGCGCCGAAGCTGCCCTGCACCAACGTCACGACCTGGCCTTCCTGCATCACCCGTCCCAGGACCTGGCTGACTGCCTTGCCCTCACGCAGCACATCCACTTCGAAACTCACCGGCACCTCGGGAGCCACAGGACCGACGAAGGTCACCGCCAGGGAGCGCACCGGGCGGTCCGCCGGAACCTTGGCGCGCATCGCCTCGTACTGCAGGGCCACCACCAGACCGCCGAAGCTGGCCCGCCCCTGGGCCCATTGCGCCGGAATGGTCAGGGCCTCGGGCTGCTTGCGAACCGCTTCGAGCAAATCATAGAAACGCATGAAAACCTCTACAGGAAATGAATGAACCCAAGGATCTTAACCAGCGAGCCAAGGCTCTACAGCAACCATTCCGGCCAAAGCAGCGGACAGATAGGCCGCTGGCCGATGCTCAATGACCGAAGCAATCGCCGTACAATTTCTCCAGCATGCGGTCGGCACGCGCCTCGGCCTTGAGCATGGTGCGCCGCCAGGTGGCCACGCAAGGCAGCAGGTCCGGCTGCTGCTCGGCCTGGGCCAGCCATTGCCAACAGTCATGCCAATCACCCAGCGCCGCCTGGGCGGCCTTGAGCCGCTTGATGGCCGGGCCAGGCAAACGGTCCAATTCAGGATAGGACTCGGCGGCATAACGCACCCGCTTGATCAGCAAACGCAGGCGATGGCGGTCGTGGGCCGGATCCTCCAGTGCCTGGCCCAGGGCCTGCCACTGCTTGCCCAGGCGCTTCTCGATGCGCGGGCGCAAGCCGCCCAGCAACTCCTGGCGCTGGGCGGCCCTGAGAAATCGCGGGAATGCATCCAGAACCATGGCCAGGCGCGCCAGCTCAGGCCCCGCCGCCACGGCAGGATACTCCTGGGCCAGCAGTACCGTGCGGCGGCCGCCGGCGGCATGCTGGCCATGCTGATGCAGGTAGGCCGCCAGGACTTCGCGATCCCGGATCGGCGTGGTCACGCGCCCTACTTGCGCACCGGCCTGTTCCAGCTGCTCGACTCCCGGCAGGCCGCGCAACGGCCGCAACAGGCTGCGCAAGCGCCGTACCCCGACACGCAGGTCATGCAGTGCCTCAGCGTCCGTGGCGGCCGCCAGGCGCGCCTGGCAGGCCAGCAAGTTCACGTCCAGGCTCAGGATCCGAGCCACCAATCGATCAACCAGGGCAGACATCAAGGATTCCCCAACACAACTCAACCAACCCGGTGCCGACTCGTCCGGCCCCGGAATGAAATCGCGGGCCGGTGACCGGCATTACGTCCGGCCCGCGGCCCGCGATCTTCGATTTTGCCGGCTTAGCGTAGCGCTTGTCGCCTTTCAACGTCCGGCACGTGATTCGCGAATATAGAAACGCGCCTTCTCGGCCTTGTTGGTGCAGCCTTCGAAGGCTTCGAACTGCTGCTGGGTCTTGGCGCCCGTCAGCAGCGACAGCGCCTTGGAGTAGCTCACGGTGCCGGCGAAACCCTCGGCCTTGGCCAGGTCCAGCTCACGCCAGGCGGCATCCAGCTGGGTACCGCAGCTGTCACGGTAGGCGGTCTTGCCTGCGCAACCGGTCAGAACCAATGCAATCAGGGGCAAGCAGATCCAGGCTTTCATCAATGACACCTCAAGAATGGGAATACAGTCGTACGGGTTAAGACGGTGGCGGTGAAAAAAAGTGCCAAGGCCACCTCCAGGAAAATATAGCCGCAGGCGCCGTGGCGCGAGGCGCGACGTCAGTCCGCGACGCCGTGCCGAGGCGCAATCCCGGGCCAGCCGCGATTGAACCTCGGGGCGCTAAGGGTGCATTGTGGCAGCCTGCTTGGCGAAAGGACGAATCATGAAAAAACGTGTCGCACTGGTCCTCGGTTCGGGAGGTGCCCGTGGGTACGCCCATATCGGGGTCATCGAGGAAATCGAAAAACGCGGTTACGAGATTGCCTGCATCGCCGGTTGCTCGATGGGGGCGGTGGTAGGCGGCATCTATGCGGCAGGCAAGCTCGACCAGTACCGGGAATGGATCGAGAGCCTGGACTATCTGGATGTGCTGCGCCTGGTGGACGTGAGCTTCCGCCTGGGGGCGATTCGCGGCGAGAAGGTCTTCGGCCAGATTCGCAAGATCGTCGGTGACATCAACATCGAGGACCTGCGCATCCCATACACCGCAGTGGCGACCGACCTGACCAACCAGCAGGAAATCTGGTTCCAGGAGGGCTGCCTGCACCAGGCCATGCGCGCCTCGGCGGCGATCCCCAGCCTGTTCACCCCGGTGATGCAGGGCAATCGCATGCTGGTGGATGGCGGCCTGCTCAACCCACTGCCCATCGTGCCGGTGGTCTCCAGCCACTGCGACCTGATCATCGCGGTCAATCTCAACTCCACCAACCAGCGGCACTATCAGTTGCCGGTGATCCAGCGCCCGCCAGCCTTCAAGAGCCGCTTCGACAGCCTGATCAACTCGCTGGGCTCGCGCCTGCCATTCCGGCGCAAGCAGGCCGAGCAACTGTTGCTGCTGGAGCAAGAGGCGTTCAGGAGCGATGCGGCGCAGATCAATCCCTGGGTCGAAGGCGCCGAACCTGAGTCCCAGCAGCCCGCTGCGGCCCCGGAAACCGACGGTGCTCCCAGGTCGGCCAGCGGCTCGTTCATCGTCGATAACGTCGGCCCCGCCTCGCTGCTGGACCTGGTCAACCAGAGCTTCGAGGTCATGCAGACCTCCCTGGCCCAGTACAAGATCGCCGGCTACCCGCCGGATATCCTGGTCAACGTACCCAAGCGGGTGTGCCGTTTCTTCGAATTCTACAAGGCGCCGGAGCTGATCGCCTTGGGTCGGGAAATCGCCAGCGACACCCTCGACCGCTACGAACAGGAGCAGCTCTAGCTCAAGCTTCGCCCGTCAACAAGCGATAACCGACCCCGGCCTCGGTGACGATGAAACGCGGCCGGGTCGGGTCGTCTGCCAGCTTCTGGCGCAAGTGCCCGACCACGATCCGCAGGTAATGGCTGTCTTCGGTATGGGTCGGCCCCCAGATGTCCTTGAGCAGTTGCTGCTGGGTGATCACCCGCCCCGGGTGGCGAGCCAGCTGGGCCAGCACAGCATATTCCTTGCGTGTCAGGGCTACTTCCACGCCTTCGAGCAACACCCGGCGGTACGCCAGGTCGACCGTCAAGGGCCCCACCTGCAACGCCGCTTCCTGGACTTCTCCGGACGGGGCCTGGCGCAACAGGGCGCGTATGCGAGCCAGGAACTCCTGGATGCCGAACGGCTTGGTGACATAGTCGTTGGCCCCACCGTCCAGGGCTTCGACCTTCTGCAACTCGCTGGCCCGCACCGAGAGCACCAGCACCGGTACCGCCGACCACTCGCGAAATTCGCGCAGCACCTGCTGGCCATCCATGTCCGGCAACCCCAGGTCGAGCACCAGCAGGTCCGGCTTGTTCAACGCCGCCTGGGCCAGGCCCTCGATACCGGTGCCGGCTTCAATCACTTTGTATCCTTGGGACGCCAGGCTGATGCGCAGGAATTTGCGGATCTGCGGCTCGTCGTCGATGACCAGGATGGTCGCGGTCTGGCTCATGGGTTCAGTTCAAGACAAATAAGAGACAAGAGAGTAGCGCAACGCCAATCTCCTCCAGAGGGCTTTTGCAGGAGCCCTCGCCCCTGCCACCAGGCGCATCACAGCTCACCCTCGAGTTCGGGCTGGGCCTGCAAGGGCAGGTACAGGGCGATGCAGGTACCCCGCCCTTCGATGCCATCGGCGACACTGATATGTCCGCCGTGCGCCCCCACCATGCCCTTGCAGATCGCCAGCCCCAGGCCCGTACCCTGGCCGCCCCGATCGCCCCTGGCGGCGGTGTAGAACATGTCGAAGATCTTCGCCCGCTCCTCCTCGGGAATACCCGGCCCCTCGTCGCTCACAGCGAAACTCAGCGCCTGCTCGTCGGCGCGAACCGCCAGGTGCAGGCGGCCATGGACCGGGGAAAAACGCGCCGCATTCTCCAGCACATTGACCAGGGCCTGTTCGATCAGCGCCGCGTGTACATACAGCAGCGGCAGATCCTGGGGCAACTGCGTACTGACCTGCAACGGCGCCAGCACCACCCGCAGGCGATTGAGCGCGCTGCCGACGATATCCGCCGGGGTGACCCAGTCGCGGGCCAGCTTCAAGGCGCCATGGCCAAGGCGGGTCATGTCCAGCAGGTTCTGGATATATCGATCCAGGCGCTCGGCTTCATCCCGGGTGCCCTCCAGCAGTTCCCTGCGATCCTCCAGGGGAATCGCCTCGCCCAAGGCCAACAGGCTATCTATGCTGCCGCGCATCGACGTCAGCGGAGTGCGCAAGTCGTGGGACACCGAGGCCAGCAAGGCGCTGCGCAGTTGCTCGGTTTCGCCGTGCAAGCGCGCCGCCTCCAGGTCCTCGGCCAGGCGCGCCCGGGCCAGGGCCTGGGCCAACGGCTGGCTGAGCGCGGTGAGCAAGCGCCGACGTTGATCACTGAAGATCGCGCCCTCCCTGGGGCACACCCCCAACAAGCCCAAGGGGCCGTCATCCACCGACAGCGGCCACCACCACCAACGGCCAAAAGGCAGGGTCCCGGTGCCCAACCCCGCAGGTTGATCGTGCTGCCAGGCCCAATCGGCCGCGGCTCGCTCGGCTTCGGAGAGTTGCTGCGTGCCGCCGCTCTCGACCTTCCAGGCACCTTGCTCATCGCGGTTGAACAAACAGATACGCAACTCCTCGCGCCCGTTCAGGTGCTGGATCGCAGCGCTGATCACCGCCTGCCGATCGGTGGCAGCCGTGAGTTTGCGCGACAGGTCCAGCAACTCGCCGGTTTCTTCCTGGGTATCGCGCAGGGCCTGCAATTGCCGACGCTGGCGGGCCGCGAGATTACCCGTGAGGGCGGCCATCAGCAGGAAGAACAGCAGGGTCAGCACGTCTTCTTCGCGCTGGATGGAAAGGGAGAAGTTCGGCGGGATGAACAGGAAGTCGTAACTCAGGAACGACAGCGCGGCGCAGGCCAGGGCCGGCCCCAGGCTGCTGCGCACCGCCACCAGCAGCACTGCGGCGAGAAATACCAGGGAGATGTTCGGCAGCGCCAGGATTCCAGCCACGCCCCAGGCCAGGGCACTGGCCAACAGCGTCGCCAACAGCGCCAGGGCATAGTCGAACCACATCAACGGATGCTTGACCCGCAACTTCGGCTGGCTGGGCAATGGCTCGCTGTCCAGGACATTGATTTCCAGGCCATCGGCGTTGCGCAGCAAACGTGCCGCCAGCCCGCCGCCGAACCAGCGCCGGCGCCAGCGACGGCTCGACTGCCCCACCAGCAACAGGCTGGCCCGCCGCTCGTTAGCGTGCTGGATCAGGGTCTTGGCCACCTCGCCCGCCCGCAGCAGGACCACCTCCCCGCCCAGGCGCTCGGCCAGTTGCTGGGCCGCTTGCAGACGCAAGCGCGACTGCTCGTCGCCAAGGCGGCCGTTATCTACATGCACCAGGCTCCAGGGCAGATGCCGACGCTGTGCGACTCGGCTGGCATGGCGCACCAGGCGTTCGGCCTGGAGATCACCGTCGACGCCCACCAACAGCCGCCCGCGCACCGCCGGTGCCGCTTGCCCGAGGCGGCGATAACCCTGGGCCAGGTCGTTGTCCACCTGGGCCGCCGCGGTCTGCATCGCCAACTCACGCAGGGCCGTGAGGTTGGTCTGGCTGAAGAAGGCATCGATGGCCGCCCGCGCCTGCTCCGGCACATAGACCTTACCATCGCGCAGGCGCTCCAGCAGCTCCCGGGGCGGCAGGTCCACCAGTTGCAGCTCATAGGCCTCCTGCAGTACCCAGTCGGGCAAGGTCTCGCGGACCTGGACCCCGGTGATGCCGCGCACCTGGTCATTGAGGCTCTCCAGGTGCTGGACGTTGACCGTGGTGAACACGTCGATGCCTGCCGCCAGCAGCTCCTGGATGTCCTGCCAGCGCTTGGCATGGCGGCTGCCCGGAGCGTTGCTGTGGGCCAATTCGTCCACCAGCGCCAGCTTGGGCCGGGCCTTGAGCAGGCCGTCCAGGTCCATCTCCTCCAGCAGCACCCCACGGTACTCCGAGCGCAGCAGGGGCTGTTGCGGCAAGCCGCCCAGCAGTGCCTCGGTCTCGGCCCGGCCGTGGGTCTCCACCACGCCGGCCAGGACCTTGACGCCCTGGCGCATCTGAGTGTGGGCGGCCTGGAGCATGGCGTAGGTCTTGCCGACTCCGGGCGCGGCGCCGAGAAAGACCTTGAGCCGGCCACGCCCGTCCCGGGGCAGCTCGGCAAGCAGCGCGTCGGCGCGACCGGAATCACTCATGGGGCATCTCTCTGCGACAAGACAATGGATTTCAATCGTCACTCCTTGGGGCTCGAGCATCGCAAAAGCCTCTTTCGGGGCTTTCCCAGGCTCGCCAGGTTACAGCCGCTCCAGGGCCAGGTTCAGGGCCAGTACGTTGACCACCGGCGGGCCGATCAGCGGCCGTTCGGTGTGCTCTGCCACCAAGGCTCGTAGCCGGTCGGCTGGCAGGTTGCGAGCCGCTGCAACTCGCGCCAGTTGATAGTCAATCGCCTGCGGTGGCAAGTGCGGATCCAGGCCGCTGCCGGAAGTGGTCAGCAACGCCAGGGGCACTGGGCCCTGCCCGTGCACCAAGAGCTTGTTGGCATCCTCGATCACCCGGGTCGCCAGCGCCGGATTGCTCGGTGCCAGGTTGCTGGCCCCGCTGGCCACCGTGGCAAAGGCGCCTGCGGAGGGGCGCGGGTGGAACCAGGCATCGCCGGCAAAGTCCTGGGCGATCAGGGCAGAGCCCCGCACCTTGCCGCTGTCATCGCGGACCAGGCTGCCATTGGCCTGGTCCGCGAACGCGACCTGAGCCACTCCAGTGACCACCAGCGGATAGGCCACGCCGGTGATCAGGGTCATCAACACGATCAGGCTCAAGGCCGGACGCAATACGCTAGACATTTCTCAATCCTCGATGGGTCAATCCCGGCCGCCTACACCAGGTGGGCGGCGGTCAGCAGCAGGTCGATCAGCTTGATTCCGGCAAAGGGCACCACGATGCCGCCCAGGCCGTAGATCAGCAGGTTGCGCCGCAGCAGGTGGGCGGCACTGGCGGCCTGCACCCGCACACCGCGCAAAGCCAGGGGAATCAGCACCACGATGATCAGCGCGTTGAACACGATCGCCGAGAGAATCGCGCTCTGCGGGCTGGCCAGGTGCATGATGTTGAGCACGCCCAGCTGTGGATAAATCGCCGCGAACAAGGCCGGCAGGATGGCGAAGTACTTGGCCACGTCATTGGCGATGGAAAAGGTGGTCAGGGCGCCACGGGTCACCAACAGTTCCTTGCCGATCTGCACCACGTCCAGCAGCTTGGTCGGATCGCTGTCCAGGTCGACCATGTTGGCCGCCTCGCGAGCGGCCTGGGTGCCGTCGTTCATGGCCATGCCGACATCGGCCTGGGCCAGCGCCGGAGCATCGTTGGCACCGTCGCCGCACATGGCCACCAGGCGTCCGTCGTTCTGCTCGTGACGGATGCGCGCCAGCTTCTTCTCCGGCGTGGCCTCGGCCAGCACATCGTCGACGCCGGCTTCGGCGGCGATGGCGGCGGCAGTCAGCGGGTTGTCGCCGGTGACCATCACGGTACGGATCCCCAGTTTGCGCAACTCGGCGAAACGCTCGCGGATACCGGGCTTGACCACGTCCTTGAGGTGAATCGCGCCCAGCAACCGGCCAGCGGCGCAGACCAGCAGCGGAGTGCCGCCGCTCTGGGCGATCTTGTCGATCTCGCGGGCCAGCGCCGGAGCCAGGTCATCGCGCTTGAGGCCAACGAAATCCAGCACCGAGTCCACTGCCCCCTTGCGGTAGGCCTGGCCACGATAGTCGACCCCGGACAAGCGGGTCTCTGCGCTGAAAGGCACGGCCACCAGCAGTTCGCTGCCCGGCTCGGGCTGTGGATAAAGTTCGCGCAGGTATTCGACGATGGACTTGCCTTCGGCCGTATCGTCGGCCAGGGATGCCAGCAAGGCGGCCTCGGCCATGTCCCCGGCGCTGATGCCCGGGGCCGGGTGGATGGCGCTGCACCGGCGATTGCCGAAGGTGATGGTGCCGGTCTTGTCCAGCATCAACACATGCACGTCCCCGGCGGCTTCCACCGCCCGCCCGGACTTGGCGATGACATTCAGGCGCACCAGACGGTCCATGCCGGCGATGCCGATGGCCGACAACAGGCCGCCGATGGTGGTCGGGATCAGCGTCACCAGCAGCGCCACCAGGAACACCAGCGGCAAGCTGCCATTGGCGAAATGGGCGAACGGCTGCAGGGTCACCACCACCAGCAGGAAGATCAGGGTCAGGCCGATCAGCAGGATGTCCAGGGCCACCTCATTGGGGGTCTTCTGACGCTTGGCGCCTTCCACCAGGGCGATCATGCGGTCCAGGGTCGACTCCCCGGGATTGCTGGTGATACGCACCAGCAACCAGTCGGACACCAGGCGGGTGTTGCCGGTCACCGCCGAGCGATCGCCACCGGACTCGCGGATCACCGGCGCCGACTCTCCGGTGATCGCCGCTTCGTTGACCGCGGCGATACCTTCGATCACTTCACCGTCGCCCGGGATCATTTCCCCGGCATCGACCCGCACCACATCGCCTTTGCGCAGGTTGGCCGCTGGCACCAGCTGGAAGCTGCCATCAGCCCCCCGGCGCCGGGCGCTCAGGCCTTCGCTGCCGGCCTTGAGGCTGTCGGCACGGGCCTTGCCACGCCCTTCGGCCAGGGCCTCGGCGAAGTTGGCGAACAACACGGTGAACCACAGCCACAGGGCGATCTGCGCGGCGACGAAAGTCGGCACCGCGGTGTTGGGCACCAAGCACAGCACAGTGGTGAGGATCGCGGTCAGCTCCACCACCAGCATCACTGGCGAGCGCTGCAGTTGCCGTGGGTCGAGCTTGACGAAAGCCTGGACCAGCGCCGGGCGCCACAGGGCGGACAGGCTGGTGGCCGACGACGGCGCAGGAGAATGCTTGGCCTTGGCCGCCGCATCGGCGACCTTGTTCGAGGCGGGAACATGCATATTCATCATCGGATCCTCAGAAGCCCATGCTCAGTTGTTCGGCGACCGGCCCCAGCGCCAGGGTCGGCAGGAACGTCAGGCCACCTACCAGCAAGATGGTCATGGTCAGCAAGGCCACGAACAGTGGGCCATGGGTGGGAAAGCTGTTCTGGCCTACAGGCGCGGTTTTTTTCAGGGCCAGGCTGCCAGCCAGCGCCAGCACCGGCAGGATGTAGCCAAAGCGACCGATCAGCATGCCCAGGCCCAGCATCAGGTTATGAAACGGGGTGTTGGCGCTGAAACCACCGAATGCCGAACCGTTGTTGGCGCTGGCCGAGGTGTAGGCGTACAGCAGTTGGCTGAAGCCGTGGGGCCCAGGGTTGCTGATCGCTCCTGCCGGTCCTGGCAAGCTGGCGGCCAGCGCCCCCAGCACCAGCACGCCGATGGGCATGACCATCAGGGTCAATACCAGCAGTTGCACCTCCCTGGCCTGGAGCTTCTTGCCCAGGTATTCAGGCGTGCGCCCGATCATCAGGCCGGCCAGGAATACTGCGATCAGCACGTTGAGCAGCATGCCGTAGAGCCCGGCGCCAACGCCGCCGAAGATCACCTCGCCCACCATCATGTTGATCAGCGCCACCATGCCGCTCAGCGGGTTGAGGCTGTCGTGCATGCCGTTGACCGAACCGTTGGAAGCGGCGGTGGTGGTCACCGACCACAGCACCGTGGCCGTGGTGCCGAAGCGCGTCTCCTTGCCTTCCAGCGGCGCTGTCTGCTCCACGGCCGGGTTGGCCAGTGCCGGGTTGGGCTGGTATTCGGCCCACAACGAGGTGGCGCCGCCGATCAGGAACAGCGCCAGCATGCAGGCGATGATGGCCCGGCTCTGGCGCATGTCCTTGACGTAATGGCCAAAGGTGAAGACCAACGCCACCGGGATCAGGATGATCGATACCAGTTCGAACAGGTTGCTCCAGGCCGTGGGGTTCTCGAACGGATGCGCCGAGTTGACCCCGAAGAAGCCACCGCCATTGGTGCCCAGTTGCTTGATGGCGATCTGGCTGGCCGCTGGCCCCAGGGGAATCACCTGGTCGTTACCTTGCACGGTCAGGGCGTCCACATAGTGAGCGAACGTCTGCGGCACGCCCTGCCAGACCAGCAGCAAGGCCAGCAGCAGGCACAGCGGCAACAGGCCGTAGAGGGTGGCCCGGGTCATGTCGGCCCAGAAGTTGCCCAGGGTGCGTACCGAACGCCGGCCGATACCCCGGCACAGGGCCACCAGCACCGCCAGCCCGGTGGCCGCGCTGACGAAGTTCTGTACCGTCAGGCCGGCCATCTGGCTGAAGTAGCTCAGGGACGCCTCGCCGCTGTAGGCCTGCCAGTTGGTGTTGGTCATGAAGCTGACCGCGGTGTTGAAGGCCAGGGTCCACTCCTGCCCCGGCAGGTGTTGCGGGTTGAGGGGCAAGTGGTCCTGGAACAGCAGGATGATGAACAACAGGACGAACCCGGCGAGGTTGAAGGCCAGCAAGGCCAGGCTGTACTTCTGCCAGCTCTGCTCCAGCTGGGGATCGACCCCGGCGATGCGGTAGCACACACGCTCCACCGGCCCCAGGATCGGGGTCAGCCAGGTACGCTGGCCCTCCATCACTTTGTAGTAGAAGCGTCCCAGCCAGGGTGCGGGCACCAGCACCAGCGCGAAGAAGGCGAGGATCAGCCAATAGTCATAACTGTGCATCAGCGTCGCTCCTAGTTCCGATTCGCGCACAACAGTGCAATCAGCAGGTAAACGAACAGGCCCACCGCCAGCAGCAACGACACCGCGTCCAGTATGTTCATGGAATGTCTCCGAGGTACGGCGATCGCCGCGAATGGCGACATTGTCCGCAGGCTGCCTGTAAAGGAACGAGAGCGACGGGGTGGGTGGGCCATAAAGAAAGCGTAAAGACTCACGCCATGGCCGCTCTGGCCCGGGCGAAGGACGATAGACCCTTGCCCCAAAGCGAGGCTGCCAAGCGCACCGGATTGCAACGCCCAAGACGGGCCGCGGTCGGGGAATATCCTCGATACGACGGTTTTCCGAACTTTGCGACGCCCCGTGGCCGCCTGGCACGACCGCTGCAACGCCCTGTCCCGGACCTTTCCAATCGTTCAGGACGCTATCGATGAACACAAGACTCAAGCCCACCCTGGGCACGCTGCATCTCTGGGGGATCGCTGTCGGCCTGGTGATTTCCGGGGAGTATTTCGGCTGGAGCTATGGCTGGGGCGTGGCCGGGACCCTGGGGTTCCTGGTGACCTCGCTGCTGGTCGCCTGCATGTATGCCTGCTTTATATTCAGCTTCACCGAACTGACCACCGCGATTCCCCACGCCGGAGGCCCTTTTGCCTACAGCCGTCGGGCCTTCGGCGAAAAAGGCGGGCTGATCGCCGGGCTGGCGACCCTGATCGAGTTCGTCTTCGCCCCACCGGCCATCGCCCTGGCCATCGGTGCCTACTTGAACGTGCAGTTTCCGACGCTGGACCCCAAGCACGCCGCAGTGGCGGCCTATGTCGTCTTCATGGGCCTGAACATTCTCGGGGTGAAGCTGGCGGCAACCTTCGAACTGGTGGTCTGCGTCCTGGCAGTCCTGGAATTGCTGGTATTCATGGGCGTGGTGGCCCCGGCGTTCAGCTTCAGCCACTTCGCCGCCAATGGCTGGGCCGGCACGGATCAGTTCGGTAGCGCAGCAGTTGCCGGCATGTTCGCGGCGATCCCCTTCGCCATCTGGTTCTTCCTGGCCATCGAGGGCGCGGCCATGGCTGCCGAGGAGGCCAAGGACCCCAGGCGCACCATCCCCCGGGCCTACATCAGCGGCATCCTGACCCTGGTGGTGCTGGCCCTGGGCGTGATGATCTTCGCAGGTGGCGTGGGTGACTGGCGCAGTTTGGCGAACATCAACGACCCGCTGCCCCAGGCCATGAAGGCGGTGGTCGGCAACAACTCCGGCTGGCTGCACATGCTGGTGTGGATCGGCCTGTTCGGCCTGGTAGCCAGCTTCCACGGGATCATCCTCGGCTACTCGCGGCAGTTCTTCGCCCTGGCCCGCGCCGGCTACCTGCCCGCCTCCCTGGCCGGGCTGTCGCGGTTCCAGACCCCGCACCGGGCGATCATCGCCGGTGGGCTGGTGGGCATCGCCGCGATCTACAGCGATGGCCTGGTCAACCTCGGTGGACTGAGCCTCACCGCAGCCATGATCACCATGGCCGTGTTCGGCGCCATCGTGATGTACATCATGAGCATGCTCAGCCTGTTCCGACTACGCCGGACCGAGCCCGGCCTGCCACGCAGCTTCCGCGCTCCCGGTTATCCGCTGGTCCCGGCCCTGGCACTGCTGCTGGCCGTGGTGTGCCTGGTGGCCATGGCCTGGTTCAATACGCTGATCGGCCTGGTCTTCCTCGGCCTCATGGGGCTGGGTTTCATTTACTTCCAGTGCACCGCGCAGTCGCGGGCCAATGCGCCGGCCGATGCCATGCTCACCGGACTCTAGAGACGCTGCCGGCCAGGCCGATCAGGCATACAATGGAACCCCTGCAAAACGTTTTGACTCAAAGCGTTACAAGCCGCTGCGGAGCGAACCTCGCTTCCGGCAGACGGCCTCATCAAGGAGAGCCCTATGCCCTGGTATGCCTGGTTGATTCTGGTGGTCGCTATCGGTTCGATCGTGGGTGGCCTGATGCTGCTACGCGATACCGCCAGCAAGGTGGAACTTACCGAAGAACAGCGCCGACGCGTGGCCGAACGCAATGCCGAAGCGGACGCCAAGGACGCCCGCGACCGGTGAATACATGGCCCCCTGCGCCTGCGGCGCAGGGGGCCATGGACTCAACTTTCCCACTCGGGCGTGGCGATCTGCAAACCATGCAGGCCCTGATAGGCCGCCCGTTCAGGCGAGCTCCAGCCCTCGAGTAACGCTGGCTCCAGGCGATAGACCTCGACCCCCAATGGCCGGCATACGCTGAGCGGGTCCTGCGCCTGTGGCCCCCACATCGGCAGGGACAAATCCCCGCCAGGGCAGGTCGACAAGGCGCAGAGCAGGTCGATTTCAGCAAAGAACTCCAGGTAATCGCCCTTGCCCGCCGGGCAGGCCTTCATGAAGTACAGGTCGTCGTGGTTCAGCCCTGTGCACTGGAAGATGTTCAGCACATCATGCACGTCGAACTCAGTCAGGCCGTGGGGCAGCACCGCCCGCGTCAGGTTGGAATGGCAGTGGTGGTGAAAATCCTCGCCGGTGAGCATCCGGTTCACATAGGGATCGCAGCGGGTTCCCAGCAAGTCATGCAGGCGCCCGCCATGCTCATCGATACCGTAATCGGCCAGGCTGTCATCGGTGATGGTCACCAGCGGCCGCAGGAACGGCAGGTTCGACCAGAGCCGATCGTGAGTACTGACATGCGCTCCCTGCAACTGCCGGGTTCGGGCCGCCCATAAGCGCTCGCGCGGATCGTGGGCATTCCAGACGTTGAAATCGCCCACCTGCGGACCATGGGGCGTGGTGACCCGGAACACATGACCGGCTGGCACCTTCCAGGCACGTCCCGTGCGGATCGGCACCTCGAAACTCTCGATCAACATGCGCTGGCCAGGGTTGGCCCGAATGCGCTCGTAGAAGGCCGTGTCCACTTGCAACGCCGAGCCCTTGCTGACCTGGTAGGCCGCGGGATAGTCCTTGTACATCGCTATGCTCCTCGTTCAATGACGCAAGGATGGATCGAACATGTTCAGCAACAGGCGCTCGGAATCATCCAGGTAACACGCCATGGCCGTTCCGGCCGACGCCGTGTCGCCGTCGGCCAGCCACCCATGGATCTGCCGGTCGCGCTCCAGCCAGGGGGCCTGGAACAGCGCCTCGTCTGGCGCGGTGCAAAACACCAGGCGCAGCTGCGCCACCACATTGGTGAAGAACTCGTCCAGCAATGGTGAGTCCAGCAACGCCACCACATGCTGGTGAAAAACCAGGCCATGGGTACCGACGGCGCGCCAGTCCTCTCGGTCCCTGGCCAGTTCGGCCGCCTCGATAGCATCGAGCATACGGCCCGACTGGCACTCGCGCAGCGGCCTGGCGCTGGCGATTGCCTGCAACTCCAGGGTCCGGCGCACCCTGAACAGATCGCGCAGATCGTCCCTTTCCAAGCGGCGGACCATCACTCCCTTGTGGCGCACATAACGTGTCAATCCCTCCTGCCCGAGGCAATGCAACGCCTCGCGGATAGTGTTGCGCGAGGCGTTGTAGCTACCGGCCAGTTCGTTCTCCACCAGGGGCATGCCGGGCAAAAGACGACCGCCGATGATGTCTGCACGCAGTTCCAGGCGAATCTGATCCGCCAGGGATAAACCAACGTTCATGAAAAGGCCTCAGGATTGTTCAACAATAGATGAGTGATCAGGAACCACTTATCGTGCCAACTCACCTGACTATGCTTGGCATGGAAACCTGTCGCCAAGCTGTAGCAGCCAGCCAAAGCAGGTGCAGAAGTGGATGTGATCTGCTGAACCCTGGTTAAAATAGTGGCCTTGTTGCGGAGGTTTCCCAGATGCGTTATTCAACAGACCACAAAGCCCAGACCCATAAACGCATCATCAAGGAAGCCTCGGAGCGATTTCGTCGCGATGGTATAGGGGCAACAGGCTTGCAACCCCTGATGAAAGCCCTGGGCCTCACCCATGGCGGCTTCTACTCCCACTTCAGCTCCAAGGACGAACTGGTGGAAGAAGCACTCTGCTCTGCCGCCCAGGACCTCGATGCTCATTGCGCCAAGCTGTTCGCCCAGGAACATCCCCTGCAGGCATTCATCGACAACTACCTCTCCGAATGGCACCAGGAGTCACCACACCTGGGCTGTCCGCTCCCGACCATGAGCTCGGAGCTCGGCCAGCGCGGCCAACCCAGCGCCACCACCGACGCGGTGCTCAAGGCCAGGCTCGCGCAAGTGGAAGCGACCCTGGATGGCGAAGACAAGGCCAAGCGCAGCCTGATGATCATGTCGACTCTGGCAGGTGCGCTGATGCTGTCGCGCAGTGTGGAAAATCCACAACTGGCTGCGCAGATACTTGAAGTGGTACGCGAAGGCTTGAAGGAACAGGAGCGGTAACGGCAACCGCTCCGTTGCGTGCTTATTTGTAACGGGCTGCCGCGCTGCTGCGTGAGAGGTTGGGGGCCAGGGCCAAGCGCGCCGCCACCATGGCCTGCCAATCCGCGGCATCGGGCAGCGACGGCAGGGTAATCAATTCCCGCTGATCGAAACCACTCAAGGCCGCATCGACCATCTCCCCCGCATCCATCACCATTTCTGCCGGGATAACCGATACATCAAAGCCCGCGCGCTGCCAGATTTCGGTACGGGTGACTCCGGGCAGGACGGCCTGGACTTGGACCCCGGTGTCTTTCAGTTCCGCCTGCAGGGATTGGCTCAGGCTTAATACATAAGCCTTGGTGGCGCTGTAGGTCGCGTTGAAACGTTCCGGCAGCAGGGCCACCACGGAGGCGATATTGATGATCGCCCCTCGCCCCGCCGCAGAAAAGTTGGCGGCTGCGGCGCCCGCCAAACGGGTCAGGGCCACCACATTGAGCTGGATCATCTGCTCCATCTGATCCAGGTTCGCAGCAGCCAGGGGGCCATCGGCCGCGACTCCGGCATTGTTCAGCAATAGGCTGATGTCCCGGTCATTGCGCAGACGGCGCTCGACCTCGAGCAGATCGCTTCTGGAGGTCAGGTCGGCTTGCAAGACCTCGACCTGCACCGAATGGCTGGCTTGCAGATTATTAGCCGCGACATGCAGACGCTCCTCATCCCGGGCCACCAGCAACAAGTCAAAGCCTCGCGCCGCCAAGCGCTCGGCATAGACCGCGCCAATACCGGATGAAGCTCCCGTGATCAAGGCCTTGCCTTGGGAACGAACCGAACTCATAGCTGCACTCCTGACGATGAATGAACCTGATGGGCATTCGCGATCCTGCAAGGTTGGCGAATTAAATATTACACATATAATATTTCCATTGTTTCATGGAAAAAATCTACCTCGCCGATGAGGATTTGACCTCGAGGCCATCCTTTCTGAAGGCGAAGGCCGATCAATGATCGGCTTTCGTCTTGAACGGGCCGCCTCAGTTGACCTGGAGCTTGTCTCGGTTGCGCTCGAGGATGGCCTTGCCGATTCCCTTGACCTCCAGCAGTTCATCCACTGAAGCGAAGGGGCCGTTTGCCTCGCGATAACTGACTATCGCCCTGGCCTTGGCCTCACCTATGCCAAGCAGTTCGCGCTGCAAGAGGGTGGCATCGGCAGTGTTGAGGTCGAGCCTGGTTGAATTGGAGGTGGAATGTTCTACCACTTCGGTGGCGGCTTCCTGCACCTTGGCGATCGGTGCTGCCTGGGTGGCGAGAGAAAGGCTGGCCAGCAATGCAAAAGCCAGGGAGGAGAAATAAGGATTACGCATAATGACGCTCCATGACATCGAGAAGGAAAGCAGCTTTTCCAAAGCTGCCCTCCAAACCTAGGAGATGCATGGAGCAAGTCAAAATCGGGAGAGTTACCGCTTGTGTAGATTCAGGGTTTGAGGCGCTGTTGCTGATAAACCCAATCGACTATTTCTCCGTCAGGTGTGTAACCGCTGACGGTCTCGCGCAAGAGCTGGCGAACTCGTGAATAATCATCGTTATCCAGTGCCACCAGGAGTTCGCCGAGCTTGATCTTGAGTGCATCCCAAGACAAATGATCCTCGTTGGCGCTCATGATCATTGGGTGCTGGGTGGCCACGACGTTGTCGCCAATCAGCAACTCTTCGTAAAGCTTTTCACCAGGGCGCAAACCGGTGAACTCAATAGCAATATCTCCATGGGGGTTCCTTTCCGAACGAACACTCAACCCGGAAAGATGAATCATCTTCTCTGCCAGTTCGACGATTCTTACCGGTTCACCCATATCCAGCACGAAAACATCCCCCCCCTGCCCCATCGAACCAGCCTGGATGACCAGTTGGGCAGCCTCCGGGATAGTCATGAAATAACGGGTGATTTTCGGATGGGTAACCGTGAGCGGCCCCCCGGATTTGATCTGCTTATGAAACAGCGGGATGACCGAACCTGACGAACCCAGCACATTGCCGAAGCGGACCATGGTGAAACGGGTTTTATTGACCCGTGAAATCTTCGATGAGTCGTTGAACAGCACGGGGGCCAGTTCCTTGCTCAGCGCTTGCAAGGTGAGTTCCGCCAGGCGCTTGGTACTACCCATCACATTGGTTGGCCGAACGGCTTTGTCGGTGGAAATCAGCACGAAATTGGCGACCCCCGATTGCAACGCGGCCTGGGCAGTATTGAGGGTGCCCATGACATTGTTGAGCACACCTTCGGCGATGTTGTGCTCGACCATCGGAACATGCTTGTAGGCCGCGGCGTGATAGACCGTATCGACATTCCAGGTACCCATCACGCTCAAAAGCTTTTCATAGTTGCGCACCGAGCCCAGGATTGGCAGCAACTTCACTGGCAGGGACTCCCGGGACAGGCGCTGCTCCAACTCTGCCAAGATGTTGTAGAGGTTGAACTCGCTATGGTCGAGCAGTATCAGGGTGGTCGGGCGCAAGCTCAGGATCTGCCGACACAATTCGGAACCGATGGATCCACCAGCCCCCGTCACCAGAACCGTTTGCTCCTTGATGCAATGAGCCAGCAGGTCGCCCTGGGCAGGAACGGCGTCCCGCCCGAGCAGATCGGCAATATCCACCTCTTGGATATCGTCGACCTTTACCCGACCACTAGCGAGGTCCATGAAACCCGGCACGCTCCTGACATGGAGGGGGAAGCCTTCCAGGAACCCCAATATCTCCCGACGCCGGCTACGACTGGACGAAGGAATGGCCAGCAGGATTTCTTCTGCCCCGGTGTCATCGATCATTTGCTGCAGGTGTTTGGGTTTGTATACCTGGAGCCCGGCGATCATCCTGTCGGCGATGATGCTGTCATCATCGATAAATGCTACAGGACGCATCACACGCCCCAGGCGCAGAGCTGCAACCAATTGATTACCGGCTGCCCCCGCGCCATAAATGGCCACTTTTGGTAAACCATCATCCCGATTGGCAAATGGCACATGCTGGGCTGTGGTAAACCAATCGCCCAGAAAGTACTGACGCATGAGCAGCCTGAGCCCTCCGATCATCACCATGCTCAACCACCAGTAGTTGAACACTATGGAACGAGGTACCACGGTCTGATGATTGCTATAGATATAAACGACCAGCGCCAGAACCAAAGCTGCCAGTGTCACTGCTTTTACAATGGCGATGAGTGCATCATTGCCAAAGTAACGCATGACGGCACGGTACATGCCAAAGCGGATGAACAGCGGAATGGCAATGATCGGAGCACTGAGAAATAGCCAGAGATGCACTACAAAAGGATTGTTCAGCTCATCAAAACCCAGCCTGACAACGAACGACATCCACAACGCAACCCATACCAGCAAAACGTCGGCGATGACTTGCAGGATTCTTTTTTGTCTGCGTGGAAGCCTTAGCAGACGCGTTCTTATTTTATCCATAATCCTTTTTAGAACCTCGACCCCTAGTCACAACCTACATTACACATTGATAGACAGCACTCATCTGGTGTTGCAGAGCTGACTCATCTCAGTTGGCCTTTTCTAACTCACCCGCATGAAATCTGACGGCAAGAGCGAGCAACGGCAAATAAGCCAATACCGTGCCAATCATACCATTCAGGCCCCACAGACCTACGCATACGGCTATGGGGAACAACCACAGTGCATTGATCACCAGAACCGCAAGGGTCACTGGTAGATGCCGGCCATATCGGCGGGAGGCAAACTGATAAGCATGACTGCGATGCGCTTCGTAAACCTTGTCTCCTCGCAGTAATCTGCGCATCAAGGTAAAGGTTGCATCAACGATGAACACGCCCAGGAGAATCAACCATACCCAGAAAAACTTCGAAGAAGTCCAGGCTGCCTGGATAGAAAGTACACCGAGAACGAGGCCAAGGAATCCACTACCTGCATCTCCCATGAAGATACGTGCCGGGGGGAAGTTCCAGTAAAGGAAGCCCAGCACTGCCATGGTCAGGAGCAGTGGCCCCCAGATCAAGGATGTATCACCAGCCGCCCAATAAATAACGCATGCACCAAGGCAGGTAGTAACAGCCTGGACGCTGGCAATGCCATCAATACCATCCATGAAGTTATATAGATTGAGCACCCATACCAGATAAAGAACAGCGAAGGCATGGCCGAACCAAGAAAGGTTGAACGTTCCACCCAGCAACTGAATCGGTGGAAAGCCACCCAACCAGGCCAAAGCCCAGATAGCAGCCGAGAAATGGGCCAATAGTCGCCAGCGCGCCGCGATATGACCATGATCATCCAGAAAACCAACTACGGCTATAAGCGCTCCGCTACCCCATAATGCCCATATGTAAGACCAGGGCATCTCAACAACTCCGCCTAAAAAGGGAATAGCAGAGAGAAAACTCAGGACAATAGCTACACCGCCTCCTCTCGGAGTCGGGACTGAATGGGAACTACGGTCGTTGGGAATATCCATGAGACTGCGCGTCAGCGCATAACGTCGCAGCACCCACGTTAGTAAAAGTGAAGCACCGAGCACTACCAACATCAACCAGCTGATTGCCATCTAGACTTCTAATCCTTAAAAAAACAGAGCATTAACTGAACACCCACCATTCATTAACAATGAAAAAACACACAACCACTAACAAATATAATTCAGGTATGTTTCTCAAGAAAATTACTGGCTGTAACACCAAGTGCTGAATCCACACTTAATGGTGGCTTCCAACCTAATAACTCACGATTCTTGGCGATATCGACCTGGAGTGAACCACAGAGACGCTGCGAAAGAGACTTTTTGCCCAGCAAAAATGCTGCAAGTTTTAAAAACAAACTCGGAACAGGTAAAAGTCGAGCGGGCTTATTCAATGCTTGAGCCATCTTCTTCAGTAACAGAGTCGTTGAAAGATCATCACCATCACTGACGAGGAACGTCTGGTTGGCAGCTTTGGGGTGATCGATACATGTAACAACAAGATCCACCAAGTTATCCAAAGCCACTAGGCTACGACTGTTATTGATCGCACCAAAAGGCAACGGAACACCCTTGCTCAACCATTTCATCATGCTCAAGAAGTTTGCCTTGACCCCAGGACCGTAAACGAGAACAGGGCGAACGATCACCACCTCCATCCCGGTCTGTGAGGCAATGCTCATGAGTCCCAGTTCCGCCTCCAGCTTGGAAATACCATAAGGATCCACCGGAGCTGGTTCAGAATCTGCGGTATAGGGGGTCCCGAAGGTTTCTTCACCATTGACCTTGATGGAGCTAATGAATATGAAGCGGCGAACGCCCTTGGCTGCAGCTTGCCGGGCCAAATTCAGCGTCCCCTCTACATTCACTTTCCGAAACGATGCAAGAGGATCTTTGGAAGATTCATGCATTACATGGACACGAGCGGCAGCATGTATGACCACTTCGCAATCCAGCAGCGATTGACTCCAGTCCGTAGCTCCATCGATTTGCTCGATCAGAGCACTGGTAACAGCAGCTCCAAGTGCTTGCATGGGCCTACGTAATGCGAGGGTCAAATCGTAAGTCGAGAATTTGGCTAAACGCTCATGAAGAGCGGCTCCCACAAAACCGGATGCTCCTGTCAAAAGAATCCTGGTCATTTCCTAGCGTATCCTCTCAAACCCGCGCTACAGACGATGCCTGAAACACTCAAAAGCTGGCATTATGCGCCTACAATGCACCGAGGAGCTACATTTCCCCTCAAAAATCCCTCACCACTGATCCTTAATCCGCAAACCGGTCAGTACAGCCTGCCCCCCAATAAGCTACAACAGGCGTAAACTGCAAAACCCACAACGAAAGCTCAAACTACAAGTACAAAAAAACCACACCCATCTATTGAATTGGTATGGCAAGAAAAAATACCTAAATGTCCCAGAATAGCGAGAGGCTCTGCTCTAGCAACTCCGCAAGAGCAATTGGAAAGTAGTTCCTTCCTTATTGAAGCTTGAAGTCTCTCAGAGTCAAAACTTAAAAATCATTACCCTCTTCCTCATTAACCCGATCCCTAAGCTCCTTGCCTGGCTTGAAATGCGGAACAAACTTCCCGTCCAAGCTGACCGACTGACCTGTCTTCGGATTTCGGCCCACCCTCGGAGCACGGTAGTGAAGCGAGAAACTACCAAACCCCCTGATTTCGATCCGATCACCGGTAGCCAAACACTGAGACATTTGCTCAAGCATAGTCTTGATGGCCAACTCGACATCCTTGGATGACAGCAGCCCTTGATGGGTGACAATTCGTTCGATCAACTCCGACTTCGTCATATTTTTCCCTTCTTTTTCAAGCAGCTAGGTCAGTGCTTAGAAGGTTTTAGCATGCCTAGAAGGTTTTGAACAGCCCACCCTCATCGAGCAATATAAACGAGACGCATCTGTAACAATCGAAAATCTTAGCGACACATAACGAGCATTGTCCTCGTCACATACCCTGCCGGGTTCCAGCCAAAGGGATAATCGCCTTCCTCATCTTTCGCATCGCTGGATTTGCTGATGACCTTATAGCCACTGGCATCGCACTCACGCACAGCCCGCTCATAGCACCTATTCCAATCCGAGCCCAATCCAGAACAATCGATTTCTATACCAGTGGCTCCACGAATCGCGTGGGTTTTTACGCTGGCCTCACAACCAACCAAAAACAACATCAAACCAACAATCATGAACCTGCTCATACTCCTCCCTAGGCCAGGCTTCGTGCTACCTGAGTCACCCAGCGAAAACCAAGACTCTTACATGCCCCCCTTAAGAGACCGCTGATTGCACTCCTTGGTTTCCCCCCAAGATAGCTCTACTGATTTCCAGGCACAAAAAAGGGCGACCGAAGTCGCCCTTTTTTTGGTGAACCAGAACTTAGTTCTGCTTCTCCATCTGTGCACGCAGCAGGTCGCCCAGAGTGGTAGGACCAGCAGCGATATCCGAGGTAGCTGGCTTGTCGCGCAGGCTCTGGATAGCTTCTTTCTCGTCTTCAACGTCTTTCGACTTGATAGAGAGCTGGATTACACGGCTCTTACGGTCAACGCTGATGATCTTGGCTTCAACTTCTTCGCCTTCTTTCAGGACGTTGCGCGCATCTTCGATGCGGTCACGGCTGATTTCAGAGGCTTTCAGAGTAGCTTCGATATCGTTAGCCAGGGTGATGATGGCGCCTTTGGCGTCAACTTCTTTTACAACACCCTTAACGATTGCGCCTTTATCGTTCTCTTGTACGTACTCGGAGAACGGATCGCTTTCCAGCTGTTTGATACCCAGGGAGATACGCTCACGCTCTGGGTCAACCGACAGGATAACGGTGTCCAGCTCGTCGCCCTTCTTGAAACGACGTACGGCTTCTTCGCCCACTTCGTTCCAGGAGATGTCGGACAGGTGAACCAGACCGTCGATGCCGCCGTCCAGACCGATGAAGATACCGAAATCGGTGATCGACTTGATGGTACCGGAGATCTTGTCGCCCTTGTTGAACTGGCCAGAGAAGTCTTCCCATGGGTTGGACTTGCACTGCTTGATGCCGAGGGAGATACGACGACGCTCTTCGTCAATGTCCAGAACCATAACTTCCACTTCGTCGCCAACTTGTACGACTTTCGAAGGATGGATGTTTTTGTTGGTCCAGTCCATTTCCGAAACGTGTACCAGACCTTCAACGCCTTCTTCCAGCTCAGCGAAGCAGCCGTAGTCAGTCAGGTTGGTTACACGAGCGGTAACGCGGGTGCTTTCTGGGTAACGAGCCTTGATGGCAACCCATGGGTCTTCACCCAGTTGCTTCAGGCCCAGGGAAACACGATTGCGCTCGCGATCGTATTTCAGAACCTTGACATCGATCTCGTCGCCAACATTGACGATTTCGGAAGGATGCTTGATACGCTTCCAAGCCATGTCGGTGATGTGCAGCAGGCCATCGACGCCACCCAGATCGACGAATGCGCCGTAATCGGTGAGGTTCTTGACGATACCCTTGACTTGCTGACCTTCCTGCAGGGATTCCAGCAGAGCTTCACGCTCGGCGGAGTTCTCGGCTTCGAGGACGCTGCGGCGGGAAACGACAACGTTGTTGCGCTTCTGGTCGAGTTTGATGACTTTAAACTCGAGCTCTTTGCCTTCCAGGTGCGTGGTGTCGCGCACTGGACGGACGTCAACCAGAGAACCTGGCAGGAACGCACGGATGCCGTTAACGTCGACAGTGAAGCCGCCTTTAACCTTACCGTTGATAACGCCCTTGACCACTTCTTCGGCTGCGAAGGCTGCTTCCAGAACGATCCAGCATTCAGCGCGCTTGGCTTTTTCACGGGAGAGCTTGGTTTCACCGAAGCCGTCTTCAACCGAGTCCAGAGCAACGTGAACTTCATCACCAACATTGATGGACAGCTCGCCAGCATCGTTGTAGAACTGCTCAAGCGGGATCAGCGCTTCAGACTTCAGACCAGCGTGAACGGTTACCCAACGCGCTTGGTAGTCGATGTCGACGATAACACCGGTGATGATGGAGCCTGCCTGAAGGTTCAGGGTTTTCAGGCTTTCTTCAAAGAGTTCCGCAAAGCTTTCGCTCATTTTAATTCCTGTTGATAAGGGCGAAGATTCCGCCCATCTGCCACATTCCAGACAATGTGGGTTACGTTCATATAAAAGAAAGATCGCAGGACTATGACTGGTCCCCTACGATCTTCCTTGTTCACCCGGCGATATCGCGAAGGGCGATTTCGCTCAAGATGCGTTGCAACACCTGATCGATGGACAACTCCGTGGAATCCAGCTGTATGGCGTCAGCCGCCGGCTTGAGCGGGGCGACCGCTCGCTGGGTATCGCGCTCATCACGCGCACGAATCTCATCTAGCAGACTCGACAGACTAACACCATCGACTTTCCCCTTCAACTGCAAGTAGCGGCGACGCGCACGCTCCTCGGCACTAGCGGTCAGGAAAATCTTCAATGGTGCATCGGGAAAGACCACTGTCCCCATGTCACGACCATCGGCGACCAGCCCCGGCAATTCGCGAAAGGCCCGTTGACGCTGCAGCAGAGCATCCCGTACCGCCGGCAACGCAGCGACCTGGGAAGCCCAGGCGCCGACCTGCTCGTTACGCAGGTCGTCGGTCACATCGTCGCCTTCGAGAATGATCCGCTGCGGATGGCTTTCGGTAGCGCCCAGGAACTGTACGTCCAGATGAGCCGCCAGAAGCTTGAGCGACTCCTCGTTGGTCAGGTCGACCCCATGGTTGCGGGCAGCGAATGCCAGCAGCCGATACAAGGCCCCGGAGTCCAGCAGGCACCAGCCCAGATGCTCGGCCAGCTTGCCAGCGATGGTGCCCTTGCCCGAACCGCTTGGCCCATCGATGGTGATTACAGGCGCCTTGCTCATCACGACTGGGCCTCTTGGGCAACACGGATGCCGACCTGGGCGCACAACGCTAGGAAGTTCGGGAAGGAGGTGGCGACGTTGGCGCAGTCATGGATGCGAATCGGCGCATTGGCGCGCAACGAGGCCACACTGAAGGCCATGGCAATCCGGTGGTCGCCATGACCATGGACCTCGCCACCACCAATCTGGCCACCATCGATGATGATGCCATCCGGGGTCGGCTCACATTTCACACCCAGGGTCAGCAGGCCGTCGGCCATCACCTGGATACGGTCGGACTCCTTGACCCGCAGCTCTTCCGCGCCACGCAGCACCGTACGCCCCTCGGCACAAGCGGCCGCGACGAACAGTACCGGGAACTCGTCGATCGCCAGCGGGACCAATTCCTCCGGGATCTCGATACCCTTGAGCCTGGCTGCGCGCACATGCAGGTCTGCAACCGGTTCGCCACCCACTTCACGCTGGTTTTCCAGGCGAATGTCGGCCCCCATCAAGCGCAGGATGTCGATGACTCCGGTACGAGTCGGGTTGATCCCGACATGCTCCAGCACCAGCTCGGAGCCTTCGGCGATCGAAGCGGCCACCAGGAAGAAGGCAGCGGAGGAGATATCCGCCGGCACCTCGATATGGGTAGCCTTGAGCTTGCCACCGGAGGCCACCGAGGCGGTCGCTCCTTCGACATCCACCGAATAACCGAAGCCGCGCAGCATGCGCTCGGTATGGTCGCGAGTCGGCGCCGGCTCGGTCACAGTGGTCTTGCCTTCGGCGTACAGCCCCGCCAATAGCAGACAGGATTTCACCTGGGCACTGGCCATCGGCAAGGTGTAGGTCAAGCCCTTGAGCTTGTGACCGCCACGGATCACCATCGGCGGGCGACCTTCGGCCGCGGTCTCGATCACCGCGCCCATCTCCCGCAACGGGTTGGCCACACGATTCATCGGACGCTTGGACAGCGAAGGATCGCCCGTCAGGGTGCTATCAAAATCCTGCGCAGCCAGCAGGCCGGAAAGCAGGCGCATGGACGTACCGGAGTTGCCCAGGTAGATCGGGCCAGGTGCCGGCTTCAAACCGTGCAGCCCCACCCCATGAATGGTCACCCGGCCGTGATGCGGCCCCTCGATGACCACACCCATGTCGCGGAAAGCCTGCAATGTAGCCAGCGCATCCTCACCCTCGAGGAAGCCTTCCACTTCAGTGGTGCCCTCGGCCAGGGAGCCGAGCATGATCGAGCGGTGGGAAATCGATTTGTCACCTGGAACACGAATCCGCCCACTCAGGCGGCCACCAGGATTTGCCAGGAAAATCAGATCGTTGGAGTTCATAGCGTCCACATAGGCCCGGCGGGCCAGGATTTTACCGAAATGCTCGCGGGCTACCCGGGCGCGAGTGAATACGCCCAACAGCTGATGCCCGTCCCCTGCATCGACCGCGTCGCGCAAGGCGTCGAGGTCATTGCGAAATGTATCGAGTGTGCGCAGGACCGCTTCGCGATTGGCGAGGAAGATGTCATGCCACATGACCGGGTCACTGCCGGCGATTCTCGTGAAATCGCGGAACCCGCCCGCAGCGTAACGGAAGATGTCCAGATTTTCACTGCGCTTGGCCAGCGAATCGACCAGCCCGAATGCCAAAAGATGCGGTAGATGGCTAGTTGCAGCCAGGACCTCGTCATGCCGCTGGACCTGCATATGTTCGACATCTGCCCCCAATTCGCGCCACAAGCTGTCGACCAGCGCCAGCGCCAGCGCATCCGTCTGCGCCAACGGCGTCAAGATCACCTTGTGCCGACGAAACAACTGGGCATTGGAAGCCTCGACACCACTTTGCTCGGAACCGGCAATCGGATGCCCAGGCACGAAGCGCGCCGGCATACCAGCAAAAGCCTCGGTCGCCGCCCGCACCACATTGCCCTTGGCGCTGCCGACATCGGTCAACACCGCCTGCCCCAGATCCATGCTCGCCAACTTGGCCAGCAATTTTTCCATGGCCAGGATCGGCACCGCCAGCTGGATCACATCGGCGCCCTGGCAAGCCAGGGCCAGATCCTCTTCGCAGCGATCCACCACCCCAAGCTCCACGGCCAATCGACGGGACTGCGGATCCAGATCAACGCCAACCACTTCGCGACAGATGCCACTTTCACGCAGCCCCTTGGCAAAGGAGCCGCCAATCAATCCCAGGCCGATCACCACCAGGCGACCGATCATAGGCACAGCAGATTGCACTGGAATGACATCAACCACGAGCCATGACCTTGGCCAAGGCCTCGAGGAAGCGAGTGTTTTCCGCCGGCAAGCCGATGGTCACGCGCAGGTGGTTGGGCATTGCGTAGTTGGCCACGGGGCGCACGATCACCCCTTCACGCAACAACCCCTGGAATACCGGCGCGGCTTCGCGCCCCAGGTCAACGGCAATGAAGTTGCCCCTGGACGGGATCCAGCCCAAGCCCAGCTCGCGGAACCCCGCTTCCAACTGCTGCATGCCAGCCTCGTTGAGGCGGCGGCTTTCAGCCAGGTAGTCATCGTCCTGCAACGCTGCGCAAGCCGCTGCCAGGGCCAGGCTGTTGACGTTGAAGGGCTGGCGCACGCGATTCAGCACATCCGCCACTACCGCGGTAGACAAACCATAACCGACCCGCAGCGCTGCCAGGCCGTATGCCTTGGAAAACGTCCGCGAGACCAGCAGGTTCGGGTAAGCCGCCAGGAAATCCAGGCCATCAGGCAGATCACTGCCTTCGGCATACTCGATGTAGGCCTCGTCCAGCACCACCAGCACATGGGCCGGTACGTCCTGGAGAAACTCGTCCAGCGCCTCGGCATCGAACCAGGTGCCTGTCGGGTTGTTCGGGTTGGCGATGAACACCACCCGGGTCTGCGCATCGATGGCCTTGAGCATGGCGGACAGGTCGTGCCCCCAATCCTTGGCCGGCACTACCCGCGCCTCAGCCCCGACCGCCTGAGTGACGATCGGGTAGACGGCAAAGGCGTGCTCGCTGAACACCGCGTTCAGGCCTGGGGCCAGGTAGGCGCGAGCGACCAGCTCGAGAATGTCGTTGGAGCCATTGCCCAGGGTCACCTGCTCGATCTCGACGCCACAGCGCTCGGCCAACAGGGACTTGAGCGCGAAGCCGTTGCCATCCGGGTAGCGGGTCAGCTCGGCCAGCTCTTCGCGAATCGCCGCAAGCGCCTTCGGACTGGCACCCAGCGGATTTTCGTTGCTCGCCAGCTTGACGATGGTGGCCGGATCGATATCCAGCTCACGGGCCAGTTCGTCCACGGGCTTGCCCGGAACGTACGGCGAAAGTTGTTGCACGCCTGGCTGCGCCAGGGCGAGGAAGTCGCCACTCATTGTTAAATGCCTCAGAGAACCGCTTTCGGGTAGGAACCCAGCACCTTGAGTGCCACTGCTTCCTGGCTGATCTTCTCCAGCACACCCTTGACCAGCGGGTCGCGGTGGTGGCCGACGAAGTCGATGAAGAATACGTAGGTCCATTTGCCACTGCGCGAAGGCCGGGTCTCGATCCGCGTCAGGTCGATGCCATTGTCATGGAACGGCACCAGCAGCTCGTGCAACGCACCTGGCTTGTTGCTCATGGAAACGATGATCGAGGTCTTGTCGTCACCAGTCGGCGGCACTTCCTGGTTGCCAATCATCAGGAACCGCGTGGAGTTGTCCGGACGGTCCTCGATCTTGTCGGCCAGGCGAGTCAGGCCGTAGAGGCTCGCCGCCATGTCGCCGGCAATCGCCGCGGAGTTCCACTCGCCCTTGACCCGCTTGGCGGCCTCGGCATTGCTCGATACCGCGACCCGCTCCACATTCGGATAGTGGGCGTCCAGCCACTTGCGGCACTGGGCCAGCGACTGGGCATGGGAGTAGATACGGCTGATGCTGTCGGTCTTGGTGTTCTCGCCCACCAGCAAGTGGTGGTGGATACGCAGCTCGACCTCGCCGCAAATCACCATGTCGTGCTCGAGGAAGCTGTCGAGAGTGTGGTTGACCGCACCCTCGGTGGAGTTTTCCACCGGTACCACGCCGAAGTTCACCGCACCGGCCGCCACTTCGCGGAACACCTCGTCGATGGCCGCCATCGGCTTGCTGATCACCGCATGCCCGAAATGTTTCAGGGCCGCAGCCTGGGTGAAAGTGCCCTCGGGCCCCAGATAGGCCACTTTCAGCGGCTGCTCCAGCGCCAGGCAGGAAGACATGATCTCGCGGAACAACCGCGCCATTTCCTCGTTGTCCAGCGGCCCCTGGTTACGCTCCATCACCCGCTTGAGGACCTGGGCCTCACGCTCGGGGCGATAGAACACCGGCACCTCGCCTTCGGCCAGGGAAGCCGTCTTCACCCGGGCCACTTCCTGAGCACAACGCGCGCGTTCACTGATCAGCTCCAGGACCTTCTCGTCCAGGGAGTCAATGCGCAGGCGCAAGGCCTTGAGTTCTTGCTCAGACATCAGCCATGTTCCTTCTCGAACTCCGCCATGTAAGCCACCAGAGCGTTGACCGCATCGAGGCCCAATGCGTTGTAGATGGAGGCACGCATGCCGCCTACCGAACGGTGGCCCTTGAGATTGAGCAGACCACGAGCATCCGCGCCGGCCAGGAAAGCCTTGTCCAGGCGCTCGTCGGCCAGACGGAACGGCACGTTCATCCACGAACGGGCGTTGACGCTGATCGGGTTGGTGTAGAAGTCACTGTTGTCGATGAAGCCGTACAGGGTGTCTTTCTTCGCCTTGTTGCGCTGCTCCATGGCGGCAACGCCACCCTGCTCCTTCAGCCACTCGAAGACCAGGCCCGAGAGATACCAGGAATAGGTGGCCGGAGTGTTGTACATCGAGCCGTTGTCGGCAGCGACCTTGTAGTCGAGCATGGTCGGACAAGCGCTACGGGCGCGGCCCAGCAGGTCTTCACGAACGATCACCACCACCAGGCCGCTCGGACCGATGTTCTTCTGCGCGCCGGCGTAGATCATGCCGTACTGCGACACATCGGCCGGACGCGAAAGAATGTCGGAGGACATGTCGACCACCAGAGGCACATCACCGGTCTGCGGCACCCAGTCGAACTGCAGGCCACCGATGGTTTCGTTGGACGCATAGTGCACGTAGGCCGCGTTGGGGGTCAGCTTCCACTCGTTCTGGCCCGGAATGGCCAGGTAGTCGTAAGCCTTGGCGCTGGCGGCGATGTTGACGGTGCCGAAGCGACGGGCTTCCTCGATGGCCTTCTTCGACCAGATACCGGTCTCGACATAGTCGGCCGTGCCGTTTTCCGGCAGCAGGTTCAACGGGATCTCGGCGAATTGCTGGCTGGCGCCGCCCTGGAGGAACAGCACCTTGTAGTTGGAGGGGATGGACATCAGCTCGCGCAGGTCCTGCTCGGCTTTTTCGGCGATGGCCACATAGTCGTCGCTACGGTGGCTCATTTCCATGACCGACAGGCCCTTGCCGTTCCAGTCCAGCATCTCGGCCTGGGCGCGCTTCAGCACCGCTTCAGGAAGCGCGGCAGGGCCTGCGCAGAAGTTAAAGGCTCGTTTGCTCACATCCACTCTCGCTCTGCTTCATTTATGAAGCGGGGCGATCATGCTGATCGCCCCGCCGGGTTATTGCGCTGGGTTACTCCTGGGGCACCTCGTCGGCGGCGCCGGGCTCCTCGCCCTCGGTGTCGACCACCTCGCCATCGATCACCTCGCCGTCTTCGAGCACGTCTTCGAGCTCATCCGACGCCTGGATACGCTCCAGGCCTACCAACGTCTCATCGTCGGCCAACTTGATCAGCGTCACCCCCTGGGTGTTGCGGCTGAGGATGGACACCTCGCCGACCCGGGTGCGCACCAGGGTCCCCTGGTCGGAGATGAGCATGATCTGCTCGTCCTCGCGCACCTGGATGGCGCCGATCAGGTTACCGGTACGGCCCTTCATGGCGATCACGCCCTGGCCACCACGCTTGCGGCGCGGGAACTTGGGCAGCTCGGTACGCTTGCCAATACCGCGCTCGGACGCAGTGAGGATCTGCGCACCGGACTCGGGGATCAGCATGGAGATCAGTTGCTGGGACTTGCCCAGCTTCATCCCGCGCACACCACCGGCCACACGACCGCGCTCGCGAACTTCGCTCTCGACGAAACGGATGACCTTGCTGGCGCTGGAGAACAACATGACTTCCCGCGCACCATCGGTGATGGCCGCAGCGATCAGGGTGTCGCCCTCTTTCAGCTTCAAGGCGATCAGGCCGGCCTTGCGCGGCTTGGCGAAGCTCGCCAGCGAAACCTTCTTGACCAGGCCGAAGGCGGTCGCCATGAAGACGAAGGCACCGGTCGGCTCAGCGACCCACTCCGGCGTGTCGCGATCGTCGTCGTCCTCGGCTTCCTCGTCATCCATCACTTCGGCTTCGGCCAGCACGTCCTCGGCCTCTTCCACCTCCTCGGAATCAGCGCCCTGTTGCAGGGCCTCGAGGTCGATCTGCAACATCGCGGTGATGCGCTCGCCCTGCTCCAGCGAGTCGATGATGTTCACCAGCGGTCGGCCACGGGCAGCACGGGAGGCTTCAGGAATCTCGTAGGTCTTGAGCCAGTACACCTTGCCCTTGCTGGAGAACAGCAACAGGGTCGCATGGCTGTTGGCTACCAGCAGGTGCTCGATGTAGTCCTCATCCTTCACGCCGGTCGCCGACTTGCCCTTGCCACCACGGCGCTGGGCCTGGTAGGCCGACAACGGCTGGGTCTTGGCATAACCGCCATGGGAAATGGTCACTACGCGCTCTTCTTCGGGGATCATGTCGCCGTAGTCGAGGTCGTGGGTCGCATTGACGATTTCGGTGCGGCGCTCGTCGCCGTATTCGGCACGGATCACTTCCAGCTCTTCGCGGATCACTTCCATCAGGCGCTCGGCGCTGTTGAGAATGCGGATCAGCTCGCCGATCTGGTTGAGGATCTCCTGGTACTCGGCCAGCAGTTTCTCGTGCTCCAGGCCGGTCAGGCGGTGCAGGCGCAGTTCCAGGATGGCCTGGGCCTGTTCCGGGGACAGGAAGTACTTACCGTCGTGCAGGCCATACTGCTCCGGCAGATCCTCAGGACGGCAGGAATCGGCACCAGCGCGCTCGACCATGACCTGCACGGCACTGGATTCCCACGGCGTGGAAACCAGCGCTTCCTTGGCTTCGGATGGGGTCGGCGAGGCCTTGATCAGGGCGATGACCGGATCGATGTTGGACAGGGCAACGGCCTGGCCTTCGAGGATATGGCCACGCTCGCGAGCCTTGCGCAGCTCGAATACGGTACGCCGGGTCACCACTTCGCGACGGTGACGAACGAAGGCTTCCAGCAGGTCCTTCAGATTGAGGATCCGCGGACGACCGTCGATCAGCGCGACGATGTTGATACCGAACACACTCTGCAGCTGGGTCTGGGCGTAGAGATTGTTGAGCACCACTTCCGGCACTTCGCCACGGCGCAGCTCGATCACTACGCGCATGCCGTCCTTGTCGGACTCGTCGCGCAGCTCGGTGATGCCTTCGAGCCTCTTCTCCTTGACCAGCTCGGCGATCTTCTCGATCAGGCGGGCTTTGTTCAGCTGGTATGGCAACTCGGTGATGACGATCTGCTGGCGACCACCGACCTTGTCGATGTCCTCGATGGTGGAGCGGGCGCGCATGTAGATGCGGCCACGACCGGTGCGATAGGCCTCGATGATGCCCTGGCGCCCGTTGATGATACCGGCGGTGGGGAAGTCCGGACCCGGGATGAACTGCATCAGATCGTCGACGCTCAGCTCGGGATTGTCGATCAGCGCCAGGCAGCCATCGATCACTTCGCCCAGGTTGTGCGGCGGGATGTTGGTCGCCATGCCCACGGCAATACCGCTGGAGCCGTTGACCAGCAGGTTGGGGATCTTGGTCGGCATGACCGCGGGAATCAGTTCGGTGCCATCATAGTTGGGCACCCAATCCACGGTTTCCTTGTGCAGGTCGGCCAGCAGCTCGTGCGCCAGCTTGGTCATGCGCACTTCGGTGTATCGCATGGCCGCCGCGTTATCGCCGTCCACCGAACCGAAGTTGCCCTGGCCGTCTACCAGCAAGTAGCGCAGGGAGAATGGCTGGGCCATGCGGACGATGGTGTCGTACACCGCAGTATCGCCGTGGGGGTGGTACTTACCGATCACGTCACCGACCACACGGGCAGATTTCTTGTACGGCTTGTTCCAGTCGTTACCGAGTTCGCTCATCGCGTACAGCACACGCCGGTGCACGGGCTTCAAGCCGTCGCGCGCATCAGGCAGTGCCCGCCCGACGATTACGCTCATCGCGTAGTCGAGGTAGGACTGTTTCAGCTCGTCTTCGATATTGACCGGTAGGATTTCTTTGGCCAGTTCGCCCATGAGAAGCCTGATTCCTTTTTCTGGTGAAACTTCGCCACATCCAGATGGGACGAACGAAGCTCGCCGCTGCAGGCCTAGTGCCAGCACCGACTTACGACAAATCAACAAGTTATGACATGGATTTGCGCAGTAGAGGTGACCGCATCGGACCACCCTGGAAACCGCCGGATGTTATCACAATCGCCGCCACGCACCTATCCCCCTGATGCGCATGGAACGTAGCTAGTTGACCGATGACCACCTGAAAGACGGCGACAGGGCCTCAGAGACCGATCCCCCTTCCCGCCAACCCGGTTTTTTACCTGTCGGCAATCATTTACCGGTCAACCCAGCGGCAGGTGTCGACGCAGGATCAATGCAGACGCTTGCGACACAGCAATTGGGCCATCTTTGCCGCATCAGGGCGCTCGACGATGCCCTTCTCGGTGACGATGACATCGATCAGGTCCGCCGGCGTGACGTCGAACACCGGATTGAAGACCTCCACCGCCGCCCCCACCGGCTTGCCGCCCACCTCCAGCAGCTCCCGGGCGTCGCGCTCCTCAAGCGGAATGTCCTCGCCAGTGGCCAGGCTCATGTCGATGGTCGAGCTGGAGGCCACCACCATGAAGCGCACGCCATGGTGCATGGCGTTGACGGCCAACTGGTAGGTACCGATCTTGTTCGCCACATCGCCATTGGCGGCGATCCGGTCCGCACCGACCACCACCCAGGTCAGGCCCTTGGTCTTCATGATGTGCGCCGCCGCGGCGTCGGCGTTCAAGGTCACCGGCACGCCTTCGCTGGCAAGCTCCCAGGCAGTCAAACGTGAGCCTTGCAGCCAGGGCCGGGTTTCATCGACATAGACCCGCTCTACCATGCCCTCCAGCCAGGCGCCGCGAATCACCCCCAGGGCAGTACCGAAGCCACCGCTGGCCAGGGCCCCGGTATTGCAGTGGGTCAGCAGCGTCTGCGGGTTGCCCTGGTATCGACGAATCAGTTCCACCCCGAGCTGGGCCATGGTCAGGTTGGCCTCGCGATCGCTTTCATGGATCGCCAGGGCCTCGACCTCCAGGACAGCCAGAGGATCGGCATGTTCCCTGACCCGCTCCAGCCGCTCACGCATGTGGCGCAAGGCCCAGGAAAGGTTGACCGCCGTCGGCCGGGTAGCTTCGAGCAGCTTGAAGTCCGCATCGAGCGCGGCGATCCAGTCGCCACCGGCAGCAAAACGTGCGCGAGCAGCCAGGACCACACCGTAGGCCGCACTGATGCCAATGGCCGACGCGCCGCGCACCGCCATCGCGCGAATGGCCTCGGCCACCGCAGCGACGCTGTCGCAGGCCAGCCAGGCCTCTTCAAGGGGCAAGGCCCGCTGATCGAGCAGGTACAGAGTGCCATCCCGCCAATCAATGGCCTTGACCTTCTCCGCAGCCAACAGACGATCGCGCATCCCTCACCCCGCACTCATGAACAAAAGCCGCCGATTATAGCGATCCCCCGGCGAAGACGCTCGGGTATACTTCGCCATCCTTTGTCTTTGAAGCCCTGGACCGATACTCGATGCCGAACCGTGAACCTGCGCTCGACCTCCTGCTGCTGCCCACCTGGTTGGTGCCCGTGGAGCCAGCCGGCGTCGTCCTCAAGGACCACGGCCTGGGCATCCGCGACGGTCGCATCGCCTTCATCGGGCCACGCAGCGAAGCCCTGAGACGCCAGGCTGGCGAGGTCCGCGAACTGCCCGGCATGCTGCTCAGCCCGGGCCTGATCAACGCCCACGGGCATGCGGCCATGACCCTGTTCCGCGGCCTGGCCGATGACCTGCCACTGATGACCTGGCTGGAGAACCACATCTGGCCCGCCGAAGCCAAGTGGGTGGATGAAGCCTTCGTCCACGACGGCACGGACCTGGCCATCGCCGAGCAGATAAAAGGCGGCATCACCTGCTTCTCCGACATGTATTTCTTCCCCAAGGTCGCCAGCGAACGGGTCCATAACAGCGGCATTCGCGCCCAGATCGCCATCCCGGTACTGGACTTCCCGATTCCCGGTGCCCACGACGCGGCCGAAGCCATTCGCCAGGGCGTGGAACTGTTCAGCGATCTCAAGCATCACCCGCGTATCCGCATCACCTTCGGCCCCCATGCTCCCTACACCGTAGGCGACGAGAACCTGGAGAAGGTCCGCATGATCGCCGAGGAACTCGACGCCTCGATCCACATGCACGTGCACGAGACCGCGTTCGAGGTCCAGCAGTCCCTGGAGCGGCATGGCGAGCGACCGCTGGCCCGCCTCTCCCGGCTAGGCTTGCTGGGACCACGCTTCCAGGCCGTTCATATGACCCAAATCAGCGATGAAGACCTGGCTTTGCTGGTAGAAACCAACACCAGCGTGGTTCATTGCCCGGAGTCCAACCTTAAACTGGCCAGCGGCTTCTGCCCGGTGGAGCGCCTGTGGCAGGCCGGGGTGAATGTCGCGGTGGGCACCGACGGCGCGGCCAGCAACAACGACCTGGATCTGCTCGGCGAAACCCGCACCGCAGCCTTGCTGGCCAAGGCCGTGGCGGGCTCGGCAACGGCACTGGATGCCCATCGCGCCCTGCGCATGGCCACCCTCAACGGCGCCAGAGCCATGGGCCTGGACGATGAAGTGGGCTCCCTGGAGCTCGGCAAGGCTGCGGACCTGGTGGCATTCGACCTGTCCGGGCTGGCCCAGCAACCGATTTACGACCCGGTGTCGCAACTGATCTACGCCACCGGCCGCGACTGCGTGACGCACCTCTGGGTGGCCGGCAAGCAGCTACTGGACAACAAGCGGCTAAGCCGCATGGACGAGCGCCAACTCGGCGAAACCGCCCGCGACTGGGCCCGGCGCATCAGCGGGCACGTCCAATAAACCCGGGCCTCGCGCAAGCGCGAGGCCCTACCGAATTCCTCAAGTTTTGGAGCACTACCCATGAGCAACGTCGACCACGCTGAAATCGCCAAGTTCGAAGCCCTGGCCCACCGCTGGTGGGACCGCGAAAGCGAGTTCAAGCCCCTGCACGATATCAATCCGCTGCGGGTCAACTGGATCGACGAACGGGTCGGCCTGGCCGGCAAGAAGGTCCTGGACGTCGGTTGCGGCGGCGGCATCCTCAGCGAAGCCATGGCCCAGCGTGGCGCTACCGTCACCGGGATCGACATGGGCGAGGCCCCACTGGCGGTCGCCCAGCTGCACCAGCTGGAATCCGGGGTGAACGTCGAATACCGGCAGATCACTGCCGAGGCCCTGGCCGAGGAAATGCCCGAGCAGTTCGACGTGGTCACCTGCCTGGAGATGCTCGAGCACGTTCCCGATCCTTCGTCGGTGATCCGCGCCTGCTTCCGCATGGTCAAGCCCGGTGGCCAGGTGTTCTTCTCCACCATCAACCGCAACCCCAAGGCCTACCTGTTCGCCATCGTCGGTGCGGAATACATCATGAAGCTGCTGCCACGCGGCACCCATGACTTCAAGAAATTCATCCGCCCATCGGAACTCGGCGCCTGGAGCCGCGCCGCCGGCCTGACCGTCAAGGACATCATCGGCCTGACCTACAACCCGCTGACCAAGCACTACAAGCTGGCAGCCGATGTGGACGTCAACTACATGATCCAGACCCTGCGAGAGGAGTGAAACATGGCCATAAGAGCCGTTCTTTTCGATATGGATGGCACCTTGCTCGATACCGCGCCGGACTTCATCGCGGTCTGCCAGGGCATGCGCCGTGATCGCGGCCTGCCGCCCATCCCCGACCAGCACATCCGTGACGAAATCTCGGGCGGTGCCCGGGCCATGGTGGCCGTGACCTTTTCCATGGACCCAGAATCCCCGGGATTCGAAGAGTTGCGCCAGGAGTTCCTCGAGCGCTACCTCGAGCATTGCGCAGTGCATAGCCGGTTGTTCGACGGCATGGAACAGCTGCTGGCCGACATCGAGCGAGCGAACCTGCCCTGGGGCGTGGTGACCAACAAGCCCGTGCGCTTCGCTGCGCCGATCATGGAGCAACTGGGACTGGCCGGGCGCTCGGCCCTGCTGATCTGCCCCGATCACGTGAAGAACAGCAAACCGGATCCCGAACCACTGATCCTGGCCTGCAAGATGCTCGACCTGGACCCGTCCACCGTGCTGTTCATCGGCGACGACCTGCGCGATATCGAATCCGGCCGCGATGCCGGCACCAAGACCGCAGCCGTGACCTACGGCTACATCCACCCGGACGACAATCCCCGGCACTGGGGCGCAGACGTGGTGGTCAGCCACCCGCTGGAACTGCGCCAGGTCCTGGATAACGCATTGTGCAGCTGCTGAGCAGCGCCCTGCCCGACTGACTCCCGGGCAGGTTCCCATTTCCGCTGAGGCTTTTTATGTTTGATTACTCCGCCCGCCCCGAACTGCTCAAGGACCGGATCATCCTGGTCACCGGCGCCGGTCGTGGCATCGGCGCCGCCGCCGCCAAGACCTACGCCGCCCACGGTGCCACCGTGCTCCTGCTGGGCAAGACCGAGGCCAACCTGACCGAAGTCTACGACGCCATCGAGGCCGCCGGGCACCCGCAGCCCGTAGTGATCCCGTTCAACCTGGAAACCGCGTTGCCGCACCAGTACGACGAGTTGGCGGCCATGATCGAAGCCGAATTCGGTCGTCTCGACGGCCTGCTGCACAACGCCTCGATCATTGGCCCGCGCACACCGCTGGAACAGCTGTCGGGGGAGAACTTCATGCGGGTCATGCAGGTCAACGTCAACGCTACCTTCATGCTGACCAGCACCCTGCTGCCGCTGCTCAAGCTGTCCCAGGACGCTTCGGTGGTCTTCACCTCCAGCAGTGTCGGCCGCAAGGGCCGCGCCTACTGGGGCGCCTACGGGGTATCCAAGTTCGCCACCGAAGGCCTGATGCAAACCCTCGCCGACGAACTGGACACCGTCGCCCCGGTACGCGCCAACAGCATCAACCCCGGCGCCACCCGCACCAGCATGCGCGCCCTGGCCTACCCGGGCGAAAACCCCAGCAAGAACCCCCAGCCCGAAGAAATCATGCCGGTCTACCTCTATCTCATGGGCCCGGACAGCGCCGGCATCAACGGCCAGGCATTCGACGCGCAGTAACCCCCCGCCGTTCGTCGCGACGGAATACCGTCGCGACTCCTCGACAAGCCTCATCCGGCACGGACTTCAAGCCAAACAACCGTCGCACCGGATGATGGCAATTTTTCGCATGTTTCCAAGCCATTGAATTGAATGGATTTTTCTCAATCTGAACCGAATGGCACGAGTTTCGCTCTAAGAACACTCAACACACCGTGCCTTGGCACCGTGGAACATGGCTTTTATCGGGGCGTGGAAGCCCAAGATGAAGCGGCATAAAATGTGCGCGATTGTCCTACGGGACTGAAGGAACAGTACGACGCGCAGCTCCGAGCCGCTCTCACCCAGGCCAGTAAGACTTTACACAGTGCTCAGGGGGCGCAAGCTCAGATGAAGATTCCCACCCAGAACAACGCAATTGACTTTGACAGCGCCAAATTGCAACGCCTGGGCTTTACCCAACAGTCGCCACTGCTCAAGCAGCCTGTGAGCCTCGCGCAGTTGCGCCAGCAACTGGGCCTGCAACTGCAGACCAGCCTGGAACCACAACGCATCCTGGGCCTGTTCTTTCGCGAAGTGCAGCGCCTGGTTCCCCTCGATGCCCTGCACTACGCATACACCCCCAGCGACCTGCGCCTGGAGTTCGGCCAGCGCGGCCATCACTCCATCAGCTACAGCCTCAGCCATGAAGGCGAGCCCATGGGCGAACTGGTCTTTCGTCGCAACCAGCGCTTCAGCGATAGCGAACAAGGCCACCTGGAATCCTTGCTCTCCACCCTGCTCTACCCGATGCGCAACGCCTTGCTGTACCGCGCCGCCACCCGCAGCGCCCTGCGCGACCCGTTGACCGACACCGGCAATCGCATCGCCATGGACCAGACCCTGTCGCGGGAAATCGAGATGGCTCGACGCCACCTGCTGCCGCTATCGCTGCTGATGCTGGACATCGACCACTTCAAGCGCGTCAACGATAGCCATGGCCACAGCACTGGCGATGAGGTGCTCAAAAGCGTTGCCGCCTCCATCAAGGGGCAATTGCGCAATGTGGACATGGTGTTTCGTTTCGGCGGGGAAGAATTCCTGATCCTGCTTTCCAACACCGGTCGCGAGGCTGCGGCCATGGTCGGGGAACGCCTGCGTAATGCTGCCCAGGCCCAGGAGCATCGTGCCGATGGCAAGCTGATCGAACTGACCGTCAGCCTGGGCTGCGCCACGCTGCTGCCCGGGGAATCCGCTGAAAGCCTGCTGCGCCGCGCCGATAGCGCGCTTTACGTCGCCAAGCGCGAGGGCCGCAATCGCCTGGCCATGGCAGGCTAGGCGTCAAATATCGCCACAAGCGCTAGCCGCTTGTGGCGATCTGTCCTGCCAACTGCTGACTCAGCCCTCGGCCAGCGCCAGGCGCTCGCGAGTCACCGTGCTCTTTTCCAGCTGCATGCAGCGTTCCAGGAACAGGTACATATAGTCATAGCTCTTGCAGATCGCCTGACGCAGTTCGGCCTGCAGCGCCTTGCTCGGGTTCAGCCCAGCCAGGGTGACGATGATCTCAAGCGCTTCCCAAGGATGGGCATCGTCATACTGCGCGTGCATCTTCAGCCACTTCATGGCGCGCTTGCGATCTTCCTCGGGAAAAGACGCCGCATAGATGCCGTTGGAGCAGACCAGGGCCGACCACTCGCCGGTCGCCCCTTCGATGGCGTAGTTGGTGGCGGCGATCGCCACGATCAGCGAATCCGCCGAGCTGGTGTGCCAGCACCAGTGGCTCAGGGCATGCAGCTCCGGTGGCACCTGCTGGGCCTGCAGGTCTTCAAGGGTCACCCCATGGGCCCGGCTCCAGTGCACCCAGTAGTCGGCATGGTTGAGCTCGACGCGAATGTTGCGCATCAACCAGCGGCGCGCCATGTCTTCCCCGGGATGGCGGGCAAAACGGGTCTTGGTCAGGTTCTGCGCCATGTACAGGGCGAACTGCTCGACCACCGGCCACCCACCGATCAGGTATTGGCGCATGACTTTCGGGCTGAGCTTGTTGTCTCGCATGCGCTGGTACAGCTCATGCTCTACGACGCGGCGCTTGCTCTCGCTGCAGTCCTGGATCAATTGCTGGGTCCAGGCGGGGTAACTGGCAGCTTCCATGAGCGGGCCGGTTCGGCTGAATGTGTCGATCACTGTCGGGCTCCTTTTGATTGTGATGTACGGATCCAAAGAAGGTTTCAGCGGAACGTGCCGGGCGCCTTGAGCAATACGGGCCGTGGCCGCACGGGTCGACACTGCAGGCTGTCACAGGTGAACAATTGCGGACGCTCGATGTTGTAGCCTTGAGCATAATCCACGCCGATCTCGAGCAGGGCCTGTTCGATCTGCGGCGTTTCGACGAATTCGGCAATCGTGCGCTTACCCATGACATGCCCGATATGGTTGATCACCTCGACCATGGCGCGGTTAATCGGGTCGTCCAGCATATCCTTTACGAAACTTCCATCGATCTTCAGGAAGTCTACAGGCAAATGTTTGAGATAAGCGAACGACGACATTCCCGCACAAAAGTCGTCCAGGGAAAAATGACAACCTAAGCCCTTGAGTTCGTTTATAAAACGAATCGCGCTGCCCAGATTGGCGATGGCGCTGGTTTCGGTAATTTCAAAACAGATCAGCTCCGGTGGCACCCGGTAGATGGCGAACTGCTCGCGCAGGAAGTCGAGGAACTCGTCGTCGCCGATGGTGATCCCCGACAAATTGATCGCGCACATGGCCATCGGCCCTTCCCGACCCTCTTCGATACACTGGGCAACGATCTTGAATACGTTCTGTACTACCCAGCGATCCAGGGACGTCATCAGGCCATAGCGCTCGGCTGCCGGGATGAAACTGTCCGGCAGGATCATGCGCCCGGCCTCATCGTGCAGCCGCAGGAGGATCTCCAGATGGCCACCATCTCCCTCCATGTGGCCCAGCGCGGTGATTTCCTGGGAGTACAGGCAGAAGCGGTTTTCCTCCAGCGCCATGTGCAGGCGCTGGACCCAGGCCATCTCGCCAAAACGCAGGGACAGCTCCGAGTCATCGGCATGGTAGACCTGCACTCGATTGCGACCCTTTTCCTTGGCCATGTAGCAGGCCATGTCCGCCGCCCGCAGGGAGGCCTCCAGGGTGGTCGGGGTCTGGGCGATATGTACCAGGCCGATACTCACGGTGGTCACGAACGGCCGGCCCTTCCAGACGAAATGCAGGTTCTGCACGGTCTGGCGCAAGCCTTCGGCGATTTTCTCCGCAGCCTCCGGCGAGCAATTCTCCAGGAGGATGCCGAACTCGTCCCCACCCAGCCGGGCCAGGGTATCGCCCTCGCGCAGGCCCGACTGCAGCAAGGCGCAGATATGCCGCAGCAATTCGTCGCCGGCGGCATGGCCGCAGGTGTCGTTGACCAACTTGAACTGGTCCAGGTCCAGGAACATCAGGGCATGCCGCGCCGGTTGCCGGGCCAGGCCGTACAGGGCCTGTTCCAGGCGGAACTCGAACTCGCGGCGGTTGGCCAGGCCAGTCAGGGCATCGTGGGTCGCCTGCCAGGACAGGTTGGCGATGTACTGCCGCTCCTGGGTCATGTCGTGCAGCACTAGCACCGCACCGCTGACCTTCCCGGAATTGCGAATCGGTGCCCCCACCAGCGTCACCGACACCGTGCTGCCGTCCAGGCGCTGGATCAGCTTGGAATGCTCGCTGCCACCACTGAGCTGGCCGCTGAGAATATGCTCGATCAGCGTGAAACCATCGGCCTGGGCGTTTTCATCCAGCAGATTGAACAGTGCCGCCAGGGGCAAACCCACGGCCTGCGCAGCCTTCCAGCGAGTCAGTTCCTCCGCCGCCGGGTTCATGTAGGCGATGGCACCCTCGACATCAGTGGTGATTACCCCATCGCCGATGGACTGCAAGGTGATCTGCGCCCGCTCTTTCTCCAACTGCAGAGCGGTGGCGAAGGCATGGCGCTGGGCCAGCAGCTTGTGGGTGCGCAGCAAAGCCAGGCCGATCAGGAACAACGCCGTGGCCAGGTTGGTCACCAGCAGCAACCGCAGGATCACCCGCGAGCCCTCTCCAAGGGCATCGCTGAACGCCTTGGCCGCGGGGGTGACCCCGTCGTTGATAGCGAAGATTTCGCTCTTCCAGCGCTGGACATCGGCCTCGCTGGCATTGTTGCTACTGATGTGCTGGTGCATTTCCCGCGCCACCTGGTCCAGTTGCAACAGGTAGCTGTCGCCCACGGTCCAGCGGTCGATGGCTTTTTCCAGGTAGCTGAAGTGCCGGAAGTTGAGGTACAGCCAGATCAGGCTGGCCACGTCGTCCGGGTGGTTGCCGCCCTTGAGGATCCCCAGGCGCGCTGCTTCCAGGTCTGGAGGCTGGCTATCGAGCGCCACCCGCAGCTCATGCCCGCCCTGAGGCACGGCGATCGCGTTCTGGTATTTGAGGAAGGTGCCTTCGTCGCGGCTGTCGGCATACAGGCTGAGGTAATAGATAGCGTCTTTCTGGCCCTTGGACCACAGGCTTTCGCCGGCGACGTAGCCACGCACCGCCGATAGCACATACAGGCTGAGGCCACCCAGGAGTGCCTGGAATACCACCACTGCAATGAAAGGCCAGACAATGCCCAACAACCGTGGCGTTGCGAAAGTCCGCTTTTGCTTCATGAGGGTCCTTGCTTCAGCACTGCCAAATGAACACCCAGTAGTCCCGCCTCAGACAGCACAGATTAGGCTAATTTCCCCCGTTTCGAGACCGGGCGAACGGCCGTTGGCTCGGGCCCTTTGCAAAAGGTCCCGAGCCAAGCCTGCTGAAGCGATCAATACATCTGGAAATTCAAGCACTAAGCACAGAAAGCCGGATAAAACTCAAGGCGCTCGAACTTGCTGCAAATGCCCATAAAGCTTGGCATAGAGGCCGCCATCGGCAATCAGCTGCTGATGGTCGCCATCTTCGGCGATCTGTCCGCCATCGAACACCAATACCCGGTCCGCCTGCTTCACCGCCGACAGGCGATGGGCAATGATCAGCGTAGTCCGGCCCCGCAAAAAGCGCGTCAGCGCCTGGTGCAGGTTGTATTCGGTGGCCGCATCCAGGGCGGAGGTGGCCTCGTCGAGGATCACCACCTTGGGTTCGGCCAGGACCATCCGCGCAATCGCCAGGCGCTGGCGCTGCCCCCCTGACAGTCGTACCCCGGAACGTCCGACCACGGTGTCCAAGCCCTGGGGCAGGCTCCTCACCGTGACATCCAGCTGGGCGATCTCCAGCGCCTGCCAGCAGGCATTGTCGCTGCGCTCACGGCCCATGGTCAGGTTGGCCCGTACGGTGTCATTGAACAGCGCTGGATGCTGCAGCACCACGGCCACGTTCTCGCGCACGGTCGCCAGGCCGATCTCCTCCTGGGTCGAGCCGCCGAAGCGGATACTGCCGGCCTGCGGCGTGTACAGGCCAAGCAACAGTTGCACCAGGGTACTCTTGCCGCCGCCGCTGGCGCCGACGATCGCTACCTTCTCCCCCGGGGCGATGGACAGGTTCATGTTGTCCAGCACGCGCTCGTCGCCATAACCGAAGCTCAGCCCGCGCACCTCGATGCCCACGGTCTCGCGCCCCTGGAACGGGTCCACGCCACCGGCATATTGCGGCTCGTCGGCGCGCGCCAATAGCTCGTTGATCCGGGTCAGCGCCCCGCCCGCGGCGTAATAGGCGTATTGCAGGTTCAGCAATTGCTCCACCGGCCCGATCATGAACCACAGGTAGCTGAACACCGCGAGCATCTGGCCGATGGACAGGTCGGAAAACAGCACGGTGAGCATCGCCACGGCGCGGAAGATATCGATGCCGAACTGGAACAACAGCCCGCTGGCCCGCCCCGAAGCGTCGCTTTTCCACTGCGAGGCCACCGCATAATCCCGCACCTCTTCGGCACGCCGCCCCAAGCGCCCGAGGAAGTAGCCCTGGCGATTGCCGGCACGGACTTCCTGGATCGCTTCCAGCGTCTCGGTCAGGGCCTGGGTGAAGCGCGAGGTGCTGTCGTTCTCCAGCTTCTTCAGGTGCTTGACCCGCTTGCCCAGTTGCACCGTGGCGAAGATCACCAACGGGTTGAACAGCAGGATCAGCAATGCCAGTTTCCAGTGCATCCACATCAGGATCCCGGCGGTGCCCACCAGGGTCAGCATGGCTACCAGGAAACGACTCAGGGTCTCGCCGACGAACTTGTCCACGGTGTCCAGGTCGGTCACCAGGTGGCTGCTAACCGTGCCGCCACCCAGGCTTTCATACTCACCCAGGGAGATGCGCTTGAGTCGCTCGATCAGGCGGATGCGGATGCGATAGACGATGTCCTTGGCCAGGCCGGCGAACAATCGGGCCTGGACCACGTTGAACACCAGGGCCGCGCAACGCAGGATCAGGGTCGCCAGCAGCATCAGGCCGATATAGCCAGCGGCGCTATGCCAGGAAGCCGGCAGCAACAGCCGCATCACCTGCAACGCGGCATCGCCATGCCCCAGTAGCACTTCGTCCACCAGCAACGGCAACAGCAAGGGAATCGGCACACTGCACAGGGTCGCCAGGACAGCGACGCCATTGGCGATCCACAGGGATTTCTTGTGTTGCAGGGCCAGGCGACGGATTTCCGCCCAGCTCAGACGATCGACGGTCTTGCCGCTGGCGCCTGGATCGACCGGCTCAGGCACTGGCAGCGCGCTCCAGCCAGCGCCCCAGCAACGGCGAGAGTTCGCCGAGTGGCTGGTAGCCGTTGGTCAGCAACGCCAGTTGGCCGTTGCGTTCGGCCAGCATGGTGGGGAACCCGGCGATGCCCAGGTCCTGGACCCAGGTGAAGTCCGCCGCCGTGGCCGCATGCTGCTCGGCGCGGTCGAAAGCCTCGGCGAATTCGATGCGCGGCACTCCGGCCCGCTCGGCCAGTTCCACCAACACGCTGGCAAGGGTCACATCCCGGCCTTCGACATAGAACGCCCGCTGGATCAACCCCAACAGCTTCCAGGCGCAATCCGGCGCCAGGCCACGCGCAGTGACGATGGCCCGGCAAGCCGGTTCGGTGTCATAGACGAATCCGTCGGGCAACGCCCCCTCGAACTTGAATGCCTGGCCGGTGGCCTGGTGCACCGCCTGCCAGTGTTCGAGGATGTAGCGCCGGGTCGTGGGCTCCAGGGCCGCGCCGCTGCCAGTGCGCAAGCCGCCCACCACCAGGTGCAGCTCGACGCCGGCAGCTTGTGCCTGCTCCACCAGGGCCTCGGCCACCGGAGCGAAGCCCCAGCACCATGAACACATCGGGTCCATCACATAGAGCAGGCGGGCGGACATGGCTCAGGCCTCGGAGGATGTTTGCTTGTAGTTGTAGCCGATCGGGTGCGGCTGGTTGCGAGCCTTGGCCAACTCGATCTGTTTCTGCCGGTCGATGGCGCTGCGGCGAGTCTTCTCGCTCAACGTGTCCCAGCAATGGGGGCAACTGATGCCCGGCACGTAGTGCTCGGAGGTACGATCCTCGACGCTCACCGGAGTCCGGCAGGCATGACATTGATCGTAGTCGCCTTCGCTCAGGTCGTGGCGCACGGTGACCCGGTTGTCGAACACGAAGCAGTCGCCCTGCCACTTGCTCTCTTGCTGCGGCACTTCCTCGAGGTACTTGAGGATCCCGCCCTTGAGGTGGAACACCTCGCCGAAACCTTCGCTGAGCATGTAGCTCGAAGCCTTCTCGCAGCGAATGCCGCCGGTGCAGAACATCGCCACTTTCTTGTGCTTGCTGGGGTCGAAGTTGGCCCGGATGTAGTCCGGGAACTCGCGGAAGGTGGTGGTCTTCGGATCGATGGCGCCTTCGAAGGTACCGATGGACACCTCGTAGTCGTTACGGGTGTCGATCAGCAGGACCTCCGGGTCGCTGATCAGGGCGTTCCAGTCCTGGGGCTCGACGTAGGTCCCGACTTGCTTGTTCGGGTCCACGCCCGGCACGCCCAGGGTGACGATTTCCTTCTTCAGCTTGACCTTGGTGCGGTAGAACGGCTGCTCGTCGCAGTACGACTCCTTGTGATCGATGTCGTGCATGCGCGGGTCGTTCTTGAGCCAGGCCAGCAGGCCGTCGATGCCTTCACGGCTGCCGGAAACCGTGCCATTGATGCCTTCCTCGGCAATCAGCAGGGTGCCCTTGATGCCGTTGTCGAGCATGGCCTGCAGCAGGGGCTCGCGCAGGCTGACGTAATCTTCGAGGGTGACGAACTTGTACAGTGCCGCCACGACTATGGGTTGAGTCATGGGTAATCTCCAGGTGGCTACCCTCGTAAAGGGTGAACCGGATGCAAAAAAAACGCGCCGGCTAAGCGGCGCGTTGCGGATTGTAACAGGAAGCCGGCGGCAAGCTCCAAGTCTCGAGCCGCAAGCGAGCAGCCGAGCCGGGAATCTGCAGCCAGGGCTCGCCGCCGGCCTGCGCCGCGACGCCTAGGAATGGCCCCCGGCGCAGGTCGGCGAGGCCGGGGCCGCGCCGATCGTTTCCCATTCCTGGGGCGTGTAGGTATGCAGCGCCAGGGCATGGAACTGGCCCATCAGCTCACCCAGGGTGGCGTAGACCTTCTGGTGGCGCTTGACGCTGTTGAGGCCGGCAAACTGCTCGCTGACCAGCACCGCCTTGAAGTGGGTTTCCTGGCCACGGCTATGCATGTGGCTTTCGTCCAGCACTTGCAGGTGCGCAGGCTGCAAGCCCGCCAGCGCCGTTTCGATCCGTTGTTGCATGATCATCGCGGGCTCCGCTTACTTCTTCTTCGCCGGAGCGGCCTTGGGCTCGAGCTCGGCGGTCATGTCGGCCAGCAGCTTGTTCACCACCGGCACTGCGCTTTCCAGCTTGCCCTGGGTCATCTGCGCCGATTGCTGGGTCAGCTGGGGCATCTTCTCCAGGACCTTCTTGCCCAGTGGCGACTGGTAGAACGCCACCAGTTCCTTGAGCTCCGACTCACTGAAGTTGCTGGTGTAGAGCTTGACCATGTCCGGTTTCAGCTTGTTCCAGCCGATGGCCTGGTCCAGGGCGGCGTTGGCCTTGGCCTGGTAGGTTTCCAGCAGCGCACGCTTGGATTCCGGAGCCTTGGTCTGCTCGAAACGCTGGGCGAACATCTGCTGCACTTGCATGTAGACCGGGGTACCGAGCTTGTCCGCATGGGCCAGGGTCAGGAAAGCCTCGGCACTGGCGTTGTGGCTGGCGGTATCGGCAAGAACCTGGCCGCTGGCACAGACCAGAACAACCGCGGAACAGAGGGCACGAAGACGGGTCATCGAGTTTCCTTTTCTAGCAGGCGAGGTAGAACCCCAAGGGCGCCCATTCTGCGCCTATTGCTCCGCGTCCCTCAACCCCACCCGGTTTTGCCCGGGCCAATGGCAGGGATAAATCCCTCCAAGGGAACCCGAGCCTCGGATCAGGGCCTAAACTGGCCAGTCAGACTAGGAGGATCGCCACGATGAATCGAATCGAAACTGACAGCCTGGGCCAGGTTGAAGTCCCGCAGGAAGCCTACTGGGGCGCTCAGACCCAACGCTCGCTGGTCAACTTCGCCATCGGTACCGAACGCATGCCGCTGTCGGTCCTGCACGCCCTGGCGCTGATCAAGAAAGCCGCGGCCCGGGTCAACAACCGCAACGGCGACCTGCCCGCGGATATCGCCCGGCTGATCGAACAGGCCGCCGACGAAGTGCTGGCCGGCGAGCACGACGACCAGTTCCCACTGGTGGTGTGGCAAACCGGCAGCGGCACCCAGAGCAACATGAACGTCAACGAAGTGCTGGCCGGACGGGCCAACGAGCTGGCGGGCAATCCCCGCGGCGGCAAGGCGCCGGTGCACCCCAACGATCATGTCAACCGTTCCCAGAGCTCCAACGACTGCTTCCCCACCGCCATGCACATCGCCACCGCCCAGGCCGTGCAATTCCAGCTGCTGCCGGCCATCGCCGAACTCTCCGGTGGCCTGGCCGAGCTGTCGGCGCGGCACATGAAGCTGGTGAAGACCGGACGCACCCACATGATGGATGCCACGCCAATCACCTTCGGCCAGGAACTCTCGGCCTTCATCGCCCAGCTGAGCTACGCCGAGCGAGCGATCCGCAGTGCCCTGCCGGCGGTCTGCGAACTGGCCCAGGGCGGCACCGCCGTGGGTACCGGGCTGAACTCGCCCCACGGTTTTGGCGAAGCCATCGCCGCCGAGCTCGCCGCCCTCTCCGGTCTGCCCTTCGTCACCGCGCCCAACAAGTTCGCCGCCCTGGCCGGCCATGAGCCACTGACCACCCTGTCCGGGGCCCTGAAGACCCTCGCGGTGTGCCTGATGAAGATCGCCAACGACCTGCGCCTGCTGGGCTCGGGGCCGAGGGCCGGCCTGGCGGAGGTCAAGCTTCCGGCCAACGAGCCGGGCAGTTCGATCATGCCCGGCAAGGTCAACCCGACCCAGTGCGAAGCCTTGTCGATGCTGGCCTGCCAGGTCATGGGCAACGATACCGCCATCGGTTTCGCCGCCAGCCAGGGCCATTTGCAGTTGAACGTGTTCAAGCCGGTGATCATCCACAACCTGCTGCAATCGATCCGCCTGCTGGCCGATGGCTGCAGCAACTTCCACCAGCACTGCATCACGGGCCTGGAGCCCGATCCGGTGCAAATGGCCGCCCACCTGGAACGCGGCCTGATGCTGGTGACAGCGCTCAACCCGCATATCGGCTACGACAAGGCCGCCGAGATCGCCAAGAAGGCCTACGCCGAGAACCTGACCCTGCGCGAGGCGGCGCTGGAACTGGGTTACCTGGACGATGCGCAGTTCGACGCCTGGGTCCGCCCGGAAAACATGCTGGAAGCCGGAAAACAGGGCTGACATCCAGAGCGGGCGGCGGGTTTCATGCCGCCGCCCGTGATCGTCACCTGGCGCCACCGCGCCGACGCCGTGCCCGCAACCCCTCGATCAGCGACGGCCCCAGGGCCGTCAGCGCCGACCCCAGCACCACCAGCAACGCACCGCCATAACCCAGGCCGTTGATCTGTTCCGCGTGCACGTACTCCGGCCACATCCAGGCCGCCCAGGCCACGGCGGCGAAGGTCACCAGCGGGGTGATGGCCAGGGTCGCGCTGACCCGCGATGCTTCCCAATGGGCCAGGGCTTCGGCAAACGCGCCATAGGCCACCAGGGTATTGAGGCAGCAGGCCAGCAACAGCCAACCTTGCAATGGCGTCAGCGCCAGAACCTCCAACGGATGAACCCAGGGCGTGAGCAGCAAGGCGCAGGACAGGTAGATCACCATCATCACCTGCAATGAATTCCACACACTCAACAGCTGCTTCTGGCCCAGGGCATAGAAGGTCCAGACCGCCGATGCCGCCAGCACGGTGAACACGCCAGCGGTGTAGTCGCCCAGGGACGTCAGCAACTCGGCCAGGCGCTGGTTGAAGAACAACCCGAACCCCACCAGCAATACCAGCAGGCCCAGGCCCTGCCCCAGGCTGAAGCGCTCCTTGAACACCAGCACACTGGCGACCAGCAGCAAGATCGGCCCCATCTGCACCACCAGTTGCGCGGTGCCCGGGCTCAACAGGTTCAGGCCCATCAGGTACAGCACGTAGTTGCCCACCAGACCAAAAACCGCAAGCGGCACCAGCCAGGCGCCCCGCGGCCCGAGCCGACGCCAGTCGGGCAGGCGTCGTACCGCCGCCAGGTAGACCAGCAGGCACCCGCCGGACACCAGCAGGCGGAACCAGGTCACGGTGACCGGATCCATCGCTTGCAGTACTTGCTTGAGCTTGATGGGCAGGATGCCCCAGAGCACCGCGGTCACCAATGCGAGGAACAGGCCGTAGGCCCAACGACCGGATGAAACATGCATGCCAACCCCACAAAACCTGCCAGCGACGGGCACATTCTAGGGCCGGAGCCTGGGGCGACACAGCGGCTATGAGCGACCGCGCGCAAACAGGACAGTCCAGGTCGCAAACACGCAAGCCGGCCCCACCGGAGCCGGCTGGTATAGCGGCAACAGGCCTAGCGCACGGCCTCGAACAGCCCGGTGGCGCCCATGCCGCCCCCCACGCACATGGTGACGATGCCGTAGCGCAAGTTGCGCCGCTGCAGCTCGCGCACCAGGTGTCCGACCTGGCGCGAGCCGGTCATGCCATAGGGGTGGCCGATGGCGATCGAGCCGCCATTGACGTTGTAGCGGGCGTTGTCGATTTCCAGGCGCTCGCGGGCATACAGGCACTGGGACGCGAAGGCCTCGTTGAGTTCCCACAGGTCGATGTCGGCGATGCTCAGGCCCTTGGCCTTGAGCAGCTTGGGCACCGAGAACACCGGGCCGATGCCCATTTCGTCCGGCTCGCAGCCGGCCACGGTGAAGCCACGGAAGAACGCCTTGGGCTTGAGCCCCAGGGCCAGTGCCCGCTCCAGGCTCATCACCAGCGTCATCGAAGCCCCATCGGAGAGCTGCGAGGAGTTGCCAGCGGTCACCGAACCATCCTCGGCGAACACCGGCTTGAGCGCCGCCAGGTTCTCCAGGGTGGTGTCCGGGCGGTTGCAGTCGTCGCGATCCACCACGCCATCGAGGATCTGCACCTGCCCGGTGTTCTTGTCCTCGACCCTGTACTTGACCGCCATCGGCACGATCTCGTCGTCGAACAGGCCGGCGGCCTGGGCCTGGGCGGTGCGCTGCTGGCTCTGCAGGGCGTAAAGGTCCTGGCTCTCGCGACTGACCTTGTAGCGCCGGGCCACCACCTCGGCGGTCTGGCCCATGGGGAAATAGATGCCCGGCACCTGCTCCTTGAGCAACGGGTTGATCAGGTTGTCGGTATTGACACTCTTCATGGTCAGGCTGATGGACTCCACCCCGCCGGCGACGATGACGTCGCTGCAGCCGGAGGCGATCTGGTTGGCGGCGATGGCGATCGCCTGCAACCCCGAAGAGCAGAAACGGTTGAGGGTCATGCCCGCGGTGCCGGTGCCCAGGGCCGAAAGCACGGCGACGTTGCGCCCGATGTTGTAGCCCTGGGCCCCTTCGTTGGAGCCGGCGCCGACGATGCAATCCTCGACGCTGGCCGGGTCGATGCCAGTGCGCGCCAGCAGCGCATTGACACAATGGGCGGCCATGTCGTCCGGACGGGTCTGGTTGAACTTGCCGCGAAAGGACTTGGCCAGGCCAGTCCGCACGCTGTCGACTATCACCACTTCACGCATGACGCTCTCCTTGTTGTTGCCAGCTCAAGAGCGTCGAGCATAGATCCGCGGCCAACCGGCCGCGACGATCATTCATTGGCCGTATGCGTGGCCATCGGCCTACTTCTTGTGTTTCTTGTCGTGCCGGTCGCTGCGCTCGAACGCCTCTTCCAGGGTCCGGTTGATGGTGCGCAGGACCTTGACCCGGGCCCAGCGCTTGTCGTTGGCCTCCACCAGGGTCCAGGGCGCCACTTCGGTACTGGTACGGTCGACCATGTCGCCCACCGCAGTACGGTAGTCGTCCCACTTGTCGCGGTTGCGCCAGTCGTCCTCGGTGATCTTGAAGCGTTTGAAGGGGATCTCTTCGCGCTCCTGGAAACGCTCCAGCTGGGTGTCCTTGTCGATGGCCAGCCAGAACTTCACCACGATCACCCGGGCATCGGCCAACTGCTCCTCGAAGTCGTTGATCTCGCTGTAGGCACGCAACCAGTCGGCCGGGCTGCAAAAGCCCTCGACCCGCTCCACCAGCACCCGGCCGTACCAGGAACGATCGAATATGGTGAACTTGCCCCGGGCCGGGATCTGCCGCCAGAAACGCCAGAGGTAGGGCTGCGCGCGCTCGTCTTCGGACGGCGCGGCGATCGGCACGATGCTGTATTGGCGTGGATCCAGCGCCGCCGCCACCCGGCGGATGGCGCCGCCCTTGCCCGCCGCATCGTTGCCCTCGAACACCGCCACCAGGGCGTGCTTGCGCATGCGCTTGTCGCGCAACAGGCCGGCCAGGCGCGCCTGCTCGGTGATCAGTTGCTCTTCGTAGTCGTCCTTGTCCAAGCGCTGGGTCATGTCCAGGCTGTCCAGCAGGCTCAACTGGTCCACCGCTGGCGGCAACGGCGCGGCGTTGACCTGGGCCGGCTTGAGCGGCTTGCGAGCCAGGGCGCTCTGCAAGCCCTCGAGGAGGATGCGGCCCACGGTGAGGCTGCGGTAATGCGGGTCCACGCCTTCGATCACATGCCAGGGCGCATAGTCGCGACTGGTGCGGCGCAAAACTCGCTCGCCGTACTTGACGAACTTGTCGTAGGTTTCTGACTGCTGCCAGTCCAGCGGGCTGATGCGCCAGCTGTGCAGCGGATCGTCCTGCAGGGCCTTGAGCCGGGCCTTCATCTGCTTCTTGGACAGGTGGAACCAGAACTTGAAGATCAGTGCGCCCTCATCGCAAAGCATCTTCTCCAGGCGCTCGGCAGCATTGATCGCCTGGTCCAGGCGCGGGTCCTTGATCTGCCCATGCACCCGCCCCTGGAGCATCTGGCTGTACCAGTTGCCGAAAAACACCCCCATGCGGCCCTTGGCCGGGAGCATGCGCCAATAGCGCCAGGCCGGTGGCCGCGACAGCTCCTCGTCGGTCTGCTGGTCGAAGGTGCGCACCTCGATCAGGCGCGGGTCCATCCATTCGTTTAGCAGCTTGACCGTCTCGCCCTTGCCCGCCCCTTCCACGCCATTGATCAGCACGATCACCGGGAATCCGGCCTTCTGGCGCAACTCGAACTGCGCCTCGAGCAAGGCTTCACGCAGGGCCGGCACTTCGGCGTCGTAGGTTTCCTTGTCGATGGCGTGACCGATTTCAGCGGATTCGAACATGGGTGGCTCCCTTCCAAGAATTTTCCAAGACTAGCGGATGGACCTCCGCCAGGGAAAACAAATCCAGAAGCGCCAACGGCTTGCCATGGATCAAGCGCCGACCCGGTGATCGGCTAGAATGGCCGCCTTGCGCCACATGAGCCGAACATGACAGCAGAACTGCCCTACGCCCAGCTCGACTGGGACGACCAAGGACGCCCGCGCTCGCGGGTCTTCGACGATGTGTATTTCTCCAGCGACTCGGGGCTGGATGAAACCCGCCACGTCTTCATCGAACAGAACCGCCTGGGGGAACGCTTCGTCGCCCTGGCCGCCGGCCAGCGCTTCGTCATCGGCGAGACCGGCTTCGGCACCGGGCTGAACTTCCTCTGCGCCTGGCAACTGTTCCGGCAACAAGCGCCGGCTGGCGCGCGCCTGCATTTCGTCAGCGTCGAAAAATACCCCCTGAACCACGCCGACCTGCAACGGGCCCTGGGCCTGTGGCCGGAGCTGGCCGACCTGGCGCAGCCGCTCTTGGTGCAGTACCAGGCGATCCACGGTGGTTTCCAGCGCCTGGTCCTGGACCAGGGCCGGGTCATCCTGACCCTGTTGATCGGCGATGCACTGGAGCAACTGCCGCAACTGGACGCCCAGGTGGACGCCTGGTTCCTCGACGGTTTCGCCCCGGCGAAGAACCCCGAGATGTGGACCGCCGAGCTGTTCGCCGAACTGGCCCGCCTGGCTGCACCGGGCGCAAGCATCAGCACCTTCACCAGCACCGGCTGGGTGCGGCGCCTGTTGAACGCCGCGGGCTTCAAGATGAAGCGCACCCCGGGCATCGGCCGCAAATGGGAAGTGCTGCGCGGCGAGTTCCTCGGCTGGCCCGAAGAAACTCCCGCTCCGGCCGCAGCCAAGCCCTGGTTCGCCCGCCCACCACGACAAGACAAGAGCGCCCTGGTGATCGGCGGCGGCCTGGCTGGCTGTTCCAGTGCCGCCAGCCTGGCTGCCCGTGGCTGGCAGGTACAACTGCTCGAACGCCACGGGCAACTGGCCCAGGAAGCCTCGGGCAATCCCCAGGGCGTGCTCTACCTCAAGTTGTCGGCCCACGGCACGGCGTTGTCGCAGATGATCCTCAGCGGCTTCGGCTACACCCGCCGCCAGCTCGAACACCTGCAACGAGGCCTGGACTGGGACGGCTGCGGCGTCCTGCAACTGGCGTTCAACGCCAAGGAAGCCGAACGCCAGGCGCAACTGGCCGCGGCCTTTGCCCACGACTTGCTGCACATCCTGGACCGCGAGCAAGCCCAGGCCCGGGCCGGCATTGGCCTGGAATACGGCGGATTGTTCTTCCCCGAAGGGGGCTGGGTCCATCCGCCGGCGCTGTGCCAATGGCAAGCCGCGCATGCAGGTATCCAGGTCCTGGCCCATCGGCAGGTGCTGGAACTGCGCCGGGTCGACCAGCAGTGGCAGGCCTGGGACGGCGAACAGCTACTGGCCAGCGCCGCCGTGGTGATCCTCGCCGGCGCGGCCGAGATCAAGCAGTTTCCCGCCAGCGCCGAGTTGCCCCTCAAGCGCATCCGTGGGCAGATCACCCGCCTGCCGCAAACGGCACGCAGCCAGGCCCTGGCCACGGTGGTCTGCGCCGAAGGCTATGTCGCCCCACCCCGGCTGGGGGAACACACCCTGGGCGCCAGCTTCGACTTCCACAACCAGGACCTGGCCCCGACCACCGCCGAACATGCGGGCAACCTGGCGATGCTGCGGGAAATCTCCAGCGACCTGCTGCACCGCCTGGACGCCGAGCACTTGCCCCTGGAAGAGCTGCAAGGCCGCGCGGCCTTTCGCTGCACCAGCCCGGACTACCTGCCCATCGTCGGCCCGCTGGCGGACCCCGCTGCCTTCGCCGACACCTATGCCGCCCTGGGCAAGGACGCCCGCCAAGTACCGGACCTGCCCTGCCCCTGGCTCGAAGGCTTGTACATCAATAGCGGCCATGGCTCGCGCGGCTTGATCACCGCGCCGTTGTCCGGGGAACTGCTGGCCGCCTGGCTGGAGGACGAACCCCTGCCATTGCCCAGGAACGTGGCCGAGGCCTGCCATCCGAACCGCTTCGCCCTGCGCCGGCTGATTCGCGGCAAGGCCTGAAACAGGGCCCCGGCAGCCGCCTGGCCGAAGCGCTGCCTGCTCCTGCCCTGCCCCGGTCCGTCCGGGGTTGGACAGTGCCTGGCGCTTATAACCCATCGATCTAAAACTCCCGAGTTATGCACAGGTCAGTTTCCTGGTAGCCGTCATTTTGGCGGCGACGGATTGACTCTTCCCCAACGGAAAAAACCGGTAAGGACTTATGTGCGGATTAGCTGGAGAACTACGTTTCGATCACCAACCTGCCGACCTTGCGGCAGTTGAACGCATCACCCACCACCTCGCCCCCCGCGGCCCCGACGCCTGGGGCTTCCACAGCCAGGGTCCGATCGCCCTGGGCCATCGGCGACTGAAGATCATGGACCTGTCGGACGGCTCGGCGCAGCCCATGGTCGACAACCAGCTGGGCCTGTCCCTGGCCTTCAATGGCGCGATCTACAACTACCCCGAGCTGCGCGCCGAACTGGAAGCCAAGGGTTATGCCTTTCATTCCGGGGGCGACACCGAAGTGCTGCTCAAGGGCTATCACGCCTGGGGCGCCGAGCTGCTGCCCAAGCTCAACGGCATGTTCGCCTTCGCCATCTGGGAACGTGACAGCAAGCGCCTGTTCCTGGCCCGCGACCGCCTCGGGGTCAAGCCCCTGTACCTGTCGCGCACCGGCCAGCGCCTGCGCTTCGCCTCGAGCCTGCCGGCACTGCTCAAGGGCGGCGACATCGATCCGCTGCTCGATCCGGTCGCCCTCAACCACTATCTGAACTTCCATGCCGTGGTCCCGGCCCCCAGGACCTTGCTGGCGGGCATCGAGAAGCTGCCGCCGGCCACCTGGATGCGCATCGAGGCCGATGGCCGCAGCGAGCAGCAGACCTGGTGGACCCTGGCTTACGGCCCGGCCGCCGATGAAACCCGGTTGACCCTGGAGGATTGGCGCGACCGAGTGCTGGACAGCACCCGTGAAGCGGTGGCCATCCGCCAACGGGCAGCGGTGGACGTCGGCGTGCTGCTGTCTGGTGGCGTCGACTCGAGCCTGCTGGTGGGGCTGCTGCGTGAAGTCGGAGTGGACGAGTTGTCGACCTTCTCCATCGGTTTCCAGGATGCCGGCGGCGAACGGGGCGACGAGTTCCAGTATTCCGACCTGATCGCCCGGCACTACGGCACCCGCCATCACCAACTGCGCATCGCCGAGCACGAGATCATCGAGCAGTTGCCCGCTGCGTTTCGTGCCATGAGCGAGCCGATGGTCAGCCACGACTGCATCGCCTTCTATTTGCTGTCCCGGGAAGTGGCCAAGCACTGCAAGGTGGTGCAGAGCGGCCAGGGGGCCGACGAGTTGTTCGCCGGCTACCACTGGTATCCGCAGGTGGACGGCGCCGATGATCCCTATGGCGCCTATCGCGCGGCCTTCTTCGACCGCAGCTACGAGGACTACGCCGCCACCGTGCAACCGCGCTGGCTGCTGGACCACGACGCCGCCGGCGACTGGGTCCGCGAGCATTTCGCCCGGCCCGGGGCCGACGCCGCCGTGGACAAGGCACTGCGCCTGGACAGCACGGTGATGCTGGTGGACGACCCGGTCAAGCGCGTGGACAACATGACCATGGCCTGGGGCCTGGAGGCCCGCACGCCATTCCTCGACTACCGCCTGGTGGAGCTCTCGGCCCGGGTCCCGGCGCGCTTCAAGCTGCCCGATGGAGGCAAGCAGGTACTCAAGGAGGCCGCGCGGCTGGTGATTCCCAGCGCGGTCATCGATCGCAAGAAAGGCTACTTCCCGGTACCGGGGCTCAAGCACCTGGAGGGCAAGACCCTGGACTGGGTCCGCGAACTGCTGCTGGACCCGAGCCAGGACCGCGGCCTGTTCAACCCGGCGATGCTCGACCGCCTGCTGACCGATCCCCAGGGTCAGCTGACGCCGTTGCGCGGCTCCAAGCTGTGGCAACTGGCGGCGTTGAACCTGTGGCTCAGTGAACAAGGAATCTGACCGATGAAAGCCCATGCTACGGCCTACAGCCAACGCCTGCTGCGCGGCCAGGCCCCCTCCTACGAACGCTTGCAGGCGCGTTTTGCCGAAGACGGCAGCGAGCCAGGCAACGACCCGGTTGCCGTGCACTGCGGTTGGGGCCGCCTGCTGATCGGCCATACCTTCCCCGACGCCGCTCGGCTGGCCGAGGAACTGCTCAACGAGCGTCCCGGCGAGCGGGACATCGCGCTGTATGTGGCCGCGCCCCAGCAGGTGCTGGGGCTCGAGCCGGCGCAGCTATTTCTCGACCCCTCCGACACCCTGCGCCTGTGGTTCAGCGACTACCGCCAGGCCACCCGGGTATTCCGTGGCTTTCGTATCCGGCGTGCGCAAAGCGCCGCCGACTGGCAGGCCATCAACCAGCTGTACCTGGCCCGGGGCATGCTGCCCATCGATCCAGAGCTGCTGACCCCACGCCACCAGGGCGGGCCGGTCTACTGGCTGGCCGAGGACGAGGACAGCGGCGCGCTGATCGGCAGCGTCATGGGCCTGGACCATCACAAGGCCTACCAGGACCCGGAGCACGGCAGCAGCCTGTGGTGCCTGGCCGTGGACCCCGACTGCAGCCGACCGGGTGTTGGCGAAGTCCTGGTGCGCCACCTGATCGAACACTTCATGAGCCGTGGCCTGAGCCACCTCGACCTGTCGGTGCTGCACGACAACCGCCAGGCCAAAAGCCTCTACGCCAAGCTGGGCTTTCGCACCCTCTCGACCTTCGCCATCAAGCGCAAGAACGGCATCAACCAGCCGTTGTTCCTTGGTCCCGGCCCCCAGGCACAGTTCAACCCCTATGCCCGGATCATCGTCGAGGAAGCCCATCGCCGGGGTATCGACGTACAGGTCGACGATGCCACGGCCGGCCTGTTCACCCTCAGCCACGGCGGGCGCCGGGTGCGTTGCCGGGAATCCCTGAGCGACCTGACCAGCGCCATCAGCATGACCCTGTGCCAGGACAAGAGCCTGACCCACAAGGTGCTCAAGGGCGCCGGGCTGAACCTGCCGGCCCAGTGCCTGGCGGGCAACGCCGATGACAACCTGGAGTTCCTCGACGAACATCGACGGGTGGTGGTCAAGCCCCTGGACGGCGAGCAGGGCCAGGGGGTAGCGGTGGACCTGCGCAGCATCGAGGAGGTGCAACAGGCCATCGACCAGGCCCGCAAGTTCGACAGCCGGGTGCTGCTGGAAAGCTTCCACGAGGGCCTGGACCTGCGCATCCTGGTGATCGGCTTCGAAGTGGTGGCCGCGGCCATCCGCCGCCCGGCACAGATCATCGGCGATGGCCAGCACTCCATCGGCGCGTTGATCGAAGCCCGCAGCCGCCGGCGCCAAGCGGCCACCGGTGGCGAGAGCCGCATCCCCCTGGACCACGAGACCCAACGCACCCTGCACGCCGCCGGCTACGACTACAACAGCGTGCTGGAACCCGGCGAGCTGCTATGCGTGCGGCGTACCGCCAACCTGCACACCGGCGGCACCCTGGAAGACGTCACCGACATCCTCCATCCGCAGCTGGCCGATGCCGCGGTGCGCGCGGCCCGGGCCCTGGATATCCCGGTGGTCGGCCTGGACCTGCTGGTGCCGGCGGCGGACCAGCCCGAATACGTGTTCATCGAAGCCAACGAGCGTGCCGGGCTGGCCAACCACGAACCACAACCAACGGCCGAGCGTTTTGTCGACCTGCTGTTCCCCCTCAGTCAACCAACCCCCTGAGCCCCTGGGGCCTGCGACGCCAGCGAGTGCCGCAGGTCTTGGACGAAGCCATCGCTGGGCGTTTTTTCATCAGGAGTTTCCATGACCCGCAAGATCGCCGAACCGGACCTCGCCTACCTGCAGAAGGTCCTCCTGGAAATGCTCGCCATTCCCAGCCCCACCGGTTTCACCGACACCATCGTGCGCTATGTCGCCGAGCGCCTGGAAGAACTGGGCATTCCCTTCGAACTGACCCGGCGCGGCACCATCCGCGCCACCCTCAAGGGCCAGAAGAACAGCCCCGACCGGGCCGTCTCGGCGCACCTGGACACCATCGGCGCCAGCGTCCGCGCGGTGAAGGACAACGGCCGCCTGACCCTGGCGCCCGTGGGCTGCTGGTCCAGCCGTTTCGCCGAAGGCAGCCGGGTCAGCCTGTTCACCGACAACGGCGTGCTGCGCGGCAGCGTACTGCCGCTGATGGCCTCCGGGCACGCCTTCAACACCGCGGTGGACGAGTTGCCCATCAGTTGGGACCACATCGAGCTGCGCCTGGACGCCTACTGCACCACCCGTGCCGACTGCGAATCCCTGGGCATCGGCGTGGGGGACTTCGTCGCGTTCGACCCCCTGCCGGAGTTCACCGACAGCGGCCATATCAGCGCCCGACACCTGGATGACAAGGCCGGGGTCGCGGCCCTGCTGGCCGCCCTCAAGGCCATCGTCGACAGCGGCGAACCCTTGTCGATCGACTGCCACCCGCTGTTCACCATCACCGAGGAAACCGGTAGCGGCGCCGCCGCCGCCCTGCCCTGGGACGTCAGTGAATTCGTCGGCATCGACATCGCCCCGGTCGCTCCGGGCCAGCACTCCAGCGAGCACGCGGTCAGCGTGGCCATGCAGGACTCCGCCGGGCCCTACGACTACCACCTGTCCCGGCACCTGCTGCGCCTGGCCGGGGAGCATGAGTTGCCGGTACGACGCGACCTGTTTCGCTACTATTTCAGCGATGCCCATTCGGCGGTCACCGCCGGCCACGATATCCGTACCGCGCTGTTGGCCTTCGGTTGCGACGCTACCCATGGCTACGAACGGACCCATATCGACAGCCTGGCGGCGCTGGCCCGGCTGCTGAGCGCCTACATCCTCAGCCCACCGGTATTCGCCAGCGACGCCCTGCCGGCCCAGGGTTCCCTGGACCGCTTCAGCCATCAGCTCGAGCATGATGCGCAGATGGAAAGCGAGACCCGGGTGCCTTCGGTGGACAGCCTGGTGGGCAATCGCTCCTGAACATGGCGGGCAGGTTCGTGCAGATCGTGGTTGGCGGGTGGCTGCCTGGCGCAGTAGCATCCGGGATTGTTTGCCGGAGGCCCCCATGCTGATTCCCCACGACCGCCTTGAAGTCGACACCCTGACCCGCTTGATCGAAGACTTCGTCACCCGCGAGGGCACCGACAACGGTGATGAAACCCCGCTGGAAACCCGGGTCCTGCGGGTCCGCCAAGCCCTGGGCAAGGGTCAGGCGGTGATCGTCTTCGACCCCGACAGCGAGCAGTGCCAGTTGATGCTCAAGCACGATGTGCCCAAGGAACTATTCGACTGAACACGACGCCCGGGCCTGCCCCGGGCATTTTTTCAAGAGGCGCTCAAGCGCGGCCCGAACAGGATCACGCTGGCGCCAATCACGCACAGCGCCAGCCCCAGCCAATCCGACCCCAGGGGACGGACCCGCTCCACCACCGCCAGCCAGCCAATCGACGCGACGATGTAGATGCCTCCATAGGCGGCATAGGCGCGCCCGGCGTAAACCGCCTCGACCTTGGTCAACAACAGGGCGAACAGGGTCAGGCTGACCAGCGCGGGGATTACCCACAGGGCGCTCTTGCCCTGGCGCAACCACATCCAGAAGGCATAGCAGCCGAAGATTTCGAACAGCGCGGCGAAAAAGAACCACAGGTAGTTGAGCATGCAAGGTCTCGTCAGGATTGCCAGATGCCGGCAACCCTAACCAGGCCCAGGCCGACGGGCAAGTTCAGCTGGCGCCTTGCTTGGCCTTGGCGCGCATCTTCTCGGCCATCTGGGTCATTTCGGCGTACAGCGCCTGGGGATTGTGCTGCTTCAGGGTCCAGGCCAGGCGCCCCTGCTCATGGGGCAGGATCATGAACTGGCCGGCCTGCACCTGCTGGTGGATGTAGTCGGCGATCTCGACCGCGCTGATTGGCGAGCTCTCCAGCAACTTGCCCACCTGGGCCTTCATCGCCGGGGTCGGGCCACGGAAGGAGTCCAGCAGGTTGGTCTGGAAGAACGACGGGCAGACCACGTGCACGGCGATCTCCTGCTGCGCGAGCTCGACCAGCAGGCTTTCCGAAAGCGCCACCACGCCAGCCTTGGCCACGTTGTAGTTGCTCATCGCCGGCCCCTGCATCAGCGCGGCCATGGAGGCGATGTTGATGATCTTGCCCTTGCTCTGCTCCAGCAGCGGCAGGAAGGCCTTACAGCCCTTGACCACGCCCATCAGGTTGATTGCGATCTGCCAGTCCCAGTCCTCCAGGGACAGCTCGCTGAAGAAGCCACCGGAAGCCACGCCGGCGTTGTTGACGATGATATCGATGCCACCGAACTTGAGCTCGCAAGCCTGGGCGAACGCGGTCAGTTGACTGTAGTCGCGCACATCGCAGCGCTGCACGAAACCATCGCCACCGGCTTGGCGAACCAGCTTCAGGGTCTCTTGCAAACCCGCCTCGTTGACATCGGACAAGGCCAGCCGCCAGCCCTCGCGCGCCCAGCGCAAAGCGATTTCGCGCCCCAGGCCGGAGCCGGCGCCGGTGATCATCATGCGATTGTGCATAGCAGTTGCCTTGTAGGTCCTGGAAAGATGAGCGCAGTGTAGCGAAGGCCCCGGCACGCCCCATGCACCATCAGGGTGCTGAATGGCGCGGGCAAACCCGTGCCTCGGTTCGGCCCTTGGGAGCGACGGCGCTGGCCGGCGAAAAACTTTGAATCTTGTGCACCGGCAACGAGTCCGAAACAGTAAGCGGCCCATGTTGCGAGCAAGACAGGTACGCAACCTTAGCCGTTCGACAAATACTTCCTAAAAGGACATCGCTATGGGCACCATCCTGATCATCATCCTGATCCTGCTGCTGATTGGCGGCCTGCCAGTCTTCCCCCACTCCAGAAGCTGGGGCTACGGCCCTTCGGGGGTGATTGGCGTGGTACTGGTCGTGTTGCTGGTGTTGCTGTTGCTCGGCAGGATCTAGGGCACAAGCCGCTCCGGCAGCTTCGGACCGGGCAAAAAAAAACACCCCTGCCAGAGGGGTGTCCAGATACCTGGCCGTTCAAGCCATGGCGCCCGGTCGGTACTCGAAAGAGCACCGGCCGGGCGCCAGCGCGATCAATCCGGCTTGCCGTTGATCACGCCTGCGGTGTTGTCCAGCAAGCTCTTGGTCGCGGTTTGCAGGAAAGACTCGAGTTTCTGCTTGAGTTGCGCCTCGTCGGCGGATTCCGGGATCAGTTCCCCCCCCGGATTACTACCCAACTCGTACTTGTACAAGCGCGGCGGCATTTCCTTGGGCAGTACCAGGACCCGATCGGCGGTCAACAGGGCTACGGTCTGGTCACTGCCCGAGGGCTTGATCACGCCAAAGCCCTTGTCACCTTCGGGCAGGTTGAGCAAGTCGCGTCCCCAGCACTGGTGCAGCACGTCGCCACCCAGGCGCCCCATGATGGTCGGCACGATATCGATCTGGGTGCCCACGGTGTGGTCACGCTGGCCGAACTTCTCCTGGATGCCCGGAGCGATCATCAGCATCGGCACGTTGAAACGCCCCAGGTCCATCTCGGTAATCTGCTGCTCGTTGCCAAAGCCATGGTCGCCGACCACCACGAACAGAGTCTCCTTGAAGTACGGCTCCTTGCGCGCCTTCTCGAAGAACTGGCCCAATGCCCAGTCGGAATAACGCATGGCGGTCAAGTGCTCGTTGAGGCTGCCACGATCGGTCACTTTCTCCACCGGCAACGGCGTCGGCAAAGCGTACGGAGTGTGGTTGGACAGGGTCTGCAGCAAGGCGTAGAACGGCTTGCCGTTTTCCCGGGCCTTCAACTCCTGCAGGCCACGCTCGAACATGTCCTGGTCGGACACGCCCCAGGTCGGGTCGGAGAACACCGGGTCGACGAAGTCATTGCGACCGATGAAGTTGGTCATGCCCTGGTTGCTGAAGAAGCCCGACTGGTTGTCCCAGGCGAAGTCGCCGTTATAGACGTACACATCATCGAACTTGCGCGCACTGAGCAACTGCGGCAGGCCGGACAGCTTGTGGCTGCCTTCCGGGGTCTGCATCAGGTATTCGAAGCCCGGCAGGTTGGGGAAGCAGGCCATGGTGGCGAACATGCCCTGGTGGGTATGGGTGCCATTGGAGAAGAAACGGTCGAACAACAAGCCTTCCTTGGACAGCTTGTCGAAGTACGGCGTGACCTCGCCCGGGCGGCCCAGGGCGCCCACCGAATGCCCGGCGAAGCTCTCCATGAGGATCACCACGACATTCTTGATCGGCAGGGTCTTGTCCGCATCGGGAGTGTAGCTGCGGCGTACGGCTGCGATGTCGGCATCCACCAGCTTGTCGCTCGGGACCAGCAGCATGTCGCGCACGGTTTGCTGGGCCAGGGGCTGAGGCAGGGTCGCCTTCCAGATGTTGGTGCGATCCTCGGACATGCGGTCCTTGGCGGCGGCCAACAGTTGCAGGGTGCCGTTGAGGCCCAGTTGGTTGGCGAAGTTCGATTCGGTGGTGTAGACGTCACCCCAGCGCATCGGCGGCCCTTGGCGCAGGGTGCCGCGAGCAGCCACGACGCAGATCACCAGGCAAACCACGAACACCGCCAGGCGCGCATACCAGGGAGCGATCTGGCGCGCCCCGACACTGCCGCCAGTGAATGGCCCACGGGGCCGGGTAGCACGATCGGCCCCCTTGAATGCCAGGCTCAAAAGCCAGGTGCCCACGAGCCAGGCCAAGAGGTAGCGCACCACCGGGAAGCCGTACCAGAGCATGCTCATCACGGTCTTCGGGTCTTCCTTGACGTACTGGAACACCAGACCATTGAGGCGCTGGTGGAACTCACGATAGAAGTCCATTTCCATCAGGCCGAGGAACAGCGCGATGCTGGAAGTCAGCGTCAACCAGAAGCGTAGCAACCCACGGGCAGCCATGGCCCGGGCACTGAACAGCGCCAGCACCAGCGGCACGCAGAGGTAGACCACCAACCGCAAGTCGAAACGCAGGCCGTTGGCAAACGCCTCGAGGAAGGTCGAGGCCGGCGTATCGAGGATCATTTCGCGGTTGTAGACCAGCAGCGCAACGCGCAGCAGGGTGAACATCACCATCATGACCAGCGCACAGAGGAGCGTGTAGGCCAGATGGGATTTGACGGTCGGTTGCAGCAAGCGATTCGGGTATCGCTGCTGGCTCAGGGCATCCGAGTTTGCCATGTCGTTTTAGGACCCATTGGAAGTTTAAGTTGCAAGGATGAAGCGGCGTTCAGCCCTCTTGTTGCCGCCTGGGCGACGGGGAATACGCGGTGCGCAGATGTTGCACGATCACTGGAGGCATTGCCATTGCTTAGTGGCAGGCGTATGCGCCTGGCCATCAACGGCTCTGGGGCAATGAATTGCAGGAAGTGACACCGAAGAAAAACGCTGGCGAATTGTCTTCGAGCGTTTGTGAAAATTTCGTTCAAGGCATGTTTAGTCACACAAAAAAGGGCCTCGCGGCCCCTTCCTGCTGACGCCCGACCTGATGTCGTTCAGAGGCGCACATCCCCCCGGGGCCCGGCGATGGCCCAGATGATCAGCCCCAGTACCGGCAGCAGGATGATCAGCAGTACCCAGAGGATCTTCATGCCCGTCTCGGCGCCGCTCTTGAGGACGTTGATGATGGCCCAGATATCCAGGGCCAGGATGATCAGGCCGACCAGGCCATTGAAGGTGGAACCCATGGTGTCGCTCCCTAATGATGGTGTGCTTCCTTCTAGGATAGCCGGCCGCCATCAGGGTTCCGCGAGATCGCCACGACATTGGCGAATCAGACGTGCACCGCGACCTTCAGGGCCTCCAGGGCCGGGGCTGCGGCGATACCCACCTCGGCACACAGCTCCAGCACCCGCGGCACATCGTGACCGTAGACCAGGACCATCTGCAGTTCGTCGTCCAGCAACTGGCTGAAGTTCACCAGCACGTAGCCGCCGTTCTCCGGGTTCATGCTGCCCATCTGGATCTGGATCCGGTTCAGGGCGGTCAGGGCTTCGGTCTTGGCCAGTTGCTTGGGCTTGATATTGAACGACACGTCCTTGCCGAAGGACCCGACGATCTGGCTGAACAGGTCGACGTAGGTATCGGCCTGGAACAGCACCGTGTCCGGCAGGCTGCCGACCACCACCCATTCACCCAGGGAGATGGGGAAGCTGTCGTCATAGTTGATGTCGGGGTTGGCCGCCAGGAACGCCTCGGGATCGGCATAGGCCTGGCTCGCTTCATCGGCGATCCGCTGGATCTCGGCGTCGCCCATGCAGCCGGAGCTGATTCTGGTGATGAGTTCGATAAGGGCGGTCTTCATGGGCGCATCCTGGAGGCAAGGAAATTTCGAGGGCGCGAAGGATAGCCTAAAGTCCGCAGCCGGTCCTGCTGCAACGACGAGGGCCCGAGCCCTCGCCGCCCTCGCGCCTCAGGCCAGGAGCTGTTCCAGTTGCGCGGTGGTATCCGCCGCGCCCATGGTCCGGGCCGCCTCCAGGGCACTGACGCCATTGGCATCGCGAACCTTGGGATCGGCGCCCTGGCTGATCAGGTAGGTGACGATCTCGGTGCGATTGAACATCGCCGCCATCATCAGCGCAGTACGGCCGTCGAAAGAGGCGCCCTCGACCTGGGCACCACCCTCCACCAGCGCCTTGACCACCGCCAGGTCGCCCTTGAAGGCGGCCCCGGCGATCGGGCTCTGGCCGTTGTCGTTGCGGATCTCGGGGTCGGCCTTGTGCTTGAGCAGCACCTTTACCGCCTCCACATGCCCGTAGTACGCGCTCAGCATCAGCAGGGTATCGCCCTTGTGGTTGCGCAGGTTGACCGGCAGGCCACCACCGGCCAGCCGATCGAGCATCTGGGCATCGCCCTGGCGGGCGACGTTGAACACCTGCTCGACAAACTGGGCGGCCTCGTCTTCGGTCATCTGGCGGCTTTTGTCGGTCATCGGTAACTCCAGGTTCGGCAAATCGGAAAGTCGCTAGTTTCCCCAAGCCGGCCGCAGCCTGTCATCCTCTTTTTCCCAAGGGCCACCATAGACAGAATCAATAGCGCAGGCGCCCTCCCTGGATGTCGGCGAAGATCTGCGGGGTCAAGCGCACATAGGTGTCCGAACCCGGCAGCCAGGCATAGATCGGATCGTCATCGGTGCGTTCGAGATCGAAGGCCTGCTCCTTCAGGCGGCTCTTCTGGTACTTGAAAGTACCGGTGGTGTCCATCTTCACCTTGATCCGCAGGAACAGCGGCACCGCATAGCCCGGCAGTTGCTGCCGGGCGAACTGCAACAGCGCGCTGAAATCCAGGGTCGCCAGGGACTCCGCCGGGGTGATCGCCACCATCCCCGCACGGCCGTTGGTGTTTTGGATCTCCACGCCGTAGGCCACCACCTCGGCGACCTGCGGGTGCCCCAGCAGGATGTTCTCGACCTCGGTGGTGGAGACGTTCTCGCCCTTCCAGCGGAAGGTATCGCCCAGACGATCGACGAACTGCACATGGCCAAAACCGATATCACGCAGCAGGTCGCCGGTATTGAAGTAGCTGTCGCCCTTCTCGAACACGTCCTTGAGGATCACCTTGAGGTTCTTCTCCGGATCGGTATAGCCATCCAGCGGCGCCTTGTCGTCGATCTTCGCCAGCAGCAGGCCCTGGCCGCCCTTGGCCACCTTCTGCATGAACCCCTGGCTGTTGCGCAGCGGCGCACCGGTGTCGTGGGCGTACTCCACCAAGGCCCAGGGAATCAGGGAAAACCCGACGGTGTTGTCGAAATTGAGAATGTTGCTGAAGCCGATGTTGCCGTCGCTGGCAGCGTACAGCTCGCAGATATGGCCGACGCCGAAGCGCTGCTTGAATTCACTCCAGACCCCCGGGCGCAGGCCGTTGCCGATCATCTTGAACACCTGGTGGTCGCTGTCGCGTGGCGAACCCGGCTGGTCGATCAGGTAGCGGCACAACTCGCCGACATAACCTATGGCGGTCGCCTGGAAGCGCCGGGCATCGTCCCAGAACTGGCTGGCGCTGAACTTGCGGCGGATGGCGAACCCCGAGGCCCCGGTGATGGCCGAGCCCCAGCACACGCACAAGCCGGTGGCGTGATACAGCGGCAAGGTGCAATACAGCACGTCCTCAGGCTGCATATCCAGGGCGATGGTGCCGAAGCCGGCACTGGTGCGCATCCAGCGTCCGTGCTTGAAGATGCCTGCCTTGGGCAAGCCGGTGGTGCCGGAGGTATAGATGTAGAAGCAAGGGTCATCGAGGAAGATGCGCTGGGTCTGGGCCAGGTTGTCCTCCGGGTAGCCGGCACTCTCGGCCATCAGGTTGACCAGCCCTTCGGGGGTGGCTCCGGGATCGGCCAGGGTGTCCTGGTCGGCGACGTACCAGTTGCGCCGCGGCTCGATTCCGACCTGGTCGCGCACCGCCGAATAGGCCGCCAGCAACTCGGCGCCGACCATGATCGCCACCGGCTTGACCAGGTTCAGGCTGTGCACCAGCACCCCCTGGGTCTGCGCGGTGTTGACCATGGCGCAGATCCCGCCGAGCTTGGCCACCGCCAGGACGGTGACCAGCAGTTCCGGACGGTTTTCGATGAAGATCGCCAGCACATCGCCCTTGCCGATGCCCTGCTCCTGCAGGTAGGCCGCGATGCGGTTGGCCCACTGGTTGACCTGGGTGTAACTCAGGACCCGATTGCCATACAGCAATGCCGGCCCTTGCGGATTGCGCCTGGTCGCTTGTTCGAAGCTCCAGCCCAGGCCGCAGGGCTGGTCCGCCTTCTCGATGTTCCCGGCCCTGATACCGCGCACCACCCGTGGCAGCGCCCGGGCAATGGATGGCACCTTACGCAGCATCATGCCCCAGGTGATCATGTCGCTCTTTTGCTTGTTCATGGTGGCTCCGGCTCGACGACAAAGGTCTGTGCCCGGACCTGGCCGGCCGGGCGCTGGCAACGGATGACGTGCTGGGCTCAACCGGGATTGGCGACCCGGAATCGGAGCACCGGCAGGCGACGCAGGCCGCAGCTGCTGGAAAGGAACGACGGATGAGTCGGGGAGAGTGCGGCAGGCAGCGCCGCCGAAGCTATGCACAGATCGTTCATGAAGGGCGTCCTATATTCTTATTATCCTTCGGGCGAGATCACCAGGACCGCGCCGCAACACATTCCATGTCGCTGCAAGCCCCTGCCCAGCGCTGGCGCAAGACCAACGCAGCAAGGGCTGACGAGCTGGAAAATACGTCAGCCCTCGCGAAGCTGTACACGGGGTTTTTGCAAAGTTTTGTATCTCCAGCGCCGCCCTTTGATGGCACTCCATGGCCCTGGATCGGCATTGAATTTTCTTGCCGGCCCGATGGTCACAATGATCAAGGCCACCATGCGCCGTGCCCCGCCACAACCTGCAAAATGCAGGATGCACGATGGCGATTCATGCAATTTGCACGAACTCTTCTTTCAGGTGATTTTGCAAGTCATTGATATATAAGGATTTTTATAAAATCCAATACTGGCACAATCACTGCACCTATCACTCCATGCTTGCCCTTCAAGAACTAACGGAGCTGATAGACATGAGCCTGATCCAAGAAAAGTTTTCCTCCCTGTTCTCCAACTTCGAAGTGACCACCCTGGCGCGCCCCGATGGCGGCATCCTGCTCACCCTGCGCAATAGCGAGGGCAAGGAGTTCAAGCGTTCGATTTCCTACGCCCAACTGCACGCCGCAGACCAGTTGTCGTGGGTCATCAGTGCCATCCGCCGCGACCTGGCCGAGCAGGCCAGCGAGCTGCCACAGATTTCCCTGCTGCAGAGCCAGAACCGCTTCGCCCTGCCGACTTACCACTCCCTGTAAGTCGCTGCCAATCCAGCTGCTCGGGCCGGCCCCACCTTGCGTGGCGCCGGCCCGAGTGCATTTGCCAGGTCAGTCGTCCAGGCGTGGGAAAACACTGGCGATCGCGTCACCGGTGATCTTGGCGGCTTGGGTCGCGGTCTTGCCGCCGAACAAGCGGATGGCCACCAGGTCCGGCTGCTCGCCCATGTCGAACCAGTGGGCGGTGCCTGCCGGCAGCGAGACCAGCTCATGCCGTTCGCATACCAGGCCATACACGTAGTCGTCGATGTGCAGGTAGAGCAGCCCGCGCCCGGCCAGCAACAGCAACGCTGCGTCGTCATCCAAGCGCTGCTCCTCGGGCAAGCTGCCGTCGATGTCCGCATAGCTGCCCTTGCGGCTGAGCACTTCCAGCGAGGCATGGCCGCGCTGGCTCATCAGCGGATCGAGTTGGGCCTGGAAAGCGCCCAGGACCTGCTCCTGGCTGGCGCCGGGTTCGATCCGGGTAGCGTGCGGCCAGCGCTCGATGGCGATGCCCTGCTCGGCCAGGGTGGCGGCGATATCCTCGAAATGGGTCAGGACCTTGTTCGGCAGGTCCGGGCTGGAGACGTGATAGACGGACAGGCTGCTCATAGTGGTGACTCCTGGAGTTTGATGGGGCCGTTCGGACACAACGCCGGCGCCTTCGTCGAAGGAGCTTTGGCAGGGTCGCTGGCCACGACAGGCAACAGTGCGAGAAACAGGCTCAGGGCCTCTGCTCTTGCATGCGGGTGGCAATGATAACGGCTGCGGCCAGGGCTGCGACGCTGGCAATACTAAAGGTCAATGTCGCACCCAGGGCGTTCCAGCTGTAGCCGGCGTAGAGCGCTCCGAGAGCGCCACCGGTGCCCGCCAGGGCTGCATACAACGCCTGGCCCTGGCCTTGCTGGCGCGCCCCGAAGCTGCGTTGGACGAAATGAATGGAGGCAGCGTGGAAGCTGCCGAAGGTCGCGGCGTGCAGCACCTGGGCCAACAGCAGCACCCAGAGGAACTCCGCCAGGCTGCCCAGCAGCAACCAGCGCAGGGCCGCCAGCAGGAAGCTGGCCAGCAGCACCCGGCGTACGGAGAACCGCGCCAGGATCCGGCTCATGGCCAGGAACATCAGCACCTCGGCCACCACCCCAAGGGCCCAGAGCATGCCAATCAGCCCACGGCTGTAGCCCAGGCGCTCCAGGTGCAAGGTCAGGAAGGTGTAGTAAGGACCGTGGCTCAGTTGCATGAGCGCCACGCACAAGTAGAAGGCCAGCACCCCGGGGGCCCGCACCTGCCGGAGAAACCCCTCCCCCGCCAGGCGCTGGCCCTGGGCCAGCGGCTGGGCATTGGGCACCCACAGGCTGCTGAGGACGATCCCCGCCATGATCACCACCAGGGTGACCGGGTAGATATCCAGGCTCAGCCACTCGAACAAGCGCCCCAGGGCCACCACCGTGAGAATGAAGCCGATGGAGCCCCAGAGGCGGATCTGGCTATAGCGCGAGGCCTGCCCCTGCAAGTGGGCCAGGGTGATGACCTCGAACTGCGGCAGCACCGCGTGCCAGAAGAAGGCATGCAGGGCCATGACCATCGCCAGCCAGGCGTAGCTCTGGTCGATGAAAATCAGGGAAAAACAGCCCAGGGTGCAGATCGCGCCGAAACGCACGATGGCCAGGCGCTGGCCGGTGTAGTCGCCGAGCCAGCCCCAGAGGTTCGGCGCCACGCACCGCATGAGCATGGGGATGGCCACCAGCTCGCCGATCCGCGCGCTGGAAAACCCCAGGTGGTCGAAGTACAGCGCCAGGAACGGCGCGGTCGAACCCAGTAGCGCGAAATAGAACAGGTAGAAGCTGGAAAGCCGCCAGTACGGCAATGCCGCCACGGTCATCCGACCGTGGCGACCGGCAGCGCCGGCATCAACGTTGGCCCAGGACCGGAGTACCGACGCGCACGTCGGCGTTCTGGCCGCGATGGCGCAGCAGATGGTCCATCAGCACGATGGCCATCATCGCCTCGGCGATCGGCGTGGCGCGGATGCCCACGCATGGGTCGTGGCGCCCCTTGGTGATCACGTCCACCGGGTTGCCGTCGACATCGATGGAGCGCCCTGCAGTGGTGATGCTGGAGGTCGGCTTGAGGGCCAGGTGGGCAATGATCGGCTGGCCCGAGGAGATGCCACCGAGGATGCCGCCGGCGTTGTTGCTGAGGAAACCTTCCGGCGTCAGCTCGTCCCGGTGTTCCGTGCCACGCTGGGACACCGAGGCGAAACCGGCGCCGATTTCCACGCCCTTGACGGCGTTGATGCTCATCAGCGCATGGGCCAGTTCGGCATCCAGGCGATCGAAGATCGGTTCGCCCAACCCTGGCATCACGCCTTCGGCGACCACCGTGATCTTCGCGCCCACGGAATCCTGGTCACGGCGCAGTTGGTCCATGTAGGCCTCCAGCTCCGGCACCTTGTCCGGGTCGGGGCTGAAGAAGGCGTTGTCCTCTACGCAGTCCCAGGTCTTGAACGGGATTTCGATCGGGCCCAGCTGGCTCATGTAGCCCCGCACCACGATGCCCTGGCTGGCCAGGTATTTCTTGGCGATGGCACCGGCCGCCACGCGCATGGCGGTTTCCCGCGCCGAGCTGCGGCCACCGCCACGGTAGTCGCGAATGCCGTACTTGTGGTGGTAGGTGTAGTCGGCGTGGGCCGGGCGGAACAGATCCTTGATCGCCGAGTAGTCCTTGGACTTCTGGTCGGTGTTACGGATCAGCAGGCCGATGGAGCAGCCAGTGGTCTTGCCCTCGAAGACTCCGGAGAGGATCTCGACCTCGTCGGGCTCCTGGCGTTGGGTGGTGTGGCGGCTGGTGCCGGGCTTGCGCCGGTCCAGGTCGCGCTGCAGGTCTTGCAGGGACAGCTCGAGGCCCGGCGGGCAGCCGTCGACAATGGCGACCAACGCCGGGCCATGGCTTTCGCCGGCGGTGGTGACAGTGAACAGCTTGCCGTAGGTATTGCCGGACATGCGGGGCGCTCCGTGAAATCAGCGGGAATGACTCAATCTGGACCAGGTCCCGTTACGGTTTGTCGATCCTCCATCGACCCACGGCAACAGCTCCCGGCAGCACGGCAGTATACGCAGGCTACCCAAGTAGTTCATCCTCGAACCTTCGACCCTTGCCCGAGTCCAACGGGCACCTTTTCCATGATGGCGTGATGATGCTGCGAGTTCTTCTGCTGAGTCTGTTCCTGTTCACCGGCCTGGCCCAGGCCACCGTCCTGCAACGTCCCATCAGCCTGGATACCGGCCATGGCGAGCTGTACGGCACGCTGCTGCTGCCCAAATCCGCGCAGCCCGTGCCGGTCGTGCTGATCATTTCCGGCTCCGGCCCTACCGATCGCGACGGCAACAACCCCGACGGCGGGCGCAATGACAACCTCAAGCGCCTGGCCTGGGTGCTGGCCCGGCACAACATCGCCAGCGTGCGCTATGACAAGCGCGGGGTGGCCGCCAGCCTCGCCGCCACTCCGGACGAACGCAACCTGACCCTGGAGGCCTACGTGGCCGACGCCGTCGCCTGGGGCAACAAGCTCAAGGCCGACCCGCGCCTGGGCCAATTGGTGGTACTGGGCCACAGCGAGGGGGCGCTGATCGCCAGCCTCGCCGCGCCGCAAGTGGATGCCGCCGGGGTGATCTCCATCGCCGGCACCGCCCGGCCGGTAGACCAGGTCCTGCGCCAGCAATTGAGCTACCGCCTGCCCCCGGGCTTGATGGTGCGGGCCAACGAACTGCTGGACAGTCTCAAGGCCGGCAAGGTCGACAGCGATGTGCCCGCAGCCTTGCAGGTGATCTTCCGTCCCAGCGTGCAGCCTTACCTGATCACGCTGTTCCGCGAGGATCCGGCCGCTGCCTTCGCCCGCCTGAAGATGCCGGCGCTGATCGTCCAGGGCAGCAACGACATCCAGGTCAGCGTCGATGATGCCAAGGTGCTCAAGGCCGCCAAACCCGATGCCCGGCTGGCGCTGATCGAGGGCATGAACCATGTGATGCGCATCGTGCCCAACGACCTGCAGCGCCAGCTGGCCTCCTACAAGGACCCGCAACTGCCCCTGGCGGCACAGCTGGGCAGTGCCATCACCGACTTTATTGACGGACTTCACACCCGTTAGCCTGTTTTAACCCTCCAGTCCTGGAAAAAACGGCCGATAAGCCTTTGCCGGCCGTTCGATTGCTGTCGGCGCACAGCGATTGGACAGGACTTGCCGTTATGACTGATACCCAGAATTCACCTGCCGCCGAGCAGGAAACCGTCGCCCCGGAGCCGGCAGCGCGCCCCTGGGCCGACGTTCAGGTCGAGCATCGCAAGATGCTGCGCCTGGCTCCCCTGCAAACCGATCGCGCCACCGGCTCACGTCCCCTGCGTTTCATCGAGTTCGGCTACGCCGAGCGCAGCAACAAGCAATACAGCCTGCTGCGCATGAACGTCAGCCTGCCCGGGCAACGGGTGCGCAAGGAACAGAACCACCTGGATGTGTGGGTCGAGCACGACACTCGCCGGGTCTGCTTCGAGCCCGAGGGCGGCCTGCAGATCGAACCCTTGAATCGTGGGATTGGACGCTTCCTGCTGGCCCAGGCCGCACAGTGGGCACAGAAGAAATGGCCGCACTACCGGGTCGACGGCTTCGACCTGGCGAACAAGGACGCCCTGAACGAAGACACCCGCCTGCGCCGCGACCATGTGCTGCGCATGCAGGGTTTCGACGTGGCCTACGCCGATGCCCAGCACCTCAAGGGCAGCGTCAAGGACGTCCAGGTCGGTGAGCTGCTGAGCCAGTGGAACACCGAGAAACTGCAGTTCGTGGAGATACTGGAAGCCGCGCAGATGCTCCAGCAGGCCGAACAGAACCTGGAGGAACTGGAAGGCAAGCTGCGCAAGCAGGATGAGAAAGTTACCAAGTACAAGCGTGAAGATGCCGGCTTGCGCTTCACCATCACCTGCCTGGTGGCCTTCGCCGTGTTCCAGGCCGGGTTGCTGATCTGGATCGCGACTCACCGCTGAGCCGCATCCTCTTGCCGCCAGAGCCCGCATTGCGCGGGCCGGCGGCCCCCTTCAGAGACGAGAAGCGAAGAGTGCCTGGTGCTGACGGCATTGTTCGGCGGTGAGCATGAACACGCCATGGCCACCGTTCTCGAAGTCCAGCCAGGCGAAATCCACCTCCGGATACAACGCCTCGACGTGCACCTGGCTGTTGCCCACCTCGACGATCAGCAGGCCCTTTTCGGTCAAGTGCCCGGCCGCTTCGGCCAGCATGCGCCGCACCAGGTTCAGGCCATCTTCGCCACAGGCCAGGCCCAGCTCGGGCTCGTGCTGGTATTCCTCGGGCATGTCGGCGAAATCCTCGGCGTCGACATAGGGCGGGTTGGACACGATCAGGTCGAAGCGCTGTCCTGGCAGGCCATCGAAACCATCGCCCTGCACGGTGAAGACCCGCTCTTCGACGCCGTGGCGCTCGATGTTCTGGTTGGCCACTTCCAGGGCCTCGAAGGACAGGTCCGCGAGCACCACCTCGGCATCACGGAACTCGTAGGCACAAGCGATGCCGATACAGCCGGAGCCGGTGCACAAGTCGAGGATGCGGGCCGGCTCGTTGGCCAGCCAGGGCTCGAAGCGCTTCTCGATCAGTTCGCCAATGGGCGAGCGGGGAACCAGCACACGCTCGTCGACCATGAATGGCAGGCCGCAGAACCAGGCCTCGCCCAGCAGGTAGGCCACGGGGACGCGGTCTTCGATGCGGCGCTTGAGCAAGTGCTGCAGGTGGACCAGCTCGTTGTCTTCCAACGCGCAGTCCAGATAGCTATCGGCAATTTCCCAGGGCAGATGCAGGGCACCCAGTACCAGTTGGCGCGCCTCGTCCCAGGCATTGTCGGTGCCATGGCCGAAGAACAGATTCTCCCCATGAAAGCGGCTGACAGCCCAGCGGATATGGTCACGCAAGGTGCGTAGACGGGAAGTGATCACGGAACAGACTCCTGACAAAACGACCGACGATTCTAACAGCCAAAGCCGTTGTCGACTAAGCGTGAAAACCATTGCCGCGCAATCGACCGGCGAGCGCCCTGGCTCCTCCCGAAGGGCGCTCGACGATAGCCCTTGACATGGCTGCAGGCCAGCAACGGCGCCCCTTACGTTAGTAGCGATTCACAGAAGCGCTCCGCCAGAGGACAATGTCGCAAACGCCCCACTCACAGGAGCCCCAGAATGTCCGTTCCAAAGACGATGTTTCAACTCAGCGGTCGTGGTTATGCGGCGGCCAATTTGAGCCACGCGACCCTTGTGATCATCGACGCCCAGAAAGAGTACCTCAGCGGCCCCCTGGCCCTGTCCGGCATGGACGCGGCAGTGGCCAACATCCGCCAGCTGCTGAGCGCCGCCCGAGCAGCCGGCCGGCCCATCGTGCATGTCCGCCACCTCGGCACCGTCGGCGGCCTGTTCGACCCCCAGGGTGAACGCGGCGAATTCATTCCCGGCCTCGAACCCCAGGGTGACGAGACCATCATCGGCAAGCTGCTGCCCAGCGCCTTCCACGGCACCGAACTGGAAAAGCGCCTGCAGGACCTGGGCTCCCTGGACCTGATCGTGGCCGGTTTCATGAGCCACTCCAGCGTCAGCACTACCGTCCGCGCGGCGAAGAACCTGGGCTTTCGCTGCACCCTGGTGGAAGATGCCTGCGCCACCCGCGACCTGCCCTACAAGGACGGCATCCTCAGCGCTGCACACGTCCAGCAGACCGAAATGGCGATCATGGCCGACAACTTCGCCACCCTGGCCTCGACCGCAAGCCTGATCTGACCGCCCTCCGGTGAGCGGCTGGCGGGCCGCTCATCCATGAACGCCACGCATTTGCAGCAATTACCCGAGCCTCAGGAACCACCCGATCAACTTCCGGTCGAAGGGCCGATACCCACTGAGGAAGGTCGGAATGAAGATATCCGATGGTTTTGACGCACGCCGGTTGCGGCCCAAGAGCCCGCGCAACTGGCGCTTGCGCTTGGGAGCGGCATTCTCCGCATTGCTGGCGACCTGCGGCGTGCTGCTAGCCATGGCCGGTATCGCCAGCCTGCTGGGACGCGCTCCGGCGCTGGGCGAACTCAACGCCCAACCGCTGGGATCGACGGTGGTTCTGCTGATCGGCCTGGTACTGCTGTATGCCGGCGTGCGCCTGTGGCGACGTTGCCGACGGCGCATGCGCCAGCCGCTGGCGCTGAACATGGCCCCGCACCTGATGAAAAAACACGACTGAAACGGCCCACGGCGCGATTTACGCGCCTGAAGGCGTACCGACTTGGGTAAACTAGCCGCCCTTCGCGGAGGCTGACATGCAAGACGACGACTTTTCCCTGTTCAAGAACGAAATGCGCGGCATCAAGCCGATCAAGCATGACCGTGCCGAAACAGGCAAACCCAAGACCGACCGGGCGCAGATCGCCAAGCTGCGCCAGGCTGCCACCGTACGCAGCGAAACCACCACGGTGGACGGCTTGTCCGACCAGTTCGTCATCGACGTGGGGCCGGAAGACGAGCTGATGTGGGCCCGCGACGGGGTCCAGGACAGCCAGATGCGCAAGCTGAAGATCGGCCAGATCCCCTTCGAAGGCAGCCTCGACCTGCACGGCATGACTGTGGAGAAAGCCCGGGAAACCCTCTGGGCGTTCCTCGCCGAAGCCACCAAGTTCGAAATTCGCTGTGTCCGGGTTACCCACGGCAAGGCCGTGCGCCTGGACGGCAAGCGGCCGATGATCAAGAGCCACGTCAACACCTGGCTGCGCCAGCATCCGCAGGTGCTGGGCTTCGCTTCCTGCCAGGCCAGGCATGGCGGCACCGGCGCGCTGTATGTGATGCTCAAGCGCACCATGATGGAAGGCCGCGACGAATAAAGCGCCTGCATCGAGCTTGCAGCGCCGTGCCGGCCACCGTACCCTTGCCCTTTGCGTAAAATCCCACAGGTAGTTTCATGTCCCTGGAACAGAATTACACCGCGATCCTCGGCCAATTGGGCGAGGACGTCTCCCGCGAGGGCCTGCTCGACACGCCCAAGCGCGCCGCCAAAGCCATGCAGTACCTTTGCCGCGGTTATGCACAAACCCTGGAAGAGGTCACCAACGGTGCCTTGTTCAGCTCCGACAACAGCGAAATGGTGCTGGTCAAGGACATCGAGCTCTACTCGCTGTGCGAACACCACCTGCTGCCTTTCATCGGCAAGGCCCACGTGGCCTACATTCCCAGCGGCAAGGTCCTGGGGCTGTCGAAGGTCGCGCGCATCGTCGACATGTATGCCCGACGCCTGCAGATCCAGGAAAACCTCAGCCGGCAGATCGCCGACGCCGTCCAACAAGTGACCGGTGCCCTGGGCGTGGCCGTGGTGATCGAGGCCAAGCACATGTGCATGATGATGCGCGGCGTGGAGAAGCAGAACTCGTCGATGATCACTTCGGTGATGCTCGGTGAATTCCGCGAGAATGCCGCGACCCGCAGCGAGTTCCTCAGCCTGATCAAGTGACAGGCGGGAAATGAAAAAACCGGCGTCGATCGCCGGTTTTTTTTCGCCTGGCAAAAATCGGTTAAGCTGCCGCCCCTTCATCCATGGGCAAGAGGCAACACCGTGATCGTCAAAGCACTGCGAGTCGGCCTGGGCCAACTCATCATTTTCATCGACTTCATCACCCGCCCGCGCAAGCAGCAGCGCAGCGCCGCCGCCCAGGCCCAGGTCGAGCAGGCCGCCCAGGGCCTGGCGCTATATCAGTTCCACGCCTGCCCCTTCTGCGTGAAGACCCGTCGCGCCCTGCACCGCCTGAACGTGCCGGTGGCACTGCGCGACGCCAAGAACAACCCACAGGACCGCCAGGCCCTGCTGGAACAAGGCGGCAAGATCAAGGTGCCGTGCCTGCGCATCGAAGAGAACGGGCAGACCACCTGGATGTACGAATCCAAGGTGATCATCGACTACCTGAACCAGCGTTTTTCCGCAGCCTGAACAACCTGCCGCGAAGGTCCGGCGCCCGTCAGGCGCCGGACGCCGCTCAATCGAACATCGCCACATGTCGCGGATGACTCGCCACCCGCTGCATCCAGGCCTGGATCCCGGGATAGCCGGCCAGGTCGAAACCACCCTCATGGGCCACATGGGTGTAGGCATACAGCGCGATGTCGGCAATGGAGTAATGCTCGCCAACCAGGTACGGCGTGCGACTCAGTTGTTTCTCCATCACATCCAGCGCCTTGTAGCCACGCTTGTGCAGCTTCAGGTATTCCTCCCGGCGCTCCTCGGGCAAGCCCTCGTAGGCTTTTATGAAACGCGCCACGGCAATGTAGGGCTCGTGGCTGTACTGTTCGAAGAACTGCCATTGCAGGACCTGGGTCCGTAGCCGCGGCTCGCTGGGCAGGAACTCACTGCCATCGGCAAGGAAGTTGAGGATCGCATTGGACTCCCACAGGCAAGTGCCGTCCTCGAGTTCCAGGACCGGGATCTTGCCGTTGGGATTCTTCGCCAGAAATGCCTCGGTCTGGGTATCCCCGCCAAGGATATCCACCGCCTGCCATTCATAAGGCAGACCCAACAGGTTGAGCATCAGCTTGATCTTGTAGCAGTTGCCTGAACGGTAATCGCCATAAACCTTGTACATGGCCCTCCCCTAGGCTGCCTGTGCAGCCTGTGCTTGACGTATCACGGTGGCCAGCCGCTTGAGGCCCTCGTCCAGCCGCGCCGGATCGATGTGGCTGAAATTCAACCGAAGATGCCCGTGGTTGTGGTCCGGTTCGCTAAAGAACGGCTCACCGGGCATGAAGGCGACGTCGCGCTCCAACGCCGCCTTCAGCAAAGTGCGGGTGTCGAGGGGCTGTTTCAAGCTCAGCCAGAAAAACAATCCGCCCGCGGGCACCTGCCAGTGCGCCAAGTCGCTGAAGTGAGCCTGCAAGGCCGCCTCGAAAGCATCACGACGCTGGCGGTAGTAGCTGCGCAGGTCCTGCAGATGCTGTTGGAACCGGTCGCTGCCGATCCACTGCATGGCCTGCCACTGGCCGAAACGGTTGGTGTGCAGATCCGCCGACTGCTTAAGCCGCAGCAGGTGCGGGAACAGGTCCGGGCTGGCGATCAGGTAGCCGACCCGCAAGCCGGGCAGCAAGGTCTTGGACATCGTGCCGCTGTAGATCCAGCTGGCCTTGTTCAAGCGCCCGGCAATGGGCCTGGCGCTGCCGCCGTCGAAGGTCAGCTCGCGATAGGGCTCGTCCTCGACCAGGGTGACTTCGAATTCGTCCAGCAAGGCCGCCACCGCATCGCGCTTGGCTTCGCTGTAGCGCACGGCCGAGGGGTTCTGGAAGGTCGGGATCAGGTAGGCGAAGGCCGGGCGCTGCTGTTCCAGGCGCTGGCGCATCTGCACCAGGTCCGGGCCATCTTCCTGCAGGGGCACGTTCAGGCACTGGGCACCGAACAGCTGGAAGATCTGCAAGGCTGCCAGGTAGGTCGGGGCTTCCAGCATGATCTGGGTGCCCTTGTCGATGTACAGCTTGGCCGCCAGGTCGAGGGTCTGCTGGGAGCCGCTGACCACCAGGACCTGGCTCGCCGTACAAGGCAGGCCGAGCTGGCGCGCCTGTTCAGCCAGGACCTCGCGCAACTGCGGCTCCCCCTCGCTCATGCCGTACTGGCCCATGGTGGTGGGCATGTCCTGCCACTGCACCTTGGGCAACATCGCCTCGGCGGGCAGGCCTCCAGCGAACGACATCACCTCCGGACGCTGGGCCGCGGCGAGGATTTCACGAATCAGGGAGCTTTTGAGGCGCGATACACGTTCGGAGAAGGCCATGGATTCACCGCTAGCGAAGGGTTGGGAAAATACGTCAAACTGCTTGACCGAAAATTACGCCGACTCTCGCAGATACGTCAATATGCTTGACCTTAAACAGCAATCCTCGCAGCAGATCGCCATGGAAGCCTTCTTCTTCGGCTACCAGGCCTTCACCGCCAAGGCCGACGAAATGCTCGAACGTCGCGGCCTGAGCCGCGTCCATCAACGCATCGTGTTTTTCATCGCTCGCTACCCCGAGTTGAGCGTGAAGGAGTTGCTGGCCCTGCTGGGAGTCAGCAAGCAAGCCTTGAACACTCCCCTGCGCCAACTGTTGGAAATGCACCTGGTGAACAGCGTCACGCCAGCCTGCGATAAGCGCAAACGCCTGCTGCAACTGACCGCCGAAGGCGTGCGCTTCGAACAATCCTTGCGCCGCGAGCAGGTCAAGTTGCTGCAACGGGCCTTTGCCGAAGCCGGTGAGGATGCGGTCAATGGCTGGCTGGCGGTCAACCAGGCCCTGGCCGGCAAACCGGCCGACGCCTGACTTCCCGGGCGGGCATCAGCTCCCGGTACCCGCCTCCTGCCATCTCCCCGTCTTGAGCCCCGATTGCCTGCAAGCTCGATATAGCCGTGCCTGGCAGAGCTTTCGCACACAAGTCCAAAAACATTATTTGCATTCTTTGTATACAAAAGCATAATCGCCAACTGTGAGTTCTTGACCCAAGGGTCAACTAAGCCCACGCGCCTGACCTGCCTCAAAGAGCCGCTGCCCACCCTCGCGTGCCCGGTTCTGGAAAAAACAATAAAACTCTTGAGGAGTACTCGCTGTGGAAAGCCGAAAATCCGAAGCCTCTCCGCTCAACCTCTCGTCATCGCCGAATAGCGGCTGGCTGGAGCGCATCTTCAAACTCAAGTTGCATGGCACCACGGTGAAGACCGAGCTGATCGCCGGCATGACGACCTTCATCACCATGGCCTACATCATCTTCGTCAACCCGAACATCATGGCCGACGCCGGTATCGACCACGGCGCCGCCTTCGTCGCCACCTGCATCTCCGCAGCCCTGGGCTGCCTGTTGATGGGCCTGTACGCCAACTGGCCAGTGGGCCTGGCACCTGGCATGGGGCTCAACGCCTTCTTCACCTACACCGTGGTCGGCACCATGGGTTACCAGTGGGAAACCGCCCTCGGCGCGGTCTTCGTCTCCGGCGTGCTGTTCATGATCCTGACCCTGTCGCGGGTCCGCGAATGGCTGCTCAACAGCATTCCGGCCAGCCTGCGCTTCGCCATGGGCGCCGGGGTCGGGCTGTTCCTCGGCCTGATCGGCCTCAAGACCTCCGGGATCATCGTCGACAGCCCGGCGACCCTGATCAAGCTCGGCTCCCTGCGCGAGCCGGGGCCGCTGCTGGCTGCGGTGTGCTTCCTGATGATCGCCGTGCTCAGCTATCGCCGGGTGTTCGGCGCGATCCTGATCAGCATCATCGCCGTGACCCTGGCCGGCTGGGGCCTGGGCCTGGTGCACTACAACGGCATCCTCTCCCCGCCGCCAAGCCTGGCGCCGACCTGGATGGCCATGGATGTCGCCGGGGTGTTCAACGTCAGCATGATCAGCGTGGTCCTGGCGTTCCTGTTCGTGCACATGTTCGATACCGCCGGCACCCTGATGGGCGTGGCCCAGCGCGCCGGCCTGGTGAACCCTGACGGACGGATCGAGAACCTGTCCCGGGCGCTCAAGGCCGACAGCGCCTCCAGCGTGTTCGGCGCGGTGGTCGGTGTGCCACCGGTCACCAGCTATGTGGAAAGCGCCGCAGGCGTGGCCGCCGGTGGCCGTACCGGCCTGACCGCCATCACCGTGGGCGTGCTGTTCGTGGCGGCGATGTTCTTCGCCCCGCTGGCCGGGATGATCCCCGCCTACGCCACCGCTGGCGCGCTGATCTACGTGGCGATGCTGATGATGGGCGGCATGGCCCATATCGACTGGGAAGAAGCCACTGACAGCATTCCGGCGATCGTCACGGCGATCATGATGCCCCTGACCTTTTCCGTCGCCGACGGGATCGCCCTGGGCTTCATCACCTACGTGGTGCTCAAGGCCGGCACCGGCAGGCACAAGGAAATCTCCATCAGCCTGTACGTGCTGTGTGCGATCTTCATCGCCAAGTTCGTGTTCCTGTAGTTCTCGGCCCTTGTCGCCAAGCCCCGTCCAGTCGGATGGGGCTTTTTCATGGGCGCCCCGGCAACACGCCGGCCCGCCCTGGTCGCGGGCAAAAAAAAGCCCGCAGTGTGGGGCGGGCAAGGACCAAAGAAAGCTATTTGCGCAGGATTCTTGGGGGAAAGTCCTAGCTTCCTCGATAGGTCGAATAGCTGTAGGGCGAAATCAGCAGGGGCACGTGGTAGTGATCCTGCTCGGCGCTGATGCCGAAACGCAGCACCACCACATCGAGGAATGCCGGCTCCGGCAACTGCACACCGCGGGCGCGGTAGTAATCGCCGGCGTGGAAGTGCAACTGGTAGACGCCGCTGCGGTACTCATCGCCTTGCAGCAGCGGTGCGTCGCAGCGCCCGTCGCTGTTGGTGACGGCGGTGGCGACCGGTTCCAACTGCGCCCCTTCGACCCGATACAGCTCGATCTTGATGGCGCTGCCAGGGCAGCCGTGTGCGGCATCCAAAACGTGTGTAGTCAAACGTCCCATTGATTCTGCGTGCCTGTTGCGATCGAGCTTCAGGCCTCGCGCCTCCCGGAGTCAGTGAAAGAAAGGGCGGCCATGATCGGCGGCTGGGCAACGAGCATGGCGAGGTCACAATTAAGACACTTTTATCTAAAATTGTACACAATAATAATTGCACTCATCGCCCACTCCAGAGCTACTGTCGGTCGACCGCCGATCAAGACCAAAAGCACGCCGCCTGGCGACTTGCGATTCATAAGCTGACCACTTGGGCAGATTTCTTGCAGGGAGATTGTGCAGCAACAAAAGGGTAAATTTGCAAAAAAACGGGCTTACAAACCGATTATAAACTTGTATACAATCAAGCCATCGCAGTGACGCTCACCTGGCTCTTCCCGGTTTCAGGTCCCGCCACGCCACAGTTACCACGAACAATAAGGAAGACTGCAGTGAGCGCTGACTACCCTCGCGACCTGATCGGTTACGGCTCCAACCCTCCTCACCCTCACTGGCCAGGCAATGCCCGTGTCGCCCTGTCCTTCGTGCTCAACTACGAAGAAGGCGGCGAGCGCAACATCCTTCATGGCGACAAGGAGTCCGAAGCCTTCCTCTCGGAAATGGTCGCCGCGCAGCCCCTGCAAGGCGAGCGCAACATGAGCATGGAATCGCTGTACGAATATGGCAGCCGTGCCGGCGTCTGGCGGATCCTCAAGCTGTTCAAGGAATTCGATATCCCGCTGACCGTCTTCGCCGTGGCCATGGCCGCCCAGCGCCATCCGGACGTGATCCGCGCCATGGTCGAGGCCGGCCACGAGATCTGCAGCCACGGCTATCGCTGGATCGACTACCAGTACATGGATGAGGCCCAGGAACGCGAGCACATGCTCGAAGCGATCCGCATCCTCACCGAGATCACCGGCGAACGCCCCCTGGGCTGGTACACCGGACGCACCGGCCCGAACACCCGGCGGCTGGTGATGGAGGAAGGCGGCTTCCTCTACGACAGCGACACCTACGACGACGACCTGCCCTACTGGGAACCCAGCAACCCCACCGGCAAGCCGCACCTGGTGATCCCCTACACCCTGGACACCAACGATATGCGCTTCACCCAGGTACAGGGTTTCAACAAGGGCGATGACTTCTTCCACTACCTCAAGGACGCCTTCGACGTCTTGTATGCCGAGGGTGCAGAGGCACCGAAGATGCTCTCCATCGGCCTGCACTGCCGCCTGGTTGGACGTCCGGCACGCCTGGCCGCCCTCAAGCGCTTCATCGAGTACGTCAAGGGCCACGAACACGTGTGGTTCACCCGGCGGGTGGATATCGCCCGTCACTGGCAGCAGGTCCACCCTTGCCAGGGAGCGGCGAAATGACCGCATTCCAGACCCTCAAGCCCTCGACCCTGGACCGCACAGGCTTCATCGAGGCCTTCGCCGACATCTACGAGCATTCCCCATGGGTGGCCGAAAAGGCCCATGACCTGGGCCTGGACGCCTCCATCGACCAGATCGAGGGGCTGCACCAGCGCATGAGCGACATCCTCCTCAGCGCCGACCACGCCCGCCAACTGGCGCTGATCAACGCCCACCCGGATCTGGCCGGCAAGGCCGCGATCCAGGGCGAACTGACCGCGGCCAGCACCAACGAGCAGGCCGGTGCCGGCATCCATCAGTGCACCGCCGAGGAGTTCCAGCGCTTCACCGAACTGAACGATGCCTACAAGGCCAAGTTCCAGTTCCCCTTCATCATGGCGGTGAAGGGCAGCAACCGGCACCAGATCCTCGCCGCCTTCGAAACCCGCATCCACAACTCGGTGGACACCGAGTTCAAGTGCGCCCTGGCGGAAATCAACAAGATCGCCCTGTTCCGCTTGCAGACGCTGTAGCCAGTGGTCGAGGCAGGCCCGGCCTGCCGCGGCAAAACCACCGATAAAGGCTGACAAGAACAATGAACAACCACGCCATATCCTGCCCGCAGCCCGCCACCCGCAAGGGTGCATGCCCGGCTGTCCGGAGCCTCGCCGAACCTCGGGGCCCGCACCTTCGCATCCAGCCGCACCGATTCCCGGACACGAGCCGCGAACAGCCCTGGGCATCCGCCAGGGATGCAGGCTGAAACCGCTCGGTGAGCAGTGCCGGACATGGCCAACAGCAACCCATAGAGAATTCAAGAAGAACAGCATGCGCACATTGACCATTGAGCCCCTGAGCAAAGAAGCCTTCGCCCCTTTCGGAGACGTGATCGAAACCGACGGCAGCGACCACTTCATGATCAACAACGGTTCGACCATGCGCTTCCACCGCCTGGCGACGGTCGAGACCGCCCAGCCGGAGGACCGGGCGATCATCAGCATCTTCCGCGCCGACGCGCTGGAGATGCCGCTCACCATCCGCATGCTGGAACGCCATCCGCTGGGCAGCCAGGCTTTCATCCCGCTGCTCGGCAACCCCTTTCTGATCGTGGTCGCGCCACTTGGCGATGCACCTGTATCAGGTCTCGTCCGTGCCTTTGTCAGTAATGGCAGGCAGGGCATCAACTACCATCGCGGCGTCTGGCACCACCCGGTGCTGACGATCGAAAAGCGGGATGACTTCCTGGTGGTCGATCGCAGTGGTTCTGGCAACAACTGCGATGAGCATTTCTTCAAAGAGGATGAGCGTTTGATCCTCGCCCCCCACCAATAAGAGAAGGCCTGATCCCCCGACAACAAGGGTGACGGGCATGAGGTAAAGACTGTGGAAGCACATCTGTTGGAATGGCTCAACCTGAGCGTGCGCTGGATACACATGATCACCGGTGTGGCCTGGATCGGCGCATCGTTCTACTTCGTCTGGCTGGAGAACAACCTCAATCGCGTCAACCCCAGGAACGGCCTGTCCGGCGATCTCTGGGCGATCCATGGTGGCGGTATCTATCACCTGGAGAAGTACAAGCTGGCACCACCCTCGATGCCGGAGAACCTGCACTGGTTCAAATGGGAAGCCTATTTCACCTGGATGTCGGGGATCGCCCTGCTGTGCCTGGTGTTCTACTGGAACCCGACCCTGTACCTGCTGGCCCCCGGCAGCACCCTGAGCGGGGGCGAGGGCATCGCCATCGGCGTCGGTTCGCTGGTCGCCGGCTGGTTCATCTACGACTTCCTGTGCGATTCGCCGCTGGGCAAGCAACCGGCCCTGCTGGGCCTGGTGCTGTTCGTGCTGATCATCGCCGCCTGCTTCGGCTTCAGCCAGGTGTTCAGCGGTCGCGGTGCCTACCTGCATACCGGGGCGATCATCGGCACCATCATGGTGGGTAACGTGTTCCGCATCATCATGCCGGCCCAGCGCCAGCTGGTAGCGGCCATCGAGGCCAACCAGACGCCGGATCCGGTCCTGCCGGCCAAGGGCTTGCTGCGTTCGCGGCACAACAACTACTTCACCCTGCCAGTGCTGTTCATCATGATCAGCAACCACTTCCCGAGCACCTACGGCAGCCAGTACAACTGGTTGATCCTGGCCGGTATCGCGGTAGCGGCGGTGCTGGTTCGCCACTACTTCAACACTCGCCATGACAGCCACAAGTTCGCCTGGACCCTGCCGGTCGCGGCGCTGGGCATGATCTGCCTGGCCTACGTCACCGGCCCGGCCGGCACTCCCGGCACCCCGGAAGTGGCCAAGGCCCCCGCCAAGATCGAGTACCAGCCGTTGCCGGAAACCGCCCTGGGCGGGGGTGCCAAGCCAGCCACCCAAGTCTCGGCGCCAGCTCCGGCCGCCAGCGCTCCGGCCCAGGCCGCCAATACCGGGCCGAGCTTCGAGAAGGTCCACAACGTGATCCAGGAGCGTTGCGCGGTCTGCCACTCGGCCAAGCCTACCAGCCCGTTGTTCAGCGCCGCGCCAGCCGGGGTGATGTTCGATACCCCCGAGCAGATCCGCTTGCAGGCGGCACGCATCCAGGCCCAGGCCGTCGCCAGCCAGATCATGCCCCTGGGCAACATCACCCAGATGACCCAGCAGGAACGTGAACTGATCGGCGCCTGGATCGCCCAGGGGGCCCAGACCAACTGATCAGCGCCTGGCGCCAGGCCCAGCGGCGAGCAGCTCGCGTCTACAGGATCGATGCTTCTGTAGGGGCGGGCTGGCTCGCCATCGGCCGATCATGATTTGCCTGTTGCTGCATACCACTACGCCAATGGCGCGGTGGCTAAATCACAAGAATAAAAAAGATCCGAGGTGTTGCATGTCCGATTCATCCGAACAGTGCGTCCCCGATGCGCCAGCCATTCAGCGCTTGCCTTTCCTGCAACTGATCCTGGTCGGCTTGCAGCACGTCCTGCTGATGTATGGCGGCGCGATCGCGGTACCGCTGATCATCGGACAGGCCGCTGGCCTGAGTCGTGAAGAAATCGCCTTCCTGATCAACGCCGACCTGCTGGTGGCCGGCATCGCCACTATCGTCCAGTCCTTCGGCATCGGCCCCATGGGCATTCGCATGCCGGTGATGATGGGCGCCAGTTTCGCCGCCGTGGGCAGCATGGTGGCCATGGCCGGCATGCCCGGCATCGGCCTGCAGGGCATCTTCGGCGCCACCATCGCCGCCGGGTTCTTCGGCATGCTGATCGCGCCCTTCATGTCCAAGGTGGTGCGTTTCTTCCCGCCCCTGGTCACCGGCACGGTGATCACCTCGATCGGCTTGTCGCTGTTCCCCGTGGCGGTGAACTGGGCCGGTGGCGGCGGGACCTCGGCACAATTCGGCTCCCCCATCTACCTCATCGTCGCCGGGTTGGTGCTGGGCACCATCCTGCTGATCCACCGCTTCATGCGTGGGTTCTGGGTGAACATTTCCGTGCTGATCGGCATGGGCCTGGGCTACCTGCTATGCGGCTTGATCGGCATGGTCGACCTCAGCGGCCTGGCCCAGGCGCCCTGGCTACAGGTGGTGACGCCCCTGCACTTCGGCATGCCGCAATTCAACCTGGCCCCCATCCTCTCCATGTGCCTGGTGGTGGTGATCATCTTCGTCGAGTCCACCGGCATGTTCCTGGCCCTGGGCAAGATCACCGGCCAGGAAGTCACGCCGCGCATGCTGCGCCGTGGCTTGTTGTGTGATGCCGGAGCCTCGTTCTTCGCCGGCTTCCTCAATACCTTCACCCATTCCTCGTTCGCCCAGAACATCGGCCTGGTACAGATGACCGGGGTTCGCTGCCGTTCGGTGACCATGGTCGCCGGCGGCTTGCTGATCGTCCTCAGCCTGCTGCCCAAGGCGGCCTTCCTGGTGGCGTCGATTCCCCCGGCGGTCCTGGGTGGCGCGGCCATCGCCATGTTCGGCATGGTGGCGGCCACCGGGATCAAGATCCTCCAGGAGGCCGACATCGCCGACCGGCGCAACCAATTGCTGGTGGCGGTGAGCATCGGCATGGGCCTGATACCGGTGGTACGCCCGGAGTTCTTCGCCCACCTGCCGCTGTGGATGAGCCCCATCACCCACAGCGGCATCGCCATGGCCACCTTGAGCGCCCTGCTGCTGAACCTGCTGTTCAACATCCTTGGGGGTGCCGAACGAGCCACCGACAGCCACCGGCAAGTCCACCAGCATTGAACGACCCGGGCGCCAGGTTGGCGCCCGAGCATGCCCTGAACCGATACCGCAGCCACGGCCCACCCTGGGCCCAGCGCTGCCTGCACCGCTGCGCCTTGATAATAAGAACAACCAGGGAGCACCACCATGCAGACTGCCCGCAGTTACCCAGTGGCCCCCATTCCCCGGGCGCCACGCAGCCAGGCCGCCAACGGTCATGGCCCTGCCATTCCCCATCCTTGCGAGCCGGTGGCCAGACCTGGCGCCCGGCCTGCCCCAGCGTGGCTGCAAGTACAGCGCTGTGCCGTACTTGAGCGCCGCCGTGGGAGCCAGTATTCTCCGCGGCCGCGCAACTCCGAGGTAAAAAAAAGCCCGGACGAAAAACCTGACCTGAAAGCCAACTTATCCCGGCCCAGGCAGGCATCAAGGCGCAAGAATCAAAGCACAAGAACCCTCTGCCGACTGTATCGCTACAGCCGGGCGGTGGTTCTTTCGCTTTTTTCGGCCTTGCCACAGCAGCCGTTAAAAGCGGCCGAGCTGAGTGATCGGACAGTGTTCGACGCAAAGAAAAAAGGCGCCACACCAGAGCGCCAGATCAAAAAAAACATTGAAACACCTATTTTGGGAGCAACCGAATGAAACCTGTGAGCACACGCCTGATGCTGGCCGCCGGCCTGCTGGCCGGGAGCCAGGCCATGGCCGGGGACCTGCTGCAATGGCAGAACAACAGCCTGACCTACCTGTACGGCAAGAACTTCACCATCAATCCGCAGATCCAGCAGACCGTGACCTTCGAGCACGCCGACGCCTGGAAGTACGGAGACAACTTCTTCTTCCTCGACCGCATCTTCTATAACGGCAAGAAAGACGGCAACGTCGGCCCGAACACCTACTACGGCGAGTTCACCCCGCGTCTGTCGTTCGGCAAGATCTTCGACCAGAAGCTGGAATTCGGCCCGATCAAGGATGTGCTCCTGGCCTTCACCTATGAATTCGGCGAAGGCGACAACGAGTCCTACCTGGTAGGTCCCGGTTTCGACCTGGCGGTACCCGGCTTCGACTACTTCCAGCTCAACTTCTACCAGCGCCACACCGAAGGCAGCCGCCCGGGCGACAACGTCTGGCAGATCACCCCAGTGTGGTCCTACACCATTCCCGTGGGCCGCTCGGACATCCTGATCGACGGCTACATGGACTGGGTCGTGGACAACGACCGCAATTCCAAGGGCACCTACCACGCCAACCTGCACTTCAATCCACAGGTCAAGTACGACCTGGGCAAGGCATTGAACTGGGGCGCCAAGCAGCTGTACGTCGGTTTCGAGTACGACTACTGGAAGAACAAGTACGGCGTCCAGGACTCTCGCGCCTTCGAGACCAACCAGGACACCGCCAGCCTGCTGGTCAAGTACCACTTCTAAGCGGCATCCCGGGTGCTGCCTTCGATGGCTGGAGGCAGCACGCAAAATATCGACCAATTCGATAAAACCAGCGCACATTTCGCAACCATCGATCGATGAGATAGGCATAACATCCCGCTCATTCCACTTATCGACCAGGAGTTGCTCCATGACCCAACTGCGCAAGGTACTCAGCGTCCATAGCGGCCAGCCCGCATCCGACGGTGCCGGAGTGAAACTGACCCGGGTCTTCGGTGGCCAGGGCGTCGAACGCTTCGATCCGTTCCTGATGCTCGACGAATTCGGTTCACAAAACCCCGACGACTACATCGCCGGCTTCCCGCCCCACCCGCACCGTGGCTTCGAGACCGTGACCTACATGCTCGAAGGCCGCATGCGCCATGAAGACCACCTGGGCAACGTCGGCCTGCTGCAAAGCGGCGGCGTACAGTGGATGACCGCTGCCAAGGGCATCATCCACAGCGAGATGCCGGAACAGGAACAAGGCGTGATGCGCGGCTTCCAGTTATGGCTGAATCTGCCGGGCCGGCACAAGCTCGATCCGGCCGCCTATCGCGATATCCAGCCCCAGGACATCCCGCGGCTGACCACGGCTGGTGGGGTCGAGGCGGTGGTGATCGCCGGACGCTTCGACGATGGTCACAGCCAGCAGGCCGGAGCAGTGGAGCGCCCCCATACCGAACCGCATTACTTCGACCTGCACCTGCCGGCCGGGGCCTCGGTCAGTCCACGACTGCCGGCGGGACACCGAGTGTTGCTGTACGTCTATGAAGGTTCGATCGAGTTGCCGGGGCACCCGCAGAGCGTCGCCAGCAGCCGCCTGGTACGCCTGGCCGACGAGGGTGAGCTGCGCCTGGACAGCCGCGCGGGCGCCCGGGTGCTGCTGATTGCCGGCAAGCCCCTGGGAGAACCGGTGGTGCAGTACGGCCCTTTCGTGATGAATAGCCGGGAGGAAATCGAGCAGGCCTTGCGGGATTTTCGCGATGACCGCCTGACCGACTGAGGCTCGTAGGCCAGGGGTTTCAGGCCGGGGCCAGGGCCTTGCGCAAACCGAGGAAACGCACCAGCTCCCCAGCCTTGGCCAGGGCGTCGCTGCGGCCCAGCTCGATCAACTCGCTGCAGTAGGCTGCTTCGAACAGCAGGTAGCTCAGCACCCCGGCACCACTGGTACGGGTCGCCCCCGGCCCGCGCAGGAACAGGCGCAAGGCCGCCGGCAATTCGTGGCGGTGACGCGCGGCGATCTCGTCGATCGGCTGGCTGGGGGCGATCACCAGCACCTCCACCGGAGCGATGCCCAAGCCACTTTCGCTGGCGCCGCCCGGTACCAGTCGGGTGAAGTGATTGAGCCGCTCGAGCAGTTCGATGTCGCTTTCCAGGCTGTCGATGAAGGTGCTGTTGAGCATGTGGCCGCCGATCTGCGCCAGGGTCGGCTCCTGGCCGGTGTAGGTGCGCTGCATGAGACTCTGCGGGTCGTTGCCCCGCGGGTTGCCGCTGACCCCGACCACCAGTACCCGGCTCGCGCCCAGGTGCAGGGCCGGGCTGATGGGCGCCGACTGGCGCACCGCGCCATCGCCGAAGTACTCCTGCTGCAGCTTCACCGGGGCGAACAGCAGTGGAATGGCCGAACTGGCCAGCAGGTGATCCACAGTCAAGCGCGTGGGAAGACCGATCCGCCGGTGCCGCAGCCAGGGATCGATCACTCCGCCGCCCTGGTAGAAGGTCACCGCCTGGCCGGATTCATAACCGAAAGCCGTGACCGCCACCGCGTGCAGTTGCCCCAGGGCGATGGCCTCGTCGATCCCCGCGAGCTGCATGTGCTGGTCGAGCAGATCGCGTAGCGGCGAGCTGTTGATCAACGCCACCGGCACCTGGGAACCCAGGCCCAGCAGGCTGTGGCCAACGAAGCGGCTGGCCTGGCGAATCACTCCCGGCCAATCGCTGCGCATCACCTGGTGACTGCGAAAGTTGCCCCAGAAAGTTGTCAGGCGTTCGATCGCCGCGGAAAAATTGCTGGCACCACTGGCCAGGCTGACCGCATTGATCGCGCCGGCGGAAGTGCCGACGATCACCGGAAACGGATTGCGGGCCCCGGGCCCCAGCAATTCGGCGATCGCCGACAGCACCCCCACCTGGTAGGCCGCTCGGGCCCCACCGCCGGAAAGAATCAAACCTGTGACCGGTTGCACCGCACTCATCAATCCACTCCATCCATGACGCCTTGGGGGCGCTAGTCACTGTCGGGGAATCAACCGCGTTTCGGGTAAAGCCGGGGCTCGCCTGGCGGACGGCTCTTGAAACGCCGGTGGGCCCACAGGTACTGCTCGGGGCAGGCACGCAGCGCGCTCTCGACCCACTGGTTGATCCGCAGGCAATCCGCTTCCTCGCTGGCGCCGGGAAAGTCCGTCATCGGCGGATGGATCACCAGCCGATAACCGCTGCCATCGGCCAGGCGCTCCTGGGTGAACGGCACCACCAGCGCCTTGCCCAGGCGGGCGAACTTGGTGGTGGCGGTGACCGTGGCGGCCTGGATGCCGAACAGCGGCACGAACAGGCTCTGCTTGGCGCCGTAGTCTTGATCCGGCGCGTACCAGATGGCGCGACCGGAGCGCAGCAGCTTGAGCATGCCGCGTACGTCCTCGCGCTCCACCGCCAGTGAGTCGAGGTTGTGTCGTTCACGGCCACGACGCTGGATGAAGTCGAACAGCGGGTTCTTGTGCTCGCGGTACATGCCATCGATGGTGTGCTGCTGGCCCAGCAGGGCCGCGCCGATTTCCAGGGTGGTGAAGTGCAGGGCCATGAGGATCACTCCCTGCCCTTCGCGCTGGGCTTGCCTGAGGTGCTCCAGCCCCTCGACATGGGCCAGGCGTGCCAGGCGCGGCTTGGACCACCACCAGCTCATGGCCATCTCGAAGAAGGCGATGCCGGTGGACGCGAAGTTCTCCTTGAGCAGGCGCTTGCGCTCCTGGGCGGACTTTTCCGGGAAGCACAGCTCCAGGTTGCGCTGGGCGATCCGCCGGCGCTCACCGGCGACCCGGTACATCAGGGCTCCCAGGGCGCGACCGATCAGCAGTAATAAAGGATAGGGCAGCTGGACGACCAGCCATAACACCCCGAGACCCAGCCACAGCGGCCAAAAGCGAGGATGAAGGAATGCAGCTCGAAAACGCGGGCGATCCATTACAGATTCCGGACAGACAACAAGGTCGCGCATTCTACAACGGTTCGACCTGGCTTGCGGCCCGCGGGCGTTCTCGTTATAAGTCTCGGCACTTTTAGTGACAAGCCGCCCCCTGCAGACCATGAGCCAAACCGAATTGCTAGACCAAGATCCTGTCTTCCAGTTAAAGGGCAGCATGCTCGCCATCACTGTGCTGGAGCTGGCCCGCAACGACCTGGAAGGTCTCGATCGCCAGCTGGCCGCCAAGGTCGCCCAGGCCCCGAACTTCTTCAGCAACGCCCCACTGGTACTGGCCCTGGACAAGCTGCCCGCCGCCGAAGGCTCGGTGGACCTGCCCGGGCTGATGCGCGTCTGCCGTCATCACGGCCTGCGGACCCTGGCCATCCGCGCCAGCCGCATCGAGGACATCGCTGCGGCGATCGCCGTGGACCTGCCGGTACTGCCGCCTTCCGGAGCCCGGGAACGGCCACTGGAGCCGCCGGAAAGCGAAGTCCGCAAGGCGCCGGAAAAGCCCCCTGAACCCACGGTCAAGCCGACCCGCATCATCACCTCGCCAGTACGTGGTGGCCAGCAGATCTACGCCCAGGGTGGCGACCTGGTGGTGGTGTCCTCGGTCAGCCCCGGTGCGGAACTTCTCGCCGATGGCAATATCCATGTATACGGCCCGATGCGTGGCCGAGCCCTGGCCGGTGTCAAGGGCGACACCAAGGCACGGATTTTCTGCCAGCAACTGAGCGCCGAACTGATCTCCATCGCTGGCCAGTACAAGGTCTCCGAGGACCTGCGGCGCGACCCCCTCTGGGGCTCTGGAGTCCAGGTCAGCCTGTCGGGTGACGTGTTGAACATCATCCGTCTTTAACGGATACTGCCGTATTTTCCAAGCATCTCTAAAACGTAGCGAATACGGCTCAAACGAAGTGGGAAATTGGCAATAAGCAGCGTTTATCGAAGATAAACCCTGCCACTGACCGAGCTCCAGCCAAGGCTGTCCGACTGCAGTAGTTTTCAAGAGATGTTTTTCAGGGACCCAAAGTCCTTTTTCCTTAGGGGTGAAACACCTTGGCCAAGATTCTCGTTGTTACATCCGGCAAGGGTGGTGTGGGTAAAACCACCACCAGCGCCGCTATCGGTACCGGCCTCGCTCTGCGTGGCCACAAGACTGTCATCGTCGACTTCGACGTCGGCCTGCGTAACCTCGACCTGATCATGGGCTGCGAGCGTCGCGTGGTGTATGACTTCGTCAACGTGGTAAATGGCGAAGCCAACCTGCAACAAGCCCTGATCAAAGACAAGCGCCTGGAAAACCTCTACGTACTGGCCGCCAGCCAGACCCGCGACAAGGATGCCCTGACCCAGGAAGGCGTGGAAAAAGTCCTGATGGAGCTCAAGGAGTCCTTCGACTTCGTGGTCTGCGACTCCCCGGCCGGCATCGAAAAAGGCGCCCACCTGGCCATGTACTTCGCTGACGAAGCGATCGTCGTGACCAACCCGGAAGTATCCTCGGTCCGTGACTCCGACCGCATGCTGGGCCTGCTGGCCAGCAAGTCGCGTCGCGCGGAAAAAGGCGAGGAGCCGATCCAGGAACACCTGCTGATCACCCGCTACCACCCCGAGCGTGTCGAGAAAGGCGAAATGCTCGGCGTCGAAGACGTCAAGGAAATCCTCGCCGTCCGCCTGCTGGGCGTGATCCCGGAATCCCAGGCGGTACTGAAGGCTTCCAACCAGGGTATCCCTGTCATCCTCGACGACCAGAGCGATGCCGGCCAAGCCTACAGCGATACTGTCGATCGCTTGCTGGGCAAGGAAAAAGAACACCGGTTCCTGAATGTCGAGAAGAAGGGATTCTTCGAGCGCCTGTTTGGAGGTAGATAATGAATCTTTTCGACTTCTTTCGTGCCAGCAAAAAGGTCAGTACCGCGTCGGTAGCGAAAGAGCGTCTACAGATTATCGTGGCGCATGAACGCGGCCAGCGCAGCACCCCCGATTACTTGCCCGCCTTGCAGAAGGAACTGGTGGAAGTGATCCGCAAGTACGTCAATATCGGGTCCGATGATGTGCAGGTCGCCCTGGAAAACCAGGGTAGCTGCTCGATCCTTGAACTCAACATCACTCTGCCTGATCGCTGATCGACCGGGCGGAAACCACGGCGGCTCGCGGGCCTCATGCATGCATGGGGTCGGCTAGCCGCCGTTGGCGTTTGTTACGAGACTGTTTTGATGCCGTTGTCCAATATCCACATCCTGTACCAGGATGCCGCCATTCTGGTGGCGAACAAACCTACGCTGCTGCTTTCGGTGCCCGGTCGCGCCGACGACAACAAGGACTGCCTGATCACCCGCCTGCAGGAAAACGGCTATCCCGAAGCCCGCATCGTCCACCGCCTGGACTGGGAAACCTCGGGAATCATTCTCCTGGCCCGGGACCCGGACACCCATCGCGAACTGTCCCGGCAGTTTCATGACCGCGAAACCGAAAAAGCCTATACCGCCCTGTGCTGGGGCCAGCCGGAACTGGACAGCGGCAGCATCGACTTGCCTCTGCGCTATGACCCGCCGACCAAGCCACGGCACGTGGTGGACCACGAGCAGGGCAAGCACGCCCTGACCTTCTGGCGCGTGCTGGAGCGCTGCGGCGACTGGTGCCGGGTCGAGTTGACCCCTATCACCGGCCGCTCTCACCAGTTACGAGTACATATGCTGTCGATCGGCCACCCATTGTTGGGCGACGGTCTCTACGCCCATCCCCAGGCCCTGGCCGCCTGGCCGCGCCTGTGCCTGCATGCCAGCATGCTGGCCTTCACCCACCCCCAGACCGGCGAGCGCCTGCGCTTCGAATGCCCTGCACCGTTCTGACGACATCCGATTCTCCAGCGCCTATTCAGTAGTAAGGACACTCGAAACGATGACGCCCCCTGCATTACCGTCTTCCCCCAGCCCAGTGAAAACACCGCAACAACTGCTCTATCTGGTCTACGGCAACAATCCGATTTACCGGCGCGAAGTCAAGTTCAGCATCCTCACCGCCCTCAGTCACTTGAAGAGCAGTGAATCGCTGTGCATCAGGATCATGACCGACCGGCCAGAGGACTATGCCGGCTGGCCCGTGGACACTGTCACCCTGGATGAGCAGATCCTGCAGCAATGGCAGGGCCAAAACGGCTACCACCACCGGCGCAAGGCCTGCGCCATCGCCAGCGGCTTGCAATACGCCGAGAAGACCCTCTTCGTCGATACCGACACCCTGTTCCTGAAGAGCCCGCATCTGCTGTTCAAGCAGATCAGCCCTCGGCGTTACCTGATGGACTGCTTCGAATATCACTGGCGGGACGTCAGCAAGCGCCCGGCCTACCACAAGCTCGGCCAGTGCCTGAAGCCCCACGGCATCGAGCCTGATAGCGACTTCCGGCTCTACAACAGTGGGCTGTGCGGCCTCACCGACAGCGACTTGCCGATACTGGAACGGGCCATCGAACTGATCGACGAGTGGACCCGCGAGCCTTTCGAGATCCATACCATCGAACAAGTCGCCCTGTCATTCAGCATGCGCGGCAAGCCAGTACAGGAAGCCAGGAAACACGTCTATCACTTCTTCGCGGCAAAACGCTTCTTCCATCCCATGCAGGCGTATTTTTTTGCTCTGCACGGCGAAGACTACCGCTGCGAGCTGATCAAGCTGTGCCAGGAAATGCCCCGGAGCAAACCCCTACCACCCCTATGGCAACGACTGCAGATCAAGTGGCGATTGCGCAAACTCAAAGGGGGACAGAAAAAGATCGGCCGCGACGTGCTCTATGGCAGTTCGCTGCCCGATACGCCGTATCATTCGGCGTGCCGGCATGCCTGGTGGGAATGTGCATCCCGTGAAATCGGCCGCTGCGACGAACAACAGCAAGCCATGCTGGCCCTTGAGGACAACACCTGGCCGGAACACCTGCCAATGCCCGAGCGCCAGGAAGACCACCCGGTCATTCTCGGCTACCTGCGCCAACACACCGCCTGAGGCTCCCTCACCCACAGGATGGGCAAGCACCGCATGCTCTTGCCCATAGGCCCTGCCCAATACGTTAAACTCGCGCCACTGCTGTCTGGAGCTACTTATGCGCGAAGAGCTGAACCAAGGCCTGATCGACTTCCTCAAGGCCTCCCCTACCCCTTTCCATGCCACTGCCAGCCTGGCTCAACGCCTGGAAGCAGCAGGCTACCAGCGCCTGGACGAGCGCGAGCCGTGGACCACCGAAGCCAATGGTCGCTACTACGTCACGCGCAACGATTCCTCCATCGTCGCCATCAAGCTGGGTCGGCACTCCCCTCTGCACGGCGGCATCCGCATGGTCGGCGCCCATACCGACAGCCCGTGCCTACGGGTCAAGCCCCAACCAGAGCTGCAACGCCAGGGCTTCTGGCAACTGGGCGTGGAAGTCTACGGCGGCGCATTGCTTGCCCCCTGGTTCGACCGCGACCTGTCCCTGGCCGGCCGAGTGACCTTCCGCCGCGATGGCAAGGTGGAAAGCCAACTGATCGACTTCAAGGCGCCGATCGCGATCATTCCCAACCTGGCCATCCACCTCAACCGTGAAGCCAACCAGGGTTGGGCCATCAACGCGCAGAACGAACTGCCACCGATCCTCGCCCAGTTCGCCGGCGACGAGCGCGTGGATTTCCGTGCCGTGCTGACCGACCAGCTGGCCCGTGAACACGGCCTGAACGCCGACGTAGTGCTGGACTACGAGCTGAGCTTCTACGATACCCAGGGCGCGGCGGTGATCGGCCTGCACGAGGACTTCATCGCCGGCGCGCGCCTGGACAACCTGCTGTCCTGCTACGCCGGCCTGCAGGCCCTGCTCAATGCCGATAGCGACGAAACCTGCGTGCTGGTGTGCAACGACCATGAGGAAGTCGGCTCCTGCTCGGCCTGCGGCGCCGACGGCCCGATGCTCGAGCAGACCCTGCGCCGCTTGCTGCCCGAGGGCGACGAGTTCGTGCGCACCATCCAGAAGTCGCTTCTGGTCTCCGCCGACAACGCCCACGGGGTCCACCCCAACTACGCCGACAAACACGACGCCAATCACGGCCCCAAGCTCAACGCCGGCCCGGTGATCAAGGTCAACAGCAACCAGCGCTATGCCACCAACAGCGAAACCGCCGGTTTCTTCCGTCACCTGTGCATGGCCGAAGAGGTGCCGGTGCAGAGTTTCGTGGTGCGCAGCGACATGGGCTGCGGCTCGACCATCGGCCCGATCACCGCCAGCCACCTGGGTGTGCGCACCGTCGATATCGGCCTGCCGACCTTCGCCATGCACTCGATCCGCGAGCTGTGCGGCAGCCACGACCTGGCCCACCTGGTCAAGGTGCTGAGCGCCTTCTACGCCAGCCAAGAGCTGCCGTAAACCACCAACCGCTGCTGGCACAGGCACTCGCACCTGCGCCAGCGCGGCCCCGGTACCGGCGACAGATCGCCGGTCGCTGATGCACATCACTACGAATCGCGACAAAACGACCTAGACTTATAAACATTCCTTCTGAGGAGGCCATTGCCATGATTTCGATGTCTTCATTCCATGCCATGCTCGTGCCGATCCTCATTGGCATGATCTTGCTGGCCATCGGCTTCAATTTCCGCGACAAGAACCTAGGCGTGCTCAGCATGTGGATCGGCATGCTGCTGATCCTCGGCACCGTGGTCTACAAGATCCTGGCCAAGCTCGCGGAATAAAAGCGCCGCTCGCCCTCGCATTGGATTTGGCGGCCTCGTACACTCGGTCGATACCGTAAACGTCCGAGGTTGACCGCCCAGTGTTCGCTCGTCTGTTCGCCCTGCCCTGCTATGTGCTCGTCTGCCTGCTGACCCTCCTGCCCCTCAACAGCGCCCAGGCCGTCGGCCTGCCTGGCCTGCTGGGCAACCAGGCCAAGCCCCAGCCGCAAGCCGAGGAGCCCCTGGGGCAGTCCCTGGACCAAGTGATCAAGTCCCTGGAGAACGACCAGCAGCGGGCCAAGCTGCTGGCGGACCTCAAGCGCCTGCGCGACACCACGAAAAAAGCCCAGCCCACCCCCGAGGAAGGCGTGCTCGGGCTGATCGGCGGCACCTTGTCGACCCTGGAGAAGCAGTTTTCCGGCGCTGACAGCCCCGCGACCCGCTGGACCGACGAGTTCGAGCTGGCCAAGCAGGAACTGGCGGCCCTGGTTCTGCCGGCCAGCCAGTGGCTGCCGATCATCTTCGCTTTTGCCCTGATCCTCATGGTCTGGAGCCTGCTGGCAGCGGCGCTGATCTGGCTCAGCCATCGCGTGCGCCTGCGCTTCGGCCTTACCGAGGACCTGCCCCAGCACCCCAAGACCTGGGACCTCTTGCGCTTCGCCTTGCGCAAGCTCGGCCCCTGGATGATCGCCCTGCTGATCACCGTGTACATGACCTATTCCCTGCCCTCGTCCCTGGGCAAGGACCTGGCCATGGTCCTGGCCTATGCCCTGGTGGTCGGCACCTGCTTCTCGGCGATCTGCGTGGTGGCATTCTCGGTGCTCGACGGCCCCCACCGCCATCGCGCCCTGTATATCCTGCGGCGCCAGGCGTTTCGGCCGCTGTGGTGGATCGGCAGCTTCGCCGCCTTCGGCGAGGCCCTGAGCGATCCGCGCATGGTAGCCAGCCTCGGCCAGCACCTGGCCCATACCGCCGCGACCTTCGCCAATGTCATGGCCGCCCTGTCCACCGGGGTGTTCATCCTGCGTTTCCGGCGGCCGATCGCCCACCTGATCCGCAACCAGCCCCTGGCGCGCCGCCTGACGCGCCGGGCCTTGAGCGACACCATCGAGATCATCGGTACGTTCTGGTACCTCCCTGCCCTGGTGCTGGTGGGCATCTCGCTGTTCGCCACCTTCGTCTCCGCCGGCGACACCAGCACCGCCCTGCGCCAGTCGCTGCTATGCACCGTGCTGCTGGTGCTGTGCATGGTGATCAATGGCCTGGTGCGCCGCCATGCCCAGCGCCCCCACCGCGGGCACAAGCGCCATGCGCTGTATTCCGAGCGGCTAAAGGGGTTCTTCTACACCCTGGCCCACCTCGCCGTGTGGCTGGCATTCATCGAACTGGGCTTGCGGGTCTGGGGCATGTCGCTGATCCGCTTCACCGAAGGCGACGGCCACGAAGTCAGCGTCAAGCTGTTCGGCCTCGGCGGCACCCTGATCTTCGCCTGGCTGATCTGGATCCTCAGCGACACCGCCGTGCACCACGCGCTGACCCGCTCGCGCAAGGGCTTGGCCAATGCCCGCGCCCAGACCATGATGCCGTTGATCCGCAACGTGCTGTTCGTGGCGATCTTCATCATCGCCACCATCGTCGCCCTGGCCAACATGGGCATGAATGTCACGCCGCTGCTGGCCGGTGCCGGTGTGATCGGCCTGGCCATCGGTTTCGGCGCTCAGTCGCTGGTGGCGGACCTGATCACCGGCCTGTTCATCATCATCGAGGACTCCCTGGCCATCGACGACTACGTGGATGTCGGCGGCCACCTGGGCACCGTCGAGGGCCTGACCATCCGCACCGTGCGCCTGCGGGACATAGACGGCATCGTCCACACCATTCCGTTCAGCGAGATCAAGAGCATCAAGAACTACTCCCGGGAGTTCGGCTACGCCATCTTCCGCGTGGCGATCCCCCACAACATGGAGATCGACGATGCGATCAAGCTGATGCGCGATGTCGGCCAGAAGATGCGCAGCGATCCGCTGCAGCGGCGCAATATCTGGTCGCCCCTGGAGATCCAGGGGGTGGAGAGCTTCGAATCCGGCAGCGCCATCCTCCGCGCCCGCTTCAAGACCGCGCCGATCAAGCAATGGGAAGTGTCCCGGGCCTTCAATCTGTCGCTCAAGCGCCACCTCGACGAGGCCGGGCTGGACCTGGCGACCCCGCGCATGAGCATCCAGGTGGTCACCGCCGGGGGCGGCTCCCAGGCCGAGGCGTAAGGCCAGCCGCACGCCGGGGCACGGCTGCGCGCTCCATGGCAAGGCGGTCCAGACAGGGCGGCACAGCACGCCACGGGACCTGGCAGCCCCGTACTACAACAACAATCAAGGAGAGAGTCCCCATGCAGCTATCCACTATCGCCAGCGCTTGCCTGGCCAGTGTCCTGGCCTTGTCCGGCCACTACGTCCATGCCGCCGACGACAGCGCCATGGCGCAGGCCCGCAAGCACATCGCCGAACAGGCCAAGGCGCTGGAACCGACACTGCTGGCAACCCGTCGCGATATCCATGCCCACCCTGAACTGGGCAACACCGAACACCGCACTGCCGAGCTGGTAGCCACGCAGTTGCGCGCCCTGGGCCTGGAAGTCCGGACGGGCGTCGCCCGCACCGGCGTGGTGGCGGTGCTCAAGGGTGGCCTGCCCGGCCCCACCGTGGCCTTGCGCGCCGACATGGACGCACTGCCGGTCAAGGAGGTCGCGGACCTGCCGTTCGCCTCCAAGGCCAAGGGGCGCTACCTGGACAAGGAGGTGGACGTCATGCACGCCTGCGGCCACGACGCCCACACGGCAATCTTGCTGAGCACGGCGAAAGTCCTCAGCGACATGCGCGAGCGCCTGCCAGGCACCGTGGTGTTCTATTTCCAGCCCGCCGAAGAAGGCCCGAGCGATTTCATTCCTGACGGCAAGAACGTCTGGGGCGCGAAGATGATGGTGCAGGAAGGCGTGATGCAATCGCCCAAGCCGGACGCGGTGTTCGGCCTGCATGTCTGGGCCGGGATTCCCGCCGGGCGCATCGCCTATCGCCCGGGCCCGACCCTGGCCAGCTCCGACGACCTGCGCATCCGCATCCTCGGCAAGCAGACCCACGCCGGCCGCCCCTGGGACGGCATCGACCCGATCACCGTCGGGGCCCAGGCCATCGTCGGGCTGCAGACCGTGGTCAGCCGCCGTACCGATATTTCGTCGTACCCGTCGGTGGTCAGCATCGGCACCATCAACGGCGGCACACGCTACAACATCATTCCCGAATCGGTGGACATGACCGGCACCATCCGCTCCTACGACTATGGCATTCGCCAGAAACTGCACAGCGATGTACGCCAGACCGTGGAACGGATCGCCGAGAGCGGCGGCGCCAAGGCCGAAGTGAGCATCATCGAGAAGTACGACCCGACCATCAACGACCCGGCCCTGACCGAGAAGATGCTGCCAAGCCTGCGCTGGGCGGCCAAGGACGATGTGGTGCAAGGGCCGCTGGTGGGCGGCGCGGAGGACTTTTCCTTCTATGCCAAGCAGGCGCCGGGACTGTTCGTGTTTCTCGGCGTGACGCCCCGGGACCAGGACATGGCCAAGGCCGCGCCGAACCACAACCCGGGATTCTTCGTCGACGAGTCGGCGCTGGTGGTGGGCGTGCGGACCCTGGCGTCCTTGACCACCGACTATCTATTCGCCGGAGCCAAGCCCTAGGCGCTGTCCAACCCTGCCCGCTGGCGCGAAGGCAGCGGGCTCAGGCCACATCCACACCAACGTGGATCGCATCGTGGCGCCAGAACTCCAGGTCGCAATCGATCAGCCGCTGATGCTGGTCGTAGTTGACCCGGGCGATGCGCAGTCCCGGGCTGCCCACCGAGACCTTGAGCGCCGCGGCCGCTTCCGGCGGCAGGGAAGTGGGCACGATCTCGAAACGCACCCGCCCGTAGTGCAGGTCGTAGTGCCGGGCGTACAGCTCGGTGATCGACTGGTTCAGATCCAGGTCGAGGATCTTCGGGAAGTACTGCGGATTCAGGTAATGCTCGACATACAGCACCAGACGCTCGTCGATCCGTCGCACGCGACAGATCTGGATCACGCTGGACAAGGCCGGGAGTTGCAACCAGGCGCAGACCGCCGCCGACGCCGGTTGCAAACGTGCACAAATCACCTCGGTGGACGGTACCCGGCCCTGGGCGCTGACCATGGCGTGGAAATGGCTGCGCTGCATCAGGTTATAGGCCAGGCGCGGCGGCGAAACGAACCAGCCACGACGCTCCTCGCGGTAGATCTGTCCCTGGGCCTCCAGTTGCAGCAGAGCCTCACGCACGGTGATCCGGGTAGTGGCGAACAGCTCGCTGAGCTTGCGCTCGGCCGGCAGCTTGCTCCCCGGTGCCAGCAAGCCATGGGCGATCTGTTCTTGCAGTACCTGGCCGATGGCTGTCACCGCCTTGGTTGCCTCTATACGCATCAACGTTACCTATCTGGACTAGACCAGCACCGTCCCAGTGCCTGGCAGCGACCTGTACGGCCCCCTGCTCCTGACTGCAAAGCCTAGGCAACGCAGATGACTGATATGTGACAAAGCTTGCGAACGGCCCAGGCCAGAGCTGCAACTTTCCCGCCAGGGCCTTTGAAAACGGGAGTTTTGCCGTGGTCTACGCTTAGTTCGCAGTGTCGAGCCTGCGCCTGGTTCCAGGCGTTCGCAGCAGGCATCGACATAAAAGTGTCATCCAACAGGCTTAGATTGGCTCAGGTATTGCTGACCTAGACCAATCCACCGCAAGACTGTCGATCACAACGCAGCGTGGAACACGCCCAAAGGAGCTTCGGATGAAACAGCTTTTCCTGGCATCACTGTTAGGTTCGACCATCGCCATGTGCACCGCCGCCATGGCCGCTGACAACGACTTGAAAACCCTGGAAGCCGCTGCGAAGGCGGAAGGCGCCATCAACAGCGTCGGCATGCCCGATGACTGGGCCAACTGGAAAGGCACCTGGGAAGACCTGGCCAAGACCTACGGCCTCAAGCACATCGACACCGACATGAGCTCGGCCCAGGAAATCGCCAAGTTCGCCGCCGAGAAAGACAATGCCAGCGCCGATATCGGCGACGTTGGCGCCGCGTTCGGCCCGATCGCCGTCAAGCAAGGCGTGGTCCAGCCCTACAAGCCAAGCACCTGGGCGCAGGTCCCGGACTGGGCCAAGGACAAGGACGGCAACTGGGCCCTGGCCTACACCGGCACCATCGCCTTCATCATCAACAAGAAGCTGCTGCACGGTTCCGAAGCACCCAAGAGCTGGGCCGACCTGGAAAAGGGCAAGTACAAGGTGTCCATCGGTGACGTGAGCACCGCCGCCCAGGCTGCCAACGGCGTCCTGGCCGCCGCCATCGCCAAGGGCGGCGACGAGAAGAACATCCAACCGGCGCTGCTGATGTTCGCCGAGATCGCCAAGCAGGGGCGCCTGTCCCTGGCCAACCCGACCATCGCCACCATGGAGAAGGGTGAAGTGGAAGTCGGCGTGGTCTGGGACTTCAACGGCCTGAGCTACCGCAACAAGATGGTCAACAAGGACGACTACGAAGTGCTGATCCCGTCCGACGGCTCGGTGATCTCCGGCTACACCACCATCATCAACAAGTACGCCAAGCACCCGAATGCGGCCAAGCTGACCCGCGAGTACATCTTCAGCGACGCCGGGCAGGTCAACCTGGCCCGTGGCAATGCCCGCCCAATCCGTGCCGAGCACGTCAACCTGCCGGCGGACGTCAAGGCCAACCTGCTGCCCAACGAGCAGTACAAGCACGTGACGCCGATCAAGGACGCCGAAGCCTGGGAGAAGACCTCCAAGGCCCTGCCGCAGAAGTGGCAGGAAGAAGTGATCATCAACATGCAGTAATGCTGCTTCCGTAGGGGCGAGGCTTGCCCGCGATCCAGGCGCTGCGGCCTATCTTGAAATCGCAGCGATACCATCGCGGGCAAGCTGCGCTCCTACGAGATTGTTCGGTCTTGCGGAGCCCTTGCCCCATGTCACACAACGTCATCCTTGTCGTGCTCGACGGCCTCAATCACCAGGTCGCCCGCCACGCCATGGGACATCTTCAAGCCTATGTCGGCGCAGGACGCGCAGCGCTGTACCAACTGGAATGCGAGCTTCCGGCACTGTCCCGCCCGCTGTACGAATGCATCCTCACCGGGGTGCCGCCGATCGACAGCGGCATCGTGCACAACCAGGTCTCGCGCCTGTCCACCCAGCGCAGCCTGTTCCATTACGCCCGGGCCGCCGGCCTGGGCACCGCCGCTGCCGCCTACCACTGGATCAGCGAGCTGTACAACCGCACGCCGTTCAATGCAGCGCGAGACCGGCACACCGTCGCCCCTGAGTTGCCGATCCAGTACGGCCACTTCTACTGGAGCGACCACTACCCCGACTCCCACCTGTTCGCCGATGCCGAGGACCTGCGCCTGCGCCACGCTCCCAACCTGTTGCTGGTGCACCCGATGAACATCGACGACGCCGGCCACAAGCACGGCCTGGACAGCGCCCAGTATCGCAACAGCGCACGCTCGGCCGACATCATCCTGGCCGACTACCTGCAAGGCTGGCTCGACGCCGGCTACCAGGTGCTGGTGACCGCCGACCACGGCATGAACGCCGATCGTTCGCACAATGGCCTGCTGCCCGAGGAACGGGAGGTGCCGCTGTTCGTCATCGGCGGGGCCTTCAGCCTCGATCCCGGGGCCACACCGAAGCAGACCGAACTGTGCGGCACCATTTGCCAACTGCTCGGCGTACCCCACGACAAACCCTTCTGCCGGGAGCTGTTGAAGTGAATTCAGTGACCCGTGGCAAATGGCTGGCGGCCTTGTGCCTGGTGCCTTTCGCCCTGTTCTTCATCGTGTTCCAGCTGGCCCCGCTGGCGTGGGTGCTGATCAACAGCCTGCAGTCCGAGGAGTTCGGCTGGGGCCTGGCCAACTTCAACAAGATCTTCAGTTCGAAGTTCTACCTGCAGGCGATCCAGTACAGCCTGGAGATCAGCTTCTGGTCCAGCGTGTTCGGCATCATCATCGCCGTGCTGGGTAGCTACTCGCTGCGCCGGGTCGACTCCAGGTTGCGCAACTTCGTCAATGCCTTCGCCAACATGACCAGCAACTTCGCCGGCGTGCCCCTGGCCTTCGCGTTCATCATCCTGCTGGGCTTCAACGGTGCCATCACCATCATGCTCAAGCAGTCGGGGGTCATCCAGGACTTCAACCTCTACTCCAAGACCGGCTTGATCATCCTCTACACCTACTTCCAGATCCCGCTTGGGGTGCTATTGCTGTACCCGGCTTTCGACGCACTGCGCGAAGACTGGCGCGAATCCGCCGCCCTGCTGGGCGCCAGCGGCTGGCAGTTCTGGCGGCATATCGGCCTTCCAGTGCTGACCCCGGCGCTGCTGGGCACCTTCGTGATCCTGCTGGCCAACGCCCTGGGCGCCTATGCCACGGTCTATGCCCTGACCACCGGCAACTTCAACGTCCTGCCGATCCGCATCGCGGCCATGGTTTCCGGGGACATTTCCCTGGACCCGAACATGGCCAGCGCCCTGGCGGTGGTGCTGGTGGCGCTGATGACCCTGGTGACCATCGTCCATCAGTTGCTGCTCAAGAGGAGCTACCATGTCTCGCGCTGAATCCGGCTCCGTCGCCCTCTACCACCGGTTCGTGGTCTGGCTGCTGTTCGCCATCCTGCTATTGCCGCTGCTGGGGACCTTCATTTACTCCATCGCCAGCAGTTGGTCGGCGACCATCCTGCCCAGCGGCTTCACCTTCAAGTGGTACTTGCAGCTGTGGAGCGACCCGCGCTTTCTCGCGGCCTTCGGCCAGTCGCTGCTGGTCTGCGTCGGCGCCCTGGTCTTGTCGGTGGTGCTGATCCTGCCGCTGCTGTTCGTGGTGCACTACCACTTTCCCAAGCTCGATGCGCTGATGAACATCCTGATCCTGCTGCCCTTCGCGGTGCCGCCGGTGGTGTCCTCGGTGGGCCTGCTGCAGTTATACGGCTCAGGCCCCCTGGCCATGGTCGGCACGCCGTGGATCCTGATCGGCTGCTACTTCACCGTGGCCCTGCCGTTCATGTACCGGGCCATCACCAACAACCTGCAGGCGATCAACCTGCGGGACCTGATGGACGCCGCCCAGCTCCTGGGCGCCAGCACCTGGCAGGCGGCCTTGCTGGTAGTCCTGCCGAACCTGCGCAAGGGCCTGATGGTGGCGCTGCTGCTGTCCTTCTCGTTCCTGTTCGGCGAGTTCGTGTTCGCCAACATCCTGGTGGGCACCCGCTACGAAACCCTGCAGGTATACCTGAACAACATGCGCAACAGCAGCGGCCACTTCACCAGCGCCCTGGTGATCTCCTACTTCTTCTTCGTGCTGGTCCTGACCTGGGCCGCCAACATCCTGAACAGGGACAAGAGCCAATGAGCTTCGTCGACGTGCAACACCTGCAAAAGCACTACGCGGGCACCACGGTGTTCAGCGATATCAACTGCCAGATCCACAAGGGCGAGTTCGTCACCCTGCTGGGCCCCTCCGGCTGCGGCAAGTCCACCCTGCTGCGCTGCATCGCCGGGCTGACTCCGGTGGATGCCGGCAAGATTCTCCTCGACGGCCAGGATATCGTGCCCCTGAGCCCGCAGAAACGCGGGATCGGTATGGTGTTCCAAAGCTATGCGCTGTTCCCCAACATGACCGTGGAACAGAACGTCGCCTTCGGCCTGCGCATGCAGAAGGTCAACGCCGACGACAGCCACAAGCGCGTCAGTGAAGCCCTGCAACTGGTGGAGCTAAAGGACTTCGCCAGCCGCTACCCACACCAGCTCTCCGGCGGCCAGTGCCAGCGCGTGGCCCTGGCCCGTTCCCTGGTGACCCGGCCGCGCCTGCTGTTGCTGGATGAGCCGCTGTCGGCACTGGACGCGCGGATCCGCAAGCACCTGCGCGAGCAAATCCGCAATATCCAGCAGGAACTGGGCCTGACCACCATCTTCGTCACCCATGACCAGGAAGAAGCGCTGACCCTGTCGGACCGGATTTTCCTGATGAACCAGGGCCAGATCGTCCAGAGTGGCGATGCCGAGACCCTGTACACCGCGCCGGTGGATGCATTCGCCGCCGGCTTCATCGGCAACTACAACCTCCTGGACGCCGAGAGCGCCAGCAAGCTGTTGCAGCGCCCGGTGAGCGGGCGCATCGCCATTCGCCCCGAGGCCATCGAGCTGCGCAGGGACGGCCAGCCGGACGCGCTGATCCGTGGCCACAGCTTGCTGGGCAACGTCATCCGCTATCGAGTCGAGGCCCACGGCGTGGAACTGGTGGTGGATGTACTCAACCGTTCGGCTGCCGACCTGCACGCCAATGGCCAGCGCCTGGCGTTATCCATCGATCCGAGCGCCCTGTGTGAGGTAGCTTGACGGCAGCGACAAGCTTCAAGCTGCGAGCTTCAAGTTATAGATAGACCGCTAAGTACCTAAATCCAATTCTTGCAGCTTGAAGCTTATAGCTTGAAGCTGTTCTCGGAGAGAACTGCACTGATGGCCCTGGCAATTTTTGATCTGGACGAAACCCTGATCCACGGCGACTGCGCCACCCTCTGGAGCGAGCAGATGGGGCGCCTGGGTTGGGTCGACAGCGAGTCGTTCATGCGCCGCAACAACGAGCTGATGGACGCCTACAGCCATGGCAAGCTGGCCATGGAGGAATTCATGGCGTTCAGCCTCGAGCCCATGGCCGGGCGCAGCCCGGTGGATGTGGCCCACCTGGTGGAGCCCTGGGTCGAGGACGTGATCGAGCCGATCATCTTCAGCGATGCCTGCAAGACCCTGGCCGCCCATCGCCAGGCCGGCGACCGGATCCTGGTGATCTCGGCCTCGGGCACCCACCTGGTGCAGCCGATCGCCCAGCGCCTGGGCATCGATGAAGTACTGGGGATCGAGCTGGAAGTGCTCAACGGCGTCTATACCGGCAATACCCTGGGCACCCTGACCTACCGCGAGGGCAAGATCACCCGGTTGCTGCAATGGCTGGAAACCGAGCAGGAAAGCCTTAAGGGCGCGACCTTCTATTCCGACTCGCGCAACGACCTGCCGTTGCTGCTGCGAGTGGATCATCCCCAGGTGGTCAACCCGGATCCGGTACTGCGCGAGCATGCGCAGCAGGCCGGCTGGCCGATCCACCACTGGAAATGACCGCAATGCCTGCGGGAACCGGCCGTGGGCCAGCTCCCGCAGATGGTCATGCCAATGCGGAGTCGATCACCAGGACCAGCTTGCCCGATACCTGATTGGTGGCCAGTTCGCCGAATGCGGCTTCGGCATCCTCGATCGGGAACGTCCTGGCCAACTGGGGGCTCAGGCGCCCATCGCCGAACAGCGGCCAGACGTTCTGGCCCAGATCGCTCAGCAAGTCGGCCTTGAACTGATCGCTGCGGCTGCGCAGGGTCGAACCCAGCAGCTGGATCCGCTTGGCCAGCACCTTGGCCAGGTCCAGTTGCGCCTCGCGCCCGCCCATCAGGCCGATCAGCACCCAACGCCCATCGAGGGCCAGCAGCTTGAGATTATCGGCCGCGTAGCCAGCTCCCACCGGGTCCAGGACCACATCGAAGGGGGCGAAATCCCGCAGTGCATCCAGGCCATCGGTGCGTATCACGCCCCCCTGGGCCCCCAGTTTTTCGCAGTAGGCCAGGCGCTCGGCGGAGCCGACACTGACCCAGCACGGACTGCCGAAGGCCTTGCACAGCTGGATCGCCGCCGAGCCGACCCCACTGGCCCCGGCGTGCAGCAGCACCTTTTCCCCGGGCTTGAGCGCCGCCAGCTGGAACAGGTTCAGCCAGGCCGTGGCATAGACTTCCGGCAACGCCGCGGCCTCGACCAGCGACAATCCCTCGGGCACCGGCAGCACATGGCGTGCATCGACCACCACTTCCTCGGCCATGCCGCCACCGGCCAGCAGCGCACAGACCCGATCACCGATTTTCCAGGACGAACCCGGGCCGACTTCACTGATCACCCCGGAGCATTCCAACCCCAGCACCTGGCTGGCCCCGGCCGGCGGTGGATAGAGCCCCGCGCGCTGCAGCAGATCGGCCCGATTCAGGCCGGCGGCGGCCACGCGAATACGAACCTGGCCCGCATCGCAAGTCGGGCTTGGCTCTTCAACCCACTCCACATGACCTTCAACGCCTTGCAATGCTTTCACAGTGCCTCCATAGTGAGTCTGGACTGAGCCCGGAGGTTATAGCACCGGGCTTTTTGCATTATGCGACCGGCCCTGATGGAACCGGCGACTTCTAAGACGGCCTAATATGCGTTATCAATTGCCCCCGCGTCGAATCAGCATGAAGCATCTGTTCCCCAGCACCGCCCTCGCTCTTTTCATTGGTTTCGGCCTACTGCCGATGTCGACCACTACGCTCGCAGCCAATAGCTGGGACAAGCTTCAGCCTGATCGCGATGAGGTAATTGCCAGCCTCAATGTTGTTGAACTGCTCAAGCGTCATCACTACAGCAAGCCACCTTTGGACGACGCACGCTCGGTCATCATCTACGACAGCTACCTGAAGCTGCTGGACCCATCGCGCAGCTACTTCCTGGCCAGCGACATCGCAGAGTTCGACAGGTGGAAAACCCAGTTCGACGACTTCCTCAAGAGCGGTGACCTGAACGCAGGCTTCACCATCTACAAGCGCTACCTGGACCGGGTCAAATCCCGACTCGACTTCGCCCTGGCGGAACTGGCCAAGGGTGTCGACAAGATCGACTTCACCACCAAGGAAACCTTGCTGATCGATCGCAAGGAAGCTCCATGGCTCAAGACCACCGCCGAACTCGACGACCTGTGGCGCAAGCGCGTCAAGGACGAAGTGCTGCGGATGAAGATCGCCGGCAAGGAACCCAAGCAGATCCAGGAAACCCTGACCAAGCGCTACAAGAACCAGTTGGCGCGCCTGGACCAGACCCGGGCCGAGGATATCTTCCAGGCCTACATCAATACCTTCGCCATGTCCTACGACCCGCATACCAACTATCTGTCGCCGGATAACGCGGAGAACTTCGACATCAACATGAGTCTGTCGCTGGAAGGCATCGGTGCGGTGCTGCAAAGCGACAACGACCAGGTCAAGGTCGTGCGTCTGGTACCGGCAGGTCCGGCGGACAAGACCAAGCAGGTCGCCCCGGCGGACAAGATCATCGGCGTCGCCCAGGGCGACAAGGAAATGGTCGACGTGGTGGGCTGGCGCCTGGACGAAGTGGTCAAGCTGATCCGCGGCCCCAAGGGCACCCTGGTGCGCCTGGAAGTGATCCCGGCCAGCAATGCGCCGAACGACCAGACCAGCAAGATCGTGCCTATCACCCGGGAAGCGGTGAAGCTCGAAGACCAGGCAGTGAAGAAGTCGGTCCTCAACCTCAAGCAGGACGGCAAGGACTACAAGCTCGGGGTAATCGAGATCCCGGCCTTCTACCTGGACTTCAAGGCGTTCCGCGCGGGTGACCCGGACTACAAGAGCACCACCCGTGACGTGAAGAAGCTGCTGACCGAACTGCAGAAAGAGAAGGTCGACGGCGTGGTCATCGACTTGCGCAACAACGGCGGTGGTTCCCTGCAGGAAGCCACCGAGCTGACCAGCCTGTTCATCGACAAGGGCCCTACCGTGCTGGTGCGTAACGCCGATGGCCGAGTGGATGTGCTGGAAGACGAGAACCCCGGTGCCTTCTACAAGGGCCCGATGGCCCTGCTGGTCAACCGCCTTTCGGCCTCGGCCTCGGAGATCTTCGCCGGCGCCATGCAGGACTACCATCGCGCGTTGATCATCGGCGGCCAGACCTTCGGCAAAGGTACGGTCCAGACCATCCAGCCGCTCAACCATGGCGAGCTGAAGCTGACCCTGGCCAAGTTCTACCGGGTTTCCGGGCAGAGCACCCAGCACCAGGGCGTGCTGCCGGATATCGGCTACCCATCGATCATCGATACCAAGGAGATCGGTGAAAGCGCGCTGCCCGAAGCCATGCCTTGGGACACCATCCGCCCGGCCATCAAGCCGGCGATGGATCCGTTCAAGCCGTTCCTGGCCCAGCTCAAGGCCGAACACGAAAGCCGCTCGGCGAAAGATCCGGAATTCGTGTTCATCCGCGACAAGCTGGCGCTGGCGCAGAAGCTGATGGCGGAAAAAACCGTGAGCCTCAACGAAGCCGATCGCCGGGCGCAGCATGCCGATATCGAAGCCAAGCAACTGGCCCTGGAAAACATCCGTCGCAAGGCCAAGGGCGAAGAGCCGCTCAAGGAGCTGAAGAAAGAGGATGAGGACGCACTGGCCGCCGCCGAACCGGACAAGACCAAGCCGGAAGACGACGCCTACCTGAGCGAAACCGGGCGCATCCTGCTGGATTACCTGAAGCTCAACACTTCGGTGGCCAAGCACTGAGGATGATGGCAATTTAATTCGAGCGCTCCTCGGAGCGTCATCAAATAGTCATCATTCTGTCGTGAAATAAAGGACTGGGGGCCATGCGCACCCGGTCCTTTTTTTATCGACAGAGATCGCCATGACCACGACCGAACAGCTCAGTGCATTGAGTTCAATCCTGGCTCAAAGCGGTTTGCACAGCCTGTTCCAACCAATCATTTCCCTCTCGGAGCGCCGCATCCTCGGCTATGAAGCCTTGAGCCGCGGCCCCTCCAACAGCCCGCTGCATTCCCCAGTCGCCCTGTTCGCCGTCGCCCGCCAGGCCGGCCGCCTGAGCGAACTGGAGATCGCCTGCCGCCATAGCGCTTGCCGGCGTTTCAGCGAGCAGTTGCTGCCTGGCAAGCTGTTCCTCAACGTTTCCCCCGAGTCCCTGCTGGAAGCCGCCCACCAACCCGGGCGCACCCTGCAATTGCTGCAAGACTTCGGCATCCCACCCAGCCAGGTGGTGATCGAACTTACCGAACAGACTCCCATCGACGACTTCCAACTGCTGCAGAATGCCCTGCACCACTATCGCGACATGGGTTTCTCCATCGCCCTGGATGACCTGGGGGCCGGATATTCCAGCCTGCGCTTGTGGTCGGAGCTGCGACCGGACTACGTGAAGATCGATCGCCATTTCATCGACGGTATCCACCAGGATGCGCTCAAGCGTGAGTTCGTCGGATCGATCCTGCAGATCGCCAAGGCCTCCCGGGCCAAGGTGATCGCCGAAGGCATCGAGCTGGCCGAGGAACTGGCGGTGCTCACCGAGATGGGCGTCGACCTGGTCCAGGGTTATCTGCTGTGCCGACCCCAGGAACAACCGTCCCAGGATGCCTGGGCAATGATGCCCAAGCACGACAACACCAGCGTGGCCTTGAATGACGAAGGCAGCGACCTCAGCGCCCTGCTCAACGACCAGCCGGCGGTGGCACGCAACACGCCCACAGCCAACGTGCTGGAGGCCTTTCGCCGCCAGGCCAATCTCAATTCCCTGGCGGTTCTTGATGAGCAGGGCCAGCCCTGCGGAATCGTCCACCGACATTCGCTTTCCGATGCCCTGCTCAAGCCATTCGCTACCGACCTGTTCGCCCGCAAGCCCATCAGCCGGCTGATGAACGATGACTTCCTGGCCGTCGAGCTGACCCAGTCGCTGCAACAGGTCAGCCGACTGATCACCAGCCGCGCCAGGCAACGTATCGAGGAAGATTTCATCATCACCCTCAATGGCCATTACCTGGGGCTGGGGCGGGTGATCGATGTGCTCAAGCTGATCACTGAGCTGAAGATCCAGCAGGCTCGCTACGCCAACCCCCTGACGCTGCTGCCGGGCAACGTCCCCATCCAGCAGTGCCTGACCCGCTTGCTCCAGCAGGGGCGCGAATCGGTGATCTGCTATGTGGATATCGACAGTTTCAAGCCCTTCAACGACATCTACGGCTACGGCCGCGGCGATGAGGTGCTGCTGTGCCTGGCACAATGCCTGAATGACCGGGTAGACCCGAGCCGCGACTTCGTCGGGCATATCGGCGGGGATGATTTCCTGCTGGTGCTGGGACCGGAAGACTGGCGCAAGCGGCTGAACCAGTTGCTGGACGACTTTCATAGCCAGTGCCGGCGCTTCTATCGCAGCGAACACCTGGAAGCCGGTTGTTTCGTGGCGCCCAACCGCCAGGGAATTCGCCAGGAATTCCCCTTGCTGTCACTGTCCATCGGCGTGGTGCACCTGTATCCACAGGCCTGTGGGCAACTGGACTCCAGCCAACTGGCGGAGCTGGCCTCCCAGGCCAAGCACCATGCCAAGAACGTCCAAGGCTACAGCGTGCACGTGATCGACAGCCTGGAAGCCCTGGCCCGCCAGCGCAACGAAAACCTCAGTGCTGCGGACCTAGCTGCTCCAGCTTGAGGCTGGCCAGGGGATGTCCGGCCTGGGCCGAAAGTTTCCACCAGCGAGCCGCTTCGACAGCATCGGGTGCCTTGCTGGCCGAGCCGGCCAGGCTGATCACCCCAAGCTGGTAGGCAGCCTTGGCATCGCCGGCCAACGCAGCCAGGCGCAACAGGCGGATCCCCTCCTCCCGTGCCCCGAGCCCCTGGCCACGGAAAAGCAGGATATGGCCATAGAAGCTCTGCGCGCCCACATTGCCCAGGTTGGCCATGCGCGCATACTGCCCCTCCATCCAGCGCCAGCTACGGGGCTGGCGGATGAACCAGGGCCAGTGAAACAACCGGCGCGCCAGCCAATAGCCGGCCCGCGCCTTGAATCGCCAGAACATTCAAGCCTCCGCTGATTCGGGATATTCGTACTCGAACACTCGCACCACTTCCGAGGCATGCCAGGACGCTGCGGCAACACCATCGGAAGGTCCGGAAAAACGCCCCAGGCGCTCCACGCACTCGAAGAATCCGGTACGCGGCAGGCGGCTGGCCCCCTGGCTGATGACCAGGGAACTGCGCAGCGGCTGCTCGGCTCGTGCATCCAGGGCGGCCAGGTGCTCCAGCGCGGCCGTCAGGGTCTGCATCGCCGGGCTGGGCAACTGCAAGCGCTCCAGCAATGCACGGTAGGTTAAGAGATGACGTTGTCGTCGGGCTTGATCCAGCTCACCCAACAGCCCATCCCAGTGCTGACGACTGATCCTTACACTCACGATTGCTCCCTCCACCCCGGCACCGTCAGTTCCCAAGCCAGGCTGCGGCGAATAGCAGCGTCAGGTTGACGCTCGCCACTTTCAATCAAGGCCAGGTAAGACGGGCTGATGCCTACTTTGCGGGCCAGCGCCTCGATGGCGATGCCCTTCCCTTCGCGTAGATTGCGTAATTGATCCAGGCCCGGAAGACTCTGGGCCGGTGTCGCCGCCTGAGAGACTGCAGCGGCTTGCGGTGCGTTTTCGGTGAGACCTGCGGCTTTCAACAACGCTTGATACTGAGCCCACGGCAGAACCGCATATTCGGGTTCGCCATCGCGTTCAATAATCTGGATATCCATCACCACCCCGTAGGACTACGACACTTAACGAGTCGGAATTTTCCTTAGAAGTGTAATCCTAACAGCGATGGCGGTCGCGCAGAGCATGATTGTCGTCAGGTAACGGGGCCGTTACCGGAGGCTCTCCCCGCCCCCTCCAGGCGCAATTGTTCGGGGGTGTCGGGCAGCCGTTCCACTACCGCCAGCTTTTCCGGGGCCTGGCGATTGCGCCAGGCGCGAAAGGCATCCAGCTCATCGCCCAGGGTCTTCATCAGCCAAGCCAGCACGGCGATGTCATCGAGCATGCCGAACACCGGCAGGAAATCGGGAATCGCATCCAGCGGGCTGAGAAAGTACATCAGGCCGGCGACCACCGACAGCAGCGCCTTGGGACTGATCGCTCGGTACTCGCCCCGCCAGTAGGCCAGGCACAACGCCTGCAACAGACGCAGGTCTTCCTTGACCTTGCCCAGGCGCTCGCCCTGGAAAACGCCCTTGCTCGCCACGGCGAACAGCAGCGTCGGCAAGCGGCCACGACTCAGGAGCCGAGCGGCCAGGGGCAGGAAGCGGGCAAAATTCCAGGGTGCTTTCATCTTCACTCCCACTGAAATGTTATCCACACAAATTGTGGATAACCTTGTGAACAGAGCTCCTTTTCAGCGCTGAAAGCCCCGTTTCACAAGGGCTGAGCTCAGATCGGGCGTTTTTTACTCACATAAAAAAACCCATAATTTCATTGACTTGGCAGGCTCCAGCGACTAGCTACTGGCGCTCCTCTGTTCTGACTGTCGACAATGCCGCCAGTTCGGATTTTTTACCATTACCAGCCTGTAGAAACGACAACGCCCCGTAAGAACGGGGCGTTGTTGCAGACGTTGCAGCAGATTACTTGGCTGCGTCCGGCTTGTCTTGCTTGGCCGGATCCTTGATACCCAGCAGTTCCAGCTCGAACACCAGCACCGAATTGGCCGGGATCGCCGGGCTTGGGCTCTGGGCGCCATAGGCCAGGTCGCTAGGAATGTACAGCTTGTACTTCTCGCCGACGTGCATCAGTTGCAGGCCTTCGACCCAACCCGGGATAACGCCGCTGACTGGCAGATCGATCGGGCTGCCACGCTCAACCGAGCTGTCGAACACGGTGCCGTTGGTCAAGGTGCCGGTGTAATGCACGGTCACCACGTCAGTCGGCTTGGGCTGCGGACCATCGGCCTTCTTCAGGACTTCGTACTGCAGGCCGGAAGCAGTGGTGGTCACACCAGTCTTCTTGCCGTTCTCTTCGAGGAATTTCTTGCCGGCGGCGGCCGACTCTTCACTCATCTTGGCCATGCGCTCTTCAGCACGCTTTTGCAGTGCGGCAAAGGCCTCGATCAGTTCTTCGTCTTTGAGCTTCTGTTCTTTCTTGCCGACGGCATCTTCGATGCCCAGGGCCACGGCTTTGGAATCCAGGTCATCCATGCCTTCCTGGGCCAAGCTCTTGCCCATGTTCAGGCCGATGCCGTAGGAAGCTTTCTGAGCTGGGGTTTTCAGCTCTACGCTGGTCTGCGAGTCACAACCGGCGAGTACCAGGCTAACCAGGGCCACCGCCGCCGCCAACCGATGCTGTTTCATGCTATTTCCTTGTTCATGCGCCTAAAGGGCAATCGAATAAAGCCGCGAGCTTATCAGGCGGCCACGACCAATGGCTACCGGCATAAGAGCAGTAAACCGCTGATAAGTTCACGTCTTCAAACGCATTTCGTGGTGTGGGATATGCCCCGTCCGGATACATCGCGAGGCGTGTGAAAGAGCGCGAATAACCATAGCGCAAGTAATGGCTACTTGCCGCGTCAGATGCGCTCAGGCATAAGGAAGCGAAATTCGACAAGGAAGTACATCTTGCGCCTCATCTACCGTGTATTGCTGTTGATTGCCGTGCTGATCGGCATCGCCCTGGCCGTGGTCGCCTACTACACCGCCAATCCGAAGCTTCCCGACTATGTACCTGCCGAAAAAGTGCACTACCTGGACCAATGGGATGCAAAGGATCGCCAGGCGTATTACTTCACGCCCCAGGGCACCCAGGTCAAGGGCCTGCGCTATGACTGGTTCGTCGCCCTGGAACTGCCCTTTTCCGAGCAGTCCTTCGCCACTCCCGAATACCTGGCACGCTTCGGCTTCCTGGTGGAGCCCGGGCAAAAAGCCACGGCACAAAACCCCGGCAACCTGCCAGTAGGGTTCGCCCGCCACCAGAACCCGGGCAGCCTGGAACAATACCTGGACATTACCTGCTCGGCCTGCCACACCGGCGAGCTGCGCTTCAATCACCAGGCCCTGCGGATCGACGGCGGCCCGGCCCAGCATGTGCTGCCATCGAGCGTGCCGACCCTGCGCGGCGGCAGTTTCGGCCAGGCCCTGGTGGCCAGCCTGGCGCTGACCTACTACAACCCGTGGAAATTCGAACGCTTCGCCCGCAAGGTGCTGGGGCCGGACTACGAGCAGCGGCACGAACAGTTGCGCAAGGACTTCAAGGTATCGCTGGACACCTTCCTGCGCACGGCCTGGAACGACACCCATCGCGGCCTCTACCCCACCGAGGAAGGCCCTGGCCGCACGGACGCGTTCGGTCGTATCGCCAACGCCAGCTTCGGTGATGCAATCTCCCCGACCAACTACCGGATCGCCAACGCTCCGGTGGACTATCCACAACTCTGGGATATCTGGACCTTCGACTGGGTGCAATGGAACGGTTCGGCGCAGCAACCCATGGCCCGTAACATCGGCGAAGCCCTGGGCGTGGGCGCGACCCTGAATCTGTTCGATGCCAACGGCCAGCCATTGACCGGTGAGGCGCGCTACCCCTCCAGCGTGCGCGTGCGCGATCTCAACCAGATCGAGGAAACCCTGCAACGCCTCAAGCCACCTGTGTGGCCGGAAGCCTTGCTGGGCAATATCGACAAACCCCTGGCCGCCAAGGGCCGTACCCTGTTCGCCAGCCACTGCGCCGGCTGCCATGTGCCCGCAGTCAGCGAGAACGACGGCCGGCCGGTGCAACAGTTGAAGATGCTGCCGGTCTCGGTGATCGGCACCGACCCCAACTCGGCCAGCAACATCGCCGACCTGCGTTATGACCTGAGCGCCCTGCAATGGGACACCGCCGAGCTGGCCAAATCAAACGTCGAGCTGCATCCGGCCCCCACCGAGCCCCTGGACCTGCGGCAGATGTCGGCCGCCAAGGGCCTGGCGTACATCACTGCTTTCGTCGAAGAGCGCGCCTATCGCGATGCCCAGGTCACGCCCGAAGAACGCCCAAGGCTGGATGGCTACGGCCTGCCGATCGGTGTACGCGAACTGCGTGCCTACAAGGCCCGTCCGCTGGCCGGGGTCTGGGCGACACCGCCCTACCTGCACAACGGTTCGGTGCCCAACCTCTATCAACTCCTGTCACCCCAGTCGGAACGCGCAACGACCTTCTACCGCGGGACCTTCGAGTACGACCCCAAGCACCTGGGCTATCGCCCGGAAGCGTTCAAGAACGGCTTCGAATTCGATACCAGAATCAGCGGCAACCACAACAGTGGCCACGAATTCCGCGCTGGCCAGCGGGGCAATGGGGTCATAGGCCCGCTATTGCAGCCTGAGGAGCGCTGGGCGCTGCTGGAATACCTGAAAGTGCTGGGCGGACCGCTGGAGTCGCAACTGCCATGAAACTCGATCTTGCAAGCAAACGCCCTTCCCTGCCGGGCCGGCTCTGGCTGCGCCTGGGCGCGCTACTGGGCAAGCTGCTGTTGCTGTCGTTGGTGCTCGGCCTCTCGGGCTGGGCCCTGGCCAGTATCTGGTTCGCCTGGCAGCACCGCGGCCCGGTCGCCGCACAGGAACAGATTCCCGCAGACGAGGCGGCGCGCACCCAGGACATCATCCAGACCGCCGTGCGTATCGTCGACCAGCATCGCGAGGGTACTCGCTACCTGCGCGACGCCCATGCCAAGGCCCATGGCTGCGTGAGGGCCGAAGTCCAGGTGCTCAAGGACCTGGCCCCGGAACTACGCCAGGGGGTCTTCGCCAACCCGGGGCAAACCTGGCAGGCCACGGTGCGCCTGTCCAATGGCAATGCCTACCCGCAGTTCGACAGCATTCGCGATGCGCGAGGCATGGCGCTCAAGCTGCATGAGGTCCCCGGAAGGCAGTTGATGGCTTCGGAGGCAGCGCGCCAGGAACAGGATTTCGTGATGTTCAACCATCCGAACTTCTTCGTCAGCGACGTGGCCGAGTACCAGCAGAACATCGCGGCCCAGGCCGACGGCAAGAAAGTCGGCGCCTTCTTCCCCGCCTGGGACCCGCGCACCTGGCAGGTCCGCCATTTGTTCATCGCCCTGGCAACCCTGGCGCCAGCACCGGCCAGCCCGACCCAGACCACCTACTTCTCGGTCTCGCCGTACAAGTTCGGCAAGGCCAACGCCAAGTTCCGGGTGATGCCGGACCCAGGTAGCTGCCCAACCTACAATTTGCCGGCACAGAACCAGGACCTGCCCAACTTCCTGCGCAGCGCCCTGGTCCAGCAACTGTCCACGGACCGCGCCCCTGCATGCTTCGTCCTGCAGATCCAGCGTCAGGATCCGAACCGTTTCATGCCGATCGAAGACACCAGTATCGAATGGAAGGAAGCGGACGCGCCCTTCGAAACCGTGGCGCGAGTGACGATTCCCGCCCAGGATTTCGACACTCCGGCGCAGAACCTCGCCTGCGACAACCAATCGTTCAACCCTTGGTTCGGCGTGGAAGCCCATCGTCCCATCGGCGGCATCAACCGCCTGCGCAAGTCGGTGTACGAGGCCGTCAGCGACTACCGCCATAGTCGCAACGCCGAGCAGTAGGCGCACAAACGAAAAAAGCGGCCCCAAGGGCCGCTTTTTTTCATTCAAGCACTGGGTAAACCCCAGACAGCAAAAAGCCCGCATTGAGCGGGCTTTTCGTGGTGACCTGGCGTTCAGTGTTCCAGGTTACCGAATATGGCGCAGCGGACGGGACTCGAACCCGCGACCCCCGGCGTGACAGGCCGGTATTCTAACCGACTGAACTACCGCTGCGCGTAGCGTTGAAAGTAAGTGGTGGGTGATGACGGGATCGAACCGCCGACATTCTGCTTGTAAGGCAGACGCTCTCCCAGCTGAGCTAATCACCCTTTACCTTCGTTGCGGGGCGCATTATGCCACAGAAATTCATAAAGTGTTGATTTAATTGATATTTTTATCAAAAAAATCTGAATCCCCATGGTTTGCCGCACTACCCGCAAAACCTCTTACAGCAAAAAGCCCGCGTTAGCGGGCTTTCCGTGGTGACCTGGCGTTCAGTGTTCCAGGTTACCTAATATGGCGCAGCGGACGGGACTCGAACCCGCGACCCCCGGCGTGACAGGCCGGTATTCTAACCGACTGAACTACCGCTGCGCGTAACACTATTGAACGAATGGTGGGTGATGACGGGATCGAACCGCCGACCCTCTGCTTGTAAGGCAGATGCTCTCCCGGCTGAGCTAATCACCCTTCTCGTTCGGTGTGGCGCGCATTCTACGGAGCAGCCTGCACTCTGGCAAGCACTTTTTATAATAATTTTTTCAGCCCTTCCAAAGGCTTAGCGAAGGGTTGGCCTGAGCGGCAGCGAAGAGAATAATGCCCTCCTTTGTATAAAGGAGAGATTCACCCCATGTGGTTCAAAAACCTGTTGATCTATCGCCTGACCCAAGATCTGCCCGTTGATGCTGAGGCGCTGGAAACTGCACTGGCGACCAAACTGGCGCGTCCCTGTGCAAGCCAGGAGTTGACCACTTACGGTTTCGTCGCCCCTTTCGGCAAGGGCGAGGATGCTCCTCTGGTGCACGTCAGCCAGGACTTCATGCTGGTGGCGGCACGCAAGGAAGAACGCATCCTGCCCGGCAGCGTGGTCCGCGACGCGGTCAAGGAGAAGGTCGAGGAGATCGAGGCCGAACAGATGCGCAAGGTCTACAAGAAGGAGCGCGACCAGATCAAGGATGAAATCATCCAGGCCTTCCTCCCCCGCGCTTTCATCCGCCGTTCTTCGACCTTCGCCGCCATCGCGCCGAAACAGGGCCTGATCCTGGTGAACTCGGCCAGCCCCAAGCGTGCCGAAGACTTGCTCTCCACCCTGCGCGAAGTACTCGGCACCCTGCCGGTCCGGCCGCTGACGGTGAAGACCGCACCGACCGCGATCATGACCGACTGGGTCAAGACCCAGCAGGCCGCCGACGACTTCTTCGTCCTCGACGAATGCGAACTGCGCGATACCCACGAAGACGGCGGCATCGTGCGCTGCAAGCGCCAGGACCTGACCAGCGAGGAAATCCAGCTGCACCTGAGCACCGGCAAGGTGGTCACCCAACTGTCCCTGGCCTGGCAGGACAAGCTCTCCTTCGTGCTGGACGACAAGATGGTGGTCAAGCGCCTGAAGTTCGAAGACCTGCTGCAAACCCAGGCCGAGGAAGATGGTGGCGACGAAGCCCTGGGCCAACTCGATGCCAGCTTCACCCTGATGATGCTGACCTTCGGCGAGTTCCTCCCGGCGCTGTTCGAGGCCCTGGGCGGCGAAGAGATCCCGCAGGGCATCTGACGCCCTGGCCGGACAGCCCATCGCACCAGACGCCACCGCCTTCGGTGGCGTTTTCATATATATGAGGAACAGGCCATGCGCGCACTGGCTGCACTGAGTCGCTTCGTCGGCAACACCTTCGCCTACTGGGTGCTGGTCTTCGCGGTACTGGCGTTTTTCCAGCCGACCTGGTTCATCGGCCTCAAGGCCGCCATCGTGCCGCTGTTGGGCGTGGTGATGTTCGGCATGGGCCTGACCCTGAAGCTCGAGGACTTCGCCGAAGTCGCCCGCCATCCCTGGCGAGTGGCCCTGGGGGTGGTGGCGCATTTCGTCATCATGCCCGGAGTGGCCTGGGCGCTTTGCCTGGTATTCGAGCTGCCACCCGAGATCGCCGTCGGGGTGATCCTGGTCGGCTGCTGCCCGAGCGGCACTGCGTCCAACGTCATGACCTGGCTGGCCCGGGGCGACCTGGCCCTGTCGGTGGCCATCGCCGCCGTGACCACCCTGCTCGCGCCATTGCTGACGCCTGCCTTGATCTGGCTGCTGGCTTCGGCCTGGCTGCCGGTGTCCTTCATGGAGCTATTCTGGTCGATCCTGCAAGTGGTGTTGCTGCCGATCGTGCTCGGCGTCATGGCCCAGCGCTTGCTGGGCCAGCGGGTACGGCATGCGGTGGAGGTGCTGCCGCTGGTGTCGGTGGTGAGCATCGTCATCATCGTCGCCGCAGTAGTGGCCGCCAGCCAGGCGAAGATCGCCGAGTCCGGACTGCTGATCATGGCCGTGGTGATGCTGCATAACAGCTTCGGTTTCCTGCTGGGCTATTTCACCGGGCGCCTGTTCAAGCTGCCGCTGGCCCAGCGCAAATCCCTGGCGCTGGAAGTCGGCATGCAGAACTCCGGTCTCGGAGCCGCCCTGGCCAGTGCGCACTTCTCGCCATTGGCAGCGGTGCCCAGCGCCCTGTTCAGCGTCTGGCACAACATTTCCGGCGCCTTGCTCGCGACCTTCCTGCGCCGCATGGACGAACCCGGCGACGCCAAGGAGCAAGCACCAAACGCCAGTGCCTGAAAAACCGCCACTACCCTGGTTGATTTGCGCAGTATAATGCGCAACGCGGGGACGACCCTGCAGCTCGAGTCGAGTGAGTATTTCCGGGGACGACCCCATCAACCAATGAGGTCAGCATGTCCTGGATCATTCTGTTTTTCGCCGGCCTGTTCGAAGTGGGTTGGGCGGTTGGCCTGAAGTACACCGATGGCTTCAGCCGCCCACTGCCCACCGCCCTGACCATCCTCGCCATGGCCATCAGCCTGGGCCTGCTGGGCCTGGCCGTGAAGGAGCTGCCGCTGGGCACCGCCTATGCCATCTGGACCGGCGTCGGCGCGGTGGGAACGGTGATCGCCGGCATCATCCTGTTCGGCGAGTCCATGGCCCTGGTGCGCCTGGCCAGCGTGGCCTTGATCATCCTTGGCCTGGTGGGCCTGAAAGTCAGCGCCGCCTGACAACCCCCACACACAAACAACAACGCCCGCGACATCGCGGGCGTTGTTTTATCCACCGATCACTCAGCGTCGCGTGCCCCGCAGCTCGCCCACCACCGCCTGCAACTGGGCCGGTTCCGCCGCCTCCACCGTGACCGGCGAGCCAGCCACCAGGGTGATCCGCGACCAGAAACGATGGAAGAACCCCTTGTTCGGGTCGCGACTGAAGAAGCTCCCCCACAGCCCCTGCAAGGCCAAGGGAATCACCGGCACCGGAGTTTCCTCGAGAATCCGCGTCAAACCGCCCTTGAACTCGTTGATCTGGCCATCGGCAGTCAGCTTGCCCTCCGGAAAGATGCACACCAGCTCACCATCGCGCAGGTACTCGGCAATCTTCTTGAAGGCCTTTTCGTAGATCTCCAGGTCCTCATGGCGACCGGCAATGGGAATAGTCCCGGCAGTGCGGAAGATGAAGTTCAGCACGGGCAGGTTGTAGATCTTGTAGTACATCACGAAGCGAATCGGCCGACGCACCGCGCCCCCAATCAGCAGTGCATCGACGAAGGACACATGGTTGCACACCAGCAACGCTGCGCCCTCATCGGGGATCTGCTCCAGATTGCGATGCTCCACACGGTACATGGAATGGCTGAGCAGCCAGATCATGAAACGCATGCTGAACTCGGGCACCACTTTGAAGATGTAGACGTTGACCGCGATGTTGAGCAGCGACACCACCAGGAACAGATGGGGGATGCTCAGCTTGAGCATGCTCAGCAAGACGATGGAAACCAGCGCCGAGACCACCATGAACAGCGCATTGAGGATGTTGTTGGCGGCAATCACCCGCGCCCGCTCGTGCTCCGGAGTCCGCGACTGGATCAGGGCGTACAGCGGCACGATGTAGAAGCCGCCGAAGATCCCCAGGCCCAGGACATCCAGCAATACCCACCAGGCACGGGCGAAGCCCAGGACCTCGAGCCAGCCATGGCCGGTGGCGCTCTCTGGAATACCGCCGGAATGCCACCACAGCAACAGGCCGAACACCGTCAGCCCCAGGGAACCGAACGGCACCAGGCCGATCTCGACCTTGCGCCCCGAGAGTTTCTCGCAAAGCATCGAGCCCACCGCGATACCCACCGAGAACACGGTGAGGATCAGGGTCACCACCGTCTCGTCGCCGTGCATCCACTCCTTGGCATAAGCCGGGATCTGGGTCAGGTAGATCGCCCCGACGAACCAGAACCAGGAGTTGCCGACGATCGAGCGCGACACCGCCGGCGTCTGGCCCAAGCCCAGGCGCAAGGTCGCCCAGGACTGGCTGAAGATGTTCCAGTCAAGGCGCAGTTGCGCAGAGGCCGCGGCTGCCCGGGGAATGGCCCGGCTGGCCAGGTAACCCAGCACCGCGACGCCGATCATGGCAGCCGAGACGATCGCCGCGTAATGCTCCGAGGACATCATGATCCCGGCGCCGATGGTGCCCGCCAGGATCGCCAGGAAAGTCCCCATCTCCACCAGGCCGTTGCCGCCCACCAGCTCTTCTTCACGCAGGGCCTGGGGCAGGATCGAATACTTGACCGGGCCGAACAGCGCCGAGTGAGTCCCCATGGCGAACAGCGCCAGCAGCATCAACGACAGGTGATCGAAGGCGAACCCCACGGCCCCCACCACCATGATCACGATCTCCCCCAGCTTGATCAGGCGAATCAATGCATCCTTGGCGAACTTCTCGCCGAACTGCCCGGCCAGCGCCGAAAACAGGAAGAACGGCAGGATGAACAGCAGTGCGCAGAGGTTGACCCAGATCGAGCGGTCGCCCTCGATGCTCAGCTTGTAGAGGATGGCCAGGATCAACGACTGCTTGAAGATGTTGTCGTTGAAGGCGCCGAGGGACTGGGTGATGAAAAACGGCAGGAAACGCCGCTTGCGAAGCAAGGTGAACTGCGAGGGGTGACTCATCTTCCGTGTTCCTGAGTGGCGAGGATACTGTTATTGGAATGCCGAACATCGATCCAGGCCACACCTTACCTGTGTTTGCCGATTATTTATGTAGGCCGGCAATGCATGGCGAGACAAATAGCTCTCCTTTATAGGCTCCCTGCAGCGTGCGCTTGGCGACGATCAGCCACATCACCGCCAGGGTCGCCACCAGCACCGCCCCCACCACATTGAAGAAACCCAGGTGCAAAGTGCTGCCCAGCTTGAGGGTCGCCAGCGAGTACACACCCAACGGGAAGGTGAAACCCCACCAGCCGAGGTTGAAGGGAATGCCTTCGTTCAGGTAGCGCCGGGTGATCAGCACTGCCATCAGCATCCACCACAGGCCGAAGCCCCACAGGGTCAAGCCAGCCACCAGCCCCAGTCCGGCGGCGATCTCACCGATGCCCGGCAAGCCATTGGCGGCGAAGATCGCCGGGGCGTCCGCACCCAGCACCAGCATGCCCAAGGCGCCGGTACCGATCGGGCCCAGGGCCAGCCAGCTGGAGGCGGCCATGCTTTCATGGGGCAGCTTGTGCAAGGCCATGCGCAGCAACAGGATGGTCAGGATGCTGAACGCCACCGGCAGCGAGAAGGCCCACAGCACATAGCTGGTGCTCAACATCACCAATTGCGCGTGGGTATCGGCCAGATGCGGAGCCAACAACCCGCCGCTGGCCGCAGCCACCTCGGCCGCCACCACGGGCAGCAGCCAGACTGCGGTCATCTGGTCGATGCTGTGCTCCTGGCGGGTGAACATCATGTAAGGGATCAGCACTCCGCAAGCCAGGGACATGGCCACATCCAGCCACCAGAGCACTTGGGCCGGCAGCAGCACCGCATCACCCCAGTGGCCACGACCGAACAGCAACAAGCCATTGATGATGGTCGCCAGCCCCATGGGAATGGTGCCGAAGAACATCGAGACCGTGGAGTGTCCGAATATCCGCCGTGCCTCATCGAAGAACATCACCCAGCGTGCGGTGTACATCGCGCTGAACAACAGGAACAGGGCAATGGTCAGCCACCAGAAGCCCTCCGCCACCAGGCGCAGCCCAGGGACCTGGGCAGGCCATTGGGCCAGGGCCAGGGCCAGGACGCCAGTGCCCATGGTGGCGGCGAACCAGTTGGGGGTGAATTGGCGAATGGCTTCGCGGGGGTGTTGCAGATGGCTCAACGGCCGGCGGCCGGCCTTGACGCTTTGGCTACATGTCACGATGGAGTCTCCTGTCCTCGGAAGAGGTTGAGCCCATGGTAGAACCTAATCGAATATCTATATAACGGGTAATTTCTCTATCTGTTATCTACTTTATAAATATAGAGCCTAGACACTGCCTTCGGATTCGATCACCAGCACCCGAGCGACACCCTGGGGATGAGCCACGTGCTCGGTTCCCACACAGGCATGAAAGATATCGCCCACCTCCAGCAATACCGCCTGCTCCAGGCCATTGTCGCGATAGCGCATCTGCACCCGGCCATCCAGTACCACGAAAACCTCCTCCCCCGCATTGACGTGCCAGCGGTAGGGCTGGTCGGTCCAGTGCAGGCGCGTACTGATGCCATTCATGCAGGCGATATCCAGGGCCGCCCATGCGCGCTCGCCGACAAAGTCGACACTGCGAATGACCTTCATGAGCGGCTCTCCACACAGGCGGCAAAGCCCAGTCCGGGGCAATGCGAGAAGCGAAAGATCCAGGCCATGCCGGCCTCCTCGAGAGCAGGAAACGAGTGCCAATGCTGAGCCAGGGCAATACGACAAAGAAGTGGCCCAATAGCCACGCTTCGATAGAATCAGGCCAATTTTTCCGAGCACCTGCGACATGCACAAGCCCATCCGCATTGCGGTGATCGCCTTTGACGGCATCAGCCCGTTTCACCTCTCGGTACCGTTGCTGGTGTTCGCAGAACAGGATCAGCAACTCGAGCTGCCGAGCTTCCAGGTGCGGGTCTGCGCATTTGAACAGCCGCCGCTGCGCACTTCGGCCGGCTTCGATATCACTGCCCACCATGATCTGGATGAGCTGCGCGAGGCCGATGTGATTGTCATGCCGTCCTGGCGCGATAGCCTCGAGCGACCGCCACAGGAATTGCTCGACGCCCTGTGCCACGCCCACGGGCGCGGGGCCCGGTTGCTGGGGTTGTGCCTGGGAGCCTTCGTCCTGGCGGAGACCGGCCTGCTGGACGGCCACCCGGCCACGACCCACTGGCGCTGGGCGCCGGTCTTCGCCCAAAGGTATCCCCGGGTCGCCCTGGATGCCGATGTGCTGTACGCCGAAGCCGGCAACCTGCTGACATCCGCCGGCACTGTCGCCGGCCTGGATTGCTGTCTCTACCTGCTGCAACAGCTCTGTGGGGCGCAGACCACCCACAAGCTGGCCCGGCACCTGGTGATCGCCCCGCATCGCTCCGGCGGCCAGGCGCAGTTCATCGAACGCGCCATGCCCAAGGGTGGCGAGCGGGATCGCATGGCGCCGCTACTGCAATGGCTGGAACAACACTTTGCCCAAGAGCACTCCCTTAACGACCTGGCCGCACGGGTGGCCATGAGCCGGCGCTCGTTCACCCGACACTTTCGCCAGCTGACCGGCACCACAGTCGGCCGCTGGCTACTCGGACGACGCCTGAGCCATGCCCAACGCCTGCTGGAAACCAGCCAGCAGGGCATCGAGACCATCGCCCTGGCTTCGGGTTTTACCAGTGCCCTGTCGATGCGCCAGCACTTCACGGGTGTGTTGCAGCTTTCTCCTTCGGCCTACCGAGCGCAATTTCGCCGCTCTTGAAATGCCGGGCTCATCACCCTGGTTCGCCACAAGCCACCACCGGACGCTGGCGCAGCAAAACCAGCAAGGCACCCAGGGACAAAAGGATCAGCACCGCGCCGTAACCATCGGTGGTGGCGACCAGGCCGAAGCTGCGGGCCAGCCCTCCAGCCAGCAATGCCGGCAGGCAGAACGCCAGGTAGCTCAGGACATAGAACGCCGACAGCAGCCCGGCTCGCTCGTGGGGCAAGGCCAGGGGCACCACACTGCGCAGAGCACCGAGGAAACCGCCACCGAAACCGCTGCCCAGCACCAGGGTACCGAAGAAGAACAGCGGCAGGCTGGCGCTGTGCACCGCCGCCAGGATCAGCGCCATGCCCAGGGCCAGCAACCCGGCCCCCAGGCGCAGGACCCCAGCGGGACGCCGTTCGCGCAGGGTGTAGATCATCACCGCACCGCTGAGCGTCAGCACGGCGACCAGGCCGCCGCCGATCAGGTTCGAGGTGGAACCGGTGGCGGCCCGCACCAGGGACGGCGCCAGGGATAGATAGAAACCACCCACCGCCCAAACCGCCACATCCACCGGTAGCGCCAGCCATAGCGCACGCCGCGCCTGCACCGGCACATGCAGGGTCGGGCGTAGCGAGGCCCAGGCTCCGGGTTGCGCGCTGACACTTTCCGGCAGGCGCCAGAGGTACAAGGCCTGCGCCACGAACAAGCCCAGGAGCAGCCAATAGCTCAATTGCAACGGCAGCGGCGCGAACTCCACCAGCACGCTGGCGCCCATGGCTCCGCAGGCCATGCCCAGCAACGGCGCAATGCTGTTGACCAAGGGGCCCTGCCGGCGATCGGTATCCAGCAGCGCGGCCCCCAGGGCACTGGTGGCCATGCCGGTAGCGAAACCCTGGACCATGCGTGCGGCGATCAGCCAGTACACGCTGCTTTCATTGATGAACAGCAGCATCGCCAGGATATTGAGCAGCAGGCCGACAAAAATCACCGGCCGGCGCCCCAGGTAGTCCGACAACGATCCCACCGTCAGCAACGCCGCCAAAAGGCTCATGGCATAGACGCCGAAGACCAGCGTCAGCATCGCCGGAGAAAAATGCAGGCGTTGCTGGTACAGGTGGTACAAGGGAGTCGGCACGCTGGACGCAGCCAGGAAACCGAGCAGGGTTACGGCCAGGAACAACAGACTGCAACGATTGGACACGCGAGTGTCGATAGCACCAGGCATAGGGCACGCTCCACTAAAGCTAATATTTTGCTTTTGCGGAGTGTGCGACTGCCAGGCGCTTAAAGCAAATTCTTTGTGTTAAGGTTCGACCCCATGGCTATCAAAGAAGGTTTACGCCCAGGCGGCCGCAGCGCCCGGGTCCAGGAATCCATCCACCGGGCAGTGCGCGAGCTTCTTGAAGAACAGGAACGCTCGACCCTGACCGTCCCGCAGATCGCCGCTCGCGCCGGCGTCACCCCCTCGACCATCTACCGACGCTGGGGCGACCTGGCAACCTTGCTCGCCGACGTTGCCCTGGCCCACATGCGCCCGGACAGCGAGCCGGCAAATACCGGCAGTTTGCGTGGCGACCTGCTGGCCTGGGCCGAACAGTACCTGGATGAAATGAGCTCCGAGCCCGGACGCAACATGATGCGCGACGTCCAATGCAGCGCCACCCCGGGTTATTGCGCGACCATCCTCGGCGGCCAGCTGCAGATCATCCTCGACCGTTATCGAACCAGCGCAGGCAAACTGCCGGACGTGGATCGGCTGCTGAACCTGATCGTGGCGCCCACGGTGTTCCGCATCCTGTTCGCCGCCGCGCCCCTCCAGGCCCAGGAGCTTCAAGAGCTGGTCGATATAGCCCTGGGTCCGGCTTGCGAAACCCGCTCCCAGCCAGGCTGAACCGCCCCTGCGACATCAGGCCGCGCTGATACCTTGGTCGACACTGACGACGACTCGACATCGTGCCAGACTGTCTGGCCGGGCTGACGTGCCCGGTGCATCTGTTTCGGAGTTCCCATGTCGTTGTCCAGCGGGCTGATTGCAGCCGTTGCCCTGGCCTATATGGCCATCATGTTCGCCATCGCCTTCTACGGCGACCGCCGCAGTGCGCCCCTTCCGCCGCGCGTGCGGGCCTGGGTGTACAGCCTGTCGCTGGCGGTGTATTGCACCAGCTGGACCTTCTTCGGCGCCGTGGGCCAGGCCACCGAACAACTCTGGGCTTTCCTGCCGATCTACCTGGGACCGATCCTGCTGCTGGTATTCGCCCCCTGGGTACTGCAGAAGATGGTGATGATCAGCAAGCAGGAGAACATCACCTCCATCGCCGACTTCATCGCCGCCCGCTACGGTAAATCCCAGTCCCTGGCAGTGGTGGTGGCGCTGATCTGCCTGGTGGGGGTGCTGCCCTACATCGCCCTGCAACTCAAAGGCATCGTGCTCGGGGTCAACCTGCTGATCGGCGCCGGCGCCGATACCATGGGCACCCGCGCCCAGGACACGGCGCTGATCGTGTCGCTGATCCTGGCCCTGTTCACCATCGTCTTCGGCACTCGCAACCTGGACGCCACCGAGCACCACCGGGGCATGGTGCTGGCGATCGCCTTCGAATCCCTGGTCAAGCTGTTCGCCTTCCTCGCGGTGGGAGTGTTCGTCACCTACGGCCTGTACGACGGTTTCGACGATCTGTTCAGCCAGGCCATGCTGGCCCCGCGCCTGGAGCAGTATTGGGAAGAAACCGTCAACTGGCCGTCGATGGTGGTGCAGACCGGAGTGGCGATGATGGCGATCATCTGCCTGCCCCGGCAGTTCCACGTCACCGTGGTGGAAAACATCGAGCCCCAGGACCTGCGCCTGGCCAAATGGGTTTTCCCGGCCTACCTGGCCCTGGCCGCACTGTTCGTGGTGCCCATTGCCCTGGCCGGGCAGATGCTCTTGCCCAGCAGCGTGTTGCCGGACTCCTTCGTCATCAGCCTGCCCCTGGCCCAGGCCCATCCGGCCCTGGCCCTGCTGGCCTTCATCGGCGGCGCCTCGGCGGCCACCGGCATGGTGATCGTCGCCAGCGTGGCGCTGTCGACCATGGTCTCCAACGACATGCTGCTGCCCTGGCTGCTGCGGCACAACAATGCCGAACGTCCGTTCGAAGTGTTCCGTCACTGGATGCTCTCGGTACGCCGGGTGAGCATCGTCGTCATCCTGCTGCTGGCCTACGTCAGCTACCGCCTGCTGGGCTCCACCGCGAGCCTGGCCACCATCGGCCAGATCGCCTTCGCCGCCGTGACCCAGCTGGCGCCAGCCATGGTCGGCGCGCTGTACTGGAAACAGGCCAACCGCCGTGGCGTGTTCGCCGGCCTGGCCGCCGGCACCTTCATCTGGTTCTACACCCTGGTACTGCCGCTGGCGGCCCATAGCCTGGGCTGGTCGCTGAACAGCTTCCCGGGCCTGGCCTGGTTGCACAGCAACCCGCTGAACCTGCCGATCACGCCGCTGACCCAGGGCGTGGTGCTGTCCATGGCCGGCAACTTCACCCTGTTCGCCTGGGTTTCGGTCCTGTCGCGCACCCGGGTTTCCGAGCATTGGCAAGCCGGGCGCTTCATCGGCCAGGAAATCAGCGGCCGCCTGAGTTCGCGCTCGATGCTGGCGGTGCAGATCGACGACCTGCTGAAGCTGGCCGCGCGCTTTGTCGGCGAAGAACGCGCCCGCCAGAGCTTCATTCGTTTCGCCTACCGCCAGGGCAAGGGCTTCAACCCGAACCAGAACGCCGACGGCGAATGGATCGCCCACACCGAACGCCTGCTGGCGGGCGTACTGGGGGCCTCATCGACCCGGGCGGTGGTCAAGGCAGCCATCGAAGGCCGGGACATGCAGCTCGAGGACGTGGTGCGCATCGCCGACGAAGCCTCCGAGGTCTTGCAGTTCAACCGTGCCCTGCTGCAAGGCGCGATCGAGAACATCAGCCAGGGCATCAGCGTGGTGGATCAGTCCCTCAAGCTGGTGGCCTGGAACCGGCGCTACCTGGAACTGTTCAACTATCCCGAGGGGCTGATCAGCGTCGGCCGGCCGATCGCCGACATCATCCGCCACAATGCCGAGCGCGGCCTGTGCGGCCCCGGCGAAGCGGAAGTGCACGTGGCCAGGCGCCTGCACTGGATGCGCCAGGGCCGCGCCCACACTTCCGAGCGATTGTTCCCCAATGGCCGGGTGATCGAGCTGATCGGCAACCCCATGCCCGGCGGCGGCTTCGTCATGAGCTTCACCGATATCACCCCGTTTCGCGAGGCCGAACAGGCCCTGACCGAAGCCAACGAAGGCCTGGAACAACGGGTGGCGGAACGTACCCATGAGCTGTCGCAACTCAACGCCGCGCTGATCGAGGCCAAGGGCACTGCCGAATCGGCCAACCAGTCCAAGACCCGTTTCCTGGCCGCGGTCAGCCATGACTTGATGCAACCGCTGAACGCCGCGCGACTGTTTTCCGCCGCCCTCTCCCATCAGGAAGACGGCCTGTCCGCCGAGGCCCAGCAACTGGTGCAGCACCTGGACAGTTCGCTGCGTTCGGCCGAAGACCTGATCAGCGACCTGCTGGACATCTCGCGCCTGGAGAACGGCAAGATCACTCCGGAACGCAAACCCTTCGCCCTCAACGAACTGTTCGACACCCTGGGCACGGAGTTCAAGGTCCTGGCCCAGGAACAGGGCCTGCAATTCCGGGTGCGCGGCAGCCATCTGCGCGTCGACAGCGACAGCAAGCTGCTGCGCCGGGTGCTGCAGAACTTCCTGACCAATGCCTTCCGCTACGCCAAGGGTCCGGTCCTGCTGGGCGTGCGCCGCCGCGGCGACTCGTTGAGCCTGGAAGTCTGGGACCGAGGGCCCGGCATTCCGCAGGACAAGCAGCAGGTGATCTTCGAGGAGTTCAAGCGCCTGGACAGCCACCAGACCCGCGCCGAAAAAGGCCTGGGGCTGGGCCTGGCGATCGCCGACGGTCTGTGCCGGGTGCTGGGACATCCACTACAGGTGCGCTCCTGGCCCGGCAAGGGCAGCGTATTCAGTGTCAGCGTGCCCCTGGCGCGCAGCGGCACCGTGGCTCCGGGCAAGGTTGCGGAGATCAAAGGGCAGTCGCTCAACGGCGGGCAAGTGCTCTGCCTGGATAATGAAGACAGCATCCTGATCGGCATGAACAGCCTGCTGACCCGCTGGGGCTGCCAGGTCTGGACCGCCCGCAACCGCGAGGAGTGCGCAGCGCTGCTCAAGGAAGGCATCCGCCCGCAACTGGCCCTGGTGGACTACCACCTGGACGATGGCGAAACCGGCACCGAGGTCATGGCCTGGCTGCGCACCCAATTGGGGGAACCGGTACCCGGCGTGGTGATCAGCGCCGATGGCCGCCCGGAGATGGTCGCCCAGGTGCATGCGGCAGGCTTGGACTACCTGGCCAAGCCGGTGAAGCCCGCGGCCTTGCGCGCCCTGCTCAGCCGGCACCTGCCCCTGGGCTGAAGCGCGCCGGACGACTCAGTCCGGCAGTTCCAGCTCGCGGCCATCGGCATCGGTCATGGCCCGCTCCAGCAGGTCCGCCGGCAAGCTCTTGCTGGCACGCGCGCCGAGCAGCTTGAGCTGCTCGCTGCGGCTGATCAGGTTGCCGCGACCCTCGGTCAGCTTGTTGCGTGCCGCCGCGTAGGCCTTGTCCAACTGCTGCAAACGATTGCCGACCTCATCCAGGTCCTGGATGAACAGCACGAACTTGTCGTACAGCCAGCCCGCCCGCTCGGCGATTTCCCGCGCGTTCTGACTCTGGCGCTCCTGTTTCCACAGGCTGTCGATCACCCGCAAGGTAGCGAGCAAGGTGGTCGGGCTGACGATCACGATATGCCGGTCGAAGGCTTCCTGGAACAGATTGGGCTCGGCCTGCAATGCCGCGGAAAAAGCGCCTTCGACCGGTACGAACAACAGCACGAAATCCAGGCTGTGCAAGCCTTCCAGGCGCTTGTAGTCCTTGCCGGCCAAGCCCTTGACGTGATTGCGCAGGGACAGCACGTGCTGCTTCAGGGCGGCCTGGGCGACCTGTGGGTCGTCACAGCCCACATACTGCTGATAAGCCGTGAGGCTGACCTTGGAATCCACCACCACCTGCTTGTCGCCGGGCAGCATGATCAGCACATCGGGCTGGAATCGCTCGCCATCCGGGCCCTTGAGGCTGACCTGGGTCTGGTATTCGCGGCCCTTTTCCAGGCCGGCATGCTCCAGCACCCGCTCGAGGATTAGCTCGCCCCAGTTGCCCTGGGTTTTCTGGCCCTTGAGGGCGCGGGTCAGGTTGGTGGCCTCATCGCTCAAGCGCAGGTTCAACTGCTGCAGGCGCTCCAGCTCCTTGGCCAGGGAAAACCGCTCGCGGGCCTCAGACTGATAACTCTCCTCCACGCGCTTCTCGAAAGCCTGGATACGATCCTTCAGCGGATCCAGCAACTGCCCCAGGCGCTGTTGGCTGGTTTCGGCGAAGCGCTGTTCACGCTCATCGAAGATCTTGCCCGCCAGCTCGGCGAACTGGGCGCGCAGTTCGTCGCGGGAGCCCTGCAGATCCGTGAGACGTTGTTGATGGCTGTCCTGCTGCTCGCGCAGCTCAGCGGCCAGCGATGCCGCCTGGGCATCCAGCCGGCGCAATTCGTGTTCCTTGGCAGCGCGCTCCAGGCTCCAGGCGTGGGCCGCATCACGGGCGTTGTCACGCTCGATCTGCAACAGCTCCACCTCACGTCCCAGAGCCGCCAGGTCCGCCTGCTTGAGGGCGTTGGCCTGGCTCAGATCGCTGACTTCATCGCGACTGGCATCCAGTTGCGCCATCAGCCCTTCCTGGGCCATCTGGGCAGTGGCCAGGCGTTCTTCCAGCAGGGACAGGTCAGCTTGGCTGGAACTGGCACGCCGCTGCAGTTGCCAGGCCAATGCCAGCAATGGCACCGCAGCCGCCGCCAGGCCAAGCAAGATGCTGGTCAAGTCCATAGCCATAGCGAGTCCTGACATCCAGAAAAGAAATGAAGGTTAACCAAGCCGCCAGGGGTTGGACAGCTCAGTCTTCGATCCGACCCAGCTCTTGCTGGGCGCTACGGTCGCCGGCGCGAGCCGCCTGGCGCAGCAGGTCATGACCGATACGGCGGTCCCGGGCATTACCGCATTCGCGGCACATCAACTGACCCAGCCGGCTCTGCGCGGCGACTACGCCTTGGCGGGCCGGCTGCTTGAGCAGGCGTCCGGCAAAGTGCTTGACGCTGGAGCTATGTCCAAGACGCGGATTGTCCAGCAACCACAGGGCAACCCGCAGGGAGAAACGCTTGGGTTCGGTAACACTTTCAGAGGTTGCGGTAACAGAGGGTGATACTGAGCGAAACTTCATAAAGCACTGTGGGGGCAGATCGGAAGGCGCGCCACTCTACTCCTTTTTTCGCCCGGGTAAAGCCCAAAAGACCCAGCACGCCCGTCCTAGAGCAAGCGCTTGGGACAATCCACAGAAGCTGTGGATAACTCAGTGGACAACCCCTCTTCAACCCTCGCAAAGCCCCATGAGACGGGCCTTCCAGTCAAACTGACGATTTTTTCACCAGCAAAAAAAAGCGATGTTTTTCATTGACTTAAATTCTCGAGACAGGCTAAGGGGCTAACTTCAGGCAAGGTGACAAGCGGGTGACACGCTGCGCGATAAGTGTGCACAACCGTGTTGAAATTGACGCTGGCAACGCACTCTTTTCGTACACACCCCAAGCTGGGGGTTACACCGCCGGTTTCCCGACTCTCGATAAAAATTCACCTAGCACACTTGCGTTCCGCCCTTCAACTCAATACAATTCGCGCCGTTAGTACCAAGCTGAAAGTCAATTCTGGTCGAACAAGTCCCGTCGGCAGCACCTCGAAACGAGCAGCACGCCAACATCCAGGACCGACCATCTCGCTGGTTTCCAGGTAACACTCACCACTGCAGCGTCCTTGGAAAATTCTCCAGGCCGCGAGTGAGCTCCTTACTCTGACCGAACCAACCTGCAAATTGATCAGGATCTTCACCCTGGGCCCAGAACCTCTGCCCTTGTTGTGCTGCCTGACCTCCTAAGTACCTACCTGCCAGCCTTAGCGCAACTGTAATCAAAGCGCTGCAAACTGGCTGCTTTGTTCCAGACAGGTTCTTCGCCCGGCCCTTGGCGGCCAGCGTCACTGGAACGTTTTAACGTTGCACGGCTCTTATCCGTGTCATTTGTAGGAACAATAATTATGTCTACTCAAATCCAGACCCAGAATGCCATTCGTACCCTGACCAACGCTTTTGCACCACTGAACTGCCTGATCATGGCAACCCGCAAAAACGGTTTCAGCTTCACCCTGGTCAACGAACATGGAATCGCCCGTCACAGCGAACGCCTGTATCCCGACCAGTACTCCAGCGCCGAGCCGCTGCAGGCCGTGATCGAGCGCACGCGCCAGGCCCTGGTGGCCTGATCCGGCAACCGCCGAAAAGCCCGAAGCCCCGCCACTATGCGGGGCTTTTTTATGACTTGTGATTTATCGGCGGCTTCGAGCGATCAAAGTACCAATCGATATAAGGCTTATAACAAGGGAACGGAAATATTTTAAAAACAGGCCTTTACAGCACAGATATGACACTACACTTCAACTCAAGCGGCCTGAACCGCTTCCGGCAAACCTGATCATTCATTAGCTGCCAAGCGCCTTCAGGTTTCGCCGGCCATTTTCAATCCTCGAGGGCTTTATGGGTATCGCCGCCAGCGAGTTGTGCCGCTATGTGATACGCCCAACGCTGATGTACCTGGGTAGCCATAGCAAAACCGCTGAAGCCTTGTTATTGGGCATCGCCGCCAGCCAGTCGGAGCTGGGTTCGGCGCTGCACGATCGCCGTGGCCATGGGCTGTACCGCATCACCGAACCACGTCACCGGGCCCTCTGGGACCATTACCTGGCGCTGGACCCGGAACGAGCTAGTCTGGTTCGCGGATTGGCCAGCCAGCACGCGTTTCTCAGCGGACCGCACCTGGAACTGACCGTCAACCTGCGCTACGCCACGGCGATCGCCTGGTTGCTGGTGGAAGAACAGCACACCGCGCTACCCGCTGCCGACGATTTGCTCGGCATGGCCCGCATCTGGAGGAAGACCTTTCAACCACAAGGACGTTTAAGAGACTTCACCTATGCCTGGCAAACCTGTGTTTCACCACTGAGCCAGGTGGCCTGCTGACGACGACTTTTACAAGATCAGAGAAAAAGCCTGATTTTGGTCGGATTGTCCTACAAAACCGCTCTAGATCAACTATTGCAGCCTATAGCGCCGAGGCAGAAATGTTGGTAATTTTCGCCTCGGTGATCACCAGGAGTTCTAATAATGAAAAAAGTAATGCTCAAATCCACCATTGGCCTCGCCGTCGCGATGGCGTCCAGCCAGATCTTCGCCAGCGGCTTCGCCCTCAACGAACAAAGCATCAGTGGCATGGGTACCGGTTTTGCCGGCCGTTCTTCCGCCGCCGATGACGCAAGCACTGTCTATGGCAACCCTGCCGGTATGTCCCGTCTGAAACAGCAACAAGTCACCGTAGGTGTCGCTGCCATCGACGCAAGCACCGACATCAAGCACACCAGCGGTACTCAGACCGGCACCAACAAAGGGGACATGGTTCCTTTCACAGCGGTGCCACTGGGCTTCTACGTCAAGCCCATCGATGAGCACTGGGCATTCGGCCTGGGTGTCTACGCGCCGTTCGGCCTTGTGACCGACTATGAAAACGACTTCCAAGGTCGCAACTTCGGCAGCAAGAGCGACGTCAAGGTCATTACCCTGCAACCGACCGTCAGCTATGCCTTCAACGACAAGGTCTCGATCGGTTTTGGCCCGACCATCAACCGCATTTCCGGCGTGCTGGAATCTGCCTTGCAGCCGCCACTTTCCCGCAACACCAGTAACGTCAAGATCAAGGGTGACGATACAGCCCTGGGCTACAACATCGGCGTGCTGGTACAAGCCACCGACACTACCCGTGTCGGCCTGACCTACCACTCCAAGGTCGACTACAAGCTGGAAGGCCATACTGACGTCTACGCAGGTGCAGGTACTGCTGGTGCCGGCACCCCGTTCTCGGTGCTGAAAAGCGAACGCTACGACGCATCCCTCAAGGTCACCACTCCCGAGTCCTACGACCTGTCCGTCACTCAGGACCTGAACGACGCCTGGAAAGTCTATGCAGGCGCCACCTGGACTCGCTGGAGCCGCCTGAAGGACATCACCGTCAAGAACGAAGGCGTCACCCGCGCCAACGGCGGCGCCTTCGCCCCTGCCGGCCTGAGCACCATCAAGGAAGATCAGAACTGGCATGACACCTGGGCCTACGCACTGGGCACCTCCTATCAGCTCAACAAGCAATGGGTCCTGCGTACCGGCCTGAGCTTCGACCAGGCTCCCACCAACAACACTGACCGTTCGCCGCGCATCCCTACTGGCGACCGGACCATCTTCAGTGTGGGTGCAGGCTGGAGCCCGACCGATGACCTGACCATCGATGTGGCCTACTCCTACCTCAAGGAAGAAAAGGTCAGCATCAACCGCCGCAACGCACTCGGCCAGACCTACAACGCCGAGTACGAAAACAGCGCGAATGGTTTCGGTCTTGGCGCGACCTACCGCTTCTAACATTCGACCTCAGGCGTAGACCTGAGTTATCGAATGCAGAAAGCCCCGGCATCCTCACGGATCCGGGGCTTTCTACTTTGCCGAACGGCTAATCAAGACCCCGACGCCAATGCCTTCTCCACCGCCTCGAGCAACTCCGGGTCATCCGGCTTGGTCAAGCTGGAGAAATTGGCGACTACCTTGCCCTGGCGATCCACCACGTACTTGTAGAAATTCCACTTCGGCGCGCTGCTCTGCTGCGCCAGCACCTTGAACAGGTGCACCGCATCCGCGCCCTTGACCTTCTGTGGCTCGGTCATGGTGAAGGTCACGCCGTAATTGACATAGCAGACCTTGGCGGTTTCGGCGCCGTCCTTGGACTCTTGCTTGAAGTCGTTGGACGGCACTCCCACTACCTCCAATCCCTGGTCCTTGTAGCGCTGGTACAAGGCCTCGAGCCCCTTGAACTGAGGGGCGAACCCGCAAAAGCTCGCCGTGTTGACCACCACCAGCGGCTTGCCAGCGAACCGCTGGCACAGATCGATGGATTCCTTGGCGCGCAACTTGGGCAACGAGCCCTGCAACAACGCCGGACAATCGGCGGCCCAGGTGGAGCCGGCAAAGGCCGCGAGCAAAACTGGAACGGCAAACCAGCGCATAGCCATGTCAGGTGTCCTTGAAAAGTCGTCAGGCCTCGACGTTACTCGCCCCTGTCAGCGACTAGCAAGCGCCCATGCCCAATTGCATCAGCGCCATTCCACTGCGCTGCCAGCCCCACCAGGCCAGCAGCAATGACAAGGCGACCAAGCCCAGGCCGACCCACCATCCAATGCGCACCTTCATGCGGCGCTGGCCTGCAGGCGCGCCACCGGGCGCTCACGTACCGGCCAGTTGAGCGCCGCGGCCAGCAAGCTGAGGAGGATCGCCACCTGCCAGATCAGGTCGTAGCTGCCGGTCCGGTCGTACACCACGCCGCCCAGCCAACCACCGAGGAACGAACCCAGCTGGTGGAACAGGAACACGATCCCGCCAAGCATCGACAGATTCCGCACCCCGAACAGGGTCGCCACCGTACCGTTGGTCAAAGGCACCGTGGACAGCCAGAGAAACCCCATGGCCATGCCGAACAGGTAGGCGCTGGCCTGGGTCACCGGCACCCATAAAAACAGCATGATCACCACCGCTCGCAGCAGGTACAGGCCCGTGAGCAAACGCGGCTTGGAGAGGCGCCCACCCAACCAGCCAGCGGTGTAGGTCCCGAAGATATTGAACAGGCCGATCAGCGCCAGCACCGTGGTACCCACGGTAGCCGGCAAATGCTGGTCCACCAGGTAGGCCGGCAAATGCACACCGATGAACACCACCTGGAAACCACAGACGAAAAAGCCGAAGGCCAGCAACCAGAACCCTGAGTGGGAACAAGCCTCGCGCAATGCCTCCATCAGGCTCTGCTCATGCCCATGGGCGGGCAGCGGTTTGTCCTTGAGCATGCTCACCAGCGGCACGATCAGCGCCACCAGCACACCCAGCACCAGCAGCGCCGCCGACCAGCCCAGCCAGCCGATCAGGCCCAGGGTGCCCGGCAGCATGGCGAACTGGCCGAAGGAACCGGCAGCGCTGGCCAGGCCCATGCCCATGCTGCGCTTCTCCGGCGGCAGCGCGCGGCCAACCACACCCAGGATCACCGAGAACGAAGTACCGGACAGGCCAATACCGATCAGCAGCCCGGCGCTCAGGGACAGCGACAAGGGCGAGTCCGCCATCCCCATGCACGCCAGGCCCACGGCGTACAGCACGCCGCCGATAAGTACTACCTTCGCCGCACCGAAGCGATCGGCCAGTGCCCCGGTGAATGGCTGGGCCAGGCCCCAGATCAGGTTCTGCAAGGCAATGGCGAAGGCGAAGACCTCGCGCCCCCAACCGAACTGCGCACTCATGGGCGGCAGGAACAGGCCGAAGCCATGCCTGATCCCCAGCGACAAGGCCAGGATCAACGCGCTGCCAAGAAGTACCCAACTGCTGGTACGCCACATCGATGACATTTTTATTCTCCGTCTACGGGTATATACCCGCTTATATTCGAACGAACCGGCCTCAGGCCAGTTCGTTCAGCAAGGCCAACAGGGTTTCACGCTTTTCCACCCCCAGGCGATCGATCAGTCGCTGCTGGGCCGCTTCCCAAGCCGGCAAGGCCGCAGCCAGGCATTCATGCCCCGCCTCGGTCAGCTGCACCAGGCGATTGCGCTGATCGTCACCCTCGGTCAGGCGCACCAGACCCGAGGCCTCCAATACCCGAACATTACGCCCCAGGGTACTGCGATCCAGGCCCATGGCCTCGGCCAGGCTGGAGATACTCGGCTGCTCGAGGCGCAGCAGGTTGTTCAGCAAGGAATACTGGGCGACGTTGATCCCGAAGCCATCGAGGGCGCCGTCGTAGAACCTGCTGACGCCACGCGCGGCGCGACGCAGGTTGGTGCACAAACATTGGGAGGGAAGCATGATACGTGTATATACCCGCGAAAATTCCAGGACAACTGTTTTCAATAAAAATGCTGCTCGGCGCTCGCCTCAGGATAGCGCCAGGGCCAGCAGTACCGCGGTCTCCAGCAACTCCAGCAAGGCGCCGGCGGTATCCCCGGTGGTACCGCCCAAGCGCTGCAGCATCAGTTGACGCAACCAGCAGAACACCACGAGGGCCAGCAACAGCGCCAACAAGCCGTGGTATCCCCCCAGCAACAGGCAACCCAGGACACTCAGGGCCAGCACTTGCCTGCCCGCCAGGCGTGGCAAATGATCGGCCAGGGCCTGGCCCAGACCGCCGGCACGCACATAGGGCGTACTGAGGAACAGGCCAAGCAAGGCCGCGCGTCCGATCAACGGCGCCAGTAGCAGAGCCACAGCTTGTTGCTGCTCGATCAGGGCCACCAGCGCCGCGAACTTGAGCAGCAGGACCAGGACCAGGGTAACCACGGCAATCGGCCCGCTGCGCGGATCCTTCATGATGCTCAGGGTGCGCTCGCGATCACCGAAGCCGCCCAGCCAGGCGTCGGCGCTATCGGCCAGACCATCCAGGTGCAGTCCGCCGCTGAGCAAGACCCAGGCAGCCAGCAACAAGGCTGCGTGCAGCAGCGGCGCAGCGCCACTGAGCAAGGCATTCAGTGCCCACAGCAAGACACCGAACAGCAACCCCACCAGCGGATAGAACAACAACGAGCGCCCCAGTTGCTCGGGCTGCGGCATGCCCGGCAGGCGGATCGGCAAGCTGCTGAGGAACTGCAAGGCAATCCAGAATGGCAGCATCTCAGCCCTCCTCGCTCATCCGTCCCGCAGCCACTGTCAGGCCGAACCAGGCACCATGGCCCACTTCGACATTCAGCAATTGCTCACGGGGCAGCCCACGGGCCCTGGCCAACAACAAGCGCATCACACCGCCATGGCTGATCAGCAGCACCCGCCGCCCGGCATGGGCCTGGTACAGGCTGTCGACCGCTGCCAACACCCGTTGTGAAAAGCACTCTACCGGCTCGCCTCCAGGCGGGGTGAAACCATAGGGGTCGGACCAGAAACGCCCCAGGCCCTCGGCGTCGGTTTGCATCAGGGCTGCCGTGCTCCGCCCTTCCCAGTCACCGAAGTGCAGCTCCTTGAGACCCGGTTCCAGCACCAGCGGCAGTTGCAGGCGCGCCGTCAGTTGCTCGGCAAAACTTGCGCAACGCTGCAACGGCGAGCTGACCACCAGGTCCCAGGGGCCGCGCCCCTCAACCCCGGCATGCATCTGCTGCCAGCCCCGCTCGGTCAAGGCGTCGTCCAGGCTGCCACGCAAGCCACCACCAGACTCGGTCTCACCGTGGCGCAGAAGGTCCAGGCGCAAGGTCATGCCGGACGATCCGCCACGGCCGCTTCGGCGAAAGTCGCCATCTGCCCGTGCAGGTCGCAGGCCAGGCGCAGCAAGGGCACCGCCAGCGCCGCACCACTGCCTTCTCCAAGGCGCAGGCCCAGGTCCAGCAACGGATCGGCCTCGAGCACTTGCAGCACATGCCGGTGCCCAGGTTCGGCGCCCTGGTGGGCGAACAGCAACCAGGGGCGGCAGCCTGGATTCAAACGCACCGCTACCAGTGCCGCGACGCTGCAAATGAAGCCGTCCACCAGCACCGCGATGCCCTCCTGGGCACAGGCCAGGTAGGCGCCGGCCAAGGCCGCGAGCTCGAAACCGCCAAGGTCTTGCAGCGCTTGCCAGGCATCACCGCGTGCCCCCTGGTGCAAGGCAAGGGCTCGCTCGATGACCTGGGCCTTGTGGCTGACGCCCGCGGCGTTCAGCCCGGTACCTGGCCCGGCCAGCTGCGTTACCGGAATGTCCAGCAAGGCGCAGGCGATGGCGCTGGCGGCCGTGGTATTGCCGATCCCCATTTCCCCACCGATGAACAACTGGGCGCCCTGCCCATGGGCACGTAGCGCACTATCACGACCGGCCTGCAGCGCTTGCTCGAGCTGGGCCCGGGTCATGGCCGGGCCCTGGAGGAAGTTCGCCGTGCCCAGCCCCAGGTTCAGGTGGCGCACTCCAGGCAGCTCCAGGTTCGGCGTCACAGTGCCCAGGTCCACCACTTCCAGCTGCGCCGCCAACTGGCGGGCCAGCACGCTGATCGCGGCGCCACCATTGACGAAGTTCAGCAGCATCTGGCCGGTCACTTCCTGCGGATAGGCCGACACACCTTCGGCCACCACCCCGTGATCACCGGCGAAGATGGTGATCCACAACTGCTCGATGGCGGGCTTGAGCCGGCCTTGCAAGCCCGCCAGGCGCACGGCCAGCGGCTCCAACTGGCCCAGCGAGCCGGCCGGTTTGGTCAGCTGCTGCTGCCGGGCCAGGGCCTGCTCCACCACTTGGCTAGCGATGGACTTGCACGGATTCTGCCACCAGGAATTGCTCATAACGCGGGTCCTTTCAAAGTCAGGGGCAGGCCAGCCACCGTCAGCACCACTCGCTGACAGCGCTCGGCCAGGGCCTGATGCAGCCAACCGGCTTCATCCACATAGCGGCGAGTCAATTCGCCCAGCGGCACGACACCCATTCCGGTCTCGTTGCTGACAAAGATAATGTCTCCCGGCAACTCGGCCACGCATTGCAGCAAGGCCTCGCGCTCGGCAGAAAGGCGCTGCTGGTCTTCGAGCATCAGCAGGTTGGTCAGCCACAGGGTCAGGCAGTCCACCAACAGGCAGCGCCCCGGACTGGCCGCCTGGCGCAGTACCCGGGCCAGCTCCAGGGGCTCTTCGACCAGCCCCCAATGCGCCGGACGGCGTTCGCGATGATGGGCGATACGCTGGTTCATCTCGCCGTCCAACGGTTGGCTGGTGGCGATATAGGTCACTTCCAGCGCACTGTCGTTGGCCAGTTTCTCGGCCAGGCGGCTCTTGCCGGAGCGGGCACCACCGAGGATCAGTTGCAACATGCTTGGGCACCTCTGAAAAGAAAACCGCACACGGCTGCGTGCCTACAGGCCACAAAGCCGGCGCAATGCGGCGGTATCCAGGTGGCGCTCCACCAGGTCCGCCAGACGTTCGATATCGCGCTCGCGCAGGCCGTGGTAATCCACCTGCTGGACATCCTCCAGGCCGGCCCAGCGCAACAGCGCGCCGCAGGCCGCTGGCGTCTCGAACAGGCCGTGCAGGTAGGTGGCGAGGATCTGCCCGTCGGCACTGCGGGCGCCGTCGCTGCGACCATCGTCCAGGCGCACTGCCGCCTGTTCCAGGGCTGGGCCACGACTGACTCCGGCATGGATCTCGTAGCCGCTGACCGCAGCGTCTTCCAAGGTCAGGCGTCCACTGACGTTACGCAGCTGCTTTTGCGCTTCCAGCACGGTTTCGAAAGCCAACAGGCCAAGGCCCGGGCTGGAGCCCGCTGCACCTTCCAGGCCCAGTGGATCGTGCAATTGCTCGCCGAGCATCTGCAGGCCGCCGCAGATACCCAGGAGCTTGCCGCCGTAGCGCAGGTGCCGGGCGATGGCCTGCTCCCAGCCATTGGCGCGCAGGTAGGCGAGATCGCCGCGCACGCTTTTCGAACCGGGGAGAATGATCAGGTCGGCGGCGGGTATCGCCTGCCCGGGCCCGATGAATTGCAGGTCTACCTGGGGATGCAGGCGCAGCGGATCGAAGTCCGTATGGTTGCTGATGCGCGGCAGCACCGGCACCACCACCTTGAGCAGCTGCTCGACCTTGCCGGCCTGGCGCTGGTCGATGCCGTCCTCAGCCTCCAGGTGCAGGTCCATGACATAGGGCAACACCCCGAGTACCGGCTTGCCGGTGCGCTGCTCCAGCCAATCCAGGCCCGGTTGCAGCAGGGCGATGTCGCCGCGAAAGCGGTTGATGATGAAGCCCTTGACCCGCGCCTGCTCGCTGGGTGAAAGCAGCTCCAGGGTGCCCACCAGGTGGGCGAACACCCCGCCACGATTGATGTCGGCGATCAGCAGCACCGGACAATCCACCGCCTCGGCAAACCCCATGTTGGCGATGTCGCCGGCCCGCAGGTTGATCTCGGCCGGGGAACCGGCGCCCTCGACCATCACCACCTGGTACGCCTGCCGCAGGCGCTGGTGGGAAGCCAGCACCGCCTGCATGGCGATAGCCTTGTAGTCGTGATAGGCCACGGCATTCATGGTGGTCACCGCACGGCCATGGATGATCACCTGGGAGCCCGTATCGCTGTTGGGCTTGAGCAGCACCGGGTTCATGTCGGTATGGGGCGCGAGGTTGGCGGCCTGGGCCTGGACCGCCTGGGCCCGGCCGATCTCGCCGCCATCGGCGGTCACTGCGCTGTTGAGCGCCATGTTCTGCGGCTTGAACGGCACCACACTGATCCCCTGGCGCAACAGCCAGCGGCACAGCGCGGTCACCAGGGTGCTCTTGCCCGCGTCCGATGTGGTGCCCTGCACCATCAGCGTGGTCATGGGTAGTCCTTGCGATAAGCCAGCAAGGCCTGCTCCAGGCGAGCGCACTCGGCCTCGTCGGCAGGCAGGCCGAAACGCAGGCTGCTGTTGTGGGCGAACAGGCGCAGGAGAATGCCGCGCCGGGCCATGAAGTGATAGAGCCGCTCAGCCTCGTCGGTGATCAGCCATTGGAATAGCGCGCAACCGCCCTGGGGCTTGAAGCCGTAACGCTGCAGCACCGCCACCAACTGCTGGCTGGCGGCCTCGCTGCGCTGGCGCTGGCGGGCATGGCCGGCGACATCCCGCAGGCAAGCCTGCCCCAGGACCCGGGTCGGGCCACTGACAGCCCAGGGCCCCACCTGCTCCGCCAACAGCCGCAACAGCCGGTGCTCGGCCAGGACGAATCCCAGGCGCACCCCGGCCAGGCCGAAGAACTTGCCGAACGAACGCAGGACGATCAATCCCACCTGGTGGGCATGGCTGGCCAGGCTCAGCTCAGGCGTGTTGTCCATGAAGGCTTCATCCACCACCAGCCAGCCACCGCGCTGGACCAGGCGTGCGTGCCACTCCAGCAGGCGCTCGGGGCTCAGGCTCAGGCCTGTGGGATTGTTGGGATTGACCACCACCAGCACATCGAGACTGTCGAGAAAGAAGTCGACTTCCTGCTCCAGCACCTCGCGTACCCGATAGCCACTGCGACGCCAGGCTTCGGCGTGCTCGGCATAACAGGGCGACAGCACCCCGACCTTGCCGGTGCGACGCAAACGCGGCAGCAGTTGGATCGCCGCCTGGGAACCGGCCACCGGCAATACTTCATTGGCGCCGTAATAGGCACAGGCCGCCTGCTCCAGGCCGTCGTCGGTTTCCGGCAGACGGGCCCAGGCACGCAGCGGAATCTGCGGCAACGCGAAAGGCCAGGGGGCCAGGCCGCTGGACAGGTCCAGCCAGTCCTCCTCGGCGATGCCATGTTCCTGGGCCGCCCTGCGCAAACGCCCACCGTGCTCAAGCATAGAATTGCGCCCCCAGGCAAAGAATCAGCAACCACAGCCATACCCCACGCTGCACCAGCTGCCAGCCACCATCGATGGACCCGGCGCTGGCCGCTTCCCCCTCGCCCAATTGCGGGCGCTGGTGCAGTTCGCCGTGATAGATCGCCGGGCCGCCCAGCTCTACCCCGAGGGCTCCAGCACCGGCGGCCATCACCGGACCGGCATTGGGGCTGTCCCAGGTCGGCCCCTGGCGATACCAGCATTTGAAGGCTAGCCGGGTCTTGCCCAGCAAGGCATAGGTCAGGGCCACCAGGCGCGCCGGAATATAGTTGAGCAGATCATCGATCCGCGCGGCAGCCCAGCCGAAACGCTCGAAGCGCTCGTTGCGGTAACCCCACATCGCATCCAGGGTGTTGCTCAGACGATAGAGCACCACCCCTGGCGCACCGGCCACGGCGAACCAGAACAAGGCGGCGAACACCGCGTCGCTGCCGTTCTCCAGCACCGACTCGGTGGCCGCGCGCGCCACGGCGGGGGCATCCAGCTCGCTGGTCTGGCGGCTCACCAGGAACCCCACCCGCCGCCGCGCCTCATCCAGGTCATCGCTACGCAGGGCCTGGGCCACCGGCTCGACATGCTCGCCAAGGCTGCGCAGCCCCAAAGCGCAATACAGCGCCAGGACTTCCACCAGCCAGCCGATATAGGGGAACCAGGACAAGGCCGTGGCCAACAGGGTGAGGGGCAGGACCGCCAGCACCCAGGCCGTGACGCCATGACTGCGCCAACCCCGCCCGGCGGCGTTGAAACGTTGCTCGATGCGATCCGCCAAACGCCCGAAGGCCACCAGTGGATGCCAGCGCTTGGGCTCGCCCAGCAGCGCATCCAGCGCCACCCCGGCGACACTCAGCAACGCCACGCTCATTGACTCACTCCCCAGTAATTTTCATACAGCAATTCATTCAATGGCCGGGGCTGGGCCCAGCCCTCCAGCGCGAGCATCGGCGCCGCATAGAACTCGGTGACCGGCCCCAGGCACAGCACGGCCAGGGGCTTGGCGCCCTCGGGCAAGCCCAGGAGATTGGCCAGGGCCTGGGGCTCGAACAGCGATACCCAACCCATGCCCAACCCTTCGCTGCGCGCCGCCAGCCAGAGGTTCTGGATCGCGCAGGACAGGGATGCGAGGTCCATTTCCGGCAGGGTCCGGCGACCGAAGACATGCCGTTCCCGGCCGTCCATCAACGCGGCCACGAGCAATTCGGCGCACTCGTTGATGCCTTCGACCTTGAGCTTCATGAACTCGTCGGAACGCTCCCCCAGCGCCTCGGCGGTACGCACCCGCTCTTCTTCCACCAACTGCCGGATGTTGTCCCGCAGCGCACGGTCACTGATGCGGATAAACCGCCAGGGCTGCATCAGGCCAACGCTGGGGGCCTGGTGCGCGGCCTCCAGCAGGCGCTGCAACAACTCGGGGGCAACGCTGCCACCGGCGAAATGACGCATGTCACGACGCTCGGCAATAGCGCGATAGACCGCCTTGCGCTCGGCCGCGGAAAACGCCTGTTCAGTCACACGCCAGGCCCTCGGCAACCCCTGGCCGGGGCGCGAACAACGCCGCCACCGCCACAGGATTGGATGGGAAGTAGAAGTGCACATAGGAGGCGGTCATGCGCCCGTCGCGATACACCGCCTCGGCACCCCGACCACCATTGGGGCTCGCCCCCCGGGCGATGGGCGCAAGCTCGGTACTGGTCAGGGAGTGATGGTAGGTATGCCCGCGCAGACTGCCCTCCGGCAGGTCCACCGCCTGCAAGGCCAGGGCCGCCAGACGCTTCTGCATCACCGCCTCGCCGGGCAACAGCCCCAGGAGTTCGGCACGCTGGCCTTCGACATCGGTCAGGGCATCGAGCAGGTACAGCATCCCGCCGCATTCGGCGAGCAGCGGCTTGCCGGCGGCGTGATGGGCGCGGATGGCCGCGAGCATGCCGCTATTGCTGGCGAGTGCCTGATGGTGCAGCTCGGGGTAACCCCCGGGCAGGTACAGGCTGTCGGCCGCCGGCAACTCACTATCGTGGATCGGTGAGAAGAAACTCAGTTGCGCGCCCATGGCCCGCAGCAGGTCGAGGCTGGCGCCGTAGGTGAAGGCGAATGCCTCATCCCGCGCCACGGCGATCCGCACGCCCTCCAGCAGCGGCTCGCAGGCCACCGGGGCCGGCGCGGCAAACCCCACCGCCGGCGGCAACGCCACCTGGCAACTGCTGGCCAGGGCCTCGGCAGCGGCATCCAGACGCAGATCCAGGTCATTGAGTTCATTGGCCTGGACCAGGCCCAGATGGCGGCTGGGCAGCTCGATCGAGGTTTCCCGGGACAAGGCTCCATACCAGCGCAACCCCTCGGTCAGGCTGCCTTCGAGCAGTTGCGCATGGCGCAAGGTCCCCACCCGGTTGGCCAACACGCCGGCGAACGGCAGGTCCGGCTGGTAGCGCGCCAGGCCCAGGGCCAGGGCGCCGAAAGTCTGGGCCATGGCGGTGCCATCGATCACCCCCAGCACCGGCACGCCGAAATGCCGTGCCAGGTCCGCGCTCGATGGCGTGCCATCGAACAATCCCATGACGCCCTCGATCAGGATCAGGTCGGCCTCGCCGGCGGCCTCCCACAGCAGGCGGCGACTTTCCTGCTCGCCCACCATCCACATGTCCAGCTGGTACACCAGCGCACCGCTGGCACGCTCGAGAATCATCGGATCGAGAAAATCCGGACCGCACTTGAACACCCGCACCTTGCGCCCCTGGTTACGGTGCAGGCGCGCCAGGGCGGCGGTCACGGTGGTCTTGCCCTGGCCGGATGCCGGAGCGGCGATCAATACCGCCGGGCAATGACGAACATCATTCATGGGTTCACGCTCACAGCTCGATGCCCTTCTGCGCCTTGATACCGGCCTGGAAGGCGTGCTTGACCATGCCCATTTCGGTGACGGTGTCGGCCAGTTCGAGCATTTCCGGCTTGGCCCCGCGCCCGGTCACCACCACGTGCTGCATCGGCGGACGGGCCTGCAGGTCGCTGAGCACCTGATCCAGGTCCAGGTAACCATGCTTGAGGGCGATGTTCAGCTCATCGAGTACCACCAGGCCGATCTGCGGATCGCGCAACAGCTCCCGGGAAACCGCCCAGGCGGCCTCGGCGGCGGCGATATCACGCTGGCGATCCTGGGTCTCCCAGGTGAAGCCCTCGCCCATCACATGGAACCGCACCTGCTCGGGAAAGCGCCGGAAGAACAGCTCTTCGCCTGTGCTTTCGCGGCCCTTGATGAACTGCACCACGCCACAATGCATGCCATGGCCCATGGACCGTGCCAGCATGCCGAAGGCCGAACTGCTCTTGCCTTTGCCGTTGCCGGTCAGGACCAGCAACAGCCCGCATTCATTGGGCGAGTTGGCGATACGCTCGTCGATCACCGCTTTTTTGCGCAGCATGCGCGCCAGATGACGTTCGTCACGCTCGAGGGATTCACTCATGGAGCAGCTCTCCGTTGGGGCTTGGGGAACGGGGGGCAGGAATGGAAATGGACGGCGCAAGCCTGGCATCGCCCTCCGTGATGCCGTTGGATGAATCAGGCCGGTCTCCGGGCTCGTGAGCGGCACCACTGCCGGACTGCGCGCCTTCCCATGTCTGCTTCGACACAGTGGCACTTGCGCAATCTTGACTCACCTACCGTTGCGGGGGCAGCGCCGGAATCGTCGCCGGCTCCATCGCTGGAACGGGCCCTGACCGGCTTCCCTGTTTCACTCTGTCGACCCGGGAGTCACAGAGCACCTGAAACAAGTCGCGAAGGTTAGAGGGTTGGGAATGGAGCGTCAATGAAGCGGCCCGCCGCACCCAACGGAAAACTGCACTGCATCAACAAACTGACGCCAATCTTGTGCCACACTGAAAGCAGTGATATCAAATAGCCACTTTCAGGACATGACGTCCCGTCACAACAATAAGGGGTGAGTTCGATGCAAGGCATGATCATCAGCAATCCAAGGCTGGAATTCCTGCGACCGATGCTGGAGCGCTGGTTCGATTGCATTGACCGCTACAACGCGATTCGCGGCGATAACGAAACCCCTTACTGGTTCGACGAACAGGCCAACCTGGGACTGCTTTCGGCCGCGGCCTGGATGGCCGAGATGGTGACCCTGGAACGCAGCCCCAGCAAGAAGCAGCTCGAAGAAGGTGCGCGCAATGCCCGTACCGACCTGTACCTGGCCACCAAGGAAGAACGCGCCTACATCCAGGTCACCCAGCGCTGGCCACGGGTCAACAGCCTGGCCCTGACCCAGGCCCTGCAGGATATCGCCAATGCAGCGAAGACCATCAGCCACGCCAGCGACCTGAAGCTTGGCTGCCTGTTCGTCGCACCTCAAAAGGCCCAGCACAGCGCGACTCCCGAGGAACTGCAAGACATGCTCGACGACCTGCAGAAGGAACACTGCTGCGCCGTGGCCTGGTACTTCCCGTATGCCTACCGCAAGCTGCACAACGACGCCGGCCACTACCACCCCGGAGTGGCGGTATTGTTCAAGGAAGCTCGCTGAACACAAGGAACCCCAGGGCGCCCATGCTTCTCTATGATTGAACGTTCGCGCACTCATAGGGATATCAGCATGCTCAAGCCTCGCCATACCTTGCTCATCGCCATCGCCGCCGGCCTCGCCGCCTGCGGCGAAACCTCCAGCCTGCAGGTTGCGGACGGCACCGGCCCGAACCCCAAGCTGCCGGAACCCAACCCCACCCTGATCCCCACGCTGAACATCGCTCCGGCCATCGGGTGGCCCGAGGGAGCGAAACCGCTGGCCGCCAGCGGAACCCAGGTCAGTGCCTTCGCCGAGAATCTCGATCATCCACGCTGGCTCTATGTACTGCCTAACGGGGACGTGCTGGTGGCGGAAACCAACGCCCCGCCCAAACCGGACGACAGCCGGGGCATCCGCGGCTGGGTAGCCGGCAAGGTGATGGGGCGCGCCGGGGCCACGGTTCCCAGCGCCAACCGCATCACCCTGTTGCGCGATGCCGACCACGACGGCGTGGCGGAGACTCGCAGCGTCTTCCTGGAGAACCTCAACTCCCCCTTCGGCATGACCCTGGTGGGCAACGATCTGTATGTAGCCGATACCGACAAGCTGCTGCGCTTCCCCTACCAGAGCGGTGACACCAGGATAAGCGCCGGAGCCACCAAGGTAGTGGACCTGCCCGGCGGCACGCTGAATCACCACTGGACCAAGAATGTCATCGCCAGCAAGGATGGCAGCAAGCTGTACGTCACCGTCGGCTCGAACAGCAATGTCGGCGAAAACGGCCTGGACAAGGAAGAAGGCCGGGCAGCGATCTGGGAAGTGGATCGTGCCAGCGGCCAGCATCGCTTGTTCGCCACTGGGCTGCGCAACCCCAACGGCCTGGCCTGGGAGCCAGTCAGCGGAGCCCTCTGGACAGCGGTGAACGAACGGGACGAGATCGGCAGCGACCTGGTGCCCGACTACATCACATCGGTCAAGGATGGCGCTTTCTACGGCTGGCCCTTCAGCTACTACGGCCAGCACGTGGACGTACGGGTCAAACCACAGGATCCGGCACTGGTGGCCAAGGCCATTGCCCCGGACTACGCCGTGGGACCGCACACAGCCTCGCTGGGCCTGGCGTTCGCCACTGGCAGCAAGCTGCCCGCGCCCTTCACCGAAGGCGCGTTCATCGGCCAGCACGGCTCCTGGAACCGCAAGCCCCACAGTGGCTACAAGGTGCTCTTCGTGCCGTTCAGCGGCGGCAAGCCCCAAGGACAGCCGATCGACTTGCTCAGTGGCTTTCTAGATGCCGACAAGAACGCCATGGGGCGCCCGGTGGGAGTGGTGATCGACCAGCAAGGGGCCCTGCTGGTCGCCGATGACGTCGGCAACAAGATCTGGCGCGTGAGCGCTGCCAAGAAGCCCTGAGTTCAGCGCTTGCGGCACAGGGTCAGGCCATCCCCCAGGGGCAGCAGCGACAGATCGATACGCGGGTCATCCTTGAGGGCACGATTGAGCGCCTGGATGGCCCGGGTATCCTCGCTGGCAGGAGCCACCTCCAACACCCGCCCGCTCCACAAGGTGTTATCGAACACGACCAGGCCACCGGTACGCAGCAAGCGCAGCGCGAACTCCAGGTAAGCCGGGTAATTGGCCTTGTCGGCATCGATGAAGATCAGGTCGAAGGACATACCCTGCCCCTGCTGCTCCAGGCTGGCCAGGGTTTCCAGGGCAGGCGCCAGACGCAGATCGATAAGCTGCTGGACTCCAGCCTCCTGCCAGTAACGGCGGGCAGTGGCGTTGTAGTCGCCGGGAAGATCACAGCAGACCAGCAAACCATCCCCAGGTAGCACCTGGGCCATGCACAAGGCGCTATAGCCAGTGAAAGTGCCGACCTCCAGTATCCGGCGGGCACCGATCAGCTTGACCAGCAGGGCGAGGAATTGCCCCTGCTCCGGCGCAACCTGCCAGCGCGCAGTGGGCAAGGCCTGGGTTTCATCTCGCAGGCGACGCAGCAAAGGCGTGTCACGCAGGGACACATCCAGCAGGTATTGATAAAGGGCGTCGTCGAGGTTGAGCGTACGAGCAGTCACGAACACCTCGACAAGAAAGGATTATGGATTGCGCGCCAGGTGTTCCGGCTGCAGCACGCGCTTGGCGCTCAGGTAGGCTTTCTGCCAGTAGGCCTTGGACAGGCTGTCGAGCTTCACCGTGCCGCCAGTGGCCGGTGCATGCACGAAGCGCCCTTCGCCGACGTAGATGCCGGCATGGCTGACCTGGGAGCCACCATTGGTGGCGAAGAAGATCAGGTCGCCGGTCTGCAAGGCATTCTTGCCGACGTCCGGCGCCTGCATGCCGATCATTTCCCGGGTCGAGCGTGGCAGCGAGATACCTGCGGCATCGCGATACACGTAGCCGATCAGGCCACTGCAATCGAATCCGGAGTCCGGAGTGTTGCCACCCCAGCGATAAGGCGTGCCCACCAGGCCCAGGGCGCGGAACAGCACGTCTTCGGCAACCGGTGAAAAGGTCTGGGCAGGACTGAATACCGGAGCTCGTACCACGGGCGCAGGTGGCGGAGTACGGCTGGCGCAGGCGCTGAGCAGCGCGGCGAGGACAATAAGAGCGATACGGGCCGAGGTCGACATAAGCTGGACAATCCTGATCGGGATGCGGCTTTCTCTGCCGTGGTACTGAAAACAAAACCGCGTAAGCAGGGCTTACGCGGTTAGTTTCAACAATAGATCAGGATTCTAGCGCCTACACGCCAAACTTCAAGTAAGACTTTAACTTCGCCCTACAAATAGTCTGTTTATTTGCGTGCGGTGACCACGGTCGGAGCCATGGCGAGTGCACGCTTGGCTTCGATGAAGGTCTTGCTCCAGTAGCTGTCGCCCAGGCTATCGACCCGCACGCCGCCACTGCGACGGCTGCTGGAGTGGATGAACTGGTCGTCGCCCAGATAGATACCGGCATGGCTGACGCGCCCGCGGCCATTGGTGCTGAAGAACAGCAGGTCACCTGGCTTGAGGTTGTTGCGCGCGACCAGCGGGGCCTTGACGTTGATCATCTCGCGAGTGGAGCGCGGCAGGTTCATGCCAGCCTCTTCGCGGAACAGGTAACCGATAAAACCGCTGCAATCGAAGCCGGCTTCGGAGCTACCACCGAAACGGTAGCGGGTACCGATCAGGGACATGCCGCGCTCGAGGATGCTGTCAGCCAGAACTGGCAACTGGTAAGGCTTGCTGTCAGCGAATTCTGCCAGTTCCTTTTCAGTTGCCAGCTCTTCCTGGTAGACCGCGGAAGACTGGTTGGTAGTGGTGACTTTAGCCTGCTGTACGACTTGCTGCTGCGACACCGGGGCATGAGAGGCGCAGCCAAACAACAGGGTAACGAGTGCGAGAGGCACGAGGGGTGCGAAGCGATTTAGCATGGGCACGACCGTGGCTTGTTATAAAAGAAGGAGCGACTATGCCTTCTATCGCTCTCATTTGCAAATTCAATCGATCAGAATGTGACTTATGAGTTTCTTCAGTACATCTAAGGCTTTAAGCCCATTTAAACGCTACCTGCCTATGGAAACCCTTCCAAAGGCGCGTTTTCTGGCGCCTGGAATATGCCAAAACCCGACCAAAGGTCGTTTCTAACCGCTGGAGTCACCAGCCCAGGGTTTCCTTCAAGAAAGGAATGGTCAGCTTGCGCTGGGCCTGGAGCGAGGCCTGATCGAGGCGTTCCAATAGCTCGAACAAGGCACTCATGCTCCGCGTACCCCGGGTCAGAATGAAGTGCCCGACCTCGTCGGTCAGGTGCAAGCCACGCCGGGATGCACGCAACTGCAAGGCACGCAGCTTGTCTTCATCGGAAAGTGGGCGCATCTGGAAGATCAGCGCCAGGGTCAGGCGCGACTTGAGGTCCGCCAGCTTCACCGGCAACTCCCGCGGAGATGTCGAGGCTGCGATCAACAGGCGTCGACCGCTGTCGCGCAAACGATTGAACAGATGGAACAAGGCCTCTTCCCAGTCGGCCTTTCCAGCCACCACCTGAAGGTCGTCCAGGCATACCAGCTCGTATTGTTCGAGGTGGTCGAGGATCTCGATCCCGCGATCCAGCAGCTCCGCCAGCGGAAGGTATACAGCAGGCTCCCCCAATTGCTCGAAACGCAGGCAAGCCGCTTGCAGCAAATGAGTACGCCCCACACCATCCTTGCCCCAAAGGTAGATCAGGCTCTCGGTCCAGCCGGCATCGGCTTCGCAGAGGCGCTCGACATAGCCGAGTGCTGCGGCATTGGCGCCTGGATAGTAGTTGATGAAGGTAGCGTCATCACGCAGACGCACCCCCAAGGGCAGCTGAATCGGTTTCATGCTGGCTGAACAGTTCCAAACGAACCGTTAGTGGCCTCTGTGTAAATTTTGCAAAGTTTATACCCGTGACGCCGAGCGCACAATCCGGCAGACCACAAGCAAAATCAAAGGTTTGCGTGAGCCGAAAGCCCTGCCAATGGCTTCCTTGACAGCCCGGGATCGCTGCACGACCGTCGAAATGAAGGAGCGCCAAGCTCTGGCGCCCCTGCCACTCGCGCTACAAGTCGGGGTCTTGCGCCCCACTATAGAGGTTCGAGTCCTTGTACAAGTCATGTACATGACGTACCAGCACCATGATTACCGCCGCCACCGGCAAGGCCAACAGCACCCCGGTGAAGCCGAACAGCTCGCCGCCGGCAAGGATGGCGAAGATCACGGCCACCGGATGCAGGCCGATGCGGTCGCCAACCAACAATGGAGTGAGCACCATCCCCTCCAGCGCCTGCCCCACCATGAACACCGCGACGATGCCGATCATGGGATACAAGTCGCCACCGAACTGGAACAGGCCCGCGATCAACGCCGCACCGATACCGATGATGAACCCCATGTAGGGCACGATGGCCGCGAGTCCGGCGATCAAGCCGATCAGCAGGCCCAACTCAAGCCCCACCAGCATCAACCCGGCGGCATAGATCATGCCCAGAGCCACCATGACCAGCAGCTGGCCACGAACAAAGGCCCCCAGCACCTCATGGCACTCCCCAGCCAGGGACACCACCTGCTCTTCGCGATCCCGTGGCAACAGGCTGCGGACCTTGGCCATCATCAGGTCCCAGTCACGCAGCAGATAAAAGCTGACCACCGGAATCAATACCAGGTTGGCCAACCAGCCGATCAGCGCCAAGCCAGAGGCCGTGGCCTGGCTCAGCACCACGCCGACGATGTCGGTGGTCTGCCCCATATGCTCGCTGATGGCGGCCTTGACCTTGTCGAACTTCCAGAAACCATCCGCCAGCCCCAGCCGGGATTGGACCCAGGGCATGGCCGTGTGCTGGACCCAGTCGAGCATTTGCGGCGCCAACTCATAAAGGCGCACCAACTGCTTGGCCAGCATGGGCACCAGCACCAGCAACAAGGTCATCACGATCAGGGTGAACAGGGCGAAGACCGCCACCACCCCCCAGGTGCGCGACAAGCCCCACTTCTCCAGGCGATCCACCAAGGGATCGAACATGTACGCCAGTAATAGTGCGACCAGGAACGGGCTGAGGATCGGATGCAACAGGTAAAGGAACCCGCAGACCAACAGCGCCACACCCAACCAGACCCAACGACGGGTATCACCCATAAAGCACTCCTGCTTCTATATAGAAGGAAACCGCCCGCTACCAGCGAAAGCGCAACTGCGCCCCAGAGTCTGGAGCGGCCGCCGGCGTACTACCTTCGACTCCTGCGACAGGCAACGGTTGCGCCTGCCCGGCGGGAATTTCCTGCAACTTGGCTAGGGACAATTGCGCACGCAACTGCTCGGCGCTGCCATTGACTCGATAGACGATCCGATCGCCGTCGACGCTGCGCAACTGCGCACCGAAAGGCTCCAGCAAATGGCCCAGACTCGCATAACGTTCCAGGTTCATGCCTTGCACCTCCAGCAACTGCTCGCTGGAAACACCCGGACGCGTGACGAAGCGCGGCGCCAGGCGCTGGCTCACGGCCAGCAACACCGCATCGGCCAAGGCGCCGGTGTCAGCTCCCTGGACAGTCCCCTGCTCCTTCTGGTCACCCAGCCACAACCGCCACTTGGCTTGCCACTGGCCGCCCTCTTCACGGGCATGCACCGCCAGCAGCGCATCCGCGCCATATCGTTCCGACGCCTCGCGCAGTGGCGCCGGGTCGGCCCCCTCGAGATTAGGCGCAGTGGCGACAATCTGTTCGTTCAGATCCCCCAGCGGCAGGCGCAGCGGCAATCCGCGATGCTGGGCGGCTCGCCGCAAAGGCTCGGCACTGGCCTGGCCATCGCCCACCAGGGTCGAGCCCTCGGTGGAGTCGCTCAGCCACCAGCCGAGGATCGACGGCCGATTGCTCCCCCACAGCGACAAGCCGGCCTGGCGCAAGGCGCGGTCGGTACTGACCGGATCGAAGTCCACCTGCAGGCTCTCCGGCGGTCCGGCGTCGTAGCCGTACTGGCTGATGATCTGCTGCGGATCCTTGCGGACTTCCGCCAGCCCCGGCCCCTGGGCCGCCTTGGCATCGCCGGTGAGGCGCAGCACCAGGGTCTCCAAGGCTCGCTGGGTAGCCTGGTCACGCTCCTGGGGCGACTGGCTGCTCACCGGTTCGCGGACCTGATACAAGCCATTGAGGGTTTCGGCATGACTCGCCAGGCTGACCAATGACAAGCAGCCCACAAATAGAAATTGACCCAGACGCATGGAAGATTCTCGATGACAAAAACGATTGAAACAGCGCGCATGCATCGCTGCGGACAAGGCTGTGACCACAAGCCCCGGCAAAACATTCACCGTCGCCGGACGGTTTTCGCACTGTCATGACGACAACCAATCAAGCGCTATACCTTATACAGACAAGGGCGCAACCACCAACATGGGCGATCCCGGTTTTTTTAGCAGGATATGCCTCTACCCGTCGGCCCGAGGATGGCCGCTGCCCCTCAAGCCTGATAAAATCGCGCGCCTTCGCAGACCGCCATCAGCGGGTCCCTTGAAGCACAGTCCCAGTGTTTCAGCGGCCTCATTGGTTCGGTCGATATCCCTGAATCCCCTTAAAGGCCTGGATCAATGAGCAAGCAACCCTCCCTGAGCTACAAAGACGCCGGTGTAGACATCGACGCCGGCGAAGCACTGGTCGAACGCATCAAGGGCGTCGCCAAGCGCACCGCACGCCCTGAAGTCATGGGTGGCCTGGGCGGCTTCGGCGCCCTCTGCGAGATCCCGGCCGGCTACAAGCAGCCAGTACTGGTCTCCGGCACCGACGGCGTCGGCACCAAGCTGCGCCTGGCGCTGAACCTGAACAAGCACGACAGCATCGGCCAGGACCTGGTCGCCATGTGCGTCAACGATCTGGTGGTGTGCGGCGCCGAGCCGCTGTTCTTCCTCGACTACTACGCCACCGGCAAGCTCAACGTCGACGTGGCTGCCACCGTGGTCACCGGCATCGGCGCCGGTTGCGAGCTGGCCGGCTGCTCCCTGGTCGGTGGTGAAACCGCCGAGATGCCAGGCATGTACGAAGGCGAGGACTACGACCTGGCAGGCTTCTGCGTCGGCGTGGTGGAAAAGGCCGAGATCATCGACGGTTCGAAAGTGGTCACCGGCGATGCACTGATCGCCCTGCCCTCTTCCGGCCCGCACTCCAACGGCTACTCGCTGATCCGCAAGATCCTCGAAGTTTCCGGCACCGACATCGACAACACCCAGCTGGACGGCAAGCCACTGGCCGACCTGCTGATGGCGCCGACCCGCATCTACGTGAAACCGCTGCTCAAGCTGATCAAGGACACCGGCGCGGTCAAGGCCATGGCCCACATCACCGGCGGTGGCCTGCTGGACAACATTCCGCGCGTGCTGCCAAAAGGTGCCCAGGCGGTGGTCGACGTGGCCAGCTGGCAACGTCCGGCGGTCTTCGACTTCCTGCAGGAAAAAGGCAACGTCGACGAGCATGAAATGCACCGCGTGCTGAACTGCGGCGTGGGCATGGTCATCTGCGTAGCCCAGGACCAGGTCGACAACGCCCTGAACGTGCTGCGTGCAGCCGGCGAGCAACCTTGGGTCATCGGCCAGATCGCCAATGCTGCCGAAGGCGCGGCCCAGGTCGAGCTGAAGAACCTCAAGGCTCACTGATGCAAGAGCGGAAGTCGCCGACCTGTGATGTTGTGGTGCTGTTGTCCGGCACCGGCAGTAACCTGCAAGCGCTGATCGACAACGCGCGGACCGACGACAGTCCGGTCCGCATCGCTGCAGTGATCTCCAATCGCGCCGACGCCTACGGGCTGCAGCGCGCCAAGGAGGCGGGTATCGCTACCCGCTTCCTTGATCACACCACCTTCGAGGGCCGCGAGGCCTTCGACCAGGCGCTGATCGAACTGATCGACACCTTCCAACCGAAGCTGGTAGTACTGGCCGGATTCATGCGCATCCTCAGCGCAGGTTTCGTCCGCCACTACCAGGGTCGCCTGCTGAATATCCACCCTTCGCTGCTACCTAAATACAAAGGGTTACACACTCACCAGCGGGCCCTGGAAGCCGGAGACCCGGAACATGGCTGCAGCGTGCACTTCGTCACCGAGGAACTCGATGGCGGGCCTCTGGTCGTACAGGCTGTGATCCCGGTAGAGTTGCACGACTCGCCCCAGAGCCTGGCGCAGCGAGTGCATGTCCAGGAACACCGGATTTACCCAATGGCCGTACGCTGGTTTGCCGAAGGTCGGCTGGCCCTCGGCGACCAAGGTGCTTTACTGGACGGCAAATTACTGGCCGCCAGCGGTTACTTGATTCGAACCTAGGAGATTTTATGCGTCGCGCCCTGCTCTTCGCTTGTGCTCTGTTCGCCCTGCCGGTTGTGCAGGCGGCAGATCTTCACCCGTTCTCCGCCAGCTACACCGCCGACTGGAAGCAACTGCCCATGAGCGGCACTGCTGAGCGCAGCCTGGAAAAAACCGCCAACGGCGCCTGGAAACTCAGCTTCAAGGCATCGATGATGATCGCCAGCCTGACTGAGGAAAGCACCCTGACCCTGGAGAAGGACACCCTGGTGCCCCAGTCCTACCACTTCGAACGTGGCGGCCTGGGCAAAGCCAAGAAGTCCGACCTGGATTTCGACTGGACCACCAAGATGGTCACCGGCACTGACCGCGGCGACGCGGTGAAGCTGCCCCTGAACACCGGGATGGTGGACAAGTCGACCTACCAGCTGGCCCTGCAGCATGACGTCGCCGCTGGCAAGAAGACCATGAGCTACCAGGTGGTGGACGGCAGCGATGTCGATACCTATGACTTCCGCGTCCTGGGCTCGGAGAAGGTCGACACCAAGGCCGGCCAGATCGACGCCATCAAGGTCGAGCGCGTTCGCGATCCGACGCAGAGCAAACGCACCACCGTGATGTGGTTCGCCAAGGATTGGGATTACCTGCTGGTGCGCCTGCAGCAGGTGGAAACCGACGGCAAGGAGTACAACATCATGCTCCTCAACGGCACCGTCGATGGCAAGGCCGTCAAGGGCAACTGAAGCTACCAACGAAAAGCCCCGCTCATGCGGGGCTTTTTTTTGCCCGAAATCCGCCATCACTTCGACCTGCAAGGCGAGAAAGATGAAACTTTTTTCATGAAACTTCCGGCCCTGCGACCGAATGTCACGGTTTTCGGGGGCAGTGGAATTGTCTTCATTTTTGCAAAGGTCTATTGCAAACCAGGTCGATTTACTTAGCTAGCTAACAAAATATATAACAGAGGCCTGCACACGCCTTGCTGCAGATCAACAGAGATTGGAGCTAGCAGATGACTGTAAAAGTGACTGAACGCGACGATTCACACATGTCCCATGAAGGCGTAGCCGCGGGCGTACGTATCTGGGACGTGCATCAACAAGACATGCTGGTGGGCATGTTCCACTCCGAAAGCGAAGCCCACAGCTACAAGGCAGAACTGGAAAAACTCGAACAGCAGCGCACCCTGCTGGGCTCCTGAGTCAAGGCCGATCCGCAAGGCGGGTATCTCCACGCCGGTTCCCGCCCTTGCAACAACGACAAACCCCGCTCATGGCGGGGTTTGTCGTTGTTGCTGGTTACCACATCAGATCGTCGGGGATCTGGTAGGCCGCGTATGGATCATCCTCGTCCGGCGCTTCGGTCGGGGTATTGAGTTGCACGATGCGGTTGGGGTCGCGCTCCTGAATCTTCAGCGCCGCCTCCCGGGGAATCACCTCGTAACCACCACCATGGTGGACGATGGCCAGGGAACCGCTGCTCAGCTTGTTGCGCATCAGGTTGTTCACCGACAGGCGCTTGACCTTCTTGTCGTCGACGAAGTTGTAGTAGTCCTCGGTGGTCAGCTTGGGCAGGCGCGACACCTCGATCAACTGCTTGATCTGGGCGGCCCGGGCCTTCTGCTCGGCCTTCTCCTGCTGCTGGCGATTGAGCTCCTGGTCACGCTTGACCTTCTCGGCCATCGCCTCCTGGGCGGCGCGTTGTTGGGAGTCGTCGAGCACGACCTGCCCCTTGTGGGCCAGACGCTGCTGCTTCTGCTTGTCCTTGCCGACCTGCTTGGCCTGCTTTTGGTTGACCAGACCTGCTTTGAGCAACTGGTCGCGAAGGGAAAGGCTCATGGTGCTTACTCACTTGGGCTACGGCTTGCGCCGCAGTTGGGCAAAATCTTTTCCTGGCGCTTGGCCTCGCCCCACAGGGCATCCAGCTCTTCCAGGGTGCAATCTTCCACGGGACGACCGTTATCGCGCAATGCCTGCTCGATGAATCGGAAGCGGCGATCGAACTTGCCATTGGCACCGCGCAGCGCAGTTTCCGGGTCGACCTTGAGCTGCCGGGCCAGGTTGACCACCGCGAACAACAGGTCGCCGATCTCGTCGGTGATGGCTGCGGAGTCATTGTCGGCCATGGCTTCCAGCACCTCGTCCAACTCCTCGCGCACCTTGTCCACCACCGCCAGCGGTTCTGGCCAGTCGAAACCGACCTGGGCCGCACGTTTCTGCAACTTGGCCGCACGGGACAAGGCAGGCAACGCCGCCGGCACATCGTCCAGCAACGACAACTGCTGCGGCACGACAGCCTTCTCAGCACGTTCCTCGGCCTTGATCTGCTCCCAGCGTTCCTTGACCTGCTCTTCGTCGAGGCGCGGGATGTCCAGCGGTGCATACAGGTCCCCGGTCGGGAACACATGGGGATGACGGCGAATCAGCTTGCGAGTGATGCCATCCACCACCGAAGCGAATTCGAAGCGCCCCTCTTCCCGGGCCAGTTGGCTGTAGTACACCACCTGGAACAACAGGTCCCCCAGCTCGCCTGGCAAGTGATCGAAATCGCCGCGCTCGATGGCGTCGGCCACTTCGTAGGCTTCCTCGAGGGTATGGGGGACGATGCTGGCGTAGCTCTGCTTGAGATCCCAGGGGCAGCCGTATTGCGGATCCCGCAGGCGCGCCATGAGGTGAAGCAGGTCGTCGAGGCTATACATCGGTTCGTTCATGTCCTGGGCTGTCATGGAGTCCGGTTGCGCCGGGTCTCGATGATGTTCGGCAACTGCGAGATCCGCCCCAGCAAGCGCCCCAGCGCATCCAGGCCGGGGATCTCGATGGTCAGGGACATCAGCGCGGTGTTGTCTTCCTTGTTCGAGCGGGTGTTGACCGCCAGCACGTTGATCCGCTCGTTGAGCAGTACCTGGGATACGTCACGCAGCAATCCGGAGCGATCGTAGGCCCGGATGATGATATCCACCGGGTAGGTCAGCACCGGCACCGGCCCCCAGCTGACCTGGATGATCCGTTCCGGCTCGCGTCCGGCCAACTGCAGGACCGAGGCGCAGTCCTGGCGATGGATGCTGACGCCGCGACCCTGGGTGATGTAGCCAACGATGGCATCGCCCGGCAATGGCTGGCAGCAACCGGCCATCTGGGTCATCAGGTTGCCCACGCCCTGGATCTGGATATCGCCACGCTTGCCCGGCTTGTAGCCCGCGGCCTTGCGTGGAATCAGCTCCAGTTGCTCGTTGCCGCGCTCGGGCTCCACCAGCTGCTGGGCCAGGTTCACCAGTTGCGCCAGGCGCAGGTCACCCGCACCCAGGGCGGCGAACATGTCCTCGGCGATCTTCATGTTGGCCTTCTCGGCCAGCTTGTCGAAGTCCACCTGGGGCAGGCCCAGGCGGCTCAGCTCGCGCTCCAGCAGGGTCCTGCCGGCAGCGACGTTCTGGTCGCGGGCCTGCAGCTTGAACCAGTGGACGATCTTCGCCCGCGCCCGGGACGTGGTGACATAGCCCAGGTTGGGGTTCAGCCAGTCGCGGCTCGGAGTGCCGTGCTTGCTGGTGATGATCTCCACCTGCTCGCCGGTCTGCAGGCTGTAGTTGAGCGGTACGATCCGGCCGTTGATCTTCGCGCCACGGCAGTTGTGGCCGATCTCGGTGTGCACCCGGTAGGCGAAGTCCAGTGGCGTGGCGCCCTTGGGCAGGTCGATGGCGTGGCCATCGGGAGTGAAGATGTAGACCCGGTCCGGCTCGATATCCACCCGCAGTTGCTCGGCCAGGCCACCGATATCGCCCAGCTCCTCGTGCCATTCCAGCACCTGGCGCAACCAGGAGATCTTCTCTTCGTAATGGTTGGAACCGGACTTGACGTCGGTGCCCTTGTAGCGCCAGTGGGCACAGACTCCGAGCTCCGCCTCCTCATGCATCGCATGGGTGCGGATCTGCACTTCCAGCACCTTGCCCTCGGGACCGATCACTGCCGTATGCAACGAGCGATAACCGTTTTCCTTGGGGTTGGCGATGTAGTCGTCGAATTCCTTGGGAATGTGTCGCCACAAGGTGTGCACGATACCCAGCGCGGTGTAGCAGTCACGCATTTCCGGCACCAGCACCCGCACGGCACGCACGTCGTAGATCTGACTGAACTCCAGGCCCTTGCGCTGCATTTTGCGCCAGATGGAATAGATGTGCTTGGCCCGGCCGCTGATGTCGGCATTGACGCCAGTGGCCTGCAACTCGCTCTGCAACTGGTTCATCACATCGCTGATGAAGCGCTCGCGATCCAGGCGCCGTTCATGCAACAGCTTGGCGATCTGCTTGTACTGCTCGGGCTCCAGGTAACGGAAGGACAGGTCCTCCAGCTCCCACTTGATATGCCCGATCCCCAGGCGATGGGCCAGGGGCGCATAGATATCGAAGACTTCCCGGGCGACCCGGTTGCGCTTCTCCTCGTCGGCGCCCTTGACCGCACGAATGGCGCAGGTCCGCTCGGCCAGCTTGATCAGGGCCACGCGCACGTCGTCGACCATGGCCACCAGCATCTTGCGCAGGTTTTCCACCTGGGTCTGGGTGCCCAGCACCAAAGACTGCCGTGGGCTGAGGCTGGCAGTGATCGCCGCCATGCGCTGCACGCCATCGATCAGCTTGGCCACCACCGGACCGAAACGCGGGCCGACCGCCGTCAACGGGATCTGCCCCTCACGAACGCCGCGGTACAACACCGCGGCGACCAGCGAGTCCTGGTCCAGCTTGAGGTCGGCGAGGATCTCCGCGATCTCCAGCCCCGTGCTGAAGCACGATGCCTCCTCGGGATCGAGATTCTTCGCCGCGATGTATTGCTGCTCCGCCTCGCGAGCGAACTCGCAGGCTTCCTTCAAGGCTTCACGGTCCAGTGCCATGTCGATACTGACCGTATGATCGAGCCATGCCTCGAGATTGATACTGCCGTCGGTGTTGATCGGCTGGTGCGCTCTCACCTGTACCATCTTGCTTTACCTTCCCTACGACGCACGTTCAGTGCGTCAAATCGCTGACCTTCACAACACTCAGGTCTCGCTCGCAGGGCCCGCGAGCCGGACCTTGAGGACCAGTCGGATTAGACAAGCCATCCTAGCTCGCTTCGAATAACGCCATGGCCTCGACATGCGCCGTCTGAGGAAACATATCGAGAATCCCGGCACGTTTTAACCGATAGCCCTGCCTGGTCAGTTCGACCGTGTCACGGGCCAGAGTCGCCGGGTTGCATGACACATATACCAACCGCTTGGCGCCCAGGGCCGCAAGATTGCGAACCACCTCGAAAGCACCGTCGCGGGGTGGGTCCAAGAGTACCGCAGAAAAGCCCTCGGCGGCCCACTCGGCAGCAGCCAGGGGCTGGGATAAATCGGCTTGAAAAAAGCGCGTGTTATGCAAATTGTTGCCGGCGGCATTTTCCGCAGCCCGCGCCACCATGGTTGCCACGCCTTCCACCGCCACCACTTCCCGCACCTGGCGAGCCAGCGGCAGGGCGAAGTTGCCCAGGCCGCAGAACAGGTCCAGGACCCGCTCGCCAGCCTGTGGCGCCAACCACTCCAGGGCCTGGGCCACCATCGCCTCGTTGACCCCGGCATTGACCTGGACAAAGTCTCCCGGTCGGTAGGCCAGGTGCAGGTCCCAAGCCGCCAGGCGATAGCCCAGGGCCTGCGATGGATCGAAAGGCTGCGGCTCGCCTTCGCCCTGCAACCACAACTGCGCCTGATGGAAATCGCAGAAATCCTTGAGGATCCCCAGGTCGCTTTCCGACAGCGGCGCCATATGCCGCAACAGCACCGCCAGGGCCGAGCCGCTGAACAGCTCCACATGCCCCAGCGCCTGGGGCTTGCTCAAGCGCCGCAACATGGCGGGCAAACGCTGCATGATCGGCTGCAACTCAGGCACCAGCACCGGGCAGTCGTCGATGGCGACGATGTCCTGGCTGCCGGCCGCGCGAAAGCCCACTTCAAGCTGGCGGGCCTTGCTGTCCCAGCGCACCGCCACCCTGGCCCGGCGTCGATAGCCGAACTCGGGGCCACTCAAGGGCTCGGCCCAGGCCTCGGGCTCGATGCCGGCCACCTTGGACAGTTGCTCGGCGAGCATGCGTTGCTTAAGGGCCAGTTGCTCTTCGTGGGACAAGTGCTGGACGCTGCAGCCACCGCAGCGCCCGGCGTGGGCACAGGGTACAGGGCGCCGCAACTGGCTGGCGCTGAAGATCCGCTCGGCGCGGGCCTCGACCACCTTGCCGTGGGCACCCAGGACCCGGGCCTCGACTTCCTCGCCAGCCAGGGCACCGTTGACGAACCAGGTGCGCCCTTCGACGAAAGCGATACCGCGACCGTCATTGGCCAGGCGCTGGATGCTCAGGCGCTGCTTCTTGCCCACCGGAATCTGTGGCGCCCGGCTGCCGCCCGCAGGCTGGAAGCGCAGGCCTCTCTCGTGCTTAGCCATCAGTTGGGAGCATCGAAGATGCCGGTCGACAGGTAGCGATCGCCACGATCACAGATGATCGCGACCATGACCGCGTTTTCCACTTCACGGGACAAACGCAGCATCGCAGCCACCGCGCCACCGGACGACACGCCGCAGAAGATGCCCTCTTCCCGGGCCAGGCGCCGTGTCACGTCCTCGGCTTCGCTCTGGGCCATGTCGACGATCCGGTCGACCCGACTGGCCTGGTAGATCTTCGGCAGGTATTCCTCGGGCCAGCGGCGGATGCCGGGAATGGCCGAGCCTTCCATGGGTTGCAGGCCGACGATCTGCACACCGGGGTTCTGCTCCTTCAGGTAGCGCGAGGTCCCCATGATGGTGCCGGTAGTGCCCATCGAACTGATGAAGTGCGTGATGCTGCCCTGGGTCTGGCGCCAGATTTCCGGGCCGGTGCCGGTGTAGTGGGCCTCGGGATTGTCGCCATTAGCGAACTGGTCGAGCACCTTGCCGCGACCTTCGGCCTGCATCCGCTCGGCCAGGTCCCGGGCACCTTCCATGCCCTCCTCCTGACTCACCAGGATCAGCTCGGCGCCATAGGCGGTCATCGCCGCCTTGCGTTCGGCGCTGGAGTTGTCGGGCATGATCAGGATCATCTTGTAGCCCTTGATCGCCGCAGCCATGGCCAAGGCGATCCCGGTATTGCCCGAGGTCGCCTCGATCAGGGTATCGCCGGCCTGGATCTGCCCGCGCAATTCGGCACGGGTGATCATCGACAGTGCCGGGCGGTCCTTGACCGAACCCGCCGGGTTGTTGCCCTCGAGCTTGAGCAGCAGGGTATTGCTGGTGGTGCCGGGCAGGCGCTGCAAACGAATCAGCGGGGTGTTGCCGACGCAATCGGCGATGGTTGGGTATTGCAAGGTCATGGCGTATTCGCAATCCAGACTGCGGGGGCGCCTATCATACCGGCAAACCTCCTGACGCCATATCACGCAAAGTGAGGGTCTTATGGCTTATTGGCATAAGGCCGACTGACGATCTTCAGACGACGACCGGCGGTTGTGCCGCCAGCAAGCGCAGATGGATGCGCAAGCCCTGCTCGGTGTTCTGTGCCCATATCTGCCCCCCCTGGCGTCCCACGGCATTGCGCGCGATGCTCAGGCCCAGGCCGAACCCGCCGTCCCCGGGACGCGAGCCATCCAGGCGGGTAAAGGGTGCGAAAATCCGCTCCAGGTCCTGTTCGGCGACTCCCGGCCCCTGGTCGTCCAGCCACAGGTGCCAGTACTGGTCTTCACGCTGACCGTCCAGGGTTACCCGGGCGCCAGGCGGAGAATGCCGGATCGCGTTGCGCAGGACGTTTTCCAGGGCCTGGGCCAAGGTATTGAGATGCCCCCGCACCCAGCAGTCGGCCACCAGCTCGCAGCGCAACTGCGCGCTGGACCAGCCGCTTTCGAAACAGGCGTTTTCGCTGAGCATCTCCCACAGCGCCTGGACCTGGATCTGCTCCTCGGCCAGGGGCGACCGCTCGGTATCCAGCCAGGCCAGCTGCAGGCTGTCTTCCACCAGGCGCTGCATGCCGTCGACTTCGCGCCCCAGGCGCTCGCGCAGGGCGACAAGACTCTGCTCGCTTTCGCTGGCGACCCGCAGGCGGCTCAAGGGTGTGCGCAATTCATGGGACAAGTCCCGCAGCAACTGCTGCTGAGTGGCCACGGTGCTTTGCAGGCGCTCGGACATCTGGTCGAAAGCCCGCCCCAGTTCCCCCAGCTCATCCTTGCGCAAGGTGGTCTCGGTGGACAGCCGGGCATTCAATTGCTCTGCCCGCCAGGCATTGGCTTGCTCACGCAGCTGGTTGAGCGGCACCACCAGCAAGCGGTACAACCCCACGCACAGCAACAAGGTAAAGAGCCCGGGGATCACGCCATTGGTCATGATCTGCCAGAACAACCGGTAGCGGCCGGGCATGAAGCGCTGCGGCAACTCCATCACCAGGCTGCCGGCAGAAGGCTCTTCGGGGAAGGGAATCTTCAACCAGGGCAAGCTCCGGGCATGCCGGCTCACCGGCCAGTCCGGCCCCCGCAGGAAGGTCAGGCGCTGGGCCTCCATGGGTTTGAGGGGGTAGCTGCCGAGGGACTGCAAGTCGCTGCCGATGACCCCGACCCAGCTCTTCTCGCGACTGGCCATCTGCTGGACCCAGGCATCGACCCCCGTCTGCTGGCCGCTCTTCCAGGCTTCTTCGGCTTCCCGCGCATAAGCGTGAAGAGTGGTCCGGGCTTCATCGGACAGGTACAGGTTCTTCTGTTCGACATAACGGCCCCAGGACCAGCTCAGCCAGATCATCAGCAGACAGAAGGCCACCAGCAGGAATGCCAGCTTCCAGAACACCGAATGCCGCCCGGGCAGCTCAGGCCAGCTCATCGGCGCTCAACACATAACCCTTGCCCCACACGGTGCGCAGTTGGCGTTCGCTGTAGCCCAGCGCCTTGAGCTTGCGGCGGATCTGGCTGACATGCATGTCCAGGCTGCGATCGTGGGCGGCATATCCACGCTGCAGCACATGCTGATAGAGGAAGGCCTTGCTCAGCACTTCGTCGGCATTGCGATGCAGGGTCTCCAGCAAGCGGTATTCGCTGCGGGTCAGCCCGGCCCATTGCTCGGCGAAGAACACGTCGCACAGCTCGTCGTCGAACCGCAGGCTCTGCTGCTGGCTGACGGGCACCGGCGGCATCGGGCGCCGGTCCAGGGCCACCCGACGCAGGATCGCCTCGATCCGCACCCGCAACTCGGCGATGCTGAATGGCTTGGGCAGGTAGTCGTCGGCGCCCAGGCGGAAACCGCTGATGCGATCGGCTTCCGCCCCCAGGGCCGACATCAGCAGCACCGGAGTGGAATGGCTCTTGCGCAGGTGCGTGAGCACCGTCAGACCGTCCATTCCGGGCAGCAGGATATCCATCAGCAGCACGTCGAATGGCTGCTGGCGGGCGATGCCCAGTCCTTCCTGGCCATTGCGGCACCAAGTCACGGCAAAACCGCAGCGCTGCAGTTGCTCATGGACATAAGCACCGAGCACCGGGTCGTCCTCGATGGCCAGGACACGGGGGGAGTCAATAGATGCGGGAGTCATTGGCTTGTGCAAGTGATTCTCAGTTGGCCGATTATTCAAGATTGCCCGAGGCGCGGCAACCGATGCCTTGGTCGCACCCGCCCGCGCCGACCACCGGCTCCTTCCAGCGAGGCCAGCCATCGGCGCAGGCGAAACAATTTGCCAAGATTGGCCACCGGCAAATCGTTACACTGCGCAAGTGGCGCATCACGGACGTGCCCGTTCACCTATCGAAATCGCGTGGAAGCAGGAGAGTTGCGTGCTCAAGAAACTGGGAATCAAAGGCCGCGTACTGTTGCTGACCTTGCTGCCCACCAGCCTGATGGCCCTGGTGCTGGGTGGTTACTTCACCTGGATGCAGCTATCGGAGCTGCAGACCCAACTCCTGCAACGCGGTGAAATGATCGCCGAACAACTGGCCTCCCTGGTGGCCCCGGCGATGGGCAACCGCAACACCCAGATGCTCGAGCGCATCGCCACCCAGGCCCTGGAACAACAGGACGTGCGCGCAGTGTCGTTCCTCGCTCCGGACCGCACGCCCCTGGCCCATGCCGGCCCCACCATGCTCAACCCGGCACCCGTCGGCGACAACACCCAGATGGTGCAACGCAGCGGCAACGACGCGACCCGCTACCAGTTGCCGGTCTTCGGCCGCCATCGCAACCTCGCGGGCGACCTGATCCCCGATGAGTCCGACCGGTTGCTGGGCTGGGTGGAACTGGAGCTGTCCCATAGCGGCATGTTGCTGCGCGGCTATCGCAGCCTGTTCGCCAGCCTGCTGCTGATCGCCTCCGGCCTGGCCGTCACGGCCCTGCTGGCGGTGCGCATGGGACGGACCATCAACAACCCTCTGAGCCAGATCAAGCAGGCGGTGACCCAGCTCAAGGACGGCAACCTGGAAACCCGCCTGCCGCCACTGGGCAGCCAGGAGCTGGACGACCTGGCCTCGGGCATCAACCGCATGGCCAGCACCCTGCAAAATGCCCAGGAAGAACTGCAGCACAGCATCGACCAGGCCACCGAGGACGTACGCCAGAACCTGGAGACCATCGAGATCCAGAACATCGAGCTGGACCTGGCGCGCAAGGAGGCCCTGGAAGCCAGCCGGATCAAGTCCGAGTTCCTGGCCAACATGAGTCACGAGATCCGCACACCACTCAACGGCATCCTCGGATTCACCCACTTACTGCAAAAGAGCGAGCTGACCCCGCGCCAGCTGGACTACCTGGGCACCATCGAGAAATCCGCCGACAGCCTGCTGGGGATCATCAACGAGATCCTCGACTTCTCGAAAATCGAAGCCGGCAAGCTGGTGCTCGACAGCATCCCGTTCAACCTGCGCGACCTGTTGCAGGACACCCTGACCATCCTCGCCCCGGCGGCCCACGCCAAGCAGCTGGAACTGGTGAGCCTGGTGTACCGCGATACGCCGTTGTCGCTGGTCGGCGACCCGCTGCGGCTCAAGCAGATCCTCACCAATCTGGTGAGCAACGCCATCAAGTTCACCCGCGAGGGCACCATCGTCGCCCGGGCCATGCTCGAAGAAGAGCACGAAGACAGCGTGCAACTGCGCATCAGCATCCAGGATACGGGCATCGGCCTGTCGAACCAGGATGTGCGTGCCCTGTTCCAGGCCTTCAGCCAGGCCGACAATTCGCTGTCGCGCCAACCTGGCGGTACTGGCCTTGGCCTGGTGATTTCCAAGCGTCTGATCGAGCAGATGGGCGGCGAGATCGGGGTCGACAGCACGCCCGGCGAAGGCTCGGAGTTCTGGATCAGCCTGAGCCTGCCCAAGACCCGCGACGACGCCGAGGACCTGCCCGCGCCACCGCTGCTGGGCCGGCGCGTGGCGGTGCTGGAAAACCACGAGCTGGCGCGCCAGGCCCTGCAGCACCAGTTGGAAGACTGTGGCCTGGAAGTGACGCCGTTCAACACCCTGGAAGCCCTGACCAACGGCATCACCGGTGTCCACCAGAGCGACCAGGCCATCGACCTGGCGGTACTCGGCGTGACCGGCAACGACATGTCGCCCGAACGCCTGAGCCAGCACATCTGGGATCTCGAACACCTGGGCTGCAAGGTCCTGGTGCTATGCCCGACCACCGAACAGACGCTGTTCCAGCTTTCGGTCCCCAACCCCCACAGCCAGTTGCAGGCAAAACCGGCCTGCACCCGCAAACTGCGTCGGGCGCTGTCTGACCTGGTCACCCCGCGAAGGGTCCGCAGCGAACCCGAGGAAGCGCTTTCCAGCCGTGCGCCACGGGTTTTGTGCGTCGATGACAACCCGGCCAACTTGCTGTTGATCCAGACCTTGTTGCAGGACATGGGCGCCAAGGTGCAGGCGGTGGACAATGGTTATGCCGCCCTGAACGCTATCCAGCACGAGCCCTTCGACCTGGTGATGATGGACGTGCAGATGCCCGGCATGGACGGCCGACAGAGCACCGAGGCGATCCGCCAGTGGGAAAGCGAACGCCAGGGGCCGCCATTGCCGATCGTGGCCCTGACCGCCCACGCCATGGCCAATGAAAAACGCGCCCTGCTGCAAAGCGGCATGGACGACTACCTGACCAAGCCCATCAGCGAGCGGCAACTGGCCCAGGTGGTACTCAAGTGGACCGGGCTGGCCCTGCGCAACCAGGGCTCGGACCGCAGCGGCGAACGCCCTGAGCTGGGCCTGGAACTGCAGGTGCTGGATCAGGACGAAGGCCTGCGCCTGGCCGCCGGCAAAGCCGACCTGGCCGCCGACATGCTGGCCATGTTGCTGGCCTCGCTGGAGGCCGACCGCGAGGCGATCAACGCCGCCCGGGCCGCCAACGACCACAGCGCCCTGATCGAACGGGTGCACCGCCTGCACGGCGCCACTCGCTACTGCGGGGTGCCACAGCTGCGAGCGGCCTGCCAGCGCAGCGAGACCCTGCTCAAACAGGAGGACGCCAAGGCCTTCGCCGCCCTGGACGAACTGGACCATGCCATCGATCGCCTGGCCAACGAAGCACGGGTAAAGGCCTGACCCAGGGCAACCCCAGCCCGACGCCCAGGCCCCATCCTGGGCGCCCTCTCCGAACAAGGATGCAGCCATGCGTACGATTCTTTTCAGCAGCCAGAACTACGATCGCGAGAGTTTTCTCGGCGCCCGCCTGCCCCAGGGCCTGGAGCTGCAGTTCCAGGCCGCCCGCCTGAGCCTGGACACCGCGGCCCTGGCCGAGAGCCATGAAGTGGTCTGTGCCTTCATCAACGACGATCTGGGCGCACCGGTGCTCGAGCGCCTGGCGGCCGGCGGCACCCGCCTGATCGCCCTACGCTCGGCCGGCTACAACCACGTCGACCTGGCGGCGGCCAAGCGCCTGGGCCTGGACGTGGTCCGGGTCCCGGCCTACTCGCCCCACGCCGTGGCCGAACATGCCGTGGCCCTGATCCTGGCACTCAACCGCCGCTTGCACCGGGCCTACAACCGTACCCGCGAAGGTGACTTCAGCCTGCACGGCCTGACCGGCTTCGACCTGGTGGGCAAAACCGTGGGCATCGTCGGCACCGGGCAGATCGGCGCCACCTTCGCCCGCATCATGGCCGGCTTCGGCTGCCAGCTGCTGGCCCATGACCCTTATCCGAATCCGGCCGTGCAGGCCTTGGGGGCCCGCTACCTGAGCCTGGCGGAACTGTTGGAGCAGTCGCAGATCATCAGCCTGCACTGCCCCCTCACCGACGACAGCCGCTACCTGATCAACCAGCAGAGCCTGGCCCGGATGCAACCCGGGGCGATGCTGATCAACACCGGCCGCGGCGGCCTGGTGGACACCCCGGCGCTGATCGACGCCCTGAAAAATGGCCAACTGGGCTACCTGGGGCTGGACGTCTATGAAGAAGAAGCCCAGCTGTTCTTCGAGGACCGCTCCGACCTGCCCTTGCAGGATGATGTGCTGGCCCGGCTGCTGACCTTCCCCAACGTGATAGTGACCGCCCACCAGGCCTTCCTGACCCGCGAGGCCCTGGCGGCGATCGCCGACACCACCTTGCACAACATCGCCAGCTGGTTCGACGGCCAGCCACAGAACCTGGTCCATGACTGAGCGCCGCGCGCGGGCTGATCGAAGGTCGAGAGCCCGCGCCCTGTGGCGCCGGGGCCCGTGCTAGCATACGCGGCAGATTTGGAGGACCCATGGTCGAACACGATTTCCGCTACACCCTGATGAGCCCGCAACACACCCTGATCGAATGCCGCGCACTGGTGCCGGGCCGCTATCAAGTCACCGGCAATGGTGGCTCGATCCGCGCCAGCGACGTGCTGCTGGTCACCCTCAAGGGCAGCAAGGACTTGTCCATGCGCCTGACGGTGGACACCGTTCGCCACCTGATCAACCCGGTCGGCCAATGGGTCGCGGTCGCCAGCGGCCCGGTCTTCGGCGAACTGGCCATCCATCAATGGCAGGTCAACTGCGATAGCTGCGCCACCCAGTTGAACTTCGAATTCGCGGTGGATGCCAAGCTTGGCGAAAAGGCGCGCCAACCCGCCGCCAGCGCACGGATCGCCGAACTCGGCTGGAGCAGCGAAGGCGAGCGCCACCTGTGCCCTCAATGCCGGCAGGCGGCGCAATGAAACGCCTGGCGCTGGTCCTGGCACTGGGCGCTGGCCTGCTGGGCTGCGCCGCCGAGCCGCTGCAGCTCAAGCAAGACCGCAGCTATATCCTGGAATGGATCGGTGAGCGTCCGCTCATCGACTACAGCCACCTGACCATCACCCTGGGCGAGGATGGCCGCGCCTACGGCAATGGCGGCTGCAACCACTGGTTCGCCCCTTATACCCTGGATGGCCAGAAGCTCAGCTTCGGCAAGGTGGGCAGCACCCGCAAGCTCTGTGCCCCGGCCCTGATGGAACAGGAACGACGCTTCCTACAGGCCCTGGAGACCGTCGAACGCTGGGATATCTCGCCCATCGAGCAGGTACGCTTCTGGCCTGCCGAAGGCAAGCCGCTGCGCTGGTGGCTGGAAGAAGGCTGACTGTCCTGTGCCGTGGCCACCGGGTGGCCACGGCGCCCCTCATCAATGACCGCGCAGGGCCTGCAGTTTCGCCAATACCCCTGCTGCGGTCTGTTCACCCAGCAGTTGCTCCCGCACCTTGCCCTGGTCGTCGATGATGTAGGTCACCGGCAGCGCCTCGGTGCGTGGCAGGTCGAAGATCGGCGAAGGATCCTGGGCCAGCACGGTGAACTTGATCCCCAGCTTCTCGCTGGCGCTCTTGAGCTCCTCGCCCTGCACGTTGTCGAAGTTGACCCCCAATACCGTCACCGACTGCCCCTTGAGCTGCTCGTCCAGGGCGTTCAGCTCGGGCACCTCGGTCCGGCACGGACCACACCATTCGGCCCAGTAGTTGAGCACCAGCCACTGCTTGTCGAGGCGTTCGGAGGCGACTTTGCGGCCATACTGGTCGACCCCGTAGTCATTGCCACAACCGCCCAGCAATAGGGTCGTGATGATCGCCAATGCCGCTGCCAATTGCCTTGCCATGCCTGTTTTCCCGTCTTTGAAAGTGTCTTTGATGATCCACGGCCACCCATGGCCGCTGCGACCGAACGACTCTCGAGGTTCAGCAGAGCCCGTCGCGCGGTTAGAATAGCCGCCACCTTACGCAAGATGCGACCCGCACATGACCGACCTGACGCTTTATCACAACCCGCGCTGCTCGAAATCCCGTGCCGCACTGGAGCTGCTGGAACAACGCGGCCTGGCCCCGACTGTGGTCCGCTACCTGGAAACCCCACTGGACGCCGCCCAACTGCGCAGCCTCCTGGGCAAGCTCGGCATCGGCGCCCGCCAATTGCTGCGCACCGGCGAAGACGAATACAAGGAGCTCGGGCTGGCAGACACCAGCCTCAGCGAAGAGCAGTTGATCGCCGCCATCGCCCAGCACCCCAAGCTGATGGAGCGCCCGGTTCTGGAAGCAGGTGACAAGGCCATCATTGGCCGACCACCGGAAAACGTGCTGGAGATCCTGCCTTGAGCACGCCGTACATCCTGGTGCTGTACTACAGCCGCAATGGCTCCACCAGCGAGATGGCTCGGCAGATCGCCCGAGGCATCGAACAAGCCGGCCTGGAAGCCCGCCTGCGTACCGTCCCGGCCATTTCCGCCGAGTGCGAAGCCGTGGCCCCGGCCATCCCCGACAGCGGTGCGCTGTACGCCAGCCTCGACGACCTGAAGAACTGCGCCGGCCTGGCCATGGGCAGCCCGACCCGTTTCGGCAACATGGCAGCGCCGCTCAAGTACTTCCTCGACGGTACCAGCAACCTGTGGCTGACCGGCGCCCTGGTGGGCAAGCCCGCTGGCGTGTTCACCTCCACGGCCAGCCTGCATGGCGGCCAGGAAGCCACCCTGCTGTCGATGATGCTGCCCTTGCTGCACCACGGCATGTTGATCACCGGCTTGCCCTACAGCGAATCGGCGCTGCTGGAGACCCAGGGCGGCGGCACCCCCTACGGCGCCAGCCACCATGCCGGCGCGGATGGCAAGAGCCCGCTGGACCAGCACGAGATCGCCCTGTGCCGAGCCTTGGGCCTGCGCCTGGCCAAGACCGCCCAGCGACTGGAGAACGGCCGTGGCCAAGAAGCCTAAGATCCTGCCCGAGATCCACTGGCTACAACCCCGGGTGCGAGTGGCCCGGGCCCTTAGCCTTATGTGTTTCTTCGCCCTGGTGGGCCTGCTGTGCATTTATTACCTGCTGGTCGCCGACCTGCACGGCGCCCGGCCCTGGGTGATCCTGCTGATCGAGCTGGCGCCCCTGTTGCTGATGGCGCCCGGCATGCTCAGTGGCAGCGCCCGCGGGCACTCCTGGATGTGTTTCGTGGTCAACCTGTACTTCATCAAGGGCGCGCTGGCGGCCTATGACCCGAACCGCCAGTTATTCGGCCTGCTGGAAATGCTCGCCAGCCTCGCGGTGTTCACCTCCTCGCTGCTGTACGTGCGCTGGCGCTTCCAGCTCAACCGCCGGCTGGCCGGCGAAGGCGCCACCCCGGCCTGAGGCAAGGTGCAAGCCCCCATCGCAAGATGCCGGGGCTTGCATCCATGCCAGCCGCCCCCACCTTGCACAACGGACCTTCTGACCGACACTCCCGATCCGACCGGAGCAGGCATGCACGATTACAAATGGCTGAATGAATACTGTCTCAACCGCTTCGGCTCCGCCGCAGCCCTGGAGGCGCGGCTGCCAACTCCGGCCAGCGACGACTACCTGCGCACCCTGGGTAGCGATCGCTACCTGTCGCTGCTGGCCCTGCGGGTCTTTCGCGCCGGCCTGAAGCACAGCCTGGTTGACTCCAAGTGGCCAGTCTTCGAACAAGTGTTCTTCGGCTTCGAACCCCACAAAGTGGTGCTGATGGGGGCCGAGCACCTGGAGCGGCTGATGCAGGACACGCGGATCATTCGTCACCTGGGCAAGCTCAAGAGCGTCCCGCGCAATGCCCAGATGATCCTCGACGTGGAGCAGCAGCACGGCAGCTTCGGCAGCTTCATCGCCGACTGGCCGGCCCAGGACATCACCGGCCTCTGGCAGTACCTGGCCAAGCACGGCAACCAGCTGGGCGGCCTCTCGGCGCCACGCTTCCTGCGCATGGTGGGCAAGGACACCTTCATTCCTTCCCAGGACGTGGTGGCAGCCCTCAATGCCCAGGGCATCGTCGACAAGGTCCCCAGCAGCAAACGCGACCAGGCCCTGGTACAAGCCGTGTTCAATCAGTGGCAGCAAGAGAGCGGCCGTCCGCTGTGCCAGCTGTCAGCGATGCTGGCCTACACCGTCAATCACTGATCCCTGTTCACTTCCAGAGCATCTCCCTGCCTGCAACGGGCAGGGAGATCTTCCTCACTTTCGCCCAACCGACTACGCAAGCTGACAATAAGCTGAACTAAATGCGGGGATTTCTCACTCGCTGTTTGCAATCGGATAAAGTCCGCCTGAACTTCCCACACAATTAAAAACAATCAATAAAGGCTTGGTGGAATCGACATTCTGCAATCATTAGCCATGTACAAATGGGCTACGAAGCATTGATCAGGCCAACAAGCTGAACAAAGGCTGTCGGCTTTTTAAATAATGATTGTGATCCATTCGTTTTTTTCACATTGCTTTCACCCTTCGCTAACTCGGCACGCTCTAGATTGGCAAGCAGTTGCAGCGCAGGTCGCGTTACCGGTCTTTTCAGAACATCAGCTCCAACCCGAATGACAAGCCCTCTTCCAGAACAGTTCAGGTAAGCGAAGTGATCGACACTGCTAAATCCGGCACGGGCACCGTGGCCTCGCATGCAAACCGATTCCGCAAGGCCATGGCATGGGCCAGCGTGGCAGTCCTGGCAATCCTGGTCAGCGGCTTCGTGCTCTGGCCTGGCGCACCCCTGGACCTGGGAGCCGCCAACCAGATGGAAAGCGCAGGCATGTACCGTCATTGGAACAGCGGCGAAGTGATTGCCCTGGTACGCCATGCCGAGCGCTGCGACCGTTCGCCTACTCCCTGCGCAGGGCCTGGCGATGGCATCACATTGGCCGGAAGCAGCATGTCCAGGAGGCTGGGCCGGGCATTCCAGGTTCTGGGCATGGACTCCACCGATGTCCTCAGCAGCCCCGCCACCCGCACCCGGCAAACCGCGGAATTCATGTTCGGCCAGCCCGCGAAAACTCAGGACTGGCTGCTCAGTTGCGGTAGCCAGCTTGGCGAAACGATCAAGGCGCACAAGGCTCCGCGACGCAACCTGGTGCTGGTCACCCACAGCGATTGCATCAGCGACCTGGAGAGCCAACTGGGCTTCGAGCATGCCCCCCACAGTCAGTACAACAGTTCGCTGTTCGTCACCCTGAACAGCGATGGCACGTTGCAGATACTTGGCAGCATCAAGGTCGAGGACTGGCAACAGGCACTTGGGCCGGAGGCGGCCAAGCTATAACTCTTTTTTACAACATCCCAACAGATTTCATTCAACGTGAAGACACACTAGACGCTTGAGCAAGTTGACTTCGATAGAACTTGTACTAATAGAAGAAACTATCGCGCGACTTATAACAGCACCGCACCAGTAACAGGGCCTGGCCAAAACGCTAAAGACGGCCGCCTGGAACTCTTTACAAGCTGAAAATACTGAGCTTGCTAACTAGTAATGCTTTATCGGCCGCATTCGATACAAGTAACGCCCCAGCTTCCAGCAGATGACTTAGAGGACACCAATGCACCGCACCTTGCCACCCCAGGCTTATGGAACAAGCACCACGCCGGCCGGCTACACCATGGGTGGAAGTACGACCGACATCCTGCAACGCTGGGGGCTGCTCTTTCTTTTGCTGGCCTTCGGCTTGTTCTACCTGCTGCCACTGACTGGCCATGGCTTGTGGATCCCGGATGAAACCCGCTACGCGCAGATCAGCCAGGAAATGCTGCAGAGCGGCGATTGGATCGCACCGCACTTCATGGGCATCCGCTACTTCGAAAAACCCATTGCCGGCTACTGGATGATCGCCATCGGCCAGGCCATTTTCGGCGACAACCTGTTCGGCGTACGTATCGCTTCCGCCGTGAGCACCGGCCTGAGCGTGGTGCTGGCCTACCTGGTCACCCGCCGGATGTGGAGCGACCCACGCAAGAGTTTTACCGCAGCCTTGCTGTATATGAGCTTCGGCCTGGTGGCCGGCCAGGCCGGGTATTCCAACCTCGATCCGCAGTTCACCTTGTGGGTCAACTTGAGCCTGGTGGCGTTGTGGTTCGCCCTGCACAGCCAAACCGTGCGCGCCCGCCTCCTGGCCTGGGCTGCCCTGGGTGCAGCCTGCGGCATGGGGTTCATGACCAAGGGCTTCCTGGCCTGGCTGCTACCGGTGCTGATCGCCCTGCCCTACGCGCTCTGGCAGCGCCGCCTCGGCCAACTGTTGCGCTACGGCCTGGTGGCGGTGCTGGTCGCGGCGCTCATCAGCCTGCCCTGGGTGCTGAGCATCCATGCCCAGGAACCGGACTTCTGGCGTTTTTTCTTCTGGCATGAACATATCCGTCGCTTTGCCGCCGAGAACGCCCAGCACACCCGCCCATGGTGGTTCTACTTACCGATCCTGGTGGTTTCGAGCCTGCCGTGGGCGGCCCTGCTGCCCGGCACCCTGCTCCAGGCCTGGAAGGACAAGCGCCAGGCCGCCACGGGCTTCCTCCTGCTGTGGATGATCCTGCCGCTGGTGTTCTTCAGCCTGAGTCGAGGCAAGCTGCCGACCTATATCATGCCGTGCTTGCTGCCCCTGGCCGTGCTCATGGGCCATGCCCTGGTGGAGCGCATCAACGCCGGCCAGGGCCGGGGGATCCGCCTCAACGCCCTGCTAAACCTGGCGATCGGCGTTGGCGCCCTGATGGTACTGCTGGTGCTGCAGATCACCCGTCCAGTGTACGACCACGATGAAATGCTCAGCCTGTCCCTGGTGTTCATCATGCTCATGGGCTGGATCATCGCCAACCTGCTGCCCGCCTCCAAACCGCTGCAATACTGGGCGGCACCGGCCCTGGGTATCTGGCTGCTGGCGGCGCTGCTACCGGCGGGCATGCCGGCGATGATCGTCCACAAGGAGATGCCCGACCAGTTCATCAAGGAGCACCTTGAGGAACTCCAACAGACCAGCACTCTCTTGAGCAACGACCTGGGCGCGGCCTCGGCCTTGGCCTGGCGCCTGCGGCGCCCACAAGTGACGCTGTACAACACCGAGGGCGAACTGAAATATGGCCTGGCTTACCCTGATGCGGCCCAGCGCAAGGTAGACATGGCCGGCATCGGCTCCTGGATGGATGCAGCACGTAAACAAGGCTCGGTAGGCGTCGTCATGCGGGTCAAGGATGTCCTGGAGAACCAGGAAGTTGCGCAGCTGCCACTAGGTGGCAAACGCTACGTGAAAGGCAACCTGTTGATCCTGATCCTGCCCGCAGCCCACCCCTGATCTGAGCAAACCCTGGAGGCGTCAGCGCCGACTCCGGTCGCCGCTGAGTTACTGCGCCCGTCGCCTCCCCGACTCAATCCACGGAATCCCGCCCATGAAGATCTGCAGCAGCGAACGCAAGGCCCTGGCCCTGCTGCTCGGTGTGTCCGCCCTGATCCTGCTGCTCGGCCTGGGCTCGCGCGAGCTATGGGGCCCGGAAACCCGCTGGGCCAACATCGTGCTGCAGATGCTGCAGAGCGGCGATTACTTCGATCCCTATCTCAAGGGCAGTCCCTATTACGACAAGCCCCTGCCCTCCTACTGGCTGATCGTCGCCAGCACCTGGCTGACCGGAGGTCTGGGACATTGGTCGCTGCGATTGTCCTCGGTACTGGCCGCCTGGCTGAGCATCTGGCTGGTGTACCGGCTGGGCGAGCAGCTGTTCCGCAAGGGCACAGGCCTGATCGCCGGCTGGATGCTGGCCACCACCTTCTATTTCGTCTTCTGGGCCCGGGTCGCCACCGCCGACATTCTCACCGTGTGCGGGGTACTAGCCGCGGTGTGGTGGTACTGGCGGGGCCCGGAAGACACCCGCCTGGGCCGCTACACGGTGTTCTTCCTGATTTTGGCGATCACCTCACTGCTCAAGGGGTTGCTGGGCTTTGTCCTGCCTGGCCTGATCCTGCTGCCGCACCTGCTGGCCCAGGGGCGCTGGAAGCGCCACCTCAACCTGCGCCTGGCCCTGGCAATACTGCTGGCCGGTGCCTTGTACATGGCGCCGTTCCTGCTCTCGCATCTATATGGCACGCCGCATTCCGGAGAAAGCGGCCTGAGCCTGGTATTTCGCGAGAACGTCGTCCGCTTCTTCGAGCCGTTCGACCATGTCGGGCCGATCTACACCTATCTGGTGTATCTGCCGCTCTACACCTTGCCCTGGGCCCCTTGCTGGATCCTTGGGCTCTGGGTCGCAACCCGGCATTGGCGCCAGCTGCACGCCAACGAACGCTGGCTGGTCTGGGCCCTGGGCCTGCTGTTTCTGTTTTTCACCGCCAGCGGCAGCCGGCGCAGCTACTACGTCCTGCCCCTGGTGCCCTTCGCCCAGCTGCTGGGTGCCTGGTGGCTGTCCCGACGGCTGGAGCAGTCACGGAACCTCGGCCGGGAACGCAGTCGCGGCTGGAACCTGGGATTGGCCAGCGCCGCCATGGTGATGCTGTTGGTGCTGGGGCTGGCCTACCCCTGGAGCAACGGCGGTGGCGGAGTGCTCGGTTTCGCCGCGCAGGTCAAGGCCGAGGCCAGCCGGATCGCTCCCTGGAACCAATGGCGAATGGTGATGGTGGAGGTCGACAACAAGCTGCCGATGTACGTGCAGAACCGGGGGGCGCCGTTCTACTACGTGCCCGAGAACCAGGATTTCCCGAAGCACGGCACCAGCGCCGACTTCATGGCCTGGCTGGAGCGCACCAGCGGCCAGCACTGGGACCCCCAGCGCACCCTGATCTTCGTGGCACAGGACAACAAAGGCCCGCAGCTGCTGGAGTACCTGGGTGACGATCACCAGGTGATCAGGACCCAACCGACCAATGGCGAGCGACTGGCCGGCAAACCCGCGGAAGGCAACCTGGCGTTCATTCCCCGTCCCGCCACGGAATGAAACAGCGCGCCGCGCCGGCAATGAGCGGCGCGGCAAACTCCCGGGCTTAGAGGTTCACTACGTTGACGAAGCGCGGCGTGGCGCTTTCATCGATACGCAGGTTGGTGAAGTCGAACAGGTTGCGGTCCGCCAGCTGGGACGGGATGACGTTCTGCAGGCCGCGGAAGATGCTCTCGGTCCGCCCCGGGCTCTTGCGCTCCCACTCCTGGAGCATTTCCTTGACCACCTGGCGCTGCAGGTTCTCCTGGGAACCACAGAGGTTGCAGGGGATGATCGGGAACTGCTTGAGGTCGGAATAGGCCTGGATGTCCTTCTCGCTGCAGTAGGCCAGCGGACGGATCACCACGTTACGCCCGTCGTCGGCCAACAACTTGGGCGGCATGGCCTTGAGCGAGCCGTTGTAGAACATGTTGAGGAAGAAGGTCTCGACGATGTCGTCGCGATGGTGACCCAGGGCCATCTTGGTCGCGCCGATCTCGTCGGCGAAGGTGTACAGGGTGCCGCGACGCAGGCGCGAGCACAGCGAGCAGGTAGTCTTGCCTTCCGGCACCAGCTCCTTGACCACCGAGTAGGTGTCCTTCTCGACGATGTGGTACTCGATCCCCAGTTCCTTGAGGTAGGCCGGCAGTACGTGCTCGGGGAAACCAGGCTGCTTCTGGTCCATGTTCACCGCGACGATCTCGAACTTGATCGGGGCCACCTTCTGCAGGTGCAGCAGCACGTCGAGCATGGTGTAGCTGTCCTTGCCGCCGGACAGGCAGACCATGACCTTGTCGCCATCTTCGATCATGTTGAAATCGGCGACCGCTTCGCCCGCCTGCCGGCGAAGGCGTTTCTGCAGTTTGTTCTGGTTGACCGTAAGAGTGCCCATGGCGCTTGGAATCCGCGAGGTGTGTGACGAAAAGCCGGACATTTTACGCAAAAACACCCGCCCGGCGAAAGCGCTGCCGAGCAGCGGCCAGCAGGCCCGAGGTGACAGAGACCCTGGCGATTAGCCCAGGCTTTTACAGCGCAATTTGCTCTAAAGAGGCGTACATCTGGCGACAACTCCTCCCTATACTGCGACATAAGGTCGCACATACAGACCTGCACTGTGCCACGTGGTTGTAGCGCTCCGTTGGGGGGCGATGGCAACAACAAAGGAGTGACTGACCATGATTCATCATGTCGTAGGACTCTTCACCCACCCCGATCAGGAATGGCGAGACATCCGTGGCGATGCCGAAGAAAGCATCAGCCACATGTACCTCACCCACACATTGATCCTGGCGGCGATCCCCGCCATCTCGGCCTTCATCGGCACCACCCAGGTCGGCTGGGTCATCGGCAGTCGCGCACCGGTGATGCTGACCAGTGAAAGCGCCCTGTGGATGACCATCATGTCGTACCTGGCCATGCTCGGCGGTGTCGGGGTCATGGGCGGCTTCATCCACTGGATGGCCCGCACCTACGACGCCAATCCGAGCCTGGCGCGCTGCGTGGCCTTCGCCACCTATACCGCGACTCCGTTGTTCGTCGGCGGCCTGGCGGCGCTCTATCCGCACATGTGGTTGGGCATGATCGTCGGCACGGCGGCCATCTGCTACACGGTCTACCTGCTCTACGTCGGGCTGCCGACCTTCATGAACATCCCGTCCGATGAAGGTTTCCTGTTCTCCAGCTCGGTACTGGCGGTGGGATTGGTGGTGCTGGTGGCAATCATGGCGTTCACCGTCATCGTCTGGGGCCTGGGCGTCGGCCCCATCTACACCAACTGACGCCGCGCCGATAATAATCCTCTGTCTGCCAATACAGGCCGCCGCAAGGCGGCCTTCCTCTTTCCGGGCATGACCATTGGGCGGCTTGGCGGTTCGGATTCAGCGGCCTTTGCGGCATACTCGAGCGCTCTGGAGAACCGCCAAGCATGCCCGAGCAACTCAATACCCGCGTCGAAGACTGTTTCCTACTCGCTGAATCCTTTTTCAAACGTCCCTTCAAGCGCCCAGTGGTCAGCCTCAAGTTGCGTGGCCAGAAAGCCGGGGTCGCCCACCTGCACGAGAACCTGCTGCGCTTCAACCCACAGTTGTACCGGGAGAACACCGAGGACTTCCTCAAGCAGACCGTGGCCCACGAAGTGGCGCACCTGATCGCCCACCAGCTGTTCGGCGACCGCATCCAGCCCCACGGCGAGGAGTGGCAGTTGATCATGCGCGGGGTCTACGAACTGCCGCCCAATCGCTGCCATACCTACGAGGTGCAGCGGCGCAGCGTGACCCGCTATATCTACCGCTGCCCCTGCGCCCAGAGCGATTTTCCGTTTTCCGCCCAGCGCCACAAGCTGGTGGCCCAGGGGCGGCGCTACCTGTGCAGGCGCTGCCGGCAGACCCTGGTCTACAGCGGCGAAACCCGGGTCGAATGACCTGCCCCTAGGCGATCACCCGGTCGCGTCGCAATGCCTCGATCCGCTCGGCGTCGTATCCCAGCTCCGCCAACACCTCGGCGGAATGGGCCCCCAGCCTTGCACCGACATGTCGCGGCTCGGGCAGGCCCGCGGAAAACTTCAGCGGACAAGCGATCTGCGCCTGCCGGCTGCCATCCTCCCGGGGCACCTGGCTGACCAGCTGGCGCGCCTGCAATTGTGGATGCTCCAAGGCCTCGGCCAGGCCCAGAACCGGCTCGACACAGGCATCCAGGCCCTCGAACAGCCGGCACAACTCGGCAAAATCATGCTTCTCGAATTCGACCTGCAAGGCGTGCTTGAGGGCTTGCTGCTGTTCGGGGACAGGCGACAGCCCCTGGGCCGCCAGCTCCGGCCGCCCCAGGGCCGCGCACAACTGCTGCATGAACCCCGGTTCCAGGCTGCCCACCGACAACCAGCGCCCGTCGCGGGTACGGTAGTAGTCATAGAAACTGCCACCGTTGAGCACTTGCTGCTCCATCCCGGGCTCCACCCCACAAGCCAGGTAGCCGGCACCGGCCATGGCGTGGAGGCTGAACACGCAGTCGGTCATGCTCACGTCCAGGTGCTGGCCCTGGCCGTTTTGCTGGCGGGCGATCACCGCGGCCAGCAGGCCGATCACCCCGTGCAGGGAACCGCCGGCGATGTCCGCCGCCTGGATCCCCAGGGGCAACGGCCCTTGTTCCCGGCGGCCGGTCTGGCTGGCCAGGCCGGCCAGGGCCAGGTAGTTGATGTCGTGCCCGGCGCGGTCCTTGTAGGGGCCGGTCTGGCCGTAGCCGGTGATGGACACGTAGATCAGTCCCGGGTTGATCGCCTTCAAGGCCTCGTAGCCCAGCCCCAGGCGCTCCATCACTCCCGGGCGGAACTGCTCGAGGACGATGTCGTAGTCCTGCACCAGTTGCCGTACCACTTCCAGGGCTTCAGGTCGCTTCAAGTCCAGGGCCAGGCTGCGCTTGTTGCGGTTGAGGTAGGCATGGCTGGCCGATACGCCCTGGTCGTGGGGCGGCAGGACCCGCAGCAAGTCCGTGCGGGTCGGTGACTCGATGCGCAGCACCTGCGCGCCCATGTCCGCCAGCAGCAGCGAAGCGAACGGCCCCGGCAGCAGAGTGGAGAAATCCAGTACCTTGAGTGACGCCAACGGCCCTTGCATGTGCCCCTCCTTCTGATCGACTGCCCACAGAGTAGGCAGCCACGGCGCGTCCGCCAATCACCGCAACGGTCAGCGGCAATGACCGTTGCGCTCAAGTCCCGGGCAATAAAAAACCCGCCGAAGCGGGTTTTTCATGGACAACGCAGCTTACTTGACGCTTGGCGCCGGGCCTTCGGCCACGCCCAGGTCGTCGCTTTCGCGGGTGTCGATGATCGCCCGGCCACCGGATGCCAGCTCGGCTTGCAGCTGGTCTTCGTCCAGCTCCTTGACCCACTTGGCGACCACCAAGGTGGCCACGGCGTTGCCCACCAGGTTGGTCAGGGCACGGGCTTCGGACATGAAGCGGTCGATGCCGAGAATCAGCGCCAGGCCGGCCACTGGCAGGTGGCCCACGGCCGACAGGGTGGCCGCCAGGACGATGAAGCCGCTACCGGTGACGCCGGCAGCGCCCTTGGAGGACAGCAGCAACACCAGCAGCAGAGTGATCTGGTGGGTGATGTCCATGTGGCTGTCGGTGGCTTGGGCGATGAACACCGCGGCCATGGTCAGGTAGATCGAGGTGCCGTCCAGGTTGAAGGAGTAACCGGTAGGGATCACCAGGCCGACCACCGACTTCTTGGCGCCCAGGCGCTCCATCTTGATCAGCATGCGTGGCAGCGCCGACTCCGAGGAGGAGGTGCCCAGTACGATCAGCAGTTCCTCACGGATGTAGCGGATCAGCTTGATCACGCTGAAGCCGTGGGCACGGCAGATGGCGCCCAGGACCACCAGCACGAACAGCACGCAGGTGATGTAGAAGCAGATCATCAGCTGGCCCAGTTGCACCAGCGAACCCACGCCGTAGGCGCCGATGGTGAACGCCATGGCACCCAGCGCGCCCAGGGGAGCCAGCTTCATGATCATGTTGATGATGTTGAACATCACATGGGCGAAACGGTCGATGAAGTCCAGGATCGGCTTGCCGTAGGCACCCAGGCGATGCAGGGCGAAACCGAAGATCACCGAGAACATCAGCACTTGCAGGATGTCGCCGTTGGCAAAGGCACCGACTATGGTCGCCGGGATGACGTTGAGAATGAAGGCGACGACGCTCTGCTCGCTACCGGCAGTCACGTAGGCGGCGACTTTCGAGGCGTCCAGGGTCGAGGCGTCGATATGCATGCCGGCGCCCGGCTGCACGACGTTGACCACCACCAGGCCGATCAGCAGGGCGATGGTGGAAACGATTTCGAAGTACAGCAGCGCGTAGCCACCGGTCTTGCCCACCGACTTCATGTTCTGCATGCCGGCGATACCACTCACCACGGTGCAGAAAATGATCGGCGCGATGACCATCTTGATCAGTTTGATGAAGCCGTCACCCAAGGGCTTGAGGGCCACGCCCGCCTGGGGATAGAAGTGACCGAGCAGGATGCCGATGGCGATGGCAACGATCACCTGGAAATACAGGGATTTGTACAGTGGCTGACGAGTCGTCATTGCAAAGTTCCTCAAGAGCCCCGGCATGCTGCTTCCATCACGGCATGCGGTGCCTAAAGTGCGAACCCTCCTGCGCTGGAGGGATTTGTTGTGTCGAGCTGCGTACAGGCAGATCTGCAGGCTCTATCGCAAGGCCCGTGCCACCTTGTAAAAAATCCATACAAGCCTTTTAAAACAAGGGGTTAGAGCCGAACTCCGTTTCCAGTGAGCAACGATGAACTTGGCGGATTTCCGCCCACTCGTCGATTCTCGTCCTACAATTTGGCGGATATCCGCCTTGTTCCCTCATGGAGGTGCTGGCTAATATCCGCCACTCAATGGACGGACCTGCCTGCATGCGCGAACGTACTATCGCCAGCCACTTTGCCCGGGCCGCCCTCGGCGGCGCGCATCGTCGCGGCTATGACTACCTGCCGCTGCTGCAGCGCCTGGGCATCAGCCCCGAGTTGCTGCACCAGCCCAGGGCCCGCATCGCTCCCGAGCAGTTCACCCAGCTGCTGCAACAGCTATGGCTGGAAATGGACGACGAATACCTGGGGTTCGGCGATGGACCGAGCAAACCCGGGACCTTCGCCATGATGTGCCACGCCCTGATCCACTGCCGCACCCTGGAGAAGGCGCTCAATCGCGGATTACTGTTTTATAGCCTATTCCCGCAGGCCCCGCGGCTGAGCCTGACGCGTGAAGGAGACATGGCCCGGCTGAGCCTGGAGGACTCCGCACTCTGGGACCCCGAGCACTTTCTCAGCGAATGCCTGCTGGTGATCTGGCACCGGCTGGGCAGTTGGCTGATCGGCCAGCGAGTCCGCCTGGAACAAGCCTGCTTCAGTTATCCGCGCCCTGAACACGGGGCGGAATACGACTTGCTCTTCCCCTGCCCGCTGCAGTTCGACCAACCCCACAGCAGCTTGCTGTTCCACAGCCGCTACCTGGGCATGCCCTTGCTGCAGGATGAACGGACCCTCAAGCACTTTCTCGAACGCTCCCCCGCCGATCTGCTGTCGCGCCCCGATGAAGGCGACAGCCTCGCCAGCCAGCTGCGCCGCCTGCTGGCCCGCGATCGCGAACACTGGCCGGACCTGGAAAGCGTCGCCCAGCACATGCACGTCAGCCCCCAGACCCTGCGCCGGCATCTACGGGAAGAGGGCTTGAGCTTCCAGGAACTCAAGGACGAGCTGCGGCGCGATATCGCCATCTATCACCTGGGACGCGCCGACCTGTCGTTGCAACAGATCGCCGAACAACTGGGGTTTTCCGAACCATCGGCCTTCCATCGAGCCTTCAAGAAATGGACCGGGCTGACCCCGGGCGCCTATCGCGCCCGGACCCAGTGAGCAACCACGCTAAAGGACCGGGAAGTGAATCCGGAAGGCCGCCCCGCCCAGGGCTGAATCCCCCAGGGCCAGGCGCGCGCCGTAGCTTTCGATGATGTCCTTGACCACCGCCAGGCCGATGCCCTGCCCCGGATGCTGGCGATCCAGGCGCTCGCCACGCTGGAGGATCCGAGCCCGCTGGTCCGGCGGCACTCCCGGCCCGTCGTCCTCCACGCACAACTCGGAACCATCGAGGCTCTCGCGCACGCTGATGCGCACCGACCCCAGGCACAGGCGGTAGGCGTTTTCCAGCAGGTTGCCCAGCAGCTCCAGCAGGGCACCGTGTTCGATCGGCAAGTAGCAGCGCTCGGGCAGGTCGAACGAGACCCGTACCTGCTTGTCGCGATAGACCTTGTCCAGGGTGTCGCACAGGCTCTGCAACAATGGCCGCAGGCGTACCTGGTGGCGCACCAGGCCACTCTTGCGCAGGCTGGCTCGCTGCAGCTGGTAGCTGATCTGCTGGCTCATGCGTTCGATCTGGGTTTGCAGGACCCAGGCCTGCTCACGATCCTGGGGCCGCAGGGCCATGTCCTCGCTGACCCCTTGCAATACCGTCAGCGGGGTCTTGAGGCTGTGGGCCAGATCGTCCAGGGAGTCCCGATAGCGGCTACGCTGGTCGCGCTCGCTTTGCAGCAGGCGGTTGAGCGACCCCGTAAGGCGCAGCAGCTCGCGCGGATGTTCCTCGCTCAGGCTCTGGCGGGTGCCACTCTCGATCTGGTCCAGCTCCTGGCTCAGGCGCCGCAGCGCCTGCAATCCCCAGGTCAAGCCCAGCCAGAGCAGCGCCAGCAGCACCAGCAACGCCGCACCGAAGCCCAGGTAGAGGTTCTCGCGCACCCCTTCCAGGGTCTGCTGGTACTCGCGCACCGGCTGCAAGGCGACGATGCTGAACGCCGCGCTCTTGCCTCCCAGCAGCTTGATCTCGACGTCGTAGACGAAGAACTCCTGGCCATTGGCCTCGCGGATCCGGGCGAACTCGTTGCCACGTCCGTCGTAGCGCGGCCGGTAGTTGATGTTCTCTTCCTGGGTGGCCCGGGAACGCCAGACCAGGTGCCCCTCGCGATCGTAGATGTAGCCCAGAAGCCGGCTATCGGCGAGGTTGAAACGCTCGTCGGGCAATTGCGCCGGCATTTGCAGGCGGTTGTCCTCGATGCGCGCAGCCGAGATCAGGGTGGTGACGTCCGAAGCCAGGCGCTGCTCGATGGAGTCTTGCAGGGCCAGGCTGAAAGCGCCCTGCATGGCTGGCAGCAAGGCCAGCATGAACAGGACCGCGAGAATGGTTGCGGCCAACATCAAGCGCAGGCGTAGCGAACGAATCATCGGCAGCGCTCATTGAACAGGTAGCCCAGGCCGCGCACCGTGTCGATCGGCTTGAAGCCCGACGGCGCTTCAAGCTTGCGCCGCAACCGCCCCACCAGCACCTCGATGACATTCGGATCGCGCTCGTCATCGTCCGGATACAACTGCTCCATCAGCCGGTCCTTGGCCACTACTTGCTGGTGATGGCGCATCAGGTATTCGAGGATCCGGTATTCGTAGGCCGTCAGGGCCAGGGGCTGCTCGTCCAGGGACGCCTGCTTGCGATTGAGGTCCAGCAGCAGTGGGCCGGCGACTATGGTCGACTGGGTGAAACCGCTGGAGCGCCGCAGCAGCGCATTGAGCCGGGCTTCCAGCTCCTCGAACTGGAATGGCTTGACCACATAGTCGTCGGCGCCGGTGGCCAGGCCCTCGACCTTGTCCTGCCAGTTGCCACGGGCCGTGAGGATGAGGATCGGGAACGTCTTGCCCCGGGCGCGCAGCTGTCGGATCAGATCCAGCCCGCCCATGCCAGGCAGGCCCAGGTCGATCACCGCCAGGTCGTGGTTGAACTGCTCGGTCTGGTACAGCGCCTCTTCGGCATTGGCCACGGACTCGACGACATGACCGCTGTCGGTAAGGCGGGTTTGCAAGTGATGACGCAACAGCGCCTCATCCTCGACGACCAGCAATTTCATAATGCTCTCCCAGGCAAAATTCGACGTCTGCGGGGCACTCCTGCGCCCAGATGATTAATACGCCAACGCCGGACCGTGCCCAAGGCAAGGTCCGGCGTGGTTCAAGCTCGGCCGCTTCAGAAAGCGTAGTTGGCCGAGAGATAAGTCTGGGCGCTGCTGGTGAGACTCAGCGAACCCTGCTTGCCACCGCCCCGCTCGCTCATCTGGGTTCCGGCATTGCTGCGCAGGTACCGATAGCCGAGCTCCACCGAGGCATTTTGTGAAACCTGCTGCAGGACACCGGCCTGCACCCCCAGCGCATAACCGATATCGCTGTCATGGCTGAATCCAGGGGACTTCTGGGTCAGCTTGGTCAGGCCGGCACTGGCGCCGCCGAACAGCCGAGTGCTGCTGGTCACCGGCAGGAACCGGTCATAACTGCCCAGCAGGTTCTGCTGACGCAGTTTAATGCCATTGTGCGAGCCGGAAACGTAGTCGTAGGTAGCGTAGTAGCGGCCCTGGTCATTCTGCTGACCAACCCGCAGCCCCCAGGTGTTGTCCTTACCGATCACGCCATCGGCATTCGGATGGCCGAGATTGTTGTTGAGCGAACCGGATTTCTTGATCTTGTCGCTGGTCTGGCCGAAGGACAGGCTGGCGAAGTTGCTGTCAGCGGCCTGGGCGGCAGCACTGGCACCGAGAACGGTAAAGGCCAGCAGCAGTTTTTTCAACGAAGTCATAGGAAACTTCCTTTGCGCTATTGACGTTTAGGTACGGCGCAAGAGTAAACGTCCCGCCCTGAACTCCCACTGAACATCCCCTTAACCTTGCCTGAACCGGCGTGCCCCAAGGCATTGCGTCCGGCAACTGTTCGCAGCGCCAGCCGGCTCTCTTTATATAGAGCGCACGACTACCCACCCTGGGCGCAACCCGGCACACTAGCGGCCATGAACGAACACCGACTCCTCCCCGCCTGCTGTACCGTCCCGCAAGCTTCCTGGCCCCTGCCGGAGGCCTTGCCCAATACCCTCTTGCTCAGTACCCGGTTCGACTCCAAGCAGTTGGCTGCCGACGACTTCCAGCGCAGCGGCATCGAGGCCCCAGCGAACATCCAGCGCTCGGTGGCCAAGCGCCAGGCCGAGTTCCTCGCGGGGCGCCTGTGCGCCCGGAACGCCTTGTGGCAATTGCAAGGACTGGACTGGGTACCGGCGATCGGCGATGACCGTGCACCGGTGTGGCCCGAGCATATCTGCGGCTCGATCACCCACAGCACCGGCCGCGCCGCGGCCATCGTCGCCGATAAACAGCATTGGCGAGCCCTGGGCATGGACCTGGAAGTGATGCTCGAGAGAGAACGCTCGGCCAACCTGGCAGGACATATCCTGACCCCCGCCGAGCTGCAGCGCCGCGACCAGCTACCAGACGAACTGCACGCCCTGGCGGTGACCCTGACCTTCTCGATCAAGGAAAGCCTGTACAAGACCCTGTACCCGCTGGTGCGCAAGAATTTCTATTTCGAGCATGCCGAGGTGCTGGAGTGGAGCCTCGATGGTCAAGTGCGCCTGCGCTTGCTGACCGAGTTGTCCGAGGAGTGGCACCAGGGTCGCGAGCTCGACGGCCAGTTCACCGTCGAGGACGGGCAGCTCCTGAGCCTCGTGGCCATTCCCGCCTGAGCCTTAGCGCGGTTCCTGCTGCCGTGGCCAGCTGAGACTGAAGCAAGCGCCGCCCAGGCTCTTGCTGCGGCCGATCAGTGCCCGGCCACCGTGCCAGTAGATGATCCGCCGCACGATCGACAGCCCCAATCCATGGCCGCCGGACGCCCGGGTCCGACTGTCATCCAGGCGCAGGAATGGCGTGAAGATTTTCTCCCAGGCGCTCTCGGGCACTCCGGGGCCATCGTCCTCCACATCCACCCGACAGCGCGACTGGCCCACCTGGTAGCTGACGGTCACCTGGGACTCGGCATGCCGCATGGCGTTGCCCACCAGATTCTGCAGCGCGCGGTGCAGGTAACGCGGCTCGGCCTCGACCCAGGCCCCATCGCAATCGGCGGCCGACAGGCACAGGCCACGCTGGACCTGGAGGTTGGCACGCAACGGCGCCAGTTCGCCGATCACCTGGTTGATCAGGGCGTCCAGGTCGACCCGCTGGAAGTTCAGGGCCGGCGAACCCTGCTCCAGGCGAGCATAGGTGAGCATCTCGTCCACCAGCCGGTCGAGGTCCTGGATGTCGTTGTCCATGCCGTCCAGATGCTTGTGCCGTGCCTGGTCGGTACTCGCGGTGGCAATCATCTCCAGACCGAAACGCAGGCGCGCCACCGGAGTCCGCAGCTCATGGGATACAGCACGCACCAGCTCGCGCTGGATCGCCAGCAACCGCTGCAGATGTTCGGCCATGTCGTTGAAGGCCGCCGCCAGGCGCCCTACCGAATCCGCGCCCCTGGCCGGCACCCGGACCTCCAGGCTGCCCTTGGCGATACGCGTGGCAGCCGCCTCCAGGCCATTGACCCGGCGCTCCAGCTGGCGCACCAGCAGATAGACGATCAAGCCGATCAGGCTCAAGCCCAGCACCGCGATCAATACCAGCCACTGCGGCGGATAGGGATTCATCTGGTACAGCGGGCCTATCTCCAGCACCCAGGGCGTACCCACCAGCCCGGCGAACACCCGGATCGAATCCCCCCCCTTGCCCAGCGCCATCACGGTATCGCCCTCGGCGACCCGGCGGCGCTGGTCATCGTCCATGTCGGTGGCATCCAGGGTCGACAAGTGCATGTCGAAGCCGAACCCCTTGTCCTGCTTCAACGCCGCCAGGCGCTGGGGCTGCTCGGCCACGGGATAGCGTACCAACTCGTCCGCCAGCAGATAGATGGTGGCCCGGGCCAGCTGCTCGCTGATCTGCTGGACCTCGGCGCTGAGCAGCAGTTGTTCCTTGTCGCTGACCAGGCGGTAGACCCGGGCCGCGAACGGACCGGTCTGCTCCACCAGGGCCTGGCCACGCAGCACCCGGCCACGCTGACTGCTATCCAGGTCGGTCTGGCTGAAAGTCTTGAGGCTCAGGGGAATGCCCAGCAACCGCTCCCAGACGGCCAGGGCCCGGCGGCGCTCGATCTCGCTCATCGGCTGCAGGTTGTCGGCCATCAGGGAGAAAGTGCCATGGGCCAGGCGCTCGCGGTATTGCTCGCTACGCACCTGGTTGAGCAAGTGCAGGGCCAGCACCCCCAGCAGCGCCACCAGGACCAGGGCGGCGCACATGCCGCCGTAGATACGCAGGAAGATCGAGTTCACGACGGCATGTCGGCGGCGGCTTCGGGCACGAACAGATACCCCTTGCTGCGAATGGTCTTGATCAGCCGCGGATGCTCCGGGTCGTCACCGATCTTGGGGCGGATGCGGGAGATGCGTACGTCGATGGAGCGGTCCTGGCCGTCATAACCGATACCGCGCAAGGCCGTGAAGATTTCCTCGCGGGACAGGATTCGCCCGGCATTGACCACCAGCAGCCACAGCAGGTCGAACTCGGCGCTGGTGAGCTCGATCCCGGCATCGCACAACCAGGCCTCGCGCAGGGCGTTGTCCACTACCAGCGGACCGAATTGCAGGCGCCGGGTCTTCTCCTGGACAGGCTCCGGCGCCTCGCTGCGCCGTAGCAGGGCCTGGATCCGCGCCAGCAGCAAGCGCGGACGCACCGGCTTGCAGACATAGTCATCGGCCCCCAGGTCCAGGCCCATGACCTGGTCCATGTCGTCGGTGCGCGCGGTGAGCATGAGGATAGGCCCGTCGTAGCGAGCGCGGACCTTGCGGCAGATGCTCAGGCCGTCTTCCCCTGGCAGCATCAGGTCGAGGATCACCAGGTCCGGCTGCTCGGCGATGATCCGCGCGGCGGCCAGGGCGCCGTTGCCCTCGATCGCCACGCGCAATCCGTTGCTCTCCAGATATTCCCGGGTCAACTCAGCCAGACGCTGGTCATCCTCGACAATCAGTACCTGCCAGGCTTCTTGCTCCACGCTCGACCTCTTCTTGTTTTTTGTTGCCAGCATTGGGCGCAACCGAACGCGTACATCCTTCTGTCATGAAAAAGGCCGATAACCGGCCCTGAAGGAGACGCCTTGCGCGGTGGATCGCGACGGATTGTAGCAACCGCCGCGGGCCTCCATACAAGCCACTGAAACGGCTCGGACAGGACGGTTTTTTGTGATAGGGTTCGCGCCCGCAAAAATCCGTCCCCGGGCAATTTTTGCAGGTAAAAAACAGTGACAAACGGTTCCATGCAGTGGGACTGCGGGCTGCGAGAGTTTTACCCAGTCCATGCACACTTTACGCACAAACTTATCCACAGGCCGTACGTTGCAACCACCCCCCAAACGCATTATCTTGTAGCCCGGCGGCAAAAAAACCCTATATCTAGGGTTTTACCCAAAAAACCAAACACAATTCAGACAAGAAACTCAAGCGCTTTTCTTGCGCCCGTTTGGTGGAACCAATCGCTGTTTTAGAAGACCAACACCGCGCGTGCGGATGGCACCGTTTTCCACCCTGCCCAGGAGAAGACGGTACGGGTGTTGCAGCAACAGACTGCCACCCAGGAACAAGGTGTCGGAGCCCATGCCCGGCACCCAGGACTTCGGCATGGAAGCGGCGCCAAAAGCCCCCTTCCTGAACTGTTCCGAAGTCGTCATGCCGGCCTGTGCCGGCTGCAGTGCTTCTGGACGGAACGGTGGGCACCTTCTTGGTGCCCAAATAAACATAGAGAACGTGGAGACACCCATGCAAACCGACACAACTCGCGAGAACCCGCAGGCCCATGCGCCGCAGGCCGGCGATTCCAACCTGGATCTGTCTGCTACCGCACCTGGCCAACTGCGCGTGATCAAGCGTAACGGCACTGTCGTTCCCTACACCGACGACAAGATCACCGTCGCTATCACCAAAGCGTTCCTCGCAGTTGAAGGCGGCACCGCTGCCGCCTCGTCGCGAATCCACGACACCGTGGCGCGCCTGACCGAACAGGTCACTGCCACCTTCAAGCGTCGCATGCCTTCGGGCGGCACCATCCATATCGAAGAGATCCAGGACCAGGTCGAACTGGCCCTGATGCGCGCCGGCGAACAGAAAGTCGCCCGCGACTACGTGATCTATCGTGACTCCCGCGCCAAGGAACGCGCCACCCGCTCCAGCAGCGAAGAGCCGGTGAACGCCCACCCTTCGATCCGCATCACCCGCGCCGATGGCAGCTTCGCGCCTCTGGACATGGGCCGCCTGGGCACCATCGTCAGCGAAGCCTGCGAAGGCCTGGAAGAAGTCGACGGCGACCTGATCCAGCGCGAAACCCTGAAGAACCTGTACGACGGCGTGGCCATCAAGGACGTCAACACCGCCCTGGTGATGACCGCCCGCACCCTGGTGGAACGCGAGCCCAACTACTCGTTCGTCACCGCCCGCCTGCTGATGGACACCCTGCGCGCCGAAGCCCTGGGCTTCCTGGGCGTCGCCGAAAGCGCCATCCACCACGAGATGGCCGACCTGTACGCCAAGGCCCTGCCGGCCTACGTCGCCAAGGGCGTGGAGTTCGAACTGCTGAACCCGGTACTGGCCGAATTCGACCTGGAGAAACTGGGCAAGGCCATCAACCACGAGCGCGACCAGCAGTTCACCTACCTGGGCCTGCAGACCCTGTACGACCGCTACTTCATCCACAAGGATGGCGTGCGCTTCGAACTGCCTCAGATCTTCTTCATGCGCGTGGCCATGGGCCTGGCGATCGAAGAGAAACAACGCGAAGACCGCGCCATCGAGTTCTACAACCTGTTGTCGTCCTTCGACTACATGGCGTCGACCCCGACCCTGTTCAACGCCGGTACCCTGCGCCCGCAGCTGTCCAGCTGCTACCTGACCACAGTTCCGGATGACCTGTCGGGCATCTACGGCGCCATCCACGACAACGCCATGCTGTCGAAATTCGCCGGTGGCCTGGGTAACGACTGGACCCCGGTACGCGCCTTGGGCTCGTACATCAAGGGCACCAACGGCAAGTCCCAAGGCGTCGTGCCATTCCTGAAGGTGGTCAACGACACCGCCGTCGCGGTCAACCAGGGTGGCAAGCGCAAGGGCGCGGTCTGCGCCTACCTGGAAACCTGGCACCTGGACATCGAGGAATTCCTCGAGCTGCGCAAGAATACCGGTGACGACCGTCGCCGCACCCACGACATGAACACCGCCAACTGGATCCCGGACCTGTTCATGAAGCGCGTCTTCGACGACGGCAAGTGGACCCTGTTCTCGCCATCGGAAGTACCTGACCTGCACGACCTGACCGGCAAGGCCTTCGAAGAGCGCTACGAGTACTACGAAGCCCTGACCGAGTACAACAAGATCAAGGTCTTCAAGACCATCCAGGCCAAAGACCTGTGGCGCAAGATGCTGTCGATGCTGTTCGAGACCGGCCACCCATGGCTGACCTTCAAGGACCCATGCAACCTGCGCTCGCCACAACAGCACGTAGGCGTGGTCCACAGCTCGAACCTGTGCACCGAGATCACCCTGAACACCAACGCCGACGAGATCGCCGTGTGCAACCTGGGTTCGATCAACCTGCCGAACCACATCGTCGATGGCAAGCTGGATACCGCCAAGCTGGCGCGTACCGTCAAGACTGCCGTACGCATGCTCGACAACGTGATCGACATCAACTACTACTCGGTGCCGCAAGCGCAGAACTCGAACTTCAAGCACCGTCCAGTGGGCCTGGGCATCATGGGCTTCCAGGACGCGCTGTACCTGCAGCACATCCCGTATGGCTCCGACGCCGCCGTGAACTTCGCCGACAAGTCGATGGAAGCGGTCAGCTACTACGCCATCCAGGCTTCCTGCGACCTGGCCGATGAGCGCGGCGCCTACCAGACCTTCGACGGCTCGCTGTGGTCCAAGGGCATCCTGCCGCTGGACAGCCAGCAGATCCTGATCGAGGCCCGTGGCGCCAAGTACATCGACGTCAACCTGGAAGAGTCCCTGGACTGGGCACCGATCCGCGAACGCGTGAAGAAAGGCATCCGCAACTCGAACATCATGGCCATCGCGCCAACCGCGACCATCGCCAACATCACTGGCGTATCGCAGTCGATCGAGCCGACCTACCAGAACCTGTACGTGAAATCGAACCTGTCGGGCGAGTTCACCGTGATCAACCCGTACCTGGTACGCGACCTCAAGGCTCGCGGCCTGTGGGACTCGGTCATGATCAACGACCTGAAGTACTACGACGGCTCGGTACAGCAGATCGAGCGTATCCCGCAAGAACTGAAGGACCTGTACGCCACCGCGTTCGAAGTCGAGACCAAGTGGATCGTCGATGCCGCCTCCCGTCGCCAGAAGTGGATCGACCAGGCCCAGTCGCTGAACCTGTACATCGCCGGCGCTTCGGGCAAGAAGCTGGACGTGACCTACCGCATGGCTTGGTACCGTGGCCTGAAAACCACTTACTACCTCCGTGCACTGGCCGCCACCAGCACCGAGAAGTCCACCATCAACACCGGCAAGCTGAACGCTGTTTCCAGCGGCGGCGACCACGGTGACAGCTCGGTCCTGGCAGCCCCTGCCGGTCCCGCTCCGGTACCGAAGGCTTGCGCCATCGACGAGCCGGATTGCGAAGCTTGCCAATAAGCTGAGCAGACAGGCGCCTTCATTGGCGCCTGTGCCAACCCCCGATACGCCCCTGGTGTATCGGGGGTTTTCTTTTGCCCGCGACAAACCCCGCGCTAGCGGCCTCGCGAACAACTCCAGCCCCCTGCCTGACGCGCGCCCGCACTCCGACGGGCCACCCCAGGCCGCAAAGACCAGTCGGCGGCGAACAGGCATAAAAAAGCCCCTCAGAGAGGGGCTTTTTGTCCAACACGCCAGAGTGGCATCAGGTCATCTGGATGATGGTCTGCATGATGGTGCTCTGGGTGGAGATGGTCTTGGCGTTCGCCTGGTAGTTGCTCTGGGCCTTGATCAGGTTCACCAGCTCGTTGGTCAGGTTGACGTTGGACTCTTCCAGGGAGTTGGACTGGATCGCACCCAGAGTGCCGGTCTTCGGCGCGTCATAACCCGGGATACCCGAGGAGTAGGTTTCCTTCCACTGGGTACCACCGATCGGCTGCAGGCCCTGCTCGTTGGTGAAGCTGGCCAGGGAGATCTGACCGATCGGCTTGGTCTGCTCGTTGCTGAAGTTGGCCAGCATCACACCACTGCCGTCGATGGTCAGGTTGGTAATCTGGCCAGTGGAGTAGCCGTTCTGCGCGACTACCGAGCGGGCGGTATCACCCAGTACCGAGCCGGTCTTGGTCATGTCGATCTTCACGCCGCCTGCCGCTGCTACCGAACCGTTGGGGACGAAGTTGCCATTGACCACGTTGCCCGGGGTCCAGTTGCCCATGACGATGCTGTTGCCACTCACCGTGAACTGGCTGGTGGCCGGCGCGGTTGGCGGCGTCAGGGACTGGAGCTTGCCCGAGGAATCGAACTTGATGGTGATCGGCGCCTGGTTGGCCATACTGAAAGCCGTACCGTCGGGGTTGCGGCCATCAATCAGGGTGTAGGTCTGCCACTCGTTGGGATTGGACGTCTTGATCATGTACTGATCCATGACGTGCTTGTTGCCCTGGGAGTCATACACCGGGGTGCTGAACTGCTTGCTGTAGGTTTCGCTCTTGGTCGGATCGAACACATACGCCGGGGCCGGAGCCGTAGGGTTGACGTTGATCGGAATTTCGCTGGAGTTCAGGTTGATGGTCGAGGAGATCGAGTCGGTCGGCTTTGGCGCCAGGTTCGAAGTATCGATCCGCAGGTCGGTCAACACGCCGTTGATGATCTTGCCGTTGGCATCCACGGCATAGCCTTGCAGGCGGGCAGTGCCGTCGCTGGTGGTGATGTAACCTTCCTTGTCGGCCTTGAAGGCGCCGGCGCGGGTGTAGCTCAGCGAGCCATTGGTGCTCAGCACGAAGAAACCCTGGCCCTGGATACCCATGTCCAGCACGTTGCCGGTGTTGTTGATATCACCATTGGTGAACTGCTGGGACACGCTGGCCAGGCGCACGCCGTTGCCCACCACCTGGGTGCCGCTGCCCAGCTTGGTGGCCGAGTACACGTCGGCGAATTCCGCACGGGAAGACTTGAAGCCGGTGGTGGCGACGTTGGCGATGTTGTTACCGGTCACATCCAGTTGCTTGTTGGCAGCGTAGAGACCGCTAAGGCCGATATTGAAAGACATATTCCACTCCTCGTGCCGCTTAGTCGGCTCTAGATACCAATAGTTTGTACTTTGGACAGCCCGATCGGGCTGCTCATGCCCGCCAGGTTCAGCATCAGCTCACCGCCGGTCTGGCTGATGGTGACGCTGTTGACCGTGGCCGGCAGGTAAGTGATCAGGGAAGTACCCTTGCCATCGATGGTGGTACTGGCCTTGAAGGTGTAGTTGCCCGGCGGAGCCTTGGTGCCGTCGGCCTTGGTGCCATCCCAGACGAAGCTGGCGTTGCCAGCCTTCTGGCTGCCCATGTCGATGGTCTTGACGGTGTTGCCGTCCTTGTCGGTGATGGCCACAGTGACCGAGCTCACGCTGGTCGGAACGGTCACCGAGCCAGTCATGCTCTTGCTGGTATCGACCTGGGTGGTGCCGCTCTGGACGATCACCGAGCGCCCGACCAGGGACGAAGCCTGCAAGGCCTGGGACGATTTGTAGTTGCCCGTGATGGAGTTCACCGACGTATTGAGCGTGGTGATCCCTTCCAGGGTCGAGAACTGCGCCAACTGGGCCACGAACGCACTGTTGTCCTGAGGATCCAGCGGGTTCTGGTTATTCAGCTGGGTTACCAGCAGCTTGAGGAATGCATCCTTGCCCAAGGACTGCTTGCCGGTGGTGCTGTTGGTTGCCGCAGCGAGGCCATCAGCACTGGTGGTCGTGGTCTTTTTCGACGAATTGGCCAACACATCCTTGAGGGATGGGGCTGTAGTGGTATCAGTAACGCTCATCGGATTCGCCCCTTATCACTGACCGAGGGTCAGGACCTTCTGCATCATGGTTTTGGCGGTATTCATCATTTCAGCGTTGGTCTGGAACGAACGGCTGGCGGAAATCATGTCGGCCATCTCTTCCACCACATTGACGTTGGGGTAGTAGACATAGCCCTTGGCATCGGCTGCCGGATGATTGGGCTCGTAGCGCGCCTCGAGGTTGCTCTGGTCCTCGACCACGCCCAACACTTGTACGCCCTGCCCGGCAGCGTCCTGATTCTGGAACAGCGAACCGCGATCCCCACCCTGGGCGTTCTGGAACATGGTGGCGAACACCGGATGCCGGGCGCGGTAGGTCTGGTCGATGCTCGACGACACGCTCTCGGCGTTGGCGATGTTACTGGCGACGGTGTTCAGACGGGTGGTCTGAGCGCTCATGCCACTACCGGCAATATTGAAAACACTGGCAAGGGACATGGATTACTCTCCGCGCAGGGCTGCCACCAGCCCTTTGAATTTGCTGTTGAGCAGCGTGAAGCTGGCCTGGAATTCCACCGCGTTCTGCGCATAGTTCGACTGCTCGAGCTGGGCGTCCACGGTGTTCTGGTCGATCGAAGGTTGCATTGGCGTGCGATATTGCAGCGACTCGTCGCCAGCGCTCACGCCTTGCGCTTCGATGTGCCGGTTATTGGTCAGGTTCAAGCCGAACGTCCCCTTGCTGACCTTTTCGTTCTGCTCGGCGAGCACGGCGGAAAAGTCCAGGTCCCGAGCCTTGTAGTTCGGGGTGTCGGCGTTGGAGATGTTGTTGGCCAATACTTCGGCCCGCTTGGCGCGAAAGCCGAGAGCCTGTTCGTGAATACCGAGCGCTTTATCGAAGCTGATGCTCATGTCGGGAAACCTTTGGGTGACCTGATTTTACGTTGACATCAAACTAGCAATCCGCGTGCCAACCCAAGAAACCCCGTAAATCAAGGCCCTCCCGGTAACGGCAAGGCGGCAAATGCCAGAAAAGCGGCAATGGTTTTCCGCGAAGCGCCGGCAAAGCGGCAATCACCCTGCCATCTCGGCATTAAATGACGAACATGAAAAAGGAGGCCCGAGGGCCTCCTTTGGCGTAGCGATCAATCCAGGTTACTTGGCCTGGTAGATGATCCCCGGGTTGCACTGGACCATCTGGTAATGATCCGGCAAGCCGTTGAGCGCCTCGGACGCCCCCAGGAACAGGTAACCGCCCGGCTTCAGGGTGCTGTGGATGCGCATCAGGATGTCCTTCTTCACTTCCGCCGAGAAGTAGATCAGGACGTTGCGACAGAACACGATGTCGAACTTGCCCAGACTGGCATAGCTGTCCAGCAGGTTGAACGAGCGGAACTCAACGCGGTTCTTGATCGGCGACTTGACCACCCAGCGTCCTGGCCCCTTGGGGTCGAAATAACGCTGCAGACGATCGGCCGACAAGCCGCGACCAATGGCCAGGCTGTCGTATTCACCGGTCTTGCAGTTGTTGAGCATGGTCCCGGACAGATCGGTTGCGACGATCTGCGCGCCCATCTTCAACTGGCCCATGTTGGTACGCTCGAACTCGTCGATGGACATCGACAACGAGTAAGGCTCCTGTCCCGAGGAACAAGCCGCGGACCAGATCCGCAAGCGCTGGTTGGGATTGGCCTTGATCGCCTCGGGAAGCACTTTGTTCTTCAACACCTCGAATGGGTAGGTGTCGCGGAACCACAAGGTCTCGTTGGTCGTCATGGCATCCACTACCATCTCGCGCAAACCGCCGCGTGGCTGGGTCTGGATCCGCTGAACCAGCTCGCCCAAGGTTTTTATACCTTGCTGCTCCATCAGTTTGTTGAGACGGCTCGAGACCAGATATTGCTTGTTTTCCCCGAGCAAAATACCACAGGCTTTTTCCAGGAAGACCCGGAACTGTTCAAAATCCAAATTACCCGTAGACAATGCTGCCGCCTCTTAAATCTAGGTCCACCAAGGGCTACTGCCCTCAGCTGTGGTCTGCTGCTTTGATCCGGTCGACTACCCGGGAAGCCAGGTCATCAGGACGGAACTTGGCAAGGAAGTCATCGGCACCGACCTTCTTCACCATCGCCTGATTGAACACCCCTGACAACGAAGTATGCAGGATGATATGCAGCTTTTGCATGCGTGGATCGTTACGTATCTCGGCCGTGAGGGTGTAGCCGTCCATTTCAGGCATCTCGATGTCGGAAATCATCATGAGGAATTCCTCTTCCGGCTTCTTGCCTTCGTCGACCAGCTTGCGCAGGTAGTCCAGCGCCTGCCGACCGTCGTTCAACGCCACCACTTCCACGCCCACTGTCTGCAGGCAGCGAGTGACCTGCTTGCGCGCCACCGACGAATCGTCGACGGTCAGCACCCGCAGGGAAATGGCCTTGTGCTGGGTCTCGACATCCACCACGCCTGCCGAGATCGATTCGGAAGTTGGCGCGACTTCCGCCAGGATCTTCTCCACATCGATGATTTCGACCAGCTGGTTATCCACCCGGGTCACTGCCGTGAGGTAGTGATCGCGCCCGGTGCCCTTGGGCGGCGGATGGATCTCTTCCCAGTTCATGTTGACGATGCGTTCCACCGAGCGCACCAGGAATCCCTGAGTCTTGGTGTTGTACTCAGTGATGATGACGAACGGATTGCTCTGATCCTGCAACCCGCCAGACCCAGTGGCCATTGCCAGATCCAGGATCGGAATGGTCGCCCCTCGAATATTCGCGACACCGCACACCACAGGACTGGATTTGGGCATCAAGGTCAGCTTCGGGCATTGCAGCACCTCGCGAACCTTGAATACGTTGATCCCGTAGAGTTGCCCACCGTCCAGACGGAACAGCAGCAGCTCCAGGCGATTCTGCCCAACCAATTGCGTGCGCTGGTTTACCGAATCCATTACACCAGCCATGCCCAGACTCCCCAAAGCTTTAAGATCCGACGCACGCTCATTGCTAAACGGCACGGCGCTTGCTTTTTAACTGTTATGAACGCCAAAACGACATTTTTTCGACGCCTGACATCACCTGGCCGCAGAGTGCTCTGCGCCCTTGCGATGCTGTGCATTTTAAACCCTGGCGGCCCTGCCGTTGCTGATTCGGTCACCCTGCCTGATCTACTTATCGGCGTCACTCAAGGGTTTCTTGAATTCACGGTAGAAGACTACCTGGCAACCAGTCAAACCGAAGGACGCTATGAGATCGAGGTCAAGCAGCTGGATCCACGGATGCACATGCCTGCCTGCGACAAGGAATTGACAGCCAGCCTGGAAAGCCCGGCCCGGCCCCTGGGGCGCGTGACAGTCAAGTTACGCTGCGAAGGCAGCTCGCCCTGGTCGGTTTTCGTGCCGGCACAGGTCAAGCTGTTCCGCGAAGTGGTCACCAGCGCCCGCCCTCTCAAGCGCGCATCCATCATCGAGCCGGAGGATGTGGTGCTACGTGAAAGGGATATCAGCCAGAACGCCCAGGGCTACCTGACCTCGATCGACCAGGCCATTGGTCAGAAACTTGTCCGACCAATGGTCGCCGACCAACTCGTCACCCTGGTTCATCTGGAGCAGGCCGAGGTGGTGCGCAAGGGCGATCAGGTAGTGATCTCTGCACGCAGCGGCTCCTTGAATGTACGAATGCCCGGCGAAGCCTTGTCCAACGGCGGCATGAGCGAGCAGATCAGGGTCAAGAACCTGAATTCGCAACGGGTGATCAAGGCTCGCGTCACCGCGCCGGGCCAGGTGGAAGTGGCCATGTAGATCACTGGCGCTCGCCCCTCCCGTTCCCTAAACTGTGACCGATAACGGGTCGCAGATACCTGCCTTGGCTTGTCGACAATTGAGCCTAAAGTTTTCCAGGGTATGGCCGAGAACATGGCAAGCGTCCAAATACCCAGAGGTTTTACTCATCATGGTCATCGACTTCAGCCGTTTGAACAGCTCCTCCCCACTGACAGGCAGTACGCGTACCAGCGCCAGCAAGGAAACCGGTGATGCCGGCAAGCCCGCAGCCCAGGTAAGCACAGCCGAGACCAGCAAAAGCGGGGAATCGGTACACCTCAGCAATGAGGCTCAACAGTTGCAACGAATCACTGACAAGCTGCGCGACCAGCCTGTTGCCGACAAAGCCCGGGTGGCAGCACTGAAGCAAGCTATCGCCGATGGCAGCTACCAAGTCGACAGCAACCGTGTAGCCAGCAAACTGCTCAATTTCGAAGCCCAGCGCTAGCCACAGGCTTGCGCCAGGCTTTTGGACGCTTAATCCCCAAGGCCAGCCATGCACGATACCAACCTACTGCAACTGATCACCGATGACCTTGCTCCAGCTCAACAATTGCTGGAGCTGCTCAGGGCCGAATCCATCGCCCTGCACGGCCGCGACATGCCGTTGCTGGAGGAGATCCTGGCGCAGAAACAGGCCCTGATCGTCTTGCTGGAACAGCATGGCCGCACCCGCACCCAGCTCCTGGACAGTCTTGGCCTGCCCGCCAATCGCGAAGGCCTTGCACAACTGGCCAGCCACTCCAGCCTGGGCGCGCAATTGCTCGAGCAGGGCGACCTGCTGGTCCAGCTCCTGGCTGAATGCCAGGCCACCAACGAGCTCAACGGCCGCTCGATCCAGATCCAGCAGGCCACCACCGCCAACCAGTTGAAGATCCTCAATGGCGGCGAACCTCCAGCCCTCTACGACGCCCGCGGCTCCACCTCGATGCTTGCGAAGCAACGCCCACTCAGTCAGGCTTAGGCCGCAAAAATGAGCGCGTGCTACCAAGCCGCGAAACATGCTGGCAAAATGCTAGCCCCTGCGTGTAGTTGTATTTTGTCTGGAGATTGATGAACCGTGTTCACAGCATCAAACGCGGAAGATGCTCCGCAGCCACCCAAGGTGCTAACCACCCCGTTGGAGATCTCTTCCAACCTGCGTTTGCTGCAAGAAAGCCACGATCCGCTGATCATCACTTTCCATGAGCGCAGCCAGCGCTTCCAGAGCTACGTGGTGGAAGTGGACCGCGACAGCAATACGCTCGCGCTCGACGAAATGATTCCCCGCGACGGCGAACGCTTCATGCTCGCCGGCGAAGCATTCCGTGTCGAAGGCTTCCACGAAGGCGTACGCATCGCCTGGGAAAGCAACGGCTTGCCGACCCTGGACGAGTCTGGTGGCGGCCGCTGCTACCGCACCACCCTGCCGGACGAAGTGGTCTACCACCAACGCCGCAATGCCTTCCGCGCCGCCCTTAAACTGGCACAGCTGGTGGATATCGAGCTGGGCGGCGACAAGCTCAAGTCGCCCCTGACCGGCAAGCTGCTGGATATCTCCGCCACCGGCTGCAAGCTGCGCTTCGACGGCGAGATCTCCGCTCGCCTGCAACTGGGCCAGGTCTATGAGCGCTTCATCGCCGCCCTGCCCTTCGGCAGCATGACCGCACCGGTGGAACTGCGTTACCTGCACTACGAAGAAAGGATCGACACCACTTTCGCCGGCGTACGCTTTCACAACATGAGCGGCCTGGTGCAGCGCCAGGTGGAGCGCTTCGTCTATCAGTTGCAGCGCGAAGCACGGCGCTTCGACAAAGACGATATGTGATCGCCGAAGATCCATGAAAAACGGGCAGTGCCTTGCGGCAACTGCCCGTTTTTTTTCATCTCGAGCGCTAAGGCCTGGTTTCGCCCAGCGGCTCGCCATCACGCTCTTCGCCAACGGGCTCCTCGTCGCCTGCCCCGGATTCAGACGACATGGGCGGCACGGCGTCCGTCGCAGGAGCGACCTGCATCTGATCCTGCACCACCTGCTCGTCCACCCGCGGGTCGAGGGCCGCCACCAGCGGCGAACTGGACATGCTGTCCGGCATCGCCACGTGATGCAGCGGCGCATCGTCGACCTGGTGCAGGTTGGTCACGGCCTTAGGCCGGATCCGCCAGACCAGTACCACGGCAAAGAAACAGAAGAAGGCATAGAGCATCTGGCTGCCGAACAGCTTCATCAGCACGCCGGCCGCCAACGGCCCGATGCTCGCTCCCACGCCGTAGGTAACCAGCAGCATCGCCGTCAGCGACACCCGTCGATCGCCCTCCACGTGGTCGTTGGAAAACGCCACGGCCAGCGGATAGAGACAGAACTGCATCAGCGAACAGAAAAAACCCAGGATGAACAACACTTCCAAAGGCACCGTGGGCAAGATCGCCAACGGCAAGGCCATCACCGCCAGGAACAGGGCGAAGCAGCGAATCAGCAAGGCCCGGTCGAAGCGATCGGACAGCCAGCCCAGGGGCCACTGCACGACCAGGCCGGCAAAGATGCAGCTCCCCATGAACAGGCCCACCTGCTCGGTGCTCAAGCCCTGTTGCGAGGCATAGAGCGGCGCCAGGCCGTAGAACGAACCGACGATCAGCCCCGAGCCCAGTACCGTGCTCAGGGACTGTGGTACCCGCTTGATGAAGAAGCGCGGCTCCATCGGTGCCGGACGCAGGGGTGCCGGGTGGATGCGCCGGGTCATCGCCACCGGCACCAGGCACAGCGCGAAGCACAGCGCCACCAGCATCAGCAGCTCCAGCCCCAGGGCCGGATGCAGGACCAGGATCAGTTGCCCCAGGACCAGCCCCAGGTAGGACGCGATCATGTAGCCGCTGAAGACCACGCCACGTTGCTTGGCATCGGCCTGCTCGTTGAGCCAGCTTTCGATGACCATGTACTGGCACATCATCCCCAGGCCGACGATCATCCGCAGCACCAGCCAGGCTGGCAGCCAGTTCACCAGCCCATGGCCGAGCACCGCCGCGCCGACGATGCCGGCACAGGTGGCATAGGCCCGGATATGCCCGACCCTGGCGATCAGCCGGTGCCCCAGCTTGCCCCCCAGGACCAGGCCGAAGTAGTTGGCCGCCATGAGCGCCCCGACCCACAGGCCGTCGACATGGTCGGCCGCCAGGCGCAGGGCCAGGTAGGTACTGAGCAGGCCCGAGCCGATCAACATCATCAGCGAGGCGAAATACAGCGCGCGAAAAGATTTCCAGATCTGGCGCATCGGCGTTCCGGGCGGCTCCTTGAATGAGGTTCCGGACCCTCGGGACGAGGGCCCGGCCAGCGACGTTGGTTAAGCCTGGGCCGCTAGTACACGCCGTTCCCAGGGAGTGATTTCATCGAAGAAGCAGGTCAATTCCATGGTTTTCGAAGCGATGTAGCCTTCGATGAACTCGCTGCCGAACAGTTCCCTGGCCAACTGGCTGCGCTTGAGGCGCTCCAGCGCCGCATGCAGGGTACAAGGCAGGGACAGGTTATCCGGCACTTCGAATTCCCCCTGGATGGCAGCCGTTGGCGCCAGCTCGTTCTCGATACCATGCAAACCTGCTGCCAGGCTGGCGGCAATGGCCAGGTAAGGGTTGGCATCCGCCCCCGGCAAGCGGTTCTCGACCCGCCGCGCCACCGGCGAACTGGCGGGAATTCGCAGCCCCGCGGCGCGATTGTCGTGGGACCAGCAGGCATTGTTCGGCGAAGCGTAGGGATGGCACAGGCGCTGGTAGGAGTTCACATTGGGCGCGAACAGTGCCGTGAAATCCGCCATCCCGGCCTGCAAGCCACCGATGAAGTGGTGGAACAGTGCCGTGGGCTGCCCAGACTCGTCACTGAAAACGTTACGCCCGCTACCAATCTCCACCAGGCTCTGATGGATGTGCATGGAGCTGCCAGGGGTATGAGCCAGCGGCTTGGCCATGCAGACCACGATCAAGCCATGCTTGAGCGCCACTTCCTTGAGCAGGTGCTTGAACAGGAAGGTCTGGTCCGCCAGCAGCAGCGGGTCGCCATGCAACAGGTTGATCTCGAATTGGCTGACGCCCATCTCGTGCATGAAGGTATCGCGAGGCAGGCCCAGGGCCGCCATGCACTCGTAGACTTCCTTGAAGAAGGGTCGCAAACCGTTGTTGGAACTGATGCTGAAGGCCGAGTAGCCGTCTTCCCGGCGGCCGTCCTTGCCGACCGGAGGGCGGAAGGGCTGGCCGGGATCATCGTTGGGCGCGAACACGAAGAACTCCAGCTCGGTGGCCACCACCGGCGCCAGGCCCAGGGCCGCATAACGGGCGATCACCTGCTTGAGCTGGCCGCGAGTCGACAGGCGCGAGGACTCGCCGCTGAGTTCGTCGGCGTCACAGATGGCCAGCGCTCGCGGAGTCTCGCTCCAGGGCAACCGATGAATCTGCCGCGGGTCGGCGGTGAGGGCCAGGTCGCCGTCATCGCTGCCATAGAAACGCGCTGGCGGGTATCCGCCCATGATGCATTGCAGCAGCACCCCGCGAGCCATCTGCAGGCGCCGCCCTTCGAGGAAGCCCTCGGCGGTCATTACCTTGCCCCGCGGTACGCCATTCAAATCCGCAGTAACACATTCGATTTCATCAATGCCCGTCAATCGCTCGGCGAGAGAACTGTGGCCATCGGTTGTCATGACTCAATCCTTGTTGTTATACGAGCCGCGAACGGCGACCCGTACAAAATACGCACCACCCGTTCGGGATTTCAAGCACGGCAGAGCAAATTCCCGGACATGCCTGTTCCCGCCAGCACCAGCGCATCCACGACCATCCCGCGCGCCTGGACCTGTACTCGCCGGATCGATGCAGTAGGCTCGGCTGGTGACCTGAAGCAGGCCTGCGGAGGCCCCTCATGCTGGGAAATCTTGCCGATATCGATCTGCGGATGTTGCGGGTGTTCTGCGCCATCGTCGACGCCGGGGGCTTCACTGCGGCCCAGGCCCGGCTCAACACCAGCCTCTCGCGACTGAGCGTGGTGGTTCGCGACCTTGAGGAACGCCTGGGCTATTCCCTGTGCCGGCGCGGCAGCAGCGGCTTCCAGCTGACCGACCAGGGCCTGGAACTGTTCGAGGCCGCCCAAGGACTGTTCGCCGATATCGAGCGCTTTCGCCAACATGCCAACCGGTTGGGTCCCAACGCCCGCGAACACTTGCAGATCGGCAGCGTCGACAGCCTGGCCAGCCTGCCCTGCGCCCCGCTGCCCCTGGCCCTGAAGCATTTGCGCCAGCGCTTGCCCCAGGTACGGCCGAACCTGCACCTGATGCGCCCTGACGAACTGGAGCAGGCCGTGCTGGACGATCGCCTGCACCTGGCCATCGGCGCTTTCCACCATGAGTTGTCGGGCTTGAACTATCGGCATCTGTTCGACGAAGAACAGCACCTGTACTGCGCCGCCGGGCATCCGCTGTTCGCCCTGCGCGACGAGGAATTGAGCCTGGACCGGATCTGCAGCGCCGACTATGTCGGTCGAGGCTACATGGCCGAACACCAGCGGCCCCACGACCTGCACTTCAACCAGGCGGTCAGCGCCTATAGCATGGAAGCCATCGCCACGCTGATCCTCTCTACCACCTACCTGGGCTACCTGCCCAGCCACTATGCCGCAGGCTGGGTCGCCAAGGGGCAACTGCGCGCCCTGCTACCCCAGCGCCTGGGGTACCGCTCGCGCTTCCACTGCATCACTCGCCAGGGCCAGGAGCCTGGGACAGCCCTGGCCACGCTCCTGCAATGCCTGGAACTGGCGGCACAGCAACTGACCGAACCTGCGCCGGCCGTCGCTCAGGGCAGGTAGATCTTGAACAGGCCACCACCCAACGGGCCGCCGTTGCCGATCCGGGTGTGCCCACAGACGCCATTGCGCTGGTGCAGCTCGGCGATACGCCCGGCGAAATACAAACCCAGCCCGGTGCTACCACTGCTCTGGTTGATGCCCTGCATGTACTCGGCCTGGCGCTCGATCATCGCCTGGGGATAGCCGTCGCCATCGTCGTTGATCGACAGTACCACCTGGCCTTCCTCGTCGCTGACACTGATCAGCAGGGCATGGCGGGCATGGCGGATTGCGTTATTGATGCAGTTGGCCAGCACCGAGGCGATCAGCTCACGATCGAAGAAACCCAGGGGGCTCAGCGGATCGACTTCATAGGTGGCGGAAATCCCGCGGCTCTTGAACACTTCCTGGTGGCTCACCAGCTGCGCTTCGATGAAGTCGTCCAATTCGTGGTAGGCCGGCTGCAACGGCAACTGGTTGACTCCCAGCTTGTACAGCCCCAACAGCTGCACCAGCATGCCGTTGAGGTGCGCGAACTCGTAGTCGATCACCCCCTGCTCGGCAGGCAGCTGCCCTTCCGGCAGGCGTGCCAACCACTGGGCATGGGCCTGCATCAGCATGGCCAGGGAGTTCTTCATGTCATGTACGGTGGAGGCGATCACCGTGGAAAAGTCGAGCGCCTGTTGCTTTTCGATCATTCGCCAAACGCCTTGCTTCGCAGCTTCTGGTAGCGCGGATAACGCGCGTCGGTATCGGGCATCATGCCGACCATCTTCAGGCACGCCTGGCATTCCTCCAGGAGCGCCGCATCCGGGTTGGCGTCGGCGCCATGCAGCAGCGACTGCGCCATGTTCAGGGCAACACTGATGTTCTTGGGCTGCATGGCCAGGGCCTTGCGGAACAGTTCCCGGGCCTCGGCCAGGTTGCCGGCCTTGTAGCTGCGCACGCCCTGGCGGTTGATGTCGGCTGCCGCATTGGAAGAACTGAGGATAGTCGGATCATCGGTGAGCTTGGCGATGCCTTGCATGACTTTCGGGTCATCACCGTAGATTTCCGCGCAGTTCTTGAGCATCGAGGCGCCGGCACTGGCCTGCCCCAGCATCTGTAACTGCTTGGCCACCAGCAGCGCCGCCTCGGGGCTCATGAACTGCTCCATGCCTTCGAGTCGCTGCAAGGCCTGTTCGGTGAGCTTGTCGGCCGTCTCGGCATCGTTGAGCAACAGGCTGGTGGCCTTCATCAGTCGCGCGCGGATCTGCAAGCCTGGATCGGCCGGGTTTTCCTTGGCTACGGCGCTCAGCGTCTGGTTGATCTCCAGCCGGGTACGGGTATCGAGGCCGCGCTCGCTGCCCTTGCTGATCAAAGCATGGGCCAGGCCCAGGTTGCTTTCCGGGTCCTTGAAGCGCGATTGCGCGCCCTGGTTCACCGCCTGGCGATAAGCCCTGGAGGCGCTTTCGAAGTCTTCGTTGGCCATGGCCAGCTTGCCCAGCAACGCCTGGCGCCGGGGAGCCAGGGGCGACAAGCGCACCGCTTCCTCGAGCACGCTCTGGGCACGCTTGGTATCGCCCTCGGCCACCAGCACATCGGCCAGGCCGTCATACAGGCCCGGCATCATCGGGAAAGCCTTCAAGGCCTTCTCGTACACCGCCTTGGCCTCGGTGACCTGGCCGCGCTTGAACAGCAGGCGCCCCAACCCGACATAGGCCCAGGGCAGCGGCCGATCCGCCAGGATGCTGTTGTACAAGCGCTCCAGGGGCTCGTTCTGGTTCATATCGCGCAGGGCGTCGGCCCGGTAGCGCAGGCACAGCGGCGCATAGCGTGGGTCCTGCTTGCACAGGGTGACGCAGGCGTTGAGCACTTCCACCGGCTTGCCCCGGTCCAACGCCTGGAGGATCGGCTTGAGCAGGGTCTTGCGTTGCTGCAGGCGCTCCAGGCGCTGGGCCAGGCCGGAGCGGTTGAACGGTTTGGTCAGGTAGGCATCGGGCTCGTGCTCCAGGGCGCTGAGCACCATGGCCTGGCTGCTCTCGGCGGTCACCATGAGGAACACGCTTTCATGGCTGATGAGCTTTTCCATCATCAGGTCTTCGAGCACTTGCTGGCCGTTTTTCTTGCCATCACCCAGGTGGTAGTCCTGCAAGATGAAGTCGTAGCGCTTCTGCGCGCACATGCGCAGGGCCTGCTCACCAGAGTCGGCGGTATCCACGTCCTTGACGCCCAGCTCACGCAACATCGAGCGCACCGAACTGCGGTAGTCCGAGAAATCATCGACGATCAAAAAGCTCTTTTGGTGGTACGCCAGCATCGAAGATTCCAGGCAAGTAAGAAGATCAATCCAGAGACGCCAGGGCCCACCCGGCTTCACAGCCCCTCGGCGCGCAGATAATAGCGGCTGGCCGAAGGCTATCAAGCACTTTGCGGCCAGCCTGTGATGCAGGTCGCCGCTTGGGAACACAATTGTCCATCGCAGGTTATCGGCCGGATCGAGCATTCCCTTATAGGCGCTCGACAGCATTTATTGCGGTTTGGCCTGTCCTTGTCGCGATTTGCCCCACACCGGTAAAAACCTTCGGAAAATGGTCTTGGAAGGCCTGGGAAATCTTGGATTCTGCAACTTCACCTGCTAGCGTGCGCGCCTCTAAGCCTCGATCGCTGTCGCCACCCCACCCAGGCCGCGATACGCCGCTCTGCAGCGGCAAGCAAGCGCGGCTTGCAGGCCAGGTGCCGAAGAATCGGCGGGCACCCGACGCTGGCATCAGCGAAATGGGCATGCCGGCTTGCCAGACGATGCATCGATGGATGCACACAGCATTATCCAATGGAGTTAACGATGGCGCAGGACAGCAGTGTGATTACCGGTATTGAACTGGAACAGTTCATGGACCGCCTCGAAGCGCAACAGCAAGAGCAGGAAACCGATACCCTGCTGGCCCAGTTGCAAGCACAGCCTCTATTCGCCGACTCCCTGGGCTCCATCGCTCGCCTGCACACCCTGTGGATGCAGGCCGGCGATTCGGTTGCCGCGCAGGCCGTCATCGATCGCGACGGTGACGCCCTGCTGCAAGCCTCAGGGGATGCGGCGCGCGACGAGTTGCAGATCAACCTGGATATCCTGCGCCTGCAGGTCGCCAACTACCTGGATGACGAGCCGGTACTGCTGCAGGTACTGGAAAAACTCAACCAGATGGCCACCCAGACCCTGGACTTCGATGTCGAGTACTACCGGCGCTATCGGATCTTCGACCAGCTGGAAATGGGCAGTATCGAAGTCGCGCTCAAGACCATCGAAGTGCGCTATGCCCTGGCCCTGATCAACCCCGAACGCGCCGCCTTGCGGGCCTGGGATGACGCCGACCGGCATCGACGCCGCGCCCTGGCACTGGCGCGCCATGAGCGTGACGAAGAAGCCCGCGCCGCCGCCCTGGACGCGATCAACGTCATCCGCAACGCCAGCCCCGAGCAGGACATCGACGAAGGTGACTGGCTGTGGCTGGGCAACTCACTGATCGAGATCATCCCGCTGCGCCTGGCCCTGTTCGAGCAGCCCATCGCCCAGCTCACGGCTGGCCTGTCGCAGCCCCGGCGTCGCGAATGGGACGTGCGCATCGCACGCCTGGCGGCCCGTTCCCTGCACGCCCAGGGCGACCTGAACGGCGCCCTGAAGATCTGTCACGTGGCGGCGATGAGCCTGGACAGCGGCGGTGGCAACAGCTTCATCGAGTATGAGTTGCCCTGGCTGCAGGAAGCCGGACGCATGGAGGAAGCTGGCCATCGGGCGTTCCTGGATATCTACGACCGCCAGTCGGAGATGTGGCCACCAGTGGCACGCCTGGTCCTCGAACGCCTCAAGGACCCGGAAGACCGCAACGCCTGGTGGCCGATCTGCATCATGCGTGCCTGTGTCACCAGCGAGCTGTTGCAAATATTCCTCGAGGCATTGCCGCCGATCACCTCAGAAGAACCGGCGACCACGCCGCTGCTGGCCGCCCTGTATGCCGCAATGGACGACCTCGAGCAGCTCGATCGGTTGTTCGCCGAAGCCCGGGCCGATGCGCTGCGCCGCAACCCTGAACAGCCCTGGATCAAGCGCCTGGCCGCAGTGCACGACGCCGACCGCGATCTGATCGACGCGGCCACCGAGGTCGAGCTGCTGCAACAAGCCATCGAGGCCGGTCGCCTGCACGACAACCGCAGCGCCTATGCCTTGTTCGTCGCCCAAGTGCGCAAGCTGGGCATCATCGAAGCGCTGAAACAGTGCCGGCCACAACTGGCCAGCGGCAATCATGCCTACAACTACGCCCTGACCATGGAGGAACTGGCAGAGCCAGAGGCCGACAAACTGCCAAGCGAGGCTCGCGACGAAGCCTACTCGCTGCTGCGCGATGCCCAGAAAGATGCCTACGAGCAGGGGCAAGCCCATATGGAGCGCTACTTCACCACCGGCAGTGGCCACCCGTTCGATGCCTGCGCCCACCTGTACTCGATGCTCTGCAACAACCTGGCGATCAACTACCGCTGCTACAACGAGCAACAGCGCTACGCCGATGCCATCGAACTGCACCAGCGGGGCATTGCCGCCAGTTCCTTCGCCGAGCACTTCAACGGTGTCCTCAGCGCCCGTATCGCCATGGACGACTACCCGGGCATCGCCGAAGCCGCGGAGCAGCTGTGGCATTTCTCGATGGACTACGGCTACAGCCGTCACAATCCGGAGAGCTACATCGTCTCGGTGGCCTACGCCCTGTACTCGCTGGACCGCGACAGCGAAATCCTCATCTGGCTGGAACGCCTGCTCAACTGGCAGGCCGCCCAGGAGATCAGCGACCAGCAGCTGGACTCCTCGGCGCTGTTCGACCGGATCAAGCTGGCGCGCTACCTGGCCCCCACCCATCCGGACAACGCCGACAGCCTGTGGCAGCGCTATGAGTCCTGCGTGCTGGAAATGAACGAGGTGTCGGTGATGTCCTGTTCGGTGGACTACTTCAAGGCTCGTGGACGCACTGAAGAAGCCCTCGACTACTGCGCCCGGACCCTGGCCCTTTGCGATCCGAGCAAAGACTACGACGTGCAATGCCGCACCCGGATCGAATCGATCGTGGCCGAACTGCAGGCGCCTGCCGCCCCTGCCGCCAAGAAGAGCTGGTGGCAGCTATGGAAGTAGCCGCCGACAAACGCAGCTCCAGCTATGCCGCGCGCAACCTGCTCAATGCCGATGAACTCAAGCGGGGCATCAAGCGACGCAGCCAGGCCCGGGAAGACGAAGCTGCCGTGCAAAGCTGGCTGCTCAACCACTTCTATCGGCACCTGGCTGGCAACTTCGAACCAGCACGACGCATCCACGACCTGGATGACGCCGCCCAGGTATTGGGTAGCGCCGGGCTACCGGCCTGGGTAGCCGGGCACTTCAGTGCCGCCAAGGCCCAAGAGGCCGACGCCTGCGCCAGTGCGGCCCCCCTGGTGTGGATCGACCCGGCGCAACCCCAACTGTTGGCCCAGGAGGCCCGGCTGGTGGAGTTCCTGGTGTCACGCAAGGGCACGGCCCTGGAGGGCAAGCTCGACCGCATCAACTGCCCCCAGGCCCTGGCGCTGTGGGAGAAGGAACATGCGCAAATGGCGGCCCGGGTCGACCAGGGCTGGCGCCAAAGTTCGGCCGATGCCTTGCAAGTCACGGTGACCTGCGCCGAGCACACTTGGGTGGAAATGCGCAGCGACAGCCCGCTGCTGCGGGCCGAGATGGCGTTTGAAAGCTATGTGATGCGCCACTGCCTGGGGCAGTTCGCCAATCGCCGCGCCTTGACCGGCGGCTATGGCGAGCGCTACGCCGAGGCCGTGGAGCAACAGGGCATGCGGGTCTTCAGCCTGCGCGATGCCCAGGGCCAGCCCCACATCACGGTCAGCCTGATTGTCCAGGGTAGCGGCGCACTGACCGTGGAGCAGGTCAAGGGCAAGCAGAACCGCCCACCAGTGGAGCGCTACTTCCATGACCTGTTGCTGTTCCTCAATACCATAGGTACCGACCAACAGACGCCGGACGACTGCATCGCCATCGGTGTCGTGCGCACCGAAACCGGCTGGCTGCACATCGAAGAGGTCAGTGAGCCCGAGGCCCAGACACGCCTGGTATCGCGCTACCCACAGCTGTTCTCGCGACTGGACTCGCCCTCGCCCATGGTCCAGTGGCTGGTGGCGGCTCGCCAGTGCGACCTGTTGCTGGAAAACGAACCCGAGGCCCCGGCTGTGCGCTATGCCATCCGGCATGTCTACAAGAAAAGCCCTTGGCCGCAGCCTCGCCTGGAGGACCCGTTGTATCGCACCGAAGGCGTGCCATGGAAAGACATGTCCCCGGCCCAGGCCGAGTCCATCTGCAGCTGGCAAGCCAACAGGCAGCGAGGCAAAGCATGCTGACCGTCATTGGCTTCCTATTCGGCGCCTGGGTGGTCTGGGGTTACCTGCGCCGCCGCTCCAGCCCCACCTCCCTGGTGGTCTTCACCCCACGCAAGCGCTGGGCCCTGACGCTGGCGCAACCCATGGTGGATGCCACAGGCATGACCGGGTTCTTCGATCCCGAGACCACCTACTTCGCCGATCAGGCCAGGGACACCCTCAGGGCTCCGCTGCTCCACCAGATCGGCTTTCGCAGCAATGCCAGCGACGATGAAGTTCGCAACCACCTTAACTCCACCCTGGAACGCCAGTGGTTTCGTATCGACCTGCATGGCCTGAACGCCAGCGACGATCCGCGGGCCGCCGTCGCCTTCGCTTGCGTGCGCAGTGCATTCTTCGCCCGGTGTGCAACGCTGATGGGCTGGCTGGAAGCCGATAGCGGCTGGCGCATCATGCTGCTCAATGCCCAGCGAGCTCAGGATTGCTTCGACAGCTGGGAAGACTTCGGCCAGGCCTTCATGCAGGGGCGTCGGCAATGGGTGGCGGCTTTCAGGGCGGACGCCCTGGGGAGCACCTTCAACGAGGACAGCCTCAAGCAGTTGCTCGCGGCAGACGGCGGGGCCTGGGCAAAAGTAGCGTGGCAGGGTTTGCCGGCATTCAGCCCGGCAACCGAGTGAAGGCCGGGAGAACCCTCACTATTGGCAGTCTCACACGTGAGACATAGAACCCGCAGGTTTAAGTTGCACTATAGATAAATCAAGCGCCGAACGGCCCCAGGTACCCTGAGTGTCCTGGGGCTTTTTCATGCCCACAGAAAAATGGAGGTTGTACCGTGTCCCATCTAGCTCTACTGATTACCGCCCTGATCCAGCGCAGCTCCAGCCTGTCGGCAGGACGATTCTGGACCCTGGCAATAATGACGTTCATCTACATGCTTGAACGCCTGTTCATCTTGTGGCGAATGACTTGAGAAACAACGCAAACAGCTCCGCCTGGGTATTGATCTGCAACTTCGCATAGAGATTCTTCCTATGCATCCTGATGGTCTCCAGGCCAACCTTCAAAGTATTGGCGGCGGACTTGGTGGAGTGCCCGCAAAGTATCAGATGGGCCACATCCTTCTCCCGCTCCGTCAGCGCTCCATTGCCAAACGGCTTGAAAGCCTCGGATATATGATCCCTGCTGATACCCTGTTCCTGGACATCAAACGCCTCGCATGGTCCTTGCTGTTCGGACAGGATGGCGGGTTGTCCTTGCCAATGCAGCAGCACCAGGCTCCTGACCAATGGCTCGACGGATCGAAGGAATTCGAGTTGCAGATAATCGAATGTCTCCCCCGTCTTGCCCTGAAAGAAACATAGGGTCAACTTGGTTGCCGGGTCGAGATCGATGACATAGAAACAGTCCTCTTTCACCCCATTTCCCAGGTAATAATTCTTGTAGTACTCGCTGCTGAAGAAATCGTCCGGACAAGCCTCGGACAGGTGGTAGAACCCTTGTGCAATACCACTCTTCACTGCCAGGCACATGGGATCGAGCATATAACCCGCTGCAAAGTAGCGGTTTATCAAGGATTCATATTTCTGTTGTGGGATTCCACTCTCGTACAACAGGACTGGCGCCCTGGACTGGATCTCCAGCACGAACTGCGTGGACTGGATAACAGCCACGGTACTCAAGGCGTGCACCAGCCTCTCGACGAAATCATCGCTACCCACAGCCTCTATCACGGCCGACAGATTGGCGTGCCACTCTCGCAGCGATACCAGGGCTTTCATCTTTTCATAACTGCTCATGATGGAAGACATTGCCACGCTCCTGCTTGCCCGGGTTTGTGCATTCCTATCACAAAGACTTCCTGCTGGCGTGGACCTCAGAGTCTTACGCCCGGGCAAACGATTTGCTGAACATGAACCAGCCCTGTACCAGGCAACTTCCGGCGAGACTCCCGGCAGGCAGGACGACTATCTGCCGGACTTGATCTGCGTCCAGGATCGCGTGGCAAAACGCTGTATGGCAAAAGGCAACGGCGTGGCTACGAACAGCTGTTTTTTGGCCGTAATTTCTGGAAAAACCATGGGATTGTCGAGCAGCTCGCGGCTGATCAAGGAATAGGATTTGTAATTCGGATTGGGATACCCGACATCTTCACTGATCCTTGCGATCACCTCGGGCCTGAGGATGTAGTCGATGAACGCCAAGGCCGCATCAGGATTCTGCGCATCAGCGGGAATGGCCAGCATGTCATACGCCAGCTTGCTGCCTTCCTTGGGTAGCGAGTAGCTGATATCGATGTTTTTCCCCGCCTCCTGCGCCCTGGTCGCGGCCTGGTAGATATCCCCGGAGTAACCGATGGCCACGCAGATATTGCCATTGGCCAGATCGGATATGTATTTGGCGGAGTGGAAGTAAGTAATGTAGGGCCGGATAAGCAGCAACTTCTCTTGTGCCAGCGTGTAGTCCTTGATCTCGCTGCTGTTGGGGTCTAGGCCAAGATAATTGAGCATCACCGCAAACAACTCATCGGGCGAATCCAGTATCGCTACACCGCACTGGCTCAGTTGTTCGATATTCCTCGGCTCGAAGACAGTCGCCCAGGATTCGATCTTTTCCAGGCCAAGAATGGCTTTGATCTTGTCGACGTTATAGCCGATTCCTACCGACCCGCCGAGGTAAGGCACTCCGTATTGATTACCAGGATCCACTACTTGCAACAGCTGCAAGATGTCCGGATCCAGATTGTTCCAGTTCTGCAATTTGCTCTTGTCCAATGGCTGGAACGCACCGGCGCGGATCTGTTTTGCCAGAAAGTTATTGGAAGGTACCACCACGTCGTAGCCGGACCTGCCGGCCAGCAACTTCGCATCGAGCATCTCGTTGGACTCGAATACGTCATAGACGGGAAGGAGCCCCGTGGCTTGCTGGAAGTCCTTCAGGGTGGTCCGCCCAATGGAATCGGTCCAGTTATAGATGTGCACACTTTCCGTAGCCGCTGCGCTGGATAGCCATAACGCCAGTAGCACAGCGACACCTGCCTCGATTACCAGACTTTTCATTTTATTGTTCTCCTGGAAACGCACTGCCAGGAAGCTATCCAGGCCACCCCACTACGTCCATTACCCTACAGGGGGTATGTCCGAGGCGGTTGCGACGGCAAGACCCGAGTTTGTGAATTCTTCTTCCCTTGAAGGGGAATTCTTGCCGGAGATCGATCGGGATAAGTTGGATAGGGAGCACGCAGCTTGGAACAACACCACCCCCTGAGCTGCTGAAAGTCTTGTAACCGACCACCAATAAAAACCCATGGGGATTAAAACAATGGTCTACGACAAATTGCTTATCGATGGGCACCTGGTATCTGGCGAAGGAGATAACGAACGCATCTATTGCCCAGCCGATGAAAGCCTCATCTGTGAAGTAACCGCAGCCAGCCCGGCGCAACTCGAGTTGGCTGTGGAAGCCGCCAGCCGGGCGTTTCCCGCCTGGTCACGGACACCTCCCGGACAGCGCAGCTACCTGCTGCTCAAGCTCGCGGACCAGATTGAAATGGCCGCGCAAGAACTGGGCGCCCTGGAAAGTCGCAATTGCGGCAAACCGCTGCAAATGGCCATCGAAGATGAGATTCCTGCAGTGGTCGATGTCTTGCGCTTTTTCGCGGGGGCCGCTCGCTGCCTGCCCGGCAGCGCGGCGGGAGAGTATGTGCCCGGCAATACCAGCATGATTCGGCGTGATCCCCTGGGAGTCGTCGGGCTGATCGCTCCCTGGAACTATCCGCTGCTCATGGCGGCCTGGAAGCTGGCACCTGCCTTGGCAGCCGGCAACACCGTGGTCTTCAAGCCCTCGGAGCTGACGCCCTTGAGCGCGCTCTACATCGCTCGGCTTTGCGCAGTCATATTTCCCCGGGGGGTCGTCAACATCATTTCCGGACGCGGCATCACCCTGGGGGCCCAGCTATCGTCGCACCCCAAGGTACGCATGGTGTCCGTGACTGGCGACATCACCACCGGCCAGGCAGTGGCCCATGCTGCGGCTGGCAACCTGAAACGCACGCATCTCGAACTGGGAGGCAAGGCTCCGGTCCTGGTGTTCCCTGATGCGGACATTCGCGCAGTGGTCGATATGGTGCGCAGTGCCGGCTTCTACAACGCTGGCCAGGACTGTACCGCGGCTTGCCGCATCTACGTCGCGGAATCGATTCGCGAGCCATTCCTGGATGCCCTGGTGCAGCAAGTTTCGACGCTACGCAGCGGCCACCCAGAAGATCGAGACATCGATTTTGGCCCCCTGATCAGCCGCCGCCAGCAAGAGCGCGTCCTGGGCTTCGTACAACGCGCCGCGGCGCTGCCCCATAGCGAGGTGCTGACCGGAGGCGACGTTCCCGACGGCCCTGGATACTTCTTCCAACCCACGGTCATTGCCGGAGTCAGGCAGGAAGATGAAATAGTCCAGAAGGAAGTGTTCGGCCCAGTGGTCTCGGTGACCTCCTTCGATGATGAGGAGCAGGTACTGGAGTGGGCCAACGCCAGTGAATACGGGCTCTCGGCTTCGGTCTGGACCGGCGATGTCAAACGAGCCCTGAGGACCTCCAGGCAACTGCAGTACGGCTGCGTGTGGGTGAACCAACACATGACCCTCGCCACGGAAATGCCCCATGGCGGCCTGCGGCAATCGGGCTATGGCAAGGATATGAGCTTGTATAGCCTCGAGGACTACACCTGCATCCGCCACATCATGCTCAACTTCGAGTAGCCCATCATTGAAGCAGGCAAGGACGAACGACGGACAGGATGTCCGATGCAAGAAGCCAGCTTCTTGGGGAGGCGAACAAGGGAGAGATGGTGTCCCAGGGCAGGTTCGAACTGCCAACCTTCCCCTTAGGAGGGTCATTAGAGCCGCCAGCCCGCCTGGCCAAACCCAGTGTTTATTGGGCTTCGCGTCCGGTTGTGTCCGTAAAAACGACGCCGTATAGTTCTTTTTGCACCCACCATGCACCCATGGGAACAAATTGAAAGAGAAGCTAACGGCAAAACTGCTTACCTCGCTGCAGGTCACTGGCAGCGAATATGAGGTTCACGATACCACCGTCACGGGCCTATTCGTTCGGGTGACTGCGGCCGGCGCGAAATCGTACGCTGTGTCCTGGGCCCGCGGCCGCAAGAAGACACTGGGGCGAGTTGGCATTCTCACCCTAGACCAAGCCAGGACCGAGGCAACTCAGTATCTCGCAGAGGCTCGAGCGCTTGGCGAACCACTTGCCGTTACCCAAAAGCGCAGAGGAACCGCCCTGCCCTCTCTACGGGAGTTCATCGAAGACACCTATATGCCGTGGTTCAAGACTCACCACAAAGGCCACGAGAAGACACAGCACACCCTGAGCTGCAACTTCGACGCGATCATGTCACAGCGCCTCGACGCAATCACCGGCCGCGACCTGGACCAAATCCGTACAGGATGGATGCAGTCGGGCAACAAGCCGTCGACGGTCAATCGCAAAATGGGCTCCATCAGTGGCGTCTTCAGCAGAGCCGTTGAATGGGAGTACATAGATACCCACCCAATGGATCGACTCAAAGCCCTCAAGGTCGACGCAATGGGATTAGTCCGCTACCTGGATGGCGATGAGACAAAGCGCCTTCGAGAAGCACTAGACGCCCGCCAAGACGAAGCACGGGCTGAGCGTGAGAGTGCGAACAAGTGGCGAGCTGACCGCGGCAAGGAGTTGATGCCGAGCTTGCTGCACATCCCTTTCACCGACCACCTAAAGCCCTTGGTTCTGGTGTCGCTAAATACCGGCATGAGGCGCGGCGAACTGTTCGATCTGAAATGGTCAGAGGTGAACTTCCAAACGAAGACGATCACCGTCGCAGGCGCCACCACCAAAACCAGCGACACACGACATATCCCGATGAACAAGGAAGCGGTCGCTGTGCTGGAAGGCTGGAAGAAGCAGGCCAGAAAATCTCGCTACGTGTTCCCCAGCCAGGAAGGCGGCCGTCTGGAGGACGTTAAAAGCGCCTGGCTCAAGCTGCTAGAGCGAGCCAATATCGAAGGGTTTCGCTGGCACGATATGCGCCACGACTTCGCGTCACGGCTGGTAATGGCCGGCGTACCGCTCAACACGGTACGGGATCTGCTGGGGCACGCGGATATCAAGATGACGCTGCGGTATGCACATCTAGCGCCAGGCACTAAGGCAGCGGCAGTAGAGCTGATTTAGAACGGTATAGGCTGAAGGAACGGCTTTATATAGCTACTGGTTTTGTTGGCTTCGATGTGAAGCATCAGCTCTTCCCAGTCCTCGCGAAGGGCTGTCAGGTTCAGCTTCTTCGGAGACAGCGCAGATCCCTCCCGAACACTCCATAGATATGGCGAATTTTTTATAGTCTCCCATATCCTAAGCTCATCGTAAGTTAACGCTTGAGGCATCCGCTCTGCGAGGTTGACCAGTCGAGTAATTTCATCGGTCGACCAAATACAGTCAATCTCGTGGGCGAGACTCGACTGTTCGTCCAACATCTCACGCTCCATTGCATTGTGTATCGCCCACTCAATGACGGCAGTCAGCGACCGTTTTTGCAAGCGCCCCATGATGTCCAAAGCGAATTTCATTTTGGGATCAATGCGAATGCCCACACTGACCGTGGTGCTGGTCTCCCCAGCACGCTTACTCGTCTTAGTCGCCATACCAGCTCATTTTGCTTAAGAAGGTCCACCTACGAGACCTGACTGGCACAGCTTGCTAGACACGCACACAGCTGTCAATCCGTGCGAATGTTAGCGTGTTTAGCATTTGCTTGCATTGTTAGATTTGTGCGCTGTAATCTAGCAGCATCTGGCACCCCTTCGGCGCCGGAATATTGGAGGCACCCATGGAACAAATTCACCAACAAATGGCACCGCTATCGGTAAGCGTCGAAGAGTCTGCTCGAATTCTGGGTATCTCACGGTCGGCCACCTATGAGCTGATCGCTCGGGGCGAAATCAAGACTTTCAAGATCGGCCGCCGACGCCTTGCACTGGCATCGGAGCTGAAGGCATTCATCGAGCGCACAGCAAAAGCCGGCGCACGATGAAGTGCGGAAAGAATAAGGAGCAGAAATTGCGCAGGGCTGCGCTGAGAATTGCCCTGACGGTGTTCGAGCACCGCCAGGGCGAAAACACACTGGCTAGCACCAACGTGAAGGGCAAACTATGACACGCCACTCTTCAACTGAGCAAGATCGCAAAATGATGGAGGCCCTTCGAAACGGGCCGGTATCGACCATCGAAGCCGCCAAGGATCTGGATATCGTCCAGCCACCCAACACCATCCGCCGCCTCAGAAAAAAGGGGCACGAGATTCGCACCTACTGGACGCACCAGTCCACTGAGCCTGGCCGCCCACCTCACCGAGTCGCCAAGTACATCCTCATGCGCGAAGCGTCGTAAACCAGAAAAGCGGGGGTGTCCTCAGTTTTGAGGACACCCCCGCGCCTGCCTGTGAACTACTGGTTTGGTTACCCAGCCGGATTACGCTGAGGTCGATTCAGTGGAATGCCTAGCCACAAAACTACTTAGCCGTGGGGACACGGTTAGCATCGAGCTTGGGCAGCTCGCCATTCAACCGGCGAGCGGCAAGCCCGTACCGCCTGAGTGGATGGATCAAAAAGCACTGGAGATTTGCCGATCGGTACTGGCGGCAATTGGAGTCGATGCATTCAGGTATGAAGGCTATAGCACGGGCCGGTACGGAGAGCACAAATCGGCCGGCGTGACCCTTCGCTTCACATCGGTACTGACTGGCGAAACTGCCTACGCCATTTTCAATGTGGACCTGACCCGCAAACGCACAACGGTAGGAGGCAAAGCTGGCGCACCTCTTCCTGCCGGTGAGTTCCGTGTCGGCAAGCGAAGCCAGTTTTGCAAGTTCTGGCAGGGCACTGGTCTACCAATGCCTGAGCGAATGCAGCGGTTCCACAAGTGCATGGGAAAGCTGTCCAGCATCTTGCTGGCTGGCGAGGTGAGAAAGGACCGGCTTAATGTGCAGTCGCTCCAACCTGTGACCATCACCGCAGACCAAGCGCGCCTAGCAGTTCTAGGGCACAACTTGGGCACAACTGAGGCACAACTAGGGCACAAGGAGGGCACAACGTCAGGGCACAAGGAAATAGCGCAAACCCATACGCTGCGAGGGTTACAGCCGATTCGAACTACGTGTGTTTCAAACTACGAAAACAAGTTAACAAGAAGGGACGATAACAAGACAGCCTCCATAACTGATTTACCTGCCCCTAAGCCACCCCAGGATCAGAGTGTTGATGAGTGGTTGGAGGCGTACAGCTCCACTTGATCTACTTTGCCGAGATGACACCAACCGTCCGCCAATGCAAAAGGGCACCACCCTGTTTCGGGGTAGTGCCCTTGATACTGCGAAGGTTTCGTAGTTTGTCAGTCCCGATCTGCGGGTTCGAACTGCTCGGTACCGCCCCGTAGACCTCGCAGCCCCGTCACCGCGGCCAATTGATAAGGCGCCCCTGGTCGTCCCGCCTGGTGAAGCTCATGTCCTCTCGCGTCTGGATGGCCGGGCTCATTGGTCTACCTCCAACGAGTCGAGCTTCTCTTGCAGCTCTGTGGTCTGACAGTCGAGGTAGTTGGCCCAGTCGTCTCCGAGGTACTGGCCCAGGCCGGTCAGGGCTTTGACGTTGTGCCCCTTACCGTGGATGACGTCCGCACGTACGGCATTGAGCAGTGCAGTAAGCCAGGTCACGTGCTCGCGGGTTGAGTGGATCAAGTCGATGGCGTCGCTGGCCACATTGGCAGGGGTCTGCAGTTTCATTGCACACCCCCTTTCAGCCCAGGGTTGAAACACTGCTGAGCCCTGGTGCCGGCCTGAGCCTCATCGGCGCCTATCAGCCCTGAACGCCCCTGGTCGTCGCTGTAGCGCTTTGTGAGCTTAAGCATGCATACGCTCAGTTCTCTGCTGAGACGGCCCTGGAGGGCCTTTCCTTGGTCTTTCGGGGTGTTGCTGGTATTTTGGTTCAGTTGCATGACGTTCACCTCTAAGCTTCGTCGTGTGATAGCTAGGCCGCTGTTGACGCAGCGGCCTGGCACCTTTCAAAAGTGGGATTCCCCCACATTTAAATCCCCGGAATCTGGGGTATTTACTGTTTGCCCTTCTCGTTCAGCCACCCAATTGCCCAGCTCACCGGATCTTTACTCCCCTGGGGCTTGAGTGGCCTGCCGTCTCTCGCCGCCTGCCTTCCCTCATCCTCTGTTTCGGTGTGAATCCATACCGATGTATGCCTGAATCCTGCTTCACGCTGGCGCTCCTTGAAGAGCCTTTGACGCTCGGCCGCTGATAGGGGCTGCTTCTGTTTGTCCTGGTCTGCCATATTCACTCCGTTACCACTCACGATATCGAAACAATAGAACATTGTGAGTGGTAACGCAACGACGTGCATGCAAATTGTTGTAAAAACTGAAGATGGGAAAGCTTGGCTAATGTTCTGGCTACGATCCCTTGGCTTCAGTGTCACTTGAAAGCAAATGGCCAGCCCCCATATGAGAAGTACAGGGATGTGCCCTGCCTACGAGGATTTGGAAATCATGGCTACAGGAACAGAATTCGCTGTCGGTGATATCGTCAAATTGAAATCGGGAGGCCCCGATATGACCGTTCAATACTGGGACAAGAGTTATGCGTGTTACACGTGCCAGTGGTTTGCCGGAAAGAAACTCGAAAGCGGTGATTTCAAAGCCGAATCACTTGAGGCCAAAACCTCTGGAGCAAGTTGATGGATGCTTCATCGGTTGCGCAATGGATGCTCTCGGAGATCGAGCGCGACGCATGCGTCTACCAGGATGACGTCGTTGATCACATTGTTAAATCCGGGCATGAGGAACTTTTGATCGAGAACGCGGACGGCAATCAAGTTCTCTGTAGAGGGCTGCTAGCTGCCTTTCGCAAACTCACACCCGACAACGTTGTATGGGTGAAGCCGGATCGCTACTGGCGCTTCAGGGTTGCAGAGGACGAACCTGGGCGAGATGCACGAGGCTGAAATGACTAGCTGAGGCCAGTGCACGTAGCCTGGCCCAGCTCTCTACCTCTTTCTGAGGATGAGCTAGGATCTGGATACCACACTAGTAGCCGGGCCGCGAGATGCGAGCAATATTTCTCGCATTGCACCCGAGGCGGCTTGGCTGGGCCTATGAAGACCTTAAGGCGATTTAACTAGGTACTTTGGCGCCGGAAGGTAGAACGAGTTCTTGAGGTAGTGGTAGCAGGTATCGACCAAATGGATCGAGTTTCCCCGATGAGGCCATTCAAAATGAAGCACGATATCGCTTGTCAGGTATCGTCCGCTTATCGAGGGAGTGTAGGCAGGAACGCCCAAGTGGTAGTGCCAGAGGTGGTTGGTAGTTGTGTAAGTGTAATCAGGATTGCTCGGATCTAGGCCGTGCCATGATGGAGCAATTTTACCAGGGTATCGCGAGAAGTCGCGAAGGCCGCAGGCCATAAACGTTGCTACAAAGCCCACTACTGCGTTCTGTTGGTCCGCAGGGTAATTTTGAAATTCCAGTGCGAACAGATCGTTGTAGGAGGCCGAGTAGGGCAATCGAATTATCCTTTGTGTTGATCCAAACTGCCTTCTGCACGTTTAGCGGTCGCAAGAATGTGCGCCCGGATCTGTTCGCCAGTGAGCCCTTGCGGTATCACATGCCGAGGCATATTTCGTGCGGTCTTCATGCGGTCTACGTCGACCGCCACGGTGTCATCTGTTGAGTCTTGAGATTGCTTCATGATTTCCAACCCCGCTGGGGGGAGAGGACCAGCAACTTGGATGCTAGTCGAAACGAAAAAATTCGCCAGCCGCAGTTAAATAATCTATCGACCGGGAATGGAGCAGCGAAAGTACCTATCAACCGAGAACGCCGAAGCTTCAGCGGATCAGTTTCTCATGTCAATGAGAACGAGGAACGGACTGACGACAGGTTGATTGCTTTCGATGGCGTCGCGAACCTCAGCAAAACCGATACCACCGGCCTCACATTAGCTGGGACTACTGTGAGGCATATGCGTTCATTGAACCTCTCAGTCAACGGTGAATGCGACCAGACAGCAGGCTGGAACAGGTGCGATCAAGATTATTTAGAGTCGACGCCGGTTCCGATCAAGAAATTTTGATAAATCTCCTCGGGACATGGATTCCCCGTGAACTTGATGATTCGCTTGGTCACCCGCCGACCTTCGCCACCGAGCCCGGCAGTGATGCCTTCGTCCTTTGCACTAACTCCCAAGTGCCCCTTGCCTGTCGTGTCGTAATACTCCTCGATTTGGACTTCTTCCGCACAGGCTATCCGAAGTGCAATTGCCTGCTCTTGCTGAGCTTTGGCTTGGGCCATAACGATACTGGCCATCGTTTCTGCTTGCAGCTTCGCATGATTGAGCTCTTCTGGAGCTTCGGACTTGATACTAATGCCAGACACGGTTTTCAGGATGAGTTCGATCGCTGATCCGGTAATGCCAAGGTAAGAGAGCATCGCGATTTTTCCGAGGTGGTTTGAGATTGTTTCGGCTGTGCCAGATGAAGCTGAAGGTTGAGCTGCCGACGAAGTAAACCTGTCCCTCGCAAGATCAGAAACCAGTCATCAACACGCGACACCTGCCCTACTGGAATGGGATGGCAGGTCCAGCCCCCAATGGGGGTTGGATCGCTCAACTCCCCCAACGGAGGATGTATCCATCGTTGGATGCTTCAAGAAAGTGCGCGCCACGTTTTCAGAGTTCGCAAAATGTGGCGCGTAAACCTGCCACCACTTGGGTGTGAGATCTATGCCGGGGAGGCACATCACTACCCCATAGTAGTTACCTGGTTCCTTCCGACTTGGCCGGATTTAAAATTGGATCAAGGTATGGTGCTGTTCACCATCCCTTCTAGATCTGAAATCCGAAAGCGATGCCCTTCCTCCACCACTGGCTGAAAACCTGGCTACATGACTGAGCTGAAAACTCAGCCCTGTATCACTTTGCCTACCATCGACTTACTGCAACAAAAATCCCCCTCTTGATCCGCTGTAACCCGCCTATTTCAGTCCCGTTTAATCCGGTTATGTGTAGCACCTAAGGTGAACCCTAAAAGCACTGGATAAACGTTCATATCAGACCTAATGTGTCCTCAAATCGGCTCTACCGAGGACCAACCATGACCACCACAGCCAAGCCACGCGGCCCGCAATCGAAGCCAACCAAGGCAGAGATCTCCGCAGCCTGGGCACGCCTTCGCGCAGCCGCACAACAAGGCAATGTCGAGGCGAACGCATTACTGATTGCCCTGGCAGAAAACAAACCCGCAATCACGATGGGGGCAGGACTTGCACGCGCCGGATAAACCGCCAGTGGAGCGGGCAGACAAAGGCCAGTTCAAGAAGGGCCACTCCGGCAACCCTGGTGGGCGATCTGGGCAGACTCAGGCCATCCGGGCAAAGCTTTCTGAAGGGGCCGAGGCTGTAACCAAGAAGGTACTGGCAGCAGCCAAGAAGGGAGATATGCAGGCTTGTCGCCTGATCCTCGAGCGCCTGGTCCCACCAATCAAACCAACTGCTGAGAGGGTGCGCTTCGAGTTGGACGATTCCGACCTGCCTAGCGCAGCCAAATCGATTCTTCGCGCTGTTGCAGCGGGCGAGCTTCCACCAGACCAGGGCAAAGCCCTGATCGAGGGGTTAGGTGCCGTCGCACGAGTGATCGAAGTTGCCGAGCTGCAAAAAGCAGTCGAAGAACTCCGCGAAAAAATGGAGGGAATGCAGCAATGAGCATCAAGTCATTGAAAGCGGAGCTGCAGCGCATCGCTCAGAAGATCGGCGCAGCAGATGAGACGGTGCTGCTGATCGTGCTGGCGGTCGTTCGAGCAAACGTCAGCGAGTTGAAGACGGAAACAGACTTTCCGAACACCGCAGGGCATCACGTGGACTACCGGATTCAAGGGCGGAATGTCTCCCTGTTCTTCCCCTTCGCAGAGATGGATAGCGACCAGTGCGAGCAAATGGCCAAGGCCATCATCGTCCACACACGCCAGGTGGAACACGCCGGCCGGAACCCTCAGGTCGGCATTCTGGAAATGCGGGTATCTCCCGCTGAAGGAGCTTGGATCGTCACTTGGCCACCTGAAGGCGTAACTGTTGAAAAACACGCCGCCGAGCAATACCGCCTGATCGTTGAAGCACGCAATGAACATCCGTAGCCAGGTCGAAAGGCTCCGTCGGCAGGTAGCTAAAAGCTCGTTCAACGAGGACGTGAAGCAAATAAGCGATCTGATGGACGAATTGAGCGCGAATGCTGCCGGTTCCGAGTTGCCCCACAGAAATCAAACGCTGCAAGACATTCTGGACGAATACCAGTCCTCAACCGTGGCCGAGCCCGGCCGCCACCTAAAGGAATCATCATGAAAATTGGAAAGCGCAACAATCTCAAGGTCGGCTCAGCAAGCGTCCACTACACCGAGTACGACCATGTATCCGTGGAGTCGCGAAACTTCTCGATTCTCAACCAGTACGGGGCCAAAGCTACCTGGCAGGCTGGTTCCCTTTTCCGCCCGCTCCGCGAGTTGCAAACCCTGGCTTTGGAATGCTTCAAGGATGTTGGAAATGACATCGTGAAGATTCGTGCGAACACTGACTACAACCCCTCAGCCATCGAGCGCTTGTGCAAGGAAAAAATTGATCAGGTTACTGATGCACTAGTGCCGGCAATTAAATCCGTTGCTCAAAATATGCTCACTCTTTCAGAGACTGTGAAGCGCGGATTTGCACCTGTTTCCCCACGTAATGACACGGATGTCGTTGGCTTCCTGGCTGACCAGGAACTACGCACCATGGTCCGCGGTTTACCTTCGGAGGACCGACGCTCTTTGGTGGCGGCGGCTCGGCAAGGAGCTTACCCGGAGATCGTAGAGGCAATTCTGCGCGCAAACCCAATGCTCTCTGGGCTCAGCTCAGAATCGGCCGGCAGCTTAGAACGAGCGGGCATCGCCGCTTCCCGTGCCGATGATCTGGAAGCCCTGCGGCAAATGTTAAAGCTATACGACGACGTGATGACCACCGCGGCCCAGGCATGCATCGGACTGTGCGGAATGGTGGATAACACCAATGGTTACAAGCTGCGATTCGAGAAGTGGCGCCAGGGTTGCGACGGCTCTGAGCTGCTGCGCGATTGGCTCGGCAACCTCCCCTCTCGCGCTCAAAACAAGAAGGCTGACTCTACCGAGCCCAAAGAAGATAAGGAGCCTGAAGAGGCTGATAAAGACGCCCCCGAAGCAGCCTAGCGAGAAACACACTCGTGAGCACCTTTCGAAAGCGCTTCGTCGAGGCATGTAAGACGAACTGCTTCGCGTCGTACCCGCTGAAACAAGGTCCGGATTCTGGCTACGTGGTGTGGGATGTCCAGCACGTCCGCGACGGCCAGAAGGTGACGATTGACGGGCCTTTTTTCACAGAGGACGAAGCTCGGGTGTCGGCCGATCTTCTGCGCAGCTCCTTCCGCGGTGCCAGGGCATACCAGGTGATCCATGACAGGATTTGGAACTATGACCCGCGGCATGAGCAACTGATATTCGACCAGGCACTTGTGTCTCGATCACTGCTCGCCCTCCGACTGGGTATTGAAGTGCCCAGAAACAGCGCCCAGAGCGCCAAGGAATAAATTATGGCTATGACCACCAGAACCAAAACCCGAATCCTGCTGGGCGGCTCAGCCGCAAGACTGTTTGGCCGCGAGCATACATACGAGCTTTCCACTGGTGACGCACGGGAAGCAGTAAAGGCTATCGACGTGAACCATCCAGGTTTCGCCAAGTACCTCACAGACGCAAAAATGAGGGGATTGGAATTCGTAATATTCCGTGATCGAAAGAACATTGGTGAAAACGAACTAAAGATGGGGGGAGCGAAGGAAATCCGCATCGTTCCGGTGATCGCTGGAAGCAAGCGGGCCGGCCTGCTGCAAACAATCCTCGGCGTAGTCCTCATTGCAATGAGCCCCTTCACCCACGGTGCAACATTGGCACCAGGTATCGCTCTCGCAGCGGGGGGAGTAATCCAGATGCTTAGCCCTCAGCAGGGAGGGCTCAAACAAAGCGCTAACCCTGAAAACCAGCCAAGTTACGCTTTCGGTAGCGCCAGGAACACTACGGCCAGCGGCAATCCGGTCCCGATCTGCATTGGTGAACGCCGGTGGGGCGGGGCGATCATCTCAGCGGCAATTTACGCCGAAGATCAAGCTTGAGAAGGTGCAAGTACACGTACTGCATGATTCCCTCATTTTGCTTTCACCTTAGTTCTGCAAGGACGCAGAATAACTCTCTCGAATTTCAGTAAGCTCGCCTGCGGAGTACTTCAATGCGACGTAGTAAGGGAGCAAGTCTGACACAAAGAAATGGAATGATGACCAGATAACTACCAAAAAAGTACAGAAACCGACTAACGCGACCAAAAGATTTACCCAACCAAATGGCAATACAACGACGACAGCGAGCCCGATGACCAAAAAAAGCTCAGCGACAGATCTAGTTCTTCTAATTTTTTTCTGATTGCGCTCAATTTCTACTTTTGCACCTAGCCCTAGTGCACGCCGCCTAGCATCATCACTTTTATTTTCATGAAACAATAGAGTCATATCCAATATCAGGCCCGCAAAATCATCTTTTAGAGTAAAAAAATAGAAGAGCCCCTCAGAAAGCTTGCGAGATATCCAGATAACAGAAATCACAAACCCAATAGAATATAAAATTTGCAAAACACTCAGAGACGGAATAACACCATCAGTAAAATCCATCAAAGACTTAACTTTTAAAACAGCCAAACCCTGAATCACGTTATGACTTTCGCCGTCATAGTAAACATGAATGCAAACAGCAAAAAACACCCAACTGAATATGTTTGAAAGGCTGAACTTGAAGCCTAGCTCCTCGTCATATCGCGCCTTACAGTACTCTAATAATTTTTCCATCAGGTAAGGCCTATGAAGAAAACATCACCACCTTTAACATCATATGCTCCACCTTCGTAGACGGGGCTCCCGATGAAATTCATCGGTACATCAACGCCCAGATATCGCTTAATCATTTCAAATTCAATTTCACTCTTATATTGCAGCTTTACCATCCTTTCAGTAACGACATTTATTACCTTCGCAGTCTTATTTGCTGAGTCAAGCTCAGTGACCTTTACAGAGTATATAAGCGGGTCCCCCAAATTGCGCCTTGAAACTAAAGAGTGAAAATTTTCGCTAGACACTCTATTGAACTTAAACGGCTGTGGAGTATCGGTCCCGACAATCAGCTCTATAGTGCTTTGCCCAGCATTACGGTGCCTAACAACACTTACAAGCTGATCAATTTCTTTGTTGATCGCACGGTCACCATAGGGATGTTGTGAGGCAGTAGGTATATAGTTCTCATAGCTTTCCGGGTCTATAATCCCTGTTTTTACTTGCTGCTCCCTAAGTGCCGATTGCTCAGCTAAAGACCTTGCATTAGTCATTGCTTGCGTGCGGGACTTTTCCATAGCGGGAGTCACAGCGCTAACAATTCTCTTCAAGGTTCTTTCTATGCGTGGGCTATTTTGAAAGAACTCAATAATGTATCCACCATCACGTGGCGCACTGGACCACAACTCTGTCTCGGCGTAGTCCTCAGCCGATAAGCGAGCGTTTTTCCAAACCTCACCATATCTCACATCTAGGTGTGCACGGTTCACGGCACCTTGAAGATGATGCAGGCTTTGCCCTAATGTTCGAAGACTCACCGTATGATTACGGGTGATTTCCCCTTCAAAATGAAGATGCAAATAACTCATTGTTGCTTCCTTGCGTGTCTTTGTTTTTATCCATTGCTGCCCCTTCTGGGCGAGCTGCTCAGGTGGGCCTCATGAATTATGCACTGCCTGATAGCTAAAGTAATGGTATTTAGCCATTCATATTAGAGTATGCCTAGGCTGATACAGGCAGATTCCACCTTTACCAGCCTTTTCACTTGATATGTGACACCCAAAATGCAACATTGTTAGGACAACACCCTAACTGATACAGGTTGCATTATGTTCATCCGCGCCTACCTTCGAGCTTCAACCGACGAGCAAGATGCCGGCCGCGCCCGCACAGCTCTCGAGAAGTTTGCCAACGACCAGAACAAAGTCATTGCCTGCGAATACCTGGAGAACGCTAGCGGAGCTACCGCGGATCGGCCTGAGCTGCTGCGCCTGCTCAAGGATGCCCGCAAGGGTGATGTGCTGCTGGTGGAGTCAATAGACCGCCTCTCACGCCTTCCTGTGGAGGACTGGCAGAAGCTCAAGGCTGCGATTGATTCCAAGGGGCTGCGCATCGTCGCGCTCGATCTACCAACGAGCCACCAGGGGATGCAGGACACCAAGGGGGATGAGTTCACTGGGCGGATGCTGGGGGCGATCAATTCGATGTTGGTGGAGATGATGGCTGCCATCGCACGCAAGGATTACGAGCAACGTCGTGAGCGCCAGGCCCAGGGCATCGAGAAGGCTAAAGCCGCCGGTAAGTACCAAGGCCGGCCTGTGGACGCCAATTTGCACAAGCGGGTAAAAGAGCTGCTGGGCGCCGGTCTTGGCATTCGTGCCACTGCTCGACACGCCAACTGCTCAACAACTACCGTCCTGCGAATCAGAGACGCTGGATGATGATGTTTATAGATGCTGTTCGGCAGTTGCCAAAAACACCAGGCAAGCTCCAGTCATGTGAAGCATATAAGCCACTAGATAATCCGGAACAACGGTTGGTTCAGCTCCTTGTCCGTGCCCCGCGAGATTATTCCGTCCGGTTGGCACCCCCGCCTCAAGCAAGCTTTTGAGCGATGTAAATTGAGTCTGCCAAAAAGCCGGGATCAATCCGTTCTCCATGCAAACCTTGATCAACGAACTTGCCGTTTCCTTGCCGGTGACAGTCCATCGGCGCTTTGCACAAATAGCTTTCATCAAGCTTTCAAAAGACTTCAAGCACTCATTCAGGGCTTCCTTAGAATTCCCGTGCCGGTAATGCTCGTGCGCTTTCAAGAATTCCTCTTGAGGCCCAGCGTAAGATTTGCTTTCCAAAAGACGAAACGCTGGCTTAATCACCTCGGCGTGCAACAGCTGCGAGTCAACTCGTAAAATCTCACCATTCACGAATTGATAGCCAACTGCATGCTCCTTGAACCTCTGATTCAGCTCGTAGATAGCCTTGTCAGCGATCTCATTCGACTGATACCGCCCCATGTAGGTGTAATCACGGCTCGCGGTATCAACTGAGCGGAAGCACAGCTCGACGATATCTAACGCCTGCTCAAGATCGTCGGTTTGTAACAGCAAATCCGCGACCTCTTGAAAGAAATTCCGTTGCCTGCCTGCTTTTGCCGTCGGCAGAGAAAACATCCCGTATTCCCTGCAAAGGGTGTCGGAAATAAACTTCCAGCAATCTACCTGAGCCCACTCACCGGGACGGCCCAAAGCGTCACACATCACGTGCACGATTTGAACGCGGAGAGGATCTGGCAAGTGATCATATTGGTATACGTCTGAGGTTTCGCCTCGAAGTTTCTTTTGACGCTTTGAGAAAATATCGAACAACGCCACGAGGTGGCTCCTCCATGATGAACGAGCCGGAAAAGTGTCTCCGGCATTCTCACTTGCACCCATACTGCACCCATGGCACCGAATGGAAAAACAACGAAACTGCTGGAGACCTTGAAGAATATGGTGTCCCAGGGCAGGTTCGAACTGCCAACCTTCCCCTTAGGAGGGGGATGCTCTATCCAATTGAGCTACTGAGACCCGGAGGTAAGTGCCTGATACGGCACAAAGGACGGCGTGCATGTTAACGGCCAGCGCCGTATTTGTCATGTCATCGGTAGGGGTTTTTGCAGGGCGCCACAGGCCTGGCCTGCGGGGATCGTGCAAATTGCATCAATGCAAAAAGCCATCATTGCAAAATGCAACTCACACATCCGGCAAACAAAAGCCAACCAGCTGTTTTTAAAGGATTTAATGGCATATACACTGTTGGCACGCAGCCTGCTTTATCCGTGGATAAAACACTGCGGAGATGATGCCCATGAACAGCGTCCTGTTTCTCTTGAATGCGACAGCCATTGCCGTGCTGGTGGCTTTTCACTTTCTACCGCAGGACAACGTCACCGATGGACCTTGTGTCACTCATCATAGCCAGGGCCTGAGTGCACAACTGGCCGTTCTCAATACCCAGGCCCTGCCCGGGACCATGACCCAGACCGCCACCGGAGAGGCCCCGCAGCCACCAGCGGAGCTAGTGAGCGAGCGCTGGGTATTCTGATCAGGAGATGTTCATGTCCACCGCAGCCAAAAGCCTGCTTGTCCTGGTAATGCTCAGCGCCATAGCGGCCATGGCATTGCCCGAAGGAACCTTCAGCTGGATATGCCTGGCAGCCTGCGGCGTGTTCTCCAGCCTGTTGCTGCTGGCCCTGATTGCCGGGCGCAAGATCAAGTTCGACCCGGTGCTGCGCTGATCCCGTGCAGGCGTAATATCTCCAATAGATGCTGGACGGTAGACGACAATCCTTGTGAGTTGTCCAGGCGCACCACCTGCCCGTCGTCGAGCCAGCCCTCATTGATGAACAACTCGTTGCGCCTCAGGCGATCCTCGATTTGCGCCACACTTTCCCGTCCCCGCATTAGCAAACGCTGGCGCAACACCTGGGTATCCACGGTAAGCACAATGGGCAGCAAGTTGCGATAACGCTCCCGAGCCTGCGGCAGATAACCTCGGGAGCCGTTGACCAGTACGTGGCGCCCCTGGGCCAACCAGTGGTCGATCTGCAGCGCAATGCCATAACCCAGGCCATTGGCCCGCCACCATAAGGCAAATTCCCCCTGGGTCACCCGGCGCTCGAACTCCTCGGCGCTGACCTCCTCGGCACTCTCGCCCACCGACTCGGCAGAACGGGTGATGACCCGCCTCGCCACCTCGCAACCCATCTCTGCCAATGGTTGCCTGGCGACATCGATCAGGCTGTCCTTACCAGCCCCCGAGGGGCCCATCAGGTAAATGAGTCTACCGGGCATGGATGAGGGATCCGGACGGAGATACTAGTAAATCGGCCATTTGCCACTATCCTCTAACAGGTAGGGATCACAAGACTCATCCGCAGCGCGTGCACCTTCGCTAGTGCACAGCCACTCCCGCCGGGCGAGAGACTGCGGCCAACAATGCGGATCAGCGATCTTTTCAAACCAGTCCGCATTTCTGATAATTGGTGCTGGCATAACGCCTTTATCCAGTTCAATATTTGTCACAGAATTGACGCCAATGATCTGGCAATTTTTGAGGCATGATGCGGGCCTCTTAACAATTCAGGTTGAACATTTGGCAATCAGGCTTGTCCTAAAAAACAGCCCGCGGCCAATTCCGAGAACCGCTCCCCTGAACTAACCGGTTAAATATATGCGCCCATTGAAACAGGCAATTTATTCCAGCCGTACGGCTGACAAGTTCGTCGTACGTCTGCCCGACGGGATGCGTGAACGCATTGCCGAGGTGGCTCGCAACCATCATCGCAGCATGAACTCCGAAATCATCGCACGCCTGGAGCAGAGTCTTATTCAGGAAGGTGCCTTGGGTGAAGAGCTGAGCATGCGCCTGGACAGCCCAGAACTGTCCTTGCATGAACGCGAGCTACTTCAACGTTTCCGCCAACTTTCACACCGCCAGCAAAACGCCCTGGTTTCGCTGATTGCACATGACGCAGAAATGGCCGCAGACGCCAGCTGATTTTGCCCCGAAAGCTAGAGCCAGCCTAGTCGCTGGCTTTTTTTTGCCCGCCTGAAAGCAACGAAGCGCCATCAAGGCGCTTCGTCGGAAATCCATAGCCGAGGGCTCAGAGCAGGAAGATCGTCGCCAGGCCGAGAAAGATGAAAAAACCACCGCTATCGGTCATCGCGGTGATCATCACGCTGGCTCCCATGGCCGGATCTCGCCCCAGGCGCGCCAAGGTCATGGGGATCAAGACCCCCATCAGGGCCGCCAGCAACAAGTTCAGGGTCATCGCCGCTGTCATGACCACACCCAGCGACCAACTGCCGTACAACATGTAGGCCACGGCACCGATCACCCCACCCCAGATCAGGCCGTTGATCAAGGCTACCGCCAACTCCTTGCGCATCAGGCGCGAGGTATTACCAGTACTGACCTGGTCCAGGGCCATTGCCCGGACGATCATGGTGATGGTCTGGTTCCCCGAGTTGCCGCCGATACCTGCCACGATGGGCATCAATGCTGCCAGTGCCACCAGCTTCTCGATGGAACCTTCGAACAAACCGATCACCCGCGAGGCCAGGAATGCCGTGATCAGGTTGATGGCCAGCCAGGCCCAACGGTTGCGCAGGGACTTCCAGACCGAGGCGAAGATATCTTCCTCTTCACGCAGACCGGCCATGTTGAGGACTTCGCTTTCGCTCTCCTCACGAATCAGGTCGACCATTTCGTCGATGGTCAAACGGCCGATCAGCTTGTCGTTCTTGTCGACCACCGGGGCCGAAATCAAGTCATAACGCTCGAAGGCCTGGGCCGCATCGTAGGCGTCTTCATCGGGGTGAAAGCTCACCGGATCGCTGGCCATGACCTCCGCAACCTGCTTTTCCGGGTCATTGACCAGGAGCCGCTTGATCGGCAGGACCCCCTTGAGCACGCCGTCGTAGTCGACCACGAACAGTTTGTCGGTATGGCCAGGCAGCTCCTTCAGGCGACGCAGGTAACGCAGGACCACTTCAAGGCTGACATCCTCGCGGATGGTCACCATCTCGAAGTCCATAAGGGCACCGACTTGCTCCTCGTCATAGGACAACGCGGAGCGGACACGCTCACGCTGCTGGCCATCGAGGGCCTCCATCAGCTCATGGACGACGTCTCGCGGCAGCTCGGGAGCCAGGTCAGCAAGTTCGTCAGCGTCCATCTCCTTGGCCGCAGCCAGGAGCTCATGATCGTCCATGTCGGCGATCAGGGTTTCACGCACGGAGTCGGATACTTCGAGGAGGATGTCGCCGTCACGCTCGGCCTTGACCAGCTGCCAGACAGTCAGGCGCTCTTCCAGGGGCAAGGCTTCGAGAATGTAAGCGACGTCGGCAGAGTGCAGGTCATCGAGCTTGCGCTGCAACTCGACGAGATTCTGCCGATGGACCAGGTTTTCCACCCGGTCATGGTGATGGCCTTCCTGACGGTGCGTCAGGTCTTCGACCACCCGCTGGCGCTGCAGCAGCTCAACGACTTGAGCCAGGCGATCCTGCAGGCTTTCCTGCGTTTTCTTTACTTCTACTTCGGTCATAGGCGAACTCCACTCCCAGCAGAGGAGCACGCCGGAAGGATCAATCAGTCAGTTCATGATTGTGAAAACGAGATACTGAGTAACTACTGGGTAAGTCCATGGAGATATTCCACAAGCCCCGGCGGGGCTGACGGGCGCAATCATACACCGCCTGGCGGTTTTAAACGTTAAAAAATCGCGGCAAGAACAAGCGCTTGCGACATAAACCTGAGCGGCGCCCGAATCTATGGAACTGCGACGCCTCGGTAGAAAAAGAAAACACACGGATGGAGAAAAAAGTCCGCTGACATGCCGCCGAGCAGGATATTCGACTATCGAGAAGACAAGCCGTTCCGAACGAACAGGCAAGAGAGAAGATAAAGCCGCACAAAAACAAAAAGCCCGTATCTTGCGATACGGGCTTTCTGATATATGGTGCACTCGACAGGATTCGAACCTGTGACCGCTCGGTTCGTAGCCGAGTACTCTATCCAGCTGAGCTACGAGTGCATTTGTGTTTTTAGACCAGACCACAACTGGTTGAAGCCGAGTTATTCATATCGCTACAACTAACTCTTAAATGGTGCACTCGACAGGATTCGAACCTGTGACCGCTCGGTTCGTAGCCGAGTACTCTATCCAGCTGAGCTACGAGTGCATTTGTGTTTTTAGACCAGACCACAACTGGCTGAAGCCGAGTTACTCATATCGCTACAAGCAACTCTTAAATGGTGCACTCGACAGGATTCGAACCTGTGACCGCTCGGTTCGTAGCCGAGTACTCTATCCAGCTGAGCTACGAGTGCATTTGTTGCGCCGCATTATAGCCCGTTGAATCATCTTGTTAAGCACTTTTTCTAGTAAATTCAACAACTTACAGAAGAAGCCAGATTACAACGTACTAAGCAAATAATGGCGGAGAACGGGGGATTCGAACCCCCGACACCCTTTTGAGGTGTACTCCCTTAGCAGGGGAGCGCCTTCGGCCACTCGGCCAGCTCTCCGCAACACGGGGCGTATATTAACCACCTTTCTCCCCGTTTGCAAACAAAAAAAACGAGAAAAATTAATGGCTTGGTTCTTCGTCCTTCTCTTTCTTGATCCGCAGGTAGATTTCCTCACGGTGGACCGCCACTTCTTTGGGGGCGTTGACACCAATACGCACTTGATTACCTTTGACGCCGAGCACGGTCACAGTGATTTCGCCATCACCAATGATCAGGCTTTCTGCGCACCGACGAGTCAGAATCAACATACCTTTCTCCTCACGCATTACATTTCAGGGACTACAGTCTGCAAAAAAAAGGGTGTTGGCCTACAACCGGGTCGGCAGTAGTCCTACACGCCTAAGTATTGACTAGCGTGGACGAAAGAACAGCTTTCTTCCACGCCGATCAAAAACACAAAGGGCGCGGTCAGACCGCGCCCCTTTCAAACACGCGTCACTCGCCCTGTCGGGCTGGCGCGTCGAGCTCGAACGCGGTGTGCAGGGCACGTACCGCCAGCTCCAGGTATTTCTCTTCGATCACGACCGAAACCTTGATCTCGGAAGTGGAGATCATCTGGATATTGATGCTCTCCTTGGCCAGCGCCTCGAACATCCGGCTGGCTACGCCCGCATGGGAACGCATGCCAACACCGACGATGGAGACCTTGGCGATATCGGTATCGCCAACCACTTCCCGGGCACCGATTTCACGCGCGGTATTTTCCAGCACGTTCTGGGCAGCCAGGTAGTCGTTGCGGTGCACAGTGAAGGTGAAATCGGTGGTGTTATCGTGCGAAACGTTCTGCACGATCATGTCCACTTCGATGTTCGCTGCGCTGATAGGGCCAAGAATCTTGAAGGCCACGCCAGGATTGTCTGGCACGCCACGGATAGTCAGCTTGGCTTCATCGCGGTTAAAAGCGATGCCGGAAATGATCGGCTGTTCCATGGATTCCTCTTCATCAATAGTAATGAGGGTGCCCGGACCCTCCTGGAAGCTGTGCAACACGCGCAGCGGAACGTTGTACTTGCCGGCGAACTCGACCGCACGGATCTGCAACACCTTGGAACCCAGGCTGGCCATTTCCAGCATTTCTTCGAAGGTGATCTTGTCCAGGCGCTGAGCCCTGGCCACCACGCGCGGATCGGTGGTGTAGACGCCATCCACATCGGTATAGATCTGGCACTCGTCGGCCTTCAAGGCCGCCGCCAGGGCTACACCAGTAGTGTCGGAGCCGCCACGACCCAGGGTGGTGATGTTGCCGTGCTCGTCGACACCCTGGAAACCGGCCACCACGACCACACGACCGGCCTTCAGGTCGGTGCGGATCTTCTGGTCATCGATCTGCAGGATCCGCGCCTTGGTGTGCGCGCTGTCGGTCAGGATGCGTACCTGGTTGCCGGTATAGGACACCGCCGGGATACCACGCTTGATCAGCGCCATGGCCAGCAAGGCGATAGTCACCTGCTCACCGGTGGACACGATCACATCCAGCTCACGGGGAACCGGTGGGGCTTCGCCACTGATCTGCTTGGCCAGATCGATCAGGCGGTTGGTTTCGCCACTCATAGCCGACAACACGATCACCAGGTCGTCGCCAGCTTCGCGGAACTTCTTCACCTTGTCGGCAACCTGCTCGATCCGCTCGATTGAGCCGACCGAAGTGCCGCCAAATTTCTGTACGATCAAAGCCATTTTCTAAGCCGCCTCAGCCCGTCAAGGGGCGCCCGTTAAACAATCAAACTGCGCAGCGCAAGGACCCGCCACTAGACGACGGGTCCGGTCGGCGCCTTAAATGCCTTGCTCGACAAAGGGCACGGTCAGGGCCAGCGCGGCATCTAGCGCAGCAGCGTCGACGCCACCACCTTGTGCCATGTCTGGACGACCACCGCCCTTACCGCCCACTGCCGCAGCAGCCTGCTTCATCAAATCACCGGCTTTGAGTTGGCCAGTCAGGTCCTTGGTTACGCCAGCAACCAGCACGACCTTTTCCTCATGGACACTGCCGAGCAGGATCACTGCGCGACCGAGTTTGTTTTTCAACTGATCCACCAGCGCCAGCAGCGCCTTGCCGTCCTGGCCATCGAGACGCGCAGTCAGCACTTTCACGCCCTTGACGTCCTGGGCCTGGGCCGACAGGTCGTCACCGGCCGCAGCGGCGGCCTTGGCTTGCAACTGCTCGAGTTGCTTCTCCAGCAGACGGTTGCGCTCCAGCACCGCCGACAGCTTGTCGATCAGGTTGTCACGGCTGCCCTTGACCAGGACCGCCGCTTCCTTGAGTTGCTCTTCGCCCGCATTGAGGTAGGCCAGGGCCGCTGCGCCAGTGACTGCCTCGATACGCCGCACGCCGGAGGCCACGCCACCTTCGCTGGTGATCTTCAACAGACCGATGTCGCCGGTACGGTTGGCGTGGATACCACCGCACAACTCGACCGAGAAGTCGCCGCCCATGCTCAGCACGCGCACGCTATCGCCATACTTCTCGCCGAACAGCGCCATGGCACCCTTCTTCTTGGCGGTGTCGATATCGGTTTCTTCGGTTTCCACCGCGGTGTTCTTGCGGATCTCGGCGTTGACGATGTCTTCCAGCGCCTTGATCTGCTCTGGCTTGATCGCTTCGAAGTGACTGAAGTCGAAGCGCAGGCGCTGACTGTCCACCAGCGAGCCCTTCTGCTGCACATGTTCGCCCAGCACCTGGCGCAGCGCGGCGTGCAGCAAGTGAGTAGCCGAGTGGTTCAGCGAAGTGGCGTGACGCACATCGGCATCGACCTGCGCTTCAACCGAAGCTCCGACGCTCAGGCTGCCCTGGGCCAGCACACCGTGGTGCAGGAAAGCACCACCGGTCTTGGTGGTGTCACGTACATCGAAACGTGCATTGCCAGCCGTCAGGAACCCGCAGTCGCCAACCTGGCCGCCGGATTCGGCATAGAACGGAGTCTGGTCGAGGATCACCACGCCCTCCTCGCCTTCGCCCAGCACGTCGACCGATTGCCCATCCTTATAGAGAGCGACCACTTTGGCCGCGCCGCTGGTGGCGTGATAACCGGTGAACTCGGTGGCTACATCGACCTTGACCAGGCTGTTGTAGTCCATGCCGAAGGAGCTGGCGGAACGAGCGCGTACACGCTGGGCCTCCATCTCGCGCTCGAAACCTTCCTCGTCCAGGGTCAGGTTGCGCTCGCGGGCGATGTCACCGGTCAGGTCCATGGGGAAGCCGTAGGTGTCATAGAGCTTGAACACCACATCGCCCGGAACCACGCTGCCCTTGAGTTCGGCCAGGTCCTGCTCGAGGATGCGCAGGCCCTGCTCCAGGGTCTTGGCGAACTGTTCTTCTTCAGCCTTGAGCACGCGCTCGATATGCGCCTGCTGGCTCTTGAGCTCAGGGAAGGCTTCGCCCATCTCGGCCACCAGCGCGGCGACGATCTGGTAGAAGAAGCTGCCCTTGGCGCCCAGCTTGTTGCCGTGGCGGCAAGCGCGGCGAATGATCCGGCGCAGCACATAGCCGCGACCTTCGTTGGACGGCAGTACGCCATCGGCAATCAGGAAACCGCAGGAGCGGATGTGGTCGGCCACCACTTTCAGCGAGGCCTGGCCGTCGTTGCTGCAACCGATCGCCTTGGCCGCGGCGGCCAGCAGGTTCTGGAACAGGTCGATCTCGTAGTTCGAATGCACGTGCTGCAATACGGCACTGACACGCTCCAGGCCCATGCCGGTATCCACCGACGGCGCTGGCAGCGGGTGCAGCACGCCGTCGGCGGTGCGGTTGAACTGCATGAAGACGTTGTTCCAGATCTCGATGTAGCGGTCGCCGTCTTCTTCCGGTGAGCCGGGTGGGCCGCCCCAGATATCGGCGCCGTGATCGTAGAAGATCTCGGTGCAAGGACCACAAGGACCGGTGTCGCCCATGGTCCAGAAGTTGTCGGAGGCGTAGGGCGCGCCCTTGTTGTCACCGATGCGCACCATGCGCTCGGCCGGCACCCCGACTTCCTTGGTCCAGATGTCGTAGGCCTCGTCGTCGGTGGCGTAGACGGTGACCCAGAGCTTTTCCTTCGGCAGGTTCAGCCACTTCTCGGAAGTCAGGAAGGTCCAGGCGAAGGTGATGGCGTCACGCTTGAAATAGTCGCCGAAGCTGAAGTTGCCCAGCATCTCGAAGAAGGTGTGGTGACGGGCGGTGTAACCGACGTTTTCCAGGTCGTTGTGCTTGCCACCGGCGCGGACGCACTTCTGGCTGCTGACAGCGCGGGTGTAGGCGCGCTTTTCCTGGCCCAGGAAGCAGTCCTTGAACTGGTTCATCCCCGCGTTGGTGAACAGCAGGGTTGGGTCGTTGCCTGGGATCAAGGAGCTGGAGGCTACACGGGTGTGGCCCTGCTCTTCGAAGAAGCGGAGGAAGGCTTCACGGATTTCTGCGCTTTTCATTAGGTTCTTCCACGGAGACTGCGGCCAAAGGCCTGTGCGCAACGTCAACAGACGAAACGACGGCAAAGGGCCGCATTATATCGGCGTTAATCACTTGGTACAGCGTGTTTGTACGATACAAACAGTCAATTGGACGGAGAACACTGTCACTTACGGGAAAACTCGGCAAAAGTGCCCACCACTTGGTCGATTTGCCCACGTTCGACGTCCAGGTGGGTCACCAGGCGCATCCGCGGCGCGGCACTCAAACGTACGCCCCGCTCGCCGGCAAAGACCTTGAGGGCTTCGGCCCGCTCGCCCAGTTGCACATAGACCATATTGGTCTGCACCGGCTCGACGTTGTAGCCCACCTCGCGCAGGCCTTCGGCCAGCAAACGGGCATTGGCATGGTCCTCCGCCAGGCGCTGCACCTGGTGATCCAGGGCGTACAAGCCTGCGGCCGCCAGCCCACCGGCCTGGCGCATGCCGCCACCGACCATCTTGCGCAAGCGCCGGGCCTTGCCGATCAGCTCGCTGGAACCGCACAGCACCGAGCCCACCGGTGCCCCCAACCCTTTTGACAGGCATACGGATACCGAGTCGAAGTGCTCGGTGATCAACCGCGCATCGACGCAAAGTTGCACGGCCGCGTTGTACAGCCTGGCCCCATCCAGGTGCAGGGCCAGGCCGTGCTCGCGACTGAAGGCGCGTGCCTGGGCCAGGTAGGCCAGCGGTAGCACCTTGCCCTGCATGGTGTTTTCCAGGGCCAGCAGGCGGGTGCGGGCGAAATGGAAATCGTCGGGCTTGATCGCCGCCGCCACCTGGCCCAGGTCCAGCGAACCATCGGCCTGGACCTCCAGCGGCTGCGGCTGAATCGAGCCCAGCACGGCCGCGCCGCCGCCCTCGTATTTGTAGGTATGGGCCTGCTGCCCGACGATGTATTCGTCGCCACGCTCGCAATGAGCCATCAACGCCAACAGATTGCTCATGGTGCCGGAAGGCACGAACAGCGCCGCAGCGAACCCCAGGCGCCGGGCCAGCTCGGCTTCCAGCTGGTTGACCGTCGGATCCTCGCCGTAGACGTCGTCCCCGGTGCGGGCGCTGGCCATGGCATCGAGCATGCCGGGAGTCGGCTGGGTCACGGTGTCACTACGAAGATCGATCACGCTCATCACATCTGGCCTCGCTGCTGGACCCTCGGGCCCGGTTAAGACAGGGAATTCCCTTTCGGACATGAATTACTGCCGTCTCACCCCCGAATAATCAAGCAACAACTTTAGAAAAAACTGATCCTGAGCACGAAAAATCTGACAAGAACCAAAAGGTACGATGTTTTCCTGGGCAGACTGTGTTAAAAATCCACCGCCCGGGCCAAAGCCACGGGCAAACGTTCTCAGGGCGGGGTGCAATTCCCCACCGGCGGTAATTGCACGCAATGTGCATAGCCCGCGAGCGCTTGGCACCATCGGCAGCTTGCCTGCAGGTGATGACAAGGTCAGCAGACCCGGTGTGATCCCGGGGCCGACGGTCATAGTCCGGATGAAGAGAGAACGGGATTAGCGCCGAAGGGCCGCTGCCGAACCGTCGTGGGAGAACCACGCGGGTCTTGCGCGCACCCTTGAATCCCATTCGATTCATGCATGCCCTGTTTTTCATACAAACAGGAGTCAGAACAGATGCAACTCTCTGCTATCGATAGCAAAAGCAAACACCACCCCAACGAACGCATCGCCTTCATCCAGGCCTGCTGGCACAAGGAAATCGTCGACCAGAGCCGCCAGGGCTTCATCAACGAAATGCTCGCCCAGGGCTACCAGGAAAGCGATATCGACTTCTTCGAGGTCGGTGGCGCCTTCGAAATCCCGTTGCAAGCCAAGCTGCTGGCCAAGTCCGGTCGCTATACCGGGATCGTCGCTGCCGGCTTGGTGGTGGACGGTGGTATCTACCGTCACGACTTCGTCGGCCAGGCGGTGATCAACGGGCTGATGCAGGTGCAATTGGAAACCGAAGTGCCGGTGTTCTCGGTGGTGTTGACCCCCCATCACTTCCATGCGGGCGAAGAACACCAGAAGTTCTTCTTCGAACACTTCGTGGTCAAGGGTCGGGAAGCGGCCATCACCTGCGCCGACACCCTGAACAAGACTCGCGCCCTGCGTCGTAACGAACAACGGGCAGTCGCGGTATAAGGACTGCAGCAGGGTTGCCCGCCATGGCGGGCAGCCCTGCTGGCTTGCAGTATCAGCTCAGGCCATCGGCCGTGGCCGGCACGATCAGGATCCCGGCACGCAGGCCATTCTTGACCTTGGGATTGGGGAAAATGATCCGCGCCCCCTCCTCCTCGATGACCCAGCGGGTCTGGGCGATGTCCTCGGCCAGCAGGTAACCCATCTCCAGCTCGGAAAAGTTCTCCACGTCCGCCGGCAAGTGCAGTTGAAAGCTGTCGCTGTGCTTGATCACTTCCCGAGAGACACTGAACAACTTCAACCCTTCAAGGCTGTCCTGCTCCGCAGGTGGCTCGCTGCCCTCGATCAGTTGCTTGAGGCGAGTTTCCAGGCGCTCGACGTTGACCCCCTGGTTCTGCCCGAACGGCCGGGCCTTGCCCAGTTCCAGGGTGAAGGACTCGGCCCCCAGTTGATCGTAGGTGTAAGCGCTGAACACGATGGAAGGCTTGTTCTGCAACAGCACCGCCTCCATGCCGCAGGCCCGCAGGCGTGCCAGCTGACGGCGTGAATGCTGGCGTCCGTCCTTCCACGGATACAGGGCGAACTGCTCGATCTTCGAGCCGCGAATGGCCGTGTGCAGGTCGTAGTGCAAGCGCTCGCGCCCCGGCAGGCTGAAGAAGCTCGCCGCCAGGCGCTCCAGCTCACAGGCGCGCAAGGCCTCATGCCCACTGCTCTGCTCATGCCGGCCATTGAACAGGCGATTGACATCCTGCTCGACGAAACGCTCGCCGCGGCGCATGGCCTCGGGATTGCCGAACAGGAACAGGATACGGGCGCGGGGCTTCAGGTCGCCCCGGGCGATGTCATGCAACAGGCGGTCGAGCAACTCGATGGGAGCGGTCTCGTTGCCATGGATGCCGGCGGACAACAACAGGTCCAGGCCGTTGTCGCGCGCTTCGGGCGGGCGCACTTCCAGCGCCCCCTCGCTCAGCCAGCGCATGCGCACGCCGTCGACAGTCAGTTGAGTCTTCTCTGCCGGTTCACGGCCGGCGAGGGTCAGTTCAAGCAGTTTGCCGAGGGCGAGCATAAAACGCGTTCCTTAGTGGGCGTGGCCGCAGCCTGGGCCGTGCACGTGATCGTCGTCGCCAGCGTCGGCCGGCTCCATTTCCAACTGCAGACTGACCAGGTTGGTCGCCAGTGGGCGCAGCAGCAGGCTGGCGTATTCCTCGTCACCCTCCTCCACGTCCACGCCGATCAGCAACTGGCCACGGCCGTCCTGCTGGATCCACACTTCCTTGCCTTGCCACAGCACCGCAAAACGGGTGCAGGAGGTTTCCTGTTGGGCGCCTTCGGCATCTTCAAGGATCAGTTGCAGGGTATCGCTCATGGGTCGGTTCTCGTCTGGGGTGAAGCACGCACCCGGGTCATCCGGGTGCGGGCCGTCAATTGATCTGGAAAGGATAAACCGCGCCCAGTTTAAGGATTTGCGTCAGCTCATCCAATGCCGTCCGGCACTCGACCAGCAGCTGCGGGTCCGCCAGGTCGGCTTCGGTGAGACGATCGCGGTAATGCTTGCCGACCCACTGGGTCAGGGTCTCGTACAGCGGCGCGGTCATGATCACGCCTGGGTTGACCGCCGCCAGCTCGGACTCGTTGAGCGCCACGCGCAAGCGCAGGCACGCCGGGCCACCGCCGTTCTGCATGCTCTGCTTGAGGTCGAAGACCTTCACTTCACGGATCACGCCACCGGAGCTGGTGAGGTTTTGCAGGTATTGCCAGACCCGCTCGTTGTTACGGCACTCTTCCGGCACGATCAGCAGCATCGAGCCATCGGCGCGGGACAGCAACTGGCTGTTGAACAGGTAGGAACGCACTGCGTCCTCCACCGTCACCTGGGAGCGCGGTACGCAGACCGCCTGGAAGTGACCGCCACGCTTGCCCAGCTTGGCCTGCAGTTCGGCAAGCAGCTTGCCGGTCTCGAGGAAGGCGTCCTCGTGGTAGAACAGCACCTCGCCGTTGCCTACGGCGATCACGTCGTTATGGAACACGCCCTGGTCGATCACCGCCGGATTCTGCTGGGCGTAGACCACCCCGTCCTCGTCCAGGCCATGCAGCCGGGCCACAGCCTGGGATGCTTCCAGGGTCTGGCGCGCCGGGTACTTCTGCGGCGTCGGATAGCGATTGTCGAAGGCACTGCGACCGAAGACGAAGAACTCGACGCCAGCCTGGCCATAGTCACGGCAGAAGCGCGTGTGGTTGGCCGCACCTTCATCACCGAACTGCGCCACTGCCGGCAGGGCGGCATGATGGGCGAAGTGCTTCTGGTCGGCGAACATCGCCCCCAGCACCCGGCTGGTGGTTGGGTGCTCGATGCTGCGGTGGTACTTGCAGTTGAGGTTGGCGGCGGTGAAGTGCACGCGACCGTCGGCAGTGTCGGCGCTCGGGCTCACGGTGGCGGCGTTGGCCACCCACATGCTCGAAGCCGAGCAACTGGCGACCAGCAACGGCATGGCCTGCTTGGCCGCCTGCTGGATGACCTGCGCATCGCTCCCGGCAAAACCCAGGCTGCGCAGCGCGGCCACGTCCGGACGCTCCTGCGGGGCGAGCACACCCTGCTGGAAGCCCATGTCCATCAGCGCCTTCATCTTCGCCAGGCCCTGCAGCGCCGCTTCCTTGGGATTGGAGCCCTGCTGGCTGTTGCTCTGGGAGGCGACGTTGCCGTAGGACAAACCGCCGTAGTTATGGGTCGGCCCCACTAGACCGTCAAAATTGACTTCATAGGATTTCATCAGCGAGGCTCCACGAATCTGCTTGTTATAGGCATCGATATCAGTACAGGTCTTGAGGCCGCCGACGCCCGTTTCAAAAGACGTTCGCAGCCTGCGGCAGCGGCCTCATCGACGCCCCACCGCTGTTTGCAGCCGCTGCCATGGAGCGCCAGGGGCACGCCACGGCATCTCATCAATCCAGGCGCACGCCCGGGGTCAGCGCTCCCGGCAAGGCCAGGCTCGGAGTCTCCAGGGACGCTACCGGATACGCACAGTAGTCCGCCGCGTAATAGGCGCTGGCCCGATGGTTGCCCGAGGCCCCCACGCCACCGAATGGCGCGCTGCTGGCGGCGCCGGTCAACTGCTTGTTCCAGTTGACGATCCCGGCCCGGCTCTGCAGCCAGAACTGCTGGTAGCGCTCTTCGGAATCCGACAGCAAGCCGGCCGCCAGGCCGTACTGGGTGTTGTTGGCCTCGGCGATGGCGCCATCGAAATCAGCGTAGCGGATCACCTGCAACAACGGCCCGAACAGCTCCTCGTCAGGTCGCTCGGCCACCGCCGTGACATCCAGGATCCCCGGGGTCAGCAGTGCGGCCTGGGCCTGGGGCTGGGTCATCTCCAGCAAGGCCACGGCGCCATTGGCCAACAACTGGCGCTGGGCATCCAGCAGTGCCTGGGCGGCGCCCAGGGAGATCACCGAGCCCATGAACGGCGCCGGTTGCTGGTCGAAGGCACCCACTTCGATGCTCGAGCTGACCGCCACCAGGCGCGCCAGCAGCGAGTCGCCCCAGGCGCCGGCCGGCACCAGCAGGCGACGGGCACAGGTGCAGCGCTGGCCAGCCGAAATGAAGGCGGACTGGATGATGGTGTACACCGCCGCATCCAGGTCCGCGACCTGGTCCACCACCAGCGGGTTGTTCCCGCCCATCTCCAGGGCCAGGATCTTGTCCGGGCGCCCGGCGAACTGCTGGTGCAGGTGGTTGCCGGTACGGCTGGAGCCGGTGAAGAACAGGCCATCGATCCCCGGGTTGGCAGCCAAGGCGATCCCGGTTTCCCGGGCGCCCTGCAGCAGGTTGAGCACGCCTGCCGGCAGGCCGGCCTCGATCCAGCACTGGACCGTCAACTCGGCGACCTTGGGCGTCAGCTCGCTGGGCTTGAACAGCACGCTGTTACCCGCCAGCAGCGCCGGCACTATGTGGCCATTGGGCAGATGGCCGGGGAAGTTGTAGGGGCCGAACACCGCCACCACGCCGTGGGGCTTGTGCCGCAGCACGGCAGTGGCGTCGCCCAGCGGGCCGCTCTTCTCGCCGGTACGCTCGCGATAGCTCTGCACCGAGATGGCGATCTTGTTGACCATGCTGGTCACTTCCGTGGTCGCTTCCCACAACGGCTTGCCGGTTTCCTCGCCAATGCAATGGGCCAGTTCGTCGGCACGGGCCTTGAGGCCGGCAGCGAAAGCTTCGAGCACGCCGATGCGCTCCTCCAGGGAGCGCTTGGCCCAGGCCGGGAATGCCTGGCGTGCAGCTTGTACCGCGCTGTCTACCTGGGCGGGTGTTGCACCGTTGCCGGACCAGATGACCTCCTGGGTCACCGGATTGACCGAGGTGAAGGCTTCACCCTGGCCGGCCAGCCATTGGCCGGCGATGTACAGCGTGCTCATTATTTCGACTCCCGAGAAGCAGACAGCGGAACCGCGCGGACCTGGTCGCCGGCGTTGAGTTGCAGGCGCTTGGCGGTCAGCGGATCGACCACCAGGGTGCCCGAGGCGAAGCGCGCCGGCGCCGCGGTGATGCGGCATTCCTCGCGCTTGCGGTTGTGGATCAGGAAAGGCGTGGCATCGTCGCCCGGGGTGCCGATGGCCAATACCAGCGCCTGGCTGTCGCGCACCGCGCGGATCTTGCCGGTCTCGCACTCCACCGCCGGGCCGGCATCGAAGATGTCGACATAACCCTGGTAGCTGAAGCCCTCGCTCTTGAGCATGGCCAGGGCCGGCTCGGTGTCGGTGTGGACCTTGGCGATGACGTTGCGCGCATCCTCGGAAAGAAAGCAGGTGTAGAGCGGGAACTTGGGCATCAGCTCGGCGATGAAGGCCTTGTTGCCGACACCGGTGAGGTAGTCCGCCTGACTGAACTCCATCTTGAAGAAGTGCCGGCCCAGGCTTTCCCAGAATGGCGAACGCCCCTGCTCGTCGGACATGCCACGCATCTCGGCGATAATCTTGTTGCCGAACAGCTGCGGGAACTCGGCGATGAACAGCATCCGCGCCTTGGCCAGCATGCGGCCGTTGAGACCGTTGCGATAGTCGGCATGCAGGAACAGCGAGCACAGTTCGGAGTTGCCGGTCAGGTCGTTGGCCAGGAACAGCGTCGGGATCTCGCGGTAGATGTTCAGCTCCTGGGAGGCGCTGACGGTCAGGCCGACCCGGAAGTTGTACCAGGGCTCCCGCAGGCCGACCGCGCCAGCGATGGCGGAAATCCCCACCACGCGGCCGTTGTCGTCTTCCAGAACGAACAGGTAGTCCGCATCGCCGCGCTCGGCTTCACCGCGAAAGGTCTTCTCCGCCCAGCCGACCCGATGGGTCAGGCGCTCTTCGTTGGCCGGCAAGGTGGTGAGGCCGGTGCCGGTGCTGCGGGCCAGGTCGATCAGCGCGGGTAAATCGCTGCTGCGTACGGGACGAACGATCATGCTATCTCCTCAGACGGACGCCTTTGACGGCACCCGCGAAACTCGCTGCTTTGCAGACAGGCCTTCCAGGGTCTGGAAGCCGCCGTTAAACCGCCACCAGGCGCACACTGGCACCTTCGCCGACACCCAGGGCCTCGGCTGCTTGCAGATCCAGGGTCACCGGCTTGCCGGGGGCGTAGTCCAGCTCCAGCAGCACCGCACGGTAGTCCTGCAACTGGCCATTGGCGACCAGGTACTGGCGACCGCCGCCCTTGAGCGCCTCGCCGATCTTCACCGGCACCACGCGGCTCTGGGCGATCGAGCGGATCCCGGAAACCCGCGCATGCAGGGTCGGGCCGCCGTCGAAAATATCGATGTAGTGATCGGTCTCGAAACCTTCGCGCATCAGGATGTCGAAGGTGATCTGCGCGCGCGGATGCACCTGGCCCATGGCTTCCTGGGCGGCATCCGGCAACAGCGGCACATAGATCGGGTAGTGCGGCATCAGCTCGGCCAGGAAGGTCCGGCTCTTGAGACCGCACAGGCGCTCGGCCTCGGCATAGTTGAGGTCGAAGAAGTTGCGGCCGATGGCGTCCCAGAACGGCGAATCGCCATTCTCGTCGCTATAGCCGACGATCTCGGTCACCACCGAATCGGCGAAACGCTCCGGATGGCCAGCCACGAACAGCAGGCGGCCACGGGAGTTGAGCTCGGCCCAGGGCGTGCCCACCAGGTCGCGGACCACGTAGAAGCTGGTCAGCAGGCTGTTGCCGGTGAGGTCGTGGCACTGGGACAGGACATGGATCTTGTTGTGGATCTTCAGCTCGCGGGACGCATGGACGAAGGTTTCGTTGCGAAAGCTGTAGAACGGCTCGGAGTAGCCCGCCGAGGCAACGATGGCCGAGCAGCCCACCAGCTTGCCGCTCGCCGTGTCCTCGAGGACGAAGAAGTAGCTCTCTTCACCATTGAAGCTCACTTCCGCGGCGAACGAAGCCTCGCTCGCGGCGATCTTGTCGCGCAGGCGATCCACATCATCCGGCAAGGAGGTGACACCAATCGGGCTGTCTGCAGCCAGACGCTGTACCTCGCCCAGATCGGCCATTTGCGCGGGGCGCATCACCAGCATGGTGTCACTCCTTACTCTAGAACAGGGTCGGAAACCGTCCGACTCAGGGAAAAAAATGCCGGGATAGCCCGGCACAGGAATTAGTGTTCGACGCCGGCAAAGCACCGGCGCCGAGAAGTACCACCGCCTGGATCAGGCTTGGGTCAGTTTTGCCACGGCACGCTCGAAGCGGTCCAGGCCCTGGTCGATATCCGCGTCCTCGACCACCAGGCTCGGGGCGAAACGCACCACGTCCGGACCGGCTTGCAGGATCATCAAGCCCTCTTTCTCGGCCGCGTTGAACACGTCCTTGGCCTTGCCTTTCCAGGCATCGCTGAGTACGCAGCCGAGCAGCAGGCCCAGGCCACGGATTTCCGTGAACAGGCCATACTTGGCGCCGATCTGCGACAGGCGGGTCTTGAAGCGATCGTGCTTGGCCTTGACGCCATTGAGCACTTCAGGGGTGTTGATCACGTCCATCACGGCACCGGCCACGGCACAAGCCAGCGGGTTACCGCCGTAGGTAGTGCCGTGGGTACCGACCACCAGGTGCTTGGCCAGCTCTTCGGTGGTCAGCATCGCCGCGATCGGGAAGCCGCCGCCCAGGCTCTTGGCGCTGGTGAGGATGTCCGGAGTCACGCCGTAATGCTGGTAGGCGAACAGCTCGCCGCAGCGACCCATGCCAGTCTGCACTTCGTCGAACACCAGCAGCGCGTTGTGCTGGTCGCACAGCTCGCGGGCACCTTGCAGGTACGCCAGCTCGGCAGGCAACACCCCGCCCTCGCCCTGGATCGGCTCCAGCACCACGGCGCAGGTCTTGTCGGAGATCGCGGCTTTCAGCGCGGCCAGGTCGTTGTACGGCACATGGGTGATGCCGGTGATCTTCGGACCGAAGCCATCGGAATACTTGGACTGGCCACCGACATTGACGGTGAACAGGGTACGGCCGTGGAAGCTGTTGAGCGCAGCGATGATTTCGTACTTCTCGGCACCGAAACGATCATGGGCCACGCGACGGGCCAGCTTGAAGGCGGCCTCGTTGGCTTCCGCACCGGAGTTACAGAAGAATGCGCGCTCGGCGAAGGTGGCGTCGATCAGCTTGTGGGCCAGGCGCAGGGCCGGCTCGTTGGTGAAGACGTTGGAAACATGCCACAGCTTGTTCGCCTGCTCGGTCAGGGCTCCTACCAGGGCCGGATGGGCATGGCCCAGCACGTTGACCGCGATGCCGCCGGCGAAGTCGATCAGTTCCCGGCCAGCCTGGTCCCAGACTCGAGACCCCGCGCCGCGCACAGGAATGAAAGCCGCAGGTGCGTAGTTGGGAACCATCACCTGGTCGAAATCGGCGCGTTGCACCGGGGCTTGCTCAACGGACATCGGAGTCTCCTGAAGAGGAACACCCGCCTGGAACTGGCGAGCGATGGAGGGATTGTAAGGACAGTTTTCTGCCCGGCCTTGTCGCCAAGCGACAACTTCTTATAGCGCCAACCCCGGTTTTTCGCGGGTTTATGGCAATGCGACAAATTGCGTCGCAAAGGCGCAGTTTAAACTGCGTGGCGCCTGAACGGCAGGTTTGCCGGGCTAATTATCCACTTGGCCGGCAGCGCCGTTCACACCCAGTCTTGAGCCGTTGCCGCAGGCTGCGACCAGGCATCCTGCACCGATGGAAGCGGCAATGGGAAACGCTTGCAAGGCTCCAATCGCCTTGGTGGCCGATGCCGAGCCATACGCAACCTTCGGCAGCGGCTGCACGAGGCGCCGAACCGCTGCTTGCGAGTACAAAGAAGGAGTGGGGTCAGCCGCGCTCGGCGGGTACGGAAGAGAGCTCGAAGGGGCTGCTGCTGCGCCGCTGGTTGCGGTCTTCGCGCGGGGTGGCGCCAAAGAAGTTGCGATAGGCGCTGGAGAAATGCGGGCCGGAGGAGAAACCGCAGGACAGGCCGATCTGGATGATCGATTTGCTGGTCTGCATCAGCATCTGCCGCGCCTTGTTCAGGCGCAGTTCCAGGTAATACTGGCTCGGCACGCGGTTCAGGTACTGCTTGAAGATCCGCTCCAGCTGGCGCCGGGACACGCAGACATGCTGGGCGATCTCGTCGGTGGTCAACGGCTCCTCGATATTGGCTTCCATCAGCAGCACCGCCTGGGTCAGCTTCGGATGGCTGGAGCCCAGGCGGTTCTGCAACGGAATACGCTGGCGTTCGCCACCTTCGCGGATGCGCTCGACCACCAGCTCCTCGGACACCGCGCCAGCCAGCTCCGCGCCGTGATCCCGGGCCAACACCGCCAGCAGCAGGTCCAGCACCGACATGCCGCCACAGGCGGTCAGCCGATCGCGATCCCAGTCGAACAGGTGGCTGGTGGCGATGACCTTGGGAAAACGCTCGGCGAAATCGTCCTGCCAGCGCCAGTGCACTGCTGCCCGGTAGCCATCCAGCAACCCCAGCTGGGCCAACGGATAGACCCCGGCCGACAACCCGCCGACCACACAACCGGCGCGCACCAGTTGCTTGAGCGCGGTGCCCAGGGCCGAACCCACCGGCGCCGGAGGCTCATCGGCCAGCAGAAACAGCTTCTGGCAACCCTCCAGCTTGCCCGCCCAAGGCTCGCCCGGCAGTTGCCAGGTACCTTCCACGGCTGGCTCGGCCTGGAGGAAGGCCAACTCGTAGACCACTTCCGGATGGACCCGCTGGGCGACGCGCAAGGCCTCCTCGGCCAGCGCCAGCGTCAAGGCTTTAGTGCTGGGCCAAATCAGGAAACCAATTCGATGGGCAGTCATGGCGGGCGATCCGAAACGAAAAACAGTAGGAGAAGCCAAGGGCGGCAGCACCAAGTTAGACCATCTGGCGCAGGGCGCTCAGCATGACCTAATTTGGTGCATAACGGCAGCTATTACTTGAGGCTGCCGGAGAGGAATTGTTGCAAACGTTCTGATTGTGGATTCACCAGCACTTCCCGCGGATTGCCGCTTTCTTCCACCAGGCCCTTGTGCAGGAATACCAGCTGGTTGGAGACCTCCCGGGCAAAGCCCATCTCGTGGGTCACCACCACCATGGTCCGGCCTTCCTGGGCCAGGGACTGCATGACCTTCAGCACGTCGCCCACCAGCTCCGGGTCCAGGGCCGAGGTCGGCTCGTCGAACAGCATCACCTCAGGCTCCATGGCCAAGGCCCGGGCGATCGCCACGCGCTGCTGCTCACCGCCGGACATATGCCCCGGGTAGGCATCCTTGCGATGCGCCACGCCGACCTTGGCCAGGTAGTGCTCGGCCTTCTCGCGGGCTTCGGCCTTGGACACGCCCAGTACATGCACCGGGGCTTCCATGATGTTTTCGATGGCGGTCATGTGCGACCACAGATTGAAGTGCTGGAACACCATCGACAGGCGCGAGCGCATGCGCTGCAACTGCTTGGGGTCGGCGGCCTTGAGGGCACCGTCCTTGCTGGCCACCAGCTTCAGCTCTTCATTGTTCAGCAGGATCTTCCCGGCGTGCGGCTGCTCCAGCAGGTTGATGCAGCGCAGGAAGGTACTCTTGCCCGAGCCACTGGAGCCGATGATGCTGATCACATCGCCGGCCGCGGCCTTCAGGGACACGCCCTTGAGCACTTCATGGCTGCCATAGCGCTTATGCAGGTCTTGGACTTCAAGTTTGTACATGCGGTCGGTTCTCACAAAAACAGTCAGTCGTTGAGCAAGCGCCCGTGACGCAGCGCTTCGCGCCCCGCCACCTTGGCCAGCCAGAAACCGGGTTGGGCATAACGCAGCCGCTCAACGGCGAACAACACGCCGCTGGTGCCAGCACACACCGTGCTGACCCGATCGGATAGAGGATCAATCACTTCAAAAAGCGGCTCGCCCACTTCCACCCAACTACCAGCCGGACGCAGGAAGCTCACCACGCCAGGATGCGGCGCATACAGCAATTCAGTGCCTTCGAAGGGCATGCCCTCGCAAGCTTCACGTCCTGGCGCCGGCCATTGCCCGGCAATCAGCCCTTGCTCGGCAAGGAACGCCAGGATGCCTTCGGCATGCGCCTCGGCCTGGGGCCGGCCGGTGTCGGCCTGGCCACCCAGCTCGAGGGTGGTCGCCAGGCATGCCAGGGGGATCTGCGCCTCGGGGAACTGCCGCGACAAACGCAACCAGGGCAGCGAACAGGCCTCGTCGAACGAGCTGCCGCCAGAATCTTCCGCCAGCAGGCCCACCCGTACATCCAGGTGAGCCGCCAGGGAACGCCACTGCGGCCAATGCTGCGGCAAGGCGTACATATGCAAGGCCGCCTCGGCATCGCAGTGCAGGTCCAGCACCACGTCGGCGGTGCAGGCATGCGCCAGCAACACTCGCTGCATGCCCTGCAGCTGGCTGGCGGCCGGCGGCAATTCGGCCAGCACATCGGCCATGGCCTGGCGGATCAGCTGGACGTTGGCGTGGGCATCGTCACCCAGGCGCCCCTCCAGGCGCTGGGCCACTGGCGCGCTGAGCTCGACGAAATCACGGTTGAAGTTCTTGCCGCTGCCGGCTTCGAAACGCCCCTGGTGATTGCCTTGCAGCAACTGCCCAAGACCCAGCGGATTGGCCACTGGCACCAGCTCGACGACGCCCTTGAGGGCGCCCTGGGCCTCCAGCTCGGCCAGGCGCTTCTTCAACTCCCAGGCGGTACGCATGCCAGGCAGTTCGTCTGCATGCAGGCTGGCCTGGATATAGGCCTTGCGCTCCCCGCTGCCGAAACGGAATACCGAGATGCTGCGCTCGCTACCCAGGTGGCTCCAGGGCAATGGATGATCGATACGTTCCATATCAGTGCTTCCGCGGCGCCAGGTAGCGCAGCCAGCGGCCTTCGGCCAGCTTGAACAGGCGCACCAGGATGAAGGTCAGGCACAGGTAGAAGACGCCGGCGGTGATGTAGGCCTCGAACGGCAGGTAGTACTGCGCATTGACGGTACGGGCCGCGCCAGTGATGTCGATCAGGGTGACGATGGAGGCCAGGCTGGTGGTCTGCAGCATCATGATCACTTCGTTGCTGTATTGCGGCAGCGCCCGGCGCAGGGCCGACGGCAGGAGGATGCGGCGATACATCTTGTAGCGCGACATGCCCATGGCCTTGGCCGCCTCGATCTCGCCGTTAGGCGTGGCCTTGAGGCTGCCGGCGATGATCTCGGCGGTATAGGCGCTGGTGTTGATGGCGAAGGCCAGGCAGGCACAGAAGGTCGCGCTGGACAGCCAGGGCCAGAGGAAGCTTTCGCGTACCGCTTCGAACTGCGCCAGGCCGTAGTAGATCAGGAACAGCTGCACCAGCATCGGGGTGCCACGGATCACGTAGGTGTAGAGCCAGGCGGTCATGTTCACCAGCGGCTGCTTGGACACGCGCATCAGTCCCAGGGGCAGCGCCACCAGCAAGCCGAAGAACAGCGACAGCGCCAGCAGTTTCAGGGTGGTCAGCAGGCCGCTGAAATACAGCGGCAAGGCATCATAGATGACGTTGTAGTCGAAGATCATAGATCAGCCGCCCTTACGCCTACCGAGTAGCGCTTCTCAAGGTGACGCAGCGCCAGCAACGAGACACTGGTGATCACCAGGTACATGGCCGCCACTGCGAGGAAGAAGGTGAAAGGCTCGCGGGTGGCATCCGCCGCCTGCTTGGCCTTGAACATCATGTCTTGCAGGCCCACCACGGAAATCAGCGCGGTGGCCTTGGTCAGCACCAGCCAGTTGTTGGTGAAGCCGGGAATCGCCAGGCGGATCATCTGCGGCACCAGCACCCGGAAGAACACTTGCGTACTGCTCATGCCGTAGGCCATGCCGGCCTCCGCTTGCCCCTTAGGAATCGCCATGAAGGCGCCACGGAAGGTTTCCGACAGGTAGGCCCCGAAGATGAAGCCCAAAGTACCGATACCGGCAGCCAGCGGGTTGAGGTCGATGTAGTCGTCGTAGCCCAGCAACGGTGCCACGCGATTGAGCAGATCCTGGCCGCCGTAGAAGATCAGCAGGATCAGCACCAGATCGGGAATACCACGGATCACCGTGGAGTACAGGTCGCCCAGCCAGGCCAGCCAGCGTACCGGCGAGAGGCGCAGCGCGACCCCGATCAGACCTAGAACGATGGCCAGGGCCATGGACGACAAGGCGAGCTGAAGCGTCAGCCAAGCGCCATCGAGGATGACAGCCCCGTAGCCTTTCAACATGATTCAGGTCCTCGAAAATTGGGATGAAAAAATGGCGCAAACTTCAGAGATTCTGCTGCTTGCGCCATCTCGGACTGACAGGTTCGACGGATTACTTGCCGTAGATATCGAAGTCGAAGTACTTGTCCTGGATTTCCTTGTATTTGCCGTTCTCGCGAATGGCGGCGATGGCGGCATTGATCTTGTCCAGATCAGCCTTGTCGCCCTTGCGCACGGCGATCCCTACGCCGTCGCCGAAGTACTTGACGTCAGTGAAGGCCGGACCGACGAAGGCAAAGCCCTTGCCGGCATCGGTCTTCAGGAAACCGTCATTCAACAGGGTAGCGTCCGCCACGGTGCCGTCGAGGCGACCGGCCGCTACATCCAGGTAGATCTCGTTCTGCGAGCCGTATGGCTTGATCTGGGCGCCCAGGGGAGCCAGGACCTCACGGGCGAAACGCTCGTGGATCGAACCGCGCTGCACGCCGATGTTCTTGCCCTTGAGCTCGGCCATGCCGTCGCTGACCTGGGTCCCGGCCTTCATCACCAGGCGCGCAGGAGTGTTGTAGTACTTGTTGGTGAAGTCCACGGACTTGCGGCGATCGTCGGTGATCGACATGGAGGACAGGATCGCGTCGATCTTGCGTACCTTCAGTGCCGGGATCAGGCCATCGAACTCCTGCTCGACCCACACGCACTTGACCTTCATCTGCTCGCACAGGGCATTGCCGATGTCGTAGTCGAAACCGACGATGCTGCCATCCGGAGCCTTGGAGGCGAATGGAGGGTAAGCCGCTTCGATACCAATTTTCAGGGGCTTTTCGTCGGCGACGGTCGGCAGGGACAGCACGGACAGTGCCAGGGCGCCAAGAAGCACGAGTTTCTTCATTCTTAGAACTCCATCGGTAAAGGGCGAAAACGGCAGAGTGAGCAACAGCCCAATATGCGAATGGGTGAACCCTCAATAGCGGCGCTGCGTCCTGAAAAGCCCGGAAAGGGACTCACACACAGGTAACGACGAGCGAGTGACCGGCATTCTAACGACAGGCCGGAAGCCGATATTTCCTCAATGCGACAACAAATTACAGAAGCACCGAGAACGCCGGGGCGGCATATTGACAGCTCTTCAGGATTATGCAAGAGCAAAAGACAGTGAACCGATCTACGTTGCAAATTGCGGGCCTATTATTGGCAAAGCCTTCTATTCCGGCAAGCGCAGCGTGATGACTTATTTTTTACATGGATATAAAAGGCCCTGAAACGGCGCCCGACGTTTCCCATCGCCCCGAAATTGGGCGCAGGGTTACACCTTCGCCCAACCCGGTAACATTCAGATACGTCTACCGGGCAAACCGATATTTATTCGCCCCTCCCAACCGACCGGCCCCACTGCGCGCAAAGCGCCAGCACAGAGGGCTTCGCGGGGATTTATCCGACCCATGAAAAAGCCCCGCCCGGCATCGCCGGGCGGGGCTCATCGAACCAGCAAGCGCCTCAGGCGACGTTCATGGTCTTGTGGGTGTCGATCAAGTGCTGCACCACGCTCGGATCGGCCAAGGTGGAGATATCGCCCAGGCCTTCGTATTCCGCCGTCGCGATCTTGCGCAGGATCCGCCGCATGATCTTGCCGGAACGGGTCTTGGGCAGGCCTGGCGCCCACTGGATGACATCCGGCGATGCGATCGGGCCGATCTCCTTGCGCACCCAGTTCTTCAGCTCGGCGCGCAGGGCTTCGCTTGGCTCCTCACCGCCATTGAGGGTCACATAGACGTAGATGCCTTGGCCCTTGATATCGTGAGGCACGCCAACCACCGCCGCCTCGGCGACTTTCGGGTGGGCGACCATCGCGCTCTCGATCTCGGCAGTGCCCATGCGATGCCCGGAGACGTTGAGCACATCGTCCACGCGCCCGGTGATCCAGTAGTAGCCGTCCTCGTCGCGACGCGCACCGTCACCGGTGAAATACATGCCGCGGAAGGTCTTGAAGTAGGTATCGACGAACCGGTCATGGTCGCGGTACAGGGTCCGCGCCTGGCCCGGCCAGGAATCGAGGATCACCAGGTTGCCCTCGGCGGCGCCTTCGATGATGTTCCCCAGGTTGTCCACCAGGGCCGGCACCACGCCGAAGAATGGCCGCGCCGCGGAACCCGGCTTCAGCGCATGGGCACCGGGCAGCGGGCTCATCAGGGTCGCGCCGGTCTCGGTCTGCCACCAGGTGTCGACGATCGGGCAACGGGACTGGCCGACATTCTTGTAGTACCAGTCCCAGGCTTCCGGATTGATCGGCTCGCCCACCGAGCCCAGCAGGCGCAGGCTGCTGCCGTCGGCGCCTTCGCAAGCGGCGGTGCCCGAGGCCATCATGGCGCGGATCGCGGTCGGAGCGGTGTAGAGGATGTTGACCTTGTGCTTGTCGACGATCTTCGCCACCCGGGTCACGTCCGGATAGTTGGGCACGCCTTCGAACAGCACGGTGGTAGCGCCGTTGGCCAGCGGCCCGTAGACGATATAGGTATGGCCGGTGACCCAGCCCACGTCGGCGGTGCACCAGTAGACTTCGCCCGGACGGTAGTCGAAGACCCGCTCGTGGGTCAGCGACGCATACAGCAGGTAGCCGCCAGTGGTGTGCTGCACGCCCTTGGGCTTGCCGGTGGAACCGGAGGTATAGAGGATGAACAGGGCCTCTTCGGCACCCATTTCCTTCGGTGCGCAGACACTGCCGGCGACCTTCATCAGGTCCTCGTACCAGATGTCGCGATGCTGGTTCCACTTGATGTCGCCACCGGTGCGCTTGCACACGATGACCTTCTGGATGCTGTTGGTTTCCGGGTTGGTCAAGGCGTCGTCGACATTGGCCTTGAGCGAGATCTTCTTGCCGGCACGGATGCCTTCGTCGGCGGTGATCACCACTTTCGAACGGCAGTCGATGATGCGACCGGCCAGGGCCTCCGGCGAGAAGCCGCCGAACACCACCGAGTGGATCGCGCCGATACGGGTACAGGCCAGCATGGCCACCACCGCCTCGGGGATCATCGGCATATAGATAGTCACCACGTCGCCGCGGTGCACGTCCTGGCCACGCAGGGCGTTGGCGAACTTGCAGACTTCTTCATGCAGTTCGCGGTAGGTGATGTTGCGGCTCTCGGAAGGGTCGTCGCCCTCCCAGATGATCGCCACCTGGTCGCCACGCTCGGCAAGGTGACGGTCCAGGCAGTTGTAGGAGACGTTCAAGGTGCCATCGGCGAACCACTTGATATCGACATGATGATCGTCGAAGGAGGTCTGCTTCACCGTGGTAAAAGGCTTGATCCAGTCGAGACGCTTGCCCTGCTCGCGCCAGAAACCGTCCGGGTTCACGACCGACTGCTGGTACATGGCCTTGTAAGTCGCCTCGTCAGTCAGCGTCTTGACCAGAACCTCGGGACGAACGGGATACACAGAAGCCGCACTCATCTTTCTTACCTCGGTGACATAGTTGTTTTTGTATGACCCCGTTGTAGCCGGGGGACGCCTATAGAACCATTCGACGATGGTAGTAACAACCCCCAGCGAAAGGCCCCAGGATCTAGCGAAACCCTTCAAGAACAAGCCCTGGAGGCATATCGAGGCAATCCGAAAATGTTCGCGCAGGTCTCTGGAAAGGGCTTTTTCGGCGATTGTTACAAAAACTGTCAAAAGTGTTTATCAAAAGTACGCCTATATGGCGCCCCGCCCCACGCCTAAAATCTGCCTCGCCCAACAGGCAAACTGATTAACCAAGTTGCAGCCCCCACGAAGGCAGTTAATCAAACTTCTACTCAAGTTCCACACGCAGCCCCAAAAAGGCTGCGTGACCCCACACGACCTTAGAAAGGTAAAATGCAAATGAAAGCTTTATTAGTTCTGGCCCTCAGCAGTCTGTGCGCTACAGCGATGGCTGATGAGATCCCGACTGATGCCGCCAGCCAGCAAGTAGCAGTAGAGGAATACACTTACTCCACGGACTTGGATATCGCCAAAGTTATTTCCATGAGCGAAGTTCCAGAAGTATGTGAAGTTGTACCGGCACGCATGGAATATGAAGATTCCAAAGGTCTGCGACATATTCTCCAATACCGCGTAATGGGTAACGGTTGCTCCAACGGCTGATAACCGCCCCGCCGCCCAGGCCTCGATGACCGCCGGCCGCAAGAAATCCCTCTTGCGGCAAAGATGCCCGGCACACTGGGGTTCCAGCACAGGCATCGTTGCACAACGTGCGACCACGACAATCGCATGCATTTTTTCCGGAATGTACGTCACCGTCCGCCACACCGATGACACCTGCTCGAAAGTCGCTACCAATGACGCGGATTGATGGCGACTTGCCCCTACTCGGGAGATCCGCAAGGCGCTTCGACAGGACCAAGCACCAGCTTTTGAGTTGTGTCAAAACCCTGGAAATCGCCTTGAAAAACACAACATCTAGTAAATTTGGTTGTTTTTTGACCGAATCATGGATTTTTTTGCCCGCCTGAAAAAAAAACTTCTCCAGCCAAAGCCCTGTAAACCCGCGCTCTGCCTCAAATCCCTCGCCTTCCTCGGCTCACCTGCGCCCATCGGTCGCCCCACGCCCCTGAAAATATCCTTATAATGCGTCCTCAAAACGGGCCTGCAACATTCCCTTACCGGATGAAACGACCTGCTGGACCTCGCGCCGGAGCCGACACCCTCAGCCCTGCCCGACAGCAGCCTCAAGCACCCGCAGACGAATTTCTGTTTATTGCCTGCGTCACTGCTGCAACAAACGATTTCTTTGATTTAACGCGGCCAGTAGCGCCGTGTGAAAAGCCAACCCTTTTGTTTTCACACGGGCATCTGGCCCTCAAGCAGGAGACGACACGTCATGCTGAGCTGGGACGAATTCGATAAAGAAGAAAGCGAAGCCACGGCCAAGGGCACCAATGCCGGCCAGGCTTCCGACGCCACCATGGACCGCCTCGACAGCGCCGGTGGTGCCGCCGCCCTCGAAGCCCGCGCCGTGACCTCCGCCGACTCGGCCGCCGTGGTTCGCGCCAAGGCCGCCCTGGACGAGCTGGACATCGCCGAGGGCCTGGCCGAACTGGAAGGCTCCGCTGCCCGCGTCGCCGTTGACGAAAAGCGCATGATCAACTGTCGCGCCGACCTCAACCAGCTGGTGCCATTCAAATACGACTGGGCCTGGCAGAAGTACCTGGACGGCTGCGCCAACCACTGGATGCCGCAGGAGGTCAACATGACCGCCGACATCGCCCTGTGGAAGAGCGCCGAAGGCCTGACCGACGACGAGCGCCGCATCGTCATGCGCAACCTGGGCTTCTTCTCCACCGCCGACTCCCTGGTCGCCAACAACCTGGCCCTGGCCGTGTACCGCCTGATCACCAACCCCGAGTGCCGCCAGTACATCCTGCGCCAGGCCTTCGAGGAAGCGATCCACACCCACGCCTACCAGTACTGCATCGAGTCGCTGGGCATGGATGAAGGCGAGATCTTCAACATGTACCACGAGATCCCTTCGGTCGCGAAGAAAGCCGCCTGGGGCCTGCGCTATACCCGCTCGATCTCCGATCCGGAATTCGATACCGGCACCGTAGAGACCGACAAGGAACTGCTGCGCAACCTGATCGCCTACTACTGCGTACTGGAAGGCATCTTCTTCTACTGCGGCTTCACCCAGATCCTGTCCATGGGCCGCCGCAACAAGATGACCGGCGTCGCCGAGCAGTTCCAGTACATCCTGCGCGACGAATCCATGCACCTGAACTTCGGTATCGACGTGATCAACCAGATCAAGATCGAGAACCCGCACCTGTGGGATGCCGAGATGAAGGAAGAAGCTACCCAGATGATCCTGCAGGGCACCCAGCTGGAGATCGAATACGCTCGCGACACCATGCCGCGCGGCGTACTGGGGATGAACGCGGCAATGATGGAGGACTACCTCAAGTTCATCGCCAACCGTCGCCTGTCGCAGATCGGCCTGAAGGAAGAATACCCGGGCACCACCAACCCGTTCCCGTGGATGAGCGAGATCATGGACCTGAAGAAAGAGAAGAACTTCTTCGAGACCCGCGTGATCGAGTACCAGACCGGTGGCGCGCTGAGCTGGGACTGAGTTCCACGTTCACCCAACCGGCCCCACGAAAAGCCCTGACCTGGTCAGGGCTTTTTTATGGCCGCTTCTTCTATATAGACAGTCCTCGCAAGCCGCCCTGCCTCCCTCCCCTCAGCGACGGGCGCCCCTCGCCTCTGCCCTTCTCCCAAACCGTCGACAACAAGCCATGCCAGCCCAGTGGCCACTATCCATCCGTCGAACCTACTGTACCCGTAACACCCCAGGCACTAGCCGCACCAAGACAGCACAAGCAGACCCGGCAGTCACTTCCAAACTAGCTAGTTCAAAAAAACCTTGGAAAGACCAAGGCTAGTTCGAGCATGTAACGCCATTGACAGAAAAAACAATGCAACTTGCAGCCCTTCTGCAACACCGGCGTCATTTATCAGGGAGCACTTCTTTGGTGCGATGAATGCACCAATAACAAACATTTTCCAGGGAATTTAATAGCCACTTAACAACGAAAACATCTGTTTAGATAAACTTACATAAACACATCTATCTCCTAAATAATCCGCAAGACACTTTAGAAAAAATGCATTTTTTGGCTTTTTTTTCACTAGACACCGGCTATTTTGCTCGCCTATATTCGGTCTGCCCTACAGCCAAGGAAGTGCTTAAATGAATGTTCGGCAATTGCATTCATCCAACTCGAAGTGGGAAACGATATTTGGCTTCTCACGTGCAATAGAAGTTGGCGATACATTGTATGTATCAAAAACCGGCCCCCTGGACGCCAATGGAGAAATAACCGCGACAGGTGTTACCGAACAGACACGCGCAGTTATTGAAAACATCTCGCGAGTTATCGAAAAAGCCAACTTCAAACTTGAAGATGTCATACAAAGCCGGCTCTACCTGACCGAGATCGACAACTGGCAAGAGGCCGCCACCGTACATGGACATTACTTCCATGCCATCCGGCCGGCCTTCACATTGCTTCACGTGCTGCCATTCCCCGAACGGAAAATGATCGTTGCCATGGAAGTCGTGGCCCGCCGCCAACAGCCTGCCGCCGTTTCGGAGTCGCCATGAACGCCTCGCCCCTCTTCACGCTCTTCGCCACCGTGGCCGCGGGAATGGCCATGGCCAGCAACTACCTGCTGCAACCGGTCCTGCCGGCGGTCGCCGCGACCCTGGGTATCGACCTGGCGAGCGCCGGCCTGATCGCCGCCAGCACCCAGATCGGCTACATGCTCGGCATCTTGCTGATCGTGCCCCTGGGGGATGTGCTCGACAAACGCAGCCAGATCACCTGGCAGTTCCTGATGCTGGGCGCGGCGATCTGCTTCGCGGCGCTCTGCAGCTCTACTGTGCCGTTTTTCCTGGCCTGCATCGTCATCGGCAGCATGGCCACCAATGCCATCCAGCTCAATGCACTGGGCTTCCAGCTCAGCGAAAAAGGCAGCACGGTGGGCACCATCACCATGGGCATCAGCGCCGGCATCCTGTTGGCCAGATTCGTCGGCGGAGCGATCGCCCAGGCCTGGGGCTGGCAACACATGCTGATGTGTATCGGCGCAGCGATGTTGGTACTGGCGCTGGTGGGCCGGATGGTGATGCCCGCATCCCCACCCCGGGGTCGCGCCTCATACCGGGAGATACTGGGCAGCCTGCCCGGACTGCTGGGGCGCTATCCGCTTCTACGCGAGTCGGTCATGGTGGGTGGGGCCTGGTTCTTCGTCTTCAGCCTGTTGTGGGTCGCGTTGATGCTGCACCTGCAGGCCGCGCCACTCAACCTCGACCCCACCACCACCGGGCTGTTCGGCCTGGCGGGCCTGGCCGGACTGCTGCTGGCCCGCTACGCCGGCGCCCTTGCGGACCGGATCGGCAGCCGCGCGGTGATCGCCCTGGGCCTGGCGCTGGTGCTGGCTGGCGTCGCGGTGCTCTACCTGTTCCCCTATTCCATGGTCGGCCTGGTGATCGGCGTCGTGCTCTTCGACCTGGGGTGCTTCTGCGCGCAAGTGGCGAACCAGACTCGTGCCCTTCGCCTTGAACCCACTTTGCGCAGCAGCCTGTTTGCCGTCTACATGTTCTGTTATTACGGCGCCGGAGCCCTGGGTTCATTATCCGCCGGTTATATCTACCAACAATCGGGGTGGCGCGGCATATGTATAAGTGCATTCAGCGTCACCGCTATTGGACTGCTAGTAACCTGGATAAATAACAAGAACACCGCACTCGATATACAAGCCGCCAAATAGAGCCGGCGTACTAACGCAACAACTTCCTACTACCTGGAACAACTTGACTTGCCAGACGCAAAGTCATGCGCCTGGCCGTGCCCGTGAACCGCACCAATGGAGATGACTGTCATGTTCACCATTCAACTACTGGCGATACTTCTCCTCAGCCAGTTGCTGGGCGGCCTGGCGCAACGCATAGGCCAATGCCGGGTAGTCGGAGAAATCACCGCCGGCATCTTGCTCGGTCCCACCTTCCTGCAACCGCTGCTGCAGTCCATGGGAGTGCAATCCTCGCTGTTCGCCGCCGAGCACATCGGCTGGATCGGCACGTTGGCCGAATTGGCCCTGGTGCTGCTGATGTTCGAGGTGGGCATGCACATCGCCCCGGACAACGGCCGGCACAGCCGCCAGGAAAACCAGGCGGCGCTGAAGATCGCCGCGGCCGGCCTGGTGTTGCCGTTCATCGCCGGCACCGTCGTCGCCTGGTACGCCCATCCGGTACTGGCTCCCAGCTTCGACCAGTGGTCCTTCATCGTGTTCTGCGGCATTGCCCTGGCGGTGTCCGCCCTGCCGGTGATGATCCGCATCGTCGAGGACCTGGGGATCAGCGACCTGCCGGCGGTGGCCGTGACGCTGCGTGCCGCCGTACTGACCGATATCGCCGGCTGGCTGGCCCTGGGGGCAGTGATCGTGTTCTCCGCCTTTCACCACGACCTGAAGCTGGTGGCGCTGTTCGGTTTCTGCCTGTTGCTGGGGGTCGCCAGCTACGTCGCCCTGTCGCTGCAATGGGTCGAGCGAGTCCTGGCCAGGGCCGAAGCCGACGAATATCCACGCCACCTGCCCTGGGTGCTGTGCTACCTGCTGGCCAGCGCCTGGATCACCATGCACCTGCAACTGCACGCCGGGATCGGCGCCCTGCTGGCAGGCGCCATGATCAGCCGCGCACCGGGTTTCGCCAGCTACTGGAACCGGCAGATCGGCGGCTTCCTGAGGATCTTCCTGCTGCCGGTGTTCTTCGCCAGCGCCGGGCTCAAGACCTCCCTGAGCACCGCGGGCAACGCCTTGGAGCTCAAGTGGTTGCTGATCTTCCTGGTGGCGGCCTTCGTCAGCAAGTTCTTCGGTGCCTACCTGGGGGCCCGCCGCAGCGGCTTCTCCTACCAGGACTCGACCCTGACCGGCGCCCTGATGAACACCCGCGGCCTGATGGAATTGGTGGTGCTGTCCATCGGCCTGGAGCTGCAGCTGATTTCCCCCACCGTCTACAGCCTGCTGGTGACCGTGGCCCTGATCGTCACGGCCACCACTACGCCCCTGGTGCGTCGAGTGACGCAACGCGCCCCCCGAGCATTCGCCCGACCCGCCATCGCGGAAAAAAACTTCAACTGATGCACTGACCTTGTGGAGCTAGACATGACCCAGCTGAACGCCACTCTTGTAGCCAATAAGATCAAGGAAATCATTGCCGAGCGCCTGGACCTGGACATACCGGTTTCGGGAATCAACGAGGCCGCCGGCCTGGCATCGGAAGTCGGAGTCGATTCCATCGGCTTCATCGAACTCAAGTTCCAGTGCGAAGAGGAGTTCCAGATCCAGATCGCCGAAGAAGAATTCGTGCCCGAGCACTTCTTCAGTGTCCATACGCTGTCCAGCCTGGTCCTGGAAAAGTCCGGGGCGCTGCAAGCATGAACGGCCTGGTCAACTTCAGGCACAGGGAACACTACATTGCCCCTGGCCAATTGCTGAACGTCTCCACCACCGCCAGCGTGGGTACAGGAGCCAGGTTGCCGCAGCTGCACGAGGACTACCTGGCCTACTGGCAGGGGCAGTCGCTGCCGCTGGGCCAGGTGGTGCTGATCGCCCTGCCCAACGGCCCCGACCTGCTGGCCATGTTCGCCGCCGTGCTGAACAGCGGTTATGTCCCGGCGCTGATCGCCCCCAGCACCCCCGGCGAGCGGATCGCGCAGATGATCATCGACTTCGCCGCCGGCGCCCTGGTGCGTTCCAGCACCCAGGCCTCCACCTGGGCCGGCTACGGCCTCCAGCAGGCCGAAGACCTGGGGCGCTGGCAGGTCGGGCAAGTGACCAACGCCCCACTGCCGGTCACCCTGCCCGGCCAGGTCGTCATCGCCACCTCGGGCACCTCGCGGGCCTTCAGCAGCGGTTGCGTGCACTGGTTCAGCTCGCTGCAGGCCAACGCCCTGCGCCACGCCCGCAGCATCGGCCTGACCCGGTCCGACCGGATCCTGGTCAACCTGCCGATGTACTACTCCACCGCCCTGGTCGCCCAGACCATCGCGGCCCTGGAACTGGGGGCGCACCTGGTCATCAGCGGACCGCCATTCCTGGTCCCCACCTACCTGGAAGACATCCGCGAACACCGCATCAGCGCCAGTTCGGTGACGCCAGTGCTGTTGCGCCAGATCAACGCCCAGCCACAGCCCTTCGCCCGCTGCCTGCGCCTGCTCACCGTAGGTGGCGACCTGGCGGCACCCACGGAGGTGAGTCAGTGCCTGGAGGCCAACCCCGGCCTCGAGCTGTACCTGACCTATGGCATCAGCGAAGCCGGGCCCCGGGTCTCGACCTGCGCGGCGCACCGGGTTGGCCCCCAGCGCCTGGCTTCGGTGGGACTGCCCCTGGATGGCACCCACGTCATGCTCCTGCGCTCGAGCCAGGACAGCAACGAGGGCGAACTGCTGGTGAGTTCGGACACCCTGCTGACCAGGAAGATCGGCCAGGACAACCAGAGTCCCTTCATCGAACTGCACGGCAAGCGCTGGCTGAGGACCGGCGACATCTTCAGCCAGGACCCCGATGGCTACCTGTACTTCAAGGGCCGCAACTCGGACTTCATCGTCATTCGCGATGAAAAAGTGAACCTGGGAGCGATCAAGCAACTGTGCAAGCGCGTGCCAGGGGTCCTCGCCTGCCGCACCGAAGTGATCAGCGAAGCCTCGATGCTCGCGGGCTTCCAGCTGGAACTGACAGTCGACCGGGAGGTGGTCCGGGAACACCAGGGCGACCACTTCAAGACCCGCCTGCTCAAGCAGCTCAAGCACTACGAACGACCCCTGGCGATCGCCCTGCTGCACCGCGACGCCTTGAGCATGACGAACCACAAGTAAGGAATCCTCATGAACAGCCACACCCAATCACTGGCCCGGCAGGTCGTCGCGCTGCACGGCCTGCGCTCGATCGAGGACATCATGGCCAAGGTGCCCTTGACCCTGTGCCATGTGCTGCAGGAATCGGATGTATTCCAGACCTACGCCCCCGAGATCGTCCGCCTGAAGTATCCGCAGGAGCAGTGGGCGCAGCACATCGAGCGCTACGAGCACTACCGGGACCAGGTGATCGCCGCGCTGAGCGTGGACGATTATCTGCAAGCCATGCTCGACCCCGGTACCCGCCTGCCTTGCTTCTGTTCGCAGATGGCGGACGTGGCCGGCACCCTGCTGCATGTGATGACCGGCGAGCGCGTCTATGCCGTGCGCAACATCTTCGTCAACTACCTGTACCTGCCCCAGCGCTGGCACTGCATCAATGCCGTGGTCAGGGACCAGCGCATCCGCTACTTCGATGTCTCGGCCTACGCCCAGGTCCTGGACAAGCCCAAGCGCAAGCTGGTCCATCCGGCTGAACTGGAGGGCTTCAATGCCGCCGACATCGCCCCGCGCTTCATCCACAGCGAGCGCTGGCTGCAAAAGGACCCCTTTCTGCGCCAGATCAAACTCAAGGGCAACCACATCCAGGACAACTTCTATCCCTCGCCGGTGAGCGGCAAGCCGCTGGACGAGTTTCAACGAACCTTCAATTGACCACGGTTGCCCGGCCCCCGTGCCGGCAACCCTTAACTCCTGCGCAATATGTATGAGGTGGCGATCATGGAAGTCAGATCAAATGTCGTCGTTGTTACAGGTCTTGGATGGAATACCGCATTGGGCGACGACGTGGAGGTCGTCACCGCCCGCCTGCTCGCCGGAGAGTCGGGGATACGGCCGCTACCCAGCGAACTGCGGCTCAAGAACGATAGTGCCGGGTACCTCGAGGATGTCGGCAACCCCGACCACAAGGCCCGCTTGATCGAGTTCACCAGCAAAGCAGTGGAAGCGGCGCTGCGCGATGCCCGGCTCGATGGCCAGACGCCCAATCCCCATGCACGGCTGATCATCGGCACGAGCCTGGGCTACCGCCTGGATAGTGGACAGTTCCACCAGGATCCGCTGTACCAGTGGGTCGACGACGTAGGGGCGCGGGTCGGCATGAACGCCCTGGCGCTGTCGACCGCTTGCTCGTCGGGCTCCGATGCCATCTTGCTGGGTGCGCACCTGATCCGCTCGGGGCAGGCCGACTTGTGCGTCTGCGGCGGCGCCGACGTGCTGGGGGATGCCAAGCGGCTGGCCCACACCGCCCTGGGGACGCTCTCGGCGACCCGCCTGAAGTCCTTCGACCAAAGCCACGACGGCACCCTGCTGGGTGAAGGCGCGGGATTTGTCGTGCTGCAGCGTGAGGGCCTGGAAAAACACAAGCCCCACGCCTACCTGCTCGGCTGCGGCGCTGCCAACGATGCCGCCGGCCTGACCGCGCCGGATGAAACCGGGGCCGGCATCCGCCTGGCGCTGGATCGCGCCCTGGCCCAGGCCGACCTGAGCCGCAACCAGGTCGGGCTGATCAACGCCCACGGCTCGGGCACCTACACCAACGACCGGGTCGAAAGCGCCGCCTACAACGAGTACTTCGGCGACTACCACCCGCTGGTCTTCGCCACCAAGGGCGCCTTCGGCCACACCCTGGGGGCCACCGGCGCCATCGAGGCCATCGCCTTGATCAAGGCCCTGCAGACCCAGGCCGTCCCCCCGGTCCATGGCCTGCAGCAACCACTGCCGAACCTGGAGTTCGACCTGCCGCTGCAGCGGCCGTCCAGCACCCGCAGCCAGGTGGGCCTGAGCCTGACCATCGGCTTCGGCGGCTTCAACACGGCCCTGGTGTTCCAGCGCTTCGACCAATAAGGCTGCTCGAGAACCGAAGATGAAAACACTCGCGACCAGCAACACCCATTCACTGACTTACGCCGACCTCGACGAGAACTTGCGTCGTGGCCTCAAGAGCGCCGATCCCCTGGTCTTCAGCGTTCTGCAAAGCGTCGGCAACCTGCAACGCCAGCATGCCGGCGCCCTGGATGAACAGCGCGTGCATGTCGGCATGATCCAGTACGGCACGGCGTTCCCCAGCCAGTTGACCGGCAGGATCGTCGGCGATCTCCAGGCCCGCGGACGCGTATCCCCGGTGGACTTCATCAATGCCAACGCCGGCGCCCCGCTCTCCATCTGCTGTACCCGCTATGGCTTCCAGGGCCCGACCCTGGTGCTGACGATGCCCGATGCCGACGCCCGGCCCATCGCCGAGAGCCTGGCGCAGCACTGGCTGCAAGACGGCCAGGCCAAGTTCCTGTTCCTGTGCCGCGCCGACTTCGCCCCCGATCGCGGGATCGAGGTCCAGACCCGACTCCTGTGCTTGTGATCCTTCCCTTCGCCCTCCACCTTGAGAAACCGAAAAATGCACAACCAGACTTTTGATGTTGCAATCATCGGCAGCGGCATCGCCGGCACCATGCTGGGCGCGATCCTGGCCAGCCAGGGCGTCAAGACCGTGATCATCGATGCGGGCACCCACCCGCGCTTCGCCGTCGGCGAGTCGATGGTGCCGGAAAGCGCCGTGCTGCTGAAAATCCTCGCCAAGCGCTACGGCATTCCCGAACTGGCCTACCCCGGCGAGCTGAACTCGCTGATCAAGCACGTCGGCTCCTCCAGCGCAGGCATCAAGCTGGCCTTCAGCTTTGCCTGGAACGGCAAGAACTGCGAACACAACCCACTGGACGTGGTATCCACCCCGGTCATCGCCCCCGAGGCCCACCTGTTCCGCCAGGACGTCGACGCCTACTACCTGGCGCTGGCGGCGCGCCTGGGCGCCACCATCCGCCAGCAAGTGCGCATCCAGGACATCGAAGAGACGCCCGACGGCATGCTGCTGAACCTGGGCAACGAGCAGATCCAGGTCAGCTACGTGGTGGACGCCGCCGGCTATCGCTCACCGATCGCCGACAAGTTCGGGCTGCGCCAGGGCGCACGGGAGATGCAGGCGCGCACCCGCTCGCTGTTCACCCACATGACCGGGGTCAAGCTCTACGAAGAGGCAGTGGCCGGCACCGAGGTCACGGGGTCGCCGACCGCCCTGGCGCAAAGCACCCTGCACCACATGTTCGAAGGCGGCTGGCTGTGGATCATCCCCTTCGACAATCACCCGCACTCGACCAACACCCTGTGCAGCATCGGCCTGCAAGTGGACATCGACAAACACGGCCCGGCCGGCGATCCGGAGCAAGAGTTCCAGCGTTTTCTCGCCGAGCACCCCACGGTGGCACGGCATTTCGAAGGCGCCGCACGGGTGCGCGAATGGACCGTGGCCCCGCGCCTGAACTACACCAGCCGCGAAAGCGTGGGCAATCGCTACTGCCTGCTGGGGCATGCGGTGGGCTTCGTCGATCCGCTGTTTTCCCGTGGCCTGGTCAACACCTTCGAGTCGATCGCCCGCGTGGCGCCGGCGCTCATCGATGCGGTCAGGAGCAACACCTGGGACAAGCAAGACTTCCTCGCCTACCAGGACTACAGCCTGGAAGTGGTCAGGATCAACGATCGCCTGGTGGCCAACTCCTTCACCGCCTTCGACAGCTTCGCACTGTGGAACGCCTGGTTCCGGGTCTGGATCAGCGGCAGCTACATCGGCGTGTTGCGCCTGCGCAAGATCTACGCCGACTACCTGGCCGACGGCGATGCCGCCAAGCTGCGCCAGGCCTTCGAGAACGCCACCTACGCCGGGCACCTGTCCATCGAGAGCCCTGCCTTCGAAGCGCTGTTCGAGCAAGCCTGCGCGGCGATGGAAAGCTATGCCGCCGGCAACCAGAGCGAAGCCCGCACCATCGAAGTGCTGCAACAGTTGTTCGAGGCTAATCGCGAGCACCTGCCGATCGACTTCGCCGACTTCTCCAATCGCTTCCTGTCCCGCGCCAGCCAGCCCTTCGCCGACTCGCTGCTGCTGTGGGCACACAACGCCCCTGGCGGTATCAAGCCGCTGTTCGACCGGGGCGCGACGCCGGTGAAATTCGACTTCCTGGACAGCTATCGCTACGGCAACCGCGAAGAGCTGAACCAGGCCGCCGACCAGGCGCTGGCCCAGTGGCGCCAACGCTGATCCATCCCTGGAGCCACCCGGCACATGCATCCAGCCTGTGCCGGGGCGGCTTGGCCCAACCACCGGAGAACACCCATGCAGAGTGAGTTCCCGTCCTTGGACGCCCGGCGCCAGTGCGCCGTGGCTCGTGGAATCAACCAACTCCACCCGGTCTACGTGAAAAGCGCGCGCAACGCCCAGCTCACCGATGCCAACGGCAAGCACTACATCGATTTCGCCGGCGGCATCGCCGCCCTCAACACCGGACACCTGCATCCACGGGTGGTCGAGGCAGTCCAGGCCCAGCTCGGGCTGTTCGCCCACACCTGTTTCGCGGTCACGCCCTATGAGGACTACATCAGCGTCTGCGAACGCATCAATCGCCACATGCCCGGTGCGTTCGACAAGCGCAGCCTGTTGCTGACCACCGGCGCGGAAGCCGTGGAAAGCGCCATCAAGGTGGCGCGGGCCGCCACCGGGCGCACCGGAGTCATCGCCTTCACCGGGGCCTTCCATGGCCGTACGTTCCTGACCATGGCCATGACCGCCAAGGTTGCGCCATACAGCACGGCCATGGGCTTGATGCCGGGCCACGTCTATCGCGCCTTGTTTCCCGATGGCGTCGAAGTCGACACCCAACAGGCGCTGGCCAGCCTGGAACGGATCTTCTACTGCGATGCGGCGCCCACCGATATCGCCGCGATCGTCATCGAGCCGGTACAGGGCGAAGGCGGTTTCCATGTGGCCCCGCCAGCCTTCATGGCGGCCTTGCGGGCTCTGTGCGACAAACACGGCATCCTGCTGATCGCCGACGAGGTGCAATGCGGCGCAGGGCGCACCGGGACTTTCTTCGCCATGGAACAGATGGGCGTCGATGCCGACCTGATCGTGTTCGGCAAGTCGGTGGCCGGCGGCCTGCCGCTGTCGGGCGTGGTCGGCCGCGCCGAGCTGATGGACAGCATCGGTCCGGGGGGCCTGGGTGGCACCTATGCCGGCAACCCCCTGGCCTGCGCCGCCGCCCTGGCGGTGCTGGAGGTGATCGAGCAGGAGCGCTTGCTGGAGCAGGCGGTCACCCTGGGCAAGACCTTGACCCGAGCGCTGGAGGAAATCACCAGCGGCCTGGGCGTCAATTGCCGGATCCGCGGGCTCGGGGCCATGGTCGCCCTGGAACTGTTCGACGATGCCCGGCAAAGCATGCCCGCCACCGACCTGACCCGGCTGCTGGTCAGGCTGGCGCAGCAGCGGGGTCTGCTGTTGCTGGCCTGTGGTCCACGCAACAACGTCATTCGCTTCCTGATGCCATTGACCATCGACACCCAGGCCCTGGCCGACGGTTTGTCGATCCTGGGCCAGTGCCTGGAGGCCATCAAGAGCGTTTCATCATTCGTCTGAGAAGGAAGCCGCGATGAACAGCATTGCTACGGACAAGCGTGCCCTGCGCAACGCCTATGGACAGTTCGCCACGGGCATCTGCGTCGTCACCACCCTGGATCCCCAGGGCCAGCCCACCGGCCTCACGGTCAACAGCTTCAACTCCGTCTCCCTGGAGCCGGCGCTGGTGCTGTGGAGCCTGCGCAAGGAGTCCTGGAGCGCACAGGCCTTCGAGGCCGCCGATGGCTTCGCGATCAATGTGCTCGCAGAGGGCCAGAGGGAGGTCAGCGATCGCTTCGCCAAGCCGCTGCCCGACAAGTTCCACAGCGTCGGTTTTGCCCTGGGCAAGCACAACATGCCGCTGATCCATGGGGCCATCGCCCAGTTCGAATGCCTGAAGCATCGCCAGCTGGACGGCGGCGACCATTGGATCTTCCTCGGCGAGGTACTGCACTTCAGCCATGCCCAGGGCGACCCGCTGATCTTCCACGGCGGGCGCTACGCCACCGCTCAGCCTGCCGCCACACCCGCCTGAAGTTGCGCCGGGGGTGGCGCTACCGGCGCCGCCCCCTTGGCATAGGCCGCCCGCACCTCGGTGCGGGTGGCCATGCGTTGCAGGTAGCCGGCCAGGTTGGGCAGCGCCTGGATATCCACCTGCAACTGGCCGTGGATGCGCAGCCAGGGATAGATGGCCATGTCGGCGATCGAGTAGTCGTGGGCAATGAAATCGCGCCCGGCCAGGGTCTTTTCCACGGTCTGGAACAGATGCACGGTCTGCTCCCGGTAGCGCGCCCGCGCGTACTGGTTGCCTTCGGCCTCCTGGTGGATGAAGTGATATTGCTGCCCGGCCATCGGCCCGAGGCTGCTGACCTGCCAGGCCAGCCAGTGCAGCACCTCGTAGCGCGGGACCCCGTTGGCCGGCAGGAAGCGGCCATGGGTTTCTGCCAGGTACTGCAAGATGGCGCCGGACTCCGGCAGGGTCAGCTGCTGCTGGTGATCGACCAGCAATGGAATCTTGCGGTGGGGGGTCAAGCGGGCGAACTCCCCGTGGTGCTGTTCACCCAGCGCCAGGTCGATTCGATGGATCCGGTAAGGCACGCCGAGCGCCTCGAGCATGATCAGGATCTTGTGCCCGTTGGCCGTCGGCGCGAAATAGAGTGAGTACATGGCAATGGCTCGCAACAGCCAGGCGCTGGCGGGAGGGGAGTCGGCGCGGTCGGGCCAGGCCCGGACCGCGCCCAGGGGTCAGGCGATCGGATAGCGCTTGAACAGCTCGGTCTGTTCCAGGCGCGCGGCATGGGCCTTGAGCGCCGGGAAGTCATCGGCCTTGACCACGTCGGGCAGCATCAGCTGCATGAACGACCAGGCCACGGCACTGGTGACGGCGGCCTGGTCCGGCCGTTCGCCTGATACCGGATGGGCCGCCAGTTGCTTGTCCAGTTCGCCACAGGCCGCCAGCAATTGCCGGGTCACCCGTTCGACCCAGGGCTGGTGGAGTTTTTCCGCCGGGCGAAGATTGTGTTCATAGACGATCTGCACGGTTTTCTCGCAGGCCGCCAAGGCCAGCCCCAGGGTACGCAGGGCCTGGGCCAGCGCTTGGGGTTGCGCTGGCAGCAACTTGCTGGCGGGAGCGCTCAGGGTCTCGAAATAATCGATGATCAGTGTCGAATCCAGCAGTACGGAACCGTCGTCGAGCACCAGGGTCGGCGCCTTGACCACCGGGTTGATCCGGGAAAACGCCTCGAAGGTGCTGAACACCGACAGCGGTTCATGTTCGAACTTGATCCCCAGCAGGTCCAGGGAAATGGCCACCCGGCGAACATAGGGTGAATCCAGCATGCCAATGAGTTTCATCCATCACTCTCCTTAGTTGATATCGATTTCCAGCGCCGCCGTGCGACGCTTGAACAACTGGGCCAGGCGCCAGGAGCGCGGCTGCGGGGAACACTGCTCGGCTGGCGCCAGTTGCAGGACTCCTTCACCGTCGATCAGGGCCAGCCCGGCGGACAATTTCACCCGTTCACCGGGGCCGATCGAGAAGTCGACGCCGTCGGTGCTGATCCAGTGCTTGCCACTGACCGCCCGGGTGTAGATGTCGTGGGCAAAACGTACCGAGAGCAGTTGCGCCCTGGCCAATGAAACTTGCAGGCCCTGGTGCTCAGCGCCATCGGGGCTGCCCGTGATCATTTGCCGCTCCCTGTGTGCTGAGTCCATGGCATCCATCCTCTTGCCGGTCGAAGACTTTACTAACCCTTACACTAGTGACAACCTCCACAGTTATATATCGATATTTTTTACCATAACGCGTAAGAATAAATTACATGTCGAGCATTCCCCCGATCACCTGCCTGCGAAGCTTCGAGGCGGTTGCCAGGCTCGGTAGCGTCACCGCCGCCGCCAAGGAACTGCATGTCACCCATTCGGCCATCAGCCAGCAGATCAAGGTGCTGGAGGAGATGATAGGCGTCACCTTGTTCGTGCGTGAGGGACGTGGCTTGCGGGTCAGCGAGGATGGCCGGCTGTATGCCCTGCAGATCCGCGAATCACTGAGTGGAATCGCCGAAGCCACGCGGCTGATCAAGACCCAGCCCAAATCCACGGAGCTGGTGGTGGCCGTCCTCCCTTCGTTCGGTTTCAGCTGGCTGTTGCCGCGCTTGCCGCGCTTCCAGCAATCGCAGCCGCACATCAGCATCCGCCTGCAGGCGAGCCTGGCGGTGTCGAACCTGACCCGGGAATCGGTCGATGTCGGCATTCGCATGGGCAAGGGTGACTGGGACGGGCTGGAGCAGCACCTGCTGTTTCATGACGAGACGCTGGTGGTCGCCGCTCCGCACTTCAACGGCGGCGTGCTGCCACAGACCCCAGAGGAAATCATCAGCAGCAACATCATCTTCAACATGGAGTCCTGGCAGCCCTGGTGCCAGGCCGCCGGGCTGGACCTCGACGTGCCGCGCATCGGCCTGTGCAGCAACGACTCCAACCTGGTGCTGCAAGCCGTGCGCCTGGGCCAGGGCATCGCCCTGGAACGCCGCAGCCTGGTGGACGATGCGATCAAGCGTGGAGAACTGGTGCAGTTGTCCCCGATCACCGCCCCCTACCCTTATCCCTACTGGCTGGTGCTGCCCAACCGGGAACGCTCGGAGGTCAAGCAACGGGTGTTTTCCAACTGGCTGGCCAACGAAGTCGACGAATACCTGAACCAGCTGGCACACGGCAAACAACCAACGGAGTGAGCGATGGACCTGCATCTGCATGGCAAGCGCGTGATCATCACTGGCGGCAGCAAGGGCATAGGGCTGGCCTGCGCCAAGGCTTTCGCCGCGGAGGGTGCCCAGGTGGCGATCGTTTCCCGCGATCCGGCCAACCTCGAGGCGGCCCGGGCCGAATTCGCCCAGCGTGGCTGGCCGCTGCTCGCGCATGCCCGGGACTTGGCATCCAGCGCTGGTTGCGAGCAGGCCATGGCGAGCCTTGAAGAGCAGTTCGGTGCGCTGGATATCCTGGTCAACTGCGCGGGGGCGGCCAAAAAATACCCGCTCCAGACCCTGGAGCCTGCCAATTTCCACGAAGCCCTGCACGCCAAGTTCACGCCCTACCTGAACATGCAGCACCAGGCCCTGCGCTCCTTCGCCCGCCAACGCGCCGCCGGCGCGCAAGAGGACAAGGCCATCGTCAATATCATCGGCATCGGCGGTCGCCACGTGATGGCCAACCACCTGGCCGGCGGCCTGGCCAACGCCGCACTGCTGTTCCTCAATGCCGGCCTGGCCAACGCCCACGCCGCCAGCGGCATACGCATCAACGCCATCAACCCCGGCCTGACCCTGACCAGCCGCACCGAGCAGACCCTGGCCTTCGAGGCCGAGCATGGCCAGTCGAGCGTCCAGGCGGTGCTCAAGGCCAAGGAGGCCGCGCTGCCCATCGGCCGGCTGGCGCAGCCTGAGGAAATCGCCGATGTCGCGCTGTTCCTGGCCAGCCCCCGGGCCAGCTACGTGACCGGCGCGGTCATCGACATGGATGGCGGGCTGCACCCTTCCCTTTAGCCACCGCTGGTTTGCCAGAGGTACGCAAAGAACAGGTGCAGGTCCTTGTCACTACCGCTATAAAGTCCCCTTTCCCGTCCAAGGACCCAGGCTCCATGAAATTCGCCACCGCCTACTGCATCGGCCTCGACGACAAGCTGTCGATCTATGACGTGCGGGACCTGAATTTCGACGAAACCATGGACTTCGATTCAGCAAGGGAAAGCTTCCAGTGCCCCAACGACGAATGCCGCCTGGCGTTCGAATCCGGCAACCAGCTGGGCACCTTCAACGCCAAGAACCTCAACTACATCCGTACCCCGCACTTCAAGAACCTGCCCGGCACCCGCCATATAGCAGGTTGTCCCTACGGCGCCGGCAAGACGGCCGCCGATGGGGAAGGCGCGGCAAGCGCCCAGGACCGCGAGGAACACTTCCCCTCGGAACTGCTGCTGGTGCGGCGCGAGTACCTTCGCAAACCTGCCACCTCGGCCATCGCGGCGGCCCCTTCAGTGGCCGCCCCGCCAACCGCTTCCGGCAAGACCGCCCAGCCCCACGCCGAGCATGACAACGTTCCGGACAAGACCAGCGTCTTCGCCCATCCGGTGGAGTGCTTCGTGTCGAACATCGACGACAAGGACCTGCTCAAGCGCATGCCGTTGAAGATCGGCGAACACACCGCGTCCTATGCCGCGTTCTTCAAGAAGATCGAGTACCTGCAAGACAACAAGGGCTTGATCTACTGGGGCAAGATCAAGCAGATCAGGGACTACACCCAGAGCTTTCGCATCGATTTCGCCCAGAAGGTCTGGTTCAAGGAAGACGGCCAGACCAGCAAGAAGCCCTATTCGGTCAACGTCTACCTGAGCAAGAAGCTGGTGGACAACTACCGCAAGCGCAAGGCCTTCCTCGAGGAGATCAAGCTCGCCATCGACAGCCAGCGTGAGCTGTATTGCTTCTTCTATGGTGTGACGCCCACCTTCAAGCAGGTACCGAGCAAGAAAAACCCCGAAGCGAGCTTCGGGGTTTTCAGCGCCGATATCGAGAACCTGGACCACTTGGTGATCCGCGAGGCTCCGGGGCTGGAGACCCAGTGACCGGCCAGCCAGCGGCCATCAGCGCTTGGGCAGGTCCAGGGCCACGGCGCCGGGGTGCTTGCTGACCACCGAGTAGGGCAGCACGGCCCATTCCGGTCCATCGCAGGCCCGTTCCGCCCGGGGGAAATAGGCGCTGATGAACAGCCCCTTGGGGGTGAAGTACCAACTGTTGTCGCCCCATACGCTGGCATCGCTGTAGTTGCAGCCATCACCCTCGGTGGCCGGCTCGCGCATTTCCCGCGGGTGCAGGGCGGTGAACTGCTTGACCAGCCAAGGCCCCAGCTGCTGGGTGTTGTAGTCGTACAGGGCGCTGTATTGGGATGGCTTGGGCGGCTGGCCTTTACCGAGCCACAACACATCCGTCAGGGCCAGGTCACGGCCACTGCCCACATCGATGTTCAAGGGCGAGTCGCCAAAATCCGGATGAGCGCCGCCACAGGTGTAGCTGGTGGCGATGCTGGCGCTGAGCACGGCCGAGTTGAAGAACCGCGGCTTGACGGTCTGCATGAACTCACCACCCTGGCCGGCCGCCAGCAAGCACTCGTGGTAAGCCGTCACCTCGCTCCACAGGCGCTCCATCAGCAACTGGTTGAGCCGCTCCTGGCGCTCCTGCGGATAACCGGCAACCACCTTGAACATCGCCAGTTTCGACGATGGTTCGCTCCACCATTGCAGGGTGTAGCCCATGAACTCCTGCTGCTTGCCTTGCTTGAGCGTCAGGCCCTGCAGGCGCAGGTACGCGTACAAGTCTTCCCGGTACAACTGCACGAGGTAGGGCAACGCGTCCGGCTTGGGCGCGTCGGCGCTGGCCGGTGCCAAGCGGACTTCCAGGGTCTTGCCCTTGGCTCCCCGCCACTGGCCCTGCCAGCCGTCGGCGGTGCCCTGCAATTGGAAAGCGGCCTGGGGCGGCGAATCCTTGGCATAGTCTTCGCGACCTTCGCGCAGCTGCAATGACTGTCCGTTCAGCGTGCCCTCCAGGGCCAGGTCATGGTGGTACTTCTGGTAGAAATAACGCCCCGTGACCTTCTGTGGGTCGCTGGTGTCGATCTCCATCACGATCGGCATGTTGCCCAAGGTCCCGACCAGGATTTGGCGGGTAGACGAAGCCTGCGCGGCCGATCCCAGGATCGACAACAACAGGACAAGGAACAGTCGGCGTATCAGTCCGTTGAACATGGAGGTTCCCTTGTATTGGTCACCGGGAACCTTCCGCGAAAGGGCCCGGCCAGGTTAGACGGTAGGCGATTATGAACCGCGTCCCCAATACAATCGAGCCATCGAGCGTGACGTGCCCGTCACTTCAGGCACATGCTCAGCAGCACCAGCACCAGCAGTCCGATGTACACCCGTGCGTGCACGCGGTCCGGGATCCTGCCGATCCATGGCGTGGCCAGGCGAATGCCCAGCAGCGACCCCAGGGTCAGTACCGAAAACGCCAGCAGATCGACATAACCGACGAACCAGGGACCCAGGTCGAAGCGGCTCAAGCCCGCCAGCAGCATGTAGGTGGCGGTGCCCGCCAGGGCCACCGGCACGCTCAAGGGATTGGCCATGGAAGTGGCCTGGGTCATGCTCAAGCCGCAACGACGCAACAGCGGAACCGTCATCACGCTGCCGCCAACCCCTAAAAAGGTGGCGATCACGCCGATTCCCATGCCGCCAAACATGGTTTGCATGCCCCCCAGGTTGCGCGCTTGCTGACCCTGGGCCGGATCGAGAAAGCCACGCCGCAACAGGCAATCGGCGATGGTGATAGCCAGGTAGGCGATGAAGGCATAACGGATCACCTCGCCATCGACCCACATCGCCGCAGCCGCGCCGAACGTCGCCCCGAGGCCGATATACCCGCCCAGCGGCCACAGGTAATGCCGGACCAGATTGCCTGCGCGCTGGTGCCGGCGGCTTGCAACCAGGGCATTGACGATCATCACGCAGGTGGAGGTAGCCACGGCAATATGCATCGCCGATTGCCCGGCCGCCGAGTCCGCGCCCTGGCTGGACAGCAGCATCCAGTACAGCAGCGGCACCACCACGAAGCCCCCGCCGAAGCCGAACAGGACGGCGCTGATGCCCGTCATGCAGCCAAAAAGTGCCAGTAATAGATAGAACATCGAACAGCATCCGTCAGCCAGGGAAAGTCCGGACGATAGAACGCCGGCGCTTGGCCGGCTTCAGTAAGTCAGCCAATAATGTTGGCGTTTACGCCAAGCACGGGACTCGTCGGCATGCGCAATATCCCCATCGACCAGCTGGACCAGACGCCACGCCCGGTAGTGGCTATCGGTACCGATTACGCCGACGGCCAGCGCCTGCCCCGCCACCGCCATCGACGAGCGCAGCTCCTGTACGGCGCCACCGGCGTCATGCAGGTGGCTACCGAACAGGGTAATTGGGTGGTTCCGCCCCAGCGTGCGGTGTGGATCCCGCCCCAGGTGGAACATGAAGTGCTGATGCTCGGGGTCAGTACCCGCAGCCTGTACATCGAGCCTGACGCTGCGCCGCTGGACAGTCGTGGGTGCCAGGTCATCGGTGTGTCGCCGCTGTTGCGTCAGTTGCTGTTGGAGGCGGTGCAGATCCCCCTTGAATACGACCAGCAAGGGCGCGATGGCTTGCTGATCGAGTTGCTGCTGCGCGAACTGCAACGCTGCCCGCCATTGCCCCTGCACATCCCGTTGCCCATGGCCGGACCACTGCTGGAGTTGTGCCAGGCCTTCCTCATGCGTCCCGATATCCACCAGTCGCCCCAGTCCTGGGCCCAGCAGTTGCATGTCAGCCTGCGCACCTTCAATCGCGGGTTTCGCCAGCAGACGGGCATGAGCTTCATTCAATGGCGCCAGCAGGCCTGCGTGGTCCAGGCCCTGGCTCGCCTGGCAGCGGCGCAGAGCGTGACGCGAATCGCCCTGGACTTCGGCTACGACAGCCCCGGGGCATTCTCCACCATGTTTCGCCGGGTGCTGGGGCACTCCCCCACCACCTATCTGAATCACCTGGAATCCAAGCCGGGAAAGACCTTGTGACCAAAGGTCCGTGCAGCACCCGCAATCGGGTTTGATCCGCAAGCCGAATGACTGTACAAATATACAGTAAAATTTCACACATCGACCTTCCGGAGAAAACCCATGGCCTCTCTAGCGATGAAAATCACCCTGGAACGTATCGCTCTTTACCAGTTCACCCCAAGGCACTGCACCCAGGCCCGCGACATGCTGGATTGGGATATGGAACGCCTGTCCCGCGAATCCACGGTGTCGGTACAGGCGATCCAGCGTTTCGAAGCCGGCTTCGACGTCCGTGACGTGACGCGCCTGGCCCTGGCGTTCTGCCTGGAAAGCCAGGGGCTGGTGTTTTTCCCGGGCTTCGCTCCTGGCCGGGGCATGAACGTCAGGGGAGCGACTCCCAACCCGATGGAGCGCCCGGACTACGTCATGATCGAATGATCCCGCGCCTGGGGCTTAACCATCCGTCCCCGGACGACATGCACCGGCGCCGGCATGCGGTGTCAGGCCGACTCGACACCCGCCTCTTCCAGCACCTCTTCCACTTCCAGCCACCAGGCCGTTCCCCGGTCGGGCTGGCCAAGGCTGAAGAGCTGTCCCATCTGCGGGGTAGCGATATTGATGCTGCGCTCCCAGGCCAGGGCCAGGATCCGGTCGAAGGGCTCATGCCAGGCGTGCATGGCCAGATCGAAGGTGCCGTTGTGGATCGGCAGCAACCACCGGCCCTGCAGGTCGATATGGGCCTGCAACGTTTGCTCCGGCTGCATGTGCACATGCGGCCATTGAACGTTGTAGGCGCCGGTCTCCATCAGCGTCAGGTCGAACGGACCGTACTGCTGGCCAATGCGCTTGAAGCCATCGAAGTAGCCGGTATCGCCGCTGAAGAAGATCCGGGTCAGCCCATCGATCATCACCCAGGAGGCCCACAAGGTGCGGTTGCCATCGAACAGGCCGCGCCCGGAGAAGTGCTGCGATGGCGTGGCGATGAAGCAGATGCCTTCGATTTCACACCCCTGCCACCAGTCCAGTTGCCGCACCTTGGCTGCGGGCACGCCCCACTTGATCAGGGTATCGCCCACGCCCAGGGGCGTGAGGAAGTGCCGGGTCTTGCTGGCCAGGGCCAGTACCGTCTGGTGGTCCAGATGGTCGTAGTGGTCGTGGGAGAGGATGACAGCCTCGATCTCGGGCAATGCCGCGAGGCTGATCGGCGGCTGGTGGAAACGCTTGGGCCCGGCCCATTGCACTGGCGAAGCACGCTCGGCGAACACCGGGTCGGTGATCCAGAACTTGCCACGCATCTTCAGCAACACCGTGGAATGCCCAAGCCTGAAGACGCTCTGGTCCGGCGCAGCCAGCAGCTGTTCGCGGGTCAGGGGCTGCACCGGGATAGCGCCGGCCGGGCGGGTATTGCGCGGCTTGTGGAACAGCATGTTCCAGAAGATCTGCAAGGTCTTGCCGAAGCCTGCACGACTCACCGGAGCATGGTTGCGAAAGGCTCCCTGTTCCTGGCGTGAGGTTTCCTGGCGGGGAACACGAGTGACGTTGGACGAGACAATGGCCATGACTTGAGTGACTCCATGGAACGCTGTGAAATGCCGGCGTTGCGCTGCTGGATGATCATTTGGCCTTGCACCCAGGCACCGACCGCGGATCATCGTTTCGAATGCGAACTACACTACACAGTGTAGTTTCTGCATTGCAACAGGATTAAGACAAAGTAGACTGCCGGATGCTTTTCCCGACCACCCTGAACGAACCCGACCCATGACAGCTCCGAAGCGCCGCACCGACCTCAAGCGCAACGCCATCATCCAGGCGGCGATCAGCGAGTTCCGCGCCTGTGGTTTCGACATCACCAGCATGGACAAGATCGCTGCCACGGCGGGAGTTTCCAAACGCACGGTGTACAACCACTTCCCCAGCAAGGAAGAGCTGTTCGCCGAGATCCTCAATCAACTGTGGGCCAGCATCAGCGCACAGACGGAAATCATCTACCGCAGCGACCAGCCCCTGCGTGAACAACTGGCCAACCTGCTGCGGGCCAAGCTGCAATTGCTCGCCGACGACAACTTCCTCGATCTCGCCCGGGTGGCCATCGCCGCAGCCATCCATTCACCGGAACGCGCGCAGGACATGGTGGCGCGCCTGGGAGAACGGGAAGAATCCCTGAGCCGCTGGATTCGCGCTGCCCAGGCCGACGCCCGGATCAAGCCGGTGGATGCGGAGTTCGCGGCCCAGCAGATGCACGGCCTGCTCAAGAGCTTCGCCCTGTGGCCGCAGATCAGCCTCGGCCACCCACCCCTGACCCCGGACATGCAATCGCAGGTGGTCGAATCGGCCCTGGACATGTTCCTCGGCCACTATCAGGCCTGAACTTCCCCCGCCCTGCCCCCCTTGCCCGCTACAACCTGCCTCCAGCACGCTGAAATGGCTTCGAAGGACACTGATTATTGTCCCTGGAATGACTGACAATATTCGCCGGACTGATCCGACAAGCGGCCAAGCCGCGGGAGCACCGGCACGGTGCTCCACTACAGAATCTGGTGCAGGAATACATGGAAAATCAACGCGGCAAGGGGCTGTCATTTGCCCGGCGCATCTATCGACCAAGGATCATAGGTCTAGGCATCGGCGGTATCAGTGTCTTCGCCGCAATCCAGCCCCTGGCACCACCGGACTGGGTCTGGGCCCTGCTCCTGTTCCATGGCCTGCTCTGGCCTCACCTGGCTTGCCAGCTCTCCACCCGTTCGGCCTTTCCCTACCAGGCGGAGCGCCGCAACATGCTGTACGACTCGCTGCTCGGCGGGTTCTGGGCGGCCACCATGCAATTCAACCCGCTACCGACGGTGACCATCCTGTCGATGATGGCCATGAACAACGTGGCCGCTGGAGGGTTGCGCCTGTTCATTCGCGGCAGCCTGGCCCAGTGCGGCGGAGTACTGCTGTCCTGGGCCCTGTTCGGCGCCAGCTTCACGACCCGGATCAGCGACCTGCAGGTCTACGCCTGCCTGCCCATGCTGACCCTCTACCCGCTGGCGGTAGGCACCGTCTGCTACCGCCTGGCGATCAAGTTGTCGGAGCACAAGCGGGCCCTGAGCGCCCTGAGCCGCACCGATAGCCTGACCGGCCTGCTCAACCACGGTTCCTGGAAAGACCTGCTGCACATCAATTTCCACAAGTGCCAGCAGCGGCAGATCGAGGCCAGCATCGCGCTGATCGATATCGATCATTTCAAATCGATCAACGACACCTACGGCCACCTCATCGGCGACACGGTACTGCGCCACCTGAGCAACGAACTGCGGCGCAACCTGCGCCATGACGACCTTGCCGGACGCTATGGCGGCGACGAGTTCTGCGTGATCCTGCCGCGCATGAGCCACCCGCAGGCGGTGGAGGTCATGGAGCGCCTGCGCCAGGTCTTCAGCCAGTACCGGCATCCGCACATCGAAGACTTGAAGGTCAGCCTGAGCATCGGCCTGGCGGTGTTCGACTCGAACTTCAAGGATCCGTCGGCCTGGCTGCATGCCGCGGACCAGGCGCTGTACCAGGCCAAGAACAATGGCCGCAACCGGACCGCCAGCAACGATGACGGGGATCGTCTGTCCCAGGCGCAAATGGCATAAGAGCTTGAAAAACTTATACAAAAAGGAAGTAAAAAATATTTTTGTACAAGTTTATTTGGATTTTTCAGCGCCAATGCCATCATAATGCCGCCACTTCGCGACAGCGCCCGCCTTTCCTGTGCAGCGCTGCGGCTACAACCGTTAGCCAGGCCAAGCCAATTAAATCGACTCGCAGCCAATACGTATCCACCTGATATGGCCACCGGCGCTCGCCCGAAGCGTCGTCCCGCATCAGCACTGTGAGTTTTTCTGTCAGCCATGGAACGCTGGCATTGAGCAGATAATGTCGGATGTCAGGGAGCATTCGGCATACCGGCGCACTCAATAGGGACCGACGCAACGTTTTTCCCACAGAGCACCAGCCAACATGCTATTCAACCGCCACAACAAGACCATCGATTCCCTGAACCGGACCATCGCCGAACAATCCCGCATGCTGGACGCCATCGACCGCTCCATGGCGGTGATCGAGTTCGACCTCAACGGCAGTGTGCTGCGGGCCAACGATAATTTCCTCAAGACCTTGGGTTATCGCGAAGACCAGGTCCTGGGCCAATCCCACCGGCTGTTCTGTACGGCCGAATATGCCCGCAGCAGCGACTACCAGAAACTGTGGACCCGCCTGCGGGACGGCCATTTCGAATCCGGCACCTTCGAGCGCCTGGCCAGCGATGGCCGCAGCCTGTGGCTGGAAGCCAGCTACAACCCCATCCGCGATGAAGCCGGCAAAGTCTACAAGGTGGTCAAGTACGCCCTGGACGTCACCACCAGGATCCAGGAGGAAGTCGAGGCCCGGAACAAGCTGGACGCCATCGACCGGGCCATGGCGGTGATCGAATTCAACCTCGACGGCACCATCCTCGACGCCAACGCCAACTTCCTCGGGCGCCTGGGCTACAGCCTGGCCGAGATCAAGGGCAAGCATCACCGGATGTTCTGCAAGCCGGAACTGGCCAACAGCAGCAGCTACCAGGACTTCTGGAATCGCCTCAACCAGGGCCAGTTCATCAACGGCCGCTTCGAACGCATCGACAAACACGGTCGCACCCTGTGGCTGGAGGCCAACTACAACCCGGTGTACGACGCCGCCGGGCGCTTGTGCAAGGTGGTCAAGTACGCCGCCGACGTCACTGAGCAGGTGGAAAAACACGAGCGCGATGCAAAGAGCGCGGCCCAGGCGTACCACATCTCGGTACAGACCCGTAAAGTCGCCGAGCAAGGCACCGGAGTGATCCAGCAGGCCGCCAGCGAAATGCGCCAGATCGCCAGCAACATCGAGGACTCCTCCTCGCAGATCGCCCGGCTCGGCGAGCGCTCGGAGCAGATCACCGCCATCGTCAACACCATCCGCGGCATCGCCGACCAGACCAACCTGCTGGCGCTCAATGCCGCCATCGAGGCCGCCCGGGCTGGCGAGCAAGGGCGCGGCTTCGCCGTGGTGGCCGATGAAGTGCGCCAACTGGCGGCCCGCACCAGCGGCTCGACGGCGGAGATCTCCAGCATGATCGACATGATCCAGAACGAAACCCTGCAAGCCATCAAGAGCATGGACGGCACCCGGGAGCGGGCGGCCAAGGGTGTGCAACTGGCCGACCAGGCGGGCTCCGCGATCCTGCAGATTCGTGACGGCGCCAGCGAAGCGGTAGACGCCGTGAGCGTATTCGCCGGGGAACGCGGCGCGCTCTGAGAGAAGCCGTTCCCGGCGTCGATAATGACGCCGGGAACGGCCTGCAAAGCTATAGTGGCCCGACGTTCCAACGCCTGGCGGAGGCCACCATGAGTTCCAGCGACACCCCGGAAAAAACCACCTCGAGCACCGATCACCTGCGCTTTCATCGCGCCCATGCCCACTTGGCGCCGACCTTCGGCACCGACAGTTTCGCCCTGAAGGCCGAGGCCTTCGCCCGCTTCTTCGGCACCCCGGCCTTCCTCGGCGCGCAGACCCTGGTAGTGGTGATCTGGGTGGCCCTGAACCTCAGCGGGCTGACCCACTTCGATGTCTACCCCTTCATCCTCCTGAACCTGGCCTTCAGCCTGCAATCGGCCTATGCCGCGCCGCTGATCCTCCTGGCGCAGACGCGCCAGGCCGCCCGGGACAAGGCCCAGTCCGACGCCGACGCGCAACACCGCGAAGCCCTGGCCGTCGCCAATAGCGAGCGCCAGGCCGAGGCCGCCCAGACCACCGCGCAATTGCTGGAATTGCTGGAGCAGAACACTCGCCTGACGGAAATGACCAAGCAGTTGACCGAGCGTATCGAGAACCTGACCAGCGAAATGCACGAGCACTTCGTGCGCAAGGAACAGCCCGGCGCCTGAGCGTTTCAACTCCAGCGCAGGTGGCGCGCCAGCTCATCGAATAGTGTCACCACCGAGCGCAGGGCCCGGCAATCCGGCCGGGTCAGCAACCACAGGGCCGTTTCATGGCCCAGGGGTTCGCTCAAGGGCACCAGCGTCCCGTCGGCAACGAGAAAGTCCGGCAGCGCCGCGACCCCAAGCCCTGCACGCACCAGTTCCACCACCGACTGCATGCTGTTGCAGCGATAGGCCGGTTGCACCCCAGGCCACTGCTGGCGCCGCCAGGCCACCGTCGGATGGTCGGGCAGGAAGTCGTCCGGGGCGATCCACGCCAGCTGCGAAAGCTCGCTGCAATCCACCCGCTGGCAGTACGCGACACTGGCATACAAGCGATAAGCCACAGCCCCGAGGCAGCGCCCCACCAGATGCTCGGGCGGCGTCGCGGTCAGGCGCACGGCGATATCCGCATCGCGCCGGCTGAGGTTGGCAAAATCGTTGGAAGTGCACAGCTCGATGACCAGAGCCGGGTAGTTCGGCATGAACTGCGCCAGCGCCGGCAGCAACAAGCTGTGCAACACCGAGTCGGTGCAGGTCAGGCGCACCGTACCGCTGATCACCTCTCCGCCCCTGGCCACACCGATCCGCGCCGCCTCCAGCGCCTGTTCCGCCTGCTCGGCTTGCTGGGCCAGGGCCTGGGCCAGGCCGGTGGGCAAATAGCCGGCGCGGCTCTTGTCGAACAGTTGCTGGCCAAGCCCGGCCTCGAGCCGGCGCACCGCGCGAAACACCGTCGAGACATCGACCTTGAGCAGGGCGGCCGCGCGGGCCAGGGAGCCGCCACGGACCAGGGCCAGGATCAGCGCCAGGTCGGGATAGTCCAGTTGATAGTGCGCTACTGCATTGATCACTTGTCAAAACGCCAATATTGATTGCACCAGCGCCAATCTATAGTGGCCGCCAACCGACCACAAGCCAGCATGAACAGAGGAGTGCCCCATGCCCGCACACCCAGCGACACCACTGATTCGCATCGCCCTGGTGGGTGATCACGATCCCCGGATCACCGCGCACCAGGCCCTGCCCCTGGCCCTGGAACGAGCCGCCATCGAGACGGGCGTGCAACTGCAATACCAGTGGCTGGCTACCGAACACTTGCACGATGCCGGGCAACTGGAAGGTTTCGATGGCATCTGGTGCGTGCCCGGCAGCCCCTATCGCAACATGGCCGGGGCACTGCTGGCGATCCGCGTGGCCCGGGAGAAACAGCGGCCCTTTCTCGGCACCTGCGGCGGCTTCCAGCACGCGGTGCTGGAATACGCTCGCAACGTGCTGGGCTGGACTGACGCCGAGCACGGGGAAACCGCTCCCGAGGCCGAGCGGGCGGTCCTGAGCCTGCTGAGCTGCGCTCTGGTGGAAACCCGCGACCTTATCCAGCTGCGCCCCGATAGCCTGATCGCCAGGGCCTATGGCAGCCAGCGCATCGAGGAAGGCTACCGCTGCCACTACGGGGTCAATCCGGACTTCGCCGGCCCCCTGCTTGCCGGCGCCCTGCGTGCCAGCGGCCACGACCAGGCCGCAGAACTGCGCGCCGTGGAGCTGGACGGCCATCCGTTCTTCGTCGCGACCTTGTTCCAACCCGAACGCGCGGCACTCGCCGGCCACACCCCGCCCCTGGCCCGGGCCCTGCTCCAAGCCTGCCGGGAGGTTCAGCGATGATCGGCCAGACACCCGCACCGCCCTACTACGCAGTGATCTTCAGCTCCCAGCGCAATGCAGCCGATCCGGACTATGACCAGGCGGCCGCACGCATGCTCGAGTTGGCCCGCCAACAGCCGGGATTTCTCGGGGTCGAATCGGCACGGGGCGCCGATGGCTTCGGAATCACCGTGTCTTACTGGACCTGCGAGGAGGCGATCCTGGCCTGGAAGCGACACGCAGAGCACAGCGCTGTCCGCGAGCGCGGTCGCAACCAGTGGTATCGCAGCTTCAGTACGCGGGTGAGCAGGGTCGAGCGAGCCTACGGCTGCGCTGAATGAACGGTCTCCCGGGGCGCCTGTCCAGGCGCTCCGGGCAGTCGCGGCGGGTCAGCCCCGGTCGCTGGAGAGCAAGCTGCGCACGGCCTGGATTTCCGGCAGGTCGCTGCGGCGCATGTACACCCGCAGGGGCTCGCTGATGTTGATCCGGTCGTCGATGTTCTGGTCCAGCAACAGCTGGATCTGCTCGCGACGCAGGCTCATGGCCTCGCCGTCGGCCCGGGTCCAGACGAACTCGCTGGCCGGGACTATGGCGTCGTCGGCCACGTCCATGCCGAAGGAGTCCTCGCTGAAACGCACGATGTAGCGGCCAGTCTTGTGATTGAAACCGACAAAACCCTTGAGCTGGTCGGCGGCCTGGCAAATGAGTTCGGAGGTGATGCTCATGGTAAACCTCGCTATGGGTCCCGCAGGACGGGGGATCGATGGTCTACACGCGAGGCAAGGAACAGCGGTGTTTTCTGGCTTCCCTCTGCTGGGGAAACTGCGGGGTCCAAGAGTACTGCAAAGCGCCGGAAAAAACCCGGGGCCTGCGCGACTGCTCGCTCGATGTCGCTCTGGCGATAGCACAAGCGTCATCGAGTTGTTAAAAGATAGCGACTCGTCCCCGCCCCCACGAAAGGATTTCGAGCATGCCCAACCCCTTCCACTCCAGAACCCTGATGCTGGGCCTGATGCTCGCATGCGGCCTGGCCCAGGCCGCGGAACCGGCCGATCCCGAGGCCCTGGCCGCTCGCCTGGGTATTGCACGGCCAGCGGTCATCGCCCACCGCGGGGCTTCTTTCGATGCTCCCGAATCCACCGCCGCCGCCTACATGGTGGCTCGCGACCTGGGGGCCGATTACCTGGAGATGGATCTGCAGCGCAGCAAGGATGGCGTACTGTTCGCCCTGCATGACAACAACCTGCAACGCACCACCGATGTCGCGCAGAAATTCCCCGAACGCAAGGACCGTCCGGCCAACGCCTTCACCATGGCCGAGCTGAAGACCCTGGACGCCGGCAGCTGGTTCAACCAGGCCCACCCCGACCGCGCCCGGCCAGGCTTCGTCGGCCTGCAGATCCTCACCCTGGATGAAATCATCGATATCGCCCAGGGCAGTTCGGCGCACAAGCCCGGGCTCTACATCGAGACCAAGGAACCCCAGTTGTTCCCGGGTATCGAGCACGACCTCAAGAAAAAACTCCAGGACCGCGGCTGGTTGAGCCCGGCCGGCTCGACCCTGGCCAAGAGCGACCTGGCAGCAGGCCAGGGCAAAGGCCAGGTGGTGCTGCAAACCTTCGACAAGCACAGCCTGGAACTGCTGCACCAGGAAATGCCCCAGGTGCCCAAGGTCCTGTTGCTGTGGCTCGCGCCTGGCAGCATCGAGCCGGCATCCGGACAGAGCTTTGCCAGCAGCGGTGAAACCGACAAGGCGGCCTTCTATGCCCGCCAGCAACCCCGGGACCAGGCAGAGTTCAAGCGCTGGGTCGACTTCGCCAAGGCCCGGGGCGCCATCGGCACCGGCCCTTCGGCAGCCCTCTCGGGCGGTGGCGAACAGAGCTACGCCGACCTGGTGCAGCCGTGGATGAACCAGTACACCCACGATCAGGGGCTGCTGGTGCATGTCTATACGGTGGACGAGCCGGTGGACTTCCAGAAGGTGATGAATGCCGGCGTCGATGGCATCTTCACCAACCGCAGCGACCAGTTGCTCAAGTACTTCCAGCGTCCGGCCGGCACCAGTGTCACCCGCCTGCTGGAAGCCAGCGGCTACTGAATGAGCGACTCCCGCTGGCAGGGCGAACTCTGGCTGGGTCGTGACTTCGGCCTGGTCCACGGGTTCATGGGGCGTACCACGCCCCATGCCCACTACGCCCATCAACTGATCATCGCCCCCGGGCAGCCGGTCACCGTGGAGCTCGATGGTGTTCGCCAAAGCGGTCACTACCTGATGATCCAGGCCCTGTGCCGCCACGCCATCGTCGAAGCTCCCGAAGCGGCGTTCACGGTCTATGCCGAACCGCTGTCGATCGATGCGCGGGACCTGCACCAAAGCGTCAGCGAGGTGACACCCGGCTTGCCCGAACTGGAGGCCGCGCTACGCTCCTGCCCGCGCCAGCCCATGGTCGACCGGCGCATAGAGCGGGCGTTGCAGGCCCTGGACGCGGCCCTGGACGGCAAGGTGGCGGCCGCGCAATTGGCGGCCCAGGCCAACCTGTCCCTGAGCCAGCTGGAGCGCTTGTTCGCCCGCGACGTGGGCCTGCCGGTACGCCGCCTGGTGCTGTGGCGGCGCCTGCGCCTGGCCATGGCCCTGATGCTCCAGGGCCAGGCCATGACCCAGGCGGCCCACGGCGCCGGGTTCGCCGACGCCGCGCACTTCTCCCGGACCTTGAAAGCACTGTTCGGCGTCACCGCCGGCCAGGCCCTCAAGCATCTCAGGCCCCGCCTGCTGGCTTGACCTGCCGACGCAGGGCTTGCGGCACCTTGGGCTCGGCGCTGTAACGCTGGACCTTGAAGGGCTCCAGCAGTTGCCGCCAGTACCCCGCCGGGTAGTCCGGACGGCTGCCGATGCCCAGGTCTCCCGGACGCATCGGGTAATCATGCCGGTAGAACGTGGTGCCCAGCAGCCAGTCCCACAGGTTGAAGAACAGACCGAAGTTCACATCCCCGGCACGCCCGTACTTCATATGGTGGAAGCGGTGCACCGGGGCCCAGGCGAACACCAGGCGCAGTACGCCAAGGCGCATGTCGACATTGGAATGCTGCAACAGCAACTGGATGGCGATGGCCAGTGCCAGCAGCTGTGCCACCGGCAGCGGGATGCCCAGTATGAGTAACGGCAACAGCCCTGCCGAGGCTTCGAGCAACTGGTGCAAGGGGTGCTTGAGCAGGCCGTTGAAGCCATACATGCGCTGCACGCTGTGGTGCACCGCATGCAGGCGCCACAGCCAGGCCCAACGGTGACTGGCATAGTGCGCCAGGGTGATCCCGCAATCGGCCACGGTAACCGCGAGCAACAGCTGTCCCCAGAGCGGCCAGTCCCGGGGCCACAAGCCATCGTGGGCCAGCAGCATCGCCAGCCCCGGCAGCGCCAGCAGGCCGATGGCATTCAAGCCTTCGTTGACCACGGCGTGCAGGCAGTCGCGCAACCGGTCCCCGTGGGAGCGGTTCCAGGCGGGCTCGTAAGGCAAGCCCCACTCCGCCAGGAAGGACACGCCAAGGGCCCCCAGGAACAACCAGGGCAGGCCCGCCGCCGAGCCACCCGCACTGCCCATCCACCAGACACCGGCGCCGATAAAGCCACCGAAGAACAGCGGCCCATACAACCACGCAAGCATTCGTTTCATCCGTCTTGTCTCCATCGATAAGGAGACAGCAGCTTGCCGGCCAGCCAGGCCCGCAGGCTTGAACAAACGGCGCAATCGGTGGCGGGAATTAAGGGTGAATTAAGTTGCGCTGGTTAACCTGTGCCCATCCAAACCCATCACCCCCGAAGGAATCATCCATGAGCAAATTCTCCGCACTGCTGGCCGCCACCGCCCTGACCCTGAGCGCCGGACTGGCCCAGGCCGATGTCCGCCCGGACCTGATCCCGGGCCTGCTCAAGTCGGGCGCCATCATGGACCTGGAGAAACTCAACCAGGCCGCCCTGGCCCAGCATCCCGGCACCAGCGCCGCCAACATCACCGACACCGAGCTGGAACAGACCGCCAGCGGCGCCTACGTCTACCAGGTGGAATTGCGTGACAGCAAAGGCATCGAGTGGGATGTGGACCTGGATGCCAAGACCGGCAAGGTCCTGGCCAACAAGCAAGACCAGTAACCTGCAGATAGCACAAGGCCGCGCCTCTACAAGGGGCGCGGCCTTGTGCTTTGCGGGTCCAGGGATCAGGCGCTCAGGCGCGCCGTGACCTCGTTCAGCTGGCCCGACAGGACATGCAGGTTGCGGCTCGCCGCCTCGGTACGCTGGACGTTGTCCAGGTTGGTGCTGGCGATGGAGGTGATCTCGGTCAGGTTGCGCGAGATGTCCTCGGCCACCGAGGTCTGCTCCTCGGCGGCGGTGGCGATCTGCCGGTTCATGTCGCGAATCGCTTCCACCGCCTGGGTGATGCGCTCGAGCATGGCCCCGGCCTCGGTCACCTGTTGCACGCTCTGTTCGCTGCGCGACTGACCGCTCTCGATGGCATGGGCGGCATCCACCGCGCCGGTCTGCACGGTCTGGATGATCTGGTTGATCTCGGTGATCGAGGCCGCGGTGCGCTGGGCCAGGCTGCGCACTTCATCGGCGACCACGGCGAAACCGCGTCCCGCCTCGCCGGCCCGGGCCGCCTCGATGGCCGCGTTGAGGGCCAGCAAGTTGGTCTGTTCGGCGATGCCCTGAATCACTTCCAGCACCTTGCCGATCCTGCCGCTGTCGGCTTCCAGACGACGGATCACCGTAGCGGTGTTGGCGATCTCGCCACGCATCTGGGTGATGCTGTCGATGGTGCTCTGCATCACCTGCTCGCCCTGCTGCGCCGACTGGTCGGCATCGTCCGCGGCCCGGGCGGCATCGGCGGCATGGCGTGCCACTTCCTGGGCGGTGGCGGACATCTCGTTCATCGCCGTGGCCACCTGGTCGGTGCGGCTGAACTGGTCGTTGGTGCCCTGGGACATCAAGGTCGCGATGGAGTTGAGCTCACCACTGGAGGTATCCAGGTCCGAGGCACTGCGCTGCAGGCTGGTGAAGGTCTGGGCGAGGAAGTCACGCAGGGTGTTGGCGGCGGCGGCCAGCTTGCCCAGCTCGTCCTGGCGAGTGTTGTCCACCCGCTGGGAGAACTGGCCACGGCTGAGCTGGGCCACATAGTCGATCAACTGGCGGATCGGCTCCACCAGGCTACGGTTGACCAGCCACAGGCTGAGCAGGCCGATCAGCAAACCGGAAATGAGCATCACCAGGATACCCAGCCACACCGTACGATCGGCGGCCGCACTGATCTGCAACGACTGCTGTTGGCCCTGCTTGCGCAACTCGACCACCAGCTCGCTCATCTGCTCGCTGGCGGCACGGTCGAAGCCCTTCACCGCAGCATCGCCGGCACTCGGATCGGCACCGCCGGCCACATAGGCATCACGGGCCTTCTGGTAGGCCTGGCCAAGGGCCAGATGCTCCTGGGCCAGACGCTGGACCCGGCTCTTGAGCGAGGTCTCCAGGCCCTGGGTCTGTGCCAGCTCGCCAAGGATGTTCTGCACGTCGCGCTGGCGATCTTCGAACTGCTGCCAGTACTTGTTCATTTCCTGGGGCTGCTTGCCTCGCAGCAGCACGTTCTTCCATTCCTGCACCTGGATCTTGAACTGCAGGTTGGCCTCGTCGATCAGTTGCGAACTGTGCAGCGGACCTTCGATCAGCTCGCGGTAGCTCTGCACGCCATTGGACAGCAATTGAAAGCACGCCAGGGCGATCAACAGCATCGCCAACAGGCTGCCACTCAGCAGGGCAAGAATTTGCCCTCTCAGGGATTTTTGCAAAAACATCGAGAAGATCTCATGGCAGGGATGGAGCAGGCCCGATAAGGCATGCGTAAGTCCGAACGTCCCTGTCGGGCGCATTCGAGACGGCTCGAATGCGCGTGGCATGTGAGCGTGATCGGCATCGACGACACATTCTTGAGAGCCGCCGACCGCCGGTATAACGCGGCGAATCATGGACTTTCAATTGTCACAAAACCGTCAAGAAGCATTGCCATGATGTGGCTCAAGTGAACCTGTGAAACCCGCGCGGGCACTGTCCCTCCTGCGAGCCCCCATGAACCACAGCATCGACCAGAGTCACCGCGATTCCGATCTGTTTGGCCTGCTCTACGGTTACCGCTTCCGCCCCGGCGAACGTGGTCGCGAAATGGATTCGGCCAAGGCCCTGCAAGCCCTGCAATCCGCCGAACACCAGGATGAATTTCTCTGGCTGCACCTGAACCTGGCCCATGCCGCTTGCGAGCGCTGGATGCAGGCCCACCTGCAACTGCCCGATGAATTCTTCGAAGCACTGCATGAAGGTTCGCGCTCGACCCGCATCGAGCACGTGGACTCGGCCCTGCTGGCGGTGGTCAACGACGTGGTGTTCAACTTCAGCAGCATGCTGTCCTCGGACATCTCCACCCTGTGGGTCTGCGTACGCAGCAACCTGATCATCAGCGCCCGCCTGCAACCCCTGCATTCGGTGGACAAGCTGCGCTCCTCGGTCAAGGCCGGCGAGCACTTCCGCTCGCCCCTGGAACTGCTGGTCCACCTGCTACGGGACCAGGGCGAGGTGCTGACCCAGATCGTGCGCAAGACCAGCCTCAGCGTCGACCAGATCGAAGACCAGTTGCTGGCGGCCAGGGTCTCGGCCAACCGTGCCGAACTGGGAGCCATGCGCCGGGTACTGGTGCGCCTGCAACGGCTGCTGGCCCTGGAGCCGGGCTCGCTGCTGCGGCTGCTCAACCGGCCGCCGCCGTGGTTGCAGAAGGACGACGTCAAGGAGCTGCGCAAGTCCACCGAGGAGTTCGCCCTGATCATCAGCGACCTCACGGCCCTGGGGGAGCGGATCAAGCTGCTGCAGGAGGAAATCGCCGCCAACCTCAACGAGCAGAGCAACCGCACCCTGTTCACCCTGACCGTGGTCACGGTGCTGGCCCTGCCGATCAACATCATCGCCGGCTTCTTCGGCATGAACGTCGGCGGCATTCCCTTCTCCGGCGATCCGGAAGGCTTCTGGATCCTGGTGGCGCTGGTGGTCACCTTCACCGTGATCGCCGGGCGCTGGGCCTTTCGCAAACGCCAGGATTACTGACCCCGCGGCCGTACGCAGCCTCGCTGGCGCTCGACAGCGGCTACACAGCACCACCGTATCCGCAACCCCGCCTCGTGTAGCCGATGCCGCAGGCTGCGCACGGCTCGGCACGAGCCGCCGGGGGGCAAACGGATCAACGGGCCTGTCAATCGCACAAACCATGACCTGGGGCAGTCTGCCTGTAACATTCGGCAACGATCATGGAAGCCATTCCTTCCAGCCACAGGATTGTCCAGCAATGGCCACCCCTTCCCTGACCGTCGCCTCCCCCAGCGTCGACGCCAAACCGCAACTGGATAAGAAACCCGGTCCCTTCACCCTGGTGGCGTTCTTCGCCGTATTGGCCCTGGGCCTGTTGTTCACCGCCTACAGCCTGATGCACGACATGCACGAACTGGGCACCACGGTCACCACCTGGACCCCGTTCCTGCTGCTTGGCGTCGCGCTGCTGATCGCCCTGGGCTTCGAATTCGTCAACGGCTTCCACGACACCGCCAACGCGGTGGCCACGGTGATCTACACCCATTCGCTGCCACCACAGTTCGCGGTGGTCTGGTCTGGCCTGTTCAACTTCCTCGGGGTGCTGCTGTCCAGCGGCGCAGTGGCCTTCGGCATCATCGCCCTGCTGCCGGTGGAGCTGATCCTGCAGGTGGGCTCTTCCGCCGGCTTCGCCATGATCTTCGCCCTGCTGATCGCCGCCATCCTGTGGAACCTCGGCACTTGGTGGCTCGGCCTACCGGCCTCGTCGTCCCATACCCTGATCGGCTCGATCATCGGCGTCGGCGTGGCCAACGCCCTGATGCACGGCCGCGATGGCACCAGCGGCGTGGACTGGGGCCAGGCCACCAAGGTCGGCTATGCCCTGCTGTTCTCGCCGCTGATCGGCTTCGTGTTCGCCGCCCTGCTGTTGCTGGCCCTGCGCCTGTTCGTCAAGAACCGCGCGCTGTACAAGGCGCCCAAGGGCGACACCCCGCCACCGTGGTGGATTCGCGCTCTGCTGATCCTGACCTGCACCGGGGTGTCGTTCGCCCACGGCTCCAACGACGGCCAGAAAGGCATGGGCCTGATCATGCTGATCCTGGTGGGCACCCTGCCCATGGCCTACGCCCTGAACCGCACCATGCCCGCCGACCAGGCCCTGCAGTTCGCCGCCGTGGCCGAAGTCACCCAGCAAGCCCTGGTCAAGAGTGCTCCACAGGCCGCGCCAACCGATCCTCGCGCGGTGCTCTCGGAATACATGCGCAGCAAGCAAGCCACGCCCGAACTGGTGCCAGCCCTGGCCGCCCTGGCCGGTGCCATCGGCAATGAAGTGAAGGGTTATGGCTCGCTGTCCAAGGTTCCGGCCGAAGCCATGGGCAACGTGCGCAACGACATGTACCTGACCAGTGAAACCATCCGCCTGATGGACAAGAACCAGGTCGGCCATTTCGACCAGGACACCCGCGACAAGCTGCAACTGTTCAAGCAGCAGATCGACAACGCCACGCGCTTCATCCCATTGTGGGTGAAGATCGCGGTGGCCATCGCGCTCGGTCTGGGCACCATGGTCGGCTGGAAACGCATCGTGGTGACCGTTGGCGAGAAGATCGGCAAGACCCACCTGACCTACGCCCAGGGCGCGTCGGCGGAAACCGTGGCGATGCTGACCATCGGCGCGGCGGACATGTTCGGCCTGCCAGTGTCCACCACCCACGTGCTGTCCTCGGGGGTGGCCGGGACCATGGTGGCCAACGGCGGCGGCTTGCAGATGCGCACCATCCGCAACCTGGCCATGGCTTGGGTGCTGACCCTGCCGGCGGCGATCCTGCTGTCCGGCAGCCTGTACTGGCTGTTCACCCAACTGTTCTAGCCAGCAGTCCCCTGCGGCAGCGGCTACACGATGCGTGAGCCGCCACGGACGGGTGGATCAGGACGCAAACAGCTTGCTCAGGCAAGCCAGTTTCTTCTTGTAGGAACGCCGGGCCTCCAGCGCCTCTTCCAGGGTCACCGGAATAAAGCGCGCCTTCTGGTTGGGCTGCATCTGCCCCACCAGGTCCAGGTCGGCGCTGATCACCGTACCGATCATTGCGTAGCCGCCACCGGACACCGCATCCCGATGCAGGACGATGGGCTCCAGCCCCGCCGGCACCTGGATCGAACCGATGGGATAACAACTGTCGACGATGTTCGACGGATCGGAACCGGCACCGAACGGCTGCTCCCGAGGCTGGAAGCCCAGGGCACTGCCACCCTTGAAGCGATAGCCGATGCGATCCGCCTCCGAGCCCACGGTCCAGGGTTCGGCGAAGAAACTCGCCTTGGCCCCCTCGCTCAGGCGTTCGTAATAGAGCCCCGGCACCACCCGCAGACTGATCTCGCCCCCCAGGGACTGGCGCAGCGCCATGGGCAGGCTGGCCCCCGGGCGGCCCTTGCCGCCGGCGATCCCCACCGGCAGCTCATCGCCGGCCGCCAAGCGCCGCCCCTGGAAACCGCCCAGGGCGCCCAGGGCATAGGTGGAACGGCTGCCCAGCACCAGCGGCACATCGATGCCACCGGCCACCGCCAGGTAGGCCCGGGCCCCGGCCTTGGGGAAGTCGAAACGCAGCACTTGCCCGGCCTTGACCGCGAACGCGGTATCCAGGTGCCTGTCCACGCCATCGAGCTTGGGCGTCATGTGTGCACCACAGACCGCCACCAGGGCATCGGCAGTGAACTCAAGTTCCGGCCCGAGCAAGGTGCACTCCAGGCCCGCGGCGCCAGCCGGGTTGCCCACCAGTTGGTTGGCGGCGCTCAGGGCGTACTGGTCCAGGGCCCCGGACGGCGGGATACCCAGGTGATAGAAGCCCTCGCGGCCCAGGTCCTGTACCGACGTGGCCAGGCCCGGTTTGATGACCTTGATCATGCCAACACCTCCTGCAGCGACTTGGGATAACCGACCGGGTCGGCGAGAAAGGCATCCAGGGAAAACTCCACCTCACGGATGCGCAGGTCGAAGCGCCCGGCCTCCACCTCGGCCACCGCGTGGTCATAGGCCTCGCGATCGATAGGCTTGAACTGCACGATGTCCCCGGGGCGGAAGAACACCATGTGCTGCTTGAGGTAGGCCAGTTGCTGCTGCGGATCGTAGATCGGTGCCGGGGTCACGCCGAACATCTGGTAGCCACCGGCGCCGCGCACCGAGTAGATGCAGCCGAAGCAGCCGCCATGGCCCAGGGTCAGCTTCGGCGTGTCGGTGCGCGGCCGCAGGTACTTGGGCACCTGCAACTGGCGCTCGCGCTCGACCATCTGGAACATGAACGGCAGGCCGGCGACGAAACCCACCATGGAGACGAACCAGGGCGCGCCACTGTGGGCGGCGATGAAGGCGTCGACATCCGCCAGGCCGTTGATCCGCGCCGCGTATTCGAGGTCGCTGGCGTCCGGGTCCTGGTGCCGGTCGCGAAAACGCATCAGGGTTTCATGGGTCCAGGGGTCGTTGTACAGCACCGGGATCTCGATGATCCGCGTGTGCAGGCTGCGCTCGGCCACGGCGCCGGCCTCGGCCTCGCGCACGGCCTCCAGCAGGGCCTGGGGCGCGATGCGATCCGGATCGAAACGGATCTGGAACGAGGCATTGGCCAGGCATACGTCCAGTACCCCATCCAGGGTCAGGCGCTCCACCGCGCGGGTGACCGCCATGCCCTTGAAGAAAGCCTCCAGGGACATGCTGTCGCTGACTTCGGCGAACAGGTGCTCGTCGGCACCAAAGCTGTAGCGGATCGGTTGGTTCATGCGACACCTCCGGCACGGCGCCCGGCCAGCCAGGTTTCCAGGGTTGCGGTATGGAAGTCCGCGCTCGCCAGCCAAGGCTCGGCCAGCAGCTCGCGATGCAGGGTCAAGGTACTGGCCATGCCAGTCAAGGTCGTTTGCTCCACGGCCGCCCGCGCCCGAGCCAGGGCCTGCTCGCGGTCGGCGCCATGGACGATCAGCTTGGCCAGCAGCGAGTCGTAGTAGGGCGGCACGGCATACCCCGGATACAGGTGGCTATCGACCCGCACCCCCGGCCCTTGCGGCCAGGACAACTCCTGGACCTTGCCCGGGCTGGGGAAGAAGTCCCGCGCCGGGTCCTCGGCGTTCAGGCGCATCTGCAGGGCCGCGCCATCGAGGTGGATATCCTCCTGGCGCAGATCCAGCGGTTCACCACCGGCGATACGCAGCATGGCCTGGACCAGGTCGACACCGGTGATCAGCTCGCTGATGGGATGCTCCACCTGGATCCGGGTGTTCATCTCGATGAAGAAGAACTCGCCGGTGCTGTCGTCATACAGGTACTCAAGGGTGCCAGCGCCCTGGTAGCCCAGGGCCTCGGTGAGGCGCACCGCACTGCTGCACAACTGCTCGCGCTGGGTGGCATCGAGTACCGGCGATGGCGCCTCCTCGAAGATCTTCTGCCGCCGCCGTTGCAGCGAGCATTCACGTTCGAACAGGTGCACCGCACGCTTGCCGTCGCCCAGCACCTGGACCTCGATATGCCGGGCCCGGCCAATGAACCGCTCCAGGTACAAGGCGCCGTTGCCGAACGCCGCCTGCGCCTCGCGCTGTGCCCGGGGAAACTCCTCGGCCAGTTGCGCCGCATCCTCGGCCAGGCGAATACCCCGCCCGCCGCCACCGGCCGATGCCTTGATCAGCAATGGAAAACCCACCGCCTGCGCCGCTTGCAACGCAGCTGGCAGGTCGAACAGTTCGCCGGGCGAACCGGGCACCACCGGCACCCCGGCGGCCTGGGCGGTACGCCGGGCCTCGGCCTTGTCGCCCATGCGGCGGATGGTCCGCGCATCGGGGCCGACGAAGATCGCCCCGGCCTGGACCACCGCCTCGGCGAACTCGGCATTTTCCGAAAGAAAGCCGTAGCCCGGATGCACGGCATTGGCGCCGCTGGCCTCCAGGGCTGCCAGCAGGGCCTGGATATTCAGGTAGCTCTTGTCGGCCCGGGCCGGGCCGATGATCTGCACTTCGTCGGCCAGGCGCGCGGCCATGGAGTCGGCGTCCGCCTCGCTGCAGGCAGCGACGGTGGGAATGCCCAGGGCCTTGGCCGCGCGAATGATGCGCACGGCGATCTCGCCACGGTTGGCGACCAGCAGCTTGCGAATGGATTCGGTCATGGGGCGGCCCTCACTCGACCAGGGTCGCGACGACCTGGCCCGGTTCCACCGGGTCACCGTCCTCGACCAGGAAGGCGCCGACCTGGCCGGCGCTGCCGGCAGTGAGCTCGGAAAACTGCTTCATGACTTCGATCAGGCCGATCACGGTATCGGCGCTGACGCTGTCGCCGACCTCGACGAAAGGCGCCGAGTCGGGCGTGGCCTTGCGGTAGAAAGTGCCCGGCAAGGGGGTGATGACGTTGTATTCGGCCATGTCTGTTTCTCTTGGAATAGTTGTCGAAAGGCAGGCAAAAAAAGCAAAACCGCTTGGAGTCGCGTCGATGCGCGAGGCTTGGCGAGCAACGCCTCAGCGCGGCGCTCGCACCTGGATGCCGGCCAGGTCCAGCGCGGCGCGGGTGGCTTCCACCAGGTCCAGGGCACCTGGGGTGTCGCTGTGCAGGCAGATGGAGTCGAACTCGATGGCCAGGTCCTCGCCCTCCACGGTGCGGACCAGCCCTTGCTGGCAGGCGCGCAGGACCTTGGCGGCCACCTCATGGGGATCCAGGACCCGCACCCGGCGGGTAAAGACGATGGAGCCGCTGAGGTCGTAATCGCGATCGGCGTAGAACTCGCGGATCACCGGTTGCCCCAGTTCCTGGGCGATCCGGCAGATCACCGAACCGGGCATGCAATACAGCAGCAGTTCGGGTTCGAGTTTCTGCAGGTTTTCCACCAGCAGTCGCGCCGCCTCCTCGTCCCGGGCCAGGTGCATGTACAACGCGCCATGGGGCTTGATGTGCTGCAACTTAAGGCCCTGGACCCGGGCCAGCTCACGCAGGGCGCCGAGTTGGTAGAGCATGTCGTCTACCAGTTCCTGGGCCGGGGCGTTGATGTGGCGCCGGCCGAACCCCACCAGGTCGCGAAAGCCCGGGTGGGCCCCGATGGCCACGCCCCGCAGCCGGGCCTGCTCGATGGTGCGGCGCATGGTGCCGGGGTCGCCGGCATGGAAGCCGGTGGCGATGTTGGCCGAGCTGATGAAGCCCATCAGCTCGTTGTCGACGCCATCGCCGATGGTCCACGGGCCGAAGCTTTCGCCCATGTCCGAATTGAAATCCACTGCCTGCATCACTGTTGCTCCAACGTTCGTGACTTCGTGCGATGGACGTTAGAGCGGCCTTGACCCCTTGGGAAGATCTATTATCAGATAGAGCTTGTTCTGAAAATCAGATACATGGACGGATAGAAATGTCGTTGACCCTGCGCCAGGTACGTTACTTCGTGGCCACTGCCGAGATCGGCCAGATCTCCCAGGCCGCAATCCACCTGAACATTTCCCAATCGGCGGTGACCACCGCAATCAAGGAACTGGAAGCGATGCTCGCCGTGCAGCTGTTCGTGCGGTCGGCCCAGGGCATGGGCCTGACCGATGCCGGCCGGCACTTCCTCAACCGCGCCTACGTGATCCTGCGCAGCGTCGACGACGCGCTCAACAGCCCGCTGCCCGACTACCGCGCCAGCGGCACCCTGCACTTGGCCGCCAGCTACACGGTGATCGGCTACTTCCTGCCGCACCATCTGCAGCGCCTGGGGCACTGGCACCCGGACGTCACCATCGAACTGCACGAACAGGAACGCCAGGCCATCGAACAGGGGCTGCTGGCCGGGCGCTTCGACATGGCGGTAGTGCTCACCGCCAACCTGACCCACCCGGATATCGTCTCCGAGACGCTGTTCAACTCCGAGCGCAGGCTGTGGCTACCGGCCCATCACCAGCTGTGCGAACGGACCAGCGTCAGCCTGGCGGACGTGGCCGAGGAGCCGTTCATCCTGCTCACCGTCGACGAAGCGGAACAAAGCGCCATGCGTTATTGGGAACAGGCCGGCCAACAGCCCAGGGTGCGGGTGCGCACCAGCTCGGTAGAAGCGGTGCGCAGCATGGTGGCCAACGGCAGCGGCGTGGCGATCCTCTCGGACCTGGTGCATCGGCCCTGGTCGCTGGAGGGCAAGCGCATCGAGACCCTGAGCCTGAGCGACCCGGTCACGCCCATGAGCGTCGGCCTGGCCTGGCGTCGCGACCGCGCCTTCACCCCAGCGATGCAAGCGCTGCGGGACTACTTTCGCGATGCGTTCCTCGCCCCCCAGCAACTCTCCGCCCGGCGCTGAAGCGACCAGGCGACCTTCAGCGATCAAACGTCGATACGAAGCGGCTTGGGCCGCTGCATTGGATCAGGGGCAGGACCAGCGCTGGGCGGCGCCGGCGATCTGCCCGGCCAACTGGGCGATGGCCTGCTGGTGGGCCTGCACCAGGCTGCCGAGCTCGACGCCCGCCGGCTGGCGGATCTGGCTGCTGCAGGTCAGGCTGCGGGCCGGGGTGCCTTCGCTGCGCTGGCGCAGGCTCCAGACCACATCGATCAAGGCATAGCGCCCGGGCAGGGATTCGAAGCGCCGCACATCGGTCTGCAACGACAGCACCGGGCGCCCGGGCTGCTTCGGCAGGCCCTCGAGGTTGCGGGTCCCCAGCTTCGCCTCCATCTGGCTGGCCAGCGCATCGTGGAACTCATCCACCAATGGCGCGCTCCAGCGCTGGGTCTCGAGGATCGCCAGGGTGCCGCTGTCCTGGCGCACCACCAGCTGTGGCTGGTCCACCTGGACCGGGATGCGCACCGTGGACATCTCGAACTGCAATCCCGAGTTCCTGGCCGTGGCGCCTTCGGTCACCGGCGGCATCAGGGTGTAGTAATGGGTGGGCGCGGAGCTGCACGCGGCAAGTCCCAGGGTCAGGCTCAACAACAGGGCACGGGTTTTCATGGCTGGGCTTCCGGTACGGATTCGCGAACGGAGGAGGATGGCGACTGGTAGGCATCCGGTTGATTGTCCTTGAGGCGTCCGCGAATCAGCGCCTCAGGATGGCGACCGAGGAAATCGGTGAGCACCCGCACCGAACGGGCCGTGCGCTGCACCTCCTCCATGGCCTGGCCAAGTCTCTGGCGCTGTGGCGAGTCCTCGGAGAAGCTCTCGTTGGCGCTGGCCAGGGTCTTCTTCGATTGCTCCAGGGTTTCGCGCATCTGCGGCAGGACCTGGCCGTTGACCTGCTTGAGGGTCTTGTTCATTTCCGCCAGGCTGGAATCCAGGTTGGCGGCGATGGAATCGATCGGCAGCTTGCTGATCTTGTCCATGGTCGCTTGCAGTTGCTCCTGCAGCTTGTCCAGGCTGCCCGGTACGGTAGGAATCTCCAGTGGCCGGGCGCTGGGGTTGTAGGCCACGGGCTTGGCGTTGGGCACGAAGTCCAGGGAGATGAACAGCTGCCCGGTCAACAGGTTGCCGCTGCGCGCCTGGGCCCGCAGGCCATTTCTGACGAAGGCGCCGATCAGTTGCGCGGAGCGGGCGTCGTCTTCGCCGCCGGTCTGCTTCAGCAGTTTTTCATGGGCCTTGCCCAGGCGCTCGGGGTAGATCACCGCCCCCACCAGGGTCGGGAAGTACTTGCGCTCCTGGTCATAGTCCAGGTCCATGGACACCACCTTGCCGATGTTCACCCCGAGGAACTCCACCGGTGCGTTGATGGCCAGGCCACGCAGCGCCTGGTCGAAGCGCATGCGGATGTAGTACGGGGCGCCGTCTGGCGGTGCCAGGGCGGTGTCCTGGTCCCCGAACAGGTTGTATTCGGCGTTCTCTTCAGCCGGCTTGGCGTTGGGGCTGTACTTGGGTTCGACGAAGGCGATGCCACCGGCGAGGATCGACGACACCGACTCGGTGTTGACCTTCAGCCCGTTGGCGCCGAGGGTCACGTCCACGCCGCTGGCATTCCAGAAGCGGCTATCGGTAGTCACATACTTGTCGTTGGGCGAGTTGACGAAGATCTTCACGTCCACGCCCTTGCCGCTGTTGGCCAACTGATAGGACACCACCTGGCCGACCTGGATGCGCCGGTAGTAGACCGGCGAGCCGATATCCAGGGAGCCCAGGTCATCGGTATGCAGGGTGAAGCGCTTGCCCTTCTGGCCATAGGTGATGGGCGGTGGAGTCTCCAGGCCCTTGAAGCTGTCCTTGCGCTTGTCCGAGCGGCCGGCGTCGGCGCCGATGAAGGCCCCGGACAGCAGGGTGTCGATACCGGAAACGCCACTGGCGCCGATGCGCGGACGCACCACCCAGAACATCGAGTCCTCGGCGGTGAAAGGCTCGGCGGACTGGTCCAGTTCGACCTTGGCCACCACCTTGCGCCGATCATCGCTCAAGGCGATGGAGGTCACCTTGCCGATCACCACGTTCTTGTACTTGACCTGGGTCTTGTTGGCCTCCAGGCCCTCGGCGGTCTGGAAGCTGATGCTGATTTCCGGCCCGGCGGACATCGACTTGTGGACCACCATCGACAGCCCCACCAGGGCCGCGACTATGGGTACCAACCATACCAGCGAGACATTGAAGCGTCGCGTGCGCAGCGCCGGGGCGCCAGGGGCTGACGGGGAACTTGCTGCGTTGGAACCTGGATGATCAGACATCTTCAACCTCTACATCCCAGATGAGCCGGGGATCGAAACTCATGGCGGCGAACATCGTCAGCACCACCACCAAACCGAAAAACAGAATGCCCATGCGCGGGTCGATGGAGCTCAAGGCACGGAACTGCACCAGGGCCGCCACCAGCGCCACCACCAGTACATCGAGCATCGACCAGTAGCCGATCACCTCGACGAAACGATACAACTTGGCCCGCTCGCGCTGGGCCCAGCGCGAGCGGCGCTGGCAGGTCACCAGGAGGATGCCGAGGACGAAGAACTTGATGCCCGGCACCACCACGCTGGCGATGAAGATCAGCAGCGCGATGTCCCAGGAGCCGGCTTTCCAGAACTCCACCACGCCACTCATGATGGTGTTCTCGCTGGCATTGCCGAAGATGTTGGTGTGCATCACCGGCAACAGGTTGGCCGGGATGTAGAAGATCAGGCTGGCCAGGAGCAAGGCCCAGGTACGCGACAGGCTGTTGGTCTTGCGCGCATGCACCGCCGAATCGCAGCGCGGGCAATAGTGCTCGGACGCCTGGCAGACCTGGCCACAGGTGTGGCACAGCTTGAGTTGATGGTCCCGGGCATAGGGCGGTGTGCTCATCAGTAGCGACCCTCCAGGTCATCCCAGAGGTAGCGGATGTCCTTGCCGGAAATCAGGATGATCAGCACCGTCAGCATCGCCAGGGCCCACAGCCCCAGCCCGGGATGCACGTCGAGCATGCCCGCCAGCTTGACGATGGCCACCAGGATTCCCAGCAGGCAGACCTCGAGCATGCTCCAGGGCCGCAGGTGCTCCAGGGCGCGCATGCAGGCCTTGAACCCCGGCGCGGCGCGGCCGAAATTGGCAAAACCCAGCACCCAGCACAACAGGACGATCTGCAGGCCCGGGGCGAGGATGATGGTCAGGCCGGTGACTGCGGCGATCAGGCTGATCCGGCCCTGGGCCAGGGCCTCCACCGATTGCCAGAGCGTCGCTTCGTTGCTCAGGCCTTCGAGGCTGATCTTGATCACCGGGAAGAAATTGGCGAAGACGAACAGCAACCCGGCGGTGATCGACAAAGCGAACAACTGCTGCACGTTCAGGTGCCGGGCGCGGGCCAGCAATGCACCGCAGCGCGAACACTGCGCCGCCTGACCTTTACCGAGCGGCACGGACTCGTACAGGGAGTCGCAGTGTTCGCAGATGATCCAGTTGCGAGAATTAGTCATGTTTTTCAGAAAGCCGGAAGGATGGCGAGCACAGAGGAAGGCTCCCGCCGCCGGGTATTTTCAGCAAAAGTAGAAGGTCGTGTCTAGTTTTTCCAAGGACTGGACACAACCTTCTACGCCATAATAGGCGCCCCCGAAAAACTTCGCCGACCATGAACGACACAGCCCCCTCCTCCACCAAGCTCCAGCGCACGCCCAAGCAGACCCGCGGCCACCAGCGGGTCACGGCCATTCTCCAGGCCTGCGCGCGCCTGCTGATCCAGCTGGGGGTAGCGAACCTGACCATGCACGGCATCGCCAGGGAAGCCGGCACCTCCATCGGCTCGCTCTATCACTTTTTCAGCGACAAACAGCAGGTGCTGGAGGCCCTGGGCCAGGGCCATATCGCCGCCATGAGCGCGATCGCCGAACCCTTGCATGGCGTCGATGAGAGTCATTGGCGAGGCCTGAGTTCCCGGCAAGTGATAGAACAGACCACCCTGCCGCTCCTGCAATACATCGAGCAGCATCCCGACCTGTTGCAGATGCTCACTCCGGGCTATGCCCTGGGCCAGTTGCAGGCCCCGGGCCTGCACGTGCAGATGCAGAACCTCTATGACCGGGTATTGAAGGCGCGCCTGCCCAATGCCAGCGCCCGGCAGCGCGAAACCTGGGGGCAGGTGCTGCTCGGCCTGCCCCTGGGCCTGTTCCAGCGGGCCCAGGAACACCAGGAGCTCAAGCGCGAGTTATTGCTCGAAGAAGTGCCGCGAGCCTTGGCAGCCTACCTGGACACCATCGAGAAGCTGCTCGCTCCGGCATGAAGCTGGCCCTCAATGGGCCAGCCGTACCTGCAGCCACTTGTTGCGCAACACGTCATAGGCCCAGTGATAGAGGTAGGTATAGGGCAGGAAGAACAGCAACACGCCAATGTCGAGGATCAACGCCTGCAGCAGGCTGATCCCCAGCCACCAGGCGATCAAGGGCACGGCGACCACCACCAGTCCAGCCTCGAACAGCAGTGCGTGCACCACCCGGCTCCAGCCGCCATGGGCGATCCGCAGGCGCTTGAGCAATCGATCGAAGAGGCTGTTGAACAGCACGTTCCAGGCCAGCGCCAGGAGGCCGATGCCCAGGGTGACCACGCCCATGTCGACCATCGGCCGATCCATGACCCAGGACAGCAGCGGAGTACAGATCAGCAACGCCAGCAATTCGAAGGCGACGGCCTGGGCAATGCGTTCGGTGAGGGATTTGTGAAGGCTCATGGCCTGCTCCTGAAGTGAAGACGCTGGCGATCTTCCAGGATGCGATCGATACTTCCTAACCAATAACCATCGACCAAGGCGATACTTCATGGCATCCAACGAAGTGCTGCTGGCATTCGTCCAGGCCGCGACCCAGGGTTCGTTCTCCGCCGCCGCGCGCAAGCTCGGCAAGAGCCAGTCGACCATCAGCGCCGCAGTGGCCAGCCTGGAGATCGACCTCGATGTCCAGCTGTTCGACCGCTCCAGCCGCAAGCCCGGCCTGACCCCGGCCGGACAGGTGCTACTGCGCCGCGCCGAGGAGATCCTCGCCGCCACCAGCCGCCTGGAACTGGCCGCCAGCCAGTTGTCCCAAGGCATCGAGGCGAGGCTCACCGTAGCCCTTTCCGATACCTACCAGTCCGATCGCTTCGAAAGCTGCCTGAATGCCTTCGAGCAACGCTACCCGGAGCTGGAACTGGAATGCCTGATCGCCGAGTGCGATGACCTGGTCGACCTGGTGCAAAGCGGCCGCGCGCAGATCGCCTTCGCCGAGAAACAAGCCGATTACCCGGCCGACCTGGAACACCAGACCATGGCCGAACGCGGCGAGGTATCGCTGTTCGTGTCATGCCAGCACCCCCTGGCCAAGCTCGATCGGGTGGATCAGCAGGCCCTGGGCCAGCACCGCGAACTGCGCCTGGCCACGGTGCTCAACCCCTATGACAGCCGCCCCCAGGGCCGGGTCTGGTCGGCCCCCAGTTATCTGATGCTGATGGAAATGGCCCAGGGCGGTTTTGGCTGGGCGCCGTTGCCGCGCTGGCTGGTGGAGAAGTTCGGCGCCGGCAGGCTGCAGGAACTCAAGGTCCGCGGCTGGCCACGGCCGGTGCTGGTGGACGCGCTCTGGTCTCGCCTGCAGCCACCGGGGCCGGCCGGCAGCTGGTTCCTGCAACGGATGCTCGGCTGATAGAGACTACAGCTGGTCCAGGCGACGCTCGAGAAAACGTCGCTCCGGCGCCTGGCGGACCAGCTCCAGGGCCCGCCGGTAGGACTCGCGCGCCGCCTCGACCTGCCCCAGCTGGCGACAGAAATCGGCGCGGGCGGCATGGGCCAGGTGATAGTCGGCCAGCTCGCCGCGACGCAGGATCCGTTCGACCTGGACCAGGCCGGCCGCCGGTCCGTCACGCTTGGCCAAGGCCACCGCGCGGTTGAGTTCGATCACCGGCGAGGGCTGCAACCGCAGCAGCACATCGTACAAACCGACGATCTGCGGCCAGTCGGTCTGGCTGGCCATGGGCGCCTCGGCATGCACCGCGGCAATCGCCGCCTGCAGGCAGTAAGGCCCGCCCCCGCCGCTGCGCAAGCCTTGCTCCACCAACGCGCAGCCTTCGTCCATCAGCTCACGCGACCACAAGCGGCGGTCCTGTTCTTCCAACAGGATCAACTCGCCATCGGTGCCAAGGCGCGCCGCCCGCCGCGATTCGTGCAACAACATCAGGGCCAGCAGGCCCATCACCTCGGCCTCCGGCAGCAGCTCCAGCAACAGGCGCCCCAGGCGGATCGCCTCGCGAGTCAGGTCGCCGCAGGTCAGCTCGGCCCCCAGGGACGCCGAGTAGCCTTCGTTGAACACCAGGTAGATCACCCGCAGGACACTGTCCAGGCGCTCGGGCAACTCGTTCAGTGCCGGTACCTGGTAGGGAATCGCCGCATCGCGGATCTTCGCCTTGGCGCGCACGATGCGCTGGGCGATGGTGGCCGGGGTCGCCAGGAAGGCGCGGGCGATCTGCTCGGTGCTCAGGTCGCAGATTTCCCGCAGGGTCAACGGCACCTGGGCATCCGCCGCCAAGGCCGGATGGCAGCAGGTGAAGATCAGCCGCAGGCGGTCGTCTTGCACGTCTTCACCGCTCCAGTCCTCCTGCTCCAGTTGCTCCAGCTGGCTGGCCAGGGCGGCCTGGGAAGCGGCGAAACGTGCCCGCCGGCGCAAGCCATCGATGGCCTTGAAGCGCCCGACGGACACCAGCCAGGCCCGGGGGTTGGCCGGGATGCCGTCGTCCTGCCAGCGCTCCACCGCCACGAAGAAAGCCTCATGCAAGGCTTCCTCGGCCAGGTCGAAATCCCCCAGCAGGCGGATCAGGGTGGCGAGGATGCGCCGCGACTGCTCGCGATAGACCTGCTCCACCAGCGCCGTCACTGCCGCTCCGGCCTGGCCCGGCATCAGTCGGGCATGCCCTGGGTGACCAGGGTCACCAGGCGCTCCAGGCTCTGCCCCCAGCCCTCATGGAAGCCCATGGCTTCATGGGCCTGGCGATCGGCCTCGCTCCAGTGCATGGCGCGAGCGGTATAGAGGGTCTGGTCGCCCCGCTCCTCGAAGGTCACCTCGGCGGTCATGAACGGCTTGCCCGAGGGGATCCAGCCCGGCAGGAAGGCGTCGGTGAACACCAGCCGCGACGGTGCGTCGATCTCCAGGAACACTCCCATGGTCGGATACTCGCTGCCATCGGGGGCGCGCATCAGGGTCCGAAACTGACCGCCGACCCACAGGTCCATCTCGCACTCGGGAGTGGTCATGCCGTGGGGCCCCCACCATTGCGCCAGCAACGCCGGTTCGGTCCAGGCACGGAACAGCTTGCTGCGCGGGGCATCGATCAAGCGGCTGATCGACAGTTCATGTTCGGCGGGCACGCGGCCCGCAGTCTGCAAAGTCATCGCGACGCTCCTCTGGCTGGTTGCCATCAGGGATTGAGTTCACGTACCGGGCGCACTTCCACGCTGCCGACCCGGGCTGCCGGAATCTGCCCGGCGACCTGGATCGCTTCGTTGAGATCCCGAGCCTCCACCAGGTAGAACCCGGCCAACTGCTCCTTGGTTTCGGCGAACGGGCCATCAGTGATCGACAGCTTGCCGCCGCGCATGCGCACCGTGGTAGCGGTCTGCACCGATTGCAGGGCCTCGGCGGCGAGCATCCGCCCGCTGTCGCGCACCGCCTCGGCATAAGCCAGGCACTCGGCATCCTTCGGGCTATCGGGCAGGCTGTGCAGCAGTTGTTCGTCGCTATACACCAGGCATAGGTATTTCATGGGCACCTCCATGATCGGGCTGATCAACTATGGTCGCTGTTCGTGGCTTTGGCGAACCCGCCGACGGTCAGGGCTCGAGGTCGAACAAGGTGGTGCCGGTCTGCATGTCGAAGGGCGCCGACCAATGCTCGTGCACCACCTGCCACTGGCCGCCCAGGCACTGGTACGCCGCGCTGACCCGCATCCAGCAGGCCTTGCTCACACCGTCGGCATCGGTGCCACCGCAATGGGCCAGCCAATGGGCGAACGCCAGCTCGTCGCCAGCCCGCACCTGCAATTGATGGAACTCGAAGATCCCGGGACCGGGGCACACCTGCATGCAAGCCTGCCAATGCGCACGGTAGGCCTCCTTGCCTTTGAATTGCAGGGCGCCGACCGCGTCGAAGGAGACGATGTCATCGGCGTAGAAGCTGACGATCTGCTCGATATCCCTGGCCATTACCGCCTGCCGCCAATGGTCGATCAGGCTGCGTACGCGGGCTTCACTGGATGGATTGGACATGGCGAAATTCCTCGGAAGGTGAATGGGTATCACCGAGCAAACTGCTCGATTCATCCCTAGTCGCCTGGGATTTCGCACAATCGACAATGCCGATGAAAAAAATCACGCCAACCATGCAGGCACAAAAAAAGGCCGCGACATAGCGGCCTTTGGCGGTGGCGGAACTACAGAGCCCGCACCATCTCATGCCAGGCCATGCCGCCGTGGTCCGAAGCCGATGCCTTGAGATAGACGAAACCGAAGCGCTCGTAGAGCGGTACATGGCGCTCCTTGCACATCAGGTGGATACGCGCCTTGCCAGCGCCTGCCATGCGCGCGATGAACGCTTCCAGCAACTGCCGGGACAGACCCAGGCCCTGGAAGTCCGGATGCACCACCACCGACATGATCACCACCTCGGGGCCTGCCGGGTCGTGGCCGACCAGTTCCTTGAAGGCCTCGTCGGCCATCTGCACCTCGAAGGTGGCGCCGGAGTTGATGAAACCGGCCACCACGCCCGCGACCTCGGCGACGATGAAACCCTCGGGCCAGGTGGCGATACGCGTGGCGATCTTGTCCCGGGTCGCGGCTTCGTCGCCTTCGTAGGCCTGGGTCTCGATGGCGAAGCAGCGGTCCAGGTCGGCAGGCAGGACGGTGCGGATCAACGGGGTCGGAGCAGTCATGGAACAGCAGCCTGAAGTCAGTTGAGGGGCGTCGATTCTAGCAAGGACCCGGCGTTGTGTATGACCGGCGTAGCGTTCGCTGGCTACCCCGTAAAGCTTTCATATAAGCCCTGGCCAGGCTCGCGCCGAGGGACTATCTATCAGCTCCCCGACGCTTCGCGAACGGCTCCCGGGCCGCTTCGCCGCGCCTTGCCAAGGACCTAGACCATGAGCTCTGCCCAGATCGGTTTTTTCATCTTGCTCGCCATCGCCATCTTCGGCGGTATCACCTTCTACCTCGATTTCTTGCACGAACGCCGTCGCGACAAGCGTGTATCAGACGCTAGCCATGCCCGGGCTCAGAGCCCCACCAGGCGATAACCCACCTGCAATTCGGTGACCAGATGCTGGGGCTGGGCCGGATCGGCCTCCAGCTTCTGCCGCAGATGGGCCATGTGCACCCGCAGGTAGTGGGCCCGGTCCACATAGTCCAGGCCCCAGACTTCCAGCAGCAGCTGGCGATGGGTCAGGACCCGGCTCTGGCCGCGGATCAGCGCACAAAGCAGACGGTACTCGATCGGCGTCAGGTGCACCGGCTGCCCTTCGCGGCGCACCTCATGGGTCGCCAGGTCCACCTCGATGGCGCCGAAGTTGACCTTGCTGGTGGCCGCGGCCGCCCCACTCTGGCCATGGCGGCGCAGTTGCGCGCGAATCCGCGCCAACAACTCCGGTACGCCGAACGGCTTGACCAGGTAGTCGTCGGCCCCGGCGTCCAGGGCGGCGACCTTCTCCGCTTCCCGATCCCGCGCCGAAAGCACCAGGATCGGCACCGCCAGCCAGCCCCGCAGCTCGCTGATCAGTTGCTTGCCATCGCCATCGGGCAGGCCCAGGTCGACGATCACCAGGTCCGGCTGGCGGCTGGCTGCATGGATCAGCGCGCGCTTGACACTGTCGGCCTCGAATACCTGGAAACCTTCGTCCTCCAGGGCGATACCGACGAAGCGGCGGATATTGGCTTCGTCCTCGACGATCAGGATGCGTGGGCTGCTGCTCATAGGGTTTCCATCGAAGGCGGTTGTCCCGCCGGCAAGGTGATGACAAAACTCAGCCCGGCGTCGGCGTGAGGCTGGGCCTCGATCCGTCCGCCATGGGCCTCGACGATACGCTTGGCCAGGGCCAGGCCCAGGCCGATCCCGGCCACGGCCGATTCCTGCTGGCCACGGCTGAAAGCTTCGAACAGGCTGGCCGGGGAACTGCCCTTGGGGCAACCGGGGCCGCTGTCGCTGACCTGCAGGATGATCTGCTGGTCGACCTGGCGCGCGCTGACCTGCACCAGGGTCCCGGCCGGCGTGTACTTGGCGGCGTTGTCCAGCAGGTTGACCAGTACCCGCTCCAGCAACAGCGCGTCCACCTCCACCAGCGGCAACTGCGGCGCCATGGCGACCCGCACCTGATGCCCGGCCAGGGGCTCGCGCAACTGGCGCAGGGCACTGCCGACGATCTCCTCCAGGGAGTTCCACTGGCGATTCAGGCGCACCCCACGCTCCTGCATGCGGGCCATGTCCAGCAGGTTCTCGATCAGCCGCTGCATGGAGCCGGCCTGGTCATGGATACCCCGCAGCAACTGCGCCAGGACGCCGTCGGGGGCATGGGGCAAGGCGGCGTCGGCAGCGCCGATGATGGTGGTCAGGGGGGTGCGCAAGTCATGGGAGATCGCCGCCAGCAGGGTGTTGCGCATGCGCTCGCCTTCCATCTGCACCACGGTGCTCTGGGCCACCTCGACGTAGTGCACCCGTTCCAGGGCGATCGCCAGCTGGCTCATGCAGGCTTGCAACAAGCGTTGTTCTTCCGGCTCGCGCAGCCGCTCGGGGTCCTCCAGTTCCAGTACCAGCACGCCACGCACGCGCATCGGCGCCTTGAGCGGCAAGTAGCGCCCCCGGGCCGCCGCCAGGGTATCGGTGCCGCTACCGGCCGGCTGGCCATGATCGTAGGCCCACTGGGCGATGCTCTCGTCCAGTTCCAGGCCATTGGCGCTCAAGGCCCGCACGCGATCGCCGGCATCCGGCAGCGCCAGCCCGACCCGCGCCGCGAACACCCCGCTGAAGGTGCGCAGGGCCACGGCGCAGATCTGCTCCTCGGTGAGCGCCGCCGACAGCTCCCGGGCCAGCCCGGCCAGGGACGTGGCCCGGCGCTCGCCCTCGGCGGCGGTACGCGCCTGGTGGCGCAGGCGCGCGGTGAGCTGGCCGGTGATCAGGGCGATGCCGAGCATCAGGGCGAAGGTGAAGAAGTACTGGGTGTCGTTGACCGTGAACGACCACACCGGCTGGACGAAGAAGAAGTCGAAGCACAACACCGCCAGCATCGCCGCCCAGACCCCGGGGCCGCGCCCCAGGCGCAGGGCCACCAGGACCACGGTGAGCAGGAACAGCATCACCACGTTGGCCGGGTCGAAGACCTTCAACAACAGTGCCGCCACTGCCGTGGCGGCGAAGCACGCCAGGCTGGCCCACAGGTAGGCCGGCGCACGACTGGGCGCCAGGCCGGCCTCGGGCTTGGGTGCCACGCTGCGCTGGCGGTCCGCTGGCCCATTGGCGATCACGATCTGGTCGATTTCCGGGTGCTGGCGACTGAGGCGATCGCTCACCGACTGGTGCCAGACCTGCCACACCCGGCGCGGGTAATGGCCCAGCACCAGGCGATTGGCGTTGTGCTCGCGGGCACAGGCGGCCAGGGCCTCGGCCACGTCCATGCCGGGCAGGGTCGCGGTCTCGGCACCGAACTCGGCGGCCAGGGCCAGGGTCTTCATGGCAGCCGCATACCGACTGGCGCCGATGCCCCGACGCTGGGCCGGCGCCACGTGCACCACCATCCAGTCGGCCTCGAGCTTTTGCGCCAGGCGCGCCGCCTCGCGCACCAGGCGCTCGTCCGCCGGATCCCCGGCGATCCCCACCAGCAACCGCTCCCGGGCTGGCCACAGGGCGTTGATCGAGCGTTCGCGGCGGTAGTCGCGCATCTGCGCGTCGACCCGGTCGGCGGTGCGCCGCAGGGTCAGCTCGCGCAGGGCCAGCAGGTTGCCCTTGCGAAAGAAATTGCGCGAGGCCCGCTCGGCCTGGGGCGCCAGGTACACCTTGCCGTCCTTGAGCCGGCGCAGCAGGTCGTCCGGCGGCAGGTCGATCACCAGCACTTCGTGGGCGTCGTCGAACAGATGATCGGGCACCGTCTCGCGCACGCGGATGCCGATGATCCCGCTGACGATGTCGTTGAGGCTTTCCAGGTGCTGGACATTGAGGGTGGTCCAGACGTCGATGCCGGCCCGCAGCAGTTCCTCGACGTCCTGCCAGCGCTTGGGATGCCGGGAACCCTGGACATTGCTGTGGGCCAGTTCGTCCACCAGCAGTACCGCCGGCTGGCGGGCCAGGGCGGCATCCAGGTCGAATTCGGGCAAGGCATGCTCACGGTGCATCAGCTGGTGCCGAGGCAGCACCTCGATGCCTTGCAGCAGCTCGGCGGTGTCGCGCCGGCCGTGGGTCTCGACGATCCCGGCCACCACATCGCGACCCTGGGCCAGTTCCTGGCGGGCGGCGGTGAGCATGGCGCAGGTCTTGCCGACCCCGGCGTTGGAGCCGAAGTAGATGCGCAACTTGCCGCGCCGGGCGGCCTGTTCGTCCTGCTGCAGTTTTTCCAGCAACGCATCGGGATCGGGGCGCCCATCGCGAGGGGGGATACCAGTGTCGAGAACAGCCATGTGCATCCTTGAATGAACAAGGCGGCGCTCCGGGGAGCGCCGCCTTGCGAGTCCTGTCAGACCAGGCCGAGCCCGGCCAGCAGCATGTCGATCAGCTTGATCCCGGCAAAGGGTACCAGCACCCCGCCCAGGCCGTAGATCAGCAGATTGCGGTTGAGCAACGCCGCCGCCCCGATGGAGCGGTACTTCACGCCCTTGAGCGCCAGGGGGATGAGGAACACGATGATCAGGGCATTGAAGATCACCGCGCTCAAGATCGCCGAGTTCGGGCTGTTCAAGTGCATCACGTTCAACGCCGCCAACTGCGGGTAAGTAGCAACGAACGCGGCCGGTACGATAGCAAAATACTTGGCCACATCGTTGGCCACGCTGAAGGTGGTCAGCGCGCCACGGGTCATGAGCATCTGCTTGCCCACCTCCACCACCTCGATCAGCTTGGTCGGGTTGCTGTCCAGGTCGACCATGTTGCCGGCTTCCTTCGCCGCCTGGGTGCCGCTGTTCATGGCCACGGCCACATCGGCCTGGGCCAGGGCCGGGGCGTCGTTGGTGCCGTCGCCGGTCATGGCCACCAGCTTGCCCTTGGCCTGGTAGTCGCGGATCAGCTGCAGCTTGTCCTCGGGCCGGGCCTCGGCGAGAAAATCGTCGACCCCGGCCTCCACGGCAATGGCGGCAGCGGTCAGGCGGTTGTCGCCGGTGATCATCACGGTCTTGATGCCCATGCGCCGCAGCTCGGCGAAGCGTTCCTTGATCCCGCCCTTGACCACGTCCTTGAGCTCCACCACGCCCAGGGCCTGGGCCCCGTCGCTGACCACCAGCGGCGTGCTGCCACGGCGCGAGACTTCATCGACCCTGGCCTGCAGGGCTGGCGCAAAGCTGCCGCCCAGGGCCTCGATGTGGCGGCGGATGGCATCGGCGGCGCCCTTGCGGATGCAGCGGCCCTGGGGCAGGTCGACGCCGCTCATGCGGGTCTGGGCGGTGAACGGCACGGCACTCGCACCCAGGGTCGCAAGGTCGCGCCCAGCGATGTCGAACTGTTGCCGGGCCAGGACCACGATGCTCCGCCCTTCAGGGGTTTCATCGGCCAGGGACGCCAATTGCGCGGCATCCGCCAGTTCGCTGTCGCGGATCCCCGGGGCCGGCAGGAAGGCACTGGCCTGGCGATTGCCCAGGGTAATGGTGCCGGTCTTGTCCAACAGCAGCACGTCCACGTCACCCGCCGCCTCCACCGCACGGCCGGAGGTGGCGATGACGTTGGCCGACATCATCCGGCTCATGCCCGCCACGCCGATGGCCGACAGCAGGCCGCCGATGGTGGTGGGGATCAGGCACACCAGCAGCGCCACCAGCACCGTGGCACTGACCACGCTGCCGGTGCCGCTCATGGCCACGGCGAACAGCGAGTACGGGCTCAGGGTGACGATCACCAACAGGAACAACAGGGTCAGGCCCACCAGGAGGATGGTCAGGGCCACCTCGTTGGGGGTCTTCTGCCGCCGCGCCGATTCCACCATGGAGATCATGCGGTCCAGGAAGGATTCGCCGGGGTTGACGCTGATGCGCACCACCAGCCAGTCGGACAGCACCTTGGTGCCGCCGGTGACCGAGGAGAAGTCGCCGCCGGCCTCGCGGATCACCGGCGCCGACTCACCGGTGATGGCGCTCTCGTCCACCGTGGCCACGCCTTCGATGACCTCGCCGTCCAGGGGCACCAGGTCGCCGGCCTCGATCAGCACCACCATGTCCTTGCGCAACTCGCTGGCGGCCATGGGCAGCCAGGCGGCGCCGTGCCGTGGCTGTTGCAGCAACTTGGCCAGGGTCTGGCGCTTCATGCCCTTGAGGCTCGCCGCCTGGGCCCGGCTGCGGCCCTCGGCCAGGGCCTCGGCGAAGTTGGCGAACAACACGGTGAACCACAACCACAGGGCGATGCTCAGGATGAAGCCGCTGGGGGCCTCGCCCTGCCCACCCAGGGACTGCAGCCACAGCAAGGTGGTGAGCAGGCTGCCCAGGTAGACCACGAACATCACCGGGTTCTTCCATTGCGCCTGGGGCAGCAGCTTCTTCACGGCATCCTGGCACGCCGTGAGCAGCAACCCACGGTCGAACAAAGCAATACGAGCGTTCTTACTCATGGTCTCTTACTCACTGGCCGCGAGGGGCGAGGCAGGCATGGGCGCCAGGGCGTCCAGCGCGAGGTTCAGTTGCAGCACATTGACCCGGGGTTCGCCCAGCAGGCCGAAGGTGCGGCCTTCGCTGTGTGCTTGCAGCAGGGCTTGCAGCTCGCCCGGCGGCAGGTGCCGCGCGCGGGCCACTCGCTCCAGCTGCAGCCGGGCGTTGGCCAGGGAAATGTGCGGGTCCAGGCCGGACGCCGAAGCCGTCACCGCGTCCACCGGCACCAGGCTGTCGGCGGCCAGGCCATTGAGTTGGCGGTAGGTACGGGCCCGCTCGGCGACGCTGTCCAGCAGCTTCTGGCTGGTGGGGCCCAGGTTGCTGGCACCACTGGCCCCGGCGTTGTAGGGCTGCGGCACGCTCTTGCTCGGGTCCAGCGGATCGCTGCCCAGGGTCATGCTCGGCCGGCCCTGGAAATACTCCGGCCGCTGGAAGGCCTGGCCGATCAGGCTGGAGCCCACCACCATGCCGTTGCGCTGCAGCAGGCTGCCCTGGGCCTGGAACGGAAACAACAGGTTGGCCAGCAGCGTGGTCGCCAGCGGATAGGCCAGGCCGGTCAGTGCCAGGCACAGCAACGCCGCCGCCAGCACCGGGCGCAGCAGGCCCTTGAACAGCACCGCGGTGGTGCCCTGGGTTTGCATTTGCGTAGTCATCACAACCCCTTACTTGTAGGTCTGGCCGGCCAGCAACTGCAGTTGCTCCACCAGCGGGCCGAGCGCGAGCGCCGGCAGGAAGGTCAGGCCACCGACCACCAGCACCACGAACACCACCAGGAACATGAACAGCGGGGTCGCGGTGGGAATGGTGCCGGCGCCGGCCGGGATGTTCTTTTTCGCCGCCAGGGAGCCGGCCACGGCCAGCATCGGCAGCATGGTGAAGAAGCGCCCCATGAGCATCGCCAGGCCGATGGTGGTGTTGAAGAACGGCGTGTTGGCATTCAGCCCGGCGAACGCCGAACCGTTGTTCGCGGTGCCCGAGGCGTAGGCGTAGAGCACCTCGCTGAAACCATGGGGCCCCAGGTTGTTGAGGCTGTTGAGGGTGTCTGGCCAGAGCGCCGCCAGGGCAGTGAAGCCGAGGATGCAGATGGGGTGCGCCAGCACCGAGAGCATCACCAGCTTGATCTCCCGGGCCTCGATCTTCTTGCCGAGGAACTCCGGGCTGCGGCCGATCATCATGCCCACCAGGAACACCGTCAGCAGGGCGTACTGGATCAGGTTGATGAAGCCCACGCCGTCGCCGCCGAACACGCAGTTGAGCATCATCTGCGCCAGGGGCACGAAACCGCCCATGGGGGTCAGCGAGTCATGCATGGCGTTCACCGAGCCGGTGGTGGCACCGGTGGTGGTGGTGACGAACAGCGCAGTGTCGGCGATGCCGAAGCGCAGCTCCTTGCCTTCCATGTTGCCGCCGCTCTGGGTCGCCGACAGTTGCTGGTCGGCGCCGGCCAGGGTCAGCAGCGGGTTGCCGCTCTGTTCGGCTGTGAACACGATGGCCAGGAAGCCTGCGAACATCACCAGGAAAGTGCCGAAGAACACCCAGCCCTGACGCCGACGCAACAGCATGCTGCCGAAGGTGTAGGTCAGCGCCGAAGGAATCAGCAGCATGCTGAGGATGTGCAGGACGTTGGTCAGCGGCGTCGGGTTCTCGAACGGGTGCGCGGCGTTCATGCTGAAGAAACCGCCGCCGTTGGTGCCGATGTGCTTGATCGATTCGAAGCTGGCCACGGCGCCGACGATCAACTGCTGGCGGCCGCCTTCCAGGGTACTGGCCAGGGCCTCGGAATCCAGGGTCTGGGGCATGCCCTGCCAGACGTAGACCAGGGCCATCAGCAGGCACAAGGGCAGCATCACCCGGTACAGCACGCGGATGAAATCCACCCAGTAGTTGCCGATGTCCGCCGAGCTGGAACGGCTCAGGCCGCGGATGAAGCCGGCGGCGGCCACCACTCCGGCGGTGGCGCCGACGAACATCAGGAAGGTGATGGCCGCCATCTGGCTGAAGTTCGACAGGCTGCTCTCGCCGGAGTACGCCTGCCAGTTGGTATTGGTGATGAACGAGGCGGCGGTGTTGAACGCCAGGTCCGGGGTCTGCGCCGCCAGCCCCAGCGGGTTCAGGGGCGTCAGTCCTTGCAGGCGCAGCACCAGGTAGCCCAGCAGCATCATCGCCGCGTTGGACAGCAGCAAGGCCGAACCGTAGCGGGCCCAGCCCATGGCCTCGCCAGGATCGATCCCCAGCAGGCGGTAAGTGGCGCGCTCCGGCAAGGCATGGCCACGGCCACTGAAGACCCGGGCCAACCACTTGCCCATGAGCACGGCGAGCCCGGTCATCAGACCGAGGATCACCGCGTATTCCAGCACAGTACTCAACATGTCGATGCTCCGCTCAAATCTTGCCCATGGCGACGATGCCCAGGGCCGTCAGTACAAAGAACCCCAGGGACAGGCCCACGAAGATCAGGTCGTACATGGCTGGTTTCCTTTCTCGAAAGCGCCCGGCCGGGCGCATGCCAATGCATGGCGAATGCTGGGAACGTGCATCAGAACTTCTCGGCGCGGATCAGCGCGTACCCCAGGTAGGCGAACAGCAGCACAGCGCAAAAGCCGCTGGCGCCGTAGATCAATGGCAGTGTCAGCAAGACGGTTCCCCTCGATGGCGTTTGGGGCAGCGCCAGGCCTCATCAGCGGCTCGCGGCGCTACCGTTGGCGGTGCCCGGCAATGGGCGCCGGCAGGGAGGCGGGAACAGGTGGTCGACCGCCCTTCTCTGCGCCACGCAGGTTAGGCGAGGGCGTATCAAGGTCGGGCACTGATTGCGGGGGGCGGTATCAAGACCGCATAAAGATTGCCGCCCTGTGCAGACGAAGCAGGGGCGCCGACGCGCCCCGAGAGGTTCAGGCCGTCTTCAGGGGCAGCCAGATTTCCAGGCTGCCATGCCCGGTATTGGGATTGAAATCGGCGCTGTAGCGCTCGAAGCAGGGGGCATCGGCGGCCTGCTGGCCCGATTGCGGGAGCCAGGTCTGCCAGATGTAGTCGAAGGTGCAGGGCAACTGCTGCAATGAACCGTGGTGCTCGAACACCGCGTACTGCTGGGGCTGCAGCTCGACCCAGCGATAGTGGTCGGGCAAGTCGTCGAGCTTGCTGATCTCGACCCCGGCGATGTACTCGAAGCCGCCCTGCCCATCGGGGTTGCAGCACACGCCGTAGGTGACGTCATCCACCTGCCCCGGCACCTTGCCGATATGGGGAATGAAACGCTGCCACAACTGGCCGATCACCTGGATGTTGGCAGGGGTGAAGTGCTGGCTGAAACCGGCGACCAGCAGGAAATGCCATCTTTCGAAGCGTGGTTGCGGGCCACTGCCCTGGTTTTGCTCATCCATGAATGCCACTCCTGCCACTGAAAAAAGGGTTCGCAGGCAAGTATAGAAGCCTGTGGCCAAGGCCTGGATCAGAGCGCCGGAAGGTCGAGCGGCCGGGCTCCGACGATGAACTCCTGGTAACCGGATACGATCACGTAAACCGCGAAATAGCAGAAGATCGCCGCAGATGCCAGGTAGGAATAGCGCAACAGCTTGTCGCCCAGTAGCTTGCCGCCCTGGGTCGCCGCCAGGCACAGGCCCATTGTCCAGGCCAGCCCGGCGCAGAAGAAACCGGCCAGGAACAGTGCGGAATCAGCCGTGCTGCCGCCCCCGGAGCGGGCGATCAGGGTGCCTCCCACGGCGGCGAACCAGAGGATCGCGCTGGGCGAGGACATGGCCAGGAAGATCCCCCGCAGGAACTCCTTGCGCGGCGAGCCCCGGTCCACCTCGTCACTGGTGTCGAGCAGCGCGTCGTGATGGATCGCGGCGTAGATCATCTTCACCGCGAAGTACACCAGCAGCACCGAACCGCCAAGCCACAGCACCCAGCGCACCGTCTCGTACTGCAGCAAAACGGTCATCCCGGCCAGGGCCAGCAGCGCATAGACCAGGTCACCGACACAGGTGCCCAGGCCCAGGCAAAAGCCCTGGAAGTAACCACGCTGCATGGCCAGGGTGATCATCGCGATATTGGCCACGCCGATATCCAGGCACAACGAAAGGCTGAGCAAGAAGCCGCTGGTGAATTCCATCATCCATCCCATGTACTGCTGTTGTTCGAAGGCTCGTCGGGGGAGCTCGTGCCCGGGAAAACCTGCCTGGCCCGCCCCTTTCCCGGCCAGGGCCAGCAAGAAGCGTGCACGTTATAGCGGCAAAGCCTGCGCCCCCGCAAATGCCCGCCAGCCCGGGAAAATAATTTTTCGCGCCTCTGGACAAGCCGCCGCCAGCGCCCTTATCGTCTGCCCCGCAGGCCACCGCAGTGGCCAACGTCGCTCGGACGGTTCCGGGCGCTTACGTCTTCTCGAGGCAACCATGGCCGAACAAGTTTCGCCGCGCCGCTTTGCGCGTATCGATCGACTCCCCCCCTACGTTTTCAATATCACTGCCGAGCTGAAGATGGCTGCGCGTCGGCGCGGCGAAGACATTATCGACTTGAGCATGGGTAACCCCGACGGCGCGACTCCGCCGCATATCGTCGAGAAGCTGGTGCAGGTCGCCCAGCGCGAAGACACCCATGGCTATTCCACCTCCAGGGGTATTCCACGGCTGCGCCGGGCGATTTCCCGCTGGTACCAGGAGCGCTACCAGGTCGACATCGACCCGGAAAGCGAAGCCATCGTCACCATCGGTTCCAAGGAAGGCCTGGCGCACCTGATGCTCGCCACCCTGGACCACGGCGACACGGTGCTGGTGCCCAATCCCAGCTATCCGATCCATATCTACGGTGCGGTGATCGCCGGCGCCCAAGTGCGCTCGGTGCCGCTGGTGCCCGGCGTGGACTTCTTCGCCGAACTGGAACAGGCCATCCGCGGCTCGATCCCCAAGCCGAAGATGATGATCCTCGGCTTCCCGTCCAACCCCACCTCGCAGTGCGTAGAGCTGGACTTCTTCGAACGGGTGATCGCCCTGGCCAAGCAATACGACGTGCTGGTGATCCACGACCTGGCCTACGCCGACATCGTCTACGACGGCTGGAAGGCCCCGTCGATCATGCAGGTACCCGGGGCCAAGGACATCGCGGTGGAGTTCTTCACCCTGTCCAAGAGCTACAACATGGCCGGCTGGCGCATCGGCTTCATGGTCGGCAACCCGGAGCTGGTCAGCGCCCTGGCGCGGATCAAGAGCTACCACGACTACGGCACCTTCACCCCGCTGCAGGTGGCTGCCATCGCGGCCCTGGAAGGCGACCAACAGTGCGTGCGCGATATCGCCGAGCAGTACCGGCAGCGGCGCAATGTGCTGGTCAAGGGCCTGCATGAGCTGGGCTGGATGGTGGAGAACCCCAAGGCCTCGATGTACGTCTGGGCCAAGATCCCCGAAGCCTATGCCCACCTGGGCTCGCTGGAGTTCGCCAAGAAGCTGCTGGCCGAGGCCAAGGTCTGCGTCTCGCCGGGCGTAGGGTTCGGCGAGTACGGTGACGATCACGTGCGCTTTGCCTTGATCGAGAACCAGGACCGTATCCGCCAGGCCGTACGTGGCATCCGCGGCATGTTCCGCGCCGACGGTCTGGTGCACAAAGGCGCGTGATGCGGCTTCTGTAGGAGCCAGGCTTGCCGGTGCTGAGCGATAACGCGGCAAGCCAGCCATCGCGGACAATCGAGCGTCGACCGGCCGCTCCTACAATCGAACAGGCACAAAAAAACCGCATCGCTGCGGTTTTTTTGTGGGTGGCTTAGCGCAGGAGGTCAGACCACCAGCGACAGCAACAGGATGAAGATCAGGCCCACCACCGACAGGATGGTCTCCATGGCCGTCCAGGTCTTGAAGGTCTCGGCCACGGTCATGTTGAAGTACTGCTTGACCAGCCAGAAACCGGCATCGTTGACGTGGGACAGGATCAGCGACCCGGCGCCGGTGGCCAGCACCAGCAGCTCGCGGTTGACCCCGGGGATCATCCCCACCACCGGGACCACGATCCCGGCGCCCGTGATGGTGGCCACGGTGGCAGAACCAGTGGCGATGCGGATCACCGCTGCTACCAGCCATGCCAGCAGGATCGGCGAGATTTGTGCATTGACCGCCATGTGGCCGATCACGTCACCCACGCCACTGGTCACCAGCATCTGCTTGAAACCGCCACCGGCACCGATGATCAGGATGATCGCCGCGGTCGGTGCCAGGCTGGCGTCCAGGAGCTTGAGCATGCGCTTGGAATCGATGTTCTGCTTGTAGCCGAAGGTGTACAGCGACAGCAGCAGCGCCAGGAGCAAGGCGGTGATCGGGTGGCCGATCATGTCCATCCAGATGCGGAAGAAATGCCCGTCGGCCAGGGCCACATCGGCGAAGGTCTTGAGCAGCATCAGGAACACCGGCAGCAGCACGGTCACCAGGGTCACGCTGAAGCTCGGCAGCTCGCTGCTCTGGGGTTCGCGGGCCAGCTGGTCCACCAGCTCCTGGGATGGGTTGCCGGGAATGTACTTGGCAATGAAGGTGCCGTAGATCGGACCGGCGATGATCGCCGTGGGCAGCGCCACGATCAGGCCGTAGAGGATGGTCTTGCCGATATCGGCGCCGAACACGCCGATGGCCAGCAGCGGCCCCGGGTGCGGCGGCACCAGGCCGTGGACCGCGGACAGGCCGGCCAGCAACGGGATACCGATCTTGATCAGCGAGACCCCGGTACGCCGGGCGACGATGAACACCAGCGGGATCAGCAGCACGAAGCCGATCTCGAAGAACAGCGGGATGCCCACCAGGAAGGCGGCGAACATCATCGCCCACTGCACCCGCTCCTTGCCGAACGAACGGATCAGGGTCTGGGCGATCTGATCGGCGCCGCCGGACTCGGCCATCATCTTGCCGAGCATGGTGCCCAGCGCCAGGATGATGCCGACGAAACCGAGCACGCCACCGAAGCCGTCCTGGAAGGCCTTGATGATCTTGTCCACCGGCATGCCCGAGGTCAGGCCCAGGAAGCCGGCCGCGATGATCAGGGCGATGAAGGGATGCAGCTTGAAACGGGTGATCAAGACGATCAGCCCGATGATGGTGACCACTGCATCAACCAGCAGATAGGTCTCTTGGGACATGCCAAACATGAGTTTGCCTCCGGTTTGTTGTTTTTATTAAAGCGTTAAAAACAAGGGCCGAGTGGATAGCGCTACCTTTTTCGAGGCGACACTTAGCGTGAAGGTTCGAGGCCGTTTGCCAGCCACCATTGGTGGGCCAGTTCGGCCAGGCGCAGGACGCTCAGGTTGCTGGCATCCAGGGCCAGGGTGAGCGGTTCCCCCACCGGGGATTCGAGGGTGGCGAACTGGCTGTCGATCAGGGTCGATGGCATGAAATGCCCTGGCCGGTGCGCTACGCGGTCGGCGGCGACTTCCGGGCTCAGTTCGAGGAAGACAAAGCCCAGGCCGGGGGTCGCGGCGCGCAGGCGCTCGCGATACTGGCGCTTGAGGGCCGAGCAGGTCAGTACCGGCTGCTGGCCGGCGGCCAGGGCACGGCGCAATTCCTCGCACAGGCTGTCGAGCCAGCCGGCGCGGTCGTCGTCGTCGAGGGGGATTCCGGCACTCATCTTGGCGATGTTCGCGGCAGGGTGGAACGTATCGCCTTCAATGGCCGTGGCACCGCTGCGCTGGCACAGGGCCTGGCTGACGCTGGATTTGCCACAGCCGGCAACGCCCATGATGACCAGGGCGGTAATAGGTTGACTCATATAAGACCTCAGCGCGCAGACAGCGCTACCTTCGCTAGTTCTAGTTCTAGTACAAAAACAGTGTCTGCCGACGCCTTCTTGTCATTTTTGTGGGTTGCCGCGTATATAGTCCGCCAAAACCAAAGAGCGAGGAGTCAGGCACACCTCGCTCACGCATTGCAGCTGTTTTAGGACAGCGCTACCTTAGTGACTTGAATTTTGTTTGGCAAGCCGTCTGATGACCACCCAGAAGAACGATAAAAATTCCCGTACCACGGGCCGCCCAACCCTCAACGAAGTCGCACGCCTGGCTGGCGTCAGCCCGATCACCGCTTCCAGGGCGCTGCGCGGCGTCAGCAGCGTGGCCACCGAACTGGTGGAAAAAGTGCAGAAGGCGGCGCTGGAGCTGAACTACGTGGTCAACTCCGCCGCCCGCGCCCTGGCCTCGGCCCAGAGCCAGTCGGTGGTGGTACTGGTGCCGTCGCTGTCGAACCTGCTGTTCATCGAAACCCTGGAAGCCATCCACCAGGTCCTGCGGCCCAAGGGCTTCGAAGTGCTGATCGGCAACTACCACTATTCCCGGGACGAAGAAGAGAACCTGCTGCGCAACTACATGACCTACCAGCCCCGGGGTTTGCTGCTGACCGGCTTCGACCGCACTGAAAGCGCCCGGCGGATGATCGAGGCGAACAACATTCCCTGCGTCTACATGATGGACCTGGACAGCGCATCCGGGATCAACTGCGTGGGCTTCTCGCAGCTCAGCGCCGGGGAGACCGCCGCCCAGCACCTGATCTCCCGCGGGCGCCGGCACCTGGCCTACATCGGCGCACAACTGGACCAGCGCACCCTGCTGCGCGGCGAAGGCTTCCGCCGGGCCCTGCAGGCTGCCGGGTTGTACAACCCGGACCTGGAACTGCTGACCCCACGCCCCTCCTCCGTGGGCCTGGGCGGCGAGTTGTTCCTGCAACTGATGCAGAACCAGCCCCAGGTGGACGCGATCTTCTTCGGCAACGACGACCTGGCCCAGGGCGCCCTGCTGGAAGCCATGCGCTGCGGCATCAAGGTTCCCGAGCAGGTGGCGGTGCTGGGCTTCAACGACCTGCCGTCCTCGGAATACATGGTGCCGCGCCTGAGCAGCATCAGCACCCCACGGGAAGCCATAGGCCGGCGCGCCGCCGAGCAGATGCTGACCCTCTTGGCCGGTAACAGCGTGGCCGAACCGGTGGTGGACATGGGCTTCGAGCTAAGGGTCCGCGAAAGCACCTGAGGCGCCTCAGGGCCGCAGGCCCAGGGCACCGAGCAACAGGCCGAAGCCCACCAGCACCACGCCGAACAGCTGATCGATCCGGCGCTTGTAGGCCAGCAGCCGGCCAGCGATGGCCGGCGCCGAGAAGAACAGCGCCACCGCCACGAACCACAGCACATGGGCCAGGACGATGATCGCGCCGTAGCCCAGTTGCACCGGCAAGCGGGTTCCCGGCTCGATCACCTGCATGAACAGGCTGAGGACGAAAATCATGGTCTTCGGATTCAGCGCATTGGTCAGCAGGCCACTGCGCAGGGCCGCCCAGCCGGACATCGCCTGGCCCTGCGCCAGCGTCTCCTGCCCAGCCGACGCCGGGCTGCGCAGCAGCTTGTAGCCCAGGTAGATGAGGTACATCGCCCCGGCGCTCTTCAGCACCGTGAACCACAGCAGCGACTGCTGCAGCAGCACCCCTACCCCCAGCAAGCTGTAGCCGATATGCAGCATGACCCCCAGCCCGATGCCCAGGGCGGTGAGCACGCCGTGGCGCCGCGAAAGCATCAGGCTGTTGCGGGTGACCAGGGCGAAATCGGCTCCGGGGCTGAGCACCGCGAGCATGGTAATGGTGAGTACGACTAACAGTTGGGTCACGACAGCTACGCCTTGGTTATAGAATCAGGCGCTACTGTATGGGGACCGCCACGGAAACAGCCAACGATGAAAACTGACACTTACGGTGATAAAAACTCACAGTCATTACGTCGCCGCCTGCCGCCACTGGGAGCCCTGCGCTGCTTCGAGGCCGCGGCGCGCCTGGAAAGCTTCACCCGTGCCGGTGCCGTCCTGCACCTGACCCACGGCGCCATCAGCCGCGCCGTACGAGCCCTGGAAGAAGACCTGGGCACGCCGCTGTTCGAGCGTCGCAGCCACCGGGTATTCCTCACCGCCGCCGGCAGCGAGCTGCTGCATAGCGTGAGCCAGGCCCTGGACCTGGTCGAGCACACTGCCGTTCGCCTGCGCAGCGCCCAGGCCCTGGGGCCTTTGGTGTTGTCCTGCGAACCCACCCTGCTGATGCGTTGGTTGATCCCCCGGCTGCCGCAATTCCAGGCGGCATATCCGCAGGTGTCGATCCAACTGCTGGCCGGTGGCGGCCCCTTCTCCTTCAATGCCGGGATCGACCTGGCGATCCGCCGCAACGACTTCACCTGGAACAGCGAAACCCAGGCCCACTGGTTGTTCGATGAACGCATCGGCCCGGTGTGCCGCCCGCAGCACCAGGCAGACTGGGCGCCACAGACAGAAGATCGACCGCGACTGGCCGGACACGCCCCGCGCCTGCACAGCGCCACCCGGCCGACGGCCTGGCAGCAGTGGCTGCAATTGCAGCAGCTAGCTGATAGCCCCGCACCACAGGAGCAAGGGTTCGAGCATTTCTACTTCAGCCTGCAAGCGGCCGTGGCGGGACTGGGACTGGCCATCGCGCCCTGGCAACTGGTACGCGACGACCTGGCCAGTGGGCTCTTGTGCGCCCCCTTCGACTTCATCGCCGACGGCAGCGCCTACTACCTGCTGTCGCCAGGCCCCATCGATGCCGACTCGCCGGCAGGGTTACTGTTGCACTGGCTGCGGGAACAGGCTCGGGACTGAGCATTACGCCACCGGCACAGGCGGGCTATCGAGCGCCGGGTCCTGGCCGCTGAGCAGTTGCACCAGGGCCAGGGCGCCTTTCTGCAACGCTTGGCTCTTGAGCCACACCGCATGCACCGGCAAGGTCAGGCCGTTGTCGATGTTCTTGAAACGCAGGCGCTGCAGACGCCCGGCCGCGAATAGCGGGCGCAACACCGACAGCGGGAAGTTGCCCCAGCCGATCCCCGCTTCCACCATGTGCAAGGCCATGGCCAGGCTGTCGGTGCGCCAGCGGGATTCGCCCACCAGGGGCCGGGTATCACTGATGGGCAAGTCGCGGCTGGCCACCACCACCTGGCGTACCTGGATCAGGTCCTCCAGGTACAGGCTGCCGTCGCTAGCCTGGAACAGCGGATGCCGGGCGGCAATACAGGCCGTCATGCGCTCGCTGCCCACGTACTGGAAGTATTCCAGGGCGTTGACGCTCAAGCCGGCGAATGCCACCGCGACACTGACCCGCCCGCTGTGCAGCAACTGCAGCACATCGTCCTGCGGCGCACTGAGCACTTCCACCTCCAGCAACGGGTAACGCTCGGCAATCAGCTTGATCGCCGCCAGCACTCGCTGCTTGTCGATATCGTCCACCACCGCCACCGCCAGCTTGCTTTCCAGGCCCAGGGACAGCTCGACGGCATGTACCTGCAACTGTCGCAGCTGATCGGCGATCAAGCGCGCATGGGGCGCCAGGGCCAAGGCCAGCGGCGTCGGCACCGGCTCGCGATGGCTGCGATCGAACAAGGCATAACCCAGTTCGGCCTCGAGGTTGGCGATCCCCATGCTGACTGCCGAGGGCACCTTGCCCAGGAACCGGGCGGCGGCGGAAAAGGAGCCGCGCTCGAGCACGGCAAGAAACAACTGGATGCTGTCGCTGGAAAAATTCATCGCCCCAACCTATCAGAAATACTGAAAGCTTCCGACTTTTTCTGTCACTTCAATTGAAGCTATCTTCTGCGCACTTCACCAGCTCCAGGCTGGCTTCCCCCCCTTTTTCACCAAGGAACTCCCATGCAAGGCGTGAAACGCAAACTGGTCTATGTCTCGCTGTTCGAAGTATTCGGCATGACCTTCTCGGCCCTGGGCCTGGCCCTGCTGTCCGGCACCTCGCCCACCAGTACCGGCCCGCTGGCCGTGATCATCACCAGCATCGCCGTGACCTGGAACTTCATCTACACCAGCCTGTTCGAGCGTTGGGAAAGTCGTCAGGTCTCGCGGACCCGGACCGTCAAGCGGCGCATCGCCCATGCCGTGGGCTTCCAGCTGACGCTGATCGTGTTCCTGATCCCGCTGATCGCCTGGTGGATGGACATCAGCCTGGTACAGGCCTTCCTGCTGGACCTGGCGCTGATCCTGTTCATCCCGTGCTACACCTTCGCCTTCAACTGGTTGTTCGACCGGGTCTTCGGCCTGCCCGCCTCGGCGCTGCCCGACCCGGCCTGAAAACCGCCAGCGTTGCGCCGGGTAAATTGCCCGTCGCGGCGCCGGCGCGACGCTGTTAGATTCCCAGGACCTGCCAGAACCAAGAACAAGGAAGCGTCATGGGAACCCCCTGCAGAATTCTCGGTAAAGCCTCGTCCATCAACGTCAGGAAAGTCTTGTGGACCTGCGAGGAACTTGGCTTGCCCTATCAACAGGAAGACTGGGGCAGCGGCTTTCGCTCCACCCACACCCCTGAATTCCTTGCCCTCAATCCCAATGCCCAGGTCCCGGTGCTGATCGACGACGCCGGCGTCCTGTGGGAGTCCAACAGCATCTGCCGCTACCTGGCCAACCTGCATCCGGGCAGCGGCCTGCTGCCGATCGCTCCGCGGGCCAGGGCCCTGGTGGAGCAATGGATGGACTGGCAGGCCACGGAGCTCAACCCGTCCTGGAGCTATGCATTCATGGGCCTGGTGCGCCAACACCCCGACTGCCAGGACAGCCGGCGCCTGGGGGCCAGCCTGCTGGCCTGGAATGCCAAGATGCAGATCCTCGAACAGCAACTGGCCCGCACCCAGGCCTATGCCGCCGGCGATGATTTCAGCCTGGCGGATATCGTCCTCGGGCTGTCGGTCAATCGCTGGCGAATGACTCCCATGGAGCACCCGGACTTCCCCGCCGTGGCGGCCTACTACGAACGCCTGAGCCAGCGCCCGGGTTTCCTGTTGCACGGGCGCAACGGCACGCCTTGACCCAGCCTCACTCAATCACTGGAAGTACGACATGGACAGACTCAACGTACTGCTGACTGGCGCCTGCGGCCGGATAGGCAAGGTATTTTTCCAGGGCAGCCTGGAGCGCTACCGCTTCACCCTCACCGATCGGCTGGAACCGACCTTCGAGGTTCCTGCTCCCCACCGCTTCGTGCGCCTGGACCTGAACGACCCGCAGGCCATCGAGCAATTGCTGGCCGGCATCGACGTCATCGTGCACCTGGCCGGGATTCCCCATGCCCAGGCCGGCTTCGACGAGTTGCTCCCCAACAACATCCTCGCCACCACCTACCTGTTCGAGGCGGCAGCTAACGCCGGCTGCCAGCGCCTGGTGTTCGCCAGCAGTGCCCAGACCATCGAAGGCTACCCCGTGGATCGGCAGATCGACACGAACATGCCCGTGATGCCGGCCAACCTGTACGGCGTGAGCAAGTGCTACGGCGAGGCGCTGTGCGGGTTCTATGCCGGCAAGGGACTGTCGTGCATCGCCTTGCGCATCGGTGCCTTTGAGTTCCCCGACCAGCATGAACTGACCACCACCCGCGACCTCAGCGCCTGGCTCAGCCCACGGGATGCCGTACAACTGCTGCAGCGCGCGGTACAAACGCCAGGAATCCGGCACTTCATCGGCCATGGCATTTCCAACAACCGCTTCAAGCGCCTGGATCTGAGCGAAACACGGCGTGTCCTGGGTTATGAACCGGTGGATGATGCCTTCCAGCAAGACTTCGGCATCGCCATCACCTATTGAGCCAGTCCCCGACCCTGGCAAGCCGGCCAAGCCGGTTATTGCCAGGAAGCGGCAAGAACTGTCCGCTTTCTGCCTTCTCGGGCCTGCCCCCGGCCACAACCCCTTGATTTACAAGGACCTGATCGTGGGCATGGAATTTGCTAAATTTTTGGCCTGGTTCCCTTACACAGGTTCTCGATCATGTTCGTTAACGCCCAGACATCCGTTTCAGTGCAGCCTACTGCGCGCACCGACATGGACCCGACCACGGCCGCCGCCAGTGCGTTGTACAGCGGCATGCTGCAACAAGCGCAACAATCGGTGACCGTCCCGGCAACCCAGTCCAACCAGCAGCAGGTCAACAACGTCGACGACAACGTCAACGCCGCCTTCGCCAAGACCCGCGTCCTGCTGCAACAAGCCACGCCACCGACCGCCAATACGCCACAGGCCAACAGCGCGACCCAGAGCGATGCCCTGTCCGATTTCAAGGACTACATGAGCAAAAGCCCCGAGCAGCGCCTGCGCGACAACATCCTCAAGGAGCTGGGGCTGACCGAGGAAGACCTGAAGAACCTGCCGCCGGAGCGCCAGATGGCGATCAACCAGGAAATCACCCAGCGCATGCAAGACAAGGTGAAACTGACCAAGGAAGAACAGCAGCAGTCCAAGGACAGCGTGAAGCCGCTGGAAGAGAAGTTCCTCGCGTCGCTGTAAAGACTGGCAACGCAAGGTCGGATAATGAACAAGGGTTCCCATCGGGAACCCTTTTTCGTACCTGGCCGGCTACTGCAATTGCAGGGATGTATTGAACTGGCTGATGGCATCCACCACATGCCGCGAGCCCTGCTGGATCTCCAGGATCACTTCCCCCGCCTCGTTCGCCAGCTCGACGCCCAGCCCGGTGCGGCTCAGGCTCGATTGCATGCTGGTGACCGCGCTCTTGGACAGGTCGTGGTTCTTGCGCACCACCTCGACGATCTCCACCGTCGCCTGGCTGGTACGGGCCGCCAGGCTGCGCACCTCGTCCGCCACCACCGCGAAACCTCGCCCATGCTCTCCGGCCCGGGCAGCCTCGATGGCGGCATTGAGCGCCAGCAGGTTGGTCTGGTCGGCGATCCCGCGGATGGTCTGGACGATGGTGCCGATGATCTCCGACTGCTTGCTCACCGCATCGATACTGAGCGCCGCTTCGTTCAGATCGCGGGAGATCTGCTGGATGATCCCCACCGTCTGCTGCACCACCTCCGAACCTTTCTGCGCGCAGGCGTCGTTCTGTACCGAAGTGCTATGGGCCGATTCTGCGGCGGACTGCAAGGTGGTCATCTGCTGGGTGATGTCGCTGGCGAACTTGACCACCTTGTACAGCCGGCCCTTGGCATCGAACAGCGGGTTGTAGGAGGCCTCGAGGAACACCGTCTGGCCGTACTTGTTCTCCCGTTCGAAGCGATGGGAGTGGTACTCGCCACGGTTCAGGGAGGCCCAGAACTGCTTGTACTCGGCGGACTCGGATTCGGCCCGGTGGCAGAACATGCTGTGGTGCTGGCCGACGATCTCGGCGAGGGAGTACTGCATGGTCTTGAGGAAGTTGTCGTTGGCCGTGATGATCCGGCCGTCCGGGCTGAACTCGATGATCGCCATGGAGCGACCGATGGCGTTGAGCAGGCTCTGGTTCTCGTGCTCCAGGTGGATCCGGTCGGAAATATCAGAGGCGACCTTGATCACGCTCCTCACCTGGCGATTGGCGTCGAACACCGGCATGTAGCTGGCTTCGAGCCAGATCTCCTCGCCCTTCTTGTTCAGCCGCACGAAAGTGTCGCTGATCGGTTCGCCCCGGGCCAGGTCGCGCCACAGCTTGTTGTAGTCCTCGCTGCGGTAGAACTCTTCTTCGCAGAAAATCCGGTGATGCTTGCCGCGTATTTCCTCGACGGAATAACCCATGACCTGGCAGAAGTTCTCGTTGGCGTCGAGGATGACTCCATCGGGGGAAAACTCGATCATCGCCATGGAACGACTGATGGCCGCCAACTTGCCGTTGGCTTCGCTCAAGGCGCAGTTGAAACGCTCGATTTCCAGCAGGTCAGCCTTGTGATGTAGGTTAAACATGGTCGTATCACCTTCAACGCTGTCTTTTGATTGACGGAAGTTCCTAGTCTTTCAACTGATCCACCACAACGTTCATAAAACATGGCAAGCGCTCCCTGCATATGCGCAAGGAAGTGTCAGGTGATAAATGATGTTTAATCGGAGAGTCCATGTTGCAACACTCTTATCAAGCCATCCTTTTCTCGATGACCCATTGCCGGGTCGGACCTAACAGGACATCAGGCTCCCTCCGAGCGAACGCTCCTGAGCCGGCGACGCCTCTGGCCTGGCACTCTTGCGGTGACCGGCAGCTCCGGCGCAGCGTTCTGGAAAGAGTCGAACAAACATCGTCTACATGGACATGAACATCGCGAAGCTGATATTCGAAGGCCGACGGATACGAATTTTCACGCTTGAGCATAGACAGCCGTCGACTCTATGCAAGTCCACTAGTCAGGCTGTTCGCGCAACTTTCCCGGCATTGCAGTTGATTAGCGATCATGTAACAAACAAGACACGAACATTGCCTGCTTACTGCTCTTGAAGAGGCTGCCCGTCAACGCTCGTCGAGAATGTCGAGGAAGGCTCGCACCAACGCATTGGGCTCGCTGCCGGTGGCCGGCACCAGGGCGAACTCACGCTCCAGGGCAGTGGCCAAGGGCACTACCCGCAGTCCCTGGCGCTGTTCGGGCAAGGTGCTGCGGGGCACCAGGGTCACTCCCAGCCGTTCGCGCACCAGGCTGAAGGCGCTGTTCCACTCGCGCACCTCGACCCGTACATCCGCCAAGGCCAGGCCCGCCTTGGCGGCCAGGCTGCGAGCATTCACCGAGCAGCCGCCCGTGGCCAGGACGAAGGGCTGGGCCACAAGGCTCGCCAGGTCGATGCTGGACCCGCGCCAGGCATGATCCTCGGGCAGTACTGCGACCCAGGAGTCGCGGCCCAGCAACCACGAGCGACGCTCGGGCTCCGGGTTCAGCACCACGCCCAGGTCCACCAACTGCGCGTCGAGCAAGGCATCCACTTCGTCGTCGCTGACCTCCAGTTGCACCACCTCGATCCCCGGGTAGAGCTGGTTGAAGCGCTGCAGCAACGGCGGCATGAAGGTCGCCATCACCACCGGAAACCCCGCCAGCCGCAAGCTGCCCCGGGGGATGCCGCGGGCGGTGTCCACCAGCTGGCGAATCTGCGCCAGGGAGCCAAGCATCGCTCGTGCCTGCTCCAGCACTTGCAGGCCGATCGCCGTGGGCAGTACCCGACGGTGGTCGCGGACGAACAAGCGCACGCCAAGCATGTCCTCCATCTGCGCCAGGGCCTGGCTGGCGCCGGATTGCGTCATGCCCACTTGCCCGGCGGCGCGGGTGATGGTGCCGTACTCGGCAATGGCCACCAACAACCGCCAGTGCATCAAGTTCATCATGACAGTAGCTATCCTTATGGAGTATTTCTGAAAGAGTAATTTTACCCATGTTGCCGGTGTCCTCCACACTGGCTCCACCTTCACCTCAAAGGGAATTGCCCATGAAACTCTACTACGCTCCCCAAGCCTGCTCCCTGGCCTCCCACATCATCCTGCGGGAACTGCAATTGCCGTTCGAACTGGTCCGCGTCGACGTCCACACCAAACGCACCGCGGACGGCCAGGACTTCTACAGCATCAACCCCAAGGGCTATGTGGTGGCGCTGCAGCTGGACAACGGCGAGCTGCTGACCGAGGGCCCCGCAGTCCTGCAATACCTTGCCGACCTCAAGCCCGAGGCCGGCCTCGCCGCAGCCAATGGCACCTGGCAGCGGGTCCGCCTGCAAGAGACCCTGAACTTCATCACCACTGAAGTCCACGGCATCCTCAACTGGCTGTTCAACCCCGATTTCGGGGACAAGGCCCGGGAAATTTTCCGCCAGAAATTGGCCAAGCGCCTGGCCTTCGTGGACAAGCAACTGGAACGCCAGGATTACCTGCAAGGCGCCCAGTTCGGAGTCGCCGATGCCTACCTGTTCACCGTGCTGCGCTGGACTGCGCTGTTCGATATCGACCTGGCGGCGTGGCCAGCCCTGGTGAAATTCCAGGCCCGTGTCGAACAACGCCCGGCCGTGCGCGCGGCGCTGGAAATCGAACTGGCCTGAGCCGACCGCTGACCTTTGAGCGGTACCGAACCGGTGCCGCCTCCCGGATCGATCACGCTGGTACGAGCCACCTGTGATCGGCCCGGGATTTCCTTATAATCCGCGCTCCTCCACCACCCGCCGTGCCCATGCCCAGCTACCGCATCAGCCAGCTTGCCGAGGCCTCGCGGCCCTTGCTGAACAAGTTCTATCGCCAGCATCGATCATCCATGCGCGCTTCGGCCGATGGCCAGCTGTGGGTGTTGCGCGATGGCGAGATTCTGGCGGGAATGAGCCTGAGCCCGGTGGCCCAGGGACATTGGTTGACGGGGTTGTTCGTTGCCCCGCCCCAACGCGGCCAGGGTTTGGCCGGGCGTTTGCTGGAAGGCGCGCTAGGTTCGCTCGAAGGCCCGGTCTGGCTGTTCTGCCACCCGGACCTTGTCCCCTGGTACCAACGCCTGGGATTTGTCGCCGCTCTCCAACTGCCGCACCCCCTGGCCGAACGGCTGCTGCGCTACCAGCGCAGCAAACCGCTGCTGGCCATGGCCCGGGGTTGAACCCCGCAGTCAGTCGTCGGCCTGGGGATCGAGGTCGGGAAACAGCACCTCGGTGAACCCGAACTTGCGAAAATCGCTGATACGCGATGGGTACAGGCGGCCGATCAAGTGGTCGCATTCATGCTGCACCACCCGGGCATGGAAACCCGAGGCCACGCGGACGATGGGCTCGCCCCTGGGATCGAAGCCTTCGTAGCGGATATTCCGGTGACGCTGGACCACGCCACGCATGCCAGGTACCGAGAGACAGCCCTCCCAACCCTCTTCCAGTTCCGGGTTCAAGGGGGTGATCAAAGGGTTGATGAGGATGGTCTGCGGCACCGCCTCGGCGTCCGGGTAACGCTCGCTGTGCTCGAAACCGAAGATCACCAGCTGCAGGTCGACGCCGATCTGCGGCGCCGCCAGCCCCACGCCACCGACGCTTTCCATGGTCTGGAACATATCGTCGATCAGCTCCCAGAGTTGCGGGCTGTCGAACATCTCGGGCGGTACCGGGGGAGCGATGCGCAGCAGGCGCTCATCGCCCATCTTGAGGATTTCACGGATCATGTTCAGGCTTCGTCAGTGCTCGGCTGGAGCGAGTGATCGCGGCCCAGTCCCGAAACGTGTTGTTTGTCGCCGGGCTCGTCAAAGTCCTTTGCACCAGGGTCCTTGCCTTCGGCCGACATGTGTTCGATCACCGCATTCATTTCCGCCCCCAGCAACAACACCGCCGAAGAGATGTAGAAGTACAGGAGCAGGACGATGATCGCGCCGATACTGCCATACATCGCATTGTAGTTAGCGAAGGTTTTCACATAGTAGGCGAACCCCAGGGAAGCGATGATCCACACCACCACCGCCAGCACCGAACCTGGGGTGATGAAGCGGAATTTCTGCTTCACATCGGGCATCACGTAGTACATCAAGGCCACCGCCACCATCATCAGCAGCACGATCACCGGCCAGCGCAGGATGGTCCACAAGGTGACGATGAAATCCTCCAGGCCCACCTGCCCTGCCAGCCAGGCCATCACCTGCGGCCCCAGGACCATCAGCGCCGCAGCCGCCAGGAGCATGCCGGCGATGCCGACGGTGTAGAAGATCGACAGCGGGAAGCGCTTCCAGATCGGCCGCCCCTCCACCACGTCGTAGGCGGCATTCATCGCGCTCATCATCAGCCGCACGCCCGCCGAGGCGGTCCACAGGGCGATGACGATACCCACCGACAACAGGCCACCCTTGGACTGCTGCAATTGGTCGATCACCGGGTTCACCTGCTCCAGGGCTTCGCGGGGCAGCACCAGCTCGGCCTGCAAGCGCAGCCAGGAAAAGAAGTCCGGCAGGTGCAGGAAACCGATCAGGGCGATGAGGAAAAGGATGAAGGGAAACAGCGAGAACAGCATCTGGTAGGCCAGGGCCGAGGCATAGGTGGACATCTCGTCCGCGATGAATTCGTTGACCGTGCGGATCAGCACCCGATGCAAGGGCAGGCCTTTGAGGTCCGGGAAAATCATAGCGTCTCCTTTCGCCGCAAAAAGGTTGAAGTCGCTGGCGACTCAGGGGGCGTTTTCTACAATAAATTAGCCTAGTTGGCGAACCACAACCACGGTGGATGCCGGATCACGGCTATCGCGGACATGAAAACGGCCATCCGAGGATGGCCGCCGGGACTGCTCTCGAGCATGCCGTGTCAGGCCTTGTCGATCGTCTTCTTCACCGCGTCCTTGGCCTTGCCAAGAGCCTGCTGGGCTTCGCCTTTCTTTTCCTGGATCTTGCCCTCGGCCTGCAACTTGGTGTTGTCGGTCGCCTTGCCAACACCTTGCTTGACGTTGCCGACGGCTTCATTGACCAGACCTTTTGCCTTATCCGCTGTGCTACCCATGGTATTTCTCCGTGAGACGATGGTGGTTCGAACAAAAAGGGAAATGCGTTGCTACCCTGGGTTGACCTGCGGCCGTTGCGCAGAGTTTCAATTATTTTGCTCCAGCCTTCGATCGCCGATCCGCAGTTGCGCTTTATGTTTGCCGGGCAACCCTGGAGAATGCGCGGCCGTTCAGGCCAAGCCCTGAAGATCCCATTTGCGTAGGAAGCTTATGAAATTCGATAAAAAGCAGGCCATCGCCCGTAGAAACCAGGAACTGGGCCGCGCGGTGCTGGACGTCGACAATTGCCAGTTCGCGGAGCTCAACCGCAACCGCAATATCTGGTGGTTCGACATTCTGCTCGCCCGCCTGGCGGTCGGCCAGCAAGAATGGCTGCACCTGCTGCTGTACACCCCAAGCACCGACCAGTTGATCCATCTGAAGGTGCCGACCAGCTTCCTGCGCAAGAAACGCGAAGGCCTGGAAGTGCGTAACGAAGGCAAGCGCAAGGCGGCCCTGAGCCTGGAGCTGAGCGCCGACAAGGACTCCTTCCTCAAAGATGTACGCCCTGCCGGTACCGGCGTGGGTTTCGCCCAGTTCCAGCAGTAATTGGCCGGCATGAAAAAGCCCCGCACTGGCGGGGCTTTTTCATGGGCGCTACGGCTTACTTCTTCACGCCGAGCTTCTTCAGTTCTTCGTCACGCAGCTCGCGGCGCAGGATCTTGCCGACGTTGGTGGTCGGCAGGGCATCGCGGAACTCCACAGCCTTGGGCACCTTGTAGCCGGTGACGTTGGCGCGCATGTGGGTCATCACCTGTTCCTTGGTCAGGGTTACCCCCGGCTTGGCGACGATGAAGATCTTGATGGTCTCGCCGGACTTCTCGTCCGGCACGCCGATCGCCGCACACTGCAGGACGCCCGGCAACGAGGCCAGCACATCTTCCAGTTCGTTGGGATACACGTTGAAACCCGAGACCAGGATCATGTCCTTCTTGCGATCGACGATACGGATGTAGCCGTCGGGCTGGATCAGGGCGATGTCACCGGTCTTCAGCCAGCCTTCGCTGTTGAGGACTTCGTCAGTGGCGTCCTGGCGCTGCCAGTAGCCCTTCATCACTTGCGGGCCCTTCACGCACAGCTCGCCGACTTCACCCAGGGGCAGTTCCTCGCCAGCATCGTTGACCACGCGGCACAGGGTCGACGGCACCGGGATGCCGATGGTGCCGATCTGGATGTTCTGGATCGGGTTGACCGTGGCCACGGGGCTGGTTTCGGTCATCCCGTAGCCTTCGCAGATCGGGCAGTTGGTCACCGACTTCCAGCGCTCGGCCGCGGCCAATTGCAGGGCCATGCCGCCGGACAGGGTGACCTTCAGCGCGGAGAAGTCCAGCTTGCGGAACGCCTCGCTGTTGCACAGGGCGACGAACAAGGTGTTGAGGCCGACGAAACCGCTGAACTTCCACTTCGACAGTTCCTTGACCATCGCCGGCAGGTCGCGCGGGTTGGTGATCAGGATGTTGTGGTTGCCCATCAGCATGATGGCCATGCAATGGAAGGTGAACGCATAGATGTGGTACAGCGGCAGCGGCGTGATGAGGATCTCGCAACCTTCGTTGAGGTTCGAGCCCATCAGGGCCTTGCATTGCAGCATGTTGGCCACCAGGTTGCGGTGGGTCAGCATCGCGCCCTTGGCCACGCCGGTGGTACCACCGGTGTACTGCAACACCGCCACGTCGGAACTGGCCGGGCTGGCCTCGCGAACCGGCTGGCCCTGGCCCTTGCGCAGCACGTCATTGAACTTGATGGCCTGGGGCAGGTGATAGGCCGGCACCATCTTCTTCACGTACTTGACGACGCTGTTGATCACCAGGCGCTTGAGCGGCGGCAGCAGGTCGGCCACCTCGGTGATGATCACGTGCTTGACCCCGGTCTTGGGCACCACGCTCTCTGCCAGGTGGGCCATGTTGGCCAGGCAGACCAGGGCCTTGGCCCCGGAGTCGTTGAACTGGTGTTCCATTTCCCGTGCGGTGTACAGCGGGTTGGTATTGACCACCACCAGGCCGGCGCGGATCGCACCGAATACCGCGATCGGGTACTGCAGCAGGTTGGGCAGTTGCAAGGCGATTCGATCGCCAGGCTGCAAATCGGTATGCTGTTGCAGGTACGCGGCAAAAGCCCCGGACAGCTCGTACAGCTCACCGTAGGTGATTGTCTTGCCGAGGTTGCTAAAGGCCGGTTTGTCAGCGAAACGTTGGCAGGACTGCTTCAACACCGCCTGAATATTCGGATACTCGTCTGGATTGATATCGGCAGCAATCCCAGCTGGGTACTTATCCTTCCAAAAGTCTTCGATCATGGAAGCCCACTCCTCAGCAACGCGAATTCATCACCGCATTCGATGCGATTTTTATTGGGTGTGTGTTTTTATTGGTGTCTTTTTTGTGGTGAGTCTGGCTTTTTACTAGGCCGAGAAGTCACAAAGCGCGCCGAGAGTAGCAGCTTTGGAAAAGGCCGCCTAGAGCCAAAGAAGGCCTGATTAGTCACTAATGTGACTCAAGACCATTCAATGGTCACTTTTAGAGTAAAAATTCTACATCCACCGATTCCGCTCTGGCCCGCGGCTTTGCGCCCGGCCAAGGCAGCGCGGGCAAGCCGTTGCACCAACCGGCTTGCCCGCGCAGGGTCGAACGGACGGGATTCAGGCGATATCACGCAGCTCGCGGCGCAGGATCTTGCCCACCGGGGTCATCGGCAGCGACTCGCGCAGGACGATGTGCTTGGGCACCTTGTAGCCGGTGAAATTCTCCTTGCAGTAGGCCTTGAGTTCTTCGAGGCTGACCCCTGTTTCCCGGGGCACGACGAATAGCTTCACGGCCTCGCCGGAGCGTTCGTCCGGCACCCCGATCACCGCGCAGTTGGCCACCTTCGGGTGGGCCATGACCACATCTTCGATTTCGTTCGGGTACACGTTGAAACCCGAGACGATGATCATGTCCTTCTTGCGGTCGACGATACGCACGAAACCGTCCGGATCGATCACTGCGATATCCCCGGAACGGAACCAGCCCTCGGCATCCAGCACCTCGGCCGTGGCCTCGGGCTTCTGCCAGTAGCCCTTCATGATCTGCGGCCCCTTGATGCACAGCTCGCCACGCTCGCCCAGCGGCAACTCGACGCCCTGGTCATCGATGACCTTGACCAGGGTGCCCGGTACCGGCAGGCCGACGGTGCCCAGCCGTGAACTGTCGCCATAGGGGTTGGTACAGGCCACCGGCGACGTCTCGGTCAAGCCATAGCCTTCGGTGATGCGGCATCCAGTGAGTTTCTGCCAGCGCTCGGCCGTGGCCTTGACCAGCGCCGTACCGCCGGAGTTGGTCAGCTTGAGGTTGGAGAAATCCAGGTTCTTGAATTCCGGGTGGTCCATCAGCGCCACGAACAGCGTGTTGAGGCCCAGGAATGCCGAGAACCGCCAGTTCTTCAACTCCTTGATGAAGCCACCGATATCCCGCGGATTGGTGATCAGCACGTTGTGGTTGCCGGTGACCATCATGCACATGCAGTTCGCGGTGAAGGCATAGATGTGGTACAGCGGCAGCGGCGCCACCATCACCTCCTGGCCCTCACGCCACTGGGTGTTGCCATCGGGGCCGTGCTGGCCAAGACAGGCACGGGCTTGCTGCATGTTGGCCACCAGGTTGCCGTGGGTCAGCATCGCGCCCTTGGCCAGGCCGGTGGTGCCGCCGGTGTATTGCAGCACGGCGATATCGTCGAGACCTATCGCCAGCGGCTTGATGCCCTGGCCACGCCCCAGGCGCAGGGCGCTCTTGAAGGAGATGGCCTGGGGCAGGTGGTAGGCCGGCACCATCTTCTTGACCTTGTCCACCACCATGTTGACCAGCCAGCCCTTGGCGGTGGGCATCAGGTCACCCATGCGGGCCTCGATCAAGTACTGCAGATCGGTGTCGCCCAGCACTTCCTGGACCTTCTGCCCGAACATGTTCAGGTACACCAGGGCCCGGGCTCCGGAGTCCTTGAACTGATGGCGCATCTCGCGCGCGGTGTACAGCGGGTTGGTATTGACCACCACCAGGCCGGCGCGCAGGGCACCGAACACGGCGATCGGGTATTGCAGGACGTTGGGCATCTGCACCGCGATGCGATCCCCGGGAGCCAGGTCGGTCTGGCTCTGCAGGTAGGCGGCGAACGCCGCGCTGTGGCGCTCCAGCTCGGCATAGGTCAGGGTCACTCCCATGTTGCTGAAGGCCGGGCGGTCGGCAAATTTCTTGCAGGAACGCTCAAACACCTCGATCACCGACTTGTAGGCCCCCTGGTCGATGTCGTTGGGGACGCCGGCGGGGCGCTTATCATTCCAGAAATCAGGTTGCATTATTCTTGTCCTCTTATTTTGCCTGAACGATCCTGGCCGCCTCTGCAACGCTGCCAGGGCGGGGCTCTTCGGACGTTAGCAGCTATGGCGATTCAGGCAAATATGGGCAAGTGTGTCATTAATTGTGTGAATCTTGCTTCCAACAGGCGCCCGAATCGGACGCGCCGGCAACGATGGGCTATATAGTGCAGCGTCTTCGAGCAAAGGAATCGCCATGACCCACGACATGTTCTGGTTGACCACGAGTGACCACCACCGGCTGTTCGTCAACCAGTGGATGCCCGCCAGCCCGCCCAAGGCGATTGTCCTGCTGTCCCATGGCATGGCCGAGCACAGTGGTCGCTATGCCCGCCTGGCCCAGGCCCTGTGCGACGCGGGTTATGGTGTCTGTGCCCCGGACCAGCGTGGCCATGGGCGTACCGCCGAGCATGGGGTGCTTGGCCACTACGCGGATCACGGCGGCTGGAGCAAGGTGGTGGGCGACCTGGCCAGCCTCAACCAGCATATCGGCCAGCAGTACCCCGGCACTCCCATCGTGTTGCTGGGGCACAGCATGGGCAGCTACATCGCCCAGGCCTACCTGCAGCACCACAGCGCCAGCCTGCATGGGGCGATCCTCAGCGGCTCGAATTTCCAGCCGGTGGCCCTGTACCGCGCCGCCAGCCTCATCGCCCGTTTCGAGCGCTGGCGCCAAGGCCGACAGGGCCGCAGCGCCCTGATCGAATGGCTGTCCTTCGGCTCGTTCAACAAAGCCTTCAAGCCCAACCGCACAGCCTTCGACTGGCTCAGCCGCGACCCGGTGGAAGTCGACAAGTACGTCAGCGACCCTCTATGCGGCTATCGCTGCACCAACCAGCTGTGGATCGACCTGCTCGGCGGACTGCAGCAGATCAGCAAGATCCCCAACCTGGCACAGATCGATCCGGGCCTGCCGCTGCTGGTCATGGGCGGCGAATGTGATCCGGTGAGCGATGGCAAGCGTCTCAAGGATCTGGCCGGCGCCTTGCGCGAGGCCGGCAGCCAGTGCCTGCAACTGAATATCTACCCGCAGGCGCGCCATGAACTGTTCAACGAGAGCAATCGTGACCAAGTGACCCAGGACGTACTGGCCTGGCTGGAACAGGCACTGCAACACCGCAGGCCGGCGCGATCGGAGTAAGCCGGGCCAGTACGCTCATTTATCTGCCAGAGGATTTGCACAACATGACCCAGGTTACCAACACCCCATACGACGCCCTGGAAGTCGGCCAGACCGCCCAGTACAGCAAGACCGTCGAGGAGCGTGATATCCAGCTGTTCGCCGCCATGTCCGGCGACCACAACCCGGTGCACCTGGACCCCGAGTTCGCCGCCGCCACCATGTTCAAGGAGCGCATCGCCCACGGCATGTTCAGTGGCGCGTTGATCAGTGCGGCAGTGGCTTGCGAGCTGCCCGGCCCGGGCACCATCTACATCGGTCAGCAGATGAGCTTCCAGAAGCCTGTGAAGATCGGCGACACCCTGACCGTGCGCCTGGAAATCCTGGAAAAACTACCCAAGTTCCGCGTGCGCATCGCCACTCGCGTGTTCAACCAACGTGATGAGCTGGTGGTCGACGGCGAAGCCGAGATCCTCGCGCCGCGCAAGCAACAGACCGTGACCCTGCCAACCCTGCCAGCCATCACCATCGGCTGACCCCGGGCCGATAGCCGGCCCCGCTACTTGCTCCCCTCTTCGACCTGGACGCTGGCGGTCATGCCGGCGCTCAGGTTGATGCCTTGCGGCACCTTGTCGAGCTGGATCCGCACCGGGATCCGCTGGGCCAGGCGCACCCAGTTGAAGGTCGGCTCCACCTCGGCCAGCAACTGCCCATCGGGCGTGGCATTGCGGTCGGTGATGCCCCGGCTGATGCTCTGTACATGGCCCTGCAAGGCATCGCCTGCACTCATCAACCAGACCTTGACCGGATCCCCGACCTTGATCCGCGGCAGCTTGGTTTCCTCGAAGTAGGCCTGGACATAAAAGGTCGAGTCATCCACCAAGGCCATCACCGACTGCCCGGCGTTGACGTAGTTGCCTTCGGCCAGGCGCAGGTTGGTGATGTGCCCATCCCGTGGCGCGCGAACCTGGCTGCGGGCCAGGTTCAGTTCAGCGACCTTGGCCTCGGCCTGGGCCTGGCGCAGTTCGCCGCGGGCAATACCGGCGTTGATCTGGGCATTTTCCCGCAGCTCGGCACTGATGGCCTGGGGCCCCAGGGCCGCACGCCGACTGGCCTCGTGCTCACGCAGGCTGAGCTGCTGCTGGCGGGTCTGTACCACGGCCTGGGCCTTTTCCAGGGCCGCCTCGAAACGATCGCGATCGATGCTCAACAACAGCTCGCCGGCCTTGACCTGCTGGTTGTCCGCCACCTTGAGCTCGCGCACCCAGCCGGAAACATCGGGGGCGACGATCACCACGTCGGCGCGGATTCGCGCATCTCGGGTCCAGGGGGTGAGCATGTAGTACTGCCACAGGTGGTAACCGGCGAAGACCGCCAACGCCACCAGGCACAGGGTAAACAAGACACGTACCGGTGTACGCATGGACAACTCCTTATAAAGGTCCGAGGGCGAACGTCACCGCCGCCAGCACACAGACATACAACGCACAATCGAACAACGCTTCGTGCCAGATCCAGCGGCCCAGCCCGCAGACCCGCAGTAACAGGCGCAGCGCACCGGTGAGCGCCAGCGCCAGCACCACGTAGGTCAGGAACGGACTGAGCAGCACCCCACCCAGCGACCACTCACGTAGCCCCATGACTTTCCTCCTGCTGCCGGCACCAACTGCGCCAGCTGTTTTGCAATTGCAGCACCGCGCCCTTGGCCAGCTTCAGTGCATCGCTGGGTGGCTGCTGCTCCAGGGCTGCGAGCAAGGCGGCGCTGGGCTCCACCAGGGCGTCCTGGCGGCTACCCGCCGGGCCTTGCTCCAGGGTTCGCTGCAGGTCTTCGAAATACCTGTGCTGGGCGACGCTCGCCGGCACCTGGGCCACCGCCAGGCTCAAGCGCAAGTGCATCAGCTCATCGCCGATATCCAGGCCCAGCAGGCCATCGTCCCAGCGACTGCGGGACGGCTCGGGCAACTCCGGGTAGTGCCTGGCCAACTGCAACAGGCGGTCGGCCATACGCCCGCCAAACCAGCTTTCGGCCCCCCGCAGGTTGCGTCGGGTCAGGCGCACCAGGTCACTCAGGGTCGCCGCCAGCAGGCGCCGGCCATGCCAGGCCGGATTTCGCAGGATCAACAGATGAAAGGCCAGCACTGCCGCCCCCACCCCCAGCATCATGGCCTGGGCGTTGTTGATGAAGCTGGCCACGTCGAAAGTCATGCGGTTCATCGGCGAGATCAACACGATGAAATGCAGGCAGAACGAAGTGGCGGTGGCACCGATCTGCGGCTTGGCCATGCCCAGGGCGCCAAAGAACAGCGGCACGCCCATGGCCATGGCCAACATCGGGAAACCACTCCACTGGGGCAACAGGATCTGCCCGACGAAAAAGGCCGCAGGCACCGCCAGGAAGATTCCGCGCATGAAACTCATGCCGATCTGCGCGCCGTTCTCCCGACTGGCGAACAAGCCGCAAACCACACAGGTCAGCAGCATTGCCCCGGAGGCTGCAGGCCAGGCGGTGGCTAGCCAGAAACTGGCCACCGTGAGGAAGGCCAGGGCACTGCGAGCGCCGAAGACCAGGGCCAACGACAGGTCTCGGTGGGGCGTCAGCTTCGCCGGTTGCTCCACCGCTCCCCGCCCCTGCTGCACCGCATCCAGGGCCTGGTTCGCGGCCAGGGCGGTGTCGAGCAACAGGGCGAAACGCGCCAGGCAAAAACCCTGGGCCGGGCTCAGGTGTGGATCATGGGAAGCATCCAGCAGGCGCGGACGCAGCGCCTGCAAATCGGCTTTGTCCGTCGTGGCCAGGGCCTGCTGCAACTGATCCATCCATGGCTGCAACTGCCGGGACTCATCGGCATCCAGCTGCTTCCACTGGCGCCGTACCGAACGCGAGATACGCAACAACTTCAGCAGCTTCTGGCTCAGGCCGCTGATGGCCCGGGCCCGCAGGCGCCCCGAAGGCCCTTCGAACCAGGCGTGCTCGCGCTGGGAATCCACGGCCACGATACGCCCGAGGATCTCCAGCAAGCCCTTGCGCGCCAGGGCATCACCGGCCAGGGTCGAGCGGGCGGCCTGCATCCCGCTCTGCCAGGCGGCACGGGCCTGTTCCGCCAACTGGCGCTCGACCCGCAGCGGCCAGATCAGGGCGCTGCTGGCGGTGGCACAGATGATCCCCAGGGAGATTTCCGTACAGCGCGCCACCGCCTGGTCGAAGATGCTCAACGGGTGGTTGATGGCCGGCAAGGCGATGATCGCCACGGTGTAGCCGGCCAGCACGAAGGAATAGGACCAGGCGCTGCGCAACAAGGTGGAACTGGCGGTGCACAGCCCCAGCCACAGCGCCAGGGCCAGCAGGAACAACCAGGGAGTCTGGGCGAACAGGCCCATGAACAACACCGACATGATGGTGCCGACCAAGGTTCCCAACAGCCGCGCCAGGCCCTTCTGCAAGACCATGCCGGACAGCGGCTGGGCGACGATGAACGCGGTCATCAGGGCCCAGGAGGGCTGCTCCAAGCCCCAGCGCAGCGCCAGCCACAGCGCCAGCCCGCCACCCAGCAGGGTCTTGATCGCGAACTGCAGCGCGGGGAGGCTCGGGGCAAGCAGGGCCTGCAAGGTAATGGGCACGGACAAGGACTCTTGGAGGTACGAATTAAACATAGCCGGGAACGCCCAGGACGGGCGCGAGGCAATTATTAGCAAGCTAACTAAAACCCGTCCAGCGCTAAATCCAAGACACAAAAAAACGCCAGACTGGCTGGCGTTTTTGACAGGTTTTAGCCTTAAGAACGGGCGCGAGCCTGGTTCCGCAGGGCCTTGACCTGGTCATGGTTGCGTTGCGCACCGTGGTACTGACGCTCCACCACGTCACGAATGCCCACCAGGTTGTGCTTGGAGATTTTCTCCAGGGCTTCCTTGTAGGCTTTCAGGGCATGGTCTTCACCCCGCTCGGCCTCGTTGAGCACGGCTTCCTCGTCCTTGCCGGTCACCATGGACTTGAGATCGACCCAACGCCGGTGCAAGTCGCCGCTGACGCTGGTGGAGGTCTCCGGATCGCCGCCCATGGAACGCACCACGGACTGCAACTCGGCCGCAGCGGCGGCGCAATCGGTGGAACGCTTGATGAACAGGGCCTTAAGCTCCGGATGCTTGATGTCCTCGGCACAGGTCTTGAAGCCCTCCTGGCCATCCTTGCTGGTCTCGATCAGGCTGTTGAGTACCGAAATCGCTTCTTTGTTCAAGTCAGTCATTTTCAGGTTCCTTGCAGGTTACGAGAATGGGATCGACCGTGGCCGACCTTCCTGCCGTTTACCGTTGCAGCGCCCATGCCAGACTTTAAAATAAAATATTTTTCTTTAAATTCAATTAGTTAGATTAAATGGAAAAATCTGTATCCGCGTTATTTGCATGATCTGTCATTTGGCCTGCATGCAGAATGCCTGTATTTTCCAAGACTCTCGTAGCACACCACGGTGGCCGCCATGACCCCTGAAACACTTGAACTGCTGGTCACCCGGGAAATGCCCTTCGGCAAGTACAAGGGACGCATCCTCGCCGACCTGCCCGGCCCCTATCTCAACTGGTTCGCCCGCGAAGGCTTTCCCAAGGGCGAACTCGGCGGCCTGCTGGCGCTGATGCAGGAAATCGACCACAACGGCCTGTCCGATCTGCTCGATCCGCTACGTGCCAAGCACGGCAAGCCCAAACCCCGCCATTGATCGCTGCCCCTTCCCCTAACCTCAATCACCGATAAAGAGCCCAGCATGCCAAGGACTGTCACTACGCTGGCCCGCGACGAAGAGCATTGGCGGGGCATTGCCCGGCAATTCGACCTCGAGTCCGGACCGATCAACCTCGAGAACGGCTATTTCGGGCGCATGACCCGCAAGGTGGCCGAGGACTACCAACGCAATATCCTCTGGGTCAACAGCAGCAATTCGGTGCATGTGCGCCAGCGCTTCGAGCAGGTCGAAGCCTTGCAGATCCGCCACCAGCTGGCGCACTTGCTGGAAGTCCCGGATAACGCCGTGGCCCTGACCCGCTGTGCCTCCGACGCCTTGCAATCACTGATCCGCAACTACAATCGCCTGCAACCCGGGGACCAGGTGCTACTCAGCGACCTGGAGTACGACACGGTGAAAAGCGCCATCCGCTGGCTGGCTCGCCACCGCGGCGTGGAGGTGATAGAAATCCAGCATCAGCACCCTGCCAGTTTTGACAGCCTTGTAGCGACCTACAAGGATGCATTCGAGCGTTATCCGCGCCTGAAGTTGATACCCCTGACCCACGTCACCCACCGCAGCGGCCTGGTGATGCCGGTCCAGGCCATCGCTGCCCTGGCCAAGGAATACCAGGTCGATATCATCCTCGACGGCGCCCATGCCCTGGGCCAGATCGATTTCGACCTGCAGCAACTGGGCATCGCCTTCGCCGGTTTCAACCTGCACAAGTGGATCGGCGCGCCATTGAGCCTGGGCTTTCTCTACATCGATCCCGAGCGCCTGGACGCCATCGACCCCGACATGGACGAATTCCACTTTCCAGTGGACGACATCCGCGCCCGCACGCCCTACAGCACACCCAACATTCCAGCCTTGATGACCTTGCCGCTGGTGTTCGAGGAACACCGGGCCATGGGCGGTGCGGCAGCCAAGGGTGCGCGCCTGAACTACTTGCGCGAAACCTGGACCGAAGCCGTGCGCCAACTGCCGGGCATCGAGGTGATGACGCCAGCGGACCCGCGCCTGTGCTGCGCCATCAGCGCCCTGCGCTTCACTGGCCACCAGGACCAACAAGCCCTGGTGGACCGGCTGCTGCGCGACTACGACCTGTTCACGGTGATCCGCAAGGGCGCAGGTTTCGGGCCCTGTATCCGCATCACCCCGGGCCTGGTGACGCCGCTGGAGCATATCCAGCGCCTGGTCGTCGCCCTCGAGGAGCTGGCCACCAGCTGAGGCCTTCCGGAGCCGCTGCCACAGGGCCGCTACCAGCCCTTTGCGTCAGCGGTTCCGGGGAGTTCAGGCCGGCACTTTTTCCGGGCAAAAAAAAGGTGCGCCGACCAAGCGCACCATAAAGCCGTAGAACACACCAACGAATAGGATTGAAGCTTCAGTCCAGCAGGGCCAGGGCCTGTGCCGTGCACTCCTGGATACGGGCCCAGTCGCCGTCCTTGATCCACTGCGGATCGAGCATCCAGCTACCGCCCACGCACATCACGTTCTTCAACGCCATGTAGCTCTTGATATTGGCCGGGCCGACACCGCCAGTAGGGCAGAACTTGACCTCGCCGAACGGACCACCCAGGGCCTTGATCGCCGCCACACCGCCGCTGACCTCGGCCGGGAACAGTTTGAAGCGGCGATAACCCAGGGCATACCCCTCCATGATCCCCGAGGCGTTGCTGATTCCCGGCAACAGCGGGATCGGGCTGGCGACGCTGGCTTGCAGCAGCTCGCGAGTGATGCCCGGGGTGACGATGAACTGCGAACCCGCGGCCTCCGCCGCCGCCAGCATCTGCGGGTCGAGCACGGTGCCGGCACCAGTCACCAGTTCCGGCCGCTGCTCACGCAGGATCTGGATGGCCTTGAGGCCGAACTGCGAACGCAGGGTGACTTCCAGGGCCGTCAGGCCACCCGCGGCCAGGGCATCGGCCAGGGGCAGCACGTCCTGCTCACGGGCGATGGTGATCACCGGCAGGATCCGCGCCTTGGCGCAGAGGCTGTCGAGCAGGGCTACTTTGTCCGCCATGGAAACGGTCGGAGGGAGGTTTGTCATCGCGGCTGATCCTTGGCTCATGGGCACCAGTAAATCTCTAACGGGGTTTGCAGGAAGGCGCGAATCGGCATATCGGCGACCACGTCGCCAGCCAGTGCGGCACCCAGGGTGGTCAGCTTGGACTGACCGGAAATCGACAGCAGGCTGCTACGGGCCGACGCCAGCAGGGCCCGACTCATGCTCAGGCGCTGGCGGGGCACGGTGGGCGCCAGCATCGGCCAGCACCGCCGGCTGCCAGCGGGCTCGAGCGCCTCGGCCAGGTTCGGGCTGCCGGGGAACAGCGAGGCCGTATGCCCGTCATCGCCCATGCCCAGCACCAGCACGTCGATCCCGGGCAACTGCGCCAGGGCCTCGTCGGCTTGCTGGGCGGCTTCTTCCAGGCTGGCCGCGGCGCTATAGAGGCCAAGGAAACGCGCCTTGGCCACCGGTCCCACCAGCAAGTGCTGCTTGAGCAGGCCGGCATTGCTATCGGCATGCTCCACCGGAACCCAGCGCTCGTCGGCCAGGCTGATCAGCACCTTGGACCAATCCAGCTCCTGCTTGACCAGGGCCTGGAAGAACGCCACAGGGCTGCGGCCACCGGAAACCACCAGGCTCGCCTGGCCCCGCGCGGCAATGGCCTCGCGCAGTTGTTCGGCGACCTTCAAGGCCAGGCCCGCAGCCAGCAGGGTCGAGCTGCGAAATTCGTGGGCGCGCACGCCCGCCGGCAATTGCAAATCAGATATCGCCATACCATGACCTCCCATCCCGCGTGATCAGTGCAATGGAACTCATCGGCCCCCAGGACCCGGCCGCATAGGGCTTGGGCGCATCGCCGGACTTCTTCCAGCCGGCGATCAACTGGTCGCACCACTTCCACGCGGCTTCGATTTCATCTTTGCGCACAAACAGGTTCTGGTTGCCGCGCATCACTTCCAGCAACAACCGCTCGTAAGCGTCGGGAATCCGCGCGCTGCGATAGGTATCGGAAAAATTCAGCTGCAACGGGCCGCTGCGTAATTGCATGCCCTTGTCCAGGCCCTGCTCCTTGGTCATCACCCGCAACGAGATGCCTTCGTCCGGTTGCAGGCGGATGATCAGTTTGTTGCTGATCTGCAGGCGCTGCTCGGGGGCGAAGATGTAGTGCGAGGGTTCCTTGAAGTGGATGACGATCTGCGACAGTTTCTGCGGCATGCGCTTGCCGGTGCGCAGGTAGAACGGCACCCCGGCCCAACGCCAGTTGCGAATATCGACACGCAGCGCGACGAAGGTCTCGGTATCGCTCTGGGTGTTGGAGTTTTCTTCCTCCAGGTAGCCAGGTACCGATTGGCCCTCGCTGTGGCCGGCGATGTACTGGCCACGCACTACCTGGGTGGTCAGGCCTTCGGGACTGATGGGCGCCAAGGCCTTGAGCACCTTGACCTTCTCATCGCGGATGCTGTCGGCCGAGAGGTCGGCCGGCGGGTCCATCGCGATCAGGCAGAGCAATTGCAGCAGGTGGTTCTGGATCATGTCCCGCAACTGGCCGGCCTTGTCGAAATAGCCCCAGCGGCCTTCGATGCCGACCTTCTCGGCCACGGTGATTTCCACGTGGGAGATGTAGTTCTGGTTCCACTGGGTTTCGAACAGGCTGTTGGCGAAACGCAGGGCAATCAGGTTCTGTACCGTTTCCTTGCCCAGGTAGTGGTCGATCCGGTAGATGCGGTTCTCCGGGAAGAACTGCGCCACGGCATCGTTGACCTTGCGCGAGGAATCCAGGTCCGAGCCGATGGGTTTTTCCAGGACCACCCGGGTCTGCTGGTTGAGTCCGACCCGCGACAGGTTCTCGCAGATTGCCCCGTACACCGCCGCCGGGGTGGCGAAGTAGGCGATCAGGCGCTGCTCGCTGCCAACCCGCTCGGCCAGGGCCACATAGTCCTCGGCCTTGAGGAAATCCACATGCAGGTAGCTCAGGCGGGCCAGGAACCCCTTCAACACGGCGGCGTCGATGTCATGGGCGCCGACGTACTTGTGCAACTCAGCCTCGATATTGGCCAGGTGCTCCTGCTCGCTGCCCGGCTCCCGGGCCAGGGCCAGGATCCGTGTGTCCTCATGCAAGAGGCCGGCGGCATCGAGCTGGTACAAGGCAGGAAACAGCTTACGCAGCGCCAGATCGCCCAGCGCGCCGAACAAGGCAAAGGTGCAGGGTTCAACCGTTATCGAAGGCATGATGTTTGTTCTTTTATCAAGTTAAGCTACAAATACCTTTTTTCAAGGTATCACTCAAGGGAAAATGTAGTAATAAACACAACATTCTCACAAAATATCGATTCCAGGTGGTCCTCACTCCGGGCCACCAGTACGATAGGCCACCTTTCAACTTCGCATTGCAGGCGCGGCGAGCCCGGCACGCAGCGTAATCCCGGGACCCCGGCGGCACCACGATCGCCAACGCCCTTCCCGGATTGACCGCCTCCCGGCTTCCCCGTTTCACCTGTCTAGCCGATCTAGGAAACCTGAATGGACCGAGTGCGAAATCTACTGGAGCAGATCCAGAACCGCCTTGAAGAATTGAACAAGGCGGAACGCAAAGTCGCCGAAGTCATCCTGCTCAACCCGCAGCAGGCCACCCGCTTCAGCATCGCCGCCCTGGCCCAGGCCGCATCGGTCAGCGAACCGACGGTCAACCGCTTCTGCCGTTCGTTCGGCGTCAGCGGCTACCCGGAACTCAAGCTGCAACTGGCCCAGAGCCTGGCCAGCGGCGCGGCGTACGTCAGCCGTGCGGTGGAAGCCGACGATGACCCGGCAGCCTACACCCAGAAGATCTTCGCCAGCGCCATCGCCTCGCTGGACAGCGCCTGCCAGCAGATCGACCCGCAGCAGGTCAGCCGCGCCGTGGACATGATGATCCAGGCCCGACAGATCCACTTCTTCGGCCTCGGCGCCTCGGCTCCGGTGGCCATGGACGCCCAGCACAAGTTCTTCCGCTTCAACCTGGCGGTGTCGGCCCACCCCGACGTACTGATGCAGCGCATGCTCGCCTCGGTGGCGCACACCGGCGACCTGTTCGTGATCATCTCCTACACCGGCCGCACCCGCGAATTGGTGGAGGTCGCGCGCCAGGCTCGGGAGAACGGCGCCTCGGTGCTGGGCATCACCGCCGCCGGCTCGCCGCTGGCCAAGGCATGCAGCCTGAGCGTGCACCTGCCACTGCCGGAAGACACCGATATCTACATGCCCATGACCTCGCGGATCATCCAGCTCACGGTGCTCGATGTCCTGGCCACCGGCATGACCCTGCGTCGTGGCGTGGACTTCCAGCCGCACCTGCGCAAGATCAAGGAAAGCCTCAACGCCAGCCGCTACCCGGCAGGCGACGAGCTCGACTGAAACCACAGGCTCCCGCGACCTGCGGGAGCCTCTTTGCCCTACCCCACCGCGCGCGCCTGCAGGCTCAAGTGGGCCCGCTCCCCCGGCGCCAGGCGCAGGCTGTCGGTGCCGCCGGCAGCCGCCTCGACACAGACGAAACGCGACACCTCGCTCCAGCTCACCCCCAGCAGTGGCCGGGTACCGGGATGCCAGACCACGGTATCGGCGTCCTCGCCGGTATCGATGCGCAGCGCACGCTGCCAGGCACGATCCTCGATCTGCAACTCACCCTCGTGCTGGAATACCCGCTGACAGCCACCGTCGACCCGCAACTCGCCTTGTTGCCGGCAGGCCTGGCGATTCAAATGATCGTAGCCCTCGACGCCATCGAGCCCAGACAGCGCTACCTCGCCAACATCGCCAATACGCCAGTAGGCGTGCAGAGCCTGGCTCAACTGGCAGGGTTCGCTGTCCTGGTGCTCGGTGCTCAAGCGCAGGTCCATGTCCCGACCCAGGTGCGCATGCAGCTCGACCTTCCAGTCGCACAGCTGCAATTGCCAATGCAGGCGCACACCGTCTGCATCGCTGTCGCTGCCCAGCAGCTTCCAGTCCAGCAAGCGCGCCCAACCATGGGAAGGCCAGGCATTCTCGCTCGGGTGCCGACCATACCAAGGCCAGCACACCGGCACCCCACCACGGATCGCCCCCACCTGCGGCCACTTCGCCGCGCACCAGAGCCAGGGTTTCTGCCCGGTGGGCTGGAAGTGCAGGAGCTGTGCGCCCTGGCGACTGAACACGGCCTGGCACAGTGGATGATCGATCACCAGCACATCGCGCATCTGGTAGCGCTCCCAGGCAAACACCGGGCGCTCGCGCAGGGTCTTGAAAAAACGTTGCAGGGGATGCTCATGCATGTGCCGCGGTCCTGAAAATCATGGGGGTAGTCGTACAGCTGGCGGCCGTCGCGAGAGCGCCTGGCAAAAAAAAGCGGATAGCCAAGGCCATCCGCAATATGCGCACAGAGAAAGGAGCTTATCGCAACAGCGTCAGAACACCGACTGAATTTTCAGGCCGGCCACCAGGGCGTTGTCGACCTGGTCCACACCGCCCGGATGGGTGATGTACTGCAGGTTGGGGCGCACGGTCAGCCAGTCGGTCACATGGAAACCGTAGTTGATCTCGTAGTTGTACTCGGTCTCGCGCAGCGGCGAGTACAGCGGGTTGTCGTAGTCGCTCACGCCAATGGCGGCGTTGGCCAGCTGGGCGTTCTTCTTCACATCGTCGTTGACATGAATGCGGGCGAAACCAATGCCCACGTCATCCTTTGGCCGGGCATCGAACGGCCCCTTGTAGACGAACATCAGCGACTGGTAGTTGTCGATGATGTTGGTGTCCTTGTCATGGAAGGTGGCGTTGGCGGCGATGTTCAGGCCACGCGAGGCGTCGCCGTTATGGCTGGTAAGTTGCTGCTGGGCGACGAACCAGTAGCCGTGCTTGCTGTTGTGCACGCGATAGGCGCGGCCGGTGGTGGCGGCATCCTGGCCATTGGCGTCCTCGCGCACGTCATTGGCCTTGGCCGTGCTCTTGTAGTAACCCACACGGTACTCGCCCGGCAGGTTGTTGACCTTGGGCGACCACACCAGCTCTACCGGCAATACCGTGCCCTTGGTGCCGCTGCCGCTGAGCTTGAAACCATTGCCGTGCTCGGTCTGCGAAGGGTTCTGGTTGTAGGCGCCGATCTGCGCATAGAACTCGGGGGTGATGTGGTACTTGATGCGCAGCGCCGCCTGGCTGACCGGCCAGTTGTACCAGATGTTGGTCGCCCAGTTGCCCACCTGGGAACCACAGAAGGCCAGGTTCTGGAACTCGCAGGGGAAGGTGTTGAAGTCCTCGCCCTCGCCGAAGTAACCGGCCTTGACATCCAGCTTGCCGTCCAGGAACTGGTGCTGGATCCACAATTGGGTCAGGCGCACCATGTGCCCGCGACCGTAGACCTCCTGGGAAGAACTCAAGGTGCCGGCCCGGGGATCGCCGACGCGATCGTTGGAGATGTTCTGGCCATTACGATTGGTCAGCTGGATCTTGGCCTGGGTGTTGTCCCAGCCCAGCAGTTTTTGCAGGTCGAACGCCACGCCCAGGCCGAACTGGTCGCTGTAGCGCCCGGTCTTGTCGTCGTTGTAGCCGCCATGCAGGTTGGCGCCCATCTCCGCGACGTAGTCGGCCTTGATGTCGATCCCCTGCTCCAGCAGCTTGGTGCGCGTACCGCCCCAATCGCCGGTCATCCACTTGGAGTTGGCGCCGAACGCTTCGTCGGCCATGGCCTGACCGGACAGGACCAGCGCCGCCACCGCCGAAAGCTGGCAGAGCAGGCGGGTATTGCCGTGTTGCTTTTTCATCCCTACATCCTCGTCTTTATTGTTATTAACGGTTTATCCAACGCGGTTTACAGTCCTTGCGACGGATGACAGGCCATCCGCCCCGAATTCATCGCCCCTTGAATTGCGCCACATTGCCGCCGTGGCCCAGGGCCATGGCAGGGCCGGCCGCGCCCAGGCGCTCGCCGCTCCGGGCATCGAACAGCAGGACCCGAGCCGGGTCGAACTGCAAGGTCAGGTTCTGCCCGGCCGCGGGCGCCTGGTCCGGGGCCAGGCGGCAACAGACCTTGGTGCCATTGAGGGTGACGAATACCAGGGTATCGGGCCCGGTGGGCTCCACCACCTCGACCTCGGCCCGGATGCTCGGCAGGCCGTTGGCCTCGACGGGCGCCAGGGCGATCTGCTCCGGACGGATGCCGAGGATCACCTCGCGTTCCTCAAGCCCGGCGTCACGCGGCCCCAACGGCAGCTCGCAGCGGGCCTGGCCACTGTCCAGCAAGGCCAGCAACCGTCCCTCCTGGCGTTGCAGGCGCAGGGGAATGAAGTTCATCGGCGGCGAGCCGATGAAGCTTGCCACGAACAGGTTGGCCGGATCGTTGTAGATCTGCTGCGGAGTCCCGAATTGCTGGATGATCCCGTCCTTCATCACCGCCACCTTGTCCCCCAAAGTCATGGCCTCGATCTGGTCGTGGGTGACATACACCGTGGTGGTCTTCAGGCGCTGGTGCATCAGTTTCATTTCGGTACGCATCTCGACCCGCAGCTTGGCATCGAGGTTGGACAGCGGCTCGTCGAACAGATAGATCTTCGGCCGCCGCGCCAGGGCCCGGCCCATGGCCACGCGCTGCTGCTGGCCACCGGAGAGCTGGCCCGGCTTGCGCGCCAGCAGGTGCTCGATCTGCAGCAACTTGGCCACCCGCGCCACCTCGGTATCGATCTCGGCGGTTGGCATCTTGCGGATCTTCAGGCCGAAGGCGATGTTGTCGCGCACGCTCATGGTCGGGTACAGCGCGTAGGACTGGAACACCATGGCGATGTCCCGGTCCTTGGGGCTCATGCCGCTGATGTCGGCATCATCCACCAGGATCGCTCCGCCACTGATGGTCTCCAGGCCAGCGATGCAGTTCATCAGGGTCGACTTGCCGCACCCCGAGGGGCCGACGAGGATCAGAAACTCGCCGTCGTCGATCTTCAGCTCGATGTTCTTCAAGGTGTCCGGCAGGCCGGCACCGTAGGTCTTGTTGACGTTGCGTAATTCGAGAGTTGCCATGCCTTACCCCTTGACCGCGCCGGACGTCAGCCCGCGCAGGAAATACTTGCCGGCGAAGATGTACACCAGCAGTGTCGGCAGCCCCGCGATCATCGCCGCCGCCATGTCAACGTTGTATTCCTTGGCCCCGGTACTGGTGTTGACCAGGTTGTTCAGGGCCACGGTGATCGGTTGCGCGTCGCCACTGGCGAACACCACGCCGAACAGGAAGTCGTTCCAGATCTGGGTGAACTGCCAGATCAGGCAGACCATGATGATCGGCACCGACATCGGCAGCAGGATCTTGCCGAAGATGGTGAAGAACCCCGCGCCATCCAGGCGCGCAGCCTTGACCAGGGCATCCGGCACGCTGACGTAGTAGTTGCGGAAGAACAGCGTGGTGAAGGCCAGGCCGTAGACCACGTGCACCAGCACCAGACCGGTGGTGGTGTTGGCCAGGCCGAACCGGCCAAGGGTGAACGAGGCCGGCAGCAGCACGGTCTGGAACGGCAGGAAGCAGCCGAACAGCAACAGGCCGAAGAACAGTTGCGAACCGCGAAAGCGCCACATCGACAGCACATAGCCGTTCAGCGCGCCGATCAGGGTGGAGATCAGTACCGCCGGCACGGTGATCTTCACCGAGTTCCAGAAATAGCCACCCACGGTGTCCCAGGCCTTGATCCAGCCGATGCCATCGACCACCTGGGGCCAGCTCAAAAGGTTGCCGGTACGAATATCCTCGGGGGTCTTGAAGCTGGTGAGCAGCATCACCACCAGCGGCACCAGGTACACCGCCGCCGCCAGCAGCAGCGTGGCGTAGATGGCGATCCGGCTGAAATTCAGGCGCGGCCTGGCGAGCGAATCAGTCATGGCGCTTGCCTCGCAATTCGGAATACAGGTACGGCACCAGGATGGTCAGCACCGCGCCCAGCATCAGCATGGCGCTGGCCGAACCGATGCCCATCTGGCCACGGCTGAAGGTGAAGGAGTACATGAACATCGCCGGCAGGTCGGAAGAGTAGCCAGGGCCGCCGGCGGTCATCGCCGCCACCAGGTCGAAGCTCTTGATCGCGATATGGGCCAGGATCATGAAGGCACTGAAGAACACCGGGCGCAGGCTCGGCAGAACGATCTTCAGGTAGATGGTCGGCAGGCTGGCGCCGTCCACCTGGGCGGCACGGATGATCGACTGGTCGACACCCCGCAGCCCAGCCAGGAACATCGCCATGACGAAACCCGAGGCCTGCCATACGGCGGCGATCACAAGGCAGTAGACCACGCGATCCTGGTCCACCAGCCAGTCCAGGCGAAAGCCTTCCCAGCCCCAGTCGCGCAGCATCTTGTCCAAGCCCAGGCCGGGATTGAGCAGCCATTTCCAGGCGGTACCGGTGACGATCATCGACAGCGCCATGGGGTACAGGTAGACGGTGCGGATGAAGCCCTCGCGGCGGATGCGCTGGTCCAGCAACACCGCCAGGAACACCCCCAGCACCAGGCTGATGCCGATGAACAAGCCGCCGAACAGCGCCAGGTTCTTGCTCGCCACCCACCAGCGGTCGTTGTCCATCAACCGCAGGTATTGCTGCAAGCCGACCCACTTGTAGCTCGGCATGAAGCTGGAATTGGTGAAGGACAGAATGAAGGTCCAGATGATGTAGCCATAAAAGCCCACCAGCACGATCACCATGCTCGGCGCCAGCACCAGCTTGGGCAACCAGCGCTGCAAGGCATCCAACGGCGAGGCTTTGCTGAAAACCGCCACAGAGCTCATCGAGATAATCCAGTGTGAAGGAGTGAGTATCCGCAGGAACGAGGCTCGCCCGCGAATGGGCACCGACACTCAAGTCGATGCCCACCGACGCACCGCCTTCGCGGGCAAGCCTCGCTCCTGCCAGGGAGAGCGTTTCGGGAATGGCCGCAGGTACGCCTGCGGCCCGGACCTTACTGCGCGGCCTTGACCGCCGACGCCAGTTGCGCACTGGCCTTGGCCGGGTCCGCATCCTTGTCGTTCATGAAGTTGGTCACCACATCGAAGATCGCGCCCTGCACCGCCAGGGACGTGGCCATGTTGTGCGCCATGCTAGGCTGCAGCCCGCCGGTCTTCTCGTCCGCCAGGAAGTCCTTGGCGGCGGCCTGGGCGCAGGAGTCGAAACCTTCGGCGTCCATGGCGTTGAGCATGTCGGTGCGCACCGGGATCGAGCCCTTGTTGATGCTGAAGACTTTCTGGAAGTCCTTGCCCAGGGCAACCTTGGCCAGGTCCTGCTGGGCGGCGATATCGCCCTTGCGGTCGGCCTTGAGCTTGAATACCGCCAGGGAGTCGATGTTGTAGGTGAAGGCCTTGTCGGTGCCCGGGAACGGCACGCATTGGTAATCCTTGCCGGCGACCTTCTTGGCCGCGGTCCATTCGCTCTTGGCCCAGTCGCCCATCATCTGCATCCCGGCCTTGCCGTTGATCACGTCGGCGGCGGCGATGTTCCAGTCACGCCCGGCACGGTTGGGGTCCATGTAGCCGGAGAGCTTCTTCAGCTCGGCGAAGGTCTTGGTCATCTCCGGGCCTGCCAGGGTCTTCTGGTCCAGGTCCACCAGGGCCTTCTTGTAGCCTTCGGCGCCCATCACCGAGAGCACCACGTCTTCGAATACGGTGCTGTCCTGCCAGGGCTGGCCACCGTGGGCCAGGGCGATGAAGCCGGCGGCCTTGAGCTTGTCACCGGCGGCATAGAATTCTTCGAGGGTGGTGGGCGCCTTGGCGATCCCGGCCTTCTTGAACACCTCGGGGTTGATCCACAGCCAGTTGACCCGGTGGATGTTCACCGGCACGGCCACGTAGTCCCCTTCGTACTTGACGGTATTGGCCACCTTGGGCGAGAGCAGGCCGTCCCAATTCTCGCTCTTGGCCACGTCCTTCAGGGTATCGGTGCTGAGCAGGCCGGTGCTGCCCCATTCCTGGATGTCCGGGCCCTTGATCTGTGCCACACCGGGCGGGTTTCCGGCCACGGCGCGGCTCTTGAGCACGGTCATCGCGGTGGAACCACCACCGCCGGCCACGGCGCCGTCCTTCCAGGTGAAACCGTCTTTCTCCACCTGGGCCTTGAGCACATCGACCGCAGCCTTTTCACCACCGGACGTCCACCAATGGACCACTTCCACGGAACCTTTGGAATCGGCGGCCAGGGCGCTCAGGGGGAACAGGGAGGCAAGGGAAATGACAGTGGCGAGGCGAGAAATCGCATTCATCTGAAGTACCTTTCTTGTTGTTATGCATGCAAGTCTGGTGCTTGCGCTGCAAACGAGTCTAAACAGCCTAGTCCAGCGCCCGGGTAACGAAGCGATGGGGAAATGTCACCGCATGGTTACACAGCGCCCGTGGCAGACACTCGGGCCAGGGCCGAGGCCATGCTCGGCGCCAGCGGCAAGCGCGGAATCAGCACGGCCTGCCAGGCGTGATAAAGGTCCGGCTTGCCGCCCCAGATTTCTGCCGCAGGGCGGTTGTCCAGGCCCAGCTCGTGGTGCCAGCTGCCGAACTCGCGGTCGATGAAATGCTCCTGGCAGAACTCCCAGAAAACCCGGTACCAGGTCTCGTAGCGCTCCTCTGCGGTGCGCCTGAGCAGGGCACTGGCGGCGGCGCTGGCTTCGGCGTGGGTCCAGTGCAGGCGCTGGCGCACCACCGGGCGGTTGTCCCAGTCCAGGGTGTAGACGATGCCCGGGGCGCCATCCACGTTCCAGCCGTGACGGCAGTTGCTGTCGAACAGGCGCTGGGCATCCAGCACCAGCCAGCCAGGGGTCAGCATTCCGGCCTGGCCCCGCGCGGCTTCCAGGTGCAGCAACAGCCGCGCCCACTCGAATCCGTGGCCCGGCGTGGTGCCGAAGGGGCGAAAACCATCGGCGGGACAATCCCGGTTGTAATCGCGCAAGGGCTGCCAATCCAGGTCGAAGTGCTCGACCACCATGAAGTCGTTGGCCGCGGCATGGCCGTGGATCAAGCGCTCGGCGATGCGCAGGGCACGGCTGAGCCAGCGCGGGTCCTGGGTGACATCGGCCAGGGCGAGAAAGGCCTCGGTGGCGTGCATGTTGCTGTTGGCCCCGCGATAGGCCTCCTGTTCGCTCCAGTCGCGGCTGAAGGACTCGATCATCGCGCCCTCCTGCTCGCTCCAGAAATGCTCCTCGATCACGCCGACCGCCTGCTCCAGCAAGGCCTCGGCCCCCGGGCGCCGGGCCACCACCGCGGAACTGGCGGCCAGGGCGACGAACGCATGCAAGTAGGCAGCCTTGCCGCCATTGCCGTCGGCCTGCCCGGCCACCGCGAACCAGCCGCCGTGCTCGGCATCGCGCAGCGGACCTAAAAGCGCCGCGACGCCGTGGTCCACCAGTTCGGCAAAGCCAGGCAGCCCCTGGATATGGGCCATGGCGAAGCTGTGAGTCATGCGCGCGGTATTCATGGTTCCGGCCCGGGCGCCGGCAGGCAGGCAGCCCCGGGCATCCAGGTTGCCGAAGCCCTCGGCAAGCCGCGAAGCCTTGGCGAAATCCAGCAGCCGCAGGCCCTCGGCGGCCAGCCAGCTGTGGTGTGCGGGAGCGTTCAGCCAACTGCTGAACGGCAGGGAAAGAGGTTCCATGGACGACCTGTTGTTGTTCTTGTCGAAGGCTTGAGTCTAATCAAGCCAAGGTTCGCCCCAGGTAACGAAGGACACGGCAAATGTCACCAGGTCGTGACAAACCAGCGGGCGCCGGTAGGAGCGAAGCTTGCTCGCGATGCACGATACCGCGCCCTGCCCGGCAAGCCTCGCTGCTACAGGAGAAGAAGAGTTGTTCAGTCCGCGAAACGCGGCAGGTACAAGGTCACCCGCAGGCCACCTTCGCGCAGGTTCTGCAAGCTGACTTCCCCGCCATGGCTATGGGCGATGTTGCGCGCGATGCCCAGCCCCAGGCCGTAGCCCTGTTGCTGGCCGGCCAGGCGAAAGTGCGGCTCGAAGACCTGCTCCAGCCGCTGCTGGGGCACGCCGGGACCCTCGTCGTCCACATGCAGGATGAAGGCGCCAGCGTCATCCTCGATATGCAGGTGGGCGTTCTGCCCATATTTCAGGGCGTTGTCGATCAAATTACCCATGCAGCGCTTGAGCGCCAGGGGCTTGCCCGGGTAGCTGGCCAGGGCCCGTCCCTGCTGGGTCACCCGGCCATTGCCGGCGGGCGCCAGGTAAGGTTCCACCAGGCAATCGAGCACCTGGTTCAAGTCCACCGGCTCGATGTTCTCGTGGATGTCAGTGTCCTTGACGCATTGCAGGGCGCCCTTGACCAGCAGCTCCAGCTCATCGAGGTCACGGCCGAACTTGGCTTGCAGTTGTTCGTCCTCCAGCAACTCCACCCGTAGCCGCAGGCGGGTGATGGGAGTGCGCAAGTCATGGGAGATGGCGCTGAACAGCTGGCTGCGCTCGGTCAGGTAGCGGCTGATGCGCTCGCGCATGCTGTTGAAGGCCCTCGCCACTTCCACCACCTCGCTGCCGCCGCCCGGCGCCACCGGCTGCACATCGGCGCCCAGGGACAACTCGCGAGCGGCCCGGGCCAGGCGCTTGAGGGGCCGGCTCTGCCAGTGCACCAAGAGGCCGATGAACAACAACAGGAAGCAACTGGTCAGCAGGATGAACCACACCTGCTGCGCCGGCAGGCCCTGCTCTTCGAGGCTGGTGTAGGGCTCGGGCAGCAATGAAGCGATATACAGCCACTCGCCCGGGGCCATCTGGATCTGGGTCACCAGCACCGGCGGGTTCACCGGTTCCAGGGTCAGGGCGTAGTGGGCCCAGGACCGTGGCAGCTCGTCGAGCTTCAAGCCACCGTTGAAGATCCGCAGATCGTCGGGCCGTACGAAGGTCACGGAGATATCCGCATCGTTGCCCAGGGACTGGCGCAGCACCTGCTCCACCGCCTGCAGTACCGCCTCCTTGCGTGGCGTGGCCGGCAACACCTGCATGTCCAGCGGCTTGTCGTTGAGGGTCACGACAAAACGCGTGCCGCCCATGCTGCGCAACTGGTCGAGTACCAGCGGCCGATAGGCCACCGGCAGCGAACGCAGGTAACTGACGCTGGCGGTCATCGAATGGGCCAGGCTGCGGGCGCTAGTCACCAGGCCCTCGAGCTGGGTGGCGCGCAACTGCGAGACCCAGATCACGCTGGACAGGGCCTGGGCCAGCAGCACCACCAGCAGGGTCAGCAACAGCATCCGGCCCAACAGCGAACGCGGCATGGGCACCCGTTGCAGGCAGCCCTTGAGGGTTTCAGCGAGCACAGTCAGCTACCACATTGGCCGCCAACTGGTAGCCGCTGCCGCGCACCGTGCGAATCAGCCGCGGCGGTTTTTCCGTGTCCCGCAAGCGTTGGCGCAAACGGCTGACCGCCATGTCGACGATGCGATCCAGGGGCATCAGGTCGCGGCCACGGGTGGCATTGCCAATGGTGTCGCGGTCGAGGATTTCCTGGGGATGATCGAGGAACAGCTTGAGCAGGGCGAAGTCGGCGCCGGAGAGGATCACTTCCTCACCGTCGTTGTGGAACAGACGGTGGCTGATCACGTCCAGGCGCCACTCGTCGAAGCACAGCACCTCGCCGCCCGCCCGTTCCTGGGCGAATTGCGCGCGGCGCAACAAGGCCTTGATCCGTGCCTGCAGCTCACGAGGGCTGAACGGCTTGCCCAGGTAGTCATCGGCCCCCAGCTCCAGGCCGATGACCCGGTCGGCCTCGTCGGAACTGGCGGTGAGCATGATGATCGGCACCTGGCCGCGCTTGGGGTGCTGGCGAATCCAGCGGCACAGGCTGAAACCGTCCTCGTCGGGCAGCATCACGTCGAGGATCACCAGGTCGCTGGGCGCCTCGTTCAGGGCCTGGCGAAAACCCGCGCCATCGGCGGTGCTGCGCACCTGGAAACCGCAACGGCTGAGATAAGTCTCCAGCAGCTCGCGGATTTCCTGATCGTCGTCGACCAACAAGATCGACCTACTGACTGAACTCACCCATGCCGTCCTTTGTTGTTGTCATGAATGGAGGGCGATTATGCCTGTTCCAGGGCCACCCCGGCGCCGGTCAGTCCGGAATAGGGCGCGGTCACCAGCCACACCGGGATGCCCTTGAAGTAGTCGCTCATGCAGCCCTTGTCGGCAAAGCTCTTGGCGAAGCCGCTCTGGATGAAAAAGTCGGCAAAGCGCGGGATCACCCCACCGACGATGTACACCCCGCCCCGGCCGCCGGTGGTCAGCACGTTATTGCCCGCCACCCGGCCCAGCCAGCAACTGAACTGCTCCAGTACCTCGCGGGCGATGGGGTCGCCGGCCAACCCCGCAGCGGTAATCGCCTCGGGGGTATCCAGGCGCGGCTCGTGGCCGTCCACTGCGCAGATGGCCCGGTAGACCCGGGGCAGGCCGCCGCCGCTGAGGGCTGTCTCGGCGCTGACATGGCCGATTTCGTCGTGGATGTGTTGCCAGAGCTGGGTTTCCCGGGGGCTGCTCAAGGGCAGGTCGACATGCCCACCCTCCCCTGGCAGGGCCATGTAACGGCCATCGCCGAAGTTCAGCAGGGTGCCCACGCCCAGGCCGGTGCCCGGGCCGATCACCACCGCCGGACGCAACGGCTCGGCAACGCCCTCGCAGACCACGCGGAATTCATCCGGTTGCAGCCGGGTCATGCCCAGGGCCATGGCCGAGAAATCGTTGACCAGCAGCAAGCGCTCGACCTGCAGCGCCTGGCAGAACGCCTGGCGGTTGAGGTGCCAGTGATTGTTGGTGAAGCGGAACTCGTCGCCGCTGACCGGCCCGGCCACCGACAGGCACACCGAACCCACCGCGCCCAGGGCCAGGCCCTGTTCCTTCAGGTAGGCCTTGATGGCATCTTCCGGACAGCTGTAGTCCGCCGTGGCATGGACCTGGATCGCGTCCAGCTGTTGGTCTTTCCACAACGCGAACCGGGCGTTGGTGCCGCCGATGTCACCGACCAGGGCCAGTTTCAATTCAGTGTCTCCAGGGCAGAAGTGAAGGCGCTGGCGCCCTGCTCTGCCGAGCTGAAGGCCATGCGCATGAAGGCGAAGAGTTCGCGGCCGGTGCCGACGTTGTTCCCCAAGAGGCCCTTGGCCGGCTCGCGGGCGGCGAACTGTTCGGCGTCCACCTTAAGCTCCAGGGTGCCCTTGACGCCATCCACACGAATGATGTCGCCGTCCCGCACCCGGGCCAGCGCCCCGCCGACCTGGGCTTCGGGGCTGACATGGATCGCCGCCGGGATCTTGCCCGAGGCGCCGGACATGCGCCCGTCGGTGACCAGGGCCACCTTGAAGCCACGATCCTGCAGCACACCCAGGAAGGGGGTCATCTTGTGCAGTTCGGGCATGCCGTTGGAGCGCGGGCCCTGGAAGCGCATCACCGCCACGAAGTCTTTCTCCAACTGGCCGGCCTTGAAGGCGTCGGCCAGGTCCTGCTGGTCCTGGAACACCATGGCCGGAGCCTCGACGACCTGGTGCTCGGGAGCCACGGCGGAGACCTTCATCACTCCGCGCCCCAGGTTGCCTTCCATGACCCGCAGTCCGCCTTCCGGCGAGAAGGCCCGGGCCACCGGACGCAGGATGCTTTCGTCGAGGCTCTCGATCGGGCCGTCGCGCCATACCAGCTTGCCGTTGTCCAGGAATGGCTCCTGGGTATAGCGGCTCAGGCCGGGGCCAGCCACGGTGTTGACGTCTTCGTGGAGCAGCCCGGCCTCCAGCAATTCGCGGATCAGGAACGACATGCCGCCGGCGGCCTGGAAGTGGTTGATGTCGGCCTTGCCGTTGGGATAGACGTGGGACAGGGTCGGCACCACCTCGGACAGGTCGGCCATGTCCTGCCAGGTCAGCTGGATGCCCGCAGCCTGGGCGATGGCCGGCATGTGCAGGGTGTGGTTGGTGGAGCCACCGGTGGCGTGCAGGGCGACGATGGAGTTGACCAGGCAACGCTCGTCGACGATTTCACCAATGGGCGTGAAGGCGCCGCTCTGGCGGGTCAGGCGGGTGACCTGTTGCGCCGCCTCATGGGTCAGGGCATTGCGCAACGGCGTGTTGGGGTTGACGAAGGAGGCGCCGGGCAAGTGCAGGCCCATGACCTCCATCAACAGCTGGTTGGTGTTGGCGGTGCCATAGAAGGTGCAGGTGCCCGGGCTGTGGTAGGACTTCATCTCCGATTCCAGCAGCTCTTCGCGACTGGCCTTGCCTTCGGCATAGCGCTGGCGCACGTCGGCCTTCTGCTTGTTGGAGATCCCCGAGACCATGGGGCCGCCAGGGACGAAAATCATCGGCAGGTGGCCGAAACGCAGGGCTCCCATCATCAGGCCGGGGACGATCTTGTCGCAGATACCGAGCATCAGGGCGGCATCGAACATGTTGTGCGACAGCGCTACCGCAGTGGACAAGGCAATGACCTCGCGGCTCGGCAGGCTCAGCTCCATCCCCGCCTCGCCCTGGGTCACACCATCGCACATGGCCGGGGTACCACCGGCGAACTGGCCCACCGAACCGATCTCGCGCAGGGCCTTCTTGATCAACTCGGGGAAATGCTCGTAGGGCTGGTGCGCCGACAACATGTCGTTATATGACGAAACAATTGCCACGTTAGCCGCGTTCATCATCCGCAGGCTGTGCTTGTCTTCGGCGCCACAACCGGCCACCCCGTGGGCGAAGTTCGCACATTGCAGCTTGCCGCGCTGCGGACCGTCGCTGGCTGCACCGCGAATCAGGGCGAGATAGGCCTGGCGAGTGGCGCGACTACGGGCGATGAGCCGTTCGGTGACCTCAAGAACGCGGGGATGCATGTGTAGAACTCCAGGCTAACGGATGTGGCGACCTGTTTGTCTATGCTGGTCCAAAGCCCCGCCGCTGGGGGGCAGCGGAGGAAATTCCTGACCATTCGGACCAGTTGATTCAGGTCACTCGTTGTAGATAAGACAAAATACTGCCACTAAAAAGGCTTGTTTTCTATTTCTATGCGAATAATCTTGTAATTCCAACAACAAATCCTACGACAGGCGTTTACCCATGACTCTTCGAATCGCAATCAATGGTTTTGGCCGCATCGGCCGCAACGTCCTGCGCGCACTCTATACCCAAGGCTATCGCCAGGATCTGCAGGTCGTCGCCATCAACGATCTCGGAGACAGCGCTATCAATGCCCACCTGCTCAAGCACGACACTGTCCACGGCCTGTTCGACGCCGATATCCAGCATGACCAGGAGAGCCTGACCGTCAATGGCGACCGTATCGCGGTCAGCGCCATCCGCAACCCGGCCGAGCTGCCCTGGGCCGCAGAGAAGATCGACGTGGTGTTCGAATGCACCGGGCTGTTCACCGACCGGGCCAAGGCCGCTGCCCATCTTACTGCCGGCGCACGCAAAGTGATCATCTCGGCTCCGGCCAAGGGCGCCGATGCCACCGTGGTCTACGGGGTCAACCATGACATCCTGCGCCAGTCGCACCAGATCATCTCCAACGCCTCCTGCACCACCAACTGCCTGGCCCCGGTGGCCCAGGTGCTGCACCGCGAGCTGGGGATCGAGAACGGCCTGATGACCACCATCCACGCTTACACCAACGACCAGAACCTCACCGACGTCTATCACACCGACCCCTACCGCGCCCGCTCCGGCACCCAGAACATGATCCCGAGCAAGACCGGCGCAGCCGAAGCCGTGGGCCTGGTGCTGCCGGAGCTGGCCGGCAAGCTGACCGGCATGGCGGTACGGGTGCCGGTGATCAACGTCTCCCTGGTGGACCTGACCGTGACCCTCAAGCGCGATACCAGCGCCGAGGAAGTCAACGCCCTGCTCAAGAGCGCCAGCCAGCATTCGAAGATCCTCGGCTACAACACCCTGCCGCTGGTTTCCAGCGACTTCAACCACAACCCGCTGTCGTCGATCTTCGACGCCAACCACACCAAGGTCAGCGGCGGCCGCCTGCTCAAGGTCCTGGCCTGGTACGACAACGAGTGGGGGTTCTCCAACCGCATGCTGGATAACTGCCTGGCCCTGTGCAACGCCGAATGATCGGCTGACCATCGGCCGACGGCAGAGGTTCCCGCCAGGAAATTGTCCACTGCCTGGCGGGATGGACCACACAAGGCTTGACCACGGATGTATATGACAATCATTATCATCCGCTAAAAAATGGATCAGGCCTTGCTGTGAGTCAGACGCACTTCAACCATGTATTCCTCACTCAACGAACTTCTCTGCTGCGTACGCTGGAGCGGATGGTCAACAACCACAGCACCGCCGAAGACTTGCTGCAAGAGACCTACCTGCGCGTGACCCGGGCGCTTGCCGAGCGAACCATCACCCACCTCGAACCCTTCGTGTTCCAGACCGCCCGCAACCTCGCGCTCGACCACCTGCGGGCCCGGCGCATCCAGGACCGGACCCTGCTCGAGGACGTACCGCAGCAGGTACTGGAGAGCGTCGCGGCGCCCACCAGCAGCGCCGAGGATGCCGCCCATGCCGAACAACTGCTGGAACGCCTGAACCTCAGCCTGGGCCAGCTCAGCACCCGCCAGCAGCGGATCTTCATCCTCAGCCGCCTGCACGGCCAGAGCTACCAGGAGATCGCCGACGAACTGGGGGTCTCCCCGAGCACGGTACAAAAGGAACTGAAACTGATCATGGCCATCTGCATCGGTGTCGCCGAACGCCTCGAAGGCCAATGAGCCTCGACGACCAGGCAGAATGACTGCGTCAGCCCCGGGGCTTTTGCTAACCTTGCCGGGCTTTCGCTCTCTCTTGAAAAAACAGCTGCGCACAGACGTGGCCGAGGAACACCCGTGACGGACTTTCACAGCGCCGAGCCCCCCACCCCTGCCGGCCAGAATCCGAATATCCAGGCCATGGACCAGGCCCTGGACTGGCTGATCGAACTGGAACACCCGACCCAGGAACAGATAAGTCGATTCCACCAGTGGCTGGCGGCGTCACCGCTCAACGCCCAGGCCTTCGCCAAGGCCCAGGCCATCTGGGATGGCCCGCAAGTGGCACAGTCCGCCCTGGCCCTGGCCGCTCCCGCGAAGGTCTCGCCACTGGCCCGCCTGCGCCCACATTGGAAACCCTTGGCCACCGCCGCCGTGCTGGTCCTTGGCTTGTTCAGCTTCAGCAACCTGCCCCTGCGCCTGCAGGCAGACCACCTGACCCTGGTGGGCGAACGCCAGCGCCTGCAACTCGAGGACGGCTCCCGGGTGCTGCTCAACACCAACTCGGCGTTCTCCAGCAATGTCGACGAGCACCGGCGCACCGCGCGGCTGTACCAGGGCGAAGCGTTCTTCGAGATCCCGGGCAATCGCGGGCTGCCCCTGGAACTGGAGGCCGGCCCGGTGCGCGCCAGCGTGCGCGATACCACCTTCGCCGTGCGCTACCTGGATGGCATCGCCCAGGTCCAGGTCCAGCGCGGGGATATCGATCTGCGCGCCACCCATGCCGACCAGAGCCTGCGCCTGCGCGCCGGCGAAAGCGTACGGGTCGGTCCCCAGGGCTTCGAGCAGACAGCCAGGCTCGACGCCGGCAAGGACCTGGCCTGGGTCGAAGGTCGCCTGGTGTTCGAGAACTGCCCCTTGAGCCAGGTGCTGGCGGAACTGCGGCGCTACTACCCGGGCTGGATCATCAACAACAACGAACAACTGGCCGATGTCGCGGTAACCGGCAACTACCGCCTGGATCAGCCCCTGGACGTGGTCCGCTCCCTGGCCCACATCACCTCGGCACGGCTGTCGGAACTGCCGGCGCTGATGATTCTCAATTGAGAACAATTATTTTTACGCGATAGCAGCGAGTCGTACGTCTCGTTATAGCCAATGCAAGTGATTCGCATTTTTGAATGTGAATCTGCACACCTATAAAAGATTCGTGCGACCCGGAGCGCTTTCGATGTCTTCTTGCCTCAACAGCCGATCCTCAGTTCCTCACTCCCGCCTGCATCACTGCACCCTGTCGCTGCTCACCGCGGCCATCCTGCTGGCCGGTGCCCAGGCCGCACCGGCGCTGGCCGACCAGCCTGCAGCGCCCGCCAGCCAGCGCATGGGCAACTACAACTTCGCCATTGCCCAACAGCCCCTGGTGTCGGCCCTCAACGCCTTCACCAGCGTCACCGGTTGGCAGGTCGGCCTGCCGGCCGAACTGGGCACGGGCGTCAAATCCCCGGGAGTACACGGTTCGCTACCGCCGGAAAAAGCCCTGGAGCGGCTGCTCTCCGGCACCGATCTGAGTTATCGCAAGTTGGGCAGCAACAACATCGTCCTGGAAAGGCGCAGCAGCTCGAATACGGTGAACCTGCAACAAGTGACCATCAGTGCCACCCGCCAGGAACAGGACATCAACTCGGTACCCAGCACCGTCAGCGTGCATACCCGGGAAGAGCTCGACCGGCAGAACGTCACCAACATCAAGGACCTGGTGCGCTATGAACCCGGGGTGTCGGTAGGTGGCGCCGGCCAGCGCGCCGGCATCAGCGGCTACAACATCCGTGGTATCGATAGCGACCGGATCCTGACCCAGGTCGACGGCGTCGAAGTTCCGGGGCACTTCTTCAGCGGCCCCTATGCCAAGACCAACCGCAACTACGTCGATCCGGAAATCGTCAAGCGTGTGGAGATCCTCCGCGGCCCGGCCTCGGTGCTGTACGGCAGCAACGCCATCGGCGGCGCGGTCAGCTACTACACCCTGGACGCCGACGACATCATCAAGCCCGGCCAGGATGTCGGTGCACGACTCAAGGCCGGCTACAGTTCGGCCGACGAAAGCTGGCTCAAGTCCGGCACCTTCGCCGGGCGTGCCGGCGAGTTCGACGGCCTGTTGCACCTGAGCCGGCGCGATGGCCACGAAGTCGAATCCTATGGCAGCAACAACGGCACCGGCCTGGACCGCACCGCCGCCAACCCGGAGGATGTGCGCACCACCAACGTCCTGGCCAAGCTGGGCTGGAACTATGCGGACGACGCGCGCCTGGGCCTGACCTACGAGAAATACAAGGACGACCGCGACACCAACCAGAAAAGCGCGGTGGGCGGGCTGTTCCTCAATGGCGTCGGGCAGAACTGGTACCGCTCGCGGACCGGCAACGACACCATCACCCGGGAACGCTTCGGCCTGGAAAACAGCTTCGCGCTGGAATCCCCCGTGGCGGACCGGATCAAGTGGAGCCTGAACTACCAGATCGCCAAGACCGACCAGACCACCAGCGAGCGTTATAACCCGGTCTCGATATACACCCCGGTGGCCCGTGACGTGCTGCGCGAACGCAAGACCCTCTACGAGGAAAAGCAATGGGTGTTCGACGCCCAGTTGGAGAAGGCCTTCGCCCTGGGTGAAACCGACCACCAACTGACCTACGGCACCACCCTCAAGCGGCAGAAAGTCACCGGCTCACGGGTCGGCACCGCCACTTGCCTGAAGGTCGGCGCAGGCTGCACCGCCATCGGCGCTCCCAGCCCGACCGCCGGCGACAGCGTGAAGAAGTCCAGCGACTTCCCGGACCCGACCATCAACAGCTACGCCCTGTTCGCCCAGGACCAGATCAGCTGGAACGCCTGGACCTTCACCCCGGGCCTGCGCTACGACTACATCCAGCTCAAGCCGCACCTGACCGATGAGTTCATCACTGCGGTCGCCCCCAAAGGCACCACCCGGATCAACGTCAATGAAAAAACCTGGCACCGGGTATCGCCCAAGTTCGGCCTGACCTATGCCTTCGACGAGCACTACACCGCCTACGGCCAATACGCCGAGGGCTTCCGTACCCCATCGGCCAAGGCACTTTATGGGCGCTTCGAGAACCTCAACGTAGGCTACACCGTCGAACCCAACTCCAACCTCAAGCCGGAAACCAGCAAAGGCATCGAGACCGGCCTGCGGGGTAACTTCGACGCTGGCTCCTTCGACGTCTCGGTGTTCTACAACCAGTACCGCGACTTCATCAACGAAGACGCGATCACCCCTGGCACCCAGACCGCCGTCATCCAGAGCAGCAACATCAAGCGCGCCACCATCAAGGGCGCCGAGGCCAAGGGCCGCTTGAACCTGGATGCCTTCGGCGCGCCCCAGGGCCTGTACACCATGGCCTCGGTGGCCTATGCCCACGGGCGCAACAATGACAACGGCGAGCCGATCAACAGCGTCAATCCGCTCAAGGGCGTGTTCGGCCTGGGCTACGACCAGGATGACTACGGCGCGTTGCTGAGCTGGACCCTGGTCAAGCGCAAGGACCGGGTCGACGACAGCACCTTCAAGGCTCCGGATGGCCGCCTGACCAGTGGCCAGTTCAAGACGCCCGGCTTCGGCATCCTCGACCTCACCGGCTTCTACAAGGTCACCAACGACCTGACCGTCAATGCCGGCCTGTACAACCTGACCGACAAGAAATACTGGAACTGGGATGACGTACGCGGCTACGACAGTGTCGGCGAAGCTGGAGTGACCGCCCCGGCCAACCTCGACCGCCTGACCATGCCCGGACGTAACTTCTCGGTGAACCTGGTCTGGGATATCTGACCCAGCCGCTCCTCACTGCTCTTTTTCATCAGGGGCAGTGAGGATTTTTTACTGTGTCGCGTCTTCTTGTTCGTCTAGTTATAACTGTCTCTCATTCTCAAGGACATCGGTATGACCTCCCAGGCTTCCGCCCAGCCTCACCACCTGCGTTCCCAGCGCCTGAACCAGATCACCCACGAGCCGCATTCCAAGCTCGATGCCCTGGTCAAGGCCCACGCGCCCTTCGAAACCCAGGGCGCCTTCGCCCGTTTCGTGGTGGCCCAGTACCTGTTCCAGTCGGAACTGGTGGAGCTGTACAACGATCCCGAGCTGATCGCGATCGTCCCTGACCTGGCCGAGCGTTGCCGCGCCGAAGCGGCCAAGGCCGACCTCGCCGACCTGGACACCGAAGTACCGGCGCCGGTCGCCGGTGCCGTGCGCAATCCGAGCAAGGCCGAGGCCCTGGGCTGGATCTTCGTTTCCGAGGGCTCCAAGCTTGGCGCCGCGTTCCTGATCAAGCGCGCCGTGGGCCTGGGCCTGAGCGAAACCTTCGGTGCCCGCCACCTGGGCGAACCGGCCGGTGGCCGTGCCGAAGGCTGGAAGACCTTCACTCGCATCCTCGACGGCCTGGAGTTCAGCGCCGAGGAAGAAGCAGCGGCGGAAAAAGGCGCCCTGGATGCCTTCAATCGCTTCACCGTGCTGCTGGAACAGGCTTACTCCAGCGCGGCACAACCGGCCTGATCCACGCGACTGTGGGCCAGGACACGGTGGAGTGTCCTGGCCCACAGCGGTATCCTCTGCCGCGGCCCGTCTCGCGGATCAGCCGTACCACGCGTTACCTCAGCATCGACGCCATGACCCCCATTCGCCCCCCCGCTTCGAAAATCTCCCGCCTGCTGTTCGGCGCGCTGGCCTATGTCAGCCTGGCCATCGGCCTGATCGCCATCGTGGTACCGGGCCTGCCGACCACCGAGTTCATCCTGCTGGCCGCCTGGGCCGCCACCAAGAGCTCGCCGCGCCTGAGCGCCTGGATGGAGAACCATCGCCTGTTCGGGCCGATCCTGAGCAACTGGCGCAATGGCCGGATCGTCAGCCGCAAGGCCAAGGTCAGCGCCACCATCAGCATGCTGCTGTGCGCCGGCCTGATGCTGAGCCTGCTCAACCACCACTGGACCATGTATGCCGCCATCGCCGGCATGACCTTGGGCAACCTGTGGATCTGGTCACGTCCCGAGAGCCTGCCGCAGGCCTCCTGAAGCCCCTTATCTGGCTGCTATGCCCTGTGCCTTGGGGCATTTATGTCAAGGGCATGACCGTTCGTCGGCGACGCCTCACGCAAAGATCGCCCTAGCCGATGTTCCGGGCATGGCGCTGAAATGGACTTGGCGAGCGGAGTCATCCGAATCCGTGCTTTCCATCTGTCCTTTCGCGAGATCGCCCCCATGTTCGACTCTCTCTCCATTCGCCTGAAGATCGTGCTGCTGTCCGGATTGTGCCTGCTGGGGGTCGTGGCCCTGATCGTCAGCATGAATCTGTACCAGAGCCGGCAGAACAACCAGCTGGTCAACACCTCCAGCACCCGCATGCTGACCGCCGGGGTCGAAGACCTGCTGCAGGCCAAGGCGGCCGATCAGGCGGTGCGCATCCAGAAGACCTTCGGCGAGAGCCAACTGGCGCTCAACGCCCTGGCGGACCAGGTCCGCGACCTGCGCCAGATGGCCAACAAGCGCGGGCTGGAAGCCTCGGCCCTGCGCGAGGAACTCAACCACAGCCTCAAGACCGCCTTCGAGCGCAACGCCAAGGTGCTCGGTATCTGGCTGGCTTACGAACCCAACGCCCTGGATGGCAAGGACAACGAGTTCGCCAATGATGCGGCTCGCTCGTCCAACGAGCGCGGGCGCTTCGCCACCTACTGGAGCCGCTCAGGCGGCCAGGGGCTCAATACCGTGATGACCGAGGATGACCTGACCAGGACCACCCTCAACCTCAGCGGCACGCCCTACAACATCTGGTACACCTGCCCCCGGGACAACCGCCGCACCTGCCTGCTCGATCCTTATGCCGACACCATCGGCGAGGACAAGAAGCAGGTGCTGATGACCACCATCTCCCTGCCGTTGCTGGCAGACGGCAAGGTGATCGGGGTGATGGGCATCGATATCGCCCTGGACTCGCTCCAGGCCGCCGCCGGCGAAGCCCAGCGATTCCTGTTCGATGGCGCCGGGCACATGATGATCGTCGCCGGCAGCGGCTTGCTGGCGGCGGTCGGCGCCGATGCCGGCCAGGTGGGCAAGAACATCAACGATACCCTGGGCACAGAAGGCAAGGACCTGCTCGCGGCGGTGACCGGCAACCAGGCCAAGACCCTGCAGCAAGGCGAGCTGATTCGTTCGGTCTACCCTTTCAGCCCGATCGCCGATGCCAAGCCCTGGGGCGTGACCATCGACCTGCCCCAGCAGGTGCTGCTGGCCGACTCGGTGAAGCTGCAGACACTGCTGGACGAAGCCCAGACCAGCGGCACGCTCAAGACCGTGCTGGTCGCCATCGGCGCCGGCCTGCTGGGCCTGGCCCTGATCTGGCTCAGCGCGTCGGGCGTGACCCGGCCGATCAACAGCGTGGCGCAGATGCTCAAGGCCATCGCCAGCGGCGACGGCGACCTGACCCAGCGCCTGGACTACAGCAAGAAGGACGAACTGGGTGAGCTGGTGGGCTGGTTCAACCGCTTCCTCGACAAGCTGCAACCGACCATCGCCCAGATCAAGCAAAGCATCATCGAAGCCCGCGGCACCGCCGACCAGTCCTCGGAAATCGCCCGCCAGACCAGCGAAGGCATGCAGGTCCAGTTCCGCGAAATCGACCAGGTGGCCACTGCCTCCAACGAAATGAGCGCCACCGCCCACGAGGTCGCCAGCAGTGCGGCCAATGCCGCCCAGGCCGCCCGCGGCGCCGACCAGTCGGCCAGGGAAGGCATGACCATCATCGAACGCAGCACCCAGGACATCAGCCTGCTGGCCGACGAGGTGAGCAAGGCGGTGGGCGAAGTCGAGGCCCTGGCGGTGAGCAGCGAGCAGATCGGTTCGGTGCTGGAGGTGATCCGCAGCATCGCCGAGCAGACCAACCTGCTGGCCCTCAACGCCGCCATCGAGGCTGCCCGTGCCGGTGAAAGCGGCCGTGGTTTCGCGGTGGTGGCCGATGAAGTACGCAACCTGGCCAAGCGTACCCAGGACTCGGTGGAAGAGATTCGCGTGGTGATCGAGCGCATCCAGAGCGGCACCCGCGATGTGGTGACCACCATGCATGCCAGCCAGAGCCAGGCGCAGAGCAATGCCGGGCAGATCCAGCAAGCGGTCCAGGCCCTGGGCAAGATCAGCGACGCGGTGACGGTGATCAGCGACATGAATTTGCAGATCGCCAGTGCCGCCGAAGAACAGAGCGCGGTGGCCGAAGAGGTCAACCGCAATGTCTCGGCGATCCGCAGCGTCACCGAGACCCTCACCGAACAGGCCAGCGAGTCGGCCCAGGTCAGCAGCCAGCTCAATGCCCTGGCCACCCAGCAGATGCAGCTGATGGACCAGTTCCGCGTCTGAGTCAGGTCCTTGTGACGCGGCAACCCGCGTCAAAAGACCCGCGCCTGCGCCTCGACAGGCCAGGGGATTTCAGGGTGCAATGCCCTCCTCTTGTCTCGAGGAGCCGTCCATGTCCCCGCTACTGGCATCCATTCAAGCCGCCCTGGACCTGCCGCCGTCCAATCTCAACGAACAAGGCGAGGGCGCCCTGCCCTCGGCCTTCGTCGTCAGTGACCTGGCCAGCGCCAGCATCGGCGCCGCCGGACAAGCGCTGGCCGAACTGCTGCACAGCCACACTGGCCGTCGGCCGGTTGTCAGCGTCGATCGGCGCCTGTCCTCGTTCTGGTTCGCCAGCTCGCTGCGCCCCCAAGGCTGGAGCTCGCCGGCGCTCTGGGACCCGATCGCCGGCGACTATGCCACCCGCGATGGCTGGATTCGCCTGCATACCAATGCTCCCCATCATCGAGCCGTGGCCGAACACGTCCTGGGCGCCGCCAGCGACCGCGCGACCATGGCCACCCGGGTGGCCGGCTGGAACGCCCTGGAACTGGAGCAGGCCATGGTCGAGCAAGGTGGCTGCGCGGCGCAGATGCGCAGTTGGGCCCAATGGCAGGCCCACCCTCAGGGCCAGGCAGTGGCCAGCGAGCCGCTGGTCCACTGGCTGCCCGGTGGCGAACCCCGGGGCAAGGCCTGGAGCGGTTGCAGCGAACGGCCACTGGCCGGGCTCAAGGTCCTGGACCTGACCCGGGTCCTGGCCGGCCCCGTGGCCAGCCGCCTACTGGCCGGGCTCGGCGCCGACGTGCTGCGCATCGATCCACCCTGGTGGAACGAACCGGCCGTCGAACCGGAAATGACCCTGGGCAAGCGCTGCGCCCGCCTGGACCTGCACGATCGCCAAGACCGCGCCACCTTCGAAGGCTTGCTGGCCCAGGCCGACCTGCTGCTGCATGGCTACCGCGGTGACGCCCTGGACGGCCTGGGCTATGACAGCGAGCAGCGCCAGCGCCTGGCCCCCGGGCTGATCGAGGTGAGCCTCAACGCCTACGGCTGGAGCGGTCCGTGGCGTAACCGCCGGGGGTTCGACAGCCTGGTGCAGATGAGCAGCGGGATCGCCGAGGCGGGCATGACCTGGAAAGCTGCGCAGCGCCCCACGCCATTGCCGGTCCAGGCCCTGGACCACGCCACCGGCTACCTGATGGCCGCCAGTGCCCTGCGGGCACTGGATCCGTCCTGGCGCCACGGTGGCCAGGCGCGCCTGTCCCTGGCGCGTACCGCGCAGTTGCTGGTCGAGCATTCAGGCCAGGGGCCAGCCACCAGCGGGTTGCGCGAGGAGGATCAGGACGACCAGGGGCTGGTGCTGGAGCAGACCGCCTGGGGTCCGGCCCATCGCTTGCGCGTGCCCCTGCAGATCAGCGGCACGCCGATCCAGTGGGATTGCCCGGCTGGCCCCCTGGGCGCCCATCGCGCCCGCTGGTGGTAGGCGCCTGGCTCCTCAGCTACCCAATGTCCACAACTGCTGCGCCGCATAACCGCGCCAGGGCCGCCAGGCCTCGGCCCGGGCCAGCAGTTGCCGGGCACTGGGCCGCTGGCCCTGGAGGGTGGCCATGGCATTGAGCAGGCCCACATCGGCCGCCGGAAAAGCGTCCATCTCACGCATGTGCCGCAAGGCGATGTAATGCGCCGTCCAGTCACCGATTCCCACCAGCCGCAGCAGGCCATCGAGCCCCTGCTGCAAGCTGGCCTTGGGGTCGAGCAAACCCGGATCCGCCAGCAATGCTTGGGCCACGGTGGACAAGGTCCGGCCACGGCTGGCGGGCATGCCCAGGGCAGCCAGGTCCGCCACGGCCAGGGCGGCGGGCGTGGCGAACACCAGGGTCAGGCCCGGCCAACCGGGATCGGGGAGTGCCAGTGGCTGGCCATGCACCGCCACCAGCCGAGTGGCGAGGCGGATCGCACCCGCTACCGTGATCTGCTGGCCCAGTACCGCGCGGATCGCCAGTTCGAAGCCATCCCAGGCGCCCGGTACACGCAACCCGCGATGGGCCAGCAGCAAGGGTTGCAACAGCGGGTCGGCGGCCAGCTCTTGGTGGATACGCAGTACGTCGGCATCCAGGTCGAACTGCCGGCGCACGCGCATGACCACCTGGCCGATCAGTGACGGGGACGGTTCCGCGCCCCCCAGGTTCAAGCGCAAATCCAACTGCTCGCCAGGCCCGGGGCGCAGGCTCAGGGTGCCCTGTCTCCCATCGAGCTCGAAGCTGCGAGCGTAGACACCGTCCTGCACCACCTCCAGGCCGCCGATGGCGCGCACCGCGAAGAACCCCAGCATGGCCTGCCAGTCATAAGGCCCCTGGTAGGGCAGCAAGAGCCGCTGCTGCGGGTTCATAGCGCCAGCAAACCACTGTAGAGGCCGTAGGCCGCCAGCAGCGCACCGACGATCACGGCACTGAAGATCAGCTTCTCCGGCAGGGTGAACAACGGCTCGCCCTGCTCATGCTTGGCCTTGGCGAACAGGATCACTCCCGGCGCGTAGAGCAGCGCCGAGAGCAGCAGGTACTTGACCCCGCCGGCATACAACAACCAGATGGCATAGCTCAGGGCGACCACGGCGATGCACAGATCCTTGAGGCGTTCCCCCGAGGCTTGCTCGTAGGTTTCGCCACGGCCACTGAGCAGCACCGCATAGGCCGCCGACCACAGATAGGGCACCAGGATCATCGACGACGCCAGGTAGATCAGCTTGGTGTAGGTGCCGGCGGACACCAGGGTGATCAGCAGGAATACCTGGATCATCACGTTGGTCAGCCACAGGGCGTTGACCGGTACATGGTTGGCGTTTTCCTTGCGCAAGAAGGCCGGCATGGTCCGGTCGCTCGCGGTGGCGTGGAGGATCTCCGCACACAACAGGGCCCAGGACAGCAAGGCCCCCAGCAGCGATACCGCCAGGCCGATGCTGATCAGCAAGGCGCCCCAGGGCCCGACAATGTGCTCCAGCACCGCCGCCAGGGACGGGTTCTGCAAACTGGCCAGCTCCGGCTGGCTCATGATCCCCAGCGACAGCACGTTGACCAGCACCAACAGCGCCAGCACGCCCAGGAAACCTATCACCGTGGCCCGCCCGACATCCGCGCGCTTCTGCGCCCGCGCCGAATACACGCTGGCTCCCTCGATGCCGATGAAGACGAAGACCGTGACCAGCATCATGTTGCGCACCTGGTCCAGCACCCCGCCGAAATTCGGATTGCTGTGCCCCCAGATATCGCGGGTGAAGATCTCCGCCTTGAAGGCCACTGCGGCGATCACGATGAACATCACCAAGGGCACGATCTTGGCCACCGTGGTCAGCTGGTTGATGAACGTGGCCTCCTTGATCCCGCGCAGTACCAAAAAATGCACGGCCCACAGCAACAGCGAGGCACAGCCGATGGCCACCGGGGTGTTGCCCTGGCCGAACACCGGGAAGAAGTAGCCCAGGGTGCTGAACAGCAGGACGAAGTAGCCGACGTTGCCCAGCCAAGCGCTGATCCAGTAGCCCCAGGCCGAAGAAAAACCCATGTAGTCGCCGAAACCGGCCTTGGCGTAGGCGTAGACCCCGGAATCCAGTTCAGGCTTGCGATTGGCCAGGGTCTGGAACACGAAGGCCAGGGTCAGCATGCCCACCGCGGTAATCGCCCAGCCGATCAGTACCGCCCCGGCGTCGGCCCGGGCCGCCATGTTCTGCGGCAAGGAAAAGATCCCGCCGCCAATCATGGAGCCCACCACCAACGCGATCAGCGCACCCAATTGAAGCTTCTGTGCCGGTTGTGACATCCCTACTCCTTATATCAGCGAGTCGCCCTGGCGATAAAATTAGACGCAATTAAATAACTTTCTAGGAATTTGATTCTGATAGTAACAGTCAATTAACCATCCTTTATTCGGGCACTCCGCGACTACCCGCCAGAACACACTGAATAACCGAGTATTTTGTTAAGAGTATGTGCCAAGTGCCATCACCACTCTCGCCTTAATTAGCGAGCGGCATGATTTGCATATTCTTTGAAAGGGTCTAGCGTCAATCGACATCGATAATGGAAGCCGCCTCTTTGAAAGGAGATCAAAGCCTTATGGGATGGGCCTTGCAGGGCTGCATTCTACCTCTCGCTACAAGTCTTAAGTCATTCATTCACAACGAAATGCAGCAATTGACTGATCCAAGTCAGCAGTTTGGATTGGCGGCAGACTTAATCTGAAGTCTCTCTTCTCCTGCATTGGAGTCATGCAATGTCTGAATCTCCCGGAAAACTAAAACTGGGCGCATTAGTCGCCTTGGTAGTGGGTTCCATGATTGGCGGGGGGATCTTTTCCCTGCCGCAGAACATGGCAGCCAGCGCCGATGTCGGGGCAGTTCTTATTGGTTGGGCAATTACTGCCGTCGGCATGTTGACATTGGCATTCGTCTTTCAAACCCTGGCCAATCGCAAACCTGACCTGGATGGCGGTGTATATGCCTACGCCAAGGCCGGATTCGGCGACTACATGGGCTTCTCCTCAGCCTGGGGCTACTGGATCAGCGCCTGGTTGGGCAACGTCGGCTACTTCGTCCTGCTGTTCAGCACCCTGGGTTACTTCTTCCCGATATTTGGGGAGGGAAACACTCCTGCGGCGGTGATCGGTGCCTCGGTCCTGCTCTGGGCCGTGCACTTTCTGGTGCTGCGCGGGATCAAGGAAGCGGCTTTCATCAACCTGGTGACCACGGTGGCCAAGGTGGTGCCGCTGCTGCTGTTCGTACTGATCGCGCTCTTCGCCTTCAAGCTGGACATCTTCACCGCTGACATCTGGGGCGTGAAGAACCCGGACCTGGGCAGCGTGATGAACCAGGTGCGCAACATGATGCTGGTCACCGTCTGGGTGTTCATCGGCATCGAGGGCGCGAGCATCTTCTCTTCCCGGGCGGAAAAACGCTCCGACGTGGGCAAGGCCACTGTCATCGGCTTCATCACCGTGCTGCTGTTCCTGGTGCTGGTGAACGTGCTGTCCCTGGGGATCATGACCCAGCCGGAACTGGCCAAGCTGCAGAACCCATCCATGGCCGCAGTCCTGGAACACGTGGTGGGCCACTGGGGCGCGTTGCTGATCAGCATCGGCCTGATCATCTCGCTGGTGGGAGCGCTGCTGTCGTGGGTCCTGCTGTGCGCCGAGATCATGTTCGCCGCCGCCAAGGACCACACCATGCCGGAGTTCCTGCGCCGCGAGAACGCCAACCACGTACCGGCCAACGCCCTGTGGCTGACCAACGTCATGGTGCAGGTCTTCCTGGTCATCACCCTGTTTTCCAAGGGCACCTACCTGTCGCTGATCTACCTCGCCACCTCGATGATCCTGGTGCCGTACTTCTGGTCGGCGGCTTACGCGGTGCTCCTGGCAGTGCGTGGTGAAAGCTACGAACAAGCCCTGGCCGAGCGCAAGAAGGACCTGGTGATCGGCGCCATCGCCCTGCTCTACGCGGTGTGGCTGCTGTACGCCGGCGGGGTCAAGTACCTGCTGCTCTCGGCCCTGCTCTACGCCCCCGGCGCGGTGCTCTTCGCCAAGGCCAAGATGGAATTGCACAAACCGGTTTTCACCAGTGTCGAGAAGCTGATCTTCGCGGCCGTGCTCCTGGGCGCCGCAGCGGCGGCCTACGGCCTCTACGACGGCTTCCTGACCCTGTAGCTGCACCTGCAATACCCCCTGATTGTTTTGTCTCTGGAGGATCACAGTAATGACCACGGAAAAAGTTAAGTACGGCGTCCATTCCGAAGCCGGCAAACTGCGCAAAGTCATGGTTTGCTCCCCAGGCCTGGCCCATCAGCGGCTGACTCCGAACAACTGCGATGAACTGCTGTTCGACGACGTGCTGTGGGTGGCCCAGGCCAAGCGCGATCACTTCGACTTCGTCACCAAGATGCGCGAGCGGGATATCGATGTGCTGGAGATGCACAACCTGCTGACCGACATCGTCGCCATCCCCGAAGCCCTGGACTGGATCCTGGAGCGCAAGATCACCGCCAACACCGTTGGCCTGGGGCTGGTGGAGGAAGTCGGCTCGTGGTTGCGCAGCCTGGAGCCGCGCAAGGTCGCCGAATACCTCATCGGCGGGGTCTCGGCCGATGACCTGCCCAGCAGCTTCGGCGGCAGGACCATCGAGATGTTCCGCGACTTCCTCGGCCATGCCAGCTTCATCCTGCCACCGCTGCCCAACACCCAGTTCACCCGCGATACCACCTGCTGGATCTATGGCGGCGTGACGCTCAACCCCATGTACTGGCCGGCGCGACGCCAGGAAACCCTGTTGACCACCGCCATCTACAAGTTCCACCCCGAGTTCACCAACGCCGACTTCCAGATCTGGTACGGCGACCCCGACCAGGAGCATGGCGCCTCCACCCTGGAAGGCGGTGACGTCATGCCCATTGGCAACGGCGTGGTCCTGATCGGCATGGGCGAGCGTTCGTCCCACCAGGCCATTGGCCAACTGGCGCGCAACCTGTTCAAGAACAAGGCCGTGGAGCGGGTGATCGTTGCCGGCCTGCCGAAGTCCCGCGCGGCGATGCACCTGGACACCGTGTTCAGTTTCTGCGACCGCGACCTGGTCACCATCTTCCCCGAAGTGGTCAATCAGATCGTTCCTTTCACCCTGCGCCCTGACGAGAGCAAGCCCCACGGCATCGATATCCAGCGCGAGAAGACCAACTTCCTCGACACCGTGGCCGCCGCCCTCAACCTCAAGGCCCTGCGGGTCGTGGAGACCGGCGGCAACAGCTTCGCCGCCGAACGCGAGCAATGGGACGACGGCAACAACGTGGTGGCCGTGGAGCCCGGAGTGGTCATCGGCTACGACCGCAATACCTACACCAACACCCTGCTGCGCAAGGCCGGTGTGGAAGTCATCACCATCAGCGCCGGCGAACTGGGTCGCGGCCGTGGCGGCGGCCACTGCATGACCTGCCCGATCGTGCGTGACCCGATCGACTACTGAGCCTTTAGACGCCCCGCTGTCCGACCGCGCCTGCCCGGCGCCGGTCGGGCCGATCACCGAATTCGAGGAAAATCACCATGGCCTTCAATATCCACAACCGCAACCTGCTGAGCCTGGAACACCACACCCCACGCGAGCTGCGCTACCTGCTGGACCTGTCCCGCGATCTCAAGCGCGCCAAGTACACCGGCACCGAGCAGCAGCACCTGAAGGGCAACAACATCGCCCTGATCTTCGAAAAGACCTCCACCCGTACCCGCTGCGCCTTCGAGGTAGCGGCCTATGACCAAGGGGCCAACGTCACCTACATCGACCCCAACTCCTCGCAGATCGGCCACAAGGAAAGCATGAAGGACACCGCCCGGGTGCTGGGGCGCATGTACGACGCCATCGAGTATCGCGGCTTCAAGCAGGAGATCGTCGAGGAACTGGCGAAGTTCGCCGGGGTGCCGGTGTTCAACGGCCTGACCGACGAATACCACCCGACCCAGATGATCGCCGACGTGCTGACCATGCGTGAGCACGCCGACAAGCCGATCCACGAGATCAGCTACGCCTACCTGGGCGATGCTCGCAACAACATGGGCAACTCGCTGCTGCTGGTGGGCGCCAAGCTCGGCATGGACGTGCGCATCTGCGCGCCCAAGGCCCTGTGGCCCCATGACGACCTGGTCGAGCGCTGCAAGAAATACGCTGAGGAAAGCGGTGCGCGCATCACCCTCACCGAGGACCCGAAAGCCGCGGTCAAGGGCGTGGACTTCATCCACACCGACGTCTGGGTCTCCATGGGCGAGCCGGTGGAAGCCTGGGCCGAGCGCATCGAGCAACTGCTGCCCTACCAGGTCAACACCCAGCTGATGAAGGCCACCGGCAACCCTCGGACCAAGTTCATGCACTGCCTGCCGGCCTTCCACAACAGCGATACCAAGGTCGGCAAGCAGATCGCCGAGCAGTATCCGCACCTGGCCAACGGCATCGAAGTCACCGATGACGTGTTCGAGTCCCCGGCCTGCATCGCCTTCGAGCAGGCGGAGAACCGCATGCACACCATCAAGGCGATCCTGGTCTCGACCCTGGCCGACCTGTAAATCCCCTTCGGCACCGGCGCTGCCCAGGTAGCGCCGGCACCGGACTCTAGAAGGACTGCATTATGCGTATCGTCGTTGCATTGGGCGGTAACGCCCTGCTGCGCCGTGGTGAACCCATGACCGCGGACAACCAGCGCGCCAACATCCGCATCGCCACCGAACAGATCGCCAAGATCCATCCCGGCAACCAGCTGGTGATCGCCCACGGCAATGGTCCGCAAGTGGGACTGCTGTCGCTGCAGGCGGCGGCCTACACCCAGGTCTCGCCCTACCCGCTGGACGTGCTCGGCGCCGAGACCGAGGGCATGATCGGCTACATCATCGAACAGGAACTGGGCAACTTGCTGGACTTCGAGGTGCCCTTCGCCACCTTGCTGACCCAAGTGGAAGTGGACGCCAAGGACCCGGCGTTCAAGAACCCGACCAAGCCCATCGGCCCGGTCTACGACAAGGAAGAAGCCGAGCGCCTGGCCAAGGAAAAAGGCTGGGCCATCGCTGCGGACGGCGACAAGTTCCGCCGCGTGGTGGCGAGCCCGACACCCAAGCGCATCTTCGAGATCCGTCCGATCAAGTGGCTGCTGGAGAAAAGCAGCATCGTGATCTGCGCCGGTGGTGGCGGTATCCCGACCATGTATGGCGAGGACGGCAAGCTCCAGGGCATCGAGGCGGTGATCGACAAGGACCTGTGCTCGGCGCTGCTGGCCCGGCAACTGGAAGCCGACCTGCTGGTGATCGCCACCGACGTCAACGCGGCGTTCATCGACTTCGGCAAGCCGACCCAGAAGGCCATCGCCCAGGCTCATCCGGACGAAATCGAGAAGCTGGGCTTTGCCGCCGGCTCCATGGGGCCCAAGGTCCAGGCGGCCTGCGAATTCGCCCGGCAGACTGGAAAAGTCGCGGTGATCGGTTCACTCTCGGACATTGAAGCCATCGTCCAGGGCCAGGCCGGCACGCGCATCAGCACGGAGAAACCCGGCATCAGCTACCTGTAGACGCCCGCTGCCGGAACACGGGCAGGCCACGGCCTGCCCCTTCTTCAACGCCCAGGAGGACAACGCCTATGGCCATGTTTGAGCCCGGTCACCTGCATATCGAGCGCCATGCGCTGAACAAGGACGACTACAGCTACAACCTGTGCATCGACTATGAAGTGGCCCAGGATCCCAAGGAGGGCCGGGGCATGCAGTTCACCCTGCACGGCACCATCGAGGACAAGCCCCTCAAGGAACAGTTCTTCCTGGCCAAGGACCAGGCCTTCGATTTCGCCCGCCATGCCGCGCGTATCGCCCAGCAACACGGGATGCCCAAGAGCGCCAATATCTCGTCCCTGCACAAGTACTACGACGAGATGTTCGAGGATGTGCGCAAGCAACTGGACATCAAGTCCGGCGACCCGATGAACCCCGAACACCTGGAATAAGCCCCGGGCAGCTGCGAGCCTGCCGGCGCCAGTCACGCCCGGCGGTCTTGCGCACCTGCCCCGGACCTTGCGCGGCGCCGGCCACGGCGACTTCGACTAAGCCCCGCGCCCAAGGCATACTGGCAGCCCTCCAGTGCCCCAGAACCTTCCGTCACCCCATGCGTATCCACGTCAGTTTCATCGACCGCGTCGGCATCACCCAGGAAGTCCTGGCCCTGCTCGGCGGGCGCAACCTCAACCTGGATGCGGTGGAAATGGTGCCGCCCAACGTCTACATCGACGCTCCGACCCTGAGCCCGCAAGTCCTGGATGAGCTGCGCGACGCGCTGTTCAGCGTGCGCGGCGTGCAAGCGGTGACGGTGGTCGACATCCTCCCCGGACAACGCCGCCACCTGCAGCTCGATGCCCTGCTGGCCGCCATGACCGACCCGGTGCTGGCCCTGGACAGCGCCGGCAAGGTGCTGCTGGCCAACCCGGCGCTGGTGGCCCTGTATGGCCGTGAGCCTGCGGGGGAAAGCGTGGCCGAGCTGTTCGCCGACCCCGGCCTGCTGGCTACGCTGCTGGAACAGGGCTTTCGCCTGCCGCTGCGGGAAGTCACGGTCAATGGCCAGACCCTGTTGCTCGACGCCATGCCCATCACCGACGCCGGCGCACTGCTGACCCTGTACCAGCCCAATCGCATCGGCGAGCAGTTGTCGGCCCTGCACCACGATCATGCCGAGGGCTTCGATGCCCTGCTCGGCGAGTCGCCGGCGATCCGCACCCTCAAGGCCCGGGCGCAACGGGTCGCGGCCCTGGATGCGCCGTTGCTGATCCAGGGTGAGACCGGCACCGGCAAGGAACTGGTGGCCCGCGCCTGCCACGCCATCAGCGCTCGCCATAGCGCGCCGTTCCTGGCCCTGAACTGCGCGGCGCTGCCGGAAAACCTCGCCGAGAGCGAACTGTTCGGCTATGCCCCCGGCGCCTTCACCGGAGCCCAGCGCGGGGGCAAGCCAGGGCTGATGGAGCTGGCCAACCAGGGCACGGTATTTCTCGATGAAATCGGCGAGATGTCGCCCTACCTGCAAGCCAAGCTGCTGCGCTTTCTCAATGACGGCAGCTTTCGCCGGGTCGGTGGCGACCGCGAGATCAAGGTCGATGTGCGCATCCTCAGCGCCACCCACCGCGACCTGGAGAAAATGGTCGCCGAGGGCAGCTTCCGCGAAGACCTGTTCTACCGCCTCAATGTGCTGAACATCGAAGTACCGCCATTGCGCGAACGCGGCCAGGACATCCTGTTGCTGGCCCGCTATTTCATGCAGCAGGCCTGCACCCAGATCCAGCGGCCGGTATGCCGGCTGACCCCGGGTACCTACCCGGCGCTGCTGGGCAACCGCTGGCCGGGCAACGTGCGCCAGTTGCAGAACGTGATCTTTCGCGCGGCGGCGATCTGCGACGGCAACCTGGTGGACATCGGCGACCTGGACATCGCCGGGACCTCGGTGGCACGCCAGAACGATGCCGAGGTCGAGAGCCTGGAGCAAGCCGTGGAAGGTTTCGAGAAAGAGCTGCTGGAAAGCCTCTATGTCCACTACCCCTCGACCCGGCAGTTGGCCAACCGCCTGCAGACCTCCCACACCGCCATCGCCCATCGCCTGCGCAAGTACGGCATCCCCGGCAAGGCCTGAAGCAGGCTGCGCTGCTTCTGCAAGAGCCAGACTCGCTGGCGACAAATCCCAACCACACCGCAGCGCCTGGAGCCTGCACAGCACCTGCGGGGTCATCGCCAGCGAGCTTCGCTCCTACCAAAAACGGGCGAAAAGCGACCTCCATCTGTACTGAAAGCGCTACAGCGGAATGATTTCGCTACAGTCGCACCAACCCCCTGTTCTCCAAGGCTTTGATCCCCTTAGCCTTTTTTCCGAACCCCAGGCTGTAGCGATTTCGCTACAGTCGATCAAGCCATTTACTCGGAAAAAGAACTCAAGCCATTGATTTATAAAGAATAAATAAGAATTGGCCATGTTCTTGCTATGGATATCGCCATTCGGCTCGGCCCCACACGAGCATTCAATCGCGTCCACCAGACGAAATCTGGCCCCTGAGGAGTTTCCATGAGCGAGTTGCGTTTTACCGAAGATCACGAATGGCTGCGTGCTGAAGCCGATGGCAGCGTCACCGTTGGCATCACGGCTTTCGCGCAGAACGCCCTGGGCGATGTGGTGTTCGTGCAACTGCCCGAATTGCAGGGCTATGACAAGGGCGCCGAAGCCGCCACCGTAGAATCGGTGAAGGCTGCCAGCGGCGTGTACATGCCCCTGGACGGCGAAGTGGTCGCCATCAACCCGGCCCTGGAAGACAGCCCGGAACTGGTCAACGAAGACCCGCTGGGCGAAGGCTGGTTCTTCCGCTTCATTCCTGCCGATGCCGGCGCTGTGGACCAACTGCTCGACCAGGACGCCTACGACCGCCTGATCAAAGCCAACGCCGAAGCCTGAGGAATCCGTGATGACCGTCAACCTCACCACCGCCAACGAATTCATCAGCCGCCATATCGGCCCGCGCCAGGACGACGAGCAAGCAATGCTCAACCGCCTGGGCTTCGACTCCCTGGAAGCCCTGAGCGCCAGCGTGATCCCCGAGAGCATCAAGGGCACCAGCGTGCTGGAACTCGGCGCCGGCCAGAGCGAAGCCCAGGCCCTGGCTTCGATCAAGGCCATCGCCGCCAACAACCAGCTGTTCAAGACCTACATCGGCCAGGGCTACTACAGCTGCCATACGCCTTCGCCGATCCTGCGCAACCTGCTGGAAAACCCGGCCTGGTACACCGCCTATACCCCATACCAGCCAGAGATCTCCCAAGGCCGCCTGGAAGCCCTGCTGAACTTCCAGACCCTGATCAGCGACCTGACCGGCCTGCCGATCGCCAACGCATCCTTGCTCGACGAAGGCACCGCCGCCGCCGAAGCCATGACCTTCTGCAAGCGCCTGAGCAAGAACAAGGGCAGCCATGCCTTCTTCGCCTCCGTGCATTGCCACCCGCAGACCCTGGACGTACTGCGCACCCGCGCCGAACCCCTGGGTATCGAAGTGGTGGTGGGCGACGAACGCCAGTTGACCGATGTCAGCCCGTTCTTCGGCGCCCTGCTGCAATACCCGGCCAGCAATGGCGACCTGTTCGACTACCGTGAGCTGGCCGAACGTTTCCATGGGGCCAATGCCCTGGTGGCCGTGGCCGCCGACCTGCTGGCCCTGACCCTGTTGACCCCGCCGGGCGAATTCGGCGCCGACGTAGCCATCGGCAGCGCCCAGCGCTTTGGCGTGCCACTGGGCTTCGGTGGCCCGCACGCGGCCTACTTCTCCACCCGCGATGCGTTCAAGCGCGACATGCCCGGCCGCCTGGTCGGCGTTTCGGTGGACCGTTTCGGCAAGCCGGCGCTGCGCCTGGCCATGCAGACCCGCGAGCAGCACATCCGTCGCGAGAAGGCCACCAGCAACATCTGCACCGCCCAAGTGCTGCTGGCCAACATCGCCAGCATGTATGCCGTGTACCACGGCCCCAAGGGCCTGGTGCAGATCGCCCAGCGCATCCACCAGCTGACCGCGATCCTGGCCCAGGGCCTGGTGCAACTCGGCCTGGCCCCGGAACAGCAGGACTTCTTCGATACCCTGAGCCTGCACACCGGCGCCCGCACTGGCGCATTGCATGAACAAGCGCGTACGCAGCGCATCAACCTGCGGGTGATCGACGCCGAGCGCCTGGGCCTGTCCCTGGACGAGACCTGCTCCCAGGCCGACGTCGAAACCCTGTGGCAGCTGCTGGCCGAAGGCAAGCCGGTACCGGACTTCGCCAGCGTGGCCCAGGCCGTCTCCAGCCGCATTCCAGCGGCGCTGGTACGCCAGTCGGCGATCCTCAGCCACCCGGTGTTCAACCGCTACCATTCGGAAACCGAGCTGATGCGCTACCTGCGCAAGCTGGCGGACAAGGACCTGGCCCTGGATCGCACCATGATCCCGCTGGGCTCGTGCACCATGAAGCTCAACGCCGCCAGCGAGATGATCCCGATCACCTGGGCCGAGTTCGGCGCGTTGCACCCCTTCGCCCCGACCGAGCAAAGCGCCGGCTACCAGCAACTGACCGACGAACTGGAGGCGATGCTCTGCGCCGCCACGGGCTATGACGCCGTGTCGCTGCAGCCCAACGCCGGCTCCCAGGGCGAGTACGCAGGCCTGCTGGCGATCCGTGCCTATCACCAGAGCCGTGGCGAAGGCCGTCGCGATATCTGCCTGATTCCATCCTCGGCCCACGGCACCAACCCGGCTACCGCCAACATGGCCGGCATGCGCGTGGTGGTCACTGCCTGCGACGCCCGGGGCAACGTGGATATCGAGGACCTGCGAGCCAAGGCCATCGAGCACCGTGAGCACCTGGCCGCGCTGATGATCACCTACCCGTCGACCCACGGCGTGTTCGAGGAAGGCATTCGCGAGATCTGCGGCATCATTCATGACAACGGCGGCCAGGTGTACATCGACGGCGCCAACATGAACGCCATGGTCGGCCTCTGCGCCCCGGGCAAGTTCGGCGGCGACGTGTCCCACCTGAACCTGCACAAGACTTTCTGCATTCCCCATGGCGGTGGCGGCCCTGGTGTCGGCCCGATCGGCGTCAAGTCGCACCTGGCGCCGTTCATGCCGGGCCACGCGGTGCTGGACAACAAGCAGGGAGCCGTCAGCGCCGCACCGTTCGGCAGCGCCAGCATCCTGCCGATCACCTGGATGTACATCCGCATGATGGGCGGTGCCGGGCTCAAGCGTGCCTCGCAATTGGCAATCCTCAACGCCAACTACATCGCCCGGCGCCTGGAAGAGCACTATCCCGTGCTCTATACCGGTAGCAACGGCCTGGTGGCCCACGAGTGCATCCTCGACCTGCGTCCACTCAAGGACAGCAGCGGCATCAGCGTCGACGACGTGGCCAAGCGCCTGATCGACTTCGGCTTCCACGCCCCGACCATGTCGTTCCCGGTGGCCGGCACGCTGATGATCGAGCCGACCGAAAGCGAGTCCAAGGAAGAACTGGATCGTTTCTGCGACGCCATGATCCGCATCCGCGAGGAGATCCGCGCCGTGGAGAACGGCACCCTGGACAAGGATGACAACCCGCTCAAGAACGCTCCGCATACTGCGGCGGAACTGGTTGGCGAGTGGACGCACCCGTACAGCCGCGAGCAGGCGGTGTACCCGGTGGCGTCGCTGGTCGAAGGCAAGTACTGGCCACCGGTGGGCCGAGTCGACAACGTGTTCGGCGACCGCAACCTGGTGTGCGCCTGCCCGTCGATCGAAAACTACGCTTAAGGCAGCAACAAGCTAATAGCCTCAAGCTGCAAGCAAGAGTTGCCCGACTTCTGACTTGCAGCTTGCGGCTTGCGACTTACAGCTGCCGCTATAACAAGAAACCGGAGAACCAACATGTCCCTGAGCGTGTTCGACCTGTTCAAGATTGGCATCGGCCCCTCCAGCTCCCACACCGTCGGCCCGATGCGCGCAGCCGCGCGCTTCGTCGAGGGCTTGCGGCGTGAACAGCTGCTGGCCGCCACCGCCAGCGTCAAGGTCGAGCTGTATGGCTCGCTGGGCGCCACCGGCAAGGGCCACGGCAGCGACAAGGCCGTGCTGCTGGGCCTGGAAGGCGAACACCCGGACACCGTGGATACCGAAAGCATCGGTGCTCGCCTGCAAGCGATACGCAGCAGCGCAAGCATCAACCTGCTCGGCGAACAGCGCATCGCGTTCAACGAGAAAGAACACCTGGCGCTGATCCGCAAGCCCCTGCCCTATCACCCCAACGGCATGATCTTCCGTGCCTTCGATAGCGCCGGATTGCAGATCCGCAGCCGCGAGTACTACTCCGTGGGCGGTGGTTTCGTCGTCGATGAAGACGCCGCCGGCGCCGACCGCATCGTCGAGGACGCCACGCCACTGACCTTTCCGTTCAAGACCGCCCGGGAGCTGATGCAGCACTGCAGCACCTACGGCCTGTCCATCAGCCAGGTGATGCTGGGCAACGAAAGCGCCTGGCGCCCGGAAGCCCAGACCCGCGAGGGCCTGCTGAAGATCTGGCAGGTGATGCAGGACTGCGTGGATGCCGGCTGCCGGCATGAAGGGATATTGCCGGGCGGGCTCAAGGTCAAGCGCCGGGCCCCGGCCCTGTACCGGCAGTTGTGCAAGCACCCGGAAGCCGCGCTGCGCGATGCGCTGTCGGTACTGGATTGGGTCAACCTCTACGCCCTGGCAGTCAACGAGGAAAACGCCAATGGCGGTCGGGTGGTCACCGCCCCCACCAACGGCGCGGCCGGCATCATCCCGGCGGTCCTGCACTACTACATGCGCTTCATTCCCGGGGCCAACGAGGACGGGGTGGTGCGTTTTCTCCTGACTGCCGCCGCCATCGGCATCCTGTACAAGGAAAACGCCTCGATCTCCGGCGCCGAAGTCGGCTGCCAGGGTGAAGTGGGCGTGGCCTGCTCGATGGCCGCCGGTGCCCTGTGCGAAGTCCTGGGCGGCAGCGTGCAGCAAGTGGAGAACGCCGCGGAAATCGGCATGGAACACAACCTCGGGCTGACCTGCGATCCCATCGGCGGGCTGGTGCAGGTGCCCTGCATCGAGCGCAACGCCATGGGTTCGGTGAAAGCCATCAACGCGGTGCGCATGGCCTTGCGCGGAGACGGGCAGCACTTCGTGTCCCTGGACAAGGTCATCCGCACCATGCGCCAGACCGGCGCCGACATGAAAAGCAAATACAAGGAGACCGCCCGTGGCGGTCTGGCCGTGAACATCATCGAGTGCTGATACCCACGCTTGGTATCGGTCCATTTTTCAGGAGTCGCCATGTCCACCGAAACACTGTTGAAAACCCCATTGCACAGCCTGCACCTGGAACTCGGCGCGCGCATGGTGCCGTTCGCCGGCTACGACATGCCGGTGCAGTACCCATTGGGCGTGATGAAGGAACACCAGCACAGCCGCGAGCAGGCCGGGCTGTTCGATGTGTCCCACATGGGCCAGATCCTGCTGCGCGGCGCCAACGCCGCCAAGGCCCTGGAGACCCTGGTGCCGGTGGACATCATCGACCTGCCGGTGGGCATGCAGCGCTACGCCATGTTCACCAATGAACAAGGCGGCATTCTCGACGACCTGATGGTGGCCAACCTGGGCGACGAGCAACTGTTCCTGGTGGTCAACGCCGCCTGCAAGGAACAGGACCTGGCCCACCTGCGCCGGCACATTGGCGAGCAGTGCGAGATCCAGCCGCTGTTCGAGGAGCGTGCCCTGCTGGCCCTGCAAGGCCCGGCCGCAGTCAGCGTGCTGGCGCGCCTGGCGCCGCAAGTGGCGCAGATGACCTTCATGCAGTTCAAGCCGGTGACGCTGCTGGGCGTCGACTGCTTCGTCAGCCGTTCAGGCTACACCGGCGAAGACGGCTTCGAGATCTCGATCCCGACGGCCCAGGCCGAGAAGATCGCCCGCGCCCTGCTGGCGGAACCGGAAGTGGCCCCGATCGGCCTCGGCGCCCGCGATTCGCTGCGCCTGGAAGCCGGTCTGTGCCTCTATGGCCATGACATGAACGAACAGACCACGCCGATCCAGGCCAGCCTGCTCTGGGCCATCTCCAAGGCACGTCGGGCCGATGGTCCGCGGGCGGGTGGCTTCCCCGGTGCCGAAGTGATCTTCGCCCAGCAGCAAGAGGGCGTGGCGCGCAAGCGTGTCGGCCTGCTGCCCCAGGAACGCACGCCGGTTCGCGAAGGTGCGGAAATCGTCGATGCTGACGGCAACATCATCGGCAGCGTCTGCAGCGGCGGTTTCGGCCCGACCCTGGGCGGCCCGCTGGCAATGGGTTACCTGGATATCCGGTACACGGCGCTCGACACGCAGGTTTGCGCAATAGTTCGTGGGAAAAAGGTGCCAATGCTTGTAAGCAAAATGCCATTCGTGCCCCAACGCTACTACCGCGGCTAAACGACTGTTTCTATAAGTAACGCGGTTGCGTTAGAAGTGCACTAATCTGTAACGCAACCGCCATAAAACAGTGCATATTTTCGATACTGAAAGGCACTTATAACGCTCGAAAACAATTGAACAACTCTATCGAATAAGCCGTGCACGCTAGTTCCGCCAAACCTCGGCAAGCTGTGTAAAACCGGGGCTTCGCGGGGCTTGTTTTTTCTCCCGTAGTTGGCGTAGAGTCTCCCCACTGTGTTTGCATGGGTCGCTTGGAATCGTGACCTGGGCAGTAGCTAACAAGTTTGCTACACCCGTTCGACGTCTCTTACTTTCCTGCAACCCAGCCCAGTACTCTTCCCCAAGGAAGAGACTGTCATTAATTTTTTAGCGTCAAAGGAAATAAGAAATGTCCCAACGTCAGAGCGGTACCGTCAAGTGGTTTAACGACGAGAAAGGTTTTGGTTTTATCACTCCAGAGAGCGGTCCGGATCTGTTCGTACACTTCCGCGCCATTCAAGGTAACGGCTTCAAGAGCCTGAAAGAAGGCCAGAAAGTGACCTTCATCGCTGTGCAAGGCCAGAAAGGCATGCAGGCTGACGAAGTACAAGCAGAAGCTTAATCGTCTGCAACGAAAAAGCCCCTGATGCTGACATCAGGGGCTTTTTTGTGTGCGCAAATCCGTAAAATGGCTTCTTTTTTCCAGACGAGAGCCTGTCATGCCCAAACACCTGCTAAGCCCCCAGGGCGAATTCCCCGCCGCCGGCCTGGGCCGTCGCCTGGCAGCGATGTTCTATGACTTCCTGCTATGTGTCGCCCTGCTGATCGTCACGGGCGGCATCTACAAGCTGATCCAGATGCAGATCATTGGCGAAGCCAAGATGCGCGCCCTGACCGAGTCCGGGGCCCTGGATGGCGATCCGCTGTACTCCACGGTCCTGCTGTTCGTGCTGTTCGGTTTCTTCGCCAAGTTCTGGACCCACTCCGGCCAGACCCTGGGCATGCAGGTCTGGGGCATTCGGGTGCAGAACGCCGACGGCAGCCGTATCAGCCTGTGGCAGGCGCTACTGCGCTTCATGGTATCCATCGCCTCCTGGCTGTGTGCCGGCCTGGGCTTTTTCTGGGTGCTGCTGGACAAGCAGAAACGCAGCTGGCACGACATCTATTCCAACACCCAGTTGGTGCGCATCCCCAAGCGGAAGAAATGATCCGCCCCCAATGAAAAACGCCCCGACAGATCGGGGCGTTTTTTTTGCCGGGACAAGCTTCAGGCGTTGCCGGCCAGCTTCATCCGCGCGGCCTGGGTGAAATCCAGCATGCGCTTGAGCGGGCGGATGGCGTTAGGGATCAGCGCCGGGTCCACATGGATCTCGTTGCTGCCCTGCTGCAGGCAATGCAGGGTGCGCTCCAGGGTGTTCATGGCCATCCACGGGCAATGGGCACAACTGCGGCAAGCCGCGCCATTACCGGCAGTAGGTGCCTCGATGAACACCTTGTCCGGACACAGCTGCTGCATCTTGTAGAAGATGCCGCGGTCGGTGGCGACGATGAAGGTCTTGTTCGGCAAGCGCTGCGCCGCGGCGATCAGCTGGCTGGTGGAACCCACCGCATCGGCCAGTTCGATCACCGAGCTTGGCGACTCCGGATGCACCAGGATCGCCGCATCCGGATACAGCACCCGCATGTCTTCCAACTGCTTGGACTTGAACTCTTCGTGGACGATGCAGGCACCGTCCCACAACAGCATGTCGGCACCGGTCTGGCGCTGGATGTAGGTGCCCAGGTGCTTGTCGGGCCCCCAGATGATCTTCTCGCCGTTGTCCATCAGGCTCTCGACGATCTCCAGGGCACAGCTGGAAGTCACCACCCAGTCGGCCCGGGCCTTCACCGCCGCAGAGGTGTTGGCATAGACCACCACGGTGCGCTCGGGATGCTGGTCGCAGAATGCCGAGAACTCATCCACCGGACACCCCAGGTCCAGGGAGCAGGTGGCTTCCAGGGTCGGCATGAGCACGCGTTTTTCGGGGTTGAGGATCTTCGCCGTCTCGCCCATGAAACGCACTCCGGCCACCACCACGGTCTTGGCCGGATGGGCATTGCCGAAGCGGGCCATTTCCAGGGAGTCGGAAACACAGCCACCGGTCTCTTCGGCCAGGGCCTGGATCACCGGATCGCAATAGAAGTGGGCAACCAGCACCGCGTCCTGGGCCTTGAGCTCAGCCGCGATGGCGGTACGGAAATGGGCTTCTTGCTCGGCACTCAACGGCACGGGTTGCTTGGCATCGAGGTGGGCTTGAACCAGAAGGCGTTCGGAAATTTGCGTCATGTTCGCAAGACCTGCAGGCGCTTGGGCGCGAAAGTCGAGTATACCACCGGCTCCGGACCGCTCAGGGCCCCGCCGGGAGAGTGGATGCATCAGGCACGGACAACGTTGGAGCCGCGCAAGGCTACAGAATATCCCGGGTATTCAAAAGCTTATTCTGCCCGGTGCCTGCCCTTCACCACCCGAGCCGACTGACGGCCAAGCCCCCCAGCTGGCCCGGTGCGCGAAAGCTCCGTGCCTTGGCTGGCAAGGCACGCTCGAACCTCAGTCGATGCCTTGCTCGGAAGACTCTTCCAGGACCCGCTTGGGGTGCATGCCGTTGACCATGCCCATGAACGGCGCATGGATCGAATACCCCAGCAGGCGCTGGATATGCTCGCTGCACTGGCGCACGGTATGGCGGGGAATGGACAGGCTGAAGTTCTCCTGCTGGCGCGCCCAGGGTTCGCAGTACTGCGCGGTCAAGGCCAGGCGCGGGGCCGTGCTGCGATTGGCCCCACCGCCATGCCAGAGAGTACCGAGGAACAACACCAACGATCCCCTGGGCATCACCACTGGCCGCGCCGCTGCACGCTCGGCCGCAGTGGGCAGGCGCGCGTCCCACAGGTGGCTGCCGGGAATCACCAGGGTCGCGCCGTTCTGCTCGGTGAAATCGTCGATGGCCATCACCGTCGCCGCGCCATAGGGCGGACGCGGGCGAGCCATAGGATAGAAGGCATCGTCGTAGTGCAGGCTCTGGGCGACCTCCCCCGGGAGGATATTGATGGCCTGCAGCTGGGAAAGCAGGTAATTGGGCGCCAGGATTCGATCCAGCAGGCCCAGCACCAGGGGATGCTCCACCAGCGGGTTGCAGGCCAGGGTCTTGGCGATCACCGCGTACAGGCGCTGGGTCCGCAAGCCTTCGAAGGCATTGCGCCCGGTATGGGGCGACAACTGCGCCAGCAGTTGTTCGCGCATGCGGGTAACCTGCTGCTCATCGAACAACCGTTCGAGCACCACGAAACCATCGCGCAGCAGATCCTCCAGGAGCGAGTCCAGGCGCTGCGCCGGCACGGGCTCCTGGGTGCCGGCGGTCGAGGGATAGGTTCTGGCATAGCCGCTGCTCATGAAGTCATGCTGCTCGGGCAAGGTCTTGTCAGTCATCGCTGCACTCCCGGGTGGTAGGTCGCATCAATGTGCAAGACTAGAGGAGCCATCGCCAATGACGCTTTGCCTCAACTGACATGACCGACTGGATCGTTGCCCCGACCATCCCCGCGCGCTTCGCCCGCGAAATGCTGGCCCAGCTACGCCTCGAGCCACCGGCCCTGGCTGCGTTGTTGCAGCGCAGCGGCTTGTCGGCGCAAGTGCTGCGTGACGGGCAACGCATCGCCCCACGGCACTACCGGGCCTTGAGTCGCCTGGCGGTGGGTAGCGGCCATGACGAGGCCTTCGGTTTCTTCGCCCGCCCGGTGCCCCCGGGCAGCTTCGCGCAATTGTTGCGGCTACTGGTGCACCTGCCGACCCTGGCCGATGCCTTCGACGAAGCGGCGCGCTTCTATCGGCTGTTCGACGACTCGCTGCCCTGGCACCTGGAAAAGGACCACAAGAGCGCCCGCCTGGTACTGACCCCACGGACCGCGGTCCAGGCCGATTCCACCTTGTGGCCGCACATGCTGTTGCTCGCCCTCTGGCACACCGGCAGCTGGCTGGCGGGCCAGACCCTGCCGCTGCGCCAGGTGGTCCTGCCCGAGGCCCTCGCCGGCTTCGCCGCCCAAACCCGCTTCCTGTTCGGGCGCCAACCCCTGTGCGGCACGCAGGCCCTGCTGGAGCTGCCCGCGGCGAGCCTGCGAGCGCCACTCCTGCGGCGCCCCGAGGAGGCCGCGCGTTTTGCCCGTCACTTGCTGCAAACCCTGCTCTCCCCCGGCCCGGCGGCCAGCTTCGAAGCCCATCTGCGCGGCTTGCTCAGTGCCGCCGAACCCTTTGCCGGCCTCTCTGAACCCCAAGCCGCCGAGGCCCTGGGCATGTCGCGGCAAACCCTGGCGCGCAAGCTGGCGGATCTGGGCACCAACTTCCTTGGCATCCGCGATGACCTGCGGCGCGACCTCGCTTGCAGCCTGCTGGTGCGCGGTTCGATGAGCGTCGCGGACCTGGCGCAGTTGCTCGGCTATTCCGAACCCAGCGCTTTCCAGCGCGCCTTCAAGCAATGGACCGGCCTGCCACCCGGCGCCTACCGCGGCGGCAAGCGCACAGCGGCTGACGGCGACTGATCAACAGGCCCGAGAACGCAGTCCCGGCGCCCCGGATGATCGGCGCCAGGCCACCCTCCCCCCTAACAGGCGTCCACGTAATCGGTGATTTGCCGCAGGTACGCAGCTTTCCTGTCGTCCGGCAACCAGCTGACCTCGAAGGAATTGCGCGCCAGTTGCACCATCTCGGCGGGGGTCATCGAGTAGCTCTGCGCCAGGGCGAACATGTCGTCGGACACATAGCTCTGGAAGTACGCCGGATCATCGGAATTGACCGTGACCTTCACCCCGGCCCGCAGCAATTGCAGGATCTCGTTGCCCTTCATGTCGCCGACGAAACCATTGGACACCGGGCAGCAGGTCAGGCCGATGCCCTTGTCCCGCACATACGCCACCAGTTCCTGGTCCTCGACGATGTTGGTGCCGTGATCCAGGCGATCGACCTGGATATCCAGCAAGGCCTGGCGAATGTTGCCGATGGAATTGTGCTGGTCGATGTCGCAATGCATGGTCAGGTGGAAACCCGCCTGCCTGGCCTTTTCGAAGACCTCCTTGAATTTTCCCGGCGGGTTGCCGTTCTCGTCGGAATCCAGGCCGATGCCCAGGATCTGCTCGCGGTACGGCAGGGCCTGTTCCAGGGTATCGGCGGCCGATTGCGCGGACATGTCCCGCAAAAAGCACATGACCAGGGCGCTTTCCACGCCAAGGGCGGGGCTCTCGCGGACGGCCCGGTGATAGCCGTCGATCACGGTCGCGAAAGCGATGCCACGACTGGTGTGGGCCTGGGGATCGAAGAACAGCTCGACATAGCGGACATTGTGTTCCCGGGCCTTGTGCAGGTAGGCCATGGCCAGTTGGTAGAAGTCCTCCTCCTGCTGCAGGACGTTCATCGCCGGGTAGTACACCTGCAGGAATGACGACAGCGAATCGAACCTGTAGCTGCGCTTGATCTCCTCGATGGTGCCCTGGCCGATATCGATCCGGTTGCGCTGCGCCAGGGCCAGCTTCAACTCGGGCTCCAGCGTCCCTTCCAGGTGCAGGTGCAATTCAGCCTTCGGCAAGCCTTTGACGAAGTCGTGGGTAATGGTGGTCGGTAGCATCGGGTCAGCCTCCTGTTTTTATTGTCACGTCGGATCCAGCACTTGCGGGTTCGCCTTCGCCACCGATCGGCTGGTGGACCAGGGTGTAGTAGGCCAGGGCCGCCACACAGGCCACGCAGGCCGCCAAGACGAAAGCCAGGGCAATGGAATGAGTACGGTCGATGATCCAGCCGCTCACCACGGGGGCGAAGGAGCCGCCGAAAAAGCCGACGAGGTTCTGGATGCTGCCCAGCGAGGCCACGAGCTGGCGCGGTGCGGCCACGCTCACCAGCCCCCAGGCAGAGCCTCCGGCCAGGTTGACGAAGAACATCGCCAGCGAGAGGTAGGCGATGCAGGCGACGATGCTATCCACGAACACCGAGGGCACGCTGAACAAGGCACCGCCCAGTAGCCCGACGATCAACGGCAGCTTCCTGCTGGCGATCGGCCTGGCCCCGGCAGCGATCAGTCGATCGGCCAGCCACCCGCTGCTGAACATGCCCAGGGTCGCGAACAGATAAGGAATGGTCAGTGCCCAGCCGGTGCCCGCCACGCTCAGTTGGCGTTCGCCGGCCAGGTAACCGGGCAGCCACGCCAGGGTCAGCAGCACCATGTACATGACGCCGATGAAACCCAGGGCGATGCCCCAGGTGGTGCGGTGCCGGAACAGCCCCTTCCAGTCGGCGAAGCTGGCCTGGGACGCAGGGGTATCGGCCGTGCTGGCGACCTGGAAACAGTCCAGGTCTGCGCAGGTGCACTGCGTTGGCTGGCGATCGCGGTACAACACCAGCCACACCAGCGCCAGCAGGCCACCCACCAGGCCCATGATGACGAACATCCCACGCCAGCCGAAAGCCAGCATCAGGCCGGTCAAGAGCGGCGGCGCGATCATCGAGCCCAGGGTGGTGGAAGCCAGGAACGCGCCGGTGGGCAGGCCGCGCTCGCTCACCGGGAACCAGTCGCTGATCACCTTGACCCCGCCGGTGTATTGCGGTGACTCGCCAACGCCCAGGCAGACCCGCGCCACCAGCAACTGCAACATCGAGGTGGCCAGGCCACAGACCGCCTGGGCGGCCGACCATGCCGCCAGGGCCCAACCGAGCACCAGCCGCGCGCCCTTGCGATCCACCAGGGCACCGCTGGGCAACTGCGCAAAGGCATAGGCCCAGGAGAAGGCCGAGAAGATCCAGCCCATCTGCGTGGCGGACAGCGACAGGTCGGCGCTCAACAAATGGTTGGCGATCGCCACCGTGCTTCTGTCGAAATAATTGACGATGCCCATCAGCATCAGCAGCACCACCGCCGTCCACTGCGAGCGGCGCAGGTGCCGGGTCTTGGCATGGCTCATCACGATGACTCCCAAGCGTCGCGACAGCCTGGACTAGGCGGCCCGCTCACCGATGTAGGACGGCTTGATCCGTGGCCAGACCTGGACGGTGAGCCGGTCGATTTCCCGGGAGAACTCCTGGTGCAACGTCCGCTTGGCACCAGCGTCCAGCCAACAGGCATCGACCCCGGCCAGGGCCAGTTGGCGAGCCTGGTGGATGCCCCAGCCGCAGTGGCTGAACAGCTTGGTCCAGGAATGCTCGAGGTCGGTGTGGTGCAGGTAGGGATCGTCGGTGCCGATGTTCAGGCACAGGCCGGCATCGTGCATCAGCTTGATCGCGTCCATGCGGTTGCCCAGGTTGCTTTTCTTGGCGGTGCACACGGTGACATTGAAGGCGATGCCCTGCTCACGCGCCGCGATTACCGCTTCCGGGTCGGCCAGCAGGTTGTAGCCATGGTCGACACGATCGCAGGCCAGGGCCTCGATGCAGGTCCGCAGGTGAGTGGGCGGTGCCAGCGCCAGGGGCTGGTTGTCCTCGCAGACATGGGCAGTGCGCCGCAGGCCATGGCGCGCAGCCAGCTGGTAGGCCTCGATGAACCTTTGCGGCGGGCCCTTGCCCTCGGCGAAGTCCATGCCGATGCCGGCCACTTCGTCACGTCGATGCTCCAGCACTTGCTCGACCATGGCCCGGGCCACCCCTGCCGGGCGTTCGCGGTCGATACAGGGAACCAGCAAGCTGGAAATGGCGAAATCGCGCCGGGCGGCGTGCATGCCATCGACCAGGCCATCCACCACCACGGGATAGCGCACCTGGTTATCGAGAAACACCGTGGGGTTGAACGACAGCTCCAGGTGCCGGCAATTGCCCTTGCGCTGGGCGTCTTCCAACAGTTCGTAGGCCACCCGGGCAAAATCTTCCCGGTCCACCAGGCACTGCCCGGCCAGGCGCAGGAGCTTCAAAAAGCCCGGAAAGTCCCGGTACTGGTAGATCTGCCGAGCGTCCCCGGTGGGCAAAGACAGGCCATGCTTGCGCCCCAGGGCCGCGAGAGTATCCGGGCGAATGGCGCCCAGCAGGTGGATATGCAAGTCGGTCTTGGGAATACGCCGCAGGAAATCACCCAGCACAGGATCTTGAATCATGGTCGAGCGCCCCTCTGATCATTATTGTTGTTCTGTCATCCAGCAGGCCTTGGCGGGCCAGTGGCCACGGCTTGGTGTTTCGAGTATATGCCGGCAAATCAATGGAAAAAGTTGTTAATTCTGCATGTTCATTAGATTTTCATTAATGAGCTGGCAGACTCTCCGACAGTCCTTCGCGCCAGGAATACCCCCCATGAATTCCAAGGAAACAAGTGGCGTCTCCAAGCGCCTGCTCGCTGCCCTGTCGTTGCGCCACCTGCACTACTTCGCCACCCTCAGCCGGGTCCTGCACTTTCGCCTGGCCGCCGAGGAACTGGCCCTGACCGCCTCCGCCCTGAGCACCTCGATCAAGGAGACCGAACGCCTGATCGGCGCCCAGTTGTTCATTCGCAAAGGCCACCAGGTCACCCTCTCGGAGATCGGCGCGGCGATCCTGCCCATCGCCGAGCACCTGCTGAACACCGCGGGCAATGCCGTGGCCGACATGGTCCACATCAGCCAGGAACGCCAGCAGACGATCCGCATCGGCCTGGTTCCGTCGGTGGCCCACCGGATCCTGCCCAAGCTCCAGGAGCTGCAACGACAACATGCCGACCTGCGTTTCGACTTCATCGACCTGCCCACCCGGGCGCTGATCAATGATGTGCGCAGCGCCAAGGTGGACTTCGGCATCGGTGCCGGCGATGCGACGGCCGCATTGCCCATGCACCGCTTGCTGGTCGACGAACTGGTGGTGGTGGTGCGCCAGGACGATCCGCTATGTGCCGCCCGTAGCGCGAGCTGGGCCCAGCTCGATAACCGGCCGGTGGCGCACTTCCTGCTGGGCAGCGTCGCCGACCTGGCGCTGGGTTCGCCCAAGGCCCAGGAAGTCATCGTCAAGGCGGCGTACCGGGTCTCCTTCACCGAAACCCTGTACAGCCTGATCCGCGCCGGATTCTGTGTCGGCATCGTGCCTCGCCTGACCGCAGAAGGACTGCTGTGCAACGAGCTGACCTGGCTGCCCATCGTCAAGCCGCGGATCCAACGTGACATCGTGCTGTTCGAAACCAGCCACGGGCCACGCACCCCCGCGGTCGCCACCTGCCTGGCCTTTCTCAAGGCCCAGGCTTGCCAGGCCGCCGAGGAACCTGCCGCGGATACCCCAGGAGCGCACTGAACATGCACCACTGCTTGACCAACGATCCGCAGCTACAAGCTGCGCTGGCGCTCCTCAAGCAAGTACTCGGCCCCAATCTGCTGGCGCTGTACCTGCACGGCTCGGCCGTCACCGGGGGCCTGCGGCCACAGAGCGACATCGATCTGCTGGCGACGGTCGAACAGGGCCTGGACCAGCAGCAACGCAAGGCCCTGACCGCCGGACTGCTGCGCCTTTCGGCACGGCACCCGGCCATCGCCGGTGGGCCGCGCTGCCTCGAACTGCTGGTCTTTCGCCAAGCCGACCTGGGCGAACCGGGTTGTGCGCCACGGGCCGAGCTGGTCTATGGAGAATGGCTGCGAACGGACTTCGAGAACGGCGAGTTGCCCATGCCCCATACCGACCCGGAATACCGCTTGCTGCTGGCCCAGGCCCGGCTCCAGGCCGTTGCGCTGCTGGTGACGAACGCTGCCCGGAGGCTGCCGGACACATCCCCGGAGCAGGTCCGCCAGGCCATGGCCAGGGCACTGCCGGCGTTGCTACAGGGACTGCACGGAGATGAGCGCAACGTCTTGCTGACCCTGGCCAGGATGTGGCGTACCGCCCAGGCCGGGGATTTCCTCGACAAGGCCCAGGCCGCGAGCTGGGCCATCGCGCAGCTTCCGGCACAACTGGCCGGCACTCTGGAGTACGCACGTCGTGCCTACCTGGGGCAACTGGTGGACGACTGGTCCGACAAGCAGGCCCAGGCAGGACAGCTGGCCCGGGTCTTGCGCGAACGAATCGGCGAACTGCCCTGAGCCGCCGGCAGGTTCAGACCGGCTCGCCCAGCACCCGACGCGCCTCGCGCCAGCCCGATAGCAGCGCGCCATGGACCGTCGCGCTGTAGTCCGGATGGGTAGCCTCCCCGGCGAACAGCAAGGTATTGCCGACCGGGGCCGCAAGATCCTGGCGGTCAGACGGCCGCGCCCCGACCTGGGGAAAGGAATAACTGCCGCGGGCAAAGGGATCTGCATGCCAGCGAGTGATGTGCATATCGCTCGGCAGCGGGATCGAGGAGCCGAACATCTGGCGCAGGTGGGCCATGGCGTCGTCCTGGATCTCCTGGTTCGACATGCCTTCGAGCAACCGGGCCGGGGTGCCGCCATGCAGGGCGCAGAGCACGGGTTTCTTGGCGTAGTGGTTGAAGGGGTACCAGTTGGCCCACAGGCCCTTGTCGGTATTCAACTGGCTGATGATCGCGGCCTGGCCCCAGAACACTTCCGGGAACAGGAACACCGCCTTGTTGTAGACCCCCATGCCCAGGCGCTCGATGGCGCCGCGCTTGGCCACGGGCAGTGCCGGCGAGAACGTGACTCCGCCTTCCTTGAGCACTCCCAGGGGCAAGGTGACGATCGCGATATCCCCCGCCAGTTCGCCATGGCTGGTAACCACCCGCACGCCCGATGGGTCATGCCGGATGCCGGTGACCCGATGGTTGAAGCGAATCTCCAGGCCCTCGGCCAACCGGTCCACCAGTTGTCCGTAGCCCTTGGGAAAGATCACTTCATGGCCATCGAAGCCACTGCCTTCCTGCAACCCCCAGGCAGCGATGTCCTGCGGGTCGGCGGCGAGCCCGTCCTCCAGTTCGCGACTGAACAGTTCCATGACCGTGGCCTTCTCGGCCTGTGTACCGGCCAACCCGGCGAGTACCTGCAGCATTTCGTCCCGGGCATTGCGCTCTGGCGCGGCGCCTTGCACTTTGCGCCCGAGGAGCTTGTTCGCCTGGTCCTGAAGTTGCGTGAGCCACTCCAGCTCCTTGCTGCCCAGCTTGCGTCCATCGGCGTCGTAGACCAGGTTCGACGCAGGTTTTTCCACGTCATACACCACGGTCTCGATCCCCAACTGCCGGGCCAGGTTGGCGACCGGGTTGCCATCGACGCCATGGATCCAGGAGGCCCCCAGGTCCACCGGAGTATCCCGCCAACTGCGATTGGTCCATATCCGCCCACCGACCCGGTCACGGCCCTCGATCACCGTCACACGATGACCGGCCGCGTGCAGCATCCTGGCGGCGGCCAGCCCGGAAATACCGGCACCGATCACCAGGACGCTCTTGGCAGCGGGAACTGGCGCGCCCCTGGCGATGACTGGAGCCACCAATGGCGATGCCGCAAGCAAACTCAACTTGATCAAGGTTCTACGGGAAAAATCAGGCATGGCCCAAACTCCAGGATTGAACAATCCGAATGGTCCAGCCTTGTACCATGCAGAAACTTGTATTCATTGGGCCTCGAGGTCCCATGCTCCACGCAGCAGACTTATCGAGGCTTCAAACAATAGCCGGCAACTTGCAACTACCCGACCGGAAGCACAGCAGAACCCAGCCCGAACTTCCCCATCTGATTAATTCAATATCTACTTGATATCAAAAAACAGTATGACTGCACGCACCAGACCAGCCATAAGCGCTATTTCATTGGCGTCGGCCTTCAACCAGCAACTTGCATCAGGGCTCATAAGAATCCCATCGAAGTTAAATCTTGGTAAAAATTCGATAAACCCCGGCATATCGCCGCAGCACTTATTCGAACATGTCGGAATTGCAATGAAAGCCGCAGGCTATTGAGCCCGCTACATTAACAATCAGGAAAAGTGATATCTGTAAATATAAGTAAAAACAAGCTCGTTCATATTCACAGGATGCGCGAACAGGCCAGCCCATATCCTCGTTCATCGACACGGCTGGACAGCGAGTACCAGGCTCAACGGACCACGGTCGCCCAATCGCTGTACTGTGCTGCGTGGGCCCGATCGGACTCCTGCAACTGTCGCTCCCGGGCGTAGACCGGGTCTGCCGCGATCTGCCGCTCCTGGGCCGGACTCAGGGCGATGCCATGGTCGATCCCCGCCTGCTCGAGGAATGCCTGGGCAGCCAGATAATCATGCAGGTCGATGATCGATTCCCGGGCACACTCCAGGCTCGCCTCCTGCCCCTCCTCGAAGTACAGCAACAGGTCCGAGAAGGCATACAGGTACAGGTTGCCCAGTACCTGGGCGCCACTGGCATCCTGCTCGTCCACCACCACGGCATCTAGCTCCGCTTCCAGGCCTTCGCAGTCCGGCGCCGACCCTCCACCCAGGCAGATCCAGGCCTGGTCGAGAAAGTCCCGGCAGAACCCGGGAACTGTCAGCGGCTGCGGTAATTGGAGGCTTGCCAGTCGATCAAGGGACTTCAAGACGACGTACAGCTGGATGCGCTCTTGTGCTTGCATAAAATCTCTTCGCTCCCGGGCTTACTGATATTGATCCAGCTCGTCGTGGATCAAGCCTGCCAGGTCATCGGGGCTGATGAGTACTCCTGGATGCGTCGGCACGGGGAATACCTGGCAGGCGCGGTTGTCCGCCTGCAGCCCCGGCAACCATCTGCCGCGAAACTCGTCGAGGGCGATAGGCCGCGCGCTAAAACCAGCCCAGGCGTCGGTGGCGCAAGACTCGGCCAGCGCGGCCTCGGGCCAGAAGGGCACGGCCTCGCCAGCATCGCAAGCCGAGGTGGCCCATCCGCTGTCGTAGAGTCCCCATGCCTGCTCGAAATCCACCAGCTTGCGCACGAAATAGTCGAGCCGCTCCTCGGGCCCCAGGGCCAGGAGATTGTGCAATTTGCGCTCATGCATTCCAGGCACCTGCCGCGAGCTGTCGAAAGGTCATCGCCGATATCCGGGCTGGCAAGTCATTGGCCATTACTGGCTACCACTGGCACACAGTGCTGCTGGTTGTCCCAACGCAGTCGCGCGATCGAGCGCGGATCGTCCTGCTCGCGGCACTCCAGAAGCTCCAGCAGCCTCGAACACCAGGCAAGCTCATGGGCGATTTCCTGCTCCAGCGGTTCATCCAGCACATCGATGGCCTCGAGCACCTTGCCGACGGCCCAGCGAGCCTTGTCAGGTTCGCCCGAAAGCAGGTACTCGATGCAGTAGCAAGTACCGATCACCGCGCACTGAGCCTGGTCGGCCAACTCGTCGCTGAAGTCCTGGGTATCCGGGATCGCCTCGTACAACCGCTGGTGCAGCGCCTGCAACGGCAAGCCGTGCCAGCGACCGACCTGCTGGAACAGCAGCTCCAGGACCTCGGCATTGACGTCCGTGCCCGAACGGTACTTCTCGGAAAAAGCCCGGTAGACCGGCACCAGCCGCTCCGCAGCCAGCAGGCAGAACAACCCGGCTTGCGCCCTGGGCATGCCCTGCAGCCTTCCATGGTCGAACATCATTGCAGCCACTCTCCCGCTCAAGCTTCCAATTCCAGGCGCCCCGCGATCAGCGGCAGGGGCGCGCCATGGTAGACAAACCAGCGCCCTTCCCGAAACCCTGACGGAATCTCTTGGCGGCTTGCACGGGGGCCATATCGGCCCTCTGCCGAAGCGCCAGGACCAACCAGCGGCAAACCCCGCCCCGTTCAACTACTGGAACACTCCTGCACTTGCTGGCGCAACCAGCGATGCACCTGGTCATTGTTCACCCGTGGGTGCCAGGCCTGGGAGAACTCGCCGCTGGGGGTCACCACCGGCAGGGTGAAGATGCTCAGCGGCAGCAGCGGCAAGGACCATTCGACGAAACGCCGGGGAATCACCGCCACCAGCTCCGAGGTGCTAGCCAACTGCATGGCCGCCTGGAAGCCGGGCACCACCAGCGGTACCTTGCGTTGCAGGCCGATCTTCTCCAGCTCCAGGTCCAGCGGCCCGCGGGTGCGCCCCCGACGCGAGACCGACAGGTGCGGATAGGACACCAGGTCCTGGGCGCTGACATGGGCCAGGCGAGCCAGCGGATGCTGGTTGTTGACCACCCCGACGAAGCTGTCGATGTACAAGCGCTGCTTGTACACCTCGGGGCCCAGCGGCCCGGCGATGCCGATGTCCAGATCGCTCAAGCCATCGCGCAGGGCAGCGACATCCTCGTTGCCCTGGGACATGAAGCGCAGGGTGACATGGGGCGCCTGCTCGGCGACCCGCTGGCTCAGGCGCAAGGCCCAGGCACCGGTGAAACCGTCCTCGGCGCGCAGGGTGAACACCCGCTTGATGGTGCCCAGGTTGAGCTGCTGCTTGTTGCCCAGGACATTGCGCGCGTCTTCCAGCAGGTCATGGACCTGGGGCGCCAGCTCCAGGGCCAGTGGCGTGGGCACCAGGCGCCGCCCCGCCAGGACGAACAGCGGATCGCCCATGGTCTCGCGCAGGTTGGCCAAGCGCCGGCTCATGGCCGGGATGCTCAGGTTCATGCGTTCGGCGGCGCCGGTGACGCTGCCTTCGCGCAGCATCGCGTCGAAGGTCAAGAGCAGGTTGAGGTCGGGGAAGTTCATCGTGGCCTCTCGTTTGCATTTGGTGCAAATCTAAACTCCGTTATTTGCAATTTTCAATACACCTGGGCCTCTCTAGCATCCCGTCGCAACCTAATCGTTCAAGGACGTTGTGATGGCTCCTTATCGTTTGCTCCAGTCTGCAACCCTGCTGGGCCTGCTGCTGACGCTGCCGGCCTGCATCAGCCCCGGGCACACGCCCGAACCGCCCAAGCTGCTGTCCGCCGACGCCCTCGCGGCCGGCCAGGACCTCACCCTGGCCACCACCCAGAGACCGGCCAGCGACCACGACCTGTGGTGGCGAACCTTCCAGGACCCGGACCTGGATCGCCTGCTCGACGCGGCCCTGGACAATTCGCCCAGCCTGGCGATCGCCAGTGCGCGCATCAGCCGGGCCGAGGCCGAGGCCAACGTCGCCCAGGCCAATACCCGGCCCGGCCTGTCGGCCATGACCCAGATCCTGCGTAGCCAGGATTCCGAGCACTACAAGACCAGCGCCAGCGAATCCGGCACCTGGCATAGCGACGGCCAGGCATTGCTGCAAGGTCGCTACAACCTCGACCTCTGGGGCCTGAACCGCGCGTTGAACGAAGCGGCGGTGGGTAGCCTGCGGGCCGCCGAGGCCGACCGCGCGGTGGCGCGCCTGGCCCTGAGCGGCAGCCTGGTGGAAACCTGGTTCGCCCTGGCCGGCGTGCTGGAGCAGCAGGCCGTGGTCGACCAGGCCCTGGAGCAGCGGCGCAGCATCTACCGCATCAGCGAACAACGCTTGCAGTCCGGATTGGGCACCCAGGTCGACGTGGTCCGTGCCCGCGGCCCCATCCCTTTGCTCGAGGCCGAGCAGGCCCGGCTGCAGGGCGCTGCCCGCGTTTATCAACTGCGCCTGGCGGCCCTGGCCGGCAAGGGACCGGGCTGGGGCGAACAATGGCGGCCTCGCGGCACGGACCTGCGACGCAGCGTGGTATTGCCCGGGCAGCTGCCAGCCGACCTGGTGGGCAACCGCCCGGACGTCATCGCCCAGCGCTGGCGCGTCGAAGCCCAGGCCCAGCGCATTGGCGCGGCACGCGCGGCGTTCTACCCGAACATCGACCTGCTGGCCTTCGCCGGATTCCAGAGTTTCAGCTTCCAGAACTTGTTCCACCACGACAGCCGCACCTACGGCGTCGGCCCGGCGCTGACCCTGCCGATCTTCGATGCCGGCCGCCTGCGCGGCCAGTACCAGGCCCAACAGGCCGGCTATGCCGAGGCCGTGGCGAACTACAACCAGGTGCTGGTGGATGCCCTGGCCGACGTCGCCCGCTATCTCTCGCAACTGCGGGCCCTGGAGGGCCAGCGGGTAAAGACCGTGCAGGGCCTGGACGAAGCCGAACGGGCCTATGACCTGGAATACCTGCGCTACCGCCAGAGCCTCACCGACTTCCTGCATGTGCTCGACGCCCAGACCCGAGTGCTCGATGCCCGCATGCAACTGGTCCAGCTCAAGACCGCAGCGCAACAGAACCACGCCGGCCTGTTGCGTGCCTTGGGCGGCCGGACCGAAACCGACAAGAACGTCACACGACTTGCAGAGACTTCCCATGACTGACGCCTCCCCAACCCCGACCCCGGCCAAGTCGCGCCGTGGCCTGAACTTCCTGATCATCACCCTGGTGGCCCTGGCCCTGATCCTCGTGGCCGGTGCCTGGTGGCTGCTCTACGGCCGCCTCTACGAAAGTACCGACAACGCCTACGTGCGCGGCGACGTGATCCTGGTCTCGGCCCAGGCCCGCGGCACCGCTACTGCAGTGCACATCCAGAACACCGACACGGTGAAGGCCGGCGACGCCCTGGTGGAGATCGACCCGGTCGACGCCCGCCTGGGCCTGGATGCCGCGACCCATCAACTGGCCCTGACCGTGCGTGCGGTCAACAGCCTGTATGCCGAGGAAAACGACCTGGCGGCCCAGGTCAAGTTGCGCCAGGCCGAGGCCAGCCGCGCCAGCCAGGACCTGCAGCGGCGACGCGCGGTGATCGCCCAGGGCGGGGTCTCCGGCGAAGACCTGCACCACGCCGAGGAAGCGGCGCAGGTGGCCCAGTCCGGAGTGCGCGCCGCCGAGGCCAAGCTGGCGGCCCTGCAGGCACGGATTCAGGGGACCACGGTGGAGAATCATCCGCAGGTTAGCGCGGCGGCCGAACGAGTGCGCGAGGCCTACCTGGCCCTGGCCCGGACCAAGGTTCCCGCACCGGCCGATGGCCTGATCACCAAGCGTGCCGTGCAAGTGGGCCAGCACATCGAGCCCGGCACCGTGCTGATGGGGCTGGTGCCATTGGACAAGGTCTGGGTGGAAGCCAACTTCAAGGAGTCGCAACTGGGGCAGATCAAGGTCGGTCAGGCGGTGGAACTGTTCGCCGACCTGTATGGCCAAAAAGTGACGTACCACGGGCGCATCCAGGGCATCGAGGCCGGCAGCGGCGCTGCCTTCGCCACCATCCCGGCGCAGAACGCCACCGGCAACTGGATCAAGGTGGTGCAACGGGTGCCGGTGCGTATCGCCCTGGACCGCGAGGAAGTGCTGCGCCACCCACTGCGCATCGGCCTGTCGATGACCGTCAAGGCGATCCTCGGTGAACCCGGGGAACAGCCCGCGCAAGCCAAGGTGCAAGACAGCACCGGGGTCTACGACAACCTCGAGCAGGGTAGCCAGGCGCTGGTCGAGCAGATCATCGCGCAGAACCTGCAAGCGTCGAAACTCAGCCTGTCGAGGAACGAACGATGATCGCCAAGCGTCCCATCGAACCACTGAGCGGCGGCACGCTGTTCCTGGGCGCGCTGGCGATCGGCATGGCCAACTTCATGATGGTGCTCGACACCACCATCGCCAACGTCGCGGTGCCGACCATCTCCGGCAACCTCGGCGTGGCCCCCGACCAGGGCACCTGGGTGCTGACTTCGTTCAGCATTTCCCTGGCCATCGGCCTGCCCTTGACCGGCTGGCTGGTACAGCGCTTCGGCCAGGTCAAGCTGTTCATGACCGCGGTCGCCCTGTTCGTGCTGGCCTCGGTGTGCTGCGGCCTGGCGCCGAACCTTGGTTCGCTGCTGCTGTTCCGGATCTTCCAGGGAGCGGTGTGCGGCCCCCTGGCCCCGTTGTCCCAGGCCCTGCTGGTGGCGATCTTCCCGCCTGAACGACGCACCTCGGCGCTGGTGGTGTGGTCGATGACCACCTTCCTCGGGCCGGTGTGCGGCCCGATCCTGGGTGGCTATCTGACCGACAACATCAGTTGGCCGTGGATCTTCTACATCAACGTGCCGGTCGGGGCGTTCATCCTGCTGACCCTCGGCCAGGTCCTGCATGGCCGGGACAACCCGACCCGCAAGCTGCCGGTGGATGTGGTCGGCTTGCTGCTGCTGATGGTCGCGGTCGGTTCGCTGCAGATCCTCCTCGACAAGGGCCAGGACCTGGACTGGTTCGCCTCCACGCCGATCCGCGTACTCGCGGTGGTGGCGGTGCTGGGCTTTGCGTCATTGATCAGTTGGGAACTGACCGAGCAGCATCCGATACTCGACCTGCGCCTGTTCAAGGAGCGCAACTACGCCATCGGCACCCTGTGCGTGACCCTGGGCTTTTCCCTGTACTTCGCCTCGCTGGTGCTGGTGCCGCTGTGGCTGCAGACGGAGATGGGCTACACCGCGACCTGGGCCGGGATCGCCACCGCGCCGCTGGGGATCGCCGGGGTGGTGCTGGCGCCCTTCATCGGGCGGCTGATGCAGCACCTGGATGCGCGGATGCTGGCGAGCATGGCCTTCATCTGCTGGATCGGCGCCTCGTTGTGGCGCATGGGCTTCGAGACCGGCCTGGACATCCAGTTCATCGGTTGGAACTCGGTGCTGATGGGCGCCGGCACGGCCTTCCTGTTCACCCCGCTGGTGGCCATTTCGCTGTCGCGCCTGCCACCGGAAAAGATCCCCGCGGCCCTTGGCTTGCAGAACGCCCTGCGCATGACCGGCGCCAGCTTCGCCGTGTCCCTCGGCCCGGCGTTCTGGGATCACCGGGCCCGCGGCCACCAGGTCGACCTGGCCGAACGCATGAGCCCTTTCGATCACTGGAGCGGCCAGGCCCGGGCCAACCTCGACAGCCTCGGCCTGTCACCCGAGGGCGCCCTGGAATGGCTGGGCCGGGCCATCGATCGGCAGGCCCACATGTTGGCGCTCAACGACTTCTCGCTGGCCAGCGCATGGCTGTTCTTCGCCGTGCTCAGCATCGTCTGGCTGGCTCATTCACCCAAGGCGAAAGCCAAGTAGATCCGGAGTATTCATGTTCCTGCGTAAAAAAATGAAGTACGACATCGAAGTCACCGCCATCCATGACCTCACCCCCCTGGTACGGCGCGTCACCTTCAGGGGCGAGCTGTTCGGTGGCGACCTGGAGTGCCAGCCGGCCCAATGGCTGAAGCTGTTCCTGCCCAATGGCGGCAACCCCGCCAGCCGTGCCTACAGCATCCGCCGGCATGATCGGCAAGCGTCCAGCGTCGATATCGATTTCGTCCGCCATGGCCATGGCCCGGCCGGACGCTGGGCGGAACAGGCCCGGGTCGGCGACTGGATCGGCTGCTCGGCATTGCGTGGTGGTTTCCAGCCCCAGGAAGAGGCCGAATGGTTACTGCTGGCCGCCGATGAAACCGGCACCCCGGCGGTGATGAGCATCCTCGAGAGCCTGGCTCCCGGCGACCGCGCGGTGGTGGTGCTGGAAGCGGCGAACATGACCGAGCTGCAGGCCATGGACACCCTGGCCACGGTCAACTACGAATGGATGTTCCGCGACGAGCATCCGCACGCCACCAACCTGCTGCTCGAAGGCATCGAGAAGCTCCAGCTGCCTTCGGGGGTCGGGCAGTTCTGGATCGCCGCCGAAGCCCAGGCGATCAACGAAGTCCGCGACTATCTCACCGACGCCTGCTCGATCCAGCGCCGCCTGGTACGCAGCAAGGGCTACTGGATGCGCGGCGTCGCCGACCACCGCGACCGCGACTGAAGCGCCCTCCTGCCACTCCCCTGGGCCACGACGTCCAGTCGTGGGCCCGGCGCCGAGCCGGGCCCCAGGTCCTAGTCGATCCGCGGGTGCTGCTGCACCAGGTTCTTGCGCTTGGCTTCGAGCTCGGCGATCTGCGCATCGATGTCTTCGATCTTCTGCTCGATGTTGTCGTGGTGCTCTTGCAGCAACTCCCGAGCCTCCTCGATATCGGCCGCCGCCGGAGCCGCGCCACGCAATGGCTTGTTGGCCGTCTCGCGCATGGAAATACCGGTGATCAAGCCGATCACCGCGATCACCATCAGGTAGTAGGCGGGCATGTACAGGTTCTGGGTGGTTTCCACCAGCCAGGCGGCGATCGTCGGGGTCAGGCCGGCGATCAGCACCGAGATGTTGAAGGCGCTGGCCAGGGCGCTGTAGCGGATGCGCGTGGGGAACATCGCCGGCAACGTGGAGGCCATCACGCCGATGAAGAAGTTGAGCAGCACGGCCAGGATCAGCAGGCCGGCGAAGATCACCCCCAGCACCCCGCTGTTGATCAGCATGAAGGCCGGGATGGCCAGCACGAACAGGCCGACGCTGCCGAAGATGATGAAGGGCCGGCGTCCGACCTTGTCGCTCATGAAGCCGATCAGCGGTTGCACGAACAGCATGCCGACCATGATCGCGATGATGATCAGCACCCCGTGGTCTTCGCTGTAGTGCAGGTTGTGCGACAGGTAGCTGGGCATGTAGGTCAGCAGCATGTAGTAGGTGACGTTGGTCGCCACCACCACGCCGACACAGGTCACCAGGCTGCGCCAGTGCTGGGTCGCCACTTCCTTGAACGACACCGCCGGACCCGAGGCCAGGCCTTCGCGGTCACCTTGCTCGAGCTTCTCGACATGCTGCTGGAAGGCCGGGGTCTCCTCCAGGGCATGGCGCAGGTAGAGGCCGATGAGGCCCAGTGGCAAGGCCAGGAAGAACGGCAGGCGCCAGCCCCATTCGAGGAACTTCTCTTCACCCAGGATGGTGGAGATCAGCACCACCAGGCCCGCGCCGAGGACGAAGCCGGCGATCGAGCCGAAGTCCAGCCAGCTGCCGAGGAACCCGCGCTTGCGGTCCGGGGCGTATTCGGCGACGAAGATCGAGGCGCCGGTGTACTCCCCGCCCACGGAAAAGCCCTGGGCCATCTTGGCCAGCAACAACAGGATCGGCGCCCAGATGCCGATCGAGGCATAGGACGGGATCAGGCCGATGGCGAAGGTGCTCAGGGACATGATCACGATGGTCGCCGCCAGGACCTTCTGCCGTCCGTAGCGGTCGCCCAGGACCCCGAAGAACAACCCGCCCAGGGGCCGGATCAGGAATGGCACGGAGAAGGTCGCCAGGGCGGCGATCATCTGCACGCTGGGGCTGGCATTGGGGAAGAACACCTTGCCCAGCGCATAGGCGACGAAACCATAGACACCAAAGTCGAACCACTCCATGGCATTGCCCAGCGCAGCGGCGGTGATCGCCTTGCGCATCTTGGCGTCGTCGACGATGGTGATGTCCTTCAAGCCGATCGGCTTGACCCTTTTCTTGCGCGACTTCATAGCAGTTTCCCTATGGCTGGACTGTGCTCATGCATACCTTTGCCCCGGGCCCGAATGGTGGCAGGTACGAGCTGACAGCGAGATGACCAGTGTTCTACCGGCCGGGGCTCCATGCCATCAGATAGCCAGGAATCCGAAAAAATTCACTGTCCATGGCAATTGGCGATTTGTTTGGCCCGTGGTGCCTGCTGGCAGGCCGTACGACAAGGGCGCCTTGCGCTTTCCATCCCTAGGGCTTTAGTGCTATTGAAAACGCCGATCAGGCTGTTCGACAGTGATCCAGTCGACGGCAGGTTGGAACTCCCGGTGCTGCCCATCCACTAACTTCGGTCGCCGCAACCCCAGTACCCAGTCATGGCCTAGTGCCGATAAGGACATCCAATGAAAACTCTAAAAAGCCTGCGTTCCTTGGCGATCCTGGCCCCCGCCAGCTTGTTGGCCGCCTGCGCATCGATTGGCGGCCCTGCCAGCCCCGCGCAAAAGAACCCTACCAGCCAACTGCTGGACATGCTCGACCAGGCCACCCGCGAAGGCATGTCCGTGGTGCTGGTGCCGACGCTGATGCCCAACAAGAGCGTGACCGATCTTTCCAGCTATTCGCACCGGGTCATCTTCAAGAACAAGGACATGCCCGGCATCGCCTACATGCAGGCCTTCGCCAACAACGACCTGGAGAAGATCAAGGAGGCGGTCTATCTGTGGGACTTCCTCGAGGTCAACATCATCCCGCCGGGGACCTACCTGTTGTCCGGCGGGATCGACTACAAGATCGACAGCACCCTGGCCGACATCAAGGCGCCCAAGGGCCAGCCGGGGGCCACGCCCTTGGGCGCGGTGAACCTGTCCGCCGTGCTGTATCGCCGGTTCGTCAAGGAAGAGTATTGGCGTGATGCCTCCTATGCCGACAGGACCTACTCCCAGAACGTCTGCAGCGCCGTGCACATGGCGTCCGGCCAATGCGTGAGCTGGTCACAACAGAACTACACCCAGCGCGAGCAGGTCTCCCAGGGCGGTTGGACCGAAGGCACGAAGATTCAGGACGTCCAGTCCATCAAACTGCAAGCGCAGATACCCGACGCCTATGCCCCGCTGGCCTTCACCATCAAACCGGGCCAGATCCTGCTCAGCGACCGCTTCCACCTGAAGACTCCGGGCGTGCACTACGACCCGAAAACCTGCAAGGCCGTGGACACGCAAAACATCAAGTGCGCCCTGCGGGACATCCAGGTCTACATGCGACCCGCGCCCATGGAGTTTACGCAGAAGTTCATCGATCACGAGCAACCGAAACTCTCCGAGACAGGCCGCCAGGTGCTGGCGCGCATCCAGCCGATGAAGACCCAGGTACTGGGTGAGAAAGGCATGGAGGACCTGGTGTGGGGCCTGCCAGTCAGCCTTAAGAAACCAGGCAAGTAGACCCCTCGCCGCACCGCACCCGGCCTAGGGAACCGGCTCGTCATCGGGCCGGAACTCCACCGTTGCCCCTGCTGCCTGCAGTTGCTCTTGCAGCGCCAGCAGGCGTATGCGCAAGCCACTGCCGACCAGGATTTCGTCCTGCTGCGCCAATGCCAGGGCCTGTGCCAGGGGTACATCGAGCGCGGCGCGGAAAATCTTCACCACCTTGATCTTCTGCGGGCCGATGCCGGTGATGAGCAATTGGCCGCATTGGTAGAGGCTCTGGTCCAGCACTGGCTGCTCGACGTCCGGCTCTGCTGGTTGGTCGCACTCGCTGCGTTGCCGATGGACTTCGCGCCACAGCTCAAGGGCCAGGTCGGTTTCATTCTCGATCAAGTGCAGGGCTTGCGGACTTGCCGGGGCCAGGTCGTGCAATGCCGACAACAACCGGGCGAAACCCTGGAGGCTGGGGGCGATCATCGTCGCCTCCCAACGACCCGCTCCATGCCGGGCAAAGTACACGGGAAAGCCCGCGGCCTGCTCATGGATATCGATGAAGAACGGATCGTCGAAGTAGTTCCTGGCGATCACGTACCAGCCCGGCTGCCAGGCGCCGCAGCTAGAGGCGACAAGGCTTTCGCCGGTCAGGCCATGGGAGCGATAGCCGATCTGGAATCGCGCCCACTCGCCTAGCGTCGGATAGCTTTCCGGCAACTCGAGGTCGCCGGTGACGATGGCTGCGGCCATGAACTCTGCGACCTCGCCCGGCATGGGGTCAGGGAGGTGGTCCTGGTCGGTGCTGGACATACGGCGGATCATCCTGGCTGGTATGGGCGCAGGGCCTGGAGTGCAGGCGCCATCATCTGGACAGGTGCCTGGCCTGGGTTTCATCGAAGCCCTCGGGCGCCAAGTCCTTCATCACAAGATTCATGTGGAAGACCCGGTGCTGGTCTTTCGACCAGGCGCCATGAACATGCCGCCAGGTCGCAAAGTCGGCCCGCGCCAGTTTTCTCTCGGCGAAATAGAGGTTCTTGCCATCACCCGAAAACTCCTCGGTGAGGATTCGCCATTGTGCGGCGAGCACGCCCTTGAGCGGCTTGCCATCGTAGTAGACGGCCTCGCCATCACAGGCATACAGGTCGTTCTCGGCAATGACCCGCAAGTCCATGCAGCGTGGGTTGCCGCTCATCTTCCGGCCGTAGTACCAGGCGCTGTGGTCGTCGGCGCCGTAACTGCCGCCCACATGGCGAAAGCTGCCGGGATCGACGTCCTGCAGGGCCTTGAACGAGGTTTCATATTCGAAGTAGACATGCTGCCGGTCCAGCCAATACAGGCCGACTCGGCGAAAGCTGTCGCGGTCTATTTTCGGCAAACGGCTCCAGGCGTGGTAAATGCAGGAAGCATCCCGGCCCAGGAAATACTGCTCTTCGCAGAACTCGAATGTCTGCGGATCAGCAGCCGCCAGCTTGCGCCCTTGATGCCAGACCTTGCCCTCGCGAATAGCCCAGTATTGGATCCCGTAGGCACCGACGAACTTATGCTCGGGGAGTGCGGCCAGCTTTTTCCATGTCATCGAAACGATCCCTGGTGCGAAATGAGGGCCAGGCATTGCCGGCCGGTCGTGGTGTGCGGCCCAGCGGGCCTGGCGCGCGAGGCTACGCCATCTGGCCTTGGGGCTGCCAGCGCTAGACAGGCGCAGGCGACAGCGGATGGCCTTGCAGCCCTGCGGGCGACTGATCTCAATCCGCTTTCAACTGCACCCAGAGCTTGCCAAGAACCTTTTGCAGCAGCGCGCATTCGTCCTGGTCCAGGCTGCTGGTCAGGGATTCGCACATCCCCCAGAACACCGGCAAGGACCGCTCCAGCAACTCGCGCCCCTGCTCGGTCAACTCCAGGGCGAAGCTGCGCCGGTCCTCGGTACTCAGGCGGCGCCTGAGCAGGTCGCGCTTCTCCAGCCAATCCAGCAGGCCAGTCACCGTCGAACGGGTCACGCCAAAGTAATCCGCGATGTAGGACGGCGTGACCGCCTGGCTTTCTATCAGGCCCCGCTCGGCCAGGCCGAAGAACATCAGCAGGTCGAACTTGCTTTCCGATAGCCCGAACGGCGCCAGGCTGGCATTGGCACGTTGCTCGATGTCATCGCACAGCCAGAGCATCAGCAGGCCCAATCCGGCACGGGATCGATCGGTCGCGCCTTCGGCGGTATCGCGCATCAGGGCGAGGTGGGGACGGGTCGCGGCGGATGCGGCGAAAGATGTTCCGGAGCCTTGCTCGGGACTGGCGACAGGCTTGGATGCAGGTGGTTTTGAGCGGGACATGGGCGACATGGGTCAATGAGGAGGTTGCCAATCATACCAAGGGGAAATAGTATTTTATCCGTATAGTACGCTACACGTACTATATTTCGATATTGCTATCACGCCCCTTCCCGGGGCCAGCGCGTGCAAACCAACAAGGAAAACGCAATGTCCGTGAAAGTTGTTGAGCTTCACCACGTAGGCTTCGGCGTGAACAACGCCCAGGCCGATGCCATGCTGGACTTCTATCGCGATGTCCTTTCACTGCCCCAGGACCCGGCCCGCTGGAAGATCCCGGGTATCTACGGCTCGTGGTTCAACCTGCCCAATGGCACCCAGTTGCACATCCTCGGGTGCGATGGCGTTTCGCAATATGCCAAGCGCCCTGACCAGGACCCGGTCTCCAACCACTTCGCGCTTGCGGTGGAGGATGTGCTGGCAGCCGAGAAGGTGCTCGTGGAGCGGGGTATCGAGTACTTCACCCTCGACAATGTGGCCTCGCCCTCCTTGAAACAGCTGTTCCTGCGCGATCCGGCCGGCAACCTCATCGAGTTGCACCAGGCCAGCGAGCGGCGCCCTGGCGTCGACTCGGCCAACCAGGACAAGACCCCCACCGCCAATCGCTGAAACCGTTCAGGACATAGCCATGTATTTTGATATGAAGGCGCTGAGCCCGGAGCAGCGCAGCAACCTGGTGCACTCCACCGTGATCCCCCGCCCCATCGCCTGGGTCAGTTCCTGCGATGGATCGGGGGCGGTCAATGTCGCACCATTTTCCTTTTTCAACGTGATGTCGGGAGACCCACCGCTGCTGTGCCTGTGCATCGGCTCGCGCTCGGGAGAACCCAAGGACACCGCGCGCAACATCATCGAGCGTGGAGAGTTCGTGGTTAACCTGGTCTCGGCCCCGATGGCCGGGCGCATGACCGTCACCTCCATCGATTTCGATGCCCAGGTCAACGAGGCCCTCGAGGCCGGCCTGCAGATGCTGCCCGGCCAGCAAGTGAGCATTCCACGCATCGCCTCGAGCCCTTGCTCGATGGAGTGCCGGGTTCGCCAACTGATCGACATCGATGGCGTGCGTACCTTCATCCTCGCCGACATCGTCGGTACGCACCTGTGCGAGGAAGCGATCATCGACGTGACCCGCATGTTCATCGACCCGACGTCCATGGCCTTGATCGGCCGGCTGCACAGCCCCGGCTGGTACTGCGAAGTGTCTGCGGATTTCCAGATGCCGACACCGACGCCACAGGCCTGGCAGTCCTTGAAGGCCCAGGGCCGAGAGCAGGAACTGCTGGCATGGCGGGAACCATCCACCTCGCAAACAGGCGCAAAAGAACGATGCTGAATGCCCATGAAATACAGGAATGCGCCAATCGCCTGGATGCCGCCGAACGCTCGCGCGAACAGATTCGCCAGCTCTCCCTGAGCCATCCGGACATGACCATCGCCGATGCCTACGCCATCCAGCGTGCCTGGGTCGAGACGAAACTGGGCCGTGGCCGGAGGATCATCGGGCACAAGATCGGCCTGACCTCCAGGGCGATGCAGATGGCCTCGCAGATCGACGAGCCCGACTACGGCGTGCTGCTCGACGACATGCTCTGGCCCGATGGCGGCGAGATTGCCCGCGAGCGCCTGATATTGCCCCGGGTCGAGGTCGAACTGGCCTTCATCCTCGATCGTCGCCTGGCGGGGCCGGAGGTGACGATGCTGGATGTGCTGGATGCGACGCGCTATGTCGTGCCGGCGCTGGAGATCATCGATGCACGTTCGGAACAGCTCGACGGCGACACCCAGCGGCCACGCAAGGTGGTCGATACCATTTCCGACAACGCCGCCAATGCCGGGATCATCCTCGGCGGGCGCCCGGTGCGCGTCGACGACCTGGACCTGCGCTGGATCGGCGCCATGCTCCTGCGCAACGGCGTGATAGAGGAAACCGGCCTGGCGGCAGGCGTGCTGAACCATCCGGCCAACGGCGTTGCCTGGCTCTCCCGGCGCCTGGCGGTATTCGACACCGCCCTGGAGAAAGGACACATCGTGCTGTCCGGCTCCTTCACTCGCCCGGTGCGGGCGGAGGCCGGCGATACATTCCACGCCGACTTCGGTCCATTGGGCAGCGTGGGCTGCCGTTTTATCTGAGCACTGCATGTGCAGGAGATAGTCATGCATAACGAATTCAAGCAGGCCCTGGTGACGGGGGCTCCCCTGATCGGCCTGTGGCTCGGCCTGGCCAACGGGTACACCGCGGAAATGCTCGGGGGCACCGGTTATGACTGGTTGGTGATCGACAACGAACATGCTCCCAATACGCTGCAATCGACCCTCGCCCAGTTGCAGTGCCTGGCGGCGTCCCCTACCCATGCGGTGGTCCGGGCGGCCAGCGACGATGCCGTGGAGATCAAGCACTTGCTCGACCTGGGGGCCCAGACGTTACTGGTTCCCATGGTGGAAAGCGCCGAGCAGGCGGCCAGTATCGTTGCCGCCACCCGCTACCCTCCCCATGGCATCCGCGGCGTGGGAGCGGCATTGGCCCGCGCCTCGCGATGGCAGCAGATCCCCGGCTACCTGGCGATGGCCGATGAACAGATTTGCACCCTGGTGCAAGTGGAAAGCCGGGCCGGCATCCAGGCCTTGGCGGAGATTGCCAGGGTCCCGGGGGTCGATGGCGTGTTCATCGGGCCTGCCGACCTGGCCGCCTCCCTCGGTCACCTGGGCAACCCGGCACATCCCGAGGTGCAGGACGCCATCGCAGGGGCCATCCGGGAAATCCGCGCGGCCGGCAAGGCCCCAGGGATTCTTACCAGCGACGCGGCCATGGCCCGGCGCTACCTGCAGCTGGGTGCCGTGTTTGTCGCCGTGGGCTCCGATGTGGGGTTGCTGGTGAGTGGCGCCAAGGCACTCAGGGAAGCATTTGGGCAGGTGCCTTGACCCCGGGACCGGGATACCCGGCCTGCGGGTCGATGCCCCGATGATTGCTGCGGGTGGAGATTGCCCCGGTACTCGAGACAGAACCTGGCGAAGGGAAGCGAAAGGACCTGCTGCCAGGGCCGGGGCAGATGAAAAAAACCCGGCCTTTGCACTGCGCTGGCAAGCCCTTCAAGGTCGTCTTGCGGCGGCCTTGAAGGGCCTGGGCTCGACGCCGCTATTTGGACAACGACAACGGTACGCCCCAGATCGGGTCTTCCATGCCTTGCTTGCCCAGCGGCGTGATCTGCATGGGCTGGAGCCTGGACAGCAGTTGCCGGTGCTTGTCGCTCAGGACCCGTTGCTCGATGAGATTCTGCGTAAAGCTCATGGGCGCCGGCCAGGTGTAGACGGTCAGGTTGTCCAGCGGACACTCGATCTTCTTCGGATCGATCGCCCGGCACTTGGACTGCTGGTACTTGTAGCCAGGAGTCTTGAGGTGCATGCGCGGGGCCAGCAGCAATTGCCCGCCCTGGAGGGTGAAGCTGGCCAGCGCCTTGTCGACCGGCAGGCGCGCCTGGACCTTGATCGACGGCACATCGCGGGAATCGGTCTGTTGGTAATACCCGGCCCCAGAGCCCTGCGTCGTCTGGGTATATTGCTGCTCGCCCCAGGCCACGCAGGCGCCAGACGCCACGTGCACGGTGGTACAGACCTTCTCGGTCTTGATCTCGCTGCCATAGGTGGCGTCCTTCCAGACCTCTTCCCGGTAGTACTCGCGATAGAGCTCGGGGGACAGGTAGGCGGTGCCATTGGCGCCACGACCCGAACCGGGCGGGCCGCTACGGGCGCCGATCTGGTCGAGCAAGCCGTGGATCTGGTAGTCGTTGCCACCGGTCAGCAGGTATTTGCCGGGGGGCAGGATATGCACCTCGAAGGCCTTGAACAGGTAGGTCTCGCCAGGCTTTCTCTGCAACTCGTTGGTCTGGAACTTGCGGCCGAAGGTCACCTTCGGGTCCTTCTCGTATTCCCAGATCGCTGTCGGCGTCCACTGGGTCATGGTCAGCGCATCGCTCAGCGACTTGTGCGGCATCACGTCGGCCACCAGCACCACCGCCATGTTCGCCTTCAGCGCCGCGTCCACCTGGTCCAGCAACTGCGCGTAACGCAGATCGTCCTGGGTGACATAAGCGCCCGAACCGAGGTCGGACACGCAGCCAGAAAGGGAAAGAGAGAGAAGCAGTGCGGCGGGCAGGGTAAAACGCGGCCAGGACAGTTTCATGTATCGATCCTTGATAGGCGTTGGTATGGAACCTCGAACGGCCATGATCACTGGCTTGGGGCGCGCAGCGCAATATTTGCCAGAGTGCGCCGGATGACTTGCAGATGCGAGCGCACTCGATCTCGATGTTTGGTCGGAGCTTTTTCCTGTCCCAGAGCAGTGTCATGAACCTGGTGCGCAGGAAACCAGCCGCCACTCTCTAGCACGATGCCAGCAAGGAAGATTTTTGCTTCGACATGGAGATATCCGTCCGCAGATCACCCCATACAGATGCCCCTGGCACAATCGGCCAGATGATCGGCCGCCTGATAGATCTTGCTTTGCATATCCTGATCGTACATATCGGCGCTGCTCGTCATCGAGCCCCACATATCGAGGAAGATCCCCGCCAGGTTCTTGGGAATGCTGCCCTGCCCCTCCAGCCCGATCTCGATCTGCTCCAGCAAGTCCATCAGCACCTCGAGCGAATCACAATCGAGGCCGCGTTTTTCACGCAGTTGCAGGTCAAAATCCAGCCACTTCTCGATGAATGTCGAGATCAACTGATCAGTCATTGATGATGTATTCCGCCAGTGCAAAAGATGTTTGCGGTACAGGGCAGCCATGCTGTGCCCCCAAACCGATAGAGGGGGCCACTCTACAGCCTCGTCACTGGTTTATCTTGCCGCTCGCACAGACCGTCTCCATTGCCCGGCAGGCTTTGGGCACTGGCCATGCCACCGCCTGGTCTGCATGACGCCGACGGAGCGCAGGATATCGGGCCCATCGCCTAGGCGGGATTGGGAAAATGTCATCTGGCTGGAGCTATCAGCACTGCCCAATTCAAGCCTCCAGCACACTCTGAATACCGCCCAGCCGGTCGATAGAGGATTCGTTTGAGCCAGCAGCTCTGATGGATCTCTTACCGGATAGAAGCGCCATCGGCAGTTTCCGGTGGAATTGACAGCTAGCTAAACGCTCAGCTTCGTTCAGCTTCAGGAATGTCGGCATCGGCAGGATGAACTGTGAGCGACTGATCGGCGCCGGACATCAGCAAGTCGATGTTTGCACAAGGATTCCTGATAAGAGCATCGAGTTGGACCAGCTCGCGCTAAGGCGAAGCTGATTTGTTGACCGCTTGAACGAAAAAACCCACTGACCGGGGCCGGCAGTGGGCTATATGGTGGTCCTAAATTCAGTCGGGTAGATAGCGTGCGCCATCAAACCACCGCTCCGCAACGATGCCGGCATGTAGCAAGCTGTCGATCGCCTCGTTGTCGTAACCCAGTTCCTGCAGGATGCTACGTGAATGCTCGCCCGGCCCAGGTGCGGGCTGGAGCTGAAGACGGCCCTGGGAGGGCCTCCACCAGAGTGCCTCGGGCAGAATATAGCGCTCGTTCGAGGGATGATCGAATTGTCGCAGACGGCCGGAGGGTAGCGTTGCCGGAATGAGCATCCTGGCATAGGACCCTGTTTCCACGTTTCGTCGCAATGTTCTGGCCGACATTACGGCTTGTGCGGTAAAGCCTACCGACATGGCCCAAGTAACGGCCTGTTCCGTCGAAGAACCCTTCATGCGCCGTGACAGCCAACATCCAATAACATCATCACCGTTTAGTGGGGAATCTTCTCCCGCTGCTGATCGAATCTGTGCCCAATCCTCATGCGGCGCTGCAATATGAACCCAACCATCCCGTGTAGGGTAAATCCGATCCAGAGGGTTGTTTCCGCGTTCGAGCATACCTGCGGTTGTCGGATGCATGTGAGGGCGTCCAACAAACGGAATTTGCACCCAACCAGCGGATCGACAAAGGGAGGTTCGGACAACGAGTCTCGTACTGCCTCTCGCACGCGCAAGCAGGCCTACCAGCGTCCCGAAGGCGGCGGAAAAGCCGGTAAAGTAGTCAATGCAGGAGGCTATACCGTGCACTTTCGGAGCACCTTCACCTCCAAAGCGACGCATGATTCCGGAAATGCCCTGAAGGATGGGGTCATAGCCCGGCCGACTTTCCCATCCACCGGGTATCACACCGCTGAAGGCGGTTAAAGCCGTCACGATGGTGCGTGGATTGACTGCATGAACCTGTTCCGGCGCAGCACCCAGCCGTTTAGCGGATTGGGGAGGCTTGTTGTAGAGCAGCACATCCATTGTCGGCAGCAGACGATTCATGATTTCGCGCCCCTGGCTGGTATGCAGGTCACAGGCCAGATCACGCTTGCCCTGATTGACCTCGATGCCATAGACCAGCGTCTGGCGAGGCCCCATCTTCGGCCTCACAGCGCTGACGTGCAGTACTTCGGCACCCAGTTCGGCCAGGGCGCGTCCGGCGGTCGGACCGGCAATCACGTTGCACAGATCGAGAACCTTGACCCCTTCCAATGGCTGACCACGATAGGTGTCTTCATTGATCACGCTTTGTGGTTCAAACGTCCTGATGGAGGTCCAACCAGAGACTCTATCGCGCGCGGCAGGCTGTCTGATGGGAGTCTCGATGTTCTCACCCCGCACATCGATTTGCGGCGCTGGCCGGTAGACTATACGGCCTTGAGCATCACGTTCCTCAAGGACAATACCGCTTGTCTTCATAACCGAGGTCGCCACCCATTCAGTGGTGGTAAATTGTCGGGTGGCCGGAACTCCCCCACTCAACAAGATTTCAGCCCAAGCGTCCGCAGTATCCGTGGCAAAACGCTCCTCTAGGAGCCGAGCAAGTTTTTTCCAGAGCGTCGACAATCCCCGATAAGCATTGAGGTTGTTCTTGGAGGAGGGGATATCGAATACGTCGCCCTGCACAAAGCCGAGTGCTTCTGCTGCCTCCTGCAAGCCCGTCAACTTCAGCAACTTGTCAACCTGGCTTGCATTGTCGACCAAGCACAACATCAGAAGCTCGCCATCCTTGCAGCGATAGTTGCGAAAGAATGGTGGCAACATTCCGTCCGCCTTCTTGTGAAGCAGATTTGCCATAACGTCCGGCACCTTGCGCAAGGAGATTGATTCGACAGTCTTTCTGCGCAACGGAGGTACGTTGTATCGTTTGGGCTGGTCGTGAATCATGAACAGGACCCCAGCGGCTGATGTCATAACGGCATCCATCAACGGCACTTCAATGCTGTCTCCCTGACCGTGCTTCAACCGTCCATATATGGCGGCAAGAGCAGCGAGAGCCCCGCACACTCCGGCATAGACCGAAGCAAGCGGCAGCGAGCTATGTGTCGGGGGCAAGTCCAGTCCGGCCCCGGCAATAGCTGAGTCTGTGAACAGACCGGAAGCCGCCAGCAGCGTCGAATCCCATGCGCGCTGTGAGGCACGCGGATCGTGCCGGCTGTAACCGGGAAGTGACACGTAAACGATGCCGGGATTGATAGACTTAAGGACTTCGTGGCCTAGTCCGAGTCTGTCCATAACACCGGGTCGAAAGTTCTCGATGATCACGTCGCAGTCGGGCACTAATGCCAACACCCGAGCAAGGCCCTCCGCTGTCTTGAGATCCACTTCAATGATCTGTTTGCCGCGACTCAGTGTTTCCTGGGTGGTCGCATCCCAGCTCTTTGTGCCAGGTCGGACAATGCTGATGACTTCAGCGCCCTGATCGGCAAGAAAAACACCTGCCAGCGGCCCAGCGATGAAGTGGCCAAAATCCAGTACCCTAAGTCCGTGTAATGGCGAGGTGGTGCGGGAGTCGGGCGAGGTATCGATCACATTGCTCATGAATGAAATCCTATTCTAGCTAGCCGGGAGAAACGTCGGGATTGCTTCAAGCCTCGGTCGAAAGTCGATATACATCGACCGCATTGTCATGAAAGAGCTTGCGCAATAACTCCGGTCCTCGCGGCGCGAGAATGTCGGCCAATGCCCCTACTATTGTTGAGTAGGACGCAATGGATTTGTCGACCGGAAAATTGGAGCCAAACATGATCCGGTTTTCGCCGAACACGTTGACGGCATGCTCCACCATCGGGGCTACCCGCTCGGCTAAAGCGGCGCGAGCTATTCCTACCTGCTTCAGACCCAGCATCGGGAACGCCAGACCGGACTGCTTGGAGATAATGTTGGGGAACTGGGCGACCTCCGCCATGGCGTCGCACCAATGCGCGAAGATGTCAGCTTGTGCTGAACGCGAGCGACCTGTGTAGCGCCCCATTGGACCGAGCCAGCCAACAGGCGTGGCGTAATGATCCAGAATGATGGTGGTCTCCGGATATTCCCTTGCCAGCGTCACCACCTCACGAAGCTGAGTGCTGTAAACATAGGCATCAAAGGTCAGGCCACGCTTTGCGAGTTCCGCGAAGCCCAGCAGGAATTCGCGGGACGCCAATACTTTCTCGTCCGCGATCCAGCGTTTGACCCCAGGGTCATCATGCCAACTGGTCAAGCAGCGAATACCCCGAAAACGAGTACTGGCTCGGGCATGGGCATCCAGCGTGCTCGCAAAATCAGCCTTGCGCGGATCTGCTCTGCCAACAATACCCGCCAATCTTGGCCGGCCCTGTTGCTCAAAGGGCAGAGTCTCTAGCCAGACGGTTTCGTCTGACGGATTTTTCGCGTGCCAACCTGCCTCTACATGAACGGCAGCCGTCACGGCTACACCGACCGCAGCCACGGTACCTGCCACGTCTGCTGCATACTGTTCGGGCAGATACGGTGTTGCGACATGCTTGGGGGTAATGATGAAGTCGCATGTACCCTGATCCTTGACCCAAGGCGTCAGCTTATCTATCAGTTTGGGTGCATACGGATATATGCGTGCAACTGCTGAACTTTCACGAGGTGTTGTGAGGGGATCCCACTGGTGGAGATGGGTATCAATGATTCCAGGAATGATACCTTTGAGAACTGTGTTCATGACTTGACTCCAGCATCGTAAGGAATTACGCCTATCGGCGTCCGTTCTTTTCAGCCGTCACCAGCCCGAACTGATCCACTCCCGACATTCGGATGATAAGATCGGCAAGACCAGGCCATACAGCTTGTACCGCTGTCAGGATGCCGCTGGGCCTCCCGGTCACGGTCACTTCGGAGAGTTGGCGATCCAGCGCATCCAGAACCGCATTGGTGCACTGTTCGATGGTGACTGCACCCAGCTTCTTGGGATCGAGGGCCGTACCTAACATGGCTCTGTGCGCTTGACCTGCACCCATCACTACGGACGGGGCGATGACAGATGTGGTAACACCTGTACCCACCAGCTCGCGACGCAAGGCATGAGCGAAAGCCAGCGACCCCGCCTTTGCCGCGGCGTATACGCTCTTGGCAGGCAGGAAAACCTTGCCACTCATCGACGAGATGATTACCACATGCCCCCTTTTACGGGCGCGCATACCAGGGACTATTTTGCTGGTCAGCACCATCGGGCCACGAAGATTAATGCCAAGCTGAACGTCGATCTCCTGGGGGGAGATGGTATGCAAGCAGGCGTTGATCTCAATGCCAGCGCTGGACACGAAGACATCAATCGGCCCCAGTGTTTGCTCGACGCGATCCGGCAATGCAAGTAACTGCTCGCTGTCTAGTAGATCGACCACAAACTTCCGGGCTACCACTTTGTGCAGCGCGCAATCATTAATAAGTCGATCAAGACCTGCTTCATCGCGATCAGCGAGTGCAAGCTTCGCACCACGACTGGCAAGACGTAGGGCTACATCACCACCCAAAGCACCAGCGGCACCAGTAATGAGCACCACCGCTCCCTTAAGCGTAACGGCCGGGCCCATCCGCCCAATCATGACGGCACCTCCTGATCGAAGGTCTCATCGTCACTCTCTATGGGCCTGTTTGCCACGAAGGGGATAGGAGATGTAGAACTCAACACCTGCATGTCGTGGAGACGTGTCCAAGCCGCTACTTGTGCCTGACCTGCATCGACCACCTCGACAAGCTGGATAGCAGCTAGCCGGTTGACAACATGCGCGAGAGTCGGAAGTTGCTCGAAGGTGGCAGGGTAAAAGCGAAAGCAGCCAATGCCTCCCTTGAGTGAGCGCATTGAGGTCAACGGCACCATAGCAGGAGCTGCTGTGACCTGTTCGACTTCCAGTTCGCCCCAGGCTCCGGTTCGAGGCAGCACTCGATAGTGCATGAGAGGGCCCTTGCGCCAGCTTCCAGGGATACCTGGCAGACACTTGAGCGTTATCTCCATGTCGAAGAAACGAGTGCCTCCCCACGAAGCGATATAACGAACGGATTTGCCGTCGTTACCTGAATGCCGCTTCATCGTGTCTGCGTAAACCTTGTTCCAGCCAAGCTCCTCCCGTCCTGAAAGGATGGCGTCAGGACAATCCTCCCAAGTCACCAACTCCAGTCGCCCCTGCTGCTCAAGGTCCCCGTTCCTGTACGTCACCGGTACGCTGACCATCAACATTTCGTAACCCCGACCGGCGAGCCAGGGAAGGTTGCTAAGGCTGACGGCCTCAACGATCAGTAATGGTTCAGCAAGAGTGAACCCCACTGGCAGCAATGTCTTCAGGGCGTTGGCATCGGCACGAGCTACAACCCAAGAGGCCAGAGTCGAAGCACCCTTGGCTGGGTAGCCCTCATTACGATCGGGACGTTGTCGTGGACCGGGTTGGCGTCCGAACAGTGCGGGCATGCGTGGAATGCCGTCAAAGGTTTTCAGGGCAACCTTCTCTGTTGCCTTTGCGCTATCGAGTTGCTGATTGTTATGCATTTTGGGAACTCTCAAGAGGCGGATGGTCGAGCCTTAGCTACACAATGAAGGTTACATAGTGTAGCTACCATTCGCAACCAAGACATATACCAAACCGGCTAGAGCCTAAGGCCCCACGGGAGATGTTCATTTAAGGTAAGTCACAAAGCGCTTTCGGCGTCTGAACCGACGACCTACACTATGAAACCTTCGGCATATAACCAATGAGTAGAGGTGAGCCCTTTATGAAATCGTCGTCTACCGTGCCCAAGGTCAGCGGGCATAAGCATGGTCGCGTCCCTCGCGCCATTCGGGAGCTACAAATTCTGGATATCGCCGAGCAGCAATTCATTGATCTCGGCTACGAATCCACCACAGTAGAAAGCGTTCGCCTAGCCGCTGGAGTAAGCCGACCCATCATCTACGACCACTACGGCTCCAAGGACAAGCTGTATCTCGCTTGCGTCAAGCGTGCGCGTCAACAATACGAAGAAAAGCTAATCGATCTTGCCAACTTGCAACTTTCACCGGTCGAGTCTTTAGCGCGTGGCGCGGATCTCTACCTGAGTATCATCGAAGAAAATCCAAAACGTTGGCAGGCGTTGTTTGGTGGCTCCCTGGTTCCGATGTCCGGAAAACTTGGCGATGAGTTGTCCAACGTACGCCACGGAACCGTTGAACTGCTTGCCCAGTTGATTCAGGCACAGGCACCCGACACAGACCCAGAACGAGTTGAGGCATTTGCACTTGCGGTATTTGCTGTTGGGGAAAACATGGGGCGCTGGTGGCTAAGGCATCCCGAAATACCGCGGTCGCGCGTGCTTTCACACAATCTCGCGTTCATCAGCAATGGTCTAAGCCAATTGGCAAATGACGAATTGCCATCGATTCAAGATTGATCAGAGCATTCCTCGCTACGGCATCTGGTGCGGCAAGGCTATGAGCTTGAAGTTGATTTACAGGCCGTTATTAATCTGAGTGACAAGCTCCATCATCCGACCTAGTGCGAGGGTTTGCGCTCATACAAGATCAGCCCCCCCAGCCCAAATGCCAACCGACGCGAACCCAATCTACCGCCATACACGCCGGATGAATGCCTTATGTCCTGATCTAGGGACTTCCGATAGGCCTCGTAAAGGTAAACCCGAAACAAGCCCGATTAAGCGGGGACTATGAAATCACAGTTACACTGTGTAGCCTTCTAAGCGTAGGCAATGAAACGCTAAGAACGGCTGGTCTCAACAAGAACTCGGGAAAAGGAAAGTGAGGCTGTATGCGCGATAAGGCTGCATGGAACAATTCTGTTCAGAGAGTCACGATCATCGGCTCCGGCGTCATCGGCACTTCTTGGGCAGCACTGTTCCTGGCTCACGACCTGCACGTCGTCGTACATGATGTTGATCCCACCTCTGAAGAACGACTGCGAAATGGCATCGACTCGATAAAGCCAACGCTCAAAGCGCTTGGACTAAAGACCACGAACCTGTATGAAAAACTGAGGTTCGATAAAGAGCTTTCAACAGCAGTTTCTCAAGCCGACCTCATACAAGAATGTGGACCAGATCGAGTAGCTTTCAAGCGAAATTTGTGGGCAGAGATTGAACGCTACGCCCCGGGAAGTACCATTTTTGTGTCATCCAGTTCAGGGATTACTACCAAGGTTCAGGCAGGTCTCCTCAGGGAGCCTGGCCGCTTGCTGATTGGGCATCCGTTCAACCCTCCGCACCTGGTACCTCTTGTGGAAGTTGTTCCGCATTCTGAAGCCTTGCCACAGCATGTTGAATGCCTAGTAAATTTTTACCGGGCTGTCGGTAAAACGCCTATTTGCCTGCGTAAAGAGATTCCTGGGTTTGCCGCCAACCGGTTACAGACAGCCCTGCTACGCGAGGCAATTCTTCTAGTCAAATTAGGCGTTGTATCAGTTGATGAGGTAGATGCAATCGTCACTAATTCGTTAGGGTTGCGCTGGGCTGTTGATGGTCCGTTTCGGTCATTGCACCTCGGAGGCGGGGCTGCGGGCTTCGAAGGTTACTTGAAGCAATTCTCAAGAGGTCTTCAACTATTGTGGCTGCACTCCGCACTTCATCCCTTCTACTTAGGCAAATCCTTGAAGGCGAAAATCCTAGATCAAATAAAAAGCTCATTTGGCAGGAGTAGTATTCAGAAACTAGAGGGAGAGCGAGATGAAAGGCAGCTAGCCGTATTGAATGCTTTGCATCCCAATAAAAAAGATCAACAAGAGAGCACTAGCCGTCACTGAAGGCCAACACCCCTCCCCCCTTTGTCATAGTCGAGCATGGTGTAACGCCCGCCAGCTAAAATCAGGCTACGGCGGTACACACACCGCTGCCCCACTGCTCGCTCCTACCGGGCGATAAAATTAAAGCCAGTGTCAATAGCGCTGGTCTGCACCGCCACTGTCTCCCCCAGCGCAGATTCACCTGCAGGTGGCGGACGATAATCACAGGGTGTACGAGGCATTCAGATAGCCTCTATTCCTCAATGAAAGCAGCGATCTGTTGCAGCTCATTTTTAAGTCCCAGCTCTACCAGAGGCCTGCTTCTGCCAAACAGTTGCTGGTACCGGCTGATACCGATCACGCCAGTCTGCCGCTAATTGGAAAAGTGCAATTTAAGCTACTGCGCTATGCCCCAAGCACGCAGCGTATCGCCCTCATACGGGTTCTCGGCACCCGCTAAAGTCTTTCGGCGCTCGTCAAAATACAGGAACTTTGGTCGCATGCTCTTATGTATACGCGCGACCGGGCACCACCTGTGCCTGGGCGAGGTGCGGGTAGTGTTCGGCGCCGTTATAGGCCATCGCTGGAATACCACTTCAGGAATGCCGGTATCGGCGGGATGAACTGTGCGCGCCTGATCGGCGCCGGACATCGGCAAGTCGATGTTTGCACAAGGATTAATGATACGAGCGTCGAGATGGAACAATCCCAGCTAAGGCGAAGCTGATTTGTTGACCGCTTGAACGAAAAAACCCACTGACCGGGACCGGCAGTGGGCTATTTCATATTGACATCATCTAGGAGCGCGCCTTTGGTTCGCTCCAGACGGCTGCAAGACTAGTAGACTGGCCCTTGCAAGCCCCTTCCTAGTACCGCATCCGACCTTGAATATGGTGGGTCGTGTAGGATTCGAACCTACGACCAATTGGTTAAAAGCCAACTGCTCTACCAACTGAGCTAACGACCCGCTGTGTGGTGGCGCGTATAATACTGATTTCTAACGATAATTCAACACCCTAGATGAAAAAAATCAAAAATAGGGTGTTGGATCGCTGACACCGGCTGCGCGGAAGCCATCGGCACGCAGGCGGCAGCTGTCGCATTTACCGCAGGCACGGCCCAGGTCATCCGCCTGGTAGCACGAGACAGTCAGCCCGTAATCGACTCCAAGGCGTACTCCGGCCTTGATGATGTCGGCCTTGCTGAGGTTCTGCAGGGGCGCCTTGATCCGAAAGCCCTGCCCTTCGACACCGGCCTTGGTCGCCAGGTTGGCCATGCGCTCGAAGGCCTCGACGAACTCGGGACGGCAATCCGGGTAGCCGGAGTAATCCACCGCATTGACCCCGATGAAGATATCCCGAGCCTCGAGAACTTCCGCCCAGCCCAGGGCCAGAGAAAGGAACACCGTATTGCGCGCTGGCACATAGGTGACAGGAATCCCTTCACCAGGTGCCTGCGGCACGTCGATAGAGCTATCGGTGAGGGCCGAGCCGCCAATGCCATCGAGGTTGAGGCCAATGACCTTGTGCTCCACCACTCCCAGGTCACGGGCCACTCGTTCGGCAGCCTGCAGCTCCGCGCGGTGGCGCTGGCCGTAGTCGAAGCTCATGGTGTAGCAGCTGTAGCCTTCAGCGCGAGCCATGGCGACCACGGTGGCCGAATCCAGGCCGCCGGAAAGGAGGATCACTGCACGTTTTTCAGGTACTGCTTGGTGTTCTGCTGGCTTGGTCATTTCAACGCCCCGGCTCGTCGTTCCAAAGATACTTGTGCAACTGCAACTGCAGGCGCACCGGCAAGTTGTCGGCAACAATCCAGTCAGCGAGTTCCCGTGCATCCAGGTCGTGATGACTTGGCGAAAACAGCACTTCACCGGCTCGTTGCTCGAGGCGGTACTGGATCAGCTTGGAGACCGCCCAGTCATAGTCCTCGCGAGAACAGATGACGAACTTGACCTGATCGTTGGCCGTCAGCAGCTCGATGTTCTCGTAACGATTGCGCTGGGCTTCCTTGGAGCCCGGGGTCTTGAGGTCCAGGACCCGGCTGACCCGTGGATCCACCGCCGAGATATCGAGGGCGCCACTGGTCTCCAGCGAAACCTCGTAGCCGGCATCGCACAACTGCTTGAGCAAAGGAATGGCGTTGGGTTGCGCCAGCGGCTCGCCACCGGTGACACAGACATAACGCGGACGGAATCCGGCAACCTGCTCGAGCAAGCTGTCGAGGGTACGTTGGGTGCCGCCGCTGAAGGCATAGGCACTGTCACAGTATTGGCAACGCAGCGGACAACCGGTCAGGCGCACGAAAACCGTAGGCAGCCCGGCAGTCCGAGTTTCCCCCTGCAACGAGTAGAAAACTTCGGTGATTCTCAATGTGTCTTGCATATTCGCCACGGGCGTAACAGCTAAACAGGCTGTCCGCCTCCATCAGGCACTTCAAGGAACCCCGTCAACGCGTAGATCCCAGGAAGCGTGTGTCATAAAAGGGCGCAGATTCTAACGAAAAAACCCGCGACAAGCGCGGGTTTCTTGTTACGGGCGCCAGCACACTTACATGCGCTGCAAATCCCGTTGAGCCAATTGTGCGGCGGAAGTCCCCGGATACTGGGCCACGACCTGCTGCAGGATGCCCTTGACCCGGTCGGTATGACCCAGGCGGCGTTCTACGTCAGCCAGCTTGTACAACGAATCCGGCACCTTGCCGTGCTTGGGATAGAGCTGGGAAACCTTGGCGAATGCCTGGCCAGCGCCTTGCAGGTCGCCCTTGGCCAGGTTCACTTCACCCAACCAGTACTGGGCATTACCAGCGTACTGGCTGTTGGGGTACTTGCGCAGGAATGCCGAGAAGGCCTGGCTGGCCTTGTCGAAATCCTTGGCTTTGATCAGGTCGAAGGCAGCATCGTAATAGAGCTTTTCCTTGGCCGGATCACCCGGTTCGCTACTGGCGGCAGGCGCTGGAGCAGCAGCTCCGGCTGCCGCACCGGCGGCACTGGCATTGCCAGCGGCGGAAGAATTCTCAGGAGTCGCGGCAGGTGCCACACCGCTTCCTATGCGCCGATCAAGATCCTGGTAACGCTCCAGGCTTTCTTGCTTCATGCGCGCTACATCATTTTGCAGAACTTCGATCACACCCTGTTGCCGTGCGATCTGCTCCTGCATTTGCTGCAGTTGCTGGAACAGCTCGCCCTGTGCCGAGACAGGGGTCGAAACCCCTCCCCCGGCATAGGCGCCGTTCGTGCCATAACCCGCTGGTGGATAACTGCTCCCGCTATTTCCATAGCCAGAGTTGCTATCGACCACAGGAACCGCAGACCACGCCGCGAGAGGCGTGAGACTGAGAGCCAAGATAGTTACAGCACGACGGCACGTTCGCATGACGAATTACTTACGCAGTTCGACGCGACGGTTTTGAGCCCAGGACTGCTCGTCGTGGCCAGTGGCAACTGGACGCTCTTTACCGTAGGAAACCAGCTCCAGCTGAGCTGGGGACACGCCCTGCAGTACCAGGTAGCGCTGAACGGCTTTCGCACGACGCTCGCCCAGAGCCATGTTGTACTCACGGGTACCACGTTCGTCGGTGTTGCCTTCCAGAACAACGCGAGCGCCGTTACCTTTCAGGTCCTTGGCGTGAACGTCCAGAGCGCGCATGGCTTCTGGCTTCAGATCCGAGCTGTCGTATTCGAAGTAGAAGGTGGTGATTGCGCGCAGAGCTGCTTCTTCGCTCAGGGAGCCATCAACAGCACCAGTGTTAGCGCCGTAACCAGCGTTTGGATCAACAGCGCCTTCACCAGCGTTGTCGCCGCCTTTGGAGGAGCAACCTACAGCCACAGCCATGGCCAGAGCCAGCGCAGCAAACTTACCAAACTTCAACATTTCCATCGTGAAACTCCTAATGAACCCCAGTGTGTTAAGTGAAACATTGTAGCGCCGCGTCAGTTCAGGTAAGGGGACCAGGACGGTTCTCTGACTTCGCCTTGAGCGGTAGGAAGCGGGAGCCTCACACGTCCATTAATGGACACGAGCATCAAGACTCCCCGGCCCTGCTGGCGGGTGGCGTAGATTACCATGGTGCCGTTGGGCGCAACAGTAGCTGACTCATCAAGGTTGGTATCTGTAAGGATTTTTACACTACCGCGCTGCAAATCTTGAGCAGCCACCCGGAAGTTGGTGAAACCATCCTGGCGGTGAATCATTACCAGGGTCTTTTCGTCAGCAGAAAGTTTCGGGTTGGCGTTGTAGTTACCAATAAAGGTCACACGCTCAGCGCCACCGCCGTTGACATTGCTTTTATATACTTGCGGCTTTCCACCCCGGTCGGAGGTGAAGTAGATAGTCGAACCATCCTTGCCCCAGAACGGCTCGGTATTGATGCCTGGGCCGCTGGTGACACGACTGATCTGGCGCGAAGCCATGTTCATCACATAGATGTCGGGGTTGCCATCCTTGGACAGCACGAACGCCAGGCGACTGCCGTCCGGCGACCAGGCTGGCGCACCGTTGAGGCCTTCGAAGTTGGTGATCTGCTCACGACGGCCAGTATCGATGTGCTGGACGAATATGCGCGGGCGCTTCTGCTCGAACGATACATAGGCGATACGCTTGCCATCGGGGGCGAAACGTGGCGACAGGATCGGCTCGCGGGATTGCAGCAGGGTCACAGCCCGGGCTCCGTCGTAGTCCGAACGCTGCAGGGTGTAGCGGGTGTTGTTGGTGGAGAAACGCTCCGCAGTCACGTACAGCAGGCGCGTGGAGAACGCACCCTTGATGCCGGTGAGTTTCTCGAAGGACTGGTCGGAGATGTAGTGCGACATGTCCCGCAGTTGGTCAACCCCACCAGAGACACTGCCGGTCAGGACCTGCTGCTCGGTGGCGACGTTGAACAGTGCGTACTGCACCTGCAGGCGACCGCCGGCCGGCACAATGCTGCCGACCATCACGTACTGGGCGCCCAGGGCCTTCCAGTCACGGAAGATGACTTCGCTGGCCTGGGTCGGCAAGCTGATCATGTTCTGCTTGGGAATCGGCGCGTAGTAACCCGAGTTGCGCAGGTCATCGCCGATGATCTGCGCCATGTCGTCCGGCAGGACGCTACCGCCCTGCCAGCCGAACGGAACCACCGCGATCGGCGTCGCCCGGTCACTGCCACTGGTGACCAGAATGTTTTTTTCATCCGCCGCCGCTATCCCTGCCATGCAGCAAATAACGACAAGCATTCCTCGAAGAAGGTTTCTCACAAGGCTAGGTCCTCAGGTGTGAATGTCATCTTGAATGAACGATAGGGAGCGAAGTCCTTCGGACTCAGACCCTGCATTTCTGTCAAACGTCCAATGTTCTTGACTGCCGCTACCGCCGAAGCGTCGAACGGACCGTCACCACTGGACTTGATCACGCTGACCGTGGTCACCGTACCATCTGGCAACATGCCAATCCGCAGTTCCACCGTCATGCCCTTGCGCGCCGAAGGAGGACGAGCCCAGCCTTCCGCCGCACGAATACGAATCAGGTCATCGAAACTGCCTGCGACACTGTCACCTACCTCATCCGATTTCGTGGCTTCACGCTCCGGCTTATCGGAAAGCAAGTCCGCCAGGGCCTGGGCCTTTTTCTCTTCGGCAGATTTGCGCGCTGCTTCCTGGGCCTTTTTCTTCGCGGCGTCGGCGGCAGCTTTCTTCTTCGCATCCTCGGCGATCTTTTTCTTCGCCTCTTCAGCTTCGGCTTTCTTCTTGGCGTCTTCCGCGGCTTTCTTCTTCGCGTCTTCGACGATTTTCTTCTTCGCTTCTTCAGCGGCCTTTTTCTTGGCCTCTTCTTCAGCAGCTTTCTTGGCTTCTTCCTCGGCCTTTTTCTTGGCTACATCGGCCAGTTGCTTCTCTTCGGCCTTTTTCGCTTCAGCGGCTTTCTTGGCTTCATCAGCCTTCTTCGCCTCATCGGCTTTCTTGGCCTCGTCAGCCTTTTTCGCTTCCGCGGCTTTTTGGGCAGCCTCTTCTTTCTTTTGTTCCGCGGCCTTGATCTCTTCCTGCTCGACCTTCTTCTGCTCCAACTGCTCGGCTTCGGTCTGGCGCGCGGCGGATTTCTTCGCCTCACCCGCAATCTTGTGATTGGTCTGGGTGGTCGCCGGACTCTTCGATTTCAGCTGGTACAGGGTCGCCTGGACGATCGGCTTGGCCGGTGGCAACTCTGGAGTCATGGCAAAGCTGACGAACAGCATGCCGAACACCAGAACGTGCAGGGCGATCGCCCAGACACTAGGCCAGAAGTAGCTTTCCGAAGCGGACGGCTCTCGCTGTTGCTGCATCAGGGCGCCTCGGTAATCAGGCCAACGTTGCCGACGCCGGCTTTTTGCAGGCCGCCCATGGCACCCATCACGGCGCCGTAGTCGACGGATTTATCGCCGCGAATGAACACCTGGGTGTGCTTGCCGCCTTCGTTGCCGGCACGGATGATCTTGGTCACCGCGTCGGTCATCTGCGGCAAGGTCATTGCCTTGTCCTGTTGCTTGTCGGTATCGACTTCGCTGCCAAGGTTCCAGTAGTAGGTCTTGTCAGCCTTGATCGAGATGGTCAGCACCTGGGTGTTGTTGTCCTGGGGCAAGGCTTCGCTGGAAACCTTGGGCAGGTCGACTTTCACACCCTGGTTGAGCATCGGCGCGGTCACCATGAAGATGACCAGCAGTACCAACATCACGTCGATGTAGGGCACTACGTTCATCTCGGCAACCGGCTTGCGTTTGTGGCGAACTCGGGCCATTGGGTTTACCTGCTCACTCTTCGCTGGTGTGCACTTTACGGTGCAGGATCGCCTGGAACTCGTCGGCGAAGGTGTAGTAGCGGCTGATCAGCGTCTCGCCGCGAGCGGAGAAACGGTTGTAGGCGATCACCGCCGGGATGGCCGCAAACAGGCCGATGGCAGTCGCTACCAGCGCTTCGGCGATGCCCGGGGCGACAGTGGCCAAGGTCGCTTGCTGGGCGGAAGCCAGGCCACGGAAGGAGTTCATGATCCCCCATACAGTACCGAACAGACCGATGTATGGGCTGACCGAGCCGACGGTAGCGAGAAACGGCAGGCTCTGCTCGAGCTTCTCTTCCTCGCGAGAGATGGCTACGCGCATGGCCCGGGCCACGCCTTCCATCACCGCCTCGGGTTCGACACCCGGCTGCTGGCGCAGGCGGGAGAATTCCTTGAAGCCGGCACGGAAGATCTGCTCGACGCCAGAGTCCGGATCAGGATTGCTACCCGCCTGGCGATACAACTTGGACAGGTCGATACCGGACCAGAAGCGCTCCTCGAAGCTCTCCAGGGCACGTCGACCGGCGCGCAGCAGGTTGCTGCGCTGAAAGATCATGATCCATGAAGTCACCGATGCGGCTACCAGGGTCAGCATTACCAACTGCACTACAACGCTGGCATTGCTGACCAGGCTCCACATGGAGGAATGGTCGACGACGTTAGCTTCCACGCTTTATCTCCTGCTCTGAGTGTGTACCCGCGCTGCCCTCGTCGGCGAAGGCCGTACGCAGGGCGTCTGGAATGGCGCGGGGTTTGAAATTGTCGGCGCGTACACAGGCCACCAGGAACTGCCCCTCGCAGAGCAGCACATGATCCGAGGACCGCCTGACCTGCTGGGTGAATCGCAGGCTGGCCCGGTTCAGCTCGGTGACTTGGGCACTGATCAGAAGCTCGTCGTCCAGCCGCGCCGGCGCGTGGTAACGCGCTTCGCTGGAATGCACGACAAACAACAGGTTCTCCCCCACCAGCTGCGATTGGGCAAAGCCCAGGTGTCGTAGCCGTTCGGTTCGAGCCCGCTCCATAAACTTAAGGTAATTGACGTAATACACGATGCCGCCGGCATCGGTGTCCTCGTAATAAACGCGACAACGATGTGCGAACGGCTCAAGCCCGTTTTGCGCGCGCATACTCTAGTGCTTACTCCTCGGGTTGCCAATCCGGCCAGGCAACTGTTTTTTCATTCTTGGACGACTTTTGCTGAAGTTTCGACGGAGCCAGCCCCTAGGACAGCACAAACTCCGAATAAGTCGACGAAAAGTGTGTCCGATCAATCGTCCACGGCATCGAGAAACTCGTCTACCACGGGCGCTTCTGCCAATCGTGACGGAATGTTTAGCCCGAAATGCAGGTAAGCATGCCGGGTCACCACCCGACCACGCGGGGTCCGCATGATGTAGCCCTGCTGGATCAGGTACGGCTCCAGCACGTCCTCGATGGTATGGCGCTCTTCGCTGATCGCGGCGGCCAGGCTGTCGACCCCCACCGGCCCGCCATCGAACTTCTCGATCATGGTCAACAATAGACGCCGGTCCTGATGGTCGAAGCCACGCTCGTCGACATCCAGCAGGTTCAGCGCCAGGTCGGCCACCGCCTTGGTGATATGCCCCTTGGCTCGCACCTCGGCGAAGTCGCGCACCCGGCGCAGCAGGCGGTTGGCGATCCGCGGTGTGCCCCGCGCCCGACGCGCCACTTCGATGGCGCCGTCCGGGTCCAGCGGCAAGCCGAGGATGCTGGCGGAACGACTGACGATGGTCGCCAGGTCCGTGATGCTATAGAACTCCAGGCGCTGGACGATACCGAAGCGGTCCCGCAGCGGGTTGGTCAGCATCCCGGCCCGCGTGGTAGCACCGACCAGGGTGAAGGGCGGCAGGTCGAGCTTGATCGAACGCGCCGCCGGACCCTCGCCGATCATGATGTCGAGCTGGAAATCCTCCATCGCCGGATACAGCACTTCCTCGACGATCGGCGACAGGCGATGGATCTCGTCGATGAACAGCACGTCATGGGGTTCGAGATTGGTCAACAACGCCGCCAGGTCACCGGGACGCTCCAGCACCGGCCCGGAGGTGCTCTTGATCGAGACGCCCATCTCCTGGGCGATGATGTTGGCCAGGGTGGTCTTGCCCAGCCCTGGCGGACCGAAGATCAGGGTATGGTCCAGGGATTCGTTGCGCCCGCGGGCGGCCTGGATGAACAGTTCCATCTGCTCGCGCACGCCGGGCTGGCCGATGTAGTCGGCCAGGCTGACCGGACGAATCGCCCGGTCCTGGATTTCTTCGCGCTCACGGGGGCCCGTGGCGGCGATCAGACGATCAGCTTCTATCACTTAGATCATTCCCTTCAGGGCCCGGCGGATCATTTCTTCGCTGCTCAAGCCTTTCTCTTTGATCGCGGACACTGCCTTGCTGGCCTCCTGCGGCTTGTAGCCCAGGGAAATCAGCGCACTGACCGCGTCCGATTCAGCACTGGCCACCGGCATCGGCGCATCCGGCTGGTTCGGTACCAGGGCGAACATGCTCGGGACCGCCTCCCAGGCCTTGAAACGGTCCTTGAGTTCCACCAGCAGGCGCTCGGCGGTCTTCTTGCCGACCCCTGGCACCTTGGTCAGGGCCGAGGTGTCCTGGGCCTGCACGCTGCGCACCAGTTCATCCACCTCGAGACTGGACATCAGGGCCAGTGCCAGTTTCGGCCCCACGCCATTGAGACGGATCAACTCGCGGAAAAAGTCTCGCTCGCGCTTGCTGGCGAAGCCGTAGAGTAACTGCGCGTCTTCGCGCACGACCAAATGAGTGTGCAAGGTCAGTGGTTCGCCGACCGACGGCAAGCGGTACAGGGTGGTCATGGGCACTTCGACTTCATATCCCAACCCATTGACATCAAGAATCAGGTGCGGCGGCTGTTTTTCAGCCAAGGTGCCGCGCAAGCGTCCAATCACGTTCGAATCCTTAAGGCGATGGCCAGCGTTCGCTGGCGACTCACTGAGCAGGCATCCGGGCCGGGCACTCTGGCGCCACGATGCTCCACTCTTGAAATGACTGCGCCGATGCTATCAGAGACGCAAGCGGCCGCCACGACTGCGTGCCGTCCCCAAGCCGTGGGGTAACAGGCTGGAGCGGGTATGGGAATGACAGATGGCGATGGCCAAGGCGTCCGAGGCGTCGATCTGCGGCTTGGCGGTCAGCTTGAGCAGATGCATCACCATCATCTGCACTTGCTCCTTGTTGGCGCCACCGGTGCCGGCGACGGCCTGCTTGACCTGGGTAGCGGTGTACTCGGCGATCTCCAGGCCCTCCTCGGCCGCAGCCACTATGGCCGCGCCCCGTGCCTGCCCGAGCTTCAGCGCCGAATCGGCATTACGCGCCATGAACACCTTCTCGATACCCATGGTCACCGGCCCGTAGGTCTGGATCACCTCGCGCACCCCGCGATAGACGATCTGCAAACGCTCATGCAGTTCGCCGGCGCCAGTGCGAATGCACCCCGAGGCCACATACACGCAACCGCGCCCGGTGTCGCGAACCACGCCATAACCGGTGATGCGCGAACCGGGGTCGATGCCAAGAATAAGAGTCATAACGCCTGCTGCTGGAGTGAAAAGGCCTGCCGGGGATGACCGGGATAGCGAAAAGAGCGAAGCCGGAAGCGCCCTGCCGCACAATCATCGCGGCGTTGCGCATCCGGCTTCAAGGTCGGTGCAGTCGAATCAGCCCAACTGGGCAGCAACCGACTCTGGAATATCCGCGTTGGAATAGACGTTCTGCACATCATCCAGGTCTTCCAGCATGTCGATCAGCTTCAAGACCTTCTCCGCGCCGTCCAGGTCCAGCTCGGCACTGGTGGTCGGCAACATGACGATCTCCGCATCCGCCGCCTTGAAGCCCGCAGCTTCCAGGGCATTGCGCACGCCATAGAAACCGGCGAAGGAAGTGAATACGTCGACCGAGCCGTCTTCGTTGCTCACTACGTCGTCGGCATCGGCCTCCATCGCCGCTTCCATCAGCCCATCTTCGTCGACACCTTCGGCAAAGCTCAGCTGGCCCTTGCGCTCGAACAGATAAGCCACCGAACCGTCGGTGCCCAGGTTGCCGCCACACTTGCTGAAGGCATGACGAACCGCCGCCGCGGTGCGGTTGCGGTTATCGGTCATGCATTCGACCATCACTGCCACGCCGTTGGGACCGTAGCCCTCGTAGGTCAGCTCGACCACGTCGTCGCTGCCGGCAGCACCGGTACCGCGGGCGATAGCCCGATCGATGATGTCACGGCTCATGTTGGCGCCCAGGGCCTTGTCCAGGGCCAGGCGCAGGCGTGGGTTGGAACCGGGCTCACCACCACCCTGGCGGGCTGCGACGGTCAGCTCACGAATCCATTTGGTGAAGATCTTGCCTCTCTTGGCATCCTGACGCTCTTTGCGGTGCTTGATGTTCGCCCACTTGGAATGACCGGCCATAATTTGCTCCAAATTCTCCTTGAAACCTTACCAGCGCTGCCATCAGGCAGGCGGATAACAAAAACTCGCCCCATAGAAAAAGCGCACCCGAAGGTGCGCCTTGTCGGGCCAGCTTACTCAGCCTTTGGCTGTTCGCGCAGACGGATGTGCAGCTCGCGCAGAGCCTTGGCATCCACCGCACCCGGCGCTTCGGTCATGACACAGGCCGCGCTCTGGGTTTTCGGGAAGGCGATCACTTCACGAATCGATTGCGCGCCGGTCATCAGCATCACCAGGCGATCCAGGCCGAAGGCCAGGCCGCCATGGGGTGGCGCGCCGTACTTGAGGGCGTCCAGCAGGAAGCCGAACTTCTCTTCCTGCTCCGCTTCCTGGATGCCCAGCAGACGGAATACCGCTTGCTGCATTTCCTTGCGATGGATACGGATCGAACCGCCACCCAGCTCAGTGCCGTTGAGCACCATGTCATAGGCACGGGACAGGGCCTCGGACGGGTTGGCCTCAAGCTCGGCTGGCGAGCACTTGGGCGCGGTGAACGGGTGGTGCACGGCGCTGACGCTACCGTCGTCATTCTCTTCGAACATCGGGAAGTCGATGACCCACAGTGGAGCCCAGTCGCTGGTCAGCAGGTTCAGGTCGTTGCCGACCTTGATCCGCAGCGCGCCCAGGGCTTCGCTGACGATCTTGGCCTTGTCGGCACCGAAGAACACGATGTCGCCATCGACCGCGCCAACGCGATCGAGGATCACGTTCAGGCTGGCTTCAGGAATGTTCTTGACGATCGGCGACTGCAGGCCTTCGACGCCCTTGGCGCGCTCGTTGACCTTGATGTAAGCCAGGCCCTTGGCACCGTAGATGCCGACGAACTTGGTGTAGTCGTCGATCTTGCTGCGCGGCATGCTCGCCCCGCCAGGAACGCGCAAGGCCGCCACACGGCACTTCGGATCGTTGGCCGGACCACTGAATACCTTGAATTCCACGTCCTTGAGCTGGTCGGCCACGTCCACCAGTTCCAGCGGGATACGCAGGTCCGGCTTGTCGGAACCATAGCGACGCATGGCTTCGTGCCAGGTCATGTGCGGGAACTCGCCGAATTCCACATCCAGCACTTCCTTGAACAGGTTGCGGATCATGCCCTCGGTGAGGCCCATGATGTCCTGTTCGTTGAGGAAGCTGGTCTCGATGTCGATCTGAGTGAACTCAGGCTGACGATCGGCACGCAGGTCTTCGTCGCGGAAGCACTTGGCGATCTGGTAGTAGCGGTCGAAGCCGGCCACCATCAACAGCTGCTTGAACTGCTGCGGCGATTGCGGCAGGGCGAAGAAGTTGCCGGCGTGGGTACGGCTTGGCACCAGGTAGTCGCGGGCACCTTCAGGGGTGGCGCGAGTCAGGATCGGCGTCTCGACGTCGAGGAAGCCGTTCTCGTCGAGGTAGCGACGCACGCTGCTGGTGATCCGCGAGCGCAGGCGCAGCTTCTCGGCCATTTCTGGACGACGCAGGTCGATATAGCGATAGCGCAGGCGCGTCTCTTCGCCTACGTCGGTGTATTCGTTGAGTGGGAACGGCGGGGTTTCCGCGTCGTTCAGCACTTCCAGCTCGTAACCCAGGACCTCGATCATGCCCGAGGCCATGTTGGCGTTGCCGGCACCGGCCGGACGCAGGCGAACCTTGCCGGTGACCTTGACCACGTATTCGCTGCGCACGCGGTCGGCGGTTGCGAAGGTTTCAGCGCGGTCCGGATCGAACACCACCTGGGCCAGGCCTTCACGATCACGGATATCGAGGAAGATCACCCCGCCGTGGTCACGACGACGGTGGACCCATCCGCAAAGGGTTACTTCCTGACCTTCCAGGCTTTCGTTCAGTTGGCCGCAATAATGGCTGCGCATCATGGTAGTGGTTTCACTTCTCGTAATTCGAAATTCGATGGAGGCCTTGCGCCCCACTTGGGGCCGGATAGTGCAAGAACTCGCGCGTGTCGTTCAACTTAGTCAGCTTTGTCGCCACCGGCCAGGTTCTTCTTCGAGCCGGTCTTGAAGTCGGTTTCATACCAGCCGGTGCCGCTCAGGCGAAAACCGGGCATGGACAGCATCTTTTTCAGTTCAGGTGCCTGGCAGGCAGGGCAGTCGACCAGCGGCGCAGCGCTGATCTTCTGAATGGCTTCCAACTGATGACCACAGGAAGCGCATTGGTAGTCGTACATCGGCATGGGGCGTCTCGGCAATCAGGTTACTGCTTGAACTACAGCCAGAGCCCACGCCAAAGCTCGGGCTACGTAGCAAAGAGCGGGATTATATCCATTAAATCGGCCCTGTGCAGCCGTATGCCCCATAACCGATGCGCCTTGCAGATACGGATGACGCGCAAGGCGCCATCCGTAGCGGAGGGCTTAACGGTTTTCCAGCAGCGAACGCAGCATCCAGGCGGTTTTCTCATGCACCTGCATGCGCTGGGTCAGCAAGTCCGCCGTGGGTTCGTCGCTGACCTTGTCCAACAGCGGGAAGATACCCCGGGCGGTGCGGGTCACCGCTTCCTGGCCACTGACCAGCTGCTTGATCATTTCCTCGGCTGCCGGCACACCTTCTTCCTCTTTGATCGAGGACAGCCTGGCGTAGATGGAATAGGCACCTGGAGCCGGGAAGCCCAGGGCACGGATGCGTTCGGCGATCAGGTCGACCGCCAGGGCCAGTTCGTTGTACTGCTCCTCGAACATCAGGTGCAGGGTGCGAAACTGAGGGCCAGTGACGTTCCAGTGAAAGTTATGGGTCTTGAGGTACAACACGTAGGTATCCGATAGCAGACGGGAAAGTCCGTCAACGATGGATTTACGATCCGCTTCGCTGATACCGATATCAATTGCCATGTTTCTCTCCGTTAACCAGATGAATTCACCCAATCGCTGCCGGACCACTCTAGCAAGAGCATCGCCCCTGCGCCGGCTTCTGTCCCCCGACCGGCCTGCGGTGGATTGTCCCGTGGCCAGCCGGCCCCTCAGACGCTGGGCTCGAGCCTGTTCTGACCACGGGGAAAACCCCACGTTCCTTGGAAAACCCGCCAACACCTGTCTAGCACAGACCTTTGCCCGATGCTCCGAATCACCATCGTCCACGATGGGGTTGCCCCCCTCTTGCCAGCCAGCGCCGGTGATTTGAGAAGGCCTGGGCTTTGCGGTTAAATAGAGCCCGTGTCGTTGTTGCCTATTTCTTCGGCCAACGCGCATAGGCTGACACCGCGCATGTACCCGCCTTAACCTTTTTTTTCCAAAGCGAACCGTGCGCGATCAGCTCTTCCTTGTGCTACTTCTTAACGTGAGTTAATCAAAATGTTGAAAATCGTCCACCTGCTGACAGGCCTTGCAGCCTTGCTGCTGTCCTTGATTCCGAGTCTGAGATCTGACGCGGTTCCCTACCTGCAACAACCCGATGCTCTTTACCTGGCCATTTTCGGCCTGCTCAACCTGGCCCTGGCTCCAGTTGCTCCCCACTGGAACAAAGGTCCGCGCCAGCACCTGCAGAACCTGGTCAGCGCCCTGCTGGTCCTGGTCGTTGTCCTGCAAACCCTCACCCTGCTGGCTCCCATGCCGGTGATCGGCGGTCAACCTGCGGTCCTGGTCAGCCTGCTGACCGCATTGATCGCCGTGGCTCTGCACCTAGCCGTGAGCTTCTACAAATCGTCACCAGCCGCCGCTGCTTCACCTGCCTATGACATGAGCAATCGCGATACCGGCACCGTGAAGTGGTTCAACACCTCCAAAGGCTTCGGTTTTATCTCCCGGGACTCCGGCGATGATATTTTCGTGCACTTTCGCGCCATTCGTGGCGAAGGCCATCGTGTCCTGGTCGAAGGCCAGCGCGTGGAGTTCTCGGTGATGAACCGCGACAAGGGCCTGCAAGCCGAGGACGTGATCGCTGCTCTGCCGCGCCGCTGATCGCCTCGCTGCATAAAAAAACCGCGCCAAGAGGCGCGGTTTTTTTTGCTCTGCAGTTCCCCCCTCAATAGTGGGGAGGCGGGGCGTCTTCTTCGAAGGAGTCGAACTGACCGACCATCTCCTCCTGGCGCTTGAGCATGGCGGTCATCTGCAGTTGCAGGCGCTCCAGCAACTTGTGCTGCGCCACCAGCTCATCATTGAGGGCCTGGATGGTGTCATCCTGAAATGCCAGGCGACTTTCCAGATCGGTTACCCGCGCTTCCAGACTCATGGTTCAGCCCTCCAGAAAGCGAAAATCATCGGTCAGCACCAACCGCAAGCGCTCGCGGATCTGTGCAACCTGCTCTGCACTGTAAGGTTTGGCCGGTTGCTTGCCCCATACCGGTGCAGGCCAGGCTGCATCGTCGCGCTTGCGCACGATCACATGCATGTGCAGTTGGCTGACCACGTTGCCCAGCGTCGCTACGTTCAACTTGTCGGCATCGAAGGAGTCCTTCAGCACTTCGGCCAGCGCTGTGGTTTCTCGCCACAACTGTTGCTGATCGGTGACATCCAGTTGAAACAACTCGCTGATATCTTCGCGACGCGGCACCAGGATGAACCAGGGGTAGTTTGCATCATTGGACAGCAGCAGCCGGCAAAGGGGGAAATCCCCGATGGCTAATGTGTCTTGCTGCAATCGTGAATCTAAAGTGAACACCGCGCTTGCTCCCGCTCAGCCCATTACAGCCTGGCCGTCCAGTATTACTGACACCTGCCAGGCGACAGAGGCGCAGCATACCTGCGAATGCCTCGCGCTTCATGAGCAATGAGCCTGCGCCCCTCCCCCCCACTTGGCAAGGAGCCACAGCATGCAACCCACTGCGCCCCAAGGCAGGACACTTTCCGAAGCCCCGCACCAATTGCCTACAAAACGTCAGAAGTGTTCGAAAGATGACCAGGCAAGCCCTTGATGTTTCTCGTTCTTTGCGCGCCAGTGCACATGGGACTCGCACCGCATTTCGTCGGCCTTGCACCAAAACCGCACAAAGGGTCTACGCTGAGTACCCCAAGCATCCGCCGTTTACTCACTTTGCAGTGTGCAGCGGTAACATTTTGCAAAGCTGTGCAACTTATTGCACACCCCTGCACCATGGGTGCAGCCACGTCAAGCCAAACGAAAAGCCAGCGGAAACAGTGGTTTTATGCGGTTTTTACAGGCTCATGTGACGCCTGGAACAAAAATCGTCGAACAAAATGGATTTGTGCACGCTTGTTGCATTCAGCCCGGAACCGTCTGCGATGGCTCACAGGAAGTGAGAGCTTACAGACTCATGATAATAGTGGCAGGGCTGCCCCAAAGTACTTTTAAAGTGTTTGCATCGGGGCCTTCACGGCCTCCTTACATCCTCTCGAAAAGTACTATTAAAGTTGTAGGACCGGATACATTCCGGCCAAACAATTGCGACACCGATCGAGCAATTTGCGACAGCCTCGTAAAGAAGGTGCAAGGATAGATAGGCAAGTATCGCCAATATTGTCAGCGTGATATAAGTTTGCGCCGACACAAAAAGAAAGAGCCGCCCAGATAAAAATACAGGTGGGACGGTAATAGTCTTCTAAAAACCAAAGGAGCAAATCACGATGCGCGTGATGAAGTGGAGCATGATCGCCCTGGCTGTATCCGCAGGGACCTCGCAGTTCGCAATCGCGTCCTCCCAGGACGATTCCAAGGGCTTTATCGAAGATAGCACCCTGACTGCGAAAACCCGTGCGCTTTACATGAACCGGGACTACAAAGATGGCGTGGGTAACGTGCGTCGCGGTAACGGCACCTACACCACCGGTACCGACGATAGGACTAGCGGCTACCGCCAGGACACGGGCGTCAGCGAGCTGATCAACTATCAGTCGGGCTTCACCCAGGGCACCGTCGGCTTCGGTATCGATGCCATGGCCATGGGCAGCGTGAAGCTGGATGGCGGCTCGGGCCGTGCCGGCAACGGTCTCTTCGCCACCAATGGTTCCGGCGAGCCGGAGAACACCCAATCCAAACTGGGTGCGGCAGCCAAGTTCCGCATCTCCGATACAGTCCTGAAGTACGGCAACCAAGTCGTGTCCAGCCCGGTCTTCACCACTGACGACGGCCGTCTGCTGCCTGAAGTCGCCACCGGCACCCTGATCACCAGCAACGAAATCAAGGGGCTGGAACTGAGCGCTGGTCGCTTTACCGCCTTGAGCGCACAAACAGGCATGGGCCGTGACAGCATCAATGGCCGGAGCCGTGTCACCGGCAAGCAGAACCCGGGATTGAGCGCAGCGAATATCGCCGGCGCTACTTACTCGGGCCTTGAGAACTTCATTTTCTCGGTGCATGCGTCCGACGTCGAAGACTACTGGAAGAAGCAGTACCTCAACGTCAACTACACCTTGCCGATCAGCGAGAAACAATCGTTGAACCTTGATTTCAACGGCTACCGCAGCAAGGACGATGGCAAGAAACTCGGTGGTGCCCTGGACAACCGGGTCTGGAGCCTGGCAGCGGCTTACAGCATCGAAGCCCACAAATTCACCATCGCCTACCAGCAGTCCAGCGGCAAAACCGGCTATAGCTACGGTGTCGATGGTGGTGGCACCGTATATGTCGCCAACTCCGTGCAGATCTCCGACTTCGTTGGCGAAGACGAGCGTTCCTGGCAGGCTCGTTACGACCTGAACATGGCCTCCTTCGGCGTACCAGGCCTGAGCTTCATGACTCGCTACGTTCGCGGCAGCAACGTAACCGTCGCCGACTCCAACGATGGCAAAGAGCATGAATGGGATATTGAGGCCAAGTACGTGCTTCAAGAAGGTCCGGCCAAGGACCTGTCCTTCCGTCTGCGTAACGCGATCTATCGTGGCACCAACAGCGATTATCGCGCGACCAACTACGACAACCTGAACGATCTGCGCCTTATCGTCGAGTACCCTCTGAGCATCTTGTAATCCCGATATCCGGCTAATTAAGCCAACGCTCGATATCAATAAAAACCGCCGCACTGAAATAGCGCGGCGGTTTTTTATACCTACGAAAAGTACCAACCAGAATACGCAAACAAATAGCAAGCTAACTAATAAACCGTCTATCGCTAGTTGATACTCATCAACCAGCAACAAACCCGCTTAGTTGCCAGGCCGCAAAACAAACAAGGGGCCCATGGCCCCTTGTCTTGAACAACATTAGCTGACCGAACAGCCAACTTGTGAAACCATCTTGTTACACGGCGGCTTCCTGGACCATGCGGATCACCCGTTGCGGAAACGGGATATCGATACCCGCGGCCTTCAAACGATCACGGGACAACTCGTTGAACTGGAACATGACATCCCAGTAGTCGGCAGTCTTGACCCAGACGCGCAACGACAGGGTGATGGCGCTGTCGCCCAGGGTCGAAACCACGGCCACCGGCGCCGGGTCGGCCAGCACACGCTCATCCTTGGCTAGCTCCAGCAACACTTCACGGGCCTTCTGCAGGTCCGCGTCGTAATCCACGCCCACATCGAATACCACCTTGCGAGTGGGTTGGCGGTTGTAGTTGGTGATGATGCCGTTGGACAGGTTGCCGTTGGGCACGATCACCGTCTTGTTGTCACCGGTACGCAGCACCGTGTGGAAGATCTGGATGCTGTCGACGGTACCGCTGATGCCCTGGGCTTCGATGAAGTCACCAATGCGGAACGGACGGAACAGCAGGATCAGCACTCCGCCGGCAAAGTTCGCCAGGCTGCCTTGCAGCGCCAGGCCAATGGCCAGGCCGGCGGCGCCGATGGCGGCGACGAAGGAAGTGGTCTCGACACCGATCATCGAGGCCACGCTGACGATCAGCAGGACCTTAAGCACGATGTTCGCCAGGCTGCTGATGAAGCCCTGCAACGCCTGGTCGGCATTACGCAGTGCCAGGAGCTTGCCCACTTTATGGGTCAGCTTATTGATCAGCCACCAACCGATGGCCAGGGTGAGCACGGCCAGCAGCACGCGACTGCCGTATTCCATGATCATCGGAATCCAGGCCTGGGAAGCCCGGACCAGGTTGTCTACTTCAGCATTCAAATCCATCTATCTCTCCAGGTTTCCGCGATTGCGCAGGATGCATGACTGACAGGCAGAACGACCGGCTCCCGGGGAGCTCAATCGTTTCTGCCATCGCTCCGGCCTCGGACGCCAACAAGAGCTAGAGGTTCCCGGAAGCGTCGATCAATCACGGAAGTTGTTGAACTGCAGCGGCATGCCGAATTCCTTGCCACGCAATGCCGCGATGGCCTCTTGCAGGTCGTCGCGCTTCTTGCCGGTCACCCGGACCTGCTCGCCCTGGATGGCGGCCTGCACCTTGAGCTTGGCCTCCTTGATATGGGCAACGATCTTCTTCGCCAGTTCCTTGTCGATCCCTTCCTTGAGCACCGCTTCCTGCTTCATCACCTTGCCGGAGGCATAGGCGTCCTTGATTTCCAGGCATTGCACGTCGATCTTGCGCTTGACCAGGGCCAGCTTGAGGATCTCGATCATCGCTTCCAGCTGGAACTCGGCTTCAGCGGTCAGGTTGACGGTCAGGTCCTTGTCCTTGAACTCGAAGCTGCCCTTGCCCTTCAGGTCGTAGCGGCGATCCAGTTCCTTGACGGCGTTTTCCACCGCGTTGGTGACTTCGTGCTTGTCCAGTTCGGATACCACGTCAAACGACGGCATGTACTCTCTCCAAATAAAAAGGGGCGCTGTTCAGAACATCGAACACGCCCGGCTTGCGGTTAAAATCCGCGCTCATTATAACGGGTCTTTCCCCTCCTTCACCGCGTGCCCTCCCCGGGCCTGCCAAACAGAGCGAAAACTTGATGTCCACTACCTGGCACGTCCTCGGCGCCGGCAGCCTCGGTACTCTCTGGGCCACACGCCTGGCCCGCGCCGGCCTGCCGGTACGCCTGATCCTGCGGGACCAGGCCCGCTTGCAGGACTACCAAGCCGCTGGCGGCCTGACCCTGGTCGAACAGGGCCAGAGCCACCTGTATCCGATCCCCGGCGAAACCTGCGACGGCCCGCAACCGATCCAGCGCCTGCTGCTGGCTTGCAAGGCCTACGATGCCGAGGCGGCCGTGGCGCGCATCGCCACCCGCCTGGCTCCAGGGGCCGAGCTGATCCTCTTGCAAAATGGCCTGGGCAGCCAGGACGCCGTGGCCGCCCGGGTTCCCGGGGCACGCTGCATCGCCGCCTCCAGCACCGAGGGGGCATTCCGCGATGGCGACTGGCGCGTGGTATTCGCCGGACATGGCTATACCTGGCTCGGCGATGTCGGCCACCCCAGCGCGCCGATCTGGCTGGATGAACTCAGTGCCAGTGGCATTCCCCATGAATGGACCACCCAGATCCTCACCCGGCTCTGGCGCAAGCTGGCGCTCAACTGCGCCATCAACCCCCTGACGGTGCTGTACGACTGCCGCAATGGCGGCCTGCAGCAACACCGCTGTGAAGTCGCCACCCTGTGTGCCGAACTGGGCGAGCTGCTGCAATGCTGTGGGCAACCCGATGCGGCGCAAGACCTGCAACAGGAAGTCGAACGGGTGATCCAGGCCACCGCCGCCAATTACTCCTCGATGTACCAGGACGTGGCCAACCAGCGGCGTACCGAAATCCGCTACCTGCTGGGCCACGCCTGCGCAGTCGCCAACCGCCATCGGCTGGCGTTGCCGCACCTGCAGCAACTGCAACTGCGCCTCAAGGAACACCTGCAACTGCACGGATTGCCCAGCGACTGAGCAGCGGCTACGCTGCCCACTTGCTCATTTCCAGCGATATAGCCGATGCCATTGCGCCAGCGTCTCGAAAACCTGCCGGTGGGCCAAAAGCTCCTGGCGGCCCTGCTTGTCTTGCTGACCACAGTGCTGCTGGTCGCCAACCTGACCTTCATCAGCGCGGCCTACTGGATCTCCCAGGAGAGCATGGCGCCCCAGGCCCTGCAGACCATCGGCCGGTTGGTGTCCAATCCGACCCTGTCGCTCCAGGCGTTGAACTCGCCCCAGGATGCGGAACGGTTGCTCAGCGAACTCGATAGCTACTCGCCCCTGCGCGCTGCGGCCATCTATGACGGCAGCGGCCAGCGCATCGCCCAGTTGCAGCACGGCGATCGCCTCAAGCTGCCCGAGCGCTACCGGCATATCGAGGCCTGGCAACTGACCGAGTTTCGCAGCAACCAGGTGATCCCCCTGCCCCGTCCGGGCCAGGAGCCGGGTCACCTGCTGCTGGTGGCCACCAGCGAACTGCCCATGGCCTTCTATACCGGCACCCTCACCGCCAGCCTGGGCATCCTGATCTTCAGCGTGCTGCTGTGGCTGATCATCGCCCGGCAGATCAAGCGCCTGATCACCCAGCCGATCCACCAGCTCGAGGAGCTGTCGCGCCAGGTCACCCGTGAAGAGAACTACGCCCTGCGCGCGGCGCGCGGCAACCACGACGAAATCGGCAGCCTGGCCGAGGCCTTCAACACCATGCTGTCGCGGATCGAGGCTCGGGAGCAGCAGCTCAAGCGTGCCCGGGACGATTCCCAGGCCGCCTACGACCAGGCCCAGGGGCTGGCCGAAGAGACCCGCCACACCAACCGCAAGCTGGAACTGGAAGTCCAGGTACGCAGCAAGATCGAGAAGAAGCTCACCGGCTTCCAGAACTACCTCAACAGCATCATCGACTCCATGCCCTCGGCGTTGATCGCCCTGGACGAACAGCTGTACGTCACCCAGTGGAACCAGGAGGCCAGCGCTCTGTCCGGGACTCGCCTGGACGAGGCCCTGAACCAGCCGATCTTCCTGGCCTTCGAACCGCTCAAGCCATTCCTGCCCCAACTCAAGGAAACCGTGGAACAGCACACGGTGGCCAAGATCGAGCGGGTTACCTGGTTCAAGGATGAAGAAGCCAAGCACTATGCCCTGACCTTCTACCCGCTGATGGGCGGTGCCGGACGCGGGGTGGTGATCCGTATCGACGACATCACCCAACGCCTGTCCCTGGAAGAAATGATGGTGCAGTCGGAAAAGATGCTCTCGGTGGGCGGCCTCGCGGCCGGCATGGCCCACGAGATCAACAACCCCCTGGGGGCGATCCTGCACAACGTGCAGAACATCCGCCGCCGGCTATCCCCGGAACTGCCGAAGAACCTCGAATATGCCCAGCAGAGCGGGGTCGAGCTGCAAACCGTCAACCGTTACCTGGAAAGCCGCGAAGTCCCGCAATTGCTCGATGGCATCCAGCAGGCCGGGGGCCGAGCGGCGAAGATCGTCACCCATATGCTCAGCTTCAGTCGCCGTAGCAACCGGCAGATGGCGCCCTGCGACCTGCCGGCGCTGATCGACCAGGCAGTGGAGATCGCCGGCAACGACTTCGACCTGGCGATCGGCTTCGACTTCAAGGGCCAGGCGATCATCCGCCAGTTCGATCCGAACCTGGGCCCGGTTCCCGGCACCGCCAACGAACTGGAGCAGGTGCTGCTCAACCTGCTGAAGAACGCCGCCCAGGCCATTCACCAGCGCGACGACGACAGCGAGCCGGGACGGATCATCCTGCGTACCCGGCTCAATCCGCCCTGGGCGGAAATCCAGGTGGAGGACAACGGCATCGGCATGAGCGAGAACGTGCGCAAGCGCACCTTCGAGCCATTCTTCACCACCAAGGAAATCGGCCAGGGCACCGGCCTCGGCCTGTCGGTGTCGTACTTCATCATCACCAACAACCACAAAGGGCAGATGGAAGTGCAATCGACCCGGGGCCAGGGCACCTGCTTCACCCTGCGCCTGCCCCTGGCCAGCAACCAGCCCCCGGTCCAAGCACCGTTACCACTGGAGAACTAGACATGGGTTTTCGCTTGTCGAAGATTTACACCCGCACCGGCGACAGGGGCGAAACCGGCCTGGGAGATGGGCGCCGAGTGCCCAAGGACCATCCGCGGATCGAGGCCATCGGCGAAGTCGACACCCTGAACAGCCAGCTGGGCCTGCTGCTGGCCGGCCTGGAAGAACAGCGCATGGCTTATCCCGGGCTGGCCCAGGTGATCGAGGTCCTGGCACCCTGCCAGCATCGCTTGTTCGACCTTGGCGGCGAGCTGGCGATGCCGGTGTACCAGGCGCTCGATGAGCTGGAAGTGCAGCGCCTGGAGGCTGCCATCGATAGCTGGAACGAGGAGCTGGGCCCGCTGGAGAACTTCATCCTGCCCGGAGGCTCGATGCTGATCGCCCAGGCCCACGTCTGCCGTAGCCTGGCCCGCAGCGCCGAACGCCGCTGCCAGCAACTCAATGCGATCGAGCCGCTACAGGGAGTCGGGCTGGCCTATATCAATCGCCTGTCGGACCTGCTGTTCGTCGCTGCTCGCTTGATTGCCAAGCGCCAGGGCATCGCCGAGATCCTCTGGCAGGCCGCCGCCAAACCCTGACGGACAACGACTTGGCGGGGCGGCACCGGCAAGCCGTTGCTTGATTCAGTCTTGCGGCCAGAAGGCACGGATCCCCGCCACGCCCTGGGCGCCGCAGGCCCAGGCCTGTTCACACTGGGCCGGACCTACGCCACCTAGCAAGTACACCGGCTTGTTGAAGCCGACGATCAGTTGCCCGGCCTGCTCCCAACCCAGGGGCTGGGCATCGGGATGGGTCTGGGTCGGCTGCACCGGCGACAGGGTCACGAAGTCCACGTCCATTTGCTGCGCCAGGGCCAGTTCCTCGGCGTCATGGCAGGAGGCCGCCAACCAGCGATCCTTGCCGAATGGGCGCCCGGCACTGGCGTACTTGCGCAGTTGGGCCGACGTCATATGCCAGCCGGCCGACGGAAAGTCCCCCAGCCACTCGAAAGGTCCCTTGAGCATCAGCTGCGCCTTGCCGGCGCACAGGCCCACCGCATCCACCGCCAGGTCGCGATACTGCGGATCGTAGCCAGCGGGCGCCCGCAACTGGATCAGCTTGCAGCCCTGGGCAATGGCCTTCTGCATGCCACGCAGCAGGGCCGGGGTTTCCAGGCCCTCTGGAGTAATCAGGTAGTGCTCGGGCAAACGCGCTGCCGCGACGATCGGCTGATTGGCCGCCGGGAACTCATAATCGCCCAATTGCCGTGGACTCACCCAGGCCAGGGGCTGGCCTTCGGCACCATGGGGCTCGCCGCTGAAGGCCGAGACCTCCCATACATCCAGCAAAACCTGCTTGTCCGGATAGTCGTGCTGCACCTTGATCAGTGGGCGCGCAGCCTGCATGGCAATACCCAGTTCTTCCTGCAGCTCCCTGGCCAATGCCGCCTGCACTGTTTCCCCGGCCTCGACCTTGCCCCCGGGAAACTCCCAAAGGCCCCCTTGATGCTGAGTATCGGCACGTCGGGCGATCAGGATCTTGCCATTGGCATCCCGGATGACGGCCGCTGCCACATGTACTCGTTTCACCGCGTTTTCCTCTGGTCCGGCATTCGGCCGGCCTGGGTGGCCAGCCGATGAAAAAATGATGGTCGCCAAGCGCGAAGGCCTGCCCCGGATGGTTCCGAGGCGGCCATAGCGAGTATCAGGTACGGTACTCGGCGTTGATCTTCACGTACTCGTGGGACAGGTCGGTGGTCCAGATGGTTTCGCTGCAGGTACCACGTCCCAGTTCGATACGGATGGTGATCTCTTCCTGCTGCATCACCGCCGCACCCTGGGCCTCGGTATAGCTGGCCGCCCGAGCGCCACGACTGGCGATGCAGACCTCGCCTAGGAACACGTCGATCTTGCTCACATCCAGGTCCGGCACGCCGGCACGCCCCACGGCTGCCAGGATCCGCCCCCAGTTCGGGTCGGAAGCGAACAGCGCCGTCTTGATCAGCGGCGAGTGGGCCACGGTGTAGCCCACGTCCAGGCACTCCTGGTGGTTGCCGCCGCCATTGACTTGGACAGTGACGAACTTGGTGGCGCCTTCACCGTCGCGGACGATGGCCTGGGCCACTTCCATGCAGACTTCGAACACCGCCTGCTTCAGCGCAGCGAACAGCGGGCCGCTGGCCTCGGTGATCTCCGGCAGGTCGGCCTGGCCGGTAGCGATCAGCATGCAACAGTCGTTGGTGGAGGTGTCGCCGTCGATGGTGATGCGATTGAAGGACTTGTTGGCACCATCCAGCAGCAGGTTCTGCAGCACTTCGCGGGAGACCTTGGCGTCGGTGGCGATGTAGCCAAGCATGGTCGCCATGTTCGGCCGGATCATTCCCGCGCCCTTGCTGATGCCGGTGACGGTGATGGTCACGCCGTCATGCTGGAACTGGCGGCTGGCGCCCTTGGGCAGGGTATCGGTGGTCATGATCCCGGTGGCGGCAGCGGCCCAGTTATCCACGGACAGGTCGTCCAGGGCGGCTTGCAAGGCACCTTCGATCTTCTCCACAGGCAGCGGCTCGCCGATGACCCCGGTGGAGTACGGCAGCACTGCGCTGGCGTCGACCCCGGTCAGCTCCGCCAGCTTGGCGCAGGTACGGCTGGCTGCCGCCAGGCCAGGCTCGCCGGTACCGGCGTTGGCATTACCAGTGTTGGTCAGCAGGTAACGCACCGGCCCCTGCACGCGCTGCTTGGCCAGGATCACCGGCGCGGCGCAGAACGCATTGAGGGTGAACACCCCGGCCACCGTGGAGCCTTCGGCACAGCGCATGACCACCACATCCTTGCGCCCGGGGCGCTTGATACCAGCCGAGGCGATACCGAGTTCGAAACCGGTAACCGGGTGCAACGTTGGCAAAGGACCAAGACCAACAGCCATGAATGCGCTCCTCTTATCAGATGGGGCACCGTCGGCATAAAAGACGGTGCTGCAAATGGAAAAACGCCGCGACGGCTGATGCCGTCACGGCGTGGGTGTTTCAGTGTCTGGCGAGGATCTTAGTTGATCTGGCCGTGACAGTGTTTGTACTTCTTGCCCGAACCGCAGTAGCACAGTTCGTTGCGACCCAGCTTCTGTTCATTGCGTACCGGCGCGGAAGCCAGGGCCACGTCCACCTCGACGCCCTCTTCCATTGCTTCGGGCTGGTCCAGGCCTGGAGCCTCGGCGTGCTCGAACTGCATGCGACGGGCCAGGGCCTCGGCTTCCTGGCGCAGGCGCGCCTCTTCCTCGGCCGGGTCTTCGCGACGCACCTGGACGTGGGACAGCACGCGGATCGAGTCGCGCTTGATGGAATCCAGCAGCTCGGAGAACAGCGTGAAGGACTCGCGCTTGTACTCCTGCTTGGGGTTCTTCTGCGCATAACCACGCAGGTGGATGCCGTGGCGCAGGTGGTCCATGGTCGACAGGTGGTCTTTCCACAGGTCGTCCAGGACTCGCAGCACGATCTGCTTCTCGAAGGTGCGCAACGCTTCGGCGCCGGCCTGGTCTTCTTTTTCGTTGTACGCGGCGATCAGCTCGTTGAGCAGCTTCTCACGCAGGGTTTCTTCGTACAGGTGATCGTCTTCGTCGAGCCATTGCTGGATCGGCAGGTTCACCCCGAAATCGCTCTGGAGTGCAGCCTCCAGGCCAGCCACATCCCACTGCTCAGGCAGCGACTGTGGAGGAATATGGGCACTGACGGTGGCGCTCAGCACGTCCTGGCGGAAGTCGGCGATGGTTTCGCCGATGTTGTCCGCGGCCAGCAGCGTGTTGCGCATGTGGTAGATCACCTTGCGCTGCTCGTTGTTGACGTCGTCGAACTCCAGGAGCTGCTTGCGGATGTCGAAGTTACGGCCTTCGACCTTGCGCTGGGCCTTCTCGATGGCGTTGGTCACCATGCGGTGCTCGATCGCCTCGCCGGACTGCATGCCCAGGGCCTTCATGAAGTTCTTCACCCGGTCGGAGGCGAAGATGCGCATCAGGCTATCTTCCAGCGACAGGTAGAAACGGCTGGAACCGGCGTCGCCCTGGCGACCGGCGCGACCACGCAGCTGGTTGTCGATACGCCGCGATTCGTGGCGCTCGGAAGCGATGACCTGCAGGCCACCGGACTCCAGAACCTGCTGATGGCGTTTCTGCCAGTCGGCCTTGATCTGGGCGATCTGCTCGGGAGTCGGGTTCTCCAGGGAGGCGACTTCCACTTCCCAGTTGCCGCCCAGCAGGATGTCGGTACCACGGCCCGCCATGTTGGTGGCGATGGTCAAAGCTCCCGGACGACCGGCCTGGGCAATGATCTCGGCTTCCTTTTCGTGGAACTTGGCGTTCAGGACCTTGTGCTCGATGCCTTCCTTGTTGAGCAGGTTGGACATGTGCTCGGAGGTCTCGATGGTGGCGGTACCCACCAGCACCGGACGACCCTTGGTCATGCAGTCCTTGATGTCGCTGATGATCGCGGCGTACTTCTCGTCCGCGGTCAGGAACACCAGGTCGTTGTAGTCCTTGCGCGCCAACGGCTTGTTCGGCGGGATGACCATCACCTGCAGGCCGTAGATCTGATGGAACTCGAACGCTTCGGTATCGGCGGTGCCGGTCATGCCGGACAGCTTGGTGTACAGGCGGAAGTAGTTCTGGAAGGTGGTCGAGGCCAGGGTTTGGCTCTCGGCCTGGATATTGAGGTTTTCCTTGGCCTCGATGGCCTGGTGCAGGCCCTCGGAGAGGCGACGGCCGGGCATGGTGCGACCGGTGTGCTCGTCCACCAGGACCACCTGGCCGTCCTGCACGATGTACTCGACGTTGCGGTTGAACAGCTTGTGCGCCCGCAGGCCGGCATAGACGTGGGTCAAGAGGCCCAGGTTATGGGCCGAGTACAGGCTCTCGCCTTCGGCCAGCAGGCCGACCTGGGTCAGCATCTCTTCGATGAACTGATGGCCGGCTTCGTTGAGTTCGACCTGGCGGGTCTTCTCGTCGACGGTGAAGTGACCAGCCTTGGTGACCTGGCCTTCCACTTCCTCGATGTGCTGTTCAAGACGCGGGATCAGCTTGTTGATCTCGGTGTACAGGCGGGAGCTGTCTTCGGCCTGACCGGAAATGATCAACGGAGTACGGGCTTCGTCGATGAGGATCGAGTCGACCTCGTCGATCACGGCAAAATTGAGCTCGCGCTGGAATTTTTCTTCCATGCTGAAAGCCATGTTGTCGCGCAGGTAGTCGAAGCCGAATTCGTTGTTGGTGCCGTAGGTGATATCGGCGGCGTAGGCGGCGCGCTTTTCCTCAGGCGGCTGGAACGGCGTGACCACGCCGACGCTCAGGCCGAGGAACTCATACAGAGGGCGCATCCAGTTGGCGTCGCGGCGTGCCAGGTAGTCGTTCACCGTCACCACGTGCACGCCCTTGCCGGACAATGCGTTGAGATAGACACCCAGGGTCGCTACCAGGGTCTTGCCCTCGCCGGTGCGCATCTCGGCGATCTTGCCTTCATGCAAGGTCATGCCACCGATCAGCTGCACATCGAAGTGGCGCATCCCCATGATCCGCTTACCGGCTTCACGGGCGACCGCAAAGGCTTCGGGCAGCAGTTTGTCGAGGGTTTCACCCTTGGCGATACGGGCCTTGAACTCCGCGGTCTTGGCACGCAATTGATCGTCCGAAAGGGCCACCATTTGCTCTTCGAAGGCATTGACGATCTGTACCGTCTTGAGCATGCGCTTGACTTCACGCTCGTTCTTGCTTCCAAAAAGTTTCTTTAACAAAGGCGCAAACATATCGGCAGGATCTTCCACACATAGGGTTGGAGGGCGGCCCCGGTGAGTCGCCCGAGCAGCCCTCATGGCCGCATGCGAACGAGCATTCTACCCGGAAACGATGGTGAGGAAAGTGGCGTTATTCCACGATGCTGGCACAGCGCTTTGACGGGGCCCACCTAAAATAAGGGCTTTTCGTTGAACTTCAAGTACATTCCCCACAGAAGTTACTGATCACGATCAGCAAAGGATCACCAACTCGACGCCAGGCGAAAAAATGACGAACCGGGTGCGCCGGACGCTTTCTGTTACCATGGTGCCTCTGTAACTTCAGGTTTCTAACCATGGCATTTCGCCCTCTTACGGCGCGTCCTCCCGCCGTTCTTCTTCGCGAAGCCAAGCCTCTCAAAGCCATACTCGGCCACGCCCAGCGCCTGGCGCACCTGCAGCGCCTGCTGGACAGCCAGTTGCAGCCGGCGGCTCGCGAACATTGCCACGTCGCATCCTGGCGCGAAGGCAGCCTGCTGCTGATCGTCACCGACGGGCACTGGGCTACCCGCTTGCGCTACCAGCAGAAGCGCCTGCAGCGCCAACTCCAGGCGTTCGACGAATTCGCCCGCCTGACGCGCATCCAGTTCAAGGTCCAGCCCCCCACCGTCCAGCGGGGAGCGGCCGGACACAGCATAGACCTGTCGAACAACGCCGCCGAGACCATCCAGGCCACTGCCAACGGCATCTCCGACCCCAAGTTGCGCGCGGCCCTGGAGCGCCTGGCCAGCCACGCCAAGCCACGCAGCTGAGTCAGCGGCGCTTGCCGCCCAGCAACGAGCCCATCAGCCCACGCACCAGCTGCCGCCCCAGCTGATTGGCGGCCTGGCGCATCGCCGACTTCAAGGCCTGCCCGGCCGCGGTCCCCAGGAACTCACCAGCCCGGTCGGCCAGGCTCGGTTCCTCGGACAGCGGTTTGCCAGCTTCGACCTGCCCCTGCGGCGCCAGCTCCTTGCGCCCCATCAGCACCTCATAGGCGGATTCGCGATCGATCGGCTTGTCATAGCGTCCCAATAGCGGCGAACTGGCGATCAGGGCCTGGCGCTCGGCCTCGGTCAACGGCCCGATCCGTGATTGCGGCGGCGCCACCAGCACCCGCTGGACCATCTCCGGCGTGCCCTTGTCCTGCAGCGTGCCGACCAACGCCTCGCCAATGCCCAGCTCGGTCAGCACCGAGAGCGCATCGAATGCCGGGTTGGGCCGGAAACCATCGGCCACCGCCCGCAGCGACTTCTGTTCCTTGGCGGTGAACGCCCGCAGACCGTGCTGGATGCGCAAGCCCAGCTGGGCCAGCACATCATCCGGCAGGTCCCCTGGCGACTGGGTCACGAAGTACACCCCGACGCCCTTGGAGCGAATCAGCCGCACCACTTGCTCCAGGCGATCCTGCAAGGCCTTTGGGGTACCGGCGAACAGCAGGTGCGCCTCGTCGAAGAACAGCGCCAGCAACGGTTTGTCGGCATCGCCCCGCTCAGGCAATTGCTCGAACAACTCGGCCAGCAGCCATAGAAGGAAGGTGGCATAGACTTTCGGCGCCTCGTGCACCAGGCGACTGGCATCGAGCAAGTGGATCCGTCCCCGACCATCGGCGGCCGGCTGCAGGATGTCCTCCAGTTGCAGGGCCGGCTCGCCGAACAACGATTCGGCGCCCTGTTGCTCCAGCGTAGCCAGGCGCCGCAACAGGGCCTGGCTGGAGCCGGTGGTCATCAATGCCGCGTCTTCGCCCAGCAGTTGCGGATTGTCCTTGAGGTGGTTGAGCAGCGCCTTGAGATCCTTGAGATCCAGCAGCAACAAGCCTTCGCGATCCGCCACCTTGAACGCCGCATACAACGCCGACTGCTGGCTGTCGGTGAGCTCCAGCAGGCTGCCCAGCAACAGCGGTCCCATTTCGCTCAGGGTGGTGCGCAGCGGATGACCGGACTGGCCATGAATATCCCACAAGGTCACGGGATAGGCCTGGGGCCGGTGGTTGAGCCAGGGCATGCCGGCAATCCGCTCGGCGACCTTGCCCTGGGGATTGCCCGCGGCGCCCAGCCCGCAGAGATCCCCCTTGATGTCCGCGGCGAAGACCGCCACCCCGGCATCGCTGAAAGCTTCCGCCAGGCGCTGCAGGGTGACGGTCTTGCCGGTACCGGTAGCGCCAGCCACCAGGCCATGGCGGTTGGCCAGGCGCATGGCCTGGGCGATCGGCTGGCCGTCGAGGCCGGCGCCGATGATGAGTTGCGATGAGTCAGGCATTTTGTCACCCCTGGTTAATCTTTGGCCTTACACGGTCGATATGAAGAAATGATGGATCAGAAGTATCTGAAATAAAGGTCAGGTAATTCCCTTGGGATAGATGGAGATATCAGCTTATTTATAACACCGCCTCTTTGGCGCACCGTTCCAACCCGATGCCCTGGACTCAAAGACCTTAGCGGACACCCCAAGCCATGAACAAAAATCTGCGCTTCAGCCACAAGATCCTGCTTGCCGCCTCGCTCATCGTCATAGCTGCCTTTGCACTATTCACGCTCTATAACGATTACCTGCAACGTAACGCCATCCGTGATGATCTGGACAACTATCTTCAGGAAATGGGCGACGTCACTGCAAAAAATATTCAGACCTGGCTCGCTGGCCGTGCGCTGTTGATCGAGAACCTCTCCCAGTCGGTGGCCCTGAACCCCGACCTGGCCAATGTCAGCAACCTGCTGCAACAGAAGGCCGTGAGCTCCACCTTCATGGGTGCCTACCTGGGCAACCAGGACGGCAGCTTCATTATCCGCCCGGACAGCAAGATGCCCGATGGCTACGACCCGCGCGCGCGCCCCTGGTACAAGAGCGCCGAAAGCACCAATGGCTCGGCCCTGACCGAACCCTATGTCGACCTGGCCACGGGGCAACTGGTGATTTCCATCGTCGATAGCGTGCTCAAGAACGGCCAGCGCACCGGCGCGGTCGGCGGCGACCTGAGCCTGCAAGTGATCGCCGACACGGTCAACGCCCTGGACTTCGACGGTATGGGCTACGCCTTCCTGATCAGTGCCGACGGCAAGGTGCTGGTCCACCCGGACAAGAACCTGGTGATGAAGAACCTCAAGGACATCTACCCCCAGGACACGCCGAAGATCAGCAATGAACTGAGCGAAGTCAGTGTCGACGGCAAGACGCGCATCGTCACCTTCACCCAGATCAAGGGCTTGTCCTCGGTGAACTGGTACATCGGCCTGTCGGTGGACAAGGACAAGGCCTTCGCGATGCTCAGCGAATTCCGCACCTCGGCGGTGATCGCCACCCTGACGGCGGTGGCCCTCACTATCGCCCTGCTGGGCCTGCTGATTCGCCTGCTGATGCAACCCTTGCACGTGATGACCCGTGCCATGCAGGACATCGCCGACGGTGAAGGCGACCTGACCCGCCGCCTGAACATCCATAACCACGACGAGTTCGGCATCCTGGGCATCGCCTTCAACCGCTTCGTGGAACGCATCCACGGCTCGATCCGCGAGGTGTCCTCGGCCACCGAACACGTCAACGAGGTCGCACTGCGTGTGGTCAGCGCCTCCAACTCGTCGATGCTCAACTCCGACGAACAGGCCAGTCGCACCAATAGCGTCGCCGCCGCCATCAATCAGCTGGGCGCCGCGGCCCAGGAAATCGCCCGCAACGCCGCCCAAGCTTCGCAACAAGCCAGTGACGCTCGCAACCTGGCCGAGGATGGCCAGCAAGTGGTGGATCGCAGCATCCAGGCGATGAACCAGCTGTCGGACATGATCAGTGCCTCCAGCAACAACATCGAGACCCTCAACAGCAAGACCGTGAACATCGGCCAGATCCTCGAGGTGATCACCAGCATTTCCCAGCAGACCAATCTGCTGGCGCTCAACGCCGCGATCGAGGCCGCCCGTGCCGGCGAGGCCGGACGTGGCTTCGCCGTGGTCGCCGACGAAGTACGCAACCTGGCGCACCGCACCCAGGAGTCGGCGCAACAGGTGCAGACCATGATCGAGGAGCTGCAAGTCGGCGCCCGTGAGTCCGTCAGCACCATGAGCAACAGCCAGCGCCACAGCCAGGACAGCGTGGAGATCGCCAACCAGGCCGGAGAACGCCTGAACAGCGTGACCCAGCGTATCGGCGAGATCGACGGCATGAACCAGTCGGTGGCCACCGCCACTGAAGAGCAGACCTCGGTGGTGGAGTCCATCAACATGGACATCACCGAGATCAATACCCTGAACCAGGAAGGCGTGGAAAACCTGCAGGCGACCCTGCGCGCCTGCTCCGACCTGGAGCAGCAGGCAGCACGCCTGAAGCACCTGGTGGGCAGTTTCAGGATCTGAAGATCGGGGCGAACGCCCCTTGGACAGGCCGGCGGCGCATCAGGCGCCGGCCATCAGCCTCAACGCGATGGCGCAGAAGGCTCTTGCTGCAACTGCTCCCAGAGTTCGGCCGCCCCCGGGAAATCGGTGCCATCCTCGGCATCAAGTTCATCGGGGTCGTAGCGGCTCAGGCAACCCTCGCCCAGTACGGCGGGAGCCTGGGAAGTGGCTTTATCCAGAGGATCGGTCATGGGGCTGACCTCGTCGATTGCAAACCAGGACCGGGATATTCAGCGCCCGCTCCTGGTTTTTTTCAATCAGAACACCACGGTCTTGTTGCCGTGCACCAGCACGCGGTCTTCCAGGTGGTAGCGCAGGCCGCGGGCCAGCACCATCTTCTCCACATCACGCCCGAACCGCACCATATCCTCGATGCTGTCGCTATGGCTGACCCGCACCACGTCCTGCTCGATGATCGGACCGGCGTCCAGCTCTTCGGTCACGTAGTGGCAGGTGGCGCCGATCAGCTTCACGCCACGCAGGGATGCCTGGTGGTAAGGCTTGGCGCCGACGAAGGACGGCAGGAAGCTGTGGTGGATGTTGATGACCTGCTGGGCGTACTCCTGGCACAGCTGCGGCGGCAGGATCTGCATGTAGCGCGCCAGCACCACCACGTCGGCACCATGCTCCTTGACCAGGCGCGAGACCTCGGCGAAGGCCGGCTGCTTGTCCTTCGGATCCACCGGAACGTGGAAGAACGGGATACCGTGCCATTCGACCATGCTGCGCAGGTCGTCGTGGTTGGAAATCACGCAAGGGATATCGCAGTCCAGCTCATTGCTGTGCCAGCGGTGCAACAGGTCGGCCAGGCAATGGGACTCGCGGCTGGCCATCAGCACCACGCGCTTTTTCTCGGCGGTATCGGTGATCCGCCAGTCCATCGAGAACTCTTCGGCGATCGGCGCGAACGCCTGGCGAAATGCCTCGAGGCCAAAAGGCAGGGAGTCGGCACGAATCTCGTGGCGCATGAAGAACCAACCGCTCTGGTTGTCCGAGTGGTGGCTCGCTTCGGTGATCCAACCGTTATGGGAGGCCAGAAAGTTACTGACTTTGGCAACGATGCCAACGCGGTCAGGGCAAGAAATCACCAACCGAAAGGTGCGCATGGGGGGGAAACTCCAGAACTTCGCAAAGGTCGCCATTCTAGCCATTGCGCAGCAAAACTGCAGTATTCATTGCACCAGCAGTGCCGATCGAGGCCGGTAACAAGGCCTTAGATCAGGCTTAACCAGCGGTGCTCCCAGTACAGATGGCAACACTTGCAAATAGCGCACAACTAATTTGTGAATATCACAAGAAAACCTGCCCTTCTATTAAATAGCGAAATGACTGTTACGCCTAAAGACACTAAGAAGACCAAATAAAGCATCGGTATTATGTTTACTTGTACAAACTCCGTGACTATTATTGCAAAATTGTCATCCAGCCACCCAGCGCCCAACAAGGTAGCCCCCATGTCCCTGATCAACGAATACCGTGCAACAGAAGAAGCTATCAAAGAACTGCAAGCACGTTTGAAGAACCTGTCCCAAGACGACAAGCTGAAAGCCGAGCTGGAGTTCGAAGGCAAACTGCGCAGCCTGATGGGCGAGTACTCCAAGTCCCTGCGCGACATCATCGCGCTGCTGGATCCGGAATCCAAAGTTAAAGCGCCGCGGGCCGCTGTGAAAACCACCGGCACCAAGCGTGCGCGTAAAGTTAAACAGTACAAAAACCCGCATAACGGTGAAGTCATCGAAACCAAAGGCGGCAACCACAAGACCCTCAAAGAGTGGAAAGCCAAGTGGGGTGGCGATGTGGTTGAAGGCTGGGCAACCCTGCTGGGCTAAGGCTCGCAGACCGACCCACGGTCTTTTCGCTACAACTAAAAAACGCCAGGTCACTGGCGTTTTTTATGCCTGGCGTTCACGTCGAACGCCGCCGTCAACTTTTTAAAGGCCCAGTCGCAGGGCCAGATCGCGAACATGTTGCTGCCACTGCTCCAGCACCTGGCGTTGTCTCGGATCAGCACTTAGCAGGGATTGCTCCAGAGCCTGCCGAAAACTTTCCAGGGTATTGGGCGCCCCCAGTTGCGGATCAAGCAAACGCTGCTGGCAGAATCCGCGCCAGCGCTCTTGCTCATCCTTGCTCAATGTTTCCGAAAAGTTACGGGCACGGTAGCGGAACAGAAGTTCCGGCAACCGCTCATCATCGAACGGCCATTCTTGCAGAGCCAAATGCTGCGGATCGGCCTGGCGTACTTGCTCACACAAGCGGCGATCGCGATCACCAATAAAGCCATCGTACAACTGCTGCTCCGGATCCTCGCTGGCAGCGAATTCATCAGGTCCGTAAATCAGCGAAAGTTTATCCTGCCAAACTTCCCGAGCCTCGCTCAGACGCAAAGCGCGGCGCTGGTATTGTTCCATATCCAAGTGCAGGCGCTGTTGATCTTCGACACGCAACACATTCAACGGCGCCACCACCGGGCAGCGATTGATATGGATGAGTTTCAACGGCACCGGCAATTCGCCTTCGGCCAGGTCTTCACGCCGGGTATACAGGCGCTGGCGCAACGTCTGGGCATCCAGATCCAGGAGCCCTTGGGGATCCAGGTGCAGGTCGCAGACGATCAAGGCATTGCGATTGCGCGGATGCCAGGCCAGGGGCAACACCACGCCGACATAATGCCGCGCGGCAGAGAAACGCCCGGAGATGTGCACCATCGGCTGCAACAGGCGGATCTGGTCCATCACCCGCTGCTTGCTGCGTAACTGGAACAACCATTCATAGAGCTTGGGCTGCTTGTCGCGGATCAGTCGCGCCAGGGCAATGGTCGCTCGCACATCGGACAAGGCCTCGTGGGCCTGGCCATGGTCGATGCCATTCTCTGCCGTCAGGCGCTCCAGTTTCAGCGTCACCTGGCCCTGCTCTTCAGGCCAGGCGATACCCTGGGGGCGCAACGCATAGGCCGCCCGCACCACATCGATCAGGTCCCAGCGACTGTTGCCGCCTTGCCACTCCCGGGCATAGGGGTCGAAGAAATTCCGATACAAGCCGTAGCGAGTCATCTCGTCGTCGAAACGCAAGGTGTTGTAGCCCGCGCCGCAGGTTCCCGGGCGGGCCAACTGCTGATGCACCCGGGTCATGAAATCGGCCTCGCTCAACCCGCGCTCGGCCAGGCGCTGCGGAGTGATGCCGGTGATCATGCAAGCTGCCGGGTGCGGCAGGATATCGTCGGCGGGCTGGCAATAGAGGTTGACCGGCTCGTCAATTTCATTGAGCGCCAGGTCGGTGCGAATACCTGCCACTTGCAACGGACGGTCGTTGCGCGGGTTGATGCCAGTGGTTTCGTAGTCGTACCAAAAGAGGGAAGTCACGGCCTGTTCCTGAACTGAAAGACCGACGCAGTCTAGGCGCTTGCATAGCGCCAGGGCCAGCCGCATCGACCCGCAGCCCTGCCCCGAAGTGCTTTAATTCGCAGTTAATGATGTCGTTTGCCCCTCAGACACTGCTAGCATCGGCGCTGGATTTTTCTCCACCAGGCCATCCAGCAAGTTGCCCATGTCCGAAACACCAGCACCGCCAAGGAACGCATCGCTGCCCCCGCCATTGGATACGCGTTACCAGGTCGAGACCCCGGAGGGTATCGATCTGCCACTGCGACCGGCGGGACTGCTGGTTCGTGCCCTGGCCTATGGCCTGGACCTGGGCATCCGCGCCCTGGTCATGGGCGTGCTGTTCGTCGCCCTGGGCTTTTTCGGCGAGATCGGCATCGGCCTGGGTTCGATCCTGCTGTTCCTGATCAGCTGGTGGTACATGGTGCTGTTCGAGGTGCTGAACCAGGGCCGCTCCCCCGGCAAGCAGATGATGGGGCTGCGGGTGGTACAGGACGATGGCACGCCGATCGGCTGGAGCGCCTCCCTGACCCGCAACCTGCTGCGCTTTGCCGACATGCTGCCGTTCGCTTACTTCCTCGGCGCCATCAGTTGCCTGCAGCACCCGGCCTTCAAGCGCCTGGGCGACCTGGCCGCCGGTACCCTGGTGATCTATCGCGAGCAGACAGTCGAACGGCCGCAACTTCCCCCGGCCACGCCCCGCAGCGCGCCCTTCGCCCTGAGCCTGGATGAACAACGGGCGATCCTCGGTTTCGCCGAGCGCCAAGCCCAGCTGTCCGCTGAACGGACCCAGGAGCTGGCGGCCATCCTGGCCCAGCCACTGCACGTACCCACCGCCCAGGCCACTGCCGAACTCAACGGCATTGCCCGCGGTTTCCTGGGAGCGACATGAAGCAAAGTCTTTTCGAGAGCCGCCACCAGGCCCAATGGCAGCACTTCGCACAACTGCTCGAGCAACTTGAACAAGGCCGGGCCAAGGCCGAGCAATGCCAGACCTTCGTCCAGGACTACCGGCGCCTGTGCCAGCACCTGGCCCTGGCCCAGGAGCGCGGCTACAGCAGCTACCTGATCGATCCGCTGCAACAGCTGGCGCTGCGCGGCCACCAGCAGCTATACCGCCGGCGCACCGCCATCAGCGCCAACGTACTGGGCTTCCTGTTGGCCGGCTTCCCGCGCCTGGTGCGCCAGGAGTGGCGCCTGGTAACGATCGCCAGCCTGCTGTTCTTCGTCAGCCTGCTGGGCATAGGTCTGCTGGTGTACCTGTATCCCGAACTGGTCTACAGCCTGATCAGCCAACAACAAGTGGGCGAAATGCGCGGCATGTACGACCCGGCCGCCGGTCACCTGGGTCGCGCCGTCGAACGCGCCTCCAGCGAAGACTGGGTGATGTTCGGCTACTACATCATGCACAACATCGGCATCGCCTTTCAGACGTTCGCCAGCGGCCTGCTGTTCGGCCTGGGCAGCGTGTTCTTCCTGGTCTTCAATGGCCTGATCATCGGGGCCATCGCCGGCCACCTGACCCAGATCGGTTTCGGCCAGACCTTCTGGCCTTTCGTCATCGGCCATGGCGCCTTCGAGCTCACGGCCATCGCCCTGTCCGGTGCCGCAGGCCTGAAGCTGGGTTGGGCGCTGATCGCCCCTGGTCGCCTGTCTCGTGGCGAAGCCCTGCTGCAGGCGGCGCGAATCAGCGTGCAATTGGTCTATGGGGTGATCGTCTTCCTGTTGATCGCAGCCTTCATCGAGGCCTATTGGTCCTCCATGACCTGGCCCGCGCCCTGGGTCAAGTACAGCGTCGGCGCAGCGCTGTGGGCCCTGGTCCTGTCCTACCTGGGCCTTGCCGGAAGAGTCCCCCATGCGCCTGAGTGATGCCAGCGTGGTGATCCGCCCGCGCAACGCCTGGGAAGCCATGGACCTGGGCATGCTCATGGGCCAGCGCCACCGGGGCTTGTTGATGACCAGCTGGGCCATCGTCAGCTTGCCGGTGTTCGCCCTGCTGAGCCTGTTGCTTTGGGATTGGCCATCCCTGGCATTGCTGTTGTTCTGGTGGCTGAAGCCGGCCTTCGAGCGCCTGCCGCTGTTCATCCTGTCCAAGGCGCTGTTCGGCGATACCCCGAGCCTGGGCCAGGCTTTGCGGCAATGGCCACGCCTGCTCAAGCCGCAACTGCTGGCCAGCCTAACCTGGCGCCGCTTGAGCATGAGCCGCAGCTTCCTGATGCCGGTAATGCAACTCGAGGGGCTGAGCGGCGATGCCCGCCAGCAACGCCTGGGGGTACTGCTGCAGCGCAATGCCGGGGCCGCTCGCTGGCTGACAGTGATCGGGGTGCACCTGGAAGGCGCGCTGTGGATCGGCCTGATGGCGTTGTTTTACCTATTATTGCCGCAGCAAGTGGAACTGGACTGGAACTGGCAGACCCTGATCGTCGCCGCCCAGCAGGACTGGCTATGGTTGGAACACCTGACCAATGCCTTCTACGCCCTGGTGCTGGTGGTCTGGGAGCCGCTCTACGTAGCCTGCGGCTTCAGCCTGTACCTCAACCGCCGCACTGAGCTGGAAGCCTGGGACATCGAACTGGTGTTCCGCCGCCTGCGCCAGCGCCTGGCCGGTGCCAGCGCCTTGCTGCTGGTACTGGGCGCGTTGTGGCTGGTACCCAGCCAGTCGCTCTGGGCCGCCACCGCCAGCAATGCCAAGCAGGTCGTGGCTGGTCCCGAGAGTCCGCGCCTGCTGCAACAGCCGCTTACCAGCAAGGCGGCGCAGGACAGCATCAAGGGCATCCTGGAAAAGCCACCGTTCAAGAATCAAGAATCGGTGACCCGCTATCGCTTCGGCGAAGAGCAACCACAGAAAAAAGACGCCAAGGGCAAGCCGCCGGGTTGGCTCAAGGATCTGCTGGAAGGCCTGGGCAAGAGCAACTTCAACGCCCTGGGCAAAGGCCTGGAGATATTGCTCTGGGGGCTGCTGCTGGGAGCGCTGGCATGGTTGCTGTGGCGATATCGCGACTGGTTGCGCACTTTCGTCGGCTGGCGCCCGCAGCCACGCAAGACCCGTCCACCGGCCATGCCTCAGCAACTGTTCGGCCTGGAGGTCGGCAGCCAGACCTTGCCGGATGATGTCGCGGCCCATGTCGCCGCGCTCTGGCCAAGCCAACCGCGCGAAGCCCTGGGCCTGCTCTATCGGGCCCTGCTCAGCCGCCTGCTGGAAGACTTCCACCTGCCCCTGGACATCGGCGACACCGAAGGCCAGGTGCTGGAACGGATCAAGGCCCTGCGGCACCCGCAGCTGGAGAGCTTCAGCATCGAACTGACCCGGCATTGGCAGAACATGGCCTACGGGCACCAGGTTCCCGGCACCGAGGCGCAGCCACGCCTGTGCGATGGCTGGCGCCAGCTCTTCGGCCCAGGAGTCGCATCATGAGTCGTACCGTATTGGGCATCCTTGCCCTGCTGGTGATCCTGGTGCTCGGCACTTCCGGCTATTACCTCTATCGCCATGCCACGCCCTACCAGGAGCTGGTGGATCACGGTCCGTCGCCGGAAGCCCTGGCCAACCCCTACCTGGCGGCGCAGATGTTCCTGCGCGAACGTGGCCTCAAGGTGGAACACGCCAATGGCCTGGAGGTGCTGGCGACTCTCAAGCCTGCCGGCAATAGCCTGCTGATGCTCGGGGATCGCTCGAACATGAGCCCACACCAGGCCGACCAGGTACTGGACTGGGCCCGTGCCGGCGGACACCTGGTGTTCGTCGCCGAAGCGCTGTGGGACGAGGAGACCGAACAAAGCGGCGACCTGCTGCTGGACCGGGTCCAGGTGCAGCAGATGATGAGCGAGGACCTCGAGGAACCACCGGAGCCGGAGGCGGACGACGCTTATCCGAAGCTGACCAAGGTCCATGTCGAAGGCGAGCGGGCCCCGGCCTACATCAGCTTCGATACCGCCTACCACCTCGAAGACCCGCAAGGCCTCGCGCAGTCCTGGGCCAGCAGCGGCGTGGCCACCCACATGCTGCAGCTCGAGCACGGCAAGGGCAGCATCACCGTGCTGACCGATGCCGATATCTGGAAGAGCCCGGCCATCGGTCGCTACGACAACGCCTGGCTGTTGTGGTACCTGAACGCCGATACCGCGGTGACGTTGCTGTTCGACACCAACCATCCGAATCTCTGGCAACTGTTGTGGAAGAACTTCCCCCAGGCGCTGGTGGCCCTCGGCCTGCTCATCGTCCTGTGGCTGTGGCACGCCGGATTCCGCCAGGGCCCATTGCTGGCACCGGCGCCCAAGGCCCGGCGCCAGCTACTCGAGCACCTGCGCGCCAGTGCCGGTTTCATTCTTCGCCATGGCGGCCAGGGCCCCTTGGTGCAGGCCCTGCAACTGGACATCCGGCGCCGGGCCCGGCGCCGACACCCGGGCTTCGAACAACTCGAGCCCCAAGCCCAGTGCGAAGTGCTCGCGCTGCTCAGCCAGCAACCCGTGGAGGCAGCCAGGCAAGCACTGCAACCGTGGTCCGGGCAACGGCTGTCCAGTACCGACTTCAGCCACCTGGTCGCCCAACTGCAAACCCTCAGGAATGCCTTGTGATCTTTTGTCCCACACGACAACCAAAGCATTGCGATAGCGATACCCCGGGACAGCCTCAGCCTACGAGAGCCCATCACAGCTGATGAGGGCACAGGCACTAAAACCCACTAGACCAGGCTTGAACATCGCAAGCTCCCGATATAGCCAAACGTGCTAATCAGCATCATGGGATGTGCTAGAAACTATTGAGAGCCTGCGGGTCCAACCTGGGTACTTTTACTGTTGTGTTTCCAAACCTGACACACACCAGCTTCCCCCTCTTCTTTTCAATCTCCTTGGCCATGACGCAACATCGGACTGAAAAACACAACCAACTATAAAACCATCTACTGACGCTTACCGAACATACTCAAGCGAAAAACATCATGGATAGAGACTGCTATTGGGAACGATTCCCACAAGACAAATCAACACCCTGGCAATGGCAAAACAGCAGCTTGGCTTGTTCCAGCTACCGAGCAAGATTCGTTAGCGCCTCCAGCGACAAGGAACTTGCAACTCCAATCCCAGCTATCAGCCATGTTGCGCATGGCGCAGAAGAATACTACCGGCCATCATTGTGTATCTCTGCAAGCAGTTTCGCGAAAGCGCCATATGAAGTCGCCAGTTCTGCAGCTTTCCAAACTCTCCCGAGCCACCTTATAAAACCCTCTGTTCAAGGACAGCCATACTGTTCCAATACCTGGTGAAAAGTTATCGCCCTGCTACGAAGCATGGGGATTTCAGGGCCAATAAAACCCCAACTCATCTAGATAGCCATAGACACCCAGGGGACAAATTGGCCATTGATGACCCACTGGGCAACCGCGCCGACAAACACCAGGCAAGAGGTCACTGGCAATGAGATCAAGCTTGATCCGAAACCCAACAATAGAAACGCCAGCACTTCGTTCTTAATTGGATCACCAATAATCATGATTGAAAGGTGGCGGTTCTCAATGAACAGCATGACTGATGACGATACCCGGCTCTATCTTCCTTTCGACTTCAAGCCTCACCACTCTCAAAACACCGAGCTGCTTGGGAGCACCCTATGGCTGAAGAAAATGCAGCTCATCGAAGACGGCAGTTTCGCCGAAGCCGTCGTACACACGGCCTCGCAGTACATACGCCTCATACACCCCTGCATCGACAACAAGTTCATCAATGTCGTATTCGACCTGGCATCCTGGATATTGGTCATAGACGACATAATTGAAAATAGCGCTTCCGCCAACACGACCGATAGTACTATCGAGTTGCTCAGCACCATTAAATTCATCTGCGAGTTCGATCACGAGCAGAACCCAAGCCTGGATGACCAGCATCCCGCAATAAAATCCTTTATCGACATACGACAAAGGTTCATGAAGCAACTACCCCGCAAAAACCACATGCATCTGATGAACGCCTTAAGCAATCAAATGTCAGGTTTCATCTGGGAAATATGCAGCAACCAGACAAAATCCAGCATATCCCTCAATACATATTGCGCAATTAGATCTTCAAGTTTTGGCGCACAAATCTGCTATTCACTCTTTCTTGCACTCAACAGCATTCCCATCAATAGAATGATCGAAGCGAAAAATGAATTCGTAAAAATGAAAAACTGCATTTTCCTTGCAGTCGGCATCGACAATGACCTTTATTCCTACGAAAAAGAACACACCGACGACAGCAGGGCCTTCAATATCATCGACGTCATTCAGCAAGCACTGAATATCGACTTATACAGCTCGATCAGAAAAACCATCAATCTAAGAAACATGCTAATAAATCGATACACCATCTTGAACAGCTCGCTATCAAGCGAGACAGAGATAAGATGCCGCGCAGTCCATCTTGAAGAATTGCTAGCCAGAAACATCCACTTCGGAAAGACCAGCGAGCGATATAGAAAACCCCCTGAGGGTGCAACAGAAGGCGACAACTACTTCTTTTCCGCGTCCTACCGTTTCAACACAACCAATGCCTTTGAAAAAAAAGAAATAAAAGAAATTCTCGAATTAGCCCCTCTCATATCAAGCTTGTGGCATGACCCGGCGACAAACCCTGCTAGCCAGCTGGATTAGCCCAGCCAACGTGGATGGTGGCGTCCATCTGTTGCAGCCGCAGCGTTACAACCTGGGCCTTACTCCCAGAATTCAGCCAACGGCGGCGCCCTCTCCTGCCGACAGCAAGAGAGTCGTAGCGCCGCCTGCCAATGTCTGAATGTCGTCTCGATCAAGAGCGGTGATTCGAGCAGCCCCAACGATCAAGGCCAGGATGGCAGGCTTTGATGCAATCAAACTGACTGCATGGATAGAATGCGCATGGCTGGTCAGTCTCCCAGCCGGCCTGCAGGACACAAGCGCGAGAAATTTTGGTTATGCGCCTGTGTTATGGGCGCTAAAAACTAACCGTCAGTAAGGTTGCGTAATCCATGAGTGAACAATCCGCAGAACCACTTGCCTGCGCCGAGCCGTCCCCAGCCACAGCGCCCCAGCAGCGGCAACGGGCCAGCCAGCTGGCCCAGGCGGTGCGCCAGGAACTGCAGAAGGCCGTGATCGGCCAGCAAGCGGTGATCGACGACGTGCTGACGGCGCTGATCGCCGGGGGCCACGTGCTGCTCGAGGGTGTTCCAGGCCTGGGCAAGACCCTGCTGGTACGTGCCCTGGCCCGCTGTTTCGACGGCGATTTCGCACGTATCCAGTTCACTCCCGACTTGATGCCCAGCGACGTCACCGGCCATGCGGTGTATGACCTTGCCAGCGAGCAATTCAAGCTGCGCAAGGGGCCGCTGTTCACCAACCTGCTGCTGGCCGACGAGATCAACCGCGCGCCGGCCAAGACCCAGGCCGCCCTCCTGGAAGCCATGCAGGAACGCCAGGTGACTCTCGAAGGCCGGGCGCTGCCCATTGCCCAGCCGTTCATGGTCCTGGCCACCCAGAACCCCATCGAGCAGGAAGGCACTTATCCGCTGCCCGAAGCCGAGCTGGATCGCTTCATGCTCAAGCTGCGCATGGACTACCCGGACGCCGTCCAGGAGCTGGAGATGGTCCGCCAGGTGGCGCGCTCGACCCGCGCCGACATGCTCGATGTGCAACCCCTGCGTACCGTGCTGCAGGCCGAGGATGTGCAGGACCTGCAACGCATCGCCAGCGAGCTGCCGCTGGACGACCAGGTGCTCGACTACGCCGTGCGCCTGGCCCGGGCGACTCGCAACTGGCCGGGCCTGACCCTCGGCGCCGGCCCGCGGGCGTCCATCGCCCTGGTACGCGGCGGTCGGGCCCGGGCGTTGCTGCGCGGTGGCGACTTCGTGATTCCCGACGACATCAAGGGCTGCGCCATGGCCGTATTGCGCCATCGGGTGCGTGTCGCCCCGGAACTGGACATCGAGGGCCTGTCGGTGGAACAGGTGCTCCAGCAGATGCTCGAGCAAATTCCGGCACCACGCCTGTGAGCGGCCAACGGTGATGAAACCGACCCGTTTGCTGCTGATCTGGCTCGGCGTCCTGGCCGCCCTGGGCTCCATTCTCGGAGCGACCCGGGCCCTGGGCGTGGAGATCGCCCCACGCCTGGACTCGGTCGCCTGGGGCCTGGTGCTGGCGTTGTCGTTGCTGGCCCTGCTCGACGCCTGGCGCACCTGGCGCCTGCCTGCACCGCAGGTACGCCGGCATCTGCCCGGCAGCCTGCCCCTGGGACGCTGGAGCGAAGTGCAACTGGAAATCCGCCACGCCCATGGACAGGCACTGGATGTGCAGCTGTTCGATCATCCGCCCCAGGGCCTGGCCTTCGAACACCTGCCGCAGTCGGCCAGCCTCGAGCCCGGCCATGCCAGCCGCGTGAGCTACAACGTGCGCCCGTTGCTGCGGGGCCGCTTCGATTTCGAACGGTGCGCTATCAGCCTGCCCAGCCCACTGGGCCTGTGGCAGGTCCGGCGCCTGGTGGCGGTCCAGGACAGCACCCGGGTCTACCCGGACTTCGCCCGCCTCTACGGCGGCCAGTTGCTGGCGGTGGACAACTGGCTCAGCCAACTCGGGGTACGCCAGCGGCAACGCCGGGGCCTGGGCCTGGAATTCAACCAGCTTCGGGAATTTCGCGAGGGCGACAGCCTGCGCCAGATCGATTGGAAGGCCACCGCTCGCCAACGCACGCCGATCGCCCGGGAATACCAGGATGAACGCGACCAGCAGATCATCTTCATGCTCGATGGCGGACGCCGCATGCGCAGCCAGGACGATGAGCTGGCGCACTTCGACCACGCCCTCAACGCCTGCCTGCTGCTGAGCTACGTGGCCCTGCGCCAGGGTGATGCAGTGGGCTTGTGCAGCTTCGCCGCCAATCCGTCACGCTACCTGGCACCGGTCAAGGGACCGGCCCAGCTCAGCGTGTTGCTCAACGGCGTCTACGACCTGCAGAGCAGCCAGCGCCCCGCCGACTACCAGGCCGCCGCCAGCGAACTGCTGGCCCGGCAGAAGCGCCGCGCGCTGGTGGTACTGGTCACCAACCTGCGGGACGAGGACGACCAGGAACTGCTCACGGCGGTCAAGCGCATCGGGCGCCAGCATCGGGTGCTGGTGGCCAGCCTGCGCGAAGAAGTCCTCGACCAGGTGCGTCAGACGCCGGTGCAGACCCTCTCCGAGGCGTTGACCTATAGCGCCACGGTCCACTACCTCAACAGCCGCGCCGAGCTCCACGAGCGCCTGGGCGCCCACGGCATCAGCCTGCTCGACGTCCGTCCGGGAGAGTTGGGCGCCGAGCTGGTAAGCCGTTATCTGAACTGGAAGAAAGCAGGCAGCCTGTAGCGGCTGCCCGGGGAGTCAGGCCGAGGCCTGCAACGGATAGAAGCTGAAGTAATGCCGCAGGGCCTGCTCCAGCTCGGCCAGTTCCGGCGAGGAACGCTGCAGGCTGAAGCCACTGTCGTAGTGATGGGGCGTGAGGTCCTCGTGACACCACAGGCAACGGGCGCTGAAATCCACCAATTGCAACTGGCCTTCGCCCGCTGGCACCTTGACCCGCAACTCGAACTCGCCACCGACCAACATCGGCAATTGGCTGATCAGCATCAGCCCATCGGCCGAGAGATTGCCGAGGAACCCGACGGGCTTGTCGGTGAACCGGTTGAAGACCTTCAAAAAAGACGGCAGCTGCTGCCGTTCGATCCGACGTTCCGTGAACATGCTGGGTATCGCTATGCAAAGGTCATTAAGCATGACCGCGCTAGTGCTTCGGAACGGCCCCGATACTGGCTCGCTCTCCCGGCCAGGTAGGCGAGCAACGTCGCCATAGGGCTCCATGCCCCTGCCCCGGAGAAGATCGGGGGCAGTCTTCGAACCGCACCTGCAGAACTACGCCTGCAGGGCCGCATGTACGAATGTTAGCTCAAGCACCCGGGGCGATGGCAATGCCCCCGAGAGGATCTCACAAGGCGGTGCGACGAACCTGGGCCGCACCATTGGCCGGGTAGTGTCCCAGTTGCTGCAAGGTGTCCAGGCGCGCCCGGGCGCGGTAGGCATATTCGCTGGTGGGGTACTGGGTGATGATGAACTGGTAGGTCTGGACGGCGTCGACGAACAGCTTCTGGCGCTCCAGGCACTGGCCACGCAGCATCGACACTTCAGGCTGGATATAGCGCCGCGCACGGCTGGCGCGATCGACCTGGCTCAGCTCGAGCATCACTCGCTCGCAACTGCCAGCGTCATAGGCGCGGTAGGCATTGTTCAGATGGTGGTCCATGGACCAGCGGGTACAGCCGACAACACTGACGGCCAGGGCAGCAATGAGTACGAATCGCATGGGGTATCTCCTGTCTTGTGCAGTGTATCGACTCATTGGCGAAAATCTTCAAGGTTGTCGCTGCAAACAAACAAAGCATTTAAGTAGTGCAAACGAACAATGACTACAACTGCGGAGCATAGTAGCCTCTCGTTGCGCTTGAATTCAGGAGTCCGTGCATGTCCGTTCGTCGTACCAAAATCGTCGCCACCCTTGGCCCGGCCAGTAACTCGCCGGAAGTTCTCGAACAACTGATTCTCGCTGGCGTGGATGTCGCCCGTCTGAACTTCTCCCACGGTACTCCCGCCGAGCACAAGGCCCGCGCCCAACTGGTCCGCGACCTGGCCGCCAAGCATGGGCGCTTCGTGGCGATCCTCGGCGACCTGCAAGGCCCGAAGATCCGCATCGCCAAGTTCACCAACAAGCGCATCGAATTGAAGATCGGTGACAAGTTCACCTTCTCCACCAGCCATTCGCTGACCGAAGGTACCCAGGAAATCGTCGGCATCGACTATCCGGACCTGGTCAAGGACTGCGGCGTCGGCGACGAACTGCTGCTGGACGACGGCCGCGTGGTGATGCGCGTGGAAACCGCCACCGCCACCGAACTGCATTGCGTGGTGACCGTCGGCGGCCCGCTGTCGGACCACAAGGGCATCAACCGTCGTGGTGGTGGCCTGACCGCCCCGGCCCTGACCGAAAAAGACAAGGCCGACATCAAGCTGGCAGCCGAGATGCAGGTCGACTACCTGGCCGTGTCCTTCCCCCGTGATGCCGCCGACATGGAATATGCGCGCCAACTGCGCGACGAATCCGGTGGTACCGCCTGGCTGGTGGCCAAGATCGAACGCGCCGAAGCCGTGGCCGACGACGAAACCCTCGATGGACTGATCAAGGCCAGTGATGCGGTGATGGTCGCCCGTGGCGACCTGGGCGTGGAAATCGGCGATGCCGAGCTGGTGGGCATCCAGAAGAAAATCATCCTGCACGCCCGCCGCCACAACAAGGCGGTGATCGTGGCGACCCAGATGATGGAGTCGATGATCCAGAACCCGATGCCGACCCGTGCCGAAGTATCCGACGTGGCCAACGCCGTGCTCGACTACACCGACGCGGTCATGCTCTCGGCGGAAAGCGCCGCCGGTTCCTACCCGCTCGAAGCGGTCCAGGCCATGGCGCGGGTCTGCGTCGGTGCGGAAAAGCACCCGACCAGCAAGACCTCCAGCCACCGCATGGGCAAGGTGTTCGAAAGCTGCGACCAGAGCATCGCCCTGGCCGCCATGTACACCGCCAACCACTTCCCCGGCGTGAAGGCGATCATCGCCCTGACCGAGAGTGGCTACACCCCGTTGATCATGTCGCGGATCCGCTCCTCGGTGCCGATCTACGCCTACTCCCCGCATCGCGAGACCCAGGCCCGGGCCGCCATGTTCCGTGGCGTCTACACCATTCCGTTCGACCCGGCATCGCTGCCCCCGGAGCAGGTCAGCCAGGCCGCCATCGACGAACTGCTCAAGCGTGGCGTCGTGGAAAAAGGCGACTGGGTGATCCTCACCAAGGGCGATAGCTACCACACCACTGGTGGCACCAACGGCATGAAGATCCTGCACGTTGGCGATCCGGTAGTCTGATTCAGGCTCCGCGCGAGACAAAAAAGCCCCGGCGTGAACACGCCGGGGCTTTTTCATGTGCGCAGGGTTTTTCCGCATAGCGCCAATACTGGCGCTCTCAGCTCTTGGCGAGGAACCCGGACAAGGCAGCGATCGCTTCCGGTGAACGCAGGCGCTGGGTGAACAACTTGCCCTCCTCCTCGATGACCCGGCGCAGCAGCTCACGATCCGGGGCCTTCATCAGTTGCTTGCTGACCTGCACAGCTCCCGGCGCCAGCTGGCTGAAACGCAAAGCCGCTTCCCGGGCCTTGGCCAGGGCCGCCGCGCCGCTTTCCAGGGCAGCGGTGGCGATACCCCAGGCGGCTGCCTGTTCACCGGAAAAACCCTCGCCCAGCAACAGCAACTCGGCGGCCCTGGCCTGGCCCAACAGGCGCGGCAGGATCAGGCTAGAGCCGAACTCCGGACACAATCCGAGGTTGACGAACGGCATGCGCAAGCGCGCGTCACGACTGACATAGACCAGGTCGCAATGCAGCAGCAAGGTGGTGCCGATGCCCACCGCCGGGCCGGCCACCGCCGCCACCACCGGCTTGCGGCACTCCAGCAGGCTGCGCATGAAGTGGAACACCGGGCTATCCAGGTCGGTAGGCGGTTGCTGGAGAAAGTCGGCGATGTCATTGCCGGCGGTGAAGCACTCGCTGCTTCCGCAGATCAGCAGCGCGTTGATTTCAGGGTCGGCATCGGCCTCGACCAGGACCTCGGCCAGGCGGCTGTACATGGCGCGGGTCAGGGCATTCTTCTTGTCGGGGCGGTTCAGGCGCAGGGTCAGCAGCCCGCCCTCGCGTTGCAACTCGATGGCATCGGTCATGGGGATCTCGCTCTGGGGGAATCAGCACTCAACCACGAGGCAGGAACACATCGGCCAGCAGTTGGTTGCGCGGCAACCCAGCCAGGTAGAGGCGCCTGGCGAAGGCTTCGACACTGTCAGGGTGACCGCAGAGTAAGGCCTGGGTTTGCCGCGAAACAAGCCGCAATTGCGCCAGGAACGACGCCAGCTGCGCCCCCTCCAGCAGGTCCACGGTCAGTTCGGGACGATTGGCCGCCAGTGCCGCCAGGGGTTTGGCCAGGTAGTGCTCGCTCGCATCATGGGCCACGTGAATGACCCGGATGGGGCCTTGGTGATCCTGGCGCAAGGCCTCGCGCAGCACCCCGAACAACGGTGCCAGGCCGGTCCCCGCGGCCAGCAGCCAGAGCGGCCGCTGCTGCCAGTCCGGATCGTAATGCAGGGCACCGCCGCGCAACTCCCCCAGGCGTAGCGGATCGCCCACTTGCAACTGGCGGGCCGCGTCGCTGAATTGCCCCGGATGGCGGCAATCGAGATGGAACTCCAGGAAGCGATCATCCTCGGGCAGGCTGGCCAGGGAATATGGCCGGGCGATCCGGCTGGCGGTCCACAGCACCAGGTGCTGGCCGGCCCGGTAGCGCAGCGGCCGACCGGGTTGCAGGCGCAGGCGCAGGACGGTGGTGGACAGCCAATCGATACCTATGACCGTGGCGGGCAAGCCATCACGCAAAGGATCGAAGGTCTCTACCTGCAGGTTTTCTACCACTTGGCATTGGCACGCCAGGCGCCAGCCCAGTTGCCGCTGCTCGTTGCTCAAGGCATCGGGCCGGCTGTCGGCGGGCAAGCCCTGGACGCAGTGCACCAGGCAGGCATGGCAGCTACCGGCCCGACAGCTATAGGGAACGGCCACCCCTGCCTGGTTCAATGCATCCAGCAGGTTGCTGCCAGGCGCCACCTGCCAGCGCTGGCCGCCCACGGTCAATTCAGGCATCGAGTGTTTCCCAGGCTGCACAGCAACGATTGCGCCCATCGCGCTTGGCCCGATACAGCGCCTGGTCGGCGCGCTGCAAGGCGTTATCCAGCTCGTCGCCGGCCTGCAGCAGGGTCATGCCTGCCGACAGGCTGAGGTCGGGGATGTCCAGGCCCACCAGTTGCACTTGCATGAAGGCCAGGCGCAGGCGCTCGCAGCAGGAGGTCAGGCGCTCGGCATCGCATTCGGGCAGCAGCACCACGAATTCTTCGCCGCCATAACGCGCCAGCACATCGCCGTCCCGCAGGCACGCGGTGGCCACCGCGGAAAACGCCTGCAACACCTGGTCGCCCGCGGCATGGCCATGGATATCGTTGATACGCTTGAAGTGATCCAGGTCGATCAGCGCCAAGCCGTGGACCTGCAGCCGGTCCATGGCCTGAAGCTCGCGGCCGGCGATACGCAGGAAGTGCCGGCGGTTGAACAAGCCGGTCAGCTCGTCGGTGGCCACCAGGTCCTCGAGCTGGCGCATCATGCCGCGCAAGGTGTCCTGGTGGGCCTGCAAGGCGAATCGGCGCTGGCGCATGCGTGAGCGCGAGGCCTGGACATAGGCGGCGTACAGGCACAACCACACCAGCATCACCAGCAGTACGCAGACCTGCAGCGCCGCCAGCTGCGGGTCGTCGAGGGCAAAGTGATAGCCGTCCCAGAGATTGACGCCGGCAAAGCAGAAGAAGATCAGCACCGTGCAACGCAGGTAGGCCCGGCGCGACAAATGGAACAGGCCGAACAGCAGCGGCAGGACATAGAACACCAGGAAGGCGCCCCGGGCCTGGTCGAGCAAGGCGACCAGCCAGGTCTGCCAGGCGATGCCCAGGACCACCTGGACCTCGGTCAGGCTGGGATCGGCCAGGCGCAGGTTGCGCCCACTGAGAAATACCCAGCACAACAATCCCTGGCTGGCCAGGACCAGGACCGTGCCCAGCAGTGCACTACCGGTGGATGCCCGGTAGTGCCCCGTGAGAACGGCCAGCCAGAACAGCAGCAGGATCAGTCCGTAGGTGCCCGCAGCGATGGTGAAGCGCTTGAATAACAAGCTCTGGATGGCTTTATGGGTCAATCGTTGACTCACCGTGAGATAAAGAGGCTCAAGAGTTTCCTACTCTGCAGGCCACTCGCCACTTTAGTGCTGCGCCCGGCAAATGACTATGCAAATTTCCGGCAGTCCTCCGAGCGGTCGTCATCTCTGCAAGGCAAGAACAGTGCCCGTGCGCCAGGCGACTTTCGTTTGCCTGCCTGGCGGGTGTGCCCGGCACCCAGGCGCGGTATACTGCCGCGCCTTTTTAGTGTCGCGCCAGTTGTCTGTCCGGCGTGCCTAAGGTTCTGCACGACAACTCGCCTCGCCTGTTTTCAACGCCGCAGGGTCAGCGCGCAGGCCGTTTTCGTACATGACCCGGAAGGTGCCTGCAACCGACCGATCCACCCAAGCTGCAGTCACCTTATTAAATGTTCCCGTCTTTTAGAGGAGCGCGACTCATGACCGTGATCAAGCAAGACGACCTGATTCAGAGCGTTGCCGACGCCCTGCAGTTCATTTCCTACTACCACCCCGTGGACTTCATCCAGGCGATGCACGAGGCCTACCAGCGCGAAGAATCGCCAGCGGCCCGCGACTCCATGGCACAGATCCTGATCAACTCGCGCATGTGCGCCACCGGCCACCGGCCGATCTGCCAGGACACCGGCATCGTCACCGTATTCGTGCGCGTAGGCATGGACGTGCGCTGGGACGGCGCCACCATGAGCCTGGACGACATGATCAACGAGGGCGTGCGTCGCGCCTACAACCTGCCGGAAAACGTCCTGCGCGCCTCGATCCTGGCGGACCCGGCAGGTGCCCGCAAGAACACCAAGGACAACACCCCGGCGGTGATCCACTACTCCATCGTTCCCGGCAACACCGTGGAAGTGGACGTGGCAGCCAAGGGCGGCGGCTCCGAGAACAAATCGAAGATGGCCATGCTCAACCCGTCCGACTCGATCGTCGACTGGGTCCTCAAGACCGTGCCGACCATGGGCGCCGGCTGGTGCCCGCCTGGCATGCTCGGCATCGGCATCGGCGGTACCGCCGAGAAGGCCGCGGTGATGGCCAAGGAAGTGTTGATGGAATCCATCGACATCCACGAACTCAAGGCCCGCGGCCCGCAGAACCGCATCGAGGAACTGCGCCTGGAGCTGTTCGAGAAGGTCAACCAGCTGGGCATCGGCGCCCAGGGCCTGGGCGGCCTGACCACCGTGCTCGACGTGAAGATCATGGACTACCCGACCCACGCCGCTTCGCTGCCGGTGTGCATGATCCCCAACTGCGCCGCCACCCGCCACGCGCACTTCGTGCTCGACGGCTCGGGCCCGGCCGCCCTGGAAGCGCCGCCCCTGGACGCCTACCCGGAAATCGTCTGGGAAGCCGGCCCATCGGCCCGTCGCGTCAACCTCGACACCCTGACTCCGGAAGAAGTGCAAAGCTGGAAGCCGGGCGAAACCGTCCTGCTCAACGGCAAGATGCTCACCGGCCGCGATGCCGCGCACAAGCGCATGGTCGAGATGCTCAACCGTGGCGAACAGCTGCCGGTGGACCTCAAGGGTCGCTTCATCTATTACGTCGGCCCGGTGGATCCGGTCGGTGACGAAGTGGTGGGCCCAGCCGGTCCGACCACCGCCACCCGCATGGACAAGTTCACCCGCCAGATCCTCGAGCAAACCGGCCTGCTGGGCATGATCGGCAAGTCCGAGCGCGGCCCGACCGCCATCGACGCGATCAAGGACAGCAAGGCCGTGTACCTGATGGCCGTCGGTGGCGCCGCCTACCTGGTGGCCCAGGCGATCAAGAAGTCCAAGGTGCTGGCCTTCGCCGAACTGGGCATGGAAGCGATCTACGAGTTCGAGGTCAAGGACATGCCCGTCACCGTCGCTGTGGACAGCAACGGCGAGTCGGTACACATCACCGGTCCTGCCATCTGGCAGAAAAAGATCAGTGACAGCCTGGCAGTAGAAGTGCAATAAGCCTTCCCGGCCTGGCCAGAGCGGCGGTGCTGTTGATCCAACGGCCCGCCGCTTTTTTGTGCCGCGCCCTTTGCCGACACTGTCCGCGATCAACGTTCCACCCGGCGCTCATGCTATCGTTCCCGCCCCCAATGCAGCCTGCCCCGACCCATGGCCCAGATCTCACGCTCCCTTCGCCTGACGTTCTACATCCTGGTGATTCTCGCTGGCACCGTCGTCAGCGCCGGCCTGGCCATGCGCCACGCCGAACGCCAGACCCTGGTGGAGGAAGCCGCACGCGCCAACGAGCAATTGGGACTGTATGCCAACTCCCTGCACACCCTGATCGAACGCTATCGGGCACTGCCGGCGGTGCTGGCCCTGGACCCGGAGTTACGCGCGGCGCTCCAGGGATCGGTGACGCCTGAAACCCAGGACGCGCTGAACCGCAAGCTGGAGAAGATCAACGGCGCCGCCCGCTCCTCGACCCTGGAACTGCTCAACCATGACGGCCTGGCCGTGGCCGCCAGCAACTGGCGCCTGCCCAGCAGCTACGTCGGCCACAACTACGGTTTCCGTCCCTACTTCAAGCAGACCCGCAGCCAGGGCAGCGGGCGCTTCTATGCCATCGGCGTGACCAGCGGCATCCCCGGGTATTTCCTCTCAAGCGCGGTCAAGGCCGACAACGACGAGTTCCTCGGGGCCATGGTGGTCAAGCTGGAGTTTCCCGAGCTGGAACATGAATGGAGCCAGGGCAGCGATACCCTGCTGGTGACCGATGCCCGCGGCATCGTGTTCATCGCCAACCAGCCGGGCTGGCGCTACCGCCACCTGCAGCCGCTGTCGGCCAACGATCTGGAAGAGATCCGCCTGACCCGCCAGTACGACAAGCAACTGCTGGTGCCCCTGCAACATACCCAGCTACAGCAGATCGACGACGGCAGCCAGTTGATCCGCGTCCAGGACGACCAGGGCGCGACCAATTACCTCTGGGAATCCCTGCCGCTGGCCGCCGAGGGCTGGACCCTGCACCTGCTGCGCAAGCCGCCCAGTGCCTTCGAGGAAAGCCGTAACGCCGGCCTCGCCGCCGGTGGCGCCTGGCTGGCCCTGGTGTTCCTGCTGCTCTTCCTCAACCAGCGCTGGCGCCTGGGCAAGATCCGCCAACGCAATCGCCAGGAGCTGGAGCAACTGGTGGAGGAGCGCACCCGCGACCTGCGCACCGCCCAGGAAGGCCTGGTGCAATCGGCCAAGCTCGCGGCCCTGGGGCAGATGTCCGCAGCCCTGGCCCATGAAATCAACCAGCCCCTGACCACCCAGCGCATGCAGTTGGCCACCTTGCGACTGCTGCTGGAGCACGGCCGGGTGGACGAAGCCTACAAGGCCCTGCGGCCGCTGGACGACATGCTGACCCGTATGGCCGCCCTGACCAGCCACCTCAAGACCTTCGCCCGCAAGAGCCCCAGCGGCCTGCGCGAGCGCCTGGACCTGGCCGCGGTGGTGGACCAGTCCCTGCAACTGCTCGAAGCACGGCTGCGCACGGAAAACATCCAGGTCATGCTGCAAGTGACTCGCCCCGCCTGGGTCCGCGGCGATGCCATCCGCCTGGAGCAGGTCTTGATCAACCTGCTGCGCAACGCCCTGGACGCCATGCTGGACAAACCCCACAAACACCTGCAGATCAGCCTCGAGGCCGAGGACCAGCTCTGGCAGTTGCGCGTGGCCGATACCGGCGGCGGGATCGCCGACGAGCATCTGCTGAGCGTGTTCGATCCGTTCTTCACCACCAAGCCGGTGGGCGACGGCCTCGGGCTCGGGCTGGCGGTGTCCTACGCCATCGTCCATGAACTGGGCGGCCGCCTGAGCGTCGCCAACCAAGACCAGGGCGCAGTGTTCACCTTGAGCCTGCCCATCGACCTGGAGGCACATATCCAATGCTGAACTCAGTGCTGGTGGTGGACGACGAAGCCAGCATCCGCAGCGCCGTGGAGCAGTGGCTGAGCCTGTCGGGCTTCGAGGTGCAGCTGTTCAGCCGGGCCGAGGAATGCCTGGCGCGACTGCCACGGGACTTTCCCGGGGTGATCCTCAGCGATGTGCGCATGCCCGGCATCAGCGGTCTGGAACTGCTGGCCCAGGTCCAGCGCCTGGACCCGGACCTGCCGGTGATCCTCCTGACCGGCCATGGCGACGTGCCCATGGCGGTGGAGGCCATGCGCGATGGCGCCTATGACTTCCTGGAAAAACCCTTCAGCCCCGAGATCCTCCTCAGCAGCCTGCGCCGGGCCCTGGACAAGCGCCGGCTGGTGCTGGAGAACCGCCGCCTGCACCAGCAGGCCGATAGCCGCGCCAGGCTCGACGCCACCTTGCTCGGCGTTTCCCAGGCCTTGCAGACCCTGCGCCGCCAGGTGCTGGAGCTGGCCCCGCTGCCGGTGAACGTGCTGGTGCGGGGCGAAACCGGTAGCGGCAAGGAGCTGATCGCCCGCTGCCTGCATGACTTCGGACCGCGGGCCGACAAGCCCTTCGTCGCCCTCAATTGCGCGGCGATTCCCGAGCAACTGTTCGAGGCCGAGTTGTTCGGCCACGAAAGCGGCGCCTTCACCGGTGCCCAGGGCAAGCGCATCGGCAAGCTGGAATATGCCAACGGCGGCACCCTGTTCCTCGACGAGATCGAAAGCATGCCCCTGGCCCAGCAGGTCAAGCTGTTGCGGGTGCTGCAGGAACAGAAGCTCGAACGCCTGGGCTCCAACCAGAGCATCAGCGTCGACCTGCGGGTCATCGCCGCCACCAAGCCCGACTTGCTGGAAGAGGCCCGGGCCGGGCGTTTTCGCGAAGACCTGGCCTACCGCCTGACTGTTGCCGAACTGCGCCTGCCGCCATTGCGCGAACGCCGCGAGGACATCCCCCTGCTCTACGAGCACTTCGCTCGCCAGGCCGGACAACGCCTGGGCCGCCAGGTGGTCGCGCTGGACGGTCCACAGCTGGGGCGCCTGTTCAGCCATGACTGGCCAGGCAACGTGCGCGAGCTGGCCAATGCCGCCGAGCGCCAAGTGCTGGGACTGCAAGAACAGCAGGCCGAAGCGCTCGCCGTCGGCCAATCCCTTGCCGCCCAGCAAGAGGCCTTCGAAGCCCAGTGCCTGCGCGCCGCCCTGGCCCGGCACAAGGGCGAGATCAAGGCGGTGCTCCACGAACTGCAACTGCCGCGCCGCACGCTGAACGAAAAGATGCAGCGCCATGGCCTGAGCCGGGAAATGTTCGTCAAAGGCAGTTGAAAATCCTGAGGGCCGCAAAGTATGCATCTGGCCTCTGGCGACGCCCCTTCCTAGGCAATTTCCCGCTCATAGCCCTCCCCGCGATAGGCGGATTTCCGCTTATCGATTCATCAAGACCCTTCTAGACCGGGCTTCTCGCTCCTGGCACAGCTCCTGCTATAGCCCTGGCAGGCTGCGTTTGCGCGCACTCCACAACAACAATGAATAGAAGGTTCGTGATGGATATTTCCAATACCCTGCCTGCCGGGTCGGCCGCCGTGCCCGCCCAGGAAAAGACCACCGCCAGCCGCCTGAAATCGATTTTCAGCGGCTCGATCGGCAACATGGTCGAGTGGTACGACTGGTACGTCTACGCCGCATTCTCGCTGTACTTCGCCAAGGTCTTCTTCCCCAAGGGCGACACCACCGCCCAACTGCTCAATACCGCCGCGATCTTCGCCGTGGGCTTCCTGATGCGCCCGATCGGCGGCTGGTTGATGGGGCTTTACGCCGACCGCAAGGGGCGCAAGGCCGCCTTGATGGCCTCGGTACTGCTGATGTGCGCAGGCTCCCTGATCATCGCCCTGACCCCGGGCTACGAGACCATCGGCGTTGGCGCGCCGATCCTGCTGGTGCTGGCGCGACTGATGCAGGGCTTGTCGGTGGGCGGTGAATACGGCACCTCGGCCACCTACCTCAGCGAGATGGCGACCAAGCAAAGCCGTGGTTTCTTCTCCAGCTTCCAGTACGTCACCCTGATCTCCGGCCAGCTCATTGCCCTGGCGGTACTGATCGTCCTGCAGAACCTGCTGACCACCGAAGAACTGCAGTCCTGGGGCTGGCGGATTCCGTTCGCCATCGGCGCCCTCTGCGCCGTGGTGGCGCTGTACCTGCGCCGTGGCATGGAGGAAACCGAGTCCTTCGCCAAGAAGAAGGAAAAACCCAAGGAAAGCCTGATGCGCACCCTGCTGCGTCATCCCAAGGAACTGCTGACCGTGGTTGGCCTGACCATGGGTGGCACCCTGGCCTTCTACACCTACACCACCTACATGCAGAAATACCTGGTGAACACCGTCGGCATGAGCATTTCCGACTCCACCACCATTTCCGCAGCGACCCTGTTCCTGTTCATGTGCCTGCAACCGGTGATCGGCGGCCTGTCGGACAAGATCGGCCGACGCCCGATCCTGATCGCCTTCGGTGTGCTCGGCACCCTGTTCACGGTGCCGATCCTCAGCACCTTGCATAGCATCCAGACCTGGTGGGGCGCGTTCTTCCTGATCATGGCGGCCCTGATCATCGTCAGTGGCTACACCTCGATCAACGCGGTGGTGAAGGCCGAGCTGTTCCCGACCGAGATCCGCGCCCTGGGCGTGGGCCTGCCCTACGCCCTGACCGTCTCGGTATTCGGCGGTACCGCGGAATACATCGCCCTGTGGTTCAAGAGCATCGGCATGGAAACCGGCTACTACTGGTACGTCACCGCCTGCATCGCCTGCTCGTTGCTGGTCTACGCGACCATGAAGGACACCGGCAAGCACTCGCGGATCGAAACCGACTGACAAGACCAAGCGCCCGGGTGCAAGGCTCGGGCGCTTGGTTCGACCCATCCGGGGTTCAAGACAGTTGCGCGGCGCCCTGGCGCGAGTCGCGCTTCTGCGCCCAGCAAGCCCCGACGACCAGCACCAGCAGGATCCCCGCCAAGACCGCCGACGAGCCGACAGTGCCGAAGTCCAGGCCGCCCTTTTCATGGGACTTGGTCAGGAAGTCGCCCAAGGTCGCACCGAACGGCCGGGTCAGCACGAAAGCCACCCAGAACAGCAGGACCGGCGACAACCTGGTGCAGTACTTGAGCACCACCACCAGGGCAATGGCCGAGCCGATCAGCAGCGCACCGCCAGCAAAGCCCAGGCCCGAGTCATCGGCCAGGAAATCACCGAGCGCGGTGCCCAGGGTGTTGGAAAACAGGATCGCCAGCCAATAGAACAGCTCGCCACGAAAACCCTGGACCCGATTCACGTTCAACGACTCGCCGCTCATGCGCCAGGCGGCGAAGATCACCAGCAAGATAGCGATCAGGATCAGCGACCCGCTGGCGTAGCCCAGGCCCAGCGTGCGGTCCATGAAATCGGACATGGTGGTGCCCGCGGTACTGGTCGAGAGGATCACCAGCCAATACAGCACCGGGTTGTAGGTCTTGGAAAACAGCTGGGTGACCAGCGTCAGCAGGAACACGCTGATAAGGATCATCGAGCTGATGGCGTAGCCGACATCGAGGGTCATCGACAGCAAGTCACCGGCGGTTTCGCCCAGGGTCGTCGCACAGATTTTCATGACCCAGAAGGCCAGGGTGATCTGGGGAAGTTTGTTCATTCGGTAGGGAGCTCCAAGGGTCGCATTCGAGGTGGCCTGTCTTGGTATGCAGGCTTGCGTGGAGGCTGAACGGCGGCGAGTGAAAAATCGGTAGGGCGTGTATGAAAAAACCGTTGGCCGGCATTTTTTGGCGCATGACTGCTCAATTAATGATCAGTTAACCCAGGGTATCCAGCCTGTCAGCGGGATAAACCCGAATCCATCCAGAAGCCTGATGCCCCTTATAAGCAGGTGAGCACAGACCGCAAAACATCGACTTAACTGATTATTTAAAGCATTTATTTGCGCTTTTTAATCAAGTTGATCGGAGTAGGATTCATCCCAAGCCCACCAACAACGCCCCACCCCATCCGGAGTCGCCATCATGAAAAACCAACTGATCCTGGCCCTGACCCTGTCGGTACTGACTGCCCATTCCTTCGCTGCCGATGGCTACGATCGCACCGGATCCGCCACCTTCGCTGCCGATGGCTACGACCGCACCGGCTCCGCCACCTTCGCCGCCGATGGCTACGACCGCACCGGGTCCGCTACCTTCGCCGCCGACGGCTACGACCGCACCGGTTCAGCTACCTTCGCCGCCGACGGCTACGACCGCACCGGTTCCGCCACCTTCGCTGCCGATGGCTACGATCGCACCGGGTCCGCTACCTTCGCTGCCGATGGCTACGACCGCACCGAGTCCGCCAACATCGGCTGATCGTTCTTCTGCACAGTACAGCCCGGCACTTGCGCCGGGCTCGATCTTTCCAGGCCGCACATCCTGCACGGCGAAGCTGGAATTCGCCGGATGCGCACTGCACTATGGCGCCCCCTAAAGCTCCCAGCAGGAACCGCGAGCCATGCCCGACGATATCCACTACTACGAACCCGCCCTGGGCCACGGCCTGCCCCACGACCCGTTCAACGCCATCGTCGGTCCGCGTCCCATTGGCTGGATTTCGTCCCAGGACGAGCAGGGTCGCCTGAATCTTGCGCCCTACAGCTTCTTCAACGCCTTCAACTACATTCCGCCGATCATCGGGTTCTCCAGCGTCGGGCGCAAAGACAGCCTGAACAACATCGAGAAGACCGGCGAGTTCGCCTGGAACCTGGCCACCCGGCCATTGGCCGAGCAGATGAACCAGAGCTGCGCCGCCGTGGCCCCCGAGGTCGACGAATTCAACTTGTCGGGCCTGACGCCAGTGGCTTCGAAAGTCATCGCCGTGCCACGGGTAGCCGAAAGCCCGGTGTCCTTCGAGTGCAAGGTCACGCAGATCATTCAGTTGCAACGGGCGGACAAGGAACTGGTGCCGAGCTGGCTGATCCTCGGCGAGGTGGTCGCCGTGCATATCGCCAAGTGGCTGCTCAAGGACGGCATCTATGACACCGCCGCGGCAGAACCCATTCTGCGCGGCGGCGGTCCGGCGGATTACTTCCAGCTGGGCCCCGAGGCCCTGTTCAAGATGTACCGCCCGGGAGCGGTCAAATAGTCTTCCAGCACAATTGACCGTCGGCGTCGACGTCGATCAGCTGTTCGAGTTGTTGCGCGGCAGCCTGGTCGGCGTCATGGGCGGTCTTGAACTTCTGCTCGTCCAGGACTTTGTGAAAGCGCGGGGCTCCTGAAACATCCAGGGCCTTGATGGCGATGGCGGCGCTGTATCCCCCCTCACCTGGAACCACAGCGGAAACTGCTTCGTAATGTGCGAACTCTTTGCGTGCCATGTTGCGGGTCCTGGCCAATGGAAAGTTGGCCATTCTAAACCTTCAACTGGCCAGCTTGTGCACCGGCACGCAGTGCAACTGGGGGTACTCGCCCGGCAGCTCCTGTGCCGAAACGGTATCGAAGGTGTGCAAGTCCAGGCTGTCGACCACCAGGTCCTGGACCAGCTCGCTGAAGACCTCCATGGCCGGCGAGCTGAAATAAGCGGTCATCGCCTGCTGGCTGCTCCAGAACCCGGACACCAGCCACAGCTGGGCATCGCACTGCGAGCGTTGCAAGGCGAACTGCAGGCAGCCGGGCGCCTGGCGGGACGGTTCGATCAGGCTGCTCAGGCGAGCGCCCAGCTCTGTGGAGCGCCCCGCACGGGCGCGGACCAAAGCCATATGGCTGACGGGAATATGCGTGGACATGTGCGACCCTCCCAGGTGTCGTCGAGGCAGCCGGGGGACGGGCTGCGACAGGATCCAACGATACGGGCCGCGGGTGAACCCGGGTTAGTCGATTCCTGCCGCTGATTTGCCCAATCCTGCGATATCGCCCACCACCAGCTTGCTCGTCCCGCGCCATGGGACAAAATGACTACAACGGTGTTTCAAGCAAGTGAAACTCCAGTCGATGGGACAACCTCGTACATCGCGCGCGCAAGTAGCAGGATCAGGCAAGTTTTACGCAGGATCGGCCTAGCCTCCCCGCTTGCACAAACTTAAGCTGTGCCGATCGCAAAACCCCGGAGGCTGCCCCATGTCATCCCAGGAAAACCTGCCGGCTCCCCTCGCCCCGGAAATGGAACGCCAGCGTGCGGAACTGGCGGCGATCATCGATCGCCATACCGTCGTCGACGGCAGCCATGCCACGGCCATCGATTCGCTGTTCGTCTCGCGCCACAGCCATACCCACCAGTTCGCCCCGGTGCTGGCGCAGCCGGCGCTGTGCATCATGGCCCAGGGCCGCAAGGAGGTGCAGCTGGCCGACGAGACCTACAACTACGACCCGTTGAACTACCTGGTGGTCTCGGTTGCCGTGCCCCTGAGCGGCAAGGTGGCGATGGTTTCCCCCGAGCAGCCGATCCTGGCCCTGCGTCTGGACATCGACCCCGGCGAGATCAACGCCCTGATCGCCGACGCCGGTCCCCTGGGCGTGCCCGCCCGGCCCTCCGGACGCGGCCTGTACGTGGAACGCCTGGATTCACCGATGCTCGATGCGGTGCTGCGCCTGACCCGCCTGCTGGACACACCCAAGGACATCGCCATGCTGGCGCCCCTGGTCCGCCGGGAAATCCTCTACCGCCTGCTGCGCAGCCCACAAGGCCATCGCCTGTACGAGATCGCCACTACCAATAGCCAGAGCCACCGGGTCAACCAGGCGATCGAATGGCTCAACGGTAATTTCGAACAGTCGCTGCGCATCGACGACCTGGCGCGCGAGGTCAACCTGAGCGTGTCGACCCTGCACCATCGCTTCAAGGCGATGACCGCCATGAGCCCGCTGCAATACCAGAAGCAATTGCGCCTGCAGGAAGCCCGCCGGCTGATGCTGGCCGAAGGCCTGGAAGCCTCGGTGGCGGGATATCGGGTGGGGTATGAAAGCCCTTCGCAGTTCAGCCGCGAGTACAGTCGCCTGTTCGGCGCGCCACCCTTGCGGGACATGGCGCGCCTGCGGGCAGGCAGCTTGGGACCGGGTTAGTTGGCCCGTACCACGTGCTTGATCTCCTGGAACGCCTGTAGCCCCCAGGGCCCCAGCTCACGGCCGATGCTGCTCTGCTTGTAGCCGCCCCAGGCCGTCTGGGGAAAGATCACCTGCGGTGCGTTGATCCACACCAGTCCGGCCTGCAGGGCATTGGCCACCGCCTCGGCATTGGCGGTATCGCCACCCACTACACTGGCGACCAGGCCGAACTCGCTGTCGTTGGCCAGTTCGATGGCCTCTTGCTGGCTGTCGAAGCTGCGCACGCACAGCACCGGACCGAAGATCTCCTCCCGCCACAACGCGCTGTCAAGCGGCACCTCGGTGAATACCGTGGGCTGGATGAAGTAGCCCTGTGCCAGGTGCGCCGGGCGACTACCGCCACATACCAGCCGGGCCCCGGACTGCAAGCCACGGTCGATATGCCCCAGCACCCGCTGGTATTGCGCCTGGTTGACCAGCGCGCCCATCTGCGCCCCGGCCTCGAACGGCTCGGCCACCCGGATGCCTTCGGCCCGGGCCTTGAGCCGGTAGAGGAATTCATCGGCCAGTTCAGCCGCCACCAGCACCCGGCTGGTGGCCGAGCACATCTGCCCGGCGTTGAAGAAACCACCACCGCAGGCCAGCTCCACCGCCAGGTCCAGATCGGCATCGGCCAGGACCAGCAACGATGATTTGCCGCCCAGCTCCAGGCTCACGCCCTTGACGGTTTCCGCCGCCCGCTGCATGACCTGGACGCCCACCGCATTGCTACCGGTGAAGGAGATCTTCGCCACTCGCGGGTCCGCCGCCAAAGGCGCGCCCACTGCCAGGCCGGTGCCGCAGACCAGGTTGAACACCCCCTGGGGCAAGCCGCTCTGGGCGATGATCGCCGCCAGCTCCAGCTCCGGCAACGGCGTGACCTCCGAGGGCTTGAGCACCACGCTGCAACCTGCCGCCAGGGCCGGCGCAAGCTTCCAGGCGGTGGTGACCATGGGGAAGTTCCACGGCACGATGAGCCCGACGATGCCGCATGGCTCGCGGCGCAGGCGAGCGCTGAAATCCGCGCTGGGCAACGCCACCTCGGCATCCTGGCGAGCGTCCAGGCCCTCGGCCAGTTCGGCGTAGTAGTCGAACGTGGCGATCACGTCGTCGACGTCCATGCCCGCCTCGGCCTGGGGTTTGCCGTTGTTGCTCGATTGCAGTTGCACCAGGCGCTCGCGACGCGCAGCCACGCCAGTGGCGATCCTGCGCAGCACCACCGCCCGCTCGGCACCAGTGCTTCGGGCCCAGCGAGCCAGCCCGCCAGTGGCAGCACGCAGCGCGCGGTCCACGGCCTCTGGCCCACCGCCGGCCACCCGGGCCAGGGGAGCCTCGGTGGCCGGGTTGATCACTTGCAGCGGCTCATTGCCGGCCGACCATTGGCCGTCGATATACAGGCCGTCCAGCATCGGTTGCGCAGTCATGCCTGTACTCCCTGGGTCCAGCGATTCTGGTCGATTTCAATCAGGCTCGGGCCCTGGCGATCGACCGCCAGGCGCAAGGCCGCGCGCAACTGCGCGATGTTGTCGACGCGCTCGGCGGCGCAGCCCAGGCCCTTGGCCACGGTGATGAAGTCCGGGGTGTAGATGTCGACGCCCACTGGTTCGATGGCGCGATTGACCATGTACTTCTTGATCTCTTCGTACCCCTGGTTATTCCACAACACGACGATGACCGGGGTTTGCGCCTCCACGGCGCAAGCCAGTTCAGCCAGGGTGAACTGCAAGCCGCCGTCACCGATCAGGCAGGCCACCGGCCGCCGCTGGGCCGGGCTCGAGCCGCCGCCGAGCCAGGCGCCGATGGCCGCCGGCAAGGCATAACCCAGGGTGCCGTAGCCAGTGGAAGCATTGAACCAGCGTCGTGGCTGGTCAGGATTGAAGGTCAGGTTGCCGCTGTATACCGGCTGGGTGGAGTCGCCGACCAGGACGATCTCCGGCAACTCCTCGACCAGGGTTTGCAAAAGCCGGGTCTGGGCCCGGGTCGGGGCATCCCAGATGAGCTCCAGCTCCTGGCGCAAGGCATCGACACGCACAGCCCCCCAGTCACTGCTGCGCTCGGCCAGGGTTTGCCGCGACAGCTCCGCCAGCAAGGCCTGGGCGGCGATATCGGCATCGGCTACCAGCGCCACTTTCGGCGGGTAGTTGCGCACGGTCTGGTCGGCATCGATATCGACCCGCAACAGCGTGCCGGGAATCTGGAAACCACCGGCGAAGGTCACGTCGTAGTCGGTTTCCGCCAGTTCGGTGCCGATGGCCAGCACCACATCGGCCTGGGCTACCAGGGCCCGGGTGGCCACCAGCGACTGGGTCGAACCGATCAGCAGCGGGTGCGCCGAAGGCAGCATGCCCTTGGCGTTGATGGTCAAGGCCACCGGGGCCTGCAGCAGCTGCGCGAGCTGGGTCAGGGACGCGGCGGCATCGATAGCGCCACCGCCAGCCAGGATCAGCGGACGCTTGGCCGTCGCCAGCAACTGGCCCATCTGCGCCACGGCCGCCGGGGCGGCGCCGGCCCGGGCGACCTGTACCGGCTCGCTGGCCAGCAGGTGGTCGGCGTCCTGGACCAATACGTCAAGCGGGATCTCGATATGCACCGGACGCGGACGGCCAGCCTGGAACAGGGCGAAAGCCCGGGCCAGCACCACCGGCAACTCATCAGCACACATCAGCGTATGGGAGAACGCTGCCACGCCACCGACCAGGGCACTCTGGTTCGGCAACTCATGGAGCTTGCCGCGCCCGCCGCCCAGCTGGCTGCGGGTCTGCACGCTGGAGATCACCAGCATCGGGATCGAATCGGCGTAGGCCTGGCCCATGGCGGTGGTGATGTTGGTCATGCCAGGGCCGGTGATGATGAAGCACACCCCGGGCTTGCCGCTGGTGCGGGCGTAGCCGTCGGCCATGAAGCCAGCGCCTTGCTCATGGCGCGGGGTGACGTGGCGGATGGAGGAACGGGCCAGGCCCCGATACAACTCGACGGTATGCACTCCAGGGATACCGAACACCTGCTCGACCCCATACCCCTCGAGTAACTTGACCAGTACTTCGCCACATGTCGCCATCTCATCGCCCTTTCTTGTTGGTTGATACCGTGCGACCGGGAAACACCCGTGGACGCCGGAAGGGGGCTATTGGAACGGCGCGCCGGTAGCCGGAACAATGGATAAAAAGTCATACTAGCCATGTCCTCACGTCATGCCTGGCCCTCCATGAAACGCCTGCCTCCCCTGCCCGCGCTGCACACCTTCCTGGTCACCGCACAGTGCTGCAACTTCACCCGCGCCGCCGAGCAACTGCATATCACCCAGGGCGCGGTGAGCCGACAGATCGCCGGACTGGAAAGCCACCTGGGCTATCCATTGTTCCAGCGCCAGGCTCGTGGCTTGAGCCTGACCACCGAAGGCCTGGAGTGGCTGCCACGGGTGCAGCAGGTATTTGAGTTGATCAATGGCGCGGTGGACGAGATCGGCAGCCGCAGCCGCAACCTGCGCCTCAAGGCCCCGACCTGCGCCATGCGCTGGCTGCTGCCACGGCTGTTGCAATGGCAGAAGGAACGACCGGAAGTGCCGGTGCAACTGACCACCACCATCCAGCACGGCGTGGACTTCACCCGCGAGCCGTTCGATGCCGCAGTGATGTATGGCGCCCCGCCCTCCCCGAACCTCGGTTCCCGGCACTTGTTCAATGAACAGCTGACCCCGGTGTGCTCGCGACCGCTGATGGAGGGCCCGACGCCCCTCAGGAGCCCGGCGGACCTGCAGCACCACCTGTTGCTGCATCCGTCCCATGACCAACGGGATTGGCAACGCTGGCTGAAGGCTGCGGGCACGCCGTTCAACACCCTGGGCAAGGGCCAGCATTTCGAGACCCTGGACCTGGCGATGTCGGTGGCGTCCCAGGGGACCGGGGTGGCGATGGGCGACTGGGCCCTGATCGGCGATGACCTGAGTGCCGGGCGGCTGGTCATGCCGTTCGAATTGAAGATACCGACGGGCCAGGCCTATTACCTGGTCTATCCGGAGCGTCCGGGGCCTTCGGCGCAATTGCTGGAATTGCTGGACTGGCTGGTGGAACAGGCGCACCAGCGCTAGTACGCTGCTTCCGGACTGGAACCCTGCGGGCCCCTCGCAGGCTCGACAGCGGCTACAGCCACGGTGCGAGCCGCTTCATGTAGCCGCTGCCGCAGGCTGCGTACGGGGGCGCAGCAGCCGCAAGTTGCTGATTCAGCCCCAGCAGCCTCGCAAGCTGTGGCGGCTACACCGGGAAGTGCAGCCGCCAGAGCCCGATAGTCGGCTCAGTAACCGACGGTGAAGCGCTGGCGCACGTGAGCGGGTTTTTCCACTTCGTCGAGCATGGCGATGGCGTAGTCGGCGAAGCTGATCCAGCTACGACCTTCGGCGCTGACCAGCAGGTCGTCCTGGCCCAGGCGGAACTTCCCGGTGCGTTCGCCTTCGACGAACTCTGCCGACGGCGAGAGGAAGGTCCAGTCCAGGTCCTGCTCCTTGCGCAGGGTCTCCAGGTACACTCCGCCGGCACTGGCTTCGGCCTTGTACTCCTCGGGAAAGCCGGGGCTGTCGATGACCTTGCCGCCACCGGGCAACAACAGCGAACCGGCACCGCCCACCACCAGCAGGCGCTTGACCCCGGCCTTCTTCACCGGATCGATGATGGCGCTGGCGGCGATGGGGGCGAAATGCGCGGCGCTGAGCACCACGTCATGGCCCGCCACGGCCGCTTGCAGCGCGGCGCTGTCGGCCACGTCCACGGCCCGGCTGACGATCCCGGCCCGCTGGCCGATCTTCGTGGTGTCGCGGGCGATGGCGGTGACGCTGTGGCCACGACGCAGGGCTTCTTCCAGGAGTTGGCTACCGGCCCGGCCGGTGGCACCGATGATTGCGATCTTGCTCATGACGATTCTCCAGTTGGCAAAGAGAGTACAGCGCCCCCCGCTCCCGGTCCGGGAGCGGGGGTCAGGAAGGTTTCACCACTTCATTTCGCCCTTGGCAACCTTGGCGCTCAGCTCCAGCGAGCTATCCTCGCCCAGGTCCGGGTAGCGCTTCTTCATGGCGGCGATCAGCGCCGCAGAGTCCTTGGCCTTGGCAGTTTCCTCATCGAAGGCCTTGATGTAGTCCGCCGTGAAATGCACCGGCTTCAGGGACCGCGCGCTGTCGCCCAGGTAGTGACCGGGAATCACGGTCTTGGGCTTGAGGCCATCGATGGTCTTGAGGGTCTTCAGCCATTGCTGGTGGGACTGGGCAGTCTGGGTATCGGCCATCCACACATGGATGTTCTCCGAGACCACCACACCGCCGACCACTGCCTTGATCGAAGGGATCCAGACGAAGCTGCGGTCCGGTTGCTTGCCATCCAGGCCGATGACGTCGAGCTTCTGCCCTTCCAGGGTCAGGCTGTGGCCCTCGAGCACGCTTGGCACGATGGTCTTGGCCGGAACGTCAGCGCCCATTTGCGGCCCCCAGAAAGCCAGCTTGCCTTCGACGGTGGCCTTGATGTGTTCGACCGTCGGCTGCGAGGCCACGACCTTGGCGTCCGGGAAGGCGCTGGTCAGGGTATCGAGACCGAAGTAGTAATCCGGATCGCCATGGCTGATGTAGATGGTGGTCAGGTGCTTGCCGCTGGCGCGGATCTTGTCCACCAGCTGCTGGGCCTGGGACTTGCCGAACTGGGCGTCCACCAGGATCGCGTCCTTCTTGCCACTGACCAGCACCGAGCTGACCGGGAAGATGGCGTTGCTGCCAGGGTTGTAGACATCCAGTTGCAGGGCGGGCTCGGCGGCTGCGGCATGGGCGGCGAAACCGAGGACGGCGGTGGCCAGCAGCAGGCGTTTGAATGAAGTGAATCCGATCATGGGGGCAGCTCCAGCAGCGGTTGGCGTATTGGGAATGGAGCAAGCTTAGTTGCCAGACTCGTCACAAAAAATGCGATGCTTGGACATAGTTTGTTTCTGAAAGCGGGCAAATCATGGATCGTCTCCAAGCAATGCGAGTCTTCGTCACCGTGGTCGACCTGGGCAGCCAGTCGGCGGCGGCCGATCACCTGGACCTGTCGCGACCGGTGGTCTCGCGTTACCTGGCGGAGCTGGAAGACTGGGTCGGCGCGCGGCTGATGCACCGCACCACGCGCAAGCTCAGCCTGACCGCCGCCGGTAGCGAGATCCTGCCCCGTTGTCGGCAGATGCTGGAGCTGTCCAGCGACATGCAGGCAGCTGTGAGCGAGCCCGACGATGTCCCGCGTGGGCTGCTGCGCATCAGCGTCAGCACCTCGTTCGGCCAGTCGCAACTGGCCGCGGCCATGGCCGACTACGTCAAGGACCACCCCGGGGTGAGCATCGACTTGCAGATGCTCGATCGCACGGTGAACCTGGTGGACGAACGCATCGACCTGGCGATCCGCACCAGCAACGACCTGGACCCGAACCTGATCGCCCGGCGCCTGACGGTCTGCCGCTCGGTGATCTGCGCGGCCCCGGCCTACCTGCGCGAACACCCGGCGCCCCAGCGGGTGGAAGAACTGAGCCAGCACAACTGCCTGACCCACTCTTACTTCGGCAAGAGCCTGTGGCACTTCGAACAAGATGGCGAGCCGGTGTCGGTGCCGGTCCAGGGCAACATCAGCGCCAACGAGGCCAGTACCCTGCTGCGTACCACAGTGGCCGGTGCCGGCATCGCCATGTTGCCCAGCTACCAGGCCGGGGAATACATCAAGCGCGGGGAACTGGTGCGCCTGCTGGCCCATGCCGAGCCTCGCCGGATGAACATGTACGCGGTCTACGCCTCGCGCAAGCACATGCCGGCCACCTTGCGCAGCATGCTGGATTTCCTGGTACTCAGGTTTCCCCAGGAGCCTACCTGGGACCAGGGACTCTAGCGGAAGGGGCGAGGCAGCGGGACGATCCATTTGCTGAATACCCCGCCAAACAGCCGAGGTGGGGTTCCTGGCAAGCCCGGACAGCTGGCCTATTCTGATAACAGTGCTTTGGAAAATACCGAGGCACCGGTTCAGAGGTCATCGCCATGAACGTCAAGACAAGAAGATACCTGGCCATTTTCATGACCTGCACCGTGACCCTGGCGCTGTACGGCACCGCTGCCTACCGCGTCGAACAGGCCCGCATGCAGACTCGCGCCTATGCCAGTTGCAACCTGGAACGCTGCATCCCCCACAACGCCACCCTGAACGCCCTCAGGTAAGCGACAGGGAGCCCGGATCGCCAGCCTGCTCGGCCTTCAGGCGGTCACGGAAGACTTTGGGCGAGATGCCTACCCGGCGCCGGAACAGCCGGGTGAAGTTGGTCGGGTCGGAAAACCCCAGCTCGGCGGAAATCTCGTAGATGGTCATCCCGGTGTAGGTCAAGAGGCGCTTGGCCTCCAGCAACTGGCGCTCGTGCATGATCTGCAGCGCGGGTTGTCCCGCCAGTTCCCGGCAAGTGCCATTGAGGTGCGATACCGAGATCCCCAGCTTGTGGGCCAGCTCCTCGACCTTCACATGCTCGCGATAGTGCGCCTCCACCAACTGCATGAAACCGTTGAAATAGTCCCGGGCTCGCTGCGGCCGCTGGCTGGCCTTGCTGCGCTGCAACGCCTGACGCCCGACCCAGACCACGATCATGCCCACCAGGGAATGCATGAGCATCTCCCGTGCTGGCTGCTGGCCCTGATACTCGTCCTGCAGCGCCCTGAACAAACCGTCCAGGTACTGCGCATCGTCGCCCGCAGGATAGCTGGCGCAAGTGCCGAGGATGTCCCGTGCCTGCCCCAACTGGGCTTGCAGGTGCCCCACCAGCGGCGCCGCCAGGGTCACCACATGGCCTTCGACATCCTCGGAGAAACGAAAACCATGGACCGACAGCGGCGGCACGACCTGGATCGCCACCTCATCCAGCGAACTCCGCTGGTCCTCGACCTGCATCTGCACCTGGCCACGCCGCACGAACAGCAGCTGGCACAGATCGGCATGCCGGTGGGGTTTTATTTCCCAATGCAATTCGCGACCGCGCTGGCTGAAGGGCTCGCAGTGCAATAGATCGGGAGTGGGCCACTCCAGGCTCTCGCCATAGAGTTTGAAAACGGGAATGGATGCAAGGGCTGGCTTGTTCATCGCTGCAATCCGGGCCTCGGAGGAACGGGCAGGCATGGTGCCCAGGGGATGGGTACATGCAGATTCCGTTGGGTTGTCTTGCTCAATTGACGGATTCGCCCAGTCAAAATGCAAGCATAGGCAACATTCATAAACACTCATTCTGTGGCCTGCCAGGCAGGGCGTGCAGAAGTGCCACTATACAGAATGCTTCCCATTTCGCTGCAAGCAACTGTAAATCCCCCCACCCCAAACGTTTGATGAAATAACTGTCAGGAACATGCTTGCAGAGCTATCCGGTAGGTAGCTATCAAGTACACTGGCCCACATCTTCGCCGGCATCCCGTCCGGCCCATCAATGCCCGCAGGTTCCTTCGTGTCCCACCTCCACCAACCTGGCCCCCCACCGGTGGCCATCCGCAGCGTGCTGGTCGCCCTGATGCTGGCGATCTTCCTCGGTGCGCTGGACCAGACCATCGTCGCCGTCTCGATGCCGGCCATCTCCGCCCAGTTCAAGGATGTCGGCCTCCTGGCCTGGGTGATTTCCGGCTACATGGTGGCCATGACCGTGGCCGTGCCGATCTATGGCAAGCTCGGCGACCTCTATGGTCGGCGCCGCCTGATGCTGTTCGGCATGGGCTTGTTCACCCTGGCCTCGCTGTTCTGCGGCCTGGCCCAGAACATGGAACAGCTGGTGCTGGCGCGGATCTTCCAGGGCATTGGCGCCGGCGGCATGATCTCGGTGAGCCAGGCCATCATCGGCGACATAGTCCCGCCCCGGGAACGCGGGCGCTACCAGGGTTACTTCAGCAGCATGTACGCGGTGGCCAGCGTCGCCGGCCCCGTGCTGGGCGGCTACATGACCGAGTTCTTGTCCTGGCGCTGGGTGTTCCTGATCAACCTGCCCCTGGGCCTGGGCGCCTGGTGGGTGGCCTATCGCACCCTGGTGGGACTACCAGTTCCCCAGCGCAAGCCGATCATCGACTACCTCGGCACCCTGCTCTTGATCATCGGCCTCAGCGCCCTGCTGCTGGGCATCACCCAGATCGGCCAGGGGCACTCCTGGCGCAGCGCCGAAGTGCTCGACCTGCTGGCCATCGCCATCATCGTCCTGGCGCTGTTCACCTGGCATGAACGGCGGGCCCGCGAGCCACTGTTGCCCATGCACTTGTTCGCCAACCGCAGCGCCCTGTTGTGCTGGTGCACGATCTTCTTCACCAGCTTCCAGGCCATTTCGCTGATCGTGTTGATGCCCCTGCGTTTCCAAAGCATCACCGGGGCCGGGGCCGATAGCGCCGCGCTGCACCTGCTACCCCTGGCCATGGGCCTGCCCATGGGCGCCTACTGTGCCGGACGGCTGACCTCGGTGACCGGACGCTACAAGCCGATGATCCTCACCGGGGCCTTGTTGATGCCGGTCGCGATCCTCGGCATGGCCCTGGTTCCGCCCCAGGCGGAACTGGGCAGCGGCTTGTTCATGTTGCTGTGCGGGATAGCCAGCGGCATGCAGTTCCCCACTTCGCTGGTGGGCACCCAGAACGCGGTGGAACAGCGTGATATCGGGGTCGCCACCAGTACCACCAACCTGTTCCGATCCTTGGGCGGCGCGGTCGGGGTGGCGTTGATGTCGGCACTGCTGCTGGCCTTGTTGCAAGACTCTGGCCTGGCGCACCTGGGCGGCGGACTACTGAGCGAAGGCCACACCGGCAATGCCCTGCTCGAAGGCCTGAATGCCGCGCCCGGCCCGGATCGGGACGCCCTGCGCAGCGAGTTGCTGCTGACCTTCCGCCACCTGCTGCTGGTCAGCGCCGGAGTCTCGCTGCTGGGCCTGGCGGCGGCGATCGCCATGCCCAACCGCCTGTTGCGCGGACGCGAGGACAAGGCCCGCTAAGCGGGCCGGGGTGCACCGGCCTCACGGACTGTAATAGCCCACCGCGACCAGCAGCCGGCCCACCTTGCGCAGGTAGGCGTGCTTGTCTTCGACCTTGCCGGTCACCGGGTTCTTCCAGCGGTACTGGTACTCGCCCTGTTCCTGGCGGGCCATGAGCGCCAGCATCGGCTCGCCCACCGGCTTGCCCTCGGGGTCCCTGACCTTGGCGAAGTCCGTGTCGAGCAACCGCAGGTTGGTGCCATGGGCCAGGTAGCGCCGGGTGTCCAGATCGACCACGAACACGTACAGGTCATCCTCGATGAACCCGCCCTGCAGGTCGTTGATGGCCGCGAGCGTCGCCGCCCGATCGCTGGTCAGGGCCTCGGCGCTGCGCTCCAGCAACGCCCGGGCCTGGTCGGCCGATGCCCTGGGCAGGTAGTAGCCCACCGCCAGGATCCGCTCGCCGACGCGCTGGAAGTACACATGCTTGCGTTCGATCTTGCCATCGGCCCAGTTCTGCCAGCGGTACTCGGCCTGCTGGATACCGCTGCCCTGGGGAGTATGCAAGGCGTCCTGGAACGCCTTGCGCAAATCCGCCCCCAGCACCGCTGAGACATCGCGGCCGATCAGCGCCGACGACGGGCCACCGCTGGCCAGCATCACACCCTGGGTATCCACCACGAACACATAGCGATCCTGATCGACGAATTCGCCCTGGCGGCTGAAGGCGGCGAACGCCTTGTCACCCTGCTCCTGGTAATAGGCCAGGGCCTTTTCCAGCAGCGCCCGCGCGGGGGCGCCATCATCGGCGGGAGCTGCATGCAGCGCAGCGACACATAGCAACCACCACCAGCCCAGCCAGGCATGCTTGCGCAACAGCTTCATCGCCCACTCCTCGTTCACATTGACGTTCGAAGAGCGTAGCCGGCTGCGACAGATGGGTAGACATTCAGCGAACGAGAGTCGGGCCCGGCCGCGGGAGGCGCGACGGGCCGGCTCGGTCAGGGGCGGGTGTTGAGCTGTTGCTGCAGGTTCTGGATCTGGCTTTGCAGGGTGTTGATGTTGCGAGTGACCTGGCCCCGGAAAGCGTCGAACTCAGCGGTGCTGGCACCGTTTTGCGCAGTGGCGGGACGATTGTCCTGCTGGCTCTTGAGCACGATCAGGTCCTGCTCCAGGCGCTCGATGGCGGCGCCCGGGTTGCCCTGTTTCTTCAACGCAGTCAACTCGGCGGCGAGGCTCTTGAGCTGGGCATCGACCTTGCCGCCATCGGCCTGGGCTCCCTTGAGGCTCGCCAGCTCGCCGCCCAGGGCCTTGAGCTGGGCCTGCAACTGGGTATTGGCCGCCTGCAACTCGGCGCTCTGGGCGCCCATCTGCTCCAGGCGCTTGTCCAGGTCGGTAGCCTGGCCGACCACGCCCTGTTGCTGCCGGCCTTGATCCTGCAAGCGGCTTTCCAGCTGCTTGATCTGCAGCTTCAGGGCTTCGCTGTCGCTGGTGACGCTGGTCTGGCTGGCCACCACCTTGCCGGAGATGTCCTGCAGCCGGCCAGCAGCCTCCTCGCTGATCCTGGCGAAACTTTCCTGGGTCGCCACCAGTTGCTGCTCCATCAGCGAGATCTGCTGGAAGCTCCACCAGGCAAGGCCGGCGAAGGCAAAGAACAACGCCCCCACCAACGCCCACAGCGGGCCGGTGCCGGCACCCTTGGCCTTGACCGCCGGCGCGCTGCGCGAGTGGACCGCAGTGCGCTCGCGGGCACCGCTGGTGGTCGGGAAGACATCGTCGTCGAGAGGATCGGCGCGCAGGCTTGGAACGTCGTCGAAGTCATCGTGTGCATCGTTACGCATTGGGCAACCTTTCTGAACCGCGGAGGGGGCTGGATGCGGCGAGTATAAACCGCCGATGGGCCAGGCCAATGGACAGGACCGGACGCAGCCGGTTCAGTCGCCGGTTTCAGCCCATGTCCTGGGCCTGCCACCAAGTGCAGAACTCGTCCAGGGCGGCCCACAGGCTGACCTTGGGCTCGTAGCCCAGGTAATGCCGGGCGCGGCTGATATCCAGGGTGAAATCCTTGTTCATGACTTGCATGCCCAGGCGCGACAGGGTCGGTTCCGGACGCCCCGGCCAGATCCGGCAGAAGCCCTCATTGAGCGCCGCCACGCTGTAGGCCAGGCCATAGGAACGGTAGCGGGTCACCTGCGGCACCTGCATCTGGCGCATCACGTAGTTGACCACGTCCCACAGCGGTACCGGGGCACCGTTGCTGATGTTATAGGCCTTGCCCAGGGCCGAACCACTGGCGAGCAAGCAACTGAACAGGGCTTCGTTGAGGTTGTGCACGCTGGTGAAGTCGACCTTGTTCAGGCCATTGCCGACGATGGCCAGGCGTCCCTTGCGCTGCATCCTCAGCAGCCGCGGGAAGATGCTCATGTCGCCGGCACCGGTAACAAAACGCGGACGCAGGGCCAAGACTTCAAGGCCGAACTCCTGGGCGCCGAAGACCTTCTGCTCGGCCAGGTACTTGGTGGCGGCATAAGGGTGCTTGAAGCGCTTGGGCACCTGTTCTTCGGTCAAGCCCAGGTGATCGCGGCCATCGAAGTAGATCGACGGCGAGGACAGGTGCACCAGGCGCCGGACCCGCTGCTTGAGGCAGGCTTCCACCACGTTCTCGGTCACCTGCACGTTGCCCTGGTGGAAATCCTGGTAGCGCCCCCACAGGCCCACGGCGCCAGCGCAATGCACCACGGTATCGACGTCGCGGCACAGCTCGCGCACCAGGTCGGCGTCCCCCAGGTCGCCCTGGATGAATTCGGCGCCACGACGCACCAGATGCTCCGTGGCTTCGGCACGGCGCCCGTTGACGCGCACCTCCAGGCCCTGCTCAAGGGCGAAACGGGCGAAACGCCCGCCGATGAAGCCGCTTGCGCCGGTGACCAGAATCTTCATGAAATATTCCTAAGAAAGCAGTGACGAGCTACGAGCTGCAATCTGCAAGTTGAAAATCAGTGCGCAAGCTGTCTGCTTGCAGCTTGTCGCTTGACGCTCACGGCTGCTCCCAGGGCACCAGCCACTGTGCGGATGAACGAGCCAGGTGCTCGGTAAGCAAGCCCAGCAGTTGCCCGCCATTGCGCCAATGATGCCAGTACAGCGGCACATCGATGGGTTTATCCGGCAGGAGTTCTTGCAGTACCCCTCGCTGCAATTGCTCGCGAACCTGCAATTCGGGCACCAGCCCCCAGCCCAACCCGGCTTCGGCCAGGCGGATGAAGCCTTCGGAAGACGGGCATAGATGATGCTCGAAGCCGCCGTCTACGCCCAGGGACGCCAGGTAGCGATGCTGCAGGAAATCATCGGGACCGAACACCAGTGCCGGAGTCCGGGCCAGTTGTCCGGCGCACACTCCCTGGGGAAAGTGCCGGGCGATGAAGGCCGGGCTGGCCAGGGCCCGGTAGCGCATGGCCCCCAGCAACAGGCTACGGGCGCCGGCCACCGGTCGCTCGCTGGCGCAGACGCAAGCGGCCACCTCGCCTGCACGCATGCGCTTGAGGCCCACGGTCTGGTCTTCCACCACCAGGTCCAGGAGCAAGTGGTGCTCGGCGCAGAACGCCCCCACCGCTTCGGCCCACCAGGTAGCCAGGCTATCGGCGTTGAGGGCGATGCGCAGGCGCTCCGGCAGCCCCTCCTCGTCCAGGGCCGGCACCAGGCTCTGCAGGTCGCGCTCCAGCAACCGCACCTGCTGCACATGGTTGAGCAGGCGCCGGCCGATCTCGGTGGGGGCCGGCGGCGTGACCCGGACCAGGACCGGCTGGCCGATCCGCGCTTCCAGCAACTTGATCCGCTGGGAAATGGCCGACTGCGACAACCCCAGCACCTGGGCCGCCCGTTCGAAACCGGCCTGTTCGACCACTGCGGCGAGGGCCGAAAGCAACTTGTAGTCGAACATCAGTTTTCCTAATGAGAGATCAGCACTATTGGTTTTTCTTATACAGCCTGGAGCCGGAAAATAGCCAGCATAAAGCCTCTGTATCGCCTCTTAGTTCAAGGATCTTCTTCATGGCTGGTGAAACCTCCCTCGCGACCCTGCTGCACAGCATGAGCCCGCAGCTCAACGACGGCGAGTATGTGTTCTGCTCCATCACCGACCCCAGCCTGCTGCGGGACTGCGAAGTGCTGGGCAGCTTTCGCGAGCACGAAGGCCTGACGGTGATCCTGCGTCGCGAGCAGGCCGAACGTCTCGGCCTGGGGTTCGACTACGTCGCCGCATGGATCACCCTCCAGGTGCATTCGGCGCTGCAGGCCGTGGGCCTGACAGCCGCCTTCGCCGGCGCCCTGGGCCGTGCCGGGATCAGCTGCAACGTGATCGCCGGTTACTACCACGACCACCTGTTCGTCGGCCTGGCCGATGCCGAAAAAGCCGTCCAGGTGTTGCAACGCCTGGCCGCCGGCGAGGAGCTGTAATCATGTGGCAAAGCTATGTAAACGGCCTGCTGGTGGCCGCCGGCCTGATCATGGCGATCGGCACCCAGAATGCTTTCGTCCTGGCCCAGAGCCTGCGCCGCGAACACCATTTGCCGGTGGCCGCGCTGTGCGTGACCTGCGATGCCTTGCTGGTGGCCGCAGGTGTGTTCGGCCTGGCCACCGTGCTCGCCCAGAACCCGACGCTGCTGGCGGTGGCACGCTGGGGCGGCGCGGCCTTCCTGATCTGGTACGGCGCCCAGGCGCTGCGCCGGGCGTGCTCGAAGCAGAGCCTGGAGCAAGGCGGTGGCCAGACCGTACGCTCGCTACGGGCGGTGATGCTCAGCGCGTTGGCGGTGACCCTGCTCAACCCCCATGTTTACCTGGACACGGTGCTGCTGATCGGCTCGCTGGGCGCCCAGCAGGCCGAGCCCGGTGCCTACGTGGTGGGCGCGGCCAGCGCCTCGCTGCTGTGGTTCTTCACCCTGGCCCTGGGGGCGGCGTGGCTCGCGCCCTGGCTGGCCCGGCCGGGTACCTGGAGGATCCTCGACCTGCTGGTGGCGGTGATGATGTTCAGTGTCGCGTTCCAGTTGATCAGCGCCGCGTGACTTATTCCAAAAGGCTCTGGAACCTCTATTCCACACAGTTGTTGCGTGGTTATGCCTCCCCCCCGATGCTATGATCCGAAGCTTGCGCCGCAAAGAGTACAAACTCCCCGGCGCTTGTCCGGCCGCCCGTGATCGGCCTTGCGCTCACCGCAACTGACCTGATTAGGAGAATCACCATGGCTTTCGAATTGCCGCCGCTGCCCTACGCACACGACGCCCTGCAGCCGCACATTTCCAAGGAAACCCTGGAGTACCACCACGACAAGCACCACAACACCTATGTCGTGAACCTGAACAACCTGGTGCCAGGCACCGAGTTCGAAGGCAAGACCCTGGAAGAGATCGTCAAGACCTCCTCGGGCGGTATCTTCAACAACGCAGCCCAGGTCTGGAACCACACTTTCTACTGGAACTGCCTGGCGCCAAACGCCGGCGGCCAGCCAACCGGCGCCCTGGCTGATGCCATCAACGCAGCGTTCGGTTCGTTCGACAAGTTCAAAGAAGAATTCACCAAGACTTCGGTTGGCACCTTCGGTTCCGGCTGGGGCTGGCTGGTGAAGAAGGCCGACGGTTCCCTGGCCCTGGCCAGCACCATCGGCGCCGGCAACCCGCTGACCAGCGGCGACACCCCGCTGCTGACCTGCGACGTCTGGGAACACGCCTACTACATCGACTACCGCAACGTGCGTCCGAAGTACGTCGAGGCGTTCTGGAACCTGGTGAACTGGAAGTTCGTGGCCGAGCAGTTCGAAGGCAAGAACTTCGTAGCCTGAACCTGTTCGCAGTGAAAAAACCCGGCCTGGCCGGGTTTTTTTTGCCCATTGCAAAATCAGGATCTTGTCCCGCCGGCTCCAGGCGCTAAGATTCCATGCAGGTAAAAAACAACGCTTTCCCCTCAAGTTGCATGACGTCGCTACCGACACACTGTCCACAGCTAGAGCAATCCTGATTCTGATCACCCGGGCTTCGCCCGCAGACGTCCTGTCCTCGGCCTTGATGTCACTTTGACGGCCATCACGGGATTGCCAATACTCATGGCAACTTGACGCTACGCGCACGGAACAAGGAATAGCCCCTTTGAAGCTGGAACTCAAAAACAGCTTGTCGGTGAAATTGCTCCGGGTTGTGCTGCTGTCGGCACTCATAGTGGGTGTGGTCCTGAGCTGCGCCCAGATCGTCTTCGATGCCTACAAGACTCGGCAGGCGGTAGCTAATGACGCCCAGCGCATCCTCGACATGTTTCGCGACCCATCGACCCAGGCGGTCTACAGCCTGGACCGGGAGATGGGCATGCAAGTCATCGAGGGCCTGTTCCAGGACGATGCGGTGCGCATGGCCTCCATCGGCCATCCCAACGAAACCATGCTCGCGGAAAAATCCCGCGACCTGCAGAAATCCTCCAGTCGCTGGCTGACCGACCTGATCCTCGGCCAGGAACGCACCTTCACCACCCAATTGGTGGGCCGCGGTCCATACAGCGAGTATTACGGCGACCTGAGCATCACCCTGGACACCGCCACCTACGGCCAGGGCTTCATCGTCAGCTCGGTGATCATCTTCATCTCCGGAGTGCTGCGCGCCCTGGCCATGGGCCTGGTGCTGTACCTGGTCTACCACTGGCTGCTGACCAAGCCGCTGTCGCGGATCATCGAGCACCTGACCAACATCAATCCCGACCGTCCCAGCGAACACCAGCTCCCCTTGCTCAAGGGTCACGAACGCAACGAGCTGGGAATCTGGATCAACACCGCCAACCAGCTGCTGGCGTCCATCGAGCGCAATACCCACCTGCGCCATGAAGCGGAGAACAGCCTTCTGCGCATGGCCCAGTACGACTTCCTCACCGGCCTGCCCAACCGCCAGCAACTGCAACAGCAACTGGACAAGATCCTGGTGGACGCCGGGCGCCTGCAACGCCGGGTCGCCGTGCTGTGTGTGGGGCTGGACGACTTCAAGGGCGTCAACGAGCAGTTCAGCTACCAGACCGGTGACCAACTGCTGCTGGCCCTGGCCGATCGCCTGCGCGGCCACAGCGGCCGCCTCGGTGCCCTGGCGCGCCTGGGCGGCGACCAGTTCGCCCTGGTGCAGGCCGATATCGAACAACCCTACGAAGCCGCGGAACTGGCCCAGAGCATCCTCGATGACCTGGAAGCCACCTTCGCCCTCGACCAGCAGGAAATCCGCCTGCGCGCGACCATCGGTATCACCCTGTTCCCGGAAGATGGCGACAGCACCGAGAAGCTCCTGCAAAAAGCCGAGCAGACCATGACCCTGGCCAAGAGCCGCTCGCGCAATCGCTATCAGTTCTACATCGCCAGCGTGGACAGCGAGATGCGGCGCCGCCGGGAACTGGAAAAGGACCTGCGCGAGGCCCTGGCCCGCGAGCAGTTCTTCCTGGTCTACCAGCCGCAGATCAGCTATCGCGACCACCGGGTGGTAGGCGTCGAGGCGTTGTTGCGCTGGCAGCACCCGGAGCACGGCCTGGTGCCGCCGGACCTGTTCATCCCGCTCGCGGAGCAGAACGGCACCATCATCGCCATTGGCGAGTGGGTGCTGGACCAGGCCTGCCGCCAGTTGCGGGAATGGCATGACATGGGCTTCAGCGAGTTGCGCATGGCGGTCAACCTGTCCACCGTGCAACTGCACCACGCCGAACTGCCACGGGTGGTCAACAACCTGCTGCAGATCTATCGCCTGCCACCGCGCAGCCTGGAGCTGGAAGTCACCGAGACCGGCCTGATGGAAGACATCAGCACCGCCGCCCAGCACCTGCTGAGCCTGCGGCGCTCCGGGGCCTTGATCGCCATCGACGACTTCGGCACCGGCTACTCGTCACTCAGCTATCTCAAGAGCCTGCCCCTGGACAAGATCAAGATCGACAAGAGCTTCGTCCAGGACCTGCTGGAGGACGATGACGACGCCACCATCGTGCGCGCCATCATCCAGCTGGGTAAGAGCCTGGGCATGCAGGTAATCGCCGAAGGCGTCGAAACCGCCGAGCAGGAGGCCTACATCATTGCCGAGGGCTGTCACGAAGGTCAGGGCTATCACTACAGCAAGCCACTGTCCGCGCGGGAGCTGGGCGCCTACCTGAAACAGGCCCAGCGCAGCAACGCAGCGATCCTCTGAAGCCAGCGCAGCGCGGGGCTTTGCGCCCTGCACGAAGGCTCTTCGGAGAAGAAATAATTACAGCGGCAACCCTTTACACATAATGCAAATCTTTCGCATTATGTCGCAGTTTTTCGCGCGCCCCGCGCCGTCCACTCTCCTCTCGAAGCAGGATGTTCGCCATGATTCGTATGCCTCTGGCTACCGCCAGTCTGTTGGCCATCGCTATTTCCCTCGCCGGTTGCGGCGAAGGCAAAGACGACAAGGCTGCCGCTCAAGCACCGACCCCGGCTACCAGCACCGCGACTGCGGCCGGCGACGCCGCCAAGATCGACGAAGCCGCCGCCAAGGCCGTCGTCGCGCACTACGCCGACATGGTCTTCGCCGTCTACAGCGACTCCGAATCCACTGCGAAAACCCTGCAGAGCGCTATCGATGCCTTCCTGGCCAAGCCTGACGACCAGACCCTGGCAGCCGCCAAGGCCGCTTGGGTGGCGGCGCGCGTCCCGTACCTGCAAAGCGAAGTGTTCCGCTTCGGCAATACCATCATCGACGACTGGGAAGGCCAGGTTAACGCCTGGCCACTGGACGAAGGCCTGATCGACTACGTCGACAAGAGCTACGAGCACGCACTGGGCAACCCTGGGGCCAACGCCAACATCATCGCCAACACCGAGATCCGCATCGGCGAAGACAAGATCGACGTGAAGGACATCACCCCGGAAAAACTCGCCAGCCTCAATGAGCTCGGCGGTGCCGAGGCCAACGTCGCCACTGGCTACCACGCCATCGAATTCCTGCTCTGGGGCCAGGACCTCAACGGTACCGGCCCTGGCGCCGGCGCTCGCCCGGCCTCGGACTACCTGCAAGGTGCCGGCGCCACCGGCGGCCACAACGAGCGCCGCCGCGCCTACCTCAAGGCCGTGACCCAGCTGCTGGTCAACGACTTGGAAGAAATGGTCGGCAACTGGAAGCCGGACGTGACCGACAACTACCGCGCCACCCTGGAAGCGGAACCAGCCGAGACCGGCCTGCGCAAGATGCTCTTCGGCATGGGTAGCCTGTCCCTGGGCGAACTGGCGGGCGAGCGGATGAAGGTATCCCTGGAAGCCAACTCCCCCGAGGACGAACAGGACTGCTTCAGCGACAACACCCATAACTCGCACTTCTACGACGCCAAGGGCATCCGTAACGTCTACCTGGGCGAGTACACCCGTGTAGACGGCACCAAGATGACCGGCGCCAGCCTGTCGTCCCTGGTGGCCAAGGCCGACCCGGCCGCCGACGCTGCGCTCAAGGCCGACCTGGCGGCCACCGAAGCCAAGATCCAGGTCATGGTGGACCACGCCAACAAGGGCGAGCACTACGACCAGCTGATCGCCGCTGGCAACGAATCGGGCAACCAGATCGTGCGCGACGCCATCGCCGCGCTGGTCAAGCAGACCGGTTCGATCGAGCAGGCCGCCGGCAAGCTGGGCATCAAGGACCTGAACCCGGACAACGCCGATCACGAATTCTGATCAGCACAGCGTCCAGCAGAAGGCGGCCCTCGGGCCGCCTTTTTCATGCCTGCGACCAGGCCCGGCGTCGGCTGCAAATCAGTTCCGGCGCCCTTGTCCTGGATCAAACCAAACGATAATTCCTCTTATTCAAACCAGGCTGCCCTGTTAGACTTTGCGCCCTTGTTTTGCTCGTCCTGCAGGATATCCGATGCCTTCGTCGCTGCTTCGCTGGTCCGCGCTGTTCCTGGCCTTGAGCCTGGGCGCCTGCGATGAGGCGCCGCGCTTCACCCAGGCCGAGCCTGGCGAAGCCCGCGCCGGGGGCGCGACGACAGTCAACAAGAGCGATCGCAATGCCTTTTCCCTGCCCTCGGCCAACCTGCCGCCTACCCGCCGCCTGGATTTCAGCGTCGGCAACAGTTTTTTCCGCAACCCCTGGGTCATAGCCCCTTCCACCACCACCGCCCGCGATGGCCTGGGCCCATTGTTCAACACCAACGCTTGCCAGAACTGCCATATCAAGGATGGCCGTGGCCATCCACCGGCCCCGGACGCGCTTAACGCGGTATCCATGCTGGTGCGCCTGTCGATCCCCGACGATCCGACCCTGGCCCGGCTCATCGAGCGCACGGGGGTAGTGCCGGAGCCGGTCTATGGCAGCCAGCTGCAAGACATGGCGATCCCCGGGGTGGTCCCCGAGGGCCGAGTGCGGGTGGACTACGAACCGCTCCAGGTGCACTTCAAGGACGGCACCCAGGTTGAGCTGCGCAAGCCCAGGCTGCGGGTGACCGACCTGGGCTACGGCCCGATGCATCCGGAGACCCGTTTCTCGGCCCGAGTGGCGCCACCCATGATCGGCCTGGGGCTGCTCGAGGCCATTCCCGAGGAAGCCATCCTGGCCAATACCAGGCCGACCCGGGAAAACCCCATCGCCGGCCGGCCCAACTGGGTCTGGGACGATGCCCGGCAAAAGACCGTACTCGGGCGTTTTGGCTGGAAAGCCGGGCAACCGAGCCTCAATCAACAAAATGTTCACGCGTTCTCTGGTGATATGGGCCTGACCACCAGCCTGAGACCCTTCGATGACTGCACCGACGCGCAAACCGCCTGCAAGCAAGCCCCCAACGGCAATGGCCCAGACGGTGAACCGGAGGTCAGCGACAACATCCTGCGCCTGGTGCTGTTCTACACCCGCAACCTGGCGGTGCCCGCCCGCCGCGATGTGGACTCGCCCCAGGTCCTGGCCGGCAAGAACCTGTTCTTCCAGGCCGGCTGCCAGTCTTGCCATACCCCAAGCTTCACCACGGCGGCCAACGCCGCGGAACCTGAATTGGCCAACCAGTTGATCCGCCCCTACAGCGACCTGCTGCTGCACGACATGGGCGAAGGCCTGGCCGACCAGCGCACCGAGTTCAAGGCCAGCGGTCGCGACTGGCGCACCGCTCCGCTCTGGGGCATCGGCCTGACCGAAACCGTCAGCGGCCATACCCGGTTCCTGCACGATGGCCGCGCCCGCAACCTGATGGAAGCGGTGCTCTGGCATGGCGGCGAAGCCGAAGGTGCGAAACAGCAAGTCCTTGCTTTCAATGCCCAGCAGCGCGCGGCGTTGCTGGCATTCCTGAATTCCTTGTAACGCTCGACTCATATGCTTTCTCCACAATAAAGGGAGCCCGAACATGTTCCGCCCCAAACTGCTCTTCACCAGCCTTGCCGCGCTCGCCCTGGGCGCCTGTTCGCCCCAGGACCCACAAGCCGTGACTTCCGCGGCCATCGCCAAGCAGGTGATCCTGCCGACCTACAGCCGCTGGGTCGACGCCGACCGCCAGCTGGCCGTCAGCGCCCTGGCCTTCTGCGAAGGCAAGGAAAGCCTGGAGACCGCCCGCGCCGACTTCCTCCATGCCCAAAAAGCCTGGGCCGAACTGCAACCGCTGCTGATCGGCCCGCTGGCCGAGGGCAACCGCTCCTGGCAGGTCCAGTTCTGGCCGGACAAGAAGAACCTGGTCGGTCGCCAGGTCGAGCAACTGGTCAACGCCAACCCACAGATCGATGCCGCCGCCCTGAGCAAGTCCAGCGTCGTGGTGCAAGGCCTGTCGGCCTATGAGTACATCCTCTTCGACAGCAAGATCGACATGGCCGATAGCACCCAGAAAGCCCGCTATTGCCCGCTGCTGACCGCCATCGGCGAACGCCAGAAGCAACTGGCCGAGGAGATCCTGTCGAGCTGGAACAACAACGACGGCATGCTGGCGCAGATGAGCAAGTTCCCCAACCAGCGCTATGCCGATTCCCACGAAGCCATTGCCGACCTGCTGCGTGTGCAAGTCACGGCCCTGGATACCCTGAAGAAGAAGCTCGGCACCCCGATGGGCCGCCAGACCAAGGGCATCCCACAGCCGTTCCAGGCCGATGCCTGGCGCAGCCAGTCGTCGCTGCAAGGCCTGGAGGCCAGCCTCAGCGCGGCCCAGACCGTCTGGGCCGGGGTCGACAACAAAGGCCTGCGCGGCCTGCTGCCGGCCGAGCAGAAACCACTGGCCGACAAGATCGACGCAGCCTATGCCGCGTCCTTGAAACTCTTCGCCAGCACCCAGCGCTCGCTGACCGAAATGCTCGGCGACGACGCCGGGCGCCAGCAGCTCAACGACCTGTATGACAGCCTCAACGTGGTCCATCGCCTGCACGAAGGCGAACTGGCCAAGGCGCTGGGCATCCAACTGGGCTTCAACGCCAACGACGGTGACTGATGATGCTGCGACGTCAGGCTTTGGCACTGGGCAGCTTGCTGCTCAGTGCGGTGACCTTGGGCGGCTGGACGCTGTTCAAGCAAAAGGGCAAGCAGCCCTTGCTGCTTTCGGCCAGGGATGACGGCGACGGCAAGCATTACGCCGTCGGTTATCAACTGGACGGTAAACAGGTGTTTGCCACCCAGGTCGGCCAGCGTTGCCACGACATCATCAACCACCCGCGCTTGCCCATCGCCCTGTTCGTGGCCCGGCGCCCGGGTACCGAGAGCTACCTGGTCGACCTGCGCGACGGCAAGCTGCTGCAGACCCTGACCTCGCAACCCGACCGGCATTTCTATGGGCACGCGGTGATCCACAAGGATGGCGAGTGGCTGTACGCCACCGAGAACGATACCCGGGACCCTGGGCGCGGCCTGTTGGGGGTCTACCGCTTCGAGGGCGAACGCCTGGTGCACAGCGGCGAACTGTCGACCCACGGCATCGGCCCGCACCAGGTGTCATGGATGCCCGATGGGGAAACCCTGGTGGTGGCCAACGGCGGCATTCGCACCGAAGCCGAAAGCCGGGTGGAAATGAACCTCGATGCCATGGAACCAAGCCTGGTGCTGATGCAGCGCGACGGCACCCTGCTGAGCAAGGAAACCCTGGCCCAGCAGATGAACAGCGTGCGCCACATGGGCATCGCCAGCGACGGCACCATCGTCACCGGCCAGCAATTCATGGGCGCCGCTCATGAGTCGTCCGAACTGCTGGCGATCAAGCGGCCCGGCCAACCCTTCAGTGCATTCCCGGTGGCCGAACAGCAATTGCAAGCCATGGGGCACTACACCGCCAGCGTCGCCGTGCACAGCGAGCTGCGGCTGGTCGCCCTGACCGCTCCACGGGGCAACCGCTTCTTCATCTGGGACCTGGACAGCGGTGCGCTACGAGTGGATGCCCCGCTGCCGGACTGCGCGGGGGTCGGCGCCGTGGCCGATGGCTTCGTGGTGACCTCGGGACAAGGCCGTTGCCGCTTCTACGATTGCCGTCAGGCGCAGATCGTGGCCAAGCCCCTGGAACTGCCTGCAGGGCTGTGGGACAACCACCTGCACCTGGCGTGAAGACAGGATTCGGGAAAAATCAAAAGGCCTCGCATCGCGAGGCCTTTTGATTGGCAGGAAAACTCTTCAGCTCTGGGGCTTGAGGCCCTGGCTCATGCCGAACATGAACAGCAACAGGTCATGGTCGGGCTTGGCCGCCGTGGACACCTTCGCCACCCGTGGCAACGGACAGTGGGCATTGCCCTTGGCCGCGCTCAGCACCTGGGTGCGTGGCTGCTCCCAGGCAACCACCGCCAGGGAAGCAACTGCCAAGGCTCCTGCCAGGAATACACCTCGTGCAATTTCTAGCTTCATAGCTATAAACCTTTGATAGAGCTGCCAAACGCCGTTCTGTAAAAGTAGTAGAGCTTCTCCCAGTCGGTGTCGCTCCACGACGAATGGCGGCGCAATTGTTTTAGATCATGAGCCGCAGCCCGCTTGCTGCTCAGGCGCTGGCGGCATTTCTCGAAATCCAGCAAGGCGATCTTCGGCCGAGCCTGCTCGCCTTCACCGTCCACCCGCACGAACACATGCTTGGAATACAGGCAACCATGCTGCCAGCGTCCCTTGTGCATCCGCGCCAGTGTCGTCGCCAGGGATTGCAGCACCTGGTCGTGGAACGCCTCGCCATGGCGCTCACGCTCGCCGGCGGCGTACCAGTTGTCGATCTCGATGAAACCATCGAGCGCCGCGGTGACCAGCAGTGCTTGCCATTGCTGCTCGGGACCGCGTCGAGCCCCGCAGTAAACCAGCTCCGGGACCGTCACTTCCAGCAGGCGCAGGCCCCGCAGCGCATCATGTTCACGCAACACCGTGGGTCGACCGAAAGGGTGCAGCCAGCTGCGATAGATATGTCCCACTTGGCGCTTGGCATAAAGCTGGCGTCCATTGCCGCTCATCAGCCGTTGCACACCACTCTCGCCACCTCGGCGTCGATTGGGCTCCTCGACCCATTCACCTTGTTCGTTCCAGAAGTATTCAAAACGATCTGTGGGTGCGGCATCCATTTCCGAAGCACATTCAACAGCCATCCTTTTACCTCTTGCGTAGTACGTACACTCGCCACATGGCGTAGAGCGGAAGGAAGTCCAGATGTCGCTGGACGCTAAAGCCGGCTTGCCGGAATTCTTCTTCGACCGTGGCCGCCGGTAACACGAAACGATTCTGGTAACCCTGTTGTTCGGCGCCGAAAGAGCGCTTGCGCTCCATCCTTTTGCGTTTCCAAGCCTTGAAGTTGCCGTCGACCCACAACGAGACGATCACGCTATCGCGGGTCACGCGCTGGAACTCGCGCAACAGCGCCATCCGATGTTGCGCCTCGCCGATATGGTGCAACAAGCGCATGGAGAAAATGCAGTCCACGGCGTTGTCCGGCAGGTCGATGGCAAACGCCGATGTCTGCAAGGGCCGTACCCGTTTCACCACTTCGGCAGGTTGCGCCACTGTGGCGGTGTTGAGCATAGCCGCTGAATAATCGGCACCAATGATGATTCGATTGCTCTTTTCGGCCAGTAACGGCCAGAAACGCCCAGCGCCACACGGCAGGTCCAGTACCAACCCCGGATCGCCCGCCAGGGACAAGGCGGTGCGAGCCAAGTGCTCATCTCGCTTGTGGGACAGCTGGCGCGCCAGTCCATCCTGATGCTTGAGCAGGTACTCCAGGGCATGCTGGGTATCGTACTTCTCGGAAAACTTCAGCTTGATCGGTGCAACCATCGCCAGAACCTCCTGCAATTGATGGCGCTACCTTAAGCAGCACCATGTCAGCGACAGGTTGTTCCCGCGTGAAAACTTCGTACCGTCCAGCCAAGAAATATTGCAGAGTTTTACAGTGTACGAGCAGTGGCCTGGGGCCATACCAAAGGGGAAATCGACAAGTGACAGGCCCCGTAAAACAGGGCCATACAGGATAATCAGGCCTTGGCCGATTGCAGTTGAACGTGAAAACGACAGCCATTGGGGGTCATGGTGCTGAGGCTGACGCTCCAGCCCTGGTTCTCACAGATACGCTGGACCAGCGACAAGCCAAGGCCCAGGCCCTCGCCACGCTTCTCATCGCCACGCACGAAAGGCTCGAACATCGCCTCGCGCTTTTCCTCGGGAATGCCCACGCCGCTGTCCTCCACCGTAAAGCCGCCAGGCGCCAGACTCAGGCGAATGAACCCCTGCTCGGTATAGTGCAGGGCGTTGCGCAGGAGGTTGCCCATCACCGCATGCAGGAAGGTGGCGTGGTAGCGGGTATCGTCGGACTGTCCGGGATCGAAGATCAGCTCGATGCCCTTGGCCTCGATGGACTCGCTCCACACCCCGAGCAGGTCGTTGGCGGCCTGGCTCAAGGTCAACTGCGGCGACATGCTGGCATCCTCACGCTGGGCTCTCGCCAGCATCAGGAAGGTCTGCACCAGTTCGCGCATTTCCGAACAGGCCCGAGTGATACGCTCCACCTGGGCCCGCCCGCGATGGTCCAGGGCCGGGTTTTCCAGCAACAGCTCGCAAGAGGTGGCCAGGACCATCAATGGCGTACGCAATTCATGACTGACGTCACTGGTGAACAGCCGCTCGCGATTGAGCGCCTGGCGCAGGCGGCCCAGGGTCGCATCGAAGGCAATGGCCAGCTCTCCCACTTCGTCCGCCGCGTAGTCCGGCGCCAATGGCGGTGCCAGGCCCAACAACTGGTCACGATGCCGTACCTGGCGTGCCAGGCGCACCACCGGCGCCATCACGCGCCGCGCCAGCACCCAGCCGAGGAACACCGCCAGCGCCAGGCTGAGCACGAAGCCCACCAGCACCACCGCGAACAACACTCGCTCGCGCTCTTCGAAGTCGCTCTGGTCTTGCAGCAGCACATAGCGCCGGCCATCCACCACCTCGACCATGGCGTGATAGGACAACTGTTCGCGAAACACTTCATGGAACCCGGGGTCCAGGTGACGCAGATCCTTGGGCAACTCGAAATCGCCGCGACCACCACTGTAGTAGAAGAGTTGGTCGGGCTCGGGGCGGTGGCTCCAGTCGCCGACGTTATCCATCAACAGCAGGCGTTGCAGGTCGCCTCCGAGACCGGCGGAGATGAGCTTTTCCTCCACCAGGTGCACGGTGGCCACGATGCCCATGGCGAAGGCCCCGGCCACCAGGGCGCTCATCAACGCAAAGGCGATGATGATCCGCTGGGCAAGGCTCTGCTTAAACTCCATCGCGGCCCTCGGCCAGGCGGTAGCCGACACCATGCACGGTGTGCAGCAGCGGCTTGGCGAACGGCTTGTCGATCACCTGGCGCAATTGGTGGACGTGGCTGCGCAGGCTGTCGCTGTCCGGACAGTCATCGCCCCACAGGGCTTCTTCGAGGATCTCCCGGCGCAAGACATGGGGACTCTTCTGCATCAGCACCGCCAGCAGTTTCAGGCCGACCGGGTTGAGCTTGAGCAGGCGTCCCTCACGGGTGACTTCCAGGGTATCGAGATCGTAGCTCAGATCGCCCACCTGCAATGCACGCCTGCCGCCACCCTGGCTGCGGCGCATCACCGCCTCGATCCGGGCGGAAAGCTCCGAAAGGGCAAAGGGCTTGACCAGGTAATCGTCGGCTCCGGACTTGAAGCCCTGGAGGCGATCGTCGAGCTGGTCGCGGGCGGTAAGCATGATCACCGGGGTGTCTCGCCGCGCGTCTTCGCGCAGGCGCTTGCACAGGGTGTAGCCATCGATCCCCGGCAACATGATGTCGAGCACGATCAGGTCGTAGTGCTCGGTGGCGGCCAGGTGCAAGCCCGACAGACCGTCCTGGGCACAGTCCACGGTGTAGCCCTTGAGCCCCAGGTAGTCAGCCAGGTTGGCGAGAATATCGCGGTTGTCTTCAACCAGTAGGATTCGCATCGGCACTCTCTCCGTATACAGTTACGGCCGTCTTGGCTCGCGCAGCTTAAGGCCAAGTCCGGCTCACCGCCACCCTTGTCGGAAGGCTCGGGTGACTGTTTCCAGTGTCGCCATGGCTTGACGTTTTTTTCACCTGGGACTCACGTCCCGACGACAGCCAGGGCAACACAATGGCAGCCATTTGCCCTGGGTTTGCCGCAGGACAACGGAAACGAAAAAGCCCCGCCGGCTTGCGCCGGCGGGGCTTTTCAGTACGGGGGTAAGGCTGGCTTACATCATGCCGCCCATGCCACCCATGCCGCCCATGTCTGGCATGCCGCCGCCAGCTGGAGCGTCTTTCTTCGGTGCGTCGGCAACGGCTGCCTCGGTGGTCAGGATCAGACCGCCGATGGAAGCTGCAGCTTGCAGAGCCGAACGGGTTACCTTGGTTGGGTCCAGGATGCCCATTTCGATCATGTCGCCGTATTCGCCGGAAGCAGCGTTGTAACCGAAGTTACCTTTGCCGTTCTTCACTTCGTTGACTACAACGCTTGGCTCGTCGCCGCTGTTAGCGGAGATCTGGCGCAGCGGAGCTTCAACGGCGCGACGCAGAACCGCGATACCTACGTCCTGGTCAGCGTTGTCGCCCTTGAGGTCGACGATCGCTTGCAGGGCACGGATCAGGGCCACGCCACCGCCAGGCACCACGCCTTCTTCAACGGCTGCACGGGTAGCGTGCAGGGCGTCTTCAACGCGGGCTTTCTTCTCTTTCATTTCAACTTCGGAGCCAGCGCCAACCTTGATCACTGCAACGCCGCCGGACAGCTTGGCCAGGCGCTCTTGCAGTTTTTCACGGTCGTAGTCCGAGGAAGTCTCGGCCACTTGGGCACGGATCTGGGCGATACGGGCTTCGATGTCGGCCTGGTTGCCAGCACCGTCGACAACGGTGGTGTTTTCCTTGGACAGGGTCACGCGCTTGGCGCTACCCAGGTGCTCCAGGGTGGTGCTTTCCAGGCTCAGACCGATTTCTTCGGAGATCACGGTACCGCCGGTCAGGACGGCGATGTCCTGCAGCATGGCCTTGCGACGATCGCCGAAGCCTGGAGCCTTGACGGCTGCGACTTTGACGATACCGCGCATGTTGTTCACAACCAGGGTCGCCAGGGCTTCGCCTTCGACGTCCTCGGCCACGATCAGCAGTGGGCGGCCGGCTTTGGCAACGGCTTCCAGCACTGGCAGCATTTCGCGGATGTTGGAGATCTTCTTGTCCACCAGCAGGATCAGCGGGCTGTCCAGCTCGGCAACCATGGTGTCTGGCTTGTTGACGAAGTATGGGGACAGGTAGCCACGGTCGAACTGCATGCCTTCAACGACCGACAGTTCGTTTTCCAGGCCGGTGCCTTCTTCGACGGTGATCACGCCTTCTTTACCGACTTTTTCCATGGCTTCGGCAATGATGTCGCCGATGGAGTTGTCGGAGTTGGCGGAGATGGTGCCTACCTGGGCGATGGCCTTGGTGTCGGCGCATGGCTTGGACAGAGCCTTGAGTTCCTTGACGATGGCGATGGTCGCCTTGTCGATGCCGCGCTTGAGGTCCATCGGGTTCATGCCGGCAGCAACGGCCTTCAGGCCTTCGTTGACGATCGACTGAGCCAGAACGGTGGCGGTGGTGGTGCCGTCGCCAGCGTCATCGTTGGCACGGGAGGCAACGTCCTTGACCAGCTGCGCGCCCATGTTCTCGAAACGGTCTTCCAGTTCGATTTCCTTGGCTACGGAAACGCCATCCTTGGTGATGGTCGGAGCGCCGAAGCTCTTTTCCAGGATCACGTTACGGCCTTTCGGGCCCAGGGTAGCTTTTACCGCGTCAGCCAGGACGTTGACGCCGGTGAGCATTTTCTTGCGGGCGGAGTCGCCGAATTTAACTTCTTTAGCAGCCATGATCGATATTCCTTAAATACTGTGTAGTAGCGGGAAAATACGCGGGTAATCAGCCTTCGATAACAGCGAGAATCTCGTTCTCGGCCATTACCAGCAGATCTTCGCCATCGACTTTCACGGTGTTGCTGCCGGAGTACGGGCCAAACACCACTTTGTCACCCACTTTCACGGCCAGCGCACGTACTTCACCGTTGTCCAGCACACGGCCGGTACCTACAGCGACGACTTCGCCACGGTTAGGTTTTTCAGCGGCCGAACCAGGCAGAACGATACCGCCGGCAGTTTTCGATTCTTCTTCGCTGCGACGGATGACGACGCGGTCATGCAGAGGACGAAGCTTCATTGTCGATCTCTCCTAATTGTGGTTTTCAGCGGCCGGTGTCGATACCGGCGGGTTAACAAATCCGGCGTGGCCGGTTGCGGCTCGACGAGCGAGACGCGGAAGTCTGTCTGGTATCAGCACCAGAAACCTTGCGGTGACCGTTACATAAGGGCGCACAAGGCTATTACAAGGGCTGGTCGATGAATTTTTTTAAATCGCCTGCGCAATAACCAACACGGCACCCGAAGGTGCCGTGTTTGCGAGGCTGGAAGCGATCAGTCGCGGTGCTCGAACTCACCTTCGATGACGTTCGGTTCGCGTCCCAAGGGTTGCTGCGGCGCAGGACCACCACGGGCCGAGCGCATGTCGTCGGCGAAGGCGCGCTGGCGCATGGCCTGCTCCTCGGCACGCTCGCGCATCTTGTTGGCCAGCAGACGACGGGTGAATGGCAGCAGCATCAGCAGGCCGAACACATCGCTGATGAAGCCCGGCAAGATCAACAAACCACCACCCAGGGCCAGCATCAGGCCCTCGAGCATCTGCTGGGCCGGCAACTCGCCACGATTGAGACTTTCACGGGCGCGCAGGGCCGTGGCCAGGCCGGCCACACGCAACACCATCACGCCAAGCAGCGAACCGAGAATGACCAGCAGCAGCGCCGGGAAAAACCCGATCGCCGCGCTGACCTTGACGAAGACGAACAGCTCCAACACTGGGAACAGCAGAAAGAGCAACAGAAAAGGGCGCATCAAATGGTTTCCTCTGCGGAAGAATGCCTTCCAGTAGACCGTAAATGACGTCGCCAATTCGTGAATTCAAGCATCCACGGTCTGATTTTTCGGCCACTGATCGGCGCGCGCCAGGAAAACCAGGGCCTCGCGCACTTGTGTCGGCGTGTTGCAAGGGGCTTGGAATGGCAACCAATACAGCGCCTGGCCAATACGCAGGTGCATGCCCTCGGTATCGATCCCGGCCATCTGCGCCGGCACCTTGTCAGGCAAGCCGGTCAGCTCGACGTAGTGGGCGATGGCCTTGGCATGATCGCTGTTCATGTGCTCCACCATGCTCAACTCGGCCTTGCCGGCGAACGGGTTGGCCAGGGTCAGCTGGTCGACCCAATGGATGGCGCCGAAACCGCCGATGTAGCGATGGCGCACCGGCTTGAGCACCCAGAAATCGAAATCGTGGGCCTGGTGATAGTTCTGCGATTCGGGAAAGTAGCGGTAGTAGCGCTCGGCGGCGGCCTCGATCGACGCCTCGTCGGCCAGCTTCTCGGCCTCGGCCAGGTAGGTCAGGCGCCCCACCGCCTGCACGTCATCGGCGTCGCGCTCACCGACCAGCAGCGAACACTTGGGATCCTTCTGCAGGTTATGGGTGTGCTGGGCGATGCGGCTGATGAGGATCAGCGGACGACCTTCGGCATCGAGGCAATAAGGCACTACGGAACCGAAGGGAAAACCCGGCATGGACTTGGAATGCGTGGACAGCACGCCGCGGTATTCCTTGAGCAGCAGTTCTCGTGCATTCTTGGCAGCTTCAACGCTCACTTTATGACTCCTTCAATAGAATCCGTCGAAAACGGACGGACGATCGGACCACGGTCCGTCTACGCCAACGGGGCAATACTCGTCTGCAGCCAGGCCAGGCCCAGCTGTCGCGAAGGGCCCTGGTACAAGGACACCCTCTCACGACAGCTGACAGGACATGCGAATGCAACTCACTGACAAAGTAATCATTATCACCGGCGGTTGCCAAGGCCTGGGCCGCTCCATGGGCGAGTATTTCGCCAGCCGTGGAGCCAGGCTGGCCCTGGTGGACCTGAACCAGGAAAAACTCGATCAGGCCGTCGCGGCCTGCAGAGCCCATGGCGTCGAGGCACGCTCCTACCTGTGCAACGTGGCCAACGAAGAACAGGTCGAGCATATGGTGAATCAGGTTGCCGAGGACTTCGGTGCCATCCATGGCCTGATCAACAACGCCGGGATCCTGCGCGATGGCCTGCTGCTCAAGGTCAAGGACGGTGAAACGACCAAGATGAGCCTGGCCCAATGGCAGTCGGTGATCGACGTCAACCTGACCGGCGTGTTCCTGTGCACCCGGGAAGTGGCGGCGAAGATGGTGCAACTCAAGACCAGCGGCACCATCATCAACATCTCGTCGATTTCCCGCGCCGGCAACATCGGCCAGACCAACTACTCCGCGGCCAAGGCCGGGGTTGCCGCAGCGACCGTGACCTGGGCCAAGGAACTGGCGCGCTACGGCATCCGCGTGGCCGGTATCGCCCCGGGCTTCATCGAGACCGAGATGACCCTGGGCATGAAGCCCGAGGCCCTGGAGAAAATGACCGCCGGCATTCCGCTCAAGCGCATGGGTAAGCCGGAAGAAATCGCCCATTCGGCGGCCTATATCTTCGAGAACGACTACTACACCGGACGCATCCTGGAAATGGACGGCGGCTTGCGCCTCTGATCCGAAGACGCTGCTCCCAGCCCTTGCGGCGCGGGAGTTGATGCAACAACGCTCGCCGCAACCTAAATCGCGACGAGCGCCTGCCCTGGGCTCAATCTTCGCTGACGGTGATGCTGGGCATCGCCGGGGCGGCAGCTTCCTGCAACACGATACGTGCCCCCACGTGCCGTGCCAGTTCCTGGTAGACCATGGCGATCTGGCTATCCGGCTCGGCGATCACCGTCGGCTTGCCGCCATCGGCCTGCTCGCGGATCAGCATCGACAGCGGCAGCGAAGCCAGCAGTTCGACGCCGTACTGGCTGGCCAGCTTCTCGCCGCCGCCTTCGCCGAACAGGTGCTCGGCATGGCCGCAGTTGGAGCAGATGTGCACCGCCATGTTTTCCACCACACCCAGTACCGGGATGTTCACCTTGTGGAACATCTCGATGCCCTTGCGTGCATCCAGCAGGGCCAAGTCCTGGGGCGTAGTGACGATCACCGCACCCGCCACCGGGACCTTCTGCGCCAGGGTCAGCTGGATGTCGCCGGTGCCCGGCGGCATGTCGATCACCAGGTAGTCGAGATTGCCCCAGTCGGTCTGGGTCACCAGTTGCTGCAAGGCGCCAGAGGCCATCGGGCCACGCCAGACCATGGGCGTGTTGTCGTCGGTGAGGAAGGCCATGGACATGACTTCGACACCGTGGGCCTGGATCGGCACGAACCACTTCTGGTCCTTGATCTTCGGCCGTGTGCCTTCGGCGATGCCGAACATGATGCCCTGGCTCGGGCCATAGATATCGGCGTCGAGAATGCCCACCCGGGCACCTTCCCGGGCCAGGGCCAGGGCCAGGTTGGCGGCGGTGGTGGACTTGCCCACGCCGCCCTTGCCCGATGCCACCGCCACCACGTTCTTGACGTTGGCCAGGCCCGGTACCTGGGCCTGGGCCTTGTGCGCGACGATCACGCTGCTGGCCTCGACCTTGGCCGAGCCCACGCCTTCCAGGCCCTCGATGGCCAGTTGCAGCATCTGCGCCCAGCCATTGCGGAACAGGCCGGCGGCATAGCCCAGCTCCAGGCGGACCGAGACCCGGTCGCCCTGGATGTCGATGTCCCGCACACAGCCGGCGCTCACCGGGTCCTGGTTCAAATAGGGGTCGGTGTACTGGCGAAGCACGGCTTCCACCGCTGCGCGATTGACGGCGCTCATGGGCAACTCCGATAACAAGACAGGAAAATCAGCCGGCTATCCTACGCCGCCTCTCCCTTCGTGGCGAGGGAGCGGCGCCGCCCCTGGAGCTTGCCTGCGCTGCACAGGGACGCCTGGAAGGGTGAAAATTCCGTCCCGGCGTTTTATAGTGACCGACCTTCGTTTCATCAAGTAGCCGAGCCCCATGTCCGAGCCACGCAAGATCCTCGTCACCAGCGCCCTGCCCTATGCCAATGGTTCCATCCACCTTGGCCACATGCTCGAGTACATCCAGACCGACATGTGGGTGCGCTTCCAGAAGCACCGCGGCAACCAATGCGTCTATGTCTGCGCCGACGACGCCCACGGCTCGGCCATCATGTTGCGCGCGGAAAAAGAAGGCATCACCCCGGAACAACTGATCGCCAACGTCCAGGCTGAGCACAGCGCCGACTTTGCCGACTTCCTGGTGGACTTCGACAACTTCCACTCGACCCACGCCGAGGAAAACCGCGAGCTGTCGAGCCAGATCTACCTCAAGCTGCGGGATGCCGGGCACATCGCCACGCGCGCCATCACCCAGTATTTCGACCCGGACAAGAAAATGTTCCTGGCCGACCGCTTCATCAAGGGCACCTGCCCCAAGTGCGGCACCGAGGATCAATACGGCGACAACTGCGAGAAATGCGGCGCCACCTACGCCCCCACCGACCTGAAGGATCCGAAGTCGGCGATCTCCGGCGCCACTCCGGTGCTCAAGGAGTCCCAGCACTTCTTCTTCAAGCTGCCGGACTTCCAGCAGATGCTGCAGACCTGGACCCGCAGCGGCACCCTGCAAGACGCCGTGGCCAACAAGATCGCCGAATGGCTGGATGCCGGCCTGCAGCAGTGGGATATCTCCCGCGATGCGCCGTACTTCGGCTTCGAGATCCCCGATGAGCCAGGCAAGTACTTCTATGTCTGGCTGGACGCGCCGATCGGCTACATGGCCAGCTTCAAGAACCTCTGCGCCCGCCGTCCGGAACTGGACTTCAATGCGTTCTGGGCCAAGGACTCCAGCGCCGAGCTGTACCATTTCATCGGCAAGGACATCGTCAACTTCCACGCCCTGTTCTGGCCCGCCATGCTCGAGGGCGCGGGCTTTCGCAAGCCCACGGCGATCAACGTCCACGGTTACCTGACCGTCAACGGCCACAAGATGTCCAAGTCCCGCGGCACCTTCATCAAGGCCCGCACCTACCTGGACCACCTGTCGCCGGAATACCTGCGCTACTACTACGCCTCCAAGCTGGGCCGTGGCGTCGACGACCTGGACCTGAACCTCGAGGACTTCGTGCAGAAGGTCAACTCCGACCTGGTAGGCAAGGTGGTCAACATCGCCAGCCGTTGCGCCGGGTTCATCCACAAGGGCAATGCCGGGGTGATGGTCGACACCAACGCCGCCCCCGAGCTGACCGAGGCCTTCCTGGCCGCCGCGCCGAGCATCGCCGAGGCCTACGAGGCCCGTGACTTCGCCCGTGCCATGCGCGAGATCATGGCCCTGGCCGACCGCGCCAACGCCTGGATCGCCGACAAGGCGCCCTGGTCGCTGAACAAGCAGGAAGGCAAGCAGGATGAAGTCCAGGCCATCTGCGCCACCGGCATCAACCTGTTCCGCCAGCTGGTGATTTTCCTCAAGCCGGTACTGCCGGTCCTGGCCGCCGACGCCGAGGCATTCCTCAACGTCCCGGCACTGACCTGGAACGACCACCAGCAATTGCTGGCCAACCATCAGCTCAACGAATTCAAGCCGCTGATGACGCGGATCGACCCAGTGAAAGTACAAGCCATGACCGACGCCTCGAAGGAAGACCTCGTCGCCAGCCAGACCGACACCGGTGCGCCCAAGGGCAATGGCGAACTGGCCAAGGACCCGCTGTCGCCGGAAGTCGACTTCGACACCTTCGCCGCCATCGACTTGCGCGTGGCGTTGATCGTCAAGGCCGAAGCCGTGGAAGGTGCCGACAAGCTGCTGCGCCTGACCCTGGATATCGGCGATGAACAGCGCAATGTCTTCTCCGGGATCAAGAGCGCCTACCCGGACCCGTCCAAGCTCGACGGTCGCCTGACCATGATGATCGCCAACCTCAAGCCGCGGAAAATGAAGTTCGGTATCTCCGAGGGCATGGTGATGGCTGCCGGCCCAGGCGGTGAAGAAATCTACCTGCTGAGCCCCGACAGCGGCGCCAAGCCCGGCCAGCGGATCAAGTAAGGCCGTCGGCTGGACCCCGTCCCCCCGTTGCCCACTGGCGCAACGGGGGGATTTGCATATCTGGGCAGTCACGCGCACGCGTGGAGTTTGCCTACTCTTGAGGGACAGCCTGCCTGCACCGGCATCGACCATGACCCACTTCCTGCTCGCTCTCATCAGCACCGCCCTGGTCAACAACTTCGTGTTGCAGTGGCCGCTGGGCGTCGACCCGCTGCTGCAGTCCCAGGCTGGCCACAGGCGGCAGGTCCACGCCCTGGGCCTGGCCACCACGGTCTTGATGCTGGTCAGCAGCGTGCTGGGCCAGCTGCTCTATCGTGGCCTGCTCGAGCCTTGGGGGCTGGCATCGCTGCAACTGTTCTTCTGGCTGCCCCTGAACGTGCTGCTGATCCAACCGCTGCTGGGCTTGCTGGCGCGGATTCTGCCCGGTTGGCCGTTCGACGGTCTCTGGCTGTTGCTCCTGGGCAATGCCGGCGTGCTTGGCCTGTTGCTGGCGGGCAGCCGCGATGATCTGGGGCTGGCGACCCTCGGCGCCATGGCGCTGGGAGCCGGCCTGGGTTTCTGGCTGGTACTTGGCTTGTTCAGCGACCTGCGCCAGCGCGTCTGCAACAACGATGTTCCCCTGCCCTGGCGGGGCCTGCCCCTCGACTTGATCGGCGCCGGCCTGCTGGCAGTGGCGTTCCTGGGCTTCAACGGAATGGTCAAACCATGAGTCTGATTCAACGCATCGATGCCCTCTTGCCGCAAACCCAATGTGGCAAGTGCGGCCATGGCGGATGCAAACCCTACGCCGAAGGCATCGCCAAGGGCGAGGCCATCAACAAGTGCCCACCCGGCGGCGAGGAAACCATCGCCGGCCTGGCCCGGCTACTGCAATTGCCGGTCATCGAACTGGATCGCAGCCGCGGCGAAGCCCCGGCCCAGGTGGCCTACATCCGCGAAGCCGAGTGCATCGGCTGCACCAAGTGCATCCAGGCCTGCCCGGTGGACGCCATCGTCGGCGCGGCCAAGCTGATGCACACCGTGCTGGTCGATGAATGCACCGGTTGCGATTTGTGCGTGGCGCCCTGCCCGGTGGATTGCATCGACATGCTGCCCCTGGCCCTGGGCCAGGTGGTACCGATTGTCGGCGGCCTGGCCGGCAGCCCCGAGCAATTGCAGGCCCGCAGCAGCAAGCGCGAGCACGCCAGGCGCCGCTTCGAACAACGCAACCAACGCCTGCAGCGTGAAGAAACCCGACGCCTGGCCGAACGCCAGGCCCGGGCGCAAAAGGCCGCCCAACCTGTCGCGAGCGGCGACAACCCGGTCCAGGCGGCGATCGAACGAGTTCGCGCGCAGAAGGCCGCGGCTGCCGATGCCGCGCTGAAAAAAGCCAAGATCGAATTAGCCATGAGCCGGACCCAGTTGAACAAGTCCCTCAAGGCCTTCGGTCATCCGCCCACCTTCGAGCAACAGTCGCAACTGATCGTCCTGCAGCGTCAGTTCGAAGCCGCCGAGCAGGCCCTGGCTCGCCTGGAAGCCCAAACCCCAGCCACGTCACCAGTGGCGACGCCCAAGGATGCCAATCTCAAGCGCGCCAAGATCCAGCTGGCCACACGCCGCGCCGAACTGAAAAAAGCCCAGGCCGCAGGTGCTCCACAGGCTGAACTGGAGGCGCTGGGCGCAGCCCTGGCGGCTGCCGAACAGGACCTGCATGCCGCCGAGGATGCCAGTGCCAAGCCGGCACCGGTGCTCACCCGTACCGAGAAGCGGCCAATCGACCCGCAACTGCGTCGCCTGAAGACCGAGCTGGCCTATGCCCGGGCCGAGCTGCACAAGTTGCAACGCCAGGCAGGCAGCAGTGCCGAGCAATTGACCCAGGCCCAGGCACGCCTGAGTGAAGTCGAACGCCAGGTGGATGCCCATGCCGCTGGCTGAGGGCGCCGACCCACGCCTGCGCCAGGCCATGCAGCGAGTGCTGCTGGCCACTCTGCCAGGGCTGCTGGTACTGCTGTGGCTGTATGGTTGGGGAGTGCTGTTGAATCTGCTGCTGGCCGCTGGTGCCGCACTGGCCATGGAGGCCCTGGTATTGCGCCTGCGCAAGCGCCCGCTGCTGGCGTCCCTCAGCGATGGTAGCGCCCTGGTCAGCGCCACTCTGCTGGCCTTGGCCCTGCCGGCCTACTGCCCCTGGTGGCTGGCTCCAAGCGCCGCGGCCAGCGCCATGCTCCTGGGCAAGCACCTGTATGGCGGCATCGGGCAGAATCCCTTCAACCCGGCCATGCTCGGCTATGCCCTGGCCCTGCTGTGCTTCCCGCAGTCGATGACCCATTGGCCTGCCCCCCAGGCCATGGGCTTGCTGGACGGCCTGCAACTGGTCTTCGGCCTGGACGGTTCGCGTCCCGATGCCTGGGCCCAGGCCACTGCGCTGGACAGCCTGCGCATCAACAAGAGCCTGACCATCGACGAGCTATTCGCCGCCAGCCCGGCCTTCGGTCATTTCGCTGGTCGCGGCGTCGAATGGGTCAACCTGGCCTTCCTGGCCGGCGGATTACTGCTGCTGCAACAGCGAGTCATCAGCTGGCATGCCCCTGTTGGCATGCTCGGCAGCCTGCTGCTCATCAGCCTGCTGTGCTGGAACGGTACAGGCTCCGACTCCCACGGCTCGCCGCTGTTCCACCTGCTCACCGGGGCCAGCATGCTCGGCGCCTTCTTCATCGTCACCGAACCGGTATCAGGCCCCAAAGCAGCCAGGGCACGCTTGCTGTTCGGGGTCGGGGTCGGCCTGCTGACCTACCTGATCCGTACCTGGGGCAGCTACCCTGACGGCCTGGCCTTCGCCGTGCTGCTGATGAACTTGGCGGTGCCCGCCCTGGAACGCCATTGCGCCCGCGAACCAGCCGGGAGCCGACCATGAAGCCCCCACGCAGCCTGTTGTTGCTGGCGGCCCTTGGCATCCTGGGCATCGGTGCCACGCTGTGGTTGCAACATGCCAGCGCCCCGCGGATCGAAGCCGAGCAAAGAGCCCTGCAAGCGCGCAAGCTGCTGGACTTGCTGCCAACGGACAGCTATGACAACCAGCCCCTGGATCGGCCAGTGCCACTACCTGCCACGCAGTTGGCCAACAGCCGCCTGCTCGAGGGCTACCTGGCCACCCGCAATGGCCTGCCCAGCGCCCTGCTGCTGCGCAGCCAGGTTACGGGGTATGCCGGCCCCATCGAGCTGCTGATCGCCATCGACAATCAGGGCCGCCTGCTCGGCAGCAAGGCCCTCAGGCAGGAGGAGACACCGGGCCTGGGCTCCCACATCGGCGATCAACCCAACCCTTGGCTGGCCGGGTTTTCCGGCAAGTCCCGCAACGATCCCGGTGACGCAGGCTGGGCACTGAAGAAGGACCAGGGCCAGTTCGACCAGATCGCCGGCGCCACCATCACCTCCCGTGCAGTGATCAGCGCCCTGCACGATGCCCTGCGTTACTTTGACGAACACCGCGCCACCCTGCTCGAGGGAGCCGACCATGAATAAGCCGCTGGCGCTGCCCGGGTTGTTGATGCTGCCGGCACTGATCGGGGCGACGGATTCCTGGGTCAAGGCCCTGGGCATGACCCTGGGCTTTGGCTTGCTGGCGACGGCTTTCGGTCTTGGCATGCGCTCGCTACGCCCGCATCTGCAGGCCGGTGGCCCGCGCCTGCTGGCCAGCTTGTTGCTGGCCGCCGGCCTTGGCAGTTGCCTGTGGCTGGCCGCGCAGGCCTGGAGCCTGGATTTGCACCAGCAACTGGGCCTGTACCTGGCGCTGCTGCCCTTGCAGTGCATAGCACTGGAACAGGTGGGATTTTTTCAGCATGCCGACCGGCTACGCCTGGCGCTGGCTTTTTGTGCCGCCCTGAGCCTGCTGGGCGCCCTGCGCGAACTGCTAGGCACCGGGGCCCTGGGTAGCCACCTGGGCTGGCTCATCGGCATGACCGATACCGGAAGCGGCTGGGTAGTAGCCAATGGCGGCTTGCACCTGCTGACTCTCGCCCCGGGCGGTTTTATCCTTCTGGGCCTGTTGCTGGCCGCCACCCGGGCCTGGACCCTCTACCGATCGCCTTCGAGGAAATGAATCACCCATGAATGCAGCCAAACGCCTGGAAATATTTCGCCGGCTCCATGAGGACAACCCCGAACCGAAGACCGAACTGGCCTACTCCTCGGCATTCGAACTGCTGATCGCCGTGATCCTTTCGGCGCAATCGACCGACGTCGGGGTCAACAAGGCGACTGCCAAGCTGTTTCCCGTGGCCAACACCCCGGCAGCCATCCATGCCCTCGGGGTCGATGGGTTGTCGGAGTACATCAAGACCATCGGCCTGTACAACAGCAAGGCCAAGAACGTCATCGAAACCTGCCGCCTGCTGGTGGAACGCCATGGCGGCGAGGTACCGCAGACCCGGGAAGAACTCGAAGCCCTGCCGGGCGTTGGTCGCAAGACCGCCAACGTGGTCCTCAACACGGCTTTTCGCCAATTGACCATGGCCGTGGATACCCACATCTTCCGGGTCAGCAATCGCACCGGGCTGGCGCCAGGCAAGAACGTGGTGGAAGTGGAAAACAAGTTGATGAAGTTCGTGCCCAAGGAGTACCTGCTGGACTCCCACCACTGGCTGATCCTGCACGGTCGATATGTTTGCCTGGCCCGCAAGCCACGTTGCGGAAGTTGTCGGATCGAGGACCTGTGCGAATACAAGCAAAAGACTTCCGATGATTGATCGAGCATTGATTTTCTTCATGACTCGATTGAAAAAATCTTTTTTACCCGCCAGGAGAATATCGATATAAGGAGCGCCAATGGCAGTCCTAGCCTGGAGTCGACCTTATGAGCACTGGCAAAGAACAACTGGACGTAGAAGACGATTTCACCGCGGCTGAAACAGACGATGCCGAACCTGTGGTGGAGGTGGCGAAGACCAACCTGAGCAAGCGCCGCACCATCGACAATCTTCTGGAAGAACGGCGCCTGCAAAAGCAGCTGGCCGATTACGATTTCGATCTTTAGTAACGAGAAAACCTCCGACTGGAGGTTTTCTCGTGTACTGGTTTCTCCTGCTCCCACGGTCGGCCTTAGAGGCCGACCAGGCGTTCGCAGTATTCAGGGATCATCCCGCCCGCTACAGTCCTTGCTATCGGAAAAACTTCATATCAACCGGTGCCGCTGGGCAAACTCGATCAGGTCGACCAGTGACCGGGCATTGAGCTTGGTGAGTAATCTTCGCTTGTAGGTACTGATGGTCTTGTTGCTCAGGCATAGTCCTTCGGCGATTTCCTTGTTACTCATTCCACTGGTGAGTTGTTTCAATACCACCAACTCACGCCCTGACAACCGTTCGATCATTTCTTCCTCGCTGCTGACTCCCTGGCTGGAACGGAAAGTGTGCAACGCTTCATTGGGGAAGTAGCTGTAGCCGGCCAGCACCGCCCGCACCGCGCTGATCAACTCGGTAATGTCCTGCTGCTTGCACACATAACCCGCCGCCCCGGCCTGCATGCAACGCATGGAAAAAGGCCCGGGCGTCTGCAGGGTCAACACCAGTATCTTGATCGGCATGGCCCGTGACATCAGCCGCGTTATAACTTCAAGCCCATCAAGTTGTGGAAGTCCAATATCCAGGATCAGGATGTCCGGTACATACTCCACGGCCAACTTCAATGCATCCGCGCCATTGTCCGTTTCCGCTATAACTTCAAAACCATGTCGCTCCATCAACATACGTACGGCCAGACGAGTTACCGGATGATCATCCACGATCAAGACTCTTTTCATAGGTCCGTCCACGTCCTGAGATTTTTAGAGCCAGCACCATACCCGAGAGAATTGACGCTGGCACTGTGTATCAGGCGGCTACGACTGTAGGAGGACGTTCCTTACAAGCAATACCGAATTGCCTTACAAAATAACTTTCACACTGAACAACAAACTTTAAAGACACATAAGACCAATCAACAGCCAAGCTACTTTCCGTACTAACAGAAATTTAATAAAAACATGACAAGTATTGTTTCTAAAAGTTTAAATCACTCAAAACCCAAAACTAACCAACGACCACCCCATGATTTAGCCCCATCTAAATATTCATCTATTGAGTTTGTCTTCGACTGATCAAGTGGGCCTTTACTTCATCCGCATATGCGACCAGCCGCTCCTCGTCGTCCTGGAACAACTGGCACATCCTCACCAGCGCCTCGGCATCCGCACCATTGCCTGCCTGGCGCAGCAATTCAGCGATACGCCTGAGTTCCACCGCCGACCAGCGCAAGTCGGAAGCCGTGCCTTGCAGGTCACGCCGGAGACTCTGTTCCACATCGTTGAGCCGCATGCTGATCTCCCTGGTTTTCGTCGATCCCCAATCCTGAACATGATAGGCCCTGCCCCGCAAGCTGCCAGGCTGCTCGTCAACCGACGGTTGCTGGAAACCTGGGCAGAAAAAACCGGAGCCCCGCGGGGGCTCCGGATCGCCTACTCATATCAGGCAAGGATCAACGACACTTCGCCCTCATTTATCGCAGGTGGCGTGGTAGCGCCCCTTGGGATTCTTGTATGAGAAAGCGTGGCAGGTCTTGAGGCGGGTATCGGGGTCGGTGGATTTATAGACGTAGGCAGTTACATGCTGCTTGCCCTTGAACGGCTCAATGCCACCTATGTGCCAAAGACTTTTCTTCAGATAGAGGTCAGTGTTGGCGATGCTGTTGTAGCCATTGGTGATGGATTCACTCGCCGAAAGGCTGAGGGTCTGGCGAATGGTCGTATTTTCTCCATCGGTGGACTTGGTCTCGAGCTGCACTTCGGTAATGGCATCCCAGGTGCTGCATTCCTCATCGCCACAGACATAAACCGCCGCCAGCGCATGGCTGGAAAGCACAGCCAGGCCCAGCGTCGAGGCCAGGGGAAACAGGTAGGATCTGAGCGTTTTCATTGGAGTCCCTCCCAATAGGAACTTGATAGGCGCAACGGTAAGTTAGGGTCTGGCCCTTACCCTGTACCGACGGCCTATTGGCAGCCAGGGGCAGGTACCGCTAACGACCTTATTCCCGCCCGTGTGGCGCTACCACGCGGAACCGCTTCCCCGACAAGCCGCCCAGAGACCCCGAGCATTTGCCGGCCCCATGCAAAACGCCGCTGGTCTCACAATGAGCCAGCGGCGTTTTGGGTACGACGGTGTGCCTATGGCGGCCTGTCACGGCCGCTCAGGGATTCAGAGCATGCTCCGGCCCTTGTTGGCGGCGATGCGCATGCGCAACGCATTGAGCTTGATGAAGCCTGCCGCGTCCGCCTGGTTATAGGCGCCGCCATCTTCTTCGAAGGTGGCGATGTTAGCGTCGAACAGCGAATCGTCGGACTTGCGGCCGGTGACGATGACGTTGCCCTTGTACAGCTTCAGGCGTACCACACCGTTCACGCTGGCCTGGGAGGCGTCAATCATCTGTTGCAGCATCAAGCGCTCCGGGCTCCACCAGTAGCCGGTGTAGATCAGGCTGGCGTACTTGGGCATCAGCTCGTCTTTGAGGTGAGCCACTTCACGATCCAGGGTGATGGACTCGATGGCACGGTGGGCCTTGAGCATGATGGTGCCGCCAGGAGTCTCGTAGCAGCCACGGGACTTCATGCCTACGTAGCGGTTCTCGACGATGTCCAGGCGACCGATGCCGTTCTCGCCGCCGATGCGGTTCAGGGTCGCCAGCACGGTGGCCGGGCTCATCTCGACGCCATCGATGGCGACGATGTCGCCGTTGCGGTAGGTCAGCTCGATGTAGGTCGGGGTATTGGGGGCCTTCTCCGGGGAGACGGTCCAGCGCCACATGTCTTCTTCGTGCTCGGTCCAGGTGTCTTCCAGCACGCCGCCTTCATAGGAGATGTGCAGCAGGTTGGCGTCCATGGAATACGGGGATTTCTTCTTGCCATGGCGCTCGATCGGGATGGCGTGCTTCTCGGCGTAGTCCATCAGCTTCTCGCGGGACAGCAGGTCCCATTCGCGCCAAGGGGCGATCACCTTCACGCCGGGCTTCAAGGCATAGGCGCCGAGTTCGAAACGCACCTGGTCGTTGCCCTTGCCGGTAGCACCGTGGGAGATGGCGTCGGCGCCGGTCTCGTTGGCGATCTCGATCAGGCGCTTGGCGATCAGCGGACGGGCGATGGAGGTACCCAGCAGGTACTCGCCTTCATAGACGGTATTGGCGCGGAACATCGGGAAGACGAAGTCACGCACGAATTCTTCGCGCAGATCGTCGATATAGATCTCTTTGACACCCATGGCTTGTGCCTTGGCGCGGGCCGGTTCGACCTCCTCGCCCTGGCCCAGGTCAGCAGTGAAAGTCACTACTTCACAGTTGTAGGTATCCTGCAGCCACTTGAGGATCACCGAAGTGTCCAGGCCGCCCGAATACGCGAGAACGACCTTGTTAACGTCCGCCATGCCATCACTCCACGGGGTTGTACGGAAAGCCGTCGAGTCTACCGGTCAATGCGGATAATTTACAGAGGGGCGACAGCTTATGACGCCCAGGCGACAAAATATGTCAGGCGGGCGACGATGAAAACCGGGTCAGGAAGTGGCCGCAGCCCCCGCTCCGGAGGCCGCCTGGGGCGCCGGGGCAGGTTTCTCGGCGGGGGCGGCCCGCTCCAGATGCACGTTGACCCGACGATTCTTGGCCCGGTTGGCGGCATTGGTATTGGGTGCCAATGGATAGCGTTCGCCATGGAAACGCACGACGATCTGGTTTTCGGCCAGGCCATTGGCCTTGAAGAACTCCATCACCGCCAGGGCCCGGCGCCGCGACAGGTCACGGTTGGTCAGGCGATTGCCGCTGTTGTCCGAGTGGCCATCGAGCTCAATGTGATTGACCGTCGGGTCGGCCTTGATGAAGTCCACCATGACCTGCAGCTTGGCCTTGGCCCGGGCATCGAGCTCGATACCACCTCCAGGGAAACCGATCTCGGCCTGCTTGATCTGGTCGTAGTTCATCGGCAGCAACTTGGTCATGCAGGTTTGATAGTCGCCATAGGCCTTGCTGAACTTCACCGGTAGCAGGCGAACCTCGGAAACGCCGCCCTCGCGGGAGTAATGACGGACCACCGGGCTGCGCCCTTCCAGCAAGCCGATGATCAGGCGGCCAGCTTGCATCTGGTTGCTGTTGAACAACACGCCATCGGTGCCGGCCTTGACCGCCCCGAGGTTGATGTCGCCACGACCGGGCTGCCAAGGCGCGGCAGCCGCGAGCAGGGTCGCCGAGCCACCCGCCTGCATCGGGTTGAAACTCTTGAGGCGGAAGATCGCTTGTTCGCCGGCCCGGCGCACGAACTCACCAGAACCGAAATCGGTCACCGGCTGGATCAAGCGGCATTCGAACTTGTCGCCTTCGACCGTCCACTCAATGCTCTCCAGGCGAGTCTGGAAAGTGAGAGCCATCGCGGGCAGGCTGGCAAACACACTGAGCAAGGCTAGATAACGCTGGCGCACGGGAGGCTCCACTGACGTGTACAACAGAAAAATCGACAGGCGTGAATACGCCATACCTTCGGGCTATCGGTCGCTCTGAGCAAAACTTGATAGCGAGTGCCTGCAAGAGTCTTTTCCGGTAGCATTCCCCCCTAGTTTTACCCGCCTGGAACCTCCCATGTCCGACCGCCTGACCCTATTGCGTCCCGACGACTGGCATATCCATCTTCGCGATGGTGCCGTGTTGCCCAATACAGTCGCAGATGTCGCGCGCACCTTTGGCCGCGCGATCATCATGCCCAACCTGGTGCCTCCAGTGCGCAATGCCGCACAAGCCGACGCCTATCGCCAGCGCATCCTCGCCGCCCGCCCGGCCGGCAGCCGCTTCGAGCCGCTGATGGTGCTCTACCTCACCGACCGTACCCAGCCGGACGAGATCCGCGAAGCCAAGGCCAGCGGCTTCGTGCACGCCGCCAAGCTGTATCCGGCCGGCGCGACCACCAACTCGGACTCGGGCGTGACCAGCATCGACAAGATCTTCCCGGTACTCGAAGCCATGGCCGAAGTCGGCCTGCCGCTGCTGGTCCACGGTGAAGTGACCCACGGCGACATCGATGTCTTCGACCGCGAGAAGATCTTCATCGACGAACACATGCGGCGCGTGGTCGAACGCTTCCCGACGCTGAAGGTGGTGTTCGAACACATCACCACCGCCGATGCAGTGCAGTTCGTCAAGGAAGCCCCGGCCAACGTCGGCGCCACCATCACCGCGCATCACCTGCTCTATAACCGCAACCACATGCTGGTAGGCGGGATTCGCCCGCACTTCTATTGCCTGCCGATCCTCAAGCGCAACGTCCACCAGCATGCCCTGCTGGATGCTGCTACCAGCGGTAGCGAGAAGTTCTTCCTCGGCACCGACTCCGCGCCTCACGCCCAGCATGCCAAGGAAGCCGCCTGCGGTTGTGCCGGCTGCTATACCGCGTTTGCCGCCATCGAGTTGTACGCCGAGGCCTTTGAACAACGCAATGCGCTGGACAAGCTGGAAGCCTTCGCCAGCCTCAATGGCCCACGCTTCTATGGCCTGCCGGCCAACACCGACCGTATCACCCTGGTTCGTGAAGAATGGACCGCCCCCGCCAGCCTGCCGTTCGGCGAGCTGACTGTCATTCCGCTGCGCGCCGGGGAAAAACTGCGCTGGCGCCTGCTGGAGGATCACTCGTGAGTGACGAACATTTCGACGATGAACAAGAAGGCAGCGGTGGCCCTCGCCACCCCATGGCCGCACGCTTTCGCGGCTACCTGCCAGTTGTCGTCGACGTAGAGACCGGCGGCTTCAACTGCGCCACCGACGCCCTGCTGGAAATCGCCGCTACCACCATCGGCATGGACGAAAAAGGCTTCGTGTTCCCCGAGCACACCTACTTCTTCCGGGTCGAGCCTTTCGAGGGAGCGAACATCGAGCCGGCGGCCCTGGAGTTCACCGGGATCAAGCTCGATCACCCCCTGCGCATGGCCGTCAGCGAAGAGACCGCCCTCACGGATATCTTCCGCGGGGTGCGCAAGGCCTTGAAGGCCAACGGTTGCAAGCGCGCGATCCTGGTCGGCCATAACAGCAGCTTCGACCTGGGCTTCCTCAACGCCGCCGTGGCGCGCCTGGATATGAAGCGCAACCCGTTCCATCCGTTCTCCAGCTTCGACACCGCCACCCTGGCGGGCCTGGCGTACGGTCAGACGGTACTGGCCAAGGCCTGCCAGAGCGCAGACATCGACTTCGACGGTCGCGAGGCACACTCGGCGCGCTACGACACCGAGAAGACCGCCGAGTTGTTCTGCGGCATCGTCAACCGCTGGAAGGAAATGGGCGGCTGGCAGGACTTCGACGACTGAAGATCGCTGCATAAAAAAACCGGCCCTGAGGCCGGTTTTTTTATGCGAGATGCCAGGCCTTACAGCTTGCCGGCGTTCTCGGTCAGGTAGGCAGCAACGCCTTCTGGCGAAGCGGTCATGCCTTTGTCGCCTTTTTTCCAGTTGGCAGGGCAGACTTCGCCGTGCTCTTCGTGGAATTGCAGGGCGTCGACCAGACGGATCAGCTCTTCCATGTTACGGCCCAGTGGCAGGTCGTTGACGATCTGCGAGCGAACCACGCCCTTGTCGTCGATCAGGAAGGCGCCACGGAAAGCCACGCCGCCTTCGGACTCTACGTCGTAGGCCTTGGCGATTTCGTGCTTCATGTCGGCAGCCATGATGTATTGAACCTGACCGATGCCGCCGGCATTGATCGGGGTGTTACGCCAGGCGTTGTGGGTGAAGTGCGAGTCGATCGACACGGCGATCACTTCCACGTTGCGTGCCTTGAAGTCAGCCATGCGGTGGTCCAGGGCGATCAGCTCGGACGGGCAGACGAAGGTGAAGTCCAGTGGGTAGAAGAACACCAGGCCGTATTTGCCTTTGATGGCCGAGGACAGGGTGAAGCTGTCGACGATTTCGCCATTGCCGAGAACGGCCGGGACGGTGAAGTCAGGGGCTTGTTTGCCTACGAGAACGCTCATTGGATATCTCCTGGTGTGGACGTACTGATGGAAGAAGGGGACCGGCCTCGAGTCTGTCATTTTGATACGACAGCTGCATGACCTGACCCCGCTTCGCATGAACCGAGCATCATACACGGCGTTTTTAAGCTGTCCTTAGTGGTTTTTTCCCAAGCTGGCCCACAAGGCGAAAAATACCGCTTATCTGTCATTAACGGGAGCAAAAGCCATTCGTCACCCCGACGGAAAACCGCAGGAAATGCTGTCGAAACCACTTTGACAATCATTCTCGTTAACATTAAGATCCATCGCAATTGAGCCCTAACCAGCGACGGTTCTCATCTTATGTATGTCTGCCTCTGCACCGGTGTCACCGACGGCCAAATCCGCGAAGCGATCTACGAAGGTTGCTGCAGCTACCGTGAAGTGCGCCAGGCGACCGGCGTTGCCAGCCAATGTGGCAAATGTGCTTGCCTGGCCAAGCAGGTAGTCCGCGAGACGCTGACCGAATTGCAGACCGCCCAAGCAGCGATTCCCTATCCTGTGGAATTCAGCGTCGCCTGATTTAAACACCCAGATTCAAGAACCGGACCTAGTGTCCGGTTTTTTTATGCCTGCAATTCAATTGCTTAGGTGCAAAACGCGGAACACAAACATTCTTATTCCGATTAATTTTTATATATTATTCAATAACTTAGGTTTGACAGTAATCTATATGCGGCTCAGACTCTGCCCGTGTTCAACTAATTAAAGGGCAGGACCCCATCATGAAAGGCGACATTACAGTCATCCAGCATCTCAATAAAATCCTTGCCAATGAACTGGTCGCGATCAATCAGTACTTCCTGCATGCCCGCATGTACGAAGATTGGGGCCTGAACAAGCTGGGCAAGCACGAGTACCACGAGTCCATCGACGAGATGAAGCATGCGGACAAGCTGATCAAGCGCATCCTCTTCCTCGAAGGCCTGCCCAACGTCCAGGACCTGGGCAAGCTGCACATCGGCGAACACACCAAGGAAATGCTCGAGTGCGACCTGCGCATCGAGCGTACCGGCCATGCCGACCTCAAGGCAGCGATCGCCCACTGTGAATCGGCCGGCGACTTCGGCAGCCGTGAACTGCTGGAAGATATTCTCGAATCCGAAGAAGAACATATCGACTGGCTGGAAACCCAACTAGGCCTGATCGATAAAGTTGGTATCGAGAACTATCTGCAATCGCAAATGGGTGACGAGTAACTTAACTCGTAATATTCCCGACAATAAAAAGCCCCGCTTCTTTCCAGAAGCGGGGCTTTTTGCATTACGTGGATATATTCACGCAATGCACAGGAGCGAGTGTTCTCGCTCCCGCAAGGCAACCTGGATCAGGCTTCGGTCTTGGCTGCGGCTGCTTTCTCGGCAGCGGCCTTGATCAGGGTCTGCAGTTCACCGTTGGCGAACATCTCCGCCATGATGTCGCTGCCACCGACCAGCTCACCATCGACCCACAGTTGCGGGAAGGTTGGCCAGTTGGCGTACTTGGGCAGGTTGGCGCGAATTTCCGGGTTCTGCAGGATGTCCACGTAAGCGAACTTCTCGCCACACCCCATCACGGCCTGCGCGGCTTTCGCGGAGAAGCCACACTGTGGGGCATTCGGCGAGCCTTTCATGTAAAGCAGAATGGTGTTGTTGGCAATCTGCTCTTTAATAGTTTCGATGATATCCATGGAACACCTCGGCTGAACTTTCCGACTCTGTTGTCGGCACGGTGGCGCATTGTAACGGAATCCTGAGCGCGCTGCTTGGCCTCTCCGACAGACATCTCAGGCCGCCACCACCTTGACCGGCACGCCATTGAGCGCCGCATTCCCCGACAACGCATCCAGATGGCGCTCATCGGTCAAGTCATTGGCACTGCAGCCTGGTTGTCCGCTGGCGATCTCCATCTGCACACCCGGGCGGGCGTGCCCCCAGCCATGGGGCAGGCTTACGACTCCCGGCATCATATCGGCGCTGGCCAGTACCTCGACCTCCACCGTGCCAACCCGGGAACTGATGCGTACTCGCTGGCCATCGCTCAAGCCACGCTGGGTCAAGTCTTGCGGATGCATCAGCAATTGATGGCGCGGCTTGCCTTTGACCAGGCGATGATAATTGTGCATCCAGGAATTGTTGCTGCGCACATGCCGCCGCCCGATCAGCAGCAGCTCATCCACCTGCGGTACAGGCTGTGCGGCAAAACGTTGCAGGTCCGCCATGATCGCCGCTGGCGCTGCCTGGATCCGTCGGTTCTCGGTCTTCAGGCGTTGCGCCAGGTTCGGCTGCAACGGCCCCAGGTCGATGCCGTGGGGGTGCAGGTCCAGGGTTGCCAGGGATAGCTTGAGCGGCGCCCCGTCGCCATAACGTCCGGCACGCAATCCCAGGTCGATCATCTGCGCCGGAGCCATGGTCGGCTTGAGGCTGTTGCCGGTTCTCGCGGCGAACGCCTTGGCCAGGCCGACGAAGATTTCCCAATCGTGCAAAGCCCCCTCGGGCTTGGGCAATATCGCCCGGTTGAAACGACTGACGTTACGCACCGCGAACATGTTGAACGTGGTGTCGTAGTGATCATTCTCCAGCGCCGAAGTGGACGGCAGGATCAGGTCCGCATAACGGGTGGTTTCGTTGATATACAGATCGATGCTGACCATGAACTCCAGGCCGTCCAGGGCCTGCTCCAGGCGTCGGCCATTGGGCGTGGACAGCACCGGGTTGCCCGCCACCGTAACCAGGGCCCGGACCTGTCCCTCGCCCTCGGTGAGCATCTCTTCGGCCAAGGCGGATACCGGCAGCTCGCCGCCGTATTCGGGAAGTCCGGATACCCGGCTCTGCCAGGCATTGAAGTGACCGCCCGAGGTCGCCGCCACCAGGTCCAGTGCCGGCTCGGTACACAGCGCGCCGCCCACCCGGTCGAGATTGCCGGTGACCAGGTTGAGCAATTGCAGCAACCAATGGCACAGCGTGCCGAAGGCCTGGGTCGAGACGCCCATGCGTCCATAGCAGACCGCCCTGTCGGCACTGGCGAACTCCCTGGCCAACTGCCGGATCTGCGGCGCCGGGATCGCGCACAACGGGCTCATGGCCTCCGGGGTGAAACGGGAAATCGCCTCCCGCACCTGCGCCAATCCATCCACCTGCAGATGACTGTCGCGCATCGGGCCGTCCAAAAAAATGCTGTTCAGCAGGCCGAACAGCAAGGCCACGTCGCCCCCGGGGCGAATGAACAGATGCTGGTCGGCCATCGCCGCCGTCTCGCTGCGCCGTGGATCGATCACCACCACCTTGCCGCCCCGGGCCTGGATCGCCTTCAGGCGCTTCTCCACGTCGGGCACGGTCATGATGCTGCCATTGGAAGCCAGGGGATTGCCGCCGAGAATCAGCATGAAGTCGGTGTGATCGATATCGGGAATCGGCAACAGCAGGCCGTGGCCATACATCAAGTAGCTGGCCAGGTGCTGGGGCAACTGGTCCACCGAAGTGGCGGAGAAACGGTTGCGGCTCTTGAGCTGGCCGAGGAAGTAGTTGCTGTGGGTCATCAGCCCATAGTTATGCACGCTGGGATTGCCCTGGTAGGTGGCCACCGCATCCTTGCCATGGCGCTGCTGGATATCCGCCAGGCGCTCGGCCACCAGGGCGAAGGCCTCATCCCATTCGATCGGCTGCCATTCATTGCCGACCCGCCGCACCGGATGGCGCAGGCGATCCGGATCATCCTGGATGTCTTGCAGGGCCACGGCCTTGGGGCAGATATGGCCACGGCTGAAACTGTCCTGGGGGTCGCCCTTGATCGAGGTGATCCGCGGGCCGCTTCCCGGCTCTTCGGTGATTTCCAGGGTCAGGCCGCAGATGGCTTCGCACAGGTGGCAGGCACGGTGATGGAGAGTCTTGGTCATGGCCAGTCTCTATTGTTCGACGACACCTGCGATCAGGCATCGGAAGCCAGGACTATGGCGTCAGTCCACCAGGCACGCCAGGGATGTTCGTCCCATGAATCCACGACCATCAACCCGGGACATGCTCGCCACCGTCAGTTGGGCGGCAGCCTGGGCAGGCTGTCCATGGACAGCGGCACTCTCGATTCCGCTGGTCCTTGTCCGGGATAAGTGCCCGACAACTGGGCAAGCAGGCGCCAATGTTCATCGAGGCCGGCACTGAGGGTCATCATCCGATCGATCATCTTGCGCGCCGCGTCCCGGGTCACCTGGTCATCGCTGCGCAGCAGTTCGAAGGAAAATGTGGTCACCGAGGCCGTCATGTCGGTAAGAGCCCGGGCCGTGAGCCCCAGCAGCGTCATAAGTTGTTGCTCCTTGGACTCCATCGCACACGCTTCCCGGCTGCTGATCCGCCTTTATAACCCCAGCACTTTGCATTAGGAAATGTTTCAGGTTGGCGACCGAGGCTCACCTGGCCGGCAGATCCACGGCCCATGGGTCAGAAAGCGACCACGGCCCCGCGGGCAGCGTCCCTTCGATTGCCAAGCCGTGCCGGGGCAGTGTACAAATGCCCGGCTGCTGCCTGGAAACTGATCTTGAAAATGCCGACGCGTTCGCGTCCCGGCTCCTGTGAACACCCTTGATCGCCGTAGCACTATTGGTAATACGCGACATTTAATTATAAGATCGCGCCTTCCCCATTTCGTCGCCCCGTGCGGCTTCCGCCGCAGGTCCAGCCTATTGTTCGATAAAACAAGGCCTAGAGAATCTGCGGTCCGTGGCAAAAAGGTAGTTAATGATGAGCGCAAGGCACTTTCTCTCCCTGATGGATTGCACGCCCGATGAGCTGGTCAGTGTGATCCGTCGAGGCGTCGAGCTGAAGGACCTGCGTAACCGCGGCGTACTCTTCGAGCCCTTGAAGAATCGTGTGCTGGGCATGATCTTCGAAAAGTCCTCGACCCGTACCCGCCTGTCCTTCGAAGCCGGCATGATCCAACTGGGCGGCCAGGCGATCTTCCTGTCGCCACGCGATACCCAACTGGGACGCGGCGAACCCATCAGCGATTGCGCCATCGTCATGTCGCGCATGCTCGACGCCGTGATGATCCGCACCTTCGCCCACAGCACCCTGACCGAGTTCGCGGCCAACTCCCGCGTCCCGGTGATCAACGGCCTGTCCGATGACCTGCATCCCTGCCAACTGCTGGCCGACATGCAGACCTTCCTCGAGCATCGCGGCTCGATCCAGGGCAAGACCGTGGCCTGGATCGGCGACGGCAACAACATGTGCAACAGCTATATAGAAGCGGCCATCCAGTTCGACTTCCAGCTGCGCATCGCCTGCCCGGAAGGTTATGAACCCAACCCAAGGTTCGTCGCCCAGGCCGGCGAGCGCGTGACCATCGTCCGTGATCCTCGGGAAGCGGTACAGGGCGCCCATCTGGTGAGCACCGACGTCTGGACCTCCATGGGCCAGGAAGAGGAAACCGCCAAGCGCCTCGAGCTGTTCGCCCCGTTCCAGGTCAACCGGGCCCTGCTCGACCTGGCAGCACCGGATGTGGTGTTCATGCACTGCCTGCCCGCCCACCGCGGCGAAGAAATCAGCCTCGACCTGCTGGACGATCCACGTTCGGTGGCTTGGGACCAGGCGGAAAACCGCCTCCACGCACAAAAGGCCCTGCTCGAGTTCCTCGTCGAGCCGGCGTACCACCACGCATGAGCCAACCATTGCTACTGAACCTGCGCAACCTCGCCTGCGGCTACCAGGACCAGCGCGTGGTGCAGAACCTCAACCTGCACCTCAACGCCGGTGACATCGGCTGCCTGCTGGGCTCCTCCGGTTGCGGCAAGACCACCACCCTGCGGGCCATCGCCGGCTTCGAACCGGTGCACGAAGGGGAAATCCAGCTGGCCGGGGAAACCATTTCCAGCGCCGGCTTCACCCTGGCCCCGGAAAAACGCCGGATCGGCATGGTGTTCCAGGACTACGCGCTGTTCCCGCATCTATCGGTGGCGGACAACATCGCCTTCGGCATCCGCAAGCATCCGCAGAAGGACCGGGTAGTCGCCGAACTGTTGGAACTGGTCAACCTCAAGCAATTGGGCCAGCGCTTCCCCCACGAGCTGTCCGGCGGCCAGCAACAGCGGGTGGCCCTGGCCCGCGCCCTGGCTCCCGAACCGCAGTTGCTGCTGCTCGACGAACCCTTCTCCAACCTCGATGGCGAACTGCGTCGCAAGCTCAGCCATGAGGTGCGCGATATCCTCAAGACCCGCGGCACCAGCGCCATCCTGGTTACCCACGACCAGGAAGAAGCGTTCGCCGTGAGCGACCAGGTAGGGGTATTCAAGGAGGGCCGACTGGAGCAGTGGGACACACCCTACAACCTCTACCACGAGCCACAGACTCCTTACGTCGCCAGCTTCATCGGCCAGGGCTATTTCATTCGTGGCCAGTTGAGCAGCCCGGAGTCGGTGCAGACCGAACTGGGAATGCTGCAGGGCAACCGTGCCTACACTTGGCCGACCGGCGGCGCGGTGGATGTGCTGCTGCGCCCGGACGACATCGTCCACGCACCGGACAGCACCCTCAAGGCCCGGGTAGTGGGCAAGACCTTCCTCGGCGCCTCGACCCTCTATCGCCTGCAACTGCCCACCGGCAGCCAGCTGGAGTCGATCTTCCCGAGCCACGCCGACCACCAGGTCGGAGCCGATGTGGGCATCCGCGTGGCCGCCGAACACCTGGTGCTGTTCCAGGCCTCGGGCAGCACCGCCGCACAGATCGCTGCAAACGATTCTGGCGTGCGCCGCTACAGCAACGCCCACTGACGCAAAAAGCCGGCTGCCGCATAACACGGCAGCCGGCCTTGCATTCACGTCTCCCGGTTCAGTCTCGCCCGATATCGGCGAACTTGGCCTGGGTATGCTCGGCCAGCACCGCTGCCGACAACTCCACTTCCAGACCACGGCGACCGGCACTGACGAAGATGCTGGCAAAGGGCTGTGCGCTGTTGTCGATGAAGGTACGCAAGCGCTTCTTCTGCCCCAGCGGGCTGATCCCCCCCAGCAAATAGCCGGTGGCACGCTGGGCAGCGGCCGGATCGGCCATCTCGGCTTTCTTCACCCCCGCCGCATGGGCCAGGGCCTTCAGGTCGAGACTGCCTACGACCGGCACCACCGCCACCAGCAACTCGCCCTTTTCGCTACTGGCCAGCAAGGTCTTGAACACCTGTGCCGGATCCAGGCTGAGTTTCTCCGCCGCTTCCAGGCCGTAGGAGGCCGCCTTGGGATCGTGTTCATAACTGTGGATGCGATGTTCGGCGCGAACTTTTTTCAGCAGGTCCAGTGCAGGGGTCATGGCAGCTCCAGGGCAATGATGAAAGGCAAAACAAAGCACCCGGATTTTAGGTTATTCGTCGACAAAAGGCTCTATTCCGAGCCTTGAAAACCAACGCCCCACCACGACCGCGCGACCATCGCTGTCAGTCTTGGCACAACCCCCGCAAAGCATTCATTTGACTGATATCTATAAAATGACCACTCGTTCACTTTCGACCTTTGACAGCGGTGTTTCTTGTCTATATTTTTTCGTTTCTGAATATCATGCGGTAGATCCAAGTTGGCACCCAGTAGCAAGACGAGGCCGGAATGGGGATTCCGTCGTCGTTGGAAGTCGCGCTCCATGCCTTTTGCAGCAGCGCCAGACAACAACAAAAACCGAGGTTCACAATGACAACTGCTCTGCAACAACCATCGCTATCGGGCCAGTGCATGGCCGAGTTCCTGGGTACTGCGCTATTGATCTTCTTCGGTACCGGTTGCGTCGCCGCGCTCAAGGTCGCGGGCGCCAGCTTCGGCCTGTGGGAAATCAGCATCATCTGGGGGATCGGCGTGAGCATGGCGATCTACCTGACCGCCGGTGTTTCCGGCGCACACCTGAACCCCGCCGTGAGCATCGCCCTGTGCCTGTTCGCCGACTTTGAAAAGCGCAAACTGCCGTTCTATATCCTGGCCCAGGTCGCTGGCGCCTTCTGCGCCGCCCTGTTGGTTTACACGCTGTACAGCAACCTGTTCTTCGATTTCGAACAAGCCCACCAGATGGTCCGTGGTTCCCAGGCGAGCCTGGAACTGGCCTCGGTGTTCTCCACCTTCCCCAACCCGGCCCTGAGCACCGCCCAGGCTTTCCTGGTGGAAGTGGTGATCACCGCGATCCTGATGGGCGTGATCATGTCCCTGACCGACGACAACAACGGCCTGCCGCGCGGCCCCATGGCACCGCTGCTGATCGGCCTGTTGATCGCCGTGATCGGCAGCGCCATGGGCCCGCTGACCGGCTTTGCGATGAACCCGGCGCGGGACTTTGGTCCTAAACTGATGACGTTCTTCACCGGCTGGGGTGAAATCTCCTTCACCGGTGGCCGTGATATCCCGTATTTCCTGGTGCCGATCTTCGCCCCGATCCTGGGTGCCTGCCTCGGCGCAGCAGCCTATCGCGGCCTGATTGCCCGCCACCTGCCCGATGCCGCGCCGGCTGCGCAAACCGAACCAGCCGCTGACGGCAAGGTCAAGGCTTCCTGAATCCGCTGGCGCGGGATCCTGCCCGAATCGATCCCGCGCCTGTTTCCACTCCCTTATTTCGTCCAAGGCAATCGACATGACCGACATTCAGAATAAGAACTACATCATTGCCCTCGATCAGGGTACGACCAGCTCCCGAGCCATCATTTTCGATCGCGACGCCAACGTGGTCTGCACCGCCCAGCGCGAGTTCGCCCAGCACTACCCACAAGCCGGCTGGGTCGAGCATGACCCCATGGAAATCTTCGCCACCCAGAGCGCGGTGATGGTCGAGGCCCTGGCACAAGCCGGCCTGCACCATGACCAGGTGGCTGCCATCGGTATCACCAACCAGCGTGAAACCACCGTGGTCTGGGACAAGAACACCGGCCGCCCGGTCTACAACGCCATCGTCTGGCAATGCCGACGCAGCACCGAGATCTGCCAGCAACTCAAGCGTGACGGCCTGGAAGACTATATCCGCGAGACCACCGGCCTGGTCACCGACCCCTACTTCTCCGGCACCAAGCTCAAGTGGATCCTCGATAACGTCGAAGGCAGCCGCGAGCGCGCCCGCAACGGCGAACTGCTGTTCGGCACCATCGATAGCTGGCTGATCTGGAAATTCACCGGCGGCAAGACCCACGTCACCGACTACACCAACGCCTCGCGCACCATGCTCTTCAACATCCATACCCTGGAGTGGGACGCGAAGATGCTGGAAGTGCTGGACATCCCGCGCGAGATGCTGCCGGAAGTTAAGTCCTCCTCGGAAATCTACGGCCGTACCAAGAGCGGCATCGCCATCGGCGGTATCGCCGGCGACCAGCAAGCGGCGCTGTTCGGCCAGATGTGCGTCGAGCCGGGCCAAGCCAAGAACACCTACGGTACCGGCTGCTTCCTGCTGATGAACACCGGCGACAAGGCAGTGAAGTCCCAGCACGGCATGCTCACCACCATCGCCTGCGGCCCACGCGGCGAAGTGGCCTATGCCCTGGAAGGCGCGGTATTCAACGGCGGCTCCACCGTGCAATGGCTGCGTGACGAGCTGAAGATCATCAACGACGCCCACGACACCGAATACTTCGCCGGCAAGGTCAAGGACAGCAACGGCGTGTACCTGGTACCGGCCTTCACTGGCCTGGGCGCGCCCTACTGGGACCCCTACGCCCGTGGCGCGCTGTTCGGCCTGACCCGTGGCGTGCGCGTGGACCACATCATCCGCGCCGCCCTGGAATCCATCGCCTACCAGACCCGCGATGTACTCGACGCCATGCAACAGGACTCCGGCGAGCGCCTCAAGGCCCTGCGCGTGGACGGCGGCGCCGTGGCCAACAACTTCCTCATGCAGTTCCAGGCCGACATTCTCGGCACCCAGGTGGAGCGTCCGCAAATGCGTGAAACCACCGCCCTGGGCGCCGCCTACCTGGCAGGCCTGGCCTGCGGTTTCTGGGGCAGCCTGGAAGAACTGCGCGGCAAGGCAGTGATCGAGCGCGAGTTCGAACCACAACTGGCCGAAGCGGAAAAAGAAGAGCTGTATGCGGGCTGGAAGAAAGCCGTCAGCCGCACCCGCGACTGGGAACCCCACGACGAGGCCAAATAAGCCAGATCCTGGACTCCATCTCCAGGCAACCTGGGCAGCCCCCATGACCTGCGGGGCTGCGCAACGAACCGGCATAGCCGCATCCACCACCTGCCGCAGGTAAGGTGTGCGGACCGGTTTTCGAGGCACGGCACTCGCCGTCACCCGGCCTGGCAACTGGTAGGGAGCGGATTCCTGCGGCATCATGGGCAAATTTTGCACGGCAGCCCAAAGGAAGCCCCATGAATCTGCCTCCCCGTCAGCAGCAAATCCTCGACCTGGTCCGCGAACGCGGCTATGTCAGCATCGAGGAATTGGCCCAGCTGTTCGTCGTCACCCCGCAGACCATCCGCCGCGATATCAACCAGCTGGCGGAAGCCAACCTGTTGCGTCGCTACCACGGTGGCGCGGCCTATGACTCCAGCGTAGAAAACACCGCCTACGCCATGCGCGCCGACCAGATGCGCGATGAGAAACAACGCATCGGCGAAGCCGTTGCCGCCCAGATCCCCGACCATGCCTCGCTGTTCATCAACATCGGCACCACGACCGAATCCATCGCCCGCGCCCTGCTCAACCACAGCCACCTGAAGATCATCACCAACAACCTGCACGTGGCCTCGATGCTCAGTGCCAAGGATGATTTCGACGTGCTGCTGACCGGCGGCAATGTCCGGCGCGACGGCGGCGTGGTGGGCCAGGCCAGCGTCGACTTCATCAACCAGTTCAAGGTGGATTTCGCCCTGGTGGGCATCAGCGGCATCGACGAAGACGGCAGCCTGCTGGACTTCGACTACCAGGAAGTGCGGGTCTCCCAGGCGATTATCGCCAACGCCCGGCAAGTGATCCTGGCCGCCGACTCCAGCAAGTTCGGCCGCAACGCGATGATCCGCCTGGGCCCGATCAGCCTGATCGATTGCCTGGTGACCGACCAGCAACCGGTGCCGGCCCTGACCCAACTGCTCAACCAGCACAAGATCCGCCTCGAAGTGGTCTGAGACCGCCTCCCCCCCTCCCTACACCGCTCGCGCATTCGAACGATATCCCGCCACCAGGCTGGGTATCGGCGCGCCTGCGTGCCCGCCGCCCAACGGCACAGCAGCTACAGTTACCCCTCGGTAATGTTCGAAAACTTTCCTTTAGCGGTTTTCCGATCAGTTTTTTCAATCGAAACACGCTGGATGTACCGTTCCTTATCCGCTAATATTTTCGTAAATGAACATTAATGTTCGAATTCAAATATCAAAGCAACACGAGGCTTGCTGATGCCCACTTCTACCTTGCCCGCGCGCCCTCTCTCCGAGGTTTACGATATCGCCGTCATTGGCGGTGGGATCAATGGTGTTGGAATTGCCGCGGATGCGGCGGGTCGCGGCCTGTCCGTGTTCCTTTGTGAAAAGGACGACCTGGCCAGCCACACCTCCTCCGCCAGCAGCAAGCTGATCCACGGTGGCCTGCGCTACCTGGAGCACTACGAATTCCGCCTGGTGCGCGAGGCCCTGGCCGAACGCGAGGTGTTGCTGGCCAAGGCCCCGCACATCGTCAAGCCGATGCGTTTCGTCCTGCCGCACCGCCCTCACCTGCGCCCGGCCTGGATGATCCGCGCCGGCCTGTTCCTCTACGATCACCTGGGCAAGCGCGAGAAACTCGCCGGCTCGCGCGGCCTGAAGTTCGGTGCCGACAGCGCACTGCAAGCGCAGATCACCCGGGGCTTCGAATATTCCGACTGCTGGGTCGACGACGCCCGCCTGGTAGTGCTCAACGCCATGTCCGCCCGTGAACATGGCGCCCACGTGCATACCCAGACCCGCTGCGTCAGCGCCCGTCGTAGCAAGGGCCTGTGGCAGCTGGACCTGGAGCGTGCCGACGGCAGCCTGTTCTCCATCACCGCCAAGGCCCTGGTGAATGCTGCCGGCCCCTGGGTCGCCAAGTTCATCAAGGACGACCTGAAGCTGGAATCGCCCTACGGCATCCGCCTGATCCAGGGCAGCCACCTGATCGTGCCCAGGCTGTACGAAGGCGAGCACGCGCATATCCTGCAGAACGAGGACCAGCGCATCGTCTTCACCATTCCCTACCTCGACCAGTTCACCCTGATCGGCACCACCGACCGCGAATACACCGGCGATCCGGCCAAGGTGGCGATCACCGAGGGGGAAACCGACTACCTGCTGCAAGTGGTCAACGCCCACTTCAAGAAACAACTGAGCCGCGACGACATCCTGCACACCTATTCCGGGGTTCGTCCGCTGTGCAACGACGAGTCCGACAACCCGTCGGCGGTCACCCGTGACTACACCCTGGCCCTGTCCGGCAGTGGTGACGAGGCGCCCCTGCTGTCGGTGTTCGGTGGCAAGCTGACCACCTACCGCAAGCTGGCGGAATCGGCCATGGCCCAGCTGGCCCCTTACTTCAAGCACGCCAAGCCAAGCTGGACGGCCCAGACCAGCCTGCCCGGCGGCGAGGACATGAGCACGCCGCAAGCCCTGGCCGAAGCCATCCGCAGCCAATATGACTGGGTGCCCAGCCAGATTGCCCGGCGCTGGGCCACCACCTACGGCAGCCGCACCTGGCGCCTGCTGGAAGGCGTGCAAGGTCTGGGCGACATGGGCGAACACCTGGGCGGCGGCCTCTACAGCCGCGAAGTGGACTACCTGTGCAGCGAGGAATGGGCGCTCAAGGCCGAGGACATCCTCTGGCGCCGCAGCAAGCTGGGGCTGTTCACCACCGAACAGGAACAGCAGCAACTGCGGGAATACCTGGAAAAAGTCGAGCACAATCGCGGCAAGATCAAGGCCGCTTGAACCTCTAGCCCAACCAGCCCCTGCACCTTGAGGTCCAGGGGCTTTTTTGTGCCTGTACAGCGGACATTCGCGGCACCGAAGAGCTCAAGCGAGCCGATGCCGAGCGTTCGGTTTTCCGAACGCTGCTTGCGGGGTAGTTCGGTTAACCGGATAGCCTGGCTAGGCGGGTTTCGTCACGAATATTTAATTCCCTTTAAAATCAAATAGTTGATCGTTATCTACTGGTCTGGCACGACTCATGCTCTACACTGTTCGACGAATGCCTGTCGTGCCAACACAACAGGAGCCGTCAAGGCATTCGCTGTATAAAAGAGCCGTCGAACTGGCTTCATAAAAAAAACAAATGTCGAGGAAATATTGATGCGCATCGTTCCCCAGCTGTTGGGCGCAGCTATCGCTGCAGCTCTGATTAGCACTCCAGTTCTCGCTGCCGAGCTCACCGGCACACTGAAGAAAATCAAAGAGTCCGGCACCATCACCCTCGGACATCGCGACGCTTCCATTCCGTTTTCCTATATCGCTGACGCTTCCGGCGTACCGGTCGGCTACTCCCACGACATCCAGCTGAAGATCGTCGAAGCGCTCAAGAAAGACCTCGACATGCCTGACCTCAAGGTCAAGTACAACCTGGTCACCTCCCAGACCCGTATCCCGCTGGTACAGAACGGCACCGTGGACGTCGAGTGCGGCTCCACTACCAACAACGTCGAGCGCCAGCAACAGGTCGACTTCTCGGTCGGCATCTTCGAGATCGGTACCCGCCTGCTGTCCAAGAAGGACTCCACCTACAAGGACTTCGCCGACCTGAAGGGCAAGAACGTGGTAACCACCGCCGGTACCACCTCCGAGCGTATCCTCAAGGCCATGAACGCCGACAAGCAGATGGGCATGAACGTGATCTCCGCCAAGGACCACGGCGAGTCGTTCCAGATGCTGGAATCGGGCCGTGCCGTCGCCTTCATGATGGACGACGCCCTGCTGGCCGGTGAGATGGCCAAGGCCAAGAAGCCTACCGACTGGGCCGTGACCGGTACCCCCCAGTCCTACGAAATCTACGGCTGCATGGTCCGCAAGGGTGATGCTCCCTTCAAGAAAGCCGTGGACGACGCCATCGTCGCTACCTACAAATCGGGCGAAATCAACAAGATCTACGACAAGTGGTTCCAATCGCCGATCCCGCCAAAAGGCCTGAACCTGATGTTCCCGATGAGCGACGAGCTCAAGGCCCTGATCGCCAATCCGACCGACAAAGCGGCTGACGACAAAAAGTCCTGATTCCTGACTAACCTTACTCCTGAGGGGCCCCTGGCCTCTTCAGGAGCCTGTCACTACCTGCTGGCACATTCTGGAAACACTCGCACCGGTGGTTGTCGAGCCGATAGCGCGTGCCTGGCCGTCCTGGCCAGAAGGGAACGGATCTCCCCAGGCGGGTGCTTGTAGTACATCGAACGATCTGAGGGGTAACCCCAATGAATTACAACTGGGACTGGGGCGTGTTCTTCAAGTCCACCGGCGTGGGCAGCGAGACCTATCTCGACTGGTTCATCTCCGGACTGGGCTGGACCATCGCCATCGCCGTGGTGGCCTGGATCATCGCACTGATACTGGGATCGATCCTGGGGGTCATGCGTACCGTGCCGAACCGCCTGGTGTCGGGCATCGCCACTGTCTACGTGGAGATCTTCCGCAACGTGCCCCTGTTGGTGCAGCTGTTCATCTGGTACTTCCTGGTGCCCGACCTGCTGCCGCAGAACCTGCAGGACTGGTACAAGCAGGATCTCAACCCGACCACCTCGGCCTACCTGAGCGTCGTCGTCTGCCTGGGCCTGTTCACCGCCGCCCGGGTCTGCGAACAAGTGCGCACCGGTATCCAGGCCCTGCCCCGCGGCCAGGAGTCCGCCGCTCGCGCCCTGGGCTTCAAGCTGCCGCAGATCTACTGGAACGTGCTGCTGCCCCAGGCCTATCGGATCATCATTCCGCCGCTCACCTCGGAATTCCTCAACGTCTTCAAGAACTCTTCCGTGGCCTCGCTGATCGGCCTGATGGAGCTGTTGGCCCAGACCAAGCAGACCGCCGAGTTCTCGGCCAACCTGTTCGAAGCCTTCACCCTGGCCACCCTGATCTACTTCACCCTGAACATGAGCCTGATGCTGCTGATGCGCCTGGTGGAGAAGAAAGTCTCGGTCCCCGGCTTGATCTCCGTGGGAGGTAAATAATGGAATTCGACTTCTCGGGCATCGTCCCGGCCATTCCCGGCCTGTGGAACGGCATGCTGATGACCCTCAAGCTGATGGTCCTGGGCGTGGTCGGGGGGATCATCCTCGGCACCCTGCTGGCCCTGATGCGCCTGTCCCACAACAAACTGCTGGCGAACATCGCCGGCGCCTACGTCAACTACTTCCGCTCGATCCCGCTGCTGCTGGTGATCACCTGGTTCTACCTGGCGGTGCCTTTCGTGCTGCGCTGGATCACCGGCGAAGACACCCCGATCGGCGCGTTCACCTCGTGCATCGTGGCCTTCATGATGTTCGAAGCGGCGTACTTCTGCGAAATCGTCCGGGCCGGCGTGCAGTCGATTCCCAAGGGCCAGATGGGCGCCGCCCAGGCCCTGGGCATGACCTACGGCCAGACCATGCGCCTGATCATCCTGCCCCAGGCGTTCCGCAAGATGACCCCGCTGCTGCTGCAGCAGAGCATCATCCTGTTCCAGGACACCTCCCTGGTGTACACCGTGGGCCTGGTGGACTTCCTCAACGCCTCGCGCTCCAGCGGCGACATCATCGGCCGCTCCAATGAATTCCTGATCTTCGCCGGTCTGGTGTATTTCACAATCAGCTTCGCCGCCTCGCTGCTGGTCAAGCGTCTGCAAAAAAGGTTCGCCGTATGATCTCTATCAAAAACGTCAACAAGTGGTATGGGGACTTCCAGGTACTGACCGACTGCAGCACCGAGGTCAAGAAAGGTGAGGTGGTGGTGGTCTGCGGGCCGTCCGGTTCGGGCAAGTCGACCCTGATCAAGTGCGTCAATGCCCTGGAGCCTTTCCAGAAGGGCGACATCGTGGTCGATGGTACGTCCATCGCCGATCCCAAGACCGACCTGCCCAAGCTGCGCTCGCGGGTGGGCATGGTGTTCCAGCACTTCGAACTGTTCCCGCACCTGAGCATCACCGAGAACCTGACCATCGCCCAGATCAAGGTCCTGGGCCGCAGCAAGGAAGAGGCCACCAAGAAAGGCCTGCAATTGCTCGAGCGGGTGGGCCTGGCTGCCCACGCCCACAAACATCCGGGTCAGCTTTCCGGCGGCCAGCAACAACGTGTGGCCATCGCCCGCGCCCTGGCCATGGACCCGATCGTCATGCTGTTCGACGAACCGACCTCGGCCCTGGACCCGGAAATGGTCAACGAAGTGCTGGATGTGATGGTGCAACTGGCCAACGAAGGCATGACCATGATGTGCGTGACCCACGAAATGGGCTTTGCCCGCAAGGTGGCGAACCGAGTGATCTTCATGGACAAGGGCCAGATCATCGAGGACTGCCAGAAGGAAGAGTTCTTCGGCGACATCAACGCCCGCTCCGAACGTGCGCAGCACTTCCTCGAGAAGATCCTGCAGCACTGATACGGCGGCGTTCCGCCCGCCCTCGTGGCAAGGGAGCCTGCTCCCACGGGGTCGCCTGGCGACCCCCAACCTGCGAACGGATCTTGCCTGGCACAACGCACCCAGCGCTCTACGACGGCCCCCGGGCCGAGCGCGAGTGCGTCCTGTCGCCATGCTGGTTGACCCAAGGCATCTGTGATGAAATGCGACCCCACTCTCTATCGCGCCACGCCGCCATCACTCGCCGTGAAACCCCGTCTGATCCGTCATCTGTTGCTGCCGCCTTTGGTCATCGCCCTGATGGCCGCCCTGGGCTACGCCGGATTCTGGATCAGCGAGCACAACGGCATCCGCACCCTGGGTGAAAACGGCGCGCGCCAACTGGAGCTGCATGCCCGCGCCGTAGAGAGCGAGATCAGCAAGTACACCTACCTGCCCAGCCTGCTGGAGCTGGAATCCAGTGTCTCGCAATTGCTGGCCGACCCTTCGCCGGAGCACCGCCAGGCGGTCAACCAGTACCTCGAAGGCTTGAACCGGCGCAGCCGCAGCCGGGCCATCTATGTCATGGACACCACCGGCCGAGTACTGGCCACCAGCAACTGGCGCGATGTCGACAGCTACCTGGGCGAAGACCTGTCGTTCCGGGCCTACTACCAGAACGCCGTGCGCGGTTACCCCGGGCGCTTCTACGGCATCGGCAGCACCAGTGGCGAGCCCGGCTACTACCTGGCCCACGGCCTGGAAGAGCAAGGCAAGATCATCGGCGTGGCGGTGGTCAAGGTCCGCCTCGAAGCCCTGGAGGAACGCTGGCAACGGGCGCGCATGGAAGCCTTCGTCAGCGACGAGAACGGCATCATCATCCTCTCCAGCGATCCGAGCCGCCGCCTCAAGTCGGTCCGCCCCCTGAGCGACGACACCAAGGAACGCCTGGCCCGCAGCCTGCAGTACTACTGGTTCCCGCTCAACGAACTGGAACCCCTGGCCCGCGAGCGCCTGGACGAGGGCGTGGAGAAACTCACCTTCCCCGCCAATACCGAGCTGGCGGACGACGAACAGCCCATCAGCTACCTGTCCCAGACTCGGCCCCTGAGCGACACCCCGTGGAATTTCACCCTGCTGACGCCCTTGCAGGATCTGCGCCGCGAAGCCATCAACCAGGGCATCCTGGTGGCCGTGGCCTTCGCCCTGGTGGCTTTCCTGATGATCGCCTGGAACGAACGGCGCAAGGTCATCGCCACCCGCCTGGCCGCCCGCGAGGCCTTGCAGGAAGCCAACAGCCAGCTCGAACGACGGATCACCGAGCGCACCGCCGACCTGCGCGCCAGCAACGAACGGCTCAAAGCGCAGATCCGTGAGCGCCGCCAAGCCGAGGAGACCCTGCGCCGGGCCCAGGACGAGCTGGTCCAGGCCGGCAAGCTGGCAGCCATCGGCCAGATGTCCACCAGCATCGCCCACGAACTCAACCAGCCGCTGGCAGCGCTGCGCACGCTATCGGGCAACACCGTGCGCTTCCTCGAGCGCGGCGCCCTGGACACCGCCAGCGCCAACCTCAAGACCATCAATGAACTGATCGACCGCATGGGGCGCATCACCGCCAGCCTGCGCTCCTTCGCCCGTCGTGGCGACGACCAGGGCCAGGCCAGCCTGGGCAAGGCGGTGGACGCCGCCTTGCAAGTCCTCGGCGCGCGCCTGGAACCGCTGCCCCTGCAACTGCATCGCGACTTCGCCGAGCAGACCCTGCAGATCGACCAGACACGCCTGGAGCAGATCCTGGTCAACCTCATAGGCAACGCCCTGGATGCCATGCAGGCACAGCCGGCGCCGCAGCTCTGGCTCGAAGGCGAATCCGCCGACGGCAAGTACCGCCTGCGGGTACGGGACAACGGCCATGGCATCGACCCCGAGACACGCAAGCATCTGTTCGAACCCTTCTTCACCACCAAACCCGGCGAACAGGGGCTGGGACTGGGCCTGACCCTGTCCGCCAGCCTCGCCGCCGCCACCGGCGGCAGCCTGGGGGTGGAACATCCGGCAAGCGGCGGCACCGCCTTTGTCCTCAGCTTGCCCCTGGCAAGCCCTAATCGAGCCGAGCCGATATGAACCACGAGCTGACCGTGCTGATCGTCGAAGACGACCCCCATGTCCTGCTGGGTTGCCAACAGGCCCTGGCCCTGGAAGACATTCCCTGCATCGGCGTAGGCAGCGCCGAAGATGCCCTGGCCCAGGTCGGGGACAACTTTCCCGGCATCGTGGTCAGCGACATCCGCCTGCCGGGCATCGACGGCCTGGAACTGCTGACCCGCCTCAAGGCTCGCGATCGCAGCCTGCCGGTGGTCTTGATCACCGGCCATGGCGACATCTCCATGGCGGTGGGGGCGATGCAGAACGGCGCCTACGACTTCATGGAAAAGCCGTTTTCCCCCGAGCGCCTGGTGGAAGTGGCTCGCCGCGCCCTGGAACAGCGGGGCCTGGCCCGTGAAGTGAGTTCACTACGGCGCCAGCTGGCCGAACGCAGCTCCCTGGAGGGGCGAATCATCGGCCGCTCGCCAGCGATGCAGAACCTGCGGGAATTGATCGCCAACGTCGCCGACACCTCGGCCAACGTACTGATCGAAGGCGAGACCGGCACTGGCAAGGAACTGGTCGCCCGGTGCCTGCACGACTTCAGTCGGCGCCACCAGCAACAGTTCGTCGCCTTGAACTGCGGCGGCCTGCCGGAAAACCTGTTCGAGAGCGAAATCTTCGGCCACGAGGCCAACGCCTTCACCGGTGCCGGCAAGCGGCGCATCGGCAAGATCGAGCACGCTCACCAGGGCACGCTGTTCCTCGATGAAGTGGAAAGCATGCCCATCAACTTGCAGATCAAGCTGTTGCGGGTGCTGCAGGAGCGTACCCTGGAGCGCCTGGGCTCGAACCAGAGCGTGGCCGTGGACTGCCGGGTGATCGCCGCGACCAAGTCGGACCTCAACCAGTTGAGCCAGGCCAAGGAGTTTCGCAGCGACCTGTACTACCGCCTCAACGTGGTGACCCTGGAGCTGCCACCCCTGCGCGAGCGGCGCGAAGACATCCTGCAACTGTTCGAGCACTTCCTGCAGCAGTCATCCCTGCGCTTCGACCGCGTGGCGCCAGAGCTGGACAACCAGACCCTGTCGAACCTGATGAGCCACGACTGGCCGGGCAACGTGCGCGAATTGCGCAACGTCGCCGAGCGCTTCGCCCTGGGCCTGCCGGCCTTCAAGAAATCCGGCAGTGGCAGCGGCCAGGGCCTGGGCTTCGCCGAGGCGGTGGAAGCCTTCGAACGCAACCTGTTGAACGATGCCTTGCAACGCAGCGGCGGTAACCTGACCCAGGCCAGCCAGGAGCTGGGCATGGCCAAGACCACGCTGTTCGACAAGGTCAAGAAGTACGGCCTGAGCCACTGACCCCAAGACGCCCTATCCATGGACCTGTTGTTGAAAGCCGCGCTGGGCGCGGCTGTGGTGGTAATTCTCGCGGCACTGGCCAAGACCCGGAACTACTACATTGCCGGGCTGGTACCACTGTTCCCGACCTTCGCCCTGATCGCCCACTACATCGTCGGCAAAGACCGTTCGCTCGATGACCTGAAGACCACCATCCTGTTCGGCATGTGGTCGATCATTCCCTACTTCGTCTACCTGGCGACCCTGTACTTGATGATCGACCGCCTGCGCCTGGAGGCGTCTCTGGCGGTGGCCGCAGTGGCCTGGCTGATGGCCGCCAGCATCCTGGTCGGCGTCTGGGTCCGGATCCACGCCTGAGGCCCGCCCGGGCAGGTCCATATGCGGCCCTGGCCCGACCCTTGCATTTACCCGGCAAAGCCCGCCTGGCCTGCGTTCCAGCCTGATCACGCAGTTTCCCGGGGGGCGCTGCCATGGGTAAAGTACACCTTGAACATTCTAGATCTCGACCACAGCCTGACCGCCCAGGAGCCCATCACCCGGCGCCTGCAAAGTGGCCAGGCGCAACGCATCGACCTGCTGGACCTGGGCCCCAGGCTGCGGCTCTGGTCCACCGAGCGCACCTACCGCCAATTCATCGAGCGCCTCGAACGGCGGCCCCGGCATAGCGGCCCGCAGCCGGAAATCTTCTTCGTCGGCTCCGGCGACTATCACCACCTGACCCCGGCCTTCCTGCGCAACCTGCCGGAGCCGGTGAGCCTGATCCACTTCGACAACCATCCGGACTGGGTGCGCTTCGCCCCGCGCCGGCATTGCGGATCCTGGGTCAACCGGGCGCTGCAACTGCCCAATATCCAGCGCATCGTCACCCTGGGCCCCTGCAGCGAAGACCTGCACAACCCGCAACTGCGCGGCGGCAACCTCGGCGCCTTGAAGCACGGCAAGTTGCAATTGTTCCCCTGGCAGCACGAACCCTCCCGGGTCTGGGGCCGGGTCGGCGACGGCGCCGGGCACCAGCAGCAAGACCAGCACCTGCACTGGCGCAACCTGGCCCAGCAGGACTGGACGGACTTCCTCGACGGCATGATCGCCAGCCTGCCCACCGCGGCGGTCTGGATCACCATCGACAAGGACGTGCTGGCCAGCGAGGACGCCGCCACCAACTGGGACCAGGGCGGCATGCGCCTGGAACACCTGCTGCAAGCCATCCGCGCCCTGGCCGCGCGCAAACGGATACTGGGTATCGATGTTTGCGGCGAATTCGCCCAACCGGCCTTCAGCAATGCCTTCAAGCGCTGGGAGGCCAAGTCCGACCAGCCACCGCCCGAACGCTGGAGCCAGGAGGATCTGCTGCGCAACTCGGTGACCAATGAAGCCCTGATTTCGCTGTTCGAGGAGCTGTTCCCATGACCTTGACCGTCGTGTTGCTGGTGGCCTTTTCCATCCTCCTGGATGTGATCGGCCAGTTGTGTTTCAAGCTGGGCCTGGACCGCTTGCCGGAGCTGGAGGGCGGCTTCCGCCTGAACGCCTTCTGGGGCCAGGTGTTCAACGCCCCGCTGCTGTGGTGCGGGGTAGGCGCCTACGTGGTGGAGTTTTTCGTCTGGCTCGAGGCCCTGTCCCGGGCCCCCCTGAGCCTGCTGTTCCCGGCTGCGGCCCTGGGTTATTGCGGAGTGGTGCTGGCGGGCAAGGTGGTGCTGGGGGAAACCGTCAGCCGCCGGCGCTGGCTCGGTACCCTGGTAATCACCGCCGGCGTGATGCTGGTCTGCGTCGCCAGTACCTGAGCCCTGTCCAACCGATACAAGGAAACGCTTCATGAGTTCGAACCAAGCTAACGACTGGCTGCATGGGCGCCTGGGTACCCTGCTGCTGTGGTTCTTGTTGATCAGTTTCGAAGGGGCCGGCCAGATCGCCACCAAGGTCGGCGGCGATCAACTGGGACAGATGGATTTCAGCCTGCAATGGCTGGCGGCGGTCGTCGCCAATCCCGGGGTGCTGACGGCGATCGCCTGCTACATCGGCGCATTCTTCGTCTGGATGCTGATCCTGCGGCGCAGCAGCCTGTCCCTGGCCTTTCCCCTGAGCGCCCTGGTGTATGTGGTAGTGCTGCTGGGCTCCTGGCTGATGCTGGGCGAGCAGATCAACCCGCTGCACTGGCTCGGGGTCTTCGTGATCATGGGCGGGATCGCCCTGCTGGCCGAAGGGGAGGAAGCCTGAAAACACCCTGCGCCCGCTGCGCAACCTTCGGCAGCGGTACAGGATCGGCTTCGTGTAGCCGCTGCCGCCAGGCTGCGACAAGGTCATCAGGACCTTCAGACTTCAGCCTCCTGCGGCAGCTGCGCGGTCGTGCGCAGCCTTCGGCGGCAGCTACAGGTTACTTGCGGCGGGAAACCAAAAAGCCCAGTCCGTGGGACACCGGGATCACTTTCACCCCCGCCGCACGCTGTTCCTCGCGAATCTGGCGATGGAAGGCCTTGACCTTGGTCCAGTGCATCTTCGGCCGGTAGTGGTGCTCGGCGTGGTAGCCGTTGTTCATCCAGATCAGGTTGTACAGCGGGCTATAGGAACTCACGCCCCAGGCGATCGGCAGGTCGGGATTACCGCCCAGGTGCTCGTAGTAGCCATTGAGCGACGACAGCGACTGGCCCAGGTACCAGAACGGCAACAGCACCAGCACCGCGTGCCAGTCGAAGAGCGCCAGGGCCAGGTAGAAGGCCACGGTCACGGCGATTTCCACTTTCACCCAGCGGGCATCGTCCGGGCGCTTGCGCTGCATTTGCTGGTAGATCTCCTTCGGATCATCGCGAAAGAAACTGAGGAAGGTATAGGCCCATGGGTTGTCCGGCTGGCCGTTCTTGCCATGCAGGTAGATCGACAGCGGATCGACCGTCTTGCCATTGGCGTCCGGCAGGTCGGAGTTGCCCCGGTGGTGGCGGTTATGGATGTCGCGGTACAGGGTCTGGGAAAAACCGATGGTCACCGACAGCAGCAGGTCGAAGGCGCGGTTCATCCAGGAGGGCGTGAAGTAGGCGTTGTGGATCTGGTTGTGGGAAATGCTGTTGATGCTCCACGACAGGCTGACGGCGTACAGCAGCGCGGCCGGGATGATGATCCACCAGGACAGCGCGTGGAAATCCAGCACCAGCCACAGGACGAAGGCGAAATGCGCCAGGGCCATGACGATCGGGATCAGGTCCCAGAGGGAATAGGCGAGCAAACGATAGGCAGGACGGGCCATGAAGAACTTCCTGAGAAATTGAATTCATGGCGCCTGTTGCAAAGGCCAGACCAGTTTTCCTCCTGGCGGCGCCCGTGGCTGGTCCAGCCCCGGGCGCCAGGCTGCAAAGCCCTCAGAAACGGTAGCTGATGGCGGTCTGTACTTGTCCCTGGTTGACGTGGCCCTTGTCGCGCACGATGGTGCTGTCGGCCGCCGAGTTGACCAGGCGGATCCAGCTGGCGCTGGCCACCAGCGACCAGTTGCGCCCCAGCGGGACCTGGATGTTCTGGGTCAGGGTGAAGTTCTGCAGGCCACCGCCGGCGTCATAGCGCTGGATGCCAGAGGCCAGGAACTCCTTGGTGCTGACACCGAAGAAGGTCTGGTTCTGCCGGGCATCGGCAAAGTGCAGGGTCAGGTTGTTGCTGCCGATGATGCCCATGCCCAAGGGGTAGCCGATCTCGGCGCCCACCTTGCCCAGCATGCCGCCCTGGCCACCGGAACCGCCCACGGCCTGGCCCACGGCGGCGAACACGCGCCAGAAATCATCCGGGGCGTACTGCACGAAACCACCGACGTCGGCCATGTCCGGCACGTCCCGCAACCCGCGCAACGAGCCGTCGGCATTACGCCCCTGCAGGTAATTGATGTAGGGCCCGGCACTCCAGCCATTGCTCTTGAAGGCATCCCAGGTCAGGCCGTCGTCGGTGCTCAGGCTGACATCGCCCCAGTCCAGGTCCAGGTAGGGCAAGGGCGTGGTGTCGTAGCGGCTGGCCGTAGGGTCGTGGGGTTGGTAGCCGATGCCCAGGCCCGCTTCGCCAGTGATGCCGGAGTCGCCCCAGGCGCTACAGGCAAGGCCCAGCGACAGCAGGCCGGCCAGGAGGGAGGGGAAGGTGAACCTTGGCATGAATGAAATTCCTTATCTGAAAATGCGCGCATCAATCACCACGGACAGCCTCGAGCGCAAGCACTGATGTTGTTTGTAGCAAGCTACAAAAATTGTAGCTACCAAGCTACAAATCGCCTGCCCTTCCAAGCAAAGCCCCAGCCCCGCTGGGTTTCCCCTACTTGGCACAGTCCCTGCTCTACCTCTGCCACAAGCGTACACAACGCTCTTATTCAACAGGTAACAGCAGATGATGCACTGGCATATCGTATGTGACTTCGACGGGACCATCTCCCGCGCCGACGTGATCGATAACGTCCTCCAACGCTTCGCCGACCCAAGCTGGGAAACCATCGAGCAAGAGTGGCTGGACGGTCATATCGGCTCCCGGGAATGCCTCAGTCGCCAACTGGCCCTGGTCAAGGCCTCGCCCGCCGAATTGCTGGGCTACTTCGACAGTGTCGAGATCGACCCCGACTTCCCTGACTTCGTCGACCATGTGATCGGCCTGGGCGCCACCATCGAAGTGGTCAGCGACGGCATCGAACAGGGCATTGCCCGCATCCTGGCGCGCAACTACGTGACCCTGCTGCCGATCCTCGCCAACCGCCTGCGCCAGGTCGACCACAACAGCTGGCGCATCGACTTCCCGTATTCCAGCGACGCTTGCCGGGCCGCTTCCGGCAACTGCAAGTGCAAGTCCACCCCGCGCGGCAAACGCGTGCTGGTGATCGGCGACGGCCAGTCCGACATGTGCGTGGCCTCCACCGCCGACTTCGTCTTCGCCAAGGGCCGCCTGGCCGAGTACTGCGAACGCAACGCCATTCCCTACGCGCGCTTCGACTCCTTCGCCGAACTGCCGGCGCTGCTGGCCAAGCTGCCGCGCGAAGCCGCCAACGCCACCACTTTCTCTCTTGAAACCCAGGAACTCTTCCACCATGTCTGATATCCGCATCGCTACCGCAGAAGACCAGGTCCTTCTGGAAAAAGAAGCCAAGTACTGCTCCTACGGCGATACCGTCCACTACATCGAACCCCCGCGCATCTTCAGCCGCTGCGAAGGCTCCTACGTCTGGGATACCGAAGACCAGGCCTACCTCGACCTGCAGATGTGGTACTCGGCGGTGAACTTCGGCTACGCCAACCCGCGCCTGAACAACGCCCTGAAGCAGCAGATCGACACCCTGCCGCAGATCGCCAGCCAGTACCTGCACAAAGGCAAGATCGAGCTGTCGGAAATGATCGCGGTCGACGCCAAGAAGAAGTTCGGCCTCGACGGTCGCGTGCACTTCAACGTCGGTGGTTCGCAGTCCGTCGAGGACTCGCTGAAAGTCGTGCGTAACGCCAGCAACGGCAAGAGCCTGATGTTCGCCTTCGAAGGCGGCTACCACGGTCGTACCCTGGGCGCCTCGTCCATCACCTCCAGCTACCGCTACCGCCGCCGCTACGGCCACTTCGGCGAGCGTGCGCAGTTCATTCCGTTCCCGTACCACTTCCGCGGCCCGAAAGGCATGACCAAGGAAGAGTACGGCAGCCACTGCGTGAAGCAGTTCGCCCGTCTGTTCGAAACCGAATACAACGGGGTCTGGGACCCGAAGGTCGGCCAGAGCGAATACGCAGCATTCTACGCCGAGCCGATCCAGGGCACCGGCGGCTACGTGATCCCGCCGATGAACTTCTACCGCGAGCTCAAGCAAGTGCTGGATCAGCACGGCATCCTGCTGGTGGTCGACGAAATCCAGATGGGCTTCTACCGTACCGGCAAGCTGTGGTCGATCGAGCACTTCGACGTCCAGCCTGACGTGATCGTGTTCGGCAAGGCACTGACCAACGGCCTCAACCCGCTGGGCGGCATCTGGGCCCGTGAAGAGCTGATCAACCCGGGCGTGTTCCCGCCAGGCTCGACCCACTCCACCTTCGCCTCCAACCCGCTGGGCACCGCCGTGGGCCTGGAAATGTTCAAGATGACCAGCGAGATCGACTACGGCGCGATGGTCATGGAGAAGGGCAAGTACTTCCTCGAAGGCCTCAAGGACCTGCAGAAGCGCTACCCGATCATCGGCGACGTCGACGGCCTGGGCCTGGCCCTGCGCTGCGAGATCTGCACCACCGACGGCTTCACCCCGGACAAGGCGACCCTGGACTACATGGTCGAGGAAGGCATGAAGGGCGACATCGTCATCGACGGCCAGCGCCTGGGCCTGATCCTCGACGTGGGCGGCTACTACAAGAACGTGATCACTCTGGCGCCATCGCTGGAAATCAGCTACGCGGAAATCGATCTGGGGCTGGCCCTGCTGGACCGCCTGCTGGATCGGGCCATGAAGCGATGAGCATGGCTGAGATCGATCTGGGCGAAGGCGACGCCGGCTTCGTTCTCGGCACGGGTCAGGTCGGGATCTTGTTGATCCATGGCCTGACCGGCACCCCGACGGAACTCCGTCGGGTGGCCCAGGGCCTGGCCAAGGACGGTACGTGCACCGTGTACGTACCGACCCTGCCCGGGCACTGCGGGGACAACAGCGACCTGCAGGCCACCGGCTGGCAGGACTGGTACCAAGGCGTGCGCAAGACCTTCGCCGCCATGCAGCAACGCCACGAGCAGGTGTTCGTCGGCGGCCTGTCCATGGGCGCGGTGATGTCGATGTACCTGGCCTCCGAGCACCCGGGGCGGATCAGCGGCCTGCTGATGTATTCCACCACCCTCAAGTACGACGGCTGGAGCATCAACAAGCTGGCGTTCCTGACCCCGCTGCTGATGAAGATCCCGTTCGGCGTGCATATCTGCCGCTTCGAGGAAAAACCACCCTACGGCATCAAGAACGAACGCCTGCGGGCCATCGTCGAGAAGCAGATGAAGGCCGGCGCCAGCAGCGATGCCGGACTCCTGACCATGGAGGGCGTGACGGTGCGCGAGTTGCACCGGATGAACGCCGTGGTCAAGAAACGCATGCCGTCGATCATGACCCCGGCCCTGGTCCTGCACTCCAGCGAAGACGACATCACCAGTACCTGGAATGCCGACTACGTGGAGCGCAAGCTCGGCGGCCCGGTGACCAAGATCCTCCTGGACAACTGCTACCACATGATCACCGTGGACCTGCAATACCAGCGGGTGATCGAGCTGAGCGCCGACTTCATCCAGCAACGGGTGACCAGCCCGAGCCTGCGCGAAGACTATCGACAGCTGGCGTGACTTAAGGACGAGACGTGATTACCGCCCAAGCCTTTTCAACCATACAGGCCATCGAACGCAGTGCCTGGAACGACTGTTTTCCAGGGGCCCTGGAGGATTGGGACTATTACCTGGCCGTGGAAAAAGCCGCCATCGCCGATTTCCGCTGGCGCTACCTGGCGGTCTACGAGGGATCGACCCTGGTGGCGGTGGCGCCGGCCTTCACCACCCAGTACCGGCTCGACACCACGGTTTCGGGGCTGGCCAAGCGCTTTACCGAGCGCCTGGAACGCCAATGGCCCGGGGTCCTGCAACTGCGCCTGTACGCCATCGGCTCGCCAGTGGCCGAACAGTGCAATGTCGGCACCGCCAGCCATGTACCGGCCGAACGCCGCCAAGCCCTGCTGGACGAGTTGCTGAAGCTGGCCCGGGCCGACGCCGACAGCTTCGGCATCGGCCTGATGGCGGTCAAGGACGCCGCCAGCCACGACCGGCAATGGGCCGCCAGTTGCCTGGCCGCCGGGCTGCAGGCGATGCCGAGCCTGCCCAGCGCCCTGCTGCCGATACCCTTCGCCTCCATCGACGCCTACCTGGGCACCCTGGGCAAGTCCACCCGCAAGGACCTGCGCCGCAAGCTCCGGGCGCCGGCGCCGCGCATCGAGTGGCGGCAGCGGATCGATGACGTGCTACCGGACATCATGCGCCTGTACGAGGCGACCCTGAACCGCGCCGACCTGCAGTTCGAACGCCTGCCGGCGGAGTACTTCACCGGCATCCTCGAACAGCTGGGTGAACGGGCCGCCTGCGTCCTGTACTGGGTCGGCGAGCAACTGGTGGCGTTCAACCTGGTGCTCATCGACCAGCATCGGCTGATCGACAAGTTCTTCGCCCACGACCTGGATGTCACCCGCGATTACAACCTGTATTTTCGCAGCTGGCTGGCCAACGTCGACTACTGCATCCAGCAGCGCATCCCGTTGTACGAGTGCGGCCAGGCCGGTTATGCGAGCAAATTGCGCCTGGGCTGTCGCTTCACCGCTAACATGCTGTTTTTCCGCCACCGCAATCCCTTGCTCAACGCGTTGCTGAAGGTGATAAAACGCTTTGTCCGCCCGGATCGCTCCGACCCCGCCATGGCCGCTGCAATAAGCGAAAGTACATGACCAGAAAAGATCGTCGTCCTCCCCGCCCCTTCGCCATCTCCCGCTGGAGCCTGCAGCGCAAGCTGGTGCTGGCGTTCTGGCTGGTCAGCGTGATTCCCACCATGATCGCCGCCGAGCTGGCAGCCACCACGTTGTCGGAAATCTTCGACAGCAACGTACGGATCTGGCTGCAGGAATCCACCAAAATCGTCGAGGACGAGATCACCGAGATCCTGCGCGACAACGCCCGGATCGCCCAGCTGTTCCTGCGCTACACCCGGCCCCCGGGGGAACGCAACGCAGCCAAGCATGACAAGCTCACCGCCGATATCGCCGATTCCATGGGCATCGATGTAGTGGCGCTGATTCGCAAGAGCGACCACAAGGTGATGTTCACCACCGCCGCCGACGATGTGGTCGGGCAGATCAGCACCGCCTCCAACGCCGTGTTGCAGACCATCCAGGTCGGCGGTGCGGCCACCGGCGTGGTGGTCTCGACCTTCCAGACCAACCTCGACGGCGTCGACTACCAGTTGTTGATCGCCACCTACCTGGACGCCAGCTTCCTCACCAGCGTGGCCGACGTGCACTCCCTGGACCTGCGCCTGTACCTGGCCAAGGCCGACGACTTCTCGGAAATCTTCGCCACCCAGCGCTTCGAGGACCACCCGCCACGGGTACCGCACCGGATCGAGGACATCCTGCGCACCACGCGCCAACCCACCGAGCAGTTCACCAGCCGCTACAGCGGACTGTACCGGCCGATCTTCAACGACAGCGGCGACCTGGTGGGAGTGATCTTCAGCGGCCTGCTGCGCCACAGCAGCCTGGTGGGCCTGGTCAACCAGAGCAACCTGTTCATCCTGATCTTCCTCCTCAGCTCGGCGGCCTCGCTGTGCGTCGGCTGGCTGGTGTCGCAACGCCTGACCCGGCCCCTGCGGGGCTTGTCCAAGGGCGTACAGGCGGTGATCAGCGGCGACTACCGGCAACGGGTGCCGGTGATCGGCGGCGACGAGCTGGCGGAACTGAGCAGCACCTTCAACCACATGACCGAGCGCCTGGGCAAGTTGCAACACCTGGAGGGGCAACTGCGCCGCCGTGACCGCCTGCATGCCCTGGGCGAAGTCGCCATGGGCCTGGCCCACGAGATCCGCAATCCGCTGGGCATCATCAAGACCGCCACCCAACTGCTGCACCGCCGGGCCGACCTGCCCGAGAACGACAAGCGCCACCTGGAATACGTGATCAGCGAAGTCAGCCGGATCAACGACCTGATCACCGAGTTCCTCGACTTCGCCAAGCCCAGCGCACCGATCCGCGCCACCCAGCCGGCGCGGCCCCTGCTCGAGGAACTGCTGGGGTTCTGCGGCCCGGAACTGGCGACCCACAACATCGACGCACGCATCGAGGACCTGGCCCCGGGCGCGACCATCCACGCCGACGCCCGCCAGCTCAAGCAGGCCTGCCTGAACCTGATCCTCAATGCCATCGACGCCATGCCCGAAGGCGGCCGCCTGACCTTGGGCATCGCCCAGCAGGAGGACGAAACCATCATCAGCATCGGCGATACCGGCCAGGGCATCGAGCCGGACATGCTGGAGCGCATCTTCACGCCGTTCGTGACCACCAAGGCCTCGGGTACCGGCCTGGGCCTGGCCAAGGTCTATTCGATCCTGGAAAGTCATGACGGCCACATCGAATGCGCCAGCGAAAAGGATGCCGGCGCCACCTTCAGCCTGTACATTCCGGCCAATGGTGAAGACGACGAGGATGATGAGGACCGCGATGACGCATAACCTGTTGGTGGTCGACGACGAACCCAAGCTCTGTGACCTGCTGTCCTCGGCCCTGGGCCAGAACGGCATCCAGGTGTTCACCGCGGGCAACGGCCTGCACGCGCTCAAGGTGCTGGAACAGGAGGACATCGACCTGGTGATCAGCGACTGGCGCATGCCCGGCATGGACGGCCCGCAGTTGCTGGGCGAGATCAAGCAGCGCTACCCGCAGTTGCCGGTGATCGTGATGACCGCCTACAGCACCGTGAAGAACGCCGTGCAGTCCATGCGCAACGGCGCCTACGACTACATCGCCAAGCCTTTCGACATCGACGAGCTGGACATCACCGTCAGCAAGGCCCTGCAGTTTCGCGACATCCTCAAGGACAACCAGCGCATGCGCGCCGAACTTGAGGAGCACCAGCAGATCGACAGCCTGGTGGGCGACAGCCCGGCCTTTCGCCAGGTGCTGCAAGCGGTGGACTCGGTCCGCGAGAGCAATGCCACCATCCTGCTCACCGGCGAAAGCGGCACCGGCAAGGAAATGGTCGCCCGGGCCATCCACAAGCACGGCAATCGCGCTGGCAAACCATTCGTCGCGGTCAATTGCGCGGCCATCCCCGAAGGCTTGCTGGAAAGCGAGATGTTCGGCCATCGCAAGGGCGCCTTCACCGGCGCCGTGGCCGATCGGGTCGGGCGCTTCCAGCAGGCGGACAAGGGCACGTTGTTCCTCGACGAAGTGGGCGACATGCCCCTGGCCCTGCAAGCCAAGATCCTGCGCGCGCTGCAAGAGCGGGTGATCGAGCCGGTGGGCGATCCGCGGGAGCGCAAGGTCGATGTGCGGGTGATCGCCGCGACCAACAAGGACCTGCTGCAAGCGGTGGCCGACAAGGAGTTTCGCGAAGACCTGTACTACCGCCTCAATGTGTTCCCCATTCCCTTGCCGGCCCTGCGCGAGCGCGTCGAGGACATCGGCCCGCTGGCCCGGCATTTCGCCCACAGCCTGGGGGCCACCGCCGGCAAGCGCATCACTGGCTTCAGTCCCCAGGCCTTGCAGGCCATGGCCAACTACAACTGGCCGGGCAATATCCGCGAGCTGCAGAACTGCGTGGAGCGGGCGACCATCGTCGCCACCGGCCAGACCATCGAGGAAAGCGACCTGCCGGGCTACCTGTTCGATACCCGTGCCGAGGAGGGAGCCGCCAGCGTCGCTCTCAACGTCGGGCCGCAAGTGCCCAGCGATCTGGACGCTGCCCTGGCCGAAGTGGAAAAGGCCTACATCCTCGCGGCCCTGCACCAGAGCAACGGCGTCCAGGCCGCCGCCGCCCAGATGATCGGCATCTCCGAACGCAGCTTCTGGTATCGCCTGAAGAAACTCGGGATCCAGGTGGACAAGATCGTTCGCTGACGCGAACAGCGACAAGCCGCTAGCGAAAATCTATCCGCTTGAGGCTTGGCTCAGAGCATGCGCCCCACTTCCAGCGGCTCGATCTGCGCCCAGTGCGACGTATCTTCGCGATGGCTTTGCAGGTACGGCAGCACCGCCGCCAGCAGTGGCGCCTTGAACGCTTCCTGGAAACGATGGGCCAGCCCCGGGATCAGCTTCAACTGGCTGCCCTGGATATGCGCGGCCAGATGCACCCCATGCATCACCGGCAGCAACGGATCGGCAGTGCCATGGACCACCAGGGTCGGCACCCGCAATTGCTTGAGCATGGTCACCCGGCTCGGCTCGGCGAGGATCGCCATGATCTGGCGCTTGACCCCCTCGGGATTGAACGCCCGGTCATAGGCCAGCGCCGCCTGGTGCAGCAATACCTGGCGATCGTCATGCACCTTGGGGCTGCCCAGGGCCGCCAGCAAGTCCGCCTGCTGTTCCAGGGCCGCCTCCCGGTTGGGCGCATTGCGCCGCGACAGCAACTGCACCAGCGCCGCGTTGGGTGCCGGCAGGCCTTCGGCGCCGGAACTGGTCATCACCAGGGTCAGGCTCTCGACCCGCTGCGGAGCCATCGCCGCCAGGTGCTGGGCGATCATCCCGCCCATGCTCGCCCCCAGCACATGGAACTGCTCCACATGCAGGGCATCCATCAGCCCCAGGGCATCATCGGCCATGTCGGTCAGGGTGTAGGGCGCGGCCACTGGCAGGCCGAGCTTGTAGCGCAGCACTTCGAGCGTCAGGTTGGCGCTGGCCGGCGCCTGGCGCCAGGTGGACAGGCCGACGTCGCGGTTGTCATAGCGGATCACCCGGAAGCCTTGCTGGCACAGGGCGACCACCACCTCGTCCGGCCAATGGATCAACTGCCCGCCCAGGCCCATGACCAGCAGCAGGGCCGGATCCGAAGCCCGGCCGATGCTCTGGTACGCCAGGCTCACCTGTGGCAGGTCGACCCGCTGGGTCGCCACATCGACGTCGCAACGCCCGGACGCAAAAACAAACTGGCCGAGCAATAGCCCGGCCAGCAAGAGACAACCTGAAAGAAATCTTGCCCGCATGGAAAACACCGAAACGCAGAACCCCAGTGGAGCGCGAGTCTGATGAAGTTCGATGATTCGCGCTGCCACAGTTGCGTGACAATTTGATGAAGATTGCCCCGACGGTCGTGCCCGCCGGAACGGCATGGGGCAAAACCCCGGATAAAGCGGCGCCAGTGGTCGACAGCCCCTTGAACATGAGACAAACTCACCAGCCTTCGCACTTATCAGTAAATTCATTCATGGAGAGCCCGGTGCTCGAGATCCGTCACCTGAAGACCCTGCACGCCTTGCGCGAAGCCGACAGCCTGGTCGAAGCCGCCGAACGCCTGCACCTGACCCAGTCCGCCCTGTCCCACCAGTTCAAGGAGTTGGAAGAGCGCCTGGGCATGCCGCTGTTCGTGCGCAAGACCAAGCCGGTACGCTTCACCAGCGCCGGCCTGCGCCTCTTGCAACTGGCGGACGCGACCCTGCCACTGCTGCGGGGCGCCGAACGCGACCTGTCGCGACTGGCCGGCGGCACCGCCGGGCGCCTGCACATGGCCATCGAATGCCACAGCTGCTTCCAGTGGCTGATGCCGACCATCGACCAGTTTCGCGACGCCTGGCCTGAGGTGGAGCTGGACCTGGCTTCGGGCTTTTCCTTCGCCCCGCTGCCGGCCCTGGCCCGTGGCGACCTGGACCTGGTGGTAACCTCCGACCCGGTGGACCTGGCCGGGATCACCTACGTGCCGCTGTTCACCTACGAGGCCATGCTGGCGGTCGCCAACCAGCACCCGCTGGCGGGCAAGCCCTACGTAGTTCCCGAAGACCTGCGAAGCGAAACTCTGATCACCTATCCGGTGGAGCGCGATCGCCTGGACATCTTCACCCGCTTCCTGGAGCCGGCGGACATCGAGCCGGCGCAGGTGCGCACCTCGGAACTGACGGTGATGATGATGCAGCTGGTGGCCAGCGGTCGCGGCGTGTGCGGCATGCCCCATTGGGCGCTGCATGAATACAGCTCGCGGGGCTATGTGAAGGCCAAGCGGCTGGGGGAAAAGGGCCTGTTCGCCACCCTGTACGCGGCGATTCGCGCCGATATGCTGGACGCGCCCTATATGCGTGATTTCCTGCTGACCGCCAAGGACACTTCGTTCTCGACCCTCGACGGGGTCAGTGCGGTGCGTTGATTGCCCGAAACTGCCGGTGGCGGCTCAGCCTTGCTCCGGCAGTCGGTACCACATGTGGATCTTGTCGAAGTAGTCATCCCCCACTCGCACCGCCAGGGGTTCGAGGCCGTACTGGACGAAACCGCAGCGCTGGTACAAGGCCAGCGCCGAGTCGTTGCCCGCCGTCACCGTCAGTTGCACCAGGCGCACGCCTTCGTATTCCGCGGCTTCGGCCAGCAGCTCCTGCACCAGGCGCAGGCCCAGGCCGCTGCTGCGCTGTTGGGCGGTGACGTACAAGCCAAAGAGCGTCGCCTTGTGCTGGGCTTTTTCGCGCAGCTCGAAGGCCAGGCCAACGACCCCCACCAGGCGCCCATCGCAGAAGGCCCCCAGTAGCACGTCCAACTCGCCATCCAGGCGCGCGGCCCACCAGGTCAGGGGCAGTTTTTCCCGCTCGCGGACACTGGAGGTGAATGCCTCGGGATGGCGGTCGTAGGCTTCGAGCATCAAGGCCCGGTACTGCTCGACATCCTCCGGGACCAGGCGCTGGATCTGCATGTTCAATCGAGGCTCTTCTGTCCGGTGATGAATGAGGCGGACTTTATCTTGCCGTCCTGCACTTCATAGATGGCTACGGTTTCCAGGGTTCCGGTGCCGTCGCTGAAGGTGCGGCTGATCAGTTCATGATCGATGACCACATTGCCCATCACCGAGCGCTGCACCAGCCGGGCGTGCAGGTTGGGCTCCTGGAAGCGCAGTTGCGCCCGGGCCCGGATCTCTTCATGACCACGGGCCAGCAAGGTCGCCGGATGCTCGTATTGCCGGGCGTCCCTGGCATAGGTCGCCAGCCAGGCCTCCAGGTCCTTGCGGTTATAGGCTTGCAGTTGCTCCTCGACCACGGCCTCGGGGCTGGAAAACTCTGTCATGGCACTACTCCTGTGTTCAGTTGGCACGACGTTGTTCGAACATCAAGCGCACCGCCAATCCTGCCAGCACGAAGCCCATGAAATAGCGCTGGACCGACAACCAGGTCGGATTGCTGGCGAACCAGGAAGCGATACCGGCGGCGAACAGGGCGATCAGCAGGTTCACCGAGAAACTCACGCTGATCTGGGTCAGGCCGAGGATGATGCTCTGGGTGAATACCGAACCGTATTCGGGGTGGATGAACTGCGGGAAGATCGACAGGTAGAACACGGCGATCTTGGGATTCAGGGCACTGGTCAGGAAGCCCATGGTCATCAGCTTGCGCGGCGAATCGGCCGGTAGTTGCTGGGCCTCGAAGGGCGACCGGGCACCGGGCTTGAGCGCCTGCCAGGCCAGCCACAGCAAGTACAGGGCACCTGCCCACTTGAGGACCTCATAAGCCATGGGCACCGCCATGAACACAGCGGTGAGCCCCAGGGAGGCGGCCATCAGGTGGACGAAGAATCCCGCCACCACGCCCAGCAACGAGGTTACGCCGGCCTTGCGTCCCTGGCAGATCGAACGGGAGATCAGGTAGATCATGTTCGGCCCGGGGGTCAGCACCATCAACAGGGAAGCGGCGACGAAAATCAGGTAGTCGTGCAGTGGAATCATGGCAGTCCTTGGCAAGTGATCGATCAGGCGAGGGTCGCTTGAGACTGGCGATAAAACGGCAAGATCAGATCCCGTGTCAACGGCGCCAGGAACAAATCTCCGTCGCCGGCCGGATCGATCCAGCGCACCTCCTCGATCTCCGCTGCCGGAGTCACCGGGGTATCGATACGGATCAGGAAGACCTCGGCCTGCACCACATGGCCGGGCTCATTGGCCGCGGGAGCCGAGAACTGCTGCAGGTAGCGGGCCTGGGCCGGGTCGATGCGCAGGCCCAGTTCCTCCTCCAGCTCGCGGGCCAGGGCATGCACCGGCTGCTCGCCGGCCTCGATCTTGCCGCCAGGCTGCATGAAGGCGCGGGTGCCGCGCTTGCGCACCAGCAGGGTGTGGCCGTCGGCGCCGATCAACAGCGCGGCGGCGATGCGAATGATGGAAGGATCAGCAGAAGAAGCAGGCATGGCGATGGGGTGACCTTGGAAATGAAGGGGCAAGGATCACACGTGCCGCCCTCCCGACGCTATCGAGCAATGGTCTTTCGCTGTCGCTCAGGCGCCCACGGTTTCTTCCCGGGGCAGCTTGACGAACACGCTGTAACGCGCGCCCTCCATGGTTTCGAAGGCAATCAGCTTGTCCACCAACGGCAGGTTGAGCACCTTGCCGGCATTGAGCAGCAACATGCCGTTGTCGGCGTTGAGGTTGCGCGCCAGGATCATGCCCGGCGCCAATTCGCGGGTACCCAGGACCCGGACCGACGGATCGCCCAGGGTCACGTCGCACAGGTACACCGAGCACACCTGGATGAAACCCTCCACCAGCTGCGGGTCGTACAGGCGCCCGGCGTACTTGCGAATGAAGACCAGGGCCTCGTCGCTGTTCATGCGGCGCTCCAGGATCAGGCCGCACTGCAACTCGATGAAATCCACCGCCAGCTTGAGCACCCGCGAGCCCAGGGGGATAGCCTCGCCCCTGAGCCGATCGGGAAAACCGCTGCCGTCCCAGTGTTCCTGGTGATGACGGATCAGCCGCGCGGCATCCTGCACCGGCTCCAGGGTCATCAACAGCGATTCGCTCTGTTGCGGATAGGCCCGGTAGCGCTCGCGTTGCTGGTGATGCAGCAGGTCCGCCGGGGTGGTCATCAGCTGATCGCTCCAGCTCAATTTGCCGATGTTGTGCAAGGCCGCGGCCATGGCCAGGTCGCGCTGGAAGATCGCATCCAACCCCTGGATCGTGCAGTAGGCACGTACCAGCTCGATGATCCGCCGATTGGTCTGCTTGGCCAGAGGCAGGCGCTGGTTGACCAACAGGGAAAACAGTTCGGCACCGGTGGCATAGCTGTGCTTGAGCTCCTCGTAGGCCAGGTCGAGCATGTCGGCGGTCTGCTGCAACTCGGCGGTGCGCGCCGCGACGCGTCTTTGCAACTGGACGTTGAGCGCCTTGAGCTCAGTGTTCTGCTGGCGCACCAGAAGCCCCAGGCGCTGGCGCTCACGCTCGGCATGCTGGTGGTCGAGGGCCTGGCGCAGGGCCAGCAGCAACTCCTGGTCGTCCCAGGGCTTGTTCAGGTAGCGATAGATCTCGCCCTCGTTGATGGCCCGGGCGACGAGCCTGGGGTCCGGGTCACCGGTCAGCAGGATCCGTGCGGTGTCCGGATACTGCTGGTGGATGCGCGTCAGCAGCGCCGGGCCATCCATCTGCGGCAGGTGGGCGGCGCTGATCACCAGGTCCACCTCGCAGTGGCCCATCACGTGCAGGGCCTGGATGGCGTCCCGGGCAAAATGCAGTGCATAGGGATGGGGGCTGAGCAACTGGCGCAGGCGTTGCAGGACCAGGTCCTGGGCGTCCACCAGCAGGACCCCGGGTAAGCGGGAGACTGTGACAACGTCCGGATCACCCATGGGGACACCTCGGGTCAACGTTGATGCACGCGTCCATCATTGCGTGTGCCGGCAACAACGAAGCTTGCTGCCTGATTGAAGATTAGAAGAATTTCCAATTGCGATGATGGCTTTTTAACACCATTCATCCAGCGACAGTGTCCCGCTGTCGTTCAGCGACGCCCCTGGCCAGTGGCGAGGGGCGCTGCCGGTGCACTCACTTGGCGGCCTTGCCGCCGGAGCCGAAGGATGCAAAACGCTTGTTGAAACCGGCGATACGGCCTTCGGACTGGGTCTTGCGCTGCTGGCCGGTGTACACCGGATGCGAGGCGCTGGAGACGTCCAGGGCCACATAGGGATAGGTCTGGCCGTCGCTGTACTGGTGGGTGCGATCGGTGTCCACGGTGGAGCCGATGAGGAAGAACACGTCGGCGGCGGTGTCGTGGAACAGCACGGTGCGGTAATCGGGATGGATACCGGGTTTCATGGGGGGCCTCCAGGGCGTTTGGGTGAATTCAATACGCTATAAAATAACATATCATAACTTTCCAAACGAGAACCGATTGCAACAAGCCCCTGGCTGCCTGTCTGTGCCGCGCCAGAGCGGCTGATCAGCGGTTGCTCCAGCAAGGAGATCGCCCGTAAGCTGGAAATTTCCACCGAGACGGTGAAAAACCATAAGACAATCAGCGCCAGCACGCTGGGGCATGGCTTCCCGGCTCCAGCTGTTCGCGGAACTTTCTTCAGGTGCATGGCGCCTGATAGCCGGCCCGGCCTGTCGCCGCGCCCGGACATAACAATAAGAACCAGCGCTCCAACAAGAATGAGTACCGACAAACGATCTGATGAGTCCGAACCAAGGAACCCGTATGAGCCTGTCACTCCTGAGCCGCTATGCCTTCTTTGCCGCCTGCGTGATATTCACCCTCGCCAGCCTGCCCTTCGTCGAATATGACTGGGTCTGGCCCTTCACCCTGGTCACCGGCCTGCTGAGCCTGCTGGGGATCTTCGACCTGCTGCAAAGTCCCCATGCCGTACGCCGCAACTACCCGATCCTGGGCAACATCCGCTACCTGGTCGAAGGCATCCGCCCGGAAATCCGCCAGTACCTGCTGGAGTCCGACAGCGACGCCCTGCCCTTCTCCCGGGCCCAGCGCTCGCTGGTCTATTCGCGGGCCAAGAACCAGAGTGCGGACAAACCCTTCGGCACCTTGATCGACGTCTACCAATCGGGGTTCGAGTTCATCGGCCACTCCATGCGCCCGGCGCCCCTGAGCGATCCCGACAGCTTTCGCGTCACCGTCGGCGGCCCACAGTGCACCCAGCCCTATTCGGCCTCGGTGTTCAACATCTCGGCCATGAGCTTCGGTTCCCTGAGCGCCAACGCCATCCGCGCGCTGAACCAGGGCGCCAAGCTCGGCAACTTCGCCCATGACACCGGCGAAGGCAGCATCAGCCCCTACCACCGCGAACACGGCGGCGACCTGACCTGGGAACTGGGCAGCGGCTACTTCGGCTGCCGCACCAGCGATGGGCGCTTCGACCCGGAGCGCTTCGCCGCCCAGGCCAGCAACCCCCAGGTACGGATGATCGAGATCAAGATGAGCCAGGGCGCCAAGCCTGGCCACGGCGGCATCCTGCCCAAGCACAAGGTGACCCAGGAAATCGCCGATACCCGGGGTATCCGCATGGGCGAGGACTGCATCTCGCCATCGAGCCACAGTGCCTTCTCCACCCCTATCGAAATGATGCATTTCATCCAGCAGTTGCGTGAACTGTCCGGTGGCAAGCCGGTGGGCTTCAAGTTCTGCCTGGGCCATCCGTGGGAGTTCATGGGCATCGCCAAGGCCATGCTGGAGACCGGCATCCTTCCGGACTTCATCGTGGTCGACGGCAAGGAGGGCGGCACCGGCGCCGCACCGGTGGAATTCACCGACCATATCGGTGCGCCGATGCGCGAAGGCCTGCTGTTCGTGCACAACACCCTGGTGGGCCTGAACCTGCGGGACAAGATCAAGCTCGGCGCCAGCGGCAAGATCGTCAGCGCCTTCGACATCGCCAGCGTACTGGCCATCGGTGCCGACTGGGCCAACTCGGCGCGCGGCTTCATGTTCGCCATCGGCTGCATCCAGTCGCAGAGCTGCCATACCAACAAGTGCCCGACCGGCGTGGCCACCCAGGACAACCTGCGCCAGCGGGCGCTGGTGGTACCGGACAAGGCCCAGCGGGTGTACAGCTTCCATCGCAATACCCTCAAGGCCCTGGCCGAGATGCTCGCCGCCGCCGGCCTGCAGCACCCTTCGCAATTGGAAGCCAAGCACCTGGTACGGCGCATGTCGGCCACCGAGATCAAGCTATTCTCCCAACTGCATGTATTCCTCAAGCCCGGCGAATTGCTGACCGGCGAAGTCACCGGCGAGTTCTACTCGCGCATGTGGCAACTGGCCCGCGCCGACAGCTTCGAGCCCAACACCCCGGCCGCGGCCTGATCGCGGCCCCCGGGCCTGCCCCTGGCGGCCCGGGCCTTGGCCCACAAGGAAGAGCGCCATGCCCCTGCTGTCATTCGACCGGTTGTCCCAGCAACTGCCCGAGCCCTGGCAATCCTCGCCGGTGGGGCGGATCGGCCCGGCCTGCGTCAAGGTCCTGCGCATGGACCAGCAGCCCAGCGGCGACGAAGTCCACGACTACGACGAAGGCCTGCTGGTGACCGAGGGCTGCCTGCGCCTGGGCATCGACGGCGGCACCGTGCAGGTGCAGGCCGGGCAGATGTACCTGGTGCCGGCCGGGCAGGTCCACAGCGTGCTCCCGGGCAGCCAGGGCACCCTGGTGATCATCGATACTTAGAGCCGTGCGCCCGCAACGGCGTCCCGGCGCGCCCACCCACGGCCCGTAGCGGCCGACCCCATAGCCACGGAGAAAGCCATGTCCCATCGCTTGCTTGCAGGGCTCGTCCTGCTGCTGTCGTTCACCAGCACCTTCGCCAGCGAGCGCTGGCAGACCCTGCCGCCCACTCCAGCCCCGGTGGCCGGGGCCCAGGGTGGATATGCAAAGGTCAATGGCATACGCCTCTACTACAGCAGGATCGGCCATGGTTCGCCGGTGGTGCTGCTACATGGCGGCCTGGGCAATGCCGACTACTGGGGCCATCAGGTCAAGGCCCTGGCCGCCCGGCACACGGTGATCAGCGTCGACAGCCGTGGCCATGGACGCAGCACCCGCGACGCGCGCCCCTACGGCTACGACCTGATGGCCGACGACGTGGTCGCCCTGCTCGACCAGCTGAAAATCCCCCGGGCCGATTTCGTCGGCTGGAGCGATGGCGCGATTCTCGGCCTGGACCTGGCCATGCGCTATCCGCAACGGGTGGGCAAGGTCTTCGCCTATGCCGCCAACACTCGCACCGACGGGGTCAGGGAAGGGGTGGAGAACAATCCGACCTTTGCCGCCTACATCGAGCGCGCCGGCAAGGAATACGCGAAGCTGTCGCCAACACCCGGGGAGTACCAGGCCTTCGTCGAGCAGATCAGCCACATGTGGGCCAGCCAGCCCAACTGGAGCGACGCCGACCTTTCCAGGATCAAGGCGCCGGTACTGATCGTCGATGGCGATCGCGACGAAGCCATCAAGCGTGAACACACCGAATACATGGCGGCGACGATTCCCGGGGCCGGGCTGTTGATACTGCCCAATGCCAGCCATTTCGCCTTTCTCCAGGATCCCGATTTCTTCAACGCCGCCCTCGAGCATTTCCTCGACGGCCAATGACCCCGGCCTTTCCCCCACCCCACCACGGATGTCCCCTTTAGCGGGGACGTCTTTATCGGCAGTTTTGCATAAGCGCATATTTAAATTGCATTGACGCATATTTCATCTAAGGTTGATTACAGACCCGACAGCGCCTGCCATCGAGGCTGGCCTGGCGCGATGCTCGGCATCCGGGTCCGGTACGCCGCTCGCTCCCGTGCGGCGACGAACACCAGCCGGAGGCTGGTTTTCATTCACGGAGGATGAACATGCTAAGCACTACCCTGCCCCCTATCGGCAATCCACAAGTCATGCCCCGCTGCCTGGCCGGCACCCTGCTGGACCCGGAGCTGGACGAGATCACTCAAGCTGCCGAGGCCGCGCCCCTGGCCGGCGCCCGCCTGAGCTTCAACATCCAGCAGCAAACCCAGACCAACTGGTGCTGGGCCGCCCTGTCGGCCTCGGTCGGCAATTACTACAACACCGGCTCCTGGACCCAATGCGGCGTGGCCAACGCCGAGCTGGGCCGCAGCACCTGCTGCAGCCAGCCCGGACCGTGCAACGTCTATGGCTACCTGGACTCGGCCCTGCGTACCACCGGCAGCTACGGCGGCATGCGCGAAGATCGCATGCAGATGGCCGCCATCGAGAACCAGCTCGGTATGGGCCGCCCCGTCGGCCTGCGCTGCGCCTGGTACGGCGGTGGCGCGCATTTCCTGGCGATCTACGGCACCGACGGCGGCTACGTACTGGTGGCCGACTCGATCTTCGGCTACTCGACCCGCGCCCTGAACAGCTTCCCCGGCACCTACAACGGCGGCGGCAGCTGGACCCACACCTACTTCACCCGGAAAAACTACTGAGGAGGCAGCATGCAACTGACTTATCCAAAGGCGCCCGTCGGTGGCGTCCAGCAACTGCGTCCGATCCTGCAGGCGGCCCTGCAGACCCAGGGCTTCGGTATCAATCGCGCTTTCGCCAATGCCGGCCCGGCCACCTTGAACCTGTCCCAGGCCTTTCGTGGCTATACCCTGAGCCTGGAAGACCTGGCCAACGGCCAGGACCTGGCCCAGGCCACGCCCGGCGATTGGCATTACCTGGTGTTCGCCGGTGGCGTCTCGATCGCCGATGCCCAACTGACCGAAACCACCGGCCAGCTGGAGTTCTGCGCGCTGAACCACGGAGCCCTGGCGGCCTCGACCATCAGCGCCCTGAACCTGGCCGAGCAAGCCCCGCAGCTGCAAGGCAAGTCCTATGAACTGCGCTTGTTGTTCGTCCCGGCCCTGCAAGCGACGCTGATCTGGCTGCACGGCGACGCCGAGGAAGTGCTGATCCCCATCGAGCCCACGCCCGCCAACCTGGCACCCCGGCAGCTCTACAGCGAGGCCACGCTGTTCGGCCTGCTGGTACCGGCCGCCAAGCAGGCCAAGGCTGTGTTCGATGCCGACACCAGCGGCACCCTGGGCGGTTGAGCCCGGCCAAAAAAAATCCGGCGCCCCTCGCGGGACGCCGGATTTTTCATTGCCTGGCCATCAGGCCGGGCTGCTCACGCCGAGAACAGCACCGGGACGCGGGTCAGGAGGCCGAACGGGCCTGCTGCTGGGTGTTGGTCGGCTGCAGGTTGAGCATGTAGAACAACGCGGTCAGCAGCACCAGGAACGCCGGGCCGACATACAGCGCCACGCGGGTATCCGGGAAGTAGGCCATCAGCCCCACCACCAGCACCAGGAACGCCAGCGCCAGGTACGAGCTGATCGGGTACAGCCACATGCGGTACTTGAGGCCAGCGCGCTCGGCCGCAGTCAGGCCTTTGCGGAACTTGAGCTGGGCCAGGAGGATCATCACCCAGGTCCAGATCGCGCCGAAGGTGGCGATGGAGGTCACCCAGACGAACACCTTCTCGGGCACCAGGTAGTTGAGCAGCACGCCCAGCAGCAAGGCGAAGATCGACAGCAGCAAGGCGCGACGCGGCACGCCGCTTTCCGAGGTCTTGGCGAAGCTGGCCGGCGCCTGGCCGTTCTGCGCCAGGCTGTAGAGCATCCGACCGGTGCTGAAGATGCCACCGTTGCAGGACGACAAGGCCGCGGTGATCACCACGAAGTTGATGATGCCAGCGGCGGTCTTGATCCCCAGGCGCTCGAAAGTCATCACGAAGGGACTGCCCTGGGTGCCGATTTCGTTCCATGGGTAGATCGACAGGATCACGAACAGCGCGCCCACGTAGAACAGCAGGATGCGCCAGAACACCGAGCCGATGGCGTTGGGAATGGTTTTTTGCGGGTTGCGTGCTTCACCGGCGGTCAGGCCGATCATCTCCACGCCCAGGTAGGCGAACATCACCATCTGCAGGGACATCAGCACGCCAGTCACGCCGTTGGGCATGAAGCCGCCGTGGGTCCACAGGTTGGAGATCCCCAGAGCCACCCCATCGTTGCCGAAGCCGAAGGCGATGATGCCGACACCGCCGATGACCATGGCGATGATGGTGACGATCTTGATCAGGGCGAACCAGAACTCGAACTCACCGAAGGCCTTGACCGCGATCAGGTTGATCGAGCCCATGCTCACCAGGGCCGCCAGGGCCCAGATCCAGCGCGGTACATCGGGGAACCAGATGCCCATGTACACCGCCACGGCGGTGATCTCCGCGACGCAGGTCACCAGCCACAGGAACCAGTAGTTCCAGCCAGTGAGGAAGCCCGCCAGCGGGCCCAGGTAATCTTGTGCATAGCGGCTGAAGGAACCCGCGACCGGGTTGTGCACCGCCATCTCGCCGAGGGCGCGCATGATCACCAGGATCGCCAGGCCGCCGATGATGTAGGACAGCATGATCGCCGGACCGGCCATTTCGATGGCCTTGGCCGAGCCGAGGAACAGGCCGACGCCGATACAGGCGCCCAGGGCCATCAAGCGAATATGCCGTTCGCCGAGTTCGCGTTTCAGCGGGCCGCCCTGAGCGGTTTCGCCGTGGGGCAGTTGGTTGCCAACTGGCATAGAGATACAACCTCATTTTGTTATTGGATATGAACCACCGAGTCTTCCAGGTCGCGGCGGATAACCGCGGCCTGCTCGACCGGACCGGCCTTGTGGGACGGCGCGTCTGTAGGACAAAACCTGCCAGATCAGCGGGGTGCGCAGTATAAAAAGCTCGTCACAGGGCTTTTCACTCTATAAACAGCAAAATTCAGAGAGAAATCTCGGCAAAAACCGCTTTCACGGAGAAGCATTCCCTGCTTTTTTCCACCAAACCCCACTCGGAAAGGGGCGTGAGTATTGCACAGCCCCGGTGCCCCGTCATGCCCCTACCTAGGGCGTATTTACCTGGGAAAAGGCTCTATAACAGGGGTTTGCAAAGGGAGGTAGGCAGCCCTGCGTACAAGCCCACGACAGCCCTGGATCCGGGCTCGACTGGCTATTGGGTACAACGTACGACTCGCCCTGGTAGTGAGCGGATAACCAGCCAGAACGCAGACCTGATTCCCCGCTGACCCGCCAAACGGTCGTTTTGACAATTTCTTCACCACCGGCCGCCACCGACTAAGCTTCAGACAAGTCCGATCAATCTCTGTGGAGGGATCAATCGACTATGGGCGCTTTGGGGCACACCGATCCACGCAGTACCGCAGTGCCAAGCCACAGCGACGACGAAGCGCCTTTGCCCGAACGCCCCCGGCCCCGCCGTTATTTCTGGCGCCTGTTCTGGCTGTTGTTGTTGATCGCCCTGGTCGCCCTGGGCGTTGCCGCCAGCCGCGAAATGCGTACTTCCAGGTTCCAGGCCCGGGAATTCAGCAGCCTGGCCCGTGACCTGAGCTATTCCCTGCAACCTGGCCCCAGCGACGCGATTGTCTATCCCGGCGCCGGCCCCTTCGATCGACGCTTGGGTTACAGCGCCCTGGGCGAGTTCCTCCCACGCCTGCTCAAGCGGGGCTACCTGATCGAGTCCCAGGTACGGTTCTCCCCGGCATTGATGGACTACAGCGAAAACGGCCTCTTCGTGCCCTATGCCGAGAAGATCCAGGCCGGGCTATCCATCACCGATTGCCGCGCCGCGCCGCTGTACCGGTTCAAGTATCCGCAGCAGTTCTATGCCAGCTTCGCCAGCATCCCGCCCCTGGTGGTGCATAGCCTGCTGTTCATCGAGAACCGCGACCTGCTGGATCCACAGCTGGCCCAGGCCAATCCGGCGGTGGACTGGCCGCGCTTCGCCAAGGCCGCCTGGTCCCAGGTAGCCCGGCTGCTGCACCTGCCCGGCCAGAGCGCCGGGGGCAGTACCCTGGCCACCCAGCTGGAAAAATACCGCCATTCCCCCGATGGCCTGACGGTGTCGGGCGGGGAGAAGATCCGCCAGATGATTTCCGCCAGCGTGCGCGCCTATCAGGACGGCCCGCAGACCCTGGAGGCCCGCAAGCGCATCGTCCGCGACTACCTCAATAGCGTGCCGCTATCGGCCGTCCCCGGCCATGGCGAGGTGCACGGCATGGCTGAAGGATTGCGGGTCTGGTACGGCGCCGACTTCAGCCAGGTCAACCAGGCCCTGGCCGGCACCGGCACCGATGGCCACAGCCTGGCCCAGCGCGGCTTGGCCCTGCGCCAGGTGCTGTCGTTGATGATCGCCCAGCGCCGCCCCTCCCATTACCTGGCCAAGGGCCGTACGGAACTGGCGGACCTGACCGACAGCCATATCCGCCTGCTGGCGCAGAACAATGTCATAGACCCGGCGCTGAGCGCCGCCGCCCTGGCCAGCAAGGTGGCCTATCGCGACTGGCAGCAACAGCCGACGATCCAGCCGATCGAGACCAACAAGGGCATCAGCGTGGCCCGCAGCCGCCTGGCGGCCCTGCTCAACCGCCCGCTGTACGACCTGGATCGCCTCGACCTCTCGGCCACCAGCACCCTGCAGAGCGACCTGCAGCGCCAGGCCACTGAGTACCTCAAGCACCTGGCCGACCCGGCGTTCGCCGCCCAGGTCGGAGTGCTCGGCGAACGCCTGCTCACCCCCACCAGTACCACCCAGGTCCGCTACAGCTTCACCCTGTTCGAACTCACCGGCGACGGCTCCCGGGTGCGGGTGCAAACCGACAGCACCGACCAGCCCTTCGACATCAACGAAGGCAGCAAGCTGGAACTGGGCTCCACCGCCAAGCTGCGGGTGCTGACCACCTACCTGCAGATCATCGCCGAGCTGCATGACAAGTACGCCGGGCAGACCCCGGCGCAGTTGAAGAAAGTCCCGGTGGACGACCAGGACCGCCTGAGCCGCTGGGCCCTGGACTACCTGGCGCAGAACAGCGACCAGAGCCTGCCGAAGATGCTCGACGCCGCCCTGGATCGCACCTACTCCGCCAGCCCCGGCGAGGCGTTCTTCACCGGCGGCGGTGTGCACCACTTCCACAACTTTCGCAACGAGGACAACGGGCGCAGCCCGACCCTGCGCGATGCCCTGCGCGAATCCATCAACCTGCCGTTCATCCGCCTGATGCGCGACCTGGTGCGCTACAGCACCTACGGTGGCGACAGCACCAGCGCCGAGCTGCTCAAGGACGATGACAACCCACGGCGCCAGGAATACCTGGCGCGCTTCGCCGACCGCGAAGGCACCTCGTTCCTCCTGCGGTTCTGGAAGAAGTACCGCAACAAGGACACCCAGTCGCGCCTGGAAACCTTCCTCGACAGCATGCACCCCACGGCGATCCGCCTGGCCGCGGTGCATCGCTACCTGCTACCGGATGCCAGCCAGGACAGCTTCAACCGCTTCGTGCGGGCCCATATGAAAAACGCCAAGGTCGGCGAGAAGCTCACCGACGAGCGCCTGGACAAGCTCTACGCCAGCTACGGCCCTGGAGCCTACGACCTGCCGGACCAGGGCTACATCGCCAAGGTCCACCCGCTGGACCTGTGGCTGCTCGGCTACCTGATGAACAACCCCGAAGCCAGCTTCAGCCAGGTGGTCAAGGCCAGCGAGTTCGAACGCCAGGAGGTCTACAGCTGGTTGTTCAAGAGCCGTCACCGCAGCGCCCGGGACAGCCGCATCCGCACCATGCTGGAGATCGAGGCGTTCCTCGACATCCACCAGCGCTGGCAGGCCGTGGGCTATCCGTTCGACCACCTGGTGCCGTCCCTGGCCACCGCCATCGGCAGTTCCGGCGACCGGCCAGCGGCCCTGGCCGAGCTGGTGGGGACCATTCTCAACGACGGTGTGCGCCTGCCGACCCTGCGCATCGACAGCCTGCACTTCGCCGCCGGCACACCCTATGAAACCCGCTTGCTCAACGACCCGGACAAGGGCCAGCGGGTAATGCCTTCGCAGGTGGCCACGGCGCTGCGCGGGGCCCTGTCCCAGGTGGTGGATGCAGGCACGGCAAAGCGGGTATCCGGCAGCTTCAAGCTGGCCGACGGCACGCCCCTGGCCATGGGCGGCAAGACCGGCACTGGCGACAACCGCATCGAAGCCATCGGCGCCGGAGGCCGGGTGCTGAGCTCCAAATCCATCAACCGCACCGCGACCTTCGTGTTCTACATCGGCGATCACCACTTCGGCACCCTCACCGCCTATGTTCCCGGCGCCTCCGCCCAAGCCTTCAAGTTCACCTCGGCCTTGCCGGTGCAGGTGCTCAAGGGCATGGCGCCGATCCTCATGCCCTACCTGCAACCGGGTAGCGGCACCCAGTGCCAGGGCAACCTGGCGCAACGCTGACACCCTCCACGCCGGCCAACCCCGGGGCTGGCTGCACGGTATTTCGTGCTCTCTTTGCCAACTGGCGCTCGCGACGAACGGTGGCCCCGGGTCGTGCGGAACCGCTTGCGTCAGCATTAAGATATATCTTAAGTTATGTCTTAACCAAAACGGAGAGCACGAAAATGAGAGAGCACCACCACCCCCACCATCACCGCGGACATGGCGACGGCCCCGAAGGCTTCGAGCGCCGCGGCGGCCGTGAGCGCGGCGGCCGTGGCCCACGGGTATTCGCCCCCGGCGACCTGAAGCTGCTGTTGCTGGCGTTGATCGCCGACGAGCCTTGCCATGGCTACGACCTGATCCGCCAGATCGAAACCATGTTCGATGGCGTCTACAGCCCAAGCCCGGGCGTGATCTACCCGACCCTGACCTTCCTGGAAGAAAGCGAAATGATCCAGGGCGATGCCGAAGGCGGAAAAAAACGCTACAGCGCCACCGACACCGGTCGTCTGTTCCTCAAGGAGCAGGCCGTTGCCCTGGATGGCGTGCGCATGCGCATCGAAGTCAGCAAGCGCTCGCTGCGCGGGCATGACCGCCCGGCAGAAATCCACGAGGCGGTGCACAACCTGCGCCATGCCCTGCAAATGCATAACGGTCGCTGGAGCCCCGAGGAAATCCTGCGGGTCCGCGATCTGCTGAACAACACCGCCAAGGCCATTGTCGATGGTCCTGCAACCCCTTCCAGCCAGGAGAAAGCCGAATGACTGCCACCCCCGAACTGTCCATTCACCGGGTCATGCACGAGATCAAGCGCCGGCGCCTGCAGGTCCTGCGTGTGGTCGACGTCACCCCGCGCATGCGCCGGGTCACCCTGGGCGGCCCGGAACTGGCCGGGTTCCTCAGCCTGGGCAGCGACGACCATGTGAAGTTGCTGTTCCCGCAGAACGCCGAACAGCAAGCCGCCCTGCAAACCCTGGTCATGGGCCCGGGCAAGGACAGCGGACCGATGCCGGCCATGCGCGACTACACCCCGCGCCGCTACGACCCGCAGTTGGGTGAGCTGGACATCGACTTCGTCTTGCACGGCGACGGCCCCGCATCGACCTGGGCCGAACAGGTCCAGCCCGGACAGGAGCTGCACATCGCCGGGCCACGAGGCTCGATGGTGGTCCCGGATATCTTCGACAGCTACCTGCTGATCGGCGATGAAACCGCCCTGCCGGCCATCGCCCGGCGCCTGGAGGAACTGCCTGCCGGCCGCCGGGTCCTGGCGGTGATCGAAATCCAGGATCGTGCCGAACGCCAGGCGCTGCACAGTGCCGCCGAGGTGGAAGTGATCTGGGTCGAACGCGATGGCGGCCAGCAGGATCTGCATGCTTGCGTGCGCGAGCTGCAAGTGCCCCAAGGCCGGCTGTATGCCTGGATCGCCACCGAGAGCAAGGTCTCGCGGCAACTGCGCCGGATTCTGCTCGATGAACACCGGCTCGACGACGAGTTCGTCAAGGCCGTCGGCTACTGGCGCCTGGATACCAGCGAAGAAGACTGATCGCTCACCCGCCAAGCCCTCGCCGGCGCAGGTGCCCAGCACCTCGCCGGCGAATCATTTCTGGCCCGCGCAATGCCGGCGCCCCAGCCAGTGGTCCAACCCCAGCAATAGCAGCGACACCAGGACGAACCCTGCCAGCAGTCCCAGGGCATTGAGCACGGCCCGGGGATACCCCAGCCGGTCAACGGCGATGAAGGGATAGGGATAGAGCCCGAGCAAGTGACCGCGCAGGAGCAGGTAGGCGAAGTACAAGGTCGGGTACAGCGTCCATAGCCCGACATGGCGCAAACGCAGGCGGCCCTTGGGTACGCAGCAGCACCAGTAGGCCAGGAACAGCAGCGGCATCACATCGTGCAGCAGCTCATCGGCCAGCCACTGCCAGCCTTGGGGATGCCACAAGTGGCGCAGCAGCAGGTTGTAGGCCAGGCCCACCAGCACGATGCTGGCCGCCACCGCGCCACTGACCCAGGGTTGGAGCATGAACGCCTGCCCGCGGGAAACCCGCAGGTTCAGGGCGCAGGTCAGCACGCTGGCCACCAGGGTATTGCTGAGCACGGTGAAGAAACTGAAGAAGTTCACCAGGCCGCCCAGCAAGCTGGCGCCGACATCCCAGCGCAGCAACAGGATCAGGTACAGCTGCACCGCCAGGCCGAACCAGCCAAGGAATGCCGCGATCGCGATCAGGCCGCGCCGAGCGGACCACTGGGCCAGCGATCCGTCCTCCATGCGGGGCCTCAGAGCGGACGCTTGGTGCGCTGCAATTTCACGTAGAGCCGCTCGACCTTCTCCCGGGCCCAGGGCGTCTTGCGCAAGAACGTCAGGCTCGACTTGATGCTCGGATCGCTCTTGAAGCAGCGGATGTCGATGCGTTCCGCCAGTCCCGACCATTCGTAGTGCTCCACCAAGGCCTTGAGGATCTGTTCCAGGGTCACGCCATGCAGCGGGTCGGTGTGGGTAACGGTCATGCCAGGCCTTCGAACGCAGATGAGGAAAACAAGCCGCGCACCTTAGCCGACGGCCTGCGCCCGCGCCAGTGCGCTGGATTAACTGTAGCCGCTAGGCAGCCCGCAAGGCTGCGCAGGCCTTCAATGATCGACTGGCCAAATTCGTCACCAGCCCCTACCTGCCGGCCGCTGCGCGCCCGTTCACAGCCTGCGGCAGCGGCGATGCGCGGACGGCTTGGCTGCCGTTGCGCCAAGCCGCGAAGGCACCCCGATGCGAGTCGATGAAAAAGTTCCTGGCTTTTTCACGCATTTGAGATGTTATATTGTATCAACACATAACAACTCACCCGCGCTTCGGGTGTCCCGTGTCCTGCCTGTTTTTCGACTCATATGCGCGTCGCGCAATGCTTGCCAAGGAACGACCGATGTCCCTCTCAGCTCACCGCCCTTCTCGCTCGCTACTGTGGCGCCTGTCGCCGCTGTCCGCCGCCGTGCTGATCGCCTCCCAGGCCCACGCCGTGGAACTGCCGCAACAGGTCATCACCGCCAACCCCCTGGGCAACACCGAACTGGCCGCCCCTACCACCGTGGTGGAAGGTGATGCGCTGACCCTGGCGCAGAAGGGCAGCCTCGGCGAGACCCTGAACAAGCAGCCGGGGGTGTCTTCGTCGTACTTCGGCCCCGGTGCCAGCCGCCCGGTGATCCGCGGCCTGGACGGCGATCGCATCCGCATCCTGCGCAATGGCGTCGGTGCCCTGGACGCCTCGTCGCTGTCCTATGACCACGCCGTGCCTCTGGACCCGGTCAACGTCGAGCGCATCGAGATCGTCCGTGGCCCGGCAGCCCTGCTCTATGGCGGCAACGCCATCGGCGGGGTGATCAACAGCTTCGATAACCGCATCCCCACCGAAGCCATCGAGGGCATCCACGGTGCCGGCGAGTTGCGCTACGGCGGTGCCGACACCACCCGCAGCAGCGCCGGCAAGCTGGAAGCCGGCAACGGCACCTTCGCCCTGCACCTGGACGCCAACTCACGGCAGTTCAACGATCTGAAGATCCCGGGTTACGCCCGTAGCCGCCATGCTCCGGCAAGCGAAGACGGCAACGGCAAGAAAGGCCGCCTGGGCAACAGCGACGGCCGCCAGGACGGTGGTGCCATCGGCGGTTCCTACACCTGGGACGACGGCTACGCCGGCTTGTCCTACAGCAACTACGACTCCAACTACGGCTCCCCAGCCGAGCAGGACGTACGCATCCGCATGAAGCAGGACCACTACGCCTTCGCTTCCGAGTTGCGCAACCTGCAAGGCCCTTTCAGTTCGCTGAAGTTCAATGCCGGCTATACCGACTACGAACACCGCGAGATCGAAGGCGGCGAAACCGGCACCACCTTCAAGAACAAGGGTTATGAAGCCCGGGTCGAGGCTCGGCACTTGCCCATCGGCCCGCTCGAAGGGGTGGTCGGGGCCCAGTTCAACCGCAACGAATTCTCGGCCCTGGGCGAGGAAGCCTTCGTCCCGAAAACCGATACCAACAGCGGCGCGCTGTTCATCCTCGAGGAACTGCAAGCCACGGACCGCCTGAAACTCAGCCTTGGCGGGCGCCTGGAACACACCGTCGTGGACCCGGATGGCAAGGGCAACGAACGCTTCGCCCAGGCCGACAAATCCAGCAGTTTCACCGCCGGCAGCCTGTCCTCGGGCGCGGTCTACACCCTGACTCCGGTCTGGTCCCTGGCTGCCACCCTGGGCTACACCGAACGCGCGCCGACCTTCTACGAGCTGTATGCCAATGGCGCCCACGTCGCCACCGGCACCTACGAAGTGGGCAACGCCAAGCTGTCCAAGGAAAAAGCCGTCTCCAGCGACCTGGCCCTGCGCTTCGACAACGGCGTGCATAAAGGCAGCGTCGGGGTGTTCTACAGCCACTTCTCCAACTACATCGGCCTGCTGGGTACGGGGCGTACACTCGACGATGAAGGCGAAGAAGATCTGGCAGGGCATCCGGAATATATCTACAGCGGAGTGCGGGCGCGCTTCACCGGAATCGAAGCCCAGGATCGCTGGACCCTGGGAGAGAACGCCTACGGCAAGTTCGCCCTGGAGCTGTCCGGCGACTACACCCGGGCCAAGAACCTGGACAACGGCCAGGACTTGCCGCGTATAGCACCACTGCGCCTGAACAGCGGCCTGCTCTGGGAACTGGACCGCTGGCAGGCCCGGCTGGACGTGCAACACGCCGCCAGCCAAGGCCGAGTACCGGACAACGAAAGCGGCACCGATGGCTACACCACCCTGGGAGCCAGCGCCGGGTATCGCTTCGACATCGGCAGCAGCCAGTGGCTGGCCTTCGTCAAGGGCGAGAACCTGACCAACCAGACCGTGCGCTACGCCAGTTCGATCCTGCGGGATATCGCCCCAGCGGCCGGGCGCAGTGTGGAAGTGGGCCTGCGCACTACCTTCTAAGGCCAGGCCAGCCAGCGCCCCGCTCGGCGCTCAGCGATAGCGCCGCGGGTCGGTGTCGATCAGGCTGGCCAGTTGGGTCAGGGCAAAGCGCAACTCGTCGCGGGTGGTGGGCGACATCAGCACCACTCGCACCTGGCGGCAGCTGGCATCGCGCTCCACCTGGAACTGCGTGCCGCTCATCACCAGCACGCCATTGGCCCGGGCCAGGGTGGCGAACTCATCGGCGGTCCAGGGCTGCGGCAAGGTCAACCACAGGTGGTAGCTGTGGGGCTGGGTCCGGAACTCGAAACCGGCGAACACTTCCCGGGCAATCGCCTGGCGCGCCGCCGCCTCGCTGCGCTGGGTCTCTACCAGCTTGCGGTCCAGCCCCTCGACCAGCACATTGCTGGCCAGTTGCGCGGTCAGCGGCGAGGGCATCCACACGCTGCTGCGGACCATCGCGCTCAAGCGCGACAGCAGCTTGGGCGGGCTGTACAGGTAGCCGACCCGCAGGGCCGGCATGATCGCCTTGGACAGGCTGGTGAGGTACACCGAACGCTCCGGCGCATAGGCCGATAGCGGCTTGATCTGCGGATCGGTGGCGAGAAAACCGTAGATATCGTCGTCGACCAGCAGGAAATCGAACTCTTCGGCCAGTGCCGCAATCTGTGCCCGACGCCCCGGCGACATGATCGCCGTGGTGGGGTTCTGGCAACTGGCGACACACACCAGCAACGCCGGTTTCTCCCGCAGGCACTGCTCGCGCAGGGCTTCGGGCAGTATCCCCTCCTCGTCCATGGCCACGCCCCGCAAGCGCCGCTCCAGACCATGGGCCACCGAGATGATGCCCGGGTAAGCCAGGGACTCGCAGAGCACCAGGTCACCGGCATTGCTCAAGGCGCTGATGGCGACCATCAGCCCGTGCTGCGCGCCGGAGGTGATCACCACTTGTTGCCACTGGGCCTCGGGCAGCGAATGCCGCAACCACTGTGCCCCCGCCTCGCGGTGGGCCGGATGGCCGCCATCGGGGGCATAGTCCAGGGCCCGACCGAAATCGCTGCTGCGGGCCATGCCCACCAGGGCGCCGCGCAGCCAGTATTCCAGGGTTTCGCTGTAGGGCTTGATCAGCGACAGGTCCAGGGCCTCGGACTGGCCCAAGGCCAACGACGGCCCGGCTGCGCCCTCCGCCAACGCCAACGGCGCGCGCCCCAGCACGTAGGTACCACGCCCCACCTCGCCCTGCACCAGGCCGCGGCGCTGGGCTTCACCGTAAGCCCGATTGATGGTGCCGGGGGTAACGTTCAGGGTCACCGCCAGCTCGCGCAGGGTCGGCAGGCGCTCACCATCCTTGAGCAGGCCACTGCCGATATCCCGCTGCAGGGCATCGGCGATGGACAGGTAGACCGGCTGGTTGAAGTCGCTTAACTGGGGAACCCACATGGAGGCTGGTGACCATCGGCTGCATTGAAATGCGGCGCAGCATAGCACAGGGCCGCCGCCCACTCGTCCATCGAATCAATCGGAAAATTGATTCAATCACCAGGCCAGATTTCGCCCGGATGATTTTTTACCAAATGTACTTCAACCAACAAAATCATTAATAAACAGTTACTTACAATAAATAATCAGCATTCAATGCTCCTCGCCAAGCCATTGATTGCACCAATACAATTGAATCGATTCAATTCTCTGAAATACACTGAAACACGCTCCTTTCGATCGACTCAATCATCCACCCCCACCAGTCGAGATGCCATGCACAACCTCAGCAAGGACCTGTCCCTCTCCGCCGTGGTCGCCGGCTTGATCGCCGTGATCATTTCCTACGCCGGCCCCCTGATCATCGTGTTCCAGGCTGCCCGCGAGGCCCATATGCCCGATGACCAGGTGTCCTCCTGGATCTGGGCCATATCCATCGGCAGCGGCCTTACCGGCCTGCTGCTCAGCTGGCGCTTGAAGGTGCCGGTAATCACCGCCTGGTCCACCCCCGGTGCCGCGCTGCTGGTCTCGATGCTGCCGACGGTATCGCTGCCCCAGGCCATTGGCGCGTACATCGTCGCCGCGCTGATCATCGCCGTGCTCGGCCTCAGCGGCGCCTTCGACAAGCTCATGGCCCGCCTGCCCAAGGCCATCGCCGCCGCCATGCTGGCGGGCATCCTGTTTCGCTTCGGCGCAGGCCTGTTCACCTCGCTCAGCCTGCAACCGGTGCTGGTGCTGGCGATGCTCGCCACCTATCTGCTGGGCAAGCGCTGGTCGCCGCGCTACGCCATCCCCGCCGTGTTGCTGGTGGGCTGCTGCGTGGCCGCAGCCCTGGGCGAATTCAACCTGGGGGCCATCACCCTGGCCGTGGCCGAGCCGATCTTCATCGCCCCACAGTGGAATTGGCAGGCCATCGTCAATATCGGCCTGCCCCTGGCCCTGGTGACCCTCACCGGGCAATACGTGCCGGGCATGGCAGTCATGCGCAGTTCCGGCTATACCACCCCGGCCCGCTCGATCGTGTCCTGGACCGCCATCACCTCGGCGCTGCTGGCCCCCTTCGGCGCGCACGGCATCAACCTGGCCGCTATCACCGCGGCGATCTGCACCGGCCGCGAAGCCCATGAAGAGCCCAATAAGCGCTACATCGCCGGAATCGCCTGCGGCTTGTTCTACCTGCTCATGGGAGTGTTCGGCGCCACCCTGGCCTCGGTCTTCGGTGCCCTGCCCAAGGAGCTGATCGCCGCCCTGGCCGGCCTCGCCCTGTTCGGCGCCATCAGCACCGGCCTGAGCGGCGCCATGGCCGACGACCAGCAACGTGAAGCGGCGCTGATCACCTTCCTGGTCACCGCCTCGGGCATGAGCTTCCTGGGCCTGGCCGCGGCATTCTGGGGCTTGATCTTCGGCCTGGTGGCGTACTTCGTCCTCGGTCATACCCGGCACAAGGCTGCCGTGGCGCAACCGTCTCCATCACGCTGAGCGGCAAAACCCGAACGACTGTTACCGAATCCGAAACGGTTCATGTCGATAAAAGCGCTTTCTCTTGCCGAGAGGGCGCTTTATTCTTCGCACCCGAAGCTGAAACGCTTCACTTTCCTTTTGAAAACAGCGGCCTGGCGCCCTCGACCGACAGCGGTCAAGGTCGCATGCCCTGCCCTTGTTTTGCCTATTCCTAGAAAAAGACCTTATTCGAATGCCTATGCCTCTTTCTCAGCGCGCAAAAGATAGCGCTGTCCTGACGCCAGCTGCCTTCCTCGGCGCCCTGGGTTTTGCCGCTTGCGCCCAAGCCACGCCGGCCTTCGACAGCGACTCACCCTGGATGCTCGGCGACTGGAACGGCACCCGCACGGAACTGGCCAGGCAGGGCTACGACTTCAAGATCGACTACGTCGGCGAGATGGGTGCCAACCTGCGCGGCGGCTACGACCATGACCGCACCGCACGCTACAGCGACCAGTTCGCCTTCGGCAGCCACCTGGACCTGCAGAAGATCCTCGGCTGGGACGATGCCGAGTTCCAGCTGACAGTGACCAAGCGCAATGGCGACAACATCAGCAACGACCGGATCAACGACCCACGGGTCGGCGGGTTCACCTCGGCCCAGGAAGTCTGGGGTCGCGGCCAGACCTGGCGCCTGACCCAGATGTGGTACCAGCAGAAGTTCTTCGACCAGAAGCTGGACATCAAGGCCGGTCGCTTCGGCCAGGGCGAAGACTTCAACAGCTTCCCCTGCGACTTCCAGAACCTGGCGTTCTGCGGCTCGCAAGTCGGCAACTGGGCCGGCAGCGTCTGGTACAACTGGCCGGTCAGCCAATGGGCCCTGCGCATCAAGTACCACCTGACCCCAGAGCTCTATGCCCAGGTCGGCGCCTACGAGCAGAACCCTTCGAACCTGGACCGCGACAACGGCTTCAAGCTCAGCGGCAGCGGCACCCAGGGCACCTTGCTGCCGGTGGAGCTGGTCTGGACTCCACGGCTCAATGGCCTGCCCGGGGAATACCGCGCCGGCTACTACTACAGCAGCGCCAAGGCCACCGACGCCTATAAAGACCGCAATGGCCAGCCCGCCGCGCTGACCGGTGAGGCCTACCGCAGCAGTTCGAGCAAGCACGGCCTGTGGCTGGGCGTGCAACAGCAGGTCACCAGCCTGGCCAGCGACCAGTCCCGGGGCCTGAGCCTGTTCGCCAACGTCACCGCCCATGACAAGAAGACCAACGCCATCGACAACTACGTCCAGGCTGGCCTGGTCTACAAGGGCCCGTTCGACGCCCGGGCCAAGGACGACATCGGCTTCGCCCTGGCCCGGGTCCATGTCAACCCGGCCTACCGCAAGAACGCCCAGGCCAGCAACCAGGCCCGCGCGCTGTACGACTACGACAACCCCGGCTACCTGCCGCCCCAGGACACCGAGTACAGCGCCGAGCTGTACTACGGCGTGCACCTGGCCAACTGGCTGACCGTGCGCCCCAACCTGCAATACATCCGCCATCCCGGCGGTGTGAACCAGGTGGACGACGCGCTGATCGGCGGCATCAAGCTGCAGAGTTCGTTCTGAGGCTCGCCGGCAAAAAAAGCCGGCGCCATCCACTTTCCTGCTGAACCAAGCCCGCGCCTGAACGTCATCTACAGTGAACAAGCGCGGGTACATTCTTAACGTCACGGAGAACCACACTATGAGCACAGAGGGCGCTTCGAGCCCGAGCCGCTTGCTACCAAGCCTGCTCGGGATCTTGCTGCTGCTAATGGGCCTGGCCTTGCTGGCCGGGGGGATCAAGCTGAGCATGCTCGGCGGCTCGCTGTACTACGTCCTGGCCGGTATCGGCCTGACACTGACCGGCCTGCTGTTGCTGGCCGGCAAACGCGCGGCACTGGGCCTGTATGCGCTGGTGCTGTTCGCCAGCACCATCTGGTCGCTGTGGGAAATCGGCCTGGACTGGTGGCAACTGGTACCGCGCCTATCGCTGTGGTTCGCCCTGGGCGTGGTCTTGCTGCTGCCCTGGTTCCGTCGCCCACTGCTGCGTGATGGCCCGGCCCCCATGGGCACCGCCGCCCTGAGCGTGGCCGTGGTCCTGGCTGGTGGCGCCGCCATCGGCAGCCAGTTCACCAACCCCGGGGAAATCTCCGGCGACCTGGGCCGCGACAGCGCGGACATGACCAGCACCGCCCCGACCATGCCCGAAGGCGACTGGCAGGCCTATGGCCGTACCGAATTCGGTGACCGCTACTCGCCGCTCAAGCAGATCACTCCGGCCAACCTGGGCAAGCTGCAGGAAGCCTGGCGTATCCGCACCGGCGACATGCCGACCGCCAAGGACCCGGTGGAAATCACCAACCAGAACACCCCGCTCAAGGCCAACGGCATGCTCTATGCCTGCACCGCCCACAGCAAGGTACTGGCGCTGGACCCGGATACCGGCAAGGAAATCTGGCGTTTCGACCCGCAGATCCAAGGCCCCAACGGTGACGACTTCCGTGGCTGGGCCCACATGACCTGCCGTGGCGTGTCGTACTACGACGAAGCCAACTACCAGAACTCCGACGCCATCAGCCATCCGGCGACCCTGTCCCCTGCCGGCCAGGCCATCGCCGCCAGCTGCCCGCGCCGCCTGTTCCTGCCGACCGCCGATGCGCGCCTGATCGCCATCAACGCCGACACCGGCAAGGTCTGCGAAGACTTCGGCAACAAGGGCGCCGTGGACCTCAAGGCCGGCATCGGCTCGTTCACTCCAGGTGGCTACTACTCCACCTCGCCGGCGGCCATCACCCGCAACCTGGTGATCATCGGCGGTCATGTGACCGATAACGAGTCGACCAACGAGCCGTCCGGGGTGATCCGTGCCTTCGACGTGCACGACGGCCACCTGGTCTGGAACTGGGATTCGGGCAACCCCGACGAAACCACGCCGCTGCCGGAAGGCAAGACCTACACCCGCAACTCGCCGAACATGTGGTCCCTGGCCAGCGTCGACGAGAAACTGGGCCTGGTCTACCTGCCACTGGGCAACCAGATGCCCGACCAATGGGGCGGCAACCGCAGCGCGGGCGCCGAGAAATTCAGCGCCGGCACCGTGGCCCTGGATATCGATACCGGCAAGCTGCGCTGGAACTACCAGTTCACCCACCACGACCTGTGGGACATGGACGTGGGCAGCCAGCCAACCCTGCTGGACATGAAGACCGCGGACGGCGTCAAGCCGGCGCTGATCCAGCCGACCAAGCAAGGCAGCCTGTATGTGCTGGACCGTCGCGATGGCACCCCGATCGTGCCGATCCGCGAGATCCCCGCCCCGACCGGAGCCGTGGAAGGCGACCACACCGCACCGACCCAGGCCCGTTCGGACCTGAACCTGCTGAACCCGCCACTGGACGAAAAAGCCATGTGGGGCGCCACTCCGTTCGACCAGATGCTGTGCCGCATCCAGTTCAAGGAGCTGCGCTACGACGGCCAGTACACCCCGCCATCGGTGCAGGGCAGCCTGGTCTATCCGGGTAACGTCGGCGTGTTCAACTGGGGCAGCGTATCGCTGGATCCGGTACGCCAGCTGCTGTTCACCAGCCCGAACTACATGGCCTTCGTGTCCAAGCTGGTACCGCGCGCCGAAGTGGCCGCCGGCAGCAAGCGCGAAAGCGAGACCTCGGGCGTGCAACCCAACACCGGTGCTCCTTATGCGGTGATCATGCATCCGTTCATGTCGCCGCTCGGCGTGCCTTGCCAGGCTCCGGCCTGGGGCTACGTGGCCGGTATCGACCTGACCACCAACAAGGTGGTGTGGAAGCACAAGAACGGCACCAGCCGTGACAGCTCGCCGATCCCGATCGGCCTGCCGATGGGCGTACCGAGCATGGGTGGTTCCATGGTCACCGCCGGCGGCGTGGGCTTCCTCAGCGGTACCCTGGACCAGTACATCCGCGGCTATGACGTGAAGAACGGCAAGGAGCTGTGGAAATCCCGCCTGCCAGCTGGCGGCCAGGCCACGCCGATGAGCTACACCGGCAAGGATGGCAAGCAGTACGTGCTGGTGGTCGTGGGCGGCCACGGCTCACTGGGCACCAAGATGGGCGACTACATCATTGCCTACAAACTGTCGGAATAAACCCCGATAGCGACTGAAAAAGGCGGCTACCTGCGGGTAGCCGCCTTTTTTGTGCCCGCCCTCACACGCCTTCGTGTAACGGCTGCCGCAGGCTAGGTACGGCCGCGCAGCGGACGCGGATCCAGGAAGGCCCTACGGGCCTTGGCGCAGCTTCCCAGGCTCGGCAGCGGCTACAGCCATGGGTTTTGAAAAGTCCTACAGCTCACAGAGAACAACATCACCTTGTTCGCTACGACCGTCTGCCTTTAAGGTCCGCAAGATCACCGGGCAGGCCCCAGGCAATGGACGACGACACCGCACATCCCCCAAGGCGCTTCATGCCCCTCACCAGCAACGACTACGATATCCCCGCCCTGCTGGTGGACACCCAGGCCCCGCTGGATGCGCTGCACGAAGCGGCCATCCACCGTATCCGCGCCGCGACCCAGCTGCTGGAAAGCATCGCCAGCCAGGACCACCTCGGCGGCAATCCACAATTGCTCCAGGACTTCGCCCAACTGTGCGTCATCCCCTTGCGTGATGGCTGCGACTTGCTGGATGTATTGGGCCGCCGCCTGCAGGAACAACTGGCCGATTGACCCTGCCAACCTGCGTAATTGCAAAGGGACACTAGCCCATCTGTGCTAATCGACCCTCCCCGTCCCCCGACGCTATAGTTTTGGCCAACCACCTCGTTCCCACCAACACCGCAGTCCTGCGGTGCGGGGGACGGCTGCGCCGTGGAAAGAAACTACAACACCAAGGAAGCGTCATCATGAAACTCCATCCCAACGCCCGTTCCTTCACCCTGCTCAGCGGCCTGGTGGTCGCGCTCGCCGGCTGTGCCGTCGCCAGCCCCAGCAACGACGACCTGAAGAACCGCGCCCAGCTCACCATTGGCAAGAACGTGACCAGCGTCTCGAACGTGCGTAACGACAATACCCAGACCTACTTCACCGCCAACACCAGCGCCGGTGGCTACAACTGCGTGCTGCCCTCCGGCGGCATGATTGCCTTTGCCAGCATGGGTGGCCTGGTCTCGATGCCCGCTGAGTGCAACAAGGAATAAAGCGGCCATCCCGAAAACTCGCGACGAATCACCGCACCTGCCCGACGCAGGGCGGTGCCGCGCGAACGCGCTACTTCCCTGCATACAAAGGTCCCGCCGTCATGACATCCCGCCTATTCATGGTCTCAGGTACAGTGCTGCTCGCCTGTGCCTTGAGCGCCTGCGCCCCGCGCCAGGGACGAACCCTGGACGAATACCCGCTGGTGAAGGTCCCCAGCGTGCAATACCCCGACGTTCCCTTCGACACCCAGGCCGCACGTGCGGCCCTGCAACCGGGCACGGCAACCCTCACCGGCAAGTTCTGCATCGTCGGCAACGATGGCATCGAGAGCAGCCGCAACGTCGAGATCTATCTGTATCCAGTCACCCCGCACTTGCAGGCCTGGCACAAGTTGCGCTCATCCCAGCCCGAAGGCGCACCGGTGAGCATGCTCCCCGAGGCCGTGGCCGTGCACCGGGTGACCCGGACCAACGACGACGGCATCTTCCAGTTCACCGGCCTGCAACCAGGCCGATACTTCGTCCAGGGTCAGGACATGGTGTACGGCACCAGCCGCTGGAACGAGTACGTGGGCACCGGCCAGAGCAACACCAACTACGGGCCGGTGACCACCCACTACTACACCGAGCGCAGCTCGATCTCTTCGTACTCGGGCATGCTGGATGACTTCGTCGAACTCGCCAGCGGCGACAACAAGAAGCTGACCATGACCAACTACCCCCTGCTCATCCCGTGCCGGACCTGGTAGCGTCCGCTACGCCCCAACTTGGTGAACCAGCGCTACTGGCGTCTCGCGCAAGGCACGCAAGGTAGCCCGCAACTCCACCGGCCGCACCGGCTTGGACAGGATGGCGATGTTGCGATCGTGCAGCGCGGCATAGATCTTCTCGATGTCGTGGCCGGTGATGATCAGCGCCGGCACTTCCCAGCCCCGTTGCTGGCGTATGTGGTCGATGCACTCGATGCCCGAGACCCGGGTGCCCAGGTCATAGTCGGCGACGATGATGTCGCAGTCGGTGACCAGGTCCTGCGCCGACGCCTCGGCCTGGACCACGCAGCCCCAACGCTCCAGTAGCGCCGAGGTGGCCAGCAGCACGTTGCGGTCATCCTCCACCAGGCATACCCGCAAACCGCTCAGCAGGCCGTTCTGCAACGCCTCGTCGTGGCGCCGCAACTGCTGCGGCGCGGCCGGTTGCAGGCCAGCCAGGGTCACGCTGGTGCCGTGGTCGACCCGCGAGCGCAAGCGCACTTCCAGGTCCACCAGCTGCCCCAGGCGCTTGACGATGGACAACCCCAGGCCCACGCCCTCGACATCCTTGTCGCGCAATTGGCGGACCCGGTAGAACTCTTCGAAGATCCGCGGCAGGTGCTCTTCGGCGATACCGCGCCCACGGTCATGGATCTCGATGGCCAGGCCCTGGCCACGGCGGCGCACGCCAATCAGCACGGGCCCCTGCGGCGCATACTTGAAGCAGTTGGACAGGACGTTCTGCACCATGGTCGCCAGCAACCCGGGGTCGATGCGTACCCAGTGGTTGCAGGGCCGCAGCCGCAGCTCGACCCCGGCCCAGCGCGCCGCCTCGGCGTTCTGCCGGATCAGGTCGCGCAGCAACTGTCCCAGGTGCACGGTTTCGTACTTGGGTTGCACGCGCCCGTTGTCCAGGGTGTAGAGGTCGAGGATCGAGCGGAACAACTGCGACACGTTGAGCAGCGAACGGTCGATGTTGTCCACCAGCCGCCGCTCATCCTGGCCCAGGTCGGCCTCGCGCAGACAGGCGGTGAACAGGCCTATGGAGTGGATCGGCTGGCGCAGGTCATGGCTGGCCTGGGCCAAAAAGCGCGATTTCTCCAGGTTGGCGGCGATGGCTTGCTCGGAGGCCAGCCGGGTGCGCTTGAGCAGGATATGGGCATAGATCGGGATCACCGTGCTGGTGACCATCAGCATCAGCACCATGTAGGGCTGGCTCTGCCAGTACGGGGTCAGCAGGTAGACCATGAACAACGCGAACAACGCCAGGACGGTGGCGATGGCCAGGTAGCGCGAGCCGAAGCGCATGCCATTGCCCAGGTTGACCCAGACCATCACCGCATAGATGGGCAGCGCGCCCTCGCCGCCCATCACCAGGCCGAAGCAGGTGCCGGTGTAGTCGTAGATGATCCCCAGTATCCGCCGGGCCGGGTAGTGGCCCGGCCAGCGGGCGATGGCCAGGCGCAGCCCGATGGAAACCAGGGTGAAGACGATGATGTAGATGATCACCGGCAAATAGGTGTCGAAATCCTGCCCCGGCAGGCAACTGGTGATGATCACGTAAACCAGCGCACAACTGGCGACGATGATGCGCAACGTGGCCTGGTCGAGCTCACTGTCCTTTTCGACTTTCATGCAAACAACTCCTTGTTCGGGACACCGGCACGGTGCCTTGCTGGCAATACGCGGTATCGGACACGACCAGCGGGCAGGTACAGTGCCGGCCTGCCAAGGTAGCATGGCCCCAGGACCGATTGTTTCAAGGAGCTTCAAGACATGACATGCAGGATTATCGTCGCCGACGACCATCCCCTGTTTCGCGAGGGCATGCTGCGCACCGTCCAGCGCCTGCTGCCCGAGGCGGTCCTCGAAGAAGCCGGCGACCTGGCGACCGTGCAGGCCCTGGCCGGCAGTGGCGAGGAGCCCGACTCGCTGATCCTCGACCTGCGCTTTCCCGGGTTGACCTCGGTGAGCATGATCGCCGACCTGCGTCGGCAACTGCCCAGGACCTCGATCATCGTAGTGTCGATGGTCGACAACCAGGACCTGATCAGCGAAGTCATGGCCGCCGGCGCCGACGGTTTCATCGGCAAGAACATCTGCCCAGAGGACATCGCCCAGGCGATCCTCGACATCCGCCAGGGCGAGGTGGTGGTCAAGTACGCACCCTCCGGCCTGCTGCTGCCCCTGGATGCCTGCACCGAACTCAGCGCCCTCACCACCCGCCAGCAAGAAGTGCTGCGCCTGATCGCCCAGGGCAAGACCAACAAGGAAATCGCCCGTGAACTGGACATTTCGCCGTTCACCGTGCGTATCCACGTCTCGTCGCTGCTGCACGCACTGAAGGTGCCCTCCCGGGCCGCGGCGGCAGTGAAGTTCGCCGGGAACGGCTGAACCGCCAACTGTCCTACTGACCCGATGCGCCCAGCCCAGGCGGCTGCGCTGGAGAAGACATGCACACCGCAGTACCCGAAGACATGCTCGAACAACTGCAACGCTGGATCGGCGACAGCGAAGCCGCCAACTGGAACGAATACATCACCGAGCACGTGGCCAAGGGCGTGCTCCAGGCCTTTACTGCAGCGCAATGGCAGCGCCTTGACGCGCTGCTCCTGGACCAGCCCGAATACTGGCAGCAACGTTGCGCCGTCTCCCTCGGGGAGTTGCGCGGCCCGCAGGCCATCGCACTGCTCAAGCGCCTGCTGGTGCAATCGCCTTACCTGGATGTGCGGATCATGGCGATCTATGAACTGGACTGGGCGGAAGTGGCCATCGAACGGCGCTATGCACTGCCGGTTCGCGAGGTCATGGCCCGGCTTCCCGAAGACCAGGTGGAACCCGAGCTGCACAGCCTGCTGGCCAAGGCCGAGGCCGCTAGCTGCTGATCGGCCGGGAACCGGCGGGAAGCGCCGCCATGGCCTTCAACTCGAGACCCGGGCCTTGAGCAACCAGCGCTCGAAGGACTCGGTGGGCAACGGCCGGCTGATCAGGTAGCCCTGCACCGTATCGCAGCCCCAGCCTTCCAGCAGCTTCAGGCAGTGCTCGAACTCCACCCCCTCGGCCACTACCTTGAGCCCCAGCTTGTGGCTCATCTCGATGGTCGAGCGCACGATCACCGCATCGCCGCTGGTCTCATCCAGGTTGCGGATGAACGACTGGTCGATCTTCAGCTCCTGCACTGGCAGGCGCTGCAGTTGCGCCAAGGACGAGTAGCCGGTGCCGAAATCGTCCACCGACAGGCTGATGCCACAGCCACGCAAGCGCTGGAGCACCGCCAGGGATTGTTCCGGGTGGCGCATGATGGCGCTTTCGGTGATCTCGAAGACCAATTGCTCGGCCGCCACCTGATAACGATCCAGGCCTTGGCTGACCCGCTCCACCAGGTCGCTGTCCTCCAGGTCCCGGGCGGAGATGTTCAATGACAGGCGCACCGGCAGGGCGCGGCGGTTCCATTCGGCCAACTGGCGCATGCAGGCCTCGATGACCCAGGTGGTCAGGCTGTGCATGCTGCCGGTACGTTCGGCCAGGGGAATGAATTCCGCCGGCGACACCACGCCGAACACTGGATGTTGCCAGCGCAGCAGGGCTTCGGCCTGGTGCAGGTAATCCCGGCGCAGGTCGAGCTTGGGCTGGAACAGCAGGAACAACTCGCCCTCGGCAGCGGCGCGACGCAGGTCGCGGATCAGGCTGATCTGTCGCTGATGGGCCAGGTCGCGGTCCTGCTGGTAGACCTGCAGGTAACCCGGCTTGAGCGCAGCGTCGTGGCGGGCGATGGCCGCACGGCTGATCAGCTCTTCGGCGGACTGGCCATCGGCCGGGTACACCGCCACGCCCACGCAGATCTGCAAGCGCACTTCATCGCCCTGGATCAACTGCGGCCGGCTGAGCAGGCCATGGAGCCGGTCGGCCATGGCGATGGCGCCAGTGAGCTCGGTGTTCTCCAGCAACAGCAGGAACTCGCTGGTGGTGATGCGTGCCGCCGTGTCGCCCTGGGAGAGGACCTCCCGCAGGCGCCAGCTGAGCTCGCCCATCATCTGCTCCAGGCCTTCGGCCCCGAAGCCTTCGTTGATCGCCCGGTAATTGTCGATCCCCAGGTACAGCAGCACCACGTTGCGCCGCTCGGCAATGGCCTTGCTCAGGCGCTCGATGGCCAGGGCCCGGTTGGGCAGCCCGGTCAGCGGATCGTGCAGGGCGTTGTGGGCCAGTTGTCGCTCGCGGGTGGCGATGGCGCTCTGCATGGCGTTGAAGGCATCGGTCAGCACCCCGAACTCATCGCTGCGCTTGATCGCTACCGGCGCCTGGTAGTTGCCGGAACCTATGCGTCGGGCCGCCTGGGCCAGGTCTTCCAGGGGCCGGGCCACCCAGCGCGCCATCAGCAAGGCACAAAGCAGCGATGCCACCAGCGCCACGCTGGCGATCCACAAGAACTCCCGGTCCAGCGGAGCGAAGGCCTCCAGGGCCTGTTCCATGGGGCTCTGCAAGAGGGCCATGACCCGCGGGTCGCCTTCGCCGCCGGTATTGGCCAATTGCAGCGCCTGGTTGAGAAAGCGCTGGCCATGGAGTTCGCTCAACTGTGGCAACGGCTGCCACAGCGAGTCGCGCAGGATGTTGATGATGGCCGACCAGAGCACCTCCGGCTGGGTGCTGAACAACTCGCCGGAGCGCTGTCCGTCCACTGCCAGGAACGAGACCTCGAGGTTGCTCATCGAGCGCAGTTCCTGGGCGAAGGACTCGTCCATGGGAAAGCCCATGACCACCCGGGCGATCGGCAAGGGCTCGAGCACTTCACCCTGGACCAGCAGGTAGGGCCGGTCCTGGATCGCCACCAGCAGCATGTGGATGTCGTGGCGCAGGGCCCGGCGCAACGCCTGGTCATAAGGGAAGGTCTGGTCGCGACCGATGGCTGGCAGGGTACTGGCGATGACCCGGCCGTCCGGGGACAGGACGAACATCTCGCTGGAGCGAATGCCACCCCGATGCTGGGCCAGGGCCGCAAGGATATCCACCGGCCTGCCGCTGATCACCGCGCGACGAAACTCGGAATCCCCCACCAGCCAGTCGATGCCGTATTGCAGGTTGCGCCCGCGGGAATCCAGCAAGCGCTCGAAGACCCGGGTGCCGGTCTTCAACTGCAACTGCGCCTGGCGCTCCACCGCCTGGGTGGTGGCGGTCTTGACCGCGAAATACACCGCGGCGATCAGCACCAACAGCAGCAGGGCAAGCACCCCGACGATCCTTGCCTGGAAGGTTCGGCGCCACCTCATGAGGGCGCTCTCGACAACTCCGGTTGCCAGCAGGATCCAGGAAACGACAACGCGGCTAGCTGCCGCCGGGCGCTGAAAAATCCGTTCTTCATACCCATCCCTCTGAGAAGCTGAATATGGATGTCAAATAAATGGCGTCTTTGTTCCGATAATCCGGACACTCATGTCAATGCGCAAATCATAGAAGATCGCGCAATGAAACTGGTGAGTTTGAAGTCATTTTATTGACAAGCGATATCGGAAAATTACTTCAAGCTATCTCACCGATTCCACCACAAGGCTAGGAAATTACGCCATGAGCCAGGACAATTCGGGCCTGGAACACTCCATGACCTGACAACCTGCACCGCCAACGCGGGCTGGCACAGCTCGGAAAAAAGCTGTAACCCTTGCCCCATTGAAACCCGCCATGACCCGCCCCATCTAACCCTGCATAGCCCATCGTGCAGGAGCCTCCATGAGCGATCAGCAAGAATTCCCCGAAGATCCGCGTGACTACGTCGATCCGGATGAAACCGAACATCCGGCCGCCCATGGCACCGACCTGGCACTGCCGGGGCAAAGCCTTCCGGACAAGGTCTACATCATCCCGATCCACAACCGGCCGTTCTTCCCGGCCCAGGTGTTGCCGGTCATCGTCAACGAAGAGCCCTGGGCCGAGACCCTGGAGCTGGTGAGCAAATCCGAACATCACTCCCTGGCCCTGTTCTTCATGGATACGCCCCAGGAAGACCCACGGCATTTCGACACGTCGGCGCTGCCGGAGTACGGCACCCTGGTCAAGGTCCACCACGCCAGCCGCGAGAACGGCAAGCTGCAATTCGTCGCCCAGGGCCTGACCCGGGTGCGCGTGCGCACCTGGCTCAAGCACCATCGTCCGCCCTACCTGGTGGAGGTCGAGTACCCGCGCCAGCCCGCCGAGCCCACCGACGAGGTCAAGGCCTACGGCATGGCGCTGATCAACGCGATCAAGGAACTGCTGCCGCTCAACCCGCTGTACAGCGAAGAGCTGAAGAACTACCTCAATCGCTTCAGCCCCAACGACCCGTCGCCACTGACCGACTTCGCCGCCGCCCTGACCTCCGCCACCGGCAACGAGCTGCAGGAAGTGCTCGACTGCGTGCCCATGCTCAAGCGCATGGAGAAAGTCCTGCCGATGCTGCGCAAGGAAGTGGAAGTCGCGCGCTTGCAGAAAGAAATTTCCGCCGAGGTCAACCGCAAGATCGGCGAACATCAGCGCGAGTTCTTCCTCAAGGAACAGCTCAAGGTGATCCAGCAGGAACTGGGGCTGACCAAGGACGATCGCAGCGCCGACCTGGAACAGTTCGAGCAGCGCCTGCAGGGCAAGGTCCTGCCGCCCCAGGCGCAGAAACGCATCACCGAGGAAATGAGCAAGCTGTCGATCCTCGAGACCGGCTCGCCGGAATATGCGGTCACCCGCAACTACCTGGAATGGGCGACCGCGGTGCCTTGGGGCATCTATGGCGAGGACAAGCTCGACCTCAAGCACGCGCGCAAGGTGCTGGACCAGCATCACGCTGGCCTGGACGACATCAAGAACCGCATCCTCGAGTTCCTCGCCGTGGGTGCCTACAAGGGCGAGATCAGCGGTTCCATCGTGCTCCTGGTGGGCCCGCCCGGCGTCGGCAAGACCAGCGTCGGCAAGTCCATCGCCGAGTCCCTGGGCCGACCGTTCTACCGCTTCAGTGTCGGCGGCATGCGTGACGAGGCCGAGATCAAGGGCCACCGCCGCACCTACATCGGCGCCCAGCCGGGCAAGCTGGTACAGGCCCTGAAGGAAGTGGAGGTGATGAACCCGGTGATCATGCTCGACGAGATCGACAAGATGGGCCAAAGCTACCAGGGCGATCCGGCCTCGGCGCTGCTGGAGACCCTCGATCCAGAGCAGAACGTCGACTTCCTCGACCATTACCTGGACCTGCGCATGGACCTGTCCAAGGTCCTGTTCGTGTGCACCGCCAACACCCTGGACGCCATCCCCGGGCCGCTGCTGGACCGCATGGAAGTGATTCGCCTGTCGGGCTACATCACCGAGGAAAAACTCGCCATCGCCAAGCGCCACCTGTGGCCCAAGCAACTGGATAAGGCCGGTGTGGCCAAGACCAGCCTGGGCATCAGCGACAGCGCCCTGCGCACGGTGATCGACGGCTACGCCCGGGAAGCCGGGGTGCGCCAGTTGGAAAAACAACTGGGCAAGCTGGTGCGCAAGGCCGTGGTACGGCTGCTGGACGAACCCGACGCCCGTATCAAGATCGGCCCCAAGGACCTGGAAGCGTCCCTGGGCATGCCGGTGTTCCGCAACGAGCAGGTGCTGAGCGGGGTCGGGGTCATCACCGGGCTGGCCTGGACCAGCATGGGCGGCGCCACCTTGCCCATCGAGGCCACGCGCATCCACACCCACAACCGCGGCTTCAAGCTCACCGGCCAGCTGGGCGATGTGATGAAGGAGTCGGCGGAGATCGCCTACAGCTACGTCAGCTCGCACCTCAAGCAGTTCGGTGGCGATAGCAAGTTCTTCGACGAGGCCTTCGTCCACCTGCACGTACCCGAGGGCGCCACGCCCAAGGATGGCCCCAGCGCCGGGGTGACCATGGCCAGCGCCCTGCTGTCCCTGGCACGTAACCAGCCGCCGAAGAAAGGCGTGGCCATGACCGGCGAGCTGACCCTCACCGGCCACGTGCTGCCCATTGGCGGGGTGCGCGAGAAGGTGATTGCCGCACGCAGGCAGAAAATCCACGAACTGATCCTGCCGGAGCCCAACCGCGGGCACTTCGAGGAACTACCGGACTACCTCAAGGAAGGCATCACCGTGCATTTCGCCAAGCGCTTCTCTGACGTCGCCAAGGTGCTGTTCTAACCCGGGCCCTGCAGGAGCGGGGCTTGCCCGCGACGAAAACGACGCGTGGTACCTCACGTACCGCGTCATCGTTCATCGCGAACACGCTTCGCTCCTGCAACCGCCCAGCCCCGCCACACATTTCTCCATCTTCAGTTATGCTCGCCGTTCGTCGTGAATGATCGGAGCTTCCTGACCCATGCCCGCCAACCGCCTGCTTATCCTGCTCAGCTTTGCCCTGCTGGCCGCCTGCGCCAGCCAACCCAAGCAAAACGTCACCGTGGAAAACCAGAGTGAGTGCCCGCTGCAACTGCACAACGGGCAGAACTTGATCGTCACCCTGCCGAGCAACCCCACCACGGGCTATCGCTGGGCGATCCAGGATTCGGCTGGCGGCATCCTGCGCAAGGTCAGCCCGGAGGTCTACAGCAATCCGGATGACACCGGCCTGGTCGGCAGCGGCGGCTTTTCCACCTGGCGCTTCCAGGCCTTCGCCAACGGCACGGGCCGCCTGCTGCTGACCTACCAGCAGCCCTGGGCGCCGGAGGAAGCGCCGGTCAAGGCCTTCGACTGCTCGATCACGGTCAATTGACATGGGCTGGCTAATCCTTGCGCTGATGGGCGCCGCGACCTTCATCTACGGCACTGCCATACATGCCACCCTGCTCTGCCTGCTGGTCAAGCCCCTGCCGGTGCTGGCCCTGCTGGGCTGGCTGCACGATGCGCCACCGGGGGACTACCGGCGCTGGATCATCATCGGCCTGCTGTTCTCGGTGCTGGGGGACATCCTGCTGGCCTGGCCCATGGACCTGTTCGTGTTCGGCCTGGGCGCCTTCCTGGTGGCCCACCTGGCCTACCTCAAGGCTTATTTGAGCGACTGCCGGCGCCTGGCGCCGCTGCCACTGCTGCTGGCCCTGGCCATCGGCGGGGCGCTGCTGAGCGTGCTGATCGCCCATGGCCTGGGGCCGTTGCTGGTACCGGTGATCGTCTATGCCCTGACCATCAGCGCCATGCTCTGGCGGGCCCTGGCGCGGCTGGGCACGGCGGTGCCCAAGCGCTCGGCGGCCCTGGCCGCGCTCGGTGCCTTGAGTTTCGCCTTCTCCGACAGCCTGATCGGCCTGAGCCGCTTCGTCGGGGCCTTCGATGCCGCGCCCTACCTGATCATCGTTTTCTACTGGCTGGGCCAGTGGGGCATCGCCGCTTCGGCCTTCAGCCAGAAGCCGCGCTAGCCCCGGGATGGGCGACACCCGTTGTCGCCCTCGCTGCTCCAGGCCTTATCGCAGCCGGCCGCAGCGGCTACAATGCCGCCCCTCTTTTTATCGCCATCGCCGGAACCGCCGTGAGCAAAGAACCCGACCGCCTATTCGCCCAGCCCCTGGCCCAGGTGCCCGACTTCGCCTTCAACGAGGACGTGGTGCGGGTCTTCCCGGACATGATCAAGCGCTCGGTACCCGGCTACCCGACCATCGTCGAGAACCTCGGGGTCCTGGCTGCACAGTTCGCCCAGCCCCACAGCGTGCTCTACGACCTCGGGGCGTCCCTCGGGGCGGTGACCCAGGCTTTGCGTCGGCATGTGCGCAGCGATGGCTGCCGGGTGATCGCGGTGGACAACTCGGCGGCCATGGTCGAGCGCTGCCGGGAGTACCTCAACGGCCAGGACTCGATGTTCCAGGAGCTGCTGCCGGTGCAAGTGGTGGAGGGCGATATCCTGGCCCTGGAGTTCCAGCCGGCCTCGGTGGTGGCGATGAACTTCACCTTGCAGTTCATCGCCCCTGAACAGCGCCAGGCCTTGTTGACGCGTATCCGCCAGGCACTGCTGCCCGGCGGCGCACTGATCCTCTCGGAAAAGCTGCGCTTCAACGACGTCCAGGAACATGAGCTGCTCACCGACCTGCACGTCGCCTTCAAGCGCGCCAATGGCTACAGCGAACTGGAGATCGCCCAGAAGCGCAGCGCCATCGAGAACGTCATGAAGCCCGACAGCCTCGAAGAACACCGCGAGCGCCTGCTGGCCGCCGGCTTCTCGAAAGTCGTGCCCTGGTTCCAATGCCTTAATTTCGCTTCGTTGATTGCCCTGCCATGATCGATCTGTCCCCCCTGGCCCGCCATCTGGTGGGCACTCCCCTGGCCGTCTGGGCCCAGGGCCTGCAAGCGCAACTCGATGCCAAGATGGAAAAGGGCCATGGCGACCTGGCCCGCTGGCAGAGTGCGCTGGACGCCCTGCCGGACGTGCGCCCCAGTGAAATCGACTTGCTCAACGGCCTGCTCCTGGACACCGACTGCGACGCCGCGACCTGCGAGCGGATGCGCACTGCCCTGATGGGCCTGAGCCCCTGGCGCAAGGGCCCGTTCGACCTGTTCGGCGTGCATGTGGATACCGAGTGGCGCTCGGACTGGAAATGGTCGCGGGTCGCGCCGCACCTGGACTTGCAGGGCAAGCGCATCCTCGATGTCGGCTGCGGCAACGGCTACTACATGTGGCGCATGCTCGGCGCCGGCGCCGACAGCGTGATCGGCGTCGATCCGAACTGGCTGTTCTTCTGCCAGTTCCAGGCCGTACAACGCTACCTGGAACGACCCAAGGCCTGGCACCTGCCGTTCCCGTTCGAGGACCTGCCGCCGAACCTCGAGGGTTTCGACACCGTGTTCTCCATGGGGGTGTTCTACCACCGCCGCTCGCCCATCGAGCACCTGCTGGCGCTCAAGGACTGCCTGGTCAAGGGTGGTGAACTGGTGCTGGAGACCCTGGTGGTCGAAGGCGACCAGCAGCAGGTACTGGTGCCGGAAGACCGCTACGCACAGATGCGCAACGTGTGGTTCCTGCCGTCGGTACCGGCCCTGGAGCTGTGGCTGCGCCGCGCCGGGTTCAGCGACGTGCGCTGCGTGGATGTCAGCCTGACCAGCGTGCAGGAACAGCGGGCCACCGAGTGGATGAAGTACCAGTCCCTGAGCGACTTCCTCGACCCCGACGACCACAGCAAGACCATCGAAGGCCTGCCGGCGCCGATGCGCGCCGTGATCGTCGCCAGGAAATGAATCCCCCACATCCATAGGATGCGAGGCTGGCCCGCGATAGCGATATCGAACATCAAGCCCGATTCAAGGTGAGCATGCCCGGGCTGGCGTCATCGCGGGCAAGCTTCGCTCCTGCTGGGGTGGCGTTCAATCGCGGCTGGCGCGCCGCGCCTTGAAGAACTCGCTGAGCACCGTGCCACATTCCTCGGCCAGTACCCCGCCCTCGTACAGCACCCGGTGGTTGAGAAACCCCTGGGTGAAGAACTGTCCCTGGCTCTGCACGATGCCCGCCTTGGGCTCCAAAGCGCCGTAGACCACCCGCGCGATGCGCGAATGGACGATCAGCCCGGCGCACATGCTGCAAGGTTCCAGGGTGACGTACAGGGTGCTGCCTGGCAGGCGGTAGTTGCTCACCGCCTGGGCTGCGGCGCGGATGGCCACCATCTCGGCATGGGCGCTGGGGTCGCTGCCGCTGATCGGGCAGTTGTAGCCGCGGCCGATGACCTGCCCATCGAGCACCAGCACCGCGCCCACCGGCACCTCGCCCAGGGTGGCCCCTTGGGCGGCCAGGGCCAGGGCCTCGCGCATGAACTCCTGGTCGCGGCTGCGATCGATGATCGACGCCGGGCGAATCTGGCGCATCACACCACCTCGATCGCGGCCATCAGGCCGGTTTCCATGTGGTCGATCACATGGCAATGGAACATCCAGGTGCCCGGGTTATCGGCCACCAGCGCCACCTGGGCGCGTTCGTTCTTGCCCAGCAGGTAGGTGTCGGTGAACCAGGGCTCGACGATCTTGCGGCGATTGGAAGCGATCACCTTGAAGCTCATACCGTGCAGGTGGATCGGGTGCTGGTACTGGGTCATGTTCTTGAGCTCGAAAATGTAGCTCTTGCCCTTCTTCAAGGTGGCGATCGGGCGATCGGCGCAGGTCTTGTCGGTGATGTCCCAGGCCTGGCCGTTGATCTGCCACAGGCTCGGCGGCTTGCCGTTCTCGGTATTCACCGAGACCTTGCCGGCCCACTCGAAATTGAAGTTGAGCTTCTCGGCCTTTTCCAGGTCCGGTTCGGCGATGGGGTTGGCCGGCAGCGCCTTGGGCCAGTCACCGGGGGCTTCGCTGCTGGCCACCGAGCGCAGGGTGCCCAGACGCACGAAACCATCGCGCAGGGAAATCTCCTCGCCCGCCTCGGGAATGCGGATGGCCAGGCAGATACGCATGCCCGGTCCCAGCCAGTAATCGTCGTCCAACGGGCGCGGGGTGATCGGGTTGCCGTCGAGGGCGTAGATCATCGCCTCGCAGTTGCCCTTGAGGTTCAGGCGATAGGTCCAGGTGTTGTCCAGGTTCAGCAGGCGCACTCGCACCACCTGCCCGGCCGGCAGCTCGGTCACCGCCTCGGCCTGGCCGTTGATGGTGATCAGGCGCCCCGCGGTACCGTTGCGCGCGGCCTCGCGCGGCACGCTGAAGGGCATCCAGGCGCCCTGCTCGTCCACATGCCAGGTCTTCAGGCTCAGGGTGCGCTCATGCTTGAAGCCGGTCGGCTCGCGCTCCTCGACGATCAGCGGGCCCACCAGGCCCCGCCCCAGCTCCTCGGAGCTGCTGACATGGGGGTGGTACCAGTAGCTGCCGGCATCCGGCACGCGGAACTTGTAGTCAAAGAACTCGCCCGGTTTGACCGGCAGTTGCGAGACGTAGGGCACGCCGTCCATTTCCAGCGGCAGGCGGATGCCGTGCCAATGGATGGTGGTTTCCACCGGCAGGTGGTTGATGAAACGCACCCGCAACCAGGTGCCCTGGCGGACCCGCAATTCGGTGCCCGGCGCCGACGGCCCGAAAGCCCAGGCCTGGGTCTTGAAACCCGCTACCAGTTCGACATCCAGCGGAGCGGCGATCAGCTCGTAGTCGTGCCCGGCATTGTCGTCCGCGACCTTGCCCAGCCAGTAACGCGACGCACCGCCGGCGCCCACGCCAACCACCACCAGACCGGCCAGACCACCGAGTATTTGTCGACGGGTAAAGGACATGGACTCAACTACCTCACGTATCTGCCGCGGGCCCGGGCCCGCAAAAAGGCGAATACGATACACCCGCAGTTGAGAAACAGTAAGGCCAGCGCGGCGACGGGACGCAGATGCAGGGCCGTGGCTGTGCTCAGTCGCGCAGCCCCAGCAACAGATGCACCACGCCGCCTGCCAGGGGCATCACCGCCGGCACCCCTGCCCTTTGCAGGGCAGTGCTGTCGAGCAATTGCGGGTCATGCAGCTCCAGGCGCAACCGGGTCAGGGCCAGCCATTGCTGGCTCTTGATATTGGCAGGTCCGCCCAATGCCGCCAGCGTCGGTTCATCCAGAGCATGACCGCCAGCCTTGGGCGCTTTCGGCTGGTCAGGCACCAGGTCCGGGGTCAGGGCTTTCCAGAACGCCCGCTGTAGTTTCTCGAACATCTTCAGTTCTCCAGGACCGGTGAGTGAACGGCAAACGGTTGGCGATGCAGGCATTCACGTACCTGGGCAGCATCCTCCAGATCGACGATACGCGCGGCCAGCGCCTGGCACTGGACCAGGTCCAGCTCCCGCACCCGGGCCTTGATGGCCGGGATCAGCGGCACGCTCACCGACAACTCATCCACCCCCAGGCCCAGCAACAGCGGCACCGCCAGGGTTTCAGAAGCCAGCGCACCGCACACACCGACCCACTTGCCGTGGGCATGGGCAGCCCGGACCGTGGTGGCGATCAGGCGCAGCACCGCCGGGTGGAAGCTGTCGGCCTGGCTGGCCAGCCGCGGGTGATCGCGGTCCATGGCCAGGGTGTACTGGGTCAGGTCGTTGGTGCCGATGGAGAAGAAATCCACCTCCGGGGCAAAGCGATCCGCCAGCAGCGCCGCTGACGGCACCTCGATCATGATCCCCAGCTTGGGCGATTGCGCGAGCCCCAGGGCCTGGACCTCTTGCTCCAGCAACTGGCGCGCCTGGCGCAGCTCCGCGAGCTGGCTGACCATCGGCAACATGATGTGCAAGCGGGCCTGCCCGGCACTGGCCAGGATCGCCCGGAATTGCTCCCGCAGCAGTTCCGGACGCGCCAGGCACAGGCGAATGCCGCGCAGGCCGAGAAAGGGGTTGGCCTCGCTGTCCATCGGTACATAGGCCAGGGGTTTGTCGCCGCCCACATCCAGGGTCCGCACCACCAGGTTGCGTTCGGGCCCCAGGGCCTGGGCGATGGCCTGATAGGTGGCTGCCTGTTCCTGCGGGCTCGGCGCCTGGGTACGGTCCTGGTAGAGAAACTCCGAACGCAGCAGGCCGACACCATCGCCACCCAGGCTGACGGCCTGTTCGGCCTCCGCCAGGCAGGCAATGTTGGCCGTGACCTCAAGGTGATGACCATCGAGGGTTACCGCCGGCAAGGCAGCCTGGGCCAGGTCCCGGTGCTGGCGCTGGCGTTGTTGTTCACGCTGGGTATCCAGTTGCCGCAGCAACTGCGGATCCGGGTCCCGGTGCAGTTCGCCACGATCGGCATCCAGCAGTACCGGCGTACCGTCGGCCAGTGACAGCACCTGGGGCGACAGGCCACAGAGCGCCGGCAGCCCCAGGGCTCGGGCCAGGATCGCCACATGGCTGGTGGCGCCACCGCCCACGGTGACAAAACCCAGCACCCTGGTGGTATCCAGGTTCGCGGTTTGCGAAGGGGTCAATTGCTCGGCCACCAGGATGGCCTGCTCCGGCAGGACCAGGGCCTGTTCCTGCACGCCAAGAATCAGCTCCAGTACCCGCTGGCCAACATCCGCCAGATCCACCGCACGCTCGGCCAAGAGGCTGCTGCCCAGGCTTTGGAACAGCTGGGCGGTGACCTCGATGGCGCTGTTCCAGGCAAAGGCGGCGCTCTTGCCGCTGGCGATCAGCGACTCGGCCTGCTCCAGCAGGCTCGGGTCGTCCAGCAGCTCCTGGTGCGCGCGGAAGATGTTCTGTTGCGCTTCACCCGGAGCATCGTCCCGCAACTGTTGCAGGGCACTGGCGGCCTGGCGCAGGGCCCGCGCCAGGGCTTGGCGCTCCTGCTGCGGGTTGGCTGCCTGTTCAATGATTTGCAAACGCTGCGGCACCACCTGCAGCACCTGGCCGAAGGCCGAGCCCGGTGAAGCACAGACCCCACGCAGGATGGCCCCGGGTGCAGCATCCGATACAGCAGGGGATACGGCTTTGGGCAGCGCAGCGACCTGCTCCCCACAGCCGGAGGCCAGCAGCGCCACCAGGGCCTGGATCGCCTGGTCGGCATCCGCGCCCACGGCACTGACCTGCAAGGCATCGCCCTGGACCGTCTGCAACGCCATGATCGATACCAGGGACTTGGCGTTGGCCGAGTCGGTGCGCCGGTGCAGGCAGATGTTCGCGGCAAAACCCTTGGCAGCCTGGGCCAGCAAGGCCGCCGGGCGCGCATGCAGGCCCTGGGGGTTGCCCAGGATCAGCGGCTTGGAAAACAGCGCCTCGCCCTCGGCCTCAACGTCCTCGGCAGCGCCCAGGGCTGCCGGCGCGAGCTGCAGCAGCGGCTGGCCCTGCCCCACCAGCCGGCGATCGTCCACCAGTGCGGTCACCGGCTCGCCGCTGACCACCAGCATCAGGGTCAGCAGGCTGCGAGCATGCAGGGCCAGGTAGTCGGCGTCGAACTCGATCAGCGCCTGTCCCGCCGCCACCTGCTGGCCTTCGTGGACCAGGCAGGTGAACCCCTTGCCCGCCAGGTTCACCGTGTCCAGCCCGATGTGCATCAATACCTGCTGGCCCTGCTCGCCGGTAATGCTCACAGCATGGCCACTGTGCTGCAGGTTGCTGATCACCCCGGACAGGGGCGCGCAGAGGGTCTGGGAAGTCGGGTCGATGCATACGCCGTCGCCGATCACCCGGCTGGAGAACACCGGGTCCGGCACCTGCTCCAGGGGCAGCAGCACCCCGGACAGGGGCGCGAGCAATTGCAAGGGTTGGGTTATGGCCATGACGTCACCTGCTGTTGATTCCTTGAAGTGCCGATGGAGCGCGAGCCCCGCCAGCATCGCTTATTTCCACCAGTACTCGACCTGCAAACCGACGTTCGCCCCATGTTGGGCGCTGCCGAACGCACCGCTGTCGGACAGCGCGGAGCCGGCCGCCAGTTGGTTGGCCGCACACTTGGCCGCCTCGTTCCAGCTGGCATAGGTGTAATACAGGCGCACCTCGGGACGGGCCCAGAACTCCGGTCCCTTGGGCGACCAGGTCGGCGCGAAGGTGAACTTGCTGAGCTTGCGCGTGCCCCCGGGGGCCTCCACCTGATCGTGGCCGAACTCGGCCACCAGCTTGAACTGCTCGGTGATGGCATAGGCCGGGCGCACGCCAAGGGAGATCCAGCTCTGGTCCTGGCCGTCGGGGCGAATGTCCTTCTGATAGACCGCCTCAAACTGACCGCCGAAGCGTGGGGTCAGTTGCCAGTCGAAAAACTCCACCAGGCGATAGCTCTTGTTACTGTCATCCAGGTAGGAGTTGCCGGTATAGCCCAGGCCGGTGCCCGGGCCCTCGCCGTATTGCAGGGCGAGCTTGTTCTTGCCGCCCAGGAAACCCTGTTGCACATGCTGGGTGGTGATCGCCCAGCCGTTGTGAGCGCCACGGCGATCGGGCTTTTCCAGGTAGCTCAGGCCCAGCTCCAATTCGCCGCCGGGGTTGCTCTGGAAGCCGGCGACGTTGAAGTCATGACGGGTCACGGCCTGCTTCTGGTAGAGGTTGTCCTTGCGGGAAAAGGCATAGCTGTATTTCAGATCGCCGATGCGCACGTCCTCGACCCCGCCGCCGGTGGCGCTCTGGTTCCAGTAGTAGAAGTCGGAGATATGGATGTCGTTACGCTTATAGTAACGACGCCCGGCCCACAGCGAACCGCCATTGAGGCTGGGCAGCTTCGACCACTGGGCATACATCTGCGGCATGCGCGCCGAGCCGTTCTCCCCCTGGAAGGTCAGGTTGCGGTCGTAGCGGTTGTTGAGCGATGCCATGCCATCGATGCTGAGCACCGAACCGTCCTCGAGGGTGTACAGATCCTGGCGCAGCTCCAGCTCGGCGTACTGCTCGCACTCGTTGCCCAGACGGTATTTGGATGGCGCGCCGGGAAGCTGGAAGCACGATTGCCCGCCACTGTTGACCGAAGTGCCGAGGCCACTGCGCAGGTAGCCGGCAAACTCCAGGGCCTGGGCCGGATAAGGCAAGGCCAGGCACAGGCAGGACGCCGCCAAACCGCGATTGATCGTTGTTTTCATAAGCCACCCCATTATTTTTATTGTGATATCCGGATCCGCAGGCGCCGGCAGGCCGGCGCGAGGCCCTGCGCTGGCTCCGGTACAGCGCATGCCTGGCAAACGGCAAAAGCCACCTGGCTACTAGTAGGCGTCGGCCAGGTGCAGGACGAAGGACTCATAGGGCCGCAGCAGCAACTGCCGGCTGCGCACGACATCGCCCAGGTAGTTGCTGATCAGCTGCTGCTGTTGCATACCCGGCGCGATAATCTGCGGCGGCAATTGGACCTCGCACGGCGTGCCATAGAAGTTGTTCACCACCAGCAGGCGCTCGCCCTGCCCTTCGCGCACGTAGATCCAGAGCTGTGGATGGTCGGGCAGCAATTGGCGGTAGATACCGTGCTGGATCAACGCCTGCTCACGACGCAAGGCGATCAGCCGACGATAGTGGTGCAACACCGACTGCGGGTCCTCTTGCTGCGCCTCGACATTGATCCGGTCGGCATTGGCCGCGACCTCGATCCAGGGCTCGGCGCTGCTGAAGCCGGCATTGGCCCCGGTATTCCATTGCATGGGTGTACGTCCGTTGTCCCGGGACTTCTGCTGGATCGCCGCCATGATCTGTTGCGGGTCTTCACCAGCCTCGCGCTTGAGGCGGTAGATGTTCAGGGTCTCGACGTCGCGGTATTGCTCGATGCGCTGGAAATGCGGATTGGTCATGCCCAGCTCTTCGCCCTGGTAGACGAAGGGCGTGCCCTGCAGCAGGTGCAAGGCGGTGGCCAGCATCTTCGCCGACACCACCCGATGCTCGCCGTCATCGCCGAACCGCGATACCACCCGGGGCTGGTCGTGATTGCACCAGAACAACGCGTTCCAGCCGCCGCCAGCCTGCATGCCGCACTGCCAATCGGACAAGATGCGCTTGAGTTCGAGGAAGTCGAAATCGGCCCGCAACCACTTCTGCTGGTTGGGGTAATCCACCTTCAGGTGATGGAAGTTGAAGGTCATCGACAGCTCCTTCGACTCCGGGTTCGAGTAGCGGATGCAGTGCTCCAGGCGGGTGGAAGACATCTCGCCGACATTCACCAGGTCGTGGCCGGCGAACACCTCCCGATGCATCTCCTGCAGGTACTCATGGACGTTCGGGCCGTCGGTATAGAAACGTCGGCCGTCGCTCTGGTCTTCGGGAAAATCCGCCGGCTTGGAGATCAGGTTGATCACATCCAGGCGAAAGCCGCCGACCCCCTTGTCCCGCCAGAAGCGCATCATCTTGAAGACTTCGGCGCGCACCAGGGGGTTGTCCCAGTTCAGATCGGCCTGGGTGTGATCGAACAGGTGCAGGTAGTACTGGCCGGTCTGCGCCTCGTACTCCCAGGCCGAGCCGCCGAACTTGGACTCCCAGTTGTTGGGCTCGTCGCGCCAGATGTAGAAGTCCCGGTAAGGGTTGTCCAGGCTGCTGCGGGCCTGCTGGAACCAGCTGTGCTCGATGGAGGTGTGGTTGACCACGATGTCGAGCATCAGCTTGATGCCGCGCTTGCCGGCCTCCGCGATCAACAGTTCGCAGTCGGCCATGCTGCCGTAGCTGGGATCGATGGCGTAGTAGTCGCTGATGTCATAGCCGTTGTCGCGCTGCGGCGAGCGCAGGAACGGAGTCAGCCACAGGCAGTCGACCCCCAGCCAGTGCAGGTAGTCGAGCTTGTCTACCACGCCCAGCAGGTCGCCTGTGGCCTGTCCTGAGTGGCTGTGAAAACTTTTCGGGTAGATCTGGTAGATCACCGAGCGCTGCCAGTCTTGCATGGGGGATTCCTTTGGAAAGTGCACAAGCATTCACCGCCTCCTGCCAGGCCGGTCAGGCCACTCGGTAACCGGGACGGATGATCTTCAGGCTCAAGCCGCAAGTGAGGACGAAGGGCACCACCAGGGCCACGACCATGCCAATGACGAACATCGGGATGTATTGGGGAATGATCGAGATGAATCCCGGCAGCCCGCCGACACCGATGGCCGAGGCCTGGACCTTGTTCAGCGAGAGAACGACGCTGCCCAGGGCCGAGCCGATCAGCGCGGCGTAGAACGGAAACTTGTAGCGCAGGTTGACCCCGAACATCGCCGGCTCGGTGATGCCGAAATACGCCGAGACCGCCGAGGTCGAGGCCATGCTGCGGTCCCGGGCGTTACGGCTCATGGTGAATACCGCCAGGGCGGCACTGCCCTGGGCCAGGTTGGACATGACGATCATCGGCCAGATGAAGGTGCCGCCCTGGGTAGAGATCAGTTGCAGGTCGACCGCCAGGAACATGTGGTGCATGCCGGTGATCACCAGTGGTGCATAGAGCAGGCCGAAGATCGCCCCGCCCACCATCGGCGCCAGCTCGAACAGCGTGACCACGCCCTCGGTGATCAGGATTCCCAGGTGGCGGGTCACCGGTCCGATGATCGCCAGGGCCAGCACCCCGGTGACCACGATGGTGGTGATGGGCACCACCAGCAGGGTAATGGCATTGGGCACCCTCGCCCGCAGCCACTTTTCGATCACGCTCATCACGTAGGCGGCCAGCAGGATCGGCAGGATCTGCCCCTGGTAGCCGACCTTCTCGATCTGGAACAGGCCAAGGATGTCGAAGTACGGCAGGCTCTGGCCATCCAGGCCAGCCACGGCCTTGCCGTAGTTCCAGGCGTTGAGCAGGTCCGGGTGGACCAGCATCAGGCCCAGGACGATGCCGAGGATCTCGCTGCCGCCAAAGCGCTTGGCCGCCGACCAGCCCACCAGGGCCGGCAGGAACACGAAGGAGGTATTGGCCATCAGGTTGATCAGGCTCCACAACCCGTCCAGGTCCGGATGGGCCTCAAGCAAGGTCTTGCCCTCGATGAACATGCCCTTGGCGGCCAGCAGGTTGTTCACCCCCATCAACAGCCCGGCGATGATCAGGGCCGGCAGGATCGGCATGAACACGTCGGAGAAGACCCGCACCAGGCGCTGCATGGCGTGGGCCTTCTGCGCGCCCTTGTGCTTCACATCGGCAATGGTCGAGACGGCAAGGCCGGTCTGCTCGCGCAGTGCCGCGTAGACCTTTTCCACCTCGCCGGGGCCGATCACGACCTGGAACAGGCCACCGGTGAAGAACGAGCCCTTGACCAGATCGATCTGGTTGAGCGTGGCGCTGTCGACCCGGCTCGGGTCCTTCAGGGCCAGGCGCAGGCGCGTCACGCAATGGGCCGCCTGCTCGAGGTTGTCGGCGCCACCGAGGCTGTGCAGCAACTCGCTGGCGATCGTTGAATAGTCGTGGCTCATGCTCGTTCTTCCACCTGAGATTCTTGTTATTGGCAGCACGCCGGGGAGGAAAGCTACTCGTCTGTACGAGTTAAATCAACAACTCGTACAGACGAGTTTGTTTTTTCTTCGGGTCTCCCCACCAGATCCGCTTTCCAGGCTCTCTAGAGCCTGCGTCAGGCGCATGGACAAATGCCCCGCCCAGCCCTTAAGGTGCCTGCCTTGAGCACCGTCCGGCACAGAGCCATCCCATGAGCAAATACAACCGGATCTACAGCGATCTGCTTGCCAGCATCACCACCGAACGCCTGGAACGCGGCGCCCGCCTGCCCTCGGAAGCCGAACTGATGGACAGCTACCAGGCCAGCCGCGGCACTGTGCGCAAGGCCATCGAACTGCTGCAGGAACGCGGTTTCGCGCAGAAAGTCCATGGCAAGGGCACCTTCGTGCTCTCGTCCGCTCCCATCGAGTTCCAGCTGGGTGGCATCGTCAGTTTCCAGGAAACCTATCCACGGCTGGGGGACGACGTCAGCACCGAGGTGGTGGAGTTCAGCCAGTTTCCTCTCGAAGGATCGCTGCGGGCGCACCTGCAGGCAGAAGAAGGCAGCCTGGTCACCCGGATCAAGCGGGTACGGCGCATCGACGGCAAGCGGGTGATCCTCGACATCAACCACTTCGTCGCGGAGCTGATTCCGGGGCTGGACCGGCAAATCGCCGAGCATTCGATCTACGCCTATATCGAACAGACCCTGCAACTGAACATCAGCTACGCCCAACGCACCATCGAGGCCAGCCCACGCAGCAAGGACGACCAGCAGTTGCTCGACCTGGACGGCCAGAGCCATGTGATCGTGGTCAGCAACCAGACCTTTCTCCAGGATGGCCGGCAGTTCGAGTACACCGAATCACGCCATACCCTGGACAAGTTCTACTTCTCCGACGTGGCGCGGCGCTGAGCCAGCGAGCGATCAGCCGAGCAAGGCCACAAGCTCGCAGCTCAAGGGACCGATGCGCTTCGACTCCTTGGCCGCATTCACCTGCTGCGCTACCCGCGCCACCTCGATCAGCGGATGTTCGAGGGCATAGCCGCCCTTGCTGTCGAGCCAGCTCAAGACTTCCGCCAGGTGCCACAGCGAGGAGCTGCCCTCATGGATCGCCAGGGGAAAGCTGTCGGCGTGACCAAGCATCAGCTTGCGCATGTTCTGCCGGGACACCCCGATGATTTCGGCGATTTCGCTGAGACCGACGAAATCCGGGCTGGCCTCCACCAACCGCGCTTCGGGAATGATTCGCTTGATATCACCGAGGGCGCTGAGCAACGCGACCTCGGCACTATCGGCCTCGCGAGTGAACTCCAGGGCCAGGCGCCCAGCCAGGCCGGTGCCCACCAGGACGTCGGTGCAACCCGCCGCACCGAGGCGCTCCACCAGTTGCAGCTGATCACAGCCCTCCAGCAGCAGATAGTTGAGAGTGAACAGGTATTCCATGGTGCTTACTCCTTGCGGGCTGCCGGCGCCTTGTCTCCACGCAGCTGGTTCACGGTGCAGTTATCGATCACCCGGCATAACGCCCGGGCGTGCTGGGTCGGATTCTTCGGCGTACGCCATACGCTGGTAACGCAGAACTCGCCACAGCGGCACACTTCATTGTTGTACGGGCAGTAGATCCGCCCCCAGGCATGACCACCGCCGACCTCGATGCGCCAGCCCTGCCATTCGGCGTAACGCAGGGCCATTTCAATATCCTTCTTGGGATGAGTTGCACGAGCCATCCATAGCCTCCAGTATCGCCAGCGACACAAGGTTGTCAATCGACAACCTATTACCACCCGATCAAACCCGCGCCACGAACAAACCGCAGCAAAAACAGGCGGGGGAGACCCAAGGGTAGAGAGAAGCCCAGGACAAGGGGCCGAGCATGTCTTACGTGATATTGCCGGAAGGCGAAAAAGCGCCGCATCTAAAAGTCCTGCAACACAAATGCCGATGTGCGCCAAAGGCAGTCCCCCAGAAACGACAATGGCGATCGCCCCCCAAAGGTTCCGATCGCCATTGTTTACTGCGAATGGGTCAAGTGCCGATCACTTGGCGCCGATCATTCCCACTCGATGGTGGCTGGCGGCTTGCTCGACACGTCGTAGGTGACGCGGGAGATGCCTTCGATCTCGTTGATGATCCGGCCGCTGACGGTCTCCAGCAGCTCGTATGGCAGGTGCGCCCAACGAGCGGTCATGAAGTCCACGGTCTCCACCGCGCGCAGGGCCACGACCCAGGCGTAGCGACGACCGTCACCCACGACGCCCACCGATTTCACCGGCTGGAACACCACGAATGCCTGGCTGGTCTTGTGGTACCAGTCGGCCTTGCGCAGTTCTTCGATGAAGATGTGGTCGGCGCGACGCAGGATGTCGGCGTACTCCTTCTTCACTTCGCCGAGGATACGCACGCCCAGGCCCGGGCCCGGGAACGGGTGGCGGTAGACCATGTCGTACGGCAGGCCCAGCTCCAGGCCGATCTTGCGCACTTCGTCCTTGAACAGCTCGCGCAGCGGCTCGACCAGCTTGAGGTTCATTTCCTCCGGCAGGCCGCCGACGTTGTGGTGCGACTTGATCACATGGGCCTTGCCGCTCTTGGCGCCAGCCGATTCGATCACGTCGGGGTAGATGGTGCCCTGGGCGAGGAACTGGATGTTTTCCAGCTTGCTGGCTTCGGCATCGAACACGTCGATGAAGGTGCGACCGATGATCTTGCGCTTCTTCTCCGGGTCGGCTTCACCGGCCAGGTTGTCGAGGAACTGCTTCTCGGCGTCGGCACGGATCACCTTGACGCCCATGTTCTCCTTGAACATGGCCATCACCTGGTCGCCTTCGTGCAGGCGCAGCAGGCCGTTGTCGACGAATACGCAGGTCAGCTGGTCGCCGATGGCGCGGTGCAACAGCGCGGCAACCACCGAGGAGTCGACACCGCCGGACAGGCCGAGCAGGACGTTGGCCGAGCCCACTTGTGCACGGACCTGGGCGATGGCGTCCTCGACGATGTTCGATGCAGTCCACAGGGCTTCGCAGCCGCAGATGTCCTGGACGAAGCGCGACAGGATACGACCGCCTTGCTTGGTGTGGGTCACTTCCGGGTGGAACTGCACGCCGTAGTAGCCCAGGGCGTCGTCGAACATGCCGGCGATCGGGCAGCTCGGGGTGCTGGCCAGGATGTTGAAGTTGCCCGGCATCTGGGTGACCTTGTCACCGTGGCTCATCCACACGTCCAGGCCCAGTACGCCGTCGTCGTCGACGTGGTCTTCGATACCGTCCAGCAGGCGGCTCTTGCCGACCACGTCAACGCGGGCATAACCGAATTCGCGCAGCTCGGAACCTTCGACCTTGCCGCCCATCTGTTCGGCCATGGTCTGCATGCCGTAGCAGATGCCCAGCAGCGGGACCTTCAGGTCGAATACCGCTTGCGGTGCACGTGGGCTGTTGGCTTCGTGGACCGACTCCGGGCCACCGGCCAGGATGATGCCGCGCGGATTGAATTCGCGGATCGCTTCATCGTCCATGTCGAACGGGTGCAGTTCGCAGTACACGCCGATTTCGCGCACGCGGCGGGCGATCAGCTGGGTGTACTGGGAACCGAAGTCGAGGATCAGGATGCGGTGAGCATGAATGTCGAGGGCCATGGTCAGTCTCGTCTAATTTCAGAAACGACACGGGGCTGAAAAACACAGCCCCGGTTACTAGATTCGTCGATCGCCTGCAGGCCTGGACCTGAAGGCGACCACTATCAACCTACGCGATAGTTGGGTGCTTCCTTGGTGATCTGCACGTCATGGACGTGGGATTCAGCCATGCCGGCACCGGTGATGCGTACGAACTCCGGCTTGGTGCGCATCTCGTCGATGGTTGCGCTGCCGGTGTAGCCCATGGAGGACCGCAGGCCACCCATCAGCTGGTGGATGATCGCGGCCAGTGCGCCCTTGTAGGGAACGCGACCTTCGATACCTTCCGGAACCAGCTTCTCGGCACCGGCCGAGGAGTCCTGGAAGTAGCGGTCCGAAGAGCCTTGCGCCTGTGCCATGGCACCCAGCGAGCCCATGCCGCGGTAAGCCTTGTAGGAGCGGCCCTGGAACAGTTCGACTTCACCTGGAGCCTCTTCGGTACCGGCGAACATCGAACCCATCATCACGCAGGAAGCACCGGCGACGATGGCCTTGGACAGGTCGCCGGAGAAGCGGATACCGCCGTCGGCGATCAGTGGCACGCCAGTGCCTTCCAGTGCCGCTGCGACGTTGGCGATGGCGCTGATCTGCGGCACGCCGACACCGGCAACGATACGGGTGGTGCAGATCGAGCCTGGGCCGATACCGACCTTGACCGCGTCGGCGCCAGCGTCGGCCAGGGCCTTGGCGGCGGCACCGGTGGCGATGTTGCCGCCGATCACCTGCACTTGCGGGTAGTTCTCTTTCACCCAGCGAACGCGATCGATCACGCCCTTGGAATGGCCGTGGGCGGTATCCACTACCACCACGTCGACACCGGCAGCCACCAGGGCGGCAACGCGCTCGCCGGTGTCCTTGCCGGTACCGACGGCAGCTCCGACGCGCAGGCGGCCCTGGTCGTCCTTGCTGGCCAGCGGGTAGGCCTTGGCCTTCTCGATGTCGTTGACGGTCATCATGCCCTTGAGGACGAAGGCGTCATCGACGATCAGCACGCGCTCGATGCGGTGCTTGTGCAGCAGCTCGCGAACGGCGGACTTGTCGGCGACGGCCCCATCCTTGACGGTGACCAGGCGCTCTTTAGGCGTCATCACTTCGCGGACGCTGACTTCCAGGCGGCTTTCGAAACGCACGTCACGGGAAGTCACGATGCCCACCAGGTCACCGTTGTGCAGCACCGGCACGCCGGAGATGTTGTGGGTCTTGGTCAGGTCGAGCAGGTCGCGCACGGTGGCGTCGGCTTCGATGGTGATGGGGTCCTTGACCACACCGGCCTCGAAACGCTTGACCTTGCGCACTTCGGCAGCTTGCTGCTCGATGGTCATGTTCTTGTGGATGATGCCGATGCCGCCTTCCTGAGCCATGGCGATCGCCAGACGGGCTTCAGTGACGGTGTCCATGGCGGCGGAAACCAGTGGGATATTCAGCTCGATGCCACGGGTCAAACGGGTCTTTAGACTGACTTCGTTAGGCAGTACTTCGGAATAACCGGGCACTAAGAGGATGTCGTCGAAGGTGAGGGCTTCTTGGCTGATACGCAGCATCGCGGGGGCTCCCGGGCGGGAAAATGGAAGCGCGCCATTATACTCAGACCGCCTGCCGGGCTCAATGTAAAACTCGATCTAATATCGTTGGAGTGATGGATGGAGAGCGCCTGCCATGCTAGCCGGAACCAACCCGGCCAACCGGGCGCCCCCGCCAAGAAACTACAACTCGACCTTGATCCAGCTCATCGGCTGGTCCAGCCAGTCGGCGAACTCATCGATGAAGCTTTGCTTGAACCCCGCTTCGGCCCAGTTGTTGAAGATGAAGCCCAGGTTGGAAAACCCGCATGGCTGGAGGAACAGGAAGCCGTTGATGTCGTCTTCATGGCCGCATTCGGGGCAGGTGAAGTTATCGGTGCGCCCGGGCATCCAGTCTTCCAGGCTTTCGAACAAGGCCTCGCCGATTTCCTGGCGACACTCGGCGCAACCGGCTTCTTCGAGGAAGCCCTTGGTCGGGGTATAGATGCAGCGCTTGGTGATGATCTCCAGGCCATTGACTGGCTCACCGAACGGCAGCGCCTCAGGATGCAGCACCACGTCCCGGGCGCCTGGCGCGATGGCATGCCCCATGCGGTTGCCGGTGCGCCCGCAAGTGGTCAGGGCTTCCTCGACGATATTCTTGCGTACCAGCCAGCGCACGATGGCGCGGGCCCGGGGCTCATGCACCGGCAACGTGGAGATTTTCGGGACGAGGATGCTTTGGGAATTCATGGTCCAGCCTGGAGCGTCGAGGGACAGGGAAAACGCAGCGCCGGCGAGCCGACCCCATCACCCAAGTGTAGAAGCCGGTTCGGCGACGAGCAGCGCCGAGGGCCGGCAGCTTAATCCCTGCTCCTTACAGGTCAAGCGCTCAGGTAACGGCCGATCAGGGCAATGCCACTGGCCAGTACCAGCCAGGTCACCAGCCGCACGAAGGTTTCCCGGGACAGTTTCATCGCCAAGCGCCGGCCAATCCACGACCCCAACACCATGGCCGGCAACAAGCACAGCGCCAGCAACAGCAGCGATACCTCGGCGTAGACCCCGGCCAGGGCGAACAGGCTCAGGCGTACCACGGTACTGCTGCTGATCAGCGCGCTCTGGGTCGCCCGGGCCGAGTCCTTGGGCAACCGACTGTTCAGGTAGATCGCATACAGAAAGCCACCGCTGCCGAACAAGGCACCGAACAAACCACCCACGATGCCCATGGGCACCGACCAACCGGCCGCCATCTGCGCCGGGCGGGCCTTCACCCAGAGGCTGTAGATGGCATAGGCACAAATGAATATCCCCATCAGCAGCAGCAACACATCGGACTTGAGGCTGAGCAGGAAGATCACCCCCAGGGTGCAGCCCACTGCCATGCACGGCAACAGGCGCAGCAACTCGGGCTTGGCCACGTCCTTGCGTGATGACAGGAAGCTGCCGAAGGCGGCGATGAAATCCAGCAGCACCAGCAACGGCACGATCTTCGACAAGGGCATGAACAGGATCAGGATCGGCCCGGCCACCAGCGCCGTGCCGAAACCGGCGACGCCGAACACTATGTAGGCCAGGGCAATGCCCAAGCCGATTGCCAACCAGGCACCCGGCCCGAACGCCCACTGGTTCAATCCTTCAACGAACAGACTCATTACCGCCACTTCCTCGACCTTATGTCCCACGACTTTAGCCAGAGACGAGCCTTGCGACTAATATCGTCGCAGCCGCCCACTCATCGCAAAAAGGCATGACTTGTGATTTCAACCCGTCAACTGCGCTACTTCGTGGAAATCGCCGAATGCGGCAGCTTCAGTGCTGCGGCTGAACGCCTGTTCGTCGCCCAGTCGGCCCTGAGCCGGCAGATCAAGGAGCTCGAAGGCCTGCTGCAAACCCCGTTGTTCGAGCGTACCGCTCGCCTGCCACGCTTGACCGCCGCCGGCGAGGCGTTCTTCCCCAAGGCTCGCAACCTGCTGACCGAACTGCACAAGGCCGGCGAGTTGGCGACCCAGGTCGGCCAGGGCCAGCTGGGAACCCTGCGCCTGAGCCATTCCAGCACAGTGCCCATGAGCGGGCGCCTGCTGCAGGGGCTCGGCCACTATCTGCAGCAGTGCCCCGGGGCCTCGCTGGACATCGTCAAGCTGTCTTCCGAAGCGCAGTTGGAAGAGCTGGCCGAGGGCCGCCTGGACGTGGGCCTGTTGCGCCTGCCAGTGCTGCGCCAGCGCGAAGGGGTGCAAATCATCCCGCTGTTCAGCGAACCCTTGCTGGTGGCACTGCCACCGACACATCCCCTGGCGCTCGACCCACCAGCCAAGGGGATCGACCTGGCGCAACTGCGCGACGAAGCCTTTATCTCCATTCCCCATCCCCAGCGTGGCGGCTTGAGCTACCTCTCGGCCGAGTTGTGCATGCGCCAGGGCTTCTTTCCCAAGGCGGCGCGGGTGATGTCGCGCAAGACCACCCAGTTGCAGTTGATCCAGGCCGGTTTCGGCATCGCCCTGCTGCCCGAGTCGATGCAGGATATAGCCCCGGCCAGCATCCATTTCCTGCCCTTGGCCGATAGCGATTGCCAGAGTGTCATCGCCCTCGCCTGCCGCCAGGAACCCACGCCGCTGGTGGCGCAGTTCGTCGAGCATTTTCGCGACTGTCTATAAGCGATTTGCCTTGGCCCATTGGGAAACAGCCCTTTAAACTGCGCCCCATGATTAAAGATCCCTTTGCACGACTCGGACTGGACCGCGAAGTCCTCACCGTCACCCAGCTCAACGGCCGCGCCCGGGTGCTGCTCGAGGACGTGTTCAGCAATATCTGGGTCGAGGGCGAGATCTCCAACCTCGCCCGTCCGGCTTCCGGCCACGTGTACTTCACCCTCAAGGACAGTGGCGCCCAGGTGCGCTGCGCGCTGTTCCGGCAGAACGCCGCGCGGGTACGCCAGGCGCTCAAGGACGGCCTGGCGGTCAAGGTCCGGGGCAAGGTCTCGCTGTTCGAGGGACGCGGCGACTACCAACTGATTCTCGACACCGTGGAACCAGCCGGCGACGGTGCCCTGCGTCTGGCCTTCGAGGCCTTGAAGGACAAGCTCAGCGCCGAAGGCCTGTTCAGCGCCGAGCGCAAGCGGCCGCTACCGGCCCACCCCCAACGCATCGGCATCATCAGTTCACCCACGGGGGCGGTGATTCGCGACATCATCAGTGTCTTCCGGCGCCGCGCGCCTCAAGTCTCGCTGACCTTGATCCCTACCGCAGTGCAGGGCCGCGAAGCCACGGCGCAGATCGTCCGGGCCCTGCAACTGGCCGACGCCCGGGGCTTCGACGCCTTGATCCTGGCCCGTGGCGGCGGCTCCCTGGAAGATCTCTGGTGCTTCAACGAGGAGCCGGTGGCTCGGGCTGTAGCCAACTGCGTGACACCGATCGTCAGCGCCGTCGGCCATGAAACCGACGTGTCCATCAGCGATTTCGTGGCTGATGTTCGCGCGCCCACGCCCTCGGCCGCCGCCGAGTTGCTGGCCCCGGACTCCAGCGACCTGCAACGGCGGGTCGACAGCCTGCACCGCCGCTTGGTAATGCGCATGCGCGACCGCTTGCTGCGCGAGCGCCTGCGCCTGGATGGCCTGGCCCGGCGTCTGCGCCATCCAGGCGAGCGGTTGCGCCAGCAGGCACAGCGCCTGGACGACCTGGACATGCGCCTGCGCCGGGCTTTCGAGCGCAGCCTGAATACCCGCCGCGAACGCCTGATCCGCCTGGAGACCCGCCTCGGCGCCCAGCATCCGGGACGCAACCTGGCGCTGTTGCGCCAGCGCCTGGACAGCCTCGCCGAACGCCTGCCCCGGGCCATGCGCGAAGGCCTGAAGGCCCGGCGCTTGCAACTGCACAGCCAGATGCAGACCCTACACGTGGTCAGCCCCCTGGCGACCCTGGGCCGGGGCTACAGCATTCTCCTCGACGAGCGTGGCCAGGCCATCCGCAGCGCCGCACAAACCCGCAATGGCCAGCGCCTCACCGCGCGCCTGGGCGAAGGCGAGTTGCAGGTGCGGGTCGAGGACAACCACCTGACGCCTGTCACCCTTTCCCTACTGGACTGATCCATGCCACGTTTTCTCTGCTCCCTGCTGTTGCTGTGCCTGGCCTGCAATGCCCAGGCCGATAGCTATATCACCCGCCTGTTGAACAAACCCGTGCCCGGCGGCGTAGCGGTGATCGACCTCGGCCAAGCCACCCAGGCGCCCAAGGCCAGCTACCAGGGCAAGCCGGTGCTGGTGGTCAAGGAACAGGCCAACTGGCTGGCGATCGTCGGCATTCCGCTGACGGTCAAGCCCGGGGCCCAGCAACTGACTAGCGCCAGCGGCAACCTGGGTTTCGTGGTCGGGAACAAGAAGTATCCCGAGCAGCACATCACCCTGAAGAACCAGCGCCAGGTGAATCCCAACCCGGCCGACCTGAAACGCATCGATGCCGAACTGGCCGAGCAACTGCGCGCCTACCGCAGCTTCAGCGCCAATACCCCGAGCAACCTGTTGCTGGACAAGCCGGTGAACGGGCCGCTGTCGAGCAAGTTCGGCGTGCGCCGCTTCTTCAACGGTGAGGAACGCAACCCGCATTCGGGCCTGGACTTCGCGGTGCCGGCGGGCACGCCGATCAAGACCCCGGCGGCGGGCAAGGTGATTCTCACCGGCAACTACTTCTTCAATGGCAACACGGTGTTCGTCGACCATGGCCAGGGTTTCATCAGCATGTTCTGCCACATGTCGAAGATCGACGTGAAGGTCGGCCAATCCCTGGCCCGCGGCGCAGTAGTGGGCAAGGTCGGCTCCACCGGCCGGGCCACCGGTCCGCACATGCACTGGAACGTCAGCCTGAACGACGCACGGGTCGATCCGGCGATCTTCATCGGCGCCTTCCAACCCTGATCTGCCTCGCCATAAGCGGACTACCGCCGGCCCTTTCCGGCCAAGGGCGCTTGCCCCGAGGATTGCGCAGCTCGCGAGGACTGCGCAATCCACATAAAACAAAAAACCATCAAGCAGAATAAAATCTCGTCAATTTTTGAAATTCGAGTATTCCTCTCAATTTTTTTTCGTTACTTGCCATCTCTGACCCCAATAGTTAGGGTTGAGCACATGAAAACCTCTCACACCCTCATTCAGCGTCGTCAACACCGGAGCCTCTGCCTCGTCAGCGCACGACTGCCAGGCTGAACCGCGGTGCCTCATCCCCCTGCGTCAACAATTCATTCTTGACTCACCGGCAGGCCGCCCCTTTTCGGCCCGGACCATAAGGATTTCGCCATGACCATGCTCAAAGATCCGTCCTCCAAGTACCGCGCGTTCCCGACCATCAACTTGCCGGACCGCACCTGGCCGTCGAAGACCATCACCAGCGCGCCGATCTGGTGCAGCTCGGACTTGCGCGATGGCAACCAGTCGCTGATCGAACCGATGGACGCGGTCAAGAAACTGCGTTTCTGGAAGACCCTGGTGGCGGTCGGTGTGAAGGAAATCGAAGCTTCGTTCCCTGCCGCTTCGCAAACCGACTTCGACTTCGTACGCACCCTGATCGAAGACAAGCATATTCCGGACGACACCACCATCCAGGTGCTGACCCAGGCCCGTGAAGACTTGATCGCTCGCACCTTCGAATCCTTGCGCGGGGCGAAGAAGGCGATCGTCCACCTCTACAACGCCACCAGCCCTTCTTTCCGCCGCATCGTCTTCAACCAGGACAAGGCCGGGGTGAAGGAAATCGCGGTGAATGCGGCCAAGCTGTTCGTCAAGTACGCCGCCCAGCAACCGGAAACCCAGTGGCAGTTCGAATACTCGCCGGAAACCTTCAGCGCCACCGAGCTGGAATTCGCCAAGGAAGTCTGCGATGCCGTGGTGGAAGTGTGGAACGCGACTCCAACTCATAAGGTGATCCTCAACCTGCCAGCTACCGTCGAAGTGGCAACGCCGAATATCTACGCCGACCAGATCGAGTGGTTCTGCCGCAACATCAACCGCCGTGACAGCGTGATCATCAGCCTGCACACCCACAACGACCGTGGCACCGGCGTAGCAGCTACCGAACTGGGCCTGATGGCCGGTGCCGACCGCGTCGAAGGCTGCCTGTTCGGCAACGGCGAGCGTACCGGCAACGTCGATCTGGTGACCGTGGCCCTGAACCTCTACACCCAGGGCATCGACCCCGAGCTGGACTTCTCCGACATCGACGGCGTGCGCAAAGTGGTGGAAGAGTGCAACCAGATTCCCGTGCATCCGCGCCACCCCTATGTGGGCGACCTGGTCCACACCGCCTTCTCCGGCTCCCACCAGGATGCAATCCGCAAGGGCTTCGCCCAGCAGCAAGCCGATGGCGTCTGGGAAGTACCGTACCTGCCGATCGACCCGGCCGACATCGGCCGCAGCTATGAAGCCGTGATCCGCGTCAACAGCCAGTCGGGCAAGGGCGGCATTGCCTACCTGCTGGAACAGGAGTACGGCATCAGCTTGCCGCGCCGCATGCAGATCGAGTTCAGCCAGGTGGTACAGCGGGAAACCGACCGCCTCGGCCTGGAGATGACCGCCCAGCAGATCCACGCGTTGCTGCACAGCGAGTACTTGCAGGCCAATACCCCGTACGCGCTGGTCAGCCATCGCCTGCAGGAAGAGAACGGCCACAGCTCGGTGGAGGTGGAAGTCGCGAGCAAGGGCCAGGGCGAAACCAACCTGCACTGGCGCGGCAAGGGCAACGGCGCCCTGGAGGCGCTGGTGGCCGGCCTGCCGGTACCAGTGGAAATCATGGACTACAACGAACACGCCATCGGCGCAGGCACCAACGCCAAGGCGGCGGCCTACATCGAGCTGCGGGTCAACGGTGAACGTGCGGTGCACGGCGTGGGCATCGACGAGAACATCACCACCGCCAGCTTCAAGGCCTTGTTCAGCGCCCTGAACCGCGCCCTCAGCGAACAACAGGCCCAGGCCGCCTGACCCGACAGGCACCAGGTAAAAGGCCCCGGGGAGTCGCTCTCCCCGGGGCCTTTTTGCATCTGGCCGGCAAGGCCAATGCTTGCCGCCAGTCAGTCAGGCATGCACGTCGACACTGAACATGGCCTGCAGCAATGCCGCCTGCAGGACCTGCAAGGTGCTGCTGGTCTGGGCGATCTGCGCCTGGAGCTCCATGACCTGCTGGGCCTTCTGGTCGTCGCTGGCCTGGCTCTTTTCGGTACTGGCCAGCTGCGCCTGCTGTTGCTCGAGGATCTTCTGGGTCTGCTCGATCTGTTTTTGCAGTTGCTTGACCGGATCGCCCCCGTCCTTCACTGCATCGATACCCGCATCGGCGGAATTGACCCGCAGTTCCTTATCCTCGTCCTGCTCGATCCTGGCCGCTGGCGCCAGCGGGCTGGCGGCAGTGTCTTCGGCCCCGCTCAAGCGGACTTTCGGCGCCACCGGCGGATAAGGATTGACGGTATTGGCGTTGATGCTGGTCATGAATGATTCCTCCTGGACTCATGTCCTATCGGCATCGGCCCCAAAGCTTGATGGGCCGCTGCGATCCTAGGTGAACCTGAAGCCGTCGGCATCGAGGTTGGCCGGAAACCGGGCGCGGTAGGCGGCCAGGTCCGCAGCCTTGAGGCAGACCTGGAATACCCCGTCCGCCTCTCCGGCACTGAGCAGGCTCTCACCCTGGAAATCCAGCACCTGGCTGTCGCCGGTGTAGGCGAAGCCCTTGCCATCGGTGCCCACCCGGTTTACCGCGGCGACATAACACAGGTTCTCGATGGCGCGCGCCGGCAGCAGCCGGTTCCAGTGCAAGCGCCGCGCTCCCGGCCAGTTGGCGGTATACAGCAGCAAATCAGTGTCCTGGGAATCGCGGCTCCACACCGGGAAACGCAGGTCGTAGCAGATCAACGGGCGAATGCGCCAGCCCTTGAGCTCGAACTGCACTTGGCGCTCGCCAGGAGTGAAATGCTCGTGCTCGCCAGCCATGCGGAACAGGTGACGCTTGTCGTAGTGCCAGACTTCACCGTCGGGGCGCGCCCACAGCAGGCGATTGCGGTGGCTGCCATCGGCCGCCTGGATGATCACGCTGCCAGTGATCACCGCATCGAGCTTCTTCGCCTGGCAACGCAACCACTTGCTGGTCGGACCATTCTCCGCTTCCGCCAGGGTCTGGGACTCCATGGAGAAGCCGGTAGTGAACATCTCCGGAAGAATCACCAGGTCGGCGCCACGGGCCTGTTCCAGCAACGGCTCGAAATGTTCCAGGTTGGCCTGGCGATCGTGCCAGGCCAGGGTCGTCTGGACCAAAGCCAGGTTCAGATCGGGTAGTGCACTCAGATCACGCATAGTTTCTCCGCTGCCTGACGCAGCGTCTCCTCGCGCTTGGCAAAACACAGACGCACCAGACGCTGCCCCTGGGGCGGCTGCTGATAGAACACCGACACCGGAATGGCCGCGACCCCATGTTCACGGGTCATCCAGGTCGCCATCTCGACATCGTTCAGGTCTGGACGAATCTGCGAATAATCCACCAGTTGAAAGTAGGTGCCGGTCACCCGGGTGAAACTGAAGCGTGAAGCGCTCAACAGATCACAGAACAGATCACGCTTGGCCTGGTAGAAAGCAGGCAACTGCTCGACGTGTTCCGGATGCTCGGCCATGAAATCAGCGAGAGCGTACTGCAAAGGGGTCACCCCGCAGAAGCTGACATATTGATGCACCTTGCGCAGCTCGGCGCTCAAGGCCGGTGGCGCCACCACGTAGCCAGTCTTCCAGCCGGTGACGTGGTAGGTCTTGCCGAAGGAGCTGACCACGAATGCCCGCTGGTACAACTCCTCATGGGCCAGGACGCTGGCATGGGGCACGCCATCGAACACCAGATGCTCATAGACCTCGTCGCTGACCAGGTAGATGTCGCGATCGCGGATCAGCTCGGCCAACCGGTCCAGCTCGGCGCGACTGATCAGGGCGCCACTGGGGTTGTGCGGGGTATTGATGATGATCATCCGCGTACGCGGCCCCAGCGCCGCCTCGAGCCGCTGCCAGTCGATGGCGAAGTCGCCCTGGCCCAGTTGTACGTGCACGCAGCGACCGCCGGCCAGTTCCACCGATGGCTCGTAGCTGTCGTAGCTGGGGTCGAAGACGATGACTTCATCTCCCGGGCGGATCACTGCATGGATCGCGCAGAAAATCGCCTGGGTGGCCCCCGGAGTGATGGTCACTTCAGCGTCAGGGTCGACCTTGGCGCCATAGCTGCGGGCGATCTTGGCCGCCACCTGCTGGCGCAGCGCCGGCAGGCCGGTCATCGGTGCGTACTGGTTATGACCACTGGCGACATGCCGGCCGACTGCATCGCGCAGTGCTTGCGGGCCGTCGAAATCCGGGAATCCCTGGGACAGGTTGAGCGCTCCGGTCTGGGCCGCGAGCTGGGACATTTGCGTAAAGATGGTGGTGCCGACATTCGGCAGCTTGCTGGTGATCATGCGGGTTCCCTGCTGAACACCCGGCTCTACGACGGCGCGGGAGGTCCCGAGGATAGCCCAAAGCGCGACGATTGAAAAAGGGGCCCGAAGGCCCCTTTTCCTGTCACCGTTTCAAGCTCCAGGCCGCAAGCTGCAAGGCTTGGCCGCCTTGACCCGGAATGCTTGGTCAGCGCTTGTCGCGGCGCTTCTTGTCGGCTTTCTTGTGGTGCGACATCAAGCGGCGCTTCTTGTTGACCTGACGGTCGGTGAGCGTGTTCTTGTTGCCCTCGTACGGGTTGTCGCTGCCCTTGAACTCGATACGGATCGGCGTACCCACCAGCTTCAGCACGCGCCGGTAGGTGTTCTCCAGGTAGCGCACATAGGACTTGGGCACCTTCTCCACCTGGTTGCCGTGGATCACGATCAACGGCGGGTTGGCACCACCCAGGTGGGCGTAGCGCAGTTTGATCCGGCGGCTGTTGACCATGGGCGGGGCATGCTCGCTCACGGCGTCTTCCAGGATCTGGGTCAGGCGGCTGGTAGGCCAGCGGGTCACCGCCGACTTGAAGGAGTTCTGCACCGATTGGTACAGGTTGCCCACGCCAGTGCCGTGCAATGCCGAGATGAAGTGGATATCGGCGAAGTCGACGAAGAACAGCCGGCGCTCCAGCTCGGTCTTCACGTAGTCGCGCTCGCTAGGCTGCATGCCGTCCCACTTGTTCAGGGCTATCACCAATGCCCGACCGGCTTCCAGGGCGAAGCCCAGCAGGTTCAGGTCGTGGTCCACCACACCTTCGCGGGCGTCCATGACGAAGATCACCACGTTGGCGTCCTTGATCGCCTGCAGCGTCTTGACCACCGAGAACTTCTCGACTTCCTCGTGGATCTTGCCGCGCTTGCGCACACCCGCGGTGTCGATCAGCGTGTACTTCTCCTCGTTGCGCTCGAACGGGATGTAGATACTGTCGCGGGTGGTGCCGGGCTGGTCGTAGACGATGACCCGGTCTTCACCGAGCATGCGGTTGACCAGGGTCGACTTGCCTACGTTGGGACGACCGATGATGGCGATCTTGATCCCATCCTTCTCGCTCGGACCAGGAATACGCTTGGCTTCCTCGCCTTCGGCAACGATCTCTTCCTCGCCCTCTTCGAGCTCGTCGGCGTCATCCTTGGGGAATTCGCGCAGGGTGATTTCCAGCATCTGGCTGATGCCACGGCCGTGGGCGCCGGCGATCGGGATCGCGTCCCCCATGCCCAGCGGGGCAAACTCGGCGCGAGCCATGTCCGGGTCGATGTTGTCGACCTTGTTGGCGATCACGTAGGAGGTCTTGTTACGTTTGCGCAGGTGCTCGCCGATCATCTGGTCGGCCGCGGTGAACCCGGCCTTGGCGTCCACCAGGAACAGCACCACGTCGGCTTCTTCGATGGCCAGCAGCGACTGCTCGGCCATCTTTTCATCCATGCCATGTTCGTCACCGGAGATACCACCGGTGTCGATGAGAATATAGGTACGCCCTTGCCACTTGGCCTCACCGTATTGGCGATCACGGGTCAGACCGGACAGGTCGCCGACGATGGCGTCGCGAGTCCGAGTCAGGCGGTTGAACAAGGTGGACTTGCCGACGTTGGGTCGGCCCACCAGGGCGATTACGGGAACCATGCGGCTCTCCACTGCATTATTTCAGAAAATACAAAAGCCGCTGCGAGGCAGCGGCTGGTGCTCGGGGCAGCACCTTGAAGTGCTGCAAGCCTTGTCCAGACAAGGCCGCTTGGGGAATCAACCCCAAGCATAGTCAAACCATTACTTGATGGTCAGGGCTTCCAGTTTGCCGCTGTTGCCAAACACGTAGATCATGTCGCCCACCACCAGCGGACGAGCGCGCAGGCCGTCACTGTCGATGCGCTCACGAGCGACGAAACGACCATCCACCTGGCTCAGCAGGTGCAGGTAGCCTTCCAGGTCACCCACGGCCACATAGCTGGAGAACACTTCCGGTGCCGACAGTTGGCGGCGAGCCAGGGAATCGTTGCTCCACAGGGCGGAGGTCGAACGCTCGTCGATGCCTTCCACGGTACCCGAGGACAGGCTCACGTAGACGCTGCCGAAGCCCTGGGCGACACCTGCGTAGCTGGAAGCATCACGCTGCCACAGCGGGCGACCGCTCTCCAGATCCAGGGCCGTGACACGCCCCTGGTAGCTGGCCACGTACAGGGTGCCACCGGACAGCAGCAGGCCGCCGTCGATGTCCACCACGCGATCCAGCTCGGAACGACCTTGCGGGATGGCGACACGCTGCTCCCACACCGGCACGCCGTTGCGGATATCCAGCGCCACTACCTTGCCGGTGGAAAGGCCGGCCAGGGCCAGGCGGTTGGTCGCCAGCGGAGCACTGGTGCCACGCAGGGTCAGGACCGCCGGGGTGCTGTCGTAGAGCCAGAGCTGGTTGCCGGTGCTGGCATCGAGGCCGATCACCCGGTCATCCTGGGTCTGGACCACCACTACATCACCGTTGGTAGCCGGCGGAGCCAGCACTTCACTGGTGACACGGGCACGCCATTTCTCTTCACCGTTGGAAGTGTCCAGGGCGATCACTTCACCCTTGAGGGTGCCGATCATCACCAGGCCGTAACCGACGCCCACGGCTCCGGAAACCGGCAGCTCCAGGTCCTGCTTCCATTTGACGTCGCCGTTCATGCGGTCCATGGCCACCACTACACCGGTGACATCGGCGGCGTAGATGGTGCTGCCGTCGATAGCTGGAACCAGCATGTTGTAGGTTTCGCCCTGGCCATCACCGATGGAGCGGCTCCACTGTTTCTGCAGGACCACCTCTTCCTTGAAGTCGACCAGTTCGGCCGGTGGCAGTTCTTTCTTGCTGTTGCTGCTGCAACCCGCGGCCAACAAGGCCAGGGCCAGCAATGCTGCATGTTTCCAACGGATCACGTCACGCATCCCCTTTGGCCAGGTCGTCGAGCTTGATTTGTAGGCCACCGACCGCTGCTTCATCCGACAGCGCCGCCTTGGCTTTCTGATATGCAGCATGGGCTTCGTCAATGCGGCCCAACTGGACCAGCAGATCGCCCTTGAGTTCTTCACGGGTGGCCAGGAAGGCCTTGTCGGCATCGCCGTCGAGCAGCTTCAGGGCCTCGTCGGCCTTGTTCTGCGCGGCCAGCACCTGGGCCAGGCGCTGACGCGCCACTTCGCCCAGGGTCGCGTTCGCCGGCTTGTCGGCCACGGCCTTGAGCTGAGCTACAGCGTCATCCAGCTTACCGCTGTCCACTGCTACCTTGGCGACGAACAGGCTGCCGTACTGCGCATAGGCGCTGCCGCCGAACTCGCTGTTGAGCTTGCCGGCCAGGTCGGTGACACGGGCTGCATCCGGCTTGCCATCGGGCGTCAGGGTGGTTTCAAGCAGTTGCTGATAGAGCACCGAAGCGCCTTGCGACTGGTTGTTCTGATATTTGTGCCAGGCCTGCCAGCCGAACACGATGACCAGGGCCAGCAGGCCGCCGTTCACCAGGGGTTTGCCGTTACGCTGCCACCAGTCTTTCAATTCCGCCAGCTGTTCATCTTCGGTACTCGACACCCCAATACTCCTTATTCGCTAAATCGGCTGTTTGACAGCTTCAACCCTGCACGACGCAGGTGGCCAGGTGCGCAGCGAGTGCATCCCAGGCAATGCTTTGTTGTTCGCCCTGGCCACGCAGGGGCTTGAAACCTACCACTTGCTGGGCCATTTCGTCGTCACCGAGGATCAGCGCATACAACGCACCGCTCTTGTCGGCCTTCTTGAACTGGCTCTTGAAGCTGCCACCGCCGGCGTTTACCTGCAGGCGCAGGTTCGGCAGTTGATCGCGTACCCGCTCGCTAAGGGCCAGGCCTGCCAGCTCGGCGGCCTCGCCAAAGGCGCACAGGTAGACATCCACCTGGCGGGAGATTTCTTCCGGCACCCGCTCCAGGGTCTCCAGCATCAGCACCAGGCGCTCGATACCCATGGCGAAACCCACACCCGGGGTCGGCTTGCCGCCCATCTGCTCCACCAGGCCGTCGTAGCGGCCACCGGCACAGACAGTGCCCTGGGCACCGAGCTTGTCGGTCACCCACTCGAAGACGGTCTTGCTGTAGTAGTCCAGGCCACGCACCAGCTTCGGATTGATCACATAGGGGATGCCAGCGGCTTCCAGGCGGGCCTTGAGGCCTTCGAAATGCACCCGGGACTCTTCATCCAGGTAGTCGGCGAGCTTCGGCGCGTCCACCAGCACCGCCTGGGTGCCTGGGTCCTTGGTGTCCAGCACCCGCAGTGGGTTGGTCTTGAGGCGACGCTGGCTGTCTTCGTCCAACTGTTCGTGGCGGGCCGAGAGGAACTCCACCAGGGCATCGCGATAACGTGCACGGGCCTCGGCGGTCCCCAGGCTGTTGAGCTCAAGCTTCACCGCATCGCGGATGCCCAGCTCGCCCCACAGGCGCCAGGTCAGCACGATCAGTTCGGCGTCGATGTCCGGACCGTCCAGGTTGAAGACTTCCAGGCCGATCTGGTGGAACTGGCGATAACGGCCTTTCTGTGGACGCTCATGGCGGAACATTGGGCCGATGTACCAGAGTTTCTGCACCTGGCCAGCGCCGGTCAGGCCATGCTCCAGGGCTGCGCGCACACAGGCGGCCGTGCCTTCCGGACGCAGGGTCAGGGAATCGCCGTTGCGGTCCTCGAAGGTGTACATCTCTTTTTCGACGATGTCGGTCACTTCACCGATGGAGCGCTTGAACAGCTCGGTGAACTCGACGATCGGCATGCGGATCTGCTTGTAACCGTAGTTATCCAGCAGCCGTGCCACGGTGCCTTCGAAGTAGCGCCACAGCGGCGTCTGCTCGGGCAGGATGTCGTTCATGCCACGAATGGCTTGCAGGGACTTGCTCACAAAGAATCCTTAATACGTTCGGTTAGCCACGAGCGATCAGCGCTGCGTCGGCCTCGACCTTTTCGGCCGCTTTCTGCCGGATCAGCTTTTCCAGCTCGTCCACCAGATTGTCATTGGTCAGTTTCTGCGACGGCTTGCCATCGATGTAGATCAGGTTCGGTGTACCGCCGGTCAACCCCACATGGGCTTCCTTGGCTTCGCCCGGACCGTTGACCACACAACCGATCACCGCGACATCCATGGGTACCAGCAGGTCCTCGAGACGCCCTTCCAGCTCGTTCATGGTTTTCACCACATCGAAATTCTGCCGCGAGCAGCTCGGGCAGGCGATGAAGTTGATGCCACGGGAACGCAGGTGCAGGGACTTGAGGATGTCGTAGCCGACCTTCACTTCCTCGACCGGATCGGCCGCCAACGAGATGCGAATGGTATCGCCAATCCCTTCGGCCAGCAGCATACCGAGGCCGACGGCGGATTTCACCGTGCCTGAACGCAAACCACCGGCTTCAGTGATCCCCAGGTGCAGGGGCTGGATGATTTCCTTGGCCAGCAGACGGTAGGCCTCGACGGCCATGAACACATCGGAGGCTTTGACGCTGACCTTGAAATCCTTGAAGTTCAGCCGTTCCAGGTGTTCCACATGGCGTAATGCCGACTCCACCAGCGCTGCCGGGGTCGGTTCGCCATACTTCTTCTGCAGGTCCTTTTCCAGCGAGCCGGCATTGACCCCGATGCGGATCGGGATGCCGCGGTCACGGGCCGCGTCCACTACCGCGCGCACCCGATCCTCGCGACCGATGTTACCCGGGTTGATCCGCAGGCAATCGACGCCCAACTCGGCTACCCGCAGGGCGATCCGGTAGTCGAAGTGGATGTCGGCCACCAGCGGTACCTTGACCTGCTGCTTGATCCGGCCAAACGCTTCGGCGGCGTCCATATCGGGCACCGAAACCCGCACGATATCGACACCGGCGGCTTCCAGGCGGTTGATCTGGGCCACGGTTGCGGCCACATCGTTGGTGTCGCTGTTGGTCATGCTCTGTACCGCGATAGGGGCATCGCCGCCCACCGGTACCGAGCCGACCCAGATCTTGCGGGACTCGCGACGTTTGATTGGAGATTCGCCGTGCATGACTTATTGACCTAACTTCAGGCGAGCAGTCTCGCCAGTGGTGAACGGGGCGATATCCACCGCCTGACCGTTGTAGCTGATTTGTGCGCCACGGGCGTAGCCCAGCCGTACGGCAAAAGGCGGCTTGCCGCTGACATCGACGCTCTCGCCCTTGCGCTTCAAGGCGCTGAGCAGGATCTTGCCATTGCCGTCGGTGACCTGGGTCCAGCAATCGGCGCTGAACTGGATCTGTACCTGCGCGGAGCCGGCGGCTGCGACAGTCGGGGCTGGCACGTTGGCCTGAGCGGTCGCCGTGGTTGCTGGGGCTGGCACCGGAGCGGCCGGAGCCGCGATCACCGGGGCCGTAACCGGGGCAGTCATAGGATGGGACGCAGTGGCTGGAGCAACTGCCGGCGCCTGCGCAGGGGCCGCCGGAGCCACAGCCGGGGCTGGGGTCTCGGCAGGTGCCTCACCGGCCAATTGCGCGGCATTGGCCTCGGCTTCGCTCTGGCCTTCGGCAACGGCCTGGTCTTCCGGCTCGTCGATCGGGTGGATCTGAGTCTTGCCGTCGGCACCCTCGACTTCCACATGTTCCGGGCTCAGGCCCACCAGTTCCTTGCTGCGCTGCGAGGTCTGGTCCTGCCACCAGATGAAACCACCGCCGACCACGGCCACCAGCAGCAACAGACTGACGATCCTCAAGATGGTATGGGAGACCCGTACCGGCTCTTCGATACGGCCCAGGGCATGCACGCTGCTGCCTTGGGAGTCGGTGCCGGTGTATTGGTCGAAAGCCTGGACCAGGGTCGCCTGGTCCATATCCAGCAACTTGGCGTAGGCACGGATATAGCCACGGGCGAAGGTATGCCCCGGGAGCTTGTCGAATGCGCCGGCTTCCAGGTTGCTCAGGGAGCTCACGGTGAGGTTGAGCTTGTGGGCCACGTCCGCCAGCGCCCAACCATTGCTTTCGCGAGCCTGGCGCAAGGTCTCACCGGGATTGACGCTAGTCGCTGCTTGAACTTCGGGTTGCGCCACTTTCATCATTGCTCCGACAGGTATTGCTGATATTCCGGCGTACCGGGATAGAGTCTTTTTAGTTGCAGACCGTAACTGGAGGCCTTCTCGTGATCTTCGAACACCGTTGCCAGGCGCACGCCGAGCAATAGACTACGTGCATTTTGCTCGCCAAGCAGGTTAAAACGATCGTAATAATCACGCGCGGGCACATAATGCCTGTCTTCGTAAGACAACTCAGCCATTTCCAGCAATGCGCGAGGCTGTTGGTGATTCAGCCGCAGGGCCTTCTCCAGATGCGACTGGGCCAGCTTGCGCTGGCCGAGCTTCGAGGCGGTCATCCCAAGGTTCTCGAGAACCCGGGAACGGCCGGGATACAGGGTATCAGCTGCGGCCTGCTCGAAACGCGAGTATGCGTCGTCGTAGCGCTTCTCCTGGAACAGGAAACTGCCGTAGTTATTGAGAATCCGGGAATCGTCCGGGCGTGCCGCCAGGGCCTTGCGAAACTGCGCTTCAGCCAGCGCCGGCTCCATCTCGGCCTGGAACACCAGCGCCAGGGCGGCATTGGCGTCGGCATCGTCGGGAGCCAGCTCCAGGGCCTTTTTCAGCGGGGCCTTGGCTTGTTCACCCAAGCCCTGCTGCAAATAGCCCAGCCCCAGCTGCACATAGGCCTGGCGCGCCTCGTCACGCCCCTTGCCAGTGTCCAGCGGGCTGGAATCGCCCGACATGACACAGCCAGCGCAGAGACTGGCAACAAGCAGGAGCAGCGCTAGGCGCAAGACCATGGAGATCCTCTCTCAGGTACGGGCCGCGACGCTTTGCGGCATATCGGCATCGGCGCTCAATTCACGCACAGCGATATAGCGTTCACTGCGCCGGGTGCGGTCCAGCACCTGGCCTACCAACTGGCCGCAAGCGGCATCGATGTCTTCCCCGCGAGTGGTGCGCACGGTGACGTTGAAGCCGGCATGGTGCAACTGGTCCTGGAAACGCCGGATGGCGTTGTTGCTCGGACGCTCGTAGCCGGAGTGGGGGAACGGGTTGAACGGGATCAGGTTGATCTTGCAAGGAATGTCCTTGAGCAACTCGATCATCTGCACCGCGTGCTCAGGCTGGTCGTTGACGTCCTTGAGCAGGGTGTACTCGATGGTCAGCACACGCTTCTCGCCCAGGGCCGACATGTAGCGCTGGCACGAGTCGAGCAGCATCTTCAGCGGGTACTTCTTGTTGATCGGTACCAGCTGGTTGCGCAGTGCGTCGTTGGGAGCGTGCAGGGACAACGCCAGGGAGACGTCGATGTGCTTGGCCAGCTCATCGATCATCGGTACCACGCCGGAGGTCGACAGGGTCACCCGGCGCTTGGAGATGCCGTAGCCCAGGTCGTCCATCATCAGGTGCATGGCCGCGATGACGTTGTCGAAGTTCAGCAGCGGCTCGCCCATGCCCATCATCACCACGTTGGTGATGGCTCGGTCGATGGTTGCCGGGACGCTGCCGAAGGATTTGTTGGCAATCCACACCTGGCCGATGACTTCAGCGGCGGTGAGGTTGCTATTGAAGCCTTGCTTGCCGGTGGAGCAGAAACTGCAGTCCAGGGCACAGCCGGCCTGGGACGAAACGCACAAGGTGCCGCGCTTGCCCTGGGGAATGTATACGGTCTCGACGCAGCTGCCGGACGCCACGCGCACCACCCACTTGCGGGTGCCGTCGCTGGAGATGTCCTCGCTGACCACTTCCGGACCGCGAATCTCGGCAACGGCCTTGAGCTTTTCACGCAAGGCCTTGCCGACATTCGTCATGGCATCGAAATCATCGACGCCAAAGTGGTGAATCCATTTCATTACCTGACCGGCACGGAAACGCTTCTCCCCGATCGAGTCGAAGAATTTCTCCATTTCCGGTTGAGTAAGCCCCAACAGGTTAGTTTTGCCGATCGATGTAGTCATGGTTTCACCCTTCACTCACAGGCCTGGCGGCTTAGCGAGTGGTCACCTCGGTAGCTGCGAAGAAGTAAGCGATTTCGCGAGCAGCGGCGGCTTCGGAGTCCGAACCGTGAACGGCGTTGGCGTCGATGGACTCGGCGAAGTCAGCGCGGATGGTGCCGGCAGCAGCTTCTTTAGGGTTGGTAGCGCCCATCAGCTCACGGTTGCGAGCGATGGCGTTCTCGCCTTCCAGGACCTGAACCACAACCGGACCGGAAGTCATGAAGGCAACCAGTTCGCCGAAGAAGCCACGCTCGCTGTGCTCAGCGTAGAAACCTTCGGCTTCGGCCTTGGACAGTTGCTTCATTTTCGAAGCTACAACGCGCAGACCGGCTTCTTCAAAACGGGAAACGATCTTGCCGATGACGTTTTTTGCAACAGCGTCAGGCTTGATGATGGAGAAAGTACGTTGAACAGCCATGGTGTAACTCCAGAAACGGTGATTAAAGCGAAAAATTAAACCCGCGAATTATACGCGGGTTTAAAGGGATTGCCTAACTGCGTAGCCCGCGGATTCAGTCAGTTTCGTCGATCCAGGCGGCCTGAATTGCTTCAAGAACCTTCTCGCCTCCGCGAGCCGGATCGTCACTGAACTCCGGCAATGCCAGAACCCACTTGTGCAGATCGACAAAGTTCACATAACGCGGATCCACATCCGGCTTGGAATCAGCCAGCTGGATCGCGATTTCCAGTACATCAACCCACTTCAGACTCATGATGACCCCTTGAATCAGTGCGGCGCTTCGGCCGCGTGGTTGAGCGAGTACTTGGGAATTTCGACGGTCAGGTCTTCATCGCCAACGATAGCCTGGCACGACAAGCGCGACTGGGCTTCCAGGCCCCAGGCCTTGTCCAGCAAGTCTTCTTCCAGCTCGTCGGCCTCGTTCAGCGAGTCGAAACCCTCGCGCACGATGCAATGGCAGGTAGTGCAGGCACAGACACCGCCGCAGGCGCTCTCGATCTCGATGTGGTTGTCATGGGCAACCTCGAGCAGCGAAACGCCGGGCTCGACTTCGACGACCAGGCCATCCGGGCAGAACACGGCGTGGGGCAGAAAAATGATCTGCGGCATCAGTTATTCCTCGATCTCATTCAGGTTGCGCCCCGCCAGGGCGGCTTTCACCGTCGAATCCAGGCGACGGGCAGCAAAGGCGTCGGTCACTTGCGACAGACGCTTGGTCTGCTGCTCGATGGCATAGCCATCGGTGCCACGCATCAATTCACTCAGGTCCTGCATCTGCAGCTCGATGACCATGCGCTCCTCGGCGTCCAGCAAGCGGTCGCCGTCGGCCTCCAGGGCCCCCTGCACCGCCTCGATCAACCGCTGGGCATCCACCTGCTGCTCACGCAGCACGCGGGCGACCTTGTCATCGCCGGCGTACTGGAAGGAATCCTTGAGCATCCGGGCGATCTCGCCATCGGTCAGCCCGTAGGACGGCTTGACCTGGATACTGGCTTCGACTCCCGACCCCAGCTCCCGCGCGGCAACGCTGAGCAGGCCATCGGCGTCCACCTGGAAGGTCACCCGGATCTTCGCCGCGCCAGCCACCATCGGCGGGATGCCGCGCAGTTCGAAACGAGCCAGGGAGCGGCAGTCGCTGATCAGCTCGCGCTCACCCTGCAGCACATGGATCATCATGGCCGTCTGGCCATCCTTGTAGGTAGTGAAATCCTGGGCTCGCGCGACCGGGATGGTGGTGTTGCGCGGAATCACCTTCTCCATCAGCCCACCCATGGTTTCCAGCCCCAGGGACAGCGGAATCACGTCCAGCAGCAGCAATTCGCCGCCGTCACGCTTGTTGCCCGCCAGGGTGTCGGCCTGGATCGCGGCACCTATGGCCACCACCTGATCCGGATCGATCTCGGTCAGCGGCTGGCGACCGAACATCTCGGCAACCGCCTCACGCACCCGTGGAACACGGGTCGAACCGCCAACCATGACCACGGCCCGCACTTCGTCGAGCTCGACGCCGGAGTCCCGCACCGCGCGACGGCAAGCCTTGAGGCTGCGAGCGACCATCGGCTCGATCAGTTCATCGAACGCCTCGCGGGTCAGCGCGGCGCGCCAGGTGCCATACTCGACGTCCACCGAAGCGGCGTCAGTCAAGGCTTCCTTGGCCCCACGGGCAATCTGCAACAAGTTACGCTGCGCGCCCGGATCCAAGTCGGAGGACAAACCAGCGCCCTGGATGATCCAGCTGGCGATGGCATGATCGAAATCGTCGCCACCCAGGGCAGTATCGCCACCCGTGGCCAGCACTTCGAAGACACCGCCGGTCAGGCGCAGGATGGAGATATCGAAGGTCCCGCCACCCAGGTCGTAGATAGCCACGACCCCTTCGGCCTGCTGGTCCAGGCCATAGGCCACGGCGGCGGCCGTTGGTTCGTTGAGCAGGCGCAGCACATTCAGGCCGGCCAGCTTGGCCGCATCCTTGGTCGCTTGCCGCTGGGCATCGTCAAAATAGGCAGGAACGGTGATCACCGCGCCGACCAGCTCGCCGCCCAGAGTCGCCTCGGCCCGCTGGCGCAGCACCTTGAGCACCTCGGCGGAGACTTCCACCGGGCTCTTCGGCCCCTGCACCGTCTCGATGAACGGCATGTGCGATTCACCACCGACAAAACGATACGGAAGCTGCTCACCCAGTTGCTTGACGTCAGCCAGGCCACGCCCCATCAGGCGCTTGACCGACAGCACGGTGTTCAGGGGATCGGCGGGGGCCGCCAACCGGGCGGACTCACCCACCTCAACGCGATCGGCGTGGTAGCGCACGGCGGAGGGCAATATGACCTGGCCCTGCGCATCGGCCAGCGGCTCGGAAAGGCCGCTGCGCAACGCAGCGACCAGCGAATTGGTAGTACCCAAGTCGATCCCCACAGCCAGGCGACGCTGGTGCGGTTGAGGACTTTGGCCGGGTTCAGCGATCTGCAGTAGGGCCATGTCTATCTGGACTTATCTGTATATCAGGCGTGCGACCGGAGCGGCACTAGGTTAATCGTCGAGGCGCTCTTCTAACTGGCGCACTTCGTAGGTGAGCTTGTCGAGGAACTGCATGCGCCGCATCAGGCGCTCGGCCTGCTCGCGCTGCGCGGCATCGTCCCAACAGGCTGCGAAGCTTTCGTTCAGCTGTTCCTGGGCGGTCCTGAGCCGGCGTTTGAACGCCGCCACCCCCGACAGATCGGCACTGTCCTGCAAGTCCTCGAGCTCTTCGCGCCATTGCATCTGCTGCAGAAGAAACTCGGGGTCGTGCACCGTGACCTCAAGCGGCAGCTCGCCGCCCTTGAGAGCCAGGAGATAACGGGCACGCTTGGGAGGGCTCTTGAGGGTCTGGTAGGCCTCGTTGAGACTGGCAGACCGCTCCAGGGCCAGGCGCTGCTCACGCTCGGGGGCGTCGGCAAACCGGTCGGGATGGACTCCGCGCGCCAACTCACGATAGCGCGCGGCCAACTGCTCGAGATCCAGGCGAAAACTCGGCTGCAACTCAAATAAGGCGAAATGACAAGGAGTACCCACAAGCAGCCTCAGACGTTGAAGCTTTCGCCGCAGCCACACTCACCGCGCACGTTGGGGTTGTTGAACTTGAAGCCTTCGTTCAACCCTTCCTTGACGAAATCAAGCTCGGTGCCATCCAGATAGGACAGGCTCTTGGGGTCGATGATCACTTTCTCGCCGTGACTTTCGAACACCTGGTCGTCCTCGCCGATCTCGTCGACGAACTCCAGCACATAGGCAAGGCCGGAACAGCCCGTGGTGCGAACACCCAGGCGAATCCCATCACCCTTGCCGCGCCCATTGAGGGAGCGTCGCACGTGTTGAGCAGCCGCTTCTGTCATGCTGATAGCCATCGTGACTCCTTACTTGTCGCCAAATCTGTGAAAGCCGATCGGTCAGATCAGGCCTTTCTTCTGCTTGTAGTCGCGAACGGCAGCCTTGATGGCGTCCTCGGCGAGTACCGAGCAGTGGATCTTCACTGGAGGCAGGGCCAGCTCTTCAGCCAGCTGGGTGTTCTTGATGGTCTCGGCTTCGTCCAGGGTCTTGCCCTTCATCCACTCAGTGGCCAGGGAGCTGGAAGCGATGGCCGAACCGCAGCCGTAGGTCTTGAACTTGGCATCTTCGATGATGCCCTGCTCGTTGACCTTGATCTGCAGGCGCATCACGTCGCCACAGGCAGGAGCACCGACCATGCCGGTGCCGACATCCGGATCTTCCGCGTTCATCTTGCCGACGTTACGCGGGTTCTCGTAGTGGTCGATGACCTTTTCGCTGTAAGCCATGATTCTTAATCCTCACTCATCAGAGAGTCGCTCTGGGGTTCCACAAACCGCCTTGTCGATACGTCCTGCAGAACCCTGTGCGGCGACTTAAATTCAGTGTGCCGCCCACTCGATCTTCGAGATATCGACGCCATCTTTGTACATGTCCCACAGCGGCGACAGGGCGCGCAGCTTGGTAACGGCCTCGCAGACTTTCTGTGCGGCGTAGTCGATCTCTTCTTCGGTGGTGAAGCGGCCGAAGGTGAAGCGGATCGAGCTGTGCGCCAGCTCGTCGTTACGGCCCAGGGCACGCAGCACGTACGAAGGCTCCAGGGAAGCCGAAGTACAGGCCGAACCAGACGACACTGCCAGGTCCTTGAGCGCCATGATCAGCGACTCGCCTTCGACGTAGTTGAAGCTCAGGTTCAGGTTGTGCGGTACACGGGCAGTCATGCTGCCGTTGACGTACAGCTCTTCCAGGTGCTCGACCTGCTTGTAGAAACGGTCGCTCAGGGCCTGGATGCGAGCGTTCTCGGCCGCCATGTCTTCCTTGGCGACGCGGAAGGCTTCACCCATGCCGACGATCTGGTGGGTAGCCAGGGTCCCGGAACGCATGCCGCGCTCATGACCACCACCGTGCATGGTGGCTTCCAGGCGAACACGTGGCTTGCGGCTCACGTACAGCGCGCCGATCCCCTTGGGGCCGTAGGTCTTGTGGGCAGAGAACGACATCAGGTCGACCTTCAATGCCTGCAGGTCGATCTCGACCTTGCCGGTGGACTGGGCGCCGTCGACGTGGAACAGGATGCCCTTGGAACGGGTCAGCTCGCCGATGGCGGCGATGTCGTTGATGGTGCCGATCTCGTTGTTCACATGCATGATCGAAACCAGGATGGTGTCGTCACGCAGAGCGGCTTCCACCATGGCCGGAGTGATCAGGCCGTCTTCACCCGGCTCGATGTAGGTCACTTCGAAGCCTTCGCGCTCGAGTTGGCGCATGGTGTCCAAGACAGCCTTGTGCTCGATCTTCGAGGTGATCAGGTGCTTGCCCTTGGTGTGGTAGAAATGCGCGACACCCTTGATAGCCAGGTTGTCGGACTCGGTAGCACCGGAAGTCCAGACGATTTCACGCGGGTCGGCGTTGACCAGGTCAGCCACTTGGCGACGGGCGTTTTCCACCGACTCCTCGGCTTTCCAACCGAACACGTGGGAGCGGGAGGCCGGGTTACCGAAGTTCCCGTCGACCAGCAGGCATTCACTCATCTTTTGCGCTACGCGCGGATCGACCGGCGTGGTCGCTGAGTAATCAAGGTAAATCGGCAATTTCATGGACTCTCTCCTAAATCAGGCTGGCTGGCGTGCCGCTAGCTCTTCGGCTGTCATTCGACGGCGGACGCTTCAATCTTGTCCAGGCGCGGCGCCTTGCCATTACAACGGCGCTGGTCCTGTCGCTGGGCCACTTCTTGCACCTCACGGCGGGTTACAAGGTCGGCCAAGCTGATACCGCTCAGAAATTCGTGAATCTGCAGGCTCAGATCGCACCACAGGTGATGGGTCAGACAGGTGTCACCGGCATGGCAGTCGCCCAATCCCTGGCATTTGGTCGCATCGACCGATTCGTTCACCGCATCGATCACCTGGGCTACCTGGATCCCCTGCATATCGCGTGACAGCTGATAGCCGCCACCGGGGCCCCGGACGCTGGATACCAGGTTGCTACGGCGCAACTTGGCGAAAAGCTGTTCGAGATAGGACAGGGAGATGCCTTGGCGCTCAGAGATATCGGCCAGGGAGACCGGGCCATGTTGCGCGTGCAACGCCAGGTCAAGCATGGCGGTCACCGCATATCGGCCTTTAGTAGTCAGTCGCATGGACAAGTACCACGGAGTTTCGGAATGGAGGCGAGTATGCAATACCCGAGTAATCGAGTCAACTATAAGACCAACTACTTTAGTCGGGTTTACCCGCAAAAGAGCGCGCGAATCATAGCAAAGTCCGCGACGTAATGGCACAGCGGATGGCAACAACCGACCTACGGGTCCGTTTCCGGCCAACGCGCCCTTTATTTGCGAGCGCCTCGGCCCCTGAGGAACCGAGACGCCGGCATTCAGCCGACCCTGCTGTCGCTCTTGTCCTTGACGCCAGCGAAGTCTTCCTCGCGCAGCGCAGGCAAGTCCTTGGCGCAATAGTCGCTACCCAGGTCCTTCAGCGCACCGCAAATCCCTTCCAGACGACCATCGACCGCCTGCAGGTGATCGAGCAACTGGCCAATGGCACGCGCCACCGGGTCGGGCATGTCCTCACTGACGCCATAAGCATCGAACCCGAGCTTTTCCGCCATGGCTTTGCGCTTGGCTTGCTGCTCGTCGCTGGATTTCATGATGATCCGCCCCGGGATCCCCACCACCGTCGCCCCTGCCGGCACTTCCTTGGTCACCACCGCATTGGAGCCGACCTTGGCGCCCGCACCGACCGTGAACGGCCCGAGCACCTTGGCGCCCGCCCCGACCACCACGCCATCTTCCAGGGTCGGATGGCGCTTGCCCTTGTTCCAGCTGGTACCACCCAGGGTCACCCCCTGATAGAGCGTCACATCATCGCCAATCTCGGCCGTTTCGCCGATGACGATACCCATGCCGTGATCGATGAAGAAACGGCGCCCTACCTTGGCCCCAGGATGAATCTCGATCCCGGTCAGCCAGCGCCCGAAGTTCGACACCAGGCGCGCCAACCACTTCCAGCCCATGCCCCACAAGGCACCGGACAAACGATGGATCCAGATCGCATGCATGCCCGGATAGCAGGTCAGCACCTCGAAGGCGTTGCGCGCCGCCGGGTCACGATGGAATACGCTCTGGATATCTTCACGCAGACGCTCGAACATCACTGATCCTTCCGCTTCTGCAGCTCCCCACGGGCCGCTTTCTGGGTTTCCGTGAGTATGCCGCGCAATATGTTCATTTCCGCTCGAGTCACCGAGCTACGACCGTATAGCCGGCGCAGGCGCGCCATCAAGTGCCGGGGCTTTTGCGGATCGAGGAAGTCGATTTCCACCAGCGCCTGCTGCAGGTGCTCGTAGAATCGCTCCAGCTCATCCATGGTCGCCAGCTCATCACTGGACGATACCGTTTCATCCTTGCGCGCCGCGCCCGACTGTCCTTGCACCGCCAACCAGGACATGCGCACTTCATAGGCCAGCACCTGCACCGCCGTTGCCAGGTTCAGCGAACTGAACGTCGGATCCGACGGGATATGCACGTGAAAATGACATCGCTGCAGCTCGTCGTTGGTCAGGCCGGAATCTTCACGACCGAACACCAGGGCGATCTGCGCTCCCTGCCCCGCCTGCTCCACGACTTTTACCCCCGACTCGCGAGGATCGAGCAATGGCCAGGGAATGCTCCGCTCACGGGCACTGGTACCGAACACCAGGGTACAACCGACCAGGGCATCTTCGAGCGTGGCGACCACCTCGGCAGCCTCCAGTATGTCGGTGGCGCCGGATGCCCGCGCATCCGCCTCAGGAGAAGGAAATACCCGGGGCTCCACCAGCATCAGGCGCGACAGCCCCATGTTCTTCATGGCGCGCGCAGCCCCACCGATATTGCCGGGATGACTGGTGTTGACCAGGACGACACGAATGTTCTGCAGCAAGGGAAGCGCCCTCGGACACGGGAAAGGGGAACAAATCTTACAGAACGGGCAGCGCTGTTGCCTCAAAAATAACCACCCGTCACTCCTGGCAACTCACCAGCAATCCAGGACCACCCACAAGCACCACACGGCGGGCAGATGCAATCAAAGCGAACTCCGAACTTCATCTGCAAAAGTTTTCTGCTAGAATGCTCGGCTTTCTTTAACAACCTTAGGTGACCTATCCATGCAGCCAATGCTGAATATCGCGCTGCGCGCCGCCCGCAGCGCCAGTGAACTGATTTTCCGCTCCATCGAGCGCCTGGATACCATCAAGGTCGATGAAAAAGACGCCAAGGACTACGTGTCCGAGGTCGATCGCGCCGCTGAACAGAAGATCATCGACGCGCTGCGCAAGGCCTACCCGAATCACTCGATCATGGGCGAAGAAACCGGCCTGCATGCAGGCACCGGGATCGAAGGTGAAGAGTACCTGTGGATCATCGATCCACTGGATGGCACCACCAACTTCCTGCGTGGCATCCCCCACTTCGCTGTAAGCATCGCCTGCAAATACCGTGGTCGCCTGGAACATGCCGTGGTCCTGGATCCGGTTCGCCAGGAAGAATTCACCGCCAGCCGCGGTCGTGGCGCCCAGCTCAACGGTCGGCGCCTGCGGGTCAGCGGCCGCACCAGCCTCGACGGCGCCCTGCTTGGCACCGGCTTCCCATTCCGCGACGACCAGATGGACAACCTGGACAACTACCTGGGCATGTTCCGCGCCCTGGTCGGCCAAACCGCCGGCATTCGCCGCGCCGGCTCCGCCAGCCTGGACCTGGCCTATGTTGCCGCCGGTCGCTTCGACGCCTTCTGGGAGTCGGGCCTGTCCGAATGGGACATGGCCGCAGGCGCCCTGCTGATCCAGGAAGCCGGTGGCTTGGTGAGCGACTTCACCGGCGGCCACGACTTCCTGGAAAAAGGCCACGTGGTAGCCGGTAACACCAAGTGCTTCAAGGCCGTGCTGACCGCCATCCAGCCACACCTGCCAGCCTCGTTGAAACGCTAAGCAACAGGCATGAAAAAGCACCCCGCGGGGTGCTTTTTTTATACCTGCGATTCGCGCCATCGGCAGCCGCCGACTCATGCGCAAAGCATTATTGGCCGGGCTGGTTCTGACCCAGGATCAGCCGACCGTCTTTGTCCACAGGGATCTGGTTGCCCGGATCGCGATCCATCCGTACCTGGCCCTGCTTACCCCCCAGATCGTACTTCACGTCATAACCCACGACCTTCTCGCTGATATCATTGACCGTATTGCAGCGAGTTTGCGTCGTGGTGTAGGTGTCACGCTCCTGCATGCCCTCCTGCACCTTGTTACCCGCATAACCACCGCCCACAGCACCGGCCACGGTAGCCAGCTTGCGGCCATTGCCATTGCCGATCATGCTGCCCAGCAAGCCGCCGCCCACAGCACCGGCCACGGTACCCAGGATCTGATGCTCATCCTTGACCGGACGCTGCCGGGTCACGGCAACGTCCTTGCAGACTTCACGAGGAGTCTTGATCTGTTGTTTGACCGGCTGCACCGCCAGTACTTGCGCATACTCAGGGCCGCTTTTAACCAGGCTGTAGGTGGCCACAGCACCCCCGGCAGTGACACCGACAGCACCCAATACCGCACCAACCAGCAACGACTTGTTCACGTGAACCTCCTGACCATACATACGGGTCATAACCCGCGCTTCTCCCAGCCTTGGAGCAAAAAAAAAGGCGCGAGTTCAACACTCGCGCCTTTTTAGCTGACGACTGGAAGGGGTCAGGCCCTCACGGACGGTCGTCCACTTCCTTGTCGGTATTGGCTGCGGGAATCAGGTCCTCGCTGCTCAGTTTCAGCCAGATCAGCACCACGTTGGCGATGTAGATCGACGAGTAGGTACCCGCCAACACGCCGACGAACAGGGCAATGGAGAAGCCATGCAGGTTATCGCCGCCGAAGAACAACAGGGCAATGATCGCCAGCAAGGTGGAGATCGAGGTCGCCATGGTCCGCAACAGGGTCTGGGTGGTCGAGATGTTGATGTTCTCGATCAGGCTAGCCTTGCGCAGCACACGGAAGTTCTCGCGCACCCGGTCGAATACCACGATGGTGTCATTGAGCGAGTAGCCGATGATCGCCAGTACCGCCGCCAGCACCGTCAGGTCGAAGGTGATCTGGAAAAACGACAGGATACCCACGGTCACCACTACGTCGTGGATCAGCGAGACAATCGCACCGACCGCGAACTTCCACTGGAAGCGGAAAGCCAGGTAGATGAGGATGCCACCCAGAGCCATGAGCATGCCGAGGCCGCCCTGGTCACGCAGCTCTTCACCCACCTGAGGACCAACGAACTCGACGCGCTTGACCTGCGCCGGGTTGTCACCGCCAACCTTCTGCAGTGCAGCTGCCACCTGGTGGCCCAGTTGCGGGTCTTCGCCCGGCATCCGCACCAGCAGGTCGGTGGTCGCGCCGAAGCTCTGCACGATCGCCTCGTGATAACCGGCGTCGTTCAACTGCGAACGCACCTTCATCACATCCGCCGGACGCTCGTAGGTCAGCTCGATGAGCGTACCGCCGGTGAAGTCCAGGCCATAGTTCAAGCCCTTGTGGAACCAGCTGAACAACGCCAGAACGGTCAGGAGCACGGTCAGGCCGAACGCAACGTTGCGCACGCCCATGAAGTTGATAGTACGTAACATGGCAGCCCCTTAAATCCACAACTTCTTGAAGTCACGACCGCCGAAGATCAGGTTGACCATCGCACGGGTCAGCCAGATGGCCGTGAACATCGAGGTAAAGATCCCGAGGGACATGGTCACCGCAAAGCCCTTGACCGGACCGGTACCCATGGCGAAAAGGATGCCACCCACCAGCAATGTGGTCAGGTTGGAGTCCAGGATCGCCGTGAATGCCCGGCCGAAGCCTTCGTTGATCGCCCGTTGCACGGTCATGCCAGCGGCGATTTCCTCACGTATCCGCGAGAAGATCAGCACGTTGGCGTCCACCGCCATACCCATGGTCAGTACGATACCGGCGATACCCGGCAGGGTCAGCGTCGCCCCCAGCAGGGACATCAGGGCCAGCAGCAGCACCATGTTCAACGCCAACGCCACAGTGGCGATCAAGCCGAAGAAGCGATAGATGGCAATGATGAACAGCGACACGAACAGCATGCCCCACAACGAGGCATCGATACCCTTGGTGATGTTGTCGGCACCCAGGCTAGGACCGATTGTGCGCTCTTCGGCGAAGTACATCGGCGCCGCCAGACCACCGGCACGCAGCAACAGCGCCAGTTCCGAGGACTCGCCCTGGCCGTTCAGGCCGGTGATGCGGAACTGGCTGCCCAGTGGCGACTGGATGGTCGCCAGGCTGATGATCTTCTTCTCTTCCTTGAACGACTGCACCGGCACGTCTTTCTCGACGCCATCCACCACTTGCTTGGTGTAGGTGGTGATCGGCTTCTGCTCGATGAAGATCACCGCCATGCCACGGCCGACGTTGTTGCGGGTCGAACGGTTCATCAGCTCGCCGCCATGGCCATCGAGCTTGATGTTCACCTGCGGACGACCGTGTTCGTCGTAGCTGGCCTGGGCGTCGGTCACCTGGTCACCGGTGATGATCAGGCCGCGCTCGATCAGTGCAGGAGGACGGTTGCCCTCACGGAACTCGAAGGACTCGGAGGTAGCCTTGGTGGCACCCGGCTCGGCGGCCAGGCGGAACTCGAGGTTGGCCGTCTTGCCCAGGATCCGCTTGGCTTCGGCGGTGTCTTGCACGCCTGGCAGCTCGACCACGATCCGGTTCGCGCCCTGACGCTGGACCAGAGGCTCGGCCACGCCCAGTTCGTTGACCCGGTTACGTACAGTGGTCAAGTTCTGCTTGATGGAGTATTCGCGGATTTCCGCCAGCTTGGCCGGGGTCATCGCCAGACGCAGCACCGCCTGACCGTTGAGGTCGGCTGGCACGATGTCGAAATCATTGAAATTCTTGCGGATCAGGGCACGAGCCTGTTCACGGCTGTCTTCGTCGCTGAAGCCCAGCTGGATGGCGCCATTGAGCTGCGGCAGGCTGCGATAGCGCAGGCGCTCTTTGCGCAGCAGGCTCTTGACGTCGCCTTCATAGACCTTCAGGCGCGCGTCGAGGGCTTTCTCCATATCCACTTCCAACAGGAAGTGCACACCACCGGAAAGGTCCAGACCCAGTTTCATCGGGTGCGCACCCAGGTTGCGCAGCCACTGCGGAGTGGTTTGCGCCAGGTTCAACGCCACCACGAAATCATCGCCCAGCGCCTTGCGTACTACATCCTTGGCCGGGAGCTGGTCTTCCTTGTTGATCAAGCGCAGCAGGCCGCCCTTGCCGTTGGCGGCAACGGAAGAAGCCTTGACGTTGATGCCGGCGTCGGTGAGCGCCTTGCTCGCACGATCCAGATCCGCCTGAGTGACCTGCAGAGCAGTGCTCGCACCGCTGACCTGAATGGCCGGGTCATCAGGGTATAGATTGGGAGCGGAATAAATAAAACCGATCGCCAGCACCGCCAGGATCAGTAGGTACTTCCATAGAGGATATTTGTTCAGCATCACGCCGCCCGTTATGACGCGGGGCGCCTTGCGCGCCCCGTCGATTGGTAAAAGATGAAACTTAGATCGCTTTCAGCGTGCCTTTTGGCAGCGTGGCCGCGATCGCGCCCTTCTGGAACTTCAGCTCAACCGAGTCCGACACTTCCAGAACCACGAAATCGTCGGTCACTTTGTTGATCTTGCCGGCGATACCACCGGTGGTCACAACTTCATCGCCTTTCTGCAAGCTGCCCAGCAGGTTCTTCTGCTCTTTGGCGCGCTTGGCCTGTGGACGCCAGATCATCAGATAGAAGATGACCAGGAAACCCACCAGAAAAATCCACTCGAAACCAGTGCCAGCAGGGCCGGCAGCAGCAGGTGCGGCGGCATCCGCATACGCGGCAGGGATCAAAAAGCTCATTTAGCACTCCGATAGTTGCAAAATTAGTATCTGACGCTTCTGGAAATCAATCCAAAGGCGGCACGGGCAATCCGCGCTTGGCATAGAAGGAATCGACAAAGGCGGCCAATGTACCTTGTTGAATAGCCTCGCGCAAACCAGCCATAAGGCGCTGGTAATGGCGCAAATTATGGATGGTATTGAGCATACTTCCGAGCATTTCCCCGCACTTGTCCAAGTGGTGCAGATAGGCACGGGAGAAGTTCTGGCAGGTATAGCAATCACAGGTTGGATCCAGGGGCGAATCATCATGGCGATGGAACGCGTTACGGATCTTCAGCACGCCGGTGTCGATGAACAGATGCCCATTGCGGGCATTGCGGGTTGGCATCACGCAATCGAACATGTCCACACCGCGGCGCACACCCTCAACCAGATCTTCCGGCTTGCCAACTCCCATAAGGTAACGAGGTTTGTCGGCTGGCATCTGGCCTGGCAGGTAGTCCAGGACCTTGATCATTTCATGCTTGGGCTCGCCCACCGACAGGCCGCCGATGGCCAGGCCGTCGAAGCCGATCTTGTCCAGGCCTTCCAGGGAGCGCATGCGCAGGTCCTGGTGCATGCCGCCCTGGACGATGCCGAACAGCGCCGCAGTGTTGTCGCCGTGGGCGTTCTTCGAGCGCTGCGCCCAACGCAGGGACAGCTCCATGGATATCCGCGCCACGTCCTCGTCAGCCGGGTACGGCGTGCATTCGTCGAAGATCATCACGATGTCCGAACCCAGGTCACGCTGCACCTGCATCGACTCTTCCGGCCCCATGAACACCTTGGCGCCGTCCACCGGCGAGGCGAAGGTCACGCCCTCTTCCTTGATCTTGCGCATGGCGCCCAGGCTGAACACCTGGAAGCCACCGGAGTCGGTAAGGATCGGCCCTTTCCACTGCATGAAGTCATGCAGGTCGCCGTGAGCCTTGATCACTTCGGTGCCTGGACGCAGCCACAGGTGGAAGGTATTGCCCAGGATGATCTCGGCGCCGATGGCCTCGATATCCCGCGGCAGCATGCCCTTGACCGTGCCATAGGTGCCCACCGGCATGAAGGCCGGGGTTTCCACCGTACCGCGGGGGAAGGTCAGGCGACCGCGACGCGCCTTGCCATCAGTGGCCAGGAGCTCGAAGGACATACGACAGGTGCGACTCATACAGTTTCCTCGGGGGCCAGGTCCTTGGGAGCGGTTGGCGCAGGATTACGGGTGATGAACATCGCATCACCGTAGCTGAAGAAGCGGTATCCATGCTCGACCGCCGCACGATAGGCAGCCATGGTCTCGGGATAACCGGCGAAGGCCGAAACCAGCATCAACAGCGTGGATTCCGGCAGGTGGAAATTGGTCACCAGGGCATCGACCACATGGAACGGCCGGCCCGGGTAGATGAAGATGTCGGTGTCGCCGCTGAACGGCTTGAGCACGCCATCACGGGCAGCGCTTTCCAGGGAACGCACGCTGGTGGTGCCTACCGCGACCACCCGACCGCCACGGGCCCGGCATGCGGCCACGGCATCCACCACGTCCTGGCCGACTTCCAGCCATTCGTGATGCATGTGGTGATCTTCGATGCGCTCCACCCGCACCGGCTGGAATGTCCCAGCCCCCACATGCAGGGTCACGAAAGCGGTCTCCACGCCCTTGGCGGCAATGGCTTGCAGCAGCGGCTGGTCGAAGTGCAACCCCGCGGTCGGCGCCGCCACCGCACCCAGGCGCTGGGCATAGACCGTCTGATAACGCTCGCGGTCTGCGCCTTCATCCGGACGGTCTATATAAGGAGGCAGCGGCATATGCCCGACCCGGTCCAGCAGCGGCAACACCTCCTCGGTGAATTCCAGCTCGAACAAGGTGTCGTGGCGGGCCAGCATACGCGCCTCGCCACCACCGTCGACCAGGATCGTCGAACCCGGCTTGGGCGACTTGCTGGAGCGCACATGGGCCAGCACACGGTGGCTGTCCAGCACCCGCTCGACGAGGATCTCCAGCTTGCCGCCGGAAGCCTTCTGGCCAAACAGGCGTGCCGGGATCACCCGAGTATTGTTGAACACCATCAGATCGCCCGGGCGCAGATGCTCGAGCAAATCGGTGAATTGACGGTGGGCCAGGGCGCCGGTTGGCCCATCCAGGGTCAGCAGGCGACTACCGCGACGCTCGGCCAACGGGTGGCGGGCGATCAGCGAATCGGGAAGCTCGAAAGTAAAGTCAGCAACGCGCATGATGGGGTTCGTCTAGCAGGGCCGGAAAGTTTAGCGGAATCAGCAAAAATTGACCATGAAAGCCGATTGACCAACGGTATCCGCCTCTCTATACTTCGCCGCCATTGAGCCCTGATGGCGGAATTGGTAGACGCGGCGGATTCAAAATCCGTTTTCGAAAGGAGTGGGAGTTCGAGTCTCCCTCGGGGCACCACATAGCAGTACATAGCCGACTACCAGCGGTTATGGAGATAGAAAAAAAGCCCGCTAAATGCGGGTTTTTTAGTTTCTGATCAACCCTCCCCTTCCAATGGGCCTATACGCCATCGATGCGTATGAACTTCCCCTCCGTACTGTATTTGTGTAGCCATACATTCGCTAAATGGCAGATCAATGCTCCCAAACCAGCCATCAGGACATATTCCGCGTCCAGATCAATCGTCCCGACATGTGGGTCCAATACCATTGGCACCAGTCAGCTCAAACTCGACGATTGCCAACGAGGAGTACTCCACAGCGATAGGCCTCGGGGGGAGCCCTCGACTACAGCTCGACTGAAGACGCCTCAGAACTGTTTCAGCAGCATGGACAGCTGTACTGTTAAAACGTAATCATATATGAGCAATATCGCCTCACCCTGTGCAATGCTCTTGAGCACAGGCAGAGCGCGATAGCGCCGTAGCCATGCGCGGCAAGGCCTACGACTCACACTCAGGTAAACGATTTACCAAGAGGCAGGACGATGGAACGTAGTTTTTTTGCCACCCTCCCAATCTCTCGCTTTGCGCGGCCCTATCACCTCATGCCTGCGGCTGATCATCCGGCGCAGCTCCAAGGGCTCGCCAAGTCACCGCCCAAGCTCGTGCTCCTACCTTCTGCTACCTCCTGGTGACGTAGCCAGCCATCTTCGAGATAAATCTCTCCAGCGATTGATATGTCCCCCGAAAAGATCGATTCACATCAGGACGAGCGACGCTCTGTGCGCCACCGATGGTTGTCGAATAGCCTTTTTGGGGGCCATACGCTACAGACAACTACCGAGCAGAAATGATGAGCTTGAGCCACGACCTTGATAAATGGGTATATGCGACAAATCCGATTGTTTCGATGCCCAAGGAATATCCAGCCGGTCACGAAGTACCTCTTCATCAGCATCCTCGAGCGCAATTGGTCTACGCCGTCGATGGCGTAATGGAACTGCGCACTCGGCAAGAGTACTGGCTTCTGCCTCCTCTACGCGGTGTCTGGATCCCACCTTTTGTCGAGCACCAGATGCGCACTCGAACACCGGTGTCCTTGCGCACACTCTATGTCGATCTAGCCAGGCTGCCCTTGGCCTTGCCGACCCGAACGGTAGGCATCAACATTTCGCCCCTGCTACGCGAACAGTTGATTCGAGCTTCATTATTTTCCATCGACTACAAGGCTGGCAGCTTCGAGTCCAGATTCCTTGAAATAACCTTGGAAGAAGTCCTCAACTCCTCCGAAAAAGGACTGAACCTGCCTACTGGAAAAGACCGGCGTCTTCGCCACATTTGCAATACGCTGATCAATGACCCTGGCGACATGCGCTCGCTTGCGGACTGGGCACAGATCGTCGGGGCGACCACCCGAACACTGACTCGTCTTTTCAAGAATGAAATTGGTATTTCCTTCGTTTACTGGCGACAACAACTACGGATTGTGAATGCTATTTTCCGCCTAAACACTGGAGAACCCATCAGCCAGGTTGCCGAATATCTGGGCTATAGCTCACAGAGTGCCTTCACCGTCATGTTCAAGCGGGTCACGGGACACCTGCCAAGTGAGCATCAGAAGAAACCCTGAACCAACTTCACGATCCGCCTCCACACCGAGCACGTTAGATCGAGAACACCATCGAGAAGGCCAAGCCATGCGAACGCACCAATGGCTGCAGGGCAACCTGCGACAAACGCTCATGACTGCGGCTGGGCAACATCTAGCGACTCTAAAGTCCCGTTCTCAATAACATCTGTCGGAAACGCTCGCACTGGGCCAACTTGAGTGCCTTAGAGTCCTCCCATTTGGGCAAACCCTGTGGGAGCATCTATGCAAGTAGCCAATAACTCGAGCCAAAATCAGTATTTATTGCTGGTTCTGGCTTCTACTTTTCTGCAGGGTTCTTCCTTCGTAAGTACAAAGATCGTGATGAGCGAAATGCCACCGTTGTGGACAGCGTCAGCACGTTTTTTTGTCGCAGCGCTCTCGCTACTGCCTTTTGTTTTCCTGCTCATGCGTCAGCAGAAATTGAACCTCAGGCACATCCCCTGGCTTAAAGTCCTTGCTCTGGGCTCATTACAGACTGCCGGGGTAATGGCATTTCTGAATATCGGCTTGACCTCGACCTCCGCTTCCACCGCTGCCATTTTGATGGCGAGCAACCCCTTGCTGGTTGTGGTGCTGGCACGATTGTTCCTTGGGGAACGCTCTTCGCCATTGGCTCTTGGCGGCTTGCTGGTGGCCTTCATTGGCGTCGTTATTTGCATTGGCATCAGTACGACAGGATCAATGAGCGTGGGGGCTGGTGAAGGCTTGGTGATTCTGGCCTCCACTTGCTGGGCATGTTCGACCGTCCTCAACAAGAAATTCAATCTTGCGCTTTCCCCCTGGCTGGTCACCTTCTGGCAGATGCTGCTGGGCTCGCTGATATTGGCTGCGGTCGCCGCAATCAGCTCGCAGCACCTAAGGTTCCCCAGCACCGCATATCACTGGGGCATGTTCTTATGGCTTGCCATTCCGGCCTCGACTGGGGCCATGGGGCTCTGGTTCGCCGCACTGAAAATAGGCGGGTCCGTACAAACCAGTGGTTTTCTCTTTCTCTGTCCTCTTTTTGCCGCCTTGATTGCCTTTGCCTTAACCGGCCAGGTACCCACCTGGCATGAAATAGCGGGCGGCGCGCTCATAGGCCTGGGATTGTATGCAATGTCCCGCCGGCGTCATGCCAGCGGGCAGTCTGTGAAAAATGACCTCGAGCCTGAACCTGGCTCGATCAACAACGCTCGATGATCATCGCGATGCCTTGGCCTACGCCGATGCACATGCTGCACAACGCATAGCGGCCATTGCTCAGTTCGAGCTGATGCATGGCCGTCCCGATCAAGCGCGCACCGCTCATGCCCAGCGGATGACCCATCGCGATTGCGCCACCGTTTGGATTGATCCGCGGATCGTCATTATCCAGCCTCAGCTCCTTCATCACCGCCAACGCTTGCGCCGCAAACGCTTCGTTGATTTCAAGAACGTCCATCTGCTCGAGCGTCAAGCCCGAAAGCTTCAGCACCTTTTGCACCGCAGGAACCGGGCCAATCCCCATGATCCGCGGCTCAACCCCAGCGCAGGCACAGGCCACGATCCGCGCACGCGGTTTCAATCCGTGCTGCGCAATTCCGGTTGCAGAAGCGAGCAGCAACGCGGCAGCCCCATCATTGACTCCCGATGCGTTGCCTGCGGTGACGCTACCGCCCACTTTGCGAAATGGTGTAGTGAGGCGTTGCAGCATTTCCAGGGTTGTTTCTCGCGGATGCTCGTCCGAATCAATTCGGCGCGACTCTCTGCGCGGAAGCGAAATATTGACTGGTACGATTTCCTTCTGAAAAAAGCCGGATTTTGCAGCTAGCGCATATTTTTCCTGGCTACGCAGGGCGAAAAAGTCCTGCTCCTCACGACCGATACCGAATTGTTCAGCGACGTTCTCTGCCGTTTCAGGCATCGAGTCGGTACCGTATTGGGTTTGCAGACGGGGATTGATGAAACGCCAGCCCAGAGTGGTGTCGTAGAGCTCTGCCTGGCGCGAAAAAGCCGAGTCGGCCTTGGGCATTACCAAGGGAGCGCGTGACATGGATTCAACCCCACCGGCGAGCAAGAGATCCGCCTCGCCACTCTTTAGGTAACGAGCCGCCATGCCAAGGGCATCCATACCGGAGGCACACAAACGATTGATAGTCGTGCCAGGCGTACGGACATCAAACCCCGCAAGTAACAGGCTCATACGCGCAACATTGCGATTGTCCTCACCCGCCTGGTTGGCGCAGCCGAGGATGACATCATCCAGATACTGCCAATCAACAGATTGATTACGGGACTTCAACGCCTGCAGGGGGATGGTCGCCAGATCGTCGGCCCGGACCGAGGCCAGCGCACCGGCATACTTACCGATAGGCGTACGAACGTAGTCGCAAATAAAAGCATCCGTCATGATCTTCATCTCCTCTTCACGCAGCCTGGGTCAGCCAATTTCTGGCGATATCAATTTCCTGCTCTGAAACCAGATGGTCGCGCTCGGTGAAAATTTCCTCCTGCACATCGGCACCCAGTTTGCGAAACAGGCAGGCTGTATCTCGGACCCGGGTTTCAGGCACCCAACTGTCGGTGGTGCTTCCAGTCAGTAAAATCGGCATGCTTGCGAGGCAGTTGCTGTCATCCGAAACCAGACTCACTTCCGGCCCGAAAAGGCCACCAGTGAACAACAAGGCGCCTCCGAGCCTTTCCCGCGAGCTGAATAGGTACTGGCTGCCGATGCAAGCACCTTGGGAAAACCCCATCAACCAGATGTCATTCGCCGGCACATTGCGCTCAAGCAAGTACTGGACAAGCCGGTTGACGTGAATCAGTGCTTTATCCAAATGGGGCTGGTTTTGTTCGAGCTCCCTTTGAAAACCGCTCGGGTACCAGGTTTTACCAGGCGCCGATGGCAACAAGTAAGTGATGTTCTGCAAATCGATGCGACGCCCGATCTCGTAAATATCTTCAGGCGTCTGCCGGCGGCCGTGAATCAGAATCACAAACTTGTTACCTCGCCGTGGCTCGGCACCTAGCTTTGTAACGGTATAATCTTGATCATTGAAAACAGTATCCAGGTCACTCAAATCGTGAAAGACCGTCATTATAAAACTCCATTCCCCAATTTCACTGCATTGACTGCTCGATGCAAATTCAATCACGACTATAGAGCCTGCCGAGCCCTATTCAGGACTGCATCCAAGCCGCTATTCGCCACCGATTAAATACACTCGCCACTCGAAAAAATTATAGCGGCACATCAACCGCCGACCTGACAAACCACTGGCGACAGCCAGATTTACTACATACCCTGCCCACCAATTACTGATGAACTAAGAGGCATGACGGCACGCACGGCAAGCAATAGGTCTGCAAGCGAATTACAGCCAGAGTCTTTATATATTTATATTTTTACTCAGAAAACCAAGAAGCACTGACTTTCAAACAGCAAGCCTGCTGCTAAAAACAGTTACCCACAAGTTTCCTGCATTACCAATGCCTCGTAGCCTTACCCACATAAACCCCTATGTGATGGGTAAAAGCGAAGCTAGTACACGCCCAACCCTGAAGGTCTTATCGCGAACTGAGGCCCACGGGCAGCCCCATCAATTCACGTGTTTCGGCAGGAGTTGCGATTTCCCTGCCCAACTCACGCGACAGCCGGACGACACGCTCCACCAACTGGGCGTTACCAGTAGCCAACTCGCCCTTTCGATAATAGACATTATCTTCCAAGCCAGTGCGCACGTGGCCACCGAGCAGAATCGTATGCATGTTAATCGGCAACTGATCCTGGCCAATACCCAAGGCTGACCAAATGCTGTTTTCCGGCAAGTTGTCGATCAGGTTCAGCAGGTTCTTGCATGTAGCTGTGACCCCACCATGAATACCCATTGCAAAGGAAAAGATGAGTGGCGACTTCAAGAAGCCTTCCTTGAACAGGGTCAAAGCTTCATTGATAACACCTGAGTGATAAACTTCAATTTCAGGCTGAACCTGATAACGCAACAAGTCGGCAGCCAGCCTGCGAGCCATAGCTGGAGAGTTTATAAACGGTTTACTACCATGATTGACCGACCCACAGTTGAACGAAGCAATCTCCGGCTGATATACCAGATTATTCCAGGCCTGTTCTTCTGGCGCTCCTTGGGGAAGATTAAATCCGGAGGTACTCAAATTAATGACAATATCGCAGCGAGCACGCACTCGCTCGACAATCTCCCCCCAGACATGCTGATCATAGCTTGGTCTACCTTGTGCATCACGGGCATGTATGTGAGCAATACTTGCTCCAGCATCCCAGCACTGAGCAACAGACTCAGCAATTTCCTCAGGAGTATAAGGCACTGCACTATTTTTACTGCGGGGAGTAATCCCCCCATTTACGGCAGCAGTAATAATTAGCTTTTGCATGACGAAACAAGCTCTCACTTATTAGAAGGCGATAGGCTATATCAACCAACCTCCAACAACTATTCACAATTAGACAAAATTTGTTGAGAGCCGGAAATCATTGGAGATCTTCAACTAACACCTGCCGCCATCCAACTAGCAGAAGAAGTTACCGAGGCTTGTACCCGCAAGGAGGTTAGTTCAACTGCTTCCTGTCCACCCCTGGATGGGACGGATGGCATGTCCGATACGAGCCTGCGACTCACGCTCGATTGTCGCCGATGCTGGTGTGCACCCCGGCCCTTAGGGTAGACCTCGGTACTGCTGCCTGGGACGATTCCCCTCCAGCACCAGAACGAGGACGCGCGACAGTTCATGCTCGTCAACCCCGGCAGGATCAGCTGGCAGCCAGCATATCCGGGGTTAAGGCGATCCTCATGCTCCTGCCCTATTCACGGGACTGGCATGCCGCTGGAACCCAGGAACTATCTTTTCGCATACCGAAGGCTCAGCCTTTGCTGGCTCTAAAAACGCAAATGCCGCACGACCCGAAAGTCGTGCGGCAAAATGAGCGGATGCGAAACGGCCTTCCGTCAGGAAGTCACGCGCTTGACTTCCAGGCGTCCGCAGGGTGGACCGCTGAGCTGTTCACCGGTTTCCAGGCTGAACACCGAGAAGTGCAAGGGGCAGGTGATGCTCTTGCGCTGCTCATTGATGTTGCCGTGGACCAGCCAGCCCTCGCGGTGTGGACAGGTATGGGGCACCTCGTACCGCTGGTTGTCGATCTCAACGGTGAAGGTGCCGGGGCGATGGAACTCAGATAGCTCGCTCAACGGCCTTCTCCCGATTGAAATGCTTGAGACGCTGGGCCTTTTCCACGGCGGCGTCGAACGCCGCGTTGGTGATGTCGCGGCCCATGCAGATGCCCTGCCAGGCCTTGACCGGATCCAGGTCCCCCGCCACGTCCATGGCCTTGAGCAGGCGCTGGCCTTCGATGGCGTGGTACACGTCGATGTGCACATGCTCCGAGTAATAGGTGTGGGCCTTGATCTTCAGGCGATCGCAGATCGCGGTGTAGCATTCGAAGAAAAATGGCACCACGGTCTCGAAGTAGGTGATCACCCCGGCGAAATACGAAGGATCGTCGGCGCGCATGGTCAGCCAGCAGAACATGTTGGGGAATGAATAACCTGCCGAGGAGTTGGCCTCGATGTAGAACGGCAGGTCGGTGGGCATCTCCAGTTCCTTGAGCAAATCCATGTACAAGGTGGTATGGGAGCGCTTGATATTCCCGGAGCCGAACTCGTCGATCATCATCCGCAGCATCGGCATCTGCGCCTCCAGGCTCAATCGCGGCATCAGGTGGTAGAACACCTGGGCCTCGGTCAGGCCATCGAGGGCGAACTCCTGGACCAGGATCCGGAACTCATCGAGGGTCATCTGTTCGGCAACATACACCGCGCTGGGCGGTACTTCGCTGCGATCCTGCTCCACCAGGTCGGCCAGCTTCTGGCGCAGGGTGGCCAGGTCGCGCGGTACCTCGGCGGTGAGGGTCTTGTCGATGGTGGAGAAAATCCAATCGTGCTCGAATTCGGCGATCCGGCGGTCAAGCGGCTTGAGATGCTTGATGCAGGAACGATTGGCCAGAAACAGTTCCTTCTGAAGATCGTTCATCACGCTGCTCCCTCTTCTGCCAGCACCCGGTCAGTGGTGATGACACCCCGGGCCTTGAGTTCCTTTTTCACCTGGGCGTACCAATCGTCGGCACCCAGATCGAAGTAGCCATTGAGTGTCTCCACCCACTGCGCCACTACTTGCTGGCGCGCGCCTATGGCCAGGCGGCACAACGCCGGTTCCAGGTTGGCCAGGGACACCACGTTGCCATCGGACTCCAGGTCGCGCGCCAGGGACATCTCCCAGCCGATGAAGTAGTCCAGGCCTTCGGCCCGCAACTGCTGGATCTGCTGCTGGGTTCGCGGCTGCGACGGCGAATCCTTGATGCCGATCACCCGCGGCAGGCGGGCGATGGTCATCAGGGTCTCGAAGCTCTTTTCGTTCCCCGACAGCGCGGACTCGTTGTAGATGAAGATATCCAGCGACGTGGCGTCATGGACGGCACGATAATGCTCGATGATCTCCTCCTGGGTAGTGCCTTTGGCGAACGGCGAGGTGAACATCACCCCGTGTGCCCCCAGTTCCTGGGCCAACCGGGCATATTCCAAGACCTCGGCGGTGGTGCCACGCTCGATGCCGGCGATCACCGTACGGTCCTGGGCGTGGGCCAGGGTCAGTTCCAGCATGCGCTGCCAGTCCCGCCGGCCCAGGCGCCAGCCCTCGCCTGAAGTCAGGCAAGGGATGTAGCCATCGACATAGGGCTGCGAGCCATGCAGCAACTGGCGCACGCTGGTTTCACAGATCTGCGACCGCTCGTCCAGTGGCGAGATCAGGGGCACGAAAATGCTCTTAGCCGACATCATGGAAATCCTCCTGCTCGATCAGCATTTCCTTCGACTGTTCGAACAACCCTTGCAGGAATTCCGGGAAAGCCGGCCCGGAGGCCGGCTGGGGGAATGGCTGCAGATAGGGTTGCAAGGCTGCCAGGTCACGCAGCTCCGGGTCGTGGGTGTACAGCGGCTGGCCGTACTCCACCACCTGGGCGGCGAGCAACTTCTTCTCGACGCTCAGGTGCGACCATGCCGGCTCCCGGGTGGCGCGTTGCAACACAGCGTTGCAGTAGCCCTGGCGCTGGATGTCCATGTCGGTGTGCAGCACGTCCATGAACGGGTAGTAGACATCCTGCAGGTGCCGGCTCTTCTTCCAGATGATGGCATCGCAGATGCCGATCTGGCCGTAGTTCATCTGCACCTGCTGCTGATAGAAGTGGCTGAAGAACCCCAGCGACTTGGCCCGCAACTGCGGATCGGCGTGATGCATGCCCATGAAGACGGTGGCATCGATCACCGGCAAGAGTGCCTCAGCCATTGTACTTCTCCAGTGCCCGGGCGATGGTCTCGACCGCCTGCTGGAACTCTTCCGGCTTGCGCGCCAGAGCCAGGCGGATGTACTTCTGCCCGGCTTCAGGCTGACTCCAGTAGAAGTACTTGCCCGGCAGCACGTAAACGTCGTAGTCCATCAGGTAGGCCTGCAGGTCATCGGCGCTAACCCCCTCACGAGTGATTTCGAACCAGGCCACGCTGGTGTCGACCATCGGCGTCAGGTAGTTGAGGAAGCTTCCGTCCAGACGCTTGCGCGCCACTTGGCGGTTGATGTCCAGCACCGAGCGCACCGACTCGAAACCATCTTCGCTGCTGTCGAGGATGTACTGGGTGACCACGTTGAGGATGAACGGCGAGACGTTCAGCAGCACGCTGGTGACGATGCTGTAGATATCGGCATTGATACCCTTGCTCGACATGATGGTGGCGCACTTGGCGTCCTGCAGCGGCCAGGTCTTGCCGGTGTCTTCCATGATGATGTATTGGGTGCCGATCTCGTCGAGGATCGCGTAGGCGTCATAGCGGCTGCCGCCGGAGGCCTTGATGAATGCGGCGAAGCAGAAGTCGAGGATCAGCAGCTTGCCGTGATCCTTGCAGTAGCGCGCGACCTCGATGAAGGTTTCCGGGCCCTCGGCGAACAGGCTCGAACCGGTAGGGTTGTTCGGGTCCACCAGGAAGATCGCGTCGACCTTGGCCGCTGCGGTCTCGAGGTTGGCGTAGACATGCTCCGGGGAATGGAACAGCGACTCGTTGAGCGGCGACAGCGGTACTTCCATGTGCTTGAGCAGGTCATGCAGGTTGTCGAAGCACGGCTCGATCAAACCAACGCTCATGTCGCGCTTGCGCAGGTAGGTCGCGGTGATATGCATGGCAATCGACGCGGCGTAGACCAGGTAGATCTCGTCGTGGCGCTTGAGGGCGTGCTCCTGGCCGTGGAAGGTGAAGAACGCCTTGATGAACTCCTGTTCGCTCTGGTACTGGGTCTGGCCCTGGGCGCGGTACCACAGCTCCGGAAGTCGTTCGACGATCTGGCGCTGGGTTACGCTCTGGTCCTGGTGAGTATGGGCATCTGCAAGATTGAAACGGGTCTTCAGGGCAGAGATTTCATGCTGAGTGATATCCTGCTTAACTTCCTGACGCGTAATTACGACACTCATATTATTATTCCTGTAAGAGCTAAATAATCGCCTGCGGGATAGGTGTAGTTATCAAACCACGGGTAAATCCTCTCCATGTTTATCGCTCCGCGACAGGCCGACAACTGTACCTAAGTGCAGATCGACACTTATAAAAACGAGCGTTTAATTCTTTCCGCGAAGACTGACCTTAGGTACAGTTGCTTTCTCGAAACAGGCAATTCATCCTTTCCGCGACCCGGCGCGATGGATGAAGGTGGTCTGTCTTTATTCCTCGGATGGAAATAACAATAAGTATGGATAAAGTCAGTTTTTATAATATCGACTACACAAATGCGTCCCAGGACTTGTTGGGAAACTTGTATGGGTTGCGCAAGGAAGTCTTCGCCGACCGGCTCAATTGGAAGGTCAATGTCTGCGGTGACCAGGAAATCGATGAATACGACAATCCCCGCGCCACTTACCTGGTTGGAGTCCACACCGGAGTCCCCCTGGCCAGCCTGCGCCTGATCAACACGCTGCATCCCTACATGGTGGAAGGGCCATTCCGTAGTTTTTTCAGCCAGCCCGCGCCCAAGCACCGCCTGATCGCCGAATCCAGTCGCTTCTTCGTCGACAAGACCCGTTCCCGCGCCCTCGGGCTGGAGCGCCTGCCACTGACCGAAATGCTCCTGCTGGCCATGCACAGCCATGGAGCACACACAGGCCTGGAGTCGATCGTCACCGTGGTGAGCCAAGCCATGTCACGCATCGTGCACCGGGCCGGATGGCACTACGAGATCCTCGACAGCGGGCAGGCCTCACCCGGAGAGCGGGTATTGCTGCTCAAGATGCCGATATCGCCAGACAATGCCGGGCGCCTGCAGGCGATGATCGCCACCAAGGGCGGCAACCACCTGTACGAACTACACACTGCAGGCCCACGCCAACGCTCCGCCAGCGCCAGGCGAGCGCCTCAGACCATGCCCATGCTCACAGCCTTGTAGACCGCCTGCTTGGCATTGCAGACCTGCAGCTTGTGCACGATGTTGGACATGTGGAATTTCACCGTGCGTACGGAAATCGCATGGATCGCAGCGATTTCCCCGTAGGTCTTGCCCTTGACCACCCATTGGAGGACTCCCATTTCCCGATTCGACAAGCTGGCATCGTCCTTCTCGGGAAACAGCTCATTGGGTGTGAACCTATCCATCAGGCTGTTGTGAAACTGGATCAGCGCCATCTGGATCTCGGCGGTATGCCGGGTCATGACCTGGTCGAAGTCGGCCCGCAATTCCGTGTTACAAATACTCAACGCGGCGAACAGACCATTGGAGTCATGGAGATTGAAGGTGAAACCGGTGGATATCCGGTATTTCTCGGATAGCGCGAATAATTTATCGCCCTGCCCCGGCTCCGCGGACCCAAGCGCTTCGCGCCAGGAAAAGGGGGCAATGGACTTCAATCCATGATTGATTACCGGATCGATCAAGTGGTAATTGGAAGCCTTGTAGATATCCAGCCAACGCTTTGGATAACTGGAGAAGATCAGCGGCTTTACTTGCCGCCCTTTATGCATGGTGAAATAGGCATATTGGCAACCATCGAGGGGCGGCAGACGCTTCTCGAAGGCATTTTTCAGCAGATAATCAAGTTCAGCTTCATCATCGGTTACTTGTCTGCCACTAACTAATTGAGTGCTCATAAGAACTCCATGTTCTTTATAGTGTTCAGTCCGTGAATCTTGTTGCTCTGACTTCGCCACCCCTGACACTCAACTCAAAAGCTTTTATGTAGTAAAGACAAATAATCACTACACAAATTAACTACAACGTGAGTTCAACAGGGGTTATCGACCTTCTCGAAGCCCGTGACTCAATGACCGAACCGGCAGTAAATCCAACCTCGTACCCACTATGAATGCAGAAAACCGCTCTTTCCCGACAGGGCCAGAGCGGTTCCTCGAACCAGCTGACATTCCCGGGTTCGCCTAGGCTTCCCGGGAGTCGGCCAAGCCAGCCTTTACCGCCGGCCGCGCTTCGATCGCATCCAGCCAACGGCGAACATGGCGGAACGGAGTGATATCCAGGTTCAGTTCCTCATGGGTGCGCAACCAGGGAAACGCCGCGACGTCGGCGATGGAATAGTTGTTCGAAGCCAGGTAGGCATGCTTGGCCAGCTGGCTGTCGACTACGCCATAGATACGCAGCGACTCCTTGCGGTAGCGCGTGATGGCTTCCTGGTTGGCGGTCTTGCTGCCATGGAGGAACCACCAGAGTTGGCCGAGCATCGGACCGATGGCGCCGACCTGGAAGAACAGCCATTGCTGGACCGCCAGTTGTTCGGTCGGCGATTGGGCTCGAAGGCAGTCGTATTTTTCCGACAGATAGCCAAGGATCGCTGCCGACTCGAATACCGAGACTCCAGCCTCATGATCGACGATCGCCGGGATCTTGCCGTTGGGGTTGATCTGCAGGAACTCCGGGGAGTGCTGGCGCCCTTCGGACAGATTGAATTTCACCCGTTCACAATCGATGCCGGCTTCCTTGAGGAAAATGCTGATTTTCTGTCCGTTTGGGGTGTCTGCGGTATAGAAAGTGAGGGATTTTGGCGTGTTCATGAGTCCTCCGTTGACTACTGCGAATGTCACTGCGTTTGAATCTTATTGCATTTGCAATCATATTGAGGCGTACAGTATGGTGCAAGAATGACGGAACGCACGGAGAGCTTCGAAGTTATGATGGGTTTTTCCAGTTTCAGGACCACGCGCGAGACCGGCGAGGCCGCGCAAGCCTGCATCGACAAGATCCAGACGTTGGCCGTCCAGGCCAGCGAAGGATGCTCTTCACCGCTCTACACCATGATCGACATCGCCAATCGTCTGGAGAGGGATCCGAGAACGGCGAAGAACATCTGGGTGGTGCGTTCCAACACGCGTCCCGGTGCCGCGCCCGAGCACACCCGTATCAGCGCCTGGCCCCTGCACTTCAGTTCCCAGGCCCGAGCCAGCGAAAAACCGCTGCTGTACCTGACCAGTTCCTCCACATCGGCCCAGCTATGCGCCCTGTCGAGCGAGTCCTCCCAGCGCGGGATCCTGTGCAACGATATCGAGACCATTTCCTCGATCTGGCCCAAGGGTGCGCATCCATGGGTGCCGTTGTGGCTGGCGGCCAATCCTCGCTGCCTGCCCTTCGACCCGGCCAGCGGTGCCGAGGCCCGGGCCATTGCGCTTGCGGCGCTGAAAAGCCTGTATGTGGATGGAAGCAACGGCTTCTACTACATGGCCCTGCACGATGAGCCCAATGACTTCGTCGGCCCGATGGACAAGCACAGCGTCAACCAGGCCCTGCAAGGCATGTACAAGATCGCCGAGCTGGAGGCCGGGCCCGATCGCCCCAAGGTCCGCCTGCTGGGAGCCGGCCTGAGCCTGCGCGCGGTGATCGCTGCGGCGCAGATCCTGCACGAGGACTGGGGCGTGGGTTGCGAACTGTGGAGTTGCCCCAGCTATACCCGCCTGGCCCGGGATGCCGACAGCGCCCTGCGCTGGAACCGCATGCACCCGGACCTGCCGCGGCGCTCATCGCATCTGCGCGACAGCCTGAACGTCGAGGATGCGCCGGTGGTCGCCGTGACCGGGTACGCCCAACATGTGGCCGAGCAGATCGGTGCCCATCTGAATTCGCGTTTCGTCGCCCTGGGTGCCGACTCCATCGGCTCACTGCCGACCCGTCCTATCTCCTGCAAGACCGTGGACAAACGCTGGATCGCCACCCTGGCCCTGCGCGCCCTGGCCCAGGACGGCAAGGTTCCCCAGGAATACGTCAAGCAGGCCATGCGCCGCTACCTGCTGCAATGAAGGCCTAGGCCTCTCGCCCACTCCTGCGCGCGGCGCTGGCCGCACGCTCCAGGGCATCACTGAAAAAGCGCTGTTGCTGTTCATCGAACTGCGCCAGGAACAACTCGGCGACCGCATCTTCGTAGATTCGCCACATCTTTTTGCGCAACACCTTGCCGGCCTCGGTGATCGAGGCGCAGGCACCACGGCCGTCCTCGCTGGCCCGGCTGCGCTCGACCAGGCCTTCGGCCTCCAGGCGGTCGACCAGGCGTGTCAGGTTGTAGCGTTCGATCGCCATGACATCGGCCAGCTCGTTCATTCGCCGGGTACCACCAGGGCCGCTTTCCAGCCCCCACAAGGCGTCGTACCAGGCATAGGCCGGAAGCCCGGCGGCAGCCAGGCGGCGCTCGATTTCGCGAATCAGGCAGCGGTGGGCCCTGACGAATCTGAACCAGGTATCCGGCTCGCTGGAAGACATGCATCACCTTTTTTCAAGAATCGATTTAGTTGCAATTGTAACGCGGTGCACGATAAATTCCCGAGAATAATTGCAATTGCAATCATCTGGATTCTGAACAATATCGGCAACCGCCGATGCCCCTCGCTATGGCACCGAACGACTCGGTGTTCCCCGCTGTAACTGCCCAGGAGACGACGATGGCACAACAATCAGTGTTTCTCGACGAGGATCCACAAGAGACTCGTGAATGGCTCGAATCCATTGAATCGGTTCTTAATGTCGAAGGCCGCCCTCGGGCGCATTACCTGATCGACCAACTGCTGGATTTCGACGTTGCCCAACATGGCGATTTCTACGGGCGCGTGACCACGCCTTACGTCAACACCATCCCGGTCAGCCGCCAACAGCCCTACCCAGGCGACCTCGCCGTAGAGAAGCGGATCAACGCCTACATCCGCTGGAACGCCCTGGCCATGGTGCTGCGCGCCGGCAAGCACTCCAACGTCGGCGGGCACATTGCCTCCTATGCCTCGGCGGCAGTGCTCTACGACGTAGGCTTCGACCACTTCTTCCGTGGCCGCACCGAGCAGTTTGCCGGTGACATGGTCTACATCCAGGGCCACTCCTCGCCAGGCATCTACGGCCGCGCCTTCCTCGAGGGCCGCCTGAGCGAAGAGCAACTGGACAACTTCCGCCGCGAAACCGACCGCGATGGCGTGTCCTCCTACCCTCACCCACGGCTGATGCCCGACTTCTGGCAGTTCCCCACCGTTTCCATGGGCCTGGGTCCGATCACCGCTGCCTACCAGGCACGCTTCATGCGTTACCTGGAGAACCGTGGCCTCAAGGAACACCAGGGCCGCAAGGTCTGGGCGTTCCTGGGCGATGGCGAGATGGACCAGCCCGAATCCCTGGCGGCGATCTCCCTGGCCGGTCGGGAAAAACTCGACAACATCATCTTCGTGGTCAACTGCAACCTGCAGCGCCTAGACGGTCCGGTACGCGGCAATAGCAAGGTGGTCCAGGAATTCGAAAGCCTGTATCGCGCCGCTGGCTGGAACGTGATCAAGGTGATCTGGGGCAGCGGCTGGGATGCCCTGCTGGACAAGGACAAGAGCGGCCTGCTGCGCCGGCGCATGATGGAATGCGTGGACGGCGACTACCAGAACTACAAGTCGCAGAACGGCGCCTACGTGCGCGAGCACTTCTTCGGCAAGTATCCCGAACTGCTGGAACTGGTCAGCGACATGACCGACGAGCAGATCTGGAAACTCTCCCGTGGCGGCCACGATCCGGAGAAGGTCTACAACGCCTACGCCGCGGCCATGCGCCACACCGGCGGGCCGACCGTGATCCTGGCCAAGACCGTCAAGGGCTTCGGCATGGGTGAGGCCGGCGAAGGCCAGAACATCAACCACCAGCTCAAGAAGATGGGCGACCAGGCGGTCAAGGCCTTCCGTGACCGTTTCGGCCTGGAGCTCAGCGATGAGCAACTGGGCGACATGCCATACCTCAAGCCGGCGCCGGACAGCGTCGAGGCCAACTACCTGAAGGCCGTGCGCGGCAAGCTCGGTGGCCATATCCCGGCGCGCTTCAGCGATGCCCAGTCCCTGCAGATCCCGCCGCTGTCGGCCCTGGAGACCCAGCTCAAGGGCACCGGCGATCGGGCGATCTCCACCACCATGGCCTTCGTGCGCATCCTCGGCACCCTGCTCAAGGATCCGAACATCGGTAAGCTGGTGGTACCGATCGTGCCGGACGAGTCCCGTACCTTCGGCATGGAAAGCCTGTTCCGCCAGATCGGCATCCACTCCCACGTGGGCCAGTTGTATACCCCGCAGGACGCCGGCCAGCTCAGCTACTACAAGGAGAGCAAGGACGGCCAGATCATGCAGGAGGGGCTCAACGAGTCCGGGGCCATCTCGTCGTGGATCGCCGCCAGTACCTCCTACAGCAACCACGGGGTGATGACCGTCCCGTTCTACATCTTCTACTCGATGTTCGGCTTCCAGCGGGTCGGCGACCTGGCCTGGGCCGCCGGCGATGCCCGGGCCCGTGGCTTCCTGCTCGGCGCCACCTCCGGGCGCACCACGCTGATGGGCGAAGGCCTGCAGCACGATGACGGCCACAGCCACGTGATGTCGTCCACCATCCCGTGCTGCGTCTCCTATGATCCGACCTATGCCTACGAGCTGGCGGTGATCATCCAGGACGGCATGCGCCGCATGTATGTCGAGAACGAGGACATCTACTACTACATCACCCTGCTCAACGAGAACTACGCCCACCCGGACATGCCCGAAGGCGTCGAGCAAGGCATCCTCAAGGGCATGTACCGCTTCTCGGCCCCGGCCAAGCAGAACAAGGGCAAGCACGTGCAACTGATGGGTTGTGGCTCGATCCTGCAGGAAGTCAACGCCGCCGCGAAGCTGCTGGAAGCCGACTTCGGCGTCAGCAGCGAGGTCTGGAGCGTCACCAGCCTGACCGAGCTGCGTCGCGACGGCCAGGAAGCCGAGCGCTGGAACCTGCTGCATCCCGAGCAGGAGCCTCGCGTGAGCTATGTGGAAAGCTGCCTGCAAGACAAGGAAGGCCCGGTGGTGGTCGCTACCGACTACATGAAGATCTTCGCCGACCAGATCCGTCCCTTCGTACCCAAGCGTCGTTTCGTCGCCCTGGGCACCGACGGCTTCGGCCAGTCGGACACCCGTGAGTCCCTGCGTCGGTTCTTCGAGGTCGACCGTCACTTCATCGCCGTGGCCGCCCTCAAGGCCCTGGCCGACGAAGGCAGCCTGCCACGGGAAAAGGTCGCCGAGGCCATCGCCCTGTACGGCATCGATCCGGAGAAGAAGAACCCAGCCAAGGTCTGACGCTGCAAACTGCCTTGCCCACCCGGGCAAGGCACACCCTCGCTGTACCCCCTTCCAACGCCAAACGCCCCGGGGCTTGCCCCGAGGCGTGGACGCGTTCCCCGACCAGCCCTGGTCAGTCGTACATCTGTTCCTCGTAATATTCGTAGTTATCGGCGTTTTCCACTGCCTGGCCCGGGTGATCGGTCGCCAGATCACGCGCGCCCACCGGTCCATAGCCACCCGGGATATCGGCGGTGTGGCCGATCGAGTGGGTCAGCTCATGCACCACGCTACCGGCCTGGGTATCGAAGCCCACCCGTGGCGGCAAGGCGAAGAACGCCGTGCAGAACCAGGCTTCGATGTCCCCGCGGGCATTGACGTAGGTCGCCGCGATAACATCTGCGCTGTCGCAGGGATCGACGGGGTTGGTCCGGCAACGGGCCGTCAGGGTATTGCCGCTGTTGAGCTTGAAGCGCACCCCGTCGAGTACCGCACGCACTCGCTGATAACGATCCTGGCTGAAGACGCCGAACCATGTCTGATAGACCGGGTCGCCGTTACGACGAAAGACCGCTTCGTTGTTGTTGACCCGGTTGTAGGCATCATTGGACCAGGTAGTGGCCACCGCCACCGCGTTGCTCACCGCGGTGCGATCGGCCTGGGTCGAACACGAGGCATCGAAGGCCACGTTGATCGCCAGCGCCGATTGCGCCGCCGCACTCAGCCCCAACCACAGCAACAGCCTCCACAGCCGGTACGCCAACCGGGGGCGGGATGAATAGACAAGGGATCGGATATCCATGATTCAGCATCCTTTGCAAGTTCCAGAGACCACCCCGAACGGGGCGGCATTTGCATTGGATTCCCCGCCCGAACGCTGTATCAGCAGGAACTGCTTCCGCATTTGCCCCAGCGCCTAGCGCCATCTCCCGAGCACAACCTTGATGGAAGTCAACGAGCGGTGCTTTGCGCTCCCTACACTGGTCGCTACCCCTTTGAACAAGATCCGCAGGCCCCCGCCATGAGTGAAGATTCCCGCGCACTTCCCCTCCCTGAAGTGCTGCCCAAGACCAGCGCAACCAGCCCCGCCAAGCCTCCGGCACGCAAGCCCGCCACACCCCGCACCCGCCGCCCGCGCAGCACACCCACCAAGGCTGCGGCAGTGAAGGCCATCGAGGTCGATCTCGAACAGAACCCCATGGCCCTGCAGATCGCCAGCGCGCCTCGTGGCTCCAACGAAGACAGCGTCTCGGCCAAGCTGCCGGGCAATTATCCCTACCGCAACCGCATGCGCCGCGCCGAGTACGAGAAGGCCAAGCACGAGTTGCAGATCGAATTGCTCAAGGTGCAAAACTGGGTCAAGGAAACCGGGCAACGCATCGTGGTGCTGTTCGAAGGCCGCGACGCCGCGGGTAAGGGTGGCACCATCAAGCGCTTCATGGAGCACCTGAACCCCCGCGGCGCGCGGATCGTCGCCCTGGAAAAACCCTCCGAGCAGGAAAAGGGCCAGTGGTACTTCCAGCGCTACATCCAGCACCTGCCGACGGCGGGGGAAATGGTCTTCTTCGACCGCTCCTGGTACAACCGCGCCGGCGTCGAGCGGGTCATGGAATTCTGCTCGCCCCTGCAATACCTGGAGTTCATGCGCCAGACTCCGGAACTGGAACGCATGCTGTGCAACAGCGGCATCCTGCTGTTCAAGTTCTGGTTCTCGGTCAATCGCGAAGAGCAACTGCGACGCTTCATCTCGCGCCGCGACGACCCGCTCAAGCACTGGAAACTCTCGCCCATCGATATCAAGTCCCTGGACAAATGGGACGAATACACCGGCGCCAAGCAGGCGATGTTCTTCCACACCGACACCGCCGACGCACCGTGGACAGTGATCAAGTCCGACGACAAGAAACGCGCCCGGATCAACTGCATCCGCCACTTCCTGCACGAGCTGGACTACCCGGGCAAGGATCCCAAGGTCGCCCACGCTCCCGATCCGCTGCTGGTGGGTCGCGCCTCGCGGGGGCTGGAAGAAGATGAGCGCCCCGGCCAGCTGGCGGCGGACATCGACACCACAGGCCCCGCACTGTCGTTCTAAGGTCATCCTCGCGCGCTGCACACGGGCCTCAGGACCCGTGTCGCGGTGCGCCTGGCCCGGGCCCTCGCCAGGTGTTAAATTGCCGGCCCCGGCAATGACCGCGTATTGCACAGACCGGACTTGGACATGGATGCCCAGCAACACCCTCCGATACCCGCGCCCCCTGGCGCTCGCTGTTTCGCCCGCCCCGCAAGCCTTGCGCGCGGCAGGCCATTCGCTACCACCCGACTGCTCCCGGCCACCAGCGCCCGGGCCCTGCGTCGCACCCGATCATCCGGCAACCATCGACCCTGCTCGACCGCTTGCCTCTTGTTCTTCCTGAATCGCGCAGTGACTTGCGCACGTTAATCGCCCGATACCAAGGATGCTCCATGCCCACTATCCCGACCCCGGAATTCAACCAGCTGCCGGCTGGCGCCGTGGCCTACCCAGACGCCCGCGACCTGTTCGTCGCCGACCAGCAAGAGCTGGCCGAACACCTGCTGCCGCTGCTGTCCTTCGATGCCAGCCTGATCAACCCCGAATGGTCCGCTCGCCTGCACCTGCTCAACCCCATCGAACCCAGCGGCGGCCTGGTCGGCATGTTCACCGAGGGCCAGGGCTTTGGCAGCGACTTGCTGAAGACCAACTGGATCGGTTTCAAGATCGAGGACGGGCGCTATCGCCTGTGCGGTGATCCGCGCTACTTCTTCCTGCACCCGGACAACGCCCACCTGGCCGACCCCGAGCACAACGCCCGCGCCGACCTGGAACAGCACTACAGCGAACAACGCGCCGACTACCAGGCCGCCCGTCTGCGCTACCAGGAGCTCGGGCACCTGACCTGGCCCCGGGACAACGGGCAGAAGCTCAACTTCATCGAGGAAGTCGGTGGCGTGGCCGAAGGTTATGGCAACTGGGTGGAAACCGTGGAGTTCCCCATGGACGTGGTCGAAGCCGAGGATGACAGCGGCGACATCGACGTCTGGCCCCTGAGCCCCGCGGGCCGCCGCTTCCAGCACGTCCTGGGGGTACCGGCCTACAACTACGGCATCCGCGGCGCCGACCTGATCGTGATGTTCTACGAACCGGTTGAAGGCCTGGTGCTGTTCTGCTTCGACTGGTCCTGACCCACGACACCTGTAGCCGCTGTCGAGCGACGCGAGACTGCGACAAGGCCCGCAGGGCCTTCAACCACAACGGCCGCTACGCGCCCGTACGCAGCCTCGCAGGTTCGACAGCGGCTACCAGAACCGCCCAGGTACAAGGGTTACAGCGGCAGTTCCACCCGGGCTTCGAGCCCGCCGCCATCGCGGTTGAACAGGCGCAAGCTGCCGCCATGCTCACGCACGATGGCCCGGGCCGCCGACAGGCCCAGGCCAACGCCGCCGGTGCTCTTGTTGCGTGACGTCTCCAGGCGGAAGAACGGTTCGAACACCTGCTCCAACGCCTCGGGCGCAATGCCCGGGCCACGATCCAAAACTCGCACCCGCACCTGCTCAGCCCCCTGCTCCAGCACGATGGCCGGCTCGACGCCGTACTTGAGGGCGTTGTCCAGCAGGTTGGTCATCACCCGCTTGAGCCCCAGTGGCCTGCCGCCATACACCAGGCGCGACGGGCCGCTGAAGGTGATTTCCAGGCCCTGGTCGCGATAATCGTCCACCAGGGTCTGCAGCAGTTCGGCCAGGTCGAACTGGGTCGCCTGCTCCAGGCGTGCATCGTCGCGAAAGAATTCCAGTGCCGAGTTGATCATGGCCTGCATCTCGTCCACGTCGCGGAACAGCCGTTGCTGCTGGTCGGCATCCTCGATGAACTCACCGCGCAGGCGCATGCGGGTCAAGGGCGTGCGCAGGTCATGGGAAATGGCTGCGAGCATCTGCGTACGGTCCTTGATGAAATGCTGCAACTGCGCCTGCATGGCGTTGAACGCCAGGATCGCCTGGCGGATCTCGTGAGGGCCCACCGGCTCGATGGGTGGCGCGTGAAAATCCAGGGCAAAGCGTCGTGCGCCCTGGGCGAATTGCTGCAACGGCCTGGCCAGGCGGCGGGTGGCGATCCACGCCACCAGTCCGGTGGACACCAGCACCAGGGCGATGACGATCAAGTTGCGGGTGCTCTCATCCAGCCCCCAACTGCGGGATGTCGAGGAGAACATCAGCCAGGATTGATCGGTCAACTGCACCAATAGCGCGTAACGGCCATTGGGCCCCGGCCAGTCGCTGGGCATGTAGGCCTCCATGCGCCGCGTAGGCGGTTCCAGCGCCTGGCGGATGCCCTCTCCCACGTACTCAGAGTCCTCGACGACCGGCAGATTGAAAGCCTCGCGAGTCGGCTGCCAGACCACGCTGGAATACTCATGGCTGACCGCTGCCGCCAGCCGTGCACGCTGGCCCGGCTCCGAGGCCTCGATCATCAGCACGATGGACGCCGAGTTCTCCAGGATTCCCGACTCTTCCAGGGACGGATAGGCCCAAACCCCGGCCAACTGCACGAACAACGCATTGAAGGCCAGGGCCGTGAGCATGGCCATGATGATGGTCAGGGCGATCCAGCGCGCCACCGTATCGCGCAGCCGATAGCGCCATAGCGGCTTGAGCGCCTTCACTGGCGGGTCACGCTGGGGGTGAACAGGTAACCGCCGTTGCGCACCGTGCGGATCATCGCCGGGCGCTTGGTGTCGAACTCCAGCTTGCGCCGCAGGCGGCTGACCTGGACATCGATGCTGCGGTCGAAGGCGTCATGGGCGTGGCCCCGGGCCAGGTCGAGCAACTGCTCGCGGGTGAGGATGCGCTGCGGATGCTCGACGAACACCAGCAGCAAGTCGAACTCCCCCGCCGACAGCGGGATCATCACCTGGTCCGGCGAACGCAGTTCGCGCCGGGTCAGGTCCAGTTGCCAGTCGGCGAAGCGGATCAACGGCCGTGGCACCTCTCCGGCCAGCGGCCGGCTCTCGCCGGAGCGACGCAACACCGCACGCACCCGCGCCAGTAGTTCGCGGGCATCGAAGGGTTTGCCCAGGTAATCGTCGGCGCCCATCTCCAGGCCCACCACCCGGTCGCTCAGCTCGCCCATGGCCGTGAGCATGATCACCGGCGTGGCATGTTGCAGCCGCAGGCGCTGGCACAGGGTCAGGCCGTTGTCGCCGGGGAGCATCAGGTCGAGGATGATCAAATCCGGCACGTCCCGCTCCAAGGCCGCCCACAACCCGGCGCCATCGGTGGCCACGCTGACCTCGTAGCTCTGTTGGACAAAGAATTTCTTCAGCAGGGCGAGGACTTCGACGTCGTCGTCCACGATCAAGAGACGGCTCACCGGCGGGTTCACTTCAACTGGAAAGGAGCGTTATCTAAAACCATTCGCCGCGTCGCGTCATATATTTCAACCCGGTAACAAACCTGCAACGCTGCAATAAAGCAGACATCTTTGCGCAAGGTTCGGCTGCCAGCATCGGCCTCCCCCTACTGGAGAACAGCCGACCATGCACCTGATCAAGAACACCTCGGCGCCCGCCCCAGCCATCCGCGAAGAACTGCCCGAACCCTGCCTCACCCAACCGGCCCTGACGCTGCTGCAGCGAGTGACCAAGCTCGACGACGCCAGCCTGCATTGCCGCGAGGTCAGCCTGCGCCTGTCCGAGGACCAGAACCACCTGGTGCTGACCCGCTACAGCGAACACTACAGCCCCCAAGGCATGGAATGGGTGGAGCGCAAGCATCGGGTTTCGGTCACCGACCTGCTGCGCTGGGTCATCGAACAGGGCCAGCCCCAGAGCATCGAACGCGGCGACGACAAACAGGCGTAAAGACAGCTGCAAGCGACAAGCTTCAAGATTAAAGCTTGTCGCTTGCAGCTTGCAGCTTGCAGCTTGCGGCTTGCGGCTTGCGGCTTAGATTCAGAGGTTTGCATCGGACTTCCGGCACGCCAACGCACTCAGCGCCAGGCACACTGCCGCCAGCGAATACACCCACACCGTGGAGGCCACCGGCAGCAGCATGCCGGCAATCAGTGGGCCGAGCCCGGCGCCGATATCCCGCCATACCGCATTGGCCGCCAGGGCTCGCACTCGTCCCGCGCCCGGGTGTCGCTGGGCCACCACCGTTACTACCAGCGGCAGTTGCAGAGCCCGCAGTATCAATACCAGGGCGCCGCCGACAATCAGCCAGTGGCAACCGAACCCCACCAGGGCCGCGCAGGTCAGCAACGAGAAGACGATCAGCATCCGCGTCGCGCCAAAGCGTTGCGCGGCGATGCCGCCCAACGGGCTGAGGAGCATTTCCGAGACATAGCGCAGGGCCAACAGCGCACCCGCCACCAGCAGCGCGTTGCCGGCCATTAGTTGTTCAGCCTGCAACGACAAGCCAATGATGAACAGCCCGTCCAGCACCAGGCCTTCGATGAAGGACCACAGCGCCACGCTGTCGGGACGTTGCAAGCGCCGGCCGGAATTCGCCAGTGGGTGAGGCCTGCCAGGCAGGCCGAAGGCCAGCAGCATGGCGAGCAGCGAGGTCAGGACCATGAGCCCGAAGATCACCCGCGGGCCGTATTCGACGCTGACCAGTGCACCGATGGGCAAGGCCAGCATCGGCCCGGTGGCGATCAGCGCGCGGGAGCGGCCGGTGCGGCGGGCGGCGCCCGTGGGCTCGGCGGTGGCCATGACCTGGGTCGAGAGGTTGAGGGCGGCGTAACTCAGGCCCCAGCCCAGGCGCAGCAGCAACAACCACCAGAAGCCCGACAGCGTGGCGTAGCCCAGAGCGCACAACGCGGCGGTCGCAGCGGCCAGCACGCACACCGGGCGGTCGCCGTGCCGAGCATAGAAACGCATCACTTGGCCGTAGCCGAAGATCCGCACCAGGCGGTTGGCAGCCAGCAGCAAGCCGGCCTCGGCCAGGGTCACACCGAAGGCTTCGTGCTGCATGGGCAGCAACAGGTACAGCAGGACATCACCAGGCAGGCACAGGCCGAGGATGCTGGCGCAACGGGCAGAGTCTTGATCGGTGCGGCAAAGCGAAGTATCGGGCATGTCAGGCAAACCGGCAGATCGTGAACCCGACGCAGCGTGCCGCCCGTGACCTGCGCTGACAAACGCTTTATTTGCGCCGTATAGGTAACTAAATTAGACACATGATCAGCGACCTGCCCCCCCTGAACGCGGTCCGCGCCTTTGCCGCGGCCGCCCGCCACGAAAGCTTCAGCCGCGCGGCGGATGAGTTGCACGTGAGCCACAGCGCCATCAGCCGACATATCAAGTTGCTGGAAGAACACCTGGGCGTGCTGCTGTTCGAGCGCCGCATCCGCCAGTCGGTCCTCACCCCGGCCGGACAGGCCTTCTACGAACAGGTCAGCGTGGCCCTGACCCAGATCGCCCAGGCCGCCGCCGCCCTGCGCCAGGGTGCGGCGCTGCGCAAGGTGACCATCAACGTGCGACCGTCCTTCGCCGTGCGTTGGCTGATTCCGCGCCTGCCGCAGTTCATGGCGCAGTACCCGCAGATCCATCCGGAAGTGGTGACCAGCACCCTGCCCCCCGACCCGGCGCGGGAAACCTTCGACCTGGTAATCCGCCGTGGGCGCTCGGGGTGGGCGGCAGCGCTGCAACCGCAACGCCTGCTGGACGACGAAATCCTGGTGGTGGCCGCCCCCGCGCTCTTGCAGGACACCCCCTTGCACAGCCCCAAGGACCTGGTACGCCATACCCTGCTGGTCAGCCGCACCCGGCTCGGCGATTGGTCGAAATGGCTCGAGCACTGCCGGCTCAAGCCGCTGCGCAACCCGCCGACCCTGCATTTTGACCATATGCACTTCGTGCTCCAGGCCTGCGTCGACGGCCTCGGCTTGAGCCTGTGTCCCGCCTCGCTACTGGCCAAGGACCTGGCCAGCGGTCGGCTGGTCTGCCCGTTGCCAGAGTTGCGCCAGCCCCTGACCCACTATTACTACGCCTTGGCCCGCGACGCCGCGCCCGAGGCCCTGGTGTTCATCGACTGGATGCAGGCCCAGATCCAGCAGGACGCTGCGCTCAACCTGCCGCAGCTGCCGGCGCGCCAGAACGACCGCTGAAGCAGCCAGGCCAATCACCCTTGTGCCTGATTCCGGCGCGGCGGCGCTCTTTCATCGTCCAAGCCCGGAGTGCCCTTGGTGAGTTACGAAATGTTCCTGCTGCTGGCGACCCTGACCATCCTCAGCCCCGGTCCCGGGGTGGTGCTGATCCTGTCCAACGCCCTGGGCCATGGCAGGGCCGGCGCGGGGCACGGATCGCCGGCAGACTGTCGGGGATCACCTTCTTGGGCTTCGGGGTGATGATGGCCACGGCCAGTAAATAACTGGATACAAATGCCTGGGGACGGCGCCGCCAGGCAACGTTTCTGTGACATTGGCTACGCTACCATGGCGCCCCTTTTCTGGCCCCGAGCATCCGCGCGCATGCCCTTGTCCCACGCCCTCGACACCCCGCCTCCCGTACTCGCCGGCCCGCTGTTGCGCCGCCTGGAACCGAGCCGGCTGGTGTTGTGGCTGGTGGGCTCGCAGCCTTTGTCCCTGACCCTGCAACTGCAGGCCGAAGGCGCTGCCGTACAGGAATTGACCCTGGATGAACACCAGTGCCAGGTCATCGCCGTGGGCCGCGATGCCTACATCCACCTGATCGACGTGAGCCTGGACGCCGCCCTGCCCGAGGACGTGCCGGTCGCCTATGACCTGCTGCTCAGCGATGCGCAGCACAGCCTCCAGGGCATGGCCGCTTGGGCGCCCCACTTGCTTTATGGCAATGCCCGACGGGCCGAATTCGTACTGCATAACCGCATCGACAACCTGCTCCACGGTTCCTGCCGCAAACCCCATCACCCGGCCCCCGACGGCCTGTTATGCGCCGACCGCCTGCTGGCGCAAAAACCGGCGACCAAGGACCGACCCGCGCTGCTGCTGATGAGCGGCGACCAGATCTACGCCGACGATGTGGCCGGCCCCATGTTGCGGGCCATCCATGCCCTGATCGAGCGCCTGGGCCTGTTCGACGAACAACTCGAAGGCGCCGTGGTGGACGACAGCCAAGCGCTCTACTGCCACCACGCCAGCTACTACCAGCGAGCCGAACTGCTCCCCGCGCTCAAGAGCAACGAGACCCTGCGCGAGCGGTTCTTCGGCGGGGTGAAGAAGCCGATCTTCACCAGCAGCAGCGCCGACAATCACCTGGTGACCTTCGCCGAAGTGCTGGCCATGTACCTGCTGGCCTGGTCGCCGGTGCCCTGGAGCCTGATCGCGCCCCAGATGCCGCAACTGAGCCCGCAACACCAGGCGCGCTATGCCAGGGAGCAGCGGCATATCGAGGCCTTCGTCGCCGGCCTGGACGGCGCGGCGCGGGTCTTCGCCCACCTGTCGTGCCTGATGATCTTCGACGACCACGACATCACCGACGACTGGAACCTCAGCGCCCAATGGGAAGAAACCGCCTACGGCCATCCCTTCTCCAAGCGCATCATCGGCAATGCCCTGCTGGCCTACATGCTGTGCCAGGGCTGGGGCAACAACCCTGACGCCTTCCCGGCATTGCTGGAGCAGACCCAGGCCCTGAGCGCCAGCGCGCAAGGCAACCGGCGACTGGACCGACGACTGCACGACCCGTTGCTCGAGCAACTGCTGCGCTTTGCCCAGTGGCAATACGTACTGCCCAGCACCCCGGCCCTGGTGGTGCTGGACACCCGTACCCGGCGCTGGCGCAGCGAGTTCAGCCTGGGCCAGCCTTCGGGCCTGCTGGACTGGGAAGCCTTGAGCGAACTGCAACACGAACTGCTGGACCACCCTTCGGCGATCATCGTTTCGCCGGCGCCGATCTTCGGCGTCAAGCTGATCGAAACCGTGCAGAAGGTCTTCAGCTGGTGTGGCTACCCGCTGCTGGTGGACGCGGAAAACTGGATGGCCCATCGCGGTTCGGCCCAGGTGATCCTCAATATCTTCCGCCACTCACGCACCCCGGGCAGCTACGTGATCCTCTCCGGCGATGTGCACTACTCCTTCGTCTACGAAGTGCTGATCCGCCACCGCCAGGGCGGCCCGCGGATCTGGCAGGTCACCAGCAGCGGCATCAAGAATGAATTTCCCGCAACCCTGCTGGACTGGTTCGACCGCCTCAACCGCTGGCTCTACTCACCACGCTCGCCGTTGAACTGGTTCACCAGGCGCCGGCGCATGAAGGTCATCCCCCATGTGCCCGAGCATGCCAAGGCCGGTGAACGGTTGTGGAACTCTTCCGGACTGGGCCAGGTGTTCTTCGACGACCAGGGCCAGCCAGCGGCCATCTACCAGCACAATGCCAACGGACGCGAGCCGACGCGGATGATCGCGCCAAGATAGAATCGCCATTCGCCGGCAACCAGGAAGGACCCGCCCGATGGAAAAACAACCGCTGTATCGCAAGGTCAACACGCGGACCCACGGCGTGCACCACAAGATCCATCCGGCCTATGCCCGGCAGCGCCACAGCAAGGCCCTGGCCGCCAAGGAAGAGCAGCAGCGCGGCAGCATGCATTCCGGGCTGCGCCTGGGGCTGGACTACACGCCGCTGTTTCGCTTCCTGCTCAGCCGGGTGGGCGAACCCTGGGATTCGGTGTTCAGTGAGGCCAAGAGCCGCCTGGACCGTGAGGAGCCGGTGTTCTGGCTGGTAGCCCGGCATGAGCATGAACGCGAGGATTACGTGCGCATCGGCCACTTCAGTTTCTTCAGCGGCTTGTACGTCAACGCCCAGGGGTTGCTGCAAATGGTCGATCCGCAACTGCGCGCAGCGCACATGAGCCCCGACTGCCCCTGCTGTACCCACACCCTGAACGGGGTGCCCTTCGGCTTGCCCTACCAGCGCTCCTGAGTCCATTCGACCATGCCTAGCAACCCCATTACCCAGGAACAGTTGGACGAGATCCGCTATGTGCTGTCGGATGCCTTCGTCGACAACCAGGTGGACTATGCCTACATCGCCCGGCAGACCCAGGCCTACGAGCGGGCCGAGATCGAGCGCATCCTCTACTGCGAGGTGGCGCCGGTGTGCTACGTCAACCTGATGGCGGTGATCCCGGAAATCTGGATGGGTTTCGAGCGCACCTCGCTCCTGGCGGATATCGAAGAAAGCCTGCAGCGACGTCGCAACAGCCGCTGGCAAGCCTTTGTCGATCATCTGTATATCCGCTGGATCCGCTACAGCGGTGGCTATATCTGGAAGGAAATCTGCCAGCACTACCCAGGCTGAACCCCCTATCAGCGATCTCTGATCCGAGCATCGGGGCTGCAGTAGTCGCTGGAGTGCAGCCCTACAGGCTCGGCCTGCATCCGCCCCTGCTCATCGATCTTGCGCAGCAGCGCGGTGCATTGCTGGTCCTGCAGGAACACCAGCTGGTAGGTCGCGCCAGCCTCAGGCACGAAGCTCACGCTCTGCTCACAGACGGCGCGGAAATTCTCCAGCTGCCCGGGTTCGCTGTTGTAGAACATCAGGGCGAAGGGACGATTGGCCGGGAGCTTGAGTTCGTTGGCGCCAAACCCTTCCTGGCGCCGCATGCGGTCGGTCTCGGCGCTCATGGGAATGCCCAGGCTGCGGAACTTGGGATTGGCGATGCCGCGATGCGGCTTGACCATCACGCCCGAGCCCGGCTTGCGCCAGTCGATGCAATCGCTGTATGGCACGCCACGGACCGAGCCCTGGGACACGATGCGGATCAATGCAGTGTCACCGGCATCCGCCGGAACGCGATAACTGACGGTAGTGGCCTTGAGGGTCGAGACGAAGGTGCAACCGCCCAGGCCCAGGGTCAGGCCGAGCAACACCACAGAGGGAAACCGCATGCTTCATCCTTGGCAGGAGCAGCCATCGGTGGCCGCAAAAGGATGGCGATCTTAACTCGGCGTGATCGGCCTGCCACAGGTTTTTTTCTGCTCGAAAACCGCGGCTACGGGCTGCTCAAACCGAGCATGGCGGCTACCGAAGCAGCCGCCATGGTCAGGGTCAGTAGCGAGCGTCTGCCGGCCGGCCACCGTTCGGCCAATCCTTGACCTTGTCCGGGAAGTCCGGACGCGGTTGATGGGAGAAGTACTCGGCCACATCCAGGGCTTCCTGATCCGAGAGGCCACCCTGGCCCAGGGGGAATTTCTCGTGGAAGCCGATCGGCATGTTGCGCTTGACGAAGGCCGCGGCGGTGTAGGTACGGGCCATGCCGGCGCCGATGTTGAACGACTCGTCGCCCCACAGCGGCGGGAAGATCAGGCTGCCGTCGGCACGCTTCAGGCCTTCGCCATCAGCGCCATGGCACACCGCGCACTGCTTGGCGTATACCTGCTTGCCGTTCTCGGCGTTGGGCTTGAGGGCGGGATCGATCTTGCCCACGCCACGCCCAGCCACCTTGTCCTCGGGCCGGGTGTTCATCTTCATCCACTCGAAGTAGGCGACCATGGCTTGCATGTCCGGGCCAGCCACCGGCAGCGGCTTGCCGTGCATGGAGCGGCGGAAGCAACCGTTGATACGCTCTTCCAGGGTAATGGTCTTGCCCGCCCGTGGCGCGTAGCCGGGGAAGAATGCCGAGACACCGACGAAAGGCGACCCATCGGCCACGGTACCGGCGTTGAGGTGGCAGCTGGTGCAGTTCAGCGAGTTGCCGACGTTGTCCGGCAGCAGGGCCTTGGTTTCCAGGTGCAAGCGCATGCCGCGTACCAGTTGCTCGGCGTTCGGCGCGGCCAACAGCTTGGCCAGGCGTGGGGTTTCGAACAGCGTGCTCTCCACTTGCGGGCTCAGTTGGGCCCGCATTTTCTTGACCTGGTTAGCGTCGATGGCCGAGCCCTGGTTGCCCCAGCTGCTGCGGACGAAGGTCAGGATCTCGGCGATTTCCTCATCGGCCAGCTGGGCGAAACCCGGCATGGTGTAGACCCGTGGATGGGCCGCGGTCTGGGCGGTCTTCCAGCCGGTCAGGGTGATGTGCAGCAGGGAAGTCGGGTTGCTCGACGCCACGCTGGGGTTGCCCGCCAGGGACGGGAACATCTGCGGTACGCCGGCGCCATCCTGGCGGTGGCAGTCGGAGCAGAACTGCGCATAACCCAGGCCACCACGAGAAGTGAACAGGTTGCTCGGCGGTGCTGCCGGGGCCTGGACCTCGGACGGCATCGGCAGGTCGTCCTTGCCTGCCGGCAGCGACTTGAGATAGGCCGCGATGGCGGTCAGGTCGGCATCGGTGAAGTGCTGGGTACTGTGGTGGATCACATCGGCCATGTTGCCCGAGACCGTGGCGAAGCGGTTCTGCCCGGTCTTGAGCAGTTGCACGGTGTCTTCCACGGTCCACAGGTTGCGCAGGCTCAGGGCACGCCACTCTTCTACCGTCTCCCCGGCCAGATAATGCTGGCCACCGGATTCGGTGTCGCTCATGGCCTTCTCCTGGAAGGCGATGCCCCGTGGGGTGTGGCAGGAACCGCAATGGCCCAGGCCCTGGACCAGGTAAGCGCCACGGTTGAGCTGTTCGTCACGCTGAGGATTGGGCTTGAAGGGCTGCTTGTCGACGAAGGCGAAGTTCCAGAACCACAGGCCCCAGCGCTGGTTGAAGGGGAAGCCCATGTCGGCCTCCAGGTTGCCCTGGGCCACCGGCTCCACGCCATTGATCAGGTAGGCAAAGAGCGCTCGCATGTCCTCTTCGGTCATCTTCGCGTAGGACGGGTACGGCATGGCCGGGTACAAATGGCTGCCATCAGGGGTCACGCCTTCGCGCATGACGCGGTCGAACTCTTCGAAGCTGTAGGCGCCGATGCCAGTTGCCTTGTCCGGGGTGATGTTGCTGGAGTAGATGGTGCCCATGGGCGTCTTCAACTCCAGGCCGCCGGCCATGACGGCGCCGCCACGAGCGGTATGGCAGGCGATGCAGTCGCCAAGCTGGGCCACATACTGGCCACGCTGGATCGTTTCGGCATCGGGGGTGGGAGTAGCTGCCGGAGCAGGCTCGCTACCGTGGGCAGAATGTACGCAGAGCAACGCAGCGCCCAGGAGGCACAAGCGTGACAGAGAAAAAGCCATCAGGTTATTCCTTTAAAACCCGCCTGGGGTGATCCCCTCGGCCGATATCCGCAAAGGTTTTTATTGGTTATCTCGGGCCCTTGGGAGGTAGGCCCGGGGCTCGATACCTTGTGGGTCCGAGCCTGAGTCCCTTGTAGCGGATTTCTCTGAAAACCCTGTTGATATGGATCATGCACCTGTAGGCAATGGCTTATTCGCCCTGTTTCTCGGCGTTTTCACTCACTAGCTTCGACACCCAGCCCCGCGGCCTGCCAGTCGGTGAACCCCTCGTCCAGGCGCCGCACCTTGAAGCCCTTGGCCCGCAACAACGCCGCAGCGTTGTGCGAAAGCACGCAGTAAGGGCCGCGGCAGTAGGCCACCAACTCCTGCTCCGACGGCAGCTCCGCCAGGCGCAGTTCCAGCTCATCCAGCGGGATGTTGATCGCCCCCGGCAGGTGCCCCTGGGCAAATTCCTCCGGCGAACGCACATCCAGCAAGGTCATGCCGCCTTCCTGCAAGCGCTGGTGCAACTCGCCCCGGGAGATGCCCTCAAGCCGCGCCGGCTGTTGCACGCTATCGCTAAGCAGGTCGCGAATCTGCCCATGGTTGTAGTCCACATACCGGCGCAAAGCATCGAGCAAGCCCGCCACCGGGCCTTGGGCCAGGCTGTAGAGCACGCGCTTGCCATCGCGCCGGGTCTGCACGAAACCGCCGCGACGCAACTGCTGCAGGTGCTGGGAAGTGTTGGCTACCGAAAGGCCCGAGGCCTCCACCAGGCGCTCCACCGGTTGCTCGCCGCGAGCGATGTGCTCCAGCAGGATCAAGCGATGGTGATGCCCGAGGATGCGCGCCAGCTCGGCCATGTCGGCCAGTGGCTGCTGTGGGGAAAATGAATCGGTCATTGACAGTTCCTGCTGCTTTATTGATCATTCAATCATTAAATTGAATGAAATCTTATCACGGGAATACTTGGCACTGTACTGCCAGGCTTCCGTATCCGAAGGAGTCCTTATGCATGCACTCATGGCGTTGATCTTACCGGCACTGGCGATCGGTGTCGGCGCAACCGTGGTCCTGGATCTCTGGAACCTGTTCCTGGCCCGGTTCCTGAACATGCCCGGCCCCAACTGGGGCATGGTCGGGCGCTGGGTCGGCCACTTCCCCAAGGGCCGGTTCGTGCACCAGAACATCGCCCAGGCGGCGCCAATAGCCGGAGAACAAGCGCTGGGCTGGCTGGCCCACTACCTGATCGGGATCGCTTTCGCGGTACTGTTGCTGCTGACCCAGGACCCGCAATGGCCGTTGCAGCCGACCCTGGCCCCGGCGCTGATCGTCGGCGTGCTGACGGTGGCCGCGCCGTTCTTCCTGATGCAGCCGTGCATGGGCGCCGGAGTCGCGGCCAGCAAGACACCCAAGCCGAACGTGGCCCGGCTGCGTAGCCTGGTCGGCCACTCGGTGTTCGGCCTGGGCTTGTATGGTTCGGCCATGACCTGGGCCTGGGTGATGGGACAGGCCACCTGAGCGTCAACTCCAATCACCAGTGCCCAGGAACCGCGCCAGCGATGAAACCAGCCATCTGCGATCTATGCCTCAACGACTTTCGCTCGGAGATGTTCCATGCCGCCAGCGGCGGCGACCTGGTGCGCTTTGCCGACTACAGCCCCCTGGACGCCAGCTGTGCGGGCCATCCCCATGGCTATGAGTGGTTTTGCGCTGAACACCTGGCCAGCGCCCAGGCTCTGGCCTCGCTGAACCACGCCGATGCCATGGCCAGGCTGTTCCGACAATATGGGCCATTCCCGGAATATCCGCCGCTGGCCCCTAGCGATCCGGCACTGTGGCTCGTCCAGGTCGGCGCGAATCCCGCCCGAGTGTTCGGCATCGTCCGCCAGGCCATGGCCCTCAGTCCCCGGCAGGCCAAGACGCTGATGGCCAACGCTCCCTTCAAGGTCATGCAAGCCTGGCCCCAGGTGTTCAGGACCTGGCAACAAGCCCTGGAACAAGCCGGGGCCAGCGTCGAGATACGCTACCCTTCGTCAAGATCCGTCCTGGCCGAAAGCGCAGCCCCGCCCAGTCGCTGAAGCGCCTACCCGAGAGCCCTTGAACGCAACTGTCGCCAGCGGCGAATGTTCCAGGCACTTGTGCCGACCGATGGAATCAGAGTTCTGTGTAGCATCGCTACCGATCACCGGTTCCACCTGCCCACGGAAGACCCTGCCCATGCTCGACCACCTGGACCTCAACGCCCTGATCGCCACCTACGGCTACTGGGTGATCTTCGTCGGTTGCCTGCTGGAGGGTGAGACTGTGTTGATCCTCGGTGGCATGGCGGCGCACCAGGGCAACCTGGAGTGGCCCCAGGTGCTCGGCCTCGCCACCCTCGGCGGCATCCTCGGCGACCAGCTGCTGTTCTGGACCGGTCGCTACTCCGGCACCCGGATACTGCCCAGGCTCAAGCGCCACCAGGCCGCCATCGCACGGGTCAAGGGCCTGATCGAGCGCTACCCCCTGACCTCGGTGTTCGCCGTGCGTTTTCTCTATGGCATGCGCCTGGTAGGACCGATGGTCATCGGTGCCAGCGGCCTGGCACCCTGGCGCTTTGCCTTGCTCAATGTGCTCGGGGCCGCGGTCTGGGCCATGTTGTTCGTCGGGGCTGGCTATTGGGCCGGCGAGGCCTTGCAGCATTTTTTCGGCGACCTGAAGCCCTATCGCCTGCCGATCTTCCTCGGCGTGGTGGCCCTGCTGGGACTCGCCGCGCTGGTACGGCACCTGCGCAACCGACACAAGACGAAAACCTCTTGAAGCGGGCGCAAACCCTGGATCGGGAAATTTCATACTGACCCGGCGACTTTATTTCGTTTGTCCCAGGCGGCCGAGGCCGGCTTAGATAACGGCTCGTTTCCGGCATGCAGAGCCCGTCCAATGAGCTACGAAAATATCAGCCGTTCGATCGCCACCGTCCACCCGATCCAGCTCAGCCACGGGCGCAACGCCGAAGTCTGGGACACCCAGGGCAAGCGCTACATCGACTTCGTCGGCGGCATTGGCGTGCTCAACCTCGGGCACTGTCATCCGCGCATCGTCGCGGCCATCCAGGCCCAGGCCAGCCGCCTCACCCACTACGCCTTCAACGCCGCTGCCCACGCGCCCTACCTTGAGTTCATGGAGCGCCTGGCCCGCTTCATCCCGGTGAGCTACCCGGTCAGCGGCATGCTCACCAACAGTGGCGCCGAAGCAGCGGAAAACGCCTTGAAGATCGTCCGCGCCGCCACCGGGCGCAGCGCCGTGATCGCCTTCGATGGTGGCTTCCATGGCCGTACCCTGGCCACCCTCAACCTCAACGGCAAGGTCGCCCCCTACAAGCAGAAGGTCGGCGTACTACCGGGGCCCGTGTACCACCTGCCCTACCCTAGCGCCGACAACGGCGTGAGTGCAGAAGAAGCCTTGAAGGCCATGCAACGGTTGTTCAGCGTCGAGATCGATGTCGGCGAGGTGGCCTGCTTCATCTTCGAGCCAGTGCAGGGCGAAGGCGGCTTCCTGGCTCTGGACCCGGGGTTCGCCCAGGCCCTGCGTCGCTTGTGCGACGAACAGCGGATCCTCTTGGTGGCCGACGAAATCCAGTCCGGCTTCGGCCGCACCGGCCAGCGTTTCGGTTTTTCCCGGCTGGGCATCGAACCGGACCTGATCCTCCTGGGCAAGAGCATCGGCGGCGGCCTGCCCCTGGGCGCGGTGGTGGGTCGCCAGGAGCTGCTGGACAGCCTGCCCCGAGGCGGCCTGGGCGGCACCTATTCGGGCAACCCGATCGCTTGTGCCGCGGCCCTGGCGACCCTGGAGGAAATGACCGACGAGCATCTGCACACCTGGGGCACGCACCAGGAGCGAGCGATTGTCGAGCGTTACCAGCACTGGAAGTCCAGTGGCCTGTGCCGCTACCTGGGGCGCTTGACCGGGGTCGGCGCCATGCGCGGTATCGAGCTGCTGGATGAGCATGGCGCGCCAGCGTCGGAGCCGTTGAACAATCTGCTGGCCAGCGCCCGGGAAGCCGGCCTGCTGCTGATGCCCAGCGGCAAGTCACGGCATATCGTGCGCCTGTTGGCGCCCCTGACCACGGAAGCGGAAGTCTTCGAAGAGGGGCTGGATATTCTCCAGCAATGCCTGGCGCGCCTGTGACCCCAGGCGCCCCGGGCAGAAAGGGCTAGAACAGGTAGCCCATGTAGATCGCCGCACCGCCGCCGGCTTGCAGGCCGGCGTTCATCCCGGCCATGACTACCGCACCCTTGGCCGACTGCAGCAGTTGGCGGTTGACCGTGGTAGCCGCGAAAATCGAGGCCGCAGTGGAATTCACCGCTACCGCCAGGGCCAGCAGCTTGGGGTCCAGGCCGAACAGCAAGGCCGTGGCCGAACCACCCACCCCCAGCCCGGCACCGACTTCGGTGTACAGGCAAGGGCCGGTGATGTCGTCGCTGGTCAGGTCGCGGCTGGCCAGGGCGTCGGAAACGAACACCTTGCCGGTGCTGGGAAAGGCTTCGGCAGCACCGGCGCCGCCGACGGTCTTGCCCTTGATCCGGATATTGACCTTGCCGAAACGCGGCAGGCGGGCGCCGAACCCTACCCCCACCCCAAGGCCGCCATAGTGGTAGTGCACATCCTCGCCCTGGGGCGAGCGCAGTACCAGGGAAGCGCCGCTGCCAGCCAGCAGGGCCACGGTCAGGCCGCCGCCACTGGCGGTCTGGTACTGCCAGCGACTCTCGTTGACCGGGATCGGGATGTCATAGCTCATGGGTTCAAAGTCCTTTTAATGGTTGTGCGGCGCGACGCCCGCGCTGGCTGGCGATGCCGATGAGGCCGGCAATGACGAACACCAGGCCGATCAGGCCCAGCACGCCCGGGGTGGCCCAGAGAGCGGCCGGATCGTCGATCACCGCGCTGTTGGCCGCGCGGTCGGGCTGGTAGTAGACCCGGACCGGCTGGTCTTTCTGGTAGCCGAAGATGAAGCCGCCCTGGGGATAGGAGATCTTCTCCCCACTGGCCGTGGTGAAGGCGATCTCGGGGTGCGAGCCGCCGGCATTCAGGTCGCTGACGATGCCGTCGGCGGTCTGGGCGCTGGCGAGGAATTCGCGGCGGTCGAGTGCAAGGTTGCCGGCGATGACCAGCAGGCCGATGCCGATCAGGGCGAACAGCAGACCCTGGAGGATCTTGCCGAGGCGTGACGGGGTGGAGTTAGCCATGGGCTGTCTCGATATTCGTCCGTGAATGGGGAGGCCAAGATTACAAGAAACCTCGAGCCAGAAAAACCGCTGCCAAGGTGCGCGCACCGTTCGCCAGCGGACCCGGGCCGCCCAGGGTCACGGCCGTGTGCGCCTGCGGGAGACGACTACAAACCGAAAACCCGGCGGGCATTGCCCTGGAGGAATTTGTCCGCGATTGGCGGCGGAAGTTCCAGGGCCTGGACCTGCTCCAGGCATTTTTTCAGCGACAGCTGGGGGAAGTTGCTGCCGAACAAGACCTTGTCCTGGCCGTAAGTACGGATGAAATGCAGCAGTTGCGGCGGGTAGTAGGCCGGCAGGTAAGCCGAGGTATCGATGTGGATATTGTCGTGCTTCCAGGCCAGGCCGATCATCTCGTCGGTCCAGGGATGGCCGATGTGCCCGCCGACGATCACCAGCTCGGGAAAGTCCAGGGCCACCTCGTCCAGGTAGGGCACCGGCCGCCCGGTCTCCGAGGGCATCAGCGGTCCGGTGTGGCCGACCTGGGTACAGAAGGGAATCCCCAGCTCGATGCACTTGGCGTACAGCGGGTAGTACAGGCGGTGGTTGGGCGGCAGCTTCCAGAGCCAGGGCACGATGCGCAGGGCCTTGCAACCCAGCTCGCCCACCGCCCGATCGAGCTCGGCCAGGGCCGCCATGGGCCGACTCAGGTCCACCGTGGCCACGCCGACGAAACGCTCGGGAAAGGCCCGGGTATAGGCCGCCACTTCATCGTTGCTGAACACCCAGCCCTCGGGCCGGCACCAGGCGCTGAGCATGAGCTTTTCCACTCCGGCCTGATCCATCAGCGCCACGGTCTGCTCGATGCTCACCGGCTGGTCGAGCAGGTGCGCCGAGCCGGATTTCTCGAACAGCCGGGCGACTTCCGGCAACAGCGCCCGCGCGCGGCCATTGGCCGGCTGCGCCCAGGCATCGATGGCTCCCAGTTTCACGGTCATGCTTGCGTCCCTCCAGGCAGATCCAGGTCCAGGCACCACGCTACGCCTGGCGCCAGCCGGCAACAATGTTCGCAATGCTCGCCCGGCTTGACCGAAGCGTTCAGCCGCGCTTGACGAATAACCCGCCGGCGGGATGCAATCCGCGATCGCTACCCATTGGAGACATGCCCATGCTGATCCGCGACGCCCGGGCCGAGGACTGCGAAGCCCTGCGGCAATTTCTCGGCGACAACGGCTGGGGCCATCGCATTGGTACCCGCGAGTACTTCAGCCAGTTGCTGGCCAACTCCCAGCGCACGGCGGTGGCATGGCACGACAACAGCATCATCGGCTTTGCCCGCGGCCTCAGCGATGGGCTATCCAACGGCTACCTGTCCATGGTGGTGGTTGCCCAGCAATATCGGCGGCAAGGTACAGGCCGGGCCCTGGTGCACTGGGTGATGGGCGATAACCCGCAGATCACCTGGGTCCTGCGCGCCGGTCGTCCTGGAGCGGCGCAGTTCTTCCGCTCGATGGGCTTCGAGCCCTCGGACATCGCCATGGAGCGCAAGCGCCATAGCGCCTGATCGCCCTTCACCTGCCGCTCACCCAAGGAGCCCTCATGTCAGAACAACACGACACCAACGCCGACTGGCCACCGACCGGCTGCCCGCCCCTGGCCTGGCCGGACCTGCCCGATCAGGCCACGCGCCTGGCCTGGTACCGGGCGGCGATTGGCGCCTACGGCGCGTTATGGGAAGGACACATCAACGAACCCGAGCTGACACCCGTCAGCGAAGACGCCTTGCAGGCCCTGGAACAGCGCCTGGGCTGCCCGCTGCCACCGGCGCTGCGTGACTATCACCGCCAGCTGGGGGTGCTGTCCCTGGCCGAGACCCTGTGCAGCGTCGAGCCCGGCGACATCTCGATCCAGCCTCTGCTGGAGGCCTACCCCGGCATCGTCGAGATCGACGAGCAATACCTGGACCTGGCACTGGCGCAAAGGCTGGTGGCCTTCGGCGACTACCTGGGCAACGGCAACCTGTTCTGCTTCGAGCGTGACACCGGCACGGTCTACTACTTCGACCACGATAGCGGCATGGCCCTGACGCCTTTCTTCGATTCGCCGCAGGACTACCTGGACGCGCTGATGCTGCTGTGCCTGGCCGAGGTACATGACGACGATGACGGCGTCGAAGCGCTGATCAGCCAGCGCTATGGCGAGGATCTGCTACGCAAGTGGCGCTACTGACCTCCCCGCCCTCAAGATCGGTCATCAACCGCCAGTCTTCACCCGTATCGGCTGTTCCTGGTAACGCTCGGGAAACAGCTGCTTGAGGTGCACCACCTTGGGCAGGTCATTGATCACGATGTAGGGATAGCCAGGGTGCTCGGCAAGAAAATCCTGGTGATAGGCCTCCGCCGGGTAAAAAGTCTGGTCCGGTTCCAGGCGGGTGGCAATGGGCTTGGCGAACGCCCGTCCTGCATCGAGCTGGGCGATGTAGGCCTGGGCCACCCGTTGTTGCTCGGGCGTCTGCGGGAACAGCGCCGAGCGGTACTGGGTGCCGCTGTCCGGCCCCTGGCGATTGAGTTCGGTAGGGTCGTGGGCCACCGAGAAGTAGATCTGCAGCAAGCTGCCGTAGCTGACCTGGGCCGGATCGAAGGTCACCTGCACCGACTCGGCATGCCCGGTGTCACCTTCGCTGACCCGCTGATAGTCCGCCGTCTGCGCCGCGCCCCCGGCATAACCGGACACCGCGCGCTGCACGCCTTTGACATGGGCAAACACGCCCTGCACACCCCAGAAGCAACCACCGGCAAATACCGCCGTCTCGCTAGGGGCCGGATTGCGTTCATCCAGCGCTGGCGGTGCGATCACCACCGCGTCACCGGTACCGCCAAGGGAAAAGGCCGAGCACTGCCCCGCCAGCCCCAGCACGGTCATTGCCAGCACTGCGCCCAGAATGTTTTTCATACCTGCCTCTCTTGCCATGAGTGAACCAGCAGGGCCGCGCCCGGCCTTTCCACGATCCAGACCAACCGACTGTCGTGTCCCCGCCTCTCAACCAAAGGTGAAGGCATAGGCCTGCACCCCTGGTTCGAGAAACTCGATGCTGAAGGTGTGCTCCGCCACATCGCCGGCCTGACGCACCAACTGGTACAGGCGCTGCTCGGTCACTTGGCCGCTGCCGTCGGGCGCCACATCCACGCCGTGGTCCGCCCCCGGTGCCTGGCCGTCGATCAGCACCTTGAAGCGCACTGGCCGACCATCGCTCCCCGGACCCAGTACCAGGTGCAGGTCACGGGCGTGAAAGCGGTACACCAGCGCCCCGCCTGGTGCAGTGGATCGAGCACTTTCGGCACCGACCTTCCACTGCCCGCGCAGGCCCCAGTCGTTCAGCGCCAACTGCGCCGGCACGTCATAGGCCGCGATGGTGTCCGGCGCCAGGCTGGCCTGGGGCACGAAGTTCTCCGAGCGCTGGTAGCCGACGTAGGTTTCCGGCGAGCGCACCTCGTTCATGTCCGCCGCTTGCTGCACCCCCTTGGCCTCGGCCTGGATCAAGCCACCGGTGACCTGGGCATTGCCGGCCTCGCGCAGCAGTTGCTGGATCACTCGCTCCGACTCGGCGTACTCACCCTCGCCGAAGTGCTGGTAGCGAATGCGCCCCTGGGCATCGGCGAAGTAGTGCGCCGGCCAGTACTGGTTGTCGAAGGCACGCCAGATCCGGTAGTCGTTGTCGATGGCCACGGGGTAGTCGATGCCCAAGTCCTTCACGGCCTTGGTGACATTGCCCACGTCCCGTTCGAAGGCGAACTCCGGGGCGTGTACACCGATCACCACCAGCCCCTGGTCGCGGTACTTCTCGGCCCAGGCTTTGACATAGGGCAGGCTGCGCAGGCAGTTGATGCAGGAGTAGGTCCAGAAATCCACCAGTACCACCTTGCCCTTCAGCGCCTCGGCACTCAGGGGGGGCGAGTTGAGCCACTGCACGGCGCCACTCAGCGGCGGCAACGGGCCCTGCACCGGCAAGGCCGGCGCGGACATGGCGCCAGCGGCAGCCATCATTGCGCCGCCGAGGTGATCTTGCGCCTGCATCGCCCCCTCCGGTGCAGCCGCCCCACCCGCCAACCGTCCCACCAGGGCCTGCTCCAGGCCGGCGGTGGAGGCCGTGGAAAGACGCGCCAGAATCCCGGTGTCCCAGCCCATGGCAATGGCCGCGACCCCGGCGAGCATCGCTGCCCCCAGGCCCTTGCGCAGCCATTCACCGGCGCCCAGGGAGCGCTTCATGGCGGCGAATACCTTGCCACCGAGCAACAGCGCCACGGCCAGCGAGGTCGCAGCGCCGCCCGCGTAGGCCAGCAACAGCAGGCTGGTCGCGAGGTTGGCGCCCTGCAATGCTGCCCCGGTCAGCAACAGCCCGAGAATCGGCCCGGCGCACGGCGCCCAGAGCAGGCCGGTGGCAACGCCGATCAACAATGAAGCGCCGGGCCGCGGCCGTGGGTCGTGGCCGGCAGCCTCCGACAGCCGCCCGCCCACCGCAACCAGCGGCCGGGTCAGGCGCTCGGCCAACCGCGGCAGCAGCAGCGTCAGCCCGAACAGTGCTACGCACAGCAACGCGAGCCAGCGACCGTACTGATTGGCTTGCACCACCCAGGCGCCGCCCACCGCCGCCAGGCTCGCGACCACGGCGAAGGTCAGGGCCATGCCCAGCAACAGCGGCAAGCCACTGCGCAAGAACGGCTGGCCGGTGCGAGCGAAGACAAAGGGCAATACCGGCAGAATGCAGGGGCTGACAATGGTCAGCACACCACCGAGATAAGCGAGAAGCAGTAGCCACATGAGGTCATCCTTCTATCGGTGAGAAACAGCATCAGGCCGCTTGTACGGTGAAGTTCATGGCCAGCCCGTTCATGCAGTAGCGCAGGCCGGTAGGCGCCGGGCCATCATCGAATACATGCCCCAGGTGGCCGCCGCAGCGCCGGCAGTGCACTTCGGTGCGCTGCATGCCCAAAGAACGATCGTTGCGCTGCGCCACTGCATGTTCCAGCGGGGCCCAGAAGCTTGGCCAGCCGGTGTGGCTGTCGAACTTGGTGGTCGAGGAAAACAGCGCCAGCGCACAACCGGCGCAGGCAAAGGTGCCGGCGCGGTGCTCGTCGTTCAACGGGCTGCTGTAGGCGCGCTCGGTGCCCTCCTCGAGCAGCACCTGGTACTGCTGCGGGCTGAGCAGGCTGCGCCATTCAGCGTCGCTGTGACTGACCTCGAAAACCTCGTCGGCCAGCGCCGGTGCGACCAGCGCGTCAGCGCCGCCCAAGCGTGGCAGGACCTCCAAGGCCAGGGCCGCCACACCCAGGCCGCCACTGGCCAATAAGAACTGTCGCCGTGAAAACATGGCTGCCTCCCACAATCATCCGCTCCGGTAGTGGGTTGAGCCTAAGCTTGGGCTGATCGCCAAATCCTCACGCACAGTTAAACAATTCGTGATAACTGGCCCCGGCGAAACACCGCACAATGCGCCCATTGCCTAAAGGACCCTGTGTCGATGGAACAAGCCAAACGCGTGCTGGTGGTCGAGGACGACCAGCACATCGCCGACCTGATCACCCTGCACCTGCGCGATGAGCAGCTGGAGGTGGTGCACAGCGCCGACGGCACCGAGGGCCTGCGCCTGCTGGAACAGGGTGGCTGGGACGCGCTGATCCTGGACCTGATGCTGCCCGGGGTCGACGGCCTGGAGATCTGTCGCCGCGCCCGGGCGATGACCCGCTACACCCCGATCATCATCACCAGTGCCCGCTCCAGCGAGATGCACCGCATCCTTGGCCTGGAACTGGGCGCCGACGACTACCTGGCCAAGCCGTTCTCGGTGCTCGAGCTGGTGGCCCGGGTCAAGGCGCTGCTGCGCCGGGTCGATGCGCTGGCACGCAACCTCAAGCTGGACAGCGGCAGCCTCGCCCTCGACGGCCTGGCCATCGATCCGCTGACCCGCGACGCCAACCTGGACGGGCGGCGCCTGGACCTCACGCCGCGGGAGTTCGACCTCCTGTATTTCTTCGCCCGCCAGCCGGGCAAGGTGTTCTCGCGCATGGACCTGCTCAATGCCGTCTGGGGCTACAACCACGAAGGCTACGAGCACACTGTCAACACCCATATCAATCGCTTGCGGGCCAAGATCGAAAGCGACCCGGCACAGCCCGCGCGGATCCTCACGGTCTGGGGCCGCGGCTACAAGTTCGCCACCCAGGAGCCGATATGAGGCTGACCCTGAGCCAACGCCTGTCCGTGGTGTTCGCCCTGTTGCTGCTGGTGTGCTGCTCCACCTCGGCCTGGCTGCAGGTGCGTTCCAGCCGCATGCATGAGCTGGAAGTGGTGCAGGGCCTGTCCCGGGATCTGGCCGGGCATATCGCCCGGGACACCCAACTGATGGATGCCAACGGTCTGATGCCCAACGCCCTGCGTGCGCTGTTCGGCCAGCTGATGCTGGTCAACCCCAGTGTCGAGGTGTACCTGCTGGACAGCCAGGGACGGATAGTCGGCAATGCCGCTCCCGCCGGCCGCCTGCGCCGCGAACAGGTCGACCTGGCGCCAATCCGTCACCTGCTGGCTGGCGACCCGCTGCCGATCCTTGGCGACGACCCGCGCAGCCCGGACGGGCGCAAGGTGTTCAGCGCCGCGCCGTTGATGGTTGCCGGCAAGCAGGCGGGTTATCTGTACGTGGTGCTGCTCAGCGAGGAACACGACCGCATCGCCGAACGCGGCGCCACGGGTGCGGCCTTGAACATCGCCTTGTGGTCGATCGCCCTGGTGGCGCTGTTGTGCCTGATCGCCGGCCTCACGGCTTTCGCCCTGATCACCCGGCCATTGCGCACCCTGACCGAGCGGGTTGGCCACTTCGACATCGAGGGTGCTTCGCCGCCACTGGAGCCCACGCCACCAGCTCAACCCAAGAACGGTAGCCTGGATGAAATCGCCGTACTCGATGCCACGTTCCGCCAGATGCAAACCCGGCTCAACGAACAGTGGCGCACCCTGACCCGCCAGGACCAGGAGCGCCGCGAGCTGGTGGCGAACATTTCCCACGACCTGCGCACGCCACTGTCGTCCCTGCATGGCTACCTGGAAACCCTGTCGCTCAAGGACGCCAGCCTGAGCCCCGAGGAACGTCGGCGCTACCTGGGCATCGCCCTGGATCAGAGCCGCAAGGTCGGCGGCCTGGCCCAGGCACTGCTGGAACTGGTGCGCCTGGAACACGGTTTCGTCCAGCCGGTGCTCGAGACCTTTTCCCTGACCGACCTGCTGCAAGACATCTTCCAGAAGTTCGAACTGGCCGCCGAGGCGCGCCAGGTGCAGCTCAAGGCCGACTTCGCCCCAGGCGCCTGGGGCGTCTGTGCCGACCTGGGGCTGATCGAACGGGTGCTGACCAACCTGGTGGACAATGCCCTGCGCCACACCCCCGGCAGTGGCGAGATCGAGATCGGCCTGCGCGCCGACGGCCCAGAGGTGCAGGTACGAGTCAGCGACAGTGGTCCCGGCATTGCCGAGCACCTGCGCGAAGGCCTGTTCCTGCGCCCCTTCACTATCGGTGGCGCCCGCCGTGACGGCGGCCTGGGCTTGCGCATCGTCCATCGCATCCTGCAATTGCACGGGGTGAGCATCCGCCTGGTGGACGAACCCGGGCGCGGTGCGACCTTCTGCTTTGCCCTGCCGGTGGAGGCGAAAACGGCCGAGGAGTGGGCCAGACAATCGCGGACAAGCCAATAGCGCTGATTCCGAAACTCATCGCTTCGGCCGGTTGCACAAGGCCAAGCCTCGCCCGCTGCCTGCCTGTCGCAAAGCAGCCGGGCTGCCCGTCTTGCCCAAGGGCTCGCCACCCGTTCAGGGCCAGGGCTTCAGCGCTGCTAAGGCGCGGCCCGATACAGGGTTTGCAGGTGGGAAAGGCGCAGGCCGCAGTGCTCCAGGTTGCGCCGGCTTTGCGAGTTCAGCAACGCCGTGGCCGCCACACTCCGAGCGCCGAGGGCGACGGCCTGGTGCAACCTGTGGGCGATCAGGACCCGGTGATGACCCTGGCCGCGCGCAGCCTTGGTGGTAAAGGCGGTGCCCAGATAGGCCACGCCGTTGTCGGCGATGAACAACGCCGCTCCGGCCACCGCGACACCCTGTTCGCGTATCAGGTACAAGTGCCCGCGAGCATCGTCGAGCAATGCGCCGAAAGCCGCTTGGGTAACCGGCCGGGCAGCCGCGGGTGTGTTGAATGCCTCGCGGTGCAGCACACAGAAGCTTTCCAGGGTCGACAGATCCACTGACTCGATATCCGAACACGCCGGCGAGGCCGGGATCGCCTCCACGGGCGCAAGGAATTGCCCATGGGTCCAGCCCTTCAGGCGTTGCAGCAGTTGCCCTTGCAGCTCCAGGCTTGGGGCGATCCTGGCCGATGCGGCGATCAGGGCGATGGCCGGGTTGCAGGCGTTGCAAGCCTGCAACAGGTTGGCCAGCTTCCCGGCATCTCGCTCCTGGTCACCGTGCACCCGATTCAGCATCGGGCTGGGATGGTCGGCCACAAGGAACGCACCGCAACTCGAATCGCCCTGCACACTTGCCCGATAGGGGTTGCCCGGCAAGTTCGCCAGCCCCTCGACCCGGGCCCGCAGGTATTGGTTTTCTGCATATTCCAGCGCCAACGCGCGCGCGCGATCCATATCAGCGGCCGCCTGCCGGCGTTTCACTGACCCAGGGCACCCGTACTTCTTCAGCGATACGCGCAGCCTGTTCCTGCAGGCTCGCGAGGCTGGCCTTGCGCCCGAACAGCCCGGTGAAGTGCAGCAACAGGCGCCCGGCGAAACCCAGGCCATCGCCGCTGCGCCGGGGGATCAGGTGCATGTGGGCATGGGGAATATGCTGGTTGGTGGCCCGGCCATCGTTGACCAACAGGTGCGTGCCCTCCATGCCGAAGCCGGCACGACGCTGCGCGGCCACCAGGCCATCGAACACCTGGTACAGGTGCTGGCGGACGAAACCGGGCAACTGGTCGAGCTTTTCCACATGGGACTGGGGAATCAGCAGCACATGCCCCTGCCCCAGGGGGTGCACGTCCATGAAGGCCATGCAATGTTCATCGCGGTAGATCACGGCCGCAGGCAAGGCGCCAGCGATAATCTGGCAGAAAATGCAGTTCATCCATGAGTCCTCGAGTGACAAGGTGCGTCCCGGCGAAAACCTGAATGTAACCCAGCTTGCCCCCTGCCTGCGCGTTTCTTGCGGCGCCTTGCCAGGGCGCCGGACAATCAGTCCAGGGCCAGGTAGGCGCCGGCATTGACCTCGATCATCACCGGTTGGCGAGTACTCGCAAGATTAGCCAGCAGTTCCTGCAACTGCGCCGGGCTGGCCACCTGGTGGTAGGCCACATGGCAACTGGCGGCCAGGGCCTGGAAATCCGGGGTGAGGATGTCCACCCCCAGCGGCTGGATGTCCCGGGCGTGCATGTAGTCGCGGATCTCGCCATAACACTGGTTGTTCCACACCAGCAGGATCACGCCGATCTGCGCTTCACAGGCCGCGATCAGCTCGCCGCTGGTGAACTGCAGGCCGCCGTCGCCCACCAGCGCCACCACCGTCCGCCCGGGCTGCGCCAGCTTGGCGCCCATGGCCGCCGGCAAGCCGTAGCCCAGGGTGCCGTAGCCACTGCCGGCGTTGAACCAGCTGGCCGGGGCCGGGGCCTGGTAGCCGCACGCGCCCTGGTACACCGGCTGGGTCGAGTCGCCCACCAGGATCGGTGCGTCGAGGTTGTCGCGCAGCAGGTCCAGCAAGCCTTGCAGCCCTCGCTGCCGGGGCGTCCAGCTGGCGCGTTCGGCCTGGTTCACCCGTTGCACGCTGTCCACCGCCCAGCGCCCGCGAGCGCCCTGCGGGGCGACCTGGTCCAACAGCGCTTGCAAGCCTTGCCGGGCATCGCCCAACAGGCCGACATGGGCCCGTTGCACGCCCATGACCTGCAGCGGATCGATGTCCAGGCGGATCAGCGAACCCTTGAAGCGCAACGGCCCCAGGCCAAAGAAGTCGTAGTCGGTCTCGCCCAGCTCGGTACCCACCGCCAGCACCACGTCGGCCTCGTCGATCAACGCCCGGCCATGGGCCGCCGACTGCACCCCATCGAGCAATAACGGGTGGGCCTGGGGCAGCAGGCCCCGGGCGTTGGTGGTCAGCGCCACCGGGGCTTGCAGGCGCTCGGCCAGTTGCTGCAGCACCTGGGCGCAACCCCGGGCACCGCCACCGGCGAGGATCAGCGGCCGGTGGGCGGCATCGAGCAGGGCCAGCGCCGCGGCCAGCGAATCCCCGGCCGGAGCCGGTGCGCCGGGCAGGCTGCGCGGCATCAGGTTGAGGTCGACGGCCGGCATCTCCAGCACGTCCAGGGGAATTTCGATGTGCACCGGCCGTGGGCGCGCGCATTTGAACAGGGCAAAGGCCCGGGCCAGGATCTCCGGCAACTCCGCCGGCGACTGCAAGGTATGGCTGAAGGCGCAGACCCCGGCCACCATCGCCCGCTGGTCCGGCAACTCATGCAGGTGGCCATGGCCCAGGCGCAGGTGCTCGCGCCGGTTGACCGTGGAGATCACCAGCATCGGCACCGAGTCGGCGTAGGCCTGGCCCATGGCTGTGAGGATGTTGGTCATGCCCGGGCCGGTGATGATGAAGCACACCCCGGGCTTGCCGCTGGCCCGGGCGTAGCCGTCGGCCATGAACCCTGCGCCCTGTTCGTGGCGCGGGCTGACGTGGCGCAGGCGGCTGCCATGCAGGCCGCGATACAGCTCCACCGTGTGCACCCCGGGAATCCCGAACACCGTGTCCACGCCATAACCTTCCAGCAAACGAACCAGCGACTGCGCACAGGTGGTCATCGACTACTCCTCTTGTTCTTATGGCGGGCGACACCCTGCGCCCGGCTGATGTCGGGGGACATTAGTCGCAGCCACCGAGGAGCAACAATCGAAAAAAATCCTCGCTATTGATCAATAAAATTCACGCTTTGCCAGCGCGTCGCGGTTCCGGATGCAGGCGGGTGATGCCGTGCAATTGCGACTTGACCCACTCACTGAAGGCCAGCACCACCGGGCGCTCGGCCTTGAGCTGGTCGGCCACCAGGTAGTAGCCGCGGTTGGATTCGATCTCGGTGTCGAACGGCTGCACCAGCAGGCCCTTGGCCAGGGCTTCGCCGCTGATCAGGTTGTCGCCCATGGCGATGCCCTGGCCGGCGATGCAGGCCGACTGCACGAAGTGCGCATCGGCGAACACTATGCCCCGGCGCACGTCGACGTTCGGCGCCCCGGCCGCCGCCAGCCAGATCCGCCAGTCGGAGTAGTCGATCATGTGCAGCAACAGGGCGTGGTCCAGCGCATCCAGGCTCTTGAGCCCGCCCATGGCGTTCACCAGGCTCGGGCTGCACACCGGGAAATAGCGCAAAGAGACGATCTTCTGCACATGCTGGTTGGGCCAGTCGCCCATGCCGTAGGCGACGAACAGGTCGACGTTGCTGTCGCTGGTATCGCCCGGGGTACGCGGCGATACCAGGTGCAGTTCGACCTGGGGATACAGCGCCTGGAACTCGGCGATATGGGTGCACAGCCAGTAGGTGGCGAACCCTGGCGGGCTGCTGATGCACAAGCGCCCGCTGACTTGCTGGCCGTCCGAGCGCTGCCCGGCCTCAAGGATATTGGCCAGCAGCAGGTGGATGTCCCGGGCGTAGCGCTCGCCCTGGTAGGTGATGCGGATGCTGCGGCCCTGGCGCTCGGTCAGGGCGAACCCCAGGGTCTGCTCCAGGCTCTTGATCTGGTGGCTGATGGCGCTGGGAGTCAGGTTCAGCTCGCTGGCGGCTTCGGCGACACTGCCCAGGCGGGCCACCGCATCCAGGGCCCGCAGCGCCGTCATGGAGGGATAACGCATACCGATCGTGCCTCGACTGCAAGAAAACGAGTGGCTGCACGATAGCGATAATCGGCGTGCGGCAATAGCCTTGTCCGTCGCCGAAAAAACCGCCGACTACTGAAAAAAATTTCCGTGTCCGGCTAAAAAAGCTCGATTGACCCTATGCCGCCGATGGCTAATTCTCAGGCCCTACCCTGCGCCGGGGAAACGCCCGGCCATCGCACAATAACAAGAGGGTCGACCCTTGCAATCGCAGCCCAACTCCACCCAGCCCGTGGTGGCGATCGACGATCTGCACAAGAGCTACGCCGATCACCACGTTCTCAAGGGCATCGCCCTGCGCGCCAACGAAGGCGAAGTGGTATCGCTGATCGGCTCCAGCGGTTCGGGCAAAAGCACCCTGCTGCGCTGCATCAACCTGCTGGAAATTCCCTGCAGCGGCAGCCTGCGCATCAATGGCGAACAGGTGCGCCTGAAGACCGACCGCGCCGGCAATCCCCAGGTCGCCGACCCGGCCCAGGTGGCGCGCCTGCGCACCCAGCTGAGCATGGTGTTCCAGGGCTTCAACCTGTGGCCCCACCGCACCGTGCTGGAGAACGTCATCGAGGCCCCGGTGTATGTCCTGGGCGAAGACCGCAAGGAGGCCATCGCCCACGCCGAGCACCTGCTGGAGAAGGTCGGCCTGGCCCACAAGCGCGACACCTTCCCGTCCTTTCTCTCCGGTGGCCAGCAACAACGGGTGGCCATCGCCCGGGCCCTGGCCATGCGCCCCAAGGTGCTGCTGATGGACGAGCCGACCTCGGCCCTGGACCCGGAACTGGTGGGCGAGGTGCTCAAGGTCATCCAGGGCATCGCCGAGGAAGGCCGGACGATGATCCTGGTGACCCACGAGATGGCCTTCGCCCGCGATGTGTCGAGCAAGGTGATGTTCCTCCACCAGGGCCTGGTGGAGGAGGAAGGTGCGCCGCAGCAAATATTCTTCAACCCGGTCAGCGAGCGCTGCCGGCAATTCGTCATGGCCCAGGAAAACCGCGTCTGACGTCCCGCTGCAATCCTTGAAAACAACAACTTAGATAAAGGGTCAAGCCATGAAAAACCTGCTCAAGGTGCTCGCCACCGGTTGCCTGTTCAGTGCCCTGTCCAGCCATGCCCTGGCCGCCGACAAGATCGTCTTCGGCATCGCCCTGGAACCCTACCCGCCGTTCTCGATGAAAAGCGGCGCCGGCGACTGGAGCGGTTTCGAACCGGAGCTGATCAAGGCCCTGTGCGAACGCATGCAGGCCCAGTGCCCGCTCAAGGAAGTGGCCTGGGACGGACTGATCCCGGCCCTGCAATCGAGCCAGATCGACGCCATCCTCAACTCCCTGAGCATCACCGAGGAACGCCAGCAGGTCATCGATTTCTCCGCGCCCTACTACCAGACCCCGGCCATGTGGGTCGCCGACCAGTCCCTGGAACTCACCCCCACCCCCGAAGGGCTCAAGGGCAAGCTGATCGGTGTGCAGGGCTCGACCTCCAACGCCACCTTCGCCAAGGCCTACTACGGCAAGACCTCGACCCTGCGCTACTACACCACCCAGGACGACATGCTCTCCGACCTGCAGAGCGGGCGCATCGACGTGATGCTGGCCGACGCCCTGACCATCGAGCCGGTCCTGCAATCGGCGGCTGGCGCGGGCCTGGCCAACAAGGGCCTGGCGCCCCGGGACCCGCTGTTCGGCTCCGGCATCGGCGTCGGCCTGCGCAAGGGCGACAGCGCCCTGCAGCAGCGGATCGACAAGGCCCTGGCGGCACTCAAGGCCGACGGCACCTACGACAAGATCCGCAGCCGCTACTTCAGCGTCGACATCTCTGCCAACTAAGCCGCCCGGCGACCTGCTGCGGCAGGCCGCCGGCGTTGACTGGATACGTCATGATTTCTCTGTCCGACCTTTCCCAACTGTTCGTCGCCGACGGCTGGCTCGGCGCCCTGGCCCAGGGCGCGCTGGTGTCCCTGCAGATTTCCGCCGGGGCCTTCGTCCTCGGCCTGGGCATCGGCCTGCTGGTGGCGATGATCAAGCTGCGCGGGCCGCGCTGGCTGGTGAAGCTGGCCAACCTCTACACCACCCTGTACCGGGCCATGCCCGAGCTGCTGCTGATCCTGCTGCTGTACTACGCCGGCACCGACCTGCTGAACATGGCCATGGCGGCCATGGACCGCCCAAGCGTCACGGTCAACGGTTTCATCGCCGCCGTGCTGGTGCTGGGCATCGTCCAGGGCGCCTATTCGGCGGAGATCATCCGCGGCGCGATCCTGGCCATTCCCCATGGCCAGATCGAGGCGGCGCGGGCCTACGGCATCGAACGCTGGCTGCTGGTGCGGCGCATCCTGCTGCCGAGCATGCTGCCCTTCGCCATGGCCGGGTTGTCGAACCTGTGGCTGGTGCTGGTCAAGGACAGCGCGCTGATCAGCATCGTCGGCTACAGCGAACTGCTCTCGGTGGGCAAGCAGGCCGCCGGTTCCACCAAGCACTACCTGGTGTTCTACCTCGCGGTCGCGGCGTTCTACTTCGTCATCACCCTGGTGTCCGGCAGCGTGTTCCGCGTGCTCGAACGACGCACCCACCGCTGGCTGCCCCAGCACTAGGAGGCTGTGATGGATTTTTCCTGGATCAATGGTTTTTCCACCGAACTGGTACGCGGCCTGGGCATCACCCTCAAGCTGCTGGCCCTGAGCGGAGCTTGCGGTTTCGTCCTGGCGGTGCTGGTGGGCCTGGGCCGAGTGTCGCGCAACCCCCTGGTCAGCGCACCCATGCGCTTCTACATCAGCGTGTTCCGCGGCACGCCGCTGCTGGTGCAGATCTACATCCTCTACTACGGCGTCGGCAGCCTGTTCGCCGCCTACCCGCCGATCCGCGGCAGCTTCCTCTGGCCCTACCTGCGCGAAGGCTTCTGGTACGTGGCCCTGGCGCTGACCCTGAGTGTCGGCGCCTATGTCGGCGAGGTCCTGCGCGGCGGCCTGCGGGCAGTGCCCCGGGGCGAACTGGAAGCGGCCCGTGCCTATGGCATGGGCTACTGGCTGACCTTGCGCCGGGTCTGGCTGCCCCGGGCCCTGGAGCTGGTGCGCCCGACCCTGGTGGGCGAATGCGTGCTGCTGCTCAAGGCCACGGCCCTGGCTTCCACGGTGGCGGTCACCGACCTGCTGGGCGCCGCCAACCTGGTGCGGGCCCAGACCCTGAAGGTCTACGAGCCGCTGCTGGCGGTGGCGCTGATCTACATCGTGCTGGCCTTCGTCATCGAACACCTGTGCGGCCGCCTGGGCGCCACCCCCAACAAGCAGGCGCCCCAGCGCCAGGCCTGAACCCATTCATTACGCGGGCAACGCGCCCGTGAGGAGCACCACATGCGTTATTCCCCTTTCGTCCAGCGCATCACCGGCGAATCCGTCAGTGCCTGGGACATCCACTACGCCGCCATCGAGGCCCGGGGTCGTGGCGAGGACGTGATCGTGCTCAGCGTCGGTGATCCGGACTTCGCCACCGACCCGCGCATCAGCGCCGCCGCCGGCGCCGCGCTGGAGCAAGGCGATACCCACTACACCCATGTGCTTGGGCGCCCGGCCCTGCGCGAGGCGATTGCCGCCAAGCAGCGGCGCCTGCTGAGCATCGAGGTCGAGGCGGCCAACGTGGCCCTGGTGGCCGGGGCGCAGAACGGCCTGTTCGCCGCATCGCTGTGCCTGTTCGGCAGTGGCGATGAAGTGCTGGTGCCCGAACCCATGTACCTGACCTACGAGGCTTGCATCCATGCCTCGGGCGCCAGCCTGGTGGCGGTGGAGCAACCAGCGGCCAACGGTTTTCGCCTGACCGCCGCGGCCCTGGAGGCGGCCCTGACCGACAAGACCCGGGGCATCGCCCTGGCCACGCCGTGCAACCCCACCGGCAACGTCTACAGCCGCGAAGAGCTGGAAGCGGTGGCCGAGGTCGCACGCAAGCACGACCTGTGGGTGATTTCCGATGAGGTCTACGGGCAACTGACCTACGACCGCCAGCACCTGAGCATCGCAGCCCTGCCAGGCATGGCCGGGCGCACGGTGATCCTCAACAGCCTGTCCAAGACCCACGCCATGACCGGCTGGCGCGTGGGCTGGGTGGTGGGCCCCGAGGAGCTGGTGGGGCACCTGGACAACCTGCTGCTGTGCATGCTCTACGGCCTGCCGGGATTCATCCAGGAAGCTGCGCTCAAGGCCCTGGAGCTGGATGACGAGGTGGTCGATAGCGCTCGCGAGGTCTACCGCCGCCGTCGCGACCTGGTGATGGCAGGCCTGCGCCAGGTGCCCCTGCTGGACTGCCGCGAACCAGAGGCCGGGATGTTCATGCTGGTGGACGTGCGCCGTACCGGCCTGTCGAGCATGGACTTCGCCTGGCAGCTGTTTCGCGCCACCGGGGTCTCGGTCCTCGATGCCCAGGCCTTTGGCGCCAGCGCCGAGGGTTTCGTGCGCATTTCCTTCACCGTGGCCGACGAGGTGCTCAAGGACGCATGCCAACGCATCGCCGGGTTCGTCGAGGCCCTGGGCGCACAACGCTGACCCAGGGACCGACGCTGGCGAGGCGGCTTGCTCCCTCGCCATAGCGGCGCCCATGAACCACTGCTTTGCCACTGCGCCTGTCGCCCATTTTTTGCCCACTGTTGAAGGGCCCTGCTTGAGAGGTTGACCCGTGACCGCTTCCGACCAATTCAACTCCACCCATAGCGCCGTCGACCAGTACGCCGAACTGGTGCTGCACAACGGCCGGATCTACACCCTCGACCCGGCGCAGCCCTGGGCCGATGCCGTGGCCATTCGCCGAGGCAAGCTGATCGCGGTGGGCAGCCTCGCCTCCTTGAGCTCGCTGGTCGGCCCCAATACCCGCCAGCACGACCTGAACGGGGCGTTCTGCATGCCCGGCCTGCACGACATGCACACCCATCCGGACCTGGCCCTGGCACCCCGCTACGCCGACGACCTGGACGTGGGCATCGAGGACCCGACCCCGGAGCAACTGGCGGCGGCGATCCTCGCCTATGCCGACAGCCATCCAGGCGACGGCTGGATCTACGGCCAATACTGGGTGCGCTACACCTTTCGCGAGGCCGGCCTGACGCCGGGCCGCGAGTGGCTGGACAGCATCATGCCGGACCGCCCGGTGGCCCTGCTGGACCGCATGTGGGGCACCATGATGGTCAACTCCAAGGCCCTGGAACTGGCCGGTATCGATCGCCATACCAGCGACCCGCGCAACGGCTACCTGGAGCGCGACTCGCTCACCGGCGAGCCCAACGGGCTGCTGATCGACGGCGCCTACGCGCTGATCCACGCGGCCATGCCGGCGACGCCGGTCTCGGTACTGCGCCGGGCCTATCGCGATGGCGTGCACTTCCAGACCTCTCGCGGGGTCACCGCCACCAAGTACGTGCACGTCTGCGAGAACCGCTTGCAGGCTCTCAAGGAGCTGGACGACGCCGGCGAGCTGACCCTGCGAGTGGAAGCCGCCATCAGCTGGCAGGACGATATCTTCCCGGTGCGCCGGCGCTGGGAGCTGCTCAGCGGCGAGCGGCACTTCTATCGCAGCTCGCGCTTGAGCGCCAATGCGGTGAAGTTCCATTTCGACGGCACCGTGGAGCCCAAGTCCTCGTACCTGCTGACCCCCTGGCCCGAGGAATCGAGCTGGCGCGGCAAGCTCAACCTGACCCCGGAACACATCACCGACATGGTGGTGGACATGGACCGCCGTGGCCTGCGGGTGATCGCCCACTGCACCGGCGACGGCGCCTCCGACGTGTTCCTCGATGCTGTGGCCGAGGCCCGGCGCCGCAACGGCCACAGCGGCGTACGCCACCAGTGTGCCCACAGCACCTTGCTGCACCCGGGCAACCTCAAGCGCTTCCAGAGCCTGGACGTGATCGCCGAGTTCTCGCCGGCGGCCTGGTACCCGACCCCGTTCGCCAGCGGCGCGCGCTCAGGCTATGGCCAGGAACGCCTCAAGCGCATCTACGATTTCAAGGGCGTGCTGGCCGCTGGCGGCATCGCGGTGTTCGGCACCGACTGGCCGGTGGCATCCATCGACCCGTGGCTGGCGCTGGAAACCATGGTCACCCGGCAAAACCCCTGGAACCAGGAACCCGACACCTTCGGCGACCCCATCAGCCTGGAGCAGGCGCTGCAAGTGGCGACCCTCAACGGCGCCCATGCCATGGGCCTGGAACACCTGACCGGCAGCCTGCAGGCCGGCAAGTCGGCGGACCTGATCGTGCTCGACCGCGACCTGTTCGCCCAACCGGCCCGCAACTACATCCACCACACCCAGGTGCAACTGACCTTCGTCGAGGGCCAGTTGGTCTACGACCGACTGGGCACCTTCAGCGACACGCCGCTGCAGGCGGTGTGGGAAGGCCTGCCACCGGTGATCGAGGGCCAGGAGCCATGAACAAGCTGCCGAGCATTCCGGTCACGGTGGTCTCGGGTTTTCTCGGGGCCGGCAAGACCACCCTGCTCAACCGCCTGGTGCAACGCGCCGACAGCGGCCGGCTGGCGGTGATCGTCAACGATTTCGGCGAGCTGAACATCGATGCGGCGATCATCGCCGAGGTCACCGACGCGGTGTACAGCCTGCAGAACGGCTGTATCTGCTGCACCGTGCAGGAAGACCTGCTGGCGCAACTGGTGAGCCTGTCCAAGCTGCGCCCGGCCCTGGAGCGGATCGTCATCGAGTGCAGCGGTGTCTCCGATCCGCAACGCATCGTGCAGACCATCGGCTACCCGCAACTGCGCGACCGCTTGCACCTGGATGCGGTGGTGACCCTGGTGGATGCCAGCGGTTTCCAGGCCCTGGAGGGCGACATGGCGCGCCTGTCCCGGGCCCAGGTGGCCTGCGCCGACTGGGTGCTGCTGAACAAGGTCGACCTGGTCACGCCCGAGCAGTTGCAGGCGATCCGTAGCAGCCTCGCCTGCCGTGCCCCGGTGTTCGAAACCGTACAGGCCGAACTGCCGGACGAACTGTTGCTGGCCCCGCCGGTACGCTCCAGCGAGGTGCTGTTCAAGGCTTTGCCCCAGGCCCACGACCAGTTGTTCGAGAGCTGGGTATGGAACAGCCCCCGGCCCTTGCAGGCCACGGCCCTGCGGGACTGGCTGGCGCAGTTGCCGGCCGACCTGCTGCGCCTCAAGGGGCTGGTACGCCTGGACGGTAACGAGCAACCCTACTGGTTGCAGCATGTGGGCAGCCGCAGCCAGTTCACCCTGGCCACCGGGCAACCCACCGAACATGCCGCGCAACTGGTGTTCATCGCCCGCCGCGGCAGCGACCTGCGCCAGGAGCTGGAAGCCGGGATCAGCGCCACCCAGGTGGCCTGATCCCGGGTGGCTTCACGGCCTGGTCGGCAAGGCGCAATATGGGCCGCACGTCTCCTCCAGGAAGCAAGGACGCTGAAAATGATCAACATTCTCCAGGGCACACCCCTCTGGGTGTATGCGGTCTTCGCCATGATCCTCTACTACGGCCTGCGCGCTCGCTCCGGCAGCCGTGAAAGCCTGGGCTCGCTATTGATTGCGCCCTTGATCCTGCTGGTCTGGTCGTTGTGGTCGATGAGCCTGGGCGGGCATCCCCTGTTGGCCCTGGGAGCCTGGACCGCTGGTGCGGTGCTGGGCAGCCTGGTGGCCATATTGCTGTTCTCCACCTTCGGCGCGGTACTGGATTCGGGCGGCGAGGCGCTCCTGGTTCCCGGAACCTTGAAGATCCTCGGGATCTCGCTGCTGTTCTTCGTCGTGAAGTACTGGCTTGGGTATCAAAAGGCCGTTCATCCCGAGCAGGCCACCAGCGTGCAGATGCTCAGTATCGGTGGCGCGGCTGCAGGCTTCACCGTAGGGCTGTTCTGGGGCCGGGCACTCAAGTTGTACCGCCACTTGCGAATCCTGCAGGCCAGGCACTGAATCCAGCGGGAGACAGGGGCTGGGGAATCTTCCCCGGCTAGACCGGTCTGTAGGGACGGCCAGCACCTCCGGGCGCTTGGTCCGTGACAACGGCCATGCGCTCCAATAGATTAGGCGCCCCCGAAAATCCCCCCGGGGTTTTCGCGCCTCAAACCTGTCAAACCAAGTAGTGGATGTTCAATGCCTGATTCCAACACCGAAGAATCCGTAATCGCCTTGTCGAACAAGACCGAGTACGAAAACGCCATGCATCTTTCCCAGCATGTGTCCCAGGCCAAGACCATCAGCGAGATGGTGCTCGACGCCTTCCAGAGCTCGAAAGAAAGTGACCAGATTCGCGAACTGCGCGCCGCCATTCGCCAGGCCCACGACAGCTTTGACGACGATACCGCCTATGAACTCATGGGCCAGCTCAAGCAACTCAAGGATGCCGAAGCTGCGGACCTGGCCGCCCTGGAGGATCTGAGCAAGAAATTCCCCATCAGCCGGATTCTCTCCAGCTACAAGGACGACCCGGACTTCCAGGAACTGGTCTATGGCCTGGCGCTCAAGGTACTGAACCAGACCCACCAGGCCATCAGCAACCCAAGCGGCAAGAGCAAGGCATCGCGGCCCAAGAAGGAAATGGAAGTGTTCGCCATCAGCAAAGACGGCATCAGCGTCACCCTGCCGATGCGCCCGCGCTCCAAGGCCAATGCCGACCGCGAAGCCTTCGAGTTCCTGGGCTTCAGCTTCATCGGCGAAGGCGAAGAGGCCGAGCTGGAAAGCGAGGTGTTCGTCGACAACCTGGGCAACGAACAACCGGCCACCCGCAAGAACATCGTCACCGCGATCCAGCAGCAGACCGCGTTCGCCGGCTACAGCGCCATCCAGCAGTAAGCCGATGCCCGGCCGACCGGCCGGCTGGCAGCCCCGTATTCACGACGAAGGCGGGGCTTGCCCCTCTCAACGATCCCCATACTCGACAATCGGGTACATCGCGCACAGCGCCTCGGTCTGCCGCCGGAACTGCTGCTGCAAGGCAGGCTCCAGGATGTATTGCTGCCCACCGTGGGGCTTGACCTGATCCAGTATCCGACACATCAGGTCGACGAGCTCACGACACCCCTGGGAGTCCAGGTAGCGCTGGGCAATGGAGCCGGTGCCAATGCACAAGCCATTGGCGGCGAATGCTGAACGGATCTCTCCCGGCCCACGTTTCTTGCTGACGATGATTGCGCACTTCTCGAGCGCCGATTCGGCGATGGAGCCGCTGATGCCTCCATGCAAGCGCAGCAGGATGGTGTGATTCTCCGTGCCGCCGCCCACGACTTCATAGTCCCGCTCCATGAATGCATCGGCCATTTCATCGGCGATGGTGCGCACCCGCCCCATGTAGGCATCGAACTGCACCGACTTGGCATAACCCAGCGCGGCCGCCTTGGCGGCGATCATGTTGACCGCCGGCGCCCCCTGCATCCCGGGAAACACGGCCTGGTCGAGCACTCGACGAAAGCTCGACCTGAGGCCCGGCACCTTGGTGTCGGCATCGCGTCCCGAGAGAATCAACCCGCCGCGAGGCCCGCCGAGCTGTCTGTGGGTACAGCAAGTAGTGACGTGAGCCGCATCGATCGGGCTCGGATGACGCCCGGTGGCCACCAGCCCGGCGATATGGGAAATGTCGGCCAGGAGAATGGCTCCGGCTTCATCGGCGATGGCACGAAAGCGCTGGAAGTCGACGATCCGTGAATAGGCCGTCGCCCCACAGATGATGATGCGCGGGCGATGGGCCAAGGCCAGTTGCCGTACTTGCTGGTAGTCGATGGCGCCCTGGGCCGTGGTGCCGTAGCGGATCGCCTTGTAGTGGACACCGCTGAACGCCAGGGAACTGCCATGGGTCAGGTCGCCGCCATGGTCCAGGGCCATGCCGAGGATGGTGTCGCCGGGCTCGGCCAGGGCCGACAGGACCTGGTAATTGGCATTGGAGGCCGAATGCGATTGCACCCCGGCATACTGGGCAGCGAACAGTTCCTTGGCTCGGCGGATCGCCAGGGACTCCACCAGGTCGGCGTTTTCGCAACCGGCATGATGGCGTCGACCGGGAATGCCCTCGACCGTGACGTTGAGCAAGGCCGAGGCAGATGCCGCCAAGGTCCGGGGGCCCGCCGCGCAAGAGGATGAAACCAAGGACAACGTGCGGTGTTGACGTGTGATTTCCGCATCCAGGATGCTTGCCAACTCGGCGTCTTCAGTTCGTAATTCGGCCAAGCCACGTCGCAACAGGTCTGCCTGGGTCCTGAGTGGTTCAGTATCGGCTGCCATGGTTCTCTGTCCCTTCCTTGTGTGTCGCATGCCACGAACGAAGGCACGCTTCCTGGGTTTTACGTTCGTTTGGGCACAACGGGCTAATCCATCCCTGGCGATGACTGTACGAGATGTAACAAAATTAATCAAAAAATTGAACATAAGCTAAATTAAATGAGGCTTTTCTTGAGAGGTCGAAATGACATCGACCTTGCCTTGTGTTCAGGTTTGTCACCAGGGTCATGACGCCGCGCCTCGAGAGCTGTATGGTCACGGCCGGCTCCCACGCCGCCTTTCTCCCCTGAACCAGCAATCCGGCCGTTTCCAAGGGATTTGATCGCCCTGGATATCGACCATCAAGGATTCCAGGAGGAACGCGGCACGCAAGGGAGCACTAGCGAGCTGGCAGAAATTGCCAAAATTGCCCTGGCAGGACTCGTGCCAGCGTCAGGCAGTTGTCCCTAGGCACTGCACGATCGCTATGCAGGACTCGAGGGATCAGGACCAAAAGGAAGTGGTGAGCAACTGATGCACAAAAGAGAAAGAACAGAGCATTTAAAGAGCAACATCAAGTACCTGATAAAAAGTCGTGGTGAGACACAACTGTCCTTGTGCAACGCCAGCGGCCTGACCAGAACGACCATCTACAACATCCTGGAAGGCAAGGTCAGCAACGTACAGCAGTCCACCATCCGGAAAATCTCCGACTTCTTCGGCGTTTCCTATGAAGAGATAGAAACTGTCGACTTCGAGGAAAAGGAGATCATCGAGAGCAGTATCTCCCCTCAAGGAAACATGAACCCGGCAGCCGTTCCGATCATCAAGGAGAGGCTGCTGATGGCCAGCATGGGAAAGCGAATTGGCGAGCTGGTCACGCTTTACCCATTGACCTACTACTTCGGCACTTCCGCTAATCTGATAGCCGTGTTGCTGGAGAATGAAATTCCAGGCGTGAATGAAGCCGGCGATCTGTTGATCGTGCAAAAAGGTTCATCGAGTGACGACAAGGAAAAGCTGATCTACGACAAACTGACAACAAAGCTTCTGATATCGAATGATGCTCGCTCCGACTCGGACCGCATGATCGTAGTCGGCGATATCATCGAGGAGCGGTTCCATGTCGGCCTTTGAAATTGACAACAGCAAATACAAGCTCCTGGGATTCGATAACAACAAGAAGCTTGCGATAATCATGATCATCGCAACCGGCAAGGTTATCAAAATCAAACTAAGCGAAGTCTTGAACAGCGAAATAATAGACAACCTGAACAAGATAGAAATCAAGAATCTTTATCGAAAATTCTACTCCCAAGGAGAGAGTCTCACTGCTTATGACTTGAATGACCGCCATGAAACCTCATGGATGATCTATATAACCCTGAATCTGCTGCTTGTTACCTTCTATATCTTCACCAGCATCGCCGCAACCAAGCCGATCTACCTGGAATCGCTGGGCATCGTCATCACTCCAGGAACCTTTCTTTACTCCCTGACCTTTTTGATCGTTGACCTGCTAAACGAAAACTTTGGGCTCCGCCTGGCAAGAAAAGCCATTTTCTTCGCGTTCGCCAGTACCTCCACCGTGTTCATTCTCCTCTATGGCTCGACCTTCCTCCCTGGTCTGCCCGGCTGGAAATTCGACTCGCCTTATAATGATGTGATCACCCAAGTATCGTCCGTACTGGTGGCGTCATCCATCTCATTCCTTGTTTCGGAAAACATAAACTCCTATTTACTGTGCAAAATAAAAGAACTGACGAACTCCAGATTCCTGTTCCTGCGAATATTCTTGAGTACCTTCTTTGCAGTGATCATCGACAGTTTTCTATTCTGCTACATCGTCTTTTATGGGCTGATGCGCAACGCTGACATCCTCAACATGGTTCTCTTGCAGATCGCGATCAAGGTGTTTTTTGCGCTCTTCAATATCTTGCCCGCTTATGGCGCAAGGTCATTGCTCAGTAAGTACATGACCAGCAGCCAGGCAAGATAAGAACGCTTGAACAGTGCCCTGAATGCCCAACAATGACGGCCAGTAAAAAACCCCGCACTTCTCTCGAAGGCGGGGTTTTCTTGCTGCAGGTTAAAATACTCAAACCGCAGAGGCATTGCCCAGCATACGACGCAGGATATGCCCCTGGCCCTTGGCACAGTGCAAGATCAACGCCGCGACATGGCCAAGGATCAACACCAGCAAGGTCCAGCCCAGGAGGCTGTGGAAGTTGTTGCCCAGATCGGTCATCCACTGGATCTTCGGCCCTTCGAAGCCACTCATTACCGGCAGGCCGAAGGCGGAGAAAGCGCGCCCCGAACCGTACTGGCGCAGCAGGCCGAGAAACGGAATGGCGAACATTCCCACATATAGCAGCCCATGCCCCAGCGTTGCCGCGAGGTTGAGGCTCGGTGGCCGCCGACGGCGATTCAACAGGCTCCACAGCACCCTCACCAGCAACAGGGCCATCAGCAGCAGGCCCACCTGCTTGTGGGTCGGCCAGAGGAACTCGTCCAGGGCCGAATCAGCCAGCAGGTAATGCGCACCGGCAGTGCTGTAGATCCAGGCGAAGGCCAATGCCATGGCCCAGTGCAATCCGCGACTGACGGCGCCGTAGCGCTCCTTCGAGTCGTATAGTTCGATACCGCGTTCCATTCCATCCACTCAGGTTCATCACGAGCGGCGCATTTTACCCGCCCAGGCAAAAGCTTCGGGCCTAAAGCTTTAAATGATGTGACCGCCATGAAATGAAAAAGCCCCGCGCTTCTTGCGAAGGCGGGGCTTTTCCGTGGCCCGGGCTTAGTGGGCGTAGGTCAGCAGCAACTCGGTCGGGGCCTTGAAATCCACCGACATCATCACGCTCAGCGCGGTGATGGTGAAGATCGAGAACACGAAGAGCTTGCGGGCCCATACGGTGTCATCCACCGCCTTGTAGCCGGTCCAGGCCATGTACAGCCAGTACATGCCCATCGCCGCCGCTACCGCCATGTAGCTCATGCCGGCATACCCGCTGAAGGTCAGCATCAGGGTCGCCACCAGGAACGCCAGGATGTAGAGCAGGATGTGCTTCTTGGCCACGCGAATACCGCGCTTGACCGGCAGCACCGGAATTGATGCGGCCAGGTAGTCGTTGAAGCGGAAGATCGCGATGGCGTAGGAGTGCGGCATCTGCCACAGGCTGAACATCACCAGCAGGGTCAACGCGGCCATGTCGAAGCTGTTGCTCACGGCCACGTAACCAATCACCGGCGGCATGGCCCCGGACAGACTGCCCACCAGCGTGCCGTGAACCGACTTGCGCTTGAGGTACAGGCTGTAGAGGCCAACGTAGATGACAAAGCCGATTACCGCGAACAATGCGGCCAACGGGTTGGCCACGTAGTACAGCAGGGCGACGCCGGCGACGCCGAGGAGGGAGGCATAGACCAGGGCCACTTCCAGGGAGATCAGGCCCTGGACCAGCACGCGGTTCTTGGTGCGCTCCATCTTCAGGTCGATGTCACGGTCGATGCAGTTGTTGAACACGCAACCGGACGCTACCACCAGCGAGGTGCCGATCATGGCGGCCAGGAAAATGGCCAGATCGACATGCCCCTTCGAGGCCAGGAAGAACCCGCCTGCCACCGAAAGCACGTTACCGAAAATGATCCCCGGTTTGGTGATTTGGATAAAGTGCTTGAGCGACATCGGGTCTACCTCACTTCGCCATCATGACGGTGTGGATGCTGAACATGATCCACAACGACAGACCAACCAGCAGGACAATGACCAACGCGGCGAAGATGAACGCCACCACGTTGTTGCGCTGTGCCGCGGAACGGTCCAGGTGCAGGAAGTACACCAGGTGCACCAGCACCTGGATCACCGCGAACGCCAGGACGATCCACAGGGTCACGTCTTTAGGCAGCGATGGGTACATCACCAGGCCGAACGGGATCAGGGTCAGGATCACCGACAGGATGAAGCCGATGGCGTAGGACTTGACGCTGCCGTGGCCGGCTTCGTCGTGGCCATTGTGGGAATGTGATGCGTTAGCCATTTACATAGTCCCCATCAGGTAAACAACGGTGAATACGCAGATCCACACAACGTCCAGGAAGTGCCAGAACAGGCTCAGGCAGCTCAGACGGGTCTTGTTGGTCGCCGTCAGGCCTTTTTTCTGCACCTGGTACATCATGATTGCCATCCAGATCAGGCCGCTGGTCACGTGCAGACCGTGGGTACCGACCAGGGTGAAGAACCCGGACAGGAAGCCGGAACGGCTAGGGCCGTAGCCTTCGGAGATCAGCAGGTGGAACTCGTTGATCTCCATGCCGATGAAGCCCAGGCCGAACAGGAAGGTCATGGCCAGCCAGCCCAGAACCTGCTTCTTGTTGCCCCGGAAGAACGCCAGCATGGCGAAGCCGTAGGTGATCGAACTGAACAGCAGCAGAGCGGTTTCGCCCAGTACATAAGGCAGTTCGAAGATGTCGTGGCCCGACGGGCCACCCGCTACGTTGTTAACCAGTACCGCGTATACCGCGAAGATCGACGCAAACAGAATGCAGTCGGTCATCAAGTAGAGCCAGAAACCGAATACGGTCATCTCGCCCGAGTCGTGGTGATGGTCATCGTGCCCATGGTCATGACCATGGGCGTGTCCAGCATTGGTCACTAAGTTCGACATGGATTAAGCCTGTTCCAACGAGGTTTCAACACGGGTAGCCGGGATCTTCTTCTCCGATACCAGACGCTTGTGCTGCTCGGCTTCGATGCGCTCGATCGTCTCGACCGGCACCATGTAGCCTTGATCATCACGGGCAGCGTGGATCGCGAAATAGATCACGGTGCCGGCCAGGCTTGCGATGGCCATCCACCAGATGTGCCAGATCATGGCGAAACCGAACACGGTCAGCAGAGCCCCCATGACCAAACCGGTAGCGGTGTTGTTGGGCATGTGGATCGGCTGGTAGCGGCCAGGCTGCTCGTAGGCAGTACCGTTTTCCTTGGCTTCGGTGAACGGATCGATACCTTCGGCTTTCGGCAGTACCGCGAAGTTGTAGAACGGAGGTGGCGACGAAGTCGACCATTCCAGGGTGTGGGCATTCCACGGGTCGCCCGATACACACATGTTCTGCTTGCGATCACGCACGCTGACATACAGCTGGATCAACTGGCAGGCGATACCCACGGCGATCAAGACTGCACCCACCATGGCGACGTACAGGTACGGTACCCACTCTGGGTTGGTGGTGGCGTTCAGGCGACGGGTCATGCCCATGAAGCCCAGTGCATAGAGCGGCATGAACGCGACGAAGAAGCCCGAGATCCAGAACCAGAAAGCAGCCTTGCCCCAACCTTCATGCAGCTTGAAGCCGAAGGCTTTCGGGAAGTAGAAGCCGAAGCCGGCGATGTAACCGAATACCGCACCGCCGATGATCACGTTGTGGAAGTGCGCGATCACGAACAGGCTGTTGTGCAGAACGAAGTCGGCACCCGGGATGGCCAGCAGTACGCCGGTCATGCCGCCGATGGCGAAGGTCACCATGAAGCCCAGGGTCCAAAGAACCTGGCTGGTGATGCGCAAGCGGCCGTGGTAGATGGTGAACAGCCAGTTGAACAGCTTCACCCCGGTCGGGATCGAAATCAGCATCGTCGCCAGGCCGAAGAAGGCGTTGACGCTGGCACCCGAACCCATGGTGAAGAAGTGGTGCAGCCAAACCATGAAGCCCAAGATCGAGATCGCGCCCGAAGCGTAGATCATCGAATGGTGGCCGAACAGGCGCTTGCCGGAGAAGGTCGAGATGACTTCGGAGAAGATACCGAACGCCGGCAGGATCAGGATGTACACCTCGGGGTGACCCCAGGCCCAGAACAGGTTCACGTACATCATCGGATTGCCACCAAGTTCATTGGTGAAAATGTGGAAATCCATGTAGCGGTCAAGCGTCAGCAGCGCCAGGGTAGCGGTCAGGATCGGGAACGAAGCCACGATCAGCACGTTGGCCCAGGTGCAGGTCCAGGTGAAGATCGGCATGTCCATGATCTTCATGCCCGGGGTACGCATCTTCAGTACGGTGGCCAGGAAGTTGACCCCCGTCAGCGTTGTCCCTAGACCTGAAAGCTGTAGCGCCCAGATGTAGTAGTCCATACCCACGCCAGGACTGTATTGCAGGCCCGACAGCGGCGGATAGGCAACCCAGCCGGTCTTGGCGAATTCGCCAACGCCCAGGGACAGGTTGATCAGCACGACGCCGGAAACCAGCAGCCAGAAGCTCAGGGAGTTGAGGAATGGATAGGCCACGTCGCGAGCGCCGATCTGCAGCGGCACGACGAGGTTCATCAGGCCGGTGAAGAATGGCATCGCCATGAAGATGATCATGATCACACCGTGGGCGGTGAAGATCTGGTCATAGTGTTCAGGTGGCAGGTAACCAGGCGAACCCTCGGTGGCCAGGGCCAGCTGGGAACGCATCATGATGGCGTCGGCAAAGCCACGCAGCAGCATGACCATGGCAACGATGATGTACATCACGCCGATTTTCTTGTGGTCGACCGAAGTCAGCCACTCGGACCACAGGTAGGTCCATTTCTTGAAATAGGTGATACCCGCGACGACCGCCAGACCACCCAGCGCGATCATGGCAATGGTCACCATGACAATCGGCTCGTGGAACGGTATCGCGTCCAGACTTAATTTACCAAACATCGTTTACTCCTCTGCCCCGGCAGCTGAATGCGAGCTCATGTCCATTCCCTGCGAAGTGGCCACTTCTTTCTCTTTCTTCTCGTGCTTGAGCGGCTTGCCTGGAGTCATACCTTCATACTTGTCGACGATGGTCTGGAACAGGTTTGGCGCGTACGAGGAGTAGAGCTCCACAGGGTTGTTCTGGCTTGGCTTGGAAAGGGCCGCGTATTCAGCTGTGTCCAGCTGTTTAGGTGCCTTCTTGGCTTCGTTTACCCAGGCGTCGAACTCTTCCTGGCTGGTTGCGATCGCTTTGAACTTCATGCCGGTGAAACCCGCGCCGCTGTAGTTGGCGGAGATACCTTCAAGTTCGGTGTTCTGGTTGGCAATCAGGTGCAGCTTGGTGGTCATGCCCGCCATCGCGTAGATCTGGCCGCCCAGGCCCGGGATGAAGAACGAGTTCATCACGGTGTCGGAGGTCACGCGGAAATTGACTGGGGTATGCGCCGGGAACACGATCTTGTTGACCGTGGCAATGCCCTGCTCCGGATAGATGAACAGCCATTTCCAGTCCATCGCGACCACTTCGATGGTCACCGGCTTGACGTCGGACTCCAGCGGACGATAAGGGTCCAGGGCGTGGGTCGACTTGTAGGTCACATAGCCCAGGGCCAGGATGATCATGATCGGCACGGCCCATACGGCCACTTCGATCTTGGTGGAGTGGGACCATTTCGGCGCGTAGGTCGCGTTCTGGTTGGAAGCACGATACTTCCAGGCGAAGGCGAAGGTCATGAGAATGACCGGCACCACCACCAGCAGCATCAGGATGGTTGCAGTGATGATCAGGTTTCGTTCGTCCAGACCGACCTGACCCTTGGGATCAAGCAAGGTCCATTTGCAGCCTCCCAGCATCAACATGCTGAGCAGCGGCAATAAGCCTAGTAATCTGGGGTACCTGTTTTTACTCATCTCACGACCTCTAAAGCAGCTTGCGCAATGCAGTTGGGTTTTGATCGCCAACACTTCACCCTGCCAAGGGTTGGCATTTTTCTTCAATTGAATAAGGGCCTGCCCGTTGCGGTGAAACGCTCAACGACACATCCCGGGCTAGCAGTGGTTCTTATTCGATCTCGTGGTCAAAGGCCTTGTTACAGACCAATTCCATTTGGTGCGGAAGTTAGGAAGGCGCCGACACCTGCAGTCGCATGGAGCGCTCAATCCACTCCTCGACCATCCTCGTGTGCTCAGGGGTGAGCAGCGTCGGAAATTCAGTGCGGGCGATTGTAGATATGTCGCGTTTTATAAACCATGTCTTATCCCGAAATAATTTTTATCGCTGACCGCAACAATCCCACATGATTGTTACGAAGGACCGCAATCATATCGATTTTCATTCGCAACAAAAACCCCAGAAAAGCCCCTCATGCCAGTATCGGCAAGCGCCTGAAAAAGTCGCTGAAAGCCGCCATCCGTATGGCTCAGCCCTTGTAAAACGGGGTCTGTGAAGAATTGTATAGATAGCAGGCTATGGGTTTTTTCGACATTGCCGGCATACACAAACTGACAGGCTCGAATTGAACCAGTTGGTGAAATTGCAGTCTCTTGAAACCATTCCCTTGTCTCTCTGCGGCTGCGACAGTGTGACAACATGTCGCACTTTTGTTGCCCCCTGGCTTGCCGCAAATCACGGACTTTTCAGGCACCTCATGCGCGACATGAAAAAGCCCCGGCTCCTCCACAGGAACCGGGGCTTTTGCAAGACGATCAATAGGTTTTCTTGCGATTGCGCACCACGCCCAGCGGTACCAGGATCACTGTCAGCACGAACGCCAGCAACGCCCACTGGGCCAGGGACAGGCCAAGGATCGGCGGGTACGGCGTGGAGCAGAAACCATCGACCTGGAAACCCAGGGGAAAGATGCTCGCCAGCGGCAGGCTGTCGACGATCGGCTGCAGTACATCGATGCCACAGCTCACCGCCGGATAGAACTGGGTATACACATGGTGCCCGGCCACCCCGGCGCCGGCGATGGCGCAGATGACCACCAGGGTCTCCATGATGGTGACGCCGCGGCGCGAGCCCAGGGCCGCGCCGATGAAGGCGAAGATCGCGATCAGCAACAAGGCGTAGCGTTGCAGGATGCACAGCGGACAAGGCGCCTCGCCCAGCACCACCTGCATGTACAAAGCACCACCGATCAGTGCCAGGCAGATCACCCCAAGCAGTACCAGGAAGCGTCGTTCACGCCCCAAACGCAGTCTGTCGTCACTCATCCCTATTCCTTTTTCTGTGTGTTGCAGCGGCCGCCCGCCTCTATCGCGGCGGCACGCTGTGAAATTGCCAAATGGCCGGTTCGCCGTCGCACTGCCCGGAAGTCTACACGCTGAACATGACCTTTGAATGCACGGCTTGCAGGCTGCAAGCCAAGGCCAGCCGGGCGAACAACGCAATCGAACGGATCGCCCGGGCAATCGCGCCTCGGACGATATCGCAGGCAATTAACGACAGGCAGGTTAAGTCGGGATTAACCCGGCAGCCGCCTTCCAAGGTCGGCCAATGGGTCTGGAGATTGCCGGCGCCCCATGGTGGCTGGAATGCACATGGTGGGCGCCGGCAAGCGGCCCCTGGAGGACAGGAGCCGGCAGGCGGGAGGGTTACTCCAGGGCCGCGGCCGGGCCAAAGAACTCGTAGCGGCTCTGCTGCTCAGGAATGCCCAGGGCCTTCAGGTGGCGCTTGATCGCCGCCATGAAGCCCTTGGGACCGAGGAAGTAGGCATCCAGGTCGCGCTGTTCGGGCAGCCACTGCGCCAGCTGATCCTGGGTCAACAAGCCCAGGTTGTCGGCCGCCGGGCTGACGCCATCATCCTCGGCATAGCAGTAGAAACGCTTGAGCTGTGGATAACGTTCAGCCAGGGCGTCGACCCACTGGCGGAAGGCATGCACCTGGCCGTTGCGCGCACAATGAATGAAGTGTACCGGACGCTCGGTAGCCAACGCTGCCTCCAGCATCGGCAAGGTCGGGGTAATGCCGACGCCCCCACTGATCAGCACCAGCGGCTTGTCGCTGGCCTGCAGGGTGAATTCCCCGGCAGGCGGGAACAGCATGATGCTGCTGCCCACCGGGCATTGGTCATGCAGATAGTTGGAGGCCACGCCACCGGCCTCGCGCTTGACGCTGATGCGGTACTGGCCCTGGTCGGACAGGGCCGACAGCGAGTAATTGCGGCGAATTTCCTGGCCATCGATGAACAGTTGCAGGCCGATGTACTGGCCCGGTTCGGCGGCGAGGATCGGCCCCTGGTCGGCCGGCTCGAAATACAAGGAGGTGATTTCCGCACTTTCCTGCACCTTGCGCACCAACTTGAACTCCCGGGCACCACGCCAGCCGCCCGGGGCCTGGGCCTTCTCGTCGTAGATGGCCGCCTCGGCGCTGATCAGGATGTTCGCCAGCTGGTTGTAGGCTGCGGCCCAGGCATCGATGACCTCCTGGGTGGCGATCTCGCTGCCCAGCACTTCCGCGATGGCCCGCAACAGGCAGCTGCCGACGATGGGGTAGTGCTCCGGCAGGATCTGCAGGGCGACGTGCTTGTTGATGATCTTGGCTACCAGGTCTCCCAGCTGGTCGAGCTGGTCGATGTGCCGGGCGTACATCAGCACGCCATTGGCCAGGGCCCGGGGTTGGTCGCCGCTGGCCTGGTGGGCCTGGTTGAACAGTGGGCGGACTTCTGGATACTCCGAGAGCATCATCCGGTAGAAGTGGGTGATCAGGGCCTCACCACCGCTTTCCAGCAGGGGCACGGTGGATTTGATGATGGCGCGATCTTGGACGCTTAGCATGGGACAACTCCTGGACTTATGACTGCTTGCAGGTTTCCCTCGTCCAATCAGTATTCGTGCCAAGATAAAAATCATTTAAATTCAACAAGTTAAAAACATAGTAGTCATAAAGACCCCAATGAATTTATAGTCGTAACGACTACAAGGAGTCTTTATGACTGCAAAAGCCCTGCTCACCACGCTGCTGCCCCTGGTCACCGACCTGTCCCGGGAATTGCCGGAAGGCGAGCGCTATCGACGCCTGCTGGAGGCCCTGCGCGTGCTCCTGCCTTGCGACGCCGCCGCGCTGTTGCGCCTGGATGGCGAGTGGCTGGTGCCGCTAGCCGTCGATGGCCTGAGCACCGACACCCTGGGCCGTCGCTTCAAGGTCAGCGAACACCCACGTTTCGCCGCGTTGCTGGCCAGCCCGGGACCAACCCGCTTCGCCAGCGACAGCCAGCTACCCGACCCCTACGACGGTTTGGTGGAAGGGCTCGACGAACACCTGGAGATCCACGATTGCATGGGCTGCCCACTGTTCGTCGACGAACGCCCATGGGGCCTGCTGACCCTCGACGCGCTGGATCCGCAACGGTTCGAACCCATCGAGCTGGATGCCCTGCAGGCCTTCGCCAGCCTGGCCGCGGCCACCGTCAGCGCCGCCGAACGCATCGAACGCCTAGCCCAGCGAGCGGAGAACGAGCACCAGCGCGCCGAGGTGTATCGCCAGGCCAGCGGCCAGCATCGGGAAATGATCGGCCAGAGCAAGGCCCACAAGCACCTGATGGAAGAAATCGCCCTGGTGGGCAGCAGCGACCTGACGGTCCTGATCACCGGAGAAACCGGGGTCGGCAAGGAACTGGTGGCCCAGGCCATCCACGCCGCCTCGCTACGCGCCGACCAGCCGCTGGTCAGCCTCAACTGCGCGGCCCTGCCGGATACCCTGGTGGAAAGCGAACTGTTCGGCCATGTCCGGGGCGCCTTCACCGGCGCCACCCAGGACCGCCAGGGCAAGTTCGAGCTGGCCAACGGCGGCACCCTGTTCCTCGACGAAGTGGGCGAATTGCCGTTGCTCGTCCAGGCCAAGCTGTTGCGCGTGCTGCAAAGCGGCCAGTTGCAGCGCCTGGGCTCGGACAAGGAGCATCGGGTGGACGTGCGCCTGATCGCCGCGACCAATCGCGACCTGGCCCAAGAGGTGCGCAACGGCCGCTATCGTGCCGACTTCTACCATCGCCTGAGCGTTTATCCACTGCGCGTCCCGGCGTTGCGCGACCGTGGCCGGGACGTGCTGCTGCTCAGCGGCTACTTCCTGGAGCAGAACCGTTCACGCATGGGCCTGGGCAGCCTGCGCCTGAGCGCCGATGCCCAGGCCGCGTTGCTGGCCTACCACTGGCCGGGCAACGTCCGCGAGCTGGAGCACCTGATCGGCCGCAGCGCCCTCAAGGCCCTGGGTAACCACCGGCAACGGCCGAAGATCCTCAGCCTCGACGCCGCGGACCTGGACCTGCCCCATGCAGGCGAAAAACCCGGCGTGGCCGCCGAAGCAGCGCCGCCGGCCCTGCCACTGGCGGCTTCCGGGGACCTGCGCCAGGCCACCGAGCACTACCAGCGCCAGTTGATCGACGCCTGCCTGCAACGGCACCAGCACAACTGGGCCGCCGCCGCCCGTGAGCTAGGCTTGGACAGGGCCAACCTGAGTCGCCTGGCCAGGCGCCTGGGGCTCAAATGAGCGCACTCGGGGCGGTGCATGCAACGAGCCGGATCGGCCAATCCGGCTAAAGCCTGTCCTGAAAACGTCGATAACCCGTTATCAATGGTTGTCCGTGGTTCGATCCACGCGCCAATTCTTCAAGAAGAAGGTTTTTATGTCCTCCAACAAAGCCCGCGCAGATTCGCTTTCGCTTCTGCTGTTTACCTTGCGCAGCGGCAAGCTGATGGCCATCAACCTGCTTAAGGTCAGCGAAATCATTCCCTGCCCGCCCCTGACCAAGCTGCCTGAATCCCATCCCCATGTGAAAGGCATCGCCACTTTGCGCGGCAACTCGCTGTCGGTGATCGATCTCAGCCGGGCCATCGGCGAGCGTCCCCTGGCCGACCCGGACGCCGGCTGCCTGATCGTCACCGACGTCAGCCGCTCCAAGCAGGGCCTGCACGTGCAGGCCGTGAGCAAAATCGTGCACTGCCTGACCACCGATATCCGTCCGCCGCCCTACGGCTCGGGCGGCATCAAGTCCTACATCACCGGGGTGACCCAGGTAGACGGGACCCTGGTGCAGGTGCTGGACATCGAGAAGGTGATCCATGGCATCGCCCCGGCCCAGATCGAGATGGCACCCACCGAATTGAGCATGGAAGACGCCGATGCCCTGGGCAACGCGCGCATCCTGGTGGTGGACGACAGCCAGGTGGCGCTGCAGCAATCGGTGCACACCCTGCGCAACCTCGGCCTGCAATGCCACACCGCCCGCAGCGCCAAGGAAGCCATCGACTGCCTGCTGGAACTGCAAGGCACGGCCAACGAAATCAACCTGATCGTCTCGGACATCGAAATGTCCGAGATGGACGGCTATGCCCTGACCCGGACCCTGCGCGAGACCCCGGACTTCGCCCACCTGTATGTGCTGCTGCATACCTCCCTGGACAGCGCGATGAACAGCGATAAGGCGCGCCAGGCCGGGGCCAATGCGGTGCTGACCAAGTTCTCCTCGCCGGAGCTGACTCGCTGCCTGATCGATGCGGCCAAGGCCATCGCCGCCCACGGAGCCTGAACCGTGGAAGAGCGCTATTGTCTGTTGATGCGCCGCGACCTGAGCGGCCCGCAACTCGCCCCTCGATGGCCGGCCGGGGTCAGCCTGAGCCACTACAGCCCGGATCTCGCACCAGAGGTGCATCATTTGATGCAGCTGGGTTACCTGGACGGCGGCGGCCGCGTCCCGGACCTCGATACCTGGCGCAAGGCCTTCGAGACCGATGCCGAATACGATCCTGAACTCTGCCTGGTGCTCCAGGAGGCCGGCCGGGTCATAGGCGTGGCCCAGTGCTGGACCAGCGCCTACCTCAAGGACCTGGTGGTGCATGCCGACGCACGCGGCCGAGGCCTGGGCCGGGCCCTTTTGCAACAGGTGTTCGTGATGTTCGCCGAACGCCGGGAGGAGCGGCTCGACCTCAAGGTGCTGGAAGACAACCTGCGCGCCCGCCGCCTGTACGACAGCGCGGGTATGCAAGTGGTCCGCCGCGAGCTGGTGCCATAGGCAAACTTACGCCGACACGCACGGCCTGTAGCCACTGCTGAGCCTGCGAGGCCGCGACCAGACCCGCAAGACCTTCGCCCTCCCCTCCTGTCGCCTGCGACAGCAGCGAACCACAGGCCGTCGCCAGGGTCCATCTGGGTATCACGCCTTGAGATCGCACTCCATGAACCACAAGACCCTGGCCCTGCTCTGTCTCGTCGCCGTCTCTGGCCCGGCCCACGCTTCCAGCGACCAGGCCTGGGCCGAACTGGAGCAGGCCATGCAGCGCGCCTGCGTCCAGGCCAGCGGCCTGAAAGACGCCAAACCGCTGGGCCCCGGCACCCAGTTCGACGACAGGGTCGGCTATAGCGCCCTGTTGCTCCAGGGCCAGTATCCACAGAAGCACATGCAGGGCCGCAACGGCATCGAGCTGTGCCTGTACCACCGACCAAGCCGCAAGGCGGTGGTCAGCGAGTGGGACAGCATTGGCCCAGCGCTCAAGAGCCGTTGACTGGCGCATAACTTGCTTCGCCAGGGCCATTCGCAGCGTCGAACAACAGAAAGACGACGCGCCCTTTCGATCCGCTTTGGTTGCTCACGCCATGAACACTCGGTTTTCCTGCGTAGGCTGTGGCAAGTGCTGCCACGACCACCATGTTCCCCTGACTCTCGCCGAAGCCCGGGCCTGGGCGGCCGATGGCGGCCAGGTGATCGTGCTGGTGGAGGCCTTCCTCGGCAATGGCCTGGGTTTGCCGACACAGCAACGCGAACATGCCCAGCGCCGTTCCTGCCGGGTGCCCAGCGGCAGTGCCGATGCCTATGTGGCGATCACCTTCGCCGCCTATAACGTCGGTCCCTGCCGGAATCTTGACGAAGACCAGCTGTGCCGCATCTATGAGCGCAGGCCGTTGGTGTGCCGCATCTACCCCATGGAGATCAATCCGCACATTCCTCTGGTTCCCACGGCCAAGGAGTGCCCGCCGGAATCCTGGGAACAGGGCCCGCAATTGATCCTCGGCGGACAATTGGTGGATGAGCAACTGGCCGAACTGATCCAGCGCTCGCGCCAGGCCGACCGGGATGACATCCAGGCCAAGCAAGCCATCTGCGCCCGACTGGGCATCCGCACCACGGCGCTCAAGGGGGACGGCTTTACCGCCTACCTGCCGGACATGGGCGCCCTGGCCCAGGCCATCGACCAGTTCCAGGCCAACCCGCTCGCAGCGCCGGAACAAGCCTGGCGCTTCCACCTGTCCAACGAACAAGTCGCCGCCGAGGTCGCGGCCAGTGGCGCCCAGGTGGCCAGCGATACGCCCCTGGACTACGCCTTCATCCCGCTGCGGGCCGCCTGAGCCCGGCGCCTGGCGGCATCGAGACGCGGCTCAGGCGCGCTTGTGCCAGAACTCCAGGGCCAGTTGGCGCAGATCCCCTGCCAGGCCGGCCACGTCGCCGGAGTTCACATGGCTGAGCTGGCCGGCATGGACGGTCGCCTCGCAGGCATTGCGAATGCCGATGATGTTGCGGTTGATGTCTTCGCTCACCGCGCTCTGCTCTTCCACTGCCGCGGCGATCTGCAAGCTCATCTCGGTGATCTGGTTGACCCGCTGGCTGATGCCGTCCAGGGCCACCGCCGCACGCTGGGCCTGGTCGACGCTGCTTTCCACATGCTGGCTGCTGTGCTGCATGGCCTCGACGGCGTTGCGCGCACCGTTTTGCAGGGTGCTGATCATGCGCTGGATCTCATTGGTGGAATCCTGGGTCCGCTGGGCCAACCCGCGCACCTCGTCGGCCACCACGGCGAAACCGCGGCCCTGCTCCCCGGCGCGCGCCGCCTCGATCGCCGCATTCAGGGCCAGCAGGTTGGTCTGCTCGGCGATGCTGCGGATCACCTCCAGCACCCCGGAAATGTCGATGCTGTGGCTTTCCAACTGATGGATGACTTCAGTCGCCCGCTCCAGCTCGTTGGCCAGGCGCAGCACCGCGCTGCGGCTTTCCCCCACCAACAGGTGGCCCTCGCGGGTTTCGCTCTCCGCCTGGTCGGCCGCCACCGAAGCCTGCTGGGCATGGGTGGCCACCTCGGCCACGCTGGCCGCCATCTGGTTGATGGCCGCCGCTACCTGATCGGTTTCCGCCTGCTGCTCCAGGGTGCTGTTGTGGCTGCAATGCAAGTGTTCCACCAGCTCGGACGCATGCCCGGCCAGGCGCTGGGAAGCGTCGCCAATACGCCCCACCACCGCGCCGACCTGGGCCTCGAGCATCTGCAGGGCGAACTCGATACGCCCGAACTCGTCCATCCGCCCGGTATAGATGCCCTGGCTCAAAGGGTTGTCACCGATCTGCCGCGCCCGTTGGTTCAGGCGCCCCAGTGGCCGCAACTGCCAGCCGACCCCCAACGAGCCCAGGCAGCATCCCAGGGCCACCGCCGCGCCCTGGTACATCCATGACTGGGGCAACAGCCACACCGAGATGCCGAAGGTGCCGATGAAACTGGCGCTGATCCAGGCCCACAGGCGCAAGCGCAGGCTCATCACCGGCAGCAGGTTCCACCAGGATGGTCCCGGGTTGTTCAGGCGGCCATAGGCTCGCTCGGCAGCCTGTACCTGTTGCGGGCTGGGCTTGGTCCGCACCGATTGGTATTCCACCGCCTGGCCGTCGCGGGTCACGGGGGTGACGTAGGCACTGACCCAATAGTGATCGCCGTTCTTGCAGCGGTTCTTCACCATGCCCATCCACGAACGGCCGCGCTTGAGGGTCCGCCACATATGGGCGAACGCCGCCTTCGGCATGTCCGGATGGCGCAACAGGTTATGGGGAGAGCCCAACAATTCCTCACGGCTGTAACCACTGATATTGATGAAATCAGGGTTGGCGTAGGTGATCGCGCTGGTCAGATCGGTGGTCGAGAGGATGTTCGCATCAGGGGCAAAGTCCACGTTTCGCCCAGTAACCGGAAGGTTGATCTTCATGGATAGCGCGCTCGTAATTGTTGGGTAGAGTCAGCAGGGCTGCTGACTCTAAGCGCACTGAAAGCACAAACACTGATCCAGCTCAGTTTTAAAGCAATTAGCCATCATCGTGCTTGAAAAGCGTAAATGGCTGCTTTATCCGCGAATGTCGGCGATCTCAGCGTTTGCCCATGGAGCGTCGAGTGCCCGGAGGCGCTACACCGGGGGTCTTGGCGTGGTAGTCGCCGGCACCGTTGCGATAGCTGGGCTGGCTCGCGTTTTTGGCCGCCAGGAATTGCGCGGGCTTGAAAGGAAACTTGAACGCCGGGATCGCAGCCTTGCCTTCGCTGTCGCTGGCGACCGACTCAGCCACAGGCTCGGTGTGCGAAACCGCATTGATATCGGGCTGTACGGGGGATGTCATGGAAACTCCGGGGAGATAGGACAACCGGGACCAGGAACGGACCACGGGGAGCGGCAGTATACCTGCAGGGCCCAGGACTTTGAGCGTGGCGACAGCGCCCATCGAGGACTTTTCTGACAGCGCTGACAGCTGGCCGTCACGCTGCTGACCCGGTCGCCGGAATATAACTGTCCACAGATCCTGGCCATCCTTCCGACATCACTGCCCCCCGGCGCCTCCCTCCATGTCCATCGCCAAGAAAACCGCCGTCACCGCCGCCTTGCTCGTGGCCCTCGTCGCCACCGGGGCGTGGTTCCTGTACCGGCCGACGACCGCCAGATCGGCCGCCCCCACGGCGATTCCGGTACGGGTGGTGGAAGTGCTCCGCCAGGACCTGCCGCGCTACACCAGCGGCATCGGTACGGTGCTGTCGCTGCACAGCGTGGTCATCCGGCCCCAGGTGGATGGCATCCTCACCCGGTTGCTGGTCAAGGAAGGGCAACTGGTCAAGGCCGGCGACCTGCTGGCCACCATCGACGACCGGGCGATCCGTGCCGCCCTGGACCAGGCTCGGGCCCAACTGGCGCAGAACCAGGCGCAGCTCCAGGTGGCCCAGGTCAACCTCAAGCGCTACAAGCTGCTGTCGGTGGATGACGGGGTTTCCAAGCAGACCTACGACCAGCAACTGGCCCTGGTCAACCAGCTCAACGCCACAGTCCAGGGCAACCAGGCAGCCATCGATGCCGCCCTGGTACAGCTCTCCTACACCCAGATCCGCTCTCCAGTTACTGGACGAGTGGGTATTCGTACCGTGGATGAAGGCAACTTCCTGCGCATGACCGACAGCCAGGGTCTGTTCTCGGTGACCCAGATCGATCCCATCGCCGTGGAGTTTTCCCTGCCCCAGCAGATGCTGCCCACCCTGCAAGGCCTGATCCAGGCCCAGGATCCAGCGGCGGTCAAGGCCTACCTGGGGGCCGACGGCGACCACCCCGGGGCGCTGCTGGGCAACGGCCACATGACCCTGATCGACAACCAGATCAATAGCGATACCGGCACCCTGCGCGCCAAGGCCGAGTTCGCCAATGCTCGCCAGGCGCTCTGGCCTGGACAATTGGTAACGGTGAAGATCCAGACCGCCCTGGACCAGGGCGCGCTGACCGTACCGCCGACCGTGGTCCAGCGCGGCCTGGACCAGCGCTTCGTGTACCGGGTCAAGGGCGACAAGGTGGAAGCGGTGCCGGTGCAGGTGCTGTACCAGGACAGCGCCCTGAATATCATTTCCGGGGTCCAGGCCGGCGATGTGCTGGTCAGCGACGGCCAGTCGCGGCTCAAGCCCGGCGCGCTGGTCCAGGTGGTGGGCGATCCGCCGCAGGTGGCCCAGGCCCAGGAGTCCAAGCCATGAAAGGCCATGGCTCGATTTCCGCCTGGTGCGTCGACCATCCAGTGGCCACCGTCCTGTTGACCTTCGCCCTGGTGCTGCTGGGGCTGATCGCCTTCCCGCGCCTGCCGGTGGCACCATTGCCGGAGGCCGAGTTCCCCACCATCCAGGTCTCGGCGGCCTTGCCCGGGGCCAGCCCGGACACCATGGCCTCCTCGGTGGCCACGCCCCTGGAAGTGCAATTCAGCGCCATCCCCGGCATGACCCAGATGACCTCCAGCAGCGCCCTGGGTACCAGCCTGCTGACCTTGCAATTCACCCTGGACAAGAGCATCGACACCGCCGCCCAGGAAGTGCAGGCGGCGATCAACACCGCTGCCGGCAAGCTGCCCAAGGACATGCCCACGCTACCTACCTGGAAGAAGGTCAACCCGGCGGACAGCCCGGTGCTGATCCTCAGCATCAGCTCCACCCAGATGCCCGGGACCGAACTGAGCGACTACGCCGAGACCCTGCTGGCCCGGCAACTCAGCCAGATCGACGGGGTCGGCCAGATCAACATCACCGGCCAGCAGCGCCCGGCCATCCGGGTCCAGGCCTCGGCGGACAAGCTGGCGGCCATCGGCCTGACCCTGGCCGACATCCGCCTGGCAATCCAGCAGACCAGCCTCAACCTGGCCAAGGGCGCACTGTACGGCGCCTCGAGCATCTCCACCCTGTCCACCAACGACCAGCTGTTCCATCCCGAGGAGTACGGCCAGTTGATCGTGTCCTACAAGAACGGCGCGCCAGTGCGCCTGCAGGACGTGGCCCGGGTGGTGGATGGCCCGGAAGACGCCTATGTCCAGGCCTGGTCCGGCGACCAGCCCGGGGTCAACCTGGTGATCTCGCGCCAGCCGGGCGCCAATATCGTCGAGACCGTGGACCGGATCCAGGCCGCCCTGCCGGGCCTGGAGGCGATGCTGCCGGCCTCGGTGCAGGTCAAGGTGCTGGTGGACCGCACCCAGACCATCCGCGCTTCGCTGCATGAAGTGGAGATCACCCTGCTGATCGCGGTGCTGCTGGTGGTGGCGGTGATGGCGCTGTTCCTGCGCCAGTGGTCGGCGACCCTGATCGTCTCGACGGTGCTGGGGGTGTCGCTGACCGCCAGTTGCGCGCTGATGTACGTGATGGGCTTCAGCCTGAACAACCTGACCCTGGTGGCCATCGTCATCGCCGTGGGGTTCGTGGTGGACGATGCCATCGTGGTGGTGGAGAACATCCACCGGCACCTGGAGGCCGGCGATGGCATGCGCGAAGCGGCCATCAAGGGCGCCGGGGAAATCGGCTTCACCGTGGTGTCCATCAGCTTCTCCCTGGTGGCGGCGTTCATTCCGCTGCTGTTCATGGGTGGCGTGGTGGGCCGGCTGTTCAAGGAGTTCGCCCTGACTGCCACCTCGACCATCATGATCTCGGTGGTGGTCTCGCTGACCCTGGCGCCGACCCTGGCCGCGCTGTTCATGCGTGCCCCGGTGCATCCGCCCCATGGCAAGCCGGGTTTCGGCGAGCGCCTGCTGGCCCTGTACGAGCGCGGCCTGCGCCGAGCCCTGGCGCACCAGAAGCTGATGCTGGGCATCTTCGCCCTGACCCTGGGCATGGCCATCGCCGGCTACATCCTGATTCCCAAGGGCTTCTTCCCGGTGCAAGACACCGGCTTCGTCCTCGGCACCACCGAGGCCGCGGCGGATATTTCCTATCCGGACATGGTGAAGAAGCACCAGGCCCTGGCCGAGATCGTCGCCGCCGACCCGGCGGTGCAGGCGTTCTCCCATTCGGTGGGGGTGTCCGGCAGCAACCAGACCATCGCCAACGGCCGCTTCTGGATCTCGCTGAAAAAACGCGGCGAGCGAGACGTCTCCGCCAGCGCCTTCATCGATCGCATCCGTCCGCAATTGATGAAGGTGCCGGGCATCACCCTCTACCTGCGGGCCGGCCAGGACATCAACCTCAGCTCGGGCCCCAGCCGTGCCCAATACCAGTACGTGCTCAAGAGCAACGACGGTGCGACCCTGGCCACCTGGACCCAGCGCCTGACCGAGAAACTGCGCGGCAACCCGGCGTTCCGCGATATCTCCAACGACCTGCAACTGGGCGGCAGCATTACCCACATCGATATCGACCGGGTCGCCGCCGCTCGCTTCGGCCTGACCGCCAGCGATGTCGACGAGGCGTTGTACGACGCCTTCGGCCAGCGCCAGATCAATGAATTCCAGACCCAGGTCAACCAGTACAACGTGATCCTGGAGCTCGATACCCAACAACGCGGCAAGGCCGAAAGCCTCGACTACTTCTACCTGCGCTCGCCCCTGACCGGGCAGATGGTCCCGCTTTCCGCCCTGGCGCGCTTCGATGCACCCACCGTAGGCCCGCTGTCGATCGCCCACGACGGCATGTTCCCGGCGGCCAACCTGTCGTTCAACCTTGCTCCTGGCGTGGCCTTGGGCGATGCGGTGATCCTGCTCGACCAGGCCAAGCGCGAGATCGGCATGCCGGCAGCCATCAGCGGCAACTTCCAGGGTGCGGCCCAGGCGTTCCAGAGCTCCCTGGCCAGCCAGCCGTACCTGATCCTGGCGGCGCTGGTGGCGGTCTACATCATCCTCGGGGTGCTGTACGAGAGCTTCGTGCATCCTTTGACCATCATCTCCACCCTGCCCTCGGCGGGCCTGGGCGCCCTGCTGATGCTCTGGCTGTGTGGCCAGGACTTCTCGATCATGGCGCTGATCGGCCTGGTGCTACTGATCGGCATCGTCAAGAAGAACGGCATCCTGATGATCGACTTCGCCCTGGAAGCCCAGCGCAATGGCGGCCTGTCTGCGCAGGAGGCGATCCACCAGGCCTGCGTCACGCGCTTCCGTCCGATCATCATGACCACCCTGGCCGCCCTGCTCGGCGCCCTGCCACTGATGCTCGGCTACGGCACCGGCGCGGAGTTGCGCCAGCCCCTGGGCATCGCCGTAGTCGGCGGCCTGCTGGTGAGCCAGGCGCTGACGCTGTTCACTACCCCGGTCATATACTTGTGGCTCGAGCGGCTGTTCCACCGGCCACGATCGGCCCTGGCGCCAGCAACCAATTCCTGAGGCGGGTCATGCGCGTCCTGATCATCGAAGACGAAGAAAAAACCGCGGACTACCTGCATCGCGGGTTGACCGAGCAAGGCTACACCGTGGACCTGGCCCGCGATGGCATCGAGGGCCTGCACCTGGCGCTGGAAAGCGACTACGCAGTGATAGTGCTCGACGTGATGCTGCCGGGCCTGGATGGCTTCGGCGTGCTGCGGGCCCTGCGCGCGCGCAAGCAGACTCCGGTGATCATGCTCACCGCCCGCGAACGGGTGGAAGACCGGATCAGGGGCCTGCGCGATGGCGCCGACGACTACCTGGGCAAGCCGTTCTCCTTCCTCGAACTGGTGGCCCGGCTGCAGGCCCTGACCCGACGCAGCGGCGGCCACGAACCGGTGCAGATCGGCATCGCCGACCTGTGGATCGACCTGATCAGCCGCAAGGCCAGCCGCGCCGGCACCCGCCTGGACCTGACCGCCAAGGAGTTCTCGCTGCTCAGCGTGCTGGCCCGGCGCCAGGGCGAGATCCTGTCCAAGACCGCGATTGCCGAGATGGTCTGGGACATCAATTTCGACAGCGACGCCAACGTCGTGGAGGTCGCGATCAAGCGCCTGCGGGCCAAGCTCGACGGGCCTTTCGAACACAAGCTGCTGCATACCATCCGCGGCATGGGCTATGTGCTGGAGAACCGCAGTGCCGAGTAATTCCATCGCCCTGCGCCTGAGCGGGCTGTTCACCCTGGTGGCGCTGCTGATCTTCCTGCTGATCGGCGGGGCGCTCTATCAACAGGTGGACAAGGGCCTGGGCCTGCTGCCGGAAGCCGAGCTGGATGCGCGCTACAGCGTGCTGGAGTCGGCCCTGACGCGCTACGGGAACCCGGAGCACTGGGCCAAGATCAACGCCAAGCTCAAGCTGCTCAGCGAGGAAGACAAGCGCATCCGCTTCTGGGCCATCAGTGGCGACCCGGGCTATGAATACGGCAACCCCGATGCACGGATCCGCGCCTTCGCCCAAGGCCCGCTGGGCATGCGCGACCTGACCCTGGAGGAACATCCCTATCCGTTGCGGGTGCTGGTCAGCCAACTGCCTGCCAAGGAACAGCGCCCGCCCCTGCGCTTTTTGATCGCCATCGATACCGATACCTTCCACCAGACCCAGCACCATCTGTTGATGGCCCTGATCGGCCTGGCCATCGTCGGCGTGCTGCTGGCCTCGGCCCTGGGCTACTGGGTGGCGCGGATCGGCCTCAAGCCACTGATCAAGCTGTCCCAGGAGGCCCAGCGCCTGGCGCCGCCACGGCTCTCCGGGCGCTTGCAGCTGTCACCGCTGCCGCCGGAACTGAGCCAGTTCGTCAACTCGTTCAACTCCACCCTGGAGCGGGTCGAGGTGGCCTACTCGCGCCTGGAGTCGTTCAACGCCGATGTGGCCCATGAGCTGCGCTCGCCACTGACCAACCTGATCGGCCAGACCCAGGTGGCCCTGACCCGGGGACGCTCGGCGGAACACTACTTCGAAGTGCTGCAATCCAACCTCGAAGAACTGGAGCGCTTGCGCTCGATCGTCAACGACATGCTGTTCCTGGCCAGCGCCGACCAGGGCAGCAAGGCCACCAAGCTCACCAGCGCTTCCCTGGCCACCGAGGTGGCAACCACCCTGGACTACCTGGACTTCATCCTCGAAGACGCCCAGGTCAGGGTCGAGGTGGAAGGCGACGCCCAGGTCAGCATCGAGATCGCCCACCTGCGCCGGGCGCTGATCAACCTGCTGAGCAACGCCGTGCAGCACACCGCCGCCGGCGAAGTGATCCGGGTCCGGATCGAGGTTCAGGAACGGCAAGTGGCGATCGCCGTCAGCAACCCGGGGCAGGGTATCGCCAGCGAGCACCTGCCACGCTTGTTCGAGCGTTTCTATCGAGTGGATGCCTCGCGCAGCAACAGTGGCGCCAACCATGGATTGGGCCTGGCCATCGTCAAGGCCATCGCCCTTATGCATGGCGGCGACGTCTTCGTGCACAGCGACCGGGGCATCAATACCTTCGGTCTCTACCTGCCCCGCTGAAACCACCGCGCCCCCTGACCTGGGACAAGAGGCAGTAAAATCCTGCAACCATCGCGCTCTTGACTGTTGTTTTTTTGGTAACAGTCCTTATCCTGTTCGGCTCTTTTTCCAGCCTCATCGTGGTTATATTTTTGTCGTACCGAATTGAACTTGCACTGCAAGAAGGTCTTCAGAAATGTCCAACAGCATGGGTATTGCCAGCGCGTTCGTCTTGTCTTCCCTGTTCGTGGCGCCTGCCGCCATGGCCGAAGAATCCCAGGCTTTCGTCGCACGCAATGCCGCACGCGCCGCCGCGTTCGAACAAGCACAGATCGCCCAGGCGGCCCAGCAGCAGAACAGTCAGCAAGCCCAGAAGATCACTGCCGAGCACAGCAAGGCTGATGCCCGAAAGGACAGTTGATCCAAGCCACCGACTCGTTTCCCTCGATAACTTCTCTGCGCTCTACACCGGAGTAAGTTGTCTTAAAGCCGCTGAATCCAGCGGCTTTTTTTTGTCGTGGAGAAACCCGCGGCACGTTCGTCATCTACAGAACAAGAACGCACCGAATTCAAAATAAAAAATCATCTTCACCCACCAAAGGAGCAATACGTTGTTTAGGACTTCACTGAAGGTCAGCCCGCTATTCATTGCAATCGCTGCAACTATCCCAAGCCTTGGACAAGCCGCCGAGGACAGCGCGACCGAAGGTTTCGTCGCCGGTTCGAGCCTCAAGCTCAACGCTCGCAACTACTACATGCACCGCAATCGCCAGCAGCACAACGATGACAACATCGAGTGGGGCCAAGGCTTCCTGGGGGTTTTCCAGTCCGGTTATACCGAAGGCACCGTCGGTTTCGGCGTGGATGCCAATGCCATGCTCGGCCTCAAGCTCGATGGCGGTGGCGGCACCGATGGTTCGAGCATCCTGCCGATCAGCCGTAGCGGCAAGGACGGCGGCAAAGCCCCGGGCTCCTTCTCCACCGCTGGCGCGGCCCTGAAGATGCGCGCCTTCGACACCGAACTGAAAGCCGGTGACCTGTTTCTCAACAACCCGGTGATCGCCGGTGGCATGAGCCGCATGCTGCCGCAGACCTTCCGTGGCGTGAGCCTGACCAACCACAGCTTCGACGGCTGGTTGATCGAAGGCGGCCAGGCCAGCTTCACCAAGCTCTACAACCAGAGCGGCCACAAGCGCATCGGTACCGCCTACGGCACCTTGCCCAGCAATGATGAAAGCCGCCACCTGAACTGGGCCGGGGTGGCCTGGAGCGGCGTGCCGGGGCTGACCAGCAGCCTCTATGCTTCCGAGCTCAAGGACATCTGGAACCAGTACTACTACGACCTGGACTACACCTACGCGGTCAACGACCTGGTCAGCCTCAACCCGGGCCTGCACTACTACCACACCCAGGACACCGGCAAGGCGCTGCTGGGCAACATCGACAACAACACCTACAGCCTGCACTTCACCGTCGGCGTAGGCAGCCACAGCGTCACCGCCGCCTACCAGCGGGTCAACGGCAATACACCGTTCGACTACATCACCCAGGGTGACAGCATCTACCTGGACAACTCCCAGCAGTACTCGGACTTCAACGGCCCCAACGAGCGCTCGTGGAAGCTCAAGTACGCCTATGACTTCGCCGGCGTCGGCCTGCCCGGCTTGACCTCGGCGCTGTCCTATTCGCGCGGCGAGCTGGACCTGACCAAGGTCAACCCGGACAGCCGTGGTTATGCCAACTGGTACAGCGCCGATGGCAAGAATGCCAAGCACTGGGAACGTGACCTGGATCTCAAGTATGTGGTGCAAGGTGGCAAGGCCAAGGACCTGGCGGTGCGCCTGCAATGGGCAACCAACCGGGGCGGCAATGGCTACGGCGCCGTGGATAACGACACCGACGAATACCGCGTGATCGTCGACTACCCGATCAATGTGTTCTAAGACGCTATAAATAGAAGGCCAGCAGGTTTTGCTGGCCTTTTGTTTATGTGGGATTTATACAGGCGCGAGGGCCTGGCCGCATGCCTGGCCAGTTCCCCGTAGAGCCGGTAAATCCTCGAGGTGGTAGAAATCAGAACCATGAGCGCGAGCAATGCGATATCCCCCCGGGGGAAATCCGCATCGACCTCCGAACGACTGTTGATCCTGGCCAGCTCGCTGATCGTCGCGGCCATTCTCAGTATCGTCACCTTCCTGCTGATCCGTGAGCGCGCCGCCGCCGAGCAAGCCGCCATTCGCGCGGCGAACAACATCGTGCAACTGATCGACGCCGACGTGATGCGCAACGTCGAACTCTACGACCAGTCCCTCAAGGGCCTGATCAGCGCTGCCCAGCGCAGCGACCTGCAAGATGCCTCCGCCGCCATCCGCCACCTGGCGTTCTTCGACCGCGCCAGCGCCGCGCCGTACAAGGGCGATATCCTGCTGCTGGATAAAAAAGGCGATGTGCTCGCCGACTCGGCCTCGGTGCAGCCACGGGAAGGCAACTTCGCCGACCGCGAATACTTTCGCAACCATTTGCAGAACCCGACGCTGGACATGCTGATCAGTCGTCCGTTTCGCGCCCGCACCAACGAACAGGACTGGCGGATCAGCTTCAGCCGTCGGCTCAACGATGAAGACGGCCACTTCCTCGGCGTTGCCGAAGCGGCCATGCGCCTGAGCTATTTCAACCAGCTGTTCAAGAGCCTCGATATCGGCCGCAACGGCACCATCAATCTGATCAGCCGCGAGGGCATCCTCCTGGCCCAGCAGCCGCAACTGGCCGACGACCTGGTGGGCAAGGACTTCAGCCAGCGGCCGAACTTCGTGCGCTTCCTGCGCGAGGGCTATGGCAGCTTCAGCAGTATTTCCAGTGTCGACCAGACGCCTCGGCTGTACACCTTCTCCAAGGTCGGCGACCTGCCGCTGATCGTCATCGTCGCCCTGGCCAACGACGAGGTCTTCGGTTCCTGGCGGCGCACCGCACTGCTGGTCAGCGGTGCTACCGGAGCCCTGTGCATCGCCCTGCTGTGGCTGACCCTGTTGCTATGCCGCGAGCTGCGCCGCCGGCACAACGCCGAGCAGGAACTGGCGCGTCTGGCCGCTGTGGATGCACTGACCGGGCTGGCCAATCGCCGGAGCCTGGACCTGGCCCTGAAGAACGAATGGGCCAGGGCCCAGCGCTCGCTCCAGCCGTTGTCGCTGCTGATGATCGACATCGATCACTTCAAGTCCTTCAACGACCGTTTCGGCCACCCCCTGGGAGATCAGGCCCTGCGCCTGGTGGCGCAGAACATTGCCGACTGCGTGGGGCGCCCTACGGACCTGGCCGCGCGTTATGGTGGCGAAGAGTTCGCGGTGATCCTGCCCGGCACCGATACGGCCGGCGCCTCGCTGCTGGCCGAGAAGATCCGCGCCAGCGTCGAAGCACTGCCGGCCATTGCCGAACATGTTGCCAGCCTCACCGTCAGCATCGGTATCAATACCTGGTCGGGCAACCCCGGCACTCGCCAGGAAGACTGGGTCGGCAACGCCGACAAGGCCCTGTACCAGGCCAAGTCCAGCGGCCGCAACCGCGTGGTCTCCAACATGTCCCAGGGCCACTCCAGGCGCAGCGCCTGAAATATCGCGGGCATAAAAAAAGGCCATCCGGGGGGATGGCCTTCAAAACAAAAGGAAAGAGAGTATTACTTACACGGCCGCGACTGGACGCATGTAAGAGATCGGTGCAGTGCTGGCATCTTCGAAGGTCACCACTTCCCAAGCATCCTTCTGCTCAATCAACTTGCGCAGGAGTTGGTTGTTCAGGGCGTGGCCCGACTTGAAGCCTTTGAACTCACCTATCAGGCTGTTGCCCAGCAGGTAGAGATCACCAATTGCATCCAGGATCTTGTGCTTGACGAATTCATCTTCGTAACGAAGACCGTCTTCATTCAGTACGCCATCCGAATCGACCACAATGGCGTTTTCCACGCTGCCGCCGAGTGCGAGGTTGTGCTTGCGCAGGTACTCGATGTCACTCATGAAACCAAAGGTACGGGCGCGACTGACTTCTTTTACGAACGAAGTACTGGAGAAGTCCACGCTTGCACTCTGGGTGCGGTCACGGAAAACCGGGTGATCGAAATCGATCTCGAAGCTCACTTTAAAACCATCGAAAGGCACGAAAGTGGCGCGCTTGTCGCCGTCTTCCACTGTCACTTCACGAAGGATGCGGATGAACTTTTTAGCTGCGTCCTGTTCTTCGAGGCCAGCAGATTGAATCAGGAATACGAAGGGTCCGGCGCTACCGTCCATGATCGGGACTTCGGACGCGGAGAGCTCGACGTAGGCGTTATCGATGCCCAGGCCAGCCATGGCCGAGAGCAAGTGCTCCACCGTGTCCACTTTGACGTCACCATTGACCAGAGTGGTCGACATGGTGGTTTCGCCAACGTTTTCCGCGCGAGCAGGAATCTGCACCACAGGGTCCAGGTCGGCACGACAAAACACAATGCCGGTGTCGACAGGCGCAGGCTTGAGGGTCAGGTATACCTTCTCCCCGGAATGCAGGCCTACACCTGTGGCACGGATAATATTCTTCAGGGTGCGTTGTTTAATCATGGCTTGGGCCGCTTCAGCGCAAATTGCGAACTGGTATCAACAAAGGCTGGCGATAATAGCAGACCACGCCTTTGCTGAACACCAATCACCCTAATACCCCTGATGCATTCCATCAATCGGCCTGACGACGCAGGAATGCCGGGATGTCCAGATAGTCCAGATCATCTTGCGGATTCAACTTCGCTGCGGTCGCCGCGTTCGATTGCGCCTGATTACGCATGACGGTCGGACGATCCAGGTCGCGGTAGTTCACCGACGGCAGCTCCTGGCGAGCAGGGGCTGGCGCTTGCGACTGCGCGGACGACATGGAGGTCTGAACGGTATTGTCGATGACCTTCACAGGCTTCTCGATCTTCGCGCCCAGGCCGGTGGCCACTACGGTCACGTGCAACTCGTCACGCATGTCCGGATCGATAACGGTACCGACCTTGACCATGGCGTGCTCGGAAGCGAAGGCCTCGATGATGCTACCCACGTCGGAGTACTCGCCCAGGGACAAGTCGGGACCGGCGGTGATGTTCACCAGGATGCCGCGAGCGCCTTCCAGGTTGACGTCCTCGAGCAGCGGGTTGCGGATCGCCGCCTCGGTGGCTTCGCGTGCACGGTTAGGACCGCTGGCGCAGCCGGTACCCATCATCGCCATGCCCATTTCGCTCATCACGGTACGAACGTCGGCGAAGTCGACGTTGATCATGCCCGGACGCTTGATGATGTCGGAGATACCGCGAACGGCACCAGCCAGCACGTCATCGGCCTTGGCGAAGGCAGACAGCAGGCTGGCGTCCTTGCCCAGGATGGTCAGCAGCTTCTCGTTGGGGATGGTGATCAACGAGTCGACGCTTTCGCTCAGCGCGCGGATACCTTCATCGGCGATCTGCATGCGCTTGCGGCCTTCGAACGGGAACGGACGAGTCACCACCGCAACGGTGAGGATGCCCATTTCCTTGGCCACTTCGGCGATGATCGGCGCCGCACCGGTACCGGTACCGCCGCCCATGCCAGTGGTGATGAACACCATGTTGGTGCCCGCCAGTACTTCGGCGATACGTTCGCGGTCTTCCAGGGCGGCCTGACGACCGACTTCCGGATTGGCACCCGCGCCCAGGCCCTTGGTCACACCGGTACCCAGTTGCAGGATGGTCCGCGCGCCGATGTTCTTCAGCGCCTGAGCATCGGTGTTGGCGCAGATGAACTCGACGCCTTCGATGTTGCTCTTGACCATGTGATTGACCGCGTTGCCGCCGCCACCGCCTACGCCGATAACCTTGATTACCGGACTTTGCGGGATGTTGTCTACGAGTTCGAACATTTTCCCTCTCCTTTCATTCTCTAGTTTTTCGCCTACTGCCTACTGCTTTGTTGCCTGCTGCTTTACTGCGTACCGCTTGAAACCTGTTGCTTGTAACCGCGTATCAGAAGTTGCCCTGGACCCAGCTCTTGATGCGATCGAGCAAGGCGGCCTTGGGCTCGTCGCTGCTGTAGCTGTCGCGGTTGCCGATGCCGGAGAACTGGATGCCGTCGGACTGCTTCTGCAATCCGTACTGCAACAGGCCGACACCGGTGGAATAGATCGGGTTGCGCACGACGTCGGTCAGGCCCTTGACACTGTGGGGCACGCCCAGGCGGACCGGCATGTGGAAAATTTCCTCGGCCAGCTCCACCGCGCCTTCCATCTTCGAGGTGCCGCCGGTGAGCACGATGCCCGCCGGGATCAGGTCTTCGTAGCCGCTGCGGCGCAGCTCGGCCTGGATCAGGGTGAACAGCTCGTCGTAGCGCGGCTCGACTACCTCGGCCAGGGCCTGGCGCGACAGCTCGCGCGGCGGACGGTCGCCGACGCTCGGCACCTTGATGGTTTCGCCAGCACCGGCCAGCTTGGCCAGGGCGCAGGCGTAGCGGATCTTGATCTCTTCGGCGTACTGGGTCGGAGTCCGCAGGGCCATGGCGATGTCGTTGGTCACCTGGTCGCCGGCGATCGGGATCACCGCGGTGTGGCGAATCGCGCCTTCGGTGAAGATCGCCATGTCGGTGGTACCGCCGCCGATATCCACCAGGCACACGCCCAGTTCCTTCTCGTCGTCGGTGAGCACCGCATAGGCAGAGGCCAACTGCTCGAGAATGATGTCGTCGATTTCCAGGCCGCAGCGACGTACGCACTTCTCGATGTTCTGCGCCGCGTTGACCGCGCAGGTCACCACGTGGACCTTGGCTTCCAGGCGCACGCCGGACATGCCCAGGGGCTCGCGCACGCCTTCCTGGTTATCGATCACGTAGTCCTGCGGCAGGGTGTGCAGGACCCGCTGGTCCGCCGGGATCGCTACCGCCTGGGCCGCGTCCAGGACTCGTTCCAGGTCCGCCGAGCTGACCTCGCGGTCGCGGATCGCCACGATGCCGTGGGAGTTCAGGCTGCGGATGTGATTGCCCGCCACGCCGACGAACGCCGAGTGGATGCGGCAGCCCGCCATCAGTTGCGCTTCTTCCACTGCCCGCTGGATCGACTGCACGGTGGACTCGATGTTCACCACCACGCCCTTCTTCAGGCCGCGGGACGGATGGGTACCGATACCGACGATTTCCAGCGAGCCATCGGCCGCGACTTCGCCCACCAGCGCCACCACCTTGGAGGTGCCGATATCCAGGCCGACGATCATTTTGCCGCTTTGCACATTTGCCATGGTCCTGCCTCTTCTTAATTCTTCGCGACGGCGGGCTGCGCCGTCGTGGGTGCCGCCGGATCGCGCCAGCCCACGGCCAGGCCGTTGGCGTAGCGCAGATCGATGCGCGCGATGTTCGTGATCTGTTCTTTCAGCGTTTTTTCATAAATGGCAATGAAGCGGCGCATCTTTTCCACCAGATGATCGCGACCCAGCAGCAACTCGATTCCCGGTCCGGCACTGCCGGCACCGGTGGTCAGGAACCAGCTGCCACGCTCGCGCAGTTCCAGACGGGCAATCGAGAAGCCCAGCGGCCGCAGCATCTGGCTCAACACCTGATACTGCTGCATCACTTGCTGCTGGGCCCGCTGCGGCCCGAACAACTGCGGCAAGTGCTCATAGTTCGCCAGTTCACGCGGGGTGAAGGCCTGGCCCTGGTTGTTCAACAGCGCCTCGTCGCCCCAGCGGGCCACGGGTAGTTGTTCTTCCAGGCGAATCACCACCTGGTCCGGCCACACCCGGCGTACCTCGGCATGGGCGATCCAGGGCATCTGCTCCAGTTCGGTGCGCATGCTCGCCAGGTCGATGGTGAAGAAGCTCGCCGCGACGTAAGGCGCGATTCGCTGCTGCACCGCCTGCTGGCTGATGTAGCTCAAGTCCCCCTGCACCGCGATCTTGGTGATCGGGCGGTCGGCATAGGGCAAAAGACGCTGGGCGCCTTCGTAGGTGCCGAACCCCAATGCCACCAGCAGCACAGGCCAGAACAGGCTTTTCAGGAAGCCGAAGTTGGCTTTTGGCAGGCGCACCGACATCGGCTCTTTGGCCACCATCCGGCTGGCACCCCGCGGCACCGGCTTGCGGCCGGGTACGGGTTGCTGATGACGAAGCGATGCGCCTTGCATGGTCTTAACCTCGCGCCTCAAGACTGGCTGCCAGGATGGCCAACACCAGTTGCTGGAAATCCAGACCGGCCGCACGAGCGGCCATCGGCACCAGACTGTGGTCGGTCATGCCTGGAGCGGTGTTCACTTCCAGGAACCAGAACTGCCCCTGGGCATCCTGCATCACATCGGCACGCGCCCAACCGGCGATACCGAGCGCCTCACAGGCCTTGGCCGTGAGTTCCATGAGTTCCTGCTCTTTGTCGCTATCGAGGCCGCACGGGATCCGGTACTGGGTATCGGAAGCCAGGTACTTGGCGTCGTAGTCGTAGAACGTGTGGGGAGTGCCCAGGGCGATAGGTGGCAAGACCTGGCCGCGCAGGGTCGCGATGGTGAACTCTGGACCCTGGATCCATTGCTCGACCAACACTTGCGAATCATAGGTACTGGCCGCCTTCCATGCCTCGATCAACTCGGAGCTGGTGGTCACCTTGGCCATACCGATACTGGAACCTTCATGGGCCGGTTTGACGATCAAAGGCATGCCCAGTTCCGCCGCCGCGCAAATACAGTCGCTTTCGGAGCTCAGCACCGCATGGCGTGGCGTCGGAATGCCCAGGCTGTGCCAGACCTGCTTGGTCCGCAGCTTGTCCATGGCCAGCGCCGAGGCGAGGATGCCGCTGCCGGTGTAGGGAATCCCCAGGCACTCCAGCAGGCCCTGCATGCTGCCGTCTTCACCGCCACGGCCGTGGAGGATGATGAAGGCGCGATCGATCTTTTCGCTCAACAGGCGCTGCAGCAGGTCATCGCCGACGTCGATGCCGAAGGCATCCACACCGCCGCCCTGCAGGGCTTCGAGCACGGCCTTGCCGGACTTCAGCGACACTTCGCGCTCGGCACTCTTGCCGCCATACAGCACGGCCACACGACCGAAGTCGGCCGGGGGCACGGTGGAGAACAGCTTGGCGTAGGCAGCGATCATTTCGACGCTCCCTTGCCAGCAGCCACGGCTCCGGCGAACAGTGGACTGTTGAGCAGCTTGGGCGCCAGGCCGCCGATGTCGCCGGCCCCCTGGCACAACAATATGTCGCCGGCACGCAGCAACGGCTTGACCAACGGCGCCAGGTCGACACCGCGCTCGATGTAGATCGGGTCCAGTTGGCCGCGCTGGCGGATGCTGTGGCACAGCTGGCGGCTGTCGGCTCCGGGAATCGGCTCTTCACCGGCCGGATAGACTTCCATCAGCAGCAATACGTTGGCGTCGGTCAGCACCTGCACGAAATCGTCGTACAGGTCGCGGGTGCGGCTGTAGCGATGCGGCTGGTAGACCATCACCAGGCGGCGTTCCGGCCAGCCACCACGCACGGCCTTGATCACCGCGGCGACCTCGGTCGGGTGGTGCCCGTAGTCGTCCACCAGCATCACGTTGCCACCTTCCACCGGCAGTTCGCCGTAGACCTGGAAGCGCCGGCCCACGCCCTGGAAGCCCGACAGGCCCTGGACAATGGCTTCGTCGCTGATGCCTTCGTCGGTGGCGATCGCGATCGTCGCCAGCGAGTTGAGCACGTTATGGTTGCCCGGCATGTTCACCGACACATCCAGTGGCTCGCGGTCGCGACGCAGCACGGTGAAGAAGGTCTGCATGCCTTGCTGGCGAACATTGATCGCGCGTACGTCGGCTTCTTCGTTGAAACCGTAGGTCACGGTCGGCCGCTTGACCTGCGGCAGGATCTCGCGCACCACCGGATCGTCCAGGCACATCACCGCCAGCCCGTAGAACGGCAGGTTGTGCAGGAAGTCGACGAAGGTCTTCTTCAGCTTGTTGAAGTCACCGTCATAGGTCGCCATGTGGTCGGCGTCGATGTTGGTCACCACGGCCACCAGCGGTTGCAGGTGCAGGAAGCTGGCGTCGCTTTCATCGGCTTCGGCGATCAGGTAGCGGCTGGTACCCAGTTGCGCATTGGTGCCCGCGGCATTGAGCCGGCCACCGATGACGAAGGTCGGGTCCAGGCCGCCAGCGGCGAACACCGAGGCCAGCAGGCTGGTGGTGGTGGTCTTGCCATGGGTACCGGCCACGGCCACGCCGTGGCGATAGCGCATCAGCTCGGCGAGCATTTCCGCGCGCGGTACCACCGGCACCCGCCGCTCCAGGGCAGTGGCGACCTCCGGGTTGGAAGTGTTCACGGCGCTGGATACCACCAGCACGTCGGCATGGGCGGCGTTCTCGGCACGGTGGCCGATGAAGATCTGCGCCCCGAACGACTCCAGGCGCTCAGTAACGGCCGAGGCCTTGAGGTCGGAACCGGATACCTGGTATCCCAGGTTCAGCAGCACCTCGGCGATCCCGCACATGCCCACGCCGCCGATACCGACGAAGTGGATGCGGCGGATGCGGCGCATTTCCGGTTGCGGCATGGCTTTCTGGCTCTCAACCATGGGCCACCTCCAGGCAGATATTCACCACGTCCTGGGTCGCTTCGGGTTTGGCCAGGCGGCGTGCGGCACGGGCCATGTTGTCGAGTCGTTCTGGTTGCATCAAAACCTCTGTCAGGCGCGCGGCAAGGTCCGCTGCGCCAGTCGTTCTTTGCGGCATCAGGAAGGCGGCGCCTTCACGAGCCAAATATTCGGCGTTGCGAGTCTGGTGGTCGTCGATCGCATGGGGCAAAGGCACCAGCATCGAGGGCAGACCGGCGGCAGCCAGTTCGCTGACGGTCAACGCACCTGCGCGACAAACCACCAGGTCGGCCCAGCCATAGGCTTGGGCCATGTCTTTGATAAAGGGCTGCACCTGCGCCTCGACGCCAGCGGCGCGGTAACGCTCTGCAGTGACCTCATCGTGATTTTTGCCAGCCTGGTGGAACACCTCCGGGCGCAGCTCGGGGGCGACCTGTGCCAGGGCTTCCGGCAGCAGCTTGTTCAACGGCTCTGCGCCCAGGCTTCCACCCAGGACCAGCAAACGTGCCTTGCGTCCGGCCAGGGCCTCGCGCGGTGCTTCGAGGAACAGCTCGGTGCGTACCGGATTGCCCGTGGTGCGGCGGCTACCGGAGGCCCCGAAGGTGTCCGGGAAAGCTTCGCAGACTCGGGCGGCCAACGGCACCAGCAGCCGATTGGCGGTACCGGCGACCGCGTTCTGCTCATGAACAATGACCGGCACCGAGGACAATTTGGCGGCAACTCCACCAGGCCCGGTCACATAACCACCAAAACCCAGCACGCAGACCGGCTTGAGCTGGCGCATGATCCGCCGCGCCTGGAGCACTGCCTTGAGCAGCACGAAAGGCGCCTTGAGCAACGACAGCTTGCTCTTGCCACGCAACCCGGTGACGTTGATCAGGTGCAGGGGCAGGCCCGCAGCCGGCACCAGGTCGTTCTCGATTCCCCGCGGGGTGCCCAGCCAGTGCACGCTATAGCCGCGCGCCTGGAACTCCCTGGCACAAGCCAGCGCCGGGAACACGTGGCCACCGGTGCCGCCGGCCATGATCAGCACGTTAGCGCCCATGGGTCGGCTCCTCGGCAAAGTCACTTTCATTGAACTCCATCTCTTCGCTGCCCAGGTGGGTCCTGCTCTCCCACTCGATACGCAGCAACAAGCCCAGGCAGGCACAGCAGATCACCAGGGAACTGCCGCCATAACTGAGGAACGGCAGGGTCAGGCCCTTGGTCGGCAAAAGGCCGACGTTCACCCCGATGTTGATCAGGAACTGGCCGATCCACAGGAACGACAGGCCATAGGCGACGTAGGCGGCAAAGAACTGCCGGGCCTTCTCGGCCCACAAGCCGATGTACATGCCACGGATACAGACGAAGCCGAACAGCGCCACGGTGCACAGCGAGCCCACCGCCCCCAGTTCCTCGGCCAGCACCGAGAACACGAAGTCGGTGTGGGCCTCTGGCAGGTAGAACTGCTTCTGTACGCTGTTGCCCAGGCCAACGCCCAGCCACTCACCGCGGCCGAAGGCGATCAGCGCCTGGGACAGCTGGTAGCCGGCGCCGAACTGGTCGGCCCACGGGTCGGCGAAGTTGGTCAGGCGCGCCATCCGGTAAGGCTGCATCTGGATCAGCAACACCACCGCCGCCACCGCCAGCACCACCATCAGGGAGAAGCGGAACAACCCGACGCCCCCAAGGAACAGCATCGCCGCAGCCGCGCCCATCATTACTACCGTGGCGCCGAAGTCGGGCTCCATCAGCAGCAGGCCGGCCATCGGCAACAACACGATGAATGGCTTGAAGAAACCCATCCAGCTTTCGCGTACTTCCTTCTGCCGCCGCACCAGGTAGCCGGCGAGATAGATCACCACGAACACCTTGGCGATCTCGGAGGGCTGGACGTTGAAGAAGCTGAAGCCGATCCAGCGCATCGAACCGTTCACCTCACGACCGATGCCCGGGACGATCACCATCACCAGCAGGCCGAAGGCGCCGATCAGCATCATCCAGCCCAGGCGCTGCCAGGTGGCGATCGGGATCATCATGGTCACGATGCACGCGCCCAGGCCCAGCAGGATGTAGATCAGGTGCCGGATCATGTAGTACAGCGCGCTGCCGGACTGGGCCGCGGCCACTTCGGTAGACGCCGAGGCGATCATGATCAGCCCGAGGCCGAGCAGCGTCAGGCAGCCGGCGAGCATCGGGAAGTCGAGGTCGACGCCGCGTCCGGTGATGATCGGCGATGGATACGGCTTGATGATGTTCCTCAGGTTCATGCCAGCTCCTCCACGATACGGACGAACTGGTGACCACGGTCTTCGTAGTTCTTGAACATGTCGAAACTGGCGCAGGCAGGCGACAACAGCACCACATCGCCCGCTTGGGCAACGGCTCGGCACTGGGCCACCGCGTCAGGCAGCGAAGCGGCGCGGATCAGCGGCACACCATCGCCAATGGCCTGGCCGATCTGCTCGGAGTCGCGACCCATCAGGACCACGGCACGGCAGTTGGCCGCCACCGGATCACGCAGGTCCTTGAAGTCGGCACCCTTGCCGTCGCCACCGGCGATCAGCACGATCTTGCCGGTGATGTCGGCGCCCAGGCCTTCGATGGCGGCCAGGGCGGCCCCCACGTTAGTGGCCTTGGAATCGTTGTAGTAACCCACGTCATCCAGGTCACGGACCCACTGGCAGCGATGCTCCAGCCCGGCGAAATTGCGCAGCGCCGCGAGCATGGCATCGAACGGCAGGCCCACCGCGTGTCCCAGGGCCAGGGCCGCCAGGGCGTTGGACTGGTTATGGGCACCACGGACCTTCAGCTCGCGCACCGACATCAGGTTCTGGAATTCGAAAGCCAGGTACTTCTCGCCATTCTCCTCACGCAGGCCGAAGGCCTTGAAGTCCGGCGCACCCAGGCCAAAGCTCCAGCACGGCAGCCCCTCACCCACCAGCGGCCGGGTCAGGGCGTCCTGGCGGTTGAACACCACTTGCCGGGCACCGCGGAAAATCCGGTGCTTGGCCAGGTGGTAGGCTGGTAGGCCGCTGTAGCGGTCCATATGGTCTTCGCTAATGTTCAGCACGGTGGCCACTTCGGCACCGAGCTGGTCGGTGGTTTCCAGCTGGAAGCTGGACAGCTCGAGGACGTAGAGCTCGACGTCATCACCAAGCAGGTCCAGTGCCGGGGTCCCGAGGTTACCGCCCACAGCGACGCGCTTGCCGGCAGCGGCAGCCATCTCGCCCACCAGGGTGGTCACGGTGCTCTTGGCATTGGAGCCGCTGATGGCGACGATCGGCGCCTTCGCGTTACGCGCGAACAGTTCGATGTCACCGGACAGTTTCACCCCACGCGCGGCGGCAGCCTGCAGGGCCGGAGTCGCCAGGGCCAGGCCGGGACTCACGTAGAGCTCGTCGGCACGGCACAGGAAGTCGACGTCCAGCTCGCCACAACGCACTTCCACCTGTGGATAGTCACGGCGCAGCGTGGCCAGCTCCGGTGGATTTTCCCGCGTGTCGGCCACCGCAAAAGCAACGCCCCGGCTCGCCAGGAAGCGAACCAGGGACATGCCGCTCTTGCCGAGGCCGACAACGATGCGGAAGTGGTCGGAAGCGATCAGGGACACTCGTTCTACCTCAGCTTCAGGGTTGCAAGGCCGATCAGCACGAGAATCACGGTGATGATCCAGAAACGGACGATCACACGTGGCTCAGGCCAGCCCTTGAGTTCAAAGTGGTGGTGGATCGGCGCCATGCGGAACACCCGCTTGCCGGTCAGCTTGAACGAAGCGACCTGGATCACCACCGACAGGGTTTCCATCACGAACACGCCGCCCATGATGAACAGCACGATTTCCTGGCGCACGATCACCGCGATGGTGCCCAGGGCCGCACCCAGCGCCAGGGCGCCGACGTCGCCCATGAACACCTGCGCCGGATAAGTGTTGAACCACAGGAAGCCCAGGCCCGCACCGATCAGCGCACCGCAGAACACGATCAGTTCACCTGCGCCCGGCACATAGGGGATCAGCAGGTATTCGGCGAACTTCACGTTACCCGACAGGTAGCAGAAGATCCCCAATGCGCCGCCGACCATCACCGTCGGCATGATCGCCAGGCCATCGAGGCCGTCAGTCAGGTTGACTGCGTTGCTCGAGCCGACGATGACGAAATAGGTCAGGACCACGAAGCCGGCACCCAGGGGAATGCTCACGTCCTTGAGCATCGGGATCAGCAGGGTGGTATCCACCGGGCTTTGCGCGGTCATGTAAAGGAAGATCGCCGCGCCCAGGCCGAACACCGACTGCCAGAAGTACTTCCAGCGGCTCGGCAGACCCCGGGAGTTCTTCTCGATCACCTTGCGATAGTCGTCGACCCAGCCGATGGCACCGAAAGCCAGGGTCACCAGCAGCACGACCCAGACATAGTGGTTGCGCAGGTCGGCCCAGAGCAGGGTGCTGACACCGATGGCCGAGAGGATCAAGGCGCCGCCCATGGTCGGCGTACCGGATTTGGACAAGTGCGATTGCGGGCCATCGTTACGTACGGCCTGGCCAATCTGCCGATTCTGCAGAGTACGGATCATCCACGGACCCAGGCACAGTGCCAAAGACAAGGCGGTCAGCACCCCGAGGATCCCGCGCAGGGTCAGGTACTGGAAGACCGCGAAGCCTTTGTAGAACTGTTGCAGGTACTCCGCTAGCAGCAGCAGCATTAATGTTTCACTCCGTCTTTTTCTTGAAGATGGGAGCCACACAGGGCCGCAACGATGTTTTCCATCGCCGCGCTGCGCGATCCCTTGATCAAAATGGTGGTGTTTGGATCTTGCTCGACGTCCAGGGCGGCAATCAGTTCAGCCTGGCTGGCGAAGTGGCGCGCGTGCGCGCCAAAGGCAGTGACGGCATGGGCCATCATCGGGCCTACGGCGTAGAGGGCCGAAACCTTGCCAGCGGCATATGCACCTACGTCGCGGTGCCCCTGCTCCGCCCAATCGCCCAACTCGCCGATGTCTCCGAGCACCAGGACGGTGCGACCGGAAAAGCCGGCGAGTATATCAACGGCGGCGCACATTGAGGTGGGGTTTGCGTTGTAAGTGTCATCGATCACCCGCATGCCATTCCTGGCCAACTGCGCGACAGTACGGCCCTTGACCGGCTGCACCGCGTTCAGGCCAGTGGCGATGCCGAACAACGACACGCCCATGGCGTGGGCAGCCGCAGCTGCAGCCAGGGCGTTGGCGACATTATGGGTGCCCAGCAGGTTCAGCTGGACCTGCTCGGTGCCCTTGGGGCTATGCAGGGTGAAGGACGGGCAGCCACGGGCATCGCGTCCGATATCGGAGGCGTAGAAATCCGCTGCGCTGTCGGTCAGGGCGAAACTCAGTACCTGGCGCCCGGCGGCGCGGGCCTTCCAGATCGAAAATGCCTTGTCATCCAGGTTCAGCACGGCAATTCCGGAAGCATCCAGCCCTTCCAGGATTTCGCCCTTGGCCTCGACGATTTTCTCCGGACCACCGAACTCGCCGACGTGGGCGGTACCGGCGTTGTTGAGGATCGCCACCTGGGGATGGGTCATCGCCACGGTGTAGGCGATTTCACCAATCCGCGAGGCACCCAGCTCGATAACCGCGGCGCTGTGCTCCGGAGCCAGCTCCAGCAGGGTCAGGGGCGCGCCCAGGTCGTTGTTCAGGTTGCCGCGGGTGGCAAGCACCGGGCCGCGGGTACGCAGGATGCTCGCCAGCATCTCCTTGACCGTGGTCTTGCCACTGGAGCCGGTAACGGCCGCCACTGGATGGGTGAAGGCGCCACGGTTCAGCGCACCCAGCTGGCCCAGCGCCAGGCGTGTGTCCTTGACCAGCAGCTGCGGCAGAGTACTGTCGGGAATCTCACGCTCTACCAGCGCAGCCACCGCGCCCTTGCCGGCCACCTCGTTCAGGTAATCATGACCATCGAAGCGCGGACCGGTGAGCGCCACGAACAACTGGCCCGGCTGGATCGCCCGGCTATCGATGCTCACGCCACTAAAACGGGCATCGCCCGCTATCAGGCGGGCGTTCAACGGAGCGGCTACTTCACTGAGTTTCAGGGGCTTAAGCACTGGCCACCTCCCACGCCGCCAAGGCCTTGCCCGCCTCGACGAGATCGGAGAAGGCATGGCGTTGACCGTTGATTTCCTGGTAATCCTCATGCCCCTTGCCGGCCAGCACCACCACGTCATCAGCCGAGGCGGACGCGATCAGGCGGGCGATGGCAGGTCCACGGCCAGCGATGAATTCGACCTGGTCCGCGTTCAGGAAGCCGGCGCGGATATCGGAAAAAATCTGCGCGGGGTCTTCAGTACGCGGGTTGTCGTCGGTGACCAGCACGCCATCGGCCAGGCGCTCGACCACCTCGGCCATCAGTGGCCGCTTGCCGCGGTCGCGATCACCACCACAACCGAACAGGCACAGCAGGCGCCCCTTGGCATGGGGCCGCAGGGCCAGCAGAACTTTCTCCAGGGCATCCGGGGTATGGGCGTAGTCGACCACGACCAATGGCTGGCGACCGCCGCCCAGGCGCTGCATGCGCCCGGCCGGGCCTTCCAGCTTGGGCAGGACCGCGAGAATCTCGTCCAGCGCATATTCCAGGCCCAACAAGGCGCCCACTGCGGCCAGCAGGTTGCTCAAGTTGAAACGCCCCAACAGGCTGCTGCGCAGGTGATGTTCACCTTGCGGCGTCACCAGGGTCGCGCGCACGCCGTCGTCATCGAAACGAGCTTCGCGGCAATACAGATAGGCGCCGGCATCTTCCTGGCTGTAGGTAATCAGCCGCGACTCGTGGGCCTCGGCTGCCAGCTTGCGGCCAAAATCGTCGTCGAGGTTGATCACCCGGCAACGCAGGTCGGTCCAGTTGAACAGTTTGGCCTTGGCCTCGCCGTAGGCCTGCATGGTTCCGTGATAATCCAGATGGTCACGGGACAGGTTGGTCAGTACCGCGACGTCGAAGGCCAGGGCGGTTACACGACCCTGATCCAGGCCATGGGAAGAAACCTCCATGGCCACGGCCTTGGCGCCGGCACTCTTCAAATCGGCCAGGGCCGCCTGGACAGCGATGGGGTTCGGCGTGGTGTGCAGGCCACTTTGCAGCGCGCCATGGAAGCCTGTTCCCAAGGTGCCCACCAGGCCACAACGCTGGCCAAGCAGATCCAGGGCCTGGGCCACTAGCTGGGTCACGCTGGTCTTGCCATTGGTGCCTGTCACGCCCACCAGGTTCAGTTGACGACTCGGCTCGCCATAGAAGCGCCCGGCGATGTCCGACAGCTGCGCAGCCAGCCCCTTGACCGGGATCAGCGGAACGTCGGTCAGCGGCAGCACTGTGGCGCCTTCTACTTCATAGGCCACTGCCGTCGCACCACGCCGCAGCGCATCGGCGATGTGTTCACGACCGTCGAACCTGGCACCCGGCACGGCCAGGAACAGATCACCGGCACGTACATTGCGGCTGTCCAGGGTCAGTTCGCGGATCAGCAAGTCACGACCGGCGTGGGCAAAAATCTTGTTCAGGCTAAGGGACATCAGCCGCGCCCTCCATTGGCTCGTACAGGGGTGCCGGTGGCATTGGCCTGTTGCGTGGTCGGCAGGTTATCCGGGGTGATGTTCATCAGGCGCAGCGTGCCGGACATCACTTTGCTGAATACCGGGGCCGATACCAGGCCACCGAAGTAACCAGCCTTGCTCGGCTCGTCGATCACCACCACGATGGCGTAGCGCGGATCGCTCATGGGACCGAAGCCGGCGAACAGCGAGCGGTAGGAGTTCTCGGCGTAGCCCTTGGTGCCCACCGAAGTCTTGCGCGCGGTACCACTCTTGCCGGCAACGTGATACGCCGGGACCTGGGCGCGGAACACCCCGCGCGGGGCCTCGATCACTTGCTGGAGCATGCCCTGCATGGTCTTGGCGACCTTCTCCGGGATCACCTGGGCAGTTTGTGGCGCCTTGTCGGATTTGATCAGCGTCAGCGGGGCGATGCGCCCGTTGTTGGCCAGGGCGGAGAACGCGTGCACCAACTGGATCGCGGTCACCGAGATGCCGTAGCCATACGACAGCGTCGCGGTCTCGGCCTTGCGCCACTCCCTGTAGTTGGGGAGGTTGCCAACACGCTCACCAGGGAAACCCAGGCCGGTGTCCTGGCCCAGGCCGATCTTCTGCGCCAGGCGGAAGATGGTTTCGCCACCGATGTCGAAGGCGATCTTGCTCATGCCAACGTTACTGGAATTGATCAGGATGCCGGTCAGGTCGAGGATCGGACCTTCAGTCTTGGATACGTCACGAATGGTGTACTTGCCCAACTGCAGGGTGCCCGGATAGACCTCGACGGTGTCGCTGGGCTTCCAGCGCCCGGTTTCCAGCGCGGCGCTCATGGAGATGGCCTTCATGGTCGAGCCAGGCTCGAAGACGTCGATCATCGCCCGGTTGCGCATCATCGCCGGCTGCAGGTTGCGGCGGTTGTTGGGGTTGTAGGTCGGCTGGTTGACCATGGCCAGGATCTCGCCGGTCTTGACGTCCATGATCACCAGGCTGCCGGCCTTGGCGCCGTTCTCGACGATGGCGTTGCGCAGCTCGCGATTGGCCAGGTACTGCAGGCGCAAGTCGATGGACAACGCCAAGGGCTTGCCGGCCTTGGCGTTCTTGGTGACTTGTACATCCTTGATCAGCCGGCCGCGCCGGTCCTTGATCACCTGGCGCTTGCCCGGCACCCCGGCCAGCCATTCGTCATAGGCCAACTCGACGCCTTCGCGTCCACGGTCGTCGATATCGGTGAAACCCACCATGTGCGCGGTCACTTCGCCGGCCGGATAGAAGCGCCGGAACTCCTCGATGCCGTAGACACCCGGGACCTTGAGATCGAGCACCGCCTGGCCCTGCTCCGGGGTCAGGCCCCGCACCAGGTAGATGAATTCCTTGTTGGCCTGGGCCTCGAGACGTTCGGTCAAGACCTTGGGATCCTGGCCCAGCGCCATGGCCAGGGCTGGCCAGCGGTCCTTGGCCAATTGCATTTCCTTGGCATTGGCCCAGAGGGTGGTCACCGGGGTACTCACCGCCAGTGGCTCGCCGTTGCGATCGGTGATCAGGCCACGGTGCGCAGGAATCGGAATATGCCGCACGCTACGAGCGTCACCCTGCCCCTTGAGGAAGTCACGATCCACCACTTGCAAATCGATGATGCGCCAGGCGATCGCCGACACCATGACAGCAAGCAAGCCCAGCACCACGCGGAAACGCCAAGGATAAAGAGCACCGTCGAGTTTCATGGCGCCACCATTCGGACTTCGGCTGCGCCGGGGATGTGCATTTTCAGTTGTTCGGTGGCCAGCACTTCGATCCGGCTATGGGCGGTCCAGGTACTTTGCTCCAGGATCAATCGCCCCCATTCGGCCTGGGCCTTGTCGCGCACGCTCAACTCGCCGTACAGCGTATTGAGCAGCTGACGGTTCCAGTGGGCGCTGTAGGACACCGCGATCGCGGAAACCAAAACGCCGATGAACAGCAGAAGCATGAAGAAGCTTCCGCCTGGAAGTGGCTTGGCGAAAAGCTTGCTCACCGAAGCTTCTCCGCAACACGCATGACGGCGCTACGGGCACGGGGATTGGCTTTGAGCTCGGCTTCGGAAGCGAACTGCGCTTTGCCGTGGATCTTGATTTTTGGCTGGAAAGCTTCGAAGCGCACTGGCAAGTTGCGCGGCAGGTTGTCGGCTTCACCCTTGGCCAGGCGACGCATGAACAGCTTGACGATGCGGTCCTCCAACGAGTGGAAGCTGATCACCACCAGACGCCCGCCAATTTCCAGGGACTCCAGTGCAGCTTCCAGGCCGGCCTCGAGATCGCCCAGTTCGTTGTTCACGTGGATACGCAGCCCCTGGAACGCCCGTGTCGCTGGGTTCTTGCCCTTCTCCCAGGCAGGGTTGGCCACCTTGAGCACTTCGGCCAGGTCGGCCGTGCGTTCGAAAGGCTGGACTTCGCGGCGCTCGACCACGGCCCGGGCCATGCGGCCGGAGAAACGCTCTTCGCCGTATTCCTTGAATACCCGGGCGATCTCCTCTACCGGGGCGGTGGCGATGAACTGGGCAGCACTGATGCCTCGGCTCGGATCCATGCGCATATCCAATGGACCGTCATTGAGAAAACTGAAGCCACGCTCAGGGTCATCCAGTTGCGGCGAGGACACGCCCAGGTCCAGCAGCACGCCACTGACCTTGCCATCCAGCCCACGTCCAGCGACCTCGGAACCCAGCTCGGCAAAACTACGCTGTACAACGACAAAGCGGCCGTCTTCGGCCGCTAGCGCTTGCCCGGTGGCAATCGCTTGGGGGTCCTTGTCGAATCCGAGGAGCCGCCCACCTGGCCCGAGCTTGCTGAGAATCAGCCGGCTGTGGCCCCCGCGCCCGAATGTGCCATCCAGATAGCAGCCATCAGGACGTACCGCGAGAGCCTCGACGGCTTCGTCAAGCAGTACGGTGATGTGGTTAAAGCCGCTATCAATAGTCACAGGATCAAATCACGCAGTTCATCGGGCATGGCGCCCGGTTGTTGAATAGCTGCCAGGTCAGCTGCAGAAACAGCGTTCCAGGCATCCTCGTCCCACAGTTGGAACTTGTTCAGTTGGCCCACCAGCATCGCGCGCTTATCCAACTTGGCATATTCACGCAGGCGCGGCGGCACCAGAAAACGACCACTACCGTCGAGTTCGAGATCGACGGCATTACCAATCAGCAAACGCTGCAGCCGGCGGTTCTCTTCACGTAGAGAAGGCAAGGCACGCAGCTTGGTTTCTATCAGCTCCCACTCGTCGAGGGGGTAGACGCACAAACAAGGATCAACGGCGTCGATGGTGACGATCAGCTGTCCGGAACTTCGCGAAACGAGCTCGTCACGATACCGGCTGGGCATGGCTAGCCGGCCTTTGGCATCGAGACTGATAGCGTTGGCTCCGCGAAACACGTCAGCGTTTCTCCAAATTTTAGCGTTTTGCGTTCAAAAAACCCACTTTGTGCCACTTTCCGCCACTTGCGCACACTATAGGAATGCGCCCACACCACCGTCAAGGCACGCGGCGACGGAAAACCCTTATAGAACGGAGATTTAGGAGGCTTAGCGGAGGGGTAACGAGAATTCGAGAGACATTCCACGACGTCAACTTCATACAGCTCAGGAAGCTGCATCGCGAAGTTAAAGTAATTTATTAAGAGTAAGATTTTTTCGGTATTACAAAAACGCTTCTGCTATTGAATCAAGCAGGGAAGGAAGGGGGTGGAGAGTCGATCTGTAAGCCGGGTTCTGTCGAGGACAGTCATTCCTCTACGATGGCCATCACTGGACATCTTTAGCAACCTACCCGGTTCCAGCGCGGGCCACGCCTTGGAACCCTATTTGGTCTTGCTCCGAGTGGGGTTTACCTAGCCACGAACTGTTACCAGACGTGCGGTGCGCTCTTACCGCACCTTTTCACCCTTACCGGCACCGAAGTGCTTAGGCGGTTATTTTCTGTGGCACTTTCCGTAGGCTCACGCCCCCCAGGCATTACCTGGCACTCCGCCCTATGGAGCCCGGACTTTCCTCCCCCCTCTAATTTTCATAGAGGGCAGCGACTGTCCAATCGACTCTCCGCCGCGCAGGTTAACGGCAGAGCGGTCTCAGGACAAGCGATAAAAGCCTTTGGCCACCCTGCTCCGCTATTTATTGCTCTTTCTGCTTTTCCAGGGCGAGCTGATACAACACGTTCTTGCGCTCGCCAGTGATCTCTGCAGCCAGTGCCGCCGCTCTTTTGAGCGGCATCTCCTTGAGCAACAGGTCCAGAATTCGCATCGTCTCGCTGCTGACGGCCTCATCACCCTGCGGAGCAGTCCACCCCGCCACCAAAACCACACACTCCCCACGCTGCTGGTTGGAATCGGATTCGACGAACCGACGCAATTCGACCAACGGCAACCCCTTGAGGGTTTCGAAAGTCTTGGTCAGCTCACGAGCCAGCAACGCCGGGCGATCACCACCGAACACCGCCTCCATATCCTGTAGGCATTCGAGAATGCGATGGGGGGCCTCATAGAAAATCAGCGTACGCGGCTCTTCGCGGACCTGCTCCAGGCGCGCTCGGCGCCCACTGGCCTTGGCCGGCAGGAAACCCTCGAAGATGAAACGATCCGAAGGCAGTCCTGCGGCGGATAGCGCCGCTATCAGCGCACACGGCCCGGGCACCGGGACGACATTGATTCCCGCGGCCCGGGCTTGGCGCACCAGGTGATAGCCGGGGTCGGAGATCAGCGGCGTGCCGGCATCGGAAATAAGCGCGACATCATCACCCGCCAGTAGACGAGTAATGAAACGACTACCCTCATCACGCTCATTGTGCTCGTGACAAGCGGCCAAGGGGGTGGAAATGCCAAAGTGCTGCATCAGGCGCTGGGAGTGCCGGGTATCCTCAGCGGCAATCAGGGACACCTCGCGCAACAACTTCAAGGCCCGGGCACTTATATCGTCCAGGTTGCCGATAGGCGTCGCCACCACATAAAGCGAGCCGGCAACGGAATTCATGGAACCTGGAGCAGTCAAAGCGCACACCTCGCGATCAGCAAAAGCGCCATTGTACGCACTGGAGGCTGATCAATGCGTATCGCGTTCACTCAAGCGCACCTGACACAGCAACATCTGCATTCGCTAAATAGACGGTTTATCGCCAGCAACATCGCGCCCCGGCCAGTGCTTGGGTACAATTCAACGTTCATTTGATCGAGTATCAGGAACACTTACATGATCGCTTGCCTGCGGCTGTTTATCGCCCTCTGCCTGGCTACCCTTCTGGTGGCTTGCGCCAGCTCGCCCTCCTCCAGCCTTGGCGAACTTCCACGGACACCGGATGCCAGCATCGAGCAACTGCTCGAAGAGGCCGCCACCAGCAAAAACCCCGACAAAGCCGCCCTATTACGCCTGAGCGCCGCCGACCTGGCCTACCGCCAAGGCAATGCCGGACGCGCCGGACAGATCCTGCAGCAAGTCCAACTGGACCAGCTCAAGCCTGCCCAGCAGATTTTCGCCAGTACCCTCGCGGCGGAACTGGCCATGACGCGCAACCAGCCCAAGGCTGCGTTGACGGCCCTGGGCCATCCGAGCCTGCAACACCTTGGTGAGCTTCCCGCCGCCCAGCAGGTACGCACCCTGAGCGTCCACGCCCGCGCCCTGGAGGCCGATGGCCAGACCCTGGCGGCAGCCAAGGAGCGGATTACCCTGGCCCCCCTGCTCAAGGATGACGCTGCGGCTAAAAACCACGAAGCCATCTGGTCCCTGATCGCCGCCCTGCCTACCGACCAACTGCAACCTGCCGGAAACGACGACCTGAGCGGCTGGCTGAGCCTGGCCCTGGTAATCAAGACCGCAGGCACCCTGGAACAGCAGCAAGCCGCCATCGACAACTGGCGCACCCAGAATCCGAAACACCCGGCAGCAGTTCAATTGCCACAACCACTGGTCAAGCTCAAGGAACTGGCCAGCCAGCCCGTTTCGAAAATCGCCCTGCTGCTACCGCAGGAAGGCCCGCTGGCAGCAGTTTCCAAGGCCCTGCGCGAAGGTTTCATGGCCGCCCACTACCAGGCACAACAAGCCGGGCAAAAACCACCCAGCATCGAGTTCTATGACAGCTCGCGCCTGAAGTCCCTGGATGAGTTCTATCGCAAGGCCCAAGCCGACGGCGTACAACTGGTGGTTGGCCCCCTGGAAAAGCCACTGGTCAAGCAACTGGCCGCCAGTCCACAACTGCCCATCACCACTCTGGCCCTGAACTACAGCGAAGGCGAACAAGCTCCTGCACAGCTGTTCCAATTCGGCCTGGCCGCCGAAGATGAAGCTCGCGAAGCTTCTCGGCGTGCCCGCGCCGACGGCCTGCATCGCGCCGCGGCACTGGTACCCAAGAGCGAATGGGGCGATCGTGTATTCAAGGCTTTCCGCCAGGACTGGGAAAGCAACGGCGGCAGCGTACTGGCCATCGAGCGAATCGACCAACCTGTAGCCCTGGCCCAGCAAATTGCCAACCTGTTCCAGTTGCGCCAAAGCGAAGCTCGTGCCAAGAGCCTGCAGAGCACCGTTGGCAGCCAGGTGGCTGCCCAGCCGTCGCGTCGCCAGGATATCGAGTTCATTTTCCTCGCATCCACTCCGCAACAGGCCCAGCAGATCAAGCCGACCTTGAATTTCCAGTACGCCGGTGACGTTCCTGTCTACGCCATCTCCAACGTCTTCAGCGCCAGTGGCGACCAGAACCAGTACAACGACATGAACGGCATCATGTTCTGCGAGACGCCATGGCTGCTGGACGCAAACGGCACAATGCGGCGCCAGGTCACCGCCCAATGGCCGCAGGCCGGCGGCAGCCTTGGCCGCCTGTACGCCATGGGTGTCGACGCCTACCACCTGGCCCCGCGCCTGGGTCAGCTCAAGGCCTTGCCTGACACCCGCATCGACGGCGAGTCCGGCAGCCTGGGCATGGCCGCCGGCCAGCGGATCGAGCGCCAACTGCCATGGGCCAAGTTCGTCAGCGGCCAGGTCACTCGCCTGCCCGATACTCCGCGCTGATGCACCCCGGATCACGCCAGCAAAGCGGAAGAGATGCCGAAAGCCTTGCGCTTCGGCATCTCCAACAGCAGGGCCTGCGCCTGGTGGCGCAGAACTGGCTGTGCAAGCGCGGCGAGCTTGATCTGGTCATGCTTGACGGCGATACAGTAGTATTCGTCGAAGTCCGCTACAGACAACACACACAATGGGGTGGCGCTCTGGGCAGTATCGATGGGCGCAAGCGCCAAAAACTGATCCTTGCCGCGCAGTTCTTTCTGCAAAGCGAATCACGTTGGTCCAACCACCCCTGTCGCTTCGACGTGGTCGCCATTGACGGCACCCCGGGCCCCCAGGCCCAGTTGAACTGGCTACGCAACGCCTTTGACGGCTGAAAGACGCCTGCAGGCCGCGCCACTTCCACCCAATTTCTTTGCTCTTTGCACTGCGGGCTGCACATTCACGTGCCACCAAGCCCAGCTACTTAAGGTCACACAGATGGACATGCAATCCCGAATTCGCCAGCTTTTCCAGGCCAGCATCGACACCAAGCAACAGGCGATGGACGTACTTGCACCGCACATCGAGCAAGCCAGCCAGGTCATGGTCAACGCCCTGCTCAACGAAGGAAAGATGCTTGCCTGTGGCAATGGCGGCTCAGCCGGCGACGCCCAGCACTTCTCCTCGGAGCTGCTCAATCGTTTCGAGCGTGAGCGGCCCAGCCTGCCTGCCATAGCACTGACCACCGACAGTTCGACCATCACCTCGATCGCCAACGACTACAGCTACAACGAAGTCTTCTCCAAGCAGATCCGCGCCCTGGGACAGCCTGGCGACGTTCTGCTGGCCATCTCCACCAGCGGCAACTCGGCGAACATCATCCAGGCGATCCAGGCCGCACATGATCGCGAAATGATTGTCGTAGCATTGACCGGTCGCGACGGCGGTGGCATGGCCTCCCTGCTACTGCCTGAAGACGTGGAGATTCGTGTACCGGCCACCGTTACCGCACGCATCCAAGAAGTCCACCTGCTGGCGATCCACTGTCTCTGCGACCTGATCGACAGCCAATTGTTCGGGAGTGAAGAATGACCCCTAATCGCCTCGGCCTCCTGGCCCTGACCCTGTGCCTGAGCCTCACTGGCTGCAGCTCGGTGATTACCGCCACCCGCGACAAACCCATCGACGACGACCGCGGCACCCGCACCTTCGGCAGCAAGATCGACGACTCCCTGATCGAAACCAAGGTCGCCGTGAACGTCGCCAAGGCCAACCCGGACCTGGAAAACAACTCGCACATCGTGGTTACCAGCTTCAACGGCGTAGTGCTGCTGGCCGGCCAGACCCCGCGCCCGGACCTCAAGGCAACGGCCGAACAAGCCGCCAGCGAAGTACAACGCGTCAAGAAGGTGCACAACGAGCTGCAAGTACTGCCTCCTTCCGGGTTCCTGGCCCGGCAGAACGACAGCTGGCTGACCACCAAGATCAAGACCCAGATGCTCGCCGATGCCAACGTCCCAGCCTCACGTATCAAGGTGGTGACCGAGAACGGCATCGTCTACATGCTGGGATTGCTGACCAAGCAGGAAGCGGCCCAGGCAACGAACCTCGTGCAGGGCGTCTCGGGCGTGCAGAAGATCGTCAAGCTGTTCGAGTACATCGACTAAGCCTGCCCACAGGCACAAAAAAGGCGATCCCCTCGGATCGCCTTTTTTATTACTTGACCACCTTCAAGCTTGGCCTGCCACTTGGGCGCGGCGGCTCACTGTCTGGCGGCGGCATATCGTCATCCGGCTCGACATCCTCCTCGTCATCCAGAGGAGACTCCAGGTCGAAAACCATGCCTTGGCCATTCTCCCGGGCATAGATTCCCAGAATCGCGCCAACCGGCACAAACAAGCTATGAGGCACGCCACCAAAGCGCCCTTCAAAGGTGACTGCGTCGTTATCCATGTGCAGATGACGCACGGCACTGGGAGAAATATTCAGGACGATCTGTCCATCACTGGCAAACCCCTGAGGCACCTGCACCGCTGGATAATCGGAGTTGACCAGCAAATGCGGGGTGCAATCATTGTCCACAATCCACTCATAGAGCGCGCGGACCAGATAAGGTCGACTGGAGTTCATAACGGCTCCTTAAGCCTTAGCGCATGTCGCGTTCGACACCAGACAGACTTGCCTGGAAAGCCTCACGCGCAAATTGGCGCTCCATATAATCGAGCAACGGCTTGGCTTGCCGCGGCAGTTCAATACCCAGGACCGGCAACCTCCAGAGTATGGGCAGTAGGCAGCAATCCACCAGGCTTTGTTCCTCGCTGAGGAAGAACGGCTTGTCGGCGAACAGCGGAGAAACACCGGTCAGGCTTTCCCGCAGCTCCTTGCGCGCCTGCGCACGCACCGCATCCTTGGTCCGCGAATCGAGTATCAGATCCACGTGCCCGCACCAGTCACGCTGGATCCGATGCATCAGCAAGCGACTGTTGGCTCGAGCTACAGGATAGACCGGCAGCAATGGTGGATGTGGATAACGCTCATCCAGGTATTCCATCACTACGCTCGACTCCCACAGCGCAAGATCACGATCGACCAGCGTAGGCAAGCTCCCGTAGGGATTCACTTCGATCAGCTTCGGCGGCTGACGGCCCGCCTCCACACTGATGATCTCGGCGCTGACACCTTTCTCCGCAAGTACAATGCGCACCCGATGGGAATAGTGGTCGGCGGGGTCGGAGTAACAGGCCAACCGATTGGTCACGCCCATGGCGATCCTCCTCGCGTGTTGAAATTATCGAAAGCAGAAAAAACGAACGCGCCCTGAGGGCGCCTCTGGTAACCCCCGAATGATACAGGGTTGTTACAGCTTCAGAGACGCCCTTGGGCGCGCACGTTCAACAACTGATGCTTAAAACGCTATCAATGCACATCTTTCCAGTATTCGCGCTTGAGCAGATAGGCGAATACGAAGAAGAAGGCCAGGTACAGCAGCACGTAGGTACCGATACGCTGGTGCTGCAGCTTGACCGGGTTGGCCGAGTAGGCCAGGAAAGTCACCAGGTTCTTGACCTTCTCATCGAATTGCGCCTCGTTGAGGGTCCCGGTGTTTTCCTTGACGGTCAACTGATCGCAAGCCTCGTGGGTCAGCGGAGTGCCGGTCAGCGGGTCGAACTGCTTCTTGCCGTCTTCGACAATCTGCACCTGCTTGCAACCGATCACCTGACGACCCTGAAGCCCGACCAGAACGTTAGGCATACCCACGTTCGGGAATACCTTGTTGTTCACACCCCAAGGGCGTGCCGGATCTTCGTAGAAGGACTTCAGGTAGCCATACAGCCAATCGGTACCACGAACGCGGGCCACCAGGGTCAGGTCTGGCGGAGCAGCACCGAACCAGGTCTTGGCGTCGGCTGGCTGCATGCCGATGTTCATGTGGTCACCGATCTTCGCACCGGTGAAGACCAGCTTGCTCATCATCAGGTCATGAGGGATGCCAAGATCATCGGCAACCCGCTCGTACCGCTGGAACTTGGCGCTGTGGCAGCCCATGCAATAGTTGGCAAAGGTACGCGCACCGTCCTGCATTGCAGCCTTGTCGGTCAGGTCGATATCGACCTTTTCCAACTCAGGACCACCGTGCTCGGCTGCGAAAGACAATACAGGCATAGCAGCAAGAATCAGTACAGCAAATAGCTTTTTCATCAGCCAGTCACCCTTTCCGGAACCGGTTTGGTCTTCTCGAGCCTGGTGTAGAACGGCATCAGAATGAAGTAGGCGAAGTACAGGAAGGTACATACCTGCGACAGCAACGTACGACCCGGAGTCGGCGCCAGTACGCCCAGCACGCCCAGGATCACGAAGGAGATGCAGAACACCAGCAGCCAGATCTTGCTCAGCCAGCCTTTGTAGCGCATGGACTTGACCGGGCTGCGGTCAAGCCATGGCAGCACGAACAGCACGGCAATCGCAGCACCCATGGCGATAACGCCCATGAGCTTGTCCGGCACCGCACGCAGGATTGCGTAGAACGGAGTGAAGTACCAAACCGGGGCAATATGCTCAGGCGTCTTGAACGGGTTGGCCTGTTCGAAGTTCGGCTTCTCGAGGAAATAACCACCCATTTCCGGGAAGAAGAACACGATCGAGCAGAAGATGAACAGGAACACCACTACGCCGACGATATCTTTCACGGTGTAGTACGGATGGAATGCGATGCCGTCGAGCGGTACGCCGTTTTCATCCTTATGCTTCTTGATATCGACGCCATCCGGGTTGTTCGAACCCACTTCGTGCAGTGCCAGGATGTGCAGCACCACAAGCCCCAGGATCACGATAGGCAAGGCCACGACGTGCAGGGCGAAGAAGCGGTTGAGGGTAATGCCGGAGATCAGGTAGTCACCGCGGATCCACTGGGTCAGGTCGTCGCCGATGACCGGGATGGCACCGAACAGCGAGATGATCACCTGGGCGCCCCAGTAGGACATCTGCCCCCATGGCAGCAGGTAGCCCATGAAGGCCTCTGCCATCAGCGCCAGGTAGATCAGCATGCCGAACAGCCACACCAGTTCACGAGGCTTCTGGTAGGAACCGTAGAGCAGGCCACGGAACATATGCAGGTAGACCACGATGAAGAACGCCGAAGCGCCTGTGGAGTGCAGCAGACGCAAGATCGCGCCGTACTCGACGTCGCGCATGATGTATTCGACGGAAGCGAAGGCTTCTTCTGCCGAAGGGGTATAGCTCATGGTCAGCCAGACACCAGTAACGATCTGGTTGACCAGAACCAGCAGTGCCAGGGAACCAAAGAAATAGAAGAAGTTGAAGTTCTTCGGAGCGTAATACTTGCTCAGATGGTCTTCCCACATCTTGGTGGCGGGGAAGCGCGCATCTACCCAATCCATGAACTTGCTCATCACGCTTTCTCCGTGTCGACGCCAATGACGATGATGTCATCCGACTCATAGGAATGCGGGGGTACTGGCAGGTTCAATGGCGCGGGCTGCGACTTGTAGACACGACCAGCCAGATCGTAGTGGGAGCCGTGGCAAGGGCAGAAATAGCCACCTACCCAGTCCTTGCCCAGATCCGCAGGCGCCACTTCAGGACGGAAGGTAGGAGAACAACCCAAGTGGGTGCAAATACCGATCAACAGAAGAATCTCTGGTTTGATCGAACGCACTTCGGGGTCGACGTAGGTTGGTTGTACCGAGTTCTTGGAGTCAGGGTCAGACAGCTGGCCCTCGATCTTTTTAAGATTCCCCAGGATTTCCTCTGTACGGCGGACGATGAATACCGGTTGACCACGCCACTCAGCAACCATCTGCTGACCTGGGTCGATCTTGCTGATATTCACCTTCACCGGTGCACCTGCGGCTTTCGCCTTGGCACTGGGAAACCATGACCCCACGAACGGGACCGCAGCCCCCACCGCTCCAGCAGCACCCACCACGGATGTGGCTGCCACCAAGAAGCGACGCCGGCCTGCATTCACGCCGTCATTGCTCATTCAGTCCTCTCCCATCAGCTTTGTGGCCTGTTAAATCAGGCATCTACTAAGTAAAAATCTGAACTTATAAAAATTTTGCCGAATGGTAATGAAAACCCCCAATTCTGACAAGGTAATTACCAGGCGGACTCTGCGCCAGGCCTTGTAGTATAGGGCCTCCACGGATGTGGCAAGTTGTCACACGGCAAATTTTGAGCAATAAAAAACGCCCAGCTCCAAAGGAGGCTGGGCGTTTTTTTGAACGCAGTAGCGAATTAACGCTTGGAGTATTGCGGACGCTTACGCGCTTTACGCAGACCCACTTTCTTACGTTCAACTTCACGTGCGTCACGGGTTACGTAGCCGGCTTTACGCAGGGCGCTGCGCAGAGTCTCGTCGTAATCCATCAGGGCGCGAGTGATACCGTGGCGGATTGCGCCAGCCTGGCCACTTACACCACCGCCGATAACGGTAACGTAGATATCGAACTTCTCAACGGTCTCGGTCAGTTCCAGCGGCTGACGAACTACCATGCGGGCAGTTTCGCGACCGAAGAAGCTATCCAGGGAACGGTTGTTGATGGAGATATTGCCAGTGCCCGGACGCAGGAATACGCGTGCGGTTGCAGTCTTGCGACGGCCAGTGCCGTAATTTTGAGTCGCCGACATAATGAACTATTCCGTTAAATCTTCAGTTCTTGGGGCTGCTGAGCAGTATGAGGGTGAGCAGCGCCCGCATATACTTTCAGCTTACGGTACATGTCGCGACCCAGCGGGTTCTTAGGCAGCATGCCTTTTACCGCGGTCTCGATCACGCGCTCAGGGGCTTTAGCGATCAGCTTCTCGAAGTTGATCGACTTGATGCCGCCCGGGAAACCGGAGTGGGAGTAGTACATTTTGTCAGTGGTTTTAGCACCAGTAACACGTACCTGCTCGGCATTGATCACGACGATGTAGTCGCCGGTGTCAACGTGAGGAGTGTACTCAGGCTTGTGCTTGCCACGCAGACGGCTCGCGATTTCGGTAGCCAGACGACCCAGGGTCTGGCCAGCGGCGTCGATGACGAACCAATCGCGCTTTACTGTTTCCGGTTTAGCAGTAAAAGTTTTCATTCTTTATAGCCTCAGGGGCCGCCCAGCAAAATAGACGGCGGATCTTACTGAATAGTGCTTACTTTGACAAGGTCAAAGGCAGCCGAATACAGACGCTTTCGGGGGCTCGGGTCAGCGCGTCTGGCATGCGGCAAGAATCTTCGGCAGGCGGGGCATCACTTCCACCGCAGAAAGAGCTGCAGAATTATCCAGATTGCGAAAAAAAATTCAACCTGCTTTTATGATTGTTTTACCGAGGAAGTACCCATGGACTACCGCCAACTGGGCCGGACCGATCTGAAAGTGAGCGCCATCTGCCTGGGCACCATGACCTGGGGCGAACAGAACACCGAGGCCGAGGCCTTCGCCCAGATCGAGCGGGCCAAGCAGGCCGGGATCAACTTCATCGATACTGCCGAGATGTACCCGGTGCCACCCAAGGCCGAGACCTACGCCACCACCGAGCGCTACATCGGCAATTGGTTCAAGCAGCGCGGGGACCGTGCCGACTGGATCCTGGCCAGCAAGATCGCCGGCCCGGGCAACACCATCGACTACATCCGCGACAAGCAGCTCAAGCACAACCGCAAGCACATAGTCGAGGCCGTGGATGCCAGCCTCAAGCGCCTGCAAACCGACTGGATCGACCTCTACCAGTTGCACTGGCCGGAACGCAGCACCAACTTCTTCGGCCAGCTCGGCTACAAGCACAAGGCAGACGAAGACTTCACCCCGCTGGAGGAAACCCTCGAAGCTCTGGACGAACAGGTCAGGGCCGGGAAGATCCGCCATATCGGCCTGTCCAACGAAACTCCGTGGGGCACCATGAAGTTCCTGGCCCTGGCCGAGAGCCGTGGCTGGCCACGGGCGGTGTCGATCCAGAACCCCTATAACCTGCTCAACCGCAGCTTTGAAGTGGGCCTGGCGGAAATCGCCATCCGTGAACAGTGCGGCTTGCTGGCCTACTCACCCCTGGCCTTCGGCTTCCTGTCCGGCAAGTACGAAGATGGCGCCCGCCCCGCCAAGGCCCGCCTGAGCCTCTACAGCCGCTTCAGCCGTTACTTCAATCCGCAGTCGGAAGCCGCTTGCAGCCGCTACGTGGCGCTGGCTCGCGAACACGGCCTGGACCCGGCGCAAATGGCCCTGGCTTTCGTGACCCAACAACCCTTCGTGACCAGCAACATCATCGGCGCCACCACCCTGGAGCAACTGGACAGCAACATCGCCAGCGCCGGGCTGAAGTTGTCGGAAGAAGTCCTGGCCGGGATCGAGGCCATCCACAAGGACCAGCCCAACCCTGCCCCATAAGCAGCCCGCCGTTCCGCTTGCCGGCCAACAGGTAACCGCCCCGTTCGCCGGCAAGCGCTCCACCCGCCTTATAGAGAACGGGCGATGATTTCCTTCATGATCTCGTTGGTCCCGGCGTAGATCCGCTGCACCCGGGAGTCGGCCCACGCCCGGGCAATCGGGTACTCCCACATGAAGCCGTAGCCGCCATGCAGCTGCACGCACTCATCCAGGACCTTGCACTGCAGGTCGGTTCCCCAGTACTTGGCCATGGCCGCCGTCGGTACGTCGAGCTTGCCCTTCAGGTGCAGCTCCAGGCAGCGATCGACGAACACCCGGCCAATCTGGATTTGCGTAGCCATCTCCGCCAGCTTGAACCGGCTGTTCTGGAAGTCGGCGATCGCCTTGCCGAAGGCTTTGCGCTCGCGGGTGTAGTCCAGGGTCCATTTCAACGCCGCCTCGGCACTGGCCAGGCCACCGATGGCCACGCTCAGGCGCTCCTGGGGCAGTTCCTGCATCAGGTAGACGAAACCCATCCCGGCCTGGCCCAGGAGGTTCTCCTTGGGCACTCGTACATCCTGGAAGAACAGTTCCGAGGTGTCCTGGGCCTTCATACCGACCTTTTCCAGGCGCTTGCCCTTGGTGAAGCCCGGCGAATCGGCTTCAACCAGGAACAGGCTGGTGCCCTTGGCCCCAGCCTTGGGATCGGTCTTGGCCACCACGATCACCAACTCCGCCAAGTAACCGTTGGTGATGAAGGTCTTGGAACCGTTGAGCACATACTCATCGCCGTCGAGCACTGCCGTGCTCTTCACGCCCTGCAAGTCGGACCCGGTTCCGGGCTCGGTCATGGCGATCGCCGTGACCAGCTCGCCCGAGACCATCCGCGGCAGGTATTTCTGCTTCAGCGCCTCACTACCGTAATGCAGGAGGTAGGGCGCGACGATATCCGAGTGCAGGGAGAAGCCAATGCCGCTCAAGCCCAGGCGGCTGACCTCCTCGATCACCACAGTGCTATACAGGAAGTCCGCCCCCAGCCCGCCGTACTCCTCGGGGATGTGCGAGCACAGCATCCCCGCCTCACCGGCCTTGCTCCACAACTTGCGGTCGATGTAGCCCTGCTTTTCCCATTCGCCATGGAAAGGCACCGCTTCTTTTTCAAGGAAGGTACGCACGCTGTCACGGAAGAGTTCGTGCTCGGAACTGAACAAGGTTCTGGGGATCATGCAGCCACCTGTGGTTGTCATTTATCGGGTCTGGCTGCCAGAGCCTAAGCCCAGCCACCGGCACGGGACACTGGACACATCCGACAAAAAATAAGACGATCCAGCCGTCTGGTGACCACTTTCCCCTATAAGAACAATCGAATTATGTCTAACCAAACTTCCACGCCCTTGCGGCGCGTCAGCATCCTGGCTATCGACCGGGTTTTCGCTTCCACCCTCATGCAAGCCAAGGATTTCTTCCACCTGGCCAGCCTGCGCTACGGCAAACAACTGGGCCATGGCCTGACGCCAGCCTTCGAGACCCGCCTGGTCAGCCCTGATGGCCAGCCGGTGCGCAGCTTCAGCGATGTGATCATGCCGGTGGATGGCCCACTGGGAGATGCCGACGTGATCATCCTCCCGGCCTTCTGGGACGACTTCGACACCCTGTGCCAGCGTTATCCCCAGATATTGCCCTGGTTATGCGCCCAGCACGCCCGTGGCGCCGTGCTATGCGGCGAGGCTACCGGGGTCTTCTGGCTGGCCGAGGCCGGGTTGCTCGATGGCAAGGAGGCCACCACCTACTGGCGCTTCTTCAACACCTTCAGCGAGCGCTTCCCCAAGGTCCAGCTCAACCAGGACAAGCACCTGACCGACGCCGACAACCTCTACTGCGCCAGCGGCACCACCTCGGCCTGCGACCTCTACATCTACCTCATCGAGCGCTTCTGTGGCGCCAGCGTGGCCCAGGCCGTAGCCCGGGACATCCTCTATGAGGTCCAGCGCAGCTACGCTCCGGGACGCATGGGTTTTGGCGGCCAGAAGCTGCATCAGGACGTGATCATCCTGCAGATCCAGCATTGGCTCGAAGAACACTTCGCCGACAAGTTCCGCTTCGAGGACGTCGCCCGCGAGCATGGCATGAGCATCCGCAACTTCATGCGGCGCTTCCAGACCGCCACCGGCGACAAGCCCCTGCACTACTTGCAGCGCCTGCGGATCGAAACCGCAAAAGGCCTGCTGTCAGGCACACGCAAGAGTATCAAGACCATCAGCTACGAAGTCGGCTATGACGACGCCAGCTTCTTCGCCCGACTGTTTCGCCAGCACACCGAGCTTTCCCCCAACCAGTACCGCCAGCAGTTCCAGCAACTGGCGGCATGAAAAAAGGGCCTGCATTGCAGGCCCTTTTTCATTGAGTCGGGATTTACGGCTTGTGCGCCCGCGACAGGAACTCGTGGGACTGCATCTCCAGCAAACGGCTGAGGGTCCGCTGGAACTCGAACGTCAGCCGGCCACCGGTATAGAGATCCTTGAGCTCCACCTCGGCGGAGATGATCAGCTTGACGTTACGGTCGTAGAACTCGTCGACCATGTTGATGAAACGCCGGGCGATGTCATCGGTGGCGACCCCCATCTGCTCCACGCCGCTGAGCAGCACCGCGTGGAAGATCTTGCCCAGCTCGATGTAGTCGTTCTGGCTGCGTGGGCCGTCGCACAACTCGCGGAATTCGAACCAGGCCACATCGTCACAGGTGCGCAGTGCACGGATCTCGCGGTTCTCGATGATCAGCACATCGTTTTCCACGGCCTGGGTGCACTCAGGCGTCAGCGCCCGGAAGCTCTTGCGCAAGCTCTCATGGGCCACTTCGTCCAATGGATAGTGGAACAACTCGGCCTGCTCCAGGTGACGCAGGCGATAATCGACACCACTGTCGACGTTGACGATTTCGGTGTTCTGCTTGATCAGGGCAATGGCCGGCAGGAAGCGGGCACGCTGCAAGCCATCCTTGTACAGGCCGTCGGGCACGATGTTGGAAGTGGCCACCAGGGTCACGCCGTTCTTGAACAATTCCTCCATCAGGGTGCCGAGAATCATCGCGTCAGTGATATCGGATACGAAAAATTCATCGAAACAGATCACCCGCGCCTCCTGGGAGAAACGCTTGGCGATGATGGTCAGCGGGTTCTTCTCGCCGCCCAGGGTCTTCATTTCCTCGTGGACGCGCTTCATGAATCGGTGGAAGTGCGTACGAACCTTTTCCTTGAAAGGCAAGGCTTCGAAGAAAGTGTCGACCAGGTAGGTCTTGCCGCGCCCCACGCCCCCCCAGAAATACAGGCCCTTGACCGGCGCCTGGTCTTTCTTGCCAAAGAGCTTGCCGAGCAGACCCGGCTTGTTGTGCTCGGCCGCGATCAGATCGTCATACAGGCGCTGCAGATGACGCACAGCGGTTTCCTGTGCAGCGTCATGAAAGAAATCCGGGCGTTTCAGATCTGCTTGGTATCGTTCTAGGGGCGTCATAATTCGTTAGCAAGGCAACAAAAACGGGCCGTCACTTTAGCGACGGCCCTAGGGAATGGCAATCAGCCCTTGGTCGGGAAGATTCCGCTCAATCCTGGGCCGGGGCCAAGGCGATCCGTACTTCTTCGATGGCTGCATCACGGGCAGCAGCGTCGGCAAAGACCGGGCTGTCAGCCACGCTGGCGCCGTCCAGCCAGATACTGAAGCTGTTGGCCTCGGCACGCAGGTCCAGCTCCTGGCCCGATTGCAACTGCTTGCTCGCCGCACCGGCAGCCTTGCCGTCGGCAAAGTTGCGCGACAGCAGCAGTTGCTCGCCATCGGCGGACAACAAGCGGAAGCGGAAGCTGCCATCGTCCTCGCGGAAGCTGACGATACGTGCAGCCTTGGCCGCCTTCTTCTTGGTGGTGGCCGCCACCTGGACCTGGTTTTCGAAGGAGCGCAGGCCTACCGCTTCGCGCAACTCGGCCAGGAATGGCGTCGCTACGCTACGGGCCTTGGCCGCTCCAGCCAGGAGGATGTCCTCCAGATCCGCCGGGCGGGCGATCAATTGGTGATAGCGCTCGCGGGCCTCGCCCAACTCGCCGTCCAGCAACTGGAACAGGCGGCTCTTGGCCTCGCCCCAGCCCAGGCCCTGCAGCAGTTCGCTACGGAACTCGGCGGCCTGCTCGGCAGTGGAGAACGCCTGGAACAGGGTGAACAAGTGGGAGTTGTCCGGATCCTTGGCCTCGCCCGGTGCCTTGGAGTCGGTGACGATCCGCGAGATCGCATCCTTCATGTCCTTGGCGCTGGTGAACAGCGGGATGGTGTTGTCATAGCTCTTGGACATCTTGCGACCGTCCAGGCCCGGCAAGGTGGCGACGCTTTCCTCGATCAGCGCTTCGGGCATGGCGAAGAACTCCTTGCCCTGGCCGAACAGGTGGTTGAAACGCTGGCCGATATCCCGGGCCATCTCCACGTGCTGGATCTGGTCGCGGCCCACCGGCACCTTGTGCGCGTTGAACATCAGGATGTCGGCGGCCATCAGCACCGGATAACTGTACAGACCCATGGTGACGCCGGCATCCGGGTCTTCACCGGCCTCGACGTTCTTGTCCACCGAGGCCTTGTAGGCGTGGGCACGATTGAGCAGGCCCTTGGCGGCGACACAGGTCAAGAGCCAAGTCAGTTGCGGGATTTCCGGGATGTCGGACTGGCGATAGAAGGTCACGCGCTCCACATCCAGGCCACCGGCCAGCCAGGTGGCGGCGATCTCCAGGCGCGAACGCTGGATGCGCAACGGATCATCGCACTTGATCAGGGCGTGATAGTCGGCCAGGAAATAGAAGGAATCGGCATTGCTATCGCGGCTGGCGAGGATCGCCGGGCGGATCGCCCCGGCATAGTTGCCCAGGTGCGGCGTGCCGGTGGTGGTGATGCCGGTGAGGATGCGCGTACGAGTAGTCATGGGTAATCGCTTATCAGACTGCAATCAATTCGAAAGTCGCGGCAGCACCAGATCCTTCAGATCGGTGAGCTTGCCATGAAAAAAGTGCCCACATTCTGCCACTTTCAGCAGCTCATGGGGACGAACCAGGGCCGCGGACCAGTCATAGACCGCCTGCGGATCGATGACCTCATCGGTCTCCGGCTGGATCAGGGTCAGCGGGCAGTCGTGGGGCAAGGTATCGGTATCGCGCAGGCGAGTCACCGCTGCGGCCACCATGAACAGGTGCTTGAGCCGTATATCCTGGGCCTCGAGGCGTCCACCGAGGCTCGCCGCGACGAAGCCGCCGAAGGAGAAGCCCAGCAGCGTCAGTGGCAGTTGTGGATGCTTGGCCCGCAGCCAGTGGGCCGCCGCCTCGGCATCGTCGACTTCACCCGTGCCCATGTCGTGACTGCCTTCGCTGGCCCCGACGCCACGGTAGTTGAAGCGCAGGGTGATCAGCCCGGCATCCCGTGCCGTGCGCTGCAAGGTGGAGACCACCTTGTTGAGCATGGTGCCGCCCTGTACCGGGTTCGGGTGGCAGATCAGGGCCACGCCGCGGGCGTCGGGCACCTCCAGATACAGGGCTTCCAGTTGGCCCACGGGGCCGGCAATCACTACAGGGGTTTCACGCATAAGCAAGGAAGGAACTCCGTGACCTCGAAGGGGGTCGACTCGTCTAGCAAATGGTCTGTGCCAATCTATTGCGAGTGAATCGCGGTATACAGCGCAGGTTCGAGCCGTTAACGTAAAGCAAAGCCGTTTATAGAGGAAGGACTCGTGGAACACTCGCTCTTAGTTTGGTTGTTGCCGACTCTTGCCCTGGTCGCGGGTGTCGCCATTGGATTCCTGGTCGCTCGCCTGCTGCCCAACGCCGCGCCTAACCGCACGCAGCGTCAGCTGGACGATATCCAGGAGCGTTTCGACAATTACCAGAACGAAGTGGTGACGCACTTCAACAGCACCGCCACCCTGGTGAAAAAACTCACCCAGAGCTATCAGGAAGTACAGGATCACCTGGCCGAAGGCGCCAATCGCCTGGCCCTGGACGAACTGACCCGCCAGCGCCTGCTGGCCGCCCTGCACTCCGAGTCGGTGCAGGCGCCACGTGAACGCCTGACCCCACCACGGGACCAGGAACCACCACGGGACTACGCGCCAAAGACGCCGAACGCCCCGGGCATGCTCGACGAGCAATATGGCCTGAAGAAGTAAGCGGCTACAGCCAGCCAACAAAAAGCCCGCCCGATCTTCATCGGGCGGGCTTTTTTATGCCTGCGGCTCAAGCCGGTTCGATCAGTAACCCTGCTGCTGGTAGGGCTGCTGATATTGCTGCTGGGCTGGCTGCTGGTACTGCTGGCCAGGGATTGCCTTGAGGTTGACCTCTACCCGACGGTTCTGGGCCCGCCCGTTGACGTCGGCGTTGCTGGCGATCGGATTGTCCGGGCCGGCACCACGCGAAGACAGGTTGGCGCCACTCACACCCTGGGAAGTCAGGTAGGTGGCCACGCTTTGCGCACGACGCTGGGACAGGTCCATGTTGTGCTGGCGGCTGCCGGTGCTATCGGTGTAGCCGACGATCTCGATCTGGTTCTGGTTGAACTCGCGCAGGGAGTTGGCCAGGTTGTTCAGCGGCTGATAGAAGCTTGGGGCGATGTTCGCCGAGTCGGTGGCGAAGGTGATATTGCCCGGCATGATCAGCTTGATCTGGTCACCCTGGCGCTGCACCTCGACTCCGGTATTGGCCATGCTGGCGCGCAGCTTCTTCTCCTGCTGGTCGGCGTAGTAGCCATAACCGGCAGCGGATGCACCGACTACCGCGGCGCCGATCAGCGCGCCCTTGCCACGGTTGTTGTGGCTGATCGCGGCACCGGCCAAGGCGCCGGCCAAGGCACCCAGGCCACCATATTTCGCAGTTTTGCTCATGCCCGACGAACCGCCGTCGGCCTGCCCCTGGTTGTCATAGGGGTTAGGCGAAGCGCAGCCGGATAACAAGGCCACAGCAGTAGCGACAACAATCAAACGACGCGAGGTGAACATGGAAAGCTCCTACATATGCATTCTGTAATGCAGAGGACGTTGGCAACGGACCTGTGCCGGCGTTGGAACACACAGAACGGCAAAAATTCCGTGGAACGCCGAGCAAAAACTCAAGCTCTCACGAACGGGTTCTGACGCATTTCATCGCCCAGCCGGGTGTCCGGACCGTGCCCGGCAACCACCGTGGCGTCTTCGTCGAGGGTATACAGACGCTGCTGGATCGAACGCACCAGGGTGGCCTGGTCGCCGCCCCACAGATCCGTGCGCCCGACCCCACGCTTGAACAAGGTGTCGCCGGTAATCAGAAGCTTAGCCTCGGAAAACCAAAAGCTCATGGAACCTGGAGTATGTCCCGGGGTATGCAGGGCCACGCCGCAGCCGCAGGCCAGCTCCTCATCGTCGCCCAACCAGCGGTCCGGGGCTGGTACTGGGGTATAGGGCACGCCGAACATGCTGCACTGCATCTCCAGGTTGTCCCAGAGGAACTGGTCATCCTTGTGCAGGTGCAAGGTGGCGCCGGTCTTTTCCTTCATCTGCCCGGAGGCCAGGAAATGATCCAGGTGAGCATGGGTGTGGATGATGCTGACCACCTTCAGGCCCAGGGCATCGAGGCGCGCCATGATCAAGTCCGGATTGCCGCCCGGATCGACGACTATGGCTTTCTTGGTCAGCGGGTCGCCGATGATGGTGCAGTTGCACTGCAACGGACCGACGGGGAAGGTCTCGCGGATGAGGCTGGGTTTGGCGGCGTCCATGGGAATGTCCAGAAAAAACGATGGAACATTCTGGCACAGGTGCCGCCACCGCTCACTCAGAACCCCAGCGGCAAGGTTTCCCCACCTTCCAGCGCCAGCAAGAACTGCTTGGCCTCGAGCCCCCCGGCAAAGCCGGTAAGGCTGCCCGAAGCCCCGATCACCCGGTGACAGGGAGTGACGATGGAAATCGGGTTGCGCCCATTGGCCGCGCCTACCGCACGCACCGCCTTGGGGCTGCCGATCTGCTGGGCGATCTGGCTGTAGCTGCGGGTTTCACCGAAGGGAATGGTCAATAGCGCCTGCCAGACCTTGCACTGGAACTCGGTACCGACGAAATCCAGTTCGAGCTCGAAACGCTTGCGCGTACCGGCGAAGTATTCCTGCAACTGGCGCTCGGTCTCCAGCAGTTGCGGGTGCTCGGGGGCTTGCTCGAGCGGGCCGAGGCGCACCCGGTTCTCGCGCTCCTGCTCCCAGAGAATCGCGGCCAGCTTCGCGCCCCTGGCGACCAGGGTCAGCTCGCCCACTGGGGAGGGAATGATCTTGAATGCACAGGACATGTCGGGGTCTCCTTCAATCCACCAAGGCAATCAGGCGGCCCCTTGCGGGGTTCGAGCCTGGATACGCCTTCACTGTAAATCTCGGTTCGAGCGCAAGAACTACGTTTCTTGCGCTCGAACTCGACGGAGAACCATACGCCCCCGGGCTAGTTATCGTCTTCGATCACGTAGCAGTTGTCACTGCTGCTGCGCTGGCCATAAGGGTCGACGATAAAGGCTCCACGCCCCTTGCCACACTCGAGCAGGTGCACGGGAGACAGCTCGCGCTGCTTATCGATCTGCGCATTGAAACGCATGATGTAGGCGCCCAGGGAAATCGAAACACAGAGAATCAACACCAGGCACAACACCAACTGATCGGTGTAGCTGGCGTCATCAGAATGCGCTGGCAACATAATCCGGACCTGCACGCTCGGCGCTCTGCCCAATCAGGAACCAGCTCAGCGGGCCACCCTCGCCCAGGCGCACCAAAGGCGCCTTGGAGGGCAGGACGGAGGCCATCAGGCCCAGAAGAATCAAGACCAGCAAGAGACCTCTGATTACCGAAGACAGGTTCATGGCAGCGCCACGCTCAAGAGAAGTAGGATTGCAGACTAGCGAGCCACGGGTTAACAGCAGGTAAACATCGGCGGAGCCCGAATGGAGTTCGCTATCCTTCGCACCAATGAGCGACACAGGCCCTGAGGGACACTCCCGTGCACATTAACCTGCTGCTGGTCGAGGACAATCTCGATCTAGCCAATACCGTCATCGAATACCTGGAAATCAGCGGCATCGTCTGCGATCACGCCAGCAATGGCCAGGCCGGACTCAACCTGGCCCTCAACCAGCATTACGACGTCATTCTCTTGGACATCATGCTGCCGCGCCTGGACGGCCAGCAGCTCTGCGCGCAACTGCGCCAGCAAGGCAGCCAGACCCCGATCCTGATGCTCACCTCCCTCGATGCCCTGCCGGACAAGCTGGCCAGCTTCGCCGCCGGTGCCGACGACTACCTGGTCAAGCCCTTCGAGCTGGCCGAACTGGTCGCCCGGATCCGCGCCCTGAGCCTACGCCGCAGTGGCCAGGCCAGCCGTTTGCAAGTGGCCGACCTGGTCATGGAGCTGAGTACTCGCAAGGTCAGTCGGGCCGGCCAGGAACTGCACCTGTCGCCGATTTGCTGGACCTTGCTGGAATGCCTGATGCGCGCCAGCCCAGAACCTGTCACCCGCGAACGCCTGGAAGCGACCATCTGGGGGGACGAACCGCCAGACAGCAACACGCTCAAGGTGCACATGCATCGGCTGCGCAAGACCGTGGACAAGTCCTTCGGCCAGCCGCTGATCCACACGCTCCCCGGCGTCGGCATACAGTTGAGGTCCCATGGGTAAGCGCCTGGCTCTGAAATGGGTGATCAGCGGCAGCTTCCTGTTGCTGATCGCCATCGTGTTGTTGATCTACAGCCTGTTGCTGCCCGAATACAGCGTGCGCGGCCTGCTCTATACCGCCAGCGCGATGATGGAAGAGGAGGCGCAGTATTTCTCCAGGCACTACGCCAAGGATCCGAACACGCCGCCACCGAGCAACTATTTCTATACCAGCGTCATCGGCAAGGAAGCATTGCCGGAGAAGATCCGCCACATGCTCGATACCCCGCCGAGCATGTCCTTCGGCGCGGTACAGGTGTTCGGCGACCTGGACTCCGACGACGAGGATGAAGGCCGGGCTGTCCTGGCCCAACCTCTGAGCGACGGCAAGACCCTGTACATGTACGACATCGATCATGACCAGGAGGAAGGCGGAGAGGTGGAAACCCCACGCTCCGATGCCTACCTGGATCATGAACTGCGTGGCGTCATCTTCATCAGCCTCGCGGTGTTCATACCGGCCCTGATCATCATCGCCCTGCTGGTCTGGTGGGTGGTTCGCCCCCTGGGACGACTGGCCCAGTGGTCCACCACCCTCAAGGACCCGGAAGCCGTGTCCGGCGAACGTCCGAATTTCGGATTCAAGGAGTTCAACATGTTGGCAGATGCCCTGGCCCAGAGCGTGCAACAAGTACAGGCCGCCAGCGTGCGCGAAGGTCGCCTGCTGCGCTACACCAGCCACGAACTGCGCACCCCGCTGGCGGTGCTCAAGGCCAACATCGAACTCCTGGCCCTGCAGTCCGGCGGGGTCTTGCCGCCGCCATTGCAAAGGATCGAACGCTCGGTGCTGAACATGCAGCGCATCGCCGAGACCCTGTTGTGGATGAGCCGCGAACTGCCCGAGCCCTTGCCCGAGGAGCCCATCGACATGAGCGGGCTGGTCAACGACCTGATCGAGGAACATCGATACCTGATCGGCACCCGGGATATCGAGCTGATCCTCGACATCAGCGACGAGCCTTGCCGCCTGCCACTCACGGCCTGCCGCATCGTGGTCGGCAACTTCCTGCGCAACGCCCTGCAGTACGCCGATGACGGCGTCGTCGAGATCAGCTTCGGCTACCCGCAACTGCGCCTGGTCAATCGCATCCGCGAAACCCTGCAAAGCGAGACCTCCAGTGACTTCGGCTACGGCCTGGGGCTGGAACTGATGCGCCAGCTATCGGCACGCCTGGGCTGGCACATCGAGGTGGTAGTCGAAGAACAGTGCTACATCGTCACCCTGGCATTCGAGCCCGCACCGGTCGCCGAGCAGCCACCTGCCGAAGAAGACGGCGAGGCCGGGCAACTGGCCTAGGCGGCCTCGGCAAGCGAGGAAAAACATGTTCGCAAGCGATGAAAAAGCTCGGTCGCCCAGGCCCTGTACAGCATCGCTTGTGGGTATCGTGGGCGCACGACAATCGCGCTCGGGAGGCCAGCCACCGGTCCTGCCCTCCCCTTGCGCCCCGGGCAAAGAACGAGGTTCGCCGTGGCCGCCTACAATCTGCGTCAGTTGAAGTACTTCATCACCACCGTCGAATGCGGCAGTGTCGCCGAGGCATCGCGCAAGCTGTACATCGCCCAGCCCTCGATCTCCACCGCGATCAAGGGCCTGGAGGACAGCTTCGGCGTGCAGTTGCTGATCCGCCATCACGCCCAGGGCGTTTCCCTGACTCCCAGTGGCGCGCGTTTCTACCGCAAGGCCCAGGAGCTGCTGCGCATGGCCAGGGAGTTCGAGCAGAACGCCCTGGCGGACAACGATGTTGTTTGCGGGCAGATCGACATCGGTTGTTTCGAGACCGTGGCACCGCTGTACCTGCCGCAATTGATCGCCGGCTTCGGCGCGCTCTATCCCGGGGTGGAGATCCGCATCCGCGATGGCGAGCAGCAGGAACTGGTGCAGGGCCTGACCGGCGGTGCCTACGACCTGGTGATCCTGTACGAGCATGAGCTGGACGGCACCATCGAGACCGAGCCGCTGATGCCGCCGCAACGTCCCTATGCCCTGCTGCCGGCCGACCACCGCTACGCCCAGCAAGCCCGGGTTGCGCTGCGCGACCTCTGCCTGGAACCGATGATCCTGCTAGATGTGCAGCCGAGCCGGACCTACTTCGTCAGCTTGTTCGAGGAGCTGGGCCTGACTCCGCAGATCGCCTTCAGCTCACCGTCCATCGAGATGGTCCGGGGCATGGTGGGCCAGGGCTTCGGCTTCTCGATCCTGGTCACCCGCCCCCACTGCCAATGCTCCTACGACGGCAAGCCCGTGGTGTGCGTGGAGATAGTCGAGGAGGTGACCGGCTCGGGGCTGGTGGCGGCCTGGCTCAAGCGAGGTCAACTGACCAAGCCGGCACGCCTGTTCGCCGACTACTGCAAGCAGCACCTGACCCTGGTCGCCAACCCGCACGCCGAGCCCTAGCCCAGCAGGCCCAGCTCCTGGGCCCGGGCCACCGCCTGGGTCCGGCGCTCGACACCCAGCTTGCTGTTGATGTGGCTGGCGTGGGTCTTCACGGTGTGCAGGGAAATGAACAGGCGCTCGCTGATTTCCTGGTTGGAGCAGCCTCGGGCAATCAGTTGCAGCACTGCCAGCTCCCGGGAGCTGAGGCTCTCGCTATGGGCGGCGGCTTCGTGCAACTCACGAGGCGCCGAGGGCAGGCGTGCGAGCAGGGCCTGGGTCAACGTGGTGCCGGTGCACTGCTCCAGTTGCTCGCGCATCCAGCCGGGATAGTCGAGGATCAGCCCGGCGAACGGCTGGAGGATTCCCCCCACTGCCGCCTCCAGGGCCAGGAGCAGATCCTGGCGTGCCTCCTGGTTTCGACCGAGGGCCAGCAACAGTGCGGTCTTCTGGGCCAGGGCCATGGCACACAGCAACTGCCGGCCGCTGTTCTGCCCATGCTCCACCAACCGCGCCAGGCGCAGCTCGGCCTGGGCGGTGTCACCCTTGATGACTTCCAAGCGAGCCTGCTGCAACTCGATATGCAAGGGCAGTTGGGGATGGAATTCCGGCGGAGCCGCCGCCTGCCCGCCGGTGTAGGTCTGCCCCAGGCGCGCCAGCCAGGCTTCGGCGAGGTCGGTGCGGCCCTGGGCCAGCCAGAGCTCGCATTTCACCAGGGTGATCATCGCCAGGTAGTAGATCGGCGGCACGTCCCAGATATGCATCAGGCGCTCGGCCTCGGCCAGTTCGGCGAAGGCCCGGGCGAATTCACCGCGCATGCCGTCCTGCTTGGCGATCACGCAATGACCGATCAGCACGCTGATATCACGACAGGCTCGAGCTTCCACCAGCCCGGCCTGCAACCTGGCCAGGCCGGTCTCGGGCTCGAGCCTCAGGGTCAGCAGGTAGCCTTCATACAAGGTCAACCGGGCCCGCACCGCGTACAACCGCTGGGCCGACAGTCCCTGCAAGCGGCCCAGCCCTTGCTTCACTTCATCCATCGCCCGCAGCACTTCGCCCCGGGCCTGCAGGACCCGCGCCCGATCGTAGTGGGCCAGGGCCTCGAAGAGCGGGTTGCCGACCCGCTGCGCCAGCTCCAGCGACTCACGATTGAGGCTGCGGGCACGCCACAGGTCGGCATCGGTGATGGCCAGGTTGGACAAGGTCGACAGGCACATCAGCCGCTGTCCATAACGCTTGAGGGGCAGGCTCTCCAGGGCCTCGCTGCAATAGGCCAGGGTCTGCTCCCGCTGGCCGCGCCCGCGGGCGATGATCCCGCTCAGGGCCAGCCACTGCGCCAGCATCGACTTTTGCGCCGTCGCCGAAGGCGCCGGCAGGAAACGGCTCAACTGGGCCGCCAGCTCCTGGGCCGCATCCAGCTGGCAAGCCAGGCCCAGGGCCCAGCTATACAGCACGATCAGGCGCGGCGTGCTGACCAGCAAGCTGTCGGGCAGGTCCATCTTCCAGCGCAACAGCATGCCGATGTTCTGCTCCGCCAGCAGTTGTTCCTCGGACAAGTTCTGTACCAGGTTGGCGGCCACGTCCAGGTGCCCGGCACGCAGTGCCTGTTCCACCGCCTCATCCAGCAGGCCCTGGGCGTTGAACCAGCGACAGGCACGCAAGTGCAGGCTGGCGGCCGGCACCAGGGCACTGGCCGCTGGGCGACTACGCAACAGGTCGGAGAACAGATGGTGATAACGGTACCAGTGCCCATGCTCGTCCAGCGGCACCAGGAACACCTGGTGCGCCTGCAGGAAACCGAGGATCTCGGCGCTGTCGTGGGCCTCGCGCAGGGCATCGCACAACTCGGCGCAGAAGCGCTCCTGGGGGGCGGTGTCGTACAGGAAGGCCTGGACCTCGGCGGGCAGGCAATCGATGACCTCTTCGAGCAGGTAATCGCGGATCAACCCCTCGCCACCATGCAAGCCCTGGGGCAAGGTGCCCACGGCACCGGCTTCGGAGGCGGCGAGCAGCCAGAAGCGCAGCCCCGCGACCCAGCCCTCGCTACGTTCGATCAGGTTTTCCAGGGCCTCGCCGCGCAAGGCGCTGCTGTGTCGGTCCAGCAGGCTCAGGGATTCGTCGTGGGTCAACCGCAGGTCCTGCTCATGCAGCTCCAGCAATTGCCGTGACAGGCGCAGGCGCGCCAGGTGCCAATCCGGGCGCTGCCTGCTGGTGACCATCACCAGCAGGCCATCGGGCAAGTGGTTGAGGAAGAACTGCAGGCAACGATCGAGCACCGGCCCCTGGGCCAGGTGGTAGTCGTCCAGCACCAGCAATACCGGGCTGGCACTGGATAACTGCTCCGCCAACTCGTCCAGCAAGCCGTCCAGCCACTCCTCGAAGGCGAACGGCTGGTGACGCTGGCGCATTTTCAACAACCCCAGGGACTGCCGGCCCAGCTGCGGAAAATACTGCTGCAAGCCGGCCAGCAGGCGCTCGAGGAAACGCCCCGGATCGCTGTCCCGCCGGCTCAGACCCAGCCACAGGCTCTGCCAGTTGCCGGGCAGGCTTTGGCAGAACTCGATCGCCAGGGAGCTCTTGCCGAACCCGGCCGGTGCGCAGACCAGCAACAGGCGTCCCTTCAGCCCTCCCTTCAAGCGCTCACAGAGGCGCGGCCGCGACACATAACCATCAGGCAATGGGGGCCGATAGAAACGTCCTTCCAGTGCAGGAATCACTGCACTGTCAGACCGCTGGAGGGAGAACAGATCAGTCATGGCCAACTCTTATTGGTGTACGGTTGTCGGCGTAGCAGATGTCCGCAGACTAGCGGTAAAAGGCCACCTGTTGAAGATTTTTGCGACCATTCGCGCGAAAAAGACTATGACCAAATCGGTCAGATATTCCGCAATTATTGGGCGATATTTCGTTTGCTTATTTAGACAAGCTCCCAATTCGTCCCGAGAAAGATAGTCGCATTGCCACTGATTTCTACGTCAGCCGGCCCGGACCTATCCACAGGCAAAAAAAAGCCCCGAACCAGCCGGGGCAATTTTCGAGGATGCGGCCTCTAAGGGGTAACGCGGATCAGCGAACTCCGTCCTGGCGCAGGGCGGCCGGGGTGAAATCGCTGGTGGTGGCGGTGAAGCCGAAGTCATACGCCTGTTTCTCTTCGTTCTTCATGCCCAGCGCCAGGTAGCGGCCGGACTGCAGGTCGTAGAGGGTTTCCAGGGCGTACCACGGTACTTGCTTGTCGTAGTAGTCCTCGGCATGGGCCTCGGCCACGCGCCACAGCTGGCCACGACCGTCGTAATGGTCGATCACTGCGGCCTGCCAGGTGTCCTCGTCGATGTAGAAGTCACGCTTGGCATAGATATGGCGCTGGCCTTCCTTCAGGGTCGCGACCACATGCCAGACCCGGCGCAGCTCGTAGCGAGCCAGGTCCTGGTTGATGTGGCCGGCCTTGATGATGTCGGCGTACTTGAGGGTCGGCGAGTCGATCTTGTAGCTGTTGGAGGCGATGTACATCTCCTTCTTGCCTTCCAGCTTCCAGTCGTAGCGATCCGGAGCGCCGTTGTACATGTCCAGGTTGTCGGAAGTACGCAAGCCGTCGGCGGCGGTACCCGGGCCGTCATAGGAGACTTGCGGGGCGCGACGCACACGGCGCTGGCCGGCGTTGTAGACCCAGGCCGAACGCGGCTCCTTCACCTGGTCCAGGGTTTCGTGCACCAGCAGCACGCCACCGGCCAGGCGCGCCGGAGCGGTGACCTTCTGCTTGAAGTAGAACAGGATGTTGCCCGGGTTCTTCGGGTCGTAGTCCTTCATCTTGTCGCGGAACACGAACTGGTCCTGGAAGTACACCAGGCTGTAGGAGCCGTTGGCTTGCGGAGTGGCCTGGGTCACCAGGCGGGTCACGCTGCCGCCGCGATAGCGGGTGATGTGGTTCCAGATCACCTCGACCCCGCTTTTCGGGATCGGGAACGGAATCGCCGTCTCGAAGTTCTCCAGGCCGTTGCCGCCGGAGACCAGGTTGGTCTTGGTGGCGTTGCGCTTGATGGCGGCGAACACATCAGCCGGCACGGTAGCGCCACGGTGGGTGGCGTATACCGGCATCTTGTAGCTGTCCGGGTAGCGCTTGAACATCGCGTACTGCCCGGGTGCCAGCTTGTCCTTGTACTGCTCGACGTTCTGCGCGGTGATGGTGAACTGCGGTTGTTCGTTGCCATAGGGGTTGGACAGGAAACCCTTGCCATCCACGCTGCCGGCGTTGGTCGCCAGCGGCTTCCAGGCCGGGATGGTGCCGGCGGCGTTACCGGCCATCTCGGCGCCCATCGGCGTCAGGCTGCTGCCCAGCTTGGCAGCCTCGTCGGCCGATACCGCAGCCATGACTGCGGTAGCCAGCAGCGACAGTCCCAGCACACCGACGTGCAACAGACTCTTGGTGATTTTCATATTGTTGTTCTTCCTGAAAATACAATGTGCTTAGAAGTTCACGCCAACGCTCAAGGCGAGGAAATCCCGGTCATCCACGGTGCTGTAGTCGCCACCGAAGAAGTTGGTGTAGGCCAGGCTCGCGGTGTAGGTGTTCTGGTACTCGGCGTCCAGCCCCAGGCTGATGGCCTTGCGCCCTTCCTCGAAGTTGCCGCCAGGACCAGGTGAGTATCCCTTGACGTCATGGGACCAGGCCACGTTGGGCTTGAGGTTCACGCCGGCGAACACATCCGGGTATTCCCAGATCGCCCGGCCGCGGTAGCCCCAGGAGGTGGCGGTCGTAAAACCATCGTTGTTGCAATTTTTGGTGGCGTTGCTAGTACTTGCTCCAGGACCCGCACCGGCAATGGTGGTGTTGTCGAGCCCGGCGCAAGTGTTTTGGCCGAACGTGGCCGGCAGCTCGCCGGGCCCGAACACAGGATCGCGGCCATAACGCACTTTCGATTTACTCTCCAGGCCTCCCACGCGGGTAATACCCAATTCACCTACCAGGGTCAGGCGGCTGGCGCCCATGACCTGATCGAAGAAATGCGTGAGCGTGGTCTGGAACTGGGTGATTTCCTTACGCCGATAGCCATTGAGGTCCTGCCCTGCAACGCCCTGCAGCAACGACGCGTTGGTAAAGGCTCCCTTCAAGGGACGCACGGCGGAATACAGGATGTCGGTGGAGTTGAGCTGGACCGGCGCGTTCGGCCGGTAGCTGATCTCGCCGCTCCATGCGGTCCCCGTAGGCAGGGTGGTGGAGAAGCTCAGGCCGTACAGGCGGATGTCCTCGGGATACTCGACGAAGTACTTCGAGTTGCCGGCGATCCATACCGGAGCCAGGGTGCCGAAGCCCGGGGCCATGGCATAGGCCGACTGCGGTGCTGCGGTAGCGCTGAAGATCGGCGCGCGGCTGTGGTAGTTCATGAAGTAGGCGCCGAACTCGGTGTCCAGCGGCTCGAAGTTGTAGCGGAAGGCCACGCCGAACTGGCCGCCGTCACGGGCATCGCGGTCGCCGCTGCGGCGTACCAGGGTGCCCTCTTCGTTGGTATCGACGCCACGAGCCTGCATCGCCGCCAGCGCCGCTCGCCCCGGGGCCGTGGCGGCGATGGTCGAGCGCTTGGCCAGCAAGCGCAGGTTGTCATCGCAGCCGTCGGAAATGTTGTCCGGCTGGGAGAAGAAGGTCCCGCAGTTGTCGGTGACGGTCTGGTCCCATTCCAGTTGGTAGAAGGCTTCGGCCGACAGGTTTTCGGTCAGGTTCTGCGAGATGTAGAACATGTTGACCGGAATCAGGCCTTCCTTGATTTCGGCACCGGGACGGCGGAACGCCGAGACGTCGATCGGGTTGATCGAGTTGATGCCGCCACCGATGAAGGTGCTCTCGCCCCAGCTCACCACCTGCTTGCCCAGGCGCACCGAACCCGGTTCATCGGCAATGGAGTAGTTGTGGTAGACGAAGGCATCGAGGATCTGCCCGCCGGAGGACTTGGCGCCTTCCTTGCGGTTGCTGTCGCTGATGTTCTTGAAGTCCATGTCTTCGTCTTTGAGCTTGAAGTCGTACCAGTACTTGCCACGGACGAAGACACCGGTATCGCCGTACTTGAGCTCCAGGTCATGGATGCCCTTGAAGATCTTCGAGAAGGTCTGCCCCTTGTTGAAGTTCAAGTGGCCGTCGTCGGTGGTCTGGGACAAGCCCTTGCCGCCGTTGTTGACCCCGATCAGATCCTTGTTGCGCCCTGCGGTCGACCAGCTGGCCCCCAGGGAAAGGGACGAATCGAAGCTGCCTTCGATTTCACCGACGTTGAAGGTGACGCCGAATGCGGGCCCGGCGAGCGTGGAGGCGAGACCGACGGCCAGGGGCAGTTTCGCCCGGCGCCAGAACTGGTTTGCTGATGTCATCGACGCTACTCCATGTGCATTATTGTTATGGCAGTTGGTTTTTCCGAGACCGCCCCGGTTACCGGCGCCAGCACACTGGCGCAGGCCCTGGGGTTGCGTGGCGCCAATACCCCGCAATGCCCCGTCCCTCGAAAAAGACTGTTAACGGACTATAGCCAGCAAGGATTACTGCTTGATCCCTCTAAAGTGTGATTTGCAGCCATCCGGCCGTGCTGGAGCGGCCCGTTGCCATAACCGTTGAAAAATGGCCGGCAAGGATGACGGAAAAATCCGCGAGTACAAGGCAAAGGCTTGCAGGGTGGGCGCGCCGTGCCCGGGCGGACACGGCGGGAAAGACTCAGAGGGTGGAGAGAAAGGCGCTGTTGCTGGCCTGCCACTCGCTGATGTTGACGCGGATGCGCTTCTTGTCGAGCTTGCCGACGCTGGTCTTGGGAATTTCCGTAACAAGGGCGATCTGGGTGGGAATGGCCCACTTGCTCAGGTGCCCCAGTTCGACGAATGGCTTGAGGTGTTCCTTGAGCTCCCGGGCGCCGATCTCGTGGCCTTCACGGACCACCAGCAAGGCGAACGGCCGCTCTCCCCATTGCGGATCGGCGATGCCCACCACTGCTACTTCGCGTACCGCCACATGCCGGCTGATGAGGTCCTCCAGGTCCAGGGACGAGATCCACTCCCCGCCGGTCTTGATCACATCCTTGATCCGATCGCGGATATCGATCACGCCCATGCCGTCCAGGGTCGCCACGTCGCCGGTATGCAGCCAGCCGCCCTCCCAGAGCTCGGCGCCCTTTTGCGGCTCGTTGAAATAACCCTCGCTCAACCAGGGTGCGCGCAGTACCAGCTCGCCCTGGGATTCGCCGTCCGCCGGCAGGAAGTTGCCCTCGGCGTCGACGATCGCCGCCTCCACCAGTGGCCCGGGCACGCCGGCCTTGATCCGGTAGGTGGTGCGCTCGTCCTCGCTGCCCGCCATCAGTTCATCGTTGAGGTGGGCGCAGGACACCAGCGGCCCGGTCTCGGACATGCCGTAGGCGGCGGTCAACTGCACACCCCTGGCCTTGGCGGCCTCGTACAGCGTGCGGTTCAGGGCGCTGCCGCCGATGACGATCTTCCAACCGCCGAAATCCGTGCCCTGGGCCGCCTTGGCATTGAGCACCATCTGCAGGATGGTCGGCACGCAGTGGGAGAAGGTGACTTTTTCCCGGCGCCACAGCTCCACCAGGTACTCGGGGTCGTAGCGCCCCGGATAGACCTGCTTGAGGCCCAGCATGGTGGCCACGTAGGGCAGGCCCCAGGCATGCACGTGGAACATCGGGGTGATGGGCATGTAGACGTCGTTGGTGCCCAGCAGGCGCACGCTGTCGATGGCGCCCATGATGGTGGAAACGCCCATGGTGTGCAGCACCAGTTGGCGGTGGGTGAAGTACACGCCCTTGGGATTGCCGGTGGTGCCGGTGGTGTAGAAGGTGGTGGCCACCGAGTTCTCGTCGAAGTCCTCGAACTGGTAGTGCGGGCTGGCGGCCGCCAGCAAGGTCTCGTACTCGCCCACCAGGTTCGGCAGGTCGGCGGTCTTCTGTTCGCCATCGGTGAGCAGCAGGGTCTTGTCCACCGTGGTCAAGTGCCCGGCAATCGCCTGGTACAGGCCGACGAACTCGCTGTTGACCAGCACGAAGCGGTCCTCGGCGTGGTTCATGGTGTAGAGGATCTGCTCCGGCGACAGGCGCACGTTGATGGTGTGGATGACCGCGCCGATCATCGGGATGGCGAACATGCACTCCAGGTAACGATGGCTGTCCCAGTCCATCACCGCCACGGTGTCCCCGGCCTTGACCCCGGCCGCGGTCAACACGTTGGCCAGGCGCGCCACCCGCTCGATCAGGGTCGGATAGGTGTAGCGCAACTGGTCGCGGTAGATGATCTCGCGGGTCTTCTCGTAGCGGCTGCCGGACATCAGCAGCCGCTTGATCAGGAGCGGGTATTGGTAGGCCCCTTCGGCGGGGGGGATAACGCGAGTCTGCAACATAAGAATCCCTTTTCTGACGGCTCGGTCGTAACAGGAGAATACTCACTCTAGAGTGCCTGCGCGCCAGCCAAATCAGCCAAAGGGATGATTTGCAGGGACGCCTGATACTAGCTCCAGGCCAGTATCGGCGCGGCCCCGCGTGCCATCACGCCTGCTGGCCCAGCGCCGCTTCGGCCGGCGTGCGGGGGAAAGCCAGGGCGGCGACGAAGGTCAGCGCCGCGATCGCGCCCAGGATCAGGTACAGCCCGGCCAGGCCCTGGCGCGGCTCCACCAGGGCGATCAGCGGAATCGCCGTGGCGCTGGCACCGAACGACAGGCAGTAACGCAAGGCGAATACCCGGGCCTGCCACTGGGGGGCGACGAAGTTGGCGACCATCGCATCGTTGACCGTGACCTGGCCGAACACCACGAACATGAACGCCGCGCCCAGCACAATCACATTCCAGCCCTCAGCATGGGCCAGCGCCAGCAACAAAGGCCCCTGGAACAGGGTCATGACGATGAATGGCCATTTCAGGCTGAAGCGATGCAACAGTCGTCCCATGGTCAACTGCGCCACCGCACCGAAGGCGTAGGCCAGGCTCACCACCAGTCCCAGGGTCTGCGGCGAGGTGAAGACGTCCAGCAAGCGCTCCTGGAACAGTTTCGGATAGGTCATGGTGGTGGCGTTGAACACCACGCCGCCAGTGGCCGTGGCCAGCGCCAGGACAGCGAACACCAGGAACATCGAGATCTGCTGTCCGCCCTGCCCTTTGAGCGGCGCATGGGCCCGGACCGGGACCGGCTCCTCACGCACCTGCCAGGCAAAACCGATACCCAGCACGATCGCCACGGCCCCTGGCAGGATGAATGCCGAACGCCAGCCGAAGCGGGCCACCAGGAAGCCGGTGAGCAGCGCCGAGAAGGCCACCCCGAGGTTGCCCCACATGCCGTTGATACCGATCTCGCGTCCACGGTTGCGAGCGTAGGCCACCAGCATCGCCGTGCCCACCGGGTGATAGATGGCGGCGAACACCCCCATCAGGGTCAGGCCCAGGGTCAACATCGCCGGGCTGCTGCTCAGGCCCGTGAGGATCGAGGAACCACCGATGCCGAAGAAGAACAGCAGCATCATCCGTCGGCGGCTCCAGTGGTCGCCCAGCCAGCCGGCCGGCAGCGAACAGGCGCCAAAGGCGATGAAACCTCCCAGGGACAAGCCGATCAGCGCGGCATAGTCCATGGCGAAGGCCTGGGTCATGCCCAGTACCGCCGCAGGGAAGATCAGCATGAACATGTGGTCGATGACATGGGCGGCATTGACGTAGCGGATGACATTTCGGGCTTGGTTCATGGCGGCACGCTGCAGGTAGTGAAGGTGACGCCTATGCTAGGTTGGCGACAAACAGCATTCTGGACAACAAAGTCATCGGAACGGACATGTTAATCAGCCACTTCCAGCAGGGCCCGGTCAGCGCCTACTCCAGGGACTACGCCGATGCCGCGCACCAGCCGCTGCACTGTCATCACGAGGCGCAGTTCCTCTACGCCGCCTGCGGCACCATGCGCCTGGTGACCGCCCATGGCGCCTGGGTCATCCCTCCGACCCGCGCAGTATGGATTCCACCACTGGTGGAGCATGAGATCTTCATGGCCGGGGAAGTGCGCATGCGCACGCTGTTCATCGCCGCCGAACTCTGTCCGGCATCCTTGCAGCAGTGCTGCGTACTGGCGGTCACACCGCTGTTGAGGGAATTGATCCTGCGCGCGGTGCAAGGCCCGAAGCAGGCCCGCAACCCGCTGATCCAGCAACTGATGCTGGAGGAGATCGCCGGCCTGGAGAACCTGCCGCTGCATATCCCGATGCCCCAGGACCGCCGCCTGCAAGCCATCTGCCTGGCCCTGCTGCGCACTCCCGACCATTGCTACACCCTGGAGGATTGGGCGCAGCAGGTGGGCGCCAGCTCACGGACCCTGGCGCGGCTGTTCCAGCAGCAGGTGCGGATGAATTTCAACGCCTGGCGCCAGCAACTGCGCCTGATGGAAGCCCTGCCACGCCTGCTCGCCGGGGAAAGCGTGCACAGCGTGGCCGACTCACTGGGCTATGGCAGCACCCGGGCCTTCAGCGCCATGTTCCAGCGCTTGCTCGGGGATACGCCACGGCATTACGTGGCGTCCCTGAACCAGCTCAGTGCCCTCAATGCATCTCGGTGAAGGCCAGCTTGACACCGATGGCGATCAGCACCGCACCCATGGTGCGATCGAACCAATGGCCCATGCGGGCGAAACCAGCCCGCACCCGCTGCTGGCTGAACAGCATGGCCACCAGGCAGAACCACAGGGCCGTGGCCGCCGCCAGGTAGACCCCATAGCCGGCCTGGATCGCCAGTGGTGTATGAGGGTTGATCACCACGGTGAACAGCGAGAGGAAGAACAGCGTCGCCTTGGGATTCAGGCCATTGGTGACGAAACCTGAGGTGAAGGCTCCGCGGGCGGTGCGCACGCCGGCCTCCTTGTGCAGGTCGTCCGTGGCCGGCTTGGCTGGCTGGGCACGCAGGGCCTTGTAGCCGATGTACAGCAGGTAGGCGGCGGCCAGCCACTTCAGGGCGTTGAACAGCACGATGGACTGGGAAACGATCAGGCCGATCCCCAGCAACGAGTACCCCACGTGCAGGAAGATCGCCGAACCCACTCCCAGGGCGGTCCAGGTGCCGGCGCGACGGCCATGGGTCACGCTTTCGCGCACCACCACGGCAAAGTCCGGGCCGGGGCTGGCCACCGCCAGCAGATGGATGAGGGCAACGGTCAAGAACTCGGTGAGGTACATGCAGGCTCCTGTATATGTCTAATTATTTCATCTGTTAGGCTCGGCAGATTACGCCTTGGTTTCCTCGCACGAAAGGTACAGTTCATGACCGACAATCGCCGCGCCGTCTTCCTCGATCACAGTTCGCTGGACTTGGGTGACCTGGATCTGGGGGCGCTGCACGACAGTTTCAGTTCCTTGCACTTGCATGCCCATACGTCCCCGGAACAGGTGGCCGAGCGCCTGCAAGGAGCCCAGGTGGCCATCAGCAACAAGGTGGCGATCAACGCCCAGGCCCTGGCCGCCTGTCCCGAGCTGCGACTGATCCTGGTGACGGCCACCGGCACCAACAACATCGACCTGGAAGCCGCCCGGCGCCAGGGCATCACCGTCAGCAACTGCCAGGGCTACGGCACGCCGTCGGTGGCCCAGCACACCCTGATGCTGCTGCTCAACCTGGCGACACGGGTCGCCGATTATCAACAGGCCGTGGCTGCCGGACGCTGGCAGCAGGCCAGCCAGTTCTGCCTGCTGGAATTCCCGATCATGGAGCTGGCGGGCAAGACCCTGGGCCTGCTGGGCCATGGCGAACTGGGCGGCGCGGTGGCACGCCTGGCCGAAGCCTTCGGCATGCGCGTGGTCCTGGGACAGATCCCCGGACGCCCGCTGCGCGCCGACCGCCTGCCCCTGGACGAACTGCTGCCCCAGGTGGACGCCCTGACCCTGCACTGCCCGCTCAACGAACACACCCGTAACTTGATCGGCGCCCGGGAGCTGGCCCTGCTCAAGCCCGGGGCCCTGGTGGTCAACACCGCCCGCGGGGGGCTGATCGACGAACAGGCCCTGGCCGACGCTCTGCGCAGCGGCCACCTGGGGGGCGCGGCCACCGACGTCCTGAGTGTCGAGCCGCCGGTCAACGGCAACCCCTTGCTGGAGGCCGATATCCCGCGCCTGATCGTAACCCCGCACAACGCCTGGGGCAGTCGCGAAGCCCGCCAGCGCATCGTCGGCCAACTGGTGGAAAATGCCCGGGCCTTCTTCAATGGTGAACCGCTGCGGGTCGTAAATTGATAGACTGCGCCACTTTTTTTCAGGTGCGGACGATGGACATACGCAGCGAAATACTCTTACGCCAGGCCGAGCTGTTCCAGGGCCAGGTACTGCTGGCCGGCCTGAGCGCCGATGACCTGCTCGGCCGCCTGCCGGCCGCCCAGGGCTGGAGCTGGCACGCCGGCGACCACACGGCGCTGCAAGCTCGCTTCCCGGACCGCTGTCATTTCGGGGTGAACGCCCCGGACAGCGCCTTCGACAGCGCCGTGCTGTTCCTGCCCAAGTCCAAGGACCTGGCCCACTACCTGCTCAACACCCTGGCTTCGCGCCTGGCCGGGCGCGAGCTGTACCTGGTGGGGGAAAAACGCGCCGGCGTGGAAAGTACCGCCAAGCAGCTCGCCGCCTTCGGCAAGCCGCGCAAGCTCGATAGCGCCAGGCATTGCCAGCTGTGGCAGGTCACGGTGAGCAACGCCCCCGAACCTGTGGCCCTGGAGAGCCTGGCCCAGGAGTACCTGTTGCCATTGGCCGAAGGCCCGCTGAAGGTCGTCAGCCTGCCCGGCGTGTTCAGCCATGGCCGCCTGGATCGCGGCACCGCGCTGCTGCTCGAACACCTGGACCACTTGCCTGCCGGCCACCTGCTGGATTTCGGTTGTGGCGCCGGAGTGCTGGGGGCGACGGTCAAGCGCCGCTATCCGCAAACCCGCGTGACCCTGTTGGACGTGGACGCCTTCGCAGCCCGGAGCAGCCGCCTGACCCTGGCAGCCAACGGCCTGGAAGGCGAAGTCCTGACCGGGGACGGTATCGATGCCGCGCCCATGGGCTTGAACTGCATCCTGACCAATCCGCCGTTCCATACCGGGGTCCACACCGACTATCAGGCCACGGAAAACCTGCTGAGAAAATCTAGGGAACATCTGGAAAAAGGCGGCGAACTGCGGGTAGTCGCCAATAGTTTCCTGCGCTACCAGCCACTGATCGAAGAGCACCTGGGGCCCTGCGCGGTCAAGGCCGAAGGCGATGGTTTCCGCATCTACCGGGCCAAGCGCGGCTGAGCGTCTTTTTCACAAACAAGGCTTGCCGAAAGGATTTTGCCTAGGCAGAATCCGCTCCGTCCTAGGGGAGTAGTCTCCCACGAGCGCCACGCTCGTCCGGCATGCGTCAACATACTTGGTCCGAAGACCATGGCGCATGCGACCCAAGAGTCCGCACAGACGGGCTGCCGGGTTTGACAAGACCTATGACACGCACACCTTACCCGGGGCGGGAAGGCTGTACGTGTCATAGCCGTGTCGACCCGCCCCTTAGGAAAACCCTGATGCTGGACTCCCTGCTCGTTCCCACCGCAATCGTTGCCTTGGCCGAAATCGGCGACAAGACGCAACTGCTTGCCCTGATCCTCGCTGCGCGCTTTCGCAAACCCTGGCCGATCATCGCCGGCATCGTCGCCGCGACCCTGGCCAACCATGCGGCCGCCGGTGCGGTAGGCGCCTGGTTCGGCAGCTTCTTCTCGGATGCGACCCTGCACTGGATCCTCGCCGCCAGCTTCACCGCCACCGCGCTGTGGACCCTGGTGCCGGACAAGATGGACGACGACGAAGCCACCACCGCGCGCAAGTTCGGCCCCTTCCTCACGACCCTGATCGCCTTCTTCCTGGCCGAGATCGGCGACAAGACCCAGGTCGCCACGGTGATGCTGGCTGCGCAGTATCCGGAATTGTGGCTGGTGATCATCGGCACCACCCTGGGCATGCTGATCGCCAACGTCCCAGTGGTGCTTGCCGGCAACTTCGCCGCGGACAAACTGCCGTTGACCCTGATCCGGCGCCTGGCGGCATCGGCGTTCGTCATCCTGGCCCTGGTCGCGGTGTACAAGGCCATGCAGAGCAGCGGCTGGCTGTAAACGAAAACGCCGGCAAGGCAGCCCCCGTTACGGGAACCGCCTTGCCGGCGAATGCATCATCGGTTGACGCGGTGGATCAGGACTTCTTGGCCTGCTGGTACAGCGGCATCACCTTGGGAATTGCCGCCTGCAACGAGGCGATACGGCTGGTGGACGCCGGGTGAGTGCTCATGAACTCGGGCGGCGCGGAACCACCGGCAGCCTGGCCCATCTTGTTCCACAGGGTAATGGCCGCGTTCGGGTTGTAGCCGGCACGGGCGGCCAGCTCCAGGCCGATCAGGTCAGCCTCGTTCTCGTTCTCACGGCTGTTGGGCAGGGTCATCAACAGGTTGACGCCGTTGTCGCCCAGGGCAACCGTCTGCTGGGAAACACCGAACAGGGTCGCGATCTGCTTGCCGGCACCCAGCGCGTACTGCTTGGACATCGCCTCGCGACCGTGCTCACGCAGGGCGTGGGCGATCTCGTGGCCCATCACCGCGGCGATTTCATCGTCGGTCAGCTTCAGCTGCTCGATCAGGCCGGAGTAGAAAATGATCTTGCCGCCAGGACCGCAGTTGGCGTTGAGCTCATCGCTCTTGATCAGGTTGACTTCCCATTTCCACTGCGCGCAATCCGGACGGAAGTTCGGGGCCTGGGCAATCAGGCGGTTGGCGATGACCTGCAGGCGCTTGGCGTTGGCGCTGGTCTTGTCCAGTGCGCCCTGGCTGCTGGCCTCGCTCAGGGTCTCCTGGTAGGACTGTGCGTAGGACTGGTTGACCTCGGCGCTGGATACCAGGCTGATCATGGACTGTTTGCGATCCACGCCCACCACACCTGCGTTGGTGGTATTGACCGTCTCGCAACCACTGAGCAATACCGCGGCGCTCAGTGCACATACAACCAATGACTTCTTCTTCATGAAAACCTCCCTGAAAACATGGCGCGTATCCTAAGGGCGAGTTGGTATCCGCGCCAGATGCAAAACGGTTTTTTGCTCGCAATTGGGATACGGGTCAGCGCTGCAGGAAAAAATTCATCTTGTCCCCAGGGCCCGTGGCATTTGATGTGGCACCTTGCCGCTAGCGACCTCCTCCTCCTTCCAGGCGTCATTTGTGCAATCCGGGCTAATGACCCACAGGGCTGCGGCCGATACAGCACGGCAGACCTCAATTCCTGCGCCCGGAGCCTCTATGAAGTTCAAGTCGATCCAGTTTTCGGTGGCCGCACTGGCCGGAGCCATCGTCCTCAGCGTGGTTGCAGCCCTGGTGCTGTATGCCCTGTTCTCCGGCGCCCGGACCCAGCAAATGGTGCAGGAAAGGACCCAGGCCCAGTTCGAGCAAGTCATCGAGCAACGCTTGAGTGGCCTGGCGCAGACCCAGGTCAGCCAGATCCAGCGGGAACTGGAGGCGCCGCTGCTGATTGCCGCAGGCCTGGTGCGGGTCAACGCCCTGATGGGCAGCCGGGATGCCCAGGGCCAGGCGCAACTGAGCCTGAGCCGCGAACAGCTGATCGCCCTGATCAAGGAAAACGTCAGCCAGAACCCGAAGATCCTCGGCGCCTATATAGGCTGGGAGCCCAACGCCATCGACCACAACGACGGGGCCTACGTCGGCACCAGCGTGGTCGGCATCGATGCCGCTAGCGGCCGCTTCCTGCCCTGGTGGTTCCGCAACCAGGACTCCAGCCTGGGCCTGGACAAGCTGGCCGACGTCAACGACCGGACCGTGCTGTCCACCGGGGTGCGGGCCAGCGAGTACTACCTGTGCTCCAAGGACAACCTCAAGTCCTGCGTGATCGATCCCGCGCCTTACAAGGTCGGCGACAAGGTGGTGATGCTCGCCTCCTTCATCCAGCCCATCCTGCTGGACGGCAAGTTCCAGGGCATAGTCGGTGCCGACCTGTCGGTGAACTTCATCCAGGACATGCTGGTGGGCGCCAACCAGAAGCTCTACGGCGGCGCCGGCGAGATGGCCCTGATCGGCGGCAACGCGCGCCTGGTGGCCTACACCAAGGACCCCGGCAAGTTCGGCGAGAAGGTCAGCGACGTACTCAACAGCGATACCGTCGCCAAGCTGTCCAATCTCAAGCGCGGCGAGGTGACCTATGACGTCGACCAGGCCAACGGCAAGATCGCCCTCTACCTGCCCTTCGGCATCGGCCAGACCGATGCCCAGTGGACCCTGATGCTGCAGCTGCCCCTGGGCGCGGTAATGGCTGACCTGGACAAGCTCCAGGGCGACCTGGCCGAACAGCGCCAGGCCGACATTTTCGGCATGGCCATGGTCGGCCTGGTGATCGCCGGCGTCGGCCTGCTGGTGATCTGGCTGGTGGGCCACGGCATCGCTCGGCCGCTGCGGCAGATGGTGGCGATGCTCGACGATATCGCCCAGGGCGAAGGCGACCTGACTCGCCGCCTGAGCAGTGACCGGGCCGATGAGCTGGGCTCGATCGCCAAGGGTTTCAACACCTTCCTGGCCAAGTTGCAGGCGATGATCAGCCAGGTGGTGACCTCGGTGCAGAGTGTCAGCGACTCCTCGGAACACACCGCCGATATCGCCATCCGCACCAACCAGGGCGTACACAAGCAGATGGTGGAAATCGACCAGGTGGCCACTGCGGTGCACGAGATGACCGCCACCGCCCAGGACGTGGCACGCAACGCGACCCAGGCTGCACAAGCGGCCAGCCATGCCGACCAGGCCGCCAGCCAGGGCATGCAGGTGGTGCGTGATACCTCCAGCGCCATCGCCGCCCTGGCCGAAGAGATCGGTCGCGCGGTGACCGTGGTGCAGACCCTGGCCAAGGACAGCGAGAACATCAACGCCATCCTCATCGCTATCCGCGGGATCGCCGAGCAGACCAACCTGCTGGCCCTCAACGCAGCGATCGAGGCCGCCCGTGCCGGCGAGCAAGGCCGCGGCTTCGCGGTGGTCGCCGACGAGGTGCGCAACCTGGCGCAAAAGACCCAGCAGGCCACCGAGGAAATCCAGTCGATGATCCAGCAACTGCAGCAAGGCACCCGGGAAGTGGTGCGGGTCATGGAGGACAGCCAGCACAAGACCGACCAGAGCGTGGAGCATGCGGCCAAGGCGGCCCAGGCCCTGGAGACCATCACCCAGGCGGTCTCGGTGATCAACGACATGAACACCCAGATCGCCAGCGCCGCCGAGGAGCAGAGCGCGGTGGCCGAGGACATCAACCGCAACGTGATCAACATCGGCCAGGTGGCCAACGAAGTGGCTGGCGGGGCCGACGAGTCCAGCGCCGCCAGCGCCGGCCTGACCAAGCTGGCCGAACAGCAACGCCGGCTGATCAACCAGTTCAGGGTCTGAATGACGAGGTGCCTCGCCCCGGCCTCAAGCGGGGGTCAGGCACTCCGGCCCATTGAGCTTGGGATCGTTGACCAGGTTGGCCAGGACCCGCTCGCGCAAGGCCGCGGGCGGGCTGGCCAGCAAGGCGTGCAGGACATGCAGGGGAGTCTGCGGATCCAGCCAGGCATCCTGGCCGGCAGCGTCGAGGATCAGCGGGCGGCGCAGGGTAGAAGCCGCCTGGGTCACCACCGCGGTGCTCAACCAGACCTGCTCCTGTACCGGATAAGCCTCCCAGATCGCAGCGAAGAAGATCGACGACCCTTCCCCCGGCGTCAGCCAGTAGGGACGCTTGCGGCTGCCTCCGCGCCATTCATAGAAACCGTTGGCCGGCAGCAGGCAGCGCCGTTCGCGAAACGCCTGGCGGAACATCGGTTGCTCGGCCAGAGTTTCTGCCCGGGCGTGGGCCGGGGTACGGGACAGGTCGGTCAACCAGGCCGGGGTCAAGCCCCAACGAGCCCTGGCCAGGGTACGCTGGTCGTTCTCCAGGCGCTGGATCAGCACCGAATCATTCGGCGAAATATTCCATTGGGCCCGCTGGTCCGCGGGAAATCCCGGCAAGGCCGCGAAGGCGGGGTTCCAGCGAAACAGGGCATAACGTCCACACATGGGGCAATACGACTCTCGGCAAATCGGCGCTCAGCCTAACAGACCAGCACGCCGGCAAAACCCTCCGGCTCTTCGAAGGGCAACGGCAGGGCGGCATTGTACGCAGCGATCAGTTCCCGCGCGCGCTGCGCCTCGTGGTTTTCCACCGACAGCGCCAACAGCCCGAAGACCGGCAACTCCCCTGCCCCGCCCAACAAGTCGCGTCCCTGCAGGTGCGCCTCGATGCCCTCGCTGGCCAGCATGCGCTGGAGCAGTTCGCCTTCCATCAGATTTTCCGGCTCGTAGATCCGCTGCATAAGCACTACTCCCCCAGGTTCAGTCGTTTTCCGCGTGCACATCCAGCATCCATTCCTGGCCATCGGTCTGCAGCGTGAACACGATGGGCCGGCAGCAAACCGGGCAGTCCTCGATATAGGTCTGGTCGCCGGCGGACAGGTCCAGCACCGCCTCTGCCTGTTCGCCGCAGTAAGGACATTGATAATGGTCGGTTTCCAGCATCGCGGTCTCCCGAGTGACTTATGCGTATAATCGCCGGTCTATTTGCAGGGCTTTTAATGCTTGAGCTGAATCTTCAGACCGCGCCCGGCTTTTTTTCGATCCGAACCTTCTTCTTACCCTAGCCGTTTCCAACAAGAGAGCATGATGGGCGAATTCGATGCCATCCGACCTTACCACGACAGCGAAGTACCAGCGGTGCTGGCCCGGCTGCTCAGCGACAAGGCATTCCTAGATATCCTCACCCACTTTCGCTTCCCGCGTTTTGCCAACACTTTCGGTTGGCTGCTCAAGCCCCTGATCGCTCACCGCCTGCGCCGCGAATTCGCCGGCATCACCTCGGTGGCGACCTTGCAGGACAAGGTCGAGTTCTATGTCGACCACACCATCGAACGCGCCACCGACGGCGTGACCTATACCGGCGTCGAGCAATTCAAGTCGGGAACCGCCTACGTGTTCCTGGCCAACCATCGCGATATCGTCATGGACCCGGCATTCGTCAACTATGCGGTCTATCACGCCGGCCTGCCGACCCCGCGCATCGCCATCGGTGACAACCTGCTGCAGAAACCATTCGTCAGCGATCTGATGCGCCTGAACAAGAGCTTCATCGTGCATCGCTCCCTCAGCGGGCGGAGGGAAAAGCTCGCGGCCTACCAACTGTTGTCGGCCTACATCAACCACTCGATCCGCAACGACGGCCAGTCGATCTGGATCGCCCAGGCCGAGGGCCGGGCCAAGGACGGCGACGACCGTACCGAGTCGGCGATCCTCAAGATGTTCCACATGAGCCGCAAGGACGAACCGTTCGGCGAAGTGATCCAGTCACTGAACCTGACGCCGGTGTCCATCAGCTACGAATACGATCCTTGCGACCAGGCCAAGGCCCGGGAGCTGTATATCCGCGCCACCACCGGCAGCTACACCAAGGCACCGGGGGAAGACGACGTGAGCATCGCCAAGGGCATCACCGGCTACAAGGGCCGGGTCCACGTGAACTTCGCCACGCCCATCAGCGAAAAGTTCGAAGATACCAAGCAACTGGCCATGGAAATGGATCGGCAGATCCTCGGCGGCTACCGGCTGTTCCCGGTGCACTACCTGGCCTATGCCCAGTGGAGCGATGCCGATCCGCAACTGCAGGTGCCCAGCGCCGCCGAGGTGTTCCCGGCCCAGGAACTGGCCAAGGCCGAGCAGGAATGGCAGCGTCGCCTGCAAGAATGCCCGCCGGAGCATCGCCCCTACCTGGTGCTGCAGTATGCGACTCCGGTCCGCAACCAGTATCGGGTCAAGGCCGGCCTGGCGCTGTAGAGCCCGGCCTGCTAAAGCACAACGGCGCCTGGGGGCGCCGTTGTCGTATTCGTGGCCAGGTGGGCGATCAGAACCGCGTGCTGATCCAGGACACCAGCAGCGCCAGGCCCAGGCAGGCGAAACCGAAACGATAGAAGAAGCGGTTGATGCGCAGGGTGGCCGGGTCGAGCATCAGCATGGGCTGGTCCACCGCCCGTTCTTCACTCTGGACTGCCAGGTTGGCCAGGGCCCGCTGCTCGCGGCGACGAGTGGCGTGCAACAGCCAGCTGCCCGGGCAGGCCAATAGCAGGGCGAACAGGTTGATCAGCTTGCCGGGATGGGCATTGAACATCGACCAGAACATTTGCAACGACATCATGAACCTCGAAAAAGACCGGTGTTCGGGCCGTCGAGTGCGCCCGCGGCGCGGATTCTACTCATCCCCGGGCGGCCCCGCGGACCTTTCCGACCAGTAACGAGGCGCCGGGCAATTAATTTAGATCGTCATCTTTTCGTCATCTGAACAAGCCAGTCTGTCGCCCCTCGATGCCCCACGGAGCTTGTCATGTTGCATGCAGAAAACCAGGACCGCCTCTACCTGATCGCCCCTAGCGAGGAACAGCAGGCGCTGGTCGGAGCCCTGGCCTTCAACGTCCAGGATCGTCATTGGCTGGTGTATTGCGCCCTGGGCGGGCATCAACACGCGGACTTGCCGGAGACCGACCTGCTGACCGGCGTCAGCGTGCTGGACTTCTACGTCGAAGCGGCATGAAGCACTGCCCGACAGGCAATGAAAAAGCCCGGCGTCCAAGGGACCCGGGCTTTTTTGCATCTGTCGGTTTATAGCGTCAAACAAGACCGTGTGGGCTTGCTCGCAGCCGGCGACGGGCAGCTACAGGGTGCGCATCACTCGCCGAGGATCTGGCCGATGCTCGGATCCTTGAACAGACGGGTCAGCGCGTCGCTCAGTACGTCGCCCACCAGCTTGGTGTTGGTGTCCTGGTTCGGCGCCATGCCGAAGCGCTGGTCCAGGGAAGCACCATAGCGGCCGCTGTAGCGGCGGTTGGCGTTCTGCACGTCGGAGCGGAAGGTCGCACCGATGGTCGCCTCGGTCACGTACATGCCTTCCTTGGGCGATTGATACTTGAGCTCGGCCAGGGTCACGGTCAACTGGGGGGCATTGCTGCCACCGGCAGTCGGGGTGAAGCCCAGCAGGCGCACCGCAGCCTCGGCCTGGGCCTGCAGTTTGGGCAGGATCTGCGCGCCCTGCACGGTGATCGAGCTGGTTTCAGGGTACAGGCCACCACGGGTGCCCAATACAGGGGACGAACGGCCATCGACCACCCTCACCACCACCGGCTGGCCATGGCCCACTGGCGCCAGCTGGGAGGTGAGCTTGGGCTCCGGAGTGAGTTGTTGCGGGCTGTGGGCGCAGCCTGCCAGCGACAGGCTGGCCACAGTGATCAAACCGAACAACAGGCGTTGCAACATGCTCATTTCTCCAGGAATCAGGCACAAACAGGCCCGCAGTATAGCGGTGCACGACAGCGGCAAACCAGCATTGCCGGGGACTTAAGTCATCACTCGGACAGGTCCCGTACAAGCAGGTTCCTGTAACCTGCCGTTCACCCGTAATACACGATGATGTAACGGCTCGGCGGCATGCTTATCGTCAATGACACACTAGGTGCCTGGTCATGAAGCTCCTTCGCTCCCTGTTCGCTCCACGCCATGAGTTCCGTAGCTTCGCCCTGCTGGATTGCCAGGGCCGCTGCCAGGCATTTCGCCATAGTATCGAGGCACCTGTCGGCGACGGCTGGGTGGAAATCCAGGAGATCCGCCTGAACTGGCTGCACCAGATGCTGCCCGCCAGCGCCCGCGTGAGCCCGCGCAGCGTGGTCACCGGGGCGCGACCGATACTAGCCACCTGACCAAAAGCCTAATAAAAGTCGCGAAACAGGATCATTTCTGCACATTTCTTCGTTACAATCTCCCCCCGATTATAAGGACGTCTCCTGATCGGGCCTCGCAGTACCGCCAACGCCACTGCCTTGGCACCCCGCACCGCCCACAGAGAGCCGCCCACACAGATCGAGTGAAGCTGGCGTGCTTGCTGTTGTCCCACCTTGCAACCCTCCACTTTTCACGAATCTGCAGAGCTGCCATTGCTCGGACACTTATGCTGTTCGCCCGTCGTGCCCGCATGCCCCTGTCATGCCGGTACCACCGCTCGGGCCAGGTGCCAGGCCGAGGCAGCCCTTTTTTGAGGTTCACGTCTTCAAAAGAGCGTGAAAAAACGGGTTTTCACAACTTCACAAGAGTGTGGCGAGCAAATGAATAGTTTTGCGTCTGAACTGGCACCATTAGCCTCTACAACAGCCCGATTACACAGGTCCGAGCGCTCCTCGAGAGCTGAAGCTTGAAGCCTGTCCGCTGACGGATTTGGTTGCACTGGCGGATGTATCGACCATAAGTCGAATTGCCCCGAGGCTCCCCGAGATGCGTTCATATGCACCTTGAGGCCCGGTTGGTAGCGTCCGCAGAAGTTGCAAAGAATTGCGAAGACTCGGACATGGCAATCCTGGCCATGGGTAACCTGGGGCACCACGTGAATCGCCCCGTCACTCCTGGCAGCCATGCCGTCAATTTGGTGCTGCAGATTTTGGAGACGCGTTAATGGCGCATAACGAAGCAGTAGACGTTGTATTGGTCGGGGCCGGCATCATGAGTGCCACCCTCGCTGTACTGCTCAAGGAGCTCGACCCCGCGATCAAGCTGGAAGTCGTCGAGCTGATGGATTCGGGTGCCGCGGAGAGTTCCAACCCGTGGAACAACGCCGGTACCGGCCACGCTGGCCTCTGTGAGCTGAACTACACGCCACAGGCCGCCGATGGCAGCATCGATATCAAGAAAGCCGTGCACATCAACACCCAGTTCGAGGTGTCGAAGCAGTTCTGGTCCTACCTGACCCGCAAAGGCACCTTCGGCTCGTCCAGGTCCTTCATCAATCCGGTGCCGCACCTGAGCTTCGTCCAGGGCGACAAGGGTGTCGCCTACCTCAAGAAGCGCCATGAAGTGCTGAGCCAGCACCATGCCTTCGCGGACATGGAGTACACCGAGGACAAGGCCAAGATGGCCGAGTGGATGCCGCTGATGATGCCGGGCCGCCCGGCGGATGAAACCATCGCCGCCACCCGGGTCATCAACGGTACCGACGTCAACTTCGGCGCCCTGACCAACCAGTTGCTCAAGCACCTGACCAGCGCCCCCGACGCCCAGGTCAAGTACTGCAAGCGCGTCACCGGCCTCAAGCGCAACAAGGCCAACGGCTGGACCGTGAGCATCAAGGACGTCAACAGCGGCAACACCCGCGAAGTCGACGCCAAGTTCGTCTTCCTCGGCGCCGGCGGCGCGGCCCTGCCGTTGCTGCAGGCTTCGGGCATCGAGGAGAGCAAGGGCTTCGGCGGCTTCCCGGTCAGCGGCCAGTGGCTGCGCTGCGACAACCCGGAAGTGGTCAAGCACCACCAGGCCAAGGTCTACAGCCAGGCCGCCGTGGGTTCGCCACCGATGTCCGTACCGCACCTGGACACCCGCGTGGTCGATGGCAAGAAATCCCTGCTGTTCGGACCTTATGCCGGCTTCACTACCAAATTCCTCAAGCACGGTTCGTTCATGGACCTGCCGATGTCGGTTCGCGCCGGCAACATCGGCCCGATGCTGGCCGTGGCTCGCGACAACATGGACCTGACCAAGTACCTGGTCAGCGAAGTCATGCAGTCCATGGAGCAGCGCCTGGAATCCCTGCGTCGGTTCTATCCTGAAGCCAAGGCCGAGGACTGGCGCCTGGAAGTGGCCGGCCAGCGGGTGCAGATCATCAAGAAGGATCCGAAGAAAGGCGGCATCCTGCAGTTCGGCACCGAATTGGTGGCCGCCAAGGACGGTTCCCTGGCCGCCCTGCTGGGCGCCTCGCCTGGCGCCTCGGTGACCGTATCGATCATGCTGGAACTGATCGAACGCTGCTTCCCGGCCAAGACCAGCGGCGAATGGGCCGCCAAGCTCAAGGAAATCTTCCCGGCACGGGAAAAGGTCCTGGCTACCGACGCCGCGCTGTATCACAAGATCAACAGCGAGAACAATCTGCGCCTGGAGCTGGTGGAGCCAAGCAAGGAAACCGAAAGCTACGCTTGATCCGCGACCATGAAAAACGCCCCGTCCTTTGCAGGACGGGGCGTTTTTTTATGCCTGGCCAATAGCTTAGGCACACCGGACAAAGCGCAATCAGCCGCGGGCCTTGTCCATCAGTTCGATGTAGTCGGCGCCGTTGCGCTGGTCACGGATCAGCTCGACGAAGGTCTTGCCCTGCTCGTCCCGGCCGTCCAGGTCGTAACCGGCGGCGACGAAAAAGCCCAGGAAGCGCTCGAAGTCATCGATACGCAGGCCGCGATAGGCCTTGATCAGCTTGTGCAGGGACGGCGAGGTGGCATCGGCCGGTTCGAAATCGAGGAACAACTTGACCTGCTCATCACCGATCTCGTCACCAATCACTTGTTTCTTATCTTTACGCATCGCCGACTCCAGCTCGCAGACATTTCACAGGGCGGGCAGTTTACCTCCAGCCCGCCTCCAGCCTCAACGCGGACGCACGCTGCCGGTATGCAGGTCGGCCCAGATGTGGCCGTTGGCATAGCTGAGGAACTGGCAATACACGGTGTCGTTGCGCAGCAGGTCCATCACCGCCCGGTACTGGGCCAGCGGGTAATAGAGGGTCAGGGTTCGGCTCTGGGCATCGTATTGCGGTTTTTTCAGGCTTTTGCTTTCGCCATCGAAGTTGACCAATACCTGGCTGATGGTGGCGCCCTTGTTCAAGGGCTTGCCCTTGAGCCGCACCCAGACCGGCGAAGTTACCGGAATCGGCTGCTGGTTGGACTGGCGCTGGCTGCCGATGACCACCGAATATTCGGTGACCTGCAGCAGTTGCTGTTGTTCAGGCACCGCATCGCGCAGGGTCAGGTCGTCCGGCGGCAGGAACTGCCCATGCAAGGGCGCCGGGGCGGCCGCCAGGGGCAGGCTCAAGCTCAGAAGAAGGACTGCGCTACCGCGAATCAACAGGCTCATGACAGGCTCCAGGCAAGGGCCGAGCACTCTAGCACGGCTTTCCCCGGATATTGCAGCCACCGGGCGGCCATCAATGCCGAAGGCGGCGTTCCCCGGGGAAAGCGCCGCCTTCAGTGATTCACCCCCTGGCAGGATCGCGGGCGTCAGTCGAACTGCGCGCGCATCCAGGCCAGGTACTCGGCTACGCCGGGCTCGCCTTCGCGGGGCGCCCAGGTCGCTTGTTCGTTCGCATTCAACGCACGATAAGGCCCGGCCTTGCATTCGAACATCAGGCTATCGGGCTCCAGGGCCACCAGGCCATGGAACACCCCAGCCGGTATATCCACGCCAACGCAGTCGCCACCGGCCTGCAGCTCGCGCTTGTCCTGGAGCTGGCCGGCCTCGTCGAAGACCAACAGGCCCAGGCGGCCCTTGAGCACCAGCAAGGTCTCGGCTTTATCGGCACTCAGGTGGCGATGGGGCGGGATATAGGTCGAGGGCTGCAACCCCACCGCCAGGCGATGGCAGGGCTCTTCCATGGCGTGGAAGTTGTGGTGCTGGCGACCACGGGGGTTGGCCGCGGCCTTCTCTGCCAGGTCGCTGAACAACGCTTGATCGAGAAAGCTCGGCCCGGCCATGTCTTACAGGCCCTTCACGGCATAGATGCCGGCGGCGTTGCGCCAGTAGCCCTTGTAGTCCATGCCGTAGCCGAAGACATAACGGTCGACGCAGGGCAGGCCCATGTAGTCGGCCTTGAGGTCGGGACGGGCCTTGCGGTCATGATCCTTGTCGATCAGTACCGCGGTATGCACGGCGCGGGCGCCGGCATGGTGGCAGAAATCGATGATGGCGGTCAGGGTGTGCCCTTCGTCGAGGATGTCGTCGATGATCAGCACGTCGCGGTCGATGAAGGAGATTTCCGGCTTGGATTTCCAGAACAGCTCGCCACCGCTGGTTCCGTTGCGATACCGGGTCGCATGCAGATAGGAGGCTTCCAGGGGAAAACGCAAGTGCGTCAGCAACTTGCCAGCGAAGATCAGCCCGCCGTTCATGACACAGAACACCACCGGATTACGCTCAGCCAGTTCTTCAGTGATTTGTGCACCGATCCGGGCGATGGCCGCCTCGACTTCAGCTTCGGTGTACAGGCAGTCAGCCTCGCGCATGATTTGACGGATATGCTCGAGATCAGCGGACATGGCGCTCTCCAAGGGGGTGGCAGTTTCGGAAAAGCGGGCAAAGGTACGCATCCGGCCCCGCCAGATCAAGCGTTTCTGGACTAACGTACTTTATGTCTATAGGACATCAACCCCGGATAGATTAATCTAGGCCGTTTTTTTTGCCCGCCGCCGGAGCCTTTCCCTATGCCCATCCATGAGATCCGCCATCCGCTGATCCGTCATAAACTTGGCCTTATGCGCCGCGCAGACATTAGCACGAAGAATTTTCGCGAACTCGCTCAGGAAGTCGGCGCCCTGCTGACATACGAAGCCACCAAGGACCTGCCCCTGGAAAGCTATGAGATTCCAGGCTGGTGCGGCCCCGTCCAGGTGGAAAAGATCGCCGGCAAGAAAATTACCGTAGTGCCGATCCTGCGCGCCGGCATCGGCATGCTCGAAGGTGTGCTGAGCCTGATCCCGGGCGCCAAGGTCAGCGCCGTGGGCGTGGCCCGCAACGAGGAAACCCTGCAGGCCCACACCTACCTGGAAAAACTGGTACCGGAAATCGACGAGCGCCTGGCGATGATCATCGACCCGATGCTGGCGACCGGCAGCTCCATGGTCGCCACCATCGACCTGCTGAAGAAAGCCGGTTGCCGGGACATCCGCGCCATGGTCCTGGTGGCCGCTCCCGAAGGCATCGCCGTCGTCCAGCAGGCCCACCCGGACGTGACCATCTACACCGCGTCCATCGACCAGAAACTCAACGAGCATGGCTACATCATTCCTGGCCTGGGTGATGCCGGTGACAAGATCTTCGGCACCAAGCAGAAGGACTCCTGACCATGCAGGATGAGTTCAACGATCCGCTCTGGCGCCAGGTGTTGTCTGGCGCCCAGATGCTCTTCGTAGCCTTTGGCGCCTTGGTGTTGATGCCGCTGATCACCGGTCTTGACCCCAACGTGGCGCTGTTCACGGCGGGTCTTGGGACTCTGTTGTTCCAACTGGTCACCGGTCGCCAGGTACCGGTGTTCCTGGCTTCGAGCTTCGCCTTCATTACCCCGATCATCCTCGCCAAGGGCCAGTTCGGCCTGGCCGCGACCATGGGTGGGGTGATGGCGGCAGGCTTCGTCTATACCTTCCTCGGCCTGGCGGTGAAGATCAAAGGCACCGGTTTCATCGACCGCCTGCTGCCGCCAGTGGTCATCGGCCCGGTGATCATCTCCATCGGCCTGGCCATGGCTCCCATCGCCGCCAACATGGCCATGGGCAAGGCGGGCGATGGCAGCGAGCTGATCCATTACCAGACCGCCATGATGATCTCGATGCCGGCGCTGCTCACCACCCTGGTGGTGGCGGTGTTCGGCAAGGGGATCTTCCGCCTGGTACCGATCATTTCCGGGGTGCTGGTGGGCTTCGCCCTGTCGTTCTACTTCGGCGTGGTGGATACCGCCAAGATCGCCGCCGCCCCGTGGCTGGCGTTGCCGCATTTCACGGCACCGGAGTTCAACTGGCAGGCGATCCTGTTCATCGTTCCGGTGGCTCTGGCCCCGGCCATCGAGCATATCGGCGGGGTGATCGCGGTAGGTAGCGTGACCGGTCGCGACTACCTGAAGAAGCCCGGCCTGCACCGCACCTTGTTCGGTGACGGCATCGCCACCACCGCTGCCGGCCTGTTCGGCGGCCCGCCCAATACCACCTACGCCGAAGTGACCGGCGCGGTGATGCTGACCAAGAACTACAACCCGAAGATCATGACCTGGGCCGCGGTATTCGCCATTTCCCTGGCCTTCATCGGCAAGTTCGGCGCATTGCTGCAAAGCATCCCGGTACCGGTGATGGGCGGGATCCTCTGCCTGCTGTTCGGTTCGATCGCCGCCGTGGGCATGAACACCCTGATCCGCCATAGGATCGACCTGGGCGAGGCACGCAACCTGGTGATCGTCTCGGTGACCCTGGTATTCGGTATCGGCGGGATGCTGGTGGGTAGCGGTACCGGGCAGGACGACTTCGGCCTCAAGGGCATCGCCCTGTGCGCCATCGTCGCCATTGCCCTGAACCTGATACTGCCGGGCAACGACGGCTGGAAGAACAAGAAGTCCGACGACCCCCTGATCTGAAAACACTTTCGCCGACCGGCCCTGCAATCAACGAGGGCCGGGCCGGCGAAACCTTCTATAGCGCCAAGGGTGCCCGCAGGCACAAGGCGTTCAAGGCCTGAGCCCATTGCGGGTCGTCATTCAGGCACGGGACCAGCACCAGGTCCTCCCCCCCTGCAGCACGAAACTGCTCACGTCCACGATCACCGATCTCCTCCAGGGTCTCGATGCAATCGGCGACGAAGGCCGGGCACATCACCAGCAACTTCTTCACGCCCTGCTTCGCCAGCTCATCCAACCGAGCTTCGGTATAGGGCTCGATCCACTTGGCCCGCCCCAGGCGCGACTGGAACGACACCGACCATTGCTCGTCGGCCAGGCCCATTTGCCCGGCGAAGGCCTTGGCCGTGCGGAAACACTGGCCGCGATAACACTTGGCGAGCGCCTGCGGGGAGGCATCCTGGCAGCAGTCACCAGCGCCATCCAGGCTATGCCCCGGATTGAGCTTTTGCAGGTGCCGCTCGGGCAAGCCGTGGAAACTCAGCAGCAGGTGATCGAAGGGTTGCTCCAGGTGCGGTCTGACGCTGGCGACCAGGGCGTCGATGTACTCGGGTTCGTCGTAGAAAGGCTGCAATACATTGAGCTGCACATCCAGGCGGTGCTCGCGTATCACCCGCCGCGCCTCTTCGACCACCGTGGTCACGGTGCTGTCGGCGAACTGTGGATAAAGCGGCGCCAGGGTGATCTTGCGCTGCCCCTTGGCCGCCAATTTCAGCAGCGCCGATTCGATCGATGGCTCGCCGTAGCGCATCGCCAGTTCCACCGGCCCGCACTTCCATTGCTCGCTCATCACTCGCTGCAAGCGCTGGCTTATGACCACCAGCGGCGAACCGTCCTGCCACCAGATCGATTGGTAGGCATGGGCCGACTGGGCCGGACGCTTGATCAGGATCAGCGACACCAACAGGCGCCGCACCGGCCAGGGCAGGTCGATCACATAAGGGTCCATGAGGAACTGATTGAGGTAGCTGCGCACATCCGCCACGGAGGTGGAGGCCGGCGAACCGAGATTGACCAGAAGCAACGCGTGATCGGTCATGCAACGTCCTATTTCAATGGCGGCTGGACACATCGTCCAGGGCCGCGGGCAAATCGGTGAACTGGAAAGTGAAGCCCGCTTCCAGCAAGCGCGCGGGCACGGCACGTTGGCCTCCCAGCAGCAACAGCGACAACTCGCCCAGCGCCAGGCGCAGGACAAAGGCCGGTAGCGGCAGCAATGCGGGCCGGCGCAGGACTCGCCCCAGGGCGGTGGCGAACTCGCGGTTACGCACCGGCTGCGGCGCGCAGGCATTATAAGGACCTCGTGCCGCATCCTGATGCACAAGAAAATCAATCAGGGCGATTTGGTCATCGATGTGGATCCACGGCATCCACTGCCGCCCGTTGCCGATCGGCCCCCCCAGGCCCAGCTTGAACGGCAGCAGCAGGCGCGACAAAAAGCCGCCGTCGGCGGACAGCACCAGGCCGGTGCGCACCAGCACCACGCGCACACCCATGGCTTCTGCACGCTGGGCGGTTTCTTCCCAGGCGATGCACAGCTGGCTGGCAAAATCCTCGCTGACCGGCGGAGAGTCCTCGGCCAGCTCCCGTTCTCCACCGTCGCCATACCACCCCACCGCAGACCCGGAGACCAGCACCCGGGGCTTGTGCTCGCGGCTCTCGATCCAGGTCAGCAGGGTTTCGGTAAGGGTGATGCGGCTGGCCCACAGCAGCGCCTTGCGCTTATGGGTCCAGGGACGATCGGCTATGGGCGCGCCGGCCAGGTTGATCACCGCATCCAGCGGCGCCTGGTCCAGCTCTTGCAAAGATTTGACTGCCCGTACCTGGGGACCGCACAAGGCGGCAACTTTATCGGGCTGGCGGCTCCATACACTCAACTGGTGCCCCTGGGCCAGCCAATGGCGACATAACGCCCGCCCGATCAAACCAGTACCGCCGGTCAGCAAGATATGCATGACGTGTTCCTCGCGTGGCGTTTTACCCGAATCCCTAGTCTATTTTTATAAGCAGGGATCTTTTCAATCGGGCAGGCTGCGTTTTAACGATAGACAACCTGCACAACCGATGACGCCGAAAGCTATACCAAAGAACAACATTGTACAGGTTTTGGCAGCGGCGTAGTCTGTACCAAAAGGTAAACGAGGCCCCTATGACAGTACCCATTGCAATCATTGGTACCGGCATCGCCGGACTCTCCGCCGCCCAGGCGCTTCGAGACGCCGGGCACTGCGTCCAACTCTTCGACAAAAGCCATGGCAGCGGTGGCCGCATGGCGAGCAAGCGCAGCGACGCCGGTAGCCTGGACCTGGGAGCCCAGTACTTCACCGCCCGCGATCGCCGCTTCGTCACCGAGGTCCAGCGCTGGCAGGCCAAAGGCTGGGTCGCCGAATGGACACCACAGCTCTACAACTCCCATGCCGGCCAGCTCAGCCCTTCCCCCGACGAGCAAACCCGCTGGGTTGGCACGCCGCGCATGAGCGCCATCACTCGCGCCCTGATCGGCGACCTCGAAGTGCACTTCGCCTGCCGTATCACCGAAGTCTTTCGCGGCGAGCGGCACTGGCACCTGCAGGATGCCGAAGGCTCCAACCATGGCCCGTTCAGCCATGTGATCATCGCCACCCCGGCGCCACAGGCCACCGCCCTGCTGGCCGCCGCGCCGAAGCTGGCGGCAGTCGCCGCCGGAGTGAAGATGGATCCGACCTGGGCCGTCGCCCTGGCCTTCGAAACACCCCTGGAAACCCCGATGCAGGGCTGTTTCGTCCAGGACAGCCCACTGGACTGGCTGGCCCGCAATCGCAGCAAGCCCGGACGTGATAGCCACCTCGACACCTGGGTCCTGCACGCTTCCAGCACCTGGAGTCGACAACACATCGACCTGCCCAAGGAGGCCGTGATCGAGCAGCTGCATGGCGCGTTCGCCGAGTTGCTGCACAGCGTCATGCCCGCCCCCGCCTTCAGCCTGGCGCATCGCTGGCTCTATGCCCGGCCTGCTACCAGTCACGAGTGGGGTGCCCTGGCCGACGCCGACCTGGGCCTGTACGCCTGCGGCGACTGGTGCCTGTCCGGGCGTGTCGAAGGCGCCTGGCTAAGTGGCCAGGAAGCTGCTCGCAGGCTGCACGCGAACCTGCAGTGAACCGGCTCGACCCGCGTAAATTGCTGCTGTCGAAATGGACAGCAGCCCACCCGCAACATCGCGAGAAGCATTTTCTCGTCACCGAACTGTTCTGCAACGAAGAAGGCCGTGTGCTGGAAGTCCAGCGGCAGGCAGTGCTCAGCTGCCGCAACCAGCGCCTGGATTGGCAAGCCCTGAAGGACGACCGCCAATGGCGGATGGGCTGGCATTGAACGCAGCGAGTAGCCGCCAATACTTGTACAAATAATTTGACTCGTACAACTTTAAACCTATGATGGAAAAAGTTGTACACGTCTCGTTTCATGTACAGGTATCCGGAGGCCGAACCATGACCGCCAAGCCGAAAATCGCCATCAGCGCCTGCCTGGCCGGCGCCGAAGTCCGCTACAACGGCGGCCACAAGGAATCCCGCCTGTGCAGCCGGGTACTCGCCGAGCACTTCGAGCTGGTGCCGCTTTGCCCGGAGGTCGCCATCGGCCTGGGCATCCCTCGCGAACCGATCCGACTGGTGCAGGGCAACGACCAGCCACGGGCCATCGGGACCCTGGACCAAGCCCTGGATGTCACCCGCCCCCTACAGGACTACGCCGAACGGATGGCCGCCGAAATGACCGACCTGTGCGGCTACATCTTCATGCAGGATTCACCCTCCTGCGGACTGGAACGGGTCAAGGTCTACCAGGGCAGCGGGCCTCATCATCGGCGCGATGGCCGTGGTGTATATGCGCGGGTTTTCTGCGAGCGACACCCTGACCTGCCAATGGAAGAAGCCGGACGCCTCAACGATCCGGTGTTGCGGGAAAACTTCCTGGCCCGGGTCTATGTCTACCGCGACTGGCGGGCCCTGCTCGAGCAAGGCCTGACCCGCCGCGCCCTCACCGAATTCCATGCCCGCTGCAAATACCTGCTGATGGCCCATCACCCGGTGCAGTACAAGGTCCTCGGCCACCTGCTGGGCAGCATGGGCAGGCAGGATGCGGCACAGGTCGGCCCACGCTATTTCAGCCAATTGATGAACGCCCTGAGGCAATGCGCTACCCGAGGTACCCACAGCAATGTGCTACAGCACCTGAGCGGTTATTTCCGGCAGGCCATCAGCGCCGAAGACAAGCAGGAAATGCAGCACCTCATCGGCCAGTATCGCCAGGGCATCGTGCCCCTGGTGGTACCCCTGACTTTGCTCAAGCATCACTTGCGCCGACACCCCGATCCCTATATCGAGCGGCAGCTGTACCTGCAGCCGCACCCGGAAAACCTCAGCCTGCGCAACGCGATCTGACCCATGGAACCCAATCTCTTGCCCGCCACGGTCCCCCAAGACAGCCCGGACCAGGAGTGGTTGCCGATCCGCGAGATCGCCCGGCTGACCGGCGTCAATGCAGTCACCTTGCGCGCCTGGGAGCGGCGCTACGGACTGATCGTGCCCCACCGCACGCCCAAGGGGCACCGCCTGTACACCCGGGAACAGGTGCAACAGGTGCTGACCATCCTGACCTGGCTCAACCGTGGCGTCGCGGTCAGCCAGGTCAGGCACCTGCTCGAAAGCGCCCCGGCGTTCAGCGTCCCGGCGCAAAACGATTGGCAACGGCTGCGCCAGGTACTCAGGCAAGCCATCAGCCAACTGGCCGAGCGCAAGGTCGACGATGCCTTCAACCAAGCCATGGCCCTGTATCCACCGCGCACCTTGTGCGAGCAGCTGTTGATGCCGCTGCTGGCGGAACTGGAACAGCATTGGCAAGGGCAAGTCGGCAGCCAGTCCGAGCAGGTGTTCTTCTATTCATGGCTGCGCAGCAAGCTCGGCGCCCGGATCTACCACAACAACCGCCAGGTGCAAGGCGCGCCGCTGTTGCTGGTCAATCAGTCGGACCTGCCCCTGGAGCCCCATCTGTGGCTCACCGCCTGGCTGGCCAGCAGCGCCGACTGCCCGGTAGAGGTCTTCGACTGGCCCCTGCCCGGAGGCGAACTGGCCCTGGCCACCGAGCGCCTGCAAGCCCGGGGCCTGCTGCTGTACTCCAGCAAGGCACTCAACCCCGCCCAACTGCCACGGCTGCTGGGCGGCATCGCCTGCAAAAAATTCATCGCCGGACCCACGGTGTGCATCCATCCCGCCGAGTGGTCCGTATGTATCACTGAAATCGCCGATCTGTACCTGGCCCAAGACCCGATTGCGGCCTACCAGGTACTGCTCGAGCGAGGACTTTTCTGATCCGGAAACCGACATGCAATTGATCTGGCTGCGCAGCGATCTGCGCCTACACGACAACACCGCCCTGAGCGCCGCCGCCCAGCGGGGCCCGACCGTGGCGGTGTACCTGCTGAGCCCGGAGCAGTGGCAGGCCCATGATGATGCGCCCTGCAAGATCGATTTCTGGCTGCGCAACCTGCAATCGCTGAGTACCGCCCTGGGCCAGCTGAACATCCCGCTCTTGATTCGCAGCGCCGCCACCTGGGACCAGGCGCCCCAGACCCTGCTGGACCTGTGCCGGCAACTGCAGATACGCATGCTGCACTTCAACCAGGAATACGGCATCCACGAAAGCCGTCGCGATGCAGCGGTGACAAGGGTTCTGGAAGATGCCGGTGTCGGCGTCCAAGGCCACTTCGATCAACTGCTGTTCAAGCCCGGTAGTGTGCTGACCAAGAGCGGCGGCTACTTCCAGGTCTTCAGCCAGTTCCGCAAGGTCTGCTACAGCCGCCTGCACACCGCGCTGCCCGTGCTGGTGAGCGCGCCCAGGGCGCAGATGCCGCTGTCGATCAGTGCCGATCCGCTGCCAGGCCAGATCGAGGGCTTCCCCACCCCGAAGCCCGCCTTGCGCGAACTGTGGCCCGCCGGCGAAGACGAAGCGCAAGCGCGCCTGGAGCGGTTCGCCGATGAACAGATCCACTACTACCAGGGCGAACGCGACTTTCCGGCCAAGCCCGGCACCAGCCAGCTGTCGCCCTACCTCGCCGCCGGCGTGATCTCGCCCCGCCAATGCCTGCACGCCGCCTTGCGCAGCAACCAGGGCGAGTTCGAAAGCGGCAACCCCGGGGCCGTCACCTGGATCAACGAGTTGCTGTGGCGCGATTTCTACAAGCACATCCTGGCGGGCTACCCACGGGTATCCCGGCACCGCGCCTTCCGACCGGAAACCGAAGCCGTGAAATGGCGCGACGCTCCCGAGGAACTGGCGGCCTGGCAAGAAGCCCGCACCGGCCTGCCGATCATCGATGCCGCCATGCGCCAGTTGCTGGAGACCGGCTGGATGCACAACCGCCTGCGCATGGTGGTGGCGATGTTCCTGACCAAGAACCTGTTGATCGATTGGCGCGAAGGCGAGCGGTTCTTCATGCGTCACCTGATCGACGGCGACCTGGCGGCCAACAACGGCGGCTGGCAGTGGAGCGCCTCCACCGGAACCGATGCGGCGCCCTACTTCCGCATCTTCAACCCGGTGAGCCAATCGCAGAAATTCGACAGCGAGGGGCGCTTCATCAAGCACTGGCTGCCACAACTGGCCGGGCTGAACAAGAAAGATATCCACAACCCGGCGGCCCTGGGCGGGCTGTTCGGCGTCGCCGACTACCCGGCGCCGATTGTGGATCTGCCACGGTCCCGGGAACGGGCCCTGGCGGCGTTCAAGGCACTGCCCTCGCGGCTGGATGCGGGAGCCGGCGATGAGTGACTTCCTCGACCACTTCGCCCGGGAGTTCGCCACCCTGGACGCCCACAACCTCGATCGCCTGGGCCAGCTCTACAGCGATGACATCCAGTTCACCGACCCTCTGCACGAGGTTCATGGACTGGCCCCTTTGCGCGACTACTTCGCCCAGCTGTACGCCAACGTCCGCGAACTGCGCTTCGACTTCCACGGCAGCGACCAGTGCGCCGAAGGCCAGGGCTACCTGCGCTGGACCATGAGCTATCGCCACCCACGCCTCAACGGCGGCGGCCTGATCCAGGTGGCCGGCTGTTCACACCTGCAATGGCGCGACGCTTTGGTCTATCGCCACCGCGACTATTTCGACGCGGGAGCCCTGCTCTACGAACACCTGCCACTGATCGGGGCAGTGATCGCCTGGTTGAAAAGGAGGCTCGGATGAACCCGGCCATGCCCAGGCGGATCTGGCTCACCGGCGCCAGCAGCGGCATCGGCGCGGCACTGGCCGAAGAGCTGCTCGGGGCTGGTGCCCAGGTGGCGCTCAGTGCCCGCTCGCGCGAGCCGCTGGAAGCCCTGGCCCAGCGCTACCCGGGCCGGGTGCTGGTGGTGCCGGGCGACCTTGGCGACGCCTTGCAGGTGCGCGAGATCGGCAAGCGCATCGCCCAGGCCTGGGGCGCTCTGGACAGCGTGATCCTCAATGCCGGGACCTGCGAGTACATCGAGGTGCAGCAATTCGACTCAGCGCTGATCGAACGGGTGCTGAGTACCAACCTGCTGGCCGCAGGCTATTGCATCGAAGCCGCATTGCCGTTGTTGCGCGCCGGCAATCGCCCGCACCTGGTGGGTGTAGCCAGCTCCGTGACTTACCTGGCACTGCCCCGGGCCGGTGCCTACGGCGCCTCCAAGGCAGCGCTGCGCTACCTGCTGCAATCGCTGCGCATCGACCTGGTTGCCGAAGGCATCGATGTGACCCTGGTCAGCCCGGGCTTTGTCGACACGCCGCTGACCGCACGCAACGACTTCGCCATGCCCATGCGCTGGAGCGCCCGGAAGGCCGCTCGGCATATCCACCAGCGCCTGCCCCGCCGGGATCTGGAAATCGCGTTCCCCGCACCGTTCATCTTCGGCCTCAAGCTGCTTTCCTGGCTGCCCGGCCGCCTGCAACTGGCCCTCGCCAAACGCCTGGCCCGTACGGGGAATGCCCCATGAAAATCGCCATCATCGGCAGCGGCATCGCCGGCCTGACCTGCGCCTACCTCCTGAACCGGCGCCATGACATCCAGGTCTACGAAGCCGGCAGCTGGATCGGCGGGCACACCCATACCGTGCAGGTATGCCTCAATGGCGAAACCCAGGCCGTGGACACCGGCTTCATCGTCTTCAACGACTGGACCTACCCCCATTTCATCCGCCTGCTGGGGCAGATCGGCGTCAAGTTCAAAGCCACCGAAATGAGCTTCTCGGTATGCGATCCGGCCACGGGCCTGGAGTACAACGGCAACAACCTCAACAGCCTGTTCGCCCAGCGGCGCAATCTGCTGTCGCCGGGGTTCTGGGGCATGCTGCGAGACATCCTGCGCTTCAACCAACACGCGCAGCTCGACCTGCAAAACCAGCGGATCACAGCCTCGACCACCCTCGGGGACTACCTGAAGAGCCAGGGCTACGGCGAGCGCTTCATCCAGCACTACATCGTGCCCATGGGCTCGGCGATCTGGTCGATGTCACGGGGGCAGATGCTCGGTTTCCCCCTGCAGTTCTTTGTCCGCTTCTTCAAGAACCACGGCTTGCTGTCGGTGAGCAATCGCCCCCAGTGGTACGTGATCGAAGGCGGCTCAAGCCGCTACATCGAACCACTGACGGCCTCGTTTCGCGAACGCATCCGCCTGGACTGTCCAGTGCAGCGGGTCGAGCGCGACGAACTCGGCGTGGTCATCCACAGCGCCGCCGGCAGCGAGCGCTTCGACAAGGTGGTGTTCGCCTGCCACAGCGACCAGGCCCTGCGGCTGCTGGCCAGCCCTAGCCACGCCGAACAGGAGATCCTCCAGGCGCTGCCCTACGCCGACAACGATGTGGTGCTGCACACCGATACCCGACTGCTACCGCGCCGTCGCCTGGCCTGGGCCAGCTGGAACTACCGCCTCGCTGCCAGCGCCGGGAAAGCCGCTGCCGTGACCTACGACATGAACATTCTCCAGGGCCTGCAGAGCAGCACCACCTTCTGCGTCAGCCTCAACCAGAGTGCGGCCATCGATCCGTCGAAGATCCTCGCCCGCTACACCTACGCCCATCCGCAATACAGCCTGGAGGCGGTGGCCGCACAAGCGCGCTGGAGCGAACTGCAAGGCGCCCGGCACAGCTTCTACTGCGGCGCCTACTGGGCCAACGGTTTCCATGAGGATGGCGTGGTCAGCGCCCTGCGAGTGGTCCAGTCCTTCGGGGAGCAACTGTGAACAGCGCCCTGTACAGCGGCTGGATCAGCCACCGGCGCTTCGCCCCCAAGGGCCACGCCTTCCGCTACCGGATCGGCCTGTTGTACCTGGACCTGGAGGAACAGGACGCGGTACTGGGCCTCTCGCCCCTGGCTGGCCGGAGCCGCTTCGCGCCCTTCGCCTTTCGTCAAGGCGACTACTTGCCGGCCTTCACCGGCCAGGGCATGGACCTGATCGACGCCGTACGCCAGCAGGTGGCCGAGGCCATCGGCCATGCACCGGCTGGCGCGGTGCGACTGCTGACCCAGGTGCGCAGCTGGGGCCTGGCCTTCAACCCGGTGAGCTTCTTCTACTGCTACGAGGCCGATGGGCAACTGGCGGCGATTCTCTGCGAGGTCACCAACACCCCCTGGCGCGAGCGCTTTCACTATGTGCTGCCGGCCAGCCCGCACAACGCACAGTCCCCGGAGCATCAGCATTTCGCCGTGGCCAAGGCCTTTCACGTGTCGCCGTTCCTGCCCCGGGATCTGGAGTACCGCATGAGCTTCAGCCCTCCGGGCGAACGCCTGGGCGTGCACATGGCCGACTGGCAGGGTGAGCTCAAGTTGTTCGACGCCACGCTCAACCTGCAACGCCAGGCCCTGGATCGCCGCAGCCTGCACCAGTATCTGCGGCGCTTTCCGTGGATGACCGCCAAGACTTGCCTGGCGATCTACTGGCAGGCCTTGCTCCTGGCTGCCAAGGGCCTGCGTTTTTTTCCCCATCAGGCCGCCGTTGGCGCCTTTCGCACAGCCGCCGTACCACCCAAGGATCGCCGCCATGAAATCCTCTAGCGTCTCGGCCAAAACCAATCTGATCAGCACTCACGGCCTCACTGCCAACCTGTTGCGCCGTGGCGTGCTGCGGCAACTGGCGCAACTCCGGCACGGCCAACTGGTGATCCACGAAAACGGCGAGCGACGGGTGTTCGGCAGCAGCGGCGGCGCCCTGCTGGGGGAGATCCACGTCCATGACAGCAGCGTCTGGGGCTTGGTGGCCAGCAGTGGCTCCATCGGCGCCGGCGAAGCCTTCATCCATGGCTACTGGAGCACCCCGGACCTGACAGCGGTCATCCGCGTGTTCGTCAGCAACCTGGAAGTGCTGGACGCCATGGAAGGCGGCCTGGCCAGGCTCGGCCGGCCGCTGGTTCGCGGCCTGCACTGGCTCAACCGCAACACCCGCAAGGGCGCACAGAAAAACATCGCCGCCCACTACGACCTGGGCAATGAACTGTTCGAGCAGTTCCTGGACCCCACCATGATGTATTCCGCCGCGCAGTTTCGCAGCGCCGAGGACAGCCTGGAGCAGGCCCAGTTGAACAAGCTGCAGCGCATCTGCCAGAAGCTCGCGCTCACCCCCGAGGACCACCTGCTGGAAATCGGCACCGGCTGGGGCAGCATGGCCCTGTATGCCGCGCAGCACTATGGCTGCCGGGTCACCACCACGACCCTGTCCAGGGAACAGTTCGCCTACACCCGGCAGCGGATCGACGCCGCGGGCTTGCAGGACCGGGTGACCCTGCTGCTGGAGGATTACCGCGACCTGCGCGGCCAGTACGACAAGCTGGTGTCGATCGAGATGATCGAAGCCGTGGGCCACCGCTTCCTGCCCACTTACTTCAAGCAGTGCGCACGCTTGCTCAAGAGCAACGGCCTGATGCTGCTGCAGGCCATCACCATTCGCGACCAACGCTACGAGCAGGCGAAGAACGGCGTGGACTTCATCCAGCGCTACATCTTCCCCGGCGGGGCCCTGCCCTGTGTGCAGAAAATGCTCGAGGTGGTCAGTCGCGACACCGACATGAACCTGCTGCACATGGAAGACTTCGGTCTGCACTACGCCCGGACCTTGCGCCTGTGGCACGAGAACTTCCGCCGCGCCCACGGCCGCCTGGGCGAACTGGGCTACGACCCCTATTTCCTGCGGCTCTGGGAGTTCTACCTGTGCTACTGCGAAGGCGGCTTCCTGGAACGCACCATCGGCACCGCGCAACTGCTGCTGGCCAAACCCGCCGCGGCGCCACAACCCCTGCTGGGGCGCCTCGATGCCTAGGCAACTGCTCAATGCCCTGCTGTTCCAGCTGGGCTGGTTCATCTGCGTGCTCAGTGGCGACAGCCTGTGGCTATTGCTTGGAGTGGTGATCGTACTGGCGCACTTTCGCTGGGTCGGCCGCTGGAACGACGAAGGTCCGATGATGCTCGGCATTGCGCTGATTGGCATCACCCTGGACAGCTTCCTGAATTGGCTCGGGGTGTTTCAGTTCCAGCAAGTCAGTCTATTGATTCCCTTCTGGCTGATGCTGCTCTGGGTCCTTCTGGCCAGCACCTTGCGCCACGGCCTGGCCTGGAGTGCCCGCCCCTGGTGGCGGGCCTGCCTGCTTGGAGCGCTGGCAGGCCCGCTGTCCTACTACGCCGGGGGCCGACTGGCCGGCGTGAGCTTTCCCTACGGAACAGGGCCAACCCTGGTCGGGCTGGGAGTGCTCTGGGCCCTGCTGTTGCCACTGCTGCACGTGTTGGCGCAAGCGGCCCTCGAGGATCCGCCACTGGCCACTGAAGGTTGAGCGTCTGTCTGGGCTTTCACACAGTCCGGCCCCATGGCCTTACACTACACGCCTATGACCACCATCCCCGTTACCCCCATCGCCGAACCCGCCATCAGTTGCTCGACCTGCGCCGCCTGCTGCTGCCAGCTGGAAGTGATGCTGATCACCGATACCGGGGTGCCCGGACGCTTTATCGATATCGACGACTGGGGTGGGGAGGTGATGCGGCGCCTGGATGATGGCTGGTGCGCGGCGCTGGATCGCGACAGCATGCGTTGCACCATCTATGAGCTGCGCCCCTTGATCTGCCGCGAATTCGAATTGGGAGAGGCGGATTGCCTGAACGAACGCCGGGGCATCGCCACGGCGTATCGCTGGGACGGATCAGAGCGGCATCGTGTAGTGCAGGGCGTAGCTTTCGATACCGTCGTTGGGGGAACGCAAGCCGGCGTTGGAGTAATGCGTGGCGCGAATGCCGACTTCATGCCCACCGTTGAAGCGCAGGCCGAAACCGATGCGGTCCTCGAACTGGAAGGATGAACCCAGCTTGTTGTCTTCCACCTGGGTATGGGCAAAAGCCGCGACGCCGATCCCGGCCTCGACGTAAGGCTTGACGCTGTTTCCAGCGAACTCGTAGACCAGTACCGGGGAGAATGACAGGCTGTGGTTGCTCGACTTCTTGTCACCGTCCCAGTAGGTATAGGCGCCGCTCCAATAACCGGTCAGGCGACCGACATCGCTTTGCAGCCAGCTCTTGTCCCAGTCGAATTGCATGCCCAATCGGTAGGTTTGCGTGGAATCTCCGGTTTGGCCCACGGAGAACTCGACACCGGCCGCTTGCGCGGAAAGACTTTGCCCCAACAACGCGGCCGCAAGCGCGGCCAGACCCAACAGTCGCTTCATCAGGAACATCCTTTTATTGAACTATTTTGAACGTTTTTGTACCGCCTGGTAGATAGGCTATAGAAGTCCGCGCCGAACCAGAAGTTCAGCGCCGACAGCGGGATTTAACGTTTTTTTCACAAATCGAAAGACTGCACACTACCGGATTCTTGCCACAGGATGGGCAGTACCTTGGCAAAATGCGGCACATCGCCGCTGGTCCAGAAGCGGGTTTCCCGCACGGGGCCATGGGCGCGCAGGTCGCCCTCGTCGAGCAGGCGCTGCAGTTGGCGGGCAACCGCCGCTCCGGTGTCCACCAGGCTGATGTGCCCTGGCAGCATCCGTGACAGCACGGGTTTGAGAAACGGATAGTGGGTGCAACCCAGGATGATGGTGTCGCAGCCCGCTGCCAGCAGCGGTTCGACATACCCCTGCAGCAATTGGCACAAGGCCGCGCTATGCAGGTCGCCGTTCTCGATCATCTCCACCAGGCCCGGGCAAGGCTGGGTGACGACCTTCACATCGCCGGCAAAACGGTCGAGCAAGGCGGCGAACTTGGCGCTCTGCAGGGTGCCGGTGGTGGCCAGGACCCCGACCACGCCGCTGCGGGTAGCCGCCGCGGCAGGCTTGACCGCCGGCTCCATGCCGACGATGGGCCAATCCGGGAATTCGCGCCGCAGCTCGGCCACGGCGGCGACGGTGGCGGTGTTGCAGGCCAGCACCAGGGCCTTGGCCCCTTGCTCGCGAAAGAAGCGGGCCATCAGGCCGCAGCGCTGGCGGATGAATTCGGGAGTCTTTTCGCCGTAGGGAATGTAGCCGCAGTCGCCCAGATACAGCAGCGACTCATTGGGCAGCAACTGCTGGATCTCCGCCAGGACCGACAAACCGCCGACCCCGGAATCGAAGACCGCCACCGGCGCTTCACTCATGCCGGCCTCCACAGACCTTGCAGCCTGGGTCGCGCTTGACCCGCAGCTCGCGAAAACGCGTACCCAGGGCATCGATCAGCAACAACCTGCCCACCAGCGGCTCGCCGAAACCGGCCAGCAGCTTCAAGGCTTCCAGCGCCTGCAGGCTGCCGACGGTTCCCACCAGCGGCCCCAGGACCCCGGCTTCGCTGCAGGTCAGTTCGGCCTCGCTGCCGTGCCCGTACAGGCAGTGATAGCAAGGACTGTGCGCGAGGCGCGGATCGAATACCGACAACTGCCCTTCCAGGCGAATCGCCGCACCACTGACCAGGGGCCTGCCGGCGGCGACACAGGCGACGTTCACCGCTTCGCGGGTGGAAAAATTGTCACTGCAATCCAGCACCAGGTCCACGCCTGCCACGGCGGCGGCCAGGGAGTCCTCGTCCAGCGCCACCGGATGGGGTACCAGGCGGATCTGCGGGTTGAGGGCAGACAGCCGACCAATGGCCGAGTCCACCTTGCTCGAACCGACGCTGTTGCTGTCATGGATGATCTGGCGCTGCAGGTTGGTCAGATCGACGCTGTCGAAGTCGGCCAGGTGCAGCTCGCCGACCCCGGCCGCTGCCAGGTAGAGCGCCGCAGGAGCGCCAAGGCCGCCGAGGCCGACGATCAACACGCGGCTCTGCTTGAGGCGCAATTGGCCGTCGATGTCGACCTGCTGCAACAGGATCTGCCGGCTATAGCGCAACAGCTCCTCGTCGGTCAGCACGGCAAGCACCCCAGGCTGATGCGTTCATGGCCACCGAGATCGACCCGGCTATGGACTTCGATGAAACCCTGGGCGGTTAGCAACTCGCGTACCGCCGGGGCCTGGTCGTAGCCGTGCTCCAGCATCAACCAGCCACCGGCTTCCAGGTGCAGCGGAGCCTGGGCCACGATCAGGCGCAGGTCATCGAGACCATCCTTGCCGGCCACCAGGGCACTTTCCGGTTCGAAACGCACGTCGCCGGCCGCCAGGTGCGGATCGGCTTCGGCAATGTAGGGCGGGTTGCTGACGATCAAGCTGAAGCGCTGGCCCTGGATCGAATCGAACCAGTGGCTGCTGAGCACCGTGACATTGGCCAGTTGCAGGCGCTGGCGGTTGCGTTCGGCCAGGGCCACGGCTTCCAGCACGCGGTCCAGCGCTGTGACCTGCCAGGCCGGGCGTTCGCTGGCCAGGGCCAGGGCAATGGCGCCACTGCCGGTGCCCAGGTCCAGGACCCGGGCCGGGCCGGCAGGCAACAGTTGCAAGGCGGTCTCCACCAGCAGTTCGGTGTCGGGGCGCGGGATCAGGGTATGGGGAGCCACTTCCAGGTCGAGCTTCCAGAACCCCTGCTGGCCGAGGATGTAGGCCACCGGCTCGCCGGAGCGACGCCGTTGCAGGTATTCACTGAACACCAGGACCGCTTCGCTGGGCACGATGCGCTCCGGCCAGGTATGCAGAAAGCTGCGGGGCTTGCCCAGGGCCGCGGCCAGGAGCAGCTCGGCGTCCAGGCGCGGGGTTGGCGAATCGGGCAGTTGGGCGGCGCGCAACAGGCTGGCGATGATGGTCATTCAATCACCCAATGCGGCAAGTTGGTCGGCCTGGTACTCGGCCAGCAGCGGCTCGATCACCGCTTCCACGCCACCGGCGATGATTTCGTCCAGGGAATACAAGGTCAGGTTGACCCGGTGGTCGGTGACACGCCCCTGGGGAAAGTTGTAGGTGCGGATACGTTCGGAGCGGTCGCCCGAACCCACCAGCAGCTTGCGCTCGCTGGCAATGGCGCTGGCCGCCGCACTGGCCTGCTGGTCATTGAGCTTGGCCGACAACCAGGACAGGGCCCGCGCACGGTTCTTGTGCTGGGAGCGTTCTTCCTGGCACTCCACCACGATGCCGGTGGGCAAGTGGGTGATGCGGATGGCCGAGTCGGTCTTGTTCACGTGCTGGCCGCCGGCACCGGAAGAACGATAGGTATCGATGCGCAAGTCCGCCGGGTTGATCTCGATGGCTTCCTGTTCATCCGGTTCGGGCAGTACCGCCACGGTGCAGGCCGAGGTATGGATGCGCCCCTGGGACTCGGTGGCCGGCACTCGCTGTACGCGGTGCGCCCCGGACTCGAACTTCAGCTTGCCGTAGACGTTCTCGCCCTCGACCCGGGCGATGATTTCCTTGTAGCCGCCGTGCTCGCCCTCGTTCTCGGAGAGAATCTCCAGGCGCCAGCCACGCCGCTCGGCATAACGCGAATACATGCGAAACAGATCGCCGGAGAAGATCGCCGCCTCGTCACCACCGGTACCGGCACGGATTTCCAGGAACACGTTGCGTCCATCGTTGGGATCCTTGGGCAACAGCATGCGCTGCAGGTTGCTTTCCAGCTCGACCAGTTGTTCCTTGGCCTCGCGGACTTCTTCCACGGCCATCTCCCGCAGGTCCGGATCGCTGTCCTTGAGCAGCGCCTGGGCGCCCTCCAGGTCGGCCTGGACCTTGAGCACCTGCTTGTAGGAGGCGACGATCGGCTCGACTTCCGCGTACTCCTTGGAATAGGCACGGAACTTGGCCTGGTCGGAAATGACCTCGGCATCGCCAAGCAAGGCGGTCAGTTCCTCGAAACGGTCCTGGAGAATGTCCAGCTTACTGAGCAGTGACGCTTTCATTGCGGGGTTTTATCCGAAGAGCCCTCACCGAGGGCAAAGAGTTCTTGGGCCATGGCCAGCGCATCGAGGCGGCCTTCGGCGGAAAGCTTTTTCAACTGCACGCTCGGTGCGTGCAGCAGTTTGTTGGTCAGGCCACGGGCCAGCTGGGCCAGCACGTCTTCGGCACTGCTACCGTTGGTCAGCATGCGCAGGGCCTTCTGCAGCTCCTCGTCACGCAGGCGCTCGCTCTGTTGACGATAGGCCTTGAGCACATCCACTGCCGCCAGCTCGCGCAAGCGCACCATGAAATCCTCGGCGCCGATGTTCACCAGTTCCTCGGCGGCCTGTGCCGCGCCCTGGCGGCTCTTGAGGTTTTCTGCGACCACTTCGTGAAGATCGTCGACGGTATAGAGGTAAACGTCGTCCAACTCGCCGACTTCCGGCTCGATATCCCGGGGAACCGCGATATCCACCATGAAAATCGGCTTGTGCTTGCGCAGCTTCAGGGCGCTCTCCACCGCACCCTTGCCCAGGATCGGCAGCTGGCTCGCAGTGGAACTGATGACGATATCGCTGTGCACCAGCTCCTGGGGGATGTCCGAGAGCAGCACCGCATGGGCGCCGAACTGCTCCGCCAGCTGGCTGGCGCGCTCCAGGGTGCGGTTGGCCACCACGATGCGCTTGACGCCCAGTTCGTGCAGGTGCCGGGCGACCAGGGTGATGGTCTCGCCCGCGCCGATCAACAGCGCCTGGCTGCGCTGCAGGTCGCTGAAGATCTGCTTGGCCAGGCTCACTGCGGCGAAAGCCACGGATACGGGGTTTTCACCGATGGCGGTATCGGTGCGGACCTGCTTGGCGGCATTGAAGGTCGCCTGGAACAGCCGTCCCAGCAAGGGGCCGACGGTGCCGGCCTCACGGGCCACGGCATAGGCGGACTTCATCTGCCCGAGGATCTGCGGCTCGCCCAGCACCAGCGAGTCCAGGCCGGAGGCCACGCGCATCATGTGACGAACTGCCGCATCGTCTTCATGTACATAGGCACTGGCGCGCAGGTCGTCCAGGCTCAGATGGTGGTATTCCGCCAGCCAGCGCAGTACCACATCGGCCGAAAGATGATCCTGTTCTACATAGAGCTCACTGCGGTTGCAGGTGGAGAGGATCGCAGCTTCGCGGCTGTCGGTGAGTCGGCAGAGCTGCTGCAAGGCCTCAACCAACTGCTCAGGGGTAAAGGCCACGCGCTCGCGGACGTCTACAGAAGCAGTCTTGTGGTTAATACCAAGTGCAAGGAAGGCCATTCAAGGTCGCTGATGATGTCGAGAAGCCGGCAATTGTCCTACTTCGACAGATTCAGAACAACTCCCGCCGACTATTGTCCTAATAGACTGCCTCTGTTCTGGCATCCCGTTGAGTCTCGGTTATGTTTGGCCGAAGGCTTGTGTCATGATGATCCGACCGCAGGTTAGTCGCCCTCTTCCTATATGAATAGATCCTCCGCGTTGCTCCTCGCCCTTGTCTTCCTCAGCGGATGCCAATCCCTGGCCCCTGTTTCATCGGACGCCACGTCGTCGGTGGAAGACAGCACCCCGACCCCTGAAAAGCCCAAGGTCTACTCCTCGTTCAGCGAAGACACCGTCTTCAGCCTGCTGAGCGCCGAGCTGGCGGGCCAGCGCAATCGCTTCGACATTGCCCTGGACAACTACGTGACCCAGGCCATCAACACCCAGGACCCGGGCATCTCCGAGCGGGCCTTTCGCATCGCCGAGTACCTGGGCGCCGACCAAGCGGCCCTGGATACATCGCTGATCTGGGCGAAAAACGCCCCCGACGACCTCGAGGCACAGCGTGCGGCCGCCATCCAGCTGGCCCGCGCCGGGCGCTATGACGATTCCATGCTTTATATGGAGAAGGTCCTGCAGGGCAAGGGCGATACCCATTTCGACTTCCTGGCCCTGTCCGCCGCCGATACCGATCAGGAAACCCGTGACGGCCTGATGAAAGGTTTCGACCGCTTACTGCAAAAGCACCCACACAACAGCCAGCTGATTTTCGGCAAGGCCCTGCTGATGCAACAGGATGGCGACGCCAAGGAAGCCCTGGCCCTGCTGGAGGAGAATCCGCCGGAAGACGGCGAAGTGGCGCCGCTGCTGTTGCGCGCCCGCCTGCTGCAAAGCCTGAACCGCGGCAAGGAAGCGCTGCCGCTGCTGGAAAAAAGCATCCGCAAGTACCCGGATGACAAGCGCCTGCGCCTGACCTACGCCCGCATGCTGGTGGAGCAGGACCGCATGGAAGATGCCAAGGCGCAGTTCTCGAGCCTGGTCCAGCAGTACCCCGAGGACGACGAACTACGCTACTCCCTGGCGCTGGTGTGCCTGGAAGCCAAGGCCTGGGACGAGGCCAAGGGCTACCTCGAGGACCTGATCGCCCGGGAAAGCCATGAAGATTCCGCGCACCTGAACCTGGGCCGGATCGCCGAAGAACTCAACGACCCGCAAGGGGCGCTGGCCGAGTATGCCCAGGTCGGCCCGGGCAACGACTACCTGCCGGCGCAACTGCGCCAGGCCGACATCCTGATGAACAACGGCCGTACCGATGAAGCGCAAAAACGCTTGGTGGCGGCTCGCGACGCTCAACCCGACTACGCCATCCAGCTGTATCTGATCGAAGTCGAGACCCTGTCGGCGAACAACCAGGGGCCGCGCGCCTGGAGCGTCATCCAGCAGGCGCTGAAGCAGTATCCCGACGACGTGAACCTGCTCTACACCCGCGCCATGCAGGCCGAGAAACGCAATGACCTGGGGCAGCTGGAAAAGGACCTGCGCCTGATCATCCAGCGCGAACCGGACAACGCCATGGCACTGAACGCCCTGGGCTATACCTTGTCCGATCGTACGACTCGTTATGCCGAGGCCAAGGCCCTGATCGAACAGGCCCACCAGCTGACGCCGGACGATCCGGCGGTGCTCGACAGCCTGGGCTGGGTGAACTATCGCCTGGGCAACCTGGACGAGGCCGAACGCCTTCTGCGCCAGGCCCTGGAGCGCTTCCCCGACCCGGAAGTCGCGGCGCACCTGGGTGAAGTCCTGTGGCATAACGACAAGCAGCGCGAAGCCCGGCAGATCTGGAGCAAGTTCCTCAAGGACCAGCCGGACAACCCCGTGCTGCGCCAGACCATCAAACGCCTGACCGGATCAGAGACTCTTTAAGACCATGCTCGTGCGCCACTTCATCGTTTTCAGCTTCATTGCCCTGCTGGCCGGCTGCGCCGGTTTCGGCGCCCGCGAATCCGTCCAGGGCCAGGGCAACCCGGCGCAATGGCGCCAGCACAAGGACCAGTTGAGTGGTCTCGATGGCTGGCAGATCAACGGCAAGATCGGCATCCGTGCCCCCAAGGACTCCGGCAGCGGCACGCTGTTCTGGCTGCAACGCCAGGATTACTACGACATCCGCCTGTCCGGCCCGCTGGGCCGCGGCGCCGCACGCCTGACCGGTCGCCCGGGCCAGGTCAGCCTCGAAGTGGCCAACCAGGGCCGCTACGAAGCCAGCAGTCCGGAGTCGCTGCTGGAAGAACAACTGGGCTGGAAACTGCCGGTGTCCCACCTGGGCTGGTGGGTTCGTGGCCTGCCCGCCCCGGGTAGCAAGAGCCGCCTGACCCTGGATGGCGACAGCCACCTGGCGAGCCTGGAACAGGACGGCTGGCAAGTGGAGTACAGCAGCTACTCGCAGCAGAACGGCTACTGGTTGCCCGAGCGGATCAAGCTGCATGGCAGCGACCTTGACGTCACCTTGGTGATCAAGGAATGGCAACCACGCAAGCTGGGGCAATGACATGAGCGTGCAAAAGCTGACCCTGCCCTCCCCGGCCAAGCTCAACCTGATGCTGCATATCCTGGGACGTCGCGCAGACGGTTATCACGAATTGGAGACGCTGTTCCAATTCCTCGACTACGGCGACGAAATCACTTTCGCCGTACGTGATGACGGGGTGATCCGCCTGCATACCGAGTTCGAAGGCGTCCCCCACGACAGCAACCTGATCGTCAAGGCCGCGAAGAAACTCCAAGAACAATCCGGCTGCGCCCTGGGTATCGACATCTGGATCGACAAGATCCTGCCCATGGGTGGCGGCATCGGTGGCGGCAGCTCCAATGCCGCCACCACCCTGCTGGGCCTGAACCATCTCTGGCAACTGGACTGGGATGAAGACCGCCTGGCGGCACTGGGTTTGACCCTGGGCGCCGACGTACCGGTGTTCGTCCGTGGGCATGCGGCATTCGCCGAGGGCGTCGGGGAAAAACTCAGCCCCGAATACCCCGAGGAGCCGTGGTACCTCGTGCTGGTCCCGCAAGTCTCTGTAAGTACAGCAGAAATTTTTTCCGATCCGCTGTTGACACGTGACAGCGCGCCCATTAAAGTGCGCCCCGTTCCCAAGGGAAACAGCAGAAACGACTGCCTTCCGGTAGTCGCAAGGCGTTATCCAGAAGTACGTAACGCATTGAATTTGCTAGGTAAATTTACCGAAGCAAAACTGACTGGAACTGGAAGTTGTGTGTTTGGGGGCTTCCCAAGCAAAGCTGAAGCTGATAAAGTCTCGGCCCTTCTTACAGAGACCCTTACAGGGTTTGTAGCAAAAGGGAGCAACGTTTCGATGTTGCATCGCAAGCTGCAAACACTGCTCTAACGGAAACGAGTGCCAGGCACTCGAAGCAACAGATACAGGGGCGTCGCCAAGCGGTAAGGCAGCAGGTTTTGATCCTGCCATGCGTTGGTTCGAATCCAGCCGCCCCTGCCATTTTCCTTATACTCATCCAGGTATACCCTCAGCCTTCAGGTACTGCGCGTGTCCAAGATGATGGTCTTTACGGGGAACGCCAACCCCGATCTGGCTCGGCGTGTCGTACGTCAGCTGCATATCCCTCTCGGTGACATTTCTGTTGGAAAATTTTCCGACGGCGAAATTACTGCCGAGATCAATGAAAATGTCCGCGGTAAAGACGTCTTCATTATTCAGCCGACCTGCGCTCCGACCAACGATAACCTGATGGAACTCGTCGTGATGGCTGATGCCTTCCGTCGTTCCTCGGCTACTCGTATCACTGCTGTTATTCCTTATTTTGGTTATGCCCGTCAGGATCGCCGTCCGCGTTCCGCACGTGTGGCTATCAGCGCGAAAGTCGTGGCTGACATGCTCACCGTTGTCGGCATCGACCGTGTTCTCACGGTTGACCTGCATGCTGACCAGATCCAGGGTTTCTTCGATATCCCGGTAGATAACATCTACGGTTCCCCAGTCCTGGTGGACGATATCGAAGACCAGCGTTTCGAAAACCTGATGATCGTCTCCCCGGACATCGGCGGCGTCGTGCGTGCACGTGCCGTGGCCAAGTCCCTGGGCGTTGATCTCGGGATCATCGACAAGCGTCGTGAGAAAGCCAATCACTCCGAAGTGATGCATATCATCGGCGACGTCGAAGGACGCACCTGCATTCTGGTCGACGACATGGTCGATACCGCCGGCACCCTGTGCCACGCGGCCAAGGCCCTGAAAGAGCATGGCGCCGCCAAGGTCTTCGCCTACTGCACACACCCTGTGCTGTCGGGCCGGGCCATCGAGAACATCGAAAATTCCGTGCTGGACGAGCTGGTGGTGACCAACACCATCCCGCTGTCCGCAGCAGCACAAGCCTGTGCACGTATCCGCCAACTGGATATCGCACCGGTAGTTGCCGAAGCGGTTCGCCGCATCAGCAACGAAGAATCGATCAGCGCGATGTTCCGCTAAGGGCTAGTCCCTGGCAAAACATCTCGATGACGAAAAGCGCCCCGTCCCAACCTAGGTTGGGACGGGGCTTTTTTGCCCGTATCGCCCTTGGCGCTGGTCGCAAACGCCAAGGCGAACGAGGTTATTTTGGAGATACAAAATGAATGATTTTACCCTGAATGCTGAAGTGCGTTCCGACCTGGGGAAAGGTGCGAGCCGCCGCCTGCGTCGTCTCGCCAGCCTGGTTCCAGCTGTTGTTTACGGTGGCGACAAAGCCCCTGAATCCATCAGCATGCTGGCCAAGGAAATTGCCAAGCTGCTGGAAAACGAAGCTGCCTACAGCCACATCATCGAACTGAACGTCGGTGGCACCAAGCAGAACGTCGTGATCAAGGCCCTGCAACGTCACCCGGCCAAAGGCCACGTAATGCACGCCGACTTCGTTCGCGTAGTTGCCGGCCAGAAACTGACCGCCATCGTTCCAGTGCACTTCATCAACGAATCTGCACCTGTGAAGAAAGGCGGCGAGATCTCCCACGTAGTGTCGGAAATCGAAGTTTCCTGCCTGCCGAAAGATCTGCCTGAGTTCATCGAAGTCGACCTGGCTGACGCTGAAATCGGCACCATCGTTCACCTGTCCAACATCAAGGCCCCTAAAGGCGTTGAGTTCGTGGCCCTGGCACACGGCAACGACCTGGCAGTAGCCAACGTCCACGCTCCACGTGTTGCTCCAGAAGCTGCTGAAGGCGCTGCAGAGTAATTTCACTCTGACGCCGGAGTAGCGGAAACATCGCGGACAGTGACGTAGCGAGAAAGCGGGCGAGAACGCGAAGTTTACGCATCATGGTAAATGAGCTGTTGTCGTCCACTTTCGCCGCTGCCAAGCTGCGCGGCGATGTTATCCACAACTCCAGAGAAGGGCCCCTATCGTGACTGCCATAAAACTGATCGTCGGCCTGGGTAATCCAGGCGCTGAATACGAACAGACCCGGCATAACGCAGGGGCCCTTTTTGTTGAGCGCATCGCCGACAAACAAGGTGTGAACCTTGTGGCCGATCGCAAATATTTCGGCCTGACCGGGCGCTTCAGTCACCAGGGTCAGGACATTCGTCTGCTGATTCCCACCACCTACATGAACCGCAGCGGCCAGGCCGTGGCGGCGCTTGCGGGTTTCTTCCGCATCAAGCCCGAAGAAATCCTGGTGGCCCATGACGAACTAGACTTGCCTCCCGGCGTCGCCAAGCTCAAGACCGGCGGCGGACACGGCGGGCACAACGGACTGCGGGACATCATCGCGCAGCTCGGCAACCAGAATACCTTTCACCGCCTGCGGCTCGGCATCGGCCACCCGGGCGTCGCCAGCATGGTTTCGAACTTTGTCCTGGGTCGTGCGCCACGCGCCGAACAGGAAAAACTCGATGCCAGCATCGATTTTGCCCTCGGCGTGCTGCCGGATATCTTCGCCGGTGAATGGAACCGCGCGATGAAAAACCTGCACAGCCAGAAGGCCTGACTCTTACCCGAGGGGAAACACCATGGGATTCAATTGCGGCATCGTCGGCCTGCCCAACGTCGGCAAGTCCACCCTGTTCAACGCCCTGACCAAGTCCGGCATCGCGGCGGAGAACTTCCCCTTCTGCACCATCGAGCCCAACAGCGGCATCGTGCCGATGCCCGACGCGCGCCTGGATGCCCTGGCCGAGATCGTCAAGCCGAACCGCGTCCTGCCGACCACCATGGAATTCGTCGACATCGCCGGCCTGGTGGCAGGTGCATCCAAGGGTGAAGGCCTGGGCAACAAGTTCCTCGCCAACATCCGCGAGACCGATGCCATCGCCCACGTAGTGCGCTGCTTCGAAGACGAGAACGTGATTCACGTCTCCAACAGCGTCGACCCGAAACGCGACATCGAGATCATCGATCTGGAACTGATCTTCGCTGACCTCGACAGCTGCGAGAAACAACTGCAGAAGGTCGCGCGCAATGCCAAGGGCGGCGACAAGGACGCCCTCGCCCAGAAGGCCATTCTCGAGCAGCTGATCCCGCACTTCACCGAAGGCAAGCCGGCACGCAGCCTGATGAAGAACATGAGCGCCGAAGAAAAGGCCGTGATCCGTGGCTTCCACCTGCTGACCAGCAAGCCGGTGATGTACATCGCCAACGTGGCCGAGGATGGCTTCGAGAACAACCCGCACCTGGACGTGGTCAAGGCCATCGCCGAAGAAGAAGGCGCGGTCGTGGTACCGGTATGCAACAAGATCGAAGCCGAGATCGCCGAGCTGGAAGAAGGTGAAGAAAAGGACATGTTCCTCGAGGCCCTGGGCCTGGAAGAGCCTGGCCTGAATCGCGTGATCCGCGCAGGCTACGAACTGCTCAACCTGCAGACCTACTTCACGGCCGGCGTGCAGGAAGTTCGGGCCTGGACCGTTCGCGTCGGCGCCACCGCACCGCAAGCGGCGGGCGTGATCCACACCGACTTCGAAAAAGGCTTCATCCGCGCCGAAGTGGTGGCCTATGACGACTTCATCCAGTTCAAGGGTGAAGCCGGCGCCAAGGAAGCCGGCAAGTGGCGCCTGGAAGGCAAGGAATACATCGTCAAGGATGGCGACGTGATGCACTTCCGCTTCAACGTCTGATCCCCCCGGACGACAGCGACCCCCGTACATCCCCAGGATGCACGGGGGTTTGTTTTTTATGCCCCTGCTTTGCCAGCCCCCGGCCTACTGGCGGGTTGCTCGAACCACCTTGCTGCAAGCAGCTCCCTCCCCCACCCAGGCATTACAGATAAGTAATTTGCCCGCGATGCTGGTGAAAGGTGGCGTTGCGTATCCTTGGCTCCGGATACCAACCAGGAGCCGGGCATGGGGCAGCGGAGAACCACCAACAGTTGCCCGCCAGACACTCCGGGCCTGCCCATGGCTGCAGAAGAACAGCGCATCGACATGCAGTGGATCGATACCCACTGCGCGCAATACTTCCTGGCCAGCGCCCGTTGCGCCTCGTTCAAGCAAGCGGCCCGCAGCTTGAATATCAGTGCGGCAGTGCTACGCAAGAAGCTGCTGGTGCTGGAGCAATGCATAGGCACGCCGCTATTTCTTTACCAAGACAACAAGCTGAGCCTGACCCTGGTGGGCAAGCGCCTGCAAAAAGACCTCTCCAGCCGCCAGGAGCTACGGCCGCCCGGCAAGATCGAGTCCGCCCGCCCGGCCAGCGTGGTCATCGCCGTCGCCGACATGCTGCTGCGAGACGTCCTCACCCGGGACCTAATCACCTTCCTGCGCCGCAACGCCACCTCGCACCTGGAACTGGTTCCGCTGCAAGGAGTGCCTTCGAGCAAGGCCGACATCATGCTGTGGCTGGCCGACCCTGGAAGCCCACGACCGGACCCCGGCTTCGCCACCACCCAACCTATCCGCCTCGCGCAAATCCGCTATTGCGCCCACCTGGCCAAGCGCTATGCCCCCAGGAACGTCCTGCCCTGGCGCCTTGAGCAACTGGATGACTACCTGCTGGTGCAGGTCAGCGGCCACCATGACATACCCGCCCTGGAGCCCTGGAACCGCCTGGTACGCCGTCGCGCCGGCGGTATCGCACAAACCGGCGACCCGCACCTGGCCCTGGATCTGATCAGGAACTGCGCCTGCATCGGCCTGTTGCCTGACTACATTGCCCGACTGGACAAGACCCTGCTCCCGCTGCCGCAGCTGTTCGATGCGCCGCTGCTGCAATACGCCTGGCTCAGCACCCATGCCCAGGCCGCTGCACGCCCCGAAGTCAGGAACCTGGTGGAAGTGATTCAACAGGCCTTCATCAAGCGCCGCGAGTGGTTCTCCCCCTCAGACGCTTGAGCCCGCCGCTTCTGGGGAAGGGAACAAGCCTTATCCCGAGAGTCCCGCCCGCCTCTGGATGGCGTTCTCTGTTTGCCGCGAGCTGGTGCGATAGCCAGCCTCTTCGATCCCACGATCCGGCCCATGACTTTTATCTTTCATGTTCCTGACATATTCCAAGGACCTGGTTCGCCATGCCCCCACCACGCCACGGCCCTTGAAATTCCTGGACTGTGGGATAGCCCCCGCCCGAACGACATAAAAACGTCATGTAAATCAACAAAAAGCTTCATCCGCGCTGACAACTATCCGCCCAGCCAGCCCTACAGGCATGGCCACTCAAGGCAAAAAAGAGAAACGGACGGGAGAGCAGTATGTCGGTCAGAACCACCGGAACCCCAACGGGCTGTGCAGCAGTTTTCGGCCTGTTGGGCATGGCAATCACCCTCACCACACATGCGGGCACAGTCACCACCGACGGCGCCGATATCGTCGTGAAAACCAAAGGTGGCCTGGAAGTGGCCACTACCGACAAGGAGTTCAGCTTCAAGCTGGGCGGACGCTTGCAGGCGGATTATGGCCGCTTCGACGGCTACTACACCCGTAATGGCAATACCGCGGACGCCGCCTACTTCCGCCGAGCCTACCTGGAGCTGGGCGGCACCGCCTACCGCGACTGGAAATACCAGATCAACTACGACCTGTCGCGCAACGTCGGCAATGACAGCACCGGTTACTTCGATGAAGCGACCGTGACCTACACCGGCTTCGCCCCACTGAACCTGAAGATCGGGCGCTTCTACACCGACTTCGGTCTGGAAAAAGCCACCAGCTCCAAGTGGGTCACGGCCCTGGAACGCAACCTGTCCTATGACGCCGCCGAGTGGGTGGGTGACAACAACGGCACGGGGGTCCAAGCCAATGCTGTGCTGGCCAAGCAGGTCTACCTGTCAGGCAGCCTGTTCAGCGAGAACAACAACGATACCGATGGCGACAGCGTCAAGCGCTACAACTTGCGCGGGGTATTCGCGCCTTGGCATGAATCGGGCAACGTCCTGCACCTGGGCCTGCAATACGCCTACCGGGATCTCAAGGACAGTGCCGTCGACACCCGCATTCGTTCGCGCATGGGCATCCGCGGCGTGGAGACCAATGGCGGCAACAGCGCAGGCAGCAACGGCAACCGCGGGGTCTTCGGCGGCGCCACGGCCCAGTCCGGGTTGTGGAAAGGCGACTCGGTCTGGGGGCTCGAAGGGGCTTGGGCCTTGCAGGCCTTCTCGATCCAGGCCGAATACCTGCGCCGTACCCTAAAGGCCGATACCGCGGCCAAGGACCTCAAGGCCTCGGGTTACTACGCACAGCTGGCCTACACCCTCACCGGCGAGCCGCGGATCTACAAGCTCGATGGCGCCAGGTTCGACACCATCAAGCCCGAGGACAAGTCGCTCGGGGCCTGGGAACTGTTCTATCGCTATGACGCCATGAAGGTCGAGGATGACAACGTGGTCGCCAGCAGCGCCTTGCGCAGCGTGGGCGATGCCCAGGGCAAGAGCCATACCCTGGGGGTCAACTGGTATGCCAACGAAGCCCTGAAACTCAGCGCCAACTACATCAAGGCCAGGACCGACAACATCCGCAATGCGGTCGGCGACGACTCCGGCCAGGGCTTGGTCATGCGCATGCAATACGTGTTCTAGACCTACTCGCAACAACAGGGCCGCCCCACTGCCAGGCAATGGGGTAGCCCTGTTGTAACCTCAGAAGTAGGTGGTCGCCCCTGCGAAGAACGCCCTGCCAGGCACATAGAAGTTGGTCGAGCCGTCCCGCAGGTCCTTGTCCAGCAGGTTCTGTACCCCGCCATTCAAGGTCAGCCACTTGGTCAGGGCCAGGTTGGCCGTCAAGTCGTAGGTGGTGTAGGACTGCACGAAGTCATTGCGTATCCCTCGCTGCTTGCCCACATGCTGCGCCGACAGTTCGGTACTCAAGCGATCGTTGACCTGCCAGTCCAGCGCACTGAACAGCGAGAGCTTGGGCGCACTGATCAGGTCCTCGCCGGTGGATAAGTTGCGGCTTTCCAGCATGTAGGTGGCGTTGGTGCGCCAGTTCACCGAGTCGCCCAGCGGAATCCGGGTGGTGCCTTCCCAGCCGCGGGTCCGGGCCTTGTCGATGTTATCCAGCATGGTCCACCAGCGACCCTGGTAGAAATCCAGAGGCGCATATTCGATCTTGTCTCTGAAATCGGTATGGAAATAGGTCAGGCCCAGCTCCCAGTCGTCATGGTTGAAGGACACGCCAATCTCTTTGTTGGTGCTGGTTTCGGGCGTCAGGTCCGGGTTACCGGCCATCCAGCAACTACCCTCCTTGTATCCCAGGGGCTTGAGCGAGCCACAGCCACGGCCACCGGACTCGGTCGCCGCGCCGGCGCTGCCCTCCTTCAGGCTCGGCGCACGAAAGCCCTTGGACACCCCGCCGCGCACCGTCCAGTCCGGATGCGGGTGGTAGACCACATAGGCCCGCGGGCTGTTGTGATTGCCATATTTGTCGCTGTGGTCGAAGCGGTTGCCCAGGGTCAGGGACAGGTTGTCCAGGAGGAACAGCTCATCCTCGATGAAGGCCGCCGAATAATCACCCTTCAGGGTCGAGCCACTGACTGGCGCGCCCTTGTAGTCCACCGGCACCGTGCCCAGGGTGTCGGTGTTGGTCAGCTCTTCACGCTTCCATTGCCCACCGACGGTCAGGCGCTGGTCCACCAGCAACTCGAACGGCATATTCAGGCTGCCTTCGACGATCTTCTCTTCGGAACTGGCCTTGCCCCAGTCGATATCGTTGCGGTACTTGTTCAGGTAGGCATCGAGTTTCGAGGTACCGAAGCTCCACTCCCCGACATGGGACAGGATGTAGCTGTCGCGGATCAGGCGGCTGGGGCCGAACGACTCCCCAACCGCATCCTCGCTTTTTGGAGCCCAGGCACGCTCTACCCCATGTACAGCCTCGAAGGACAGGCTCTGCTCATCATTGATCTGCCAGTCCAGCAGGGCATTCAGGCTCTGGTCCTTGGAGCCTCCAGCCCCGTCGCCATACATGAATTCGCCCTTCGAATCGAGACGGGCCTGAGCCTCGTCCGCCGCGCGCCGGGTCACGTTGGCCCCCAGGCGCAGGCCCAGGGATTCGGTCAGCGGGCCGGACAGGTTGGCACTGTACTGGGTGGTCTGGCCGCGGTCGGAATCCTTGGGCACGGTGATATTGGTGCTGGCCGAACCGCTCCAGGTCCGCGACACCTTGCGGGTGATGATATTGATCACCCCACCCATGGCATCCGAGCCATAAAGCGAGGACATCGGCCCACGGACGATCTCGATGCGCTCGATCATGTTCGGCGAGATCCAGTTCAGGTCCTGGCGCGCCAAGTCACGACGGTAGCTGATATCCCCGGAGCTACCGACCCGCTTGCCGTCCACCAGGATCAGCGTGTACTTGTCGTCCAGCCCCCGCAGCTTGATCTTCGACTGCTCGCCCACCGGGCCGAAACCGCCCGTCACGCCCGGCACCCGGCGCAGCAAGGTGTTGAGGTCATAGACCGGCTGACGTTCGATTTCCTCACGGGTGATGACGCTGACACTGGCCGGCGCATCCTTGAGATCAGTGGCACCACCACTGGCCGTGACGAAGGCGGTATCCAATTCCAGCGATGTCGGCTTGGAGTCATCACCGGTCTCGGCGGCCTGTGCCAGCGGACCAAGCAAGCCGACACCGGCACTCAATAGGAGGGAGTTGAACAGGCAGGAGCTGAGTTTCATTACACGCAATCCTTGTCGAACCAATGCACCTTAACGGTGCGCTAAGGGATAGGGGGACCGGAGTGTAATACTAATGATTATCATTTAGATACGAAAAAGTTACAGAACCGACATATTCAGCCGCGTCTGAATCGAGCTCCTGCGCGCGTGTCGCTTGCTGCCATTGTTCAGCCACTTCCTCGAAGGACCGCCCCAGGCAACTGTCGATCCAGCGCTTGGGCAAATGCCCGTCCGGCCAGATGCACGCCAACGCCAAAACCATTGCCAGGCCCACAAACAAAACGCCCGGGCATGGCCCGGGCGTGTTCGACAGCACTTGGCCTCAGGCCTTGCGAGTCCTGGGCAGGAAGATCGCCAATACGCCGAACAGCGGCAGGAACGAGCACAGGAAATACACATGCTCGATACCGTCCAGGTCCGCCAGGTGCCCCAGTAGGGCCGCACCGATTCCGCCAAAACCGAACATCAGGCCGAAGAATATCCCGGCGATCATGCCCACCTTGCCTGGCACCAGTTCCTGGGCGTAGACCACGATGGCCGAGAATGCCGAGGCCAGGATGAAGCCGATCACCACGCTCAGTACGCTGGTCCAGAAGAGGTCAACATGGGGCAGCAACAGGGTGAACGGCGCCACCCCGAGGATCGAGAACCAGATCACCGCCTTGCGCCCGATCTTGTCGCCGATGGGACCACCGAAGAAGGTCCCCGCCGCCACCGCTCCCAGGAACAGGAACAAGTGCAACTGTGAACTGGCCACCGACAGGTCGAACTTCTCGATCAGGTAGAAGGTGAAGTAGCTGGTGAAGCTGGCCATGTAGAAATACTTGGAGAACACCAGCAGCCCCAGCACCACCAGGGCGCTGATCACTCGCTCCCTGGAGAGCCCGTGGGTCGCTGCCTGGCCCTGCTTGAGCTGGTACAGGCGCAGGTGGTTGGCGTACCAGCGACTGATGGCATACAGCACCACCAGGGCGAAGAGCGCGAACAGGCCGAACCAGGCCACGTTGCCCTGGCCATAGGGAATGATGATCGCCGCCGCCAGCAACGGACCGAACGCGGTGCCAGCATTGCCACCTACCTGGAAGCTCGATTGCGCCAGGCCATAGCGGCCGCCAGACGCCAGCCGCGCCACCCGGGAAGCCTCCGGGTGGAAGGTCGAGGAGCCGATGCCGATCAGCCCCGAAGCCAGCAGGATCAAGCCGAAGCTGCCCACCTGGGACATCATCAGGATGCCGACCAGGGTGCAGATCATTCCCGCCGGTAGCAGGAACGGCTGGGGCCGACGGTCGGTGTAGTAACCCACCCAGGGCTGCAGCAACGATGCCGTGAGCTGGAAGGTCAGGGTGATCAGGCCCACCTGGGTGAAGGTCAGGCCATAGTTGGCCTTGAGCATCGGATAGATCGCCGGCATCACCGCCTGGATCAGGTCGTTGATCAGGTGCGCGAGCGCCACCGCGCCAATGATGCGCAGGACCAGCGGGCTGCCTTGGGAAGCAGGAGAAGCCGTCGTTGCGACAGGCTGGGCATTGCTGATAGCCATAGGATTGTTTCCGTACAACGGGTGGATGCACAGGGGCAGGTGCGTCAATGTGCCACTTTTACCGGCACTCACGCCATCCCCTTAGCTTGCTAACGACCTGTTTCGCTCGCAATGCATCCCTGCATCTCGAGCCGCAGGTTGCGACCCGGGAATGCCAGCAAAGTGGGGATTTTGATAAGCGGTTGATAGCGTGGATATTTTTTTGAAAAAAACGCTTGACGCATGTTCGTTCTGAGCGAATAATGCGCGCCACTTGGCTACATAGCTCAGTTGGTTAGAGCATAGCATTCATAATGCTGGGGTCCGGGGTTCAAGTCCCTGTGTAGCCACCAAGTACCGAAAAACGGCTTACCGCAAGGTAGGCCGTTTTTTTATGCCCGCGAAAAAGTACCCGGGATTACGCCTCATTGATCCACAATCGCGACACCCGCATTGAGCGCCGGCGCAGCCTGGGATAGAACACCCGGGCAGTGTTCGTGAGAGCTGCGCAATCCTCACTTCTAGGGCTCGACCATGACAATAAAAACCACCGGGACTTCCCTCGCCCCCTGGCTGTTCTCGCTTCTGGCCATGACCTGTGCCCCGGCCTTCGCCGACCAGGCCAGCGCGCCATCTTCCAATCTGTTGACCGCCGCCGTGGCCTGGCGACAGACCGCCGCCGAGTTCCAGGCGCTGTACTACCAGGGCTTCAACGTGGCCAGGATGCAACTGGACCAGGCCCTGCAACAACGCAAGGCCGGCGACCGCCCGCTGGCGATCATCAGCGATATCGACGACACCGTGCTCAGCAGCAACAGCTACTGGGGCTACCTGATCAACTCGGACAAGGAGTTCTTCGACGACAACGCCTGGGACCAGTGGGTCGCAGACAACGGCCCGGTCGCCACCCCGGGGGCGCTGGAGTTCCTCAAGTACGCCCAGTCCAAGGGCGTCGAAGTGTTCTACGTCACCAGCCGCGACCAGGGCGAGAAGACCTATGAATACGCCCTGGCCAACCTGCGCCACAACCAGCTGCCGTTCGCCGACGAACAGCACCTGACGGTGTATCGCGACAGCTCCAACAAGGAACCGCGCCAACAGGAAATCGCCAAGGACCACAACGTGGTGGTGATGCTCGGCGACAACCTCAACGACTTCAAACGCAAGTACTACGTGGCCGACGTCCAGCAGCGCAGCCAACTGATGAACGAAGACCGCGAGCAGTTCGGGCGCAAGTTCATCCTCTTCCCCAACCCCACCGACGGCCATTGGCTGAAGGCGATCTTCGGCGACTCCGAACCACCGGCCACCCCGGAGAACCGCGCCAAGTTCAAGGCGGCCGCCGGAGCGAATGCCTGGCAGGAAAAGGCCGCCAAGCCTTAGGCTCCCAGCCCATCCACCATGGCTCGCCCGGGCCATGGTTTCGCCTTTCTCCCACCTCGCAGGCGGTAGATATGAACGCTTCCGAAACCCCGACTCCCCAGCCCCTGCATACCGAACGCCTGGTCCTGCGCAGCGCCGATCAAGACCAAGCCCCGGCCCTGCAGCGTTACCTCCTGGATAACCGCGAGCACCTCGCACCCTGGGAGCCGCTGCGCGACGAGGAGTACTTCCAGCTTGCGGCGGTGGCCCAACGACTACGGGACATGGCAGGCAAAGTCGCCGCCCAAGAGGCACGACACTGGTTGCTGTTCGATCGCGACGAGCAGCGCGTACTGGGCACCTGCAATTTCACCAACATCGTGCGAGGTGCGTTCCAGGCCTGCCACCTGGGTTTCGCCCTGGCCCGACACGCCCAGGGCCGAGGCCTGATGCACGAAGCCCTGCAAGCGGCCATCGGCCATGCCTTCGATGAGCTGCAACTGCATCGGCTCATGGCCAACCACCGCCCCGAGAACCTGCGCAGTGCCCAACTGCTTGCGCGCCTGGGCTTCGAACAAGAGGGCCGGGCCCGCGCCTACCTGAAGATCAACGGTGAATGGGCCGACCATGTGCTGACCGCGTTGATCAACCCTCGGCCGATGTAGGTCGGCCATCCATCAACAGGAGCGCAACGCAAAAAAAACCGCAGCCAGCTGCGGTTTTTTTCATGGTCAGTTGAATGGCTGTGGCCGTGGAGTCTGTGCCGAGGAAGGCGGCAGCATCGGCAGCTTGAAGTCCGGCTGGTCGCCGGTCAGGGTCTCCAGGAACGCGACAATCTGGCCGACCTCCGAGGTGTCCAGCTTGCGTCCCAGTTGCAGGCGGGCCATGACGTCCACCGCCTCGTCCAGGGTCCAGTAGGCACCGTCGTGGAAGTAGGGATAGGTCAGCGCCACGTTGCGCAGGGTCGGGACCTTGAAGCGCATCCGGTCGGCGTCCTTGCCGGTCAGCCCGGCAACGCCCTGGGCCGGGTTCTTGGTCACGTAGGGCTCGATCATGCCCATCTTCTGGAACGAGCTGCCGCCCACTGCCTCGCCGTTGTGGCAGGCCACGCAGCCGATGGACTTGAACAACTGGTAGCCCTTGAGCGCGGTGGGGCTGATGGCCGCCTGGTCGCCTTGCAGCCAGCGGTCGAAGGGCGCGTTGGGGGTCACCAGGGTGTCTTCGAAGGCCGCGATGGCGTTGGTCACGTCATCGAACTTGATGCCATCGTCACCGTAGACCCGCTTGAACGAGGCCCGGTACTGCGGGATGGAGCGCAATACATCCACCGCCAGGTCGTGGGTGAAGCCCATCTCCCCCGGGTTGGCGATGGGGCCGCCGGCCTGCTCCTGGAGCGTGTCGGCGCGGCCGTCCCAATACTGCGCAAAACTCAGGCCCGAGTTAAGCACCGTGGGCGAGTTGATCGGCCCCTGGTGCCAGTTGTGGCCGATGGAGGTCGGCAGGTTGTCGCTGCCACCCATGCTCAGGTTGTGGCAGGAGTTGCAAGAAATGAAACCGGACTTGGACAAGCGCGGGTCGAAGAACAATTGCTTGCCCAGCTCCACCTTGTCGACATCCGTGATCTTCGCCGGCTGCACCGGCTGGATCGGTTCGCTGGGCGGCGCTCCCCACGCCTGGCTCCCCCACAGCAATCCGAAAACAAGCAACCACTTACTCGTGTACATGGCGTCCTCTCATCAGGCTTTATGGTTTGCCACCAACCATGTGCCCAACGGCTGCCAGGTGCCCTGATTCAGGTCAATCGGTGCAGGTTGAAGCGCCCAGCCGGTCGCACAAGGCCGGGGGTTGCCGGCCGGTGAAGCCCAACGCTGCTTGCTACTGCTGTACATTGCTCCCACGGACGACACCTCACTTCCCTTGCGAACGGAGCTCAACGCGTGTTCTCGACCCTCCCCTCCCGCTATCGCCAACTGGCCGGCATCGGCTTGCTCGCCGCCGCCCTGGGCCTTGCCGCCTGCCACAACCCACCAGCGTCCACCGCCCTGCCCCCCGCTCCGGAAGTCGCCTCGGGCTACCGCACCGACATGCAGACCCGGCACGCCGCCAAGCACATGGCCGCTGCCGCCAACCCGCTGGCCGCCGAGGCCGGGCGCGAAATGCTGCGCAAGGGCGGCTCGGCCATCGATGCGGCGATCGCCATGCAGGCCGTGCTGACCCTGGTGGAACCGCAATCCTCGGGGATCGGCGGCGGGGCGATGATCGTGCTTTGGGATGGCAAGGCCGTGCGCACCTATGACGGCCGCGAAACCGCCCCGGCAGGCGCCACCGAGAAGCTGTTCCTGCAGGCCGACGGCAAGCCCATGCCCTTCCCCCAGGCGCAGATCGGCGGACGCTCGGTGGGCACTCCCGGGGTATTGCGTGCCCTGGAGATGGCCCACGAGCAACACGGTCGCCTGCCCTGGGCGCAACTGTTCGAACCGGCGATCCGCCTGGCCGAACAAGGCTTCGCCATCTCGCCACGGCTGCACACCATGATCAGCAGCGACAGCGCCCTGCCGCGCTCGCCGGACATGGCCGCCTACTTCCTCAACGCCGATGGCACGCCCAAGGCCGTCGGCACCCTGCTGAAGAACCCGCAGCTGGCCGCAGTGCTCAAGCGCATCGCCCAGGAAGGCCCGGACGCGCTGTACAAGGGGCCGATCGCCGCCGAGATCGTGGCCAAGGTCCAGGGCCACGCCAACCCCGGCAGCCTGTCGCTCGCCGACCTGCAGAACTACCGCGCCAAGGAGCGCGCGCCACTGTGCAGCGATTACAAGCGCTGGCAGGTCTGCGGCATGCCGCCGCCCTCCTCCGGGGGCGTGGCAGTGGCGCAGATCCTCGGCACCCTGCAAGCCCTGGAGCAGCGTGATCCACGCTACACCCTGGCCAATCTCAAACCGCAGAAAACCCAACAGCCGGCCGGCCTGGAACCGGCGCCACAAGCGGTACACCTGATCGCCGAGGCCGAGCGCCTGGCCTACGCCGACCGCGGCCTGTACGTGGCCGACAGTGACTTCGTGCCAGTGCCGGTAGCCGGCCTGATCGCCCCGGACTACCTGGCCAGTCGTGCCGCCCTGATCGGCGAGCGCAGCATGGGCCAGGCCGAGCCCGGCAAACCGCGGGGCATCCAGGTGGCCTATGCACCGGACCGTTCGCCGATGCGCATCTCCACCTCCCAGGTCGTGGCGGTGGATGACCAGGGCGGCGCGGTGTCCATGACCACCACGGTGGAAGCGGCGTTCGGCTCGCACCTGATGGTCCAGGGCTTCATGCTCAACAACCAGATGACCGACTTCTCCTTCATCCCCGAGGAGAACGGCCAGCCGGTGGCCAACCGCGTGCAGCCGGGCAAGCGCCCGCGTTCGTCCATGGCGCCGACCCTGGTCTTCGATCGTGCCAGCGGCGAGCTGCTGGCCAGCGTCGGCTCTCCCGGCGGCTCGCAGATCATCGAGTACGTGGCCAAGTCGGTGATCGGCATGCTCGACTGGAACCTCGACCCGCAAGCCGCCGTTGGCCTGCCCAACTTCGGCAGCCGCAACGGCCCCACCGAGCTGGAGCAGGGCCAGTTCAGCCCGGCGCTGAAACAGGCGTTGCAGGCCCAGGGTCACCAGGTGAATGAAATCGACATGACCAGCGGCACCCAGGCCATCGTTCGCGTGCGTGATGCGAAGGGCAAGGCGTCCTGGGCCGGTGGCGCCGACCCACGGCGTGAAGGCGAAGCGCTGGGGGACTGAGGGTTCTGCGCTGCGCCCGAGGGCTGGCCGTGAGGCCGGCCCTTTTTTGTGGGCCTGTATGCTGTTTTTTGCAGCGCTCTGTATCTGATCGGGCAGGAAGTTCTGCCCTAGCATCAGCGCTTGCCAACGAGGAACAGACAATGCAGCCGATCCCCGCCGATATCACCGTCCCAGGCCTGAGCGTGCGTCGCCTGGGCCTCCAGGACCTGGAACTGGTGTGCGCCCACCGCCAGGCGATGTTCCTCGACGCCGGCCACCCGCCAGCCACCTTGCAGGTCATGACCGAACACTTTCGTCCCTGGCTGCATCAACGCCTGGTGGACGGTCGTTACTACGGCTTCGTGCTGCTGGAAGCCGAGCAGCCCGTGGCCAGCATCGGCCTGATGAACATCGACTGGCCGCCCCACCCGGCTCACCCGACCCAGGATCAACGCGGCTACGTGCTCAATGTCTACGTCGAGCCCAGCCACCGCCGCCGGGGCCTGGCCACGGCGCTGATGCAACTGGCGGATGCCGAGTTCCGGCAACGTGGCCTGGATTTCGCCATCCTGCATGCCACTCGCTCCGGCCAACCCCTCTACCAGGGCCTGGGCTGGGCCGCCACCAGTGAAATGGCCAAGCCCCTGCAACCCTTCGCGTAAGCACGCCCCTGACCACCCACGGTGAAATCCGCTTTTCCCTGTGCGGCGAACACCTGCATCCGCTGTTTCGCGTGAAGGCCGATGTATAGATCGGCGACGCCCTGGAGGCGGCCATGGAGCCACGGTGCGACCGCTATGCTTGGGCGGCACACGTTCCTGGCAGAGATGGGCAAGGCACCGATGGACGACGTGCACGCCACGCTCTCTGCATGGCTTGATCGTCACTCAAGTCGGCGGCCTGTACGGGTAGATCCAACGATCTGCCCGCACACCGCTCGACTCACTCAGTGACTTGTTCAAGTCCCAGGGCGGGACCAGGGTCGCGCCATGAGAATTACTGCAGTCAGCCAGTTGAAGGCCTTCTGGGAGCGCTACCCGGACGCAGAACAGCCCCTGCTGGCCTGGATCGATGAAGCAAGGAATGCAGAGTGGTCCAACCCTGCGCAGATCAAGGACCAGTACCGCAACGCCAGCATTCTCAAAAGCCGCAGGGTGGTCTTCAACATCAAGGGCAACGAGTATCGACTGATCGTTGTCGTGGCCTATCGTTTCGGCGCGCTCTACATCAGATTCGTAGGTACGCACCAACAATGCGATGCCATCGACGCTGACAGCGTAGACATGGAGTAACCCGCATGAACATCCGCCCCATCCACACCGACCGGGACTATCGCGCAGCGCTGAAAAGCGTCTCGCCAATGTTCGACAACGAACCACAACCGGGAACCCCTGAAGGCGATTACTTCGATGTGATGATCACCCTGATCGAAGCTTACGAAGCCAGGCAGTTCCCCATCGACCTGCCCAACCCGATCGAGGCGATCAAGTTCCGCATGGAACAGTCCGGGCTGTCCGCCGCCGACCTGGCCCCCGCCATCGGCCGTACCAACCGCGTCTATGAAGTGCTCAACGGCAAGCGCGCGCTCACCTTGCCCATGATCTGGAAACTGCACCAATTGTTCGGCATTCCCGCCCAGAGCCTGATCAAGCCCATAAAGTCATCCTGAGCACCACGGCCGGGCTTGAGCTTGCCCTTAGGTAAAGGCCCAATATGCCGGCAAGCCCAACAACACCCAGGACGCTCCATGCTCACCATCGGACAAATGGCTCGCTGCCACGGCCTCACCACCAAGACCCTGCGCCACTACGACAGCATCGGCCTGTTCGCCCCCATGCTCACCGGGCGCGACAACGGCTACCGCTACTACAGCCCACAGCAGATCGCGACCCTCGGGCGGATCGTCTGGCTGCGCCAGTTGGGCATGTCCCTGGAGGACATCCGCACCCTGGCCGACCAGGGTGGCCTGGACAGCCCACTGGCCATGGAGCAGGCGCTGCAAGGGCAGGCGCGGCAATTGGAAAGCGAGATCGCTCGCGGCCAGAAGGTGCTGGGCCAGCTGCAACGCTATCTGGCCCAACCCCCACGCCAGCTCCCCAAGGCCCAGGTGCCGGAACGGGTATTTCTCAGCGCGCAGCGGATCATCGGCATGGCCTGGCAGCAGGGCGATGCGGGCTCCATCCCCGAGTTGTGGCAACGCTTCGAACCCCGCGAGCAGGAGATCCAGCGCCTGGCCGACCCCATGGGCACCTACGGCATCTGCCAGCCCCTGGACGACAGCCAATGGCGCTACATAGCCGGCCTGCCGGTGGCCGCCGACGCGCCCCTGGTACCCGGCATGGTGGAGCTGGAAATCCCCGCTCGCCACTACGCTCGGGTGGAGCACCATGGCACCGTGCAAACCCTGCCGGAAACCTTCCGCGCCGCCTACAGCGAATGGCTGCCCACCGCCGGACTGGTACCCGTGGATGCGGTGGAGTTCGAGTACAGCGGTGAACGCTTCCTCGGCCCGATGCACCCCGACAGCGTGGTGGAGTTGTACATCCCGCTCGGCTCCTGAGGCTCTGGCATCGGGGCGACCGCTGGTCACCCCCCTCGCCCCACGGCTTGCCGGTCAGCAAAAATGCATCGGATACCGCTATGCTCTGCCCCCATCCCCGAGGTAACCGAGCGCAGGCCCGATGAGTTTCCAGGCAAACGTGTTGAAGCAGATCGCAGGTATCCGCCATGAGTTCTCCACCATTGGCGCGACGCTACCGGCCAGCCTGTTCTTCTGCTCCCAGGTGCACAGCGGCGATGTCATCGAGGCCAGCACGACCTTGCCCAGCGGGATCATCCGTGGCGATGCGGTGCTGACTCGCTCCAACCGCCCGATCGCCGTGGTCACCGCCGACTGCCTGCCGATCCTGATAAGCAGCGACGACGGTTCCTGGGTCGCAGCAGTGCATGGCGGCTGGAAGGGCCTGCACGGCGGGATCATCGCCAATGTGCTGCAACACCTGGCAACCAAGGGGGTTGAAGCACACCAGGTACGGGTCGCCATCGGCCCCTCGATCAAGCCTTGCTGCTATGAGGTCAGCGCCGACTTCATCGCCCCGTTCTCGACGGACCCGCAGCGCCCCTGGCCTGCCAGCCAGGCCCCCTGGAGCCATGAGCAGCCGGCACCGCTGCTGCCATCGCAGATCACTCCGCCTTCGGCCAGCCAGCAAGGCTCGTTGTGGTTCGATCTGAGCCGCTACGCCGTGCATCTGCTGCATGCCGCTGGCGTGGCGGACGAGCAGATCGAGATCAGCCCGCTCTGCACCTACTGCTCCACCCCCAGCCTGGCCAGCTACCGGCGCCGAGGCCACCGGGGCGAGGAAAAGACCTTCCAGTATTCCTGGATCGGTCGCACGGCCACGCGCTGAACACAAACATCGAGATGGGCTTGTCCCGCAGGGTGGGGTAACGTGGCCGCCTTTTTCAGGCCCAACCCAAGGAGTGCTCGTGTCTGACAACCTCTATGCCCCGCCCCAGGCGGACCTGGCCACCTCCCTGCCGGAGGCGAAGCAGCCGCCGTTCTACGTGGTATCCCGGGGCAAGTTCCTCACCCTGTTCATCCTCACCTTCGGCCTCTACCGGGTGTACTGGGCCTACAAGAACTGGAAGCAGTTCAAGCAGGACAGCGGTGAGGAAATGTGGCCTGTGGCCCGGGCAATCTTCGCCATCTTCTTCACCCATGCTCTGTACCGCGAGGCCGATGCCCGGCTCAAGCGCGATGGCCAGGATTTCAAATGGGAGCACGATGGCCTGGCGACCCTGTTCGTGGTCGTATCGGTGGCCAACAACGTCCTGGACAGCCTGGCGCGCAACAACATCGGTTTTCCGCTGGTGGATATCGCCAACCTGCTGCTGATACCGGCCCTGGCCTGGATCACCTGGCTGGGCCAGCGCGGCCTGAATGCCGCGGCTGGCGACTTGCACGGCCAGAGCAACGCCCGCTTCACCCCGATCAACTACCTGTTCATGGTGCTCGGGACGCTGCTACTGGTAGTGGTGTGCCTGGGGATGATGGTCATGGCGCGCTGAACTCAGGCGCTGACGTAGACCCAGGCCTGGATACCGGAAGACAGGGTCACGCTGACTCGCTTGTAGTCCGAGACTTCATAGCGGTCGGCGGCTGCCAGTTCCTCGGCAGTGATGCGAAACACCATGCCGGGGATCGGTGCGCTGTCCGCCGACCCCGGACGCAGGATCGGGTGATGGGTCTTGCCGCTACTGGCCAGCACTTGCGGGTCGGTGATTTCCACCCAGTGCTGGTCGTAGCCGAGCATGGCGTCATGGCGACCCTCCAGTTCGCGGCCGAAGTTGGCCAGTTGCACCGCCTTGTCCTGCAGGGTGCCGTAGGAAAAAAGATAAACCGATGCCGGTGTTGCCGCACTCATCCGTAGTGTCCCAATCAAGGTTGTGATCCGCTTCAGCGGGTGATTTTCAGCGCCTGCCGCTCGTCGTGCCGCTCCAGAGCCAGCTCGATCAACCGGCTGACCAGTTCGCTGTAGCTCATGCCCGCGGCCTGCCACAGCTTGGGGTACATGCTGATGCGCGTGAACCCCGGCAAGGAGTTGACCTCGTTGATCAACACCTGGCCACTGTCGGTGAGAAACACATCGACCCGCGCCAACCCGGAGCAACCCAGCACCTGGAAAGCCTCGATGGCCAGGGCGCGAATCCGCTCGCTGGCTTCATGGTCGATGGCCGCCGGCACTACCACTTGGGCCGCCTGCTCGTCGATGTACTTGCTGTCATAGGAATAGAAACCGCTGCCGACCACGATCTCGCCACAGCCACTGGCGATGGGCTGGTCGTTGCCCAGTACCGCGCACTCGATCTCCCGGCCACGCACCGCCGACTCCACCAGCACCTTGTGGTCGAAGCCCAGGGCCAGCTCTACCGCGGCCTGGTACTGAGCCTCGTCCTCGACCTTGCTCACCCCCACCGACGAGCCCTGGTTGGCCGGCTTGACGAACAACGGCAGGCCAAGCGCCGCCCGGACCTGGGCAAAGTCATGGCGCGCCCGGTTGGCGCGGGTCAGGGTGACGAAGGGCGTCACCGCAAGGCCGGCATCGCGCAGCAGGCGCTTGCTGATGTCCTTGTCCATGCACACCGCCGAGCCCAGCACGTCGGAGCCGACGAAGGGCAAGTCGGCCATGCGCAGCAGGCCCTGCAGGCAACCGTCTTCGCCCAGGGTGCCGTGGACGATGGGGAAGATCACATCGACGTGCCCCAGCAGCTCCTGGCTGGAGGTCTCCACCAGTTGCCCGCTGGCCTTGCCCGGCACCACCGCCAGTTCGCGGTTGGACTGGTTGAGGGCGATCAGCGCCGGATTCTCCTGGTTGATCAGGAAGTTCGAAGTGTCGTTGAGGTGCCAGTGGCCCTGCTTGTCGATACCGATCAACACCGGTTCGAAACGCGAGCGATCCAGGGCATCGACGATGTTGCGTGCCGATTGCAGCGACACTTCATGCTCGGCCGAACGGCCACCAAAGATAATCCCGACCCGCAGCTTGCTCATGAATGGCTTCCGTCTTGAAAAAGATTCCCGGCCTCAGCTCGGGCTGTAGCGCAGGTGGATCAGCGCCACCCGCTCGTGTTGCTTGTCCTTGCGTTCCTCGATGGCGAAGGGCACGAACCCCAGCTTCGGATAGAACAACAGCCCCGCCACATTGCTGTTGAAGCAGGACAGGGTCACGTCGCTGGCCTGGTGCCGGCTGCGGGCGAGATAGATCATCTGCCCGATCAACTGCGCGCCCAGCCCGACGCTGCGCACATCCGGGTCGACGATCACGTTGCCGATGGTGCAGGTACCGCCCTGTTCCCAGCGATAGAAATTGGCGAAACCCACCACCTGCCCGTCACGCTCGATCACCGTGGAATCGCTGCGCTGGGCGATAGAGTCGCGCAACTGCTCATGGGTCAAGGGCCAGGTGGCGGCGGGGAAAAAGAAGAACAGCTCCTGGGCACTGCGCACAAAGCCGCAGATACGCGGGATATCGGCGTCCACCACCGGGCGGAAGGTCACTGCCATGTTCGGACTCCTGCGGGACGTAGCGTCCTGGTCGAGGTTCGCGTCATGGGCCTCAAACGCTGCCGCATGAGCCTGTAGCGAGGTGGTGGACGCTACTCCTCTCGTTGCGCCCAGGCAACCACCGGGCCGGCCGCCAGCTATGCTCAATTAACGGGCTGCCATGTCGTGGGAGGGCAATCATGCAAGGCTACCTGGTGACCTTCTTCACCCAGCAGAACCGGCGTTACCACGGTCGGATGCTCGGCGACTGGATCATCGACCTGGCCCGGGAAATGGGCCTGCAGGGCGCCACCCTTTCCAGCGCCGTCGAAGGGTTCGGCCATTCCCGGCAACTGCATTCAGTGCATTTTTTCGACCTGGCCGACCAGCCCCTGGAAATCCGCCTGGCCATCAGCGAAGCAGAAGCCCGGCAATTGTTCGAACGCCTGGCCCAGGAAGACTTCGCGCTGTTCTACACCAAGGTCCCCATCGAGTTCGGCCACCTGGGCCGGCAGGCACAACTCGATAGCGCGTGATGGGCCGGGCAAGACAGCCGGTACGGCCTCGGGTTAACGTGCCGGTTTCAGCTACCTGCTCCTGGATTGCCCCATGGCCGGACCGATCATCACCGACTGGGTTCACCGCGCACCGCCCGCCCGGGGCCTGGAACGCATCGAAGCCTACTTCGCCGGCCATGGCTACGACATGCATCGCCACGATACCTACGCCATCGGCCGCACCCTGCACGGGGTACAGAGCTTCCAGTACCGCGGCGGCTGGCGCCATAGCCTGCCGGGCGGAACCATGGTCCTGCACCCCGACGAAGCCCACGATGGCGAAGCCGGGACCCAGGATGGCTTTCACTACCGCATGCTGTATGTCGAGCCGGCGTTGATCCAGCAGATCCTCGGCGGCCAGCCCCTGCCCTTCATCGCTGGCGGCCTGTCCGCCGATCCACGGCTGTTCGCCGCAACCCAGACCCTGCTGCGCAATGTCGACAGCCCCCTGGACCCGCTGGAGCAGCAAGATGCCCTGTTCGACCTGGCCCACGCGCTCAACCGGGTATCCGGGGTCGCGGCGCCCCGGCAACGCTTCGACTACCAGGCCGCCGAACGTGCCCGGGAATACATCCACAGTGCCCTGGACCGCACCCTGACCCTCGATGAGCTGGCCACCCACAGCCAGCGCGATCGCTGGAGCCTGTCCCGGGATTTTCGCCTGCTGTTCGGCACCAGCCCCTACCGCTACCTGAGCATGCGCCGCCTGGACCTGGTCCGGGCGCTGCTGGTGCAGGGCCAGCCCCTGGCCCACGCAGCGCTGGCTGCCGGCTTCGCCGACCAGAGCCACATGACCCGCCAGTTCCGCCAGGCCTATGGCCTGCCGCCGGCACGCTGGCTGAAGATGCTCGGCCGCTGAACCACGCACAATCGTTCAAGAATCCACAGCCGCGGGTTGCCTACCCTGGGCGCTCTTTCACCAGCGATATGGAGCCCCCATGGACAATCCCGCCAGCAGCACCGCGCAACGCCAGTACCAGAGCATCAACTTCGCCCAGAAGCTCGGCCTGTTCAGCGAACAGTGGACCCCCAAGGTGATCGCCGAGATGAACGACTACCAGTTCAAGATCTCCAGGCTGCAAGGCGAGTTCGTCTGGCACTCCCACGCCGAGACCGACGAAACCTTCATCGTGCTCGATGGCCTGCTGCACATCGACTTCCGTGACGGCCAGGTGTCCATCGCCAGCGGCGAGATGTTCGTCGTGCCCCGGGGCGTGGAACACAAGCCCTGGTCGGAACAGGAGGTCAAGCTGCTGCTGATCGAGCCTCGGGGCGTACTCAACACCGGTAACCAGGGCGGCGCGCGCACCGCCTTGAACGACGTCTGGATCTGACCCCGCCCGACAGCCGGCCAGGGGAATTAATGCCGTGCTGTCGGAGTCAGAGCTGCGGTAGGCCGTCGATCGACTACCCTTGAACGATACCAGGAGCGTCGAAAAGCCTGCGTCGTTCCTGAAACCACAGGTAGAGTGGCGCTCCTGTTTTTCTCCGTGCGCTGACTCGATTGCAGGGACCGCAACCTGGTCCCGGTGTTCGATGTCGCCCATGGCGCATCCACCTACCGCAGCGACTCCCGGACCCCTGAATGCCCCAACCGCATCAAGACACTGCCGCTTCCTTCCTGCTCCAGGACCTGCGCGCCGGCACCGCGACCCTGCATGTGGCCCTGGAACAACGCCTGCCATTTTTCTCCGAGCAGCTCGACGCTGCCTGGTACCAACGCCTGATCCAGGCCTACTACGGGTTCTACCAGCCCCTGGAGGCGGCCCTGGATCAAAGCGGGCTGATTCCGGCCGGGTACGAGCCGCAACTGCGGCGCAAGACTCCAGCGCTGAACGGCGACTTGCTGGCCCTGGGCCTGAGCCAGGCCGAGATCGACCACCTGCCACGCTGCCCGCAACTGCCCCGACTGGGCACTCCGGGCGCCTGCCTGGGCACTCTCTATGTGCTGGAGGGCGCGACCCTGGGCGGGCAGATCCTGCGCCGCGAAATGGCCCGGCGCCTGGCCCTGGATGCCGGCAATGGCGGGGCCTTCCTCGACGTCTACGGCGCCCTCACCGGCCGGCGCTGGAAGGATTTCCTCGACTACCTGGGCCGCATGCCCAGCCACACCAGCGCCCGCCAGCAAGTGGTGGACGCCGCGCAATCCACATTTGCCTGTTTCGAGCGCTGGCTCGACAGCCGCGAGGTGCTGCTATGCCCCCCCAGGATTCCCAGGCCTTCGAGCAGTTGCTGGCCAACTGCGCCAACGAACCCATCCGTTCCCCGGGCGCGATCCAGCCCCATGGCGTCCTGCTGACCCTGGACGAGCCAGGGCTGCGCATCCGCCAGGTCAGCGCCAACGTCGAGACCCTGCTGGGCCAGCGCGCCGAGCAGGTCGTCGAGCAGCCCCTGGACAGCCTCCTGGGCGCCGAACACACCCAGAGCATTCGCCAACTGCTGCAACTGCAACGCTTGCTCGATGCCCCGCCGCTGTACCTGGAGCTTCATGGCAGGCGCTTCGAAGCCCTGCTGCATCGGCACCAGGGCGTATTGATCCTGGAACTGGAGCACCAGCTCGAACAGCACCAGGCCCCGGAGCTCAAGCAGCGCACCGACAACCTCGGGCGCCTGCTGCGCCGCCTGCAGACCGCCAAGACCCTGCAAGAGCTGTACGCCATCAGCGTCAGCGAGATCCAGGCCATGACCGGCTACGACCGGGTGCTGATCTATCGCTTCGAAGACGAAGGCCACGGCCAGGTGATCGCCGAGGCCACGCGGCCGACCATGGAAGTGTTCAACGGCCTGTTCTTCCCCGCCTCGGACATTCCCCAGCAGGCCCGCGAGCTGTACCGCAGCAACTGGCTGCGGATCATTCCCGATGCCGACTATCAGCCGGTGCCGCTGGTGCCGACCTTGCGCCCGGACACCGGCCAGGCCCTGGACCTGAGCTTCGCCACCTTGCGCAGCGTGTCGCCGATCCACTGCCAGTACATGAAGAACATGGGCGTGCTGTCGTCCATGAGCATCTCCTTGCTCAAGGACGACCAGCTCTGGGGCCTGATCAGTTGCGGCAACCGCCAGCCACTGCTGGTACCCCACGAGTTGCGCATCGCCTGCCAGACCATCGGCCAGGTGCTGTCGCTGCAGATCAGCGCCATGGAAGCCCTGGAAGTCAGCCGCCAGCGCGAGGAAAAGCTCGCCACCCTGGCCAGCCTCAACCAGGCCATGGCGCAGGCCAGCGGCAGCGTGTTCGCCAGCCTGGCCCAGGAGCCCGGGCAACTGCTGGAGCTGACCCGGGCCGGCGGCGTGGCGATCATCGAGGATCGCCAGCTGCACTGCTTCGGTAACTGCCCGCCGGAGGCTGAAATCCGCGCCCTGCACCGCTGGTTGCAAGAGTCCGGGCAACCGGTGTTCGCCACTCACCACCTGGCCAGCGTCTACCCGCCGGCGGCCAGTTATCAACAGGTGGCCAGCGGTGTCCTGGCCATGAGCCTGCCCAAGCCTGTGGATAACGGCGTGCTGTGGTTCCGGCCCGAGGTGAAGGAAAACATCAACTGGAGCGGCAACCCGCAAAAGCCCCTGGACCTGGAGAACTCCGACGCCGGCCTGCGCCTGCGACCGCGTACCTCGTTCGAGATCTGGAAAGTGGAAATGGCCGGGATCTCCAGCAAGTGGAGCCACGGCGACCGCTTCGCCGCCAACGACCTGCGCCGCTCGGCCCTGGAGCACGACCTGGCGCGCCAGGTGCTGCGCGAACAACAGGCAGTGCGCGCCCGGGACGAGCTGGTGGCGGTGGTGTCCCACGACCTGCGCAACCCCATGACCGTGATCTCCATGCTATGCGGCATGATGCAAAAGGCCTTCAGCTCCGACGGCCCGCACACCTCGCGGCGCATCTCCTCGGCCATCGACACCATGCAGCAGGCCGCCAGCCGCATGAACATCCTGCTGGAGGATCTGCTGGACACCTCGAAGATCGAGGCCGGGCGCTACCGCATCGCCCCCCAGCCGCTGGACGTCGCGCAGATCTTCGAGGAAGCCTATTCGCTGCTGGCGCCCCTGGCCCTGGACAAGTCCATCGATATCAGTTTCCACGCCGAACCGGACCTGACCATCCACGCCGACCCCGAGCGGCTGTTCCAGGTGCTGTCGAACCTGGTGGGCAACGCCATCAAGTTCACCCCCAAGCAAGGCAAGGTCGGGGTGGTGGCGATGTCCGACGGCGAGCAGATCGTGTTCAGCGTCCGCGACTCCGGGGAAGGCATCCCCGCCGACCAGCTGCCGTTCATCTTCGACCGCTACTGGACCATGAAGGAAGGCAACCCCAACGGCACCGGCCTGGGTTTGTACATCACCCAGGGCATCGTCCAGGCCCACGGTGGCACGATCCAGGCCTACAGCGAGGTGGGCAAGGGCAGCGAATTCCGCTTCAGCGTGCCCCGGGCCTGAGCCTCACTCGGCGCCGTGGGCCACCAGCCAGTCATGGAACAACTGGCCGCTGGCCGACAGGCGCCGGTTGCGCAGGTGCACCAGGAAGTCCGCCTGGCCGGTATGGAAGGCCCAGTCGCCAACCCGTAGCAACTCGCCCTTGGCCACCCCGTCGCGGGCCATGAAATCCCAGCCCAGGCCCACCCCCAGCCCCTGCTGCACGGCACTGAACATCAAGGTCAGCTGATTGAAGCCCAGGGCTCCCGGCGGCGCGCTGTAGTCCAGGCCGAAGTGACGGAACCAGTCCCGCCAGTCGATGCAGTTCCAGGCCGAGGCGTCCAGCTGGATCAGCGGCAAGGCCGCCAGTTGCCCAAGCTCGCTGACCACCGGCAACTCCAGGCGCCGGCTGGCGATGGGGTAGACGATCTCGGCAAACAGCGGCGTGGCCGCCAGGGACGACCAGTGCCCCGGCCCGTAGAGAATGCCGAAGTCATGCTCGGCCACGCTGGACTCGTCCATGTCGTTGTTGGCGTGGATGCTCACGGTGATCTCCGGGTGCTGCTTGTTGAATGCCAGCAAGCGCGGGAACAGCCAGAACTGCGCCACCGCATGGGTGCATTGCACGGTGATGGTGTTGGCGTCACGCCCGGCTCGCAGGCGTGTGACGCTGCGCAGCAAGGCTTCGAGCTGGGTGCTGACCTGGGCGAACAGCGTCGCGCCGCTGGCGGTGAGCTTCACCCCGCGGGCCTGGCGCTCGAACAATTCGGTCTTGAGCGACAGCTCCAGACTGCGGATCTGCTTGCTCACCGCGCTCTGGGTCAGGCACAGCTCGGTGGCGGCCCGGGTGAAGCTGGCGTTGCGGCCCACCGCTTCGAAGGTCACCAGGGTTTCCAGTGGCGGCAAGTGCCGGGCGAAGCGACTCATTAGGTATTCCCCAGGAGAATAGGTAGGTGCCTATATATCCTTTGTCCATCCGGTCAGCAATGACTAGCCTGCGCACCTTGATGAATCGCTGCGAGTGTGTGCATGAAACGCGGAGTTGCTTATGCGGTCCTGGCCGGTGCGGTCTGGGGCCTGGCCATTGTGGTGCCCAGCCTGTTGCCGGAGTTCAGCCCGCTGATGCTCAGCTGTGCCCGCTTCACCCTGTATGGTGCATTCTCCCTGCTCCTGGCTGCGCCCCAGGCACGCGAGCTTCTGCAACGCTTGACCTGGAACGACGCACTGCTGCTGGTGAAGCTGGCACTGACCGGCAACCTGATCTATTTCATGCTGCTGGCCAGCGCCATTCAGTGGGCCGGGGTGACCAGTACCGCGCTGATCGTCGGCCTCTTGCCCCTGACCATCACCCTGGCCGGGCGCGGGGATGCCGACGCAGTGCCGTTGCGGCGCCTGCGCTGGCCGCTGCTGCTGGTGTTCGGCGGGATCTGCTGCATCAACCTCGACACCCTGCTCACCGCCCAGGGCGATTCGCCGGAGCTGGGCCAGCGCGCCCTGGGCCTGCTGTGTGCCTTCGGCGCGCTGCTGTGCTGGACCTGGTTCGCCAAGGACAACGCCCGCTACCTCAAGAACAGCCGTTTCGACAGCGGTCAGTGGTCGAGCCTGTGGGGCATCACCACCGGCCTGATGAGCGCCGTGGTCTGGCTGCTGGCCCAGGGCCTGGAGTTGCCGGGAACGCGGATCGAGGCCAGCGACCAGCGCTGGATGCTGTTCTGGGGCCTGAGCCTGTGCAGCGCGGTGCTCGGCTCGTGGTTCGGCAATCGCATGTGGAATGCCTCGACCCGGCGCCTGCCGCTGACCCTGAGCGGCCAGTTGATCGTGTTCGAAACCCTGTTCGCCCTGCTCTACGGCTTCATCTGCCTGCAGCACCTGCCGAGCTTGCTGCAAGCCAGCGCGGCGTTGTTGTTGCTGGCCGGCGTGCTCTGGGCCGTGCGCCGGCACCTGCCCCAGGCTCACTGAGGGCCTCAGCCCGAGGCCGCAGAACAACCCGGCAGCGCCACCGGGGAATGGGGCAGGCGCAGGGCCAGCAAGGCGCCCAACAACGCCAGCAGGGCACTGGCGGCGGTGGCCAGCTCGATGCCATAGGCCTGGTTGCCCACCGGGCCCAGGGTGTTGGCCAGGGACACCAGCAAGGCCAGGCCCAGGGCACCGCCGATCTGCTGGCTGGTGGAAGCCACGCCTGCCGCCACGCCCTGCTCGGTTGCGGCAATGCCCTGCCCTGCCGAGATCCACATGGTGTTCCAGGTCATGCCCTGGCCGATGCTCATGATCACGATCCCGGGTAACAGGCCGACAAAACCACGGCTGCCCGGTAGCGCCAGGTAGATCATGCCGATGCCCAGGGCCCCGGCCAGCAAACCGCAGGCCAGGACCGCCCGCAGGCTGACGCGCCGCAGCGCCCGCTCGCCCAGCCAGATGCCCAGGGTGCAGAGCACCGTCGAGGGCAGGAAGGCCAGGCCACTGTGCAACACACTGAACTGGTAGACCTGCTGGAAGTACAGGCTGAGAAAGTAGTACTGCACGCCGAAGCTGCTCATGAACAACGCGGTGATCAGCATCGCCATGCGCAGCTGTGGATAACCCAGCAGACGCAGGGGCATCAACGGGTCTCGCCCCAGGCGCTCGATACGCAGGAACAACCCGAGCAAGGCCAGCGCCAGCAGCAGGCAGGCCAGGGTCGCCGGGGCGGCCCAGCCCCATTCCGGCCCCTGGACGATGGCGAACACCAGCAAGGTGCCGCCCAGGGTCACGCTCAAGGCGCCCGGCAGGTCGAACTGGCGCCCGCGCTGGCGCGGAGGATCGGCGGGAATCCAGCGCCGGGCCAGCAATGCACACGCACCGGCCAGGGGTACGTTGACCAGGAACACCGCCGCCCAGCCCCAGTACTGGGTCAGCACGCCCCCCAGCAGCGCCCCCAGGGCCAGCCCGGCCGCCGACGCTGCGCTCCACACCGCGAAGGCACGGTTACGCGCCGGGCCTTCGGCGTAGTAGGTATTGATCAGGGCCAGGGTCGCAGGGAACAGCATCGCCCCTCCCACACCCTGCACCGCTCGCGCCAGCACCAGCAACAAGGCGCTGCCCCCCAGCCCCCCGGCCAGGGACGCCAGGGCATAGAGCCCCTGGCCGACGATGTAGAAACGCCGCTTGCCCAACAGGTCCGCCGCCCGGCCGCCCAGCAGCAGGAAGCCGCCGAAGGTCACGCTGTAGGCACTGACCACCCATTGCAGCTGCTGGGCGGAAAAGCCCAGGCGCTGGCCGATCTCCGGCAAGGCAACGAAGACGATGGTGGCGTCCAGGGCAATGATCAGCTGGGCCGTGGCCAGCAACAGCAGCATCCAGCCCGACGGCTTGGCTAGTGGGTTCACGGACATCGCGGGACTCCTCGGATGAAATGACGGCGGCCAGTTTCATCGATGCGTTTTAAATGATAAACAAGCCATTCTTTCTTTCAGTAATGACTTTAATCATGGATCTGAACGCCCTGCGCCTGCTGGTCCGAGTGGCCGAAACCCGCAGCTTCACCCGCGCCGCCGGGGACCTGGGGCTGACCCAGTCCGGCCTGTCCCGGGCCATCTCGCGCCTGGAACAGCAGTTGGGCGTGCGCCTGCTACAACGCAACACCCGCAGCGTCAGCCTGACCCCGGACGGCCAGATGCTGGTGGAGCGTGCCGGACCGCTGCTGGCGGAACTGGTCCAGACCGAGAGCCTGCTGTTGGAACGCCGCGACTCGCCCACCGGCGTGCTGAAGATCAGCGCTCCCTCGCTGTTCGGACGCAAGGTGGTGATGCCGGTGATCGGCGGCCTGACCGAGCGTTATCCGGCCTTGAGCATCGAGGCGGTGATGACCGACCGGATCGTGGATATCGTCGATGAAGGCTTCGATGCCGTGCTGCGTACCGGAACCATCCAGGACCAGCGCCTGATCGCCCGCCCCCTGGCGCCGCTGCGCTGGGTCACGGTGGCGGCGCCGGCCTACCTGGAACGCCACGGCACACCTCGGGACCTGGCCGAGTTGCAGCGCCACAACTGCCTGACCGTGCGCAACCTGCGCAGCGGCCGGCTGGTGGAATGGCAATTCATGGACCAGGGCAGGCCCCTGGACCTGGCGGTCACGGGACGTTTGATCTTCGATATCGGCGATGCCCTGGTGGACGCCGTGCTGGGTGGTTTCGGCATCGCCCAACTGATGGAGTTCGCCGTGCGCGAGGCCCTGGACGACGGGCGCCTGCGGCCCATTCTCCAGGCGTACGACGGGCGCAGCCGCGAGCTGTCGCTGGTCTACCCGCCCTCGCGCCAGTGCTCGGCAAAACTCACCACATTCGCCGCGGCCCTGGGCCAGGTGAGCTGGTAAGGCACGTCAGCCCTCTTCCGGCACATCCTGGGTCACATCGAGCAAGCGCGGCTGGGCGATCCGCAGGTAGTCCTCGGTGGCCAGCACCATGGATGCATCCAGGCGCCCGGCATTGAAGGCGATTTGTTCATAGCGCGAGGTCAGCTGCGGATCGACGATCAACGCAATCCGTGGATCGAAGCTCAGCGGTGGAATGGCTCCGATCACGCAGCCCGTCAGTTCCCGGGCCAGCTGCGGCGCCACGAGCTGGGCTTTCTTGCCTCCCAGGGCCGCGCCGACTTTCTTCATGTCCAGCTTCTGGTCCCCGGACAGGATCACCAGGGCGTAGGCATCGCCACCGCCCTTGAGGCCGCACAGCATGGCCTTGGCCCCCTGGCCCGGCTCGGTGCCGCGAATCTCGGCGACCCGCGCCGACTGCCCTTCTGCCGGATGCTCGATCACCCGGTAACGGGCCTGGTGACTGTCCAGCAGCGCCACCAGGCGTTGGAAAACCTCGTGCATGCAACCTCCTGTTCAGGCCTCGCCGGCCAAGGGCAACTGGCGCCCGTCGATACTCTGGCCAATGGTCAGGAAATGCCCACCGGCCACATGGTGCAAGGTGCGCAGCCGATCATGGCCGTCGAAGTGCCAACGCCCCTCGCTGAACACCCGCGAGTCGGCCTGGGCGGCAATCACTTCGCCGAGGAACAAATCGTATTGCTGGTGGTTGTGGGGCTCGGGCAGCAACCGGCACTCCAGCCAAGCCACGCAACCTTCCAGCAGTGGCGCGACAAGGGCCTGGCCGGTGAAGGTGGCCAGGCCGTAGGCGCTGAATTTGTCGCGACCGCCCTGGTGCAGTTCCAGCCCGGAGCTGTTGCCCAGGCTCTGGGTGATGTCGACCTGCTCCACGCAGGGCACGTTGAGCACGAAGCTGCCGGAGGCCTCCAGCAGTTGCCGGGTCCAGGTGGTCTTGTCGAGCACCACCGCGACCTTCGGCGGTTGGAAATCCAGGGGCATGGCCCAGGCGGCGGCCATGATGTTGCGCTGCCCTTCATGGGCGGCGCTGACCAGTACGGTGGGACCGTGGTTGAGCAGACGATAGGCCTTGTCCAGGGGGACCGAACGACGAAATGCGGGCATGGCAGGCTCCTGAAAAAAAGCGATTGTAGCGCCAAGCCCTGGCCGTGCAGATGGGTCGATTGGACGGATTTCCTGGATGATCCGTCCAGCCCTTGGCGGCTTATCCACAGCGCCCCCCGGACTAGACTCATCCTTCATTTCAACACTTGAAGGATGCGCACCATGGCTGACCATTCCCTGAACGACAAAGTCGTGTTGATCGCCGGCGGCGTGAAGAACCTCGGCGGCCTGATCGCCCGTGACCTCGCCCGCCACGGCGCCCGGGCCGTGGCCGTGCACTACAACAGCGATGCCAGCGCCGCCGATGCCCGGACGACCCTGGCCGCCCTCCAGGAGCTGGGAGTCCAGGCCCAGGCCTGGCAGGCCGACCTGACCCGTGCCGGTGCCGTGGAGCGCCTGTTCGACGAGGTCAAGGCACGCTTCGGCAAGATCGATATCGCCATCAACACCGTGGGCAAGGTGCTGAAGAAACCCATAGTCGAGATCAGTGAAGAGGAGTACGACCAGATGTTCGCGGTCAATGCCAAGAGCGCATTCTTCTTCATCAAGGAGGCCGGCAAACACCTGGAGGACAATGGCAAGCTGGTGACCCTGGTGACTTCGTTGCTGGGTGCGTTCACGCCGTTCTATGCCGCCTATGGCGGCGCCAAGGCGCCGGTGGAGCACTTCACCCGGGCGGCGGCCAAGGAGTTCGGCGCCCGGGGCATCTCGGTCACTGCCGTGGGTCCGGGGCCGATGGACACGCCGTTCTTCTACCCGGCCGAAGGCGCCGATGCCGTTGCCTATCACAAGGGCGCCGCGGCGCTGTCGCCATCGAGCAAGACCGGCCTGACCGACATCGAGGACGTGGTGCCCTTCATCCGCCACCTGGTGACCGAGGGCTGGTGGATCACCGGCCAGACCTTACTGATCAACGGCGGCTACACCACCAAGTAATCCTCGCGTCCAAGGGGTACATTGGCCTGCCGGACCGGCGCCACGGTCCACTCCCCCCAGGCATGCCCGCGAACCAGGACAGTTGCGACGATGGATAAACTTGAGCAGTACCGGGTGTTCATCCAGGTGGCCGACATGGGCAGTTTCATCAAGGCCGCCCATGTCCTGGAGTTACCCAGGGCCACGGTGTCCTCGGCGGTGCAGCAGTTGGAAACCGGCCTCGGCACAAGGCTGCTGCACCGCACCACCCGCCAGGTGCAACTGACCGCCGACGGCGCCATCCTGCTGGAACGGGCCCGGCGCCTGCTGGCCGACGCGGCGGAACTCAACCAGCTGTTCCAGCATCGCCAGGTGGATGTCAGCGGTCGCCTGAACATCGATGTGCCCAGCCGCATCGCCCGGCGCCTGATCGTGCCCGCCCTGCCCCAGTGGCTGGCTCAATACCCCGGACTGCAACTGGCCCTGGGCGCCTGCGACCGCAGCATCGACCTGGTGCAGGAAGGAGTCGATTGCGCGATCCGCGTCGGCAGCCTGGCCGACAGCAGCCTGATCGCCCGTCCCCTGGGCCAGCTGGGGTTGATCAACTGCGCCAGCCCCGCCTACCTCGCCGCCCATGGTGAACCCCACAGCCCCCAGGACCTGCAGCAGGGCCAGTGGATGATCGGTTATGCCTCACCGGACACCGGCCGCGAGCAACCCTGGGAATACCTGCTCGAAGGCCGCGAGCACCTGATGAGCCTGCCCAGCCGGGTGATCGTCAACAACGTGGAAAACTACATCGCCTGCTGCCGCCAGGGGCTGGGCCTGATCCAGGTTCCACGCTTCGATGTGCAGCACCTGCTGGACCGTGGCGAGCTGGTGCAAGTGCTGCACGGGCTGCCAGTGGCGCCGATGGATATCTGCGCGCTGTATCCCGACCGGCGCCATCGCTCGCGCCGCCTCAATGTGTTCATCGAATGGTTCGCCGAGCTGATCCAACCACACCTGCAGACTTGAGCCCCGGGCTTGCCCGAGGGCGGCGAATCGTGAGATGAAAGCGCCCCCAATGGATGGAGGTACCTGGACCATGGCGCACCTGCGGATCGCTGCTCCACAGCTCGACGACCTGAATGACCTGCTGGCCTTCGAAGAGCAGAACCGTGCGTTCTTCGAAGCCTCGATCAACGCCCGGTCGCCCAGCTACTACTGCAGCGAGGGCGTCGCCGAGGCGATCGTCCAGGCGCGGCAAGACGCCGAGGCGGACCGTGGCTACCAGTTCCTGATTCGCCAGGACGGCCTGCTGGTGGGGCGGGTCAACTTGCACCGGGTGCAACGGCACTACTTCAATTGCGCCGAGCTGGGTTATCGGGTTGGCGAGCGCTTCATCGGCCGCGGGATCGCCAGGACGGCGGTAGCCCAGGTACTGCAACGGGCGTTCGGCGAGCTGGGCCTGAGCCGCCTCGAGGCCAACGCCCGGCCGGAGAACATCGGCTCGGTACGCGTGCTCGAGGCCTGCGGTTTTTCCCGCTACGGCCATTCACGCCGCAGCTTCCTGCTCCACGGGCAGTGGTTCGATCGCCTGCACTATGAATGCCACGGGCCGTTGCAGCCCTGAACCGGCCGGCGCCCGCCTGAACGGGCGCCCCTGGCCAGGTGGCGTCAAGTCGAGAGCTGGTTGGCGAACTGCCCCACCGCGCTGACCACCTTCTGGGCGCCGTCCTGGATCTCGACGATCACCGTACCGGCTTCCGCCGCCAGGGCCAGGCCCTGCTCGGCCCGTTGCTTGCCTTCGACCATCAGCTCCACCGCGGTGCGGGCCATGTCCTGGTTCTGGCGCACCACGCCGACGATCTCGTCGGTGGCGTTGCTGGTGCGCGAAGCCAGTTGCCGGACTTCGTCGGCCACCACCGCGAACCCTCGTCCCTGCTCACCGGCCCGGGCCGCCTCGATGGCGGCGTTGAGCGCCAGCAGGTTGGTCTGCTCGGCGATCCCGCTGATGGTCTTGACGATGCTGGCGATCACCAGGGACTGCTCGCTCAGGGCCTCGATGCCGTTACCGGCATCCTGCATGTGCCTGGCCAGGTCCTGCATCACCGTCACCGCTTCGGTGACCACCGCAGTGCCGCGCTGGGCGCTGCTGTCGGTCTGCAGCGAGGTGTTGTAGGCGATGCTCGCCGCCTCGGCCACCGCCAGTTCCTGATTCACCTGGTCGGTGATCACGGTGGCGAACTTCACCACCTTGTAGAGCTTGTTGTTGGCGTCCAGCACCGGGTTGTACGAAGCCTCCAGCCAGACCACCCGACCATGGGCATCGACCCGCTTGAAACGCTCGGCGATGAACTCGCCGGCGTTCAGGCGCCGCCAGAAGTCCTGGTAGGCCGCGCTGTTGTACTCCTCGGGCTCGCAGAAGATGCGGTGATGCTTGCCCTGGATCTGCGCCAGGCTGTAGCCCATGCTCGACAGGAACCGCTCGTTGGCGCTGAGGACGTTGCCGTTGAGGTCGAACTCGATCACGGCGGTGGAGCGCACCAGGGCGCCGATCAGGTTCTCGTGCTCGCGGGATGCCTCGATGGTGCGGGTCAGGTCGCTGGAGAAAATCGCGAAGTATTTGATCCGTCCCTCGGAGTCGCGCACCGGCTGGGAAATCGAACGCAGCCAGGCTTCCTGGCCATTGCCACGCAACAGGCGCACCGCCCCGGCGAAATGCTCGCCCCGGGTCAGGGTGCTTTTGAACCGCAGGTGGAACTCGTCGTGCTTGACGTGGGCCGGGACGATATCTTCCAGAGGACGCCCCACCAGGTCGCCGCTCTTGTAGAGCATTTCCTGGGCGAAGTTGTGGTTGACCGATTGAATCCGTCCATCGGCGCTCAAATTGATCACGAGCATCTCGCTTTCAAGGCTTTCCTTCACTTGCTGAAGGCTCGAAAGCTCTTCACGAATGGTCGCCAGCTCTTGCTTCAAGCGTTTATTGAACATGTGGGTGTACCGGGGGACTGGAAAAAATAGGCTGCCTTGGGCCTAACATCGGCGCTGAAATACATTTCTTAATAGCCGTGCGAGGCTGTCCGACGAAAATAATTCGATGGCTGCCACCCCCCGTGAAACGGGGCTTTGGCCGGGGATTGTGCGGCGCAGGGCAATGGGTATAGTGCGATTTCGCGAATTTCACTGGCGATCGACGGAGTTGGCTCATGGATGCATCACGCAAGGCACTTTTCCTCCAGGCGGCCGAACGGGTCGGCCACAGTTTCGAAGGCCAGATGCGCATTGGCGGCAACTACGTGCCGGCGGTACGAAACGGCGACGAGGTCTACGTCAGCGGGCAGATCCCGCGGGTCGACAACACGGTGATGGTGGTGGGCCGGGTCGGCGCCGAGACCTCCCTGGAACAGGGCCGGCACGCCGCGCGGATCTGCACCCTGCGGGCCCTGGCCATCCTCGAGCAGATGCTCGGCGACCTTGGGCGGATCAAGCGAATCCTGCGGATCAACGTCTACGTCCAGAGCGCGGCGGACTTCACCCAGCAAAGCGAAGTGGCGGACGGCGCTTCGGAAATTCTCTATGCGGTATTTGCCGAGGCCGGCGTGCATACCAGGACTTCGTTGGGGGTCTACCAACTACCGAAGAACGCTTCGGTGGAGGTCGACATGATCGTCGCCTTGCATCCCGGATCGGCGCAGGACTGAAGACGCCGGCAGCGGCCGGGCCGCCCTCGGGGACCCGGCCGGCACATCGCGGGCACGGCAGTGGCCATCCATGGATCAACTGCCATTGTTACGGCACTGGCCCATGATCTGGTACTCGATGGTCTTGAGCTGGCCACTGGAATCTTCATAGGTCATGCGTGAAGGCACCACCTGACAAGACTTGATCGGTGGAGTGATGTTGACCACCTTGACGATATCCAGCTCCATGCCATAGCGGTAGTTCTGCACCACCGGCGCGGTCTTGCCCTGCTTCGCGGCGTAGCGCTCCATGGCTTTTTCGTTCTCCTGCATGGCCCGGGCGAAGGTACGGTCACCGCCACCTTCGGCCAACGCCAGGGAAGAGATGGCAAAGAGCATCGCGGCGATGCTCAAGTTAAGTAGTTTCATGACAGCCTCCTCGTTCTGTTGATGTCCACGAGGATAAAAAACCGACCCTGTCAGAATCATCGCGCGCGCATTACTTATCTGTAAGGCACCTCTCCCACCTTCGGCCAGATTCACGAAAAGCCCGGCCCACAAGGGCTGCAGCTCATCCGAGCGATCTCTGGCCAGCCATTTTCTTGCGCAATTGTAATTGTCGGGTCACCCCGTCGTTATCTGCGGTTTGCAACTATCGACAACGGTTCCGGGCGCGGCGATGCCCCGGCGGCCAAACCAATAAGAACGCCTGCGGCGATATAAAAACCGATAGCTGCACACTCAGGAGCGCCCTCCCATGCGTATCAACCCACTTGTGTCCCTGTCCGCACTCACTGCGGCACTGGGGCTCGGTCCTATGGCGGCGGTAGCTGCCGAGGAACGTCCCGAAGGCTTTATCGAAGGCAGCCAGCTCAACCTGCTGCTACGCAACTTCTATTTCAATCGCGATGACCGCAAGGGCCAGTCCAGCCCCACCGGCAATGGCTATTCCGAAGCCTGGACCCAAAGCCTGATCGGCAAGTTCGAATCGGGCTTCACCCAGGGCACCGTGGGTTTCGGCCTCGATGCTTTTGTCATGCATGCCTTCAAGCTCGACTCCGGAACAGGGCGCAGCGGCGGCAAGGGGTCGTTCGCCATGCTGCCGGTGAACGGCAGGAACGAACCGGCCGACAGCTATGGCAAGGCGGGAGGCGCGGTGAAGGTGCGAGCCCTGGATACCGTGGCCAGGATCGGCGATGTGTTCCCCATGACACCCGTACTGCACTATGGCGACTCCCGGGTGATGCCCCAGAGCTTTCGCGGCTTCACCCTGGAGAACACCAGCCTCGACGACCTGAAACTGCAAGCCGGGCGCCTGCATGCCGTGGGCTCGACGAACCAGAGCAGCCTGCGCGAGGGCTTCGTCACCTTCTACAAGGGCAAGGTGGACTCTCCCTGGGTCGGCTACTTCGGTGGTGACTACCAAATCGACCCCAACCTCAGCGTCAGCCTCTACGGCAGCCGCCTCAAGGAGGTCTGGGACCAGCGCTACTTCGGCCTCTCGGGCAAGTATCCGTTGTCCCAGGACCTCACGCTGCTGGGCGCCTTCAACTACTACAACGTGGTGGACGAAGGCCGCAAAGAGCTGGGCGAGCTGAACAACAACATTTGGAGCGCCAAGATCGGCGCCACCTTCGGCGCCCACACCCTGGCCCTCTCCCACCAGCGCAACAACGGCAACAACCCCTTCGATTACCTGCGCCAGTCGGACTCGATCTTCCTCGACAACTCGCTCCAGTACAGCGATTTCAACGCCCCCAAGGAACGTTCATGGATGCTGCGCTATGACCTGGACATGCAGACCCTGGGCGTCCCCGGCCTGAGCTTCATGGCCCGCTATGGACGCGGCCGGGGCGCCGATTACAGCCATGCCAACGCGCAGTACATGCAACGCGACGCGGCGGGCAATCCACTGACCGGCCAGCGGCGCTGGGAACGGGATATCGAAGCCAAGTACGTATTCCAGAGCGGACAGCTCAAGGACCTGGCCCTGCGCATCCGCCAGGCCACCGTCCGCTCCAGCCGATTCGAGTCGGACCTGGAGGAATTCCGGCTGATCGTCGAATACCCACTGGCACTGCTCTGATTGCTCTGGCCGGGCAGGTTGCGGCCTGCCCGGTGTTAAAACTTCTTCACAGACTCATGTCTTGCAGAACTGTAATATCCACCTCACCTTCTCGTTAGGTTGGTCTCCTTATACTCCTTGGCAGATTCGGATCCGCTGGTTTTTCGAAGGCGGCCAACCTGTCAGGAGAAACATCATGCGTCCCAGCCAACTGTTGTTCATCGGCCTTCTGGCCAGCACCAGCCTCGGTGCCTGGGCCGCCGACGGCAGCGAACGTTCGCAGCAAGCCCGCGAAGCCTTCCTGGTCAGCCAGGAACAGATTCATGGCGAATCCGAGCAGAAAACGGAAACCGCCACCACCGACGCCCCTTCCACACCCAGCAAGGCTGGCGAAGATATTTGACGGCGTTGGCCCACAGAGCACATTCATCTCTTGAAGCGTTTTCATGATGCTCCTTTGGAAAGAGATGAATCTTCAGCGCCCCCTCGGGGCGCTTTTTTTTGCCTTCCTCACGCACCGCCTTCATGGCGACACCCGCGATCTCGCGCCCCGCAAACCTGTGGCCGCTGCCGCAGGCTGCGCCCGGGCGCGTAGCGGCCGCAACATGAAGTCGCCCGGTCGATCGCCGAAGGCCCTACGGGCCTTGTCGTAGCCTCGCGTTGCTCGGCAGCGGCTACAAGGTTGGGACATACGGGGAAACCGGATACATCTGCCAACAAGCCGGGTCAGGGCTAGGTTGAGACAAATCGTTCAACCTGATGGAGCGCAAGGAAATGAGGGGCCGGCCTGATGGTTTCCGTCTGTTCAAGGGACGGCGTTCGGAGATTGGCAGGATCTATTCCGTGACGGTTGTCACCGAGCACCGGCGCAGAGTATTCGACGACTTCCAGCTCGGCCGTCTGGTGGTCGAGCAACTCAAGGATCAGCACGAGGCAGGCCTGACTCGGACCCTTGCATGGGTAGTGATGCCCGACCACTTGCATTGGCTGTTCCAGCTGCAGAAATGCTCTCTGGAGGAGGCGTTGTGCCGGCTCAAGTCCAGGAGCGGACGCAATATCAACCTGCGCCTGAATAACCGTGGCCGACTTTGGCAGAAGGGGTACTGCCAACGGGCGGTGCGCCAGGAGGAAAACCTCAAGACAATTGCCCGTTACATCATCTGCAACCCGGTCCGCGCCGGCCTGGTCCTGCGTGTAGGCGACTACTCCCTTTGGGATGCGGCTTGGCTCTGACCTGTAACCGCGGCCGCTGCGCTTCCGTGCGCAGCCTGCGGCAGCGGCTAAACGAAGCCACTCCCGGGAGCGATCACACAGGCATCACTCCTCCCGGCGGTGGGCCCACTGGTACAGCGCGGGCAGTACCAGCAGGGTGAGGATGGTGGAGGACAGGATGCCGCCGATCACCACCGTGGCCAGGGGGCGTTGCACCTCGGCGCCGGTGCCGGTGGCCAAGGCCATGGGCACGAAGCCCAGGGACGCCACCAACGCCGTCATCAGTACCGGACGCAACCGGGTCAGGGCGCCCTCACGGATGGCCATGGGCAGCGACCGCCCCTCCTCCCGCAGGTTGCGGATGAAGGCAATCATCACCAGCCCGTTGAGCACCGCCACCCCCGACAGGGCGATGAAACCGACCCCCGCCGAGATCGACAGCGGAATGTCCCGCAGCCACAAGGCCATGATCCCGCCCGTCAGGGCGAAGGGAATTCCGGTGAACACCAGCAGTCCGTCCTTGAGGTTGTTGAACATCATGAACAGCAGGCCGAACACCAGTAGCAGGGCCACCGGCACCACCACCTGCAGGCGCTGGGAAGCCTCCTGCAACTGTTCGAACTGGCCGCCCCAGGTGGTCCAGTAACCCGCCGGGACCTTCACCTTGTCGGCGATCAGGGTCGTGGCCTCCTCGACGAAGGAGCCGATATCCCGACCGCGCACGTTGGCGCTGACGATCACCAGGCGCTTGCCGTTTTCCCGGCTGACCTGGTTGGGCCCCAGGACCAAGTCCAGGCTGGCCACTTCCGACAGCGCGATGAAACCAATCTGCCCGTTGACGCTGCCGGCCGTCGCCGGGATCGGGACCAACAGCCGTGACAACCCATCGATGTCGGTACGCAACTGATCGGACAGGCGCACCACCATGTCGAAGCGCCGATCGCCCTCATACAGGATTCCGGCCTGGCGCCCGCCCACGGCCACCGCGATGGTGTCTTGCACATCACCGACGTTGAGGCCATAGCGCGCGGCTTTGTCACGGTCGATATTGATGGTCAGCACCGGCAGCCCGGTGGTCTGCTCCACCTTGACCTCCGAAGCGCCCGCCAAGCCCTGCAAGGCGCTGGCGATCTCGTTGGCAGTCTTGTTCAGCACCGCCATGTCGTCGCCGAAGACCTTGACCGCGACATCGCTGCGCACCCCGGAAATCAGTTCGTTGAAACGCAACTGGATCGGCTGCGACAACTCATAGGCATTGCCCGGCACCATGGCGCTGGCGCGCTGGATATCGGCGATCAGCGCCTCCCGGGACTTGCCCGGGTCTGGCCACTGGGCCTTGGGCTTGAGCATCACGTAGCTGTCGGAAATGTTCGGCGGCATCGGGTCAGAGGCGATCTCCGCGGTGCCGGTGCGAGCGAACACCCGCTCTACCTCCGGCACTTGGCCCAGCAGGGTCTTCTCCAGGCGCTGCTGCATGTCCACCGATTGCGAAAGGCTGGTACCCGGCACCCGCAGGGCCTGCAGGGCCAGGTCGCCCTCGCTGAGGCTGGGGATGAACTCGCTGCCCATGCGGCTGGCCAACAGGCCGCTGCCCACCAGGACCGCGCCGGCCAGGGCGAAGGTCAGCCCGCGCCGCTGCATCACCCAGTCCAGCACCGGTGCATAACCACGCTTGGCGTTGCGCATCACCAGGTTCTCCTTCTCCTGGACCTTGCCGGTGACGAACAGCGCAATGGCCGCCGGGACGAATGTCACCGAAAGGATCATCGCCCCCAGGAGGGCCATGACCACGGTGAAGGCCATGGGGTGGAACATCTTCCCGGACACGCCGGTGAGGGCGAAGATCGGCAGGTACACCACCATGATGATCAACTGGCCGTAGATCAGTGGGCGCCGGGCTTCCTTGGCCGCGGCAAAGACTTCATGCAGGCGCTCCGAGCGGGTCAGCATGCGCCCGTGGCTCTGCTGGGCATGGGCCAGCCGGCGGATGGCGTTCTCGACGATCACCACCGCACCGTCGACGATGATCCCGAAGTCCAGAGCGCCGAGGCTCATCAGGTTGGCACTGACCTTGTTGCTGAACATGCCGGTGAAGGTGAACAGCATCGACAGCGGGATCACCAGGGCGGTGATCAACGCCGCGCGGATATTTCCCAGGAACAGGAACAGGATGACGATCACCAGCAGTGCGCCCTCGAAGAGGTTCTTCTTCACCGTGGCGATGGCTTTCTCCACCAGGTTGGTGCGGTCGTACACGGTGACCGCCACCACGCCCTCGGGCAGTGTGCGATTGATTTCCTCGAGCCGCTTGGCCACCGCCTGGGACACCGCGCGGCTGTTTTCGCCGATCAGCATGAACACTGTGCCCAGCACCACTTCACGGCCATTCTCGGTGGCCGCGCCGGTGCGCAGCTCACGGCCGATTTCCACCTGGGCCACGTTGCGCACGCGGATCGGCGTGCCGTCGCTGCTGCTAATGACGATGTTGGCGATATCGTCGATGGAGGCCAGTTGCCCCGGGGCACGGATCAGCAACTGTTCGCCGCTGCGCTCGATATAGCCGGCACCGACGTTGGCATTGTTGCGTTCCAGGGCCGTCACCAGGTCGGTGAGGGTCAGGCGGTGGGCCGCCAGGCGCTTGGGATCAGGAGCGATCTGGTACTCCTTGGCGAAGCCGCCGATGGTGTTGATCTCGGCTACCCCGGGAACGTTGCGCAACTGCGGCTTGATGATCCAGTCCTGGATCACCCGCAGGTCGGTTGGGGTATAGGGCGTGCCATCCTCCTTGCGTGCGCCTTCCTCGGTCTCCACAGTCCACAGGAAGATTTCTCCCAGCCCGGTGGAAATCGGCCCCATCTGCGCCTCCACCCCTTCGGGCAGTTGCTCGCGAGCCACCTGCAGGCGCTCGTTGACCAGTTGCCGGGCGAAGAAGATATCGGTGCCGTCCTTGAAGATCACCGTCACCTGGGACAGGCCCGAACGCGATAGCGAGCGGGTCTGCTGCAAGCCCGGCAGGCCGGCCATGGCGGTCTCGATGGGAAAGGTGATGCGCTGCTCGGTCTCCAGCGGCGAGAAACCCGGCGCCGCGGAGTTGATCTGCACCTGGACGTTGGTGATGTCGGGGACGGCGTCGATCGGCAGCTTCTGGTAGCTGGCGATGCCGATACCGGCCATCAGCAGTACCCCCAGCAGGACGATGATGCGCTGCTCGATGGCGAATTGAATGATGCGTTCAAACATGGATAGTCACTCTCCGCTAGGGCCTGTTCAGTGGCTGTGCTCGGCCGAACCCTTGCCCAGTTCGGACTTGAGGGTGAAGCTGCCGCGCGTGGCGACCTGGGCGCCGGCGGCCAAGCCTTCGCGGACTTCCACGAACCCATCCTGGCTGGCCCCGAGCACCACGGGCGTAGCCTGGAAACCCTCGGCCACGCGCACGAACACCGAAGGCCGTTCTTCCACGGTCTGGATCGCCTCCTGGGGCACGCTGACCGGCACCTCGACGGCCGCGGTGGCCACCTCGACCGCCACGAACAGGCCCGGGCGCCAGGTCTCCTTGGGGTTGGCCAGGGTCACCCGGACCGTGGCGGTGCGGGTCTGCTCCCCCAGCAGGTTGCCGACATAGGCCACCTGCCCGCGGACCTGGGAGCCCAGTTCGCTGGAGCTGACATTCACCGACTGGCCGACCCGGACCTTGTCCAGGTCCTTGGGGAATACGCCGAAGGTCGCCCAGACCCGGGACAGGTCGGACAGGGTGAAAGCCGCCGTGGTCTCGCCCACCACTTCGCCGACGCTGAGGTGCTTTTCCACCACCACGCCATCGAACGGTGCACGCATTTCATAACGGTTGCCCCCCGCCAGCTGGGCACTGCCAGCTAGCGCCGCCATCTTCTGCCGGGCGTTGCCCAGGGCGATCTCGGCCTCTTGCAGCGTCTGCCGCGCCAGCAGGTAGTCCTGCTCGGCGGAGATCTGGTCGACCCACAACTGACGCTCACGCTCGAAGGTGGTACGGGCCAGTTCCACCCGCCGGCCGGCCGCCGCCAGCTCGCTGCGCTGGTCGGAAACCTGCTGGCTGGCAATCACCGCCAGCAGGTCGCCACGCTTGACCGACTGGCCGAGGTTGGCCTGTACCGACTCCACTACCCCGGCAGCGCGCGGCACGATATGCGAGGTGCGGTCCTCGTCGAAGCGGATCTCCCCCGGCAGGCTGAGCAGGCGATCCAGACGCCGCGGGCCGGCCTCGGCCAGCTCGATCCCGGCCGCGGCAATCTGCTGGGCATCGAGTTCCACCAGGCCTTCGTGGCCCTCCTCCCCATGGCCCTGTTCGCCGTGCCCTTGCTCGGTATGCCCCGGTTCGCCATGCCCGGCGGGCGCCGTGGACGCTGAAGGCTGGCCTGTGGCCGGGGCCTGGCGATTGAACAGGCCCGGCAGCAAAGAGGCCGCCAGCCCCAGGCCGGCCACCGCCACTATGGCCACAACAAGGCTGCGTTTTTTGTCCATGGATGCTCCTGAAAATGTCGAGGGTCGGCGGCGCAGGCGCGGCCTTACGAAGTAGACGGAAAGAAGAACTTCTCCAGGGCCCGGTGCAGCTCGTGCACGCACCAGTGCCGGGGGGGCTCGTGGCTGCTGGCCGGAGGCACCCTGCCGCAGTCGCTGAGCAGCAACAGGGCGAAGTACGCGAGGCCCCGCAGCCAGGGTTTCACCAGCGGCTGAGGTCGCCGTAGATACGCTCGATCCGTACCCAGGCATCCGTGCTTTGCGCTACCGCCACCAGGTACTGGTTGCGGGCGCCAATCAATGTGCGCTGGGCATCGAGCACCTCGAGAAAGCTGAATTTGCCCATCTCGAAGCCACGGGTGGCACTGTCCACCGCGCTCTGGGCGGCGGGCAGGATGGTCTGGTTGAACGACTGCACTTCACGCCGGGCGGTTTCCCACTGCTCCAGGGCCTGGCGGGTCTCGGTACGCAGGCGCAGTTCAGTGGCGTTGCGCAGGTCCCGGGCCTGGTCGGCGCGGCGCGCGGCGGAGAGCACGTTGCCCTGGTTGCGATTGAACAGCGGCAACGGCATCGACAGGCCGACCAGGTTGATCCGGTCCTTCTTGCTGCCGTCTTCGTTCCTGCTGGCGTCGTATTGGCTGCCGATGCTGATGTCCAGGTCGGGAATGCGCTGGGCCTTTTCCAGGTCCAGGGACGCCTCGCGCTGGGCGATCTCCTGCTCTGCCAGGCGCAGCTCCGCAGTCTGGGGCAGGCGATTCAACAGCTGCGCTGGCGCCGGCGGCGCAGTGACGCCCCCGGACTGCTCCTGCACTGCGGAAAAGTCCGCGCTGGCGCTACCGGTGACCCTGGCCAGCTGCCGATAGGCGTTGTCCTGCTCCAACTGGCCACGATTGAGTTCCAGGCGGATCTCCGCCAGTTGCACCTGGGCCCGGGTGGCCTCCACCGGCGATGCCTTGCCGGCACCGACCCGCCCCTGGGCCACGGCAAGACCGCGTTCGGCCAGGGCCAGGGAGCGCCCGGCCAATTGCGTGCGCTCCTGGGCCCGCAGCGCTGCGTAGTAGGCGTCCAGTACATCGGCGCGCAACTGGTTGCGCCGCCGATCCAGCTCCAGGTCCGCGAGCCTCTGGCCCTGGCTGGCCACCTCCACCCGCGCGCCGCGCTTGCCCCCCAGTTCCAGGGTCTGGGTGAGCTTGACCGAGGTGGTGCCCTGTCCGCGCTTGGTGTTCTCGATATCCGTGGATAGCACCGGGTTGGGAATCAGCCCGGCCTGCTGGCGGGCGCCCTGGGCGATATCGATCTCCCAGCTCGCAGCGGCCAGTTCCGGATTGTTGGCAAAAGCCTTGGCCATGGCGCTGTCCAGGCTCAACACCGGTTGCCCGGCGGCATTCGCGGCTTGCCCCGCCAGGACCAGTAATAAAGCCGTGCAACAGCGCCTTGCGGCCCGGGCGCAGATTCTCGGGAAATTCGGCATATCAGGTTCCGACCCTTGCTGAAACGAAGTCTTGGCGCAGGCACGGCGGTATATACCGGTACATATAAAAGGGTTATTCGACCGATATGAATTACACCGCTGTACTTGTCGACAGGGAAATATTCAAGATCGGCCAACTTTAACTTTCGGTCCTTATCAGCAGGGTGGCGCAAAAATTACAAATCTGTAATCAAGGTTTACGGCCTAGGCTTCTGTATTAAGATCCCATCAACAAAGCCAAGTCCCACGGCACTTCCACGCCCACAAAGAGAAGTTCCACAAGCAACTTAACAACTTACCAACGACAACTTGCCCACAACTTAAATAATAACTTTCCAGTGTTTGTCGACTACCAATATCAATTGCAGAGAACTTCCTCAATATGCGCATCCTGGTTATCGAAGACGAACTCAAGACTGCCGACTACCTGCAACAAGGATTGACGGAAAGTGGTTATATCGTGGACTGCGCCAACAGCGGCGCCGATGGCCTGTACCTGACGCGCCAGCATGCCTACGACCTGGTGATCCTGGACGTCAACCTGCCGCAGATCGACGGCTGGGGCGTGCTGGACCAGATCCGCCAGTTCAGCAATACCCGGGTCATGATGCTCAGCGCCCAGGGCCGGCTGGCGGACAAGATCCGTGGCCTGGACCTGGGGGCCGACGACTACCTGGTCAAGCCGTTCGCCTTTCCCGAACTGCTGGCCAGGGTCCGTACCCTGATGCGCCGCAGCGAGCAGTCGCCGGTACCGGATGTGCTGCGGGTCGCCGATCTGGAGCTGGACCAGGGCCGCCACCGGGCCTTTCGCGGCAAGCAGCGAATCGACCTGACCACCAAGGAGTTCGCCCTGTTGCACCTGCTGATGCGCCAGAGCGGCGTGGTGCTGTCGCGGACCCAGATCATCTCCTTCGTCTGGGACATGAACTTCGATTGCGACACCAATGTGGTGGAGGTCTCGATCCGCCGCTTGCGGGCCAAGATCGACGACCCCTTCGAGCGCAAGCTGATCCATACCTTGCGCGGTGTCGGCTATGTGCTCGAGGAGCGCGACTGAGGGCCACCCTCAGTGCTGGTGCGCCTGTTCGTGAAAGCCTGACTGCTCCACCTGCAAGGTGACGTGGGCGATCTCGAAACGCTCCTGCACCAGCTCGCTGACCTCGGCCAGGATCGCCTGCTCGTCACGGCTGCCCAACTGGGCCACCAGGTGCGCGCTGAGCACGTTCTTGCCGCTGGTCAGGGCCCAGATATGCAGGTCGTGCACATCGCTGACCCCTGGCACGCCGCGAATGCCCTGCTCCACCTGGTCGATATCGATGCCTTCGGGCACACCTTGCAGCAGCACGTTGGTGCTTTCCCGGAGCAGGGTCCAGGTCCGTGGCAGCACCCACAGGCCGATGGCCGCGGCCACCAGCGAATCGACCCAGCCCCAGCCGGTGTACATGATCACCAGTGCGGCGAGGATCACCCCCAGCGAGCCGAGCATGTCGCTCCAGACCTCCAGGTAGGCGCCCTTGACGTTGAGGCTCTGGCTGCTGCCGGAGGCCAGCAGGCTCATGGAGATCAGGTTGACGATCAGCCCCAGCACTGCGATCACCAGCATTCCCGTGGACTGGATCTCGGGCGGTGCCTGCAAGCGTTGCCAGGCCTCGAAGAGGATGTAGAAGGCCACCACGAACAACAGCAGGGCATTGAAGGCCGCGGCGAGGATTTCGAATCGCGCATAGCCGAAGGTGCGCTTGCGGTCCGCCGGGCGCTTGGCGACCTGGATCGCCACCAGGGATATCGCCAGCGCCAGGGTATCGGTGAGCATGTGCGCGGCATCCGACAACAGCGCCAGGCTACCGGTGACGAAAGCGCCGATGACCTCGGCGATCATGAAGCTGCCGGTCAGCCCCAGGGCCATCCACAATTTGCGTTCGTGCCCGGCCCGTACCTGTCCGTGACTGTGTCCTGCGCCCATGGAGCCTCCTGCGGTGTGGTGGAAAACCTCGGCCTGATGATAGTCCGGTTGAGCGCCGGACAGGCTCGGCCGGGCGAATTGTCATCGGGCTGTTATCTGCCGGTTATCCAGCGTGCCACCAGGGCCACTCGCGGCCCGCGCGCTCATGTCGCTTTTGTGCCGGCCGCGGCCCTGTAGAATGCCCGCTTCATTCTTCGCCCAAGGGATCGCCATGCCTCGCCAGCCCCGGATCTTCGCTCTGGCCACCGCCCTGCTGCTCGGCGCCGGCGGCGCTTGGCTGCCAGCGCGAGCAGCAGCCCTGGACTGCGCGCACATCCAATACAGCCAGCAGGTCGATCGCTGTGCCCAGCAAGACAAGGAGCTGGCCGACAGCGCCCTCAACCAGAGCTACCAGGCGCTGCTGGAGCGGGTCCACCAGCGTTATCCCGGCAACCTGCTCCAGGAGCAGGAGTACCTGGGCAAGCTGAAGAACGCCCAGCGCGCCTGGATCAAGTACCGCGACAGCACCTGCGTGCTGGAGGCGGTCGACGTGGAGCCGGGCAAACCGGCCCACACCACCTTGATCAACCGTTGCGTAACCCGCCTGAGCAACGAGCGCAGTCACTACCTGGACCAGTTGCTGGTCGACTGAAGCCAGGCCGCCAGCTCAACAGCAGCCGGCTTCCTGGACCTGGGACCGGCGGGCCTCGCCGACCCGGGTGCCGAAATACCCGGCACTGGCTGCCCCGATCGCCCCCATCACCGCGCAGAAGATCACGCAGATCCAAGGACTCCAGGGCATCAGGGCGATCAACAGCAACGGGGTGATGCTGGCCCAGAGGGCATAGGCGATGTTGTAGGTGAAGGAAATCCCCGAGACGCGGATCCGTGCCGGGAACAGCCCGACCATCACCGACGGCACGGCCCCCACCACGCCGCACCCCAGGCCGGCGATGGCGTAGGCCAGGCCGATCCAGGCGCCACCGTTGATCAGGCAGCCGTAGAGCACGGCGATCCCCAGGGGCAGCAGCAGGCTGTAGAACATCACCGTGCGCCAGGCCCCCAGGCGGTCGACGAGCAGGCCCGCCAGGACACAGCCGAGATTGAGGAAGACGATGCCCAGGCTGCTCAGGGCGAAGGTGTGGCTGGCGCTCATGCCGAAGCTCTTCTGCATCATGGTCGGGGTGATGACCACGAACACCACCACCGCCGAGGTCAGCACGCAAGTGAGGATCAGGGCTGGCAGGATCGCCAGGCGGTGTTCGCGCAGCACCGTGCGCAGGGGCAGTTCGCTGGCGTTCTCGCGTTGTTGCTGCAGGGCCATGAACACCGGGGTCTCGCCCAGCCAGCGACGCAGCCAGACACCGATCACGCCGAATACCCCGCCGAGCAGGAAGGGATAGCGCCAGGCGTGGTCGAGGATTTCCTCGGGGCTGAAGACCTGGGCCAGGAGGGTTGCGGTCAACGCCCCCAGCAAATAGCCGAAGGTCAGTCCGGCCTGGAGAAACCCCAGGGCATAACCGCGATGGGCCCGGGGAGCATGCTCGGCGACGAACACCCAGGCACTGGGCACCTCGCCACCCACCGCGGCGCCTTGCAGGACCCGCAGCGCCAGCAGCAACAAGGGCGCGAAATAACCGATCTGGGCATAGGTGGGCATGCTGCCGATCAGCAGGCACGGCAGCGCCATCATCAGGATGCTCAGGCTGAAGACCTTCTTGCGCCCCAGGCGGTCGGCGAAGTGGGCCATGAGGATGCCGCCCAGGGGCCTGGCCAGGTAACCGGTGACAAAGATCCCGAAGCTCTGCAACAGCCGCAGCCACTCGGGCATTTCCGGTGGAAAGAACAGCTGGCTCAGGGTCAGGGCGAAGAATACGAAGATGATGAAGTCGTAGATTTCCAGGGCCCCGCCCAGGGCGGCCAGGCCCAGGGTCCTGTAGTCGGCGCGGGAAAAACGCGCCGTCGATTCGCTGGCAAGGGTCATGAGGGCAACTCGGGTGGCACAAGACAAGGGCGCCATGGTCTACGCAAAAGTCCCGGGGAACAAGCCGTTCCCCGCACCGGGCGCAGATTCAGTTGCCCTTGGCCAGGGCGATGGCGGCCTGGATCGCCGCGCGGGCCTGGGGGCTGTTCTTCCAGCAACTGGAACCCACCAGGGAGGAGGCCCGGGTCACGATATCCAGGGCGTCGGCGCCAGCCAGCTCGGCCAGGGAGGCGATGCCCAGCTGCTCCAGGCGCCCCACCACCGTGGGTCCCACACCCTTGACCTGGAGCAGCGCGGCGCGTTCTTCGGGGGAAAATGTCATGTGCGTTCAATCCTTTGCAGTACGTGGCAATTGCCGCATTCTTGCACAGTTCTCGACCGCCCCAGCCCGGGGCGGCCGACCTCCTTACAAACATAAGAAAACACGAGGTATCCACGTGGCCGCCGATATTCAAGATAGCCGCTCCGCCCGCTTCGCCCTGCGCTGTTCGAACTGGGCCGAGCGCTGGTTTCCCGACTCCTGGGTGTTCGCCGCGCTGGCGGTGATCATCGTCGCCCTGGCCACCCTGGCCATGGGTGCCAAGCCCACCGATGCAGCCATGGCCTTTGGCGACGGTTTCTGGAGCCTGATCCCCTTCACCATGCAGATGGCCTTCGTGGTCATCGGCGGTTATGTGGTGGCCAGCTCGCCGCCAGCGGTGAAACTGATCGACAAACTGGCTCGCATCCCGGCCAACGGCCGCTCGGCGGTAGCCTGGGTGGCACTGATCTCGATGCTCGCCTCGCTGCTCAACTGGGGCCTGTCCCTGGTGTTCGGCGGCCTGCTGGTCCGGGCCCTGGCCCGGCGTACCGAGCTGCGCATGGACTACCGCGCCGCCGGCGCCGCGGCCTACCTGGGCCTGGGTGCGGTCTGGGCCCTGGGGTTGTCATCCTCGGCCGCGCAATTGCAGGCCAACCCCGGCAGCCTGCCACCTTCGATCCTGGCCATCACCGGGGTGATCCCCTTCACCCAGACCATCTTCCTCTGGCAGTCGGGCGTACTGCTGCTGGCGCTGGTGGTGGTGTCGCTGGTGATCGCCTACGCCACCGCCCCCGGCCCCGGCAGCGCCCGTGACGCCCAGGCCTGCGGGGTCGATCCCAGCTTCAGCCTGCCCAAGGCGCAACCACGCACCCGCCCAGGCGAATGGCTGGAACACAGCCCGCTGCTGATCATCCTCCTGGCCCTGCTGGCCGCCGGCTGGCTGTATCACGAGTTCGCCACCAAGCCGGCGATCACCGCGATCTCCGGGCTCAACACCTACAACTTCCTGTTCCTGATGACCGGGGCCCTGCTGCACTGGCGCCCGCGCAGCTTTCTCGATGCCGTGGCCCGGGCGGTGCCGACCACCACCGGGGTGCTGATCCAGTTCCCGCTGTACGGCTCCATCGCGGCGCTGATGACCGTGGTCAAGGGCGTGGACGGCCAGACCCTGGCCCATCACATCTCGACCTTCTTCGTGCAGATCGCCTCCCACGATACCTACGCCTTGCTGATGGGCCTGTACTCGGCGGTACTGGGCTTCTTCATTCCCTCCGGCGGCGGCAAGTGGATCATCGAGGCGCCCTACGTGATGCAGGTGGCCAACGACCTGCAGTACCACCTGGGCTGGGCGGTGCAGATCTACAACGCTGCCGAGGCCTTGCCGAACCTGATCAACCCCTTCTACATGTTGCCGCTGCTGGGCGTTCTGGGCCTGAAGGCCCGGGACCTGATCGGCTTCTCCTTCGTCCAGTTGCTGGTACATACGCCCCTGGTGCTGATCCTGCTCTGGGCCCTGGGCACGACCCTGGCCTACCTGCCACCCATGACCCCCTGAGCATCGCCCAGGCTCCACAAGCCGCCCTGCGCGGCTTGTGGATAACTCCCGGCATAGCCCGGGCTTGAGCGGTTCCACCGAAGCCAACCCACCCCTGCGTCGCTGTAGCTTTTTTGTCATATTCGGTTGTTACCGTGCCTGCGAAATACTTTGTAACGATTACCCGGACAGACGAGCAAGGAGCCGCCATGAGCGACGATACCGACCCGCGTGACACCAAGGAAAACGCTGCCGAGCACCCCACAGGCACCAGCCGCCGGCGCTTTTTGGGCGGGGCCGCGGTGCTGGGCGTCGGTGCCACCCTGGCGGCTTGCGGCAAGACCGGCGACCCCCAGTGCAAGCCCGATGAGCGCCCGCTGTCGCCCACCGAACTGGACCAGGCGCTGCACGAGCAGGTGCAGACCGTGGTGGTGATCTACGCCGAGAACCGCAGCTTCAACAACCTGTTCGCCAACTTCCCCGGGGTCGAGCAGCCGCTGGCGGCCCTCAAGCCCGAGGCGTTCCAACAACGCGATCGCGATGGCCGCCTGCTCGACAAGCTGCCGCCGATCTGGGGCGGCCTGCTGCAAGTCGGTCCGCAGACCCTGGATGGGGTTACCTATCCGGTGGAAAGCCAGTTCCAGGAAAACCTGCCCAACGCCCCATTCCCCCTCAAGGGACCACAGGGCGAGGACCTGCCCCTGGGCCTGGTGACCCGCGACCTGTGGCATGTGTTCTACCAGAACCAGATGCAGATCAACGGCGGCAAGAACGATGGCTTCGTCGCCTGGGCCGACTCCGGCGCCCTGCCCATGGGCTACTACGCCCAGACCCGCTACTCCCTGCGCTTGTGGGACGTGGCCCGGGAGTTCGTGCTGTGCGACAACTTCTTCCAGGGCGCCTTCGGCGGCTCCTTCCTCAACCACCAGTACCTGATCAGCGCCAGGGCGCCGTTCTACCCGGATGCAGCCAACTCGGTGGCCAAGTCGCAGATCGCCACCTTGCAGGGCGACGATCCCAAGGGCACCCGTCTCAAGCCCCTGGAGAAATCCCCGGCCAGCGCCATGGACGGTGCGCCGCAATTCGGCCCCAGCGCGCTGACCCCGGACGGCTACGCGGTCAACACCATGGCCCCGCCCTACTGGCCGACCTGGATCCGCGACCCGGACCGCCCGGACTACGCCAAGCCCGACTTGCCCAGCGTGTTGGTGCCCCAGACCCACGAACACATCGGCGACAAGCTGTCGAAGAAGAATGTCGACTGGGCCTGGTATGGCGGCGCCTGGCAGGCCACCCTGGAGCAGTTCAAGGATTCCGGCGGGATTCCCAAGATCCCCAACTTCCAGTACCACCACCAGCCGTTCAACTATTTCGTGCGCCAGGGCCCGGAGAACCCGGGCGAGCGCGCCAAGCGCCTGCGTGACGGCGGTCTGGGCGACGAGTCGAGCAGCAACAAGTTCTTCGCCGACGCCGAGGCCGGCAAGCTGCCGGCGGTGACCTTCTACAAGCCCCAGGGCAACCTCAACCTGCACGCCGGTTATGCCGATGTCGCCGCCGGCGACCGGCACCTGGACCGGGCGCTGAAGGTGCTGCGCGAGAGCCCGCAGTGGAAAAACATGGTGGTGGTGGTCACCTTCGACGAGAACGGCGGCTGGTGGGACCACGTCGCACCGCCCCAGGGCGACCGCTGGGGCCCGGGGACGCGGATCCCGGCGCTGGTGGTCTCGCCGTTCGCCCGCAAGGGCACGGTGGACCATACGGTCTATGACACCGCCTCGGTCCTGCGGCTGATCACCCGGGTGTTCCAACTCGAGACTCTCGACGGCCTCAAGGAGCGCGACCAGGCCATGGTCGCTCGTGGCCAGAAGCCCATGGGCGACCTGACCAACGCCCTGCACTTCAAGGCCTGACCCGGCCCCCGGTGCGCCATTGCCGCCAACCAGGGGCGGCAATGGTTGGCGCGCCCCTATAATAGCCATGTGACATCATTTTCTTTACCCATTCCCCCGCCGGGTAATATCCTGCGCGCCTCTTATTCGTTTCAGCCGTTATACCCCCGCCAAGGAGTTCGTCGTCATGATCGTAGGCATCGACCTGGGAACCACCAACAGCCTGGTCGCGGTCTGGCGCGAAACTACCAGCGAACTGGTGCCCAACGCTCTGGGGCAGCTCCTGACGCCCAGCGTTGTGGGCCTGGACGACGAAGGCCGGGTCCTGGTGGGCCAGGCCGCCAAGGAACGCCTGCATACCCATCCACACCTGACCACCGCGCTGTTCAAGCGCTACATGGGCAGCAACACCGAAGTACGCCTGGGCGAGCGCTCCTGGCGCCCGGAAGAACTCTCGGCGCTGGTGCTCAAGAGCCTCAAGGAAGACGTCGAGCGCAGCTATGGCGAACCGGTGGTAGAAGCGGTGATCAGCGTGCCGGCCTACTTCAGCGACGCCCAGCGCAAGGCCACGCGGATCGCCGGCGAGCTGGCCGGGCTCAAGGTCGAGAAGCTGGTCAACGAACCCACTGCCGCCGCCCTGGCCTACGGCCTGCACCAGCGTGACAAGGAAACCTCGTTCCTGGTCTTCGACCTGGGCGGCGGCACCTTCGACGTGTCGATCCTGGAACTGTTCGACGGGGTCATGGAGGTCCGCGCCAGCGCCGGCGACAATTTCCTCGGTGGCGAGGACTTCGACAGCCTGTTGCTGGAGCACTTCCTCGCACAACAGGCCCAGGTCCCGGACTTCCCCGAGCGCCAGAGCGTGCTCCAGGCCCTGCGCCGCGAAGCCGAGCGCGTGCGCCGGGCCCTGGGCCAGGACAGCAGCGCCGAATTCAGCTTGCGGGTGGACGGCCGGCAGTGGACCCAGACCATCACCCAGGCCCAGTTGGCGACGCTCTGCGCGCCCCTGTTGGAACGCCTGCGCCTGCCCATCGAGCGGGCCCTGCGCGACGCGCGGATCCGGGTCAGCGACCTGGATGAAATCCTCCTGGTCGGTGGCGCCAGCCGCATGCCCCTGGTGCGCAAGCTGGCAGCCGGGCTGTTCGGCCGGTTTCCCTCGATCACCCTCGACCCGGACCAGGTGGTGGCCCAGGGCGCTGCGGTGCAGGCCGCGCTCAAGGCACGCAGCCTGGCCCTGGAAGAGGTGGTGCTGACCGACGTCTGCTCCTACACCCTGGGTATCGAGACCACCCAACAGCACGGCAACCAGTTCGAAAGCGGGCACTACCTGCCGATCATCGAGCGCAACAGCGTGGTGCCGGTGAGCCGGGTCAAGTCCGTGCAGACCCTGCACGACAATCAGGACCATGTGCTGCTGAAGATCTTCCAGGGCGAGAGCCGCCTGGTGCGCGACAACGTCGCCCTGGGCCAGCTGGAAATCAAGGTGCCCAAGCGCCCGGCCGGGGAAGTCTCGCTGGATGTGCGCTTCACCTACGACATCAACGGCCTGCTGGAGGCCCAGGTGACCATTCCCCTGACCGGGGACAGCCACTCGCTGGTGATCGAGAACAACCCGGGCGTACTGACCCCGGAGGAAATCCAGGAGCGCCTGCTGGCCCTGGCGCAACTGAAGGTCCACCCTCGGGACCAGCAGGCCAATACCCTGCTCAGCGCTCGCCTGGAACGCCTCTACCAGGAGAGCCTGGGGGAACTGCGCGAGCAGGTCGGCTACTGGGCCGGACAGTTCCAGCAGATGCTGGACACCCAGGACGAGCGCCGGATCCGTGAACTGCGCAGCCAGCTCAACGAGCAACTGCAGCGCCTGGAAAACGGCCACTGGCACTAGGAGCCACCCATGGACTGCTGGTCGGTGCTGGAGCTGCCACAAGATGCCAATGAACGAGAGATCAAGCGCAGCTACGCCCGGCAGTTGAAGAGCGTGCGGCCCGACACCGATGCCGAGGGCTTCCAGCGCTTGCGCGAAGCCTACGAACGGGCCCTGCAACTGGCCCGCTGGCGAACCAGCGAGGCTGCGCACGAGGCGCAACAGCCAGCAGCCGACAACCTGCGGCAATGGTCGACCCTGGTGGAACTGGCCCCTTTGCCAGTGCCCGGCCCCGCTCCGGTGCCGGTGCCGGTGCCGGTGCCGGTGCCGGTGCTACGATCGCTGCAGGACGGCCTGGACGCCAGCAACCTGCCACAGCGCTGGCAGCAGGCCCAAGAGCAGGACTGCGCCGAACCTTTCCTCAAGCATTTGCTGGCAATCTGTTACGACACTCCCGGACAACACCTGGCGCTGATCGAATGGGCCGTGGCCCACCTGGATTGGCTGACGCCCTGGCAACGCCCGTCGATGACCGCCTTGCAGGAAGCGGTACTGGTACAAGGCCTGTTGCAGCAATATCGCCGAGTGCTGGAAGAACTGCTGGCCGCAGGCCGGGACCGGCAGTTCCTCGAATGCCTGGGCGGCTACTGCGCACAGCCCTGGCTGCAGATCTTCGACCATCGCCAGTACTGGCAGGGTGAGGTCCTGGAACTGTTGCATCAGCAGCCCTGGCCGGCGTCGGTGTTCGAAGGGGTATGCCAGCTGTTCGGCTGGGATGAAAAGCGCGGCGCGACCCCGGAACCCGAATGGATGTGGCGAGCGCTGGCCGAGCGCTACCAACAGGAAGCCTTCTACCAGAAGCTAGAGGCCGATGCCGCCAACAACGCGGATACCACGCCCCAGTCCGCAGCCGCGCGGCTGTTCCTGACCCCGCCGTCCCGGCGCCGCCAGGTCGCCCTGGTCCGTCACTTCCAGAGCGAACACTGGCAGGCCTGCCTGGAGCTGTCGCATACCTTGGCCTCGCGCTTCCCGGCCCTGGTGGAACGCCTGCCCCAGCACGACCTGTTGTTCTGGAGGAGCCTGGTTCCACGCCTGATAGGTGTGGACAACTGGATACGCTGCAGCCTGGGCAGCGGCCTGGCCCTGGGCCTGTACTTCATGCCCAGGCCAGGCTACGGCCCTGAGCTGGCGCTGATCCTGGGGCTGGTCTGCAGTGCCATGCTGGGAGGGTTCGGGATCCTCCTGCTCAGCAATTGGCAACAATTGATTGGCCACTTGCTGTTACCGGACCTGTGGTTGACCGAGCGCCTGGTGCCCAAGCGCCTGAATCCAAGGAGCTACTGGCTCATCCTGCGCCACGGAGTGCCGCAATTGGTGATGCTGGCGCTGTTCGGCTTCTGGCTCGGTCTGCTCGGAATGCTCGGCTACCTGGGCTTTGTCCTGATCGGTTGGCTGCACTCAGGACGCATCGGCCAGGCGAACCCGCAATTCCATGCCCGGCATCCGTGGCTGGGGGCACTGCACTGGAATCACTTCAGCCCATGGCAACCGGTGTACCTGTTGCTCATGGTGGTGCTCGTACGCGCCTGCCAGATCCATGGCCTGGGCTTTCCCCTGACCCGCCTGATCCCGGGGTAGGTACCGACAAGCGGCCGGATGGAAGGTATTTTTTCAGCGCCGGCTGTCGCTGCGCCCGGCGCTGTACCAGTATGTCTTGCCCCCTTCGACGGGGTTCACGCTGAAAAGGATCTGAGCATGTTGAAACTCGCAGGACTGACCCTCGCGCTGGCCGCCGCTACGCTGAGTTCCACCGTCATGGCCGATGTCGAGGTCGACCTGGGCAGCCCGCAACGGGTGACCCGGCTGTTCGCCTTTCCCAACAACTGCAACGTCATCTGCTATCGCGACTGGACCCTGGAACAGACGGTGGCGCACTACCTGACCCAGAGCGTGCAACGCGATGGCTATGCCAACGCCAAGGTCAGCGTCAAGACCACTGGCGACAAGGTCATGGCCTCGTTCAGCGGGGTTCCGGCGGGCTACGGCAAGCCCCTGGGCGCCTTGCTGGACGCCGGCGACCTGGCCTACAAGGGCGCCAGCCAGCTCAACAGCGACGGCAAGTGGGCCTACAGCTGGTACCTGTTCCTGCCCTTGGGCATGGCCCTGGAAAACCGCAAGAGCGTCGAGCTCCTGCACTTCCCGCCGGACTACTCCCTGACCCAGGCCCAGGACTACCTCGAATCGGCTACCACCGATCGCTGGGCCACCCTGCTGGTCGCCAACGGCATCGACGCCACGCAGACCCCGGCCTACCAGACCATCGTCGACATCGCGCCGATCGCCGCACCGTCCAATGCCGGCAAGGACCTGGAAGGCGTCTACGGCTACTTCAACAACTACCAGACCACCATGGTCAAGGAGGTCAGCCAGGGCAGCAGCGGCGCCGCCCTGCCGATGGTGGCCTTCGGTGCGCCGGTGCGCAGCTGGCTCAAGCAGCAGTACGGGGTAACGGTGAATGTGCTGGGCCTGGCGCAGATCAGCCCCAGTGCCGGGCTCAAGGTGCCGGTACTGGGCTCCAACCACCCGAGCTACATCTGGTATGCGGCAGATCCGGCCAACTACGACGATGATGAAACCAAGGCCGATGCCGCGGGCTTGAAGGTGATGGGCCAGGATTTGAGCGCGGCCTGCTGGCAGGCGGGAATGGGCAGCAAGCCGGGTAGCGATGCGCAGGCGCAGTTGAACAGTTGCACCCAGACCTGGCAGGTGACGCAGAAGGCCAAGACCTGCGAGTTGTTCTACACCTCGATCCGCAAGCTGGACCAGCAGCAGGCAGCGGCCAAGTGCGCCAGCGCAGCGGTCAAGAGCCAGTTGCTGCAGCTCCAGTCCCCCGCACCGGCACCCAGCACCGAAGTGCCACACCTGTGAGGTCGCGCCAGCGTCGGCCCGGACCGGGCCGGCGCTGGGCGCTGCAGGTGCCTCAGGGCGAGCCCACCGGGCGCAGGCGGTACTGCGGCGGCAACTGCTCGGGGCCGCTGATGGTGGTGTTCAGGCTCTTCCAGCGGCCATCCTTGATCCCATAGATGCAGCCGTGGATCGACAGGCTCTGCCCACGATGCCAGGCGTTCTGCACGATGCTGGTGTGACCGACGTTGGCCACTTGCTGGATCACGTTGAGTTCACACAGGCGGTCGACCCGCTCCTCTTCCGTGGTCAGGGCCCCCAGCGCATCACGGTGTTCGTAGTAAAGGTCGCGGATCGAACGCAGCCAGCCATCGATCAGGCCCAGCTGGCGGTCCTGCATCGAGGCCCGTACACCGCCACAGCCATAATGGCCGGTGACCAGGATGTGCTTGACCTTGAGTACATCCACCGCGTACTGGATCACCGACAGGCAGTTGAGGTCGGTGTGCAGCACCACATTGGCCACGTTACGGTGTACGAACAGGTCGCCCGGCAGCATGCCGACAATCTCGTTGGCCGGCACCCGTGCGTCCGAACAGCCGATCCACAGGTACTCCGGGGTCTGCTGGCGGGCCAGCTTGGAGAAGAACTCCGGATCCTGCTGCTTGATCGCTTCGGCCCAACGCTCGTTGTTATCAATCAGGTCTTGTAGTTCGTTCATGCTGTGAAGCCTCAGGAATGATGCGCAGGTTTGACAGACGACCTCCGGCCGGGGTCACGCGCGATGCGGCAGATACCGGTCATCCCATGGGGGGAATCTTCGGCAAGGGGCTCGGTCCACCCCTACAAGCCCCTGAAGTTCGAGGACCTTCCATGACTGAACCACGACGCCCCTACAACGCGCCCCAACCCGAGCCCATCGATGACGACCAGGACCGCATGGGTTCGATGGAGGAATTGCATTTCGACGACCAGGCCCCGGTGGCTGGCGGCGACGGCCCGGCCACCGAGGACGGGTCCACCGCGAACGACCTGAGCCCGGAGATCCTGACGCCGGAAGATGGCGCCCGCTCCGTCCGGGAGAAAGGGGCCAGCCGGCCCGCCGACTGGGACCTGAGCATCGTCGACGATTCGCAGATCGGTGGTGGCTCGGGCCTGGATGAAGCCGAGCTGGCCAGGCGCAAGCCACTGGATGACCAGCGCTGAGGAAAGCGCCGGCTGGCGCGGCTCAATCCACCAGGGTGCAGGCCATGACCAGCGCATCTTCGCGCCCGCCCACCGCCGGGTAGTAGTCGCGGCGGCGCCCGACCTCGTTGAAGCCATAACGCTCGTACAACCGATAGGCGGTCTGGTTGCTGGAGCGCACTTCCAGGAAGCATTCCCGGGCGTCCTTCTGGTAGGCACGCTTCATCAGTGCCTCCAGCAGGTGCAGGCCCAGGCCGCGGCCCTGGTTTTCCGGCTTGACGGTGATGTTCAGCAGGTGGGCTTCGTCGATGATCACCTGGATCACCCCGTGCCCCACTTGCTGGCTGCCTTCGAACATCAGCCAGACTTCATAGGATTTGAAGGCATCCATGAAGATGCCGCGGGTCCAGGGGTGGCTGAACGCGGCATATTCGATCTTCAGGATGGCATCCAGGTCCGCCTCGGTGGCCAGGCGGAAGGTCAACGCGTCACTCATCGCTACTCTTACTCATCATTGCTTTTCCAGCGCGCCATCAACCGGCGCATGGCTTGCCAGACGTCGGCCTTGCGCTGCGGCTCGTCCATCAACAGTTCCAGCCCGGGCAAGGCCCAGGCCGAGCCCAGGCCCTCGACCTCCAGCTCACGGTTGTAGGACTCGGCATCGGCCTCGCCGGCAAAACGTATCGCCGGCAGGCCCACCAGCCACAGGCAGGCGCAGGGTTGTTCTTCGACCCGCATGCCGACGAAGGCCTGGACGAAATCCCGTGCGGCCTCGGGGCCCTGGTCCAGGTTGCCGCGGGTCAGGCGCGGCCAGCGCACCGGCTCGGCGAGGATCTGCGGGCTGTCCGGCAGGCCGGCGGCGCGCAGCATGTCCTTGAGCAGCAGGTAGGCCGGGTCGCGGCTCTGGAACGCCTCGCCGGTGGGCAATTCCACCAGCAACAGGCAATGTCCGGCCCGCAACAGTTGCAGGGCGAAGCGCGGCGGTGGGACCACCGGCGCCTTGACCACCGGGGCGGCTTCCTCGTCCTCGACCACGGGCTTGGCGACCAGACGGGCAGAGGCCGCAGCCGGGCGCGGCACTTCGATCTTCGGCCGCTCGACACTGCGCGCCACCGGGGCCGCTGCGGCCCGGGCCTCGGCGACGGGCGCAGGCGGCGCCTCCACCACCGGCTCCGGCAAAACCAGCAATTCGGGGCGCGAGGGGGCGGCAAAGGGCAATTCGCTGCGCGGCACCCAACTGACCACCTGCATGGCGGACAGATAAGCGCGACGACGGGACTCGATAAGCAAGGGTCGGCCACTTGTGGATAACTGAGGTGGGGGATTCTACCGTCCTTCGCCGAAGATCGCCCGCAGTTGATGCAGCGCAAAAGCGACAGTCCGTCTCCTTACTGGATCCTGGGTGAATCGTCGGCCCCCTGATGCAGTACAATCGCCGCTTTTCATTGCCAACCAGCCGGCCATTCCGATGATCGAACCCAAGCGCGTGTTGCGCGCCCTCGCCGAACACTGGGCACTTCTGGAGCCACTGTGCGAGCACTTCGACCAAGGCACCCTGAGTCTTGCCGAACTGCGCTCACAACTGGCCACCCAGCAACTGGACAGTACGCCCCAGGACATCACCAACCTGCTGGACGTATGGATACGCCTGGACATCCTGGTCCCGGTGGCGAAAAGCCCGAACCGCTTCGAGCTCAACGCGCAGATCCACGACTTCCTCGCCTACCTGCGGCGTGAACACCGCCTGGGCCTGTGCCTGGAGATCGAAGCCTACCTGCGCCACCTGGAGCGCCTGGCAGGTTACATCCAGGACGCCTTCGAGATCCGCGACGGCCACGACCTGGCGCGCCAGCTGCGCCTGCTGGACATGCGGGTACGCGATGTCCTGAAGAAACTCGCCAACGACGAACAGGCCCTGGTGGCGGTGGCCGAACGGGCCAAGACCAGCGACCGGCAGATCCCCCTGCGCCAGCGCTACGCCGAGGTGCTGGCCACCTGGGACGAATACGTCGAGCCGATGATCCAGCTGGTGAACGCCGACGGCGCCTTCGAGCAGGGCGTGCGCAAGGTGGAGAACGTGCTGCTGCGCATGCTCACCGAACAGCAGCGCCTGGGCCACCTGGTGGACGACGACATGCTGCTGCGCACCCACGCGCGGATCCTGGAGATGCAGACCAGCGCCCAGCTGACCCTGCGCCATGCCCGGGAACTGCTGCTGCCGCTGCGCGAAGAAGCCCGCCGGCACAATGCCGTGACCCGCGGCGCGGCCCTGGCCCTGTCGGTCATCCGGCGCAAGGGCATCGATGCGGTGCCCCAGGCGGCGATGCCGATGTTCACCCGCCCGCAGAGTACCTTCCTCGGCAGCTCCGGCCAGGTGGAGGCCTATGTCTACGCCCTGGCCCGCTTCGAGCCCAAGCCGGCGCGCTTCCCCAAGGCCCACAAGACCCACAAGGGCCTGGCCCCCAAGGCACCGCGCACGGTCCGGGAAATGCTCGAACGCTGCGAGAACGCCCTGCCGATGCCGGACCTGATGAGCTGGCTGCTGGACCAGGAACCGGACGGCGCCACCGACGAGCTGCTGTACTGGTTCTCGCGCCTGTCCCGGGAAAAACGCTTCAAGCGCGAGCGTCTCGAACGCCGCGAATACCACACCCAGGAGCACCAGGTCAGCCTGCGCTCCTTCGCCCTGCTCTCGGCTCGCGACGACCAGCCCGAGCAAACTGCGAGTAATGCCAATGCATCTTGATCTTTCCGAACTGTCCCAGCTGGCGCCGATCTTCCGCGAGCTGTTCAAGGGCTACCACGTCAGCCGCCGCGATCCGGAGCTGTACGCGCAACTGTCGAACTTCCAGGACCAGTACCGCACCCTGTTCAAGGCCCTGGGCTTCGAGCTGGTGTGCGATACCCGCGGCTTCTATTACTTCGTGCCGGAAAACGCCGCGGCGCAGGTGAACAAGACCGCCCAGCGCCTGGCGCTGTTCACCTTCATCCTGGTGGAGCACCTGGCCGACCAGGGCCGCGACCCGATCGCCGTGCTCGACGGCGGCAGCCTGGGTCGCGACGAGCTGCCCTCGCTGCTGGACAAGTACCGCGACCTGTTCATCCAGGCCGAAGTGCAGACCCAGGAAGAGCTGGAAGAAAAGATCATGCGCCGCATGACCCAGCTGGGCTTCGCCCTGGAGGAGCCGGGGATCTACCGCTTCCTGCCGCCGATGCACCGCTTCCTCGACGTCTGCCTGTCGGTACAGCAAGACCGCGACCTGGCGGCCAGCCTGCACAGCGTGCTGCCATTGCCGACCCCGGTGCTGGTGGACGAGGACAGCGACGAGAAACTGCTGCAAACCGATGACCCGCTGGACCTGAGCGAATTCGACGAGTCCGAGGAAAGTGAAGAAGACGCGCTGGCCCGGGCCATCGCCGAAGAACAGGAGCTCGACGCATGAGCAAGGAACGCTACGGCATCCGCCGCTTTGCCCTTTTGAACACCGCTGGCTACAGCCTGGGCCTGTTCCCCCTGGAAGAGCCGCTGTCGGTCTACGGTGCGAACAACCTGGGCAAGTCGGCGTCGATCAACGCCCTGCAATTCCCGATCCTGGCGCGCATGTCGGACATGAGCTTCGGCAAGTACAGCCTGGAGCAGTCGCGGCGCTTCTACTTCGCCTCCGACACCAGCTACATCCTGGTGGAAGTCTCGCTGCCCCACGGCCCCCACGTCATCGGCGTGTCGGGACGCGGACCGGGTGGTGGCTTCGGCCACCAGTTCTTCGCCTACGCCGGACAACTGGACCTGGCCCACTACCAGAAGGACGACACCTGCCTGCGGCAGAAAGAGCTGTTCACCAACCTGGAGCGCCATGGCCTGAAGGCCTACGAGCTCAAGCCCGATGAACTGCGGCGCCTGCTGGTCGGTGGCCACACCTCGATCCCGCTGGACCTGACCCTGATTCCGCTGCGTTCCACCAGCGAACAGAGCCTGAAGACCTTCCGCGCGCTGTTCATCAACCTGCTGCACATGCGCGAAATCACCGCGGCCAAGCTCAAGCAGCTGTTCCTCGATGCCTTCGAACACAGCCTGCGCTCGGGCAGCGTCGACTACATCGCCGCCTGCGACGAGGCGTTCCGCGATGTGCGACGCATGGAGCAGGACTACAACTCGCTGGTGGCCGCAGGCCCGCTGGTGGAGGCCCTGGCCAACGGCGTGAAGCAACGGGACATCCTGCGCGGCAAGCTGCATCGCCTGTCGCCGCTGCTGGACTCGCTGCTGGGCACCTGGTCGGACTACGCCAGTGCGCGCAAGGAAGAGCTGACCATCCAGGCCGAGCACTACCGCAACGAGCAGGACGCCCTGCAGAACGACCAGCGCAGCAGCACCCAGGAAATGATGCGCCTGGAGCGGGAAATCACCGGCACCCAGCGCTGGCTGGGCGAGCTGTCGGTGCTCAAGCACCGCTTCGCCCTAGTGGATGACGTCAAGGTCCTGGAGCAACAACTGCTGGCGGCCAAGGATGCCCACGACGAACTGGCCGGCGCCCTGGCCCAGTCCCGGCAGTTCTCCGCCGAAGACCTGGAAGAGCGCCTGCGCGACCTGGAAAAACGCCTGAAGTCGGTGAAGCAGCAGCTCGACCACGCCGACAACAACAGCTACGCCCGCCTGCGCGAGGAGTTCTCCCAGCAGGATGTGGAACGCCTGATGCGCCTGTTCAACAGTGCGCTGTTCAGCCTGCCCCTGGGCGAGCACGGCATCGCCCTGGACGACAATGGCGAGTGGGTGAAATCCGTGGAGCTGATCCTCGACGGCTTCAAGGGCGAGCGCTTCGAAGTGCCCGGTCTGACCATCGACATCTCCCATATCGAACCACCGGCGTTGCAGGCCCTGGCCGACCGCGCGGCCCTGCGCGACCAGAAGGAGCGCCTGGAGAAGGAGCTCAAGCAGCTCAAGACCCAGGCCGCCGTGGCCGCTGACCGCGCCGCGAGCAAGACCCAGACCGAAGCCCTGTACCAGCAGGTACTGGATGCGCAGAAAGCCCTGGAAGACTTCCGCCGGACCCAGACCCTGAGCGCCGAGGAAGGCGAGAAGCTGGAACAGCTGGCGCAGATGGAGGCCGCCCAGGACGAACTCAAGCGCTCCAGCGACGCCTTCACCGAGCGCGTCCAGCAACTGTCGGCCAAGCTGCAACTGGTGGGTCGCCAGATCAGCGACATGGAAGCCAAGCAGCGCACCCTCGACGACGCCCTGCGCCGTCGCCAGCTGCTGCCGGCGGACCTGCCGTTCGGCACACCGTTCATGGACCCGGTGGACGACTCCATGGACAACCTGCTGCCGTTGCTCAACGACTACCAGGACAGCTGGCAGGGCCTGCAGCGGGTCGATGGCCAGATCGAGGCGTTGTATGCCCAGGTGCGCCTCAAGGGCGTGGCCAAGTTCGACAGCGAGGATGATGTCGAGCGTCGCCTGCAATTGCTGATCAACGCCTATTCGCACCGCACCGAGGAAGCCCTGACCCTGGGCAAGGCGCGCCGTGCGGCGGTCACCGACATCGCCCGGACCCTGCGCAATATCCGCAGCGACTACGACAGCCTGGAACACCAGCTGGCGCTGTTCAACCGCGAGATCAACAAGCGCCAGGTTTCCAACCTGCAGAGCTTCCGCATCGTCCTGGCGCCGAACAAGGAGGCGCTCAAGCACATCGACCAGATCATCCACAGCGCCGGCCAGTACGAGGAAGGCGAGACCCTGTCGGTGTTCGACCTGAGCCAGAGCGCCGAGCAGGACAACAAGAACGAAGAGGCCAAGGAGTACCTGGCGCGGCTGGTGGCGGCCAACCACAACCAGCTGGGCCTGAAGGACCTGTTCGAGCTGGCGTTCGAGATCACCAAGGTCAACGGCCAGCCGGTGATCCATACCGACATCGATGGCGCGGCGTCCAACGGCACCACCATGACCATCAAGGCGCTGACCAACATGTACTTGTTGCTGCACTTGATGGACCGCGACCAGGCCGGGCGTATCCGCCTGCCCTACTACCTCGACGAGGCGGCGGACATCGACGAACGCAACCAGGCGGCGCTGCTCGAGACCAGCCTGCAACTGGGCTTCGTGCCGATCCTGGCCAGTGTGAAGCCGCAGGTTTCGGCCCAGGTGGCCATCGACCTGGAAGGCGGTAGCGGTCCGAACGGCATCTATATCGATGAAGCGGACTGGAAGTTCATCCGGCGCCACGACCAGGTCAAGGCGGTGATGAACGAACACGCCGAGGATCAAGCACAGGCGGAGTTGGACGAAGCCTGATTTCCCTGCGCTGAAACACAAAGGCCGCCCTCTTGCGAGGGCGGCCTTTTTTATTGGGTTGGCGCTAGCGCGTCACTGGGGCGGCCGGTTGCTTGCCGAGGGGAATCTTCGGCGCCCAGGTCAGCCATTCATCCTCGAACTGATCGAACAGCGGGAAAGTCTGCTCGGGCCGCGCCGGGTTGCCCATGCGCTCTCCCTCCGGGGTGGCGAAGGCGATACCGCCCTGGATCAGGGTCTCCAGGGATTCAGTACGCACGGTCGCGCCCTTGAACAGGCCGAAATCCACGCCAAAGCCGCTGCTGTTCCAGAAGCGTGTGCCACCGCGTACCAATGGCGCGTACTTGGGCTCGATAAGAATGTGGATCAGGACCCGATCGGCCGTTTGCCCCAGTTCGTAGCCAGTGACCTTGCCCACCGTTATCTCGCGGTAGGTCACCGGTACGCCGATCTTCAGCGATCCACGCCGGGCAGCGCTCAGCACCAGGCTCAGGCCAGGCTCCTGGACACTGGCCTGTGGTGGCTGTGGCAGGGCCACGAAGCTGGTTTGCGCGCCGAGGTTTTTCTCCGGTGGCTGGACCTCGATGTACTGGCCGGTGACCAGGGTCTCCAGGTTCGAAGTCTTCATCAAACCCAACTCGGGCTTGACCACCCAGAACTGGCTACCGACCCGGGCAATACGCTCAGGCACCTCGGTGATGCGCGCCTTGAGCATCACCGACTGCATATCGGGGCTGAGGGTGACTTGCTCGAGCTTGCCCACATCCAGGCCCTTGAAGCGCACCGGGGTGCCGGCACGCAGGCCATCGGCGCGATCGACCTTGATCTGCACCACGATGCCGCGCTGCGCCGCCTCTTCCTGGTTGGCGAACAGGCGGAACCGCGGGATGCGTTTTTTCAGCGGTACATCGGGTATTGGCGTATCGAAAGCGATGCCGCCGGCCATCAAGCTTTGCAACGACTCGCTCTTGATCTGGATGCCACCGGTCAAGCCACCCGTGAGGGTGATGCCGCTGACATTCCAGAAACGAGTCGAGCCGTTGACCAGCTTCTCGTACTCCTTCTCGATATGGACGCCGATCACCAGCTGCTTGCGGGTGTGGGAGAACTGGTAGCTCTGTACCGCGCCGACCTTGACCTGTTTGTAGAGGATCGGGCTGCCGACCTCCAGGGAACCGAGGTTGTCGGTGAACAGCACCATGTGCAGGCCCGGTGTGCGCAGGTCCAGCGGTGGCGCCTTGGCCCGAGCCTCGAATTCACGCTGCGGTGCGGCGCCCTTGTCGCCGGGGCGAACGGCGATGTAGTTGCCCTTGAGCAGGGCCTCCAGCCCGGTAATGCCCGCCAGGGTGATGGATGGCTTGACGGTCCAGAACTGGGTCCCCTGCACCAGGTAGTCTTCGGCCAGCGGGTCGAGGGTCAATTCGGCGGTGGCGCTGGTCAGGTCGGCATCGACTTTCAGGGCTTTCAGGCTGCCGACCTGGATGCCCTTGTACATCACTGGCGTATGCCCGGCCTGCAGGCCTTCGAAATCGCTGAGCTTGACCTTGACCCGGATACCGGCCTGGGCGGCGTCGAAGTCTTCGTAGAGGCGAAACGGCAGGCTCGGGTCAGTCGGCGGGCTGTCCTTGCGATTCTCCGGAGTGGCGAAGGCAATACCACCGGCGACGATGCTGGCCAGGGATTCGCTGCGGATTTTCAGCCCGCTCAGGTTGGCGTCGACACTGATGCCGCTGGCGTTCCAGAAACGCGTGTGCTTGCGCACTAGGCTGGCATAGGTCGGCTCGATGTAGACCTTGAGTTCGACGGTGCTCTGGTCTTCGGAGAGCAGGTAGCTCTTGATCTGGCCGACCTGGATCTGTTTGTAGAACACCGGACTGCCACGGGTCAGCGAGCCCAGGCGCTCGGCCTTGATGGTCAGGTGCAGGCCGGGCTTGGCATCGGACAGGGGCGGCTCCTCGACCAGCGCGGTGAACTTGCGGGTCGGTTCTCCACCTTCTCCCGGGCTGACGGCGATGTAGTTGCCCGAGACCAGGGTTTCCAGGCCGGTGATACCGGCCAGGCTGACGCTCGGCTTGACCAGCCAGAAGCGCGTGTTGGTCTTCAGGTACTGCTCGACATCCTTGCTCATCTCGACGGTGGCGACCACGCCCTTGGAGCTGCCCTCGTCATCCAGTTCCAGAGACTTGACCTTGCCCACGGGCATGCCTTTGTAGAACACCTCGGTCTTGTTGGCCTGGACGCCTTCGCCGCTTTCAAAGCGTAGCTGGATCAGGATCCCGGTCTCGCTGTAGGCGCGCCAGCCCAGCCAGCCACCAATGACCAGGGCAATCAGGGGCAGCACCCAGATGGCCGACCAATTGGAAGCCGGTCGGGTTTTGGCAGTAGGCAAATCACTCATGGTCGTCGTCCGACTCCGTGTTGTCCCAGATCAGTCGGGGATCGAAGGTTATCGCAGCCATCATGGTGAGGATCACCACACTGGCAAAGGCGACCGCACCGAGGTTGGCTTCGATGCTGGCCAGCCGGCCAAAGTTGACCACCGCCACCAGGATGGCGATGACGAAGATATCCAGCATCGACCAGCGGCCGATGAATTCGATGAAGCGATACATGACGATCCGCTGCCTAGCCGACAACGGTTGGTGGCGTTGCACCGAGAACAGCAGCAAGGCGATACCCACCAGCTTGAAGGTCGGCACCAGGATGCTGGCGACGAATACCACCGTGGCGATAGGAATCATGCCGTGCTGCACCAATTGGATGACACCCGACATGATGGTGCTGGGGCTGCCTTGGCCCAGGGCGCTGACCGTCATGATCGGCAGGACGTTGGCCGGGATATAGAGGATGGCCGCCGTGATCAGCAATGCCCAGGTCCGCAGGATGCTGTTGGGACGACGGGCATGGACCTTGGCTCCACAACGTGTGCAGGACTGGCTGTGACTGTCGGCCTGCTGCCGGTTCAACTCATGGCATTCGGTACAAATCAGGATGCCCGCATCAATCGCCCGCATGCACGTCTTCTCCGGATAACGCCTGCCAGACCTGGTGTGGCGACATCACCACTTCCAGCCAGACCTGGATCAACAGCAACGCGATAAAGCACACCAGGCCCGGGCCCACGGTAATGGACGCCATATCGGCCAGCTTGACGATGGCTACCAGCACCCCCATGAGGTAGACCTCGAGCATGCCCCAGTCGCGCAGGTGGTGATAAATACGATAGAGCAACAGACCGTAGCTTCGACCGATGCACCAGCGAATGCTCAACAGGACCAGCAATTGGCAGATCAGCTTCAACAACGGGATGCCCATGCTGCAGAGGAACACCACCACTGCCACGCCTTGCATGCCCGTGTCGAACAGCCCTAGAACTCCACTCCAGACCGTATCGTCGGAAGACTGCCCCATGAGATCGAGCTGCATGATGGGCAGGAAATTGGCCGGCACATAGAGCAGCAAGGCGGCGATCACCAGGGCCAGGCTGCGTTGGACGACGTTGTGCCGGTGGGCATACAACTCGTAACCGCAACGCGGGCATTGGGCTTTTTCACCATGGGCGAGTCTTGGCTTGCGCATCAGCAAGTCGCACTCATGGCAGGCGACCAGATCATCCAGCGGCAATTCCGACACCCCGGGGGTATCAACCGGATCCAGCATAGAGGGCTCGGGAATTGAGAAAAATAGCCACTATTCTAGTGTTCCGATTCGAAAATAACTGTGCAAATTTGTCCTCGAATCGGAATGTTTTTCGTCCGCGCAAAGACAAAACCCCAACTGCTTTCGCAATTGGGGTTTCGGAATTTAATCTTGACGATGACCTACTCTCACATGGGGAAACCCCACACTACCATCGGCGATGCATCGTTTCACT
>NZ_WHUV01000002.1 GCF_009380155.1 Pseudomonas piscis | reverse complement strand
AGGTTCTCGGCGGTGATGCCCATGTGATAGTCGTTGAAGGCATCCCACAGGCCATCGCTGATCATGGAGTCGATCATCTGGCTGTGGCCCATGCGTAGGCCGGTGCGGGCGCCGGGCAGGACGTAGTTGGCCAGGCTCATGTTCTCCTGGCCGCCGGCGATGATCACCTCGGCGTCGCCGCAGCGGATGGCCTGGGCGGCCAGGTGCAGGGCCTTGAGGCCGGAGCCGCAGACCTTGTTCAGGGTCATGGCGGGCACGGCATGGGGCAGGCCGGCCTTGATCGCGGCCTGGCGTGCGGGGTTTTGCCCGGCGCCGGCGGTGAGCACCTGGCCCATGATGACTTCGTCGACCTGGGCCGGGTCGATGCCGGTCTGGGCCAGCAGTTGGCGGATCACCGCGGCGCCGAGGTCGACGGCGGGAATGGCCGCCAGCGAGCCCTGGAAGGTGCCCACGGCGGTGCGGGTAGCGGCAACGATTACGACGTCTTGCATGATGGGCTCCTCAGGCGAACTGCATTTCGGGAACGTGGTCCGGCACGATCAGCTTGCCGGCGGTCTTGCTGACGATTTCCTCGACGCTGACCCCGGGGGCGCGTTCCTTGAGGATGAAGGCGCCATCCTCGATTTCGAGGTAGGCCAGGTCGGTGAGCACGCGCTTGATGCACTGCGCGCCGGTCAGCGGCAGGCTGCAGCGGCTGAGCAGCTTGGACTCGCCATCCTTGGACGCGTGGGTCATGGTGACGATGATGTTGTCGGCACCGGCCACCAGGTCCATGGCGCCGCCCATGCCCTTGACCAGCTTGCCGGGGATCATCCACGAGGCGATGTTGCCCTGCACGTCCACTTCGAAGGCGCCGAGCACGGTAAGGTCGATGTGGCCGCCGCGGATCATCGCGAAGGATTCGGCGGAGGAGAAGATCGATGCGCCGATGCGTGCGGTCACGGTCTGTTTGCCGGCGTTGATCATGTCGGCGTCGATCTGGTCTTCGGTGGGGAAGGCGCCCATGCCCAGGAGGCCGTTTTCCGATTGCAGCATGACTTCCATGCCGTCGGGGATGTAGTTGGCCACCAGGGTCGGGATGCCGATGCCCAGGTTCACGTAGTAGCCGTCCTGCAGTTCGCGGGCGACGCGCTGAGCCATTTGTTCGCGGGTAAGAGCCATGTTTATTGTCCTTTTAGTCGGGCTGGGGAAGGGCGATCACTTGCGCACGGTGCGCTGTTCGATGCGCTTCTCGAAGGTGCCGCAGATGACCCGGTCGACGTAGATGCCCGGGGTATGGATCTGCGCCGGGTCCAGTTCGCCCGGCTCGACGATTTCTTCCACCTCGACCACGGTGATCTTGCCGGCGGTGGCCGCCAGGGGGTTGAAGTTCTGTGCGGTGTGGCGATAGATCACGTTGCCGAAGTGGTCGGCCTTCCAGCCCTTGACGATGGCGAAGTCGCCGGTGATGGACTCTTCCATCAGGTAGGTGCGGCCATTGAACTCGCGGGTCTCCTTGCCTTCGGCCACGGGAGTACCGACGCCGGTGGCGGTGAAGAAGGCCGGGATGCCGGCGCCGCCTGCGCGCATTTTTTCCGCCAGGGTGCCCTGGGGGGTCAGTACCACCTCGATCTCGCCGCTGAGCAGTTGCTGCTCGAACAGGGCGTTCTCGCCGACATAGGAGGCCACCACCTTGCTGATCTGGCGGTCTTCGAGCAGCACGCCCAGGCCGAAGCCGTCGACGCCACAGTTGTTGGATACCACGGTCAGGTCGCGGGTCCCCCGGCGCTTGATCTCGGCGATCAGGTTCTCGGGAATGCCGCACAGGCCGAAGCCCCCGGCGATCACGGTCATGCCGTCTTGCAGACCTTCCAGGGCTTCCTCGTAGGACGCCACGCGCTTATCGAAACCTGCCATATGCACCATCCTCTTTCTTGTTCGTTGGCGGCTGGCCAGCCGTTGTGGGATCAGTGTTGCGCCATGGGATTGATTTGTTAAGTTGATTTTTAAGGTTGATTGATTTGAAAAACAGCATAATGCGCTGCAAGCTGCAAGCTGCAAGCTTATAGCTTGTGGCCTGTAGCTGCGCCTCCTGAGGATGATGGATGACGGTCAAACAGATAAGGGCCTTCCTGGCGGTGGCCCACAGCATGAGTTTCGCCCTGGCCTGTGAGCGCCTGCACCTCTCGCAGTCGGCGCTGAGCCTGACCATCAAGGCCCTGGAAGAGGGTCTGGGCGGACGCTTGTTCACCCGCAATACGCGCAACGTCGCCCTGACGCCCGAGGGCGAGGCGCTGTTGCCCCTGGCCCGGCGCCTGATCGCCGACTGGGACAACGCCGAGGACGAAATGCGCCAGCGCTTCACCTTACAACGCGGGCGGGTGACCCTGGCGGCCATGCCGTCCTTCGCCGGCAACCTGCTGCCGCCGATCCTCAAGCAGTTCCGGGCCCGCTACCCGCAAGTCAACGTCACGGTCAACGATGTGATCAACGAGCAGGTGCTGGAGATGGTCCGCGACCGCGAAGTCGAGCTGGGGGTGGCCTTCGAACCCCAGGACAGCACTTCGCTGGCGTTCACCCCGCTGTATGTCGATCGCTTCGTCGCCGTGGTGTCCCGGGAGTCGCCCCTGGCACAGCGCAGCAAGATCGACTGGCAGACGCTTTTGCAGGAGCCCTTCATCACCCTGCAGCGCCCCTCCACGGTGCGAGTCATGCTCGAGGAGCATCTGCGGGCCCAGGGCGTGCAGTTGCCGGTGGAGTTCGAGAGCCACCAGTTGGCGACCGTGGGCCGCATGGTCGCCAGCGGCCTTGGGGTGAGCGCGGTACCGGCCTTGTGTGCCGGGCAGATGCGTGAGCTGGGTGGGCACTGCATCACCCTCGGCGAGCCGGTAGTGGAGCGGGCCATCGGAGTACTGACCAAGCCGGGAGAAGAGCTGTCCACCGCGGCCCAGGCCTTGTTCGACATCCTGCGCGAGGCCAGCCTCGGCCAGCGCCTGCCTGCCTGATTCAACTGCCCAGGCGTTCGGCGAGCCAGGGCAGGGCCTGGTCGCAGGGCTGCTCCAGCTTGAGGTCCAGCAACGCATCGGCGCGGGTCTTGCCGAAATTGATGGCCAGCAGCGGCTTGCCTTGCTCGACCACCGCCCGACACAGGCGAAAGGCCGAGTAGGCCATCAGCGACGATCCCACCACCAGCAGGCCGCCGGCTTCATGTACCGCACTCCAGGCCTCGGCGGCCGTGGGCGGGGCCACGTTCTCGCCGAAGAACACCACGTCGGGCTTGAGCCGCGCGCCTTGGCAGTGGGGGCAGTGGGGCACCTGGAAGCGTGCCTCGAAGGCCGGGTCCAGCAGGGTATCGCCATCGGGCGCCTGTACTGCGTCAACGCCGGCCAGGTACGGGTTCTGTGTCTCCAACTGTTGCTGGATGGCGTCGCGCTCGCTGCGCTGGTTGCAGTCCAGGCACAGCACCCAGTGCAAGCTGCCGTGGAGTTCGATGACCCCGGGGCTGCCGGCCTGGTCGTGCAGGGTGTCGACGTTCTGGGTGATCACCCCGGCGATCCGTCCTCTGGCCTGCAACTGCGCCAGGGCCAGGTGCGCGGCGTTCGGCCGGGCCTGGCGGATGCGCGGCCAGCCGAGCATGGCCCGGGCCCAGTAGCGCCGGCGGGCTTCGCTCTGGTTGAGGAATTCCTGGTACATCATCGGTTGCCGCCCACGGCGCACGCCTTCGTTGTCGCGGTAGTCGGGGATGCCCGAAGGGGTGCTGATACCGGCTCCGGTCAAGACCATGAAAGGCTGGGTGTCCAGGGCGGCGGCGAGTCGTTCCAGGGATGGCGCGGCGGGTTGGTTCATGCTCGGGGCTCGTTCAGGCAGGCCTGGTAGAAATAGCCGCAAAGCCGGCGTTGCGCCAGCGCCCGTCAGCAGGTGGCGGAACCTGGACCAGGTTCCGGATTACCGTGGGGCCTGCCGCAGGGCATGGGCAGGCCCGCCCGTGGATCAGCTGGAATGCTCGCTGTCGTCCTCCAGGGACATGTCCACGTTGTTGTCTTCCTGGCCCGGCAGTTCGGTGATCACGCTGAAGTCGCTGACTTCCACGGCGCCCAGGCCATAGCCCAGCAGGTGGAAGGAGAATGCCTTGCGGGTCTGCGGGTTGTCGAAGCTGAAATCCATCTGCAGGGGCTGGTCCGGGGTCACCAGCATTTCGTCCGGCAGGCCCAGAGGCACGTCCTGTTCCAGTTCCTTGCCCTTGAGCAGGATGTAGGCGTTCTGCTGCGGATCGGCCGAGCGCACGGTGAAGCGCACCCGGGTCTGCGAGCCCTTGGGCATTTCCAGGTACTGGGCGCCGATCAGGTTGTCGGCCCAGTCGTCCTTGATCTGCGCTTGCAGCGGGATGATCGCCGGGCTGCCGAACTGGTAGTGCTGGTTCAGCGGCGATTGCAACAGGCTGCGGTCCAGGTTCGTGGCCCGGGCGCTGACCAGCCGGGCCCGCTGGCCGCCGTACTGGGTCAGGAAGCTGGCGCTGTCGGCGATGAAGCCGGGGCTGGCGTAGTTGCGGCAGCGCTGCTGGAAATCACACTCGGTGAAGGTGCCCTGGCCATCGTGGTAGCGCAGCTTGCCGTTGGTGTAGGACATGATTTCCCGGCCCCCGGCATAGTCGCGGAACAACGAGCGGCCGCTGAGGCTGGCGGGCACCGGCAGGGCGAAGTAGTCCAGCACCGAGGCACTGAGGTCGACATGGCCATAGGTACCGGACTTGATGTGCGGCAACAGTTGCTGGTCCGGGGCCAGCATCAGGTTGAAGCCCCAGGACGAGGCCAGGCGCACGCCGTCGATGCCGTGGGACTCATCGGACGTGATGATCACCAGGGTGTCCTTGAGCACGCCCTTGCGCTCCAGGCCCTCGAGGAAGTTGCCGATGGCGTCGTCCAGGTAACCGACCGCAGCCTGCTTGGGCGTGTCATAGCGTTCCAGGTACTCCTCGGGGGCCGAGTAGGGCTGGTGGGTGCCGACGGTCAGCAGGGTGAGCATCCACGGCTGCTTGTTCTTCTTCAGCTGGTCGATGTAGCCCAGGGCGCCTTCGAAGAACGCCTTGTCATCCTTGCCCCAGGGAAATTCCAGGTAATTGGGGTTGTTGAACCATTCCAGGCCATGGGTCGAATCGAAGCCGATGTGCGGCATGATCTTGTCCTTGGCCATGAAGCGCAGGCCGGCACCCTGCAAGTAGTGGGTCTGGAAGCCGAACTTGTGCATCTGCGCCGGCAGGCAGGCCTTGTTGCGCTGGTTCTGGGTCAGCATCTCCACGCCCTTGGGCGTGCCGTTGTCCAGCTTGTCATAGTCGCCGCAGAGCATGGCGTACAGGCCGCGGATGGTCTGGTGGCTGTGCAGTACGTAGTCGGGGGTGTTCATCCCGCGTTCGGCCCAGGCGCTGAGCTTGGGCATCAGGTTTTCCTGGTAGCGGCTATGCAGCGCTTCGCGGTTGGTCTTGATATAGGCGCCGGGAATGCCTTCCAGGGCGATCAGCAGCACGTTGCGCGCCCGGCCGGCGCTGGGCAGCAGCGGCTGGCCTTCGAGATCCAGGCTGGTCAGGCCGGCCATCTGCACTGGCGTGTCTGGGGCGTCGCCATCGAGCCAGTCTTCCACGCGGATTTGCGCCTGGCCCACGGCAGTGGCCAGGGCCTGGTGCGGCAGGTTGAACAACTGCCATTGGTCAGCCTCGCTGGGCTTGAGGTACTGGATGCCACCGTGGGCCAGCAGCAGCACCGCCGGCAGGCTCCAGGCGTGGCGAGGCAGGGCCGGCAGCGATACCCCGCGACTGCTGCGCTGCACTACCAGCCACAGCACCAGGCCCAGCAACAGCGCCAGGCCCAGCTCGGGGTGGGCCTGGCCGCCGCCAGTGGAGTTCTCGACGAATTGCGGGTCCACCAGGTAGTGCAGGTCGGAGACGTTGGGCATGCGGCCCACGGCGCTGACCAGCTCGGCGCTGACCAGGGTCAGCAGGGCCCAGATCACCAGCACAGGCAAGGCCAGCCACCAGTGTCGGCGGTACAGCAGCACGGTGAGCAGGCTGGCGCTGGCCAGGTCGGAAAGGTAGCCCAGCGGGTTGGACCAGCCCAGGGCCAGGCGCGCGCCCATGGGGATCAGCAACAGAAGGCCGAACAGGGTGCACAGGGGGGCAAGGGGGTGTTGTAGGCAACGACGGATAAAATTCACAGATAACCTGCCTGTCATCAAAGCTTCACGCAAATGTGCGCAATGGTAACAAGACCCGACGGCAAGTCCTGCCATAAATTGCCGGCGCGATGCTGATCCAGGAGATGTTGTTGGACGCCCCAGTGCGCCATCAGGGAGCTGCAGGGCCCTGGAACAGGGGCTCGCGGGGCGCCTAGGGGCCGGGTGTGCAGGCTGGATTTACTATTGCAGGTTGTTAAAAAAACGCGTGGCCAGTGGCGGCGCTGCCGGCCAGCGAGGCAGGAGCATCACCCGTGCCAGGCAATCTGCGTCGTATGCCTGGGCCCGGGCTTGGCGAGTCCCGGGCAGGCAGATATCCCCGCTGCCCATGGCGTTGTCCGTGATTGGCAGGATTGGCCAAGGCCTGCGCTGGTCCTCGGGGTGGTGGGAGGAGCCGAAGGTCCGGCCCCTGGAGGGCATCACTCGCCGCGGATGTACTGCTCCAGCTGGCGGATCAGGTCGGCCTGTTCGGCGATCGCTTCCTTGACCAGGTCGCCGATGGACAGCAGGCCCAGCAACTGGCCGTTCTCCACCACGGGCAGGTGGCGCAGGTGGTTGTCGGTCATGATGCTCATGCAGGTCTCGACATTCTGGTGCGAGTCCACGGTGATCACCGGCGAGCTCATGATCGCGCTCACCGGCGTGCCCACCGAGGAGCGCCCGTGCAGCACCAGCTTGCGCGCATAGTCGCGTTCGCTGATGACCCCGACCACTGCGCCGTTTTCCAGGACCGGCAAGGCGCCGACGTTTTTCTCGGCCATCAGCATCAGGGCTTCCAGCACCATCTGCTGCGGGGCGATGGTGTGCACTTGCTGATGGTGCTTGGCCTTGAGTTTCAGCAGTTCTGCGACGCTCTTCATTGGGGCGCTCCGGTTGTTCTGCAGGGGGCGGCGCCGGCCGCCCCAAGGTGGGTTCTACAGAATCGTAGAGACTGGGCCGGCCGGCAAGGCTGAAAGCGGCAGATAGACGGCGAAAAACGTCAATCGGCAGGTTTTTTCTGCTGCCTTGCCAGGAAAAGTCCCGCCTGGCCTTGGCATCGGGTGCTCCAATCCTGGGCGCAGCGGTTCAGCAGCGGTTGATATTGGCCAGGGTCATGGGCGCGATGATCCGGTGAAAGGGCGCTACCGGCAGCATGTACAGGCGCCCCAGCAGGTTGTGCGGGTGCACCACGGTGGACAGCACCACCGGGCGTTGCCCGTCGTCGTTCAGGGGCAGGCGATTCAGGGACAGGTACACGTCCAGGTGCTTGTCGCGGTCCACCACCAGCACTTCGTCGGGCGTCTGCGACACCAGGGTGAAGATGCCGACCCGCTGGCCCGGCTGGTAGTCCTCATCGGCTCGTGCCAGGTCGATACGGGTCAGGCGCCCCAGATCCTTGAGGCCGACCAGTTGCACCACGCGATTACGCAGGGCCATCATCCGGTCGATCCAGGCCGGGGTCCGGCTCATCAGACCCAGCAGGTGGCGCATGGCGCTGCGTTCGGGGTCGTCGGCCAGCACCTTGCGGCAATCGATGAAGCTTGCCCCGACGGCCAGGCTGGCGATGCTGGATGGGCTGGGCACTGGGCAAGGCTGGACGGCGGTATGCATCGATACGATTCCCTGTAGGTCATGACGGCGCCTGGTGGCGCGCGGCAAAAATACCATTGTGTTATGGCCGCTGCCGAGCCTGCGAGGTTGCGACAAGGTCGAGCCCCGGCGGCCGCTACGCGCCCGTGCGCAGCCTGCGGCAGCGGCTACACGAAGCGACCTCGAGGCCTCCGCTGTACCTGTCAATGGCCGCAACGCCCAGCAAGACCTGGGCAGTGGCTATGCGCAGAAGGTGGCAGGCAGCATGAAAAAAGGCGCCCGCAGGCGCCAAGGATTCACCCCAACCGAGGGAGCCGGGTGAAGCCGTTCGCAGGAGTGTCGCGGTGGTAAGGCGCGACGTGAACGGAAGAGGGGATAGAGGATCACTTGCCCAGCTTGATCCGGGTCCAGCCGCGGTTCATCACGCGCTGGATAGGGATCGGCTGGTCGGGTACCGCATACAGGGTGGCCAGTACGTCCTGGGGCGGGTAGGAGGCCGGATCGTTGCGGATCGCCTCGTCCACCAGCGGTGTGGCGGCGGCATTGGCGTTGCTGTAGCCCAGGCTGTTGGTGACCTCGGCGATGATGTCCGCGCGCATCAGGAAGTTCATGAACAGGTAGGCGTTGTCGACGTTGGTGGCGTCCTTGGGAATCGCCATCATGTCGTAGAAGCTGCCGGCGCCTTCCTTGGGAATGCTGAAGGCGACTTTCTCCTTGTTGCCCGCTTCTTCGGCGCGCGAGCGGGCCTGCAGCACGTCGCCGGAGTAACCCACGGCCACGCAGATGTTGCCGTTGGCCAGGTCCGAGATGTACTTGGAGGAATGGAAGTAGGTCACCGACGGGCGGATCTTCATGAACAGCGCCTCGGCCTCGAGGATCTGCGCCTTGTCCTTGCTGGCCGCCGGGTAGCCCAGGTAGTGCAGGGCGGCCGGGAGCATCTCGGTGGGCGAGTCGAGGAAGCTGATGCCGCAGGCCTTGAGCTTCTCGGCGTTCTCGGGCTTGAACAGCAGGTCCCAGGAGTTGATCGGTGCGTCGCTGCCCAGGGCCGCCTTGACCTTGTCCGGGTTGTAGCCGATGCCGATCGAACCCCACATGTAGGGGAAGGCATGGGCATTGCCCGGGTCGCTGGCGGAAGCGTTCTTGAGCAGCACGGGGTTGAGGTTCTGCCAGTTGGGCAGCTTGGACTTGTCCAGTTCCTGGTAGACCCCGGCCTTGATCTGCTTGGCCAGGAAGCTGTTGGACGGTACTACGATGTCGTAGCCCGACTTGCCGGTCAGCAGTCGCGCTTCCAGGGTCTCGTTGCTGTCGAAGACGTCGTAGGTCACGTGGATGCCGGTCTCGGCCTCGAATTTCTTCAGGGTGTCCGGGGCGATGTAGTCCGACCAGTTATAGACGCGCAGCACTTTGTCGCCAGCTTGGGCGCCGGCGACCAGGGCACCGGTCAGGGACAGTGTCAGCAGCAGTTTGGCGGACCATATCCTGCCAGGCATTTTCATCACGACAACTCCATTCTTATTCTCAAAACGGCCGCCTGGGCGGCCTTGTCACACAAGGGTTCAAGCCGTCGCCGGCTGCCGCTTGGCCTGGGGCCTGGCGGCTGTGGGGCTCCACGCTTCGTTGGCTGTGAACTCCATGGCCTCCTGGATCGCCCGCTTGCGGGCTTCCTCGGCGCGTCGGCCGAAGTACCAGACCAGGAAGGTCACCAGCGATACCGCCAGCAAAATCAGGCTGGCCACCGCGTTGATCTCCGGCTTGACCCCCAGGCGCACTGCCGAGAAGACTTCCATCGGCAAGGTGGTGGAGCCCGGGCCGGACACGAAGCTGGCCAGCACCAGGTCGTCCAGCGACAGGGCGAAGGACATCATGCCGCCCGCCGCCAGGGACGGGGCGATCATCGGGATGGTAATCAGGAAGAACACCTTGAAGGGCCGCGCTCCCAAGTCCATGGCCGCTTCTTCGATGGACAGGTCCAGTTCACGCAGGCGCGCGGAGACTACCACGGCTACGTAGGCTGCGCAGAATGTCGTGTGGGCGATCCAGATGGTGGCGATCCCGCGCTCCATGGGCCAGCCGATCAATTGCGCCATGGCCACGAACAGCAGCAACAGCGACAGGCCGGTGATCACCTCGGGCATCACCAGCGGCGCGGTGACCAGGCCGCCGAACAGGGTGCGGCCCTTGAAGCGGGTGACCCGGGTCAGCACGAAGGCCGCCAGGGTGCCCAGGGCCACCGCCGCCACGGCGGTGTAGCAGGCGATTTCCAGGGAGCGCAGTACCGAGCCCATCAGTTGCTGATTGTCCAGCAGGCCCACGTACCATTTCACCGACCAGCCGCCCCAGACCGTCACCAGCTTGGAGGCGTTGAACGAGTAGATCACCAGGATCAGCATCGGCAGGTAGATGAACGACAAGCCGAGCACCAGCATCAGTTTGGAAAATTCAAAGCGTTTCATGCCCGTCCCTCCATCTCTTTGGCCTGGCTGCGGTTGAACAGCAGGATCGGCACGATCAGGATCGCCAGCATCACCACCGCCAGGGCCGAGGCCACCGGCCAGTCACGGTTGTTGAAGAACTCCTGCCACAGCACGCGGCCGATCATCAGGGTTTCCGGGCCACCCAGCAGTTCCGGGATCACGAATTCGCCCACCACCGGGATGAACACCAGCATGCAGCCGGCGATGATGCCGTTCTTGGCCAGGGGCACGGTGATCTTCCAGAAGCTGTTGAAGTTGCTCGAACCCAGGTCGGCGGCGGCTTCCAGCAGGCTCTGGTCATGCTTGACCAGGTTGGCGTACAGCGGCAGCACCATGAACGGCAGGTAGGCGTAGACCACGCCGATGTACACCGCGAGGTTGGTGTTGAGGATCTCCAGCGGCTGGCTGATCAGCCCGGTCCACAGCAGGAAGCTGTTGAGCAGGCCGTTGTTGCTCAGGATGCCCATCCAGGCATAGACGCGGATCAGGATCGCGGTCCAGGTCGGCATCATGATCAGCAGCACCAGCACGTTCTGGGTTTCCTTGCTGGCCCGGGAGATGGCGTAGGCCATGGGGAACCCCACCGCCAGGCACAGCAGGGTGCTGATCAGCGCCACCTTCAGCGAGCCCAGGTAGGCCGAGAGGTACAGCTCGTCGCTGGCGAGCATGGCGTAGTTGCCCAGGTTCAGCAGCAGCTGGAATTTCTGTTCGGCGTAGGCATAGATCTCGGTGTAGGGCGGGATCGCCAGGGCTGCTTCGGAGAAGCTGATCTTCATCACCAGGAAGAACGGCAGCATGAAGAACAGGAACAGCCAGAGGAAGGGGATGCCGATCACCAGCTTGCGGCCAGAGGGCAACATGCGCAGTAGTTTGCGGTCCAGGGTCATGGTCGAGGTCCTCATGCGCGCAGCACCACGCCGCTGTCGTCTTCCCACCAGACGTAGACCTCGTCATCCCAGGTCGGCCGGGCGCCGCGGCGCTCGGCGTTGGCCATGAACGACTGGACGATCTTGCCGCCGGGCAGCTCGACGTAGAACACCGAGTGGCCGCCCAGGTAGGCGATGTCGTGGACCTTGCCCCGGGACCAGTTGTAGCGCGACTCCGGCTTGAGGGTGGTGACCAGCATCTTTTCCGGGCGGATGGCGTAGGTCACCGACTTGTCCTGGACCGAGGTGCTGACCCCATGGCCGACGTAGATCTGCTGCGCCAGGTCCGGGCAGTCGATGATGGCGTAGCCTTCCAGGTCTTCGGTGACGGTGCCTTCGAAGGCGTTGACGTTGCCGATGAACTCGCACACCAGGCGGCTCACCGGGGCTTCGTAGATGTCCACCGGGCTGCCGGTCTGGGCGATCCAGCCCAGGTGCATGATGGCGATGCGCTGGGCCATGGTCATGGCTTCTTCCTGGTCGTGGGTCACCATCACGCAGGTCACCCCCACACGCTCGATGATCTCCACCAGTTCCAGCTGCATCTGCGAGCGCAGCTTCTTGTCCAGGGCGCCCATGGGCTCGTCGAGCAACAGCAGCTTCGGCCGCTTGGCCAGGGAACGGGCCAGGGCCACGCGCTGGCGCTGGCCACCGGACAATTGGTGCGGCTTGCGCTTGGCGTACTGGGTCATGTGCACCAGCTTGAGCATCTCGCCGACCCGGGCGTCGATCTCGTCTGCCGGCAAACGGTCCTGCTTGAGGCCGAAGGCGATGTTCTGGGCCACGGTCATGTGGGGGAACAAGGCATAGGACTGGAACATCATGTTGATCGGTCGTTCGTAGGGCGGCATGTCGGTGATGTCCACGCCATCCAGCAAGATGCGTCCCTCGGTGGGCCGCTCGAACCCGGCGAGCATGCGCAGCAGGGTGGACTTGCCGGAGCCGGAACCGCCCAGCAGGGCGAAGATCTCACCCTGGTGGATCTCCAGGGACACATCGTCCACGGCTACGGTTTCGTCGAACTTCTTGGTCACGCGGTCGATCTTCACCAGAACCTTCTGCGGGCTCGGGTGGCCTTCGAGGGCCTTCCGGTAAGTGCTGGAGGCGTTTGCCATGTGAAACTCCCAACAGATGTCAGCAGCCCGGCCAATTCGGCCCGGCCTAAAGGTTGATTGCCAGCCCGGGGGGCGGGCTGATTCGGCGCCGCCTCCCTGGCGGCCTGACGCTATTTGTTGTTGTGGTCTTGCCGTTTGCCGCTCACGCCGAATGTGGGGCGCGCACGAGGGCACGCGCCATGGGGCAGGGCGTGTTGTTTCAGGTGCAAATGCGCGACGCGCAGGGCTTAGCGGCGCTGCGCGGCTCGTTGCCGGCAGGCGTCGCCGAAGGCCTGGAAGATCCGCAGGTAGGCCGGGTTCGACAGCACCTGCCATTCCGGGTGCCACTGCACGCCGAAGGCGAAGGCCTTGCTGTGTTCCACCGATACCGCCTCGATCAGGCCGTCCGGCGCCACGGCCTCGACCCGCAGGCCCGGGGCCAGGCGATCGATGCCTTGGCTGTGGATCGAGTTGACCTGGATCTCGCCATCCAGGCCCATGGCCGCGAAGACCCCGCCGGGCTGGATCGCCACCGGGTGCGCGGGGGCGTACTGCACCTCGATGCGCGGATCGTCGGCTTCACGGTGATCGAGAAAGCCCGGCAGCTCGTGGACCTTCTGGTGCAGGCTGCCACCGAAGGCCACGTTCATTTCCTGGAAGCCGCGGCAGATACCGAGCACCGGCACGCCGGCGGCGACGGCCGCACGCAGCAGGGGCAGGGTGGTGGCATCGCGTTGCGGATCATGGGCGGTACCCGGTTCGCTGGGCGGGCCCTGATAGTGGAAGGGTTCGACATTGGATGGCGAGCCGGTGAACAACAGCCCGTCCAGGTTGTGCAGCAGATCCTGGATATCGACCAGGTCCGCCAGGGAAGGAATGACCAGGGGCAGGCCTTCGGCCGCGACGCTGACCGCACGCAAGTACTTGTCGCCGCTGACGTGGTAGGGATGCAGACCGATCTCTTTGACGCACGCAGTAACGCCGATCAATGGCTTGAATGCCATTTTTATCACCTCGAAATTCACGCTGGAACGAGTTTTTCCAGAGCTTATCCTCGTTGATTTTAATTAACAACTTCCATGTAAAAAATTCTAAACGCATTTCATCTGAAAGCCTTGAGTGTCGCAGGTGCTGAGGCTTATTTGGTTTTCATGGGGCAAAATAATTAACGAATCGGCGCCCTGTGGGGCTATTGACTTCGGTTTTTCTTTCGGATTGACTGCTGATGCGTCACCGCAGTGAACATAATAATTAACACGATAGGTGCATCATGTCGGTCCCCCCGCGTGCCATTCAGCTCAATGAAGCCAACGCCTTCCTGAAAAAACATCCCGAGGTTCTCTACGTCGATCTGCTGATTGCGGACATGAACGGTGTGGTGCGCGGCAAGCGCATCGAGCGTACCGCCCTGCACAAGGTCTATGAGAAGGGCATCAACCTGCCGGCCTCGCTGTTTGCCCTGGATATCAACGGCTCCACGGTGGAAAGCACCGGCCTGGGCCTGGACATCGGCGACGCCGACCGCATCTGCTACCCGATCCCCGGCACCCTGAGCGTCGAGCCCTGGCAGAAGCGCCCCACCGCGCAGTTGCTGATGACCATGCACGAGATCGAGGGCCAGCCGTTCTTCGCCGACCCCCGCGAAGTGCTGCGCCAGGTGGTGAGCAAGTTCGACGAGCTGGGCCTGACCATCTGCGCCGCCTTCGAGCTGGAGTTCTACCTGATCGACCAGGACAACGTGAACGGCCGGCCGCAATCGCCGCGTTCGCCGATCTCCGGCAAGCGCCCGCAATCGACCCAGGTCTACCTGATCGACGATCTGGACGAATACGTCGACTGCCTGCAGGACATCCTCGAAGGCGCGAAAGAGCAGGGCATCCCCGCCGACGCCATCGTCAAGGAAAGCGCCCCGGCGCAGTTCGAGGTCAACCTGCACCATGTGTCCGACCCGATCAAGGCCTGCGACTACGCGGTGCTGCTCAAGCGCCTGGTGAAGAACATCGCCTACGACCATGAGATGGACACCACCTTCATGGCCAAGCCTTACCCGGGCCAGGCGGGCAACGGCCTGCACGTGCACATCTCGATCCTCGACAAGCAGGGCAACAATATCTTCGCCAGCGAAGACCCCGAGACCAATGCGGCCCTGCGCCATGCCATCGGCGGCGTACTGGATACCCTGCCGGAGCAGATGGCCTTCCTGTGCCCCAACGTCAACTCCTACCGCCGTTTCGGCGCCCAGTTCTACGTGCCGAACTCGCCGACCTGGGGCATCGACAACCGCACCGTGGCCGTGCGCGTGCCCACCGGTTCGCCGGACGCGGTGCGCATCGAACACCGGGTGGCCGGTGCCGATGCCAACCCCTACCTGTTGATGGCCTCGGTGCTGTCGGGCATCCACCACGGCCTGACCAACCAGATCGAACCCGGCCCGGCCATGGAGGGCAACGCCTACGAGCAGAGCGAGCCGAGCTTGCCGAGCAACCTGCGCGATGCCCTGCGCGTGCTGGACGACAGCGAGGTGATGGCCAGGTACATCGACCCGATGTACATCGACGTGTTCGTGGCTTGCAAGGAAAGCGAGCTGGCGGAGTTCGAGAACTCCATCTCCGATCTGGAATACAACTGGTACCTGCACACGGTCTGACGGCCGTGTGTCCTCGCGCGTTGAGTATTCGCCATGACTAGATCCCGCAGCGATTGGGAGCAGCGCTTCCAATCCCTCACCCTGGAAGGTCGCGCCTTCATCGACGGCCAGTACTGCGCTGCCCAGGGCGGCGCCACTTTCGAATGCCTGAGCCCGGTGGACGGGCGCTTCCTGGCCAATGTCGCCAGTACCGACCAGGCCGATGCCGATCATGCCGTGGCCGTGGCACGCCAGGCCTTCGCCAGCGGCGTGTGGTCGGGCAAGGCCCCGGCCGAGCGCAAGCGCATTCTGATCCGCTTTGCTGAGCTGATCCTCGAGCACCAGGAAGAACTGGCGCTCCTGGAAACCCTGGACATGGGCAAGCCCATCAGCGATTCCCTGGCCATCGACATCCCGGCCACGGCCAATGCCATCCGCTGGAATGCCGAAGCCATCGACAAGCTCTACGACGAAGTGGCGGCCACGCCCCACGACCAGTTGGGCCTGGTGACCCGCGAGCCTTCGGGGGTGGTGGCGGCCATCGTGCCGTGGAATTTCCCGCTGATCATGGCCAGCTGGAAGTTCGCCCCGGCCCTGGCGGTGGGCAACTCGTTCATCCTCAAACCTTCGGAAAAGTCGCCGCTGACCGCGATCCGCATCGCCCAGCTGGCCTTGGATGCGGGCATTCCCAAGGGCGTGTTCAACGTCCTGCCGGGCTACGGCCACACCGTGGGCAAGGCCCTGGCCCTGCACATGGACGTGGACGTACTGGCCTTCACCGGCTCCACCGCGGTGGGCAAGCAACTGCTGCAGTACTCTGGCCAGAGCAACATGAAGCGGGTATGGCTGGAGGCTGGTGGCAAGAGCGCCAACGTGGTGTTCGCCGATGCACCCGACCTGGGCGAAGCGGCCCGAGCGGCGGCTGCGGCGATCGCCTTCAACCAGGGCGAAGTCTGTACTGCCGGCTCGCGGCTGCTGGTGCAGGCGTCGATCCGCGAGCAGTTCCTGCCGTTGCTGGTGGAGGCGCTCAAGGCCTGGCAGCCCGGGCATGCGCTGGACCCGGCCAGCCGCGTCGGCGCCGTGGTGGATGAGCGCCAACTGGCTAATGTGCTGCGCTACATCGGCATCGGCCAGGAGCAGGGCGGGCGGCTGTTGGCCGGTGGTGTGCGCACCCTGGAAAGCACCGGCGGCCTGTATGTCGAACCGACCGTCTTCGACGGTGTGACCAACGCCATGACCATCGCCTGCGAGGAGATCTTCGGCCCGGTGCTGGCGGTGATCGAGTTCGACAGCGAGGAACAGGCGCTGCAGATCGCCAACGACAGCATCTTCGGCCTGGCCGCTGCCGTATGGACCCGCGACCTCAGCCGCGCCCATCGCTTCGCCCGGGGCCTGCGCGCCGGCAGCGTATGGGTCAACCAGTACGACGGCGGCGACATGACCGCGCCGTTCGGTGGCTTCAAGCAGTCGGGCAATGGCCGCGACAAGTCGCTGCATGCCTTCGACAAGTACACCGAGCTCAAGGCGACCTGGATCAAGCTCTAAGACCTATAACAACGGCAGGGCGGTCGAGCCGCACCTGCTGGGGAACTACGACATGCAAACCTACGTGAACAGCTATTACACGGCGACCCGCAACCGGACCGTCGATTACCCCGAGCTCGACCAGTTGGTGGAGTGCGATGTCTGTGTGATCGGCGCCGGCTATACCGGCCTGTCCTCGGCGCTCTTCCTGGCCGAGGCCGGCTACAGCGTCACCGTGCTCGAGTCGGCCAAGGTCGGCTTCGGCGCCAGCGGGCGCAACGGCGGGCAATTGGTCAACTCCTACAGCCGCGACGTGGATGTGATCGAAGAGCGCTACGGGGAAAAGAGCGCCGAGGTGCTCGGCAGCATGATCTTCGAAGGCGCGGACATCATTCGCCAGCGCATCCAGCACTACGATATCCAGTGCGACTACCGTCCTGGCGGTATCTTCGCCGCCCTGAACCCCAAGCAGCTCAAGGGCCTGGCCGAGCAGAAGCGCAACTGGGAACGGTTGGGCAACCACAACCTCAAGCTGCTGGACAAGGCGCAGATCGACCGCGAAGTCGGTACCCGCAACTACGTCGGCGGCTTGCTGGACATGCAGGGCGGGCATATCCACCCGCTGAACCTGGCCCTGGGCGAGGCCAACGCCATCATCGGCCTGGGCGGCAAGATCTTCGAGCAGTCGGCGGCCCTGGAAATCACCTACGGCGAGCCCAACGTGGTGCGCACTGCCAAGGGCGTGGTCCGCGCCAAGTACCTGCTGATCGCTGGCAACGCCTACCTGCAGCAGGACCTGGACCCACGGGTGACCCGCAAGAGCATGCCCTGCGGCTCGCAGATCGTCGTCACCGAGCAGCTGCCGGAACCACTGGCCCGCAGCCTGATCACCAACAATTATTGCGTGGAAGACTGCAACTACCTGCTGGACTACTTCCGTCTAACCGGTGACAACCGCCTGCTGTACGGCGGCGGGGTGGTCTACGGTGCCCGCGAGCCCAACGACATCGAGCAACTGATCCGGCCGAAGATCCTCAAGACCTTCCCCCAGCTCAAGGACGTGAAGATCGACTACCGCTGGACCGGCAACTTCTTGCTGACCATGTCGCGCATGCCGCAATTCGGCCGGATCGAGAAGAACGCCTACTACATGCAAGGCTATAGCGGCCATGGCGTGACCTGCTCGCACCTGGCCGGCAAGCTGATCGCCGAGATGATTCGTGGCGATGCCGAGCGCTTCAACGCCTTCGCCTCGCTGCCGCACATGCCAATGATCGGCGGCCGCACCTTCCAGGCGCCGCTGACCGCCATGGGCGCCGCCTATTACGCCCTGCGTGACCGTTTCGGCATCTAATCTGAAAGGATGCATGAGCATGGCACTGCGCGCTCCTGTTCTATGTAGGAGCGCAGCTTGCTCGCGATGAGCGATGACGCGGTTTGCCAGGCACCACGCGTCGACAGGCTTGGCGCCCGCTTCGCGGCCGAACGCAGGACCTCCCAGCCCCCGAAAATCCACCGTAAAATCCCCGTAAACCCCTTGTCGCCAGCCTTTACAGCACCGCCGTCAAACATGTTTAAATAGCCGCCTTTCCGGCTCCAGGGGCAGCCAGATCGCGATTTTCGCGACCCAACCGCCACACGATTCCCTCCAGTTCCTCTCACATAAGGCTGTTATGGACACGGGCACCCGACTCAAACTCGTTCGCGAAAGCTACAACCTCTCCCAGCGCGAGCTGGCCCGGCGTAGCGGCGTTACCAATGCCACCATCTCCCTGATCGAACAGAATCGCGTCAGCCCCTCCGTCAGTTCCCTGAAAAAGCTGCTGGAAGGCATTCCCATGTCCCTGGCCGACTTCTTCACCTTCGACCAGCCGCCCCGTGAGCACCAATACGTATTCCGTGCCAGCGAACAACCGGACCTGGGTCGTGACGGCCTGCGCCTGTTGATGGTCGGAGCCCCCCTGGCCAACCGGCAGATGCGCTTTTTGCGCGAGCAGTACGCCCCGGGCGCCAGCTCCGGCGAAGAGCCGATCGTGCACAACGAAGGCGAGGAGTGCGGCCTGGTGATCCGTGGCACCGTGGAACTGACGGTGGATGGCCAGGTGAGCGTGCTCAATCCGGGCGATGGTTACTACTTCCCTACCACCTTGCCCCATAGCTTCAGGAACATTGGCCAGGATGAGGCCGAGATCATCAGTGCCAACACCCCGGCGAACTTCTAAGCAGGCAGGGCACTGATCCGGCATTGCCTGCTGTAACCCCGCTCGAGCCCGCGCCCATGTGCCGCGGGCTTTTTTGTGCCCTGGCAAACACCCGTCGGGTGCCGTTGCAGCGTTTGTGGTGGGGATGCTGTCGCCTGCGCCGGGATTGCCCCAGGCAATGGCGTTGCGCACTGCTGGGGGGGCTAGGCCCCCGTGCCGCAGAACTTCTGCGGTTGGCCGTATAACGCATCATGAAGATGGCTAAAGACTCAGTGAAATCAATTCATTTTCACTCAATCATTAAGTTTGCATAAAATACATGCAACTTGTGAGTATCGCAAAGAATATTAAGTGAAGCCGGAAAATAAATTGGAATGAATCAAGGTCCGATTAATTACCTCTGGTTTGCCTCTTCTTTTAGGGTGTCGGATTGAAATGAGTAGCGAATTTTTATTTTCGATTAAAAGCATTTCTTTTGATGAGGACTATCAACCCTCCGAAAATACACGGATCACTACCAATTTCGCTAACTTGGCCAGGGGTAATAGTCGCCAAGAGAACTTGCGCAATACCTTGAGAATGATAGATAACCGTTTCAATGCCTTGGCGCACTGGGATAACCCCAAGGGTGATCGTTATTCCGTTGAGCTTGAAATTATCTCTGTCGCGATGAATCTTGGTGTTGGCAATAGCGGTGATTCCCTGCCGCTGATTGAAATACTGAAAACCAATATTCTCGATCGACAGACCAATGTGCGTACCGAAGGCATTGTCGGCAATAACTTCTCGTCTTATGTGCGAGATTATGACTTTAGCGTGCTGTTGTTGGGGCACAATAATGGGCGGCCAGATTTTAGCACTCCGGAAAACTTCGGTGACCTGCATGGCAACCTCTTCAAGTGCTTTGTGAACTCCAGTGCGTACAAGCAGAATTTCAACAAGCCGCCAGTCATATGCCTGAGTGTTTCGAGTAGCAGAACCTATCATCGGACTGAAAACAATCATCCTGTATTGGGTGTCGAATACCAGCAGGATGAATATTCCCTGACGGATGAATATTTCAACAAGATGGGGTTGAAGGTTCGTTATTTTATGCCGCCAAACAGTGCTGCGCCCCTGGCCTTTTATTTTTCCGGCGATTTGCTCGATGACTACACTAATCTTGAGTTGATCAGCACCATCAGCACGATGGATACCTTTCAAAAGATTTACCGGCCTGAAATCTACAATGCAAACTCTGTGGCAGGAAAGTCCTATCAGCCAAGCCTGAAGAATCAGGACTATTCATTGACCCGAATTGTCTACGACCGAGAAGAGCGCAGTCGCTTGGCCATTGAACAGGGACAATTTGTCGAGGAGCACTTCATCAAGCCCTACCGAGGCATTCTCGAGCAGTGGTCCGCAAATTACGCCCTTTGAATGATAAAAATACAAGGTTATCTATTGTGAAGAAATTGCTCCCTACCTCAACCGCTGGCAGCCTGCCCAAACCTTCCTGGCTGGCACAACCAGAGAAACTCTGGTCACCTTGGAAGTTGCAAGGCGAAGAGCTGGTCGAGGGTAAGCAGGATGCTTTGCGCTTGTCATTGCAAGAGCAGCAGCAGGCAGGCATTGATATCGTCAGTGATGGCGAACAAACCCGCCAGCACTTCGTCACCACCTTTATTGAGCATCTGGACGGTGTCGATTTCGAGAAGCGCGAGACCGTCAGGATTCGTGATCGCTATGACGCCAGCGTGCCGACGGTCGTGGGTGCGGTCACTCGCCAAAAACCCGTATTTGTCGAAGATGCCAAGTTCTTGCGCCAGCAAACCAAGCAACCCATAAAGTGGGCCCTGCCAGGTCCGATGACGATGATCGATACGCTTTATGACAGCCACTATAAAAGCCGTGAAAAACTGGCTTGGGAGTTCGCCAAGATCCTCAATCAAGAGGCCAGGGAGCTTGAGGCTGCTGGTGTCGATATCATCCAGTTCGATGAGCCTGCGTTCAATGTCTTCTTCGATGAGGTGAACGAGTGGGGTGTTGCCACATTAGAGCGCGCTATTGAAGGCCTCAAATGTGAAACAGCGGTACATATCTGCTATGGCTATGGCATAAAAGCCAATACAGACTGGAAAAAGACGCTGGGATCAGAGTGGCGGCAATATGAAGAAGCCTTCCCCAAGCTGCAGAAATCCAGCATCGATATAGTTTCACTGGAGTGCCATAACTCCCATGTGCCGATGGACCTCATAGAACTCATTCGCGGTAAAAAGGTGATGGTAGGCGCTATCGACGTCGCCTCCAACGTCATTGAGACTCCAGAAGAAGTAGCCAACACGCTGCGAAAAGCACTGCAGTTCGTCGATGCCGACAAGCTCTATCCTTGCACCAACTGCGGCATGGCGCCTTTGTCTCGAAAAGTAGCGAGAGGCAAGCTGGGCGCTTTGAGCGCAGGTGCGGAAATCGTCCGAAGAGAACTTTCGAACTAGTGCTTAGCTGGAGCCGCAAGGAATGCCAAAGGGGCGGTGGTAGCTCAAGCTAATTCAACCGTCCTTGGCACTTTCGTACGGCACCCAATATTCAGGTCCTGATATGCCATTCCCTAGTACTGCTATCGAACCTATGAGCTTTCGCGAAGCGCTCGGGCACTACGCATCCGGTATCACGGTGATTACCTCCCACATCGATGGCGAACCGATTGGTTTCACTTGCCAGTCGTTCTACAGCGTCTCGATGAGCCCGCCGCTGGTGTCGTTCAGCGTCATGTCCAGCTCGGCCAGCTATCCAAGGATTCGCCAGGCCGGCCGGTTCGTCGTCAATATCCTCTCAGGCGAACAGGTCAGTATTTCCAACCAGTTCGCTCGCCGTGGCACGGACAAATGGCGCGGAGTCCAATGGCAGGAGTCACCGCTGGGTAATCCCATCATTGCCGGTAGCCTGCACTGGCTCGATTGCGAAATTCATGCCGAGCACGCTGCAGGCGATCATCTGATCGTGATTGGTGAAGTGAAGGCATTGAACCTGCAAGAAGCTGCCGCCACGCAGCCATTGCTGTACTTCAAGGGGCAGTATTGCAACATCGCCGCACACAGCACGGTTTGAGCATCTATCTGCGCGGAGCGCTTCACGCATCCAGCGACGTTTGCCTAAAGGTTGCCGGAGCACATCATCGTGCTCTGGTTTTTTCATCTGGGCGATCTATCCAGGACACCCCCCAATGCCAGACTTCAAAAGGCCTCGGCTGAGCCTTCCCAATGGTGCGCAGAAGTTGCTGTTGCACTCCTGCTGCGCTCCCTGTTCGGGAGAGGTGATGGAGGCGATCAGCGCCTCGGGCATCGACTACACCATCTTCTTCTATAACCCCAACATTCATCCCGAACGGGAATACCTATTGCGCAAGGACGAGAACATTCGCTTTGCCGAAGATCACAATGTGCCGTTCATCGATGCCGACTATGACAAAGACAACTGGTTCGAACGGGCCAAAGGCATGGAGCATGAGCCCGAACGTGGCACGCGCTGCACCATGTGCTTCGATATGCGCTTCGAACGCACTGCGCTCTACGCCTATGAAAACAACTTCAGGGTGATTTCCAGTTCCCTGGGTATCTCGCGCTGGAAAGACATGAAGCAAATCACCGATAGCGGCATCCGCAGCGCGCAAAAGTATCCGGGGATCACCTATTGGGATTACAACTGGCGCAAGGGCGGTGGTTCGGCGCGGATGATCGAAATCAGCAAGCGCGAACGTTTCTACCAGCAAGAGTACTGTGGTTGCATCTACTCACTGCGCGATACCAACCACCACCGCAAGGACCAGGGACGAGACATCATCCGCATTGGCGTCAAGTACTACGGGGACGATGAGTGATCGAGCCTTCGTTTACGTCGCGAAGCTTGTTCCCAATCCTTCATCAGAGCCTGAAAAGCAAGGCATCTTGGGGTATCAGGCGGCCCGTCCGGTCGATCCCGACAGTTGCGGGGCAGCCCAGCGGCAAAGCTGGTGATGGGCTGCGTCAGTGACGCCTGAGTCACTGGGCTACTTTGCAGAGGCAGAGGTGATCTTAGAGTCTTGGAGTGAAGCCATCCGGCCTTGAGTTATGCGGGCTCGCGAGGATATTCGCCCTCTTTCTATTCAAGGGGCAGGTTTAATTGAATGCTTATGGCCATCTCGATGTTTTCCTTTGCCTGGGCGGCGCTGCAATAGCATTTCAGGTTGTTCATCGCCGATGGGTAGCCGATATGGATATTGAGTATAAGCATAAAGTTTTTCGATCCTTGAAGATTTTCCTCGATCTATGAAATAGTCCGCTGCGCCTCACCAAGCCAACTGCAAGGTCCTGAATATATTCATGGTGTTTCTGCTTGATATGTCGGGTAGACGTTTTTAAGCGTCTAATTGATTCGTTGGCGCTTTAGGCCTCATCAAGAGACAAGTTATTTGCGAGCAGCATGTTTCTCGGTCGTCGCCAGATCCTTGGGGTGTAAAAGTATTGAAGTATTGGCGATGCCTGGAGAGTGGCGCGGAATTTCAAAGATGCGAAGTTGGCATTGGTCGCTTCAATGTCAAGCCATTTCATGGCGGGATAACCGTAGTGCATGAGGGCTGCAACGGCAGATGGCTGTTGTAGATCTCATGTGGGGAAAGGATATATGGCTTGAACATTTTTCGAAGATACCTTTGCCTTGAAGCATTGATATGCATATACCTCGGCTGCTGGAACGCGACGGTACCTCTTGTCATAGTGCAGCGGGGAGGCCTGCTTGAACTGGCAACCTACGAAACAATACTTGCCGTCGCTGCCGTCATTTCCATACTGTTTTTAGCTCCCCGTGTCGAGGGCATGCGGCGTGGTACCGCGCTCAAAGCCGGCTGCACGATAATTCTGTTGACTGGCATCCTTCGTTACTTTTCTGTTTCTGTTTCATATTCGATAGAGGCTTTAACGATAATTGATATTTTTGCCGTATCAGCCTTTGGTGTTGTCCAGTCGCTGTTTGGTATATATCCGGCTGAAACAGTAGAGAAGCATCGTATAGAGTATGCATTTCGCATCCGCCGTATTGTCGTCACTATCAGCCGGGTAGTCGGTCCGTTGTTGGCAGGGGCTGCCATTGGCATGATTTCGTCGCAAGCTGCCCTGCTTTTTTCCGCAATGGTGGGTGTGGCGGCCCTGATTTTTGCACTCATGTTGCCCAATGGGGTGGAGCCTGATCTGAAGCGGGTCAAATCATCTATCGAACGCGTCCAGGACATGTTTTTAGGTATCAAGCTAAAACTCATTCTTCCGCCGGAACGGTTCTTGACTCTATCTGGTCTTTTACTCTGCCTGGCAATGACCGCTACCTTGCCCATGCTGGTTCCGAACCAGATCCATGCACATGATCTTGCTGAAAGCAGTGTAGGTCTATTCAACGCTATATTTGCAGGGGGATCTGTCGCGGGGCTGTTTTGGCTTAGTCCTTTTATTGCCGGAAAAGAGCATCAGCGTAATAGGTACCTAGCGCTTTGGGCACTGCTGAGTGCTTCTCTCAGTGCTTCAGCTCTTTCGGTAGAGATTTGGCAGTTGGCTGTGTGCCTCTTTGTTGCAGGGGCTAGCAGTGCTTCCATTGCTCTTGTCGGGATGGATAAAAGAACCGTTTCAGTGCCTCCTGGAGTTCGCATCCGATTGACGGCAGCCACTCTTGTTATCAATCAGCTTGCGAACTCGGCTTCCTTTATGCTCATGGGTTCTGCAGTAACGCAGTTTGGTATCGGTGGTTTGCTATGGGTACATGGGGGGATCTTCACGGTTATCTTGTTGTCCTCCGTACTTGCAAGGTCTGTTTGGGGATTTCTGGAAGATGCAGCGGATGCGGAGCTTTACTATAAAGACAAGCACCCCAAGCTGGATTCCGCCATGCGCGCTTGAAGCAAGGTACTCATCAATACTTAGCTGCTCGATATCCCTAACTGGGCTCAGCGATACTTCGGTGGGGTTGAAACTTGACGATAAAGCGTTGCCCCAGAATGAACGTCGAGCCTGGGTGATGTGGGTCTAGCCCTGACGATACGAAAAAAGGCGACGTTTTGGGTCGCCTGTTGGTTGGACAGGGGGCTCGAACTAGAGGGTTCCTGTCCCGCGGTTCGTTACCAGTCCGTAATCCAGTCCCAGATGCTACTGACCACATAAGCCGCACCTGCCGCGACTGCTACTGTTGCCACCGCTGGAGCAAGGGCTGTCCCGCCGGCCAGCCCCACCACGCCAAGTCCTGCAGCAGCCATGCTGGAAACTCCACTAGTGGCAGCGAAACCAGCAACGGTGCCGACTGCTCCCTTGGCCATGGCCTGGCCGGCCAATGAGCGGGCCATATGGTTGGTTGCAGTCCTGGTTGCCTGTCCGGCCAGCATCTGGCGTGCAGCGGTGGTTGCTCCTTTGCCGAGCAGGGCCTTGGTGGTTTGCCCTGCGGCCTGCTTCGCGGCCTGGCGCCCCAGCAAGTGGGCCGTGGCTGCTGCGCCCAGTCGTTGCCTTGCTGCCTCGACTTGTTTGCTGGAGTGCCGATCGGTGGCGCACCAAGTGGCGAAATGCTCGCAGTTGTTGAACAGCAGGTTGTATTGATCTTCGCCCAGTCGCGAGCGAGCCCGGCGGCAGATCTCGGGGCCGCGGAAATAGACCTTCTTGTAAGTCCTGGCCCTGGCTTGCTTGCCTTGCAGGAAAGCTTCCAGGCTGGTCGATTCGATACAGCCCTTATGCAGGCCCGAACCCATGCCGGAATAGTGGATCACGCGATTCCTGCCGACAAAGATCCCGTGGTGGGTATAGAGGCATCGACCAACAATCAGATGAGTTCCGGTGGGGTACATGTCCAATAGTGCTCCAGTTGTGTGCTTTACCAGCGGTCCTTGCAAGCATCCCGGCCTTGATCCTCGCCACCCAAGCTATGCCGGAATCTCCAACTGCTCATAGGCATACAGCCAGTACAGGGTTCTTTGGTTGTCGAAGGTCTTGACCTCGACTACGCCGCGATCGTCTGGCAGCCAACTGTTGTCCCAGGCCCGGGTGCTGTCTTCCATCCGCCACCAGCTGACGATGTTCTTATGCCAGGTTTCGGCCAGTATCAGGCGATAGACCGTGCGCGCCTTGGTGGAAGGGGCGACGAACTTCTCCAGGACCGGGGCCAGGTTCTCCGTCCCCATGCGCTGGAAGTCGATACGCAGTTGCGCGGCTTTTTTCGGCGTGAACAGGCGCTTGGCCTCGACAAAGAACACGCGCTCCTTGTCGAACAGCATGCAGTCGATCCGATACTCATAGCGCTGGGTCAGTGGGTTGAGAAACGGCACTTCCATGAAGGCATGGGCGTTGTTGCGTGCGCCAAAGGCATTGGCCAGTTGAAAGGTGAGGTTGCGTTCGTTCATGCCATTGCGGCCATAGGAGGGGTAGAACGCACTCAGGCTATCGGCGAAGTTCTGTGCGGCTTGCTGGATTACACGATTGATCACTCGACTCACAGCATCCCTCTGTCATTGTCCGTAAATCGTCTGGCCCTGGCGTTCGTGCCCTCGAGCATGGCTGGCATCATGCGCTGCGGCACCAGGGCATTTCACTCAGCTCTGGGCAGCGGCCTGGGCCTCACGGGCGGCTTCCTCGGCCAGCTTCAAGCGGTCAGCCTTGCAGATGTACTTGGGCTTGTTTTTCGGTGCCAGCTTGGCCTTGGCTTTCTTGGCGTGGGCGTCCAGCAGCTGCTTGATTTTCTTGCGACGGTTCATCGTTCTCTACCTGGGGGACAAGCGCGCGGATGATATCAGCTTGAGCTGGATCCCTGGGCGCGCTGGGGTTGCCGCGTGTCGTCTCAGCAGCCTGGACCCTTGAGGTCGGTGCCTATGGTGACCGCGGTGACCTGGACCTTTTCAAAGGCTTTCTGGGCTGCGGTGGCGTATTTCTGGTCGCAGTTGAAGCGCGTTTCCATCACATAGTCCTCGCCTTCGGCCTTTTGCATCTGGCTCGCCCATTGGTCGGCGGCGTTGATCGCGGCATCCGAGACCAGCGTCACTTCCAGCATTACCTGCTTGAAGTCCACGGCATGGGGTCCTTCCCACAGCGCATAGACCGAAGGGTCCGCGGCGTTGCCGCACATGCTCAGGCAGTCGGCGCTATAGCTCAGGCCGCCGCCGGATGAAGCCTCGAAGGCGCCCAGGGTCAGAGGCTGGCCGGGAGCAGGGGCATAGGTACCGACGAACTGGGTCAGGTCGGCCTGGCATTTGGGGCCCAGCTCCATGCGCAGGGCGCTGACCTTGCCGCCTTCTACCGTTGCGGTGATCTGGCAACCCTGGACCTTGAACACATGGGCATTGCCGTTGGACTCCCGGGGGATTCCGGCGATCGATTCGAAGTAGCGCTGGTTGGTGCCCAGCATGTCGCCGGTGAAGACCTCGGCCACGGAGGCGGCGTGGGCCGCGTCGAGCGACAGCGCCAGGGTGGTGGCACAAAGGCTGTAGAGCGCCTTGTTCATGGAAGCGTCCTTTCAATTGAGAGACCAATGCCTGTGGTCATCGACAGGTGGATCGGGACGCGAGTGTAGCAGGCGCGCGTCGGTGTATTTCAATGGGGCCACGATCAGGATATGGGCCATGCCGGATCGTGCGGGCTTGGTGTCTGGACTTGTTGTTACCCACTTCGCCAGAGCATCAGTCAGGTGTCGAGCCAGGGTCGGTACCCCAGGTTCCAGGGTGAAACATGCTGTTCGATACTGCCCGATACCCAGGGCTGGACGGGGCCGTATCGATAACGCAGCGATCTTGCTTGCAATTGGCCCTGGGCCCATGGTTCATGCCTGGGTGGAGTCGGCAGCGACGAGCTGACCATTGAAAAGGAGCTGCGGGGTGATTTCGACGCGTTCGATAAAGGCCACTGAATGGCCGCAATACCGGGATATGCGCCTGCGGGCGCTGGAGGATTCACCGGATGCTTTCGCCAGTACCCTTGAGGACGAAGCGGCGCGGACGGACGAGGAGTGGGCGGCACGTATCGCTGCAGGCCTGGCTGGCGGCAATGACCTGCCGTTGTTCGCCTTCAAGGGGAGCCAGGCCTGTGGCCTGGTCTGGTGCAAATTGCCGGTCGCCGAAAGCGCGGTAGCCGATATCTACCAGATGTGGGTCGATCCGGCTTGCCGTGGCCTCGGGGCCGGCGCTGCCTTGCTCGAGCAGGTACTGGCCTGGGCCCGGGGCAAGGGCGCGCGGCGGATTCGGCTGGGGGTCACCTATGCCCAGACGCCAGCCATGCATTTGTACCAGGCCTGTGGTTTTCGCCCCGTGGGTGCGCTCGAGCCATTGCGCGCGGGTTCTAGCCTGATGTCCCAGGCCATGGAGTTGGAGCTCGCTGCGCTGTGAAACACCGGTGAGCCGAGTCCGGGTCGGGCGGTGCCCGGCCCATCCTGTTGCGCCAGGCAAACGGTCAAGACCATTGGCCTGGCGCAACAGCTGCTGGCGAAGCGGCCTGGCAATCTATCGATCGTGCAGGTGCTTTTTCAGGAAGAGGCGAGTCCGTTCCTGCACCGGGTTCTGCAGGATCTCCCGGGGTGTTCCCTGCTCGACCACCACGCCACCGTCCATGAAGATGATCCGGTCGGCGACCTCGCCGGCAAAGCGCATTTCATGGGTGACGATCAGCATGGTCATGTGTTCGGCGGCGAGCTGCTTCATCACCTGGTTGACCTCTTCGACCAGCTCCGGGTCCAGGGCCGAGGTCGCTTCGTCAAACAGCATCACCTTGGGGCGCATGGCCAGCGCCCTGGCGATGGCCACTCGTTGTTTCTGCCCACCGGACAAGCGAGAAGGGTACTCGTCGAGCTTGTTGCCCAGGCCGACTTTTTCCAGGTATTCCATGGCCAGTTCGCGAGCCGATTGCCGGGTGAACCCCTTGAGCTTGATCGGGCCGATGGCGATGTTTTCATGGACGGTCAGGTGCGGGAACAGGTTGAAGTGCTGGAACACCATGCCCATCTGCTGGCGCACGCTATTGATGTGCTGTTCGAAGGCCCGGCCTTTCAAGGGTCGGTTGACCTGTTCGCCTTCGAGCCAGATCTGGCCGTCGTCAAGCACCTCAAGGTGATTGATCGAGCGTAGCAGGGTGCTCTTGCCCGAGCCGCTGGGGCCGATGATGGCGATGATCTGCCCGCGCGCGACGGACAGGTCGATGCCCTTGAGGACTTCCAGTGCCCCATAGGCCTTGCGCGCACCCTTGACTTGGATCATGAGCTTTTCTGTGGTCATCGAGACATCTCTACCCGGGTTTCAAGAAGGTGCAGGCCGGCTTCCAGAACAAGATTGACGGCGTAATAGATCACCGCGACGGCCAGATAGAATTCGAACGGACTGTAGGTTTCGCTCACCGCGCGCTGGGCGCTGTAGACCAGCTCGGCGATACCGATGATGGAGACCAGGGAGGTGTCCTTGAGCAGCACGATCAGGTTGTTGCCAAGAGGAGCAATGGTGCTGCGCAAGGCTTGCGGAACGATGATGTAGCGCTGGGTCTGGCTGCGGCTCAGGCCGATGGAGCGCGCGCCTTCGACCTGGCCCGGATCCACCGACAGTACGCCGGCCCGGATCACGTCGGCGTTGTAGACAGCGAAGTGCAGGCTCAGGCCGATGATCCCGGCCATCAATGCCGGGATGTCGATCCCCACTTGCACCAGGCCGTAGTAGATGAGGTACAGCTGCAGCAGCAGCGGGGTGCCCATGAGCAGCCAGGTCATGAAGCGTATGGGCAGCGACACCAGCCTTGGGGTGTAGAGCACGATCAGGGCGAAGGCGATTCCCGCCAGCAGGCTCAAGGCGCTGGAGCTCAGGAACAGGACGACGGTCCACCACAGTCCGGTCGCCAGCAGTTCGGAATAAGGTGTCACGATACTCAGGTCGAGGCTTGGCATTGGAGGGTCTCACTTGGCCGCGAAGCGCTGATCGAGGTGGTCGACCAGCAGCCTCACCGCATAGACCATCACGATGTAAAGCACCGCCGATACCATGAAGATCTCGAAGGGTTTATAGGTCGAGCTGATGAACCGCTGCGCGGTATAGGACAGCTCGACCACGGAGATCGTCGACACCAGTGCCGAGCCCTTGATCAATGCCACGGCATTCACGCCCAGGGGCCTGATCATCAGCTTTGCCGTTTGCGGCAGGGTGATCAGCCAGAGGGTCTGGCCCTTGCTGAAACCAATGGAGCGAGCCGCTTCCTCCTGGCCGGGATCGACGTTGGCAATAGCGCCTCGAATGGATTCGGCCATGTAGGCCGCGATGTTCAGGCCCAGGCCGAGGACCCCGGCCGAGAACGGCTCCAGCTCCAGGCCGATTTGCGGGCCGCCAAAATAGATGAGGAACAGCTGCACCAGGCAGGGCGTGCCGCGAAACACGCTGATGTAGAGCCTGGCCAGGCAGCGCAGGATGAAGCTGCTGCACAGGCGCGCCGCCACCAGGACGATGGAAACCAGCAAGCCGAGCACCAGTGCCAGCAGCGACACTTGCACCGTGATCCACGCTGCCTCCAGGAAGAACGGCAGCGTGCGTTGGATGAGAGTCAGGTCCATGGGAAGGCTCGGAAAAATCAGGTGGACGGGCTCGACGCCGGGTCGAGCCAGGCGACGAGGGTGTCAGCGAATATCCTTGCCGATCCACTGCATCGAGATCTTTTCGTAGCTGCCGTCGGCGAGCATGTTGTCCAGTGCCTTTTGCAGCGCAGCCTTGAGTTCGGGGTTGTTCTTGCGCAGCGCGATGCCCATGCCTTCGAGGCCGCCATCGCTGTCCGGGGGCGTGATGATGCGCACTTTCTGCCCGGTTTCCTTGACGGCCACCAGCACCGGGACGCTGTCCATCACGATCGCGTCGATCCGCCCGGCCTCCAGGTCGACCAGCATCTCGGGAAGGCCCTTGTAGGTCTTCACCTTCAGGTTGCCGCGGGCCCTGGCCCATTTGTCGTGGGCATCGCCCAGGGTCACGCCGACCGTTACATCCTTGAGCTGGTCCAGGCTGTGGATCGCCGAGTCATCCTTGACCACTATCGTGCGCCCGGCGTGGTAGTAGGGGCCGGCGAAGTCCACGGCCCTCAGGCGCTCCGGGGTAATGGTCATGGAGGCGATGATGGCGTCGTATTTCTTGGCCAGCAGCCCGGCGATGATCCCGTCGAACGGCGTGGTGATGATGGTCACTTTCACCCCCAGCCGCTCAGCCAGGGCCTCGCTGATGGAGGCGTCGAAGCCGACGATCTGGTTCTGCTCGTTGGCGAAGCTGAAGGGGGAATACTGGCCGCTCATGGCGATGCGGATTTCCCTGGCTTGCTGGATCGTCTGCAGGTCATCGGCCTGGGCGGCAGTGGGACAGAGCAGCGCTGTGGCTGCCACGGTGGATGCGAACAACAGACCCTTGAGCGTTCTGGCTAGCATTGGATGGCACCTTTGAAGAATTTTTATTTGTTTTATCGGGCTCTTCACCCAGGCCTCGCAAAAAGCTTTGCACAGGCCACCCTGGAAAGCACCAGGCAAGGTGTTCACTTGCCGGGCACATTGCCGGAATTGGCCGGCACTATGCCGGCGTCGCGTGCGGACCGCGCCGGCCCATGAGTGCAGTTTCTGCCGTGCCGTTGCTGGCGGCTTATTGCAGCGCCGCCCGGAAGCTGTCGTCCAGGACCTCCAGCAGGAAGTCGGCGTTCTTCTGGCTGAAGATCATCGACGGGCGCATTTTCAGCACGTTGTCGTAGGGGCCTTCGGTGCCGATCAGGATGCCGCGCTCCCGGGCGCCATCGGCGACCTTCCGGGCCAGCTCGGTGGCGGGGAACTTGCTCTTGCGATCGGTCACCAGTTCGATCCCCAGGAACAGCCCCAGCCCGCGCACATCGCCAATGGCCTCGTAGCGTTGTTGCAGCCGGCCAAAGCCTGCGAGCAGGTAATTGCCGATGGTCAGGGCGTTGAGCTTCAGGTTGTCGCGCTCGATCACCTCCAGCACGCTGAGCCCCACGGCGCACGAGACCGGGCTGCCGGCGAAGGTGTTGAAGTACTCCATGCCGTTGTCGAAGCTGTCGGCCAGCTCCCGCGTGGTGACCACCGCCGACAGCGGATGGCCGTTGCCGATGGGCTTGCCCATGGACACCGCATCGGGCACCACCCCCTGGGTCTCGAAGGCCCACCAGTGGCTGCCCACTCGGCCAAAACCGACCTGGACTTCGTCGGCCAGGCACAGGCCGCCTGCGGCGCGAACCATGGCATAGACCTCCCGCAAGTAGTTTTCCGGGAAGAACAGCTGCCCGGCGACACTGGGAATGGACTCCGCGAGAAAGAACGCCGGCGCGCGCCCCTGCTTGCGCATGCTCTGGATCTGGTCGGCCACGCTCTGTGCGAAGCGCTGGCCCAGTTCCTCGAACGGCCAGTCGTCGGCGGCGCGGTAGGCATCCGGGACGCTGGCCTCGAACACGTGTGCTGCGCGGCCCTTGCCGGCCTTGCGCTTGTACTTGTAGGGGCTGAGGTCGATCAGCTCCTGGGTCGTCCCGTGGTAGGCCCAGTCCAGCACGATGGCTTCGTCGCGCCCGGTGTGATTGCGCGCCATGCGCAGCATCAGGCTGTTGGCCTCGCTGCCCGAGCAACCGAAGGAGGCGACCGTCAGCCCTTCGGGCAAAGTGGCGGTGAGCCGCTCTGCATACTCCACGATAGTGTCGTGCAGGTAGCGGGTGTTGGTGTTCAGCCGCGCTGCCTGGCGCGCCATTGCTTGCACCACGTCCGGGTGGCTGTGGCCCAGGTGGCAGACGTTGTTGAAGCAGTCCAGGTAGGCCCGGCCGAAGTTATCGATCAGCCAGACTCCGTCGCCACGCACGAACTTGATCGGGTCCGTATAGGAAATCGACAGGTTGGGCAGCAGTAGCTCCTTGCGCCGGGCCACGATCTGGGCCTTGCTCCGGCCTTCCTGGCTGTAGGTTTCCGCGGGGATGCCGGCCAGCTCCGAGGCGTCGGGGAACAGGTCGGCCCACACATCCAGGTAGGCCCGCTCGCCAACGCCGATGAACTCGCTGGCTTGCAGCTGGGTGTCGGTGGACATCTGCAGGTGCAGGTGGGGCAGCCAGCCGCCGTTTTCCGTGTCCGCGCCCATGTAGCCCAGCAGTGCGCCGGCTTCCAGGTGATCGCCGGGCTTCAGGCGCTCCAGGGCTTCGTGGGCCAGGTGGCCCCACAGGGTCAGGAAGGGCGGGCAGCCCTGCGGCGCGTGCTCGAGCATGATCAAGCCGCCATAGCCAAGGGGTTCGGATTCGACCTCGACGCTGCGCACCACGCCGGCCACCGGGGTGTACAGCGGGGTACCTGCGGGCATGATCAGGTCCACGCCGAGGTGGATGATCCGGCGTTGCCCTTCGATGAAGCGCGAGACGAATGCCACGTCGGTGTAGATGGTCCGTTCTTCGCCCCAGGGGCCGATGCCGAGGGGGACTTTGTGCCGGGCAGAGAAATCGTTCCACCACTGGGTCGCCTCCGCCGGACGTTGGGCGGCCGAGGCGATCGTCATCGCATGGGAGGCGTCCGCGAACGGCACTATGACCTTGTTCAGGGTCGCTGCCGCTGGCCGTACGATATCCGCGAACGACTTGCGGTTGTCCATGACCCAGCGGCGCACCTCGCCGGCGCCCTCCATGGCGTCATGGCCACAAGCCTTGCGCAGGATCGCCGTCGCCAGTCGCGGGTGCATGCGATCCAGCCTTTCCAGCAGGCGCCAGGCCGGGGCTTCGCTGATCGCCAGGTAGGGGTTGTCCTGGGCCTGCTCTTGCCGCGATGCCGACAAGGTGACGCTGATGACCAGGCGCATGGCGATCAGGTTGAACAGCACATCCAGCTCTTGCGGTTGCAGGGGGAAGCGCTCGTGGAAGCCGGCAGTGAGGGCCGCGGCCGCGCCGATAGGGTCTTCCATGTCGAGGATGGCGTAGGCGCAGGCGATGGCGACTTCGGCGATGAGCACCGTATGCAGCGCATCGCCAAAGTCGATGATGCCCGCGACCTGCTGGTGGTTCTGTGGGTCGACGAGGATGTTCCAGTCGTTGCCGTCGTTGTGGATGACCTGGGTGCGCAAGCGTGCGAGCTTCGGCTGCACCGTGCTTTGGAAAGCATCGATGAAGCGCTCGAGGATGGCTCTTTTGCCGGGGTCCTTGACGAAGTGCAGGCGTGACCTGGAGCGTGCGGCATGGCGCAGGTCCCAGTCCAGATCACGGACTGCGCCCGGATGCATGAAGCCTTGCAGTGCGCGATCCAGGTTGCCGAACGCCTGGCCCAGGCTGCGCATCAGCCCGGGCGTGCGCTTGACCTCGGCCAGGGGTGTGCCGTGCAGCCAGCTGACCAGGCGGACCGCATGGGTCTCGCCGGAAGGGGCCAGCGCAGAGGCGAGGAAGTCGCCTGCAAGGCTGGTCTTGAGCTGGGGTACGGCAAGTTCGGGATCACTGTTGGCGAGGTGGTCGAGGATGGCGGTCTGCAGCTCGCTTTCGGTGCGCGGCTCGCTGGAATTGACCACTTTCAGGATCCATCCCGCGTCGGTGCCCGTCTGCAAGCGGAAGTTGCAGTCACGTTCGCTAGCCAGGGGCGTGGCCGTGCCGGTGACATTGAACAACTGCTCGGCCAGCTTTTCGACGGTGCTGCTGGAGAACTGCGGGGCGGGGTGGCGAAGGTCGGTCATGGCGGCGGTTTTCCAAGCTGTTTTTTTCAGTTAGCTTGGCATGCGCGGCCTGGGCGGGCAGTAGGTATGCGGTCGGCCCTGGCCGGCATATTGTCGGAATCGACCGGCACAAAATCGGTAGCGGACTTGAGGAGTTGCAATGCGCGACCTCGATGCAAAAGATCGCGAAATACTCGAAATCCTGTCCAAGGAGGCGCGGATTGCCTTGAAGGCCCTGGCCGCGCGAATCGGCCTTTCAAGAAGTGCGACCAGCGAGCGGGTCATCAACCTGGAGCGCAGTGGCGTGATCAGGGGCTACCGGGCCGATATCGGCGAAATCGATGCCCATGTGATTCGCGCCATCTTGCTGGTGAGCCTCAAGCGCACGCCAGCCATGGGTTTGCTCGACGTCCTGGCGCAGCACTCGCAGGTGCGCCGGGTCTCCTCGGTCAGTGGCCAGCTCGACCTGGTGATCGAGATCGAGGCGCGAACCATCGATGACCTGAACCGGGTCCGGGATGCCGTCGCTACTCACGAATCGGTCGAGGACATCACCACGGCGGTGGTGCTGCGCCGTGATATCGATCGGCAGCCAACCTGACTCACTGCAGGGCAAGACTGGTGGGTGGGCGGACCATGCCTTACCAGTCTCCGAGCATATTTTAAGGTGCTTCTGTGGTCTGACATCAGTTGCAGATCCATGAGCCATAGGCCGCTGCCGACAAGGCGTCCAGGAGATTTCGAGCTATACAATTTCGATTTTCGTACATTAAAATGATAATCGTTATCATTGGTGCGGATATCTCATGCGTGACAACAGCATTGCCTCGCCCGTTGCTCAGTTGTATGTGAACCATCATGGCTGGCTGCGCGGCTGGTTGCATCGGCGCCTGGGCCACAGTGCCGATGCCGAGGACCTGGCCCATGACACCTTCATCCGCGTACTGCGTTCCCAGGATGATGTGCGTGAGTTGCGCCAGCCCATGGCATTCCTCGCCACCATCGCCAACGGTTTGTTGATCAACCGCTGGCGGCGCCAGGCGATCGAACGGGCTTACCTGGAGGCCCTGGCGGCACGGCCGTTGCTCGAGGAACCATCGGCGGAAGAGCGCTACTTGATGATCGAAACCCTGCTGGAACTGGATTCGCTGCTGGTGGGTTTGTCGGTACAGGTACGGCGGATCTTCTTCTTGTCCCAGCTCGATGGCTTGACCTACCCGCAGATCGCCATGCAGTTGAACCTGAGCGTGGCCCAGGTGCAGCGGGCCATGGGCAAGGCCTTCAGTGTCTGTTACGCGAGCCGTTTCGAATGAGTGGCATGGTGCTCGATCCACGGGTGCGCGACAGCGCCATCGACTGGCTGGTGCGTTCGCAATCCGGGCTGATGGGGCCCCGCGAGTGGCAGGCCCTGGAGCATTGGCGGCAAGCCAGTGCCGAGCATGAGCGGGCCTGGCAGCGGGTCAGCAGTTTGCCGCTGCTGTTGCAGCCGGGAGCCGGGCTGTTGGCCGACGCCACCGCGCGCCAGGCCCTGGAGGCCGCAGGAGTCGATCCGCGGCGCCGCCGGCAGTTGCTCAAGTGCCTGCTGGCTTTCGGGGTGTTGGGGGGATTGTCCTGGAAGGGCGCGGATTCGACCCTGGTGCGTTCGGCCCTGGCCAGCTATCGCACCGGCGTCGGCGAGCGTCGGCATTGGATCCTGGCCGATGGCAGCTCCCTGTGGCTGAACACTGCCAGCGCGGCAAACCTGGAGTTCAATGCGCAACGGCGCAGTCTGCAGTTGGTCGAGGGAGAGCTGGCGCTGGACCTGCATGGCCCGTCCCCGGCCTTGCAAATGCTGACCCCCGATGCACTGCTGTACGGCCATGGCGCTCATTTGCTGGTGCGCCATGACCACCTGGGCACCCTGGTGACGGTGTTGCGCGGGCAGGTGCAGGTCAATGCTCGGCAGAGCGCAGGTTCCTTGAGCCTGGCGGCCGGCTGGCGGGCCCGGGTCGACAGCCGTGGGGTCGGTGCGCCAAGCCCTGTCGATACCTTCCTGGCCCAGGCCTGGCTGCGCGGCATCCTGCCTGCCGAACGCATGCGCCTGGACCGTCTGCTGATGGAGCTTGCGCGGTACCGCCCGGGCATTCTGCGCTGCAGCGAGACGGTGGCGGCCCTGCGGGTGACCGGCAGTTTCCAGCTGGACGATACCGATGCGGCCCTGACGCTGCTGGCCCGCACGCTGCCGGTGCGCATCGAGCGGCGGACCCGTTACTGGGTGACCTTGGTGCCCGCTTGAAAATATTTTTCTTCTCCTGCGCAGTTTTTGCCGGGCTGGTTGGGCCTCCAGGTATTACCCACCGGGACAGGTGGGTGCCAACCCCCTAGGAGTCTTGCATGACATGCCCCGCCCGTGCCTTGCGCACCCGCACCTTTGCCTTGCTTTTTCTCAGCTTGCAGCCACTGGGCAGCGAGCTGGCGTTCGCTGTCGGCGAGCGCCAGTACCAGATCGATGCCGGTCCGCTGGACCAGGTCCTGGCGCGCTTCGGAGCGCAAGCGGGGATCGGCCTGGCAGGCAATGCCTTGCTCACCGCCGGCAAGAGTAGTCGGGGCCTGCAAGGTGAGTTTACGACCGAGAACGGCTTGAGCCAGCTGTTGGACGGTACCGGCCTGGGTTATCAACGCCAGCCCGATGGTGCTTATGCCTTGCGTCTGCGCCAAGAGTCGGTGGCCTTGCCGGTGCAGAAGGTCAAGGGCGAGAACCCCGACCAGGAAGAGGTATATCGGGCACCGCGTTCGTCGGTGTACATCTCCAGTGAAGACATGCAGCGCTTCGGCGTGGTTTCGGTGGGCGACATGCTTAAAGGCCAGCCGGGTGTACAAGTGGGTGACAGCCGCAATGGCGGTGGCCTGGACGTGAACATCCGCGGTATCCAGGGCCAGAGCCGGGTGGCGGTGACAGTGGATGGTTCGCAGCAGGCGCTGGATGTCTATCGCGGCTACGCCGGCACCCAGCAGCGCAGCTACATCGATCCAGACCTGATCAGCGACATTGCCATCGACAAGGGCCCGAGCCTGACCTCCAGCGCCATCGGCGGTACGGTGAAGATGCGCACCATCGGCGTCGACGACATCTTGCGTGAGGGTAAGGATGTCGGCCTGCGCTTGAAGGGCGACCTGTGGAACAACGGCGTTGCGCCAGCCTCGCGCGATGGTCATTCCAAGACCCAGGACCTGTACTCCGAGCCGCACCAGAGCCGGGGCGGCTTGTTCGGTTCCGAGGCGGAGGCAGGCAGTGCCGCGTTCGCCTATCGTCATGACCTGTTCGATGTGGTGGCCGCCTATGCCAAGCGCAACCAGGGCAACTATTTTGCCGGCAAGAAGGGCCAGGAGCGTTATCGCGTATACGACCGCGACGGCGATGAAGAGAGCAGCGTGGCCAAGACCTACAACGCCGGCGAGGAGGTGCTCAACTCCTCATCGCGGACCGAGTCGTACCTGCTAAAGACCACTCTGCGTCCGGCGGACGGTCATACCTTCGAGCTGGGCTACCGTCGTTATGACGGGCGTATTGGCGAAATCATGCCCTCGGACATCTTTCGTTTCGGCACCGGTGGTATCTACCAATACCCGCTGGGTCACACGAAGATCGATAGCTATACCGCACGGTACAACTACCTGCCTGATAACAACCCCCTGGTGGACCTGACTGCCGGCCTGTGGATGACCGACGCACAGACCAGCCAGCTGACCTCGGTGGCGGCCCCGGCGTCCCAGGCCTATCGGTCGGACCGCAGCTGGAGTCGCCAGGCCAACCAACGCGTTGGCGGCGATCTGAGCAACAGTTCGCGCTTCAAGACCGCCTACGGTGACTTGAAACTGGACCTGGGCGGTTCGTTCCAGGTCGAAGACCTGAAACCGCAGAAAGGCGTGGTCACCACCCAGGACGATATCAACGCCAATCGCATGTTGCGCGAAGGTTCACGGCAAGAGTTCAGCCTCAATGGCAAGCTGGAGTACAAGCCAGTGGAAAGTCTGGCCCTGTGGGGCGGCGGACGCTACACCTACTACCGCACCAAGGATGAGATTCCCCGGGCCAGCGCCCGTCGCGAGGAGCGCGAGCACAAGTATGTGACGGTCACCAAGCCCGGCAGCTATGGCTACCTGATGTGGTTCCCCGATCAGAACGGCCAGTACACCGATGCCACCGATCCACGGTTGAACAACGGCACGGTGTTCACCAATACCAACTATCCGTTCGAGGGCACGCCCTATAACCAATACGGTGCGACTGAAACAGAAGTCGGCGACTCTCAAGTAGGCCGGGTGGTCACCGGCTATGACTACTCCGGTAAGGATCGCAATAGCGGCAGCGCCTTCGCCCCGGCCTTCGGGGTGAACCTGGAGGTGGCGCCCGATACCTTCATCTATGCCTCGTACACCCAGGGCATGCGCATGCCTTCGTTGTTCGAGACCAGTCAGGGAGTGTTGCAGACCATGCCGGGCAAGAATCTCAAGCCCGAACGTTCGAGCAACTGGGAAATCGGCGCCAGCACCCTGCAGAAGGACTTGCTGGTGGACGGTGACTCGGCGGCGTTCAAGCTTGCCTACTTCAACAACACCATCAAGAACTACATCACTCGCTACTACGACCCAAGCCCGGGCCTGTGGGGGCTGATGCGCTTCAGCAACACCGACAGCTTCAAGACCAGCGGCCTGGAGTTGCAAACCCGCTATGACGCTGGCCGGGTCTTCGCCGATCTGTCGTCCACCTATTACCTGAAGACCGAAACCTGCGACTCGCAATTCGCCGCCACGTTGCGTGCCACCGCCAACCCCTACCAGAAAACCGCTGACACCCCGAACTGTACCCCGGGCAGCTTCATGGGTTCCTACACCAATACCCAGAATCCGCCACGGTTCGCCGGCAACCTGACCACCGGCTTGCGTTTCTTCGATCAGAGTCTGACCCTCGGCACCCGCATCACCTATACCTCGGGCCCTACTGTTACCGCTGACAAGCCCTGGCAGACCGGTGCGACCACTCCACAGTTGAACTATCGCGAAGTAGCCCTGGTGGATTTGTTCCTCAACTATCAGTTGCAGGATCACACCAGCTTCAACGTTTCGTTGCAGAACCTCACCGATCGCTACTACCTCGACCCGCTGGCGCAAAGCTTCATGCCCGCGCCGGGCCGTACCCTGCGGATGGGCATGCAAACGAAGTTCTGAAGGCCGGCAACGCTCTCCTGTGATCGGCGCGGGTCACAAGATTCACCAGCGGATCCTGGATGTAGAGATGGGCCAGCAGGGCCGGGCCCCATGGTGGGCCTGGCGACCTGCGCAGCCCTCGTCTTGCCGGACTTGTGGTCATCGGCCTGACGACGAGGAAGCACGCTAGCGAGAGGGGCCGGGAGGTCGAGCCTGCTCGTGTGGCTTGCGTCCCCGTCCGGCTTGGTATGACGCGCAGGGTAGGGCGGTCCCCTCGCACAGGGCAGGTATTTCTTCGTGGCGTTCAGTGCATGGAGCTTTCAGCGCACTGAACAGGCTCGTGTTGTTGATCCTAAACAAGGGAGACGTTGGCGATGCGTACAGATACTCAACCAGGAGGTTGCGTGGTGTTCCGTGATGACTTCGGGAACGGCGAGATCAGCGTGGGCAGGCCCAACACCAATGCTGGCGGGCGGGCCTGGAGCTCCATGCTCCTTGACTCCCCAGGCCAGAGCAGTGTGGCGCTGGTCGCCGATCCAGCAGGTGCGGAGCAGTTCGTGGCGCGCTTCGTGGTGCCGGACGATGGCCGGTCGTTTGGTACCGAGATCCAGCACAAACTGTTTCAGTGGGGGCGCTATCGCTATGCCGTCTCGCACTACATCCCCTCCACCTGGCCCAGGTTCAGACAAGACGCAATCATCACGCGATGGCTGGGGCACGCTCTGGTGGGCTCCGACGGAAAACCCAGGAACCTGCATCCGCCAATCGCCTTGGCGGTGCATGGCTTGCAACCGCATTGGCAGTTGCACCTATACAAGATGCTCGACAAGGACCCACGTAGAAACCCGTTGGAGATTCATCCCATCAGGGTTCCCCTGATCTACGACCGCTGGAATGACTGGGTCTTCGATATCACCTGGTCGCGGCGCGATGAGCAGGGCGAAACGATCACGCCAGGGCTGATCGTGCTGACCCTCAATGGTGAAAGGGTGCTGCGCATCGAAGGTGACAACAACTATCACCAGGAGTGGCCGCCTTGCTTTCAAATGGGGATCTACAAGCCAAGTTGGAGAGAGGCGGAGCGCATCAGCCCGGCCCGCGGCAATCCACTGGTGGTGTTCCAGAAAAACCTGGTGGTGACCAGGTTGAACGTACCCCCTCATTGGGTTGCGGCCCTTCTGCTGGGGTAGTCAAGGGCAGCTGCAGGGCTGGTCAACATTCAAGGCATTTGCAGGGCTGGCGCCTGGTTTCGCGTTCACAGGCTGTGCGCAACAGGAGCCGGTTGCGCACATGATCCCCGTGCTCGTCCTGTTGAGCATCGTGCCGAATGGATGTTGGACATCGCGGGAGGCATCGCCTGATGCCTTCCTTGAAGCTTCTGCCCAGCGAGTGCAGTCAATGGCAGTAGAACCTGCGCATCATCGAACGCATGCCTTGCAGCTATATTCGCGATCCGAACAAGGTTGGACGTTGCAGATCGCCGGCGTTGGTGTTTACTCCGCGGTCAAAGCGCAGGACTCCGTTGTCCATTCGACAGGTGATCCGGTCAGTGAACGCGGTCTCGACAAAACGCCAGTCCATGCATAGCTCACCTTCGGGAGTCCAGCAGGCCTGGGCAATGACTGGGGTGTGCTCAGCTTGGTACTGGTGGTGCAGGTAGTGGCCAGTGATGCTGGTTATCGACTCGATGGGTCGTTGCAAGCCTGCGCGCACGTGATGCGTGCCCCGGTGATCCACCAAGGTGAAGTCGCAGTGATCGCCTTGGAATTCAAAAGCCAGTTCACTCACGTGATCGGTGTTTGCCTCCATGACGAATCGGCCTTGTAGCGCGGAGCTGGCGGGCGAATCCTTCAAGCCTTGCAAGGTGGGCAGGCGCAGGCTCGCGATCAGGGCATCCAGTTGGGCCTGGCTGGCTTGGGGAGTGCTGGCCCTACGCCCCAACGCCGGAAACAGATGTTCCCACAGGGCTTGGTGCAGGCGTTTTTCTCCCAGGCGCAGGCCACAGGTGAAGACGATCACCGTGTCCTGATCCGGCAGCACAATGCATTGCTGGCCGAACACTCCGGACGCGTAGTAGCCACCGTGTTCGGTCGTCCACCATTGGTAGCCATAGCCCTCTCGCTGGGCTTCGTTGTTCTTGCTCTTGTCGCGCGGCAGGTATTGCTTGCCGTCGAACTCGCCCATCCATACATCCTGAACCTGGTTGCGTGTCGCTGCGGCAACCCACTGCGCAGACAACAACTGGCGCCCCTGCCACTGACCGAGATTCAGATGCAGTACACCGAACTTCAACGAGTCCTCGCTGGTGCAACTCAGTCCATTGCCGCCGGAGTTGATGCCGCCGGGAGCGAAGTCCCAGTCCAGGTTGTGCAAACCGAGATAGTCAAATACCCGTTCCTGCAAGAAGGCATGCATGGTTTGGCCGGTGACTTTGCTGACTATGGCCGACAGCATGAAGCTCGAGGCGCTGCTATAGATGAATGAATGCCCTGGCGGCTCATCCACCGGTTCATTGAGGAAGGCTTCAACCCAGCTGGTTTGCAAGTTGCGCCAGTCCCCGCCGGAGATTCCGCGCTTGTGCCCGGTACGCATGGTCAGCAGATCTTCCACTGTCATCGCAGCCAGGTTGGCGCTGATGGGCTGGGGACACAACTCGGAGAAGAAACTGACCACCTTGGTGTCCAGGGCAAGGCGGCCATCATCGATCAACAATCCGATGGCTGTCGCGGTCCAGCTCTTGGTGGCCGAATGCTGTGCGTGCATCCGGTGCGCCGAATAGGGGTGCCAGAACGCCTCGGCCACCACCGCGCCGCGGTGATAGAGCATGAAACTATGCAGTTCAAGGCCGTCACGCGTAACGGATTGAAGAAAGTCGACAATGCCGGCCGGATCGACTCCAGATTCATCCGGCAGGGCCCTGGGTAATGGGACGTATGTCATGGTGACTCCTTGTTAATGTTTTTGTTGATTGAATAGTGCATGTATCTGCTGGTTTTTCATGGCTTCGGTGTATTTACGAGTTCTATAGTTTTTTCTCCCCGGGTATTCTTTGCGCTCCCCTTTCAATGGAGCGATCTAGTGCCATGTCCCAACTCACTTCTTTGCAGACCAAGGTTGCGAGTCAGATCCTGTCAGCCATCGCCTGTGGGGAGTTGCAGCCAGGAATGCATCTCAAAGAAGTGGAGCTGGCCCAGCGCCTGGGGGTATCGCGTTCGCCGATCCGCTCCGCGTTGGCCTACCTGGCCGAACAAAAGGCCATAGAACCGCTGCCACAACAGGGTTTTCGCGTACCGCTGCAAACTGCGCGCGACTTGGCTGAACAGTTCAATGAACTGCGCAATGAAGAAGAACAGTTGTACGTTCGGCTGATCGACGACCGCCTGAACCAGGTGGTGTCCGACCAGGTTTCCGAAAGCGACCTGTTGCGTCGCTATGGCGTTAGTAAAAGTGTGTTGCGTCGTTGCCTGTTGCGGCTGTCCGATGAGGGGGTGATGCAACGCAAACACGGACATGGCTGGCAGTTCCTGCCAACTCTGAACAGTCCCAAGAACCGTTTCGAGAGTTATCGTTTTCGCATGTTGCTGGAGCCTGCCGGCCTGTTGGAGCCGACCTTCAAGATGAGCCCCGAGCAGTTCCGCCGTTGTCGTGAACGCCAAGTGGAATTGATGGAAGGCAAAATCGATGGCCAAAGGTTCATCGAGTACAACGCTGAGTTCCATGAACTGTTGGCGGCAGCTTCCGGCAATAGCTACATCCTGCAGGCGGTTCAACAACAGAACCGTCTGAGGAGACTTACCGAGTTCCATACCGTAAACAACGTCGAGCGGGTTAGAGTCTCCTGCTGTGAACATCTGGCGATCCTGGATGCTTTGGAGCAGGGCGATAACGAGTGGGCCTCGACTTTGTTGCACCGACACCTGGATGTAGCCAGCAAGTTGAACTATGTGCATGGCAAGAAGTGATACGGCGCCATGGTGGATTTGCTCTGGCAGCAGGCTGGTCGTTGGCGCGAATCCTCTTGGCCCGAGGGGGTCTCCATACCCCTGGCAGCAATGGCAGGCAGGGCTGCCATCGATGTCGGTCAGCTTCTTGAGCCCAGCCATTACCAAAGCGCTACCGTGTAGCCAACAATCAGCCTGTTTTCATTCATGTCTCGAAAGTAGTTGGCTTTGCTCAGGGCGTTCCGCAAGCGTAGCGACAGCCCTTTGAGCGTTCCTGACTGGAACACGTAGCCAAGATCGACATCTCGCTCCCACTCACGCCCCTCTCCGGCAAAACCCTTGATTTCTGCCTGGTCTCCTTTCGCCCATCGGGCCGAGAATGTCAGCCCTTGTATCCCCAGCGCGGAAAAATCAAAGTCATAGCGTGCATGCCAGACTCGTTCGCCGGTCTGCGAGAAGTTGCTCAACTGATATTCGGAAAATAGAAAGGTGTTGCTTCCGTTGATGTAGGTGAACGGAGTGCTCCCATATTGCTTCTGATACCCCGCGCCAAAGCTGTGCCCCTTGTAGGTAAAGGCTGCGCGAGTACTCAGGGCACGGTTATCGACGTTTCCTGCCAGGCCTGCGCCTGACTTGTCGGCCGCGAAGTAGCGAATGTCGGTCTTGAACAGCGCATCGCCCACGGGAAAACTGTTTTTCAAACCGATGAAGTGCTGTTCGTAGATGTCTTCCAACTGTGCAAAGTGATACCCAATGCTCATGTTCGGGGTCAGCTTGTAATCGCCGCCGGCAAAGCGAAAACGATCGCTCCGGGCTGTGCTTTTATAAGCGCCGTTCTGGCTAGTCAGGGCCATGTCTTCGTAGTCAGTGGATTCGCGTTGTTTGGTCTGGTCGAGTTGGCCACCGATCAAGGCCAAACCTTTGATGTCTGCCGAAGTAACTTGAGTGCCGCGAAAAGTCTGCGGAAATAACCGACTTGCGTTCGGCTGCAAGGTAGGAAGTTCGGGTAGCAGATGGCCAATGCGCAGTTCAGTATCGGCAAAGCGCAGCTTGCCCGTTACACCGAACTTGGAATATTCATTGTGGGCACGCCTGGAGTAACTTGGCTGGTTTGACGAGGCGTCGTTATCCCGAGATAGCAGGCCCGAGCCGGACCGGTCCGGGCTGGAGTCGAGCTTCAAGCCGAGCATGCCAACTACATCGAGACCCAGGCCCACGGTGCCTTCGGTAAACCCTGATTTGACATCGAGGATGAATCCCTGGGCCCATTCTTCGCGCTTGGATTGGCCCGCACTTTCACGGAAGTCCCTGTTGAAGTAGTAGTTCTTTAGTTCTAAATCCGCCTTGCTGTCTTTTATGAAGTCCGCATGGGCGGATATGCCCAGCATGCTGCCGCTCATCAAACCAAAGCCTTTCAAGATCAGCTTGAAATAATTGTTATTCATGTTATTGGCTCTGACACTGTTAATGGCTGAATAGGTTTTATTGTTTTTCCGGCATGACTTCCCCTGTTGCGCAGACTTTGGATCTGCGCATCAAGTTGAATCAGGGAATCAAAGACCCGGTCTTATGCGATAACCGCCGCCCGGCAACTTTTCCAGGGGACTGGCAGCCGCTAGCAGCTTTCGGGTGTAGGGGTGGCGTGGATCATCGAAAATCTGCTCGCGCGTACCGACTTCCACCACATTGCCCTGGGACATCACTGCCACCCGGTGCGCAATACGCTCCACTGCTGCCAAATCATGGGAGATGAACAGGCAGGCGAAACCGTATTGCGCTTGCAGGCGTTCGAATAGTTCCAGGATCTGTTTCTGGATAGTCATGTCCAGGGCGGATATAGGTTCATCAGCGATCACCAATTGTGGATGGCGTACCAGGGCGCGACCGATTGCCACTCGCTGGCGCTGGCCGCCGGACAACTGGTGGGGGAATCGATCGACAAACTGTTCCGCCAGGCCGATGTCCTTGAGAGTCTGGGTTACCCGTTCGCGGCATTGAGCGGCATTCAGTCCGGGCTCGTGGCGTAGTGGTTCTGCCAGGATTTCCCCGATCTTCATTCGCGGATTCAAGGACGAATATGGGTCTTGAAAGATCATCTGGCATTGCAGGCGATGGGTGCGGTTGGCGGCCTTGAGGATGTCCACTCCCTTGAAGCGGATCGTCCCGGCATAGGGCTTGATCAGTCCTACCAGCGAGCGGCCCAGGGTGGTTTTACCGGATCCGCTACCACCCACCAGCGCCAGGGTTTCGCCGGGGGCAATCACCAGGCTGGCAGAATGCACTACAGGGTTTTGCTGGCGCTTGCGCCAAAAGGAATTGGGCACCGCATGCTCGATGCTTACCTGATCGACTTCCACCAACGGTGCGTTGCCTGGCGGTAATGCGGGGAGTGGGCCGCGCTGCGGCAAGGCCTCCAGTAGCTGGTGGGTGTACTCGGCCTTGGGGGCGAGCAGGATATCCTCGATGCTGCCTTGCTCCACCGCTTTGCCGTGGCGCATGACCACGACTTTGTGCGCATAGCGCGCCACCAGGGACAGGTCATGGCTGATGAACAGGATCGCGGTTCCTTGCTCGCGTGTCAGTTCAAGCATCAGCTCGAGCACGTCCAGCTGGGCCAGGCAGTCCAGGGCGGTGGTCGGTTCGTCGGCGATCAGCAACGCCGGACGCAACAGCATTACCGAGGCGAGCATGATCCGCTGGCGCATGCCACCCGAGAACTGGTGCGGATAGGATTCCAGGCAGCGCTCGGCAGACTTGATGCCAATACGGCGCAGCATGGTCAGGCAACGTTCGCGGATTTGCGTTGCGTCCAGGTCGGTATGCAACTTGAGCGCTTCACTCATTTGCTGCCCGATCTTCAAGGCCGGGTTGAGGGATACCATCGGCTCCTGGAATACCATGCCGATGCTTGCGCCGCGAATGGCCCGCAACTCCTCGGTACTGACGTTGACCAGGTCACGCCCCTGAAAATCCATGCGCCCGCCGCACACCTGCATCGGCGCCGGCAACAAACCGATGGCGGCGCGAGCGGCCATGGTCTTGCCGCTACCGGATTCGCCCACCAGGGCGACGATTTCACCCGGCGCGATGCTGAAGCTCAGGTCATCCACCGCCAGCGCACCGTACTCACCCACACGAATCTGCAGATGTTCCACGTTCAACAAAACAGGATTGCAAGACATGTTCATTTCCTCATCCGGGGGTCGAGGTGATCACGCAGCGCATCGCCAAACAGGTTGATCGCCAGTAACGTGAGGCAGATAAACAATCCGGGGAAGATGCCCAGCCATGGTGCCGAGGCCATGTAGGGGCGACTGCTGGCCAGCATGTTGCCCCAGGTCGCCTCGGGCGGTGGTACGCCCAGGCCGAGGAAGCTCAGTGAGCTTTCAGAGAGCAACGCCCAACCGAACATGCTGGTGGCCAGCACGCACAATGGCGCCAGGCAGTTCGGTGCAATGTGCCTGAGCATCGTGTACAGCTCGGAATTGCCGATCACTCGTGAGGCTTCGATGTATTCCAGCTCGCGCAAGGACAGCACCGTGCCGCGTACCACCCGCACCACCGAGGGGGTGTAGGCGATGCCCAAGGCCATGACGATGCCGTACTTGCTGGCGCCGATGATGGCCATGATGCCCAGGGCCATGAGGATGCCCGGAAACGCCAGCAGTGCATCGTTGAACATCATCAGTATCCGATCGGTCCAGCCGCGCAGATAACCGGCGGCCATGCCAATCATGGTCCCCATCAGTACCGCGACGCTGACCGTCAACAAGCTGACCCAGAGGCTCGTCCGGGCCCCGATCAACAAGCGGCTGAATGCATCCCGGCCAAATTCGTCGGTGCCAAGCCAGTGAGTGGCTGTAGGCTCCTGGAGGCGTACTGCCAGGTTGATTTTCAACGGATCGAATGGCGACCACAGCAATCCCAGCAGCGCCAGAGCAACCAGCGTCAGCAAGAGTCCCCCGCCAATCAGCGCGTTGGCTGGTAACCAGGCGCGCCGGCGCTTGGCGGGTGGGGGCATGGCGATACTCGGGTTCATAGCTTCACCCTTGGGTCGAACAGTGGATAGAGCAGGTCGACGCACAGGTTGACCAGCACGTAGATGAAGGTGATCAGCAGCAAGCAGCCCTGCAGCACCGGGTAGTCACGAGCGAAGATCGCATCCACCATCAAGCGTCCGATGCCCGGCAGGGTGAACACGGTTTCCAGCACCGCGATACCTCCCAGCAGGTTGCCGAGGATCAACCCCACCAAGGTCCAGGTAGGGGCGAATGCGTTGGGCAAGGCGTGCTTCCAGAGCACGCTGCGTTCCGACAAGCCCTTGGCTCGTGCATGGGCGATGTATTCCAGGCGCAGTACTTCGATGGTGCTGGCTCGGGCCATGCGCGTAATCGCGCCGACCTCGACCAGGGTCAGGGTCACCACAGGTAGCACGATGTAGCTGATGGCTTGCCAGGGCGCCTGGGCGAAACTGACGTAGCCCACAACCGGCAACCAGCCCAGCTCGATGCCGAAGGCATGCAGTAAAAGCAATCCGAGCCAGAAACTGGGGATCGAAAGCAGCAAGGTGGCAACGGATATCAAACCCAGGTCGAGCGCGGTGTTCTGCTTCCAGGCTGCAATCACGCCAACCGGTACTGCAATCAGCGTGGCCAACAACACCGCCACGATCACGATGGTCGCGCTGACACTGAAGCGATCAAGAATCAGGGGCAGTACAGCTTCCTTGGTGCTGATGGAAAAGCCGAGATCAAGGTTCAGCACGGCCTTGAACCAGATCAAGAACTGCGTTGCCAGCGAGTGGTCAAGGCCCAGGGTACGCCGCATGTCCGCCAGGCTCTGGGGGTCGGCCATATCGCCCAGCATCAGCAGCGCCGGGTCCCCCGGAATCAGGCGGATCAACGAGAACACCATCACCGAGATCAGCAATAGGGTAGGGATCGCCATCCCGAGTTTATGCAGGATAAAACGCAACATGATCAGGCCCTGCCTTAGTGAGTCGCGAGGCTGACGCCCCACACCCGTGGTGACGAAACCGGCCATGAATGGAAGCCCTTGACGCTGTCTCGCAGCGCTGCGGAAACCATGCCGTTGTAGATGATCACCAGGGGGGTATCGTCAATCATCATCCGGTGCAGTTGGTCGAAGAGCTCCTGGCGCTTGGCCGTGTCGCTCTGCCGTACCGCATCACGCAGCACCGCCTGGGCCTGGGGGTTATCCCAGACCTTGCGCGGCTCCTTGGTCTTATCGCCCATCAGCGAATCGAAGCTGGTGGCCGGGTCCAGGCGTGATGAGTAGGAGAACGCCATCATCTGGTAATTGCCGCTCTGATAGCGCTCCAACTGGGTACCCCATTCCAGGGTTTCCATCTGGATGTTCAAACCGCTGGATGCGGCCATCGCCTGGCTTAGCAGGCCCATGTCGAACATCTGCATATAGCGTTTGTTGACGAACATCTTGATCGGCTGGCCGTGATAGCCGGCTTCTTTCAGCAAGCGTCGGGCTTCCTGCGGATCGTAGCGGTAGCCTTGCTTGGCGGTGGCGCTATAGAAGGGACTGGTTTGCGAAATCGCCGAGTTGTTGGGCTCCGAAGCACCGTTGGAGAGGGCATCGACCATCTGTCCATAGTCCAGGGAGTAGGCGATGGCCTTGCGGATGCGCACGTCCTTGAGCAGTGGGTCCTTGGTTTGAAACAGCAATCCACAGATCGCCATGATCGGGCTGGACGAGATCTGTACGCCAGGCGTGGCCTTCAGTTCCTGAGCATCGCTGGCACTGACATTGGGCAGCAGGTCGATATTGTTCGACATCAACGCGGCTTTGGCCGAAGACGGATCGGGGATCACCATGAAGCGTACTTCGTCCACCAAAGCCTGTTTTTTTCCGGTGAAGCCATCCGGTCCGGCTTCGTCGCGCAGGCTGTAGTTCTTGAAGCGCGAGAGCAGGGTGTACTGCCCGGGTTTCCATTCGGTGAGGCTGAACGGGCCGGTGCCAATGGGCTGCCTCCAGGTGCCATCTGCCGCCAGCGAATCGGGATGCAGGATGCCGCTGCCGGCACAATCGGGGCGCGCCATCGAAGTGAGGAACAAGCCGCTGGGTTGATCGAGATGGAACACGACGGTGAGAGGGTCTGGTGTTTCGATTCCAGTGATTTTCGCTCCACCTCGCCCATCGAACTCGGCCAGGCAGCGCCACTGGTTTCTGGGGTTCAGATAGCGTTCCCAAGTCCATTTGACCTCTTTGGAGGTCAAGGTCTCGCCGTTCTGAAAACGCACCTTGTCGCGCAATTTGAAGGTGTAGGTCATGCCGTCGCTGGATAGCAGAACTTCACGTGCCAACAGCGGCCCCACCGAGGAGTCCTCGCGATGAGCCACCAGGCCTTCGACGACATGCAGCATGACGGTATCGGTGTTTTCGTCGCGATTGACGCCTGGCTCGGTGCTGCGGATATCGGCGTTCAAGCCAACGCGCAAGGTGGTTTCGGCCTGTGCAAGGCTGGCGCCCAAGACGAGAGTCGTGCCTAACGCTCCATGGAGTAAGCGATTCACGGGAGGGGTTCTCCTTTGCTGAAAAGGCTGGCCAGAGCGAGGCTGGGCCTCAGCCTGTATCGGATTGTTATTGTTATGGCCTGATCGGAGTCAGCGTCTCAGGTTTTGTTTTTTTTGTGCTGCACGATCAATATGCCAGAGAGCATTCTGCTTTTAAATGTTTTTTTATGAGCAAAAAAACATTTATCGACACAAAAGCGTTCCTTGAATGCTGCTCTTGCAACATCGGCCGGATGTGGGCGAGGTGCTCGTTCGATAGAAGGGGGGGAGTGGCTGGGGACGGCAGGCAGCACTCGCGGTTTGTCGTTCAAGCCTCTGTGCCTCTGTGCTACGGCCTTTGATTTGCAGAACCAGGGCGGTGGGTGGCCATATCCAGACGGAAATCATTGGTAATCATTTTGTATTGAACCTTGGCGCGGGCGTTCTGCGAGGAATGTTGCTGCATGGTTATTAATGAGATTAAATCTCATTCTCTTTTGCTGTGTGCCTGACACTTCGTCGATGCAATGTTGCCGAGTCCTTGCCATGGCGCATCCGTGATTCTCCATAAGACAGCCTGCCGATCACCTAGAGCAACGATCTCCCTGTTCGAGATCAAGAAACGCTACGTTCCTGGAGGAACTCAATGAACAGCTGGTTCGCCAATATCAGCGTCAACCTCAAGTTGGGCCTGGGCTTCGGCCTGGTCCTGGTCCTGACCGTCTTCCTGGCACTGACCAGTTGGTCCAGCCAGGACCGATTGATCGATCGCAGCAACTGGATGAACGACATCACCCAGCTCAACATCGGCCTGACCAAGCTGCGGGTCACGCGCTTGCAGTACATGTTGACCAATGGCGACGAGACCGCCGCGCAGCACGTCCAGGTCGCCCTGGAGGGTTTCAGTGACCAGCAAAGAACCCTCCTGGGCACATTCGAAAGTCCGGAAAACATCAAGCTATTGCAGGGCCTGGGCGTGACCATTGCGGCCTACCAGGAATCGTTGGACAAGATGCGCAGCGCCTACCGCACAAGCAGGTCTGCGCGCCAGGCCATGGACCAGCAAGGAGCCGCCGCCAATGCCTTGATCGGCGAGATCAGCCGGTGGGTCGAGCAGATGCCGCCGAGCGACCAGCGCTTCGCGCAGTTCCAGGCCATCGCCCAGCTCAAGGAGGCGCTTCAGCTGGCGCGCTATGAAGTGCGTGGCTACGTCAGCACCAGCAACCCGGATACCGAGCGCCTGGCCGTGGCCCGGCTCGATGCCGCGATTGCCGAGCTGGAGCAGTTGAACACCCACTTCGGCCACACCCAGGGCGCTACCCTGCAACGCCTGACCACTGCCTTGACTGGCTATCGCAGTTCGCTGCGGGCGTTCACGGCGGCTTTTTCCGAGACCGTGCAGGCTCGCAAGGAAATGACAGACCAGAGCGTTGACTTCACCAGTCGTAGCGCTGCCCTGTACCAGATCCAGCTCGATCGGCGAGATGCCGACAGCAGCAGGGCCCACTACCTGCAACTGATCAGTACGCTGCTGGCACTGCTGATGGGCGGGCTGGCCGCGCTGATCATCACCCGCCAGATCACCCATCCGCTGCGCGACACCCTGGCTGCCGTCGAGCGCATCGCCTCTGGCGACCTGACCGAAGACTTGCATGTCACGCGGCGCGATGAGCTAGGCCAATTGCAGCAAGGCATCGTTCGGATGGATGTCACTCTGCGTGAGTTGATCGGTGGCATTCGCGATGGCGTGACCCAGATCGCCAGCGCCGCCGAGCAATTGTCGGCGGTGACCGAGCAGACCAGCGCCGGGGTCAACAGCCAGAAAGTCGAGACCGACCAGGTGGCCACCGCCATGCACGAGATGACCGCCACCGTGCAGGAAGTCGCGCGCAACGCCGAGTCGGCCTCCCAGGCTGCCGCAGCAGCCGATGGCGAGGGCCGCGAAGGCGACAAGGTGGTGGCCCAGGCCATCGAACAGATCGAGCGCCTGGCCAGTGAGGTCGTACGGTCTACCGAGGCCATGACCGTGTTGCAACAAGAGAGCGACAAGATCGGCAGCGTCATGGACGTGATCAAGACGGTGGCCGAACAGACCAACTTGCTGGCCCTGAATGCTGCCATCGAGGCCGCCCGCGCCGGTGAAGCCGGTCGTGGGTTCGCGGTGGTGGCAGACGAGGTCCGGGGCCTGGCCCAACGTACCCAGAAGTCCACCGAAGAGATCGAAGAACTGGTGGCCGGCCTGCAGAACGGCACCCAGCAAGTGGCGGCGGTGATGCACAACAGCCGGGTACTGACCGACAACAGCGTCGAGCTGACGCGCAAGGCCGGCGCCTCCCTGGGAACCATTACCCGCACGGTGTCCAGCATCCAGTCGATGAACCAGCAGATCGCCGCCGCAGCCGAAGAGCAGAGCGCCGTGGCCGAGCAGATCAGCCGCAACATCATCAACGTGCGCGATGTGTCGGAGCAAACTGCCGCCGCCAGCGAGCAAACCGCTGCCTCCAGCGTCGAACTGGCTCGTTTGGGTGGTCAATTGCAAATGATGGTCAGCCGATTCCGCGTTTGATTCTTGTGCCGATGGCCAGCGCCTGTATGCCTGCAGTCGCTTGAGCCATCCGAGGGTTCTGGAACAGCACCGATGGTCGCTCGAGAACCTCGATCCGCCAGTATGCACATGCACTGGGCTACTGCTATCGAGATTGAATCACCCTTCACAAGATAGAAGCATGATGGAAGGCCTGGGAGTGCTTATTCAACTATCGAACAGGCTCACCCACGCTTCTGGGGCGATGGTGAGCCATGCGGACTGGCCCACCATATTCTGGGATCTAGAAGGCGATTTCGACTGGAGTCCGGTTCTTGAACAGATCCATGACGGGACAATGGCGATCGACGCTTTCCTTTAGCGCCAGCAGGTCTTCCTTGCTCGCCGAGCTATCGAATTTGACCGTCCCCCGGATATTGGTGAAGCCTGGACGGGCCTCATCGGCGGCGGCGAAAAAACCTCTGAGATCAAGGGTTCCTTCAAGGGTGACGCTCACTTCCTTGAGCGGTATCCCCAGGGCGGCGGCATGCAGGTGGTAGCTGATTTCCTGGCAGGTCGCCAGGGAGGCGAGGGCGATCTCCACGGGGTTGGGCCCCTTGTTCGTTCCCCCCAGGTTTTGCGGTTCATCGACATCCAGGACGAACTCGCGGATTTTCACCTGACGATGCAGCGCACCGTCGCCGCTGCTGGTCACCGAGAAGGTCGCCATGGCCTTGCCCGGGTTGGCCTGGAAAAAATTCTGGCTCGAGAGAAAGAGTGATTGCAGATGTTCGGACATGCACAGTTCCTTTGTGTTCTCAGGTTCGCGAGCTGGGTTTTTAGCTGTTGCACAAATGTTGTGCAACCCCGTTGCCGAAGCGAAGCCGGGATAAACAGGCGCAGTGCACGCGCTTGCGGGCTGTCTTCTGGTGTATCGCCAGGGGTATCCGATCAGGGCCCTGAGAACTTGTGCCTGCGGGAGCGATTGGGTCTTTATCCGGGCGGCCATGGTCTCGCCAGGTCGCCTGTCAGGTGGCGCGATCGCTACAGGTCTTGGACGGATCAGGCCGCGCCTGGTCGATCGCGTCGATTTCGCCGAGGGCCTCAGCCAATGTCTGCTGCCCGAGCCGTTGCAATACCGTCTCATCGATATCATGTGCGAGCCGGGTGAAGTAGCTGTCGAAATTCCAGCTCACCAGGCACTGGGTGGGGTAGTCGCACCGCGCCTTGAATATCGATTTTCCCGAGATCGCGGCCTGCAGGATATCGCGCAGGGAAATCTCCTCGGCCGGCCGGTTCAACCGTGAACCGCCATGTTGGCCCATCGTCGAGCTGATGAGCCCACCTTGTGTCAACGGCACGAGCATCTGCCGCAAGAAGCTCGGATTGGTGCCAAGGCTGGTGGCAAGATCGCTGGACGTGACCCGGGTAATCCCCATTCGCTCGGCCTGGGCGAGTGACAGCATGATTTGCAGCGAGCTGGAAAAGCGAAGATCAATCATGGGGTGGGCCGTGACGAAAACGACATTCTATTGCAACGCTGCAGTAACTCTCCATAGATGGGAAACTCCATGCACTGGCCGCAGGACGCCGCTGTGGGGTTCCCCCTCGTTCGTTCAAGAAGAAGGGGAGCCGAATTTCGCCAGGGCTTGAACCTGGATACAGCAGCAGGTTGCAGGCTCTAGATAGCCTGCTTTTTGATGGCATCAGCCGAACGGCTCACGACCTCCCAGGTATCGATGGTCTTGTCGAGTTGCTCGATCTTGCCACGTGCCAGTTCGAGGGTATCGCTGCCCAGGAGCAGGCGCAGTGGAGGGTTATCGGACTGGACTGCCTTGAAGATCGCCGCTGCGATGCGCGCCGGGTCGCCGGGCGCGGTATCGCCAGCTTGCTGAATGTAGTTGACGGTTTCTTCTTTCATTGCGCGGTAGTCCTCATTGGTTGCCGAGGCTGCAAAGCTTGCGAGGGGGGCGTCGCTGATACCGGTAGGGAAAGCACCGGGTGCTGCGATCAGGACTTTGATTCCCAGTGGCGCCACTTCTTGCGCCAGCGCTTCGGACAGGCCCTCGACGGCGAACTTCGAGGCCGAATAGAAACCGGTCGTGGCGAAACCTGCGATCCCGGCTTTCGAGGAGATATTGACGATGGTGCCCGAGCGACGTGCCCGCATGCCCGGAAGCACCGCGCGCGTCATCGCGGTCAGACCCCAGACATTGGTATTGAACAATGCGCGTGCGCCGGCAATGTCGCCGTCTTCGATCATCCCGAAGAGGATGGTGCCGGCATTGTTCACCAGCACGTCGATTCGCCCGAAGCGCTCGATCGCCGCGGCCACGCCGGCGTCGATGTCGGCTGGGCGTGTCACTTCGAGTGTGAGTGCCAATACCTGGTCCTCGCCGAATTGACTGACCAGGTGCTGTAGCCGTGCGCTATCGCGCGCGGTGACTACCGCACGATGGCCCCGTGACAACACATGGCGCGCGAGCGCTTCGCCCAGCCCCGATGAAGCCCCGGTGATGAACCAGACGCGAGCATCTGTATCGGTCATTGCAAATCTCCTTAAGCCGCTGGTGATATCGGTCACGGCAGTTGCGATTGGTCTTGCCGGCTCGATGCCGGCGTTCGAGCAATAGGCGCTTGCGATCCTGGGTTCACCGCGACGCTGCTCGGGCCTGCCGGATGGGTGATGCGCCCATCCTCCGAACTTGCGGTGACTACAGAGGCACTTGCGGATACTGCAGTTTTTATTCTTGCAGATGATTCGAGCCATCTGCAATAGTTTTAAGTGCATATGGTCGCGAGCAGAAAACTCGCCTCTTCAGGGGAGGGGGAGCGTTGGTTAGGGGGGCGAGCAGCGCAGCCTTCTACCTGATCATTCATCGGCCCTGGGCGAAGCGCAGAACCCATCGCCTGCTAGACCAGGGGCTGGCACCAAGACAGGAGGCGACTGGACTGCCAAGTGACAGGGCGCGCCGGATCATGGGTGCCTGGAGTCGTTGTCGATCCTGGTCGCTACCAATGCGGGCCAGCCACCGGCCAAGCCCGGCTGCGGCAGCGAGCATCTCGGCCGGTGGCTAGCCCTGGATAGTCGGTGGCAATGCCTTGCGGATGATCAGGGCAGCAAGCTGCACCGCGCCTCTTCTGCCTGCAGGCGCAGGATCAGCCCCGACTGGAACTCGATCACCAGGTGGTGATCGGCGGGAAAGTCGTCGCTGAGGTAGAACTCACCGGTGGCGGCATCCTGCGGCACCACGCCGATGGCGTGCAGGCAACGATCGTCCTCCGGGCCCCTGGCGCAATCACGGCCATCGGCCGAGAAGTAGCTCACGCCGCTGAAGAGCAGGTCGATCGCCTCGGGCTCCTCGGGAGGCACCCAGGGTTCTGGCCATCGGCGAAAGTGCAGGGCCAGGGTGCGGCTCGTGACGTCGTACCGGATATGCTCGGCCTGGTAGAAGTTGTGCAGGTCGTGGGCGCGGCCCTGTACTTGCACCTCGATATGTCCTAGCACGAAATCGTGAAACAGCATGTTCCGGTCCTTGTTCCGGTAGGCCGCTGGGGGGGCCGGGTAGTTGGCTCAGGAACCTGGAATCAGGCCTTCCTCGAGCAGGGCCAGGGCGCCGACGATCAGCGCATGCATGCCCTGGATCAGTTCGGCCTCCATCTCCGCCACTTCCGCCAGGCGATCAGCCTCCAGTTCTGGCTCTTGGCCTGACACTGCATAGACCGTATCGGCCACGGCGAAGCAGTGGAACGCCACCGTGGCCAGCAACCAGCGGGCCTGCTGCGGCGCGATGTCGTAGGCCTGGGCGATATGCAGCTGGTGCTCGATGATCTTGTCCAGCATCGGCTGGGTCGCCGCCAGCCGGCGGATCATGTAGGGCGTCAGCCCCGGATGCGCCTTGACGAACTCCCGGGCCGAGGTGGCGAACAGGATCAGGTAGTCCTTGAGGCTGTTGCGCTGTTCGGCGTTGGCCCGGGGGATCTGCCAGCGCTGGAACAGCTCCTCGGCGATCAGGCTCTTGAGCGCATCGAGTCCCGCGATGTGCTTGTACAGCGCCATGTGGCTGACGCCCAGGGCGGCTGCGACGCCGACGAAAGTGATGTTCGACAGGCCGATACCGATGCCGGCATCGGCGATCCGTTCCCGGGTGATGGTGCGCGGGCGTCCGCGCGCCGGGGTTTTCTGTGGCGGTTCCATGGAGAGGTCCTGGCTCGATGAGGCATGACTTTTAGCTGCCTTGTCTGGTTTTGGCAAATTAGTTTATAGTCATGCAACTAAATGGTTCTGATTCTCAGATCCATCCATGAGCTATCCCCGGCCAGGGTTTTCCCGGCTCCGTTCGCGGAGCAGGCCGGTCTTCGAATGTCTGGAAAACTTCATCTATGAGCACCCATGACGCGACCTCGGCCCACTCCAAGGCCCAGGGTCCGATCAGCCAGGTCTTGACTCCCGTGCGCGGTCGGCTGATCACGGCGGCGGCCCTGTCCGCCAGTGGATCGATGCTGACCCTGGTTCCCTTGGCCGTTATCGAACGCATCGCCAGGCTAGCCCTGGGCGATGCCACCCATGTGGCCGGCGATATTGGCTGGCTGTTGCTGGTGGGCGTGGCGAGCCTGTTCTGCGGCATGGCGCTGCTCTGCGCTGGCGAGTTGCAGGCACACCTGGCCGACAACCGGATCACCCATCAATTGCGCCTGGCGATCGTCCAGCGCCTGGCCCTGGTGCCGCTGGGCTGGTTCACCGAGCGCGCCTCGGGGGAGGTCAAGCGGGCGATGCAGGACGACATCGGCACGCTGCACAACCTGACCGCGCATTTCTTCACCACCTTGGGCCGTGCCGGTGGCGCGCTGCTGATCGGGGTGATCTACCTGTTCGCCATGGACTGGCGCCTGGCGCTGCTCTCGCTGCTGCCGTTCCCCGGGTTCTTCGTGTTCCTGGGCCGGGCCATGAAGTCCAGCGGCGCCAACATGCAGGAGATCGTCACTGGCCTTGGGCGCATCGACAATGCGGTGGTCGAGTTCGTCAACGGCATCCCGGTGATCAAGGCCTTCGGCAGCAGCGGCCAGGCCCATGGGCGCTACCGCGAGGCGATCGACGCCTTCGCCCAAACCTTCATCGCCTTCACCCGGCCGCTGGTGGCGGCCATGGCCAACGCCAACGCGCTGGTCGCCCCGGTCTCGGTACTGGGGGTGGTGCTGGCCTGCGGCACCTTGTTCGTGAGCCAGGGCTGGGCCACGCCGCTGGACGTGCTGCCCTTCGCCCTGGTGACCCCGGGATTGTGCGCGCCGGTATTGTTGCTGCACTACATCCTCCACGACCTGGGCAGTGCCACCGGCGCGGCCCAGCGGGTGCAGGCCTTGCTGCAGACTCCGGTGCTGGAGCAGCCAGCCCCCGGTACCGGGCAACAGCCCCAGGGCAATGAACTGCGCCTGGAGCGGGTGAGCTATGGCTACGACCCCGAGCATCCGGTGCTGGCGGACATCGACCTGGTGCTCGAACCTGGTACCACCACCGCCATCGTCGGGCCTTCCGGGGCCGGCAAGTCGACCCTGGCGCGCCTGCTGCTGCGTTTCTTCGACCCCAGCGCCGGGCGCATCACCCTGGGGGGCGTCGACCTGCGCCAACTCGACAGCGCCAGCCTCTACCGCCATATCGGCTTCGTATTGCAGGACGTGCGCCTGATCCACGCCAGCGTCGGCGAGAACATCGCCCTGGGCAAACCCTTGGCCAGCCGCCAGGAGATCGAAGCGGCCGCGCGCCTGGCCAATATCCATGAGCAAATCCTGCGCTTGCCACGGGGCTATGACTCGGTGGTGGGCGAGGACGCGCATTTTTCCGGGGGCGAGCAGCAACGCCTGAGCATCGCCCGGGCCGTGCTGCTCGATCCGCCGGTGCTGGTGCTCGACGAAGCCACGGCCGCGGCGGATGCCGAAAGCCAGGTGGCGATCCAGGAAGCACTGGCGCGTTTCTCCCAGGGCCGCACCCTGCTGGTGATCGCCCATCGACTGGACACCGTGATGCACGCCGAGCGCATCGTGGTGCTCGACAACGGCCGGGTCCGTGAACAGGGCCGGCACTCCCAGTTGCTCGAGCAAGGAGGGCTGTACGCACGGCTCTGGAGGCTCGGTGGCTATGGCGACAACCGCAAGGAACAGGTAGCACAACCATGCTGAAGACCTTCATCCAACTGCTGGGCGAGGATGTCCCGGTATTGCGTCGCTATGCCTGGATGGCGGTGGGCTATGGCCTGCTCAGCGGCCTGACGATCACCGCCCTGGTGCCGTTGCTCGGCCGCTTGCTGGCCGGTGATACCCGAGGCACCAGTGCCTGGCTGGCGTTGTTGCTGGCCGGCGTGCTGCTGTGCTGGCTCTGGCGGCGCCAGGTGGAGCGCGCCGGGGTCGCGGTGGGCGTCGCCGTCCTGCAAGGCGTGCGCTTGCGCATGGGCGAGCATATCGCCCGGCTGCCGGTGGGCTGGTTCACGCCCGAGCACAACGCGCGGCTGGGTCACGTCATCACCCAGGGCATGATGGCCATCGCGCAGTTGCCGGCCCATGTGTTCACGCCCCTGATCAGTGCCGCGATGACCCCCTTGGCGATGGTCGTCGCCCTGGGCGTGTTGCACTGGCCGACCGGATTGCTGGCCCTCCTGGCCTTGCCGCTGCTGGCGCTCGCGGTGTCGTTTTCGACCCGCCTGGGGCGCCGCGCCGATCGCGCTTTCCATGCGCATTTCGCCAAGACCAGCCAGCGCATGGTGGAGTTCGCCCAGGCCCAGTCGGTGCTGCGTGCGTTCAACGGCGAGCAGGGCGGCACGCGCTTGCTGCGCCAGGCCATCGACCAGCAGCGCCAGTCCGCCGGGCGCTTGATCTACCTGTCGTCATTATCCTCGGTGCTCAACACTTGGGTGGTCCAGGGCATCTTCGCCGCCTTGCTGGTGAGTGCCGGCCTGTGGCTCGAACGTCTGTTGGGCCTGGGCCTGGAAGTCGGCCCGGCCATCGCCCTGGCGGTGACCCTGGTAGTGGTCAGCCGCTTCGTCGATCCGCTGCTGGAGCTGGCCAGCTATGGCGAGACCCTGCGCGGGGCCCTGGGCCAGCTCGAAGAGGCCAGCCAGATCCTCGCCGTGCCGCCTCTGGCTCAGGCCCAGTCGCCCCAGGCGCCGGGCGATGCCTCGGTCGAACTGCAAGGCGTGAGCTTCACCTATGGCCCCGGGCAGCCCGAGGTCCTGCGGGACGTCAGCCTGCGCCTGGCGCCGGGCAGCATGACTGCGTTGATCGGCGCGTCGGGTTCGGGCAAGACCACCCTGGCCAGGCTGATCGCGCGGTTCTTCGAGGTCGACCAGGGCAGCGTGCGGGTCGGTGGCGTGGATGTGCGGCAGATGTCCGAGGCGCAACTGGCCGGGCACATCAGCCAGATCTTCCAGGATTCCTACCTGTTCCAAGGCAGCATTGCCGACAACATCCGCCTGGGCGACCCCGAGGCCAGCGCCGCCCAGGTCATGGAGGCCGCGCGTCAGGCCGGCGTGGTGGAGATTATCGAACGCCTGGCCCAGGGTATCGACACCCAGGTGGGCGAGGGCGGGGCGCGCTTGTCGGGAGGCGAGCGCCAGCGCATCGCCATTGCCCGGGCGCTGCTCAAGCAGGCGCCGATCCTCCTGGTGGACGAAGCCACCGCGGCCCTGGATGCCGAAAACCAGGCGGTCATCGCCCAGGCCCTGGCCAGGTTGCGCGGCCAGTGCACGCTGGTGGTCATTGCCCACCAGCTGTCGACGGTGGCCATGGCCGACCAGATCGTAGTGCTGGACCAGGGCCGGGTGGTGGAGCAGGGAACGCCGGATGAGCTGCGTGCCAGGCCGGGGTACTACGCGCGTTTGCTCGACCAGCGTGGCGCCGCCCAGGGCTGGCGGATCGGAGCGTCCCGCTGATGCGCGCCAGCTGGCTGGGGGCCTTCGTCATCCTCTGCGGCGCCTCGTTGCTGGTGGGCGCCCGGCAGTTCTCCCTGGGGCAGCTGTTGTCCGGGGCCGGCGATGCCTGGCTGACCCTCACCGCCAGCCGCCTGCCACGGTTGATGGCGCTGGTGCTCAGCGGTGTGGGGCTGGCGGTGTGCGGGGTGATCCTGCAGCACATCGTGCGCAACAAGTTCGTCGAACCGGCCACCACCGGCGGCCTGGATGCGGCCAAGCTGGGCATCCTGTTGTCGCTGGTGCTGCTGCCGGGCGCCGGCACCCTGGGACGCATGCTGTTCGCCCTGGGGGTGTGCTTCGCCGCGAGCCTGGCGTTCGTCCTGATCATCCGCCGCGTACCGTTGCGCAGCGCAGCATTGGTGCCGGTGATCGGCCTGATGTACGGCGGCGTGCTGAGCGCCCTCGCCGAGTCCTACGCCTATCGCCATAACGTGCTGCAAAGCATGCAGGGCTGGTTGCTCGGGGACTTCTCCCGGGTGGTCCAGGGCCACTACGAAATCATCTACCTGATCTTGCCGATCGTGGCCCTGGCCTATCTGTATGCCCAGCGTTTCACCGTGCTCGGCATGGGCGAGGGCATGGCCGCGAGCCTGGGCCTGAATTATCCGGCGACGGTGGCCCTGGGGTTGCTGCTGGTGGCCGTGACTGTATCGGCCACGGTGATCACCGTGGGCTCGATTCCCTTCGTCGGCCTGGTGATCCCGCAGCTGGTCGCCCTGCGCCACGGTGACCAGCTGGGCCGGACCCTGCCGCTGGTGGCCCTGGGCGGCGCATCGCTGCTGCTGGTCTGCGACCTGGTGGGGCGCCTGGTCATCTACCCCTACGAAGTGCCCATCGGCCTGACGGCCGGATGCCTCGGCGGCGTGCTGTTCCTGATCCTGCTGGTACGGGGGCGCCGATGAAGCCTTCGCACTATGGGGTGTGGCTCGCGGTGTGCGCCCTGGCGCTGCTGTTCCTGTTGCTGGGCTCGGGGCTGGATTTTGCCCAGGTGATCCCCAGGCGCCTGGTCCGGCTGGGGGCGATGGTGATCGGCGGGGTGTGCGTCGCCTGGTCGTCGATCGCCTTCCAGACCTTGACCTGCAACCGCATCCTGACCCCGGCGATCATGGGCTACGAGGCGGTGTACCTGCTGTTGCAGGCGGTATTGGTGGCGGTGCTGGGCATGTCCGGCCTGCTGGTGCTGGGCGCCCATGGCAACTTCGGGTTGTCGGTGCTGCTGATGCTGGCCTACTCCTGGGCGCTGCACCGCTGGCTGTTCGGCGATGGCCGGCGCGACCTGTTCTTCCTGCTGCTGGTGGGGCTGGTGCTGACCATGGTCATCGGCACCTTCACCCAGTTCGTCCAGTACCAGGCCAGCCCTGGGGAGTTCTCCATGCTGCTGGGGTTCAGCCAGGCCTCGTTCAACCGGGTGCAGCCCCAGCAGTTGCTGTACGCCGGGTTGCTGGTGGCGGGGCTGTGCCTGGTAGGGCGCAAGACCCTGGCGACCCTCGATGTGCTGGCGCTGGGGCGCGACCAGGCGATCTCCCTGGGGGTCGACTACCAACGCTGCGTGCGCCTGCAACTGGCGCTGATCGCCGGCCTGGTGGCGGTGTCCACCAGCCTGCTGGGGCCCGTGGCCTTCATGGGGGTATTCGTGGCGAACATCGCCTATGCCCTGGCCGGGACCTTCCGCCACCGGGTCACGCTGCCCCTGGGCTGCGCCATCGCCGTGGGCCTGTTCCTGCTCGCCCAGCTGCTGGTCGAGCACCTGTTCAACTACAAGACCACCGTGGGCCTGCTGGTCAACCTGTTGTGTGGCGCTTACTTCCTGGCCCTGATGCTGCGTACCCGAGGAGCTGCATGATCACTGTCCACGACCTTCACAAGAGCTACGGCACCAAGACTGTGCTGCACGAGGTCAACGTGCAGTTCCCGGCCCGTCGCCTGACCTCGCTGATCGGTCCCAACGGCGCGGGCAAGTCGACCCTGTTGATGATGATCGCGCGGCTGCTGGAACCGACTCGCGGCAGCATCCTGGTGGCGGGCCGCGATACCCGTGGCATGGCCATCGGCGACTACGCCCGCACAGTGGCCACCCTGCGCCAGGCGCCGGACTTCAACCTGCGCCTGACGGTCGAGGAACTGGTGGCCTTCGGGCGCTTTCCCTACAGCCGCGGCGCCCTGACCCGGGCCGACCAGCAGGCGATCGACGAGGCCATTGCCTTCCTCTCGCTGCAGGAGCTGCGCGCGGCCTTCCTCGATGAGCTCAGCGGTGGCCAGCGGCAGATGGCATTCCTGGCCATGACCATCGCCCAGCAGACCGACTACCTGCTGTTGGACGAGCCGCTGAACAACCTCGACATCAAGCATGCGGTGCAGATCATGCGCGCCCTGCGCCGGCTGTGCGACGAACAGGGGCGCACGGTGGTGCTGGTGGTGCACGACATCAACTTCGCCGCCAACTACTCGGACCACATCGTGGCGATGAAACAGGGCGCCGTGCACGCCGCCGGCAGCGTCGCCCAGGTGCTGACCGAAGAGCGGCTGCGAGAGCTCTACGGGCTGGATTTCAGCATCAGCCATGACGCCCGCGGCTACCTGTGCAACTACTTCAACCCCGCAAGAGAACTGAAATGACCCGACATCACACAAGCAGGTATGGGACGTTGGCCCTGTTGGTGGCCGCGATCCTGGCCGGGCAGGGCTGCCAGGATAAAACCGCCACCTCGCCCGCAACGGGCCAGGCTGCGGCTGCTGCCAACCAGGCCCCGGCCTACACCCCGGTCACGGTCCGGCACCAGCTGGGCACCACGCTGGTGGAGCGACTGCCCCAGCGCACGGTGGCCCTGGACATGAACGAAGTGGATTTCCTCGACCAGCTGGGCATTCCCGTGGCCGGCATGCCCAAGGATTTCATCCCGCACTTCCTGGACCGGTACAAGCAGGCGGCCCAGGTCGAGGACCTGGGGGCGATCGTCCAGCCCAACCTGGAGCGGATCTATGCCGTGAAGCCGGACCTGATCCTGATCACCTCACTGCAGGCCAGCCACTACCAGGAGCTGAGCGCAATCGCGCCCACGGTGCATTTCGATGTGGATTACCGCGACAGCCAGGGCCGGCATATCGAGGTCATCAAGGAGCACCTGGCGAGCCTCGGCGAGATCTTCGGCAAGCAGCAACAGGCCCGGGAGCAGGCCGCGCAACTGGAGGCCAAGGTGCAGCAGGCCCGGCAGGTCACGGCAGGCCGCCCTGAGCGCGCCTTGATCGTGCTGCATAACAACGGCGCCTTCAGCTCCTTCGGCGCGCATTCGCGCTATGGCTTCATCTTCGATGCGCTGGGGGTGAAACCGGCCAGCCCCGAGGGCGAGACCGGCCTGCATGGCCAGCCGATCTCCAGCGAATTCATCCAGCAGGCCAACCCCGACATCCTCTACGTGGTGGACCGCACCGCCGTGATGGAAGGGCGCCCGGCCCTGGATGCCCAGAGCCTGGACAACCCGCTGCTGCGCCAGACCAACGCCTGGAAGAACGGCCGTGTGGTCTTTGCCGATGCCCAGGCCTGGTACGTCACCGCCGCCAGCCCGACCTCGGTGAAGCTGATGATCGACGACGTCATCAAGGGTTATCAGCCCTGACTTCGAGCTAAGGGCTGTTCGCGGCATTTGCGTGGTAGCAAGTGATTATCAACAGCCTTAGCTCTTGCATTCGAATCAAGCCAACTAATCAGAAAAACACCGCCTTTTCACTTCAACGGAGCTGTAGCGTGACTCACCGTCATTCTTTCCATCGCAATGCACACCTTTCCCAGGCTTTGGTCGTCAAACCCCTGGCCGTCGGCGTCCACCGCGGGCTGGCAGGGCTGGCCCTGGGGGTCCTGGCCACGCTGGCGGCGCCGGCGGGCGCAGAGGTTCGCGAGCCGGCCGAAGCGACCCAGGACCGGGCACTGGCGTTGCCCGCCACCACGATCCAGGGCGAAGCCGTCTCCAGCCTGCCACCGGCCTACGCGGGGGAGCAGGTGGCCTCGGGGGGCAAGCTCGGCTTGCTGGGCAACAAGGACTTCATGGAGACCCCGTTCAGCACCATCAGCTACACCGAGAAATACATCGAGGACCGCCAGGCCAAGAGCATCACCGATGTGATCGCCGCCACCGATCCGGCAGTGTTCAGCAACGGCTTGACCGGCACCTTCAGCGAGAACTACTCGATTCGTGGCTTCGCCTCGGACATCAGCGACGTGACCGTCGACGGGTTGTTCGGCATGGCGCCGTTCTATCGCGTGTCCCCTGAAATGTACGAGCGCATCGAAGTGCTCAAGGGTCCCTCGGCGTTGCTCAACGGCATGCCGCCAGGCGGCTCGGTGGGCGGCACGGTCAACCTGGTGCCCAAGCGTGCTGGCAACGAACCGCTGACACGCCTGACCGGCAGCTACATGTCCGACTCGCAGCTCGGGGGGCACCTGGACATGGGCCGGCGCTTTGGCCAAGACCAGCAGTTCGGCGTGCGTTTCAACGGCGTCCACCGCGAAGGCGATGCGGCCACCGACCACCAGAAGCAGAAAGCCGACCTGGCGTCATTGGCCCTGGACTGGCGGGGCGAGCGTGCGCGGTTGTCCCTTGACCTGTACGACGCCGACCAGCGCATCACTGGCCAGAACCGTGGGATGGGCCTGGCTGCCGGGGTTGCGGTGCCCAGACCGCCCAAGGCCGGTTCGCTGCTCAACCCCGACTGGGCGACGGTGGAAAGCAAGGACAAGGGCGCGATCCTGCGTGGCGAGTTCGACCTCAGTGAACAACTGACCGCCTACGCCGCGGTAGGCAGCAGCAAGAGCGACTACGCCTACAACGGCGCCATGATCGCCACGGTGATCAACGATGCCGGCGACCTGCGCAGCAGCATGGGCCAGTTGAAGTTCCAGGTGCGCAAGGTCTCGGCAGAAACCGGCCTCAAGGGCCAGTTCCAGACGGGCGAGATCAAGCACCAGTGGTCGTTGAACGCTACCCAGTACTCGGACAAGAAGAAGGATTGGGGGCGTCGCTCGGTGCCCGGTGCCGACTGGACCACCAATATCTACCACCCGACCTGGGGTCCCAAGGCGCCCACCAGTTGGCCGCTGATCATGCACAGCGAGAGCCGCCTGCGCAGCTACGGCGTGGCCGATACCTTGTCGGTGCTGGATGATCGCCTGCAACTGACCCTGGGCGTGCGCCGCCAGGAGGTGCTCAGCGATACCTTCAGCGTCAGCACCGGCAAGCGCACCTCGCGCTATGACGAAAGCGCCACCACCCCGGCGGCCGCGGTGCTGTTCAAGGCCACCGACGACCTGTCGCTGTATGCCAACTACATCGAGGGCCTGAGCAAAGGCGGCACGGCGCCGCTGACCGCAGCCAACGCCGGCGCGATCTTCGCGCCCTACAAGACCAAGCAGAAGGAAGTCGGCCTGAAGCTCGACCTGGGCTCCTTCACCCATACCCTGGCGTTGTACGAGATCACCCGTCCGGGCAGCTACACCGATCCGGCCACCAACATCTACTCCATGGGGGGCGAACAGCGTAACCGCGGGGTGGAGTGGGGCTTCTTCGGGGCGCCGCTGGATGACGTGCGGTTGATGGGCGGCGTCGCCCATGTCGACCCCAAGCTGACCAAGACCGAGGGCGGCCGCAACGACGGCAAGAACGCCACTGGCTATCCCGAACTGCAAGGCAAGCTCGGCGTGGAATGGGATACCCCGGTGCTGCAGGGCCTGACGCTGACCGCCAACGCCACGGCGCTGTCCAAGCAGTACATCAGCGCCGACAACCAGCAGTCGATTCCCGGCTACACCCTGTTCGACGTGGGCGCCCGCTACGCCACTCAGGTCGCCAACCGCCCGGTGACCCTGCGGGGCAACGTCAGCAACCTCACCAACAAGGCCTACTGGGGAATGCCACTGACCACCAGCCTGGGCCTGGGTGCACCACGCACCTTCGAGCTGTCCGCCTCGGTGGACTTCTGAAACCCTAGCCCATGAGCGTCCACGGGCAGGCACTGGGCCTGCCCGTGGAGCGGATCGTTTTGGCGCAGGATCAGCCCTGGCAGAAGCGGATGCGATTGCCGAAGGGGTCGTAGACTTCCAGGGTCTTGCCCCAGTCTTCTTCGACGATATCGGGGCGGCCGTAGCCGTAGCGCTTGGCTTGCAGTTCATCGCGCAGTTGTTCGATGTTGTGCATCGGCACGAAAATCGTCGCCCCGGGGCTGGCATCGCCATGGTGCTCGGACAGATGCAGTTGCAGGCCATTGCGGCTGATGCCCAGGTACAGCGGCAGGTCGGCTTCGAAGCGGTGTTCGAACTCCACGGTGAACCCCAGGAAATCGAGGTAGAACTCGCGAGCCTTGGCTTCGTCGAACATCCGCAGGATCGGGATGGCCTTGTCGAAGCTGATCCCCTGGGGTTGTTCCTGAGGCAGGGCTGCGGCGGCGGTGTTCCAGTCCTTGTAGCCCAGTTGCCGGGCCACGCTTTCCAGCGCGGTGGCGTGGCTTATCGACTGGTCGTGGGAAGCGAGCGCGGTGCGCAGGCGCTTGGCCATTTGCTTGGCGTGTTCGAGAGTGATCATCGTTGCTCCTGTTCGCCGAGGTGCAGGGGTGCTCGCGTTGCCGGGCCTCGACTGTCAAGAGTGACGACAGGGTAGGGGGGACAGCGATGCTTTCACCATTCCTTGCGGATGCGAGCGGCAGGTAGCATCGACCTGGGCCGATGATACACAGCGGGTTTTACCAGTGAAAGCGGCGCTGCGGACTCAGGCCAGCAGCTCGCTGATCCAGCGGGCCTTGCGCTGGGTGTCCTGGAGTTTCTCCTCGGGCACCGCCTGCTGCGCCCGGGCGAAGTGGGCCAGGATCTTGTGCTTCTGGCGCAACTTGCGCTGCCACTTGGCCAGGAATGCCGGGCTGCGCTCCTGCATCTGCAGCGGGCCGAAGTACAGCTGCTCGGCGCTGTAGCTTGGGCTGGCGCCGCGCTCGGCGACGATGATCTCGTAGTCGAAGCGGTTCTCGCGCAGCACCTCTTCGAAGAGGATGGCGTAGCCGTTGTCCATCAGCCATTGACGCAGCGGCTGCTCGCCACCGTTGGGCTGCATGACCAGGCGCTCGCGGCCATCGAGGCGCGCCTTGCCGGCCTCGAGGATGTCGCGGATGGTTTCGCCGCCCATGCCGCAGAAGCTGATGGCGGTGATCCCGTCCCCCGGCTCGATCGCCGCCAGGCCATTGGCCAGGCGCACGCTGATGCGCTGGCCGAAACCACTGGCACGAGCGCTGCGTTGGGCGAAGTGGAAGGGCGTCAGCGCCACCTCGCCAGCCACTGCCCTCTCGATGGCGCCACGGCTCAGCAACGCCAGCGGCAGGTAGCCGTGGTCCGAGCCGATATCGGCCAGGCGCGCCCCTGCCGGTACCTGGGCCGCGACGCGCTCCAGGCGCATGGACAATGTCTGTTCGTTCAACTGCAACCTCTTTCTTGCGTGGGTCCGTCACATCTCGGGCCGGATCGGGGGGCGATTCTGTCGGGCGCCGCCGCGTATTTCAAATGCTGGCGATCAGGCCCACTGGCTGCGGATGGGGGCGGTACCACGCCAGGCGATCATTTGGTCATTGTTGATTACCAGTTGCTTCTCCGGGTTCACCTTGCAGCCAGGGACATACGTCGCTTTTACGGCCTTTGACTGACCGGATCTTAACGGGATTTGGGAAGTTTCTGATCTTTTTTCCCGGGGCTTTGCTTGAGAATGCAGCAGTCTGGATCGGAAATTGACCAGTTAATGGTTTCTTTTTAACCAGTTTGACCGTCCAGGCATGACCTAGACCCACCCGGGAATCTGCCGGTCCAGCGCCAGGTATTCGCTGGAACCACCAATCGGGTTGCCAGGGCAAGCAGGAGAGCAGCGATGAACAAGAACAACAAAAAACGATACCTCAAGGCCCTGGCGGTGTTCCGGCGGCGCTACCTGCCGCCACGGGACGATCCGCGAGGGCACGGCCTGGGTTGGGCGGGGCTGCCATGCTCGCATGCCTGGCCGGATGCCGAGCCCACCAAACCAGGCTCGGGTGGCGTACGCAACGGGAGCCTGGCATGGACTTCCTGAACGAATATGGGCAGGTCCTGGCCAGGGGACTGCTGGTGACCCTGATGCTGGCGCTGGGCAGCTGGCTGCTGGCCTTTGCCGTCGGCCTGCTGGTGACGTTGCTGCGCCTGGCCGGGGGGCGCTTCGTCGGCCTCTGGGTTATGGCGTTCATCGAGTACCAGCGCAACGTCCCACCCCTGGTGCATCTGTTCCTGTGGTACTTCGGCGTGAGCAGCCTGCTGCCCGAGACTCTCCAGGGGTGGTTGAACGAGCATCACGGCGAGCTGGTATTCGCGCTGATCGCCATCGGGCTGTACTACGGCGCCTACTTCGCCGAGGACATCCGCAGCGGCCTGCGCAGCATCGCTGCGGGGCAGCAGGAAGCGGCGCAGGCCCTGGGCCTGGGTCGGGCCGGCGCCCTGCGTCGGGTGATCCTGCCCCAGGCGCTGCGAGTGGCGATCGCCCCTTTGCTGAGCAACACCGTGATGCTGATGAAGACCACCAGCCTGGCCATGGTCATCGGGGTGATGGAGCTGACCTACGTCACCAAGGAGGTGGCCAGCGGCACCTTCCGCATCTTCGCCACCTATGGGCTCAGTACCGTGCTGTATGTGGCGGTGGCGCTGAGCCTGTTGCTGGCCGGTGGCTGGCTGGGCCGGCACCTGCGGATCAGGGGGCGCTGAGCATGCTGGAGATCATCCAGGAGTACTGGTTGCTGTTCCTGCTGGGGTCCTACCCCAATGGCCCGCTGGGCGGCATCGTCGCCACGCTGCTGCTGTCGATCATCGGTATCGGCCTGGCGTTCCCGTTGAGCGTACTGCTGGCCCTGGCCCAGCTCAGCCCCGCGAAGGTACTGCGCTATCCGGCCATGGGCGTCGGCTACCTGCTGCGTAGCATTCCGTTGGTGATGCTGATCTTCGGGGCCTATTTCGTGGTGCCGATCATCCTCGGGCGACCGGTTGCCGGTTTCACCACCATGGCGGTGACGCTGGTGGTGTTCCAGGCGGTGTACCTGGCGGAAATCGTCAGGGCGGGCATCGAATCGCTGCCCAAGGGGCAGGGCGAGGCCGCCGCGGCACTGGGCATGGGCTACTGGACCCGGACCCGCAGGGTGATCCTGCCCCAGGCCCTGGGGAACATGCTGCCGAGCATGGTTGGCCAGTTCGTCACCACCATCAAGGACACCTCGCTGGGCTACGTGATCGGCGTCAACGAGCTGACCTACGCCGCCAACCAGGTCAACAGCACGATGCTCACCGAGCCCTTCAGCGTGTTCCTGGTGCTGTCGCTGGCCTATTTCGCCATCTGTTTCGCCCTGACCCAGGCCGCCCGCCTGCTGGAGGCGCGCCTTGCCCGCAACAACGGGCGGATACCCGCCACTTCCCACCAACCACGCCCGGCTCCGGCCCAGGGGTATTGATCATGCACAACCACAACGCTGCCCTGGCAGCTTCCAGCGTCATCATCGCCCTGGACAAGGTGAACAAGTGGTACGGCGAGCACCAGGTGCTCACGGACATCAGCGCCCAGGTGAAGAAGGGCCAGGTGGTGGTGCTGTGCGGGCCGTCCGGTTCGGGCAAGTCCACCTTGATCCGCACCATGAACCGCCTGGAGGCCATCGGCTCGGGGACCATCCATGTCAATGGCCAGGACGTCCAGGGCCGGCAGGTGGATGTGAATGCCATGCGCAGCCACATCGGCTTCGTGTTCCAGCAGTTCAACCTGTTTCCCCACCTGTCCGTCCTGGAGAACGTCACCTGCGGGCCACTGTGGGTACGCAAGGCGGCAGCGGCGCCGACCCGCGAACTGGCCCTGGGCCTGCTGGACAAGGTCGGCCTGGGGCACAAGGCCGAGGCCTATCCGAACCAGCTGTCGGGTGGCCAGCAACAGCGCGTGGCCATCGCCCGGGCATTGGCCATGCAGCCACCGGTGATGCTGTTCGATGAGCCCACCAGCGCCCTGGACCCGGAAATGGTCGGCGAGGTGCTGGCAGTGATGAAGGCCCTGGCGGCCGAGGGCATGACCATGGTCTGCGTGACCCACGAGATGCACTTCGCCCGGGAGGTGAGCGACGTGGTGTGGTTCATGGACCAGGGCCGCCTGCTGGAGGTGGCACCTCCCGGCGAGTTCTTCAACACGCCCAGGCATCCCCGGGCGCAGCAGTTCCTTTGCGACATAGGTCGCCGCTGAGTCATCCACAGAGGAGCAACAGAATGAACGATCCATCCATTGCCGCCATGCTGGCGAACCCTCCGGGAATCATCGTCTGCGACCCGGCCAGGACCGCCGCCTTGCTGGGCTTCGAGCAGTTGGTCGAGGCCCTTGGGCGGGCGGTGCGGGAACTGGCGGCCGGTTCGATCTTGAGCCCGGAGCGCATGGTGGTGCCCCTGGGCGAGGGCGGGGTGCTGCTCAGCATGCCGGCCACCGCGCCGGACATCGCGATCCACAAGCTGGTGAACGTGCAGCAGGCCAATGCCCGGCGCCATCTGCCCACCTTGCATGGCAATGTCACGGTATGCGATGCCGCCACCGGCAGGCTGCTGTGCCTGCTGGACGGCCCGGAAGTGACTGGGCGCCGCACCGCCGCCGTCACCCTGCTGGCCCTGCGCACCTTCCTGCCCCAGCCTGTGCAGCGGATCCTGATCTTCGGCACCGGTGCCCAGTCGCGGTTTCATGTCCAGGCCATCAACGCGCTGTATCCCCAGGCCAGGATCTGGGTACGGGGCCTGGACCTCGCGTCCGCCACGCAGTTCTGCGAAGCCAATCGCCAGTGGCATGGCCAGTTGCAGCCGTTGGATGGCGACATGCCGGAGGTCGATGCAGTCATCACCCTGACCACCAGCCTCGAGCCGGTTTACAACCAACCGGCCCGGGTCGGGTGCCTGGTCGTCGGGGTCGGCGCCTTCAAGCCGGAAATGGCCGAGCTGGGCAAGGCCCTGCTCGACGGCAGCCTGATCTATGCCGACGACCCGGCCGGTGCTCGCCACGAGGCCGGGGACCTGCTGCGTGCGGCGGTGGACTGGTCCCAGGTCAAGTCCCTGGCCAGTGCGCTGGATGGCGCCGTCGAGCCTGGGCGTCCGGTGGTGGTCAAGAGTGTCGGTACCGCCGCCTGGGACCTGGCGGCTGCCCGTGTAGCCCTCGCCAACCTCATGGCCGAGCGCGCCTGAATCCATTGTCCAAGGGGAATCGACCATGCGTATCACCCGCAGCATCAACACCGTGGAAGTCCATACCGGCGGCGAGCCGTTTCGAATCGTGACCTGCGGCCTGCCCAGGTTGCCCGGCAAGACCATCATCGAGCGTCGTGCCTGGCTACGGGAGCATGCGGACGATATCCGCCAGGCCCTGATGTTCGAGCCGCGCGGCCATGCCGACATGTATGGCGGCTACCTCACCGAGCCGGTCTCGCCCACGGCGGACTTCGGCATCATCTTCCTGCACAACGAAGGCTACAGCGACCACTGCGGCCACGGCACCATCGCCCTGGCTACCGCCGCCGTGGAGCTGGGCTGGGTCGAGCGGACGTCGCCACGCACCCGGGTCGGCATCGATGCTCCCTGCGGTTTCATCGAAGCCTTCGTCGAGTGGGATGGCCAGCATGCCGGTAGCGTGCGCTTCATCAACGTGCCGTCGTTCATCTACCGTCGCGACGTGACGGTCCAGACCCCGAGCTACGGTCCGGTTACCGGCGATATCGCCTACGGTGGGGCTTTCTATTTCTATACCAGCGGTGCGCCCCATGGCCTGCCGATCCGCGAGTCGGCGGTGGAGGAGTTGAAGAAGTTCGGGGCCGAGGTGAAGCGCGCGGCCAATGCCGCGTTCCCGGTGGTACATCCCGAGATTCCCGAGATCAACCACATCTACGGCACCATCATCGACGGTGAGCCGCGCCTGCCCGGATCGACCCAGGCCAACTGCTGCATCTTCGCCGACCGCGAGGTGGACCGCTCACCCACCGGTTCGGGTACCAGCGGCCGGATCGCCCAGCTTTACCTGCGGGGGCAGATCGACCGGGACCAGGTGCTGGTCAACGAGTCGGTAATAGGGTCGGTGTTCAGTGCCAGGGTCATCGAAGAAACCCGGGTGGGGGAGTTCCAGGCGGTTATTCCGGAAGTCTCGGGCACGGCCTACATCTGTGGGTTCTGCAACTGGATCATCGATGAGCGTGACCCGCAGCGGCACGGTTTCCTGGTCCGCTAGCGCGGCGTTAGCTGCTGCGCGCACATCATTGCCATGCCTATTTTTCCTGGGGACACAGATATGAAACGCAGTTTTTCATCGTGGGGTTCTGCCATTGCCACTTGCCTGTTGCTGGGGGCGGCTGGCGTCCAGGCCGCGCAACTGGACGAGGTCAAGGCTCGCGCAGTGCTGGTCTGCGGCGTACTGGATATCTTCGAGCCATTCGGCTACACGGACGTGAAGACGCGCTCGGTGGTCGGTTATGACGTAGACGTTTGCCAGGCGGTGGCCGGCAAGCTGGGAGCGAAGGTCGAGATCAAGCCGGTATCCATCGAGGCTCGTATCGCCGAGTTGCAACAGGGCCACATGGATGTGCTCGGCGCGGGGCTAGCCCATACGCCGCTACGCGCCGAGCAGGTGGCATTTTCCGATGCCTACTATGTGAGCGAGAACGTGCTGGCGGTCAGGGCCGGTCGGGGCATCACCGCCCTCGGCGAGCTGGATGGCAAGCGCATCAGCTACGTCAAGGGCAGCATCAGCGAGGCCTATATCAGGCAGGCCTTGCCGGGCGCTACGGCGGTCGGCTTCGAGGATGTGTCCAGCGCCTTCACCGCATTGCTCCAGGGCAAGGTCACGGGTTTCAGCACTTCGCAGGAGGTCCTGCACAAGTTGCTCAACCGCCTGGGTGACAAGGCCGGGCAGTACAGCATCCTGCAACCGGCCATCGGCCGGGAAGTCTGGGGCCTGGGCATACGTCGAGACGAGCCGGACATGCTCGTCGCGGTGAACTCGGCGTTGCGCGAGCTGGAGGCCGAAGGGGCGATGCAGGCCATCTTCGACAAGTGGCTGGGAGCCCAGACCCTCTATCGGATGCAGCGCTCCTTCAAGGTCCAGCCGATTCGTTGAACGCAGCGTGTGAGGGGCCGGCATGGCACGTCCATGCCGGCCCCTCGTTCATTCCCGCGAGCTGATATCGCGGCGCACCCGCTTGAGGTGGCCTTCGACGTAGAAAGCGGCGGCATCTTCGTCGCCGCTGATGATCGCCTCGTAGATCAGGCGGTGTTCCGCCGCATACAGCTGGATGCGTTCGGGGTCGTAGATCCCGTCGTCCCGCAGGCGGTTCCACAACGGTTGCTCCATGGTCTTGTTGATTTCCTCGGCGATCCGGGCAATCAGGATATCGCCGGTCATCATCGCGAGCTGGCGGTGGAACAGCCGGTCGGCTTCGCTCCAGCGCGCTTGTTGCAGCGGATCGCCGATGTCCTTCACATCGATCATCTGTTCCAGGTAGCGCTCGGCCAATGGGTCGCGCTGGGCACGGCGGGCGGCCAGGCGGGCTATCGCCGGTTCGATCAGCAAGCGTACTTCGAGGGTGCTGATGGGGCTGAAGTCGGCATCCACCGGCGGCAGCCCGGCATAGTCCGGTGCCGCTTCGTTCACCTGCAGCGGGCAATCGGCGACGTAGGTGCCTGAGCCATGGCGGGTGGTCACCATGCCTTCGTTCTGCAAGGCACCGATCGCTTCGCGTACGGCGGGCCGGCTCACCTTCAGCCGCTGTGCCAGGTCACGCTCGGAGGGCAGGCGCGAGCCGTGGGCATACTGGCCGCTGAGGATGCCGGCGCGGATCTGGTCGGCAACCTGCTCGTAGATCTGCTTGGGGCGAAAGTCTGCTTGCATGGTGGCGGTCTCTCGGGGCGCTAGCCGTCGGCTTGGGTTTGGCAGGTCGTGAATGTCAGGAGCCCATGGTACAGCTCGTGAAGACGGGAAACAGGGGGACGGCATTTTCCGTTGCTGTTATCGGATGGCAGCGGCTGCCTGATCAGATTGTTGCTCAGCCGTGGCGAACATGGGGCAGATTCGCAATCCGGGGGCTGAAACAAAAAAAGCACCCGAACAGGCGGTGTGAAAACATCGCGAGTGAAGGCAAGACAAGGCAAAAACAGGCGAGGAAGCGGAGTTTACTGGCTGTAAATGAGCGCTCTGAGCCTGTTTTTAACGCAGTATTGCCAAACGCAGTAGTTTTCCCACAGCCTGCGAAGGTGCTTTCCTGCCGAAGCCCTCAGCTGGCCAGGCCAGCCATTCTGGCCCGTGCCGCGTGCAGCTTCTTGTAGCTGTCGATCAACCGCAGGTGCCGGTCCAGACCCTCCAGTTGCATGCTGGTAGGCGTCAGGCCATGGAAGCGCACGCTGCCCTGTACCGAGCCGATCACCGCGTCCATGCGCTCGTTGCCGAACATGCGGCGCAAGTTGGCTTCGTAGTCCGCCAGCTCCAGCTCGTCGTCCAGTTGCACTTCCAGCACCGCGTTCATGGCCTGGTAGAACAGGCCGCGCTCGACGGTGTTGTCGTTGTACTGCAGGAACATCTCCACCAGTTCCTTGGCCGGGTCGAACTGGCCCAGGGCCACGTGGATCAGCAGCTTCAGCTCGAGGATGGTCAACTGGCCCCAGGCGGTGTTGTCGTCGAACTCGATGCCGATCAGGGTGGTGATGTCGGTGTAGTCGTCCAGCTCGCTTTGCTCCAGGCGTTCCACCAGGTCGCGCAGGCCGTCTTCGTCCAGGCTGTGCAGGTTGAGGATGTCTTCGCGGAAGAACAGCGCCTTGTTGGTGTTGTCCCAGATCAGGTCGTCCACCGGGTAGATTTCCGAGTAGTCCGGCACCAGGATCCGGCAGGCGGTGGCGCCCAGGTGCTCATACACCGCCATGTAGCTTTCCTTGCCCAGGCCTTCGAGGATGCCGAACAGGGTCGCGGCTTCCTCGGCGTTGGAGTCGGCGCCCTGGCTGGAGAAGTCCCACTCGACGAACTCGAAGTCGGCCTTGGCGCTGAAGAAGCGCCACGACACCACGCCGCTGGAATCGATGAAGTGCTCGACGAAGTTGTTCGGCTCCATCAGCGCCTGGCTCTCGAAGGTCGGCTGCGGCAGGTCGTTCAGGCCCTCGAAGCTGCGGCCCTGGAGCAGTTCGGTGAGGCTGCGTTCCAGCGCCACTTCGAGGCTCGGGTGGGCGCCGAAGGAGGCGAACACGCCACCGGTGCGCGGGTTCATCAGGGTCACGCACATCACCGGGAATTCACCGCCCAGGGAAGCGTCCTTGACCAGCACCGGGAAGCCTTGCTCCTCCAGGCCCTGGATACCCGCCAGGATGCCCGGGTACTTGGCCAGCACTTCCTGGGGCACGTCCGGCAGGGCGAGCTCGCCTTCGAGGATCTCGCGCTTGACCGCCCGTTCGAAGATTTCCGACAGGCACTGCACCTGGGCCTCGGCCAGGGTGTTGCCGGCGCTCATGCCGTTGGAGAGGTAGAGGTTTTCGATCAGGTTGGAGGGGAAGTACACCACTTCGCCATCCGACTGGCGCACGAAGGGCAACGAGCAGATGCCGCGCTCGATGTTGCCGGAGTTGGTGTCGTACAGGTGCGAGCCGCGCAGCTCGCCGTCGGGGTTGTAGATCCCGAGGCAGTACTCGTCGAGGATTTCCTTGGGCAGGGCATCCTTGCGCCCTGGCTGGAACCAGCGCTCGTCGGGGTAGTGGACGAACTCGGCGTTGGCGATCTCCTGGCCCCAGAACTGGTCGTTGTAGAAGAAGTTGCAGTTCAGGCGCTCGATGAATTCGCCCAGGGCCGAGGCCAGGGCGCTTTCCTTGGTCGAGCCCTTGCCGTTGGTGAAGCACATCGGCGACTGCGCGTCGCGGATATGCAGCGACCAGACGTTGGGCACGATGTTGCGCCAGGAAGCGATCTCGATCTTCATCCCCAGGTCCGCGAGGATCGCCGACATGTTGGCGATGGTCTGCTCCAGCGGCAGGTCCTTGCCGGGGATGCGGGTGCTGGTGCCGGCATCCAGGCTCGGCATCAACAGGGCCTGGGCATCGGCGTCCAGGTTCTCCACTTCCTCGATCACGAACTCGGGGCCGGTCTGTACCACCTTCTTCACCGTGCAGCGATCGATGGAGCGCAGGATGCCCTGGCGATCCTTCTCGGAGATGTCCGCGGGCAGCTCGACCTGGATCTTGAAGATCTGGTTGTAGCGGTTTTCCGGATCGACGATGTTGTTCTGCGACAGGCGGATGTTGTCGGTGGGGATGTCGCGGGTCTGGCAGTACAGCTTCACGAAGTAGGCGGCGCACAGCGCCGAGGAAGCCAGGAAATAGTCGAACGGACCCGGTGCCGAGCCGTCGCCCTTGTAGCGGATCGGCTGGTCGGCCACCACCGTGAAGTCATCGAACTTGGCTTCAAGTCGGAGGTTGTCGAGAAAGTTGACCTTGATTTCCATGGGGGGCTACCAGAATAACGAGCAAGACGAAAAGGCCGCCATTATCCGGTTTTTCACCCGGAAGTCTTGCGCTTTTGCGCCATGGCCGCCGACCGGTCCAGGCTGTCGCGCTCAGTCCGGCAGGCGGGGCGGCAGCGTCTCGAGCCAGTTGTCGATGTCCCGCATGCCTCGCAGATGAACCACCGGCACCTGGGGCGCCACGGCCTGGCGGACCTGTTCGATGCCCGGGCGATTGTGCTGGTCGAAGTGCCACACGAAACCCAGGAACTTGAGGAACTCCAGGTTCAGTTGCTCGTGGCAACCTGCCGGCAGGTCGGCGCGTGGACGGTTGCGCAGGCTGCGCATGAACACCCGGCGCAGGCAGGTGGTGCGCGGGGTGTCGAGCCAGATCACCAGCTCGGCGCGGGGCAGGCGCAGGTCGAAGGTGCGCCGCGAGTAATTGCCTTCGCAGATCCAGGCATCCGTGGCGACGGCCTCGCGGACCCGGCTGCGGAACACCTGTGTATCGGCCTCGACCCAGCCGGGCTCCCAGAACAGCCGGTCCAGGTGCACCACCGGCACTGCGAGACGGCGCCCCAGCTCCCGGGCCAGGGTGGATTTGCCGCTCCCGGCGTTGCCCAGTATCACGATGCGTTGCATAACCTGGCCCCAGGGAAAAAGCCGCGCAGTCTAGCATCGGCTCCCGGGGCCGGGCAGGGGGTTAATGCACGCTGTTGGCAAACAGCCCGAGGAGGAAATCGCGTACGTGGATCAGGCGCGGACTGCGCATCGCGGTCTTGTTCCAGACCAGGTACAGCTCGTTGGTGGGAGCCTGCGCCAGGGACGTCAGCGATACCAGGCGACCCGCTTCCAGGGCCTCGCGGCATTGGTAGTCGGGCAGCACGCTCCAGCCTTGGCCCTGGACCACCAGGTCCTGGATGATGCGCAGGTCGGCGATGGTCAGTGCGGCCTGCAAGGTCGGGGCGAACTGGAACAGCGCGGTCCATACCGGGCGGATCAACGGCAGGTCTTCGTCGAAGGCAATCAGCGGTACAGCGGCCAGTGCCTCGGCCGATGGTCGCTTGCCCAGTTTCCGGGCCAGCTCCGGGGCCAGCACCAGGAGGAATCGTTCGGTCAGCAGCCGGGCGAAACCGTGGGCATGTTCGTCCGGCAGCGAGGCGGTGATCGCCAGGTCCGCGGTCGAGCTGTCCAGCAGGCTGTAGATGCGCTCGCGGTTGCCGGTGTGCAGGCGGATTTGCAAGCCCTGCTCCAGCAGGGGCGCGAGTCCCGAGGCCAGCTTGCCGTGGATGAAGTCCGAAGGCCCGGCGATGTGCACGGTACCGCTCAGTTCATCGCTCTGGCGGTAGGAGGCCATGCGCATTTCCAGCCCGTCGAGCATTGGTCCGATGGCGCGGGCCAGCTCGTCGGCGGCCTCGGTCGCGGTCACGCCCCGCGAGCGCCGCACGAATAGTGGCTTGCCGACGAAGGCTTCCAGCGCCTGGATGTGCAGCGATGCGCCAGGCTGGGTCATGCCCAGCGCCTGGGCGGCACGGGAGAAGGATTGCAGGCGATAGGCCTCGATGAAGGTACGCAGGTGGTCCAGATGGCTCATGAAGCGGTATCGCGCCCGGGTGGGCGCCCTCGCGAAGTGTTCCCGGTTGATTGGTGGACAAGCGTCCGGCGGCGCGTTGGCTGGCCGGCCAAGGGCTGGCCAGCATAGTGGCAAGCCTGCTTGAGGCATAAAAATATTTTGGCCTGACTGCCAAAAGGTTAATTTTTCGAAATGACAGGGCCTCTCTACGATTGCGCGCATCCCTGGCCCCAGGCCGGTTTTCCAACTCTTCGGAGCGCGTGTCCATGCCCTTCATCGTCTATATCTTCAGCCTCAGCGCCTTTGCCCTGGGGCTTGCCGAATTCGTGCCCATCGGTCTCACCGACGTCATCGCCCAAGACCTGGGCCTCAAGCTCGAGCAGGCCGGTGGCACGGTCACCCTGTATGCCCTGGGCGCGACCTGCGCCGCACCGATCCTCACGGCCCTGACCGCAAGCTGGCCGCGCAAGCGGGTGATGCTCGGCACCGTGCTGGTGTTCTGCGCCGGGAGCCTGGGTGCCGCCCTCGCCAGCAGCCTGTGGGCGCTGTTGGCGGCGCGGTTCGTCGCGGGCATGGGCCACGGCCTGTTCCTGGCTGTGGCTTCCAGCACCGCCGCGCGCCTGGCCGGACCGAAGCAGGCCGGGCGTGCGGTGGCGGTGGTGTTCTCGGGGTTCACCCTGGCCATGGCCATTGGCGTGCCCATCAGTACCTACCTCGGCGGCCTGTGGTCCTGGCGGCCGGTGCTGGGGGCGATTGCCGGGTTCGGTGCATTGGGTTTCCTCGGGCTGCTGGGCATGGTCGAGCCGGCCAGGACCCCAGGAGAGGCCGCTGGCGAATCCGTGGTCCAGGCACTTCGGGCATTGCTGCATCCAGCCTTGCTGGTGGCGGCCCTGGTGACAGTGCTGGGGTATGCCGGCTCGTTCAGCGCCTATACCTACATCGCGCCGCTGTTGACCGGGGTGACCCAGGTCAGCATCGCCACGGTTGGCCTGTTCATGCTCGGTTATGGCGTGCTCGCCGCAGTCGGCAACCTGTTGGGAGGACGGCTGACCGATCGCCTGGGTGTCGACCGGGCCAGCTTCATGGTGCTCGCCGGCATCGCCGGGTGCGGGCTGGGATTCTGGGGGCTGGCGCATTCGGCCCTGGGCATGGCCCTCTGCGTGGCCTTGCTGGGGCTGTTCACCTACGCCGCGGTGCCGGCCTTGCAGGCTCGGTTGATCGGCATCGCCGAGCGGCATGCACCCCATGCCCATGCAGTGGCGGCCGGGCTCAATATCGCCGGTTTCAACCTGGGAATCGCCCTGGGAGCGTGGCTGGGGGGCGTTACCCTGGGGTCGCTGGGCATTGCCCACATGGGCCTGGCCGGGGCGGGGCTGGCCTCAGCCGGGCTGGTGCTGCTGGGGTGGCTGGTGGCCGTCGCGCCGGGACGCACCGTAGCCCGTACCAGCCGTTCGCAGTGCTGAAGGGCTAGTGGTCGCCTGGCCAGGGCCTGGGCTGCCGCTCTCGTTCCGCGACGCCCTGGCGCCACTGGGCCGGGGTCTGGCCTACTTGGGTCTTGAACAGCCGCACGAAGTAGCTGACGTTTTCGTAGCCGACTTCGTAGGCGATCGCCTTGACCGACATGTCGCTGGCCAGCAGCAGTTTCTTGGCCTTGTCGACCCGCACCCGTTGCAGGTAGAGATTGGGTGGCAGGCGGGTCGCCAGCTGGAACCGGCGCTTGAGGGTGCGCTCGCTGAGGCCGGCTTCGCGGGCCATGTCGGCGATGCTGACGGCTTGGCTGTGGTGGCTTTCGATCCAGTCCTGCACCTTGAAGATCGCCGGGTCGCGATGGTTGCGATGCCCCGGCAGGATCGGGCTCAGGCGCTCGGGCGCGGCCACCAGCAAGTGGGTGGCGCAGAGCTGGGCGAAACGGTCGCCGCGATCCTGGGCCAGGATCTCCAGCAGGGCATCGAAGCCGCCGCCCAGGGAGCCGCTGCTCCAGATGCCCTGTGCCTGGAGGAAGGACGGGTGGGCGCTGAAGTCCCAGGCCGGATAGCGCAGCTTCAGTGGCCGGACGAAGGCCCAGTGGGTGGCCAGCAGCCCCTGACCGAGCCCGGCTGCCGCCAGGTAGCAGACCCCCGTGGTCATGGCCAGGATTCGCGCCCTTTGTTCGCGGTTGCGGGCCAGCCACTCCAGGGCTCGGGGATCGGGGTTGAAGCCTGCCGCCAGGCGCGGCCCTTCGATGGGCGGGATGACGATCAGGTCGCCGGCGCCCAGTTCCTCCAATGCAGCGTCCGGCTGGATGACATGGCCACTGGCGAGCGCGATCCGCGCGCCGTCCGCCGACAGCACCCGGACCCGGTAGCCCTGGGCCAGGCCGGTATGGCGCTCCAGCAGTGCGACGATGCGAAAGAAATCCGTCGCCGAGAACAACCCCATGCCCCAGCAGCCGTCATAGGCCAGTATCGCCACCTCGTTCATATCTCTCCCCATGGCCCGATCGGACTATCGATCAGCCCTTTAGAACACCGAAATCGGCCAGGTGCAAGGCTAGGATGGGCAGCCTTGAAGAAGACCAGGAACAGGAGCCAGACATGCAAGCAACCCCTACCAGGCAAGTGGACCGTTTTGCCGGTCTGCTGGGCGTCGAGCATCTGCACGCGAGTGTCGAGCAGGCCGCATGCCGGCTGCGATTGGCGCCGGAGCATCTCAATGCCCTGGGCGGTGTCCATGGCGGGCTGATCTTCGCCCTGGCCGATATTGCCTTCGCCGCCGCATGCAATGCCGGGCAGGCGTTGTACATCGGCCTGCAGGCCGAGATGCGCTACATGGCCCGCGCCCGTGGCGCCGAACTGACCGCCACCGCCACCTGGATGGGCGGCAGTCGCAACATCGCCCATTACCAGGTGCTGGTGACCGACGACCAGGGTTTGCGCATCGCCCTGTTCAGCGCTTCGGCCTATCGCCTCGGCCAATGAGCCTGGGGCAAGATGCACCTCCCTTGAACGGCGCTGGGCGCCATGCACACGGAACCGGCCATGCCTCCCATCAGTACCCGGCAACACTGGATCGACACTCCCCACGGGCAACTGTTCGCCCAATGCTGGAGCCACGGCCAGGAGCAGTTGCCGCCCATTGTCCTGCTGCACGATTCCCTGGGTTGCGTGGCCTTGTGGCGGGACTTTCCCCTGTGCCTGGCCCAGGCCAGCGGGCGCCGGGTGATCGCCTATGACCGTTTGGGCTTCGGGCGCTCGGCGGCCCGCAGTGGTTTGCCCGCAGCGACCTTCATCGAGGATGAGGCCCATGGCGATTTCCAGGTCGTATGCCAGGCCTTGGGTGTCGAGCGGTTCGTGGTGTTCGGCCACAGTGTCGGCGGTGGCATGGCGGTTGGCTGCGCCGGGGCCTATCCACGACAGTGCATGGGGCTGGTCACCGAGTCGGCCCAGGCTTTTGTCGAACAGCGGACCCTGGATGGCATCCGTCAGGCCCAACGCCAGTTCGCCGAGCCGGGACAACTGCCGCGCCTGCACAAGTACCACGGGGACAAGGCCGCCTGGGTCCTGCGGGCCTGGACCGACACCTGGCTGGACCCGGCCTTCGGCCAGTGGACCCTGGACGCGCAGTTGGCGCAGGTACGCTGCCCGCTGCTGGTGCTGCATGGTGATCACGACGAATACGGTTCGCTGGCGCAGCCGGAACGCATCGCCGCGCGGGCGGCGGTCGTCGCCCAGGTGCAGGTGTTCGCCGAGTGCGGCCATGTTCCCCATCGCCAGTATCCGCAAGCGGTGCTGGAGCAGGTTGGTGGTTTCCTGGCGGCCTGAGGTCCGCCTGGACGCAAGCAGGCGTCGCGATTGCCATGTGCCAGCATCTTGTGGCTGGCAAAAACCTGCTTATATGATTCCAGCCCCATACCGCAGGCCGCTTCGGCAGGCGGTCCAGCAAGGCACTACAGGGATGTTCAACGCATGAAAAGCAGGTTCGACGCTGCGCACAAGACCGGCCGCCTGGGCCGGGCACTGACGGCCCTGGCCCTGGCCACCGCAGCCCTCGCGGCGCCATTGGCCGGCTATGCCAAGGATCCCTTGATCCCGCCTGGCGCGGTGCTGGCGGTGATCAACAACGTCCAGATCGATGACCAGGCCGAAACCTTCGAACTGGAAGATGGCGTGGTGTCCAACTTCTGGTATGGCCGCGAGATCGACCTGGGCGGCAAGCACTATTACGCGACGTTCTCCTGGTTCACTCGTGACCGCGCGGCCCGTGAAGGTGAGGACTTCATCGCCCCGGACGTCAAGGTCCGGCTGGCGGACGCGACCTTCGAACTGGCTCGCCCGGGTCAGAAGCAGCCTTACGATATTCGCAGCATCGAGCGCAAGATCGGCTTCTTCGGCGCCCGCGAGCAGCCCGAGGAAGTGGACACCAGCCGCCAGGCCCTGGAGTACCGCACCAACGATGGCCGCCTGGTGCTGGCGGTGCCCACGGCCACCTTCGACAGCGGCTACGGCATCAGTGGTTATGCCGTGTTCGTGTTCAACCCGAACAAGACCCCGGACCAGGACGGCTGGGTCTGGAGCTACCTGGGCCAGGTCTTCAGCGGCGAGGACAACTCGGCGGCCTGCGACGACGGCACGGTGATCCCCTGCATCGCCAACCAGGGTGAGCTGAATTTCGTGGCGGCCCAAGGGCCGATGCCGCGCTTGCTGGTCAAGTTCAGCGGCACCACCTCTGCGGGTGACACCCAGACGCGCAAGATGAATGATGCCGATGACGTCAGCTACGTCTTCGATGGCAAGCAGGTGCAGTATGTCCGCCAGTGATCGGTGCGGGTGCCTGAATCCAGGAGCCGCTTGGAGGTGACCGGTTTGCAGCGCTTGGATATCGATTTGAGCGCGGTGGGCAGTTCGGCTGAATTGCATATCCTGCTGCGCGACGCCCTGGGGTTTCCCGCTTGGTACGGCTGCAACTGGGATGCGTTCTGGGACGCGATCACCGGGCTGGTGGAGATGCCACGGCAATTGTCGTTCCACGGCGGGTCGGCATTGAGCCAGCGCTTGCCCGACGATGCCCGACTGCTGGCCCAGTGCCTGGAGCGCATGCGCGCGGAGTACCCGCAGTGGGCGCCGCAGGTGAAATGGCTTTGAAAGGGCGATTTACTAATCCGTGTCCTTGCTCTATAAATCGGCCTTGCGGCGCGCACCACTGCGCGCCATCTGCCGATGACAGGAGGAAGCTATGTCACCGTTAAACGTGAAAGCCTGACGATTTGCCCCACCCCCTCGCTTGAACATCTCGAGACACGCTGGTCCCAGCGCTGGCTCGAAGAAGGCACCTACGCCTTCGACCGCAATGCCCCACGGGACGCGGTCTATTCCATCGACACACCGCCACCCACGGCCTCCGGCTCGCTGCACGTCGGCCATGTGTTCAGCTACACCCACACCGATATCATCGCCCGCTTCCAGCGTATGTGCGGCAAGACTGTGTTCTATCCCATGGGTTGGGATGACAACGGCCTGCCCACCGAACGGCGCGTAGAGAACTACTACGGCGTGCGCTGTGACCCGGATGCCACGTACCAACCGCAGTTCCAGCCGCCGACTACGGTAGCCCGGCGCCGCAGCGAGTATCTCGCGATCAGCCGGCGCAATTTCGTCGAGCTGTGCCATCGCCTGACCGCCATCGATGAGCAGGCCTTTCGCAACCTGTTCGTGCAGTTGGGGTTGTCGGTGGACTGGGGGCTGACCTACGCCACCATCGATGAGCGGGCGCAGCGGGTCAGCCAGCGCGCGCTCTTGCGCAACTACCAGCGTGGCGAGCTCTACAGCCAGCAGGCGCCATGCTTGTGGGACGTGACCTTCCAGACCGCCGTGGCCCAGGCCGAGCTTGAGGATCGCGAGCAGCCGGGAGCCTGGCACGACCTGGTGTTCCGGGGAGACGGGGGCCAGGCGCTGCGCATCGCCACCACGCGTCCGGAGTTGCTGGCGGCTTGCGTGGCGCTGGTGGCGCACCCCGACGATCCACGCTACCAGGGGCAGTTCGGGCAGCAATTGCGCTCGCCGCTGTTCGAGGTGCCGGTGCCGTTGCTCGCCCACCCGCTGGCCGATCCGCAGAAGGGCACGGGGCTGGCGATGGTCTGCACCTTCGGCGACCTGACGGACGTGCTCTGGTGGCGTGAATTGCAGCTGCCGACCCGTTGCATCATCGGTCGCGACGGTCGCTTGCTGGCGCAGGCGCCTGAGTGGCTGGCCGATCCCGCCGGACGCCAGGCCTATGCCGCACTGGCCGGTTGCAGCCTGACCCAGGCGCGCCAGCGGTTGTTGCCATTGCTGCGCGGGTGCGGCGGCCTGCTCGGTGAGCCACGGCCGATCCGCCATGCCGTGAAGTTCTTCGAGAAAGGGGACCAGCCGCTGGAGATCGTCGCCACCCGCCAGTGGTACTTGCGCAATGGCGGGCGCGATGCCGAGCTGCGCCAGCAACTGCTGGAGCGTGGCCGGGCCCTGGCCTGGCATCCGCCATTCATGCGCAGCCGCTACGAGCATTGGGTTGGCGGCCTCAATGGCGACTGGCTGATCAGCCGGCAACGGATCTTCGGCGTGCCGCTGCCGTTCTGGTACCCCCTGGATGCCCGGGGCGAACCGGACCATGACCGGCCGATCGCCGCCAGCGAAGACTCGCTGCCGGTGGACCCGACCCTGGACACCCCGCCGGGTTACGAGCCGGACCAGCGCGGCCAGCCCCATGGTTTCATCGGCGAGCGGGACATCATGGATACCTGGGCCACCAGCTCCCTGAGCCCGCAGATCGCCGCGGGCTGGGAGGAGGGCGATGGCCTGTTCGAGCAGGTCTTTCCCATGGACCTGCGGCCCCAGAGCCACGACATCATCCGCACCTGGCTGTTCTCGACCCTGGTTCGCAGTCACTTCGAGCAGGCCGCCGTGCCCTGGCGCCATGTGGCGTTGTCGGGCTGGATCCTCGATCCGGATCGCAAGAAGATGTCCAAGTCTCGGGGCAATGTAGTCACCCCCCTGGCGCTGCTGGAGCAATACGGCAGCGACGCGGTGCGCTACTGGGCGGCCCTGGGGCGGCCGGGCAGCGATACCGCCTTCGAAGAGCAGCAGATGAAGATCGGCCGGCGCCTGGCGCTCAAGCTGTTCAATGTCTCGAAGCTGGTGTTCGGCTTGCCCGGCGACCCCGCCGGGCCGGTATCGCAGGCGCTGGACCAGGCCATGCTGCAACGCCTGGGAAGTGTCGCCGGCCAGGCCCGGCAGGCATTGGAAGGCTACGACTACAGCGCTGCCCTGGTACGCATCGAGGGATTCTTCTGGTGGTTCTGCGATGACTACGTCGAACTGGTCAAGCGCCGCGCCTATCGGCCCGAAGGGCACTCGGCGCGCAACGCCCTGGCCCGAGCCTTGAGCAGCCTGCAGCGGCTGTTCGCGCCGTTCCTGCCTTTCGTTTGCGAAGAGGTCTGGCGTTGCTGGCAGCCGGGTTCGGTGCACCGTGCGTCCTGGCCTGAAACCTGTGCGGTCGAGGCTGATGTGGAGTCGTTGCTGGAGGCGGTCAGTGCGACGCTGGCGGCGATCCGCAAGGCCAAGTCCGATGCCCGGCAATCGATGAAGGCGCCGGTGGCGCGGGTCGAGCTGGTGGACCAGGCGCCGTCCCTGGAGCGTTTGCAGGAGGCCCGCCAGGACCTGCTGGAAGCGGGCCAGGTGGCGCACTTGCTGTTCATCGAAGGCCCCGAGCGGCAGGTACGGGTCTGGTTGCAGGATTGACCCCCCTGTACTTCCGCCCGCCCGGCGCTGTTCCTGCATCGCTGGGCGGGCGGTTTATTTTCCCGGGTCGATGCTGCCAAAATGCTCGCCCGTACCAGCGCCTGCCAAGGGAAGCTTCAGTGAATATCCAAGACAACCTGCAAGACTACAGGGACCTCAAGCGCGCCGTGGGCCTCTTGGAGTCGCCATCGTTGACCGCACGCCTGTCGGGCTTGCTGGGTTCGCCCATCGAGAGTGCGGTCAAGGCCTTGCCGGCGGTGGTGTCGCAGAAGATCAACGGCGCGGTGGTGGCCGCACTGCACAGTTCCGCCGATGCGGCCTTGTGGAGCCTGGACAACCAGCCGAAGAAACAGGCCTCGCCGCGCTTGCACAAGTTGTATGCGGCCGCGTCGGGGGCCTTGGGAGGCGCCTTCGGTTTTGCTTCGCTGTTCGTCGAGCTACCGGTGTCCACCACCATCATGATGCGCTCGGTGGCCGATGTGGCGCGCAGCGAAGGTTTCGACCTGACGGACTTCGCCACCAAGCAGGCGTGCATCGAAGTGTTCGCCATGGGCGGCAACAGCGAGGCCGACGACGCCAGCGAAACCGGTTACTACCTGACCCGCAGCTTCACCACCCAGGCCATGCAGCAACTCTCCAAGGAACTGGCCGCCATCGCCGCCAAGCAGGGCTCCAGTGCCATCAGCCGGATGTCGCCGGGGCAGGCGGGCAAGTGGCTGGCGGTGCTGATCGAAAAGGTCGCGGCGCGCTACGGCGTGACCATCTCCAGCAAGTTCGCGGCCCAGGCGGTGCCGGTGATCGGTGCGGTCACCGGCGCCACCATCAATACCTTGTTCACCGACTTCTACCAGGACATGGCCCGTGGGCATTTCATCGTCAAGCGCCTGGAGCAGCAGTACGGTTTCGAGCCGATCAAGGCGGCCTATGCCGAGCTCAAGGGCAAGCGGCTGGTGGGCTGAAGCCCAGGTGCTGCCGGTGGTGGAACCCTGGCGTGCCAGATTCGACCGATGGACATGTGCAAGCGGCGCCCGCTGTGGTGGCGCTCATTGAGGCCTGGCGCCGCCCTGAGAGGGGCAGGGGCGCCGCTATCCAGTGGGAAGAGGTCCGTGGGGCTGTCGCTAGCGCCACTCAAGAGCCTACGGTTACTGCCCGGCTGCCAGCCGCTGTATCGAGCGGACTCCGGCCTGCATTTTCTCCACGGCCGAGGCATTGGCTGAGTGCACCTTGATCCGTGGCGGGCGAAAACCCTGCAAGGCCACGGCTTCCTCGATCCACAGGATCACGTCGTAGCCAGTGCCGCGTTCGTCGTCGCCCAGGTCGTGGTCGAGGCTGATTTCACTGACGCCACCGGCCTTGAGCAAGGCAATGACTTCGTCCGGCCAGTAGGTCCGCACCCAGCCTTCGGGCGTCTGGCGTTCATCGTCGAGGTAGATTTTCATCGGGCAGGGGTGTCTCGGCTGGTTTCAGGTAGGGGGCGTTGCGTTGACGTGCAGTACCAGGCTCAAGCAGTCATCGCCGAAAGCAGGTACATGACCCTGGCACCGGTCGATGAAGAACATCGCTCCCGGGGGTGTTTCCTGGGGCATCGAAAAGTGTGTCCAAAGGCGGTTCTTGGTGGCCTGGGTAAAATGGATGTAGAGGCTGTCCCCTTCGATGCGAATGCTGTCCTGGTGTCCACCGCAGCGCAGGATCAGGCTGACGAGTTGCGCAGGTTCGGGCTCCAGGGCAAAAGCCTGACGGCAGTCTTTGCGAATGGCGCGGGCTATGGCATTGAACTCGCCAGGACTGCCGTAGAGATGCAGTTCCTGGTCGATCAGTCTGGTGAACACTGCAAGCATCCTGGGTGTGGTCGTGTTTTATAGCGGTTCCAGATCACGCGAGCCAAGGGTATTTGCAGCCTATGCAGGGTGACACCGTGCGGCGGATGGGTGTAGAAGCATCCCGGGGCAACGCCCCCGGTCTTTGATCGAAACCACTGCCAGGAAGGTCTGCCTTGTCCAACGCCAATCCCATCATCCACGTCGCTTTCGAAGCGGACCGGCTCTGTCTCGGCTGGGCCGATGGCTTGCTGCTGCGCCAATCCCTCGGGCGTTATGGCCGCTTGCAGGAGGCCTCGGCGCAGCAGCGCCAGGCCTGGCGGATCGCGCCCCAGGGCAGCTCGGTGCTGTGGCCCGGACTAGGTGAGCAGGGGCTGGAGATCGAGGGCGCCGACTGGATCTGGGAGCATGTGTGCGAGCAGTCCATGGCGCGCCTGCAGGCGCTGGATTGGGACCTGGAGCGCCTGCCTGAGCGGGACCAGGCCATCGTCGCCCTGTGGCGCCTGGAGGCAGATGGCTACAACGGTGGTTTCCTGCAGTTTTTCTGCAACTGGGGCGAGCGCAGCTACCAGTTGGCGCTGGACGCACTCCAGGCATTGGGTGCGACCCGGGCCAGGGCGGTGGTGGAACGCCAGCGGCAGACGATCGGCGATCTGCAGGCCCATCCGCCGTTGGAGCGCCTGTGGGATATTCCCGAGCGGCTCAGCGATGAGCAGCATGAGCTGATCGGTGGCGAACTGGACGAGCAATTGTGGACGGCGCTGGAAGAAGTGCCGGCGCTGGCGGCCAGCCATTTCTACCCGCCGGCCTGCGAATGAGTGCGGTGGTGGCCCAGGACGATGGGCTGCAATTGTCCATCGCCGCCGAGGAGGGCGGCGTCTGCCCGTTGCTCGACGTTGGCCTGCGGGGCAGCGGCTTCCAGGCCCATATTCGTATCGTCCACGAACCCCTGGAGGGCTGTGTCGGGTTGGCCGAGTTTTTTCTGCAAGCGGCGCAAGTGTTGCCTGAGGAGCCGTTGCAATGGCGCTCGGCGTGCCTTGACCTGGCCTTGCAAGTGACGGCCGGCGCCGACTGGCAGCCGTTGCGGATGCTCAAGGTCAGCCTGTGGTCGACCGCGGATGACGCCAGCGACTGGCACGTCAACGCCTCGCTGCTGCTCAGCCCGGAGCAATTGCGAAGGTTCGCCGGGGAGGTCCTGGCCGAGATGTCGGCGCCCATGCTCTAATGCCGCGCTTTTTCCCCCGGCAAACGGATTTTCCCATGGCTGAACCGCGTATCCGCGCCCTGGCGCTTTGTGTCTTCCATCACCAGGGCAAGATCCTGGTCCATCAGTTCGACGACCCCCATCAGCAGCAGACGGTGTTCCGCCCGGTGGGTGGCGGCATCGAGTTCGGCGAGCGCAGCGACCAGGCCATCCGCCGCGAGGTGGAGGAAGAGCTCGGCCTGTCCATCAGCCAGCTGCGCCTGCTGGGTACCCTGGAGAACCTGTTCACCTACCTGGGCAAGCCCGGGCACGAAATCGTCCAAGTGTATGACGCACGCTTCGACGATGCCAGTGTCTACTCCCGTGGCCAGTTGCACGGCGAGGAAACCGACGGCATGGGCTTCACCGTCAGCTGGCACGACAGTTCGAGCTTCGGCCCGCAAGCGCCCCTGGTGCCCCAGGGGCTGGAGCAGTTGCTCAAGCAGGCCGGTCTGCTCGACTGAGTGCAGTGAGGCCGCGACAGGCCCTGCCGGATGCCATTGTCCGACAGGGCCAAGGCTTAGAAGTCCCAGCGGGTGCTGAGCATGAAGTTGCGCGGTTCACCGTAGGCGGCCGAGTTATAGAAACCGACGTTGGTGTAGTAGGACTTGTCGAAGATATTGTTGACGTTCAGGGTCGCCGACAGGCTGTCGGTGATCTGGTAGCGGGTCATCAGGTCCACCAGCCAGTAGGATGACTGGGTGATGTCCTGGTTGCGGTCCAGTGGCTTGTTGTAGATCGAGTACCAGCCTTTGCTCTGCCAGCGCAGGCCGCCGCCGACGGTCAACTTGTCCAGGTCGCCCTTGAGCTTGTAGGTGGTGTACAGGTTGACCTGGTCCTCGGGTTCGAAGGTTGAGAGTTTGTCGCCTTTGTCATCGCGTACCACTTTGTGGGTGTAGCCGGCCTGGACCTGCCAGCCTGGGCTCAACTCACCGGAAATCTCCGCCTCGTAACCCTTGGTGACCGCCTTGGACCCCTTGTAGGCATAGTTGCTCGGGGTGGGGGTCAGGTTGTTGTAGGCGTCGTCGGAGATCGGCCGGTTGTTCTCGCGTATCTCGAAGTAGGCCAGGCTGCTGTTCAACCGGCCTTCGAAGAATTCTCCCTTCAGGCCCAGCTCGTAGTTCTGGCCTTCATCCGGCTCCAAAAGCTTCTGCTCCCTGTCCTTGTTGAAGCTCTCCTGGGGCATGAAGATATCGGTGTAGCTGGCGTATGCCGAGAAGTTCTCGTTGAGGTCATAGATGATCCCGGCATAGGGGACGAAGCGCCCGCTTTCCCGGTACGACGGGGTCAGGCCGGTCTGGTGATAGTTGACCACGCGCCCGCCGAGGATGACGTTCAGGTCGTCCAGCAGGTTCAGGCGGGTGGTCAGGTAGGCGCCAGTCTGGCGCGTGGTGTCGTCGGTAATCTGCGCCGGAGCCTGCCAGATGGGGCGGGACAGGTGGCCCTTCCAGTTGTAGAAATCCACCTTGTTGCCCTGGGGCCAGACCGGCGCCCAGTAACCTTTGCCTTGCCAGCGTGACGTGCTGATCGAACCGCCCAGCACCAGCTCATGGTCGCGCCCGAACAGGCTGAACGGCCCGCTGGCATAGAGATCGGCGGAGGTGCTCTTGGTTTCGCCGGTGTACTTCTGGCCGTTGATCTCGGCGCTGCCATCGGCCTGGGGCTGGTCGAACTGGATCGAGCCCAGCTCGGCATGGTAGCTGTTGATCTTGTGGTCCAGTTGCAGCTTGGTGACCCAGCCATCGCCCAGGTCATGTTCGAGCATGGCGAAGGCGGTGCGGGTGTACTGCTCCCAGGCGCTCCAGGTCGTACCGTTGTTGTAGGAGCGCGACATCTTGTTGATGCTGCCGTTGGAATTGACCAGCGGGAAGGTGCCGGACCAGCTGGAGCCCTTGGGAATGTTGTCCTGCATGTCGGCGCCCACGGTCAGCATCGTATCCGGGGACAGGTCGAACTCGAGGATGCCGTAGTAGGTTTCGGTCTTGCGCGAGTAGTGGTCCAAGAACGACTGCTTGTCCTGGTAGGCGGCAACGGCACGACCACGGACATTGCCGCTGTCGGTCAACGGGCCGCTGACATCCACCTCGCTGCGATAGTTGTCCCAGGAGCCCGCGCCCAGGGTGGCGTGCCCCTTGAATTCGGCGGTGGGTTTCTTGCGCACCAGGTTGATGGTGGCGCCGAGCGAGCCTGCGCCGGTCAGCAGGCCGGTGGCGCCCTTGAGCACTTCGACCCGGTCGTAGATCGCCATGTCGCTCAGGGTGTTGCCTGCCGAGTAGGCGACATTGCGCGAGGTGGAGGGAATGCCGTCGTACTGGAAGTTGTTGATCGAGAAACCACGGGCGTAGTAGTTGGTCCGGTCGGTGTCGTAGGCCGATACGGTGATGCCCGGGGTGTGGCGCAGCACGTCGTCGACGTTGTTGAGGTTGAAATCTTCCATGTGCTGGCGGGTGATGACGCTCACCGATTGCGGGGTCTGGCGGGGGCTCAATACCAGCCGGGTGGCGGTGGCCAGGGTGCCCGGGGTGTAGGAGCCGGAGCCCTCGGTCACGGTGCCCAGTTGGTTGCTGATGATCTGGGTCGCGCCCAGTTCCACGCTCTTCTCCACCGCAGGCAGGCGGGTCAGCAGGACGGCATTGAGGCCATTGCGCTCGAAGCCCAGGCCGGTGCCCTCCAGCATCTTGGCCAGTGCCTGTTCGGCGCTCATCCTGCCGCTGACTCCCGGTGATTCGAGGCCTTGGGCTATCGGCGAGGAATAGGCGATCTGCAACCCGCTCTGGGTGCTCAGTTGGTCCAGGGCCTCGGCCAGGGGTTGCCTGGCGATGGAGAAACTATGCAGGTTCGACTCTTGCTTGCTGGGGGTGCTGGCGGGCTCGACAGCCGCTGCGTGCCCGCAGGCCAGGCAGATGGCTAGCGCCAGGATGCTGCGGGCGGGGATGTGGGATGAGAAGTGCATGGAAGTCCCGTACGAAATAGGAATGATTTGCAAAAGCAAACACCCTGACGGGTTGTCCCTGACAAAGCCGTAAAACTTTTTTCTCGCGTGCCTTGGGAGTGTCAGCGGAGCACCAGGATGCCACCTGGCAGGCGGGTGAACTCGGTCCCCGTGACCTTGCTCAAGGCCTGGACGACCGCTTGCGGATCGTCCAGCCGGTAGTTGCCGCTGACCTGCTGCTGGGCGGCGGCATCGTTGAACAACAGGATCGGTGCCCGGTAGTAGCGCCGCAGCTCGTCCAGCACCTGGGCCAGCGGCATGTCCTGGAACGACAAGCGGCCGTTGAGCCAGGCCATCTGCCGTTCACTGCCTTGCGGGTTCAACGCTTGCAGGTGTCGGTCTTCCAGCCGTTGCCAGTTGCCGGCCTGCAACAGGCTCTGTTCGCCATCGTCGCTGGCCAGGCGCACCCGGCCTTCACGCACCGCCACCGTGACGGCCTCGTCATGACGATTGACGCTGAAGCGCGTGCCGACCACCGTGACCGTGGCGTCGCCGGCGTCGATGATCATGGGCCGGGAAGGATCGTGAAAGGCTTCGACATAGAGCTCGCCGCGCAGCAGGCGGATGCGCCTGTGCTCGCCGTCGAACGCGGTGCTGATAGCGCTATGGCTACCCAGGACGACATGGGAGCCGTCGGCCAGGTCGAATGCCTGCACCTGGCCCACTCCAGCCAGGTGATCGGCTTGCAAACGCATTGGCAAGTCGCTGATCCAACCTGCGCCGAGCATCAGCAACAAGGCTGCGGCTGCCGCCAGCCAGCGGCCAGTGGCGGGTTTGCGGCGTACCGGGAGCGGCGCGGGTGGTAGCTCCAGATCCAGCGCCAGATGCTCCAGAGCCTGCTCGAAGGAGGTGGACTCCCACAGTGCCTGCAAGGCTTCATAGGCCGCAGCGTGTCGTGGGTCGGCGTTGCGCCATTGTTCGAAGCGTTGGCGCAGCAGTGGGTTGCCAGCCACCGCCTCGCGCTGGGCGAACCAGTCGCTGGCCTGTTCTCGCGCCGCGTCGCAGGGCAGGGCGTTGCTTGGGTGTTCAGTCATCAAGATCGTGCCGGTCGGTGGCCTTGAGGCAGGCGTTGAGTGCATGGCGCAGGTCCTTTTCCACCGTGCTCAGGGAGACCTGCAGGCGCTGGGCGATCTCGCCTTGGGAAAGGCCGTGCAGTTTATGCAAAACCAGGATTTGTTGCTGGCGCTTAGGCAGGGTGGCCAGTACCTGCTGCAGCAATTGCAGTTGCTGCTGGCCCTGTACGTGGCTATCGGGGCCCGGCGCGGCGGTCGGAACCTGGTTGATCTGGCGATCGTCGCCCAGCTGGTATTCGAAACGGCGCTTGCTGCGCTGGTTGCGCAGATGATCGAAAGCCAGGTACTGGGCCGTCTGGTAGAGAAACGGTTGCAGATGCTCGATGGGGCGGCTGTTCATGGCCTTGGCCACCCGCAGGTAGGCTTCCTGGGCCAGGTCTTCGGCCAGGCTGGAACAGCCGACCACGCGCGACAGCATGCGGATCAACGCACCGCGCTGGGCGACGAACAGCGTGCTGAGTCGTTGTTGGTTGTCTCCGGTCACCATCGCCCACGATCCTCGCTACGCTGGTGCGGCACCAGCGTGAATGGGCGGCTATTTTAATGAGAATTCGTATCATTACCAGTGGCTGCTCCAGTCGTGCTCAAGGTTTTTACCGTGTGAGTGTTCTGTGGTCGGCGCTGGGTTGGCCGCGGAATGTTTTAGCCGCTCGATGGTCGATTCATCATGGCTCCCGCCGACTTGCCAGCAGCGCGAGGGGGCGGGGTGGTTAAGGTTCACCAGGACGAATCGATCATGCACCTGATTGCCAGGATCATCTGTTTTTGCTTGCTGCCCTTGACTATCTCAGCCTGGGCGGTCGAGCCGCAGCCGGCAGTCCGGGCCGCTGCCGAGGACAAGGCCCAGGCCCTGGAGCAGAAGGCTGCGGACAAGCAAAGCCCGAAGACCGCGCCCGAGGCCGCTCCCCTGAGCAAGAGCGAAGCCCAGGCCGTCGATCCGGCGGGCCAGGCACCACTGGACGATGCCCTGACTTGCCTGTCGCGGACCATCTATTGGGAGGCCAAGGGCGGTGAGGCCGAGGACATGGAGGCGGTGGCCGATGTGGTACTCAATCGCCTGGGCCACGAGGGGTTTCCCGGGACGGTATGCGAGGTGGTCAAGCAGGGTTCGCAGAAGAGCCCTTGCCAGTTCTCCTGGTGGTGCGATGGCCGTCCGGACCAGGTGGAAGAAGAACAGCGCTACAGCGTTGCCAAGGAGATCGCCCGCAAGGCCTTGAACCAGCAGCTCAAGGACCGCACCGGCGGTGCGCTGTACTTTCACGATCGCAGTGCTTCGCCGGATTGGGCCCGGGCCTACATCAAGACCGTCGAGATCGGCAGCTTCCTGTTCTACCGGCCCAAGGATGTGGCCGCCCGCTAGCGCACGGCGCTAGGGCGTTGGCAGATGCTGGCGCAGCCAGCGCTTGGCCAGTGCCCCCAGGCGCTGGCCGACGGACTGCTCGAAGGCTTTCCCATGCACCAGTTCCAGCAGCCTTGTACAGAGCCCGTGGTCGAGGGGAAACCCTTGTTCCAGCCATTGGGCCGCACACCGTGGCCAGTAGGGCGAGCCGGAGCCCAGGGCGGTGAGCAGCAGTTCGCGCAGCGATAGCGGCTCGGGCAGCGGTGCATCGATCTTCAGCTCGCCGACTGCGCCGGGCAGGTCGGCCATGACCCTGGCCCAGGGACGCTCCAGCAGCGGCAGCAGCCAGACATAGCTGAATTCCCGGGTCATGGCTGCTGGGGGAATTGATCGGTGATGGTGTGCCAGTCGGCTTTCGTGGCCACGCAGTGGTGCTTCTGCCGTGGCGCGGCGAAGGCGCTGTCCAGGGTGGCGATGGCGATCGACAGCCAATCGGCGAACTGGCCCCCGGCGTTGTGCCAGAACAGCGAGGAGCCGCATTGCCCACAGAACTGGCGCAGCACCCCAGGCGAGGACTCGTAGGCCTTGAGCGCAGCGCCTGGGTCGTCGATGGCGAGGTGGGCGCGCAGGGTGCTGGCATAGGTGGCGAAGGCGGCGCCATGGCCCTTGCGGCACTTGCGGCAATGGCAGTGGGTGACGGCCTTGAGTTCACCGTGGACCTGGTAGGTCACGGCGCCACACAGGCAGCTGCCTCGATGGGGGTTCTGCATGTTCATCTCTTGCTTGAAGGGGAAGGGCCTTGGGGCGGTATTGTCATCGCAGGCAAGGCCTTGCTGGAACTCGTTGCCTGGCAATCCCCGCGCCGTGGGGAGCGACATAGTGATCCAGGCACTCCATCGCCTCAATCCCCTCGGTCCATTCTGGTATCGGTGTGCCGTGGGGGTGTTGCTCCAGCTTCAAGGCAGGTCCAGGCATTCTAACCGGGCTTACTGACGGATAACCTGTAGGCATCGGCCACAGGGCCATGGGAAGAGGGAGGCAAAACATGCAGGGACTGGAACATCGCATTCCGCCACCGGCGATCGCGCTGCTGTGCGCGCTGCTCATGGGGCTTGTGGCCTGGGGGACGCCGGGCTTGGAACTGGGCCACGGTCTACGCCTGGCATTGGCCTTGCCGCTGGTGTGCGCCGGCGTAGGGGTGGCGCTCGCTGGCGTGGTTTCGTTTCGCCGGTCCAGGACCACGGTCAATCCGCTCAAGCCGGGGAACGCCTCGGCGCTGGTCACCTCGGGCATCTACCGCTACTCCCGCAACCCGATGTACGCGGGCTTCGCCCTGTGCCTGCTGGCGTGGGGCCTGTACCTGGCCAGCCCCCTGGCGCTATTGGGCGTACCGGGGTTCGTGTTGTACATGAATCGCTGGCAGATCGGCCCCGAGGAGCGAGCCCTGGAGCGGTTGTTCGGTAGCGGTTTCACGGCTTACCAGCGGCAGGTGCGCCGCTGGCTTTGAACGGGGGGGGTGGGTAGGCTCAGGCGGCCTGGACCTGCAGTTGCAACTGGCCATCGGTTTCCCGGGCCAGGCCGCTGGCCAGGAACAACGGCACCAGGCGCTGGTGCAGTTGCGGCTCGACGAACTCCTTGACCGTGGCCAGTTCCAGTTCGCCAGGTACCAGCAGCTCGGCCTTGGTGTAGGACAGCCAGGCCTTCTTCAAGGCCTGCAGCACATCGCTACCGGCGGTGGAGGCAAAGCGGCGGCTGGCCACCTGGCCGGAAAACTCGAAGCTGTGGCGGTATTCGTAGCCACTCTCGTCGCCCTGGCTGGCCACGCAGCGGCCGCAGGCACAGGGACCGTCGGCGAAGGCGGCGCGCAGGTAGGCGTTGAACTCGACGATGGGCTTGAGGGCCAGGCGCTTGTCGACTTCGAACAGGTCCCCGGTCATTGTTGCTTCACTGCTCAAGGTCATTTTCCTCATTGGCTGGCGGTGTATTTCTCAAGGGGCGCACCATAACAGCAGGATCGGCGCACGGGTACCTTTGTCACCGGTCGGCACCGTCGAGCCCGGCCTGGTCACCTGCTAGGCTGCAAGCCCTGTGATCATCGTGCGCCCAGGCGCACCCCGAGCCTGAGAGCAAGCCTATGTCGATCCATGCTGTGACCGTCACCTGTTTCGCCCAGATGTTGCATACCCTGGAGACCCTGCTGGCCAAGGGCGAGGAGCATGCCCGGGGGCTGGGTTTCGACCCGCAGAACCTGCTGGATGCGCGCCTGGCCCCGGATATGTACGATCTGGCGGCGCAGGTGCGTTTTACCTGTACCCAAGCCCGGGAAGCGGTGGAGCGCCTGAGCGGCCAATCGGTCAGCACACTGCCGACGCCGGCCAACATGGCCGAGGCCAAGGCACTGATCCGCCAGACTGTGGCGTTTCTCGCCGATGCCGATGGCCGATTGATCGATGACAGCGGTGCGCGGGCCGTGGCTATCGAGCTGCCCAACGCCATCGCCTTCGACATGACCGGCGAGGAGTACGCGCGCAACTGGGCCACGCCACAGTTCTATTTCCACCTGGTCACCGCCTACAACATCCTGCGCCACAACGGTGTGCCGCTGGGCAAGGCCGAGTACGCGCAACACATGTTCGCCTACCTGCGCCAGGCTCCGGTCGCCGACTGAGCCGTGACCTTGGCCAGTGCCTACAGTGCCGGGCGCTGCAGCTGCACCCATTCCTGCACCGCCGGGCGCTGCCATTGGCGCTGGGCGTAGTCCACCAGGTTCGCCGGTACCGGGTCGCCGTTGAGCACCAGGCGGTTGAGCATCAGCGCCAGGTCGACATCGGCGATGGACCAGGTGTCGAACAGGTACTGGCGCCCGTCCTCCAGCAGCGCTTGTGCCGCATCGATCAGCTTGGCCGCCGCCACCTGGGCCTGGGTCGACAACGGCTCGCCGCGCTGGCCGTAGAACACCACCAGGGTCGAGCGCTCCTGGCGGATCGGCAGCAGGTCGCTGCGCAGCCAGGCCTGCACTTGGCGGGCCTTGGCCCGTTGGCGCGGCGCCTTGGGGTAGATCGGGACCTGGGGGAACAGCTCCTCCAGGTATTCGGTGATGGCCGAGGATTCGGACAGCGCGAACCCTTCATGGGTCAGGGTCGGTACCCGTTGGGTCTGGGACAGCCGGGCGTAGTCCTGGCTGCGGTTCTGCTCGGCGTCGAGGTCCAGCGGGAGCATTTCGAAATCGATGCCTTTCTCCCGCAGCGCCACGAATACGGACATGGCATAGGGGCTGGTGAACTGGGCATCGACGTACAGGCGCGGGCGGGAAGCGGTCACGGCATGATCTCCAATGGGGGAGCTAACACGCTAAGAGATCGTGGGCGAGAAATACAATGCACGATTTTCATGGGCCTATTCTTCGTGGGAATACTGCGCTGAGCGCCAGCATGCAGATACGCGACCAGGCGGTACGCCCCATTGCCGGATGCCCCGTGCGCAGCCGGCCGCGTGCAGGGGATGGGCGCTCCACGCGCTGCTGGGCAGCGCTTGCCCGGCTAGATGTCCCGGCCGAGAAAGCTCTCGCGATCCACGGGTTTGTCCTTCGCCCGGGCCAGGCGCTTGAACAAGCGACCGTCGATGGCCACCAGGCCCAGGGTGATCAGGGCCATGCCCAGCAGGTGCTTGGCGTGCAGGTGTTCGCCCAGGACCAGGGCGCCCAGCACGATGGCACTGACCGGGATCAGGAACGTCACCAGCATCAGGTTGGTGGCGCCGGCGCTGGCCAGAATGCGGAAGAACAGCACATAGGCCAGGGCCGTGGACAACAGGGCGATGCCCAGCAAGGCGGCCCATACCGGCAGGCTCGGCAGGGCCAGGGTCCAGGGGCGGTCCACCAGCAGTGCCAGGGGCATCAGCAACAGGCTGGAGGCGCAGACCTGGCCGGTGGCGCTGGGCAGTGGGGCAATGCCCATGGCCTTGAAGCGCCGGCCGAAGATCCCGGCCAGGGCATAGGACAACGCTGCCCCCAGCACGGCCAGCTGGGCGCCCGACTGCTCACCGAGGCCGGCCAGGGCATCGGTGCCGATCATGATCGCCACACCGATGAACCCCACCGTGACACCGGCCAGCTTGTTGCCGGTGAGTTTTTCATCGGCGGTCAGCAGGTGGGCCACCAGAACCGCGAACAGGGGCGTGGTGGCATTGAGGATCGCCGCCAGGCTGCTGGCGATGTGGGTCTGGCCCCAGACGATCAGGCTGAAGGGCACCAGGTTGTTGAGCAATCCCATGCCGAGGAACGCTTGCCACGCCTGGCGGTCGGTGGGCAGTTTCAGGCCCGTGATCCGCAGCACCGCCAGCAGGGCAAGGGCCGCCAGGCACAGGCGCAGCAGGACGATGGTCAAGGGCGGCAGCTCCTTGACGGCGATACCGATGAAAAAGAACGAACCGCCCCACAGGACGGACAAAACCAGCAACTGGCCCCATTGCGAGGCGCCCATGACATTCTGCTTGGTCATGCCTGTAGCTCCCGTTTGCCGATCGATGATTGAGTCTTGCTCGGATTTTTCGTCCAGTGCTTGCACTTGATGTCGTGCTGGGGCCAATTATTCTGGGAGTTTTCAGTCGCTGACAAACCAGCATTTTTCGCTGGATGATTAAGGAGGGTTAAATCATGAGCATGGAGTTGCCGTCCCTCGTCGCGTTACGTGCATTCGAAGCCACGGCGCGCCACCTGAGTGTGACCCTGGCGGCTGGCGAGCTGCACGTCACTCCCGGTGCGGTGAGCCTGCAGATCAAGGAACTGGAAGCGGCCCTGGGCGTGACGCTGTTCGTGCGTCGGCCCCGGCGGTTGCTCCTGACCGCTTCCGGCGAAGAGTACTTCGCCACCTTGCGGACGGCGTTTCGCATGATCCGCGAAGCCACTGCCGAACTGGTGGGGCGCACGCGCCTGGAGGTGCTGGTGCTCAGTTGCACGCCGAGTTTCGCCGTGCAATGGCTAGTGCCACGCCTGGGGCAATTCGAGGCAAAAAACCCTGGGGTGGATGTACGCATCAGCGCCTGCAACCGGGTGCTCGACCTGGCTCGCGATGGCATCGATCTTGCGGTTCGCCATGGCTTTGGCCGCTACGACGGCCTGGTCAGCGAGCGCCTGCTCGACGATCAGCTGGTGCCGGTGTGCAGCCCGCAGTTGCTGGGTCCGGAGGCCATCCTGACACTGGCCGAGCTGGCGCACCTGTGCCTGCTGCATGACGAACATCGCCATGATTGGCGCCTGTGGCTCGAGGCGGCAGGAGGCGCGTCGCTCGATGAGCATCAGGGGCGGGTGTTCGTCGATAGCAACGGGGCCATCGAGGCGGCGAAGACCGGCCTCGGCGTGGCCCTGGTGCGCCGCTCGCTGGTGGCGCGGGAGCTGGCCGAAGGGACGCTGCTGGCGCCCATGGCACAGGGCATCGCCAGCGATCTGGCCTACTACCTGGTGTATCCGGCCACTGCCCTCGAACGCCCGGCGGTGGCGGCATTGCGCGAGTGGATGCTGATGGAGGCGGGGAGCGCCGTTACCGGCGCTGTTTCGCCGTCCTGAGCGATTCGCTTGGCAATGAACGTCGTTCAACTGTTGTACAAGGTCAGCTGTGCCGCTATTCGAAACCCCGCGCCTTATCGGGCGCCCGCTGTCTCGCGAGGACTTGCCGGCCTTGACGGCAATCCTCAGCGACCCTTGGGTGATGAAGCATTCCCTGCGTGGCGTGTGCGATGAACAGGCCACCAGCCGGTTCATCGACGAGTGCCTGGTTTGCTACGCCGAACAGGGCATCGGGCCCTGGGCCCTGGTGGAGAGGGGCACCGGTGAATTGGTGGGGTTCTGCGGAGTCAGTCCCGAACAGGTGGGTGGGGGCCGGGAAGCCAACCTGGGCTATCGCCTGGCCCGGCGTTTCTGGAACCGCGGCCTGGCCACCGAAGCGGTGCGTGGCGTCCTGGCGTTGGTCTTCGGCCCGCTGGGCCTGGACTGCGTGGTGGTGATTATCGAACCGGACCATGGTGCGTCCTTGCGAGTCGCCGAAAAGGCCGGTTTCAGTGAGTACCAGCAGATGGAGTTCCATCAGCGTCCGGTGCGGTTGTATCGCATGGGTGGCCAGCATTGGCAGGCACTTTGCCTTGACGGTTGAGGCGGCGTACTGGCCCCGCGGTTCCCGGAAGTTCGCCAAAATCACTTTAATTTCAGGTGGTTAGGTGACCGCAAAATGCGCCATGTGTTGATTACGCTGACTTCGTTTGCCTTGATCGGAGGGGCGTGCAGCGCCCAGGCCCGGGAGCTGGCGGCCAATGACCGGTATGTCTGCAGTTGGGGCGCAGGCACGGCTGCCAGGGCCCAGGAGCTGAAGTTGTCGGGAGTATCGCTGTATGCGGCGCGGCAGAAGATCCAGGTCTACAAGTTCAGCAAGGGCTGGATGCGCATGATGGCCCTGGGCATCACCGAGCAGACCTACGACAGCCCGTCGCGAATCAAGCCCGAGGCGTTGCGTAAAAGCTTTTACGATGACTGCCTGAGGTATAAGTTGGCCCGTCGCTGATTGACCGAGGCCGTTATGACTTCCCCCGCCTATTTCATGCAACAGGCCCTGCTTGCCGGGCGCCAAGCGTTGCCCGGCTGTCTGCCCAATCCACCGGTGGGCTGTGTGCTGGTGCAGGGCCAGCAGATCGTCAGCCAGGGTTTCACTCAGCCGCCAGGCGAGCATCATGCCGAAGCCATGGCGTTGGAGCTCTGGCCGGGCGACTGTAGCGGGCTTACTGCCTATGTCACCCTCGAACCTTGTTCTTTTCAGGGGCGCACGCCGGCTTGCGCGCAAGCCTTGGTGCAACGGGGTGTGGCTCGAGTGGTGGTCGCGATGCTCGATCCTGATCCGCGCAATGCCGGGGCCGGTATCCGCATTCTTCGGGAGGCGGGGATCGAGGTCCAGGTAGGGCTTTTGGGCGCGCAGGCCAAGGAGGATCTACGGGCCTATCTGCTGGCAGGCGCACCTTGAGCCTGATTCATGGCGCGAAGCCCCGAGCGCCATGGTGACCCAGGCCGCCCAGGTCGCGGCGATCATCGCCGCCGATCCGCTGCGCCGCCGCCTGCTGCGGCAGGTGCGGGCCCTGGGGCTTGGCGATTGCTGGATCGGCGCCGGATTCGTTCGCAATGCGGTGTGGGACCACCTGCACGGCCGGGCTTGCTCGCCCCTGGACAGCGATGTGGATGTCATCTGGTTTGATCACCGGCGCTGTTCTGCCGAGCTCGATCGACAACTGGAGCAAGTGCTGCTGGCGGTGCATCCGGGCGTGAAGTGGTCGGTGAAGAACCAGGCCCGCATGCATTTGAAGAATGGTGATAGACCTTATGAATCCAGTGCCGATGCCATGACTCACTGGCCGGAAACCGCCACTGCGGTAGCGGTCAGGCTCACTGCCGACGACACCTGCGAAGTGTGCGCACCGCTGGGCCTCGACGATTTGTTGCAACTGGTGATCCGGCCGACGGCAGGGTTCGTGGGGGACAAGCGGCCGATCTTCCTGGAGCGGCTGGGTTCCAAGCATTGGCAGGGCAAGTGGCCGTTGCTCAGGTTGGAAGCCGGCTGAACACCTGAGCAGTGCCTGGATGGGGTTTGGGCGACGGATATCGATTCTTTATCATGAATGTAATTTGTGATGATCAGGATTAAAATGAGTTTGTCTCACTCATGCCGTGCTATCGACAATGGCTGCCATTCACACAATGGAGTTGTCTGTCATGGCTTTGGCTCATTCCCTTGGATTCCCGCGCATTGGCCGCGACCGCGAACTGAAAAAGGCCCAGGAAGCGTTCTGGAAGGGCGAACTCGATGAAGCCGGCTTGCGCGCCGTTGGCCGCGAGCTGCGCCAGGCGCACTGGGCACTGCAGAAAGACGCCGGTATCGAGCTGCTGCCAGTGGGCGACTTCGCCTGGTACGACCAGGTCCTGACCCACTCCCTGATGTTCGGCGTGATCCCCGAGCGTTTCCGTCCGCAGAACGGCCCGGCCACCCTGCAGACCCTGTTCGGCATGGCTCGCGGTGTCAGCGACAACTGCTGCGGCGGTGCCCATGCCCAGGAGATGACCAAGTGGTTCGACACCAACTACCACTACCTGGTCCCGGAGTTCAGCGCCGACCAGCAGTTCCAGCTGGGCTGGGAGCAATTGTTCGAGGAGGTCGAGGAAGCCCGGGCCCTGGGTCACCAGGTCAAGCCGGTGGTGCTTGGCCCGCTGACCTACCTGTGGCTGGGCAAGGCCAAGGGTGCCGACTTCGACAAGCTGGAGCTGCTGGAGCGCTTGCTGCCGTTGTACGGGCAGATCTTCCAGCGCCTGGCGGCACAAGGCGTGGAGTGGGTGCAGATCGATGAACCGATCCTGGTGCTGGACCTGCCCCAGGACTGGAAGAACGCCTTCGAGCGTGCCTACAACCTGATCCAGCGCGATCCGCTGAAAAAGCTGCTTGCCACCTATTTCGGCGGGCTGGAGGAGAACCTCGGCCTGGCCGCCAACCTGCCGGTGGACGGCCTGCACATCGACCTGGTGCGCGGCCCTGACCAATTCCCGAGCATTCTCGACCGCCTGCCGGCCTACAAGGTGTTGTCGCTGGGGGTGGTCAACGGCCGCAACGTCTGGCGCTGTGACCTGGAAAAGGCCCTGGCGACCCTGCGCCATGCCCATGAGCGGGTCGGCGAGCGGCTGTGGGTGGCGCCTTCCTGCTCTCTGTTGCACAGTCCGGTGGACCTGGCCCGGGAAGACCAGCTCGATGCCGAGCTCAAGGGCTGGCTGGCCTTCGCCGTGCAGAAGTGCGAGGAAGTGGCGCTGCTGGCCCAGGCCGTCAACCAGCCGCAGGCACCGCAAGTGCTCAAGGCCCTGGAGCAGAGCCGGACGCTCCAGCTCGGCCGGGCCGCCTCGCCGCGTATCCACAAGCCGGCAGTGCAAGCGCGGGTGGCGGCGATCGGCGCCCGGGATAGCCAGCGCCAGTCGCCATTCGCCCAGCGCATCGCCAAGCAGCGCGCTGGCCTGGACCTGCCGTTGTTCCCCACCACCACCATCGGTTCGTTCCCGCAGACGACCTCCATCCGCCTGGCGCGCCAGTCGTTCAAGCAGGGCAAGCTGAGCGCCGCCGAATACACCGAGGCGATGCAGAGCGAGATCCGCCATGCGGTGCAGATCCAGGAGCGCCTGGGCCTGGACGTCCTGGTGCATGGCGAGGCCGAGCGCAACGACATGGTGGAGTATTTTGCCGAGCAACTGGATGGCTACCTGTTCACCCGTTTCGGCTGGGTGCAGAGCTACGGTTCGCGCTGCGTCAAGCCGGCGGTGATCTTCGGCGACCTGAGCCGCCCACGGGCCATGACCGTGGAGTGGATCCGCTATGCCCAGGGCCTGACCGACAAGGTGATGAAGGGCATGCTCACCGGCCCCGTGACCATGCTGATGTGGTCGTTCCCCCGGGAGGACGTGTCCCGCGAGGTCCAGGCCCGGCAGCTGGCCCTGGCCATTCGCGACGAAGTGGTGGACCTGGAAGCCGCCGGCATCCGCATTGTGCAGATCGACGAAGCGGCGTTCCGCGAAGGCCTGCCGCTGCGCCGGGCGCAATGGCAACACTACCTGGACTGGGCCACCGAGGTGTTCCGCCTATGCTCCTCCGGGGTGCGTGACGAAACCCAGATCCACACCCACATGTGCTACAGCGAGTTCAACGATGTGATCGAGTCCATCGCGGCCATGGACGCCGATGTGATCACCATCGAGACCTCACGCTCGGACATGGAACTGCTGGAGGCCTTCGAGGCCTTCGCCTATCCGAACGAGATTGGCCCGGGGGTCTACGACATCCATTCGCCGCGGGTGCCGGACGCCTCGGAAATGGCCAACCTGCTGCGTAAGGCGGCCAAGCGTATTCCCGCCGAGCGCTTGTGGGTCAACCCGGACTGTGGCCTGAAAACCCGTGGCTGGGCGGAAACCGAAGCGGCCCTGGTGCACATGGTCGCCGCCGCCCGCCAGTTGCGCAGGGAACTGGCCTGACAGTCGTTTGCGTGGTCTTTTAGCCGGGGCTCCCAATGGGGTTCCGGCTTTTTTGTGCCCACTGAACAGCAAGGCCGGGTAACGACGCTTGGCGTGACTGGGCATCTGATACGTATTTTTCTGGTTTATCTGCATCTGTTATCAGCACAGCCGAGCTTGGAAAATGGCGCACCCGCCCGGCCCCTGGCCGGAGAGCGGGCCCGCTGCACCCTAATATTCAGGAGGTCCGATGACCAAGATGGCGTTGTTCTTGTTTGGGTTTCTGGTCTTGACCATCACTATCGGTGCACTTGCCACTATCTCCCCGACCTGAAGCCGGGTCGCCCCAGGCTGCGGTGGCTCGCTTCAAGGCGTGCTGCCGTTGCAGCTTCTGATTGCTCCATTGCTTGCGCTGAATGTCGTTCATCCGGCGTTGCGCCATAGCACCGAGTTGCGCCACCCTGGCGCACCCTCATTGCAATGGATTGCCGACATGAACCCCATCCTTTCCTGCTCCTGCCAGCTACGGTCGCTTGCCGGAGCCGGGCGATGAGTGCCGCCCTGGCGTTGCTCGGCAGTTACCTGCTGTACCTGTTTCCGGGACTGGTGCTGTATGCGCTGTGGTTCGGCCTGACTCCCAGGCATCTGGTGGGGCTGCGTATCGCCATCCTGCTGCTGGGGTTCGTGCTGTTGCGGGATGTCATGACGCCGTTGCAGTTGTGGTCCCTGGGCGCTGGCGCGCAGATCGGCTTCATCGCCAACCCGATGGTGTTGGCGGGGCTGGGCCTGCTGTCGTTGGCAACGCTCGCTTGTCTGGCGAGCGTTGCTGCACAACTCTGGAAACTGGTGGTCTGGGAGCGTCGCGGGTGGCTGTCGGGCCTCGCCCTGGGGCTGCTCGGCGGTATGGCGCTGGGCTTGCCGTTGCGCCTCTATGCCGGGACCGACCTGGACCAGGCCACCGGCTCCTGGTTGCTGGGCATGGCGCTGTTGGCCCTGGGCGGCAATGCCCTGGAGGAAGTGCTGTTCCGTGGCCTGTTGCAGGGGTATCTGGAGCAAAGTTGCGCACCTTGGCGGGCAGCCTTGCTCAGCGCCCTGGCATTCGCTGCCTGCCATGCCTTCCTGGCTTTCAGCGTTACCAGCGCTGGTTGGCCGGTGTTGCTGTTCACCCTGCTGGAAGGCTTGATCTGCGCCGGCTTGCGCATGCGACATGGGGTGCTGGCGGCGATCGCCGCCCACGCCACGGTGATCTGGTTGATCGCCGTGCCGATGTGAGCGGCGCCAGGTTGCCTATTTGGAGAACTTGCGCGCGCCGACGACGCAGAGGATCACTGCAATCGTCACCCCGAGCATGCCCAGGCTGACCTGTTCATGCAGCAGGCCGGCGGCCAGGCCGAGGCCGAAGAAGGGCTGCAGCAACTGCAATTGGCCGACGGCGGCGATCCCGCCCTGGGCCAGCCCGCGATACCAGAACACAAAGCCGATCAGCATGCTGAACAGCGAGACATAGGCCAGGCTGGTCCAGGCCGGCAGGCTGATGCCGCTGAAGGTGGACGGCAGGGTGAACAGAGTCAGGGCGATCATCAGCGGTAGCGACAACACCAGCGCCCAGGAAATCACCTGCCAGCCGCCCAGGGTCCGCGACAGCTTGGCACCCTCTGCGTAGCCCAGGCCGCAGACCAGTACCGACAGCAGCATCAGCAAATCGCCCTGGGGCGAAGCCGTCAGGCCCTGGGCGAAGGCATAACCCATCACCAACAAGCTGCCCAGGATCGAGAACAGCCAGAACACCGGGCGTGGCCGCTCGCCGCCACGGATCACCCCGAACACCGCGGTGGCCAGCGGCAGCAGGCCGAGGAACACGATGGAGTGGGCCGAGGTCACGTACTGCAGGGCCAGGGCGGTCAGTAGCGGGAAACCCAGGACCACGCCCAGGGCGACGACCGCCAGGGGCAGCAGTTGCTGCTTGCTCGGGCGCCGTTCCTTGAACAGCAGCAGGATCGCCAGGGCCAGTATCCCGGCGATGGTGGCGCGGGCGACGGTGAGGAACAACGGATCGAACTCGGCGACCGCGACCCGGGTCGCCGGCAGCGAGCCGCTGAAGATCAGCACGCCGAGAAAGCCGTTGAGCCAACCGCTGGAGGTTTTCTCCAGTACGGGGGATTGCAGGTTCGATGTCCGTTCCATTGAGGGGATCTCGCTTGAAGTGGCAAATTCAGGTCGGCATTGCGCCAAGCCTTGCGTCGGATCCATCCTAGGAGTGAGAATCAGCACAATCAAAAAATTGTCATGGATACAGCGCCTATGGCCCGTGCCCGCTACAAGCAATTGGTCGACGCCTTCGCCGGCGATATCCGCAGTGGCGTACTGGCTCCCGGCACCCGCCTGCCGACCCACCGCGAGCTGGCGGCAAGGGAAGGCCTGGCCCTGGTCACCGCATCCAGGGTGTATGCCGAACTGGAGGCCATGGGGCTGGTCAGCGGTGAAACCGGGCGTGGCACCTTTGTCCGCGAGACTGCCTTGCCGCCAGGGCAGGGTGTGGACCAGCAGGCCACCGCAGCCGGCACCCTGGACCTGAACTTCAACTACCCATCCTTGCCTGGCCAGGCCGAACTGCTGCGCGGCGCCTTGCGCCAGTTGGCCTCCAGTGGCGACCTGGAGGCCTTGCTGCGCTACCAGCCCCATGCCGGGCGGCCCCATGAGCGAGCCCTGGTGGCGCGCTACTTGGCCAGCCATGGGCTGGTGGTGGAGGGCGAGCAAGTGCTGATGGTCAGCGGCGCCCAGCATGGATTGTCGATTGCCGCCATGGCATTGCTCAAGCCCGGCGATGTGGTGGCTACCGATGCCCTGACCTACCCGGGTTTCAAGGTGGTGGCGGACGCCCATGGCCTGGAATTGCTGGCCATTCCACTGACGCCGCAGGGGCCGGATCTTGCGGCCTTCGAGCGCCTGTGCCGGCAGCGGCGGGTGCGGGCGGTGTATGCCATGCCGACCTTGCACAATCCCATGGGCTGGGTCCTGGACCTGGCCTGGCGCCAGCGCCTGGTGGCGATCGCCCGGGAGCAGCGGCTGCTGATCATCGAGGATGGAGCCTATGGGTTTCTCGCCGAGGACCCGCCACCGCCCCTGGCCGCCCTGGCCCCGGACCTCACCCTGTATGTGTCGGGGTTCTCGAAGAATGTCGCGGCTGGTTTGCGAGTGGGTTACCTGGTGGCGCCTGCGGCCTGGACCCAGGCCCTGGAGCGGGCGATCCGCGCCACCACCTGGAGCAATCCCGGGGTGATGAGCGCCATGGCCTGTGCCTGGATCGAGGACGGCACCGTGGCCCGCCTGGAGCAGGAGAAACGCGCCGACGCACGCCAGCGCCAGGCCCTGGCGCGGGAGTTGTTGACGGGGCTGGAGATCCTCGGCCACCCCGGCTCCTACTTCCTCTGGCTGCCATTGCCCGAGGAGGTGCGGGCCGACCAGGTGGCCATGGCGCTGCTGCGCGAGAAGGTCTCGGTGTCCACGGCCGAGCCTTTCGTTTGCGCCGGTCCGGTGCCCCACGCCATTCGCCTGGCCCTGGGCTCGGTGAGCCTGGCGGAGCTGCGCGAGGCGCTGCTCAAGGTGCGTAGGGTGATCGCCCGCTATGCGTTCTGAAGCGGCAAGCTACAGGCTTGCCGCTCGCGACTCGCGGCTGTCCCTCAGAGCTTGAACTGGTTCACCAGGCCGTTGAGGTCCACCGCCAGGCGCGACAGTTCCTGGCTGGCGGCGTTGCTCTGGTTGGCGCCGGCCGAGGTCTGGGTCGACAGGTCGCGAATGTTGACCAGGTTGCGATCCACCTCGCGGGCCACCTGGGCCTGTTCTTCGCTGGCGCTGGCGATCACCAGGTTGCGCTCGTTGATCGAGGTGATGGCCTGGGTGATCTGGTCCAGGGCCAGCCCCGAGGCTTGCGCCGCCTCCAGGGTCAGGTGCGCCCGTTCATTGCTGGTGCGCATGGCGCTGACCGCACCCTCGGTGCCTTCTTCGATGGTGTTGATCATGCTTTCGATTTCCTGGGTCGACTGCTGGGTACGATGGGCCAGGGCCCGCACCTCGTCGGCGACCACTGCGAAACCACGCCCGGCGTCCCCGGCCCGCGCCGCTTCGATGGCGGCATTGAGGGCCAGCAGGTTGGTTTGCTCGGCGATGGAGCGGATCACCTCCAGCACCTGGCCGATGTTGCGCACATCCACCGCCAGGTGTTCGACCCGCTCGCAGGTCTGGGTCACGTCCTGGGCCAGCTGGCCGATGGAATCGACGGTGTGCTGCACCTGCTCGCGGCCATGGTGGGCGGTACGGTCGGTTTCCTTGGACGCCTCGGAGGTGCTCACGGCGTTACGCGCTACTTCCTCCACGGCGGCGGTCATCTCGTTGACCGCGGTAGCCGCCTGTTCCACTTCGTCGCTTTGCTGGTGCAGGGTCTGGCTGGAATGATCGGTCACCGCATGCAGCTCCTCGGCGGCCGAGGCTAGCTGGTTGGAGGAGTCGGCGATGCGCTGCAGGGTGTTGCGCAGGCTGGCCTGCATGGTCTGCAGGGCTTGCAGCAGGCGCGCCGGTTCGTCCTTGCCGCTGATGGCGATGCTCTGGCCCAGGTCACCGCTGGCGATGGTCTCGGCCACGCCCAGGGCCTGGCCCAGGGGACGCACGATGCTGCGGGTGAGCAACAGGGCCAGGGCGATGGTCAGGGCCACGACCACCAGCAGGATCACCACCACCATGGTGATGGCGCTCTGGAACACCTGGCTGCTTTTCTCGGCGGCGGCGACCCCGCCCCGGGTGTTGATGTCGATGATGCTCAACAGCTCCTTGAGCATGGCGTCGGCGTTGACCAGGAACGATCCGCCGTCGACGATGTTCACCGCTGCTTCCTTGTGGCCCTGGCGGACCTGTTCCAGCACCTGGTGCTGGTCCTTCGCATAAGCCGCCCTGGCGTTGAGGTAACGCTCGTAGGCGGCCCGTTCCTCGGGTTCGCTGATCAGTTGTTCGTAGGTGGCCTGCTGGCGGTCCAGTTGCTGTTCGAGCTGCTCGACCCGGGCCAGCAGCGCCTGGACGGCGCTGGCCTCACGGACCACCAGCATGCGCAGGGTGATGGTGCGGATCTGGGTGCTGGTCAGGGCCACGGCATTGGCGGCGACGATGGAGGGTTGCCAGTTCTGGTCGACCTCAAGGGATTGCTGGTTCATGCGCTGCATTTCCAGCAACGAGAAGCCCCCCAGGCCCAGTGCGAGCAAGGCGATCAGGGCGAAGCTGAGCCCTGCGCGGCGGGATATGTTCATCGTTCTCAAGAGCATGACGGTGTTCCTTGTGGCAGCAAAAAGCGCAACCGGCGGGCAGCGCGCGGTTGCATCGGTGCGGCGCGCTATGGAGCAGGCTCCATGGCGCCGTCGGCGTTTTTGCACACAAGGCTGGCACCAGGCGCATCTGGCGGCGCCTTTGGCGAGCGTTATCCAGTGTAGGCGGGGGCACGTCCCCGAGCCGGAAAACCGCCCGATGATAGCACAATGACATGTCTTTCGGGCGGTTTGCTGAAGGGATTCAGCCAGTCTGTTCCAGGAAGAAGCCCGCGACCGCCTCGGCACTGGCGGCCGGGTGTTCCTGCATGAAGCAATGGTGGCCGTCGAGCACCTGGGTATGCAGGTGCCGGTTGATGGTGGCCCAGCGCTCGATCGAGCGGGCGACATAGGGGTAGCTGTCGCGCCCGCGGATCGCCAGGGCCGGGGTGCGGATCTGGCCCAGGGCCTGCCACAGGCGTCGGGGAACGGAGCTGAAGATATCCACTTCACGCTCGGGGGCGCACTTGAGCGCCACGCCCTGGCCGTCATCCTTCAGGCCGTGCTCGATATAGGCGGCCAGGGCCTCGGTGCTCCAGCCCTTGAACACCCCGCGGTTGGCCAAGGCAGCCCGGGCCGCGACGCGGTCGGGCCAGTGGCGTCGACGGGCGGCGGCCTTGCGCGCCAGACTGTGGCGGCGGTTCAGGCCCAGCACCGACAGCACCCGCAGCGAGCTGATCATCGAGGGGGTGAACAGCACCGGATCGAGCAGCACGGCCTTGGCGAACAGTTGCGGGCGCTCGGCCAGCACCAGGCAGGTCAGTACCGCGCCGAAGCTGTGGCCCAGGGCGTAGCGCGGTACTGCGCCGTAGTCCCCCTGTCCGGCCTCGAAGGCTTCGGCGGCCAGTTGCGCGGTGCGGTTCCAGCCCAGGAAAGGGCCTCCATGGTCACTGTCGCCGTGACCCTGGACGTCGCTGAGCCACAGGTCGAAAGACTCGGCCAGCAGCGCCAGCATCGGTTGGTAGGCCATGGCGCAGAAGCCATTGCCATGGAGAAAGTGCAGCAATGGCTTGCCCGAGGGCACGGAGCGCAGGCCGCGCAGGGTGAAGCCTTCGCGGCACGGGTGGGACCAGGGAATCAACTGCATGGAGCCTCGACAGGGGCGGTGGGCACAGTCGGGCATTGTCGACGGGCTGCAATTCGAGTCAAGGGTCGATCCGGACCGCCTCCAGCACTAGCGCTCCTGGAGCTGGCGAAACGACAGGCTGATCCGCTCGCCGGCGCCCGGCGCCTTGGGAATCGCGTGCAGCCACTGGGTCTGCAAGGCGTCGGACATGTGCAGCAGCGAACCGGCGCCCAGGTTGTACTCGTGGATCTGGCCACTTTGCTTGTGCTTGAACAGCATGCTGCGCGCATGCCCCAGGGAAATCACCACCACGCCGGTGCCTGGCACCAGTTGTTCGTTGGCATCGGAATGAAAGCCCATGGAGGATTGGCCGTCGGGGTAGAAGTTGAGCAGGCAATTATTGGGACGAAACCCCAGCAATTGTTCGATGGCCGGGCACAGCCGCTCCAGTATCTCGGGCATGGGTACCGCCGGGTAGCTGATCTGCGAATAGTCGTAGGGCAGGCCGAAGCTGGCAGTCTTGCGCGCGCGCATGCGCTCGTCCCAGGACACCGAGGCCTTGAGCTGCTCGAACAGCGCGAGGGGATCGGGAATGAAACTGGCGACGAAGTCGATATCGGGTGGGGTCATGCTAGGCCTGCCTTGGCTGGAGAAAGAAAATGACGGGAGTGGGTCGCTGCGAGTTCAGTGCCCTGCCTGGAGCTCCAGGGTGCCGCCGCAACGAGCCTGGAGAAACTCTCCGGCCTGTCGCCCCAGCTCGATCCGGGAGGCGTTGATGGCCAGGACCAGGGGCGTCGTGGATAGCGGGTCGATGTGCAGGCGCTGCGTGCTGTCGGCCCGCAGGATCAGGGTCAGCTCCGTCCACTGGTCATCGGCCGCGCTGCGACTGTCGCCATCGGAATCGACATTGCACCCGGTGCCCCACAGGTGTTCGGCGACCAGGTAGAAGGCCGGGCGAGGGCCGGGGCCGTGGAGCAGGAATCTAGGCATGGGGGCGAGCGACAGAGGACGGACCGCGACGGTAGCTCGCCCTCGTTGCTTCGTGCAAGTGCCGGCGGCTTCAGCCGCCGTTGGCGCCGAGGATGCTCGCCACCTGGCGCGGCTGGCAGTTGAGGTAGGCCGAGGATTTGAGCCAGCGCTGGTCGGGATACCAGGAGAACATGAACTGGCCGTCCTTGAGCTTGTCTATGACCTGGCGCGCCACCTGCGGACGCACGGCCGGGCAGCCCTGGCTGCGGCCGATGCGGCCCTGGCGCTGGCTCCACAAGGGATTCACGTAGTCGGCGGCATGGATCACGATGTCGCGGTCACGGGCTCGGTCGTTGAAGCCCGGCTCCAGGCCATCCATGCGCAGCGAGTAGCCATGGCTGCCTTCGTAGCTTTCCTGGGTGCGGAACAGGCCCAGGCTGGACTGGTAGCTGCCCAGGCGGTTGGAGAATTGCGTGGCGAAGTTTTCCCCGGATTTTTGCCCGTGGGCCACCAGGTCGCGCAGCACCAGCTTCTTGCTGCGCAGATCGAAGATCCACAGGCGCCGGGCGGTGGAGGGCTGGGAGTAGTCGATCACTGCCAGGTGCCGGGCTTGCCGGGCACCGCTGCTGACCGCGCACTGCATGGCGCTCAGGGCGCTTTTAAGGGCCTGGGGGTTGAGGTCCGGGGCGGCGTGGGCGAGGCTGGCGTACAGCGTCGGGCTGGTGGTGGGGCGAGGTTTGCTGGAAGCGAAGGAAGGACTGCAAATGGCGCCCAGGGCAAGGGCCGCCAGGCAGAATCGGCACAAGAAGGTCAACATGTCTAAAACATCCCCATGGTCACTTTGGCTCCTGACGTCCTGTCTCCCCGGCAGTCTGGTCTATATGTTTAATTCCCAGGCCTGATTGTTCTCTGCATCTGCCGTAACGCTTGGCCCTCAGCCTGAGGGCAATGGATTGGAGTAAAGCAGTTGTTCAAAAAACACGCATGTTACTTGAGCTTGTGGCTGCTCGCTGCGCCATTGGTCGCGCTGGCCGAGGACTTGCCCCAGGTGCCGGCGAGCCCCCTGTCGGGGGCGCTGGCCCAGCCGGCCCTGGCCTGCCCGGCACTGGCCCAGCGCCTGGACCTGCCGACGCAGCAACTGTTGCAGGCGTTCTATCGCGAGCAGGGCGAGCAACCGGTGTGGTCGACCGGGGCCCGCCTGGAACAACTGCAGGCGCAATTGGCGGGCTTGGTCGATGACGGCCTGGACCCTGGGCGCTATCGCCTGCCGCCAGCGAGCGCGGGGGGCGATGGCCTGTGCCGTGACATCGATATCAGCCACCAGTACCTGCAAGCCCTGCAGGACCTGCATTACGGGCGCCTGTCGCAGACCCGCTTCGAGCCATTGTGGCGGGCCCAGCCGTTGCCGGACGATCGCCAGGGCGTGTTGCTGGCCATTGCCGGGCCGGGGCTGGATGACCTCGGTGCGGTATTCGAGCGGGCACGGCCCAACCTCGAGCAGTACCGCAACCTGCGCCGGGCCTATGCCCATGAGCGGCAACAGCCCTTGCCCCATTGGCAGGACGTGGCCGGCGGCCCGCTGTTGCGCCCGCACATGGAGGACAAGCGCGTTCCGGACCTGGCCCTGCGCCTGTACCACGGCGGTTTCCTGGCCAGCCCCAAGGTCAATGCCGACAACATCTACAGCGACGATCTGGTGAGCGCGGTGAAGAGTTTCCAGCTCAGCCACTCGTTGCAGTCCGACGGCGTGGTGGGGGCTGGCACCCTGAAGGAGATGAACGTCAGCCCGGCCCTGCGTCGCGAGCAGTTGCGCATCAACCTCGAACGCCTGCGTTGGCTGGCCCGGGACTTCGAGCCGAACATCGTGTTGGTCAACGTCGCTGCGGCGCAGTTGAGTTTCTACCAGCACGATGCGCTGGTCTGGCAGACCCGCACCCAGGTCGGTCGCGCCGAGCGCCAGACTCCGTTGCTCAAGTCCCAGGTCACGCGCCTGACCCTGAACCCGACCTGGACCGTGCCGCCGACCATTCTCAAGGAAGACAAGCTGCCGCAGATCCGCCGTGACCAGGGTTTCCTCAATCGCCAGAACCTGCAGGTGCTGGACGCCAATGGCCAACCCCTGGCCGCCGAGGACATCGACTGGGATCGTCCGGGCAACATCCTCCTGCGCCAGGGTGCCGGGCCGCGTAATCCCCTGGGGCGCATCGCCATCCGTTTTCCCAACCCGTTCTCGGTATACCTGCACGACACGCCGAGCCAGGCGCTGTTCAGCAAGGGGCCGCGGGCCTTCAGCTCGGGCTGCGTGCGGGTGGAGCAGGCGTTGCAGCTGCGCGACTGGCTGCTCAGCCCGGCGGAGCGCCTACGTACCAACGATTTGCTGGCCACCGGCTTGACCCACGAGTTCCGCCTGGCCAAGCCGGTACCGATCCTGCTCACCTACTGGACGGTGCAGGCCGACAGCCATGGGCAGTTGCTGTACGCACCGGACATCTACGGGCATGATCCGCAGCTGTCCACCGCCTTGGGCAGCAAGATCTGACTTGCGCAAACCGCGTCCTGGCCTGGTGACTTGCGGTATTGTGTGCGGCCTTTTTCGCCACGGATCCAAGACTGCGCCATGCCACTGACCAAACGCCAGCAAGCCGCCATGGAGCGCTTGCTGGCCACTACCCTCACCGAAGCCTGCGAAGCGGCCAAGATCCGCCTCGAAGGTTTTTCCTGGTTGACCCACGAAGTGGACTACGCGGTGTTTCCCGCCAGCCTGGTGGTGGTTTGGGTGTTCGCTGCCCAGGCCGACAAGGAGCGAGCCCTGGCGGCAGGAGAGGGGCCGTGGATGATCGAACTCACGGCCCAGGCGCTGGCGGATGCCGGCGTCACCCTTGAACCGGTGGCAGGCCATGTGTTCTTCGACAGCGAAGAACAGTGCCAGCGGATCAGTGGTGGTGATTGGACCCGGCGCCTGGCGCGCCTGCGACCGGGGCGGGGCTGAGATGGCCAAGGAAATCGACAACCCCTGTATTGCTCTGTGCCAGCTCAGCGGCGACTTGTGCGTGAGTTGCGGACGCACCAAGGACGATATCCGCAAGTGGAAACGCATGAAACGCCCGGAGAAGATGGCCGCCGTGCAACGGGCCAGTACCCGGCTCAAGGCCCTGCGCAAAAAGCAGGGTTGAAGGGGCTGGCCTGTCTTCGGCGCGCTGGCTACACCCCTTGCCGGCGCATGGCCAGGATGGTGCTGCCGAAGAAGATGAACGTGGAGCCCACCACCCGGTTGACCCATTTGGACAATGCCGGACGGGTCAGCACGCCTTTGGCCCTGGAGGCCAGCAGGGCGTAGATGCTCAGCGATGTCAGCGACAGCGCCATGAAGATCAGGGTCAGGATGAAGAACTGCGGCAGCAGGGCGGCATGCTGGTCTATGAACTGCGGGAACAGCGCGGTGAAGAAGATGGTCGCCTTGGGGTTGGTGGCGGCGGTCAGGAACGCCGACTTGAACAGTTTGAACCGTGGCGGGGCGCTGACGCCCTGGTCATCCGGGCTGCTGGCGCTGAGCAACGGGCTCTTGCTCAGCAACTGCTTGGCACCGAGGTAGAACAGGTAACCGGCGCCGAGGATCTTCACGGCGTTGAATACCCATTCGGAACTGGCGATCAGCGCCCCCAGGCCCAGCATGGCTGCCGCAGACATGCAGAACAGGCCACTGATATTGCCCAGGGATGACCACAGGGTGGACTTGGCGCCGTAGGTCACGCTGTTGTGCAGCGCTACCAGGGTGGCCGGGCCAGGACTGGCGATGGCAATGGCGGCGACCAGGGTATAGGCGAGTATCGAGTGGGCATCCATGGCTTGGACTCGTCGGGGAAAGAGGGCTGGATTCTACAGGAAAAACTGCCGGTAAATTCTCTGCGACACGCGTCGCAAGGGCCGGCTAGAGCGGTCGGTGGTAGACCACCAGGTCACAGGACGAGGCGATCACCAGGCTCCGGCCGCTGTAGGAAAAGCCAAAGGCCCGGCACTCATGCTCGATGGCCAGCTTGTGGAAGGTCGCCGGGCGGTTGTGCTGGGCGCCGTAGAGCCAGGAACCCGGCTCGACCAGCAACAAGTGTTGTTCGGGCCACGCCAGGGGCACATTGTGCACCGCCCAGCCATCGTCGCTGCCCAAGGGCAGGCTGCCACCATTGATTCCGGACATGGCGATGCGCCGACCCGCCAGGGGGCCGATGCCCTCGGCCTCGAGGTAGCGATCGCTTTCGACTTCCTCGGTATAGTCCCGGGCGATCTTCTCGCCAGTCTCGCAGTCGATGACACTGCGCCCGGCACTGGAAGTCACCAGCAGCAATTCCCGATCACGATCGAAGCCGACTTCCAGCAGGCTGCCGGCGGCGCGCCGGGTGACCAGTACCCAGGGCGCCGGGGCCGGGCTGATCGGCTGCTGCCTGATGGTTTCGCGCAGGGTTTGCAGGGGGGATGGGGCCATGGGGACTCTTTCGATGGTACTGGGCCTGTGAGCGCAGCAAGCTTATTGAATCACCACATCGCTGAACTTCAGAGTCAATGGTTCGCTGTTGTCATCGCGAAATACCAGTTTTATGGCTGGTGTCCTGGTCATTTTGTTGTTGCTTTGCTGGAAAATCAGTGTGACCCGAGTTGGCACATTGCGAATTAATTGGAAGGGCTGCCAGCTCGATGATTCGACTTGTCCGACGCGAATTGCATTGAATGCCAATGGTCCTCCGGATTCGTCGAATAGGCGAGTTTCGCTGTCGAAACGCAAAGTACGATCAACGTTGAGGTTGGTTAGTTCAAATGTGCAGGTCGGCAGGCGTCCAATGTTTTCACAGCTGTCCAACTCGAAACGCACGTTATCCAGCACTTCAATACGTCGACCCAGGAGATTGTTTCCCTCGTTTTCGACAATCTTGGCTTGTAGCTTCGCAAACTCGAACGACGGTTTGGCATATTCGGTTCCGAGAATGAAGAATCCAAGGGAAAGGACACATGCCAAGCCAAACTGCAACGTTCCCCTGAGCACAGGAGTGAGGTTGCGCATTTGCCAGGCTAGGGAAACGGCCGCCAGGAACAGAAAAGTGCTGACCAACAACACCACGTTCTTCCAGCTTACAAAGCTGAAGCCAAATACGCTGGGGTCGGGTACTGCATAGGTGATCAAGGCCCACAGACCGCTCAGTACGACCCCTAGGCCGGCCATGCCGCGAGTGATCAATGAGGTCAGTTTCTGGGTTCGAGTCGGAGGCGTGAGTGAATCTTGTACAGACATAAACGGTACTAACTCCTTGTTATAGGCCGGATCGTGCATCCCTGACGGCGGTTATCTGTAGATTGTGACCATTGATTTCCAAACGGGCTGAAAGGCCTGTATGGCCGCTTGCCATTATCCAGCATCGAGACTGGTGGTAAAGCTGTCTCTCCTGATTGAGTTTCATTCATGCCAACCAGTATCTGGATTGATGCTCTACATCATTGCCGTGATCGATAGTTATCATCAAAAAGTGGAGGTTCCGTTTTTCCTGCAAAGGAGGAAGATAGCGCTTACACCGTTTTTGCTGCAGAAGGAAATACCCGATGAGAATCTCGACTTTGTTGGCCCTTGTCGTCGTCTTGCTCTCGGGAACCGGTACTCCAGCGATGGCTCTGGCTGGCGATGACATGGCCTGCCATTTCCTGCCCATGGCCGACAGCGGCGCCAACCTGCAGCGGGCCCGGTCGGTCGGCGTGCTGTACAGCGAAAACACCCTCAATACCCTCGAGTACCTCGAGCACTACCATTCGGTGGCGCTCAACGGCGCGAAGAACGCCGGTCTCGATCCTCGTATCAGCCAGGCCTTCGTCGACAGTTCCGATCCGAAATTGGCGATCAACTGGCTGATGGCGTCGCTGAACAAGCACTTTGCTGCGGTGACCGTCTACGACAACCTCGATGCCGTGGTCCAGGCCCATCCCGATGTGGTGGTAATGCTCGACACCTACAACCAGTTGGTGACCAAGCGCAACAATCGAGTGGAGGCGCGCTTCATCGCCAAGTTCTACGACTCCAACCTGCAGTACATCGGCCAGGCCGAAGGGGTTCGGGCCAAGGACATGCCTTCAGTCTGGGTACGGGGCAAGGCGGCCCCGGAAATCGCTGCCCAGATCAACCAGCAGACCGATTTGCAACTCGATGCCCTGAAACAATTCGACGTCTCGCTCAAGGCCCTGGTGACCCAGGAGGATGCCGGGCAGATGGCGGTCAATCAGTGACGTTTTCCTGGCTGCAATGCAAACGCCCCGACTTGTCGGGGCGTTTTCGTTCAGGGGGGGCATGCACGCTCAAGGCGCGCCGAACATCGCGGTCCAGTAGATGCCTGCATCGCTTTTCGGGTCCACCGCGTAGGCCGCGCCCAGTTCCTGGTAGCCGGGGTTCATCAGGTTGGCGCAGTGCCCGGGGCTGGCCAGCCAGCCGTCCAGCACCTTGCGCACGCTGTCCTGGCCAGCGGCGATGTTCTCGCCCACTTGCTGGCCGGCGTAACCTGCCAGTTCCGCACGGTCGCCTGGGGTGCGGCCATCGTGGTCCTTGTGGTCGAAGTAGTTCTGATTGGCCATGGCCCGGCTGTGTTCCTGGGCGGTGCTGCCCAGGGTGGCGTTCCAGGTCAGCGGCGCGGTGGCGGCAAAACCCTGGCCGCCGCATTGCCGTGCCTGGCTGCGGGCGTTGTTGATCTGCGCCAGCAATTGCTGGCCCTCGGCCTGCCAGTCGCCCAGGCGCGCCGAGAGCAATGGGCGGGCGAGGACGATGCGCCACTGGGCGGCCTGGCGATTGACCGCGATATCGACGAACTGCGGATCCAGCACCACCTGGCAGAAACTCTCGCGGATCGCCTGCATCGCCGCCTGGGCATCACGCGGGCCGGAGAGGCTGATGGCCTGGACGTTGACCATGGGGTACGCCGCCCGTGCCAGGGCCTGCTGCAGGTCGCCGACGTTGTCCACCGGCAGGATCAGGCGCGGGTCGCTGGCCAGCGGCGGCAGTTCGGACGAGGCCTGGTTGGCGCAGCGTTGCGGCTGGCTGCGGTAGGCGTTGATTGCCTCGATCAGCTGCGCCTGGTCGTCGGCCATGGCCCCGGCCGGGCCCAGCAGGGCCAGGGACAGGGTGGCAACGGGCAACAGCAATGAGCGCATGGACATGAAGGTCTCCCAGGAATCGGACGCGCCCATGATGCACTCGCCGCCAGGGCTTTTCACCCATTGGCGGATGAAATCGGCGTCAGCCGAAGCGCCTCAGTAGAAGTCGTAGTACAGCGCCCATTCGCCGCTGTCCCGGTGCTTCCAGAACATCAGGCTGCCACTGTCCACCACGTTGAGATTGATCTTGGCGTCGGAGGAGATCTGCATCACGAACTCGAAGCCTTCGCCCGGGTCGACCCCCGACTGGCAGAACGATGGATAGCCCCCCAGCTTGTGTTCGTAGCAGTGGGTGGTCAGGTCGTAGTAGCACTCGATGCGGCCGGAACGTTCCAGTTCGAGGATTTCCAGCTCCAGGTCCCGGGGCACGCCGCCACCGTCCCACAGCGGGTAGTCGGCGGGCACCACCTCGGCCTTGAGCGGGAAGGGCTTGAGAAAGGCCTTCTCGGCCGTCAGTTCCTTGCGCACCAATACGTCCTCGTCACGGTATTCGCGTACCAGCCAGCGCTCGCCCATGGGCTCGAGCTCATCGGGAAAGGGGTTGGCGATGAACACCGTGAGTACCTTGACTCCTTGCAAATGCGGGCTGCGAAAGGGCAGGGAGGGCAGGTGGAACTGGGCGAAGGGCAGCAGGATTTCCCCCGCGCTGTTGATTGGCAGCTCTTCTTCTTCGCGAAACAGGAAGACTCGGCCCAGCCAACTCTCTTCATCGCTATGGCTGGGGCGAAAACCGCCGGCGGTGAACTTCAGCGCCGGTTTGGCCAGTCGGTCCTGGATGCTCTGGATGTCCATGGTCAAGTACAGCGTCCTTTATGGGGGGAAACGGGAGCGCGATCATACAAAAGCCGAGCCTGGCGCGCAGCGCCCGAATGCGCTTCGGGCGCTGCGTTGGCGCGCTTTAGAACTGCGGCGTGTATTTCACGCTGAGCATGAAGTTGCGCGGGTCGCCAAAGCTATTGTTGCCATCCAGTTGGTTATAGCCAGAGATGTAGTAGTGCTTGTCGAACAAGTTGTAGGCATTGAGCGCCAGGCTGACCTGGTCGTTGAGCTGGTAGGCGATACGAGCGTTCCAGACGGTGTAGCCCGGTACCTTGTAGCTTCGCTCGTAACCCAGGGTATGGCTCTGGCTGGTGAAGCCCAGGCCGGTGCTGACCTTGCTCCACTCGCCGTCCAGGCGATAGTCGCCCCACACCCGCAGCATGTGTTTTGGGGTCCAGGTGCTGAAGGTCCGCCCCTGTTCCTGTGGGTCCTTGAGGATCTTGGTGGTGTTGTAGGTGTAGCCCGCGGCCAGTTGCAGGCGATCCAGCACTTCGCCACTGACTTCGGCTTCCAGGCCCTGGCTGCGCACCTGGCCCGAGGCGGTGGAGCAGTACCAGCCATCGCAGGCAAAACCCGAGGCCTTGTCCTGGACGGCGCGGTTCTTCTGGTCGTAGCGGAACAGCGCCAGGGACGTGTTGACCTGGCCATCGAGCAATTCGCCCTTGAGTCCTACTTCATAGTTGGTGCCGATCACCGGTTGCAGCACCGAACCGCTGGCGGTGCGTGAGTTCTGGGGTTCGAACACATCGGTGTAGCTGGCGTAGAGCGACCACTGGCGGCTCAAGTCATAGATGAAACCGGCGTAGGGCGTGACTTCGCCGGTGTCGGTCATGGTGCTCGGCGACTGCACCGTGGCCTTGCGCGTGATGGCTTGGTAATCGGTGGCATCGTAGCGATAGTCGTACCAGCTCACACGCGAGCCCAGCACCAGGGTCAAGTCCTGCACCGGCTTGATCCGCCAACTGCCGTACAGGCCTTTCTGGCGGATGTCGTAGCGGCTGTGGGTGGCACGGCCACCGGGAGTATTGAGCAGGCTGTCGTAGCTGATGGGCGGCCGGTCATGCTCGATGGCGAAGATGTTGCCGCCATTGTTGAAGGTGCGGGCAAACACGTCGTCGCTGGTCATCTTCGAGTAGTTGCCGCCCAGGGTCACCTCCTGCTCCATGGACAGGCCCTCGAAGCGTCCAGTGAGGTTCATGTCCAGGCCGATCTTGGTGTTGTCGAAATCGGTGACCCAGTCGGCGTACTGCACGCCGCTGCCGTCGGCATCGAGGCCGTCGGCGATGGTCTGGGTGCGCTGCTGGGTCGAGTCGTTGTCTTCGCTCATGCGCACGGCGCCGACCTTGAACGTCCAGTCCTGGTTGAAGCGATGCTCCAGGTCGGCGTACAGGGTAGTGACGTTGATCTGCGAATGGTTCCAGCGGGCACCGCTGTAGGTCGAGCGGGGCACGTCGACCGGGCTGCCATCGGCGTGTCGTGGCAGGCCACGGATCATCGGCCGTGATTCGGCTTCCGAGCGGCTCACCGCCAGGCCCAGGGTAGTGTCGTCGCTGAAGTCGAAGTCCAGGGCACCGTACAGGGAATGGGTCTTGCTCCACTGCTTGTCGATGAACGAACCGCTCTGGTCTTCGTCTAGCACCATCCGCCCGCGTACCGTGCCGGCATCGTTCAGCGGGCCGCCGGCATCCAGTTGCAGGCCATAGTGGTCCCAGGACCCGGCCTTGCCGGTCAGGGTCACGGTCGGGGCGTCCTGGCCGCGCTTGCGCACCAGGTTGATCGCGCCCCCCGGGCTGCCGGTGCCCTGCAGCAGGCCGGAGGCGCCGCGCAACACTTCCAGGCGGTCGAAGAAAATCAGGTCCTGGGTCGCCCAGTTGCCCAGCGAGTAGGTGTTGCGCGGAATCGGCACGCCATCGTATTGCCAATCGTCGATCTGGAAGCCCCGCGACGACAGGATCATGCCTTTGCCCACCCCTTGCACACCCACCAGGCCGGTGGTCTGGTTGGCGGCGGCCTTGAGGTCGGTCAAGCCCTGGTCATCCAGTTGCTTGCGGGTCATGACCGTGACCGATTGCGGGATTTCTCGCAGGCTGTGTTGGCCCTTGCCGATGGTTACGGCGCGTGTGGCGTAGGAGTTGGAGCCTTCGGTGGTGGCGCTGTCGAACCCGCTCTCGACGATGTCGGTCATGCCCAGTTGTACCCCGGCGCTACCGGCGGGGAGCGGTTCGACGCTGAAGTGGCCACTGGCGGTGAGCCGCAGTTGCAAGCCGCTATCGACCAAGGCGGCGCGCATGGCCTGGGCCGGCGTCATCGTGCCGTTCACTGCTGGCGCCTGCTTGCCCGAGACCAGGCCTGGGTCCAGGGACAACACGACGCCGCTCTGGCCGGCAATGGCATTGAGCGTCACCGCCAGCGGGCCGGCTGGCAGGTTGAAGGGACGGGACTGCTCCTGGGCCAGGGCGGGACCGCTCAGGGCAGTCACGGCGATGGCGACGGGCATGGCATGGAACCAAGGGTTGCGCACGAAATTCTCCTGATTGCGTTGAAGTGTCAGGAGATAGGTGGGACGAAAAGTCAAAACCAGACACGAATGAGAGTTATTTTTAAAAAATATCCACTCTCAACTTCGTGGCTGGATCAACGTGAGCCAAGGGCTGTAGCGCTCGATGCGGATGGGCAGGGTCTGGGCCAGCGCGTCGAGGGCGCGTTCCGGATCATCCAGGGGAAATACCCCCTGGACGCGCAGTTGGCTGACCGCCTGGCTGACTCGGACAAAGCCCCGGCAGTAGGGACGCAGCGCGGCAATGACCTGCTCCAGGGAGTCGTCCAGCACGCTCAGGCGGCCGTTGAGCCAGTCGCCACGGTATGCCTGGTCCTGCGCCAGCAGCTCGATCCGCCCAGGATGCAGCAGCGCGGCCTGGCCCTGTTGCAGGTCCTGTACTGGGCCGGTGCGCAAGCGCAGGCGCACTGAATGTTCCTGTACCACGACCCGGCTGGCATCGGCTTCCTGGCTCACCAGGAAGCGCGTGCCCAGGGCCTGGACCTGGCCTTGCAGGGTACGCACGAGTAGGGGGCGCGAGGGGTCCCTGGCCACCTGGATTAGCAGTTGCCCGTGACGCAGGAGCACCAGCCGTTGCTGGTGGTTGAAGCTCAGGTCCACGGAGCTTTCGGCATCCAGGCTCAGGCGGCTGCCATCGGGCAGGATGAAATCCCGGCGTTGGCCCCGGCCGGTACTGAAGTCCGCCAGCAGGGTTTCACCAACTTGCGTCCGGGCACCCAGCCACAGGCCGCCGCCCAGTAGGCCGAGCCCGGCCAGCCCACGCAGCAGTTGCCGGCGCGAGGCATGGGGGCTGAGCAGCAATTGTCGTGCTTCGCCCGCTTGTCCCGGCAGGCGCTGGTCGAGGGCGCGCAAGGTATTGAATGAAGTTCCCAGCCTGGCTTGCAGTTGCTTCCAGGCTTGGGCATGGGCGGCATCGTTGGCCAGCCAGGTGGCCAGTTCATGCTCCAGGCGTGGGTCGGCTTCGCCGGCACGCAGGCGCACCATCCAGTCGATGGCCTGCTCGACCACCGGGTCCAGGCGTTGCCGGCTCACAGTGCAAGCTCACTCAGGTAACACTGGCGCAGGGCTTGTTTCATGTAGCGGCTGACAGTGCGTTCGGACAACTGCAGCTTGTCGGCGATCGCCACATAGCTCAGGCCATCGAGCTGGCTGTAGAGGAAGGCGGTCTTGACGACCATCGGCAGGCCATCCAGCGCACGATCGATCGCCACCAGGGCCTCGATCAGCAGCAGTTGTTCTTCGGGGGAGGGCGCGAGCAATTCCGGCAGGGCGCTCAGGCGCTGCAGGTAGGCCTGTTCCAGCTGGCGCCGCCGATGCCGGTCGAACACCAGGCGCCGGGCGATGGTGGACAGGTAGGCCCGGGGTTGTTCGATGCTGTCCGGGTCGACCTGGGCGCTGAGCAACTGGCAGAAGGTATCCGCGGCGGTGTCTTCGGCGTCGGCACGGTTGCCCAGGCGTTTTTGAATGTGTTGCAGCAGCCACCGGTGATGGTCACTGAAAAAGAAGCCCAGCTTGTTGCTCGCAGATGAGTGCACCATTGGCCGCCGAGATGTGAGTGTGAATCGTTCTCAATAATACAAGGGCGTCGAACAGGACTGCAATCGTCGCATGAGGGCGCTGTGGCCCTCATCGATCGGCACGGCATGGAGCGCTGATTTCAGCTTTCACGGCCGTGGGCCGCGTCGGCCAGCTGCTGGGTATCGACCCGCACGAACAGCGAATCGCCGATGGCCGTGAGCACGTCGCCGGCATACACCTCGCACACCACCCGGCTCTTGCGTGCCACCTCACCTTCGACCCGGGCCCGCAGGGTCAGGGGCACGCCCATGGGGGTCGGCTTGATGAACTTGATCCCCAGGTTGCCGGTCACGCAGTCGATGCGCGGCAGGCTGCCCGGGGCCCGCTGTTCGTTGCGGTAGTGGTAGGCCATGGCGGTCCAGTTGGAGTGGCAGTCCACCAGCATGGCGATCAGCCCGCCATACACCAGGTCCGGCCAGCCGCAGTACTTGGCCTCCGGCAGGTGTTCGGCGATCACGTGGATACCGTCCTCGTGCCAGTGGCTCTTGATGTGCAGGCCGTGGTGGTTGCTGCTGCCGCAGCCGAAGCAGGCGCCCTCGGGCGCGGTGGTGTCTTGCAGGGAAGTCGCGTGCATGGTTGTTCTTCTTGTCCTTGACGATGGTCTGGAGGGTATCGCGGTCGGCCATGATGCCCGTGGTGGTGCCACAGGCCAAGGTCTGCGGCGGCGCCGGGGAAGGATTTGCGCCAGCGTCCTTGTGACGCATTGATTGCGGCGGATGTCGTAGTGCCTCGGGGTTTGCCAAGGGCGCCGCAGCCAAGACAGGCTGATGCCGTAATGATATTCTTGCGCTGAATCGGTTCATCGTTTGTGCAAAAATATGCCCCCTGTGCTTTGCTTCAAATGGCCTGATCGGGTCCTTTGCAAGCGTGCGGGTGTCTCTGGCAAACCCGCCGAGCGTAATGTCAGGCAGTGTCCATCCACCTTCCTTGGTGGAATCCGACCCTTTTTCCCTGCTGGTTCCCGCGAAGGCGGGTACCGCCGTTGCCCGTCGATTCGGCGCCAGCGGAATATGGAAAGGAGCAGGGTGGCTGCCTGTCGGCTGCGTCCCGTGACGAGCCCCGAGTAACAAGTGTCACTCATGTAGCTGAGCCAACAACGACAAGAAGTCAGCACCGGAGCGATATACAACTGAGGTCGAGCGCGTTTCGTCGGCCTTGTGTGCCCACCCCCCAGTTCTCATGAATGCGTTCATCCGGGACCTGCGAAATGCCTGTTTCGCACCCTCCGGGATTCACAGGATCGAGGATCGGGCGGCGGATGGCGTTCTATCGTAGGTACTACAGAATGTTGAAGAAAGTGAACACGGCCCTCATCGGGCTGGCGATGTCGATAGGTCTGACGACCGCCCATGCGGCTGAGCCGAAGAAAGTGGATGTGCTGCTGATCGGCGGCGGCATCATGAGTTCGACCCTCGGGGTCTGGCTCAACGAGCTGCAGCCGGACTGGTCCATGGAGATGGTCGAGCGCCTGGATGGCGTGGCCGAGGAAAGCTCCAACGGCTGGAACAACGCCGGTACCGGTCACTCGGCCCTGGCCGAGCTGAACTACACCCCTGAAGGCAAGGACGGCAAGATCGAGATCGCCAAGGCCATCGAGATCAACGAAGCGTTCCAGATCTCCCGCCAGTTCTGGTCGTGGCAGGTCAAGAGCGGCGTCCTGAAGAACCCGCGTTCGTTCATCAACTCCACGCCGCACATGAGCTTCGTCTGGGGCGATGACAACATCAAGTTCCTCAAGGCTCGTTACGAAGCCCTGCAAGCCAGCCCGCTGTTCAGCGGCATGCAGTACTCCGAAGACGCCGAGCAGATCAAGAAGTGGGTTCCACTGATGATGGAAGGGCGTGACCCGGCGCAGAAGATCGCTGCGACCTGGAGCCCGATCGGCACGGACGTCAACTTCGGCGAGATCACCCGCCAGTTCGTCGCCCACTTGCAGGCCCAGCCCAACTTCGCCCTGAAGCTGTCCAGCGAAGTAGAAGAAATCGAGCGCAATCAAGATGGCTCGTGGCGCGTGACCTACAAGAACCTCAAGGACGGTTCGAAAACCGAGACCGACGCCAAGTTCGTGTTCATCGGCGCTGGTGGCGGTGCCCTGCACCTGCTGCAGAAGTCGGGTATCCCCGAGGCCAACGAATACGCCGGTTTCCCGGTGGGTGGCTCGTTCCTGGTGACCGACAACGCCAGCGTTGCCGAGCAGCACCTGGCCAAGGCCTACGGCAAGGCTTCGGTGGGCGCGCCACCGATGTCCGTACCGCACCTGGACACCCGCGTGCTGGATGGCAAGCGCGTGATCCTGTTTGGCCCGTTCGCTACCTTCTCCACCAAGTTCCTCAAGGAAGGTTCGTACTTCGACCTGCTGACCAGCACCACCACCCACAACATCTGGCCGATGACCAAGGTGGGCATCGAGCAGTACCCGCTGGTGGAATACCTGGCCGGCCAGCTGATGCTGTCGGATGACGACCGTTTCGCGGCGCTCAAGGAATACTTCCCCAACGCCAAGCAGGAAGACTGGCGCCTGTGGCAGGCCGGCCAGCGTGTGCAGATCATCAAGCGTGACGAAGAGAAGGGCGGCGTGCTGAAACTGGGCACCGAGATCGTCGCTTCCCAGGACGGCAGCATCGCCGGCCTGCTGGGCGCGTCTCCGGGCGCTTCGACCGCCGCGCCGATCATGCTCAGCGTGCTGCAGAAAGTCTTCAAGGACCAGGTGGCCACTCCAGCCTGGCAAGAGAAGCTGAAGCAGATCGTACCGAGCTACGGCACTGCCCTGAACGACAGCCCTGAGCGTGTGGCCAAAGAGTGGGCCTACACCGCCGAAGTGCTGCAGCTGACCACGCCGCCACCAGTCAAGGGTGCGGCTCCTCAAGCGCCGGCCAGCATGGCCAAGCCTGAGAGCAACCCAGCGGCCGACATGGCGCTGTAAGCCCCGCTCCCGCCCGCGTTCGCCGGGCGGGACATCGCCGATGCCCTTGGCATCGGCTGGCTGGTCCGATTGCGGTGGCGTGTCGCCGCCGCAATGGGTCAGCAAACTCCCCAAGCCCTCCCAATCTTGCCTTGCCTTGCCTTGCCTTGCGGCGCTGCGCCCCTGCGCCTGCATGAAGGGGTATCATGGCGCGCCCGCTCCCGGCGGACATGCCCCAACCCTCGGAGTCACCACCCAGATGTCCAGCATCACCCTGTTCCAGGCCCCGCCCACCGAAGCCATCCAGAGCCAGATCCAGCAGATGGTGGTGGACTACATCACCGACATCAGCGCGGTCGCCATCGCTCCCAGCAATCCGCTGTACAACCTCTACCAGTACGGCGTCGGCTACGAGGTGCACCTGTACCTGCAGGCCATGGACGGTTCCCGGGATCTTGCCGTGGAGTTGCTGGTGGCCAGCGACCCGCTGGACCCGGAGCAGGTGCAGGGCTTCTTGCTCTACCTGCCGCTCAAGGACGACCCAGAAGCTTGCGCCGTGGCCTATATGGCGGTCCGCCAGGACCTGCGCCGCCAGGGCATTGCCCGGCAGATGCTGGCGGCGATGCGCGCACGCTATCCCCATGCCGAGCTGGCCTGCAGCCCGGCCAAGCTCCAGTGCTTCGAGGCCCTGGGGTTCCAACTGCTGGGCGCCCGTGGCCCGCAGGTGCTGATGAATACCCGCGAGCATGGCAGCGATGGCTTGCTGGCAGTGCTGGATGTGGCGCCGATCTACAACTCGGTGGAGGTGCGGCAGATCCATACCTACTTGCTGGCGCAGCATGGGCGCAAGGCGATGATCGAGGCGGAGAAGAAGCGCGACCGCCACCTCGACCAATTGACCCGCCAGGCCCAAGCCCTGGTGCGCGAGCGCCTCGGCGAAGCGGCCTTGCATCGCTCGCGGGCACCGCGCCTGGTCTGACCCTGCTCCGGCAGATCTTGCGGTCGCTGCGCGCCCTGCGGCAGCGGCTACACGAAGCCTCCGCTGTCGAGCCGCGCCAAGGCCGCAGGGCCTTCGGGTGGTACTGGGTCCAGGGGCTTGTACCGCTGCTCTTGCCTGGATAATCTCGCACAAACACGCAGAATCGGGCATCAACATGCAAAACCTGCATTCCACCGCTGAACTGCCGTCCCTGCGCCGGCAAAAGATCCTCCTGCTGCTGGAGCGCGACGGCAAGGTCATGGCCGCCGAGCTGAGCCGGCATTTCTCAGTTTCCGAGGACACCATCCGCCGTGACCTGGCGGAGCTGGATGCCGCTGGCCTGGTGCAGCGGGTCCACGGTGGCGCGCTGCCCCGGCCCAAGGACAGTGGCAAGGATTACTTCACCCGGGTAGGCGAGACCGACGTGGTGAAAATGCGCCTGGCGCAGTTCGCCGCACAGTGGGTGCAGGAGGGGCAGACGGTGTTGTTCGACTCCGGCTCCACCACTTTGCACATCGCCCGCTCGCTGCCCCGGGATATCGGCCTGACTGCGGTCACCGCCTCGCCGCTGATTGCCGTGGCCCTGGCCGAATACCCCAGGGCCCGAGTGATCCTGGCTGGCGGCCAGCTCAACCCGGCGACCTTGGCCGCCAGCGGCCATGAAGCGCTGCGGATACTCCAGGGGATCAAGGCCGACCTGCTGTTCACCGGGGTCTGCGCGATCCACCCGGAGATCGGCATCAGCTCCCTGCATTTCGATGAAGTGCCGATCAAGCAGGCGATGTTCGACAGCGCCGCGCAAGTGATCGCCGTGACTACCGCCGACAAGCTCGGGGCCATGGAGCCTTTTGTCGTGGCGCCCTGCAACCGCCTGCACCGGCTGGTTACAGAGCGGGAAGTGGCGAGCGCGGAGCTCGAAGGCTATCGACAGCAGGGAGTCGAGGTACTGCAGGTCTGACCCTTGGCAGTTACCAGAGCAGGGCTTCTACTTCGTCGAACCTGTCCGCCACTTTCAGGAACGTCTGCGCCCAGCCGCTGCTGAGGCTGACTTCCTGCAGCGGACCGGTGACGGCGAAGAGCACCGCCACACTCGACCGCTCGGGCAACCTTCCGGCCTGCAGGGTGGCGATCAGCCCGAGCAACTCGGCGCTAGCCTGCTCCTGTCCGGTCCAGCTGGACCAGCAGAAATCGTTGTCGGGCAGCGACACCAGCTCCAGCGCGGCCTCTAGTACAAGGACCAGTGCTTCGCGGGGCTGGCTGCGGTCCAAGCCCTGGTGCAGCAGTTGCTGGGTGTGATGCAGATCCATGGGTCAGCCCCTGGGGCAAAGGGTATCGGCTTGCTGGCTCATCCACTGCGCCATCTGCCGCAAGCGGCTGCTGAAACCGGCATCGGCGGGACTTGTCGCTTCGGCGGCTTGGCGGAACTCGTCGATGACCGCCTTCATTTGCGGGTAGCGCCGCACAAACAGCTGGGCATGTTCGTCCAGGCTGCGGGGCCAGCTCGGTTCCTGCTCTGGGCGCAGCAGGTTGGTCGCGCGAAGGAGCTTGCGCGAGGCCTCGCGTTGCAGGCGCAGGATCTGCCCAGGCGTCGGTGCGTGGTCGATGCGCGTGGCGTAGTCATTCAGCACCGCAAGAAAATCGCCGTTCACCGCCAGGGCTATTTCCCGGCTGGGCTTGAACGGGGCGAAGTGCTGGCGCAGGTCCTCGCCCAGCAGGCAGCGACAATGATGCTTGAGCCAATAGCCCCAGCTGTGGCGATTGTCGCTGGCCAGGGCTTGCTCCAGGTGGCCGATATCGAAATCGATCTTCGACACCTCGGGGTGCCGCGCCTGTAATTGCAGGCGCAGCTGTTCCAGCTCGTCGAGCAGGCCCGGGGCAGGTGGCTGTCGCAGGATGAGGGTCAGGTCCAGGTCGGAGATTCCAACCCGGGCCTCGCCCCGGGCCACGCTGCCGTACAGGTAGAGGCTGTGCAGCGATGGCTGGCCCAGGCTGTGGCACAGCTCATCGAGCAAGGCACCGAACCCAGGTTGCAGGGGCGGCTCGGGAGGCAACTTGATCAAGCCTTCGGCATCGACGCCGAACGTACTGGGCATTTGCATGGGATGGCCTGCGAGAAAAAACCAGCGCCAGCTTAACAGGCTGCGGCAGGTCGCTTGGCGCCTACCGCAACCTTGCATCGCTCAGTTCTTGAAGGCCGAGTGCTTGCGGCCCTGGTCGCACAGGGCAAACACCACCACCAGCACCGCGGCAATGGCGAGGATGATCACCACGCCATCGGTGGAGTGGGTGGCCGAGGCGGTCACCAGCGACAGTGCGCCCAGCGGGGCCAGGCCACCGGCGATGGCGGTGCCGATCTCGCGCCCGGTGCCGAAGCCCGAGGAGCGGGTTGCGGTGGGGAACTGGCGGCTGAGGAACGAGCCCTGGGGCGCGAACATCATCGGTGCCAGGATGCCGGTGCCGACCCCGATGGCCAGGTAGATCATCAGGCTGTCGCCGGTATTGAGCAGGGCCAGGAAGGGGTAGGCGAACAGCACCGAGAACAGGCCGCCGAGCACCAGGACGGTCTTGCTGCTCCACTTGTCGCACAGCCAGCCGAAGAACGGCACGGCGACGATGGCCACCAGGCTGGCAATGGTCACCGACAGCGAGGTCACGTGCACGTCGACGTGCTTGTACTGGGTCAGGTAGGCCAGGGAGAAGGTCTTGAAGATGTAGCTCAGGGCGTTGTAGCCGATGGCCACGAAGAACACCACGGCCAGGCCCTTGAGGTCGTTCTTGAACAGTGCCTTGAGTGGCGAGGCCTGGGCCTTGCGGCTCTGCTGGTCCAGTTCCTTGAACTCCGGGGTTTCCGGAATGCTCTTGCGCACCCACAGGCCGACGCCCACCAGCACGATGCTGCACACGAAAGGAATGCGCCAGCCGCCGGCCAAGAGGAATTCGTTGCCGTTGATGGTCAGCAGGTAGATGGTCAGCGACGACAGCAGCAGGCCCAGGTTCAGCCCAAGTGCCGGCCAGGCGCCCTGGCTGCCGCGCTTGCCTTCGCTGGCATGCTCGTAGGAGGTGACCGCCGCGCCGGATAATTCGGCACCGGCACCCAGGCCCTGGATGATCCGGATCGCCACCAGGATGATCGGTGCCCAGATGCCGATGGAGGCGTAGCTGGGGATCAGGCCGATCAGCGCGGTGCATACGCCCATCAGGCAGAAGGTCAGCACCAGCACCTGCTTGCGCCCGAACTTGTCGCCCAGGTAGCCGAACAGCACGCCGCCGAAGGGGCGGGCGATAAAGCCGATGGCGAAGGTGGAGAACGACATCAGCATGGCGCTGTTGGGGTTGCTGGTATCGAAGAAGATCTTCGAGAAGACGATCGCCGCCATGGTGGCGTAGAGGTAGAAGTCGTACCACTCCAGCATCGAGCCGAAGATGGTGGCCGCCGCGACCTTGCGCAGGCGTTTCCTGGTTTGCTGTGGGGTTTCCGCTGCAGTAATGCTGGTTTCAACTGCGGTCATCGGGTGCATCCTCTTGGATCATTGTATTTATTGTCGGGTGACGCGAGCACGCGATCCTGCCGGCGTCGTCGAGGCGCCGGGCAAGCGAGTGCCAGGTGTTTCAGCCGGCCTGGAAGATCCGGTCGGCGATCATCGAGCCAATGGGAATCGCCGAGGTGGCGGCGGGCGAGGGCGCGTTGCACACATGCAACATGCGCGAGGTTTCGGCGAACAGGAAATCGTGGACCAGGCTGCCATCGCGCATCACCGCCTGGGCGCGGATACCCGCTTCGTAGGGCAGCAGGTCGCTGACTTCCAGGGACGGGCAATACTTGCGGCACTGTTCCAGGTAGCCGGACTTGAACAGCGAATTCTTCATCTCGGTGGTACCGGAGCCGAGGTTCTGCCAGATGGTTTTCCAGAACCCGGGGAAGCTGGCGTACTGCGCGACATCGCGCCAGTTGATGGAGAACTTGCGGTAGTTTTCCCGGCCCAGGCCCAGCACCGCGTTGGGACCGACGGTGACGCTACCGTCGATCATGCGGGTCAGGTGCACGCCGAGGAACGGCAGCTCCGGATCGGGGATCGGGTAGATCAGGTGGTTGACGATGTCGTTCTTCGACGCCGGCAGGCGGAAGTACTCACCGCGAAAGGGGATGATCTGGTGATCGATCCGCACCCCGGCCAGGGTCGCCAGGCGGTCGGACTGCAGGCCGGCGCAAGCCACCAGTTTCTTCGCCCGCCAGCTGCCGCCATGGGTGCCGACGCTGACGCTGTCGGCGTGCTCCTGGATTGCGGTGACGGTCTGGCCCAGGCAGATTTCGCCACCGGCGCGGCGGATCACCCGGGCCATGGTGTCGCATACCTCGCGATAGTCGATGATGCCGGTGGCGTCGAGGAACAGCCCGCCCAGGCCGACGATGTTCGGCTCGCGCTGGCGCAGTTGCTCGGCATCCAGGCGCTCGACCTTCAGGCCATTGAGCTGCGAACGCTGGTACAAGGCTTCCATGCGCTGCACTTCCAGGGTATTGGAGGCCACCAGCACCTTGCCGCAGACCTCGAACTTGATCCCATGCTCGGTACAAAACTGCTTGGTGGCCTCGGCGCCGCGCTTGCACAGGTCGGCCTTGAGACTGCCCGGCGCGTAGTAGATCCCGGCGTGGATCACGCCGCTGTTGTGCCCGGTCTGGTGCTTGGCCAGCACACTTTCCTTTTCCAGGACCACCAGCGAAGCGCCGGGCTGGCGCTTGAGTATCTCCATCGCCGTGGCCAGTCCGACGATGCCGCCGCCGATGATGCAAAAGTCGTAGATCATGGTTCCAGGTGTCCGTATCAGTCTGGTTATCAGGTTGTCAGACTAAGTAGTCCGATAAAAACCGCAGGCTCGGCCTGCGGTCTGGCGCATTAGGGTCAGTCGAGGGTAGGCAACTCCAGGCCCAGGCGCTTGGCCGAGGCACGCAAATGGGCATCGGCACAGCCGGCGGCGGCCTGGCGGTCACCGGCGGCGATGGCCTGGTACAGCGCCTGGTGCTCCTGGGCCGCGTCGGCAGAACCGCCCACCAGGCGCAGCGCCGAGTTTTCCCAGGCAGTCTTGCGGGCACTGGCCAGCTGGCTGCGCAGGAAGTCATGGAAGGCCACGAAGTAATCGTTCTTGCTGGCTTCGGCGATGGCCCGGTGGAACGCCACGTCGGCCAGGGCCGCGGCTTCGAAATCACTGCGCTTGTCGTGCATTTCCTGTAGCGCGGCCTGCATCCGTTGCAGGTCGTCGGCGTCCCGGCGCTGGGCGGCGATCGACGCGGCCTGGGTCTCGATCCACAGGCGCATCTCGAACATCTGCGCCAGGTCCGCCAGGCGTCCCTCGCTCTGGGGGAAGCGGAACACCGTGCCGGCAGGGGTCTTGGAGATGTACGAACCCAGGCCGCGGCGGGCGATCAGCACACCATCGGCCTTGAGCTGGGCGATGGCCTCGCGCACCACCGAGCGACTGACATTGAGCTGTTCAGCCAGTTGCTGTTCGGTGGGCAGGCGCGACTCGGGAGCCAGTCGGCCGGAGTCGATCTCGTTGCGGATGGCGTTGACGACCCGTACGACCAGGGAGTCGGGGCGCTGGAGTTCTAGCATGGGTAAACCTAGGAAGTCAGGTTGTCAGACAATAGCCGTGGTGAATTTTTCCTGTCAAGAAAAACCCGCGACAAGGCGCCGCATCAAGCCGCCAGGCGACAGCCGAAAATCAGATCGTCGAAATCCTCGCCGCCCAGCTGGAAGGCCCGTTCGTCACGGCGTAGGAAGGCGAAGCCGCATTTCTCCAGGACCTTGCAAGACGGCGCATTACCGTCGGTGACCGTGGCGATCAGCTGCTTGATGCCCAGGGTGTGCCGGGCGTGCTCGATGACGGCGCGCAGGGATTCCACGGCCAGTCCCTTGCCTTGATGCTGCGGACGCAACAAGTAGCCGACCTCGGCCTCGGCGGCGTCGCCGTTGCTGATCCGCAGGCCGGTGAAACCCAGGCCTTCACCGCTGTGGCGGTCGTTGATCAGCAGGCACAGCCAGTGGGTCGAATTCGTATTCCAGTGCGGCAGGCGCGAGGTGAAACGCCCCTCGATCTGCGCTCGGGAAAGCGGGTCGCAGACATAGCGCAGGTTACCGGGGTCGCTGTGCAGGGTCAGGAACAGCTCCCAGTCATTGGCGTTGAGGGAGCGCAGGTGCAGGCGTTCGGTGTGCAGTTCCAGCATGGGGCGGTCCTTGTCCTCGGGTTGGGCGACGCCTTCACTCTACAGCTCCAGGCCCGCGACTGAAGAAAACTCTGATCGCGCCAGAGTATTTTTCGCATAAGATCCCGGCCTGATTTCGCAAGGACAGGCAGGTAAGCGTGAATTGGGATGATCTGCGATTCTTCATTGCGGTCGCCAACGCCAGCAACATCACCGATGCCGGACAGGCGCTGAAGGTGTCGGCGGCCACGGTCTCGCGCAAGATCCAGATGCTGGAGCAGGCCTTGCACACGCCGCTGTTCCTGAAGACCACCCAGGGCTATTTCCTCACCGAGGCCGGCCGCGACTTGCTGCCCATGGCGCTTGAGGCTCAGGAACGCTTTGGCCAGATGGAGCGCCAGTTGGCCCGGCCCGGTGCGCGCATGGCCGGGGTGGTGCGCATCGATTGCCCGGAGCTGATGGGCAGCCACCTGTTGATCCCGGCCCTGGCGGAGTTTCGTGCGGATCATCCAGAGATCCGTTTCGACTTCGTCAATGCCGCGCGCTCGGTCAAGCTCACCCAGAGCCACAGTGACCTGGTGCTGCGCCTGCATCGGCCGGAAGCCGGTAGCAACTTCACCTTGCGCAAGGTCGGCGCGCTGACCCAGGCGCTGTTCTGCTCCCCGGCATATGCCCAGGCCCAGGGGTGTCCGCAAGCGCCCGAAGATTTGGCCCGGCATGGCTTGATCGGCTGGAACCAGGCCCTGGAGCATATGCCCCTGGCCCGCTGGCTGGACCGGCTCAGTGGCGGCCAGCCGCTGTGGATGAGCACCGCCAACCTGCAAGCGCAGCTCCAGGCGGTGCAGGCCGGCCTGGGGATCGCCGCCTTGCCGGTCTATATCGCCGAACCTCTGGGGCTGTGTCGGGTGTTGCCGGATGTCCCGGCGCATCGGGCCGATATCTGGCTGCTGCGCAACTTGGCGACCCAGGGCCAGGAGCGGGTCGAGCAGGTGGTGCAGTTCATCGACCGGGTGCTGCGCCAGCATGGCCTGCAAGACCACTGAGGCGGTCGGCTCAGGCCAGGCCATTGCGCAGAAAGATCCACGCCGCCACCCCCATCAGCAGCAAGCCGAACAGCACATTTTGCGCCTTGAGCAAGCCCGGCCTGGCACGTAGCAGCGGTTGCATGCTCGAGCCCAGGCCCGCCCAGAGCAGGTGGCCGAACAGGTTCACCGCGATCAGCGCGGCGCTCAGCGCCACCACCGCCAGGCTGCCGGCACTGGTGGCCGGGCTGAAGGTGGAGAACATCACCAGCAGCATGACCAGCCCTTGCACGTTGCCCAGTTGCAGCACCACGCCATCGCGGAACAACAGCGCCTGTTCTGGCTCGCCGGGCTTGCGCAGTGGCCGCAGCAACAGGCGCAGGCCGAGCCAGAAGATGTACAGGCTGCCGGCGATCCGCAGGCCTCGCAGCAGTTGCGGCTGCTGCGCCAGGCTGTGATAGAGCCCGAGGCCCACCAGCAGGGCCAGCAGGAAGTAGGTCAGGTCCAGGCCGAGGATGAAGCGCAGGGAGCGGCGCACACCGCTGCGGGCGCCGGAGCTGGCCACCATCAGGTTGCCGGGACCGGCGCTCAGGGCCATGGGCAGCATGGTGGACAACCACAATGACCAGTTGATGTCGGGGATCGGGGGCACGCGCGATTCCTTGGAGGCAGTGCGGATTGCACCGGCGCCAGCTTAAGGCGGCGCCGGGGCAGGGGTTACCGCCAGGAATGCAAAGCGGTTTTTCAGGCCTGCCCGGCCTGCTCCAGGGCGTTTTGCAACCAACTGCAGAAGCTGCGGGTCAGCGAACTGCCTTCACTGTCGCGATGCACCAGCCAGGCCCAGGTCGGACCGCGCACGCTTTGTTCGCACAGCGGCTGCAACTGGCCCTGGGCCCGGGCTTGCTGGGCCAGCAGTTGGCTGACCAGGGCGATGCCGTGGCCAGCGCAGGCGGCGTCCAGCAGCAATCCCGGGTCGGAGAAGTTCAGGCCGTTGCTGCGCTGGCCGATGTCGGTGCCGCCTTCCACCACCCAGTGGCTCCAGTCCATTTCCCGTTCGCCGTGCAAGGTGGTGCGCAGCGCCTGGGGCTGCTCCAGCAGGGAGGGGTGGCAGGCCGGATAGAGCTGGTCGCTGTACAGCTCCAGGTAGCTGCATTCGGCCTGGGCGCTGAGGTCGTCGCGGATCGTCACGTCGATGGTCTGGGTGGCCATGTCCGGCGGCTCGAAACTGGTGAACAGCCATAGGTCCACTTCCGGGTGCAGGCGGTTGAATTCGCCCAGTCGCGGTAGCAGCCAGTGGCGAGCGAAGGCCGGGCTGGTGTTGACCACCAGCTGGTTGGGCTTGCGGTACTGCTCCAGGCGGCGAATGCCCACGGCCAGTTGCTGCAGCAACGACTGGGTGGTGCTGCGCAGGTCATGCCCGGCGTCGGTCAGGGTCACGCTGCGCCCGCTGCGGTAGAACAGCGGCTGTTCGAGGAAGGTTTCCAGGCTGCGGATCTGCTGGCTGATGGCCGATTGGGTCAGGTGCAGCTCTTGCGCCGCCTGGTGGAAGCTGCCCAGGCGCGCGGCGGCTTCGAAGCCGCGCAGGGCGTTCAGGGGAGGCCAGTGTTTTAACATTATCGATAAGTCCAGCTAATCAGAATTTCACTAAATCTATCGTTTGTTGTGGGATTTTCAAAGCCATAGCATGGGCGCCATTGGTTGCACCGGTATTTGTTGGCTGATAACAAAACCTTAATCGAGAGGCGCGATTCCCATGCACAGCAATGACAGTCGAAACAGCGGTTGGCGGATGCCCGCCGAGTGGGTACCCCACGCGGCGACCTGGATGGTCTGGCCCCATAACCAGGACCTGTGGGAGTCGGGCTGGGGCGTGACCCTGGCCGACGTACAGGCGGATTTCGCCCGGGTGGCCAATGCCATCGCACGTTTCGAGCCGGTCAAGCTGGTGGTCGATCCTTCGGCCCTGGAGAGCGCCCGGCGCCACTGCGGCGCCAACGTCGAGCTGGTGGTCCAGGCCGTGGACGACAGCTGGTGCCGCGACTCCGGGCCGAGTTTCGTCTGCCATCCCCAGCACGGGCTGGCCGGCGTCAGCTGGCGCTTCAATGCCTGGGGTGGCAAGTCGGCCCACGAGCTGGACCGCAGCCTGGCCCGGCGCCTGCTCGACCAGCTGGGGCTGGACTGCTTCGGCACCCACCTGGCCAACGAAGGCGGCGCCATCCATGTGGACGGCGAGGGCACCCTGATCACCACTGAGTCGGTACTGCTCAACCCCAATCGCAACCCGGGCCTGGGCAAGGCCGAGATGGAAGAGATCTTCGAGCGCCTGCTGGGGGTGAAGAAAACCATCTGGCTGCCCGGCGATCCGGACTACGTCACCGGCGACATGACCGATGGCCATGTCGATGGCGTCTGTGCCTTCGCCCGTCCCGGCCTGCTGCTGGTGGACGCCACCCATGACCAAGGCTCGGTGTACGCCGAAGTGGTGCGCGAGAACCGCCGTGCCCTGGAGCTGGCCCGGGATGCCCAGGGCCGCGCCTTCGAACTGGTGGAGTTGTTCGAAGCCACTGCCGCGGTGGACACCCAGGCCGAGGTGTTCTGTGCCTCTTACACCAACTTCTACATCGCCAACGGCGCGATCATCATGCCGGCCTATGGCATCGAGGCCGATCAGGTCGCGGCCCAGGTCCTGGCCAAGGCCTTCCCCGGGCGGCAAGTGGTGCCGGTGCAGATCAATCACCTGGCCCATGGCGGTGGTGGCGTGCATTGCATCACCCAGCAGCAACCGCGCTGGCCACTGGAGGTGTCGGCATGAGCAACTTGACCGTCGCGACGTTGCAGATGCCCTGTACCTGGGACCTGGCGGACAACCTCGAGCGCGCCGAGCAACTGGTGCGCGAGGCCGCGGCCCGGGGCGGGCAGGTGATCCTGCTGCAGGAGCTGTTCGCCACGCCGTACTTCTGCATCGAACAGCAGCACCGGCACCTGGCACTGGCCGAAGAGTATGGCCAGAGCCGCATACTCAAGCGCTTTGCCGCCCTGGCCAAGGAGCTGGGGGTGGTGTTGCCGCTGAGCTGGTTCGAGCGGGCCGGCACTGCCTACTTCAATTCCCTGAGCGTGGCCGATGCCGACGGACGCCTGCTCGGGGTGTACCGCAAGACCCACATCCCCAACGCCATCGGTTACCAGGAGAAGGAGTACTTCAGCCCCGGCGACACCGGCTTCAAGGTCTGGGACACGGCGTTCGGCCGCCTGGGCGTGGGCATCTGCTGGGACCAGTGGTTCCCGGAAACCGCCCGTTGCCTGGCATTGCAGGGTGCCGAGGTGCTGCTGTTCCCCACTGCCATCGGCTCGGAGCCTGGCGCCGCCGACCTGGACTCGAAGGATCACTGGCAGATGACCATGCGTGGGCACGCCGCGGCCAACCTGCTGCCGGTGGTGGCGGCCAACCGCGTCGGGCGGGAAGTGGCTCGCAGCGACTCAGAGCTGCACATGCAGTTCTACGGTTCCTCGTTCATCTCTGACCACAAGGGCCGGCTGCTGGCCGAGGCCGACCGCGACACCACCGGCATGCTCTTGCATGAACTGGACCTGGCGGCCATGGCCGAGGAGCGCCGGACCTGGGGCATCTTCCGTGATCGTCGTCCGGAAATGTACGGGCCCTTGCTGAGCCTCGACGGCCAACACCTGCATTCACGCTGGAACCCTCGGGAGGCATGAGCATGAACCGCATCGGCACATTGCGCCTTGGCGCGCTGGCACTGGCATTGATGGCCGCGCAGGTCCAGGCCGCGCCTGAAGAAAAGATCCTGCGCCTGTACAACTGGGCCGACTACTTCGCCCAGGACACCCTGGCGCGTTTTACCGCCGAGACCGGGATCAAGGTGATCTACGACGTCATGGAAGGCAGCGAGGTCCTGGAGGCCAAGCTGATGACCGGCGGCAGTGGCTACGACCTGATCTTCCCCGGCGACACCGTGGCCGAGCGACTGATGCGTGCTGGCAGCCTGCAGAACCTTGACCCCGCCAAGCTTGCGCAAATGGACGACATCGAGCCCGGCCTGCAAGCCTTGCGCAAGCAGTACCCCCGGGCCAGCCAGGCCACGGTGCCCTATACCTGGGGCACCATCGGCCTGACCTACAACGCCGGGCAGATCGCCCAACGCTTGCCCAATGCACCGGTCAACAGCCTGGACCTGCTGTTCAAGCCGGAGCTGGCGGCGCATTTCGCCGATTGCGGGATCTCGGTGATCGACTCGCCCGACGAAGTACTGGCGGTGGCGCTCAACTACCTGGGGCGCGATCCGCGCAGCGCCAAGCCGGCAGACCTGCAAGCGGCCAGCGAGCTGTTGCTCAAGCTGCGGCCGTACATCCGCAAGTTCCAGTCGCAGCCGGTGACCGACCTGGTCAATGGCAACCTGTGCCTGTCCCTGGGCTACAGCGGCGATGTGACCCAGGCCCAGCGCGCCGCCGACGGGGCCGGCAAGCCGGTGGACTTCCAGTACCGCATCCCGCGTGAGGGCACCACGGTGTGGATGGACACCATGGCGATCCCCAAGGATGCCCGGCACCCGGAGTACGCCTATGCCTTCATCAACTTCGTCATGCGCCCGCAGAACATGGCGGCCATCAGCAATTTCACCGGTTACCCCACGGCCAATGCCAAGGCGCGGCCGCAGATCGATCCACGGATGGTGGGCAACCCGGATATCTACCCGGATGCCGCGACCTTTGCCCGCCTGGTGCCGGGGCGCGATATTCCCCAGGCCGACATGCGGGCCCGAATGCGCATCTGGACCCAGTTCAAGACGGCTACGATAAAAGCACCCTGAGCCGTTCCACTTCATGCAATCCCCCTTGAGAGAAAGACCGATGTCGACCCGACGTACATTCATCAAACAGGCCTCGCTGCTGGCCGGTTTCGCCGCCGTGACTACCCTGGGCCTGGGCGCCCGTCGGGTCTTGGCCCAAGAACAGGAACAGGAGGACTGGGTCATGCCCGACGAAGGCGATCGTCACCAGCGGGCCTTCATGGCCTTCGGTGCCCAGGATGCGATCTGGGAAGACTTCACTGGCGATGTGCAGGAGGCCCAGGGCCGGATCGCCCGGGCGATTGCCGCCCATGAGCCGCTGACCCTGTTCTGCCGCGAGCATGAGCGCGACCTGGCCGAGGAGCTGTGTGGCACTCGCAACGTCACCTATGTGATCACCGAGCTGGACGATATCTGGATGCGCGATATCGGCGCCAACTTCGTGGTCGACTCCCGAGGCGAGCTGGGCGCAGTGGACTTCAACTTCAACGGTTGGGGCAACAAGCAGCGCCATTCCCGGGATGCGCGCCTGGCACGCCAGGTGGCCGATGGCGCGCGCGCCACCTACTTGCGCAGCGAACTGGTGGGCGAGGGCGGCGGTATCGAGGTGGATGGCCACGGCACCGGGATCATGACCGAGAGCAGCTGGATCAACCGCAATCGCAACCCCGACTGGAGCAAGGCCGAGGTCGAAGCCGAGCTCAAGGCTTGCCTGGGCCTGCGCAAGATCATCTGGTTGCCGGGGATCAAGGGGCACGACATCACCGATGCCCACGTCGACTTCTATGCGCGCTTCGCGGCTCCCGGGGTGGTGGTGGCCAACCTCGACAACGATCCGGACTCCTACGACCACGCGGTGACCCGCGCGCACCTGGAGATCCTGCGCAACGCCACCGATGCCGATGGCCGCAAGCTCAAGGTGCACACCCTGTCGCCGCCCTTGAATCCGCGCAAGAGCCGCTTCAGCCGGGGCAACGAAGACTTCGCCGCGGGCTACATCAATTACTTCGTGATCAACGGCGCGGTGATCGCCCCGGAGTTCGGCGATCCGGTGGCCGACGCCAAGGCCCACGACCTGCTCAGCCAGCTCTACCCCGGGCGCGAGGTGGTGCAGCTGGATATCGATGCCATCGCCGCAGGCGGGGGTGGGATCCATTGCGTCACCCATCAGTTGCCAGCGTTGTGAGGTGCTGGCAGGCGAGGGCAAGTGGTCTGCTGTTGAAATTAGAATTGGCCTGCTACAACAGGCCGTTAGCTACCTAAGCTGGCGCTCTTCGATATCCCCGGGAAGCAGTGTTGTTTCCGGTTTTTCATGAGGAGAGCGTCATGGGCAAGCAGCAACAGACGGTAGTGGTACGGGCCATCCAGGCCGAAGATCGGGAGCAATGGCAGCAATTGTGGCTGGCTTACCAGGATTTCTATCAGGTAAGCCTTTCGGAACAGGTGAGCCAACGCACGTTCGAGCGTTTCTTCGACCCCCGGGAGCCGGTGTATTCGGCGGTGGCGGTGCAAAGTGGCGAGTTGGTGGGGTTCGTCAACTCCGTGCTGCACCGTTCGACCTGGGCCACCACGGACTTCTGCTACCTGGAGGACCTGTATGTGGCGCCGCAGGTCCGTGGCGGCGGCGCTGGCAAACAGCTGATCGAGTGGGTCCAGGCCTTTGCCCGCCAACACGATTGCGCACGGCTGTACTGGCACACCCACGCCACCAACAAGCGCGCGCAAAAGCTCTATGACTGGGTGGCGGACAATTCGGGATTCATCGAATACCGGATGCCACTCTAACCCCGCGCCGATCCTGGACGCTCGTGCCGAGCTGGCGAGGCTGCGCCCGGGCGCGCAGCGGCCGTAAAAAGGACGATGCGGTCGATCAACTGCGCCGCCAGGCTGGCCCGGTGGCCGCCACGGCTACGCTGGCTGGTTGAACACCAGGGCCTTCAGGCCGCATTGCGCATCGGCATCGGGAAATTCCGGGGGGTTGTCCAGGCGCTGTTCGAAACGCAGCCCTGGCGCGGCCTCGGCCATGCCGTCCAGCAGGAACTCCACGCTGAACGCCGGATCGTTCATGCAGGCCAGCACCCGGCCCGTCGGCGTCAGCAACTCCGGCAGGCGCCGCAGCACTCGCGCGTAGTCCTTGCTCAGCACGAAGCTGCCTTTCTGGAAGGAGGGCGGGTCGATGATCACCAGGTCGTAAGGGCCGCCTTGCTTGACCTTGCCCCAGGACTTGAACAGGTCATGGCCGAGGAAGCCCACCCGGCCCAGGTCGTGGCCGTTGAGCCGATGGTTGTCGCGGCCACGGCTCAGGGCCGCCCGGGACATGTCGAGGTTGACCACCTTCTCGGCCCCGCCGGCGATCGCCGCCACCGAGAATCCGCAGGTGTAGGCGAACAGGTTCAGCACCTTCAGGCCCTGGGCATTGGCCCGCACCCAGTTGCGCCCGTAGCGCATGTCGAGGAACAAGCCGTTGTTCTGCTTGCTGCCCAGGTCCACCCGGTAATCCAGGCCTTCCTCGGTGATGGTGCAGGATTCCACCGGCTCGCCCAGCAACCATTCGCCGAGGCTGTCGGGCAGGTAGCGGTGTTGCAGCATCAGGCTGGTGGCGCCGCTGGCCTGCCACTGCGCGGTGGTGCCCAGGTCCACCAGCAGCTGTTTCAAGGCAGCCAGGTCCCCGGCTTGCACTTCCTTGAACAGCGACACCAGCAGCACGCCTTGCAGCCAATCCACGGTCACTTGTTCCAGGCCCGGCCAGCAGCGCCCGCGCCCGTGGAACAGGCGCCGGGTTTCCCTTGGGGCGCTGGCCAGGGCGTCCAGCAGGTGTTGGTTGAGGGTGGCGAGGGCTTGAGGGTTCATCGGCGCGACCGGCAATTTTTCGGGGCGGCATTTAACCACAATTGCCGGCCGGCGCGGTTCAGTCCAGGTGTTCCGGGCGGCCCATGGCTCGCCATTGCGCCAGCCGGCCATCGAGCACCGGAGCGAGCAGGTCGTAGTTGCTCCAGCTGTTCTCCACCCGGTAGATCGTATCGGGGACTGGCGCCAGGAGCTGCTCATAGTCCTCGCTGTAGCGGCCGTTGCTGTCCTTTCCCGCATAGTAGGCAGCAGCGAAGGCATTGCCTTCGGCGTTGAAGTCTTCGTCGTAGAGCCTTTCATCGAGCATCTTGAACAGGAACTCACGGCCATCGAGTTTGCGTGAACGTAGCTGCGCCAGTTCCTCGGCGGCATCTTCTTCAAGTTCTTCGCTGGCAAAGCCGTTGAGCAGCATCCAGGCCAGGAACAGGCCGATATGGGTGCCCCCGGCGCTGGGCGGCAGGTCGCTGGGAAAGTCTCCGCCGTAATGCCAGGAAGCGTCGTCGTATTTCATCGGGCATGGGTCCTTGTGTACATGCGATTCAAAGAATGGTGTTTTCCCATTTCTCGGTGCCGGCCAGGCGCCGCTTGACGTTGTCGATCCGCCATTGCCCGGCCGCCAGCTTGACCAGGAAACGATACTCGTAGCGCAGCCTGCGCGAAGCGGGATCGCGGATCAGCACTTCGGCCTGGCTCGGCTTGAGCAGCTGGCAGGCCAGCAGTTCGTTGTCCTTCGAGTAGGTGGTGGGCGAGCCATAGGAGGCGCGGGCGTAGGCCCTGTCGCGCTGGGTGCAGAAGCGCTCCAGCAGCTGCCGGGGCTCGGCCCAGAAGTCCTGGTCCAGGCCGTCGCGTGCCTGGGCCTTGCCGCGCCGTTCCCAGGCCTCCAGGGCCAGGGTATAGGCTCGCACCTGGGTGACCGGGTCGGCGCTGCTGTCGCCAGCGGCCGGCAGTTCCGGCCAGGGCAGGTGCGGCGCGGGCTCGCTGGGTTGCTGGGCTCCGGCCCCGGCTTGGGCGAGCAAGTGCATGATCCGCTCATGGCCCTTGTCTTCGGCCAGGGACCAGGCGTTGCGCTGCTGGAAGTCCAGCAGCTGGGCATCGGCCCCGGCCTGCAGCAACAGGCTGACCATCTCGGCGTGGCCGCCCTGGGCGGCATTCATCAAGGCACTGCGCCGCAGGTCTGGGGAGACCTGGTCGAGGGCTGCGCCGTGTTCGATCAGCAGCTTGGCGATGGCGCAAGCACCGTTGCCGGCAGCCCAGGACAGCGAGCTGTAGCCCAGTGCCTTGCAGGGTTGTTGCGGGTTGGCGCCACGCTGCAGCAGCAATGCCACGGCGGGCAGGCGGCCGGCGATGGTGGCCGCCAGCAGTGCGGTGCGGCCGGTTCCCTTGTGCTTCCATTCGATGTCTGCGCCGGCATCCAGCAGGCGGGTCAGTGCGGCGAGGTCGCCACGGGCAGCGGCTTTTTCCAGAAGGTGGGACAAGGTCGGGAATCCGTTCGATCAACAAAAACTCGGGCGCAATGGTAACGCCGCGATGCCCGGGTTTGCCATGTCGGCGTCAACGTGGACGCTACGCGGGGCCTTGCGTAGGATGGCGCCTTCGCCGGCATGTCCCTGTGCCGCGCTGGTGCCCCCGGCCTTTGCCCGTTGCCGACAGACCACTTTCCAAGCAGGAGTCCCGGATGTTCAACGCCATTGTGATCGACAAAGACACTGCAGGTTATCGCGCCGATATGACGCAGCTGGAAGACGCCCGGCTACCCGCAGGCGAGGTCAGTGTGCAGGTTGCCTACAGCACGTTGAACTACAAGGACGGCCTGGCGATCACCGGCAAGAGCCCGGTGGTGCGTCAGTTCCCCATGGTCCCCGGCATCGACCTGGCGGGCACCGTGGAGTCCAGCAGCCACCCTCGCTTGCGGGCAGGCGACCAGGTCTTGCTCAATGGCTGGGGCGTGGGCGAAAGCCATTGGGGCGGGTTGGCGCAGAAGGCCCGGGTGCAGGGCGACTGGCTGATCCACCTGCCGCAAGCCTTCACCCCGCGCCAGGCCATGGCCATCGGCACGGCCGGCTACACCGCCATGCTGTGCCTGCTGGCCCTGGAGCGTAACGGCCTGCGCCCGGGGCAGGGCGAGGTGCTGGTCACCGGCGCCAGTGGCGGGGTCGGCAGCTTTGCCGTGAGCTTGCTGGCACGCCTGGGCTACTCGGTGATCGCCGCCACCGGCCGCCCGGAAGAGGCCGACTACCTCCGGCAACTGGGGGCCAGCCAGGTGATCGAGCGCGCCGAGCTGTCCCAGCCGGGACGACCACTGGCCAAGGAACGCTGGGTGGCGGCCATCGACTCGGTGGGCAGCCATACCCTGGCCAACGTCTGCGCCGGTACCGCCGCCGATGGCCTGGTGGCCGCCTGTGGGTTGGCCCAGGGCATGGATTTTCCGGCCTCGGTGGCACCTTTCATCTTGCGTGGGGTCAGCCTGTTGGGAATCAACAGCGTGACCCGGCCATACCAGGAGCGGGTCCATGCCTGGCAGCGGTTGGCCGCCGAGGTTGACCTTGAGCACCTGGAGTTGATCACCCGCGAAGTGGCGCTGGGCGAGGCCATCGGTGTCGCCGCCGAGTTGCTCGAGGGCAAGGTCCGTGGGCGGGTGGTAGTCAACGTGAACCGCTGACCGGCACTGGCCATATCGCGCGCGGCCACCCCGCGCGCCTGCCGAACCGTCGAGCCTGATAATCGCGGTCGGTCATACCCGGGCCGCCGTGGCCCTTTTTCATCGCCCTGATTCGAGGTTGCCCGTTCCATGTCCATTGCTCCCCAGCGACCGCTCTGGCAGGTGTATTTGCTCTTCCTGCTGCCCATGGTGCTGTCGAATTTCCTGCAGTCTTTCTCCGGCACCCTCAATGGCATCTACATCGGCCAGCTGTTGGGGACCCAGGCCCTGGCGGCCGTGTCGGGCATGTTCCCCATCCTGTTCTTCTTCATCGCCCTGGTGATCGGCCTGGGTGCGGGGGCCTCGGTGCTGATCGGCCAGGCCTGGGGCGCCCGGGAGCTGGATGCGGTCAAGTCGGTGGCCGGCAGCACCCTGTTGCTCGGGGCCATGATCGGCCTGGTGGGAGCGGTGCTGGGCATGCTCTTCGCCCGGCCGGTGCTGCAGGGCCTGGGCACGCCGGCGGACGTGCTGGATGACGCGGTGGGTTATGCCCGGGTGATGATGCTGATCTTGCCGTTGCTGCTGGTCTTCGTGCTCTTCACCCAGTTGCTGCGAGGCGTCAGCGATACCCTGTCGCCCTTGCTGGCGCTGATCGTCTCGACCCTGGTGGGCCTGCTCCTGACCCCGGCGCTGATCCAAGGCTGGCTGGGTTTGCCGCCCCTGGGGATCCAGAGTGCGGCCTTCGCCGGACTGGCCAGCAACATCATCGCCATGGGCTTTCTGGTCTGGCGCCTGCGGGGCCAGACCCATCCGCTGGCCTTCGATCGGGCGCTGTTCGCGGCGTTGAAGCTGGACCGGGCGATCCTGGCCAAGGTGCTGCGCATCGGCCTGCCCACCGGGGTGCAGATGGTGGTGATCTCGCTGTCGGAGCTGGTGATCCTGGCGCTGGTCAACCACCACGGTTCCCAGGCTACCGCGGCCTATGGCGCAGTGACCCAGATCGTCAACTACGTGCAGTTCCCGGCGCTGTCGATCGCCATCACCGCCTCGATCCTCGGGGCCCAGGCCATCGGTGCCGGACAACTTCAGCGCATCACTCCGATCCTGCGCACCGGGCTGCTGATCAATCTGTGCCTGACCGGCGCCCTGGTGCTGCTGGGCTACCTGATTTCCCACTGGCTGCTGGGGTTGTTCATCATCGACCCGGCGGCCCTGGTCCAGGCGGGGCACCTGTTGCACATCATGCTCTGGAGCCTGCTGGTGTTCGGCTTCCAGGCGGTGGTCGGCGGCATCATGCGCGCCAGCGGCACGGTGCTGATGCCGGTGGCGATCTCGATCTTCTGCATCCTCGGGGTGCAGTTGCCGGCGGCCTACTTGCTGGATGCGCAGTTCGGCCTGCAAGGGGTGTGGATGGCGTTCCCGGTGGCCTACCTGGCGATGCTGGTGTTGCAGGTCGGCTACTTCAAGCTGGTCTGGCGCCACAAGCAGATCCAGCGCCTGATCTGAGCCCCGGCGTCAGCCGTTCCCGGGCTGGCGTCGGTCCCGCCAGCCGCAGACCACCAGGTACAGCAGCGGGCCGATGGAGACGAACACGGCGGTGAGCAGCAGGTAGGGCCATACCGAACTCGCCGATCGTCCTCGGGCGCGGGCGTCGCGCAGCATCCACAGTCCGGCCAGGATGGCCATCAGGTACAGGTCGATCACCACTTGCGCGGTGTCCGGGCGCGACAGCAGCTGCAGGCCGAATTGCAGCAGCGACTGCTCGGCCTGCAGCAGGGTGAACAGGGTGTAGCCGCTGAAAGCCAGCAAGGCCAGGAGCGCGGGATAGGGGCGGGGCATGGGTGTTCCTCGATCAGGGGCGGTGGGCATTGGCGAATCGCGGATGCCGGGTTCCCAGGTCCAGCAGCAGGTAGCCCAGGCCGGCAGCCGCCCAGGCATGGATCAGCCCCTGGGACAGCAGCGAATCGAACAGGTACAGCGGGTGCTCTTGCAGGCGGTAATGCAGCCCGGCATGAATTACCGCGAATCCGGCCAGGGCCTGTCGGGTAGTGCGTCGAAGCCGGGCCCGAGGGTGTCCGGCCAGGGCCATCAAGGCGACGCCCAGGGGCACGTGCAAGGCGATGAACAACTGCTGGGCCAGCGCTGGCTCGAGGTCGCGCAGGCCGTAGAGCAGGCGCCATTCGGCCTGGGCCACGGCGTCCAGCTCATGGCCGGCGAACAGCACGACACAGAGCATCCAGAAGGTGGGTTTCACGTTAAAACTCCTTGAACAACGTCAGGCAAACAGGCTAAGTGGCGAGCGCTGCGCCACTCAATGACCCCGCAGGTCATAGACAGCCGCGCACCGATGCGTTGTGCTAAAGCCTGTGCCCCTCTCTTCAAGGACCGAACGACCATGAGCAACCACCAGCCGAACCCAGCAGCCGGCGCTGGCCGAACGATTCGCCTGGCCGACCCCACGGACGTGCCGGCCATGCTCGAGTGCGATCCCTACGCCCGCCAGCATCCGGCTCGGGGGCGGCAGGTCGACCAAGCCGTCGCACGGGGTGAGGGCTGGGTCGAGGTGGCGCAGGGGCAGGTAGTCGGCTACCTGCTGCTCAACCATGATTTCTTCGAATACGGCTTCGTCGCGCTGGTGGCCGTGGCCCCCTGGCAGCAACGCCAGGGGGTGGCGCTGCGCTTGCTCCTGGCCGCCGAGCAGGCGTGTCGTACCCCACGGTTGTTCATCTCTTGCAACCAGTCGAACCAGGCCTCCCGGGCCATGATCGCCAAGGCCGGGTTCCACCCCAGCGGGGTGATCGAAAACCTCGACGAGCAGGATCCGGAGCTGATCTTCTGCAAGACCCTGGGCTGAGGGCGGAGCGCAACGGAACCGTCTCCATGACCGATACCCTCGAGCATTCCCGCATCGACCGGCAGGCCGTAGGCATGCAATTACGCCGGCTGCGCCATCAGGCGCGCCTGAGCCAGCTGGACCTGGCCTTGCAGGCCGGCTTGTCGCAACGGCACCTGAGTTGCGTCGAGACCGGTCGGGCACAACCCAGCCCGGCCTTGTTGCAGCGCCTTCTGGATACCCTGGAAACGCCCCTGGAAGTGCGCAACCGGGTATTTCTCGCCGCCGGCTATGCGCCGCGTTATGCCGCGCTGCCATTGAGCGATCCGGGGTTGGCCCCGGTGCGCACGGCGTTGCTGCATTTGCTGGAAGCCAACAACCCGGCGCCGGCGATCGTCATCGACAGCGGCTGGCAGGTGCTGGCGGCCAATCGGGCGACCCAGGCGCTGTTCCAGTTGCTGGGCCTGCCCCGGCAAGCACTGGGCGAAGGTTTCAACCTGCTGGTGACGCTGTTGGCGCCCGCAGGCTTGGGTGATTGCCTGATCAATGCCGAGCAGATCCGCCAGGTGGCCTGGCAACGGGCATCCCGGGAGGCTGGCGAGGCTCCCGGCTTGGCGGCGCTGCTGGCGACCCTGCCGGTGCCTTTGGCGGTGGATGCGGCCGAGGTGTCGGCGCCGCTGTTGCTGACTCGGGTCCGTGGGCCCCAGGGCGAACTGCGGTTCCTGTCCACCTTCACCACCTTCGGCATGCCCCAGGACATCACGGTCGCCTCGCTGCGCATCGAACACCTGATCCCGGCCGACGAAGCCACCTGGCAGGCCCTGGGCGAGGCCTGCGCGCAGTTGGCGCAACCTTAGACCGCCAGTGCCCGGGCCGACCGGTCCTGGCCCATGCCCGAAGTGCCCACGGCGCCGGCCAGGATCATCCGGGTCAAGGTCCTGGCGACGTCCTGGAAGTCGGCGTCGCTGGGCTCGCTACGGCCTTGGATCAGGGCGATCTGCCAGCCGAGGGTGGGGTAGGTCTGGGTGGTCGCTGCGATGAACAGCAGCAGGTGCTCCGCAGCGACGGCCTGGATCAGGCCATCTTCGATCCAGCTGCGCAGGCAGGCGATTTCGTTCTGTTGCTGGGCATGCAGTTGCTGGCGCCAGCTGTCGGGCAACTGCTGCGCACCATGGAGCAGTTCGCTGCAGAGAATCTTCGAGCGCAACGGGTATGCCTGCACGATCCGCAGCCGCGCGGAGATATGGGCGGTGAGCGCGGTTGTCGGCTCGGCGTTGGCGGCCAACAGGGCCGAGGCCTGGCCCAGGGGTTCGAGCAACGGTTCGAGGACCTCGGCGTAGAGGTTCTCCTTGGTGTGGAAGTAGTAATACAGGTTGGCCTTGGGGACTCCGGCCCGCAGGGCAATGTCCAGGGTCTGGCAGGCGCTGAAGCCCTTGGCGGCGAATTCGTTGCAGGCGGCGTCTAGGATCAGCTGCCGATGGCGCATGCGCGACTGGCGTTCGCGGCGCGGCGGCGGTTGCGGGCGTGATTGCGGGGATGCGGGAGGGGCGGGCATGGGGCGATCTCGTGATTCGATAGCGCAATATACAAAACTATATAGCGCCGTGCCTGTGCCAGTTGCGCAGGTCTGGATGGCCTGCCCGTGCGTTGTGCGGAAAATCGGGGCCAGTGGCCGGCCCCGTGGGCTTCAGCCGCGGCGCCGGCGCAGCCAGCGTCGGAGCAGCCAGGCGTACACCGACAGGTTGATCAGCAGCACCACGGCGCCGAGCCACAACTGGATGCCCGGGGTCAGCCCCGCGGGGTAGATCAGCGGGATCAGGTAATGCTCGATGAATCCGGCGGCGTAGCCCTGTTGTCCGGCGGCATGGCGCAGCAGGTTCTCCCAGCGGGTCAGCGGGCATTCCAGGTGCCCGACTTCCACGGCCACGCCCCAGGCCGCCGCCGGCAGGTGCAACAGCATCAGGCGTGGCTGGCGCAGCACCAGCAGGCCGCCCAGCAGTACGAAGAGGATGAAGGACAGGTGGAACAGCACCAGGCTGTCGGCGGCGATACGGTAGAGCATGAAGGTTCCTTGGGCAGGGCGGCAGGTCCATGGCGCGAGCGCGCGGGCAATATACCTGTGTCGCGCTACCTATACTGGAAAAAGGTCGGCGCGGCTCGGATGGGCGCGGCGCCGCCTATAGCGGAGGGACGTGCCGTGTGCTCACAAGCGCTGGGTGCCGGTCGAGGTCGAACCTGGTTGTTCGTCCTGGGCTTGCTGGTGTTGGCCGGTTGCGCCAACCGCAGTCCCGAGCCCATGGCGCCGGCTCCGGTGGCCCCGGCTACCTGGCGCCAGGTCGACCGCGCCTTGCTGGAGGCCTCCGCTCGCGCCACCGCACAGGCCGAAGTCTATGCCCAAGGTTCCATGGAGCATTGGCGAACCCGGGTCTACCAGCAGACCGACGAGAGCTTCATCCCCTGGTTCAGCGGCTACTGGACCCAGGAGTGGCTGTCGTTGAAGGTCGGCTGGTATTCACTCAACAGTGGCGGCGACAGCGACCAGGCCGCCAGGCGCCTGGCGCTATACCTGCAGGAGCAATACCAGCAGCGGGTGCTGGCGCCGGTGGCGCTGGAGATCGATGCCGACCAGATCACCGCCCAGGCCATGGAGTTCTACGTGCAGCAGCTGCGCCTGCAACTGGCGCAGGTCAGTACCCGCCTGCAGTTGCCGGCGGCGCAACTGGACCAGCACCTGGAAAGGATCATGGCCATCGATCTGGGACCGCAGGCGAGCCAGCGGGCCAGCCTGCGCCAGTTGTTGCAGGTCGAGCCGATCGTCCGGTTGCCGGCCTACGGGCCGTTGCTGCAGCAGCTACGCCTGCCCGAGCAGGCCACTGGTACTTCGGGCGTGCCCCGGGTAGCACAACAGACCAGCGAAAAACTCCAGGCCCAGTTCGCCGGGCGTGGGGTCGCCGGTGCCGTGGCCGCTGCAGTAGGGCGTGTGGCCGGGGCGTTGATCTCGGTAGGGGTGGCCGGCGTCCGGGCGCTGGTCCAGGACGACGCTCGGCCCGACTTGCAAGCCCAGACCCGCCGGGACCTGGGCGAGGCATTCGACCAGGCCTGGCTCAGGCAACTGCATGATCCGCAACATGGGGTCATGGCCGGGGTGTATTACCTCGGGCGCCAGCTCGAAGGCCAGTTGCAGCCGCCAGCCGAATCAGCGGAGGTTGGCGCCGTGCCTTGATCGAGGTACGAGCCGCGCGCCATGGGCCGGCGCGCGGCGGGGCGGGTATCGGGGCTCAGCTGACCACGCGATAGCAGGGCACGTAGGCGGCACCACCGGGCAACTTCATGCGGTGCTGATCGACGAAGGCTTTGAGCAGCTGGTCCAGCGGCTGCATGATCGCCGGGTCGCCATGGATGCTGTACGGGCCTTTCTGCTCGATCAGGCGGATGCCCTGGTCCTTGACGTTGCCGGCGACGATGCCGGAGAACGCCCGGCGCAGGTTGGCCGCCAGTTCATGGGGGGGCAGGGCATGGCTGAGTTGCAGGTTGGCCATGTTTTCGTGGGTCGGGTCGAACGGGTGCTGGAAGCCTTCGTCGATCTTCAGCAGCCAGTTGAAGTGGAAGGCGTCGTTGCGCTCGCGGCGGAACTGCTTGACGGTCTTCAGGCCTTCGGTCATCTGCCGGGCCACTTCGGCCGGGTTGTCGATGATCACCTGGTAGTGCTGGCCGGCCGCTTCGCCCAGGGTCGCCAGGACGAAGGCGTTGAGCTGCTCCAGGTACGGCGCCGCGCTCTTGGGCCCGGTGAGGATCACCGGGAACGGCAGGTCGCGGTTGTCCGGGTGCATCAGGATGCCCAGCAGGTACAGGAACTCTTCGGCGGTGCCGGCGCCACCGGGGAAGATGATGATGCCGTGTCCGACCCGGACGAAGGCCTCCAGGCGCTTCTCGATGTCCGGCAGGATCACCAGCTCGTTGACTATGGGGTTGGGCGCCTCGGCGGCGATGATGCCCGGCTCGGTCAGGCCCAGGTAGCGGCTGCCGTTCATGCGCTGCTTGGCATGGGCGATGGTGGCACCCTTCATCGGCCCCTTCATCACGCCGGGGCCGCAGCCGGTGCAGATGTCCAGCTTGCGCAGGCCCAGCTCGTGGCCGACCTTCTTGGTGTACTTGTACTCGTCGGTGTTGATCGAGTGGCCGCCCCAGCACACCACCAGCTTGGGCTCCACGCCGGGACGCAGGGTGCGGGCGTTGCGCAGCAGGTGGAAAACGTAGTCGGTGATGCCCTGGGAGCTCTCCAGGTCGATGCGCTGGCTGTCCAGTTCGTTGGCGGTGTAGACGATGTCGCGCAGGGCGCTGAAGAGCATTTCCCGGGTGCTGGCGATCATCTCGCCATCGACGAAGGCATCGGCCGGAGCGTTCAGCAGCTCCAGGCGCACGCCGCGATCCTGCTGGTGAATCCGTACTTCGAAATCGTGGTAGGCGTCGAGGATGGTCTTGGCGTTGTCGACGTGGGCGCCGGTATTGAGGATGGCCAGGGCGCACTGGCGGAACAGCGTGTAGATGCTGCCGGAACTGGCGGCGCTCAGTTGTTGCACTTCACGTTGCGAGAGGGTCTCCAGGCTGCCTTTCGGGCTGACCGAAGCATTGATCACATGTCTTTGCGGCATTCATCCATTTCCTGAAAGCGGCGCCACCGATCCCGGGGGCGGGGGCGCGAAAGAGCGGGGCAGTGAGCGGGGCCGCCCGTATCCGGGGGGCTGGTTTCCAGCGGCAGGGCAAGAAAGCGGCGATCGCTGCGAGGGTGTTCGCTCTTTGAATCTACCTCATGACGAGCCGTCGTGGCGGGAAAAATGATGAGGCGTGCCCTTGTCCCCGGGTTTCGAGCGCATCACAGGATGCTGGCGCGCCGTGGATCGATCACTGGCGAGGCACCGGCCTGGGCCAGGCGCTGGAGCAGCTCGGGGTAGCCTTCAGCCTGCGCCCAGGTGTGTTCCGCTGCGGTCAGGCCCACCAGTTGCAGGAAGTCGAAACGCCCGCAGAGCAGTTGCTGAGTCTCGGGAAACCCCGGTGCGGCGATGAACAGCACGCTCTCGACCTGGCTGCCGGCACCGTCGATGGGGTTGCCCAGGCGCATGCGGTCCCACTCGTCCAGCAGTGGCCGCTCGCCGAAGTGACCGGCAGACAACAACAGTTGGTAGGCGCAGAAGTGACGCAGCAGGTACAGCGCCCATGGCGATTGCTCACGGGTTTCCAGCAGCAGCTCGCGACCCATCCCGGACCAGCCGTCCGGCTCGGGTTGCTCCGCGTGCCAGGCATTGGACAGGCCCGAGGTGACGTACAGCCAGCTCTCGCGTCGGGCATTGGGGGGCGACTCGAAGACCCCATGGGTCAGCCAGCGCGGATCGACTTCGGCGTCGCGGAACAGGCTCGGGTCCAGGGGGTAGATCCCGGGGCCGAGGTCACCGAACAAGCTCCGGTAGATCTGTTCCTCGCGCTGTTCCCAGGCCGCTTCGAACCATGAAAAGTCTTGGGTATCCGACATCTTGAAACATCCTTGAAAGCAGAGGGTGGCCCACTGCGGGCCACCCGGAAATCAGGCAAAGGCCTGCTGTAGCAGTTGTGGCAGTACCTGCCCGGCCTTGCCCACCAGGTGGTATTCCCCGGGGGCGCTGCCAGGTTGTGGCTGCGGGTTGATATGCACCACGCAGGCGCCTTGCTGCAGGGCCAGCTGTGGAATCTGCGCCGCCGGCTGCACCAGCCCGGAGGTGCCCACCGACAGCAGCAGGTCGCACTCGCGGGCAGCCTGGAAGGCGCGCTTGAGGGCCGCCTCCGGTAGCGCTTCGCCGAACCACACCACGCCGGGGCGCAGCTTGCCATTGCAGCCGGTGCAGCGTGGCGGCTCCAGGCGCGCGCCGCTCTCTGGCACGGATGGCATGGGCAGCACGCCGCTGAAGGGCCGGTTGCAGGCGAAGCACTTGGGGCTGTGCAGGCTGCCGTGCAGATGCAGCACATCGACGCTGCCGGCACGTTCGTGCAGGTCATCGACGTTCTGGGTGATCAGGGTCAGGCGCGGCAGGCGCCGGCCCAGTTCGGCGATCGCCAGGTGGGCCGGATTGGGCTGGGCCGCGAGCACCTTCTGGCGCCGCCATTCGTACCAGCCCCAGACCAGCGCCGGGTCGTCGCGAAAGGCCTGGACCGTGGCCAGGCGCGCCGGATCGAAGTTTTCCCAGAGGCCGGTCAAGGCATCGCGAAAGGTCGGGATGCCACTTTCCGCCGAGACTCCGGCGCCGCTGAATACCACCAGGTGCCTGGCCTGGGCCAGTCGCTTGGGATCGAACTCCATGGAAAGAACCACCTCCGTTTTCAACCACGACACCACTTGGGTGGCGCGTGCGGGGCTGGCATTATCCGCCGACGGTCGTGGCAAGTGAATTTATCTTCGCGCCTTCGCTCATAAGTGTGTCGGCGGCTTGGCTCGCCCATCCAACCTGCCAGGGAGTGTCATCCATGTATTCAGCTTCGCCCATCGATAGCGACGCCTGCGGGCGCTTGATCCTGGTGGTGGAGGACGAGCCGACGGTGCTGGAGTTCCTGTGCGAGATCCTCGAGGACGAGGGCTACGCCACCCAGGCCCTGGGCAGTGCCGACCAGGCCTGGGAATTCCTCCACGAACGGGCCGCGGACGTGGCGCTGCTGCTGACCGATATCACCATGCCTGGCCGGCTCAATGGCGCAAGCCTGAGCAACCTGTGCGGCGAACACTTACCGGGGATGCCGATCGTGGTGATGTCGGGGTACGAGACCCCCGAGAGTTCCGGGGTGCGCTATCCGGTGTCCTTCATCCGCAAGCCCTGGACCATAGGCCAGGTCCTGGATTGCGTGGAAGGCGCGTTGAAATCGGCCCAGGGTTGAGGCGTTGCGCCTCACCCCGGCCAATTGCCGGTGTTACTCCTTGACGCTCATGAACTCCCGCGCCCAGACGATGTACTCCTCGGGCTGGGTGTAGGTGTGCGCCAGTTCGGTGGCGCTCAGGTCCGAGGCCTGGGTGAAGATCTGCCGCTGTTCGCGCAGGCAATCGTAGGTGGCCTTGATCGCCGCGAAATAGGCGGCGTGGCCGTCCACCGCGATCTTCACGCCCAGCTGGGCCAGGCGTGCGTCGTCGCGCAGCGCCGGGTTGCCGTAGGTCACCAGCATCAGCGGCACGTTCAGGTGCTCGGAGATCTGCTCCAGTTGTTCGAAATCACGGATGCCGACCATGCAGATGGCATCGGCGCCGGCGCGTTCGTACTGCTGGGTGCGGCTGATGATTTCCTGCACCGGCAGGATCCCGGCGTTGGTCCGGGCGATGATCGCCAGTTCCGGATCGACCCGGGCCTCCAGGGCCGCGCGGATCTTGCCCACGCCTTCGGCGACGGATATCAGGTCGGTGGACTTGCGGCCGAATTGCGCCGGCAGCAGGGTGTCCTCGATGGTCAGCGCAGCGATGCCGGCGCGCTCCAGCTCGACCACGGTGCGCATCACGTTGAGGGCGTTGCCGTAGCCATGGTCGGCGTCGGCGATCACTGGCAACTGGGCCACACGGCCGATGCGGGTGGCCTGCTCGGCGAACTCGCTCAAGGTGATCAGGGCGAAGTCGGGGGCCGCCAGGACCTGCAGCGAGGCCACGGAACCACCGAGGATACCGACCTCGAAGCCCAGGTCGGCGGCGATCCGGGCGGACATCGGGTCAAACACAGAAGCGGTGTGATAGCAGGAAGAAGAGGCGATCAGTTCACGGAAACCGCGGCGCAAATCTTGATGGGAAAGCCTGGACATAACAGCTCCGAGATGGGATCGAGAGATCGACCTTCGGGTCGAATCGAATTTTGCAATCAGTTCCCTTGGCGAGCCGATGATCGAAAGGCTCGCAGCGAAACGTTGGTTGGGCAGATGAAGGTGAAGCAGGGGGGTAGCAAGGCGTCTTTATCCCGCTTGATTGAATGAAGCTGCGGGTTTGTTATGCGAGGCCGACATAGCAGGACGAGGCTAACACGCTCCCGGGCCGTAGAGGATGAGGAATTTGCATAGCATTATGCCGGACTGGCATTGGCAATTTTTTAGCAACTTAATGTTACAAGTGTTCCGCGCGGCCCTGTCGGGCCCTCGCCGGAAGGTATCCGGCGGCTGCCGGCACTTGTCGCTCCAGGGCAAATCGCGGAAGCTGCCGCGCCGCAAGGTCCGCTCATCCAGCGGCGCAACGTATTTATTTCAGGGATGCAGGTAATGACGCTCAGAGTGTTGGTGGTCGGTGGTTATGGCAATTTTGGCAGCATCATCTGTCGCTACCTGATCCACCGTCCGGGCTTGCACCTGGTGATTTCCGGACGTGACCCGGCCCGCCTGGAGGCCAAGGTCCAGGCCTTGCGCGCGGAGGGCGGCCAGCCCTGCGAAGGCTGGTGCGGCGACGCCATGGGCGAGCAGTGGGCACCGGCGCTCAAGCACCTGCAGATCGATTGGGTGATCCACACCGGTGGACCGTTCCAGGGGCAATCCCATGCCGTGGCGCGCGGCTGTATCGAGGCCGGGGTCAATTACTGCGACCTGGCCGACTGTCGCCAGTTCGTCGTCGGCATCGCGGCCCTCGATGCCCAGGCCCGGGCCGCCGGGGTGGTGGTACTCAGCGGCTGCAGCTCGGTGCCGACCCTGTCGACGGCGATCATCGATGAGCATCGCCAGCGTTTTTCCCGGATCGAACGTATCGAACATGGCATTTCCTCCTCGGCGAAGATGCCGGGGCTGTCCACCATCCTCGGCGTCCTGGCCTATGCCGGCCGGCCGATCCTGCAGCTCAAGGACGGCCAGTCGCACCCGGTGATCGGCTGGCAGGGCCTGACCTTGCGCAAGCTGCCAAGGCTGGGCACACGCTTGGTGGCCAATGTCGATGTGCCGGACCTGGATCTGTTCGCCGCCCGTTATGGCGCCCATACCCTGTCGTTCAAGGCGGGTGCCGGGCTCAAGGTCGCCGGGCTGGCCAATGCCTTGCTGGCCCAGGCGGTGAAGCTGGGGCTGGTGCGCGACCCGGCGCCCTGGGCTACGCGCCTGCATCGCTGCGGAACCTGGTTCGAGTGGCTGGGCGATGGCTTGAGCGCCATGTACGTCGATGTCCATGGTCTGGGCCAGGACGGCCAGCCGTTGTCGATGAGAGCGCAACTGACCGCCGCCAACGATCATGGCCCGGAGATCCCCAGCTGCGCAGCGGTGGCGGTGATCCTCAAGGTGCTCGATGGCCAGCCGCTGCTCCCGGGGGCTCGCGCCTGTGCCGGTGAGGTCAGCCTGGAGCAGTACCTGCAAGCCATCGACGATCCGGCCAACCTGCAGATGCAGGTTGAGTTCTCGCGTTAGCCGGGCTGAGCTTTTTCACCATAGAAGCGGCTTGGCCAGATCCTTCCAGAACAGCCAGCGCTGTACTTCGTGGTGCGCGCCGGTGCCGATCTGCCAGTCCGGGCGGCCACGGTCCAGTTCGATGCGCACGATGATCCCGGCGTAGGTGGCGGCCACCAGGGTCTGGCCATCGGGGCTGATGTCCATGGCGCACAGGGTCGAGCCGACGTAGTGCTGCCAGCGCTCCTCGCCGGTTTCGCTGAAGGCCCGCAGGTAACCGTAGGCATCGCCGATGATGAACTCGTCGCCCCGCGAGGCCGCGGCGTATACCCGGGCGCCATCCTGCAACACCGGTGTGCGTGGGTCGTCGCTGTAGAAGTCGGTGGCCAGCCCCGGCAGGTCCGCCACCGCGACGCCCAGGCTGGCGCCGCTGTAGAAGTGGCAGGCATTGAGCAGCAGGCGGTCGCCGCGCTGGTTGAAGCAGGCGAAGTGCGGGTATTCGCTGCCGGGTCCGATCTCGGCCACTTGTTGCAGTTGGGCATCGAACACCAGGTGCGAACTGCTTTGCTCGCCCACGGCGATCCACTGGCCGTCAGCTGAAATCGCCCCGTGCTCCATGTCCAGGTCCAGGTTGAGGTCCTTGGCGGCGACTCCCTTGGCCAGATCCTGGCGCAGCTCTTCCAGGTTGCGCAGCAGGCGGGTGGCGCCGTCGGCATGGAGCACGAAGATGCCATCGGCACTGACCAGCAGCACCCGCTGGCCGTCGGGGAAGGGGATCAGGCGGCTGGGAGTGGCGCGTTCGCGCAGCTCCAGGTCCGCAGGCAACCCGGAGAGCCGCTCGGGCCAGGCGAAGCTCGCCACCTGTGGGCCGTCCCAACCGTCGGTGACCTGGATGCCTTCAGCCCGGGCCCAGGCGAAGTAGCGGCTCTGCGGGCAGGCACCGAAGTACTCCACCTGATCCAGGGTCCGGACGCGATCGTTGTCGATGTGCACCACCGAGCCCGCCTCGTAGGGTGCGCCGATCCGCGCCAGCAGGCTGCCGTCGGCCAGCAGGGCGAGGGCCGGGACCATCTGGCCCTGGTCGTCCAGGCGTGGCGTCAGGGGAAAGTGCGCCGGCGGCCAGGCCTGGCGAAAAGCCTGGCGCGTGGCTGGGTCCCAGGGGGCCGCGTTGTTCTCTTCCAGGGCTGCCTGCCAGGCCGGTAGCAAGTGCTCGGTGGGTGGCAGGTAGGGCTCTTGCAGGTTGTCCCAGCCTTCACGCATGCCGGTCTCGACATAGCGGTTGATGTCCTGGGCATAGCGGTGCACGGCGTTGTGCCATTGTTCCTGGGCGTTCTGTTGCGGCGTGGATCGAGACATGCGCGTGGCACTCCTTATAGCGCGGGCAGGCAAGTGGACTGCGGATTGACCGCCAAGGCCGGGAATTTCTCCTCGCCCCGAGGGATTTTTTTACCGGGCGGCTCAGGCAGCGTGGGTGCTGACCCGGTTGCGTCCAGCATGCTTGGAGGCGTACAGCGCGCGGTCCGCCCATTCGACCAGGCAGCGGTGGTCGCGGGCGGTGTGATCCAGGCAGGCGATGCCCAGGCTGATGGTGAAGGCGATGCTCTGGCCGTGGTGGACCACGGCCTGTTGCTCCACCGCCTGGCGCAGGCGCTCGGCCAGGGCATGGGCGCCGTCCAGGTCGGTGCGCGGCAGCAGGATGGCGAACTCCTCGCCGCCGTAGCGCCCGGCCACGTCGCTGTCGCGCAGGTGCTGGTGGATCAGCTCCGAGAGGCTTTTGATCACCGCGTCGCCGGCCTGGTGGCCGTAGCGATCGTTGATCGACTTGAAGTGGTCGATGTCCAGCATCAGCAGGGCGGTGGTCCTGTCGTGGCGGGCATATTCCAATTGCAGGCGCTGTTCCCAGTGGCCCCGGTTGTAGAGCTGGGTCAGGTGGTCGGTGCGCGACAGCTGTTGCAGTTGCTGGTTGGCCTTCTGCAGCCCCAGGTTGTTGATCGCCACGTCGGTGAGGTCATAGATCACCAGGCACACGTGGTGGATCTCGCTATTGGACGAGCGCAGGGGCAGCAGCGTGGTGTTCTGGTACATGAACTCGCCCTGGCCGGTGATCGGCTGGTAGTTCTTGAAGCGCACCAGGTACGGCCGTTGTTTCCAGATGGTGAAGGCCGGCGTGCCGAGGGCCACTACCCGCCCGACCTTGCGGCTGAACCAGGGGCGCTCGACTTCCGGGAACAGCTCGAAGAACGAGCGGTCGATGGCCTGCTTGGAGGCCACGCCGGAGCGGTTCTCCATGAAGCTGTTCCACACCTGGACCCGGCATTCGAGGTCCAGCACGACGATTCCCACGTCGATGCCGTGGACCACCGCCAGCAGCCAGTGCAGTTCACTGAAATCCATTCGTTTGGGCATGGTTCAACTCATCAGGTAGGCGAGTTTCTGTTCCAGCAGGGCCAGGGAGTCCTCGGTGAACAGCAATAACAGGTCGAAATGGATGTTCTGCTCATCCAGGCTGTAGCTGATCTCCACGGCCTGGGTGTTCTTCCAGCGTTGCTGGTTGAGCACGATCAGCTCGTCGATGGCGGTGTGCTCCCCCAGTACCTGGGGATGACCCACGGAAAAGAACACGTCCAGTTGCTCGGCGATGCTGCTCAGGCAGGCACCGATCAGCACGCTGGACAGGTCGATCAGCACTTCCATTTCCTGGTAGGGGTCGGTGCCCTGTTCGATCAACTGGGCGATGTCGGCCACCGAGGAATCATGGAATATCAGCAGCGCCTCGCCGGCGATGCCGCTGCCGATGTAGCTCTGGCAGATGGCGGTCAGTTGCCGCGAGCGATTGGCGTCCGTCAGCAGCATCTGCAATTCCCCGGCCTCCAGAATGTTGACGTGGGGGATCGGCAGGTGCACGAACACATCCAGGACCTTGGCGATCAGTGCCGCGGCGTAGCCCATGGAGACGTTCACAGTCTCGCGAAAGGCATCGCGAAAGGTCACCACCGGTGCCGGCGACGGATCGGGCACCGGCTTGCTGCGTCCGTTGTCCAGGAGCTCCAGCTCGTGGAGCAGGCTGCGCAGTTGCTGGGGATCGAAAGGTTTCTTGAGGAATGCCCGGGCGCCCAGCTCGCGGGTCAGGCGTACCGCTTCCTCTTGCACGTCGCCGGAGATGACGATGATCTGCGTGTCGATGCCTTCTTCCTGCACGGCGCTCAACACTTGGTAGCCGTCCATCACCGGCATGGTCAGGTCCAGCAGCGCCACCTTGCCCAGTCCCTTGCGCAATGCCTCCAGCCCTTCGCGGCCATTGCAGGCCTGGGTCACGGATACCCGCCATTCGCCGGGCAGGGTACGCAGCACCTGCTTCCTGGCCATGCTCGAATCGTCGCAGACGAGGAGGGGAATCATCGGGATCGGACGCTCATTCGAATAAATCCGTAGTTGGATAGTGTTCGGGAATGTAACGAGTTGCCGTTTGTATTGTGTTTGTTACGGGCTGTCCGTGCCGCGCCGAACTATAGAGCGACGGATAATGAAAGAACAAGTAGTGGGTAATCGGGATGTTTGTTCCAGATCATTGTTCGGTGTAGTTGCCTGGAGGCGCTTGTATAACTTGCGTCAGGCCCGATGCCGCGTGGCGGCAGCTCGGTGAGCCGGCGGTGGCGCCGAGGAGTGGCCGCTCTTGTTGAATGAACCGGTTCGTTAATGCCTGTTTTCTGGCGTTCGGAAAATGACACTTCGTAAATAACTTTAAAGCGTTCAGGACTGGTTGGTTAGTTGTCGCAAGTGTGTGTGCTTGTCGGGGCGAAGAATTAGGGGTGTCATATTGCAGGCTGTTATTCGAGGAGCACTCGAAGACTACCCCAGGTAGTAGTGGCCAGGCAGGTTTCGCTGCTGTTACAGAAGGCGGGGAGTCCACTGGCAAGCGTGTCGGCGGTTCTGCGCCGCCTGGCGTGGCCCAGCCGGGCCGCGGGTGCCGGGGTTAGAAAAATGTCAGATTTTGAGTCGTGGCCTGGACCTTTTCCCGCAATGCGCAATCATTACTGCGTGGAAAATATAAGGAGAGACGCATGTTCATTCGGTCATTGACCCTCGCAACTCTGCTCGCTGTCGCAGGCCCCGTCCTGGCTGCCGACAACGATGGCCCACTGGCCCAGGACCTGGGCAAATCACGGCCATTGATCGTGATCGCCCCCAGCAGCGTCGACCCGACCCTGGTGAGCTTGAAGAAGTCCCTCGAGGAGCCGGCCAATCGCCAGGCCTTCAACGAACGCAACATGGTCCTGTACACGGTGCTCAACACCATAGGCCAGCGTGACGGCAAGGACATCGACCCGCAATCCACCATGGCCCTGATCCGCAGCCTCAAGCTGGGCGCGGGGGCCCAGACCAAGGTGATCCTGGTGGGCAAGGATGGCGAGAAGAAGCTGGAGCATTCAGGGGCCATCGAACTCAAGGAAGTGTTCAGCGCCATCGACCAATTGCCGGCGACCGAGAAGCAGGCGGCCGCCCCGGCCCCAGCGCCGGAACCCCAGGCCAAGCCAGCCAATGCCAAGGCTGGCAAGCAGGCCAAGCCCGCAGCGGCGCCCCAGGCCCTGGACGACTGAGCCAGGTGTCAGCACCTGCCGGGAGCTGGCTGCGTTAGCCCCCGGCATTGCTCCGCGCAGCGGGATGTTTCCCGCAGGCGCTCATGGGCGATCCAGCAACTGGCGCAATGCCTGGACGATCGTCCGTACCTCGTCCTCATCGATCACCAGCGGTGGCAGCAGGCGGATGGTCTTGCCCCGGGTGACGTTGATCAGCAGCCCATGATCCCGGGCGGCAGCCTGTACCAGGTCCGGAGCCGGACGCCGCAGTTCGAGCCCGATCATCAAGCCCAGGCCACGAATCTCCAGCACCTGCGGATGCTCCGACAGTTCCTCGCGCAACAGCTTGAGCAGCAACGCGCCCTGGCGTTCGGCGTTGGCCAGCAGGCCCTGTTCCTCGATGATCTCCAGTACCGTGCAGGCCACCCGGCAGGCCAGGGGATTGCCGCCGAAGGTACTGCCATGACTGCCGGGGGTGAACAGTTGCGCGGCCTTGCCCCGGGCCAGGCAAGCGCCGATGGGGATGCCGTTGCCCAGGCCCTTGGCCAGGGTCATCACGTCCGGCACCACGTCTTCGTGCTGGCAGGCGAACCAGCGACCGGTGCGACCGATACCGCTCTGGATCTCGTCGAGCATCAGCAGCCAGTTGCGCCGGGAGCACAGCTCGCGCAGTGCCTTCAGATAACCTGCTGGTGCCAGCTGGATACCGCTCTCGCCCTGGATCGGCTCCAGCAGCACCGCGCAGATGCGTGCGCCATGGCGGCTGGCGGCCTGCTCCAGGGCCGCCAGGTCACCGAAGGGCACCTTGAGGAAATCCCCGGGCAATTGCCCGTAGCCCAGGCGTACCGCCGGCCCGTCGCTGGCCGACAGGGTACCCAGGGTACGGCCGTGGAAGGCGTTCTCCATCACCACCACCAGCGGTTGCTCGATGCCCTTGTACCAGCCATGCAGGCGCGCCAGTTTCAGTGCGGTTTCGTTGGCCTCGGCCCCGGAGTTGTTGAAGAACGCCCGGTCCATGCCGGCCAGCGCCGTCAGCCGGCCCGCCAGTCGCTGCTGCCAGTCGATGCTGTACAGGTTGGAGGTGTGCAGCAGCAATCCGGCCTGCTCGCTGATGGCGCTGACCAGGCGCGGGTGGGAATGGCCGACACCAGTCACGGCCACTCCGGCGATGGCGTCCAGGTATTCGCGGCCGGCCTGGTCCCAGAGGCGGGTGCCCAGGCCTTTGCTGAAGTTCAGGGACAAAGGCTGGTAGGTACTCATCAGGGCGGCGCTCATGGCGGTTCACTTCCATCACGGGTGGGGGGTGTCGCCAGTATCGTTAGCCAGCCAGGCTAGATAAACTCGGCAGATCTTTAATCATCTTGAAGCAGGACTTGATAATGGATCTGTTCCAGGCGATGTCGGTGTACGTCAAGGTGGTGGAGGCGGGGAACATGACCGCTGCCGCCCGGGAATGCGGCCTTTCCACCACCATGGTGGGCAATCACCTGCGGGCCCTGGAGCAACGCCTGGGGGTGCGCCTGCTCAACCGCACCACTCGCCGCCAGCGCCTGACCGAGTTCGGCACCGAGTATTACCAGCGTTGCCTGGCGGTGCTGGGCCTGGTGGCCGACTCCGAGCACTTGGCGGAGCAGGCCCAGGGCACGCCGTCCGGGACCTTGCGCATCACCGCGCCGGTGACGTTCGGCACCGAGCGCCTGGCGCCGGCCCTGAGTGAATTCCGCCAGCGCTGCCCGGAGGTCAAGGTCGAGCTGAACCTGGCCAACCAACGCTTCGACCTCACCGATGGCACCTTCGACGTGGCCATCCGCCTGGGCAACCTGGACACCAATGCACTGATCGCCCGGCCATTGCAGGACTACACCCTGACCATCTGCGCCGCGCCGCAATACCTGGAGCACCATGGCACGCCGCAGGTGCCCGAGGACCTGGCGCAGCACAACTGCCTGGCCTTCGCCTTTCCAGCGGGAGACGAGTGGAGTTCCACCGCGACCCAGTGGCCCTTGCACGGGCCCGAGGGGGATGTGCTGATACCGGTGTCCGGCTCATTGCTGGCCAATACGTCCTCCGGCCTGCATCGCGCGGCGCGGGGCGGGTTGGGGATCGTGATGATGCCCGATGCGCTGGTGGAGGAAGACCTGCGCCAGGGGCGGCTGGTGGCCGTGTTGCAGGACTACCAGCTGCCGCTGCGGGCGATGCACCTGCTCTATGCACAGGACCGCTACCGGCTGCCCAAGCTGCGCAGTTTCGTCGAATTCGCCCTGGAGAAGTGGGGGCGCCCCTAGCTCGCTTCGTGGGCCAGCAGCATCATCGCCGCCGACAGGGTATGGCCGTCGGTGATGCGCCCGGCGGCGATCATCGCCAGCAGTTCCTGGCGGCTGACCCACAGCACCTTGTCCACTTCGCCATCGGTGGCGCCGGCCTGCTGCTCGGCGATTTCCACCTGGCACACGGCAACGGCACTGGCGATCAGCGAGGTGTTGCTGTGCAGCAATCCCAGCTGGCGCACCTGCGATGCCTGCCAACCGGTTTCCTCCAGCAGTTCACGGGCGGCGGCATCGCAGGGGCTTTCGCCGGCGTCGATGGCTCCTCGTGGAAACTCGATGGATTGGCCGCCGATGGCCCGGCGCCTGAGGTCGGCCAGCATCAGCCGGCCATCGGCCAGGGTCGGTATGGCGACCACGCCGTTCACCGCCTGGGCCTCCTTGATGATGAAGTAGCCCTGCTCACGGACCACCCTGAAATAGGGGGTTTCCAGCAGGCACTGGTTATCGGGGTTCGAACTCATGTGGGTCACTCCAGGAAGCAGCGATCGAACAGGTACACCTGCTCGGGTTTGAGGTTGTCCAGGGTCGCCTGGGGGCGGCCGCCGTCGCCGCTCTTCTTGCGCCCGGTGTCGCGCAGGTAGCCGGCTTCGCTCATCTTCAGCAGGCGTTGGCGGATGCTGGTCTTGAGCACCGGGCGTTGCAGCACGGTGGAAAAGATCGCCACGGCCTCGGGGGCACTGAATTCGTTGCCGAGGAACATCAGCGGCAGGCTGCTGTACAAGGATTTGGACAGCAGTCGTTCATGGGCCTGGGCCACCAGGCTGTTGTGGTCGAAGGGCAGCTTGAAGGCGCCGCTGGCCACTTCCCGCAAGCTGAAGAAACCTTGCTGCGGGCCAGGCTGCACAGGTTCGCTGGCTATCCCCAGGTAGAAGGTCGAGGACGACCAGCAGCGCGGATCGCGGAAGGCATCGCCCACCGTGCCCACCTGTTCCAGCCAGGCCAGGGGCATGTCCACCTTGCTCGAGCGGCGCAGGCGTTCCACTGCGTCGTTCAGACTGCGGTCCTCGACATCGCCGTTGACCACGATCCCGGGCAGCGCCCAGTGCCCGGCGAAGGGTTCGCTGTCCCGCTGGTGCAGGAGGATGTCCAGTTCGCCGCTGTCACGGTTGTAGCGCAGCAGGCACAGGTCGATGGTGTGCAGGTAGGCATTGGCAAGGGTGGGGCGGTCGTGCATATCAACTTCCGTGGACGGCGTAGAGGCCGTAGTTTAGCGGATTCATCCCCGGAGCCAGCCACTGGCTGGGCGGTGTTTCGCCACGAGCCAGGTATTGGCGCAAGACCGTGCTGCGCACGCCGGGCTGTTCCTCGATGCGCAGGATGGAAAAGCGCTGCAGCAACTCCTGGCCGCGATGGAACCTGGGCAGTTGCTGCGCCACATCTTCACCGACCACCAGGGCGATGCGCTTGCCCTCCAGGGCCAGGTCGTCGGCCAGGCGCTCGAGCAGGGTGATGCTGTACACCGGGCCGGGATCGGCCAGCGCCAGTGTTTGCTCCAGGCGGCTCACCGCCAGCTCGGCCGGGCATTGCGCTTGCAAGTGTCCGGTGATGGCCTGCAACCAGAGTGCGCGTTGTTCGAAATCGGCCATGCGCTTGCCGTCGGGGTGGCGGAAGCTGGGCACCACCAGGACGCGCCGGGCATGGCGAGCAGCCTCGAGCATCACTTGGGCGTGTCCGGCGTGGGGCGGATTGAAAGCGCCGCCATACAGGGCCAGTTCGAACATCGGCTAATCCTCATTTGGTACATGACGTGTACTTTACCACTGCATTGCCCTGCTGCAACTGCTGTTTGAGGCGATTATTTAATTTGTGATTGATCTGGCGGCACTGAAAAAACTGGAGCAGGGGGGATTGCCACAAAAGTACATGACGTGTACTTTGTGCTCCATGCAGAGGAGAGACCCAGCATGAACAGCCAAACGATGAAGACCGCTTCTTTCGATGTCGATGCGCAAAAGAGCTTCACCCCGCTGTGCCCGGACGAGTTGCCGGTGGCCGAGGGCGACCGCATCGGTGGCGAGCTCAACTTCATGGCGACCCTGGCCAGCCTGCGCGTTGGCAGCAAGGACGCCCACAGTCCCCAGGCTCCCTGGGTGGTGGCCGGGCACGAGCAGATGCTGCAGCCCACAGGCCTGGAACACGCCGACCTGACCTGGGTCAGCCACTGCGTTCCAGGCACCGAGGGCTTCACCCTGCTGGACGAATTGCCCAGCCCCTATGACTACGACTACTTCGTGTGGAAGGGCGTGGAGCCGGACCTGCACCCCTACGGCGCCTGCTACCACGACCTGCACGGCAAGCTCTCCACCGGGGTCATCGAGTACCTCAAGAGCCAGGGCGTGCAACGGGTCATCGTTGGCGGCCTGGCCCTGGACTTCTGCGTCAAGACCACCGCCCTGCAACTGGCCGCCGCCGGTTTCAAGGTGATCATCCACCTGCCGGCGTGCCGGGCCATCAGCGCCGAGGGCGCCACCCAGGCCATCGCCGACATGCAGCAAGCCGGTATCGCGATAGCCGCGACCCGCGAAGAAACCGCCAGCCTGGCCAGCGTTTGAGGAGTCACCATGGAAAGTGCATTTGACCGCGACAACGGCGTGATCCAGAGCCTGCTGGACACCGACTACTACACCTTCACCATGATGCAGGCGGTGCTGCACCAGCACCCCAATGTCGAGGTCGAGTATCAGTTCATCGTTCGCTCCAAAGAGTCCCTGGTGCACCTGATCCCCGAGATCCGCCAGGAGCTGGAGAAACTGGCCGATCTGCAGATGCGCGAAGGCGAGCAGCGCTTTTTGTTCAACAAGCGTTTTCGCGAATACCTGACCCCTGATTTCGAGCAGTTCCTCGGGCTGTTCCGCTTCAACCTGCGCTACATCCATGTGGCCGCCATCGATGGTCAGTTGAGCATCCGCGTCCGTGGCCCGATGCTGCATTGCATCATGTTCGAGCAACCGGTGCTGGCCATGGTCAGCGAGCTGCGCAATCGCGACAAATACCCGGATGTCGAACTGGCGGACGTCACTCGCCGGCTCTACCAGAAGTTCGAATGGCTGGAGAAGAATGCCAGCCGCGATGAACTCGCCGAATTGCGGGTCTCGGACTTCTCCACCCGCCGGCGTCTGTCGTTCAAGGCCCAGCGCGAAGTGGTGAAGATCATGCACAGTGATTTTCCCGGGGTGTTCGTCGGCACCAGCAATGCGCACCTGGCCTACGAATTCGACCTGCCGCTGATCGGCACCATGGCCCACCAGTGGCTGATGGTGCACCAGCAACTGGGGCGGCTGCGGGAAAGCCAGAACGCCGCGCTGGAGAACTGGGTTCGCGAGTATCGCGGGCGCCTGGGCATCGCCTTGACCGACTGCATCAGCACCGACTTCTTCCTCAAGGACTTCGACCTGTACTTCGCCAAGTTGTATGACGGCCTGCGCCAGGACTCCGGGGACCCGCTGGTCTGGGCCGACAAGGTCCTGGCCCGCTACCGGGAACTGGGCATCGATCCGCGGAGCAAGGACCTGATGTTCTCCGATGGCCTGAACTTCGAGAAATGCCTGCCGATCCTGCGTCATGTGCGCGGCCAGGCCCGCTTCGGTTTTGGCATGGGCACCAGCCTGGCCTGCGATGTGGAGGGCGTGGAACCGCTGAGCATCGTGATGAAGCTGGTGCGGGTGCATGGCGAGCCGGTGGTGAAGTTCTCCGACGACCCGGTGAAGAACGTCTGCGAAGACCCATCCTTCCTTCGCTATGCGGCACAGGTATTCAACGTCGATCTTGCCAACTCGCCCCTGGAGGCCTGACATGACCCATCCGACCCAAGAACGTATCGCCCGGGAACTGGGCATCGACCGGCAACTGGTCGCTGGCGGCGAGCCTGCCGAGATTGCGCGCCGCGTGGCATTCATCCAGCAGGTCCTGGGTGATTCCGGTTGCCACAGCCTGGTGCTGGGCATCAGCGGCGGCGTCGATTCCCTGGTGGCCGGGCGCCTGTGCCAGCTGGCGGTGGAGCAGATGCGCGAGGCCGGCCATGGGGTGCGTTTCATCGCCATGCGCCTGCCATATCGCCACCAGGCGGATGAACACGACGCCCAGGCGTCCCTGGAATTCATCCGCCCCGATGAGATCAGCACCTGCAATATCGCCGACAGCGTCGATGGCTTGATGCGTGAGGTGCAGCTCGACGGCCTGGAACCTTCGGCGGCACTCACGGATTTCACCAAGGGCAATGTCAAGGCCCGGGCCCGAATGCTGGCCCAGTACGCGCTGGCCAACCTGAGCAATGGCCTGGTGGTGGGTACCGATCATGGCGCCGAGGCGTTGATGGGCTTCTTCACCAAGTACGGCGACGGCGCTTGCGACCTGGCGCCGTTGTCGAGCCTGACCAAGACCCAGGTGCGGCTGCTGGCCGATGCCCTTGGCGCGCCTGGGCACCTGGTGCGCAAGGCGCCCACTGCGGACCTGGAGGAACTGGCGCCGGGCAAGCTGGACGAGGACGCCTATGGGTGCAGCTACGAGGAGATCGACGCCTACCTGATGGGCCAGCCGGTACCCGACACCGTGCGCCAATTGATTGAAAACGCCTACCAGCGCACCGCCCACAAGCGTGCCTTGCCCCGCACTCCGGCGCCACATACCCGGTCCCTTTAACCGCTGCCGAGCGGGCGAGGCTGCGATCGGGTGCGCAGCGCCCGCCAAACCCGGCGATGGGGTACATCAGGCAAATTTCGGATATCCAGATGTGGCTCGTGCCGAGCCTGCGTCAGCGGCTACACGCGGTTTCAACCATCGCGCCACTTGTCCAGGGCCACACGGCAATCGGCGACCAGCTCGGGCATATGTTCCCTTGCCTCGGGCCAGCCCAGGTCCTCCAGCGCTTGCTGGGCCGCCTGGCGCAATGGCTGCCATTGCCGGTGTTCGAAACCATTGTCCTCGAGCGTCATGCCGTAGGCTTCCGGGCTCAGCCCTTCACAGGCCGTCAACAAGGCTTGCAGGTGCTGGTGCAGGGCCGGGTCCAGTCGTGCCGGGAAATCCCGCACGAAACGCTCCAGGTAATCCAGCTGATCGGACCACAGGTTGCATTCCGCGCAGCAACCGATCTCCACCCGTTGCTGGTCCGCATCCATGGCCAGGAACTCCAGGGCCGGTCCCAGTTCGCCCAGGAGGATGAGCCAGCGGTACTGGTCCTGGCCGTACCAGGTCCAGATATTCGTCGCCAGTTTGTCGTGGCCGCTGCCTTGGCTCATGGCGTTTCTCCGGCGTGCCACCAGCGCGGTCGCTGGCTCTTGTAGGAGTGGTGGGTGGGCATCAGGGCCTTGCGGTTGTTGCTGTCGAACGTCCCCAGCAGCAGGGCGACCGTGGGTGCGTCGTCGATGGCGCCCAAGGAGCTGCCACACTGGGCACAGAACGCCCGGCTGGAATAGTCCGACGACCTGAACGTGCTCGGCGCACCGCCCGGGCCAGTCCAGCGCACCCGCTCGCGGGGGAACTCGACCCAGGCCAGGGTCAGGGCGCCGCTATGGCGCTGGCACAACTTGCACGAGCAGGTATGGGGATTGGCGGCAGGCCCCCGGGCCTCGAAGCGAATCTGCCCGCACAGGCAGCCGCCCTGGTACATCTCTGCGCTCATGCTGGTCCTCCTCCAGGGTGTGCCGTAGTGGCTGGAGGGCGAATCTAGCATGCCCTCCGACCGGCTTCAGCGCAGTTTTTCCAGCATCTGGTAATACCACATGCCAGCGGCCAGCATCGGGTTGCCCAGCTGGTCGCCGAACGGCACGCGGATGTGCTGGCAGGCGGCGAAGGTGTCATAGCGGCCCAGGTGGCCGGTCAGGGCCTCGGCCATGATCTCGCCCATGATGTGGCTGGTGGCCACGCCATGCCCGGAGTAGCCCTGGCAGTACCAGACGTTGTCCGAGAGCTTGCCCAGTTGCGGGATGCGGTTGATCACGATGCCCATGGCGCAGCTCCATTGGAAGTCGATGGCCACGCCCTTGAGCGCCGGGAAGGTACGCTCGATGCACGGCCGCAGCTCGCCGGCGATATCCCGCGAATCCTTGCCGCTGTAGTTGGCGCCGCCGCCGAACAGCAGGCGACCGTCGGCGGTCATCCGGTAGTAGTCGAGGACGAAGCGGCAGTCGTACACCGCCAGGTCCTCGGGGTTCAGGCGCCGGGCCAGGTCGCCCAGGGGCTCGGTGGTGACGATGCCGCCCATGGCCGGGAAGATCTTGCCTTTGAGCTGCCCGGGCTCGAGCTTGTGGTAGACGTCGCCGGCCAGCAACACCTGGCGGGCCTCGATGCGGCCCTGGGCGGTGACCACCGCCGGCTGCGGGCCATGGACGATCTCCAGCACCGGGCTGTGTTCGAAGATCAGCGCGCCGAGGCTTTCGGCGGCGCGGGCCTCGCCGATGCACAGGTTCAGCGGATGCAGGTGCAGGTTGCGGGTGTTCTTGATCGCGCCGTGGTAGAGATCGCTTTCCAGCAGGCCGCGGACCTGCTCGCGGTCCAGCAGGCTGACCTCGTCGCCCATGCCACGCTCTACTGCTTCGTCGTAGGCGGCGCGCAACTCGGCCAGGTGCCCGGGCTTGTAGGCGGCATGCAGGTGGCCGTGCTTGAGGTCGCAGGCAATGGCGTATTTCTCCACCCGCTGGCGGATGATCTGGTGCCCGCGCCAGCGCAGGTGCCAGATGAAGTCATCCACCTCGTCGCCCAGGCTGCGGCGCATCTGCTTGCGCATGGCGGCATCGCCGGACAGGCTGCCGGTGACCTGGCCACCGTTGCGCCCGCTGGCGCCCCAGCCGATCTTGTGGCTCTCGACGATGGCCACCTTCAGGCCGCGCTCGGCCAGCTCCACGGCGCTGGCAACGCCGGTGAAGCCGCCACCGATGATCACCACGTCCACCTGCTGGCTGCCTTGCAGGGTCGGGTACTGGGTTTCCTGGTTGAGGGTGGCGCTGTAGTAGCTGGGGCAGCGCTCGGCTGCCGGGGTCCGCGGATCGAAGGCGGCGCTCATGGGAAAATCCTCGCAAAAGAATGAACCGGGCCACTGCTGGTAGGCAGCGGCCAGCAAGTCGGGTTGCCCGCAGGGGGCTCAGGCCTGGGTCAGGTACCAGCGCCAGTCCTGCTCGCCGACCTCGGCCATGAACTGGCGGTACTCGGCGCGCTTGACCGCCAGGTACACCCCGAGGAATTCGTCGCCCAGGGCCTCGCGGGCCCAGGTCGAGCGTTCCAGGGCGGTGAGCGAGGTCAGCCAGTCGGTGGGCAGCAGCTCCTTGGCCTGGGCATAACCGTTGCCCTGTACCGGATCACCCGGGTCGAGTTGTTCAGCCAGGCCACGATGGACTGCGGCGAGGATCGCCGCGGCGGCCAGGTAGGGGTTGGCATCGGCGCCGCAAATGCGATGTTCGATGTGCCGGCTGTTGGCCGGGCCGCCCGGAACCCGCAGGCTCACGGTGCGGTTGTCGACACCCCAGGTGGGGGCCAGCGGTGCATAGCTGTTGGCCTGGAAACGCCGGTAGGAGTTGGCGTTGGGGCAGAACAACAGCAACGAGTCCAGCAGCGAGGCGAGCATGCCGCCCACGGCCTGGCGCAGCAGCGGGGTGCCGGCCGGGTCCTGGTCGGCGAACAGGTTGTTGCCGGCGGCATCGGCGAGGCTCACGTGCATGTGCATGCCGGTGCCGGCCAGGTGGTCGAAGGGCTTGGCCATGAAGGTGGCCTGCATTCCATGCTGGTGGGCCACGGCCTTGACCAGGCGCTTGTAACGCACGGCCTGGTCCATGGCGGCGAGGGCGTCGCCATGCTCCAGGGTGATCTCCACCTGGCCTGGGGCGTATTCGGAAATCGCCGTGCGCGCCGGAATCCCCTGCAGCTTGCAGGCGGCATAGAGGTCGGCGAGGAAGGGCTCGATCTGTTCCAGTTCCCGCAGGCCATAGACCTGGGTGGTGCGCGGCCGGCCGCCGTCGGCATCCAGCGCTGGCTGTGGGCGGCCATTGCCCTCGCGCCTGGCGTCCAGCAGGTAGAACTCCAGCTCACAGGCCATCACCGGGTAATAACCGTCGGCCTTGAGCCGGTCGATGACCTTGATCAGCAGGTGGCGCGGGTCGGCGATGCTGGCGGGCATGCCCTCTTGCGGGTGCATGCTGACCTGCACCGCGGCAGTGGGGATCTGGCGCCAGGGCAGGCGCACCAGGCTGCCCGCCAGCGGGTAGGCACGGCAGTCGATATCGCCCACGTCCCACACCAGTCCGGAGTTCTCCACGTCGTCGCCATTGAGGGTCAGGCCGAGGATGGTGCTGGGCAGGGGGCGGCCGCTTTCGTACACCGCCAGCAGTTCCTCGCGGTGCAGCAGCTTGCCTCGGGGCACGCCGTTGGCATCGAGGATGAACAGCTCGATCATGTCGATATCGGGGTTGGCGGCCAGGAAATCACGGGCCTCTTCGGGGGCGGCAAAATTCATTGTCGTTCTCGCTTGCGCCTTCAGGGCGCACAGGTTTTCTGGTCCTGCGACGACACCACGCATGGGGCGTTCGCAGGGACGCAAAACAGGTCTGGAGGGGGGATGCGCAACGTTGCGCGATCAGCCCAGGAGCGAGTGATCCGGAGGACGTGAGGAGTGGCGCAGGCGGGAACGGCACAGGGCCATGGGCAGGTTGACCAGGAGCTTCATGGGCAGGACCTGTCCAGCAGGTAATAACCGATGGCGGCGGCGCGACCCTCATGGACCTCATGAGGGGGATGGGCGAAGTGGCTAAGGTGGCGAGCAGGCAGCGAACCCTGTGTGACGGCCATGCCCATGCGACCCTGGCTGCAAGCCGTGGGAGCGGGGCTGGTGAATCCGTGGTACGGGTTCGAGAGGTACATCGGCCGGTGATCTCGCTGTCGAGTTCGTTGTGCTTGTTCTTCCGGGTGCCCCTGGGGCAGCAAGCCCCGAGGCGAACCCATACTGCAAGAATCCTTTGGCCAATGTAAGGGGGTGGTGGAGTCAGTCAGCCCCGGCGAGCCGCCAGGGAACCGCTGCCAAGTCCCGGGCTAGAGCGCGGCGTTGACCGTGGCAAGGGTGTCTGATTTTTTTTACGGCATTTCAGTAGAGACCGGGCAACAAGCGCCAGCTGCGGGCGCAGTAGTCCTCGTAGGGCTGGCCGAAATGCTCGCGGAGCAGCGCCTCCTCGGCGTGGATCCGGGCAATCAGCGGCACCAGGGTCAGGGCCGCCAGCAACAGCCCCAGCCCGGAACGGAAGGCCAGGGCCCAACCCACTGCGTTGACCAGCAAACCGAGGTAGCTGGGGTTGCGCAAATGGCGATACAGGCCGTCGGTCACCAGGCGGTGATCGGGCTGGATGGCCACCAAGCCACTGAAGCGCCGGCCGAGGATGAACACCGGCCACAGGCGCAAGGCGCCACCGGCGATGAACAGCAGTGCGCCGAGCCAGCGCAGGGCCTCGCCGCCAAAGGTCCAGAACTCCAGGCGATCGCAATAGGCCGGCAGGAAACCGCTCGCCAGGCCGATCAGGCCGAACACCGGCAGCACCCAGCGATTGCCCCGGTCTTCCTGTTCGCCGCTGCTGAGGTTGACCTCGCTGTACAGCGAGGCCAGCACCATCAGCAAGGTGGCGATGGCGACCAGGGTCAGCGCCGGGTGGGCGAAGAACGCTGCGAAGCCGCCGCGTCCCCAGATCGCCAGGCCAAGGTAGGCCAGGGCACCCAGCAGGCTGGAGATGGCCAGTCGAGGAGAGATTTTCATGATAACCGCACAAGCATCAGGAACCTCCCTTGAGTGTAGGAGCGTGCTGGCTCGGCCAGGTGTGCGTTGGTCCGGTTCAGGCGCTGGGCTGGGCCAGCCGGCTCACCAGGAAGTCGATGAAGGCCCGGGTCTTCTGCGGTACTCGCCGGGCCGAAGGGTAGACCACGTTGATGCTGATGGGCGGCGCCTGCCACTGGCACAGCACCGGCACCAGGCGTCCTGCCACCAGGGCCTCTTCGACGATGAAGTCCGGCAGCAGGGCGATTCCCATGCCGGCTTCGGCTGCCTGGGCCAACAGGTCGCCATTGTTGGCATGCAGGGGGCCGGTCGCATGCACCCGCTGGGTATCGCTGCCATTGCTCAACTGCAGGCTGACGCCACTTTGCAGGTAGCCGTAGCCGAGAAACCGATGGCTGCCCAGATCCTTGGGCTGGAGCGGCACGCCGGCGCGTTCCAGGTAGGCGGGGGAGGCCACCATGATCCGTGGGGCCGGCGCCAGTTGCCGGGCCACCAGGGAGGAATCCGCCAGGCTGGCGATCCGCAGGGTCACGTCGAAGCCGCCGCGCACCGGGTCCACTTGCTGGTCGCTGAGCACCAGTTGCAATTCGATCAGCGGATGCAATTCATGGAACAGCGGCACCAGTGGCCCGAGCCGGCGCAGGCCGAAGGACATCGGCGCATTGACCCGCAAGACTCCGCGCAGCTCGGCGTTGCCGTCCCGGGCTCGCTGCTCGGCTTCGTCCACCGCTGCCAGCACTTCACGGGCGGATTCGTAGTACTCGGCGCCGGTCTCGGTCAGGCGCAGGCTGCGGGTGGTGCGCTGCAGCAGTTGCACGCCGAGGCTTTCCTCCAGGGCCTGGATCTGCTTGCTGACCTTGGAGCGGGGCACGTCCATCGCCCGTGCGGCGGCGGCAAAACCGCTTTCGTCGACGGTGGCGACGAAGGCGCGCATGCATTCGATACGATCCATGATTGTCCCTATTTTGGAATCAATGATTCTCGATTTTAGGGAATTGTTCCTGTTTCAGCCAGGACCTAGATTAACCACCAAGCCGGCCCCACAGGACGCTCCCAGCGCCATCAGCCGGTCATGTTTGCCCTTCAACCTGACTGCAAAAGGAACGCGCCATGTCCATTCGTGAACTGCTCACCCCGAACAACTCGGCCCTGATCTTGATCGACCACCAGCCGCAAATGGCCTTCGGCGTGCAATCGATCGACCGCCAGGCGCTGAAGAACAACACTGTGGCCCTGGCCAAGGCCGCCAGGATCTTCAACGTGCCGAGCATCCTCACGTCGGTGGAGACCGAGAGTTTCAGCGGCTACATCTGGCCGGAGCTGCTGGCGGTGTTTCCCGAGCAACAACCCATCGAGCGGACCTCGATGAACTCCTGGGAGGATCGCCACCTGGTGGCGGCCGTGCAGGCCTCCGGGCGCAAAAAACTGGTGATGGCGGCGCTGTGGACCGAGGTCTGCCTGACCTTTCCGGCCCTGGAGGCACTGGCCGAGGGCTATGAGGTGTACATCGTCACCGATGCCTCCGGCGGCACCAGCCAGGAAGCCCACGACATGGCGGTGCAGCGCATGGTCCAGGCCGGCGCGGTGCCGGTGACCTGGCAGCAGGTGCTGCTCGAGTACCAGCGCGACTGGGCCCGCAAGGATACCTACGACGCGGTCATGGCCCTGGTGCTGGAGCACAGCGGTGCCTACGGCATGGGGGTCGATTACGCCTACAGCATGGTGCACAAGGCCGGGCAGCGCCGCTTGTAGTCCCTGGCCGCCGCAGCGCCAAGGCGCTTGGGCGGCGGTTTTCGAGATTGTGCGGCATGGGGCGAGTCGCTCCCCGCCGTTGTTCCTTCTCCTGGCAGTGTGGAGTCGCAGATGAACATCGAACTTACCGACGGCGTGGTGACCTTGCTGGTGCGCCATCGAGTCAAGCAGGGCCAGGAACAGGCCTATGAAACCTGGCTGCGGCAGATCATCGCCAAGGCCCGCAGTTATCCGGGACACCTGGGCATCGACGTGGTGCGCAGCCACAGTGGTGGCCTCGGGCTCTTCACCAGTGTGTTGCGCTTTGCCAGCACCGAGCAGTTGCAAGACTGGCTGGACTCCGCCGACCGCCGGCAACTGGTGCAGCAGGCCCAGCATCTGCTGGCCGATGGCGACCAGACCGAGGTCAATGTCGAGCGCGAGTTCTGGTTCACCCCCCAGGACGGTGCCGCGCCGGCCCCGCCGCCGCGCTGGAAGCAGGCGTGCGTGACCTTCCTGGTGATCCTGCCGCTGACCTTCCTCGTGCCGCAGCTGTGGAAGCCGCTGTTCGCCTGGCTGCCCTGGCTTGGCAGTTATGTGCCAGCCAATGTGCTGATCACCCTGAGCATCGTGCTGCTGGTGGTCTACGTTTTCATGCCTCGGGTCACCCGCCTGTTCAGCCGCTGGCTGCAACCGCGCGGTGCGGCCTGAACCTTTTCGCTTCAATCGGAGCCATGCCATGAACCACAACGCAATTGCCGATCTGATCCTGTTCAACGGCCGCCTGCACACCGTGGACCGGGCCAACCCCCGGGCCACTGCCGTGGCGATCAAGGACGGGCGCTTCATCGCCGTGGGCGACGATGCCCAGGCCATGGCCCTGCGCGGCAGCAGCACCCAGGTCATCGACCTCAAGGGCCGTACGGTGATCCCTGGCCTCAATGACTCGCACCTGCACTTGATCCGTGGTGGCCTCAATTACAACCTGGAACTGCGCTGGGAAGGCGTGCCATCGCTGGCCGATGCCCTGCGCCTGCTCAAGGAACAGGCCCAGCGCACCCCGGCGCCGCAGTGGGTGCGGGTGGTCGGTGGCTGGAACGAATTTCAGTTCGCCGAAAAACGCATGCCGACCCTGGAGGAGTTGAACCAGGCGGCACCGGATACCCCGGTATTCGTCCTGCACCTCTACGACCGGGCGTTGCTCAACCGCGCCGCGCTGCGGGTGGTGGGCTACGATCGCCATACGCCGAACCCGCCGGGTGGCGAGATCGTCCACGATGGCAACGGTAACCCCACCGGCATGCTGATCGCCCGGCCCAACGCGATGATCCTCTACGCCACCCTGGCCAAGGGGCCCAAGTTGCCGCTGGAGTACCAGGTCAACTCCACCCGCCAGTTCATGCGTGAACTCAATCGCCTCGGAGTCACCAGTGCCATCGACGCGGGTGGCGGCTTCCAGAACTACCCGGACGACTACCAGGTGATCGAGCAACTGGCGGCCCAGCAGCAATTGACGGTGCGCATCGCCTACAACCTGTTCACCCAGAAACCCAAGCAAGAGCTGGCGGACTTCAAGAACTGGACCAGCAGCGTGCGCTACGGCCAGGGCGACGACTTCCTGCGGCACAACGGGGCAGGGGAGATGCTGGTGTTCTCCGCCGCCGATTTCGAGGACTTCCTCGAGCCGCGCCCCGATCTGCCTCAGGACATGGAGCAGGAGCTGGAGCCGGTGGTCCGCCATCTGGTGGAGCAGCGCTGGCCGTTCCGCCTGCATGCGACCTATGACGAATCCATTTCGCGCATGCTCGATGTTTTCGAAAAGGTCGACCGCGATATCCCCTTCAACGGCTTGCCCTGGTTCTTCGACCATGCCGAGACCATCAGCCCGCGCAACATCGAGCGGGTCCGGGCCCTGGGCGGCGGGATCGCGATCCAGGACCGCATGGCCTTCCAGGGCGAGTACTTCGTCGACCGCTATGGCGCCAAGGCGGCCGAGATGACCCCGCCGATCCAGCGCATGCTCGCCGAAGGCGTGCCAGTGGGCGCCGGTACCGATGCCACCCGGGTCTCGAGCTACAACCCCTGGACCTCGCTGTACTGGATGGTCAGCGGCAAGACCGTCGGTGGCCTGGCGTTGTATCCCCAGGGCCTGGACCGCGATACCGCACTGGAGCTGTATACCCACGGCAGCGCCTGGTTTTCCTCGGAGCAAGGCAAGAAAGGCCAGCTCAAGGTCGGGCAACTGGCGGACCTGGTGGCCCTCTCGGCGGACTACTTCAGCATCGAGGAAGAAGCGATCAAGTGGATCGAATCGCTGCTGACGGTGGTGGACGGCAAGGTGGTGCATGCTGCCGGCGATTTCCACTCGCTGGCGCCGCCCAGCTTGCCCGTGACGCCGGACTGGTCGCCGGTAGCCAAGGTGCCGGGGCACTGGAAGCCTACCGCACCGTTGTCGGCCCAGTTGCACCAGTGCAGCGGTCCTTGCGCGGTGCATGCCCACGGGCACGAGCGGGCGCGATTGGCCAAGGTGCCGGTGAGTGATTTCCAGGGCTTCTGGGGGGCGTTCGGTTGTTCGTGCTTTGCTTTCTAGAGCCGCTGTTTATCAAAGTACGAATCACGGTGACCATGGATGCAGGATATCCAGGAAATCCACTTCGCCAGTAGCCGGCTAGTTTCATGAGGCAATAAAAAGGGCGCTCTCGAAGAGCGCCCGTTTTTATTATTGTTTCATTGTTTGGTTATCGGCCAGGTAATGGCCGTTTATTAGCAAAACCGATCGATGACCCGAACTTCCGAGTTGCCGCGCAACGATTGCCATTCGGTCTTCAGGGTCTCCAGGACCCGGCCGATGAAGTCCTTGTCGGCGGCGGCCTTCTTGCCGACGTAGCCCTGGCCGCGGCGGTACATCTTCAGGCGGGCCGCCAGCTCTTGGTTGTTACGGTCGAACTCTGCTTCATGGTTATGGGGCGACAGGCAGTCGATATGCACTTGACCCGACTTGGCGACCCACAGGATGTGGCTGTCGTGGCTGTCTTTGCGTGCGGCGAACATACGTGCCAATTCATCAATAGTGGGTTGGTTGTTAAGATTCATTTGTAGCCCCCTTGACCATTCATCGATCTATCTAAGTTGTTTCGCTAATTCATCTTGCTACTTCGGTAAGTTGAACCCTGATACCGGAAACAGGGCGACAGAGGGTGTCTGTCGGATACAGATAAGGCCCAGAGCCTGATGTGTGTAGTTACCTTGATCAACTGCTACGCAGAGAGCGTCACAAAGATAGAAAAGCAGCATGAACCTGGATGAAGCTGCCGACATTCCCACCATCGGCCACAAGCATCTTGAAGAGTTCTCGCCGGCTTTCCCGTCGAATCGAGGACGGTCAATGCCAGGTCAGTTTCATCAATCTGCCTTGTGGGCAGTACACATCCGGGTCGACAGCTCGGCGGTCAGACGAGCTTGCTCATAACACCTTTGCCTCATCCCCCGATCGGGGGGACGCCTGCATCATGCAAGGGCGCAATCCGCTCGTCAACGGTTTTGTAGTGAAAATTTTCAAGCACTACATATTGTCCGACAAAAGCTGTAAAGCCATCATCCAGGCCCCCAAGCAAGGCCGGGACAGGTAGAATCGGCGCCTTGAATCGGCTCTGAGGTTGCAACGGTGGATGTACAACAAGGCTTCGTCCTGACGCGGCACTGGCGCGATACGCCAGCGGGCACGGAAGTCGAATTCTGGCTGGCCACCGACCAGGGTCCGCGCCATCTCCGCTTGCCATTGCAGACCTCCGTGGCGTTCATCCCGGCCGTGCAGCGACCCCAGGCCGAACGCTTGCTGGCCGACGACCCGGATGTCGAGCTGCGCCCCCTGCAACTGCGCGACTTCCACCAGCGTCCGGTCATGGGCCTGTATTGCCCGCAGCACAACCAGTTGATCCGCCTGGACAAGACCCTGCGCCGCGCCGGGGTCGATGTGTTCGAGGCCGATATCCGGCCACCGGAGCGCTACCTGATGGAGCGCTTCATCACCGCGCCGGTAGAGTTCAATGGCCTGCCGGGGCCGGATGGGCTGCTGCTGGACGCGCAACTGAAACCCGCCGCCGACTACCGCCCGCAGCTGCGCCTGGTGTCCCTGGATATCGAGACCAGCGAGCGCGGCGAACTGTATTCCATCGCCCTGGAAGGCTGTGGCCAGCGCCAGGTGTACATGCTCGGCAAGGCCCGCGCCGACGACAGCGCGGTGGACTTCGACCTGGAGTTCTGTGCCAGCCGCGAGCAATTGCTGGAGAAGCTCAACCAGTGGCTGGCCGAGCACGACCCCGACGCGATCATCGGCTGGAACCTGGTGCAGTTCGACCTGCGGGTACTGCATGAACATGCCCGGCGCCTGGCGGTGCCGCTGCGCCTGGGCCGTGGTGGCGAGGAGATGCACTGGCGCGAGCACGCCACCCACAACCATTACTTCGCCTCGGCGGCGGGGCGTTTGATCATCGACGGCATCGAGGCTTTGCGCTCGGCCACCTGGAGCTTCCCGTCCTTCAGCCTGGAAAACGTCGCCCAGACCCTGCTCGGCGAGGGCAAGTCGATCGACAACCCCTACCAGCGCATGGACGAGATCAACCGCATGTTCGCCGAGGACAAGCCGGCCCTGGCTCGCTACAACCTCAAGGACTGCGAATTGGTGACGCGGATCTTTGCCAAGACCCAGTTGCTGACCTTCCTCCTGGAGCGCGCCACGGTCACCGGCTTGCCGGCCGATCGCAGTGGCGGCTCGGTGGCCGCCTTCACCCACCTGTACATGCCGCTGATGCACCGCCAGGGTTTCGTCGCACCCAATCTCGGCGAGTTGCCACCCCAGGCCAGCCCTGGCGGGTTCGTCATGGATTCGCGGCCCGGCCTCTATGAATCGGTGCTGGTGCTGGACTACAAGAGCCTGTACCCCTCGATCATCCGCAGCTTCCTGATCGACCCGGTGGGCCTGGTGGAAGGCCTGCGCCAGAGTGACGAACAGCATTCGGTGGCGGGCTTTCGCGGGGCGCGTTTCTCCCGTACCCGGCATTGCCTGCCGGCTATCGTCCAGCGGGTGGCCGAGGGTCGGGAAGTGGCCAAGCGCGAACACAACGCGCCGTTGTCCCAGGCCCTGAAGATCATCATGAACGCCTTCTACGGTGTGCTGGGTTCCAGTGGCTGCCGCTTCTTCGATCCGCGCCTGGCTTCGTCCATCACCTTGCGCGGGCATGAGATCATGGCCCGCACCCGGCAGTTGATCGAGGCCCAGGGCCACCAGGTGATCTATGGCGATACCGACTCCACCTTCGTCTGGCTGGGCAGTTCCCATGACGAGGAGCGCGCCGGGCAGATCGGCCGGGCCCTGGTGGCCCACGTCAACCAGTGGTGGCGCGATCACCTGCGCGAGCAGTACGGCCTGGAAAGCGCTTTGGAGTTGCAGTTCGAAACCCACTACAAACGTTTTCTGATGCCCACCATCCGCGGCGCCGAGGAGGGCAGCAAGAAGCGCTACGCCGGCCTGGTCCAGCGCGCCGATGGCAGCCAGGAGATGATCTACAAGGGCCTGGAGACCGTGCGCACCGACTGGTCGCCGCTGGCCCGGGAATTCCAGCAGGAGCTGTATCGACGGATCTTCCATCGCCAGCCCTACCAGGACTATGTGCGCGACTACGTGCAGCGCACCCTGGCTGGCCAGCAGGACGATTTGCTGATCTACCGCAAGCGCCTGCGCCGGCCCCTGGACGACTACGAGCGCAATGTCCCGCCCCATGTCCGCGCGGCGCGCCTGGCCGATGACTACAACCGTGAGCAGGGCCGGCCACTGCAATACCAGCGCGGAGGCTGGATCAGCTACGTGATCACCCTGGCCGGTCCCGAGCCCCTGGAGAACCGCCGCGCCGCCATCGACTACGAGCACTACCTGACGCGCCAGTTGCAGCCAGTGGCGGACGCCATCCTGCCTTTCGTGCAGGACGACTTCTCAACCCTGGTGGGCGGGCAGATGGGCTTGTTCTGAGAGAACCCGACACCCACCTGCGAGCTGTCAAAACGGCCAGCGAATGAGTTTCAAGGATCAGTCGTCGACGGCTTCGCACACGAGGTTGGTGCCGTGCTTGCCGCTGTACTTCACCGTGACCGACTCGTCGTCCTCGACACTGATGGACAGGGTGGCCTCCGGGATCCTGGCCTGGAAATGCCGGTCATCCACGGCAATGCTCTGCACTGCCTTGCCGTTGATATAGACCGGCCCGCCCTGGTCGGCACTGACCGCCAGGTTGCCCGGGCAGGCGACGTTGAACAGTGGCACGCCTTCGGCACAGGCTGCACCAGCGACGCTCAGCAAAGCGCCCAGCAACAGGATCTTGCGCATTACGGACTCCTCGTGAAAGGGACGGGCACGATGTGGCCAATCCCGGACAAGTGCCTAGCCTATCGCCGGCGCGATGCGCGCGCGAGAGGGGAAATCGACCCCACGCCAGTGGAGTTTTCACACCGTGGTCGGGCGAAGAAAACCATGGACTGGCCGCCGATCACTGTGGCAGCGTTCCAACGCCTCTTTGGGCGAGTGATAGGACGATCTCGCAGGCGGGGTCGTTTGTGTTCTATCGAACATCATCTTGTTTGGAACAAGGACGTAGCAATGTCAAAGACACTGTCAAAAGCACTGTCGGAAATCACCTGGAACTGGGCCGACCAGGCCGCACAAGCCAGCAACGCCTACCAACAGGTACAGGCTTTCAGCCACCGCTATGACCGGGGTGGCAGCGATCTGGTGAACGGCAAGCCGTCGTTCACCGCCGACCAGGCCGCGGATGCGATCCTGCGCAAGAACCTGTCCTGGCACGACAAGAACGGTGACGGCAAGATCGACCTGACCTACACCTTCCTCACCGAGAAACCCGCCAACTACAACCCGTCCCTGGGTACCTTCAGCCAGTTCAGCGCCTTGCAGAAGGCCCAGGCCGTGCTGTCGATGCAGTCCTGGGCGGATGTGGCCAACGTCAGCTTCACCGAGGCGGCCAAGGGTGGCGACGGGCACATGACCTTCGGCAACTACAACGTCAGCACCGGCGGCGCGGCCTTCGCCTACCTGCCGTCCGGTGGCAGCTACGACGGCCAGTCCTGGTACCTGATCAACAGCCAGTACCGGGTCAACGAGACCCCCGGCACCGGCAACTACGGGCGCCAGACCCTGACCCACGAGATCGGCCATACCCTGGGCCTGTCCCATCCGGGTACCTACAACGCCGGCAATGGCAACCCCACCTACAAGGACGCCAGCTACGCCCAGGACACCCGTGGCTACAGCCTGATGAGCTACTGGAGTGAGGGCAACACCGGGCAGAACTTCACCAAGGACGGTAGTGGCGCCTATGCCTCGGCACCCTTGGTGGACGATATCGTCGCGGTGCAGAAGCTCTACGGCGCCAACTACCAGACCCGTGCCGACGACACCGTGTACGGCTTCAACTCCAACACCGGCCGGGACTTCTACAGTGCCCACTCCAACAGCGACAAGCTGGTGTTCGCAGTCTGGGACGGCGGCGGCAACGACACCCTGGACTTCTCCGGCTTCAGCCATAACCAGAAGATCAACCTCAATGCCGGTGCCTTCTCCGACGTTGGCGGCCTGGTGGGCAACGTTTCCATCGCCTATGGCGTGACCGTGGAGAACGCCATTGGCGGTTCCGGCAACGACCTGCTGATCGGCAACGCAGCGGCCAACGTGCTCAAGGGTGGTGCCGGCAACGACATCATCTACGGTGGTGGCGGCGCCGATACCCTGTGGGGCGGAAGCGGGGCGGACACCTTCGTCTTCGGCGCGGCGTCGGACTCCACCGTCAACGCACCGGACTGGATCATGGATTTCACCAGCGGCCAGGACAAGATCGACCTGACCGGGATCCCGCAGTTCGCCACCGGTGGCGCAGCCCTGAACTTCGTCAAGGCCTTCACCGGCCATGCGGGCGACGCGATCCTCAGCTACAACGCCGGCACCAACCAAAGCAGCCTGCTGGTTGACCTCACCGGCCACGGCACGACGGACTTCGCCGTGGGCATCGTCGGCCAGGCAGCAACGACCGACATCATCGCCTGATCGATCAGGTCCAGTGGAGCGGCGCGCGATGCGCCGTTTCCACTCTGTCGGCCAGGGCCGCCACCTGCTCGGTAGCAGCTCGGCCGCCACATGTTTCCCCGGCGCTCAGTCGCCGCCCCCGCCGCCACAACCGCCGCCCCCGCAACCACTGCTGTCGCCGCCGCCATCGCTGCTGCCGCCATCGCCGCCGAAGCGCGAGCTGTCGCTGTCGGAACTGCTGGGGGACGAGTCGCTGTCCGCAGAGCTGCCGTGCAGGTCGCTGCCGCAATGCACCACAGTGCTGCCGGCGCTGCTATCGGCCAGGCGCCGCAGGGACTGGCAGTCGGCGACGTAGTGAAAGCCCTGGGCGATCTGCAGCTTGGTATCCAGGGCGAACAGCAACGGCAGGCGGCTGGGGCGGGCGGGGTTGATGTTTTCCTCGCGGCACGCCTGCTGCCAGGTCCGGCGCAGGCCGTCGTCGCTCCGGCGCTCGGCATTCTGGCCCAGGGCCGCCGCCGGGGTGTGGTGCAGGAACTGGCCGAAGGCCTTGTGGCAGAACGCCTGGTACTCCCGGGTATGGAGGATGAACTCATGCCACAAGTCGTCCACCACCTGGGAGGGCATCGACACATAGCGCTGGCCGCTCTTGAGGTAGGCCAGGAAGAACTGGCGCAACCCCTGGGCCACCAGCTGGCAGTCCTTGAGGGTCAGCTGGGGATGCCGGGCCCGCAGGGGCGTGAACAAGCCGGGCGGCAGGCTGAAGTCGCGGATGAAAGCTTCGCGGCGCAGCGCCACCAGGGCTTTCTGCCGGCGCCAGAACAGCAGGGCCAAGGCCAGGGCCGCCACTGTGGGAAAGATGAACAGCATGCAAGGTCTCCCGCGCAAAAGTGCCGAGACAGTGGCGCAAAGTCGCGCTTTGTTCAAGTCGCACAGCGCTGATCCCGGGGCAGCGGCGATTGGGGACAGCCAGCGGAAAAACCCCGTTGGCGCAAGGTCGCGCTTCTATCCTCTGGCAGGCGCCGGTCGCGCTGGCGACCGGCCAGGGAACTCACTCCACACGGAAGTCATGTCATGAAACTCAGCATCTCCTTCGCCATGGGCCTGGCCGGCCTGTGCCTGTTGCCCACTGTCCAGGCCGACCAGGGCAGCGACACGGTGGCCCGTCTCAACCAGCTGTACAACGACACCCGCCAGGACTGTGGCGGCCCGTCCAAGCCGGCGTTCCTCTGCTCGGGGGTGCTGTTTCGCGCCACCTGGCCTTCCACCGACTACCAGTTCTACAGCATCAGCCCGAAAAGCCAGGCCAGTGGCGGTGTCTCGGCGTCCTACCTGCGCAAGGACTCCAAGTTCCGCAAGCTGGCCTACGGCCTGCAGAGCGGCTTCATCTTCGACACCATCTTCGGCAACCCCAAGGATCACCAGGACTACGCCGTGCTGTGTTCCTTCCCCATCGATGCCGCCACCGACGATCGCCAGCAGCAAGGCTGCACCGACTCGCGGCGCACCCCCGGCAGCGTCGAGAAATACTGCCACGAGATCGGCGTGACCACCGCCGAGCAATGGGGTGCCAACTACCGGCAGAATCGAGGCGATCATTCGCGCCAGTGCTCCTTCGACGTGCGTGACGAACGCAATGCCGCAGCCGGCCCGGCGTTCTACCAGAGCATCCGCTCCATGGCGCAGATCGCCGCCGAATCCTTCGGTACCCAGAACGAACTGCGCCTGGCCAAGTGGGAAGAAAAACCGCCGCAGTCGCCGTCGATCCTGGCGCTGTTCTACACCGAGGACGGCGGCCTGGAAGGCGCGCGCCTGAACCAGATCCAGTGGTACCAGGCGGTCCGGCAATACCTGCCGGTGATCAACATGAAGCTGCCGCAGACACCCCAGCAGGAGGCGAGCTTCGTCTACGACAACAAGAAGCAGGTGATCTACCCCATCACCGAAAAGAACAGCTGCGAACGCTATGTGCAGAGCGCTACCTGGATCGAGCGCGACGACCCGGGTTTCGGCAAGAAGATCATGACCCTGGAAGTCACCCCCACCGATTGCGGACGCAAGGTCCAGGACAACCAGACCAACAACTTCTTCAACGAGTTGGCCAGTGACCATTACCTGGACGCGCAGTGGAAGAACAACCCGGACAACCGCGACAGCAGCGTGGGCAGCATGCGCCGCCAGCTGGTCTGCCACTTCAACATCGCCCGGGACAAGCCGCAGTGGAACCTGGAGCCCTCGCGCCCCTACACCTCCAATGAGGACTCCATCGCCAAGGGCTGCAACAACATCTGAGTGAGCCGGCCGCCGGCCAAGGGCCGTGCCCTGGCTGGCGGTCGTGGCCATCAGATGTGGTTGATGTCGACCTTGCGGGTTTCCCTAAGGCACAGCAGGCCGACCAGCAGGCTGGCCCCGGTGATCGCCACCGGGTACCACAGGCCGTAGAAGATATCGCCGGTGTACACCACCAGGGCGAAGGACACCGTGGGCAGGAAACCGCCGAACCAGCCGTTGCCGATGTGGTAGGGCAGGGACATCGAGGTGTAGCGGATGCGGGTCGGGAACAGTTCCACCATCAACGCCGCCAGCGGGCCGTAGCACATGGCGGCAATCAGGATCAGGGCGACGATCAGCGCCACTACCATGCCCTTGTTGACGTTCTGGCTATCGGCCTGTTGCGGATAGCCGGCCAGGGTCACCGCGCCACGCAGGGCCGCCTCGTCGAAACCGTCGATCTTCACGTCGCCGATGCTGACCTGCACCGGGCTGCCGGCTGGGGCGGCGATGCTGGAGTAGGGCAGGCCCTGTTTCACCAGGAAGGTCTTGACCTTGTCGCAGGGGCTGTCGAAGCGCGCCTTGCCCACCGGGTCGAACTGGAAGGTGCAGGTGGCCGGGTCGGCGGTGACGGTGATGGGCGCCTGGCGGCTGGCCTGGTCGATGGCCGGGTTGGCGTAGTGGGCCAGGCACTTGAAGATCGGGAAGTACAGCACCGTGGCCAGCAGCAGGCCGAGCATCAGCACCGGCTTGCGGCCGACCTTGTCCGAGAGCCAGCCGAAGAAGATGAACATCGGCGCACCGATCACCACGCTGACGATCAGCAGGCTGTTGGCCAGGACCGGATCCATCTTGAGGAACTGGGTGAGGAAGAACAGCACGTAGAACTGCGCGGCGTAGAAGGTCACTGCCTGCCCGGCGTTGATGCTGAACAGGGCGATCAGCACCACCTTGAGGTTTTCCCAATTGCCGAAGGATTCGCGGATCGGCGCCTTGCTGGCCTGGCCTTCTTCCTTCATTTTCAAGAACGCTGGCGACTCGTGCAGGCTCATGCGGATCCAGGTGGAGATGCCCAGCAGCACGATCGACAGCAGGAACGGCAAGCGCCAGCCCCAGACGTCGAACTGATCGCCAGTGAAGTAGCGGCAGGCCAATATCACCAGCAGCGACAGCAGCAGGCCCAGGGTCGCGGTGGACTGGATCCAGCTGGTGTGCAGGCCGCGCTTGCCCTGGGGTGCGTGCTCGGCCACGTAGGTCGCGGCGCCGCCGTATTCGCCGCCCAGGGCCAGGCCCTGGAGCATGCGCAAGGCCACCAGGATGATCGGCGCGGCGATGCCGATGCTGGCGTAGTTGGGCAACAGGCCCACGGCGAAGGTGGCCAGGCCCATGAGGATGATGGTGACGAGGAAGGTGTACTTGCGCCCGATCATGTCCCCCAGGCGGCCGAACACCAGGGCGCCGAAGGGCCGTACCACGAAGCCGGCGGCGAAGGCCATCAGGGCGAAGATGAAGGCCGTGGTGTCGTTGACCCCGGCGAAGAACTGCTTGCTGATCACCGCCGCCAGGGCACCGTAGAGAAAGAAGTCGTACCACTCGAAGACGGTACCGAGGGACGAGGCGAAGATGACTTTCTGGCTTTCCTTGCTGGTGGGCGCCACGGCCGTGGAGTCCATCGCTTGAGCATGTTCCGACATATCGATATCCCTTACAGTGATTGTTTTTGTTGTTCCACTGTCGGCGCCGGCGTGGCGTCGCTATCTTGTTTTTCGCAGTCCTGGCTCCTACGGTCCGGCGTTGGATTTTTCTGTAGGAGCGAAGCTTGCCCGCGCTAGCGTCGGCGTGGGCGGCTCGATCTCTCTGGCGTGCCGGCTGGCTCTGGCGCGGGCAGCCTCGCTCCTACAATCAGGCGTGGGCGGCGGTCTGTTTTTCCGGGGCAGGGCTCCTTGTGGTCGTGGCAAGAATCAGTTCGGCGGCTTTCTCGGCGATCATCAGGGTCGGCGAGCAGGTATTGCCGGAGGTGATGCGCGGCATGATCGAGGCGTCGGCGATGCGCAGCCCGGGGATGCCATGCACGCGCAACTGGGCGTCGACCACGGCCTGGGCGTCGAGGCCCATGCGGCAGGTGCCCACCGGATGGAAGATGGTGGTGCCGATCTTCGCCGCGGCTTCATGCAATTGCTCCTGGCTTTGCAATTGCGCGCCGGGCAGGTACTCGCTGGGACTGAACGCTTGCAGGGCCGGGGCGGCGACGATGCGCCGGGTCAGGCGGATGGCGTCTGCGGCCACTTGCAGGTCCTGCGGATGGCTCAGGTAGTTGGGCTGGATCAGCGGCGCCTGGCCTGCGTCCACGGAACGGATCTCGACCCGGCCACGGCTTTGCGGGCGCAGGTCGCAGACCGAGGCGGTGAACGCCGGGAAGTCGTGCAAGGGTTCGCCGAAGCGCTCCAGGGACAGCGGCTGCACGTGGTACTCGAGGTTGGCGGTGGCCTGCTCGGGGCTGGAGCGGGCGAAGGCGCCGAGTTGGCTGGGAGCCATGGACAGCGGGCCGCTGCGGTCGTACAGGTAGCGCAGGCCCATGCCCATCTTGCCCCACAGGCTGCCGGCGATCTGGTTCAGGGTGCGGGCGTTGTCCAGCTTGTAGATCAGCCGCAGTTGCAGGTGGTCCTGGAGGTTGCCGCCGACCCCGGGCAGGGCATGGGCGACGCCGATGCCCAGGCGTTGCAGCAACGCCACCGGGCCGATGCCGGAACGCTGGAGGATGCTCGGCGAGCCGATGGAGCCGGCACAGAGAATGATCTCCCGGCGGGCCTTGAAGTCCTGCTGGCGTCCCTGGGCCATGGCGCGCACCGCCGTGGCGCGGCCGTCTTGGAGGAGCAGCCGTTGCACCTCGACGCCGGTCAGGACGGTGAGGTTGGGGCGCTGGGCGATGGGCTTGAGAAAGGCCTTCGCGGCGTTCCAGCGCACCCCGGCCTTCTGGTTGACCTGGAAGTAGCCGCAGCCTTCGTTGTCGCCGCCGTTGAAGTCGTCGATCCGTGGGATGCCGCTCTGTTCGGCAGCGCTGCGAAAAGCATCGAGGATCGGCCACGACAGGCGCTGGCGCTCCACCCGCCACTCACCGGCGGCGCCGTGCAGCGGGCTGGCCCCGGCGAAGTGGTTCTCGCTCTTCTTGAACAGCGGCAGGACCTCGCTCCAGCTCCAGCCCGGGTTGCCCTCGGCGGCCCAGCCATCGTAGTCGGCGGCCTGGCCACGCATGTAGATCATGCCGTTGATCGATGAACAGCCGCCCAGCACCTTGCCCCGCGGGTAGCTCAAGGAGCGGCCTTGCAGGCCTGGTTCGGCCTCGGTCTTGAAGCACCAGTCGGTGCGTGGGTTGCCGATGCAGAACAGGTAGCCGACGGGAATGTGGATCCAGGGGTAGTTGTCGCGTCCGCCGGCTTCCAGCAGCAGCACCCGGTGCTGGGGGTTGGCGGACAAGCGATTGGCCAGCAGGCAGCCGGCAGGACCGGCACCGACCACGATGTAGTCGAAAGCGTCAAAGGCAGGAAGCATCCGTGACCTCGTTGGCAGATTCTTATTAGCAGCTGTCCGTCATCCGCGGCAGCCTTGTGCCTCATCCTAGTTGTTAGCTTTCGTCAAAAGAATGTTAGTTTTTGCCCACCCGCTGTGCGTTTTCTAACAGTGTTCGCCCCAAGGCACCGGCAAGGAATCCCCATGTTCGACTGGAACGACCTGCGCTTTTTTCTCGAACTGCAACGCAGCGGGCGCCTGCTCACCGCGGCGCGACGGCTGAACACCACCCATGCCACGGTGGCGCGGCATATCGAGGCGGTGGAGAAAGCCCTGGGCACCGCGCTGTTCGTCCAGCACGCCCAGGGTTATGAACTGACCCCGGCCGGCGAGGCGTTGCTCAAGCACGCCGAGGCCATGGAGAACGTGGCGCTGCTGGCCCAGGAGGAAATCACCCAGTCCAGCGCGCTGCTGGGCAAGATCCGCGTCGGCGTCACCGAGGGCCTGGGGGTCAAGTTCCTGGCCAGCCGCATGGGCGGTTTGTTCGAGCGTTACCCGGGGCTGGAGGTGGAACTGGTGGCGGTGCCGCGGTTCGTCAGCATCCTCAACCGCGAGGCGGAAATCAGCATCCACCTGGAGCGACCCAGTGCCGACATGCTGGTGACTCGCAAGCTCACCGACTACCGCCTGGCGCTGTACGCCAGCCAGGCCTACCTGGACCGCGCGCCGCCGCTGCGCAATCGCGAGGACCTGGGGCGCCATGCCTGGATCGGCTACGTCAACGACCTGCTGTTCAGCCAGGAGCTGATGTTCCTCAACAGCTTTTGTCGCAACCCCCAGGTGCTGTTCCACAGCACCAGCGTCATCGCCCAGCAAGAGGCAGCCCGCTCGGGCCTGGGGATCGCGGTGCTGCCGTGCTACATGGCCGCCACGGATCGGCAGCTGGTGCCGTTGTTGCCCACCGAGAGCATCCAGCGCGCCTACTGGATCAGCACCCGCCGCGAGCTGCACAAGTCGGTGCGCCTGCGGGTGGTCTGGGACTACCTCATGGAGCTGTGCGCCACGCACCAACCGGTATTGCTGGGGACCGCCCCGCAGGTCTAGGGCGACTCACAAAAGCGGCCCACAGTGGGCCGAGCTGCTGAGCAGGTCGCCGGCCTGGATATCGACGAAGCGCGAGCCATAGGACAGCGGCTTGAGTGCCCCGCGCTCCTGGCCCATGCCTAGGCCGCCGGTGGTGCGGGTCTCGCCGTCCTGCAACAGTGGGTCCAGGCGCGCCTGGGCAGCCACCAGGCGCAGGGTCACGGCCTGGCGCCGGGACAGCTCGCCGGCGAGCAAGGGGCTGGAGCGGTGCCACAGGTACTTGCTGAACAGCAGGGCATCGCCGGGCTCGAAGGCCTCTTCGATGCGCTGTCGCTCGAAACGCTCGGTCAAGGGGCCCGGGCTGGCGTAGGTCTGGCGCAAGAGCTCGGACAGCTCGGCGATCGACTCGCCCTGGGCCAACTGCTGGGCCAGTATTCGCGAAAACTGGAAGTTGCCCAGGGCCGAGCACAGCGACAACGGCACCCAGGCCATGCCGCCACCCTGTGCCTCTGGGCGTACCGGTTGCAGGGGCAGCCACAGGCTGAAGGCCGGGTCTTGGGGGCGGATGTAGCGAAAGTTCAGCGAATCGTAGTGCCAGGCGAAACCCGAGCGCCCCTGGCCCAGCTCGAAGCCCTGGGCCTCGCACAGGATCAGCCGGCTGTCGGTGAGGTAAGTCAGTACCTGGGCCAATGCCGGCTGGCCTTGGAGTTGCCGGAGAATTCCGTCCTGCTCCAGGCGGTGGGTCAGGCGGTTGAACCCCTCGCCAGCGCTGGCCTGGGTCGGGCGCAGTTGCTGCTCCACCAGCTGGCGCAACGGTTCGATGGCGGCGCTGGTCAGCAATCCCGGCAGCTTGAGGTAGCCCTGTTCGTGGAACAGCCGCCGCTGTTGCGGGTCCAGGGGCAGGGGATTGACCAGGTAAGGGGCGGGCGGCTGCGGCAGGTTCACGGGCGTATTCCATTACCGGGGACAGGTGCCTGAGTATGGACAGTGGCGTCGCTGACCGAGCGCTGGATTCGACCTCGACCGGTGTTTAAGCGACACCTGCCACCGGTTGCTGTCGGCGCGCGGCCAGGCGAGGGCGGGTCTGTCGCCATTGGCACATCGAGCGCTGTCAGGAGTTGGGGCCGGCAGCTTGCAGGTCTTGCTGACGGATGTAGGAGTCCTGGCTCCGGATGAACTGGTCGAAGGCCCTGGAGTTGTAGACCTGCAAGCAAGCGTGCAGCACGACTTTTCCAGGACGGTGCTTGCTGTTGGCCGCGACCTGGTCATAAGCCTTGAAGACGTATTCGGTGGTGGCGTCATAGGGGTCATGCAGGGTCGTGAGTGTGTCTTCGTCCTGCAGGACCTGATGCAGTCCTGCGCCCATGACGCCATACATGCCGATGGCATGCCCAACGTCCTCGCCCATGGCCGAGCGCTCGGGAAACTGCCTGGCCATGCAGTAGGCCAGGCCATAGTTCTTCAGGGACTGGCGTGCAGCCGCCAGGTCCTGCGCGCCAGCCGGGCCCACGCCTGCCATCAGGCACAGCACCAGCGAAAGCCTCTTCATCCTTGATCTCCTGAGTCATGGGCCGGCAGCGGCCGTTGCGGCGCCGATGGTCGAAGCCGCCATCGCGCTTGTCAATGCCCCGGCTCGCCGGGGCGCCTGGCCAACCTGATAGCGCATGCGGGCATTGGCGTGAAAAGACAAAAAGTCGTCATCAATTGAAGCCGGTCGTCGCCAGGGCCGTTGCTAGATTGGCAGCCGTTGCCGTGCCACCTCACCCATAACAATCAATAACGAAGGTGCCTATCGTGAGCGCTACCGCCGAACCTGCAGCCCTGCCGGGCGAGGCCAGTCATCGCTGGCTGCTGATCACCATCACCCTATGTGCGTCGGTGCTACCGGCGACCTTCCTCTGGGCCCCGGCCCTGTCCATGCAATTGACCACGCAGATCGGCCTGAGCCCGAGCCGGATCGGCGCGATGTTTTCCCTGGAGCTGATCTTCAGCAGCCTGGCCACCTTGCCGGCCATCTACTGGCTGCGCTCGGGTCACTGGCAGCGCTGGGCCTTGCTGTTCATGGGCCTGTACATCGGCGGCAACCTGGTTTCGGCGCTGCTGCTGGAGCGCCATTTCGACGCCTTCCTGGCGGCTCGGGGCGTCACTGCACTGGCCGCCGGTTCACTGCTGATCCTGTGTACCCGCAGCGTTGCGCACCTGGATGATCGCGGGCGGGCGTTCGGCTCGATCATCTTCGGCCAACTGATACTCGGAACCCTGGGACTGGCGGTGTTGCCCAGCGCCTTCCTGCATTTTGGCCCCGGGGTGTGCTTTGCCTTGCAGGCGCTGTTGATGCTGGCCTGCGTGCCGCTGTGCCGGCACTTCGTCCGGGTCCCGCAGCTAGCTGCCAGCGGTGGGCGCCGTCGCTTGGGGGCTTCCAGGCATGGCCTGCTGGGGGTGGCCTCGATCTTCCTGCTGTATGTGTGCCTGGGCGGAGTCTGGACCTTCATCAGTGCCTTGCAGGCGCCCACGGCCATGGATCGTGGGCAGTTGGACCAGTTGCTGACCCTGTCCAGCGCGCTGGGCATCCTCGGTGCCGGCGCCGCCACCTTGCTGGGGCGTGATCGCTATCGCGGGGCATGCCTGCTGTTGGGGTTCGCCGCGTTGACCCTGGCCTTGCTGGTGATGGCGGCGGTGCCCCGGGCGGATGCGGCCTTCATCGCGGTGCTGGTGTTCAAGTTCACCTGGACCCTGCTGGTGCCCTTCATGCTCACGGTGATCAGCCTGCACGACCGCGAGGGCGGCTTGATCAACCTGACCAACCTGGTCCTCGGCCTGGGGCTGGCCTGCGGCCCGGCGCTGTGCGGCTACCTGCTGGAAACCTTTTCCTACCAGGCGATGTTCGGCTGCGGCGCGCTGCTGGCCCTGCTGGCCGCCGCGGCGATCAACCTCGCGCACTTCCACCTGCCATCCAAGAGTCTTTGCCATGAAGCCTGAATTGCATCCTTCAGCGGGCGCCAGTGCGTTCCTGTTCGACGAACGTTGTTTGTGGTTCCACTCCGGCCGGGCCTCGGCCCTGGCGGCCCCGGTCGGCGGGTGGGTCCAGCCGCTGGACAGCGGCTCGGGGGTAGCCTCGGCCGATTGCCTGCGGCGGCTCAAGGCGTTGATGGACGCCAGCGGCCTGAGCCGGCAGTTGCGAGTGGAGTCTGCAGCGCCGGCCTCCCTGGCGCAGATGGCCAGGGTCCATGACCTTGAGTACCTGGAGCGTTTTCGCCGGTTGAGCGAGCAGCAGGGAGGAGAACTGGGATTGGCGGCGCCATTCGCCGCCGGAGGCTTCGAGCTGGCGGCGCTGTCCGCCGGGTTGGCCAGGGCGGCGGTGGAAGGCGTGATGCGCGGCGAGTACCAGCGGGCCTATGCCGCCTGCATCCCGGCCGGTCACCACGCTTTGCGGGACCAGGCCATGGGCTCGACGCTGCTGGCCAACTCGGCCATCGCCGTGGAGCACGCCATTGCCGAACTCGGTGCGCGGCGCGTGGCCATCGTCGATTGGGACGTGCACCACGGCAACGGTACCCAGTCGCTGTTCTACGAGCGCGGGGACGTGCTGACCATCTCCCTGCACCAGGAAAACTGCTTCCCCCCGGGCTCCGGCGGCGCCGACGAACTCGGGCGAGGCGCAGGGCAGGGGTGCAATCTCAACATCCCGCTGCTACCCGGTTGTGGCCACCAGCAGTACCTGCATGCCATGGCGCAGTTGGTGGTGCCGGCGTTGCTGCGCTTCGCCCCGGACCTGCTGGTGATCGGCAGCGGCTACGACGCCAGCACCTACGACGTGCTCGGCCACATGCAATTGCACAGCGGCAGTTTCCGCGAGATGACCCGGATGATGGTGGCGGTGGCCGAGCGCCTCGGCCATGGACGCCTGGTGATGATCCATGAGGGCGGCTACTCGGAGGTCTACGTGCCGTTCTGCGCGATCGCCGCCATCGAGGCCCTGACCGGCCTGCAGACCCAGGTCCGCGATCCCTTCATCGAGTTCATCGAACAGCAGCGGTTGGCGGACGACTTCGACCGCCTGCACCGCCAGCGCGTGCAAATCCAGGCCCGGCAACTGGAGCTGGTGCCTGCTCCTTGAGTCCATCGCCCATACAGGTCCGACCATGAATCCTTCCAATAACAACAATCGATTCTTCGTCCAACGTGGGACTGTGCTGGCGTGCTGCGCCCTGTGGGCCGGGTGCGCGCTGGCCGGCCCGGATCAGCCCGGCACGGTCGCGAACCCGGTCGCGCCGGCCCGGGCACCGAGCCTTGGCGAACAGCTGGACGCCCAGGGTATCGCCGTGCACGGTTTCGGTAGCTGGTACAGCTTGTACAACACCTACGGCGTGGGGCGCCGCCAGGACCAGAACAACCTGTTCCTGATGCTGGCGGCCGACTTCGACCTGGAAAAGCTGCTGGGCGTGAAGGGCGCCAGCGTGCACCTCAAGCAGAGCTATGCGCCGGTGGCCAGCAATGTCGACTACGGTCCGGCGCTGGGGGACATCTATGGCGCGGTGGCGCCTTTCGTGCCGAAGAAGGCGCGGCTGGTGCAGCTGTCCTACGAACAGCGCCTGCTGGAGGATGCCCTTAAGCTGGAGCTGGGCCGGAGCAACCCAGCGACCTCGTTCATGCAGCCGGCTTGTGCCTTCGTGTTCACCTGTTTCAACCCGCTGACGCTGATGAACGGCTCGGTGTTCGCCTATCCGTTCGCCTACTGGAGTGCCACGGCCCGCTACAACTTCGACGACAACCGCTTTGCCCAGGTGGGCGGCTGGTTGCTCAATGGGCAGATCCCCTTCGAGTCCGGCTGGAACTGGCGCGAGGAACGCCACGACGGGCGCTTCTTCCTGGCCCAGGTCGGCACCCAGACCCGTTTTGGCGAGGCGCTCTATCCCAGTCGTTTCGAGCTGGCCCTGTATCGCTCCACCAAGAAACAGCCCAACCCCAGCCGCACGGTGGCCGGTACCTCGACCTTGCTCGACCGAGGCTCCGCGCCCAAGGTCCAGGAGCATGCCGACGGCATTCTCTTCAATTGGCAGAAGACGGTGTACCGCGCCGACGGTGGCAGCCGCCCGTTCGATACCAACCCGCGCAGCCTGACCCTGGAAGGCGGGCTCAGCTCGTCGCTGACTCCCGGGGTCACCGGTGGGGTGGATGCCTTCGGCTTCATTGGGGTCAATGCCCTCAACGTCATTCCGGGCCGCCCGCTGGATAGCCTTGGCGCACGCCTGAGCTGGTTTCGCGTGAGCAAGGACTACCAGGCCCGCCTCAAGGATGCCGGACGCCTGTCGGGCAGTGCCTACGAGCAGCCACGGGACAGTTTCGTCGCCGAGCTCAATGGGCGCTTCGTCCTGGGCAGCGGCGTGACCCTGGATCCCTTCATCAACTACGTGCTGCAACCCAGTCGCTACCAGAACCCCTTCGCCGAACAGCGTCCGGCCAGCGGCTGGTTGTTCGGCCTGGGTCTGAACTTCGCCCTCGACCCGTTGCTGGGCTGGCGCCACTGATCCCTTGAGGAGAGTCCCGATGAACCTTGTGCAAACCCAGGACCTGATCTTCTGCAACTGGCAACAGGCGGCAGTGGACGGTGACCTGGAACAGCAACTTGCCGCCTTGCTCGAAACCATGGCTGCAGTCCTGGCCGAACGAGGGCTGAGCTTGGGCGCGATGCTCAAGCACAGCATTGCCATTCGCAATGGCGCCGTGGACCCGCTGGCGGCGATCCAGGCATTCCATCGCCAGTGCCATGCCCTGGCCCCCGGGCTGGTCCGGGAGCCCAGCGTCGGCACCATTTTCCGGGTGCCGCACCTGTCCCGGGAAGGGGCGCTGGTGGCGCTCGAGGCGGTATTCGCCAGGCATGCCACGCCGGCACGGCGGGCCCTGTTCGACGACCTGCCGATGGATGTGGCGCGGGCCCTGGAGTATCGCGGCCAGGTGTTCCTCACCGGTTTCGAGGCCCTGGAACTGCTGGCCCCGGAGCGTGGCTTCAGCGCCGATAACCTGCAGGTCCGTCCCGGTCTGGCGGAGCAGGTGGAGGTGATCCTGGACAAGATCCAGGACAGCCTCCGGGCCCTGGACGCCGACTGCTCCGACCTGGCCCGCCTGACCCTGTACCTGCGCGCCGACCAGGACCCGCAGCACGCCCGGCGGTTGGTAACGCAGGCTGTGCGCCAGCGGGCCGATGCCAGGGTGGCCGAGGCGCTGCAACTGTGCGTGCTACGTGGCCACGGCATGGTCCTGGAGGATTTCAAGATCGAGATCGATGGCCTGGCCTTGCGCCCGCAAGTCCTGCGGCCAACCTGGGTCAGCCTGGCGTGCGGCGAGGCCGGCAGCTTATCGCTGGCGAGCGTGGAGCAGGCGGCGAGGGCTCTGGCCAGGCGCCTCGACACCGGTGGCCAGCCGGCGGCCTTGCAGGTGTTGCTCAAGTGTCCCGGCATCGAGGCCGGCCCCCTGGCGAGCCAGCCCTTGCTGGAAGCGTTCAGCCATCAATTGCAGCGTGAGCTGGGGCCCGTGGCGGCGTTGCAGCTGTCCGTGGCGCTGCTCTGGGTCAAGGCCCTGGAGGCACCCGGTGCGGCCCTGGAGCTGGATGCCAGCCTGTTCATTCAATGAAGGAAGGAGTAGCAACATGTCATTCGATACCCATACACGAGCCTGGGACCTGGTCCGGGACCTGGACCTCTCCGGCAAGATCTACCTGGTGACCGGCGGCACTTCGGGGCTGGGCAAGGAATGCGCCCGCTGCCTCGCTGCCCGTGGCGCCCGGGTACTGGTGCTGGGCAGCAGCGCCGAACGCGGCAACGCCGCGCTGGCCGAGCTGCGGGCCGCCACCGGCAGCCAGTCGCTGCACTTCGAGGCGGTGCGCCTGGAGTCATTGCGCGACGTCGACCGGCTGGCCTCAAGGCTGCTGGAGCAGTTGCCGCACCTGGACGGCGTCATCGCCAGTGCGGGGATCATGGCCACCGATTTCGCTCGTACCGACGATGGCCTGGAGCGCCAGTTCGGCATCAACCATATCGCCCACCATCGGTTGATCACCCGGCTGTTACCGTTACTGCGCCAGGCGGCCGCTGCCCGGGTGGTGCTGCTGACCTCGGGCGCCCATCGCCTGGCGGGCATCGATTTCGCCGATCCCAACTTCGAGCACCGGGCCTACGACCGCTGGACGGCCTATGGCCAGTCGAAGTCGGCCAACGTGCTGTTCGCCGTGGGCCTGGACCAGCACCTGGCCGAGGAGGGCATCCGCGCCCTGGCGGTGGCCCCCGGAGTGGTGGCCGGGACCAACCTGCACAATCACCTGACCGACGCCGACTTCGTGCCCTTGCTCGAACGCCAGCCCGGGCTGCGCCAGTTGACCCGGCGCAAGAGCACCGAGGAGGGTGCGGCGAGCATTCTCTGGGCCCTGCTGCATCCGCAATTGGAGGGCTGTGGCGGTTACTACCTGGAGGATTGCCAGGTGGCTTTGAGCAACGCCGATCCCCTGGATCACCTGGGCGTCATGCCCCGGGTGCGTGATGTCGCCCAGGCCAGGCAACTGTGGACGCTCAGCGAGCGGCTGATCCAGCAAGCCCTGGCTGGCGAGCAGCGGGAGGTGCGGCCATGAACCCGCTGGAACAGGCGCTTCCCGGATTCGATGACTTTGCCGCGCAGTTGCGCCTCAACCGCCTGCCCGACAGCCCGGCGCTGCGCGGGCGGCGCTTCGTCCTGGGGTTCGCCGAGCAGCGGGGCGAGCTGGCGTTCGATGACCAGGGCGAGGCCCGTTGGCAGGGCCTGCCGTTGGCACTGGCGGCGGGGGGCGGGCAAGCCAACGTGGTGCAGGCCTGTGCCGGGCTGTTTTTCATCGACCTGCCATTGCCGGCGGCGCAGCGCCAGAGCCTGGTGGTGATCATCGACGAGCAGCGATCCCGGGCCTTGCTGGTGCATTCCTGGCTGGATACCGAGCGCAAGGCTCGCGGGTTGGCCTCCAACGTCGGCCAGGCGCTGCATCACGCCGGATTGGATGGCCGGCCGGCCGGTGCACCGCCCGAGCGCAGCGATGAGCTGATCGGCAAGCGCGTGCTCAACCTCTACAGCCAGGACACGGCGGTGGAGCATGTCTATCTCAACAGCCGCTGGTATGCGTATCAGATCCATGGCGGCGTGCGCCATGGTGATTGCGATTGCGACGAGGCCAGCTACTTCAAGCTGCGCGACCAGCTGTACCTGGTGAGCTTTCGCGAGAAGGCGGTGGATGTGGCGATCGTCTTCGTCCTCGACACCAGGGCCTGGCGCAATACCGGCATGGCCCTGGGCGAAGTGGATGGGGCCTGGTTCAACGTCCCCATCGGCGCCCAGGTACGGCTGCTGAGCGAGACAGCGTATCCCGAAGGCATCTCGCCGCCCTGAAGGGCCGGGCATACTAGGGCCTGTTGCCATTTCGCCGCGACCGCGCCGGAGCCAGTTTTAGCGCGCAGCTAAGCACGAGACGCGAAGTTTGGCCGTCCAAATGAGCCGTCGAGTAACGACGCGCCGCGCTAAAACCGGCCCGTCCCTTCGGGTTGCGCGGCAACGCGGTTTGCGCCGAAACGGCAACAGACCCTACAGGAACTGCCGCCGATAGCGCAGCGGCGGCACCCCGGTCCAGCGTTTGAAAGCCTTGGAGAACGCCGCGCTGTCGGCGTATCCCAGGCTGTCGGCGAGTTCGTCGATCCGAGTGCCGGGATGGCGCATGCGTTCCAGGGCGAGGCTGTGCCGCACTTGCTCCAGCAGCTCGGAGAACACCACCTGTTCCAGGGCCAACTTGCGCTGCACGCTGCGTGGCGACAGGTGCAGCTGGCGCGCGATGCGTTCCAGGGACGGCGGCTGTTCGCCCAATTGCCGTTCCAGCAGGCGCCGCACCCGCTCATGGAAGCTGCCACTGTGTTGTTCGGCGCACAGGCCCTGGATGTGCTCGCGAAAGAACAGCAGGACGTCGGCATCGCAGCCCTGGCCGGGGCACCTGTGATCCAGCCAATGGCTGGCGAAGACGATGCCGTTGCTTGGCGCGGCATCCCGTACCGGGCAATCCAGCAGCCCGCCCAGAGCCTCGCGGTCCTTGGCCGTCAGTTCATGGCAGAGGTCGATCCGCTGGGCCCGCCAGTCCTGTCCCAGGCGCAACTGCAAGACATGGATCAGCATGCCCAGGCTGAACTCCACATCCTGGCGGCAGGCCCTGGCCGGGTAGGCGGGTAACTGGTAGCTGATCTGTACCTGCTCGCCGTCGATGCGCAGTTGGGTGCGGGTGCCGCCCTGCAGGGCCGTGGTGCTGAGATTGAGCTCCAACAGTGCGCCGTGCAGGGTCGCTTCGTTGAGGAACAGCTCGCGCAGCGGCGAGAGTACCGGTGAGCGGCTGGCGAGGCCGATGCGCGCGCCCAGCAGCGGGTCGTCCAGGGTCCGGGCCGCTTCTTCGAAGAAGCCCAGGTATTGATCCAGGGGAATATGGTCCGCGGGTTTAAGTCCTTGCCACTGGGCCTGGCAGGGCGCTGGCAGGCGCAGCTGCCGCTCTTGCAGGTACTCGAGCAAGGGGCTGAGCTTCAGGCGGCGCACATAGGCGCCGACGGGGCGGGATGCAGGCATGGCGATGGCGTTTTCTTATTGTTCTGCAAGGCACGTTCCCAGGTGGCACGCGCGGTCCGGCAACCATACTAGACGAGGAGAAAAGCCCCGGACAATGGGCATCGCTCACCTGTTCTCGCCCCCTTGGGGCAGGGCGTTGCCATGCCCTGCGGGCTGCTCCGCGTGTTCCGCGCGGGGCTGTTGGCGAATAGCCAGTAGCAAGCCCATGGCCAGCAGGCCGGAGGCACCCGCCAGCAGCATGGCCAGGTGAAAACCGCTGGTCATGGCCGTGCGGTACAGCTCGCCGAACAGCGGGTTGTTTAGGGGCAACTGGTGTTCGGTCACCGCTTGGCGGGCCAGTTCGCCGGCGTTGGCCATGCCGCTGGCCCGAGCCGATTCGCCCAGCACCTGGATGGCCCGGGCGCCCATCAGGCTGCCGAGCAGGGCGATGCCGATGCTCATGCCGGTCTGGCGCAGGGCATTCATGCTGGCCGAGGCGATCCCGGCGCGTTCCGGCGGGGCGCAGGCCATCACCGTCAGGCCGGTGCCCGGCAATGCCAGGCCCATGCCCAGGCCCAGCAGCCCCAGCAACGAGCCCACCAGCCAGTAGGGGGTGTGGGCGTCGAACAGGGTCATGGCGGTCATGGCCAGGCCCACCAGGCCGTAGCCGGCCACCATCAGCCAGGACAGGGGCACATGCTGGTTGATGCGGCCGAAGCCGATGGCTACCAGGCCGGTGACGGTGAATTGCGGCAGCATGCGCAGGCCGGTCTCGGCAGCGGACCAGCCCTGGATCTGCTGCAGGAAGATCGAGAAGAAGAACAAGCTGCTGTAGCTGGAAAAACCGAGGATGAACGAGGCCAGGTTGGCCACGGCGAACGGGCGCTGGCGGAACAGGTCCAGGGGTAGCAGCGGCCGTTGCACCCGCCGCTCCACCAGGGTGAAGGCCAGCAGCCCCACGGCGGCCACCAGCAAGGTCAGCAGGGGGCCTTGGCTGGCGAAGCCTTCTTCGCCGGCGAGGATCAGGCCATAGGTCAGGGCCGCCAGCCACAACACGCTCAGTGCCTGGCCCAGCGGGTCGAGGGCGGCATGCTGTGGGTGCTTGCGCTCGCTGATTCCCCAGCACCCGAGGACCAGGGCGAGGAGGCCGATGGGCAGGTTGATCAGGAAGATGCTCTGCCAGCCGACGGACTCCAGCAGCAGGCCGCCCACCAAGGGGCCGAGGATCAGCGCCAGGGCACTGAACGCCGACCAGCCGCCGATGACATGGGCCCGCTGGCGCAGGTCGGGGAAGGCGTGGCTGAGGATCGGCATCGCCCCGGGAATCAGCAGTGCCCCGGCCAGCCCCTGGACCGCACGCCCGGCCAGCAGCAACCCGAGCTCCTGGGCCAGGGCACAGAGCGCTGAACCCAGGGTGAACAACAGCACCCCGGCCAGCCAGCAGCGCTTGTGGCCGAAGCGGTCGCCCAGGGGGCCGGCCGAGAGCATGAAGGCCGAGAGGCAGATGGCATAGGCGTTGACCACCCATTGCAGGCCGGCCAGGTCGGTGGCCAGGGCCTGTTGCAGGGTCGGCAGGGCGACGTTGACGATGCTGATGTCCAGCGAGGCGAGGAAGGTTCCGAGGTAGGCGGCGGCCACCAGGGCCGGGCGACGATAGCGTTCCATCAAACATCTCCCATGGAGGGCTGGAGAGGGGCGAGGCACTCAGGTTAGTATTTCGACTGACCGTCGGTCAATGGAAAATGATAAATATTCTCAACTCTCTTTTACCCGGCAATTGCCCTAGACTGGCGGCCCTCGCCACCGCCCGGAATCGTTCATGATCGTGAATCGCCACAAGGCCCAGGAACCTGCCAGCGACCTGCCGCAGCCGCGGACCAAACCCGCCGAAGTGCGCCTGGAAGAATTGATGGGCGCCGCCCGCAGCCTGTTCCTGGAGCAGGGAGTGGAGGCCACCACCATCAGCCAGATCGTCGAGCGCGCCGGGGTGGCCAAGGGCACCTTCTATCACTACTTCCAATCCAAGAACGACATGCTGGCGGCCCTGGGCGAACGCTATACCCGGGACTTCCTCGAGTGCCTGGAACAGGCGGTGGCGGCCTGCGCCGAAGATGACTGGGTGGCGAAGGTCAGTAGCTGGATCCGCGCCAGCGTCCAGGCCTACTTGGCCACCTACCGCCTGCACGACATCGTCTACCCCAACCATCACCACCATGGGCGCGGCAACCCGGAGCGCAATGCGATCCTGCAGCAGTTGCAGGGCATCCTCGAAGGAGGGCGGCAGGCCGGTCGCTGGCCCCTGGAACAGCCGACGGTGATCGCCTCGCTGATCTATGCCGGGGTGCACGGCGCCACCGATGACGTGATCGCCGCCCGCCAGGAAGATGGCCAGGCCCTGGCCGAGGCCATCGTCCAGGCCTGCCTGCGGATGCTCGGCGTGACCCAGCCCTGAAGTTCTCCTCGGTACAAGGAAAGACCTCGATGAAACACAGCAAACGCCTGCTCGGCGCGGTACTGGCCGTATTCCTGGCGTACAAGGGGTATGGCTGGTTCTACTACGGCACGCCCTACCAGGACCGCTACTACAGTGACGACCGGGCCTTCTACTACCAGAAGTACCGGCTGTTCAGCTGGCGCGCCTGGATTCCGACCATGACCATGCCCGGCGATGGCGACAGCTCGCGCTACTCCACCGGTGGCTACCTGCGGGTGTTCAAGGCCGATGGCAGCCTGGTGGGCGAGTCTTATGACCCGTGCATTGCGGTGGTGGAGGTGTCTTGGGGCAGCGAGCACGTGGTGGGCTTTGGCTGCGACGACCACCTGATAGCGTTGCCGGCCACGACCGCCAAGGACTGAAGCCCGGCGCGCTGCGGCCGAGTTGCACGTGGCCGCAGCGCAGGTTTCAGAAGCCGTTGGCCCGGGCGAAGTCCAGCCGTGGGTCGCTGATGCGCGTAAGGTTCACCGCGGCGCCCGACCAGCCACCTTCCATCTCTTCGCTCAAGTGATAGCGGCTCAGGTCGTACTGGATCGCGGTGCTGCCCAACTGCGGATGACCGACCCGGCTAGTGAGGGTCTGCAGCAGGCTGGAGATCAGGAACTGTAGGGGCGACTCGCAGGTTTTCAGGCCGATCCCGTAGTCGAAGCCCTGGTCGTCACGCTCGCGGAAATAGCCGAGGAACTTGCGTTTGTCCAGGTTGAGTCCAAGCACCCGGTTGAAGGCCTGGCGGCAGGCTTCCAGCTCTTCGCCGGCAACCCGAGGCAGGCCCAGGATGTTGTTGAGGTTCTTCAGGGCCACGCAGCCCTGGGTGGCGATCACCTCCGGCATCAGGATCACGTCCTGCTCGCCCTGGGCCAGGGGCTCGCGGTGCCAGGTGTTGAGGCTCTGGCGCAGCTTGTCCAGGCTGCCGGCGGTATAGCCGTTGTAGCCATAGATGTAGGTTGGCGGCAGCAACTGGTCGTGGACCGAGAAGGATTGCGCCGGGGGCAGTTCGGCGAAGGGTTTGCGGTACATGAACTGGCTGTAGTAGTCCCTGGATTCCCGGGTGATCGACACCTTGAGGTTGCGTACCGATTTGCCGTTCTCCAGGGCCTGGAACAACTGCGTTTCGTTGAGCTGCGACTTGACCTCCACCGTGGCCACCACGCCTTCGATCAGGTACACGTCGGCCGAGCCGAAGGTGCGCAGGATGGGAAAGTCGTTGCGGTAGATGATCAGGTCGATCTGCTTGGAGATCCCGCCCTCGGCATCGACGATCTGCCCCGAGCCGATGCTGATATTGCGCGGCAGGAAGCGTTGCAGCACATCCCTGATGAAACTCTCCCGGGCGTCGCCCAGGATGGTCTTGTGGTCGGCGATGCTGCTGCTCACCGCAAAGCTGCTTTCCAGCACCTTGGCGATGGACTTGGCCCACCTGTTGATGATTGCCACGAGGTCTTCCTTGTGTGGATTGAGAGGGGCTCAGGGCAGCAGGTCGAAGTGCGCGCTGGCCAGCCGTTCGCCGTTGACCAACAGGTGCACCAGGTGGCGCCCGGGGTAGTGCCGGCGGGTGGTGAATTCACGGATCTGCTGTTGGCGGCCCAGTGCCTGGCGCGCCTGACCGGGCAGGGTGAAGGTCTTGAGCTTGAACACCTTGGTACTGGTGGCGCCCGAGGCCTTGATGTAGTCGATGGCGTAGTCCACCACCAGGCGCTGGGGCTGCGAGCTGCTGGAGACCAGCTCCAGCGCCAGCTCCAGGCGCTCGCCCAGGCGCAAGGCCGCAGGCGTGACGGTGAAGTGCTTTACCTGGACCTCGGCCCGGGCCCCGGCGCCGATCAATGCCAGGGCCTGGCGCTCGCCCTGCTTGATCAGGCTGCGCAGGCCATGGCGGACGATCCAGGCCGTGTGCGGTTGCTCCAGCGGCCAGTCTTGCAGGCGTTGCAGCACCCACTGCGGGTGGTCCTTGGTGATGTCGTTGAGGTGGTTGGCCACCGACTTGCGCACATACAGGCTGGGGTCGTTGCGCAGCCGCTCGAGGATCGGCGCCGCCAGCCCAGGTTCGGCCTGCAGGCGTTCCAGGCGGAATGACCAAGGCAGGCGCGGGCGGCTGCCTTCGCTGGCCAGGCGGCGCACATGTTCGTCCGGATCGCGCGACCAGTCGTACATATGCTCCAGGGTCGCCGCCTGCTGGTTGACCAGGAACGGGCGCACGGCGAACTCCGAGGAGCCAAAACCGGTGAAGAACTTCAGCGCCGTCATGGAACGGGCGAAGTCATGGGTGCCATGGCTGGCCACGAAGTGCGGCAGGAACATGCAGACGAAGCGGCTGTCGAGCCGTGGCGCCAGGGCATACAGCAGTTCCAGACTGTGCTCGTAGGGCCCGGGCAGCACCTGGTGCAGGCTGTCGCTGACCCGCGCCAGGCGCTGCATCACCGAGAGCTCGGCCAGGCCCTGGCTGGCGCGCTTGAGAAAGCCCTGGTGGTCGAACGCCGGATACACCTCGCGCATGGCGTCGGCGATATGCATCAGGCGTTGCTGGTTGAAGATTTCCTTGAGGGCAGGGGCAGCGTCGCTCATCGAGGTTTCCTGTCAGGGGAGGGATGCCGCCCAATCTAGACCGGGCGGCTGACAGAATCTGTCAGGAGAGTGCTTCAGCGCATCGGCGGCAGCAGGTTCTCTTCCAGGCGTTCGTCCTCTTCGTCGGCCTCGAACAGGCGGGCCAGTTCGGCACGGGCTTCCTGGGCGGTCTGCATGACCTTGGCCTCGTCGTCGTACACCTCATGCTGGGCGGCCAGCAATTGCTGGTCGTGCTGGGTGAAGCGCTGGATCCGCGAGTCGGCCTGGACCTGGCTGAGCCCGAGGCCGATCAGGGTCCGGCGGCTCATCTCCAGGCTCGAGTAGTAGGTTTCCCGCACGGCCTGGGCGCCCAGGTCCACCAGGCGGTGCACGTGCTGGCGGTTACGTGCGCGGGCGATGACCTTCAGGTGCGGATAGAGCTTGCGCACCTGCTCGGCGGTCTTGATGTTGGTGTCCGGGTCGTCGGTGGCGATGACGAAGAACTCCGCCTGGCCGACCTTGGCAGCGCTGAGGATCTCCGGCCGCAACGGGTCGCCATAGAACACCGGGATGCCGCCGCCGAAGCTGCGGATCAGCTCGATGGTTTCCACCGAGGTGTCCAGGGCCACGAACGGCACCTTCTGCGCCCGCAGGATACGCGCCACGATCTGGCCCATACGACCCATGCCGGCGATCACCACCCGCGGTTGGTCGGAGTCGATCCGGCGGTATTCGGCGGGCATCTCCACTGGTTTCGGCTTGGGCTTGAGCAGGCGCGAACAGGCCAGCAACAACAGTGGGGTCAGGGCCATGGACAGGGTGATGGTCAGCACCAGCAGGTCGTGCAGGCGCGCGTCGAACAGGCCCTGGTCGCGGCCGATCTTGAACACCACGAAGGCGAATTCACCGCCCGCCGCCAGCACCACCCCGAGGCGGATCGCATGCTCGCGGTCCAGGCCACCGGCCAGGCGCCCGACCACGAACAGCAGCGGCAGCTTCAGGCCGATCAGCAGCAGGGTCAGGCCCAGCACGGCCAAGGGCGCGCTGAGCAGCAGGCTGAGGTTGGCACCCATGCCGACGCTGATGAAGAACAGGCCCAGCAGCAGGCCCTTGAAGGGTTCGATCTGGGCTTCCAGCTCATGCCGGTATTCCGAGTCGGCCAGCAGCAGGCCGGCTAGGAAGGCGCCCAGGGCCATGGACACGCCCACCAGGTCCATCAGCCAGGCGGTACCGATCACCACCAGCAATGCGGTGGCGGTGGAGACCTCCGGCAAGCGGGTCTTGGCCACGATGCGAAACACCGGGCGCAGCAGGTAGCGGCCACCGACCACCACCACGGCGATGCTACCCAGTACCTGCAAGCCATGGCGCAGGTCCTCGGCGCTGCTGGTGTGGTGATCGACACCGGCCAGTATCGGCACCATGGCGATCAGCGGGATCGCGGCGATGTCCTGGAACAGCAGGATGGCGAACGCCAGGCGCCCGTGGGGGCTGGTCAGTTCCTTGCGTTCGGCCAGGCTCTGCAGGCCGAAAGCGGTGGACGACAGGGCCAGGCCCAGGCCCAGCACCACCGCGCTGTTGAGCGTCTGGCCGAAGAGGAACAGCGCCACGCTGCCGATCACTACCCCGGTCAGCAGCACCTGGGCCAGGCCGACCCCGAAAACCGCCTTGCGCATCACCCACAGGCGTCGCGGCGACAGCTCCAGGCCGATGATGAACAGCAGCAGCACCACCCCCAGCTCGGAGATGTGGCTGACGCTCTGGGGATTGCCGATCAGGCCCAGCACCGACGGGCCGATCAGCACCCCGGCCAGCAGGTAGCCGAGCACGGCCCCCAGTTGCAGGCGCTTGGCCAGGGGCACGGTGACGACCGCGGCGCAGAGAAACACGACGGCGGCTTGTAGCAGGTTGCCTTCATGGGGCATCGGGGGAACTCCTGGTAGAACGGGCACGCAAAACTTGGCGCAGCGATGATAACGGCCTGGCGGTGACGATTTCAGCCGCAGGCGAGCAACGGTGGGTAAGGGGTATCGGTTGAGACTCGGCTCAGGCGCCATGAGGCACGTAGTAACGATGACTAGTCGGGCTTATCGACTGTCTCCCGGATAGCGCCCATCCCACTGCGGATCCAGGCGCCGTATGCGCTCGGCCAGGGGTGGGTGGGTGGCGAACAGCCGGTCCAGGCGCGACTGCACGCCCTGGTGGAAATACATGTGGCTGTATTGCGCGGCGTTGAAGGCCTTCAGGCGCGAGCCGGCAGTGCAGCCGCCGATTTTCTTCAGCGCCCCGCTCAGGCCCTGGGGGTTGCGGGTGAACTGCACGGCCGAGGCGTCGGCGAGGAATTCGCGCTGGCGGCCGATGGCGGCCTTGATCAGGTTGCCCAGCAAGGTGCCGAGCGAGCCCAGGATCAGCAGGGCCAGGCCGAGCACGGCGAAGACTATCTGCCAGATGAAGCGGTGGCGGTCGCTGGCCAGGTGCTCGCGTTCGGCCTGGCGCAGCACCAGCACGCCCGCCAGGCTGAACAGCAGCAGCCCGTGGATCACCGCCAGCAGCCGGGTGTTGAGGCGCATGTCGCCATTATGAATGTGGCTGAATTCGTGGGCGACCATGCCTTGCAGCTCATCGCGCTCCAGCCGGGCGAGGGCGCCCCGGGTCACCCCCAGCACCGCTTGCTGCGGGTCGAGACCGGCGGCGAAGGCGTTGATCGCCTCTTCGGGCAGTACATACACCGCAGGCATCGTGGTGCCCGAAGCCAGGGCCATTTCCTCGACGATGTTCAGCAGCCGCTGTTCATCGCTGTTGCGCGCCGCGCCGTTGATCAGGCGTCCGCCCAGGTGCTCGGCGATAACCTTGCCGCCGGCGCGCAGGCGCCAGGTCTTGTACCAACTGCCCAGCAGCACCACCAGGACGATAAGGGCGGCCACCACTGCGACCAGGGGCCAGTTCAGTACCTTGGGCTGGTCGGATTCCTGGTTCAGCTCGCGCCACAGCCAGCCGAGGCCAAGGCTGCTGAGGGCGGTCAGGCTGGCCACCGCCAGGGCCATCAATGACAGCAGCTTGAGGGTGCGGCGCCGGGCCTGGGCCTGGTGTTGAAAGAATTTCATGCAAACATCCGCAGGGCAGGGGCCGCTTTACTGGAAGGCGATCCGGGTGGCGTCTTGAATCAGCGCGCTGTCGCTGAATTGCAACAGGGTGGCGTCGCTGCGATGACCCAGCAAGCGGGCGAAGAACAGCGCCGGCACCTGCTGCTTGCACAGGTTGTAGTCGGTCACCGCATCGTTGAAGGCTTGGCGGGCGAACGCCACTTTGTTCTCGGTGCTGGTGAGCTCCTCGCTCAACTGCGCCATGTTCTGCGAGCCCTGGAGTTGCGGATAAGCCTCGAGGTTCAGGTGCAGGTGGCCCAGGGCCTGGTCCAGGGCGCCCTGGTCCTGGCCGAGGCGCAGGATCTTCTCGCGGTCGCCAGGCTCGGCAGCCGCTGCCTGCAGGCTGTCCCGGGCGGTGTTGCGGGCCTGGGCCAGGGCGGTGAGGGTGGTGTGTTCGTGCTGCAGGTAGCCCTTGACGGTTTCCAGCAGGTTGGGAATCAGGTCGTAGCGGCGCTTGAGCTGCACTTCGATCTGGGCAAAGGCGTTGCGCAGGCGGGTGCGGCGGATCGTCAGGCGGTTGTAGAGGCTGAACAGGTACAGCGCCAGCAGGGCGAGCAGCGCCAGGGTGACGATATCGGCGGTGGCCATGGATGTCCTTATCGAGGTGGGGCGTGGGGGCGGCCATGGTAACGGAATACTCCCGGCCGATGGTTGCCAGGTCCGGGCAATTCTGCGAAAAAGCGCTCCCATTTCGCACAACCAGGGACTGGCGATGGACAAGATCATGCTCCGGCTGACGGTGGTCGACGACTACCCGCCGGTTTCCAGCGAAGGCGTCTGGGCCCAGCTCCAGCCTTGCGGGCATTACCGGATCGATAACATTCCCTTCTATTCCCGCGAGCTGTGCTGGGGTGATGAGGTACAGGTACGGGTGGCGGATGACGGCCTGAAATGGTTCGAACGGGTGATCCGCGCAAGCACCAACAGCACCTTGCGCCTGGTGTTCCACGAACCGGGCCACGACGAGGCGCAGCAGGTCCTGCAGCACCTGGTGGCGCTGGGTTGCAGTTGGGAAGGGCTGCATCGCTGGTTCTACGCACTCAACGTGCCGGCCGAGGTATCCCTGGACCAGGTACTGGATTATTTGCACGAACTCGGCGAGCAGGGCTGGCTGGACTATGAACATGGGTTGCTGCGCCAGTGACGGCCAGACCGACTGCACAAGGAAAACAATGGATGAACCTGGAATTTCACGCCAACACCTATAGCGCCTATACCGAAGACGAGGTGCATATCCTCGGCCTGGCCGACGACCCGGCGCAGCCCACGCATTACCTGCTGTTGCAGCGTGCCGAGGAATTCGACGAGCAGGACGAGGCACTGGGCATGGCTACCTACCATGTGGAGCTCGGGGGCCAGGGTGTATCCGGCTACGGCGGTATCCAGCAGGTGCTGCTGGCGCCGGGCCAACTGACCCTGCACTTCTCCCAGGCGGTGGCCTGGTGTCGTTCCCTGCCGAGCCTGGAAATACGCTGGGAAACCGGGTTGCTGGTGCCGGATGAACTCGACGCGGCGCTGGCTGGCATCTTCAACGAGACCGGCACCGTTATCCGGCGACAAGCCCAGTGATTGCCAAGCCCGGGCAATTCTGCGAAAAAGCCGCCCGCAGCCCCGCACCGGGGCGATGGTTGAAGGATGAGCACGCATGAGCGATGAGTTGCAGGTGATCGATATCCAGCTGGGCGACGGCAAGGCCGTGGTCAAGGGCGCCCTGATCACCACCCAGTACCGCGGATTCCTGGAGGATGGCAGCAGCTTCGATTCTTCCTATGATCGCGGCAAGCCGTTCCAGTGCGTGATCGGCACCGGGCGGGTGATCAAGGGCTGGGACCAGGGCCTGATGGGCATGCAGGTGGGCGGCAAGCGCAAGCTGCTGGTGCCGGCGCACCTGGGGTATGGCGAGCGTGCCGTGGGCTCGATCCCGGCCAACGCCAACCTGGTGTTCGAGATCGAACTGCTGGAAGTGCTGACCCGCGACGACTGAGCCAGGGAGCGTGAACATGCAGGCGAACAAGGCATGCCCCGTGGTGTTGCGCCAGGGCGCAGGCCTGGAAATCCTGGCTTTTCGGCACCCATTGGCTGGCCTGCAACTGGTCAAGGGCAGCATCGAGGTAGGTGAGGCGGCGGCCGCGGCGGCGGTCCGCGAGCTGGCGGAGGAGGCTGGGGTCCAGGGCATCGCGGTGCGCCCGCTGGGCATCTGGCAGTCCGGATTCCCCGGCCAGGTCTGGGCCTTCCATGAATGCCGGGTGGTCCAGGCGCTGGCCGAATCCTGGAGCCACCGTTGTGGCGATGACGGCGGCCATGAGTTCAGCTTCTTCTGGCATCCCCTGGCCGAGGCGCCATCGGAACAATGGCATCCGCTGTTCCAGCAAGCCCTGGCCTATCTGGGTGAACGCCTGCTGCGGCGCTGAGCTGCGGCTTCACTGGCCCAGGCGGTACTGGTTGTTGCCGCTGCGCTTGGCCTCGTACATCGCCAGGTCGGCCACGTGCAGCAGTTGGTCCATGCGTGCCCCGTGGTCGGGAAACACCGCGACCCCCAGGCTGCTGCCCACGCTGTGCCGGCGGTCGTCGACCTCCACCGGCGGCGCCAGTTGGCTGAAGATCTTCTCGCCAATGCGCCCGGCTTCCTCGGCCAGGTCCAGCGCCGGCGACAAGCCTTCGAGAATCACCACGAATTCGTCGCCGCCGATCCGGGCCACGGTATCGCTGCTGCGTAGCACGCCCTGCAGGCGCTGGGCGGTGACGCTCAGTACGCGGTCGCCGATGGCATGGCCGTACTGGTCGTTGATCGCCTTGAAGCCATTGAGGTCGACGAACACCAGGGCCACCCGGGTCTGGTCCAGGCGCGCCTGTTCCAGGGCTCGCGACAGGCGCTGTTCGAGCATCAGGCGGTTGGGCAGGCCGGTCAGTGGATCGAAGTGCGCCAGGCGCTGCAACTGGCGAGTGGAAACCTTCTCGTCGGTGATATCGCGTACCACCCCCATCATCTTCACCGTGGCGTTGTGCCCGTTACGCACCACGTTGCCGGTCTCGCGCAGCCAGTGGATGCTGCCGTCGGGCCAGATCACCCGGTATTCCTCATCGTGGTTGTCGCCGGTGCGCAGGCAATGGAGCTCGCCGGCGCGCACCCGCTCGCGGTCCTCTGGGTGCACGCAAGAGCAGAACAGTTCGTAGGAGGGCACCACCTCGCCGACCTTGAAACCGAACATGCCGTAGATGGCTTCCGACCAGTACAGGTGCTGGGTATCGACCTCCCAGTCCCAGGTGCCGATCCGTGCGAAGTACTGGCTGCGCTCGAAGCGTTCGACGGTGTCGGGCCGGCCTTGGCTGAGTTCCCGGTAGGCCCGCAACTGGGCCTGGGCCAACCGCTCGCGGCGCAACAGCCAGAGCACCAGCAGGGCCAGCAGCGAGGTCAGGCAGAGCAGTGACCAGACGGCAATCATCGGATGCTGGACAACATGGAAGAGAGGGTCCTGGAGAAGGGATGGCACTTGGCTATGTTAATCCACGCAGTGTGACGAACAGCAGCTTTTTCTGCCGGGCCATGCCGCTGGTCGGCGGTCTCCCGGGAGCGCAAAGGTTTGCGGCGATAGCGACTTGCGCAACGGCCGATCCGGGCGCAGCATGCTCGCCATATAGGTATAGGGGGTATAGGTATGTCGCACACTCATGAGCGCAAGGAGCAGCTGCTCAAGCGCGTCCGGCGCATTCTCGGGCAGGTCCAGGCCATCGAACGGGCCCTGCAGGACGGTGCCGAATGCGCCACGACCCTGCATCTGGTGGCCGCCAGCCGGGGCGCAATGAACGGTTTGCTGGACGAGATCATCGAGGCCCATGCCCTGGAACATGTGGCTCATCCCGAGCTCAGCGATGCCGAGCGGGCCAAGGGTGTGGATGAACTGCTGCAAGCCATTCGCCGTTATTCCAAGTAGGAGCCCATGATGAACCTGTCGCAACAGGCCGCGAGCCTGGCCCATGAGCACCAGTTCCTCGGTGCCGATCACGATGCCAATGCCCGGCGCACCTTGTGGGTGGTGGTGCTGACGGTGGTGATGATGGTGGGGGAAATCCTCGCCGGTTATCTCACCGGTTCCATGGCGCTGCTGGCCGACGGGTTGCATATGGCGACCCATGCCGGAGCCCTGGGGATCGCGGCGGCGGCCTATGGCTTTGCCCGGCGCAATGCCGGCAACCGCCGTTTCAGCTTCGGCACCGGCAAGGTCGGTGACCTGGCGGGTTTCGCTTCGGCGATCATCCTTGGCCTGGTAGCCCTGGGCATCGCCGGTGAGTCGCTGGTGCGCTTGTTCCAGCCGGCCAGCGTGGCTTTTGCCGAAGCCACGCTGATTGCAGTGGTGGGGTTGGCGGTGAACATCCTCAGCGCCTGGTTGCTGGGGGCCGGGCATGGACATCACGGCCATGCCCACGGGCATCATCACGAACATCACGAACATCACGAACATCACGAACATCACGAACATCAACGGCAGCACGCTGGCCATGGTGACAACAACCTGCACTCGGCCTATGTCCACGTCCTGGCCGATGCCCTGACCTCGGTACTGGCCATCGTCGCCTTGCTGGCCGGGCGCTACCTGGGGTGGGTCTGGCTCGATCCAGCGATGGGCATCGTCGGCGCCCTGGTGATCGCGCGCTGGTCCTACACCTTGATCAAGTCCAGCGCCGCGGTGCTGCTCGATGCCAGCGACGAGCAGGTGGCCGAGCAGATCCGCCGTTCGGTGGAAGCGCCGGGCGACGCCAATATCGTCGACCTGCATGTGTGGCAGGTGGGCCCCGGGGCACGGGCGGCGATCGTCAGCGTGGTGGCCCGCGCGTCCCTCAATGCCGAGGCCCTGCGTGGGCGGCTGGCGCCGGTGCCCGGGTTGGCGCACCTGACCCTGGAGCTGCGCAGCGTCTGACGTCTCAGGCCGCCGGGCGCAGCAACTCCAGCACCGAATAGACCAGCCCCACCAGTGCCACGCCCAGCAGTACCAGGCTCGACAAGCCGGTGACCAGGCGCTTGTACTTCAGTGAGAAGCCTTGACGTGCGACGAGGATGTAGGCCCCCAGCACCGCGAAGTCGATCAGCGCCCAGACCAGGGTCAGCAGCAGGGCGCTGTGCTGCAGGGAGCGCCCGACCTGGATGAACTGGGGAAAGAACGAGACGAAGAAGATGATGTCCTTGGGGTTGCCGATCCCCACCAGGAAGCCGGTCGCCAGGCCCTGGCCACGGCGTCGTGGGCTAGCGGCCTCAGGTTCGCTGCCGGGCGCAGCGGCAGCTTCCCGCAGGCCCTGGAGCGCCAGCCAGCCGATGAAACAGCAGCCCAGCAGGCTGACCCAGCTGATCAGGCGCGGATCCAGGGACAGGCCGGTGGTCAGCATCAGCACCGCCACCAGGGCCAGCAGCAGCGAGGCCGCGTTGGTGCCCACGGCGGTCAGCAGCGCCTGGCGCGGGCCGGCGTTCATGCTGGTATTGATGATCAGCGCCACCACCGGTCCCGGGGTCGCCACCAGCATCAGCACGCTCAGCATGTAGACCAGCAACAACGACAGATTCAGCTCCACGGACCAGGCTCCCGGCAATTGACAGGCGCGCAGCTTGGGGGCTTTTGCCGGCGTTGAAAAACGCAAAAAGCTGTGACTTACTATGATTTTTTATCATGATGAGTGCCCGCCGATGGTCGAGTCCCTGCCGCCGCTCTATGCCTTGCGTGCGTTCGAAGTGGCCGCTCGTTCCAGCTCCTTCACCCGTGCGGCAGAGGAACTGTCCCTGACCCAGAGCGCCATCAGCCGGCATATCCGTACGCTGGAGAGCCAGTTCGGCTGCCGCCTGTTCGAGCGTCATGGGCCGCGGCTGGTACTGACCGACGTCGGCCAGCGCCTGGCCCGGGAGCTCAAGAGCGGCTTTCGGATCATCGAGGACGCCTGCCTGCCCCTGCGCGCCAACAGCGGCCAGCTGCGCCTGAAAGCGCCTTCGACCCTGACCATGCGCTGGCTGCTGCGGGTACTGGAGCAATTCAAGGGCGACTGCCCGGAACTGCCGGTGCAGTTGGCCAGCGTGTGGATGGATTTCGATCATGCGGACCTGCACGCCGAGCCCTACGACTGCGCGATCCTGCTGGGCAATGGCCACTTCGGGGTCGGGGTCGAGGCTTGCAAGCTGTTCGACGAGTGGCTGATCCCCATCGGTGCGCCGCAACCTGCGGATGCGCCGGCCTGGACCCTGGAGCGCCTGGCGCAGGCCGAGCTGATCCACCCTTCGGCGGATCGCCGCGACTGGCGCCGCTGGCTGCAGGCCCAGCCGGAGCAGGGCTTGGCACAGGCGCTGCGGTTGGACCGGGGTACGGTCTTCGACACCCTGGACCAGGCAATTTCCGCCGCCATGGCCGGGCACGGGCTGTCGGTGGGCGACCTGCACCTGGTGGCCGAGGACATTCGGCGTGGGCGGGTGGGGCTGCCGTTCCCCCGGGCAGTGGCCTCGGGAGACGGTTACTACCTGGTGTGGTTGCGCGGCAGCCTCCAGCAGGAGCGGATCGCGCGCTTGCGCCAGTACCTGCTGGAGCGGGTGGTGCCGATCGACGATCTGGCCCTGGATTATCTGGTGCCCGGCGCACCGCGAGCCTAGGCCGCCACTACGCGCCTAGCCGAGGATGATGTAGTCATTGTGCTGCGTTATGCCCCGGTGCGGGCCTGGCACCAGGTGCACGTAGCGTCCTTGCAACAGGTCGATCGGAAGGCAGTCGTCGACATCCAGCAGGGCATCGGTATGGGCCTTGTGCCAATGGGCGAGCATCTGCTGCTTGGCCTTGGCCTTGGCTTGCTGCTTGTCCGAGGCAACCACCAGCAAGTAGCGATGGGCTTCGCCGAAGGTGGCGCTCTCGTAGCCGCCCAGGTTGATGAAGAACAGCCGGGGCGCACCGGCCGCGGGGGCCAGGGGGCTGAGCTCGAGCTTGTAGCCTTCGACGCCATCGACCTGCATCCATGAGTCGATGTGCAGGCCGGCTGGGCTGCCGAACCAGCCCTCGCGTAGTTGCGGGTAGGTCGCTTCCAGGGAGTCGGCCACCACGAACTGGACGTCGTGGACCTCGATCTTCGCCTGGGGGTGCTTGCCCCCCAGCATCACTACAAACAGCATGGGCGTTCCTTGTTCCGGGATCGGTCGGGGTGCCGGGCACCGCGTGGGCCGCAGGTTTTACCGCAAGCCCGGGGCGCTGCCAAGGGTGCCTGGTTCAGCGGGTCGGCAATGCATCGTTGAACCACGGGATCCGACCATTGAGGGACGGCAGGTAGTGCCAGCGTAGCCGCAGCTCGGCCAGGGCCGGCGTGCCCAGCAGGGCCAGGAGCAGGCTGGCGACTATGTTCAGCGCCAGGCCCCGGCCCGGGCACTGGTGGCGGCCGGCGCCGAAACTCAAGTCCTGGTCCGGGGGCAGGGCCGGGTCGTGGTTGGCCGCAGCCAGCAGCACCAGCAGCGTGTCGCCGGGTTGTAGCGCTACTCCGGCCAGGGTGCAGGGCTCGGCCACGAAACGCCGGGTGTTGTGCACCGGTGGGTCGAGCTTCTGTTGTTGGCGCAACCAGGTGCCGAGCTGCGCCGGGTCGTGGCGCAGGCGCTGGGCCAGCGCCGGTTGGTCGAGCAAGGCCAGCAGGGCATTGCCGAACAGCCCGGCACAGGCGTCATGGGCCTGGACCAGCAAACCCACCAGGTTGGCCCGCAGGTCTGCCGGGTCCAGGCTCCCTTGCTGTTGCCGGATCGCTTGCAGCAGCGGTCCGGGAGCATCGGTGTGCAACAGGGCCTGCATCTGCTGGTCCAGGTAATGCGCTGCCTGATGGGCGGCCTGGCGCTGGGACGCATCGCCCAGGGGCGACAGCCCGGCCACCAGCTCGCCGGTGCGCCGGGCGATCTCGGGTTGTTGGGCTGTCGCCACGCCGAACGAGCCGGCAACCATCGCCACTGGCAGTTGGAATTGCCAGCGGCGCACTCCGGCGGCGTCGCTCGGCGTATCCAGCGGTGGCCGCCGGTGTTCCAGGGCAAGCATCAGGTCGATGCCGGCCATGGCCCGCAGGCCCGGCTCGATGGTGGCGCGGGGGCGGCTGTGGCGGGGGCCGTCGTTCATTCGCATCAGGCGCGCGAACAGCGCTGCGGCGGGACCGTTCGCCAGCGCCGCCGGCACTGGTTCGTAAAGGGGCCGCACCCGGCAGGCCGGATGTTCGAGGGCCGCCGTCACGGCCTCGGCGCTGCTGGCGATCCATAGCCCGAGCCCGGCGTCGTAGGCCAGGCCGGACCCGGCCCGTAGTGCGGCATAGCAATGCCGGTAGGGGTCGGGATGGGTGATAGTGCTGATCAAGTCCATGATTTATCTCTGTGTGAGCCAAGCGTGTCGGTTGCTACTATCCTCAGCCTTCCGAAGGCATGATTCGTCAGGGAGCGAAATATGAATGCTGAGCAGAACGACCGCGGCGTGTCCCAGGTGGCGGCCGCCATCGCCGAACCGGCCCGCACTCGCATGCTGTGTGCCTTGATGGACGGCCATGCGCGCACCAGCACCGAGTTGGCGGCCATCGCCGAGGTCAGTACCTCCACGGCCAGCGTGCATTTGGCCAAGCTCAAGGACGCGGGCCTGCTGCGGGTCCAGGTCCAGGGCCGGCACCGCTACTACGGCCTTGGCGATCCGCTGGTAGCCCGGGCCCTGGAGGCGCTGATGGTGATCGGCCAGGGCCGCGAGCAGCGCTTCAGCCCGCGCACCCCGGATCGTCTGCAGTTCGCCCGGACCTGCTACGACCACCTGGCGGGCACCTTGGGCGTGCAGTTGCACGACCGCTTGTTCGAGGCCGGTTGGCTGCTGGAGGATGGGGATGGCTACCGGGTCAGCGACAGTGGAAGTGAATTCTTCCGTGGGCTGGACATCGATGTCGTTGCGTTGGCCGGTCTGCGTAGGCGCTTCGCCTGCGGTTGCCTGGACTGGAGCGTGCGTCGTCCGCACCTGGGCGGCGCTTTGGGCGCGGCCTTGCTGCAAGCCCTGGTGCAGCGCAAATGGCTGGTCCGCGACCTGGACAGCCGCGCCCTCGCCCTGACCGGTACTGGTGGGCGAGCCATCAGCAAACGTTTCGGCCTGGCCCTGATCCAGCCGGCCCGGCCGCTCTCGGCCTCGGCCAGCCTGGAGCTGCAAGGCCTCGGTGGCTGAACGGCACATGACGACCTGTACCCGTAATCAGGAGAAGCGCCCCATGCTCATCGTGTTCGGCGGTTTGCCTGGCACTGGCAAGACCACCATCGCCCGCACCCTCGCTCCACGCCTGGGTGCCACCTACCTGCGGATCGACAGCATCGAACAGGGCCTGCGTGATGCCGGCCTGGTGCAGGTTGGCAGTGCGGGCTATCAGATCGCCTTGCAACTGGCCGAGGCCAACCTGGCCCTGGGCAACCGGGTGCTGGCCGACTGCGTCAACCCGGTGGCCGAGAGCCGTGCGGCCTGGCAAGCCCTGGCGCGAAAGCTGGAGGTCGATTTGCTGGAAATCGAAGTGGTGTGCTCCGACCGTGACCAGCACCGACGCCGGGTCGAGGACCGGTGCTCGGATGTCCCGGGTCTTTCGCCCCCGAGCTGGCAATCGGTACTGGCCCACGACTACCAGGCCTGGGACCGACCGCGACTGGTGCTGGACACTGCGCGGCTGGCGCCGGAGCAAGCGGTGCAGCGGATGCTCGCGCAGTTGCCTGGCGCGCTCCTGCCGCCGGTTCGCTGAAGCACAGGTGACGGGGTTCAGCCCCGGCCCATGCACTGCCGGCGGTATTCGTCCGGGGTGGTGCCCATCATCCGCCGGAACATGCTGATGAAGGCCGAGGCGCTGCTGTAGCCCAGGTCCAGGCCGATGGTCTCCACAGTCTGGCCGCGTTCCAGCAAGGCCAGGGCCTGGACCACCTTCAGCCGCTGGCGCCATTCGAGCAGCGACATGCCCAGCTCCTTCTGGCTGCGGCGCACCAGGGTGCGCTCGCTGGTATTGGCGGCATGGGCCAGTTCGCCCAGGGAGCGCGGGTCCCCGGGGTTGGCCTTGAGCATGTGCAGCACCGGGCCCAGCAGCGGATCATCGGAGGAGGGCAAGTAACTGCCGGCGCAGGACGCCTGGCCGAGTTTGTCCACCAGCACTTGCAGCAGGCGCTGTTGCTCCGGGCTTTGCGGCAGGCCGGGCGGGTCTTGGCGCAGGTCGTCCAGCAGCGCCAGCACCAGCGGGCTGAGGCTCAGGGCACAATGCCGCGCAGGCAGGGCGCCGCACAGCTCCGGGCTCAGGTACAGCGAGCAGTGGCAGGCCTCCTGGTGGTTGAAACCCACATGCTCGACATTCGGTGGCAACCAGATGCCGTACTGCGGCGGCGCCAGGTAATGGTGGTCGTCCAGTTCGATTTCCATCACCCCGCTGTAGGCATAGACGAACTCGCCCCAGGCATGGCTATGCCGGGGGTAGGTGGCGTGGGCCGGCAGGTTGGCCGTGCGAAAGAACACCGGCGCCGGCAGGTCCTGGCTGAACGGTGGCAGGTGCAGGTGTTGCGCGGCTTTGGGCATGGCGGCACCGGTGGGTGGACAAGCAAAAGGGGGTAGGTGCGAATCCTACACGACCCCACTAGATTCATCGCTGGAGGTGGTGTCAGAAAAGGCGGTGGTCAGGGGCCAGTCCGTTCGTCTTGCTGCCGTTTGGAGCCGGAACTTCACTTCGTAGACTGCGAGAAAGCGGCGAGCGCTTTTTTAGTGCATCACGTTCCCTGGTGACCTGCGATAACTGCTGATCTAGGCGACGAAGCTTCGCACTCTCGTCGCGCTGCTTACTGGTGCCCGCAAAGGCATCGTCACCGTTGGTCTGGATCATGTGGCTTGAGTTGCCAGCCGAAGTCGGGGACCAAGTTTGTTGGCTGGCCGCCAGGTGTTTGTCTTCATCTTTCGAACCCTGGGCCTGTACCTGACTTTCCAAGGCCGCCCTCGACGCGTCGTCCACACTGGCGAACGCTAAAGGGGCGGCAGCTTCTTCATCTGCTACATCTGGACCCCACCTAGGGGAAGCCAACTTTCCGACGTATGGATCACACGCTTTTAGCGAGAGTCTGCTGCTCGTGCGGGGGCTGCTGGCTAGAGATTTACTGTTGTTTCCTGGTGCTGAAAAAGGCGTGCTGGCACTGAGCAGGAGGCACGATGCACAGGCGAATAAATAATTTCGCTTTCCTATTTATACTATAGGGGGGTATAGTATTTTCACTTCAGCGGTAAAGGGAGAGTGCCAGTGCCCCGTTGCCCTGGAGAGAAGGAGAGGGCTCTTGGCCGAGCTAGAGTCATTAGCGGGCAGATCACTGCTCTGGAGCAGGATTTAGAGTCGGATCCGACATGTGTCGCGGTTCTGCAGCAGCTGGCAGCAGTGCGTGGCGCGATCAACGGTCTGATGGCGACCGTTCTGGAAAGCCATCTACGGGAGGAGTTTCCTGACAGAGGAGCGAAGAGCGACTCGCAGAGACACTCCATTGACGAAAGCATCTCCATCGTTCGGTCGTATCTCCGGTAGCTAAGCCCAGGCGGATTGGTTCCGGAGACTCACTTAGATAAGGAAGTGAAATTATGAAATCACGTGCAGCTGTTGCCTTCGGGCCAGGAAAACCACTCGAAATCGTCGAGATTGACGTCGAGCCACCACGCAAGGGTGAAGTGCTTGTCAGGATTACCCACACCGGTGTCTGCCACACCGATGCGTTCACTCTGTCGGGCGATGATCCTGAGGGCCTCTTCCCGGTCGTGCTGGGTCATGAAGGCGCGGGCATTGTTGTTGAGGTGGGTGAAGGCGTTACGAGTGTGAAACCAGGGGATCATGTTATCCCGCTGTACACCGCTGAGTGTGGCGAGTGCCTGTTCTGCAAGTCGGGCAAGACCAACCTGTGCGTATCCGTGCGCGCCACTCAAGGCAAAGGCTTGATGCCTGATGGCACTACCCGTTTCTCGTACAACGGCCAGCCGCTGTTCCACTACATGGGTTGCTCGACCTTCAGTGAATACACCGTCGTTGCTGAGGTGTCGCTGGCCAAGATCAACCCGGATGCCAATCCGGAACATGTCTGCCTGCTGGGTTGTGGCGTGACCACCGGTATCGGTGCGGTGCACAACACGGCCAAGGTACAGCCGGGTGACTCGGTGGCGGTGTTCGGCCTCGGCGGTATCGGTCTTGCTGCCATCCAAGGCGCACGCCAAGCCAAGGCGGGCCGCATCATCGCCATCGATACCAACCCGGCGAAGTTCGAGCTGGCACGCAACTTCGGTGCTACGGAGTGCATCAACCCCAAGGACTACGAAAAGCCGATTCACGAAGTGCTCATCGAAATGACCGGCTGGGGTGTCGACCACACCTTCGAATGCATCGGTAACGTCAATGTCATGCGTTCGGCGCTTGAGGCCGCCCACCGCGGCTGGGGGCAATCGATCGTCATCGGCGTTGCCGGTGCCGGCAAGGAAATCTCGACCCGTCCGTTCCAGTTGGTCACTGGCCGGACCTGGAAAGGCTCCGCTTTTGGCGGCGTAAAGGGGCGTACCCAACTTCCAGGCATGGTGGAAGACGCGATGAAAGGGGAGATCGACCTGGCGCCCTTCGTCACCCACACCATGGGGCTCGACGAAATCAACGATGCGTTCGACCTGATGCACGAAGGCAAGTCGATTCGCACCGTTATTCACTACTGATCACTACCTGATCGTTCAACACTCAAAATCAAGGAAACACTTTAATGGCTACTCCAGTAATTTCCGGTAACGACATCTTCTCCCACGTCTTCTTCGGTGCCTCCGATATCCAGAAGTCGTCCGCGTTCTACGACGCGGCTCTGGGTGCCCTCGGCATCAAGAACCTGGGCCCATTCGGTAACGATTGGGTGCTGTACGGTCGCGACAAGCCTGCTTTCATCATCGCTCGTCCGGGCAATGGTGCAGCACCTTCCAGCAACGGTGTGACTGTGGGCTTCGCCGCCGCCACCCCTGCCGAGGTGGATGCGTTCCACGCTGCTGGTCTGGCCGCCGGCGGTACCGACGAAGGTCAACCTGGTCCACGTGGCCACCTGCCGGGTGCCTATGCGGCCTACCTGCGTGACCCGGCCGGTAACAAGGTCTGCGCCTACGCGTTTGTCTGAAACCTGGGAGGCAAGGGGTCGTCTTGAAAGGAGTGGTTCCGTCACGACGATCTCATCTTCCACCTTGGCCGCGAACGTTGTTGGCATGCCCTTCATGCCATGCCGTTCGCGGCACTTTTAGCCCACGCCAGGCGCAGCGCGTTGTGTCTCGCCTTCACGGCAAAGGGCTATCGGTGAACGCCCCTGGATTGAGCGTTCGCCACTTGATGACAGAAGCACAGCATTCAACGCAGGCCAGTGGACGGCGTCGACTATGAGGTCGTCACGGTAACGGTTCACTGGGTTGCATATTTCATTGCTTTTACATCGAAGACGTCATCTGGCCTTTGTGGTGGGGTGGCGCCTGGGTTTGTAGCAGCGATCCTCATGCCAGTGGCAACACTGGAAACCTGCTTGGTGGTGCGCAAGGTGGTCTTGATCGGGACGACGAGTCGTCTTGCAAGGCGGCTGGGCACTGCTTCTTTGAGAACTGGAGAACATCCATGGAACGCATTGAACATCGCGCCAGCTTCGAGGGTTGGCAGGACGTTTATCAGCATGAGTCGACTGTGCTTGGCTGCACGATGAAGTTCGGTATCTATCTTCCTCCCCAGGCCGAGCATCAAGATTGCCCGGTTCTGTACTGGCTCTCTGGGCTGACCTGCACCGAGCAGAACTTCATCACCAAGGCGGCGGTACAGCGTTATGCCGCACGGCAGGGGATCATTGTCGTCGCCCCCGATACCAGCCCCCGCGGGGAGAGCGTCGCCGACGATGCGGCCTACGACTTGGGTCAAGGGGCAGGGTTTTATGTGAACGCCACGGAGTTGCCGTGGAGCGATCACTATCAGATGTATTCCTATGTGGTGGACGAACTCCCCACGCTGATTGAGGCGAACTTCCCTGCATCGTCAAGGCGCAGCATCAGCGGGCACTCCATGGGAGGCCATGGCGCCTTGGTCATTGCTCTTCGTAACCCCGGTCGCTACGCCAGTGTTTCTGCGTTTTCGCCGATCGTGGCCCCCACGCAAGTGCCCTGGGGCCAGAAGGCCCTGGCGGCCTATCTAGGCGAGAAGAACCATGATCGCTGGAAACAGTACGACACCGTCGAGCTGATCGGTTCGGCGCAGGAACGCTTGCCGTTGCTGGTCGATCAGGGGTTGAGCGACGAGTTTCTTGAGCAGCAACTACGACCGGAGCTGCTGCGGGCCGCCTGTGAACAGGCGGGACACCCGTTGACCCTCAATCTGCGGCCCGGTCATGACCATAGCTACTACTTTATTTCGACCTACCTGGGCGAACACATGGCCCATCACGCGGCTGCGTTGAATCGCTGAATACTGAGGAGCCCTGATGATGAAAAAGACTACTGACAAACGGCATCATGTTGTTGTCGTTGGTGCAGGTTTCGGTGGGTTGGACGTTGTCAACGGATTCTCCGGAGCCGATGTCGATATCACGATCATCGATCGCCGTAACTACCATCTGTTCCAGCCCTTGTTGTATCAGGTAGCCGGAGCGTCGCTCTCGACCTCTGAAATCGCCTGGCCAATTCGCCACTTGTTCCGTAATCGCCAGAATGTGCAGACGCTCATGGCGGAGGTACAGGGTGTGGATGCCGATGCGCGGCAAGTCATTCTCGATAACGGCTCGACCGTCGGCTACGACACGCTGGTGCTGGCGACGGGGGCGACCCATGCCTACTTCGGTCGCGACGAGTGGGAGCCCCATGCCCCAGGCCTGAAGACCCTGGAGGACGCAACCACGATACGCGGGCGGATTCTCGGCGCGTTCGAGCAAGCCGAGCGCTCCACCAATCCGGCGGAACGCACTGCGCTGCAGACATTCGTGATCATTGGTGGCGGGCCGACGGGCGTCGAGTTGGCGGGGACTATCGCGGAACTGGCGAAAGACACGTTGGCACGTGATTTTAGATCCATCGATCCTCGCACTACACGCGTTGTGCTTATCGAGGCCGGCACTCGTCTGCTTCCCGTGTTTCCAGAGAAACTCTCGGAATACACCCGGCGAGCGCTGGAAAAGCTCGGGGTGGAGGTCGCGCTCGGGGCTCCTGTGACCGATTGCTCCAGCGAGGGGGTAATCGTCGCAGGCAAACAGTTGGCAGCCAGGACCATTGTCTGGGCGGCCGGGGTACAGGCTTCGCCAGCGGCTCGTTGGTTGAACGCTGAGTCGGATCGTGCCGGGAGAGTGTTGGTAACGCCGGACCTGAGCGTGCCGAGGCGGCCAGAGATCTTCGTGATCGGAGATACCGCAGCGTCAGCGATGCCCAATGGCAAGTACGTGCCGGGGATTGCGCCTGCCGCCAAGCAGCAAGGCAAGTATGTGGCCAATCTGGTCAAGCGTCGGTTGAAAGGCAAAAGCGTTGATGAGCCTTTCAAGTACAAGCACCAGGGCAACCTTGCCACCATCGGTCGCAGCCTGGCAGTTATTGACATGGGGCGTATCAGGTTGCGTGGGGCAATCGCTTGGTGGATCTGGAAACTGGCGCACATCTACTTCCTGATTGGCGTGCGCAATCGACTGAGTGTCGCGCTGAGCTGGGTATGGAATCACAGCGTCGGTTATCGTGGCTCGCGCCTGATCATGCGGCCCAGTGAACCTGTCCGGCAGGCACCGTACAAGCCCGTTTCGATGGATTGACAGCCTGCGCGCTCATCGTTCTCTAAAGCTGCTCAATCTCGGCACTCAAACATTCTTGCGTCCTCTGGCCGCCGTCAAACGCAGAAAACGCTCGGAATGAGGTGCCCGGTGATGACCTCTGGCCTCGTAGGTCCTGAATATTTCCTTGGTCGGGGTCATTGGTGGGAGAGGCGCGTGTTCAATTCCGCAGAATGCCTCGGCAAACTGCCGAAGATTGTCGCGTCCGACAACGTCGGATAGAGATAAGGGGCGAGCGGTGAGAGGAGCTTGTTCGTCAACAACTGGATACGTTGATGCGTTTCGAGGGGAAATTCGACTAGCATGGATGACGCTCGTTCTGAGTGACGAATTTCAACCAGTTGCACGATTTATACTGCACGGGAGTATAGTATGATTCCTGCACGTAACCCTTGAAGGTGTTCGATGCCCCACAACCCTCGCGAGAAAAAACAAGCACTGACCCGTGTGCGACGTATCAAAGGCCAGGTGGGCGCCCTGGAGCAAGCGCTTGATGATGGTGCCGAATGTGCTGCAATTCTTCAGCAGTTGGCGGCTGTCCGAGGCGCAGTGAACGGTTTGATGGCGGCGATCCTGGAAAGCTATCTGCGAGAAGAGTTCCCGCACTCCGAGGATCGCAGTGACACGCAGAGGCAGACGATCGACGACACGATCTCCATCGTGCGGTCCTATCTCCGATAGCCATAGCTGTTTTCGGAGAGTTGAAGGCGCACATTTCCAGGCGTGGAAGCCACGACGCAGGGTGAGAACGACCTGTCATCTTTTTTCTGTTCTCGCCATTTGAATTCGTTGCACTGAGACGAATCGGCTCGCTTGGTTTTAACGACGCGGTAACAGGCATTGAATCCACAGCGCGGTTTTTCCTGCCTAACCTCAGGGAGTGGCCGTGTGTGTTGCTGTGCTTGTGCCACCTGCCCTTGGTCATGCCAGGGGCCAAGTGCGAAGCACGTTATCCTTCAACCCATGAGACATGAGGCTGTCATGAAACCGCCGCTCCTCTGCGATACCCCTCCTGGAACCACTGCTCTTGCGGCGGTGTACGGAATGCCTGCCCATGCCGACCGCGCTCTGGCCGTGGACGAAGTGCATGCACGTCCGCACCTGCTCATCCAGGCACCAAGGGGCTTGTTGCAATTGGCCTTCATGACAGAGGGCGACCCCGCCAAGGATCAAGCGGCGCTGACCGAGCTGTCTCGGCGCTTTGGTATTGCAGAAACCGACAACTTTTCGCGCCTTCACGGCTTGGCTTGGGAAGAAGGTGACTTGCACTGCGAAAAGCACACAGAGTTCTCGACCTATCTGTGGAGCGCTGTGCTCGATCCAGAGACGGGAGCTCCCTGTGGAGAGAATCCCTTCAAGCGTGGCTTCGTCCCGCCAGGCCCAGTCATGTCCGGTATTCGACTGAATGTGTTGCCATGGACCGAGACGACCGAACAGGAGGTTGATCGTTTCGACCCGGTCAGCCTCTGCTATTCGGTGGTGGAGAACGGTACGGCCGCCATTGTGACTGACTTCCGGCAGGACGCGAATGGCCTGACGAACATACTTGTTCTTGACCGTGGCCTGACCCAGGCCCGGGCTGGGGCGCTTGCCCAGCGCTTGCTGGAGATCGAGACCTACCGAACCCTGGCATTGCTAGCGCTGCCGATGACACGTTCGATGGCTGTGGACCTACGGCGCATGGAGTCGCAGCTTGCCGTCATCACTGACGAGATGCGCACCGGAAAAGGCGCACGCCGGGACAACGATGTCTTGCTGGGTGAACTTACCTCGCTGGCGGCGGAGCTGGAGGCCGGTGTGGCGGCTAACCTCTATCGTTTCGGTGCCAGCCGGGCCTACTACGAGATCGTCGAGGAGCGGCTGCATGCACTGGCGGAGGAGTCCGTCGCGGGCTACTGCACCTGGCGCGACTTCCTGAATCGGCGCATTGCCCCGGCGATGCGCACTTGTCAGTCGGTCAAGGAGCGCCAGGCCAAGCTTTCCGACAAGCTGACGCGTGCCATTGCATTGCTGCGGTCGTGGATCGACGTTGAGCTCGAGCGCCAGAACCGGGATCTCCTGGAGTCAATGAACAACCGTGCCAAGCTGCAACTGCGCCTGCAGCAAACCGTCGAGGGTTTGTCGGTCGCAGCCATCTCCTATTACGTTGTCAGCCTACTGGCGTATCTGCTCAAAGGTATTCCTGGCGTACACGACAAGGTTGCGCCCGAACTGGTGGTCGCTGGCCTGGTACCTGTGGTCGTTCTGGCTATCTGGTGGACTGTCCGGCGAATCAGGCATGCCCATGGTGACCCGGCAGGGGAAGACAAGGCTTCTTGAATTGATTGGCTCAAGGGCTGATCAAGACTCAGTGACTATCCCCTGCGAAACCTCACCTTACCGCGTAGAGGCCCAGCTTGCTGGGCCTTCAACTATCAGCTTGGCAGTGAGAATGGCCCAGTGCCGGATACGTTCGTCGTCGCCCTGGCTACCGACGAAGTAGGGACAGGGGCTTGGTCACCGCTCAAGAAAAATAGACTGACAGTGGTCAAGGCCTAGTCGAACGTTCAACTGTTCTTTTTATGGGGATTTATGACGGCTTAGGGTCGATTGTATAAATTTCCCGATTTTCATTATCGCTTCATTCGCTTCGGGGATCTAAAGCCGACACTGGCTTGTAGTGTCGGCTTCAGACTTATAACCGCTGAACCAGAAACAAACCTGCCAAACAGTTCGGGTGCGGTTGCCGGAGCCTCACTCTTTCACAAAGCGCTTGGCCTTGTGGAACATGCGAAAGTCGTCGAACTTCTGGCCGTAGATAAATGGCACGTAGGCGTCCGGGTTCTCCAGGGTGTCGAACCATGGGACAACCCACGACGATTCGCCCTGGGAGTAGCAGGCCTTGCCAACCGAGACTACCGGGATGCTGTCCAGCGGGTCGAACTCGTTACCGGTCAGTTTCAGTGTGGCGGTGCCTTCACGGCGAACGCGGTAGTTTTCCATGTTCTTCATGCAGGTGAGGATCACCTTATCCTGCAGGCCGATGCCTTTCACATGGGGGCTGGCCTTCAGCTCGAAGTCCAGGCCTTCGTCGCTCACCGGGCCCAGGTCTTCACCGAACTCAGCGCTGACCTCGGCGCAGTTGTCTTTAACTCGCTATGACTTGGCGTAGGCGAGCTATATCTAGCAATTCTGTCAGGCGGACAATAGCCCACCTGACTCATTCACCCAAGGAACCATCATGGCTGTACGCCAACCCCTCGATGCCACGGCTTGCAGCCTGATGGTCGGCCTCTGTGCCGTCTGGGGCCTGCAACAGGTGGCGCTCAAGGCCACCGCCCAGGACATCGCGCCGATCATGCAGATCGCCCTGCGTTCCGCTGGCGCCGCGTTGCTGGTGGGGCTGCTGATGCTCTGGCGCGGTGAGCGCCTGGGGCTGCGCGAAGGCCACTGGCGCCCCGGCCTGGTGGTGGGCGCGCTGTTCGCCCTGGAGTTCCTGCTGGTGGGCGAGGGCCTGCGCCATACCAGTGCTTCGCACATGGCGATCTTCCTTTATACCGCGCCGATCTTCGCCGCCCTGGGCCTGCATTGGCGGCTGCCCGCCGAGCGTCTCAAGTCGATGCAATGGCTGGGGATCGGCGTGGCGTTCGCCGGTATTGTCGTGGCCTTTAGCGGGCCTTCGTCCCAGGGCGCCGGGAGCAATGCATTGCTGGGGGATTTCCTCGGCCTGCTGGGCGGTGCCGCCTGGGGCGCGACCACGGTGGTGGTGCGCTGTTCACGCCTGGCTTCGAGCCCCACCACCCGGACCTTGCAGTACCAGTTGCTGGGTGCCTGTGTCTGGTTGGGATTGGCGGCCTGGCTGTCCGGACAAACGTCCATCCATTTCACTCCGCTGGTCATCACCAGCCTGGGTTTCCAGGTGCTGGTGGTGTCCTTCGCCAGCTTCCTGATCTGGTTTGGCCTGTTGCGCCGCTACCTGGCTTCGCGCCTGGGGGTGCTGTCGTTCATGACGCCGCTGTTCGGCATCGGTTTTGGCGTGTGGCTGCTGCACGAGCCCCTGGAACCGAGCTTCATCTTCGGCGCAGCACTGGTGCTGGCGGGCATCGTGCTGGTCAGCGGTTATGAATGGCTGCGCCAGCGCCTGGGCCATGGCCCGCGGCGGGCCCTGGACTCTTGAGGCGGTGCCTCAGGGCTTGGGCGCCGCGAGCTTGTCCTGGATCTTCTGCTGGAGCTGGATGGCGGCGGTGCAGGCCGGGTCCTCGGTACCGTGCTTGTTGCAGGACCTGCCCAGCACCTTGAGGGCCTTGGTGTTGTCTGTCGTGGTGCCGATGCCTTGGCTCAAGTTGAAACCGTACATGGTGCAGGCCCAGGGGTCGTTCGTCTCGCAGGCCTTGGCGTAGGTCTTGGTCACGCACTGGCGCACGGATTCGTCGTCGGGGGTGGCCACGTACATCCCGGCCGCACGGTTGGTGCAGCCGGAGACCACGCCCAGGCTGCAGGCTCGCTGGAACAGCGGCTCATAACCCATGGCCGGGCCCTTGGCCTTTTGCACGTTGATGCCCAGCCAGTAGCAGTCATTGCCATCGCCGCGCTTGCAGCTTTGCAGGCAGCCTTCCATCTGCCCGGGCTCGCTGCAGCGGTCGGGCTCTGTCGGCGCCTCCTTTCGTGGCACCAGCGTCGCCGGGCATTGCCGGGCCAGGCTCTGCCATTGCGGTTGCGCCAGAACCTGGGTCGACACGGCTTCGGCCGGGGTTGCAGGGGCTGGTGCGGCAAGGGCCTGCCAGGCCGGCAGCAGGGTCATGGCGAGTAGCCAGGGGAAGTAGAAGGGGCGCATGGACAATCCTTTAGCGGCATGGATAAGCGCGCGTATCTTAAGGACTTTTACCCACCAGGCCAGGGTTTTATCCCAAGCGGCCAGGGATATTTCTGTGACGCTGGTCAGACGCCCCCTTGAAGTGCCGGGGGCGAACTCTGTACTGTATATAAAAACAGTATATGGGTCCGGCCGTGCAACTGATCGACAAGCTGGGCATCCTCGCCGATGCCGCCAAGTACGATGCTTCCTGCGCCAGCAGTGGCGCCCCCAAGCGCAGCTCCCAGGGCAAGGAAGGGCTGGGCTCGACCAACGGCATGGGCATCTGCCATAGCTACACGCCGGACGGGCGCTGCGTCTCGTTGCTGAAGATCCTCCTGACCAACTTCTGCCTCTACGACTGCCAGTATTGCGTCAACCGCCGTTCCAGCGATGTGCCGCGGGCCCGCTTCACCCCCGAGGAAGTGGTGCGCCTGACCCTGGACTTTTACCGGCGCAATTGCGTCAGCGGGCTGTTCCTCAGTTCCGGGATCATCCGCTCGGCGGACTACACCATGGAACAACTAGTGCAAGTGGCCAGGCTCTTGCGCGAGGAACACGAGTTCCGTGGCTACATCCACCTCAAGACCATCCCCGATGCCGACCCCGCGTTGATCGAGCAGGCCGGGCGCTATGCCGATCGCCTGAGCGTGAATGTCGAGCTGCCCACCGACCAGGGCCTCAAGACCCTGGCCCCGGAGAAGCAGCTGGGTTCGATCAAGCAGGCCATGCGCACCATCCACACCTGCGAGCAGACGGTGCTCAACGAGCCCCGGGCACCGCGTTTCGCCCCGGCCGGGCAGAGCACGCAGATGATCGTCGGCGCCGACGACACCGATGACAGCACCATCTTGCATAGCGCCGAGGCCCTGTACGGCAACTTCCGCCTGCGCCGGGTCTACTACTCGGCCTTCAGCCCGATCCCCAACAGCCCGAAGAGCGTGCCCCTGGCCGCGCCGCCGCTGATGCGCGAGCACCGCCTGTACCAGGCCGACTTCCTGTTGCGCGGTTATGGCTTCAGCGCCAATGAACTGTTCAAGGGACCGGGGCACCTGGCCCTGGACATCGACCCCAAGCTGGCCTGGGCCCTGGAGAACCGCAGCCTGTTTCCCCTGGACCTGAACCGCGCCGAGCCAGCGTTGATCGCGCGTATCCCGGGCATCGGCCTGCGCACGACCCAGCGCCTGGTGGAGCTGCGCCGGGAGCGGCGCATCCGCTTCGAGGACCTGGCGCGCATGCGGTGCGTGCTGGGCAAGGCCAAGCCGTTCCTGATCACCAGCGACTATCACCCGCGCCAGGCCGAGACCAGCAGCGCGCAGCTCTATCAGCAACTGCGTGATCGCCCGCAACCGCAGCAGATGGGGTTGTGGGGATGATCGACCTGGACTGCCACGAGTCGTTCGACACCTGGCGCGAGCAGGCCCGGCGCTTGCTCAGCCATGGCATCGACCCCAGCCAGGTCAGTTGGTCCGGCGCCCGTGAGCCCGACCTGTTCGGCCGGCCGCAGGACTATCCGCAGCAACCCGGGCCATTCCAGGCACGCATTCCCCTGGCGCTGCTGGGGCTGTTGCAGCGGGCGGCGAGCTATCGTGGCGAGCAGCGCTGGAGCCTGTTGTACGAGGTGCTGTGGCGGGTCAGCCATGGTGACCGCACCGCCATGCTCAGCGGCGACCCCTTGGGCAGCGAGTTGCAACGGCGCATTCGCCAGGTGGATCGCGAGGCTCATCACTTGCACGCCTTCGTGCGTTTTATCGCGGTGCCGCCCGGACGTTCGGCCCTGGCCGAGCAGCCGCAGTTCGTAGCCTGGCATGAGCCGGCCCACGACATCCTGGCCAGCGCCAGCGAGCATTTCATCGGACGCATGGGGCGCCAGCGCTGGATGATCGCCACACCCCGCGATGGGGTGTATTTCGATGGCGTGCAACTGCATCACCAGCGCCAGTGCCCCGGTGCCTGGCAGCAGTTGGCCCAGGGCATGGAAGACCCCGGGGGCGAGCTGTGGTTGACCTACTACAGCCATATCTTCAACCCGGCGCGGCTCAATCCCAAGGTCATGCAGGGGCACTTGCCGGCCCGGTTCTGGAAGCACTTGCCGGAGGGGCCGTTGATCCCCGCGTTGATCGCCCAGGCCCGCCACGGCAAGCAGCGCGACGGCCAGGCCAGCCAGGTGGCGGTGCGGCCGGGCAAGCGCATCGGCAGCAACTGAGCCAAGCGCTGGACAATAAAAAGCCCGCCGCTGGCAAGCAGGGGCGGGCTCGGGTGAAGCGGGGTAGGTCAGACCTTGACGATCCAGCCGGCCGGAGCCTCGACTTCGCCGGTCTGCACACCAGTCAGCTCCTTGTAGAGCTTTTGGGTGATCGGACCGACTTCTTTTTCGCTGTAGAACACGTGCAGCTTGTTCTGGTACTCGATGCCGCCGATCGGGGTGATCACCGCGGCGGTACCGCAGGCACCGGCTTCCTTGAAGTCGCCGAGCTTGTCGATGAACACGTCGCCCTCGACCACTTCCAGGCCCAGGCGGCTCTTGGCCAGTTCGATCAGCGACAGGCGGGTGATCCCCGGCAGTACCGATGGCGAGTTCGGGGTCACGAACTTGTCGTCATGGGTGATCCCGAAGAAGTTGGCCGAGCCGACTTCCTCGATCTTGCTGTGGGTCAGCGGGTCCAGGTAGATGCAGTCGGCGAAGCTGGCCTTCTTGGCCTGGGAGCCGGGCATCAGGCTGGCGGCGTAGTTGCCACCGACCTTGGCCGCGCCGGTGCCCTGTGGCGCTGCACGGTCATAGCTGGAGATCAGGAAGTTGTGCGGGGTCAGGCCGCCCTTGAAGTAGGCACCGACCGGAATGGCGAAGATCGAGAAGATGAACTCGGGTGCGGTGCGCACGCCGATGTTGTCGCCCACGCCGATCACGAACGGGCGCAGGTACAGCGCGCCGCCGGTGCCGTAGGGCGGGATGAAGCGTTCGTTGGCCTTGACCACGGCCTTGCACGCTTCGATGAATTGTTCGGTCGGTACTTGCGGCATCAGCAGGCGAGCACAGCTGCGCTGCATGCGAGCGGCGTTCTGGTCCGGACGGAACAGGTTGATCGAACCGTCCTTGCAGCGGTAGGCCTTGAGGCCCTCGAAGCACTGCTGGCCATAGTGCAGGGCGGTGGAGCCCTCGCTGATGTGCAGCACGTTGTCTTCGGTCAGGGTGCCTGCGTCCCACTCGCCATTGCGCCAGTACGACAGATAGCGCTTGTCTGTCTTGATGTAGTCAAAACCCAGCTTGTCCCAATTGATGCTTTCGTTACCCATGACACCCTCTATCTCTTAACAACCGTCGGAACGGCTCAAGGCTTCTGACGTTTTTATTGGATGGGCACAACAATACTGCATTCCGGGGGCAGGCCGCACCCCGGACGATGGGAGGGGGAGCAAAAAAACTTAGCCTGCTCATGAACCCTCCCGCCACCCCACGGATAGCGACCTGCCTTGCATCTTTTTTGTAGGAGCGAAGCGTGCTCGCGATGACATCGGCGCAGACGGTTCGACATCTTTGGCGTACCTGCTGGCCTTATTGCGGGCAGCCTCACTCCTACGCTCTGGTGGTTACATGTGCAGCGCGTGGCCCAGGGCCCGCAATGCGGCTTCCTGGACCGCTTCGCCCAGGGTCGGGTGGGCGTGGATGGTGCCGCCGATGTCTTCCAGGCGCGCGCCCATCTCCAGGGATTGGCCGAAGGCCGTGGACAGTTCGGAAACTCCCACGCCCACCGCTTGCCAGCCGAGCACCAGGTGGTTGTCACGCCGTGCCACCACCCGCACGAAGCCACCCTTGGATTCCAGGGTCATGGCCCGGCCGTTGGCGGCGAACGGGAAGCTGGCGACGATGCAGTCCAGGCCGGCGGCCTTGGCTTCGTCCGGCGTCTTGCCGACCACCACCACTTCCGGGTCGGTGAAGCACACCGCCGGGATCGCCGCCGGGGTGAACTCCCGGCGCTTGCCGGCGATCAGCTCGGCCACCATCTCGCCCTGGGCCATGGCCCGGTGGGCCAGCATCGGCTCGCCGCTCAGGTCGCCGATGGCCCAGACGTTGCGCATGCTGGTCTGGCAGCGCGCGTCGATCTTGACTGCCGAGCCGTTCATTTCCAGGTTCAGCGCTTCCAGGTTCCAGCCCTGGGTGTTGGGCTTGCGGCCCACCGCCACCAGCACCTGGTCGGTTGCCAGGTCCAGGGTGTCGCCGTTGGGCTCGCGTACCTGCAGGCTGCTGGTGCCGGCGTCGAAGCCCAGCACGCTGTGCTTGAGGTAGAGCTTGATCCCCAGTTGCTTGACCGATTCCAGCACCGGTTGGGTCAGCTCGGCGTCATAGGCCGGCAGGATGCGCTCCTGGGCCTCGACCACGCTGACGTCCACCCCCAGCTTGCGGTAGGCGATGCCCAGCTCCAGGCCGATGTAGCCACCGCCGACCACGGCCAGGCGCTTGGGCAGGACCTTGGGCGCCAGGGCCTCGGTGGAGGAGATGATCGGCCCGCCGAGGGGCAGCATCGGCAGGTTGACGCTCTTGGAACCGGTGGCCAGCAGCAGGTGCTCGCACTGGATACGGGTATCGGCGCCGTCGATTTCCACGGTCTTGCCGTCGATCACCCGGGCCCAGCCATGGATCACCTGGACCTTGTTCTTTTTCAGCAGGGCCGCGACCCCGGTGGTCAGGCGGTCGACGATGCCGTCCTTCCATTCCACGCTCTTGCCGATGTTCAGGGTCGGCGCCGCCACCTCGATGCCCAGGGCCGAGCCCTGGCTGTGGTGGCGGGTCTGGTGGAACTGTTCAGCTACGTGGATCAGCGCCTTGGACGGGATGCAGCCGATGTTCAGGCAGGTGCCGCCCAGAGACTGGCCTTCCACCAGGATGGTGGAGATGCCCAGCTGGCCGGCGCGGATCGCTGCTACATAGCCGCCAGGGCCGCCGCCGATGATCAGCAGTTGGGTGTTGAGAGTCTGTTGCATGTCTTACTCCACAAACAGCGTGGCGGGTTGTTCGAGCAGGCCGCGGATGGCCTGGATGAATTGCGCGGCGTCCATGCCGTCGACCACCCGGTGATCGAAGGAGCTGGAGAGGTTCATCATCTTGCGGATCACGATCTGGCCCTTGATCACCATGGGCCGCTCGACGATCTTGTTGACCCCGACGATGGCCACTTCCGGCAGGTTCAGCACCGGCGTGCTGACGATCCCGCCCAGGGCGCCGAGGCTGGTGAGGGTGATGGTCGAGCCGGACAGCTCCTCACGCGCGGCCTTGCCGGCGCGGGCGGCCTTGGCCAGGCGCACGATCTCCTCGGCGTTGCCCCACAGGCTGCGGGCCTCGGCGTGGCGTACCACCGGTACCATCAGGCCAACGTCGCTCTGGGTGGCGACCCCGACGTGCACCGCGCCGTGGCGGGTGACGACCTGGGCTTCATCGTCGTAGCGGGCGTTGATCTGCGGGAAGTCGCGCAGGGCCACGACCATCGCCCGTACCAGGAACGGCAGCAGGGTCAGCTTGCCGCGGGTGGCGCCATGCTTCTCATTGAGGTGGATGCGCAGTTCTTCCAGGGCGGTGACGTCCACTTCCTCGACATAGCTGAAGTGCGCGGCACGGTGCTTGGATTCCTGCATGCGCTGGGCGATCTTGCGACGCATGCCGATCACCTGGATCTGCTCTTCGTCGTGGCGCTCGGCATAACCGGCAGATGGCGCCGAATGTCCGTGCGCCGCCTGGGTGCCCTGGGCCAGGTAGGCGTCCAGGTCTTCATGCAGGACGCGCCCGGCAGGGCCGCTGCCTTGTACCAGGCGCAGCTGGATGCCCAGGTCCAGGGCATGCTTGCGCACCGCCGGCGAGGCCAGTGGGCGCTCGTTGGCGTCCCGGGCGACCGGAGCCTGGGCCGGACGGCTGGCGGCGGCCTGGCAGGCGGGAGCCGGTTTTTCCACTTGAGGTGCGGCGGCCACCGGCGCGGCGGCGGGTTTTTCCGCGGCGGCTGGCGCCTTGCTCGGCGTCGGCAACTGATCGGAGTCCTTGAGGTTGCCTGCGCCCTCGACCTCGATGCTGATCAGGATGCTGCCCACCGCCATCACTTCACCCGGCTTGCCGCCCAGGGCCAGCACTTTGCCGTGGACCGGGGAGGGGATGTCGACCATGGCCTTGTCGGTCATCACGTCTGCCAGTACCTGGTCTTCGACCACCAGGTCGCCGACCTTCACGTGCCACTGCGACAGTTCTACTTCTGCGATGCCTTCGCCGATGTCCGGCATCTTGATAACGTGCGTGCCCATTCAGACCTCCATGACCCGTTGCAGCGCCGCGCCCACTCGGGACGGCCCTGGGAAATATGCCCACTCCTGCGCGTGGGGATACGGCGTATCCCAACCAGTGACGCGCTCGATCGGGGCCTCCAGGTGATGGAAGCAATGCTCTTGCACCAGCGACACCAGTTCGGCGCCGAAACCGCAGGTGCGGGTGGCCTCGTGCACCACCACGCAACGGCCGGTCTTCTGCACCGACTTGACGATGGTGTCCAGGTCCAGCGGCCACAGGCTGCGCAGGTCGATGACCTCGGCGTCGATGCCGGTTTCCTCGGCCGCCACTTGCGAGACATAGACCGTGGTGCCGTAGGTCAGCACGGTGACGTCCTTGCCCGGGCGGGCGATGGCTGCCACGTCCAGCGGGACCTTGTAGTAGCCGTCCGGAACCTGGGCCGAAGGGTGCTTGGACCAAGGGGTCACAGGGCGGTCGTGGTGGCCGTCGAACGGGCCGTTGTACAGGCGCTTGGGCTCCAGGAAGATCACCGGGTCATCGTTCTCGATGGAGGCGATCAGCAGGCCCTTGGCGTCGTAGGGGTTGGACGGCATCACGGTACGCAGGCCGCAGACCTGGGTGAACACCGCCTCGATGCTCTGGCTGTGGGTCTGGCCGCCATAGATGCCGCCGCCACACGGCATGCGCATGGTCAGTGGCGCGGTGAACTGGCCGGCGGAGCGATAACGCAGGCGCGCGGCTTCGGAGATGATCTGGTCGGTGGCCGGGTAGACATAGTCGGCGAACTGGATTTCCGCCACCGGCCGCAGGCCATAGGCGCCCATGCCGACGGCGGTGCCGATGATGCCGCTTTCCGAGATCGGTGCGTCGAACACCCGCGAGGTGCCGTACTTGGCCTGCAGGCCCTCGGTGCAGCGGAACACGCCGCCGAAGTAGCCCACGTCCTGGCCGAACACCACGACGTTGTCGTCACGCTCGAGCATCACATCCATGGCCGAGCGCAGGGCCTGGATCATGGTCATGGTGGTGGTGGTCATGGCGGTGTCCAGCTGGATATTGTTGTTGTGATCGTTCATCTCAAACCCCCAGTTGCTGGCGTTGGCGTTTCAGGTGCTCGGGCATGTCCTTGTAGACATCCTCGAACATGGTCGCGGCGCTGGGGATCTGGCCGCCGGCGAGGGTGCCGAACTGCTCGGCTTCCTTCTGCGCGGCGATGACCTGGGCTTCGAGTTCGGCGCTGAGTGCGGCGTGTTCCTCTTCGGACCAGTGGCCGAGCTTGATCAGGTGCTGCTTGAGGCGAGCGATCGGGTCGCCGAGCGGGAAGTGGCTCCAGTCGTCGGCCGGCCGGTACTTGGACGGATCGTCGGAGGTGGAGTGCGGGCCGGCACGGTAGGTGACCCACTCGATCAGGGTCGGGCCGAGGTTGCGGCGGGCGCGTTCGGCGGCCCAGCGCGAGGCGGCGTACACGGCGATGAAGTCGTTGCCGTCGACCCGCAGCGAGGCGATGCCGCAACCCACGCCGCGTCCGGCGAAGGTGGTGGCTTCACCACCGGCGATGGCCTGGAAGGTGGAGATCGCCCACTGGTTGTTGACCACGTTGAGGATCACCGGCGCCCGGTAGACGTGGGCGAAGGTCAGGGCGGTGTGGAAGTCCGATTCGGCGGTGGCGCCGTCGCCGATCCAGGCCGAGGCGATCTTGGTATCGCCCTTGATCGCCGAGGCCATGCCCCAGCCCACGCCCTGCACGAACTGGGTCGCCAGGTTGCCGGAGATGGTGAAGAACCCGGATTCTTTCACCGAGTACATGATCGGCAGCTGACGCCCCTTGAGCGGGTCGCGCTCGTTGGACAGCAGTTGGCAGATCATGTCCACCAGCGGCACGTCGCGGGCCATCAGGATGCTTTGCTGGCGATAGGTGGGGAAGCACATGTCGTCGACATTCAGGGCCAGCGCCTGGGCGCTGCCGATGGCTTCCTCGCCGAGGCTCTGCATATAGAACGACATCTTCTTCTGGCGCTGGGCGACCACCATGCGGTTGTCGAAGATGCGGGTCTTGAGCATGGCCCGCATGCCCTGGCGGAGGATCTCCACAGGCACGTCTTCGGCCCATTCGCCCAGGGCGTTGCCCTGGTCATCGAGTACACGGATCAGGCCACGGGAGAGGTCGGCGGTATCGGCGGGTTCTACATCGATCGGGGGTTTGCGCACCAGGCCGGCGTCGTTCAGGCGCAGGTAGGTGAAGTCGGTCTTGCAGCCGGGACGGCCCGATGGTTCGGGAACGTGCAGGCGTAGCGGTGCATACGCTGGGGTCATGGCTTTCTACGCTCGATCTTGTGGATTTCTTGTATTTGGGCGCGCTAGCTGACAGTCCTTCCCTGGGTAAGGGAAATCTTGTCCTACAAACATCATAGGCCGGGAGAAGGAGAATATTTATCTCTGTTTCGTTGCACAGAAAGTCATTTGCAGATAAAAAATCTCTATAAACATAAAAACAAGGTTGTTTTATCTCATGCGTAAACTGGACCGTACCGATATCGGCATTCTCAACAGCCTGCAAGAGAACGCTCGCATCACCAACGCCGACCTGGCCCGCTCGGTGAACCTTTCTCCAACACCCTGCTTCAATCGGGTCCGGGCCATGGAGGACCTGGGGCTGATCCGCGAGCAGGTGACCCTGCTGGACGCCGATCTCCTGGGCCTGCATGTCAACGTGTTCATCCACGTCAGCCTGGAGAAACAGGTGGAAGAGGCCCTGCAGCATTTCGAAGAGGCCATTTCCGATCGTCCGGAAGTGATGGAGTGCTACCTGATGGCCGGCGACCCGGACTACCTGATCCGCGTGCTGGTGCCCAGCATCCAGGCCCTGGAGCGCTTCATGATGGACTTCTTGACCAAGGTGCCGGGGGTGGCCAACATCCGCTCCAGCTTCGCCCTCAAGCAGGTGCGCTACAAGACCGCGCTGCCGCTGCCGGCCAATGGCCTGACCCTGGGTACCTGATGCTCAGGCCGGCACTTCCCGCCACAACCTGTCGAGCTCCTTGAAGTCCCAGTTGCCCGGGGCTTCGCGGCCGACGATGCGCTCCTGGCCCTGGACCCGGGCCAGGTCCACCACGCTCTGCTCCAGCGGCAGGTTGGAGCGGGTAGAGAAGAACACCTTGACCTTGGGCAGCAGCAAGGTCTCGGGGTGCTGCTCCAGCACCACTGCCAGGCGCCCGCTCTCCAGCCGCACCAGGGAACCCACCGGGTAGATCCCGACACTCTTGACGAAGGCCTGGAACACCCGCTGGTCGAAGTGGCCGGTCCAGGTGGACATGCGCTGGATCGCCTCGGCCGGGTCCCAGCCACGGTTGTAGGGACGGTTGGAGGTCACCGCGTCGTACACATCGCACACCGCGCCCATCTGCGCGAACAGGCTGATCTGCTCGCCCTTGAGGCGGTGCGGGTAACCCGAGCCGTCGGCCTTTTCATGGTGGTGCAGGCACACATCCAGTACCAGGGCATCCACGTCGGGGCTCTGGCGCAGGATTGCGCCCCCGGCCTCGGGGTGCAGCTTGACCTGCTCGAACTCGTTGTCCGAGAGTTTCTGCGGTTTGTTGAGGATGGCGTCGGGGATGGTCAGCTTGCCCACGTCGTGCAGCAACCCGGCGACCCCGGCAAGTTGTACGAGGGGCGCCGACAGGCCCAGCTGGCGCGCGGTGGCCAGCATCAACGCGCAGACCGCCACCGAATGCATGTAGGTGTAGTCGTCGGCGTTCTTCAAGCGCGCCAGGCTGATCAGTGCATGGGGATGGCGCAGCAGCGAGTCGGTGATCTGGCCCACCAGGTCGCTGGCTTGTTGCATCGCCACCACCTGGCCCAGCCGCACTTCCTGGAACATGTCCATCACCGCCTGGCGCGAGTGGATGCAGACCTTCAGCGCCCGCTGCATTTCCTCGCCCATGCTGGCCCGTGGCGCCGGGACTGCGGGGGCCGGTGTGGCGGTCGTCGCATCGGCGCTGGCCGCCGGCGGAGCAGGGGGTTCGGGCAGGTCGCGGCCTTTGCTGGGGTCGATCCACAGGCCGTTCAGGTTCGAGCGCTGCAAGCGCCGCAGGTCTTCGTGGTTGTCCAGGAGAAAGCCGGCCTTCCAGAACGAATGGTCCAGCCAGGAACCCGAGAAACGCTGGATGTACATGCCCAAGCGCAGTTGTTGCACCGAGATCAGTTTCAGCATGACCAGTACTCCCCTCAGGGCGCTTGAATCTCATCGCTCCGGCGATTGTCCGGCAACGGCCGGAGCGATGAACTGCGAACCACACAAGCCTTGTCCCACCTCGTTGCGCATCTACAGGGCGAAGCGGGCCACCAGCTTGTTCAGACCCACCGCCAGGGACGACAGTTCGCTGCTGGCCAGGGAGGTCTGGCTGGCGGCGGACGAGCTCTGCAACGCCAGGTCGCGGATGCTCATCAGGTTCTGGTCCACCGAGCGGGCCACCTGGGCCTGTTGTTCCGAAGCAGTGGCGATCATCAGGTTGCGTTCGTTGATGTCGCTGATGGCTTCGGTGATATGGCCGATGGCGCTGCCGGCCTCGTGGGCGATGGCCAGGGTCTGGTTGGCATCCTCGCTGCTCTGCTGCATGGACAGCATGGCCTTGCTCGAGCCGTTCTGGATGCCCTGGATCATCTGCTCGATTTCCTGGGTCGACAGCTGGGTGCGATGGGCCAGGGCCCGCACCTCGTCGGCCACCACGGCAAACCCACGGCCCTGTTCGCCGGCGCGGGCGGCCTCGATGGCGGCGTTCAGGGCCAGCAGGTTGGTCTGCTCGGCGATGGCGCGGATCACGTCCAGGACCTTGGTGATGTCCTGGGCCTGCTGGGCCAGGCCGGCCATTTCCACCCGGGTGTTCTCCACGGTGCCGGTGAGCTTCTCGATGGCATGGATGGTCTGCTCGACCCGTTCCTTGCCCAGGCCCGCCGAGTGCTCCGAGGCCTGGGTGGACTGCGAGGCGGATACTGCGTTGCGCGCCACTTCCTCCACTGCTGCGGTCATCTGGTTGACCGCCGTGGCGGCCTGGTCGGTCTCCATGCTCTGTTGCTGGATGCCGGCGTTGGACTCGCGGGTGATGGCGCTCATTTCCTCGGCGGCCGAGGCCAGCTGGGTCGAGGAATCGCTGATATGGCGGATGGTCGACTTGAGGCTGTCGAGCATGGCCTGGGTCGCCGCTTGCAGGTCGGTCAACTCATCGCGCCCGCTGACTTCCACCTGGGTACGCAGGTCGCCTTCGGCGATCTTGCGGGTGCTGGCCAGCAGCGACAGCACCGGGTGGGTGATGCTGCGGGTGAACAGGGTGGCGATCAGGATGGTCAGGACGATAGCCAGGATGATGATCACCCAGGTCACGGTCAGGCCGCCGCTGAATTGCTCGCCGGCGACGACCGCGGATTGCTCGGCCCCGCTCTCGTTGATGCGAATCAGCTCCTCGATGGACGCTTGCAGGGTGTTGGCCAGAGGCACCGTGATCTGGTTGATGTAGTCGGCGGTCTGCTGGGCGGTATTGGTCTGGGTGGAGTCGATCATCACCGCCAGTTTGTCGAGATAGTCCCGGGCGCCACGCTTGACCTGCTCGTAGGCGGCCTTCTCCTCGGGGCCGGACACCAGCGGCTCATAGTCCTTGATGGCCTCGGCCAGGGTGGTCTTCAAGGTGCCCAGCTTGTTCAGCGAAGCGGGTTTCTGGCTGTCTCCTTCAGTGGCGTAGTGCAGGGCCTCCAGGCGTACGCGCAAGGTGCCGGATTCGATTTTCGCGGCTTGGCGGACGCTGGGCATCCAGTTGGTTTGCAAGTCCAGCGCGGCGTCGTGAATCTGTCCCATCTTCCACAGTGCCAGCCCCCCGAGGCCAATCAGTAGTACGCAGATGGCGCCGAAGCTCAGCAGCGCCCTGGAAGTCAGCTTCAAGTTTCTTGTCACCATAGAGGCACCTTGCAGGTTGGAGTGATACAGCCAGGTTTGTGTCGACTCCTTGTCGCCCTGATATCACTCTGACTCCTAAATGATGAAAAATCTGTAGAGATGTTAAAAAATATTTCTGTAAACGATTCTCCGTTTCACCCAGCGCGCCAACGCCCCGCAAACCGGGCGATGGGTCCTGGCAGGCACACCGCGCATGGGGGCCGCAGCTCGTGCCGAACCGTGTGCAGCCTACGGCAGTGGCTGCACGAAGCGTGGTGCACGGCCCCTGGTTTGACTCCCATCAACGCGCCTTTTGCGCTTTTGCGCCATGCTTGGCGCCTGTCCAATGGAGAAGGAAAAGGCCCATGACTACGCCTGTGACAACGGCGCCCGCGGCCAAGGCCGCATTACCGATTGGATTGCTGATCGCCGTGCTGGCCATGATCGGCGTGTTGTTCCTGCCGCTGCCCGCCGACCTGCCCGTGGCGGGGCACCGGATGCTGGCGATCCTGGCATTCGCGGTGGTGGTGTGGATCAGCGAAGCGGTGTCCTACGAGGCCAGCGCGATCATGATCACCGCCCTGATGGCGATCCTCATCGGCACCGCGCCGACCTTGAACGACCCCGGCCAACTGTATGGCAGCTCGGCGGCCATCAGCCTGGCCCTGACCGGGTTTTCCAACTCGGCCCTGGCCCTGGTGGCCGGCGCCTTGTTCATCGCTGCCGCCATGACCCACACCGGCCTGGACCGGCGCATCGCCCTGGTGACCCTGGCCCGGGTCGGCACCAGTACCCGGCGCATCCTCCTGGGTGCCATCGCCGTGACCATCCTCCTCAGCCTGCTGGTGCCCAGCGCCACCGCCCGCAGTGCCTGCGTGGTGCCGATCATGATGGGGGTGATCGCCGCGTTCGGCGTCGACAAGCGCTCGAACATCGCTGCCGGGCTGATGATCGTCGTCGCCCAGGGCACCAGTATCTGGAACGTCGGGATCCAGACCGCCGCCGCGCAGAACCTGTTGACCGTGGGCTTCATGGACAAGATGCTCGGTCAGCGCGTGGCCTGGCTCGACTGGTTGATCGCCGGCGCGCCCTGGGCGCTGATCATGTCCCTGGTGCTGTTGTATCTGGTGCTCAAGATGCTGCCCCCGGAGAGCGACAGCATTCCCGGCGGCAAGGAGGCGGTGGCCAGGTCCCTGGCGGATATCGGCCCCATGACCGGGCCGCAGAAGCGCCTGCTGGCGGTGTCGCTGCTGTTGCTGCTGGCCTGGTCCACCGAAGGCAAGCTGCACCCGTTCGACACCACGACCACCACCTACGCCGGGCTGGTGTTCCTGCTGCTGCCACGGATCGGCATCATGACCTGGAAGGATGTGCAGTCGCGCATTCCCTGGGGCACGGTGATCGTCTTCGGGGTCGGCATCAGCCTCGGTTCGGCGCTGCTCAGTACCCAGGCCGGGCAATGGCTGGGCACCCAGGTGGTGGCTCACACCGGGCTGGACCAGGTCGGCCCGCTGGCGGTCTTCGCCATCCTCGGCGCCTTCCTGATCCTGATCCACCTGGGGTTCGCCAGCGCCACGGCGCTGACCTCGGCCTTGCTGCCGATCCTCATCGCGGTGCTGCAGACCCTGCCGGGCGAGTTCAGCCGGCTGGGCATGACCATGCTCCTGGGGTTCGTGGTCAGCTACGGCTTCATCCTGCCGATCAACGCCCCGCAGAACATGGTGTGCCTGGGCACCGAGACCTTCACCGCGCGCCAGTTCGCCAAGGTCGGGCTGGTGGTGACGCTGGTCGGCTACCTGCTGATGCTGGTGTTCGCCATGACCTGGTGGAAATGGCTGGGCTGGCTGTAGGCCCGGAGCGGGGCAGGGCTGGCCCTACAGCCAGCCGCTGAACACCCGGGTCACGCTACCGGCCAGGCGCACCTTGCCCTGGCCGTCCCAGCTCACGCTCACCGGTCCGCCGTCGCACAGCACCGTCACCTGGTTGTCCAGCAGGCCCCGGCGGATGCCATTGACCACTGCGCCGCAGGAGCAGGAACCGGACCCCAGGGGAATGCCGCCGTGGCGTTCCCAGATCCGCAGGCGAATGGTCTGGCGGTCGATAACCTGGATGAAATGCACGTTGGTCTGGTGCACGAACAGCGGATGGGTCTCGATCGCCGGTCCAAGGCTGGCGATGTCCAGCTGCTGCAGGTCGTCGACGAAAAAACTGCAATGCGGATTGCCCATGCTGCACGCCGCCGGTTCCCCCGGCAGCGGCAGGCGCAGGCTGTCCAGCTCCCGGGCCAGGGGAATGTCCTGCCAGGCGAGCCCGGGAACGCCCATCTCCACCGACACGCTGTAGTCGGCCAGGCGCTGGCACTCTTGAATGCCGCGGGCGGTCTTCAGGCGCAGCGAGCTGGCGCCGCTTTCGCGCAGCAACAGCTCGGCGGCACCCCGGGTGGCACTGCCACAGGCATCGAGGCTGGAACCATCGGCATTGAAGAAGGTCAGTTGCGCCGCGCTCTCGCGACAATCGCCCAGCACCACCAGTTGATTGAAACCTATGCCACGTTGCCGGTCGCCCAAGGCCCTGGCGCGTTCGGCGGTGATCGGCTGGCCGCGACCGCGGGCGTCGATCACCACGAAATCGTCGCCATTGGCATGCATCTTCACGAAATTAAGCGCCATTCATGCTCCACAGGGACAGGACAAGATATGCCACCAGGCCAGGATCGACCGGGTAGCGGCACGCGCCGCCACCTGTTGCAGGATTTCGAAAAAACTCCGGCGACGCCAGCGTCTTGCAATAAAATTCACCCAACGTACTCCAGGTGTGCCTGGGTCCGGGGGTTTATGGCAGGCTGGCGGTCACACGACCCGCGTCGACCTTCCCGGTACGGACTAGAACAACACTAAGGTCACTGCATGGATCACTACGCCCCGCGCAACTGGCAGCCCCATGAAAAGCCCAGCTTGCCCGGCTCGCCCTCGACACCGCTGCACCCCACCCACAAGCGCCTGGCCTATGCGCTGGTGGGCCTTCTGGTGGCCATCACCGGCGGCTTGGGCAACTCCCTGGTGATCGCCAACCTGCCTTACCTGCAGGGCGCCCTGGGTGCCACCAGCGCGGAAATGGCCTGGCTGCCGGCCGCCTATGTCATGACCAACGTGTCGATGAACCTGCTGCTGGTGAAGTTCCGCCAGCAGTTCGGCCTGCGGGCCTTCACCGAAGTGTTCCTGGTGCTCTATGCACTGGTGACCTTCGGCCACCTGTTCGTCAACGACCTGAGTTCGGCCATCGCCGTGCGCGCGGCCCACGGCATGGTGGGCGCGGCCTTGAGCTCCCTGGGCCTGTACTACATGGTCCAGGCCTTCCCGGCCAAGTGGCGGCTCAAGGCCCTGGTGCTGGGGCTGGGTACCTCGCAGCTGGCCTTGCCCCTGGCGCGGCTGTTCTCCGAAGACCTGCTGCAGATCGCCGAGTGGCGTGGCCTGTACCTGTTCGAACTGGGCCTGGCGCTGACCTCCCTGGGCTGCGTGTTCATGCTCAAGCTGCCGCCCGGCGATCGCTTTCGCACCTTCGAGAAACTCGACTTCCTGACCTTCGCCTTGCTCGCCACCGGCGTGGCGCTGCTGTGCGCAGTGCTGTCCCTGGGGCGCATCGACTGGTGGCTGGAGGCACCGTGGATCGGCTACGCCAGCGCCGCCTCGATCCTGCTGATCTTCGCTGGCCTGTGCATCGAACATAACCGTCGCAACCCGATGCTGATGACCCGCTGGCTGGGCAGCGGGGCGATGATCCGCCTGGCCCTGGCGGTGATCCTGATCCGCATGGTGCTGTCGGAGCAGTCCACCGGCGCGGTGGGTTTCCTCCAGGCGCTGAACATGAGCAGCGAACAGATGCGCCTGCTTTACGGGGTGATGCTGCTGGGCAGCATCGCGGGGCTGGCCACCAGCGCCTTGACCATCAACCCGGCGCACCTGTTCATGCCCCTGGTCATTTCCCTGGCGCTGATGGCGACAGGCTCGGTGATGGACAGCTTCTCCAGCAACCTCACGCGCCCGGCCAACATGTACATCAGCCAGTTCCTGCTGGCTTTCGGCGGCACCTTCTTCCTCGGCCCGACCATGGTCCTGGGCACCCGCAACGTGCTGACCAACCCGCGCAACCTGGTGAGCTTCTCGGTGCTGTTCGGCATCTGCCAGAACCTCGGCGGGCTGATCGGCTCGGCCCTGCTGGGGACCTTCCAGATCGTGCGCGAGAAATACCATTCCAGCTTCATCGTCGAGCAGCTGACCTTGCTCGACCCCCAGGTCCTGGCCCGGGTGCAGAGCGGCGGGGCGGCCTATGGCAAGGTCATCGCCGATCCTGACCTGCGCACCCTGCAAGGCATGCGCAGCCTGGCTTCGGCGGCCACCCGCGAAGCCAACGTGATGGCCTACAACGATGTATTCATGCTGATCGCGGTGATCGCCGTGCTGACCATGATCTGGATCTTCATCCGCAGCCTGTGGCTGATGAGCACCACCAAGCCCGTCGCGCCCCAGCCCCCCGTCCAACCCAGTGGTGCCCCTTCTTCATGAGCGAAACCGTCAATCCCACCACCAATGCCATCGCCTCCAGCCCCGAGCCCAATGGCCCGCCGACCATTCCCGCCACCGAGCCACGGCCGTTGGCGGTGCGGATCATCTCGTCCCTGGGGTTCGCCGCGATCGCCATCGTCGGCGTGCTGATCGTGCTCTACGCCTGGCAGCTGCCGCCGTTTTCCAGCGCCATCGAAAGCACCGAGAACGCCCTGGTGCGTGGCCAGGTGACGATCATCGGGCCGCAGCTCAGCGGCTATGTGTTCGAAGTGCCAGTGCAAGACTTCCAGCACGTCAAGACCGGCGACCTGCTGGTGCGCCTGGACGACCGCATCTACCAGCAACGCCTGGACCAGTCCCTGGCCCAGCTGGCGGTGCAGAAGGCCTCCCTGGCCAATAACCTGCAACAACGCAACAGCGCCGAAGCCACCATCAAGCTGCGCCAGGCGGCCCTGGCCGACAGCCAGGCCCAGGCGCGCAAGAGCGCCGCGGACCTGTCGCGCAACGAGGCGCTGATCGCCGATGGTTCGGTGTCCCGGCGTGAACTGGACGTGACCCGCGCCGCCAATGCCCAGACCGTGGCGGCGGTGGCCCAGGCCCAAGCCCAGCTGGAAATCGCCCGCCAGGACCTGCAGACCGTGATCGTCAATCGCGGCTCCCTGGAGGCGGCGGTGGCCAATGCCGAAGCGGCGGTGCAACTGGCGCGGATCGACCTATCCAACACCCGGATCCTCGCCCCGCGCGATGGCCAGCTGGGGCAGATCGGCGTGCGCCTGGGGGCCTACGTCAACTCCGGGGCACAGTTGATGGCCCTGGTGCCGGACCAGCTGTGGGTGATCGCCAACATGAAGGAAACCCAGATGGACAACGTCCGGCTGGGGCAGCCGGTGAGCTTCACCGTGGATGCGCTGAACCACCGCAAGTTCACCGGCAAGGTGCAGCTGATCTCGCCGGCCACCGGCTCGGAATTCGCCTTGCTGCAGGCGGACAACGCCACCGGCAACTTCGTCAAGATCGCCCAGCGGGTGCCAGTGCGGATCACCGTCGACCCTGACCAGCAAGAGCTGGATCGCCTGCGCCCGGGGCTGTCGGTAGTGGTCAGCATCGACACCTCCGTCACCCCCTAGCGCTACCGCCCTGTAGTCGCTGTCGAGCCCGCGAGGCTGCGCACGAGAACGCAGCCCTCGCCAAACCGGCCTATGCATTCCATTTGGATAATTGCGGTGCCTGCTTCTGCGGGCGCTGCGCGCCCGGTCGCAGCCGCGCTGGCGCTGGGCGGCGGCTACAAAGGCGGTTCAGGCTTGCAGCGGCGGTAGGGTGCCCAACAGGGCGACGGCCGCCACGGCCGCGATGCCCAGTAACCACTCCAGGCCCACGCTGCGGCGCAGGCTGTCCAGGCGCTGGTCGCAGCCCCGGGTGCGCAAGCGATTGAACAGGGCCAGGGCCAGCATGCCGGCCACCAGCAGGGCTTTCACCAACAGCACCAGGGCGAAACCGCTGAACAGCGGAGTCGGCCACCATTGGCCAGTGAGCATCCGTACGTTGACCAGGCCGCTGGTCAGCAGGCCCGCCACCAGCACGTAGCCCACGCCGCTGAAGCGCCGCAGCAGCGGCTCCATGGACGCCTGCGGCTGGCGCAGGACCATCAGCAATACCAGCAAACCGCCCAGCCACAGGCCGACGCAGCCCAGGTGGACGATCTGGTTGAGAATCAACAATTGCCCCTTGAGGCCATCGAACATGGCGCCGTGGCCCACCGGGGCCAGGGTGCCCAGGAGCAGGGCGGCCAGCCCCAGGCGCAGCGGCAGGGAACGGCCCAGGGGTGTCAGCAGCAGGCCCAGCAACACCAGGTTGAGCGCCAGGTGCCAGGTCCAGACCTGGCCGAAGAACGTCTTGCCCAGTACCAGCCATAACGTCGCCGGGTCCAGGGCGGCGGCCCAGGAATCGGCCATGCTGGCGCTGATCAGCAGCAACCAGGCCAGGCCGCTGCCAAGCCCGACCAGGGTCAGCCCGCGAGCCACGCGGTCCAGCCGCCGCTGCACGACTTCATGGCCTCGGCCCAGCAGCAGCGGGCGCAAGCCCCAGGCCCCGACCAGGGTCAGGATCGCGGCGAAATGCACGAAGCGGCATAGCACCAGCCATGACGCCACGGGTTACGGGCTCACCTTGAAGCTGTAGCTGCCTTCGCTCTTGTGGGTGTCCACCGACACGGCGTGCCATTGCACCTTGTAGCTGCCGGCCGGCAGCGGAGCACTGGCGGGGGTGACGACCAGGGTCTTCTTGTCCGCGCCTTCGGTGGCCAGGCCCTTGAGCGCGATGGGGGTGCCGTCCTTGCTCAGCTCGACCTTGGTGAAGGCCGCTTCCACGCCCTCGCTGAACTCCAGGCGCAGCTCGCTGGGGGCGCTGGCGCTGCTGTCGGCGGCGGGCGTGGTGGTTTTCAGGTGGGCGTGGGCCAGCGCCGAACCGGTGGTCAGCAGGCAGGCGAGAAGGGCGGAGGTGGTGCAGAGTGTTTTCAACGACATGGCAGGTTACCTGTAGAAAAGCCAGGGAACCGGCGCCGCTGGGGCGCCGGTTTGGTTCAAGCGTCTTGCAACTGCATGTGGATGATGGGGTACGGCTTGCCTTCGCCATCGGTTTCCGAGCGACCGTAGTCGACGAACCCGTAGTGACGGTAGAAGCCATGGGCCTGGGGGTTCTGCTCGTTGACATCGACCTTCAGACCCGGCTGCCGGACCTGATCCAGCAACTGGCGGCCGATGCCCTGGCCACGCTGGGCCGGTTCGATGAACAGCATTTGCACGGTGTCGTCGCCAATGGCGATGAAGCCGCCGGGCGTGGCATCGGGGTTCTCCCAGACCAGCACTTGCAGGGCCGGCAGGTAGCTGTCACGTATCAGCGGGTAGAGGCGCTGGATGTCGTCTTCGCTGATGAAGTCATGGGTGGCGCGTACCGAACGCTCCCAGAGCGCGGTAAGCAAGGCGTCGTCCGCAGCGACGCGAGGGCGAATCTTCATGGGGATGATCCATCTTGGTAACTGATTAGATGGCCGGCGGTAGGGTAGGGCCGGCATTTGGGCAGAGACCTGTATGCCCGTGTCGCGAATCAACGCTTGGACGGAGCACTGCAGTGACGGCTGCAAATGAGCGGGAGGCCGATCCTACCCAATGATGCCCGTCAGCGAAACCCCGAAGGCGTGTTTAATGCCGCATGGGCAAGAACCCCAGCTCGACCAGCTTGGCGTCGGTCGTTGCGGTTTTCTTTAGATGTTGTGCGTTGCCTTCATCCATGACGCCGGGGCATGTGACGATGATGCTGCCTTGGGCCGGGGTTGGGCGCAGTTCATCCACCTGGGGGAAGTCCTGCGCCGACAAGGGCTGGGGGCAGTAGCCGATCCAGCCGATGGTTTGCCTGTCTGCGAAGGTTCGTTGCCGGCGGTAGTAAGCGTTGGGGGCCACCACGCCCCAGGCGATCTCCGGCCAGAACTCAAGCGCCGTGCTGATCAGCTCCACCAAGCCTTGCCGTGGATTTTGCAAGCAGCGGACCAAGGTCCCGGCGTCGGAAAACTCGAGGCCCGTGGGCAGCGAACCTCTGTTCCTTGCGTGGTACTTGAGTGAAAGCCCGCCTTTGAGCGGGTCGGATATCCCGTTCCAGAGCACAAAGCTCATGTCATTGATGGCGAAGTCCTCATCCTTCCAGGACTGTACTTCGCGGACAAAACTGGTTTCGTCGAGTAGCACCTCATGCTCCAGGCCCTTGTTGCGGCTGTCAGCGCACAAGAACCAGTGCTTGAGGATAGGGTCGATCCTGCCGATCTCCCGCAAGAAACCAAGGCTTCTCTGGATCTGCAGTCGCTCCGGGACTTGAGCGATTTTCTGCCTGTCGAAACTCAAATTGAAATTGAAGCGCTTGAATTCGTCCATGAGGTCTCCGTAAGGATGCTCCCTGCCTGTTGGGGCAAAGCGTTGTCGCGTCAATCGCTGGGCGGCGAGTCGTCTCCTCGGCCCAGGGTACGGGTGGGCTGCGTCAGGGCGTGATTTAACATGAAAAGGCGAGCAGGGTGTGGTTCCCATGAATCAGCCGCCACGTTTATGCAGGCATGGCACTGGCACCGGTGATCTGTGTTGTTTCTAGCGGGCAAGCAAGCCGGTTTTCTCGGCAGTGCTTGAGTTAGAAGTGCTCTTAGCAGGGTGCTAGTCTTGCCGCAGACTGTTTTCGTAGGAGCCCTCATGGGCAATCACAAGATCGAGATTCGTCGCAACAACGTGGAAAAGATCCTGCTGGGGGCCGAGAAAGTCTTCGCCGAAAAGGGCTACGCCGGCACCGCCATGGCCGATATCGCCGAAGAGGTACAACTGCCGCGTTCCAACCTGCATTACTACTTCAGCACCAAGCACGAGCTCTACAGCGCGGTGTTGCTGGACCTGCTGGAAGTGTGGAAGCAGGACGCCCTGTGCTTCGAGATGTTCGACGACCCGCGGGTGGTGCTCAGCAGCTACATCCGCGCCAAGATGCAGCATTCGCGCAGCCGCCCCCACGGTTCCAAGGTCTGGGCCAACGAGATCATGCATGGTGCGCCAAGCCTGGGCACCGCGTTGGACGAGAGCCTGTACGACTGGGCGAAGATGAAGGAAGCCAAGATCCGCCAATGGGTCGAGGACGGACGGATCCTTGCGGTGGAACCCTCGGCGCTGCTGTACCTGATCTGGGCCTCGACCCAGCACTACGCCGACTTCGACCACCAGGTGAACATCCTCAACGACCACCAGCCGCTGTCGGATCTGCAGTTCGAACGGGCGGTGCAGACCGTCACCAGCGTGATCCTGCGCGGCATCGGCCTCGAACCATAGACGCAGCGGCAAGCGGCAAGTGAAAGCAAGCTTCAAGCTAGGAGCTTGAAGCTTGCGACTTGCTGCTTAGAACTTGCCGCTTGTGGCTGCTTCCTCGCGGTGAGGGTTGCGGGGGTCATGCAGCCAGTCGAGGAACGGCTTGCCGGTCTGCTGCGGCACCATCTCGATGCAATCCTGCACCGGGCAGGTGATCTGGCACAGGTTGCAGCCCACGCATTCTTCGTCGATCACCTCATATTTATGGGTGCCGTCCGCTTGCCTGAGGCTGGCGATGGCCTGGTGTGAAGTGTCTTCGCAGGCAATATGACAACGGCCGCAGCCGATGCACGCCTCCTGGTCAATTTTCGCGATCACCTGGTAGTTGATATCCAGGTACTTCCAGTCGGTGGTGTTGCCCACCGCCCGCCCGGAGAAGTCCTGCAGGCTGTGGTAGCCCTGGCTGTCCATCCACCGCGAAAGGCCATCCTGCATCTCGTCGACGATACGAAAGCCATGCAGCATCGCCGCCGTGCACACCTGCACCGCGCCGCAGCCCAGGGCCACGAACTCCGCGGCATCGCGCCAGCTGCCGATACCGCCGATGCCGCAGATCGGCAAGCCACGGGTCTGCGGGTCGCGGGCGATCTCGGCCACCATGTTCAGGGCGATCGGCTTGACTGCCGAGCCGCAGTAGCCGCCGTGGGTGCTCTGGCTGCCCACCATCGGGTGGGCCACCATGCGCTCCAGATCGACGCTGGTGATGGAGTTGATGGTGTTGATCAACGACACCGCATCGGCCCCGCCACGGTGGGCGGCGCGTGCCGACTGGCGGATGTCGGTGATGTTCGGCGTCAGCTTGACGATCACCGGCAGCGAGCAGTACGTCTTGCACCAGCGGGTCACCTGCTCGACGTACTCCGGCACCTGGCCCACCGCCGCGCCCATGCCGCGTTCCGGCATGCCGTGGGGGCAACCGAAGTTCAGCTCGATGCCATCGGCGCCGGTGGCCTCCACCAGCGGCAGGATGTGTTTCCACGAATCCTCGACGCAAGGCACCATCAGCGAGACGATCAGCGCCCGGTCCGGCCAGTCCTTCTTCACCTGGGTGATTTCCCTGAGGTTGATCTCCAGGGAACGGTCGGTGATCAGCTCGATGTTGTTGATCCCCAGCACCTCGCGGTTGGCGCCGAAATGCGCCGAGTAGCGTGACGACACGTTGACCGCCGCCGGGTCTTCGCCGAGGGTTTTCCAGACCACGCCGCCCCAGCCCGCCTCGAAGGCGCGGACCACGTTGTAGGCTTTGTCGGTGGGCGGCGCGGAGGCCAGCCAGAACGGATTGGGCGCCTTGATTCCTGCGAACACAATCGACAGATCGGCCATCACGCAGCCTCCACGTTGAGCATGAGTTGGGCATGCATGGCCTCGGCGGCCAGCTTGCCGTGCTGCACGGCCTGGACGGTGAGGTCCTGGCCGAGGCTGGTGCAGTCGCCACCGGCGTAGACTCCGGGAATGCTGGTGCGCAGTTGCTCGTCCACGGCGATGCGATCGCCGCTGCGCTTGAGCTCCCGGGCCAGTGGATCGCCCAGGCTGGCGCTGTCGAACGCCTGGCCGATGGCCTTGAAGATCGCGTCGGCGGCCAGCTCGAAGGTTTCGCCGGTGGTCTGCAGGCGGCCCTCCACCAGTTGGGTGCGGGCAAAGCGCATGCCGCGCACCCGGCCCTGGTCGTCCAGCAATACCTGCTCGGGAGCGGCCCAGGTCAGCAGCCGCACCTGGTTGGCCTTGGCGATGTCCTGCTCATGGCCGGTGGCGCCCATGTCGGCGGCGCCACGGCGGTATACCAGGTTGACGTCGCGGGCGCCGAGGCGGGCCATCTGCACCGCCATGTCGATGGCGGTATTACCGGCGCCGATGACGATGCAGCGCTCGGCCAGGGGCAACTGGCCAAGGTCGTCAGCCTGGCGCAGCTCGCGGATGTAGTCGGTGGCCGCCAGTAGCCCGGGGGCGTCCTCGTGCTCCAGGCCCAGGCGCTTGCTGGCCGCCAGGCCCAGGCCGAGGAATACCGCGTCGAACTCTTGGCGCAGTTCGCTCAGGCTCAAGTTGTCGCCCAGTATCTGGCCATGGCGGATCTCGATGCCGCCGACGTCGAGCAGGAACTCCAGTTCGCGCTGGGCGAAATCGTCCACCAGCTTGTACTTGGCGATCCCGTATTCGTTGAGGCCCCCGGCTTTTTCCCGGGCCTCGAAGATCACCACCTCATGGCCGTGCAAGGCGCTGCGGTGGGCGCAGGACAGCCCGGCCGGGCCGGCGCCGACCACGGCGATACGCTTGCCGGTGGCGGCGGCGCGCTGGAACGGATGCTGGCTGAACTGCGCGTTGTCCAGGGCGTAGCGCTGCAGTTGGCCGATCAGCACCGGCGCGCATTCCTGGGCGTTGTTGCGCACGCAAGCCTGCTGGCACAGGACCTCGGTGGGGCAGACCCGGGCGCAGCTGCCGCCGAGGATATTCGCCGCGAGGATATTCTGTGCCGCGCCCTGGACGTTGTCGGTGTGGATGTGGCGGATGAACGAGGGAATGTCGATCTCGCTGGGGCAGGCGTTGACGCAGGGCGCGTCGTAGCAGTACAGGCAGCGCGAAGCTTCCAGCTGCGCCTGGCGTGGGGTCAGGGGTGGCGCCAGGTCGCTGAAATGCTCGGCGAGGGTGGCGCCGTTCAGGGTCGGACGGGGCAAGTGGTTCAGGGTCTGGATCACGGTTCTGGCCTCAGGTTTTTTTATCGAATGCCTCTGATGGGCATTGTTTTTCAGCGATGGAGCGGTTATCGCGCTGACCTCTGATTCGCTGCCTGTTTCTGTAGCCCCAGCGGGGTTGCGATCGGCAACGCAGTTGCCGCAAAACCTGCGCTTGCGGTGCGCCAGGGAGAACGCGATAGCCGGGTTAGGGCGCGCTTCGTCGGAATGCCTCCCAACCCGATCGCAGCCTCGCCAAGCCTCGCCAAGGCTCGGCAGCGGCTACAGGGCTACAGGGCTACAGGGCTACAGGGCTACAGGGCTACAGGTTCAGCGTTTGACGGCGGTCGGCTTGTGGGCTTCGGCGCGCTTGTTCAGCAGGTCGAATACCGTCGGGTAGGGTGGGCGCTCGATGTAGCGCCCGGCGCCGCGTTCGGCCCGCAGGTCGCCGTCGGCCCACACCAGCCGGCCCTGGCTGATGGTGTGGCTGGGGATGCCACGCACGGTCTTGCCTTCGAAGATGTTGAAGTCCACCTGCTGGTGGTGGGTCTTGGCGGAAATGGTCCGGGTGCCGGCCGGGTCCCACAGCACCAGGTCGGCATCGGCGCCGACGCGGATCGCCCCCTTGCGCGGGTAGAGGTTGAAGATCTTGGCGGTGTTGGTGGAGGTCAGGGCGACGAACTCCTGCATCGACAGGCGCCCGCTGTTGACCCCTTCGTGCCACAGCACGGCCATGCGGTCCTCGATGCCGGCGGTGCCGTTGGGGATCTTGCTGAAGTCCTCGCGCCCGGCGGCCTTCTGCTCGGCGCAGAAGCAGCAATGGTCGGTGGCGGTGGTGTGCAGGTTGCCCGATTGCAGGCCATGCCACAGCGCCTCCTGGTGGCCGCGCGGGCGAAAGGGCGGGCTCATCACGTAGCCGGCGGCGGTCTGCCAGTCCGGGTCGCGGTACACGCTGTCGTCCAGCAGCAGGTGCCCGGCCAGCACCTCGCCGTAGACCGGCTGGCCCTGGGCCCGGGCATAGGTGATTTCGTCCAGGGCCTCGCGGGTGGACACGTGCACCAGGTACAGCGGCGTGCCCAGGGTCTGGGCGATGCGGATCGCCCGGCTGGCAGCTTCGCCCTCTACCTGGGATGGCCGCGACAGTGGATGGGCTTCCGGCCCGGTGATGCCCTGGGCCAGCAGCTTGCGCTGCAGGTGGTACACCAGCTCGCCGTTCTCGGCGTGCACCGTGGGCACCGCGCCCAGTTCCAGGCAGCGCTCGAAGCTGGCCACCAGGGTGTCGTCGGCGGCCATGATGGCGTTCTTGTAGGCCATGAAATGCTTGAAGCTGTTGACCCCGTGATGCCGCACCAACTCGGCCATCTCCTCGCGCACCTGCTCGCTCCACCAGGTCACGGCCACGTGGAAGCCGTAGTCGCTGGCCGATTTCTCGGCCCAGCCGCGCCACTGGTGGAAGGCCTCCAGCAGCGATTGCTGCGGGTTGGGAATCACGAAGTCGATGATCGAGGTGGTGCCGCCGGCCAGGCCCGCCGCCGTCCCGCTGAAGAAGTCCTCGCTGGCCACGGTGCCCATGAAGGGCAGTTGCATGTGGGTGTGGGGATCGATGCCGCCGGGCATCAGGTACTGGCCGCTGCCGTCGAGCACTTCGCAGCCTGCGGGAATGTCCAGGTGAGTGCCGATGGCTCTAATCAGGCCCTCTGCGCACAAGACATCGGCTTTATAACTTTCATCATGGGTAATAACGGTGGCGCCACGGATCAACAGAGACATTCCGAGTTCCTCGCAGGCATGACCGGCTGCTTGCCGGTTCTAACTTTTTATTGAACGCACTGATAACTAAACAATCCTGTCAGTGGTGTCAGGATTAAACGCTAGTCTTACTTCAAGGAAACATCAAGAATATTTTTTATAAGCTTATATTCAATATAACTAATTGAAATTTAAAGATAAAAAATACAAATCCCAGAAACTGTGCAGGCGCTCACCATTTTGACGCACTTGACAGGATCGAAAAATAGTCGAGATTTTCCATGTCCTATCAGCAGCTTGAAGAGGTACGAGAACGAAGCGCAGATCATTGCTGAAAGTGCGGTGCACCGATTTGGGTCTTGATCTAAGTGGCAACTTGCCAGCTACCTTGCCTGAGTAGCCTGGCAACTAACCGAAGACCTGAAAGTTATTTGAGTAAAGCTGATTTACATCAGTTGCTTACATGGATTCCATCAACGGGTCAGTCACGCATCCTGGCTTACCGGCACACTTATTGAGTGCCGCCAGGGATCGTCACGCCGGGGATGGAAGTCGTCAGTTCTCCGGCCATCACCCGGCGCCCGATCCCATCGTCCGCTGGCCTGATGAGCAAAATAATCAGAACAACAGTGGAGCGGCCATGCAACAGATCAGATCCCAGGTGACCGAGCGCGCCGGCTTGTACGAGCTGGACGCCGGCAGCGACGTGCTCGACAGCCCCCGTTACAACCACGACATCGCCCCGACCAAGGTCCAGGAACGCACCTGGAACAAGTGGCACATCACCGCACTGTGGATCGGCATGTCGATCTGCGTGCCGACCTACACCCTGGGCGGGGTACTCACCGCCTACTTCGGCCTCAGCGTCGGCGAGGCGCTGCTGGCGATCCTATTGGCCAACATCGTGGTGTTGCTGCCCCTGACCCTCAACGCCTTTGCCGGCACCAAGTACGGCATTCCGTTCCCGGTGCTGCTGCGCTCGTCGTTCGGCATCATCGGCTCCAACGTGCCGTGCCTGATCCGCGCCCTGGTAGCCTGCGGCTGGTTCGGCATCCAGACCCTGTTCGGCGGCCTGGCCATCCACCTGTTCCTCGGCTCGATCTTCCCGGATTGGAAGGCGCTGGGCGGCACCGGCGAGGTGATCGGCTTCATGCTGTTCTGGACCCTCAACCTATGGGTGGTGCTGCGCGGCGCGGAATCGATCAAATGGCTGGAGACCTTGTCGGCGCCGCTGTTGGTGGTGGTGGGTATCGGGCTGCTGCTGTGGGCCTTGCCCAGCGTGTCGCTCGGTGAGTTGCTGGCGATCCCGCCCAAGCGTCCCGAAGGCGCCAGCGTCACCGGCTACTTCATGGCCGGGCTGACGGCCATGGTCGGTTTCTGGGCCACCTTGTCGCTGAACATCCCGGACTTCAGCCGCTACGCCAAGAGCCAGAAGGACCAGGTGCTGGGGCAGATCTTCGGCCTGCCGCTGACCATGTTCCTGTTCGCCGCCCTGGGAGTGGTGATGACCGCGGCCTCGGCCAAGCTGGTGGGGGTCACGGTCTCCGACCCGGTGAGCCTGATCGGGCATATCCAGAGCCCGGGCTGGGTGGCCGTGGCCATGGCGCTGATCATCATCGCCACGCTGTCGACCAACACCGCGGCCAACATCGTTTCGCCCACCAACGACTTCCAGAACATCGCCCCCAAGCTGATCGGCCGCACCACGGCGGTGATCCTCACCGGCTTGGTAGGGCTGGCGCTGATGGGCCACGAACTGCTCAAGAAGCTCGGCCTGCTGGTGTCCGACGTGAGCCTGGAAACCGTGTACTCCAACTGGCTGCTGGGCTACTCCAGCCTCCTGGGGCCGATCGCCGGGATCATGGTGGTGGACTACTTCATCATCCGCAGGCAGCGCCTGGACCTGGCCGGGTTGTACCGCGACGACGTGTACCCGGCGTGGAACTGGCACGGCTTCATCGCCTTCGCCATCCCGGTGGCGCTGACCCTGATGTCGCTGGGCAGCAGCGCCTTCAACTGGTTCTACAGCTACGGCTGGTTCACCGGTTCGGCCCTGGGCGGGCTCATCTACTACGGCCTGTGCAACCTGCGCAGCCCGCAGGGCGTGAGCGCCAAGACGCCGGTGTGATGCATTGAGAGCATCGCGGGCAAGTCGCATCGCCGCCCGCTCGCTCCTACAGGGAACGCGGGGCTTGTTCACAAACAATCCACCAGACACCACAGCACTCAAGACGAGCACGACCTTGTCGACCACAACCAGAAAAGCCTGAGGAGATCACCATGAACGCTGCCGTCGACGTTCTGCAATCCAGCCATCAGCACATCAACCGCGACCGCCTGTGGCAGTCGCTCATGGAGCTCGCCCGGCTCGGCGCCACGGTCAAGGGCGGGGTCTGCCGCCTGGCCCTGACCGACCTCGACCGCCAGGCCCGCGACCTGTTCGTCACCTGGTGCGAGGAGGCCGGGTGCACGGTCAGCGTGGACGGCATCGGCAACATCTTCGCCCACCGTCCCGGGCGCAATCCGCAGCTGCCACCGGTGATGACCGGCAGCCATATCGACACCCAGCCCACCGGGGGCAAGTTCGATGGTTGCTTTGGCGTGCTGGCCGGGCTGGAGGTGTTGCGCACCCTCAACGACCTCAAGCTGGAAACCGAGGCCCCCCTGGAAGTGGTGGTGTGGACCAACGAGGAAGGCTCGCGCTTCCCGCCGTGCATGATGGGCTCCGGGGTGTTCGCCGAGAAGTTCACCCTGCAGGACACCCTGGCCAGGACCGATGCCGAGGGCATCAGCGTCGGCGCGGCGCTGAATGCCATCGGCTACGCCGGCACGCGCCAGGTCAGCGGGCATCCGGTGGGGGCCTACTTCGAGGCGCACATCGAGCAGGGGCCGATTCTCGAAGACGAGCGCAAGACAATCGGCGTGGTGCTCGGCGCCCTCGGGCAGAAGTGGTTCGACCTCAAGCTGCGCGGGGTCGAGGCCCATGCCGGCCCGACCCCGATGCATTTGCGCAAGGACGCCCTGGTTGGCGCCGCTGCGGTGGTGGCGGCGGTCAACCGCGCGGCCCTCGGCCATCAGCCCCACGCTTGCGGCACCGTCGGTTGCCTGCAGGCCTACCCGGGCTCGCGCAACGTGATTCCCGGCGAGGTGCGCATGACCCTGGACTTCCGTCACTTGGAGCCGGCGCGCCTGGACTCGATGATTGCCGAGGTGCGCCAGGTGATCGAGCGCACGTGCGCGGAACATGGCCTGAGTTTCGAGCTGACCCCGACCGCCGACTTCCCGCCGCTGTACTTCCACAAGGTGTGCGTCGAGGCCGTGCGCGGCGCCGCCGAGGGCTTGGGCTTGTCGCATATGGATATCGTCAGTGGCGCCGGGCACGACGCGATCTTCGTTGCCGAACTGGGCCCGGCGGGGATGATCTTCGTGCCCTGCGAAGGCGGCATCAGCCACAACGAAATCGAGAACGCCGATCCCGACGACTTGGCCGCCGGCTGCGCGGTGCTGCTGCGCGCCATGCTCGCCGCCTCCCAGGCCATCAGCTTGAAATCCTGACTGCCGTTCCCGGCCTGCGAGGCTGCGTCCTCGTACGCAGCTTCGCAGGCTCAGCAGCAGCTACAGGTTTGCATGGGTGACGAACCTTTGGCTGACACTAAGCTAATTCCTAAAAATTATTTATTTTAGATTTATTAGATCGATTAGCTTTTAGCGACTTTCCTCTCCCAGAAGGTTCGCCCCCATGCGCCAGCCCCATGCTTTGCCTCGTCGCTTATCGCTCTCTGTCCTTGCCGTGCTGGCGCTGGGCATGGCCTGCAACGCCTTGGCCGACACCAGCCTGCGCATCGGCTACCAGAAATCCTCGACCCTGCTGGCGGTGCTCAAGGCCCAGGGCACCCTGGAAAAACAATTGGCGGGGCAGGGGGTAAACATCACCTGGCATGAGTTCACCAGCGGCCTGCCCCTGGCCGAATCGCTGAATGTGGGCAATGTCGATATCAGCGCCGATGTCGCCGACACCGTGCCGGTGTTCGCCCAGGCCGCCGGCGCCAGGTTGACCTACTTCGCCACCGAGACCCCATCGCCCGCGGCCCAGTCCATCGTCATCGGCAAGGATTCGCCGCTCAAGTCCCTGGCCGATCTCAAGGGCAAGCGCATCGCCGTGACCAAGGCCGCCGGCAGCCATTACCTGCTGATCGCCGCATTGCGCGAGGCGGGCTTGAGTTTCGCCGATATCCAGCCGGTGTACCTGACCCCCGCCGATGGCCGCGCCGCCCTGGAAACCGCCAAGGTCGATGCCTGGGTCACCTGGGAACCCTTCGTCGCCAGCGCCGAGCGCCAGCAAGGCGCACGGGTGCTGCACGACGGCCAGGACCTGGCCAGCTATCGCCGCTACTACCTGGCCTCCAACGACTACGCCAAGGCCCATCCCGAAGTCCTGCAGCAGGTGTTCAGCGAGTTGCAGAAGACCGGCATCTGGGTCAAGGCGCACCCGCAACAGGCGGCGCAGTTGCTCGGGCCGCTGTGGGGCAACCTCGACGTGCCCACGGTGGAGTTGGCCAACAGCCGCCGCACCTACCGGGTCGAGGCCGTGCAGCCGGAGGCCCTGGGCGAGCAGCAGAAGATCGCCGACACCTTCTACCAGGAAAAACTCCTGCCCAAGCCGGTGGATGCACGGGCCGTGCAGCTCTGGAGCCCCAAGCATTTGTGATCGTCCGTTGCCAGGCCGGGGCCAGCAGGCACCGGCCTGGCAGCGTTGCGCTTGCCGCTGAGCGCCCCCCTTTTTCTTTGTCACCGCCGGCTACGCCATCCCGCGCCCGGCGCCAGGAGTTCTTGTGTCTGCCGTTCAACCCCAAGAGGCTTTTGCCGTTCCAGCCTCGTCCACCGTCCTTGCGGGCAACGCCGAAGTGGTGCTGGAACTGCACAACCTGACCAAGACCTACGCCAGCCGCCGCGACCGAACCAGCGCGCCGGCGGTGCAGCAGGTCAGCCTCAGTGTGCGGCGTGGCGAGCTGCTGTGCCTGATGGGCACCTCTGGCAGCGGCAAGTCGACGCTGCTGCGCCATATCAACCGCTTGATCGAACTCGGCAGCGGCGAGGTGCTGATTGACGGCACCGCCATCGGCCATCTGGCGCCCCGGGACCTGCGCACCCTGCGCTCGCGGCGCATCGGCATGGTGTTCCAGCATTTTGGCCTGTTGCCCCATCGCAACGTGCGCGACAACGTCGCCTTGCCCCTGGAACTGCGCGGCGAACCCGAGGCGCTGCGCCACGCCGCGGCCGATGTGCAACTGCAAGCCATGGGCCTGGCGGGCTGGGGCGAGCATTACCCCCATGAGCTGTCCGGCGGCATGCAGCAGCGGGTCGGCCTGGCCCGGGCGCTGGTCAGTGAACCGGACATCCTGCTGATGGACGAGCCCTTCAGCGCGCTGGACCCGACCATTCGCCGCGAGCTGCAGGGACACTTCATGCGCCTGGTGCGCGAGCGTGGCATCACCACCTTGCTGGTGACCCACGACCCCGCCGAGGCCTTGCGCCTGGCCGACCGCATCGCAGTGCTGCGCCATGGCCGGCTGATCCAGCTGGGCACGCCGGAACAGTTGCTGGAGCAACCGGCGGACGCCGAGGTGGCGGATTTCTTCCAGGACCAGGGTGCACGCAGCGTCCCGACCCAGGCGGCTGCGCCGGTGGCGGTCGGCCCTGTCCCGGTGGCGCTAGAGGCGGCTCCGGCCAAGCCAGGCCGGGGTTTCTGGAGCGCGCTGTGGCGTGGGCCGGCGGCCCTGGCCGACAGCGGCCATGGCGCCTTGTATTGGCTGGGATTCGCCCTGGAGTTACTGGCGGCCGCAGGCTTGGGCCAGTGGCTGGCTACGTTCCGCCCGGGCTGGGCTGGGCTGGCGCTGCTTGGCCTGGTGCTCAGCCGCCTGCTGTGCGTGACCCTTGCCCGGCGCCCGCGCCGCCAGGTTCGCGCCGGCTGGCACCTGCCGTGGCTGGTGTTGCTGTTGTGCCAGGGCCTGGTGCTGTGGCGCGCCCTGGCCGTCGACGCCAGTGGGCCCTGGGTGCAGTTTCCCGCCGATCGCCAGTGGTTGCTGGCGACGGCAGCGGCCATCGACCAGTTGATCGGTTGGTCCCAGGTCACCTTCGAAAGCACTTTCGTCGGGGTGATCGTCGCGGTGCGCACGGTGATCGAAGGCATCGAGAGCCTGCTGGGCTGGCTGCCCTGGCCGGTGCCCGCGCTGGCCCTGGTGTTGCTGGCCTGGCGCAGCGCCGGGGCGGCCTTGGCCCTGACCAGCGCCGTGGCCTTGCTGTACATCGGCCTGTTCGGCTTCTGGGAGCGCACTGTCGCGACCCTGGCCCTGGTCAGCGCCGCGGTGCTGCTGTCGCTGCTGATCGGCGTGCCTACCGGCATCCTCCTGGCCAAGCGCGCCCTGGTCCGGCGGTTGGTCACGCCATTGCTGGACGTGATGCAGACCCTGCCGACCTTCGTGTACCTGATTCCGGCGGTGGCGTTCTTCTCGGTGGGCAAGACTCCGGCGGTGATCGCCACGGTGATCTTTGCCCTGGCGCCGATGATCCGCCTCACCGCCCTGGGTATCCGCGAGGTGCCCAAGACCGCCGTCGAGGCGGCTCTGGCCCACGGTGCCACGCCCTGGCAGGTGCTGACCAAGGTCGAGTTGCCCCTGGCCGCCGGCTCGCTGCTGCTGGGGATCAACCAGACCCTGGTCATGAGCCTGTCGATGGTGGTGGTCGCCGCGCTGATCGGCGCCGGTGGCCTGGGCTACGACGTGATGACCGCGCTGCGCAACATCAAGGGCGGCGAGGGCATGCTGGCCGGCGCCGCGATCGTGTTCTGCGCGTTGATTCCCGACCGCATCATTCAAGCGACCCTGCGCCAGCGGGATCGCGCTTTCCATCAGTCATGAGGTGTTCGATGAACCCATCCCTTTCCCGTGCCCTGGGCGCTACCGCGCTGTTGCTGGGCTTGTCGCTACCGGTGCTGGCCAAGGACAAGATCGTCATCGGTGAGCAGAACTGGACCGGCGCCATCGCCATCCAGAACATCCTCGGTGAGGTGATCAAGAGCCGCCTCGATGGTGATGTGTCGTACCTGGCCGGCGACGTACCGGTGCTGCTGGCCGCTGCGGCCAAGGGCGATGGCGCGGTGGATGTGCTGACCGATATCTGGCTGCCCAACCAGTCCGCCGCCTGGGCCAAGTACGTCAGTGGCGGCACCCGTTCGCTGGTACCCAACAAGCAGCCGTACCTGGGCGAGCAGGGCTTCTACGTGCCCGGCTACCTGCAAGACAAGTACGGCGTGAAATCGGTCTACGACCTGCAAAAGCCCGAAGTGGCGAAGCTCTTCGAGCCCCTGGGCGGCGGCAAGGCGCAGTTGCTGGTGGGCCCGGCTGGCTGGGAGTCGACCTATATCGGCGAGATCAAGGCCAAGGATTTCGGCTTTGCCGACAAATTCGAGTCGGTGTCCACCGAAGCCTCGGTGACCTACGCCAAGCTCGCCAGCGCCTACAAGGCCCAGCGCGGCGTGGTGTTCTACGCCTACACCCCGGACTGGATCTTCTCCGCCTTCGACCTCCGGCGCCTGGAAGAACCAGCGTTCGACGGCTACGCCCAGGACAACAAGAAGGGCGACCCGCTGTACAAGGCCGACGGCTGCTGGAAATTCATCAGCCCGACGGTGAGCGCCGACTGGCTGGCCCAGAGCAAGATCACCTGTGCCTACCCCGATGCCCGGGTATATGTCCTGGCGTCCACCGCCTTGCAAAAGCGCGCGCCACGGATTGCGGCGTTCCTGGAGAACTTCAGCATCGAACCCCAGGCGTTGAATGACCTGATTCTCAAGATCGAAAAGGAACAACAACCGCCGGCGCAGGCGGCCAAGGAATGGGTCGCGGCGCACCCGCAGGTCGTCGATGGCTGGCTGGGCGCCAGCGGTGAACAGGTGGGGGCGGTGCAATGAGCGTGGAAGCATTGAACGGCATCGAACAGGCAACCTTCGGCGCCGGTTGTTTCTGGGGCGCGGAAGCGACGTTCCGCGCACTGCCGGGAGTGCTGGATACCCGGGTGGGTTATGCCGTGGAGGCGGGCGACGAGGCGGTGCAGATCGAGGTGGTGCAGGTGGACTTCGACCCGCGACTGCTGGCTTACAGCCGCCTGATCGAACACTTCTGGGGCCTGCACGACCCGACCTCGGTGGATCGCCAGGGCGAGCATGGCGGAGTGAAGTACCGCTCGGCGATCTTCCACACCAATGCCGTGCAGGCCGAACAGGCGAGGGCGGCCAAGACCGCCCTGCAAGACTCCGGACGCCTCGACAAACCGGTGGCCACGGTGATCGTGCCCCTGGGCCGCTTCGACCTGGCGGATGAAGCGCACCAGCGTTACCTGGAAAAGAATGGGTTGAGCAGTTGCCATATCTAGAAGCTGCAAGCTACAAACTACAAACTACAAGCTTGGAGCTTGGAGCTTGGAGCTTGCGGCTTAGAGCTCGCTCTTATGCAACCCGCCACTGAATCACTTCCAGCACCGCACAGCCTTCTCGTGTCAGCAGGTGCACGCCACGGGTGATACGGGTCAGGCCGCAATCGCTGATGTCTTTCAGCGCCAGGGTGGACAGGCTGTCCATCAGGTCGCGGCCCACGGTGAAACGGTGGGCGGCGCTGCTGGCCAGGTCATTCAAGGGGGCTTGGGTGTCGAGGTAGAACACCGGGTGTTCGGTGTCGTGGGTGTCGATGGGGGTGAAGCGGGGGAGGTGATGGTCGGTCATAGGTATGGCTCCTGCTTACAGAGCAATCGCCTTGGTTATCGACCGAAAGAGCTGGGGCAGTGGTACGCGAGCAGGTTGGCCGAGGAAAGGGCAACAGCACACCCTGGGGTGTCCCGCGCAGCACCGTCGTAGCTCCTGATCGCGGGAACAAAAGCGACTGCCAGGATGTTTGAAAGTGGATGCGTTCCTATATTCGACCGGCCAAGGTCGCTCGCGGATCTGGCTGCGAGGGGCGGACTATAGGAAGGATGCTGGAGCAGTGCAACCGGGTGTTGAAGGTGATGTTTGAGTGGTTGTGTCGACTGTCTGGTGGCTGGTTTTGATGGGGTACATATCCGTTGCTGCGGGTGTGGCCACTTAGGGTTCCGCTCTTACAGCGGGTCACTTTGGATGGAGCCCAAAGTAACCAAAGGCTCTCTGCCCCCGCATCCGGCGCCTCGCCTAGGCTCGGCGTGCCCTCGCTCCGGCATTGCTCCGGGGGCACGCCGCCACAGGCCATCCATGGCCTGGGGCGGCTAGCTCGGCATCCATGCCGAGCTGCCCCCTGCGCAACGCCTGCACTCGGCCTCCTAAGGGGCAGGAAGATCAAAAGCCAGAGCAAGAGCAAGAGCAAGAGCAAGATCACAAGCCGAAGCCAAAGCGCGTTGTATGCGCTTTTGTAGCCGGCTTGCCGGCGAAAGGCCCGTAAGGCATGCATCGCCCTGGCGGACGCCTTCGCTGGCAAGTCAGCTCCTACGCAGAGAGGACCAGGCCGCATGGCCGCCGTTTGCTCTGGCTCTTGCTCTGGCTTTTGATCTCCAAGGCCCCGTTAACCACGATGGCCGAACGCAGGCATTGATCCGTGGGTAACCCGGCAGGACGCCGGGTTAGCCGCACTGGGCCATGGATGGCCCATTGCGGCGGCCCACGGATCAATGCCGGAGTGAGGGCATGCCGAGCTTTAGCGAGGCACCGAGTGGAGGGGCAAGACTTTTTGCTTACTTTTGTGTCGACTGACAAAAGTGAGCCGCTGTAAGAGCGGAACCCTAAGTGGCCATAACCGCAGCAATGGATATGTACTCGAAGCTCGCCGTAAGGGCGGAACCGCCAGCGGCCACACCCGCAGCAACGGATATGTACACCACCGCGGTAAATACGAAACGCAGCAACGGATATGTATTCCGAACCTCCCTAACGACCTCTATATCATCCTTTGAAATAGAATGGAGAGTTTCGTCACAAGACTCAAAAAACACTGATGATTGATCTTTCTAGTTAAACGGCCAGCGTGTCGTGGCTCTTGCAGCGCCATCGGTGTCACGATATTTGCGACAATTTATGGAACTCGCTGAAACCTCATCTATCCACCCGTTCACCGTCAGAGGAACTGATGGCGAAACAATACTTCTGCTCAGATATTTGTATTGCTCTTTGGGCTATCAAAGCTTGTGGGCATGAGATTAAGCAGGCATCTGGGCAGAAAAACATAGTTTGTTTTTATCCAAATCCCTCGCATACGCTGAAAAGTAGGATCCCCGTTGGCCGGGTTTACCTTCGCAGGTACCGCCTAATTCAATCACCTTTTCATGAAAGCTTTTTACTTTTTCTACAGAGTCAACATTAAAACCAATCATCGTGCCATTTCCATTTGTTGCAGGCTCCTTGTTAAAGGGAGTTGCTAGCGCAAATGAGAAATTGCTGCTTTGCCAGTAAGTCATTCTGTCTGTTGATATCACGTACCTGAGTTCTGTTTCCTCAAAGAGTGCATTGTAGAACTCAATTGCGGCCTCCATGTTATTTGTACCTAGTACGCAGTAGTTGACTCTCATAATTTAATATCTCGTATTTGTAGCAGGGTTTAGTACTCATGATTAGCATGTTAAAGCTGCTCATTGTCGTCATTATGCTGCAGGGCAGTGACAGTTTCCGTCAGGATTGATCGATACGCACAACAAGGGTAGGCCGCTGAGTTTGGGGAAATCCTACGTTAAGCCGGCTCGGCTTAGGTGCGTGTCATACCCTTGCAACTCATCGGCGCCACGATATCTCCGGCAATGTGTGGAGTTTGCTGAAACCGCATTTAGCCGGCCGCGAAGGTACCTGAGGAGGACGAGCCAAGGTTCACCAACACCGTATTGTGGATTTACGCGCCGGGGCACCTTGGAGAGACCCGCCAGGCGATCATGTTTCAGGTTTCAAACCCCACCTTTCCACCCCCCACCCAACGCCACCAGCAACCCCACACTGGCCTGTAACTCTCGCGTCTGCACTGCCTGCAACCCCCGCTGCGCCTGCAAGGCTGTGGCCTGCGCAGTGACCACATCCAGATAACTCACCGCCCCCGCCTGATAGCTGTTCATGGCCAGCAACTGGGTGTGCTGGGCAGCATTCACCGCCGCCTGCTGATCCAGCGCCTCCTGGCGCAAATCCCGCAGTTGCCCCAGGTTGTCCTCCACCTCCCGCACTGCACGCAGCACTTGCCCACGGTAATGGGCGGCGGCCTCCTCGAATTCGGCATGGGCCTGGCGCTCGTTGGCACTGAGCCTGCCACCGTCGAAAAGCGGCAGGGTCATCAGCGGTCCCAGGGCCCAGTAGCGATTGCCCGCCGCCAGCAGGTTGCCGCTGCCCTGGGTCTGGCCGCCGAGCATGCCGGTGAGGCTGAAGTCCGGGTACCAGGCCGCGCGCGCCACGCCGATGCCGGCATTGGCGGCGAATACCCGGCGTTCGGCAGCGGCGATGTCCGGCCGGCGTTGCAGCAGGCTGCTGGGCAGTTGCCGGGGGACTTCCGGCAGGCCTAGCAGTTGTTCCGAGGGCGCCAGGCGGAACTGGCTGGCCGGTTCGTCCACCAGCTCGCCGATGGCGTGTTCCGTGAGGTTGCGCTGGGCCCGGACTTCGTCCAGGTCGGCCTCGGCATTGGCCAGCTGGCTCTGGGCCCGGGTCAGGTCCAGCTCCGAGGCGATCTGCCCCTGGTAGCGGTCACGGGTCAGTTGCAGGGCCTGGCCGTAGTCTTCCAGGGAGCGGCTGAGAATCCGGCTTTGCGCGTCCAGGCCGATCAGCTGCACATAGAGCGATGCCAGCTGGCGTTGCAGGCTCAGGCGCGCCGCCGCCAGGTCATCACCGGACGCCTGGGCCTGGGCATCGCCCGCCAGCGCCTGGTTGCGCAGCCGGCCCCAGAGGTCGAGGTCGAAGTCCAATGTAAAGCCGGCGCTGTTGCTGTTGTACACCGAGGGCTGGCTGCCGCCGCGCAGCGGTCGGCTGTCCGACTGGCGCTGGCGCAAGGGCTGGGCGCTGGCGCTGATCTGCGGGAACAGCCCGGCATGCAGCTGGCTGGCGTAGGCCTGGGCGCCGTCGTAGTGGGCCAGGGCCGCGGCGAGGTCCGGGTTGGCCTGGAGCAGGCGCTGTTGCAGGTCGTCGAGTTGTGGGTCGTGGTAGAGCCGCCACCAGTGCGCGTCGAGGACCTGCGGCGTGGCCGGCTGCCAGGGCCCGGCGGCGCTCTGTTCGCGAAACTGCGCTGGTAACGCCACCTCCGGCGCCTGGTAATGCGGCGCCAGGGAGCAGCCGTGCAGCGCCAGCAGCACCAGCGCGGCGAAGGGCTTAAGCCTTGGGCGCATGGGCACCTCCGGCGTCGGCCAGTTGCACCAGGTCGCCTTCGCGCAGGGCATCGGGCGGGTTGTCGATGACCTGATCCGAAGCTTGCAGGCCCTGGTCGATCACCAGGCGGTCGCCCAGGTCCAGGCCGATATGGATGCTGCGCAGGTGCACGTGTTTTGCGCTGTCGATGAGCGCCACCTGGGTGCCCTGGGCGCGGAAGATCAGGGCGCTGGCGGGGATGCTCAGGCCATGGGTGTCGGCCGCCAGCGCCAGGCTCGCTTCGGCGTAGTCGCCAGGATGCAGGGCGCCGTCGGGGTTGGCGGCGACGAACTGCGCCAGCAGCGTGCCGGAACGCGGATCGACGGCGCAGGAGTCGCCCACCAACTGGGCGCTGAACTGCTGGCCGGGGTGCTCGGGCACCGTTAGCCGGGCCGTGAGGCCGGGGCGGATCACGCTGGCGTAGTTTTGTGGAATGGGCACGTACAGCCGCAGCTTGTGGGTATCGGACAGGTCGAACAGTTGCGGATCGCTGTCGCTGTCGGCCTTGACCAGCTGGCCGATGTCGGTATGGCGGGCCGTGACCACGCCGGCGAACGGTGCGCGGATGGTCTTGTAGTCCTCCAGGGCCGAGAGCCGCGCGTAGTCGGCGGCGGCCGCTGCGGCACTGGCCTGGGCGGCGGTGGCGTTGGCGCGTTTTTCGTCGGCTTCCTGGCGCGATACCGAGTGGCTGGCCACCAGGTTCTGCCAGCGTGCGGCGGTGGTCTGCGCCAGCCGCGCGGTGGCTTGCTGCTGGAGCATCCGTGCCCGGGCCTGGGCCACTTGCTGGTCCAGGTCGGGGCTGTCGATGTGGGCCAGCACCTGGCCAGCGGCGACCTGGGTGCCGATGTCGGCGCTCCAGTCCTTAAGGTAACCGCTGACCCGGGCATGGATCGGCGCCTTGCTCCAGGCTTCCAGGTGGGCCGGCAGGCGCAGGCTGTCGCCCTGGGCGTTGGGTTGTGGTTGCACCGCCAGCACTTGGGGCACGGCGGCGGTTTCGGTCCAGGCGGCGACGGCCCGCTCATGCCGGGTGCGCGCGGCCAGGCCGCTGGCCACCAGCAGGGCGGCCAGGCTCAAGCCGCCGATGCCCAGCAGCATCAGGCGTTTGCGCGAAGGGGTGTGGTCAGGCGACATGGGTGGTTTCTCCAGCGACAGCGGGGTGGGAACGGCGACCGTGGACCAGGCTGAAGACCACGGGGACGAAGATCAGGGTGGCGACGGTGGCCAGCAGCAGGCCGCCGATCACCGCCCGGCCCAGGGGCGCGTTCTGCTCCTCGGACAGGGCCAGGGGCAGCATGCCGATGATCATCGCCAGGGCGGTCATGCACACCGGGCGAAAGCGCGTGTAGCCGGCTTCCAGGGCGGCCAGCAGGGCATCGCCGTGTTCCGCCAGGCGCTCGCGACAGAAGCTCACCACCAGGATCGAGTTGGCGGTGGCCACCCCCATGCACAGGATGGCCCCGGTCAGCGCCGGCACCGACAGCGAGGTGCCGCTGAGGAACAGCATCCACACGATGCCGGCCAGGGCCGCCGGTAGCGCGCTGATGATCACCAGCGGGTCGAGCCAGGATTGGAAGTTGACCACGATCAGCAGGTAGATCAGCACCACCGCCCCCAGCAGCCCCAGGCTCAGGCCGCTGAAGGCCTGGTGCAGGGCATCGATCTGCCCATGCAGGCTGACCGTGGCGCCCTTGGGCCGCAGGGTCGCGGCGTCGTCCAGCACCTGTTGCATGTCGTGGGCCACGGCGCCCAGGTCGCGGCCCTGGACGTTGGCGTACAGGTCCAGGGTCGGCTGGATGTTGTAGTGGCTGACCACCGCCGGGCTGTCAACGCGGGAGATATTCGCCAGGCCACCGAGGATCTGCGCCTGGCCGTTGCTGCCGGTGACCGGCAAGGCCTCCAGGGCTGGCAGGCTGTCCAGGCGGTACTGCGGGGTGGCGGCAACGATGGAGTAGGACACGCCGTTCTTCGGGTTGAGCCAGAAGGTCGGCGCCACCTGGGAACTGCCAGCCAGGGAGGCCACCATGCTGTTGGTCACGTCGCGCTCGGTGATCCCCAGGCCGTTGGCCCGCAGGCGATCGACCTTGACCGCCAGCGACGGATAGCCGGTGGACTGCTGCAGGCGCAAGTCGGCGATGCCCGGCACGTGGCGCAGGCGCCGTTGCAGCTCCAGGGCATAGGCACGGTTGGCTGCATCGTCAGGCCCGGATATCTTCACGTCCAGCGGGGCCGGTGCGCCGAAATTGAGGATCTGGCTGCTGATGTCCGCCGGCAGAAAGGCGAACTGGCTACCGGGGAAACTCTCCGGCAGGGCCTCGCGCAAGCGCTTCACGTAATCGGCGGTGGGGGCGTGGCCGGGCTTGAGGGTGACCTGGATATCGCCATCCTGGGGGCCGATGGTGCCGCTGTTGCTGTAGGCCATGTCGATGCCGCTCAGGGGGATGCCGATGTTGTCGATCACGCTGTCCAGCTCCTCGGGCGGGATCACCTCGCGGATCCGCGCTTCGATGCGGTCGAAGGCCGCCGCGCTTTCCTCGATCCGCGTGCCCAGGGGCAGGCGCACATGCAAGGCCAGGGCCCCGGCATCGGTGGCGGGGAAGAAGTCCTGGCCCAGGCTCGGCAGCAGGGCGAAGGAGGCCAGCACACAGGCGAGGAAACCCAGGAGGAATGGCCGGCGCCTGGCCAAGGCCAGTCGCAGCAGGCCGTGGTAGGTGTCGCGCACATTGGAAAAACGCCGCTCGAAGCCTTGCTGGAACCCCAGCAGGGCGCGTACCAGGGCATGCCGGGGCGGGGCGTGCTGCTCGCCTTCGTGGTGGTTGATGAAGGCATCTTCCGGGTGATGGCCAGGGCCGGCCTCCGGCACGTGGGGCTTGAGCAGGTACAGGGCCAGGGTCGGCACCAGGGTCCGCGACAGTAGGAAGGAGCTGGCCATGGCGAAGATCACCGCCAGGGCCATGGGTCGGAACAGGTAGCCGGCGATGCCCTGCAGCAGGAACATCGGCACGAAGACGATGCAGATGCACAGCAGCGAAACGAACGCCGGGCCGACGATCTGTTTGGCGCCGTCGAGGATCGCGTCCTTCACCGTCTTGCCCTGTTCCAGGTGCCAGTTGATGTTCTCGATGGTCACCGTGGCGTCGTCCACCAGAATTCCCACCGCCAGGGCCAGGCCGCCCAGGGTCATGACGTTGAGGGTCTGGCCGCTGGCGGCCAGCAGGGCGATGGCGGCGAGCACCGCCAGGGGAATCGAGGCGGCGATGATCAGCGTCGAGCGCCAACTGCCGAGGAACAGCAGGATCATCGCGCTGGTCAGCAGGGCGGCGATGATGCCTTCCTGGGCCACGCTGCCCACCGACTGCTTGACGAACACCGAGGCATCGCCCAAGAGCGAAGTCTTCAGCGCTGGCGGCAGGGTCTCATCGATGCGCGGCAGCATCTGGCGGATGCCATCGACGATGGCCAGGGTCGAGATATTGCCGTTCTTCAGGGCCGGCATCAGCACCGCCCGGTGGCCATCGACCCGCACGATGTTGGTCTGCGGCGGCGCGCCGTCACGCACGTGGGCCACCTGGCCGATGGTGATCAAGGCGCCGTCGACGGTCTTGATCGGCAGGTCGTTGAGCTCGTCGATGGCAGTTGGGCTGTTGTTCAGCAGCACCGTGTATTCATTGCCACCCAGCTTGGCGGTGCCCACCGGGATGATCTGGTTCTGCGCCGCCAGGGCGTTGCCCACGTCCTGGGCGGACAGGCCCTTGGCCGCCAGCGCCTGGGGATCGAGGTCGAGGGTGATCTGCCGCTGCTTGCCGCCCATGGGCGTGGGCATCGCCAGGCCCGGTAGGGCGCTCAGGGGCAGGCGGATATTGTTCTGCACCAGGTCGCGAATCTTCGCTTCGGACAGGGTCGGGCTGGAAAACGCCATTTGCAGAATCGGCACCGTCGAGGCGCTGTAGTTGAGGATCAGCGGCGGAGTGATGCCCGGCGGCATCTGCTTGAGCACCGTCTGCGACACCGCGGTGACCTGGGCGTTGGCGGTGCGGATGTCCACCCCCGGCTGGAAGAAGATCTTGACGATCCCCATGCCCGGCAGCGATTGCGACTCGATGTGCTCGATGTCGTTGACCGTGGTGCTCAGCGAGCGCTCGTAGGTGTAAATCACCCGGCCGGCCATGGCGTCCGGCGACAAGCCGTTGTACTGCCAGACCACCGCCACCACCGGGATGCCGATGTCCGGGAACACATCGGTGGGCGTACGCAGGGCCGCCAGCGGCCCGATGATGCAGATGAAGATCGCCAGCACGATAAACGTGTAGGGCTTGAGCAGAGCGGTCTTGACCAGCCCGAGCATGGGGTGGACCTCCGAGACGGAAACGAGGCTCGGCAGTCTCCGGCGACCCACCTAACACGCGGCTTTCAGCCAGGTGAAGGAAGTTTTAGGTTGGGCCTTAACTTCCTTTCATGGGGATTCATTTGTCCTCGTTGCCGGGCCTCGACAAGCTGGATGGCAATCCGGCGCGGCTGGCGTTCGCAGTCGCACCCCGTGTTCCTTCTCACTGCCGAGGTACCTGCCATGAATGCCAAACCGCTGCTGCTGATTCCCGCCCTGAGCCTGGTGCTGGCGCTTTCCGCCTGCGCCGGCCCGATGCCCAAGGCCGACCCCAACGACGCCTGGATCAGCCTCGAGGAAGAAGCCCCCAGCGACCTGATGGCCGAACGCGTGGACGGCAAGAACGTCGACGACGGCCGCTACTTCCAGGTCCGCCCCGGCGCCCACCGCCTGGACGTGACCCTGTTCGAAGACAGCACCGGCGACTCCAACCAGCAAGACTGCAACGGGCATGTCAGCTACAGCGGCTTCAAGGCCGGCGAGCATTACAAACTGGTGGAATCGACCCTGGGCACCGAAGTGCGGGCGCGACTGTATGACGGGCAGGGCAAGCAAGTGGCCAGTGCGAGTGGGTTCAGGTGTATGCCGGGGTGACGGCGCCTCTGGCACTGCGCAAACCAGGACATTTCGCTCAATAGAAAGAGAAGCGGCTGACTGCACGTTCAGGGAGGGAGGTCCAATGATGAGGACCTGAATCCTTCAAGCGGAGCCCTGTTTATGACTCAACCCGCCGGAGCCAAGCCGACTTCCACCGATGCGGCCTTCAGCGAAGTGGCGCAAATGATCGCCGCCGCGCGCCAACGCGCGGTGCGGGCGGTGAATACCGAGCTGCTGGAGTTGTATTGGCAGGTCGGTGCCTATATCAGTCGCAAGATCGAGACGGCGGAGTGGGGCGATGGGGTGGTGCCGCAACTGGCGGATTATCTGGCGCGGCAGCAGCCGGGGCTGCGAGGGTTTACCCGGCGCAACCTGTTCCGCATGCGTCAGTTCTATGAGGCTTATCGAGACGAGGAGAAAGTGTCAGCACTGCTGACACAATTATCCTGGACCCAGAACCTGATCATTCTTGCGCAAGGAAAACGCCCAGAAGAGCGCGAGTTTTATCTGCGCATGACAATCCAGGAACGGTGGTCAACCCGGGAACTGGAGCGCCAGATCAAATCAGCCCTCTTTGAACGCTCGCTGACCCGCCCGGCAAAAGTCTCGACAGCGTTGAGACAATTTCATCCCGAGGCGCTACAGGTGTTCAAGGATGCCTATGTGGTGGAGTTTCTCGACCTGGCCCAGGGACATAACGAAGCCGACTTGCATCAAGGGCTGGTGCGGCAACTCAAAGACTTTCTGATCGAAATGGGGCGTGACTTCTGCTTTGTCGCCTCGCGCTATCCCCTGCAAGTCGGCGGGCGCGATTTCGTGCTGGATTTGCTGCTGTTCCACCGCGGACTGAATTGCCTGGTGGCCATTGAGCTCAAGGTCGGGCGTTTCGAACCTGAATACCTTGGCAAGCTGGATTTCTACCTCGAGGCCCTGGACCGCCAGGTGCGCAAACCCCATGAAAACCCGGCCCTGGGCGTGTTGCTCTGCGCCAGCAAGGACGATGAGGTGGTCGAGTACGCCCTCAACCGCTCACTCTCACCGGCCTTGATCGCCGAGTACCAGACCCAACTGCCGGACAAGAAGCTGCTGCAGGCCAAGCTGCATGAGTTTTATGCGCTGAATCCTCAGGTGGATTGAATCGCGTTATCGGCGCCCGAATTATTTTTCCGCCACCCCGTCACAACCCCCCCGGCTGGCCCGTCATGTCGATGTATCCCTCAATTAACGGAGCCACCCCATGCCATCCAGCCACCCCACCCAAGCCGTCAACCTGCTGCAAACCATCCCCGAGATCTTCGACAGCCTGGGCCAGGTTCACGGCCTGATCGACGCCCATGGCCTGGATCGCAAGCTGCATCACCTGGTGGTGCTGCGTGCCTCGCAGATCAACCAGTGCGGCTTCTGCGTGAAGATGCACACCCGCGAAGCCCGGGAAGACGGCGAAAGCAACGAGCGCCTGGACCGCCTGGTGGTCTGGTGCCACGTCAGCGACTTCAGCGCCGCCGAACGCGCCGCCCTGGCCTGGACCGAAGCCCTCACCGTGCTGCACGAAGACACCGACTTCGGCCCGCTGCGCGCGGCCCTGCGCGAACATTTCAGCGACGCGCAGATCGCCGCCTTGACGGCCGATATCGGCATGATCAACCTGTGGAATCGCTTGCAGGTGTCGAGGCACTGAAGATGGATCGAATCGATGACACGACGGTGTTCGAACGCCGTCGCAGCTTCCTGCTGGGCCTGGCCTACCGCCTCCTCGGCTCCCGCGCCGAAGCCGAAGACGTGGTGCAAGACCTGTTCATCAAATGGCTGGAGGCCGACCAGGCCTCCATCGCCAACCCCGCCGCCTGGCTGACCACCGCCTGCACCCGCCACTGCATCGACCTGCTGCGCTCCGCCCGCCGCGCCCGGGTCGACTACATCGGCACCTGGCTGCCGGAACCGATCCACACCCTGCACCACGAATCCCCGGAACAGAGCCATGAACTGGCCTCGTCGCTGTCCACCGCGTTCCTGCTATTGCTGGAACGCCTAACGCCCAAGGAGCGCGCTGCCTATCTGCTGTATGACATCTTTGACCTGGACTACTCACAAGTAGCTGCTGCACTCGATGTTCAAGAAGCTACCTGCCGCAAACTGGTATCCCGCGCCAAAGCCAGCCTGGGTAATGCCCAGGTTCGGCACCAGCCGGAACCAACCCGCCAGCAGGAACTGCTGAGTGCCTTTCATGCCGCCATCGCCAGCGGTTCGACCCAGGGGTTGGCAGCGTTGTTGTCCGAAGACGTTGAGCTGTGTGCCGATGGTGGCGGCAAGGCCAGCGCCATTCGCGAGACGCTGTATGGGCTGGAAGCGGTGTTGGCGTTTGTGGGGGAGTCGTTGAGCCGGTACTGGCGGGAGTATCAGTGGCAGGAGGTGGAGATCAATGGTGGACGTGGGGTGGCGTTGCGCGGGGAGGGGGAGGTGGTGGCGGTGGTGAGTTTTGGGTATGACGAAAGGGGGCGGGTGAACCGCGTCTTTATCATGCGCAATCCGGATAAGTTGATGGGGTTGGGGAGTGGGGTGTTGGTGTGAGGCTCACATTGCGCAGCACTGGGGGGCCTGTAAACCAAGGCCACTAATCCTACTGTAGGAGCAGCCGGTGGACGCTTGATTGCTCGCGGCGCTCTTACGCGTCATGACGACTGTGGAATGTCGACTGGTCTCAGCCAAAGCGACCAAGTAAGCGATCAAGTAACCGACTAAGTAGTCCAGGAACTATTGAACGCCGACAGCTAACTCATAAAAAAGCCGGTCTATAACCAGCTTTTTTATGGCCCTAGGTCACGCACTAAAAGCCCGCGTCTCAATCACCGCCAACACATCCCGCACATCCTGCAGCAACAGCCGGGCGGTGTTGGTCACGGTGCCAATGTCCTTGTCGCTGGAGTCGCGCAGTCCAGCGCAGGCCATCAAATTCAGATAATCCAGCGTAGTGAGCAACCGCTCGCTGGCGCATGCATGCAGATCCTCTAGCGGGGCGTGGCTGTCGACAAACAGCACTGGTCCATCGCTGGCGATCGGGGTCAGGGGAATAAAGCGTTGAGGCTGATCTTGAGTCGTCATGGCATTGCTCCTCGTATCGGAAAACATTGCTGCCATTCGCTGCGAATCGAATTGGGTGGCAGCTGTGCGCGGGTTCGCAGACCGAAGATACGAGAACTCGGCAGATCCGAAGATCTCCCGCACACAGCTGCCATAGAACAAACACGGGATGCCGTGGGCGACCGGTGTTTTATGGGCGGCATAGATTAATCGTATCTCCGAGGCTGCGAAACCCCATCACCGGCCAGGCCGGCGACGCCAAAAACTATAGGGATGCCGCGCACCAGGAACAACGGCGCCGCTGTAGGACGCATCCTGATTTGCGGTAGGGGCGGGCTGAGTTGCTGAGCGTGCCATGCATCCGATGCTGGCTCGCCTTGGCGCAGGTGCGGTGCGCTCCACCCCTGCAGCACCAGCTCAATCCCCCAACTCCCCAAACCACTCCACCAACCGCCCAGCCGCTTGCTGCTTGACCTCCTGATTGATATGCGCCGCCACCGCTGCGATCGACAGGCTCAGCACGCCGAGGTCGTCGGCGTAGCCGGCGCCAGGCAGCAGGTCGGGGATGAGGTCCAGGGGCAGGACGAAGTAGCCCAGGGCTCCGTAGATGGTGCCCTTGGCCCAGGTTGGGGTTTGCGGGCGTTGGGCGGCGTAGTACAGCCACAGGGCCTTGGTGATCAGGCTGTGGCCGACATGCAGGGCGTAGCGGCTGATCTTGCGCCAGAGGCAGCGGTGGAAGCTTTGTTCCAGGGTATGGTCGGTGGACATGGCGGGCTCCTTGCGGGTAACGGGCGCCAGGTCATGGTGGGCGTTGCGTGTGTGCGCTGGCAGCGGAGAGAACTTCCCTGGGAACTGCTGGCGGCCATGGGCGCCGCTTGGGGTGCCCTCAGGCCCGGCGCCAGCCTTCCAGGCAACTGAACAGTCGCATCCCCAACAGCATCGCCAGCACGAACACCCAGGCCTGCCAATGCCCGCTGGGCAGCAGTACCAGCGCCGGGCCGGGGCAGATGCCGGCGATGCCCCAGCCGATGCCGAACACCAGGCTGCCGCCGATCAGGCGGCGGTCGAGGGGGCGTTTGCCTGGCAGTTGCATCGGTGCGCCCAGCAGGGAATGCGAGCGTTGCCGGGCCCAGCGCATGGGCCACCAGGCGCTGGCGATGGCGCCGAGCATCACCAGGGCCAGGGACGGGTCCCACTGGCCGGCGAGGTCGAGAAAACCCAGGACCTTGGCCGGGTTGGCCATGCCGGCCAGCAGCAGGCCGAGGCCGAACACCAGGCCCGCGGCGAAGGCGCTAAGGCGCCTCATGGCAGTAGACCCAGCAGGTGACGGGTGACCCACACCGTGGCGAAGCCGGTGGCCATGAAGCACAGGGTCGCGATGATCGAGCGTGGTGCCAGCCGGGAGATCCCGCAGACCCCATGGCCGCTGGTGCAGCCGCTGCCATAGCGGGTGCCGAGGCCCACCAGCAGGCCGGCGCCGATCAGGCCGAGGGTGTCGCTGTGGAACTCCACGGGCGGCAGGGCCGCGAACAGCCCCCACAGCAGCGGCGCCAACAGCAGGCCGAGGATGAACAGGGCCTTTTCCGCCCAGCCTTCGCCGGCCGGTTGCAGCACGCTGGCCAGCAGGCCGCTGATCCCGGCGATACGGCCGTTGGCGGCGATCAGCCAGCCGGCCGAAAGGCCGATCAACACGCCGCCGGCCAGGGCCGACCAGGGGCTGAATTGCAGCAGGTCGATGGACATGCAAGGGTTCCTCACGTCAGGAAGAAGGCAAGCCCGCCACAGGCCATCACCCGTGGCGGGCCCGGATGCTTCAGTGGGGCAACAGGCCCAGGGCGCCGCCGGCCAGGAGCAGGGCAGCGCAGATGCCGGTGACGGCGAACAGTTGCTGCAGCCGTGGCCCGGCCAGGTGGCAGGCGATCTGGCGGCCGAGCACCAGGCCCAGCACCGCGCCGAGGGCGAAGGGCGCGCCCACCGCCCAGTGCATCACGCCGCTGAGGCTCGCGGTAACCACGCTGCCCAGGGACACCAGGGCGATCACCGCCAGGGAGGTGGCGACGATGCTCTTGCTGTCCAGGTTGGTGTAGCGGCTCAACGCCGGGATGATCACGAAACCGCCACCGACCCCCAGCAGCCCCGACAGCAGCCCGGAGAGCAGGCCGGTGAAGGTCAGCGCCCGGGCGCAGGGCAGGGTCCAGCGCAGCCGGCCCTGGGCCGGGTTGAGCACGCAGGGCTGGAACGCCGGGCGCGGCGCCGGCCGGCCCTGTTTCAGCTCCAGGCTGGCCTTGCGCAGGATGCGCCCGCAGGCATACAGCAGCACCAGGGCGAACAGCAGGGCCAATGGCAGGTTCGGCAGGCGGTGGGCCAGCCACAGCCCCAGCGGCGCCATGAGGATGCCGATGCCGGCGACGAACCCCGCGGCGCGATAACGCACGATGCCCTGGCGCAAGCCGAGGATGGCCCCGACGCTGGCGGCCAGGCCCACCGCCAGCAGGCCGATGGGGGCGGCCTCGACCATGCTCAGGCCGAGACCGAACACCAGCAGTGGCACCGCGAGGATGCCGCCGCCGGCCCCGGTCAGGGCCAGGATCGCGCCGATGATCGCCCCCAGGCCCGCACCCAGCAGACTGTGTTCATTCATGCTTGGGAGGTGTCCGTGGCCAGGGTCGGGTGCGCCAGCCATTCGTGGCCCTTGAGCATGCCGCGCCAGTACAGCGGCGGCAGGATCATCTCCTTCAGCCACCAGGCGCGCCGGGTCGGCTGGCGCCCGTCCAGCAGCCAGGCGGGAAAGCTGGGGGCCAGCTTGCCGCCGTAGGTGAATTCGGCGAGGACGATCTTGCCCCGTTCCACGGTCAGCGGGCAGGAGCCGTAGCCGTCGTAATGGGCCAGCCGGGTCAGGCGCTTGAGGGCCACCAGCACGTTGTTGGCCACCACCGGCGCTTGCTTGCGCGCGGCCGCGGCGGTCTTGGCATTGCTGGTGTTGGTGGCGTCGCCCAGGCCGTGGATATTGGCGAAGCGCTTGTGGCGCAGGCTGTGGGGGTCGACGTCGACCCAGCCGGCGGCGTCGGCCAAGGGGCTCTGGCGAATGAAGTCCGGGGCGCACTGCGGCGGCACCACGTGCAGCATGTCGAACGGCCGTTCCAGGGTTTCCTGGGTGCCATCGGCCAGGGTGCGGACGAAGGTCGCGCGTTTGGCCGGGCCGTCCACCGCTACCAGGTTGTGGCCGAAGTCCAGGTCGATGGCGTACTTCTTCACGTATTCCATCAGCGCCGGCACGTAGTCGGCGACGCCGAACAGTACGCCGCCGGCGTTCATGAAGCGCGGCTTGATCGCGCCCAGGCGGCCTTGACGCAACCAGTGATCGCAGGACAGGTACATGGCCTTTTGCGGCGCGCCGGCGCACTTGATCGGCATCGGCGGCTGGCTGAACAGCGCCTGGCCCTGTTGCAGTTGCTGCACCAGCTCCCAGGTGTAGGGCGCCAGGTCGTAGCGGTAGTTGGAGGTCACGCCGTGCTTGCCCAGGGCCTGGGGCAGGCCGTCGATGGCCGCCCAGTCGAGCTTGAGGCCGGGGCAGACGATCAGCTGGTCATAGGCCAGCACGCGCTCGTCGGCCAGCACCAGGGCATTGTGCTCGGGCTCGAAGCGGCTGACCGCCTGGCGCAGCCACTTGACCCCCTTGGGCATCAGCGAGGCCATGTCGCGGCGGGTGGATTCGGCGCTGAACACCCCGGCGCCCACCAGGGTCCAGCCGGGTTGGTAGTAGTGGGTGTCGGCGGGGTCGATGATCGCCACGTCCAGGTGGGAATCGCGGGACAGCAGGCTGGCGGCGACGGCGATACCGGCGGCACCGCCGCCGACGATCAGCACCTGGTGGCTGCCGTCGACGGCACGCGGGGCAGGGTGGATGGGACGCATGGCAAGGTCTCCGTATGGAGTAATCGTTATAGGGTGTTCAGGGGGATCTTCAGGTAGCTCACGCCGTTGTCCTCGGGCTCGGGGAAGTGCCCGCTGCGCATGTTGACCTGCACCGAGGGCAGGATCAGCACCGGCATGTCCAGGGTCGCGTCACGGGCTTCGCGCATCTTCACGAAGCTGTCCTCGTCAACGCCCTGGTGGATGTGGATGTTGTTGGCCCGCTGTTCGGCCACGGTGGTCATGTATTGCAGCTCGCGGCCGTTGGGCAGGTAGTCGTGGCACATGAACAACCGCGTTTGCGGCGCCAGGGCCAGGATCTTGCCGATGGAGCGGTACAGGGTTCGCGCGTCGGCGCCGGGGAAGTCGCAGCGGGCGGTGCCGTAGTCGGGCATGAACAGGGTGTCGCCGACGAAGGCCACCTGCTCTTCGCCCACCTGCACCAGGTAGGTCATGCACGCCGGGGTGTGCCCCGGGGTGTGCATGGCCCGGGCGGTGAGCTGGCCAATGGCGAACTCGCTGCCGTCGGCCAGCAGCACGTCGAACTGGCTGCCGTCGCGGGCGAAGATCGGGGCTTCGTTGAACAACGCGCCGAAGACTTTCTGCACCCGGGTGATCTGGTCGCCGATGGCCACCTGGGCCCCGAGCTGCTCCTTGAGGTAGGCGGCGGCCGAGAGGTGGTCGGCGTGGACGTGGGTTTCCAGGATCCAGTCGACCTGCGCCTCCAGCTCCCGGACCCGGGCCACCAGGCGGTCGGCGGACTCGGTGCGGGTGCGGCCGGACTTGGGGTCGTAGTCCAGCACGCTGTCGATCAGGGCGCAGCGGCGCGTGGCGAGGTCCATCACCAGGTAGCTGATGGTCCAGGTGTGGCTGTCGAAAAAGGCTTCTACACGCAGCGTGTCGCTGATGATCATGGGGCACTCCGGCAATGAAGGGCGAGGGCAGTCTGCGCTGCCGCTCCTGCCTTGGACTGTCAATAAACGTGCCAACCCGGCATAGCGCCGGCCGGCACCCGTTACTGGGTGTGCAAGCTTGCCAAGGCTCTGCTCCGGGGCTTTGGGCGGGGTGACTGTCACCCGGAAGTGGCAGTTATTTGGCAGTAGGTGGCAGAAAATGGCAGTGGCGGGCGCCTTGCTTTAAGCTTTCGCCATTGCCCTGGAGCCTGTCATGTCCCTGATCGCCACCGACCTTGCCAATTTGCGGATGTCTGCCCTGGTGTCCTACCTGGAGCACGATCCTCAACCGAGCATAGTGCTGGACACCGACTACAACATCATTGCCGCCAACGCGGCCTACCAGCGCCAGTTCGGCGTGGCCGGCAAGCCCCATGTGGGCGCCAAGTGCTACCGGGTGTCCCACCAGTTCGCGGTGCCGTGCGAGCAGGCCGGCGAGCACTGCCCGATGCGCAAGGCCCACGACAGCCGGGTGCCGGAACGCATGCTGCACATCCACCACACCCCGCGCGGGCCGGAGCACGTGGATGTGGAGTTGCGGCCGATCATCGATGCCAGCGGGGCGGTGGTGGCCTATGTCGAGCGCCTGAGTTCGGTGGCGGTGGCCTCGGTGCAGCCGCAGCAACATGGCCTGGTGGGGCGCTCGCCGGCATTCAATGAAGCCCTTGGTGCCCTGCAGCGGGCGGCGCCGGCGCCGATTCCGGTGCTGCTGCAAGGCGAGTCGGGCACCGGCAAGGAGCTGTTCGCCCGCGCCCTGCATGACGGCAGCCCGCGGGCCGCTGGGCCGCTGGTGGTGGTGGACTGCACCGGCCTGACCGAGAGCCTGCTGGAAAGCGAGCTGTTCGGTTACGAAAAGGGCGCCTTCACCGGGGCCCTGCAACGCAAGATCGGCCTGGCCGAAGCGGCCCATGGCGGCACGCTGTTCCTCGATGAAATCGGCGAGGTGCCGCTGGCGATGCAGGTCAAGCTGTTGCGGTTGATCGAGTCCGGCAGCTTTCGTCCGGTGGGCAGCCTGCGCACCGTGCATTCGGACTTTCGCCTGGTGGCTGCGACCCACAAGCCGCTCAAGGAAATGGTTGCGGCCGGCACCTTCCGCCAGGACCTGTACTACCGCATCAGCGCCTTCCCGATCCGCCTGCCGGCCCTGCGCGAGCGCAGCGACGACCTGCCGCTGCTGATCGACAGCCTGCTGCGCCGGCTCGACCCGGGGGCGATGCTGCGGCTCGATCCGCCGGCCCTGGAGCAACTGCGGCTGTACGCCTTCCCGGGCAATATCCGCGAGTTGCGCAATATCCTGGAGCGGGCGCGGCTGTTCAGCGACGACGGGGTGATCCGCCTGCAGGACCTGCCGCCGGAGCTGCGCAGTTCCCAGCCTGCGGCCCCGGTGGCCCGGCGTCGCGGCGGCAAGGACCTGGAGCAACTGGCCCACGCCCTGGAAGTGTTCGATGGCTCGCGCGCCGAACTGGCCAAGGCCTTGGGCCTGAGCGAACGCACCCTGTACCGCCGGCTCAAGGCCCTGGGCCTGTAGCCGCTAGATATCGCCTCGTGTAGCCGCTGCCGCAGGCTGCGCACGGGCGCGTAGCGGCCGCCAGAGGGCGGTTGGCCGGGCGTTGGCTGGAAGGCCCTGCGGACCTTGGCGCAGCTTCGCGGGCTCAGCAGCGGTTACAAGGTGGGGGTGGGCAGGTCGCAGGCCATGACCCACATGCCGATCTGTTCCAGGTCGGTGCTGAAGGGTACTTCGCCGACCTGGCGCAGGCCGGCGCTTTCATAGAAGCGCCGGGCGCCGGCGTTGCTCTTGAGCACGTCCAGCCACAGGCAGCGCGCGCCGCCCTGGCTGGCCCGTTGCAGCACGTGGTCCAGCAGCACCCGGCCATGGCCCTGGCCGGCCTGGGACTTGAGCAGGTAGATCTTCTGCAACTCGGCCCCGACCTTGCCGCTGCCGGGTATGGGCCGGTTCCAGTTGAGTTTGGCGAACCCGATGGGCACCTGTTGCGCGTTGAGGGCCAGCAGCCACAGATGCTGGTGCCGGGCGGCCAGGGATTGCTCCAGCGCCTGGGGCGCGAAGTCCTGGTCGAGAAAACTCTGCATACCCTCGGCGCTCCAGATCGAGGCGAAATGCTCGCGGTAGGTGGCGCGGCCTATGGTCTGCAATGCTTCCAGATCGCGGCGTTCGGCTTCACGGATGGTGATCATGCTGCACTCCTTGCCAGGTCCGGGGTCGCGCAGCTTACTCCGAGCCTGTGTGCCTGGGCCAGAGTGATAGGGCCAGAGTGCCAGGGCGCAATGCCGGGGCACGATGGCGCCGGCCCGTGGTCGTAATGGCAGTTGCCCTTGTCCCTTGCCCGGCCATTGCCGTGGCCTTCAGGAGATGCCATGAGCCAGGCCGTACTTGCCACCGAAACCAATCGCCGCCAATTGCAGCAGATCATCTCGGGACTGTCCGACGGGGTGATCCTGATCGAGACCGACAAGGCCAGGAGCCTGCTCTGGGCCAATGAGGCGGCCCTGGCCATGCACGGGGTCAGCGAAGTCAGCCAGCTGGGCGCCAACGCCCGGGAATACGCCAAGCGTTATGCCTTGCGCTATCGCAACAACCATCCCCTGGCGCTGGACAGCTACCCCATCAGCCGGGTGGCCGCCGGCGAGACCTTCAGCGATGTGGTGGTGGAGGTCCAGGCCGAGATCGAGGGTGAAGCCAGGCACTGGGTGCACCGGGTGCGCAGCATGATCCTCAGCGACCGCGGCGGCGCCCCGGAATCGCTGGTGCTGATTCTCAGCGATGCCACCGACTGGGCCAGCGCCGAGCAGCGCTTCGAGAAGACCTTCAGCGCCAACCCGGCGCCGGCGGTGATCTGCCGTCTCAGCGACCTGCGCTACATCAAGGTCAACCAGGGTTTCCTGGAAATGACCGGCTACGCCCGGGACCAGGTGATCGGCCGTTCGGTGTACGAGCTGGATGTGCTGGAGGACGCCGAGCACAAGGACCTGGCCATCGAGCGCCTGGGGCAGGGCGCGACCATTCCGCAGATGCAGGCCGAGCTGCGCTTGCCCGAGGGCGGCAGCAAGCTGGTGATCGTCGCTGGCCAGCCCCTGGATATCAACGATGAAGACTGCATGCTGTTTTCCTTCATGGACCTGGAGCCGCGGCGCAAGGCCGAGGTCGCCCTGCGCCAGAGCGAGGAGCGCTTCGCCCGCTCGTTCCGCCTGACCCCGGTGCCGACCCTGGTGTGCAGCGCCGAGCAGCAGATCGTCGACGTCAACGAAGCCTTCCTCAACACCTGCGGCTACAGCAGCGAGGAACTGCTGGGCAAGACCCTGGACAGCATCGGTTTCATCGCCGAGCAGGCGGCGGCCCGGCAGTTGTTCAGCCAGCTGGAGAAGAGCGGCCACGTCATGGGCCAGGACCTCAAGGTGCGCAAGAAGGGCGCCGAGCTGATCGACTGCGTGGCCTACGCCGACACCGTGGTGATCCAGGACCAGCCCAGCTACCTGCTGGTGCTGATGGACATCAGCGATCGCAAGCGTTCCGAACTGGAGTTGGTGGGGGCTATCGAGGAGGTGATGCGCGACGCTTCCTGGTTCAGCCAGACCCTGATCGAAAAACTCGCCAATGTCCGCAACAGCCGTGGCCCCGGCGCCCCGGGCACGTCCTCGGCCGACCTGACCGCCCGCGAGCGTGAAGTACTGGGGTTGATCTACCAGGGCCTGGCGGACAAGGAGATCGCCGCCCAGTTGCAACTGGCCCTCAATACCGTGCGCAACCACGTGGCGACCCTGTATTCCAAGCTTGGCGTGCACAGCCGTGGCGAGGCCATCGTCTGGGCCCGCGAGCGCGGGTTGTTCGCTGGTGCCCTGGTGGGCGGGCTGCGCTGAGCTGGTGCGCATGCACTAGTGCGGCTAGTGCATATGCGCCTTTTGCCAGGCGTTACGGGTTCTTAGGCTGTGAGTGTGCGCAGGTCCGTTGCTGGAGCCTGGCGCCGATCAACCACAGCGAAAGGACAATCGACATGGCTAGCGAACAGCTCAAGGGCAAGGTGGACAAGGCGGCAGGCAAGGCCCAGGCGATGGTGGGCGAACTGCTGGACGATGAGCCGATGCAAGCGCGGGGCATGGCCCGGGAAGCGGCGGGCCAGTTGCAGGAGCACTACGGCGAGGTGCTGGACCGGGGCTTGCGTTGGGCCCGGGAGCGTCCGTTGGCTAGCGTGGCGTTGTTGGCGGGTGTCGGCCTGCTGGCCGGCCTGTTGCTGCGGCGTCGCTGAGGTGCCGGGGGTGATTACCCAGGCGCAGCTACGGGCTTGTATCGAACAGCGCCTGGCGCCACTGGCTTGCAGCTTCACCACGGCGGGCGACGGCACCCTGACCCTGCGGGTGTTCGAGCCCCACAGCGGCCGGGTCGACCTGGTGGCCAGCGGGCTCAGCCTCAAGGCCCTGCGCAGCGAGGCCGATGTGGCGAAGATGATCGACGAGCTGCTCTATGAGCTGGACAGCAACTCCCTGGGGCGCATCGACCTGACGCCCTGAGCCTTCTCGATGGCGGCGCCGCCGGCGCTGGACTATAAGCAAAGGGTCGCTGGCCGCGCTCGCGGCCGGCCTTGCGAGTCGGCTCCATGTCCGCAGTCTTTCCCTACTCCGATCGTGGTGAACCGTGAACGCCCGGGTCCAGGGTGTGCCCGGTCGTTTGGACAATATCGTCCTGGTGGCGGATCTGGCCGGTACCGCGGTGTTCGCCGTGGAAGGCGCGATCAGCGCCATGCGCGCCCAGCTCGATCTGTTGGGGGTGATGGTGATCGCCTTTATCGTCGCCCTCGGCGGTGGCGTCACCCGTGACCTGTTGATCGGCGCCAGCCCGCCCAAGGCGGTGGCCGACTGGCGCTATCCGGCCCTGGCTCTGGTGATGGGCGGGCTGGCCTTCGTGTTCCATGAAGGGGTGCTGGGGATTTCCGAGCCGTTGCTGATTCTGCTGGATGCGGCGGGGCTGGGGCTGTTTGCCGTGGCCGGCACGCAGAAGGCCTTGAACGTCGGCATCTCGTCGTTCGTGGCGACCCTGATGGGCACCGTGACCGGGGTCGGTGGCGGGGTGATCCGCGACATCGTGCTGGCGCGCATTCCCCTGGTCTTGCAGGTGGATTTGTACGCCAGCTCGGCCTTCATCGGCGCTGCCACCCTGATCCTCGCCCGACGCCTGGGGCTGGCGCCCATGGCCTGCGCCTGGTTGGCCGGCAGTGCGTGTTTCGCCCTGCGCATGCTCTCGGTGCACTACGGCTGGCAATTGCCCCGGGCCTGATTGGCGTAGATCGCTGTGTGTAGCCGCTGCCGCAGGCTGCGCATGGGCGCGCAGCGGCTATTCGGTGATCAGGTTGGGGTGGCAGTCCAGGCTCAGGCGGGCGCCGCCGCGTTCGCTGGTGCCGACGTCGAGCTTGAAGCCGTGCAGGTCGACGATCGCCGCGACGATCGACAGGCCCAGGCCAAAGCCGCCCTGGGCGTTGTTTTCGTCGACCCGGTAGAAGCGCCGGAACACCGCGGCGCGCTCCGCCGGGGGAATCCCGGGGCCGGAGTCGAGTACTTCCAGGCGCGGGCTGCCGCCGTCGTCCAGGCCACGCAGGATCACCTCGCCACCCGGCGGGGTGAACTTGATCGAGTTGCTCAACAGGTTGGCCAGGGCCTCGAATAGCAGCGCCCGGTCGCCGACCATGCGCGGCAGGCTCGGTGGCACCTCCAGCACCAGGCTCAGGCGGCCTTCCTCGGCCAGGGGCAGGTAGAAGTCATGCAGCTCTTGCAGCAGCGGCAAGGGGTCGAGTTCGAGAAAACCCGAACGGCGCCGACGGTCTTCCAGTTCCGAGATCCGCAGCAACCCGCGAAAGCGCGCCATCAGGGTGTCGGCTTCCGCCAGCAACTGGTCCATCTGCAACGCCTGGGGCGAGCCTTCCTCGGCCTGCTGTTGCAGGCGATAGAGCTGGGCCCGCAGGCGGGTCAATGGGGTGCGCAGATCGTGGGCGATGTTGTCGCACACACCCTTGACCTCATGCATCAGCCGCTCGATGCGTTCGAGCATGGCGTTGACGATGGCCGCCAGCATGTCCAGCTCATCGCGCCGATTGGACAGCGGCAGGCGCCGGGTCAGGTCGCCGGCGACGATGGCGTCGGCACTGGCCTGGATCTGCCGGATGCGCCGCAACGGCCGGCGCCGCAGCAGGTGCCAGCCGGCCGCGCCGGGAATGATGGTCAGGGAAATCCCCCAGAGCAGGGCGTGGAGGATGATGCGGGTCACCGCGAACAGCGAGCCGTTGTCGCGCACCAGCACCAGCCAGCGGCCGTCGCGGGTCAGGGTGGCCACCGCATCGCAACTGTCTCGGGGCAGGCTCGGGTCGTCGGAGTCGATGCAGTTCTTCAACTCGTGGATCTGGCCATCCAGGGGCAGGTCCTCGGGGATCTCGCGGATTGGCCCGCTGAGCGGCCGGCGCTGGGCGTCGAACAGGCCGTAGGCGTCGATGGCGCGCATGTCGAAGGTCATGCTGGTGGCCAGGGCCTCCACCAATTGCTCGCCCTCGAAGCGGGCGAACAGGTGTTGGCGCTGCATCAGCGAGTGCTTGGCCAGGCTGTCCAGGTAGTTGGAGACCTCGTAATACAGCACCCCCATGAGGATGCAGCTCCAGGCCACGAACAGCGAACTGTAGAGCGCCAGCAGGCGGCTGCTGGAAGAGCGCCAGCCCTTAGAGGGGTTCAGCGATGACATAACCCGAGCCTCGCACGGTGCGGATCAGCGGGGCCATGCCGGGTGGGTCGATCTTCTTGCGCAGGCGGCCGATGTGCACGTCGATCAGGTTGGTCCCGGGGTCGAAGTGATAACCCCAGACCTCCTCGAAGATCATCATCCGCGAGAGGATCTGCCCGGTGTTGCGCATCAGGAACTCCAGCAGCTTGTATTCGGTGGGCAGCAGGCTCAGCAGTTGCTCGGCGCGGGTCGCCTCGCGGCTGATCAGGTTCAGCTCCAGGTCCGCCACCCGCAGGCTGGTGTCGAAATCCTTGACCGTGTTCTTGCGCCGCAGCAGCACCTCGACCCGGGCCGCCATCTCGTCGGAGGCGAAGGGCTTGGTCAGGTAGTCGTCGCCGCCGGCGCGCAGGCCGCGCACGCGCTCGTCGACATCGGACAGGGCGCTGATCATCAGGATCGGCGTCGACACGCCGATGGTGCGCAGGGTGGTGACGATGGCCAGGCCGTCCAACTCAGGCAGCATGCGGTCCAGGGTGATCAGGTCGTAGTCGCCGCTGACGGCGCGCACCAGGCCTTCGCGGCCGTTGTCCACCCAGTCCACGTCCAGGCCGTGGCTGCTCAGTTCAGCGACGATTTCCCGGGCCGTCACGGCGTCGTCTTCAATGGTCAGAATGCGGGTCATGGGCGGAGCACCTGTTGCAAGGGTTCATGGCACAGGAGGGCATTCTGCCAAGAAACCGCGGCCTGGATTCTAAAAAAACTTTCATCTATCGCACTCACCCCATCATGGCCAGTGAAATCCAGCGTCGCTGGGCCAGAACGCTGATATCATCTGGCCACTTTTTGCCAGGAGACACGAGCATGGGCAGGGTGATCCAAATGCGCAGCAAACCCGCTTCATTGCTGTGCCTGGGCCTGCTCCTTTTGCTGGGCAGCAGCGTTGCACTGGCGGGCAACCAGCCCTGTTCCGGGCGCAAGGGCGGCATCGCCGGCTGCGATGGCGAGTTGTTCCTGTGCCGCGACGGCTCCATCAGCGCCTCGAAGAAAAACTGCGCGCTGATGTTCGGCGAACCTGCACCCAGCCCTCGGGCGCAACCGTTGCTGCGCGACGCCGAGGGTTGCAGTTGCGGCTCCGGCAGCTTCTGCACCGGGCCCAGGGGCGGAGTCTATTGCCTGACGCCTACTGGCAATAAAAGCTACAAGCGGCGCTAGCCAAGCCGGCGCCGGATCCTTCCATTCCAGACTATCGACGATGAACAAGACCTCCCGTTTCAAACGCCTGGGCTGGCTGCTGCTGGTGAGCCTGGTGCTCAACAGCCTGAGCCAGATCCTGCTGGCATTGCCCGCGGCCATCGCCCTGGTGGGCGCCGTGCCGCATTATGCCTGGAGCCTGTTGGTGACCACGGGCGTCAAGATCCTCCTGCTGACGCCGCTGACCGCCGTGATCCCGGGCCTCTTGATGCTCTTCGGCCTGCGCTTTGGCGCCTGGGCCTGCCTGCCGATGTGCATTCTGCTGATGATCCTGGGGCCCTGGCCTGGAACCAGCATCGGCCAGTTCCTGCTGGGTTACTGGATCATCGCCTTGCTGGGCCGCTTTGCCTGGCTCAAGGGGCGCGACCTGTACTACTACGTCCGCGCCAAGGCTTGAGCCTGACCGTGCAGAACGCCCGCCGGACAACCGATCCAGTGGGCAATCTGCCCGGCCCCTGGCGTTTTGATCGCGCTGCAACCTACTGAAAAACAAAGCATTCATTGGTTTCGTGCAACTGGCATGACGACTGCAATCCTCTGATCGAGACTTGCTTCGTCACCTTCATCTGCCAGGAGCAGAACAACAATGAACAGACCTTCTGAACACCTGCTTGCTACCACCGATGTCTCCAGCCATGGCTCGGGGGTGTCATGGTCGGCGATCTTCGCCGGCGCCGCGGCGGCTGCGGCCCTGTCGTTGATCCTCTTGCTGCTGGGCCTGGGGTTCTCCTCGGTGTCGCCCTGGACCGGCAGTGGCCTGGGCGCCAAGGGCCTGGGTATCTCCAGCATCGTCTGGTTGGCTCTGACGCAGATCGTCGCTGCGGCCCTGGGCGGCTACCTGGCCGGGCGCTTGCGGGTGAAATGGGCCAACCTGCACGGTGACGAAGTGTATTTTCGCGATACCGCCCATGGCTTCCTGGCCTGGGCCGTGGCGACCCTGGTCACCGCGACGTTGCTGGTAGGCACCGTTGGCAGCCTGGTTGGCGGCGGCCTGCAGGCTGGTGCGCAGTTGGCCGGCGGCGTTGCAGGAGCGGCGACCCAAATGGCCGGTCAGGCGGCCAGCCAGGGTTCCCGGGAGGATTATGGCTACTTCGTCGACAGTCTGTTTCGCGATGATCGCCCGGTGGCAGTGAGTGACGATGCGGCCCGGGGCACCGTGTCGCGCATCTTCGTGCGGACCCTGGGCAACGATGGTCAGTTGGCTACCGAGGACCGGGCCTACCTTGCGCAACTGGTGGCCCAGCGTACCAACCTCGGCCAGGCCGAGGCCGAGCGGCGGGTCGATGAAGTGTTCGCCAAGGCCCGCCAGGCCGTGGAACAGGCCAAGCAAGCGGCCAAGGAGGCAGCCGATACCGCTGCCAAGGTCGCTGCATGGTCCTCGCTGTGGATGTTCATCGCACTACTGTGCGGCGCTTTCTTCGCCAGCCTGGCCGCGCTATACGGCGGCCGTCGTCGGGACGCGGTGGTCTGGGTCGAGACCGACCTCCAGCCACGTACCACAGCGCCCGTTGCCACCCATTGATCAGGAGATATCCCCCATGCGCTCATTACTCTTGTGGTTCCTCGGCGTACCTATCCCGGTAATCATCCTGATTGCCCTGTTCATGCATTGATGCCCGCGCGTTGATGCCACTGTGAACCGCTGCCGGCCTGTGCCCGCAGCGGTTTTTTTTGCCCCTGGCCCGAGACGTCGGGACACTGGCGGCATTTTCATGACGTTGCACGGGCATTTGCTTGGCCCAAGTCAATACTCGTGTCCGACAAACCGACTAGATTGGCCCGCGCCTGGTTCTGGCAGAGTCTCCGGAACCGTGACGTTGCCACGTCCCCGCGCCGGGACCCGGACGGCAGGATGCCGGCAACCGCCTTTCACTTCTTCACGGATGAACCGCAATGCGTCAGATAGACCGCAACTTCGATATTCAGCCGCTGCAGCATGCGGACATGACCATCAGCCTCAATGGCCAGCCGGTCACCGCCGCGCTGGGCGAGACCGTCCTCAGCGTCATCCAGGCCACCGGCCTGCGCCAGGTGGCCCGCAACGACCATGGGCAATTGGTGGGTGCCTACTGCGGCATGGGCGTGTGCCATTGCTGCCTGGTGCAGATCGATGGCCGGCACAAGCGCCGGGCCTGCCAGACCCTGGTCAAGCCAGGCATGCAGGTGCAGACCCTGACCAACCGCATCAATGAAACGGAGCCCAGCCTATGAGCCAGAATCCGCTAATCGTCGGCGGTGGCCCGGCGGGCATGGCAGCGGCCATCGAGTTGGCCGAGCACGGCGTGCACAGCACCCTGATCGAAGAGGCTTCGCGCCTGGGCGGGGTGGTCTATCGCGGGCCATTGCGCGATGGCGTACAGCTGGATTACCTGGGGCCGCGCTACAGCGAGATGCTGGCCAAGCTGCACGGTGACTTCGGCGACCATGAACAGATGATCGACGTGCGCCTCAACAGCCGGGTGATCGGCGCCGAAGGCAGCCATAGCCTGATGCTGCTCGATGGCGAGGAACAAGTGCAGGAAGTGCCCTACGGGCAACTGGTGCTGGCCGCTGGCTGCCACGAACGCAGCGTGCCGTTCCCCGGCTGGACCCTGCCCGGGGTCAAGCTGCTCGGTGGCCTGCAATTGCAGATCAAGAGCGGGGTGGTCAAGCCCCAGAGCCCGGTGGTGATCGCCGGCACCGGTCCGCTGCTGCCCCTGGTGGCCTGCCAGCTGCATGCCGCAGGCGTGCGAGTGGCCGGAGTCTACGAGGCCAGTGCCCTGAGCAAGATCGCCAAGCAGAGCCTGGCCCTGCTCAACAAGCCACAGTTGTTCCTCGATGGCTTGAGCATGCTGGCCTACCTGAAGATGCACGGCATCGCCCTGCGCTATGGCTGGGGCGTGGTCGAGGCCCAGGGCCAGGATGCCCTCAGCGTAGTGACCGTGGCCCCGTATTCCAGCGACTGGCAGCCGGACATGTCCCAGGCCCAGCGCATCGCCGCCCAGACCCTGGCCATCGGCTACGGCTTCATTCCGCGCACCCAGCTCAGCCAGCAGATGGGCCTGGAGCACAGCTTCAGCGACGACGGCTACCTGCGGGCCAACGCCAACGTCTGGCAGCAGAGCAGCGAGCCGCACATCCACCTGGCCGGCGACATGGGCGGCATCCGTGGTGGTGAAGCGGCGATGCTCAGTGGCCGTATCGCAGCGTTGTCGATCCTGATGCAGCGCGATGTGTTGAGCAACGAAGCGGCCCTGCGCCGGCGCCAGGGCTACGAGCGCAAGCTGGCCTCGATCCTGCGTTTTCGCGGTGCGGTGGACCGCTACACCGCACGTGGTGTCGGACAGATAGAACTGCCCAAGGGCGACACCGTGATCTGCCGTTGCGAGCACACCACTCGCAACGATATCGAACGGGCCCTGGCCCAGGGCGTCGAGGACATGGCCAGCCTGAAGATGCGCACCCGGGTGAGCATGGGCGACTGCCAGGGGCGGATGTGCGTGGGCTATTGCAGCGACCGCCTGCGCCAGGCCACCGGGCGCAAGGATGTGGGCTGGATTCGCCCGCGCTTCCCGCTGGATCCGATTCCATTCTCCGCCTTTGCGCCGGCCGACCAGGAGGTCTCCAAGCATGACTAAGCACTATGACGTGGTAATCGCCGGTGGCGGCGTGATCGGGGCGTCCTGCGCCTATCAGCTGTCCAAGCGCAAGGGCCTGAAGGTGGCCTTGATCGACTCCAAGCGCCCGGGCAATGCCAGCCGTGCCTCGGCCGGCGGCCTGTGGGCCATCGGCGAATCGGTGGGCCTGGGTTGCGGGGTAATCTTCTTTCGCATGATGTCGGCCAACCGCAAGCGCGAGGCCCAGGGCTCGGCGGTGGTGGTGGACTCCAGCACGCCGCACATCCTGCCGCAGTCGTTCTTCGACTTCGCCCTGCAGTCCAACGAGCTGTACCCGCGCCTGCACCGCGAGCTGATCGGCCTGCATGGCATGGACTTCAAGTTCGAGCACACCGGGCTCAAGTTCGTCATCTACGACGATGAAGACCGGCTGTACGCCGAGCATATCGTCGGCTGCATCCCGCATCTTTCGGAGCAGGTGCGCTGGCTCGACCAGGCAGCCCTGCGCGCCTCCGAGCCGAGTATCAGCCATGAGGCCCAGGGCGCCCTGGAGTTCCTCTGCGACCATCAGGTCAACCCGTTCCGCCTCACCGACGCCTACACCGAGGGCGCCCGGCAGAATGGCGTCGACGTGTTCTTCAACACCAACGTCACCGGTGTCTTGCACCAGGGTAACCGGGTCACTGGCGTGCAGACCGCCGAGGCCGGGGTGTTCCATTGCTCGACCCTGATCAACGCCGCCGGCGCCTGGGCTGCGGAACTGAGCCTGCAGGCCACGGGGATGGAGATCCCGGTCAAGCCGGTCAAGGGCCAGATCCTCCTGACCGAGCGCATGCCCAAGCTGCTCAACGGTTGCCTGACCACCAGCGACTGCTACATGGCGCAGAAGGACAACGGCGAGATCCTCATCGGCAGCACCACCGAGGACAAGGGTTTCGACGTGACCACCACCTATCCGGAGATCAACGGCCTGGTGCAGGGAGCGGTGCGCTGCATTCCCGAGCTGGCCCAGGTCAACCTCAAGCGTTGCTGGGCGGGGCTGCGTCCCGGTTCGCCGGATGAGCTGCCGATCCTCGGGCCGATGGACGGGATCCAGGGTTACCTCAACGCCTGCGGGCACTTCCGCACCGGCATCCTGACCTCGGCGATCACCGGGGTGTTGCTGGACAAGCTGGTGCACGAGGAGGCACTGCCGCTGGATATCACGCCATTCCTGGCCCGTCGCTTCGCCCTGGAGCCGCAGAAGAAACTGGCGTAGCGCGCCTGGCCTGAACGCCAGCCAAGCCGGCCCGCCGGCGCAAGGTTTCGTTGAGCAACACGCTCGCGAACCTTGCGCCGGCGGGCCTTTTTGTTTCTAGCGCAGTCGTTGTTGCAGGGGGGCGATTGCTGGAAGGGCCTGCGGGCCTTGGTGCAGCTTCGCAGGCTCGGCAGCGGCTACAGAGGCTGCGCAACGACGCATTGGTGTAGCCGCTGGCGCAGGGGGCACCGAGTTATTGGCGGTTCCAGGCCGCCGGGTTGACCAGGTTCGCCGGGCGATCGCCGGCCAGGGCAGCGAGGATATTGTCCACCGCGCAGCGCGCCATGGCCTCACGGGTTTCGAAGGTGGCCGAGCCGATATGCGGGGTGGCCACCACATTGGAGAGTTGCAGCAGCGGCGAGTGATGATCCAACGGCTCACGTTCGAACACATCCAGCCCGGCGCCGCGAATGCGCCGCTCCTGTAGCGCTTGGATCAACGCCGCCTCGTCCACTACCTTGCCCCGGGAAATATTGATGAAGATGCTTTCGGGGCGCATCAGGGCGAATTCCCGGGCGCCGATCAGGCCCTGGGTTTGCGGGGTCAGCGGCAGGGTCAGGCAGATGAAGTCGGCCTCTTGCAGCAGTTCGTCGAGGCTGCGATAGCGGGCGCCGAAACGTTGCTCCACGGTCGGCTTGGGCTGGTTGCTGTGGTAGATCACCGGCATGCCGAAGCCGAAGTGCCCACGCTGGGCCAGGGCCTCGCCGATGCGGCCCATGCCGATGATGCCCAGGGTCTTGCCGTGTACGTCGCTGCCAAAGTGCACCGGGCCGATGCTGTGGTTCCACTGGCCGGCGCGAACCATGCCGGCCAGCTCCACCACGCGCCGGGCACTGGCCAGGATCAACGCGAAGCCGGTGTCGGCGGTGGTCTCGGTGAGCACGTCCGGGGTGTTGCTCAGGAGGATGCCGCGCCGGGTCAGGTAGTCGATGTCGTAGTTGTCGACCCCCACCGAGACGCTGGCCACGGCTTCCAGCCGGGGCGCCAGGTCCAGCAATGCCGCATCCAGGCGCAGGCTGGCGCCCAGCAGGCCATGGGCCTCGGGCAGGGCTTCACGCAGTTGCTCCAGGCCGGCGCCGGCCAAGTCCTCGACCAGGGTCACGGTGAGTTGTTCCTGCAGGCGAGCCATCAGCGACGGCGAGAGTTTCTTGTACAGCAGCAGATGTTTTTTCATGGAAGTCTCTGTGGCGATTCAGGAGTGGGCCAGGCGCCGGCGCAGCGCCAGGGGTTTGGCCTGCGGCGTGCTGGCGCCGGGCTTGAGCAGCAGGGTGAGCAGCACCGACAGCAGCAGCGCGCCGCTCATCAGCAGGTAGGAGGCCGCCGGCGAACCGGTGGCGCTGTTCAGGTAGCCCACCAGGTAGGAGCCGCCGAACGAGCCCAGGGCACCCATGCTGTTGATCAGCGCCATGGCGCCGCCGGCGACGTTGGCCGGCAGGATCTCCGGGACGATGGCGAAGAACGGCCCGTAGGGCGCGTACATGCAGGCCCCGGCGATCACCAGCAGGCCGTAGGACCACCAGAAATGCTCGGCCCCCAGCAGGTACGAGCCATAGAAGGCGAAGGCGGCCACCAGCAGCGGTGGCCAGACGAAGCGCTTGCGCTTCTGGGTCCGGTCCGACCCCCAGGACACCCCGAGCATGGCGATCACTGCCGCCAGGTAGGGCAGGGCCGAGAGCCAGCCGGCTTCGACCATGTCCATCTGCGCGCCATGCTTGAGGATCGATGGCAGCCAGAGAACGAAGCCATAGACGCCGATGCTCCAGCAGAAGAACTGCAAGGCCAGGATGATTACCTTAGGTGAGCGGAAGGCTTCGGCGTAGTTCTTCACCGCCTTGATGCCTTGCTGCTCGGCGGCCAGGGCGTTCTCCAGATCTTGTTTTTCCTGCTCGCCCAGCCACTTGGCCTGGCTCGGCCGATCATCGGCCAGGCGCCACCAGATGAAGGCCCAGAGCACCGCCGGCAGGCCTTCGATGATGAACATCCAGCGCCAGCTGAAATGCTCCACCAGGTAACCCGAGACCACCGACATCCACAGCATGGTCACCGGGTTGCCAAGGATCAGGAAGGTATTGGCCCGCGAGCGTTCGGCCCGGGTGAACCAGTGGCACAGGTAGACCAGCATCGCCGGCATCACCGCGGCCTCCACCACGCCGAGCATGAAACGGATGGCGATCAGCATATAGGCATTGGCGACGATGCCGGTGAGGGTGGCCAGGCCGCCCCAGAGAATCAGGCTGACGAAGATCAGCTTCTTCACGCTGCGCCGCTGTGCGTAGATCGCCCCCGGCACCTGGAAGAAGAAATAGCCGAGGAAGAACAGTGCGCCCAGCAGCGACGACAGCCCGGGGGTGATGTTCAGGTCGGCGGCCATTCCCGAGGCGGCGGCGAAGCCGTAGTTGGCACGGTCCAGGTAGGCCAGGCTGTAGGTGATGAAGACGATGGGCATGATGTACCACCAACGGCGGGCGGCGAGTTTGAGCGTATCCATGGCAGTTCTCCTGAGCTTGTTGTTCTTGTCGCAACAGGTGGTTGTTGGGTTCTTGGCCTCGAGGCCGGCCGGCTCTAGAGCGCGGCCGCCAGGCATGGCCGGTCGGCGGGCAACTCATGGCGGTAGGGCAGGCCCTCCATGTCGCCGCGGCTCTGCACCGCGCGGCTGCCGGTCCAGTTGGCCCGCTGCACCGCCTCGACCATGCCGCAGCTTTCCAGCAGGGCGCTGACCAGGCCCACGGCGAAGGCATCGCCAGCGCCCACGGTGTCCACCACCTGGGGCACCGGCACGGCGTCGACGAAGCCGGCATCCAGTTGGGTGCGGTAGTAGGCGCCATGGGCGCCGAGCTTGATCACCACTGCCTCGGCGCCCTGGTCCAGGTAGAAGGCGGCGATGTCCGCCGGATCCTCGTAGCCGGTCAGCAGCCGGCCTTCGCCCAGGCCCGGCAGCACCCAGTGGGCCAGGGCCGCCAGACGGTTGATCTCGCGGATCATCAACGCTTCGCTGGCCCACAGGCTTGGGCGCAGGTTGGGATCGAACGACACGCTGTGCCCGGCGGCGCGCTGGGTGCGCATCAGGTAGTGGGTCAGTTCCCGGGTCGCATCCGACAGCGCCGGGGGAATCCCGGTGGCGTGCAGGTGCCGGGCGCGCAGCAGCGCAGGGGCGACGTCGCTGATGTTCAGGTGGCTGGCCGCCGAGCCGCGACGGAAGTACTCGACCCGGGGATCATCGCCGGTCTCTTCCCGGGACTTGAGCTGGAAGCCGGTCGGGTGCAGCGGATCGCAACGCACGAAGCGGCAGTCCAGGCCCTCGGCCTTGAGGGTGTCGAGCACGAAGCGGCCCAGGGAGTCGTTGCCGACCCGGCTCAGCCAGGCCACCTTGAAGCCCAGGCGCGACAGGCCGATGGCCACGTTGCTGTCGGCACCGGCGATGCGCTTGTGGAAGTGCTCGACCTGGGCCAGGTCGCCGCTGTGTTCGGCGACGAACATGGCCATGGTCTCGCCGAAGGACAGGATATCGATCTCAGGCATTGGTGTTCTCCAGTCGCGACTGGCCCAGGCGGGCCAACTGCTCGACCTGGGTCGCGGTCACCCGCACCAGGTCGTCGCCCTGCAACGGGTATTCCACGGCCCGGGTAATACCTTGGGTCATGTGCCGCAGCAGTTGTTCCCACTGATGCAGTTCCGGGCTGCCGGGCGGTATCGCCACCAGCTTGCCGTCGACCCGCTGGCGCACCGCCTTGCAGTGCACGTAGCCGACATGCCGACCCAGCACGCGCGCGGCGTTGACCGCCGATTGCTCCTGCCATTGCCAGTTGCCGATATCGAAAGTCATGCGCAGTGGCAGGTTGAGGGTTTCCACGGCGCTGAAGAACCGCTGGAACGGTTCGATGCGCCCGCCGTGGGCGGTCTGGTCGTTCTCCACCAGCAGTTGCAGCGGCTGGCGGAACAGCAGGCTGGCCAGGCAGCGCAGGTCGTGATGCTCATTGAAGTGGCCGAGGGATACCTTGAGCTGGCGGGCGCCGAACTCCCGGGCCCGCTGCAAGGTGGCGGACAGCTCCGGCGCCGGTTCGCTGCGCCCCGGCTGCCACAGCTCCAGGGGCGAGGAGTACACGCTGTCCAGCCCGTGTTCACGGGCGTCCTGGGCCAGTTCGGCGGGGTTCTCGCCGCTCAGCAGTTCTTCGCGCCATTCGATGCAGGACGCCCCGGCGGCGGCTACCAGGGGGATGAAGTACCCCTGGCCGTGCTGGCGCACCAGGTCCGCGCCGTAGCTGGACAGGCTGATGGAAACGGGTGATCTGTTCATGTTGCCTACCTCTGAAACCGGTTTCATTTTTGTTCGAGTCAATGCCGTGTTGCTGTCTGTCCCTGTGCTCGCTGCACCTTGTGGCCGCTGCACGTCCATGCGCAGCCTGCGGCAGCGGCTACCCGCGATGCGCCCAGGCTCGCACGGCCTTCCATAGCCTTACTCTCGGGCCTGGCAGGTCGAGCCTCGGACGATCAGTTGCGCGGGAAAGTCCACCACCCGGGCCGGGCCGCTATCGCCGCGCAGGCGCTTGAGCAGGCATTCGAAGGCGCTGGCGCCGATGGCCGCCGTGGGTTGGGCCAGGGCGGTGATGCCGTTGCCCACCAGCGGGTACCAGTCCAGATCATCGAGGGCGATCAGGCCCAGGTCGCCGAACAAGGGGCGATCAAGCTGGCGCAGGGCATTGGTGGCTGCCAGGGCAGCCACGCCATTGGCGCAGAACAGCGCCTTGGGCCCGGCGCCCGGACTGTCGAGGAAGGTCTGCAGGCCGGCATTGAGCCCGGCGCCGGTTTCCAGCACCTGGCCACGCAGGGCCGGGTGCCGGACGATCTCGGCGTGGAAGCTGGTGCTGCGCTCCAGGCGCGAGCTGGTGCCGTCATGGGGTTCGCTGACCAGCAGCAGGTCGCGGTAGCCCTGTTGTTCCAGGTGCTCGATGGCCAGGTGCACCGCCGCCGGGTTGTCCAGGCCCACTAGGTCAGCCTGCAACTGCGCCAGCTTGCGATCCACCAGCACCATGGGCATTTCCTCCTGCAATTGCTGCAATTGGTCCAGGTGGTGGCCCAGGGTGTTCACGATCAGGCCTTCGATGTTGTAGGCCCGCAGGTTGGCCAGGTGCCGGGCTTCCTGCTGGTCGTCGCGGTCGGTGTTGCACACCACCAGGCTGTAGCCGTGCAGGCGGCAGGCGGTTTCCACGCCGTGCATCACGGCAATCGAATAGGGGTTGCGGATATCGGCCACCAGCATGCCGATCAGGCGCGTGCGCCCGCGCTTCAGGCCGCGGGCCATCTGGTTCGGGCGATAGCCCAGTTCGCTGATGGCTTGCTCGATGCGCAGGGCGATGGCGTCGGAAAGCAGGGCGCGGTCTTCGCCGATGAAGCGCGACACACTGGCCTTGGAGACCCCGGCACGGTGGGCGACATCGAGCATGGTGACGCGGCTGCGCTGGGCGGCGGAAAACTGATTCACGGGCGATGACCTTGTTCTTGGAATTATCGGTTCGCAGGATCTGTGAGGTTGGCCTGAAACCGGTTTCAGGAAACCGCAGAATCGGTTCCGCCGTCAAGCGCGGCGTGAGGGCAAATCAACGTTTATACGGCTACCGGCTGACCAATGGTGCATTCCGGCCCGGGCCCCGGGCGACTGGCCTGGGGGCCTGTGACCTGTAGTGACCGCAGGCTGTTCAGGCCCACAGGCTCAGCCAGGTGGCGGCCAGTAACAGCAGCGCCATGCCCCGGTTGAACCGCTGCATCGCCCGGGGCGAACCCAGCCAGCGCGCCGAGCCGGCCCCCAGCAGGGCCCAGGCGCCCAGGCAGGGCAGGGCGACGAGCAGGAACACCAGCGACAGGCACAGCACCCGGCCCTGGCGATCGTCCGCAGGCCCGGCGAACACGCTGACCACCGCCAACGCCATCAGCCAGGTCTTGGGGTTCACCACTTGCAGGGCCGCCGCGCCGAGAAACCCCAAGCGCCGTTGCGCGGCGGTGTGTGCGGTGTGGGTCGGGGCGTGCCAGATCTGCCAGGCCAGGCCGCAGAGCCACAGCAGGCCGACCACTTGCATGGCCAGTTGCACCCCGGGCAGGTGGGCCAGTTTGTCCCCCAGCCCGCCGCCCACCAGCCACACCATGCCGGCAGCGGCACCGCCAGCGCCGAAGATGATCGGCAGCGCGGCCCGCAGGCCATAGCGGGCACTGTTGCTCAGTACCAGGAGATTGGTCGGCCCCGGGGTGATGGAGGCGACGATGGCGAACATGACGAAGGGCAGCAGGCTGGTCAGGGCAGGCAACATGATGGGTAGCTCCAGTGAAGATCGGAGGGCTGATCTTCGCGGTCCGCGCCTCAGGCGTCTGGAAGCTTTGTGCAGCGCTTGCGGTACAGCGCCGGGCTCAGGCCGTAAGCCCGCATGAACCAGCGCCCGAGATGGCTCTGATCGGCAAAGCCCAGGGCGCTGGCCACCTCGGCCGGCGCAGCGCCGCCGGCCAGCAAGCGCCGGGCGCGGCTCAGGCGCAACTGCACCAGATAGGCGTGGGGCGGCAGGCCGAAGGCGGCCTTGAAGGCCCGGCTCAGGCGGAAACGGTCGACGCCGCAGGCACTGCTCAGGGCTTGCAGGCTCAGGTCCTGGTAGAGGTGGGCGTGCAGGTAGTCGCGAGCCCGTTGCGCCACCCGGGGCAGGCGCGGGTCGTGGCCATAGCGCTGGCGCCACTGCAGGTGCCCGGTCAATTGCTCGAGCAGGCGATCCATGGCGCTCTGGCGCACGATGCGCAATTCGCCGTGGTGCAGGCTGTGAAATGCCGCGCTGGTGGCCTGGGCCAGCCGTGGATCGCAGGCCAGGGTGCTGCCGAATCCCAGTTGGCTATCGATCGGCGCTTCGGCGAACAGCGCCCCCAGCTCGCGCGTCAGCCACTGCGGGTCCAGGTACAGCATGCGGTAGGTGAAGCCACCGGCGGTGGGCGCCTCGCCGTCGTGGATTTCCCCGGGCTCGAGCAGAAACACCTTGCCGGGTGTGCTCTGGTGCCGGGTGCGACGGCAGTTGAACTGCTGTACACCTTGCTCGGTGACCCCCACCAGGTAGCTGTCGTGCCAGTGCGGGTCGTAGGCGTGGCCAGTGAAATGAGCGCGCAGGGTCTCGATGCCGGTGTCGGCGTCCTGGGCCAGGTCGATCCAGTTGTGCGTACTCATGCTGGGCTGCCGGTGGATTTCACCTGGGCATTCAACGACCGGGCTGGACGGGCGTCTAGAAGTTTCGTGCAGTTCAGCTGAACAGCCCGGCGGCGATATTGATGGAAAAGCCCAGGATCGCGGTGTTGAACAAAAAACCGATCAGCGACTGGGCGAGGACGATCCTGCGCAGCTCGCGGGTGGCCACGCCGACGTCCGAGGTCTGCACGGCCACGCCGATGGTGAAGGAGAAGTACAGGAAGTCCCAATAGTCGGGATCCTTGAGGTTCTCGGCGAAGCGCAGGGCCGGCTCCGGGCCGTCCCAGGTGTAGTAGAGGCGGGCGTAGTGGACGCTGAAGATCACCCCCACCAGCAGCCAGGAGCCGATCACCGTCAGGCCGGTGAAGCCGTAGTGCAGCAGGCGTCGGGTGGTGTCCAGGTCCTTGCTGCCCACCAGTTCCAGGGTGATGGCCACCAGGCTGGCGATGGCGGCGACGCAGACGATCAGCAGCACCAGCCCGGCGTTTTCGTCCTCGGCCTCGGCGATGCGCTTGACCTGGTCGGCCCGGGCCCGGACCGTGAGCCAGAACATCAACGCCAGGTAGGTCCAGACCGCCACGTTCCAGCCGATGAGGATCTTGCCGGTGAGGGTCTGGGCCGGCACCAGCAAGCCGGCGATGCAGCCGGCCAGGACACCGAAGGTCAGGCGGGGATGGGTACGGATCACGATGGACATGGCGGCTCGCCGTTGCAGGACAGGTGCTGAACCTTAGCACGGCAGTTTTGCCGGTTTCGCCTGGTGGTAGCTGCGCAGGGCCTGTAGCCGCTGCCGAGCCTGCGAGGCTGCGACAGGGGCCGCAGGACCCTCGGCGTTCGGCCAGGCAAGCGCAACTTGGTGTCAGGCGGGCTTGGCCATGATCGCGCTGAACAGCTCGGACTCCAGCCAGGCCTGCAACCAGGCTTGCAGCGCCGGGTAGGGCGCCTGGGCGAACCAGTCGCGGTCGACATGGGCGAACTGGCGGACGAAGGGCAGCAGGGCCGCGTCCGCCAGGCTTGGATGGCCGCCCAGCAGATAGCGCTGCTGGCTCAGTAGCCGCTCCAGGCGGGCCAGGAACAGCTCGCCCTGGGCCCGGTAATGCTCCATCGGTGCTTCGGGGTAACGCTCGGCGTACTTGTAGCGATTGAGGTGGACCTTGAACACCTGGTCGTTCTCCTCGATCAGCCCCGCCATCTGCGCCCGGGCCTGGGGCTCGCCCAGCAGGCGCCAGTCCCCGGGGTCATTGTGTTCCAGGGCCCAGAGCATGATCTGCAGGCTTTCATCGATCACCTGCCCACCGACGTTGAGCACCGGCACCGTGCCCTTGGGCGACAGCGCCAGCATTTCGGGTGGCTTGGCCTTGAGGCTGACTTCGACTATCCGTGGTCTCACCCCGGCATAGCGCAGGGCCAGCCGGGCACGCATGGCATAGGGACAGCGGCGGAACGAGTAGAGGATCGGTTCGGCCATGCTTATTTCACCTCCGGGTGGCTTAGGGTTTGTTGCCGTTTCGCCGCGACCGCGCCGGAGCCAGTTTTAGCGCGGGGCTAGGCACGAGACGCGAGGTTTGGCCGTCCAAATGAGCGTTCGAGTAACGACGTACCGCGCTAAAACTGGCCCGTCCCTTCGGGTTGCGCGGCAAATGGCGCCATGCGTCGTTGCGGGACTTGGCAAGGGAACAACCATTGCCTGCGTCCCACGCCTAGCCTGGCGCCATTTGTCGCGGCAACGCGGCTTGCGGCGAAACGGCAACAGACCCTAGTCCATTGCCCTGGCGGCTGACCTGGATCTGCACCGCGATGCGCTCGTGCATCTCCTGCACGTGGGAGATCACCCCGACCTTGCGGCCCTGGGCCTGGAGGCCGTCGAGGGCGTCCATGGCCAGTTGCAGCGATTCGGGGTCGAGGCTGCCGAAGCCTTCGTCGATGAACAGCGATTCGATCTTCAAGGTGCTGGAGGCCATGGACGCCAACCCCAGGGCCAGCGCCAGGGACACCAGGAAGGTCTCGCCGCCGGACAGCGAATGCACCGAGCGCAGTTCGTCGCCCATCTCGGTGTCCAGCACCAGCAGGCCGAGCATGCTGCCGCCGCGCTTGAGGCGATAACGCCGCACCAGCTGGCGCAGTTGTGCGTTGGCGTGGTGCACCAGCAGGTCGAGGTTGTAGGCCTGGGCGATCTTGCGGAACTTGTCGCCCTCGGCCGAGCCGATCAAGGCGCTGAGCCGGGCCCAGCGCTGCCATTGCTCGTACGCCTGGGCGATGCCCTGGGCCAGGGCCTGGTTGGCCTCCTGGCGGCGTTGGTCTTCGCTCTGCCGGGCGCGTAGCTCGGCCACTTGCTGTTCGTCGGCCAGCGCTTGTTGCGAAGTGGTTTCCAGGGCTTGGGCCAGCTCCTCGGCTTCCAGGTTGCCGTTGTGCTGGGCCTGGTGCTGCTCCAGGCGCTGCTGGCGCTCCTCGAGCAGTACCCGGGCCTGCTCGATGGCCTTGTCGTTGGCCTGCAGGCGCTCGCGCAGTTGGCGGACCTGGCTGTCGTCCAGTTCCAGCAGCCCTTGCAGCCCGGCGTCGTCGAGTTGCGGGTGCTGGGCGCGCCACTGCTCGATGCTGGCGGCCAGTTGCTGCTGCTCGGCTTCCAGGGCCTGGCAGCGCTCCTGGCCGGCCTTGAGCTCGGCGGCCAGCTGGATCAGCTGCTGTTGCAGTTCCTGCGCTTGCTGCTGGGCCGTGGCCTGGGCCATGCGGGCCTGCTCGACGCCCTGTTCCAGCTGCTGCTGCCAGTGCTCGGCGCTGTCGTGGGTTCCCAGCAACTCGGCCAACCGCTGCTGACACGCCTGTTGCTGCTGGTGCAGGGCCTCGGCCTGCTGCCGGGCGTCGTGCAATTGCTGCTGGCGGGTCTGCTGGCGGTCTTGTTCCTTGTCCAGGGCCAGCTGGCGCTGCTGCTGTTCTTGGGTTTCATCCTGCTGTTCGCGCAGTTGCTCGATGCGTTGCAGCACTTGCTGGTCCAACTGCATGAAGCTCGCCGCCGGGTCACGGCGCAAGCCGTCGAGCAGCTCGCCGGGCAGCCACTGGCTGAAGCCGCCGAGCTCTTCGTCCAGGCGCTGGCGATCGGCGTCCAGCTGCTCGCGCTGCTTCTCCAACTGCTGGGCGGCCTGCTGGCTGGCATCGACGGCGGCCTGCAACTGGCCTTGCAGGCGTGCGGCATCCTTTTGCAGGGTCAACAGGGCGTCCTGGCGCTGCTCGTCCTGGCCGATGCTCTGTTGCAACTGCTCCAACTGCCGTTGCAACCAGGCATCGCGCTGGGGCGGGTCCTGGTCCAGCAGCTGGGCGCCCAGGGGATGGGCTTGCAGGCTCGGAGCCAGGGTCTCTTGTTGGGTGGCCAGTTGTTCCTGTTGCTGTAGCAGGTCTTTCTGCTGGGCGATCAGGCCCTGGACCTGGGCACGCAGTTCCGCCAGTTGCTCCTTGAGCCCATCCACGACTTTCCGGGCGGCGGCTTCTTCGTTTTCGTCATGGCGCCCAAGGCTCTGCAACAGAGCCTCGGGTTGGTGATACGGGTGCTCGACACTGCCGCATACCGGACATGGTTGGTCGTCCTGCAATTGCGCGCGCAACTCTTCCACGCTGGCGCTGCGGGCCAGGCGCTGGCGCTCCAGCAGGGCCTGGGTCACGCTCAGGGCCTGCTCGGCTACCGTCAGGTCGGCCTTGGCCTGGATACCGGCCTTGGTCAACGCATCGCGCTCGATGGCCGCCGTTTGTTGCTTGTCCTGCAGGGCCTGGATGCGTTGCTCCAGCTCTTGCTGCTGGGCCCAGAGCCGGGCCAGGTCCTCGAACGAGCGCTGCTGCCTGCGGTTGTCCTGGAGCAGGGTGCCCAGCAATTGGATCTGCTCCGCCACGGCCTGGGGTTCGGCGCCGGCTTCGCGGTACAGCAGCTCCAACTGCGAGCGCTGCTCGCCCAATTGGCGGGCGGATGTTTCGGCGCGCTGCTCAAGGCCCGGCAGTTCCGCCTGGCCCTGGTTCAGGCGATTACCGATCTGCACCAGCTGTTGCAAGCGCCCGCGATAGGCATCCCAGGCTTCGCTCAGAGGCGCGAGGGTGGCGCTGTGCTGCAGTTGCCCGGCGATCCGTTCCAGGCGCTCGGCCACCAGACGTTGCTGTTCCTGCAAGTGCTGGATGTCCTGCTGGCCCTGGGTGTTGGCCTGCTCGGCGCGCTCCCGGGCCTGGGTGGCCTGGGCCAGCTCCTGCTCCAGGCGTTGCAGGTTGCCTTGTTCGGCAAAGGCTTCACGCAGCAGCGGCGCCTTTGCGCTGGATTGCTCCTGGGCCTGGGCCAGGCTGGCGCTACTGTCCTGGACCTGTTGCTGGTACGTTGCCTGCTGCTGTTGCAGCTGCGTGTGTCGTGCCTGCTGTTGTTCGATCTGTTGCCGCAGGGGTTCGAGGGTCGCGCTCAGTTCGACCTGGCGCAGGAACTGATGGCGCTGCGGCGCCAACTGCTCCAGGCGCTCCAGGCGCAGGCGTTCGGGGGCCAGGACCTGCGCCTCTGCCTCGGCTTCCTGCAACTGCTCGGCGGCACTGTGCCGGGCCTCTTGCCACTGGCGCAATTCCTTGAGCCAGCCGTGCTGGGCCTCCAGCTGCTTGAGTTGCAGTTGCCGGGCCTTGAGCTGGTCACGGGCGGCACCCAACTGCTGGTCCAGCTCGGCACGTTCCTCGGCTGGCAGCGGGGCAACGCCGCTGGCCTGGGCGGTGAGGGCCTTGTGCGCTTCGTCGGCTTCCTTGGCCTTACTGAAGGCGCGCTTGCCCAGCTGGCTGTAGATTGCCGTGTTGGTGAGCTTTTCCAGCAGTTCGCTGCGCTCTTTGTCGTCGGCCTTGAGGAAGGCGCTGAACTCGCTCTGGGCCAGCATCACAGCCCGGGTGAATTGGGCGAAGTTGAGCCCCAGCTTGGATTCGATCAGTTGTTCGTAATCGCGCTTGCTACTGGCCAGCAATTGATTGTTGTCCAGATCGGTGAGGCTCTGGCGGCTGGCTTGCAGCTTGCCCGTGGCCTTGTCGCGGGCGCGGTTGGTTTCCCAGCGGGCGCGGTAGCGGTGCCCGTCAATGCCGAAAAAATCCACTTCGGCGAACCCGCTGCCGGTGCCACGGCGCAGCAGGGTGCGTGGGTCGCCGGTGGAGATATCGCTGTCGATTTCAGGAACCTTGTTTTCCTTGGCGATATTGTTCAGCCGAGGCACGGCGCCGAACAGCGCCAGGCACAAGGCGTCGAGCAGGGTGCTCTTGCCGGCGCCGGTGGGGCCGGTGATGGCGAACAGGCCGGCGCTGGCCAGGGGTTCGGCGCTGAAATCGATCTCGAACGGGCCGGCCAGGGAGGTCAGGTTCTTCAGGCGGATGGCCAGGATCTTCATGGCTGCTCACCTTCGTGCTGGACGTCCTGCAACAGCAGGGCGAAATCCTTGAGGGTCTGTTCATCCGCTTCATTGGCGTAGGCATCGCGCCAGGCCCGGCGGAACAGTTCTTCGGGGTTCAGTTGATCCAGTTCGATCAGCCCGGCCATGCCGTCCTCGCCGTCGCCACTGGCGCTACCGGCGTATTCGGCAGCGATCCGCACCAGGCGCACGGCCTTGCCTTGCAAGGCGTTCTCCACCTGTTGGCGCAGGTCCGGCTGCGGTTCGTCCAGGCGTATGCGCACTTCCAGCCAGGGCTGGCGCTGCTCCTCGGCCAGCAGGTCGATGTCCGGCAGGGCGCCGAGCTGGGCCAGGATCTCGCCCAGCGGTGCCGGGCCCAGGCGTTGCAGGTTGACGGCCCGCGGGATCAGCCGCGGTTCGACGCTGAGCAACTGCTCACCGTCCAGGCGAATGTCGAGGATCTGGTGCTTGTAGTCGATCTCGGAGAACGACAGCGGGATCGGCGAGCCGCTGTAGCGGATGCGTTCCTCGCCGTTGACCTTCTGCGGCTTGTGCAGGTGCCCCAGGGCCACGTAGCTGATCTGCGGGCCGAACAGGCTGGCCGGCAGGGCCTCGGCGTTGCCGATCACCAGGCTGCGTTCGGAGTCCTCGGAAACCGCGCCGCCGGCTATGTGTGCGTGGCTCACGGCAATCAGCGCCTGGCCTGGCTGGCGGCGTTCCTCGGCCGCGGCGATCAGCCATTCATGGACCTGGGCGATGCCCTTGAGGTAGTCCTCGCCCAAATGGCGGCCGGTGACTTCCGCTGGCCGCAGGAAGGGCAGGGCCAAGCACCAGGCCGCGACCTTGCCGCTGGCATCGGTCAGCGGCAGCAGCAGGCGCCCGGCATCCAGCTGGCCGTCATCGAGCCACAGCACCCGGCCCAGGGCATGGGCGCGCAGGCGCCGCATCAATGGCGCTGGCAGTTCGATGCGCGAGCCGGAGTCGTGGTTGCCGGCGATCATCACGATGCTCAGGCCCGGTTGCTGCTCGTGGGCGCTGACGATGAAGTCGTACAGCCGTTCCTGGGCTTTGACCGGTGGGTTGACGGTGTCGAAGATATCGCCGGCGATCAGCAGCGCGTCCGGCTGCTCGTGCTTGAGCTGGCGCAACAGCCACTCGAGGAAGCAGGCGTGTTCGAAGTCGCGCTCCTGGCCATGGAGGTTCTGGCCCAGGTGCCAGTCGGAGGTGTGAAACAGACGCAAGGCAAACTCCAGGAAAAGCAGCTACCAGCTGCAAGTGGCAAGCTGCAGGCTCAAGCGGTTCTTGTCGCTTGGGCCATGCAGCTGCATTTATTTGGGATAGAGCGGCGGCAGGCTGATGGTATCGGCCTGGGGCGCCTGGACCCGCTCGGCGGTGGGAATGGCACGGATCGCCCGCCACAGTTCCTCGCCTTGCCAGTACTGGCCGCTCTCGCTGTAGAGGGCGCCGTTGAGGCCGTCCAGGGCATCGGACAGCGGGACGAAGCGTGCCGCCATCTCGGCCAGGGTCTCGGGCTGCTGGCGGGCCCAGGCGTCCAGGGCCTGGCGGGTGGCCTGGGGATCGTTGGCCTGGCAGGCGCGCTTGAGGTCGTCCAGCAGCGAGCGCGGGCTGGGGCCGCTCTGGACCACCCGGGCCACCGCCGGCTGTGAACGGGCACGCCACCACAAGCCGAAGCCCAAGAGTGTGGTGCAGGCCAGCAGCAGGGTGCTCAGTTGCCACAACCACAGGCTGTCGCTGGCCGGGCCGACCTGGGCGGTACTGGCCGGGGCGTCCACCACCAGGCTCGGGTTGTCCGCCACCTGCAGGGTACGAGCCGGCAGGCTGCTGGTTTCCAGGCGATCGGCCTGGGTGTTCCACCAGGTGACTTCCAGGGCTGGCAGCTCGACGTTGCCGGTGCGGGTCGGCACCAGGGCCTGGCGCTCTTCGCGGATACCCAGCACGCCTTGCTCGACCTGCTGGTTGCTCAGCTGCGGCTGGTCCGGGTAGCTGCGCAGGCCGTTGATCTCGGCCATGGGCAGGGGCGGCAGTTGGGCGCTGGACAGGCCTTCGGCGCGCAGGGTCAGGCTGCGGGTCAGGGAGTCGCCGACCTGGGGATGTTCGGGCTCGGGGCTCCAGCTTTCACCCAGGCTCAGGCTGCGCGCCGGCAGCCAGGGGACGTCGGCGGGATAGGCCGCAGGCTTGGCCATCACCGGCAGTTCCATCTCGGCCGAGCTGACGTGGATCAGCTTGCCGGGCCGGGCAGCCTGGGGCGTGGCGTCCTGGCTGGTGCCGGGGTTGGCCAGGGTGGCGCTGAAGGTCAGCGCCGGGATCTGCAAGACGCCGCTGTGCTGGGGATAGATCGCATAGCGCATCTCGATCACGCCGTGGCGTACGCCGTTGATCAGCTTCTCGTAGGTGCGCGCTTCTCCCAGTTGCTCGACCCGGGCATCGCTCAGTTGCAATGGGCTGAGGCTGCTGTCGTCGAACAGCGGCACCGAGTGATAGACGTGCAGGGTCAGCAGGGCCTGGGCCTGGACATAGACCTTGGGCTGGTCCAGCTCGGCATCGATGAACACCGGCTCCAGGTGCGCCTGCTGGTCCTGCTCGGGGCTGGCGTTGACCTGCAGGCTCAGGGCCTGGCTGCGCAGCTCGCCCAGTTGCACAGGCTCGATGGCCAGGGTGCCTGTGTGGCGCGGCAGCAGGGTCACGATCCAGCGGGTGCTGGCGTGACTGTCGCCCAGGCTGTTGAGCTGGTTGACCTGGCGCGTGCCGCGGACTTCGAACTGCGCTTGCAGGGGCGCGAGGTCCGGCTTGCCGAACTGGGTGACGTCGGTGGACTCCAGGGTCAGCTCGACGGTCTCCCCGGCGTTCACCTGGCTACGGTCCAGGCTGGCGAGCAGCCCGGCAGCCTGGGACTGCGCGGTCCAGCAGGCGAGGGCAAGCAGAAGGGCGGTGCAGCGGGTCATCGAGTTTTTCCCTGATCCTGATGGGTTTGCTGTTCGTACCAGAATTTACGCCTGAGCAGCTCTCCCGGGTCGTCCGGGATCTTGCGCAACCATTGCTCCAGTGCCTGTTGGTGCTCAGCGTCCAGGCTGTCGTCCACCGGGCGCAATGGAGTGGTGGTGTGGGCATCGTCCAGCTCGCTGCCGGGCACTTCGCTGTGGCCGGGCACTTGCGGGTCGGCCTGGGTCGCGTCTCCAGGACCTGGTGGGTTGCTGGCGGACGCCGGTGGCGTCTCGCTGCCCGGTACTGGCGTGCTGGCGGTGCTGCCGGATTCGGGCCGGGCATTGTCCTCGGCATCCGGGTTCTGCGGTTTCACCTCTGGCAGGGGCTCCGCTGCCCGCCGCTGTTGCAGCAGCTGCTGGACCAGGGCCAGGTTCTGCTGCGCCGGTAGCAGCTCGGGTTGCAGTTCCAGGGCTTGCTCATAGGCGTCGATGGCCGCTTCCAGCTCGCCGCCATGGGCCAGGGCATTGCCACGATTGTAATGGGCGCGGGCGTCGTTGCCTTCGGCGAAGCGCTCGGCGGCGGCATTGTAGTTGCCGGCCTCGTACAAGGCCACGCCCTGCCATTGGCGGTCCTGGAAATGCCGCGCAGCCTCGGCCGGGCGCTGTTGCTGCAGCAGGCGCTCACCTTGCTGGTCCGGACGCAGCCACAGGTCGTTGAAGTCCAGGGCGTAGCTGGGTTGGGGCAGGCCCAGGCACAACAGCGGCAGGCAGAACAACCAGCCCCGGCGCCCGGCGCAGGCGGCCAGCAGCAACAGTGGCAACAGCAGCCAGTAGCCCTGGTCGGCCCAGGTGTCCAGGCGCAGGGTCTGGCCGTCGTCGCGCACGCCCCGGGGACCGCCCAGCAAGCCCAGGCCGCGCAGGTCGTTGTCGTCCAGGCGGGCCTGGCGATAGCGTCCACCGACTTCGCCGATGAATTGCTTGAGCCCGGGGCTGTCCAGGCGCGAGACCAGGATCGCGCCCTGGTCGTCCTTGAGGTAGCTGCCGTCTTCCAGCGGCACCGGGGCGCCATCGCGGCTGCCGATGCCGAGCATCAACAGTTGCGGGGCATCGCCGTCCAGGGCCTGGCGAATGCCCTGGCGCTCCTGTTCGCTGAGGGACGAGGCCAGCAGCAGCACCCGCCCCTGGCCGAGGGCGCCCTGGTCCAGCAGCTTGAGGGCCTTGCGCAGGGCCAGGTCGGCGCGCTGGCCAGCCTCGGGCATGATCGATGGCTTGAGGGCATCGAGCAGGTTGCGGCTGGTGGCCAGGTCATCGGACAGCGGCACCAGGGTGTGGGCGCTGCCGGCATAGACCACGATGGCGGTCTGGGCGTCGCTGCGCAGGGCCAACAGGTCCAGCAGCTTGTGCCGGGCCTGGTCCAGGCGGTTGGACGGCACATCGCCGGCGAGCATCTGTGGCGTCAGTTCCAGCAGCACCACCAGCGGGTCGGCGGGTTTCTGGCTGGTCTGCTCGACCCGCTGCCAGCTGGGCCCCAGCAGCGCCAGTACCGCCAGCAGCCAGGCCAGGCCCAGGGCGACCCATGGCAGCTTGCTCTCGCGGCCGTTGCCGCCGCTGAGCAGGGCGGCGTGGAAGGCCGGTGGCAGGATCATCTGCCAGCGGCCGGCGCGTTTCTGCCGGTGCCAGAGCTTCCACAGCAGCAGGGCCAGCAGTGGCAATACCAGCAACCACCAGGGCCGGAACCAATGGGGCCAGAGTCCGATCATCGACGCCTCCGCAGACGCAGGCGCTTGAGGCGTTGCCGCCAGTGAGGCAAGGGTTGCAGGAAATGCTCCTTGGTGAGGAAGCGTTGCAGGGGGTTGTGCGGCCAGCGTTCGCGCAACACCAGCAACACGCTGAGCAGCAGCGCCGCGGCCAGGGGCCAGTGGTACAGGGCCTGGGCCGGACGGGCCTGGGTCGGTTGCTGGGCCACCGGCTCCAGCTGGTCGAGGGTGTCCTTGATGGCCGCCAGTTCCTGGCCGTCGCGGGCGCGGAAATAGCGCCCGCCGGTGACCTCGGCCAGCTCCTTGAGCGCCGGCTCGTCCAGGTCCAGGCTCGGATTGATGCCGAGGATGCCCAGGGTGGCGCTCTGGTCCGGGTCGGCGCCGATGCCGATCGGGTAGATCTTCACGCCTTCCTCGGCCGCCAGGCGCGCCGCGGTGATGGGGGCGATCTCGCCGCCATTGTTGGCGCCATCGGTGACCAGGATCAGCACCCGGCTCTGGGCCGGGCGCTGGCGCAGGCGCTTCAGGGCCAGGCCAATGGCGTCGCCGATGGCGGTGTTCTTGCCGGCGATGCCGATCTTCGCCTCATCCAGCCAGACCCGCACGGTGTGCCGGTCGAAGGTCAGGGGTGCCTGCAGGTAGGCCTTGCTGCCGAACAGGATCAGGCCCACCCGGTCGCCCTCGCGGTGTTCGAGAAAATCGCCCAGGAGGTGCTTGACCAGGCCCAGCCGGCTGACGTCCTCGTCCTGCCACTGCATGTCGGGGAAGTCCATGGAGCCGGAGACGTCCACCGCCACCAGCAGGTCGCGACCGCTGGCCGCCACCGGCAGTGGTTCGCCCAGCCATTGCGGACGGGCCGCCGCCAGCAGGAGCAGCACCCAGAGCAGGATGAAGCGCGCCTGCTGGCGCCAGGCCGGCAGGTTGGCCCGGGCGCGGCGCCGGGCCAGGCCCTCCAGGTCGCCGAGGAAGCTGACCTTGAGCGCCGGCTCGCCGCTGTCGGCCACCGGCAGCACCAGGCGCAGCAGCCAGGGCAGCGGCAACAGGGCGAAGATCCATGGCCAGGCGAACTCAAACATGCTTGCGAATCCAGGTGTCCACCGCCTGGGTCAGGCCGGCGATGGCTTTGTCGTCGAGCTTGCACTCGGGCTTGTAGGCGCCTTCCACCAGCACCATCCAGCGGGTCAGGCCGGCGGCCGGGCAGCGGTTGTCGAGGAACGCCAGCCATTTGCGGCCATTGAGGGTATGGCTCTGGCTGTTGGGGTAGTGGTTGCGGCACAGGCGCTTGAGCAGCCCGTTGAGCGCTTGCAGCCAGGCCCCGGCCGGGGCGCCGTCGTAGGGTTTGGGCAGCAGTGCCAGTTCCGCCAGGGCGGCCAGGCGCACCGGGTCCAGGGGCTGTTCGGCGCGGCTCGGGGCCTTCTTGCGTGGCCACAGGTGGCGCCAGTGCCAGAGGGCGAAGGCCAGGGCCGGCAGCAGCACGGCCAGCAGCCACCAGCCCGGCGCCGGCGGCCACAGGCCCACCGGTGGTGGCTGCAGCAGGGGTTGCAGTTGTTCCAGGCTGCTCATCGGCCGGCTCCCGGACGCTGCGGGTTGAGGTACTCGCGCAGCTGCTCGACCATCTCGCTCTGGGTGCTCAGGGGCATCAGCAGGACCCGCAGCTTCTGCGCCAGGCGCTCCCAGCGGGCGATGCGTGCCTCGCTCTGGGCGCGGTAGGCCTGGCGCAGTTCATAGTTCAGGGTATCGAGTTCCAGCTGTGCACCGCGCTCGGCGAAACGCATCAGGCCGGCGGCGGGCAGGGCATGGTCCAGGGGGTCGGACAGCGGCATCAGCAGCAGGTCGCAATGACGCGACAGCAGGCTCAGTTGTTGCTCGGCGGCATCGCTCAGGGCTCGCTCGTCGCAGATCACGATCACCAGGCTGCCGGGGCGTAGCACTTCGCGGCCGCGCAGCAGCGCGGTGCCCAGGGCGTCGCGCTGGGGCTGGGCGTCGGCGTGCAGCGACTGGTTGACCCGCACCAGGCGGTTGAGCAGTTGCAGCAGGCTCTGCTTACTGCGCCGGGGCTTGATCTCGTAGTGCTCGTCGTCGCCAAAGACCAGGCCACCGACCCGGTCGTTGTGGCCCAGGGCGGCCCAGCCGATCAGGCTCGCGGCCTGGGCGGCGAGCACCGACTTGAACATCAGCCCGGAGCCGAAGAACAGCTGGCGGCTCTGCTCGACCATGATGAAGATCGGCCGCTCGCGCTCTTCGTGGAACAACTTGGTGTGGGGTTCCTGGGTCCGCGCGGTGACGCGCCAGTCGATGGTGCGCACGTCGTCGCCGGCCTGGTAGACCCGTACCTGGTCGAAGTCCACCCCGCGCCCGCGCAGCTTGGAATGGTGCAGCCCCACCAGCGGGCTGCGCTGGCTGGGCGTGGAGAACAGCTGCACCTCGCGCACGCGGTGGCGCATCTCGATCAATTCACCGAGGGTGATACGGATGCCGGGTTCGGCGCTGGCGTGGGTCATGGAGGTCAGGCGACGGCAACGACGTCGAGGATGCGCTGTACCACACGGTCCTGGTCGATGCCTGCCGCTTCTGCTTCGAAGGACAGGATGATGCGATGGCGCAGCACGTCGAACAGCACCGCCTGGATGTCCTCGGGGCTGACGAAGTCGCGTCCGGCGAGCCAGGCGTGGGCCCGGGCGCAGCGGTCCAGGGCGATGGAGCCGCGGGGGCTGGCGCCGTAGGCGATCCACTCGGCCAGCTCCGGGTCGAACTTGCCCGGGGTGCGGGTGGCCATCACCAGCTGCACCAGGTATTCCTCCACCGCGTCGGCCATGTACAGGCCGAGGATTTCCTTGCGGGCGGCGAAGATCGCCTGCTGGCTGACCCGGCGCTCGGGCAGGGTCTCGCCGTTCAAGGCCTCGCCCCGGGCCTGCTGGAGGATCCGGCGCTCTACCGCTGCATCCGGGAAGCCGATCTTGACGTGCATCAGGAAGCGGTCGAGCTGGGCTTCGGGCAGTGGGTAGGTGCCTTCCTGCTCGATGGGGTTCTGGGTCGCCATCACCAGGAACAGCGGCGACAGTTCATAGGTGCTGCGTCCAACGCTGACCTGACGCTCGGCCATGGCCTCCAGCAGCGCCGACTGGACCTTGGCCGGGGCACGGTTGATTTCGTCCGCCAGCACCAGGTTGTGGAAGATCGGGCCTTGCTGAAACACGAAGCTGCCGGTTTCCGGGCGATAGATCTCGGTGCCGGTGATGTCGGCTGGCAGCAAGTCGGGGGTGAACTGGATCCGATGGAACTGTGCTTCGACGCCGTCGGCCAACTCCTTGATGGCCTTGGTCTTGGCCAGCCCCGGAGCGCCCTCGACCAGCATGTGGCCGTCGGCGAGCAGGGCGATGAGCAAGCGCTCGATGAGTTTGTCCTGGCCAAGGATCTGCGTTGAAAGAAAGGTTCGCAGCGCCAATAGCGCTTCACGATGTTCCATCGGTGACTGTTCCTGGAGAGGGTGCGCCCCGGGCGGTGCGAGAACGCCAGGGCTGGGGGCGATACTTTAATCCATAGCGGGCCCCGCCGACTAACGGGGAAAGAGTGATTTCGAAAAAATCCCGGCTTTTTCCCAAGGCGGCTGGCACGACGGGAGCCTGGTGCCCGCCAGGCGGGCATGCGCAACGGCTACATGAAGCCCCGGGCTACCCGAGGTTGGGCGTGGCCCTGTAGCCGCTGTCGAGCTTGCGAGGCTGCGCCCGGCCGCTGTCCGGGGTGGGGATCAGAGCTGGCTGATGTAGGTGCCCGTACCCTTGAGGATGTTCTTGAGGGTCAGTTCCACTTCGGCCAGGTCGGCGGCGCTGGTTGCGTGGTGGATTTGCAGGTGGTCCGAGCCGTTGAGGGCATCGGCGTCGGTCGCGGCGATCTCGATCAGCAAGGTGGTGGGGCTGAGGGTCACCTTGACCCCGTCCAGGGTCGAAGGCTCGCCGTCGAGGGTGATCTCCAACTCGTCCTCGTCCGGGTAACGGCTCATCAGGAACATCTCGCCCTGGGTGCTGTGGCAGCAGAGCATGGCCATGTTGTCTTCTTCGTCGTCGCAAGGGTTGGCGATCAGGTGGGCGGTGGTCATCTGCATGGGCACATTCCTGGGGCAGGGCAAAAGAGAGGATTCTGCCAGCCCGGGGGAATTTCTGCTGGGTTGTCTGTCAGTACGGCAGTTGTGAACGCCTGGCGCGGATAAGTCATTTTGCGCACGCAAGTCCGGTCCGTGCATGGAAAACCCCGGGTTTTCCGCCAGCTGCTGCTAGTGTTGTTCTGGGCGTGACTGCCCGGTTGCGTGCCTTTGACCGAATATGTCGCAGCATCGCAAGCAGCTGTCGCATCGCACTCGTTAAGCTGCGCAGCGGACAATTTGTTCTCAAGTGCAATAGGTTGCGTCTGTTTTGTGATGATCACCTGCCAGGGCATTGCCCCGTTCGCCCTGGCCGATGCCCATCCCGGGAAGGTGTGAATGTGACCTGCGCGTCTCGTCCAGCTTCATTCACCAGGCATCCTGCAACCTCTGCCCGAGATTCAGGAACAGGATGCGCCGGCGCCCCCCAGCGGGGCCGAACACGACGCTACCATCAATAACAAGCCCAAGCGGAGTACCACAGATGGCGTTCTTCACCGCAGCCAGCAAGGCCGACTTCCAGCACCAACTGCAAGCGGCACTGGCGCAGCACATCAGTGAACAGGCACTGCCACAAGTGGCGCTGTTCGCTGAACAATTCTTCGGCATCATTTCCCTGGACGAACTCACCCAGCGTCGCATGTCCGACCTGGCGGGCTGCACCCTCTCTGCCTGGCGCCTGCTTGAGCGCTTCGATCACGCGCAACCGCAAGTGCGCGTCTACAACCCCGATTACGAACGTCATGGCTGGCAGTCGACCCACACCGCGGTGGAAGTCCTGCACCATGACCTGCCATTCCTGGTGGACTCGGTCCGTACCGAGCTCAACCGTCGCGGCTACAGCATCCACACCCTGCAGACCGCGGTACTCAGCGTGCGTCGCGGCAGCAAGGGCGAGCTGCTGGAAATCCTGCCCAAGGGCACCCAGGGCGAAGGCGTGCAGAAAGAGTCGCTGATGTACCTGGAGATCGACCGCTGCGCCAATGCCGCCGAACTGAGCGTGCTGGGCAAGGAGCTGGAGCAGGTGCTGGGCGAGGTGCGTGTCGCCGTAGCCGACTTCGAGCCGATGAAGGCCAAGGTCCAGGAGCTGATCCAGAGCATCGACAACAGCCAGTTCGCCATCGCTGCCGACGAGAAGTCCGAGATCAAGAGCTTCCTCGAGTGGCTGGTGGACAACCACTTCACCTTCCTGGGCTACGAGGAATTCGTGGTCGGCACCGACCAGGACGGCGGGCATATCGAGTATGACCCGAACTCCTTCCTGGGCCTGGCCAAGCTGCTGCGCGCCGGCCTTACCGGCGACGACTTGCATATCGAAGACTATGCCGTGAACTACCTGCGCGAACCGACGCCGCTGTCGTTCGCCAAGGCGTCGCTGCCCAGCCGCGTGCATCGCCCGGCCTACCCGGATTTCGTGTCGATCCGCCAGATCGATGCCGACGGCAAGGTGATCAAGGAATGCCGCTTCATGGGCCTCTACACCTCCTCGGTGTATGGCGAGAGCGTGCGGGTGATCCCGTACATCCGCCGTAAGGTCGAGGTCATCGAGCAACGCTCCGGCTTCCAGCCCAAGGCCCACCTGGGCAAGGAACTGGCCCAGGTCCTGGAAGTGCTGCCCCGTGACGATCTGTTCCAGACTCCGGTGGACGAGCTGTTCAGCACCGTGATGTCCATCGTGCAGATCCAGGAACGCAACAAGATCCGGGTATTCCTGCGCAAGGACCCGTACGGCCGTTTCTGCTACTGCCTGGCCTACGTGCCGCGCGACATCTATTCCACCGAAGTGCGGCAGAAGATCCAGCAGGTCCTGATGGAACGCCTGCAGGCCACCGACTGCGAGTTCTGGACCTTCTTCTCCGAGTCGGTCCTTGCCCGCGTGCAACTGATCCTGCGGGTCGACCCGAAGCAGCGCATCGACATCGATCCGCTGCTGCTGGAGCGCGAAGTGGTGCAGGCCTGCCGCAGCTGGCAGGACGACTACGCCAGCCTGGTGGTCGAGAGCTTCGGCGAAGCCCACGGCACCAACGTCCTGGCTGACTTCCCGAAAGGTTTCCCGGCCGGCTACCGCGAGCGTTTCGCCGCCCACTCGGCGGTGGTGGACATGCAGCACCTGCTGAGCCTGAGCGAAAGCAACCCGCTGGTGATGAGCTTCTACCAGCCACTGGGCCAGGTGACCGGCCAGCGCGAGCTGCACTGCAAGCTGTACCACGCCGATACCCCGCTGGCGCTGTCCGACGTGCTGCCGATCCTGGAAAACCTCGGCCTGCGGGTCCTGGGTGAGTTCCCGTATCGCCTGCGCCACAACAATGGCCGCGAGTTCTGGATCCACGACTTCGCCTTCACCGCCGCCGAAGGCCTGGACCTGGACATCCAGCAGCTCAACGACACGCTGCAGGACGCTTTCGTCCACATCGTCAGCGGCGACGCCGAGAACGACGCCTTCAACCGCCTGGTGCTGACCGCCGGCCTGCCATGGCGCGACGTGGCGCTGCTGCGTGCCTACGCCCGCTACCTGAAGCAGATCCGCCTCGGTTTCGACCTGGGCTACATCGCCAGCACCCTGAACAACCACACCGATATCGCCCGCGAGCTGACCCGGTTGTTCAAGACCCGCTTCTACCTGGCCCGCAAGCTGACCCAGGAAGACCTGGACGACAAGCAGCAGCGCCTGGAGCAGGCGATCCTCACCGCCCTGGACGACGTCCAGGTGCTCAACGAGGACCGCATCCTGCGGCGCTACCTGGACCTGATCAAGGCCACCCTGCGCACCAACTTCTACCAGCCCGATGCCAACGGCCAGAACAAGTCGTACTTCAGCTTCAAGTTCAATCCGAAGCTGATCCCCGAGCTGCCCAAGCCAGTGCCGAAGTTCGAGATATTCGTCTACTCGCCACGGGTCGAGGGCGTGCACCTGCGCTTCGGCAACGTCGCTCGCGGCGGCCTGCGCTGGTCGGATCGCGAGGAAGACTTCCGTACCGAAGTCCTGGGCCTGGTAAAAGCCCAGCAAGTGAAGAACTCGGTGATCGTGCCGGTGGGCGCCAAGGGTGGCTTCCTGCCGCGCCGCCTGCCGCTGGGCGGCAGCCGTGACGAGATCGCCGCTGAAGGCGTAGCGTGCTACCGCATCTTCATCTCCGGCCTGCTGGACATCACCGACAACCTCAAGGACGGTGGCGTGGTGCCGCCGGCCAACGTGGTTCGCCACGACGACGATGATCCGTACCTGGTGGTGGCGGCCGACAAGGGCACCGCGACCTTCTCCGACATCGCCAACAGCATCGCCATCGACTACGGCTTCTGGCTCGGCGACGCCTTCGCCTCCGGTGGATCGGCCGGCTACGACCACAAGAAGATGGGTATCACCGCCCGTGGCGCCTGGGTCGGCGTGCAGCGCCACTTCCGCGAGCGTGGCATCAATGTCCAGGAAGACCCGATCAGCGTGGTGGGCGTGGGCGACATGGCCGGCGACGTGTTCGGCAACGGCCTGCTGATGTCCGACAAACTGCAACTGGTGGCGGCGTTCAACCACCTGCACATCTTCGTCGACCCGAATCCGGATCCGGCCACCAGCTTCGTCGAGCGCAAGCGCCTGTTCGACCTGCCGCGCTCGGCCTGGAGCGACTACGACACCAGCATCATGTCCGAGGGTGGCGGCATCTTCTCCCGTAGCGCGAAGAGCATCGCCATTTCGCCGCAGATGAAGGAACGCTTCGACATCCAGGCCGACAAGCTGACCCCGACCGAGCTGCTCAACGCCTTGCTCAAGGCGCCGGTGGACCTGTTGTGGAACGGCGGCATCGGCACCTACGTCAAGGCCAGCAGCGAAAGCCACGCCGATGTCGGCGACAAGGCCAACGACGCCCTGCGGGTCAACGGTAACGAACTGCGCTGCAAGGTGGTGGGCGAGGGCGGCAACCTGGGCATGACCCAGCTGGGTCGCGTCGAGTTCGGCCTCAACGGCGGCGGCTCCAACACCGACTTCATCGACAACGCCGGTGGCGTGGACTGCTCCGACCACGAAGTGAACATCAAGATCCTGCTCAACGAAGTGGTGCAGGCCGGCGACATGACCGACAAGCAGCGCAACCAGCTGCTGGCGAGCATGACCGACGAAGTGGCGGGCCTGGTCCTGGGCAACAACTACAAGCAGACCCAGGCCCTGTCCCTGGCTGCGCGTCGCGCCTACGAGCGGATCGCCGAGTACAAGCGCCTGATGGGCGACCTGGAAGGCCGTGGCAAGCTGGACCGGGCCATCGAGTTCCTGCCCAGCGAAGAGCAGCTCAACGAGCGCGTCGCCGCTGGCAAGGGCCTGACCCGTCCGGAGCTGTCGGTGCTGATCTCCTACAGCAAGATCGACCTCAAGGAGCAGCTGCTGGGCTCCCTGGTGCCGGATGACGACTACCTGACCCGTGACATGGAAACCGCGTTCCCGCCGACCCTGGTCAGCAAGTTCGCCGAAGCCATGCGCCGTCACCGTCTGAAGCGCGAGATCGTCAGCACCCAGATCGCCAACGACCTGGTCAACCACATGGGCATCACCTTCGTGCAGCGCTTGAAGGAGTCCACCGGCATGAGCCCGGCCAACGTGGCCGGCGCCTATGTGATCGTGCGCGACATCTTCCACCTGCCGCACTGGTTCCGCCAGATCGAGGCCCTGGATCACCAGGTCTCGGCACAGGTGCAGCTGGAGCTGATGGATGAGCTGATGCGCCTGGGTCGTCGGGCCACCCGCTGGTTCCTGCGTAGCCGTCGCAACGAGCAGGATGCCGCCCGTGACGTGGCGCATTTCGGTCCGCACCTGGCAGCCCTGGGCCTCAAGCTCGACGAGCTGCTCGAAGGTCCGACCCGTGAAGGCTGGCAGTCGCGCTACACCGCCTATGTCGAGGCTGGCGTACCGGAGTTGCTGGCACGCATGGTGGCCGGCACTACCCACCTGTACACCCTGCTGCCGATCATCGAGGCTGCCGACGTCACCGGGCACGACGCCGCCGATGTGGCCAAGGCCTACTTCGCCGTGGGCAGTGCCCTGGACCTGCCGTGGTATCTGCAGCAGATCAGCGATCTGCCGGTGGCCAACAACTGGCAGGCCCAGGCACGCGAAGCCTTCCGCGACGACGTGGACTGGCAGCAGCGGGCGATCACCATCTCGGTCCTGCAAATGGCCGATGCGCCGCAAGACATGGAAGCCCGCGTGGCCCTGTGGCTTGAGCAGAACCTGAGCATGGTCGAGCGCTGGCGCGCGATGATGGTGGAAATCCGTGCCGCCAGCGGCACCGACTACGCCATGTACGCAGTGGCCAACCGGGAACTGCTGGACCTGGCCATGAGCGGCCAGTCGGGCCTGTAAGCCACCGACCCCGCTGCAACGCAAAAGCCCCGTATCGCAAGATACGGGGCTTTTTTCATGGTGCGCAGTGCAGGGTCATCGGGACGTCTCATGAAGGTCTTTGCACAGCTGTTTCACTACCCGTTCGCAGTCCTGGCCCAGGCCGGACTTTTCCTGCCCGGGGCGCACGATGCCCACCTGCATGAACCAGCGCGTATGTTCGGTTGGCAGGCCCAGCACATGCAGTCTGTTCCATACCTGTCCCTCCGGGCTCAAGGGGCGATAGGCGTCAGGCTCTACATTCACTCCGCCGGTATCGAACGCAGTGGCACCTGCGAGGTTTTTCCTGCTGCTCCATACACCTCGGTTGAGCAGTTGCCTGGTCAAGGGAGAGTAGTCGCGGTGGATGTTGATTTTGGGCAGGCGAGCGTCGATCAAGGCATCCAACTGGACTGAAGAGCCACTCACAGCGGGTGAATGCAGGTTGAACCTGCCTGCCGCGGACTCCATTTCGAGTACGGTCCCTGGACCGACGATGCGCAGCAGGCCCGCGTCGATCAGGGCGAGCAACTGCTGCGAACGATAGAGGGGAGTACCAGCGGACAGGAAGGACAGTGGCTGGCTGTCGGTATCAATGAACTGCCGATGGGATTGCGCAGTGAGCCCGCAGAAGTCGACGGTGATTCGCTGGATGGCCCGGGTGTCGCGTAGGGTTTCCAGGGCGGCCTTCAGAGGGTTGTCTACATTGCCCTGCAAGGCGCGTTGCAAGTCCTGGCGCACATGCTGGAGCAACCGATCCTGAAAGTCCGCAGGGGAGTCGAACTGCTGATGCGCGAAGGGGTTGGCCAGGCGTTGCAGGTCGAGCAAGGGATAGCGGCCCAGGCCGTCAGCGGCTCGTTGCTCACCGAGGGCCTGCAGGAGCCCTGCGCCATCGTGGATACGTGATCGGACATTCTCTGCGAAGGCATGGATACGTGTATCGGGTGCACCACATTGCCGTAGCAGCGTTTCGAAGTAGACGAGATTGATTTCTGCATTGATCCAGGGCTGTACATCTTGGCGAAAGTCCAGGGGCGCTCGTTCGCGCAACATGTGTGCTTGTTGCTCGGTGAACAGGCGTGGGACGTATCGCCAGCCTGGAGGGCGTTGCTGTAGCCCGCGAACGGGAATCGGCACTCCGGTTCTCGAGCCGGCCACGATCAGCTCGGGTTCCCGTCCGCTACGCCGGTAGTGCAAGCGGTTTTCGCGATCTGGGGTGAAATGCCCTCCGCGAGCCTCTGTCAGTAGCATGAGGGCGTCGTAGAACGACAAGCCCAGGCCCAGGATCCCGACGTTATGCTGCGAGCCGATGCTATCCAGTTGCATGTCGACCGCAGGTACGGGAGCAACATAGGTCAGGCCATGAGTGTCGGCGAAGGCCTGGATCTGCTGCTGTCGAGTATCTGGAACCAGGGTTGCGTGACCGGTGCAGAGCACGACGGAGTGAGCGAACAGTGGCGATTCTTGATCTTCGAGGATGAGGTGGTAACCGAGCTCTTGTGGTTCGATTCCCGAGATGGTTGCTTGGTGCCCTTTTAGCGAAAGGTGTTTGGGCAGGCCCTCGGACAGCGAATTGTAGACGAACTTCAAGTAGCGTCCGTATAGGCGGCGCGGCGGGTAAGTCACCGGACCGATCGTGATACCGCTGCTGTCGGCCGAAGGCTGCCGGGCGAGCCAGCTGGCAAAGGAGGGGCCTTGGCCGGCACAAGCTTTGTCGACATCCGCCTCGGTCGAATAAAGAGTCATCTCGTCGACTGAATTGTCCATCACCAGGCAATCGGGTTGATCGGTGCGCCAGACCTTGCCACAACCCAGTTCGCAGGCATCGATGGCATGCAGCTCCACCGGCTGTTGCAGCACTTGTTGCTTCAGCTGGGCGATGAGGCGCTCCAGCAGGAGTACGCCGCGAGGTCCGGTTCCTACCACTGCGATGATCTGGGGGCGTGTCGTCATCACTTAAGGTTCCTCAATCGGTGGCGGCGTGCCGGGTCAGCTTGGCCAGCCACAGTCCAAGTGGTATGCAGAGCGCCAGCAGGGCTGCCAGGACGTACATCGCGTCGCGGAAGGCATGGGCATAGTCAATGGCCTGTGGCGCTTCCCCAAGCAAGTGGAAGAACAGCCCTCCGAGTACCGCTGCCCCTGTGGCCGAGCCGATCTGCAACATCGAGATCAGCAGGCCCGACACCAAGCCTGCGTGGTTGCGCGGTGAGTAGGCCAAAACGATCCGGGTCAGGGAAGACAGGACGATACCGTGGCCACATCCCGCTACCAGCAAGGTCAGGTAGTCGTAGACCCCCAGGGGGCGGTCAGGCGTGGCCATGAAGGCGAGCAGGAAGAAACCCAGTGCGAGGACCGCGAAGCCGAATGCGGCGACATTATTGCCGATCAGCTTCACCAGCCTGGGCGTCCACAAGGGGCCAATGATGAAGCCTGCGGCAAAGGGCAGCAGGCCGAGGCCGGAGTCCAGGGCGCTCAGCCCATGTCCGGACTGCAGGTACAGGGCGAATCCGAAGAAGAACAAGGCATCACTGTAGAACAGGAACGCCAGCCCTGTGCCAAGGCTGATGACCGGATTGCGCAGTAGGTCGAGGTTGACCAGTGGTGTTGCGCCCTGGTGTTGCAGCTTCTTCTCGACTCGCACGAAAACCACCAGGATCGGCAAGCTGGCCGCCAGCATCAATACCAGCCACCTCGGCCAACCCGACTCCAGCCCACGGGAAAGAGGGTAGATGAAGCACAGCAGGAAGGCCGTCAGCAACAGCATGCCCAAGACATCGAAGCCGACCTGTCGCTCTGACCGATTTTCCGGTACCCAGGTCAGGGCGGCTGCCAGGGCGACTATGCCGATCGGCAGGTTGACCAGGAAAATCGCCCTCCAGCCGAGGCCGAGCACATCCAGGTCGATGAGGATTCCCCCGCCAATCTGTCCTGTGATGGCGGCGATCCCGAATACGAAGCCATAGACGGCGGAAATGGGCGTTTGCAGATGTACCGGGTAGACCGCGCGGATAGTCGCGAGGACCTGGGGCGCCAGGATCGAGGCGAAGAACCCTTGCAGTATCCTCCCGCCAATCAGAACTGTTCCATTCGGGGCGCAGCCGCAAAGGAGCGAGGCAAGGAGGAACCCTGCCATGCCGAGCATGAATATTCGTTTGCGCCCATATCGATCCCCCAGGCGCCCCCCGGTTATCAGCCCTGCCGCATAGGCACAGGCGTATGCCGAGATCACCAACTGCAGCTGGGTATCGCTGGCGCCGATATCGTCGCGAATCGAGAACAGCGCCAGGTTGACGATGAAGTAGTCCAGAGGTGGCAGGAGTGCGCCCAGCAGAAGCGGAAACAGCGCCAGCAGCGACGGTTGCGATGTGTTCAGGTTTTTTGTCTGCTGGACATCGGATGGTGCGTTCATGGGGACATCTCTTGCAGTGCTGGCATGGCGCTCATACGCTGCGGCCCATGTCGGCTTTACGCTGCAGGCTCAGCCATCGCCGCTCGATATGCTGGCAGCATTGGTTTTTTGCGGCAGGTCCGAATTCAATGACCCAGCCCCCCGGAGTTTCCAGGTGCTCGGGCCACAGCGAATATTCGCGCTGGGCGTTGATGAGTACCAGGAAAGGGCCGTTTGCTTCGTCGAAGGTATCCATGATCTAGGCCTCGGGGGTGAAGTCAGGGGTTGCCAGGTAGGCACGTATCACATGAGCGATGACCGGCGCCCAATGTGGGTCGAGCATTTCGCCGTGTTTGCAGTCTAGATGCCAAGTGGTGACCGGGCGCCCCGTGAGCCTTTGCCATTCGCCAGGGGCGGGATGTTCTGGTTGTTCGCTCGAGCCACAGGAAAAAAACAATACCTCCACTTCAGTGGGAGGCGGGGTCCAGCGTGTCATCAACGCCAGATGGTGATGACTGGCGTTTTGCAGCTCTCCGGCATAGGTTCGGGCCTGGGCAGCGGGCTTGGTGAAATGGCGAAGTCCATCGTTGCAAGGGGCTGCGTCGAGCAGGGCCAATAGCTCCACTTTTTCGCCCTCCTCAAGCAATTGGCTGGCAGCCTGGTAGGCCACCAAACCACCAAATGACCACCCCAGCAAACGATAAGGCCCGTGGGGTTGGACCTGGCGCAGCTCGTCCAGGTAATGCTGGGCTAGGGCCTCGATGGAGTCTGCGTACTGAGGGTTGTTGCCCAGCAAGCTGGACTGGAAGGCATATAGTGCTTGGTCGGCGTCCAGGTGGGGCAGCAGGTTGGCGAAGCGTAACCCGACACCTTCCTTGGGATGAAAACAGAACAGTGCCGGTGTGGTCTGGGGGGCGGTCAGGTGCAGCAGGACGTCAGCGCCACAGTGGGCCGGGTCGATGTTTTCCTCTGGCGCCACTCGCTGCACCAAAGCGCGAACGGTCTGGGCCTGGAATACGTCCGCGGGGTGCATGGTATGTCCCTGCTCACTGAATTGGCGGGCCAAGGCCACGGCCAGCGCACTATCACCGCCAAGGTCGAAGAAGTTATCCTCGCGTCCTACACCATTGATGCCCAGCAGTCTTTCAAACAAGCGGATCAACTTTTGTTCCAGAGCATTGTGGCTGGGCACACCGCTGCCATTCGGCGATGGTAGCGCCAGCGCCATGCGATCGGTCTTGCCGCTGGGAGTCAGGGGCAGGTCGGCGACTTGTCCAATCAGCGCTGGAATCATGTAGTCGGGGAGACGCTGGATCAGAAAGCGGCGGATTTCCCTGATATCCAGTGTTGTATCCGGCTCTCCCATGACATGGGCGACCAGCACAGGGCGGGATTGGCTATCCTGGCGCAGCGCGGCCAGGGCCTGAGTGATGCCGGGGTAGTCGCAGAGTGCCGACTCGATATCTCCGAGTTCGATGCGGTGGCCCCGAAGCTTGACTTGGGCATCGCGGCGACCGCAGTACAACAGTTCGCCGCTGGCGCTCCAGCGTCCCAGGTCTCCGGTTCGATACAAACGTGTTCCGGGAGGCCCCAGGGGATCGGCGATGAAGCGTTCTGCGGTCATCGCCGGATTATTCAGGTAACCCACCGCGACCCCTTCCCCAGCTATGCATATTTCGCCCAGTACTCCTGGGAGCACCGGTTTGAGATAGGGATCGAGCAACTGGATTCGTGTATTGGCAACAGGACTGCCCAGGCAAGGGGGCCGGCCTGGGGCCAATTTGCAGATCATCGACCAGATGGTGGTCTCGGTGGGGCCGTAAAGGTTGTAGAGATGACCAGGCTCCAAGCTCAGGCGCTTCGCCAGGGGCTCTGGCAGGGCCTCACCCCCACAGAGGATTTTTAGCGGCGAACGAGCCTTCCAGCCAGCGTCACAGAGCATCTGCCAGAGTGTCGGCGTGGCCTGCATGAGAGTTGGCCGGATGTCATCTATGTACTGGGCAAGTGCGGTTGGGTCACGAGCGACATCGGCAGCAGACAGGTGCAACGACGCACCATTGATCAACGGCAGAAACAGTTCCAGGGCCGATATGTCAAACGAGATCGGGGTACAGGCCAGCAAGGTATCGGCGTCAGATATCCCGAGCTCGCGGCCCATCGATACGAGCAGGTTCAGCAACGACCGCTGCTTGACCAGCACGCCCTTGGGGCGGCCCGTAGAGCCTGACGTATAGAGCAGATAGGCGGGGTGGTGCGGATCGTATGGCCAAGGAGCGCTGGTTGCAGGAAGGGGGCGCGCCAGCCATTGCTCGACATTTTCCCAAGGAGCGTCGCCCAGGTGCTGAGCCAGAGCATGTCCTGGGCGATCGCCCAGGATCATGTCCACGTTGGCGTCATTGATGATCTGTTGCAGGCGTTCAAGGGGATAACCCTGGTCGAGGGGCAGATAGGTTGTGCCAGTCTTGAGGCAGGCAAGCAGAGTGGCCACCATGGTCGTCGTGCGTCCGAGAGCGATACCCACCAGCAATCTGCGATAGTTGGAGGCTCGTTGTAGATGCCGGGCGATCATCTCCACGCGTTCGCCCAGTTCGGCGTAGCGCAATGTGGCATCTCCCGCCACCAGGGCAATCGAGTCGGGCCGGCGCTGGACCTGGGCGTCAAATTGGGTGTAGAGACTGTCGGTACCGAGGTCCAGGTCAGGCCCGCTCCGATACTCGGGAAATGCCTGGCGCTCGTGGTCCAAGCGCAGTTCCAGATGTGTGATCGGTTGCTGTGGACTCTCTGCGATCGCGCTGAGCAGACCCACGAAGCGCTCGCACAGAGTCTGCATATCGGAATGTTCAAAGAGGTCGCTGGAATATTCCAGGCGACATTCCAAGTGATCGATCCGGTTGCCCTGGCCAGGTATCGGGCAAAAATCCAGGGCCCAGTCGAATCGCGACGTCTGCGGGTTGATGGCGCGCTGGCTGAGGCTTGCTCCGGGCAGGTCCAGTGCTGGCGCGCGAGTGTCTTGCAGGGTCAACAATACTTGGAACAAGGGGTGATGGCTGAGGCTTCGCGAAGGGGCGACGGCCTCGACCAGGCTATCGAAAGGCAGATCCTGGTTCGCGTGGGCTCCGAGGCTGGCCTCGCGCACTTGCTGCAAAAGCTCCGTGAAGCAGGAGTTGTCATTGCATACGGTACGAATGACCAGGGTGTTCACGAACAGGCCGATGCTGTCTTTGAGACCTTCCTCGGCGCGTCCCGCAAGAGCTACGCCGATACTCAGATCGTTGCCGCAACCCAGGCGAGTCAACAATGCCAGCACTGCCGTATGCAGCACCATGAATAGGGTCGAATGTTGGCGCCTGGCGATTTCCTGTAATACGGCAACCAATGGTTTTTCGAGGCTGAAGATGCATGCACCGCCGTTGCCGCTTCGCTCTCGGGGTCGATGTGCCGCTCCAGGAAGATTGAGGACCGGAGGTGCCCCATGCAGGTTCTCGCACCAGTAATGCTGTTGCTCCTGGCGTAGTCGGGTAGGGTTCTTAGCGGTGCCTAGCAGGCGTTGCTGCCACAAGGTGTAGTCAGCGTACTGGATTGCCAGCGGCGCTAGCTCGGCAGGCCGGCCACTGGCAAGACGACTGCGGTAATGCAGCGAGAGTTCTTGCAGCAAAGGCGCGATAGACCAGCCGTCCAGCGCAATGTGGTGGGCAACCAGCAGCAGTACGGAGTGCTTGTGCTCGATCTCGAAGAGAATCGCTCGAAGAGGCAGCTCCTGTGTCAGGTCAAATGGCTGGCGGGCCAGCTCCGAGAGTGATGTCGACAGCTCTTCGGGTGCACATTGGCGGTAGATCAGCGGAGCCATCGAAGCGCCTGGCGGCAGGATCTTTTGGTACGGCCCTTCCTGATCCTGGACGATCAGGGTGCGGAGCACCTCATGGCGGTGGAGTAGGTCATCCAGGGCGCCTTCCAGTACGTCAGGCACCAGGTCGCCTTTGATATCGAAGGCCAAGGGGATGTTGTAGGACGATTGCCCTGCCTCTATCTGTGCGATCAACCACAGGCGCCGTTGCGCATTGGAGAGTGGTATCCGTTCAGGCCGTGGTCCGGACTCCAGCGCAGGGCGGGTCTGGGCTCCAATCTGCAGGCGTGAAGCCAGGTCCTTGATCGACGGCGCTTCGAAAATGTCGCCTACCGTGACCTCGGTGCTCAGCTCCCGGCGAATGGCCGCTGCCAAGGCAACGGCGGACAGTGAGTCGCCTCCCAACTGGAAGAAGCTTTGTGACAGACCCATGCCGTCGCGTTCCAGTATGTTGCAGAACAGTCGTAGTAACGCGGCTTCCAAAGGCGACTCGGCATGTTCCGGCAAGAGCCCTTCATCACGCGGTGGTGCTGGTAGGGCCCGTTTGTCCAGCTTGCCATTGGGCGTCAGTGGCAGTTTTTGTACGGCAATGATGGCGTGTGGCTGCATGTACAGAGGCAGGCGCTCCTGTAGCCACTGTTGCAGCTCTGTCCGCAACTGCGCTTCGGCCTGGGCTCGTCTTGGCCGGTTGGCCAAGGTGAGTTCAGTCGCCGGCCGCTGGTAAAATCCCACAGGAAAGGCTTTTTCGCGGGCTCGCCAGAACAGGATGTCGATTTGCTCGCAGCCTAGTGAGCTCCAGCTCGCGGCTCCCTGATAACCGAAGCCGGCTCCCAGGGAACACAGGTGTTGCAGATCAGGAGCGCCCAGGATGGAAACAGCCATGTCAGGCCAGGGCTCATCTTCAGCCAGGCTACGTTGCCAGGCCACCTCCTTGGCCACACGAACATAAGGCACACCACGTAGGCGCAGGCTGTCATGGTGCTCGGTCGCCAGCAATGTGATCAGCCTTCCCAAGGGATCGCCTTCGACACCCCACTCCACAGCTATTGCCTCCGCGAGAGAGAAGGTCGGTACACCTTCGGTATGCAAGACCACATCGTATCGATACTGGGTCAGCTCATTGATCTCACGTGCCTGTTTGAGCCTGATGTCGATACCGCCGAATACGTTATCCGCTTGACGGGCCAGCTTGCAGAAGTAGTCGGGATGAATCGTTAATTCATTTTCATGGGCGACGAGTTCATCGATGGCGGCTGTCGCCTGGACACAGGAGATGGTCGTTGTGCGGTTGCGTCGAGCGATGACACCTGTTGCGAACAGGGACAGCAAATCGTGGTTGCGCACATCGCCAATGAACAGGTGTCCCCCTGGGGCAAGACGCTCCTGCAATTGTCGTAACAGCGCGTCGAGGTAGTCCAGGCTGGGAAAGTATTGAGCGACGGAGTTGATGATGATGGTATCGAAGCGAGCCGGCGGCAGGTCTCGCAGTTGATGCGCCGCGCCCTGGTACAGCGTCACCTTGTCCCTGAGATGAGGCAAGTCATCGAGTACCTGTCGAAGGTTGGCGATGGTCACTGCCGATAGGTCGATTCCCCAATACGATTGGGCTTCGCAAGCGATTTCCCGCAGGATCAGGCCAGAGCCCACCCCTATCTCCAGCACGTTGCGCGGGCTGAGCCGGCGGATGCTCGCTAGGGTTTCATGCAGCCAGCTACGCATCTCTTCCAGAGGCAGTGGCTGCTGGTCATAACTGCTGTTCCAGCCTTCGAAAGCAGAATCGTTGTCATGGGCATCGATATGGCGATAGGTTTCTTCGTAGACCGCCTGCCATGAGTCTACGACTTGCTGATCGACGAGGCTGCCGGATACCTCCGTCTGAGGAACCACATAACCGAGTAATTGCATCGAGCCAAGCTCGTTGGCTCGGGCTATTACAGCTGCTGCCTTGACCTGGGGATGTTCCAGTAGATGCGTGGCGATTTCCCCGGGTTCGATACGGTGTCCACGAATCTTTACCTGGTCGTCTGCCCGCCCGAGGTACTCCAGATCACCGCTGTCCGTTTGCCGGGCGAGATCGCCCGAGCGGTACATCCGTTGTCCGTTGTCGGAGAATGGACAAGCCACGAAGCGTTCGGCTGTCAGGCTTGGACGGTTGAGATAGCCCCGGGACAGGCCTGCTCCACTGACGTAGATCTGTCCCACGGTGCCTGTTGTCACTGGTTGCAGTTGCTCATCGAGCAGGTGGATGGACAGATCGCCCAGGGCTTCGCCAACGAGGCTGGCACCGATTTCTAAGCTGGAGTCGGCGCAGATTTCGAGCAGAGTGACATGCACGGTGGTTTCAGTGATGCCATACATGTTGATCAATCGTGGTCGGTCACCGTGCCTGCGACGCCAAGCTTTGAGCCGACCAAAATCCAGGGCCTCACCACCGAAGATCAGGCACCGCAGGTTCAGTTTGGCAGCCATCTGTGGTTGCGCTTCACAGGTGCTGTCCAATTGATAGAACGCTGATGGTGTCTGGTTGAGTATGGTGACCCGTTGCTCGACCAGTAACTGTAGAAACTCTCGCGGTGAGCGACTAAGGGTGTAGGGCACGATGACCAGCGTTGCACCGGTAAGCAACGCTCCCCAGATTTCCCAGACTGAAAAGTCGAACGCGTAGGAATGGAAAAGAACCCAGGTATCTTCGTTACCGAATCCCAATGCTGGCTGGGTGACGCTGAGCAAGCGCAAGACGTTGTGATGGGTAACCAGTACGCCCTTGGGCCTGCCAGTCGAGCCCGAAGTGTAGATTACATAGGCATTGTCACCTGGCTGGACATTGTTCCCGGTAGGTTGCGGCTGTTCGGGCTCGACTCTCGAGTCCGGGAAGCAAGTTATATCTAGCAGTGCAATCGATGGTGGCAGTTTTCCCAATGCCTGTGCATCTTCGGCAGTACTGAGCACTGCTGAAGGTGCGGCATCTGCCAGCACTTGGGCCAGATGCTCACGTGGGTACTGGATATCCAGAGGCAAGTAGGCAGCGCCGGCCTTTAGTACTCCCAGTAGGCAACCGATCAACTCCAACGAGCGGGGTAGCGCCACTCCCACGATATCTCCTGGGTTGACCCCAGCTCTTTTCAGGGCCGCAGCGATGACATCCGAGGCTAGCTCCAACTCGGCATAGGTTTGTCGCTGTTGTTGAAAGACCAATGCCACTGCCTCGGGGGTGCGAGTGGCCTGCTGTTGAAAAGCCTCATGGATCACTTCGAAGCGTGGTGTCAGAGGTTTATTTTGTGTTTCAGGTAAGTTGTAAATGGCCATTACTGGCCTCCCTTGTCCTGAGTTTTTGTAATGGGTTTTACAAGGAGAAGGCAGATATAAAGTTGCCAGTGCCGACTTGTCCATGCAGCACGATGAAAGAACTCTAACTACCGCTGGCTATCTTTGGCATCCGTAGAAAATACGGGTTCTGCTTGATGCGAAATTAATGCCTGAGCAATAAGCCACTACCAGATTTTGTAGTTTTATCAATTTTTCGGTCAAAGTTGATACTTCACGTGTCTGAAGCACATGCTTGGCATGCGGGGCTGCTGCTGTCATGGGATCGCAAGTGGAAGGGGAGGGTCAGGATGTCCGTACCTATAGATCAACTAAGACTCATCTTTGATCACTATCCTGGCGGTTGGGGCTGCCTGGACCGCGCCTCGCGTTATATCTATGTCAATCGTGAGTTCGCGCGTCTGGTGGAGTTACCCGATGCGCAAGCTATTCGAGGCTTGTCCCCCGCGGATCTACCATGCCCGGCGGCCACATTCAGTGATGTCTTCCGGGTGCAGGACATGAAGGTGCAACGCAATCGGCGATCGATGCAGATCCTGGACATTCATCCTGATTCTCGGGGGCGGATGCATGCTTATCTCTCGCAAAAGATTCCACTCTTCGATGAGGCCCGAGAGGTGATAGGCATAATTTTTCACATCAGACCCTTACCTGTGTTGGATGTTGTTAGCTTGTGCCTCCAACAAGCAGGTAGCGAAAATAACTTTAGTATCTCGAGGCTTCTCGATAATGGCAGTCTTGAACCGGAGAACAGTGGTAACTGGCAAGAAATGACCCGTCGTGAACGCGAGGTCTTGTTCTTCTTGATCAGGGGCAATTCTGCTCGGCAAATAGGGGAGCGTTTAAGTCTTTCTCATAGAACTATTGAGCAGTACATAGGCTTCCTCAAACATAAGCTCGGAGCTTCCAGCAAGTTCGACTTGATAAAGATGGCGTTTGATCGAGGCTACGCAAACAAGATCCCCGAGTCGTTGTTCCTGCAACAGGTCTCGGTCGAGTTGGTTGTATAGCGGTTCCCCAGGAGAAGGCGCCTGGAGAGATGGGAGCAGTGACCGATTGATCGATTGGCGGGCGCCTGTTTGTGGCATTGGCTGCCAGCATGGGTTTGTTGCGATGCTGAGCCGGCCGGCTTCCATTGGGAGGGGGTATTGTGATCGGCTGCTCAGCGATGACAGGCCGGAGCTACCGGCCTGTCCAGAACAGTGCTTACTTGGTCTTGCCCGAGGCGTCCTGCTCGACCACCAGGTCCAGCACATAGACCTGCGACGAGGCGTCGGCTGGCGGGTTCTTCCACTCGTATTGCTTGACCCGCAGCACGGTACGCACGCCGGCGTGGTGCTCGTAGCCCTGGATCGAGTCGTACATCGGATGCCAGGTGTCCTGGGTCGGCAGCTGCAGGCCGGCGTCGTCATAGCGCCGCTCGCGCACTTGCAGGCATTGGTGGTTGGGGATCAGCGGGTGGCTGCACTTGACGGTCTTGGCGGCCACTTCCAGGAACTTGATCTCGCCCTGGCTGCCGTAGCGGGTCTCCGGGGTTTCTTCGCCCTGGAACTTGAGCACCGAACCGTCCTGGGTGGTCAGTTGCAGCGTCGGCTCGGGAGTGTCGCCGCTGACGGTGGTACGCAGGTCGCCCTTGAGCAGGCGACCGACCTCGCTGTCCAGGTCCATCAGGCTCTTGTCGCAGGCCATCATGGTCGAAGCCAGCTGTTGCACCTTCAGCACACCGTTCTGGTAGCTGTAGCCACCGAACTGGCCGTTGCAGCCGCCGCTGATGTTCAGGTTCTGGTCGCCGAAGGTCAGGCGCAGCTTGCCCTGGGTGCCCTTGGCCATGGCTGCGATAGGCTTGCCCGAGGCATCGGTGGCCGATACCAGGTTCCAGTAATAGGCCGGGAGCGCCGGCTGGGCGGCGGTAGTCGAGGAGGCGGCGGGCATGGAAGGCGATCCTTCATGGGAGGTGGAAGCCGGAGTGCAGGCCTGGAGCAGGGCGGCGCAGACGGCAACGAGGAGAATATTCTGTTTCATGGTTCGCTCTTTCAGCCTTGATTGAGTAGGTGCGGCAGCCTGCGCAGGCAGGATGCGCGCGCCGGTAAACAGGGTACGAGGTCACTCGAAGAGGGTAGCGCACTGTGCAATCCGATGGGCCCGAAGGCTGGATCGGGCGACCTCGACCGTTACCGATAGCGATGGGACAGCATGATGGCGATTCGGTTTCACCTGGGTGTTTGCCCGGTAGTGTTACCAAATCTTGCAACATGCTGGGTGTGGCCGCTGCCGCAGGCTGCGCAGGGGCGCGCAGCGGCGTGGGGGGGGGATGGGATTGTCTTGTCGGACGGCGGGCCTTGTCGCAGTTTCGCCGGCTCAACAGCGGCCACGGGTGGGTGTGGCCGCTACAGGATCAATGCTCCAGGGGCGTCAGCACTTCGTCCTTGGTGTCCATCAGCATGAACACCAGCAGCTTGGCCGGTTGGGTCTGGCTGGCGTTGGCCGAGACCGGATGCTGCGAGCCGGCAGGCTCGAACCAGGACTGCCCGGCCTGGTAGGTGATGCTCGGGCCATCGTTGACCTGGGAGGTGATGGCGCCTTCGAGCACGTAGGCCATGGCCGCCCCGGCATGGCGGTGGGGCACGGTGGCCTGGCCCGGGGCGTAGTCGACGGTGAGCATCATGGCCTTCTTGCCCGGCAGGTTGGCCAGGGCCTGGTCCTGCAGGATCGCCAGCTTCTCCTTGCCGTACACCGGCTCGTGGGCGGTGGCCGCCACAGAGGTGAGCAACGCGAGGGTGGCGAGGGCGGCAGTCAGGGTTTTCATCTTCGGTTTCTCCAGCGGATCGGAATGTCCTTTCAGGCTAAGCCCTGGGTGTCGGGGGCCCTATAACCAATCCCGGCGAAGACGCGCAGACCAATCCACCGTCCTTCAGGTGATCTGCTGCAGGATGTCGCGCACCTTGTCCAGGGCCGGGTCGATGTCCAGGGTCTCGATGGCGCCGAAGCCAATGAACAAGCCCTCGCGGACCGGGCTGTCGTGGAAGAACTCCTGCAGCGAATAGAGTCCCACCTCGACCTTCTTCGCCAGATCCAGCAGCAGCGGGATATCCACTGGCACCTTGCACAGGGCGGCCATATGGAATCCGGCCGTGCAGGGCACCGCTTCCAGCCAGGGCGCCAGGTCGCCCTGCAGGCGCAGCAGGATGCGCTCGCGGCGCCCGGCATACACCGCGTGGCAGCGGCGGATGTGCTTTTGCAGGTAACCCTCGTCGATGAACTTGGCCAGGGCCCATTGGGGCAGGGTCGGGGTATGGCAATCGCACAGTTGCTTGGCCTTGATCACCGCCGGCAGGATGGCCGGTGGCAGCACCGCATACCCCAGGCGCAGTTGGGGCAGCATGCTTTTGGAGAAGGTCCCGACGTAGGCCACCACGCCAAGGCTGTCCAGGCTCTGCAAGGAGTCGGTGGGCCGGCCCTCATAGCGGAACTCACTGTCGTAGTCGTCTTCGATGACGATGGCCCCCAGCTGTCGCGCGCGCTCCAGCAGCGCCTCGCGGCGCGCCTGGCTCATGGGCATGCCCAGGGGGAACTGATGCGAGGGGGTGACATAGATCAGCCGCACGCCATCGGGAATCCGCGCCACCTCGATGCCCTCGGCATCCACCGGCACCCCCACGACCCGCGCACCTTGGGCCTGGAACAGCAGGCGAGCCGGGGTATAGCCCGGATCCTCCATGGCCACCAGGCTGCCTGGCTCGAGCACCACCCGGGCGATCAGGTCCAGGGCCTGCTGCGCGCCATTGCACACCACGATGTCCTGGGCGGTGCACACCACCCCGCGGGAAAACGCCACGTGCCCGGCTATGGCATTGCGCAAGACCGGCAGGCCCTCCGGCTGGCTGTAGAAACCGCCGGCCTGGGCCATGCGCCGCAAGGCATCCTGGGTGCAACTGCGCCAGTGGTCCTGGGGGAATTGCGCGCGGGTGGTGGCGCCACCGATGAATTCGTAGCGCAGGGTGCCCTCCAGGGTCGGGTGGCGCAGCGGCGAGGGGATTGTCTGCCAGCGCTCCAGGCTCTGGACGCAGGCCAGGTCCTGGGCACTCTGCTTGCGTTCGGCCTTGACTGGGCGTGAGTTGACGAAAGTGCCCCGGCCGATCTTGCCCACCAGGTAGTTTTCATAGGTCAGCAGGGCGTAGGTATCGGATACCGTCTTGCGCGAGATGCCCAATTGCGCGGCCAGCAGCCGGCTGGGAGGCAACTGGGCGCCGGCGGCCAGGCGCCCGGAGTCGATGGCGCCGCGCAGTTGCTGGTAGAGCTGCTCGGCCAGGTCCTTGCGGCCGTTGATCACTACGTGAAGTTCCATTGCCATGCCCGGGTCTGATTGATCGGCGCAAGGTTACTCGTCCCGTGGCCTTTCGTGTAGTTGCCCGGCGACCAGCCAGCCGGGACAAGTTCACCAGAACCAGTAGGGCAGGAACTTGGGGGTCGGCTCTATGGCCAGTTCCTGGTGGAACGTGATGGGGTTGAAGAAGAATGCATCCAGGGCAAGAAAGGCCGCGACACCATATGCCAAGACGATCAATTGGCGATGGGGATGTACGTAGTAGTTGCGGTCGATGAAGTAACGCACCACGGTGAGTACGACAAAGCTTGCGAATACGCCGAGATAGTTCGGTTGTAACGGCTTGGCACCGTAGAAGTTGTATACCCACACCGCCACGGCCAGCCCGGCGCCAATGGCGGGCAACTTCAGGCAGAACCCCAATAGCCAGTTCCTGGCGCGGGCGAACATATCGTTCTTGTCGACGAAGATATAGGCGGCCAGCAAGGCGATGGCGGGGGTGATGGAAACGATATAGCGAGCCTTCTTCGAGTTGGGGATGGTGAAGAACAGGATCAGTGCCACGAACCATAGCGCCAGGTAGAGCAGCAACTCGCTATCGGCCTGGCGCTGGGCGCCGAAGAATGTCTTGTACTTCCTGAAGATGACATTCAGGGCGAAGAACACCGTGACGCCATAGGTGATCAGGCCGCCAGTGAAGTAGAAGTAGTAGCGGGGCTTGTGATCGCTGGCGACCCGCTCCAGGCCCTGCATCATCAGCACTTCGTGCATGAAGGCCGGACCGCCCTGCACATGGGCGGCAAAGGCCAGCAAGGCCACGCCGACAATGAGCAGCAAGCCCGAGACCAGGCCGAACAGCAACAGCATGCGCCACTGCCGGCTCAGCAGGTAATAGCCGCCCACCACGATCGCCGGGCCGATCAGGCCGATGGGGCCGCGGAACATGAAGCCCAGGGCCAGCCCGACAAATACCAGCGCCAGGCGCCAGGGCTGGTGCTTCAGCTGGCCGGAGTAGGCCAGGTAGAAGCACGCCACGCTGAACAATGCGGGATAGACATCCAGCGCCAGCGAGTTGACCGCATCCAGAAATCCCCAGGTCAGTAGTGCAAAGAGCACCCCGTACAGGCCCCATTGCTTGTCGTGCAGCGTTCCCAGCTTGTAGATGAAGACCAGGATCAGTGCCGCGCTGATGCAATAAGGCAGGCCCATCGACAGTATCGACAGGCGGCCGAAAGGCAGTGAGGACAAGTAGATGAGGAAAGTGTTGGCGATGGTGTAGTCAGGGTAGGGCTGCAAATCATCGGCAATGGGAAACAGCGTCATGCCGTGCTGGAGCATATAGTCGGCAAAGTCGACGAAGCGCGTGGTGTAGTTGAGAATTCCCGGCTTGTATTGCAAGCCCATGAACAGCGCAAGCGCTACTAGAAAGATACTCAGGCAAGGTCTTTGGCTGACCTGTCTCATCAAGTTGCTCATACGCTCGTTACTTCCGGAATACACAAATATGCGGTGGCCATCGGTCCGACACCATAGAGCAACATGACTGTCTGCTTGCTGAACTGCTGCGGAACATGGTTGCGCAATCTAGTCGGTGCCAAGTTACAGGTGGGTATAAGTATCCGGTTTGAGAGTGGTCTGCCCTGAATCCCGTGGATTGGCTATAGGGCAATGTCGCGGCGGCCGTTAGCCTGTACGGCGCCGATACCGCACAAGGACTTGCCAGGATCGCCCGCCAGCGGGGTCGGCCAGTCATCCAGCGTTCGCGCTGGCCTCCTTGTTTTCTGCGATACAGGTATTCCCATGAAGTTGCTTCACGTCGACGCCAGCGCCAAGGGCGAGCGCTCCAACTCCCGTGCCCTGGGCCGTTATTTCATCGAACAGTTGCAGGAGCAGGGGCTGGACCTGGAAATCGACTACCTGGACCTGGCCCGGGAGGCTCCGGCGGCCGTCACCGAGGCGTTCGCCATCGCTACCTATACCGCGCCGGCGGCCCGCACGCCGCAGATGCGCGAGACCCTGGCCGCATCCGATGTCTTGTGTCAGCGCCTGCTGCAGGCCGATGCCTGCCTGTTCGCCATGCCCATGTACAACTGGTCGATGCCTTCGACCTTCAAGGCCTTCATCGATGCCATCACCCGTACCGAGTTGACGTACCTGAACACCCCGGACGGGATCGTCGGCCAGATGAATCGGCAGAAGGTACTGTTCCTCACCAGCCGTGGCGCCGACCTACGCCCGGGCACTCCCATGGCCTGGATGGATGCGCTGACCCCGGCGCTGCGGGCCGCCTTTGCCTTCATCGGCGTGCAGGATCCACGGTTCGTCGATGCCCAGCCGTTGCAGTTCGCCAACCCCGAGGCGCGCAGCGAAGCCCTGGAACGGGCTCGGCAAGAACTGCGGCAAGTGGCCGGGCAGTGGGCGGCCTGAGCTACTGGCGCTAGCCTCTGGCCGTTCAAGGACGCTGTTGCGGGGTGACCGAGTTGCCGAAGGTGTTGCCCATGCGCACGCCGGTGGCAGCCGGGGTCGACAGGCCGAGCTGGTTCGGCGGGCGTTTTTCCACCGGTTTGCGCATCGCCTCGGCATTGGCCTGGGCGGCCTTGGCCGCTTGCGGGTCGTTGCCCATCTGCCGGCTCAGGCAGTTGTAGTCGGGGGCCTTGTAGCCGCCGACGCTGACCTCCACGCACCCCTCGCGCGCTTCCTCGGCCTGGGCCACCCAAGGCAGGACGCTGAGCAACAGGCTTGCGGCATAAAGACTGAATCGGTTCATGAGGGCCTCCTGGCTGGCCCGGGAAAGCGGGCTTCGATAGCGACCGAGTGTAGAGCAAAGACCGTGCTGAAAAAGTGATGGTTTTTTTGCCGTGGTCGTAACACCAGATTCATAAACTGGCCTCAGGATGACGCTTTTCAGGGATTGGAAGGCAGTGCAGCGACGCAGAGCGCAGGTCGGGCGATGGACTTCATTGCACGGGGGCTTGGCGACCTGTGTGCTGGGGTTCGCGTTGTGGCTGCAGGTGCCCGAAAGCTGGGCCCAGGACAGTCCGCAAGGGCCGCCCCGGGTCGATTCCCAGGCCCTGCTGGCGCTGGATATTCCGGCCCAGGACCTGGCCCAGGCCCTGGAGTTGTTCAGTCGTGCCACCGGGATGGCGGTGCTGGTGGACCGGGAATTGGCTCTAGGCCGGCGCTCGGTGGGGGTCAAGGGGCGTTACAGCGCTCGCGAGGGGCTCGGCCGTTTGCTGGCTGGCAGTGGCCTGATGGCTCGTTACGCCCGTAGCGACGCCTTCACCTTGCAAGTGCCGCCGGGCAACCAGCCGGCGGCGCAACCAGCGACGGGCGGCGGGCGCGGGGTGCGGCTCAACAGCAGCTATGCCACGGCCTTGCAGCGGGCGGTCGAGCGCAGCTTGTGCGCTTCGCCGCTGACTCGGCCGGGCAGCTTCAGGGCGCTGTTGCAGTTGTGGGTGGGGGCCGATGGCAGGGTGCAGCACAGTCGCCTGGTCGGCAGCACCGGCGACTGGCAACGGGATGAGGCGCTGGTGCAGCGCCTGGCACAGATTCGCGTCGAGCGTCAGGCGCCCAGCTCGTTGAGCCAGCCGCTGACCTTACTCTTGGTACCGGACACGACAGGGAAACGCATGGATTGCAAGGAATGGGAAGGAGCTTCCGGGGTATGAAGAACACCGGGCACAGTGCGATGGTCAGGCTGTTCCTGACGTCCTACGAGGACTTCCGGGTGCGCTTGCGCAGGCGCCTGGGGTCCGAGGACCTGGCCAACGATGTCCTGCATGAAACCTACCTGCGGGTCGACCGCATGGAAGAGCCGCCGAACCTCGCCCAACCCAACGCCTACCTGTATCGCATGGCCCTGAACATCGCCGCCGACCGGCGCCAGTCCGACGCTCGCCTGCTCACCGGCGAGGAGGTCGAGGAACTGCTGCAGGTCGCCGACGAGGCCCTGGACCCTTCCCGGGTGGTGGGCGGCCAGAAGGAAATCCAGATCCTGCTCAAGGCCCTCTACGAGCTGCCGGCACGCCGCCGGCGGATCTTCATCGCTGCGCGCCTGGAAGAGGCGCCGCACCTGGAAATCTCCCAGCGCTTCGGCATTTCCACACGGATGGTGGAAAAGGAACTCAAGGCCGCCCTGGGCCATTGCGCCCTGCGTCTTGAAAGAAAAGTCATTCAGCGGTTCGGTCCCGGGGCCGGAAAACCGTCCTAGACAAAGAGTCCCTGATCAATCCGTGAGTATCTGCGCGCTTGAACATCTTTAGCATTTCTTCTCCCCGGGCCTCGGCGGACCAGCAACTGCTGAGCGAAGCCCGGGACTGGCTGGTCCTCCTGACGTCGGGCCGGGCCACCGCGGCCGATGCCCGGGCGCTGCGCCAGTGGTGCGCGCAGAGCCCGCAACACGCGGCTGCCTTCGAGCAGGCCAAGACGCTGTGGCATGGCTTGCAGCCGGCGGCCCAGCGCCTGGAACAGCAGGCACGCTCCCGGACTTTTGGGCGCCGGGCCTTTCTCGGCGGCGCGCTGGCGGCCTCGGCGGCACTGTTCATGGTGCGCATTACGGTGCCCGGCGGTTTTGCCGGGCTCACAGCGGATTTTTCCACCGAGGTCGGCGAGCAACGGCGGGTGGACCTGGCCGATGGTGTGAGCCTGGAACTCAACACCCAGACCCGTATCAGTCGCCGTGAACTGGCGGCGGGAGAGCAGGGCATCGAGTTGCTGGAGGGCGAGGTGGAGGTCTTCAGCCAGGGCGGGCAGGCGCTCAAGGTCCAGGCCGGGGAAGGTCGGCTGAGCGCGCGCCAGGCGCGTTTCAACCTGCGCAATACCGAGCGCCAGGTGTGCGTGACCTGTATCGAGGGCAGTCTGCAGGTAGAGGTGGCCGGGCGCAGCATTCGCCTGGACAGCGGCCGCCAGCTGACCTACGACGAGCGTGGCGTGGGCCAGCCAGTGGCGGTGGACCCCCATGCGGTGATCGCCTGGCGCGAGCAGGTGCTGGTGTTCGATAACGCCACGCTGGATACCGTGGTCCGCGAGATCAACCGCTACCGTCCCGGGATGCTGGTATTGCTCAATACCGAGCTCGGCAAACGCAAGGTCCAGGCGCGTTTCAACCTCGATCAACTGGCCGGCGTGGCGCTGTTGATCCGCGACGCCTATGGCGCCAAGTGCACCGAGTTGCCTGGTGGCGTGGTCCTGCTCAGCTGATACCGTCTCCGCGCTCGGCCTGAGCTGCCGCCGATATTCACTACGGGCCATGCGCAGCCTGCGGCAGCGGCTACTCCAAGCCGTGCACTGTTCGGCCTGTAGCCGCTGTCGAACCTGCGCCCGGTTGCGCCGCGACCGTAGATCCCGACGGACCTGACCCACCGCCGGTGTCCGCCAAGTGCTCCAGGACCGGGCTCAATCCAGCGGGCCCAGTACCTGGCGGTAGCGTTCTTCGCCTTGGGGCGTCTGGCGCACCAGGCGGATCTCCAGGCCGGCGGGGTTGTCCTGGCGGTTGCCGCTGAGCTGGCGCCAGCCTTTGTCCGGGTTCCACACACGCACCTGCAGATCGCTGACCCGCTCCAGCACCGCCACGCCGTCGCGCGGCGCCGGCAACGGGTAGCGATCACGGGCCTCGGCTACCGCGCGGTACAGGGTGTCGCCCTTGAGCCACCAGCGCACCCGTTGCAGGCCTTCGCCAGAGGTGGCGGCGCTGCGGATCACCTCCAGGCGAAAACCCTTGCTGTCGGAGCTGCGCACGCTCAGGGGCGCCGGGGTCTCGGGTTCGGCATTCTCGCTTTCACCAAGTTGCGGTTCACGCAACTCGATGGCGGCTCGCTGGGCCACGTCGCGGTCCAGCTGGTTGAGCGCCCGCAGCAACGCCTCGGTCTGCTCGGTGCCGGCCTTGAGGTGGGCGTCGGCCCGGCTCACGCTGTCCAGGCCGCGCCAGGCGATGAGGCTGACCACCGCCATGAGCATGATCGCCACCATTACCTCGATCAGGGTGAAACCTTCCTGGCGACTGTTCATGGCTGCTCCACCACGCGCAACTGGCCAGCCGGCGTGCGCTCCACCCACAAGCTATGCTGACCATCGGACAGCACGACCCGAACCGGCGGATTGATCCATTCGGCATTGAGCACCAGGCGCTGGCGCGGCTCGATGCGCACGTCCATGGCGGCGGTATCCCAACGGCGCGGCCGCAGTTGGCTGTCATGGCGGAAGTCGTCGACGCCGCTGCCGCCATCGGCCGGGCGGTCGAAGGCGAACCCCTTGGCATTGGCCCGCCAGGTGATGGGCCGGCCATCGGTGCGAGCTTCGGCCTGGGCCACTTGCAGTAGTTGCGCCAGGCGCTCGGCGTCCTTGCGCAGTTGTTGCAGCGGGTCGGGCTTGATGCTCAGGCCCACGGCGGCGCTGGCGATGCCAATGATCACCAGCACCACCATCAGTTCGATCAGGGTGAACCCCTGTTGCTTGCCGCTCTGCATCACGTTGCACTCCTTGGCGATGGGTCCAGACTGCCCGAGGCAGATGATCGTCCAGTGAAATAAAACCGTGAGAATTGAGCTGTAGGCTGCGGGGACGGACAAACAGGAGGTCCTGCCCATGCTACGCGCGATGCTCAACCCTTCTTCAGCTCCCCGGCTATTGCAGTACACGGCCCTGCTGGCGGCCCTGGCCGGTGTCGCCACCTGGTCGTCGCTGCTGCTGACCCCGGCCGAGTCCCAGACGCCGACGGCCGCGCCCCAGGTGCTCGCTGCACGTGCCGACAGCCCGGCCCTGCAGTGGTTCGCCAACCAGCCGGCGCAGGTGGATATCAAGGTCTCCGGGGTCATGGCCGGGGCCCGGGGGGCGGTGGCCATCCTCAGCCTCAACGACGGGCCTGCGCGCAGTTTCCTCGCCGGTGAACGGCTGACCCAGGGCGTGCGCCTGGCTGCCATCGAGGCCGATGGCGTGCTCATCGAGCGCGGCGGCGAGCAATCGCGGGTCAAGGTCAGCAAGCTGCCGGACTCGCCGGCCCTGCCACGGTTGACCCGCTGAGCTTCACTGGCGCGGCGCCTGTGGCCGGCTGACCAGGCTCTCCAGCCGTGCCAGGGGTGGCGCCTCACGGCTGCGGTCGCGTACCTGCACGCTGACCCGCAGCAGGCCCGGCGCAACGCCGGGAACTATCGCCTGCTCGCAACGCAGCTTGAGCCGGCCCTGGTCGCATTCGAAATTCTTCAGGCCCGGACGCAGATTGCCTTCCAGGCGCAGCTCGGCCAGGCGGCTCTGGGCCGCCAGCAGGGCCAGGGACTTGTCGCGCAACAAACCGTTGCCCTGGGTCATGAGGCCCGCCACGCGCACTGCCGCCGACATCGCCACGGCGATGATGGCCAGGGCTACCAGGACCTCGATCAGGGTGAATCCAGCTTGTTTGGACACCGCTCGCATGGGCTGCTCGAAACCGGGAAACAGCCTCGCAGACTAGCCCGCGGGCTTGACGGAATGGCGACCGAAACTCCCGAGGTTTTTCAATACCACTGACATATCTTCTTGCAACACTGCGCGACGAATCGAACTCAAGCCAAGGAATGTCGAGATGGATATCGCGCATGAAACGTCCCCACCCCAAGCCTGCGGAGCGTTGCCGGCAGGCCGGGAGATCGCCTCGCCAGGCCAGGAGCAGGAAGCTTGTGGTGTGGTATGCCAGGACGCCGGCGGCAGTTCGGCATGGCGCTCGCGGACCCGGGGCAGCCGCGCCCAGCGCGGTTTCACCCTGATCGAGATCATGGTGGTGGTGGTGATCCTCGGGATCCTGGCCGTCATGGTGGTACCCAAGGTCCTGGATCGTCCGGACCAGGCACGTGCCACCGCGGCCAAGCAGGATATCGCCGGTCTGATGCAGGCGCTCAAGCTGTATCGCCTCGACCATGGCAGCTATCCGAGCATGAACCAGGGCCTGAAGGTCCTGGTGGAACGCCCGGCCAATGCCAAGGACAGCAACTGGCGTTCCTACCTGGAGCGCTTGCCCAACGACCCCTGGGGGCACCCTTATCACTACCTCAACCCGGGGGCCAACGGCGAGGTGGACGTATTCTCCCTCGGCGCCGACGGCCAGCCCGATGGCGAAGGCGTGAATGCCGACATCGGCTCCTGGCAGTTGTAAGCCGGCCATGAACAGCCGTTCGCCCAGTGTGGCGAAGCAGCGTGGCATGGCCATCATCAGCGCCTTGCTGATCGCCGCAGTGGTGGCGGTGATCGCCGCGGCGATGCTCACCCGCCAGACGTCCTTCATGCGCACGGTGGAGGCCGAGCAGGGGCGGGTGGTGGGCAGCGCGGTGTTGCAAGGTGGGCTTGAGTACAGCCGGCAACTGCTCTGGGATGCGCGCCAGCGCGATGTCCTGACGCGCCTCGACCAGCCCTGGGCGCGGCCCATCGGCGACCAGGCGCTGGGCGGGTTCAACGACTCCTTCCAGGGGCGCCTGCAAGACCAGCAGGGCAAGTTCAACCTGCGCAACCTGGTGTTCCAGGGGCAGGTGGATCCGGTGCAGTTGCAGGGGTTCGAACAGCTGTGCCAGCTGATCGGCATCGATTCGGCCCTGGGCCGGCGCATCAGCCAGCGGGTGATCGCTTCCTACCCCCAGCGCCTGGACAGCCCGGACAGTGCTGCCAAGGTCCGTGGCACCTTCGACAGTGGTCGCCTGACCTCGCCCGGCGCCGAGGCACGGGTGCTGCCGGCCCGCCAGCCGATGCTGCGCAGCGTGGAAGAGCTGCGGGGGCTGTCGGGCATGAGCGAAGCCTTGCTGCTGCGCCTGACCCAGCACGTCAGCATCTTGCCGGGCAATACCTGGGTCAACGGCAATACCGCTACCGCCGAGGTGTTGGCCGCGGTGGTGCCGGGCTTGGCGCTGTCGCGGGCCAAGGCCCTGGTGGCCGAGCGCGACGCCGGGCACTGGTTCATCAACCGTGGTGATTTCGTCAACCGTCTGCGCATGCCGGAAGTGGCGGTGGAGCAAGTGCGGGTCGGCATCACCAGCGAATGGTTCCTGCTCCAGGGCCAGGCTCGCCGCGACCAGCGCCGGGTCAGCCTGCAAGCCCTGCTGCACCGCCCCGAGGACCGCATGCCCCAGGTGATCTGGTCGCGGGTGGGCGTATGAGCCGCCTGCGCATTGTCTTGCCGAGCCTGGCTGAGCTGGGCCAGGCCGGTTATCCCGTGCAGCACCCAGTGGATTTTGCCCGCCTGGACCGCCATGGCCGGGTCAGCGCCAGCGGATGTTGCCCCCTGGAGCAACTGGGGGCCATGGGCAAAGGCGCCAAGCCACTGCCGGTGGAGTGTTTCCTGCACCCCCAGGACAGCTTGTTGACCAGCATCGAGTTGCCGCAACTGCCGCCGGCGCGAATCAAGGCGGCGGTGGCTTGTGCCGCCCAGGCGCTGATCCTCGGTCCCATCGAGCTGATGCACATAGCCCACGGCCCGCGTGAGGCCGACGGCCAAGTGGCATTGGGCTGGCTGCCGCTGGAGCAGTTGCAGGCCCTGGGACGCTGGCTGGAACAGGCCGGGCTGAAGCTGCAGGGCCTGTACCCGGCGCCCTATGCCCTGGCGGTACCGGCGCCCGGACAACTGAACCTGTGTGCCGTGGATGGCTTGCTGGTCCTGCGGCATGGCTTGGCGCTGGGCAGCGTTCAGCCGCTGTTGGCGCCGGACGCGGACGGCGCCTTGCCGGCCAGCCTGGAGCAGCTGCGCGGCACGGCTGGGGAATTGGCCTGGATCGGTGACCAGGCGCCTGCGGGGATCGCCCAGCAGCCGGCCGAGCAACGCTGGAACGGCGCTGTCCCGGCCTGGAGCCTGCATGCCGGGGCGTTGCCCGGGCGTGTCGCGGCCAAGGGCTGGGGCCGGGCCCTGGGCTGCTGCGCCCTGGCGTTGGCGGTCTGGGTACTGGGCCTGAACCTGTATGCCGCGCGTGAAGCCGACCAGGGGCAACGACTCAAGACCCAGATGAACCAGAGGGTGCGCCAAGTGTTCCCCGAGTTGCCGGTGGTGCTCAATCCACTGCAGCAGGCCCGCCAGCAACTGGAGGCTCGGCAGAGCGGCTCGACGGGGGATCCGGCCCAGGGTTTTGCCAGCCTGTTGCAGCAGGCCGCCAGCGCCATGCCGTTCATGGTCGGTAGTGTCCAGAGCCTGAGCTATGCCCAGGAGCGCCTGCAGCTGGAAATGCTGCCCGATGCACCGCGAGTCACCGATGACAGCTGGCAGGGCGCACTGACCCAGGCCGGCTACAGCGTCCAGCGCGAGGCCAATGGCTGGACCCTGGCTCCTGCTGGCGCGCGTTCCGCCGACGCCATGGAAGCCCCGGAGGGCGACGATGATGAATAAAGCCCTGTTGGCACAGTACCGGGCTCGCTGGAGCGCGCTGCGAACCCGCGCCCGGGCCTATTGGAGCAGCCTGGCCCTGCGCGAGAAGCGCTTGCTGGCCGGCACCGCCGCCGGCCTGCTGGCCTTGCTGAGCTGGTCGCTGTTGATCCAGCCGGCCCTGCGCAAGATCGACTACTGGCAGGTCGAGACGCCCAAGCTGCGGTCCCAGGCCGAGGCCCTGGAAGTGCTGTTGCACGAGGTGGCGGCGGGCCCGGGCCAGGTGGCTGGAGCCGATCTGGAACAGGCCTTGCGCCAGACCCTGGACGGGGCTGGCCTCAAGGATCACTACCAATTGCAGCAGAGCGATGAAGCCGGCCCCGAGAGCTGGCGGTTGACCTTCGAGCAGGCCCCGGCGGATGCCGTGGTCGGCTGGTTGCTGGGCTCGCCCCGGCAGCTTTCGCTACAGGTGGTGGAGGCTCGCCTGCAACGCGCAGGCACGGCCGCCGCCGATGACTCGGCAGGCACACTGTCCGGGACCGTTCGCATGGATCAGGCGCAGGGCGCTAAGGAAGCTTCATGAAGTGGTCAGGTTCCAAATACGTGCGCCAGTGTCGCAAGGCCGCACCTTTCCTGCTGCTGGCGCTGGGGGCCTGCAGCACCAGCCAGTCCACCCCGCCACAGCCGACGCTGGTGGACAGCGAACTGGGCCAGCCGCTGGCCGATACCCGGCGCGGTGGCGATGTCCTGGCCGACCGCCAGCGCCTGCAGGCCCAACAGGCCCAGCGGCCCAAGGTGCTGCATCCGGTGACCAACAGTCGTGCCCAGGCCACGCCGCGCAGCACCAGCGTGCCGCGCAATCCGCTGGGTGACCAGCCAGTGCAATTGAACTTCGTCGAGGCCGACATCCAGGCGGTGGTGCGGGCCTTGTCCCGCTCCACCGGCCAGCAATTCCTGGTCGATCCGCGGGTCAAGGGCAACCTGACCCTGGTCAGCGAGGGCCAGGTGCCGGCGCACCAGGCCTACGACATGCTGCTGGCGGCGCTGCGCATGCAGGGCTTCAGCGTGGTGGATGTCGGCGGCGTGGCCCAGGTGGTGCCCGAGGCCGATGCCAAGCTGCTGGGCGGGCCGATCTACAGTGCCGACAAGCCGGCCGGCAACGGCATGCTGACCCGCACCTTCCGCCTGCAGTACGAAAACGCGGTGAACCTGATCCCGGTACTGCGGCCGATCGTTTCGCCCAACAACCCGATCAACGCCTACCCGGGCAACAACACCATCGTGGTCACCGACTACGCCGAGAACCTGCAGCGGGTGGCGCAGATCATCAATGGCATCGACACCCCGAGCGCCATCGATACCGATGTGGTGGCGGTGCAGAACGGCATCGCCGTGGACATTGCCACCATGGTTTCCGAGTTGCTGGAAAGCCAGGGCAGCGACCAGACCCAGAAGATCAGCGTGATCGGCGATCCGCGTTCCAATTCCATCATCATCCGCGCCGGCAGCCCCGAGCGCACCGAGCTGGCGCGCAACCTGATCTACAAGCTGGACAACGCCCAGAGCAACCCCAGCAACCTGCACGTGGTGTACCTGCGCAATGCCCAAGCCGGCAAGCTGGCCCAGGCCCTGCGCGGCCTGCTCACCGGGGAAAGCGACAGCGGCGGCAACGATGGTGCCCGGGCCATGCTCAGCGGCATGGGCGGCGGCACCAGCACCAGCAACGGCCAGGGCAGCAGCCAGACCGGCAGCAGCGCCAGCACCTCCGGCAATAGCAGCCTGGGCAACGGCAGCAGCGGCACCACCAAGGGTTACGGCCAGGGCGGCAGCGGTAGCGGCGGCCTGGGTAGCAATGGCCAGCAGAGCGACCAGAACACCGCCTTCAGTGCCGGTGGCGTGACCATCCAGGCCGACGCCACCACCAACACCCTGTTGATCTCCGCGCCGGACCCGCTGTACCGCAACCTGCGGGAAGTGATTGACCAACTGGACCAGCGCCGGGCCCAGGTAGTGATCGAGAGCTTGATCGTCGAGGTCAACGAAGACGATGCCAACGAATTCGGCGTGCAATGGCAGGCGGGCAACATGGCGGGGCGGGGTGGTTTTGGCGGGGTCAACCTCGGCGGCAGCGGCGTGGTCGGCAACCCGGGCAGCAAGACCAGCATCGACGTGCTGCCCAAGGGCCTGAACGTCGGTGTGGTCAACGGTACCGTGGACATCCCGGGGATCGGCAAGGTGCTGGACCTCAAGGTCCTGGCCCGGGCGCTCAAGAGCAAGGGCGGCTCCAACGTGCTGTCGACGCCGAACCTTCTGACCCTGGACAACGAGGCCGCGAGCATTTTCGTCGGCCAGACCATTCCTTTCGTCACCGGCAGCTATGTCACCGGCGGCGGTGGCAACAGCAACAACCCGTTCCAGACGGTGCAGCGCGAGGAAGTGGGGCTCAAGCTCAACGTGCGGCCGCAGATATCCGAGGGTGGCACGGTCAAGCTGGACATCTACCAGGAGGTCAGCAGCATCGATGCGCGAGCCTCCGTGGAAGCCGGCACGGTGACCCAGAAGCGCGCGATCGACACCAGCATCCTGCTCGACGACGGGCAGATCATGGTGCTCGGCGGTTTGCTGCAGGATGGCTATAGCCAGAGCAACGACGCCGTGCCGTGGCTGTCGAGCATCCCGGGGTTGGGAGCGCTGTTTCGCAACGAGAAGCGCAGCGTCAACAAGACCAACCTGATGGTGTTCCTGCGGCCCTACATCATTCGCGACAGCGGCGCGGGGCGCAGCATCACCCTCAACCGCTACGACTTCATGCGCCGGGCCCAGGGGCAATTGCAACCTGAGCGCAGCTGGGTGATGCCCGACATGCAGATGCCGCAGCTGCCGCCGGCGGCCAAGGCGATTCCCGGGGCGCAGCCGGTGTCGTTGCAGGACGCGCCCCAGGGCGTACGGGCCACCATCCGCGCAGTACCAGTGCAATGAGCCGGGCGACTGGCGCATGCCATCGCTTGCTTCGTGCAGCGATTCCTGGACGGATGGAGGTTTGGCGATGACCTCCCAGCTCCCCTACGCCTGGGCCAAATCCCAGCGCATCCTGCTGCGCCACGACGAGGAGGGCGCGGTGCTGCTGGTGTGTCCCTCGACCCCTGGCTGGTCCATCGCCGAGGCCCGCCGCCAGTTCGGCCCGGCGCGCCTGGAACAGGTGCGCGACGACGAACTCGACGGCCTGCTGGCTACCGCCTACGCCGACACTGGCAGCGCCGCGGCGGTGGTCGGCGCGGCGGAGAACGAGGTGGACCTGGACCGGCTGATGCAGGACATGCCGGAGATCACCGACCTGCTGGATACCCAGGATGGCGCGCCGGTGATCCGCATGATCAACGCCTTGCTCACCCAGGCAGCGCGGGACGAGGCCAGTGATATCCATATCGAGCCCTACGAGACCCACTCGGTGGTGCGCTATCGAGTCGACGGCACCCTGCGTGACGTGGTTTCGCCGCGCAAGGCGTTGCATGGCGCCCTGGTGTCGCGGATCAAGATCATGGCCCAGCTGGATATCGCCGAGAAACGCCTGCCCCAGGACGGCCGGATCGCCTTGCGCGTCGCCGGGCGGCCCATCGATATCCGCGTCTCCACGGTGCCTACCGGCCATGGCGAGCGGGTGGTGATGCGCTTGCTGGACAAGCAGGCCGGGCGCCTGCAACTGGAGACCCTGGGCATGGACCCGGCGCTGCTGGCCCGGCTCGACGGCCTGATCCGCCAGCCCCATGGCATCGTCCTGGTCACCGGCCCCACCGGCAGCGGCAAGACCACCAGCCTCTATGCGGCGCTGGCCCGGCTGGATGCCAGCACCAGCAACATCCTCACCGTGGAGGACCCAGTGGAATACGACCTGCCGGGCATCAGCCAGATCCAGGTCAACGCCAAGATCGACATGACCTTCGCCCTGGCCCTGCGCGCCATCCTGCGCCAGGACCCGGACATCATCATGATCGGTGAGATCCGTGACCTGGAGACCGCGCAGATCGCAGTCCAGGCGTCACTTACCGGGCACCTGGTGCTGGCCACCCTGCACACCAACGATGCGGTGTCGGCGGTCAACCGTCTGATCGACATGGGGGTCGAGCCGTTCCTCCTGGCTTCGTCGATGCTCGGGGTGCTGGCCCAGCGCCTGGTACGGCGCCTGTGCAACCAGTGCAAGGAACCTGATCCGGCCAACCCCGGCACTTGGCGTCCGGTGGGTTGCCCGGCCTGCAACCAGATCGGCTACAGCGGGCGTACCGGGATCCACGAGTTGTTCTGCATCGACGACGACATCCGCAGCCTGATCCACCAGGGCGCCGATGAGCAGGCGTTGCGCGCCTCGGCCCGGCGCGCCGGGATGTTCAGCATGCGTGAGGACGGCGAGCGCTGGGTGCGCAGTGGCGCCACCGCGCCGGAAGAAATCCTTCGTGTGACACGGGACGCCTGATGAATCGCTATCGCTACGAAGCTGCCGACAGCCTCGGCAAGATCGAGTCCGGGCACCTGGAGGCCGACAGCCAGAGCGCGGCCTTCGCCAGCCTGCGCAGTCGTGGCCTGACGGCCTTGCAGGTGCAACTGGACGGCAATCAGGGCGCGGCCGGGGCAGGGGGCATGTTCAGCCCGAAGCTCTCGGACAACGACCTGGCCTGGGCTACCCGCCAACTGGCCAGCCTGCTGGGGGCCAGCCTGCCCCTGGAGGCGGCCCTGAGCGCCACGGTGGAGCAGGCCGAGCGCAAGCACATCGCCCAGACCCTGAGCGCGGTGCGGGCCGATGTGCGCAGTGGCATGCGCCTGGCCGAGGCACTGGCGGCCAGGCCCCGGGACTTCCCGGAAATCTACCGTGCGCTGATCGCCGCCGGCGAGGAATCCGGCGACCTGGCCCAGGTCATGGAGCGGCTGGCGGACTACATCGAGGAACGCAACGGCCTGCGCGGCAAGATCCTCACGGCCTTCATCTATCCCGGGGTGGTGGGCCTGGTGTCCATCGGCATCGTGATCTTTCTTTTGAGCTACGTGGTGCCCCAGGTGGTCAGTGCTTTTTCCCAGGCGCGCCAGGATCTGCCGGGGCTGACCCTGGCGATGCTTGCCGCCAGCGACTTCATCCGCGCCTGGGGTGGCCTGTGCTTCGCCGCCCTGGTGGCCGGGTTCTGGGGTTGGCGGATCTACCTGCGCAATCCCCAGGCCCGCTTGAGCTGGCATAGCCGGATCCTGCGCCTGCCCCTGGTCGGACGCTTCGTGCTGGGCCTGAACACCGCGCGCTTCGCCTCGACCCTGGCGATCCTCGGCGGCGCCGGCGTGCCGTTGCTGCGGGCCCTGGAGGCGGCGCGCCAGACCCTGTCCAACGACCGTTTGAGCCAGAGCGTCAGCGAGGCCACGGCCAAGGTCCGCGAGGGTGCCAACCTGGCGGCGGCGCTGCGGGTGGAGAAGGTCTTCCCGCCGCTGTTGATCCATCTGATCGCCAGCGGCGAGAAGACCGGCGCCTTGCCGCCGATGCTCGAGCGGGCGGCGCAGACCCTGTCCAGCGACCTGGAGCGCCGGGCCATGGGCATGACCGCGCTGCTGGAGCCGCTGATGATCGTGGTCATGGGCGGCGTGGTGCTGGTGATCGTCATGGCGGTGCTGCTACCGATCATCGAGATCAACCAGCTGGTGACTTGATCGGGGCGAGGGCGCTCCCACCGTTCGGCCGTGGCCGGCAAACCCATTGCACTGGTCTGCCGGCCATGGATGCCTGCCTGTTCCGCAGGTATCAAGTTGCCCGGTACGAGTTTTCGCTCGTAGCGCGAGGGCCGCACCGGCAGATTCTTTTTTCAGGCCGCTCCCCGCGCTCCCGACCCTTCCGGCAGGCATCCTCGGGTTCCTCGTTCTGTCATGTTCCAGCCTCGCTCCCAGAGGCTACGGCGCCTGCCGGAAGATGCCGGCCCAGGCAGTGGAAACCTGGCTGTCACCTTGGGCGAAAGAGCCTTAAAAAGCACTGTGAACACCCGAGGATCTTTTGCAGTGACAGCCGGCTTCTCCCGAGCATTTTTCCTTTAACTGTCACCGGAAGCTGCGAACTTCTCTCCCCATGGCCTCACCCATCAAGCCCTCTGGATCAAGGCTTCTGGCCCGAGCGCCATGGCGTCATGCAAGAGCTATTCACCCAACGTACGAACACGACGAAAGGAGATTCTTCATGTTTAAGCGCAATGTTCTCGCGGCATCCCTGACCCTGGCTGCCCTGTGCTCGGCACAGGCTGCAATGGCTGACATCAACGGCGGTGGCGCTACCCTGCCACAACCGCTGTACCAGACCGCTGGCGTTCTGACCGCCGGTTTCGCTCCCTACATCGGCGTAGGCAGCGGCAACGGCAAGGCTGCCTTCCTGAACAACGACTACACCAAGTTCGTCGCCGGCACCACCGGCAAGAACGTGCACTGGGCCGGTAGCGATTCCAAACTCAGCGCCACTGAGCTGACCAACTACGCCGCTGCCCACAATGCTGCCTGGGGTCCACTGATCCAGGTGCCTTCGGTGGCCACTTCGGTAGCCATTCCGTTCAACAAGGCTGGCTCCGCTGCCGTTGACCTGAGCGTCAACGAGCTGTGCGGCGTGTTCTCGGGCCGTGTCAACGACTGGAGCCAGATTTCCGGTTCGGGTCGTACTGGCGCCATCACCGTGGTCTACCGCAACGAAAGCAGCGGCACCACCGAGCTGTTCACCCGTTTCCTGAACGCCAAGTGCGCTGAGACCGGCACTTTCGCCGTGACCACCAACTTCGCTTCCAGCTACTCGGGCGGCCTGCCAGCCGGTGCCGTGGCCGCTGTAACCAGCCAAGGCGTGATGGATGCGCTGAACGCTGGTGAAGGTCGCGTTACCTACATGAGCCCTGACTACGCTGCTGCTACCCTGGAAGGCCTGGATGACGCCACCAAGGTCGCTCGCGTCGGTAAAGACGTCGCCAAGAACATCGTTGGCGTTTCGCCTGCTCCAGCCAACGTGTCGGCTGCCATCAACGCTGTACCGGTGCCAACCGTTGACCTGAACAAGCCGAACAACTGGGTGCCGGTCTTCGCCGCCAGCGCTAACCCTAGCGATCCAAGCGTCGTGCCTTACCCATCCACTGGCTACCCAATCCTGGGCTTCACCAACCTGATCTTCAGCCAGTGCTACGCCGATGCCACCCAGACCTCGCAAGTGCGCACCTTCTTCGGTCGCCACTACGGCTCCAGCTCGCTGACCAACAACGACAACGCCATCAAGAACAACCGCTTCGTGCCGCTGCCAGCTGCCTGGAAAACCGCAATTCGTGACAGCTTCGTCACTGCTTCCAACGGCCTGAGCATCGGTAACACCAGCGTCTGCAACGCCATCGGCCGTCCGCTGTAACTGACGCGTTCGATACCCGCGACACCCGGATCAGCAACGGTTTCGACCGTTGCTGATCTTTTCATTCAGGGCCGCCCGGCCAGTCCATCGCCAGGGTCGGCACGCAGTTTGGCGCCAACCGCTGTGACGGCAGCGCGGACTCACTTCGAGGTTGCTCGCGGCCACCGGGATGGTCGACCAAGGGCGCCTTGGTCGCCGACGGGCGAGCGTTACACCCAAAACATGAATTTTCCATGACAAGCGTTCGGTCGTGTCCTTTGGCAACGGCCTATTCCTAAAGCAGTGACGCACGCCCTGGGCCGTACAGCGTCGCGCACCCGTGGGCGTCATAACAAAGGATGAGTAGTAATGGTTCGCTGCAAACCACCGGTTAACACCCCTGGCCTGGATTCCCAGGCGCCGATCCTGCGGCTCAAGCCCCTGGCCCAGGCCATCGCCCTGTTGCTGATGGCCGGCAGTGCCAATGCTGCCCCGGCCTTCAGTTCCGGCTGGTTCGCCGACAAGGGCGCCTCCCAGGCGGCCACTGCCGCGCGTACCGGCAGCCAGATGCCGGGCATGCCGCCACCGCTGTCCCAGCAGGTGCGGGTCAACCAGCAATTGCAGCGTTCGCTGGGCAACCTCAACTCCACGGTGGCGGCCATCGCCGCACAACAGGCGGCCCAGGCGGCGGCCCGCCAGGCTGCGTTCGGCAGCGTCAGCAGCGTTCCCGATGGCCTCGGCCAGGGCGGACTGAAGGTCGACAACAGCCTGACCCAGGGCTGGATCAACGCCAAGGGGCCGGTGCAGAGCCAATCCGGCGGCAAGACCACGGTGACCATCGAGCAGACTGCTGACAAGGCCATCCTCAACTGGGAAACCTTCAACGTCGGGCGCAACACCACGGTGGATTTCCAGCAGCAGTCCAACTGGGCGCTGATGAACCGGATCAATGATCCCAATGGCCGACCCAGCGAGATCCAGGGCCAGATCAAGGGCGCCGGCACGGTGATGATCATCAACCGCAACGGCGTGGTGTTCAGCGGCACCAGCCAGGTCAATGTGCGCAACCTGGTGGCGGCCGCAGCCACCATCACCGATGAGCAATTCAACAAGCGTGGCTTATATGTCGACGCCAACGGCAGCCAGCCGACCTTCACCGACGCCGCCGGCAAGGTCCTGGTCCAGGCTGGAGCCTTGATCCAGACCCATGCCCCGGCTACCTCCACCGATGCCGGTGGCTACGCCTTGCTGCTGGGCAGCGAGGTGCAGAACGCCGGGACCATCGTCACCGCCAAGGGCCAGACCACACTGGCCGCCGGCGACAGTTTCTACATCCGCCGCGGGGTCGGGACCGAGGGTAACCAGCGTTCCACCACTCGCGGCAACGAAGTGGCCACCTCGCTCAAGCCGGGCAGCAGTGCCGGCAAGGTCAGCAACAATGGCTTGATCATGGCCTCCACCGGCGATATCACCATGACCGGCCACCAAGTGCTGCAGAACGGCGTGGCCCTGGCCAGTACTTCGGTGGATACCCGGGGCACCATCCATTTGCTCAACTCCGCCAGCGACGGCACCGGTAGCGTCACCCTGGGGCAGGGCAGCACCACGGCGATTCTCCTGGATAGCAGCGGCAGCGGCGCCCTGGACAGCCAGCGCAACAGCGGCCTGGGTAATCTGGACGGCACCCCGAGCAACCTGATCACCGGCCAGTTCAACAACCTCAGCAGCGTCGCCGACCGTACCGACCAGTCCCGGGTGGAGATCGTCAGCGGCGGTACCGTGGACTTCCAGAAGGGCTCGATCACCCTGGCCACCGGTGGCCAGGTAGCGGTCAGCGCCGGGCAGCGCAGCCTGGTGCGCGATGGCGCGGTGATCGACGTCGCCGGCGCCGTCGGGGTCAAGGTGGCGATGGAGTCCAACAACATCAAGATCAACGTCCAGGGCAACGAGCAACGCGATTCGGCGGGCAATCGTGACTCCGGCAAGTTGATCAACAACGATGTGTGGGTCGACCTGCGCGAGCTGATCTTCGTGCCTGCGGGCACCAACGGTTATGCCAGCGATCGCTGGTACACCGCCGGCGGACTGTTGGAAGTGGGCGGTTATCTGGGCACCCAGCGACACAACATCGGCGAATGGATGGCCCAGGGTGGAACCCTGACCTTCACTGGCAAGGATGTGGTGACCCAGTCCGGCGCCCAGTTGAACCTGTCCGGCGGCACCGTGGACGTGCAGAGCGGCTATATCCAGCAGACCTGGCTCAAGGGGGTGGACGGGCGCCTGTACGAATTGTCCCGGGCGCCAGGGGACCTGCTCTATACCGGGATCTACAAAGGCTATGTGGACAGCAGTCCGCGCTGGGGGCGCACCGATTACTACTACAACCCGCTGATCGCCCAGCAGCAGCGCTACGAGGCGGGCTACACGGTGGGTCGTGATGCCGGCAAGCTGGTGATCGGCACCGGCAACGCGGTGCTCGAAGGGCAACTGGTCAGCGATGTGTTCAAGGGCGACCGGCAGATCCAGGCGCCCAAGCCCAACCTCGATGGCTACCAGCAATCGCACAAGGCGGCAGCCCAGCGCGCCCAGTTGATCATCGGCAACTACACGCCGATCTATAACAAGACCAGCGGTGTCCTGCGCTATGCCTTGAGCCCCACCGTGGACCAGGTGCTGATCGACGCCAACCAGCAGAAGATCGCCGATGGCCTGGACCTGGACAGCGCCTTGCCAGCCGATCGCCAGGGGCGCTTGGTACTCGACAGCGACCAGCTCAATGGCCTGCAACTGGGGGCGATCAAGATCGGCGCCCGGCAGCAGATCCAGGTCGATGGCGCGCTGACCGTGGCCGACGGTGGCGACATCACCCTGTTCGGTCCCCAGGTCAAGATCAACGCCAACCTCAGTGCCCACGGTGGCAGTATCAACGCCGGCAACGTGTTGAGTCAGGTGGACGTGAACCGCAATTTCGCGGTTGGCGACGTGATCCTTGCCCCCGCTGGCGGTGCCCAGGCGCGGATCGATGTCACCAGCGGGGTCAAGCTGGATGTGTCGGGCCGTTGGAACAACCTGGCCCTCGATCCGCTGAACAACAGCGGCGTACCGTTCAGCAACGGCGGCAAGGTGTCGCTGCGCAGCAGTGGCGACCTCAACCTGGCCAGCGGCACCCTGGTGGACGCCAGCTCCGGCGGCACCATAGGTTTCGATGGCAAGCTCAGCGGTGGCAAGGGGGGCGATGTGACCCTGGCGGCCGATGGCAAGCTCGACCTCAACGCAGAGCTGCGCGGCTATGGACTCAACGGCGGCGGTACCCTGGCCCTGCAGGCGCACAAGGTGCTGGTCGGTGCGCGGGATGTGGCGCCGCAGCCCGGCACCCTGCAGTTGGCGGGAGACTTCTTCGACAAGGGCTTCTCGGCCTACGATATCACCGGCAACGAAGGACTGGTGGTCGCCGAGGGCGCCAGGGTCGACGTCAAGATGCCGGTCTATCGCCTTGGCTCCCAGGCCGGTAACGCCGGCACTGGCAGCGATCCGGGCAGTATCCTGGAACGCTGGCTGCCAGATCTTTACCAGCAGGATGCGACCAGGGGTGTGCTGACCCAGCGCCGTGGCGCCGGGCTGACCCTGACCGCCGGCAACCAGTACTCCACCGGCGCGCAACTGGCGACTACGGCGCTGAGCGTGGGCCAGGGTGCGGTGATCAATGTCGATCCGGGACAAGCCATCAACTTGCGCAGCGTCGGCCAGTTGACCATGAACGGCACCCTCAACGCCTGGGGCGGCAGCGTCAGCCTCGGTGGCCTCACCGTGGCCAGTTCCGAGGCGGCCAACGCTGCCGGCCACGGACGCTCGATCTGGGTTGGTGAGCAAGCGCTGATCGATGTCGCGGCCCGGGCAGTGAGCGCCGTGGACAATCGTGGGCGCAGCTATGGCCAGGTGCGCAACGGCGGCAACATCAGCATCGGCGGCGAGATCGACCTGGCCACTGGCATCGCCAAGGCCAGTGACCTGTTCGTGGTGGTGCGTGACGGTGCGCGGCTGGATGCATCCGGCACCCAGGCCGCCCTGGACATTCCCGGACAAGGGCGGGTGCAGGTCGCCAGCAATGGCGGCAGCATCAGCTTCGCCTCCAACAATGGCCTGTACCTGGACGGCAGTTTTATCGCCAGGGCCGGTGGTGCCGGTGCGGCCGGTGGTAGTTTGTCCGTGGCCCTGGAAAGCCCTTACTACGCCAAGAACGCGGTGACCGACCGGGTGCTCAAGGCCCGCGAACTGGTAGTCAGCCAGACTCACCAGGCCAATGTCTTGCCCGGATCCCCCGATGTTGCGGGCTCAGCTCTTGAGTATGGTCATGGCGGCCTCGGTGTGGATCAAGTGACAGCTGGCGGTTTCGGCAACCTGGCCTTGCTGAGCAACGGCCTGTTGAGCTTCGATGGCGATGTGTCGCTGAACATGGGTCAGAGCCTGCGCCTGTACAGTGGCGCCCTGGGCCTGGCGGAAACTGCCGCAGCCAATACCCGGGTCAATCTGTCGGCGCCTTACCTGCTGTTGGCGGGCATCCTCGCGCCCCCGGAGGCCAAGGACCAGTATGTGCGTCCGGTGGTCTCCATCGGCAGGCCGTCGGAGCGCGCTACCCAGGCATTGTTCAACGCCAGCGGCAACCTGATCGATGTGCGCGGCAATGTGATGTTCGGCAGCAAGGGCGACCTGCGTCAGGCCAACAACAGCCTGGTGAATATCGAACGGCGAGGCTTCGATCATGTCCGGCTCGATAGCCAGGGCGATCTGCGTTTCCTCGCCGGCGCTGGCGCCGATGTGATCGCCAAGGGCATCAGTACCCAGCTGCTGACCCAGGGCGACATGACCCTGCGTGCGGCGCAGTTGTATCCGGGTACCGAGGTCGGGGCTCGGGTGATCGCCGGCTACAAGTACGATTACGCAGGCCTCGCATTCGATCCGACCCGGACCCTGACCATTGCGCGCAACGGCAATACTGACTCGGCCGTGCCGTACTCGGTCTTCGGCCGCCTGCAGCTGGGTGCCGCCAATATCAAGCAGGGCGGCGTGGTGCGCGCCCCCCTGGGCCTGATCGAGATCGGCAACCTGGGTAGCAGCAAGGTCGAATTGCTGCCCGGCAGCCTGACCTCGGTCAGCGGCAAGGGCCTGGTGCTGCCCTATGGCGGCACCGTCGATGGCCAGGTCTACAAGTACAACGGCAAGACCGTGAACTTCGTGGGCCAGGGTGGGCTGGTTAATGAAAACAGTGAGCTGAGTGTCGGCGTGATCCTGGGTGGCAAGTCGGTGAAGGTGCAGCAAGGGGCGACCCTGGATCTGTCCGGCGGCGGCGAGTTGCTGGGCGCAGGTTTCATCTCCGGGCGCGGCGGCTCCACCGATGCCCGCTACAGCCCGCTGGTGCAGATCGGTGCCAATGGCGTCCTGGTCTTGCCGGGCCTGGCGAGCAACCCGATCTACGCCATCGTTCCCGGCGCTCAACCCGGCTACGCGCCGGTGGCACCGGAGGGCGGCGCGGTAGACCCGCTGATCGGCCAGCAGGTGACCATCGGCGCCGGAGTGCCCGGGCTGGCGGCGGGTACCTATACCCTGATGCCGTCCACCTATGCCCTGATGCCGGGGGCTTTCCGTGTGGAGATCAACGGCCTGGCGGGACTTGGCAGTGAGGGCTCGGCCCAGCAGATGCGCAATGGTTCCTGGAGCACCGCCGGGCGCTTGTCCATCGCCAACACCGGGATCGGCAACAGCGTCGCCAGCCAGTTGATCCTGACCTCGGCCGATACCCTGCGCCGTTATTCGCAGTACAACGAGACCAGCTACGCACAATTCGCCATGGCCGATGCGGCCAAGCTCGGCGTGCCGCGGCCCTTGCTGCCGGTGGACGCCAAGACCCTGAAGCTGGCGCTGGAGTCCGGTGCCGGAAGCGAAGCGTTTTCCTTCAAGGGCACTGGTCGCTTCGAGGCCGCGGCGGGGGGCTTTGGCGGTACCGTTTCGATATTGAACAGGGGCAGCGGTAGCGGTATCGAAGTGGTGCAGGCCGGGCAATCGGCCACCGACGGCTTTACTGGAGTCACCCTGGATGCCGACAGTCTCAACTCCCTGGGCGCCGGGCGCCTGATGCTCGGCGGCCTGACCCTGGTCAAGTATGGGCAGAGCGGTAACCTCATCACCCTGGCAGAGGGCACCAATACCAGCAATGGTTCGATCATCCTGCGCCAGGGCGCGGCCCTGGCGGCGCCGGAGGTGTTCCTGGTAGCCAGCTCCGGCGAGATCGTGGTGGAGCAGGGGGCTTCGATCAACACCATCGGTCGTGGCAAGGCCAGTTATGACGCGCGGGACGGTTTCACCTATCAGGTAGGCAATATGTTGGCGGTGTCCAATGGCTTGCTCAATGTGGTGAGTGCGCCTGCGACCCAGCAGCCCAGTGGCGGTATCAAGGTGGGTAGCTGCGGCACCAGCCTGTGCATCGGACAAACCGCGTTGTACTCCGAGGGCAGCATCGTTGCCTTGACCGACAAGACCTTCGAGTTGGGCGACCAGGTGCGCTATGGCACCCGACACCTGAACCTGGGCTTGAGCAGCATCAACGTGGGCAGCCCCGAGGCCCTGGCTGCGGCAGCCGCGGGTAATCGCCTGCCGGCCGGCATGACCCTGACCCAGCAAGTGCTGGATCGCCTGCTGCGCGGCGATACCCAGTTCGGCGCCCCGGCCCTGGAGACCCTGCAACTTTCGGCCCGGGACAGCTTCAACTTCTATGGCAGTGCGGGCCTGGATACCTACGATCCGGTGACCGGCAAATCGTTGTTGAGCAACCTCATGCTCTCGACTCCCGCCATCTACGGTTCCGGTGGCGCCAATGACGTGGCCAGCATCCGTACCGCCAACCTGATCTGGCAGGGGGCCACCAGCCCGGCTGGGACAGTGGTGGCTGGCGGTGCCGGCACCGGTAGCGGACGTCTGGACATCAATGCTGAGCGCATCGAGTTCGGGTATGGCGCCTTCGCCCAGCCCAGCACCTCCAAGACCTTCGATCGCCTGGCCCTGGGGTTCGCCAACGTCAATCTCAACGCCAGCCAGCGCATCACCGCCAACCACAAGGGCAGCCTCGCGGTGTACCAGAGCCAGGGCGGCTACGACCCACTCAAGGGTTTTGCCTATAGCGGCGGCAACTTGAATATCCGTACGCCGTTGATGACTGGCGAAGCCGGTTCGGTGAACCGCATCACGGCCGGTGGCGCCATCGATATCGGCGCCACGGCTGGCCCTCGTGGCCAGGCCAATGGCCAGGGGGCCGAGTTGTCCTTGAGCGGTGACAGCATCCGCCTGGCCAGCGCGGTGGTCCTGCCCAGCGGCAAGGTGACCCTGGATGCCCGTGGCGATGTGCAGTTGACCGATGCTGCGCTGATCGATGTGGCCGGGCGTGCCATGGCCTTCAACGATCTGACCAAGTACGGAGCCGGCGGCGAGGTGCTGCTGCAGAGCCGTACTGGCAATGTATTGCAGGCGGCGGGTTCGAGCATCGACCTGTCGGCGCAGAACAACCAGGCCGGCAAGTTGCGCGCCGTGGCCCTGGACAGTGGCGCGGGGCTGGTGGACCTGGCGGGCAAGATCCTTGGCGCCAGCAGTGGCTCTTACGATGCCGGCGGTACCCGGGTGCCGTACCTGGGCGGCGCGGTGGAAATCCAGGCCCAGCGCCTGGGTGGCAGCGGTACCCTGGATGAGCAGTTCGCTGCCCTCAACCAGCGCCTGAACCAGGGCCAGGTACATGGCGCGCGCAGCTTCCAGCTCAAGCAGGGCGACCTGACCATCGGCAATGGCCTGAAGGCCAACAGCATCAACGTCTCCCTGGACAACGGCAGCCTGCGGGTCAACGGCCTGGTGGACGCCAGCGGCGAGCGGGTCGGCAGTATCAACCTGGCGGCCGGCAATGGCCTGGTCCTGGACTCCGGCGCGGTGCTCGATGCCCATGGCAGCAAGCTGCGGGTGGACAGCTACGGCAAGATCATCGATGCGCCCAACCGTGCCACCGTCGTCTTGGGTTCCGGCAAGGGCCAGTTGACCCTGGCCGAAGGCGCGCGCATCGACCTGCGCCATGGCACGGATGTAGCAGTCGGTGGTGCTGCGGGACAGAACGACGGCCGCAGCCGTGGCACCCTGGAGCTCAACGCGCCACGGATATTCAAGCCCGACGGCAGTAGCGACGATATCGCCATCGATGCCCGGGGGCGCCTGGATATCCAGGGTGCGCGCTCGATCGCGGTCAACGGCATGGTCAGCTATGACAATGATGCGCCGCAGAAGAACGATGCCGCCAGCGGCCGTCCTTATCAGGAAATTACCCAGGCCTACCTGGACCAGAAGCATCAGTTGAGCACCGCCTTCATCAACGCCGCCCTGCAGAACAGCGACCTGATGCAGAACAAGCTGGCCGGGTTGAACAACGCAGGTTATGCCGACGCCTTCCACCTGCGCCCTGGGGTCCAGATCGTCAGCAAGACCCCTGACGGCGACCTGGTGGTGCAGGGCGACCTGGACCTGTCCGGCTACCGCTATGCCAGCGTCAACCCCCACAGCCAGAAGACTGCGGTATATGGCTCGGGCGAGGTCGGCGCCCTGGTGTTGCGCGCCGGTGGCGAGCTGAGTATCTACGGCAGTATCAACGATGGCTTCGCCCCGCCACCACAGACCGTGGACGACAAGGGCTGGGTGCTGTTGCCGGGAGTGGACTTCACCGGTGGCAACATCATCGTGCCTGGCACCGGGGTGACCCTGGCCGATGGCACCAGCTTCCCGACTGGCGCGACCCTCAACTATGACTTGCCGATCAAGGGCCTGACCCTGGCGGCGGGTACCCGCTTGCCGGTGACCGCGATCCTCGACCAGAGCCTGGTCCTGCCGGCCGGCACCGTCCTGGCGGCGGCCATACGTGACGCCGCCGGCAACTTGCTGTTCGCCGCCGGAACCCTGCTCAGCGAAGCCCAGACCCTGGCCGTCGGTACCCAGCTGGAGGCCGGCAGCCTGCTTGGCCAGAATGCTCGGGTCAAGGCCATGACCTGGCCCAAGGGCGTGGCCTTGCCCAGCCTGGCTGGCGACCTGGTGCTGCTCGATGGCAGCAAGCCATTGCCCAAGGGCGCGCTGATTCCAGCTGGTACCAACGTCAAGTTGCCGACGGGCGTGGAGTCGGTGCAGTTGCGTCCGGAAGTGGCCGGGCGCCAGGGCAAGCTCTGGGCCATCGCGCCGATGCTGGCCGAAGGGTCGCAGTCCTGGTCCCTGCGTCTGGTGGCCGGGGGCGATACCGAGGCCGCCGACAGCCGCATCCTGCAGGCCAATCCGCGTAACGGCGACCTGCATCTGGCCGACAGCCACTATGGCATGTACGCCAACGAGATGCCGGCCAAGGGGGTGTTTACCTGGACGGCCGCAGTGGTCCAGGCATTGGCCGAAAACGGGGTTTTCGTCAAGGAAGGCGATCCGGTGGACCAGAAGGTGCTTGATGACCTGGACCTGGGCACCATCGCTGAGTTTTGTGGCGCGACTCCGGAATTTTGCGCGATGAAGACCACCTATGTCTGGACCCAGGCCGCCGTGGACGAGCTGGCCCTGGCGGGCATCGAGGTCAAGCTGGGAGCGGTGATCGACGAGAAATTCATTCAGGACCTCGGAATGCCTTCGGTGGAGGCACTGTGTACCGAAACGCCAACCTTCTGCCTGGCCCAGAGTGCCAAGGAATATGAAGCCAAGCCGTCCAGCACCCGCTTCAGCGTGATCCGTACCGGTACCGGCGACCTGGAACTGCTCAGCGCCGGCAGCCTGAGCATGGACTCGCTGTATGGGGTCTATACCGCCGGCACCTCTTCCATCGCGACCCGTGCCGGTGATCCCTACAACCAACCTCGGGGCCTGGGCAGCGGTAGCACGGTACTGAATGATCCGGGCAGCTACTTCGAACAGTTCGTCAACGGCAGTACTACCAGCCTGTACCGAGCCTGGTATCCAGAGGCGGGAGGCAACCTGCGGGTCGATGTCGGCGGCGACTTGACCGGCAATATCACTGGCGTGGCTAGCAACTCATGGCCCAATCCCAAGGACAAGGGCTGGGACTCGGCCGAGGTGGGCAGCTGGCTGTGGCGCCAGGGCAGTGCGAGCGTCGATACCGGCGGCTCTGCGCAACCTACGGCCTGGTGGATCAACTTCGGTACCTATACGGCGGGAGCTGCCGACAAGCTGATGGGGTTCACCGGATTCGGTACCCTGGGCGGCGGCAACCTGCAGATGAATGTCGCTGGCGATGCCGGGATCCTGGCCCCGGCTGCCAGTTCGTCCGCTGGCATGGGACCACGCAGCCAGGGCCTGGTATTGGCGGTAGGCAGCACCGGCAGGGTCGCCAGCGATGGCAGTCTGCAACTGACCGGTGGTGGCGACCTGCAGGTACGTATCGCGGGGGCCCTGAACCCGCTTGCCAGCACAAGCAGCGATCATCTGGGCGGCATGCTGGTCAACCTGCGGGGTGATACCGCACTGCAGAGCGCTTCCCAGGGCAGCATCGACGTGCTGTATGGCGGCACCGCAAAAGATCACAGTCCCAACGAGACCCGGGCGTTCGACCCGTTGCGAGCAACTCGCAGCCTGGCTCAGGGCGGCATGACCCTGGTACCCGGGGACGCCACTTTCCAGTTGCAATCCCGTGGGGACCTGGTGGTACAGAGCGTCGAGGATCCGGGGCGGGTCCGCCAGTTCAATACCGCGCCCTTCAGTCGTAGCGGGCAGCAGGGCACTGGACAGAGCTGGTTCACCTTGTGGACCGACACCACAGGTATCGATCTGTTGTCCCACGGTGGCAACCTGACGCCGTTTACCAGTGCCCTTAGCATGACCGACCTGGCGGCAGTCTATCCCTCGATTCTGCGGGCCACGGCTGCCAGCGGCAGCCTCTACTATGGCAAGGCCGCTGCGCCAGAGCGTGAGGACGTGAACTACCGCTATCCGCTGCTGTTGGCGCCGGGCGCCAAGGGGCAGCTGCAGTTCCTCGCCCAGGACTCGATCCATGCCGGTGGTCTGATCGTCAGTCAGTCAGGCGCCGCAGCCAGTTCGATGGCCACTCCCTGGCGTCCGGCCTTCGTTGGCCGGGTCGGCAATGCCGTAGTGGCCAGCAATCTTTCGGCCAGCGGTAATCCGGCTACGTCCACCTTGCCTTTGTTCGCCTTTGGCTCGGGTAGTGTCGCCGGGCTGGTTGACGGGGCTGCCGATCCGGCACGGTTCTATGCGGTAGTCGGTGATCTGGTGGGGGTCAGCAGTGGCCGGATCATCAGCTTTGGCAGCGGGGCCAGTGCGCTGCATACCGGGCAGACCTGGTACGAAGGCAGCCGTCCGGTCTGGATGATGGCAGGGCGCGACATCGTGGGTGGTGGGCAGCTCTTTGGTGAGCGTAACCCGGGTGACAGTTCATCATCGCAAGGCAACCTGTTCATCCATAACAACCCCAGCGATATCTCCATCGTCAGGGCCGGGCGCGACATTCTCTACAGCAGCTTCAACGTCGCCGGCCCCGGTACCCTGGAGCTGACGGCGGGGCGCAACATCCTGATGGAGGACAAGGTCAGCGTCACCAGTCTCGGCGCCGTGGCGCCGGGGGATAGTCGCCCTGGGGCGAGCATCGTGATGCAGGCCGGGGTCGGCGCCAGCGGGCCGGATTACCAGCGCTTCGTCGAGGCTTATCTCAACCCGGACAACCTGGGGGGCAGCGGCGAGTCCCTGGCGGGCAAGCGGGTGGCCAAGACCTACGAGAACGAGCTGGTGGCCTGGCTGGCCGAACGTTTCGGTTTTGTCGGTAGCACGACCGAGGCCCGGGCCTACTACGCGGCACTGCCGGCAGAACAGCAGCGGGTGTTCGCCCGGGATGTGTATTTTGCCGAGCTCAAGGCCGCCGGCCGCGAGTACAACGAGGAGGGCGGGGTACGCCAGGGCAGCTACGCCCGGGGCAGGGCGGCAATCGCCGCGTTGTTCCCGCAGACCGACGTGGCCGGTAATCCGATCACCTACAAGGGCGATATCACCCTGTTCGGTGGCTCCGGGGTGCGGACCAACTTCGGCGGCAGCATCCAGATGCTGACTCCCGGTGGCAGCCAGACCTTCGGTATCGAGGGCGACGCGCCGCCAGCCTCGGCGGGGATCATCACTCAGGGGGCGGGGGACATCCAGCTGTACTCCCTGGGCAGCATCCTGCTGGGCCAGAGCCGGATCATGACCACCTTCGGCGGGGCCATCATGGGCTGGTCGGCCCAGGGCGACATCAACGCCGGCCGGGGTTCCAAGACAACCGTGGTCTACACCCCGCCCAAGCGGGTCTACGACAACTGGGGCAACGTCAGCCTGGCCCCATCGGTGCCCAGCACCGGTGCGGGGATTGCCACCCTGGCACCGATTCCCGAGGTACCGTCGGGCGATATCGACCTGATCGCACCCTTGGGTACGGTCGATGCCGGCGAAGCGGGGATCCGGGTTTCGGGCAGCATCAACGTTGCGGCCTTGCAGGTGGTCAACGCCGCGAACATCCAGAGCCAGGGCAAATCCTCCGGGATCCCGATGACCGCGACGATCAACACCAGTGCCATGACTTCGGCCAGCGCCGCAGGCTCGGCGGCCTCCCAAGCCGCACAAGATGCGACGCGTAACCAGCAGGCGGCGTCCAGGCAGGGCCAGGCATCCATCGTCACCGTTGAGGTGTTGGGTTTTGGTTCCGAGCAGGTGCAGCGTCCGCGCGAGGAAGCCAGCCAGGCCCCAGCCTACAACCCTGACAGCCCGGTGCAGGTACTGGGCGCCGGCCCACTCAACGAACAGGCGCGGGCTCGCCTCACCGAAGAGGAGCGCAAGCAACTGACGCTATAAGGTTCTCTCGTGGTAGCAACGCTTTGGGGGCGATCATCGATCGCCCCTTTTTTGTCCGGATCAGTTCGGCAGCGGGGTGGGCTGGCCCAGCAGCCAGTCGAGGATATCGTCCCACAGGGGCTGGGCATCGTCGCGGAAGTAACCCATATGGCCATAGGGGCGGGCGCCGGCTGGCGGCTTGAGGTCGAGCCGGGTCATGGGGGCGTTGCAGTAGCCCTTGGCGAAGGCATCCAGCGAGCGCGGCGGGGCCCAGGGATCGTCCACCGAGGTGGCGAACAGGCAGGGTGTGCGTACGCTGGCGTAGAGCTCGGCCAGGTGGGCCATCTGCGGGTCGTCGAAGTAGTAGTGCGGGTATTCGCACCAGCGCTTGAGGTCGCGGTAGACCCCCAGCGGCAGGTCCTCGCCCATGCCCAGGAGGCTCCAGGCCATGTAGCCCTTGTATGCCACCAGCGGTGGCAGGACGAGCTTCCATAGCAGGCGCATTTTCAGCGCCTCGCGCCAGTGCATCCAGCCGCTCCAGCCGGCGCCGCTACCCAGGCTGTAGCAGGCGCTGACGGCCTGGTGGTTGGGTAGCAGGCCGAAGGCGTGGCCGCCGAAGGAGTGCCCGACCCAGTACAAGGGCAGTGCGTCGTGGCGCAGCAGTTCCACGGCCGCTGCCAGGTCCTGGTAGGCCCAGTCCAGGAAGGACATGGCAAACCCCTTGAGGCTCCCGGCGCGGGATTGGCCGATGCCCCGGTAGTCCAGGGTCAGCACGTTGAAACCGCGGCGCGCGGCATGTTCGGCGAAGCGCCGGTAGAAGCGCTGCTGGACACCGGCGGCGCTGGCCAGGAGCAAGTTGCCCCTGGCGGTGCCGATGGCCGGATAGCGCAGGGCGCCCAGGCGATAGCCATCGGCGGCCATCAGGGTCAACGGCTCGCTGCTGGCGGACGGCTGATCGGTACGGACTGCAATGTTCAATACAGGCATCCTTGAGGCAGAGGTTTGGGAGCGGGCCGGGTGGTTCAACGGCCGAGGAACACGGGCTGGCGTTTTTGTAGCATGGCCATCACGCCCTCGCGAGCATCCTCGCTGCGCACCTGCTGCATGAGCTGCGGGTTGAGCTGGGCCAGGGCCGCCTCTTCTCCCTGCTCCAGGGCGAGGAAGGCCGACTGCAAGGTCGCCCTGACTGCCAACGGCGCCGCCTTGGCGATGCGCTCGGCGTAGTCGATGGCCCGGGCCAGCAGGTGTTCAGGGGCCACTACCTCGACCAGCAGGCCCATGTCCAGGGCCGTGGCCGCGTCGAACTCCTCGCCGGTGAGCATGTAGCGCATGGCCCGGGTCCAGCCGGCCACCCGGGGAAAGCGCAGTGTGGCGCCACCGGCCGGGGAGATGCCGCGCAGCACTTCCAGCTGGGCGAAGCGTGCATTGCTGGCGGCGATGGCGATATCGGCATTGAGCAGCAACTCGATGCCGGCGGTCCAGCAGGCGCCCTGTACCGCAATCACCACCGGTTTGCTGCGCCGTGGCCCGATCACGCCCCAGGGATCGATGCCGTCTTCGGGGTAGGCGATGCCGCCACTGGCCAGCTTCGGCGTCAGCTCCATCAGGTCCAGCCCGGCGGTGAAGTGCTCGCCGTGGGCGAACAGCACCGCGCAGCGCAGTTGTTCATCGCGCTCGTATTCGCCCAGGGCCCGGGACAGGTCCTCGAGCATGGCGCTGTCGAAAGCGTTGCGCTTGGTGGCCCGGTCCAGGCCGATCAACAGCACCTGGCCTCGTTGCTCCCGGGTGACCCGACCTGCTGTGCTAGTGGCTTGGTTCATCTTGGCGTTCTCCTGAAATGCGTTGTTGGTTGAGTGAGCGAGCGCCTGGCGAGTTATTGACCAAGCGTTCGGTTATTGAAACTAAACAAACATTCGGTAAACGTCAAATTGAGGCAGGGCCGCTTATACCTTAGAATCACTGGCCGTGATCCCGCCCAGGAATGAGCCATGCGCCCCCCGAAGATTTCCCGCGACGAACTGCTCCAGCGCTGCGCCAGCACCTTCAAGCGCCTGGGGTATCACGGCACGACCATGGATACCCTGGCCGCCGCTTGTGGCCTGACCAAGGCCTCGTTCTATCACCATTACCCGAACAAGGAATCGCTGTTGCGCGATGTGCTGGAGCAGACCCACCAGGTCATCGCCGGGAGCTTGTTCGCCGTGGCTTTCGATGAGCAACTCACCCCGGGCCAGCGCCTGGAAAAGATCGGGCGCAAGTCCATGAAGCTGTTCCAGGATGGGGCCATCGGTTGCCTGATGGGGGTGATCGCGGTGGATGCGACCTATGGCAAGAGCGAGCTGATGCAGCCGATCCGGGCCTTTCTCGATGATTGGGCCAAGGCCCTGGCCCAGTTGTTCGTTGCCCGGTACGAACCGGAGCAGGCGCTGGCCATGGGAAGGCAGTTGGTGGCGGACTACGAAGGGGCGATCTTGCTCGCGCGGATCTATGGCGAGCCGGCCTATATCGAACAGGTGACCCGGCGGGCCCTGGCGAGCCTCGGCGAGGGCCTGTAGCCGCGGCGGCTGCGCACGGGCGCACAGCCGCACAGCCGCCACAGGCCGGGGGTCAGGGAACCGTGGCGATCATGCAGCCCATGTAGCCGGCCTCGTGGTAGATGACCCAGGTCTTGTTGGCCGTGGCAAAGTCCCGCAGACCGTGCTTGGCCACGTCGCTGTATCCCAGGGCCACTGCCCAGCGGGCTTCCACCGGTTCGGTGTACTTGGTCAGTTTGGTGATGTCCTTGCGAGTTTCGGCCAGCAGCCGGTTACCGGCATTGGTGGCGCTCTCGACCTTCAGCTCGATGGCGTAGTCTTCGACGCCCTGGCGCGCCAGGACATCCAGGCGCAGGTCCTGATTGGGCTTCGGATAGGGCACTTCCCGGGCGGCGCTCAGGTGGGCCGCGCGCAACAGCATCAGGAATTCCACCTGGAACCACACTTCCCAGGCGGCTCCGGTACTGATGGCTGCTTCGATGCGGGCGTGGTCGTTGAGGATCAACTGGCTCAATTGGGTGTTTTTCATGGGGCATCGCTCTTTGCAGGGGAGATGCACAGAGGAACGGGACGCAGCAGGGGTTGTGAAGGCCTGGCAGCGGGTTATGAATTGGATATCAAGACGCGCGGCCGTGGAGCGCTCTCCCTGGCGCAGTCAGCAGGAAGAATCGAGATGGACATTGCCCGTTTGTTGCGCAAGCGCCAGTTGAGCGTCCAGGAGCAGAATGCCCTGGATGCCCATTGGATCGAATCCACGGCACGGGCCTGGCAAGAGGGAAACCTGCCGTTGGCGTTGAGTGACTACGCGGCGACTCGCGGGGTGGATTGGTCGTCAAGCATCGTCATCAAGCTTGAAGTGGACTTTCCGGGAATGCCCAGCCTGTTCGGCACTTTGTTGACCCAGGACGAAGGCTTCATCGATTTCGCCATCGAAACCGGTCCCGGGCATCGGCAGGTCGAGTCGGTGGAACGTTGGGAGGACGTCACCGCCAAATGGAACCTGGCCTTGCACAACCGCGGTCGAGGCAAGGGACGAGGGGCGATTGCCCGGCAGGTGAGACGCAGGGTATTGGGGCTGGATGATGACGACTGATTCAGCGAACCGATGGGAAGCCTCTTGACGGTGCCGTTGGCGATCGAGACTTGGCGAACCGACTTGGCCAGGCACCGCCCGAGCACTGCCCTTCAGTCCGCAGGCCTGGCTTGCGCCTGCCCGAGGTTGGCGGCGCCCAGGCAGTAGAACAGCCCGCCGCCGACGACGAACAAGCCCAGCATCCAGAAGATCGCCTGGGGGGGCTGGCTGGCCAGGACCAGGCCGCAGAACATCGGTCCCAGGGCGCCGCCGAGGTTGGACAGGTTCTGTGCGCCGTAGTACAGCCCGCGCAGGTGCTCGGGGGCGATGCAGTCAATGAACATGTACTCGGCGGGAAAGACGATGATTTCGCCCAGGGTGAACACGGCCATGGCCAGCACCCACAGCGCCAGGTTGCTGGCCATGGCGAAGCCGCCGATGCCCAGCAGGAACAGGCCCAGGCCCGTGGCCAGCCACAGGTTCAGGTGCTGGCGCAGGATGCGCCGGCCAATGGCGTACTGCAGGCAGATCACCAACAGTGCGTTGGTGGCCACCAGGGTGCTGATGGTGGTGTAGGCAACCTCAGCCGATGTGGTGATCACCAGGTACTGCGACAGGTAGGCCGAGAACTGGCCGAAGACCACGGCGCTGAGCAGGCCGCCCAGGGTGAAGCAGACCAGGCGGTAGTCCGCCAGCAATTGCTTGCCCAGGGCCAGGAACGCCAGGGGTGGCTGGGCGGGTTCAGTGACGAGCGGGACTCGCTCGCCTCGGGCCAGGTACAGGCAGAAGAACCCGCCACCCAAGGCTGCGGACAGCACGAAGGGCAGGCTGATATCCAGCTTGGCCAGCCCGGCGCCAAGGAACGGGCCGATCGCGTAACCGATGTTGGTCAGGGTGTATTTGATGGAAAACCCCGTGCTGCGCTGGTTTTCCGGGAGCTGCCGGGCAAGGCCGGCCTTGATGGCGATATCGAACACTGCGTAGGCCAGGTTGATCGCCAGCAGGCACAGGTAGAACGACCAGAGGCTGCGGGCGGCGAAGCTACCGACGAAGCCCAGGGTGAATACCGCGCAGCAGTACAGGACCAATCGATGGTTGGCCATCCTGTCCACCAGGAAACCGCCATAGAGGCTCAACACCGATCCGATGATCAGGCTGCTGCCCAGCACCAGGCCGATTTCGGCGACATTCAGCTGGAAGCTGCCTGCCAGGTAGATCACCAGGTAGGGCAGGGTCACCGCCCGGGCCAGCGTCAGCACCAGGGTGCCGGCCAACATCAGGTTGAGGGCCGCCGGATAGTGTTTCAGGGTGTGCAGCATCTGTGCCTCTTGCAGTGATACCGATGGAGTGCTGATCAGCTTACTGTGGAATCTGGTTCTGTTTTATGATGCTTTTTATCGACTGAGGTGAATCAGATTCATTAATAGACAGGATGCCAAATGTTTTCCTCCGAACGCTTGAAGGGTATCGACGTGTTTGTCTGCGTGGCCGACTGTGGCAGCTTCAAGGCGGCCGGCGAACGCTTGAACCTCACGGCGTCGGCCATCAGCAAGGCCATCGCCCGCCTGGAAGCGCGGCTGCAGGCGCGATTGTTCCGGCGTACCACCCGCAGCCTGGCCCTGACCGATGCCGGCCTGGCGTTCTACCGTACTTGCAGTGGCGTGCTGGCCGAACTGGAAGAGGCCGAGCTCGAGCTGCAGGTGCAACAGCATGAGCTGCGCGGCAAGCTGCGCATCGACCTGCCGGGGGCATTCGGCCGGGCCCAGGTCCTGGGGCCGATTCTCGAATTTGCCCGGGAGCATCCGCAGTTGCAGCCCCATGTGACCTTCTCCGAGCATCTGGCCAATCCCATCGAGGCCGGGGTCGATATCGCCGTGCGCTTGGGTGGCCCCGACCTGTGGCCGGCGGAGCTTGGGCATCGGCACCTGGGAACCGAGCAATACCTGTTCTGTGCCGCCCCGGGTTACCTGGCGCAACGTGGCGAACCAGCGGTGATCGCCGACCTGGAGCGACACCAGTGCATCGCCTATGGCTGGGCGGACGGGCGCGTGCACCCCTGGAGCTTCGCCACCGACGAGCCGGGGCAGATCGAGCGCCGGTCGGTTACGGCCAGTTGCGTGGTGGGTGCGGGGGAGGGCTTGCTGATGGCGGTGCTGGGCGGCTATGGCATCGCCCACCTGCCGTCGTGGCTGGTCAAGCGCCAACTGCAGGATGGCAGCCTGGTGGAAGTCTTGCCGCATTTGGCGACCCGGGGGCAGACGATCAACCTGCTATGGATGAAGAGCCGGCAGGGATTGCCCAAGGTCAACGCGATGCTGGAGTTCCTGGCGCGAAGCCTGGAGGAATGAACAATGATGAAGGAACAACGAGGAAGAAAAATGGCAGGGGCGGCTGGATTCGAACCAACGCATGGCAGGATCAAAACCTGCTGCCTTACCGCTTGGCGACGCCCCTGTAGCTGTTGCGACGTTACTTGCTTGAAGTGCCGGTCCGGGGAGGACCGCTGCAAGAACGGGCGCAAATTTAACAACTCGCCGGCGGTTTGGGAAGCCCCCAGCGCAAAAAAAATCGGTTTGAAAACAGCTGCTTAGTCTTGCCCGGGAGTTTTTTCCTCGATTGACACTCAACCCACGAGGTAGGCGTCCTGGGTGTCCTGCAGCGGCCGGGCGTGCTCCAGGGCCCGGCGAATGGCAATGAGCTCCGCACCCGCGAGCACTCGCCGACCAAATTCATAAGTGTTCCCGCCAGGGCCCAGATGCACCGATAACAACCCGCTGACCTGGTCACCGATGATCTCCAGGATCATTTCCATCATGCCTTCGCTGCCGTTGGCGGCGCTCAGGCAAGTCAATCCGCCGACGTCGGCGCGCCCGCACCAGAGGGCTTCATCCCAACTCAGGCAAGCGCCCTGCGGCCTGCCGATGCCGGGCAGGCTCCAGGCCTGCTGGTCCAGCGGCTGGGCCTTGAGGGCCGCCAGCAGTGGGGTGCAGGCCAGGACCTGCAAGGCAAAGCGCTGCCTGCCCCGATGCAGGTCATGCATCGGCTGGGCGGGTGGCTGCTGCGCCCCGCTGACCCTGACCTGCAGCAAGTGGCTGTGGGCCAGTTCCGAAGGTTGTTCGCTCCAGCCGTTGATGTCGCTCACGGGTGGGTGCCAGATCAACTGCAGGGTCTCACCGACCAGCAGCCGATCCTGCGGCTCGAAGAACGCCGAGATGCCCTGGCCTACTTGCGGCAGCAGGTCGCGCAGGCTCAGCGTCGCAGCGCCATAGTCGATGCCCAGGTCCGGTGACCAGAACAGCGGGGAGCAGGTTCTCAGCGAGGCGGGCATGGGGCGATTCGATCCAGGGGACGGGTAGGGGATTGTTCGGCAGCACAGGCGACTTGTCACCTGTTTCGCTCCTGGCGCAGGCGTGGCTGACTCAATCGGCTACACCAACTGGCTCGATGCGACCGTGACAGGTGGCAGCGGCGCACTAGTATAGGGAGCCTTACGCAAGACCTATAAGAACAGCAGAAGGACATACGCATGCGACGCTGGAATGGCTGGGGGGATGCATCCACGGTGGTCGAATTGCCGGCCGAAGGCGCGGGCTTTCTCGCCGAGCGCCTGGGGCCGGGATTCAGGTTGCCGGAAGCTTCCCTGGAACAGGCCCTGGCCCGGGTACCTGCATCGCGGTTGCCGGCCCACCCGCTGTACAGCATCGAGCCCCAGGAGCGGCTGTTGCACGCCCGAGGCCAAAGCCTGGCGGACTGGCTGGCGTTGCGTGAAGGCGAGCTGGGGGTCTATCCGGATGCGGTGGCGTTTCCGGAAAGCGCCGGGCAGATTCGCCAACTGCTGGCCATGGCCGAGGAGCGCGACCTGTGCCTGATCCCCTATGGCGGCGGCACCTCGGTGGCCGGCCACATCAACCCGGCCTGGTCCGAGCGGCCGGTGCTGACGGTGTCCCTGGCGCGCATGAGTCGCCTGCTGGACCTGGATGAAGACAGCCTGCTGGCCACCTTCGGCCCCGGTGCCAGTGGCCCCCAGGTGGAGAGCCAGTTGCGCGCCCGGGGCTACACCCTCGGGCACTTCCCGCAGTCCTGGGAGTTGTCGACCCTCGGCGGCTGGGTAGCCAGCCGTTCCAGCGGCCAGCAATCGCTGCGCTACGGGCGTATCGAGCAATTGTTCGCCGGTGGCACCCTGGAGACCTTCGCCGGACCGATGCCGATCGCCACGTTCCCGGCCTCCGCCGCCGGTCCTGACCTGCGTGAAGTGGTACTGGGCAGCGAAGGGCGCTTCGGGATCATTTCCGAGGTCAAGGTACGGGTCAGCCGCTTGCCGGACGACGAGCGTTTCTACGGGGTGTTCCTGCCGGACTGGACCCAGGCCCTGCAGGCTGTGCGGGTCTTGGCCCAGGCCCGGGTGCCGTTGTCGATGCTGCGCCTGTCCAACGCCGTGGAGACCGAGACCCAACTGGCCCTGGCCGGCCACCCGACGCAGATCGCCTGGCTGGAAAAGTACCTGGCGCTGCGGGGCGCGGGCCAGGGCAAGTGCCTGTTGACCTTCGGCGTAACCGGCAATCGCCGGCAGAACGCCTTGTCCTTGCGCCAGGCGCGCCAGCATTTGAAGGCCTTTGGCGGGGTGTTCACCGGCACCCTGCTGGGCAAGAAGTGGGCGCAGAACCGCTTCCGTTTCCCCTACCTGCGCGAAAGCCTGTGGAATGCCGGTTACCTGGTGGACACCCTGGAAACCGCTACCGACTGGAGCAATGTCGATACCTTGCTGCAACGCATCGAGGACAGCCTGCGCGACGGCCTGGCCGCCGAGGGCGAACAGGTGCATGTGTTCACTCACTTGTCCCACGTCTATGGCGAAGGCTCGAGCATCTACACAACCTACGTGTTCCGTCCGGACCAGCAGTACCCGGCGACCCTGGCCCGCTGGCAGGCGCTCAAGCATGGCGCCAGCCAGACCATCGTCGAGCACCGGGGCACCATCAGCCATCAGCACGGGGTGGGCAAGGACCACGCGCCCTACCTGCCGCTGGAGAAAGGCGCGCTGGCCATGGACACCCTGCAGGCCTTGGGCCGGCACTTCGATCCGGCCGGGCGCCTCAACCCCGGCACCTTGCTGGAGCAGTGAGGCATGGGCCAGGACTGGAACGGCCAATGGCGGCAACAGGCGCTGCCGAGCCTGGCGGCGCAGAGCTGGGACTTGATCGTGATCGGCGGCGGCATCAGCGGCGCCGGGATCCTGCGTGAGGCGGCCCGGCGTGGCTGGCGTTGCCTGTTGCTGGAGCAGCGGGATTTCGCCTGGGGCACCTCCAGCCGGTCTTCGAAGATGGTCCATGGCGGCTTGCGCTACATCGCCAAGGGCCAGTGGCGCCTGACCCGGGACTCGGTGCGCGAGCGCCAGCGCTTGTTGCAAGAGGCTCCCGGGCTGGTGGACCCCATGAGCTTCCTGATGCCCCATTACCTGGGCCAGTTCCCCGGCCCACGGGTGTTCGGCAGTCTGCTGAGCCTCTACGACGCCCTGGCCGGGCGGCGCAACCACAGGTTCCACGATGCCGGGCAGTTGCAGTTCCTGGCGCCTGGGGTCAAGGAACCGGGCCTCTTGGGCGGCACCTGTTTTCTCGACGCCCTGACCGACGATGCGCGGCTGGTGATGCGGGTATTGGCCGAGGCCCGGGCCGATGGCGCCCTGGCGTTGAACGGCGTGCGGGTGACCGGTTTGTTGCGCGAGAAGGGGCGGGTCTGCGGGGTCGAGATCGATGACAGCGAAGGCGGTGCGCCACGCCAGCTGCGCAGCGAGAGCCTGGCGGTGGCCACAGGCGCCTGGGCCGAGCGTTTGCGTCCGGCGGATGCCGGGCGTCAACTGCGGCCGTTGCGTGGCAGCCACTTGTTGCTGCCGGGTTGGCGGCTGCCAGTGGCCCATGCCTTCAGTTTCATGCATGCCGAGGATCGCCGGCCAGTGTTCGTCTTCCCCTGGGAAGGCGCCACCGTGGTCGGTACCACCGACCTGGACCATCGCGAAGACCTGGACCTGAGCGCCAGCATCAGCCAGCAGGAACTGCATTACCTGCTGGCGGCCTGTGCCCAGCAGTTTCCCGAGGCGCGGATCGTTGCCAGCGACGTGCTTTCGACCTGGTCCGGGGTGCGCCCGGTGGTAGCCGCGGGCGGTGCGGACTCCCAGGGCAAGCCCTCCAACGAAACCCGCGAGCATGTGCTGTGGCAGGAGCCGGGATGCGTGACCCTGGCCGGCGGCAAGCTCACCACCTTCCGGCCCCAGGCCATCGAGGTGCTGGCCGCTTGTGGGGCGATGATCGGACGCAGTGTCAGCGACGACGGCGCCCCGGTGTTCGCCCCGGTACCGGCGGTGGAGATTGCCGGGCTCAGCGGCGCCCAGCTACGGCGCCTGGCCGGGCGCCATGGCCGTGACCTGCCGCGGCTGGCGCAGTTGGTGGAGCAGTTGGGCCACGAGTGCGTCGGCGCCAGCGACACCCTGTGGGCCGAACTGGCCTTTGCCGCCGAGGCGGAAATGGTCCTGCACCTGGACGACCTGCTGCTGCGCCGCACGCGCCTGGGCCTGTTGCTGGCCAAAGGCGGTGCCAGCTACCTGCCAGCCATCCGCAACCTGTGCCAGGAGCGCCTGGGCTGGAGCGACGCCCATTGGCAAGCCGAAGAACAGCGTTACCTCGCCCTGTGGCAACGCCACCACAGCTTGCCCAGCACTGATGCCTAAACAAGAGAGCCCCATGGATAATCACAACAACAAGCGGGACTACCTGCTGGCTATCGATAACGGAACCCAGAGCGTGCGCGCGCTGCTGTTCGACCTTCAGGGCAACCTGATCGGCAAGGGCAAGGTGGAGCTGGAGGCCTACTACTCGACCCAGCCCGGTTGGGCCGAACAGGACCCGGACTACTACTGGGCCAAGCTCGGCGAAGCCTGCCAGATCCTCTGGCAGCAGACCGGCATCGACCGTTCGCAGATCCGCGGGGTGTCCCTGACCACCCAGCGCGGCACCCTGATCAACGTCGATGCCCAGGGGCGGGCGCTGCGCCCGGCGATCCTCTGGCTGGACCAGCGCCAGGCCGAACTCGAGGGCCAGCTCAAGGGGCCCTGGAGCTGGCTGTTCAAGCTGATTGGCGCCGAGGCCACGGTGGATTACTTCCGCGCCCAGGCCGAAGCCAACTGGGTGGCGCAGAAGCAGCCGGACATCTGGGCCGCCACCGACAAGTTCCTGCTGTTGTCGGGGTTTCTCACCCATCGCCTGACCGGCAATTTCGTCGACTCGGTGGGGTGCTGCGTGGCCTACCTGCCGTTCGACTACAAGCGCCTGCGCTGGGCCGCCCCCAGCGATTGGAAATGGCAGGCCCTGGCGGTACGCCGCGAACAACTGCCGACCCTGCACAAGCCTGGTGAAACCCTGGGTCGGATCACCGCCGAGGCCAGTCGCCACACCGGCATTCCCGAGGGCCTGCCGCTGATTGCCGCGGGAGCCGACAAGGCCTGCGAGGTGCTGGGTTCCGGGGTCCAGGATTCCACCACGGCCTGCGTCTCCTACGGCACCACGGCCACCATCACCACCACCCGCTCGCGTTACCTGGAGGTGGTGCCGCTGATTCCGCCGTATCCGGCAGCGGTGCCGGATCACTACAACTGCGAGGTGATGATCTTCCGTGGCTATTGGATGGTCAGCTGGTTCAAGCAGCAGTTCGGCCTGCGCGAGGTGCAGCAGGCGGCGGAGCAGGGGCTGGAGCCGGAACAGTTGTTCGACGCCCTGGTCCAGGCAGTGCCGCCGGGGTCCATGGGCCTGACCCTGCAACCCTACTGGTCGCCGGGTATCCGTGAGCCGGGGATGGAGGCCAAGGGCGCGATGATCGGTTTCGGCGACGTGCACACCCGGGCGCATATCTACCGGGCGATCCTCGAGGGCCTGGCCTACGCCCTGCGCCAGGGCATGGAGCGCATGGAGAAACGCTCGAAGCTCAAGATCACCCGCCTGCGGGTGGCCGGTGGCGGTTCCCAGAGCGATGCGGCGATGCAACTGACCGCCGATATCTTCGGCCTGCCGGTGGAGCGCCCGCATGTCTACGAGGCCTCGGGACTGGGCGCGGTGATCGCCTGCGCGGTGGGGTTGGGGCTGTACCCGGACTTTTCCACGGCCATCAGCGCCATGACCCGGGTCGGCGCGGTATTCGAGCCCCAGCCCCAGGCCCGGCAGATGTACCAGCGGCTGTACAGCCAGGTGTATTTGCGCATGTATCGCCAGCTCAAGCCGCTGTACCAGAGCATTCGCGAGATCACCGGTTATCCGGCCTGAGATCGGCCCCGGCGGCGGCAAGCGGGGCTGGCTCCAGGGGGAGGGCGTTTGCTGCTAAGGTGGCGTCTTTCCCCTGCTGCATGATCCCTGATGCATGGCGAAGCCATCGCCGTGCCGGCCGCCCCTGGAGTCCGAGATGCCGCTGACCTGCCTGCTGCGCTGCAATGACCTGTCCCGCACCCGTGAGCATTACCAGCGGATACTCGGCTTCGCCGTCAGCGATGGCGCGGAGTCGACGCTGTTGGTGCAGTTGCAGGACTGTCGACTGACGTTCACCGAGCAGGACCTGTGGGGCAGCGCCCCGGGTTGTACCGGGACCCTGTATTTCGCCCTGGAGGATGTGCAGGCCTATTTCGATTCGATCAAGGAGCGGGCCGATATTGCCTGGCCCCTGCAGGACATGCCCTACGGCACTCGCGAGTTCGGCATCCGCGACTGCAACGGCTACTACCTGGCGTTCATGCAGGGCCAGCCGGTTCCGGGCTGATCCGGTCCGGGCAGGCGGGCGTCGAGGCTCGCCTGCCACCGCTCCATGCTCCCTCGCGCCAGGTCGCGCCCGCGTCCTGGCAAAAAAAGCCAAATCGGCCTGTGTTCTCTTCGTTCCTTCCTGCGTCGCAACCTTCATTGTCCATTGCCCACGCCGGAGTCGTACCGATGCTTTCGCCCAGAACCCTGCCCACCACTTTGTTGGGCCTGGCCCTTGCCTGTCCGGCCATGGCCGAGCCCGGGGGCCTGGAACTGGCTCCGGCGCAGGTCCTGGGACAAGGCCAGGAGGACGCCGGGCAGGGGGCTGAAGAAGCCCGGGCGCGGCTGGCCCAGGTTCCCGGCGGGAGCAACCTGGTACAGATGAGCCGGCCATTGCAGGGCCGGGTGGCCAGCAACCAGGACGTGCTGGCCTACCAGCCAGGGGTCTATGCCCAATCGGCGGGCAACGAAGGGGTGAAGATCTCGATCCGTGGCTCGGGCATCAACCGTGCCCCCGGGGCCCACGCCTCGGGGCTCTACACCATGCTCGACGGCCTGCCCCTGACCGGCCCCGGCGGTACCCCCTACGAGTTGCTGGAGCCACTGTGGGTCGACCGCGTGGAGGTGCTACGCGGGGCCAACGGTTTCGACCGCGGCGCCTTGGCCCTGGGCGGCGCCATCGACTACATCAGCCATACCGGCTACGACGCGCCGCTGTTGCAGGTGCGCTACGTCACCGGCAGCCACGGTTACCAGCAGCGCCAGGTCAGTTCCGGGCAAGTGCTGGGGGACTTCGACTACTACGTCTCGCTGACCGATTCCAATGCCGACGGCTACCAGCGCCATACCGCCAGCGACAGCCGGGGAGTCATGGCCAACTTTGGCTATCGCTTGAACCCGAACCTGGAAACCCGTTTCTACCTGCGCTACCGGCAGACCGACAACGACCTGGCCGGGCGGGTGACCAAGCATTCCATCGAGCATTCCCCCAGGGCGGCCAACCCGGCCTATGTGTCCCGGGACGACCGGCGCAAGCAGCCTGGCAGTACCTTCGTCGGCAACAAGACCACCTGGTATATCGATGACGATTCGAGCCTGCAGGCCGGCCTGGTCTACCACGACTACCCCATGGACCTGCGCGAAGGCCCCAACCGCCTGAAGGTGGCCTACAGCGATGTCAGCGGCACCCTCGACTACAAGCGCCGCGACACCCTCTGGGGCCTGGAGAGCCGCAGCACCCTGGGCCTGCGGGTGACCAAGCACCTGCCTAACGACGGCGCCAGCGAGTTCGTGCGTATCCCCACCGGCAATACCAGTGGTTACGCACCGGGCACGCGGATGCGCAATTTCACCTACCAGGGTTCGGACAGCGTCGTGCATTTCAGCAATGATCTGGAGATCGCCGACGACCTGTGGCTGACCACCGGCCTGGCGGCCATCTACACCCGCCGCGAGAGTGCAGTGACCTATCCCGAGGGCGGCGGCAAGACCAGCCTCGGCGACTGGGACTATGCCCCGCGCCTGGGCTTGCGCTACCAGTTGAACCGCGATGTGCAGCTGTTCGGCAACCTCAGCCGTTCGGTGGAGGCGCCGCATCCCTGGTCGCTGATCTATAGCTCCAACATTCGCTTCCCGACCGGCAGCGGCGTCGCCACGGGAACCCAGCGCGACCCGATCAAGCTGCAGAACCAGACCGCCACCACCCTGGAGCTGGGTGGCCGTGGCGACAGTCTCCTGGGCCAGTGGAGCCTGGCCTGGTACTACGCCCAGGTTCGTCATGAGCTGTTGTCGGTATGGCCGGATGCCAACGCCACCATGCCTTATGAACTCAACGCCAGCCCCACGGTGCACCAGGGGGTGGAGGCCAGCCTGGAGAGCGAGCTATGGTCGCGGCCCGGAGTAGGGCGCCTGGGCCTGCGCCAGGCCTACACCTTCAGCGACTTCCACTACCGCGACGATCCACGCTTTGGCGGCAACCGCCTGCCGGGCCTGCCGATGCACTACTACCAGGGCGAGTTGCGCTACGACTGGCCGCAGGGCTTCTTCGCCGCCGTCAACACCCAGCTGGTGTCCAAGGTGGCGGTGGACTACGCCAACAGCTACTACGCCGACCCCTATGCGCTGTTCGGCGCGAGCCTGGGCTACAACGCACCGAAGAACGACTGGCAGGCCTGGGTCGACCTGCGCAACCTGACCGGCCAGCGTTATGCCGCCACCGTCACCCCGGGCTACGACGACAAGGGCCAGGATGCCGCCCGTTCGACCCCGGGTGAGGGCATGGGGGTGTATGTCGGGATGTCCTGGAGCCTGCGCTAAGGCCGATGGTTGTGCCGGTCGCGACGGCGTGCCGTGTCAGTTGCGAAAGTACAGCTCGTCCAGTTGCCGCCGGCGTATCGCCAGGTACTCCTCCCAGACCTTGGGGAAATCCTCGTCCCGGGTCAGGGGGAAGGTCAGGTAGATGAACTTGCCGATCACCCGGATGTACTGGCGCTCACGCTTGAAGGTCGGTTGTTCGCAGACCGAGATGCTTTCATCGTAGCCAGGATGGTGGTGGTAGATGTTCACCCGGTGCGGGGCAAGCATGGACCGGGCGAAGTCCAGCACCCAGCCGTGGTCCGGCCCCATGGCCAGGTAGCCCTGGGTGCCGTCCTCGGAGAGGCTGATGCAGGAGCGGGCCTGGGCGCCATCTTCGTCGTTGACCAGCACAATCTGGCTGTCGAAGTAACCGATACGCTGTTGCCCGGGGCCTTCCAAGAGCAGGCTCCAGCCTTCGGCGCCCATGCGAAATTCGCCACGGTAGGTGAACCGGGCAGTCCAGCCGTTGGCCAGGGGAACATGGTGGTTGTTCATCGGTGTCCTAGGGGCAAAAGGGTCGGCAGTAGGGTACAGGGCGCCAGCGAGGTTTGACGAGGCCGGACTGTTGGTGCCGGGGCGCACATCCATTAGCATGGCCGCCGCGCAATTTCAGGAGAACCACCATGCACGCAGGGGACCTGCAACGGATCTACGACTTGCTGGCCGGATTGCTGCGAGCGATCCAGGGCGGCGAATCCAGTGCTTTGGCGCAGTACGGCATCAGCACCGCGATTTATGAGGAAGTGCTCGAGGAACTCGAGGCTGGCGCGGCTTGCCTGGCCAGCCTCGCGCTACCCGACTGGGAGATGGCGCTGGCGCCCGACAGGAGCGGGCGAGTGGACTTTGACTGCTACCCGACCCAGCAGCCGGGCACGCTGCGGGTGACGTGCCGGCTGTGGTCCGCAGGCCGGCCCGGCGAGCTGAGCCTGACGGCCGACCATTGCCCAGGCCAGGCCGCTTCGCCGCTGCAGTTCAGGCTGCTGGAGGTGCAGTAGCCGCCACGGCTCAAGGTCGTGTTCGATAAGGCTATCTAGCTTGCCCCGAGTGCTTTACATTCGCCGCCCTGACGAATGGACGTCAGGCCAGGTGTGAGAGTTGATCGGGAGGATCAGGCCGTTATGCACAGATTTGCACACATGATCGATGACCAGTGGGTCGAGCACAGTTACCCGCCGGTCTTCGAGATCGCGCCCTTCAACGGCGGCGAGCGGGTGGTGGCCGGCGTGCCGGGGTCCGATCCGCAGGTGTTGCTCAGCCTGGCCCGCTGCCTCACCCAGCCGCTGCTGTTGCTGTTCGTGTTGCACACCAGCCGCGAAGACGTGCCGGTAGGCCGCTACATGAGCCCGATGTTGTCCCTGGCCGAGGTCGCGGACTTCATCGATGAGTTCAAGCCATTGCTATGTGGCGACAGCCGCTTCGATTTCTGGGTGCACTCGCCCGAAGATCAGGCCACGGTGGTCTGGGACCGGCACAACCTGATCTACGCCTACGGCCCGCTGGAAAGTTATGCCAGCGCTCTGTACGGCCTGGGGTTCGGCCATGGCGAAGCGCAGATTCCGGTGCCCCACATGCATTACTACCATCCGCAACTGGATGAGCTGTGCAGGCAGTTGATCGCGCGGTTCGACTGGCAGCATTCGCCACTGCAACCCGTGGATGAGCAGTGAGGTCTTGAGCGGTCAGGAATGAGGATCGGGGCCATGGCGGCCCCGATTGCGTTTTTTGCGTTACTGCACGGCCAGCTTGGGCGTGCGCGGCGGCACCAGGCGCTTGCTGCCGGTGGACTCGTAGGCCGAGGCCAGGCGCAGCAGGTTCGCATCGTCATAGGCCCGGCCGGCGAAGGTCAGGCCCACCGGCATGCCGATGTCCGCCATCACGCCCATGGGCACGGTGACGGTGGGTACGCCCAGGTGGCGGATGGCGAGGTTGCCGTTGGCCACCCAGATGCCATTGCTCCAGGCGATGTCCGCCGATTGCGGGTTGATGTCCGCATCCGCCGGGCCGACGTCGGCGACGGTGGGGAACAGCACCGCGTCCAGCCCTTGGGCGTCCATCCAGTCTTCCAGGTCGAGCTTGCGGGTCTGCTCCAGGCCGCGCAGGCCGTCGGCCAGGGTGGCGATCTGGTCCCAGGTCTTGAGGCCGCGCTTGGCCATGTTGACGTACTCGTCCATGCCCGCCGCCAGGTCATCCTCGCGATTGGGCAGGGTGCCCGGGTCATGGGGGAAGATCTGTGGTCCGTCGACATCGGCCAGGCGGTTGAGCTTGGGGTCGTCGTTGGCCCGCAGGAAGTCGTCGAAGGCCCAGCCCGAGAGCTCCCACAGCTCGTCATGGAGGAATTCCTTGCTGACGATGCCGCGATTGAACACGGTGGGCGCGCCGGGGCGGTCGCCTTCGCAGTTGGATACCAATGGGAAGTCCACTTCCAGCACCTCGGCGCCAGCGGCTTCCAGGGCCTGGCGCGCCTGGCGCCAGAGCTCGATCACCGACTCGCGGGTGGCGATGCGCTGGCCGGTGGGGCCGCCGATGCCCGGCTTGGCGCTGGTGCCAGCCTCGGCGTCGGCATTGATGTACATGCGCGGCACGCCGAAGCGCTTGCCCTTGAGGGCCCCGGCATCGGCCGCCAGCTGCGGGTAGGAAGCGGGACGCACGCTGGCCACGGCCGGGATCGGCACCCAGGGCTGCAGGCGCCACAGGTCACCGCGCTTATCCGGGTCTTCGGCGACTACCACGTCCAGCACTTCCAGCAGGTCGGCCATGGTCCGGGCGTAAGGCACTACCACGTCCATGGTCGGGGTCAGCGGCCAGTTGCCGCGCACCGAGATCACCCCTCGCGAGGGGGTGTAGGCGCAGAGGCCGTTGTTGGAGGCCGGGCCCCGGCCGCTGGACCAGGTTTCCTCGGCCAGGCCGAAGGCGCTGAAGCTGGCGGCGGTGGCGGTGCCGGCGCCGTTGGACGAGCCGGAGGCGAAGGGCGCGGTCAGGTACTGGGCGTTGTAGGGGCTTTCGGCGCGGCCATAGACCCCGCGCTGCATACCGCCGTTGGCCATGGGCGGCATGTTGGTCTTGCCCAGGCAGATGGCGCCGCCGGCGCGCAGGCGCTCGATGGTGAAGGCGTCGCGCTGGGCCACCAGGTCCTTGAAGGCCGGGCTGCCGGACGCGGCGGTCAGGCCCTTGACCAGGTAGCTGTCCTTGGCGGTGTAGGGAATACCGTCCAGTGGCCCGAGGAGCTGGCCCTTGGCGCGGCGGGCATCAGAGGCTTGTGCTTCCTCCAGCGCCTCGGGATTGCGCACCACCACGGCGTTGAGGGCGGTGGCAGTGGCGGGGCCGTCGTAGGCATCGATCCGCGCCAGGTAGGCCTGGACCAGTTCCACGGCGGTGGTCTGGCCGGACTCGAGGGCGGCACGCAGTTGGGCAATGGAGACTTCGGTGACTTCGATCATGCGGGTTCTCGTGGTACGGCTTGGCGCGGCAAGGGTTGAGTCGGGGCTTGGGTTGATGCCAGTCAGTCAAGCGAGGTGATCCACTCGTAGGAGCGCAGCTTGCTCGCGATGGTCGTGAACGGTAGCGCCTGTTTACTGGGTAAACCCAGCGCTCTGAAGTCCATCGCGGGCAAGCTGCGCTCCTACCCTTTACTTGACTGATCGGCATTGGGGCTTGGGGGCCTTTTTAGCACCAAGTGCCCGTCAGCGGAATCTCCGCTCGATCGCAGGTGCGCACTTTGGGCCAAAAGACCGGGTCATCTGGCATGTGGGTCGATATGGGCCTTTACCCGCCAGTCATCCTGGCCGGCCTGGGGAATCGGCTGGCCGACAAAACGATAGCTGCCCAGGTTCTGGAGGATGGTTTGGTCCAGGGACGTGTCGCCGGAGCTTTCCAGCAGCTTGAGCCGCGGCTCAGCGGAGCCGGGCACGAACTGCACCTCGACCACCACGGGCTTTACATCAGGTCCGAGCTTGAGCTTGCCGAGCGTTCGGTGCTGGAGCAGTCGCAGCTTGAGGCTGAGCCGGCTCCTGGCTGAGGCGGTCCAGACCTGGTTGTACCGCGCTTGTTGCTCGGCATTGAGCTCCAGGCCCTGGTCACGCAGCCGGTCGATGCCTTTCCAGGCAGCGTCGCCGCTCTGCTTGAGAACGCTGAAGTACATCTGCTGCGCGCCTGGAAGATCCTGCGGGCCGCCTTTGCCTTCTTCCATCAACCTGGCCAGGGCCAGGATACTTTCCTTGCTCCCCACCGCCGCGGCACGCTGGTAGTGATCCCTGGCCAGGAGGTAGTCGGCCTCTTGTTCGTCCAGGCGCCCGAGATGGTGGTAGGCCCTTGGGTTTGTCTGGGCTTGCGAGAGATACAGGGCTTTGGCCCGGGCAGTATCCTGCGCGACTCCATGACCGCGTTCGTACAGGGTGGCCAGCAGGGTCTGGCACATCGGATTGCCGGCTTCGCCCTGGCGGCGGATATAGTCGAGCATCTCCCGGGAGATGGTCTCCTGGTCGCGGTAGTGCCAGCAGCGCAGGCTGACCATGGAATCGTTCTGGGCGTTGGGGCCGCTCTGGCAGCCACCAAGCAGGCTGCCGAGCAGCAGTAAGGCAAGGATCTTGTTCATGGCAGGATTGGGTTGAATAAGCCCAGGTAGTCCAGGGTCGTGGTGCCCTGTAGGGCAGGTTGCTGATCATCCAGCGCGGCGCTGGCGACGAGAATGAAATGGCTATGGTCGCCGGCGATTTGCGAATGCAGTCGTTGGCGCTCGGCTTCGCTGCTGATCAGCGATTCCAGGTAGCGCGGGTATTCTCCCCGGGGCAGCAGTTCGATGAAGTCCGAGTCCAGGTGCAGGCCCAGCTCTTGCGCCAGGCGCCAGGAAGGATTGCTGTCCTCCCAGGCCTGGTATTGAGCATCACTGGCCTCAGGGCCGGGTTCGGCTTCCCATTGCTCGAAGGCGAACAGCTCGGCCTCGGCGTGGCTGGCGAAGCGGGCGGCAAACAGATGAAAGGTGAAGAACGACGGCTGTTCCGACATCGACGGGCTCCTGGCTGGCTCAGATCACGCTGGCGCGTTGCAGATGGCTGACATGGCCCAGGCCGGCGGCCTCCAGCCGGGCGACCAGGTCCTGGCGGGCCTGGGCGCCGCCATTGCGCACGTAGTCCAGTTCCGAGGCGGTGATCAGCACCACCGGTACCAGGAGCACCGGCGACAGCGGCATGTCGGCCACGGTGGTGGGGAAGCTGGCCGCGGGGCCGCCGATCAACACCCCGGCGCAGTCATCGGCGCTGACGAAATGCGCGGGCAATTGTTCGCTCATGGAGCGGGACTGGCTGACCCCGGGCAATTCCAGGGAGAGCACGCCATGACGCTCCAGCCGCGGGCGATACCCCCCGGCATTGGCCACCGTCGCCGCCACGCAGCGCAGCAGCTCGAAGCACCAGCTGGCGGCGAAGGGGTGCACTTCGCCCAGTGGCCCCTGGGCGTGGGCGGGAATGTCCGGGGTATCGATGAACAACTCCATTTCGAAGCCGTTGCCCAGGTCTTCGCCTTCGACGCCATCGAACGGATCGGACAGGCCCTCGGTGGCGAGGATGATGCTGTGGGGGCGACGCACGATGCGATAGGCCTGGCGCGTCGAGGGCCAGTCAGGGCCACCGGTGAAACTGGGGCTGACGGCGAAACCCAGGACGTCTTGCTCACAGGTCCCTATGGCTTGCCAGTGGCGGTCCAGGCTGGCGGCGCCGGCGTCGAGCAGGGCGATCAGTGCCTGTTCTTCGGCGCTGGGCTCATAAGGCGTCGGGGCCGGGCTGGAGCCTTCGGGTTCGCTCTGGGGGTGGGCTTCTTGGCGGGTGGCGGCAGGTGTCTTGAAGGCGTTGAGCAGTTTGTGCAGGAGGTTCAACGGGCGGTCCTTGCTGGCATTGGATTTGTTCGAGGGCGTTGGCCGGGGCGCATTGTGCCGGGTTGGCGAGGGCCTGGAAACCTGTAGCGAGGGGCATTTTCCTTGATGGCGGACGTTCCTGGGTAGCGGATATTTACTATTCGCCGGTGCCCGGTATATTCGCCAGCACCATTCACGACAGCCAAGAGGGCGTGTCGTTTCGACAAGGATGTCCCATGGGAAAAGCCTATTTTCGCAGCGTTATTTCGGCCCTGGTTCTCGGCGCAGGGGCAAGCACCTCGGTGGCGGCCCCGGAGCCCGGGATCTACCTGTACAACTGGTTCGGCCTCATTGCGCCAGAGACGCCCAAGGAGTTCGAGCAGGAAGCGGGTATCCGCCTGCACATGGACGCCTTTGACAGCGCCGACATCATGCAGAGCAAGGTCATGGCCGGGCGTACGGGCTACGACCTGGTGGTGGCGACCTCCAATGTGTTGCCCAGCCTGATCCAGGCGGGCGTCTTGCAACCTCTGGATCGCGGCCAGCTGGACAACCTGTCCCATGTCGATCCGGACATCCTGGCCCAGCTCGCGGTCAACGATCCCGGTAACCGCTACGCCGTGCCCTATCTCTGGGGCACCACCGGCATCGGATATGACGTGGACAAGGTCCGGGCTGCCCTGGGTGATGAGGCGCCGGTTAACAGCTGGGACCTGATCTTCAAGGAAGACAACATCAGCAAGCTAAAGTCCTGCGGCGTGGCCATGCTGGACTCTCCCAGCGAGATCATTTCGATCGCCTTGAACTACCTCGGGCTCCCGAGCAATAGCAAGAACCCGGACGATTACCAGAAGGCCCAGGCCCTGCTGCTGAAGATCCGCCCCTATATCCTGTATTTCGACTCATCGCGGATCGACGCCGACCTGGCTGGCGGCAATATCTGCGTGGTCGTCGGCTGGGCCAATGGCGCTCTCGCGGCGCAGGCGGCCAACGACAAGGCCAATACCGGACGCAAGATCAGCTACAGCCTGCCCCGCGAAGGCGCGTTGGTCTGGTCGGAGAACCTGGTGCTGTTGAAGGATGCTCCCCATCCACGGCAAGCGCTGGCATTCATCAACTACATGTTGCGCCCGGAGGTCATCGCCAAGACCTCGAATCACACGCTGTATCCCAATGCCAACAAGGACGCGGCCGAGTTTGTCGAGCAGGCATTGCGTGACAACCCATGGATCTATCCGGACAAGCCAACCCTGGCCACGCTGGTTCCGCTGGAACCCTTGCCGCTGAAGCTGGAGCGCATCCGCACCCGGGTCTGGAGCAAAGTCAAAAGCGCTATCTGAAGAGGCTCTGCGCTTTGTCCGGGAACGCGTGCCCCGGCTGTGCTCGCTGCTGGCCGGGAGTTCTGCGCCTTCGAGTGGGCAGCGGGCGAGGCTTGCAAGCGCAGGCCAAGGTGGACGGGGTAGAGGAGGCGCGCCAGTATCTGCGCCTGTGCACGGGGTGATCACGATCATGAGAGCAAGCAATGCAACCGCAAGACTCGGTCAAGCCAGCGCAGTGGAACGTTTATTACGAGCACCATCGTGATCGTCCGGCATCGGCGCTTCTGCAAGCCGCGATCGAGCTTGCGCAGCCTCTGCCGCGCTCCAGGCAGGCCATCGATCTGGGCTGCGGCTCTGGTAACGCGACCCGTGCCCTCATGGCAGCAGGCTGGGATGTCCTGGCCATTGACCAGGAGCCAGCGGCAATTGCAATGACCAGGGCCATCAGCGCGGACTATCCAGGCAACCAGCTGGCTGCCGTGGTGCAAAGGTTCGAGGCGCTGGCGACACTGCCGGGCGCAGCATTGATCCATGCCGGCATGTCGATGCCATTTTGTCATCCTGGGCATTTTGAGGAGTTTTGGGCCACTGTCCGGGCGGCCCTGTTACCGGGCGGTATCTTCGTGGGGCAGTTCTTTGGCGATAGAGACGGCTGGGCGAGCGATCCTTCGAGGACTTTTCACTCCGAGCCAGAGGTTCGTGCCTTGTTTTCCGACTTCGCCTTGATCAATTTCGAGGTCCATGAGTACGACGGCCCCAGTCTGCGCGGAACCAAGCATTGGCACCGGTTCGATGTCATCGGCCAACGGCCTGTGCGGCATGTTGAAACTGTCGGTCTCGCAAAGGTGGGCTCGCCCTCGAGCGAAGCTTGAGCACTCCGTGCCCGGCGACCGATGCCGGGACCAATATCAAGGGAAAATGAATGTCGCTGATTTCGCAACGTGTCGAACTGGCCCGCCAGGGCGCCAATGACAAGGTGATTTGCCGGATGCCTTCGGGCTGGGCGGTCATGGGGGATGTGCAGTTCCTGCCGGGTTACTGCCTGCTGTTGCCGGACCCGGTGGTGCCTAGCCTGAACGACCTCGATACCCAGGCCCGGACCGCTTACCTGCTGGACATGGCGCGTCTTGGCGATGCGGTGCTGGAGGCCACCGGGGCGTTGCGCATGAACTACGAGATCCTCGGCAATTCGGAGCCGGAGCTGCATTGCCATCTCTTTCCCCGCTATGCCTCGGAGCCGGAGGACAAGCGTCGCATGCCGGTCTGGTTCTACGACTGGAAAACCGCCGTTGCCTATGCCGAGGCGGAGCATGGTGCGTTGCGTGAGCGCATAGCCCGCCTGTTGCAAACGACCAGCTGAGGTTCGCGCCGGCAGGTCAGTGCGCTGAGTGTCGGTGATAGACGGGAAACGTCAGGCCGGTGATGGTCACTGTGGTCCTCGCGACGAGGACGCTGGCGATCTCGTTGATGACCAGCTCCAGTGCGCTGGTATTGGGGAACAGTGCATACAGCAGTTCGAAGTAGAGGTAGTCCTTGATCAGCTCGGCTGCCAGTTGCGGCTGGTTCGCCAGCAGATTCTCGAACTTCGGGTAGTCCAGTCGCTGCAATTGCACGATGTCGGCAAAACCCTGAGCCAGGTCGTCTTCCCGGCACTGGCTAATGAACCCATCGGCGCATTGGATAAAGCCCTGGGCCAGCTCCCAATGGTTTATCAGCAGCTCAAAGGGGGTTGTCTCAAGGGATGTAGCTTCGCCGAAACCCAGGCTCCGATAGCCGACCCGCCGAGGCTCGATGAGCTTGCCTGCCGAAGTGAACTTCATGGGTGGGTTCCGGTTTTGCCAGTGGAAGGTCGGCCTGCGCCAGCGTCGAGCGGGCCGGCCTGGCCAGGGATCGCGCTGGCAGCCCAGTCGCTGCCGCTGGCGAGCAGGGCGATACCGGGCCGGGGCCGCAGCTCGACGGCGCTATTTACGCTGGCCTGGCTGGCTTCGGTGCGGTTGGCCAGTTGCGCGGGGCTGAAGTGAAGTTCGTCCATGTTGCCGAGTAGTCCTGGGGGTTGCGCGAGTCTACTCCGCCACCAGCAAAAAGCTACGGCGCCCCACCTGTGTAGCCGCTGTCGAGCCTGCGACCGGTCGCGCAGCGGCCGTAGAACCTCGACCCACCTGACCCACTGCCAGGGTGCCCGCTGCGCGGTCATGGGCAGCCTGCGGCAGCGGTTACACGGGGCTGCGACCCACCGCGCAGCGGCCGCAGGACCCCGACCCACCGTGCCACCTGGCGGACGGCTTCAGGCCGCTGCCCAGCTTGTGAATGAAGCTTTTATGACAAAAGTTCGGTAGCACATCGCCACGCACGTCTTGGGTATGTAACGCGCTTGAGGGGGCCGCCAGGCCACTTTTTTAAGCCGAGGCGGGACGCCGGGAGTGAGGCTATGGGGACTATGGAACGCTACTCGAAAGTGGGCATGCAGGAGCTGGACCAGCGGTTGTCGAAGATCGTCGAGGCGGCGCGCAAGAAGCCGGTCTCGGTCTATCGCTATGGGGCGCCGTGGGTCTGGATCGTCTCCCAGGATGACTGGCAGGGCGCCTTGAAGGAGGTGTCCAGCTACATCCCGCCAGGGCACTCGCTGGTGCTGTTGCGCCCGCAGATCGAAGAGCTGCTGGACCGCCATGCCGAGTTGTTCGAGACCCTCAATGCCGAGGCCGGCCTGTGCATCGCCCCACGCACGGTGATGCACATCCTGTTGCTGCAGCTTTTGTACTCGGTGCCCAGCGAACAGCAGCTCTACGAACAGCTGAACTACAACCTGCTGTTCCGCTGGTTCGTCGGCCTGGGCCTGAACCAGAAGGTCTGGAGCTTCAGTGTCCTGAGCCGCGATATCGCCGCGCTGTTGAACAACCCTCGGGCGGTGCACCTGATCCACAAGATCATCGGTGAAGTGTTCTGCAAAGCCTTGCTGCAGATGCCGGAGTTCTCGCTGAACTTCGCGCTGCTGCATACCTGGCTGGCACGTCACGACAATACCTCGATCACCAGCAATTGAATCGGCCAAACGCTGTGCAGACGGCGACGGCAATGCGCGTGCGCGCGCCAATTTTCAGACTTCTAGGGGGCGGTGTGGAGTATTCGGGCAAATCAGGACGACCGGGCAGTAGCGGGCGCTGGTGGCCGTTGTGCGGCTGGTTGGCATGGCTGGCGCTGGCGCCGGCGGTGCAAGCCGAGGAGGGCGGCCAGGTGCCAGCCGAACCCGCGCAGGAGGCCCAGGTCCCGGCGCGCTTGGTGGACGTCAACGAGTACTTCGTGCGCGGCAATACCGTGCTCGACGCCAGGGCTATCGAAGAGGCGGTGTATCCGTTCCTCGGGCCGCAGAAGGCCCTGAGCGACATCGAGGGCGCCCGCGACGCCCTGCAGAAGGTCTACCAGGCCCGCGGCTACCAGTCGGTGTATGTCGAGTTGCCGGAGCAGAAGGTCGATGACGGCATCGTCTACCTGCAAGTCAGCGAGACCAAGGTCGGCCGGGTGCGCGTGGTGGGCGCCAAGCACTACTCGCCATTGGAGATCCGCGAGCAGGTGCCGGCGCTGCAAGAGGGCCAGGTGCCGGACTTCGCCACGGTGCAGAACCAGCTGGCGGGGCTCAATCGCGGTGGCGGGCGCCAGGTCATGCCCCTGGTGCGCGAAGGCCAGCGGCCGGGAACCATGGATGTGGACCTGCAGGTGGAAGACAAGAATCCCTGGCGCGCCAGCATCGGCCTGAACAACGACTACAGCGCCGATACCGAGAAGCTGCGCACCGTGGCCAGTGTCGGCTACGACAACCTCTGGCAACTGGGCCACAGCGTTTCCCTGACCTTCTTCACTGCGCCCCAGGACACCTCCAACGCCAAGGTCTGGTCCGGTTCCTATACCGCTCCCTTGAGCGATCGCTGGAGCCTGCAGTTCTCCGGCTACCAGTCCGACAGCAACATCGCCACCATTGGCGGCAGCAACGTGCTGGGCAAGGGCCATTCCTACGGGGTCGCGGCGATCTATGCCTTGCCGGCCAGCGACAGTTGGGCCAACTCGCTGTCGGCGGGCGTGGACTTCAAGGACTTCGACGAAGAGATGCGCTTCGGCCGCAGCAGCGACCAGATCCCGCTCAAGTACGCACCGCTGACCTTCGGCTACAACGGCTACCGCTACAGCGAGAAGTCGCAATTGAGCCTGGGCCTGAACCTGGTGATCGGTACCCGGCGTTTCTTCGGTTATGGCAGTGACGCCCGCGAGTTCCACTACAAACGTGACGAAGCCAGTGCCAGCTTTTCGGTGCTCAAGGGCGATGCCAGCTTCACCTATACCTTCGCCAACGACTGGCAATCGGCGTCCAAGACCGCTTTCCAGCTGGCCTCGGGCCCGCTGGTCTCCAACGAACAGTACTCCGCCGGCGGCGCCACCTCGGTGCGTGGCTACCTGGCCGCCGAGCGTACCGGCGACGAAGGTTGGCTGTTCTCCCAGGAACTGCGCACGCCGTCCCTGGCCAAGTTCCTCGGCAGCTACGTGCAGGAGTGGCGCTTCTACGCCTTCGCCGAAGGTGCGCGCCTGAGCCTGCACGAGCCACTGCCCGAGCAGGAAGACCAATACAGCCTGGCCAGTGTCGGCCTGGGCACCCGCGCCAGCTTGAGCAAGTGGCTGTCCGGCAGCCTGGACTGGGGTTACCCCCTCAAAGACGGCCCCAACACCCAGAAATACGACCCGCGCCTGCACTTCAGTGTGCAAGCCACGTTCTGACTTTTTACGGAGAACCCTTCCATGCAACGCTTATTCCTGAGCCTGTTGATCTGCCTGGGCTTCGTGCTCCCGGCCACGGCCCATGCCTGGTGGCAGGACGACTGGCATTACCGCAAGCAGATCAGTGTCGATACCACGCCCCAGGGGGCGGCCATCAACGAGGCCCTGGGCCGTACCGCGCTGCTGGTACGCCTGCATACCGGCAACTTCACCTTCGACGGGGTCAAGGAGGACGGCTCCGACCTGCGCTTCGTCGCCGCCGATGACAAGACCGTGCTCAACCACCAGATCGAGAGCTTCGACCCCCTGATGGGCATGGCGCTGATCTGGGTCGACGTACCCAAGGTCGAAGGTGGCCAGCGCCAGGACATCTGGATGTACTACGGCAACCAGAAGGCCCCGGCCACCGCCAACGGCCAGCTGACTTTCGATCCCAGCTACACCGCCATCTACCACTTCGAGGGTGGCAACGGCATCCCGGCCAAGGACACCACCGCCTATGGCAACACCGCGCAGGGTGCCACCGGGGCGAGCATCGATGGAGTGATCGGCCGTGCCCTGCAGTTCAGTGGCCAGCCATTGCTGCTGCCGGCCAGCCCCTCGCTGCAGCACAATGCCGGCGGCGCCTTCACCTTCAGCGCCTGGGTCCGCCTGGACCAGGCCAGTGGCGAACAGCTGCTGCTGGCCCGGCGCGAAGGCGCCGGCAGCCTGCTGGTCGGGGTCAACCAGGGCATGCCGTTCGTGGAAGTGGACGGCCAGCGCGCCGTATCCACCCAGCCCTTGAATCCGGGGCAATGGCAGCACCTGGCCCTGAGCGGCGAGGGCAGCCGGCTGGCGCTGTACGTCAATGGCCGGGAAACCGCGAGCCTGGCCCAGGCCATCCCGTCGTTCAATTCGCCGCTGGCCATCGGCGCCGACCTGCCGGTCGCGGCAGGGGCCGAGGCCAGCCATTTCCTGCCGTTCACCGGGGCCATGGACGAGCTGCGCCTGTCCAAGGTGGCACGTCCCGCGGCGCTGCTTTTGGCCGATGCCAGCGCCCAGGGCGCCGAGTCGAAACTGGTGGCCTACGGCGTCGATGAAGAACAGTCGGGCTTCGGCTTCGGCAGCCTGGGCTTCTTGCTCAAGGCGGTGCCGGTGGACGCCTGGGTGATCATCCTGGTGCTGGTGGCGATGATGATCCAGTCGTGGGTGATCATGCTGCGCAAGAACCGCATGGTCAGCCGGGTCAGCGCCGCCAATACGCTGTTTCGCGAGCAGTTCGCCAAAGTCGGCACCCGTCTTGAGATGTTCGCCGATGACCAGGCCCTGGATGCACGCCTGGAGCACTCCTCGCTGTGGCGCCTGTACCTGGTGGCGGTCAAGGAGATCCGTACCCGCCGCGAGCAGGGCGCCGATACCTCGTCGGTGTCGGCGGCCACCATCGAAGCCATCCGCTGCTCCATGGACGGGGTGCGCACCCGCGAGAACCAGCAGCTGAGCGCCAAGCTCTCGACCCTGTCCAACGCCATCGCCGGCGGTCCCTACATCGGCCTGTTGGGCACGGTGCTGGGGATCATGGTGGTGTTCCTCGGCACCGCCATGGCCGGCGACGTCAACATCAACGCCATCGCCCCGGGCATGGCCGCGGCCTTGCTGGCCACCGCCATGGGCCTGTTCGTCGCGATCCCGGCACTGTTCGGCTACAACCGCCTGATCACCCGCAACAAGGAAGTGGGGGCCGACATGCGGGTGTTCGTCGACGAGTTCATTACCCGCCTGGCGGAGCTGCACGGCGAGAGCCAGCAGCATGAGAACGCCCACTGGCGGGTCAGCCACAGCAACGCATCGGTCCCGGCCTGAGGAGAACTGCCATGGCTTCCGTGAACGCCTCCCATGACGACGAAGACGATGCCGCCGTCGACAGCATCAACATCACGCCCCTGGTGGACGTGCTGATGGTGGTGCTGGTGATGTTCATCCTCACCGCCACCGCCCAGGTCTCGGGCATCCAGATCCACCTGCCCAAGGCCAGCGCCTCGGTGTCGTTGTCTGAGGCCAAGACCAAGGCCATCTCGGTGAACGACGGCGGCCAGGTGTTCCTCGATGCCTACCCGGTGACCCTGGGCGAGCTGGAAGAGCGCCTGCGCATCGAGAAGGCGCAGAACCCGGACTTCCCGATCATCGTCCGCGGCGATGCCACGGTGCAGTACCAGAAGGTGATCGAGGTCCTCGACCTGTTGCGCCGCCTGGAGCTGTCCCAGGTCGGGCTGGTTACCGGCAAACCCCAGGGCTGAGTCATGACCGCACAACAACCTATCCAGCTCCCGCCGGTTCAGCCAAAGCAAAAAGCCGTGCGCCTGCTCAAGTGGGGCCTCGGGCTGCTGCTGGCGGGCGTCGCCGCCTGGCTGCTGTGGCAGTGGGCCAACGACATGGCCGGGGTGCGCCGGGAAGCGCCGAAGGTGCCGACCATCATCCCGTTGCCGCCACCACCGCCGCCACCTCCACCGCCGCCGGAGAAGCCCAAGGAGCCGGAACCGGTGGAGGAGAAAGTGCCGGAGCCCGAGCCCACGCCGACCCCCGAGGAGGTCAAGCCCGAGGAAGAGGCACCGCCATCGCCGGCGGACGACCTGGCCAACCCGATGCAGATCGATGGCGACGCCCAGGCGGGCGGCGACGCTTTCAACATCGGCGCCGGCAAGGGCGGCGGCATGGCTGGCTCCGGTGGCGGCGGCCTGGGCACCGGAACCTACAAGCAATACCTGGCGGCGACCTTCCAGCGCGCGCTGCGCGAGGATGCGGAGCTGCGCAAGAAGGCCTATTCGCTGCAGGTGGACCTGTGGCTGGGCGCTGACGGGCAAGTCACCCGGGTGCTGCTGGCCCACTCCAGCGGCGATGCCCAGACCGACGAACAGGTGCTGGCGGCGCTACGGGCCACGCCGCGCCTGAAGGAGCGCATGCCGGCTTCCCTGACCTTGCCTGTGCGCCTGTCCCTCAAGGGCCGGCGCCCGAATTGATCGAACCCCTTTTGCAGTTTCTACAGGAGTTGTGTGCAGATGATTTCCACCCTGAATCGATTGACCCTGGCGCTCGGCATGGTCGCCCTGGGCCTGGCCGGCCAGGCCACGGCCGCGGCGGCCGCGCCTTCGGAGAACGCCACGATCAACCTGATCCGTTTGTTGGTGCAACAGGGGGTTTTGAAGCAGGAACAGGCCGACGGCCTGATCGCCCAGGCCGAGAAGGAGGCCCAGCAGGCTCGCCAGGCCAACGCCGCGGTGGCTGCGGTGGCCGCCGGCGGACCTGCGGCCGCGCCAGGGGACGTGCGGGTGCAATACGTGCCGGCCATCGTCCGTGACCAGATCCGCGACCAGGTCAAGGCCGAGGTCATGGCCACCGCCAAGCAGGAGAACTGGGCCCAGCCCAACACCTTCCCGGACTGGGTCTCGCGCATCACCTTCGATGGCGACATTCGCCTGCGCAGTGAGTCGCGGTTCTTCGCCGACAACAACAGCAACGAGATCGTCGACTACGCCAAGCTCAACGACAGCGGCCCCTACGACGTCAACAAGGACACCAACAGCAAGCTGCCGCCGCTGCTCAACACCCGCGAGGACCGCGACAACCTGTTCCGCCTGCGGGCGCGCCTGGGGATGAAGGCGGTGATCTCGCCGGAATGGACCGCGGGTATCCGCATCGGCACCGGCTCGGACAACAACCCGGTATCCACCACCCAGACCCTGGGCGGCGGCTTCGGCAAGAAGGACATCTGGCTCGACCAGGGCTACCTGACCTGGAAGGCCACCCAGGACCTGACCCTGACCGGCGGACGGATCGCCAACCCGTTCTATTCCACCGACATGCTGTACTCCAACGACCTGAACTTCGACGGCGTGGCGGCGATCTTCAATCACAAGCTCGACAGCGACTGGGGGCTGTTCGGCACGGTCGGCGCCTTCCCGGTGGAGTACACCAACGACACGTCCACCAGCAACGGCTTCGACAAGAACGAGAGCGACACCAAGTGGTTGTTCGGCGGGCAGATCGGCGCCAACTGGAAGATCAACCGCAGCAACAGCCTCAAGGGCGCCTTGGCCTACTACCGCTTCGAGGATATCGAAGGCCAGCGCTCCAGCCCTTGCACGCCCTGGGCCGGCGCCCCGGGCTGCGATACCGACGGTTCGCGGGTGGCCTTCATGCAGAAGGGCAACAGCGTGTTCCTGTTGCGCAACATCGCGCCCAACCCGGCCACTCCCGGCCTGACCCCGCAACCGCAATACGTGGGCCTGGCCTCGAAGTTCGATGTGCTGGACCTGAACCTGGCCTGGGACACCGAGCTGCCGGATGACCTGCGCCTGCGCACCCAGGGCAACTACATCCGCAACCTGGCCTACGACAAGGCCGAGATGCTCAAGCGCAGCGAAGGCCAGATCGTCAACAACATCAACCGCAATGGCGAGTTCGAGAGCGGCGGCAATGCACTGATGCTGCAGTTCACCCTGGGTAATGCCCTGGAAATGAAGAAGGCCGGCGACTGGAACCTGCTGGCCGGCTACAAGTACATCCAGCCCGACGCCTTGCCTGACGGCTTCAACGACTCTTCGTTCCACCTGGGCGGGACCAACGCCAAGGGCTACTTCCTGGGCGGCAACTACGGCATCGACAAGAACATCTATGCCACGGCCCGCTACATGAGCGCCTCGGAAGTCTACGGGCCGCGTTATGAAGTCGACGTCATGCAGCTTGAACTCAATACGCGCTTCTAAGCGCAGGGAGGAAGGTTATGAACAGCCGGACGAGGGCAGGGGCCGTGGGCCTGTTGCTGGCCTGGGGCGTGCTGGCCAGCGCGCCCGCCGCCGCCGAAGGCATGGAAGAGCGCCTGCGCACCCAGTTGCGCAGCACTACCCAGCAGTTGCAGGCCCTGCAGAGCGAGCAGGCCCAGGCCGCCGCCGCGCGGCTGGCCGCGGAAAACGCCGCCAAGGAGGCCCAGGCCCAGGTCAAGCAGCTCACCGCCGAACTGGCCAAGAGCCGTGGCGTGGCCGAGCAACTGGCCGGCCAGCAGCAGAACCTGCAGAGCCAGGCCCAGGCCCAGGCTGCCGCCAACAGCGAGCAACTGGGCAAGTTCAAGAAGGCCTACGACGAACTGCTGGTGCTGGCCCGGGGCAAGGAGGCCGAGCGGGTCAAGCTGCAGGCGCAATTGAACGAACGTGACACACAAGTGCAGCAATGTGCAGTCAAGAATCAACGGATGTACGGCGTCGCCAAGGAAATCCTCACGGCTTACGAAAAGATCGACGTGGCCGAGGTGGTCAAGATCCGCCAGCCTTTCGCAGGTAGTGCTAGGGTCAAGTTCGAGGAACTGGCCCAGGGTTTCGGCGATGACCTGTACCAGACTCAGTTCGACGCCCCACGGGCGGCGAGCGCTCATTGATTACCAGGGAAGAACAGACATGACACAAGCAACCTTGATCACCAGCGTCACCACCGACAGCCTGACCGACCTGCTGCAAGGCGCCGGTTACCGGGTCAACCACACTGAGCAGAACGGTATCGTGCAATTGCTCAGCGCCAGCCAGGGCATCGGCTACGCCGTGCGCTTCGGCAACCCGGCGGCAGAGGCCGGGCACTACGTGGACTTCACCTATAGCTGTGCGTTGCGCGTCCAAGGCGAGTTGCCGGCCGGCCTGGCGGAGCTGTGGAACGCCTCGCGGCGCTTCGCCCGGCTGTCGTTGCAGGGTGAATTCCTGGTGATGGAAATGGACGTGGTGGTGGCCGGGGTCAGCGATACCCACCTGCGCAGCCAGCTGGAGCTGTGGGACCGCCTGCTCCAGGAGTTCATCGTCTACCTGCGTGAATACAGCCAGCAGGCGGCCCAACTGCAGGCCCAAGCCCAGGTCGAGCCAGCCGGCACGCCGCAGGCCAGTGGCGCGGCAGAGGCGGCGGTCCTGTGAAGAAGCCGACCCTGGTGGTCGGTGCCGGGGCGCTGACCCTGCTTGGCCTGGCCCTGGGGCTGGCCTTGCGTCCGGGCAGCGATCCGGTGGCGGCCCAGCAGCCGGCCCCGGCGGCGCTGCAGCAGCAATTGGCGAATACCCCGGCGGTGGCGCGCCTGGGTAACCAGCAGGTGGCGGTGGCGGAGCTCCAGGCGCTGTTCGCCAGCCTGCCGGAGGAGGCCCGGACTCAACTGCGCGGCAATCGCCCGGCCCTGGAGACCTGGATCCGTTCGCGCCTGGCGCAGAAGGCGGTGCTGGAGCAGGCCGATGCCCAGGGCTGGCGCCAGCGCCCGGAGGTGGAGCAGCAAACCCGCGCTGCCACCGAGCAGATCGTCTTTCGCGACTACATGCAGTCGGTCAGCCAGGTGCCGGCGGACTACCCCAGCGCCGCCGAACTGCAACAGGCCTACGACAGCGGCAAGTCGGCCTGGCTGACCCCGCCGTTGTACCGGGTCAGCCAGGTCTTCCTGGCGGTGCCCGAGCCCCAGGCGCTGGAGCAGGTGCGGCGCCAGGCCCAGGAGATCGCCAGGAAGGCCCAGGCCGCTCCCGGTGAGTTCGCCGCCCTGGCTGCGCAGTACTCCCAGGACCCGGACAGTGCCCGGCACGGTGGCGATTCGGGCTTGCAGCCCCTGCAGCAACTGGTGCCGGAGGTGCGTGGCGCCGTGGCCCGGCTCAAGGTCGGCGCGGTATCGGAGGTGGTGCAGAGCGCGGCGGGTTTCCATGTGCTCAAGCTGACCGAGCTGCAACCGGCGCGTACCGCCAGCCTGGACGAGGTGCGTGAGCGCCTGGTCCAGGCCTTGCGGGCCCAGCGCCAGGAGCAGATCGCCAAGGCCTATCTGGAGGGCATGCTCAACACCGCGACGCTGAGCATCGATGGCGCGGCGCTCAACCAGGCACTGGAGGAAAAAGCTCAGTAACCGGCCCGCGTGGAGCGGGGCCAGCAGCGGGCGCCATCTTGCGGGGCGTCGTGGTCCGGTCCACGCGGTTTCAGGGCAGGGCAGGAAGTGGGATGTGGCGCGTGCCGTCACGGCCTGCTTGCTGCCAACACCGGCGCAAGCCAAGGACGCAACACTCAACAAGACAGGGAGTCACCGATGTCATTTCTCGAACCTGCTCCACACCAGGGCGTTGTTCCCTACAGTGTTCCCCAGGAACCCCGGGAAGCCTGGCTGGCCCTGGCGGCCGGGATCGATCCAGAGGTCGCCCAGTATTTCCTGGTGAGCGCCCGTTGCGGTTGCTTCATGCAGGCAGCCCGCAGCCTGAACATCAAGGCCACCTTGCTGCGCAAGCAGCTGGCGTTGCTGGAGGAGCACCTGCGGCGTGCGTTGTTCTGCTACCAGGGCAACGCCTTGAGCCTGAGCCGCGAAGGCCTGCAACTGCAGGCCCAGTTGATCGCCCTGGCCCACCAGCGGCGCCTGCCGGTGATCGAGCAGCCGCTGATTCGCCTGGCGGTGGCCGAGACCATCCTGCATGACATCCTGGGTCGCGACCTGATCGCCCTGTTGCGGCGCAACGCCAGCGCGCGCCTGGAAATCATCTCCATCGACAGCGACCTGTCGCTGCGGGCCCTGAGCGCCGACCTGGTGCTGTGGCTGGGGGCCGCCGACTCGCCCTTGCCGGGGCCTAGCTTCGCCATTCGCGAACCCATGCCCCTGGCGCGTATCGACTACCTGCCGCACATCGCCAAGCGCTACTCCCGGGTCGCGGCGCGCCCCGACAGCGTCGACGACCTGACCGACTACATGCTGGTGCAGTGGCAACACGACCGGCAGATCGAGCCCTTCCGCCCCTGGAACAGCCTGGTGGATTCGCGGCTGGCCGGGGTGGTGCACGTGCATTCCTATGAGCTGATGCTGGAGATGATCCGCTGCAGCGCCTGTATCGGCTTGCTGCCGCAGTACATCAGCCGCTTCGACCGCGGCTTGACCGCCTTGCCCGGGCTGTTCGGCGAAAGCATGCAGCGCCGCGCCTGGCTGGCGATGAACGCCCAGGTGCAGCACGAGGAAGAAGTCCAGCAACTGGTGGACCTGATCCTGCATACCTTCACCGAGCGCGAGGACTGGTTTGCCTGAGGGAGGCGCTCGTCATGGCAGGGCCCGGCGTTTTACACTCGATGGCCATTCCAACGACAAGGACGCCCCGCCATGCCCAGTTCTCCCGCCAGCATTGTCATCGAGCGTTTCAGCGAGGCTCATCTTGAAGGCTTGACCGCGCTCTACAGTGAACCGACGGTGGCCAGCCAGACCCTGCAGATGCCTTACCAGTCCCCCGAACTGTGGCGCAAGCGCCTCGGGCTGGACAACGAGCGGCTGGTGTCCCTGGTGGCCCTGCACCAGGGCGTGGTGATCGGCAATTGCAGCCTGGAGCAGATCGGGCGGGTGCGGCGCTCCCATTGCGCGAGCTTTGGCATGGGGGTGGCGCGGGCCTGGCAGGGCCAGGGCATCGGCAGCCGCCTGCTGGCGGCGGTGCTGGAGGTGGCGGACAACTGGATGAACCTGCGTCGGGTCGAGCTCACGGTGTACGCCGATAACCTGGCGGCCATCGGCCTGTACCGCAAGTTCGGCTTCGAGACCGAGGGCCAGTTGCGCGACTACGCGGTGCGTGACGGTCGCTACGTCGATGTGCTGGCCATGGCGCGCCTGCGCGATCGGTAGCTGCTACCGAACCTGCGAGGCAGCGACCGGGCGCGTAGCGGCCGTGGGGCCGCGATCGGCCTGGTGCTCCGCTGGCGCCCGCTGCGCGGTTGTGCACAGCCTGCGCCAGCGGCTACTCCTGCCGCGAGCGGTCGTGTAGCGGTTAGCGCGAGTTGCGCTTCACCAGTTTCATCACCACCACGAAGAACACCGGGACGAAGATCACTGCCAGGGTCGCGGTGATCATCCCGCCGATCACCCCGGTGCCGATCGCCTGCTGGCTGGCGGAGCTGGCGCCGGTGGCGATGGCCAGGGGCACCACGCCGAGGATGAACGCCAGGGAGGTCATGACGATCGGCCGCAGGCGCAGGCGGGCGGCCTGCAGGGTGGCGTCCAGCAGGTCATGGCCCTCGTCGTACAGGCTCTTGGCGAACTCGATGATCAGGATCGCGTTCTTCGCCGACAGGCCGATGATGGTGATCAGGCCCACCTTGAAGAACACGTCGTTGGGCATGTCGCGCAAGGTCACCGCCAGTACTGCGCCGAGTACGCCCAGCGGCACCACCAGCAGCACCGAGGCCGGGATCGACCAGCTCTCATAGAGCGCCGCCAGGCACAGGAACACGATCAGCAACGACAATCCCAGCAGTAGCGGGGCCTGGCTGCCCGACAGGCGCTCCTGCAACGACAGGCCGGTCCACTCCAGGCCCAGGCCGTTCGGCAGCTGGGCCACCAGGCGTTCGATTTCCTGCATGGCTTCGCCGGTGCTGCGGCCCGCTGCCGGCTCGCCGGAGACGTCGACCGCCGGGTAGCCGTTGTAGCGGGTCAACTGTGCGGGGCCCATCTTCCAGCTGGCGCTGACGAAGGACGACAACGGCACCATCTTGCCGGCGCTGTTGCGCACGTTCAGGCGCAACAGGTCCTCGACCTGGCTGCGCTGGTCGCCCTCGGCCTGGATCACCACCCGCTGCATCCGGCCCTGGTTGGGGAAGTCGTTGATGTAGGCCGAGCCCAGGGCGGTGGACAGCAGGCTGCCGATATCGCCGAAGGACACGCCCAGGGCATTGGCTTGCTTGCGGTCGATCGCCAGTTGCACCTGGGGTGCCTCGGCCAGGGCGTTTTCCCGCACGTTGGCCAGGATCGGGCTCTTTTGCGCGGCCTGCAGCAGTTCGGTACGAGCCTGCATCAGCGCTTCATGGCCGACGCCGCCACGGTCTTGCAGGCGGAACTCGAAGCCGCTGGAGGTGCCCAGGCCATCGATCGGCGGCGGCAGGATGGCGTAGGCCACGGCATCCTTGATTTCGCCGAAGGCTGCGGTGGCGCGCTCGGCGATGCTCATCGCCGAATCGTCGCGGCCCCGTTGCGACCAGTCCTTGAGGGTGGTGAAGGCCAGCGCCGCGTTCTGCCCGTTACCCGAGAAACTGAAGCCGAGGATGATGGTGCTGTCGCCCACGCCCGGTTCCGAGGCGTTGTGTGCCTCGATCTGTTCCACCACGCGGATGGTGCGGTTCTGGCTGGCACCCGGTGGCAGCTGGATATCGGTGATGGTGTAGCCCTGGTCCTCGACTGGCAGGAACGAGGAGGGCAGGCGCACGAACAGCAGCGCCATGACCACCAGCAACGCCAGGTAGATCAGCAGGTAGCGCCCGCTGCGCTTGAGCGCATAGGCCACGCCACCCTGGTAGCTGTCGGTCAGGCGCTCGAAGCGGCGGTTGAACCAGCCGAAGAAGCCGCCACGCTCGTGATGCTCGCCGGCGGCGATGGGCTTGAGCAGGGTCGCGCACAGGGCCGGGGTCAGGGTCAGGGCCAGGAACGCCGAGAACAGGATCGAGGTGGCCATGGACAGCGAGAACTGCTGGTAGATCACCCCCACCGAGCCTGGCATGAAGGCCATGGGGATGAACACTGCCACCAGCACCAGGGTGATACCGATGATCGCGCCGGTGATCTGCTGCATCGCCTTGCGCGTGGCTTCCCGGGGGGGCAGGCCCTCGTTGGCCATGATCCGTTCGACGTTCTCCACCACCACGATGGCGTCGTCCACCAGGATGCCGATGGCCAGCACCATGCCGAACATGGTCAGCACGTTGATGGAGAAACCCAGGGCCAGCATGGTGGCGAAGGTGCCCATCAGCGCCACCGGGACCACCAGGGTCGGGATCAGGGTGTAGCGGATGTTCTGCAGGAACAGCAGCATCACCAGGAACACCAGGACCATGGCCTCGAGCAGGGTGTAGAGCACCTTGGTGATCGAGACCTTGACGAACGGCGAGGTGTCGTAGGGGATCTTGTATTCCACGCCGGCGGGGAAGTAGCGCGACAGCTCATCCATCTTTGCCCGGATCAGGGTCGCGGTGTTCAGCGCATTGGCTCCGGGAGACAGCTGCACGCCGACGGCGGTGGACTGCTTGCCGTTCAGGCGCGTGCCGAACTGGTATTCCTGGCTGCCCACTTCCACCCGCGCCACGTCGCCGATACGCACGGTGGAACCGTCGGGGTTGGCCTTGAGGACGATGTCGGCGAACTCCTCCGGGTTGCTCAGTTGGCCCTTGACCAGCACGGTGGCGGTGATTTCCTGGCTGGAAGGGCCGGGCAGGTCGCCGATGCTGCCTGCCGGTACCTGGGCGTTCTGCGCGGCTACGGCGGCGTTGACGTCGGCCGGAGTCAGGTTGAAGCCGATCAGCTTCTGCGGATCGAGCCAGATCCGCATGGCCCGTTCGGCGCCATACAACTGGGCCTTGCCGACGCCATCCAGGCGGCGGATCTCGTTCAGCACGCTGCGCGCCATGTAGTCGCTGAGCGCGACCTCGTCCAGGCGCCCGTCATTGGAGCTCAGGGTGATCAGCAGCAGGAAGCCGGCAGAGACTTTCTCCACTTGCAGGCCTTGCTGGGTCACGGCCTGGGGCAGGCGTGGCTCCACCGCCTTGAGGCGGTTCTGCACGTCCACCTGGGCCAGCTCCGGGTTGGTGCCCGGCTGGAAGGTGGCGGTGATGGTGGCACTGCCCAGGCTGCTCTGGGACGAGAAGTACAGCAGGTGGTCGGCGCCGTTGAGCTCTTGCTCGATCAGGCTGACCACCGACTCGTCCATGGTCTGGGCCGAGGCACCCGGGTAGGTGGCGGCGATCTCGATCTGCGGCGGGGCGACGTTGGGGTACTGGGCCACCGGCAACTGGGGTATCGCCAGGGCGCCGCCGATCAGGATGAAGAAGGCGACCACCCAGGCGAACACCGGACGGTCAATGAAGAATTGCGGCATCTGTACTACCTATTGGCCTGGGTTCTGGACGTGCGCGAGGGGGGCGTCATCGATCTCGACCTGCTCGCCGGGACGGGCGTGCTGCAGCCCTTCGACGATGATCCGGTCGCCGGGCTTGAGACCGTCGGTGACTATCCAGCGGTCTTGCTGCACGCCGCCCAGGTGCACCGGGTGCTGTACCACGCGGTTTTCGGCGTCCACCAGCAACACCTGGGCGATACCGGCGCCATCGCGCTGGATGGCCCGCTGCGGGACGCTGATGCCCTGGCGGTTGACCGCCTGCTCCAGGCGGACCCGGACGAAGCTGCCGGGCAGCAGGTCCAGTTCCGGGTTGGGGAACTCGCTGCGCAGGGTGATCTGGCCGGTGCCGGGGTCGACGCTGATATCGGTGAACAGCAGCTTGCCCGGTAGCGGATAGAGGCTGCCATCGTCCTGCACCAGGGTGGCCTTGGCCTGGTCCTTGCCGACCTGCTGCAGTTGGCCGGCGCGCAGGGCCCGCCGCAGATCGTTGAGCTCGCGGGTGGACTGGGTCAGGTCGGCGTGGATCGGATCCAGCTGCTGGATCAGCGCCAGGGGCGTGCTTTCGCCCTGGCCCACCAGGGCACCTTCGGTGACCAGGGCGCGGCCGACCCGACCGGAAATCGGCGCAGTGACGGTGGCGTAGCCCAGGTTCAGCCTGGCCCGCTGCACCGCGGCCTGGTTGGCGGCGACTTCGGCGTCGGCCTGGCGCGCAGCGGAACGGGCGTTGTCGTATTCCTGGCCGCTGATGGCCTGGTCGGCGATCAGCCGCGAGTAGCGCTGCTCCTGCAAACGGGCCTGGAACGCGGTGGCCTCGGCCTTGCGCAGGCTGGCCACGGCGCTGTCCAGGTCGGCCTTGAACGGCGCCGGGTCGATGCGGAACAGTACGTCGCCCTGCTTGACGTCCGAACCTTCGCGGAAGGTCCGTTGCAGCACCACGCCGGCCACCCGGGCGCGGACTTCGGCAATGCGTGGCGCGGCGATCCGTCCGCTCAATTCGCTGGTGATGGACAAGGCCTGGCTGCGCACGATCTCGGTGCGGACCTTGGCCGGCGCCGGTTTCTGCTCGCTGCCGGACTGGCCGCAGGCGCTCAGCGTCGCGGCCATGACCAGCAGGCAAAGCGGCGCGAAGAGTTTGTTCGACATACTGATACCCCAATGATGAACCCGGCATGCTAAGGGCATGGGGGTTAAGGCGCTGTGAAGCTATGTAGCCGCTGTGTGAAAAAATGTGAAGCGCACGAGCCTGTCGGGGCCGCGTTGTATATGCTTGGCAACCTTGCTGCTAGTTCCCGGCGCATCTATGGATAACGCCGGTTCTTCGTATTTCTTCAATAAAGATTTCTCTTCCATGGCCAATATCCTCCTTGTCGAAGACGACCCCGCGCTCTCCGAACTGATTGCCAGCTACCTGGAGCGCAACGGCTACCAGGTCAGCGTCATCAGCCGTGGCGACCAGGTGCGCGAGCGGGCCCGGAGCAACCCGCCGGACCTGGTGATCCTCGACCTGATGCTGCCGGGCCTGGATGGCTTGCAAGTGTGCCGGCTGCTGCGGGCCGACTCGGCCAGCCTGCCGATCCTGATGCTGACCGCCCGCGATGACAGCCACGACCAGGTGCTGGGCCTGGAAATGGGCGCCGACGACTATGTGACCAAGCCCTGCGAGCCGCGAGTGTTGCTGGCCCGGGTCCGGACCCTGTTGCGCCGCAGCAGCCTGGGCGAGCCGCAGACCGCCAGCGACCGGATCCTCATGGGCAACCTGTGCATCGATCTATCGGAACGCACCGTGACCTGGCGCGACCAGCTGGTGGAACTGTCCAGCGGCGAATACAACCTGCTGGTGGTGCTGGCCCGGCATGCCGGCGAAGTGCTGAGCCGCGATCAGATCCTCCAGCGCTTGCGCGGTATCGAGTTCAACGGCACCGACCGTTCGGTGGACGTGGCCATCTCCAAGCTGCGACGCAAGTTCGACGACCACGCCGGCGAGGCGCGCAAGATCAAGACCGTCTGGGGCAAGGGCTACCTGTTCAGCCGTTCCGAGTGGGAATGCTGAACCCATGCTGCGCATCCTGGTCCGGCTGTACCTGATCACCATCGTGGCCTTCAGCGCCGCGATGTACCTGGTCCCTGACCTGGTGATCAAGGTGTTTCACCAGCGCTTCATCGATTACAACCTGACCAAGTCCCGGGGTTTGCAGGAACTGATCGCCAGGCAGTTCCGCACCCAGCCCCCGGCGCAATGGCCGGCGCTCGCCCGGGAGATGGACGAGGACTTCCGCCCGTTGCAGGTGGCCCTGGTACGCATCGACGACCCCGATTTCAGTGCCGACGAACGGGCCCGCCTGCTGGCTGGCAAGAAGGTGGTGCGGGTTGGCGACTGGGGCTCGCGGACCCTGGCGGTGTCGCCGTTGCACGACCAGTTGGCGGTCAAGCTGGTGATGCCGCCGGACCCGCTGGACGTCAACCTGCTGTACTGGAGCATCAACGTTCTGATCGGTGCGGTGCTGCTGGCCTGCCTGCTGTTGTGGGTCCGGCCCCACTGGCGTGACCTGGAGCGCCTCAAGCGCACCGCAGAGCGCTTCGGCAAGGGCCATCTGGATGAGCGTACGCAGTTGCCGGCCAGCTCCAACATCGGCAGCCTGGCCCATGTGTTCGACACCATGGCCGGAGATATCGAGCAACTGCTGAACCAGCAGCGCGACCTGCTCAATGCGGTATCCCACGAATTGCGCACGCCCCTGACCCGGCTCGACTTCGGCCTGGCCCTGGCGTTATCCGACGACTTGCCGGCAGCCAGCCGTGAGCGCCTGCAAGGGTTGGTGGCGCACATCCGCGAGCTGGATGAGCTGGTGCTGGAGCTGCTGTCCTACAGCCGCCTGCAGAATCCGGCCTGTTTGCCGGAGCAGATCGAGGTGGCCCTGGACGAGTTCATCGACAGCATCCTGGGCAGCGTCGACGACGAGCTGGAATCGGACCTGGTCATCGACGTGCTGCTGCATGGCACCCTGGAGCGTTTCACCCTGGACCCGCGCCTGACTGCGCGGGCCCTGCAGAACCTGTTGCGCAACGCCACCCGTTATTGCGAGAAGCGCATCCAGGTCGGGGTGCTGGTCAGCGACCAGGGGTGCGAGATCTGGGTCGACGACGATGGTATCGGCATCCCTGACGACGAACGCGAGCGGGTGTTCGAACCCTTCTATCGCCTGGATCGCAGCCGCGATCGCTCCACCGGTGGCTTCGGCCTGGGCCTGGCCATCAGTCGCCGGGCCCTGGAGGCCCAGGGTGGCACCTTGACGGTGGAAGCCTCGCCACTGGGCGGCGCGCGGTTTCGCCTGAGCCTGCCCACACCCCGTTGACGGGCCCGGGCGTAGCTGACATTTGTTTCATCCCGGCCGTGGCCGTTGAGGGTTTATCCTCAAGCGCCAGCATCCGTGACCAGGAGGTGTTCCGTGAACGATCAGTCCATTCACCATGCAGCGGCCGACGGCTACCAGCAGGCTGCCGACACTTATGTTCGGGGGCGTCCCGGTTATCCGCCGGAACTGGACCCCTGGCTGCGCCAGGCGCTGGGCCTGCGCGCAGCCAGGGTAGTGGTGGACCTGGGCGCCGGCACCGGCAAGTTCACTGCGCGCCTGGCGGCCACCGACGCCCAGGTGATCGCGGTGGAGCCCGTGGCGCAAATGCGTGCCCGGCTGGCCGAGGCCCAGCCCGAGGTCCAGGTCCTGGAGGGTACTGCCGAGGCGCTGCCGCTGCGCGATGCCTCGGTGGATGTGGTGGTCTGCGCCCAGGCCTTCCACTGGTTCGCCACCCCTGGGGCCCTGGACGAGATCCATCGGGTACTCAAGCCGGGCGGCCAGCTGGCGCTGGTGTGGAACCAGCGCGATGCACGGGTACCCTGGGTGGCGCGCCTGGACCGCATCGTCAACGCCCTGCAGGGCGATACGCCGCGCTACTACACCGGAGCCTGGCGCCAGGTCTTTCCCCACCCCGGCTTCGGCCCGTTGCAGGAAGAGCATTTTCGCCATGGACACCATGGCCCGGTGGAGGACGTGCTGTTCAATCGCGTGCGTTCCACCAGCTTCATCGCCGCCTCGCCCCAGGCCGGGCGCGACGAGGTGGACCGGCAGATCGCCGCGCTGATCGCCAGCGAACCCCAATTGCGGGACAAGGCCGAAGTCACGGTGCCCTATGAGACCGCGGCGTTTCGCACGGCGAAAGTGGGCTGAGCGGTTGCGCCATCACTGGCGGGGCAGGGCCTGTGCCAGTCCCGCTTTTGGCCAATGCGCTGCCTTACGGGGCGCGCTTGCCACTTGCTATAGTTCGGCCCTCATTTGCTCACCAGAAAAGGATCGCTGCCATGTCCGAATACCAAGCCTTTCGCGTCGAACTCGCTGACAACATCGCCCATGTGCAGATCAACCGCCCGGAAAAGATCAACGCCATGAACGCCGCGTTCTGGCGTGAGATCGTCGATATCTTCCAGTGGATCGACGAGACCGACGCGGTGCGAGTGGTGGTGCTCAGCGGTGCCGGCAAGCACTTTTCCTCTGGCATCGACCTGATGATGCTGGCCGGATTCGCCAACGAACTGGGCAAGGACGTGGGCCGCAATGCCCGCCTGTTGCGGCGCAAGATCCTCGAGCTGCAGTCCTCGTTCACTGCCGTGGACAACTGCCGCAAGCCGGTGCTGGCGGCTATCCAGGGCTACTGCCTCGGCGGCGCCATCGACCTGATCAGCGCCTGCGACATGCGCTATGCCGCGGCCGACGTGCAGTTCTCGATCAAGGAGATCGATATCGGCATGGCCGCCGATGTCGGCACACTGCAACGTTTGCCACGTATCATCGGTGACGGCATGCTGCGTGAGCTGGCCTACACCGGACGGACCTTCGGCGCCGAGGAGGCGCGCCAGATCGGCCTGGTCAATCGCACCTATGCCGACGCCTCCAGCCTGCTGGACGGGGTCATGGAAATCGCCCGGGAGATCGCCGCCAAGTCGCCGATCGCCGTGACCGGCACCAAGGAAATGCTCAGCTACATGCGCGACCACCGCATCGACGATGGCCTGGAGTACGTGGCCACCTGGAACGCCGCCATGCTCCAGTCCAATGACCTGCGCGTGGCCATCGCCGCCCACATGAGCAAACAGAAACCCGAATTCCTGGACTGACTGAAGATGATTGCACGCTGGACCACCGCAGTACTGGATACCGACCTTCCCGGCGGCTGGGCCGTGGCCCGTGGCCCGGAAGGTTTTCTCTACGACGACAACGGCGTGCTGTTCCCCCGGCACTGGCTCAAGAACCAGGACCTGCCGGTGCTGGCCGAGCATGGCATCGGCCACCTCGATGGCGAGCCGGTATACCTGCTCGAGCTCGCTTCCCGTGCCCAGGTCCAGGGCTGCGGCTGGAAAGGCCTGCGGGCCTTCATGCTGGAGGGCGACCACACCCTGTACAAGGTGCTGGGGTACGCCGCGCAGATCGGTACCTGGGCTCGGGAACATCGCTTCTGCGGCAGTTGCGGCCAGCCCATGGCGCAGGTGCGAGGGGAGCGTGCGATGTACTGCCAGAGCTGCGACCTGCGGGCCTATCCGCGGATCTCGCCGAGCATGATCGTGCTGATCACCCGGGGCGACGAGATCCTGCTGGCCCGTTCGCCACGCTTCGTGCCCGGGGTCTACAGCACCCTGGCAGGTTTTGCCGAACCCGGTGAGTCGGCGGAGGATTGCCTGGTGCGCGAGGTGCGCGAGGAGGTGAGCATCGAGGTGCGCAACATCCAGTACGTGGGCAGCCAGTGCTGGCCGTTCCCGCACTCGATGATGCTGGGTTTCCATGCCGAGTACGCCAGTGGCGAGATCCTGCCCCAGGAAGACGAGATCGAGGATGCCCAGTGGTTCAACGTGCATACGCTGCCGCCGTTGCCGGCGTCGCGCTCGATTGCCCGCTACCTGATCGACCTCTATGTGGCGCGTCGCTTAGGCCACGCTGAACCAGTGCTGCCAGGCTAGGCGCACGGTCAGGCCCAGGACCACGGTGATGAACACCGGGCGAATGAACTTGGCACCACCGCTGATGGCGGTGCGTGCCCCGAAGAACGCCCCGACCATCACCGACAGCCCCATGCTCAGGCCGATGATCCAATCCACCTGCCCGGAAAAGATGAACACCGCCAGCGCCGCGATATTGCTGACGAAGTTCATGCTGCGCGCCACGCCGCTGGCCTTGACCAGGTCGATGGGGTAGAGCAGCAGGCTGCTGACGGTCCAGAACGCCCCGGTGCCCGGACCGGCCACGCCGTCGTAGAAGCCCAGGCTGAAGCCCTGGGTCGATTGCCATTTCTTCTTGATCGGTGCCTCGCTGTCCAGCGGGGCCTTAGGCGTGCCGCCGAACAGCAGGTACAGGCCGCAGGCGAAGACGATCACCGGCAGCATCTTGTTCAGCCACTCGGCGGGCAGGTAGTGGGCGACTATGGCCCCGGTCAGGGCGCCGACCAGGGTGCCGACGATGGCATGCATCCATTGCCGGGGGTGGAACAGCTTGCGCCGATAGAAGGTGAAGCTGGCAGTGGCCGAGCCGAAGGTCGAACTGAGTTTGTTGGTACCCAGCACCAGATGCGGTGGCAAGCCTGCGGTGAGCAGGGCCGGGGTGGTGAGCAAGCCGCCACCGCCGGCGATGGCATCGATGAAACCGGCGATGAAGGCCACGAAGGCGAGGATGGCGAGGGTGGTCAAGTCAACGCTGAGATCGAAAGGCATGGATTCGGCTTATTCGGCGGGAGCGCAAGGGGCTGCGCGAAAGGCCGATATCTTACCTGCATCGCGCGCCGCAGCGCGACTGCGACCAAGGTCCTGCTGCCGCCGTTGATGCGTGCGCAGCGCCTCAGCTTTTCGGGCCGTTGCCGACCTTCCAGGCGAACGGCGGCTCGTTGCCGTTGATCTGCCAATCGCCGACGATCCGCGCCTTGTAGATCGCCGGATTGTGCGATGACACGGTTCGCGCATTACGCCAATGGCGGTCCAGGGCCTTGCCCCGGCGCACGTCCGAAGCCCCGAGGGCATTGAACAGCTCACTGGTGGCACGCTGGATCAGTTCGGTGACGGCGACCTGGGCCGTGGCCGACTCCAGTTCCGCCGCCAGGTTGGCTGCCTGTTCCTGCTCCGGGTCGCCGGCGAACCGCGCCAGGTACGCACGCTGTGCCGGCTGGGCGGCCCGTAGGGTGGCGGCTTCGGCGACATACACCAGGGCGGCGATCTCGCCCACCACCTGCTGCACCTGGGCATCGGCGCTGGCTTGTGGCGCGTTGCCATGGCTGTAGACGCGCTGGCGCTGCCGTACCTCATGGGCCACATCGCGCAGCGCCGCGCGGCCGATGCCGGCCAGGGTCGCCAGCAGGACCAGTTGGTAGAAGGCGGTCTGATACTTGAAGCGAGTGGCGAAGTCGATGACGTTGCCGGCTTCCACTCTGGCCTGGGTGAAACGCGCCGTGCCGCTGCCGGTGGTGCGCTGGCCGAAACCGTCCCAGTCGTCGCTTTGCTCGACGCCCGGCTGCCGGGTGCGAACGGCGGCGATCACGTTGTCACCGGTGTCGCTGCGCTGGGCGTAGACATCGATCCAGTCAGAGAAGATGCTCCCGGTGCTGTAGAACTTCTCGCCGTCGAGCCGCCAGTGCTCGCCGTCCGGACTGACCTTGGTCAGCACTTGGCCGATCTCCACCGCGCCGATCTCGGTCCAGGCGCAGCCGACGATGTCGCCCTCGACGAACCGCTTGAACCACAGGTCGCGCCCCGGACCCGGGGTGGCGTTGAGCCGGTCCTCGGCAAAGGCGAAGTGCCCGCGCAGGGCCTGGGGTACGTTGGCGTCGGCCTCGGCCAGCTCTGTCAGCAACTGGAACAGCTGGGGCACGGAGGCGCCAGCGCCGCCGTAGGCCACTGGCACCCGCACCGCGCCGAACCCCGCCTCCTTGAGCCAGCGGATGGGTTCGTAGGGCAGCTCGCGCTGCTGCTCACGCTGTACCGCGCCCTCGGCGATACGCTGGAAGATCGGCCGGAAGCGCTCGGCCAGGAGCTCGTAGTCGACCCCCGTGGACAATGGATTGATCACCTGGTGTTCGGTCATGGCAAGGCTCCGCAATCGGCAGGAAAAGACAAAAGGTCCTGCTGGTGATTGCACACAGCGTGCCGACTGTCATGGCTGCGGTTTTGCTGGCCGAGCCCGTGCCCGGTTCGGCGGTAACTGTTGCCCTGGCAACAGCCCAGCAACAAATCGCTGTCCTCGGTACTTCCCACGCGCTGTGCCGATCCGTGAAAGCCACCCATGGAGCGCAGGCTCGTGCAGTCGCTGCCGCAGGCTGCGCACGAGCGCGCAGTGGCCGCCATGTGAGGCCGTGGCGGGGTTGGCACATATGCTGCTCGGGGCCTGGGTACCTTTCCCAGTCCCGAGGACCGAACCATGAGTCAGCAATCCGTGAAATTCGCCTATTGGGTGCCCAATGTCAGCGGTGGCCTGGTGGTCAGCAAGATCGAGCAGCGTACCCACTGGGGCATCGACTACAACCGCAAGCTGGCGCAGATCGCCGAGGCCGCCGGTTTCGAATACGCCCTGACGCAGATCCGCTTCACCGCCGGCTACGGTGCCGAGTACCAGCATGAGTCGGTGGCTTTCAGCCATGCGTTGCTGGCCGCCACCAGCAAGCTCAAGGTGATCGCGGCGATCCTGCCCGGGCCCTGGCAACCGGCGTTGGCGGCCAAGCAATTGGCGACCATCGACCAGCTGACCGAAGGTCGCATCGCGGTGAACATCGTCAGTGGCTGGTTCAAGGGCGAGTTCCAGGCCATCGGCGAGCATTGGCTGGAGCATGACGAGCGCTATCGCCGTTCCGAGGAATTCATCCGCTGCCTGCGTGGGGTGTGGAGCGAGGATCACTTCACCTTCAGGGGCGATTTCTACCGTTTCGACAACTACAGCCTCAAGCCCAAGCCCCTGGGCCAGCCCGAGATCTTCCAGGGCGGCAGTTCCCGGGCGGCCCGGGACATGGCCGCCAGAGTCTCGGATTGGTACTTCACCAACGGCAACAGCGTGGAGGGGATCAAGGCCCAGGTGGAGGACATCCGCGCCAAGGCCGCGGCCAACCAGCATCAGGTGAAGATCGGGGTGAATGCCTTCGTGATCGCCCGGGATACCGAGCAAGAGGCGCGGGCGGTGTTGCAGCAGATCATCGACCAGGCCGACCCGGAGGCGGTCCGGGCCTTCGGTGATGCGGCCAGGCAGGCCGGCAAGGCTTCGCCGGAGGGCGAGGGCAACTGGGCCAAGTCGAGCTTCGAGGACCTGGTGCAGTACAACGATGGTTTCAAGACCAACCTGATCGGCACGCCGGAGCAGATTGCCCGGCGTATCCTCGAACTCAAGGCCGTGGGGGTGGACCTGGTGCTGGCGGGTTTCCTGCACTTCCAGGAGGAAGTGGAGTATTTCGGCCGTCGCGTGTTGCCCCTGGTGCGCGAACTGGAGGCCCAGGCCGGGCAGGACGCCGCGGCCTGAGGCGTTGAAGGCCCTGCGTGCTGGGCGTAGCCGTTGCCGCAGGCTGCGCATGGCCCGCAGGGCCACAAGGGGCTCTGGAGCATTGCAGGCCTGACGGCCTTGTCGCTCGCAGCCTCGCAAGCTCGGCAGCGGCTACAAGGTCGTGGCGATTACAGACCCAGCTCCGAGAGGCCTGGGTGATCGTCCGGGCGCCGTCCCAGGGGCCAGTGGAACTTGCGTTCGCTGGCCTTGATCGGCATGTCGTTGATGCAAGCGAAACGCCGGGCCATCAGCCCCTGTTCGTCGAACTCCCAGTTCTCGTTGCCATAGGAGCGGAACCAGTTGCCCGAGTCGTCGTGCCATTCATAGGCGTAGCGCACGGCAATGCGGTTGTCGGTGAAGGCCCAGAGTTCCTTGATCAGCCGGTAGTCCAGTTCCTTGGCCCACTTGCGGCTGAGAAAGGCCTTGGCCTCCTCGCGGTTATGGGCGAATTCGGCGCGGTTGCGCCATTGGGTATCCAGGGTATAGGCCAGGGATACCCGTTCCGGATCCCGGGAGTTCCAGCCATCTTCGGCCAGGCGGATCTTCTCGATCGCCGACTCGCGGGTGAAGGGGGGAAGCGGTGGACGCACTTGCGGGTTAGACGACATGACCTATCTCCAGTGAAAGTTGCTGTTCCAACTAAGAAGTCGCTCAGGTTGCGGGTAATCAAAGGTCCAATAACTTACGCGCCATGCATTGCGCATTATCGGCGGCACTGTGATCGCCCATGACCAGGGCAACGGTGATGGCGCCATCGATCAGCACCAGCAGCTGCGCCGCCAGTTGTGCCGGATGTGCTGCGCCATGTTCCCGGCAGAGCTCGAGCAGGTAGTCGAGCAGTTTCTGTTTATGGCGGCGGGCTACCTGGCGTACCGGGTCTTGCGGATCACCGGTTTCACCGCTGGTGTTGATGAAGGCGCAGCCACGAAAACCTTCGCTGGCGAACCAGCCCTTGAGCACGCTGAACAGTGCCAGCAGGCGCTGGGCCGAGCCCTGGGCCTTGTCCACCTCGCCGCGGTACCAGCGCATCCAGCGCTCGTCACGCCGTTCGAGGGCGGCCACCACCAACTGCTCCTTGTTGTCGAAGTAGCGATAGATGCTCTTGCGCGAAACGCCGGCGGTCTTGACCAGAAGATCCATGCCAGTGGCGGCGATGCCACTTTTATAGATCAACTTCTCGGTGACATCGAGAATGATGTCGCGTGTTTCGGAGTGAGTGATTTCGTTCATGCGACAGAGAGTAGAACGATCGTTCTCCTTGGTCAATATGTTGTTGCGAACTGGCCGCCGAGCGACGCCAAGTCCCTTCGGTGCAGACAGTTTGAGTGTCATATGAGACAGACAGGGGACTGCGCCCGGTCCATGGTGTAAGCTCTTGCGCTCTTTCGGATTCGAGCCACCGCGAGCCCATGCCGTTGCTTTTCAAACGTACCCTGCTACCCAAGCTGCGCAGCTTCCCCCTGGCCGCCGAGGCCTTCGCCACCCTGCGGGGTGCTGCGCAATTTCGTCAGACCCTGCTGGAGCAGATTGCCCAGGCGACCCGGCGCATCTATATCGTCGCCTTGTACCTGCAGCAGGATGAAGCCGGCCAGGAAATCCTCGAAGCCCTGCACGCCGCCAAGGCTGCCCGTCCGGAACTGGACGTGGTGGTCGTGGTGGACTGGATGCGTGCCCAGCGCGGCCTGATCGGTGCCGGCAAGCAGCCGGGCAACTCGGCCTGGTACCAGGAGATGACCCGCAGCCATGCCAGCGTGGTCCCGATCTACGGCGTGCCGGTGCAGACCCGCGAGCTGTTCGGGGTGTTGCACCTCAAGGGCTTCGTGATCGACGACAGCGTGCTCTACAGCGGCGCCAGCCTGAACAACGTGTACCTGCACAAGCTCGACAAGTACCGCTTCGACCGTTATCACCTGTTGCATAACCGCGAACTGGCCGACTCCATGCACCACCTGGTGCAGCACGGCCTGGTGGAGTCACGGGCGGTGCATCGCCTGGACCTGCCCAAGCCACCGACCACCCGCAGCCTGCGCAACGATATCGGCGACCTGCGCAGCCGTCTCAAGCATGCGACCTACGACACCGCCGCCGGCAGCCTGGACAAGAGCGGCCTGACGGTCAGCCCGTTGCTCGGGGTGGGCAAGGGCAATCGGTTGAATCGGGTGATCTGCGAACTGATGGCCGGGGCCCAGCGCCAGCTGACCATCTGCACCCCGTACTTCAACCTGCCGTTGCCGGTGGTGCGCGAACTCAATCGCGCCCTGGAGCGTGGGGTGAAGATCGATATCGTGGTCGGCGACAAGACCGCCAACGACTTCTTCATTCCGCCCAGCGAGCCGTTCAAGGTCATTGCCGCGCTGCCTTATCTGTATGAAATCAGCCTGCGGCGCTTCGCCAAGCGCTACCAGAAGTTCATCGACAATGGCCAGTTGAACCTGCACCTGTGGCGCGACGGCGACAACACCTATCACCTCAAGGGGCTGTGGATCGACGAGCGCTATACCTTGCTCACCGGCAACAACCTCAATCCGCGGGCGTTCCGCCTGGACCTGGAAAACGCCCTGCTGCTGGACGATCCCAAGGGCGAGTTGCTGGAGCCGCGGCGTGCCGAGCTGGAAGATATCTACCGCCATACCCGGCGCATCGAGCACTTCCAGCACCTGGACAGCCTGGCGGACTACCCGGAGGCGGTGAGCAAGTTCCTGCGTCGGGTCAGCCGCGTGCGTATCGAGCGCCTGCTGTACCGCATCCTCTGATCTGTCGCCGCCAGGCCCTGCCGGCGGCGAGTATCACCGTGTCCCTGCGGGGCATGCGGGCTACACGAAGCTCCAACCCCTGGCCGCTGTCGAGCCTGCGAGGTGCACAAAGGGCCACAGGCCCTTTGTGCAAGTCGATATCGGCGTGGGGCAGCAGCCAGTGGATCAGCTTGTCTTCGGCGGGTAGGGCCACAGCGCCACCAACGCCAGCAGCAGCGCCGCCAGCAGGTAGGGCAGGCGTGGCTCCATGGCGTAGATCAAGGTGCCGGCCATTGGCCCGACCACTGCGCCCATGCCCTGGGCGGCGCCAATGCTACCGGCCGTGGCGCCTTGTTCCGAAGCCTGCACCGAGTTGGCTGCCAGGGCCGAGAACGAGGGAAACACCCCACCCATGCCGGCCGCCGAGACGAAGAACATCAACCACAGGCCCCAGGCACTGTCCACCAGCATGGCCCCGACAAAACCCACCGCGGAAAGCAGGGCGCCGAAGCGAATCATCCGCAGTGGCGGCCATTCCAGCTTGCGTACCACCAGTTGGGCACAGATCAGGGCCAGGCCGACCATGGTCAGGGCGATCCCGGCGGTCTGCGCCGCATCGGCGGAATTCATCTGCAGGCGATCCATGGCATAGAAGCTCACGGTGATCTGCGCCAGCGTCACGCAGAGCATGGCGACGAAGGCCACCACCATTGGCCGGGCCAGCCGCGGATCGCTCAGGCGCACCCGGCCCGGCGCCTGGGCCAGGTGCAGTTCCTGGCGTGGCAGTTGTCGATGCATCACCACCAGCGCCAGCAGCGGCAGGATGGCCATGACGTAGAAGGGCAAGCTCAGGCTGTGCCGGGCCAGCAGCGCGGCGGCGGCCGGCCCCACCACCAGGCCTACGGCGTTGGCCGCGCCCAGGGAGGCCATGGCCCGGGCCCGGTGCTGGGGTTCGAAGTGGTCGGCCACCAGGGCGAACCCGCCCACTGGCACTGCCGCATAGAAGGCGCCGATCAAGCCACGACCCAATACCAGGCCGGCGAAGGCCACGGCGACACTGGGCAAGGTCCGCAGGGATATATCGATGAACAGGCACAGGGCCCAGTAGGCCAGGGTGAAGCCGGCGATCCCGAGCAGCAACACCTGGCGGCGGCCATAGCGATCGCTGGCCTGGCCCCAGGGACGGGCCAGCAGGACCCAGATCACCCCGGCCACGGTCACCGCCACTCCGGCATGCCAGGTTTGCAGGTGCAGCACCCGGGAAATCGGCCCGATCAGCGAGACGAAGGCCATCATCGACATGGTGCAGGCCATGTAGGCCGCCATCAGCGGCAAGAGCGAGAGGGGCCTGGAGGCGGCGGGAGTGGGCATAGCGGGTCTTCCATGAGGAACATCGGGGCGTGCACGTTATCGGGATAACGCACGGCTGCCCAGGCCTAATTTGCAGCGCAAGAGAGGGGAGCGATGGAGCAGGAACCGGCACGCCGGTTCCCGCCAGGGGCCGAGGAGTCAGTTCAGGCCCAGCTTGCCGCGCAGGGTGGAGAGGTCCTCGGCCAGGGTATTGACCGGACCCACCAGGGCCTTGCGGTCGTTCTCCTTGACCTTGTCGTAGGTCATGAAGCCGCCGTCCGCGGTCTTGTACTTGGCCAGGATCTTGTTCACGGTGGCGAAGTTCTTGTCCACCTTGGCGACAAAGGCTTTGTCCTGCTTCTCGATCTGCGGACGGAACAGGTCGACGATCTTCTTGGCCCCGTCGATGTTGCCCTGGAAGTCATAGAGGTCGGTGTGGCTGTAGCGGTCTTCCTCGCCGGAGATCTTGGTCGCGGCCACTTCCTCGAGCAGGGCAGCGGCCCCGCCGACCACTTTTTCCGGTGGGAAGGTCAAGCCAGCGACGCGGGCTTGCAGGTCCTTGACGTCCTTGTTCAGGCGGTCGGCCAGGTCGCCCAGGCCCTGGGTGCTGTTCTCGGAGAACAACGAGTATTCCAGGCGGTGGAAACCGGTGAAGTCCTCGGCCTTGACTCCCTGTTCGTGGTCGTCGACGCGTGAGTCGATGGAGGCGTCCAGGTCGCTGAACAGCTCGGCGATCGGCTCGATCGACTCGTAGTAGACCCGGGTCGGTGCGTAGAGCTGCCGGGCCTTGGCCAGGTCGCCCTGCTTCACCGCATCGGTGAACTGCTGGGTATGGCTGGCCAGTTCATCCAGTTGTTCGGTGACGTAGATCTTGTAGTCGGAGATCGGCCCCACCAGCTCCAGCGGCGCGGGGGCGGCCAGTGCCGACAGCGGAGCGTGGAGCAAGCCAAGGGTCAGCAACACAGCGAGAGGCGACTTTTTCATGGGACGTTTCCGTGGGGGTTATTGTGTTGGGGCAGATCAGGTATTGGCTTTGGCAGCCGTGGCGGCGAGCAGCGAGCGACCGATGAAGTCCTGGTCGCCGGTGACTCCCGGCAGGGTGAAGAAATAACCACCGCCGGTGGGCTTGAGGTACTCCTCCAGGGGCTCGCCGTTGAGCCGGTTCTGCACGGTGATGAAGCCTTTTTCCAGGTCCGCCTGGTAGCAGATGAACAGCAAGCCCATGTCCAGCTGGCCGTTCTTGTTCACGCCGTTGGAGTAGTTGAACGGTCGGCGCAGGATCAGGTTCTGCTGGGTCTTGGCGGTGCGCGGATTGGCCAGGCGGATGTGGGCATCCAGCTTGGTCACCTTGCCATGGGGGTCCTTTGCGTAGTCGGGGACCTGGCTTTCCCGCTGGCCGTCCATGGGCGCGCCGCTGGCCTTGATCCGGCCGAGGATGCTTTCCTGCTCTTGCAGCGGGGTGCGGTCCCAGCGTTCGACGAAATTGCGGATGATGCGCACCGCCTGGTAGCTGCCATGGGCGGCCCAGGCCGGTTCGTCGCTGCCGGGCTGGACCCAGACGATCTGCTGCATGGCCTTCTGGTCGTTGGAGTCGGGGTTGGCCGAGCCATCGCGAAAGCCCAGGAAATTGCGCGCGCTCTGAGCCGGCTCGCCCGGTTTGGCCGGGGCCTGGGGCGGTACGCTGCCTTCCTGTTTCCAGCGTACCAGCAGCAGGTCCGGCAGGTTCTTCACGATATCGCGCAGGGCATGGATGTTGGTGTCGGCGGTGTTGGAGCAGAACTGCAAACTCAGGTCGCCATGGCAGCAGGCCGGTTCCAGGGCGTCGTTGGGAAAGCCCACCATGCGCACCAGGCGCTTGGGCTTGGCGTCGGCCAGACCGAAGCGTTCGTCGAACAGTGACTCGCCCACCGAGACGGTGATGGTCAGGTTGTCCGGGGTCACCACCGGGCCGAGGATGCCCGAGTCCAGCGGCGGCAGCTTCGGATCGACCTGGGGCACCGGGCCGCCCTGCATGAGGAAGGCGATGCGCTCGTTGAGGGTGCGGAACAGGCGCTCCAGGTCCTCGCGGTCGCTGGCCAGGACATCGAAGGCCACTATCATTCCGGCAGCGGGGCGCGCGGTGACGATGCCGCTCTGGTGCTGGCCGTGGAAGGCGTTGTGCTCTTGGGTCTGGTCGCTGCTGGGTGCCACGGTCACTTGGGCCGGCGCCTGTTCGGCCATGGCCGGGCCGGCGAGGCTGCTGCCGGCCAGGGCCACGCCGGCGGCGCCCATGCCCAGCAACACGCGCCGGCGCTGGGCGCTGAAGGAAGGGTTGGACTGGTCTGAATCGTTCATTGCGCAGGACTCGTGTGGTTACAGGCCCGAAAGGCCCAGTGCGGGATCGATGCCATCGAGGGCGTCGGCCAGGGCCTTGGCCTTGTCGGCGAGTTCTTGGCGTTGGCCGGCGTCGACCTTGTCGTAGTCCTGGTAGCCGAAGCCGTCGCGTAGGTTGTCCAGGCGCGCCCCCAGGGCGTTGCCGGCCTCATCCACCCGAGCCAGCAACGGCGCGGCGGACTTGGCCAGCAAGGGCCGCAGCAGGTCGACGACCTTGAGCGTGGTCTCCAGGTTGGCGGCGAAACCGCTGAGGTCGCTGTGGCTGTAGCGTTCCTCCTCGCCGCTGGTGGCGCGCAATTCGGCCAGGTTGCGCATGTTGCGGGCGACGCTGCCCACCAGTTGTTCCGGCGGCAGGGTCTGGGCCAGCAGTTGCTGCTTGAGGCTGGCGACATCCTGGGCCAGGCGCTGGGCCACCGGGGCCAGGCCCTTGAGGTCGTGGCGCTGGAACAGCCCGTACTCCAGGCGGTGGAAACCAGTGAAGCCTGGGTCTTGCTCGCGTTGCTCGAAGTAATCGGCGCGGGCATTGATGGCGTTGTCCAGCTCGGCCAGGCGCTGGGCGGCCGGAGCCAGGCGCTGGTAGGCGGCGCGGGCTGGCACGTAGAGGGCCTGGGCCTGGGCCAGGTCATCGGCCTCGATGGCTTGCTGCAAGGCCGCGACCGCCTTGACCAGGGCGCTGCCCTGGGTGCTCAGGTAGACGCGAAACTCCGACAGCGGGCCGACGAAGGCCACCAGCGACGGCCGGGCCTTGGCCTGGGCGTCGGACTCGGCGGTAGGGGTCACGTGCAGAGTGCCCCGGGGATTGCTCAGCAAGCCGCAGGTGATGGCGTAGTCGCCGGGCTGCAGGTTGGCGTTGATCACCTGGCTCAGGCCCGGGGCGATGTTTTCCCGCTCCTCGACCACCAGCACGCCATCGAGGATTTCCCACTCCACGGCGCGCTCCGAGCGGTTGACGATGCGGAAGCTGGCGCGGCCGGCGGGCACGGTAAGCGCGTTGGGCTCGCAGCTGTGCGGGTGGATGGTCACGGTGATCTCGCCCTGGTGGGCCTGGCGCTTGCTGGCCGCCAGTTGCGAGGCGTAGTAGAACAGCCCGCCGGCGGCGACCATCACGATCACCGAACCGGCAACCGCCCAACGCAGAGCGCGAGGCGGCGAGGCCTGTGGAGAGGCTTGCTGGGTCATGGGGAACCTTACTGACTGGAAACGGAAGACGACGGGCCGGGCGCCTTGGCAGGCGTGGCGCCGGGCAGGAAGAACAGCACCAGGGTCACCGCCAGGTACAGCACGTAGGCGCCCAGGGTGCTGATGGTGGGGGCCTCCTGGTAGCCGAACATGCCGGCCAGGACCGAGCCCAGGGGGCTGTCCATGGGCAGGCTGGCGCTGAAGTCGAAGAGCACGGTCTGCAGGTGGTTCCACAGCCCGGCCTCATGCAGCGCCTGCACCGAGTTGGCGAGAATGCCGGCGGCCACCACCAGGATGAACAGCCCGGTCCAGCGGAAGAAGGCGCCGAGGTTCAGGCGCATGCTGCCGGTATAGATCAGGTAGCCGACGATGATCGCCGCCACCAGCCCCAGCAGGGCGCCGATGGGCGCGCCGGGGCCTTCGCTCTGCTGGAATACCGCCAACAGGAAGAACACGGTTTCCAGACCTTCGCGGGCGACGGCGAAGAACACCATGGCGATCAGCGCAATGAGCTGGTTCCGGGAGCCGGCCAGGGCCTGGTCCAGGGAGGCTTGCAGGGAATGCTTGATGGAGCGTGCGACCTTGCGCATCCAGAACACCATCGAGCTGAGGATGCCCACGGCCACCAGGCCGACGATGCCCTCGAACAATTCCTGTTGCTTCTGCGGGAACTCGGCGCTCACCAGCTCCAGCCCGCCGCCGACCAGCAGGGCCAGGGCCGCGGCGAGGAACACGCCAATCCACACGGCGGGCATCCATTGGCCGCGTCCGGTCTGTTGCAGGTAGCTGGCGATAATGCCAACGATGAGCGCGGCTTCGATCCCTTCGCGCAGCATGATCAGAAATGGAACGAGCATTCAGCCCCCGCGGGGAAACAAGGTAGGGAGCTAAGTTGTAACATAATGATACTCATTACTAAATGAAGATTATTGACAACTGCTGAATGGAAGCTGAACGAGATCGCTTCTCAGAATAGACGCCTTTGTCGGTTTGGCTCGGCCGATGGCGTCTTGCCGACGACCGTCGTCCCGGACCGGGAACCGCAGTGCCTGATAGGCCGCGGCTGGCCGGGCAATGGCTGAGGGCCGCAGGCCGGATAGCGAGGGGAGTGCCGGGTGGCACGGGCAAGGACTCAGGCCCCAGTGCTGCAAGAGGCCTGGTTGAAGAGGGGGATGTACCGCCCGAATACGGCTCGAAACGCCGGCTGGCCGGGGACTTTCCGCCGGCGCTGCATTATCGGCGGCCAAGGGTCAGGGGCGGTTCTTGGCCTCGATCCATTGGGCCATGTACTGAGTGCTCTTGTGATGATGGTGGCGCAACATGGCGCCGGTGAAGTTGTCCCGACGCTCTTGGGCCAGATGCTCGCGGCATTCTTGCAGGCGCTGGATCAAGGCCGGGCCATGGACTTGCCGCCGGTAACGGGCCTCTAGCAGTCGCATGCCATCGGCCTGGGCCTGTTGCCACAAGGCCTGGTCCTGGTACAGGCGCACTGCCGCCGTCGCCAGGGCGCTGGCGGATTCGGCGACCATGCCGGGCCAGGGCAGGCCAGGTTCGTTCATGGATTCGCTACCCATCGGCGTGGTCACGCTGGGGGTGCCGCAGAGCATGGCATCGAGCAGCTTGCCCTTGATTCCGGCGCCAAAGCGCAACGGCGCCAGGCAGATGCGCGCGGCGCTCATCACCTGCAAGGCATCTTCGGCCCAGTTCATGATGTGGAAGCCCTGGGCCGGGTTATGCAGCGCCACCGCCTTGGGTGGGGTATAGGCGCCGTACAGCTGCAGTTGCGCGTTGGGTAGCTGCTGGCGGATCAGCGGCCATACGCGGCTTTTCATCCAGAGCACGGCGTCCCAGTTCGGTGCATGGCGGAAGTTGCCGATGCTGAGGAAGTGCGCGCGTTGCTCGAAGGGCACGCAGGCCTCGGGCCATGGGTCGAGCATCAGTGGGCACCAGTGCAGCAACGCCGGCGGCAGGCGGAACTGCTCCTGCAGCAGTTGGATCTCCACTTGGGAAATCATCAGGCTGAGGTCGCAACGGTAGATGGCGGCGATCTCGCGCTTGGCCAGGTCGGTCTCGGCCATGTACCGGAACTCGTTCGCCTGGGCCCGGGCGAACAGCGGGCTGAAATCGTCGTCCCCGGCGCCGCTGTTCAGGTGGTCCTTGAGGCGCTGGTGGCGGGCATGGCGCAGGCATTGCAAGTCAGAGGTCTCCAGGACCCGAACGGCCGCGGGGCAATGCTGCTCCACGCGCCAGCCGAACTGCTCCTCCATCATGAACTGGTCGAACAGCACGATGTCCGGCGCCAGCTCGGCGACGAAGCGGTCGAAGCTGGCGTTGTTCAGCTCGATCGGGCATTCGCGGATGCCCAGGGCCTCGAGGTCTTCCTTGTGTTCGCCGGGCTTGGCCGGGCTGCTGAAGGTCAGGTCCCAGCCCTGGTCGAGAAAGCACTGCAGGATCTGCATCATGTGCCCGCCGGCGGCCGAGGAGCGCGGTTCGGGCCAGACATAACCAATGATCAGGACCTTGGTCGCGGCGGTGAGGGGCATGGAATAGGGTTCCTGGCGGGCGAGGGCAAAAAAAAGGCCGCCATTAAACCACAGCCCCCGGGGGCAGACCCGCTTCAGCCGAGGATGCTGCGCACCTTGTCGCGCAGTTGCTCGATGGAGAACGGCTTGCCGATCACCGCCATGCCGCCGGGTACGTCGATGGACTCGGCATAACCGCTGGCGAACAGCACCGGTAACCGGGGACGCAGCAACAGTGCGCGCTCGGCCAGCTCCCTGCCGTTCATGCCCGGCAGGCCGACATCGGTCATCAGCAAGTCGATGGCTTGCTCCTGGTTCTGCAAGCGTTCCAGCGCCGCCTCACTGCCATCGGCCTCGAGCACCGAAAATTCCAGTTCTTCGAGGACGTCGACGATCAGCATGCGCACGATGGCATCGTCTTCGACGACTAGGATGGTGGGGGCACTAGCGGGCATAGGGGCACTCTCAAGGGTTGGATTCGGTGGAACCGCAGCAGGCGGCCCTGTGCATCAGTAAATGGCGCGAGGTCACAAGTTCCCGAAGCTGTACAAAAAAAATCACTTGTACAAGTGCCGGCAAGAATAACCGCTTCTATTGTGCTACGGCAGGGCAAATCCCAGATTACCGGCATGCAGGTTATAAAAAATAGCTGCGATGGCCGAATGTGGGGCAAACTTCCTTCCTTTCACCAGTGCCAAGGTCCATCCAATGATTCGTCCGTCCTCGGTTGATGAACAGAGTTTTCGCAAGCTGCTGACCCGCAACATCAGCCTGCCGCTTGGCGTGGGCGTACTCAGTGCGGTGTTTTTCGTGTCCTTGATCACCTACCTGTTGTCGGTGATCCAGTGGGTGCAGCACACCGACCGGGTGATCAACAACTTCAACGAGGCCGCGCGCCTGACCATCGACCTGGAAACCGGCATGCGCGGTTTCCTGATCACCGGCAACGAACATTTCCTCGATCCCTACGAAGTGGCCAAGCCGCGCATCATCAGCGAGCTGCGCGGCTTGCAGGAACTGGTGGCGGACAACCCGCAGCAGGTGGACCGGATCCGGCGCATCGAGGCCCTGCAACTGGAATGGAACAACTATGCCCAGGGCATGATCGAGCTGCGCCGCAAGAACGGCGACTACCGCGAGGCGGTGCAGGCCGGGCGCGGCAAGCGCCTGACCGACGAGGTCCGCAAGGAATACGACGACGCGGTGGCCATGGAGCAGCAACTGCGCCAGCAGCGTAATGAAAACGTCAGCCGTACCACGATTTTCAGCGTTGCCCTGTACCTGCTGTTCGTGGTGGGCATCAGCGGCTTGCTGGCCTATGTCGGGCGCCGTGACCTGTTGTCCCTGTCGCGCAGCTACAGCGACAACCTCGAGGCCGAACTGCGCAGTGCCCGCAGCCTGGAGCGCCAGGCCTGGTTGCGCAGCGGCCAGACCGAACTGGCCGAACAGATGCTGGGGCAACTGAGCCTGAACCTGCTGGGGCGCAACGTCTTGCAGTTCTGCGCCCAGTACCTGGGGACGGCGGTGGCGGCCTTGTATGTGCGCGAGGAGCACGGCGGTCTCAAACGCGTGGCCGCCTATGGCTTTTCCCGCGAGCAGGAGGACCAGGGCCAGGCGTTGTACAGCGACGAAGGCCTGGTGGGCCAGGCGGCCCAGCACAAGCGGGTGATTCGCCTGGACGAGGTGCCGGTCGATTACTTCAAGGTCAGCTCCGGCCTGGGCGAGGGCCTGCCCCGCAGCGTGCTGGTGGTGCCGACCCATGATGACGGGCGGGTCAACGGGGTGGTCGAGCTGGGCTTCCTGCGTGAGCTGGGCGAGCGCGATATCGAGTTCCTGGAACTGATCGCCGGCAACATCGGCACCTCCATCGAGGCGGCGCGCTATCGCCAGCGCTTGCAGGAAGTGCTGGCCGAGACCCAGCAGCTCAACGAAGAGCTGCAGGTCCAGCAGGAAGAGCTCAAGACCGCCAACGAGGAACTGGAAGAACAGTCGCGGATTCTCAAGGAGTCCCAGGCGCACCTGGAAACCCAGCAAGTGGAGCTGGAGCAGACCAACGAACAGTTGGCGGAGCAGGCCCAGGTGCTGTCCGAGCAGCGCGACGCCATGGACCGCAAGAACAGCGAGCTCAACGATGCGCAGATCGAGCTGCAGGAGCGCGCCGAAGAGCTGCAGCGCTCGAGCAAATACAAGTCCGAGTTCCTTGCCAACATGTCCCACGAGCTGCGCACGCCGCTCAACAGTTCGCTGATCCTGGCCAAGCTCCTGGCCGAGAACGCCCAGGAAAACCTCAGCGAGGAGCAGGTCAAGTTCGCCGAGTCGATCTATTCCGCAGGCAACGACCTGCTGAACCTGATCAACGACATCCTGGACATCTCCAAGGTCGAGGCCGGCAAGCTCGAGGTCCGCCCGGAGAACGCCAGCGTATCGCGCCTGGTGGAGGGCTTGAGCAACCTGTTCCAGCCACTGACGGCGGAAAAAGGCCTGGAGTTTCGCGTCGAGTTGCAACCCGGGGCGCCGCAGACGCTGTTCACCGATCGCCAGCGGGTCGAGCAGGTGCTCAAGAACCTGCTGTCCAACGCCGTCAAGTTCACCGAGCAGGGCCAGGTCAGCCTGACGGTGTCCGCCCACCCCGGTGCCGGGATCGCCTTCGCCGTGCAGGACTCCGGGATCGGCATCGCCCAGGACCAGCAGGAAAGCATCTTCGAAGCCTTCCGCCAGGCCGATGGCACCACCAACCGGCGTTATGGCGGCACCGGCCTGGGCCTGTCCATTTCCCGCGACCTGGCCAACCTGCTGGGGGGCTCCATCAGCGTCAGCAGCGAGCCGGGGCGCGGCAGCATCTTCACCCTGGTGTTGCCGGAGCACTACGATGCCGAGTCGCCGGTGCTCCCGGCGGAACCTGCTGCCATTGCGCCGGTGGCCGTGGCACAACCGCCGCAAGCGATGCCGGAGGTGGCGGTGGAGCTTGCCCCGATCCCGCGTTTCGCCGACGACCGGGACAAGGCGCCGTTCAGCGGCCGCAGCATCCTGGTGGTGGAGGATGAAGCCAACTTCGCCCATATCCTCTTCGACCTGGCCCACGAGCTGGGCTACCAGTGCCTGGTGGCCCACGGCGCAGACGAAGGCTACGGCCTGGCCACGCAGTTCATCCCCGACGCGATCCTTCTGGACATGCGCCTGCCCGACCATTCCGGCCTGACCGTGCTGCAGCGGCTCAAGGAGCATCCGCAGACCCGGCACATCCCGGTGCACGTGATCTCGGTCGAAGACCGGGTGGAGGCGGCGATGCACATGGGCGCCGTGGGCTATGCGGTCAAGCCCACCACCCGCGAGGAGCTCAAGGACGTGTTCGCCCGCCTGGAGGCCAAGCTGACCCAGAAGGTCAAGCGCGTGCTGCTGGTGGAGGACGACGACCTGCAGCGCGACAGCATCGCCCGGCTGATCGGCGACGACGATATCGAGATCACCGCCGTGGGCCTGGCCCAGGACGCCCTGGAGCTGCTGCGCGAGAACATCTACGACTGCATGGTCATCGACCTCAAGCTGCCGGACATGCTGGGCAACGACCTGCTCAAGCGCATGTCCACCGAGGACATCTGTTCCTTCCCGCCGGTGATCGTCTACACCGGGCGCAACCTGACCCGCGACGAAGAGGCCGAGCTGCGCAAGTATTCGCGCTCGATCATCATCAAGGGCGCGCGTTCACCGGAGCGCCTGCTGGACGAAGTGACGCTTTTTCTGCACAAAGTCGAATCCCAGTTGTCCCATGAACGGCAGAAGATGCTCAAGACCGCCCGCAGCCGCGACAAGGTGTTCGAGGGGCGCAAGATCCTCCTGGTGGACGATGACGTGCGCAACATCTTCGCCCTGACCAGCGCCCTGGAACACAAGGGCGCGGTGGTGGTGATCGGCCGTAACGGCCTGGAAGCCATCGCAAGGCTCAACGAGGTCGAGGATATCGATTTGGTACTGATGGACGTGATGATGCCGGAGATGGACGGTTTCGAGGCCACGGCGCAGATCCGCAAGGATCCGCGCTGGCGCAAGCTGCCGATCATCGCCGTCACCGCCAAGGCCATGAAGGACGACCAGGAGCGTTGCCTGCAGGCCGGCGCCAACGACTACCTGGCCAAGCCCATCGATCTCGACCGGTTGTTTTCACTTATCCGCGTGTGGCTACCCAAGATGGAAAGAATTTAGTGGAGCGCAATACCGAGATCGAACTGCGTCTGTTGATCGAAGCTATCTACCTCAAATACAGCTACGACTTTCGCGATTACTCCGGCGCCTCGATCAAGCGCCGGGTGCAACATGCCTTGCGCCAGTTCGACTGCAAGACCATTTCCGCCTTGCAGGAACGGGTCCTGCACGACCCGACCGCGTTCATGCAGTTGCTGCAGTTCCTGACCATCCCGGTCAGCGAGATGTTTCGCGACCCCTCGCATTTCCTGGCCATCCGCCAGGAAGTGGTGCCGCTGCTCAGGACCTATCCGTCGCTGAAGATCTGGATCGCCGGGTGCAGCACCGGTGAGGAGGTCTACTCCATGGCCATCCTGTTGCGCGAGGAGGGGCTGCTGGAGCGCACCATCATCTATGCCACGGACATCAACCCCAGCTCCCTGGAAAAGGCCAAGCAGGGCATCTTCTCCCTGGAGAACGTGCGGGCCTATACCCACAACTACCAGCGTGCCGGCGGCAAGCGTTCATTCGCCGACTACTACACCGCGGCCTACGACTACGCGATCTTCGACAAGAGCCTGCGCGAGAACGTGACCTTCGCCGACCACAGCCTGGCCACCGACAGCGTATTTTCCGAGACGCATTTGATTTCTTGCCGTAACGTATTGATTTATTTCAATAAAAAGCTTCAGGATCGGGCCTTCGGGCTGTTTCATGAGTCCCTTTGCCACCGTGGTTTCCTGGTGCTGGGCAGCAAGGAGACCCTGGACTTCTCCGCCTATGCCAAGCATTTCGAACCCTTGGTCAAACAAGAACGGATCTACCGCAAGTCATGAGCCAGGACATCCGCAGTACCAATCCCCGGCCACAGATCGAGGCCGTGGTGGTGGGAGCTTCCGCTGGCGGCGTCGAAGCCTTGCTCAGCCTGTTCGGCGGCTTGGGTCGCGGGTTTCGCCTGCCGGTGATCGTGGTCCTGCACCTGCCCGATGAGCGCCGCAGCCAACTGGCCGAAGTGTTCGACCGGCGCCTGTCGTTGCGAGTCAAGGAAGCCGACGACAAGGAACAGATCGTGCCGGGCACCCTGTATTTCGCGGCCCCCGGCTACCACCTGTCGGTGGAGCAGGACCGCAGCCTGTCCCTGAGCCAGGAGGAGCGGATCCACCATTCGCGTCCATCCATCGACTACCTGTTCGAGTCCGCCGCCGATGCCTATGGCGAGCACCTGGCCGCCGTGCTGCTGACCGGGGCCAACCAGGACGGGGCCGCCGGGCTGGCCGAGGTCAAGCGCCAGGGCGGCCTGACCATCGTCCAGGACCCCGACGAGGCCCATGTCTCGACCATGCCCGATGCTGCACTGGCCCTGCACCAGCCGGACCATATCCTCCCTTTGCGCGGTATCAGCTTGCTGCTGGCCGAGCTGGAACCAATCGCATGTTAAGTAATATCCAAGCCAAGTTGCTGATCGTCGACGATCTGCCGGAAAACCTGCTGGCCCTGGAGGCGCTGATCAAGCGCGAGGACCGCCAGGTGTACAAGGCGCTGTCGGCCGACGAAGCCTTGTCGCTGTTGCTCCAGCATGAGTTCGCCATGGCCATCCTCGATGTGCAGATGCCGGGCATGAACGGCTTCGAGCTGGCGGAACTGATGCGCGGCACCGAGAAGACCAAGAACATCCCCATCATCTTCGTCAGTGCCGCCGGGCGCGAGCTCAACTATGCCTTCAAGGGCTACGAGAGCGGGGCGGTGGACTTCCTGCACAAGCCCCTGGACATCCACGCGGTCAAGAGCAAGGTCAACGTGTTCGTCGACCTGTACCGCCAGAGCAAGGCCATGAAGCAGCAGGTCGAGGCCCTGGAGCAGAGCCGGCGCGAGCAGGAGGCCCTGCTCAGGCAATTGCAGTCCACCCAGAACGAGTTGGAACAGGCCGTGCGCATGCGCGATGACTTCATGTCGATCGTCGCCCACGAAGTGCGTACCCCGCTCAATGGCCTGATCCTCGAGACCCAGCTGCGCAAGATGCACCTGGCCCGGGACAATGCCGCGGCCTTCAGCCTGGACAAGATGCACGCCATGGTCGATCGCGACGAACGGCAGATCAAGAGCCTGATCCGCCTGATCGAGGACATGCTGGATATCTCGCGAATTCGTACCGGCAAGTTGTCGATCCGCCCGTCACGTTTCGACCTGGTGCAGTTGGTGCGGGGCCTGGTGGAAAACTTCGCGCCCCAGGTGGAGGCGGCGCAGTCCACCCTGAGCCTGGATGCCGAGGCGCCGGTGGAAGGCAACTGGGACGAGTTCCGTATCGAGCAGGTGGTTTCCAACTTGCTGACCAACGCCCTGCGCTATGGTGCCAAGAGCCCCATCCAGGTGCGGGTCTACTGTCACGCGGGAGAGGCCCGGGTCGAGGTCAGGGACCATGGGATCGGGATCAGCGAAGACAACCAGCGGCGCATCTTCCAGCAGTTCGAGCGGGTCAGCGCCAGCCATGTGGCCGCGGGCCTGGGCCTGGGCCTGTTCATTTCCGAGCAGATCGTCACTGCCCACGGCGGCACGATCAGCGTCGAAAGCCGGATTGGCGAGGGCGCCCTGTTCCGGGTCGCGCTGCCCCTGGCGGAGGTGGAATTGCCCACTGGTGCGTAAAAGCGTCACGCCCACGCAACCTCTGCGTGAGCCAATGGTCGTACAGTGGCTGCTGACGTTTGCCTGCGGGCAGGTCGGCAAACGCCAACAGCTCCTTGCAGTAATTGACCGAACAAAGGTTTTCCATGAGTGAAGATGCACAAGACGTCGTACTGATCGTCGAAGATGAACCGGTGATCCTGATGCTGCTGGCCGACTACCTGTCGGGCCTGGGGTATCGGGTGCTGCAGGCCGAGAACGGCGAGCAGGCGTTCGAGATCCTGGCCACCAAGCCCAACCTGGACCTGATGGTCACCGATTACCGGCTGCCGGGTGGCATCACCGGGGTGATGATCGCCGAACCCGCGGTCAAGCTGCGCCCGGACCTGAAGGTGATCTTCATCAGTGGTTATCCCAACGAAATCCTCGAGTGCGATAGCCCCATCACCCGCAAGGCGCCGATCCTGGCCAAGCCGTTCGACCTCAATAGCCTGCACGAGCAGATCCAGCAGCTGCTGGCCTGAACCGGCCTCACTCGCGGAGCATTTCCCGCACCTTGGTGGTCAGCAGGTCGAAGGTGAACGGCTTGGTGATCAGCTGCATGCCAGGGTCGAGGAAACCGCCCCGGACCGCCGCATGCTCGGCGTAGCCGGTGATGAACAGCACCTTGAGCTGTGGGCGCAATTGCCGCCCGATTTCCGCCAGTTGCCGGCCGTTCATGCCTGGCAGGCCCACGTCGCTGACCAGGAGGTCGATACGCTGTGGTGAATCGAGAATCGGCATGGCGCCCTGGGCGTCGCCGGCCTCGAGGAAGTGGTAGCCCAACTCGCCCAGCACGGTACTGACCAGCACCCGCACCGCCGGGTCGTCCTCGACGATCAAGACCGTCTCGCCGTTTTGTGCGGCGACCGCATGCTCCTCCACCTGATGTTCGTCGCTGGCCGAGTCACCGCGAAAACGCGGCAGGTACAGGCAGACCTGGGTGCCCTGGCCCTGGGTACTGTCCAGGGTCACATGGCCGTGGGACTGCTTGCTGAAGCCATAGATCATCGACAGCCCCAGGCCAGTGCCCTGGCCGATGGGCTTGGTGGTGAAGAAGGGGTCGAATACTCGATTGAGGATGGCTTCGGGCATGCCGCAGCCGTTGTCGCTGACCCGCAGCACCACGTAGTCGCCAGGTTCGAGGTTGTCGTGGGCCTGAGTGAAGGCTGCGTCCAGCTGGCGATTGCAGGTCTCCACCAGCAACTGGCCACCGTTGGGCATGGCATCCCGGGCATTGAGCGCGAGGTTGAGCAGGGCGCTCTCGAGCTGGTTGGGGTCGGCCTCGGCCACCCACAGCTGCTCGCACAGGCGCAGTTCCAGCCGGATGTTCTCGCTGAGGCTGCGTTGCAGCAGCTCGCCCATGGAGCTGACCAGGGCATTCATCTCCACGGGCTTGGCATCCAGCGATTGGCGCCGGGAGAAGGCCAGCAGGCGGTGGGTCAGGCCGGCGGCGCGGTTGGCCGAGGTCACCCCGAGTTCGATCAGGCTGTCCAGGTCCTCGGTCCGGCCCCGGGCCAGGCGCCGGCGCAGCAGCTCCAGGCTGCCGATGATGCCGGTGAGCATGTTGTTGAAGTCATGGGCGATACCGCCGGTGAGCTGGCCGACCGCTTCCATCTTCTGCGACTGGCGCAGGGCCTCTTCGTTGTGCCGCAGCTGCGCGGTGCGTTCCTCCACCTGCTGTTCCAGGGTTTCCAGGGTGCGTTGCAGGCGCAGCTCGCTCTGGCTCAGGTCGATCAGCCGGTCCCGGGCTTCGTATTGGCGGCGCCGGCCACGCAATGCGGTACTGACCAGGCTGATCAGGGTAGCGGGGTGGAACGGCCGTTCGAGGAAGCTGACATTGCCCAACGGCGTACTGAACCTGGCGGCCGGATTCTGTTCCGGCCCGCCATGGTGGGTCAGCAACACAATGGGCAGGTCCGACCAGGCCGGTTGTTGCTCCAGATGGCGCAGCAACGGCTCGAGGTCGACCCCCAGCAAGGCTTCGGCGGCGATGATCGCCAGCCCCGCGCCTTGCTCCAGTTCTTCGCACAGGGCACCCAGATGCGGGATGATCAAGCTGCTGACGCCGGCTTCGCCCAGCATCATCTGCGCCAGCTGGCTGTCGCGGCCATGGGGCGTTAGCACCAGGGCCCGTTCGGAAAAGGCCGGGCCCAGGGTCATGGCACCTCGTCCTTGAGCAATGGCTTGTCCTCGCCCTGGTAGTTGGGCACGCCACGCAGTACGCCCTGGAAGGCCTCCAGGGGCTCGCCGATGGTCAGGCCCTGGCCGCTGATGCGGTACTCGCGGATGGTCGATTCGTGGCTGCCGGTGCGTTTCTTGATGATCGAGATGGCTCGGCGCACCTTGCCCAGGGCTTCGAAGTAGCGCAGCAGGATCACCGTATCGGCCAGGTAGGTGATGTCCACCGGGGCTTGCATGTCGCCCACCAGGCCATGCTGGGCCACGGTCATGAAGGTCGCCGCGCCCTGGCGGTTGAGGTACAGCAATAGCTCGTGCATATGCAGTACCAGGGCGTTCTCCTCGGGCATCGCCGCCTGGTAGCCATTGATGCTGTCGATCACCACGGTCTTGATCTGGCCATGGTCGACGCAGCGCCGCACCCGGTGCGACAGCTCGCCTGGCGTCAGCTCGGCGGCGTCCACCTGTTCGACCACCAGGTTGCCGCTGTCGCGCAGGGCTTGCAGGTCGATGCCCAGCTTGGTCATGCGCTCGAACAAGAGCCCCAGTTCTTCATCGAAGATGAACAGCGCAGCCTTTTCCCCCCGGGCCACGGCGGCGGTGGCGAAGATCAGCGCCAGCAACGACTTGCCGGTGCCGGCCGGGCCGAGGATCAGGGTGCTGGAACCGCTGGCTATCCCGCCGCCGAGCAGGGAGTCCAGTTCGGCGATGCCGCTGGTCAAGGTGCCGCGCTGGTAGCCGCTGCGGTGCTCGGCCGCCACCAGGCGCGGGAATACATGCACGCCGCCGCCCTGGATGGTGAAGTCATGGTAGCCGCCGCGATACTTCTGGCCGCGGTACTTCATTATCCGGATACGCCGGCGCTCGGAGCCGTAGCTTGGCGTCAGTTCTTCCAGGCGGATCACTCCATGGGCCACGCTGTGCACGGTCTTGTCCAGGGTGTCGCTGGTCAGGTCGTCCAGCAGCAGGACGGTGGCGTCGTAGCGCACGAAGTAGTGCTTGATCGCCAGGATCTGGCGGCGATAACGCAGGGAGTTCTGCGCCAGCAAGCGGATCTCCGAGAGGCTGTCCACCACCACCCGGGTCGGCTTGACCCGTTCCACCACCTCGAAGATCTGCCTTGTGGCTTCTCCCAGTTCCAGGTCCGAGGAATACAGCAGGCTTTGCTGGTGTTCGGTATCGAGCAGGCTCTCCGGTGGGGTCAGCTCGAAGATATGGATATTGTCGTCCAGCTCCCAGCCATGGGACTGGGCGCCCTGGCGCAGTTCGCGCTCGGTTTCGGACAGGGTGATGTACAGGCAGCGCTCACCGGCCTGGGCCCCGGCCCGCAAAAAGTGCAGGGCGATGGTGGTCTTGCCCGTGCCAGGCTCGCCCTCCAGCAGGAATACGTGGCTGCGGGACAGGCCGCCGTTGAGAATGTCGTCCAGGCCTTCGATGCCGATGCTGGCCTTTTCGCTGAGCAACGCAGATGAAGTGATCAAGCAATCCCCTCGCAATGGATCCGATCGGCGGCGGCACGCGGGGCGCGATGCCGCTTTGATCACTTGACCGTTTGCCGCCAGCGCGGTTCAACCTTTTATCGCCACCATGGGTTATAGCCGCTGCCGCAGGAGGGATCGCCTGAAGATCGCAAGAAGGTCCTGCGGACCTTGGCGCAGCCTCGCGGGCGCGTAGCGGCCACGAAAGGGATCGCGCGGTAGGGGGCGAAAGGTCAGAGCCCTTGCTGCAGGGCCGGGTCGTCGGGGTTCTGTTGTTCCAGCTGGGCCAACAGCACCTGGACATTCTGCAACTGGCCGCTTTCCTTCCAGTAACTGATCAGCAGCACCCGCGCCTTGCGGTTGTAGGGTTGGCGCTGGACGATTTCCTCCAGCTGCTTCTGCGCGGCCTCCAGTTCCTGCTCGCTGTGCAGGGTAGTGGCCAGGTCGTAGCGGTAGGCGGCATTGTTCGGCTCCAGCTCCACTGCCCGGGCCAGGCCCAGCAGGGCGAATTCACCCTGGCCGTGGTGCAGCAGCCAGAGCCCCAGGGCGTGCTGCAGGTAGGCCGAGTCCTGCTGGGCCTGCAGTTGCTTGGCCAGCAGTTGGCGGGCCGCCTCGCTCTGGCCCTGCTTGTCCAGCACCTCGATCTGCAAGACCACCGCCTGCAGGTTGTCCGGCGCCAGTTTCAGTGCCTGCTCCAGGGTCTGCTGGGCCCTGGCCAGGTCGGCGTTATGCAGGTACAGGCGAGCCAGCTGGTACTGGGCTTCGACATTGTCGCCACGGGTCCTGAGCACCTGGGTGTATTCATCGATCACCTGCTGCAGCGGGCCGAAGTACAGGCCCTGGTCGTCCGGGGACAGGCCCAGCAGGGCGTCCACCGCGGCGAAGCGCACGCTTTGCTCCGGATCGCTCAGCAAAGGCCCCAGCAGCAGACTGCGCTTGCCGCTGGGCACCAGGCCGAGCACGCTCTTGATGGCCGCCTTGCGCACTTCGGGCGAAGGGTGCTGCAGGTCGGCATCGGCCAGCTTCAGGGCCTGGGGGCTGGGGTAGTTGGGCAGTACCGCCAGCAGGCGGATACGTTGCTGGTCATCGAGATCCGGACGCCCCAGTTGCTGGTAGAGCACCCTGGCCGCACCGGGTTGGCCGTTGCGCGCCTTCTCCAGGGCCTGGCCGTAGCCGTGCCTGATGGCATCCGGCACCGCCGGCGGAGCGCTGCGCCAGAACGACCAGGCCAGGACCAGGAGGATGACGATGGGCAGGCTGATCAGCAGGTAGCGACGGACTCGGGTCATAGGCATGGGAAATTGGCGACTTGAAGAGGGAGCAAGCTTCGACCAGGAACCGGCCCGAGTCAAACCCGCGATCAGGTCAACACGTATTCCCGGGGTTCCAGCGGCGGTGGCAGTTGCGGTTCACCCAACGCCGCCAGCACTTCGCGCTCCAGGCCGCGCAGTAGAGCACTGCAGGGCAGGTCGTTGTCGTCGTAGCCGAAGGGGTTTTCGAGGTCGTCGCCGATTTCGTCCAGGCCCAGGAAGGTGTAGCTGACGATGGCGGTGAAGATCGGCGCCAGCCAGCCCAGCGGTTCGGCCATGGCGAACGGCAGGAGAATGCAGAACAGGTAGATGGTGCGGTGCAGCAGCAGGGTATAGGGAAAGGGCAGCGGAGTGTTCTGGATACGTTCGCAGGCCGCCTGGACCAGGCTCAGGCTGACCAGGCGAGTTTCCAGCTGGGTATAGCGCCATTCGCTGATCAGCCCTTGTCGTGCCCATTGCGAGCAGCGCCGGCCGATGTGCTGCAACTGGGCGTCGGTCAGGTTCGGGTGCTGCCGGTCCACGGGCGCCTGGGCCCAGGGTGCCAGGGCACTGGCCTCGTCCTCGTGGCGCAGCCGGGCGATCAGGCTATGGGCGAAACCACAGAGATCACGCAGCAAGCCTTCACGTTCGCGATGGCCTTCGAGCACCAGGCTCTCGCGGATCAGCGAGCGCACCTCGATGGCCAGCTGCCCCAGTTGCTTGCGGCCCTCCCACCAGCGGTCATAGCAGGCGTTGTTGCGAAAGCTCATGAAAATCGACAACGACAGCCCCAGCAGGGTGAACGGTGTGGCGCTGACCCTGGAAAAGTAGCTGGGCTGCAGGGTTTCCACCAGCACAATGACCGAGGCCAGCAGGGTCACCAGGGCGCAGCGCAAGGCGATGCGCTTGGCGATCGAGCCCTTGAGGGCGAAGAGCAGGGCGATCAGGTTCGGTTTGGGACGCACGATCATGGGCATGAAGGCCTGGGCGACTACGAGGCGAGCGCAGGTTAGGAGCGGGCCGGGTGGCTGTCCAATCGTAATGGCCGACTGGTTGATCGATCCCCTCTATCGACGATCCTTCGCCGTGTAGCCGCTGTCGAGCCATCGGCGAGGCTGCACGAAGGTCCGCAGGACCTTGCTTGGCGATCTTCAGCGGTTGCAAGCGCCTGCACCTGCTACTTCGACATGCCGCCCAAGCCGGACGCAGCCTTGCGTGGCGGCAGGTCGGTATCCGGGCAAAAAAAGGCCCCGCGACCGAATGATCCACGGGGCCAAACATTGGTTGGTTGCGGCCAACCAAAGGAGCTCGTTGCAATTCTTTAGTTGCTGGCCACCGTCTCGGGTTGCCAGCCACCGCCCAGGGCCTTGTAGATGGCGACGATGCCGCGGTACAGCTCGACTTCGGCCTGGGCCTGGGAGTCTTCGGCGGCCAGGCGCTCGCGCTGGGCGTCCAGCAGCACCAGGAAGTCCACGGTGCCTTCGCGATAGCGGATCTCGGCCAGGTCGGCGGCGGCGCGACTGGACTCGCTCTGGCGGATCAGCGAGAGCAGGCGCTGCTGGCGCTTGCCGTAGTCGCTGAAGGCATTCTCCGACTCTTCCAGGGCCAGCAGCACCTGCTGCTCATAGTTGGCCAGGGCGCCGTCGGCATTGGCGTCGGCGCCGCGCAGGCGCGCCCGCACACTGCCCAGGTCGAAGGCGGCCCAGGTGATGCTCGGGCCCAGGGCCCAGGCATTGGCCGCCGAGGAGCCGATCTGCGAACCACGCCCGGCGGTGAAGCCGAGGAAACCACTGAGGCTGACCCGCGGGAACAGATCGGCCTTGGCCACGCCGATTCGCGCAGTGGCGGCGGCCAGCTTGCGTTCGGCGCTGAGGATGTCCGGCCGGCGCTGCAGCAGCTCGCCCGGATCGCCGATCGGCAAGGCCTTGGCGATGGCCGGCAACTGCGCGGGCGAAAGGTCGACACTGAGTTTGTCCGGGCGCTCACCCAGCAGGGTGGCGATGCGGTTGCGCTGGCGCACCTGCTCGGCCTGCAGTTGCGGCACGCTGGCCTCCACCGCGGCCAGGCGCGCATCGGCGCGGACCACGTCCAGCTGGTCGCCCACTCCGGCATCACGCAGGCTTTCGGTGATCTTGCGCGAGGCCTTCTGGTTGTCCAGGTTGGCCAGGGCGATCTTTTCCCGCAGTTGTGCGCCACGCAGCTGGCCGTAGGCATCCACCAGCTCGGCGATCATGGTCACCTGCAACTGGTAGAGGTCGGCCTCGGCGGCTTGCTGGTCGGCTTCGGTGGCTTCCAGGTTGCGCTGGATGCGGCCGAACAGGTCCAGCTCCCAGGCCATGTCCAGCCCCAGGTCGTAGCGCTCGCTATTGACCCGCTTGCTGGTCTGGCCGGGCACCTGGCCCTTGCCCAGGTTGCTGCTGGCGCGGCTGGTGATGGTCGGCATGGCGTCATTGCTGGCGTCATCGCGGATCGCCCGGGCGGCCCGCAGGCGGGCGAAGGCCACCCGCAGCTCACGGTTACCCTTGAGCGACTGGCTCACCAGCTGGTTGAGCGTCGGATCGTCGAACTGCTGCCACCAGATGCCTTCGAAGCGCGCGCGATCGAAGTTCTTCTGGCCCGCAGCGGTGTCGCCGGCGGCGCTGATATGCGCCGCCTCGGTGCTCGGGGTCTGGTAGTCCGGACCTACCGCACAGGCGCTCAGGGCCAGTACCAGCAGGCTCGGCAGGAAGACTTTCGAACTCATTGTTGCGTCTCCAGTTGCAGGGCGCGGGCGGCCTTGCGGGCCTCGCTGCGCTCCACGTAGTTGCGGATCAGGACATAGAACACCGGGGTCAGCAGCAGGCCGAAGAAGGTCACCCCGAGCATCCCGGAGAACACCGCCACACCCATGGCATGACGCATTTCCGCACCTGCGCCGCTGGAGATCACCAGGGGCACCACGCCCATGATGAAGGCGAAGGAGGTCATCAGGATCGGCCGCAGGCGCAGGCGGCAGGCTTCCAGTACGGCGGCCAGCGGGTCCAGGCCTTCCTCTTGCTTGTCCTTGGCGAACTCGACGATCAGGATCGCGTTCTTGCACGCCAGGCCCACCAGTACGATCAAGCCGATCTGGGTGAAGATGTTGTTGTCGCCCCCGGAGATGATCACCCCGGCAATGGCCGACAGCAGGGTCATGGGCACGATCAGGATCACCGCCAGTGGCAGGCTCCAGCTTTCGTACTGGGCGGCCAGCACCAGGAAGGCCAGCAGTACGCACAGCGGGAACACGAACAGCGCGGTGTTGCCAGCCAGGATCTGCTGGTAGGTCAACTCGGTCCATTCATAGGTCATGCCGTTGGGCAGTTCTTCCTTGAGCAGTTTCTCGATCGCCGCTTCCGCTTGCCCGGAGCTGTAGCCCGGAGCTGCCGCGCCGTTGATCTCGGCGGTGACGAAGCCGTTGTAGTGCATGACGCGGTCGGGACCTGCGGTGTCGCTGACCTTGATGAAGGTCGCCAGGGGGATCATCTCGCCCTTGTTGTTGCGCACTTTCAGCTGGCCGATCTGCTCGGCTTCCAGGCGGAACTGCTGCTCGGCCTGGACGTTGACCTGGTAGGTGCGTCCGAAGCGGTTGAAGTCGTTGGCATACAGCGAACCCAGGTAGATCTGCAGGGTGTCGAAGATGTCCGAGATCGCCACGCCGTGGGTCTTGGCCTTTTCCCGGTCGATGGCCGCGTCCACCTGGGGCACGTTGACCTGGTAGCTGGTGAACAACCCGGCCAGTTCCGGCACGTTGCGGCTCTTGGCAATGACGTTCTGCACTTCCTTGTACAGGTCCTCGTAGCCCAGGCCGCCACGGTCCTCGACCTGCAGGCGGAACCCGCCGATGGTGCCCAGGCCCTGTACCGGTGGCGGTGGGAAGATCGCCATGTAGGCATCCTGGATGTCAGCGTACTTGCCGTTCAGGGCCCCGGCGATGGCACCGGCGGACATGCTCGGGTCCTTGCGCTCCTCAAAGGGCTTCAAGGTGACGAAGACGATGCCGTTGTTCGGGCTGTTGGTGAAGCCGTTGATCGACAGGCCGGGGAAGGCCACGGCGCTTTCCACCCCAGGCTGCTTCAGGGCGATGTCGGACATGCGCTTGATCACGTCCTCGGTACGATCCAGGCTCGCCGCATCCGGCAACTGGGCGAAGGCCACCAGGTACTGCTTGTCCTGGGCCGGAACGAAGCCGGTGGGCGTGTGGGCGAAGCCGAACCAGGTCAGGACCATCAGGCCGGCATACAGGAACAGGGCGATGCCGCTGCCACGAATGACCCGGCGCACCGTGCCGACGTAGCCGTTGCTGGCGCGCTCGAAGAAGCGGTTGAACGGCTTGAACAGCCAGCCACCCAGTAGCTTGTCGAGGAACAGCGAGAAACGGTCCTTGGGCGCGTGGTGCTCCTTGAGCAGCACTGCCGCCAGGGCCGGGGACAGGGTCAGGGAGTTGAAGGCCGAGATCACCGTGGAAATGGCGATGGTCAGGGCGAACTGCTTGTAGAACTGTCCGGTCAGGCCACTGATGAAGGCCGCGGGCACGAATACCGCGCATAGCACCAGGGCGGTGGCGATGATCGGGCCGGTCACTTCGCGCATGGCGCGCTTGGTGGCTTCCACCGGGTTCAGGCCCAGGCCGATGTTACGTTCGACGTTCTCCACCACCACGATGGCGTCGTCCACCACGATGCCGATGGCCAGTACCAGGCCGAACAGCGACAGCGCGTTGAGCGAGAAGCCGAACATGTGCATCACCGCGAAGGTGCCGATCAGCGAGACCGGGACGGCCACCAGCGGGATGATCGAGGCGCGCCAGGTCTGCAGGAACAGGATCACCACCAGCACCACCAGTACCAGGGCTTCGAACAGGGTATGCACCACTGCCTCGATGGAGCCACGGACGAAGATGGTCGGGTCGTAGACGATGCTGAAGTCCATGCCTTCGGGGAAACTCTGCTTGAGCTCGGCCATCTTGGCCCGCACTTCGTTGGAGATCTCGATGGCATTGGAGCCCGGACGCTGGAAGATCGGGATCGCTACCGCCGGCTGATTGTCCAGCAGCGAGCGCAGGGCGTACTGGCTCGACCCCAGCTCGACCCGGGCGATGTCCTTCAGGCGGGTGATCTCGCCGTCTTCGCCGGAGCGAATGATGATGTTCTCGAACTCTTCCTCGGTGACCAGGCGGCCCTGGGTGTTGACCGACAGCTGGAAGCTGGTGGCGTTGGGCGCAGGTGGCGCGCCCAGGGCACCGGCAGCCACCTGGCGGTTCTGTTCACGGATCGCGGTGACCACGTCGGTGGCGGTCAGGTTGCGCGAAGCGGTCTTGTTCGGGTCCAGCCACACGCGCAGCGAGTAGTCGCCCATGCCGAACAGCTGCACGTCGCCCACGCCGCCCAGGCGCGCCAGCTCATCCTTGATGTTGAGGATGGCGTAGTTGGACAGGTAGAGCATGTCGTAGCGTTTGTCCGGCGAGGTCAGGTGCACCACCATGGTCAGGTCGGGGGAGGCCTTGTCCACGGTGATACCGATGCGCGTCACTTCTTCCGGCAGCTTGGGCTGGGTCCGGGTCACGCGGTTCTGCACCTGGACCTGGGCGTTGTCCAGGTCGGTGCCCAGGGCGAAGGTCACGGTCAGGGTGATCTTGCCGTCGGCGGTGGATTGCGAGGACATGTAGAGCATGTTCTCGACCCCGGTGATGGCCTGCTCCAGCGGCGCGGCCACGGTTTCACCGATCACCTTGGGGTTGGCCCCCGGGAAGTTGGCGCGTACCACCACGGTCGGCGGCACTACTTCCGGGTATTCGCTGATGGGGAGCTGGAACAGCGAGATGGCGCCGGCGATCAGGATCAGCAGCGATAGCACCGCTGCGAAGATCGGCCTTGATATGAAGAATTGGGAAAAATTCATCTTGAGAGTCGTCCCTTAACCGCGCGGAGTCGCGGCGGCGAGTTTCACGGCCACAGCCGGCTTGGCAGGGCTGACCTGCGGCAGGTTGCTGGCTTCCAGTGCTTGGCGTTGTTGGGCCAGGGCGGCGAGGGTTTCCTTGCTGGCCATGGGGATCACTTCAGGCGTGACCGGTGCCCCCGGGCGTGCCCGTTGCAGGCCCTTGACGATGATGGTGTCGTCCTTGCTCAGGCCGTTGCGCACGATGCGCAGGCCTTCGATCTTCGGTCCCAGTTCGACGGCGCGGTAGGCCGGCTTGTTATCGGCGTCCATCACCAGCACGAACTTCTTGCCCAGGTCGGTGCCCACGGCTTCGTCGTTGATCAGCATCGCCGAGTAAGTACCGCTGCCCACCAGCTTCAGCCGGGCGTAGAGGCCCGGGGTGTAGCTGCCGTCGCTGTTGTCGAACACCGCGCGGCCACGGATGGTGCCGGTCTTGGGGTTGACCTGGTTGTCGACGAAGTTCATCTGGCCCAGGTGCGGGTGGCCGTCCTCGTTGGACAGGCCCAGGTATACCGGGGTGCTCTGGCCGCGCTGGCCCTGGCGGGCAAGCTGGGTGTACTTGAGGTACACGCGCTCGTCGGCGTCGAAGTAGGCGTAGACCTTGTCGGTGGAGACCACGCTGGTCAGCGCGGTGACGTCGGCGGTCACCAGGTTGCCGGCGGTGATCTGCGCCCGGCTGACCCGGCCGCTGATGGGCGCGAGGACGCGGGTGAAGCTGAGGTTGAGCTTGGCCAGGTCCAGTTGCGCCTGGATCGCGTCGACCCCGGCCCGGGCTTCCTGGGCGGCGCTGGTGCGGGTGTCGGCCAGCTCGGCGGAAATCGCGTTGCTGGTCAACAGGCGCTGGCCACGCTGGGCTTCGTTGGCGCTGCGGGTCGCGGTGGCCCGGGCCTGTTGCAGCTGGGCTTCCAGGCGACGCACTTCGGCCTGGAACGGCCGAGGGTCGATCTGGAACAGCAGGTCGCCTTTCTTCACCAGGGCACCTTCGGTGAAGGCCACCTGGTCGATCTGGCCCGAGACCCGTGGGCGGATCTCGACGGTTTCCGGCGCCTCCAGGCGCCCGGTGAACTCATCCCACTCGTTGACGGGCTGCTCCAGCACCTTGGCCACGCTGACCTTGGCTGCCGCCGGGGCGGAGGCGGTCTGTGGAGCCTTGCCGCAGGCGCTCAACACCAGCACGGCGAGCGCGGCTAGTGGAAAACTTAAGAGTTTGACTGACTGGTCCATGGGTACATCCGCCAAGGTAATTTGAGATGGGCGGATGATGCTCGGCGGGTTTGTATCTCACGAATCGAATGAAGCAAAGGTAACTATCATTCGGAATGATATAAGCCCATGGCAAGCCCTCTAGCATGCGCCTTTCGTTAGGCCCCTATCAATTCCCCTGGGCGCAAATAATTATTGTCCTGGACGCAATATTGGCGCGGCGCTACCTCGACGCTAAATTCCTTGATTGGCATCAAACGGCTCAAGCCAGTGCGGCGCTAGGCTGGAATCCACACCGGCCATCGACGAGGGGATGATGATCTATCCCGTACTGCTGATCCTGCATCTGTTCGCCGCGCTGGTATTCATCGGCACGGTGTTCTTCGAAGTGCTGTTCCTGGAGAACATCCGCCGGCAATTGCCGGCCAGGCTCATGCTGTTGCTCGAACAGGCCGTCGGCCGCCGGGCGCGACAACTGATGCCCTGGGTATTGCTGGTGCTGTTCGGCGCCGGCATCGGCATGGTCTGGCAGCGTTACCTGCCGTTGCTGGCTGCGCCGCTGGAGTCCTCGTTCGGCACCTTGCTGCTGCTCAAGATCCTGCTGGCCGCCAGCGTCCTGGTGCATTTCCTCGGCGCCATGCTGCTGTTCCGTACCGAGCGCATGACCGCCCGCTGGGTGCGCTTCATCCACGGCAGCGTCTTCACCCATATGCTGGCCATAGTGCTGCTGGCCAAGGCCATGTTCTACCTCACCTGGTAGCCGCGCCCCGCGCCGGCCACCCCAGGTGGGTTTGATGCAGGTCAAGGTCCCTCTGCGGCCAGCGGTCGACACTGAAGTTTTGCAGCCCGTCTCGGAGCTTCTGTCATGTTCGATGTCATTCACTCTCGCCGCGGACGGGGCGTGCAGCGTGACCAGGGGGGACTCGAGCCCCGCTACCATGTCGAGGTCGGCCAGTTCCATGCCGGCGTCGGCTCCCTGGATGTGCTGCGGGCCTTGCGCGCCAGCCGAAGCAAACCCCGGCCACTGGCCCTGAACCTGCACCTGCCCGGCAGGCTGCGGATCGCCGGTCAACCCATGGCGGCCTACCTGGATGCCCTGTCCCGGGAGATCCAGCTAGTGGCCTGCCACCTGGGCAATGCCCAGCGGGTCGAGCAGTTCCACTTTGCCGGCGGCACCCCCGACCCGGCGCACTTGCAGCGGCTGATGGAGCTGCTGCGCAAGCGCTTCAACTTCCTCGACCACGACAGCGGCGACTATGGCGTCGAGGTCGATTTGCCGAGCACCGACTGGGCCAGCATGGGCCTGCTCCGCGACCAGGGTTTCAACCACGTGAGCATCGGCGTGCCCGATGATGCTTGTGCCTGCGAGCGCGCGCCGGCCTGGCGCCAGGATCCGGCGCCGATCCAGTCGTTGCTCGATGCGGCGCGTACCTTCGGTTATCGCTCGGTGAGTGTCGACCTGGGGTACGGCCACGCCTGGCAGACCCCGGACAGCTTCGCCCTGAAGCTCGATACCCTGGTCGAGCTGGAGCCCGACCGCGTGCAAGTATTCGACTACGCGCAACCGCCCCGGCGCTATGCCCAGGCTCCCCGGCAGGCGGCCAGCACCCTGGGGGACAAGGCGCGGATGCGCCGCCTGTGTTTCGAGCGCCTGCCCCAGGCGGGCTACCTGCACATCGGCCTGGGGCTGTTCGTACGTCCCGATGATGACCTGGCCATGGCCCAGGAGCGTGGCGCCCTGAGTCGCAATTACCAGGGCTTCACCCGGCACGGCTACTGCGACCAGATCGGCCTGGGGCTGGGCGCGGTCAGCCAGTTCGATGCTCTGCATGCGCAGAACACCGAGGTGCTGGGCGACTACCTGGAGCAGTTGCAACACAACCAGCTGGCCACCTGGGGCGGCTGGCGCTGCGAGGGCGGCGCGCAGATCCGTCAGCAAGTGATGGAGCGCCTGGCCTGTGACCTGGAGCTGGATGTGCGAGCCGTCGAGCAACGTCATGGTCTGGTCTTGCGCCAGTTCTTCCCCGGTGCCTGGCGTGCGCTCGAGGCCATGAGCAGCGCAGGGCTGGTGGAACTGAGCGAGGATTTCATCAGCATCCTGCCGGCCGGGCGCCTGGAAGTGGACGCCATCTGCCAGCTGTTCGAGCACCTGGCGCCGGCGGGACCGGCGGCCGGGAGCGACTGGCTGGACCACGACGCCCGTCCTTGATGGCGGGCGCGTTGGCCAGGGCTAGCAGGCCGTTGAAAAACTGCCTGCGTTGCCATCGCTGCGTTGAACACAAGCCGGTGCGCCAGCCCGGTCAAAATGCTCATTTACCACTCGTAAACTGCGCTTTTTCGCCTGTTCTTGTCTTGCGCTGACTGCCTCGCCTACGTTTTTCGACGGTCTGCTAGTGCGAGGTGCCCTCGGCGAACTCGATCTTGTTGCCCACGTTGTACTTGCCTGAAGGCTTGTTCATGGGAATGCGCTTGATCTCCTTCAGCGTCTGGCTGTCGTAGACGATCAACGCGCCGTCGTTGGCCCAGATGCTCAGCAACAGGTAGCGGCCGTCATGGCTGAACTCCACATGGGCGGCGGTCTTGCCCGGCACCGGGCGCAAGGTGTGGGCGATTTCCAGGGTCTGTTTGTCGATCAGGTGGATGGCGTCGTTGTCCGGGCCGAAGAACACATCGGTCCAGGCGTAGGCCGAGTTGGCATGGCTGCGCATGAAGAAGCCCGGGCCCAGGGTCGGAATCTCCTTGATCAGCTTCCAGGTCTTGAGGTCGATCACCGAGACCAGGCCCTTGCTGATGTTCGGCGTGGCGAACACCCAGTCGCCGTTGCGCTGCCAGTAGGTCCCCGAGCCCAGGTGCGGCATGCCGGGCAGGGCGATGTTGGCCACCACCCGGCCGCTGTCCAGGTCCAGCACCTGGCCGCCCTGGGCCTGGCGCGAAGTGGCCAGCAATTGGCGGTAGTCGGGTGAGAAGGAAAAGTCGTCGAGCATGTCCTGGGCCTGGATCCGCCGTGGGCTGAAGTCCGGGTTGCTGCCGGCGCTGGACAGCTCCCAGACTTCCTTCACGTCCTTGAGCGCGACGATGAAGCTGTCCCGGGGTGGGGCGGTGTACACCGCGCTGACCCGCGACGGGGTGCCGTCCTGGCCGATGGCGGCGATGCTCTTGACCGGGGTCAGGTCGCGGGCGTCCAGCAGCACCAGGTTGCCCGGCAGGTAGTTGCCCACCAGCACCCAGCGTCCATTCTTGCTCACCGCCAGGTTGCGGGTGTTGAGCCCGGCCCGCACCTCGGCCACCAGCTTGAGGTTGTGCAGGTCGTACTGGCTGACCCAGCCATCGCGGGAGGCCAGGTAGACGAAGCGCCCGTCGGGGGAGAATTTCGGCCCGCCGTGCACGGCGAAATGGGTGGCGAAACGCGCCAGCACGGTGAAGCGGTCGCCATCGAGGATGCTGATGTGATGGTCGCCGGCTTCCACCACCACGAACAGGTTCAGCGGGTCGGCGCCATGCTGGGGTGTGGCGGGCAGTTGCTCGATGGGGTTGAGCACCTGGTGGCTGGCGCGGACCTGCTCCTCGCTCCAGGTCGGCAGCGTGGCCGGCGGTCGTTGCAGGTAGGCGGCCAGGGCGTCGATGCGCTCCGGCCCCAGCACCTGGGCGAAGCCGGCCATCTGGCTGGCCGGACGGCCGGCGCTGATCACTTGGCGGATCTCGGCCGGCTTGATCCGTCCCAGGCTCTCGGGCAGCAACGCCGGCCCGCTGCCGCCAAAGCGGTTGGCAGCGTGGCAGGCCTGGCAATACTGCTGGTAATCCCGGGCGGCCTGGTCGAGGGCCGGGCTGCCATGGGCCGGGCTGATCCACAACAGCGGCAGCAACCACAGGGCCCTCATGGCGTCAGCTCCAGTTCGAGCCCGGCGCCGGCGAAATGCGCGGGTTGCTCCATGCTGTGCTGGGCGAACAAGCCGACCACCTTGCCGATCACGGTGAGCGTCGGGGTGGCCAGGGAGCATTGCCCGGCCAATGCTGGCAGTTGCGCCAGGCGGCCACGCAGGACCTGCTGGTCGCGGCAGGTGCCCCGGCTGATCAACGCCGCCGGGGTATCGGCGGCCAAGCCGGCGGCCAGCAGGCGCTCGGTGATCAACCCGAGGTTGCCCAGCCCCATGTAGAACACCAGGGTCTGGCTGCTGTCGGCCAGGCTCTGCCAGGGCAGGTCGAGGGCGCCATCGCGTTGCAGGTGGCCCGTGATGAAGCGGCAGGAGCTGACCAGGTCACGATGGGTCAGGGGAATCCCGGCATAGGCGCTGCAACCGGCCGCGGCGGTGATGCCCGGCACCACCTGGCAGTCCACGCCTTGTTGCAGCAGGTAGTCCAGTTCCTCGGCGCCACGGCCGAAGATGAACGGATCGCCGCCCTTGAGCCGCACCACCCTCAGCCCTTGTTGGGCCAGCTCGGCCAGCAACTGGTTGATCCGTGGTTGCGGCAGGCTGTGGTAGCCGCTGCTCTTGCCCACGTAGTGGCGCTGGCAACGGCTGGGGATCAGCGCTAGCAGCTCGGCGCTGATCAGCCGGTCATGGACCACGGCATCGGCCTGCATCAGCAAGCTCCAGGCACGCAGGGTCAACAGGCGCGGATCGCCCGGCCCGGCGCCGACCAGGGCGACTTCCCCGGGGTTGAACGGCGAGTGCAGGGCGGCAGGTAGAGTGAGGGCTGAATGCATGTGGGCGATCCTCGATCCATCATCAGGGTGGCCGGCTGCGCCTGTATCGACGCTTGCCGAGGCCAGGTTCTCAACAGGTGACGCAGGGAATGCGGGCGAGCGGGGGCAGGCCGATTTCTTCATCGCTCAGGTGGCAGCCCGGGTCCTGGCCCCAGAGGTCGCCGGCGGCCCAGGCGCGGGTGCGGGTATTGCCGTTGCAGATGTCCAGCCAGCGGCAGCTGGCGCAACGCCCGGTGACGGCGCGCGGATGCTGGCGCAACTGGCGCAGCAGGACGTCGGGTTGCTCCAGCCACAGGGTGCGAAATGGCGTGCGCCGCACGTTGCCCACCGAGTGTTGCCACCAGTAGGTGTCGGGGTGCACTTCGCCGGTGTTGTCGATGTTGGCGATGCCGCTGCCCGAGGCATTGCCGCCCCAGGCCCGGAGCATCTGTTCCAGCTGTGGGTACCGGTCGGGCAACTGGCGCCGGGTCCAGTGCAGCAGGAGGATGGCGTCGGCGTCGTTGTTGCCGCTGACGAAGTCGCTGTCACGGCCCTGGGCGATATCCTCCCAGGCCCGGTCGAACAACAGTGCCATGGCCTCGCGGCTCATCTGCAGGTGGGCATCGAGGCCGCGGCTGCGTTTGCCCCGGCCACTGTAGTTGAGGTGCGAGAGGTAGAACTTCTGCACGTCCAGGTCGCGCATCAGGGCCAGCAGCTCGGGCAGTTGTTGGTGGTTGTCGCGGGTCAGGGTGGTGCGCATGCCCACGCGGATGCCTCGCTCGCGACACAGGCGCATGGCCTTGAGCGAGCGGGCGAAGCTGCCCTTGAGCTGGCGAAAGCTGTCGTGGGTGTCCTGCAGGCCGTCGATGCTGATGCCCACGTAGTCGAAATCGGCGGCGCTCACTTGCTCGATATTGTTCTCGTCGATCAGCGTGCCGTTGCTCGACAGCGCGACGAACATGCCATGGGCCCTGGCGTGGGCGCTGAGCTGGAACAGATCGTCGCGCAGCAGCGGCTCGCCGCCGGAGAGAATCAGCACCTTGACCCCGGCCTCGGCCAAATCGTCGATCACCTGCAAGGCCGCCGGGGTGTCGAGCTCGTCGCGGAACACGCTGTCGGCCGAGGTGGCGTAGCAGTGCTTGCAGGTCAGGTTGCACCGGCGCAGCAGGTTCCAGATCACCACCGGCGGGCGGTTGCTGCCCGGTATGCTGGTGCGGGGAGGCGGCGCCTGGCCGGCCAGGACGCGCAGGTAATGGCTGATCCTCAACATGCAACTCTCCTTGTCTCAGTGCTGTTGGGCGTGCAGGCGCAGGCCGGTCTTCTTCAGGATGCGGCTGCTGACCAGCATCTCGTCGGCCCGGCAGGCCTCTCCCAGCAGATAGCGCAGGTGCTCGCGATAGCTGTCGATCTCCATGGCGCTGCGGCCGTGGACCATGGCGAACAGGTTGTAGCGCCACTGCTCGCGGCGCGGGCGCCGGTAGCAATGGCTGACGAAGGGCTGGGCGCCGATCAGTTGGCCCAGCCGCGGCATGTGCTCGTCGTCGACGTCCCAGACGGTCATGCCGTTGAAGCGATAACCCAGGCGATAGTGGTTGGGCACCGCGGCGATGCGGCGGATGGCGCCCTCGGCCTGCAGGCGCTGGAGCAGCTCCAGGGTTGCGTCGCGGCTCAGTTGCAGTTGCTCGGCCAGCCAGCCCCAGGGGTCGTCCACCAGGGGCAGGCCGGCCTGGGTCAGGGCCACCAGGCGCAGCTCCAGCGCGCGTTCAGACCGGGAAGTACAGGCCGACATGGTAGGTCTCCTCCTTGGGCAGGTTGAGCACGGCAAGGCCGCTGTCCTGCTCAATGCGCCGCAGGGTCTGGCGCAGCTCGCGCTCGCTGGCGCAACCGAGCACGAACCACATGTTCCAGGCATGTTCGCGACGGTAGTTGTGGGCCACCTCGGGCATGGCCTCCAGCAGCGCCGCGACTGCCTCGAAGCGTTCCTCGGGCACGCGCAGCGCCGCCAGGGTGAAGGCGCCGCCCAGGCGCTCGATATCGAACATCGGGCCGAAGCGGGTCAGGGTGCCGTCGTCCAGCAGGCGCTGCACGCGCTGGCGCAGGACCTGGCTGTCGCTGCAGAGCTCCAGGGCCAATACCTGCCAGGGATCGGGCACCAGCGGCAGGCCCAGTTGCAGGCGGTTGACCAGGCGCCGGTCCAGCTCATCCATGGCTCACCGCCCCTGGGGCGAAGCGCCCGCCGCACTGCTTGAAGGCCTGGGTGCTGAACAGCACCTGGTGGGGCAGGTCACTGAGCAGATGGCGCTGCAACAGGTCGTGGATCTGCGCCTCGACCCGTTGGCGCTGGCGGCCGTGGATCATGCAGAACAGGTTGTAGCGCCATTGCGGCAGGCGCCGCGGCCGCTGGTAGCACAGGCTCACCGCCGACTCGCCGCCCAGGCGCTGGCCGACTTCGTCGATCAGCGCGTCGGGAATGTCCAGCACCAGCATGGCGTTGGCGGTAAAACCCAGGGCGCGATGGTTGAGCACCAGGCCCAGGCGGCGGAACAGCCCCTGGTGCTGCCATTGTTCGACCTGGGCCAGCACCTGGGGCTCTTCGGCGCCGATCTGCCGGGCCAGGGCTTGGTAGGGGCGGGCCTCCAACGGCAGGCCGGTCTCCAGCAGGCGGCGCAGGGCCAGGGCCTGGCAGGCATCGAGGGCGGCGTTCATGGGGCGTCTCCCAGGGCGAAACCCAGGTCGATGCGATAGGCCGTGAGCATCGGCAAGTCCAGGGGGACCAGGCCGGTGTCGGCCTGCAATTCGGCGAGGACGTTCTGCAGGTGCGCCCGGTCCGGTCCGGTGAGCACGAACCACAGGTTGTAGTAGTGCTCGCGGGCGTAGTTGTGATTGACCTCGGGGTAGTGGTTGATACGCTCGGCCACTTGCTGCAGGCGCTCCTGGGGCACCGCCAGGGCCGCCAGGGTGCTGGCCCCGGCGCGGCGGTGGTCGAACACCGGGCCGATGCGCGACAGGCGCCCGTGCTCGGCCATCCGCTGCAGGCAGGCGATCACCTGCTCCTGGCTGCAATCCAGGGCCTGGGCCATTTCCACGTAGGGTTCGGCGCACACCGGCATGCCGTGCTGGAAGCGTTCGATCAGGCGTTGTTCCAGGGTATCGAGGGGCATGTCAGTACCCCATCTGCTGGGCGCGGCTGCTGAAGAAGATCCCGCTTGGCGCGGCGGCCGGCAGGCTATGCCGCAGCTGGAGGCGGTAGGGATCCCAGATTTGCAACTGGTCGCCATCGCGCACCGACAGCCACAACTGGTCGCCACGGGCGGTGAATTCCATATGCAGCACCCCGGGCCCGGGCCGCAGGTCGGCGACGATCTGGTGGCTCTCGCTGTCGATCACCTGCACCCGGTCGTTGTCCGGGTAGGCGAAGTTGACCCACAGCTGGCGGCCATCGGGGCGCGCGGTGACGAACACCGGCTGGCCGGCCACGGCGATGGCGGCGCTCTGCTGCCAACTGTGCGCATCCATCACCAGTACCTGGTGGCGGCCCACGGCGGGGACGAACGCCTGGTCGCCGGCCACGGCCCAGCCTTCCAGGTGGGGCATCTTGTACACCGGCAGTTTTTCCTGGCCGCGGCCATAGTCGCCAAGCACTCGCTTGACCCCGCGTTCCGGGTGCCAGAGGTCGAGCTGGGCCATGCCGTCCTCGCCGAACAGGCCGGCCATGTAATAGCGGCCGTCGGTGGTGATCAGCGCATCGTAGGGCTGCTGGCCGATGCCGGTGTAACGGGTGATGCGCGGCGTGTTGCCCTGGCTGAAGTCGGCGCTCCAGATCTCGCCGGTGTCGAACAGGCTGAACACGAAGCGCTGGCCCGGGGCATCCACCAGGCCCACCACCCGCGAGCGCTTCTTGCCGTCGGCCAGCAGGGTGGCGGGGATATCGGCCACAAGCTCCAGGGTGGCGGCGTCGAACACCTTGACCCCGCCCGGCACATAGTTGGATACCGCGATCAAGCGCCCGTCCTGGCTGATGGCGCCGCCGATGCTGTTGCCGCCCTGGATCACCCGCCGGGCGATGCGCTGTTCGAGCAGGTCGACCTGGGTCAGGCCGCCGTCGCGGCCGAACACATAGGCGTAGCGCTGGTCGCGGGAGAACACCGCGGAGGCGTGGGACAGGTCGCCCAGCCCTTCGATACGGGCCAGGGCCCGGCCCTGGCTGCTCTCGACGATCTGCACGCTGCCGGTGGCACGCTCCACCACCAGGCCCAGGTCGCCACTGCCACGCAGCGGGACCTGGGCACAGGCGGACAACAGCAGGGCGCACGCCGCGCCGAGCATCAGGGGACGGATCATGGTTCAGAGGTTCCTTGCAAGAGATGATCGACCAGCCAGCCGATGTCCTCGGCGCTCAGTAGCGGCTCCCAGGGCGGCATGGCGGTGCCGGGGCGACCCAGGCGCACGGTGGCGACCAGGCCGTCGCGGGGTTTGCCGGCCAGGGCGGCAGGGGTCAGTTCCGGGCCCAGGCCGCCGGTCAGGTGCAGGCCATGGCAGGCGCCGCAGTCCTGTTCCAGCAGATGTTGCAGCTGCGCCTGGCGCTGGGCGTCAGGCGCGGCATGAAGAGGGGGGCAAAGCAGGAGGGTCGCCAGGATCACTGCGCGGGGGTAGCTGTTCATGACGCCCTCCTGGTCGGTTTCATTTCAGGCTCAGGACCCACTTGGCCAGCTGCGCCGCTTCTTCTTCGCTGACCGCGTTGGCCGGCATCGGGATCGGCCCCCAGTTGCCCTGGGTGCCGTTCTTGATGTGTCCGGCCAGGGTCTGGGCCGCACCGGCGACCCCGGCATTCTTGGCCGCCACCTCCTTGAGCGCAGGCCCCACCAGCTTGCTGTCCACGCTATGGCAGGCCACGCAGGACTTGCTCTGGAACAGGGCCAGGCCGTCGTCGGCCAAGGCGGTTTGCAGGTTCAACGCACAGCTCAGGACGAAGAGTGAAAGCAGGGTATTTTTCATGGCGATTCCTTGCGTTGATAAAACTCAATAAATGTCGTTCTGGGTGTTGTAGACATTGAACTTGCCGGTGGGGGTGATCAGCCGCTGGTCCTTGATCACCTGCTTGACGGCCAGGGTCTTGTCGTCGATCACCACCAGTGCCGACTCCTCGGTCTGGCCGTTCCACACCGAGAACCAGACCTCGTCACCGGCCTTGTTGTACTCGGGCTGCACCACCCGCAGGGCGCCTTGCTTGATGCCGGAGTATTCGGCGATCGGCAGCACCTTGTAGCCGGCGTCGAGCTTGTCGATGTCGAACACCGCCACCGACTGGCTGAGCTTGGCGTCGGGGTTGAGGGTGGTATCCACGTACAGGTGGCGGGATGCGGGGTGGGTCTTGATGAACAGCGAGCCGCCGCCCTGGCCCTTGAGCGAGCCCACTTGTTTCCAGGCGTATTGCGGGTGCTTGGCCGGGTCGGTGCCGATCATCGAGATGCCGGCGTCGCCCAGGTGGCTGGTGGCCCACACCGGGCCGAACTGCGGATGGTCGAAGTTGGCGCCACGGCCCGGGTGCGGGGTCTTGCCGACGTCCACCAGGGCGGTCAGGCGACGCTCCTTGGAGTCGATCACCGCCACCTTGTTGGAGTTGTTGGCCGCCGTCATGAAGTAGCGGTGGCTGCTGTCCCAGCCGCCGTCATGCAGGAACGGCGCGGCATCGATGCTGGTGATGGTCAGGTTCTTGATGTCCTCGTAGTTGACCAGCATGACCTTGCCGGTTTCCTTGACGTTGACGATGAACTCCGGCCATTCGTGGGAGGCGATGATCGCCGCCACCCGTGGCTCGGGGTGGTACTCCTGCTTGTCGACGGTCATGCCCCGGGTCGAGACGATCTGCTTGGGCTCCAGGGTCTCGCCATCCATGATGGTGAACTGCGGCGGCCAGTAGGAGCCGGCGATGGCGTACTTGTCCTCGTAGCCCTTGAACTTGGAGGTCTCCACCGAGCGTGCCTCGATGCCCACCTTGATCTCCGCAACCTTGGTCGGCTCCTTGGGCCACAGGTCGATCATGTCGATGCGCGCATCGCGGCCGATCACCAGCAAGTAGCGTCCGGACGCGGAGATCCGCGAAATGTGCACGGCATAGCCGGTCTCGATGAGCTTGACGATCTGCTTGCTGTCGCCGTCCACCAGGGCGATCTTGCCGTCGTCGCGCAGGGTCACCGAGAACAGGTTCTGCAGGTTGAGGGTGTTCATTTGCCGGGTCGGGCGGTCCTCGGGCTTGACCAGCAGCTTCCAGGTGTTGCGGGTCTCGGCCATGCCCCATTCCGGCGGGGTGGGCGGGGTGTGCTGGATGAAGTTGGCCATGGTGGTGATCTGCGCCTTGGTCAGGGCGTTGGAGGTGCCCCAGTTGGGCATGCCCGCCGGCGAGCCGTAGGTGATCAGCGCTTCGAGGTAGGCCTGGCCACGGGCCTGGGTGATGTCCGGAGTCAGGGGCTTGCCGGTGGCGCCCTTGCGCAGTACGCCATGGCAACCGGCACAGCGCTGGAAGTAGATCTCCTTGGCGGCGTCGAAGTCGGCCTGGCTCATGTCCGGCGCCCCGGCGCTGGTGACCATGGCCGGCGGTGCCGCACCCGATGCCTTGGACTCGGCGGCGGCAGTGGGAAGGGCCAGCGCCAGCGCCGAACACAGGCTGGCGACGGACAGGGCAAGGGTTTTTCGATTACTGATCAGCATCCTTCTCTCCTCAGGCATGACCTTTGCGATGTGCTGGGAGGGCCAGGACAGAGCGCAGGTTCTTGGTGCACAAGAAGGCTATTGCGCAGCAGGGCATTGCTCACTTGATCGCGATCAAGTTTGCCTTTCGCGCTGCTTGCCAGGTTGTCGCAGGGACTCTTAGCGTGATCGCGAACCCGTCGTCATCCAGGTATCCCATGGACCTCACTGAACCCCGCTGCGAACCCTTCTACCAGGCTCAGGGCAACGAGCCGGCCCTGTTCGAGCAAGCATGGCGCCACGGCCTGCCGGTGCTGATCAAGGGCCCCACCGGCTGCGGCAAGACCCGCTTCGTCCAGCACATGGCCCAGCGCCTGCAACTGCCGCTGCACACCGTGGCCTGCCACGACGACCTGAGCGCCGCCGACCTGGTGGGGCGGCACCTGATCGGTGCCCAGGGCACCTGGTGGCAGGACGGCCCGCTGACCCGGGCGGTGCGCGAGGGCGGTATCTGCTACCTCGACGAAGTGGTGGAGGCGCGCCAGGACACCGTGGTGGTGCTGCACCCTTTGGCCGACGACCGCCGCGAGCTGTTTTTGGAACGCACCGGCGAAGTGCTCAAGGCGCCGCCGTCGTTCATGCTGGTGGCGTCCTATAACCCCGGCTACCAGAACCTGCTCAAGGGCATGAAACCCAGCACCCGCCAGCGCTTCGTGGCCATGCGCCTGGGTTACCCGGATGCCGCGCAGGAGGAGCGCATCGTTCGCCGCGAGGCCGGGGTCGATGCGGCCCTGGCCAGCCAGGTGGTCAAGCTCGGCCAGGCCCTGCGCCGGCTCGACCAGCACGACCTGGAGGAGGTGGCCTCGACCCGCTTGCTGATCTTCACCGCGCGCCTGATCGGCGCCGGCATGGACCCGCGCCAGGCGTGCCTGGCCTGCCTGGCCGAGCCACTGAGCGACGACCCGGTGACCGTGGCGGCGCTGATGGACGTGGTCGATGTGCACTTCCCCTGAACCGAGGGCGCGCCGCTTGCCGGGGGACCTGGCGATGTGGCTGTTCATCCTGGTCGAGCTGTCGGTGTTCGCCTTGCTGATCCTGGCGTTCGCCGTGACCGCGCAACTCAAGCCGCAACTGTTCGCCAGCGGCCGCGCCTTGCTCGACACCTCCACCGGCCTGGCCATGACCCTGAGCCTGCTGGGGGCCGGGTTGCTGGCGGCGCTGGCCCTGGAGCAACTGCGCGAGCTGCGGCCTCGGCGGGCGGCCTGCCTGCTGGGCCTGGCCTGCTGCGTGGCCGGGGTCTATGCCTGGCTCAAGCTCGGCGAGTACCGGCACCTGGCGGACCTGGGCCTGGGGCTGGAGCACGACACCTTCTTCACCCTGTACTGGCTGCTCACCGGCTTTCACTTCCTGCATGTGCTGCCGGGCATGGCGATCCTCGCCTGGCTGGCGTACCGCGCCTGGACCCGGGCCCCGCTAGTCGATAGCGGCTTCGAATCCGGGGTGCTGTATTGGCACATGGTGGACCTGGTGTGGGTGGTGCTGTTCCCGCTGGTCTACATCCTGGATTGAGGAGATCCCCATGACGGCTTCACGCATCCTGCTGCTGTGCGGGCTGGCCCTGGCCGTGCTCAGCCTGGGCACCATGCTGCTGGGCCAGGGCGGGTGGGTCATGGCCCTGGCGGTGGCCAAGGCCTGGCTGATCACCGAGGGCTTCATGGAATTGCGTCACAGCCCCTGGCGCTGGCGCTTGCCTCTGCTGGCCTGGGCCCTGGTGGTGCTGGCCCTGGTGGGCCTGGTATCGCACCTGTCGGGCAAAGCCTGAGTAAAACAATCGGCCTTTCTTGATTGCCATCAAGCGGCTTCGGACCCCGCGCTTTCTATCATGGCCACGCCAAGCAAAGAGGACGCGACCATGTCAGAGACCTTCACCAAGGGCATGGCCAGGAACATCTATTTCGGGGGAAGCGTGTTCTTCTTCCTGATATTCCTGGCCTTGACCTATCACACCGAGCAGACCTTTCCCAAACGTAGCAACCAGGCGCAGCTGACCGAGGCAGTGGTGCGCGGCAAGACGGTCTGGGAGCAGAACAACTGCGTCGGCTGCCACACGCTGCTGGGCGAGGGCGCGTACTTCGCGCCGGAGCTGGGCAACGTCTACAAGCGCCGTGGCGGCGAGGAGGGGTTCAAGCCCTTCATGCAGGCCTGGATGAAGATGCAGCCTTTGGGCGTGCCCGGGCGCCGGGCCATGCCGCAGTTCCACCTGAGCGAGCAAGAGGTCGACGATATCGCCGAATTCCTCAAGTGGAGCTCGAACATCGACACCAACGGCTGGCCGCCCAACAAGGAGGGCTGAGTGATGAGCATTGCCAATCCACATCTGAAATTCGCCTCGCAGGCCGTGGCCAAACCCTACTTCGTATTCGCCCTGATGCTGTTCCTCGGCCAGGTGCTGTTCGGCCTGATCATGGGCCTGCAATACGTGGTCGGCGACTTCCTGTTCCCCACCATCCCGTTCAACGTGGCACGCATGGTCCACACCAATCTGCTGATCGTCTGGCTGCTGTTCGGCTTCATGGGCGCGGCCTACTACCTGGTGCCGGAGGAAGCCGACCGTGAACTGCACAGTCCGAAACTGGCGATCGTGCTGTTCTGGGTGTTCGCCGTGGCCGGGGTGCTGACCATCCTCGGCTACCTGCTGGTGCCCTATGCGGGCCTGGCCCGGCTGACCCACAACGAACTGCTGCCGACCATGGGCCGGGAGTTCCTGGAGCAGCCGACCATCACCAAGCTGGGCATCGTGCTGGTGTGCCTGGGGTTCCTCTACAACATCGGCATGACCCTGCTCAAGGGTCGCAAGACCACGGTCAGCATGGTGATGATGACCGGCCTGATCGGCCTGGCGGTGTTCTTCCTGTTCTCCTTCTACAATCCCGGCAACCTGGCCCGCGACAAGTTCTACTGGTGGTGGGTGGTGCACCTCTGGGTGGAAGGCGTGTGGGAATTGATCATGGGTTCGATGCTGGCCTTCGTGCTGATCAAGATCACCGGCGTCGACCGCGAGGTCGTGGAGAAGTGGCTGTACGTGATCATCGCCATGGCGCTGATCAGCGGCATCATCGGCACCGGCCACCACTTCTTCTGGATCGGCGCGCCCGAGGTCTGGTTGTGGGTCGGCTCGATCTTCTCGGCCCTGGAACCGCTGCCGTTCCTGGCCATGGTGATGTTCGCCTTCACCATGGTGCGCAACCGCCGGCGCCAGCACCCCAACCGCGCCGCCACACTGTGGGCCAAGGGCACCACGGTCACCGCGTTCTTCGGTGCCGGGGTCTGGGGCTTCCTGCACACCCTGGCGCCGGTCAACTACTACACCCACGGCACGCAACTGACTGCGGCCCACGGTCACCTGTCGTTCTACGGGGCCTACGCGATGATCGTCATGACCCTGATCAGCTACGCCATGCCGCGCTTGCGCGGTCTGGGCGAGGCGCCCGACGAGCGTGCGCAGACGCTGGAAATCTGGGGCTTCTGGCTGATGACCCTGTCGATGGTGATGATCACCTTGCTGCTCACCGCCGCCGGTGTGGTCCAGGTGCTGCTGCAACGCTGGGCCGAAGACGGTAGCGCCTTGCCGTTCATGTCCACCACCGAGCACCTGCGCGGCCTGTTCTGGGCGCGCCTGGCCAGTGGCGTGGGCTTCATGGCCGGGCTGATCTGCTACCTGCTGAGCTTTCGCCAGCGTGGTCGCGCCGCCCTGGCCGCACCGGCCCCGGTGGTAGCGTCCTGAGGCTGGCTGGCGCTTGAAAAAAACGCGGCCCGGCCAGCACGGCGGGCCGCTTCCTGGCGTTCAGAGGAGGTGCCGCAATGGCCTTCACGGTTGAACTGGAAGAATGGGTCGGCAGCGTCTGGCATCGCTTCATCACTCGCCGGGCCAGTAGCGATTTTCCCGAGGCACGGGTCGAGCTGGCGTCCCGGCAGCGGGCCCTGGCCGTGCTGTATCGGGCCATGGGCGGTGCGCCCGGCAAGAACCTCGAGGCGGCCAGCGAGCGCGACCTGTTGCTGCGCCGCAGCCTGCTGCAGCAGATCGCCGGGACGTGCCGGCAAGCGCCCCTGGCCTGCTGCGATGAACAACACCTGCGCTTGCCGGCCAGCCTGGCGGTGTTTCCCGATCCACAACTGAATGCGGAACTCTACCGCTGGTTGGTGTTGCTGGCGGCCCAGGCCGGCCCCATGCGCCACTGGGGGCGAGACAACCAGCGCTGGACCCAGGCATTGCTGCAGGCCTATCCGGGGCTGGCCGCGCGCTACCGGCGCCTGGTGGAGGCGCACCTGCAGTTGCGCCCCGACCCGGCCACGCTGCGACCGGACGAGGCAGCCCTGGAGCGCGCCCTGCGCCAGGCCCTGCGCGAGCCGGGCAGTGTCCGTGAGTTTCCCCGTAGCGAACGGGCCGCCTGGCCGCTGCCCCTGTGGCTGTATCCGCCGCTGTACCTTTGCAGCCCGCAGGCGGCGGACTTCGAGCAGGACGACAGCCCACTGCCGGCCAGTGCCGGTGAGCAGCAGGGCGGGCGCAAGCGGGCCACGCGCATCGACGAAGCGCCGGCCAAGGGCGGCCTGTTGATCGTACGCCTGGAGAACCTGTTCAGTTGGACCGAACACGTCGAGCTCGACCGCTGGGAGGATGACAGCCAGGACCCCGACGCCGCCCGGGTCGCCGAGGACCTCGACCACTTGACCCTGTCGCGCACGCGGATCCGCAAGGGCGGCGGCCTCAAGTTGCACCTGGACCTGCCACCGGCGGACATCGACGACCTGCCCCTGGGCGAGGGCATCAAGCTGCCGGAGTGGGATTATCGCCAGGGCCGGCTGCGGGAGGACTTCGTCAATCTGCAGCTGTTCGAGCCACGGGATTGCCAACCGCAAGCGCTGCCGGGCCATCTGCAGGCCCCGGCCCGGCGTTTGCGCCGCCAGTTCGAGCAGTTGCGCGACCGTCGCCAATGGCTGCGCCAGCAACCCCAGGGCAGCGAGCTGGACCTGCAAGCCTGGTTGGATTTCCACGTCGAGCGCCAGCACGGGCGCAGCGCCGCGCGCGGTTTGTTCCTGGAGCGGCGCCAGACCCAGCGCGACCTGGCGTGCCTGCTGCTGGCGGATGTGTCGATGTCCACCGATGCGCACCTGAACGACCAGCACCGGGTGATCGAGGTGATCCGCGACAGCCTGCTGCTGTTCGGCGAGACCTTGTCGCTGCTCGGCGACGATTTCGCCTTGTACGGTTTCTCCTCGCTGCGCCGCCAGCAGGTACGGCTGCAGGAACTCAAGGGTTTCGACCAGGCCTACGACGACCGTATCCGGGGCAAGATCCAGGGCCTCAGGCCCGGCTACTACACCCGCATGGGCGCAGCGATCCGCCAGGCCACGCGCCTGCTGCAAGGGCGCAAGCACCAGCGCAAGCTGCTGTTGCTGCTCACCGATGGCAAGCCCAACGACCTGGATCTGTACGAAGGGCGCTATGGCGTCGAAGACACCCGCGAGGCGCTGCGCGAAGCCCGGCGCCAGGGGCTCACGCCGTTCTGCATCACCATCGATCGCGAGGCCGGGGCCTATCTGCCGTACATGTTCGGCAGCCACGGCTACAGCCTGATCCACCAGCCCGAGCAGCTACCCCTGCGCCTGCCGCAGCTGTACCGCCAATTGACCCAGCCCTGAGGCCGGGTCGAGGGCGATTCCTAGCGCGGCAACCACAGCACCATCGCCAGGCAGAACAGCGTCAGGGCGATGCAGAACCCCATGAAGCGCTTCTGCCGGCGTGCCCCGGCCTGGGCCGCCCTGGCCGGCAATGGCATGCCGCAGTGCTGGCAGTGGCCGGCCTCGGGCGGACTGTCTTGTTGGCAATACAGGCATTGCACCTGGGAGCTCATTCGAATTGCTCCAGCCGTGGCCGGTCGAGAATGACGATGCGCCGGCCGTCCTGGCTGATGATCTTGTCGTCGATCAGGCGCCGGATGATCCGCGAGAAGGTCTCGGGCTGGATCGCCAGGTGCCCGGCGATCAGTTGCTTGGCCATCGGCAGCTCGAACTGGCGCTCCACAGGCTGGGCCTGCATCAGCTGGGTGAGCAGGTAGCGCACCACCCGGTGGGTGGCGTTCTTCAGCGACAGCGTCTCGATCTCGTTGACCCGCTGGTGCAGGCGTACGCAGAGCTTGCCCAGCAGGGCGAAGGTCAGCCGGCTGTTGCTTTGCAGCAGGCGGATATAGGTGGCATTGGACAGCCGGTAGAGCTGCGTGGGGCCGACGGCCTCGGCCGAGGCCACATAGTTGGGGGTGTCCATCAGCATCATCGCTTCGGCGAAGGTCTGGCGCGGGCCGATCACCTCGAAGACCTTCTCCTGGCCGTCCGGGGTCAGGCGGTAGATCTTCACCGCCCCGGCAATGACGAAATAGAACGCATCGGCCGCTTCGCCCTGGTGGAACAGCGGCTCGCCCTTGTCGACGCTGAGCAGTTGGCTGGTGGCCATCAGCTCGTCAAGCTGCTCGTCGTTCAAGGGCTCGAACAGGTGATGGCTGCGCAAGATCTGGTGGTGGACTCGGTGAAGCACCATGGCTATTGATCCTCGTGTGGGCAAGGGCAGGGAAGGGGGTTCAGACCAGGCTCAGAACCTGTTCACGATCTGCTGCGCTTAGCTCATGCGGCGTTAAAAATGCCTTCGAAATGCTCATTTAGGGCCCTAAATTGCGCTTTCTCAGCCATTTTTGCCTTGCCTGAGCGTCGCTCGCTAGAGCGTGAACAGGCTCTCAGGGAAATACCGCTGGCGGCCGCCACCAGGGCGCTGAGGATGCAGAACCAGGCCAGGGGCTGGATGATGTTTTTCATGGGAACTCCAGGAACGCGGGACAGCCTTGCCGAGCAAGACCCGGACCAGGCCCGGGCGCCCGCAAATCCTGGGCCTGAATGGCGGCAGGGTTTAAATGACCCTGTTGATTAGGGTTCTAATGACCATGACCGGGTTGTTTTTACCCTGTGATGGGCACAAGGGTGCCGGCCAGCCGCGCCCGGGCACAGGGCACGACCCTTGCAATACAAGCCTGGACAGCCAGGTTGCGGTTGTCGTCGACCAGCCCATCGACTGCTTCGTTGATGTGGCGCAGCGGCGACGGTCGGCGAATGGCAGAAGGTGACGCCGGGATTCGCTTCGCCGTGGATAGCACCGGCAACAAGGTAAGGAGTGGCTTGATGCAAGTACTTGATCGCCGTAAGGCCCTGGCCGTAGCGCCGTTGTTGCGCCTGGCGTTCCGTCCGATGTTCCTCGCCGGCTGCGTCCTCGCGCTGCTGGCGATACCGCTGTGGCTGGCGGCGCTGCAGGGCGTGCTGGGCAGTTGGCAGCCCGCGGGCGGCTGGCTGGCCTGGCACCGCCACGAGCTGGTATTCGGTTTCGGCCTGGCGATCATCGCCGGGTTCCTGCTCACCGCGGTGCAGACCTGGACCGGCCAGCCGGGCCTGTCCGGCAAGCCGCTGGCGGGCCTGGCGCTGTTGTGGCTGGCCGCCCGGGTAGCCTGGCTGGCGAACCTGCCCTGGCCGCTGCTGGCGCTGCTGGAACTGGGTTTTCCATTGCTGGTGGCGCTGGTCATGGCGCGGACCCTGTGGCGGGTACGCCAGCAGCGCAACTATCCGCTGGTGCTGGTCCTGCTGTTGCTGACGGCGGTGGATGGCCTGGCGGTGTGCGGCCTGGTGCGTGGCGATGAGGGCTGGCAGCGCCAGGCGGTGCTGGCCGGTATCTGGCTGGTGGCGGCGATCATGGGCCTGATCGGTGGCCGGGTGATTCCGTTCTTCACCCAGCGCGGGCTGGGGCGGGCCGAGGCGGTGGCGCCCTGGCCCTGGCTCGACTGGCTGTTGCTGGGCGGTTCGGCCCTGGTGGCGCTGCTGTATGCCGCTGGGCTGGCCCTGGCCCCGAGCCCCTGGCTGGGCCTGTTGTTCGTCTTCCTGGCGCTCGGGCACCTGGTACGCCTGTGGCGCTGGCATGATCGCGGTCTGTGGCAGGTACCGCTGCTGTGGTCGCTGCACCTGGCCTATGCCTGGCTGGCGCTGGCCTGTCTGGGCATGGCCCTGTGGCATGGCGGGGTGGCGCTGAACCCGAGCCTGGCGGTGCACTGCCTGACCATCGGCGCCATGGCCGGGTTGATCCTGGCGATGATCGCGCGGGTCAGCCTCGGCCATACCGGACGGCCGTTGCAGCCACCGGCGGGGATGACCCAGGCCTTTATCCTGATCAACCTGGCCGGCGTCTGCCGGGTGCTGCTGGTGCCCTGGCTGCCCCAGGCCGGGTTGTGGCTGGCGGGCGCGTGCTGGGCCCTGGCCTTCGCCCTGTATGCCTGGCGCTACGGGCCGATGCTGCTGCAGCCACGGGTCGACGGCCACCCAGGTTAAGGTCCGGGAGAGTCCAGGATGTTCTATCCCTATCTGTTGTTGATCCACCTGCTGGCGGCCATCGCATTCATCGGCACGTTGTTCTTCGAGCTGCTCATCTGGCCGGCGGTGCGCCGCCAGGTGCCGGCCGCGGCCCAGGCCGGGGTCGACCAGGCGCTGTCGGTGCGTTCGCGCAAGGTCCTGCATGGCGTGGTGCTGTTGCTCTATGGCGCCGGCGTTGGCCTGGCCTGGCACCATCGCCTGGCCCTGGCGCATCCGCTGGGCAGCACCTTCGCCAGCTTGCTGGGGCTGAAGATCGTCCTGGCCCTGAGCATCATCGGCCATTACCTGCTGCTGGCGTTCTGGCTGCTGGGCGGACGCCTGAGCGAGGCCCGGGCGCTGGGCATCCGCCGCAGCATCCTTGGGCATATGGTGTTGATCGTGATCCTGGCCAAGGCCATGTTCTATTGGCATTGACCGGCGCGGTCCGGCCCGTTTCCACCTGGGAGCGGGCCGGTCCGGGAGGGGTGCGGGTTATTGCAGGGCCTGGGTGAACAGCACGTCGTTTTCCAGCTGGATGTGCTCCAGCAAGTCGTCGCGAAACTCCTGCAGGCCGCTGTACAGGGTGCGCCAGGTGTTGCAGGCGGCCTCTGGGGTGGTGATCTGCCCCGTCAGTTGCATCAACCGTTCCAGGGCTTCGCCGTGCTGGTCGTGCTCCAGGCGCATCACGTGGATCGGCGCGCCGGCCTGGCGGCCCATGCCCCGCTGCAGCAGCGGGAACAGCACCTGTTCCTCCTTGAGCATGTGGCTTTCCAGTTCCTGTTGCATGTCCTGCAAGTGATCGGCCAGGCCTTCGGGGCAGTGGCTGTCGCCGGCATGCACCTGTTCCACCCGGCGGGCCAGGCGGATCAGTTCCGGCAGTTGCTCGCGGTGGCGGTCGTGAAAACGCGACAGGATGTGTTCGATGAGTTCGCTTTGGGACAGTGTCTGGTTCATCAGGAGGTTCCTGGGTGGTATGGGTCCTGCCTGGTGAGTGCATCGCCCATGCCAGCTTTGATTGCCCGGAATCAATGGCCGTTTCCTGGGCTATGGTGAAATCCACCGCGATTTCCCAGGGTAGATATGACCATAGAGGGTGAGGACCACCATGTTGCGAGAAAGCCTGGCCGCCGACCTGATCGTCGAGTTGCCCAATGCCGTGCGGTTGCAACGACTGGTGCAGACCCTGCGCGAATACTTTCGTTGCGGTGCGGTCGGCCTGTTGCGCCTGGAGGACGACAGCCTGCGGCCGCTGGCCACCGTCGGCCTGGTGCACGAGGCCCTCGGGCGGCGCTTCGTGATCGCCCAGCACCCCCGGCTGGCGGCGATCATGGCCTCGCGCGAGCCGACCTGGTTCGAGCCCGACAGCCGCCTGCCGGACCCTTACGACGGCCTGCTCGATACCGCCGTCAGCGAACCCTTGGCCGTGCACGACTGCATGGGCGTGAGCCTGTACATCGAAGGCCGGATCTGGGGCGCGATCACCCTCGATGCCTTGCAGGCCGGCACCTTTGACGATGACGCCCGGGACGAACTCAAGCGCTGCACCTTGCAGATCGAGGCGGCCGTGCGCGTCACCCGCCTGGAGCAGGAGAACCGCAGCCTGCGCTTATCCCGCAGCGAACCTGTGGATGTGCGGCGGCCCGTGGAGGAGGGCGAGATCCTCGGCCAGAGCGATGTGTTGCACCAGTTGCTCAATGAGCTGGACGTGCTGGCCGACTCCGAGCTGCCGGTGTTGCTGTTGGGCGAGACCGGGGTTGGCAAGGAGCTGTTCGCCCGGCGCCTGCATCGCCTGTCGCGGCGCAGCCACAAGCCTCTGGTGCAGGTCAACTGCGCGGCCTTGCCCGAATCCCTGGCCGAGAGCGAGCTGTTCGGCCATGTCAAAGGGGCGTTCTCCGGTGCCACCAGCGATCGCGCCGGGCGCTTCGACGCGGCCAACGGCGGCACGCTGTTCCTCGACGAGGTGGGCGAGTTGCCCCTGAGCGTCCAGGCCAAGCTGCTGCGCACCTTGCAAAATGGCGAGATCCAGCGGCTGGGGGCGGACAAGCCGTTGCACGTCAATGTGCGCATCATCGCCGCCACCAACCGGCACTTGCCCGACAGCATCCGCGATGGCCTGTTTCGCGCCGACCTCTATCATCGCTTGTCGGTGTACCCGGTGCCGATCCCGCCGCTGCGCGAGCGTGGCCACGATGTACTGCTGATCGCCGGGCACTTTCTCGAACTCAACCGAACCCGCCTGGGCTTGCGCGGGCTGCGCCTGTCGGCGGCGGCCGAGCGGGCGCTGCTGGGCTACCGCTGGCCGGGCAACGTGCGCGAACTGGAACACGTGATCGGCCGGGCCGCGCTCAAGCAGCTCAGCCGCGACGGCAGCCGCAGCCTGATCATCACCCTGGAGCCCGAAGCCCTGGACCTGGACAGCACCCCGGCAGCGCCACCGGTGCCCGAGCAGCCGGCGGCCCCGGGCGTGCCCTTGACCTCCCTGGGGGATGCGGTGGATGCCTGCCAGCGCCAGTGCATCGTCCAGGCCTTGCGCCTGAGCGGCGACAACTGGGCCGCTGCGGCGCGGCTGCTGGCAGTGGACCCGAGCAACCTGCACAAGCTGGCCAGGCGCTTGCGGCTCAAGTAGCGCCAGCGGCGTTGATGGCGGTCAAGGCGCGTAGGTGGCGCTGCTTACAGACTGCGCGGCACTTACCAGGAGATCACCGCCATGCCGCTGTCCCTTGCCCAGATGCGCCGTAACTACACCCTAGGTGGCCTGCACGAAGAGCAGGCACCGGACGATCCGCTGCTGCTGTTCGGCCAGTGGCTGGAGCAGGCGCGGGAAACCGAGAGCGCTCCCGTGGAGGCCAACAGCATGCACCTGGCCACCGTGGACAGCCAGGGCCGGCCCCATGGCCGGGTGTTGCTGCTCAAGGGGGTGAGCGCTGAGGGGTTCACCTTCTTCGGCAATTACCAGAGTGCCAAGGGCCTGGAGCTGGCGGCCAACCCCCAGGCCGCCATGACCTTCTTCTGGCCGGCCCTGGAGCGCCAGGTGCGGATCGAGGGCCCGGTGGCGCGCCTGGCGGATGAGCTGTCCGACGCCTATTTCGATTCCCGGCCTCTGGCCAGCCGCCTCGGCGCCTGGGCCTCGCCCCAGAGCCGGCCGCTGGCCGATCGCGATGAACTGCAGGCGCTGCTGGCCCAGACCATCCGCCGCTTCGTCGAAGAACCCCTGCACCGGCCCGCGCACTGGGGTGGCTATTGCCTGCAACCCGAGCGCCTGGAGTTTTGGCAAGGTCGGGCCGACCGCCTGCACGACCGTCTCGACTATCGGCGCCAGGGCGGCCAGTGGCGGCGTCAGCGCCTGGCGCCCTGAGTCGCACCCCCCGGAGGTACCTCCAAGGAGGAATGGGCCCGCCGGAGCTTTGGGTCCAGGCTTGGGCCCAAAGCCGATTCCCCAGCTACAGGACACCCAGGCCATGGCCCATTTGTCGCAACGCACCTTTGTATCCTTGAACATCGCCGTGTTGACCATCAGCGATACCCGCTCCTTCGAGACCGACAGTTCCGGACAGACCCTGGTCGACCTGTTGCAGGCCGCCGGCCATGCGCTGGTGGACCGCGAGCTGGTCCGGGACGATATCTACCAGATCCGCGCCACGCTCTCGCGCTGGATCGCCGACCCGGCGGTGCAGGTGGTGCTGACCACCGGCGGCACTGGCTTCACTGCCCGGGACAACACGCCCCAGGCGGTGTTGCCGCTATTGGACAAGCACGTGGAAGGCTTCGGCGAATTGTTCCGCCAGGTCTCCCTGGCGGAGATCGGCATGTCGACCCTGCAATCCCGCGCCCTGGCCGGGATGAGCAATGGCGTGCTGGTGTGCTGCGTACCGGGCTCGCCCGGGGCCTGCCGCACCGCCTGGACGCAGATCCTGCACAACCAGCTGGACAGCCGTACCGGCCCGTGCAACTTCGCCCCGCATCTGAAGCCGCAACCCGGCGCGGCCATCGCCGCCTGCGAGGCACGACCATGAGCGTCGGGCCTTGCGACAGCGGCACGCTGCTGCCGGTGGACCTGGCCATCGGCCATTTGCTCGAACGCGCGCCACGCCCGCCGCAACTGCATTGCCTGGCCCTGGAACAGGCCCTGGGCCGGGTCCTCGGGACCGATGTCCACGCCCCGCGTGCCTTGCCAGGCTGGGACAACAGCGCCATGGACGGCTATGCCTTGCGCGCTGCCGACCTGCCGCCCGCGGGTGGCTGCCTGGTCCTGGCCGGGCGGGTCGCTGCGGGCCAGGCGGCGACCACGGCGTTGCTGGCCGGGCAAGCGGTGCGGATCTTCACCGGCGCGCCGCTGCCGCCGGGCGCCGATACGGTGGTGCCCCAGGAGCTGTGCCGGGTCGAGGGCCAGCAACTGTGGTTGCCGGCGGTCAGCGTTGGCCAGCACGTGCGCAAGGCCGGCGAAGAAGTCCGTGAAGGGCATCTACTGTTGCCCGCCGGCAAGCGCCTGCGGGCCCAGGAGCTGGGCCTGCTGGCGGCTTGCGGGGTCAGTTGGGTCGAGGTCTACCGGCCGCTGCGGGTTGGCCTGCTGAGCAGTGGCGACGAGCTGCGCGAACCCGGCCAGCCCCTGGCGCCTGGGCAGATCTACAACAGCAACCGCTATTGCCTGTCGGCGCTGCTGAAGGGATGGGGCGTCGAAGTCCACGACTACGGCGCGATGGCCGATGAACTACAGGCCAGCAAGCAGACCCTGCACCTGGCCGCCCAGGAATGCGACCTGTTGCTCAGCTCCGGCGGGGTCTCGGTGGGCGAGGAGGATCACCTCAAGCAGGCGATCCGCGAACTGGGCCAGGTGGACTTCTGGCGCCTGGCCATCCAGCCGGGCAAGCCCCTGGCCTTTGGCACCGTGGCGGGCAAGCCCTGGCTCGGCCTGCCGGGCAACCCGGCGGCGGCGTTGATCACCGCGCTGGTGGTGTTGCGCCCGTTCCTGCTGCGCAGCCAGGGCCTGCGCGATGTCGTGCCGCAACCGGTGGCATTGCCGGCCGGCTTCGACTGGCCGCAAGCCAATCGCCGGCGCCAGTACCTGCGCGCCCGGCTGGTGCCGGGGGATAACGGCCAGTGCCGCGTGCAACTGCATCCCCAGCAGAGTTCGGCGATGCTCAGTGCCGCCTGCTGGGCCGATGGCCTGGCGCTGGTGGAGTGCCAGCAGCAACTGCGCCAGGACGATCCGGTGCAGTTCCTCTCGTTCGCCGAGCTGATGCAGTGAGCGCTCTTGATTATCGTCAAGGTCCTGGCGGGTGCGCTGGCTAGACTGGCAGCGCTTTTTTCCAGCGCTCCGGGCCTGCTGGCGGTCTGCACGAAAGGTGGGTGGAGCAGATTCTTTGAAGAGGAATGCCCATGCAACTGGTCTGCCCGGCAGGCAACCTGCCTGCACTCAAGGCCGCGGTACGCCAAGGCGCCGACGCGGTCTACGTCGGTTTTCGCGATGACACCAATGCCCGCAGCTTTGCCGGGCTGAACATGGACGACAAGCAGTTCGACGCCGCCGTCGCCCATATCCGCCAACACCAGCGCCAGCTCTATGTGGCGGTCAACACCTACCCCCAGCCCCAGGGCTGGGAGCGCTGGCAACGGGCGGTGGACCGCGCCGCCGACCATGGCGTGGATGCCTTGATCGCCGCCGATCCCGGGGTCCTGGGCTATGCCACCGAGCGCCATCCGCACCTGAGCCTGCACCTGTCGGTGCAAGGCTCGGCCACCAACGCCAGTGCCCTGGCGTTCTACTCCCAGCACTACAACATCCGTCGCGCGGTGTTGCCCAGGGTGCTGTCCCTGGCCCAGGTGCGCCAGGTGGCGGTCAACAGCGCGGTGCCCATCGAGGTGTTCGCCTTCGGCAGCCTGTGCATCATGGCCGAGGGCCGTTGCCACCTGTCGTCCTACATCACAGGCGAATCGCCGAACCTGTGCGGGGTCTGCTCGCCGGCCAAGGCGGTGCGCTGGAGCGAGGATGCCGAGGGCTTGAGCGCCCGCCTGAGCGAAGTGCTGATCGACCGCTATGGGCCCGACGAGCCGGCCGGCTACCCGACCCTGTGCAAGGGGCGGTTCATGGTCGGCGGCAAGCGCTTCCATGCCCTGGAGGAGCCCACCAGCCTCGACACCCTCGACCTGCTGCCGGAGTTGGCGGCGATCGGCGTGCAGGCGGTGAAGATCGAAGGGCGCCAGCGCAGCCCGGCCTATGTCGAGCAAGTCACCCGGGTCTGGCGCGCGGCGCTGGATGCCCATCGCCTGGCGCCCGAGCGTTTTGCGGTCAAGGACCAGTGGCGGCATGTGCTGGCCGGGCTTTCCGAAGGCAGCCAGACCACGCTGGGCGCCTACCACCGTTCATGGCAATGAGGGATTACCGATGAAGCTCAGCCTGGGACCCGTCCTCTACTACTGGGACAAGGAGCGCTTGGCGCGATTCTACGAACAGATGGCCAGCCTGGCGCTGGATGTGATCTACCTGGGGGAAACCGTGTGCTCCAAGCGCCGGGTGCTCAACCTGGACCAGTGGCTGGGCCTGGGCCGCGAGCTGCAGCAGGCCGGTGCGGCGCAGATCGTGCTGTCGGGCCTGACCCTGATCGAGGCCGCCTCCGAGCTGTCGAGCCTGCGCCGGCTGTGTGACAACGGCCAGTTCCTGGTGGAGGCCAACGACATGGGCGCGGTGCAGTTCCTGGCCGAGCGCCAACTGCCGTTCGTGGCCGGCCCGGCGCTGAACCTGTACAACGGCCATGCCCTGGCCAAGCTGCAGGACTGCGGGATGATCCGCTGGGTGCCACCGGTGGAATGCTCCGCGGCGCTGGTGCGCGCCGTGCTCGAGCAAGTTGCCGGGCTGGGCCGGGCCTTGCCCGAGGTCGAGGTGTTCGCCTACGGCCACCTGCCACTGGCCTACTCGGCGCGTTGCTTCACCGCCCGTGCGGAAAATCGCCCCAAGGACGACTGCCAGTTCTGCTGCATCAACTACCCCGATGGGCTGGCCCTGAGCAGCCAGGAAGGCCAGGCGCTGTTCACCCTCAATGGCATCCAGACCATGTCGGCCGAGGTCACCAACCTGCTGGCCGATTATCCGGGGCTGGTGGCCTGTGGCGCCGACCTGTTGCGTCTGAGCCCCCGGGCAGAAGGCATGGTCCAGGTGGTGGAGGCCTTCGCCCGGGTCCGCCAGGGCGAGGCGCCACCGCTGTGTGTGGACGGCTGCAATGGTTACTGGCATGGCCAGGCGGGCATGTTGCGGGTCGAGGAGGCGGGACTGTGCTGAAACCTACGCAATGGCTGCTCAAGGGCGTCGCTAAAATCGTGGGCGAGGCCGCCAGCGCAAGGCAAAAACCGGCGAAAAAGCGCAGTTCACTTGAAGTGAATGAGCATTTTGAGCCGGTTTTTAACGCAGCGATGGCAACGCAGGTAGTTTTTAGAGGTGCCCTCAAGGGCGCCGACCGGATTTTGCCGCTGGTACGCCGGGTGCCGTTCGGCCTCCAGCGCCTGGCCCTGGAGCAGGCGCTCAACCGCTGCCTGGCCGAGCCCCTGGCCGATGGCGAGTTCGACCTGTTGCGCGGGCGCTGGTTGTGCCTGCGCATCAGCGACCTGGACCTGACCTGGTACCTGACGCGCCAGCGCGATGGCCTGCACATCGCCCGGCGGGCCCGAGCCGATGTCAGCATCCGCGGCAACTGGCGCGAGTTCCTGCTGCTGGCCAGCCGCCAGGAAGACCCGGATACCTTGTTCTTCCGCCGGCGCCTGGTGATCGAGGGCGATACCGAGCTGGGCCTGACCCTGAAGAACCTGATCGACAGCCTTGACCCGCAGGTGTTGCCGGGGTGGTTGTGGCGCAACCTGGAACGGGCCGGCCAGGGCCTGGCCGGCACCGCTGGGCCCGGCGCTCAGCCGGGGTAGTCGGCCAGGCGGTCGAGGGCGAGGATCTGGATGCTGCGCCGCTGCATGCTGATCAAGCCCTCGTCCACCAGCCGGTGCAGGGTCCGCGAGAAGGTCTCCGGCTGGATGCCGAGCTTGGAGGCCACCAGGCGCTTGGAAACCTGCAACTCGACCCGGCCATCGCTGGGGTCGCATTCCTGGAGCAGGAAGTTGATCACCCGGCGGCTGGCATTGGGCAGGATCAGGGTGTCGATGTCCCGCAGGCGCTGGTGCAGGTGCTGGCTCATGCTGGCCATGACTGCCAGGCACACCTGCGGCTGGTCCTGCAGGGCGTGGCGATAGTGCGCGCCGTCGATGCTCACCAGCACGCAATCCTTGAGGGCACCGGCGCTCACCGGAAAGCTGTGGGCCTGGCTGAACTGCAAGGCCTCGGCGAAGGTCTGGCCCGGCTGGATGATTTCCACCAGGTGTTCCTGGCCCTCGACGTTGAGCCGGTACAGCTTGATCTGGCCGCTGACCAGCAGGAAGAAGCGCTTGGCCGGTTCGCCCTGGCGCACCAGGATGTCGTGGCAGGCCAGGCGCTTGAGGGTCGCCAGGGCGCAGACGTCCTCGAAGACCTGGCCCGGCAGCTTGGCGAACAGGTAGTGGCGACGCAACAGCAGGACGGTGGATGGGTGATTGAGCATGGCGTACCTCCGCTGCCGCCCATGGTAGGGCGGCGGACGCCGGTGGCCCATGCCTCCACCGGCCTACCTCCAAGGGAGCAGTCAGGAGACCTGGCGCAGGTGCTCCATGGCCCACACGGCGGCTTCGACCCGCGAGCGCAGGCCCAGCTTGTGCAGCAGGTTCTTCACATGCACCTTGACCGTGCCCTCGGTGATACCCAGCTTGTGGCCGATGACCTTGTTGCTGTAGCCGCTGGCGATGCTGCGCAGGACCTGGCGCTCGCGCTCGGTGAGCTCGACTTCGTTCTGCCGTGGTGGCGAGCGCAGGGCCTGGGCCATGACCCGGGTCAGCCCCGGGCTGATCACCAGGACGCCGTCCATGGCGTCGCGGATGTACTGGATCAGCAGCTCCGGTTCCATGTCCTTGAGCAGGTAGCCATCGGCGTCCAGGCGCAGGGCATCGCGAATGTCGTCCTCGGCATCGGATACGGTGAACAGCAGGACCTTGCCGGCAAAATCCTGCGCGCGCAGGTGGCGCAGGGTTTCCAGGCCGTTCATCTGCGGCATGTTGTTGTCCAGCAGGATCAGGTCCGGTTGCAGCGAGTCCAGCAGGGCCAGGGCCTCGGCGCCGTGGTTGGCTTCGCCGACGATGGTGAAGTCGTCTTCGAGCTCGAGCATCTGGCGGATGCCGCGGCGCATCATCGGATGGTCGTCCACCAGCAGGATGCGGTGGCGCGGGGAGGGGTTCATGAGGGATTACCTTCTGTCAGGCGCCCGAGGAATTCCGGGCGAAACTCCATCTTGACCAGGGTGCCCTGGGGCTCCCGGGAAAAAATCTGCAATTGGCCACGCAGGCTGCGGGCCCGCTCGTCCATGATGTTCAAGCCGTGGTGCTCGCGCAGATCGTGGCTCCCGCTGAAGCCACGGCCATCGTCCTCGATCGACAGGCACAGCCGTTCGCCGTGCTGGCGCAGTTGCAGCCAGGCGTTTTGCGCGTGGGCATGGCGCAGGCAGTTGGACAGGGCCTCGCGGGTGATCTGCAGGATGTGGATCTGTTCGCTGGCCGACAGCTCGAAGGCCAGGCTGTCGATGTGCAGGTGGACCTGGAACTCGCCCCGGCGCGAAAACTCACCGGCAGTGTCCTTGAGTTCCTGCACCAGCCCGGCGTCCTGGATCCGCAGGCGGAAGGTGGTCAGCAACTCGCGCAATTGGCGGTAGGCGGTGTTCAGGCCTTCACGCAGCTCGCTGGTGACGTTCTCCAGGGTCGCCACCGGCTCGCCCCGGCGCATCAGGGTCTGCATGCGGCTGACCTGCAGCTTCATGTAGGACAGTGCCTGGGCCAGGGAGTCGTGCAGTTCGCGGGCGATGATCGCGCGTTCTTCCAGCAGTACCAGGCGGTGATCCTGCTCGCGCTGGCGCTTGAGCTGCAACGAGGTGCCGATCAGGTTGGCCAGGGCCTGGATCAGTTCGATTTCCCAGGGCTGGGGTTCCAGGCCGTTGTGAAAGTGCGCCTTGAGTTCACCGAAGGCGCCGCCCTGGTGGCTGATGTCGAAGGCCAGGCTGTCGCTGCGCTGGCGGCAGCTGGCGCAGTCGCTGCTGGCGCAGATCTGCCGGTTGTCGCTGCCATGCAGGGCCAGCAGTTGCTTGGCCTGGGCCTGGCCTTGCAGGCACAACGACAGGCGCAGGCCCGGCAGGCGCTCCTGGAAGCGCCGGATCAGCTCGTCCAGGCCTTCGGCATTGGCCTGGCGGGTGGCCAGGTTGCGACTGCTCTGGTACAGCAGCTCCAGCGCGGCGTTGGCCTGTTGCAGGTGCAGGGTCTTCTGTCGGACCTGGGTTTCCAGGGTGCGATGGGACTGCTCGATGGTCTCGGCCATGGCGTTGAAACTGGTGGCCAGCTGGCCCAGTTCGTCCTCGGACTGGTGGTTGACCCGGGCCCGGAAATCGCCGCAGCGAAAGCGCTGGGTGGCGTCCACCAGCTCCTTGAGCGGACTGATCACGTTGGATTGCAGTTCGTACAGGCCGAACAGCAGGACGATCATGGTGGTGAACAAGGCCGCGCCCTGGATCAGTTGCTGCCAGCCTTGCTTGTGCTCGTTCTCGTGCTGCAACAGGCTGACGAACTGGTTGAGCCGCTCGACGAAGGGCTGGGTGCTGGCCTGGAACAGCCTGGCATCGCCGCGTTGCAGCGCCGGTTGCAGGATCTGCTGCCAGTCGTCCTGCAACTGCCGGTAGCTGAGTTGCAGGTCGAGGTCATTGCCATCTTCCAGCACGGCCTTGAGCGCCGGGCTGTTGAGGCGTTGCTGCAGGCTCTGGCTGATGCGCTCGAGCTCGTCGGCCCCGGCCCCGGCGGCCAGTTTCCAGCTCAGGTGGTAGGTCTCCATGCGCACCGAACCTGCGGTATTGATCGCCGCTGCGTCGCCCTGGCTGAACCAGGCGATCAGGCCGGCGCTGAGGGAGCTGGCCAGGGCCAGCACGCTGATCAGGATCACCGCCAGGCCGGCGCGGGCCGGTAGCGAACTGCGCAACCAGGCGATCATCGGCGATCACCGAAAGCGGGCAGCAGAGAAGGGGACATGTAGCGCTCCGGGATGGCAAAAGGTTGTTTCGCAGCCTGTCCCTGGCGCTCTACCTCCAAAGAGTTGTTCACCCAAGGTTGCCTCGCGCGGCTCCTGGGGAAACCGGCAAGACCCTGATAAACAAAGGGTTCAGAGGTTTTTCGGCGCTACCTCCTTGGAGGTAGGCGGCGCAAGCATAGACATGCAGGCGCCCGGGCTTCTTTGATCGGAGTCAAGTTTTATCGGGGTTGGCCTCCCTAGTCTGCAGCCAAGATTCACTGGCTGGAGACTCCGAAATGACTCAACCGCGTTTACGCCAAGGCCTGGTGCTGGGCATGAGTACGCTGGCCTTCACTGTCTGCTTCATGGTCTGGATGATGTTTGCCGTGCTCGGCGTGCCGATCAAGGAGCTGTTGCAACTCAACGAAACCCAGTTCGGCCTGCTGACCGCCACCCCGGTGCTGACCGGTTCCCTGGTGCGCCTGCCGCTGGGCATGCTCACCGACCGCTTCGGCGGACGCAGCGTGTTCTGCCTGCTGATGCTGGCCTGCGTGTTGCCGCTGTACCTGGTCAGCCACGCCACCACCTATTGGCAGTTCCTGGTGCTGGGCTTGTTCGTCGGCTTGGCCGGGAGCTCGTTCTCGGTAGGCATCGCCTATGTCGCCAAGTGGTTCGACCAGGACAACCAGGGCCTGGCCATGGGCATCTTCGGTGCGGGCAATGCAGGCTCGGCGGTCACCAAGTTCCTTGCCCCGGCGCTGATCGCCGCCGGCAGCTGGCAACTGGTACCCAAGGTGTTCAGCGCCATCCTGTTCCTCACCGCGCTACTGTTCTGGTTCTTCAGCGCCGACAACAAGGCCCATCGCCGGGTGTCCACGGTCGGCCTGGGCGAACAGCTCAAGGCCCTGGCCGAGCCTGCCGTGTGGCGCTACTGCCAGTACTACTCGATCGTCTTCGGCGGGTATGTGGCCCTGGCCCTGTGGATGACCAAGTACTACGTGCAGGAGTACGGCTTCAGCCTGCAGAGCGCCGCGCTGCTGGCCGCCTGTTTCTCCCTGCCGGGCGGGGTGCTGCGCGCCGTCGGCGGCTGGATGTCGGACCGCTGGGGCGCCCAGAGCGTGACCTGGTGGGTGCTGTGGGTGAGCTGGATCTGCCTGTTCCTGCTGTCCTACCCGCAGACCCAACTGCAGGTGCAGACCGTCGACGGCACGCTGGACTTGCACATTGGCCTGAGCCCGGTGCTGTTCACCGTACTGCTGTTCGTCATGGGCATCGCCTTCGCCTTCGGCAAGGCCTCGGTCTTCAAGTACATCGCCAACGACTACCCGCAGAACATGGGCGCGGTGTCCGGCATCGTCGGCCTGGCCGGCGGCCTGGGCGGGTTCATCCTGCCGATCCTGTTCGGCGCCCTGGTGGACCTCACCGGCGTGCGCTCTTCCTGCTTCATGTTGATGTACGGCGTGGTCTGGGTGTCGCTGATCTGGATGTACCTCAGCGAGATCCGCCGGCGCCCGCTGCTGGGCAAGCACCCATCCGCCATCCAGGCACCGTTTTCGAGCATTTCCCAAGGAGAAGAACATGTCGGTTCTTAATACGCCCGGCACTGGCCCGGTGATCCACGACTGGCGCCCGGAGGACCCTGCCTTCTGGGGCCAGAGCGGCAAGCGCACGGCCACCCGCAACCTGTGGATCTCGATTCCCGCGCTGTTGCTGGCTTTCGCCGTGTGGATGGTCTGGAGCACGGTGATCGTGCGCCTCAACGCCATCGGCTTCAGCTTCAGTACCGACCAGCTGTTCTGGCTGGCGGCCCTGCCGGGACTCTCGGGAGCGGCGCTGCGAGTGTTCTACTCGTTCATGGTGCCGATCTTCGGTGGCCGGCGCTGGACCGCCCTGAGCACCGCCTCGCTGCTGGCGCCGTCGCTGTGGATGGGCTTTGCCGTGCAGGACCCGGCCACGCCCTACAGCGTGTTCGTGATGATCGCGCTGCTGTGCGGTTTTGGCGGTGGCAACTTCGCCTCGAGCATGGCCAACATCAGCTTCTTCTACCCCAAGTCGCAGCAGGGCACGGCCCTGGGCTTGAACGCCGGGCTGGGCAACCTCGGGGTGTCGGTGATGCAGTTCTGCGTACCGCTGGTGATCACCTTCGGCCTGTTCGGGGTGCTGGGCGGCCAACCCCAGGTGCTGGCCGACGGTGGCCGGTTGTGGTTGCAGAACGCTGGTTTCATCTGGGTGCCGTTCATCCTGCTGGTGACCCTGGCGGCCTGGTTCGGCATGAACGACCTGTCCAGCGCCAGGGCCTCGTTCAGCGAGCAGGCGGTGATCTTCAAGCGCAAGCACAACTGGCTGATGTGCTGGTTGTACCTGGCCACCTTCGGCTCGTTCATCGGCTTCTCGGCGGCGTTCCCGCTGCTGATCAAGACTGCCTTTCCCCAGGTCAACGCCCTGACGTTCGCCTTCCTCGGCCCGCTGGTGGGCGCCCTGGTCCGGCCACTGGGCGGCTGGCTGGCGGACAAGCTGGGCGGCGCGCGGGTGACCCTGTGGAACTTCGTACTGATGATCCTGATGGTCTTCGGCGTGCTGGCGTTCATTCCGCAGCCGGGGCAGAGCGGCAACTTCTACGGCTTTCTCGGCCTGTTCATGCTGCTGTTCATCACCACCGGCATCGGCAACGGTTCGACCTTTCGCATGATCCCGGTGATCTTTCGCACCCTGCATGAGCGCGCCGCCAGCGGCAAGGGCAGTGCCGCCCGCGAGCAGGCCCTCAAGGACGCCGGCAAGGAGTCGGCCGCGGTGCTGGGCTTCAGCTCGGCCATGGGGGCCTTCGGCGCCTTCTTCATTCCCAAGACCTTCGGCACCTCGATGAGCCTGACCGGCAGCCCGGCGCTGGCCTTCTACATGTTCGTGGTGTTCTACCTGAGCTGCATCGTCGTGACCTGGTGGTGGTACGCCCGCAAGGGCGCCCAGACCCCTTGCTGACATGCCCCCGTATCCAACCTTTGCCGAGTCGGGGCGCAGAACCCCGCAGCACGCCTGAGAGGACAGCATCATGAGTCACTTGCTGGATCAACTGCGGTTTTTCAACCGCAAGCAAGGCGAGTTTTCCGCCGGTCACGGGGAAACTCGCAAGGAATCGCGCGACTGGGAGAACGTCTACCGTTCGCGCTGGCAGTACGACAAGATCGTGCGCTCCACCCACGGGGTGAACTGCACCGGATCGTGTTCGTGGAAGATCTACGTGAAGAACGGCCTGATCACCTGGGAAACCCAGCAGACCGACTACCCGCGCACCCGCACCGACCTGCCCAACCACGAGCCCCGTGGTTGCCCCCGGGGCGCCAGCTACAGCTGGTACATCTACAGCGCCAACCGCCTGAAGTACCCCAAGGTACGCAAGGCGCTGCTCAAGCTGTGGCGCGAGGCGCGCCAGACCCTGCCACCCGTGGAGGCCTGGGCCAGCATCGTCGAGGACCGGGCCAAGGCCGACTCCTACAAGAGCAAGCGCGGCATGGGCGGTTTCATCCGTTCCAGCTGGGACGAGGTGACCCAGATCATCGCCGCCGCCAACGTCTACACCGTGAAGCAGTACGGCCCGGACCGGGTGGTGGGGTTCTCGCCGATCCCGGCCATGTCGATGATCAGCTACGCCGCCGGCGCCCGTTACCTGTCGCTGATCGGCGGCACCTGCCTGAGCTTCTACGACTGGTACTGCGACCTGCCTCCCGCCTCGCCGATGGTCTGGGGCGAGCAGACCGACGTGCCGGAGTCGGCCGACTGGTACAACTCCAACTACATCATCGCCTGGGGTTCCAACGTCCCGCAGACCCGTACCCCTGATGCGCACTTCTTCACCGAGGTGCGCTACAAGGGCACCAAGACCGTGGCCATCACCCCGGACTATTCGGAGGTGGCCAAGCTCACCGACCTGTGGCTCAACCCCAAGCAGGGGACCGACGCGGCCCTGGCCCAGGCCTTCAACCATGTGATCTTCAAGGAATTCCACCTGGAGCGGCCCAGCGCCTATTTCACCGAATACGCCAAGCGCTACACCGACCTGCCGGTGCTGGTGCTGCTCAAGCCGATGCTCGGCACCGCGCCGGGCGCCGGCTACCAGCCGGACCGCTTCCTGCGCGCCTCGGACCTGGCCGACAACCTGGGCCAGGACAACAACCCCGAGTGGAAGACCATCGCTCTGGATGCCGATGACCAGCTGGTCTCGCCCCAAGGCTCGATCGGCTATCGCTGGGGCGAGCAGGGCAAGTGGAACATCCTGCCCCGCGAGGGTGGCACCGGGCGCGAGATCGACCTGCGCTTGAGCCTGATCGGCGGCGACGTCGCCGAGGTGGCGTTCCCCTACTTCGCCGGTGCCGGCCACGAGCACTTCGAGCATGTGGCGGGCGATGCCGTGCAGTTTCGCCGGGTGCCGGTGCGCAGCCTGACCCTGGCCGACGGCAGCCAGGTCAAGGTGGCCACGGTGTTCGACCTGTCGGCGGCCAACCTGGCCATCGACCGCGGCCTGGGCGGCGCCAACGTCGCTCGCGACTACGACGATGCCAACGTACCCGGGACCCCGGCCTGGCAGGAGCAGATCACCGGCGTCAGCCGCGAGAAGGCGATCCAGATCGCCCGGGAGTTCGCCGACAACGCCGACAAGACCCGTGGCCGCTCGATGATCATCCTCGGCGCGGCGCTCAACCACTGGTACCACATGGACATGAGCTACCGCGGGCTGATCAACATGCTCATGCTCTGCGGCTGCATCGGCCAGACCGGTGGCGGCTGGGCCCACTACGTCGGCCAGGAGAAACTGCGCCCGCAGTGCGGCTGGCTGCCCCTGACCTTCGGCCTGGACTGGAGCCGGCCACCCCGGCAGATGAACGGCACCAGTTTCTTCTATGCCCACAGCTCGCAGTGGCGCCACGAGAAGATGAACATGCACGACGTGCTCTCGCCCCTGGCCGACAAGAGCCAGTTCCCCGAGCACGCCCTGGACTACAACATCCGCGCCGAGCGCGCCGGCTGGCTGCCCAGCTCGCCGCAGTTCAGCAGCAACCCGCTGCACATCTGCCGCGACGCCGCCGCGGCCGGCATGGCGCCCAAGGACTACGTGGTCAAGGCCTGGCAGGACGGCAGCCTGCGCTTCGCCTGCGAGCAGCCGGACGATCCGGCCAACTTCCCGCGTAACATGTTCATCTGGCGTTCCAACCTGCTGGGCTCCTCCGGCAAGGGCCACGAGTACATGCTCAAGTACCTGCTGGGCACCCGCAACGGCGTGATGAACGAGGACATCGGCCAGTCCGGCGACTGCAAGCCGCAAGAAGCCGAATGGGTCGAGCAGGGCCCGACCGGCAAGCTGGACCTGGTCACCACCCTGGATTTCCGCATGTCCTCGACCTGCGTGTATTCCGACATCGTCCTGCCGACCGCGACCTGGTACGAGAAGGACGACATGAACACCTCGGACATGCACCCCTTCATCCACCCGCTGTCGGCGGCCATCGACCCGGCCTGGGAATCGCGCACCGACTGGGAGATCTACAAGAGCATCGCCAAGGCCTTCTCCGAGATGAGCGCAGGGCACCTGGGGGTCGAGCAGGACCTGGTCACCGTGCCGCTGCTGCATGACAGCGTCGGCGAGCTGGCCCAACCCTTCGGCGGCAGCGACTGGAAGAGCGCCGGAGTGGCGCCGCAACCGGGCAAGAATGCGCCGAACCTGCAAGTGGTGGAGCGCAACTACCCGAACATCTACAAGCAGTTCACTTCCCTGGGCCCGTTGCTGGAAAAGCTCGGCAACGGCGGCAAGGGCATCAACTGGAATACCGAGGAGGAAGTCCAACTGCTCGGCGAGTTGAACTACCGCGAGCAGGAGGCGGGCGTCAGCCAGGGCCGGCCGAAGATCGACACCGCCATCGACGCCGCCGAAGTGGTGCTGTCCCTGGCCCCGGAAACCAACGGTCGCGTTGCGCTCAAGGCCTGGGAAGCCCTGTCGCGGTTTACCGGTATCGACCACAGCCACCTGGCGCAATCCAAGGCCCATGAGGCGATCCGCTTCCGCGATATCCAGGCCCAGCCGCGCAAGATCATCTCCAGCCCGACCTGGTCCGGCCTGGAAGACGACCACGTGAGCTACAACGCCGGCTACACCAACGTCCACGAGAACATCCCGTGGCGCACCATCACCGGGCGCCAGCAGTTCTACCAGGACCACCCGTGGATGCAGGCCTTCGGCGAGCAGTTGATGAACTACCGGCCACCGGTGGACACCCGGACCATCGAAGCGGTGAAGGGCAAACGCGCCAACGGCAATCCGGAGATCGTCCTCAACTGGATCACCCCGCACCAGAAGTGGGGGATCCACAGCACCTACAGCGACAACCTGCTGATGCTCACCCTGAGCCGTGGCGGGCCGATCGTCTGGCTCTCGGAGATCGACGCCAAGCGCGCCGGTATCCAGGACAACGACTGGATCGAGTGTTTCAACGCCAACGGCGCGGCGACCGCCCGGGCGGTTGTCAGCCAGCGGGTCAAGGAGGGCATGGTGATGATGTACCACGCCCAGGAACGGATCGTGAACGTGCCCGGTTCCGAGACCACCGGCACCCGTGGCGGCCACCACAACTCGGTGACCCGGGTGGTGCTCAAGCCCACCCACATGATCGGCGGCTATGCCCAGCAGGCCTACGGTTTCAACTATTACGGCACGGTCGGTTGCAACCGCGACGAGTTCGTCGTGGTGCGCAAGATGGCCGAGGTCGACTGGCTCGACGGTTCCCGTGGCGACGAGCTGCCACAGCCGTTGCCCACCGAGATGGAATGAGGAATGCAGTCATGAAGATCCGTTCGCAAATCGGCATGGTCCTGAACCTGGACAAATGCATTGGCTGCCACACCTGCTCGGTCACCTGCAAGAACGTCTGGACCAGCCGTGAGGGTATGGAATACGCCTGGTTCAACAACGTCGAGACCAAGCCCGGGATCGGCTACCCCAAGGAGTGGGAGAACCAGGACAAGTGGAAGGGCGGTTGGGTGCGCAACGCCAATGGCTCGATCAACCCGCGCATCGGCGGCAAGTTCCGGGTGTTGGCCAATATCTTCGCCAACCCCGAGCTGCCCGGTCTGGACGACTACTACGAGCCCTTCGACTTCGACTACCAGCACCTGCACACCGCGCCTTCGGGCAACCACCAGCCCACCGCGCGACCACGCTCGGTGGTGTCGGGCAAGCGCATGGAGAAGATCGAGTGGGGGCCCAACTGGGAGGAGATCCTGGGCAGCGAGTTCGCCAAGCGCCGCAAGGATCGCAACTTCGACCAGATCCAGGCGGACATCTACGGTGAGTACGAAAACACCTTCATGATGTACCTGCCGCGCCTGTGCGAGCACTGCCTGAACCCGGCCTGCGCGGCGTCCTGCCCGAGCGGGGCGATCTACAAGCGCGAGGAAGACGGCATCGTCCTGATCGACCAGGAGAAGTGCCGTGGCTGGCGCATGTGCATCAGCGGCTGCCCGTACAAGAAGATCTATTTCAACTGGAAGAGCGGCAAGTCCGAGAAGTGCATCTTCTGCTACCCACGGATCGAGGCCGGCATGCCCACCGTGTGCGCCGAGACCTGCGTCGGGCGCATTCGCTACCTCGGCGTGCTGCTCTACGATGCCGACCGCATCAGCGAGGTGGCCAGCACCGCCGACGAGCAGGACCTGTACCAGAAGCAGCTGGAGATCTTCCTCGACCCCCACGATCCGGCGGTGATCCGCCAGGCCCTGGCCGATGGCGTGCCGCAGTCGGTGATCGACGCCGCGCAGCGCTCGCCGGTGTACAAGATGGCCGTGGACTGGCAACTGGCGCTGCCGCTACACCCGGAATACCGGACCTTGCCGATGGTCTGGTACGTGCCGCCGCTGTCGCCGATCCAGAACGCCGCGGCGGCCGGCACCGTGGGTATGAGCGGGGTGATCCCGGATGTCGACAGCCTGCGCATTCCGTTGCGCTACCTGGCCAACCTGCTGACCGCCGGTGACGAGCGACCGGTGCGGCGCGCGCTCAAGCGCCTGCTGGCGATGCGCGCCTACAAGCGCTCGGAACAGGTGGACGGCACGCCGGACCTGCAAGTCCTGGCCGACGTCGGCCTGAGCGTGGCCCAGGTCGAGGAGATGTACCGCTACCTGGCCATCGCCAACTACGAAGATCGCTACGTGGTGCCCAGCGCCCATCGCGAAGAGGCCATGAGCGACGCCTTCGCCGAGCGTTCGGGCTGCGGCTTCAGCTTCGGCAGCGGCTGCAGCGGCAGTTCCGACACCAACCTGTTCGGCGCGAAGAAGGCCAACCGCCGCGACATCATCAAGACCGTCCAGCTGTGGGAGGACTGACCATGCGCATTCTCAAGGTGATTTCACTGCTGCTCGACTACCCGACCCAGGAACTGGTCGCGGGCCGCGACGAACTGGAGCAGGCGATCATCCAGGCCCGGGAGATCAGCCCGCGCCAGCGCGGGGCGCTGTTCGAACTGCTGGAGCTGATCTGCAACAACGACCTGATGGACCGCCAGGAACACTACGGGGCGCTGTTCGGCCGGGGCCGCTCGCTGTCGCTGCTGCTGTTCGAGCACGTGCACGGCGAGTCCCGCGATCGCGGCCAGGCCATGGTCGACCTGCTGGCCCAGTACGAGGCGGCGGGTTTCGACCTGGGCGTCAAGGAGCTGCCGGACTACATCCCGCTGTACCTGGAGTACCTGTCGACTCGCGATGAGCTGGAGGCGCGCGAGGGCCTGGCCGATGTCGCGCACCTGCTGGCGCTGCTCGCCGCCCGCCTGGAGGAGCGCGAGAGCTTCTATGCCGGCTGCTTCCGCGCCTTGTTGCAGATCGCTGGGGCCGAGCCGCACCAGGCCGTGGCCGATGTGCGTGAGCAGGTGGCGGCGGAGCAGCGCGACGGCTCCCTGGAGGCCCTGGACAAGATCTGGGAGGAGGAGGCGGTGGACTTCCTCCAGGCCCAGCAGCAGGACCGTTGCGCCGGACAGGCCAGTGCGCCGGGCAAGCCCCGGGAGGAAAGCGCGGTGCCGCTGCACTGGGTGGATTTTCAGGATCAAGGGCTGGCCCGCAAGCCGGCCGGGGAGGTGGGTAATGTCTAAGTGGAACCTGTTGTTGTTCGGGGTGTATCCCTATGTGGCCCTGGCGATCTGCCTGCTGGGCAGTTGGGCGCGGTTCGACCTGTCCCAGTACACCTGGAGGGCCGGCTCCAGCCAGATGCTCTCCAGCCGTGGCATGCGGCTGGCGAGCAACCTGTTTCACATCGGCGTGCTGTTCGTCCTGGCCGGGCATTTCGTCGGCTTGCTGACCCCGGCCTCGGTCTATCACCACGTGATCAGCACCGAGCACAAGCAACTGCTGGCCATGGTTTCCGGTGGCTTTTTCGGCCTCCTGTGCCTGCTGGGCCTGGTGCTGCTGATCAAGCGACGCCTGACCGACCCTCGGGTACGGGCGACCTCCAGCACTTCGGACATCCTGATCCTGCTGGTGCTGCTGGCCCAGTTGCTGCTGGGCTTGCTGACCATCGTCGCCTCCACCGGGCACATGGACGGTTCGGTGATGGTGATGCTCGCCGACTGGGCGCAGTACACCGTGCTGTTGCGGCCGGTGGATGCGGCGGCGGCCATCGCCCCGGTGGCCCTGGTGTACAAGCTGCATGTGCTGCTGGGCCTGAGCCTGTTCGTGCTGTTTCCCTTTACCCGCCTGGTGCACATCGTCAGTGCCCCGGTGTGGTACCTGGGCCGGCGTTATCAAATCGTGCGGCACAAAGCCTGAGGAGGCGACCATGACCAGTGGATGCGGATGTGGCGGTAATGGGGGTGGCAATGGCGGCTGCTCCTCCTCGGCAGTGCACCCGCCCCAGGCGGTGGGGCAGGGGCCGGAGCTGGCGGTGGAGGTAACGCCGCAGCTGATTGCCAGCAGTGAGCAGGAATGGCCGGTGGTCAGTGTCAACGGCACCCTGATCGAGCCCCAGGCCATGGCCCAGGAGCTGCAATACCATCCAGCGGCCGATCGCCAGGAGGCGGTGTTCCTGGCCGCCAGGGCGCTGGTGATCCGCGAGCTGCTGCAGCAACGGATCGCCGAGCTGGGCCTTGGGGCCCGGCTCGGGGCCGGGGAGAACCAGGAGGAGGCGGCCACCCGCTTGCTCCTGGAACATGAGGTGCAGGTGCCCGAATGCGACGAGGCCAGCTGCCAGCGCTACTACGCCAGCAACCGCGGGCGCTTCCACAGCGCGCCGCTGCTGGCGGTGCGGCATATCCTGCTCGAGTGCGCCCCGGACGATGCCCAGGCGCGGGCCCAGGCCTTAACCCAGGCGCAGATTCTCTGCGAGCGGTTGGTGCAGTTCCCCGGGCAGTTCGCCGAGCTGGCGCGCAAGTACTCGGCCTGTCCGTCCAAGGAGCAGGGCGGCGAGTTGGGGCAGATCAGCAAGGGCCAGACCGTGCCGGAGCTGGAGCGCCAGTTGTTCACCCAGGCCCAGGGCCTGGTGGCCAAGCCTTTGGAGAGTCGTTATGGCTGGCACGTGCTGAGCGTCGACCAGCGGATCGAGGGCCAGCCCTTGCCCTACGAGGCGGTGGCCACGGCGATCCGTACCCAGCTGCAGCAGGGGGTATGGCAGAAGGCGGTGGTGCAGTACCTGCAGACCCTGGTGGGCGCCGCGGACATCCGCGGGATCCGCCTGCAGGGTGCCGATTCGCCGCTGGTGCAATAGGAGCAGGAGCATGGGCAAGTTGATGCAGGATGGCTTCGGGCGGCAGATCGACTACCTGCGCCTGTCGGTGACCGATCGCTGCGATTTGCGTTGTGTCTATTGCATGGCCAGCGACATGACGTTCCTGCCGCGCCAGCAGGTGCTGACCCTGGAGGAATTGCTGCGCCTGGCCACGCTGTTCGTCGGCCAGGGTGTACGCAAGATCCGCCTGACCGGCGGCGAACCGCTGGTGCGCCCGGGGATCGTCGAGCTGTGCCGGCAGATCGCGGCCTTGCCGGGCCTGCGGGAGTTGGTGATGACCACCAACGGCACGCAGTTGCAGCGCCTGGCCCGGCCCCTGGCCTACGCCGGGGTGCGCCGGCTGAATATCAGCCTGGACAGCCTGGACGGCCAGCGCTTTCGGGCCATCACCCGCAACGGTGACCTGGACCAGGTGCTGCGCGGTATCGAGGCCGCGCGGCAGGCCGGTTTCGAAGGCATCAAGCTCAACTGCGTGGTGATGCAGGGACGCAATTTCGACGAGGTGCCGGCGCTGCTGCAATACGCTATCGACCAGGGCATCGATATCACCTTCATCGAGGAAATGCCGCTGGGGGAGGTGGGGCGCTCGCGGGGCGAGGCGTTCTGTGCCAGCGACCAGGTGCGGCGGCTGATCGCCAGCCGCCATGCCTTGCTCGATAGCGCCGAGAACAGCGGCGGCCCGGCGCGCTACATGCGCCTGGTGGAGCATCCGCGAACCCGCGTCGGTTTCATTTCACCCAACAGCCACAACTTCTGCGCCACCTGCAACCGGGTGCGCCTGACCGTCGAAGGCAAGCTGTTGCTGTGCCTGGGCCAGGAAGATTCCCTGGACTTGCGCGGCCTGCTGCGCCGCTATCCGCTGGACGATGCGCCGCTGATCGATGCCCTGCAACAGGCGTTGCGGCGCAAGCCGCTGCGCCATGACTTCGATCCCCAAGGCGCGGTGCAACTGGTGCGCTTCATGAACATGAGTGGGGGTTGACGCGCCACTCGCCGCCAAGCCTTCCATCCCGCAGAACCTTGCGAAAGGTGTTGCCTGCCTGGCGAGTCCTGCGGTCTCGTGCGGTGTCTCGCGCTGCTCGGCAGCGGCTACAGGGTATGGCGTTGGGTGCACCTTTGAGATGCGGTTGACGCGTTTTTGTAGCCGCTGCCAAGCGCAGCGAGGCTGCGACCGGCCCGCAGGGCCGTCAAACCTGACACCTCGCAAACCTTGCGGATTGTGTTGCCTGCCTGGCGAGTCCTGCGGTCTCGTGCGGTGTCTCGCGCTGCTCGGCAGCGGTTACAGGGTTTGGCGTCGGGCAGTCGCCGGGGAGCGGGAAAATACTTGATCACGATCAATGGCAATCAATCTCATGCTCCGTAATATCCCTGCATCTTGTGTTTTGAAATTCCAAAACACCTATATGTAGTGTCAGGAGGGTGGATGCACAGCACACTGATCGAAGTGGGGCACAACCGGCTGCACAAGCGCGATGGCAGCCTGGTGGCCTTTGACGCGGACAAGATCCGCCAGGCGCTGATTGCGGCCGGCAAGGCCACCGGCGAGTACGCCGAAGCCGAAAGCGAAGGCCTTTTGGCGGCGGTCCTGGCCCACCTGGAAGGGTGTCCGCAGCTGCATGTGGAGCAGATCCAGGACCGGGTCGAACGGGTGCTGATGGATGCCGGGCACTTCCTCTCGCTACGCGCCTACATCGTCTACCGCGAACAGCACGGGCGCCTGCGCCGCGACCGCAAGACCCTGGTGGAGGTGGCGGCCTCGATGAACGAGTACCTGGACCGCCAGGACTGGCGGGTCCAGGCCAATGCCAACCAGGGTTATTCCCTGGGCGGGCTGATCCTCAACGTATCCGGCAAGGTCACCGCCAACTACTGGCTCGACGAGGTCTACAGCGAAGCCATTGGCCGCGCCCACCGCGAGGCCGACCTGCACATCCACGACCTGGACATGCTCGCCGGCTATTGCGCCGGCTGGTCCCTGCGCACCCTGCTGCACGAGGGCCTCAACGGCGTGCCGGGGCGGGTCGAGGCAGCGCCGCCCAAGCACCTGGGCAGCGCCCTGGGGCAGATGGTCAACTTCCTTGGCACCTTGCAGAACGAATGGGCCGGGGCCCAGGCCTTCAGTTCCTTCGATACCTATCTTGCGCCCTATGTGCGCAAGGACCGGCTGGGTTTCGAAGAGGTGCGCCAGGCCATCCAGGAGTTCATCTACAACCTCAACGTACCGTCGCGCTGGGGAACCCAGACCCCCTTCACCAACCTGACCTTCGACTGGGTATGCCCGCAGGATCTGCGCGAGCAGATCCCGGTGATCGGCGGGGAGGAAATGCCTTTCGCCTATGGCGAGCTGCAAGAGGAAATGGACCTGATCAACCGCGCCTATATCGAGGTCATGCAGGCCGGCGACGCCAAGGGCCGGGTGTTCACCTTCCCGATTCCCACCTACAACATCACCCATGACTTTCCCTGGGACAGCGACAACGCCGAGCGGCTGTTCCAGATGACCGCCCGCTATGGCTTGCCGTACTTCCAGAACTTCCTCAACTCGGACATGCAACCCAACCAGGTGCGCTCCATGTGCTGCCGCTTGCAACTGGACGTGCGCGAACTGCTCAAGCGCGGCGGCGGGCTGTTCGGCTCGGCGGAGCAGACCGGCTCACTGGGCGTAGTGACCCTCAACTGCGCGCGCCTGGGCTACCTGTACAAGGGCGATGCCAGCGGCTTGCTGCGGCGCCTGGACCTGCTGATGGAACTGGCCATGGAGAGCCTGGAGGTCAAGCGCAAGGTGATCCAGCACCACATGGACGCCGGCCTGTATCCCTACACCAAGCGCTACCTGGGCACCTTGCGCAATCACTTCTCCACCATCGGCGTCAACGGCCTGCACGAGATGCTGCGCAACTTCAGCGACGACCAGATGGGCCTGCACACCGCCCAGGGCCGGCGCTTCGCCCTGAACCTGCTGGACCACGTGCGCGCCACCCTGGTGCGCTTCCAGGAAGAGACCGGGCATTTGTACAACCTCGAAGCCACGCCGGCCGAGGGCACCACCTACCGTTTCGCCAAGGAGGATCGCAAGCGCTTCCCCGGCATCCTCCAGGCCGGCTGCCATGAGGCACCGTACTACACCAACTCCTCGCAGCTGCCGGTGGGCTACACCGACGATCCGTTCGAGGCCCTGGAACTGCAGGACGAGCTGCAATGCAAGTACACCGGCGGCACGGTGCTGCACCTGTACATGGCCGAGCGGATTTCCTCGGCCCAGGCCTGCAAGCAACTGGTGCGCCGGGCGCTGGAGCGGTTCCGCCTGCCATACCTGACGATCACCCCGACCTTCTCCATCTGCCCGGTACACGGCTACCTGGATGGCGAGCACGAGTTCTGCCCGAAATGCGATGAGGCCCTGTTGCTGGCGCAGCGCCAGGGCAGCCTGCACTGAGCCACTTTCCCTGAAGACCAAGGAGTTTCTCCCATGACTGCACAAGCCAACCTGCCTACCGCCCAACGCCAGCGCTGCGAAGTCTGGACCCGGGTGATGGGCTACCACCGCCCGGTCGCCGCGTTCAATCCCGGCAAACAGTCCGAGCATCGCGAGCGCCTGCACTTCAACGAACGCGCGGCCACGGCCGCTCACCCTTGAACCGAGCACTACGGGTCGGGGGCCTGGTGCCCCTGACCACCCTCGACTACCCGGGGCGGCTGGCCTGCGTGCTGTTCTGCCAGGGCTGCGCCTGGCGCTGCCGCTACTGCCACAACCCGCAACTGATCCCGCCCCGAGGCCTCGATGAGCGTCCCTGGGAGCAGGTCCTGGAGTTCCTCCGGCGCCGCCAGGGGCTGCTGGAAGCGGTGGTGTTCAGTGGTGGCGAGCCGACCTTGCAGGAGGGGTTGCCGGACGCCATGGCCCAGGTCCGCGAGCTGGGCTTCGCCGTGGGCCTGCACAGCGCCGGGATCAAGCCCGAAGCCCTGGCCCGGGCCTTGCCATTGGCCGACTGGGTGGGTTTCGACGTCAAGTCCCTGGCCGAGGATTGCCAGGCCATCACCGGCGTGCGTGGCAGCGGCGCGGCCAACTGGCGCAGCCTGGAATACCTGCTGCAAAGTGACGTGGACTACGAATGCCGGACCACGGTGCACTGGCACCTGGCGGACCCTGCGCGGTTGCTGGCCCTGGGGCGGCGCTTGCAGGCCTACGGCGTGCAACGCTTCGTGGTGCAACTGGTGCGCACGGCGCGCATGCTCGATGCCGACCTGCCTGCGGCAGCGCCCCAGCAGGGGTTGCCTGGATTGTGGCAGGAGCTGGGCGAACTCTTCGCCGATTTCCAACTGCGCAGCTGAGGGCCAGGCTGGCCGGCCGTGGCGGATCGACTAGGCTGCCAGGAGGCTCGCGGCGCAGAGTCAAAAAACTGTGGTGCAGGGTCAAGCAGGGACCGGACGGCCTGCCCAGGATGGGCGCAGGCCGGCGGCGGACCTGCACGGCGAGCGCGGCCTATCGAACCTCCAACAAGAACAGGACATCGCGCAATGAATGCCTACCTGACCGCCTTGGCCCATGCCCAGGCCGATCCCGTCGACTTCTGGCACCAGCAGGCCCGCTTGCTGGACTGGATGCGCTTTCCCCGGCAGATCTTCCAGCAGCAGGATCCCCAGACCTACCAATGGTTCGCCGATGGGCAGCTCAATACCTGCCAACTGGCCCTGGACCGGCATGTCGAGGCCGGGCATGGCGAGCGCCTGGCATTGATCTACGACTCCCCGGTCACCGGCCAGCAACGACGCCTGAGCTACGCGCAGTTGCTGGAACAGGTGGCGCGCTGCGCCGGCATGCTGCGTGGGTTGGGGGTGGAGCAGGGTGACCGGGTGGTGCTGTACATGCCGATGATCCCCGAGGCGGTGATCGGCATGCTGGCCTGCGCCCGGCTGGGGGCGGTGCATTCGGTGGTGTTCGGCGGTTTCTCGGCGGCGGAGCTGGCGGTGCGCATCGACGATGCCCGGCCCAAGGTCCTGCTGACCGCCAGTTGCGGCATCGAGTACGAACGCGTGGTGCCCTACAAGCCGCTGGTGGACAAGGCCCTGGAACTGGTGGCACAGCCGCCGGAGCGGGTGGTGGTCGTGGCCCGGCCCCAGGCCGGCGCCGAACTGCGCCAAGGCCGGGATGTCGACTGGGCGGCGCTGATGACCGATGCCGAGGCAGTGCCGGCGGTGCCATTGCTGGCCGGCGAACCGTTGTACGTGCTGCATACCTCGGGCACCACGGGCAAGCCCAAGGGCGTGCTGCGCGACAATGGCGGCCATGCGGTGGCCCTGAACTACAGCATGCAGGCGGTCTACGACGCCCAGCCCGGGGAGGTGTTCTGGGCTGCCTCGGACATCGGTTGGGTGGTGGGGCATTCGTACATCGTCTATGGGCCCCTGATCCGTGGTTGCACCACCTTGCTCTACGAGGGCAAACCGGTGCGCACCCCCGATGCCGGGGCGTTCTGGCGGGTGATCGCCGAGCACCGGGTGAATGTGTTCTTCACCGCGCCCACCGCCTTTCGCGCCATCAAGCGCGAGGACCCCCATGGCCGGCTACGCCAGGAACACGATCTGTCCTGCCTGAAGGCGGTGTACGTGGCCGGCGAGCGCCTGGACCCTGCCACCTACGACTGGCTGCGCGAGTCGTTGCCATGCCCGGTGATCGATCACTGGTGGCAGACCGAGACCGGCTGGCCGGTGGTCAGCACGCCGCGTGCAACCGGTGGTTACCCGGTCAAGACCGGTTCGGCCGGGCTACCGGTGCCCGGCTACCAGTTGGCGGTGCTCGATGACCAGGGCGAGCCGGTGCCCTGTGGCGAACCGGGCAACATCGTGCTGCGCCTGCCTTTGCCGCCCGGGGTGCTCAATACCTTGTGGCAGGACCGCCAGCGTTTTCTCGACAGCTACCTGGGGACCTTTCCCGGCTACTACCTGAGCGGCGACGGTGGCTATGTGGATGCCCAGGGTTATGTGTTCGTCATGGGGCGCATCGACGATGTGATCAACGTCGCCGGCCATCGCCTGTCCAGCGGTAGCCTGGAACAGGCCCTGGGCGAGCACCCGGCGGTGGCCGAATGCGCCGTGGTGGCCCTGGACGATGCCCTCAAGGGCGAGGTGCCGGTGGGTTTCGTGGTGCTCAAGCAGGACGCCCGGGTGGACCCCGGGCAACTGGAGCAGGAACTGGTGCAGCGGGTACGCGAGCAGGTTGGGGCCCTGGCTTCGCTGCGTCGGGTACTGGTGCTCAAGCGCCTGCCCAAGACCCGCTCGGGGAAGATCCTGCGCAAGACCATGCGCAGCCTGGCCCGGGGCCCGGAAGTGGCGGTGCCGGCGACCATCGAGGACGTCCAGGTGCTCGATGAGCTGCGCCAGCTGTTCGCCGAGCAGGGCTTCTATGGAGCAGGACCGGGCTAGGCTTTTAAAGGAGATTGTAGGAGCGAGCAGGCGGCGATCCGGCTTGCCCGCGATGGACTTCGGAACGCTGGGTTGAGCCAGTCAAAACGCGCTGGCGTTAACGATCATCGCGAGCAAGCTTCGCTCCTGCAGGTTGACTGACTGGCGGGTTTTTCAACGCGGGCCTGGCCCTTGCAGGGCGTCTCTAAAAACGTAGGCGAGGCAGCCAGCGCAAGGCAAAAACCGGCGAAAAAGCGCAGTTTACAAGGGGTAAATGAGCATTTTGACCGGGCTGGCGCACCAGCCGGTTTTTAACGCAGCGATGGCAATACAGGTAGTTTTTAGCGGTGCCCTTACAGGCGCCGCAGGACTCGCTCCAGGGCGTCGAGGAACTGCCCGGCCTGATCCTGGCTGAAGCACAGCGGCGGGCGGATCTTCAGGGTGCTGTTGGCCGCTCCGGCAACGCCGATCAACATGCCTTCGTCACGCAACTGGTTGACCAGGCGCCGGGCGGTCTCCGGGTCCAGCGTGCCGCTGTCCGGCTGGCGGATATCGACGCCCAGGAACAAACCGGCGCCACGCACCTCGGCCAGCACCGGATGATCCGCCGCCAGGCTCTGCAGGCCCTGCATGAGCAGGCCGCCCACTTGCAAGGCATTGGCTTGCAGGCCTTCTTCCTCGATCACCTGCAGCACCGCCAGGCCCACCGCGGCCGACACCGGGTTGCCGCCGAAGGTGTTGAAGTAGCTGGCGTGCTGGCCGAAGCGCTGGACGATATGCGGGCGTACCGCCAAGCCCGCCAGCGGGTGGCCGTTGCCCATCGGTTTGCCCATGGTCACCAGGTCCGGTACCAGGCCGTGGCGCTCGAAGCCCCACATGTGGCTGCCGGTGCGGGCGAACCCCGGTTGTACTTCGTCGGCGATGAACAGGCCGCCAGCCTCGCGGATGGCTTGCGCCGCCGGGGCGAGGAAGCCCGGCGGGTCGGCGAATACCCCGTCGCTGGTGAACAGGGTGTCCACCAGCAACGCCGCCGGGCGGATGCCATGGCGCTGCATATCGGCGATGGCCGCGCGCACCTGGTTGGCGAAGACCTGGCCCACCCGTTCCGGGTGCCGGGCGGCGTGCAGCGGCGCATCCACCACCCGGCAGTCCCGGGACAGCGGCACGTAGTCGCCCACCGAGGGCGACAGCTCGGCAATCGCCAGGGTCATGCCGTGGTAGGCGTAGCGGGTGACGATCACCCCGGTGCCGCCGCTGTAGTCCCGGGCGATGCGCAGGGCCAGGTCGTTGGCCTCGCTGCCGGTGCAGGTGAACATCGCCTGGCCCAGTTCCACGGGCAGGGTGGCCAGGAGTTTTTCGGCGTAGTCCAGCACGCCTTCGTGCAGGTAGCGGGTATGGGTATTGAGTTGTGCGGCTTGCCCGGCCAGGGCCTGGACCACCCGGGGATGGCAATGGCCGACCGAGGCGACGTTGTTGTACAGGTCCAGGTAGCGCCGCCCGGCGCGGTCCTGCAGCCAGGCGCCGCTGCCGCTGACCAGGTGCAGGGGTTGTTCGTAGAACAGCTGGTAGGCCGGTCCCAGCAAGCGTTGCCGGCGCTCGATCATGGCGCGCTGGGCGCTGTCCAGGGCCTCGGCGTGTTCGGTTTGGAAGGCGTTGACTTTCAACATGGCGAGGCTCCTCAGGGCTCTTGGCGCTCATCGTCCATGACGATGCTGCCGATGATGTGGTACTTGCGTCGGTCGAAATGCCGGAAGTACAGGGCGATGGCCGCACCCAGGGCGAAGCTGGCGGCGACGATCCAGGGGATCAGCTTGAACAGCAGCGATTGCGCGGCGCTGCCGGCGGCGAAGCTGAGATTGGCGAATAGCAGGTAGACCACGTAGAGCATGCCCAGCCCGCCCAGCAAGGGTGCGAGGAAGGTCTTGAACCAATGGCGCTGGGCCACATGGCGGGTGCCCAGGTGGAAGTAGCAGACCACCGCGAAGGCGCAGAGCGCCTGGACGATCAGGATGCCCATGGTGCCGAGGATCGCCAGCAACGCGTAGAGATCGGCATAGGGGTCCTTGCCCGCGGCCAGGAAGGCCAGGACGATGGCCGTGGCGATCAGGCTCTGCACGGTGGAGGCCACATGGGGCGAGCCGTGGCGCGGGTGGGTGCGGCCGACGCTGCGGCCGAGGCAGTCGAACAGGTTCTCCCGGCCCAGGGCATAGATGTAGCGCGAGGCGCAGTTGTGGAAGGCCATGCCGCAGGCGAACGAGCCGGTCACCACCAGCAGCTTGAACAGGCTCACCGCCCACTCGCCCAGGTACAGCCGGGTAGGGCCGTAGAACACCTCGGCGGCCTGGGCCGGGTCCTGGGCCAGGCGGATGGCTTCGCTGGGGCCGGAGCCGGCGATGGCCATCCACGACACGAAGACATAAAACACGCCGATACCGATCACCGCCAGCAGCGTGGCCAGGGGAATGATCTTCTTCGGATTGCGCGATTCCTCGCCATACATGGCCGAGGACTCGAAGCCGACCCAGGACCAGAAGGCGAAGAACAGGCCGATGCCGGCATTGGCGCCGATCACTCCCTGGGCCGGGGTGAAGGCCTTGAGCGGATTGATCGACTCTGGCGCCAGGCCCTGGGGGCCGCCACCGTGCCAGAGCACGGCGCCGGCCATCAGTGCCAGCATCAGGATCTCCAGCACCAGGCAGATGCCCAGCACCTTGGCGGTCAGGGAAATGTCGAAGTAGCTGAGGATGCCGTTGGCCGCCAGCATGGCCAGGGCGAACAGGATCCAGGGCGCCTGGAGCCCGCTCGCACTGGCCAGCAGGTCGACGCAGAAGAAGGCGAAGATGCCCACCAGGGCCGCTTCGAAGACGATGTAGGTCAGGGTCACGGCGATGCCGGCGGCCATGCCCACCACCCGCCCGAGCCCGTGGGAAATGAACCCGTAGAAGGCCCCCGTGGCGGTGATGTACTTGGCCATCTGCGCGTAGCCGATGGCGAACAGCGCCAGGATCACCGTCGCCACCAGGTAGCCGGCGGGCGCGTACTGGCCGTTGCCGCTGCCGATGGCGATCGGCACGTTGCCGAGCATGGCGGTGATCGGCGCCGCCGTGGCCACCGTCATGAACAGTACCCCCATCAAGCCCACGGCGTTCCTGCGCAAGCGCTGGACTTCCTGGGGCCGGGCCGGGTCATCGAGTTGCTGGGACAGCTTGTCCGTGTAGATCTCGCTCATGGGGGCACTCCGTCAGAGAGGTAAATCCTCTAGGCAAGGGCCTGGAGGGATTCGGGCAGGATCTGGCCGCCGTCGACGACCAGGCTCTGCCCGGTGATGTAGCCGGCTTCGCGGGAGGCGAAGAACAGCGCGGCGCTGGCGATGTCCTCGACGCTGCCCAGGCGCCGCAGCGGCACCGAGGCGGCCATGCTGTCCTGGTACTCCTGGCCCATGTCCTGCAGGCCTTCGGTGAGGATGTTGCCCGGCAGCACGGCGTTGATGGTGATGCCATCGCGGGCCAGCTCGATCGCCGCGGTACGCATGAAGCCCAGTTGCGCGGCCTTGCTGGCGCCGTAGTGGGCCCAGCCGGGGAAGCCGGTCACGGGGCCGGTGATCGACGAGGTGAGGATCACCCGCCCGTACTCGGCCTGGCGCAGGTAGGGCAGGGCCGCCTGGACACAGAGGAAGTTGCCCTTGGCGTTGGTGGCCAGCACCCCGTCCCAGTCGGCTTCGCTCATCTGTTCGAGGCTGGCCGAGGGGAACACTCCGGCATTGCAGCACAGCACGTCCAGCCCGCCGTGGCTGCCGGCGACGTCGGCCAGCAGTTGGCGGACCGCGGCGCCCTGGGCTACATCGGCGACGAACCCCTCGACCTGCAGGCCTTCGTCACGCATGCGCCGGGCAACGCCCTGGACCTTGTCGGCGTGGCGGGCGCTGATGGCGACCCGCGCGCCCTGGCGAGCGAAGCCATAGGCGATGCCCAGGCCGATGCCGCTGGTGGCGCCGGTGACCAGGACGCTTTTGCCTTGAAGTGAAGTGAGCATGGATAAGTCCTTTTGCGTGGATTGATCTGGATGGTGGAGCGCGGACGCTGGGTCGCACTTGACCGCGCGGCACAACTTTTACCCTGAAATATCAAATCTGTGGCGACGGCCGCGTGCCTTGTGTCCTGGAGTCAAGATTTCGCCCCGGGCGGTCAAGCGATGCGCGCCGGCCGCCTCGCATCCTGTGGTGGCCTATCTACCCTGGAGCGCGCTGATGATGACTGCCTCGAACCCCGCCAACGACCTGGATGCCGTTGCCCCCCTGGCCAGCCAGGCCATCCTGCGCTATGCCCCGGCGCTGCACGGTGAGCTGCGCCTGCTCAGCCATTCGGAGAACGCCACCTACTTGTTGCACAACAGCCGCCGGCGTTCGGTGATGCGGGTGCATCGCCAGGCCTATCACTCGTTCCAGGAGATCGCCAGCGAGCTGGCCTGGCTGGCGGCGCTGCGCGAGGAGGGGCTGCAAGTGCCCGACGCCATCGCCGGCCTGGATGGCCAGTTGATCCAGCAAGTCGAGCTGGCCGGGCTGGGCAGCCGGTATGTGGTGCTGTTCGACTGGATCGAGGGCAGCGAGCCTTCGTCCCACGGCCTCGATGCTTCGTTTCGCCGCCTGGGGGCGATCAATGCGCGCCTGCACCAACAGGCCCGGCGCTGGCACCAGCCCCGGGACTTCACGCGCATGACCTGGAACCACGCGAGCATGCTCGGTCCCGAAGGGCATTGGGGCCCCTGGCAGCAGGCACCTTACCTGGACGAGGGGGCTCGGGCGCTGATCGGCGAGGTGGTCGGCGTCCTCGGCCAGCGCCTGGCCGACTATGGCCAGGGGCCCGAGCGTTTCGGCCTGATCCATGCCGACCTGCGCCTGGCCAACCTGCTGGTGCAGGGCGAGCACACGCGCATCATCGACTTCGACGATTGCGGGCTGGGCTGGTACTTGCACGACCTGGCCGCGGCCTTGAGTTTCTTCGAGCATCACCCTGAGCTGGCGCAATGGATCGACAATTGGCTGCAGGGCTACTGCAGCCAGCTGGCGCTTGCGGCCGAGGACCTGGCCATGCTGCCGACCCTGATCATGCAGCGGCGCCTGCAATTGCTGGCCTGGACCGGAACCCACCGGGGGACGGCGCAGGTCGAGTGCCTGGGGCGCGAGTGGGTGCAGCAGACCCTGGGGTTATGCCGGCGCTACCTGGATGACGGCTTGCGGAGTGTCCTGGCGCACGGGGGGTACTGAATCGATGTTACAAACCGCTACGCCCTGCACCGGTGCACTGTCGCCCGGCACCGAGCAACGCCTAGCGCCGACAGTGCCGGGCTTGAGACCACGGAGCCCGGCGCCGCGGGGCCAGGCGGGGATCTGGAATGGAACTTGCGTAGTCCAGCCCCCCGTCCATGGTGATTGCGCAAGGAGGTTCCCGGTGCCCCTCATCACCACGTCCACGAGCCGTCCCCATGAAAGCCAGGTCGGCGTCCTGGCCTCGGCCGCCAGCGGCCTGAGCGATTTCATCCAGATGCACGGCGGTAATCCCGAACGCATCCTGGGCATGACCGGCATCGATCCCGAGCAACTGCTGCACCCGACCCTGAGCCTGGACCTGAACCAGTATTGCTCGGTGTTCGAGGAGGCGGCACGGCAGACCGGCAACCATAATTTCGGCCTGCGCTATGGCCAGCAGTTCCGTCCGGACTCCCTGGGCCTGCTGGGTTATGTGGGGATGTGCTCGGCGACCCTTGGCGAGGGCCTGCGCAACGTCGCCCGGGCCTTTCCGGCGCACCAGCAGGGCAGCCTGCTGCGATTGGTGGAGGACGGCGAGCTGTGTCGCTTCGACTACCAGGTGCAATACGGCGCCATCTTGCGCAAGCGCCAGGATGCCGAGCTGTCCCTGGGCATGTTCGCCAACCTGATACGCCATGCCCTGGGCCAGAACTGGGCGCCGGAGCGGGTGCATTTCGAGCATCCGCAGCCCGAGGCCTGGCATGAGCACTGCAAGGTGTTCGATGCCCCGGTACTGTTCGGCCAACCCTGCAACGCGCTGGTGTTTCGCCGCAGCGTGCTGCAGCGGCCGATGCCCGGGCACGACCCGAAACTGCTGGCGATCCTCTTGGAGAGCCTGCACAAGCTCGCGGTGGCCGGCGGCGACCAGGCCCGTCCGGACATGGTCGCCGAGGTGCGGGCCCAGGTGCGCGACCTGCTCGGCGAGGGTTACCCGTGCCTGGAGCAAGTGGCCCATAACCTGCGCATGCCCAGCTGGACCATCCAGCGCCGCCTGGGGGAAAGCGGCCTGACCTTCTCGAGCCTGGTGGACACCGTGCGCCAGGAACTGGCGCTGTACTACCTGCAGCAATCGACCCTGCCGATCTCCGAGCTGGCCCTGGCCCTGGGCTATTCGGAAATCAGCGCGTTTTCCCGGGCCTTTCGCCGCTGGTACGGCGTCAGCCCGATCCAGTGGCGCCAGGCCCATCGCGGCTTGGAACCAGGGTCGGCCTGAAGGCGAGCGGGGTCCTCAGGCCGGTCGGCGCCAGGCTTCGAAACCATCCAGCAGCAGGCCCAGGCCGGCTTCGAAGGTGGAGCCGCTGTTGACCTGGACAAAGTGCGTGCCGAGGAAGGCCGCTCCCGGATAGTCGCCGGCGGACCTGGCCAGGTAGCCGCTGATGAAGTCGCCGTGGGCTTGTGGCGCCTGGTGGTTTTCCTTTTCTGCGGCGATCACCGAGATGAACAGCAGCAACAGGTGATAGGCCATGGCGGCGAAGGGCTGGGGCAGGGCGGCCTGTTCGAGGATCCGGCCGATGTGATCGAAGTAGGCCAGGCCATAGTCGATCTCGCCCGGCTGCACGCGCTGGAACAGGCGGAACTTGTTTTCGGTGAGGATGTAGGTCGCCAGGCCCGGCCAGCGTTCGAGGATCGCCAGCGACGAGTGGGCGAAGGCCTCGATGTCCTGGCGCCAGTGGCCGGTGATCGGCGGCAGTTGCTGCAGGCGCTCTTTGAACGCGGCGTTGATCACCGCGCTGATCAGTTCGTCGCGGTTGCCCAGGTGATAGTGGACCATGCCGGCGGCGACCCCCAGTTCCTTGCCGATCCTGACCATGCTGACCTCCGCCAGGGATTCGCCCTGGGCGATGCCGATGGCGCAGTTGATCATGGCCTCGCGCGAGACGTCCTGGTCGCCCTTGGGACGACGTCCCGAACGTTTGCGAGGGGCGGCCTTGGCGGTGACGGGGGAGGCGGGTTTCTCAGACATCCAGATGTCCCATGGGCTAATTGACAGGCTCTCAGATTAGCATCTAGCTTTTGCCGGGTTCAAATTAAGGGCCTGTCAATTATGCCATCCACTTCCCTCGACCCCTGCCTGCTGCGCAGCCTGGACCTCAACGCCCTGGTGGCCTTCGTCGCGGTCTACCGCGAGCGCAACGTCTCCCATGCGGCGCACTGCCTGGGCCTGACCCAGCCCGCGGTGAGCAATGTGCTGGGCAAGTTGCGCCGGCGCTTCAACGATCCGCTGTTCCTGCGCACAGGCCGACAACTGGCGCCCACCCCCTTCGCCATCCGCCTGGCCGAGGACCTGCAACCGGCCCTCGGGGCGCTGGAGGTGGTGTTGGCCGGCTATCCACAAGCGCCTTCGGGCGAGGGCGGGAAATTTTTTCAGGACTATAATTGACACTATCTCAATTGTTGTTCTAGTCTGGCTTCAGGTTTAATTGAGTGCATCTCAATTATTGCTTGTAAGCGATCCTTCGGGATCTGGCAGGAGGGCCCGTCGTGGCTAATCCCAACAACAAGAAAGTCGCAGTGACCGCCGGTCTGCGTGGTGCATCCTGGAGTGCCCAGCGCATGCTCGAGCCGTATCGATCCACCCCGTACCCGTTGCTGACCGAAGACGGCCAAGGCGCCCTGGGCATGCTGTTTTCCCGGGGTGGCGAGCGCAAGGTGCTGTTCATCATGCATCCTCGCGAGCTGGTGCTGACCCACTACCTGGTGCCCGATGCCCTGGATGCGGGCTGGGCTTGCTGGGTCCAGGGCGCGCGCTCGATCGGCAACGACCTGCGCCTGGAGCACGAATTCGCGCTTTACGATGTCGCCGCCGGCATGCGTCACCTGCGGACGCAGGGTTTCGAGACCATCGTGCTGCTGGGCAATTCGGGGGGCGCCGGGCTGTTCGCCTTCTACAACCAGCAGGCCCTGTGCGCTCCCGAACAGCGCATCAGCCATACCCCCGCCGGACGGCCCACCCGTTTCGCCAGTGCCGACCTGCCCGCGGCGGACGGCATCGCCCTGGTGTCGCCGCATCCGGGCCAGGGCATCTTGCTGATGAACGCCCTGGACCCCTCGGTCACCGATGAGCTGGACCCGTTCTCGGTGGATCCGCGGCTCGATCCGTTCAGCGCCGCCAATGGCTTTTGCGCACCGCCGGACAGCTCGCGCTACAGCGCCGAGTTCATCGAGCGTTATCGCGCCGCGCAGCGCCAGCGGGTCGCTCGCATCGATACCTTCGCCCGGCACCTGGTCGAACAACGCCAGGCCGCGCGCGAGCGCCTCAAGAGCGGTGGCTCGCGCCAGGACAAGGCCGTGGCCAGCCATGGCCCGATCTTCCAGGTGTGGCGCACCGATGCCGACCTGCGCTGCTGGGACACCAGCCTCGACCCGTCCGACCGCTATGTCGGCTCCCTGTGGGGCAGCGACCCGTTTATTTCCAACCTGGGCAGCGTCAGCTTCGCCCGCACGGTGACCCCGGAGTCGTGGCTGTCGACCTGGTCCGGGTTGTCCTCGAACGCCTCCCTGGCCAAGTGCGCCGGGGCCATGGAGCAGCCCCTGCTGCTGATCGAGTACAGCGGCGACAACTGCGTATTCCCCGGTGACGCCGACGCCATCTACGACGCCATTCCAGCATCCAGCAAGGAGCGCCAGCGGGTGCGCGGCAACCATCACGGCCAGGCCCTGGAGGAAGCCGAGACCAGCGGCCAGATCCTCGCCGGCAGGCATTTGCAACGGTGGCTCCAGGACCACTTCTAGACGACCAAGAGCCTGAACGGCCAAGCATCCTAACGATCAAGAGCGTGCAGTCATGACAATTACAACAACTCAAGCCTCTTCCGCCACTGCCTCGGATACCCGCGGCGAACCCCTGCGCCACGTCGCCGCGCCGATTCCCGGGGTGGTCTATCCGCCCCAGGGCGAGCTCGAGCGCTACCTGCGTGAAGGGGTGCTCGGTTTCCAGACTCTGGTCGATGGTTTTGCCGCCATCGCCCGCCAGTACCCGGACAACGTCGCGCTGCTCGGCCCCGGGCTGCGCATCACCTATCGTGAGCTGGACCAGCGCTCCACTCGCCTGGCGGGGGCCTTCCTGCAGCAGGGCCTGCAACCGCTGGACCCGGTGGTGTTCCAGCTGCGCGACAGCGAGCAACTGGTGATCGCCTTCCTCGCCTGCCTCAAGGCCGGGTTGATCCCGATCTGCACCCTGGCGGCGCACCGCGAGCGCGAGATCGGCTACCTGGCCAACCTGGCCGAGGCCAGGCTGCATATCGTCCAGGGCGATGACGCCAAGTTCGACAGCATCGGTTTCGCCCGCAAGATGCGCGAAGCCACGCCGTCGTTGCAGTTGATCATGCAGGTCCGGGGCCCGGCCCAGGACGGCGTGCTGCACCAGGATGCGCTGGTGGACGGCATCGACCTGGCCAGTGCCGAAGCGCTGTTGCAAGGCGTGCGCCTGGACCCGTTCCAGGTGGCGGTCTACCAGCTGTCCGGCGGCACCACCGGGGTGCCGAAGATCATCCCGCGCTTTCACAACGAGTACCTGTACAACATGCGCGCCGTGGCCCAGTGGCTCGATTACCGGGCTGACGACGTGCTGTTCATGCCGCAACCGATGGTGCACAACCTCAACATGGGTTGCTGCTTCGGGCCGTTCCTGATGACCGGCGGCACCATCACAGTGACCCCCGACCTGCAGCCGGAAACCCTGATTGCGTTGATCGCCTCGACCAGGCCGACCTGGCTGATGCTTGGCGGGCCGATCATCGCTCGCCTGGAATCGGCGATCCAGGATGGCCGGGTCGACCTGGGCAATGCCCGGGGCGTGCTGGTGGCCAACAGTGCCGCCAAGTTGCAGAAGCTGCTGGGGGTGCGGACCCACAATGTGTTCGGCATCACCGAAGGCGTGATCATGTTCGGCCACCGCGAAGACGGGGCCGAGGCCCACGACACTACCAATGGCCGGCCAGTCTCGGCCTTCGACGACATCCGCATCCTGGTGCCCGGCACCGAGCAGGACGCCGAGCCCGGCGAGATCGGCGAGCCGGCGTTCAAGGGGCCGTACACCATCCACGGCTATTTCCGTGCCGAGGAGCGCAACCGCGAAACCTTCACCCGCGACGGTTACTACCGCTCCGGCGACCTGATGTACACCAAGGTCCTGGACGGCAAGACCTACTTCGTGTTCTGCGGCCGCCTGAAGGACCTGGTCAGCCGCGGTGGCGAAAAGATCAATTGCGAGGAAGTCGAACTGGCGGTCGCCGGGCATCCGGCCGTCGCCGCGGTGGCGGCCGTGGGTTACCCATGCCCGGTATTCGATGAGCGCCTGTGCGCCGCCCTGGTGCTGCGCGACGGTTTCGCCGCGCCCACGGTCGCCGAGCTGGGCGCCTTCCTCGAGGACTACGGCCTGGCCAAGTTCAAGTGGCCGGAGCGCATCGAAGTGCTGGAGGCCTTCCCGCTGACAGCCTCCGGCAAGCTCAGCAAGGAAAAACTGCGCGAGCAGGTCGAGGCCAACGTGCTGCATGAAAAGGCCAAGCAAGCGAACTGACAGACCGTTCAAAGGAGTACCGAAAATGGCAAACCAGCCCGTTCTCAAAGGCGTCCACCACAGTGCCAGGCCCACCTGGAAACTGCGCGAGACCGTGGAGTTCTACCGCGACAAATTGGGGCTGCCGCTGGTTCATGCGATCTCGGCCCGTGGTTGGGGACCGTCCAACCACCCCGATTTCCTGCACTTTTTCTTCGACAGCGGCCAGCACAGCACCATCGCGTTCTTCTACTACATCAACACCGAGCAGCCGGACTACACCCAGCCCGTGGCGGACTACCGCTACGAGGCCACCCACACCGCCTGGCGCGTCGACAGCCGCGAGGAGTTGCTGGCCTGGCGCGAGCGCCTGGAGAGCCAGGGCATCGCGTTGATCTTCCAGATCCGCCACGAGCTGATCGAGTCGATCTATTTCAACGATCCGAACGGCTACTACCTGGAGATCACCATCCAGGAGCGGCCGATGGACGCCCTGGACGCCGAGGATGCCACCCGCACCCTGGAAGCGGCCATGGCCCTGGAAGACGGCCTGCAGGCCAGTGGCGGTGCATTCACCAGCATCGACCAGGTATGGCGGGCCAAGGCCAGGGCCATCGATCCCGGGGCCGACGACGAGCTGGCCTTGTACGTGCTCGATGCGCCGGAGTTCTCGCCGTTGGTGCAAGCGGCGCAGCAGGCCAGCGGCGTGCACCTGGAAAAGCTCGGCAACGGCTATTGGAAGATCACCACCGAAGACGCCCTGGTGTTCGAGCGCAAGCAGCTGGGCTTCGTGCCGGCCTTGTGGAACGCCGCGTTGACCGGTGGTTTCGTCGGCCAGGTGAGTGAATTCGACCGTTATCGGTTGCAGATCAGCCGGGGAGAGCAGTGATGAAGATCGCGATTGTCGGTGGCGGCCCTTCGGGGCTCTACCTGGGCTTGCTGCTCAAGCGCGGCGCGCCGGACTGGCAAGTGGAAGTGGTGGAGCAGAACGCGGCGGACGCGACCTTCGGTTTTGGCGTGGTGCTGGCCGACAGCGGGCTGCAGCAACTGCGCGAGGCTGACGAGGCGTCCTATGACGCCCTGTGTGCCGCCACCAAGCAGCACGAACACCAGGTGATCGTGCAGGCGGAAACCGCCATCGATATCCGCCTGCCGGTCAAGGGCGGGGCCATTCCACGCCTGACCCTGTTGCAGATCCTCGAGCAGCAAGCCGAAGCCGCGGGAGTGCGGGTGCATTACCGCGAACGCCTGGAAAGCCTTGCCGACCTGGCCCGCCTGGGGCTGGACGACGCCGATGTGGTGGTGGGCGCCGACGGTATCAACTCGGTGGTGCGCCGGGCCTTCGAAGGCGGTTTCGGCACCACCAGCAGCACCCTGGGCAACCACTTCGCCTGGTACGGCACGCCCAAGGTGTTCGACGCCTCGGCGCTGGTGTTCCGCAAGTATGGCGGCGGGCATTTCGTGGCCCATTACTACGCCTACAGCGACACCATGAGCACCTTCGTCGCCGAGTGCGACGACGCTACCTGGCAGCGCCTGGACCTGGGCAGCCTCAGCGACGGCCAGCGCCAGGCGCTGATGGAAAAGATCTTCGCCCCCGAGTTGCAAGGCGCGCCGTTGCTCGACGGTGGCGCCCGGGTGGTCTGGCGCCAGTTCCCGGTGATCCGCAATGCCCACTGGACCCATGGCCGCCACGTGCTGGTGGGCGATGCCCTGGCCAGCGCGCATTTCTCCATCGGTTCGGGCACGCGCATCGCCATGAACGACTCCATTGCCCTGGCCCGGGCGCTGCTTCATTGCAACGGCGATGCCCTGGCTGGCCTCGCGGCCTACGAGCAGGGCCACAAGCCCAGCAAGCAGAAGCTGATCCGCGCCTCGGAGCGCTCCTACCTGTGGTACGAGGACATGGCGCGCTGGATGGACGACTACAGCGCCGAGCAATTCGTCTACCAGTTCATGACCCGCACCGGCCGCGTGGATGACCAGCGCCTGCGCCGCGAATACCCGGAACTGATGGCGCGCCTGGGTCGTGTCGGGAGCCCGGCATGAACGAGAGTGTCGAGATGGTCGTCGACCATCAGCCGTTCACGGTGCGGCGCACGGTGCGCTGGATCGATTGCGACCCGGCGGGAGTGGCCTTCACCGGGCGTTTCAGCGAGTACCTGATCGGTGCCGTCATGCACTTCTACCGGCATATCGGCTGGGGCCCGGGGGCCAAGGGCGAGGCCAATGTCGGCCTGCCTTGCAAGCACATGGCGCTGACCTTCCACGTGAGCCTGCCGCCGGAAACCACGGTGGACATCATGATCCGGGTCGGAGCGATTCGCGAGCGCAGCTTCGACCTCTTGGCCCATGCCTGGCTGGCGGACGGGCGCCTGGCTTTCGAAGGCGTGTTCGCGCCGATCTGCATCGAGCCACGGGAGCGCCGTGGGGTGCCGATCCCGCCTGCCCTGCGAGACATCCTGCAGTTCCACCACATCACTGATGAAGGGGGCCGCCCATGAATGCGACCTATCGAATTGGCCAGATCGTGCCCAGCTCCAACACCACGATGGAAACCGAGATCCCGGCCATGCTCCATGCCCGGCAACTGATCCGTCCGCAACGCTTCACCTTCCACTCCAGCCGCATGCGCATGCACAAGGTGACCCGCGAGGAGCTGGAGGCGATGAACCGCGAAGCCCTGCGTTGCGCGGCCGAGCTGGCGGACGCCCGGGTGGACGTGATGAGCACTGCCTGCCTGGTGGCGATCATGGCCATGGGCAACGGCTACCACCGCAAGGTCCAGAAGGAGCTGACGGCCATCGCCCGGGCCAACCAGTGCCAGGCGCCGGTGATGACCTCGGCCGGGGCCCTGGTCGAAGGCCTGAAGATCATGGGTGCCAAGCGCATCTCCTTGCTGGCGCCGTACATGCGCAGCTTGTGCGATCGGGTGGTGGAATACATCGAGAGCGAAGGCATCGAGGTGGTCGACTCGATCGCCTTCGAGATCCCCGACAACCTCGAGGTGGGCAAGCGTGATCCGGCGTTGTTGCTCGAGGATGTGCGGCGCCTGGATACCCGGGGCGTGGACGTGGTGGTGCTGTCGGCCTGCGTGCAGATGCAGTCGCTGCCGTCGATCCAGGCGGCCGAGGACGCCCTGGGCATCCCGGTGACTTCCACTGCGGTGTGCACGGTGCGCCGCATGCTCGACCACCTGGGCCTGGAGCCTGTGGTGCCCGGTGCCGGCGCGTTGCTCTCGGGGCGGTATCCGGCGGTGAAGGAGGGGGCCCATGCGTGAGGCACTGATCGTCTCCACCGCGCGCACGCCGATCGGCAAGGCCGGGCGTGGCGCGCTGAACCACATCAAGTCACCGACGCTGATGGGCCATGCCCTGCGCCATGCCGTCGAGCGCGCGGGGGTCGAGCCCGGGGCCATCGACGATGTGGTCATCGGCACGGTGCTGGCCGCCGGGACTGCTGGCTCCAACCTGGGGCGCAATGCGGTGTTCGCCGCCGGTTTGCCGGTCTCGGTGAGCGCGCAGACCCTGGATCGCCAGTGTTCCTCGGGGTTGATGGCGATCGCCACGGCGGCCAAGCAGATCATCGTCGATGGCATGGACGTGGTGGCCGCGGGCGGCCAGGACAATATCTCCGCGGTGCAGCAACGCTATTTCCAGTGGGTCGCCGACGAGCAGGATGACGCGGTGATCCAGGCGGTGCCCCATGCCTACATGCCGATGCTGCAAACGGCGGAGGTGGTGGCGCGCAAGTACGGCATCAGCCGCGAACAGCAGGATGAGTTCGCCTATGTCTCGCAGTTGCGTACCGCCCGGGCCCAGGCCCAGGGACTGTTTGCCGATGAGATCGTGCCTATCGAGGTCCGGCAGCAGATCGTCGACAAGCTCACCGGGGTTTCCCGCTTGCAGGCGCTGACCCTGCACCAGGATGAGGGCAACCGGCCCGAGACCACGCTGGACGGCCTGGCGCGCCTGGCGCCGGTGCTCGATGGCGGAAGCATCACCGCCGGCAATGCCAGCCAGCTGTCCGATGGCGCCAGTGCCTGCGTGCTGGTGGACCGGCGCCTGGCCGAGCAGCGGGGCTACAGCGCGCTGGGCCTGTATCGCGGCATGGCGGTGGCCGGGCTGGCGCCGCAGGAGATGGGCCTCGGCCCGCTGCTGGCCATTCCCAAGCTGCTCAAGCAGCACGGCTTGCAGCTCCGGGACATCGACCTGTGGGAGCTCAACGAGGCGTTCGCCTGCCAGGCCCTGTATTGCCAGCGCCAGCTGGATATCGACCCCGAATGCTGCAACGTCAATGGTGGCGCCATCGCCATCGGCCACCCCTACGGCATGACCGGCGCACGCCAGGTGGGGCACGCGCTGCTCGAAGGCAAGCGGCGCAAGGCGCGCTACGTGGTGGTGTCGATGTGCGTCGGCGGCGGCATGGGCGCAGCGGGGTTGTTCGAGATCGCTTGACGGTGGCGGCCCGCGCCATGGCCCTGCCTGGGGCCGGGGCCGCCACCCACCAGACAACAAACCAGAGGTAGTACGCAAAATGACCGTAGAACAAGAACAATATGCACTGAACGAACTGACCCGCGGCCTGTACTTCGGTGAAAGCCCACGCTGGCGTGACGGCACCCTGTATGTCTCGGACATGCTGGGCAAGAAGGTCTATGCCATCGATGCCGCCGGCAATCGCCGGGTCATCGCCGAAATGCCCCACAAGCCCAACGGCATGGGGTTCTTGCCCAATGGCGAGCTGATCCTCAGCTCCATGCACGAAGCCCGGCTGTACCGCTGGACCCCCCAGGGCCCGGAACTCTATGCCGACCTGTCCGCTGTGTTCACCGGTTATGTCGGCGACATGGTGATCGACCAGCAGGGCCGGATCTATGTCGACGATGTCGGGGCCCGGGTCTTCGAGGGTGAACCGCTCAAGCCGGGGCGCATCGTGATCGTCGAGCCCAACGGCGAGATCTCGGTGGGGGTGGAGGACTGCAACTTCCCCAACGGCATCGTCATCACCCCGGATCAGAAGACCCTGGTATTCGTCGAGACCTTCGCCGAGCGCCTCAGCGCGGTGGACATCGTCGACGGCCAGCTGGTCAACCGCCGCGTACTGCTGGACCTGACGCTGCTGTTCCCTTCGCCAGAAGACCGTGCCCGCAAGCGTGGTTGCGTCGATGGGATCTCCATCGATGCCGAAGGCGGCATCTGGCTGAGCATGCTGCGCGCCGAGCAGTTCATGCGCATCAGCCCCCAGGGCGAAGTCACCCACCGCATCCCGATGCCGGGCTACGAATGCGTGGCCAGCACCTTTGGCGGCGAGGACGGCAAGACCCTGTTCCTGGTGGCGACCAAGGTCGAGGGCGACAACATCTTCGAGGCCATGGTCAACCTGCGCACCGAAACCACGATCTTTACCACCCGCGTTGCCATCGGCAAAGGTGCGGGCCGCCCCTAGCCCCCGGGGCTGAGTGACAGCGGGCGCCTGGGCGCCCGCGTTTGCCTTGTGTACCTATCGACGGTGCCTGCCCGCCAGCAAGCGCCCCGGGCGACGCTGTGCCCGGCGCAGGACCGCCAACCATTGACCTGATCACAACAACTACAAGGAACCAGGGTCATGAACAGATTTTCCCGATTGCTGCTCGCCAGTCCGCTGCTGGTCGCGACCACCGCGGGCGCTTCCAACGGACCGCAGTACGCCGGCTACGGTGCCCAGGCCATGGGCATGGGCGGCGCCGCCATCGCCAACCCCACCGACGCGGTGGCGGCGGTCAACAACCCCGCCGGCATGGGCCTGGTCGGCACCCGGATCGATGGCAGCCTGACCGCCACCACCGGGCAGTTGCGCTCGAACGTGCAGGGCGCGAAGAACAGCGATGACGTGCTGGTGTTCGTACCGGGGTTCGGCGCCAACTACCAGTACCGTCCGGACATCACTGTCGGCGTCGCGGTATCCGGCTATGGCGCCGGTATCGACTACGGCAAGTCGGTGCCGGCCTTCGGCTCCTCGAAGGTCAAGTCCGAGCTGGCGCAGATGCTGGTGGCGCCCACGGCCACCTACGAGTTCCAGCCGGGGCACTACCTCGGCCTGTCGCTCAAGCTGGGGTACGAGACCCTGATGCTCCACGGATTGGAGAACTTCGGCGCGAGCAACGACCGGGACCATGCCCTGGGCGCGGGCCTGGGCATCGGCTACCTGGGGACCATCGCCCCCGGGTTGCGCCTGGGCCTGACCTACTCGAGCCCGGTGTGGTTCCAGAAGCTCGATGCCCACGAGGACATCATCCCCAATGGCCGCCTGAACATGCCGCAGCAGGCGGGCCTCGGCCTGGCCTATGACTCGGGACCCTGGACCTTCGCCTTCGACTACCTGTGGATCGACTGGAGCAGCGAGAAGGCCCTGGCCAATTCACTGACCCAGGGCGGGCCACCGGGAGCCGGCAACGGGCCGGGGTTCGGCTGGCGCGACCAGCAGGTCTTCCGCTTCGGGGTCAACTACCACTACAGCGAGCGCCTGCAGTTGCGTACCGGTGTGTCCCTGGCCAATCACCAGGTTCCGGATCGCGAGGCCACGCTGGTCTCCATCGCCCCCTGCAACCAGCCCAAGAGCCTGCACCTGGGGCTGACCTACCAGGTCTCGGACCAGTTGGAGGTGACGGGCGCCTACATGTACGACTTGCGGCACATCACCAAGGGCGAGGGCGCCAGCGAAGGTGTCGAGGCCGGTGGCGAGCTGCACATGCTGACGGTGGGCCTGGGCTACCGCTTCTAGTCCTCAAGGGTTCCAGGCATGGAAGCCTGGGCAGGGCCGGCGCTCACCAGGCCGGCCGCTGTCCGTCCGCCAGGAGGGCATGGTGCGGCCCGGTGCCCACGATCACCGGGCCGTGCCGCTTTCAAATCACGTTCTTGCGCACCCTGAACTGCGCCCCCGGTCTTCAAAAAGGCCAGGGTGATGGGCTTGTGGTGAGTGACGCCGCAGGCCTCAGGCGGGCCAGGCGCGGGGGCAGGGCATTGCCCTGGTTGATCGGTATGTGTTCGGCCGGTGCGAGCCGGGATGGGGCGGGCAATAAAAAAGACCAGCCATGCAGTGGGGAACTGCATGAACTGGCCAAGCGGGAAGAAACCCGTGGTGTCACCTGGTCCTGGGCGTTCAGCCGAGCGGGGCGTGGCCGCTCGCCTGAACGCCCGCTCAACTACTGGTTGCCGCCTTGGCCTTGGGTGGCCAGGGCCAGGGGCTCGTGGCCGTCCCAGCCACCGCCCAGGGCCTTGAACAGCTTCACTTCGCTGCTGAGCTGGTTCAGCCGATCGCGGATCAGCTGTTGTTGCGCGCCGAACAGTTCACGCTGGGCGTCGAGTACCGCCAGGTAGCTGTCGACGCCTTCGTCGTAACGCTGGTTGGCCAGTGCGTAGTACGCCTGGTCGTTGCTCACCAGGTCGCGCTGGGCCTGTAGCTGCTCGCCGAAGGTACCCCGGGCCGCGAGGCCGTCGGCCACTTCGCGAAACGCGGTCTGGATGCTTTGCTCATAGGCCGCGACGTTGACGTCCTTGAGCACCTTGCGGTAGTCGAGGTTGCCGCGCAGGCGCCCGGCCGTGAAGATCGGCAGGTTGATCTGCGGTGCGAAGCTCCACAGTCCCGACCCTCCCTCGAACAGGCCATCCAGCTCGCGGCTGGTGGTGCCGGCCGCGGCGGTCAGGCTGATGCTCGGGAAGAACGCCGCGCGCGCCGCGCCGATGTCGGCATTGGCGGCCAGCAGGCGATGCTCGGCGGCGCGGATATCCGGGCGCCGTAGCAGCAGGTCGGCCGGCAGGCCCGGGGTTGGCGCGGCCAGCGGTTGCTCGAAGGCCGTGGTCCGCGACAAGCCGGCGGGCAACGCGGTGCCGAGCAGCAACTGCAAGGCATTGACGTCCTGGGCGACCTGGCGCGTGTACAGCGCTTGCTGCACTCGCGCGGTTTCCACCAGGCTGCGGGCCTGGCGCACATCGAGCGCCGACGCGGTGCCGACTTCGCGACTCGACTGGATCAGCTCCAGGCTCTGCCGATAGCTGACCAGGGTCGAGCGTGCCAGTTCCAGTTGTTCCTGGTCGCTACGCCAGGTCAGGTAGGCGATGGTCACATCCCCCACCAGGGCGATCTGCACGCCACGCTGCGCCTCGGCACTGGCCAGGTATTGCTCCAGCGCCGCCCGTTCCAGGCTGCGCAAGCGACCGAACAGGTCGACTTCATAGGACAACCCCAGGGCCACGCTGTACTGGCTCTGGATTCCGGCTTTGCCGCTGGGCGACAGGTCGGCGGGCTGGCGTTGGCGGCTGCCGCCGGCGCTGGCATCGACGCTGGGGAACAGCGCCGAACGCTCGATCCGGTGCAGGGCACGGTAGGCCTCGACATTCAAGGCGGCCTGGCGCAGGTCGCGGTTGTTGTCCAGGGCCGTGGCCACCAGCGTGCGCAGCGACGGATCGCGCAAGAACAGCCGCCAGTCCAGGACCGCATCGCCGGTCTCGGGCTGGGCCTGGTTGGCGGTGGTCGCCTGGTCATAGGCCGCGCCCTGGGGCCAGTCCGCTTGCACGGGGGCAGTGGGGCGCTGGTACTCGGGGATCAGGCTGCAACCGCCAAGGGCTAGCGCCAGGGCGATCGAGAGGCCGGTGCGCTTCATGCCGTTTCTCCTTCAGCGGCTACCGCTGGCTTGTTGCGTTCGAACACTTTCACCACCACTACGTAGAACAGGGGCACGAAGAACACCGCGAGCACCGTGGCGGTGATCATCCCGCCGACCACGCCGGTGGCAATGGAGTGCTGGCTGCCAGCGCCGGCACCCGAGGCGATGGCCATGGGCAGCACGCCGAAGGTGAAGGCCAGGGAGGTCATGATGATCGGGCGCAGGCGCAGCTTGGCGGCCTCGATGGCGGCCTTGGCCAGGGGCAGGCCTTCCTTCTCGTAGAGTTCCTTGGCGAACTCGATGATCAGGATCGCGTTCTTCGCCGACAGGCCGACCGTGGTCATCAGGCCGATCTGGAAGTACACATCGGCCTCCAGCCCGCGCCACAGGGTGGCCAGCACCGCACCGAGGATACCCAGCGGCACCACCAGCATCACCGACACCGGCACCGACCAGCTCTCGTACAGCGCCGCCAGGCACAGGAACACGATCAGCACGGTCAGGGCGTAGAGCATGGGCGCCTGGTCGCCGGTCTGGATCTCCTCGTAGGACAGGCCGTTGTAGCTCAGGCCGATACCCGCCGGCAGCTGCTGCATGATCTGGGCGATGGCCAGCATCGCGTCGCCGGTGCTGTAGCCGGGCGCCGGTTCACCGAGGATCTGCACCGCGGGAATGCCACCGTAGCGTTCCAGCTTGGGCGAGCCGTAGATCCACTCGCCGGTGGCGAACGCGGAGAACGGCACCATCTGCCCCAGGCTGTTGCGCACGTACCATTTGTCGAAGTCTTCCGGGGATATCCGCGAGCTGTCCACGCCTTGCAGGTAGACCCGCTTGACCCGGCCCAGGTCGATGAAGTCGTTGACGTACATCGAGCCCCAGGCCGCGCTCATGGTTTCGTTGATCGCCGCGATGCTGACCTGCAGGGCACGGGCCTTCTCATCGTCGATGCGCACCTGGAACTGCGGTTCGTCGTCCTTGCCGTTGGGGCGTACCGAGCGCAGCTTGGGGTTCTGCGCCGCCAGGGCGAGGAACTGGTTGCGCGCGGCCATCAGCGCCTCGTGCCCGAGGCCGGAGTTGTCCTGCAGGAAGAGGTCGAAGCCCATGGCGTTGCCCATCTCCAGGATCGCCGGCGGCACGAAGGCCATCACCGTGGCGTCCTTGATCTTGGCGAAGCGCTGGTTGGCGCGGCGGGCGACGCTGAACACGTCCTCACCTGCGGCCTTGCGCACGGCCCAGTCCTTGAGCACCACCAGCACCAGGCCGGAGTTCTGCCCGCGGCCGGCGAAGTTGAAGCCGTTGACGGTCATGACGTGCTCGACGCGCTCGCCTTCCTCGTTGACCAGGTAGTCCTTGACCTCCTGGAGTACCGCTTCGGTGCGTTCGGCCGTGGCGTTGAGCGGCATGCGCACCTCGGCCATCATCAGGCCCTGGTCTTCGTTGGGCAGGAACGCCTTGGGAATCTGGGTGAACAGAAAGCCCGTGCCGCCGGTGATCAGCACGAAGGCCAGCAGGTAGCGCCCACGATGCTTGAGCATGCCGCCCACGCCCCGCTCGAAGCGCTGGGTGCTGCGGTCGAAGGTGCGATTGAACCAGCCGAAGAAGCCTTTCTTCTCGTGGTGCGCGTCGCCCTTGGGGGCCTTGAGGATGGTGGCGCACAGGGCCGGGGTGAAGATCAGCGCCACCAGCACCGACAGGCCCATGCAGACCACGATGGTCACCGCGAACTGCTTGTAGATGATGCCGGCCGAGCCACCGAAGAAGGCCATGGGCACGAATACCGCCGAGAGCACCATGCCGATGCCCATCAGCGCACCGGAGATCTGCTGCATCGACTTGCGTGTCGCCTCCAGCGGCGACAGGCCCTCCTCATGCATCAAGCGTTCGACGTTCTCCACCACCACGATGGCATCGTCCACCAGCAGGCCGATCGCCAGGACCATGGCGTACATGGTCAGCACGTTGATGCTCAGGCCAAACAGGGGCAGCAGGGCGAAGGCCGCCAGCAGCACCACCGGCACCGCCAGGGTCGGGATCAGGGTGGCGCGGATGCTCTGCAAGAACAGCAGCATCACCAGGAACACCAGGGCCACGGCTTCGAAGATGGTGTGGATCACCGAATGGATCGACGCTTGCACCACTGGGGTGGTGTCGTAGGGGTAGATGACCTCCACGCCCTCGGGCAGGTAGGCCTTCTGCTTCTCCAGCACCGCCTTGACCGCCTTGACCGTCTCCAGCAGGTTGCCGCCGCTGGCCAGGCGCAGGGCCAGGCCGGCCGATTCCTTGCCCTTGTACTTGGAGGAGATCGCGAAGTTGTCCGAGGACAGGCTGACGTTGCCCAGGTCCTTGACCCGCACTTGCGAGCCGTCGGCCTTGACCTTGACCAGGATCTCCTCGAAATCGGCGACGCTGGTCATGCGCGTCTTGCCCAGCACCGTGGCGTTGAGCTGCACGCCGGAACGGGTCGGCAGGCCGCCGAGCTGGCCGGCGGAGACCTGCACGTTCTGCTCGCGAATGGCCTGGGCCACGTCGCCGGGGGTCAGCTGGTAGCTGTTGAGCTTGCCGGGGTCGAGCCAGATGCGCATGGCATAGGGCGAGCCGAACAGCTGGAAGTCGCCAACGCCGTTGATCCGCGAGATCGGGTCTTGCAACTGCGAGGCGATCAGGTTGCCGAGGTCGAAGTTGTCCAGCTTGCCGGTGTTGTCCACCAGGCCGACGATGAGGAAGAAGTTCATCTGGTACTTCACCACGCGCAGGCCCTGGCGCTGGACCTCCTCGGGCAGGCGCGGGGTGGCCAGTTGCAGCTTGTTCTGCACCTGGACCTGGGCGATGTCGGGGTTGGTGCCCTGCTCGAAGGTGACGATGATGTTCATGCTGCCATCGGCGTTGCTTTCGGCGGACATGTAGCGAAAGCCGTCAAGCCCGGCCAGTTGTTGTTCGATGACCTGGACCACGGTGTCTTGCACGGTCTTGGCCGAGGCTCCGGGGTAGCTGACCTGGATCGAGACCGCGGGTGCGGCGATGTTGGGGTACTGGCTGACGGGCATCTTCAGCAGCGACAGGGCGCCGGCGAGCATCGCGACGATGGCCAGCACCCAGGCGAAGATCGGCCGGTCGATGAAGAAACGGGACATGGATCAGTGACTCCTCAATGGGCCTGGGGGCCAGCGGCGGCACCGAACTCGGCCACCAGCTTGACGTTGCCGGCCGCCACCGGCTTGACGGCCAGGCCACTGCGCACGCGCTGCACGCCTTCGGTGACTACCCGCTCGCCGTCGGCGATGCCGGCGCCGATCAGCCAGGCGTTGCCCACGGTGCGCAGGGTCTGCAGTTCACGTTGCTCGACGGTGTCGTCGGCCTTGACCACCCAGGCGGTGGGTACGCCGCGGGCATCCCGGCCGACCGCTTGTTGCGGGATCAGGATGGCGGCCTGTTGCTCGCCTTCCTTGAGCTGGGCATGGACGAACATGCCCGGCAGCAGCTTGCGGTCGGGGTTGGGGAACTCGGCGCGCAGGGTCACCGAACCGGTGGTGGGATCGACGCTGACCTCGGAGAACTTCAAGGTGCCCTTGAGCGGGTAGGGGGTGCCGTCGTCCAGGGTCAGGCTGACTTGCGCCTGGTCCGGGCCGCTGGCCTGCAAACGCCCGGACTCCAGGGCCTGCTTGAGGCCCAGCAGCTTGGTGATGGGCTGGTTGACGTCGACATAGATCGGATCGAGCTGGGTCACGGTGGCCAGGGCCTGTTCCTGGCCGTTGGTCACCAGTGCGCCCTCGGTGACGGCCGAACGCCCGATACGTCCGGAAATCGGTGCCAGGACCTTGGTGTATTGCACGTCGATACGGGCCATCTGTGCGTCTGCCTGGGCTTGTTTCCAGGTGGCCAGGGCATCGTCGTACTGCTGCTGGCTGACGGCGTTGGTCTTGAGCAGGCGCTCGTAGCGCTGGGCCAGGTTCTGCGCGGTGAGCAGGCTGGCCTCGGCCCGGGCCAGGCGGGCCTGGTAGGTGCGCGGATCGATCTGGTACAGCTGCTGGCCATCCTTGACCTCGGCGCCTTCGGCGAACAGCCGGCGCTGGAGGATCCCGGACACCTGGGGCCGGACTTCCGAGACGCGATAGGCCGAGGTCCGGCCCGGCAGGTCGGTGGTCAGGGTCAGTGCCTGGGCCTTGGCGGTATAGACGCCGACCTCCGGGGCGGGGGCGGCAGCCATTTCCGTCTCCTTGGCGCCGCAACCGGCCAGTAGGCACAAGGCCGCCAGAGGAATGAAAGGCCGCGCACACAAAGCTTGCTTGAGTCTCACGCTCGTCTCCTGTTGTGGGACTGAATAGTCAAAAATTACGACTTGTGGTCCGTATTGCGATACAGTGTACCACCATGAGATTCAGCGAATGCAAGCTCGGATTTGCTCGGCTGGCCTGATCGGCCGCTTGCCACTAGAGTGGCGGCCAATCCACAGAACCCGGCACGACGGCCTCGCGGCCAGCCCCAAGGAGTCGTATGAATGATTCGGAAGAAAGCAGCGCCAAGCACGGCGGGATACAGGTCATCGCGCGGGCCGCGTCGGTCATGCGGGCCTTGGGCAGCAACCCCCAGGGCTTGAGCCTGGGGGCCATCGCCCAGGTGGTGGAACTGCCGCGCTCGACGGTGCAGCGCATCATCAATGCCCTGTGCGTGGAGCATCTGGTCGAGACCCTGGGCCCGGCCGGCGGCTTTCGCCTGGGCCCGGCCTTCGGCCAACTGGTGACCCAGGCCCAGGTCGATATCATTTCCCTGGTCAGGCCGTACCTGAGCGCCCTGTCCGAGGAAGTGCAGGAGTCGACCTGCCTGGCGTCGCTGTCTGGCGACAAGGTCTATGTGCTGGATCGCATCGTCGCCGAGCGTGAGTTGCGCGTGGTGTTCCCCATCGGCATCCATGTGCCGGCCACGGCCACTTCCGGCGGCAAGGTGCTACTGGCGCAGTTGTCGAGCGAGGCCCAGCAGGCGCTGCTGCCCGATCCGTTGCCCGTGTGCACCCCCAAGAGCCTGGGGCGTGCGGCCCTGCTGGAACAGTTGCGGGCCATCAAGGGCCGTGGCGCGGCCAATGACCAGGACGAGTACATCGAGGGCCTGTGTTCCTACGCAGTGCTGCTGGACACCTACCTTGGCCATTACTCGATCTCCATCGTCGCCCCCAATTCACGGGCGGCGGCCAGGGGCGAGGCGTTCCAGCAGGCCTTGCAGGCGTGCAAGCAGAAGATCGAGGAGATGATCGGCCGGACTCCTCGCGTGGTCCAGGACTAGCCCCGGCCATGGCCAGGAAGACCGCAGCCGAGGCCGCACGCACCCGTCGCCGGATCCTGGAGGCAGCCAGCGAACTGTTCTCCCGGGAAGGAGTGTCCAGCACCACCCTGGATCAGATCGCCCGGCAGGCCGGGGTCACGCGGGGGGCGATCTACTGGCATTTCAAGGGCAAGCAGGACCTGCTCGATGCGCTGTTCAGCGAACAGACCCTGCCCCTGGAGAACGACCGGCCGCAAGCCGTGGATTTCCATCGCGGCTGGCAACGGCTGCACGACGACCTGGTGGCCACCGTCAGTGGCGAGGGGCCGCGCCGTCTTTCGGAAATCATGTTGTACCAGGGCGCCTGCGGCAGCGACCCCAGCACCCATCAGCGGCGGTTGGACTGGGTCAGGGGGCTGCTCCAGCATCACCTGCGGCGGCTGCTGGAAAGCGCCGTGTCGCGCCAGGAACTGCCGCCCAGCCTCGATGTGCCGGGGGTGCTGGAGTTCTGTTGCATCGCCATTACCGGCCTGTTGTATGAATGCCTGCATGACAACCCGCACCCGCAGGAGGCGATCTCCGCGACCCTGGCGGTGCTGCAGCATGTGGCCAAGGCCCCGCCCCGGCACCTGTTGCTGGAGGGTTAGGGGCCGTGCCAGGAGGCGGGAAACCCCGGGACGTGGCGCAAGCGCTGCTGGACGCTAGGCTCAAAGCGTCCGCTGCTGGAGGTTCGCCGCTTCTCGTTCCTCGTCCATGACCGTGGCTTCCTTGAGCGGCACCTCACCCACCCCCAAAGCGCGTTCGATCAGCAGTTCGCCGCCGCTGTCCTTGAGCAGTGCTTGCAGGCGCTGGAATTCGTTGCACCAGATCGTCTCGATATCCCGATCGCGCCCCTTGTCCCGCTGTGGGTCGAGGGCCACAGCGCGCACCTGCAGGCGGCCGTTGTCGGCCTTGCCACCGACTTCGACGCCGTAACCTGGGGTGGCGCTCTTGCGCAGTACCACCTTGCCGGACTCGGCCCAGGCGGTGGCCATGCCTTCGCGAACCTCGTAGCCGAGCCGGGCCAGCCCCTCGAGCATGGCCTGGCGCCGGGCCAGCGCAGCCTGGGCCTGTAGCACAGCGGTGAGCGCGGCCTCGCATTCGGACTTCAGCGCTTGCAGCAGCGCCAGGTCGCTGTGCTCGTGGCACTCGGCGACCTGGCGCAGCAGGACCGCGTGATCGGTCGTGGCATGGGTATGGAGTTCGCTGGCCAGGTCCTGGACCTGGCCAAGCAGCTCGCGGCGCTGCTGGAAGTCGCGCGTGGCCTCGGCCAGTTCGATCACCAGGCTGTCGAGCAACAGGTTGCGCTGCTGCACCTGCTCCTGGGCTTCGGCCCGGGCCAGCCGTTGCAGGAACGGGGTCGCGGCTGGCGCGCCCTGGAGCAATTGCAGTTCGGCGATATGCCGGTCGATGCGTTGCAGGCGCGGATCACGCTCGGCTGGCTGTTGCGCGGCGATCCACTGTTCGAGGCTGGCTTGGGGTGTCTCTTCGCGCAGTTGCCGGGCCAGTTCGCGTTGGCGCTCGCTCAAGCTGTCCGTCTCGTCGACCCTGGCCAGCTGGCTGAAGCCCTGGGCCAGGACCTGCTGCGCATGGTCGAGGTCGGCGCCTTCGGCCAGGCGCGCCACGTCTTGCAACAGCTCGGGCGCAACCGCTGCCTGTGCGGCGCGCAGGGCGCCGAGCAGGGTCGCGGCATTTTCTTGCTGGCGGCGCTGGCGCTGGCGTTGCTCGGTCGCACGCAGCACCGCGCGTTCCTCGCGTTCTGTCTGGTCGCGGCGCAGGTACTCGATCTCGATCGGCACGGCTCTCTGCAATTGGGCGAACTGTTCCTGGCCGAGCAGGGCGCGCAGGCGCTCAGCGCGGGCATGGGTGGCGTTGCGTTGTTCCTCGTTCAATTCGCCGAGCCTGGCGGCCTGGGCTTCCCAGCGGGCCATGGCCTGTTCCAGGCGCTGCAGGTGCCCCTCGCACAGGGCGATGATTTCTTCGCGGGTGACGATCCGCACTACCTTGGGACCACTCATGGGCAGATCTCCGTATCGCTGGAAGGGGCCGTGACCGGATCTGGCTGGGCGGACGGCAGTGCCCGTTCGATGGCCTCGCGCAGACGGGCGCGCTCGTTGTCGCCGTCGTGGTACCAGGCCTGGGACGACACCCGGTGGATATGCGGGATCGCCCGGCGCAGGACCGACGGGCGCCAGATCTCCCGGGCGCGGGCGCGTTCCAGCAGGGCGTGGCTGGGGGCGTCGCATTCGATGCCGATGGCGTAGGTGCCGGTACCGGGGTTTTCGATGGCGAAGTCCAGGCCGAAGGCGTCGCCCTCGCTGGCCGGCGCGGCCTGCCAGCCCTGGGCCTGGAGGTATCGGCCGACGATCCTGGCGAAGCCGTCGCGATCCTGGCCCTGGCCGCGTTGCAGGTCGCTGCGGTCGGTCTGCAGCCGGTCGAGCAGCTTGCCGGTGTAGTCGAACTCCCCGGCGCACAGCGCCCGGGCGTATTCCAGGTAGCCTTGCAGGTAGTCCCTGGGGCTGGCCGGCGCACGGTGGGTATTGAGCATGTCGGAGATGTCGCCGATGGGCATCGAGGTGATCATCACCACCTTGTGCCGTGCGCGGGTGACCGCCACGTTCAGGCGCCGTTCGCCGCCGGTCTGGCCAAGTACCCCGAAGCTGCGGCGGAAGGTGCCCTGGCTGTTGCGGCCGAAGGTCGAGGAGAAGACGATCACGTCGCGCTCGTCACCCTGGACGTTCTCCACGTTCTTGACGAACACCGACATGTCCTCGCCGTCCTCGCTGCGTTCGCGCTCCTGGGCGTAGGCGCTGCGGAACCCCTCGTCCTGGGCGGCGTGGGCCTCCAGGTGTTCCTCGATCAGCTCGGCCTGCTTGCGGTTGAAGGTCACCACGCCGACCGAGGGGCGCTCTTCGTAGGGTTGGCGCCACAGCTCGGCCAGGTACTGCACGACACGCTCGGCTTCCTGGGCGTTGCTCTGGTTCTGGTACAGGCCCTCGACCTGGATCAGCTCCAGCGGCTTGACCCGCTCGATGCTGGCTTGTGGATGGCGCACGGGCACATTCAGGCGGTTGCCATAGAACGAGGCATTGGAGAAGCCGATCAGCTCGCGGTAGGCGGAGCGATAGTGGATCTGCAACGTGGTGCTGGGCAGGGCATTGCGCGCCAGTTGCAGCAGGTCGGGGCAGTCCTTGATCTCCCGGCGGTTCCAGGTGTCTTCGAAGGCCTCGCGTTGCTCCTGGTCGGCTTCTGCGTCGGGTTCGTCGCCGTCGAACAGTTCGGCTTCGTCGCTTTCCACCCGGCTGGAGAAGAACGCCGTCGGCGGCATCTGCTTCTCGTCGCCGCTGACCACCGTGACCTGCCCGCGAAACAGGGTCGGCAGGGCGAACTCCACCGGCATCTGCGAGGCTTCGTCGTAGATCACGGTATCGAACAGGCCGGCCTTGAGCGGCAGCACGCGACTGGCCACGTCCGGGTTCATCAGCCACACCGGGCGCAGGTTCATCAGCCCCAGCGGAGCACCCAGCTCGATGAATTCGCGCAGGCGCCGCGAGCGCTTGCCGGTGAGCCGGGTCACGTCTTCCCATTGCTTGCGATTGCCCAGGCGCGAGGGGTCGATACCCTTGGCCAGCAGCTCGCGGTTGAGTTCGCGCATGCGGGTATCGGCCTGGGCCAGGCTGGCGACCTTGGCCTGGGTTTCGTCCTGGCCGTACAGCAACTCGGGGTTGGCTTGCTCGATGCGGTGCTTCCAGCCCAGCCGCGCCTCGCGGTTCAGCAGGCGGCGCACGGCGGCTTCCAGTTGCTCGGGCGCCAGGGCGTCCAATTGCGCCTGGCGTTGGCGTAGCAGGGCCAGCAGCTCCAGCTCCTCTGGGCCCAGCAGGCTGGCTCGGCCACGGAACGCCTGGTAGGCGCCGAGGCAGGGCAGGGCTTGTTGCAGGCGGGCCAGGGGCAACTCGTTGCTCTGGTTGTGCTCGATAGCCTGTTGCAGTTGCCCAAGCAGTTCGGCGCCCAGCCAGTGGCCGAGCAGCTTGAGCTGGTCGAGGCTGATCTGGCGTACGCCCTGGCGAATCAGCGAGGCGTCCAGGTCACCGAGCAACGCTTCGAACTCGCGCTTGTCGCCGCTGAGCACCGCAGCGTCGGCCTGGCGGGCGCGGGGCGATTGGGCCAGGGCCTGGGCCAGGACCTGGATCTCCAGCAGCTGGCGGATGTCGTGGGTGACTGTCGTGCTCAGCTCCAGGCCGGCTTCGGGGGCCGGGGCGTCCAGTCCCAGCTCCCGTTGCAGGGCCGTGAGTTCGGCGCGCAGCGGGCGCCATTGGCGCTCCAGGTCGATGGCCGCGTGCAGTGCGGGCAGGACTTCCTCGACCCGGTTTTCACCCCGTTCCTGCAGGAACTCGCGCAGCCGGCCACGGCGCAGCAGGTGCAAGGGGTTGATCCGCGACCACCAGGAACGGGAGGTCATGACCTTGGCGCAATCCTGGCCCAGGCTGCCGAGGCGCTTGTGGTCGATCAGCCCCAGGGCGGGCGACAGCACCGCCTGGTAGCGATCTTCCGGCAACTGGCGCAGTTGCTGCTGCAATTGCCGCAGCTCGTCGAGGATCGCCTCGCCACGGGGCAGCGGTTCATGCTCGCGCAGGCGGAACAGCGGTAGCCAGCGGGCCAGGCGCAGCCGCTGCTGCGGGTCCAGGTCGAGCAAGGTGGCGACGTGGGCCGCCATCCATGCGCGGTAGGGCGCGGGGTCGTCGATCTCGAAACTGGCCGGATGCGCTTGCAGCGTGGCCTGGCGATCGGCCTCGGCCTGGGCGAAGTCCCGCAGGTTGTCGTCGAAGGCTTGCAGGGTCGGGCGATCGGCGGCGAAGGCTTGCAGCTGCGCCAGGGGGCTGCCTTCGTAGCGTGCCGGCAACCACAGGCGAACCAGCGGCGCGCAGCGCTCTTCCAGGCGGGTCAGGCTGGCTGGGTCCAGGGGCGCCAGGTGCTGGCGCAGGGCCGGGAATTCCAGGGGCGCGGGGCCATCTTCCAGTTCGATCAGCTCGCCCAACAGGCGGCGATAGCTCAGGCCGCTGGCCGGGTCCGGGTGATGCAGGCTCTGGTGGTAGCGATCGAGCTCGCCCTCGAGGGCCTCGATGCGCGCCGCTGTCTGTTCACGCTGGCGCAACCAGCCCTGGCTGTCGCCGCCAGCGACGAATAGGGCCTCCAGCTGCTCGCGGATACTGCGGATGATCGGTTCGCGGTCGCGGTTGACGTCGTTGAGCATGACGATGCGCTGGCCAAGCCCTTCGGCCACCAGGCGTTTGTGTACCACCTCCAGCGCCGCATGTTTCTGGCAGACGATGAGCAGGCTGCGCTGGCGGCCGATGGCGTCGGCCACCATGTTGACGATGGTCTGGCTCTTGCCGGTGCCGGGTGGCCCCTCCACCAGCAGGCCGGGGCCTTGCCGGGCCTGGAGCACCGCCGCTTCCTGGGACGGGTCGCTGGCCACGGTGAAATAGCGCTGCAACTCCCCGGGATCGGCCGGTGGCTGTTCGTCCTCGCCATTCCTGAGACGCAAGGCGGTCTCGAGGCCCGTGCCGTTGGGTGACAGCGACTTGAGCTGGCGCAGGTCCTCGCCAATGGCCTGGCCCATGAAGGTGACGTGGAACAGCACCGCCGCACAGGCCAGTTCGTCCTGGTAGGGCGCGACCTCCACCGTGCTGGCCGGCAGGCTGGCGAAGGTGCGCGAGCGTACGCCGGCGAGCATGCCGAAGGCATCCATCACGTCGCTGGTGCGGATGGACGAGCGGCCGAGCAGTTCATCGGCGGTCTTGCGCCAGAGTTTGCAGGTCTCGGCGCCGAGCACGCTGTCCAGCGCGGGGTTCAGGCGCACCTCTTCGCGTTCGCCGTCGAAGGCCAGCCGCGCGTTGCCGCGCTGGCCCAGCTCCAGCAGCAGTTTCACCGGCCACAGCAGCAACGGGATGATCCGCGGGCGGGCGTTGCCGCGCGGATCGCGGCTGAGCAAGAAGGGGAAGCCCAGGTAGAGCCCGTCGATGCCGGTATCGCGCTTGTACAACGCGCTCTGGCGGTACAGCGCATGCAGTCGGGCCTCGATCCGCGGATCGGCCTGGAAGCATTCCGGGTCGAGGTTCACCGCGCGCTCGTTGCGTTGCAGCAGGTGGTCGAGCAGGGCGGCGGCGGGGCGGCGCTCGCTGTGCAATTCGGTCAGGTCGACGCGGGCGGTGGTCTTGCCGATGTTCATGCGCACCAAAGGGCCGCGCATCACTGCGGTGACCACCTTCTTTTCGAAGAAGTCGAGGATCTGCGATACGTAGTGCTGCTTTTGCGGCTCCAGCCACTGGCTCTCGGGAATGGCCAGCAGCACCAGGACCTTGGCCAGGGGCATGCGCCGTTCCAGGCGAAACTGCTCGGCCCACTCATCCACCGCCGGCACGCCGCTGCGGGCGAAACCACGGATGCGCTCGTCGACGCTGCGGTACAGCTCCTGGCGCGGGTGCTCAAGCAGTGCGCTTGCTTGCTCGCTGTCGAACCAGCCGACCTCGGTGCGCTGGGCCAGCTCGGTGGCTTCCTGGATGATCGAGTCGACCGAGCGGAATTGCTCGATGGCGGCGCTGAGCAGCACGATCAGGTCTTCTTCGGCGATCACCCGCCGTTCCGACAGGTAGGCCAGGCCAGGATGCTCGGTATCCGGCAGCAGGCGCTGGCGCTCTTGCCACTGGGTGGCGAGCCTGGCGCGAGAGGTCGACAGCAGGTAGATGCGCAGGGTCTCTTCCACCAGTTCGACCTGCTGGTGCAGGGCGCGCTGGCGCACCTGCTCGGCGCGCAGCTTGAGGCGCGACAGCCAGTTGTCGGTCTGCAGCTGCTCCAGCAGATCGGGAGCCGAACCGCTGATCAGCCGGTAGCCTTCCAACGGGTGTTCGAGCAACCAGCCTGGGGTGACGATGTCGCCGCGATGGATCAGCGGCACTTGCGGATTGAGCAGCTTGAGCGCCAGCATCAGGCGCAAGTCGTCTTCCAGGCCGTCATGCTGGACCACCTGGCGCAGGCCGGCGAGCAGCGAGGAGGGCAGGCCGAGCTGTTCGGCCCAGGTTACGATCACCCCGCGCAGCAGGTGGTCCAGGGCCTGGGCCCAGTGTTCGGCCTGGGCCGCGGCCAGGGCGAACACCCGGGGTTTGTGGTAGTGGCGCTGGCCCAGCTGCAAGGTGGCGCCTTCGCCGTCGTCGCGCTCCTGGAACGACGAGGCCGGCGCCGCGACCGGATGGCCATCGAGCCAGGCCTCGACCTCAGGCCACTGCCAGCGCTGGTGCCGGTCCCGGGCCAGCAGCCCGCGCAGCAACAGGTTGAGCCCCGGGTCCAGGTCATCGGGGATCGGCACCCCGTTGGCCAGTACATGAATAAGGAAGGCATTGGCATGGATGCCTTCGAAACAGGCGCCCTGGGTCAACTGCTCGAGCAGGATCATCCCCAGGCTCCACCAGTCCGAGGCCGCGGCTACCCCGCCGGCGATGGCTTCCGGGGCCATGTAGCGGCTGGTTTCCAGGGGCGACACGATATCCAGGTCGAACTCCGACAGGCGCGCCGAGCCGAAGCCGCTGATCACCAGGTCCAGCGGCTCGCGGGCGCGTACCAGCAGGCTGGCCGGGCGCAGGTCGCGATGGCGCAGCCCGGCTTCGTTGAAGGCATGCAGCGCCTGGCCCAGTTCCCGGACCACATGGCGCACGCTGTCGGCGTCGCGAATGATGCTGCCCAGGTCCGCCAGGGTGCCGCCGCTGAGCTCTTCGATGACCTCGTAGGCCCGGCCGTCCCAGCGTCCGGTGGCGATGATCTCGGGCACATGCGCACGGGGCAGGCGGCGGATCACGTCGTAGATCGCCGGGTCGGGTTCGGCGCCGGGGCGGTAGAGCGTCAACACCGCCTGGAGTGGCGTTGCCTGGTGGCTTGCCAGGTAGCGTTCGCGCACACCGTCGGTGCTGCTGATCTGGCGGATCAACGCCCAGCCGTCGATCAGGGTCTGGCTGGGGCTGGCCGGGTCGCCTCCGGCATCAGGGAGTGCCGGCCCAGGCGTCGCGTTGCCAGGAACCTGGGCCTGGTCCTGGGCCGGGGGCGCGTCGCACTCCAGGCACATCAAGTCGCCTGGTTCCATGGCATGGCCGTTGCTGCAAACCAGGCCCGGCGCGATGGTCTCGGGCTGGGCCGGGGCCTCTGGCGGCGGGCTGTCCTGGCCTGGGCCGTGCTGGGGCATGGGATCTTGCGGCATGGCGTCTTGAGTGACGATGACCTGGGGCCGCCAGCCGTCGGCGCGCAGCGGTTCGCCGGCCAGGTCCCAGTTACAAGGGTGCTGGTCGACGGTGCCTTCGCAGAACAGCTCCTGGAGTGGGCGTTCGGTCTGGCAATTGGGGCAGAAGCGAATCATCGGGAGAATTCCATTCAGTGGCGGTGCGCACTGGTCTGTATTTGGTGGCCTTGCTCCTGCAGCAGGTCGCGCAGGTGCAGCAGGTCGTCACGTCGGGGGATGCCGGCCATCCAGACGCTGCCATTGGCGTCGAACATCAGGTCCAGGGCCTTGTCGGCGGCTTCCAGTGGACGCTCGTAGGACGCCAGGCGCGCATGGCCGAGGGGCGTGAGCAGGGTCAGGCGCTGGTTGTCGCTGCCGCGCAGCGCCAGGGATTGTTCGAGGCGTTCCTCGTAGGGGTCGCTGATCAGCCCGTCGATCAGACCCTCGGCCTTGCGTAACTGGGGTTGCAGGCGCTCCAGCGGATAGCCGCTGTAGACCAGGATGTCCACCGGACTTTGGCGGCGCAGCCCTTGGAGTAAAAGCAGCAGGGCCTCGAACTGATCGAAGGGCTCGCCGCCGGACAGGGTGATGCCGTCGGCTTCGCGCAGCCAGGGCGCCAGTTGCGTGAGCAGCTGGTCGATGTCCAGGCGCCGCTGGCCCGGTCCCCAGGTATCGGCGGAAATGCACCCGGGGCAGCGGATGCTGCAACCCTGGAACCAGATGCCCAGGCGCCGCCCGGGGCCCAGGGTGGTGACCGGGAAATGCACCCGCGACAGGCTCAGTTGCATCTTCAGCGGCGTTCCATGAGCAGCCCGCCGGCGTCCAGCGCGGTGATCGAGAAACGCTCGCCCGGCTGCGCATCCTGGTCGAACAGGGCCCGGGACAATGGATTGAGCAGGCGCGCCTCGAGCTGGTTGCGAATGCCCCGGCCGCCATTGGACAGGTCATGCAGGCACAGCGTGCGCAGGCCTTGGCGGGCCTGGGGGCTCAATTCGATGAACAACGCCTGTTGCTGTTGCAGGTCCTTGAAGGTGGTGTCGACCATCTGCTCGAAGATCTGGATCGCCACATCCTCGCGGATGAAGTCGAAGACGATGATGTTCTCGCCAATGCGGTTGAGGATCTCCGGGCGGTTCAGCACCAGCTTGAAGTAGCGGTCGATCTCGTTGTGGACCTTCTCCTGCATCTGTTCGAAGGGTTCGCCGGGCAGCACGTTGGCAACGCGCTCGCCGTTGTCGCCCTGGCGATAGATGCCCAGGTTGGAGGTGAACACGATCAGCGCCTCGGAGAAATACACCCGGTCGCCGCGCCCGGAGGTGAGCACGCCGTCGTCGAGGATCTGCAGGAATTTATCGAGGATGCGCGGGTGGGCCTTCTCGATTTCGTCGAACAGCACCACGCTGAAGGGTTTTTCACGGATGGCGTTGGTCAGCTCGCCGCCCACGTCGTAGCCGACATAACCGGGCGGTGCGCCGATCAGGCGCTGGTCGGCGTGCTCGGCACTGAACTCCGACATGTCGAAGCGGATATAGGCGCTTTCATCGCCGAACAGCAAGCTGGTGATGGTCTTGGCCAGTTCGGTCTTGCCCACGCCCGTGGGACCGGCGAGGAAGGCCACGCCCCGGGGCCGGTTGCCCTTGCGGCTGGCGCCGACCCCGGTCATCGCCCGCTTGACGATGTCCAGCATGTGGGTCACCGCATGATCCTGGCCCTTGACCCGCTGGTGCACTCGTTCATCGGCCTGGCGGATCTGCTGGCGGTCGATGCGCAGCCAGGGATCTTCGGTGACCCCGATCTTGTAGCGGCGCACGGCATCGGCGATCTGCTCCATGGCCACGCCCTCGACCCGTGCCAGCTGGGCGATGGCGCTCAGATCGAGCAGCAGCAGGCCTTCGGTATTCTGCACGAAGGCATCCACCGCCTCGCGCGTGCTGTCCTCGCTGGCTTCCTGGCTGCCGGCCAGGCTCTTGAGCAGGGCCGGGGCCAGGGCGCGGCGGGTCAGCTGGTCGGGCCGGGATACCGGAATGTGGCGCAGCCGCGGGTTGTCCACCAGCAGCCAGTCGGGCAGATCGCCTTCCTTTTCCACCAGCCACAGCAGGGTATTGAAGAAGGGTTTGCGCAGCTCCGGCAGCGGCCGGCTGCGGGCCTGGTGGGAGTGCACCAGGGCCTGGGTGAACAGCTGGTGTTCGGCGGCGCTGAGAGAGTCGTTGCGCACCACCAGGCGCGAAGCGAAGTCGATGACCAGGGCAATCGGCGGGCCGGCGCGATTCACCAGGCGCTGCACGGTGGCGGCCAAGAGATCGGGGCCTGCCGGGGCGGCGCCATCCACCGGGGTCAGGCCCAGCTCCTTGAGCAGGGTCTGGCCCGCCGCCGGATCGCTGTCCGGCTTGCCGATGGCGCGCATGCCGGTCACCGGGTCCCACGTCAGTACATGGGCGTAGCCGGCCGCGAGCAGGGTGTCGCAGAGGGTCTGGTTGAAGCTCAGGGCCGTGACCGTGCCGGGGGCCATCTCGCTGGCCTGCAAGTCGCGGATATTGCCGGACAGGACAAACTGGCTCTTGAGTGGCAGGAAGCGGACCAGATCACGCATCCAACGTGGGCTTTCAAACGGTGTATTCCCTGACATGTTTCAGCTCGTAACCTTGGGCGGTGGTGGCAGGGTATTGCCCCATGCTCAGGTTTTCCAGCTTCGGGTTAGGAAATTTCCTGCTTATTGATGGTGCCGGTCGATACTGGCGGGGACCTGGTCAGCGAGCCTGCAGATCGATGGAAAGTCCTGGAGGTGGCCTTAGAGGCTGTCAGGGTCGCCGAAGAACATTTGAATATGGCTCTAGATCGCTACTTACGACTCAAAAATACAGAGATATACCCGCAAAAATACCCTCGATACCCTTGGATGGATGCGCGATCTAGGACGGCGATTTCTGAAGGCTGCCGAGTTGGAGCCAGATGGAACTCAGTGTACCTCCGTGGGGAGGGCGGCGGTACCGAGATAACCAATTCGCATTGGATCGCAGACGAAGGGCAACTCAACGCAGGCAATTATCCATAGCTACGTTTTCACAGCGGGGGAGGTTGCTCAGATGGGGAAGTGTTTGTGGGGGCCTGTGCCGGCTGATCCGCACGCCGTCCTCCAGTGCTGCAGCGAGCGCTTCTAGCGCTTCCCGAATCCGAGCAGATCACAGCGATGGCTGAGAATCTGTGTGACTTTTCGCGACTTCTCATTGTTCAGTGATGCTTTCCCAGGCTTCAGTCTTGCTCCAGCCATTCAGCAAGTTTCTCCACCTCATCGATCGCGGCATGAAGCGCATCGCGGGTTACATGAACAGTTGGCGCCATCATCCAGCTGCCGCCTCTGCTAGCCAAAAGACTCTTCTCGTAGCTACTGACAAATAGAGGGCTTGGGTGCTTCCGAAGGGCTCTTTCATTGTGGATTGCCCGTGTGGACGTTATAGACGTTGCATGCTGACTAGCATTCCTAGCGAGCACCACCTGCTCCAGAATGGAGAAGTTCACAGGGCACTGGTTCCAGTCAACGCCATGCTTAGCGAAACAGGTTCGATAGCCTTTGATGAACCCTTTGCTGAAAACTTTTTCTCCGCACGATTTTTCGCAGTCCAAGCCAGCAATTTTTTCATGGGTGACGAAAAAAATTTTCAAGGATTCTGAGAGCATGGACACGCAGGTCTGCCCCACAACCTCAAGTCCGGTCTGCGCGCGCAGCCACTCCTCCTGGAAAGCAGGCTCTGCTGGCATGGTTTCAGGATCGAAGTATGGCGGTTCAAACGGTGGCTCTTCCGCGTCGATCTTGCGCATGGTTTCGATGAAGGGGGCTGAAGCCTCATCAAAGTAGTGTTTGATGAATGCAGTGCGCTCCTTGAGGAAAAAATCTACGTCCAATGTGCCTACCTCATCAAAAGTCCGGAGTGCCTGATGGCCCTCGCTGAGGGAACCCAGCTATTGACACGTGCAGTCCTGCGCCTCGAACGCATGAGGGGTGTATTTCGGGTAGATGATTTCCCGCCAGCTAACAGGAGCAGCAGGATCAAACTGCAGCTTGCGCAGAGTGGCGAGCTGGGGGAGATCCTCCTTGACTGAGATCAACGCTGCATGTAACGGGCATAACGCTGGAGGTGGAGAGGTGGGAGTAGCGCATCGGCTGACTCCCTCAGGCAGCTATGCGTAGATCAGCTTGTAAAAAGCTCTGGGTTACGTTGCACAGCTTCTACCTTTGCGCTACTCCGACATTTACGATGCGCTTATGCGAATTGACCATGGCATGTGCAACTAGCAGCCGCAGTTTTCAGGTTCGTGGTGACCGAGAAACTGAGGCATTTCATGGGCAATGCAAAGTGAGTCAGCACTTGGTTGATCACACCAGGCTACCCTGTGCCGACTGCTTCTCCAGCCAGCGCGCATAGGCCGTAGGACTCTGGAAATTCTGGCAGTATCCATTGGGCTCAATTGAGGATCTTCAGGAAAGGCTGTTTGTTGATGATCGCGGCATGAGACTTTGTCTTTAAAAAGTCCACCAGATCACCTTGGCGCTGCAGGAGCATGACGATCTCCTCCAGTGAACACAGGAACGTCGTTCTGTGGTTCAGAAAGTCCGCGCATTGCGTGATGGCCGGTTGGGTGAATTCACTATTGGAAATGAAGATGCCTGAGGCATCTGCTCGACCCATCACTCTCACAAGATGGGGCCCGAAGTCCGACACACCCACAGGATCCTTCAGCCACTTCATCTCCACCAAATGGATCTTGCCACCCAATTCGATCACTCCGTCGATCTGTTCCAGTACGGTGGCACCATCCAGTGGCTTGCGAACGAAGTTTTCTCTGACGTGGATGCCATAGGCTCGGAAAAGATCATTGAGGACGCTCTCAAGGAGCTTTCCACGCTCCTGCGGTTTGTCACTCATCGAAAACAGGCCAAATAGCCGGGACTTGATGTCCTCAATTTCGTTGCGTTTCTTTACCGCCTGCTGCTGCTCCTCACGATGGCGTGCTTGAGTCTGTTCACGTTCGAAATCCCGCTCCTGTCTCATCCGGGTGAATGCGTCTTTTGCGTTGACCGCCTCACGGACGCTTGCCACCAACCCTTTGGCTTTGAGCCTTTCGTTCTCCCAGCAGGATTCAAAACTCTCGAACTGGGTCACTCGCTTGATGATTTCGCGCCGAGCCGCAAGTCCGCTGTCACCTCGCCGGTTTAAGCGGGTCAGCACGTCACGGGCAATCTCGAATTTGTTGATGGACTGAGGTGCTCTGGAGAGCGTGGTGCGGGCGTCACTGAAGTCTGCTTCATCTACGCCTGCACCTTCGAAAAACAGGATGACGTCCTTCTTGGATTTGACTAGGCGAGGAATGGTCTCCACCAGGAGCTCTAAGATGTCGTGAGGGTAGTGGAACTGCTCAGCCATGATTTATCCCCTTATCCGTAACCTCTGAGAGCTTGCCAGTAGCTCTTTTGGATCATCATGACGGGGGGGTATGGCAAGGTAAATCCCCATGAAGGATGTCTTCAGCATGTCCGCTGAAGGGAGAGGAGTGGCTTGCGTTAATTAAGTTCGCTTGCTAGATTTGCGTTGCGCTGGGTAGGCGCATCTCACCCGTCATGAAAGCTGGAAACGGTACTACCTGTTGTTTTTTTTGCTGAAGGCCCCTTTTTTCGAGGCCCCAATGCAGCGTAGGCGGGTGGCGTTGCGGTAGGGCGGAGAAAAAAACATGAGCACTACCCTCGACGTACGCGCGTCCACCCTTCCTGGGATCAAGCGTAAGGCCAAATTCCTTGGCCGCGATCATAACCTTCCTCACCGTGCGGCCCTGGATGCTTCTGCCAGGCTGTCTGGCTTCGAAAGCTTCCAACACGCTCAGAAAGTGATTCAGCGCGATCAACGTGCGCATCGGATGCACAGCATCTTCCTGTCTGCTTACTGGCGTGATTCAACTGTAAGGCCGTCATCGGGCCTCGAAATTCTCGAACTGAAATTGCCCAGGCCGTTGGCAGAATTCCTGAGCAGGTATCAGTGTGGGTTTGCGCAGAATCTGCAGGGTTTCTTCTTCGAATATTCCGACCACGTTGAAATGCGCAGTAATGCTGACAGCCAGGCGCGGGCGAAAGAGTTGCTGACTCGCGCGGCATTGGCGTTGCAGTTCTTGGAAGCAGCTCGTATTCGGCCAGCCACGACAAAGTCCCAACGCAAAGCTATGGAACACGCCGAGCAACTTCCTGATTGCGATCACGTGTCGCGGTGGATCTGCGAGGGGAGTGGGGATTGGCTCATGCTGGACGAGCCCTACGATCACGTGGCGAGGCAGAGCGAAACTCAGGTGCGTGATGCATGGGTGCGCTCCTGCGGCCTGCATTGGGCCAAGCCGGAATGGGAAGGGTTGTATTACCCGGGCCATGCGGTACCGTACTTTGTGGCCAAAGACTCTGAGCTGCTCCGCAGAACAGTTGCGACCGTTGAGCGGCTGGCAGAGCAACATCGTGCCGGCATCGCTGCTTGGACCTTCAGTTCCCAGCCCTACAACGGCCAATTCGTGAGTCCCGCTCGCGAGCGGGATGGCAAAAAACGCAAGCCGCGCCCAGGTACTACATACGGCTTCAGCAAAAACGCTGTTGAGTACAGTTGGCAGGAAGGGTATGCATCGCGCTGGCGTCCAGCACAGCAAATGAGTATGCAGAACCATCAGGAGATGGGGCTCACGCTCAAGCGCCTCTATGCCTCAAACACTCCACTTCAGGCCCATGCCAAGCTCCAGGAGATACAGTCTGAGCTTGAGAACTGGATGTTCGCCGAGTACCGGTTGGAGGATCGTGACGATGTCGACGTTGATGTCTACTACGGAGGCCACCACCTTAAGAAGTATTCGGGCGTCGAGGCCATGGTCTCAGCGGTTGACCATCTGCGTTCAATCTTGACAGGAACGTATCTGGACTCGAAGCCGCTTAGGGATTACCTCAAGAAGCTCGACTCGGCTCGGCAGTTGATCCTTGCGGCAGCTGGCTGAAAACTCAATAGCCGGTGCGGTAGCGCGCCGGCTTTCTTTGACGTCACTCTGAGAGATCAGGGCCAGCGTTGAGGCATCGTTTCAACCATTGGCTGGCTGTTAGCCATGGATGGAGCGGCCTACCAATGGAGTGAGAGGGCAACCTCTCACTCCCTGATCGGTGCGGAAGGATGTACGCCTCAATCCGTCAGTGTGTCACCTCACTCTTGAGTGGCCAGCCCTCAGGCACCAACGCCGGAGGTTTGCTCCAGGGCGCCTCTACCAGAGATTTCTGGAACCAGTCATCCCGGAGATTGGCATGCTCGGTGATGATGATCTGGAACCCTGGAACGTCCTCGACTGTGAACTGGTACAACAGATTGAACAGCTTGCGTACCGAGTCCATGTCGGCATCGGATTGTTCGGTGTTCGAAACCGTGCCGTCGACCGCTTTGTAGGACTCCTCTGAGGGGAAATACACCTGGGTCGGCTGATCGATCACCAAGAAGCGCGGCATGGGTCGATTGCTCTTTACGCAGTACCAATGCAGGGCGAGCAGAGCAGAGAGGTGATACGCCAGGTAGTTCTCGCCACCGCCTGTCCGAGACATGGGCACAGAGCGCTCTGGGCGATCGAAAATGATAGTCAGCTTCTTCAGGTCGAATCGAGCCGGGTAGGCACTGAATTCAGACTCGAAGCGCTTATTGTACAGATTGAACTGTGCCGAGATGCTGTTCAGGATCGACGCTAAGCGTTCGTCGACGTCGACATCGGCCAGTGCCTTTTCAAGCTCCTGGACGCGCATTTCTCGACGACGATAGTCTGCCTCTTGCTGTTTCAGCGAATTGTCGGGGACGAAGCCTTCAAGGAAAAAGCTGATGCGCCCCACGACATGCTTGGCAGCGTCGCTTTGCTTTTGTGCGTTGGCCAGCACTGTATTGGCGGCGATTGCGGCTGTTAGCTCAGCCTCTTTCTCGGCAATCGACTTGCTCGTGTCTTGAAGACGTTGGTTTTCCTCCGCTAGGTAGCCCTGAATCTGCGGACGTTGGCCCATCACCGTCTGCATCTCTGCTTCAAGGGAAGCCAGTTCGCCGATGAGCGCTTGGGCTATGGGCGTTTCCATGGCCAAGTTCTTTTCGGCGAAGGGCCACTGCCATTCACCTGTGGTTGCATTCTTCGGAAGTGACTTGATGGATAAGAGGCGGTCGATGTGCTCCGATGCCTCACCCTGGAAGCCGCCGGCACGCCGTTCGAATATTTGGCCCGCCTCAATTTTGGATTTTATCTCGCGCTTGGTTTTTCTTAGCCTGGCCAGCTCAGCCTCCAACTTGGATACCTTGTCCTCAGGTTGGGCATGCGGTTTAGCGGGCGTCCACTGCGCTGCTGATTTGAGGGCAGCGATGATTTCTTCGACCTCCCCGATGGAGGACTCTTGAGGGAGTATTCCTACCGCTTTGGCTTCAGTCAGCAGGGCGATGGCCTGGTTTCTATTGTTGCCCACCGCCTGCTTTGCTTGCTCCAGCAGCTTTGCCTGGGATCTCAAATCTCGCTGAGCTGTCCGAAGCTTGGTCTGCAGCTCGTATCGCTCGTTAGTGGAGGCACCCAGCAGAATGGGAAGCGTATCTTTGATCGCCTGAGGCTGGAAAGGCTCGTTCTGACGATAGAAAAGTTGATCCTTGTTGGTCACCAGACCCTGCCGTTGGAAGAGGTAGTAGTACGAATGCTTGATGGAGGCTTCGTAGCTATTACGCGTGTGGTCCTCCGCCACCTCTGTACGGTTTTCAGGAATGCCTAACTGACGTGACAGCAACGAAGTGACGGCGATGTCGTCTGTGTTGACCACAAGCTCGGAAAACTCTGGAGGCTGCACGAATTCCCCAGTGCGCGTCATGGCCAGGCTACAGCTCGCGCCGCCTGAGCGTGGGGCTGGTTTCGCGACCATGACCTGCACGTCCGGAAATTGAAAGATCACTGCGAACCAGGACACCTTGTCCTGGATAACGCCATCCGAAACGTTGAAGTTGGATTGGCCCATGCAGTATTCGATGATGTCCGAAAGGGCGGATTTACCTGTCGACGAGCGGCCCGTGATGATGTTGAGCCCATCGACTTCGAAGTTTACGTCGCGGCGCTGGCCGTCGTGGCTGTATACATGGATGGAGCTGATTTTCATGGTCGAATTCCAAAAGCGGTGTACACCGTAACCCTGTCTGCAATTTTGGCGAACTCTCTCCCCAGCAGAGCCGCTGCGCGTTGGCATGCCACTGATTCCTCGGTGCCCTCAACGTCTGGTTTGACCCTCCTGGCTTTCGGAAGAAGTCGTCCCTGCGGGGTAACTTCGAAGCAATCGAAGTAGTGCGCCAACGCAAATGCCTCGAACGTGAATGGCAGCATCTCGGTTACCCGCTCGGCCAGCCCGATTTGCATCTGGGGGTATGTTTCCACCGTCTTGAGCAGATAGCCCTTGTAGTGCTTGAGCAGTGCACTGCGAGACTCGTGATGGAGGCTCAGCGGCAATATCAGCAGTGACATCGAAAAGGGCATGCCCTTGGGGTCTACCACCGAATAGGCCTTGAGCGCACGCATCAGGACTACTGCGCAGAAGGCAGGGTTGAACAGATTTTTGGTCTCAAACGGACGCTCATCCCAGCGAATCATTCAGTTTCTCCAGCAGCCTTGGATAGGCGATCCAGAAGCTGCGGATGCCAGTAAACGGTAGGGTAGGGGCGTTTGTTGGCGAGAATCTGGTAGCTGCCGCGAAGTACGTAAGGCTCAGTCACGCGTGCCCGGATTTTCAGGTGAGCAAGCTTCTGTGCTTCCGTCTCGGCCCAGGTATAGAGCTTCTTGCCGACGGCAATCAGTTCCGGATCAGAGCAGCCCTCGATCGGCCCATCGAGCTCGTCATCGATCAGGACGTCCTTGGTGCGCTCCCACTCATCCGTCAGCCGCCTTTCATAGCGGATGATTTCTTCGGAGCCCACCAGGCGCTGCCTTGCCCAGGCAGAGCGCTGCTCAAATGCCCTGTAGTAGTCCAAAACCGCATTGCGGATGCGGTTGGGGCTCAGTTTCAAATCACGCAGTTGACTCACGAACAGCCGGGTATCGGTACTCGCATCGATGGGAGCTGTAGGCGTCGCGTCCTCAAAGGTGATGGGAAGATTGTCATCCTTGTACTCCTCACTGAAGGTGAACAGCTTCTCCGAAACGTCTCGGCCATAAACGGGCTCGCTCTGAGGGGCACAAAGCATCTGGATGATGAGGTCATTCCACCATCCTTCTAGCCGCTCAAAGACCGCATCCCGATGCTCGGGGCGTATGGCCCTCATTTTCTGGGCCTTGATAAGCGCGGGGAGGTCGCCGATCCGAGGGGTGCTATCAATAATCGTGATTCTCGATACGAAGTCCTCTTTCTCTAGCGCTGTGAGCTTAGAGAGCAAGTCCTTGATCTTGATGAACGATTTCGACGTACTGGTGGCGAGCGTGCTCTCTGTCAGTTCCCACAGGCTTGGCTTTGCCTGGGTTACATCGGCGCCGTACAGGAAGAAGTTCAAGAATGAACCTGGTGCAACGGACGATGTTGTGAACAGGAAAAACTGGTAGTCGGACTCAACCCGCCCGTTGTCATGGTAACGGGTTAGCCAAATATTGACCGACTTCCAGAAGTCGACAGATAGGTCATTCAGACGTTCCCCCGCCGCCTTGTGTTTGAGTGAGGCCAGTGTCTTCTTACCGGAGGACTCCAGGAAATCCAGGTCATCCTCCATCTCGATGAGAATCGCGGTGTCCTCAGGAAGCTCTAATGCCTGATACAGCGCAAAGCGGGGCTGGAAGATGTAGCCCAACCCCTGTTCTCTGGCGCTATAGGGATCGTTGTCTTTCTTTTTGCCTGCGGAGTCATTGGTTGCTACAGCACTCATAATTCAGCCCATGTTCCAAGGTCGTTCATTCGAGGCTTTCTGGGCCCGGAATGGGGGCGAACCGAGTAGCTCGATCGCCTTCTGCTGCGGTTTCGCACGCCGCAAGCAACGCCTGATGTGTGGTGGTTGATTACTGTCTGAGTGGCGGTGGGCATTGAAGCGAGAGGATTGCCCACGAAGCCACCACGTCTTGCGAGTGAAAAGCTGGATGGTGCCCGGTGAGCGCGTTGAAACGACGCCGGCACAGGAGGAGGTCTGGGTAGGATCCGAGAACGACCAACAGTCAGGGCAGTGGCCCCGCACGGATAATATGTTCTGGCTATCGGTACTTTTTGGCAGAGGAGAGGAGGTGCGACACTCGGTAGTGAGAAGGGAACGATCTCCCCCCGTGCAGGGTGAGGTAAGCTTCGGTGCCTGATCCAGAACGGACACGCGTTGGGTCTGGATCTTCCCAGCGCATAAGGCACGTAACGGCATCCTTTCTATGATCGACATGACCTGACCAAATCTCCTTTGGGCGTATTCTGATTTGGATGATGGCATATGGCAATCATGCGCGAGTCTCTGGTTCAGCACTTTGCAAAACTTCAGCCTGGCAGAACCGCAATGGCCACGTACCTGCTAGGCCTGCTGGTCATCGCTGAATCACTGTTCTGTCACAATCAGAGGTATGTCGTTTTCAACCAGGTGACCTAGGTGCAATAGCACTTGCCAGGCGAGTGGGAGCGATGGTGTTCAAGCTGATCAATTGCTCGATATCGGCGGATGAAGGCATCGCTGAGCTTACGCCGGAATTTTGGTGAAGTTTCGGGGGACATCGCTGGAGGTACCGTTTCTCGAGGAGTGAAAAGTACCCTCAAAGATCCCCCCGATAGCCTTGGAAACTAGCGGAGTGCGACGGACAGTAGTGGATGTGAATTTACCTTAACTACTTGTTTGTTAACGTATTTATTGGTTGAGTCCAGTCAAAGGCTGTCAGGGTCGCCGAAGAACATCTGGATCCGCGAGCGCAGCCAGCGCTCTCCGGGGTCGTTGTCCTGGGAGCCGCGCCAGGCCATGTGCATTTCGAAGCTGCGCACCGGCAGGGGCGGGTCTTCGGCACGTACGCCGCCGGCGGCGGTGAGGGCTTCGGCGGTGTAGTCGGGGACGGTGGCGAGGATATCGGTGCCGGCCAGCAGGGTGCTCAGGCCGTTAAATTGAGGCACCGCCAGCACGACATGGCGCTTGCGCCCGAGCTTTTCCAGTTCTTCATCGATGAAGCCGCTCAGGTCGCCGGCGAACGACACCAGGGCGTGGGGGCGGGCGCAGAAGTCGTCCAGGCCCAGGGGACCGGGCACGGTGTCGGCGCGCAGCAGCTTGGGCATGCTGCGGCGCAGGATCTTGCGCTTGGCGTTGGCCGGCAGGTCGGTGGTGTAGCTGACGCCGATGGAGATCTCCCCGGAAGCCAGCAGCGAGGGCATCAGCAGGTAGTTGGTCCGGCGCACCACTAGCACGATGCCAGGGGCTTCGGCGCGCAGGCGCTTGAGCAGCATCGGCAGCAGTGCGAACTCGACGTCGTCGGACAGGCCGATGCGAAATACCGCATTGCTGGTGGCCGGGTCGAACTCGGCAGCGCGGCTCACGGCGGTGGAGATCGAGTCCAGGGCCGGGGACAGCAGGGCAAAGATCTCCGTCGCCCGGGCGGTAGGCTCCATGCTACGGCCGGTACGCACGAACAGCGGGTCGTCGAACAGGTTGCGCAGGCGCGACAAGGCCGCGCTGATGGCGGGCTGGCCAAGGAACAGTTTCTCGGCGGCGCGGGTCACACTGCGTTCGTGCATCAATGTTTCGAACACGATCAACAGATTCAGGTCGACACGACGCAGGTCATTACGATTCATCTGGAGTCCTGGCAGATTCAGCGAGCTTGACTGGAGCGGCCATATCGAAACAATGGCCGGCGTGAATCTTACGGGTAAAGGCTGCTACTCTGCACCGGCTAAATTGCCTGGCAGGCGGCTCGCAGACCGCCCAGCCCCGATTTTCAAGGGCACGGAATCGATGACAGGCATGTCGACTATTAATAGGCACTGATAGTCTTGCTTTCAAAGCCCGGATAAAGTCCGCGGCATTAGAGGTTATTTTTTGACGAGGTTTGCGATGTCCCGCACGATTCGTTTTCACAAGTTTGGAGCGGCCGAGGTGCTCAAATGCGAAGAGCATGCGGCCTCGTTGCCTGCGCCAGGCGAAGTGCAGGTACGAGTCGAAGCCATCGGTATCAGCTGGTATGACGTGCTCTGGCGGCAGAACCTGGCTTCCTCCCATGCCCGCCTGCCTTCCGGCCTGGGCCATGAGATGGCCGGTGTGGTCACCGCCGTGGGCGAGGGGATCGAGGACCTGGCGGTCGGCGACAAGGTCGCCAGCTTCCCCGCCGAGAGCCCCAACGACTACCCGGTGTATGGCGAGCAGATCGTCTTGCCGCGCTCGGCCCTGACCCGTTATCCGGAGGTCTTGAGCCCGATCGAGGCGGCGGTGCACTACACGCCGTTGCTGATCGCCTACTTCGCCTACGCCGACCTGGCCCGGGTCAAGCCCGGGCAGTTCGCTCTGGTCACCGATGCCAGCCACTGCGCCGGACCGGCCTTCGTGCAGCTGGGCAAGGCCTTGGGCGTAAGGGTGATCGCGGTCACCAAGAATGCCGACGAGCGTGAATACCTGCTGTCCCTGGGGGCGGAAAAAGTCATAGTCACCGAGGAGCAGGACCTGCTGATGCAGGTCAACAAGCTCACCGACAGCCGTGGGGTCGACGTGGTCTTCGATGGCCTCGGCGGGCCGCAGATGTCGATGCTCGGCGATGTCCTGGCGCCCCGTGGCAGCCTGGTGCTGTACGGCTTGCAGGGCGGCAACCAGACACCGTTCCCGGCTTGCGCGGCGTTCCAGAAGAACATCCAGTTCTTCGTGCACTGCATCGGCAACTTCACCGGCAAGCCCGAGCTGGGCATCAGCCAGGACCAGGTGGCGCTGCAGCGCGCCCTGCGCGATATCAACCAGTTGACCGCCGACCGGGTATTGCTGCCGCTCAAGACCCGGGTGTTCCCGTTCAACGAGTTCGTCCAGGCGCACCGCTACATGGACGAATGCCCATGCCGCGAACGAGTCGCCTTGCAGGTCGAGCCGGCCTGACCCGATCCCAGGCCCCCAGTCGCGGGGCCTGGTGCTTTTTCCTTCCTTCTTTCCTTCCTTGCTCCCTGCTACCGCCCATGGCCGGTATTGCGGGCGTATATCCGTCGATAAATCTTGCTGTCGATCCCGGGATAGATTCCGTCGCGCGATGGTCGAACTGCCAGTAAACTGCGCGGCATTTCCGAACCATCCTTTTTTTGAGGTTTTGCATGACTCTCAGTCCTTTTGCGGGCAAACCGGCACCAACGCAGTTGTTGGTCGACATCCCGCGACTGGTTACGGCGTACTACACCGGTCAGCCTGATGCATCGGTTCCTACCCAGCGCGTGGCCTTCGGTACCTCCGGGCACCGTGGCAGCTCGTTCGACCTGAGTTTCAATGAATGGCACGTCCTGGCCATCAGCCAGGCCATCTGCCTGTACCGCGAAGCCCAGGGCATCGATGGCCCGCTGTTCCTCGGTATCGATACCCACGCCCTGTCCACCCCGGCCGGGGCCAGCGCCCTGGAAGTGCTGGCCGCCAACGGCGTGACCGTGATGATCGCCGAAGGCGACGAATACACGCCGACGCCGGCGGTGTCCCACGCCATCCTTTGCTACAACCGCGGTCGTACCTCGGGCCTGGCGGACGGCATCGTCATCACGCCGTCGCACAACCCGCCACAAAGCGGTGGCTTCAAGTACAACCCCACCAACGGCGGCCCGGCCGATACCCATATCACCAAGTGGATCGAGGCCAAGGCCAACGAACTGCTGGCGGCCCGGCTCGCCGGGGTCAAGCGCATCAGCCATGAGCAGGCGCTGAGGGCCGACACTACCCATCGCCACGACTACCTCAATAGCTATGTCGCCGACCTGATCAACGTCATCGATCTGGATGCCATACGCAACGCCAAGCTGCGCCTGGGCGTGGATCCGCTGGGCGGAGCAGGGGTGCGCTACTGGTCGGCGATCGCCGAGCACTACAAGCTGGATCTGGACGTGGTGAACCGTGAGGTCGACGCGACTTTCCGCTTCATGTCGGTGGACTGGGACGGGCAGATCCGCATGGACCCATCCTCCAGCCACGCCATGCAGGGCCTGATCGGCCTGAAGGAGCGCTTCGACGTGGCCTTCGCCTGCGACCCGGATCACGACCGCCACGGCATCGTCACCCCCAGCGGTGGCCTGCTGGCACCGAACAACTACCTGGCGGTGTCCATCGACTACCTGTTCCAGAACCGTCCGCACTGGCGTGCCGATGCCGCGGTAGGCAAGACCGTGGTCAGCAGCGGTTTGATCGACCGCGTGGCGGCCCGCCTGGGCCGGCGCTTGTATGAAGTGCCGGTGGGCTTCAAGTGGTTTGCCGACGGCTTGTTCGACGGCTCCCTGGGCTTTGGCGGCGAAGAAAGTGCGGGTGCTTCGTTCCTGCGTCGGGATGGCGGTGTGTGGTGCACCGACAAGGACGGCCTGATCCCGGCGTTGCTGGCGGCGGAAATGACCGCTCGCACGGGGCGCGATCCGAGCCAGGCCTATCGTGCATTGTGCGGTGAGCTGGGCCAGCCGTTCTCGGTACGGGTCGATGCCAAGGCCAACCCGCAACAGAAGGCGTTGCTCAGCAAGCTGTCGCCACAGCAGGTGACCTCCACTGAGCTGGCGGGCGAGCCGATCCAGCAGATCCTCAGCCACGCTCCGGGCAACGACCAGGCCATTGGTGGCTTGAAGGTCATGACCGAGAACGGCTGGTTCGCCGCTCGGCCGTCGGGCACGGAGGACATCTACAAGATCTACGCCGAAAGCTTCATCGGCGACGATCACCTCAAGCAATTGGTAGAGCAAGCCCAGGCCCTGGTGGATGGCGCCATCAGCGGTAACTGATCAGGCGATTGCCGGCAATAAAAAAGGGGCGACCATCACGGTCGCCCCTTTTTTATTCGCCGCTATGCCGTGTCCGGTCTCAGGCCAGGTCCACCAGGACGATCTCGCTGTCCTGTACGGCGGTTACCCGTAGCACCCGTTCATCCTGTACGGCGACGCCATCTCGAGCTTCGGCGCGCAAGCCGTTGATCTCGATGACCCCGGTGGCCGGCACCAGGTAGGCGCGGCGCCCGGCGTCCAGGTGGTACTCGGCGCTTTCACCGGCCTTGAGGTTGGCTGCCACCAACCGCGCATCGGCACGGATGCGCAGGCTCTGTGTGTCGCCATCCTTGCCGCTGGCCAGGGTCACGAAGCCTTCACGTTGCCCCTTGGGAAACGGTTTGGCACCCCAGGAAGGTGCAGAACCGGCCTGGTTGGGGATGATCCAGATCTGGAAGATCTTGGTTGGCGTGTCTTCAAGGTTGTACTCGCTGTGGGCGATGCCGGTACCGGCACTCATCACCTGCACGTCGCCAGCCTCGGTACGCCCCTTGTTGCCCAGGTTGTCCTGGTGGCTGATGGCGCCTTCGCGCACATAGGTGATGATCTCCATATCCCGGTGCGGATGCTGCGGGAAGCCGGTGCCAGGGGCGATCACATCGTCGTTCCAGACCCGCAGGTTGCCCCAGTGCATGCGCTCGGGATCGTAGTACTCGGCAAAGGAAAAGTGGTGATGGGCATCCAGCCAGCCGTGGTTGGCGCCGCCCAGGGAACTGAAGGGTCTGAGTTCAAGCATGATCGTCTCCTGATCAAGGCTCGTCATGGCATGTTGCACCTGGCCAAGGACGATAGCCGTGGGTTGATGGCGTGCATCTTCTATCAGTCATTGATCGATAAAAAGCGCAAAAAATGCCTTTATCCAATCGATAAATTAGATGTTTTTTCGAGGCGAAAGCTGGTGTCAAACCTTCGCTTCATCGCTTAAGTTGATGACCTGCAAGCAATTCGCTGGATGCTCCGAGAAAATCCAGCGACCATTACCGCTCAAGCACCACACCCTGGAGTCCGCGTGTCGCAACACACCCCCGATCTGCCCCCCGAGCTCATGCCCCTGGCCCAGATGTCGTTGTTCAAGCGCCTGGCGGCGCGTTTCTTCGGCCACGGCCTGACCCGCCTGCGAGCCCAGCATCGGGCTTCCTGGCTGCACGGCCAGGCCGATGGCTTTCGCAGTGGCCATACCGCGGGCGTGGAGTACGGCTACCGCGAGGGGCGACTCGAAGGCTTGGAGGAAGGCCGCCAGGTGTTGCTGATCCGCGACAGCCGCGATACCGAGCACAGGCCCCCTGGCGTGGATGACCGGTTGTTCGACGATTGGCGCCTGCCCCTGGGGGCCGAGCTGAAGAAGCGCTTCAAGGCCGATGTCGCGCGCTTGCTGGCGCCCGAGGCCCAGCCCAGCGCCGCGCAATGGAAAATGATCTTCAGCGACACTCCAGCTACCGCGGTGATCGCTGGCGCCGGGGCCGGCAAGTCGACCTCGCTGGTGCTGCGTCTGCTGTTGCTCCATCACTACCTGGGGTTCGAGCTGGACTCCATGACCGTGGTGACCTTCACCCGGGAGTCGCGCAAGGATTTCATCGCCAAGCTGATCCAGGTGTTCGCCCTGTGGGACCGGCAACTGGATGCCCGGCAGGCCCGGGACCTGGTGCGCACCTTCCATTCACGGATCCTGCCCATGGTTCGCAGCCTGCCGGGGTTCGAGCGGCTGCAGGCGTTCGAGAACCTCAACGAGCGGCAACCGGGCCACGATGCCGAGGTGGACAGCAACCCCTTCGACCTGCGCATCAACGATGCCCAGCGCCAGCACCTCAATGCCTGCTACCAGGCGCTGTACAACAACGACGAGCGTTTTCGCCAGGCCTTGAAACCGCTGTTGCGCCACGCCCTGCAACTCAAGGAGCTGGAGCGTGACCACCCGGATGTGCAAAAGCGCATGGCCGTCACCGAACTGGCGGCCAAGCGCGATGAAGAACTGTGCGACACCCTCGAGGACCTGTGGTTCAGGGCCGGGGCCTGGCCGATCAAGGGTATCGAACCCAAGCGCCAGCGCTTCGAGATCAACGGCGCACCGTTCCACTGCCATGGCTACTGCGCCGAACTCGATGCCTGGGTGGTGCTGGGCTTCGACCCGCGGGAAAACCCGCAGATCACCCGGCCCGGGGCCAAGCTGAGCGTCCGTGCGGAGTGGGCGGTAAAGCGCACCCTGTTTCAAGCTTTCTGTCGTAAGCCATTGATTTGGCTTGATAGTTATGAAGATTCAAAGCGCGCGCTCGGCGCTTTTTCGGCCCAGGCCAGTACCGGCCCTGGCTTCGATTACCGGGTCAAGGGCGAGCTGGCTTCGGCACCGCTGCTGGACTGTTTCGTCGCCGCCGCAGGGTTCATCGAGAACCTGGGGCTGGAGGTGGGCGACGCCGTGGGCCGCATGAGCTTTGCCCAGGACGACCCGGATCGGTACTTCTTCGAGGCCCTGAGCCTGTTCTGGCGTGCCCTGGAGGACCATCTGCTGGACCAGTCGCCACCGATCATGACCTACAACCGCATGTTCGCCCTGTTCAGCGAGCGTTCGCCGGAGAACTTCAAACTGTTGGCCGACGCCTGCCTGAGGCCGATGTCGCACCTGATGATCGACGAGTTCCAGGATGTTTCGCCGCAGATCGTCTCCTGGATCAAGGCCAGCCTCGGCGAGATCCGCCGCCGTGGCGCAGCCCTGCACCTGGGGCGGGGGGCACAGCATTCCTCGCTGTTGTGCGTGGGTGACGACTGGCAGTCGATCTATGGCTGGCGTGGCAGCTCGCCGCGCTACTTCATCGAGTTCAACAAGGAGTTCGTTTCGCCGAGCACCACCCGGGTCATGCTCAGCGAGAACTACCGCAGTCATCAGCATGTGATCGATGCCGCCGAGCACATTGTCCGTGCGGCCCCGGCCATCGCCGGGAAAAAGGCCAAGGCCAGCGGCGAGGCCCGCGAACCATGGCCGGTGCAGGTGCTGGATCGGGATGACGAAGGCTTGGCCCTGCGTTTGGCGGAGCACTATCGACAGGGTGATTCGATCTTGATGCTGTTTCGAAAAGGTAGCGATAAGTTATTGATTGAAAACAGTATTTCACAAATAGTTAATGTTGATTCTAGCTTGCCGTTGGCGGCTCGCCGGCTCAAGCAGTTGACCTTTCACAGCGCCAAGGGCTTGCAGGCGGATGTGGTGTTCCTGCTGGGCGATTGCCAGCACCTGAGCAGCTCACCGTACAAGAACCAGGTGTATCGCATGGCCGGGCTGGGCAAGGACGGCGACGCCACGCCCTACGACAGCGCCCAGAAAGACGAGATCCTGCGTCTGGCCTATGTGGGTATCACCCGTGCGGTCAAGCATTGCTACTGGTATGTCGAGCGCCAGGACTCCAGTGCAGGCAATGCTCCGAGGGCCTCGGACCGGGTGCCGAAGGACAAGCCGTACTTCCAGGATCTGCGACAACGGCCATGAAAAAGCCCGCCGGTTGGGCGGGCCTGGGTGAAGGGGGATCAGGCCTTGAGGGCCAGGGAGGGCGAGAAGGCCTCCAGCTCATCCTCCACCGCCTCGATTATTCGTTCGACGTCTGCGGCGCTCATCACCGTTGCGCAGGGAATACCGGCTATGGCGATCATGGTTTCGCCGCTGGCGCGGTCGAAGAGCCGGGCGATCATGCTGCCAGGCGCATCCATGCTGGCTTCGAAACCCATGGGATGAAAATGCCAGCGCATCAGCTGGCAGGCGTTGGGAAAGGTGACTTTGCTGGCCCAGACTGTGTTCATCGATGGCCCACCTTGATTCATTGAGCGCTTCCTTGTGCTCGCGGTAGGAACGAGGGCTCGTCGCTGAGCCGCTCGGTTGAGGCTCTAAAAATAGCACCGGGTCATGGGCGCTTGCAGTTTTTTTGGCCACCGTCCGGCGGTTCGTTCATGAAAGTTTGATGCCAGTCACGTCTGCATTGGATGACCGAGCGTGTTGTTTGTCCCAGTTATCGGGGTGGTGATTGCCGCTTGTCGGCAAGTTCGGCAAGCTGCACTTTTTTCTTCTCGGAAAATCTATGGCTGCCGCTGATGATGGGCCCCTGCAAGCCGCCATCACCGGCGATGCGGTGATGCGCTACCACCTGTGCTGGAAACTGCGCGATCTCGAAGGGGTGATGGCGCTGTATCACCCGCAGATCCAATACAACGACTTCTTCCAGAACCGCACGCTGGCCCTGGCCGAGCTGCGCGAATACGTGCAGGCCAGCATGCCGCGGGCCCCGGACGAGACCCTGGAGCACTGCGATCGCATCCGCCTGGATGGCGACACGGCTTTCATCCAGTACCAGGTGACCCTGAGGGGCGGCCAGGGGCTGGTGTCGTTCCGGGCCAGCGAAGCGATCACCGTGCGTGACGGCCTGATCTGGCGGGTCAACGAATATGCGGCCCTGGTGCGCGAGGGGTCTTCGGCCCAGCCTGCCGGCGGCCCGCGCCCGGCAGCCAGCCGCCTGGGGTTGTCACCGCGCCAGCTGGGACGCATGGCCGACGACCTGGAGCAGTATTTCCAGCGTCAGCAACCCTATCTGGACCCGGAGCTGGACCTGCAACGGGTGGCTGGCGAATCCGGCTACAGCCGCAACCAGATTTCCTACCTGCTCAACCAGGTGTTGGGCCAGAGCTTCTACCGCTACGTGAACCAGGCGCGCCTGCAACACGTGCTGGCGGCTCTGGAGCAGGCTGTGCCGCCGCTGCGGATCGATGAGCTGGCCTTCGCCGCGGGCTTCAATTCACTGTCGGCGTTCTACAACTGCTTTCGCCAGCACACCGGCCAGACCCCCAAGGCCTATGCCCGGGAAATTTCCTTGCGTGCACGGGCACAAGACAGCGCCTGAGACGGGGCACTAGCATCGGCCCATCGAAAGTTCGGTTGGCGGAGTGTTGGCATGCCTGCTTGGCGCAATATCAGTTTGTGGATGGATCAGCTCGACGAGCCGCTAACCCCCCGGCCAGCCCTGGAACGGGACCTGGACCTGGACGTGGCGATCATCGGCGCCGGCTACACTGGCCTGTGGACCGCCTATTACCTCAAGCGCCTGGAGCCGGGGTTGAAGATCGCCGTATTCGAGGCGCAGATCGCCGGTTTCGGTGCCTCCGGGCGCAATGGCGGCTGGCTGATGGGCAACCTGCTGGGCGAGGACCGCCTGCTGGCACCGCTACCGGTCGAACAGCGCCGGGCCTCCTATGAACTGCTGCATGACATACCCGATGAGGTGGCTAACGTCATCGAACGTGAAGGCATCGACTGCGACTACCGCAAGGGCGGCGTGCTGTATTGCGCCGCTCGTTATCCGGAGCAGCACGCCAGCCTGCGCCAGTACCTGGCGCATCTGCATGACCAGGGCCTGGGCGAGGCCGACTACCGGTGGCTGACTCCCGAGCAACTGGCTGGGCAACTGCGCGTGGCCAATGCCTATGGGGCGATCCAGGCTGCCCATTGCGCCACCATCCAGCCGGCCAAGCTGGTGCGCGGCCTGGCCCGGGCGGTGGAGCGCCTGGGGGTGGCGCTCTACGAGAACAGCCCGGTGACCCATTGGCAGTCCGGCAGCCTGCAGACTCCACGGGCGGCGGTGCGCAGCCGCTGGATAGTACCGGCGGTGGAGGGCTATTCGGTGACCCTGGCACCCCTGGGGCGCTACCAACTGCCGGTGCAGAGCCTGCTGGTGGCCACCGAGCCGCTGCCCCAGTCCACCTGGGACGAGATCGGCCTGAGCCAGGGCCAGGCCTTCAGCGAGGGCAGTCGCCAGGTCACCTACGGCCAGCGCACCCTGGACGACCGCCTGGTGTTCGGCGCCCGGGGTGGCTATCAGTTCGCCGGCAAGCTGCGCCACGACTTCAACCTGAGCGAGGACGAAGTGCAATTGCGCCGCTACCTGTTCGGCGAGCTGTTTCCACAACTCAAGAACGTGCGCATCACCCATGCCTGGGGCGGCAACCTGGGCATGTCGCGCCAGTTCCATCCGCACATGCTCTGCGACCGCCGCAAGGGCATCGCCCTGGCCGGTGGCTACGGTGGCGAAGGAGTGGGGGCCAGCAACCTGGGCGGCCGGACGCTGGCCGAGCTGATTCTGCAGCGTGACAGCCCCTTGGTACGCCAGCCCTGGGTCCTGCCCGAAGGCGGCCTGGAGCGACTGCGGGCCTGGGAGCCCGAGCCGTGCCGCTGGCTGGGCTACAACGCGATCATTCAAAGCTTCGTTCACGAAGACCAGACCCTGGCCAATCCGGCCACGGCTCCCTGGCGGCGCAGGATGGCCAGCCGGATCGCCGGGTTCATGGAAGGCTTCATGCACTGACCCGGCTTCACCTGCCGGGCGCTGTGCGCTCGGCGCTTCCGCCTGAGGTAGCACCATGAGCATCACGCAATTGAAGAACACCGCCACGGCCATCCTCGAGCAATCGGCTCCGGTCGCCGTGCCACTTGGCGAGCCGTTGGCCGTGACCTCGGTCACCGCCGTGGAGCGCAGCGACGGAGTCGAGACCGGCATCTGGGAGTGCACGCCAGGGCGCTGGCGGCGACAGATCGTCGCCCAGGAGTTCTGCCACTTTATCCAGGGCCGCTGCACCTTCACCCCCGACAACGGCGCAACCGTGCACATCCAGGCCGGCGATGCCTTGATGTTGCCGGCCAACAGCACCGGGACCTGGGACATCCTCGAGACTGTGCGCAAGACCTACGTCCTGATCTTCTAATCGCCAACTGCCTGCCAATAACAAAACCAACCACAGGTATCGCTCCATGACCCGCAAGACTCGCGCTTTGCTGCTGAGCCCGTTGTGCCTGGCCGCCGCCCTGGCCCAGGCCGCCGATACGGTGAAGATCTACAACTGGTCCGACTACATCGCACCGGACACCAACCGCCAGTTCCAGAAGGCGACCGGGATCGGTTTCACCTACGACGTCTATGACAGCAACGAAACCCTGGACGGAAAGTTGATGACCGGAAAATCCGGTTACGACGTGGTCTTTCCTTCCAACCACTTCATGGCCCGGCAGATCCAGGGCGGGGCCCTGAAGAAGCTCGACAAGACCCAATTGCCCAACTGGCAGAACCTCAACCCGGTGCTGCTCAAGGCCCTTGAGGTCAATGATCCGGGTAACCAGTACGGCTTCCCCTACCTCTGGGGCACCACGGGCATCGGCTACAACGTGGCCAAGGTCAAGGCAGTGCTCGGGGACGATGCACCATTGGATTCCTGGGACCTGATCTTCAAGCCCGAGTACATGCAGAAGTTGCAGAAGTGCGGGGTGGCGATCCTGGACAACGGCCCGGAACTGATACCGGCAGCCCTGAACTACCTGGGGTTGGCGCACCACAGCAAGAATCCGGCGGACTACAAAAAAGCCGAAGCCTTGCTGATGAAGGTCCGGCCTTATGTGAGCTATTTCCATTCCTCGAAGTACACCAGCGACCTGGCCAACGGCAACATCTGCGTGGCAGTGGGCTTTTCCGGAGACATCCTGCAGGCCGAAAGCCGCGCCAAGGAGGCCGGCAACGGTATCCAGATCGGTTACTCGATTCCCCGGGAGGGTTCGCCGCTGTGGTTCGACATGGTGGCCATGCCGGTGGACGCCCCGGATGAGAAGGCCGGCTACGCCTACATGGACTACCTGCTGCGTCCCGAGGTGATGGCCGAAGTCAGCAACCACGTGCATTACGCCAATGGCAACCAGCAAGCCGACAGCCGGGTGGATCCGGCGATCAAGGGCGACCCCAAGATCTACCCGAGTCCGGCGATGATGGACAAGCTGTTCGCCTTGCAGGCCATGCCGCTGGATATCGACCGGCTCCGCACCCGTTTGTGGAACAAGATCCGCAGCGGCAACTGACAGCCCAAGCCGCTAACAGGCCGTTGAAAAACCTAGGCAAGGCAGCCAGCGCAAGGCAAAACAGGCGAAAAAGCGCAGTTTACGAGTGCTGAATGAGCATTTTGACCGGGCTGGCGCACCAGCTTGTTTTTAACGCCGCGATGGCAACGCAGGTAGTTCTTCAACCTCCTGCTAGATCTGGGTGTTCTCCGCAAGCAAGGCGCCGCCATCCACCACCAGGGTCTGCCCGGTGATGTAGCCGGCTTGCCGGGAGGCCAGGAAGGCCATGGCCCAGGCAATGTCCTGGGGCGCGCCCAGGCGTTTGAGCGGAATGTGCCCGGCCAGGGCACCGGCATCCCCCAGGTTGTCGGTGGCTTGGGTGGCGATCAACCCCGGCTCGACGCCATTGACCGTGATCCCGTATTCCGCCAGCTCCAGCGCCGCAGCGCGGATGAACCCGTTGACCCCGGCCTTGGACGCCGCGTAGTGGGCCAGCCCGGGTATCGCCGTGCGCGGCCCGGTGACCGAGGAGGTCACGACGATCCGCGGGTCCTGGGCCCGGCGCAGCGCCGGCAGGGCGGCCCGGGCCAGCCAGAAGCAGCTCTTGAGATTGACCGCCAGGGTGCTGTCCAGGGTCGCGTCCTCCAGTTCGGCGAGCCGCTGCATGGGGAAGATCCCGGCGTTGTGCAGCAGCAGGTCGAGGCCGCCGAAGGCCTGTTCGGTAGCGGCCACGGCCTGCTCGGCGGCGGCCCGGGTACCCAGGTCGATGGCCAGCAGCTCGGCGCAGCCGCCGGCCTCGCGGATCAGGCGCAGGGTCTCGGCGCCGGCGGCAGCGCTGCGGGTGGCCAGCATCACCTTGGCGCCCTGGGCGGCGAACAGCTGGGCGATGGCCCGGCCGATGCCCTGGCCGGAGCCGGTGACCAGGGCGATGCGTCCTGCCTGTGCGCCGCTCATGAAGCTGCTCCCGGCAGCACCTGGGCCAGGCACTGGTCCAGCAGGCGGTTGTGCAGGTCCACCTGCTCCTCGCTGGCGCTGGGGCACAGCAGGGCCATGTTGTGGAACGGCGTCAGCAGCACCCCGCGATTGAGCAGGTACAGGTGCAGGTAGGCCTCGATCAGCCCGTGCCGCGCATGGTGGGCTTCGCCGCCGTTGCGCGGGGCATGGGGCATGAACAGGTACTCGACCCGGGCGCCGATGCGGGTCACGTGCCAGGGCAGGCGGTGGCGCTGGATGATCGCCTCGACCCCGGCCCGCAGGCGTTCGGCCAGCTGGAACATACGTTGGTAGTTGGCCTCGTTCATCACCTCGCTGAAGGTGGCGCGCATGGCGGCCATCTGCAGGGCGTTGCCGGCCAGGGTGCCGCCGAAGCCGAAATGGTTGATCGCCTGGCCCGGCGTAAAGTGCGGCAGGACCTGCCAGATCCGCTCGGCCATGGCTTGGCTGGCGCCCCAGACCGCGGTGGGAATGCCCCCGGCGATGCACTTGCCGAGGACGAAGAAGTCCGGTTCCAGGCCATGCTCGCCGCAGTAGCCGCCAGGGCCGCAGGACAGGGTATGGGTTTCGTCGATGATCAGCGGCACGTCGTAGCGCCGGGTCAGTTGCCGCAGGCCATCATGGAAGCCCGGCGCCGGCGGCACCATGCCGACGTTGGTCATGAAGGGTTCGGTCAGTACCGCGGCCACGTCGCCATGGGCCAGGGCCGCTTCCAGGGCCGGCAGGTCGTTGAACTCCACCAGGCGGGTGGTGGCCTGGTGATGCAGGCCGTTGGCATGCACGCCTTCACGGGGAATCATCTGGCCGCCGGCATCGAACTCCACCTGGGACTCGTCGACGCTGCCGTGGTAGTTGCAATTGAACACCAGCACTTTCTGCCGGCCGGTGATCATCCGGCACAGGCGCAAGACGAAGCGATTGGCATCGGTGGCCGAGGTGGTGACCTGCCAATAGGGCAGCTTGAAGCGCCGGCTCAGCTCCTGGCCGACCCACAGGCTGTCGGCGGTGGGCAGCATCAGGGTCGAGCCATGCCGTGCTTGCTCGGCGATGGCTGCTGCCACCACCGGTTGGGCGTGGCCGAACATGGCCCCGGTGTCGCCCAGGGCGAAGTCGACGTACTGCCGGCCATCGCAGTCGGTCAGGGTCGCACCCTGGGCGTCGGCCACCATGATCGGGTACGAGCCGGGCCATTGCTGCATCCAGTGCAGCGGGGCACCGTAGAGCCAATGCTCGAGGTTCTGGCGGTAGAAGGCGCCGGAGCGCGGATGGCGTTCGGCAAACAGTTGCAGTTCGCTCTGGTAGCAGTCGGCGACGCGTTGCAGGTCGAGTCCCAGGGTCATGGCAAGGTCCTGTGAAAAATGTGCGGTGGCAAAGGCTCAGCAATGGCTGGTGCGATTGAGCACCCGGGCCAGGGCGCCCACCGGGAAGTTGGCGAAACTTTCGAAGTCCGCGCCCTGGTAGCCGAAGATCTTGCCGTCGCTGCGCCCGGCTGCGAGGTCGATCAGCACCAGGCCCAGGGTCGGGACGATCTTTTCCCGCCAGACGAACAGGTACAGCTGCTCGGCGACCTTGTAGTAGTGGCAGCGGTCGGTGTCCGCCAGCCCTTGCTCGACGCCCTTGAGGCACTGCCAGCTGTAGAAGTCGGCATTGAGGTAGACGTGTTCGTAGGCCTCGCTGGCGCTGTAGACGTACTGGTTGCGCAGGCCGATCAGTTCCTCCGTGGGGGCGTGCCGTGGCGTGTCGGCGGTGCATGGCCGGTCGATGGCACCGTGCAGGAACTGCGCCTTGACGCTGGTCAGCTCGCCGCCGGCCAGGGCCCGACTGAACAAATCGGTCCGGGTTTCGTCACGGCTGGGCATCTGCCCGAGGACGGCGGTGAAGCACTGGCGCTCCAGGTCCAGGACCAGGCTTACCGAATGGGTGGCACCCTGGTCCTGCTTGAGAAAATCCACCAGGTACAGGCCGGGGCGCAGCGAGGTGGCGCGGTAGGCCAGTTCCTCGCCGGCGCTTTCGCCGATGTTGTTCCAGCTCAGGGTGGCGGCGCCGAAGCGATGCTCGATCTGCCAGCCGTTGTCGAAGTGCAGGGTCAGGTGGCGCCCGGCCAAATCGTCGCGGGCGGGGAGGATGTGGTTGTCGCCGGCAAAACCGTCGGCCAGGGCGCCGACGGTGATCCATTCAGGTTGCTGGTTCATGGCAAGGCTCTTGTGCGTTGTCGTAGAGCTGCATGTTCGGGCCTGGTGCGGCGCCTGCCCATCAACCGGATGGTTGAGTCCTGGCTGTTTCAGAGGAACAGCGTGCTTACCAGTTCGGTGCGGTTGCCCGCGCCGACCTTGCGGAACAGGTTGATCAGGTGGGTCTTGACCGTGGGCAGGCCCAGGTCCAGGCGCCGGGCGATGGTCTTGTTGTCCGCGCCGTCGCGCAGCAGCCAGGCGATTTCCCGTTCACGGGGCGTCAGCCCGGCCAAGCGCGGGTCGGCCTCGGGGCACGGGGCCCGGGCGGCGATTTCCAGCAGCCCCTGCAAGGCTTGCAGGGTGGTCAGCTCATCGTTGCTGAAGCGCCCGAGGCTGGCGTCGCGTAGCAGCGAAAGCCCGGCGATGGGGCGCTGTTTGTCGCAGGCCAGGATCTCCACCACATCCAGCACTCCGTGGCGCTGCAGGAAGCCCTGGTACACCAGGGTGTCGTGACGATCCTGGCGGGCCATGCCCATGTGCAGCGACAGCACCGGGCGCCCGGCGGCCGCGCACAGCTGTGGTTGCAGCGGGTCGTAGCGCCGATAGCGTTGCAGGTAGGCCTGGTGCATCTGTTCGGGCATGCGGTACAGCGCGAAGTCTTGGGCTTGCAACTGTGGGTCGATGCGGTAGAAGGCGCAGAGGGTGGCGGGCACTACCCGGGTGAAGGCGGCGATGCAGCGTTGGCCCAGCTCATGGGGCATGGCGACTGCGTGCATGGAAGACTCCTGGCTGCCCGCTGGGCAGGGGCTCGGGGCTGGCGCAGGTAGCGGGCCGCGCGATGGCGGCCGGCCATTGGAGAGTGCCGGCGCTGCCCGCCGCGAATGCGGGCAGCGCCGGTGGGCCGGTCAGCGCCGGGCCTGGTTCAGGCCCTGGGCGAGGGCGTCGACGATGACATCCACCTGCGCCGGCTGGATCACCAGAGGCGGCGAGAGAATGATCTTGGTGCCCACCGGGCGCACCATGACCCCGTGTTCCCGGGCGATCTGCGCCACTTGGTTGGCGTAGCCGCTGGTGGGGTCGATGGGCTCGCGGGTGCTCTTGTCGGCCACCAGGTCCAGGGCCACCATCAGGCCCTGGCCACGCACTTCGCCAACGCTGTCGAAGCGCTCGACGAACGGCTGCAGCTTGGCCAGCAGGTAGTCGCCCATCTTCGCCGCGTTGGCCGGCAGGTCTTCCTTGACCACGATGTCCAGGCAGGCCAGGGCCGCGGCGCAGGCCACCGGATGCCCGGCGTAGGTGTAGCCGTGCATGATGGCGCCGGTGAAGTTGCCGTTCTTCTCGAACGCTTCCTCGATCCGCCGGTTGACCACGGTGGCGCCCAGGGGGATGTAGCCCGAGGTGATGCCCTTGGCCAGGCACATGATGTCCGGCTTGACCCCCCACAGGCGGCTGCCGAACATCGAGCCGCTGCGGCCGAAGCCGGTGACCACTTCGTCGGCGATCAACAGCACGCCGTACTTGTCGCAAACCTCGCGGATCAATGGCCAGTAGTTGGCCGGCGGCACGATGACCCCGCCCGCGCCCTGGATCGGTTCGGCGATGAAGGCCGCCACGGTGTCCGGGCTCTGGAACTGGATTTCCCGCTCCAGCAGGTCGGCGCAGATCTTGCCCAGCTCCTCCGGGTCCTGGCTGTAGGGGTTGCGGTACAGCCACGGGGTGTCGATGTGGTAGCAACCGGGCAGCAGCGGCTCGTAGTTGCGCCGGAACACCGTGTTGCCGTTGACCGAGGCGCCACCGAAGTGGGTGCCATGGTAGCCCTGGCGCAGGGAAATGAACTTGGTGCGATCGGCCTGGCCCTCGAGCTTCCAGTACTGGCGAGCCAGCTTCAGGGCGCTTTCGATAGCGTCCGAGCCGCCCGAGCTGAAGGCTACGCGGCGCATGTCTTCAGGTTCCAGCAGGTTCATCAAGACCCGCGACAGCTCCTCGGCGCGGGGATGGCTGACCCCGTCGAACAGCTGGAAGTACTCCAGCTCATCGAGCTGGGCGGTGATGGCCGCCTTCACTTCCTTGCGGTTGTGGCCAACGTTGACGTTCCACAACCCGGCCACGCCATCCACCAGTTGACGGCCCTGGTCGTCGTACACATAGCAGCCATCGCCGCGCACGATGCGGATCGGCTCGCGTTGCTTCATCTCGTTGGGGTGCAGCATGGGATGCCAGAAATGGCTTGTTTGGCTCACGTTGGATCTCCTGATAGGGCTCGAACAGCTTGGGACCATTAGGGCGCGATTGGCCGACGTGTTGCTTGCCTCTGTGTGCCAGGGCATTTGATCCAGGCTGCCAGGTGTTTGTCGAGCCTGTCGGGCTTGGCAGCCAGCGCCAAGTTTTGCGGCAGCCAGGATCAAGACGGCATCGGGCTTTGGGCTCAGAGTCTCGGTCAACAGGTACAACCAAGAGGATTGACGATGAGCGTTGCCATCGACCCACGTGTCGCCGCATTCATAGACAGCCAGCACGGCCTGCTGATCGACGGCCATAGCCGCCCGGCGCTCTCCGGGGCGCGGATGCCGGTCCATAACCCGGCCACCGGCGAGCAATTGACCGAAGTGGCCATGGCCGCCCAGGCCGACATCGACCTGGCGGTGGGCGCTGCCCGGCGCGCCTTCGAAGGTAGCTGGAAAGCGCAGCGCCCGGCCGATCGCGAACGCCTGTTGCTGAAACTGGCGGATTTGCTCGAGGCCAATGGCGAGGAGCTGGCGCAACTGGAAACCCTCAACAACGGCCAGTCGATCCACCTGGCCCGGGCCCTGGAAGTGGGCGCGGCGGCGGAGTTCACCCGCTACATGGCCGGCTGGGCGACCAAGATCGAGGGCAAGAGCCTGGATGTGTCCATCGCCGCAGTGCCCGGCGCGCAGTACCGGGCCTACACGGTGCCGGAGCCGGTGGGCGTGGTGGGGGCCATCGTGCCGTGGAACTTCCCGCTGCTGATGGCCATCTGGAAGATCGTTCCGGCCCTGGCCTGTGGTTGCACCGTGGTGCTCAAGCCGGCGGACGAGACCCCGCTCACCGCGCTGCGCCTGGGCCAGTTGTGCCTGGAGGCGGGCATCGCCCCCGGGGTGGTCAACGTGGTGACCGGCACTGGTGCCGGGGCCGGGGCGGCGCTGGCGGCCCATCCGGGCATCGACAAGCTGGCCTTCACCGGCTCGACCCAGGTGGGCAAGCTGATCGGCCATGCGGCGGTGGAAAACATGACTCGATTTTCCCTGGAACTGGGTGGCAAATCGCCGGTGATCGTGCTCGATGACTGCGATCCGGACAGCGCTGCCGCTGGCGCCAGTGCGGCGATCTTCTTCAACCAGGGCCAGGTTTGTACTGCTGGTTCGCGGCTGTACATCCAGCGCGGCATCTATCAGCAGGTGCTCGACCGGTTGGTGGCCATTGCCGGCTCGCTGAGCATCGGCCCGGGCCTGGACGAACAGGCGCAGATCAACCCGCTGATCTCGGCCAAGCAGCAGCGCCGGGTACTGCAGATGGTCGAGCGCGGAGTCGAGGAGGGCGCGCGGGTGCTGTGTGGTGGTACGCCCTTTGGCGAGCGCGGCTTCTATGTCAGGCCCACGGTGGTGGCCGATGTGCAGGCCGGGCAGCAGCTGGTGCGCGAGGAAATCTTCGGCCCGGTGGTGGTCGCCATGCCTTTCGACACCCTGGAAGAGGTGGTGGCGCTGGCCAACGACAACCAGTACGGCCTGGGCGCGAGCATCTGGTCCAACGACCTGGGGCAGGTCATGCAACTGATCCCGCAGATCAAGGCCGGTACGGTCTGGGTCAACACCCACAACATGCTCGACCCATCGATGCCCTTCGGTGGCTACAAGCAGTCCGGTATCGGTCGCGAGATGGGCCATGCGGCCATCGAGGCCTACACCGAGAACAAGTCGGTGTGCATCGCCTATTGAGCCAGACCCCGCAGGCCAGCCCTGCGGGACGACTCCAGGCTGCGCCAGACAGCCGAGCATTGCGGCCACGCGTGCCCTTGAAATGCCTAGAACAATAATCATCAACCCATGCTTTCGAGGTTTACCAGCATGTCGCTCAACGACAGACTCAACCGGCACCTGCACCAGGGTGTCGTCGGTTTTCCCACGGCCCTGGCCAGTGCCGTGGGCCTGATCATGGCCAGCCCGGTGATCCTCACCGCCACCACCGGTTTCGGCATCGGCGGCGGGGCCTTCGCCGCCGCCATGGTGATCGCCCTGCTGATGATGCTGGCGCAGTCCACCACCTTCGCCGAAGCGGCCTGCCTGTTGCCCACCAACGGTTCGGTCTATGACTACCTGGCCTGCGGCCTGGGGCGTTTCTTCGCCATCACCGGCACCCTGTCGGCCTACCTGATCGTCCACGTGTTCGCCGGCACCGCGGAAACCATCCTCAGCGGGGTCATGGCCCTGGTCAATTTCGAGTCCCTCAATACCCTGCTGGAGCAGAGCGGCAGCGCCTGGCTGGTGGGGGTGGGGCTGGTGCTGTTCTTCGGCCTGCTCAACGCCGTGGGGATCACGGCCTTCAGCCGCGCCGAGGTGATCCTGACCTTCGGCATGTGGAGCACCCTGATCATCTTCGGCGTGATGGGCGTGCTCAAGGCCCCGGCGGTGCAGCTCGATGGCTGGTTCGGGGCTTCCACGGTGGGCACCGACCTGCCCACCATCCTGTCCCTGGTGGGCATGGCGATGTTCATGTTCGTCGGCTGCGAGTTCGTCACGCCCCTGACCCCGGACGTACGCAAGGCCTCGCGGACCATTCCCCGGGCCATGGCCCTGGGATTGGTGGGGGTCGCGGTGTGCATGTTCATCTATGGCGCGGCGATGAAGCGCCAGGTGGCCAACGTCGCCCTGAGCGAGGACGGCAGCGTGCACCTGCTGGAGACACCCATGGCCATCCCGCATTTCGCCGAGCAGATCATGGGTCCGTTCGGGCGGATCTGGCTGGGGATCGGCCTGCTGTTCGCCGGTGCCGCTACCATCAATACGCTGATGGCCGGGTTACCGCGCATCCTCTATGGCATGGCCCAGGACGGCGCCTTGCCGAAGGTGTTCACCTACCTGCATCCGCGCTTCAAGACGCCGTTGCTGTGCATCGCCGTGGCGGTGCTGATTCCTTGCCTGCACGCCTGGTGGCTGGGCGGCAGCACCGACAGCATCATGCACCTGGTGCTGGCGGCGGTTTGTGCCTGGAGCACGGCGTATCTGCTGGTCACGCTGTCGGTGGTGATGCTGCGCATTCGCCGGCCGGACCTGCCAAGGCCCTACAAGTCGCCGTGGTTCCCACTGCCGCAGATCCTTTCTTCGGTGGGCATCCTGCTGGGCATGTGGTTCATCACTCCACCGGGGATGAACCCGAGGGACATCTACTTGCCGTTCGGCAGCATGCTGGGCCTGACCGCGGCGTATGCGCTGGTCTGGACCCTGGTGGTGCAGAAGGTCAATCCGTTTCGCCCGGTTCCGGTGGAAGAGGTGCTGGAACAGGCCCTGGGCTTGGCCCCGGAAGATCTCCCGAACCCTCGGCAGGAGGTGGCCGATGAACCTTTCAAGCTGGCGACAAAACCTCTTTGAACTGTGGCACCGGCCACCCTCGGGTTATCGCCCGGGGCTGACCCTGGGCCAGTTGCGCCGGGATTTGGCGGGGCTCGACTATGTTAGCCAGGGCGCAGCCCAGGGGCGCTTTCGTTGCCCTCGGCGCGGCCTGGAGTTCGAAGTGGCGGAGTGCCCCCAGGCGCAGTTCCTGATGCATATCGTGGTGTGCCAATGGCAGATGCGGGTGCCCGCTGCCGGGCCGGGTCGGGCGCGCATCAGCTTGCGCCATACCGGGGCAATTCGCCGCCAGGGGCTTGCCGCTCGCGTGCGTGACGGCGAGCAGGCCGGCTGGACGCCTCTTCTCCAGCGCCTGTGCCAGGACCCACAGCTGCTGGCCGAGTTGCTGCCCCTGGATTTCAAGCGCCTGGAGCTGCACCGCGATGACCAGGGTTGGCAGGTGCGCCTGGAGCACTTCGGCGCCAGCGAGGTGGTCAATCGCCTGCCGGGCATGCGCCGCTATATCCGTTTGAATGCTGTGCAACGAGAGGCGCTGCTGGGCAGCCTCGGTCATCTGCAGCGCTTGCTGGCGGATTACTGAAGCGTCCATTGGCACGACCCCTGCTTGAGCCGTGACAGGTTATTCCTGCTGCCGGGCGCCTTGCCTGGCAAATAGATAACATGTTAATGATATCGCCATAAAAACAATGGCGGCCCGAACCGGCTCCTGGAGGTGCACAGTGCTTGCTTCCCAAAGTTTCAGTTCCTGGCTGGGCGCCCTGCAGGGCGTCTGCGGTCGTTTCGATGCCCGCCCGGCGCACAACCCCGCGCTGTTCATCGGCGAAGTGGGCTTGCAGGACTATGCCGGGCTGGAGGTGGCGCAGATCCGCACCAATGCCGGGCTGATTTCCCGGCAAGGCACCCGGGCCGACCAGGCCGACGATCGGCACTGTTTCCTGATCGTCCAGCGCAGCGGGCATGCGCGCCTGAGCCAGGATGGCGAGAGCGTGGAACTGGCGCCTGGCGACATGGCCCTGCTGGATTCCGCCGGAGCTTGCGAAATCGTGCCCCATGGCTTGATCGAGCATGCCTCGTTCCATTTGTGCCGGGAGGAGGTCTACCGGCACCTGCCGGCCCAACAACGCAAGTTCGGCAAGTTGTCGCAGAATTGCGCCAGTGGCCGGCTGATGCGCCTGCTGGTGGAGCAGATCTGCGCCGGCGACCTGCATGGCTGTGCGGCGCAACAGGAGGGCCAGGCCTTGCAGGAGGCGCTGATCGCCTTGCTCGGCCCGACCCTGCGCCAGACCGCCGACAGTCTTGCCGGTCACGATGAAGCCCTGCATGGCCAGTGCCTGCGCGACCAGGCCCGGCAACTGATCCAGCAATCGCTCAATGAGCCGGGGCTGACCCCGGTGGCCCTGGCCGGCCAGTTGAACATCTCGGTGCGCCAGTTGTACCGATTGTTCGAGGAGCAGGGCGACAGCGTCTGTCGCTTCATCCAGCGTTCGCGGCTCAAGCGCAGTGCGGCGGACCTGAGCAACCCGCACCTGCGCAACGAATCGATCACCGATATCGCCTTCAAGTGGGGCTTCACCGATTCGGCGCATTTCAGCCGCACCTTCAAGAAACACTTCGAGCAGTCGCCCCGGGACTACCGCGCGCGTTCATTGAATGCCTGAGGGCGTTTTGCCGCCGGCGTCGGTGGGGCGAGGCGGTCCCCAGAAGGCCCTGTGGGCCTTGTCGCAGCTTCGCAGGCTCAGCAGCGGCTACAGGTTCGTGCTGCGTTTGGCCGCTGCCGCAGGCTGCGCACGGGTGCGCAGCGGCCGCGGGCTCAGGGGTTTTCCAGGTCGTGGCCCAGGGACTGGATGAACAACGAGAACAGCTCCGGTTGGCTGGAGATGTCCAGCTTGGCGTAGAGGTGCCGGCGGTGGACCTTGACGGTGTCCGGGGAGATCTTCAAGCGTTCGGCCATGGCCTTGGAGGAAAACCCGCGCAGGATCAGCCGGGCGATCTCCAGTTCCCGCTCCGACAGCACGCCACTGCCGAAATGGCTCAGGGCATCGCGGATCTGGCTGGCCATTTCCTCGGCGGCCGGCAGTTGCGGGCGGGCCTGGCTGTGCTGCCAGTGCTGTTCCATGAGGGGCAACACCCAGGCGGCGAAGGTGGTGAGCTGGCCGATGGCTTCGCTGCTGAACAACCGCTGGCTGCCCAGTGACAGCGACAGGGTGCCGGCCCCAGGCAGTTGCAGGATGAACTGCACTTCGTCCTCCAGCACGTTGTCGTGAAAGTAGTTGAGAAAGTACTCGCTCTGGCGAAAGTGGTCCGGCGCCACCTCTTCGAGACGGTACAGGCCGCTGGGGTAGCCCTCGCGACAGGCCTGGAAAAACGGGTCCAGCAGATACAGGCCATTGAGGTAGGTGAGCATCGACGCCGGCTTGCTGCTGGGTTCGGCGTCGTACTCCTCCAGCGCCCGGGGCGGGCCGTCCACCGGGTAGAAGATCGCCAGGGCGTTGTCGAACGGCGTGGCCTGGTGCAACAGCAGGATCAACTGCTTCCACAGGCGTGGGTGGCCGATCAGCGAGAGGGTGCGCCCCAGGCTGGCGTGCAGGCCGACTTCCCTGAACAGGTTACTCAAAGGTTTTACTCCAAGGTCTATTGCAAGTGTCCTGGCAGGGTTTCGTCGATTTGCCGGATGCCGTCAAGGGGGAGTACTCCAATAGGGGAATTGGTCGCCATCGCGCCACTGCCTAGAGTAGCTGCGGTCAAGTGCGACCCAGAGCGCACCCGCCCGATGAATCTCGTTCCTGCCTCAGACCAACAATAAGCACGAGGATAACGATATGAGCTCTCCCTCTGCGCCCGATGGCGCGCTGAAACCCACCTTGAGCGTGTTCGATGTGGTGGCCATCACGGTGTCTGGCGTGACCCCCGCCAGCTCGGTGTTCGTGATAGCCCCCTTCGCCATCCACCAAGCCGGCAGCGGGGTGTTCCTGGCCTTTGTCATGGCAGGCCTGTTGGCGCTGATGTTCGCCTTCTGCTACGCCGAGCTGGGCCGGGCCCACAACAGCGCCGGCGGCGAGTATGTGTATGCCAAGCGGGTGTTCGGCGGCCTGGCGGGCTACGCGACCTTCCTCACGGTGCTGGTGATGTTGCTGTTCATCCCGCCGGTACTGGCCACGGGTGCCGCCACTTACCTGAACAATGCCCTGGGCACCCAGTACGATTCCCAGACCGTAGCCCTGGTGATCGTCACCTGCAGCTACCTGCTGGGGATTCTCAACATCAAGCTCAATGCCTGGATCACCGGCACCTGCCTGTTGCTGGAAGTGGCGGCGTTGCTGGTGATCGTCTGGCTGGGGTTCGGCAACGCCAGCCAGCCGGTGAGCATCCTGCTGCAGCCGCAGATCGTCGACCATGGGGTGCTGCAACTGGCGCCCTGGGCCCTGGTGATCGGCGCGGTGGGTATCGGCCTGTTCTCCTATAACGGCTACGGTCCGGCAGTGTTGCTGGCCGAAGACATGAAGTGCGGCGGGCGTGGGGTGCACAAGGCAGTGCTCTGGTCCCTGGTGTTGGTGGTGATCATCGAGCTGGTGCCGCTCACGGCACTGCTCATCGGCGCGCCTTCGCTGAGCCAGATGCTCGCCAGCCCCGATCCCATCGGCTACCTGCTCACCAGCCATGGCAATGAAACCCTGGCCCGGGTGGTCAGCGCCGGGATCTTCCTCTCGGTGTTCAACGCCATCGTCGCCATCGTCATCCAGATCGGCCGGGTGGTGTTCAGCAGCGGTCGCGATGCCCTGTGGACGCCAGGCATCAATCGCCTGTTCACCCGCATCCATCCGCGCTGGGATTCACCCTGGCTGGCCACGCTGTTCCTGGCGATTCCCTCGGCGGTGCTCAGCTTCAGCTCGAACCTGGCGGACCTGACGTCCTTCAGCGTGCTGTTGATCATGCTGGTGTACCTGGTGGTGGCCCTCAGTGCGTTGCTGAGCCGCGTGTTGCTGCGCGATCGCGAGCATCCCTATCGCATGCCGCTGTGGCCGTTGCCGGCCCTGCTGGCGGTGATCGGCGCCGGCTACCTGCTGGTCAACCTGTTCCTCGAAGCGTCCCTGCGCGACATCATGGTGATCGTCGGCCTGCTGGCGCTGTCGGTGATCCTCTATGGCACCAATGGCCGGTACAGCCCGGCGTTCCAGAAACTGTAAGGAGTGGTTATGCGAGCACGTCAAGCGGGCATCAGCCTGGGGCTGGTAACACCTGGCCCGTTCAATGCGATCACCGATGTTCCGGGGGTGCGGGTCGGCCACAGCACCCTCAAGACCGAGATCGGCGGCAAGCAGGTGCGCACCGGTGTCACGCTGATCCAGCCGCGCGCCGGGCATGCGCGCCTGCAGCCGTGTTTCGCCGGCTGCCATGTACTCAATGGCAATGGTGATGCCACGGGGCTGGAGTGGATCCGCGAGGCGGGCACCTTGACCACGCCGATCGCCATCACCAACACCCATAGCGTGGGCGTGGTGCGCGATGCGCTGATCGCCCTGGAACGCGAGGAACTGGCCGATCCTTCGGTGTACTGGTGCATGCCGGTGGTGATGGAAACCTTCGACGGCCTGCTGAACGATATCTGGGGCCAGCATGTGGGGCCGCAGCAGGTGCGCGAGGCATCGGCCCTGGCCGAATCCGGGCCGGTGGACGAGGGCGCGGTGGGCGGTGGCACGGGGATGATCTGCCATGAGTTCAAGGGCGGGATCGGCACCGCGTCCCGGCGCCTGGCGCCGGAGCAGGGCGGCTACACCGTCGGCGCGCTGGTCCAGGCCAACCATGGCAAGCGCGAGGAGCTGCGGGTCGATGGTTATCCAGTGGGGCGCCAGTTGCGCGATATCGTCTCGCCCTTCGCCGAGCGCGGAACCCCGGGCATGGGCTCGATCGTGGTGATCCTGGCCACCGATGCGCCGCTGTTGCCACACCAGTGCCAGCGGCTGGCCCAGAGGGCGTCCGTCGGTATCGCACGTACCGGCGGTGGGACCGAGGATTCCAGCGGCGATATCTTCCTGGCCTTTGCCACGGGAAACCGGGACCTGCCGGCGGCGGACTATGCGCGCAAGGACCTGGGCTTCACTTCACCGCTGGCAATGCTCAACAACGATCACATTTCGCCGCTGTTCAGCGCTGCCGCCGAAGCGGTGGAAGAGGCGATCATCAATGCCTTGCTGGCTGGCGAGCCGATGACCAGCGCCGACGGCGTGCAAGTACCGGCCCTGACCCCGCAAATATTGAGAAATGCACTGCAACTCAGTGGTTGGAACAATAAACAAGTACCGGAAAACTGAGACACAGTTGGCATAATTCAACAGGGACGATATTTAATAATTAAATTGTAGATTGTCAGACAATGAGTGCTGCCCAGCAATTGAAAAGGGAGTGTTTCGACTGGGCAGTCATTATTTGCTGGAGTTTTGTGGAGCAGTGGAATTTGACGTCAAAAAAGTAGTGGACGCCCGATTTCAAATTGTGTCAGTTTCCTTGCGCCTACTTAGGGCGAGTGATAGGACGATCTCGCCAGGGATTGTCGCTATCGGACAAAAACTGTTCCATTGATTACAAGGAAGTGTGTTTATGTCGAAAGTAAAAGTGAATGACGCTATTGATGCAGCTGAACAACAACTGGTGCCACTGGCAGCAGCAAGTTCGGCTTATAACCAGGTCAATAGCTTCAGCCACCAGTACGATCGTGGCGGCAATCTCACGGTCAATGGCAAACCTTCGTTCTCGGTCGACCAGGCCGCCACGCAGATCCTGCGTGATGGTGCTTCCTACAAGGACTTGAACGGCAATGGCAAGATCGATCTGACCTATACCTTCCTGACCTCGGCTTCCTCGAGCACCATGTACAAGCATGGTATCTCCGGGTTCAGCCAGTTCAATGCCCAGCAAAAAGCCCAGGCCGTGCTGGCCATGCAATCCTGGGCCGATGTGGCCAACGTGGTCTTCACCGAGAAGGCCTCCGGTGGTGACGGCCACATGACCTTCGGCAACTACAGCGGCGGCCAGGATGGCGCAGCGGCATTTGCCTACCTGCCGGGCACTGGCGCGGGTTATGACGGTACTTCGTGGTACCTGATCAACAGCAGCTATACCCCGAACAAGACCCCGGACCTGAACAACTACGGTCGCCAGACCCTGACCCACGAGATTGGCCACACCCTGGGCCTGGCCCACCCTGGCGACTACAATGCCGGGAACGGCAACCCGACCTACAAGGATGCGACCTACGGGCAGGACACCCGCGGCTACAGCATCATGAGCTACTGGAGTGAAAGCAATACCAGCCAGAACTTCAGCAAGGGCGGGGTCGAAGCCTATGCGTCCGCTCCGCTGATCGATGACATCGCGGCGATCCAGAAGCTCTACGGAGCCAACTACGCCACCCGTGCCGGTGACACCACCTACGGCTTCAACTCCAACACCGGGCGCGATTTCTACAGCGCGACCTCGTCGGCCGACAAGCTGGTGTTCTCGGTGTGGGACGGTGGTGGCAACGACACCCTAGACTTCTCCGGTTTTACCCAGAATCAGAAAATCAACCTCAATGAGACTTCGTTCTCCGATGTTGGTGGCCTGATCGGCAACGTTTCCATTGCCAAGGGTGTGACCGTGGAGAACGCGATCGGTGGTTCGGGCAACGACCTGCTGATCGGTAACAACGTCGCCAACGAACTCAAGGGTGGTGCCGGCAACGACATCATCTACGGTGGCGGCGGTGCCGATAAGTTGTGGGGCGGTTCCGGTTCGGACACCTTCGTGTTCGGTGCCAGCACCGACTCCAAGCCAGGTGCGGCCGACCAGATCATGGATTTCGTCAGTGGCCAGGACAAGATCGATCTGACCGGTATCACCAAGGGCGCCGGCCTGCACTTCGTCAACGCCTTCACCGGCGCGGCGGGTGATGCCATCCTCACCACCTCCGGTGGTGTCAGCACCCTGTCGGTGGACTTCTCCGGGCACGGCGTGGCGGACTTCCTGGTCACCACCGTCGGCCAGGCAGCAGTCAGCGACATCGTCGCCTGAGTGAAGTAGGTGGAGGGCGGCGCACATGCGTCGCCTTCCTTTGTTGTATCGGCCCTGGGGCTGAGCGATTCTACTGCGCTGACGGAGTACCCTATGACCCCACACACCTTGAGTTGCAAGGCGGCCTTGCGGTTGCTGGCGACGCTGACGATGTTTTATGGAGCGATGATCATGGCAAGCAGCCTGCGTTTGGCGGACCCCTCGGAGCTGGTTGGACACTGGCAATTGCAGCAGGCGGCCCAGCCGGGCGAGTCCTGCACCCTGGACTTGCTGCAGGGCTCGGCCCTGGGCGATGGCGCCGAATGCCTGTCCAGGTGGATCGGTGAAGCCGCCGTGGGCTGGTTCCCCGAACCCGACGGCATCTCCATCACCGGGCGCGAAGGTTCCAGGGTGATCTTTTTCAGTCGCCAGCAGGAAGGCCTGTACGAAGCGCGCCTGAAAAGTGACGGCCTGATAGTACTGCAGCGCGCCGCTAATTAACGCTTGGTGATGTTCGTCTAGTATTCGACGGCCACTATTTTGTCTTTCGCTTGACCGACAGGAGTATGTTCGGGCTGCTGTTGCAAACAGCTGTCCGAATTGTCTGTGTCCGCAGGCTTTATGAACTAAGAAGAGCACTCTGTTAGTTATGTACTACATTGTCTCCTCGCAATCGAACGCGGATTAACAGCTCAGGGATATGGTTAAAAAATGGTGAAGAACACTCATCCCGCACCACTGTTCAAGGCACTGGGCGAATATAAAGGCATCCTGATCAGCGTTGGCTGTTTTACCGCGCTGATCAACTTGCTTATGCTGGTTCCTTCTATCTATATGCTGCAAGTCTATGACCGGGTGCTGTCTTCGCAGAACGAGACCACCCTGGCGATGCTGTCGCTGATGGTGGTGGGCTTCTTCGTCTTCATCGGCCTGCTGGAAGTGCTGCGCAGCTTCATCGTCATCCGCATCGGCAGCCAACTGGAGCGGCGCTTCAACCTGCGGGTCTACCAGGCCGCGTTCGAACGCAACCTCGCCCGCGGCGAGGGGTATGCCGGACAGTCCCTGGGCGACTTGACCCAGATCCGCCAGTTCCTCACCGGGCCGGCGTTGTTCGCATTCTTCGACGCCCCCTGGTTCCCCATCTACCTGCTGGTGATCTTCGCCTTCAACGTCTGGCTCGGAGTCATGGCCACCGCGGGCGCAGCCCTGCTGATCGCCCTGGCATTCCTCAACGAGGCCATGACCAAGAAGCCCTTGAGCGAGGCCAGCGGGTATTCGCAGCAGTCCACGCAGTTGGCCACCAGCCACTTGCACAACGCCGAGACCATCCAGGCCATGGGCATGCTCGGTTCCCTGCGCAAGCGCTGGTTCGGCGTGCACTCGCGGTTTCTCGGCCTGCAGAACCAGGCCAGCGACACTGGCGCGGTCATCAGTTCCCTGAGCAAGACCTTGCGCCTGTGCCTGCAATCCCTGGTGCTGGGGCTGGGCGCCTGGCTGGTGATCAAGGGTGACATGACCGCCGGGATGATGATCGCCGGCTCGATCCTCATGGGCCGGGCCCTGAGTCCCATCGACCAGCTGATCGCGGTGTGGAAACAGTGGAGCGCCGCCAAGCTGGCCTACAACCGATTGGATTCACTGCTGCGCGAGTTTCCTCCAGGTGACAGCGCCATGTCGCTGCCCGCGCCCAAGGGCCAGGTGAGCTTCGAACAGGTCAGCGCCGGCCCGCCCGGACGGCGCATGGCGACCCTGCAGCAGGTGAACTTCAGCATCAATGCCGGTGAAGTACTGGGGGTACTGGGTGCTTCCGGCTCCGGCAAATCGACCCTGGCTCGAGTGCTGGTGGGCGTGTGGCCGACCCTGGCCGGTACGGTGCGCCTGGATGGCGCCGATATCCACCGCTGGAACCGCGATGAACTGGGCCCCTACATCGGCTACTTGCCCCAGGACATCGAACTGTTCACCGGCAGCGTCGCCGAGAACATCGCGCGGTTTCGCCAGGCCGATCCGGAGCAGGTGGTCCAGGCCGCGCAGATGGCCGGGGTGCATGAGCTGATCCTGCGTCTGCCCCAGGGGTACGACACGATCCTGGGCGATGATGGCAGCGGCCTGTCCGGCGGCCAGAAGCAGCGGGTGGCCCTGGCCCGGGCGCTGTATGGCAGCCCGAGCCTGGTGGTGCTCGACGAACCCAACTCCAACCTCGACACCGTGGGCGAAAGCGCCCTGGCGGCGGCGATCGCCCAGCTCAAGGCCCGGGGGACCAGCGTGGTGCTGGTGACCCATAGGTCTTCGGTGCTGGCCCTGGCCGACAAGCTGCTGGTGCTCAATGAAGGACGCCTGCAAGCCTTCGGCCCCAGCCAGGAAGTGCTCAAGGCCCTGGCCGGCGCACAGCAAGCCCAGGCCTCGGAAGCACCTCGGGAGCGACCTACCGCAGCGGCTCCCGGCGGCTTGAGCATGAGCCGCCAGTACCAGGCCCCGACGCGGAATCAAGGCGCATGAGCAAGGACAGCAACATGATGATCGAACAGGACTACGTGCCCGAACGGGTCGAACGCGACGCCGGTTTCTTTGCCCGCCTGGGCTGGTTCCTGGCACTGGCCGGCGCCGGCAGCTTCTTCCTCTGGGCCGCCCTGGCTCCCCTGGACCAGGGGATCCCGGTGCAAGGCACGGTGGTGGTGTCCGGCAAGCGCAAGGCCGTGCAGTCCATGAGCAGCGGTGTGGTCAGCCGGATCCTGGTGCGTGAAGGCGAAAGCGTGAAGCAGGGCCAGCCGCTGTTCCGCCTGGACCAGACCCAGGTGGCGGCGGACGTGCAGTCGTTGCAGGCCCAGTACCGCATGGCCATGGCCAGCCTGGCGCGCTGGCGCAGCGAACGCGACAACCTCAAGCAGGTGGACTTCCCGGCACAACTGTCCAGCAGCGACGACCCACGCCTGGCGCTGGTGCTCGAGGGCCAGCGGCAGCTGTTCAGCAGTCGGCGCGAGGCCTTCATGCGTGAACAGGCGGGGATCCGCGCCAATATCGAAGGCGCCACCGCGCAACTGGCGGGCATGCGTCGGGCCCGTAACGACCTGGGCAACCAGGCCGACTCCCTGCGCCAGCAGTTGGCTAACCTGCAACCCTTGGCCGACAACGGCTATATACCGCGCAACCGCTTGCTGGAGTATCAGCGCCAGTTGTCCCAGGTCCAGCAGGAGCTGGCGCAGAACACCGGGGAAAGCGGCCGGGTGGAGCAGGGCATCCTCGAGTCCCGGCTCAAGCTGCAGCAGCACAATGAGGAATACCAGAAAGAGGTGCGTAGCCAGTTGGCCGAGGCCCAGCTCAAGACCCAGACCCTGGAGCAGCAGCTGACATCCGCCGGGTTCGACCTGCAGCACAGCGAGATCATCGCCACCGCCGACGGCATCGCCGTCAACCTTGGGGTGCATACCGAGGGCGCGGTGGTGCGCCAGGGCGACACCCTGTTGGAAATCGTGCCCCAGGGTACCCACCTGGAAGTGGAAGGGCGGCTGCCGGTGAACCTGGTGGACAAGGTCGGCACCCAGCTGCCGGTGGACATCCTGTTCACGGCCTTCAACCAGAGCCGCACCCCCCGGGCCTCCGGCGAGGTCAGCCTGGTCTCCGCCGACCAGATGATCGATGAGCGCACCGGCATGCCGTACTACGTGCTGCGCAGCAGCGTCAGCGACCAGGCCATGGAAAAACTCGACGGCCTGGTGATCAAGCCGGGGATGCCGGCTGAGATGTTCGTGCGTACCGGCGAGCGCTCGTTGCTCAACTACCTGTTCAAGCCCCTGATCGACCGTGCTGGTTCCGCCCTGACCGAAGAATAAGGATGTCGCGTCGCATGAGTAAGTTTTCCATCCTCGCTGCAACGTTGTCCTTGCTGGTGTGCCAGGGGGCCCAGGCCATGGGGCCATTCCAGGTCTACGAACTGGCGCTGCGCAACGACCCGGTGTTCCTGGCCGCCATCAAGGAGCGCGACGCCGGCCTCGAGAACCGCATCATCGGCCGTGCCGGCTTGCTGCCCAAGTTGAGTTACAGCTACAACAAGGGTCACAACAACTCCAAGGCCACCTATCCGGCTCCCCGGGGCGGTAGCCAGACCGACAAGCGCAGCTACGACAGCTATGGCTCGTCCCTGACCTTGCAGCAGCCCTTGCTGGACTACGAGGCCTACGCCAACTACCGCAAGGGCGTGGCCCAGGCGCTGTTCGCCGACGAGAACTTTCGCAGCAAGAGCCAGGAGCTGCTGGTGCGGGTCCTGGACTACTACACCAAAGCCTTGTTCGCCCAGGACCAGATCGACATCGCCCTGGCCAAGAAAAAGGCCTTCGACCAGCAGTTCCAGCAGAACCGCCACCTGTTCGAGCAGGGTGAGGGTACCCGTACCGACATCCTCGAGGCCGAGTCGCGCTACGAACTGGCCACTGCCGAGGAAATCCAGGCTCGGGACGAACAGGACGCGGCCCTGCGCGAGCTGGCGGCGCTGATCGGCGAACCGGCCATCGACGTACGCGACCTGGATCCGTTGCAGGAAGGTTTCCAGTCGTTCGCCTTGAGCCCGGCCAACTACGACAGCTGGCACGAAATGGCCCTGAGCAACAACCCGATGCTGGCCTCCCAGCGCCAGCGGGTGGAGGTGGCCCGCTATGAAGTGGAGCGCAATCGCGCCGGGCATCTGCCCAGGCTCAGCGCCTATGCGACGTCGCGCCAGAACGAGTCGGAGAGCGGCAACACCTATAACCAGCGCTACGACACCAACACCGTCGGTATCGAGATCAGCATGCCCTTGTATGCCGGTGGCGGCGTCTCGGCCTCGACGCGCCAGGCCAGTCGCAACATGGAACAGGCCGAATACGAACTGGACGGCAGGACCCGGGAAACCCTGATTGAACTGCGCCGGCAATTCAGTGCCTGTCTATCAGGGGTGAACAAGCTGCGCGCCTATCAGAAGGCCTTGACTTCGGCCGAGGCGCTGGTGGTCTCCACCAAGCAGAGCATCCTGGGGGGCGAGCGGGTCAACCTCGATGCGCTGAACGCCGAGCAGCAGCTGTACACCACCCGACGCGATCTGGCCCAGGCTCGCTACGACTACCTGATGGCCTGGACCAAGTTGCACTACTACGCAGGAACCCTGCATGAAGCCGACCTGGCCAGGGTCGACGAGGCCTTCGGTCAACGCCCGGTGCCCTAGGCCTTTGCCGAAGGACGCGGGCACAGGGATAAAAAAGGAGAAAGCAGATGAGCATCTTCGATTACAAGAACGCCCTTGGCAGTGCCGGTAAAACCCAGTACAGCGACGCCATCAACCTGGCCCTGTACGCCTCGTCCCCCACGGGACAACCCTTGCCGGGCACTTCCTGGCGACCGATCAGCGCGACACAGCTGGGCTATGAGGGCAACGTCAGCGCCCAGGGCACCATTTGCGGCGAGCAAGCCTCGGTCAGCGATGCCCAGGTGGAGATCCTCGGCAAGTACGACGCCAGTGGGCAGTTGCTGTCCATCGGCATCAGCTTTCGCGGCACCGACAGCCTGGCCGATGCGGTGAACGACCTGCAGGCGGCGTTTTCCCCGGGCTTTGCCGACAACTACAGCCGCCTGGCCTTCGACAACCTGCTGGGCAAGGTCGCTGCCTTCGCCGCTGCCCAGGGCCTGGCCGGCAAGGACGTGCTGGTCACCGGGCATAGCCTGGGCGGGCTGGGAGTCAACAGCCTGGCGGCCATGAGCGGCGAGCACTGGGGAGGTTTTTTCAAGGATGCCAACTATGTGGCCTTCGCCTCGCCGACCCAGAGTGCCGACAGTCATCAGGTGCTGAACATCGGTTATGAGAACGATCCGGTATTCCGGGTGTTGGACGGTACCCATTTCAACGGCTCATCCCTGGGCACCCATGACCGTCCTCAGGAATCGGCGACCAACAATATCGTCAGTTTCACCGATCACTATTCGTCGCTACTGGGCAAGCTGGTGCCCCAGAGCATCCTCAACCCCGCGTCCTGGTCGGCCCACAGTGCGGTGGACTACGCCGCGGGCCTGAATCGCCTTATCGCCTCGGATTTCTATGACCTGACCAATCGCGATTCCACGGTGGTGATCTCCAACCTGTCCGAGGGCAAGCGCGACCAGGTCTGGGTCAAGGACCTCAACCTCTACTCTGAGCAGCACAGCGGCAGCACCTTCATCATCGGCACCGATGGCAACGACCTGCTGCACGGCGGTAAGGGCAACGACTACCTGGATGGCGGCGCCGGCGACGATCGGTTCCGCGATGATGGCGGTTACAACATCATCCACGGTGGCCAGGGCCATAACGTGCTGGAGCTGCGCCAACCCTTGCAGAATTTCTCCATCGCCAACGACGGCGACGGCACCTTGTACATCCGCGATGCCTACGGCGGTATCAGCATGACCCGCGATATCGGCGCGCTGGTCAGCCACGAGCAGGGCAGCTTCTGGCAGTGGGGCGGTCGGGACGTCACCTACAGCCTCAGCGCCGACGGCATGTTCGACGGCCATGCGTGGTACGCCTACAACCATTCCCTCAATGGCGATGGCTATGGCAACACCCTGCTGGCCGGCGTCGATGGCGACTGGTTGTTCGGCCATGATGGCAACGACTTCCTGGGTAGCGACAGACCCAACGTGACCTTCGTCGGTGGCAGCGGCAACGACGTGATGCAGTCCGGCGGTGGCGGAGTGAACACCTTTTTGTTCAGCGGCAACTTCGGCGATGACCTGATCCACGGTTACCAGGCGAGCGACAAGCTGGTGTTCATGGGAGTGCCGGGGGTCGATGGCCATTTCGACTACAGCCAGCACCTGTCCCAGAGCGGTGGCGACACCTTGCTCAAGGTGGGCGACTACTCGGTGACGCTGCTGGGCGTCGGCATGGAGGGAGTCAACGGCTCGAGCTTCGTTTTCGCCTGAAGTCCAAGTAACAGGCCGGGGCGGATGACCGCCGCCGGCTCGATGGCCGCGGGCTTGCGGCCAGGCAATGCAGCGACATACCGATCGACCTGGAACGGGCGATCCGACAACAAAAACAAGAGAAGTCATCGACATGGATGTGAGATGTGATCAGCTCAAGACGCTGACGGGCACCCTGTGCCTGGCGTTCGCCACCGGGTTGCCGCTGTCGGCTGCGGCGGCCTATCAAGAGTCCGGCCGCCTGGGTGATTCCGCCAGCTGGCGTTCGCTCGAATACCAGCAGGATTGGGGGCTGGAGCGCATGCAGGCGAGCCAGGCCTACGCCGCCGGGATTACCGGCGCCGGGGTCAGCATCGGCGCCCTGGACTCGGGATTCGATGCCGTCCACCCCGAGGCCAGCCCCGGACGTTTTCACTCGGTTACCGCCACCGGCCAGTACCTGGACGGCACCCCGTTCAGTGTGTCCGGGGTGCTCAATGGCGCCAACGACAGCCACGGCACCCACGTCACTGGCACCATGGGCGCGGCCCGTGACGGCGTGGGCATGCATGGCGTGGCCTTCAATGCCCAGGTGTATGTGGGCAACACCAACAAGAACGACAAGTTGCTGTTCGGCACCGACCCCGATCCGCGCTATTTCAAGGCGGTCTACGGTGCCCTGGTGGATGCCGGGGTGCGGGTCATCAACAACAGCTGGGGCAGCCAGCCCAAGGATGTCAGTTACCAGACCCTGGGTGATTTGCGCGCGGCCTATGCCCAGCATTTCCAGCAGGACACCTGGCTCGACGCCGCCGGCGACGTGGCGCGCCGCGGTGTGATCAACGTGTTCAGCGCCGGCAACAGCGGTTATGCCAATGCCAGCGTGCGCTCTGCACTGCCGTACTTCCAGCCGGAGCTGGAAGGCCACTGGCTGGCGGTGTCGGGCCTGGACAAGAACAACCAGCAGAAATACAACCAGTGCGGCATCGCCAAGTACTGGTGCCTGGCCACCCCGGGCGCGGCGATCACCAGTACCGTGCCTGGTGGCGGCTATGCCACCTACAACGGCACCTCGATGGCCGCGCCCCATGCCACCGGGGCCCTGGCCCTGGTGATGGAGCGTTATCCCTACCTGAACAACCAGCAGGCCCTGCAAGTGCTGCTGACCACCTCGCGCCAGCTCGATGGCTCGCCGACCCAGGGACCAAGCGACCTGGTGGGCTGGGGGGTACCGGACCTGGGCCGGGCGCTGCATGGCCCCGGGCAATTGCTGGGGGAATTCGACGTCAACCTGGGACGTGGGCAGGGCGATATCTGGAGCAACGGAATCTCCGACCAGGCCCTGGTGCAGCGCCAAGCCGAGGATGCCGCGGAACGCCAAGCCTGGCAGCAGACCCTCAAGGACCGCGGCTGGGAAAATGGCCTGACAGCGGGAGCCAGCCAGCAGGATCGTACTGACTACGCCCTGGGCATAGCCCGGGACGCGGCCGCCGCGCAACGGGTCTACCAGGGTAGCCTGGTCAAGTCCGGCGCCGGTTGGCTGGTGCTTGCGGGGGACAGTAGCTACCGCGGCCCGACCCGGGTCGATGGCGGGTTGCTGGCGGTCAATGGCAACCTGCAATCGACGGTGACGGTCAACGCCGGCGGCACCCTGGGCGGCAACGGCCGGATCGCTGCCCTGACTGCCAGCGCCGGGGGCGTGGTGGCGCCGGGTAATTCCATCGGTACCTTGAATGTCGCCGGCAACCTGGATTTGCAGCCGGGCTCGACCTATCGGGTGGAGCTGTCGCCCACGGCCAGCGACCGGCTTGTGGTTGGCGGCCAGGCGAGTATCGCTGGCGCCAATCTCAGCCTGGTGCCCGAGGCCCAGCCGAACCTGCTGGCCGGCGGCCCGGTGGCGAGCCTGGTGGGGCGCCAGTTCGACATCCTGCAGGCCGCGGGCGGGGTCAACGGGCGCTTCGCCCAGGTCCAGCCCGGCTACCTGTTCCTCGGAACCTTGCTCGATTATTCGGCCAACGGCGTGCAGCTGGACGTGACCCGCAGCGCCGCGACCTTCGACAGTGTCGGGGCCACGGCCAACCAGCGCGCCAGTGGGGGCGCCGTGGAGCGGTTGGGGCCGGGCAACCCCGTGTACGAAAGCCTGTTGCTCTCGACCTCGGCGGACCAGGCCCGGGATGGCCTGCGGCAGTTGGCCGGGGAGATCTACCCGGCGCTGGACTCGATGCTGCTCAGCCAGGGCGCGGTAGTGAGCGATGCCCTGGGCGAGCGTGCGCAAGGTGGAGCCCTGCAGAGCAACGCCGCTGGCACCACATCGGGCGAGCCGGGTGCTCAGTTCTGGCTGAAGGGCCTGGGCAGTTGGGGGCGGATCGAGGGCGTGCAGGGCAGTGAATCCTACAGCAGCTCCCTGGGCGGCCTGCTGCTGGGCCTGGACCGTGACTTCGACGAGCAGACCCGGGCCGGCCTGGCCGCCGGCTACAGCGACAGCTCCCTGGGCATGGGCGGCAGCCATTCCCGGGCCACGGTCGACAGCTACCACCTTGGTGCCTATGCCCGTCACGACCTGGATCAGTGGCGCTTGAGCCTGGGTGGCAGCTACAGCTGGCACCGCGCCGAGGTCCGGCGTGACCTGGACTATGGCCAGGTGTCCGGTCGCCAGCGCGCACGGCTCGATGCCCGCAGCCAGCAGCTGTTCGCCGAGGCGGCCTATCGCCTGGCGTTGTCGGCGGTGCAGTTGGAACCCTTCGCCAGCCTGACCTACCAGCACCTGGATCGCGATGCCTTCCACGAGAAGGGCGACGCTGCGGCACTGCATGCCGGTGACGAGCAGCGTGATGCCTGGCTCAGCACCCTGGGCTTGCGTGGGCGCCAGCAATGGCAACTGGGCCCGCAACAGGACCTGCAACTGGCGGCGAGCCTGGGCTGGCAGCACCGCCTGAGCGGAACCCAGGATCGCGAGCACCTGGCCTTTGCCGGTAGCGACTTGCCGTTCCGGGTGCAGACGGCGCCGGCCTTGCGCGACGCCGCGCTGGTGGGCCTGCAGGCCCGGGTCGGGCTGACCCGCGACCTGGATCTGAGCCTGGACTACCAGGCACGCCTGGCCAGTCGTGAGCAACAGCATGGAGCTGGGCTCAACCTGCAGTGGCGCTTCTGAAGCGCCATGGCCCTGGCCGGTCTGCGGGCTTGCCGGCCAGGCGTTGCAATACGGAGTTTGACCAACGCAGTTTTTCATCAATGCAACTAAGGAAGGTCGTAGTGAAGCAAGTCAGAAAGGATGACCGCGCGCTCGGGCAGGGTTGGTACCTGGCCCCACTGGGGCGGGCACTGGTGGGTTGGGCGGCGCTGATGGGTACGACCCAGGCCGCGCCCTACGTGGAAACTGGGCGGCTGGGCGATGCCAGCAGCTGGCGCAGCAGCGAATTCAAGGCCGACTGGGGGTTGGGAGCGATCAACGCCGACAGCGCCTATGCCGCCGGCTACAGCGGCAAGGACGTCAAGCTGGGGATCTTCGACCAACCGGTGTATGCCAAGCACCCGGAGTTCGCCGGCAAGGACAAGATCGTGACCCTCATCACCAGTGGTACCCGTCAGTACACCGACCCCTACATCCCGGTGAAGGCTGGCGATGCCTTCCGCTATGACGGCAGCCCGTCGGTGGGTTCGGATGGCAAGCTGGGTTCCCACGGCACCCACGTCGGCGGCATCGCCGCCGGCAACCGCGACGGTGTGTCGATGCACGGCGTGGCTTTCGATGCGCAGATCATCAGCGCCGACAACGGCGACCCCGGCCCCGAGGACGGCATCGTCCTGGGCAACGACGGCGCGGTGTACAAGGCCGGCTGGGACAGCCTGGTGGCCAGTGGCGCACGGATCATCAACAACAGCTGGGGCATCGGCATCACCGACCGCTTCGCCAAGGGCGGGCGCGATCCTGCGTTCCCGCATTTCACCGTGGACGATGCCCGCGCGCAGTTCGCACAGATCCAGCCACTGCTGGGCACCTTGCCCGGCGGAGCCTATGACGGCGCCATCGCGGCGGCCCGTAGCGGAGTCCTGACTATCTTCGCTGCCGGCAACGACTACAACCTGAACAACCCCGATGCGATTGCCGGACTGGGCTATTTCGTCCCGCAAATCGCTCCCAACTGGATGACCGTGGCAGCGTTGCAGCAGAACCCCGACACCAGCAGCGCCAATCCGTACGTGATCAGTACGTTCTCGTCCCGCTGCGGCTATACCGCGAGCTTCTGCGTATCGGCCCCAGGTACCCGGATCTACAGCGCGGTGATTGGCGGTACCAGCCTGGAGGACCTGACCCTGGGCTACGCCAACAAGAACGGCACGTCCATGGCCGCGCCCCATGCTGCTGGAGCGGCGGCGGTGCTGATGGAGCGCTTTCCCTACATGAGCGGCGCGCAGATCGCCAGCGTGCTGCGCACCACCGCCACCGACCTGGGCGCGCCGGGCATCGATGCCCTGTACGGCTGGGGCATGATCAACCTGGACAAGGGCATCCGTGGCCCGGGCATGTTGGTTACCGAACAGGACATTCCCGAGGAGTTCCGCATCGCCGGCGGTTATGGCCCGAGCCAGTTCGTGGTCGACCTGCCGGGAATCGGCGCCCTGGTGGATGCCGGCAAGCCGACTCAGCGGCGCTGCAACGACCTGAGCTGCATGCTGGACCTGTGGAGCAACGATATCTCCGGCCACGGCGGCTTGACCAAGCAGGGCATCGGTACCCTGGTGCTTACCGGCAACAACACCTACTCCGGACCGACCCTGGTCAACCAGGGGCGCCTGGCGGTCAATGGTTCGCTGCAATCGACGGTGACGGTCAACGACGGCGGCGTGCTGGGCGGCAATGGCCGGATCGGCGCGCTGGTGGCCAATGCCGGCGGCGTGGTGGCCCCGGGCAATTCCATCGGCACCTTGCACGTCAGTTCCGACGTGACCTTCCAGCCGGGCTCGACTTATGCCGTGGAGATGGACGCCGCTGGCAGCGACCGCCTGGTCAGCGATGGCAAGGTCAGCCTGGGCGGTGCGAACCTGGCCCTGGATCTGCAGAACCCCGGGGTTTCGTTGCAGTCCCGGCAAGCCACGAGCCTGGTGGGACGGCAGTTCGACATCCTGTCTGCCGCAGGAGGGGTACAGGGTGGTTTCGCCAATGTGCAGTCCAATTCGCTGTTTCTCGGGGGAGGCCTGGCCTATACCGGCAGCGGGGTCCAACTGGCCGTGCAGCGCAACGCCACGTCCTTCGCCAGTGTCGGCTTGACCGCCAACCAGCGTTCGGTGGCCGCGGCCGCCGATCAGCTTGGCGCGGGCAATCCGGTCTACGAGAGCCTGCTGTTGTCGGCCAATGCCAGCAGCGCGCAGCAGGCTTTCGATCAACTGTCCGGGGAAATCCACCCGGCGGTGGGCAACCTGCTGCTCAACGACAGCCGTCAACTGCGCGATGCCGTGGGCGAGCGTACCCGTCAGCAGGGCATCGCCGCCGCTCCGGCGGTTGAAGGCCAGGGCAACGGCCTGTGGGTCAAGGCCCTGGGAGCCTGGGGCAAGGCCGAAGGTGACTCCGGACATGCGCGCTATAGCAGTTCGATTGGCGGCATGTTGCTGGGGATCGACGGGCAGATGAGCGAGGACACCCGCGTCGGGGTCTTCACCGGCTACAGCGACAGTTCGCTGAGCATGGGCGATGACCGTCACTCTTCGGCCAGCGTCGACAGCTACCATCTGGGTGCCTATGCCGGCAAGGAGCTGGAGCAGGTGCGCCTGAGCCTGGGTGGCAGCCACAGCTGGCACCGTATCGAAACCAAGCGCGAGCTGCAGTACAACGAGGTCTCCGATCGCCAGAAGAGCAAGCGCGATGCCCAGAGCACCCAGGTATTCGGCGAGGCCGCGTGGAAGGTCGCGCTGCCGAGCATGGCGCTGGAGCCGTTCGCCAACCTGGCCTATGTGCATATCGCCAGCGACAGCTTCAAGGAGCATGGCGGTGCTGCCGCGCTCAAGGGTGGGCAGGACAATCGCGATGCCTGGCTCTCGACCCTGGGCATGCGTGCCGGCAAGCAACTGCAATTGTCCAGCGGCCAGGCGCTGGAGCTGTCCGCCACCCTGGGCTGGCAGCACAACCTGAGTTCCACCGGGTCCGACCAGCACCTGGCTTTCGCTGGCCAGGGCGATACCTACAAGGTCCAGGCGCTGTCCCTGGATCGCGATGCGGCGGTGATCGGCGCACGGGCGGGGATCGCGCTGGGCCGCCAGGCCCGGGTCAACCTGGACTACAACGCACTGCTGGGAAGCCGCGACAAGAGCCACGGGGTCGGCCTGACCCTGGATTGGGCGTTCTGAGGCCCCGGCAAAGGATATGCAAGGTGTTGTACCAGTCTCGCGGGCCCGACAACGGGTTCGCGGGGCACGAGCTATCTCTGAAAACTCCAACAAAAGAGAGGCAATACCATGGGTGTCTATGACTACAAAAACCTCAGTACGGCTGAATCCAAGGCGCTGTTCACCGATGCCATGGCTATCACGCTGTATTCCTACCACAACCTCGACAACGGCTTTGCCGTGGGTTACCAGCACAATGGTTTCGGCTTCGGCCTGCCGGCGACCCTGATCACCGCGCTGATCGGCAGCAGCGATTCCCAGGGGGTGATCCCCGGTATCCCCTGGAACCCGGATTCGGAAAAGGCCGCCAAGGAGGCGCTGAACAAGGCGGGCTGGTCCACCATCAGCGCCCAGCAACTGGGCTATACCGGCAAGGTTGATGCCCGGGGGACTTTCTTCGGGGAAAAGAACGGCTATGAGACGGCCCAGGTGGAGATCCTCGGCAAGTACGATGCAGAAGGGCACCTGAGTTCCATCGGCATCGCCTTTCGCGGTACCAGTGGGCCGCGGGAGTCGTTGATCAGCGACTCTATCGGCGACCTGATCAGCGACCTGCTGGCAGCGCTGGGGCCCAAGGACTACGCCAAGAACTACGCCGGCGAGGCCTTCGGCAAGCTGCTGGGGGATGTCGCTGCCTTCGCCCAGGCCAATGGCCTGTCCGGCAAGGACATCCTGGTCAGTGGCCACAGCCTGGGCGGCCTGGCGGTCAACAGCCTGGCGGACCTGAGTGGTGGACGCTGGTCGGGCTTCTTCAAGGACGCCAACTACATCGCCTATGCCTCGCCGACCCAGAGTGCCAGCGACAAGGTGCTGAACATCGGTTATGAGAACGACCCGGTGTTCCGCGCTCTTGACGGCTCGAGCTTCAACCTGGCCTCGGTGGGCATCCACGATACCCATCAGGCGTCGGCCACCAACAACATCGTCAACTTCAACGACCACTACGCCTCGACCCTATGGAACGTGGTGCCGTTCTCGATCCTCAAGATCTCCACCTGGATCTCCCACCTGCCCACCGGCTATGGCGATGGCCTGACCCGGGTGCTGGACTCGAAGTTCTATGAGTACACCAGCAAGGACTCCACCATCGTGGTGGCCAATCTGTCGGACCCGGCCCGGGCCACCACCTGGGTCCAGGACCTGAACCGCAATGCCGAGACCCACAAGGGCAGCACCTTCATCATCGGCACCGACGGCAACGACCTGATCCAGGGTGGCAGCGGCAACGATTACCTGGAGGGGCGCGATGGCAACGATACCTTCCGTGATGCCGGCGGCTACAACATCATCCTCGGCGGCAAGGGCAGCAACGTCCTCGACTTGCAGCACTCGGTGAGCGACTACAGCTTCGCCAGCGACGGCGCCGGCACCCTGTATGTGCGCGACGCCAACGGCGGGATCAGCATCACCCGCGACATTGGCGCGATCCAGAGCAAGGAACCGGGGTTCCTCTGGGGCTTGTTCAAGGACGACGTGGTACACCAGGTCACCGACCAGGGGCTGAAGGTTGGTGACGAACTGACCCGCTACGCCTCGTCGGTGCGGGGCGATGCCGGCGACAACGTGCTCAAGGCCCATGCCGGCGGCGACTGGCTGTTCGGCCTGGATGGCAACGACCACCTGATCGGTGGCCAGGGCAACGATGTATTCGTCGGCGGGGCCGGCAACGACCTGATGGAGTCGGGGGGCGGCAACAATACCTTCCTGTTCACCGGCCACTTCGGCCAGGACCGTATCGTCGGTTACCAAGGCGGCGACAAGCTGGTGTTCATGGGCGTCAGCGGAGTCCTGCCGGAACAGGACTACCGGGCCCATGCCAGCAGCAGCGGCAACGATACCGTACTGACCTTCGGCCAGGACTCGGTGACGCTGGTGGGCGTCAGCCTTGCGCAGCTAAACGGTTCCGGCATCACCATCGCCTGACAGGCGAGCAGCGCGACTTCGACAGGACTCGCGCTGTTTTTGGGCAATCAAGTGACCATATGGTCAACCAGTGACTCCAATACTCTTAAAGTGTCGTGGCGCCGATGCGTTACTTCAGGCACATGACACACGGTGCAATCGATTCAAGGTATTGGAGAGTTTTGACAGTGAGTAGCAGCAAGAGGTATGCGAGCGGCCTGGTGCTGGCCCTGTGGGCCACGTTGGCATCGGCTGGGGAGCTGCCTCCCAGTTCGATTCTGAAACGCTACGGGATCAGTCCGGACCAACTGCCGGCGGGGCAGCCGGCACCAGCAGGCAGCCAACCGGACACCACCAGTCGCTTCCGGCTGGAGCCCGAGCAGCCAGTGGTGAATCTGCGCCTGGGCGACAACAAGGTTCCGGACACTACCGGCAACATCAGCATCGACAATGCCAACGCCCGGGAGCGTCAGCGCTGCCGACAGGTAAGGGATGAACTGGTCAAGCGTGGCAAGGCCGCCGGGGTGTTCTGTGAACCGGGGCAGGGCGGTTTGCCCTGGTCACCCTGGTCGCCCTGAGCCGGGCAGGTCATTTTTCCTTGCGGACGGTGGCGACATCGTCGGCCTTGACCCGGATGGTTTTGCCGGAGATGTCCTGGAACTCATAGAAACCGTCGGCGGTCTTGGTCTTGGGTTGGTCGCGGGTCAGGTACTGGGTACCGTTCTGCAGGGTTACCACGGTTGGGGTGGAGCAGCCTGCCAGGGCCAGGGTGGCGAGGATGGCCAGGGGCAGGCCCAGGTTCTTCAGGTTCATACAGACCTCGATATCGATGGGGTATCCGCATTGCGCGGGCACTATAAGCCTTGGCCCTTGGTGTAGTGAAGACGACGAAAGTTCGCTGGTCCATGGAAAAAATCTTCTCTCCACCATTTATCCAATAACGTTTGCCAGCCAGGGGTAGCGGCTGTTATCTGTACGCATAACCAGTATAGACCTGCCGTGGCGCCTTTCTCCCGTGACTTCCAACCCCCTCGAGAACCCTCTTTACTACCTGCATAACTTCCAGCAAGTGCTGGGCTGGCTGGAGCAGCGCTATGCCGATGTGCTGAGCGGCGAAGAGCAGCGTTTCATCGCCGATTTCGCCTCGCTTGGGCAGCCGGCACAGGCACTGCTGGTGCGCATGGTGATGCGCAAGGGACGGCATTTTCGCCTGGCCCGGCTGAGCTATCCGGAGATCGGCGATACGGCCCGGGCCCTGGCGCCATTGCTCGAGCTGGGCTGGATCGACGACCAGGCGCCACTGCCCCTGGAAGAACTGTTCGGCCTGCTGGCCAAGCCCGAGATCCAGTTGTGCTTCAAGGACCAGGCCTTGCCGGCCAAGGCCAGGAAGGAGCAGTGGCTGCAAGTGTTGCAGGGGGCCTATCCCCAGGCCCGGGCATTCGGCCAGTGGTGCCCGCAGCTGGAGGATCGGTTGCTGAGCCTGACGGTCATGGACCTGTGCGATCGCCTGCGCCTGATGTTCTTCGGCAACCTCTACCAGGACTGGTCGGAGTTCGTCCTGGCGGATCTTGGGGTCTACAGCTACGAGACCGTGCAGATCAGCGCCGATGCCCGGGCCTTGCGCAGTCGTGCCGATGTGGATGGCTTCATCTACCTGCACCAGTGCCAGGAAGCGTTCGAGGCCGGCGCGCAGCTGCCTGGGCTGCTGGCTCGCATCAGCGCCTTCGACAGCGCCAACCCCTGGTTGCACAAGCGTCGCGACAAGCTGTTGTTCCTGCTGGGCCAGCACTGCGAGCGCCTGGCGGATTGGGAGCAGGCCAGGCTGATCTACCAGCGCTGCCCATATCCCGGAGCCCGTTTGCGCCTGATCCGGGTCCTGGAGCGCAGCGCCGACTATCCTGCCGCCCTGGCTCTGGCCGAGCAAGCCGCTTCGGCGCCGCAAAGCGCTGCCGAGGCTCAGCAGTTGCTGCGCATGTTGCCGCGCCTGCGACGCAAGCTGGGTGGGCCGCCGGTGGCCCGGGTGGCGAGCCGTGAAGTATCCCGCCTGGAGCTGTGCCTGCCGCGCGATGGCGAGGGCCTGGCGGTGGAGCAGGTGGTCCAGGCTCATCTGCATCAACCCCTGGCCCCGGTGCACTATGTGGAGAACAGCCTGGTCAATTCATTGTTCGGATTGCTCTGCTGGCCGGCGATCTTCGCACCGTTGCCAGGCGCGTTCTTCCACCCGTTCCAGCGCGGTCCGGTGGATCTGCTGAGCGAGGACTTCCATGAGCGCCGCCGCGAGCTGTTCCAGGCCTGCCTGGAAGAGCTGGACGATGGTCGTTACCGCGACAGCATCCGCCGGCGTTTCGTGGCCAAGTGGGGCCTGCAATCGCCCTTCGTCTTCTGGGGAGACTTGAGCGAGGAACTACTGGAGTTGGCCCTGGGCTGCCTGCCGGCTGCGCACCTCAAGCACTGGTTCGAACGCCTGCTGCTGGATATCAAGGCCAACCGCGCCGGCATGCCGGACCTGATCCAGTTCTGGCCCGAGGACAAGAGCTACCGCATGATCGAGGTCAAGGGCCCGGGCGACCGCTTGCAGGACAACCAGTTGCGCTGGCTGGACTTCTGCCAGGAGCACGGCATGCCGGTGGCGGTGTGCTACGTGCAATGGCAGGACGCCCCGGCGTGAGTTATCGCATCGCGGTGCGCGCCTTGTGCGAGTTCAGCGCCAAGCACGGGGACCTGGACCTGCGCTTCACTCCATCGCCCACCGCCCAGGAGGGTATGCAGGGCCATCGCACGGTGGCCGCCCGGCGCAATCCCGAGTACCAGAGCGAAGTATCCCTGGAGGGCCAGCATGGCCCGTTGCTGGTCAAGGGCCGGGCCGATGGCTACGACCCCCGGCAGAACCTGCTGGAGGAGATCAAGACCTTTCGCGGCGACTTGTCGCGCATGCCCGACAACCACCGGCAACTGCACTGGGCCCAAGCCAAGGTCTATGGCTGGCTGCTGTGCCAGAGCCGGCAGTTGCCGGGTATCCGCGTGGCGCTGGTGTATTTCGACATCCATAGCGAAAAGGAAACCGCCCTGGTAGAGGAGTACAGCGCTGGGCAGTTGCAGGCGTTTTTCGAGCAGCAATGCGCGATCTTCCTGGATTGGGCGCAACAGCAGTTGCAGCACCGCGCAGAGCGGGATCGAGCCTGTCGCGAGCTGGCTTTCCCCCATGGGCAGTTCCGCCCCGGCCAGCGCCACTTGGCCGAGTCGGTGTACAAGGCGGTCAGTACCGGTCGCTGCCTGTTGGCCCAGGCTCCCACCGGTATCGGCAAGACCCTGGGCACGTTGTTCCCCATGCTCAAGGCCATGGCCCCGCAGCAACTGGACAAGGTGCTGTTCCTCACCGCCAAGACCCCGGGCCGACAATTGGCCCTGGACGCCGCCAGGGTACTGTTCGCCGAGCATCCGCGGTTGCCGCTGCGGGTCCTGGAACTGGTGGCCCGGGACAAGGCCTGCGAGTACCCGGACAACGCCTGTCATGGCGAGTCCTGCCCATTGGCCAAGGGTTTCTACCAGCGTCTGCCGGCGGCCCGCCAGGCAGCCAGCCAGGTGCCATTGCTGGATCGCCAGGCGTTGCGCCAGCTGGCCCTGGAGTATCAGGTCTGTCCCTATTACCTGAGCCAGGAAATGGCCCGCTGGAGCGACCTGGTGGTGGCCGACTACAACTACTACTTCGATTTCACTGCCTTGTTGTTCGGCCTGGCCCAGGCCGAACAGTGGCGACTGGCGGTGTTGGTGGACGAAGCCCACAACCTGGTGGAGCGCGGTCGCGGCATGTACAGCGCCAGCCTCGACCAGCAGCAACTGGCCCAGGTGCGCAAGAATGCGCCGCAGGTCCTGAAGAGCTCCTTGCAGCGCCTGAATCGCGAGTGGAATGCCCTGCACAAGGACCAGGTCGCGCCGTACCAGGCCCATGGGTGCTTGCCCGGCGCCTGGCTCAAGGCCCTGGGGTTGTGCGTGGCGGCCATCGGCGACTACTTCAATGAACACCCCCAGGGCCTGGACGCGGCTGTGCAGGGGTTGTATTTCGAGCTACTGCAGTTTGCCCGGGTGGCGGAGCTGTTCGCCGAGCAGTCCTTCATCTTCGACGTCAGCAAGCGCACCTTGAACGCCCGGCGCAGCCTGTCGCGCCTGAGCCTGCGCAACGTGGTGCCGGCGGCGCTGCTGCGCCCGCGCCTGGAGGCGGCCCGCAGCGTGGTGCTGTTTTCCGCGACCCTCGAGCCCCAGCGTTACTATCGCGACCTGTTGGGTGTACCCGATAGTGCCGTGTGGCTGGATGTCGAATCGCCGTTCGCGGCCACGCAACTGGATGTGCACATCGTCAGCCAGATCTCGACCCGTTATGCCCGGCGGCAGGCCTCGCTGGTGCCCATCGTCGAGTTGATGGCCGGCCAGTTCGCGGCTCGTCCTGGCAACTATCTGGCGTTTTTCAGCAGTTTCGAATACTTGCAGCAGGTGGCCGAGCTTTTGGCCCGCAAGCATCCGGAAATTCCCATCTGGCTGCAGTCGCGAGGCATGGACGAAAGCTTGCGGGAGGAGTTTCTGCAGCGGTTCCAGGCCGAGGGGCAGGGCATAGGTTTCGCTGTACTCGGCGGCGTGTTCGGCGAAGGCATCGACTTGCCGGGTTCGCGCTTGATCGGGGCTTTTGTCGCCACCCTGGGCTTGCCCCAGCTCAATGCCTTGAACGAGCAGATGAAGCAGCGCATGGGCGCGTTGTTCGGTGCAGGTTATGACTACACCTACCTCTACCCCGGCTTGCAGAAGGTGGTGCAGGCGGCAGGGCGGGTGATCCGGAGCCAGGCCGATCGAGGGGTGCTGATGCTGATCGACGATCGTTTTGCCGAGCCACAGGTGCGTCGGTTGTTGCCGCGCTGGTGGGCTATCGCCGAAGAAGAAACGGCGCAGGACTGCCAGTAGCAGTTGCTGCGCCGTCGATGGGGCGTGCAGGGTTGGGGGCTTCAGCGGCCCTGACGAACCCTGGCGAAGCGCCGCAGGGTTTGCCCGGGGCCGGTGTGGAAGCGGGTAGGCCGGGGTTGGCCGCTATCGGCGGCGATGAAGACGAACTCGTCGTCCGTCAGCTCGTAGCTGGCCGGCAATGGCTGGCCGGCATCGGCGCCGATCGAGTCGACCCAGGTAATGGACTTGGGCGTGGTGCTGCTATCTAGGGTGAAGCTGCCGGCCAGCAGCAACTGGCCATCCACGGTCACCACGCGAAAGCGTTCGCCCTCGATCCAGGTCAGGGCGCCCGGGGCGCTGTGCTCGTCGGGCGGATTGACGATGCCGCTGTCCTCCATTCCGGTCTGTTCCCAGGCGCCTTGCAGGCGTTCCAGGTCCAGCAGGTCGGTGTCACGGTCCGTTGACGGGTTCATGGTCGGGGCGATTCCTTTTGCGGGTGGGTTTCAGTTGAAGAGATTGCGGCCAATGCAATAGGTCAGGAGGTCCAGGTCGCTCTGCACCTCCAGCTTGCGCATGGCAGAGATCTTCTGGGCGCTGATGGTCTTGGAGCTGCGATTCTGGCTGCGAGCGATATCGCTGACGCTCTTGCCGGATATGAACAGGCGCAATATCTCATATTCCTTGGGTGACAAGGTCGCGATCCGCTCGTTGAGCGCTATGTTCGACTCCACCACCGAGTGGCTAGAGAGCGCTTGGCTGCGGTAGATACCCTTCTGTGCGAAGGCCTTGAGAGCCAGCTGGATTTCCTCGTGCAGCTGGTTCTTCTGGATGATTCCCATCACCCCCAGTTCATGCAGGCGGCTGAGGATCAGCGGGTTGGAGATCATGGTCAGGACCAGAATCTGCACGCGTTGGAAGTTACGGGTGATGAACTCCACCAGCTTCAGGCCGTCGCCGTAGGGCGAATCCCCGGGCATGTTGTAGTCGGTGATGACCAGATCCGCGTGCCGACTCTCCAGCAGCCGTACCAGCTCCTCCGAGCACATGGCTTCGCCGACGATCTCGAAGCGTTCGTCGCGCTCCATCAGTTCGCGGATGCCGAGCAGTACGATGGGGTGGTCATCGGCAATGATTACTTTGAGTTTTTCCATGACAGAGACAATCCGTGTAGTACGCCAATCGGCTGGGTGAACGTAGGGCGGGCGGCATATGCAATCACCGCCACTGGTTATTCAAGAAATGCCAGCAGTTCGGACAACCGCTGCATCAGTTGCCGGACCTGCTGCTCCAGGGATGAGCTCCATGGCCCGTCCTGCAGGCGACACTCCATCTCGGCACAGGCCCTGGCCAGGGCCGGGGCCTGCACTGCGCCCAGGGCTCCGGCGATGCTGTGCAGGCGTTCGGCGGCACTTTGCAGGTCGGTGCTTGCGAGCGTTTGATCCAGACGTTGCAGGTCGTGATTCATGGTCTGGACGAACAACGGACGCATCCTCGGGGAGAGCTGGGGGAAATGTGGGTGCTCGGGTTCGCTGGGGTGGGACGGCTGTGACGCAGGCGCAGGCGCAAGCGTTCCGGCCGTGGGCGGGCAGAGCTGTGACAGTTGCCGCCACAGGTGCTGCAGGTCCATGGGCTTGACGATCCAGGCGTTCATCCCGGCGGCGAGACAACGACTGCGCTCCTCACGCAGGGCATTGGCTGTGATGCCGATGATCGGTAGTCGAGGATCGCGCTGGCGCAGCTGCCTGGCCAGTTCGTAACCGTCCATGAGCGGCATGTCCAGGTCCGCCAGTACCAGGTCGAACAGCTGTGGTTGCCAGTGCTGCAGGGCTTGTTCGCCATCGGCCGCCAGGGTCGCGCGACAGCCCAGGGCCTGTAGCTGCTCCTGGATGATGGCCTGGTTGAGAGGGTTATCCTCGGCCACCAGTACGTGCAGGAGCAGCGGGCTCCTGGTGCCATCGGCCGGTGGCGCCACGGCAGACTGTCGCCCTTGACGGGCCTGGGAGGCCGCCTCGGCGATGGCCCGGATATCGTAGGCGCTGACTATCCATTCCTGGTCCTGGGGTTGTTGCTCCGGGGATGGGGCGCATAGCGCGCTGACCCGTGGTCCTGGCCAGGAGCACAGGGTCGTTTTGGGTAGCAAGTCGACCAGTACCCGCTGCTGGGGCTGCTGGCCCCAGTCGGCAGGTGCCGGCGAGGCCTGGATGCCCAGGCGGTTGAGCCAGTCGCAGGTGTTTTTCAGCAGCTCCGGTACCGGTGCCCGGACGTGCACGGGTGGCCCTTCCGCAAGAGGCTTCAGCCTTGGCGAGGAGCCGGGAAGGTGCGGCAATTCCAGACGCAGGGAAAAACTGCTGCCCAAGCCAGGTTCGCTGGTGACCTGCAATCGTCCACCCATCAGGGTGCAGAGCTGCTGGCAGAGGGGCAGGCCCAAGCCGGCACGACTGGAGGTATCGCCCAACTGCTGATGCAGATCGAACAACCGTGCCTGATCCGCGGGGGGGATGCCGATGCCGGTATCGGTGACCTGCCATTCGATGCAGGCTCGCTGTCCAACCGATTCCAGTAGCCGGAGGCGCAACACCACCCGGCCGCTGTCGGTGAACTTGATGGCATTGCCCAGCAGGTTGTCGAGTATCTGGCGGATCCGCCGGGCGTCTCCCCGCAGCAGGTCCGGCAGTTTGGGGTCGATGGAGGCGTAGAGCAGCAGGCCCCGCTGCTGGGCGGCGGCCGCGAACTCCTGCAGGGCTGCCTCTGCCATGTCCAGCGGACAGAACTCCACCGCAGCGATGCTGATATGCCCGGCCTCGACCCGAGAGATGTCGAGGATGTTGCTGATCAATTGGAGCAGGGCATTCGAGCAACGCTGGCTGGTGCGCAGATAGTCGGTCTGGCGTGGGTCCAATGGGGTCAGGCCGAGCAGCTCGAGGGTCCCCAATGCTGCATACAGCGGCGTTCGCAGCCGGTGGCTCATGATCGCCAGGAACCGGGCCCTGGCTTCGCAGGCCAGGTCGGCAGCAAGCCTGGCCTGCCTCAGCGCGCGGCTGTTTTCAACCTGCCGGGTGATGTCGTTGAAGGCGCAGAGCACCGCCTCCTGGTCCTGGTAGCGGGTCGCGACGAACTTCACCTGCAAGTGGCGTCCGCCGACGGTCAGGCAAGACTCGCCGTTGTCGATACGGTGCGGGTCCTGCTCCAGTATCGATAGCAGGCCGCTGCTGCCTGCTCCTTGTCGGGCGTGGGGATTTTCCAGCAGGAGCTTGAAGTCTTCGCGGCGCACTACACACAGGCCCGTGGGGACGGTCTCGATGATGGTGCGGCTGAAGGCCTCGCTTTCCACTACCTGCTCGTGGGGCGTGTGCATCGCGACCGGTTTGCGGTTGCGTTGCCAGCGGCTGGCCACCCAACCCCAGGCGACAGCTGCCAGTATCAATCCCAGCAGGCTGGCCGTGACCCATGGCGCTTGCCCGTAGAGCTTGCGGTAGCTGATGCCGTAGAGCCCGGTCCAGAGGGGCGGGGTGTGACTGGTGAGCTTCAGGGTGATGCCTTGGTGGCCGAAGTTCAGACCCTCGTGCAGGGTCGTTGCCGATCCTCGGGAGCCGGCCAATAGGGTGCCAGCCGGGTCGATCAGGGTGAAGTCGTCATAGACTGGCGCAGCCAGCAGGCCTTCCTGTTTGCCGGCTTCGTCCAGCGCCAGCAGCGAGACCATCTTCATCCAGCCGTCGGCTCCAATCACTTGTAGCTGTGTCGGAGCCAAGCGCAGGGTGGTATGGGCCAGCAGTTGAGCACCGCTGCCGTTCGAGCCGGACTGAGAATAGAGTTGCCAGTTAACCTGATGCGGGGCGAGGCGTTGCTGCTTCAGTAGCGCCAGGCGTAGCTCTGGTAGCGACGGACCGCCGGCATCATCACGGGATTCAAGCGTGCCGGATCGGGTGCGGGGTGCGAGGGTAGCCAGGTCGAGACCGCCGCAGGCATTGAGCAGCAGCACCCTGGGAGGGCTGTGGCGAGAGTCCGACCAGAAGCTGCGATAGAGCGTCGACAGATGCATGCCCACCATGAGCAGATGCGGCAGGTCATTGGCGATCAGGGGGCGATCCAGGACCAGGGAGCCCGGTAGTTGCCGGTCATTGCAATTGTCATGGGCCAGGGACCCGGAGGCAGGATGCAGTGGCAGTGGATAGCGGGTATTGCCCAAATGAGAGCTGGCTGGGGCCAGGCTCGCTGCATGTTTGAGGAACAGTTCCTGTTCCTGGATATTTTCCATCAACCGAGTGAAATGCACCCGCAGGTGGTCGGACTGTCGCTCCGCCAGGCGCATCGCTACCCAGCCCAGAGTGCTGCATGGCAGGGCCAGTCCCAACAGGATCAACAGGCCCAGGTTCAGTCGCGCCTGGTAGCGAACCAGGTACTCCAGGAAGAGGGGGGTGTACTTCATCACTGATATACCGAGCACATGGCTAAGACCCGATGACGGGGCTGTTTCTTTGAATACGGTTCTACGTCCCGCAGAAGGCCGGGACAGTGGGCGGGGGGATCGATGTCGGATGGACCGGCCCGCTGGCCGAGCCCCTGCGAATCAGCCTGCGCCCGGTCGCGGGGCAAGCGTTCGGCTCAAGGTCGGCTTGGTGCGTCGGGGGTCGTCCCCGGGTGGTGGGGCACCAGAGTGTCGCCCCCCGGGAGTCGTGGACTTTCGGCGATCGAAATGCTTCGGGGCTTCATGGGCGGTTTTTTCATACAACGCCAGGTAGTTGAACAACGCCCTCAAGGCGAAGGGTTTGACCAGGCAGTGATTCATCCCGGCGTCTAGGCACGATTGTTCTTCGCCGCGCATGGCGTTGGCCGTCGCCCCGATGATGGGTATCGAGCAACCGCGGCGACGCAGCTCCCTGGCCAACTGGTAGCCGTTGAGCCTGGGCATGTTCACATCGGTCAGCACCATGTCGAAGTCTCCGTTCTCCCAGATGCCTAGCGCTTCTTCGCCATTGGCTGCCTGCTCTACGCTGCAGCCCAGTTCTTCCAGCTGGTCCTTGAGGATCAATTGGTTGATCAAGTTGTCCTCGACCACCAGTACATGCAGGCTGAGTCTCTTCAGCTCACGGCTCTCATGGTGTTCTTCATCCTCACTCAGCCAGGTTCCCAGGGCCTGGCTGACGGCCTGGTGGATCGCCCGCAGGTTGTTGCTGTTGACCTGCCAAATACCATCATGGGTGCGTGTTGCGTGGTGCCCGTCACCGCTGGCCAGTACCAATGGTCCGGTCCAGCCGGGCTCCAGTCGCTGCTCCATGATGCCGGGGTGTACTTCGATCAGGACGCTGTCGCTGTCATGGCTACTGCGGCCCGACAGGCCGACCTGGGCCCGCGCGCCCCAGCGACGTAACCAGCCGGTCACCGATTCGGCCAGTTCGCGTATCGGTGATACCACGTGGATCATCCGTGCAGGCGTTGGGCAGGCGAGCACGAGCCGTGGCGTGGTGCTGCCAGCTTCCAGTGGCAGGGTGAGGCTGAAGCTACTGCCCAGCCCCGGTTCACTCACCATGCGCAAGGTGCCACCCATCAGCAGGGTCAGGCGCTGGCAGATAGGCAGGCCCAGGCCGGTACCGGCGATGACGTTGGTGTTGCCTTCGGTTTGGTAGAAGGGCTCGAAGATCAGCGCCTGGTCGTCTCGGGAGATGCCCCGGCCGGTGTCGGACACTTGCCAGGCGAAGTAGCGCTGCTGGCCGTCGTGGAGGCCGCCCCTGACCCGCAGGACGATGCGTCCCGAATCGGTGAACTTGACCGCGTTGTTCAACAGGTTGCTGAGGATCTGGCGAATCCGCGTGACATCGCCCAGGAGTGCCTCCGGCAATTGCGGGTCGACACAGGCATAGAGTTGCAGGCCCTTGGCCCGGGCGGCTGCGGCATAGCTCTGGATGAGCTCGTGCACCAACTCCAGCGTATTGAACTCGCTGAGTTCCAAGGCTAGTTGCCCGGCCTCGATCTTGGATACGTCGAGTACGTCGCAGATCAGTTGCAGCAGGGTACCGGAGGAGCCTTCGATGGCCCGCAGGTAATCCCGTTGTTGCTCGTCAAGGCGGGTACGCGCCAGCAGCTCCAGGGTCCCGAGGACTCCATACAGGGGCGTGCGGATCTCGTGGCTCATGGTGGCCAGGAACAGGGTCTTGGCTTCGTTGGCGGTATCGGCCAGGCGCTTGGCTTCTTCCAGGGTGGCCTCGATCTGCTTGCGCGCCGTGATGTCGCTGAAAGCGCAGAACAGCACGTCTTCGCCCTTGTAGCGGGTGGGCGCCGAACAGAGATAGAGGTGGCGGCCAGCGGCAGTCTCGAAGTAGTCCGAGCCATCGGAGCGATTGGCGTCGAACGCCCGGCCGATCCAGCTGGCGCACAATTGCTCGCGTTCGCTGCCGTAGCCCAACCACTGCTGGGACAGGGCATTTTCCAGCACTACCTGGCCATCGCTGCGGCGCAATACGCACAGGGCCACGGGGGCGATCTGGACCACGTCGCGGCTGAACGCCTCGCTTTCGATCAGCGCCTGGAGCCGATGCATGGCTGGGGCTATCAGACGTATCTCGATCCAGTGGGTCAGCAAGCCGATCAGGGCCATGCCGAGGAGGCTGATCAGCAACGCGGCGAGCAGTTGTGGCAACAGGGTCTTGAGCAGGGTGTACAGGTCGAAGGAGTACACCAACTGCCAATCGGAAGTGCCGAGTTGCTTGCGGATCACCACGTGGTCGGGCCACCAGCGGCCGCCCAGGAAACCGAAGAAGCTTTCACCCTTGACCCGCTGCACAGCCTCGATCAGCTGGAGGTCGGGAGTGCTGCTCAGGAGCAGTCCGCCCAAGGAACTGAACATCATGAAGTCACCGGCGTCCTGGTTCTGCAGGGCCTCGGAGACGCTACTACTGTCCATTTCCAGGCCCAGCCAGCCGGAGTCGGCGAAGCGTTCGTCGAGGCGGGTGAAGATGTATAGCCGGGCAGCCCCGGAAGAATGATCCGTCAGCCACAGCTCATCGCCCATGGGCACTTCGTCGGGCGTCAGGCTGGACAACCTTGCAAGCAGGGGGCGGGGCAGATTGGCGGTTTCGTGATGGGGGCTGAACAACTGCTGGACTTCGGGCTGTGGCCCTGCCTGGACGTACAACAGCGTCAGTTGCTTGTGCTTGAGATGGTCGCGCATGCGCTGGGTGAGCCAGATGCCCCACTGTTGTTCGCCATGGGAGCCCAGGCGCAGGTGGATCTCTTCGGAGGAGTCGTTGCTTGGCGTGAGGTCGGCGGTGATCGGCAGGGGTTGGTACACGGTGGCCAGGCTGAGGCTTTCCAGCAGGGCTTCACGGGTGGTGAAGAATGCCTGGGCTTCGGTGATGGCACTGCTCATGTAGCCGCGACGCTGAGACAACTCATTGTTGAGGGTCGAGCGCAGGAAGTTGTAGACGGCGCCCAGCAGGACGATCAGGAAAATCAGCGCAACGACGCGAAGCAGCCGGCGGGCTGCTTCGGGAGAGGAAAAGAGAGGATTGATCTGATGTAGATAGCTTTTTAATCTCATGCGCCAACTGTAATTGTGGGCATGACAGGCCGGGATCAGACAATTCTTAAATCATCAGCGGCAAATTAGATTTTTCCGAGCACAACGCCATAGCCCACCTGGTGTCACGGCGGGCGTGGATCGTTCAATTGGAGTCTAGCCTGGGCTTGGGTTCGGACATGTCTCAGACCATCCCCAGGCGCTGCTTGCGAGCGGGGGGCGGAAACACCCGGTCCAGCTCCTGCACATCCTGGGGTTGCAGTTGCAGCTCGCCAGCCTCGGCATTGAGGCGTACGTGTTCAGGATGTACGGCCTTGGGAATGGCCAGTACGCCGTCCTGGCGCAACAGCCAGGCCAGGGCCACCTGGGCTGGCGTAACGCCATGGCGCCGTGCCACTTGTAGCAGCACCGGTTCGGCCAGCAAGGCGCCGCCCTGGCCGATCGGGCAGTAGGCCATGAGCGGCATTCCCAGTCGCTGGCAGGTTGGCAACAGGTCGAACTCGATCCCCCGGGACTCCAGGTTGTACAGCACCTGGTTGGTGGCGCAGGCCGGCGTATCGAGCTCGTCCAGGTCCGCCACATCGAAGTTGGAGACGCCCCAGCGGCGGATCTTGCCGTCCTGGCGCAAGCGCTCGAAGGCCGCGACCGTTTCCTCCAGCGGATACTGGCCACGCCAGTGCAGCAGATACAGGTCGATGACCTCGGTATTCAGGCGCTGCAAGCTGCGTTCGCAGGCCTGGGGCAGGCTCTTGCGGCCGGCGTTGTGGGGATAGGCCTTGCTGACCAGAAATACTTCGTCGCGCCGTCCGGCAATGGCTCGGCCGACCACTTCCTCGGCGCCGCCTTCGCCGTACATCTCGGCGGTATCGATCAAGCTCAACCCGAGGTCGAGTCCGCAGCGCAATGCTGCGACTTCCCGGTCTCGTTGCCGAGGATCCTCGCCCATTCGCCAGGTGCCTTGACCAATGACTGGAACCTGCATACCCGCGAGCTGCAACCTGCGCATGACTATCTCCTGGCATCTGTGGATCGATGAGGGAAGGGCACAGGGAAACAAAGCGTCCAGTGCCGGTCAAGCACCGAAGGCGTGGGAATGAAAGCAAGACGGTGGAAACTCGCATATCTCTAAAAAGAATAAAGTTCTAATTATTTATTCCTTTTAAGGCTTTGATCGAAGGTGCATGTTAATCGCCAGCCGCTCAACTCCTGAGTCCGGTGCCAACAGAGGATGTGCCCGCATGACCATTCAAGCGATCAACGTACGCAATCAGTTCAAGGGCGTGATCAAGGAGATCCACCAGGGCCAGGTGGTTTCGGAAATCGATGTGCAGACTGCTTCGGGCATCGTCACTTCGGTGATCACCACGCGTTCGGTGCGTGACCTGGAGCTCAAGGTCGGCAGCGAAGTGATCGCCTTCGTCAAGTCCACCGAGGTTTCCCTCGCCAAGCTCTGAGCCATCGCTCTTCGGAGATGGTCATTCACAGGGGAGTGAAACATGTCGCATTCGCTGGATATCACTGCATTACCTGTCCTGGATCTGGCCCAGTTGGACGCCGCGCCCGAACCGCGCCAGGCCTTTCTCGACGGCCTGCGCCAGGCGGCGCGGGATGTCGGCTTTTTCTACCTCAGCGGGCATGGCATCGATGGCCAGCTGTTGCGTCGGGTGCAGGACCAGGCCAGGGCCTTTTTCGCCTTGCCCGAGGCCGACAAGGCTGCGGTAGACATGATCCACTCGCCGCACTTTCGTGGCTACACCCGCGCGGCGTCGGAAATCACCCGTGGCCAGCCGGACCTGCGCGAACAGTTCGACCTGGGGGCCGAGCGCCCGGCCCTGGACCTTGAACCGTACAGTCCAGCCTGGGCCCGCCTGCAAGGACCCAACCAGTGGCCTGGGCCGTTGCCTGAATTCAAGCCGCTGCTGCTTCAGTGGCAGCAGGCGATGACCGGCATGTCCCTGCGCCTGCTGCGCGCCTTCGCCCAGGCGTTGTCGTTACCGGAAGCGGCGTTCGATGAGTTGTACGGGGAGCGTCCCAACGAACATATCAAGCTGATCCGCTATCCGGGCCAGGTGCCCGGGCAGAGCAACCAGGGCGTCGGGGCGCACAAGGACTCGGGGTTCCTCAGCTTCCTGTTGCAGGACCAGCAGGCAGGCTTGCAAGTGCAAGTGCAGGAGGACCGCTGGATCGACGCCCCGCCACGGGAAGGCACCCTGGTGGTGAACATCGGCGAGCTGCTGGAGCTGGCCACCCATGGCTACCTGCGGGCTACCGTGCACCGGGTACTGTCGCCACCGGCGGGGCGCGAGCGGCTGTCCCTGGCGTTTTTCCTCGGCGCCCAGCTGGATGCCCGAGTGCCGCTGTATCCATTGCCCGCAGCGCTGCGAGACGAGGCCCGCGGCCCGGCCAGCGACCCGCACAACCCGCTGTTTCGAGAAGTTGGCTGGAACTACCTCAAGGGCCGCCTGCGTTCGCATCCGGATGTGGCCCGGCGCTTCTATGCCGATGCCCTGGTGCCCAAGGCCGCGAGTGCCTGACCCTTTCGTCGATCAAGGACATTGCCCATGCAGAAGACCTATCTGTCCGCCCTGGCGTTGCTGATCGGGCTCGGCCCCTTGGGCGCCGCCGCGCAACCGTTGCGAGTCGCCGCCGACCCGGTGCCCCACGCCCAGATCCTGGCCTATGTGCAAAAGCTCGACCCCCAGTTGGAGCTCAAGGTGATCGAGATTCCCAATGGTGTGAATTCCAATGAGCTGCTGGCCCATGGCGACGTGGACGCCAACTACTTCCAGCACCTGCCATACCTCAAGTCTCAGGAGCAGGCCCTCGGGCAGCCGTTCGCCGTGGCGGCCAGCGTGCATATCGAACCCTTGGGCATCTATTCCCGGCGGCACCAGGCTTTCGACCAGGTGCCCCAGGGCGGTACGGTGGCGGTGCCCAACAACGTCACCAACCTCAGCCGCGCCCTGTACCTGTTGCAGGACCATGGGTTGATCCGCCTCAAGTCCGGCTTCAGTGATCCGGCCCGCGACCAGGCGACTCCCAAGGACATTGCCGAGAACCCCCGGCGCCTGAAGATCCTCGAGATCGAGTCGCCGCAGATTCCCCGGGCCCTGGAGGACGTGGACCTGGCGGTGATCAACGGCAACTATGCCCTGGAGGCCGGGCTGGTGCCGGCCAAGGATGCCCTGGGCCTGGAGCAGGCCGAGCACAACCCCTATGCCAACATCCTGGTGACCACGCTCGAACTCAAGGACGATCCCCGTATTCGCCAACTGGCCAAGGACCTGGCGTCGCCCGAAGTGGCCGGCTTCATCACCCGGACCTTCGCTGGCTCGGTACTCCCGGTCGCGGGCCAGCAGCCATGATCCAGGTCCAGCAACTGGGCAAGAGCTACGGTGACGGCCAGCCGGCGGCCTTGCAGCAGGTATCGCTGGAGATTCCCGACGGGGCGATCTACGGCATCCTCGGCCGCAGCGGCGCGGGCAAGTCCACCCTGTTGCGCTGCCTGAACCTGCTGGAGCGCCCCAGCAGCGGGCGGGTGCTGGTGGATGGCCAGGACCTGGGCTGCCTGTCCGGGGCCGAGTTGCGTCGCCAGCGCCGGCGCATCGGCATGATCTTCCAGGGCTTCAACCTGCTGCATTCGCGCACGGTGCTGGATAACGTCGCGGTACCGCTGGAGATCGCCGGCCTGGCCAAGGCGCAACGCCGCGCCCGGGTCCTGGAACTGCTGGAACTGGTGGGGCTGGGCGACAAGGCCCTGGCGTTTCCCGGGCAGTTGTCCGGTGGCCAGAAGCAACGGGTAGGCATCGCCCGCGCCCTGGCGGCCGGTCCGCGCTACCTGCTCTCGGACGAGGCTACCAGTGCCCTGGACCCTGAAACCACGGCCTCGATCCTGCAGCTGTTGCAACGGATCAACCGTGAGTTGGGGCTGACCATAGTGCTGATCACCCATGAACTGGAGGTCGTACGCTCGATCTGCAGCCACGCGGCCTCGCTGGCTGGTGGGCAGTTGCTCGAGTGCGGGCCGATCGAGCGCCTGCTGGCGGATCCGCAGTCCGCGCTCGGGCGGGCACTGCTGCCGGGCTACAACCTGCCCGTGGCAGGCGAGCAACTGCAGGCCGAATTGACCTTTTTCGATAACCAGCGCGCCGCACCGCTACTGGAACAGTTGAGCCAACAGCAGGCGCTGAAGCTGCAGGTCCTGGCCGCCGGAGTGGAGACCGTGGCTGGTCAGCGGGTAGGGCGCTTGCGCATCGCTGCCAGCGCTGCGGACCCAGGCCGCTTCGAGCAGCTGTTGGGCGCCTTGGCCCAGCGCGGCGTGCGGAGTGAGCGGCTATGAGCCTGGCACTGGATGGGACCGAACTGGCGCAACTGCTGCTCAACGCCACCGGCGAAACCCTGTACATGGTGCTGCTGGCCGCGCTGTTCACTGTGCTGATCGGTTTACCCCTGGGTATCTTGCTGTTCGTCAGTCGCCAGGACGGGCTGCTCCCCATGGTGCGACTCAATCGCTTGCTGGGGATGTTGGTCAACCTGGGGCGCTCATTGCCCTTCGTGGTGCTGCTGATCGCCCTGATCCCCCTGACCCGGCTGGTGGTGGGGACCACCTTGGGCAGCACCGCCGCTGTAGTGCCGATCACCATCGGCGCCTTCCCGTTCTTTGCCCGGATCGTCGAGAACGCCCTGGACGAGGTGGACAAGGGCCGGATCGAGGCGGTGCTGGCCATGGGCGGGCATGTCGGCCATGTGATCGGCAAGGTGCTGCTGCCCGAGGCCCTGCCGGCGCTGCTGGCCGGGTTGACCCTGACCCTGGTGCTGCTGATCGGTTTTTCTTCCATGGCTGGGGTCATTGGTGGCGGGGGCCTGGGGGACCTGGCGATCCGCTACGGTTACCAACGCTTCAACAACCAGGTCATGGTGGCCACGGTGGTGATCCTGGTGCTGCTGGTCCAGGGGGTGCAGAGTGCCGGCGATCGCCTGGTCAGGTCCTTGGCTCATCGACGCTGAACTGACGCTCAGCGCAAGTCTTCCAACTGCTGCCAGCATTGCTCCAGCCAATCGCACAGGGCGCTGATGCGCTGGGGCACGAAACGGCTGTGCAGGCGTACCAGGTGTACCGGCAGGGCGGGTAGCTGCCAGTCGGGCAGGAGCTTCACCAATTCTCCACGGCGTGCCGACGGCGCCAGCAGCCAGTCCGGCCCGGCGTGCAGTCCGGCGCCGGCCAGCAGGGCGCTGTGGATGGCGCCGAGGCTGTTGAGCAAGAAGCTGGCCTTGAGCTCCACTTTCGCCACCTCGCCGGCTTGGCTGAGCAGCAGCTGGCTCGGGTTCTGCTCGGTCATCCAGGAGTAGACCAGCGCCCGATGTTCGCCCAGATCCGCTGGCTGGAGTGGGGCGCCATGGACTCGCAGATAGTCAGGGCTGGCGTACAGACCATGGGACAACCGCCCCAGGGGCCGGGCCACCAGGGACGAGGCCCGCAGGTGGCCCACCCGCAGCGCGACATCGATGCCTTCGGCCATCAGGTCCAGCGCCCGGTCGGACAGCACCAGGTCCAGGACCACGGCCGGATGCTGGCGCTGGAACCCGGCTAGCCAGGTACTGACATGACGTTCGCCCAGGGCCACCGGGGCGCTGACCCGCAGGCGTCCAGAGAGCTCGGGAGTGCCCTGGTCGAGGCTGGCCAGCAAGGCGTCCATCTCCTCCAGCAGCGGGCGCATCTGTTCATAGGCCCGGGTGCCGGCCGGTGTCAGGCTGACCTTGCGGGTGCTGCGATTGAGCAACTGGGTATTGAGCCGGTGTTCCAGGGCGGTGAGCTGGCGGCTGACCGAGGAGGGCTCCAGGGCCAGGTCCTCGGCGGCCAGGGTCAGGCTGCCGCGCTCCACTACCCGGAAAAATACCCGCCATGCGGCGTTGTCTGGATTCTTGCGCATGACGCAATTTGATTTTGATATTGCAGTCATGTCAATGCGCAAGGCGCAGCAATAGCATCGCAGGCTCATTGGATTTCGAGCCCGGCCCCATGTCTTCTTCCACTGCTACCGATCGTTACTGGATCTTGTTCGCCGTCTGCGCCGCTGGCCTGATCCTGCCCCTGGAGTACACCGGCCCGGCCATGGCCTTGCCCGCCATCGAGCATGCCCTGGGCGGCGGCCCGGTGGCCCTGGCCTGGGTGATCAACGCCTTCGCCCTGAGCTTCGGCAGTTCGGTGATGCTGGCCGGAACCCTGGCCGATCGCTACGGGCGCAAGCGCATCTTCGTCCTGGGCATGGCCGGTTTCACCGCGCTGTCGCTGCTGATCGGCTTCTGCCGCGAGGTCTGGCTGCTGGATCTGTTGCGGGGCTTGCAAGGATTCGCGGCGGCCCTGGCCATGGCCGCCGGCGCTGCGGCCCTGGCCCAGGCGTTCGAAGGTCGGGCCCGGACCCGGGCCTTCAGCCTGCTGGGCAGCGCCTTCGGCCTGGGCCTGGCCTCCGGGCCGGTGATCGCCGGGGCCCTGGTACAGCTAGCGGGCTGGCAATCGATCTTCCTGCTGGGTGCGGTGATAGGTGGCGCGGTGCTGATCTTCGGTGTACCGCGTATGCAAGAGAGCCGCGACCCCGGGGCCCAGGCACTGGACAAGCCAGGCATCTTCACCTTCAGCACATTCCTGGTATTGCTCACGTTCGCCATCATGCAGATCCCCCAGGATGGCCTCGGTAGCCTGCGGGTCCTGGGCCTGCTGGTGGGCGCAGCACTGAGCCTGGGGTTGTTCATCCACATCGAGTTGCGGCACCGGCGGCCAATGCTGGACCTGAGCCTGTTCGGTTACCGAAGATTCATCGGGATCCAGCTGTTGCCGGTGGCGACCGCTGTCTGCTTCATCGTCCTGCTGATTCTCCTGCCATTGCGCCTGATCGGCATCGAAGGCCTGGGCCCCTGGCGTGCCGGGGCGATGATGATCGCCTTGTCGGCGCCGATGGCGGTGGTGCCGTTCGTGGCGGGCCTGCTGGTTCGCTGGTGCAGCGCGGCCAGCCTGTCGTGCCTGGGGCTGGTGATCGCTGCCGGCGGCCTGCTCTGGTTGAGCCAAGTGCCGGTGGGACAGCCGGCCATGGCGCTGCTCTGGCCGCTGCTGGTGATCGGCATCGGCACCGGCCTGCCCTGGGGGCTGATGGATGATCTGTCGGTCAGTGTGGTGCCGGTGGAGCGGGCCGGGATGGCTACGGGCATCTTCACCACCATGCGCGCCTGCGCAGAAGCGATCTGCGTGGCGGCCGGCCTGGCCTTGCTCAAGGACCTGCTCGCTGGTGGGTTGGCCAGCGGCTTGCCGGGATATGGCCCAAGTGCCGTGGCGGCTGCGGCCACTGCCTTGGCCATGGGCGATGGGGCCGTGCTGCCGACGTTGGCCGATGCGCTGTCGCAGCCTTTGCTGTGGCAGCTCTATAGCCAGGCTTTCGCCCAGTTGCTGCAGGTAATGGCCGCCATCACCCTGGTCGCGGCTTGCTGTTGCGCCTTGGCCTTGCGCCAGCCACGGACGCTGGGGTGCCCGAGCCGCTCCTGAGGCTCAGCGTCCCTCATGCTGCTTGCGATAGGCCCCCGGTTGCAGGCCCACGGCCTTGGTGAAGGCTCGGGTGAAGGCGGCGATGGACTGGTAACCGACGGCGGCGCCGGCTTGTTCAACGGTCTGGTTGGCCTTGAGCAACTGGCAGGCATGGCGCATGCGCAAGGCCAGCAGTACCTGCCCCGGTGACTGCCCGGCCAGCTCGTTGAAGCGCTTGAAGAACGCCGAGCGCGAGAGGCCGGTGAGGGCCGCCATGCTTTCCAGGGGCCAGGGCTGGCCGGGATGCTGGATCAACTGCTCGAGCAACGGCGCGAAGGCCGGGTGCCGGGCCAGCGCCACCAGGCCACCCAGGTCTTGGCGATCATTGACTTGCTGGCGCAGCACATACAGGAACAGCAAGTGGCTCAGGCGCTCCAGCAGGGCGGCGGATGGTGCGGGGTCGCGCCGGCACTCCTCGAGAATCAGCTGGAACAGGGCCCGGGCCGCGGCGAGCGATGGATCGCCGGCGCGCAGCACGATCCAGCCGGGCAAGCCCTCGATGATCAGCGACGACAGCCCGGACTTGAAGTGAAAGAAACCGCACACCAGTCCGACCCCATCCTGGGCGCCCAGGTCCAGGGCGGCCATGGGCATGCGTGGCAGCTGCTGTGCCTGGGAAGCTTGCTGCGCGCTGGACAACCGGTAGTCCAGGTCCTGCAACAGGAACACCGCATCACCAGCTTCCAGGCGCTCCGCCTGGGACAGCCCGTCGATATGCAGCCAGCAGTGCCCCTGCACGATCAGGTGGAAACTGGCCCGGGCCAGGCCCTGGGTACTGGCATGCCAGCCGCCGCAGTAGCGTCCGACGTGGAACAGGCTGGCGTCCAGCTCCAGGCCTTCTAATAACCAATCAACCATTGGGTTCGACGAAATCATCTAAGGGAAATACTCAGGAGCAAGTAATCGCTACTTTAGAATATGGATCGGAATTCTTATAACCAACAGACTTGACGCACACCTACACAGCAGGAGTCCACTCCATGTCCCGCGTCACTCTACACACCTTGTCCAGCGCTCCAGAAGCGGCCCGGCCATTCCTGGAAAACGCCCAGAAGAACTCAGGCTACATTCCCAACCTGCTGGGCATCCTGGCCAATGCCCCGGCTGCCCTGGAAACCTATGTCACGGTCTCGGGACTCAACGCCAAGTCCGAACTGAGCCTGGCCGAGCGTGAAGTGGTGCAATTGATTGCCGCGACCACCCATGGTTGCGATTTTTGTGTCGCAGGTCATACCGCCGTGGCCCTGAACAAGGCCAAACTCGCCGATCCGGTGGTCAGCGCCCTGCGTGAGCAGAGCACCTTGCCCGAGGCCCGGCTGGAGGCCCTGGCGGCCTTCGCCCGGGAAGTCATCGCCACCCGGGGCAAGGTCAGCGACCAGCGTTATGCCGAATTCAAGGCCGCAGGATACAGCGAAGGCAATGCCCTGGAGGTGATCCTGGGCATCAGCCTGGCGACCCTGTGCAACTTCGCCAACGTGTTCGCCGGTACTGAACTGAACCCCGAGCTGGCCAAGTATCGCTGGTCCGCGCAAGGTCAATGAGCCAGGGCGCCGGCAGGTTGGCGGCGCCTTTTTCAAGGAGAAATCACATGCTCGATACGCAATTAAGTCAATGGCTGGATGCCCAGGCCCAGGCACTGGACCTGGGGCAATGCGACCCGCAGTCGGTGCTCGCCCAGCTGGCGGCCGGTGGCGTGCTACGAATCGGCATCGACCAGGACCTGGGGGGAAGCGGCGGCGACCTGACCGATACCCTGGAGGCCATGGCCGAAGTGGCCAGTCATTCCCTGGCGGCAGCGTTCGTCTGCTGGGGCCAGCGGGCCTTCATCGAGTACTTGCTGCACAGCCCCAACCAGGCCCTGCGCGAGCGCCTGTTGCCAGCGCTGCTCAGTGGCGAGCTGGCCGGTGCCACTGGGCTGTCCAACGCCATGAAGTACCTTTCCGGAATCGAGGCCCTGCAGGTCCGCGCCCGGGACCAGGAACACGGCTGGAGCCTGAACGGGCGCCTGCACTGGGTCACCAACCTGCGCAGGAGCGGGTTCGTGGTGGCCGCGGCGGTGGAACGCGAGGAGGGTGGTGCGCCCTTGATCCTGGCGATCCCCGATGCCTTGCCGGGGCTGCAGCGTTCCGACGATCTGCAACTGATGGGCCTGCAATCGAGCAACACCGCGGCCCTGGACCTGGAGCAGGTGCAGCTCACTCGCGAATGGCTGCTGCACGACGACGCCCGGGTGTTCCTGCCGGCGGTGCGCCCTGGGTTCCTCGGCTTGCAATGCGCCTTGTCCATTGGCCTGGCGCGCCGGGCTCTGGCCGAAGTCGAGAGCCACCTGGGGGAGCGCTCGATACTCCAGGAGCCTCTGCAGCAGCAGCGCCAGGCGCTGGAGCAGAGCGTTACGGAGCTCAAGGCCGGCCTGCTCGATGGACGCTTCCTCAGCCAGCCAGCCGCGCTGTTCCGGGTGCGCATCGCCCTGGCCGAGGTCACTGCCAGTGCCGTGCAACTGGAACTGCAGGCCAGTGGCGGCAAGGCCTACCTGTGCGAGCACGGCAGTGGTTTCGCCCGGCGCTGGCGTGAGTCGGCGTTCGTGCCCATCGTCACCCCGAGCCTGGTGCAACTGCGCGCCGAGCTGCAACGCCAGGCGCGGAACGCTGCATGAGCGGCCTGTTGAACGCCCGGCAGGTGAGCCTGGGGTACCACGGGCCAGATGGCTGGCACTCGGTACTGGAGGACTTCGACCTGCAGTTGCAAGCCGGGGAAGTGGTCTCGGTACTGGGCCCCAGCGGCGTCGGCAAATCCAGCCTGCTGCGGGTCCTGGCCGGTTTGCAGGCACCGCACAAGGGCCAGGTGAGCCTGGCCGGCGAGGTGCTGGAAGGCCCCCATCCACGGGTTGCGGTGGCTTTCCAGGACCCGAGCCTGCTGCCCTGGCTGAACCTTGAACACAACGTCGCCTTTGGCCTGGACTTCGCTCGCCAGCCGCACCTGAGTGCCCGCCAGCGCAAGGAGCGCATCGACCAGGCCATCGCCGATGTCGGCCTGGAACATGCGCGCCAGCGCTACCCGGCGCAGTTGTCGGGCGGCATGGCCCAGCGTACCGCGCTGGCCCGCTGCCTGGCCCGCCAACCCCAGGTGCTGTTGCTGGACGAGCCCTTCGGCGCCCTGGACGAGGTGACCCGGGCCGACATGCAGCAACTGCTGCTCCAGGTGATCGGCCAGCACCGCACTGCGGCGCTGCTGATCACCCACGATATCGATGAGGCCCTGCTGCTGTCCGACCGGGTGCTGCTACTGGGTAACAGCCCGGCGCACATCCTCGGCCAGTGGCGTATCGACCTGCCGGCTCCGCGCGCCGAACGGATCGAGGAACTGGGCGCCTTGCGCATCGAGATTCTCAAGACCCTTCGGCGGGCGAGCCGCAACCCTCTCACTTCCCCTTTGCCTGCACCGTCGGAGATTGACCATGTGCCTGGACGACTTCACCCACACGCGTCGTGACTTCCTCAAGCTCAGCGCGCTACTGACCGCCGGTGGCGCCTTGCCGCTGCTCAACAGCCTGCAGGCTCGCGCGGCCCTGGAGCCGGATGCGCCGGTACGCATCGGCTACCTGCCGATCACCGATGCCACGCCATTGTTGGTCGCCCACAACAACGGCCTGTTCGAGGCCGAGGGAATCAAGGCCGAGCGTCCGGTGCTGTTACGCAGTTGGGCCCAAGTGATCGAGGCCTTTATCTCCGGACAGGTCAACGTCATCCACCTGCTGTCGCCGATGACCGTCTGGGCCCGCTACGGCAGCAAGGTGCCGGCCAAGGTGGTGGCCTGGAACCATGTCGGCGGTTCCGGCCTGACCGTGGCTCCCGGCATCACCGAGGTCCGGCAGTTGGCGGGGCAGTCCCTGGCGATTCCGTTCTGGTACTCGATCCACAACGTGGTGCTGCAGCAGCTGCTGCGCGACAACGGCCTGGTGCCGGTGAGCAAGGCCGCAGGCAGCGCCCTGGGCGCCAACGAGGTCAACCTGGTAGTGCTGCCGCCGTCGGACATGCCGCCGGCCCTGGCCAGCAAGCGCATTGCCGGCTACATCGTCGCCGAGCCCTTCAATGCCCTGGCCGAGGAACTCAAGGTCGGCCGGGTACAACGCTTCACCGGTGATGTCTGGCGCAACCACGCCTGCTGCGTGGTGTTCATGCACGAGCAAGACTTGAACAACCGTCCCGAGTGGTCGCAGAAGGTGGTCAACGCCATCGTCAAGGCCCAGCTCTGGACCCGCGACCACCGCGCCGAAGCCGCCCGATTGCTGTCCAAGGACGGCAGCAACCGCTACACCCCCCACGCGCCCCAGGTGCTGGACCGGGTGTTGGCGCCAGCCGCCACGGACCGCGAGGCTTACCTGGCCAGTGGAGCGATCCGCAATGGCCAATGGGATGAGCAGCGTATCGACTTCCAGCCGTATCCGTTCCCCAGCTACACCGAGGAGTTGGTCAAGCGCCTGAAGGACACCTTGATCGAAGGCGACAAGGGTTTCCTTGCCGCTCTCGACCCCCAGCACACTGCCCGGGACCTGGTGGACGATCGCTTCGTGCGCAACGCCATCGCCAGCGTCGGCGGGCTCAAGGCTTTCGGCCTGGCCGATAGCTTCGAGCGCAGTGAGGAGTTCGCCCCTTGATGGACAAGCGACCTTCCTCCCTGGGGCATTGGGGCCTGGGGCTGGCCGGGCTGGCGAGCCTGTTGCTGGGCTGGTGGCTGGGCGTGCACCTGGCGGGTGACGATGGACTGGCGGCACGCTTCTCTCCCGAGGCGACGTTCGCCAGCCTGTTCGAGCTGCTTGGGCAACCCCAGGTGTACGAACATGCCTGGGTGAGTCTCAAGCGGATCCTGGTGGGACTGTTGCTGGCCCTGTTGATCGGCGTGCCCCTGGGCTTGCTGGTGGGCAGCTATCGGCATCTGGAGGCGGCCACCACCCCGGCGTTCCAGTTCCTGCGGATGATCTCGCCGCTGTCCTGGATGCCGGTGGTGGTGATGCTGATGGGCGTGGGCGACCAGCCGATCTATTTCCTGCTGGCCTTCGCCGCCCTGTGGCCGATCCTGCTCAACACCGCAGCCGGGGTGCGGCAACTGGACCCGCGCTGGCTGCAACTGAGCCGCAGCCTGAGTGCCACGCGCTGGGAAACCCTGCGCAAGGTGATCCTGCCGGGGGTGCTGGGGCATGTACTGACCGGCGTGCGCCTGGCCATCGGCATCCTGTGGATCGTGCTGGTGCCGTGCGAGATGCTCGGGGTCAGTGCCGGCCTGGGGTATTTCATCCTCGATACCCGCGATCGCCTGGCCTACTCGGAACTGATGGCCATGGTGCTGCTGATCGGCGTCCTCGGTTTTGTCCTCGATGCCCTGGCCCGGGACCTGCATCGGCGCTGGGTCCACGCTTGAAACCAGCTCGCCGCCCTGGAGCCTTCTCCGGGGCGGTTGACGAACAGCGCTTGTACCTCTAAATTGTGGAACGTTCATTCCAGAAAAGGTACTTGCCGTGCGTCCCAAGGAGTTCGACCCCGACCAGATCGCCGATGCGGCCATGCAGGTGTTCTGGCAGCGCGGGTATGCCGCCACCTCGATCCAGGACCTGGTGGAGGGCACTGGCCTGAGTCGCAGCAGCCTGTACAACGCCTTCGACAGCAAGCACGGCCTGTACACCTGCGCGCTCAAGCGCTACCAGCAATTGACCACGGCCAACGTCGAGCTGCTGGCCGAAGACGCCCCGGCCCCGGAGTTGGTCCGGCGCCTATTGATGAAGATCGTCGACAACGAACTGCAAGACGACCAGCGCCTGGGCTGCCTGGCGGCCAATGCCGCGCTCGAGGTCGCCGGGCAGGATTCGCTGGTGGCGCAACTGGTGGCGCAGAACTTCCAGCGTATCGAGGCGGCCCTGGAGCGGCTGTTGCGCCGCGGCCAGGAGCAGGGGCAGGTCGCTGCGCACAAGGATCCCCGGGCGCTGGCCAGCTTCGTGGTATGCACCGTCCAGGGCCTGCGGGTGCTGGGCAAGGGCAGTTTGCCGCAGGAGCGCCGTCGGCGTCTGCTGGATGTGGTGGAGGTAGCCTTGGCCAGCCTGGCCTAGTTCACCAGGCTGCGAACCATGGGCAAGACTGATTGTCGATCGGCCATCCGGTGGAATGGCCGGTTTTTTTGCCCTGTATTGGAATGATCATTCCATTAATTTGCTGAAACCGGAGAAATCGAAGATGACCAAGCAATTGCGTTCCGTGGCTGTACTGGGTATCGGCATCATGGGCGCCGCGGTGGCGCGCAACCTGCAACGCCAGGGGTTTGCCGTGCGGGCCTGGAACCGCACGCCGCACAAGGCCCAGGCACTGGCAGCCGATGGGGTCCGGTTTTGCACGCAGGCGAGCGAAGCCGTAGGCGGGGCCGAGGTGATCATCACCCTGCACAAGGACGGGCCGGCGGTGCTGGCAGCCATGGAGCAGGCCGCCAGTGCCTTGCAACCGGGCACGCTGTGGCTGCAGATGGCCACGGTGGGCGTCCAGGCCTGCGCCGAGCTGGAGGCGTTTGCCCGGGCCCGGGAGCTGGTGTTCTACGACGCTCCGGTACTGGGTACCCGACAACCGGCGGAGCAGGGACAACTGCTGGTGCTGGGGGCCGGGCCCGAGGCGCACCGGGCCGAGTTGCAGCCACTGTTCGATGCCATTGCCAAGCGGGTGCTGTGGGCCAGTGAGCAGCCCGGCGGCGCCAGCCGCTTGAAGTTGGCCCTCAACAGCTGGGTCCTGGCCTTGACCCACGGTGCGGCGGAAAGCCTGGCCCTGGCCAAGGGGCTGGGAGTGGATCCGGCGCTGGTGGTGGAGCTGGTGACGGGTGGTCCGCTGGACAGCGGTTATTTCCAGGTCAAGACCGCCGCCATGCTCAATGACGACTACCGTCCGAGCTTCACCCTGGCCAACGCCCTGAAGGACGCCCAATTGATGGTGGCCGCGGCGCAGCAGGCTGGGGTCAGGGTGGACCTGGCCGAAGCCGGCATCCAGCGTTTCCAGCGTGCACTGGACCTGGACCTGGGCCACGGCGACAAGGACATGGCCGCCTCCTACCTGGCCTGAGCCTGCTGCTCCAATCGATCCTGGGCGTGTACAGGCGCGGTCCGACCGTGCCTGGCGGCGCTTTGTTCTCTTCTTGCGTGAGTACCTTGCGGATGACTATCCACCCACCTGTACCGGCCGTTGCCAGCCGGCTGCCGGTCTGGCGCCTGCTGGCCCTGACCCTGGCCGGCTTCATCGCCATCGTTACCGAGACCCTGCCTGCCGGGCTGCTGCCCCAGATCAGCACTGGCCTGGCCATCGACCCGGCCATGGCCGGGCAGTTGATCAGCGTCTATGCCCTGGGCTCGGTGGTGGCGGCCATTCCGTTGATCGCCGCGACCCGCAGCTGGCGGCGCCGACCATTGCTACTGCTGGCCATCGGCGGCTTGCTGCTGTGCAACAGTCTCACGGCGCTTTCGACTCATTACGGCTTGACCCTGGCCGTGCGGTTCGCCGCCGGCATGGCCGCAGGGCTGATCTGGGGTTTGTTGGCCGGTTACGCTCGGCGCCTGGTGGTCCCGGCGTTGCAGGGGCGGGCCCTGGCGGTGGTAGGGGTGGGCCAGCCGCTGGCCCTGTGCCTGGGCGTGCCGCTGGGCACCTGGCTGGGAAGCTGGATGGACTGGCAACTGGTGTTCTGGGGCTTGTCGCTGTTGGCCCTGGGACTGTGGGTCTGGGTACGCCTGGCGGTGCCCGATCATCCCGGCCAGCAGGCCGAACGACGCCAACCGGTGCTGGAGATTTTCCTGGCCCCGGGGATTGTCCAGGCGCTGCTGGTGATCTTCGCCTGGATCCTGGCCCACAACATTCTCTACACCTACATCGCCCCATTCCTCGAATCCCTGGGGCTGGCCGGCGCCCTGGACCGGGCTTTGCTGCTGTTCGGCCTGGCCTCGCTGCTGGGCATCTGGGGCACCGGGCTGCTGGTGGACCGCTGGTTGCGCGGGCTGACCCTGTGCAGCCTGGCCGGCTTCGCCCTGGCGTCGTTACTCCTGGGGATCGGTGCCGAACAGCCGTGGTTGGTGTGGCCGGCCATCGTCGCCTGGGGCTTGACCTTCGGGGGCGCGCCGACCCTGCTGCAGACGGCGGTGGCGGATGCTGCCGGGGAGGGCGCCGAGGTCGCCCAGTCGATGCTGGTGACCATCTTCAACCTGGGGATCGCCGGCGGCGGTGTGGTGGGCGGCCTGTTGCTGCAACGCCATGGTGCGGGGTCGTTCCCCTGGGCGATGGCGGCGCTGGCCGTGGTAGGGCTGGTGCTGGTCTGGAGTGCCCATCGGCATGCCTTCAAGCCCGGTCAGCGGCTGGCCTGCAGCGGCTGAGGCGCGGCCGCGCGCGCTTGCTGCAACAGCGTCACCCACTCGGTGGCGAAACGGTGGCAATCCCCGGGCCAGCGGGCGGTCAGCAGGTTGCCGTCACGGACCACGAAACCGCGCTCGGGATGCTCCGCCGAGTCGCGCCGGGGTAGCAGCGGGCCGCGCAGGAAGTCCGCCGGGCTGGCCAGCAGCGCCTTGATCTCCTGCTCGACGCATTGGTCGTAGGTGCGGTAGTAGCGGCCCAGCCATGGCGCGGTGACGATCCAGGCCATCAGCTCCATGGGGCCGGCCAGCAAGGCGGTGACCTTGCGTCCGTAGAGCACCGAGCGTCCGCTTTGCGGATCGATGCAGCGGGCCAGGGCCAGGGGGCCATGGCAGACCGCTGCCACCGGTCTGTCGGCCTGGAAGAACGCCAGGATGATTCGCCGTACCTGCGCCGACTCCAGCAGGCTGCGCATGCCCCGGGCATGACCGCCGGGGATCAGCAGCCCTTCGAACGCCTGCGGGTCGACCTCGGCATACCCCAGGGGGCTGCGAAAGGCCGGGTCACAGGTCATCTGCCGGTAGTGCTCGAGATCTGCCGCACGGGTCATCAACACGGGATTTAGCGGGCCGAAACCTATGCTTACCAGTCGTGCATCGGCATAGGCCGGCATTCCCAGGGGCGTGGCGAAGCAGGCCTCGAAGCCGGCGGCGCGGGCGGCCTGCCAGGGCAGGCTGCTTTCGGTGGGGTCGCAACCCAGGTGGGGCAGCAAGATCAGGAACATGGCGCAGGCTCGCGGCACACAAGGTCCGCTGCAGATTAGCAGGCGGCTGGCGGGGCGTAGCTGGATGCCGGCCGGTGCCTTGCATCAAGGTTGTCCGGCGGCTGGCCGGATGAGTGCCGGCAGCCATGGGCGCTGCCGGCGGATTGTCGATCGAGGGTGGTTGGCCCACGTCACTTGGTCGCTGCGGCGCGAGTCTGCTGGATGTCCTGCACCAGGCCGTCGATGCGTTGCAGCTGGTGGCGGTTGTCATGGTCCCAGGGGTGAAAACCCGGCTTGAAGTACTGCAGCCAGGGCAGGGCGATCCGTGGGAACACCCCCTTGGGGCCGTACAGGTACTTGATCACCTGCCACATTCCGCGCCAGTGGCCGCCGCGCTTGCGATCGGCGATCAACATGCGCACATGGAAATCGAACACCACCAGCCAGAAGGTCAGGGTGGTGAACAGCATGGTGCCGGTACGGATCAGGTAGCGCTTGGGCCCTGGCTTGAGCACGGTGTTCCACACGTCATAGGCCACCGCCTTGTGCTCGGTTTCCTCCAGGGCGTGCCATTGCCACATCTGCCGGTAGCCTTCGACCGAAGCGCCGAAACGGCTGGGGTCGCGCAGCAGCAGGTCGGCGAGGATCGCCGTGTAGTGCTCCAGGGCGATGGTCAGGGCCAGGTTGAACGCCGGTGCGAAGTGCTTCTTCTGGAAGTCGAGGATCATCCGCAGCCTTCGGTCCAGCAGGTGGGCCGGCAAGCCGGCGTCCTGCAGCAGGTCGTTGTAGTGCTGGTGTTCGCGGCTGTGCATGGCCTCCTGGCCGATGAAACCCTGGATCTGGCGCTTGAGTTCGGGGTCGTGGATGCGCTCGCGGTAGTGGCGCACGCTGTCCATGAAGAACAGCTCGCCGGAAGGAAACAGCAGGGACAGGGCATTGAAGAAATGGGTCACGTGGCTGCCTTGTTCATGCCAGTCGCAGATGCGCTCGGCAGGCAGTTCGACCTTGATGTCGCGGCGGATGGGCAGCATGGCTGTCGCTCCTCTAGACATGGCAAGGGCGGCCTAGAGGCCGCGCTCGTCCTGGGGTTCGTAGACTGGTGCGTGCTGTTTGCCAGGCTTGGGCGCCATGCGCCGGCTGGCCCACACCACCAGGGCCTGGTAGGCGCTGGGCAGCAGGCGGATGAACAGGTCGAGAAAATGCGCATCGCGGCCGATCAGCACCCGGCGCTTGTTCTTGCGCACGCCCAGCAGGATCACCTTGGCCGCGGTTTCTGCCGAGGTGATGAACAGTTTCTCGAAGTCGTCGCGGGCCTGTTGTTCGTTGTCGATCAAGAACCCCTTGACGTTGTCGCTGATGCGGCTGGTGCGAGCGATCTCGGTACGGATGCCGCCTGGATGCACGCAGGTGGCCGAGACCCCGTTGCCTTGCAGGTCCAGTTCCTGGCGCAGGGACTCGGTAAAGCCGCGCACGGCGAACTTGGTGGCGTTGTAGCCGCTCATGCCCGGTTGCGAGAACAACCCGAACACGCTGGAGGTGTTGATGATGTGACCTTCGCCCGCCTGCTTGAGGTAGGGCAGGAAGGCCTGGGTGCCGTGCACCACGCCCCAGAAGTTGACGTCGACGATCCACTCCAGGTCCGCCAGGCTCGAGCCTTCGACGGTGCTCGACAGGGCCACGCCGGCGTTGTTGAAGATCAGGTTGATCTGGCCATGCTCGGCGGCGCTGGCGGCAGCCCAGGCGAACATCGCGTCACGGTCGCCGACGTCCAGTTCCTGGCTGCTGATGCGCAACGGCAACAAGGTGGCGGCGCGGGCCTGGGCCACGGTCTGGGCCAGGCCCTGGGGGTTCTTGTCGGCCAGGGCCAGGTGGCAGCCTTCCCGGGCCAGGGCTATGGCCAGGGCACGGCCCATGCCTGAGGCGGCGCCGGTGATGGCGGCGACTTTACCGTTAAAGTTCTTCATGGGTGGCGGCCTCTTGCAGGTTCAGTGGGCGCGCGACGACCGGCGCGCTGGCGACAGCGGCAGCCGGCAGGCGGCTGGCCAGGTAGTCCTGCAGCTCAAAGTGCTGCACGGCCTTGCGAAAGCTCAAGGTGGAGCCGGGCCAGAGCGTGGTGTTCTGCCCGCTGCGCGGGTCCAGGTACCAGCTGCGGCAACCGCCGGTGGACCAGATCGCCCCGGCCAGGCGTTGCTGCAGGCGCTGGTTGTACTGGCGCTCGACGTCGGCCTTGACCTCAAGGGTGCCGATGCCTTCCTGGCGCATCCGTTCCAGGGCCTTGAGGATGTAGTCCACCTGGGCCTCGATCATCAGGATCATCGAGTTATGCCCCAGCCCGGTGTTGGGGCCGATGATCATGAACAGGTTGGGGAAGCCCGGCAGGCAGGTGCCCAGGTAGGCATGGGCCCCGCGGGACCAGTAGTCCATCACGTCCTGGCCACGACGGCCGAAGAGCAGGCCATGGGGCAGCGGGTCGGTGGCCTGGAAGCCGGTGCCGAAGATGATGCAGTCCACCGGATGGCGATTGCCGTCGGCGGTGACCACGGCATCGGCCTCGATCCGCTGGATGGCATCGCTGACCACGCCGACGTTGCCCCGGGACAGCGCCGGGTAGTAGTCGTTGGAAATCAGGATGCGCTTGCAGCCGATGGTGTAGTCGGGGGTCAGGCGCTGGCGCAGCAATGGGTCGGGCACTTGCTTGCGCAAGTGGCGCAGGGCTACGCGTTGCACCACCTTCATCAGTCTGGGTCGCCGGGCGAAGGCGATTACCCGGCTTTCCAGGGCCCAGTACAGCGCTGAACGCGCCAGGCGCTGGGTGAAGGGCAGGTGCTTGAAGGCCCAGCGCTCCAGGGCGCCGAGCTCCCGGTCAGGCTTGGGCATGATCCACGGCGGGGTGCGCTGGAACAGCTTGAGCTGGGCCACCCGCGGGGCGATCTTGGGTACGAACTGGATCGCGCTGGCCCCGGTGCCGATCACGGCCACCCGCTTGCCTTGCAGAGAATAGCGGTGGTCCCACTGCTGGGAGTGGAAGCGCTTGCCGGTGAAGTTCTCCAGCCCAGGGATGTCCGGGATCGACGGGCGCGACAGGCCGCCCATGCCGGACACCAGGACCCGTGCGCTGACCCGGCGGCCATTGCTGAAGCGCAGTTGCCAACGCTCGCGATCCTCATCGAAGACTGCCTGCTCAAGGGCCATGTCGAAACGCAGATAGGGGGCCAGGGCGAAATCCCGGGCGCAGTTCTCCAGGTATTCGCGGATTTCCGGTTGCGGGGCGAATTGCCGGGTCCAGTTCGGATTGGGGGCGAAGGAGAAGGAATAGACATGGGATTGCACATCGCAGGCGCAGCCGGGGTAGTGGTTGTCGCGCCAGGTGCCGCCCAGGGCGGCGGCCTGTTCGGCGACGAAGAAATCCTCGATGCCGGCTTGCTTGAGCTTGATCGCCATGCACAGTCCGGCGAAGCCGGCGCCGATGATGGCGATATCGACGACCTCGGGGTCATCGGGTGGCGAGTACGCATTCATTGTGTGTACCTCGATTGTATTGACGCTTGGGGTGACTTTCGTCCGTGGATGAAAACTCAGGATTGCACAATTTAAAATAATGTTTTAAAAATTAATTTAAATAAATCACCTGCAAATGTCACCTGCGCTCGTCGCCTGTGGATTTACGGGGCTCTTCCGCAAGCGGAACGAAGCGCCACAGGCGGCACCAGGCCAGGCCGGCAAGCCAGCCAGATCATTCCGATCCGGTCATGGTGCGGGGCAGCTCGAGGGGGCGAGTCATGGAATGGCTGATAGCGGCGGCGATATTCCTGGTAGTCAGCGTGGTGCTCTGGGTGGTGAGTTTTCGCATCGACCGCCGGATCGAAAGCCAAGTGCCGATCAATGGGCGTTTCCTCGAAGTCGGTGGCGAGCGCCTGCACTACACCGATGAGGGCAGGGGGCCCGCCTTGCTGATGATCCACGGCCTGTCCGGGTGTGGACGCAACCTGACTCATTCCCTGGCGCCGCAGTTGCGTGACCGCTACCGGGTGATCACCCTGGATCGGCCAGGTTCCGGTTATTCCACCCGTAGTCGCGGGGCGCCGGCGGACCTGCCGGCCCAGGCCAGCCTGGTCGCCAAGTTCATTCGCGCCCTGGATTTGAACCAGCCCCTGGTGCTCGGGCACTCACTGGGCGGCGCCATCGCCTTGTCCCTGGCGTTGAACCATCCGCAGTCGGTGTCCGGACTGGTCCTGGTCGCGCCGCTTACCCACCCCCAACGCATGCTGCCCCTGGTGTTCCTGTCCCTGGGGGTGCGCCCGGCGCTGCTGCGCCGCTGGATGTCGCTGACGCTGGCGGCACCCATGGCCATGCTCGGTCGGCACAAGCTGGTCAAGGCGGTATTCGCCCCGGACTCGGTGCCCGAGGATTTCGACGTGCGCGGCGGCGGCTTGCTGGGCATGCGCTCGAACAACTTCTACAACGCTTCCAGCGAGATCGCCGTGGTCAACCGGGACTTGCCCGACATGGTCAAGCATTACCCGAGCCTGAAGCTGCCGGTGGGCTTGATCTACGGCTCCAGGGACCCGGTGCTCAGCTATCGCCGGCATGGTGAAGCCATGGTCGGCAAGGTGCCGGGATTGATGCTGGAAATCGTTCAGGGGCGTGGGCACATGTTGCCCATCAGCGCCGTGGAGCACGTGGTGGCGATGGTCCATCAGGTAGCTTCCCAGGCCGCGCCACAACGCAGCGCCACGGTGCTGCATCCGCCGTTCGCGGCTTCACGGGCAGGCTAGGGGCGTGATGCGGGGTGCTTTCGGTACCTGGCGACGACTCTGGCAGCAGCTGTAACTGCTTTACGGGCGACATTCAAAACAGACTGAAAAAATAGTTGACGAGCTATCGAATCCGCGCTATTTATTTTAAAAAAATGTTTTGAATGTTTTTTTTGAAAGTGCAATTGAGTGGTTAAAATAATGAAAATACCGCCATTTCACGCTTCATCTTCATTCATTCACGCTTCGGACAGCGCTGATGCGCTTTCCTTTATAGCATCCTTGTCGACTGCCATCCTGCGGAGGCTGCCATGAATATTTCAGTGGCGGCACCTCAAGTCTGGACCGATGGCAAGCGTCACCTGTGGTGGCTGGGTACCTTGCCCATGATCACCCCCTTGTTGTCCGGAGTGTTCGCGCTCCTCACCGGCGTCCAGCTCTCCTGGTGGATCGGTGTACTGGTAATTTTCGGCCTGATTCCCCTGATCGACGGGCTGATCGGCGAAGACACCAGCAACCCGCCTGAGTCCGCCGTTCCGGACCTGGAAAAACAACCCTACTACCGTTTCATCGTCTACAGCTGCGCCGTGCTCTCGGTGCTGTCCCTGGTCGTCACCGCCTGGATGGCGGTCCACGGGGTGGACTGGGTCATGGCCGGCGGTTTGGTCCAGTTGAGTGAGCAGTTGCACCTGCAGGGCGGCCTGGCGAACTTCGCGGCATTCGTCACCGAGCGTTCGCAGTTGCATGGCAGCGTGACCTGGTTCACCTATATAGGCATGGCCATGTCCACTGGCGCGGCCACCGGCATCGCCATCAACATCGCCCATGAACTGGGGCACAAGAACCTGCCGATGGCCAAGTTCCTGGCCAAGCTGGCCCTGGCTTCGACCTTCTATGGACACTTCTTCGTCGAACATAACCGCGGGCACCATGTTCGCGTAGCAACGCCGGAAGATCCCGCCAGCTCGCGCCTGGGTGAATCGTTCTGGAGTTTCCTGCCTCGCACCGTATGGTTCAGCCTGCGCTCGGCCTGGCACCTGGAGAGCGAGCGGCTGCGCAAGCAGGGCCTGCCGACCCTGCACTGGAAAAACACCGTACTCAGTTCCTGGGCTTACAGCGCGGTGCTGTGGGGCGTGTTGATCGCCTGGCTCGGTGTCGCGGTGATTCCTTTCCTGGTGATCCAGGGCATCTACGGTTTCTCCCTGCTGGAGGTGGTGAACTACGTGGAGCACTACGGCCTGCTGCGCCAGAAACAGGCCAACGGTCGCTACGAGCGCTGCTCGCCACGTCACTCCTGGAACAGCAACCGGATCGTCACCAACATCTTCCTGTTCCAACTGCAGCGGCACTCGGACCACCATGCCAACCCGACCCGTGCGTACCAGGCCCTGCGCCACTTCGACGAGTCACCCCAGTTGCCCTACGGCTACGCCACCATGATCGTCTGGGCCTACGTGCCGTTCCTCTGGCGCCGGCTGATGGACCATCGGGTGCTGGCTCACTACTCGGGTGACGTACGACTGGCCAACATTCACCCGGCCAAGCGCGCCGAGATTCTCAAGCGTTACGGCTTCAACGCAACCGATTGAGATACCGCTTTTTAGTTGTACTGCTCACCACCTCAAGTGCTCGTGAATAGGTCGTGTTCACCTGCGATTCGCCCCTTGAGCGGTGAGCAAAGCAAGACAGAAGTCCTTAAACACGTTGACCGACAACAACAATAAGCAACTGTAAGGAAGTCACGGATGTCTATCTCACCGCTATTCGCAGCCCGTCTGTTCGTTGTCCTGGTGGGGGTGTCGCTGATGGGTGCTGCCGAGGCCGCGCGTATCGAGCCGGCCAATACGCCGTTCACCGCCAAGGGCCCCATCAGTTTCGCCAAGAGCATCATCAACGCCGATTGCACCATCCAGGTCAGCGGCAAGGTCAGCGCCGACGGTAGCTATGCCAGTGTCGAGCAAGTGGATTTCAGCGGCGGGCTCAAGTGTGGCCAGGTCGAAGCCACGCACTTGCCCTGGAAGCTGGTCGCCAAGGATGAAACCAGCGGCGCCATGTCAGGTATCCGAGTCACGGTGCACGCGCCCCTGGTGGGGGGCGAGTGCGGGCCGAGCACCGCCGAAGGTAGCTGGAACAACAGCACCGGCAAGCTCGAGGCGACCCAGGTCAGCCTCGACGGCGGTTGCACCATCAAGACCGTATCGATCCAGATGCCGCCCACGTTCCGGGTCGCGCCCTGAGTCGACGGTGTACCTATAAAACGAATTGAAGATTTGGCTGGAAAGGGAAGCTCGGTCGTTGTTCTCCGCGTCGTCTCGTTCAGGGCCATTAACCCCCGGCGAATAAATCGCCATACATGTGAGGAAAAACAACAATGAAAGGCATCAAAACTCTCGTGTCCGCTACTGCTCTTTTCACCTGCCTGGGCGCTGCCTCCATGGCTAACGCTGCCAGTATCGTTTTCGATAGCGGAGCTACGAGTGGTAACTTCACCACTCCGGGCGGCAGCATCACCGTACGTTCGCCTTCGTCGTTTGGCGCGCCAGTAACTTGCAATATCAATTTCAGCGGCTCCATCAACAACGGCGTTGCCAGCATCACCGGCGCGACTGTCAGCGGCAGCAATCCACTGTGCAGCTTGCCGAAGATCACCGGTTTGCCATGGACCCTGACAGCCAATAGCACCACCGCCGGCACCGTGACCAATGTGGGCTACAGCATTTCATCCTTCCCGTCCACCAACTGCGGCCCAACCACGATCGCTGTGGCCTGGAGCAACACCACCAACTCCCTCAGCCTGAGTACTCCTCAGTCTCTGGCCGGTGGTTGCACCGTCGATGTCCTGAATGCCAAGCCGGATCCTAAGGCCAAAGTGATTTAAGCATTGGCTGGAACCAAGGGCTGATCACCCGCTGAAGGACACCGCCTCGCAAGAGGCGGTGATCTGCGGGCAAGGGTTGCCCTGCAGTGTCGCTTGTCATCTATAAGAATAAGGAGAGGGGCATGAATAATAAGAAACAACAGCTGCGCGCAGCAGTAGCACTGGCGATACTGGGGAGCTTCAGCGCTATCGGTACAGTGCAGGCAGGTGGCTTTTCCACGCCCACCTATGGTGCTCCTGGGTGGGGCCGGGCCTTCGGTGGTGGTTCTCTGTTCAAGAACGATCCAAGTGCAGCCTTCAACAACCCGGCGGCCATGGCATTCATCGACCAGAACGTGGTCCAGATGACGGTCGACTATGCCCGCATCAAGATGAAGTACAAAGGAGATGCCTTCGATTACCAAGGCAACCCGGCAACTACCATACCGATTGATGCAAACGGAGGACAAGGCGCCCCGGTGCCTCTGAATGGCAATGGTGGACAAGGCGGCTTCACCGCCTGGCTGCCAACAGGTTTCATGGTGGTTCCGATCAATGATCGGTTCGCCTTCGGGCTCAGCCAGGTGGTGCCCATGGGCATGCGCAGTACCTGGGATGAAAACAATTCCAAGATCCGCGATTTCGCAGTCGATACCAAGATCGAGACGGTGGGTCTGACCGGATCCCTGTCGTTCAAAGTCAATGATGATTTCTCCCTGGGCGCTGGTGTCATCGTCCAGCACAGTAAGGGTTTCGTCAGCCAGAACCTCAACCTGACGGGCGCTGCCGCGGTTTCGCCAGGGCTCGGCGGAGTTCCCTTTCCATCAGGAGTGGGGTCGAACCTGATGCGCGTCAAGGTGGATAACACCTCGGTGGGCTGGTTCACGGGTGTGGTCTGGAAACCCACGGACCGCGACACTCTTGGCCTGAATTATCACGCCAAGATCAAGAATAATATGAAGGGTAAATACAACATCTATGCCGATGAGTTTGGTCGCAATGCCATGACGGCGCCCGTGATTAACGGGAAGCCGCTGGTGGAAGCGGCTTATTCTGATCTGAGGCTCAATCCGGATGGCGCCAAAGCCTCGGCCAAGCTGGATATTCCGGCCACCATCGGCCTGGATTGGGTACACGTGTTCGATGATCGTTTCACCCTGGGTGCCAGCATGCTCTGGACCGAGTGGTCGTCATTCGAGGACCTGACCCTGAAGTCCCAGGGCAATACCCTGGTGTCGATCCCCTACAAGTACAAGAACACCATGATGTACTCACTGGGTGGCGATTACCGGTTTACCGACCAGTTGACCCTGCGTGCCGGTGTGGCCTATGACCAGACGCCTACCCGGAACGAGACGCGTGACCCGCGTATTCCGGACAACGACCGCTGGTTCACTTCCCTGGGTTTTGGTTATGACATAAAGGCCATTCCCGGCCTGACCATCGACGGTGCCTACTCGCGGCAATTCGTCAAGGAAGCCAAGATCAAGACCCAGAACGTGGATCGTCTCGGTGCCTCGCGATTGGACGGCAAGGTCAACGCCAAGGGCGAGGTGGTCAGCCTGTCCGCGACCTATCACTTCTAAGGGCTGACCCCGCAAGACACAACGGCAGCGCCAAAGGATTGCGCTGCTGTCGTTGACTGAACGGGCCGTTCCAGGGCCCGTTTTCATTCATTTTTTTCAACCCCAGGCTGACTCCGTTCGGCCATTTCGTTTTGCTGAAATTCGTTAAATAAAAATTTCAAAATAAAATTTGAAACGCGCTTGGTTCCTTTGTAGTGTGGTTTCCGAGGGGCCGGCACAACGCCCGGGCTCCAAGGAGCTGTCTCGTTAGAACAAGAGAGGTATTCCATGATTGTCTGGTTATTGGTGGGAGTTGCCGCGGCGCTGGCCCTGGCGTATCGACAGGCGAGCGCGGCCCTGTGGCTGGGCGCCGGCCTGGTGTGGCTGGCGGCTGGTCATCTGCTGAGCCTGGTGGGCACCCTGGGCCTGGCCCTGGGCGTGTTGCTGGTGGTGCTGCCGGCGGCCCTGATGACGGTTAAGCCCCTGCGCCGCGTCTTGCTCACCAGCAAGGCCCTGGCGATGTTTCGCAAGATCATGCCGGCCATGTCCGATACCGAACGCGCAGCCATCGAGTCCGGCACCGTGTGGTGGGATGCCGAGCTGTTCAGCGGCAAGCCTGACTGGAAGCGCCTGCTGGGCGCCGCGCCGGCCAGCCTGAGCGCCGAGGAACAGGCGTTCATGGACAACGAAGTGGAAACCCTGTGCGACATGGCCAACGACTGGGAAACCACCCAGGTCTGGCAGGACCTGTCGCCAAAGGCCTGGCAGTACACCAAGGAAGCCGGCTTCCTGGGGATGATCATTCCCAAGCAGTACGGCGGCAAAGGTTTCTCCCACTATGCCCATTCCCAGGTGGTGATGAAGCTTTCCACCCGCTGCTCGGCAGCGGCGATCTCGGTCATGGTGCCCAACTCCTTGGGCCCGGCCGAGCTGCTGCTGCACTACGGCACCGAGGCCCAGCGCCAGCACTACCTGCCGCGCCTGGCCCGTGGCGAAGACATTCCGTGCTTTGCCCTGACCAGCCCCTATGCCGGTTCCGACGCCGGGGCCATCCCCGATACCGGCGTGGTCTGCAAGGGCCAGTTCGAGGGCCAGGAAGTGCTGGGCTTTCGTGTCACCTGGGACAAGCGCTACATCACCCTGGGGCCGATCGCCACCGTGCTGGGCCTGGCCTTTCGCGCCGAAGACCCGGACGGCCTGCTGGGCAAGAAGGGCAGCCTGGGCATCACCTGCGCACTGATTCCCACTACCCATCCGGGGGTGAATACCGGACGTCGGCATTGGCCGCTGAACGCGGTATTCCAGAACGGCCCGACCACCGGCAAGGATGTGTTCATTCCCCTGGAGTGGGTGATTGGCGGCGCGGCGCAGGTGGGCAACGGCTGGCGCATGCTGATGGAGTGCCTGGCCGCCGGACGGGCGATTTCCCTGCCGTCGTCCAACGTCGGCCTGGGCAAGGTCGCGGTCCGTGGCACCACCGCCTATGCGGCGATGCGCAAGCAGTTCGGCTTGCCCATCGGCAAGTTCGAGGGCGTCCAGGCACCCCTGGCGCGCATGTCCGGGCACCTGTACGCCTGTGATTCGGTGCGCCGGGTATCGGTGGCGTCCCTGGATGCCGGCGAGAAACCCTCGGTGATCTCGGCCATCGCCAAATACCACGTCACCGAGCGCGCGCGGATCATCGTCAACGATGGTATGGATATCGTCGCCGGCAAGGGTATCTGCATGGGGCCCAACAACTTCCTGGCCCGCGCCTACCAGCAGAGCCCGATCGCCATCACCGTGGAAGGCGCGAACATCATGACCCGCTGCCTGATCATCTACGGCCAGGGGCTGATCCGTTGCCATCCTTACGTCTTTCGCGAGATGGAGGCGGCCCGCGATACCGGGCGCAAGGGCCTGGAAGCGTTCGACAGCGCCATGTTCGGCCATATCAGCTTCGTCTTCGCCAACACCGTGCGTGCTGCCGTGCATGCGGTTACCGGCGGGCGCCTGATCAAGACCCCGGGCAACACCGACAAGGCCCTGGCGCCTTACTACCGCCAGGTCGAGCGCCTGTCGGTGGTGCTGGCCCTGGCTTCGGACATCTCCATGGGCGTGTTGGGCGGCGCGCTCAAGCGCAAGGAAAGCATCACCGGGCGTTTGGGCGACATTCTCTCCCAGCTGTACATCCTGTCCTGCGTGTTCAAGCGCTTCGAGGACGATGGCCGGCCCCAGGCCGATCTGCCCCTGGTGCACTGGGCTGCCCAGGACGCGCTGCTGCGAGCTCATGAAGCCCTGGCCGAAGTGTTGGAAAACTATCCGTCCAAGGCGGCGGCGCGGATCATTCGCGGCCTGAGCTTCCCGTTCGGCATTCCCCAGAACAAACCCAGCGACCGCCTGCTGGCGGAAGTCGCCGAACTGGTACAGACCCCGGGCGCGACCCGCGACCGCCTGCTGGCCGACTCCTACATTCCGCAACCGGACATCGACAAGCTGGCCTACGGCGAACTGGCGTTCCGCCTGCAACCGCAGGTGGAGCTGATCGAGGCGCGACTCAAGCCGGCGATCAAGCAGGGCACCCTGGGGCCGCTGCCGATCTCCCGCACGGCCTTCGACGCTTGGCGAGTACAGGCTCTGGAGCTGCAGTTGATCAGCCAGGACGAGGATGAGTTGCTCGACCGCTACGTAGAGTACGGTGACCACGCGATCCAGGTGGACGACTTCCCGCAGGACTTCGGTTTGCTGGAGGCCTTGCAGCAGCGCCAGGCGCACTTCGAGCAGGGCGCCAAGCCAGCCTCGCGCAAACGCAGCGCCAGCAGCGAAGACGCGGTGGCGGCCAGCGATTCGGCCTATTGACCCTCTACTGGTTTTGTTCGGGATCCTTATATGTCTGACGGTTATCTTTCGTTCGTCAATTCCGGGTGGGGCCGCTGGCTGGCCCAGCGTACCGGCCTGCCACAACCGGTGCCGCTGCAGCGCAACCGCGAGGGGCAGGGCGGCAACCTGATCAACCCGGTGATCCTCGCTGCGGCGCCCGAGGGGCGGTTGCTGGGCGAGCTGCAACGGATCTTCGCCGCCACCGACATCGTGGCGGCGCAGGCCGCAAGCATCAACGCACCCTCGACCGTGAAGGTCCAGGGCGTGGTATTCGACGCCAGTGGGCTGGGCGATGTGGCCCAGCTCGATGAGCTGTACCGCTTCTTCCATGCCAACGTCCGGCGCCTGACCGCCCATGGCCGGGTGCTGATCCTGGGAACCCCGCCGGAGCATTGCACCGGGCTGGAGCAGGCCGTGGCCCAGCGCGCGCTGGAAGGGTTCGTGCGCTCCCTGGGCAAGGAGCTGCGTCGGGCCATCACCGTACAGCTGCTGTATGTCGAGCCCGGTGCCGAAGCCGAGCTGGAAAGCAGCCTGCGCTTCTTCCTGTCCCGGGCCTCGGCCTATGTCTCGGGCCAGGTGGTGCGTATTGGCGAACCGGTGGATGTGCCTCGCCAGCTGGATTGGCAGCGTCCGCTGGACGGGCGCCGGGCCCTGGTTACCGGGGCTTGTCGCGGTATCGGCCTGGCCATCGCCAAGGTCCTGGCCCGCGAAGGCGCCCAGGTGGTGTGCCTGGATATCCCACAGAGTGAGGCCGAGCTGCAACAGGCCGCCGCCAGCTTGGGCGGCAGCGCCCTGGCCCTGGACATCACTGCGACCGATGCCGGCCAGCGCTTGCTGGCGTTCGTCGCCGAGCAGGGCGCCTTCGATATCGTGGTGCACAACGCCGGCATCACCCTGGACAAGACCCTGGCGAAGATGACCGAGGCCGCCTGGCGCAAGGTCATGGCCGTCAATCTGCAAGCGCCGTTGCTGCTCAGCCAGGCACTGCTGGAGGGGCAGGGGCTCAATCCAGGCGGGCGGATTGTCTGCGTGTCGTCGATTTCCGGTATCGCCGGCAACCTCGGCCAGAGCAACTACGCCACGTCCAAGGCCGGGGTCATCGGCCTGGTACAGGCCCTGGCGCCGTTGGCGGCTCGCCAGCAGATCACGGTCAATGGCGTGGCTCCGGGATTCATCGAAACCCAGATGACCGCGAAGATCCCGTTGATGATCCGCGAGGCGGGACGGCGGATGAACTCCATGTCCCAGGGCGGGCAGGCGGTGGATGTGGCCGAGACCATCGCCTGGCTGGCCCATCCAGCCTCCGGCGGGATCAATGGGCAGGTGGTCCGCGTTTGCGGGCAAAGCCTGCTGGGAGCCTGAGCCATGAGTGCCGATTCCGCGATTCGCATCATCGAGCCGCCACCGTCCCGTGGCCAGTTGCTCTACGACGGCCTGCGCGGTTTGCGCAAGCCCAAGCTGGAGACTGCACCGCAGCTTCCCACCGAGCGCCTGGTGCGCCCGGCGGTGGAGCTGCAGGCGACGCAGGTCGCCCGTTATGCCCAGGCCTGCGGGTTCCGCCGCGAGCATGGGGTGCCGCTGTCGTTCCCCCATACCCTGGCGTTCCCCCTGCATCTATTGCTGCTCACCAGCCGGACCTTTCCCTATCCGGCCAGCGGCATGGTCCATCTGGCCAACCGTATTCGCCAGCATCAGCGCCTGGAGGAAGGCCAGGCCCTGCGCCTGGAAGTCTTTGCCGAGCGCTGGGTGGCTCATCCCAAGGGCCAGGCCCTGTCCATCGCCACTCGTGCCTTCAGTGGCGGCGGCTTGGTCTGGGAGGGCGACAGCCTGTATCTGCGCCGCGGTGTCTCCGGCCCTGTGGGCGAACCCTGGGCGGGCGCGCTGGAGCTGGACGAACAGGCCCTGGTACGCACCCAACGCTGGGGCCTGGCCGGGGACCTGGGCCGGCGTTTCGCCAAGGTCAGCGGCGACTTCAATCCGATCCACACCTCCTGGCTGGGGGCGCGGCTGTTCGGTTTCCGCCGACCCATCGCCCACGGCATGTGGACCCTGGGCCGGGCCCTGGCGGCACAACAACCACCGCATCCACTGGCTGCGGCGCAGCTGGACTGCGAGTTCAAGCTGCCGATCTTCCTGCCGGCCTCGGTGAGCCTGTGGAGTCGCGTGCCCGACGGCCCGCGCCATGAATTCGAAGTGCGCAACAACGCGGGCGACAAGCCCCACATGCGCGGCCTACTGACCTGGGGAGCTCGGTAATGACTGAGTACAGTTTCAATCCGGCGCCAGTGCGCCGGGTAGCGATCATCGGTGGCAACCGGATTCCGTTCGCCCGCTCAAACACGGTGTACGCCAACGACAGTAACCAGGACCTGCTGGTGGCGGCCCTGCAAGGCCTGGTGGACAGGTACGGCCTTGCCGGACAACGCCTGGGGGAGTTCGCCGCGGGGGCGGTGATCAAGCACTCGCGGGATTTCAACCTGGCCCGCGAGTGCGTGATGTCCACCACGCTGTCGCCGCAGACTCCGGCCTACGATATCCAGCAGGCCTGTGGTACCGGGCTCGAGGCAGCGCTGTTGGTGGCCAACAAGATTGCCCTGGGGCAGATCGAGGTGGGCATCGCCGGGGGTTCCGATACCACCTCCGATGCGCCCATCGGCATCAACGAGGGTTTGCGTCGCACCTTGCTCGCGGCCAATCGCGCCAAGGGTACTGGCAACAAGCTGCGCAGCCTGCTCAAGGTGCGCCCCGGGATGTTCTTCAAGCCATTGCTGCCGCGTAACGGCGAGCCGCGCACCGGCCTGTCCATGGGCGAGCACTGCGAGGAAATGGCCAAGCGTTGGCAGATCAAGCGCCTGGCCCAGGACGAACTGACCCTGGCCAGCCACCAGCGGTTGAGTGCGGCCTACCAGCGGGGTTTTTTCGACGACCTGCTGACGCCGTATCGCGGCCTTGCGCGGGACAACAACCTGCGCGCCGATGCCAGCCTGGAGAAGCTCGCCGGCCTGGGCCCGGCCTACGATCGCAACAACGGCACCCTGACCGCGGGCAACTCGACGCCCCTGACCGATGGCGCCTCGGTGGTGCTGCTGGCCAGCGAAGAATGGGCCGCAGCCAACAATCTGCCAGTGCTGGCCTACCTGCGTACCGGGGAGACCGCGGCGGTGAGTTTCGTCGATGGCACCGAGGGCCTGCTGATGGCTCCAGCCTACGCGGTGCCGCGTATGCTGGCCCGGGAGGGGCTGGGGCTTGGCGACTTTGACTTCTATGAGATCCACGAAGCCTTCGCTGCCCAGGTGCTATGCACCCTCAAGGCTTGGGAAGATGCCGACTATTGTCGGGACAGGCTCGGGCTCGAAGGACCACTGGGCAGCATCGATCGGGCCAAACTCAACGTCAACGGCGGCTCCCTGGGTTGCGGGCATCCTTTTGCCGCCACCGGCGGGCGCCTGCTGGCATCCCTGGCCAAGGCCATCCACGAGCGCGGTGGAGGCCGCGGACTGATTTCCGTCTGTGCGGCAGGCGGGTTGGGTGTCACCGCCATCGTCGAAAAATAAAATAACAAGGAGACTGCCAATGAGCGTCGTAAGCCTGCAGCCCGTGGAGCGTATCTGGCTCAACGCCTATATGCCGGGTGTACCCAGCGATATCGAAGCCGACATCGACCGCTACCAGTCGCTGCGCGAGGTGTTTCTCGAACACGTGGACAAGTATCGACAACGGGTGGCCTATGTCAGCATTGGCACCGAGATGGGCTATGACTTGTGGGAGAAGCGGGTGTTCGCCTTCGCCGCCTGGTTGCAGTCCAAGGGCGTGAAGAAGGGCGACCGGGTAGCCTTGATGATGCCCAACAGCCTGCAGTATCCGATCTGCCTGTTCGGCACCCTGCTGGTGGGAGCGGTGGTGGTCAACGTCAACCCGCTGTACACCGCCCATGAATTGCGGCACCTGCTCAAGGACAGCGGTGCCGAGACCGTGGTGATCTTCGAGAACTTCGCCCATACCCTGGAACAGGCCATGCCGGGCAGCAAGTTGAAGAACATCGTGGTGGCCTCCATCGGCGACCTGGTGGGCACCTTCAAGGGCGCGGCACTGAACTTCGTCCTGCGCCACGTGCAGAAGCAGGTTCCCAAGTTCAACCTGCCAGGCTCGATTCGCTTCCCGGCGATGATGAAGCTGGCGGCGGTGCTGGAGCATCGACCGGTGGACCTTGCGCAGGACGACATTGCCTTCTTGCAGTACACCGGCGGAACCACGGGCGATGCCAAGGGTGCCATGCTTACCCACCGCAACATCCTGGCCAACCTGATGCAGGCCAAGGCCTGGGTCGGCGACCAGCTGGACGAGAACCAGCAGGAAACCAACGTCACCCTGCTGCCGCTGTACCACGTGCTGTCGCTGACGGTGAACTGCCTGATGTTCATGTGCCTGGGCGGGCGCAACATCCTGATCGCCAACCCGCGCGACGTGAAGCGGGTGCAGATGATCCTGCGCAAGGAGAAGTTCAGCGGCATCGTCGGGGTCAACACCTTGTTCAATGGCCTGCTGGAGAACGAGGAGTTCCGTGGGCGCGACTTCTCCGACCTGAAACTGTCGATCGCCGGTGGCATGGCCACCCATACCGCCGTGGCCCAGCGCTGGAAGGAAGTCACCGGGGTGCCGATCGTCGAAGGTTATGGCCTGACCGAATGCTCGCCGGTGGTGAGCATCAGTCCGATCGACATTTCCCGGATGCGTGAAAGCGACTTCAGCGGCACCATCGGGGTGCCGTTGCCCTCCACTTGGGTGCGCTTCATACGCGAGGACGGCCAGTTGGCGGACGTCGGCGAAGAGGGCGAGCTGCAGGTACGTGGCCCGCAGGTGATGAAGGGCTACTGGCAGCGGCCCGAGGAAACCGCCAAGGTCCTGGATCGCCATGGCTGGCTCTCCACCGGTGATATCGGGGTGATGAACGAACGCGGCTTCATCCGCCTGGTGGACCGCAAGAAGGACATGATCCTGGTGTCCGGCTTCAACGTGTATCCCAACGAGATCGAGGATGTGGTGGCCTTGCATCCGGGAGTGGCGGAGGTGGCGGCCATTGGCGTCGAGGATGGAGTGACAGGGGAGAAGGTGAAGATCTTCGTGGTGCGCAAGGACCCGAACCTGACCCAGGAACAATTGCTCGCCCACTGCCGCGAGTACCTCACTGGCTACAAGGTGCCGCGCTACGTCGAGTTCCGTACCGAAGAGTTACCCAAGACCACCGTCGGCAAGGTCCTGCGCCGGGCCCTGCGCTGAACCCCAGCACACCGGGCGCTCCTGCCGGAGGGTATAAGATCCCCGGCAGGAGCGAAGCTTGCTCGCGATGGTCGTTAGCGGCAGCGCGTATTGGCTGGATAAACGCAGCGCCCTGAACGCCATTGCGGGCGAGCCTCGCGCCTGATTTCCCTAACCGATCGGCCTTGCCCTGCGGGGGCGTTTTTTACCTCCGCTGTTTCCACAAGGCTGGCCAGCCATGTCATCCCTGCGTGTTCACTGGTCCTCGGGCAGGCGTACCTGGCCCGCTTGCAGGCCGAACACTTCCACGCCTTCGGCTGTGGATTGGCCTGTAGTCACGGGTACTCGCCGTGCCGGCTGGTCGACTGCGGGGCGAAACTCCACGCTCATGCCTTCGGCGCTGCGCTGGATCGCCGCGGGGGGCACCACGATCGCCTGGTCGTTGCTGTAGGTGATGATGGTCAGCCGGGCACTCATGCCCAGACGCACCCGTTGCAGTTGCTCCGGGGCCAGCTTGGGAATCGACAGGGTCACCGGGAACTGGGCGCTGGCCCCGGGCGAATCGTTGGGGATGGCCAGGCTGCTGACGATATCCACCACGCCTTCCAGGCGTTCGCCATCGAAGCCATCGCCGAGGATCTCCACGCGCTGGCCCTGGTGCAGCTGGTTGATATCCAGTTCCGAAACCTTGCTGACGATCTTCAGCTGTTCGATGTTGGCCAGGCCGAACAATACCTGGCCCTGGCCCAGGTGCGCGCCAGCCTGTACCGGTCCTGTGCTGGTCGTTGCCGGATTGTTGCCTGAGCTGCCGCCGGGAGGTGGAACGACTATTCCGGCGAAGGGCGCGACCACTTCCTTAGCCTCCAGGAGCTTGCGCAGGCTTTCATACTTGACCGTGGCATTGGTCAGTTCCATCTCGGCAATCTGCCGGTATTCACCCGATCCCTGGTTGAGCGCCTGCTGCAACTCACCCTGGGCGGCCGCCAGGTCCATGCGCTGGATCTGTGCCTGTTGCTCCTGGTCGTTCAGTTCATTGCGCGGGATGATGCCGCGCTTGAACAGGTCCTGGCTTTCACGCAGCTTGCGCTCGCTATTGGCCAGGGACATCTGCGAATTACGCAGGGTCCGTCGTGCCCGGGCAACCGTGCTGCCGTTGTTCCAGTCCCGCAGTTCCTGGACCGAACGACGAGCCTTGAGCTGTACGGCAAGCGCGTCGCGCAGCTGGATTTCCACCAGCGCCGGATCCATCTGCAACAGCACCTGCCCAGCCTCGACGCGCTGGCCCTGTTCTACCAGGTTGGCTTGCACATTCCCTTCGAAAGGCGCCGTCAGGACGATGGTCTTCTGCGGCTCGATCTTGCCCACCAGGCCGATCTGGTGGGTGAGCTGGGCACCTTGGATCGCGATCCAGCGGCCAAGGCCAGGTTGGTCGGCTGCCGGTGATCGGTAATCGATCAGGATCGCTCCGCCGATGGCGATGCCCACGGCCAGCGCGAGCGCCTGTAGGGCGTGGCGACGACGCTTGCCAGCCTGTGGCTTGTCAGAAGTCATTGAGCGCAATCTCCCAGCTTTCCAAAGTCATGCCCAAGGTGAGGTCCAGTTGTGTCTGGGCATTGAGGTAGGCGATCAGTGCGTTTAGCCGGGCATTCTCGGCATTGCGCAGGTCGCTCTCGAAGCTCAGTACCTGGAAGTTGCTGGAACGACCGGCGCTGAGCTTGTCCCGTTCGATTTCCAGCTTGCGTTTCGACAGCTCGCTGGCTCGCTGGGCAATCTCGTACTGGCGCCAGCGGGTGCCCAGGTCGCGCACTACGTTGTTGACGTCGCGCTCGAGTACCTGACGCGCATCGGCCAGGAGGATCTCCTGGTTCTCCACATTGACCTGTGCCCGGACTTCGGCCTGGCGGGTACTCAGGTCGCCGATGGGAATACTGATCTCGACACCGGTGTAGCCATTCCAGCTGCGCTCCGAGCCATTGCGAGTGCCAGTGTCGAACCGGTTGCGGGTCTGGTTGGCTCCCGCGACCAGGTTGACATCCCAGCGTGCCTGGTCCTTGGCCATCACCAGACCCAATTCGGCCTGCTGGCTGCCCAACAGGGTGGCAAGGTATTCGGGTTGCTGAGCCTGGGCCAGACGCAAGGCTTCACGTTGGTCGATGCTGATCTTCGATGCCTGCAAGGCTTCGCTGGCGCGAATCCGCGATGACAGGTCCAGAGCCAGCAGGCGCAGCAAGGCCAGACGGTTGAGATCCACCTGGTTGCGTGCTTCCTCGACTCCCAGCTCCTGGCTGGCGATATCGGCTTCGGTCTGCACGATCTCGAATTCGGCCATGCGCCCGGCCGTGATCAGTGCCCGGTTGACATCCAGCAGGGTGGTCGCACGTTTCAGGGCATCCTGGGCAATCGCCAGTTGCTCCTGGGAACGCAGCAGCTCCCGGTAGGTGGTGATGATCGTGCTGATGGTCTGGGCGACCGTTGCCTTGAGGTTCAGGCGGTTGCCTTGCTCGGTGAGCCGTGCCAGTCGCAACGGGGCAGTGGTTACGTCCCATCCGGCACCCCGCAGCAGCGGCTGGACTATCGACAGGTCCAGGCCGTCACTGCGATAGCGCCCCGCATTGTCGGCCCTGCTCAGGTCCTGGGTCCAGGCCATGCTCAGCCTGGTGCCATATTCGCTGAGCAGGCTGGTGGTGGGGGTCACCCTGGCCCTTTGTTCCGCGTCGCTGGTGCTCCTGGAACTACGGTAGGAGCCGGTGATCAGCAGCTTGGGGTTGAAGGTGTCCTCGGCTACCCGCAAGTCGAACTTCTGTGCCACACGTTGCAGATAGGTACTGCGGATGCTGCGGTTGTTACGCAATCCCAGGTAGACGGCATCTCCCAGGGTCAGGTCGGTCAGTTGCTGGCTGAGCAGCGCACTGCGTTCGTAACTGCTGCGCATGGTGGGTACCGAAGGTGGCGCGACCAGCTCTCTGGCCTGGCCCCAGGGACTCGTCAGGCACAGGCACAGGTAGGCCAGGGCCCAGAGACGCCAATCATTCATCGCGCAGCGCCTCCACCGGTTGCAGCCTGGAGGCCGAGACCGCCGGATACAAGCCGAAGAACAGGCCCACCAGCAGGGTGCTGCCAATGCCCAGCGGTAGCGAGGCGGCAGCCAGGGAAAAATGCCAGCCGGACATCTTTGCGTAGATGAACGCCGATGTGACCCCGAGCACCGCCCCTGACAGCGCCCCGATCGCGGTCAGGGTCAAAGCCTCCAACAGGAACAGGTTACGGATGTCTCTCTGGCGTGCGCCCAGTGCCATGCGGATACCGATCTCCCGGCGCCGCTCGGAGACATTCATCAGCATTACGTTCATCACCCCGACGCCGCCTCCCACCAGGGAAATACCACCCAGGGCCATCAGCAGGTAACCGAAGGTCCGGCTTTGCCGGGTCATGCCATCGATGATCTGTTGCGGCACCTGCACCTCCACGTCTCTACCGCGCAAGATGGTCTTCAACGCCTGGGTCATGGCCGCCGCCACTTGCTCCATGTCCTGGCCTGGTGCGGCGCGGGTCACCACGTTGCTGATCTGCGGCGAAGCGAAGATGCGTCGCATGCCGGACAGGGGGAGGAACACCGATTCGTTGGCCTGGACCGGCACCAGTACCGCGTTGGGCTGGCTCTGGAGAATACCGATGACCAAGAACAAGTAGTCGTTGATTCGTATTCGGTCACCCGGCCTCAGCGGCTGTCCCGGGGTACCCAGGGTTTGGGCGATCTGGTGGCCTACCACCGCATAGGTCTCGCCCTGATCGAAATCGGACAGGAAGCGCCCTTCGCGCAGGTGCAGGCGCATGGCTGCAGCCAACCCGGTGGTGGCTCCGACCAGGCTTGCATTGGCGGTGCGGCCATTGAATACCACCGGTCCGCTGAGCAGGGCTATTGGGGCAACTTCGAGCAGGCTGGGAACTGCCTGCTTCAGGGCTTGGGCATCGAGAACCTCCGGCATCGGCGTGCGTGTGTCGCCATTGCCGGGAAAGCGTGCCACCAGGGTGTCGGTGCCCATGTCCTGGAAGATCGCCGCAGCATCCTCTGCCGCGTTATGGCCGATGTTGATCAGGGCCACCACCGAAGAGCTGCCGATGACGATGCCCAGCAAAGCCAGGATCGAGCGCTTGCCCAGGGTCCGCAGGCTGACGAAAGCTTCGTGCAGCAGCTGGCTGGCGCTTTGCTCGAGCATCAGGCTCATGCCGGGCAGACCTCTTGCACTACGCCGTTGTTGACCCGGATCTGCCGCTCCAGGCGCTGGGCGATGCCGGGATCGTGGGTGACGATGATCAGGGTCACCTGCCGCTCACGGTTCAGCGACAGCAGCAGGTCCATGATGTCCCGGGCCGTGTGGCTGTCGAGGTTGCCGGTGGGCTCGTCGGCCAGGATCACCGAGGGTTCGCCCACCAGCGCCCGGGCGATGGCCACCCGTTGCCGCTGGCCTCCGGACAGGTCCGCCGGGCGGTGATCGGCACGCTGGCCGAGCCCGACCTGGTCGAGTACGTGCATGGCCCGCTCCAGGGATTCGCGCCGAGCCACGCCGCGGTAGCTCAGGGGCAGGGCGACGTTGTCCAGGGCGCTGAGGCGCGGCAGCAGGTTGAAGCTCTGGAATACAAAGCCGATCTGGCGGTTGCGGATCGCCGCCAGCTGGTCGGGGCTGGCGCGAAAGATATCGTGGCCGGCGAAGCGGTAGTCACCGCTGTCGGGCAGGTCCAGCAGGCCGAGGATATTCAGCAGGGTGCTCTTGCCGGAGCCCGAGGCGCCGAGGATGGCGCAGCTTTCGCCGGCATCGATGGACAGGGAAACATTCTTGAGGATATGCAGAGGTTGTTCTGCCAGCCGATAGCTCTTGCCTATGCCCTGCAGGGAGATCAAACCTTGTTCGATTATCGTCTCTGTCATTGCTTACTGCGCCGGCTGGCTCGGCGGCCTGTTCGAAAAAAACCACGCCTTGAAGGGCATGGAGGGTTTTCGAGACAGCGCCAAGCTCTGGTTTTATTTATTATTTTAAAAAACTTGTTTGAATAGTAACTGCGTTCATTCCCATGCGCCAGCCGTCTAGGGCGGGTAATCGAGAGCTTTTTTTGACAGGTTCGGGGTAGGAACCCACTGGTCACAAAACGGCCTATGGGCGCTTTGAGAGTCCCTCAGGCCCTTGCTTTTAGGGAATCTCGCGGGTATAAAAAATCAAATTTTTTTTTAAAACACTGTTCGAACGGTCAGTTTTTCATCCAGTAAAGGTTAGCCCTCCATGGTCGCCAAGAAACTCAGTGCCCCCAATGTCACCAAGACCCGACTGCTGGAAGCGACCGAGGCATTATTCATCAAGTACGGCTACGACGCCGTGCTGTTGCGCCAGATTACCGAACGGGCCAAGGTCAACCTGGCGGCGGTGAACTATCACTTCGGCGACAAGGACTCGCTGATGAAGGCCCTGCTCATGCAGCGCCTGGGCCCACTCAACGACCAGCGCCTGGAACTCTTGGCCAAGTGCGAGGAGCAGGCCGATGGCCCCCTGGACTGCGAAACCCTGCTGGGGGTGTTGTTCGCCCCGGCCATGGGCATGGAGCGCAGTGATGAAAGCGGCGGGGTGGAAGGGCGTTCGTTCATCCGCTTCCTTGGCCGGGTGTACAGCGATACCTCGCCCTTCATCCAGGAATACCTCAAGGAACACTACCAGCCGGTGTTCGAGCGCTTTTTCAAGGCGTTCGCCCTGGCCCTGCCGGATCTGCCGCGCAACGAGCTGGGGGTGCGCTTGCAGTTCGCCCTCAAGGCGATTTCCGGGGTAATGGCCGGTACCGAACTGCGCTTGCTGATGCAGGCCATGAGCCTGGGCCGTCCAGCTACCGACGCCGAGGTCATGGCCAAGCTGATCAGCCTGGTATCGGCGGCCATTCGGGCGCCGATGCAGGACCCGGATTCAGAGCAGGCACTTGAAAAGGTCCTCGCGACCCAGCGACTGATTCGCCAGCAAAGCCATGCCCTGGCCGGGCACCTGTAGCCGCTGCCGAGCTGGTGAGGCTGCGGCCGACTGCGCAGCAGTTGCAGGTCGCGGATCAACCTGAGCCGACTCCCGCTGCGCGGCTGGTACCCGCGACTACATGCAGCGCCAGCCCCACTCATTCACCTCGCTGGGCAGGTGCGCTACCCGCATCATTCGGCCGGTGGATGATGCTCGGTACCTGGCGGGACATCTGCTAGGTTTTCCTGGCACTCGCCAGGAGCCCTCGCCATGACTTCATTCCAGCAGCACATTCTGGCCGTCAACGGCATCGAACTCAGCGTCCGCGTAGCCGGCCCGCAGCAGGGCCGGCCGGTCTGGTTGCTGCATGGGTTTCCCGAATGCTGGCATTCCTGGCGCCACCAGGCGGCGGCATTGGTGGCGGCAGGGTTCCAGGTCTTCGTCCCGGAAATGCGTGGCTACGGCCGCAGCTCGGCTCCCCAGGCGATAGAAGACTATGACCTGCTGACCCTGTGCGCCGACATCCAGCAGGCCATGGACGCCTTCGGTCATGGCCGGGTGTGCATGGTCGGCCATGATTGGGGCGCCCCGGTGGCCTGGCACCTGGCGCTGCTGGAACCGCAGCGGGTGGCGGCGCTGGTGACGATGTCGGTGCCTTTTGCCGGAAGGCCCAAGCGTCCGGCTACGGACATCATGCGCCAGGTACACGGCGCGCACTTCAACTACATCCTGTACTTCCAGGAACCAGGGCTGGCCGAAGCTGAGCTGGATGCCGATATCGATGCCAGCCTGCGCTTGTTCATGGGCAACATCGACGCGTTGCTGCAACCCAAGCCGGCCGAGGCCCGCTTGTTCGACGGCGTGACTATCCCCGAAGGCTTGCCCGCCTGGTGTTCCGAAGAGGATTTCCAGGCTTATCGGCAAACCTTCGCTGGCCGCGGTTTCCGTGGGGCGTTGAACTGGTACCGCAACTTCGAGCGCAACTGGCAGCGCAGCGAGTTCCTCGCTCAAGCCCCAATCGTCCAGCCCACCTTGTTCCTGCTGGGCGATAGCGACCCGGTCGGGGTCCTGGAAGCCCATACCCTCAAGCGCATGCCCGACCAGGTCGTCGACCTCGAGCAACATCTGCTGCAAGACTGCGGGCACTGGCTGCAAAGCGAATGTCCCGAACAGGTCAACCGCTTGCTGCTGGACTTCCTGCAGCGACGCTTTGCTTGAGGCGCCCGGATATCAGCCCAGCACCTCGCGCATCCGATGCCAGAACATGCCCAGTGCCAGCAGCGGCGCGCGCAGGGCCCGGCCGCCAGGGAAGGTCATGTGCGGCACGGCGCTGAACACATCCAGGCCTTGGCTGTGCCCGGCATGGATCGCCTCGGCCAGCAGGCGCGCCGTCCAGTGGGTGACGTTCAGCCCATGGCCCGAGTAACCCTGGGCGTAGTACACATTGGGATACTGGCGCAGGCGCCCGACCTGGGGAAAACGGTTGGCGGTGATACCGATCTTGCCGCCCCATTGGAAGTCGATACCGATGTCCCCCAGTTGCGGGAACACCTTGAGCATCTTCGGCCGCATGTAGCCGGCGATATCCACCGGGTCGCGGCCTGAATAATGGCAAGCGCCGCCGAACAGCAGGCGGCGATCGGCAGTGAGGCGGTAGTAGTCCAGGCCGACTTTCTGGTCGCACAGCGCCAGGTTGTCCGGGATCAGTTGCCTGGCCAGGACCTCGGGCAGCGGTTCGGTGGCGATGATGTAGCTGCCAGCGGGCAGGACCTTGCCGCTCAGGCGTGGCTCCAGGTCTTCCAGGTGGGCGTTGCAGGCCAGCACCAGGCGTCCGGCGCGCACCGTGCCCGCGGCGCAGCGCAGCGTCACGCTATCGCCGTGGCGCAGTTCCAGCACCGGGCTCTGCTCGAAGATCCGCACTCCCAGGCTGCTGGCCAATCGGGCTTCGCCGACCACCAGCTTGAGTGGGTGCAGGTGTCCGGAGCCCATGTCCACCAGCCCGCCGGCATAGACTCGGGACGCCACCACCTGATGCATGTCTTGCGCGGCCACCAGGCGAGTCGGGTGATGGTAGCCCAGGCCCACCAAGTGGTCTTGCTCAGCCTGGAACGCGGCGTATTGGGCCTTGGTGTTGGCCAGCTCGCAGAAGCCCCAGCGCAGGTCGCAGTCGATGCCGTGTTCGGCGATGCGCCGGCCTACCAGTTCCACCGAGTCGATGCCGGCACGCTCCAGGTATTTGATTCCTTCCTGGCCGACGTAACGGGCAAAGCCGCCGACTTCATGGCCGATGCCACGGATCAGTTGCCCGCCGTTGCGCCCGCTGGCGCCCCAGCCGATGCGCCGGGCCTCCAGCAGGATCACCGAGAGCCCGCGCTGGGCCAGCTCGATGGCGGTATTGACCCCGGTGAAACCGCCGCCGATCACGCAGACATCGGCGTGCAGGTCGCCTTCCAGGGATGGGTAGCCGGGCAGGGCGCCGACCGAGGCGGCGTAGTAGGAGGGGGCGTGCCCGTTGGCGCCGCCCAGGGAGAATGGCTGGTTCATTTGTTGGACTTCACTTTGCTCCACGAACGAGTCATGACGCGCATGATCGCCGGGGAAGGGGTACTGGCGATGTACAGCTTGTCCAGTACCTCCTTGGGCGGATAGACCTCGGGATCGCTCACCAGTTGGGCGTCCATGTACTGCTGGGAGGCCGGCGTGGGGTTGGCGTAGCCGACCTGGGCACTGACCTTGGCGATCACCTGCGGGTCCAGCAGGTAGTTGATGAAGGCATGGGCCTGCTTGGTATTGGTGGCGTCCGCGGGGATGGCCATCAGGTCGAACCACAGGTTGCTGCCTTCCTTGGGAATGGCATAGGCGATGTTCACGCCATTCTTGGCTTCCCTGGCCCGGTTGGCGGCCTGGAAGGCATCGCCGGAGTAGGCGAACGCCACGCAGATATTGCCGTTGGCCAGGTCCGAGACGTACTTGGAGGAGTGGAAGTAGGTGATGTAGGGGCGCAGGCTCAACAGCTTGGCCTCGGCCTTCTGGTAGTCGGCCGCCGATTGGCTGTTGGGGTCCAGGCCCAGGTAGTTGAGCATCGCCGGCATGACCTCATCGGGCGAGTCCATCAGCGAGACCCCGCATTGCGCCAGCTTCTTCAGGTTCTGCGGTTCGAACAACACCGCCCAGGAGTCGATATGGTCGATGCCCAGTACCTGCTTGACCTTGTCGACGTTGTAGCCGATGCCATTGGTGCCCCACAGGTAGGGCACCGAGTACTGGTTGCCGGGATCGTTCTGCTGCAACAGGGTCATCAGCTTCGGGTCCAGGTTCTTCCAGTTGGGCAGTTGCGTCCGGTCCAGCTTGAGGAAGGCCCCGGCCTTCACCTGGCGGGTGAGGAAGTGGTTGGAAGGCACCACCACGTCGTAGCCGGTACGCCCGGCCAGCAGCTTGCCTTCCAGGGTCTCGTTGGAATCGAACACATCGTAGATCACCTTGATCCCGGTCTGGGCCTGGAAGTCGGCCAGGGTCGTCTTGCCTATGTAGTCGCTCCAGTTGTATACGCTGACACTGGGCTCGGCCTGGACGGCGGTGCTGCACAAGGTCGCCAGGGCGACCGGGATCACTGCTTTGAATAGACGCATGTTCGACACCTCTGTGGGATGTTTTTGTTGTGCGAAAAATCGCCGGGGTCAGACGCTGAGCAGCAGGAATTCGCGTTCCCAGGAGCTGATCACCCGCTTGAAGTTCTCGTTCTCGGCGCGCTTGACCGCGACGTAGCCACGCACGAACTTGCGCCCCAGGTACTGCTCGATGACCGGGCACTCCTCCATGTGCGCCAGGGCGTCCTCGATGGTGATCGGCAGGCGCAGGTTGCGTCGCTCGTAGGCGCGGCCTTCCACCGCGGCGCTGGGGGCGATGCCCTCGACCATGCCCAGGTAGCCGCACAGCAGGCTCGCGGCGATCGCCAGGTAGGGGTTGGCATCGGCGCCGGGCAAGCGGTTCTCCACCCGCGTGGCATCCGGGCTGGAGGTCGGTACCCGCAGGCCGGCGGTGCGGTTTTCCACGCCCCATTCGACGTTCACCGGGGCCGAGGTATCCGGCAGGAAGCGGCGGAACGAGTTGACGTTGGGGGCGAACATCGGCAGTACCTTGGGGATGTACTTCTGCAAACCGCCGATGTGCTGCAGGAACAGCTCGCTCATGCTGCCGTCGTCGTTGGTGAACACCGGCTTGCCGGTGGCGATGTCCACCACGCTCTGGTGCAGGTGCATGGCGCTGCCGGGCTCATCGGTGATCGGCTTGGCCATGAAGGTGGCGGTGACGTTGTGCTTGAGCGCGGCCTCGCGCATGGTGCGCTTGAACACAGTGATCTGGTCCGCCAGGTCCAGGGCGTCGCCATGGCGGAAGTTGATCTCCATCTGCGCCGGGCCGTCTTCGTGGATCAGCGTGTCCAGGTCCAGGCCCTGGGCTTCGCACCAGTCGTAGACATCCTCGAACAACGGGTCGAATTCGTTGGCGGCATCGATGGAGAACGACTGCCGGCCGCTCTCGGCACGCCCCGAACGCCCCAGGGGGGCTTGCAGCGGCAGGTCCGGGTCTTCGCAGCGCTGGGTCAGGTAGAACTCCATTTCCGGAGCCACGATCGGCTGCCAGCCCTTGTCGGTGTACAACTGCAGGACTTTCTTCAGCACGTTGCGTGGCGACAGCTCGATGGGGTTGCCGAACTTGTCGAAGGTGTCGTGGATGACGATGGCGGTGGGTTCCAGGGCCCAGGGCACCAGGAAGATCGACGAGGGATCGGGGCGGCAGAGCATGTCGATGTCCGCCGGATCCAGCAGCTCGTAGTACAGGTCGTCGTCGACGAAATCCCCGGTGACCGTTTGCAGCAGGACACTTTCCGGCAGGCGCATGCCTCGCTCATGCAGGAACTTGTTGGTGGGGGCGATCTTGCCGCGGGCGATCCCGGTCAGGTCGCTGACCACGCACTCTACTTCGGTGATCTTGTGCTCTTTCAGCCATGAGGAAAGCTGATCGAAAGGGGCGTTCATAAAGACCTCGATGATTGTTTTCATCTGCACCCAGGTGAGCGGGAGTATCCCGGCAAGGCTTCCCCTGCAGCGCATTGGCGACTATCTTGGGCAAGCCTTGTGGTTTCATCTATCCACTTTAAACAGAAGCAAAACGCACCAAAAGAGTGCGTAAGGTCTTCCCATGACGACGTCCAATCCGCTTCAGGTCCAGGCTTTCAAGAGCTTCGATGTGCTCGACCAGGTCCGGGCCACGCCAGGTTGGGTCCAGCAGTACCGGCAGATGTCCCCCGGGCATTTCAATGGCCTGGTGCGCTACCTGGACCTGCAGGGCGTGGAAATTTACGAAGAGCGCATGAATACCCGGGTCGAACAGAACTTCAACGCCCCCGAAGGGGCCCTGGCGTTCTGTTTCGATCGCAGCGACAACGCGCTGTACGTGCTCAATGGCGAAAGCCGCAACATCTGGATCACCCCCGAGAACTACCAGGAGGTGGCAGTGGTGTTCGGCCCCGAGTTCGTCCAGGGCCGGGCCTTGGGAGTCGAGCGCCTCGATGGTTTGTTCATGGCGCCCTTGACCTGCCAGCAGAACCCGTTGTTCTGTCGCTGGCTGAGCGCGACCCTGACCCGGCTGTCACAGACCCTCGATCCACCGAGTCGCGAGGCCCTGGCCCAGCAGTTGCTGGACGATTGCCTGTACATCCTCGACAACGCCTGCGTGCGTCTGGACCCCGGTGGTTTGCAACGGCGCACGGAGGAACGGGCGATCATGCAGCGGGTTGCGCAATGGGCCGCCGATGTCCCCGAGGAAACCCTCAACCTGCTGGAGCTGGCCCAGGTTGCCGGGGTGTCCCTGCGCCAGTTGCAGAGCGCCTTCAAGGGCTTTACCGGCATGGCTCCCAGCCAATGGCTGCGCTTGCGCCGGCTCAACAGCGCCCATCGCGAATTGCTCAGCCGCGGCCCGGCGGACACCACGGTGGCCGAGGTGGCAATGCACTGGTCGTTCTGGCACCTGGGGCGTTTTTCCAGCAGCTATCGGGCCTTGTTCGGGGAGTTGCCGAGCCAGACCCTGAGGCGCGCCCGGGGCCACCATCTTCAACCCACGGGATGGCGCAAGCGCGATTAGCGGAATGTTCCGCAGAGCGCATTACCCTGGTAGCCGTGCATGAGGGGGCCGAGGAACATGAAGGGGCCGCAGGCATGGAAGTCCGAACTGATCTTGCGGCTCGAGCGCAGCAGGGGTACCTCAGTGCCGTTGATGTCGTTGCCGTAGGCGATGGCATTGCTGTAGGACTCGCACACCGGCAGCTTGAGCGGGATCGGCAGGATCACCACCAGGAGTGTGGCGCCACACCATTGTCGTTCGGGCGAGTTCTTCTGCGTGCGCGTGATGACGGGCGTTATGGCATTTTCGATCAGTCGTCGGTGGGCAGCGGTCTTCGATACCTGTTCCTCAGGCATGTCCACCCAGGCGCCCACGCAGCCATGGAGTGCGAACGCCGTCAGGGCCAATAGCGCGCCCCTGATGAAAGGAGCAAACGAGCGGGGTGTGGGATGAAACCGGGGAGCGGCTGGCAGTGGGGGCTGCAAATCGTAGTGAACTGCGCAATTGAGTGGAACGTGCATCCTGCACCTGTCGTTGGAATGGGGACTTGCGTGGGGCGACGCATTAGAAACGCCGGCTCGACAGTCGTCAACCGATTCCGGGTTGCGCCCGACGCGGCAAGGCGTCGGGTAGATCGCGGGTGCCTTCGCTGCTCGGCTACTTGACGCAGATCACCTGGTGCCTGGGCAGGATGGCGGTCAGTGGGCCGGTAATCCGGAACACGGCATTGGGGGTGCCGGCGGCAGCCCAGACTTCATCGAAGTTCAGCAGGTCTTCATCGACCAACAGCTCGAGCTCTTGCCGGTGCCCGAGCGGTGGCACGCCCCCGATGGCGAAGCCGGTCACCTGTTTGACGAAATCGGCGTCGGCCTTGGTGATCTTGTCGCCGAGCAAACGGGAAATGGCTTGCTCATTGACTCGGTTGGGACCGCTGGCGAGGACCAGCACAGGAGTGTCGAGCGTGCTACGAAACACCAGGGATTTGACGATTTGGGCTTTTTCGCAGCCCAGGGCGTTGGCCGCGTCGTCGGCGGTGCGGGTCGAGTCCGGGAGTTCTTGTACCGTCAGGTCGAGTCCACGCTGGTGGAGCAGGTCCTGGAACTGTTGGGCTCGTTTACTGATGCTCATGGGAATTTCTCCTGGGATGGGAAGGCGAAGAATAGCTGGCGCCGGTCGCCAGGCCGGCGAGCTTGTCCTAGCCAGGGAGCGCGCCTCACCAACCGAGTGCTCAACCTGGCATCCTTGCGGGTTGTCTCGATCAGCATGCGCGCCAAGTGGGGCCTTGGCCCAGTTTCAGCGCGGCAGGTCCGGCCCGACGCCGGCCGGCACTGGTACGGCGTTCGCCCGGCAGGGTTGGCGCAAGGTCGTGGCGCAGTCCGGCAAGCCGCTGGCATGGGTGTAGGGCAGGTAGCCCAGTACCAGGCTCGACGGATGCTGGCGGTCATGCCAGATGCTGTTGGTGGAGGCGTCGGGCAGGTGGCCGAACTTCCAGTAGCCGGTCTGTGACGGCGTATCGATGGTCAGCCGCAGGCTGGAACCGGCGCGGAACACATGGGCGAACTTGTTGATCTCGATGCGCGTGAGGTTGGCCTGGCGGGCCTTGAGCGGGTTCAGCGCGGCCTGGGGGTAGTGGCCGAACGGGCGCAACTCGGTGGAGCGGGCCGGGTCCAGGGCGCGTTTGGAGGCGCGCAGCCAGCCACGCTGGACGAACATTTCCTGACCGTCCGGGCGCACCTCGGACAGGGTCACCTGCAGGTCGGTGTCCTTGGCGGTGGCGCTGATCCACAGGTCCGCCGAGCCTTCGCCATAGAAGCTCAGGTCTTGGGGCAGGGCCGCGGTGGTGAAGGTCAGTTGGCCAGCTTTCTGTCACTCGGCCACTGCCGGCCAGCCTTCGTGGTCCGGATCGTTCACCGCCGGGCTTGGCACCGGGTAGCGGTACCGTGATGGCGCGCCGTCAGCGTCTGGCTTAGGCCCCCACCGATTTTGCGCGACGGCGGTGCGGGAGTCGTAAGTGTCCTGTTCACTGCATCTCTCCATGGAGAAAAGTTGGGGTGGAAGTTGTTGTTTTACGCCGCTGGAGTTTCTCGGTAATGAAGGGGCGAGTTACCAGGCCACTCGATGAAAGTTGAGTGCCGTGGGCCAATCCTTGATTCGCAGGCAGACCGCAGCGCCCATGGGGCCTGATAGGGCGAGTCCGGGTGGCGCTGGCTGCGAGCTCGTTTGAATGTAATTTAAAGTGAACGAGAATCTACAAACTGGAAGTGAAGAGTGCTGTAGAAGTTGCCTGTCATGACGGGGCCGATCCTTGAGTTAGTTTGAAGTTAGTTGCTGTACATATATGTCTCATCAATCGGGTTCAAGGTCGGTTAAACCATCTCTGATGACAGGCGAGGGCAGGGCTCATCCAGAGTGCTCAGCGCCATGATGCTGGCCACTGTGGTCGGGGAGCCGGTGGTTGCCTCGATCGACCAGTACTCGGGCTGACGTGCCAGCTTCTGGCCGTGGGTAATGATGAGGCCTTGTGCCTGGTGGTAGTCGTGGCACAGGTACCGGCCTCAGGGCAGGCGGGCAGCGTCGGTCTGGACCAGCAGTTCAGCGTCCCGGGCAGTGGCAACAGCCGGGTGGGAAGCTACACCGATCGTTACACCTTCGCTGTGCTGAGTTCGGGATTGCTGCCGGGCCTGGCCCTTTTGGCCTTGGCACTTTGTGCCAAGCAGATGTTGGTTGGTGTCGCGGCATTCCTGGCCATTGGCATGAGCCTGGCGCTGATCGTGCGGGTGATGCGCACTGCCAATCCCAATCCCCTGGTCAACAGCCGCAGGTGTCGATGATCGATGCCGGCCTGGATCGCCCGGGCCGGTTATGGGCTGAAGGCGCCCTTGTGGATTGGCGCCCTGTTGGCGCTGCTGGCGCCGTATGAACTGCTGGGCTGGGCACTCAGCCCGGTGGCAGCAAGCGCAACGGGTCCACCGGCACGCCGTTGGCGCGGATCTCGAAGTACAGCTGGGCGCGATCGGTATCCTGGGAGCCGGCCTCGGCGATCTTCTGGCCCTTGATCACCATCTGGCCCTCCTTGACCACCAGCTTGCTGTTGTAGGCATAAGTGCTGGTGTAGGACGGGCCGTGCTGGAGGATCATCAGGTTGCCGTAGCCACGCATGTAGCCGGCGAACGCGACCTTGCCGCCCAGGCTGGCGTGGATCGGCTGGCCCTGGGTGGTGGCGATGCGGATGCCCTGGTTGAGCTTGCCGGTGGGCGAGAAACGTCCGATCAGCACTCCACGCAGTGGCCAGGTCCAGCCCTTGAGGGTGACCTTGGGCATCGGCGGCGGGGGCGGCGGGGCCTTGCTCCGGCTGCTGGAGGTCCGTGTCTTGCTGCTGGCCACCCGGGTCGTCCTGGGCGTGCTGCCGCCAACCTTCAGCACCTGGCCGACTTCCACGGTATAGGGCGCCTTCAGGCCGTTGAGTCGCGCCACTTCCTTCCAGTTCGTGCCGTTGCGGCTGGCGATGGAATACAGGGTATCGCCGCGCTTGACCCGGTACTCCCCGGCCTTCAGAGGCCCGGAGCTGGGTGAGTTGGAGCTGCAGGCCGAGAGGGTCAGCAGCAGGGCAATGAATATGAATCTTGCGAACACACGCTATCCATTCTGTCTTGATGGGCCTGGGCCCGGAACGCACGGCCAGCGCTGAATCCAATCGCTGGGCGACGAAGCCGGCAACTATACCTGTTTGCCGAACGCTCGGCGCGTAGTAGACCACCGCAACAGGCATCGAACTCCCGCCGTCGGAAAAAAAGCCGCCATGGCCATAGTGGCCTAACTCCTGCTCCCGCCAGATAGCCCTGGTTCGCCGGCTCCGTTGTGACGCCTCGGATCAATCAAACTGAACCTCGGCTAAGGGTTCCTTCCTAAGCCAATACAGACCGGGAGGAAATCCATGCACATCGAATACATCTGGATAGCGTTGGCTGTCATCGTCTTGCTGATCGAGTTCTGGGCCATCAAGAGCCTGCTGCGTAGCGGGGCCAGCTCCGAAAACAAGGGGGCATGGCTAGTGGTGATCATCTTCGTCCCGCTGCTGGGGTTCTTGCTCTGGTTATGCGTGGGCCCAAGGCAAGCGCATGGTTAGCATCCCGGGGCGGGCAGAGACTGAGGCGCGCTGGTCGGCACAGCCGGGGTGGCTCGCGGTACCGGAAAAGGTAGAGCGCGACGGATATCGCCCATGGCATGGGCTGGCAGCTGTGGCATCTGGAGCTTTCTGGGGACTGCCGACAGCGCTGTAGCCGGGGATGCCATCGGCAGATGTGGCCCCTGATCGGAGCCGCGAGCGCGACGGCATTGCGCCGCGCTCGCCCAGCTGTCAGTGCGGCGCGCGGGGGATGGTCTTGAGCAGGTCCTCGGGGCTGATATGGCCAACCACCGAGTCTGCGGCGCTGCCGGGCAGCGGCAAGTCGAGGATATGGCCCTTGATCTTGCCCACCACGTGCATTTCGCAAGGCTTGCAGTCGAACTTCAGGGTCAGTACCTCGTCACCGTGCACTAGCTGCATCGGTGCCACCTTGGTGCGCACCCCCGTCACGCCCTTGGCCTGCTTGGGGCACAAGTTGAAGGAGAAGCGCAGGCAATGCTTGGTGATCATCACCGGTACTTCGCCGTGTTCCTCGTGGGCTTCGAACGCCGCGTCGATCAACTGCACCCCGTGGCGATGGTAGAAGTCCCGGGCCTTCTGGTTGTAGACGTTGGCCAGGAACGACAGGTGCGATTCGGGGTAGACCGGTGGCGGGTTGCTCTCGGCTTTGCGCGAGCCCCGGGGGTGGGCGGCGATACGCGCGGCGTCCAGGGCCTCGATGGCTTCCCGGCGCAGGGCCTTGAGCTGGGAGTTGGGGATGAAGTAGGCCTGGGGCGCATCCAGCTTGATGTCGGTGGCGTGGTAGCAGGTGGTGCCCAGCTGGCCCAGCAGGTCACGCAATTGCTCCAGGGCCTGCTCCGGCTTGTTGGCTACGCCGAAGGGACCGTCCAGGGCGACGCTGATACCGATACCTTCTTCACTGGTGGCGCTCAGTTCCAGGCGCTCTTCGCGCAGGCGAGCCTGCCAGGCCAGGCCGATGCGGCGTTCGGCGGAGGTGCGGGTCAGGGCCTGCTGCCAGTTGTGGTCCAGGTTGCGGCTCAGCGGATGGTTGGGGCGCAGGCGGTGCAGGCCCTCGGGCATCTCGTTGGGCTCGACGCGATAGCGATAGCGTTTTTCACCGTCTTCCTCGAACTCGCCACGGGCTTCGGCGATATTGGCGCGGAAACCCACCACTTCGCGCTTGACCAGCAGGTTGAGGCCGTCACCGTTGGACAATGGCTCGAAGGTCACCACTTGCAGGTCACGCTTGCCGACCTTTTCCACCACGCCCACCGGCAGGCCGGTGAACGTCGGTGAGTCGAACGCGCCGATGTCGATCTTGCGCTCGCTGACGAAGTAGTCGGTACTGCCACGGTGGAAGGTCTTGTCCGGATCGGGAACGAAGAAGTGTGCGGTGCGGCCGCTGGAAGCGCGGGCCAGGTCCGGACGGTCCTCCAGCACATCGTCCAGGCGCTGGCGGTAGTAGGCGGTGATGTTTTTCACATACCCCATGTCCTTATAGCGACCCTCGATCTTGAACGAGCGCACCCCGGCCTCGACCAGGGCGCGGATGTTGGCGCTCTGGTTGTTGTCCTTCATCGACAGCAAGTGCTTCTCGTAGGCAATCACCCCGCCGTGCTCGTCCTTCAGGGTGTAGGGCAGGCGGCAGGCCTGGGAGCAGTCGCCACGGTTGGCGCTGCGGCCAGTCTGGGCGTGGGAGATGTTGCACTGGCCGGAGAAGGCCACGCACAGGGCGCCGTGGATGAAGAATTCGATGGCCGCGTCGGTCTCGGCGGCGATGGCGCTGATTTCCTTGAGGTTCAGCTCTCGAGCCAGTACCAGCTGGGAGAAACCGGCCTGGTCGAGGAACTTGGCCCGGGCCAGGGTGCGGATATCGGTCTGGGTGCTGGCATGCAGTTCGATGGGCGGGATGTCCAGCTCCATCACCCCCAGGTCCTGGACGATCAGCGCGTCGACACCAGCGTCGTACAACTGGTGGATCAGCTTGCGCGCCGGCTCCAGTTCGTTGTCATGGAGGATGGTGTTGAGGGTGGTGAACACCCGGGCATGATAGCGACGGGCGAACTCCACCAGCTGGGCGATCTCGCTCACCTCGTTGCTGGCGTTGTGGCGGGCGCCGAAACTCGGGCCACCGATGTAGACCGCGTCGGCGCCATGCAGGATGGCTTCGCGGGCGATACCGACATCGCGGGCAGGGCTGAGCAGTTCGAGGTGGTGTTTGGGCAAGGACATGTTTTTCTAATCAGGCTTATCAGGGGCAAGGCGCGCATTGTAGCGGCGAAACGCTTGCCCGGCACCCGTGTACTGCCCGGTGGCGGCTGCGCACCTGGCGCAGCCGCTTGGCATCAGGCCTTGGCGGCCATCGCGGTGACTTCCACACGCATGCCAGGAACCGCCAGCGCCGCTACGCCAACGGCCGCGCGTACCGGCCAGGGTTTGGCGAAGAAGCGCTGGTAGACCTCGTTGAAGGCTGCGCGGTCAGCCATGTCGGTGAGGTAGATGGTCAGGTGCAGGACCCGGTCCATGGAGCTGCCGGCGCGTTCCAGGGCCACCTTCAGCGCTTGCAGGGTGCACTCGCTTTGCCGGGTGATGTCACCCAGTTCCAGGCTGCCGTCGGCATGGGTCGGGATCTGGGTGGAGACCAGCAGGCCGCCGAAGCCGGCAACGTCGGAAGAAATGGAGTCGGCGTCCGGGTCGGGCAGGAAGGAAATATCGTGGTTGGCCATGGGCTTTTCTTGTCCTTGGGAAAACGGGCCTCGCATGATGCCATCAATGGCGGCATTTACCAGTCGAGGCGTACGCGGTGAGGGACTCAGAAGAACAGCTCGAGCATCCCCGCCAGCTGGCGCTGCTCGGGGCTGCGGGAGCGGCCGCAGGCTTTCAGGCTGTCCTGCAGGCACTGGACGAAGCACAGCGCGGCGGCGTCCAGCGGCTGGTCGCGCAGGTGGATCACGCTGACTTGTGCCTCTTCCAGCGGTTCGACCAGGTCCAGGGCCTGGGCCCGGCCCCGCAGGGGGGCGCACAGCAGCATGGGCTCCGGTGAATACCCAAGCATGCCGGCATCCACGATCAGGCTGCTGAGCATGGCACTGGACTGGGCGCCGACGATACGCCCGGCGGCGATGCTCCAGCCGTGGCGCTCGAACAACTGCTGGACCAGCGGGGCAGGGCCGGAGGGGCCGAAGTTCATCACCCAGTCCTCCTCCAGCAGCTCGCCCAGGGAGCGCGCCGTGCCGCGCGGATGCCCACAGGAAGCCAGGACCTGCATGCGGTAGCGAACCAGGGGCTGGTGGACGAATTCCTGGGCCGGCAGGGTGCTGGCCGGGCCCAGGGCGAGGTGCATCAAGCCGCTGCGCAGCAATGGCAGGCTCACTGCCTGCAGGCCTTCATAGATCTCCAGCTGGACCGAGGGCAGCGCCAGGCGGAATGCCCGCAGCGTCGGCGCGAGCAAGGTCTGGCCCAGCCAGGGGGTGACGCCTACGCACAGCCGCGCCGGGGTTGCACCGCGCAACTGCGCCAGTTCGTGCTGGGCCCGCTGCAACTGGCTGGCGATCTGGCTGGCGTGGGGGAGCAGCACCTTGCCTGCCGGCGTCAGCCTGGCGCCCCCGGTATGGCGCACCAGCAAGGCCAGGCCTTGTTCCTCCTCCAGCTCGCGCAAGGCTCGGGTCACCGCGGCCTGGGACAACCCCAGGATACGCGCGGCGGCGCGAATCCCACCGCCTTCGGCAACGGCCAGCAAGGCTTGCAGTTGATGTAGCTTCACGGCGCTTTCCCCTGAATACCAAAGGTTGTCACGACAACGTTTTTGCGGCTTATGCCGGGCTTTTTCCGGCGCTAGGTTAGCCACTGGGCCAAGACCGGTCCAATCGCCGTAGCAGGCTTTCCTTGTCACTCAGGACATTCCCCATGCATGAAAGCTGGATAACCCCCGGCATCGCCGAAATCGCCCCGGCCATGATCGAGTTGCGCCGGGCGATCCATGCCCAGCCAGAGTTGGGCCATGAAGAATTCCTCACCCGCGAGCGCGTGGCCCAGTGCCTGCAAGAGTGGGGCTACCAGATCCACCCGGCCATGGCCGGCACCGCGCTGGTGGCCACCCTGGGCAATGGCCAGGGTCCGCGCCTGGGGTTGCGTGCCGAACTCGATGCGTTGCCGATCCAGGAGCAGGGCGAGCGCCCCTGGCGCAGCCGCACCCCGGGCAAGATGCACGCCTGCGGCCATGACGGGCACATCGCGATGCTCCTGGCGGCGGCCTGGGAGCTGGCTCGCAAACCTGCCTGGCGCGGGACTCTGCAGTTGTTCTTCCAGCCCGCCGAGGAAGGCCATGGCGGCTCCGGTGCCAGGCACATGCTGGAAGAGCAGGTGTTCGAGCGATTTCCCTGCGACGCCATCTTCGCCCTGCACAACTCGCCGGGCATGCCCCTGGGCAAGTTCGGGGTGCTGGCCGGGCCATGCATGGCCAGTACCGATAACATCGTGATCCTGATCCACGGCGCCGGCGGCCACGGCGCGATGCCCGACAAGACCCAGGACCCGGTGGTGATCGGCGCCTCGCTGGTCATGGCCCTGCAGAGCCTGGTCTCGCGCAACGCGCCGCCCAGCGAGACCGCCATCATCACCGTCGGGGCCTTCCTGGCTGGCGACGCAGCCAATGTCATACCGCAACGCGCGGAACTGCGCTTGAGCGTCCGGGCCTTGCAACCTGCGGTCCGGCAGATGCTCAGGCAGCGGATCAAGAGCCTGGCCGAGCTGCATGCCAGCAGTTTCGGCGCCAGGGCCGAGGTGATCTTCGGCGAGGGCTACCCCGTGCTGGTCAACGATCCGGGCGCCAGCGCCCTGGCCGCCCAGGTGATCCGCGACTGGCTGGGCGAGGAGGGGCTGGTGCCGGACATGCGACCGATATGCGCCAGCGACGATTTTGCCTTCTGGCTGGAGCGCGTGCCCGGCTGCTATCTGCTGATCGGCAACGGCGATGGCGCCGGCGGTTGCGAGGTACACCACCCCGGATACGACTTCAACGATCAGGCCTTGCCCTTGGGGGCCAGTTTCTGGGTGCGCCTGGCCCAGCGTTTCCTGACCTGAACCGAACACCCTGAGAGGAACCATCGATGACAACAACAAAAACAACCATCAACTCCATCACCGATACCTGCCATGCCCCACCCTTGGTGAAGAACCCTCGAGCGATTGCCGCCATCTGCCTGGGCAACGCCCTGGAGTTCTACGACTTCCTGGTCTACAGCATGCTGGCGACCCTGATGGCGCGGCTGTTCTTTCCCTTCGGCGATGATTCGCTGATTCCATTGATGCTGTCGCTGGCCGTGTTCGGCACCGGCTTCGTCATGCGCCCGCTGGGTGGCCTGGTCATCGGCCTGTATGCCGACCACGCCGGACGCAAGGCGGCATTGCGCCTGACGCTGTGGTTGATGGCCACGGGTTCGCTGTTGTTCACCGTGGCACCGACCTATGCCCAGGCTGGCCTGTTCGGACCGGCGCTGATCATCATCGCGCGGCTGATCCAGGGGTTCGCCGTGGGCGGGCAGATCGGCAGCTCCACCACCATGCTGATGGAGTATGCGGACAAGCATTCACGGGGTTACTACTGCAGTTGGCAAACCTTCAGCCAGAGCCTGGGCATCGTCTTTGGCGGTGTACTGGTGATGAGCCTGAGCAATCTGCTGAGCGCCGAGGCCATGGACAGCTGGGGCTGGAGGCTGGTGTTCGCCATCGGCATCCTGGCCATTCCGGTAAGCGAATACATCCGCCACCGGTTGCCGGAGACTCCGGTGCACCGCCACCAGGGGCGCCACGGCGATACCGCCGCCCATTCCCTCAGGTTGCTGTTGGGCCACCCCCGGCAACTGGCGGCGGGAGTGCTGCTGGTGATCGGCGCCACGGTGCCGATCTACACCATCCAGTTCTACCTGGCGAACCACGCCATCAGCGTGTTGCACATGCCCCTGGGGATCGCCACCTGGGCTGCCATCTTCGCTTGCCTGCCACCCTTGCTGTTGTCGGCCCATGCCGGGCGCTTGAGCGATCGGATTGGCCGGCGCAAGTCGATCTTCTGGCCTCTGCCGATCCTGCTGCTGGCGATCTACCCGGCGTTCCTGCTGATCAACCAGCACCCGCATATCGGTGTGCTGCTGGCGCTGGTGACGCTGCTCAGCATCCCGTTGACCTACACCATAGTGCCCAACATGGCGCTGCTGCCGGAGCTGTTCCCGGCGCGCATACGGGCCAGCGGCATGTCCATCTGCTATTGCCTCGGAGTGGCGGTATTCGGCGGCTTTACCCAGCTGTTCGCCACCGGCCTGGTGAGCCTTACGGGCAGCCCCAATGCTCCGGCCTGGTACATGTTCGCGGCGATCATGCTGTGCCTGGCAGGGCTGAAGCTGGCGCCTGAAACGGCAGGCAAGGAGCTGGACTGAGCGGCGAGGTGGTAGTCAGGGGCAGGGCAGTTGGATATTTTCATAGCTCGCATGAGTCAATATTGACTCATTGGAGTCTTGAAAGTATCTTCATTCCACTCCGGAACTGCTCCGGGCGTTTCATCGGCAATCCGCGTGCGCAGGGAAGGCGCTGACACCGTCCCTCAGGTTCCAACAGCACGCAGTGCCATGGCCGCGTCGCCCTGCCATGGGCCATGGTACGGATGGATTTGTCGGTCCAGCTCCTTTGGTTGGTCGCAACCAGCCAGTTTTGCCCCGTTGGCCCCAGGGTCGCGGGGCTTTTTTATGCTCCGGCAAGGCACCGGAGCTAGAGGCGAGGGCTCAGGCAGGCTTGGTGGCGATGGCGCCGTGGAGGAACATCTGCTCCACCACATTGGCCGAGTTGGCGCTGGCCGCGCGGCCACGGCGCTCGGCATCGACGATGCCGAAGATCAGGGTCAGGAACAGCTCGGTGAACACCTGGGCGGTGATGTCGATACGGAACACCCCCAGTTGCTGGCCTCGCAGGAAGAACGCATCCAGGGCATCGGTGTAGAACTGCCAGCGCTCGTCCTCGCCATCGTTGAGCATGGTGTCGGGACGGTACTGGAACAACAGGAATACCAGCATCTCGCGGTGAGCCAGGTGTTCGCTGACCAACGTGCGCAGGGCGGCCACGGGTTCGTCATGTTGCAGGTCAGTGCCGTCGATGATGCGTTTGAGCACGCCTTGCCCATGGTCTTCCATCATCTGCAACAGCTTGTCGCGCGTGCCGCAGAAGCGGTGCAGGGTGGCCTTGCTCACTCCGGCGAGTTCCGCCAGCTCCTTGAGGGTCGCCCGCGGACGGTCGACGATGGCCTGGGCCAGCGCCTTGATGAGTCGTTCGTCTTGAGGGGTCAAGAGCATCAGTGGGCCTCTAGTCAGTTTTCAATTGCACGCATTGTGCAGAAATAGTCGTTGGCTTCAACGTAAATGACCGCTTCAGCCAGGAAAATGATCGTTCCAGCGGGCTTTTGCCGCTGATCGCCTGGGGCTCAGCCCGGACTGCTGGCCCGGAACAGCTGTTGCAGGCCTTGCAGGGTGCTGTCGACGAAGCGCTCGTCGCTGGTGCCCTCGGGGAAGTCCAGCACTCCGTGGATCACCAGGGACGCCAGGCCGTGGGTGTAGGACCAGCCGGCGAGGGCGGCCCGGCGCACCTCGGCGCTCTGCACATCCTGCTCCAGCAGGCCGGCGATGATCCGCCGCAGTTCACCGAAGGCCTGCTCGCGGGCGCTGCCCAGTTCCGGTGGCATGTCGCCGCCGGCGAACTCCGGGCCGAACATCAGCTGGTACAACGCGGGATTGGCCCGGGCGAAACTGAAATAGCTCAGGCAGGCGCTGCGCAATCGTTGCACGCCGCCGCAATCGCGGTCCTTGAGTACCAGCACCGCCGCCAGCTCGCGAAACCCCTGGGCCGCCAGGCTGCCGATCAACTGCGTGCGGTTGGCGAAGTGGTGATAGGCGGCGGTGGAGCTGACGCCGACCCGCTCGGACACTGCCCGCAACGACAGCCGGGTCGGGCCTACTTCCTCGAGCAGCGTCCGGGCGGCGTCCAGCAACTGCGGCGCCAGGTTGCCCACGTGGTAGGAGTCGCGCGAGCGCGGGGAGTTCTTGGTCATGCACGGCTCGAAAAGGTCGGACGGAAGGTTTGGAACGCGGCGAATCTTAGCATGATGAAGAATCTTGACGCTGTTAAGATTGCGCCGTAGCCTGCGTGCCACCACTGCCATCGGGTGCATGGATCATGATCGAGAGCCTGTCCAGGATCGTCCTGGGGCCGCTGCTGCTGGCCCAGGGGCTGTATGTGCGTCGGTTCACCCCCAGGCTGCCCGAGCCCCAGGGCCCACGAGCCGGCAGCTGTGGCCAAGGCCCATCCCTGCGCCTGCTGGTCGTCGGCGACTCGGCCGCCGCCGGCGTCGGTGTGAGCCACCAGGACGATGCCCTGGCCGGCCAGCTGGCGACCTGCCTGGCCCGTGACTTCAGCCTGTCCTGGCAACTGCTGGCCGAGGCTGGCCTCGATACCCGGCAATTGTTACGCAGGATCGAAGACAGCCCCGGGCAAGGCTTCGATGCGGTGCTGGTGTGTGTGGGAGTCAACGACGTCACCAGCGCGATTACCGCCGAGGCTTGGCTGGCGTGCCTGGCGACGCTGGTACAGCGCCTGCGGCAACGATTCCGGGTACATCAGGTTTTGCTCTCGCGCCTGCCGCCGATGCATGCCTTCATCGCCTTGCCGCAGCCTTTGCGCTGGTACCTGGGAAGCAGGGCGCGGCACTTCAATCGCCTGCTGGAACAGTGGAGCCGGGATCAGCCCCAGGTGACGCTGCTGGGCGACTCTCTACCACTGGATGCCAGCCTGCTGGCCGCTGATGGTTTTCATCCCGGAGCACCGGCCTACCGGATCTGGGCCGAGCAGTCCGCGACCTTGCTGCGCAAACGTTTTGCCGCGCCGGTTGGCGCCTGAAACGCCCTCGCTCCCGGACCGACCGGGGCCGAGGGTTCTTGAGACGTACCCTTGAAGCTGGATAGGAGAACCCGATGTCCGAATTGAAACTGCATCCCCAGGCCGACGCTTCCTTGAAACGCTGGCACGCGATGGTCGAGCACGAGGATCTTGGCGACCTGCCCGAGTTGCTCGACGCCAATGTGCTGTTCCGCTCGCCCATGGCCCACACCGCCTATCCGGGGGCTCCCGTGGTGGCGAGCATCTTGCGCACGGTGCTGCAAGTCTTCGAGGATTTTGCCTACCACCGGCAACTGGCCACGGCCGACGGCTTGAGCGTGGTGCTGGAGTTCAGCGCACGGGTCGGCGACCGGCAGCTCAAGGGGATCGACATGATCCGCTTCGATGAGCACGGCAAGATCGTCGAGTTCGAGGTGATGGTTCGGCCCATGAGCGGGTTGCAGGCATTGGGCGAAGAGATGGGCCGGCGCCTGGGGGCCTACCTGGCCGCCAGCAAGTCCGGGGCCTAGGACTTTCGCATCCGGGGGCGGCGTGCCATCGGCCGCCGCCGAGTGCTGTCTGGCCGGGCAGGGGGCTTCAGGCTGGTGGCTGGCTCAGCCAGGACGCTACCACTCGCCGGTCGAGTTCTTCCCAGTCAGCCATGCCCAGGACCCGGGTGGTGTTCAAACCGCGCAGGTAGCCACGCAACTGGTAGGCAACGGCGCGTCGCTCTTGCGAGTCGGTAGCGCTATCGCCCAGGGCGGTTTCATAGTCGATGAGATAGTCGGCCACTCGCTCACGGAATTCCGGCAAGACGGCATCACGAATCAGGTCAAAAGTTCGCACGGGGATTTCCTTTTCTATTTGTATTCGGGCTGTCAGGCAGTCTGCACGTGGCGTAACTATCGGTTCAAGTAATAGTGACAATCAAGAAACACCTATTCTGCTGCGCCCGCCAATCAGGGAAAATCGCCGCCGTCACAGACGCCGCCCCCTGGCGTCTGGAGTCCATTGATGAACGCAGCGGCGGCGCCGTGACGCCGAACCGCTGTGCACCGAACCAGACTTTTCCAGGATTTCACCGATGCGTGTTGCACCCGTTGTTGCCTTGACCCTAGGTTCCCTGCTGCTGAGCGCCTGCGCCACGGCCCCGAACGACCCGACCCTGGTCATGCAGACGAACAAGACCCCCGCCGAATACGCTGATTGCGTAGTGCCCAAATTGCGTGACCAGGCGCTGGCCCCTACGGTTTCCCAGACCCAGCGCAGCTACCGGATCGTAGTGCCCAGCAAAGTGGCGGCCAACAACGTGCTGGAGGCGTACAAGGCGCCCAATGGCGGCAAGGTGTTCCTGTACGAGCGCCATTTGCTGGCGTCGAGCTTTGCGCCCTCGAACTTTTCCCGGGCCGCCCAGGATTGCCTGTAACCGGCTGAAATGAGTCGCCCTGGTGTGCCGGGGCGGATTCAACCCGCCGTTTCGAGCAGGTGTTCGATCCGGGCCAGTTCCCAAGTGCTGAGCAGGCTGACCGGATCGGTACCGAAGCGTTGCCGGGTGTCGAGTTGCCATTGCAACCCTCCGGGGGCCTGGCAGCTCTGGCAGTGCAGCAAACGCCCACCGTCCAGTTCCAGCATCAGGCGCCAACCCTCGATATCCACCCTGAGGGGATCAGTCTTGCATGGTCGATCCAGCACCTGTAGCCGATGGGTGCCCAGGGCGGCTTCGCGCAGGCGTTGGCAAACCGTGCGGGCGTCGAGGGCAGGGGGCTGGTTCATGGTGTTTGCTTGTCATCCGTGGTTGGCGGTTGTTTTTCGTGGCGGCGCAACAACCGCCGGGCCCCGAGCTTGAGTTGTCCCCAGTATTCCTTGCCGAGGATGGCCATGACCACCAGGGTCAGCAGTTCGCCGAACAGCGCCAGGGAGGGAATGACCAGGGCCTTATGGGGTATCTCGAGGAACGGCAAGATAGGCAGTGCGATCCAGTAAAGCAACACCAGCGCCAGCAGCGACAAGCCAATTTTTTTCCGCAACCCCGTGGTTTTTTCTTTCATATCCAACCTCTTGTTGCCAGGTTACGGCGAACCTGCGCCGTCCCTCGCACCGATTCGTCTTAGCGGGCAGCACGCCCGAGTGGAGAGAAGAAGCCAGCCGCTTCACCGGCGAATCTTCGTGCCAGGGCCTGGGCATGGGCGGCGCGTTGGTAGCTGTCGAGGATGTCCGCGAACCCGGCATCGTCGGCCAGTAGCAACAAGGCTTGTTGTTGCCCGCTGCGGCCATCGACGGCTTCGAACTCCACGGACAGTCCACCGTTCTTCACCGGGCCCAGCAGCAGGGTGGTCATGGCATTGATGACCGGCGAGGCTTCAGCGACCCGGGTGATGCGGGTCCTGACTATCAGGGTGTCGGCGCCAGGGTTGCGCGGTGTAAGCATGAAGCTGCGGCTCAACTCGGCTTCCAGGGATTGACGCAGGGTGCGTTCGACTTCCAGCGCTACCTCGGGAGTGACCTGCCGGGCGACTGCCGCCGTTACTTGCAGCGGTGCCACCAGAACCTGGGCATAGTGCCCGCCGCGAGCCGCCTGGGGAGTGATCCCCATGCCGTGTTCACCGATCTTCTGTAGCCCCTGGTAGCTCTTGGCCTGGCCCGAGCGCGTGACCTGGGGAGTAGTGCAAGCGCTGAGCAGGAGGACGGCGATCGCGATCAGTAGCCAATGACGGTTCTTGAGCTGGCTTGGTGAAAAATAAACGGAGTACTTCGTCTCGTTATTGGACAAAAAAAAGCCCAGCGGCGAGGGGCGTTTTTCGTTGATGCCCTGGCCGCCCCGGGCAAGGGCGGTGGACAGGCGCGAGAGAGGGTTCTGCATAGTGTGGTGATCCTGGGTTTCATTGCGATTGAGGAGTAAGCAGGTAGGTCCGGACGAAATCACCCAGGGCTGTTGCGGCCTGATTGGCGTCGATGGCCAGGCCCAGGCTCAGCTCCAGCCATAGGCCGCTGAACAGGGAAAACACCAGGCCCGCTGTACCCAGGGGCGACAGTTCGGGGCGAATCCAGCCTTCACGCTGACCGGTGGCCAGGAGCTCGCCCAGCTCGATGCGCATCCGCTGGTCCATTTCGATCATCCGGCCGTGCTGGTTGCCACGGGTCACTTCCAGCCAGCTGTCCAGGCTGAGATCCAGTTCTCCTGAATGCAGTTCGGCCAGCAGTTCCTCGGCGCTGATCCTGGCCAGCGCATGCAGGCCTTCCTTGCTGAGCAGTTGCCGGATCTGGTTGGTGTAGCGCTCGATCTCGATCTCGACTATCGCATCGATGATCTCGCGCTTGTCGCGGAAATAGCGGAACACCGCGCCGGCACTCATGCCCGCCCGTTGGCAGATGTCCTCGGTGCGGGCGCCATGGAAGCCCTTTTCCTTGAAGACACGGGCGGCCGCCAGCAGGATCTGTTCGCGGCGCTGTTCATGCAGTTGTTCGTTGCGGGTACGGGCCATGGGAACTTGCTTAATAATCGGACTGAATAGTCGCATTATGTTGGCAGCCCATTCGCTCCGTCAATGATCGGTGATCGGCCATGTCAGGCCCTGAGTTCGCGCTCCTCCCACCAATCCCAGGCCTTGAGCGCCCGGCGTGCGACCTTGCCGCCCCAGAACGCCAGGGTATCGCCGGGCATGGCGATCGACTTGCGGTTGACGATCCAGAAGTCCGTCAGCTCGGTCTTGTACCCATTGAGCAGGTCGGCAATGGTGCGGCCGTTGAGGTGGGTCAGGGCCACGCCATGGCCGAAGCAGCCACCGGAATAGATGATGCGCTCGTCACCGATGAAGCTGATCTCCGGCACCATGTCCAGGTTCACCGATACCGGTCCGCCCCAGCGGTAGTCGATCCTGGTGTTCGCCAACTGTGGGTAGATCCACTTCAGGTGCGCCTCGCAGTGCTGCCAGGTGCTGGGCGAGGGCGCGTCCTGCATGGCCGGGCTGCGCTGGGCGATCACGTCGCCACCGCCCATGACGATCCTGCCGTCGAGGGTGGGCCTGAAGTAATGCAGCATCTGCCGGTTATCGCCGAAGGCCTGGCGTTGCGGCCAGCCGATGCTGTCCCAGATGGCCGGGCTCAAGGGCTCGGTAACGACCTGGTAGGTCCAGAGGGGGAACTGGCGCTCCTTGAGTTGCTCGGGCCCGGGGACCTGGCGTGAATAGGCGTTGGTCGCCAGCACCACCTTGTCGGTGCGGATCCGCCCGCCGGGAGTCTGCAGGATCACCGCGCCTGCCGCAGGCTGGATCGCGCTGACCGGGGTCAGCTCATGGATCCTCACCCCGGCCGCCTCGGCCAGGGCCTTGAGTCCGCGGACCTGTTTGCACGGGTCCAGGTAGCCGGTATCGGATTCGTAGATGGCATCGTTGAAGCGCGGCGAATTGAAATCGTCCCGGACCTGGGCCGCTTCCCGCCATTGCATGTCGCTGTCCAGGCCCAGGTCCTGGAACAACTGGTAGGTCTTGCGCATGCGCTGCGACTGCTTCGGCGAGTAGCTGATGCGTACCAGCCCCGTGTGGCGATAGTCGCTGCCCAGGGCATGGGTCTCGATCAGCTCGCGGGTGTGAGCCACCGCCAGCTTCAGGTAGTGGTGGGCATCGATCATCTTCTGCTTGCCCCAACGCAGCAGTACCAGTTCCGGTTCCAGGCCGAACAGCTTGGTGCTGAAGCCGGCATTGCGACCGCTAGCCCCGAAGCCGATGACCGCCGCCTCGACCACCACCACCCGTGCGTTGGGGTTGTCCTGCTTGAACTGCCAGGCGCTGTTGAGCCCGGTGAAGCCGCCGCCGATCACCGCGACATCGACATTCAGGTCCTCGTCCAGCGCAGGGTTGGCCTGATAGTCGCCATAGGTGTGCTGCCAGAAGGATTGGGGGCTTCGCAGTGGGTCTTGGATGAAGGTCATATTGTTGTTCTCTTGGCCGGGGGATGCCGCCTGCCACGCACCAGGAGCGGGCAGGGGGCGAGCCTTGAGGGTAACCAGCCGGTGTTCCGGCGAATTGTCCGGCGGTGCCAGTCTGGCCGGCCGATCGCGTCAGCGTTGGCGCGCAGATGGCAGGGGACTCAGCCCTGGGGCAGGCAGGAAGCGCGGTACTGCTGCGGCGACAAGCCAGTCCAGCGGCGGAAGGCGCGGGTGAAGGAGCTGGATTCGGCATAACCCACCAGCAGCGAGATCTCGGTCACCGAATAGTCCGAGCCCCGCATGTAGGCCATGGCCATGCCTCGGCGCACGTCCTCGGTCAGCGAAGAAAACTCGATGTCCTGATCCTTCAGGCGGCGTTGCAGCGTGCGCCGGTTGAGCCCCAGTTGCTGGCTGACGTCATCCAGGGACAGGGCGCCGCTGCTCATGCCGGTCGCGATCAGGTGCGAGACCTGGAGCAGGATCTCGTCGCCGATACTGCGGTTCTGGCGTTCCTGCTCCAGGTAGGGCACCAGGGCCTGGTACAGGCGCTCGTTGCCGTGGGCCACCGGCAGGCGCATGGCATCGGCGGCGAAATGGATGCGGTTCGATGGCTGGCGAAAATGCACCGGGCACTGGAATACCCGCTTGTGCACCGAGACATCCGCCGGCTTGTCATGCTCGAAGTCCACCCGCAGTGGCTTGATCGCGCTGCCTGTGATCAGCTCGAACTGGCGCAGGATGGAGGCGATGGCGAACTCCGAGTCCTGCCGGCGATAGAGAATGGCCGGGGCATTGACCAGGTACTCGACACTGGCCGAGCGGGAATTGCACTGGACGTTGATGGTCGACTCCTGGGAGAACACCACGATGAAGCGCTGCAGCGTGCGCAATGCCATCTCGACGCTGGTGGCGCAATGCAGTGCATGGCCCAGGGCGCCGAAGTCATTGGCCTCGGTCCGGCCGCCCAGCTCCAGGCCGATATTGGGGTTGTCCTTGCTGGCCGCCTCCCACAGGGCGATGTATTGCTCTCCCGGAATCTCCACGTCGGCCTGTTGCAACAGCAGGTCATCGATGCCGAGCGCTTCCAGGTGCGGGGCGAACAGCGGACTGAAGCGTCGGAAGAAATCCTCGGACAGCACCGTGCGCACCGACCAGGCCTGGGTGGGGGGACGAAACATGGGTCGGTCGGGGGAAGTCTTTGCCTTGTGGATCGCCTTCATGCCGCACCTCTTGTTCTAGTGCGGCAACTGCACAGGGATCTGCCCTTCAAGTCAAGGCTTGCCCGTCATTGCGCGGGCACCAGCCGGCCGTGGCAGGTGGCTGGCGCGGGATGACAAGCGAGCTGTCATCGCGGGGCAAGTCGTCTCTTGCTGGCCGTGGATAGACTTCGGCCAAAACAGATCGGCCTCCATAGGGCCGACGCCAAGGAACCCCCTCCTTATGCTGATGCGTTCATTTCGATACTGGCTCTGTGGCCTGTCGCTCACCATCGCCAGCGGCGCGGCCCTGGCCGGATTCGTCCCCGAGCAGGCGGGGGTCGAAGTCCTGGATGACCACCGCGGCCAACACTGGTTCTGGATCTGGGGCAGCAATGCACCGAACATGGTCGACGGCCGCGCCTACCTCTTCGATGACAACGGCCGCAACCTGGGCCTGCTGAGCACCGGGACCTGGTCCAACGGCCTGGTGATGTCGCAACAGCGCGACGAGCTGTATGCCACCGAGATCTATTTCAGCCGCGGCGTGCGCGGCACTCGTTCGGATGTGGTCAGCGTCTACGACGCCCGGACCCTGAGCCCCAAGCACGAGATACCGATCCCGGCCAAGCGCATGAGCGCCTTGATCTCCACCGGGCTCAGCGTGCTTTCCGACGATGAACGCTTCCTGCTGGTGCTCAACTTCACCCCGGCCCAGTCGATCTCCATCGTCGACCTGCAACAGCGGCGTTTCGTCGAGGAAGTGCCGATCCCCGGCTGTGCCTCCATCTACCCGGCCGGCCCCCGTGATTTCTATGCGATTTGCGGCAATGGCGGCTTCTTCCACTTGCGTCTCGACGAGCAGGGCCATGTGGCCTCCCAGGAGCGCACTGCGCCGCTGTTCGATCCGCTACAGGACCTGCTGCTGACCACCGGCATGCGCCGTGGGGACGAGTGGTTCTTCGTCTCCCAGAAAAACCGCGCCTACAGCCTGCGCATGAATGCCCAGGGGGTTGCACTGCAGCAGCAATGGTCGCTGGTCAGCGACGCCGAGCGTGCCGATGGCTGGGGAATCGCCGGCAACCATGGCACCGCCTTGCACGCCGATAGTGGCCGGCTGTTCGTGCTGATGCACAAGGACCAGCCGGAGAACTACCAGAAGCCCGGTACCGCGGTGTGGGTCTACGACATCCGCAGCCAGCAGCGCCTGGCTCGGATCGAACTCAAGGAGCAGAGCACCGCCATCGGCGTCAGCCAGGGCCAGCACCCGCGACTGTACAGCCTGGATTGGCTGGTGCCGATGCCGAAGCTGTTCACGTTCTGGGTCTATCTCACCGAGGGCGACGCGGGGCTGGCCCCGCTGTTGCGCCAGGGCATCAATCTCTACAACGCCGACACTGGCCAGCACCTGCGCAGCATCGGTGATATCCCGCTGGGCTTCATGAACGTGGTGATGCCATGGTGACCTTCAGCTGGCTGCACGACCCGTTGATCCACCTGTTCAGCGCCCTGGGCCTGGCCCTGTTGCTGGGCCTGGGCGGCCTGGGCAAATTGCGCGATCGACAAGGTTTCGCCCTGGTGTTGGAGGGTTATGGCCAGGCCCTGGGCCAGTGGCTGCCTGCGGCGCTGCGCGGAGTCCTGCTGCTGTTGCTGCCGGCGCTGGAGTTGCTGGCGGCCGTGGGCCTGTTGTGCAGCCCCTGGCTGGGCTGGAGCGCCATCCCCGCGGCGCTCCTGCTGGGCGGCTATGCCCTGGTGCTCGCCGCCAGCCTGGGGCGGGTCGAAGACTGCGGCTGCCACCTGGGCGCTCGCCGCCAGCCGCCAGCCGCGGCCCTGGTCTGGCGCAACCTGTTGCTGGCGCTGATGGCCTTCAACCTGCTGCTGCCCATGACCGATCGTCCGCTGCAGTGGCTCGACGCGCTGACCCTGGGCCTGGCGCTCATGGCCGGGGTGGCGATCTACCAACTGGCGCACGTGCTGATTTCCAACCACGCCTTGCTCAAGGAGTTGTGATGAACATGATCCAGGCGCTGCTGATATCCACGGTGTTTTCCTGGCTGATGACCCTGGCCCTGATCGTTGCGGTCTGGGCCCTGGCCCGCCAGGTCGGGGTGCTGCACGAACGCATCAGGCCGGTGGGCGCGTTGTCCCTGGGCAAGGCGATCCAGGCCGGCGAGCAGGCACCAGGCTTCAATCTGCCCAGTCTCACCGGCGGTTCGGTGAGCCTGGGTGGCGCCAGCCTGATGGGACAATCGACCCTGCTGTTCTTCCTGTCGGAGAGCTGCCCGGTATGCAAGACCTTGCTGCCGGTGCTCAAGTCCCTGGCCCAGCATGAGCGGGCGCAGTTGCGCATCGTACTGGCCAGTGACGGCGAGCCGCAGGCTCACCGGTCGTTCATCGAGGCCCAGCAACTGTGGGCATTTCCCTACCTGTTGTCCCGGGAAGTGGGCCTGGCCTACCAGATCAGCAAGTTGCCCTATGGCGTGCTGATCGATGCCCAGGGCACCGTGGCCGCCCACGGCCTGATCAATTCCCGCGAACACCTGGAAAGCCTGCTGGAAGCCCAGGCGCTGGGGCATTCTTCGATCCAGTCCTTCCAGGCCGCGCAGCAAGCGCCTGGCGACTCACTCTACAAGCAGGTGCACTGAGCATGGCGATCAAATGGTTCGACGAAGCTGCCGAGATGTTCTCCCGGCGGGTCGCCCGCGGCAGTTCGCGGCGGGGTTTTCTCGGCGGCCTGGGGACCTTGATGATAGGCGTCGGCGCCACCACCCTGTTGCCGGTACTGCGCACCGGTGCCTTCGCGAAGGACGGCACGACCCTGGTGGAGAACGGTGATCCGAACAGTTGCGACTACTGGCGCTATTGCGCCATCGACGGTTTCCTCTGCGGTTGCTGCGGGGGGACGGCCAACAGTTGCCCACCCGGTACCGTGCGTTCGGACATCACCTGGATCGGCACCTGCCGCAACCCCGCCGACGGCCGCGACTATGTGATTTCCTACAACGACTGCTGCGGCAAGAGCAATTGCGGGCGTTGCGTGTGCCAGCGTGACCGGGGCGATACGCCGCTGTATCGGCCGCAGAGTTCCAACGACCTGAACTGGTGCTCCGGCAGCCATGCGGACATGCCGTACCACTGTTCGCTGTCGGTGGTGATCGGGGTGAAGGAGTCGTGAGCGTGGCGCGCTTCGCGCTGCTGGTCCTTGTCGCGTGGGCGACCGATGCGCCGGTGGCCAGCGCCACCGAGCCTGCCCAGGTGGACTACATGCTCAATTGCCAGGGCTGCCACCTGCCGGGCGGGGAAGGCAATCCCCTGCGCCAGGTGCCGGCGTTCCCGGGGCAGTTGGGCAAGTTCCTGGGCGTTGCGGGCGGTCGTGAATACCTGGTCCAGGTGCCCGGTTCGGCGCTTTCGGGACTCTCTGACCAGGCCCTGGCCGGCGTGCTCAACTGGATGCTGGTGCGCTTTGGCGCCGAGCAACTACCCAGCGATTTCAAACCTTATACCGAGGCCGAAGTGCATTCCTGGCGCCAGGGCGTGCCGGCCAACGTCGAGCAGGTCCGCAACCGGCTGTTGCAGCGGATTGCCCGGCAAGAACTACAACAGGGAACCTGAACCGATGAACAAACCGCTCTATCTCGGGCTGCTCCTGCTGGCCGCGACCGGTAGTGCCGTGGCCGCTGCGCCGCCGCCCGAGGCCCAGGCCTGTGTCGCCTGCCATGGCGACCGGGGGCAGGGCAATCCGCTGCTGGGCGCACCGCGCCTGGCCGGCCAGCAAGCCGACTACCTGTTGAGCCAGTTGCAGGACTTCAAGGGCGGACGCCGCGGCTACGATGCGCGCGACAGCCATGGCCTGCAGATGCGGGCCATGGCGGCGAGCCTGGATGATGCCGTGTTGCCCAGCCTGGCTCGCTACTACTCCGTCCTGGAGGCTGGCTTGGCCGAGGCGCCAGGCACGGCAAACACCACCCAGGGGAGGGATCTGTACCAGGGGACCTGCGCTGGTTGCCATGGTCCAGAGGGCCAGGGCTTCGCCCATCTCAAGACGCCCAGGCTCAACCTCCTCGATGGTGCCTACCTGCAGCGCCAGCTCGAGCATTACGCCCAGGGCATCCGGGGCAGCGAAGAGCGTGCCGGTACGCTGGGTATCTGGATGCGCGGAATTTCCCTGCAAATCCGCCAGGACAGCGAGCGCCAGGCCCTGGCCGACTACATCACCGGGCTGGGAGCCGCGCCCGCCAGGGCGCCCGGACCCTGAGCGACATGCGGTGCATGGCTTCCATGCACCTGTGGCCAAGCCGGACAGCATGGGGACCCCTGCGTCCGCTCGCAGGATCAGGCACGGCTTTCGTGGCATCGATGTAACCCTCGCAAAGGCCCGAATGGCATCGTGCACATGCCGAAAGCCAACGCAGGCCAGCTCAAACCAGTGGTCAGGTTTTCCGATTGTGCAAGTTGCGTCGTGCGCAACTTATTTTTCATTCCCTCTTTCGATTTCGACCCTCGCCTGTCTCTCGCGGCAACGTTGCATCTACTGATGCCGGCGCAGGGCCAGGCGCGCTGCGAAATCACCCAAAGGAGACGGTTGTGTCTGACCTAAAGCGATATTGGACTTCATTCGGGCCGGGGACTTCCCTGGTTGTCGTCGCCTCGATCGCAGCGGCGCTGACGGCGTGCAGTGACGACGGCGGCCAAGCGGGCGCCCCTCCGGCGGCCCAGGTCAGCGCGGCCCAGGTGGTGGTCAAGCCGGTGCGCCAGTGGGACGAGTTCAGCGGGCGCATTGCCGCCACCGATGCGGTCGAGGTCCGGGCGCGGGTCAGCGGCTATATAGAGCGCATCGCATTCAAGGAAGGCGACGAGGTCAAGCCCGGCGACTTGCTGTATCGGATCGATCCGCGGCCGTACAAGGCCTCCTATGACAGCGCCCAGGCTCAACTTGCCCGGGCGCGAGCGACGGCCGAGCTTGCCCGGGTTCAAGAGCAGCGGGCGCAGGTGCTGGTTGCGGTCAATGCGATTTCCCGCGAGCTGTTCGATACTCGCCGCGCCGCCGCGACCCAGGGCGCCGCCGATGTACGCGCGGCAGAAGCGGCACTGGCCAGTGCCCAGCTCAACCTGGAGTTCACCGAGGTCCGTTCGCCCATTGCCGGGCAAGTCGGCCGGGCCATGCTGACAGTCGGCAATCTGGTCCAGGCCGACCAGAGCGTGTTGACCAGCGTGATCTCCCAGGACCCGCTCTACCTCTACTTCCAGCCGGACGAGCAAAGCTTCCTGCGCTACATGGCACTGGCCCGCGCCGGCCAGCGGAGCAACTCGGCCAATCCGGTGCGCATCGGCCTGGCCAGCGACAGCGGTTTTCCCCATGTCGGGATGGTTGATTTCGTCAATAACCAGGTCGACCCCGCCACTGGCACCATCACGTTGCGCGCGGTGGTGGCCAATCCCCAGCGCTCGCTGATCCCAGGCTTGTATGCCCGGGTGCAGCTCCAGGGGAGCGGTGAGTTCAGTGCCATGCTGATCGATGACAAGGCCATCCTCACCGACCAGGATCGCAAGTACGTCTACGTGGTGGGGGCTAAGAACGAGGCATTGCGCAAGGACGTCACGCTTGGTGGTTTCGCGGATGGCCTGCGCATCGTGCAGGCCGGCCTTACGCCCGAGGACAGGGTCATAGTCGCCGGCTTGCAGAAGATCCTGTTCCCCGGCGCGCCGGTGGATGCCGGTACGGTGGCCATGGGCGCACCTGCTTCGATCTCGATGAAGTGAGGAAGGCTGCCAATGAATTTCTCCAGATTCTTCATCGAGCGCCCGATCTTCGCCGCGGTGCTATCCATCGTCATTTCCCTGGTGGGCCTGATCGCCATTCCACTATTGCCGATCAGCGAATACCCCGAGGTGGTACCGCCGACGGTGGTCGTCACCGCTACTTATCCCGGCGCCAACCCCAAGGTGATCGCCGAGACTGTCGCCGCCCCGCTGGAAGAGCAGATCAATGGCGTCGAGGGCATGATGTATATGAAGTCGGTGGCCGGCTCCGATGGCGTCCTGATGATGACGATCACCTTCGAGCCCGGTACCGACCCCAACAAGGCCCAGGTGGATGTACAGAACCGCGTGGCCCAGGCTCAATCGCGCCTGCCTGCGGCTGTGGTCGCGATGGGCGTGACTACGCAGAAGCAATCACCGAGCTTCGCCTTGATGATCACGCCGGTCTCTGCGGACGGACGTTACGATGGCCTGTACTTGCGCAACTACGCCAACATCAAGATCAAGGACCAGCTGTCCCGTATCCCTGGCGTTGGCCAGGTGCGTTTCTTCGGTAGCGGCGACTACGCGATGCGTGTCTGGCTCGACCCGGGCAAGGTCGCCTCGCGTGGCCTGATCGCGGGCGATGTGATGCGTGCGATAGAGGATCAGAACCTGCAGGTTTCGGCCGGCCAGCTCGGTGCCGAGCCGATCAAGGGCGGCAGCGATTTCCTGATTGCGATCAACGCCCAGGGCCGCCTGCGCACGCCCGCTGAGTTCGGTGCCATCGTGCTCAAGACCGGCTCGAACGGTGAGGTGGTGCGCCTGGCCGATGTCGCGCGTATCGAGTTGGGAGCCAGCGACTACACGCTGCGCACCCGGCTCGATGGCCAGGAGGCGCCGGTCATCGGCGTGTTCCAGGCGCCGGGCGCCAACCTGCTGGATGTGCGCCGGGATGTGATCGCCAAGATGGAGGAGCTCAAGAAAAGCTTTCCTCCCGGCATGGACTACCGGTCCGACTACGATGCGACGATTTTCGTGTGCGAAGCCATCGACGCGGTGGTCAAGACACTGGTCGAGGCGATCGTACTGGTGGTGCTGGTGGTGATCCTGTTCCTGCAGACCTGGCGTGCCTCGATCATTCCGTTGATAGCCGTGCCGGTGTCGGTGATCGGCACGTTCGCGGTGTTGCATGTGCTGGGCTTCTCGATCAACACCTTGACCTTGTTCGGCCTGGTGCTGGCGATCGGCATCGTGGTGGACGATGCCATCGTGGTGGTCGAGAACGTCGAGCGCAACATCGGCGAGGGCCTCACGCCCCTGGCCGCCGCGCACCAGGCGATGAAGGAGGTGTCCGGGCCGATAGTCGCGATCGCCCTGGTGCTGTGCGCGGTATTCGTACCCATGGCCTTCCTCAGCGGAGTCACTGGTACCTTCTACAAGCAATTCGCCGTGACCATCGCCATTTCCACGGTGATCTCGGCGATCAACTCGCTGACGCTGTCGCCTGCGCTCGCGGCCATGCTCCTGCGTGGCCACGATGCGCCCAAGGATGCACTCTCCCGGGGGATCGATCGTGCCTTCGGCTGGTTGTTCGCGCCGTTCAACCGATTTTTCGACGCCAGTTCCAACCGCTACCAGGGAGCGGTATCACGCATCCTCAAGCGGCGTGGCGCAGCGTTCGTGGTCTATGGCGTACTGCTGGCGGCTACGGGGCTGTTGTTCGATAACGTGCCCCGGGGCTTCATCCCGACCCAGGACAAGCTGTTCCTGGTGGGAGTGGTGAAGCTCCCCGAGGGTAGTTCCATCAGTCGCTCGGATGCGGTCGTCAACGAACTGGGCAAGAGCGCCCTGGCCACCGAAGGCGTCGCCCATGTGCTGACGTTCGCCGGTTTCAATCCGATCCAGCAGACCAACACCCCGAACTATGCGGTGGCCTACGTGATTCTCAAGCCGTTCAACGAGCGCCAGCGCAGCGCCAAGCAAATCATGGGTGATATCCAGGCCAAGATGAACGGCATCCAGGAGGGCATGGCATTCGTGATGAACCCGCCGCCGATCCTCGGCTTGGGTACCGGGGCTGGTTACTCGATGTTCGTCCAGGATCGTGCCGGTGCCGGTTACGGCGCCTTGCAGCAAGCCACTGGCGCGTTGCAGGCGGCGCTGATGAAGGAGACCGGCATGGGCTTTCCGTTCTCGGGCTACCAGTCCAACGTGCCGCAGCTGGATGTCGAGGTCGATCGCATCAAGGCCAAGGCCCAGGGCGTGGCACTGGCGGATCTGTTCCAGACGTTGCAGGTGTATATGGGCTCTGCCTATGTCAACGACTTCAACCTGTTTGGCCGTACCTGGCGGGTATATGCCCAGGCCGACGGCGACTTCCGCAAGCGTGTCGAGGACATCGGTAACCTGCAGACGCGCAACGAACGGGGGGAGATGGTACCGATCGCCTCGATGATCAGGATCAGCCAGACCTACGGTCCCGATCCGGTGCTGCGCTACAACGGCTATCCGGCGGCGGACTTCTCGGGTGAAGCCGATCCGGCGCTGCTGTCCTCGGCGCAGGCGATGGACAAGATCACCGCAGTCGCCAGGGAGGTGCTACCCAACGGCTTCGATTTCGAATGGAGCGACATGAGCTTCCAGGAGTCCACCCAGGGCAAGGCCGCACTGGTGGTGTTCCCGGTGGCGATTCTCCTGGCTTTCCTGGTGCTCGCGGCGCTGTATGAATCCTGGACCCTGCCGCTGGCGGTGATCTTGATCGTGCCGATGTGCGTGCTCTCGGCATTGTTCGGGGTAAAGCTGTTCGGCGGCGACAACAATACCTTCGTGCAGGTGGGGCTGGTGGTGCTGATGGGACTGGCCTGCAAGAACGCGATCCTGATCGTCGAGTTCGCCCGGGAGCTGGAGTTCCAGGGGCAGGGGATAGTCGAGGCTGCCCTGCAGGCGTGCCGCTTGCGCTTGCGGCCGATCGTGATGACTTCGATCGCCTTCATCGCCGGGACCATTCCGCTGGTGTTCTCCCAGGGAGCCGGTGCGGAGGTGCGTTCAATCACCGGGGTGACGGTGCTTGCCGGAATGATCGGCGTGACGCTGTTCGGGCTGTTCCTGACGCCCGTGTTCTATGTCGGCCTGCGCAAGTTGTCCGGGCGCAAGTTGGTCCAGCATGGCCAGAGCAGCATGGGGCAAGGACGGGAGGCTTCCGACCACGGCCTGTAGCTTGGCCTGGCCGGTTGCCGCGGCGTACGCGCAACCGGCCGTGGAAGCTGGCTAGGCCCTGGTCGTCACTCCAGGGCTGTTGTCGTATCGCAGTGAGGTAGCGATCAAGCTTCGCTGTCCTTGAGGTGCTGCAACGGCGACACCCCGTAGAAGCGGCTGTACTCGCGTGTGAACTGCGAGCGGCTCTGGTAGCCGACGGTGAACCCCGCATTGCCGATGTTATGGCGCTCGATCTGGATCAGCCGGCGTGCTTCGTGCAAACGGAACTGCTTTTGATACTGCATCGGGGTGAGGCCGGTGATGGCCTTGAAGTGGTGATGCAGCGAGGACTCGCTCATTCCCACCTGGTCGGCCAGTTGCGGTATGCGCAGGGGTTGCATGTAGTGCTTGCGCAGCCAGTCGATCGCCCGGGTTATGCCATTGGTCGAACTGTCCACCACCGCCAGTTGCAGCAAGCGGCGGCCATAGGGGCTGGATAACAGCCGATAGATGATCTCTTGCTCGATCAGGGGCGCCAGGGACTGGATGTCGCCAGGAGCATCCAGCAGACGCAGCAGGCGCAGCGTCGCGTCGACCAACTCGGGGTTCAGCCGGTCGACTACCACGCTGCACGTCTCGTGGGTGGTCGAGGGATGGGGCGGGATATCCATTCGGGCGAGCACTTCATGCAGGCGTTCCGGGGTGATCGCCATGCCAAGGCCGAGGCAGGGCTGGTCTGCGCTGGCCTCGACTATATGAAAGGCCACGGGAACGTCGAATGACACGAACAGGTAGTCGCCCTGGGCGAAGTGCCGGACCGTGTCTCCCAGCTGGATGCTCATGCGGCCTTGCACCACCATGCCGAAGGATGGCGACTGCGGGCAGCGGATAGCGGTCTGGCGCGAGGTATGGCGGGCCACTTCCAGGCTGGGGTTGGCCGTGCAGTTGACTCCTTCCTCGATGGCGTGGCGAGCGACGAGCTGGCTGATTTCCTTGAGCGCGCTGGTGTTCATGGCAGATCACTGATCGGTTGAGGTGACCTGTGGATCATATCCGCAGATAGATCCGTTCCTGCGCGCATTTACAGGATCAGGCACAACTCTCGGGGGATTGGGCGATCTGCTCCGGGATGGGCTCAAGGACGGGGGAACCCCTGCCTCAAGCCGGATCGCATCCCCGGAGCACAGCGGGGCTTTCACCCAGGGCTGGCGTCATGCCAGGTCAGCGGCGGAATCGCTTGCCTTGCGTCGTCCGCCCAACCACACCAGCAGCAGACCCGACGCCGCCAGCAGGCCGCCGGCCACCGGGACCGCGGCGTAGCCCAGGCCCTGGCTGATGACGGCGCCACCGAGCGCGGCGCCCACCGCGTTACCCAGGTTGAAGGCGCCGACGTTGATCGACGAGGCCAGGCCGGGCGCTTCGGCCGCGGCGATCATCACCCGCATCTGCAGCGGCGGCACCACGGCGAAGGTGAACATGCCCCATACCAGCAGAGCCAGGGCGGCGGTGACGTGGTTGCCCAGTACCAGCGGCATCGACACCATGATCAAGGCCAGCACGCCGAGGAAGATCCGTGCCGAGCCATCCAGCGACCAATCGGCCAGGCGCCCACCGAGGCTGTTGCCCAGGGTGAAGCCGACCCCGATCAACACCAGGCCCAGGGTGACGAAGCTGTCCGAGGCGCCGGTCAGTTGCGCCAGCACCGGGGCCACGTAGGTGTAGAGGGTGAACATGGCACCGGCGCCCAGCACCGTGGTGGCCATGGCCAGCAGCACGTTGGGCCGGGCGATCACCGCCAGTTCGCGGCGGACATGAGGCACGCTGCCACGCTCGCCCTTGGGCAGGGCGTACCACAGTGCGGCGATGGCCAGCAGGCCCAGCACTGCAGTACCGGCGAAGGCCATGCGCCAGCCGACCTGCTGGCCAAGCCAGGTGGCCGCAGGCACACCGCCGATGTTGGCGATGGTCAGGCCCATGAACATGGTGGCCACGGCGCTGGCTTGCTTGTCCTTGGGCACCACGCTGGCCGCCACCACGGCACCGAGGCCGAAGAAGGCACCATGGTTGAGGCTGGTGACCAGCCGCGAGGCGAGCAGGGTGTAGTAGTCCGGCGCCAGGGCCGAGAGCAGGTTGCCGATGGTGAAGATGCCCATCAGCATCATCAACGCCGCGCGCTTGCCGAAGCGGCTGAACAACAGGGTCATGATCGGTGCGCCGATCATCACGCCGATGGCGTAGGCGGTGATCAGCATGCCGGCGCTGGGAATGCTCGCGCCGACGCCTTCGGCGATCACTGGCAAGAGGCCCATGGGAGTGAATTCGGTAGTACCGATGCCGAAGGCCCCGATGGCCAGGGCGAAGAGAACGCGTCCGGGTTTCATTGCGCGTACTCCTGGTTGGCGAGGGCGGTCAAGGGGCCCTGCATGCGATAGAAGCTCAGGTCGCTGGCGGTGAAGAAGGCCTGGGAATGGCCTTGGGCGAAGTCGTCGACGTGCACCACCGTGGCGCCGTCGGCTTCCTGCCAGGAAATCACGTAGACGCCGTCGGCGATTTGTCGCCATTGGCAGGCGGCTTCGCCGCTGGCACCGGCGTAGGGGCCGGAGACGATGGCGTAGCGAATGCTCAGGCCATCGCTTGCATAGATGTTATGGGCCACCAGGCCGTCGTAGGCGACCTGGAAGCTGCGGCCCGCGAAGGCCGGTACCTGGGGGGAACTGCTCATGAAATGGCCTCCGGTTGTGGGTGGGATGCAGTCGCAGCAGTGGCATGAAATTGTGGCAGTACGTACTCGGCGATCTCCCGCAGGGTTTCGTCCAGTGGTCGTACGTTGCGTCGCAGATGCAGGCCGACATGGTCGACACCGGCTGCGCGCAGGGCATTGAGCTCGGCGATCAGCGCGTTGCGACCACCACGGAAACCGAAGCGCCAGCGGCGCATGGGTTCGTCGGCACGCTCGGTAAGGTCCAGGTGGATGAAGCTGCTGTAAGGCTTGTTGCCCGCCACCGAGCGCCAGTCGGCAACGCGCCGCTGGTGGTCCTCGGGGGTGCCCGGGTAGGCCAGGCAGCCATCCATGTGGTTGCCGATCCAGGCCGGGCTTTGCTGGGCCAGGCCCGCCACCAGCAAGGGCAGGGGCGAGGTACTGGCTGGCAGCACGGCCATGCCCTCGGGCAGGTGGCCGTTGGCGCCATCCTTGAGCAGGGCGACCTGCTCGCGGAAATTATGGCCGCGCCCCTCGAAATCCCGTCCGAACAGTGGGTACTCCACTGGCCGGTCACCGCTGGCCACGCCCAGCAGCAGGCGATTGCCGCTCAGGCGTTGCAGGCTGTTGGCCGACTTCAGGGTCAGCAACGGCTCGCGGATCGGCAAGACCACGGCAGCGGTACCCAGCAGGATGTCGCGGGTGACCCCGGCCAGGTAGCCGAGGTAGGAGAACACCTCGAACACCTGGGCGGCATCGCCGAACGCCGGGTCGTACAGCGGCACGTCGCGGATCCACAGGGCGCGAAAGCCCAGGCGGTCAGCCAGTTGCGCCAGGTAGGCATGCTGCTTGAGGTCGGGTTCGCCGGGCAGGCGGCCAGCTTGGCGCCGGGCCTGGTCGCCGGCCGGGGTCCAGTCATGGTCCAGCGGTGCTTCCAGGCCGATGCTGAAACCACCGGCGGTCAGGCGTTCGAGGGGCGTGGTCATGGCATCAGTCCCAGATTGGCGCCAGGCCGTCAGGGCTGACTTCGCGGCCATTGCGTTCAAGGGTGGCGATACGCGCCATGTCTTGCTCGTCCAGGCGCAGGCTGCGGGCGAGCAGGTTGCTGGCCAGGTTCTCCGGCTTGGTGGACGACGGGATCACCGCATAGCCCAGTTGCATGGCCCAGGCCAGGGCGACTTGGGCCACGGTGGCCTTGTGCTTGGCGGCGATCTCGGCCAGCACCGGGTCCTTGAGTACCTTGCCGTAGGCCAGGGTCATGTAGGAGGTGACGCTGATCCCTTGTTCCTTGAGGAACGCAGTGAGCTTGCTGCCTTGCAGGTAGGGGCTGAGCTCGATCTGGTTGGTAGCGATCTGCTCTTTGCCGACCACGGCGATGGCTTGCTTGGTCAGTTCGATGTTGAAGTTGGAAACACCGATCTGGCGGGTCAGGCCCAACTTCTTGGCTTCGAGCAGGGCCTCCATGTATTCGGCCAGTTCGATGCCATTGCCTGGGGCCGGCCAATGGATCAGCAGCAGATCGACATAGTCGGTACGCAGCTTGGCCAGGCTGTCGCGCAGGCTGGCAACCAGCTTGTCGGCGGCGTAGTTGTCGACCCAGATCTTGGTGGTGATGAAGAGTTCGCTGCGGGCCACGCCGCTTTCGGCGATCGCCTGGCCGACATCGGCTTCGTTACCGTAGATCTGCGCGGTATCGATCACGCGATAGCCCAGGGCCAGCGCCGACTTGACCGAGTCGATGACAGCCTGGCCGGTCAGGCGGAAAGTACCGAGGCCAAAGGATGGAATACTCATGGATCTGCTCCTGGTGATTGTTGCGCATAGGCGCGGCCGTTGCCGGACGGGCCTGGCGGCCCGGAGCGCAGGACCGCTTGGGAATGGACGTAGTATGTCCACCGGGCGCTGGCGGATTAAGCCATCGATGGACCAAACACCTTTGACTTGAAGTCACGAATCGAGCTCCGGCCTGCGCGCCTTGGGCATGGATGCCAGGGCCGGGCGGGGAGCAGGGAAGATCATCGTCGCAGGTTCTATCGGCGCTGGCCGGGGGCGACGGCTGTATGATCGGGGCAAACAATAATCAGGGGGCCAAGCCGATGATCGGGTTCACCTTTCGCCAGCTCGAGTATTTTGTCGCCGCTGCGGAGCAGGGCAGTGTCAGCGCAGCGGCCCGGGCCATGCATATTTCCCAGCCATCGGTATCCCTGGCCATCGCCCAGCTGGAAACCGTGCTCGGCCAGAAGCTGTTCCATCGCCAGGTCAGCCGTGGCCTGGAATTGACCCCGGCGGGCCGCAAGCTCCTGGAACAGGCACGGGATATCCTGGGCCGGGCAGGGGCCATGGTCGGCGTCGAGGATCACCAGGCCGGGCTGCGGGGCAACCTGAGCCTGGTGTGTTTCCAGGACCTGGGGCCGTATTTCGCTCCGCGCCTCCTGGCCGGTTTTCGCCAGCTGCACCCGCAGGTCTCGATCACCCTGTTCGAGAGCGACCTGGCGGGGGTCAACCGGCGCTTGCTGGAGGGCCAGGCCGAGCTGGCCCTGACCTACGGCGTGGGCCTGAGTCCGAATATCGAGGCACGGGTACTGGAGCGGCTGATGCCCTATGCGCTGTTACCGGTGAATCACCCCCTGGCGGCCCGGGAGCAGGTCTCGCTGGTGGACCTGGCCGCCGAGTGCCTGATCCTCGAGGACATCGCCCGTACCCGCGAGTACTTCCTGTCGTTGTTCTGGGCCCAGGACCTGCAACCGGCCTCGCTGCAACTGACCCAGACCTTCGAGATGCAGCGCGGCCTGGTGGCCCATGGATATGGCGTGGCGCTGTCCTGCACACGGCCGGTGGGCGATCGCAGCTATGACGGCCAGCCGCTGGCCTGCCGGCCGTTGCTGGAGGCCGTCAGTCCGCAGCCGGTGGTGCTGGCTCAGTCCAGCGCCATGCGTCCGTCGCCGGTGGCCCAGGCCTTCCAGGAGTGGGCCAGCCAGCAGTTTGCCTGCTAGGGGCTGTTGCCGTTTCGCCGCGACCGCGCCGGAGCCAGTTTTAGCGCGGGGCTAGGCACGAGACGCGAAGTTTGGCCGTCCAAATGAGCCGTCGAGTAACGACGCGCCGCGCTAAAATCTGCCCGTCCCTTCGGGTTGCGCGACAACGCGGCTTGCGCCGAAACGGCAACAGACCCTAGGGCACGGGGTCGGCCGGGACCGGCTTGCTCACGGCGTCCGGCTGCTTGCCGGCCCGGGCGATGCACAGCCAGTAGCCGATGGACAGCAGCGCCAGCCAGCCCAGCCCGACGAACAGCGAGGTGCGGGTATCGGGGAACCAGGCCAGGACGCCGAAGATGAACAGCATGAAGGCGATGCCCAGGGCCGGCCCGACCGGCCAGAGCGGCACCGGGAAGGCCAGGGCGGCGACCTGCTCGGGCGTCATGCGCCGGCGCATCATGACCTGGGACAGCAGGATCATCAGCCACACCCAGACGATGGAGAAGGTCACCACCGCCACCAGGATCAGGAACAGGTTCTCCGGTGCCAGGTAGTTGAGCAGTACGCCGGCCAGCAGCGCCAGCGACATCACCGCCACTGTCATCCAGGGCACGCCGAAGCGCGACAGGCTGGCGAAGCTCGCCGGCGCCTGGCCGTTCTCGGCCATGCCGTACATCATGCGCCCGGCGGCGAAGATATCGCTGTTGATGGCCGAGATCGCCGCCGAGATCACCACGATGTTCAGCAAGGCCGCCGCCGACTCGATGCCCAGGGCGCTGAAGATCTGCACGAACGGGCTGCCTTCGCTACCCACCTTGGACCATGGGTAGATCGCCATCAGCACGAACAGGGTCAGCACGTAGAACAGCAGGATCCGCAGTGGCACCGAGTTGATTGCCTTGGGTATCGCCCGTTGCGGTTCCCTGGCCTCGCCGGCGGTGACGCCGATCATCTCGACGCCGCCAAAGGCGAACATCACCACGGTGAACGAGGCGACCAGCCCGCCGATGCCATTGGCGAAGAACCCGCCATGGCTCCACAGGTTGCTGATGCCGGACTGGACCTGGGCCGCCCCGCCGGGCTGGATGCCCAGCAACAGGATCGCCAGCCCGCCGAGGATCATCGCGACGATCGCCGTGACCTTGAGCAGCGACAGCCAGAACTCCATTTCCCCGAAGACCTTGACGCTGCACAGGTTCAGCGCGCCGATGACGCACACGATGCCCAGGACCCAGATCCAGCGGGGCGTATCGGGAAACCAGAAGCCCATGTAGATACCGAACGCAGTGACGTCGGCCAGGCACACCACCAGCATCGAGAAGGCATAGCTCCAGCCGGTGAGAAAGCCGGGAAAGCGTCCCAGGTACTGGCTGGTGTAGTGCCCGAAGGACCCGGATACCGGGTCGCGCACGGCCATTTCGCCCAGGGCGCGCATCATGATGTAGATGGCCGCGCCACCGATCAGGTAGGCAAGCAGGACCGAAGGGCCGGCCAATTGGATGGCTGCGGCGGAGCCGTAGAACAACCCGGTGCCGATGGCCGAACCCAGGGCCATGAAGCGAATATGACGGGTATTCAGGCCCCGCCGCATGGAAGGCTGTTTATCGTTCATCTCAAGTAACTCCTGATTGTTCTTATTATTCGGGCGTCAACTGCCGATGATGAAACGCAAGGGGCCGGTGTTCCTGTGCCGGCAATGGATGAGGGGAGGCAGGCAGGGGTATTAACTGGGCAAACTCCAGGACTGGCAACCGATTGGTTATATAAAGTGCCTATATTGATGAATAAGTAATCTGTCGTTTACGGGAAAAGTTCAGGGCCTCGATACTGGATCAAAACAACAAGAGGCTGACTTGATGAATCCGCAGATCGAAGAGTTTCAACGCAATGGCGCCATTGTTCTGCGTGGGGTCTTTGGCGACTGGATCGAGCGCTTGCGTGAAGGTTTCGAGCAGAACCTGGCCGAACCCAGCGCCTTCGCCATCGAGAACGTCGGCAGTGGCGAAGGCGGGCGCTTCTTCGAGGACTACTGCAACTGGCAGCGTATCCCGGCGTTCCAGGACTTCGTGCTGAACTCGCCGGCGGCGGCCATCGCCGGGCAGTTGATGGAGTCGCAACAAGTGCAGGTCTTCCATGACCACATCCTGGTCAAGGAGCCCGGCACCTCCAAGCCCACGCCCTGGCACCAGGACCTGCCTTACTACTGCGTCGATGGCTTGCAGACCGCCAGCTACTGGATTCCCCTGGACCCGGTGACCCGCAGCAACACCCTGAGCGTGGTCCTGGGTTCCCATCGCTGGCCCAAGCCGGTACGGCCCAAGAGCTGGGCCAGCAACCAGGACTTCTATGGCGCCACCGACGACCACACCGGCGAGAGCCTGTTCATGGACATGCCGGACGTGGACAACGGCCAGTACCAGATACTCTCCCCGGAGCTGCAACCGGGGGACGCCATCGTCTTCGACTTCCGCACCGTGCATGGCGCCGCCGGCAACACCGGGAGCGGCCGTCGACGGGCGTTCTCCACCCGGTTCATGGGCGACGACGTACGTTACATCCAGCGCCCGGGACGCACCTCGCCGCCATTTCCCGGCATCGACCTGAACGATGGCGATCGCATGCGTGAAGACTGGTTCCCGGTGGTCTGGCAGCGGGGGTGATTCAAGGCCAGCGCAGCGCGCACATGGCGCTGCGCCTGGCTAATCTCCATGCCAGTGGGGTTGGCCGCCAGAGTCGCGAGTTAGTCCTGGCAGACACGGCGCAGCCACTGCAGCAAGCTGCGGCTGCGCGCGCGCAGAGGGCTGTTTTGCCACTGGTAGACCGCCAGCGCCTCATCCACCTTGATAGACTGCTCGAGCGGGCGGATCAGCTCGCCGTTGTCGATCATTTTCTCTGTGGTGCGGCGCCAGCCCAGGGCGAAGCCGACACCTTCGACGCAGGCCAGCTTGCGGCGCAATTTCTCGGTCTTGGTGGCCAACTCCAATAACGCTGTCCTCACTGCATCACGGAACTCTTTGCCTGTAGCGGTGAGGAACACCCTGCGGTTACTGCGAGTGAGCAAGGTGGTGTCCAGGTACTGCTCCAGGGCGTGGATCTGCTTGCGGATGGCGGCCTGGGCCAGGCACACCACCGAGGTGGTGATCGGCAGCCAGCGCAGGTACGAGGAGGTGAGCGCGAGGATCAGCAGCACCCTACCGAGCACCGCGACCCAGATCGTGAAACTCATGGGGTTCGCTTCAAGCCAGCGTATGGCTGACTTGCAGCTCACTGATGATGCACACCGAACCGTCGCTGGCGGGGGTGCTGTCGCTGTAGTCGACCTGGTTGTAGACCCCGCCGTGGAAGTCGAAACGGTGGTCGTTCCAACTACTGTCCAATTGCCCTGGAGTACTGGCGCTGGTGACGCCGTTGCAGGTCACCACCACCAGGACCAGGCCAGCGGTGGTGGCGCTCAGGGTGATTTCGAAGGGAGCCTGCAACGGTACGTTGGTGGCGATGATGCGGGTGGCCGGTTCGCCCTGGTTGAAACTGGCGCGAAAGCCCCAGGTGATCCTGCCCTTGTTCCAGAACACCTTGACCGCCGGACTGTCGTCGTCCTTGACGTGCATCTGCGAGATCACCACCTTTTGCGCCGAATTGACCTGCTCCAGGCGCATGACCTGGCGGTTGCCATGCAGGTTGGCGCTGGCCAGGGACCAGTACAGCGGCTCCTTCCATTCGCAGCGGGTGCGGTGGGTGCTCTTGCTGGAGGCACCACGGGTCGGCGCGCTCATGCGGATCGAGCCGTCGGGCAATTGGCCGATGACCTGGGGCACCCGGGCCAGGGCCTGGGCGCCCATCAGCTCCAGGGCCACGGGGTTGCTCGGCGAACTGGCCACCGGGGTAGTGATCATGAAGGGAAGGATATCGACTGCCATGGGGAACTCCTCGTCGCTGCAAGCGGCTTGTGGATCGGGGCCACTCAAGGGATGACGCCATAGGCCAGCGGCCGTTCCCGCAGCCTGCCGGGTGGTCGCGCCTAGGCACCGCTGACCTTCCAGTGCTTGAGGTCGTCGGCGAACACGGGCTGGCGCACCTCGTGGGCGATACCGTAGGCCAGCGACTCATGGGCGGCGATGACCTTTTCCTCGGCCGACAGGCATTTGAAGATGTCCAGCTGGGTCTCGGCGGCCGCGGTCTCGATCTCGTAGATCTTCACGTAGCGCGCCAGATCGTTGTCCAGGCTCGACAGGTACTCGCGCAGGCGCTGGTGATCCACCGAGCTCTGGCTGAAGTACCAGTTCATCGGATGGATCAGGAAGCGTGAATGAGGCGTGGTGATGCGCCGGTTGGCCGCCAGGAACAGGATGATCCCCATGGATTCGATGTTGCCCGCATTGATCGCGCACAAGGGCACCGGCAAGGACTTGAGGAAGGTATAGAGGGTGAAGCCGAAGTTGGTGCTGCCGCCGGTGGTCGACAGGTTCAGCAGCAGCGAGCTGGCGCCTTCTTCGATGGCTTGCAGGCACGAGTCGCGAAAACGTTCGCTGGTGCTCTGGTCGATCTGGCAATGGAAGTGAACGATGTGTTCGGTCATGGGGCTCTCTCTCCCTGGCAGCGAGGCTGCCACACGGCCTGGGCACGGCGATCGCATGGAACAACCGCCGTAAGTGCCCGATGCCGGAACCTAGCGCCCGGTATTCAACAGCGGCCGTGGTGGCTGTTGGCGCTGACGAGGCTGGGCGGCGGTGAAGGGCAGGAGCGTGGGCGCTTGGGGCTCGTCTTCGGCGAATTCGTGGTTGATCAGCTGCAGGTGCTCGTTGGCCTCGTGGAGCCTTTCCTCGGCCCTGTTACGCAATAGATGGTAGCGCTCGAAGGTGTCGAGATCGGGCTGTGCTTGCTCGAGCAGTGCATAGGCCTCGCGGTTCAGGTCGTGGGCCTGCTTGAACAGGCGCTGGTTCTGTTCGAGGGCGAATTTGCGGCAGGCGCGTAGCTGCAAGCGCTGGTGAGTGCTGTACATGACGTCGTCCCTTTTCCTTGAGTGAGTGGAATGTGGCGTGATCGCTGCGCAGGGTCGCGGCGTGTGGCGAACGCCAGTCCGGCAATGTGCTTTGTCGTACACCGGTAATAATCTGACCGGGTGGCTCAAGGGCCGACTGCAAAAATAGTTATTTGAAAAACCGTTGTTTCAAGCGCTCGACTCTGGGTTGGAAGATCGACTTCTTCAATCAGTAGCGCCAGATAGCGCGACAAGGGCGCAGTTGAACTGCAAGGCGATGGCGAGTCTTGCAGGAACAGTCCAGGGCCCCCTGGTCCTCGACCGGCAAGCCTGGGCGATGCATGGTGGCGAGGCGCTGAGCAGGTGGGCCCTCGACTTGACCGTACATGCAGCCATTGCCGGTCCTGGCAGCAGATCACCGCGGTGAACCAGGGGCTAAAACCGGGCAGCACGCAGCCGCACGGCATGGCTGCGTGATGTCCGGAGCAACCACAGCGTCATTTGGCGTGCTGGGTCTGCAAGCGCTTGGCCATGTCAAGGTGCATGCGCAGTTGGGGCAGGGTGCTCTGGGCGAAAGCCTTGAGCTGGGCATCGTCCTTGGACTGCGACTCTTTTTCGAACAGCGCCACGGTTTTCTCGTGGGCCTCGACCTGGCTATCGATATAGGCCTGGTCGAAGGACTCGTCGCGCATTTCCAGGATCATCTTCTTCGCCCGGGCGGTCAGCGAGGCCTCGTCCGGCACCTTGATATCGAGCTTGTGGGCCAGGTTCATCAGTTCCTGGTTGACCTTGGTGTGGTCGTCGACCATTTGCTGGGCGAAGGCCTTGACGTCGGTGGCGGTGCTTTTCTCCAGCGCCAGCTTGGCGCTCTCCACCTCGTTGATGCCGCCCTGGGCCGCTTCGTCGACGAAGTCGCTGCTGCCGGCCGCCAACGCCAAGCCACAGCCGCTGGCGGTCAGCAACAACGACAGTCCCAGTTGGCGCATGAGTTTGTGGTTCATAAGGTTCTCCTTAGGGAGGGCGCGACAAAGGCGTCGCCCTACTGTTGAGCACGGGGCATGGCCAATGGTTTAGTTTTTTCGCCCCATGCTCAAAGCGCCGCCGGCGGGCGCAGGTCTCGCGGGGCGGCAGTGTGGCGAAGCGGGTATTCATGGAACCTTGGGCAAGCGAGTGCGTTGAGCAAACTTGAATCCCCATCTCTGCTCGATACCGGTAAAACGAAAACCCCTGATTTCCAGGAGAAAATCAGGGGTTTGGTATTTTGGCGACGGCAGCGCAAACCACGCGAAGGTGGTTTGAGCGACGCCGTAATCAGTGTCTCGGTCAGTGCTGCAGCTCGGTGGCGAAGTGTGCTCGCAGCGCCTTCTTGCTGACCTTGCCGGTGGCGGTATGGGGGAGTTCGTCCAGATACTCGCAGCTATCCGGCATCCACCATTTCGGAATCTTGCCGTCCAGAAACGCCAAGAGTTCTTCGTGAGTGGGGGCCGTAGCGGCGTGCTTGGGCACGATGATCAAGAGCGGCCGTTCGCTCCAGCGAGGGTGCGGGATGGCGATGACCGCAGCCTCGGCCACTTGCGGGTGGGCCATGACGGCATTCTCGATCTCCACGGAGCAGATCCATTCGCCACCCGACTTGATCACGTCCTTGATGCGGTCGGTGATCAACATGTAGCCGCGCGGGTCGATGGTCGCCACGTCGCCGGTATCGAACCAGCCTTCGCCGGGGGCTTCTCCGAAATATCCATTGCGAACCCAGGGGCCTCGGACTTGCAGCGAACCCGCGGCCTGGCCGTCGTGGGGCAGGGCGCGCTGGGCTTCGTCGACGATGCGCATCTCGATGCCGAACAATGATCTTCCCGACTTGAGCAACTGCTTTGCCTGGGCCTCCTCGGTCAACGCGTCATACCAGGGCTGGCGTCGGTTGTAGCTGCCCATTGGGCTCAGTTCGGTCATCCCCCAGCCGTTTTCCAACATCACGCCGTGGCGTTGCATGGCTTGGATCAGTGAAAGCGGGCATGCGGCGCCACCGCTGACTGCGCGTCGCAACGAACGGATGGTGCCGCCCTGGGTATCGAGATACTGCGAAATGTTGGCCCAGAGGGTCGGTACTGCAAGAGAAAGGCTGACCTTCTCATCATTGATCAACTTGACCATGGCCCCTGCATCGCCGACCCAGGGGCCCGGCAACACCAGCTTGGCGCCCACCATCGCTGCGTTGTAGGGCATGCCCCAGGCATTGACGTGGAACATCGGCACCATCGGCATGACCACATCGAGCGCCTGCAACCCGACATTGTCGGCCATGTTCTGGGCCATACCGTGCAGCACGGTGCTGCGATGGCTGGCCAGCACGCCCTTGGGGTCACCCGTGGTGCCGGAGGTGTAGCACAACCCGCTGCTTCGATGTTCATCGAGGTCGGGCCAGTCATAGTCTTCATCGTGCGACTTGAGCAACGCCTCATAGCTGACGAGATTGGGCAGCGTGCTGGCAGGTAGCGCGTCAGCCGTGCAAAGCACGATATAGCAGCGCACGCTGCTGATTTCATGCTGGATGCTTTCCAGCAGTGGCACGAATTGCGGGTCGACGAATAGCAGGTAGTCCTCGGCATGGCGAATGATGTAGCTGACCTGCTCGGGAAACAGCTTGGGGTTGATGGTGTGGCAGATACGCCCTGAACACGGGATTGCATAGTGCAATTCGAAATGCCGATGGTTGTTCCAGGCCAGGGTCCCGACCCGTGCATCCGAAGGGCAGCCCAGGGTATCCAGTACATTGGCCAGGCGGCCTGCGCGAGCGAATGCCTCGGCGTAGGTGTATCTGTGCACCTGGCCGTTGGGGAGCAGAGAGACAATTTCGGTATTGGCGGCAAGCATGAGCGCTTGCCGCATGATGGCGGTGATACTCAGGTTGAAGTTCATCATCATGCCCAGCATCGGCACCTCCTGCCTTGTTTTTGTATTGAGTAGGGCTGCGCACACGAGGGTGCCAAGCCGAAACTGCCGGGAGCAAGTGCCATGCCAATATGCCGGGCGAGGTTTTAATTGAGATTTAATTCCTTTTAAATCATGTAGTTGATGATTTGCCTGAGTGATGCCTTGACGCTGGAAAGGCATTCGCCGGGCGTTTTTCATTTCATTGCTGAAATAAAGTTCAAGGTTGAAAGAGGGTGCTGGCCTGCTAGGTGGACTTCATGGCGCGCAGCCGTCTCCAGAGCGTGGTGCGGCTGATACCCAGGCGCTTGGCTGCTTCGTCCATATCGCCGGCACAACGTTCGACCATTTCACTGACGCGAGCGCTTTCTTGTGCACGGCTGAGGCTGCGCAAGTCCTGGGCTGGCTGCGGCTCGGCCATTGTGGAGGTTTGGGTCGGCGACGACTCGAACAGTTCGTCGAACAGCGTCCGCAGCTCCAGCGACGCGTTGCCGTCCTGGAGCACATTGGCCGATAGCACCGCTCGCTCGACGATGTTCTCCAGCTCGCGGATGTTGCCTGGCCAGCTGTGCTGCTGAAGATGAGGCATGAGCCGCTCGAGCAGAGCGTGGGCAGCCGTGCTGGCCGCTGTCCGCGGCGATAGCTTGGCCAGCAGGAACTGGGCGAGCATCGGTATGTCTTCAGGGCGTTGGCGCAGCGGGGGAATGACCAGGCGCAAGATGTTCACCCGGTAATAGAGGTCCTCGCGGAACTCACCTTCGCGGACCCGCGCGCGCAGGTCCCGGTGGGTGGCGGCAATCACGCGAATGTCTACGGGTGTGGGTTCGGTTGCTCCCAGGCGCAGTACTTCACGCTCCTGCAGCACCCGCAAAAGGCGAGTCTGCAGCGTCACTGGCATGTCGCCTATCTCATCGAGGAACAGGGTTCCCATGTGGGCGTTTTCTATCAGGCCTGCCTTGCCGCCCTTGCGTGATCCGGTAAAGGCGCCTTCTTCGTGGCCGAAGAGCTCGCTCTCCAGCAGTGACTCAGGAAAGGCCGCACAGTTGATGGCAACGAAGGGCCCGGACTGGCGGGGGCTGGCGTTATGTATGCTTTGGGCCAGGAGTTCCTTGCCGGTTCCACTTTCACCCTGGACGAGCACCGTGGCGTCGGCGGCTGCATAGCGCTGGGCAAGGTCCAGCATGATGCGAAAGCCAGGGGCCTGGCCGAGCATCTGCTCGAAGCGATATCGGGCGGTGAACTGCCTTGGCTTGACCTGGCTGCGAATGCGTCGCTCCGTGCGCTGAATCGCGTTGGCTTCCTGGCAGGTAATCACCAGCCCATCGGGCCTGCCGTTTTCGATGATGGGGCTGACGTTGGCTGCCAGTGTCCGGCCGCCGATCTTGAGGATGTGGCTTTCTTCTGTGTCGTCGCTGAATTGGACGTGGCTGATATCGAGGCCGGGAACGACTTCGTTGAGCGGCCGTCCGCGCGCCCAATCGCTGGTAATCCCCAGCAGGGACGCCATGCGTGGATTCAGCGATTGGACGGCGCACTCGGCATCCACGGCGATCACGCCATCGGATAGATTGCGTAACACGGCATTGAGGCGCTGTTGCTGAATGAGGCTCTGCTGGCGGCTTCGGCAAATCGCCAGGGCATCCTCCATGGCGCGCCGCACTGTATCTGCGTTAAGCACCAGGACACCCTGTGCACCCGCCGCCTCGGCAGTTTCCACCGCTGTAGAAGAACCCACCACCAGGCGATAGCCGTCATCCACCAGGTGATGGATCTGTTGGCGGGCGTCCTCGTAGCTGCTGTAGGTGACTTGACGGATGTCGACGGTGAACAGCGACGACATCGCCTGGAGTGCGGGATGCTCGTGCTGGAAGCTGACGATGCCCACTTTGGTGGCTCGCGCCCGGGCCAGGTCGAGCGCGCGAATAAGGTCGTACTCCCCCATGCGAATCGACAAGACGGCGGTCGAGAGGTGCCGCCTGAGGTACTCGGATGTTGCTCCCGAGCCGATGATGACATCGACATCCCCCCTGGCCTCCAGAGCGCGCCCGGTTTCGAGCAGTTGGTTGACCGTAGTCTCGACGACCTCTATGCGGGCTCGACCGTAATAGTCCGGGATCACCTGTTCGACTATCCGCGCCATCCGGCTAGGGCCCTCGGGTAGGCGAAGGTGGGTGATCAGCGCGACCACCCTGGGCAGGTACTCTTCATTGTGCATGTGCGGCTTCCATGGTTTTTTCTATAGTGAAAGCGGTGTTTCAAATCTGCAATGCGCAATCGGTCCAGGGTCTTGGTCGAACTCTGAGAAAATAATGCAAGTCATTGATATTTATTGAATAAATCTAATATCAAAAAACTGGAACGGCTCTTGCTTTGAGGGTTCTGCTGCCCCAGGTGAGTTTCAAGGCGCGATGTACGGCGCTTATCTCACGGGGCCTGCCTTTGGGCGGACCAGTATCCGCATACTCCTAGCGACACATGCTTGGCAGGTATCGCTGGTGTTCGCTCAGGGGGCTTGGGTAGGGACCCATCTTCTGGGCAGGGAGTGTGGCAACAGCTTGCTGTTTTCAAGCGGCAAATGATCGCTGCCCCCTTGCTCCGGTCGCTACCAATCGAACCTGTAACTCCAAGAGATATACATCCATGAATTATCTGTCCCCGACGACGATCGACTCGCTCTTTTCAGCCCAGAAGGCTTTCTTCGCCACCCGCGCGACAGCGGACGTCGGTTTTAGAAAGGCGGCCTTGAAACGGCTCCGCGACGCGGTGGTCGAGAACCAGGAGGCCCTCTACTTCGCTCTGGCCGAAGACCTGGGTAAACCCAGGGATGTGGTGGACCTGGCCGAAATCGGCGAGGTTCTGCACGAAATTGATTTCGCCCTGGCAAACCTGGATGAATGGGTCGTCCCCGAGCTTGTTCCGACTCCGGACATCATTGCTCCATCGCAGTGCTACATCGTCCAGGAGCCTTACGGCGTCACTTACATCATCGGCCCGTTCAACTATCCGCTGAACCTCACCCTGACGCCTCTGGTCGGCGCCATCGTTGGCGGCAATACCTGCATCATCAAACCCTCGGAGGCCACTCCCGAGACATCGCGGGTCATCGAGAACATCATCGCTGCCGCATTCGCCCCTGAATACGTCACGGTCGTTCAAGGCGGGCGAGACGAGAATACCCATCTGTTGAGCCTGCCCTTCGACTTCATCTTCTTCACTGGAAGTCCAAACGTGGGGAAGGTGGTAATGAAGGCGGCGGCGGAGCACTTGACGCCAGTTGTGCTGGAGCTTGGGGGTAAGTGCCCGCTGATCGTCCTGCCTGATGCGGACATCGACCAGGCGGTCGATCAGCTGATGTTCGGCAAATTCATCAACAGCGGCCAAACCTGCATCGCCCCTGATTACCTCTATGTCCATAGCAGCGTCAAAGACACCCTGCTGCAACGCTTGGTAGAACGGGTCAAGGTCGAGCTGCCAGAGGTCGACTCCACCGGCAAGATCGTGACCGCGCACCAGGTTGCACGCTTGGCTGCTTTGATCGAGGAAACCCGTGGCCAGGTCCTGGTCGGTGCCCGGGCCGACATGGAGAAGCGCTCGTTCAGTGCCACGGTGGTGGACAATGTCCGGTGGGACGACCCGTTGATGGCGCAAGAGCTGTTCGGGCCGATCTTGCCGGTGCTCGAGTACGATGAGGTGCCCACTGCTGTAGGCCTGATCAACAAGCATCACCCGAAGCCGTTGGCGGTGTATGTATTCGGCAAGGACATCGACCTTGCCAAAGGCATTATCGACCAGATCCAGTCGGGCGATGCGCAGGTCAATGGCGTGTTGCTGCACGCGTTCTCCCCGTACCTGCCTTTTGGCGGTATCGGTGCTTCGGGCATGGGTGAATACCATGGGCGCTTTAGCTACCTCACCTTCACTCACAAAAAGTCGGTGAGGATCGTGGCGTAAGCATCAGGGCCAAGCGCACCGCGTGTGCTTGGCCGCTGACGCTCTTGATCAAATCAGGGCGATCACCAAGCTAACCAGGAATTTCCGGTGTCGGGATCTGTGGATGGTCCCGCAGATCACTGCAGATATGGGGCTAGTAAAGATCGTCTAGTTGCGCAATCGAAAACGAAGGTTTTGGATTGGTTTGTCATTTACTGACATGACATGACGCTTGTGGTCATTTTCTCGATGCTTCGCTTTACCTAAATTATCAATTTCTGATTGTGCAGGGGCGAATCATGAATGTGACTATTTTAAATACACCAGATGTGAATGTATCTCGTGTCCTATGGCAGCCAATGTCGATTGGGACTTTGGAAGTGTCTGGGCGTATCTTCAAAACAGCTACTCATGAAACGTTGGCCAGTGACAAAGGATTTGTTACCTCTGGAATTCTGGACTTCTATCGGCCAATGGCAGAGTCCGGGTTGCCACTGATCATTACCGGTAATATTTTTGTTTCCTGGCAGGGGAAGTCTGGCGGTAGGCAACTGGCATTAGATGATGATGATAAAATTGCTGGAATGAAAATCCTTGCGGATATGTGTCATCAATATGGAACCAGGCTGTTTGCCCAGCTTAACCATGGAGGCTCGCAAATGCGTACTCCGGCAGAAGGAATTGCCGATTTGCCGGTGACTTCTACCGGGCGTTTGCATCCTACCTTGTTGAGCCTGTCTCGATCCTTGCGTGAGGACGAGTTTCCGCGCTTGATAAAGTCATTTGCCGATGCAGCAGAGCGAGCCAAGAAAGCTGGCTGCGATGGTGTTCAGATCCAGATGGGGCATGGTTACTTGATCAGCCAGTTCTTGACCCCAGGAACTAATCGTCGCACAGATCGCTATGGTGGAAATGCCGAGAAGCGTATCGCGCTGGCCCTGGAAGTGTATCGGGCAGTCCGTGAGCGCGTAGGAGGCGACTTTCCTGTTATTGCGAAGTTGAATGGTCGTGATGACCGTCCTGGGGGAGTCGCTCTAGAGCATCAACTTGAATTGGCAAAAAAATTGGAAGAAGAGGGGCTCGATGCCATTGAAATCACGCGAGGTCATTTTTCAACAATCCCCAGTACGCTGTCTGGTCAATGGTCAGGCTTTCTGAAGCGTCAGGTCACGGTCGGGATGGCGGCAAGTTTTCCTATCTGGCAACGTTGGTTTATGCGTCTTGTCGGCGTGTTCATGGAACCATTTCTCAATCGTTTTTATCCACGTAAGCAGGGATTCAACATCGACGAGGCACAGCATTTCACCAGGGTTCTAGATATTCCAGTTATTAGTTGTGGTGGCTTTAACGACAAGCAGGCAATGGAGAGTGTTATCAAGTCGGGAAAGGTTGCTGCTATTTCCATGGGGCGTGGGTTAATCGCCAATCCATACTTTTACCAACACGTCTATAATCCAATAGCCGACGCACCGGTGTGTAGCTACTGCAATAAATGCATTGGCAGCGCTGGCGGGGAGTTGGGTGTAGGATGTTTTGATTTGGAGGTTAAGGAAAAACAAGTGGCGATGTTGGAAAGCGCTTTGTCGCGGCGAGAATCTACTGATTTCTAGTGGCTGACTTATATGTAGAGCAAGTCAGCGTCAGTCAAGTCTATTGGCTGGTTTTCCTTTCTGGAACTCATTCACTTATTACCTGGTGACGGTGTTGCGGCAACCGTTGTCAGCGTTTATCAATCCCGATAATCCTGTTAGTGGGTTCTCCTGAGTCTATTGCGGGTAGCCTGTGGGTCCTTGCGTCAGATAGTCCTACCTTGCTGGCTATGGCATTCAGGAATGACTTTCAAGCGTGGTCGCTTGAGCTTCCCGGTGTATATTTCCAAGCTTGGTGGCGGGTCTGGATGGCTGTTTTTGTGCTTGCAGCCGGTGCAGCGTTATTGTGCGTCGCATAGCAGCGGATTTAGGTAGGCTTGCCTATGATCCTCCGGTGCTTGTACATAACGATTTGGAAACACTGGCCGGATTTGCATGCGATGACTTCCTTCAATACCCATGATATTGCTCGACTGGCAAAAGTGGCCACCCTATGCGGTTTCGACATGGATGCCTTGCTGGCTGAGATAGGTGTTTTCGCATCAGCCTGTTCCGGTTCGGATGGTAGTTGGGATGCTGAAGCGCTAGGTCGTTTGTATGCGGCAGGTCTCAAGCTATCGCTACAGGACCATTTTCCATTCGTGTTGGGTGAGCTTTTCCTGTTTGACCGTATACCGGAGGCGGATATTTTCCTGGCAACTAGCGCTACGCTGCAGGAAGCGTTATCCATTCTTTGTTATTTGCCGTTTCTGTTACAGCCAGACACCCTCATATGGACTGAAGTACATGGTGACGAACTTCACATATTCTCTGAGTTGCAGCAGTCAGGCTTGCGCCTGGCCAATCCAGGGTTCATCGAAACGGTGTTCGTCGTGATTTGGCGGCTGATAAGGCAGGTGGCTCCTTTCAGCGATATTAAGAGTTTGTGTTTCAGGCATGAGTCCCTACAGTCTGCAACTCATTATTCTCGGCAATTCGGCAGCGCTCCCATCTTCGCGGCTTCCTTCAATCGACTGACTCTGGCTAGCGATTGTCTACTTCAGCCCCTTTGCGGCGCATCCCCGGGCTTGCACGCTCAGGCCAGGCTTCTTTTAGAGAAGAGGGTTCAACGCCAAGGGCTACGTGGGCGCTTGGAGCAAGTCGTGGAAGTGATGGTCAAGCAGCACCCAGCCACGTCTCTGCTGGATGTGTGTGAGCGGCTGGGTTTGGAACCGCGGAGTTTGCAACGACGACTCAAGGAAGAGGGCGTGACCTTCAACGAAGTTCATGCCAGGTCGCGGTTCTACATGGCCAGGCTGCTCTTGAGCGACCCTGGCATCGATATTGAATCGATTGCTGAAAAGCTGGGCTTTGCTGATCGCCACAGCTTTTCCAGATCTTTCAGCAAATGGGCCGGGATATCGCCCAGTCGCTATAGGATCCAGGGATAAGGCGCCGTACGGAACAGTCAAGCGTTCGCTGCTTGAGGCTGGGTTTATTCCTGAGATTTGCTGTAGCGCTATCCGACTTGATTCGTCATCCCCGTGATGCCTTCGAGCATCGCTTCAGGGCAAAAAAACAGCAGGCCACGCGGCTGATCAGTGCCCGTGGGCGCGGCCTCCAGCAGCGCTCTCCACAAACCCTTGAGATTCGAGAAGGCACAGCCGGCAGGCCGTTTTCCTAGAGGATAGGCTTGCCGCCGGTGACGCCCACCCGCGAGCCGGAGATGTAGCTGGCCTCGTCGCTCGCCAGCAGGACATAGATGGGCGCCACCTCCACTGGCTGGCCCGGACGGCCCAGGGGCGTCTGCTCGCCGAAGTGGGTGACAGCTTCTGGCGGCATGGTGGAGACGATCAGCGGCGTCCAGATCGGGCCGGGGGCGACGCTGTTGACTCGAATGCCACTGGCTCTCAGCAGTTGCGCCAGGCCGGCGCTGAAGTTGGCGATGGCGCCCTTGGTGGTGGCATAGGGCAGCAGGGTGGGCTTGGGGGCGTCGGAATTGATCGAACTGGTGTTGATGATCGAGCTGCCGGGTGCCATGTGCGGCACCGCGGCCTGGCAGATGCGAAACATCGCGGTGATGTTGATATCGAAGGTCCGTACCCATTCTTCATCGGTGATGTCCGCCAGTTCATGGTGGGTCATCTGGTAGGCGGCATTGTTCACCAGGATATCGATGCGCCCGAACTGCTCCACGGTCTTGGCGACTATATCGCGACATTGCTGTTTGCCCGCCAGGTCGCCCGGCAGCAGCAGGTATTCGCGCCCGGCCTGTTCCACCCAGCGGGCGGTCTCGCGGGCATCTTCGTGTTCGTCCAGGTAGGCCAGCGCCACATCGGCGCCTTCCCGGGCGAAGGCGATGGCCACCGCCCGGCCGATACCGCTGTCGGCCCCGGTGACCAGGGCGATCTTGCCGGCCAGGCGGCCCGAACCCTGGTAGCTTTGCTCGCCGCAATCGGGGTAGGGCTCCATGGCGCCTTGGGCTCCGGGAACCGCTTGCTGCTGGGAAGGAAAGGGTGGTCGTGGATAGGATTTCATGGGCATCTCCGAGTAGCTGGCCAGTTACCGGCCGCCCAGGGGGATGCCTGGACAGCCGGGCACAGGGCAAGGGATTCAGCGGACGGTTCGGCTTCAGTGGGTGCAGGTCGGATCTTGCAGCCGCGTGCTGTTGGCCCTGTATGAGAAAAGAGGCGGGGCCGTGCATGGCCCCGCTGGTTGGACGCTCAACTGCGGCCGCCGCCACTACCGCTGCGTCGACTGCCCTGCTTGCCGGCACCGGACGCCTTGTGCCGGTCGCCGGTGCTGTGGCCGCCCGAGGCCTGTCCGCCTTTCCTGCCTGCTTCGGAGGCTTTTTCCCGATCGTTGGCAAAGTTTCCAGGATTGGGATGTCCGGTATTAGCCATGGTTGAAGACCTCTTGCTAATGGAAAGTTACGCCCGTAATCAAACCGGGCATTTATTGGGAGGCCGATGGTTTTTAAAAGGTCGAAATGATTGGGTAAGGGGCGACGAATGGTTTATTGGCCAGAACAAGCCACTTAAGCCAAGGGCGAGTCTGTCTTTACGCATATATGCAAGCGGCGCTCAAGTTCGTTATTCGTCTAATGTTCCGCTCATCATCTGAATGACTTTGAACAATACGATCAGGCGCTTTTCAAACATGGCGAGGGATCTTTTATCGAATAATGCAATGCATCCAGTGCAGGAGGCGTAAATGAAAGATCGAAGCTTAACCCGTCCCCGGGGCCCTGCTGGCGCTAGCCGCGGCCTGGTGGAGCAGGACCCGGGCCCGGGCTTGACCGACGACCAGCGGGTCCGCCGCGAGGACCAGCCGCGAGCGCAACCGGGACCCCGGGTCGAACCCGGTCCCGCGGATCAGGAACGCCTCGAGCCCTGATCAGCCAGCTGGGGCTCCCGTTCCAGCAACGCCAGGACGAGGGACTCACAGTCCAGGGCATTGACCTCGGCCAGGATCTCTTGCAGATAACGAATTCTGCTCGGCCATGGCGGCGTTGGCCGGTTCATGACATGCGCGAAGACTGCCGGGAAACCACCATCTCTTCGAGGATCTCGCGCACCAGTCGATTGATGCCCGATTCCCCGTGGTAGTGGCTGCGGTCGATGTTGGCAATGGTGAACTGGTTCGATCCTGGCGCCAGGATGTCCAGCGAGAGGCTGCCGTCGGCATTGATCACGCAGTTCACGCGACAGTTTGGCAAGCGCTGGGCAAGGGCCGTCTCGACTTCGAACTTGCTTAGGGTGTCCATGGGCTTTTCGGCTTGAGGTCATGAGCAAATCAAGACTAGCTGAGTAGCCCAGGCTGTAAATGCTGTCAGGCTGATAGCAAAGTCGCTGGTATTGAACGCCGCAGCTCATCCGGAGCAACTTTGAACTTGCCTGCAAGTTGCCGCTTGTTGATCGCATGGCAACGAGAATCACCCATTGCGGCTCGCAGGAAGTTGCTCCGTTTTGCCTCTACTGCGCTACCAGCGGGTATCTAGCGCTGGAGGACCGGGATGGGAGGGGAAATGTGGCAGTACCTCCTCGGCCAGTTCCTGAATGACTTCGGCCACCGGGCGCTGGGAGAACTGGATGCCCAGCGCGGCGTGGTTGACGCCAGCCTCTTGCCATTGCTCCAGCAACTGCAAAAGGCCCTTGCGTCCGGTGCGCAAGACGAAGCCGCCGTTGAGTGGTGTGCGGGGATGGTCGGGATCGTCCACCAGGTCCAGCCATTCGTTGGTCATGTGCGGGCGGAAGCCGCCGTCGGGAATCAGCTGGCGCCAGGCACGGATCTTCTCGGCCAGTTGTCGTGGCCCACTGGCGGTGTGGGTGGCGAAGGGGTAGGTCAGCCAGCCATCGGCGTGCCGGGCGATCCACTCCGGCGATTGTCCCGAGGAGCTGGTGACGATCAGCGGAATCGCGCCAGTGCTGGGCTTGGGCAGCAGTTCGGCGCCGGCGAAACGGCCCAGGGGCGAATCGATGGCCTGCGGGCCGTCGGCCATGACTTGGCGAAAGTACTCCACCGCCTGGGCGAAGCGCTGGCCTCGCTCGGCATGTTCCAGGCCGTAGGCCGGGAACTCTACGGGCCGATCCCCCGAGGCGATGCCCAGCACCAGCCGGCCACCGGACAAACGATCGAGGCTGGCGGCCGACTTGGCCAAATCCAATGGGTGGCGCAGGGTGAAGATCGCGCTGCCGGTGGCCAGGGCAATTCGCTGGGTCCGGGCGGCGAGGAACGAGAGGTAGGCGAAGGGCTCGAACAGTTGCCCGGCATCGCCGAAGGTCGGATCGAACAGCGGTACGTCGCGTACCCAGACGGCGGCAAAACCCTGACGGTCGATGGTCTCGACCCAGTCGGCTTGCCCGGCCAAGACCTGCATGTCGCCCTGGTAGAAGCGCAGCGGCAGGAACAGGCCGAGGGTCAAGCGCCCGGGAGCGAACATGCGCCGGTAGCCGGGGTGCCCATGAAAATTCGCCGTCGCTGGGGCGCCGTTGTTCAGGGTGCTCTGCATTGTTTGTCTCCTGTTGCTCATGCGCCGCTGGCGGGTGCGGGAATGGTTACGCCCAAGCGTACGGCGGGACGTTGCGCCACTCGGTCGTGCCAGGCGCTTAGGTGGCGGTGCTGGCTGAAGTCGAAATCGATGATCCGGGCGATATGGGTCCAGCCGAAATGGGCGATGTCGGCGATCGAATACTGGTCCGCGGCCAGGTAGGGGTGTTCAGCCAGGCGAGCGTCGAGTACCGCGAACAGCTCCTCGCTCAGTCGCCGGTAGCGGGCGATGGCCGCGGGCAGTTGCTGCTGGGCGAACAGCTCGAAGTGCACTCGTTGACCGAGGATCGGCCCAACGCTGGAGGCATGAAATTGCAGCCACTTGATGGTTTCCCAGCGCCCGACCGGGTCCTGGGGCAGAAGACTGCCGCCGCGTTCGGCAAGGTAGAGCAGGATGGCCGCCGACTCGAACAGGGTGATGCCGGTCTCGTGGTCATGGATCACCGGGATCCGGCCATGGGGGTTGAGGGCGAGGAACTGCGGATGGTGCTGTTCACCGGCGTCCAGGTTCACCGGGTGCAGGCGGTAGGGCAACTGCAGCTCATGCAGGGCAATGGTCACCTTGAAACCATTGGGTGAGCTGTCGGTGTACAGATCGAGCATCGTCGAGCTATCTCCATGGGTTGAGTAGAGCTAAAGTTATGTATGCCGCTGCCCGGGGATCTTCCTTTTGCATCAGGTGAATAGGAAACGATTTAAACTACCCTCCTTGTTTAGAAGAGCTAAACCATGAATCCAGTCCTGCCATTGCTGGCATTGCGCGCCTTTGCCGAAGTCGGCCGCCACGCCAGCATCAAGCATGCCGCCCAGGCCCTGGGGGTGACTTCGGGTGCGGTCAGCCAGCAGATCCGCCAACTGGAGGAGCGGGTCGGCATGCCGCTGTTCATTCGCCGGCACCAGCGCATGGTGCTGACCGAAGCGGGCAGCAGGGTCCACCCACAATTGCTGGCGGCTTTCGAGCAGATCCAGGGAGCCTTGTGGACCCTGGAAGCGGACCGCATCCGGAGCACCGTGACCATCAGCACCGTGCCGTCCTTTGCTGCATCCTGGCTGGTACCACGACTGGGGCGCTTCACTTCCCTGCATCCAGAGATCGAGGTGCGGGTCGAGGCGTCGGCGGCACTGGTGGATCTACAGCGTGACCGGGTCGATATCGCCATTCGCCATGGCCTGGGCCACTACCCGGGGCTGGTAACGGAACCCCTGCTGGCGCCGGTGTTGCTGCCGGTCGCAGCGCCCGCGCTGCTGGCTGATGGCGAGCCCATTCGCGAGCCAGCCGATTGCCTGGCCTGGCCGCTGCTGCAAGATACCGATCGAGCGGATTGGGCCCTATGGCTGGCGGCCCATGGGGTCGCCGCGGACCTGCGCGCCGAGCGCGGTACGGCGTTCGAGGATGACTACCTGCTGATCCGCGCGGCGGCGGCCGGTCAGGGGCTGGCGTTGGTGCCCCAGGAATATGCTCGCGAGGAGATTGCCGCCGGGCGCCTGGTGCAGGCCCTGGACAGGCCCTGGCCAGCGCGTTTTGCCTATTACCTGGTGACCCAGGCGCAAGCTTGGCGACGGCCCGAAGTGGAGGCGTTCATGGCCTGGATCAGGCAAGAGGCCAAGGCCTCGGCTTGAAGCGCTGGCCGCAGGGGCGAAGAAAGTCCGGGGCTTGCCCGTCGCGTTCCAGGTCGCAGGCTATGCTCAAGCGACTGTGGCTGCCGGTAATTTCAGCATGGGTTCAGGAGCGCTCGAGTACATTTCGAGCAACCTGTATGGCTGGCATGAGATATCAACTCCATGGCGCGCAAGGCTAAGCTTTTTGTTATCGGGCGAAGGCAGACTGCAAGGACCTAATAACAAAAAGCTGCGTCCGGTTTCCCTCCGGACGGCGGAGGTTTCCATGCGTCGACTCATGCTTTCGCTAATGGCTGTGCTGGTACTGGGAGCCGGTATCCACACCCTTGGATCCAGGCCGAACGAAGGGACTGATAATGCCCATGTGCCGCGCGCCAGCCATACGCATCCACCGGCCACCGGGATCGGGGAAGTGGTCAAGCATCTCTGATGACACCCTGGGGAAAGGCTCAGTCGGGTGTGGCCCGTTCGTCCTCGTCCAGCGCCTCCCAGACCTGATGCGGCGACATGCTCATTTCCAGCCAGACCTGGGTCAGCAGCAGGGCGATAAAACAGGCCAGGCCGACGCCCAGGCTAAGGTCGGCGATGTCGATCAGCTTGACGATGGAGACCAGGATCCCGATCAGGTAGACCTCGAGCATGCCCCATTCGCGCAGGTGGTGATAACCGCGGTAGAGCAGCATGGCGCTGCGGCGTGCCACCTTGAACCTCAGGCTCAGCAATACCAGCAACTGGCAGAGCAGCTTGAGCAACGGAATGGCCATGCTGTTGAGCAGCACCAGCACGGCAACCCCGGGCATACCGCTTTCGAACAGCCCGAGCACACCGCTCCAGACGGTATCGCTACGGGTCTGGCCCAGGAGGGTCAGGTGCATGATCGGCAGGAAGTTGGCCGGGATGTAGAGCAGCAGGGCGGTCAGGACCAGAGCGAAGCAACGGCGCTGCCATTGATGGCGGTGCACGGCCAGCTCGAAGCCGCAACGCGGGCAGCAGCTTTTTTCACCGGGTTCCAGTGGTTCACGGCGCATCAGCAGGTCGCATTCATGGCAAGCGACCAGGGCTTGGAGCGGCAGGTTCGGCAAGTCACCGGGGTTGGTCTGGGGCATCGGGCAAGTCCTGGAGGCGCGTGGCCTAGGTGTCTGTTCTGGCCTGGGGGCAGGCGCCGTGGAGGAACATCTGCTCCAGGGTCTGGGCGGTATTCGAGCTCGCCGCGCGTCCGCGGCGTTCGGCATCCACCATGCCGTAGACCAGGGTGACGAACAGTTCGGTGAACACCGATGCGCTGATGTCGATGCGGAATGCTCCCTGGTGCTGGCCGCCCAGGAAAAAGGCGTCCAGCGCGGTGATGTAGGACTGCCACCGGGCGCCATCGGCCTGTGGGTCGAGGAAATCCGGGCGGTATTGAAATACCAGGAAGGTCAGCAGCTCTCGATGGGCGAGATGCTCCCTGATCAAATTGTGCAGTGCTTCCAATGGATCTGCATCCAGCAGGCGGGAGGCTTCGATGATCTGGTGCAACACCTCCTTGCCATGCCATTCGAGCATTTCCAGCAGATGGTCACGCGTGCCACAAAAACGGTGCAGCGTGGCCCGGCTGGTGCCGGCGGCTTCAGCCAACTCCTTCAGTGTCCCGCGTGGGTGGTCGACGATGGCCACGGCCAGCGCCTTGATGAATCGTTCGTCATGGGGCGTCAGGGTCATTCGCAAGTCCTGGTTGAGTCCTCGAATGCGCGCATGGTGCAAAAAAGCTCGCAGCGCTCCGTAATATATGAGACAAAAAAGTTCATATGAGTCTTTGTTGACTCATTTTGGGTTTGAAAGTAGCATTCTGGACATTCTCAATCAATAGTCAGGTGTGCCATGGTCGATTTGCGTGCAATAGGAAGGGTCAGTGCATTGGCGGTTGTCATCGCACTGGCAGGATGTGGCCCCTCGGGCGAGCAGCAGAGCGCCGCGGAGATGGTGCTTCCTGTGGATGTGTTCGCGGTGAAGCCGGAAACCCTGGCGCTGACATCGGAGCTGCCAGGCCGGATCGAACCGGTACGCGTGGCCGAGGTGCGGGCACGGGTGGCGGGGATCGTGCTGAAGAAGCGCTTCGAGGAAGGTGCCGACGTCAAGGCCGGCGATCTGTTGTTCCAGATCGATCCCGCGCCGCTCAAGGCAGCGGTGTCCCGTGCCGAGGGCGACCTGGCCCGGGCCCAGGCCGGGATGAAGGAAGCCCAGGCACGGGTCAAGCGCTATGAGCCGCTGGTGAAGATCGAAGCGGTCAGCCAGCAGGACTACGACAAGGCCAGTGCCGACTTGCACAGCGCCCAGGCAGCGACTCGTTCGGCCCAGGCCGACCTGGAAACCGCGCGCCTGAACCTGGGTTATGCCTCGGTCGCCGCGCCGATCTCCGGCCGGGTAGGGCGTGCGCTGGTAACCGAAGGCGCCCTGGTTGGCCAGGGCGAAGCAACCCTGATGGCGCGCATCCAGCAACTGGATCCGATCTACGCCGACTTCACCCAGACCGCCGCCGATGCCCTGCGCCTGCGTGAGGCGCTGAAGACCGGCAGCCTGGCCGCAGGAGACAGCAAGGCCCTGACCCTGCGGGTCGAGGGTACGCCCTACGAGCGCCAGGGCTCGCTGCAGTTCACCGACGTGGCGGTCGATCCGGGCACCGGCCAGATCACCTTGCGCGGCAAGTTCCCCAACCCCGATGGCGTGTTGCTGCCGGGCATGTACGTACGGGTCAAGACCCCGCAAGGTACTGACAACCAAGCCATCCTCGTCCCGCAGCGTGCGGTCAAGCGTGGCAACGACGGCAGCTCCCACGTGATGGTGGTCGGCGCCGACGAGCGCGCCGAGGCCCGTCCGGTCACCACCGGCACCATGCAGGGTTCGCGCTGGCAGATCATCGAAGGCCTCAAGGCCGGTGACCAGGTCATCGTCGGTGGCCTGGCCGCCGTGCAGCCGGGCGTCAAGGTCACTCCCAAGCAGGCTCAGGAAACCGAGCAGAAACAATAAGCCCGGTTACGACACGAGGATTTTTTGATGTCCGATTTTTTCATCAAGCGCCCGAACTTCGCCTGGGTGGTGGCTCTGTTCATCTCCCTGGCCGGCCTGCTGATCATCTCCAAGTTGCCGGTGGCGCAGTACCCCAGCGTTGCGCCACCGCAAATCACCGTGACCGCCACCTACCCGGGCGCTTCGGCCAAGGTATTGGTGGACTCGGTCACCAGCGTGCTCGAAGAGTCGCTCAACGGTGCGAAGAACCTGCTGTACTTCGAGTCGACCAACAACTCCAACGGATCTGCCGAGATCGTCGTGACCTTCCAGCCGGGCACCGATCCGGACCTGGCCCAGGTCGACGTGCAGAACCGCTTGAAGAAGGCCGAGGCACGCATGCCCCAGGCCGTGCTCACCCAGGGCTTGCAGGTCGAGCAGACCAGCGCCGGCTTCCTGTTGATCTACGCCCTGAACTACAAGGAAGGGGTCGAGCGCAACGACACCACCGCGCTGGGCGACTACGCCGCGCGCAACATCAACAACGAACTGCGTCGCTTGCCCGGCGTCGGCAAGTTGCAGTTCTTCTCTTCCGAAGCGGCGATGCGGGTCTGGATCGATCCGCAGAAGCTGGTGGGTTATGGCCTGTCCATCGAAGACGTGAGCAGCGCCATCCGTGGACAGAACGTGCAGGTTCCGGCCGGCGCCTTCGGCAGCGCGCCCGGTACCAGTGAGCAGGAGCTGACCGCGACCCTGGCGGTCAAGGGCACCCTGGACAACCCCCAGGAGTTCGGACAGATCGTCCTGCGCTCCAACCCTGATGGTTCCACCGTCAAGCTGGCCGATGTCGCCCGCCTGGAAGTGGGCCAGGAAAGCTACAACATCTCCTCGCGCCTGAATGGCACTCCAGGCGTGGGTGGCGCGATCCAGCTGTCCCCGGGCGCCAACGCCATCCAGACCGCGACTCTGGTCAAGGAGCGCCTGGCCGAACTGTCGCAGTTCTTCCCCAGCGACATGCAGTACTCCGTACCCTACGACACCTCGCGTTTCGTCGACGTGGCCATCGAGAAGGTGATCCACACCCTGATCGAAGCCATGGTCCTGGTGTTCCTGGTGATGTTCCTGTTCCTGCAGAACGTGCGCTATACCCTGATTCCATCGATCGTGGTGCCCGTGTGCCTGCTCGGTACCCTGGCGGTGATGTACCTGCTGGGCTTCTCGGTGAACATGATGACCATGTTCGGCATGGTGCTGGCCATCGGCATCCTGGTGGACGACGCCATCGTGGTGGTGGAGAACGTCGAGCGGATCATGGCCGAGGAGGGCCTGCCCCCGACCGAAGCGACGATCAAGGCGATGAAGCAGGTGTCCGGTGCCATCGTCGGTATCACCCTGGTGTTGTCCGCGGTGTTCATGCCGCTGGCGTTCATGAGCGGTTCGGTGGGCGTCATCTACCAGCAGTTCTCGGTATCCCTTGCGATCTCGATCCTGTTCTCCGGCTTCCTGGCCCTGACCTTCACCCCGGCCCTGTGCGCCACGCTGCTCAAGCCGATCCCTGAAGGCCATCACGAGAAGCGCGGTTTCTTCGGTGCCTTCAACCGTGGCTTCGCCCGCGTCACCGAGCGCTATTCGGTGCTCAGTTCCGGGCTGGTCAAGCGTGCCGGCCGCTTCATGCTGGTGTACGCCGGTATCGTCGCGGTGCTGGGCTACACCTACCTGCGCCTGCCGGAAGCCTTCGTCCCAAGCGAAGACCTGGGCTACATGATCGTCGACGTGCAGCTGCCGCCCGGCGCCAGCCGCATGCGTACCGATACCACCGGCAAGGAACTTGAGCAGTACCTGATGTCGCGCAAGGCGGTGGACTCGGTATTTCTCGTCTCCGGCTTCAGTTTCTCCGGCCAAGGCGACAACGCAGCACTCGCATTCCCGGTTTTCAAGGATTGGTCGGTACGCGGCAAGGAAGAGTCTGCTGCTGCCGAGGTAGCGGCGCTGAACGAGCATTTCGCACTGCCGAGCGACGGCACCATCATGGCGGTCTCGCCGCCACCTATCGACGGCCTGGGCAACTCCGGCGGTTTCGCCCTGCGCTTGATGGACCGTGGCGGTTTGGGCCGCGAGGCCTTGTTGCAGGCACGGGATACGCTGCTGGGCCAAATCAACGGCAACCCGAAATTCCTCTACGGGATGATGGAGGGCCTGTCCGAGGCACCGCAGTTGCGCCTGGTGATCGACCGCGAGAAAGCCCGGGCCCAAGGCGTCAACTTCGAGACCATCAGTTCCACCCTGTCCTCGGCCTTCGGTTCCGACGTGGTCAACGACTTCACCAACGCCGGTCGCCAGCAACGGGTGGTGATCCAGGCCGAGCAGGGCGCGCGGATGACCCCGGAAAGCGTGCTCAAGCTGTACGTGCCCAACAACAAGGGCGACCAGGTGCCGCTCAGCGCCTTCGTCAGCAGCAAGTGGGAAGAGGGGCCGGTGCAACTGGTGCGCTACAACGGCTATCCGTCGATCCGTATCGTCGGCGACGCAGGTCCAGGCTACAGCACTGGCCAGGCCATGGCCGAGCTGGAGCAACTGGCATCGCAACTGCCCAAGGGCATCGGCTACGAGTGGACCGGCCTGTCCTACCAGGAGAAGGTCTCTGCCGGCCAGGCATCGGGCTTGTTCGCCCTGGCGATCCTGGTGGTGTTCCTGTTGCTGGTGGCCCTCTACGAGAGCTGGTCGATCCCGCTGTCGGTGATGCTGATCGTACCGATCGGCGCGGTGGGTGCGGTACTGGCGGTAATGGTCGTGGGCATGCCCAACGACGTGTACTTCAAGGTCGGCCTGATTACCATCATCGGCCTGTCGGCGAAGAACGCGATCCTCATCGTCGAGTTCGCCAAGGAACTGTGGGAGAAGGGCCACAGCCTGCGTGACGCCGCCATCGAGGCCGCGCGCCTGCGCTTTCGCCCGATCATCATGACGTCCATGGCCTTCATCCTCGGCGTGGTCCCCCTGGCCATCGCCACCGGCGCCGGTGCGGCCAGCCAGCGCGCCATCGGTACCGGGGTGATCGGCGGGATGCTCAGCGCCACCTTGCTGGGTGTGCTGTTCGTGCCGATCTGTTTCGTCTGGTTGCTGTCGTTGCTGCGTACCAAACGGCCTGCCACCGAACAACCAGCCCTGACCCAGGAGTGATCAGCATGCGTACCCCAGCTTTTACCGTATCGGCGCTGCTGATCGCCCTGGCCCTGGGTGGCTGCTCCATGGCTCCGACCTACGAGCGTCCGACGGCGCCCGTAGCCGACAGCTGGAGCGACTCACCCGCCCAGCAGGGACGCCAGGCCAGCGAACTGGACTGGCAGGCGTTCATCGTCGATCCCGAGCTGCGCCGCCTGGTCGGCACCGCCCTGGACAATAACCGTTCGCTGCGCCAGACCTTGCTGGACATCGAACAAGCCCGGGCGCAGTACCGTATCCAGCGGGCGGACCGGATCCCCGGGTTGAACGCCGGGGGCTCGGGTAACCGCCAGCGCCTGCCGTCGGACCTGTCCAGCGGTGGCCGGGCTGGCGTGGCCAGTACCTATCAGGTCGGCCTGTCGTTGCCGGAATACGAAGTCGACCTGTTCGGTCGGGTCAAGAGCCTCAGCGACGCCGCATTGCAGCAGTACCTGGCCACCGAGGAGGCCGGGCGCTCGGCACGCATTGCGCTGATCGCCGAGGTCACCCAGGCCTACCTGACCCATGACGGTGCCCAGCGCCGCCTGGCCCTGACCCAGCAGACCCTGGTCAGCCGCGAATATTCCTTCGCCCTGATCAGCCGGCACCGTGCGGTAGGTAACGCCACCGCGCTGGACTACCAGGAAGCCCTGGGCCTGGTGGAACAGTCCCGGGCCGACGAGGAGGCCGCCCTGCGCCAGAAGCAACAGGCGTTCAATGCCCTGGTGCTGTTGCTGGGCACCGCCGATGCCGCCAAGTCGATTCCCGATAAGCCGTCGGAGCAGCCGCTACTGGTGCAAGACATCGCCGCGGGCTCACCGTCGTCGCTGATCGAGCGCCGTCCGGACATCCTCGCCGCCGAACATCGCCTGCAAGCGCGCAATGCCGATATCGGCGCTGCGCGGGCAGCGTTCTTCCCGCGGGTCACCTTGACTGGCAGCTTCGGCACGTCCAGCGCGCAAATGTCCGGCCTGTTCGATGGCGGCTCGCGCTCCTGGAGCTTCATTCCGACCCTGTCGCTGCCGATCTTCGATGGCGGACGCAACCGCGCCGGGCTGAGCCTGGCCGAGGCGCGCAAGGACTCGGCGGTGGCGGCCTACGAGGGCACGATCCAGACCGCGTTCCGTGAAGTGGCGGACGCCCTGGCGGCCACCGATACCCTGCGCCGCGAGGAGCAGGCACGCCGGGCCCTGGCCAACACCAGCAACGAATCGCTGAAGCTGGCCAAGGCCCGTTATGAAGGCGGTATCGATAGCCACCTGCGTTACCTGGACGCCCAGCGCAACAACTTCGCCAACGAGACGGCGTTCATCGAAGTCAGCACTCAACGGCAGATCGCCCTGGTGGACCTGTTCCGTTCCCTGGGTGGTGGCTGGAAGGACAATCAGGATCAGCAACTGGCGCAACGCCAGGACCGCCCCTGAATGAGTGATCGCCGCCCGCCGGAGCAAGCCCGGCGGGCGGCGCTCGAGGAAGGTAACGATGCGTGCAATCGATGCCGGCATCCAGGTCTGCGGCGAATGTCATCAACTCAATCCCATCGACGACCAGCAACCCGCGCGTTGCAGTCGTTGTCGGGCGCTCTTGCATGTGCGCCGCCCGGACAGCATCAGGCGGACCTGGGCCTTGCTGATCAGCGCCATGTTGCTCTACATCCCGGCCAACCTGCTGCCGATCATGACCGTCAGCATTTTCGGCAAGGGCGCGCCGGCCACCATCATGAGCGGGGTGATCAGCCTGCTGCAGCTGGGGATGATCCCCATCGCCCTGGTGGTGTTCGTGGCCAGCATCGTGGTGCCGACCTTCAAGCTGGTGGGCATCGCGCTGCTGCTTTATTCGGTGCAGCGCCACCAACCGATGTCCGCCCGCCAGCGGATCATCATGTACCGCTTCATCGAATGGGTGGGGCGCTGGTCGATGCTCGACATCTTCGTCATCGCCATCCTGGTGGCGTTGGTGAACTTCGGCAACCTGGCGCGCATCGAGGCCAACCTCGGCGCCGCCGCCTTCGCCAGCGTGGTGGTGCTGACCATGCTGGCCGCTGTGACTTTCGATCCCCGGCTGATCTGGGACAACACCCACTTGGACAAAGAAAATGAGTGATTTGCCCGTCCCCAAGAAACACCCGGCCTCCAACTGGTCGGCAATCTGGATCCTGCCCCTGGTGGCCCTGGTCATCGGTGCGTGGCTGGGCTGGCGTGCCTACGACGAGGCCGGTCCGGTCATCCAGGTGCGCTTCGAGAGCGGCGACGGCATCCAGGCCAAGAAGACCGAGGTGCTGTACAAGGGCATCTCGGTCGGCAAGGTGGTCGACCTGAATGTCAGCGAGGACATCAAGGGGGTGATTGCCTCCATCGAGCTGACCAAGGAGTCCCGGGATTACTTGAACCACGACACGCGTTTCTGGCTGGTCAAGCCGCGGGTCTCCCTGGCCGGGGTGACTGGCTTGGAGACCCTGGTCTCGGGGGTCTACATCGCGGTGGATCCGGCCAAGGGCGACAAGGGCGACCAAGGTGTGCGCTTCTATACCGCGCTGACGGAACCGCCACCGATGTCCGAGAAAGTGCCAGGCCTGCACATCACCCTCAAGGCCGACCGGCTGGGTTCCCTGGAGCAGGGCAGCCCGGTGTTCTACAAGCAGATCCTGGTGGGCCAGGTGAAGAACTTCCAGCTCGGCGAGGACCAGCGCACCATCGAGATCAAGGTCCACATCGAGCCGGCCTACGCCGACCTGGTGCGCAAGCACACGCGTTTCTGGAATGCCAGCGGCATCTCGATCTCCGGCGGCCTGTCAGGTTTCAAGGTGCGCAGCGAGTCGCTGCTGACCCTGGCCGCGGGCGGTATCTCCTTCGCCACCCCGGACAACCACCGCGACAGCCCGCCCACCGACCCGACCAAGCCGTTCCGCCTGTACGAGGACTACGACGCGGCCCAGGTCGGCTTGCGAGTGAAGCTGAAGATGAAGGACCTGAGCGAGATCGAGCCCGGCCGTACTCCGGTCATGTACAACGGGGTGCAGGTCGGCCTGGTCAAGACCGTCGACATGAACCAGGACTTCAGTGGCGCCACCGCCGAGCTGGCGATGGATCCACGGGTCGAGGCCCTGTTGCTGGAGGGCACCGAGTTCTGGACCGTGAAGCCGAATATCTCCCTGGCCGGGATCACCGGCCTGGATGCCCTGGTCAAGGGCAACTACATTGCCGTGCGCTTCGCCAAGAACGGGGCGCCCCGGCGCGAGTTCAGCGCACGCGCCAAGGCGCCGCCGATGGATCTGAATGTGCCGGGCCTGCACCTGGTGCTGACCAGCGACCGCCGGGGTTCGGTGGAGGTCGGCGCACCGGTGCTCTACCGGCAGATCCGCGTCGGTAGCGTGCAGAGCTACCAACTGTCGGCGGACAACCGGCAGGTGCTGATCGGCGTGCATGTCGAGCCCGAGTATGCGCGCCTGGTGAACAGTTCGACGCGTTTCTGGAACGCCAGTGGCGTGACCCTGAGCGGTGACTTCACCGGGCTCAAGGTCAAGAGCGAGTCGCTGCAGACCTTGATCAATGGCGGGATCTCCTTTGACACCCTGGACCCCAAGGCGTCGTCCCCGGGCAAGGATCGCCGCTTCGCCCTTTATGACAGCGAAGAGGCGGCCATGGCCCGGGGCGTGGAGATCCAGCTGAGCATCGAAGACGCCGAGGGCCTGCGCGAAGGGACGCCGATTCGTTTCAAGGGGCTGGTGATCGGCAAGGTCGAGGGCATCGACTTGCAGGCCGACCTGTCCGGTGTGCTGCTCAAGGCACGCCTGGGGGCCAACGGCGAGCAGTTCGCCCGCAGCGGTACGCGCTTCTGGGTGGTGCGCCCGGCGCTTGGCCTGCTGCGTACGGAAAACCTCGGCACCCTGGTCAGCGGACCCTACATCGAGGCCCTGGCCAGCAGTCGCCCGGGCGAGCGCCAGACGCGCTTCCAGACCCTGGCCGAGGCGCCGAACCTGCTCGGGAGCGGCAACGGCCTGCGGCTGACCCTGAGCGCTCCGGACAAGGGCTCGATCAAGCTCGGCAGCCCGGTGACCTATCGCAAGATGCCGGTGGGCAAGGTCATCGACCTGAACCTGGGCCAGCAGGCGGACCGGGTGCTGATCAGTATTCTCATCGAGCCGCGCTACATGCCGCTGGTGCGTACCGGTAGCCGCTTCTGGAATGCCAGCGGCGTCGGTATCGAGGCCGGTTTGTTCAAGGGTGTTTCGGTACGCACCGAGTCCCTGGAAGCCATGGTCGCCGGCGGTATCGCGTTCGCCACGCCAGACAACGGACAAATGGGCGAAGCGGCCAAGCCGGGGCAGACCTTCGCCCTGTTCGATGCCGTCGACGAACAGTGGCTGCAGTGGGCGCCGAAGATTTCCCTCAAGGACGCCGGGCAATGAGCGCGCGCTCATTTTCAGATCAAGACAAAAGCAGATCGCTGATGTCCAGGCGCCTGTCATGTGCCGCATCGACCAGATGTCGCTGAGGCTGTCGCCGGTGATCGCATGCGCTTGCTGCAGATCGAGGAACAGCTGGATGCGGTGCAAGTGCTGCAGACCGGGAGCCAGATACCGCTGATCAAGTAAGGGGGCGAAAAAGGCCGGCTGGAGCGATCCAGCCGGCCTTTTTCATGGGCGCCTGCCCGACTTGGCCTCCTGGGCGACGCTGCCATGCAGGAACATCTGCTCCAGGGAATGGACGGAATTGGCACTGGCCGCACGGCCGCGGCGTTCAGCATCGACCATGCCGTAGATCAGGTTGATGAACAGCTCGGTGAAGGCCGCGGCGCTGATATCGATACGAAACACCCCCTGGTGCTGGCCGCGCAGGAAGAACGCATCCAGATCCTCGATATAGGACGCTTCCTGCTCCAGCATCGGCCCCTTGGGACGATGTTCGAACATCAGCAGGGCCAGCAGGTCGCGGTGGGTGAGATGCTCCCGGATCAGGTGGTGCAGGGCCTCCAGCGGTTCGGCGGCGTGCAGCCCGGCGTTGCTGGTGATGCCGACGAGCACGTTCTTGGCATGCAATTCGAGTTGCTGTTCCAGGTTGGCACGGGTCCCGTAGTGGCGGTTGAGCGTGGCCTTGCTCACTCCGGCCAGTTCCGCCAGTTCCTTCATGGTGGCACGTGGGTGGTTGACTATCGCAGTGGTCAGCTGTTTGAGAAGGCGGGCGTCATGCAGTGTCATGGGGTGTTCGGGGCTTCAGGCAAGTGAGGAGATTCCTAGCAAGAAGTACTCCTTGCCGGCACCCGCGCATTGTAATCACTTGCCTGAGTCTTTGTAGTTTCATTTGTGACAATAGTATTTTTAAAGGGTCCTGAAAGTCTCAGACTAAAACCTGTGGAACCCCGTCCTGACCGCCCCGGGTGAGGGGCGGACAGGGTTGCCCAGCGCCCGAGCATCAGGCTCATCAAGCGCTCGTGGAGCTTGCCGTAGGGCGGGTAGAACATGGGGAAGGCCGGCCAGGCGAACTGCTTGAAGATCGGCCTCATCTTGGAGAACTCCAAGAAGCCTTCATGGCCGTGATAGTGGCCCATGCCGCTGGCGCCGATACCGCCAAAGGGCAAGTCGTGCTGGGCCACGTGCAATCCGCAGTCGTTGATCGCCACGCCGCCTGATTGGGTCTGGGCGATGATCTGCCGCTGCACCTCTGGCTGGCGGGTGAACAAGTAGAGCGCCAGCGGTTGGTCGCGGTCCTTGATGTACTCCACGACCTCCTCCAGTGCGCGGTAGCTCTTGAGCGGCAGCAGGGGGCCGAAGATTTCCTCCTGCATGATCCGCATCCCGTCATGGACCTCCAGCACCAGGGTCGGGGCGAGCTTGCACAGGCGGCTGTCACTGAGGTTGCCCGGCAGCAGGTTGACTACCCGCGGGCTTGCTCCCGGGCATCCAGGCCAAGGGTAAGCGCCAGGCTTCCCCGGATGGGCGGCAGGGCAGCGGGGCGCTGTGATTTCAAGCTGTCATTTTCGCGAGCCATTGCAGGTCGCTATATATGCGCGGGTTAAATTATATGCATATGAAATTATAATTATTCCGCAGAGTTATCAGGGCTGTTAGCCTGCAACTCGAAAGTCGTCATTGTTCCTGCTGGCCAACAGAGCGGGTCATGTTTCATTGGATGAAACTTAAATCCGGACTGCAAAGGATTGAAGCCTTCTCGGCATTCGCTACCTGGCCACTGAGGAAACGCTCTTTCCGTTGTTAGTCCATTCATTGGATCGATAAACGGTACCTGACATGACGGCCACGCTAAATCACTTGCTGGTAGATGCTGTTCCTGCTGTTCCTTCGTCCCTGGATATCTTCGAACTCAAGGAATCCAACGTTCGCTCTTATTGCCGGGACTTCACCGCAACCTTCCAGACCGCCGAAGGCTCGACGCTGACCAGCGATACGGGGGAGGTCTTCATCGACTTCTTCAGTGGCGCCGGGGCCTTGAACTATGGGCACAACAATCCGCTGCTCAAGGCGGCGTTGCTCGACTACATCGCCCGCGATGGCATCACCCACGGCCTGGATTTCAAGACCACGGCCAAGAAAGCCTTCCTTACCACCTTCCAGGAGCGGATCCTGGCGCCGCGCAACCTGCAGTACAAAGTCCAGTTCCCCGGGCCCACGGGAACCAATGCCGTCGAGGCGGCGATCAAGCTGGCGCGCAAGTACACCGGGCGCCAGAACGTGGTGGCCTTCACCAATGCCTTCCATGGAATGTCGCTGGGCTCCCTGGCCCTGACCGCCAACCCGCGCAAGCGCGCCGGTGCCGGGGTCAACCTGAACAACGTGACCTTCATGCCCTACGACGGCTTCTTCGGCGATGGCCTGGACACCTCGCAATACCTGGCGCAGATGCTGCGCGCCGGCAGCGGGGTGGACAAACCCGCGGCGATCGTCCTGGAAACCGTGCAGGGCGAAGGCGGTGTCGGCAGCGCCAGCGCCGCCTGGCTGCAGGCGGTACGGGACATAGCCCGGGAGCATGGCAGCCTGCTGATCATCGATGATATCCAGGCCGGTTGTGGCCGCACCGGCGACTTCTTCAGCTTCGAGGGCACCGGGGTCACACCGGATATCGTCACCTTGTCCAAGTCCATCAGCGGCTACGGCTTGCCGATGTCGCTGACGTTGATCGCCCCGCACCTGGACATCTGGCAGCCGGGGGAGCACAACGGCACTTTCCGTGGCAACAACCTGGCCTTCGTCACTGGCAAGGCGGTGATCGACCACTATTGGAGCCGGTCGGGGTTCACCGAGGAGCTCAAGGCCAAGGTGGCGTTCCTCCACGAGGGGCTGCTGGCGCTGTCTGCCGGTTTCGCCGCCCAGGCGCCCAATCGGCTCAAGGGCCGGGGATTCTTCAGGGGCATCGAGTTCCAGGACCGGGGGCTGGCACCGAAGATCGCCGCCCGGGCCTATGCCCTGGGGCTGATCATCGAGACCTCGGGGGTGGACGATCAAGTGCTCAAGTTCCTGCCCGCCCTGACCATCAGCCTGGGACAGATCACCCAGGGCCTGAAGCTTCTCGAGCAGGCCTTCGCCGACGTCGCGAGGGGTGAGCCATGAGCCAGGTCCTGACTCGCTATGCCTCGATCGACGACGCCCAGGCCATTGCGCCGCTGTTGGACAAGTACCGCCAGTTCTATGGCCAGGCCAGCGACTTGTCGCGCTCGCTGGCTTTCATCCTGGAACGTTTCTTTCTTGGGGAGTCGATCATCATCGTCGCCGAACTCGACCAACGGGTCGTCGGCTTCAGCCAACTTTTCCCAAGTTTCTCCAGTGTCACCCTAGAGCGCTTGTGGATATTGAACGACTTGTATGTCGATGAAGAGCAAAGGGGGGCAGGGGCCGGATTGGCACTATTGAATGCCGCCCGGAAGTTGGGGGTCGATACCCAGGCCAAGCAACTTTTCATCGAAGGCGCCGAAGATAATCCGAAGGCGCGGAATATATATACGCAGTTCGGTTTCATCGAGAACAGTGACTATCACTATTACCACCTTCCACTCAAACATGCCCAAGGATAGGAGCTTTCCCATGTCAGATACTGTTTACGATATTGTCGGTATCGGTTTCGGCCCCTCCAACCTGGCCCTGGCCATCGCTCTGGAGGAAGCGCAATCGCCGCTGAGCTATCGTTTTCTCGACGCCAAGCGCCAGCCGGACTGGCAGGACGGCATGCTGCTCAGTGGCTCGGATATCCAGAACAACCCGCTGCGTGACCTGGTCACCCCGCGCAATCCGCGCAGCCACTACGGGTTCGTCAATTACCTGAAGGAAACCGGGCGCCTGTTCGACTACCTGAACCTGCCGCTGGCCTATCCCTTGCGCCGCGAATACGCCGAATACATCAAGTGGGTGGCCGGGCATTTCCTCGACAGCGTCGAATCCTCGGCCCGGGTGAGCAAGGTCGAACCGGTGCAGCTCAAGGGCCAGCGCCTGTGGAAGGTGACCTACAACGATCATCAGGTGATCCATGGCCGTACCCTGGTGCTGGGCACCGGACGCACGGCGAACGTTCCCGCGGTGTTCGAGGGCCTGACCGGCCCGCGCATATTCCACCTCAACCATTACCTGGAGAACATCCACGACCTGCCGCCCGAGGTGCAGCGTATTGGTGTGCTGGGCTCCAGCCAGAGCGCGGTGGAGATCGTCCTCGACCTGAGTGCCCGGTTCGCCGACAAGGACATCTACGCCTTGCACCGCAGCTTCAGCTTTCGCCTCAAGGACACCAGCCCATTCAGCGACAAGGTGTATTTCCCCGAGTTCATCGACTACTACTTCGCGCTCTCCAGCGAGGCCAAGGCCCGGATCGACCGCCAATTGCGCGGTACCAACTACAGCTCGGCCGATGCCGATGTGATCAATGCGCTGTACGTGCGCATCCATGAAGAGAAGCTGCAGGGCAAGCAGCGTATCCACATCCTCAACAACACCGCCGTGGAGCGCGCCAGCCTGAACGCGGCAGGGCAGGTCGAGCTGGCACTGACCGAGGTCAACCAGTTGCAGGCCTCGCACCTCACCCTGGACGCACTGGTGTTGGCCACCGGGTTCAAGGACATCGCCGACAAAGAGAACGGCGAGCTCTATCCGCCGCTGCTGGAGCCCTATCACCAGGGCTTTCGCCGCGACGGCCAGGGTGCCCTGGTGGTCAACCGCGACTACAGCCTGACGGTCCTGGACGGCTTGCCGGCGGTGTTCCTCAACGGCTTGTGCGAGAGCTCCCACGGGCTTGGCGATGCCGGCTCGTTCAGCCTGATCTCGCTGCGCGTGGAGCGCATCCTGTCCGCCTTGCAGGAGCGGCTGGCCCCAGGCCAGGAACTGCGTTCACCCGAGCCGGCGCTGGCCTGAAGCCCGCACCCTGGCGGCAGCCCGGCCGGGCTGCCGCGCCATGACAAGGAGTTGCCATGTTCACCGCAGCATTGATCTATATCCTGGCGGTCATCAGCCCGGGCCCCAACTTCATCATCGTCAGTCGCTTCGCTTCCCTGGGCTCGGTGTCCACGGGGATCGGCGCGACCCTGGGCATCTGCACCGTCGGGGTGTTCTTTTCGACCATCTCGCTGTTGGGCCTGGCGGTACTGCTGGACCAGTATCCGGCTTTCTCCAAGGCGGCCACCCTGGCAGGTTCGTTGTACCTGCTGTACATCGCCTACAGCATCATCCGCAGCGTGCTGGCCAGGACTGCCAGCGCGCCGACCGCCAGCGCGCCCGGAGCCACCAGTTTCACCAAGGCCTACCGCGTGGGGGTGATCACCAACATCAGCAACATGAAGACCATCGCCTTCATGATCAGCATCTATGCCGGGTTTCTTTCCTCGCCACGCTCGGATCTCGAGAAGGTGCTGGTGGTGGTGCTGTGCTCGACCCTGGAGGTCACCTGGTACTCCCTGGTGGCGCTGCTGTTCGGCCAGGGGCCGGTCAAGGCGCTGTTCCTCAAGTACACGCGGCAGATCGACGTGGGGCTGGCCGTGTTCCTGGTGGCGTTCTCCCTGAACAATGCGATCCCGGTGCTGGTTGCCGCCCGTTGAGGACCTGCCATGCAATGGAACGATCTGCTCAAGGAGGTGGGGGCGCGCTTCAAGCATCGCAGCTGGCTGCTGATCGATCAGCCACACGATTCTGGCCAAGGCGCTGGCGCTGCGCCGGCCCAGGCCTACCCCGGCGTGACTCTGGTCCTGGACTGCGACCTGGACGGTGTCTTCCAGTTGCTCGAGCGCCTGGAGCCCGGGGTCGGCTATGCCGCGTCGTTGAAATCCGCTGACCTGGCCCGCGCCCCCGGCCCATATCAGGTCCAGCCCCCGGCCCGGTCTCGTCCGGCACCACAGGCCGAGGAGCCGGCAACGAGCCTGCGCTACCACCCCGGCGTCCGGTTGGCCGCCGACGGCCAGCGCAACCTGGCGCAGTTGATCCGGGCCCTGTCGATGATTGCCCATTGACTGCCTGAAGGCCGGGGCAGGGACCGTCAACCCAGGCTCCGCCCGACCGGCAACCGGCGGGCGGATTTTTACCCCAGGCACCTAAAGTTCGGACGTGCCCGGCAGAAAACCCCTAGGCAACGCCAGGTGCTGGTCCAGCCATGATCGCGCCCCTGCCTTGACCCCGTGCATCGAGAAGCTCCGGCCGCCCTGGTATCCCAGGCGTCACTGGTGGCTGTCCGCCATCACGGCAGTCGGCCCCTTCGATTTCCGGACTCCCCAACGCCATGAATGCCTTGCTGTTCTCCCCGCTATTGCTGGGTACCAACATCCTGATCGCCAGCGCGATCATCTGCCTGGCGCTGTGGTACTACTCGCGCCCCTATCCGGGACCGGGCCTGTGGACCCTCGGCATACTGCTGGTGGGGCTGGGCCAGTTGCTGCTGCTGTTCGGTGGCCACTCGGCGGGGCTGGCGTACAACGTGTTGAGCTACAGCCTGCTGACCTCGGGGGAGGCGGTGCTGGTCATCGGCGTGTTCCGCTTCCTCGAGCGTCCCGCGCCCTGGTGGCTGGTGCCGGCGGTTTGCCTGACCGCCGTGCCCTGGCTGTTGTGGCACTGGCTGGGCGAGCCGCTGGAAGCCGAGCTGGTGGTGGCCTTGTACACCTTCGTCAGTGCCTTCGTCCGGGCATTGGCCTGTCGTGCGTTGTTGTGCCTGCCGGGCGATCGCCGGCTGCGCAGCGTACGGATCTTCGCCGCGCTGATGTTCGGTTTGCTGGCCTTGAGCGCAGCCGCCAGCGGTGCCCTCGATCTGCTCCAGGCGCTGCGGCCGCGCAAAGGCCTGGAGGCGGCCGCCGAACTGCTGGCTTTCAACATTGGCTATCCGTTGTGGATCCTCTGCCTGTTCGGCCTGACCCTGCTCAGCCTGCGCCGCTTCCTGCTGGCGGCCGAGCGCAGCGCGGTGCGCTTCGAGCGCCTGATGAACATCACCAGCGCCGCCGTGGTGATCGTCCGCGACGGGCGGATCGTCGATGCCAACCCGGTGCTCAAGCGCCTGTTCGATTGCGAGCGCGAGCATTACCACGAGCGTCCCCTGGAGCACTTGTTCGAAACCGATGCCGACCTGCAGCAACAACTGCGGCGGTTCGATGGGGTGCCGCTGGATCGAGTGGCGGTACGCCGCGACGGCAGCCAGTTCGCCGCCGAACTGACCGTCGCGGCCCTCGACGATGGCACCCAGGTGGCGGAGATCCGCGATGTCAGCGGGCGCAAGTCCCTGGAGCAGGAGCTGCGCCAGACTGCCGCCAGGGACGCCTTGACCGGTGCCCTCAATCGACGGGCCTTCATCGAGCGGGCCAAGCTCGAGCTGGCCCAGGACCGTCGACAGGGGCGTTCGTTGTGCCTGGCGATGCTGGATATCGACCACTTCAAGCGGATCAACGACAACCACGGCCACTTGGTGGGCGACCAGGCGCTGAAGGCCTTCAGTGCGGTTTGCGAAAGCCAGGTCCGGCGCACAGACCTGTTCGCTCGCTATGGCGGCGAGGAGTTCGTATTGCTGCTGCCACAGACCAATCGCGAGCAGGCCCTGGCCTTGCTCGAGCGCCTGCGCGAATGCTGGAGCGCGCACCGCTTGGCGCTGCCTGTGGGGGAGTTGGCGTCCACCGTCAGCATCGGCATGGTCCAGGTCGACCAGGAGGCCTCCCTGGAACACTGGGTCAGCCTGGCTGACCAGGCGCTGTACCGGGCCAAGCACGAGGGCCGCAACCGGACCCGGGTGCATGTCGTCGATTGACCCGCAAAGCTGCGCCAGCTTCTAGCGGCAGGTCGGCAGCACCGACGCGCCAAAGGTGCTGCGGCAACCAGGCATCCAGTTGCCCGGGGCGATGCGGGGAGGTGCTGGCGAAGAAGATACTAAGGATCGGCATGACTGATCGTTCGAATGACCAGGACGCCACCTGCATCAGGGCAGGTGACGCACAGGGACAATCCTATGGATCAGGCCCGCCCTGGCTTCACCGCGCTGCCCGGCGCCAGGAACCTCAGAGGCGCTCGAAGACCACGGCAATGCCCTGGCCGCCGCCGATGCACATGGTGACCAGGCCGTAGCGACCCTGGATGCGCTGCAACTCGTAGATGCACTTGATGGCCAGGATGGTGCCGCTGGCGCCCAGCGGATGCCCCAGGGCAATCGCACCGCCATTGGGGTTGGTGCGCGCCGGGTCCAGGCCCAGGCCCCGGCAGACTCCCAGCGCCTGGGCGGCAAAGGCTTCGTTGGACTCGATCACGTCGAAGGCCTCCAGGGCCAGGCCGGTGCGTTCCAGCACCCGGCGCACCGCCGGGATCGGCCCGGTACCCATCACCGCCGGATCGACCCCGGACACCGCATAGCCGAGCATCCGCGCCAGCGGCTTGATGCCTTGGCGCTGGGCCGCGGCGGCGGACATCAGCACACAGGCGGCAGCGCCGTCGTTGATTCCCGAGGAGTTGCCGGCGGTCACCGAACCGTCCTTGCGAAACGCCGGCCGCAGCCCGGCCAGCGCTTGCAGGTTGGCGTCGGCCTTGGGGTATTCGTCGGTATCGAAGGTCAGCGTGCCTTTGCGCGTGGTGATCTGGACCGGCACGATCTGCGTCCGGAAGTGCCCGGCGGCAATGGCCGCAGTGGCCCGGCGCTGGCTCTCCAGGGCGAAGGCGTCTTGTTCCTCGCGGGAGATTTCATACTGCCTGGCTACGTTCTCCGCGGTGATGCCCATGGGGCCGGCGCCGAACGGATCATTGAGGGCGCCGGTCATCATGTCGATCAACTGGCTGTCGCCCATGCGTGCGCCCCAGCGGGCGGCGGGCACGGCAAACAGCGAGCGGCTCATGCTCTCGACCCCGCCACCGATGGCGATCTCGCAATCACCCAGGCTGATGGCGTTGGCCGCGCTCACCAGCGCCTGCAAGCCCGAACCGCACAAGCGGTTGACGGTCAGGGCCGTGGACGCCTGGTCCATGCCGGCCTGCAAGCCCGCCACGCGGGATACGTACATGTCCCGGGGTTCGGTATGCAGCACATTGCCCAGCACGATCTGGCCCACCTGGGCCGGGGATAGTTGGGCGCGGGCAATGGCTTCCTTCACCACCAGGGTGGCCAGGTCGCAGGGTGGCTGGTCGCGCAGCGCGCCGCCAAAGCTGCCGATGGCGGTGCGGGCCGCACCGGCCACCACGATTTCAGGAAATGCTTGAGTCATAGCGCTATCCGATCCTTGAGGGAAACTGCGGTGGCGACACTCTAGGCAGCGGCCCTAGCGCTGTATATTGTCTATAAAGACAATTTCTATGCGAGATCGGACAGCATGCCTTGCGCCGCCATCCTCACTTTCGACGGCTGCTACGCCTCCAGTGCCACCGGCTTCGCCGATATCCTGCAAGTGGCCAATTCCCACCTGCGGCGCCAGGACGACGGGCTGGATAGCTATACCTGGCACTTCGTTTCCCGCGCTGGTGGATCGATCACCACCAGCAACGGCTTGAGCCTCCAGACCCGCAAGATCAGTTCCAGGAGCCGTTACGATCTGGTGTTCATCCCCAGCATCCACTACGCCGGCGCGCGTGCCTTCGACCAGTTGCTGGAGCGCGAACAAGCGGTCAGCGCCTGGCTGGTACGCCAGTGGCGGGGCGGGGCCTGGATCGCCGCCAATTGCACCGGGACCTTTCTCCTGGCCCAGAGCCGCTTGCTCGACCGGCGCACGGCTACCACCACCTGGTGGCTGGAGCGCCAGTTCCGTGAGCGTTTTCCCTTGGTGGACCTGCAGCCGCGGCCGATCCTGACCGAGGCCGAGCGACTGGTCTGCGCCGGTGCGCAAGCGTCCTACCTGCTGCAGGCGGTACGGATCATCGAGCGATTTTCCGGGCCACTGGTCAGTCGGCAGACCGCCAGGACCATGCTCATCGACGTCAGCCAGAACAGCCAGGCCGCCTTCCTGCCGCTGCTGGTCGCCCGCGAGCACAACGACTCGCTGGTTAGCCAGGCGCAGCAGTGGCTGCAGAACCACATGCACCGCGAGGTCCGCATGAGCGACATGGCCCAGGCCCTGTGCGTGAGCGAGAAGACCATCGTCCGGCGTTTCAAGGCGGCCCTGGAAAGCACGCCGCTGAACTACCTGCAGAACCTGCGACTGGATGCGGCAAAGGTGCTGCTGGAGCAGGGCGACCAGAACATCGACCAGGTCGCGGTCCAGGTCGGCTACTTGGATGTGAGTTCGTTCTCCCGGTTGTTTCGCGAACGCATCGGTATCAGCCCAGGCAGCTATCGCGAGCGTTTTGCCAGCGGTGCTTGAGAGGACTACCGTCGGTCAAAAAACTCTCCAGGCCGATATAACGATTGGCAATTTGCGCAGCAGTGCAAAGATAACAAGACTAATTGTTTGTTAAGCCGGGGTGGGAAATAGAGTCGAATTAGTTGCAGATCGTTATATCTACAATTATTTTCCAGGTTTATTGGAAATAGCCCTGAGCGTGATTGGCTATATTCCGCTCAAGTAGCCGTCTTGTGCCCGAAAAAGTTTCTGCTAGTTTGGATTTTGGCCTTGAAGCCGGCGTGCCAGCGGCTTTTTCTAATATTCAATGACATTTCAATCCCTTGATATCCATGGTTTTTATATGAATCTATGGCGGCTTTCGAGTGGAAGGAATACTGACTGGGGAATGAAGTTTCGAGGCCTTCAAAACTAACGAAATGGATATATTCAGGAGTGCGTCATGGACGACGAACAGCGCCTTGCACAGGGTATTGGTCAGCATGCGGGCTTGCAGCCCATCGCGATTGTCGGAATGAGCTGTCGCTTCGCACCGCAACTTTCCAGCCTGGAGAGTTATTGGGACTTTCTGGTTCAAGGCCGCTGTGCGGTCGGTGACTTGCCCGGCGACCGCTGGGCCGATTATGAGAACAGCAGTCCCGAAGTGGCGGCGGCGCTGAAGAAGGCCACGCGCCGTGGATGCTTCATGGAGCGGATCGATCATTTCGACCCGGGATTCTTCGGTATTTCCGCCCGCGAGGCGCAGTCCCTGGACCCGCAGCAGCGGATGATCCTGGAACTGGCCTGGGAGGCGCTCGAGCACGCCGGCATCCCGCCATTGATGATCAAGGGCAGCGAGGCGGGGGTATTCGCCGCCGCCAATTCGTTCGACTACGGGCACCGGATGCTGGCCGACCTGAGTCATATCGAGCCCTGGGTGGTCAACGGCGGGATGTTGTTCGGCATCGCCAACCGGGTGTCCTACATCCTCGACCTTCATGGCCCCAGCCTGGTGGTCGACACCGCCTGTGCCGGCTCGCTCACGGCGCTGCACCTGGCCTGCCAGAGCCTGCGCGATGGCAGTACCGGGCTGGCCCTGGTGGCGGCGGTGAACCTGATGACATTCCCCGGTTTGAGTCTGGCGCTGGATGCCTCGGGCGCCACGGCGGCCGATGGTCGCTGCAAATCCTTCGATGGCGCTGCCGACGGTTATGGCCGCGGGGAAGGAGCGGGGGTGCTGGTCCTCAAGCGCCTGGAGGATGCATTGCGTGACCAGGACCGGATACTGGCCCTGGTCCGGGGTTCGGGGGTGTTCCAGGACGGCCACAGCGCCGGGATGATGGCGCCCAATGGCGAAGCCCAGGAGCTGATGCTGCACCAAGTCTATCGCCAGGCCGGTATTCCCTGTGCCTCGGTGCAGTACGTGGAGGCCCATGGCACCGGCACCCGCCTGGGGGACAAGGCCGAGCTGACGGCGATTTCCCGGGTGTTCGGCAGCACGCGTAGCGGCGGCGAGAAATGCCTGGTGGGCTCAGTCAAGCCCAATATCGGCCACCTGGAAGCGGGCGCCGGCATCGCCGGCTTGATCAAGGCTGTGCTGGCGCTGAACCACGGGCAGCTGCCGCGTAGCTTGTACGAGAACCTGACCGACGAGGTCGACTGGAGCACTTCGGGCATCGAGGTGGTTTCCAGCCTCAGACCATGGCCGGACACCGGTTCGCCCAGGCGGGCCGGTGTCTCTTGTTTCGGCGTGGGCGGTACCATCGCCCACGCGATCATCGAGGCTGCGCCGGTGACACCCCAGGCGCGGCCGGGTGCCCAACCGCTTTGCGGGACGCGACTGTTCCCGCTGTCCGGGCAGGCGCCGCAGAACTTGCGTCACAGCGCCGCGCGCCTTGCCCATTGGGTGCAACAGCACCCCGAGGCCGCGCTGGATGATATCGCCCATACCCTCGGACAACGACGCGCGCACTTGCCTGCCAGGGGCGCATTGTTGGCGAGCAATTCCACTGAGTTGCTCGAGGCCTTGGGCCAGATGGCGGCAGGCAGCGATAGTGAGCGCTGTTTCAGCGGCTCGGTGCTGGCCGGGCGAGGGCCGGTCTGGGTGTTCTCCGGACATGGTGCGCAGTGGCATGGCATGGGCCGGGAGCTGCTGGCTAGCCAGCCGGTATTCGCCGCTGAACTGGACAGTCTGGCCGAAGTGTTCAGTGCTGAGCTGGGGTACACGCCCCGCGAGGCGCTGGAGCAGGGCGGGTTCGATTCGGTGGAGCGTATCCAGGCCACGACCTTTGCCTTGCAGCTGGCCTTGGCGGCGCTTTGGCGCAGCCTGGGGCTCGAGCCCCAGGCAGTGATCGGCTATTCCACCGGTGAGATCGCCGCGGCGGTGGTCGCCGGCGCCCTGGACAAGCAATCGGCCGCGCGTTTTGCCTGCCGCCGGGCGGCGCTTTACCAGCGCCTGTCCGGCCAGGGGGCTATGGTCATGGTCAACCTGCCATTCGCCGAGGCCGCCAGGCGCCTGGAGGGGCGCGCACAGGTGGTCGCGGCAATCGCCGCCAGCCCCTCGTCCACGGTGATTTCCGGTACGGCCGGCGAGGTCGAGCGGCTCGCCGGTGAGTGGGCCGAGGAGGGGTTGGTGCCGCGGCGCGTGGCGAGCGATGTGGCGTTCCACAGTCCACACATCGACCAGGTCCTGGAGGATATCCGCCAAGCCGCTGGCGAACTGCGCTGCCTGACGCCGCGCCTGCCCATGTACAACTCGTCCCTGGGCGATCCCCGGGCCCTGGCGCCTCGGGATGCGGACTTCTGGTGCGCGAACTCACGTAACCCGGTGCTTTTCGAGCAAGCGGTGACGGCAGCCCTGGAGGATGGCTTCGAGCTGTACCTTGAGGTGTCCAGCAAGCCCATCGTCGCCCATGCCCTGAAGGAGACCGCCGATGCTTGCGGGCGCGAACACGTAATGGTGTGCCCGAGCCTCAGGGAGGGGCGGCCGGAGTATCCGGAACTGCTCGCTAGCCTCGCTCGTCTGTATTGCCACGGCGCCGACCTGCAATGGCCGGCTCCGGGAGCCTTGCTCGATCTGCCGAGCATGGGCTGGAACCACCAGCGCTACTGGACCACGGCCTTGCCGGTGCGGGCCAACCTGGGCAAGGGCCACGACCCGCTGCGGCATTCGTTGTTGGGCAGCCACCAGCTGGTGCGCAGTGCGCCGCCCTGTGACATCTGGCGCACGCGGCTGGATTTCGAACTGCGTCCCTATCCGGGCAGCCATCCGATCTGCGGCGTGGAGATCTTGCCAGCGGCGGCCTTGCTGAACAGCTTCATGCAGGCCGGGACGCGGGACGGGCACCTGCCGACCCTGCGTGACGTGGTGTTGCGCACGCCCGTGGCGGTGGAAGGTACACGGGATATCCAGATCGTCAGGCAGGGCCAGCAGATCCGCCTGTGCAGCCGACTTGACGATGAAGCGGTGCAATCCGAGCAGGAGCGCGAAATGGGCTGGTTGACCCATACCACCGCCAGCCTGGACTGGAGCACCGAGCTGCAAGGCCCGGCGCCCGAAGTGGCGGCCTGGCAGGTTGACTGCCCCGAGTCGCTGGAGTGGCCGCAGCTCGAGCCGATGTACCGGCGCCGGGGTATCGCCGACTACGGCTTCCGGTGGCATATCCGTTCGTTGCGGCGCGGGCCGGGCCGGCTGATGGCGACGATCCAGGCGCAGCTCGGCCCGAGCCAGGCCAACAGTTGGGCGGTGGTGCTGGATGCCGCGCTGACCAGCCTGCCGCTGTTGTTGCCGGATGACGATCTGTTGCGCATGCCGGCGGCTATCGCCTCGTTGTGCGCGAGGCCCACGCCACCGGAGATCTTTACCCTGTTCGCCGAACTGGCGCCGCGCACTGGCGAGCGCCAGCCCATCGACCTGCTGGTGCTCGATGAGCGGGGAGAGCTGGCCGCGCGCATCGAAGGCCTGGTGTTCATGACGGTGGACCGCCAGGACGAACTGGCCCACGGCAGCAGTGCGACGGTGTTCGTCGAAGATTGGGAGATCTGTCGCTTCGAGCCCCCCACCGAGCCGCTGCCGCAGTTGGTGCTCCTCGGATCGGACGACGATGCCGCGCAGCGTTTGTCCCTGGGGCTGCGCCGGGCCGGGATCGAGCATGCCCGGGTACGAGACGGCGCCGAATTGCGCTTGAATGGACAGCCGACGCTGGTGCTGGTGCTCGGCAGCGCACCGGCAGACGATGAGGCGTTGTCGGATGCGGTCGAGGCCAATGCCTGGCGCCTGCTGCAAGCTACGCAGCAGGTCCAGCGCCTGGCCCTGGAGCAGCCATCCCTGCGCCTGGGTTGCGTGACCTTCGGAGTCAAGGCCATGGCCAACCGGACCGCCCTGGCCCAGTCGCCGCTGTGGGGTGTGGCGCGGATTGTCGCCGGCGAACAGCCAGGCCTCTGGGCAGGCTTGATCGACATCGATCCGGCAGCCTTGAACAGCGACAGCACCTTCGGCCTGCTACGAGGCGCCCTGGGGCACAAGAGCGAGGATGTGCTGGCCATCGGTACCCAGGCCTGCCAGGTCCTGCGCTTGCAGGAGGCAGTCGCGCCAGGCCCCAAGGGCAAGCCGCAATGCGTTCCGGACGCCACCTACGCCATCACCGGCGGCTTCGGCGCCCTGGGCCTGCAGGCCGCCCAGCACCTGGTGAACCAGGGTGCACGGCGCCTGGTGCTGATCGGCCGCCAAGGCTTGCCGGCACGCAGCGCCTGGCCCGCGCTGCAGGATCCGCGACAACGCTTGGTGATCGACGGCATCCGTGCGCTGGAGCGCCAGGGCGTGACGGTGCTGCCCCTGGCGCTGGACATCGCCGATACGGCGAAGGTGGCCGAGGCGTTGTCCGAGTCGGCCCTGGGCCTGCCGGCGATACGCGGCGTGGTGCACGCCGCTGGCGTCTTCAAGGGCGGCATGATCGAGCATCTGCAGCGCGCCAGCCTGTCCCAGGTGCTGCGGGCCAAGGTCACCGGGACCCTGGCCCTGGAGCGGGCGTTTCCTCCCGGGAGCCTGGACTTCCTGGTGCTGTTCTCCTCCAGCGGGCAGCTGGCGCGCCCCTCGGGGCAGGCCGGTTATGCCGCGGCGAATGCCTTCATGGATGGCTTCGCCAGGTATCGGGCAGCGCAGGACGGTCAGCGGACCCTGAGCATCGCCTGGATGGCCTGGGAGCAGTTGGGGATGTCCAGCAATATCGACGCGACCCTGCGCGAATGCGCGGCCAATGGCCTGGGGGCTCTGAGTATCCCCACGGCACTGTCGTCCTGGCAGTTGGCCCAGGACTGTGGTGCACCCTATGCGGCGGTATTTCGCGTGCAGCGCTCGGCGGACCTCGGCCAGCCACTGCCGGTGTTGAGCAGGCTGCTGTGCGACGCCGCGCAAGAGGCGGCGCAAGTGACGTCACTCGATCCCTGGCGCGCGGTGCCCGACGAGCAGCTTGGGCAGTGGCTGGCGCAAGACATCCAGGCGTTGATCGCGGCTGAACTGCGTTGTGCCCCCGAGGACATCAACCCCCAGCGGTCGCTGGTGGAGAAGGGCATGGATTCGCTGCTCAGCGTGGCACTGCGGATTCGCCTGAAGCAGCGCTACCGGATCGACCTGCCGCCCACGCTCATCTGGAACCACCCGACCGTGGAGGCCATTGCCCGCTACGTGCGCCAGGCACTGGCCTAGCCAGTAAGGCAAGCCGGCCCGGCACCTGCCAGACCAGGCGGCGTTGCCGGGGCCGGTGGATTTCTCATGCAACCGACAGGAAACCGCCATGCAGAATGCAACGGCCAGCTGGACCGCGATCTACACCTCCATCGCCCGTGCCGCCCACCAGGTACTTGACCAGCACCCCAAGGTGGTCGACGACCCGGTGGTGGTCGGCCTGGTCGAGGGCTCCAGTGCGGCGCAGATCCAGGCCCGGGCCGACGACTTCCAAGGGCCGGTGCAGTGCCTGGCCCGGGCGTTGTTCGTTATGCGCAATCGCTTGGCCGAAGATGAACTGCATCGAGCGGTAGCGGCTGGGGCAGGGCAATACCTGATGCTCGGGGCGGGCTTGGATACTTTCGCCTATCGCCAGCCCGACTGGGCCCGGGGCATACGCCTGATCGAGGTCGACCACCCTGCCTCCCAGGCATGCAAGCGCGATTACCTGCACGCGGCGCGCATCGGCATTCCGCGCAACCTCAGTTTCTGTGCCATGGATTTCGAGCGCATGACCCTGCGCCAGGGCCTGGAAACCGTCGGCTTCGATCCCCAAGTGCCGGCCTTCTTGTCCTGGCTCGGCGTCACCCAGTACCTGGAGCGGGCGGCGATCCAGCGCACCCTGGAAGATGTGCTGGCGCTCCCCGTCGGTAGTGGCCTGGTGATGAGTTTCATCATCAAGGATCCGGGGCTCGATGGCCTGGACCAGGAGGCGGTGCAGGTGTTTTCCAGCCTGGCCGCCGCTCGCGGCGAACCCTGGATCAGCCGCTTCGACCCCGGGCAGTTGCAGCACTGGCTGCTGGAGCTGGGGTTTGCCGAGGCGCTACTGGTCGCACCGGCCGAGCTGGAGCAACGTTACTTCGCCGGACGCACGGACCGCCTGCGGGCACCGGTCTTCGAACAACTGGTGATCGCGCGGGTATAGGGCCGGCGAGTGGTCGTCAGGGGCGGTAGATGCTCTTGAGGGTGGCGATGATCTTTGCCACGTCGGGATTGTCGATGCGGTAGTACAGGGTCTGGGCTTCGCGGCGGAAGGCCACCAGGCCTTCTTCGCGCATCTTCGCCAGGTGCTGGGACAGGGCCGACTGGCTCAGCGTGATGCGCTGCAGCAGGCCACCCACGGTGATTTCCCCATGCTCGATCAGCAGGCACAGCACCTGCAGGCGGTATTCATTGCTGATTGCGCGCAGCAGAGTAGCGGCTTTCTGCGCGCCTTCGACGAGAAAGCGCTCGTCGTCGCCAATGGGTTCTGGAGTCATGGGAACAGGTAATCCATTAAATTAGTAATTGCTAATTTAGATAATTCTAATATTATGGTTCGGGCTCAAGGCAACCGGAGCGTCATGAGCCTGCCAGCACCTTGAGTGCTGTGCAAACCCCGCCATTATCCATCAATCAGGAAGGTCCAGAGTGAATACGCCCACTTGGGTCCTGTTGGCATTTGCCGGCTGGACGTTGCTCATCTTGTTCGGCACGGTCGGCGTCTATCGCTGGTCGCGCATCCTGACCGGTCGCGCCACGGTGAGTGAGTGGCAGCCGAACAAGCCCCAGGGCAGCGATTGGTACCAGCGGGCCATGGCTGCACACCGCAATTGCGTGGAGAACCTGCCGGTGTATGGCGCCATCGTGCTGGCGATCCATGTATCGGCCGTCACCAGCGGCGCCCTGGACGGCCTGGCACTGCTGATGCTGGCTGCGCGCATGGCCCAGAGCCTGGTGCATATCTGCCTGCCACAGACCGACAAGGTCGCCAGCTGGCGTTTCGCGTTCTTCTTCACGCAGATCCTGGCCATGATCGGCATGGGCGTGCTGGTGGCCAGTCACGCTTGATCAGGTGCCGGACGCTCGGTGGGCGGCATGCCGAACCTCGAACGTAGCGCAGCCATCCGGACACCCTCAGCCGGGGCGGTAGCGTCCTTGTTCGTCCTGCTGCACCCGGCCGGCCTGCTGCAGCTCGGCCAGGTGCTGGGCAATGGTGCGCCGCTCGGCGCTCGACACCCAGGGCGCGGTGTGTCCCGGTGGGTACAGCAGCCCGCGTTGCACCAGTTGTTCGAGTGCTTGTGGTTGCTCGTCGAGCCAGGCCAGGAGCCGGTTTTCACGCTCATCGAGCTTGCTGGCGAACGCCGATAGGGCATTGAGGAAACTGTCACGATCGGTGTAGACGCCCCGGTGGTGCGAAGTGACCCAGACCTTGGCCGGGATATCCGGCAAGCGCTGCAGGCTGCGGCGAAAATCCCCCAGGTTGGATGTGGCGTCGCCGTAGTAGGGCCCGAAGCCGGTCAAGTCGATATCGCCGATGAAGGCCACGCCCTCGGGCTCGACCAAAAGCACCGTATGGCCGGCGGTATGCCCGGGCATATGGAAGGCGCGGACCCTGGAGCGTCCCAGTTCCCAGCAGGAGCCGTCCTGGTAGCCCTGGGCATCCGGGCGCGGGGCGTAGAAGAACTGTCCCTGCAAGTACTCGAGCATGACCCGGGCCTGTTCCGGGTGACTGATCCCGAACGCCGCCGCCAGGCCCTCCCAGCTCCGGGCCGCGGCCAGGTCTGCCTGGTGGACGTGGACGCTGGCTCGGGGCAGGCGATGCAGGCCGGCCATGTGGTCCTCGTGGACATGGCCCAGGACCACCAACTCGGTGGCATCGAACCAAGGGCCGATGCAGTTGGCGACGATGGGGGGATCGAAGGCCGCCAGGGTGTCCGTCCCGCGGATCATCACTTGGTTGCCGTCCGGGTACTTGCCGTGGCGCTTGCCGAAGAACACCGAGACCCGGCCGAAATCCAGGCGTTCGATTCCGGGGGATGAAGCTTCGCCACCATGGGCTGATCGCATGTGTGCCTCGCTTGTGCCAAGTTCGGATAACCCTCGCCACTATAATCGTGTGCCTGCATTCGCCGGCTTGCAGAAGCAAGATTCGCTGGTTGAATGCCGCGGGATTCGCAGGAGTTGACTCTGGAACCGACATGCACACCGGTGCTAGAGTGCGCCGCAGCGCCGCTTCCATGGCGCGTTCAACCACCTGCCCGGGGACGACCCCGAGGCCAGGATCGACATGCGGGACGGCCCGAAGCTTCTGAGCAAGCCCCCATGGCCAGCGTCCCCGCTACTTTTCCCTGCCTGCTCCATCCCTTGTGCTGCGCACGAGCCTCTTCGTCATGCCGCGCGGTTGCTGCGTGCCTGCGCCCAGGCCCGGCGTGGCTTACCCGCCGGCGCCCCCTGCAACGCCGGACAGGGGCGTGCCAGCCAGTGATTCACCGCGAACCGGAACCTGCCATGGCCTGGGCTATGTTCCTTGTGCAATGAACCGAAGATGAGACCGACATGAGCGAACTTTCCCGAGTAGTGCCGTTGTCCACAGTCCTGCGCCTGGCCGGCTCCTGGCTGGTGGTGGGCCTGTTCTTTTTCCAGGGGAGCGAGCTGCTGGCCGCGCCCCTGCAGCCACTGACCGCCAGCTGGGTATTCTTGCTGCTGTTCTGCACCATCCTCGCCGCTGCGTTCGGCGTGGTGCATGAGGCCGACCACCTGGCCCGGCAACTGGGCGAACCCTACGGCACGTTGATCCTGACCCTGTCCATCGTTTCGATCGAAGTGATATTGATCGCCTCCATGCTCCTGGGCCCGGGGGAGCTGCCGACCATCGGCAGGGATTCGATATTCGCGGTGATGATGATCATCATGAACCTGGTCATCGGCCTGTGCCTGGTGGCTGGAGCTGCGCGCAACGGCGAGCAGGAATACAACGCCCAGGGCGCAGGTTCCTACATCTCGATGATCGTGCTGCTCACCGGCATCGCCTTGCTGCTGCCGAACTTCACTTCCGGGGCCGGTGAGTTCAGCGCCACCCAGGCCATGGGAGTCTCGGCCATCACGGTGTTGTTGTACGGTGCTTTCCTGTGGTTGCAGGTGGGCAGCCACCGGCGATTTTTCGTCCAGCCGCCGGCCGGTAGCCTGCACCTTCCCCAGGCGCAAGCCGGCACCGAGACCGACGTGCAGCCGCCGGCCAATCGCCGGGAAATGCTCCTGCGCACCCTGGTCTTGCTTGGGCTCATCTTGCCCATCGTTTTGCTGGCCCATTACCTGGCGGTGGTCACCGACTACGGCATCGCCCAGGCCGGGGCGCCGGTGGCGGTTGGCGGCGTGCTGATCGCGATCATCGTCTTCACCCCCGAGTCGATCACGGCGATCAAGGCTGCCTGCAACAATGAAATGCAGCGCACCCTGAACCTGTGCCTGGGCGCCTTCGTTTCCACCGTGGGGCTGACGGTGCCGGCGGTGCTGGTGATCGGCTTGATCACCCAAAAGCAGGTGATCATGGGGCTGTCGGCTGCCGAGATGCTGCTGTTCGCCATCACCGTCGGGCTCACCCTGGTGAGCTTCGGCGGCCAGCGCACCTCGCCGCTCCAGGGGTTCATGCATTTGGCAGTGTTCGCGGTATTCGGCCTGTTGCTTTTCTATCCTTGAGCAGGACGGGCGAGCCGGGCTTGCCCCTTGACCCTGAACCGGGCTTGAAGGTTAGCGTCGCAGCCAGATCGAGGAGGGCAGCGTGCCGCCTCGCCCAACCCTGCCAGGAGCCGCACCATGAACGAACGATCCAGCCCAGCCGAACCGATGCAATGGATGATATATGGCGCCTATGGCTACACCGGCGAGCTGATCGCCCGCGAAGCGCACCAGCGCGGCTTGCGCCCGGTGCTGGCCGGACGCAGTCGCGACAAGGTCGAGCCGCTGGCCCGGGAGCTGGGCCTGGAGGCCCGGATCTTCGGGCTCGATGAACCGCAGCTGGCGGCCCGCATCCAGGACATGGACCTGGTCCTGCACTGCGCCGGGCCGTTCTCGGCCACCGCAGCGCCGATGATGCAGGCCTGCCTGGATGCCAAGGCGCACTACCTGGACATCACCGGCGAAATCGCCGTCTTCGAGCATGCCCAGGCCCTGGGGCTGCGAGCCCGGGAGGCGGGGGTGGTGATCTGCCCGGGCGTGGGCTTCGACGTGATCCCCACCGACTGCGTCGCCGCCGCGCTCAAGGCGGCACTGCCCGATGCCACGCACCTGGCCCTGGGCTTCGACTCGCGCTCGAGCTTCTCGCCCGGCACGGCCAAGACCTCGGTGGAGGGCATGGCCCAGGGTGGCAAGGTGCGGCGCGACGGCAAGATCGTCACGGTGCCGCTGGCCTACCAGGTGCGGCGCATCGATTTCGGCGCCGGTGAAAAGCTCGCCATGACCATTCCCTGGGGCGACGTATCCACCGCCTACCACACCACCGGCATTGCCAATATCGAGGTCTTCCTCCCCGGGTCGGCCGGGATGATCCGCGGTGCCAGGTTGGCCAACCTGGTCCGTCCGCTGCTGGGCCTGGCCTGGGTACAGAAGCGCCTCAAGGCGCATATCGGCAAGACCGTGACCGGCCCGGACGATGCCAAGCGGGCCGACCAGGGCACCTATGTATGGGGCGAGGCGCGTAATGCCCAGGGCCAGCGCAAGGTGGCCCGGGTGCACACCGCCAATGTCTACAGCCTGACCGTCAGTGGCGCCCTGGCAGTGGTCGAGTACCTCGCGGGCGAGCGCCCCGCAGGGGGCGCGTACACCCCGGCGAAGTTGCTCGGGGCCGGGCTGGTCAGCAGCCTGCCGGGCTCGGGCCAGATGCGTATCGAGTGATCGGTGGCCACCGGGACCGCCGTCTTGGCGGTCGGTCCCGGTCACGTCAGGACACCCGGGATCAGTGACTATCGTTCAGGCTGGCCAGGGGCTTGGGGGCATAGAGCGCGCTCTGGAACTCGGGTACGTACTCGTATTTCACCAACTTGCCCAGTTGCAGCGAACGCAGGTAGTCGGACAGGCTGCCTTCGCCCAGGATCAGGCGCGCGGCGTCGGCGCTGCTGCTGGAGGCATGGCTGGTCTGGCGTGAGGTGGCGTAGCCGTAGGCCAGCTGGCCGTTGTGGTCGAGGTTGGTGAAGCTGTTAGTCACCATGCCGACGTCGTGGGACAGGTCCGCAAGCTTGCTGCCCTTGAAGATCACGTCGACGTTGCCGGTCTGGCTGTCGATGATGTCGTAGGACAGGCTCTGGGCTTCTTCGCGGCGGCTGATGTCGGTCAGCCACTTGGGCAGGTTGTAGCCCACCACGCCACGCACCCGGGCCAGTTCGGTGTTCACCGGCAGCTTGAGCACGTAGCCCCAGAAGTCCTTGGAGATGGACTGGCCGACCAGGGTCAGGGGGCCGAGGTTGGACTTGCCCGGCTTGTTGGTGATGATCGACAGGGCAATTTCGTTGTAGCTGTCGTTGTCGCAGTAGTCGTAGGTGTAGGCGGTGAAGGCCACCAGCCCGCGACCGGGCCAGACCTGCAGCGGCTGGACCTGGGCCAGCACCTCGGCCGGGATCAGCTCGCGCAGACGTGCCAGGTCAGCGGTATAGACCGCGGTGATACGGCTGTTCTTGTAGTAGAAGTTCGGCGAGTAGGACTCGAAGCCCATGTCGACCCGCGTCTTGGCCAGTTGCTTGAACCAGCTCAGGTCCATTCCCGGCGCCTCGGCCTCGATCACCGACAGCGGCGGGTTGGAGCGATAGCGGTCGTACAGGCCACCCTTGAGCACCGGCACCGGATGGCCGGCGATATCGATCATCGTGGTTTCGGCATGGCCCGTGGCGTCCGCCAGCACGGGACTTGCCAGGGGGGCCAGGAGTGCGCCGGCCATTGCGGTGACAGTTGCAAGTTTCACGTTCCAGTTCTCCAGAGAGTGCATCACGCTGATGAATACCCCGGGCAAGGCCGGCGTCTGTTCGCTCGATACCGGCCGGGGTCGGTAAACCCTAACGTTCAACTTAACCTCAATGTCAAGCAGGCAAATGACGGCGCTGCCGCGTGACCAGGGCGGCGTCCAACCAGCCTGCCTGCCGGGCGTTTGCGAGCCTGGTGGACTAACCTTTTGCCAGTCCCGGCACTGTGCGGAGTACCTATCGATGGCCAAGCGCATCTTGCATGTCGTCACCAACGTCGCCCATTACGCCGACCCCGGCCAACCCACCGGGTTGTGGTTGGGGGAGTTGACCCATGCCTGGCAGGTGTTCGCCACCAGGGGGCATGAGCAGCGCCTGGTCAGCCCCAGAGGCGGCGCCTCGCCCCTGGAGCCCAGGGCGTTGAAGTGGCCATTGCTCGATGGCACGGCCAAGGCCTGGCTGGAGGATCCGGCGAGCTTGCGGCGCCTGGCCCACACTGCTCATCCAGATGAGTTGCAGGGCGCGGACTTCGATGCCATCTACTTCACCGGCGGCCATGGAGTGATGTGGGATTTCCCCGACGACCCGGGCCTGCAGCGCCTGACCCGGGAGATCTTCGAGCAGGGCGGCATCGTGTCTTCGGTCTGCCACGGCTACTGCGGGTTGCTCAACACGCGGCTCAGCGACGGCCGGCTGCTGGTGGAGGGGCGCCGCCTGACTGGTTACGCCTGGATCGAGGAGGTGCTGGCGGGCGTGGCAGGCAAGGTGCCGTACAACGTCGAGCAACTGATGAAACAGCGTGGGGCACGCTACGAGAAGGCCTGGTTGCCGTTCACCACCAAGGTGGTGGTCGATGGCCGCCTGGTGACGGGGCAGAACCCGCAATCGGCCAAGGCCACGGCCGAACAAGTGGCGGCCTTGCTCTAGCCCATGGTCCCAGGCTGGAGAAGACTGGCCCGTGTGGGTTTTGCCAAGGGGGTCTACTGCGCCCGGGACGGCACGGGAGATGCAGCCCGCTATGCCCAGGCAGCCATCGAGCGTGCTTGCGTGACCAAGGCCGTGGCGCGTTTCGCTGAGCAGGTGCTGGCGGTCGAGGTCGAAGCCGGGGTGGCGGTGGGGGTGCGGACCCACCAGGGCCGGCGGCGCGCCGATGCCGTGGTGGTCGCCGCCGGCCTGGCTTCGGCACCTTTGCTGGCGCCCTTGGGGCTGCGCTTGCCGATTCACCCGGTGACGGGGTACTCGCTGTCCTATCCTCTGGGCCGGATCCCGCGGCCGAGCGTCGGCGCGGTGTTGATCCCGCACAAGGTAGCCTGGGCGGCCTTCGGCCAGACCTTGCGCTTCACCGGGTTCGCCGATGTCGGGCAACCCGGACCGGGCAAGATCGAGCAGCGCTTTGCCGCCCTGCAGCGTTTCGCCGAGCAGGTCTGCCCGCAGCTGCAGGGCGTTACCGCGACGCAATGGCTCGGACAACGGCCGATGACCCCGGACAACCTGCCGTTCCTCGGCACCTGCCAAGTGCGCAACTTGCTACTCAACTGCGGCCACGGCGCCATGGGCTGGACCATGGCCTGCGGCTCGGCGCGGATCGTCAGCGACCTGGTGGCTGGCCGCCAACCGGCGATCGACCTGGCGCCGTATCGCTGGGACCGCTATGGCCTGTTCGGGCGGCGCGGCGATCAGCGCTGGTCCAGCTCCAGGTAGCGGCTGGTGCGCACGATGCGCTCGCGCTCCTGGAAACTCACCAACTGGCTGGCCAACGCCGAGCTGTCGCCGCTGCGTTTGATCTGCGCCAGGACTTGCTGCGTGGCATGGATGGCCGCGCGTTGCAGGTCGGAAGGGATGATCACCAGCTGATACCCCAGGGCCGCCAGCTCCTCGACCGGCATCATCGGGGTCTTGCCGCCATGGAACATGTTGATCAGCTTGGGTCCGGGGACCCGGGCAGCGATTTCGCGGATCTGCTGAAGAGTCTCCGGGGCCTCGACGAAAATCATGTCGGCACCGGCCTCGACATAACGCTGCGCCCGTTCCAGGGCGGCGTCGAAGCCTTCGACGGCGATCGCATCGGTACGGGCGATCAACACCAGGTCCGGATCGTCCAGAGCCTCGCGGGCGACGCGCAGCTTGCGGCACATCTGCTCGGTATCGATCAGCGACTTGTCGTCCAGGTGCCCGCAGCGCTTGGGAAACGCCTGGTCTTCTAGGTGCAGTGCCGCCACCCCGGCACGTTCGAAGGCACGTACCGTACGTTCGACGTTGGCACTGCCGCCGAACCCGGTGTCGGCATCGGCGATCACCGGCAAAGCGCTGCCGTCGACGATCTTCTCCACGCGTTCCAGGACCTCGCTGAAGCTCAACAGGCCGATATCCGGCAGCGCCGCGGAGCGGGCGATGGCTCCGCCGCTGGCGTAGACGGCTGAAAAGCCGGCCAGCTCCACCAGGCGCGCCGAGAGCCCGTCGTAGACGCCAGGGGCTACCAGGCTTTCGCCGCTGGCCAACAGATCGCGTAGTTTCCTTGTGTTTTTCATGGTGCCTCCCAGGGCTGGCGGGTGTCGTTGCTTGGATAGGCAAAGCTTGGTCCTGGGCATTTGTTATGTCTAATATTCTAATTATCCAAAATCAGAACGTAGAACATTCCATGGAACTCCGGCACCTGCGTTACTTCGTGGCCACCGCCGAGGCCCAGAGCCTGACCAAGGCGGCCCAGGTCCTGCACATCGCCCAACCGCCGCTGGGCCAGCAGATCCGCGCACTGGAAGAGGAAATCGGCACGCCGTTGTTTCACCGCCAGGGCCGCGGCATCGTCCTCAGCGATGCCGGCAAGACCTTCCTGGTTTGTGCCCGGGACATCCTGGCCCGGGCCGAAGAGGCCAAGGTCCGGGCACTGCGAGCCGCGCGCGGAGAGATCGGCAGCCTGACCCTGGGGTTCACCGAGTCGGCCTCGTTCAACGAGGGCATGACCGCGTTGCTGCGTCTCTACCAGCAGCGCTATCGGCAGGTGCAGATCAACCTGGTGGAGGGCAACAGCGAGACCCTGGTCGGCCGGCTGCTGGAGCGACAGATCGATGCCGCCATCGTCCGTCCGCCTTTTGCCGGGGGTGGCGACCTGGCATTCCAGGTCCTCAGTGAGGAGCCGCTGATGGTGGTGCTGCCCGATAGCCATCCCTTGCTCGCTCGCGAGCGCCTGGATCTTGCGGACCTGCGCGATGAGCGCTTCATCCTCTATTCGCGCAAGTCCGGCTACGGCCTGAGCGCCGAGATAGTCAGCGCTTGCCGGGCCCAGGGCTTCAGCCCGCTGATCCACCAGCAGGCCCCCCAGGTGTCTTCGGCGGTCAACCTGGTGTCGGCCGGCATGGGCATTGTTCTGGTGCCGGCCTCGATGCAGCGGATGGCCCGTCCCGGGCTGAACTTTCGCCAGCTGGCCCTGGAACAGCCACGGGCGACCCTGGGCCTGGCCACCCGTGCGCAAACGCCTTCTGCGGTGGTCGACGGCTTGTTGCTGTGCGCCCGGGAGGTACTTGCCGGGGGCTGATGCAGTGCCCCTGTGGCCCGCAGGCCAAGCCCCGTCATGAATCCAGCGCCGTCACTGGAGCGGGCATTGCCCAAGCGGCTGCCTCGGTGCGAGTATCCAGGCCGACATCACTGTGACCTGGGGGATTTCGTCGATGAGCGTGACTGCCTCGATCTGGTTTTTCGCCGTACCGTTCGCCATTGCCGCGGCCATTCCCGGCCCGGCCCAGGCCGCGATGCTGGGGCAGGTGGTGGCGCGCGGGGCCCGTTCCACCTTGCCGTTCATCGGTGGCATGGTCCTGGGCAATGCGCTCTGGCTGCTGGTGGCCACCCTGGGCCTGGCGGCGCTGGCGCTGCGCTTCGAGTACTTGTTCATCGGCGTCAAGTGGCTCGGCGTGGCCTTCATCCTGTTCATCGCCTGGAAGCTGTGGTCGAAGAACCCCACGCAGCCCGAGGAGCTGCCGAAGCGCTCGGCCGGCCGCGGGCTGCTCGCCGGAGCGCTGCTGACCCTGAGCAATCCCAAGGCGGTGGTGTTCTTCGGTGCGGTGCTGCCCCATGCCTTCGACCTGACGGCGCTGTCCTGGTCGGAAGTGGCTTTCATCACTGCACTGGGGGTCGGCATCGACCTGAGCATCCAACTGGCGTACCTGATGACCGGGGCGCGGATCAAGCGGGCGATCCAGTCGCCCAGGGCCATGCAGCGCCTGAACCGCACCTCGGCCGGGATCATGACCGGTTGCGCAGGTTGGATGGCGATCTCCCGCTGAGGTCAAGCAGGCAAAAAATTCTGGCGTTCCCCCTACATAAGGATATCGATACGGCATGAACAGACATTCTCACCTGCTATTGGCCATCGCCTTGCTCGGCGTCGGTACGCCGCTGCTGGCCGCCGAAGGTTTCATCGGCCAGGGTTTCGCCCAGGATCGCGGCTACGAGCCCGACGGACATGGCGGTTTCAAGGGCACGGGCAAGAACCAGGGTTCCGATTACGAGTTGCAGAAGGACGGCTCGCTCCGAGGCACCGGCAACAACTATGGTCGCGGTTATGCTCCGGCCGACGATGGCGGACTCAAAGGCACCGGGCTGAACAAGGGCGCCGGTTTCACCCCGGATGGTTCGGGTGGCTACACCGGTACCGGCACCAACTACGGCCAAGACTACAAGTCCGATGGCAAGGGCGCCTTCCACGGTGAAGGCAGCGCCTGGGGCGGCGGCTGGGCGTCCGATGGCAAGGGCGGCTACGAGGGGACGGGCGAGAACCGCAAGCGTGGTTATGTCTCCGATGGCCGTGGTGGCTACACCGGTACTGGCAAGAACCAGGGCAGGGGGCTGGAGCCCGATGGCCGTGGCGGTTTCATCGGCACCGGAGACAATGCCGGCGGTGGCTGGGAACCGGATGGCTACGGCGGCTACAAGGGCACCGGCAACAATCGTGGAGAGCGCTGGCGCCCCGATTGACCGGCAGCGGGCCTGCCGCGTGTGTGCCGGCAGGCCTGACCTGGCCAGGCGCTGTTGCGAGTTGCAACACAGCGCTGCGCGCTGGCGTATCGCCGGCTGATGGCAAAGTGTGTATAAAGCTTCGCCCGAAGGGCTGCACCAGGCCCGCGCCCAAGGAATAGTCCCCTCCATGCTTCGGCTCTTGCTCCCCGTCCTGCTCCTGGCCCTTGCCGGTTGCGCCACCAAGCCTCCGGCCAACCCCGACAATCTCTGTGAGATCTTTCGCGAGAAGCCCAAGTGGTACGAAGCGGCGCAGAAGATGAACCAGCGCTGGGGCGCCCCGATCCAGGTGCCCATGGCGATGATGTACCAGGAGTCATCGTTCAAGCACGACGCCTTGCCCCCGCGCTACTACTTCTTGGGCTTCATTCCCTGGGGCCGGGTCAGCACCGCCTACGGCTACGCCCAGGCCAAGGATGAAACCTGGGCCGACTACAAGAAGGACGCAGGTGGCTGGGGGGCAAGCCGCGACAATTTCGCTGACGCCCTGGATTTCATGGGCTGGTACATGCAGAAGAGCTACAACGTCAATCGCACCTCCAAATGGGACGCCTACGGCCAGTACCTGAACTACCACGAAGGCTGGGGTGGCTATCGCAACCGCAGCTACGACGCCAAGCCCTGGTTGAAAAGCGTATCGCTCAAGGTCCAGGCCCGGGCCTCGCTGTTCGGCGCCCAATACCGCAGTTGCGAACAGGAACTGGCCCGCGGCGGTGGCTGGCTCTGGTGAAAGCCGGGTGGGGCAAGCTCCTTTGAGCGATGGCCGCACAATGGCAGGGGCCTTAAGGCCAATGCCGCCGCAATGCAGTGGGATAGCCGGGACACTGCGCACAGTGCCCCGGGGGATGAGGGAACCCGGGCGGCTAGCTCAGGCTCCGATCAGACCGCGAGCCCGTGGGAGCGCAGCCAGGCATCCAGTGCCAGTGCGGTTTCCAGGCCATGCCGGCTTATTTGTGTATTGAAGCAGCCCTCGGGCTGGCGCAGTTCCTCGGTGATATGAGCGTGGGAGACGATGCCGAACACCGGGTTGCCGACGTCCTGCAGCAACTGCTCGGTACTGCGGCGTAGGAAGCGTTCATAGCCCAGGTCGGCCGAGGTCGGATAGGGACTTTTCCTGCGCTTGAGCACTGCCTCGGGGACGTGGTCGGCACAGGCCTGCTTGAGTAGCCATTTCTCTTCGCCATCCTTGCTCTTGATCGACCAGGGTACGTTGTAGAGGTACTCGACCAGCTCGTGATCGGTGAACGGCACACGTACCTCCAGGCTGTTGCACATGCTCAGGCGGTCCTTGCGATCGAGCAGGATCACCATCCAGCGCTTGAGGTGCATATGGCAAAGCTCGCGCATCCGCCGTTCCTGCGGGCTGTCTTGGGCCAAATGCTCGACCTGGCGCAGAGCATCGTCGTAGCTCGCCTGCTGGTACTTGGCCAGATCGCATCGGCGATTGAAGTCCGGATTGATGAACCCGGCCGGCAACTGCACTCGCGACGCCCAGGGAAAGCTCGCAGTGGCCACGACCTTGGGGTCACGGAACCAGCCATAGCCACCGAACACCTCGTCGGCCCCTTCGCCGGAGATGGCCACCGTGGAGTGCTTGCGAATCTCCCTGAACAGCAGGTTCAGCGAGGTATCCATGTCACCGAAAGTGAATGGCACGTCCTTGGCCCGGAACACCTCGCGGCGTGCCAGGTCGCTGACAAGCTCCGCGTTGTCGATAAGCACGGTCTGGTGCCGGCTGCCAATGGCCTTTGCAGCCAGCAAGGCAAAGGGCTGATCCTGTTCGGGACGCAGGTCGTCGCTCTTGAAATGTTCAGACTGGCCGGTGAAGTCCACGGAAAAGGAGTTGATATCCCCGCCGGTCCTGGTCTTCTCCAAGCGCTGGGCGAGCGCCGTGAGGGCGGTGGAGTCAAGCCCACCGGACAACAGCGTGCACACCGGAACGTCGGCATGCAGCTGCGACCCCAGTGCCAGGGTGACCAACTCGCGGGTCTTGTGCACCGTGGTCGGCAAATCGTCCTGGTGTTCCTGGCGGCGTACTTCCCAATAGCTGTGGATCTTTATCGGTCCATTGGGACGCCAGGACAGGAGATGGCCTGGTAGCAGCTCCATCAGGTTTCTGAACGGTGTCTGGGCTGTGCCCTTGGACAGCGTGAGCACATCGGCCAACCCCGTCACATCCAGGGTCGCGGTGAATTCCGGGTGAGCCAGGATGGCCTTGATCTCCGAGGCGAAGAGCAGGCCATCGCGATGCCGGGCGTAGAACAGCGGCTTGATCCCCAGGCGATCACGGACCAGCAACAGGTGGCCATCGCGCCCGTCGAACAGGGCGAAGGCGAACATGCCGGTCAAGTATTCGCAGCAGCGCTCGCCCCATTGCAGGTAGGCATGCAGTACCACTTCGGTGTCGCTGCGGGTCTGGAACTCGTGCCCCAGTTTTCGTAGCTGCTCGCGCAATGCGTCGTGGTTGTACACCTCGCCGGTGTAGACCAGCGCGACCTCCTGGCCATCGGCGAAACGATAGATCATCGGCTGGATGCCACCGTCCAGGTCGATGACCGCCAGCCTCCGATGCCCCAGAAGGGCATGCCGATGCTTCCATGTACCTTCGGCATCCGGCCCGCGAAACGCGAGTGTATTGGTCATGGCGCGAATTGCAGGATTTTCCCCTTCGAGCCTGCGCGTATAGTCTACCCATCCTGTGAGACCACACATTTAGCAACTCCTCTGATTAATCGATGAGCCGCGTGAGGATGGCCGGAAAGACTTCCATGACGCATGTCGGGTAAACCGCAGTGTCTTGCCCCCAGTGCCAATCCATCGCGCGGTAGATCCCGTACCAACACTTGCTTTATTCAGGGTTGCAGGCGTCGTACCTCCCAGCCCTTGTCACTGCGGTCATAGCGCAAGCGTTCATGCAGGCGCTCCTGGCCGTTGCCCCAGAATTCCACGGACTCCAGCCGCAGCTCGAACACGCAGTAACCAGCGGGCCGCGGCAACGGTCCCGAGACCTGCGCCAGCTCCCGGGCGGCGTCGCGCATGGCCTGGATATCCAGCAGCTCCTCGCTCTGGTGCGATACCGAGGACATCGGATGCGTGGCATAGGGCCGGTTCAACCAGGCCTCTTCGGCCTTGGCATCCGGCAAGCGCACGGCCCGGCCGTTGAGGATGATCTGCTGGCTGGTCTCGCGCCAATACAGGACTCCCGAGGCCCAGGGGTTCTGGGTCAGCTCACGGCCTTTCTGGCTGCCGGCATGGGTGCTGAACAGCAGGCCGGTATCGGTGATCTCGCTGATCACCACGATCCGGGTCGAAGGGCGGCCCTGGCTGTCGGCGGTGGCCAGGGCCAGCGCCTTGGGTTCGCGGATGCCCACGCGGCGGGCGCGCTCGAGCCAGTTGCGCAGCACGCCCATGGGCTCGTCCGGCAGGCTCTGGAACTCTGGGAAGGGCGCATCCAGGGTACCGGTGAGGGACTCCGACATACCGCTGCCCAACAGTGGCTTGCCTTGTAGTGGATTGTTCATAGCACAATGGTCCCCCGCCCGAAGAGCACGCCATTACCGGAAACTTCGACTCGCTTGAGCTGCTCGGCCCGGCCTTCGGCCCTGGCGAACATCAGTGAAGGTCGACCGATCTCCACGCCCTGGAGAATCTCCACCTGCTGGCCGAACGGCAACTGGCCGTGGCGAGCCAAGTGGATGGCCAGTGGCCCGGCGGCCGAGCCAGTGGCGGCATCCTCCACCACGCCATAGGCCGGCGAGAACATCCGGCTGCGCCAGCGCCGCCCGGAACCGGCAAAGCAGTTGATGGCCATGTCGTGGAAGTTCGACAAGGCACGGTGATCGGGATGCAGGGCGGACAGCGCCTCGATGCTCGGCAGGCCGACGAACACATGGCGCGGGCCGTTGTGATAGATCTCGATGGGAAAGGTCGAGGACTCGATGCCCAGGGCCTTGAGCAACTCGGCATCGCGGCCCAGGGCCGACCAGGTGGGAATCGGCTGGTCCATGCTGGCGGCGATCACGCTGCCGTTCTGGCGTTCCAGCTCGAAGGCGATGGTACCCATCTGGGTTTCCAGGTACAGCCGGTGGTTCTCGGTGTGGGCACCCAGGGCGATGGCGGTGCCCAACAGCGGGTGGCCGGCGAAGGGCAGTTCGTTGACCGGGGTGAAGATCCTGACCAGCCAGTCGCCGCTGTTGCGCGGCTTGAGCACGAAAGTGGTTTCCGAGAGGTTCATTTCCCGGGCGATGCGCTGCATCTGGGTGGCACTCAGGTCGTCGGCATTGAAGAACACCGCGACCGGATTGCCTTCCAGCGGGGTACTGGCAAAGGCGTCGATGATGACGTATTCGTGCATGGGTTATCTCCGGGCCGCCGAAGCGTTGCTGTCGGCGGGGGTATTGATGAGGGCATGACGCAGCAGGTCGGCCATGATCCGCGGGCCTTCCTGGGTCAACAGCGACTCGGCGTGGAACTGCATCGAGGCGAACGCCGGCCCGCGCAAGGCATGTACCTCGCCGGTCTCGCTGTCGCGGCTGATCTCGATGGTGCCGACGCCTTCGACGTCCAGGCGGCTGCTCGTGCTCTGGGCCGCGAAGGTGTTGTAGAAGCCTACCCGCTCGGGGTTGCCGAACAGGTCGATCTGCTTCTGCACGCCCTGGTTGGGGATCTCCCGGCGCTGCAGCTCCAGGCCCAGGCACAGGCTCAGGACCTGGTGGCTCAGGCACACCGCGACGAAGGGCCGCTGCTCAGTGAGCAGGGTGCGGATGGCCAGGTGCAGGTGGTTGATCTTCGGCTGCTGGATCTCGCTGGGGTTGCCGGGGCCGGGGCCCATGATCACCAGGTCGTAGCCGTCGAAGCTGTACTCGTCGTTGAAGCTGCGCACGGTCACCAGCAACCCCAGGGACCGCAGCTGCTTGGCGATCATCGAGGTGAAGGTGTCTTCGGCATCGACGATCAGCACCTGGCGCCCCTTGAAGTCGCTCTGGACCTGCTGGCGCTGCTGGCTGTCCATCAACCAGAAATCCGAGACATAGGCGTTGCGGCTGGCCAGGGCGGCGCGCACTTGCAGGTGGTCGCCAAAGCGCGATGGGGTCTGGTTCTTCAGTGCGGCGATCAGGCCGGCGGCCTTGGCCCGGCTTTCCGCGGCTTCGCCCAGTGGGTCGGAATGGCGGACGATGGTCGAGCCGACGCTGATGCGCACCTGGCCCTGGTCATCGATGTCGGCGGTACGGATCAGGATCGCCGAGTCCAGGGACCGTCCGCCCTTGCCGTCATTGCCGATCAACGCCGCCATGCCGCTGTAGTAGCCACGCCCCTGGGGCTCGTAGCGCCGGATCACCCGGCAGGCACTTTCCAGCGGGCTGCCGGTGACCGTCGGGGCGAACAGGGTCTCGCGCAGGATGTCGCGCACATCGCGGCGGGTCTTGCCCTCGATGAAGTACTCGGTGTGGGCCAGGTGGGCCATTTCCTTGAGGTACGGACCACGGACATGGCCGCCGTCCTCGCAGATCAGCGCCATCATCTTCAGTTCTTCGTCCACCACCATGTACAGCTCTTCGGCTTCCTTGCGGTTGGCCAGGAACTCCATCACTTCGGCCAGGCTGGGGCCGGCGGGCGGATAGCGGTAGGTGCCGCTGATGGGATTCATCACCGCCAGGCCATCCTTGACGCTGATGTGGCGCTCGGGCGAGGCACCGACGAAGGTCCGCTCGCCGGTGTGGATGATGAAGGTCCAGTAGGAGCCTTTTTCCCGTTCCAGCAGGTGCCGGAAGAACGACAGGGCCTTGGTCGGACCGTAGTCGCTGATCTCCGCCAGGAAGGTGCGCTTGATCACGAAGTTGGCGCCTTCCCCAGAGCCGATTTCGTTGGCGATCACCTGGCTGACGATCTCGGCGTAGCTTTCGTCGCTCAGGTCGAAGCGCTCGCTGTCCAGCTGGATCGGCTCATCGGGCAGCAGCTGCAGCAATTGCTCGATGCCGATGGATTGCTGTTCGGTGATGTTCATTGCCAGCAGCGGCGACTGGTCGTCCACCGCCTCGAAGCCGCGCTCGGCGATCTGTCGGTAGGGAATCAGCGTCAGCACGTCCAGGCGCGGTGCGCCGATGGTGGTGGCGGGTAGCTCGATATCCGCCAAGTGCCGGGGTTCCGCCATCTTGCCCACCAGGACGTCCAGCAATCCTGGGCCAGTGGCCTCCGGACGGTAGAGCAGGGCAAAGGGCCCGGGGGCCGGTTGCAGGATACGTTCGATCAGCGGGACGCTGGCCTGGCTCATAGCAGCACCTCATCGGTGGTCACGACCATGGCGCAGCGGCTGGCGGCGTATTCGATGGCCATCCAGTGGTGCTCCTTGCTGAAATCGGCGATCGCATCGGCCACCAGGAACGGCTGGATGTCGTTGGAATAGGCATCCACCGTGGAAATCAACACTCCCACGTGGGCGTACACCCCGCAGAGGATCAGTTGGTCACGACCGCTCTCGCGCATGCGCTCGAGCAGGTCGGAATTGAAGAACGCGCTGTAGCGCCACTTGGTCAGCAACCAGTCGCCGGGACGCGGCGCCAGGGCGTCGACCACCTCGCGATCGCCGGGGCTGGCCTGCATGCCTGGCCCCCAGAAGTCCTTGAGCAATCCTCGTTGCTCTTCGCTCATGCTCCCGGGTTGGGCGGTGTAGGCCACCGGGATCTGGTTATCGGCGGCCCACTGGCGAATACGTGCGGCATTGCCCACTACGCTTTCGCGCAGGGTCTCGGGCAACGGCCGCAGGAAATAGCGCTGCATGTCATGCACCAGCAGTACGGCGCGCTCGGGGTCTATATGCCATTGCGCGAGATTGACGGGCAGGTCGCGGGAAGTGGGCAGGGCATAGGGAATGATCGATGGAATGCCGGTCATGGCGACTAACTCCAGTCAGAAAAGGGCGGGTGAGGGCGAGTTCTTCCAGGCCATCACCGCGGTGATGGCTTGCCAGGGAGTCAGGCGCGGATCGCACAGGCTCTTGTATTGGCTGGCGACCCGGTCCAGCTCCATGACATCGGAAACGCATTCGCTGACCTCATCGGGAGTGGTCTCCAGATGCAGGCCGGCAGCCACGCCCCCGGCCGCAGTCACGGCATGCTTGAAGGCGATGATTTCCTCGGTGATGGTCCGCACCATGCGGGTCTTGTTGCCGCACGGGGCGACTATGGTGTTGCCGTGCATCGGGTCGCTGAGCCAGATGATCTTGTGCCCGGCACCGCGGACCGCTTCGACCAGGGGCGGCAGGCGATCACCGACCTTGTGCGCACCCATGCGGGCGATCAGGGTCAAGCGTCCCGGCTCGCGACGCGGGTCCAGGCGTTCGCACAGGCTCAGCAACTGCTCGCGGGTGATGTCCGGACCGACCTTGCAAGCCACCGGGTTGAGCACCTCGCTGAGCAGCGCCACATGGGCGCCGGTCAATTGCCGGGTGCGCTCGCCGATCCACGGCCAGTGGGTCGAGCCGAGGAACACCCGGCCTTGTTCGTCCTGGCGGACCTGGGGCAGTTCGTAGTCCAGTACCAGCATCTCGTGGCTGGTCCAGGCCGGCGAACCGTTCAGTGGCTCCTGGTCCACCGGTTCGCTCCAGCCCAGGTGCTGCATGATGTCCTGGGCGGCCCGATAGCCACGCACCAGGCGCTGGGCATCGTGTTGCCGATGGCTGTCGACGGCCTCGCGGCCGTTGACCATGTCACCGCGATACACCGGCAACTCGACGTCGCCGATGCGCTCGCTGTTGTTGGAACGAGGCTTGGCGAACTGCCCGGCGATCCGCCCCACTCGTACCACCGGCTGTTGGGTCACCAGCCGCAATGCACCGGCGAGCATGTCCAGCACCGCGGCTTTGCGGGCCACGTGGTTGGGAGAGCTCTCGCTCATGTCCTCGGCGCAATCACCGGACTGGATGACCATTGCCTCGCCGGCCGCGACCTTGGCCAAGGTCTCCCGCAGCACCAGGACGTCTTCGACGCGAATCAGCGGCGCGCTGTCCCGGAGATAGGCCTGCGCATCGTGCAGTTGTGAAGGCTCGCTCCATTGAGGTTGCTGCAACGCTTCACAACTTAGAACTCGGTTCAGTAAGTCTTCCATGATGCGATCACTCTCTCGATGGGATTCAGGTAGGAATGCCTTCGCGCTTGATCTGCGGCACCGGAATACCCAGGGCGCGCAGTTGCTGGAAGACATTCATGAACTCGCGGTTCTGTTTGATCTTGCCGTCCTGCAATTCGAAAGAATGCAGGAAGTGATTTTCGTAATAACCTTCCGGATATCCTGGGAACAGGATCTTGCCGTGGCCATCGCACTCGACCCAGATATGATTGGGATCATCGGTTTCAAATATCTGGATGTTGTACCACTCCCAATCCGGGAAGCACTTGAGTGACCAGACAGCATGTTCGGCCAACTTGGACTTGCCGTTGATGGCAATTGGCGCACCGGTATCCGTGGTCCAGAGGCCGCCAGAACCATCCTCGGTAAATAGCTCGTGACGACGCAGGCGGTCCTGGCCCTTGGTATGCATGTATTGCTCTACGGTGGCGCGATTTTTCCGTCGAAGTTCGGTGGTGTCGTGCTCATTTAGTTGTCGTGCAGCGCTATTTGGCATGGTCTTTCTCCAATGTTGTAGGGACTTGACTTATGAGGCAGGAATACCTGCGCGCTGGATCTTCGGTACCGGGACACCGAGGCCGCGAAGTTGGTCGAAAGGGTTCATGAACTCACGGCTCTGGGTGATCTTGCCGTTGTCCAGTTCGAAGGAATGAATGTAATGATTCTCGCAATATCCCTCTGGATAACCCGGTACCCGAGTCTTGCCACGAGCGTCGCTTTCCACCCAGAAGTGATTGGGATCGCTGGTGGCGAAAATCCGTACATTGTGGAATTGCCAGTCCGGGAAGCACTTCTCGATCCACGCGCCGAGGGCGGCGAGCTTGGCATGGCCCCTGAATTCCAGGGGTTTTCCGGTTTCGTTGGTCCAGGAAGCGACGCTGCCATCCTTGGTGAACAACTCATGACGACGTAGGCGATCTTTGCCATTAGTACGCATGTACTGCTCGACGGTGGCTCGATTTTTCCTGCGAAGTTCAACTTGATCATCAAAGTCGCTGGGAGCGCTTGAAGCAGTCATGGGCAGCATCCTCACTTAATTAGAACCATCGTTTTCTAAAATAAAGTAAATGTCTGGTTAACTATTTCTGGGCGAAATTAGTTGCAGCCATCAAGAATCTTGCTGTTGTAACGGCGTTGAATGGGGGTTGTTTATACACTTGCGTTTCTTGGCGTTGGAACTACCAGATCTTGTAGCGAGGGTGGCTAAGAAGCCATTCGGAAGGACTGTTTCAGTATCGTGAAGAGAATCGTGCGTTCGTCGTCTGAAGGCCGGTAATGGCCTATTAATATCGAAAGTAGATACTGGCTTATGGCTAGCGAGTTTAACTATATAGTACAAATCTAGTGTTAGTACGAAGGCGTCTATGGAGCTTCCGATTTACCTGTTGACATGAGTTCAGTTTGGTCTAGTCTCACGACCTCGTTCAAACTTTAGTGGTGTTCAAAATGGAATTAGGACAGCTGTTTGGATGGGACGCTTATTTTTACAGTATCTTTGCACAAGCCGCGGATACTGAAGAATTCAGGGTTATCGCGATGAGAGCCTTGCATGAACTGGGTTTCGACTTCTTTGCCTACGGCATGTGTAGCGTGACCCCGTTCATGCGCCCCAGGACATCTATATATAGCAATTACCCCGAGCACTGGGTGCAGCGCTACCAGGGGGAAAACTACGCCTTGATCGATCCGACGGTGAAGCACAGCAAGCTTTCCCCGGCCACGATCCTGTGGACTAACGAGCTATTTCGCGACACCCCGCAGTTCTGGTCCGAAGCCAGGGAGTCGGGCCTGTGCCATGGCCTGGCGCAACCTTCGTTCAATGCCCAGGGACGAGTCGGCCTGCTGAGCCTGGCACGCCGGAGCAAGGCCATCAGCCTCGAGGAGTTCGAGGCCTTGAAACCTGTGACCAAGGCATTCGCCATCGCTGCCCATGAGAAGATCTCTGAACTGGAAAGCGATGACAGCGTGTTCAATGCCCAGGTCGAGTTCAGTGGACGGGAATGCGATGTGCTGCGCTGGACTGCCGATGGCAAGACCTCGGAAGAAATCGGCGTGATCATGGGGGTGTGCACCGACACGGTGAACTACCACCACCGCAACATCCAGCGCAAGATCGGTGCCAGCAACCGGGTCCAGGCCGTGTCCTACGCGGTTGCCCTGGGCTACATCTGAGCCGCTGCCGAGTCGCCTGCGGGCGGCTCGGCCTGTTCAGGCGGTTTCCTGCAAAGGGGTATTGCCACCCAAAGTCGCTGGGGCCAGGGCACGGCGATGCTGTTCGCGATGGGCCGAAAGCTTGATGGCGATGAGTTTTTCATCCTGGTGCAGGGTCGGCGGCCCCAGTCGTTCATAGTGCACGCCATTGATCTTGTAGTAGCGCTCCATGGTCCGGTTGACCACCCCGACGATGGCCTCGGCCCCCGCCTGGCTGGCGACCTTCAGGCTCCTCCAGAACAACGGCATCGCCAATTGTGGTTCCCGGGTAGTGAAGCGGGTCATTTCCCAGATGGCTGGATGCCTGGGCGGTGCGTCTGAGCAGGTCTGGCTGAAGACGCCTTCGAGCAGGTTGGGGCAGGTGGTGGGTATCAACCGCGAACAGCCGACGATGGCGCCTTGCCGGTTGATGGCCAGGATATACCGGGCATGTTCGGTATCGTACTGGTCCCATTCGCATTGGTCCGGATGGGGATGGGCCGGCAGTCGCCATCCCAGCCGTTGCACGAACTGTTCGTAGCGGAAACGCCCTAGCGAAAATCGCAACTCATCGTTCATCTCGCTCAGCCTGTGCTCTTCCATGTGCATGCTGGATGTCCTCGAGGGTAGGTAAAGCGGTCCCTTATAGAGGACCGGTATCGGCTTGGCACCTACAAGATCTGGTAGTTGCCGGGTCATCCAGCGAGGAGCCCAAGCAACGGTCTTCGGCTATGGCGCACGGTAGGCCAGCAATAACACCCCGAAGCTAATGAAGCAGCAGCCCACGACCCGGCTGGCCAAAGTGGCGATCCGCGGCTGGCTCAGCAGCCAGACCATCTTGCGTGAGGCCAGTCCATAGCCCTGGAGCGTCAGTAGCGACAGCAACATGAAAATGCCGGTCAAAACCAGAAACTGCATGCTCAGGGATGAGCCGGGCTTGATGAACTGCGGAAATAGCGCGGTAAAGAACAAGATGGGCTTGGGGTTACTGATGGCGAGGAAGAAAGACTCCTTGAACAGCGCTGCAAACGACTGGCTGGGTTGCTGCGCTGCCGCTTCCGACCCGAACAGTTGCTTCCTGGGGATCAGTTGCCCAACGCCCAGGTAGAACAGATAGAGTGCACCCCCGATCTTGAGCAGGGTGAACGCCCAGGGGGTTGGCCTTGAGGAGCAGGCCTACCCCGAGTATTGTCGCCAGCGAAAGGCAGAACAGCCCGCAGATATTGCCTAGTGCACCAGACAACACCGCGCCCGGCCCTTGCCTGAGGCTGTTCTTTATGGCTATGACCACCGCCGGTCCGGGGCTGGCTATCGATAGCCAGGCGATCAACGAAAAAGTAAGCAGCTGTCGTGTATCCATATCGCCTCGAATCTCAGGTTGCGCCTGTAAGTACCGCACGGTGCAGCCCTGGTGTGCCATGGTTGGCAATGAGTTGCTGGCGGATCGCGCAAATTCTCCACTGCCCGTCGCGCTTGGCCAGTTCGAAGAAATATCGCCCGTAAGAGTGGAAGAAATCGCCCTGGCCACGACAGTCCTGCGTGCTGAATCTATGGATCTGGTAATTGCAGCGAGCAGTGGCGGCAGTGCCATCGATCGTGATCAGCAGGTTGGAAAAGTTGTGCTGCATCTTCAACTCGCTAAGCGCGGCCTGCCGCCGGGCAATGTAGTCTTCGCGCAGCATGGGCCCGGGTGCTTCGTCCCTGAAGCTTGAGTAATCGATATGCAACCGCTCCCACAGGCAGTGGTGCATGCCTGGCCAGTCCAGCAAGTCGAAGGTGCCTTGGAACCGGCACAGCAGGTCGTGGATCGCCATTCGTTCAAGCAACAGGGTGGTGTTCATCCCGGGCTCCATGTCAGGTGTATTCGCGCACTACCTGGATGACCGCATCCAGTGCGCACTGCAGGTTGTCAGCACTGGAGGTCAAAGGCGGCATGATCTTGATCACCCGGCCCTGGCCACCACACTGTTCCACCAGGATATGCCGGTTGCGCAGTTGCACCAGCACCTGCTTGGCGATCTCGGCACTTTCCAGCTCGATGCCATGGATCATGTGCCGTCCTCGCACGGGGCATCTCTGGGCTACCTGCGCCATCACGTCCTGAAGGATCTGCTCATTGCGCTTGAGTCCATGGGCAAACTCGTCCGAGTTGAAGGTTTCGAGCATGAAACAGGCTGATTGCACCGCCAAGGCATTGCCCCGGAAGGTGCCACTGTTCTCACCTGGCTGCAGGCTGTCCAGTTCCTTCTTGACCAGCACCAGGGATATCGGCAGGCCGAAGCCGGAAAGGCTCTTGGCCAGGCAGATGACGTCAGGATAGTGCTCCGACAAGGCCTGGAAACTGAAAAAACCTCCGGCCCGTCCGCAACCTGCCTGGATCTCGTCGACGATGGTAACGATACCCTTGCGCGCGCAGAGTTCCAGCAACCGCCGGTACCAGTTGGCGGAGCAGGCATGGATGCCGCCCTCGGCCTGGATGGTCTCGAAGACCACGGCGGCGGGCAGGCCATATCCGGAGCTTTCATCGTCCAGGAGCTTTTCATAGAGCGCCACGGTATCGACGTGTTCTCCCAGGTAACGGTCATAGGGCAGGCGCAGCACAGAGGCCAGATCGGTGTAGGCCGAGGCTCGCTTGGCCGCATTGCCGGTCAATGACAAGGCATTGTAGGAAAGTCCATGGAAGGAGTTCGTGAAGCAGGCCACTTCCCGGCGTCCTGTGGCATTGCGCGCGTACTTTAGGGCCGCGTCGATGGCCAGAGTCCCGGCCGGAGGGGAGAAGTAATAGTGGTAATGGCCACGATAGCGCTCGGGCAGGATGGTGCTTTCGAACAGCTCGATGAAACCAGCTTTGGCCGAGGTGAAAAAATCCAGGCTGTGTACCGGCCCATCCTGCTGTAGATACTGGATCAGACGAGCCTTGATCTGCGGGTGATTGTGCCCGAAGTTGGCCACGCCGGCAGAGGAAAACAGGTCGAAGTACTGCTGGTTGTCCGCGGTGACCAGGGCACTGTGCAACAGCTCCTGGCGCCGTGCTCACCGGGCGTCGGCGTTGTGATGCGGCAAGGTAGCGGGGAGGACCCGTACCTGACCTCGTGTCATCTGCTAAGAACGAATGCCCGCAGGTCGACGGTGGCGTCGCCCAGGAGAACGCGACGACGCCATCGTTGTGGACTCGGTGCTGCCCATCACGCCGGGCGTGCTCCGGAGCACCTTCGCCCATGGCGCTCGCACAGCACTGGCCACGGGCGGCTGGCAGAGTCAATCACCGCGCTGGAAGGCCTCCTCGGCGGGCAGCAGCGGGATCTTCGACGACACCGGCGTACCGACGCTGGAACTCTTGAGCTTGAAGGTGCTGCTGTCCGCCTTCAGCGCCGTCGGGTGCTGGGTCTTGTTCCAGGCATGCCAGTTGGCCACTCCCAGGGCCATTTGCAGGGAGTAGTCCAGTGAGTTGAAGCCGGGGATGAAGGGCTCGTCGGATTTGAGATTGCGGTAGAACAGGCGCACCGCTTGCTCATTGACCTTGCATGTGGGCTGGCGCACGTAAGTCTGCTGGTTCTCGAGCTCGACCACTTCCAGGCAGTTGTCGTCAGTCTTGGGGTTGAAGTCCGGTCCGGGCCCGCCATTGGTATCCATGGCCCGGCTGTGGCAGCTCATGCAACTGGAAAGCGGGCTGTCCACCGGGCCGTTCATGCGTCCCAGGTAGCCCATCTGGTCGTCCGGTGCGCGGTTAGCGAACATCGCCTTGGCCTCGGGATTGACCCAGCTTTCCCCCGGACGCTTGCCGGCCTGGTAATCGGCGTAGGTGAAGTCCGTCGAGTTGCCCCATTCCAGGCCCACGGGGATCAGGTTGTCCCAGTAGTTGGCCGCGCCCCGGGCGCCGTTGAACACAAAGGTCCCGAACACCCAGCCGCTATGAGTCGCGTCGGCCTGCCCCTTGACCGCGATATCCATTTGCAGCAGGCGCAGGTTTTGCGGATTGCGCTTGTTGGTAATGTCCGCTTGCCACTGAAGGTTGTTGCCCTTGAGGTAGGGCGCCTCGCTATCGGTAGCATCGGTGAACAGCAGCTTGGCGGTGACCGTACCCACGGGGAACACCACCTGGGTCGTGGTGGGGCGTGCCTTGTCTTGCCATACCTTGCCGAAGCTGCTGCCACCGATGTCGTTGTAGAAGCCTACCGCCCAGTTGTTGGTGCGTCGGGTCTGGTCAGGTCCCAGCTCGTGCAGGCGGCTGCCTCTTTCCATGGTCAGGCCATGGACCGGCTCGCGCTTGGCATGCATCCAGGGGGCGTGATACCAACGCCGGATGGGGTTCTTTTGCAGTTCCCAGTCGACACCGGTATTGCCTTCGACCACATAGGCCAGTACCTGGGCCATGTATTTAGCTGGATCGGTCTTGTAGTCGGTATGGCTCCAGGGGAAGTCCGTGGCAGGGGCTGGCGGGCTCGTCGGGTACTGGTTGCTGATGGCAAAGCAGGGAAAACCACTGATGCAGGGCGCCTTGGCGGAGGTGTTGAATAGCTTGATGGCCTCCTGGTCGTGATCGTCGTTGGACAGTGCATGGGCGTCCAAGACGTAGGCGGGCAGGGTGAACAGGGTGCAAAGCAGCAAGGATCTGTATGACATAGCACTCTCCTTGGCCATGGGTCATTGCGATCAAGCTTGACTGCGCAGGGCTGCTTGGACGCGCTGCACCGGGCACTGATAGTTATCAGCTTGGGAAGCTACGTGCCGATTACGAACGTCCGTGCACACCACAACACTAGATGAAAAAACCGCTGTGGGTACTAGCAAGGCGAGCGGTGAGCGGCCGGCAGCGCGGCTTTCGTCCACCGTGCCGGCTCAGTGGCGGCCCAGCACCTGCTCCAGCCCCTGGCGGTAGGTAGTGACCTGGAACTCGGGGAAGCGCTGCTTGAATTTCGACGAATCGAACAGGTTGTCGTATTCGTAGCGCGGCAGCAGTTCGCGCAGCTCGCGGACTTGGCTGGAAACCAGGCCCGCGGCCAGCAGGGTCCATTTGCCCAGTACCTTGTAGGAGGGCGCCTTGCCCTGCACCTGTGCAGCGAGGCCGACCAGTTCCTTGTAGGTCAGGCGTTGATCGTCGCAGGGCAGGTGCCAGGTCTGCCCATAGGCATCTGCTGTATTGCCGAGCAGCCCCAGGGCGCGACTGGCGTCGGGGGTCCAGATCAGCGTGCGCTTGGTGTCGTCGCGCACCGGCACTCGCGGCGTCTTGCCAGCCTTGAGGTTATCCAGGACCAGGCTGTTGGTGATGCTCTGGGTCTTGCCGGGGCCATAGAACTCCGGCGCCCGGCCGATCAGCACCGGAATGTCGCCGCGGGCCATCTCCTGCAGCACCATGGAGGCCATGGCCGCCCGGACCTGGCCCTTGCGGCCGACGGGCTGGAAGGGCGCGTCTTCGGTGAGCAGCCGATCGTTTTGCGGGTACATGTAGGTGTTGTCGAAATAGACGAACTTGGCGTTGGCTGCGCGCGTCGCTTCGAGAGCGTTTTTCAGCATCAACGGAAATTGCTGCTCCCACAGGCGAGTGTCCGGCGGCAGGCCAGCGGTGAAATACACGATGCTGCTGCCCTCGATGGCCTTGGCGGCCTGGTCGGCATCCAGCAGGTCGGCCGGTAGCAAGGTGTCGGATGGGTTGACCTTGGCCGGGTTGCGACTGACCAGCCGCAGCTCATCGGTATGGCTGCTGGACAGTTCTCGCGCCAGCTCCACGGCGATCTGCCCACTGGCTCCCAATATGGTTTGCATGCTGTGTCCCTGAGTCGTTGAAGAAGTTGCGCAGTCGCCGCGTGGAGCCTGCGGGCCAACCTCGATCGGTTGTTCGGCAGCCCCGGCCCATTGAGCTTAGCGAATCCACGTGTGCCTGCCGGCCATGGGGCTTGGGCGAGATCGATTGGTGAATCGAAAGACCGTGGTTCTGCGGCCACGGGAAAACCTTAACTTTAAAGTTATCTTTAAGGTCAAGCGTTTATCCGGTGGTGAAATCCAGCACGCTGGCAGCTCTTGGCGTTAGCTTCTATCGGTATCCGTCGATGCGTCAGGCCAACGTTCGACGATCCGCATAAAAGCTGCTCCAGCTCATGGCGTTCGAGTGCGCGATTGGCTTCAATAGCGGGCTGCGTCGCCTTGCCTGCCGCATGGCTTGCAAGGGCATGGATGAATAACAAGAACGGAACACTTCGAAAGGACCCTGCATGTTGCTCTCCCGCTATCTGTCCGGCCTGTCCAACTTGCTGCACTACCGCCGTGAATGGTTGCGCGCCGACCTGCGGGCCGGTTTGTCGGTGGCGGCGATCCAGATTCCCATCGCCATCGCCTATGCCCAGATCGTCGGGCTGCCTGCGCAGTACGGGCTCTATGCCTGCGTGCTGCCGATGATCGTCTATGCCCTGGTCGGCAGCTCGCGGCAGTTGATGGTCGGCCCCGATGCCGCCACCTGCGCCATGCTCGGCGGGGCCGTGGCGCCCCTGGCCATGGGCGACCTGCAGCGCACCGTCGAGTTGTCGATGATCGTCACCGTGCTGGTGGGGCTGATGCTGATCGCCGCGGGGATCGCCCGGGCCGGGTTCATCGCCAGCTTCTTCTCGCGGCCGATCCTCATCGGCTACCTGAACGGCATCGGCCTGAGCCTGATCGCCGGGCAAATGGGCAAGGTGGTGGGCTTCAAGATCGAGGGCGAGGGCTTCATCCTCGGGCTGATGGACTTTCTCCAGCGCCTGGGCGAGATCCACTGGCTGACCCTGGCCATCGGCTTGGCCAGCCTGGGCCTGCTGATCGGCTTGCCGCGCCGCTATCCACGGTTGCCGGCGGCGCTGGTGACGGTGGCGGTGTTCACCTTGCTGGCCGGGGTCTTCGGCCTCGACCAGTTCGGCGTGGCGGTCTTGGGCCATGTGCCTGCCGGCATCCCCGAACTATCCTGGCCCAGCACCACCCTGGAAGAGAGCAAGAGCCTGCTGCGCGACGCCCTGGGTATCGCCACGGTGAGTTTTTGCAGCGCCATGCTCACCGCCCGCAGCTTCGCTGCGCGCCACGGTTACGCGATCAATGCCAACCATGAGTTCATCGCCCTGGGCATGAGCAACCTGGCGGCGGGGGCCTCCCAGGGCTTCGCCATCAGCGGCGCGGATTCGCGCACCGCGGTCAACGACATGGTCGGAGGCAAGAGCCAGTTGGTGGGCATCATCGCCGCCGGGGCGATCGCCCTGATCCTGTTGTTCTTCACCGCGCCCATGGCCTGGATCCCGCAGCCGGCCCTGGGCGCGGTCCTGCTGATGGCCGGCTGGGGCCTGATCGATGTGAAATCCCTCGGGCAGATCCACAAGCTCAGCCGCTTCGAGTTCTGGCTGTGCTTGCTGACTACGGTGAGCGTGCTGGGCCTGGGGGTATTGCCGGGGATCATGTTCGCCGTGACCCTGGCCATCCTGCGCCTGCTGTACAGCATCTACCAGCCCACCGACGCGGTACTGGGCTGGATGCCAGGCATCGAAGGCCAGGTCGATATCAGCAAGTATCCGCAGGCCCGGACCGTGCCCGGGCTGGTGGTGTATCGCTTTGACGACGCGATCCTGTTCTTCAACGCCGACTACTTCAAGATGCGCCTGCTGGAGAACATCGGGCGCGACGGCAAGCCCGAGGTGGTGTTGTTCGATGCCGAGGCGGTCACCGATATCGATGTCAGCGGCATCGCGGTGCTGCGGGAAATCCGCGACACCCTGGCCGCCCAGGGCATTCACTTCGCCATCGCCCGTGCCCGCGGCACCTTCCTGAAGATGCTGGAGCGCTCGGGGATGAGTGCGGAAATGGACGAGCAGCTGCTGTTCGGCTCGGTACGTGCGGGGATCAGGAGCTACCGGATCTGGCGCAACAGCATGCGCGGCAAGCAGTGAGGCGGGGCGGGCGTGAAGGGTGCTACCGCAAACCCTGGGTTTACGGTAGCCATAGCCTCAGAAGCTGTAGTCTGCGCTCACGAACAGCGATCGGGGCTCGCCCATCAACCATTGCTGGCCGCTGTTTTGCTGGGCCACGGCATATCGGCGGTCCAGCAGGTTGTTCAGTTGCAGGTTGAGGCGTACGTCCGGCAGCGCCTGCCAGCCCAGGTTGGCATCCAGCACGGTATAGCCCGGTACATCGACGGTGTTGGCAGTGTTGGCATACCTGGCGTCGACATAGCGCAGGCCCATGCCTGCTTCCAGGTCTTGGGCCAAGGTCTTGTTCAGCCACAGGTTGGCAGTGCGCCGCGGCACATTGCTCGGACGGTTGCCTGCACGGGAGACCAGCTTCCCGGAGACCACCTCGTCGAAGTCATCGTACTGGGCACGAACCGCTGAAGCGTTGGCCGAGATTTGCCAGCCGTGATCCAGAGCCAGTTCCAGCGAGGCTTCCAGGCCGTCGGACGATTGTTGGCCAATCTGTTGTGCCAGGCGGGTCAGCGGGTCGGTCGCCAGCAGCTTTTTCTTGACGATTTGGTAGGCCGCCAGCGTCCATTCGCCACGACCATCCCAGAACTGCTGCTTGAGGCCGAACTCGGTCTGCTTGGCTTCGGTCAGGTCCATCTGCATTTGGGTCGGATTGAGACTGATCAGGTTGTTGATGCCGTCTTCACTGGTGGAGTACTGGCCATACAGTGAGAGCTGATCAGTGACCGCGAACACCAGGCCAGCGCGCCAGTTACCACCCGCAAGGCTGCGATCGGTCCGGGTATCGGCGCGCAGGTCGGTGCGATCGATATGGTTCTGGTCGCGGCGGATACCGGTCACCAACGACCAGCGCTCCGACAGTTGCAGGCGGTTTTCCGCAAACAGTGCAAAGGTACGGGTGGTGCTGGCGGTCTGGGGCGAGAAGGCCGACTTGCTGTGGAAATAACCCGGAGCCGGGTTCCACGGATCGATGTAGTCACCGCCGATATCCTTGTAGGGCGAGTTGTTGGCCACGCCGAAACGGATCCGGTTGTACTCCAGGCCGACCACGGTCTTGCTGTCCAACCCGAACAGCGAATGATCGAAGGTGAAGCTCTGGCGATCGCCGATCTGTTCCTGGTCGTGCTTGATCTCCAGGTTGTCGCCTCGCAATAGCTGCTCCCTGGAGCCGACCCAGTTGTAGGCCTCGGCATTGCGCCAGTGGCGACGGCTCTTGATGTAGTAGAGCTGGTTGCTGGCGCTGAGGTTGTCGTTGAGCACCCACTCGGTGTTCAGGCGCGTCCATTCATCGTTGTAACGCTGTACCGCGTTACGCAGGTTGTAGTTCTTGTCCCGCAGGCTGTCGCGGTAGCGGCCGGCGATCAGCGGCGTGCCAAAGTAGCTGGCCGGCTCGCTCTCTCCACGTTCGTGGGCCAGGGTGAAACTCAGGTCTTCATTGGCTTGCCAGCGCAACGCTGCGCTCAATGCCTGGTTGCGTGATTGGCCGTGGTCGACCCAGCCATTGCTGTGCTGCTGGTTCAGCGTCAGGCGATAGCTGAGGGTGTCGGTGAGCGAGCCACCGCTATCCAGGCCCATTTGTTGCCGGTCATTGGAGCCATAGCCCAGGCGCAGGCGGTTATGGATCTCACCTTCGAAGGGCTTCTTGGGGATCACATTGATCACCGCTCCAGTGGCGCCTTCGCCGTAGAGCACCGAGGCTGGGCCGCGGATGATATCGATGCGCTCCACTAGCCACGGATCCACCGGGAACGTCTGGCTGCCGGCACCGGTATACAAGCGTGAGCCGTCGAACAGCGTCATGACCGAACTATGGCCGGTGAACCCCCGCGCCGACAGCGCCGTATTACCGTTGCCAGGCGTGGCGACGCTGGTGATGCCCACTGAACGGGTGACCGCGTCCTGGATCGTCAGGTTGTTGCGGGCTATGGCCTCACTGTCGAGGCTGCTGGTGCTGGCCGGAGTTTCCAAGGCCGTCAGGTTCAGGCGTGAACCGGCCGGCAGGGGAGTACTCAAGGAGATTGGACTATCGGTGGCCTGTGCCGTCACCTGCGCTTGCGGCAAAACCAGGGAGGGCTGTTGCCCAGCCAGCGCCAGGGGCGTGAGGCTCATGCAAGGCAACAGGGTGAAATACAGCCAGGGGTAAGACCGGGGTAGCAACACAGAAGTGCGGGACATGCGATTCCTACTGCTTATCAGGAATGAATGAATCCCGGAGGGAACAACGCATAGGCAAGCGCAGGCACGCGAGCCCACGCAAACCGGACTGCGCCCGCCCACCGCGGGGTTGTCAAACGACGTTGCAGGCCGGTCTCCGGGCTTGCGAGGGACATGAAGCAATCACCTTCCCATGCCTTGGCACAGTGGTCTGTCGATTGCTTCGCTCGCTTACCGTTGCGGGGGCAGCGCCGGACTGATCATCGCAATGACGCACCGGCTTCCCGTTTAACCCCATGCGCGGCGGCATGGGACACCTGAAACTGGCGCGCATCTGACCACCGGCGAGACCCTCGCGTCAATGGCACCTGACTATCACTAGGGGCGTCGGAGCACGCTTTCATTTCGATGGTGCTGATGCTGCTTGGCTTGCAACTGGAGGTAGCCGTGTCATTGGCCATGGCCATTGTTGCCGCAAGCCCTGGCGATGTTCCGGCTGGGTCGGCGCCTGGAGCACAGGTGCGCCGTTACCGAAGTGGTTGACGAGCGCGGCGGTTAACGACTCAATGCGCCCCCGGAGCGTATCGACAGAACATGGACCTGCACCTGATGACCGAGTGGCAACGACTTTACGAAGAACACGAGACCCAGCTGGATCGCCTCTACGAGGATGTCCTGGAGGGCAGGGTGGAGCGATTGCGGGCCTTTGCCCAACAGTATCCGCAGTTGCTGGAGCTGCCCCGCTATGGCTCCGCCGGGGATATCGGCCTGCTGCATATGGCCGCCAGCGAAGGCCAGGCCGAGGTTTGCCAACTACTGCTCGAGCTGGGCCTGGAGGTGGATCAGCCGGTGCGGGTCAGTGGCCAGGAAACGGCGCTGGGGCTGGCGGCCAGCGAAGGGAGCCTGCCGACCTGCACCGTGTTGCTCGACGCCGGCGCCAGTGCCAATGGCCTGTCATTGAGCATCTGCCCGCCACTTTACTCGGCCGCGCTGGCGGGCCATGACCAGGTGGTCGCACTGCTTCTGGCGCGGGGCGCCGCGGTCAACCAATTGCATCGGCGCTTCAACAACAGCGCCCTGGATGCCGCGCGCACCTGGGGCCACCCGGCGGTTGCAGAGCTGCTGCAAGCCAATGGCGCACAGAGCATCCTGGATATCGATACCCCGGACGTCGAGGGGCCAGGGCAGGCGATCGCGACCTTCGTCCACAACAGCGCCGGCTGGGTGCTGCCGGCGCTGTTCAGTCCACCCAGCGCAGACCCTCGGTTTTCGCTGCATATCAGCCTGCTGACCAAGGGGCGCTACAAGCTGTTGTTCACCATTGGCCTGTACCGCACCACTCCCATGACCGAGCTGTTCGTCTGCCTGCCCGAGGACTGGGCGCTTCCCCAGCATGGACTGGCGCAACAGCCAGCCTGGTGCTTCCCGGTGCAGCTACTGGCTCGCCTGGCGCGCCAGAGCCTGGAACACCAGGCCTTGGGCGAGGGGATGCTGGTGCTGCGTGATGATCCTGGCTATGGGGACCTGGCCTGGCCCGATTCGGTGGATGCGATGCTGGTGGTGGACAAACCCTGGGACCCGGCATCCGCGGCCGAGGAGATTGCCGACGATGACCGGGTGGCCCTGTTGTTGCTGGTCCCGGTGACGTTCACTACCAAGGGCAGGCCCACCGGCGAGGCCCTGGATGCCCTGGTCGCCCGCAAGCGCAAGGCGAGCTGGAAGGTCCTGGCGCTCAAGTCCACGGCCTGATACCCGGGCGAGGGAAATGGCGGCCCCCGCCGGCCCATGGGCGCCGACGGGGACAGTAATGGGTCAAGCAGAGGGCGTTACTGGGTGATGGTCAGGCTGCCGGTGGCCTGGACCGAGCCATACCGAATGCGCGAATAGACCGGGTCGCTGTAGCTGAAGTCCATGACGGTGCCCATGGAGCCAAGATGTATGGCCTGGCAGCTGAAGTTCACTGCCACTTGCCCGCCATAGGGCGTGACGCCAATGGCGACCTGGGTCGGCCCGGTCCATTCGATCTTGCAGCCCAGCGTGCTGCCCCCGGCGCTGGTGTTGTAGCCTCGGCAATTCAAGCTGGCGTTACCGTTGCTGGTGCTGGGGAAGCCAGCCCATTTGGCGATGGCCAGGTTGGCCGAGCAGGAGGTGTTGATGCTGTTGGCCCCCGGAGCAAGCTTGTAGACCCCGGAAGGCGGCGCGAGGGTGGCGGTAACAGGAGTCAGCGGCAGTGGCGAGAACGTTGCGGCGGCCTGGTTTTCAACCACCGTCGTCCTCGATGGAGGAAGCTTGCACACCACCACGGCACCGACGTCGTCGGACTTCTTCAGTTCACCCAGGGCGGTAATGTCAGAGCCGCCCCTGGACTCGCAGAAGAGTTTTCGCAGCTGGGCTTTTTCTTCGATATCGGCCGTGGATGAGGCCTGGGCCAGGGGGGCGAGTGCCAGGCCGATGACTCCTGCCAGCAACAGGCGTGAAAGATTCATGATCGATTCCTTATCGATGTTAAGACCGGGCGAAGGGTATGCCCGGCCTGTGGCCGATTTAATGACAAAAGCTCGGGTGCGGGCCTGGACTAAGCTGGATCGCAGTTGCGATGGCGCCTTGAGCCCATCGCTGAAAACCCACCCCACAACGCGAGGAAGGCTACATGCCGCACATCGAGGTAATCCTGGTGGATGACAACGACAGGGAGGTGGGCTTCATGGAGAAGCTGGCCGCCCACAAGGTCGGGGCGCGCCACCGGGCGGTATCGGTCTATGTGTTCAACAGCCGCAATGAACTGCTGCTGCAAAGGCGCGCAGCGCGCAAATATCATTGCGGCGGTCTATGGAGCAACACCTGTTGCGGGCACCCGCTGCCAGGCGAGAGCACCGATCATGCGGCGCAAAGACGCCTGGAAGAGGAGATGGGCTTGACCTGCCCGGTGACCAAGCGCTTCGAGCTCGGTTACTTTCTCCATCTGCCGGGAGGCTTGATCGAGCACGAATACGGGCACCTGTACTTTGCCCGTTGCGATGTTGAGCCCGTCTTGAATCCCGACGAAGCGGACGCCTTTACGTATCGCTCCCTCGAGGACATTCGCCAGGATATCCAGGCACATCCGGACGACTACACGCCCTGGTTCAAGTTCACCTTCCCCGAGGTCATGAACCTCGAGATCTAGTGCCCGCTACTGCTGGCGCAGCGCTTTTCGCGGGCATGGGCACGCCCGCAGATGCCCGCTTCAGCGACAGGGTTACGCGGTCGTGGCACGGATCCCGGCCGTGATGAAGGAGATCAGGTAGTTGGTCTTCACCTCGATATCCATGGCCTTGACCTCGCCAGCGGAGATCCGCTCGATGCGCTCGTCGAACACGCTCATGACCAGGGCGCCGACAGCGAAGTGATAGGCCCAATGCGCCGCGGCCGCCGTGATGTCGGGCAGGGCCTGGCGGATAGCGGCGATGAACTCGGCGGCGAACGGGTCGAACAGCGCCTCGACGATGCCCCGGCCTGCCTCCTTGGGGTCGGAAGACTCGCGCGCCACCAACTTGGCATAGGCAACTCCCGCCTCGTCATGCTGGATGCTCATCACGGGGGTCACGAAGGCCCGGACGATGTGCTCCAACGGATCTTCTGCGTCCGCCAGAGGCTGGCGCAACAAGGCTTGCCGGGCTTCGAGCACGGACTTGCGCCGCTCGAAAAGCTCGCGATACAGGTTGAGCTTGGTCTTGAAGTGGTACACCACCAGGGGCAAGCCCACGTTGGCCGCCGCCGCGATATCGCGCATCGAAACACCGTCATAGCCACCCTCGGCGAACAGGCGCTCGGCGGCATCGAGAATCGACTCACGCTTGCTTACCACGGCCATCTCTTGCTTCTGGGGTACCTGGGTCATCGACATCCTCAAGGCTTGCTGGGCAGGCGCTGATTGTGCCTGCCCGACCCGGCCCACGCCACCGCATCGACTTGGCTAGACTGGCTAACTGTACGTGTGTATAGTTTTGCGCAAAACAACAAAACCACCGCTCCGCTCGAGCATGGTGGTACCTCCAGGAGTCAGCATGACGACCCAACCCGACAGCTTGAAATGGCGTGTCCTCATCGGTTCCTTCCTCAGCTACACCTTCGATGCCCTGGACATCCTGGTGCTGATCATCGCCTTGCCGACCATCCAGGAAAGCCTGCATATCAGTGCCAGCCAGGCCGGGCTGATGGTGACCGCCACCTTGCTCGGGGTCGGCGTCAGCAGCCTGGTGATGGGCACCCTGGCCGATACCCTGGGCCGCAAGAAAGCCCTGTTGGCATCGCTGGTGGCATTCGGTGGGCTGACCATGGCCATTGCCGCGGCGAGTGACTGGAAGCAGATCCTGGTCCTGCGCTTTTTCGCCGGACTTGGGCTGGGTGGGGTCTGGGGAATCGTCGCGGCCCACGTACATGAGACCTGGCCGGCCCGGCAGCGGGGCCGGGCGACCGCCTTCGTGCTCAGTGCGTTTTCCGCAGGTTCCGGCCTGGCCGCGCTGCTGGCTGCCGGCCTGCTGCAAGTCTATGGCTGGCGCACGCTGTTTTTCCTCAGCGGTGCGCTGGTGCTGGTGCCGGTGCTGTATGTCGCATTGCGGGTTCCGGAGTCCGCCGCCTGGCTTGCCAGGCGCCACCGCCAACCGGAACGGGCGGACGCCCGGCCGGCGCTGGCCATCGCACAGCTGTTCGGCCCGGGCCTGGCCCGCCGGACGCTCCTGGGCAGCGCAGCCTCGGCCCTGGCGCTGACGGCCTATTGGGGGACGATGACCTGGATCCCGACCTTCCTGGTCAAGCATCACGGGCTTTCATCCACCACCATGGCGAACCTGATCGCGGTGATGAACGTTGGCGCGTTCATCGGCTACAACCTGTTCGGCTGGCTCGCCGACCGCCTGGGCAAGCGGCGCATGGTCATCGTCTCCCTGGTGGGGTCGGGGCTCATGCTCCCGGTCTACATCTGGGTGGCAGACAGCACCCTGTTGCTGTTGCTGGGCCCGGTTTACGCCTTCTTTCTGTCGTTTGTCGGGCTGTTCGGCTCGTATTTCGCCCAGTTGTACCCCACCCATCTGCGGGCGTCCGGCGCCGGTTTCTGCTTCAACACCGGACGCGGCCTGTCGGCGTTCTCGCCGATCCTCCTGGGATCGCTGGCGAGCAGCGTGGGGCTCGGCCTGAGCCTCGGTTTTTGCGGCGTGCTGTTCCTGCTCGCCGCCGTAGCAGTCTGCTGGCTACCCGCCCAAGTGCAGGGGGTCGGCGATCCTGAGCCATTGCCGGTGGCTGACAGGGTTTGATTGGCATGCAACTTCCTGAATGAGGAGTCATAGAAATGGGACGTCGATTTGTAGATCTTTCAATCTTCCTTGAGAACGATGTGATATCCGACCCGCCCGGGTATGGGCCGAAAATCCAGTATCTGGATCACCGGACGACAGCGGAGCAGGTCACCTCGTTCTTTCCCGGCCTGCAGGTCTCGGACCTGCCCGACAGCGAAGGCTGGGCCATCGAGCATGTGCAACTCAACACCCACAACGGCACGCACCTGGACGCGCCGTATCACTTCCACAGCACGATGAACGAGTCATTCGGCGAGCGTGAGCGGGCCATCACCATCGACGAGGTGCCGCTGGAGTGGTGCTTCCAGCCGGGAGTGAAACTGGACTTCACCCGGTTTCCCGATGGCTACGTAGTCACCGCGCAAGATGTCGAGGCGGAACTGGCGCGGATCGGCCACCAGCTCAGCCCGCTGGAGATCGTGGTGGTCAACACCGCTGCGGGCAAGCAGTACGGCCAGCCGGGGTACGTATCGGCGGGCTGCGGCATGGGTTTGGAGGCCACCATGTACCTGCTCGAGCGCGGCGTGCGCCTGACCGGCACCGATGGCTGGAGCTGGGATGCGCCCTTCGTGCATACCGCCAAGAAGTACGCCCAGACCCAAGACCCAGCGCTGATCTGGGAAGGGCACAAGTCTGGTCGCAACATCGGCTATTGCCACCTGGAGAAGCTGCACAACCTCGAAGCCTTGCCCTCCACGGGCTTCTTCATTTCCTGCTTCCCCTGCAAGATCCGTAGCGCGTCGGCCGGCTGGACCCGCGCCGTGGCCATCTTCGACGACGCGCTCAAGGCCGGGGCATGAGCGCCAACGCACCCCAGGAGAACCCCATGCATTTGAACCACACCCATGATGCGACGCGCCTGAGTTGGTTGGCCGAAGCCAATGACCGCGCCACCGACTTTCCCTTGCAGAACCTGCCGCTGTGCGTGTTTCGCCGTCGCGATGGCGACGAAGCCTGGCGTGGCGGCGTGGGCATCGGTGACCAGATCGTCGACCTGGCAGCCTTGTCTCGTACCCGGTGCGTCAGCGGTGAACTGGCCGCAGCCGTGCAGGCCGCGGCGGGGGCATCGCTCAATCCGCTGCTGGAGCTGGGGCCCGAGGCCTGGCAAACCCTGCGCCATGGGCTCTTTGCTCTGCTGGAAGCCGGCAGCCAGGACGAGCCCACCGTGCGCCAGGTCCTGATCAGCCAGGAGGAGGTCGCATACCGGATGCCGGTCCAGGTCGGGGACTACACCGACTTCTATGCCTCCCTCGATCATGCGGTGAACTGCTGCCGCCAGTTCGGCCTTGAGGTGTACCCCAACTTCGACTGGCTGCCGATTGCCTATCACGGCCGTGCTTCATCCATCGAGGTCAGCGGGCAGAAGGTCTACCGGCCCATGGGCCAGAGCCGCCCGGATGCCGCTGCCGCTCCGGTCTTCGGACCTTGCCAGCGCCTGGACTACGAACTGGAGATCGGCGCGGTGATCGGCCGCGGCAATGCCCGTGGCAGCCGCATTGCGCTGGAGGATGCCCAACAGCACATCTTCGGCCTGTGCCTGCTCAACGACTGGTCCGCACGGGACATCCAGACCTGGGAGATGAACCCGCTGGGGCCGTTTCTCGCCAAGAACTTCGCCACCACGATATCCCCCTGGATCGTCACCCTCGAGGCCTTGCTGCCGTACCGCACGAGCTGGAGCAGGGCACCGGAGCGGCCGCAACCGCTGGCTTACCTGAGCGCAGCACAGAACGCCGAGGCGGGGGCATTCGATATCCAGCTGGAGGTGTCGATTCAAAGCGCCAGCCAGCGCGCCGCCGGCCAGCAGCCGCGAACCCTGACCCGCACCAGTTTCCGCCATCAGTACTGGACCCTGGGCCAGATGATCGCTCAGCACACCGTGGGTGGCTGCAACCTGCAGAGTGGCGACCTGTTGGGTAGCGGCACGATCTCGGGCCCCACCGCAGGCGAAGCTGGCGCGTTGATCGAACTGACGGTTTGCGCAACGCAACCGGTGGACATCGGCCACGGCGAGCGCCGGGGGTTCCTCGAGGATGGCGACACCGTGCTGTTCAAGGGCTGGTGCCAGCGGGAAGACTTCGTGCGTATCGGTTTTGGCGTCAACCAGGGCACCGTGTACCCGGCGCCATGAGGCGCAGGCACGGCGCGCTCCCTGGCGCCGTGCCTTCAAGCCGCTGGCTCGAAGGCTGCGGCCGAGCGTATGTCCGAAGGGCTGCCGCCGAACCGCTGGCGAAAGCGCGAGGAGAAACGTGAGCTGCAGCTGTAGCCTACTTCGCAGGCGATATTGGCGATCGGCAGATCGGTCAGCTGCAACAAGGTCAGGGCCCTGGCCATGCGCACATCCAACAGCAGTTGCTGGAAGTGGCTGCCTTCCGCTGCCAGCCTGCGGCGTAGCGTCGCCTCGCTCATGGCCAGGTGTCGCGCGACCATGGTCGCCGTCCAGATCGCTCCAGGATCGCTGCCAATCAGTTGCCGCACCCGCAGGGTGATCTGGTTGTTGGAGCTGGTAGCGAAGTAGCCTCCGTGATGGTCGAGCCAGGTCAGCATCTCCGTCAGGCGGCTGGTGACGATGGCCTGGGGCAATTGCAGTTGTTCATCGAAGCCGGCATAAGCGTGGCGAAAGGACGCCAGCAGCCCCTCGCTGCCGCCTTGGATCAACTGCGCATCATTGATCCGCCGCCCCCTGGGCCGCCGTTCCAGGAACGCCTTGACCACCGGATCAGCACACACCAGCACCTGGGCCTCGAAGAAACCCGAGCGAGGGCAGGGGATGTGGATCACATCGAACGTCTGCTCCGAGGCCAGCGCGACGATTTCTCCCGGGCGCACCAGCAACTCATGCCCGGCCCAGCGCAAGCAGCTCTGGCCTTTCCACACCGCCACCAGGCTCGATTGCTCGACATGGATGCGATGGGTGAAGGGTTTTTGGCTATGAATGATCCGGGCGCTGGAACCCAGGTTCGCTCGGCTGGTGATTGAGCGTTTCATTGGCAAGTACTCGATGCGAAGCGAATGTCCCCGCCAGCCAGGTCGAGGTCGAGCGGCTGTACGGTGGCGACCTCGGTCGTGGGTCACAAGCAGTGATTTTATGGCAAAACACGCCTTGTAAAACACCGGCGTCTGGCGGTTGCCCATGTGTTTGTCCGACCTGCCTGTTGTGTCGCAGGCAGCGGCGCCTGGATGGTGCGCTACAGACTTGATCGATTCGACACGATCAATGAGCGGCTCGGTCATGGTGGCAGGCAGTGCCTGGCGGAAAATTCATCGTAGCGGTGCCTGGCACGTCTACAGAGGTGAATGCATGAAACGTTTTTCTCCTGCGACAGCAGGCTGACCCTTCCTTCCTCCGCGGTGCCGGTCGCCTGATCCTGGCCACCGCTCCCCACCCTTGAGCCACGGGTCGTGGCTCCTGAATTGCCTGTGCACAGATCGCTGCAAGCGAGCGGTTTTCGTGCGCGCGCGTGTTTTATCCGGAACGATCAATGAGCCCCATGAACGAACAACATCCCGATCCCCGCAAGAATGCCCGGCGCGCGCAATGGGCGGTCGCCACCTTGGCAGTCATCGGCATCGCGGCCGCCGTCTACCAGGCCGGACTGGATACCGAGGTGACCGAAGATGCCTACGTCCGCGGCAATCTGGTCCAGGTCACGTCCCAGGTCAGTGGTACCGTCACCGCGATCGAAGTCGACGACACCGACAAGGTCGAGCCGGGGCAGCGGTTGATCGCCCTGAGCGACGTGGACCAGGCCCTGGGCCTGGAGCGCGCCAAGGCCGCCCTGGCGACCGCCGTGCGCAACGCCAGGGCGCAGTACCTGCACGTGAAGGAGCTGGAGTCGCAAACCAGCTCGCGGGCCAGCGATTACCAGAAGGCCTCGGCCGATTTCCAAAGGCGCTCGCAACTGGCCGATGCGGGAGCGATCTCCAGGGAGGAACTGAGCCATGCACGCCAGGCCCTGGAGACTGCCAGGGCCGGCCTGTCGGCTGCGCAACAAGCCCTGGCGCAAAGCCAGGCGCTGGTGGAGGGCACGCGACTGCGGTCCCATCCGCTGGTGATGACCGCGGCGAGCGAGGTGCGCGATGCCTTCGTCGCCCTGCACCGCACCCGCATCGGCTCGCCGGTATCGGGCTACGTCACCAGCCGCAACGTGCAGGTGGGGCAACGCATCAGCCCTGGGGTATCGCTGATGTCCGTAGTCCCGCTCGACCAGGTGTGGGTGGACGCCAACTTCAAGGAGTCGCAACTCAAGAACATCCGGATCGGCCAGCAAGTGCTGCTGACTTCGGATGTCTACGGCTCGCAGGTGACCTACAGGGGCAGGGTGGTCGGGGTCGATGCCGGTACCGGCAATGCCTTTGCATTGCTGCCGGCACAGAACGCAACGGGCAACTGGATCAAGGTCACCCAGCGCGTGCCGGTGCGCATCGAGCTTGAACCCAGCGCCTTGAATGAGCATCCGCTGCGTGTGGGCTTGTCGATGAAAGTCGCGATCCAGACCCACGATCGCAGCGGCTTGGTGCTGCGCGAGGATGTCGCGGCGCTCTCGGCCAGCCGTACCACGATCTTCGATCAAGAACTTCAGGACGCCGACCAGCTGGTCGAGGAGATCGTGCAAGCCAACGCAGGGCAACCAGCGATGGCCCGGCAATGAAGAGTGGCCAACACAGGTTGTTGCTGCTGATCTTCCTGCTGTGCTTCGCAGAGTTCCTGCAAAACGGCATGTTCGCCTTTGCTGCCGCGCCGATTCGCGGGGAAATCGGCGCCTCTCCCGAGGAATACAGCCTTGTCACGGCCCTGCATGCCTGGATTGCCATCCTGGGCATCGCGATTCATCGCTGGCTGCTCGAACGCAGCGGCTGGCGCTGGTATGTATTGGCGACCATCGCACTGCATGCGCTGGGGTGCCTGATCTGCGCACAAAGCCACGACCTTGCAAGCTTCAGCCTGGGACGCGCGCTGATGGCTCTGGGCAGCGCGGCCTTCATGATCAGTGCGCGAATGCTGGTCACCCTGATTCCGGCCGGGCCTGGACGCTTCACCGGCATCACCGTGTTCTGCTGCGCCCTGGCGGCCGGGACGGCTTGCGCTCCGGTGGCCTCATCGCTGGCGGTGTCGCTGGATCACTGGCACCTGATGTTCTGGGCACTGATCTGCTGTACCACGGTCGCCGCTTTCCTCGCGGCCGGGGTGCTGCCATCGACTGCCGAGCCTCGGGAGCGGCACAACCAGGCCAGCCTGCTGGACCTGGGGCTGCTGGCAATGGGCTCGTTCTCGTTGCTCTACATCATCCAGCGGCTGTGCTACGACTTCTACGACCATTCACCGATGCTCGTCCTTTGGCTGCTGGTGGCAGTGTCGCTGTTCGGCTACTTCTTCCACCTGCAGCACAGGCAGGCGCCCCTGCTCGAACTGCGGCAGTTGCTCACGCCGCGCTACCTGCTGGGCCTGAGCCTGTTCTCGCTGAGCTACGTGGTGATGAACGCCAACAACTATGTACTGCCGACGCTGCTGCAGACCGGCCTGGGAATGACCTGGGAAAGCATCGCCAGGCTACAGTCCTGCGGCTTGGCGGGCGAGTTGGTGACTTGGTTGATCATGGCCAGGATCCTGTTGCGTGCGCCTTCTCCCAGGAAGTTCTACCTGGCGGGGTTCGCCTGCCTGGGCGGCTTCGGCTGGTTGCTGTCGAACCTGAGCCCTGCGGTCGACCCGCTGCAATACGTGCTGCCGGCCCTGGTGCTCAATGGCTGTTTCGTGATGCTGGTCTTGGGAACCGCCGCGACCCAGACCTTCAGGGAAGCTTCCAGGGACGACAAGCTGCTGTCCCACGCCCAGCAGATCAAGAGCATTTTCGGCCAGTTGGCAATGGCCTCGGGAACCACGATCGCCACGGTGTTCAGCCAGTGGCGAACCACTGAGCAGTACGCCGCCCTCAATGCCAACCTGATGCCGGGACGGCCGGGCTACGAGCAGAGCAGCCAGGTCATGGGCAGTCACTTCAGCCACTTCGCCGAGGCGGGCACGGCAGCCAGGATGGCATTCGCCGAACAGGCCCGGGAGCTGTCCAGCCAGGCCACGCTGCTGGCGAGCATCAATCACTTTCAGATCCTGGTGGCGCTCGCCTGTGCCTGCGCGGTGCTGATCGGCTGGCAACGGATTCATCGCTAGCACCCACGGCTTGCGTCGTGCGCACCTCCTGTCGCCAGAGCCGTGCCCCCTGCGCCACCACCTGCCAGGAAGCCTCGCGGAGTGTTGATTGGCCAGCCGGGGGGCGCGGCCGGCACCTCGGGACAGGGCGGCCATGCAAGGTACGATCTCATGGCTTTTGGTACCAAATATGTTGACTTGGTTCCATGCCTCATGCTCTATTGGTACCACAACAATATCAGTCGGTACCGATCTCCGTTGCATCAGTGGCCAGGGCAGTACCCGGGCCACAGGTCATGAGGGGCAGTCCCAGCGCTTGGCTCGAACACGGGCAGGTGCTGGGAGTTGGTGCCCCTGCTCGGATGGCCTGGGGCGGGGGTTCGCGATAAACGACAGGAGCCAGCAGAGTGAAAATAAAAATAACAGCAGCATGCTTTTCTACCTGCAGTGCACTCGCCATCGCAGCAAGCGCACTGGCCACGGCGACAGCTTATTCTCCAGCATGCAACGCCGCGGAAATCGACCTGGGCAATCCCGACTGGCAGATACGCTGGGACAACACCCTGCGCTACGGCGTGATCTCGCGGTTGAGATCCCATCGTTCGGCACTGGTGGCCAATCCGAACCAGGATGATGGCAACCGCAACTTCGACCCGGGCATTGTCTCGAACCGCGTCGATTGGGTGAGCGAGGTCGACGTCAGCCATTCGAGCGGCTTTGGTGCCAGGGTCTCTGGTGCGGCCTGGTACGACGATGTCTACAACCGCAAGAACGACAACCCGGGTTTTTCCGCAGGGGCCTTTCCCAACCATACGCCGCACAACAGGTTTTCTTCCGATACGCAATTGTGGATGGGCCGCAACGCCGAATTCCTCGATGCATTCGTCTATCAGAAGTTCGACCTGGGCGATATGCCGAGCGTCGTGCGCCTGGGCCAGCATGCGCTGGTCTGGGGCGAAAGCCTGTTCTTCTCCAGCAACGCCATTGCCGGAGCGCAGAGCCCTTACGATCTGAGCCGCCTGGCCACCGACTCGACGGCGCAAGCCAAGGAATACGTATTGCCCGTTCCCCAGGTGTCGGGGCAGATCCAGCTGACGCCGGATGTATCGATCGGCGCCTACTACCAGTTCGAGTTCGTCGAGAACCGCCTGCCTGCGGCGGGCAGCTATTTCGCCGTCGGGGATACCGCGCCTATCGGCGGCGAGAGCATTCTCGTGCCCTTGCCTTCGGGGCAGATGCTCAAGGTCAATCGCAACAAGGATGTCAGGGCCTCCGATTCGGGGCAGGGCGGCGTGCAATTGAAGTGGAACTGGAACGAAACCGACTTCGGTTTCTATGCGCTGCGTTTCCACAGCAAGAGCCCCGTGAGTACGACCACCCTGGGAGCCGGAGGCATCCCGGCGTCCTATACCCTGGTCTACCCGGAGGACACCACCGCCCTGGCCTTCAGTGCCAGCCACTCCTTCGGCGATACCAACCTGGCGCTGGAAGCCGGCGTGCACCACAACCAACCGCTGTACTCGACCCGCGCGGTGGACTTCGCCGGTAGCAACAACAGCGATAAACCGGCCTATGCAGTGGGCAGGACGGGACACCTGAACCTCTCGGCGATCTCCAACCTGCCACCCACAGCCTGGTGGAACGAAGCCTCGCTGACCGGCGAGATCGCCTGGAACCGCATGCTGTCCTGTACCAAGCAGTGCGGGGCCCTGGATGCCAACACCACCCGGGATGCTTCAGCCCTGTCCCTGGTGTTCCAGCCTACGTATCGCCAGGTGCTGCCAGGGCTCGATATCGATGTGCCGATCGGCGTCCAGTACGCCCCCAAGGGCTCGCGTTCTTCGCTCGCTGCCGGTTTCCCGCCCGAAAACGGCGGCACCTTCACCCTGGGGGTGGCCGGCACCTACGACACGGTGTGGAAGCTCAAGCTGGCCTACACCAACTACTTCGGCAAGGCCATGCCGGCCACGATCACCCTGCCTTCTGGCGTCACGGCGGCGAGCTTCGGCCAGTCGCTTGCCGATCGCGACTACATCTCCTTCTCGGTGCGCCGCACCTGGTAACGCTGTCATTCGAGGTAACGATGAAACTCTTTCAGATGTCTTGTGGCGTAGCTGCCTGCTTCGCGGTTTTTATCAGTAGTACCAATGCGGCCGTCACGGCCGAGGAGGCAGCGAAACTGGGTACCGAGCTGACCCCCTTCGGGGCCGAGCGCGCGGGCAACCAGGACGGCAGCATCCCAGCCTGGAACGGCGGCTACACCAGCGCGCTGCCCAATGCGGCCAATGGCAGCCGTGGCGATCCGTTCAAGGACGAAAAACCGCTGTTCACCATCACCGCCAGCAACGTCGGTGAGTACGCCGACAAGCTGAACGACGGCCAGGTAGCGATGTTCAAGAAGTTTGCGGACTATCGCATCAATGTCTATCCGACCCACCGGACCGCCAGCGCGCCACAGGCGGTGTACGCCAATACTGCCTGGAACGCGGTCCACGCCACGCTGGATGGGGATGTACCAAGGGGTTTTGCCGGGGGCATTCCGTTCCCCATTCCCAAGAACGGGGCGCAGGTGATGTGGAACCACCTGCTGCGCTGGCGCGGAGCCTCGTTCGTGATCCAGGGCGCCGGATACCAGCAGTTGCCCAGCAAGAAGGTGCTGGTTTCCGAGACTCGGATCAACTTCCAGTTCCCCTCGTACCTGAAGGATGCCAAGCCCGAGCAGTTCAATGACGGCAAGGCGGTGTACCGGCAGATGGCGGGTTTCCTGGTGGGGCCGCCCAGCCGCGCCGGGGAGGGCATCTCTTCGTTCTATGCGCTGGATTCGGCCAACGACCAGGCCTGGACCTACCTGCCGGGCCAGCGCCGGGTGCGCAAGCTGCCCAACCCCTGCTGCGACACGCCATCGTCGTCGGCCGCGGGCCTGACCACCACCGATGAACTGCAGATCTGGGAAGGCACCCTGACGCGCTTCAACTGGAAGCTGCTGGGCAAGAAGGAGATCTACGTTCCCTACAACGGCAATGCCTTCATGGGGGCCAAATCCAACGAAGAGATCCTCGGCGACAAGGTCTATGCCAACCCGGACTACGTGCGCTGGGAGTTGCACCGCATGTGGGTGGTCGAGGCCACGCTGCGCGATGGCGAACGCCATGCAGCGGTCAAGAGCCGCTACTACTGCGATGAAGACACCTGGGGCTGCCAGTTGGCCGACCGCTGGGACAGCAGGGGTCAGCTGTGGCGCACCTTCTGGATGAGCAACATCGTCGCCCCGGAGATCCCGGCGGTGGTCAACCTGACCTGGCAGTTCACCGACTTGCTGGCGGGAGTGGGCTACATGTCGGACTTGATGGCCGGCAAATCGAACCAGTACGCCCTCAAGCCCAGTTATCCCGCGTCCGAGTTCGGACCCGATGCGCTGACCCGCAGTGGCGTGCGCTGAGCAACCTGCAAGGCGGCCGCGTGCGGTGGCCGCCCCCGATTCCAAGCCTTCTTCGGTGGCACCTATGCTTTTGCGTCTTGGCTTATTCATTGCCGGTCTTTATCTATCCATCGCCCAGGCGGCGCCTGTACTGCCAGCCCTGGAGCGGCCGGCGCAAACACTGCGAGAAATACCGAGCGCCAGCCTGCAGAGCATCGCCAGCGCCGCAAGCCGGCTGGTGGCGGTGGGCGAGCGCGGGGTCATCGTCATCAGCGATGACCAGGCCCATAGCTGGCAGCAAGTGGACTCGCCGGTGAGTGTCGGGTTGACGTCGGTGCGCTTCGTCGATTCGCGCCATGGCTGGGCCACCGGCCATGGCGCAGTGGTGCTGGCCACCACCGATGGCGGCAGCACCTGGGCCAGGCAACTGGACGGCAACCAGGCCGCGCAGCAGCTGTTGGCGGCGGCCGGCAGTGGCGCGGGGCCGGCCGTGGAGGAGGCCGAGCGCATGGTCGCCGATGGTGCGGACAAGCCGCTGCTGGATCTGTGGTTCTTCGATGCACAACACGGCATCGTGGTGGGCGCCTATGGCCTGGCCTTCGAAACCCTTGACGGCGGGCAGCATTGGCAGGGCATTTCCTCACGCTTTCCCGGAGGCTCCGACCGGCACCTGTATGCCATCCGCGCACGTGGCAACGAAGTGCTGGTCGCCGGCGAGAGCGGCACGCTGCTGTACTCCAACGACCGGGGGCGGACCTTCCGCCGCTGCGCCGTACCCTATGAGGGCAGCTTCTTCACCGCCCAGATCAGCGCATCAGGCGAGCTACTGGTGGCCGGCCTGCGTGGCAACCTGTGGAAGAGCAGCGATGCCGGAGAGCACTGGAGCCGGGTTCCGGCCCTGGGTTCGGATTCGATCGTTGCGTCAGCGGTCGATGCCCAGGGCCAGGTGCTGCTGGCCAACCAGGGAGGGAGCCTCATGCGCCTGGAGCACGATCACCTGCTGCGCCTGCCGGGGCAGTTACCGCCCTTGAATGGAATCCTGGCCCTGGATAATGGCGAGTCCGTCGTGGCCTCCGTACGTGGTGTCTTTCTTGTGAAGAAGGTGAGCCTAAAATGACCGCCATGAGTCCCAGCTTGTCGCAAGAGACCCAAGCCAGCGAGCTCCAAGCGCATTCGGGCTCCTGGATCGAGCGCCTGGTGTTCTCCCATCGCCCCTGGGTGGTGTTGATCTGCATGTTGCTCACTGTGCTACTGGCCTGGCAGGCGCTGCAGCTCAAGCTCAACGCCAGCTTCGAGAAGACCATCCCGCGCCAGCACCCCTACATCCAGACCTTCCTGCAGTACCAGGCCGAGTTGACCGGGCTGGGCAACGCCGTGCGCATCTCGGTCGGCAATCCCGGTGCCAGCCTCTATGACAAGCACTACATGGAAACCTTGCGGGCGCTGAGCGATGAGGTGTTCCTCATCCCTGGCGTCGACCGGATCCGCATGAAAAGCCTGTGGTCGCCCTCGACCAGCTGGCTGGCGGTCACCGAAGAGGGTCTGGAAGGCGGGCCGGTGATCCCCAGGGGCTTCGATGGCAGCCCGAGGAGCCTCGAACAACTGCAAGCCAACATAGAGCGCTCGGGCGAAATCGGCCAGACCGTGGCGCTGGATCGCCGTTCTTCGCTGATCTACGTGCCGCTGCTTACGACCACCCCGGATGGCCAGGCGCTGGACTACGCCGCGTTGTCCCAGGAGCTCGAGCGACTACGCGACAAGTACCAACAGCAGGGGGTGGAGGTGCGGATCAGCGGATTCGCCAAGGTGGTGGGGGACCTGATCGATGGCGTGAGGATCATGCTGGTGTTCTTCGCCGTGGCTGCGCTGGTGGCGGCCCTGATGGTGTATGGCTATACCCGTTGCATTCGCTCCACGGTGCTGGTGCTCCTGGCATCGATCATTGCGGTGCTCTGGCAACTGGGGTTGATGCACGCGCTGGGCTACTCGCTGGACCCGTACTCGATCCTGGTGCCTTTTCTGGTCTTCGCCATCGGCATGAGCCACGGGGCGCAGAAGATGAACGGCATCATGCAGGACATCGGCCGTGGCAGGCCGCGCCTGGAGGCCGCGCGCATGACCTTCCGCCGGTTGTTCCTGGCGGGGCTGACCGCGCTCCTGGCCGATGCGGTGGGCTTTGCCGTGTTGCTGGCCATCGATATCCAGGTCATTCGCGAACTGGCGATCGCGGCGAGCATCGGCGTGGCGCTGTTGATCTTCACCAACCTGATCCTGCTGCCGGTGTTGCTCAGCTATACCGGTGTCAGCGCCCGGGCGGCGGCGCGCAGCTTGCGTGACGACCAGGCCCAGCTCCGGCGCAACTACTGGCGCGGCGTGGAGCTGTTCACCCAGCGCCGCTGGGCCACGGCGGCGCTGGTGGTGGCCGGGGTGATGGCGCTGGGTGGCTGGCTTGCCAGCACTCACCTGCAGATCGGTGATCTTGACCCCGGGGCTCCGGAGTTGCGGCCCGAGAGCCGCTACAACCAGGACGCCGCCTTCATGAACAAGGCCTACGGCACTGCCAGTGACCTGCTGGCGGTGCTGGTCACTACCCCCGAAGGCCAGTGCGCGGACTACACCATCCTGAACAAGGTGGATGCCCTGGAGTGGCAGCTGCGGCAGATTCCTGGAGTAGAGAGCGTGCAATCTCTAGCGACGATGAACCGCCGCATGCTGGTGGGAATGAACGAGGGCAACCCCAAGTGGTACGACCTGGTGCCGAACCAGGCCATCCTCAACTCGACCACCGCCAAGGTCCCGCGCGGGCTGAGCAATGACAGTTGCAGCCTGCTGACGCTGTATGCCTACCTCGGCGACCACAAGGCCGCCACCCTGGAGCGAGTGACCGCCCATGTCGAAGCTTTCGCCAAGGACAACGACAGCCCGGGGCTGCAGTTCAAGTTGGCGGCGGGCAGCGCCGGTATCGAGGCAGCGACCAACATCGTGGTCAAGAGCGCCTGGCGCACCATGTTGTTGATGGTCTACGCGGCGGTCATCGCGCTGTGCTTCATCGCCTTCCGCAGTTGGCGCGCCGTGGTGATCGCCGTGCTGCCACTGATGCTCACCAGCGTGCTGGCCGAGGCGCTGATGGTCTGGCTCGGCATGGGGGTCAAGGTGTCGACGCTACCAGTGATCGCCCTGGGCGTAGGCATTGGTGTCGACTATGCGCTCTACATTCTCAGCGTCACCCTGGCGGGCGTGCGCAGCGGTGCATCCCTGGCCCAGGCCTACCGTCAGGCGCTGAACTTCACTGGCCGGGTGGTGGTGCTGACCGGCTTCACCCTGGCTATCGGCGTGGTCACCTGGACCTTCAGCCCGATCAAGTTCCAGGCCGACATGGGTCTGCTGCTGGCCTTCATGTTCATCTGGAACATGCTGGGAGCGCTGATCCTGATCCCGGCACTGGCCTATTGGCTGGTGCCGGCATTTCGCCCGGTGCCGTCCGGGCCGGCTTGAGCCACAACCACAAGACGCCGGGCCCGACCCGTAGCGGGCTCGCTTGAGAGGATCACTGATTAACGGTACCAAATTCTTTGATTTGGTCCCATTTGCATGCTGTAATGGTACTTGATTATGGATATTCGGTACCGAAGCCCGTCAATCAAATGCCCTCCATGCAGGGCGGGTTTCGGCTGCCGTAGCTCCAGCATTCCACTAGAGAGGAGTCTGTAATGCGCGCTATCCAACTCAATGAATATGGCTCGGTCGACAACTACCAACTGGTCGACGCCCCGGCTCCGCAAGCCGGACCTGGGCAGGTTCGCATCAAGGTCGAGTACGCCGGCATGCGCTGGGGCGATGTCATGCATCGCACCGGCACGCTCAAGCGTGACACGCCGCCGCCGTTCATCGCCGGGCTGGAAGCGGCTGGCCGTATCGACCAGGTCGGTGCCGGGGTGAGCGGCCTGAAGATCGGCGACAAGGTTGCCGCGGCGGTACTCGAAGGCGGTTTCGCCGAATACGTCGTCGCCCCTGCCGAGGGCCTCAAGCCACTCCCGCCATCGATCGCGCTGGACAAGGCCCTGGCCTATTTCCTCAACATGCGGGTGGCCTACATGATCGTGTACCAGTGGGCCAAGGTCCGCGAAGGCGAGACCGTGCTGCTCCATGCCGCAGCCGGCGGCATCGGTCTTCTGGTATTGCAGATCCTCAAGCGCAAGTTCAGCAACGTCCGGGTGATCGGCATCTGCAGTTCGCAGGACAAGGTGCAGTTGCTGCGTGCCAACGGCTGCGACCACGTCGTCAATCGCAAGACGCAGAACTACGTGGATGAGATCAATCGCATCTGTGGTCCCAAGACCAGCGGCTTCTTTGTCGGCGGTGAGCAGGGGGGCGGGGTCGATGTCTCGATCAACGGCGTTTCCGGGCCGACGATCGCCACCGATGCCCAGGTCATTCGCAAGCGTGGCCGCTGGGTCATCTTTGGCCGCCAGGCCGGCGACAGCATGCCGCCCATCGATACCCAACCCATTTGCTATGACGGCATCACCATCATGCCGTACTCGATCGTTGCCTGGTTCGGCCAGCCTGAGTGGGAAGCCTCCGAAGCCTTCACCCTGGAGTGGCTGGAAAGCGAAACCCTGTATGAGATCGAGCAATGGCCGCTGGAGCAGGTCGCCGCGGCAGAGCACTCCCTGGAATCCGGCCAGAGTTCGGGCAAGCTGGTGATTCGTGTCGCCCCGGGCGATGCCTGAGAATCGGCTCTTGAGCGGCTGAGCCGGTCCACCCCGATCGGCTCGGTGCGCCGCCCCGGCCAGGTTCGAACCTGCCGGGGGGCGCCATTTCAAGTCATTGCGGCGTCTTGGCCTTGCGTGCCCGCGGCGCCTTGTCTTTTGCCGGCTCCCCGGGGCGCTTCTCCAGGAGCCCACCGAGCATGACCCGATAGAACTCATCGAATGCCTGGTCCATGGTCATGCCGGCCTTGGTCAGGAATTCCGGTTGGCGCAGCCGTTGCGCCGCCGCTCGCAAAGTCTCCACGATCAGTTGTACGTGACAGGGCACGAAGAACCCCTCGCGTATGCCTTGCTCGAGAAGTTGCTCGGCGACCACCGCGCGGGCGTTCTGGTACTCATCGAAGATCCTCTTGGCTTCCGGCAGCCGCTCCAGATCCAGCAGGAAGGGTGTGCTGAGCGTACTGCCAGCCTTGGCTCCTACTCGGAAATACTCCGTCAGGACCTCGGCACTGTTGCCCTGCGCCTGGTCGATGACCTGGTTGCCTTCTTTGAGAACGCTGTCGAAATAGCGCTGGATCATCCGGCAGAACAGTTCTTCCTTGGTTCCGGCCAGTTCGTAGAGACGCCGCCTCGAGCAGCGCATGCGCGCGGCGATTTCGCCCACGCTGAGCGCGCTCATGCCCTCACTGAGGAACAGGCTGGTGAGTTCGGCCTGGAACTCATCGTCATCAAAAATTTTCTTCATCAGCGTTGGCGCCTAATTGACGGAAGGTGCATCGAGGTGGCGACGGTACCACAACCCCAGGTGGCTGTTAGCACACAACAGGGTTGTGGGAACGCGTCGCTGTCCATGGATAGCGGTGAACCGGTCGAGCACAGACTTGCACATTCCCCCATGCCTTTGGGCATAGGAGCGAGCAGCGCCCACGCCGGACCAGGACGGACGAGGGTTGGCTTGTCGAGATGTTCGTTGGCTCGGATCGGTACCAATTATGTTGACATGGTACCTTTGGCGCCGTTAAATGGAACTGTATTCGATAATTTGGTACCAAGATGGCCAATCAATCGAAACAGGCAGTCTCCGGATGAGGTCCTTGGCATGCCATCCATGCCTGCCTCAGGACCCCATGAACGCAAACAACAAGAAAGGTCTGACATGGAACCCATCTACATCGCGGGTGTTGCCCAAACCGCCTTCGCCAGGAGGCCGGCAGCCTCAATCAAGCAGATGACGATCGAGGCGCTGCAGGACGTACTGGCCGATGCCGGCGCCGATCTGCGGCAGATCGAAGCGGCGTTCTTTTCCAATGGCTGCCAGGACGTGGTGGAAGGGCAAACCAACATCGCCGGGCAGATCGCACTGCGCGCGGCGGGGCTGGACTCGATTCCCATCGTCAATGTGGAGAACGCCTGCGCTTCGGCGTCGACGGCGGTCTGGCTGGCCCTGCAGTACCTGCGCTCTGGCGCGGGCGATGTCGCCTTGGCCATCGGCGTCGAGAAGATGACCTACGGCCAGGAGTCCCTCGACCAGCGCATGATGGAGGCCTTTCGCGGGGGCATGGACGTGCACGAGGTAGAGGCCACCCTGCAGCGCATGGATCAACTGGGCGCTCCACCACCTGTGGGAGTGGAGCTAGGGCATCGGACCGCGTTCATGGACCTGTACGCCACCATGTGCCGCGCGCACATGAAGCGCTTCGGCTCGACCCAGCGGCAGATGGCGGTGATCGCCGCGAAGAACCATGGCCACTCGGTACACAACCCAAGAGCGCAGTTCCGCAAGGCCTTCACGGTGGAGGAGGTGCTGGCCGGGCGCCCCCTGAGCTATCCGCTGACAGTGCCGATGTGCTCGCCCTTCGCCGATGGTGCGGCGGCGGCCATCCTCTGTACCGAGCGTGGCGCGGCGCGGCTGGGGCTGGGCAGGTCGCGGGTCAAGGTACGTGCCTATGAACTGGTGTCCGGCAAGGAGCGCGCCTGGGAAGACTTCCAGAATAGCGGTGGCGCCCGGGCGGCTCGCCGGGCCTACGAGGTGGCAGGGGTCGGGCCAGACGATATCGATGTAGCCGAAGTGCATGACGCCACGGCTTTTGGCGAACTCTATGTGGCCGAGCAACTGGGTTTTTGCGCATTCGGTGAAGGCGGCATCCTGGCGGAGTCCGGTGCCACCACCCTTGGCGGAAGCATTCCGATCAACCCCTCAGGCGGCCTGGAAAGCCGTGGCCATCCGATCGGTGCCACCGGCCTGGCCCAGGTTTTCGAGCTGACCCAGCAACTGCGCGGGCAGTGCGGTCCCCGGCAAGTAGCCGGGGCACGCCTGGCGCTGCAGGAGAACGGCGGCGGATTCCTGGGCATCGAGGAAGGTGTTGCGGTTGTCTCCATCCTGGAACGCGTAGGCGATTGAGCAAGGGGCAGCATCGTGCGAATTGTTGATTTTCTGGACAAAGGCTACCGGACCCACCCGGAGCGCATTTTCTGCATCGACGCCCAGGGCCAGCTGAGCTATGCGCAGGCCCACGACAGCAGCCACCGGATCGCCAATGTCTTGCTGGCACTGGGGGCAGGCGAGGGGAGCAAGGTTTCGATCTATGCCCCCAACTGCGGCGCGGTCCTGGAGTGCATCTATGGCATGAACCGCATGGGCGCCACCTGGGTGCCGCTGAACGCCCGCAATGGACTGGAAGAAAACCTGTATATCCTCGAGTCCTTCGAGGTGGACATCGTGCTCTACGATACGCGGCTGGCCGAGATGGTCGCGCAATACATGCAGCAGGTCCGGCGGACGATCCGCTTCGTGGCCATCGACGGCCCGGAGGGTGATTCCCTCAGGAGCCTGTGCCAACAGGTTGCGACCCGGGCCCCGAACCTGATCCCGGGTCCGGAACATGTGGTGTCGATCATTCCCACAGGGGGCACCACCGGCAAGCCCAAGGGCGTGATGCACAACAATCTGAACTGGATCGCCCAAGTCGCCAATGTGAGCACCGCGCTGCCGCCCAAGGGCCCGGTGGTACACCTGGTGGTCGCGCCGCTGACCCACGGCGCCGGCGCCATTGCCGCGATCCTGACTGCACAGGGCGCCACCCATGTGATCCTCGATTGCTTCGATGCCGAGAAGGTCATGCGCAGTATCGAGCAACATGGGGTTACGCACCTGTTCCTGCCGCCCACGGCACTGTATGCGCTGCTGGCCCATCCCGATGTGCGCCGCTACGACTACAGCTCGTTGCAATACTTCCTGTACGGCGCCGCGCCCGCGGCCCAGGCGAAGATCGAGGAAGCCATCGGCGTGTTCGGGCCGGTCATGACCCAGGGTTACGGCCAGACCGAGGCTCCCACGGCTTGCACCTTCCTGGCGCCGGACGATCACCGCCCCGATGACCCGCGCCTCAGCCAGCGCATGCGCAGTTGCGGACGCCCGGGCATCCTGACACAGGTGCGGATCATCACCAGCGATGGCCAGGAGGCCGAGCCCATGCAGGCCGGTGAGATAGAAGTACGCGGTGCCTTGGTGATGGTGGGCTACTACAACAATCCCGCCGCCACCCAAGAGGCGAAGAACGGCGAGTGGCTGCGTACCGGCGATGTCGGCTACCTCGACCAGGACGGTTATCTGTACATCGTCGATCGCAGCAAGGACATGATCATTTCCGGGGGCTTCAACATCTATCCTTCTGAAATCGAAGCGGTGGTGTGCTCCCTGGGCGAGGTCGAGGATTGCGCGGTCATTGGCGTCCCCGATGAAAAATGGGGCGAGGCGGTCAAGCTGGTGGTGCAATTGAAGAAAGGCCGGTCCATCGACCAGGAAGTGCTGCTGCGCACCTGCCGCGAGCAGTTGGGCGGGGTGAAGACGCCCAAGTCGGTGGAGATCTGGGACGACCTGCCACGCAGCGCTACGGGCAAGGTGCTCAAGCGCGAAATCAGAAACCGGTTCTGGCTCGGCGCCGAGCGGAGGGTATGAAATGAACGCACTCGCAGGAATGAACATCATCGTCAGTGGCGGGGCCAGTGGCATCGGGCTGGCCATCGCCAGGAACCTGCTGGCCAAGGGCGCCCGGGTCTGTGTCACCGGGCGCAGCGCGGATAAATTGCGGGCTCTCCAGGCGGAACTGGGTCGTGATGGGATCGATGTGGAGGTACGCAGTTTCGATGTCACCGATCGCCCGGCGGTATTCTCGGCCGTCGCCGAGCTGCTAGCGAGCTGGGGCCGCATCGACGGTCTGGTCAACAACGCCGGGGTATACAAATCAGCGGCCTTCCTTGACTTCGCCGCCGAAGACTTCGAGAACCTGTTCCAGACCAATGTGATGGGCTGCGTGAACCTGATGCAGGCGGTGCTCCCGCATTTGCTCACGCAAAGGGCAGGGCGCATCGTCAACATCGCTTCCACCGCGGGCAAATGGGGCTCCATGAACCAGAGCGCCTACAACGTGAGCAAGCACGCGCTGGTCGGGCTGACCCGTTGCGTGGCGTTGGAGACGGCCGCCCACGGCGTCACGGTGAATGCGATCTGTCCGGGCCTGGTGGCCACCGACATGATGCATGAACTGCTGGCTCGCCAGGCCCAGGCAATGGGTACGGACAAGGACAGCTTGCAAGCTTCGCTGGAGGAGCGGATTCCCCTGCGCCGGGCGATTCGCCCCAAAGAGATCGGCGAGCTGGCGGCCTATCTGCTGTCACCGGGTGCGGCCGGCATGACCGGCCAATCGATCTTGTACGACGGCGGCCTGGTCATGACCTGAGGTCACCACCGTCGCTTTCACTTTCTCACTTGCTTGGGAGGCATCACATGACACGCCTGGTCTGCCTGACTCGCCCCATCGACCCGGAGCTGCGTTCGAAGATCCCGCCAGCCATGGCATCGATGGCCAGCGTCATCGCTCCACTTGTCGACTATCACCGCCCGGAGGCCAAGGGCCGCGAACGCATGATGGGGATCTTCTGCTGCGAAGCCCACGACCTGCCCCATGGCGAGGGTTGGGGCGAGGAAATACTCTCGGACATGAGCTCCCACTGTGGCACGCACGTGGACGCGCCTTATCACAGCGGGAACCTGATCGAGGGCAAACCCGCACGCAAGATCCACGAAATCGACCTGCAGGAGTTGTTCTGCCCGGGGATGGTGCTCGACATGCGTCCCTTCGAGCGCCGCAACGATGCCTACACCATCGAAGAGCTGCAGGCTGCCATCGATGCGGTGGGCCGGCCGATCCAGGCCGGAGACGCTGTGCTGCTGCGTACCGGGCAGGAGCGCTTCGAGTCGTTGTCCGCCGAATGGTTCGCCTATCCGGGCATGTCCCGCGAGGGCACGCTGTTCCTGGCGCGGGCCGGGGCCAAGGTGCTCGGCACCGATGCGCCAGGCTGGGACCGGCCATTCCCGGTGATGCGCAAGCGGTTCGAGGAAACGGGCGAGGGCAGCACCATCTGGGATGGACACTTCGCGATCCAGGAGAAGGAAGCCTTCATCGTGCAGCAGATGCACAACCTGGCCGCGCTGCCGGCGTCAGGGTTCATGGTCGGTTTCTTCCCGATGAAGCTGGTGGGAACCAGCGCCGCGCCGGCCCGTGCCGTCGCCTTCCTGGACAACTAGGCCCTGTGCTTCATACCAAGCCCGTCTTTATAGGTGGGCTTGGTATCGTCCTGGCATCAAGCCAGGTTCCCTACATACAGCTCATTGAAGACCACATCGTCGTCCAGATCGGAAAAACGATCGAAGTCGTCGATCTCATCCGGCATTGCGTAGTAGACAAGGTAATTTCTATCCAGGACCAGATAACCGCCCACAAGCTCCTGTCTTTTGGATCGTGCCTTGATTTCACCTGCCGTTATTCCGGGGTAGAACCTTTTATCAAACCGACCCGTATAAGGAGGCTTGCAGCATAAGGAGACGATATTGCCGGCCTCATTGGCGGAAAATGAGATGGCTCCGCCGTCGATCCTGTAGCAGGTGTACTTCATTCCGAAGTTATCGAAATCAAAGGCCTGTACATCGAACTCATCCAGGATGTTCCAGACGATATCGTCTGCATTGTCTCCCAGACAGATACCGCCAATCGACTTCCCAGGGACTATCTCGAGATCCAGGCCAATCACCCTGTCACCTTCGTCATTCACGCGTCCGTGAATATCGTATTTAGTCGCCATCGGCCACTAGAACCTCGTCTTCCCTGATGGCGTTCTTCAGCAAGTGCACAAACTCGACAATCTTGTCTTCACTGCGCCCTTGCAGATAATCAACCAGTATTTGTTGATGGGCGGGGTAGATCCGCGTTGTCCCGTAGGGGTCTATATAGATTCCGGTTTTCTGCTCAAGGTCCAGAAAGGCAGGTTCCAGAAACTTGACGTCCCGGTCATGAATGGACAAAGAGGGCTTGTTGCCTTGGCTATCGGCCAAGTATGAGAAATCCAGCACAGGCAGCTCATTCAAAGTGTGGTGGGTAAGGTGCCGAATTGCCGGCTGGGCAAATAGAGCTTTACCCTCTCGGAGGCCCTGGATCGGCCAGTTGATATCGTCGGAGCATGGTAGAATCCGGCGCCCAAAAGTGCGAGCCCCGCGAAAATCGAGCGCCCAAAAACTGAGGCGACGCGCTAAAGCGTGGTCATGCCGGGCCTGGGTGGGCAGTGATAAAAATAGCCGTGAGCACTAGAACATATGAAAGGACTGCAAGAGCGATGGAGCGACGGCCAGTTGATCGGCCTGGACATCATTTATCGCCAGCCCGGGGTTATCGAGCCCATAGCGATCGACTCGGTTGAAAACACCGAACTTCCCCATACCTATGGCAGGGCCTACAGCCTTTCTCGGGAAGCAAAGACCGCGCCGGGTGAGTTGCTTGCTGAAGATGACGATGTATGGGCGCAAGTCCAGGTAAACCATAAGTTGTCTTTGAGCAACGGCCAGGTCGTTCTATGCGGCGAGGGCGAAATGGGCAACGAAGGTTTTATCGCCAGGACCGATGCAAGCAATCATTTGGAGTGGTTCCTGTTCTCGACCACAGCCAATCCATTCGTGGCGATCAAGCAAGAAGGCGACCTGGTTTACGTTCAGTCCACGCACAACTTTTGTGTCGTCTTGAACCTGTTGAACGATGACGTGCTCATCGTCAACGAAAGCGTTTTTCAAGTTGCCCGATAGCGGTTGCAGGGGCCCCAATCAAAGTGGCTACTGCAACTGAAAAGGACTTCATACCTGACCGAGGGAAATGCAAAATAAAAATGAAAAGATCATTCATCGCTTCACTGGCTGTTCTAGCGTTGATCCAAGTGCCGTTATCCTTCGCCGATAATGCCAACGGCAAAAACCTCTACCTGCAACGATGTGCCGTGTGCCACGGCCCGGATATCAAGGGAACGGGGCCATTGGCCAATAAAAGCAATCCGCCTACCCCGGACCTTACGACATCCACCTTCAAGAAACGCCTGAACGATTACCCGGGCGTTATCGTTTCCTCGGTGATACTGCGACCAAACGGCGACCTGATCCCAAGAACCTTGCGCGAGAACGGCGTGAAGATTGCGCCCTATGCCTGGAAGGTCCAGGACTTTCGTGATTTGCACCAGTACATGACTGGGGTGATCGCGAAAACTCGCTGACCTGGCCCAGCTCAACGTATCGCAGGGCTTGACCAGGTGCCGCCGTCTGCTGTTGAATGCGCGCCTTCAAGCCCCTGCAACCTTTCTCCCAAGTGGTGAAGCCAGTGCCCTACGCCAGCCAACACGCCTGATACCGACGACGGTCCATCGTGCCTGATGGCTGCCCGCGCTTTTGCGCGGCGGCGCCTCATCGCTGTGCCTGCCTGATCCTGTCGTCGGTTTTTCCCTATTCCCAAGGAGAAACCCATGAACATGGATATTCGTGCCGACGCGCACTCCCTAGAACTGCTCAAGTACCCCCGTACCCCCCACCTGGAAAGCTCACGCCTGCAGGATGGCGACACTGACGCCGGACAGGTCCGTTATGCCTCACTGACCGGCCAATGGCTGGTGGTGGAAGAAAAACTCGACGGTGCCAACGCCGGCATCAGCTTCACCGAGGGCGGCGAACTGCGCCTGCAATCCCGTGGCCACTACCTCACTGGTGGCGGACGCGAGCGCCAGTTCAATTTGTTCAAGCAGTGGGCCGCGGCCCACGAACACTGGCTGCTGGAACGCCTGGAAGATCGCTTCGTACTGTACGGCGAGTGGCTGCACAAGAAGCACTCAGTGTTCTACGACCACTTGCCCCATTACTTTTGCGAGTTCGACGTGTGGGACCGCAGCACGGGGTTGTTCTTGTCTACGGCCGCACGCCGCAAGCTGCTCCAGGACGGCCCCGTGCTGTCGGTACCGGTGCTGTACGAAGGCCCGGTGCCACGCCGGCAGGCCGAGCTGATGGCGCTGGTTGGCGATTCGCTGGCCAAGACTGCCCATTGGCGCGAGGCATTCGAGCAAGTGGTACGCCGTGAAGGGCTCGACCTGGCCCGGGCCTGGCGCCAGTGCGACCGCTCCAGTCGCATGGAAGGCTTGTACCTGAAGCTCGAGGACGCACAACAAACCCTCGGCCGCTTGAAGTGGGTGCGCCAGGATTTCGTCCAGGCCATCCTCGATGCCGACCAGCACCATGCCAATCAACCGTTCATTCCCAATCAACTGGCCGTCGGCGTCGACCTCTACGCGCCGCGCCTGTCCATGGACTGGCACGGCTCCTGCCGTGGCTACTGAAGGAGCCTTTCGAAATGGATATTCATCCACTGCAACACCTGGTGCCCGAGCCTGGGCACGCCATGGACAGTGCCGCCTGCCTGGCGGCCATCCCGGCCCTGGCGCGCCTGGCCGACACCCCGCAGGACCCGACCTACCACGCCGAGGGTGATGTGTGGATTCACACCTGCATGGTGGTGGAGGCGCTACTGGCCCAGCCGGCGTACCAGCAAGCCAGTGCCGAGCAGCGCTTCGTGTTGTTCTTCGCCGCCTTGCTGCATGACATCGCCAAGCCCGATACCACAGTGATCGACCCCGAGACTGGGCGTATCGGCCAACCCGGCCACTCGCGTCGGGGAGCGGTGGATGCCCGGCTGCTGTTGTGGCGCGCCGCTGTGCCGTTCGAGCTGCGCGAGCAGATCTGCCGCATCATCGCCGTGCACCAGGTGCCGTTTTTTGCCCTGCAAGGCGATCGCAGCGGGCGCAGCACGGAGTTCCTGCTCCACAAGCTGTCCTGGGAACTGCCGGTGTGGATGCTCTGCGCGGTGGCCGAGGCCGACATGCAGGGTCGTGATTACGTTGGCAAGGCCGATGTCTTGAGCGCCATCGAACTGTGGCGTGAACTGGCGGCCGAGGAGGGCTGCCTGCAGGGGCCGCGCGCCTTCGCCGACGACTACACGCGCATCCAGTACCTGCGTGGCGCCCGGGTGCACCCCGACTATCCGCTGCATGCACCGCAAGGCTCGCAAGTGGTGATGCTTTCCGGCTTGCCGGCCAGCGGCAAGGACACCTGGGCCGCGCGACATCATCCGGACCTGCCGGTGGTCTCGTTCGACGATGCGCGCCAGGCTCTGGGCCTGCGCCACGGGCAGAACGAAGGCGCCGCCGCGCACTACGCCATCGACCGGGCCAAGGCCTTGTTGCGAGAGCAGCGGCCATTCATATGGAACTCGACGCACCTGTCGGCGCAGATGCGCAATCGCACCCTGGACTTGCTGTATGGCTACGGTGCAGAGGTGGAGATCGTCTACCTGGAAAGCCCGGAGAGCGAGATCATGCGGCGCAACCAGCAGCGCGACACCTCGCTGCGCAACGCGGATATCCGCCGCATGCTATTCAAATGGGAGGTGCCGCTGCCGACCGAGGCGCACCGGGTGAGTTACCAGGCGCTGACCAGGTGATGCCGGAGGAGGGCGGTGGAGGCCAGGGGGATGTAGAGAGTGGCGCCCCTGCATGATTACGCTGGCCAACCCCATGGCCAGGTGGAGCAAGGCAAGGGCGCAGCGGGTTTGCCCAGGTTAGTTCTGCCAGCACTGCGCGTAGCGCTCACACACCCCGTAGCGCTTGTCCAGGTCGGCCATCCGGGTCCAGTGATCGGCCATCCTTTCTTTTTGCAATTGCTCATCGAGCCGATGGTAGTACTGCAACATCGCGTTGTTGGTAGCCAGCGCCTGGGTGACATCGGTTGCCTGGGTGTCCGGCACCAGTGCCTTGATGGCTGGTGTATCCAAGCGCGAGAGGCGTGTGCGGTACTCGGCCTTGTAGTGTTCGAGCGCGCTGGCCTTTACCCCTTGAGCCTGCTTCAGGTAAGTCGCTACGTTCTGCCGAAATTGGGTCCAATAAGCATCCGGCAGGTCCAGGTTCATCTGCCGCTTGCGCTTGTCGACCACCAGGTCGGCGGCTTCGTTCTGGCTGCTCTCGCTCAAGGCCGGCCCGGGCTTCATCTCGCTGATGATGCTCTGCGAGACAATCTGCTCGATCATTTCGTCACGCTCGACGGTGGCCGGCAGGCCCTTTACGGGCTCAGGGAAGAGGGCGTTGGCGCCCAGGCAGCTTGCCAGGCCTTTGTTCACCAGAGGGACAGGAGAGCGCACCACTTGGCCCTGCGCTTGGTGCAGGCGCTTGAGCGATGTCACGCACTGACTGCCGGCACGACTGAAGGTGAGTTCGTATTCAGCGCCACTTTGCGGCGTGAAGGTGAAGGCCATGCCACATACCGAGCCGGTGCCTTGGGTATTGAGGTGCAGCATTCGCTCTTTGTTCGGGGCCAAGCGGATTTCCAGGTAGGGCGTCTTCTGGGAGACAGGAGGGATCGACATGTTCGCTCGCCGGCGAGAATCGGCGAGGAACAAGTTATTGAGAATCCCCGTGGTTTGCCCGTCACAGTTCTGCTCATCGAACACACCCAGCGTGGCGCTGCTCATGTCGCTGATAAAACGAAGCTTGGCGGCGTCTGCTTCGGTTGCATCTGGATAAGTGCCCGATAAACTGCAGCCGCTCAAGATCAAGGCGAAGGCCATGGCACCCGATACACGGCCGGTGAAAATACTACTCATAGTGGGGTGTCATCCTTAACGCTTGATTTGAAAGGGGCAGCATCATAATGGGAAAGCCACATTTTGTTTCAATGGATCGAGTATCGAATGCGCAAGACAAGTCAGTTGTTGGTAGTTGGAGTTACAGCCTTGATGAGTGCCTGTTCGGCATTACCGCCTGAAATGGCCCTGGATTCCAAAGTCTATTCCAGCGAAAACGCAGGCCTCGTCCTCGGTTCGCTGATCGAGGGCGGGCCCTACGGCACCTGGATCAGTTTTCGTAATGTGAATAGCGGCAAGACCTACGGCTGGGCTCCCAAGGACTATTACTCGGCATGGCTGCCTGCAGGTACCTATGAAGTGAATGACCTGGGTTCACGCCGCGGGCTCATGGGACCCTATTCGAAACCCCTGCGTTTTACCGTGGCCAACGGCCAACTCAATTACCTGGGCGAGATGGCGTACGGCTGCCCGGTCGCGGCCCACCCAGCTGCCGTCTATGGGGTCAAGAGCTGCGGTTTCCTTGCGCTGGGAACCTGTACGGTGGACCGTCCCAGCATTGCCATATGTGTAACGGACAGGCAGGAACAGGCCGTTCGAACCTTCGTCAAGCAGCACCCGCAATACTCCCAGCTTCCGGTCAGGCCGACTGTGATGTCGACGCAGCAGCCGTAACGACGGCCAACTCGCTTGGGCATCGATGGCGGGTAGGGCAGGGAGCAGGTTGTGATCTTTTCGGCATTGCTCGCCTTATGCCTTAAGATGCCCGGTTGCCGAAAGAACCGTCATGGCCATAACCGCCATGAAGGGCTTTCATCCTTTACGAACAAGTGTGGTGAAGATGAACAAGCCTTTCATTTCGCTGTGCCCTGAAATCACTCGGGCACATGCGCTGACGTTGAAAGATTGGTTGGAAGATGAGCGCGTTACCTGTTACCTGAGCGATTCACGTGATGTTTCCCGTTCCATCGAACACGTCATCGATCGGACCCAACTGCCGATCCTGACCCATCTATTCAACCGGGACGGCCGGTTCTTCATGGCCTATGACCGCCATGACGCCCCGGTGGGTTTTGTCCGACTCGTCAAGACCGGCTCCAATTGCGAGATAGTCCTGGTCATCGGAGACAGCGACAAATGGGGCCGAAACCTTGGCGCCCGGACCATCCGCGAGGGCATGAAACTGGCCTTTCTCGATATGCGAGCCGAAAAGCTCATCGCCAAGATCCACCCGGACAACTCGCGCTCACTGAAAGCCTTCGTGCGCAGCGGCTTTGTGCTTGAGAACGAAACGCCGGCATTGAAGTCGTTTTCCATGACGGCGGAGCGCTATCTGCAGTTCTTGCGCGAGGGGGCCGCTGGCGACTCTACGGGGATCTACATCACCGAAATCGACAAGGCCAGGCTCGAGAGCCTGATCATCTTCGAGCAGGGCCCGGCCGTGGTTGAACTCGAACATGAGCTTGAGCGGGCCATTGTCGTCAAGCCGCAGCATGTGGCGCGCAATGTCGTCACGATGAACTCCAGGGCCTTGTTGCACCTGGACGACGAAGAAATCGAAGTGGCCCTGGTCTACCCAGACGACGCGGACAGCAGCGCCGGCAAGCATTCCGTGTGTTCCGACATCGGCGCCGCCATCCTGGGCTATCAGGAGGGCGATGCCATCGACTGGCGTATTTCTGATCGGACCCGCCGGATCGAAATCAGGAAAGTGCTTTATCAACCGGAGGCCGCTGGCGATTTCCACCTGTAATTGTGCCTTCAGCTCAGTGTTTGTCAGGCAAAGGACGAGGTCGCACTTTCCATGCTTTAAACTGCGCGTGCGCAACGACCGACCCGCATCCTGCAGGCCGGCAGTGGCTGGTGTACGTTCTATTGCGTCAGGCGTTTATGAATGCCAGCAGGTCGGCATTGACCTGGTCCGCGTGGGTAGTCGGAATGCCGTGCGGCGCTCCCTTGTAGGTGTGGAGCGTGCCGTTCTTCACCAACTTGGCAGAGAGCACGCCGGAATCCGCGTAAGGCACGACCTGATCGTCGTCGCCATGAATCACCAGGACGGGGATGGAAATAGCCTTCAGGTCCTCGGTGAAATCGGTTTGTGAGAACGCGACGATGCCATCGTAATGCGCTTTTGCGCTCCCCATCATTCCCTGGCGCCACCAGTTCCAGATCACCGCTTCCGATGGCTTGGCGCCTGGGCGGTTATAGCCATAGAAGGGACCTGCGGGAACATCGTAGTAGAACTGGGCGCGGTTAGCCGCGAGCGCGGCTTGGAAGCCGTCAAACACGTCTTTGGGCGTTCCACCCGGGTTGCTTGCCGTCTTGACCATCAGTGGTGGAACCGCGCTGATCAGCACGGCTTTTGACACCTTGTCCTGTCCATGTCGAGCGATGTAGCGCACCACTTGCCCGCCACCCGTCGAATGCCCCACATGCATTGCACCTTGGGTCCCGAGCTTCTCGACGACCGCCGCGACATCGTCCGCGTAGTGGTCCATATCATGGCCGTCCCAAACCTGGCTGGAGCGGCCATGGCCACGTCGATCGTGCGCTACCACGCGAAATCCCTTGTTCACAAAGAACAACATCTGCGCATCCCAGTCGTCTGAACTGAGTGGCCAACCGTGGTGGAAATGGATGACCTTGCCGTCCCGCGGGCCCCAGTCCTTGTAGTAGATCTCAACGCCATCTTTGGTCGTGACAGTGCTCATATTCCGAGTTCCTTCATGATCTGTACTTGTGGATCGAGCGACGCCCAATGCCCGGGCTGGGAGTGCGGCCGGGTCTAAGCCTAGCAGTGAAACAAGCGTTATGGCCGGCTCACTGCCTGCGACCGCATCCATCACGGCGATCATGTCGGCCACTCCGACACGCCTTGGCAAGACTGCAAGTACTGAACCAGGACTGTAAGTAACCTCTGGCCGCCACTTTTGCTGCGGTTTCCTTGAAAGATTGCGCGCCCTGTCTATCGTTCACGCACTGATGGATGCCCCCAGCTCAGGCCGAGAAAAACTCAACGCAGTACCGGGATGAGTTGACCACTGCAATTGAGCCTGGACAGCCGCTGTACAGGCTTTTCAGCGTCATGATCTTTCAAAGTTTTTGCAGTGGCTGGATAAGCTGGAAGCGCTGACGATACTCATCCGTCACCTGGCGCGCCTCGCTGTTGCCGGTGATCACGCGAGGGGTGATGAGCACGATCAGTTCCGACCGGTCGTCATTGCGGATGGTCGTACCGAACAACCACTTCAGCCCCGGCACCTTGCCCAGATACGGCACGCTGCGATCGGCTTCTGCCTGGTTTTGCTTGATCAGGCCTCCCAGCAGGACAGTCTGGCCGCTTTGCACGGCGACTTGGGTAGACACCGCGCGGGTCGAGATGGTGGGGTTGGCCGGTGGCGTCGCCGTGGTCCCGGTTCCGCCGCTGGCGGGAGTCGTGGCGTCGCTGACCTGTTGCTGAATGTCCATGTACACCAAGCCGCCGGGGTTGATGCGTGGCACCACATTGAGGATCACCCCGGTCTGCACGTACTGCACGGAGCTGGTCTGGATGGCGCCGACCCCGGTATTGATGGTGGTCTGGCTGATCGGGATGTTGTTGCCCACCTGGATCCGCGCTTGCTGGTTGTTCATCACCACCAGCGATGGCGCCGACAGCACCTTGGTGTTGCCGTTGGTTTCCAGCGCTCGCAAGGCCACCTGGAAGTTGTTGCTGACAAAGGAGTAGAACAGCGAAGCCGATCTCACCTCGACGCCGCCTCCGCCCAATGCACCCTGGCTGCCCGTGGTGTTCTGCACGCCAGGAGTGGTCGAGTTGCCCGCCAGGTTCCCCAGGTACCATTGCACGCCTTGCTCCAGAGAGCCGGTCAGGCTGACTTCGAGAATGCGTGTTTCGATCTGCACTTGCAGGGGGGGATTGTCCAGACGCTGTATCGCCGACTCGATTTCAGCCCATTGCGCCGGCCGGCTGCGCACCAACAGTTGGTTGCTGCTTTTCTGGGCCGTGATGCGCACTGAATTGTCGAATGTCTCGTTGCTCGTGGCGTTTTCGGCCTGCTCCTGGTCCTCGCTGCTGGCCTCGAACTCTTCTTCCGGCTGTGCCGCGTTGGTGCCTTCAGCGTTGCCGTTACCACCGATCCCATTGATGCCCGATGGCAGGCCTGAAACATTGCCGCTGCCGTCATTGCCAGTGCCATAACCATTGCTCGACAAGGTGACCGTACGCAGGCCGGGTGCTACCTGGGCGGCCGGCTCGTCGGTGATTTTCGCATTGCCGTAAATCTGTCGCAGGTACTTGGCAAGGTCGGTGGCCTTCATGTTGCGCACGTCGTACACATACATTTGCGGTTCATTGCCGCCGCCCTGGTCAATGGCTTCGATCCAGCGCCCGACATCACTGAGGTACTGCGGCTGAGAAGAGATCACCACGATGGAGTTGGTGCGCTCGATCGGCAGGAAACGCAACATCCCGGCCAGCGGTGTCGCGCTTTGCGCTCCGAACAAATGCTCAAGCTCGGGCATCAACTTGCTGACGTTGGCGTGCTTGAGCCCGAAGACGCTGACGGACATGCCCTTGAGCCAGTTGACATCGAAGGTGTCGATGGTCTGCTGATAGTTGTTCAGCTCATCGGGAGTGCCCGCCATGATCAGCAGGTTGCGGGCGGCGTCGACCTGCACGAAGGCATTTTCCCGGGCCATGGGTTGCAAGAGCTTTTGCATTTGCGGTGCGGAAATATAGTTGAGCAGAAAGAACCGCGCCGTCATGCCGCTGCCAGGTTGTGGCAATGCCAGCTGCGGCGCGAGCCGGCCGGCGAGCGCCGTGTTCGCCGGCAGCACAACGTAGCTGTCGTTCTGCCGGATGATGGCGTTCTTGGTCAGTGCCAACAGGGTTTCCAGGATCGAGAAGGCCTGGCTCTTGTCGACGGGCCTGGAGGTCGAGAAGGTGACGTCGCCCACCACACCCGGGGCGATGCTGTAGTTCTCCTTCAGCACATCACCGAGGATGGTGTTGGCCACGGCCTGGATCGAGACATTGGCGAAGTTGAAGGTGACGCCTGGCTCTTGGGATGCCGTAGCGGCTTGGGGCAGCGCTGACGGTTTCTTATTGATGAAGTGCTGGTTGCCCTGGACAACCCGGGTCGTGGTCGGCGGTGTGATGATGGCCAGTGGCGGTGCTTTCGGCGCCGGGATCGGCAGCGGCGCGCGATCAGTACCGGTGCCGGACAAGGCTTCTTTGATCAACCTGTCGTCCCGTGCGCTGTCGGTGGCCGGTGTTGTGCAACCACAGAGCGCCATCGCGCCGGCCAAGCCAGTGTAGATGAATCGTTTTCTCACAGATCGCTGTCCTTGGGAGTGTCAGGCAAAGAGGGGGGAGCCGGTGTGTTCTGCGGCACTTTCAATAGCAGCAGCTTCAACGTTTGGGTGTTGGCGCCCTGGGTCAACGAGACGTGTGTCGGTTCGATCCGCTCGACTCGCCAGCCATTGGGCAGTTGTTGCTGTTCGAGGGCCGCCAGCTGTTGCCCGTCGCTCGTCTTGAAGAAGGCCTTGCGCAGGGCTCCGGAAGCGATGACGCCGGTCAGGCTCAGGCCATTGAGCGACGCCGGCGCCGTCTCGGTGGCTGGGGAGGGTGGCGGGTCAGGCTGCCTATGGGCGTTGAACAGTGGTTTTTTCCAGGTGTATTCATGCGCTGACAACGCTACGGGCATGGGCTCGGCAGTGCCGGCCGCTTTCACCGGGGCAGCCGATGGATCGAGTGGAGGGAGCCACTGAACCTCGGTGCCAAAGCCGTTGAGCAAGATTAGAAGTAACCCCAGCAGGCCCAGTACGGCTGCACTCAGCCAACGAAGCGAGGACGGGAAGCGCGTCATGGCGTCGCTCCTTTTGGCGTTGGGTTTTGCAGATAAGCGCTGATCAGCAGTTGCGCGGCCAAGCGATTTGCGCTGGCAAGCTGGCCCCGGCTTTTCTCGATCCGGAAGGACTCGATGAACAGCGAGACTTTGCCGTTTTCCAGGCGGTGCAGCAGGCCGGCCAATGGCTCGATGGCGCATTCGAGGTTGATCCGCACACTGACTTGCCGATAAGGCCCTTGCTGGGTGACCGGCACCGGAATTCGATTGGCCAGTGTGCAGCCACCGCCCACCGTGGCGAATACCTGCAAATCGGCGGCGATCAACTGCATCAGTTGTGCGGTGGCCGTGCCCATGTCGGAATCGGCCAGCAGGTTTTCATTGCCCACGGATGAGTGCCTGATCTGAGCCAGCGAGTTCTCCAGCGCAGGCCGTTGGCCGGACAATGCCACGTAGCGTTGCTGGTTGTGGCGTAGCAGCGCCATCTCATCGGCAATGGCCAACAAAGGCTGGCTGAACCAAACATGCAAGGTCAGAAAATACCCCCCGACCAGGCTCAAAGCGGCCAAGGCCAGGGCCAGGGCGCGCTGGCTAGCGGGGGTTGGTCGCAGGCGCATGGCTGGCCTCCGCTTTGCGTAGGGTGGCGAGCATGCTGAAGCGGTCCAGGCCGGTGACAAGGTCTGGCTGGATGGCGCCCTGGAAGTTGATGCCTTCCAGGCTGCGGCAGGCTTTCATGGCACTGATCAGGGCGCTGGCCTGGCTGCTTTGGCCGGTCAGGCTGACCTGGCCGTCCGGATTGATATTCAGGGACTCCAGGGTGGTATTCAGCGGGATGCATTGGCTCAACTCATCGAGCAGCGCCGCCATCGAGGTGGTTTGTGCCCGGCGTTCCACGACATAGCGTTGAGCGTTGAGGGTGTCGTCGATCTGCTGATTGAGCGCCTGGACCTGTTGCGTTTGCCGTTGCAGGGCCTTGACCTGCTGCCGCATGTCTTCAAGGGCCTGCTGACGGTTGTGCAGCCACAGCTGCAGGCCGGCCAGCGCCAGAACCAGGGCGACCAGCGCAAGGGCCGGAGCAGGCCGCATCAGCGAGCGGCGTCTGCGGGTGCGGCGATGGGGTGCCAGCAAGTCGACGTGCAAACGTGTGCCGTGCTCATCCAGCACATCAACCGCCATGATCGAATGACCGGCCTGTTGCGCCTGATCGAGCAGCGTATCCAGCCGCTCACGGCTGACCACGGCCAGGCGAATGCGGATCAGCGAGTCGTGGGCAGAGGGCAGGCGGACACAGTCGAAATAGACCTGACTGGCCTTGAACGGGGTGTACTTGTCCATCTCGTACGACAGCATGGAGCTGAGGTCCTGGGCCACCGCCGCCGGCAGGGACACTTCATGGAGCAAGCGCTGGTGCTGCAGCAGGACCAGGACTGCTGCAGCAGATGTCGATGGCGCGAGGGCTGGTTGCAGTTGCTCAACGTCCCCGGTCCAGAAATGGTCGTCCCGGGAAAACAGCAACGGTTGTTTTTTCTCGGGGTTGATCCTGGCTCGCCAGGAGGCGGGCAGGCAGGCCAGGAGCTCTGCCCGCCACCAGGCAAGGAATCCAGGCAGCGGCGACCCTCGCCAGCGCAGCAGTAGCCAGCGGATCAGCGGCTGTAGCCGGTCAGCCAGGGGCTGGATCAGCAGATTCATTCTTTCCAGCGCAGCACCCGATACGGTCGTTGACCGCTTCCTTGTGGTGAAAGAAAAACCACGGCCTCCAGGGAAGCCGAAACCTGATTCTCCAGCGTCGCCAGGACTCGCACGTTGACCACCGATTCGGGGCCCCGCTGCAGCGCGACTTTTGGCCGTGACAGTTTGAGCAAGGCCAGCAGTTCGGGGCTGGCTGCATCCACATCCGGCACCGTGAGGCCGGACCAGAGCGTGAGGTGCGGTAGCAAGCGCTCGTACAGGCGCGGCTGCATGCCGGGTAACTGCTGCAACTGTTCGAGCGCTTTGAGGGGACCGGCACTGCGCTGTTGGCCCAGGCTTTCACTCCATTGCCGAGCCTGCCCGGAGGTTGCGCCGAGGCCATGGGCCAGGCGCGCGAAACTGTCCAGCGCGGCAAAATTCAGATCCAGCTTGCCGCGCTCGCTGCTGACTTGGAGGCTCAGCGTGGCCTGCTCAAAGGGCAATGAGTAAACACGCCCGTCAGCCACCGTGCGCGCCGGGTAGGCAAACAGCCCTTCGACCGCCAACGCCAGGCCCGCTTGCGCGGCCAGCAGGGCGCGGCTGTGTTGCAGTTCAAAAGCGCTCTGGCGGTTTTCCAGGCGCAGGATCTCGACCAGGCTGCCCATCATCAGTCCCAGCAGAGCGATGGCCCACAAGACCATGATCAATGCAGCGCCGCGCTGGCGGCTCATGGGGTCACCTCGGAATCCAGGCGCAAGGCCACGATTTGCGTGGGCCACAGGTCGGCTTCGCGAGTATCGACGTCGATACGCACGGCCTGGGGCAGCCGGTCCGGCCAGGGCCAACGCTCCAGCCAGTCGGTCGGCTGGCGGTTGGGGTCCAGGCCTCTGTAGCTCAAGCGCAAGTCCTGAACCTCCTGCACCAGTATCTGGGGATTGCCCCAGGGGTGTAGCCCATCCGGGCGGTCGTGGCTGAAACTGATTTGCAGGCGATTGACGCCAGCCGGGCCGGCCACCGCTTCAAGGGTATGCACCTGGACACCAGCGGCGAGTTGCCCGGGCATTGGAGAAGCGAAACGCATGCGTTGTCGTTCTCCTTCGAACACCCGTTCCTGATCCGCCGCGTGGCCAAAATCCTCGGCCAGCGCCTGTTGGAGTGCGCTGCGCAGAAAGTTCTGCGCGGTCCTCACTTGGGTCAGGCGATCGGTGTGTCTTTCGCTGAGCAGCAGCAAGTGGTTACCGGAGCCCAAGGCGGAACCGATCAGCACCATCAGCAAGCCGAGGAAGCTCAGGGCGAGCAGCACTTCCAGCAGCGTAAACCCGCGCTGGCCTTGCCTCATGGCAGGGTCCCCGCTGGATGCTTGATGGCCTTGAGCGTGACGAAGCGTTCATGCCGGCTGCCCTTGACCAGCATGAGTTCTAGCTGGGAGAGCACAATGGCCCCCTCATCCCGAAGCGGGGTGGCGCTCAGGCGCCATTGGATACCGTCGCGGGTACCTTCCAGGTGGGCGCCACTGCCCAGGCCTTCTCCATACTCGGCCATCAGCGAAGTGGCCATCAGGGCCATTCGGGTTGTCTGCCCATCCCGCGCCAGTGCCTGGGTGGCGTAACCCAGGGTGTTGAGTACGACTGCAAACCCAATGCCCAGGACGACGATCGCCGCGAGTAATTCGACCAGGGTAAAGCCACGCTGCTGGCGGGGAGGCAAAGGCGTCATGGCTGTTGCCCATCCCGCCAGTCGACCCGTCCGGTGAGCCAGTCGATATCGATACGCGTCGCTTGGCTGCCGCGCGCCAGGTACAGGTGCCCGCCAGTGGAGCCGCCGTTGGGGTAGAAGGTGATCAGCCCGACTGACCCTTCATCGCTATCGGCAGTGGCCGCCGTCGTCAGGCGCAGGGTCATGCCATCCGGCAATTGGCGCGGTGTCTTGCCGGGCAGCTGATAGCTGTTGCGCAGCACATCCAGGCGCAGGGAGGCTGGTTGTCCTGCGCTGATGGCTTGGCTTCGGACCTGGCGCAACGCCAGGCTCAGGTCACGCTTGACCTGACGCTCCTGGGCGCTCTTGAGCCCTTGGGAGATACCCGAGGCCAACAGGCCGAAACCCACGGCAACCATGAGCAGCACCACCAGCATTTCCAGGAGGGTGAAGCCCTGTTGAACCGGCCGCATGGCAGGCATGGCTATTCCCAACTGCCCAGGTCCTTGCTGTAGCCGTCACCGCCGGGCTGGCCGTCCTGACCGTAGAAAATCAGGTCGAACGAACCGTGCTGGCCGGGTGCGCGATAGCCGAATGCATGGCCGAACGGGTCCTTGAGATCACTGGCCTTAGCATACGGACCACTCCAACTGGCGGCATTGGCGGGGCGGGCAAGCAGCGCATCGAGGGTGCGCGGCGGTGACCCGACGTCCAGCGCATAGCTTTCGATTTTCATCGACAGGCTGGCCAATTGCGCCTTGCCGGCACCGTACTTGCCCTTGTCGACATTGCCGCCCACCTGGCGAACGACGATGGTCGCGACAACGCCGAGCAAGACAATGACCGCCAGCATCTCCAGCAAAGTGAAGCCGCGTTGGCGCTTGGGCAGTGAACGAGCTGTTTTCATTAACGTCTCCGGTCAAAGGTTACTGGTCAGGCTCATCAGCGGCAGCATGATGGCCAGCATGATCACCGCCACCAACGCCGCCATGACCACAGTCAGGCTCGGGACCAGCGCGGCCAACAGGCGGTCGATGCTGCGCTTGGCTTCTACATCGAAAATGCTCGCCACTTTCAACAACATGCCATCGAGTTTCCCGGACTCTTCACCCACCTCGATCATCTGGATCGCGAGGTCTGGCAACAGTTGTTCCGCCTCCAATGCCGTCGACAACCGCTGACCGTCCTTGACCTTGACCGTGGCGTTTGCCACAGCGGCGTTCATCGCCAGGTTATTGGCGACTTGCCGGCTGATGTCGAGGGCATTGATCAGGGGTACGCCCTGGGTCACCAAGGTGCCCAGGGTACGGGCGAACCGTGCGCTTTCCAGGCGTTTCAACAAGCCGCCGGCCAGGCGTGATCGCAGCAGGTATCGATGCCATTTCAAGCGATTTCCGGGCCGGCCCATGTAGCTCAGCGCTGCCCAAGCCAGCCCGAGAAGCAGCGCCAATGCATGCAGGCCATAGCTGGAAAGAAACTGCCCGAGATCGAGGATCAGTTGGGTCAGCAGCGGGACAGGCACCCCCAGGCCGTCGAAAATCGGCACGAACTGCGGGACCACATAGGCCAGCAGCAACACCAGCGAGCCGAGCACACCCACCACCAGGAAGGCCGGGTAAATCAAGGCGTTGATGACTTCGGTGCGGATGGCCTGCATCCGTTCCAGGTAGCTCGCCAGTTGCCCGAGGCTTTGATCCAGCACCCCGGCGGCTTCACCGGCGTGAACCAGGCTCAAGTACAGCGGGGTAAAGGATTGCCGTTCGACGGCCATGGCCGCTGACAGCGTCTGTCCGGCCTTGACCCGGTCGCGAATGCGTTCGATCAATTGCCGAGCCGCTGGTTTGCCGGGTTGTCGGATCAGGATACCCAGCGCCCGTTCCAGCGGCTGGTCAGCCCCGAGCAACGTCGCGAGTTGCTGGGTAAAACGGCCGAGTTCCTCGCGACTCAAATGGGACGGGCGCAACCAGGAGGGGCGAGGCAAACCCGAGGCGCCGCTGGCGCGTTGTACCCGCAGGACCAGCAGGCCACGCTCTTGCAACTGGCTCGCGGCGGCCTGCGGGTCGCTGGCTTCAAGATGGCCGTTCACGGTGTTGTGGTCGGCGTCCAATGCCTTGTATTGATACTGTTCCATGGTCAGTCATTGCGCGTGATGCGCAATACCTCTTCCAGTGAGGTGATACCCGCCAGGGCCTGGCGCAGGCCTTCTTCATGCAAGGTGCGCAAACCGGCAGCGCGAGCGGCCTGCTCCAGGGTAGCAGCGTCGGCGTGGCGCATCAGCAGCGAGCGGATTTCTTCATTCATCACCAACAATTCGGTGACGGCACTGCGTCCGCTGTAACCGGTTCCCGGTGCATCGGCCCTGGGCCGGTACAGCCGGATCGGACGCTCATCGGTGTAGCGATCCAGCTGGTGCTCGGCGATTAGTTGCGCCGGCGCCTCAAAGGCTTCGCGCCATTGCGGGTCTAGCCGTCGCACCAGGCGTTGAGCAAGGATCCCGGTGACGGTCGAGGCGATCAGGTAGCTCTCCACACCCATGTCCAGCAAGCGGGTAATGCTGGCCGCAGCGCTGTTGGTGTGCAAGGTCGACAACACCAGGTGGCCGGTCAATGACGATTGAATGGCGATCCGGCAGGTTTCCAGGTCGCGTATTTCACCGATCATGATCACGTCCGGGTCCTGGCGGACGATCGAGCGCAGTGCGCCGGCGAAGTCCAGGCCTATGGCCGGCTTTACCTGAATCTGATTGATCCCGGGCAATTGGTATTCGACAGGGTCCTCGACGGTGATGATTTTCCGTTCGCTGGTATTGAGCCGGGTCAGTGCGGTGTACAGCGTGGTGGTCTTGCCCGAGCCGGTGGGGCCGGTCACCAGCAGAATGCCATGGGGGCGTTCGAGCAAGTCGAGGAGCTGCCGGAGCCGCTGGCCATCGAAGCCCAGGCTGGGAAAGTCGAAGGTCACCTGCTCGCGGTCCAGCAGCCGCATGACCACCGATTCGCCGTGACGGGTCGGTACCGTCGAGACCCGCAGGTCCAGCTCCTTGCCTTGAATCCTCAACATCATGCGTCCGTCTTGGGGCAGGCGTCGTTCGGCAATGTCCAGGTGCGCCATGATCTTGATCCGGGAAATCACCGCTGCCGACGAACTGACCGGAGGCGCCTCGCCTTCCTGCAAGGTTCCATCGATGCGGTAACGCACCTTGAGCTGGTTTTCGAAGGGTTCGATATGAATGTCCGAGACGCCCAACTCGACCGCTCGTTGCAACAGCAGGTTGACGATCCGGATCACCGGGGCTTCGGAAGCCAGGTCCTTGAGGTGTTCGATATCGTCGGTCTTGTCGACGCTCTCGCCGAGGTTTTCGATCAGCGTGCCCATGGCCGAGCGGCCCTGGCCGTAATAGCGTTCGATCAATTGTTCAATCTCACTGCGCAGGCCAATCGACAGGCGCGCCGTGAGCTGGCTGGCATATTCCAGAGCCAGGATCGGATAACGCTGGGCCGGGTTGCTCACCAGTATGTGCAGTTGCTGGTCGAAGGGCGGCAAAGGCACCACCCCGTAGTGTTTCAGAAACCGTGGCGATACCTGTGGCAGACCACCTTCCAGCGGCGGCGCGTCGCTGCCATGCAACAAGGGAATGTCGAGCAGGGTCGACCAGGCCGTTGCCAGGTCTTGTTCCGAGAGGCGGCCGAGTCGAATTAGCAGCTCGGGCAGCTCGTGTTGTTGCGCGTCGCCCTCTAGCTGCCTGGCTTGTGCCACTTCGGCCCCTTTCAAGTGCCCCTGTGTTACCAGCCAGTCGATAGCTTGCGTGGTCAGTGTGGGTGAGTCGGCTATGGCCATCAGCGGATTCCGTGGGTGAGCAGACCTTGTCACCCCATGACTGCCGTGCGTCATGGGGTGACAAGGTGCCTTAATGGCTCAGCGGCTGTGGGGCACTGCTGCCGAAGATCTCCAGGCGCAGCGCCTTGAGTTTTTCCTCGATGGCGGCGCGCCGTGCCTCGTCGCCATCGACGGTCTTGAGTACTTCGTCAATCGCCTGGTTCGCGGCCTGCTGGTAGGTCTCCAGTTGCTGGCGCTGGGCAGGCGAGGGGAGGGCCGGTGGTGTGGAGCGGTCTTTCATGTCCATCCAGATGCTGTAGTTCAGGCGCTCCAGTGACTTGGGGTCGGACTCGATGTTTGGCGTCAGTCGTTCGACCTGGGCATAGGCGGTCTTCAAGTCCTCGCCGTTGCTGACCGAGGTTTTCAGCTCGTTGATCAAGCGCTCGGCGGTCTGCCGGCGCTCAGTGGCCGACAAGGTGTTGGCGGTTTGCGAAAACGCGGTGATTCGCTGTTCCAGCGACGCTGGCGCTTGGCTGTCAGCGGCTGGCGCAGGCACGGCCGACTGGGTATTGCTCACTGGGCGCGAGGCGACCCCGGGCGCTTGTTCCACGACGGTGTCCACCGGCTGGCGAAACAGCACCAGGTAGGCAATCAGCGCCGCACACACCGCTAAAAGAATGGCTTTCATCTTGAAGGTTCCTTTCATCAGGACGGCATGATGTCCAAGAGTGGATCGGTGCGGCTTGGCAAACCGGTTTCAACATGCCCAGCGAGCCGTCGAGAGAAGTTGCTTTCGGTGTTGGTGGCTGTGAGGGTCAGGTCATACCAGCCGGAACTGCTGCGCAGCAACCAAGAATCGCTCAGGCTTTCACCCGGCTTGAGCTCAAGGGTGTGCACCGTATCGCCCTTGTACGCGGGGTTGGATTTCACCGTCACCGTACAGGCCAGTACCCCGGTATTTTTGATCGTCAGGACAATCTGCGCCCCCTGGTAGCTGACTGAAACCTCAGGCCGGGCGAGGGTCTTGGCCAACTGGTTATTGCCGGTAAATTCCCGATAGAAGCCATTCGGTGCACGCACTTCAAAGCCGTAGCGACCGTTCGCGTCGATACGGTCCTTGAGGTTTTCAATGAGCGTCTGGCCGCGGCTTCTAAGGTTCGTTGCCGCATGGATATCGTAGCTGGTCACCGTATAGAACGCCGGGGCGCCCCGTTCGTTGGAGTGCACCTGGAAGACCGCAGCCGAACGTGCGTACGGGTTTTCCGGCAGGACCATGCCCTCGTTTCTCAAGTTGAGCAGCAGGCTGCCATCGCTGGCGGCGACGCTGACCTCGGCATGTAGCTGGTAGGGCACTGCCAGGGCGTCGCGCTGGCCGGTTTCCTGGCCCGGCAAGGTCGTAGGGTTGGTGTAATAAGGGTAGGAGCGATAGTACTGCTTGTAGTAGGCGTCATCCTGACGGGCTTTGGTTTCAGTCAGGTTGGTCAGGTTGGCGGGCACGCTGCTATCGGTTTTCCCGGTGAAGTCGAAAAGCGAGGTCAAGTCACCGCAAACCGCCCGGCGCCAGGGGGAAATATTGTCTGCGGTGGCGCCGAAGCGTTTTTCGAGGAATCTGAGCACAGAGGTGTGATCGAAGACTTCGGCACTGACCTTTCCGCCCCGGGACCACGGCGATATCGCCAGTACCGGCACGCGCGGGCCCAAGCCAATGGGCAACTGGGTGGCGCTTTCGATTTCGCCTTGGGTGTCGACGGCCGAAAGGCCGGTGCCCGGTTTCCATGGTGGTACGGCAGCGGACACGTGGTCGAAATAACCGTCGCCTTCATCGTAGTTGATGATGAATACGGTCCTGGCCCAGACCTTGGGGTTACTGGTCAGGGCTTCGAGAATCTTCGACACGTAGTATTCACCGAAGGAGGGACCCCACCAAGGGTGTTCCGAATAACAGTACGGCGGCACGATCCAAGATACTTGTGGCAAGGTGTTGTTTTGCACGTCTTCGCGCAACTTGGTCACTCCGCGAGCGACCATGGCTCGTTGCCACAAATCGGAGTCGGGTTTTGATTCCTTGAAGCGTTTAAACCAGGCCAGGGCATTGCAGTCGTAATTGTTGTCCTCCTGTATGAGCCACTTCCATTTGAGATCGAGGTAGAGCCACCAGAGTGAAGACGACTGGTAGCCGCCTTCCTGGTAAATACGCCAATTGATATTGGCTTCGCTCAGGCGTTCGGGGTAGGTGGTCCAGTCCACAGAACCACTTACACCAATGGTGCCGTCGCCCATGCTGTTGGTGTATTGGACATTTTTGCCATCGCCGGTAGGCGCGGTGCGCCCGGTCATGTGATACAGGCGATTGGGGTTGGTGGGGCCCATGATCGATTGGTGATAGGCCTCGCCCAGGGTGAAGGCGTCTGCCAGGGCATAGTAGTACGGGATGTCATCCCGCTTGAAATGGCCCATGGCGGTGTAGTCCTGGATCGCCGTCCATTGGTCGTTGCGGCCTTCGTTCCAGGTCCCGTGAAACGCCGACCACTCGTGGTTCTGCGAGCCTAACCATTGGGCGTGCACGTTCTTTGTATCGAAGTGATAGGGCAGGTATTCGGTGGTTTTGTAGGTTTGATGCATCACCGACTTGCCATCGGCGCGCTTGAGGACCCGGGGGTCGTTGAATCCACGAACGCCGTTGAGGTGGCCGAAGTAATGATCAAACGAACGGTTTTCCTGCATCAGGATGACCACGTGGTCGACATCCTGCAGGGTGCCGCTGCGTACATCCGGCTCAATGGCCAGTGCGCGTCGTATGGTTTCGGGAAAAAGTCCGGACATTCCGGCCAGCGCTGCAGCCTGTGCACTGCCTTTCAAAAAAGTACGACGATGAAACTTTGGGGCGTCTGTCATCGATAAGCTTCCTGTAAGGTGCGTTGGGGAAACGCCCTCATAAAAGGTCGACCTTATTGTTCTTTCTTGATGTTTTTATTAAATAGAGCGCTATTTTCTCGAAGCTCTAGTCGCAAGTGCCAGGCTATGCCCTGCTGCAAAGTTAAGCCCTGATATTTCAAATGCGACAGTCACTCATAGCAAAGACGACACCCAGGCAGCTATTCAAGGCATAAGACCCAGCAAAGGATAAGATGCACTTTTATGGGGCATGGCTATTTTTTTGCTCAATAAGCGCTTTCTTTCAAGAGGCTCCTATCGTTTCTAATCTGAGGGCTGCGCCGCAAATACCACCAGGGCATTAAAGGACAAAAAGCGGACTTTGAAAGACACAGATTTGATTTTTAAATAGTCGACGTCCCACTAGCGCCCCTTTATTGCAGCAGGAACTGAGGTTCTTCCATGCCAAAGATCTGCTTGCGCAGGGCGCTGAGCTTTTCTTCGATAAGGCTGTGCTGTTGCTCTTCGTCTTCAACGCTATCGAGCACCTCATCAATCACCTGTTCAGAGGCTTTCGCGTAGAGGCCGATCTGCTCGCGCTGAAGGGAGGAGGGCAGCAGCGGCGGGGTATGGCGGTCCTTGAGCTCGATCCAGAGCTTGTAGTTCAAGGCCTCCAGGGGGTTGGGCTGAGGCTCGATGTACGGCGTCAGTTCCTGAACGTGGGCGTAGGCCTGGTTCAGGTTCGCCCCTTTGGCGACGGCGCTTTTTATTTGCTCTATCAAGTTTTCCGCACGTTGCTTGCGCTCCGCCTCCGATAGCGTGCTGGCAGATTGAGAAAACCTGGTGATGTTGGCAACGAGCACTTTGATGTCAATCATGGTCGGTCCCTGAAGAAAGAGCGCGTGTGTTGTCGAACTTGAGCCAAAAGCCCCTATACGCAGTGGCCGGTAGAGTAGGGTACAAATATTACAAAACAACTCATCAATACCCAGGCTCCTGGGCAAGGCCGTCACCAACCAATAATGACTGCCGGGTCAGAATAACAACGAATCAAGAGAGGCCAGCAAGTAAGGTGGAGTTATCTTGGGTGGCGATATTACAGAGGGCCATCTTGAAAGCGACGTTTACTGATAGTAAATACGACGCGAATATCAAGTGCAGGCCAGGCGACCAGCACTTGAAGTATCCCTGATGAGCAAGAACGAACCCTGCCAGAAGTAACTTGTCACCAACCGAGGGTCAATCAGCCACTACTTCAAATTTTCGAGTAGTTCCTGTAAAGGCGCTGATCGTTCCCCAGACATTTTTCTGATCACCGCCATGGCTGATGTAGTAGTAGCCGGGTTTGGCATCCTGCGGAATATCCCAAGAAATAGTCGCCTTCGATGCAGAAACTCCGACCCGTTCCCAGCGGTATTTGGTTTCCCAGTCGTTGTCGGTCGCCACACGTATGGCCGCTTTCTCACGGGCGGGGTCGGCTGAGGTGTAGTACACGCTCAGGAAGGTGTCTTCGGTATGCAGGTTGTTCTTCGGGTGCCCGGTGACGAAGGCCACCGTCACGGTTTGCCCCCGGTGGTAGATCTTTTCCGGTTGCTGCAGCACATCGCCAAACGAGGTGCCGATGTACGGGGCATCGGTGACGACACCGGTCTGGAAGTTCAACAGGCAGCAGGACAGGTCAGGTGGCTGGGCGGTACTGGCGACCGGCTGATGGTCACGCATGGCGCTGGCCATGTCGGTGAACAGCTGTTGATAGGCGGCCTGGGTCCAGGGGCCGAAGATCGTCGAGCCGCCTTCATACTCTTGGGCACCGTATTCTTCGCGGGTAGTGACATAACTGGAGTAGGCGTTGGCATAACCATTGAAGATCACATGGTTGATGCCCATGGGTGCGACTATGGCTTGTACCGCCCGGCGAATGCGTACACCGGACATCACCGTAAACTCGGCCGGAGCGCCCAGTACGGCGAGCTGGCCGATGCGGAACATCTGGATCGGCAGCACATTGGGAGTCCAGGGGAAGGGTTTCTTGTTGCCAGTGTCGGCCAGTATCTGTTTTTCAGCCTGGCACTTCTTCAGCTCCTTGGACGGCGCACCGGTCAGCAAGCCGCCGAGGAAAGACAGCAGCGGATTATTGCTTTCACTGATGCCCAGCGGACCAGGGCCATCTTCCGTGCTGCCGGCTGCCAGACTGCTGCCCAAGGCGGCAATACACAGCGTCTTCGGCGTGCCATCCGTGTAGTCAGGGCGTACGGTCAGGCCGTGGAAGTCGACAAACTGAAAGCGGTTGTCGAGCCCACCGGTCACTTCCTCGGTCGGCCCGGTCACCAGTTCATAGGCTTTGTTGAACTGCCTCAAGCCGATTTCCTTGGTGTTGGCGAATTCGTCCTCAGTCGGCCCGGAGCCTGGACGCAAGTTCAAGTTGGGCGACAAGTTGCCGGCATTGGTCTGGGCAAAGGCGGCGATAAACCCTGGTTTTTTACTGATGTCGTGTTCCCAGTGGTAAGACGCATAGCCTTTGTTATCAGAAGAAATCAGATGGTTGTTATTGGTCATGGATGTGCCGTGCACAGGGAACCAGCTGATGACTCCGGCAAGCTCGCCCTGTTGGTCGACGAACTTCAACACCGTCATTTCCGGGTCGATACCGTCTATGTAGCCGGCGACATCCGGATTGCGCTGGTGAGAGAGCAGCGACCTGTTCTTGCTGGCATTGGTGAGATCACCCTTGGCATAAAACAATCGACCAGGTTGCATCTGTCGATGGGCCTGATCAATTGAACGCACGATGCCATCGACAATCACGTTAAAGGTCTTTTCCTGAAAGCCCAGTACCGACAAGTCGTAGATCGTGTAATGAGAAAAGCCACCAGGACCTGAGTGAGTGTGAGTGGCCGCCAGCATCACATTGTTTTCGTTATAGACCCCCGGGTATTTCTTCTCCAACTTGCGCAAGACACCTTGCTGCACCGCTTGGAAAATCATGCCCAGGTCGGTGTTGACGTACACCAGCCGCTTGCCCGTGGCCGCATCTTCAATGATGAACGCCCTCGACCATTGCCGTGTATGAATGCCGGCGGTCTTCTGGTCGGTGGAGGAGTACCCCATCATCCCGACTTCCGCTGCCTCGCCGGTAACATCGGCTTTGCCCAAGCCAAATCGATAAGGTTGTTCGCCAGCAAAGCCGGTTGAACATAACAAGCAGGTGATGACAACGAGAACAGAACGATACAGTCGGATACTCATTTGAATCTCCCTGTTTATTGTTTTGTGTGCAAAAGAGAACCCCGCGTTGCCAGGCTCGTCGGAAGCGAGCCTGCACTGACGACCAGGCTGCTGGTCAGAGGCTGGTAGAAACTAGAACAGTCCGGTTCAGAGGGATGGGGTATTTACGGACATAAACGGGACTCTCAGGGACAACGGTTGAATCCCTTAGAGCGAGGCCTAGTTCGCGAGGATGAGATCCGCAGGTAAAGGAAGAGATCACGCCTGATGCGGATCAAACAGATTTTGCGCAGTACCCGGGTGAATCAGTGCACGAGCGATCTGGAATTGAAGCAGGCTCTGGTAACGAGTGTGGTCTGGTCGAGCATGGACGGGATGGCGTTCAGACAATGACTTATCTGAATACGAGGCGTGGGCCGTTGAGAGGGAGGACGTTAAGCGGGTAAGCGGGATCTGTCACCAGCCTTTAAAAACCTTCACCCCAAAAGCCCCCGCAAACCCTGCCTCCTAGCCGCGCATAGCTAGAAAGAAGAAAAAACCACCTGCTTTTTCTTCGTTTCAATTCCATGACACAAAATTTTTTCCATCTCAACTTGCTGATTTATATAGGTAAAATAATAAAGAAGAAAAATCAAGCTTGCGCTACGAATTTGCGGTGCTAAACCTCAAAAGCTGCACGGCAAATTTGAGCGTTAAAATTTGAGTCTCATCGACTGACTTGCAGCAGGTGGTGATGGGGACGATCCCGCTAGCCCCCCGTAGCCTATCCATTTCCCCAACCGTTTTAAAAGCGGGATTGGAGGTAAATGATGCGCAAGCCAACCAAGCCTGGTTCGCCTGAATCGGACGCAGCCCAACATAATCCCATCTGTATAAAGCCGGCTACACTGGTCGTCCCCAACACACCCCGCCCGCCAGGGCTATCTTCGCGCGACATATCTTCAAATAAGACCGCCAAAGCAGAACGCCGCGTGAGCAAGGAACCGATCTCGGGTAGTCCTCCAAGGACTTACCCATCGGTGGTCATGATGTTGGACAGCGCTACTGATCTGGTCGTTGGCTTCCTTGTTACTGGTATCGCCACTCGAAAGATCACGACCGAGCAAAAAAGCGATGATACTGCCTCCCGTACGAGACTGTTCGTAAGATCTGATTCTTGTTCTTTTGAGGAGTTCGACCAAAGCAAACTCAGTCAGGAAGTTTCTGAATTGAGGGAGCCATGGCCCCACGAGGTGAAATTTGACGCAATCACTCCTCAGATGCGAATTCAAATTACAGAATGCGCAAAGCGAAAGTCTCGGCTGAGTGCGGAAGTTGAAAGTGTTATCGCTGGCGTGTTCAGGCGCGAGTTCCTAACAGCCTCCTCGACCAAGAAGAACACGTGGCGTGTAGTTTGCCAAGAGTGTTCTTTCTTGAAGATCAAGCCGCCATCCTATAGCGCCACTGCCGAACGCCTGGATGTTCTGTTCTCCCAAGAGGTTCTTCGGTACCACTAAAAGCCTTCACCCAAGATGCCTTAAGAGAATAGTGCTGGAATAGTCCAGCGCTGAAGCAAGTCGGACGGTACTTTCAGTAGGTACCGTCCGACACCACTAGTAGCCACTAATCGGAGGATTCATCATGAGCTTCGACGACGCTTCGGGTGAGAACCCCATGGTCGTGCAATTCAACAGTGATATCTGGGTTGTAGAGGGTTTGAACGCGACGGCCAGGCAGGTGCTCCTCAGGAATGCACGTAGCGACGAGGTGTGTTCAGTTTGTATTGACAGTGTGAAGGCGGTGGATCATCACGCTCTAATTCAGTCTGCAGTCGCCAAGGTCGCAGCGAAAACGGTGTGGAGATCGCTGATCCTGGTCAACGGTTTTACCCCGGAGCAAATAATGGACGCACAGGGTAGGTGCACCATTATCGTCAGGACGCTCAGTGGGAATTTTACCGTTCAGGAAGCTGCGAATGAATGCGACCCTAGCAACTTCTGATACTACAAAGCCCGCCGTAGGAACACCCACGAGCTTAGTCTCGCAAGTTTGGAGGCCAAGAAGCAGGGGCTGATATGGGGTGTCGTGCTTAGTCAGGAGGTGCAAGGCCTGGCGCTGTAGTTGAGATATTCGAAAGCCAATACTGCTTGGTCTGCGAAAAGTCCGCTACTGATCTAATCCACGACCGAACGACTCCCACCGCCAACCAGAAACCGGCTGGCCAGTAGCCGACCAACTGATCGCAAACAAGGCATGGCCGGGCAGGGCAAACAAACCGTCTTAGGGTTTCAAACCCTTGGGATATCTATGTCCAACATAACAGGACTTTTAGTCCAATGCTAAAAACAATCGGGCGGCGCCTAACGCTGGTTTCACCGAACGTGCCTCGTCACGGCTACAGCTTAGTGCCTAAAAGAAGGATCTTCATGAAGGTTGATAAGTAAGCGTTGAGAAGCGCTGCTGAAGGTTCCGCCCATGGCCACTGAGCAGAGGTATCCGTTATGAATTCTTTTTCAGCGCTAGATAGTAGTAGTAAAATTGTTAGGTATGACAATGATCTCTGGTTGGTCGAGGGCATCGACGAGGCCACCAGGAAAGTATACCTAAAGAATCTACGCACTCTCAAAGTATGTGCGGTGGAAGCCGCTAAGGCGATCCCTGTCGATCACCAGACCCTCAATGAGGCCGCTGCTACCAAGATCGCAGAAATCGAATCGGCGCGCTCGCTCATATTGATTGATGGCTTCACTACGAAGCAAATGGAGCAAGCGCACGATCGTTTCAAGATCATAGAGCGAGAGCTCAAAAAAGAGATCTCCGCTGAGCAAGCCGCCAAGGAATGCGGGCTCAGTCGGCCTCGTTACTACGAGGTGCGCCGCAACTACAATCCCGAGATTGGCCCTATCAGTTTGCTTACGAAGAAGCGTGGGCGTAAGCAAGGCAAAACGACCCTCTCACCCGAGATTGAGAAAATCATTGCTGACCAGTTCTGGCTGTATCGTGGGCAAGGTGCATCTTACCGCACGGTATGGAAGGGGGTTCAAGCGATCTGCCATGAGCTGAAAATCACCGAGGTGCCTTCCTACGAAACAATCTGCGACCGCATGAACAAGCTGTCCGAGTACGAAAAAGCGGTTCCCGTGCGTGGCAAAGACTTTGCTGGTGACAATTTCCAGCTTAGGGACGGTTTCCGTGGGTTCAGTCGTGCGCTTGAGCAAGTCCAGATGGATCACACCGTTGCGGATGTCTTCATTTCCAGCACTGAAGAGCCTGACAAGAGCATTGGCCGGCCTTGGATCACCCTGGCGATCTGCGCCAAGACCAAGGTGATCCTCGGCTTCTATATCGCCATTCGTTATCCCTGCCTCTGCAGCGTTGCTCATGCGCTCAAGCACGCAGTAATGCCTAAAGACGGGTTTATGAAGAAGCTGGATCTTGAAGATCACGATTACGAGTTTTATGGCCTCTTTGACGAGCTGCTGACTGACAACGCTCGCGAGTTTAGGTCGGGGAATCTAGCCGGTGCGTGCGCGCTGGAAGGGATCAAGCTTCGGCACCGTAGCCAAAAACAGGATGGAGGAATCTGCGAGCGAGTTTTGGGCACTTTGAACATCGGCGCCGTCCAGATGCTGCCCGGGGGGACGGCCTCCAGGACTCGGAAGGAAAGGGACTATGATCCGTCGAAAGATCATGCGATGACGCTTGACGAGTTCATCAGGTACTTCACGCTTTCCGTTTGCGAGTATCACGACACCATAGCAACAGACGGGAAGACGCCGCGTCAGCGTTGGCTCGAGGCCATGACGGACAAGAATGGGGCGCCCACCATTCCCCGGCAAGTCCACAACGTCAAAAACTTCATCATCGAGGTCATGCCGGAGAAGAATCCTATCCTGTCCAGGACGGGGCTCAAGGTCAACGGCTTCCGTTACTCGAGCAACGTTCTGCGACCCTTTGTCGGCAAGCGGCTACGCGTAAAGTATGACCCAGTCAACTTGTCTTCCATCCTCGTCCTTATAGAGGGTGAGTGGATTCAGGTGCCTGCGCGTGAGCAGACCACTGGAACCCTTGCCGCCCGTGATCTTCTGCTCAAGTCGCTGGCCAAAGCAGGGAAAAGGGCAGGGAAGCTGGGGGAGCGGGCTGTCAGGGCGTTCCTCGCTCGCACCAAAATGATCAGCAAGGCGCTCGCGCTTCCCAGTCCTGCGATGCGCAAGCAGCGTGAGATCAATGCTGCAGATAAGTTCGATCCGCTGCTCAAGCACCCCGCCAAGAAAGCCAAGAAAGTCACCTATCAGCAGCGTAACTTCGCGGAAACCGTCGAAGAGTTCGAGGGGGAATAGCCATGGATTTGTCTCATTTGGCCCCGAAAGTCCAGCAGATCGCTCTCATGGACAACGAGGCTCGCATCGCGTACTGCGACATGCCGGTTTGGATCAAGACCGGCAGCACCAAGTCTTTCTTTGATGCGGTCGCACGCCTGATCGAGCTTCAGCGCATCGGCAGTCGATCGTGTATTGGACTCATCGGCGTTAGCGGCATCGGCAAATCGACGATGGTTGAGCGTGCAGAGGCTCTGTTTAAAACGCCTGACGCCACTCGTGTCATCCGGATCGACTTGGCCACTTGTGGAAGGCACATCGACCTCCAGGAAATCTTTCTGAGCCAAATCGGCTTCACGGAGAATGCGAAGACGATGAGCAATCCCAATGGTGTTAAGCGCACGAAGGAAAGGCTGGAGCAAATGCAAGCAGCGGTTTGCATCCTTGACGAAGCAAACGCGCTGATCGGTGCAAAGCACATGCTCGTTCAGTCCAACTACACCTATCTGCGCGCCTTGGCTAACAGTGACATGGGGTTGAGTGTGATTGTCGTGGGCACTGAGGAATTCAAATCCCACCTAGCTGTAGATTCACAGTGCCGATCGCGCTTCGGACTGTGGGAGGTGCCCTCGTGGGAGTCTGACAGCTTAGAGTTCTCGCGCTTCCTCAAAACTTTCGTCAAATTCATGCCACTCAGGAAAGCCTCTGTTCTGGATACCCGGGAAATTCAGGCCGATCTGGTAAATGAATGTAATGGGAGCACGCGAGAGATCGTGAAGGTGCTGGTCGCCTCTGCGAAACTCGCGATTCAGTCCGGAGAGGAGCGGATTGATCAAGAGCTGATTAGCCTGAGTCGTAGCATGCTGCTGCCCACGTTCGGGGATGACTGAATCTGTGTGGCGTGGATGGGTATGCAGTTCAGCCAATGAACCGCCTTTGCAGCGTGCTCTGGCTCTCCTACGCGACCGCCATAAGGCAGAAGGAAGGTTGATTGTCGTGAGGGGTGAGGCGGGCGCTGGAGCAAGCGCTTTCGCCTCCCGTCTTCATCAGCTGCTAGCTCGCGAAGGCATGCGTTCGGAATTGGTGCCAAGGATGGCCATGAATGCTGATTTCGTGTTCATGACCCATCTCCTCAGGTCGCTAGGCCTGCCCATCTACTCCGCTGGTATCCACCCACCACGCAGGATTAGCCTCCCTTACATTTCTGCGCTTCATTTGAGGCGGTATCAGACGATCATATTTGACGATGGGCACGACTTCTTCAGCAAGCACCAGCAGAAGATCCATTTGACTTATAAAGTGCTGTCCTATCTGCTATCGCCGCCGTTCGGCTATGACATTGTCTTCTGTGGTACGTACGACGGGCTAACGGAGCTGGGGTTGCGCGCACTCGGTATGGGGGTCGAGGTCGTGTACGTCGATCTGAAGGCTATGGAGTGCGACGAGGCCTATCAACACTTCGTTGCCGGGACAATGGAAGCACTGGCATTGTCGAAAATCCCAACTTACCTAGTTCCGTTGGAAAGTCCGCCGGCCGTATTCGACCCGCTCCAGCAAGGAGCGATTGACGCCGAAAACGACCTCGTCAGAATGCTGGTGCCTAAGACCATCCCGCTCCTATTTCCCGAATTCGTGACGTCTCACGGTATCGATCTATACGAGCTTCATAAGCACACAAAGGGGCTTGTTGGCAAAACCGTGTCCGCTCTCAGGGCACTCAAGGCGTCAATGGTGCTGGACGCCGAGTCAATGGCAGGGAGGGCGGGAGCGCTGGATAAAGTGGCTCTTCCCCATGCTGAGGTTGCCAGGGTTGCAGAGGTCGCTGGAGCTGCACAAGCACTCAGTTTCCATAGCCTGGTACCCGCTCACTCTGTAAAACAGCAAGACTCCCAGCCTGCTGAAGTGCTGAGTATTCACACACCTAAACCGAAACTCAAGGCGGTATTCGAGCGAGGATTCGAAACGTACCTCAAACCGGTCGCTGACGAGACCTTGGGCTCCTGGCTGTCCAGAAATGCATGTTCCCCATCAATCACGATCATTCATGATGATTTTCTGCAGTGGTGTACAGGGCTGACTCAGGGTTGTCAGCAGTCCTATGACTCCTATAAGCGCCAAATGCTCACACGTGCACGCGGCGTAGCAGACTCCAACGGTCTGCCAATTCCGGCGAGGTTGGCCAGTGAGGTGGCGACAGCTCCGTCAAATGAAGGGAATGCGGATCAGATTCCTTGGGATCCGGCCGTGCTCCTTGGCTCCGCTGGCTATAGCGTGGCGCTGGGAAGAGACATCCTTGAACACGACACGCTTTATCGATCTCAGGCGTTCCTCAACGTGTTTCCAGCGCGCTTACAGAATCGCATGCACGTCCAATTTTCGCTTCCAGGTGATGCCACGCATCCTCGGGAGAACCGTAAGTACTGTGCTCAGTGCATTGCAGACGATGTGACAGCGATGAGAGCCCCAGCACTGCGCAGGGCGTGGCGCAAACGTGGGGCCGCTGTGTGCACCTATCATCGTCACCCGGTTTTGCTGCAGCGCCTTGATAGGAGCAGCCTCAGTGAGCTGACCGGATCCTGGCTTGCTTACTCCCAGCATACTCAGCGCGAAACCTTTGACCACGGCACCGGGTTGATCAGCCGAAGTGCGCGTGGTTTTCAGGAGATTGCATCTGAATGCAGGATCTGCGGAATTGTCGGCCGCTTACAGGTCTGGGTAGACAATGCGCCGGCCAAACCTACAATGAGCCAGCCCTCTAAGTATGCACTCTATTTCTTACTGGGTTTTTTCCTATACCAACCTACTTTAATTAGTGATGGCGGTATCGCGCGATGGTTCATAAGATTAGATAAAGGTTCAAGGCTGAATGCTAAATTGTTCGATAGGCCAACAGTTCGGCAACTGGTGGCAAACATTGAAACGGCGCCTCCAAAGGCTATAGCAGTGGCGTATTTGCTTATCGGATGTGCTTTTAATTTGATTAGGCCTGCTGAGCATGACTTTCTCCAGGGAGCGCTTACGTTTACCGATAGTGTCTTCCCCAGTGATCGTGGCGAGATAAAAGCCCTGGCGCAGTGCTTCCAGAACTATCACATTGCTGCAGTATGGGAGAGCGTCCGACGTAATCTTTCTGCCGAAGATTTGGCGCATGTGGAATGGTTGCTAAAAAAATAGTGGCCGCAAAGCACTGGCCGATTTTTTGTTCGAGTGGAGGCGCATCCCGCAGTCAGAATCGCTCGCCTCGTATTTCTTAGGCGACGTCTTGTAGTGAACGAGGTTATAGAGAGAGGGTATTGCTGGATTGAACCTAAAAGCCTCCGGGGACGGCTGACACCTCTGTGCGCCTCCCGCGCTCTGACGCATGACGCATGACGCATGGCGCATGGCGCATGAGGTTAAGCCGCGCGTCAGAGGTGAGCGAAGCGGCTTCAGCGCATCAGTCATTTGCTATCACCGTCACCAGCAATATGCACCGGAGATTATGTGTGGGCGAAACGGCCTTCGATGCCAATTTACGCTTAAATTGTGGCGCCTTGTAATGCTTGAGATAGAGCCTTCCAGGCAGAAAATTGCTTCAAAATTCGGAATCGCGGAGCGCCGAGGCCAAGCAAGGTTTTATCAGTATATTGTCCCTGCTCTCAGAGCCTCGTGGCCGCTCCTCTAAACTGATATGGAAGGTTTAAGGTAAATTGACATATGTCGCTTTGGGCATGGTTCATGAGCGCATGATGGCACCGGTTTTCGTAAACGAACATGGCCTCTATCATTGTTACAGGAGCTGAATCAATGAGTTAAGTTATTGAAATATAAGAAAATGAATTTAATGCATCGAAAACGATGAAGTCCGCCCAAATCACCATGCTTGCCCGGCGTGCGGAAGAGCCTCAGCCCTCAGGACTGGCCTGAATCACGCAAAGTGGCGTGGCGGAGCGCTTTGCGATTCCTGCCAAAGGCCCTTTGAACCCCTTTAACACCCTTAAGACTTGGACTACACTCAAATTGCGTCCTAAGCCAGGTGCGGAATCATGAGCCGACCTCATACCTACGTTGAGATTCGAGAGCTTCAGTTCTTGCTGACGAGGCTTGCTGACGAGGCCCGTCGTCTCGAAGCCAGCGACTCGAACTATCAGCTCGATCTGGAATTCAGCAAGGAGCTTGATCAGCTGATTCAGCGTTATGGTTACAGTGATGATGAGGCTTTGCGGCTGATAGAGATAGTGAGTTTTTACGAGTCCGAAGAAGGTTCGGAGCTGCGCAAACTGATCGGCGAAAAAAGTGAGTGTCGCGAGGATTTGAGTGTTACCGGCAGCACTAAAACCGAACCAGCATGATTCACTTGTCAGGTGAATCTAGGTCTCGTCAATACAAACGCATTGTTTCCGGGGTGAGGGCTATAAAATGACGAACCTTAATGACTATCTCTCCCTTAAAAGTAAGTTGACCAAGCTTGAAGAAAAGCCTGGTCTCGCTAAAGACCTTGCGTTTACGGAAGAATTTATAAGGCTGAAAGATCGCTATAATTTCAGCGCGAGCGATGTTGTACGTTTGATCAAGCCAGGCCGCGCCTTCACCGCCATTTCATCTGCAGAGTGCGTTCACGAAGCTCTACAGTCGATTGCTAAAGATGCGCCTGCTGTAAAATCAACTGCCAAGTCGATGCGACGGTATCGGAATCCACATACGGGTGAAGTCGTTGAAACTCGTGGGTCAAACCACAATCGTCTAAAGGCATGGAAAGAGCAATACGGCACAGACGTTGTCACATCTTGGCGAGAGATTTAAGCTCGAGACCGGTTCTTAAAACCTTGAGCCCTACCATGACTACTGGGGCGAATGATGAAAATAGCTGGAGCGCAATAGGCTGATTCAAGCCCAGCCTGTTTACCACACTCAATCTTACCCACAAAGCATGATCAAATATCATGCAGTTGCGCTTGGCGGCCCAGTCGCTGCATATCAGCCCTCCAGTGAAGAGATTGCAGGTCAGGGAGCGGGCGGTCTTCTTAAGCGCCAGGTATGCAATTTGGGAATCCCCACGGGATGCCGGCCAACTGATCACGTGTACGTAAACCAAGCGTGCACAGCGCTTAGTGGTCGTCTTTCCACAGCCTGCTAACCGTCGACTGGCCAAGCCCCAGCGTCGCCGCGGTCTCTACCTGCGTCTTCCCCTCAGCCTTGCACTTAAGTACTGCCGCCCGGTTGATCTCTTTTGATCGAATACGGGGATGCACCGAGTGGAGCTTCCCATCACTGAACTCGCCGTCGAGGTTGTCCAGGACACCTAGCTTTTCCAGCTTGGCAAGCTCGCCGGCCAGGTCTTTCAAAAACTCCTTGGGTGTCTGACGGCGACCATGGGAGGAGGCCGCGGCGAGGAGGGCGACTAGGTCGATGTCGAGGATTGCAGATATGTCCTCGAGGGTGGAAAGGGTAGGACTGCTTTTGCCGTGTTCGATATTGCTGAGTTGGCGAGGCTCTACTCGACCATGGAAGTCCTCTTGGGAGAGATTCTGGGCTGCGCGCGACAGCCTCAGGACGGCGGCGAGTGGTTCTCTCAGCGACATTTGGAGCATCCAAAGCTGAGGATAAAGCCATATTGCGCGCTTCCGCTCCATGCAATATAGTGCGTGGAGTGGATATAAAGGCGCCGTGCCTGGATTTTTATGGGAGCGCTGGGAAGCCCTCAATCCATCGCATCGGCATACCCACGCGCTCGCCGCGCTGACAGATCCGGTGCGCTTCAATTTACAGCTAAATCCTCAAGAGCCAGCGTTTGCGAATCAGAATTTACTCAGATCTCCATGCCGAGTTCCACCGTTTCGACCCGCCGCCCCTTGATGGTGGAGTTGACCTGGTAATCCTCGCCGGCGACATCAACAAAAAGGTCAGGGGCGTCCAATGGGCCAACGAGACGTTCGGCTGCCAGGTCGTGTACGTCACAGGGAATCACGAATATTACGACGGGCACCTTGATCGCACCTTGCAGAAGATTAAGGACGCCGCGGCCGGCCACGTGCATGTTCTGGACAACGAATCGCTGATTTTGGGGGATGTCAGAATCCTCGGCAGCACAGCATGGACTGACTTCACGTCAACAGGGAACCAGGTCGCGGCCAGCAACGCTGCCAGGCAAGGCATGAACGACTTCAAGTACATCAGGGCAGACTCGAACTACAGAAGATTGAGACCGGATGACCTGGTTACCCGGAACCACATCACCAAGGACTGGCTCACCCAAGAGCTTGCTCAACCGTTTGACGGCAAAACGGTAGTGGTAACCCATCACTCACCATCTCCCGTGGTGATTGGTGAGCAGCATGAAGGGCATCTTACTGCGGCGTACACCAACGACTGGCAGCACCTAATCGAGGAGGCCGATGTGTGGGTGTTCGGTCACACGCATGAGGCTACAGATGTTGAGCTGGCTGGCTGCCGGGTGATCTCAAACCCCCGTGGCTACCCTTCAGAGAACACCGGTTTTGACCCTTACTTTGAGATCCAAATCTAATGGCCACTTCGGCGAAGAAGCACTTTTTTGACCACGCCGTCGAGCCGATAGAGCTCGAGCGGGATCTTCCCGCAGAAGTCATTCAGGCACAGGGCATTTCCTGGGGAGTGGTGGTCGACGCTTACCTTGTCAACGCTGCAAGGATAGGGCAGAGCTATGCGGCCCTCGTTTACAACGATCAGTCAAACGTGAGCTCGAATGGAATGACGGTTGCTACCCCTCCACTGGTCTTGGTTGAGTCCAGGGAGGGCTTCAAATTAATGCGCAGCCTCAATGGCCAAGACCACTTCGTCATTGCTAGCGAGCTAAGAGACCCGAGTTGAGCCTCCCAATCAGGCTGGCTCACCAGCCAGGCTGAAGGCGCTTGCAAGCAGTAGTACTTGGCCAGGGGCAGAGCACCTCCGATTCGCCACCCTATATATCCTGCTGAAACAAAGCGCTGGATGACTTCGCGTGCCCGCTTGCTCAGATGACCTCGAGCTACCGGCAGCCTCAAGATTAAATGTACTAAGGAAGAAGCATGTCTGATCTGAAGAAGATGGTACTTACTGTTAAAAACTACGATCTAAAAGCTAGTGGCGAGCTGGATGCCCTATACAGTCAGGTACGATGCGAAGACGTCGAAGGGAATACATTCCACTTTAAAGAAGTTGTGATGCTCGCCTATTTGCGGAAGCACGGTGCAATAGTTACGGATAGCCCCACAACCTGGTACTACAAGCATCTTGCGAAGAACTCAATCGTTCTTGTTGCTTTCGAGAAGCAGAATGGGAAGGTTGAGTACGACCTTGACCACATGAAGCTCGTCGCTAAATCGAGTGTACTGAAAGGTATCGTATTCACTTTCGCAGCGATTCCCGCAGGATTGATCGCCGCAACGGCCACGTACGGTCTCGGCCTCTTAGTTATCCCGGTGGGCCTGTTTTATGGGTATCGGAGTCTGTTTAAAATTCCAGGAATGCTGCGACGCAAGACGCTGATCAGCGATCTGGCCAGCCACGGTATCGTGGTTCGCTAGCGTTCAGGGCCAGCATTGTTTCGGCAGCCACCTATCTATGGGGAGGTGCAAGATGATGAATGCGGTGATTTTCGATGCCTTCGGTACGCTTGTGGAGATTCGGAATCGGCAGCATCCATACCGACAGCTCCTGCGCTTGGGCTCCCAGCAGGGCCGAGTTGCTGCGCGAGAAGACATGCGGTGGATCATGACCAATGACTGTGAGGTTGCAGAGGCTGCCGATCATTTTGGAATTCGACTCACACCCGCTCAGCTTTCATCTATCAAGGATGCGCTGGATCAAGAGCTTGAATCACTTAATCTTTTTCAGGATGCTGAGCCGGCGATTGAGCAACTGCGCAGCCACGGGGTGAAAGTCGGCATTTGCTCCAATTTAGCAGCCCCATACTGCGAATCCGTAAGGTTGCTTATTCCTGGACTGGATGCGTATTGCTTTAGCTCCGAAGTGGGCCTGATGAAGCCAGATGCTGGGATCTACCTCAGCATTTGTCACATGCTTGGCTTGGCTTCTGATCAGTTCTTGGGTGCCAGCCCTGAGCGGGTAGTGATGATCGGAGACTCTCGGAAATGCGACCAGAACGGCCCGCGTCAGATTGGCATCGAGGGCTTTCATCTCGATAGGGCTGGGGCAGGGCGCTTTGGTAATCTACTACGGTTCGCGCACGTGATGACCGATACAACAGGCCTCGACCAGTGAGAGAGTTCTAGTCTCACAGCGGGATAGTCTCAGCACGGCTTCGCCCGTATTTTCATGCAGCAATGATCTTCGGCCCGAGGTTATGCGCTGCCAAGTGGGATCAAGAAAGCTTGTTTTTCAGTTGCTCAATAAGCCACTGGCCTGCGGGCCCAAGTGGACGATCGCGCGACCAGACAACACCAATCTCCACGCCCCGCGGATAACCAGGTGCCTTGAGTTCTATCAGGTCTCGGCCGAACCTTGCGACCAGGTGGCGCGGTAGCTCAGCCCAGCCGAAGCCTCCGACTGCGAATTCCATGACTCCCGGGGTGGATGCCTTAGCGCTCGGTGCGGGATGTGAAGTGAAGTGATGAACCCCGATCAGGCCATCTATCAGAGCTATTTTGCGGCGCATAGGTGGTATCAGCGTCCTTTAGAATGCCCATTGCCTGAGCGGCCGCAGGGTGGCCCCCGATCGGGTTGGGCTCACCCTTACTTGAATATTTTTGTCCACTTTCAAACCCTCAATTTCGCCGCGGAGTGCGTCAATTAGGTCAAATAGAAGATCATCCGGTCGTGAGCAACATCAATGGACTCTATTCCACCTGTTGGCTCACCGAACACCTAGGGTAGGAGGGCGTCTCCAGCTTCCGCACGGCACGTTACTGAGATAAGGGCAAGAGTGCTTTTCAACTGGTGGCGACTGCCAGTGCAACCCTCACTGACCCGAACCTCTCATCGCCACTACAGCCCACTCTCTACGCCTGGTCGCCAACGGTGGTCACCCCCTTGTACTACCCCGGAAAATCAATCCATCGACTGCCTCAGAACTAATGCTGCGCCCCTTGCCAGCCCGCCGATCGAGACTGAACCTTTCGGCGTCCAAGGAAAGTGTCTCGTTGGATTTATGTAGATCCGAATCTCAGTTTCGTATCCTTCCTCCAGTCCCGACACGATGACCAGATAGAATGTCGATGTACTCTCGTGCGCACGACGAAATTCTGCCTCGGTAAGCATGATCTCTGAGGGGGAGCCGCGGGCAAAAGATTTCATTTCAACGAATGTCGATTTGTCTAAGGCACCGTCTGCCCCGATGCCGCGATACGCCTGCAGGTCAGCCAGGACAGCGTCTTCCCGCTGGAGCACTACCTCGATGTGAGCCCACGCCTTTGCTTGCAACTCTGCCGAGGAATACTGCCGATGGGCGCTCTCTGGTACCGGTTTGGAATTGGGGCGCGGCCCAGTCGTCGGAGGGGGCAATAAAGGCTTCGTACTGCGTTGCTGGGGGCCACTACCAACTGACTCATCCGCATCCTTGATCACGGTGGTAAAGGTAAACTCTTCCGGTAAAGGTTTCAGTCGACGGGTAGGGGATGTATTGAGTTGACCGTTGCTGCCACCTGTGGCACCTGAGTCGCGCTTGATGATCTTCCGCTTGCCTGAACTTCCAAGCCGCTCGCGCTCTTTGATCAAGGTATCCAAGTCAGTATCCTGCGCTTCGGTTGCCAGTGTTATGTCTGGTGTGAAAATGCAGTCTTCGCTAGCTGACCAGGCTGCACCCCACGCAAGCGCGATGGCGCGCACCCGGTCGCCACTTCCGAAACTGGCGATCGCTGCTCCCCCGAAATCGACTCTTCCGATCAACCTCACATCGTCAAAATGTACTGCACAACGATGGGTGTCCGCGTGAGCGTGAACGGACAGAGGGACGGAGCGCATGCCTGTGGGGGTGGCGTTCACAATAAGTTGTCCTGTTGGGTGCAAGTGCACATCAGCATTGTCAAATCGATCCCAAGGCGACATGGCTGTGTACGAACGTTCATCTTCGCGGGCGAGGTCAGTTTTTAAGATGCGTAGTGCGCACTGAAAGCGTGAACGAATTTCATCGCCGGCCAGAGTGCTGTTTGAGCTAGGTAATGGGGCGAATGGCAGTCGTTCCACGCTTGCAGCCCGTAGGAAATTAGGAATGCTGTCCGGCGCGCAGGGTGGCTCCCACAATGTGATCTTCGTGGAGTCGACACCTTGGTAGTTGCAGTAATACATAGGCCGTTTGGTTGACCATGTATCGTTTGAGCGAAGAGGCACGGTATTGAGGCTTCGGCGATCTGCCGCGGTTGCCTTCTCCAATAACCCATCCATGTGCCTGTAGATGTCGATCAACAAGGCATCCAACTGGGGCTGATACTCCATTTTTGCCAAAGATTCCAGCTCGCGAACGCAGCTCGCCAAATCAGGGCTGCGGATGCCCAATGCGTTCCAGAGTGGCATGAGTTGACGATCATGGAGCACAAAGGGTTGTCTGGCATGGAAGACGTCTTTGCCTGCAAAAACTCCTCTGGGGCTGAACCATTGCTTGCTGTCACGCTGGGTCGTAACGCACGGCGCTATCAGTCCCCGTGCCCGGGATAATCCAAATTTTCCCCTCAAGCTCGCGATCGGTATGTCCCCAATCATTGACGCTTGGGACAGGGCCGCAACGCTCTGAGGGCAGTGCCCTGCCAAGGCTTTGTAAAGGCGCATTAGATTCGCTTCATCAGGACTGTTGCCATGGCGCTCGCGTTCTAGAGCTGCCACCAGACCGGAGACGGGCGGATTGACTTCCATGTAAAGCGCGCGAGCGAACTCACTGTTGGCGTCAGCTTCATGCAAGCCATCGGCGAAGTTCGTATGGTCTTCGTACATGGCGAACGTGACTTTGGTTTCGACGACCAAGGTTCTGGGTATGCAAAGCGAGCCCGCAAGGTTGGGAAACCATGGGCTGTCAATCAGTCTGGCAAGCCAGGTGGTGGGTACCGGAGAACTGTCGGTTCTTCCGTTCTCACGGTAGGCGTAGGTTCGACTTTGCGACTCCAGAGATGGCCAGCTCGCGTCAAGGCAGCGGAAGAGTGCAATAGCTCGATCCGCGGCAGTTAGAAGGGTTCGAGGCGTACTCACCGCTCGCCTTTTCTTACTCTTTTGCAGTTCCGTCGACGGGATAGCGCTTTGCAGAATGTCCTGCAAGACAGCATCCAGATCAGGAGAAGTAAAATCGCGCCTCAGGCCCCCTTTTGCTCTGCCAAGATAGGTTCGCGCGGACTTGTGTGAGGGCAGCATTGAGGGTGGAGTACCGGTAACTGCGGCAACGAGCCGAGGCGAGGTCTCTGCCCCCAGTAGACTTAGGAACCGTTTCACACCACGTTTTCTGCTTGTGGTCAGGTGATCGGCTGAGTTGCCCTCGTTTTTTGTACGCTTGGTCTTGAACAATTCCGAATAACTGGCGGATGCCCAGAAGATGCCAGGAGTCGATGCAGCTGCTTTTGACCAGGCATCCTGAGAGTCGGCGATAGACGCCGGCAGATAAATCTCGACTGGCGACCTCAGCGATTTCTGCTGTTTGACCTGGCCGCCGGACTCAAAGCTGAAGGATTCGATGAGTAAGGCTCCGCCGACCTCATAGCCCAGAGTGCTGGACTTAGTGTCGACATGCTCGAAAAGGTCGCGCAGGTCTAGAAGATCATTCTGCTGTGCAGCCCATGGCGCGTCCGCATATCGTCTGGCGAAAGCCTCCAGCGTGTGCTGCGCAGATAGCTCGTTCTTGTAGTTCGCATTCTCCGATAACCAATCAACTAATGCCGCATAGGGTGGGGTGAGGAGCAATGGGTGGACGATCTCTGTCAGCATGTGGCGCAATGCAAGGTCGTTCTCTGGAAGGTGGCTGACCAGCCAGCTATCTGCCTCCGAGTCCCAAATGGCTTTCGCTCGAGCGCCGTTAGCCAGAGGTACCCACTTGGTGCCTAGCATCGGATCTTCGTCATAGCTCTCCAAGCAGCGCAGAGCCATCTCCATAAACCACTGCGCAGGTTTTTGGGAGAAGCCATCCGCGTCGCAGTGAGTGAAAACGTCCTGCAGACTCACTGAGTGCGAAACCGAAAGGTTGTCTAGTACCTCTCGCCAACGGCCCAGTGGGTCTCTCATCCCGACGGGCAGTATTGGCGCCTCGCAGATTTCCACGTGGTCGGCATCGGTTAACAGTTCATCTATCGAAGCATCGCAGTACGAAATCTGGCTCAGCGAATAGCGCCCATCAATCAGTGTTGGGCATGTCTTGAACGCCTCAATGGCCTTGACCCACTCTTCGCTGAACAGCTTATTGAGCCAGTCAGAACTGCTATCTGTCTTAGCCCCGAGAGGCACCACATGCCACGCAAGAGTATTACGCTGCTGTGCCAAGTGGATTGCCAATGCGCCTATGATTTGGCCAGAGGCCTCCGTAAGCCAGTGGTTCCATGGCCCTTGGATCATATCCTCTCGCGATGTAGAGGGATCGAATTGAGCATCCACAGAGAATGAAGTATTGGTGTGGATTTTCGTGGGAAGGGCTACGTGCAGGCGGCCACGAGCATTACCATCTAGCGGTAAGGCAATACCGATAGGGGTAAAATCACCCGTAGCTTTTGCAGCCCGCTCCTTCCCAGGGGGTACTTTTACCCTGCAAACGAAGCGCTCCCACCTAGCGTCATCAATCACGAATGTGAAGTGGGTGACCTTGCTTGGCTGCTTTCCTAGCGTCACAGAGAATTGCCGCGGTTGTTCGGCGACCTGTATTGCTAGCTTCTTAAGCACAGTGTGCTCGTCCAGATCGACCAGGCTTATGGTTCGTACGTGATCCAAGAAGATCAGGTCGCTGGGTTCCCAGTCGTCAAACCAATGCGTCAGCGAGGCAAGACTGTAGTCCTGGTAGAGATCAACCGTAATCAGCGTCTGGTCGTCGAGTGGATCGTAGAAGCCTTCTATGGGGCTGGCTTCCTCCACTCGTGCCACATGATCATCTCGCGATCCAAAATGAAACGGGGCACTGTGCACAGATAGGTGTTCACCCAGCTGCGTCAGTGTTTTAAGTCCGATGCCGAACCGTCCCTTGAGCTCAGCTGATTTCTGTTTCGTTGAGTAGAAGGGGTAAATCATTGGTACAACATGGGTGAGCTCAACCGGCAGGCCGTTGTGAACGATGGCCAACTGTTTGCGGTTCTCAACGGTGCGTACGCCAAATTGAACGCAGCTTGCCTTGAGATCATCGGCATTCTGAATAACCTCTCGCAGCCCTTGGTAGGGGTCGGTGTTGAGCAGCTTTGCGCCTTGATTACCGCCCGTTAACAGCGTGCTCAGAATCTCCGGCTGCTTGAGCTGCAGCTTCACGAACTCCTCAATCGCAGCGTTCGCATACGCTTTTGTCCGAAGGGTTGGCTCGTTGAAAGTCGAAGCGGAGTGGAACCACGCTGCAGCGTGTTGACGTCCGAGTTGCTCATCCATGAAAAATGACCCCGTGCAGGCATTTTGAGATCGCTCGATCATAGACCTCAGATCAGAATCGCTCCATCCCTACCGTTGAGCTGCAGAGAAGACACCGTAGGAGCGACCCGCTAGAATCTGGATAACTTATGGTGGCTCAACGCGATCATCGCGGGGCCGGATCAAAATCCTACGGAGGTAACATGGAGTTCGTTGTTCCGCGGAACAGATCTCTGGTCGACCTATTGTCGAATGCGTCAAGCGCCGACCTGGACGTCTTGGCCGACCTGATAACAGATAACGGCAAGGGAAGGGTGGCCCTCGACAGCAAGGTCAAAACCACCATCATCAGCCGAAAAAGCCAGGGCAAGCTCCAATCTATTCCAGAGGTGATGGAGGCCGAAATCCGCTCGTTCGGCAGCAACAGCATCGCCACACTATTCAGATCTAGTGGAGTGGACTACACGGAACTCGCGACAGATGTGGCGAAGAAACTTGATGGAAAACCCGGCTCCTCCGATGACATCTATGCCATCGAAGAGCAGATTATTGGCCTGGCGGTCAAGAAATACATCGGGAATGAGGTGTCCGTGGACTATCGGGATGTCGCAAAACTATCGGCATACATCGCCCAGGTTGTTAGAGGGTTGATCTCCGCAGCGGGCGCTATTGGTGGTATTGCGGCTACCGGTGGAGCTGCAGGCATGGCGGGGGCTATAGGTGGGCGCCTGCTTTCGCTCGCAGCCCCTCCGTTGGCGATTGGCGCTGCCGGGGCTGCAATCTACCAAGCCACCTCTCCTGCATTTCGCATTACCACTCCCGCGGTGCTCCAGGTGGCCAAGATCCGCCGCACCCGATATGAAGCCGATTTTGCTGATTACACAAGGAAACTACGCGCATGCCTGTGATGAATGAGGAGCTGCTGCGCTCTCTTCCGAACCTTCCTGATATCTTGGCCAAGCTCAAAAGCGGGGAGTACGATTTATTTGGGGGTGTAGTTCGCCATGCCAAAGGTACCGAGAAGGGCGGGCAGATTGTTGGGCACCTCCTTTTTCCCGGGGATAGCCAACAAACGCATGCGCAGCTCCAACAGCTCCAGGATGCCCTGTCGAATGGCATGGGTTCGCTCCAGACGGGCATGGAGCACCTTCAGCAAAGCATGAACGTGCTGCAGAGCTTGCAGACAGCCAATCTGGTCATGACCGGCCTGAACCTCGCGGTGACCACTGCGGGTTTCGTGATCGTATGTCAAAAGCTGAACAAGATCAGCGCGCAAATCCAGGCTCAATCTCAGACCATTGCAGAGACTTGGAGGCTGGTCAGTGAGGCTCATGAGCGCGGTCAGCTAACGGATGAAGCGCAGTTCCGATCCTTGCTGCTTTCTGCCCGGCAGTTCTGTGAGGAGGGTGATGTTCAGCAGCTCAAAGCGCTCATTCCTGACTTCCACAAGGAGTATCAATTCACGAAGCTCGTGCTTGAGCGTCATGCCGCTATACCTGCAAGCGCCACTCAACGCATGAGTGACGTCAAGTTACTGCAAGATCGCTTGATCAACCTTGGCCTTGCGTTATCACATGTTCAGGCAAAGTCAGGTGCGGTGAAATACGCTCACGAGTCCCTCGCCCAGCTTGAATCGGACATCCGCGTGTTGAACGCGCAACGCGTTGAGGGACTGTCCAGTGATCGTGCCACTGCGTCCCGGATCACCCATGAGCAATTTGCTGGCCTGACGAACTTCTTGCAACACGGAAAACAGATGCTGCCCGCGCTGGCCTATCAAGCCGAGGTCATCGCGCTGGAGTCTAGGCATCCAGGCGTACTGCAGCGGGCATCCGGGTCGAAAGAAATTATGTTCCTGGCAGCCTGAACCAATTAACCTCAGAGCCAGCTTTGCAGGGTTGGGGGCGAAGACGCCGATGGTCACGGAAATGAGTGCGCTGTGAATCGCCCCTGCTGCGTACGTCACCACCTAAGAGCACATGCCCGATAGCTCGCATTTCAGCACGTTAGCCATTGCTAGCCTTAGGTCACAGCTCCTCGAACATCAATGTATGCGGTTCGAGTGTCCCATCGAAGGTAAAATTTCGCTGCTGCCAGATAACGTCGATGAGATGAGGATCTCTCGCTTCTCGAAGGGTTTTCATTTCTGCTAGCTGCTCGTCGATAGCCTTGCCGTGCTCAGTTGTGAGTAAGTTGGCCTTGACTTTACTTATTGTGATTAGCATTGGCATTGAAGGTTTTTCGAAAAGTTTTGTTAGCGGGTGCGCGCAATGGAGCAATTGGCTTGCGGCATCAGGATCCACCGATTTAAGTTCTTCATATGCCCAAAAAATATGCGAGATTATCTCAGAGCCTTTAGGGCTTCTTGCGTACATTTGGGCCGTCTGGCGAGAAGCAGAAAGGTAAATTCCGCCATACCTGAAGTTGAACCCACCACCTGTTACGTTCTGATCAATCATCGCCTTGACGATAAAATCATTCATTTGCCACCAGGTACTCTTACTCTTCTGTGCATCAAGCAGTTTTGCAAGCTGCTCCAGAATTTCGAAGTCGAACAACGAGGGGTCGCGTACCGCACCAAGCCCCTGCTTTTCAATGGAATCTCGGTAAAGTGTCGACGTCCCGTGATAGAGGGGGAAAGTGAGGTAACCATCTTGGTCGATCATAAGGCTTTCCTATTATCTATATTAGTCATTGCGGTAAAGCAGGATTCCATTTAGGTACGCTCATAACCCTATGGGAATTTCAGGGGCAACCTACGCGCAGGATCAAGAATCTCATCCCTCCAGTTTTCTGATGAGCCCACCAAACTGTTGAGCCGGCTCCACATAGCGCAGCGCGGACTTCATGTCGCTCCAGCCAACGTACTCCATGAGCGTTTTTATGTCCCAGCCAGAGCTCGCGGCCCAAGTGGCAAACCCGCGTCGGATTGAATGAGCACTGTAGATTCCGGACGGCAAGCCGCACCTATCCAGTGTGTCGCGAAGCAGGGGAATAAGACTATGGGCCGCAATCGGGCGATCACTGATGTTGCCCCAGCGATCAATCCTCCTGAAGATACCACCGCGGGTTAGGCCGGCTGCTTCAATCCAGTTCAGATACGCCTCGACCGGGCAGAGTTTGCTCAGCGAAGGAGTCTTGTACTCGCGGCCAATGTTCTGCCGATCCCCTTTACTGGAACCCAGATAGAACGTAATGCCCACATAGCGCTCAGCATGGGTGTTCTCGATCGTGAGCCTAGCCAGCTCGTCTCCGCGGAACCCCCTCCAAAAACCAATGGTGAGCAAGGCGATGTCTCGGGTCGCTTTGAGAAGGGCGGCCATGTTGCCGGCTGCTCTTGCCTGAGCAACCTCATCCTCCAGGTGCGCCACTGCTTTTTCGAGGTGCAGTAACGCCAGAGGAGCTGCTTGCTTCTGCTGCACGGGGTATACCGCCCGGATGCCTTTCAGCAACTGCCTGACCTTAGGCGCTTTAGTGGGGTCGGGGAAGCCGTTGCTTTGATGCCAGTTTGCGAGCGCAGCCAAGCGTTGCTTCAGCGTGCTCAGCGCCAGCTGGTCGGCGTATTCAGCGATGTATCGCACCACGGACTCAGTGGTGGTGGGCAGGAACCCGCCCCAGGTGACTTCGAAATGGGAGAGGGCGGCAGCGTAGCTCTTCGACGTGTTCTGACGAACGCTCGCCTCCAAGTATCTGTCTGCCTTGCTGACCAATTCAACCACCTTATTTACCCATCCCAACCTTCGGTGGCTCACCCTGGCCATTAGTACCGCCTTTCAGGCCATTTTACCCCCGCTACTTAGGCTAGCAAGCCATAACCCTCGATTATATCTTGCCAGTTGTCGGCAATTTTCCAGCAAGGTTTGGCATTTTCGTATCATGTAATGGCATGACATGTAACATGACACGAAATCGTCTGGAGGGTGTATGGCGCGAGGCGGCGTTAACCTAGCGGTAGTGCAAAAGGCGCGGAACAGCCTGCTGATGCGTGGTGTGTATCCCAGCATTGATGCAGTCCGGGTGGAGGTTGGAAATACAGGTTCAAAGACCACGATCGCTCGGTATCTAAAACAACTGGAATCACCAGGATCAGAAGCGAACCCTCGTGAACGCATGAGCGGCGCGCTGCGCGGAGTCGTCGAAAGTTTGTTGGATCAAGTCCAGGAGGAGGGCAGTCAGGCCTTTCTGGAGGCACGTGCGGAGTTCGAGCACGAGCGCAAGCTATTGGTCTCTCGAGCCGAGGCACTTGAGAGCGAGCTAGATGAAGTCAAGCTCCATTTCAGGGCGCAAGAAGATGTCTTGGCAGCTCAAACTGAAGAGCTCAAGACCACTCAGTGCACACTGCAGACTGAGATCACGCGCACCGCAAGGCTCACCCAGAGCAATAGTGATCTCGAAGTCCGGATTCAAGAGAAGGATGGGCAGATCCAGTCCCTGGAGCAAAAGCATATCCATGCCCGGGAAGCCCTGGAACACTACCGGGCTTCGATCAAGGAACAGCGAGACCAAGATCTAAACCGCCACGAGTCCCAAGTCTATCAATTGCAACAGGAGCTGACCGTCCTTCAGCAGACGCTCATGGTCAAGCAGGAGGATATCTCCCGATTAATCCGGGATAACGAGCGCTTCATTGCCGAAAATCGCCAGCATGCCAGGGAAGCCTCGCAACATCGCGAGGCTGTCGAAACCCTGCGGGGCGACTTGAGCATTGCCAATGCTATTACTGCGCGTGCGGAAGGTGCGAAGGAACTGCTAGCTCAACAGTTGGAAGCGAAGGCTAAAGAGGCTGGTGAGTCTCAGTCGCAATTCGCAGCCGCGAAGCTAAGGGAGGTGGCTCTGGCACACAAACTCACCACCGCAGAGGCTGAGCTCACGGCTTTGCGCGTATCGAGTGCGGCGGATGACTCGCAGGCGTAATTCAGAGAACCTTGAACCCATTAGCACATCGCTGCGTACATTTGTACTCCTTCCAGAATTCGCAGCTCGCGATCCGAGCCAGGTAGTCCTCATGCGAACCAGCGCCTGCCATACCCTCTACCTTCAGGCTTAATAGTACCTGCGTGCGTTCGGCATCTGCAGCGAAGCGTCCATCTGCGCTCCGCCGAGTTGCAACAATCGAGAGCATTGATTCCCCCACTGTATTGAAGGCTGCAAACTGAGTGACCAGGAGGTTAAGCGCTTGCAATCGAATCTCACCATCAACTCGTTTGACGGTCGGTATCCGCAAGGGGCGACTGAGTCGTTGCATTTGTGATCGGACAAGGGACTGTTAGTCATCGTCCCAAGGATCGAATTTGTCCCCATACCTTGCCCGTAAGGCGCGATTGCGCTCAATCCTGCTGATCCACGGATCGTAATCCTCGGGCAACGCTGAAAGCTTAGCGCTTATGATCATCTGCACCGCTGCGTCACGCAGCAACATGCTGGTCAGCTCGCGACATTCCCCACGCGTAACCGCACCATAGATGGCGTGGTTATCTTTGACATAGAGGTCGGTCATCCCCACACGCATATGGCCATATTTATCAACGTCATCGGGGTAGACGTCCTCCAGGCTGAGGTGTCCCATACCAAACTCCTGATTGAAGATGAGCTCGCTGAAGAGCCGCATCTGTACGCTCCACACTGCTCAGAACGCCAACGATAGCGCGCACTATCTTTAGCCCACAAACATTCACTCCCTCGGCGGCTAGCACCCTGTGCTTCAGGCCTACATATCGATATCTCATCCCCTGGCTGGGGTCATCCTGGTTCGGCGGGGAATCAAATGGATCGAACGCGCTGAATGAAACCGACACCACACATGCAAAGTCATGATTGGGCCGCGGTCGCCTGAAACTCCACATGTTCTTCGTGAAAAAGCAGCCTTTGGAGTACACCTCTTCACTTGGGGTGACCAAGGAGTCAACCGGGGGAGCACGAAGCCGGAAATTGCGTGTGATGCCAACTTGTCCGAGCAGGCCAACGCAGAGGCTAGTTATGCCCTGTCCGAGGTCGCCGCGAGGAAGTAGAGGGAAGCTGAGTTGATGCAGAAGCTTTCCGATGTCGATGCCGGTCTCGAAAAATGGGCGACGGGATGTAGGAGAGTAGTGCTATTGCTATTGCTATTCCTCTCCCTGCGACTCCAGTGTAAGGAGTTGAGCTGTGGTTACCGCGGCTTGGAGATCAAGATGGCTTGAGGCGAACGACTTCATGAGGAGCGCGCGGGGAAGGGCCCAATCCCATTTCTCTCGGATCATGTTTTCGACATTTTCCAAGATCGGCTCTACGTTCGAGATGTCCATTTTACCGACCACGCGCAACGCTCGCAATGTGTCCTCCGCGCCGAATGCAACTTCCAGGAATAGCCCGGCGTTTTCACACTGAATGCCCACATGCCTGAGCAACAAGGCCAGCGCATCGTTGGTGTAATCCCCTCGCCAGGTTGCCACATGGCTTACGCTGGCAGAGCCAATAATCGCCGCGTCACCCAACCCGAGAGCGCGGAAGTTACTCCGAGCCTCGTCTAGGAGCGCTTGAGCGTGTTTGTCCAGGAAGGGGCAGGATGTGGTGTCCATCAACACGTTCCGCATTTCAAGCCTGACACGATCATCCACCTGGGCACCAAGCCCATCAAACTGAGGGGGCTCGCCGCCCCGCGCCGGTGTGACCACGATCACCTTTGCTTCGAGGTCGACATCCTGAACCTGCCAACGCCTTCCGCCGAAGATGATGCGCTGTCCCTTGGTCAGGGGTTTGCTGACGGGCAGCGAGCCAAGTGGCTTCCCATCCCGGAGCAAACGAAACTCTTCATCGCTTGTGAAGGCGGTGTAGAACTCATAGTGGTTGATCAACCGCTCCCCGAGTTCGCCTGGTAGCAGAAGTCCTGAGCTGTCCTGGACGATCAATTCCTTCTCACCCATACCCTTGAGCAAAGCCAGGAAATCAGGCTGGGTGACGCTCGCAAAACTGCCGCTTGCGATGAGATTTCCCCATAATTGCGCCGCAGAAGCACCGCCGAGCTGAGCAATTGAGGATAGACACTGTTGCACCAGCGTCGAGGCGTGTAGGCCTCCCGATCGAGGCGGCTCAAACCATCCACTGATTAGCAATCTGATCATGGCGACCGTTTGGACAAGGCCCTCACGTAACTGATCGGAGAGATCCGACTTATCTGTTATAGGGCGCTCCCGGCAGTACGTCCTGAGCATCGCAGGCTCACCGGCGCGGCGACCCGAGCGGCCAAGCCTTTGCCTTAGACTTGCCACAGAGGGTGGACAGCCGATCTGTGCGACCGTCCTGATGCTACCGATGTCTATACCCAGTTCCAGGGTGGTAGTGCATACGGCAGAAGCTGGAGGATCTCCCGCTTTCAACGCCCGCTCGGCATCCTGGCGTAGCTCCTTGGACAAGCTACCGTGATGCGGCCAGAACTCGTTCGGAACACCATCGTTCTCGCACAGTGAGCGCAGACGGTCGGCAAACCATTCAACCTCTTGGCGCCTGTTGGGGAAGATCAGGTTGTTATGCCCCCTCAGCACCTTGTACAGGTGACCTGCGATAGCCACTTTGGTACCTGAGGTGTCTTCCTTCTCTGCGCCTTCATCTGTTGACGCATTCCCCGGGTGTTCCACCACCAGCTGTTGCATGGGCTGCTCAATGTAGCCCCGCACCTGTACCTGGAGCTCTTGGCCAGAGGACTTTGACTCAATAACCGTGATGCCATCCGGGCACGCTGGCCTCAGGAACTTGCGGGCCAGCGACATCTCCCCAAGCGTCGCCGAAAGCCCTACACGGGGCAGCGTTCTACCCACGACGATTTCAACCCGTTGCATGAGCGATTGCAGCTGCTTTCCACGCTCACTTCCGATGAAGGCATGAAGCTCATCGACGACGATGTAGCGAAGGTTCTGAAAAGCCCCAGGTAAGCCTGAGCCTCTGTTTACGAACAGGGCTTCTAGGGACTCCGGAGTGATCAGCAAGATGCCCTCAGGCGTTTTCAAAAACCGTTGTTTCTTGCTTGCTGCCACATCGCCATGCCAAGCAACGACGGGCAGTTCGAGCTTCTCACATAGCCGGCTAAGCCTGTCCCACTGATCGTTGATCAACGCCTTGAGCGGGCTGATATACAGCACCGCGCCGGCTGGCTCACTGTTGTTGAGCAGGTTGGTCAGGATCGGCAGGAATGCGGCCTCTGTTTTACCTGCGGCAGTGGACGCTGCAATGATCACATCGCGATCGGCGCCCACCAATGCCGGTACCGCCCACTCCTGCGCATCACGCAGAGACGTCCACCCCTGTGACCAGATCCATTGCTGAACCTCCGGGTGTAAACGCTCGAACGAAGAAGAGTCAGAGCTTGAAGCTGGCGAGCTCATCGTCGGCCTCAACTTCAAGATCTTGCTGCCCGGCCTCATCTTTGGTCAGCTCCACGGCGCCCAGCAAAGTTCGCCAATCGGCGGTAGGGTTCTGCTCGATCACCGCGAGCAAGTTGATGAAAGCCGTAATGGTCGTGCGCGGCGTCCGGAAATATGCCTCGCCCAAGCGCTGGTTGCAGTGCGCCATGAAAGCGGGGACGGCTTCATCTGGCAGCAAAAACTTCTCAGGCTCACCGTAGGCGTAGACACTACGCAGCTTCTGCAGAAGCACGTAGAAGTCTTCAGGTGTCAGGCTGCTGAGTCGAATGACAGGCCCAGAAAGGTCGACCAGGCCAGACTTAGCAAAGCTGTTTTCAGCGAGGCGGGATTGCAGGGCAGGGTAGCTGTAGAGCCCCCGACGAGTGTCCATCAGAAACTCTGGTGTGCCGCCCAATACAAAACCCAGGCCTTCAGCGGAACCCTGCAACGAATCGTTGAGGATGCGCAGAATCTGTTCGTAATTGGCGTTACGGGCCTGGGTGTTTGCCAGTTTGTACAGGTTGACCAGTTCATCCAGGCAGACCATCAAGCCGCCGAAACCAGCCAGGCGTACGAATCGTGACAACAATTTCAGCTGGTCGTAGACAGAAACATCATCGACGATCGTCCGCACGCCCAGCGCAGCGCGGGCGTCAGTCTTGGTGGAGAATTCCCCCCGTAGCCAACGAATGGCGTCAGCCTTGAGCTGCTCGTTACCTTCCTCGAAGCCGCGGCAGTAGGCGGCAATGACGTCGGCAAAATCATACCCATTGACCATCTCGGTGAGCTCTGCCAGGTACTCACGAATGACCACTTCGCTCTCGACATCTTTGGTCTTGGCTTCCGTTTTAGCCTGGGAGATGAATTTCTCAACGATACCCTGGAGTGCGCCGCCGTCGGGCTTGGTACGAGTGGCCATGTTTTTGGCCAGCTCGGAGTAAAGTGAGCGCGCTTGTCCACCCGAAGCGTGAAGTCGGCGGTCTGGATTCAAATCGGCGTGCATGGTGACGAGCTTGCGCTCCATGGCGATGCCGCGCACCAGGTTCAGGAAGAAGGTTTTCCCCGCGCCGTATTCGCCAACGACAACGCGGAATGCCGAGCCACCATCCGCGAGACGATCCACATCTTTGAGCAGCGAATCAAGTTCACCGGCTCGACCTACCTGGATGAGATGCTGCCCAACCCGGGGCACAACGCCCGCACGCAGCGATTGAATGACCGCATCGCGATCCTTGGCTCGTATCTTACTCATAGGGCTAACTCATCCAGAATGTCGGGGTTGATTTCGATGGGATCATCGCCTTCGGTCACAGGCATGTCGAACAGCTCAAACGCCGTATCGTTGATCCGCTCCAGGGCGCCATCCAACATCAGTTCCATATCACTTGCCGCGTCTTCCAATTCGGCACGGCTCCACTCAGGCCGTGAAACCAGCAGTCGGAGGAACGCTGAATGCTCGACGTCCAAACCATGCACGGTAGCAAGCTGTTCGGCGGTACTTTCTTCCTGCCGGTGGGGCGCCTCGGGCTCCAAGGCGCTAGGCGTCCCAGTCAGCGATTCTTCATTGAAGACGCTGGCCAGGAGCGCCGACACTTCCGCCGTTTCTTGTTGCAAGCGAGCGACCTTGTCCATGTCCAGTGCAAAGCCAGAGCCAGTGCTTTCTGATGTCTGTGTCGCAGTGGCCAGCGCGGCATTCGCAGTCAGTGCCTCCACTCCATGGGAGGGACGAACAGCTGCACTGTGGAGGTCGCTGTAGACGAACTGCGGATCGAGGGCGAGCAACTTGTATACGCGCTCAAGGAGCTTAACTTCCTGTGGCGTCACCTCGCCATCTGCTTGTGCCAGGTGGGCCAGGAAGCTTGCAATTTTCCGCTTGGCCTCGATCGTCAGCGGCTCAAGCTTCTTCTTGAGGCTTGCCGGTGTCGGCGGTTGCTTCAGTTGAATCTGGAGGTGCGCCTTCAAGCGTTTTCGATGCGCGACGCAGAGGTGATCCCATGAGTCAATGTGGCCGGACAGTAGACTCACCTCTTCTAGCGAGGTGTCACCGTCTGCCGCAGCCACTGCACTGGCCAGGTCTAAAGTCACTGCTGCAGCGCTGTAAGCATCGGTCGAACGAAGAGTGCCTTCATCAGAGTCCGCTGCGAACAACGCGATAGTGTCTTCTGCCTTGGGCGTACGGCTGCCAGAAAGCACATCGGGCTCTAATCCGATCCGCTTGCTTTCCAAAGCCCGGGCGAGTGCCACGACTTTGTCGCGGGAAAGCGCGCCGGCGGATTTGAAACGGCCTGCCAGTTCAGCGAAACTCATGCAGATGGTTTCGCCGCCGACGCGTTGTTCCAACTGTTCGAGCTCTGCTTTCGCTTCAGCAGGCCAGAGCTCTGTTGGCAACTGCAGTATGGCTTCCAGGCTATCTCCAGCGTCTGGGTTACGCCCCAGATACCGACTGTAAGCGTCTAGAACGGTGGTGCAATCCTCCACTATAACCTGCAGCTTGTTACGCGTTCCTGAGGTTGCGGCGACATCGGGGAGGTCGCCCACGGCTGCTGCCGGGATGTTCAATCCGGAAGAAGCAGGGCGATAGGCAATCTTCAGCTTGGTCTTGTTCTGAGGCAGCACAATGCCGTTGGGATAACGTTTTGCGAATTCGTTTTTGAAGAGTGCTGCGAATTGCTCAGGACAACGGGTCACAGGTGTACGCCTGGAAATGTTGGGCTCTGCGAGCGCCCAGGCCAATGCCCAGCTCGGATTGAGAGGGTATTTATCCACGGCCATCTGACCGAGCGCGACTCTCAGTGACATGGGCAGCTCGTACCCATCTGCGGCACTGGCGGTGGGTTCACTCATATAGCTTTGAGGTTGAACAGAACCCGCGTCGATATGGGCGAGAAAGCGGGTAGCGTAGCCGCGGAAAGAATGGTTGTCCCCGTAGAGACCAAGCAAGCGTTCGACCTCGGCCTTGATGGCAGGGATCTCTGCCTTCGCCTGAGGATCGCTCGGTGCATCGATCAGCGCGCGGCGTTCAAGCCCGTAAAAAAACAGGAATACGTATCCCGCATCCGCAGGCTGGCGGCGACCTCCTGCCAACCATTGCAGATACGCTCGCCGCGCCTCAGGCGTGATGCTTCGGTAACTTGGCCAATAGGGCATCTGCCGCTCTGTAAGGCTCATGGGTGAGCGTGCGACTCGAAGCGTTGCATCAATCAGGGACGGTTCAGTCTGACCGAACTGGGTTGCCCGCTCGGTGATGTAGAGCATTTCACCCGGGATAGCCAATCCGGCCACGGTGATGGACTCACCTTCTGCAAGCCAGCGAACGCCCATGGCCTTTGCACTTGGCTTCGGGATGGCGTAGTTCTGACTATCGCTGGACGAACCGACTTGGACAGTATGGAAGTCTCGCTCGCGGGTACTGCTGCCAAACTGGACGGTGAGACTGGGGGAGGTTGCCTGTCGAGATTCAGCGGCGATCTCCGCAACAATGTCATCTTCAGGCGCGGAACGCTTTGCCTGGGTGGCGCGTCTGACGGCCCATACCAACGCACTTACGCCCAAGATAACTCCAAGGGTGATCCACGCTTGCTTTGGAACTTGCGCCAAAAGGGCAACAACGAATAACAAGACGTACAGAGCGATCGGCCCGCCGCCGCTCCCTTTGCGCTTCCGTGGCATATGAGTATTCCGTACAGTTGGTAATGGCCAGATGACATTCTTACGGATTTCACGAGGCGGGCCAAGCGGAACAGACGAAGGGAGTGCTGGGGCGAGATTACTTAAACGGATCCCCAACAAAGCCATCTGCTTACAAGGCTTGTCAGGGCTGTGTTGCGGAGGTGAATGGATCGTGGCGCTGCTCTTCATACGCCTGATTCTCAGTGAGACCATAATCTTGGTAGCGTCTCGCGATGGGTGAGCAAACCCAAGAGTACACATGTACTCCTTTGCACCTCAGGCGCCTCAACTGGTCTATTGAGGCAGCTTTCGACAACATCTCTCCTGCACTTCAAATAGCCTCTTCCAACGCAGCGATTAGCGCCTCCAAAGCTTCAGCCAGGCGGGCGTCTTCACGGGCATCTCCGCTTTCAGGAACAAACTCTTGGCAGTGTCGTAGCAGTGCGTCGCGGTCGTTACGGTTCAGATCAAGTTGAATGTGCATGTTCGAAAATCCCTAGATGGTTGAACTGCACCCGACCTCTGGCGCCCAAGCACGCTTTGGTCGAATATTGCGCGCCGATTGGAAGCGAGGGGGACAGGGCATTGAAGGTTGAGCAGGAAGCGCAGGCGTGGTTGTGCGCCGCTGAGCACTATCGTGATTCTCTCATGGCGATAGTGGCGATGCAGTCGCCAGCTACCGCCGTAAACCGGGCCTGGACAGTTTGACTCGCATCTACAAGCAAGACGTTGGCGCCGTAGCGTTTGCAGTGCTTGAGCGCGTCCTGCCTAGCGCGGATTTGCCGCGCACCGACAGCAGCTACGTCCCTGTCCGGGAACAGTTACGGTCACATGTAATTTATCAGGTGCTAAAACGCCTTGTAGAAGAGAAGGCCGTCCCAGTTGAGCTTAGGGATATCCTGTTTTCGATTGACCTTGGACTCTGACGCTCGGCGATCTCAACCTCTGCTACTCGGCAAAGCACAGTTCAGCTTGAGATGACGGGTAAATAGCCTTGCGCCGGCGTGCCGATGAGGGCTTTGTTATGCAGATAGGCGTCGCTGATGAGGCTACCAGGCCGCTGAGCGCGCCATTGGTCTCCAGATCTGCAACGTCAGCTTTCAGCCGCTGTACCAGGGTATCAATAGGTTGGCCGCTCTCTACGCTCAACGTCAGTGTGAAAAGCGTCAAAGGGCTGAGCCCCATCGCTTCACCTATCGCAGTCAGCTTCTCTACCGTAGGGCTTGATCGGCCGTGTTCCAGCTTCAGCATGTAGCCACGGCTGCTCGCTAAGGCCATATCCTTATGCGTCAACCCGCGGCTAATGCGCATGGTTTTAAGTACAGTGGCGAAAGCTGCTTTCAGCGACATAGATGCTCCTGGCCAATGTCAGGCGAGAAAGGCCCGCAAACCATTTTCAGCGGAAATACCCGACGTAGAGCATCTGACAGTACCACACAGACCTTCACGCCGGTCTTAACGAAGAACCTTTTCAGGCCAGCATCGGGATAGGCCTGCAGCTTTCCCGGCGCGGACTGCCCGTGCCCATCGCTCACCGTGATCTAGTTGTTTTCACTGATTAACCTCATATAATCAGTGACTTTCTCTGTATTTAAAGTATTTTCCTGCATGCACCCTTGAAATTTTTTTCGCGAGACGGAGTTCTATATTTGAGGACAAGAAAAAAGCGAGTGGTGTGCAGTCGCAGGTGATCTGCAAGGTTCACACACGGTTTTGCCGGTTCGGTTTTTGCTTTTGACGGTTTCCAGATTTGGTCTCTGTTGCCAGGCTCGCATCTGCATTGCCCCGCAGGGGCTGAGGGGAAATCGTCTTCTTCGCAGCCTTTGGCTGCGCTTATGCTTTGAATACAAACAACCATCCCCAATTTTGAAAAAATATTCTCACGTAGTTTCGTTGGGGATGTCGCTGCGAGTCGGCACGCAACGCCGATGAAAGTGTAGGTTGGCCAAGGTAGCTGGTAGTTCGCATGGGCTTAGAGGACTTGCCGAGCGTGCGGTCGGAGGAGTTTGACGACGAGGGCGTTTTGGTTAGCCAAGATAGCTAAGACCAAGTCTCAACACAGTCAATCAAAGCGGCGCCTTCAAAACCGGCCTTTCCTTAGTTTTTCGGCGACCGGATGATCCTCCGCGATCTGCCGAGCTGCATGAAGCGGGGAGGGAAGCCGCAGGAACCCGTCCCACAACGGCGCATTCTTGCACCAGTATCCGGCCTGCAGCGCCAGCTGATCTTTGTTTGCAAAATCGCCTTCCTGGATCATCACAAACTCGGTCACCCCGAGCTGCAGCCACGAATCCTTGAGCTGTGACTGCGTGACGTCGTAGCGGGTGTGCTTGCGGTGAGAGCGCACTTTGTTAAAGGTCTTGGAATAGGACGTGAAGTAATACACCCGTTCTTGGTGCTCAGCTTGGTGTACACCAATGCGATTGCCTATGAACATGGGCACCAGAGGCGAAAGGGAATGGACACCGGTCATCTGAGCCGTTTGATGATCAGACCGCGTGCGGATCAACCAGGCGTTCTTTGGCACGGGTGGCAAGCCATGGCCCGCGCCATCATTCATGCCAGGATACAGGCGCTTGGCGCTGGCGTTGATATAGACAATCAGCGGGCTGTCGGCCACCGTGGTAGGCGCCAGGAGTGCCTGTCTGATCAGCAGCTTCGCTGCCTCTCCATCCAGCAGTTTCGGGCTCGCATGAATGGCGCAGAGGCCTTCGCTGTAACTTCTCCACTGGCCCGGTTGACCGCCGGCCCCATCCACGTAGACCTGCATCTCGCGCGTGTTGACCACAGCGCGTGTGATGACGGGCAAGTACACACTCAGCTTGCTGAGGTAATCGACATAGATCGAAACCACGGTCGTTTCGGCCGGGATGCCTGCTGTGCGCTCCAGGGGGATCGGCACATAGCCGGTACCGCGGATGGCATCGATCACGCTGTTGATGCCTGGGTAATCTTCTGGCTCGTCGGACTCCTCAGCGTTCGCCTTGGCTTTACGCAATCGGCTTTTGAGCCCAGCGGCCATACCTCTGGAGGTGACAGCCCCTTCCGCTTGCGGCGGGAGGTGGAAGATGAACTGCGTGGAGATGCCATGTTTAGCGCAGAGCGCTCGCAGGACATGCTTCGGATCGCTATCGTCCTTCGTGGCCACATCGGGAGTGGTCTCGATGATCGCAGCATCCGGCGCCCAGGTGCTCAGCCGCGGCAGCAATTCATGGGTAAACCAGCTTTGGATGTCGGCTGAACTCGTCTTGGTGGTCAGTACGCGCTGCGCGTCTTTGCACTGGATCTGCTGGAGCAGGACTTGAGGCTTAGGCTTGTCCCTGAATACGTGGGAGACTGCTTCCAAATTGGTGTACGCCGTGTTAATGCGCATCATGATGTCTGTATGCGCAGTTACCACCGCGATGCGGATAGGCCGAGTTGGAGCATGGGAGTCGCTGTCTCGCAGGGCGATGAGCCGACCGACATAGCGGGTCAGCATGGGCTTGGCGGAGGCTACAGTTTTCTGGACATGGAAGCTTGCTTGGTCGAGGATAACCGTTCCGACGCCACTGCCAATGGGTGAGCCAATCGGCGTGTGGGTGTGAATAGGTCTGAGGGGCCCCGCTAGAGAGACTTCATTGCCACCCAATGCCGGCAGGCTACCTTCCCCCATGTGCTGGATGAGTTCCGCGGCGGGGCTTGAGTAGACCGTCTGATATTGACCCTCGCCAATACGTATCGTGTGGATCTGAAACTTGGAAATCCCGTGGTCAGTCTTGAGCCAAGTCGAGTGTGTGGTATGGCGCCACTCAGGCAGAATGTGGCTCAAATGAACCGTCACGGATGCGTACTGACTCGGCACCTTGTGCAACAACAAGAGGTTCGTCGAAATCGAGTGCATGGCCACGGCCTTGCGATCGCCTCGGGCGTAGAGCAACGGGCTATCCCAGGCGACCAATGAACCGTCGCTGCAGACCGTGAGGTTCAACGGGACAGAAGAGTCCATCGGCTTGGTCGATAACTGATGGGCAATCATCCAGGGGACGACTTTGTAGGCCAAGTTCGACTGTCGTGGGTCGCGCATGATGTCGGACGCACGAAGCGGCATGGCGTGATCGGGTACCAGCGCATGAACGAAATCCTGTTGGCCAGGCGGTGCGTTGCGCAGGATGTGCTGAGCCCATACGTTGATTGCCCGGTTCAGTTTGCCGGAGTCGAGCGCCTTCAGGGACGCGATGGCTGGCGCGTCATTGCTTTTGAGCAGTTGCGCGTTGACCCAGACCGGGCCGCCTGACAAGTAGCTGAGGATCTCTTCAAGTGAATCGGTGGGCAGATATGGCTTGCCGAAGTGGTCGGTGAGTAGCGCCCACGCATTCACGAATTCCCGCGAAGCATGGTACTGCGTGATGGGAGGAAGCTCGTCCGGGTCAAACCGGAATAGGTTAGTCCTCAGGGAAATCGTCATCAGGTAGCCCCTCAGTCTCTTGGGGGCCTGCAGGCGATTGCGGGCCCGACGTCTCGATGTACAGCGTCATAGCTTCCACCAGCCCCGCGTGGTGCGTGGAAAATTCACTCCAGTGGCCATCCTGCTTGAGCTTATAAATGGTGCGTTCCAACAGCATCGCCCAAGTGTAGCGACTGTCGAAGAACGCCGCGTCGGCCAGGTAGCAGGTAACGGGAGTGCCTCCACGCCTGGCTCGCCCAACCAGCTGGGTAAGCGTGACCAGGACGTTCATGATGGTGAAGAACCGGATAGCTTTGGGTTGGCTGTAAAAGTAGGGCGGTGCCAGCCGGATACCGTTGAGAATGCGGTTTGCCATGGCACGCTCTGCCAGCAGCGCAAGGCCTGGATTGGCTGACGCCATCACACCTTCGCCAACGCTGTAGCAAAGGTGCGCTAGGTTGTTGCCGGGCTGGTCTGAGGAAGGCAACGGTCGCACACAAACCACCACGCCCCCCAATGCCGACTTGCCGTCGGCGGTCACGATGTTGTGACCCCGCGCCATCGGATAGATCGAGCTGACCATGAGTTGCACATCTGCATTGGGGCCGTCGGCGAATTCGACGAGATCGTCGTAGGTGAGCCGGTTCGCGAGCGGTAAGCGCTCCTGTCGATCGGCTTTCTTGCCGCCCCTAATCCATGCGACCTTGCGCTGCCCTGCAGAAATTTCATGGAGGGTTGATGCGAGCTGTTCTGCCTCGGCGTCACTCCCTGTGACTAATAGCAATCGTGCTCTATGGCAGGTGTTGGCGTCTTGCTCCAGGGCCGCCAAGTGGCTGGTGAGCCACGGCCAGAGCTCATAGCCCAGATCCCTTACGTTGAGCAGGCGAGAATCCAGCGGGGAGCCTGACACATGCACGGAGACATTCACATTTTCAAAACGGATATTCCCCTTGGCGTCCGGCACGTCGATTAGCGTCTTCGCGTTCAAATCGAAGCAGCTGGCGCCAGGGAAGAACGCGGTGGCACTGAAGCCAATGAACGTGCGATTCACACCTGCGTGGATCTTGGACGTCAGGTTCGGCAGATACTGAAGTGTCCGATGCGGATCCCCGGACATAGCCACGACCTGAAGCGACCAGGTGTCCCGCCCCTCCAACTTACGCTTGAAACCGTAGACAACGCGTTGCAGCGGCCCAAGTGGCGTCGGGCTGAAGGGCGCCGAGCCCGAAAGATCCTGCTGCACCCTCAACGCCGCGGCCACCTTCGCACGCGCGAGCATGGGGACATCTGAATAGAGGGTACGAAGGCTGGTCTCAATAAAGTGCAAACCCGTCCTGATAACCAATGACGACTTGAGCTTTTCGAGTTTATCGTCGTTCAGCTTCCTCCCCAGCTGTTTACGTGCCGCCAAGTTGCGAAGCAGATCCCCAATGTTGACGATCACCTCCATTGGGCTCGGCAACGCGTCATTGTGTGAGAAGGCTTGCAGAAGTTCCTGCAGCGGCGCCAGGTGGGGAGGAATGCTCTGATCGCCGTAGCCGCAGACACCATCGAGCACCGAAGGGTCGACGCCCAGGTAATCCGCGATCATCTGATCTTCCGCTCGCTCCCACACGGTTTCGCGATCTGGCCATTTCAGGTGTTTCAACGCCAACTGGAGCAGCCGTGTCGTATGGAGGATTACCGCGTTGCAGCCCCGCTGCGCACGATACAGGGTCGGGGCATCGACATCTGGAATGCTGTCTCGCCCGAAGATCTCCATGTGCAGCTCGGCCAGGCTGCTGTGCTCGATGTGGTTGCTCAACGGCAGCTCAAACACGCTCGTGTCGATGGCGCTCAGTAGAAGCCCATCGATCTCATCGACCATGAACAGTGAGGCCGTCCTGAGAAGCAGCTCCAAGAGGCTTCTTGACTCTCCACCGCCACCTCCGAGAGCGATACGGGTGGTACCGGAAATCAGAGCATGGTGATTAACGACGACGATGTCCGCTGCCAAAGCCTGTTCGAGCAACGTGCGCTTGCCACACTGGTTCAAAAACGGACAGCTATGAATACGCTTGTACGTCTCACGCCCTCGGCGCTCACCCGGGATCTGCAGATTAAAGCAGGGCTCTTCATCCCGTGGGCTCACGCTCTCGTCTGTTGCGCAGGCATCGAGTAGGCATCGGTAGTCGTAGGGGTGATCCTCTCGGCCACGCGCCAGGTAAAAATCTCCCGCTTTGGCAATCCGACGCTGGGAGTGCAGCGGGGCAATCTTCAGGTGGGGAGCTACGACACGCACCGAACGTTTCAGGGCCTCAACCATATTGCGCACGTCAGTCAGGTTGGGAACCGCAATAACGACCCGATGCCCTTGCAAGGCGGAGTGGATGCCCATCAACCCCATGACAACAGTTTTCCCTGTTCCTGTCGGCGCATTGACCCGATAGAAATTTCCCGCATTTGCCTCTACGCGCCCTTCATTTCGTACGATTGAGTTCAAGGAGCTTCGATGGCTCTGATGCAGATGGTTGATGGGGTCACGTCCCGCTTGATCGAGCGCGCTGGCCAACTCATGCAGCGAAGCCTTCTCCCAAGCAAACTTCGGCACGTCCGCGGCTTCAACCAGGGGAAGAGGGGTGTCATTTAGCGCCAGTCGAGAGCGCTGGGCTTCGGGAATGACAAACGTGCGATACCCATCGGACTGCGTTTCTCGAAGAATAATCTGTCCGTCCACGGGCCATTTCGTAGATGACGCGGCAGTTGGCTCCACCTTGATAGCGCAGAGTTTCTCCTCGATTAGGCCGTCCAGGTCAAAGCCTTCCTGGAAGCAGTAAACGTCGGTTTCGGTCAGGGGGGGCGGGGCTTCTTGGCTAACTAAGAGATCAGCACCCGCTGCCCGAAACGGCGAACCAGCACCGAAAATAATCCTCCGCGCCACATCAAGAAATCGCCCGGTCTGGTTCAGGTCGACAGGGCGGTACTTGATGAGCGTAATTATTTGCTCGCGCGCCACCTCAGAAGCGCTTTCCCAGCCGATCCACAGATGAGGGCGTCCTACCAGAAAGACTTCAGCGTCAGCGAGGGTCGGCTCCTTGCTGATGTGCTTGATGGCCAGCCCAAGCGCTAGGGCGGTTGCATTTTCAGTTAACGTTGACATAGCTCTTTCACCCACCGCAGGCACTGAGATTCAGACTTGATCTGCTTAGGGCTGCACTGCTCACTTAACGAATCGACGTGCTGCCGTTGGTAGTCCGGAATGATGTAGATAGCCCCAGTGGATGGGGTATCAACCAGGTGAAGTCCCAGATTTCGAGGCGAATTCCAAACCTTGGCATCCAGCGAATAGGTTCGATCATTGGCCGTGAAGCTCAGGTCAGCCTGGTCGACGTCAGGCCACAGCTCTGCAGTAATCCCTAGCCGAGCAATACCATCGCGCAGGCGCATCTCCAGCAGTCCCGGAATCAAGGTAAATGCCCATAATGCGGGGACTAGCCGGTACTTGTTCTTAGCAGTGACGGGGTGGATGAGCTTAGAGGTTCTGACACTCACCAGCTCGTCACCCATCCACTGGAAAATCCCGACGGTTTGTTCACACCACTGCGCGCCGCAGGACACTGCCCGGTGGTGAATCTCCATCGGCCACCCACAACCCGGACATAGGTAGATATAACCCGAGCGGATTAGATGCTGAGGAATCGGCTCGTACAGCGAGTTGAAGCTGACTTGAAGCGGAATCAAGAAGTCCAGGCTACTGTCAGCGTCTACGACTCCATGCTCGATCAAAAACATCCGGAACAGTCGGTATTCATCATCGCCATGGGGTCGCGTCCGGCAGAGGTCGCGAACTTTTTTCACGATTTGCTGGACACGCTCCCAGCCCAAGCGAGGGTTTGTCTCCAGCGCGATCGCGCTGCACAGCATAGTGGGTTCATCAGCAAACTGCAGAGCGCCCTCGTAGCCTTGCCTAAGACGACTGTCCAGCCATTGCTCAAGCGGCAGGCTGAGGCAGGAGAGCAGATTTGCGATCGTGCGGGGAGGGGAACCAGGCTCCAGCCACCAAAGTAGGGCGCTGGCTTGGCGCAAGAGGTCGTGCCGTTCGGCACACTCGCGGGCATCAAGCTGCGCTGCCCTCACGATCAGCCCGAGCAAGCGCTGGGCGTCGCTATCCACTGAGTCCATAAGCCCCCCCTATATTGGAAGCATGTCTCTGCGGAGCATCGTGCTCTGCAAGTCTTACCACCGGATCAAGCAGGCTGGTTCAATATATCAATTATCGCAAGCCAACCGGTGGATCGCGCTGTGCTCGCTGGCGCCGGCGCTCCGGTGGAATGCCCATACGACCTGCTTGCTGCATTGTTTCGCCTTCGTTTACGTAGAGCCGTGTTCCGATAAATGGCAGGACGCACGAAGGTAAGGCATTGCAGCGAGTAGCCTTGGTCAGATTTTCGTGGCATATAGCTATCAAATCATGATCGTAGATGTGTCAGCACTACTAGGGCTTTCACTCACTACCCGAGCGCCAGGGACAGCCATGCAACTTCAGGACTTGCTTTCCAGAGGGTATTTTCCTATCCAACTCCCGGTTGGATTCAGCACCAAGCAATTGGCAGAACACATAGGGGCAGTCGAAGCGAACTGGGATGAAGCCCTGGACGGGAGAAGGCGCATACTCTCCCAGTCCGAACGATTTTCGGTGGCGAGGTCGTCATATAGCAGACGGACTACCTCAATACCCAATCCCGTCAATTTTTATGGCCTGGCCAAAGACATCTGCCAGTACTGGCCCCAAATCCAAGAACATTTCAACAAGAGCGAGATCTCTCGAAGCATCCCTGGAGAAGGAGGATCGCTGAGAGCGATTGAACTGACGAAATTCACCGACTTGTACGAGGAGCGTGTGCGCCGCTCGGCAGGCGCGCGCTACGCGCTGGTCACCGATATTTCGAGCTATTTTCCCACCATCTACACTCATACCATCCCGTGGGCGTTGCATTCAAAAGCTGTAGCCAAGGCGAGACGGGACAGAGTCCCCGATTTTTTTGGCAACATCCTAGACCAACGCTGCATGGGCACGCAGGATGGACAGACCATAGGGTTGCCCATTGGCCCGGATACTTCGCACATCATTGCAGAGATGATCGGCGTCGCGATTGACGACTCCATTCGAATTGCCCTGGATGGTTGGCCCAAAGGTTTCCGCTATGTTGATGACTTCACCTTTTTCTTCAACACGCGAGAAGAGGCCGAACGCGCGCTGGCTGTCATCATCAAGTGCGTAAGCGCGTTTGAGCTGCAGATCAATGCATCGAAAACTAAGATTGTCGAGGTACGCGAGCTCGTTCAGGAGTCTTGGAAATACACCCTCAAGAAGCTAAGAGTCTCAGCAAAGCGGCGCCAGCAAAAAGACGACATTCACCACTATTTTGAAGTGCTGTTCTCGCTGGAGGCGCGGTTCAAGGATGAAAGCTTGGTGAAATATGGCCTGAAGCAGCTTTCGTCCACCATCATCAAAAAATCCAATTGGCCCATCGCGGAAGCATACCTTCTCAAATGCGGTTATGGATTTCCCAACACGCTCCAGGTGATCACCCAGATCCTTGTGACCTACCATCGCCACCAGTATCAATTGAACAGGGAGGCATTGGGCGACTTTTGCAACAACCTCCTGGGCTCAGCATCGGCCGCGAACCATCACAGTGAAACGGCCTGGTTGTTATGGCTATGTAAGGAGCTTGAGATTCACCTAGACGCCGCGTTGGTGCAGCAAGTGCTGCACATGGAGAGCTCGGTTTGCTCACTTATAGCTTTGGATCTCAAACATTCAGGCTTTGTGAACGGTGATCTCAACCTTACCGACCTTGGGCCTTTGGCGACGCGTCAGGCGCTTGTGGGCAACAATTGGATGTTGGCTTATGAAGGGGGGCGTCGTCGCTGGCTTGCCAACGAGAACCTTGACTTCATCCAGGGAGATGCTTGCTTCGCCGCGCTCCTGGAGGCTGGCGTAGGCTTTTATAGTGAGGCGGCTCAGCTTCCCCCCATCTTCCAGCTTAAGCAGTCAGCGCCTATGGACATCGATTTCGACTCCGACGATGAAATCGAAAATGACTTTGACTTCGATGATATGGATGAAGAGTACTTTGACTCCACCGACCAGGGCGAAGATGAGGATGACGGCGAGCCAGGAGCAGCGCAGCCAGTCGCTGTCCCAGGCCATTTCGCTGGTGACGACGTCGATCTGGACGCAGTGTGGTTGAGGGACGAGTAGGGCATAACTGGCGGAGGGTAGGTGGGCTCAACGATAATGTCGCTGGGTCGCCCTCTCACTCAAAGAGGGCCACTGTGCTGTCGCACTGCGTTCACTCTCCATCCGCGACCCAAGAAAAGGTCAGTGCCTCCCGAATTGCGGCTACTAGCCATAACGTACACCACTCCACGCTCTACGAATGCGGTAGTCGACCAGCCAGATGCCTTGTCACGTGGGAAACGAACCCACCATGCGGGCTGCGTTTCTCCATCCAGCGATCTACGCTCTTGGGTTTGGGTCGGTAATCTGACGTCGTGATCTTGAACGCGCAGTATGCAGGGGTTGTAGGGTCGTCTAGAGAGGCATCCACTGCTTTGGAGTAAATAAAAAAGGGGTCTCACGAGGCCCCTTATTTTGTCCCTAAAGATTTACTTATCTAACCAGCTTTCGACTTCGTCAGCACCGTACTGGCTTTTCCACTCCTTCAGGGTTTTGTGGTTGCCTCCTTTCGTTTCCACGAGCTCACCTGAATGGGGATTCTTGTAAACCTTAGTCTGGCGGGGCTTGCGACTACTTTTTTCAGCGACTACGGCTGGTGCGCGTCTAGTAGCAGATTGTGGGTCAAGGATGGCCACAATATTACGCAAGCTGTATCCGTACTCAGAAAGAAGGTCGCGGAGCTTTTTTTCAAACTCGATTTCGCGCTTCAAGCCATCATCGTTTTTGAGGGACTCAAGTTCGGCGAGCTGAGCAGCTAATTGTTGCTCAAGGGCACGGAATTCTGCGAGCCTAGACATTTGACACTCCTGTATGTAGTGCATCGAGTATAGGCGCTGGGTCAAATGCCTTCAATGTGCCGATTCAAGCTGGAGCTTTAGGCCGATAGAGCAACGACGCCAAGCGCTAAACTGTGGAGAACGGTTGCATACCATCCCGGCACGGCAAATACCGCCAGCGCGAGGAGGACGAATGGATTCGATGCCAGGCAACGATAGCAGCGAAGCATCAGCGAACACTTCCACTACAACTGGTAGACAAAATGGAGAAGGGAAAAGAGACCATGCGCCTTCGAAGCCTCGATGATGCCTAAGTAGCTGGAGCGGACGGTGCCGCTGAAATCGGTATACGGTCAAGGCTTCGTCATGGTGGGGAAGGGCACGTGTCGCCTCGATTGCCCTACTCAGAACGCTCGTCACAACGTCGCTCTATTACGTCGACCTCAGGTAACCCGGATATCCGCTCAGAAAGAGGAACCTCGTGGCGTAAAGCGTCGCGGTTCGCTCCACCTCAATGGCTACTGACCACGGATGCTATCCGCTGGAGGGACAGCCCGAAAACGGCTACCGTTCGCGGCTCACTTTATGACCCTCCCACCAAGGAACGGACAACGAATGAACCACAATATGCTACTTCTGTGTGCCACCTGTGGAGTAGAAGTTCACTGTCGCATAGGTATGTCGAACCGAGACGTGCAACCACTTTCGTTTCTCTGCCCAAGCTGTAGCAGTGACATCAGCATTGTCTTGGGAGGAGGTCATCCAATTGAGCTGACTAATGCTACAGAAGGGCCGCTGGATCGCGAGAAAGCCTTTGCAGGCGGCTACCTCTTTCAGGATTTGCATTTGGATTTTCCAGTCTGGAGCAAAGAATATGTGGCAGGCAACACGCCATTCATGACAGCCATGGGAATGGTGGATCGGGACAAACTCATGACAAGCGGTGCTCATGCAGGCGCGCTATTTAGAGACCGTCTGGATGTCCTCAATCACTATGGCAAGCGCTTCGAGGAGGTGAAACAGCTGCTGAAACTGTATCCGCGGGCCAACAAGGACTTGTTCCGTCGCAGGGCATCCGAGTTCCTCGGAGGAGAACACAGTCCGTCTCTCAGGCCGGAAGACCTGAACGTACTCCTCTACAAAGTGTTATCCACGGTAACGGCAGCTTTTCTGGAGGACGATACGGTGCTCCAAATCGTGCGGGGCTATCCCGAGATCATCATGGGGCTTGCTCAGAAGGATTGGGCCGCTTACACAAGTTTTCACCGCGAAATTTGCGACTCGAGGTTCCTGTACAACCTGCAAAAAGATTGCTTGGGTCTGTACGGCAAAATCTTCGAGCTTGAGCTATACATCCGTCCAGCCATTTTTCTGGATTTTTGCACGGGCCAGGAACATCTTAAGACCTCGGCAAAGATCTCACGTCTGGGTTTTGAAAACTGTAAGGACATCTATAAGGATCTGGCAGAGGTGTTTGGTCGACAGCTTTCACTGGTCGCCGGTATCAATAACCTGATGCACCGAGGTGGCCATAATGCGTTTTTGGCGAAGGACGGGGGCGCCCTCTCTAGTCTTGCCAAATTCACTGACAAAAACCTCTCAGACAAGCTCAAGTACCTGGACGACTGCTGGTACAAGATCGATTCAAGCGTATTGAACGCCGGCGTACGTAATGCAATCGCCCATTACTCATTCGAATATGACGAAACCACCCAAATCATCACGTGCTACCCCAATAAAGAAGGACTAAAGCGTGAGGAGGGCGTCGAGCTCTCCTTCTTAGCCTTTATGCGGATGATCTTGGTGCTATTCCGAGAGATGCATTATCTGCATCACCTCATCAAGTCCATTTACTACTTCGAGTACCTCATCGTTGCAAAAAAACAAACGTAGACTCGAACGGCAGGCGGCGAGAAGGTGAGTTACTAGCTATCCATGCAATAGCCGTCCACTCGCATGTGACCGGAGCGGGGCGACAATGTCTTTTCCGACTGGCTGGGCAGTGGGCTTTACCAACGATAAACGCAATCAATGACGCTCTCGTGGTTAGTCCGCAACCAGGCCAAATTTCTCGACCTGGTTTAGACCAGCTGGCGCAAGCTAACCCGCAGTAAGTGGAGCCACACCCACTGACTGCCTGCGCTGTCCCTCCTCAGCAATCACGCCGTTGTCCGTAGGCACAAGCGACCATATCTTTGCTTCGATCCCGTCGTTCTGAAGCTTGCGCAGGAAGTACCGAGCTTGCAAAGCGTCGTGGGTCGCAATGACGACTTGGAAACCGTGGTCAACAATATAATCACGCAATAGGTCAAAGACTGCGGACGCATGCACCAAATCGTGGTGCTGTGTAGGGTCATCGAGCAATAGTGCTTTCCATGGCGACCATTGGTGACTCATGGCCATTGAGAGCAGGAACGTCAGCTGGAGATCAGTAAGCTGAGCTTCGCTTGCAATGTTGGGTACTGGCGCCGAGATCTTACCCAATGGCACCGATACGCCAGCTCGATCTCGGTTATAGGTGTTGACGAATTTCAGGCTCGCGTCATGGAATCTGGACTCACGAACGACACGCTTTAGCAGGGCCCGCCATCTTGGTTCGACTTTCCTGACATGTTTTTGCACATTGGCGATCTCTTTTTTCAGAGACCCATCAAGGGTATCCATGGCATCTGCGAGCTTGGACAACCGGTTGAAGGCTCCCCGAGCGTTTTCGATAGCCCCTTTGAGATAGGCCTCGTATGCCTCCTCCGTGCGATCCAGGCGTAGGCCATCGATAAAACGCTGCGCCATCTGCGAGTCATTTAATTTGGCCCATGATGCTATTTCAACACCGACGATTTCCAGCTCGGCGATGTGACCGTAAAGCTCACTCATTGCGGATCGTAATCTGTCCCCCCTAGCTTGAGCGGCCTCAACCAGAGGATCGCCTTCAAGTGCCAGCGCATGCCAGCTGGCGCGCACGGACGTGATCTGACTCTGGACTTGCCGTATGGCTTCCTCATTCAGTCGAACTACGCTACTTAATTCAATCAACTGGCTTTGCTGGGTGTCGAGTATTGATTGAAGTGTGCCCACTTTGCCGTTGAGATCGCTAACACGGAGATCTAGCTGGTTCTTTTCAATGGTGAGTTCCTCTAGCGTACGAGCGAGAGGAGCACCTGCTGTCAAATTGGAAAGCGTGGAGACTGCCTGATCGCGTCGGGTCAAAGCGTCGCTATACTCGATGCGTGCCTCATCAAGCGCATGGACTGAACCTTCGAATTCGGCGCGAGCCTGGTCAAATTCCTCTTGCGGGATCAAAAGCGCAAGGTCAGCGCGGCGCTCTAGGAGGCTAAGTCGACTCGCAGAAACACCTTCCAACTGCACCCTCAGAGACTCTTTGGCCAAGGGAACCGAATCGCTGGCCAGAATTGGATCAATACGGAACGCTTGAATTTCCCTCTCAAACTCTTGGCGGCTTTCTCCCAAGTGGGCAAGTGCAGTTTGACAGGCCTGAAATGCCTCAAGCGCAGTTGTTACTACGGATTCGTTGGAATTTACATCCTGCGCGGCGGCCCGTAACTTCTGTTCTGCGACCTTCAGACTAGGATCGATAGCCTTCAACGCCTTGGCAACCTGATCTTGCAGCTTCACGGCCCCATGATGTTCCAAGCAAAGCGGACAATCTTCTAGGTCGGGAGGCAGATGCTGGGCAATCGAGGCCACTGCCTGACGAATCGTGTCGGCAGAAGAACTCAAGGCTTGATACTCCGCCCTGGCGGTCATCTCGACTACCTTGAACCCTTCCAGCGCAGCACGTTGCTCAGCCAACTCCGCCCGCAGACGCTCCAAGTCTTCTTCCAGTTGGTCTGCCTCGTTGCGATTTGCCCTCAAACGCTGTTCCGACAGCTCCCACTGGACAACCAGTCGTTCACCGTCACGGAGGCGTAGTTCTGCCTGATCGAGCGATACAAGCTGGTTATCGAATTGGCTATGTTGGTTGCGAACCATTTGGTTGCTTTCGTGGCGTTCGCGCAATGTCCGACATTGCTGTTCCGCCGCAGTTACGGCAGTACCGGCCTGGGTCAACGCTCCATTGCGATGCTGTACCTGTTGGCGTGCGCTTGCTTCATTGACCAGGCCCTCCAGAGCTTGGTCAATTTTGATTCGCTCCTGTTGCGTAACCAGCATGCCAGCCTGATGCTCTTGGAGAAGAGTGGCATTATCAGAGCGAACTTTAGAGTGTGCCTCCAAGGTCAGATCGGAGGATTTGAGCTCTTCATTGAGTGCTGCCAAGCGAGCCTGCATCAAGCCAAAGCTTTCGACCAGGTTACCAGTCTCTGCTAAGCCGGCGATTTGTCCTTGCGTACGCTCTACCTTTTGACGCAGAACCTCGATGAGCGCAGAGTGAGCGACTGTCAGATTATCCTGATTCGCCGGCAGGACGAGTAAACCTGAAGGGAGCTGATCATGACTTTCAGTCTTTTCCGCCACTTGAGAAATGGCTCTAGCCAGGTCATCGCGAGGTCGTAAGGCGCCCACTGCACCAACGGTGGCGACATCACGCTCCTGGATAACTCCATTCCACTCGATCAGCTTTTGTTCAAACAGCCGCAGGTTATCCTCTTCACGGTTTTTCTGCTCTGTCAGCGACCGTCGCACCGCCGGAAGCGAGGTGCGAGCTAGTGCCCCGTCCCGACCGAGTGGCAGGCGAGCCAGCTGCGAGCCTGCTTCCTTCTCTTCGGCCTGCACAATCCAACCGTTTTCTCGCTGGTCTAGCAGGTGAGTAAGTCGGAGGAGAAAAGGGATATCGGTCGGCGGAATGTTTGGAAATAGCGCGCTGAGATCACCATCTTGGCTGACCTGACCCGACTCATTAATGCGAGAACTCACCGTCAGCCCAGCGAAATTCAAGCTCACATCGGCACACGATTCGTTATCACGAACGGCATGGAGAATATTTTCTCCCAGTCGAGAGATGTTACCGGTCAGCCCCAATTCTATAGCTTCGAATACGGTAGTTTTCCCGGTGCCATTGGGAGCGAGCAAAATGGTCGCTCCAGGACTCAGTTCGATGGTGACGTTGGAACCAAATTTGCGAAGATTCGTTAGGGTGATGGATTCAAGCTTGCTCATTGCTGGTTCTCGCTGCTGATCACCGAATCACTCAAGATTTGCACCACATCTCCTCCGTTGGCTGTAGACAGTAGCTCTGTCTTCCAAACAGCCATGTGCCGACCTGTCCAAGGGTGAGATTTGACCATCGCCTTAAATGCTGAAATTAGAGGATCACTCAAGGTTTCTACGTTACCAGGAGGATCTAGCGCAGCCAGGAAGGTGCGATCAAGGAAATCCAGGGCGTCCTCCAACTGACGCGCCACTACCTTGCGACAAAAACGGTCATCGGTCTCGATACGAGCCGCCTCGTTATCAGAAATGTCGCCAATCAACATGAACATATAAAGATCGGATGTTTCAGGCTCCGGTAAAACATCCCGGATATCAGCAGACCATTGATAGGCCGCTTGCAGAGAGCTTGACGGCACCTCAATCAACAATACAGTGCGCCAACCTGCATTCGTATTGCGTTGGCGTTTGAGCCGTAAAATGGTCGAAGGATGGTCTACATCCGGCAGCTCGATTGCTTCAGCAGCCTGCACTTGGTATCGGTTCTCAGCGCGCTGGCTTATCGCCGTCGTCAAATCTTCAAGCGTCATCATGATCACTGCCCCTTTCCACAAGCGTTAATGGCCGCGTCGCGCTCAATAAGCCATTCATTCCATTGTTTTTTGAAATATTCTTGCAACGACGTCAGCGTGCCTCTTTGCAGTTGGCTGTAGACCTGGAAACGCGTAATCAACAGGCGGGGCTGGCGCTCGGCGGCCATGCTATGTTCCGCTGCTCTATCGTCAGCCATTCCTGAATCACGTAAACATGTGGCAGAGGCCTCCACTCCTGACAGAACGACCACAGGGGCCGGCGACTGACCTAGCACCACCCGCAAGCTGTCCTCACTTATTAGTCTCGGGCCACCACGGTCTGTAGCGCCGCCAGACCAATGGCGCAAAGCGATGCTAAGAATGTCTCCTATTGGTGGAATTGCGCGCCAGTGCGCATCAGCGCCACCAAGCCCCACGCATGTCAACATCAGCATCAGGATTGCGACTTCAAGGAGCTCCAGCGTACGAGGGCCGATGCGCAATGCATGCTTCGCATCCAACCCCTCTGTTTGTGGATACATCAACTGTTCGAAAAGGGATTGCCGAGCCGTTTGGTCTGCTGATAGCTCAGGCTTCCACTCCCGCCACATGGCTTCCATGGCAGTGAGTAAATCCAGGTCAGTGATCTTGGCCATTTTTTGCTCGACCCGGTTCTGCAACTGCTGCCATACCACTTCGTTCATCGCGTCATGGAGCGCAGCTGACTCTCGGCGATTGTCTAGCTGCGATGTAATTGGGCGACCAAGCCCGCAGGACAGTGACTCAGTATTCTGGATCCACGGGAGGTCATCAAGGTCAGCCTCCCCGATTCCGAGGGTGCTGCCTAGCTCTTGATCTACGCCTTGACGCCATACGGGCTCGCCGAGCAGTAGGCCGTGGCTCCCGGCTTTTAGGTGCAGAGCCAACCGGAGAATGGCGGAGGGTAGGGCGGTGACCCCGGGGGAGGGAGAGCGGTACCCGGCGTGTAGCCGAAGCTGCCTGTTGAATGCACCCTCCTTCCAATGATGACTCACTACCTGGCTGGCAGGATTTACAGAGCCTCCTGTGTCAGGGCCGTCGAGGTCGTGCGTGCCCGTGACTGTCCAATCTTGACCTAGAGGGTTAAGTAGGTATTGAGTCCAGGTTTGAAAACTGGGACGGAGCATGTTCTGTAGCTGCTTTGCAGCTGAGTAGCAGCTGATTACGTTGGTGTCAGTGGTGTTATCAGAGATGTAGTCGATAAGAAGGCTTAGGGTCGTGCGCGAATTTAGAAAATGTCTGTCAAGAGAAGCAAGCGCGGCCGTTTCCAGCTCGGTCTCATCCCCCAGAGATTCGATGCTGAGCATCTGCATTTTTTCAACGACGTGCGACCAGTCCCTGAATCCGCACCAGGTCGTAAGCCATGTGTAGACCCTCTGGGTTGGATTGTCATCACGCTGGGATAAATCACCGACGCTAAGCCCGTCCTTGTTGCATGAGTCCCAAAACTCACGCAGATGATTAATGGTAGTGATATGTGCCTTGCTATGCCCTTTGATCGCTACGTCAAGGCCGGGGAGGTGCAGCGTGAAGGTACGTTTCGAAGGTTTTGCGCCGCTCGCTGGTGCCTGCCAGGACGCCAAGCTCTTCATTACTTTTTCGAGCTCCGAATCGAATTGGTCGTCAGCAGGATCCTTGGCTGCGTCGGTATCGACTGCCACATCGGCATCATCGACTGGATCAGACGGCTTGGAGCCTTCACCAGCCTTATCGCCCTTTGCCTTTTTTTCGCGGGACTGCAGGAAGGCTTCTTTGTCGACGTGTTTGTCGCTGAAGCAAGTGGTCTGCCGCTTGATTTGTAGGTGTTCCCAATGCTCCTCGGTATGCTGAACGACTACGTCGTCCCACTGAGGGATTCCACCCTGTTCGGCACCTATGAACATAGGGGCAGGACGCCCGTCCAGGTACTTGTCCAGCATATCGGATAGACGCCGAGCAATTACCAGCTTTTCGTAGCGGCCTTTTTGCTCAAGCCGGAACCTTTTTATCATAGAGAATCCCTTCAAGCGGCAGGTGCATCGGGCACAACTGGCAGTATGCCATATAGTAGCGAGACGGCTTCGCTCAAGGAACTGTGGTTTTATATAAATTGATGCCTTAGCGCATTGATTTCACCGGGGTACTAGGCACGCCTGAAGGTTAAGGTTTGAAGCCGGGATCCCAACAATAGCTTGCCCGGCGGGGCCCGTCGCGGGCTAGTAAATGCTAACCTGAGCCACAGTGACCGAAGGAAAACGGACACATGAGCAATTGGCCCCCTGATCAACACACCCGCTATTCGGAGGTGCTCAACGCAGCAAAGAGTCTGTTCGACGGGGATCTTGATGCCGCCATGCACTTGATGTCACGTCCACTGAAAACGTTTGGCGGCGACGCTCCTGCTGCCATGGTCGCAACCAGGGTGGAAACGGATGCGGTCATCGAGTTGATCAGGCGCCTGGAGTATGGGTTTGTGGCCTGAAGAAGCTTTGACCTTGCAATGGGCTGGTCGCGTCCGCCCACATCGTCTAACCATCAAGCCTCCACCAGAAGGCCATCTGTCACAATTCTCGCTCCAGATTCGATGTGCGCAATATCTCTCGGCGCACAGTCAAGCTGATGCGATCTATTCAAGTTTTTCGAACCACTACTCAAAGCAGATCAGGTAATAATCTTCATGGCATCCTCACTGACCCAAACCTTGGTTGAGCACATGGAACATGCGGCCTTAGCAACCGAAGCAAGGTGGGATCATCATGTCTACTGCTATTTAAACTTCCAAACCTCAGTAAAGACAGTTGTGGAGCATGGTGATTCCTTTAGCGCGCTACCCGGAGCTTTCAGCTCTGAAAATGAGCTTTATGATTGGGCGGGAACTGAATGCTTAACGATCTGGCCCATTACAACTGATGCAATTATCACAGTCAGTCAGACGTTCTCCTCGGAAAAGATGGTAGGCGCCTCCTTCCTTTGGGTTAAGGCTACTTCACCTTACAGGGAGCTTATGGTTTGGTGGCTGAATTACCTTCGGCGAGATAGAGGGCTTGCGAGCGTGCTGGACGCTGCCGCGACAGTTTACGAAGATGTAGCCCAGTCCTTGGAGCGAGAGCTGATTCGCAAGAAAATGCTCCCAGCGCGCCGAGCCAAGCAAGTCAGTGAATTCAGAGCCTTGGCCGCAGACTGTCTGGCAGCGTCCTCATCGGCTGGTGCAACCACATGGGAAAATGCAGGGGAGCAAGAGTGGCGCCTGCCTAAGACTTTTGACTCAACCCTCGATGCGGATCATGTCATTAACAAGCAATCGCTAAAGATGATGCCGGACGCGTGGGTCATGCTCGCCCCTGTCATCGCTAGCTCGAATAGGAATTTTGGTCGTGTGGTAGAGAAGCACGCCGTACCTTTTTCTCCGAGAGTCGGTTCGATCAATCTGGATGCGGCGACGGCGTTCAAGCTGTATGCATCCACGCTCCCTTCAGCCATCTCAACATTGGAGGTTCTGGTAAAACTCTTCAGCGATTCATTTGTAGGGAAAGGGCCTGGGCTTGAGGCAGAGCTGCAGACGGTAGCGAGCACGTTGGGCGGATTTTTAGACAAGACCAGTACCAAATTTGTGCGTTGAGGTCGGTTATATCCCAGCCTCATCCATGGCCTGATCGAGCACGACTCTCCGACGTAGTTTAGTGGCACCTTAGCCACTGCTCGGAATGCCGAAAAAAGTCCATCATCCAGATAGCGCGACAGCGCCATCCAGCGTTTCAGGCTGTAACCCAGCTCGGACACGCCGAGTTAGAAGCTGGCCTTGTAGCCCCCAAAATCATCGCAGACCAGCCTGTCCCTTCAGTCTTGCAGAAAGTTGCGAGTATGCTCTCCGGCGGCGACTGGAATTGAAGTCAAAAACCACTGCTGTCCTGTCCGAGAACTGGCTGGTGGCGTAGGCCCACACATAGGAACGGTGGGTTTTATTTGTGCCCGGCGCTAGCATGTGCCCCGGTGTTTCATCAGCGTGGACGACCTGCTGCCCCAGGCGCATGATCACAAGTCTGAAGATTAGTCATTGGTCGCAGTATTCGACAGCGCGATACGACTGGGATGGTAATAAACCAGAGAGCTGCCCCTATCAACGCGCGCGTCCGAAACCTCTGAAGATTGGGATAGAATCGCGCCTATTTGGCTGTAGGAATCGTGTATGTTTTTGGAATGGACGCCATCCAGGCTAGGGCGCTTGCTGACTAGATCAGCCAACTGGCGTCTTCTCGTCGAGAGCGATCGTCTTGTTGTGGCCGTCGGTGGAGAGCAATACCACATAACGCCTGAAACGCTCCCAAGCTTTGAAATCAAAAGCCGCATGCTCTGGTCGGAACTGGTGTGGCCTGCAGGCACCGGCGTGCGCTTTGGTGGACTGTCGAACCTACGCGCTCCAGCTCTGCACCGTGCGGTGGGCGATCTACTCAAACGATCCCGCTGCCAACGCTTCGATTCCTACTATGCCAAGCTGTCCGAGTGGCTCGCAGAAGTTGATCATACCCTAGCAACCGCTGATCAAAAGCACCGCTGGCTCACCCATGAAAACCAGCAAGCATTAATGCGTAGCAAACCAACCCTGGAGTTGAGCGTTGCGGCGCTGAAAGAGCTGCTTGAAACCCCAGAGGTGAGGGCTCATCTGAATGATGGGTATACCCAAGCTGAGCTCGACATCGAACGGTGGATGTCCGATTGGGCGAGCACATGGGAAGAGCGCAACAAGCTGCACACGAAGCGAGAGCTTAGTGACTGCCGGGAGCTTTTCGACAAGGTAGAAAGTAAGCCTTTAACTGACGAGCAGGCGGCGGCAGTGGTGTGCTTTGACAATCGGGTTCAGGTTGTCGCATCGGCTGGCTCTGGCAAGACCTCCACCATGGTCGCCAAGGCTATCTATGCCATGCACCGGGGGATTGTCAGCCCCACATCGATCGTCATGCTGGCTTACAACAAGGATGCTGCTGCAGAGCTGCAAGCTCGGGCCAATGCCTCTCTTGAGCGCCTTGGCCAGCCTAGCGTCGAGATCGCAGCCATGACATTCCATTCGTTAGGGCTGAAGATCATAGGTTCGGCTACCGGCAGCACACCTCATGTACCCGCCTGGGCGCGTAAAGAGCATCTCGCGTTGGCCAAGCTGGGCGAAATCGTTGATGACCTCAAAGACAAGTCTCCAGCATTCCGTACGCGTTGGGACATTTTCCGTTTAGTGTTTGGCCGGCACCTGCCTCTTTCGCGTAAAGACAAGCTGTTTGATACGACAAACTCGGACGGCGAGGGAAAACTGGTCACCCTAAAAGGCGAGGAGGTGGCCAGCCAGGAAGAGTGCATCATCGCCAACTGGCTTTTTTACAACGGTGTTGACTACCAGTACGAGCGTGAGTACGAGCACCCGACTGCGACGTCAGAACATCGTCAGTACTTCCCGGATTTCTTCTACCCAGGTCTAAATCTCTACCATGAGCATTTTGCTCTGGACGAAGATGGCCAGCCGCCTGAGCAGTTCAAGAAATACTTGGACGGGGTGGCGTGGAAGCGCCAGATCCACAAGCAGAAGGGAACACGTCTGATCGAAACGCTTTCGCATCAAGTCCGCACTGGGCAAGCGTTCACCCACCTTGCAAAAGAGCTCACCGACAGGGGCATCGAGCTCGATCCAAACCCTGATCGACCGATCCCTTCCAATGGTCTGGAACCCATCAAGCATGCCGACATGCTCGGGCTGATCCGGACGTTCATCACCCACTTCAAAAGCAACTGCTACACGGAACAGGATTTGATGGCTCGCTTGGCCGAAATGGACAGTGGGGCCTTCAAGTACCGGTTCGAGATGTTCGTTGACCTGTTGATTCCTGTAGTCAAGAAATGGAACGGAGCCTTGGCCGCAGAGAACGGAATCGACTTCGAAGACATGATTAACAAGGCTGCAGGGTATTTGGAAGCAGGGCACCGGTCGCCGTACGACCTGGTTATGGCCGATGAGTATCAGGACGCATCGCGAGCACGAGCCCGACTTTGCAAGGCTCTCGTTCGGCAGCCTAATCGGTTTCTGTTCGCCGTTGGGGACGACTGGCAATCGATCAATCGCTTCGCGGGCGCTGACGTTTCCGTCATGACAGGTTTTAAACCCTGGTATGGCCATGGCCAGGTTCTCCGGCTTGAAACGACGTTCAGATGCCCGCAGGCCATTTGTGACGTCTCAAGCCGATTCGTATCGAAGAACCCTGCGCAGTTCCAGAAGAACGTGAACTCTGTGACGGAGGCCATCGGGCCCGCTTTCCAGGCTATACAGGTCGGACACCGAAACAAAGTAGCCCAAGCGGTTGATATGTATGTCGAGCGTCTCTACCAGCAGATCTGCGAGGGGAGAGTGCCTTTGGGGCGAGGCGGTAAAGTGAACGTCTTCGTATTGGGGCGCTACAAGCTGGACGCCAAATTCCTGAGTGACGATTGGCAGCAACGGTTTGGGGATCGCATGGCATTCAGGTTCAAGACCGTGCACACCTCAAAGGGTGACGAGGCTGACTATGTGATTCTGCCCGGCATGGTCATGCGCGGGTTTCCAAACGTTAAAGTTGACGACCCGCTGTTCTCCCTGGTTATGCCGCAGGGCGACACATTTCCCTCCAGCGAGGAACGCCGGCTTTTCTACGTCGCACTGACGAGGGCAAGGCGCAGCGTTGCGATGTTCACAGTCGCAGGACGCCGCTCATCTTTCCTGCAAGAGTTGATCGACGAAGGTTTCGTAGCCCCCTGTGATGACAACGGACGAGCGATAACACAGCCGGCGTCCTCTGAACTCAAGTCCGATAGGGCCTCTGCCGGGGTGGCTGCGCAAGCTCCCGCCAAGGCCAAAGGGCCTGTCTGTCCAGGCTGTAAGGTAGGGGAGCTGATATGGCGACGAGGGCCGTACGGAGAATTCCAATCCTGCTCAACCTATCCCAGGTGCAAATACAAGCCGCAGAGGAAACGCATGTAGGGACGTCAGTCGTGAGCTTCCACCATGAGCTTGGATATTTTGCAGGCGAGGGTATGCGCGGGCAACAAGTCATTCACCGCGCATGCTTATGGGAATCTTCTGTTGACGACTAGCTGCTCACCGACACTCCATATGCACACGACGTCCAAGCTCCCAAGATTCTCGATCCGGCAGCACCGGCTAGGCCAGCCCAAATAACGTTCTTCTCAGCCTAATTAATCCTTTCCCGGCCTGGTCATGCGTGCGGATAGTGCAGAGGTAAACTAGCGCCTAGCTCTTGCCTGGTGAACAAAGGGTTCGCAGGCGAAGATGGCCGTGAGCTATCATCCCAATCCTCGTATCAGGCTCACCGGAAGTTCACCTTCCCGCTCAGACCCAAGATCGATCATTCAGTCTTCGGCAGATGAATGCCTGGTAGCCGCCAGCCTGCTTGGAGACACGGATGTTCATTCGCTTGCGCGCCATTTATCACCGGGCAGTACATGCCTATATCGTCTGGAACAACGAGACTCGCCGCAAGCTGGCCGCCCTGAAGCGATACCCTTGCGCGGTCGTCGCTGCTTATAAGGCCGCATATGCGTTCTTGGCCACACCTACTCATGAAAATCTGTTCCAGCCGCTAACCCCAGTGCTCATTGAGCCTGGCAAGATAGAGCGGTATGAGCGGGAGTTATTGAACGGTCTGAGGAACGATCAAGTCAGGAACATCGCTATTACGGGGGAGTACGGGGCAGGGAAGAGCAGCGTGCTTCGCACCTTCGTCCACCGCCACCCAGAGTTTGTCTACGCGTTTGTTTCGTTGGCTACCTTCGGCAAGGATAACGAAATCTCCGGGGCGTCTGAGCTTGTTAGCGATACCGACGGGGCCTCGGATTCTCCGCGGCCCTCCGAATCCTCCACCAAGGCAGGGCCGGAATCTAAATCCGAGGCAAACAAGGCTGAGTCCGATCTCGTTGCTCGGATCGAGGAGACGATCGTCCAGCAGCTCCTGTACGCCGTCCCAGCAAAGACGCTTCCCAAGACCCGCCTTAAGAGGATCGATCAGGCTTCCGGCCTGAAGATCTGGTGGAAAACGCTCTGCTATGGCGCCCTCATTTTGGCAGCGCTGAGACTTTACGTTCCTGTGGCAGAAAAGCTGCCGAAGATCGAACCGACTTGGCTCATGGAATGGCTGCTGTTGATCCCGAGCCCGCTGGCCGTCGGGATCGGCTTGTTAGGGTGCATATTCCTGCTACACACGTGTCTGAGGTTGTGTTCGCTTTTCAGTATCGATGGGTTGACGCTCAAAGGCGGGAAATTGGAGACCACCCACCATGGCTCCGTCCTGCACAAAAATATCGATGAGATCATTTACTGCTTTGAACGCAGCAGCATTGACGTAGTGATCATTGAGGATCTCGATCGGTTCGGCATCCATGACGTCTTCACCCGATTGCGAGAAATCAATTTCATTATCAAGCAATCACCTCAGGTGAAACGCCCCGTCTATTTCGTCTACGCGCTGCGCGATGAAATGTTCGTCGTCGGCGAGAAAACCAAGTTTTTTGACCTCATCATCCCAGTGATCCCCGTGATCAACTCGGAAAACTCCCAAGAAAAGATGATGGAGCTGCTGAACCATCGAACCTTCAAATCGAAACCCTTGGGCGAACATCTTGACCGTCGATTGGTGGAGACGGTCTGCTACTACATCGATGACCTCCGGCTGGTGAAAAATATCGTCAATGAATTCGATATGTTCTCAAATATCCTTGCCAGCGGCCTACGCCTAGAGCCAGACAAGCTGTTTGCGATTGTCGCCGTTCGAAATCTGCATCCCGGAGCGTACGCCGACCTGGTCAAACGCCGAGGGGCGGTTTATGGCGTCATCAAGGGACTGGCTGCCTGGAAAAACCAGGAGAACAGCGCCAATGCCAAGCGGCTTGATGACTTGCGGCGTGAGCGAGATGACCGGATCTTCGAACTGGCCAACAATGTTACTGAGCTGAGGGCCTACGTTTGGTTTGCGCTTCTTCGATTAGCCGAGATCGACATGGCAACCCATGTCTTAATCGCTGGTACTCGGTACACGCCTCAGCAGTTCGTGACCGACGAGGTGTTCGACGTATTAATGAATCAAGCCGGGCCCCTCTCAATGGTTGTCGTGGATGACTATGGTCGGTCAATCAGAAACCCATCTCGGAATGTCCCAAAGGATGAGCTACTCAACGCTACATCCTATGAAAAGCGCCATGCTTTGCTTGGCCGGCGACTTAGCACCATCGCGGAGGAAATCGCAGCGGTGGAGAGGCAATCGGATCAGGTCATCAGGATGTCGTTCAAGACCGCGGTCAGCAAAGGTTATGGAAACGTCGTAAGGAACAATCTCCTGGGCTTGGACGTCGTGAGCTATCTGATGCTGCATGGTTTCCTCGACGCCGACTACACGGACTACCTTGGTTATTTCTATCAAGGTTCGCTGACACCTGGTGACAAAGATCTGATCCTTTCGCTTAGACGTGGCGTGCTGCCTGAGGTATCCACGCCTGTCGATAGCCCTAGTACAGTGCTGGAGAAGCTTAAGAGCGACGAGCTAGACGAGGGCAGGGGGATCATCGTCGACTTGATCGCCTGTCTCAGCGCCCGACCAACCTCGTTCGCAACTAACTCAGCAGATGCCCAGCTAAGCCACATACTCAAGAGCGGCCTAAACGAACACCCCCAACGAATGGCCGTCGCTGTACGCGATCTTTTGAACCGAACAGAAGGGGCTGAATTTATCCGCGCCGTGTACCGCCTAGAACCCAAACTGTTTCAGAGCCTTTTCGACGCCAGGCACACGGGGGACGCTGGCGGGGTGTTTGAAGGAAGCGAGGCTCGTCAGTCCCTCGTCAAAGTCATCGCCGACAACCTGTCAGAATCCGACTTCAAGACCCTTGCCGATGGCGCTTCAACGGATCTGGTTCCTACGATCGATTGGCTGGAGGATGTATCACGACTGATGCCAGGATTAGAGAGCAATGTGGGAGCTTGGGGGTGGCTCAGGGCTTACCCAGTCCAGTTTGCCTCACTGGGCCATATGATGAGTCTCGCAGACCTCGAAAGGCTGATCGACTGGCGCTGCATCAAGATCAACCTGCCAATGCTATCGCTGATCTGCGCGAAGTCGGAAGCTGGACAGCATTCCACAGACGCCAAATCCGAACCTGCAGATGTGGGCATCGTGTCTCTGCGTAGACTGCAGGCTTTGGGCATCAATGGGCTCGGTGATTATCTGCTATCACACGCCGATGAGCTCGGTAGCGCATTGCTAGGTCAGTCCGCTGTCCTGGATGAATCAAGCGATTCCTTGGCCAGTTTACTAGCAGAACTGGATACAGATGACGACCTGACAAATCGACTCTTCGATCAAACGACCTGTGACCTGCACACACTCAATGACGCCCCGAGACATCTTTGGGCAAAGGCACTTGAAAGTGATCGCCTGGTGGCCAAGGCCGACGCTGTGTGGATCTTTTTTGAGAAGCTCATTGCGCCAGACCGCCACGTTTCGGGCGAGGAAGTCGGATCGGAACCCACAACGGTGTTCACCGCCTTCATCGCTCGGAATGCATCGGCTCTCAAGGAAACGCTGTGGCAGTCAACGAGCACAGACTGGGCGCTGCAACAGTATCTTCTGAGCTCACCCAGCATCAGTAATGACGTGCTCAAGGTACTGCTCGATGGAGTCGTGCTCCAAGATCTATCAATGATCAAAGCGGTCTTACCTGCGGGGCGCTGGGTCATGCTGGTGGCCTCATCATTCCTTCCATACAGCTCGGAGGTCAGGGACATCGTATTGAATACTTGCCCACACCTCGAAGGCCAGTACCTGGTTGAACGGTGGGATCTAGCAAAAGCTGAGATCGATATCGGCTCGCTCCAACTCAACTCGATGCTCACGCTGAGCAGAAGCAAAGCGTTGCCACTCACACTGAAAATTCAGATGTGGTCAGGGCTTAGCCTGGAGACGATTGAAAGCAAACCCGAAGCGGTTCCTGAGCTCGGCCGTGTATCTGCGCTAGCCAACCAAGCTGGCGAAAGGTTTGCTGATTCGCTGACGCCTGTGCTGCGACATCTGGTTCGCAACGCAAGCCTCATCCCGGAGCATCGCTCTGAAATGCTGACACAATGTCTTCCAGGGATGAAGTGGCCGGACGTTGCTGCAGCTCTAGGGTTGCTCGACGATGAGGACTTCAAAACCGTAAGCGCGAAGGTCAAGAAGATCAAGGTAAGAAACACCGATTCAAACCGGAGGTTGGTCAACGCTATGAAATCTGAGGGGTACTTGGCAACGGTGACCTCAGAGGACGGCGTCATCATCGCGACCACCAGGCCTTCATCCATGACATCTGAGAACGGATGGCTCTAGCCTGACCGTTGTAGGTAGCAGCTTAGCAACCACCATACAGCGTCGCCTGGGTTCACGATTTCTAAGCCGCTCGTCCAGGCGTTCAGTGAAATGTCTGGAGAGTGGGCGAGGATCGTTTGCGAGGCTTATGCCTTTAGACCCTGAGTTCCAGCTACGGTCGTGTGGGGATAACGAAGCAGAAGCTCACAAGCGATCGGCGACAGAAATCTAACGCTTTCGTCTTAAGGCCAGCCATTTCTATCAGCTGCCATCGATTTCCAGCTGTACAAAGCTGGTCATTTGCGTGGGCTAGTTCATTGACCAGCACAAGGGTACGTCTTGACCGGCAGAAATCGACCCATTGCGGACACTGAGGCTCTACGCTGAAGTCTAGATAGCTTGTCGTCCTCTAAACGCTCAACCTGTTATCAGCGTCCACTGACGAGCCTAGGGGGTTGCCGGCAAATCAGCTATCTATCGTCGCGCTCACTTGCCCCAAGGTTCGCCCGAGCCCATTGCTCAGCGGTGGTTACTGGAATCGACTGCTGTTCGTTGAAGGTTCCCGATTTAGGCCATGCCACACCTCTGCCCTGTGCGAATACAGCACGGTACTTTCTGATGTGATGGGTAGGGTCTTTCCTCAGCTCATCCATCAGGAACGGAACAGTCCACACGTTAGTTTTGAACGGACGACCGAGCGCATTTTCGAGGATGTTCGCGACTTGTCCATACGACACCGTGTCGCCTGAGAGATAGACAATCTCGTTGCGGAAGCGAGGCTCGAAGAAGACGATTTCCGCCGTGAGAGCGCCGATGTCGTCTGGTGTAGTGAGCGTCACGCTGTTCTCAAGACTGCCGAGAGCGTTAACGGTGTCATTGTCGAAGTCGACGACCTCAAATACGGGCTCGAAAAGGAAGCTGGTGAACATGCCCGTCGAGATAATGACCCATTCAGTTTTGTCTTGCGCGCGAAGCGCCTCGCGTACATCGAGTTGAGAATCGAAAAGATCTTGGGGGCTGCCCCGACCGATCACTTCGAAATCTACGCCAAATTGCCACGGGAAGTAGCGCTTCACCCCCGATCTTAGTGCTGCTGTTGCCAGTTTCATGGGGGTTTCTCGACCCGCGACCATGCCGGCACAGCCTATGACGGTATCAAACCGGGCGAACACTTCAGCTAGCTGTTCAATTGAATCGTTCACCAGGTCAGCTGCGACCATCTGAATGCCCAGCCCGCGAAGCTCATCGATTTCGGCCTTTTTCTCCGATATCTGAGTGTTGATTGTCGACTCCCGGAGAAGAACGCTAATTTGGGAACCGGGGGCGCGTTTTGCCACTCGCACGAGATTGCGCAAAACTGGGAGACCAAGCTCCCCGGCGCCGAGAACAAGAATGGATTGAGGGGAAAGCGGGGTTGCTTCGGTCATGATTCCTCCTGAGGCGTGATGCCTATAATATGAGCAAATGCTGGCATGATCAGGCAGTACTCGTAAGAAGGCACACGCGTGATACCGAGGAGGAATAAATGACCAATCAGGACGCTCTGAGCCAGGCAGAAGCCATCTGTCAAACGCTCCGAGAAGATGATGATGGCGTCAGGCGGGAAGTCCTCGCTCACGCAGGTAGCCGATGGTCATTGGGCATCCTGCATGCCTTGGGCGTGTACGGCGCGATGCGTCACGCCGAGATAAAAAGACAGATGACTGGGGTGACCCAGCGAATGCTCACCAAGACGCTACGCGCCATGGAGCGCGATGGATTACTGCTTCGACGGGAGTTCGGGGAAATTCCACCGCGCGTCGAATACGAGCTGACGCCGCTGGGTATGGAGCTGTTGGTTCGGATGTCAACCGTTTGGATGTGGGTGGTCGAAAACGCTGAGGAATTCCGCGAGGCGCGTCGAGCTTTCGACAGTCAAGGTGAAAACAAGCCCGCCTGGCAAATCCCCACCCCGGCACTCTTTGATCCAGAGTAATCGATAGCATGCACCCTCATTCAGATAAGTAGCACTCGATTTGACCTTACAAAAATCGAACGCATGCCTTTGGCCTACAGCCGCCTTCGCGAAGGGCAGCTATGGGTTGTGGATTCAACCGGTCAAGGCGTACCAGTGCGCTGGTCAAGCCCGATGCAAATGGTTGGTCAAGTCGAATGCAACCGGGTGGTCAAGTGGGATGAAAACGCTTGGTCAAGTCAGGTGCAATTTCCCAGGTGGCCTGCCTAGTATTGAATGTGATCGTGCGTGCAGGCTTTCCGTGACTGCTATCCGATCATTTCGAACCGGAGGGATCACCTGGATCGAGCACGCCCCCGGTCATGAGCTTGCTCGACCGAGGCTTGAGCGCTCAGGAGAGTAGGGGGCTCGTATTTTTCAAAGTGCCTTGTCAGTGACAGATGACTGGGCAAACGATCCAGCGTGCGGCGCCTTCAAGCCCCGGCTATTCAACGCTCCATCTTCCCTTCAAACCCATCCGCGCAAAACTCCAGATTTGGCCAATAGTTCTGGTACACCTCATAGTCGAGCGCCGTTGCGATCCCGCGGTTCTCGGCGTTCAAAACGCTCCATGCTCGATACATCCGGTGCTGCCAGTCAGTCTCTGTCACCAACCGGTGCGAAGTGTTCGATGACCAGCCATCATTCATAAGCGTTGTAACGAAGAATTCCGCAGCTGCATTTGCACAGCCGGCGTCGTGGGCAATCATCCTGTCCAGGATCGAATAGGAAATACCAATCGCCTGGAAGATCGATACCACTTGGCTGTCCAGCTTGTCGCTACATTGGGGAGCTTTCGAGGCAAGAGTCTGCTGCGGGATGAAGGCGAATAGGGTGGCGATCGGGGAGGTCATAGGTGCTGCCTTTATTGTTGTTGTTTTATTTCATGATGCCCATGGAGCAAGCGTCGCCGCAACACGTCGCATGATGTCTGCCCGGGCACTCATGAATCGAAGCCATGAGCCAAACGGAGTGCGCCAGCACGAGGATGTAAGCCCGGAGGGCCAAGACCCAGACGCAGTCAGGGCATGGTTCACAACAGCCGTGCTGCAGGCCGTGTCCATCCCTCAGGTGTTCCTGGGTCTGGCTTCACCGCGGTACGTGATCGCGAACAAAGCGCCCACGTGCATGCTCACCCCAGTCACGAGTGGAGGTTGTTCGGGACTTAGTGACCGGAATAGTGATGGAGTACAGATGTACCCCCAAGGACGGATGATGACTCACCACCCCCGTCTTGTTCACTGAGTCAACGTGGCTTCAAGCACTTTATCGATTGACGATTAACGCCATGTAGCGATCCGTGTATCTCACCGGTGCAGCTTGTGAGCCGTCTGTGATGTCTTTGAAGTATCAGCTCACGAGATCTGCTTGATGCGCCATACGACACCAGACGGTCGCTACTTCGTAGTCAAGGGTCAGTTATGGCGCTGCAGCAATCCCGCGCTATCTGATGACCAGCGCCAACAGTTGGTGCAGATGCTGATGGAGGCGCGGAGAGCCGTCAAAGTAGCGAAGGCAACAAATCATGCAGATCAGTTGCGCACAGCTCGAGCAGAAGTAGATCAGGCGAAAAGGGCACTAGGGGAGAGGGGCCCGGTATGGTGGAGCGACGGCAGCCCGGACTACAACCGCCACAAGGCTGTTAACACGCCCTATGCTGAGTGGTACCGCTCACTACCCGAGCCGTAGCGATCATGGGCGCAGAGACACAAATTTTGAGCCCACCTATTGCTTGACGCTCGCCGCTACTAGTTCCGCGATGCCTTGTCGCACGGCGTCGATGTTGTCGTCGAGAGTCGTCAGAGCACCATTCACATTTCCCACCACACTGCTTGCTCCTCGATCACCAACCCATTTGGCTAGCTCTTCGACGGCGGCGCGTAATGCATCCTGGTTATGGCTGAGGCGCTCAAGGACTTCAGCGGCTGTCCGTAGCTCTTTCATGATTAGCGAATCCTAGTAGGGTTGGCAGCAGACCTTGTATCACGGTTTCCCGCGGTAAAGCTGGCGTCCTGGTATTTCAAGGTACCGCCCTGGTTGTGTTCCGCTCCCCTCATTATGTTCACGCGAAAGCTGGAGAGCGTGCAGAACGAGGCTGCCACGTGAATTGATCCGCCTCGTCAGTAGGTTCGGTCGTGGCTTGTAACGGAGGTTGACTTCTATACTGTATTTACATACAGTATAGAAGTCCGGGGAGTGCTCCAATCTAATAGGTGTGGTACTGACTCTCTGACGTGCCTTCTCGGACTCGTGTAACTATCAGGATGATTTTTGCACGCACACAAAAGCCCCTTTCGGGGCTTTTTTCGTTTTAGAGTTCTTCGCCTTCGACATGGGTTTAATCACTCAGCCCTGCGGAAGAAATCAGTCGCATTTGATCACTCACCACTGGGCTAAGATTCTTCATTCTTATAACCAAGTGAAGCGAGGGGCTATGGCAGTTGTGTTCTTTCTACCGTGGGTATCTGCTGCCAAAGAGCTGCGGATCGCAGACCTACGCTTGATCCCTTATGAGCGAGGTCGACTTCCGGGTGAGTTGCTGGGCATACCGCAGGAAGCTTTCGACGGCGTACTAGGCAACTACGGCGACAGAGGTTTCGGCTCTCAGCCTTCACAGCCGATCCAGCAAGCCGCGGTCATCATTTGGGACGAAGACACACCGGGCCTTGAAGCCTCGGATGCCCAGATCCAGCAGCGACTGGTTCAGTGTTCGTATCTCGCATTCTCTGCCCTGGTAGGTCGGTCGTTGTGCTCAACTTCCGACTATTGCAACGCCGACACACTCCAGGTCGTTGCGCAGCGGTTTGATGTCGCGTCACCGGCTCATTCTTGTGTGACCACGCGCCGGCGTGACGGTGGAACACAAAACATGCTGGCGGGCAGGGCAGGGCTCAAGTTCATTCGGCCGTACCACGTCGACAACAGCTCGCGGATTACGCTCGACACCCCACTGCTTGAGGCACTACTCAAGCTACCTGCTGGGGAACTTAAGGAAAGTATCGACGAGGCGGTCGTTTCCTTTCTCAGAGCCAATACCGATGCGTCATCCATAGATGAACGATCCGAACTAATCCTGATGCGGGTCGCCATAGACACGCTGCTTGACGTTCCTCATGACAAAGCTGCCTTCCGCAGAGCCATCAACGAACACTTCGACGAGCTACCGAACCCGCCCATCTGGCATAAAGGGAGCCTGGACGAACAGTGGTGGTGCAAGCACTGGGACAAGTATGTAAATCGCCCGCTCGACGCCTGGGTTCACGATTTCTGTGCCGCTCGTAACGCCGCAGCTCATGGCCCCGCAAATGGTGAGAAGGGAAGCATCTGGCCTCGCCATAACCACCTCATGTTCTCCGCCTGGTTGCTGCCGCTGATCGTCAAAAAGCTACTTGTCCAAGCAGGGCTTTACGAGTTCACCGCCGAAGATAAGGTCGCGAGGGCCGGCTTTGAGGTCTTTCTGGCGCACGATCTGCTGGCCTTCACCGACAAGGATGAGAACAAGGTTTGGTGGCAAATAGCCGAGTCTGAGCTTTATCTGCCTCTGTTTGCTGAGCGATTGCAGCGAGCATGCGAATGACGAAAGCATGGTGTTGTGGACTTGAGTCAAAGCGTGCTGATACGCAGTGGAAGACGGGGAGGGAATCCGGGAGAGAAATGAAGATCTAGCTTGAAACCGCCCTCGACTCGGTGTGTAAACCAATTTTTTGATGTGTAAACCACCCCGCTTTACACTTCAAAAAACTGATTTACACATTTCCTGAGACGCCGGCCTCAGGCCAACGTAACCACCTGGAGGGATCGTAGTAACAGGCACGCCTGAAACTGCCACCAGGCGCGCCTATAAGGGGGAGACATTGAGGGGATGGCGATGGTGTAGTCTAGGATCAGACCGCAGAAGGAGCGTACTCATGAGCACTTTGCACCCCGATCAACAGGCCCGTTATTTGGAGGTGCTCGACGCCGCGAAGCGCTTGTATAGCGGCGATATCGACGCAGCCATGCACTGGATGTCACGTCCGGTAAAAGCATTTGGCGGCAAAGCTCCTGCCGCTATGGTCACTACCAGGCTAGAGACTGACACGGTTATCGAGCATATCAATCGCTTGGAGCATGGGTTTGTTGCGTGAGTAACACGCGGGGCGCCCTCTAGCCCTCGATCCCGCTGTCGGTTCGGGTGCGTCCATGGCATGAGTCGGCGTTCAGGGCTGGCCCGGTCACGCCCCGGAATCAGCTTCCCAAGTCGGTTGAAACGAAATTAATCACAGAATCTCCGCCTGATCTAAGGTCTGCGCCGGCCCGGCGCGCAGACCAGTAGGCCGAGTGAGCGCGTACGGTGGCGATACGAGACAGACAGTTATCTGAAACACGGTGTGGGGCAAGATCCTCCCTGATCACCAGTGGTAACCAGAGCTGTGGCGGCAGGGGAAGCCGACTGTTACGGCATGCCATTACGAAGACCGGCCAATGGTCTAGGCGTATAGCAGACAAGCCGGTGTAGTGTCCTTCTTCAGAACACTCCTTCAAAAGAATATGCCTAGCTGCAGCGCCGTCAGCCGTGATGGGTATGTCACACAGCGCTAAGCCGTGCGAGGGATTGCTGCGATACAGGGCGGCCTCAGTTTCAGGCCCCGGCATCCAGAGCTGCTGATTGCAATGTTTCATCTCGCTTCGTATGAATTGAGCGAATTGTGCACTAGCCTCCGTTTCGCCATTCAAGGTGGCCCAGAGCAGTGTGATCGGAATCAGAGCGCTGCCCTTCGTATGCTGCGCCCGGTATTCTTTTGTCCTGGCCTCGGGATGACGTATCAGTTCCTGATAGCTCCCGTGGATAGTGGGGTATTGATAATGCCTTGTGAAATTGAATTCGTAGTGGGTCAAAAGCTCATCGCAGTAGTCCTGCGCATGGCTGCGCCAGTCACTCATCATCGACAGGAACATCAAAGCACAACTGACCTCGATCACCTGCTCGTCGGCAACAGGTGAGAATAACGCCCGATTGTTATTGATGAGCTCGACAATATGCCGGGCGAGTCTGGATGCTTCCTCTGGCACCTCGGAGGCGCCAAGTACGCGTATCCCATCAGCGTCCAAATGAGGCCACAGAACCCATAGACCCCTGACCGCGATACGTCCCAGTATCTCAAACAGCTTAAGGTTGATGTCCACCGCGCTGTGAGAGTTCACGGAGCTGGCTAGCGCATCGCGCCTGGCTGCCAGTGGTAAGATCTTAACCTCCATTAGCTCCGCCCAGATCTTAGTGTGCAGATCCAGTAGCTCGCTGAAGGTCAACCCAATCCGAGTATGTCCGATCGACGCAGCCTCAATGTCAGCTTTCACCAGCTCCCAAGCTCGCAGAATGACCAGTTCACTGGCTCGGTAGGGGGCCTCGAGGTTCTCCTGCGTGCGCGCCCAAACGAATAGCACCGAGAGGCAGATATACATTTGCCGCAGCGTGGCGAGCCGCTGGGAGGCGTCCAGGTTATCCACCTCCGCGAGTCCTTCAATCAATGCGGTGAAATGGCGAACAGAGACATCAGGCTCATCAAGCATCGCGATGGACTTCTGAAACCGAGACTGAAGAGTCTTGCTCACGTGCTGGTGCTGGAGCAATCCGTCGGCGAGCAAGCCCGCCATGTAATCGCCATTCCACTCCTGAAAAGAAATTCGCTCATCGGTAAGCCTGCTGATCAAGCCTGTCAGGTTGTCCCTCACAGCCTCTTTCACACTACCGCCGAAGCACAGGCAAATCACGATCTTCAGTGACTCGTACTGTGCAGAAATCCGCTTGGGAATGTAGACGTCAATGATGTCGTTGATTGAGGTTCGCACTCCCTGGGGTACCGCATCCCACTCGGCCCGGGTCAAATCTCCCTGCTTGATTGTGAACAGATAAAGCTTTTGCTCGCCGCCCACCTCGGGGCTGATAGCGGCAACGTCTACCCCAAACTGGCGTGGCCCCGTCGATGGACGCGAGATCACGTTGAAGCCGAGCTCGCTTAAGAGATCAGGCAAAACGACGTCCAGCTCATTGCGTTCGCGGAGCGAGGCGAGGTACTCACGGAAGACGAGTTTCATTGCGATCGCTCCTCGTACAGAAAGTTGAGGATCTGGAGCTCCAGCGTGGAGGGTTCTAGAACCGAATGCCTCGCTAACTGGAAGGAGTGTTGGATAGTGGCGAGCGACTGTTCCATGCGGCGCATAGGCCCTGTCTCACCTTCGGCCATACCCTGCGGTGGTGGGAATTCCGGTATCCAGCTGGCCATGCCAGTGCCATAGAGCAGTAATTTCTCACTGCCCAGGCTCGCTATGAATGAAGATTTGCGGGCCTCTACCATCTGACTTTGCATTTCTTCATTACGTCGATGATGCTCCAGCTGACGCTCGCGCTCCGAGGGTTGCAACTCGAGGATGTGTGCGTTTCCGAGGCCATCCAGGTACTTCTGTAGCTCCAGCAATACTTGATCGACTGCCTGCGAAGCGGGATCGGAGGCATCAGCCGCTATCTCGTCCAAATAATCTGATCGCAAGCCTGAATAGTTGATCAGAACGGGATCGAACAGAAGGGACTGCAACGCCACCTTGGTTGCATCCATGGCGTTACGCATCAGGCTGACTATCAGGGATGCCATGTAAACGGGCTTCGAGAAAAAGACTCCAAGCGCTTTGCGCGCGATGAACAAGTAATCGCTATCTGCGACATCCATCGCCTGGCGGAAATCAAACGTGAATACTCGACTCTCACTGGCTGCAAATAGGCCTCGCCTGAGCGCCGTGGAGAGGCGCACTGACCCTGACTGAAGCCAAGACACCACCCACTCGTCCAGGACTGAACCGTCGCCGCTCTCGAGTTGATGCAGCACAGAGCTGAAACGTGTGAATGGGACGCCGGGGTCATCGAGGATGAACTTTTCGATCACCTGGCGAGCTTCCAACACCTCACCGTTCCTGATGATCCCAGCCAAGACGATATCCAACAGCTGGATGATTTCATCCTCTGGTTGACCTGACGCTACAAGCGCAAGGAGATCGCGACGGACTTGGGCACTGTACGGATTGGAGTTGCCCAGCAGCTCACGAGCTATCGTCTGTTTCGCCGTCAGAGTGACAGGGCTGGCAGCTTGCGTGATCAGTTCGTACGTTGAGTGATGAAGTTCCGACGGGGCATCCTTGTGCCATGCAAGCGCCAAAGTGAGCAGGGCGTCCCGCACTGTTGTTTCGGTCTCCCGCTCGACTACAGCGGAGAGGGTATCAACCAAACCAGCATCACGGCTTCGTACTTCAGCAGATAAATTACAGAGAGCTCTGGCAGCCTGGGTACGCTGAGTGGCCTCTCCATTGTTGAGCAACTCTAGCGCCTGGCCCAAATAGAACTCAGCATCGGAGTTCAGGCCGGCGCTGATGCATGCTTGGACGCAATGAAATCGCTGAGTAAGCGGGGCGCCCGCTTTGATAAGGTGGAGCAACTCAACGAGGCGCTCTTGCGAAGCCTGGCACCAGTTCATTATCACCGTGTATGAGGAATGGCTGAGCATGGGGTCATCTTGAGGGATTGCTCCAGCCATTAGCTCAAGCAAATCCGCACAGCTCGTAGCGAGTGAGCCCAACGCCGGCAGAAGAATTTCAGTCGCGTGGTACCGGTCGTTCCCCTCAGCCCAGGACAATTCAGGCAGAGGCAGCAAGGCGCGAAGATCGACCTCATTTGCGTTATGAGCATCGATCAAGGCTTGGGAAAAGGGCGCACTGTCATACCGCCAACTGTCCTTGAAAATCAGATCAAGCAGACCGCCGTTTGCCGCGGCCCCGATGATGTCATCTCGCGATGGGGTGGTCATCTCAACTCCTTGCAAGCAATCCATTGCTCAGGCATCGCCGAGCTCCTGATCCTGATGGTACGAGCTCGGCGAGAAAGAGGCGAGTGGGCAGCATCTGGGCCCGGTTGAATTGCATATGAATCCCCGCTCTGACGCGGGCTTTGCGCGAGACATCATTCGCACGCAAAACGAGCGCCAAGCTTAGGATGGGCCTGCGAACAGCGACTAGGACTGACTCGATGCGATTCGCTTAGCGGTCAAGCACAAGCTCCTCGCAAGCTAGGAGCGCCAGGCCATTGTTGTATGTTGAGGATGGAAGACAATCGGCCCCAGATCACGACTAAATGTGCCTTGGTTCAGAACAGCCATGCTGAAGGCTGAGTCTTATCGCTCGCCGGGGAGGGCGCTCAGAACGGCGGCACGCGAATATCATTTCCGGTGGCGGAGATGGCATGGCAGCTGAATCAGGTGCCTTTAATGCTAATGAACAAACTCGAGACGATCCCGGGCAGGCTGGCCGACAAAATCGACGATATCGAACTGAGCATTCACCGTCTCGCCGGCATTGATAGCGGCGAGCCTCACTTGTACGTGTTCGTCCCAAACAGGATCACAAAACCGCGTGTCCGGCCAGAAGTTATATGCTCCGTCTGCTACAAGTTTCTTGGCAAGCGCTCTCTGCTCCGAACCATTCAAACACCAAGCCGCAAGAACTCTATCGTCCCAGGTCGCGGACGTCAGAAGGTGTACTGGAGCAAAATAGCCCAAAGAAAATTGTTTGACTTCTCTGTCAAATGCATACATCGCATTCAACTGGTCTAAGCACGAGCCTTTAGCCATAGAGTCTACTAAAGTGAAAAACCAACCTATTGCCTGGAACTGACTGAGGCTTACAAGCTGTTTATGAGCGGTGGACAAACGTCTTCTGCTAAACCACCTTTTGGTTTTGGTTCTAGGTGCTGGGGCAGTTAAATTAATGACGGACACTTTCCTGCTTCCTCTTTGTTATACTGACTCTAGACGTGACGACTCTTCACGGGAATCTGTTTTTATTCATAATGCCTATGGAGCACGCGGTGACGCAATTAGAGAAACCGGCATGCTAGGGAGCGAAGATTTGTCTCATATCAAGCATGCTTGAGGGGATTGGCTGAGCAGAAGTGCCGAGGATACACCTCACCCTTGAACCCACATCTCGCTCATATAGCGCCTTCACCATCTGCAGGGCCTTGCCATTCGAGCCTGCGCATTGGCGAGTCAGCCCGGCTACCGCTCGTCGACAAACGCACTCAAATTTTGCGGCTTATTAAACATAAATTGGCGATTAGCGGGCGATGCGAAGACGTAACAATAAAAGCCATAATAGCTGCTTAAAACTGCACGCCTCAAAAGCGTAAAACGAGAAACTCTGCGCAGCACTAGGCTGAAAGCTCCGAGCTAAAGGCTTTGGCTTTGCCTAGAGGAATGGTCTCAATATATAAAATACCCGCTCCTAATTTTCTGAGGGGGAGCTATGCGTAGCCTGATCTCTCCGAAACATCTCAGCAGAGATAAAGGTAAAATATCAGAGACCTGTTGCAGCTTCATTTTTGACAAAGTGTCATGGAACTCTACGCTGCCATAGCCGATATCTACTATTTTATTTGGAGGTGGCTATGAAAATCGCTGATACCAAACACGTAGTCGATGCCTTTAAACTGGACGTCATGTTGTACAGTGATGACCACTCTATCAAACTGGGCTGCCCGACGATGACTTTAGGGTTTGATCCGGCATCCCGCGAAATAAAATGGTTCAAAGTGACATTAGGCAGGAATCTGAAACATCCGGTAGGAGCTCGCACTCTTCCTGGGCATCGGGTTCCCGCTACAATCGAGCGCGCTATGAATTGGATTGCTAAACGGCTCCACTCTTGGGAATTGTCACGGTCAAATCAAAGCGGCTCATTCTCGGACGGAATTACGCTCGCCAAACTAGAGCAGTGGCTCTCAAGTGAAATAAAGAAATACCCTAAATAGGTTTGGCTAACATCGAGCCCAACTCAAAACCGCCATGGATGGCGCACAGGGATGTAATAAAATCGCCGCTCCTTGCCAATAGTCTGCGCCAAACCCTCAAAATCAGTTCAGAGGCACTTCCAAGTAGCCCCATAAACTTCGCCAATTCTGACTTTGGATCTCACTACAGCGCAGTGCGTATCCATGGCTTCACGCCAAGGAGGTATTGAAAGGGATGCCACCTGAGCGACCTAGCAGGCTGATCTCATTGAGCTCAACGTGAGGCTTCCTAGATTGCTTCGGCGTGCAACCGAGGCGCGGGTAATTTTTTGCTGAAGCTGCGTGAGCTACTAAGTCGGATGCAGTCACCGAGACGCGGCATCTCAAGCTGCCATTAATGCCGGGGAGGGCGGTTGCAATTTTGGCGCAGACATCAGGATGGAAGCCTCAGGGACAAGGCCCCGACGAAGTCAGGCTTGATTACATCAGCCATGCGGAGCTGGGTTCTCCTAGGTCTGGATTGTGCCAGTGGTGCATGCTCGCAGTCAGAGAGACGGCCCACCTCCATGCCGATGCAGCCACTGACCCGCCGGCAGATTTTTGCAGATTCCAAGATCTGGCCAAACACTCTCGTCAAGATGTGGCTCATCGATACTCACCGCGCTCGGCACCCAGCCAGCCGCCCTGGCTGACTTCCTCAGCTCAAGGAACGTGACCGATGCCCCGGGCTGCAAGTGATCGCAACTGCGCCAAGGGGCGCTCCCTGCGAGCGGACTTTGCTGCAGTCGCGTCAAAATGCTGGTCGTGAACCTGCAGAATAGGTCGACCAGGGTGTGGCCCGAGTAACCGCCGGTACCATCCATTAACGGCAGCAGCAGGCTTTGCGGGGAAACATCGGAATTCTGGCTATGCCTGAACTTGGCATAACGCCGGAAATACGCAGCGAACGGAGGAGCCAGCGGATAGCGCAGGCGAGGGTAGTGAGAGCTTTCAAACCATCCTGGTGAAGTCTGACTTGATCCTGTCTTTTGATCGTCGGCCTCGTCGGCTTTGAAGCTTGAGAAGGTCAATCTCAGCGCCGATGATGACCCCAACGCGCGCAGAGGGACGTCAGAATAGATGGCCATGGCTGCGACGAGAAGCCAAGACTCCCATTGGTTATCGCTCTGGGCCAACGAAGTAGCCGTCGACATCAAATCTGTCAGTTGCGCGGGCGTGAAAATCGTCCGGGTTTTCACCTGGCGAACCTCGAAATCTCGCGATTTCAGAGCATCGAAGGGATTCATAGGGGTTGTGGTTCGCAGTGCATATAGGTAGTTGAAAAACTCCCTCCCACTACGCAGGAACATAGTTAGGTGCTGAACGGTTCCAAGTGCGAAATCTGACCCTGTCCCTGGAGTGGATGTCGACGTTGAGGCGGAGATGTCTGCCAGCTGCTTTCTGACTATCGGCCGCCATTTGTTATTAATTGGCTTGACCGCGAATTCTGTCTTGGTCTTCAGCAAGTAGCGCGTCCCGCCAGTCTTCGAAATCCATGAGATGGGCAGGCGCATGACGAAGCGCATGAACTCCCTGGCATCCGTTTCTTGCCACTCCAGAAACGGCTTGTGCCGAATAGACCAGCTCCAATGCATCATCGTCTCAAGCACTGGGCACACGATCTTGTAGTGCCTTGGGCTGAACTCAGGCCGTTGGCATTGCTTGGCAAGGAAGTTGATCCCGAGGCGCCACGTTTGAAATGCCTCCAGTGCGGGGTCTAGGGTGTCGAGCCGTGCGCGGACGTCATTATTGATGGGGCGTTCCAGGCCTTGATGGTCGGTTAGGAGCACAATCGGCGGGAACAAAGGATACGGCACGAAGGAATCCGTCGGCTCGGCTGGCCCTGGCCCTGACGCTAGCGATTCGGACGGCGGGCTCGGCGCGAGCTTAGGGCGTGGTTTGCGCGCCGGGTTCTTAATCGATGTCCGCGCTGACTTCATCATGGCGCAAAGCTCCTCAGCCGCGGGTTGAGCGACTGTTGAAGGAAAGCCTTAATCATGGCGGCGGCTGTAAAACACCCTGAGGCCACTAGGAACTCAACGTGGTCAGGTCACCGGCTGCGGCTGCCTGTAGGCGTTCTAATCTGGCAGCCTGGCCCAAGCTGCATAGCTGCCAGAACTTGGCCGTGGAGTGCCAGCGCATGGATATAAATTGTAGACGCCGAAGGATGCTGACAGATGCGAAATCAGATCTAGACCGCTTGAGGCGCGGGGATCAATGGTGAATAGGCTTGGGGCTGACTCGAACGCTGGCTTACGCGATGGTGCCGATCGTCGTGCAAAGCACAGGCATGACAGGAGAAGACTAAACTTGGGCAATCGTTGGCTCAGTTGAGTGAAGCTTCAATTTCTACCGTAGATCGAGAGCTTTGGCTGAACTAGGCGATGGGATTTCGGATGGCGTGTCTAGCCGCTGGATTATGGTTTTCAAACCGGGCAAGCAGGGATGCCGGGGCTGGTGAAGCTGAGGAGGTACAGGAGAGATGGAGCGTAACGGACTGATTCGAGGGATGTATGGTCAATTCAGGCAAAGTCTGGTTTTCGGGGGCTGGTGACAGGATCAGCGCTTCAAACCATACACATAATTTAACATAATATACATTATGCGCATTTATATGTTGGGCATCAGGGCCAGTGCAGGCCAGATTTGCAGAGCCAGCTTCTGACCTTCCAGCTTCCATCCGTGCCTCTATATGAAACGCCTGGCGATGCCAGGCGTTTGATCAAGCAAACAGACCAAGTGCTGCGTCGTCCCACTGGTGACCTCCTTCCGACCAGCCGTTGCCAGCCTGCGGTGGGAACCCCGATCTGCAATATCCTTGCTTGGCATCGAAATCAAACACCGCATGAGGAAAATCATTGATCAGCAATACCGCCTTGCGGTGATCGACGGCCCAGCCGACTTTCACCATCGATGGCTTGTGGCTGTCACTGACATCGGCGGCATTGTAGATATGCAGCGCATCGTGGATCGGGTTGCCTTCGGCCGCGGTATCCAATGCGTAGAAGTAACCGGTGTCACCATCATCTTCAAAAACCACGACGAAGGAACCTTCCTCGGCAGGAGCCTCCAACACCAGGGCTTGGCCTACCTTCAATTCGCTTTCAGCTGCCAGATAAATGGGCATTACAACTTTCCTTGTCTCTTGGAGTATTCAAAGGCGAGCATGATGACAACCTGGAGTAACCCAGGCAATCTCCGGGCAGAGATTGGCCTGGGTCTTTCATCACCTAGAATAAATGGCCGGCCAGCAAAGCGCCCATCACTCATGCGAGCGACAACATCTGAAGATCCTTCCTTGGTATTCAGGCTCTCGCCTTTGTCAAGTAGCCTTCCCGCAGAGCTTTTTAAATTGATTCACATTGGAAACTGCAGTGCTTAATGCTGTGATTTTGTATTTATAGTAGTGAATTGCATCTGCCTGGGCTTCTCCAACATGGCCAAAATACTCTTCCCAGGCCTTGCTATTAGTTAGCAAGTCAGAGAGTATCGTACTTAGTTCATTTGCCGTCCAATGTTCCTTGTATCCCTTGTCCGCGCCAGGGGCCGGGCTGAGATGCTTGACATATGCGTCCACCGAGTATTGGTTCTCGTAGGCCATGAACAGCGTATACACTGTACCGACTGACGACTTGTACCACGGGATAACGACAAAGTGATGGATTGCTGATCCCGTAACAAGAAAGTGCCAAACAGCTGTCTGTGAGTTATCACCACGAAATAGCAGTGCCTGTTCAATTTGGTATTTCATTTTCGAATCATTCTTGATGACATCATCTCCAACGTCATCTTGCACCTTTCCGTAGACAGCGCAGCTCATTTGAGCTGGCACTGCAGGACAATCCTTCAAGCCCATCAGTAATGGGTTACCTGTTATTGCATCAACCAGATCTTTCCCTGTCATGGTTCTTGGCTCCTGCCCAAATATTTAACACGCATTATGAAATTACTGGGTGAGGATAGCTTTGATCCGATCTTTATCAAGTTCGGCCACCGGGAAACTAAGCTGGATGAATTGTCCCAGCTTGGATAACTCTATCCATGGAAAATGCAGGCTTCTACCTGCTTGTCAATAGCTCCCTTGAGCGACTGTGCGCAAGGCGCCATGGTGGTAGCCTTCCATGGCGCCCCCTGCGCGAGTGCCCGATCTGTTTCGGATCATTGATAAAAAGCAGGTCAGGCTGATGCATAAGCCTCATGTCAGATAACTGAAAGGAATCGAACATGAAAAAGCTCATAACTGTTATCGCTATATCAGCGGCCGTCGCTTTCACCGCAAGTGTCGCAAGCGCTTCTGTGCATCCGACCACTATCAAGCCTCCCCAGACCGTCCATCAGGTGACAGCTTCTGCCGAAACTCCTTTTGGAACCCAAAAAGCAACTGGCGAAATCAAGTTGGCTAGTTTGGCCAGGAGTTGTTCCGATGAACGATATTCCTGGTGGGAATACAGCGGCTGGGAAATTGTCGGCTGCCTTGCAAGCGGCCAGTGGTAGTTATCAGGGCGCTCTGGTGCGTGAACACGCACCAGAGCCTGTTATAAGCTCCGGTGAGTCAGCGCAGCCACATAAGCCTTCAAAGTTGCACTTCATGCATTAACAGAACCTTCTATATTAGCTATCAATCTAACGTCAATATATTCCTGAACTTACTCCTCTCGTCCTTTTGTACTTCACGGCTCAGTCAACTGTTTATTAGGCGTGCCCTACCCGCGCACGCTGCCTTTAGCCTCTTGTCGTCCGAATAATTCGCACCGCAGGTTCCTGGCTGGCAACGACCTTACCGAGGGTCATTCCCCCTTCCCCTCCCTGAAGTTCAACATCTTGATTCACTTGCAGTTTTTTCCATGCTGCAGCGAAGCGACTAAAAATGACCAAAAAGACAGGGAATATCGGGACAGCGACCGGCTGGTCACATATGCCGATGCGTTTCGGCAACCTATAGTGCAGCCGCGGCGAATTGGAAGGAGTCCAGTTGCCGGCACAGCTATCCAATCATGGACAGGAGCTACAGATGTACCCCATCAAGGATGACGCCCATTGCCAGTACAGCGCGGTTGATATGCAACCCAGCGAGCTGTCGTTGACCGCCCTCACCTCTTGCCTGCGTCTTTCACGACGCGATGGCGGCCGTTAGCCCAACACTTCAAGCGTCTATCCACGAGCCGTGACATGCCCAAGGCAGTCACCGCTTTCACGTGCCTCGAACAAAGCCACCTGGTGTGCAATGACCACGACAAGCTATCTGGAAACGCCTGTTTCCATGCCCTTGAACATCGATTCCAAAGCCGATGCATTTGAATTTCGCCCGGGCACCCTCGAAGACATCGATGGCCTTGCCGAGCTGTTCCAGTCCATCTATGGGCACACGACCCATCCGTGCCAGAGCCCGGCGTATATCCGCAACGCGATGAACTCCGATCAACAGCGCTGGTTCGTCGTCGAAAACCAGTCCGCACTGCTGGGTTGCGTCTGCATCACCCGGCGTCCCTGGAACCAGTCCTGGGAAGTCGGCCATGGGGTGATCCATCCGGATGCGCGCCGCGGCGGTGCGATCTCGAACCTGATCAGGCTCTGCCTGGAAGATCATCGGCCCGACGCCATGGAGCTGGGCTACTACACCCCCCGCAACATCGCCATCCATTCGGTGATGGGCAAGATCAAGCCGGCAGTGTTGGTGGGCCATGACGGTGGCCCGAACAAGGTCGACGGCATCCGCGAATATCACCTGACCGCCATCCACCCGCCGGCCCAGGACGGTTTCGTCCATATCGCCCCCTGGTATGCCAAATCCTCGGGCAGCGATTTCATCAGCCAGTACCTGTACGCCTCGTTGCAAATGGAACCGGTACTGGGCGCCTATCCGAATACCTACCTGAGCGGTGCCCCGGGGACCGAGCGCCACGGCCAGATGCTGTACACCCAGGACCATGAGGCCAATGCGCTGATGGTGTCCGGGCATTCGGGCAACTATCCCTCGGAGCGCGAGGTGCTGCAGGAGCTCGAGGCACTTGTACAAGCGCACAAGGACATCGAGTACGTGAGCGTTCATGTACTGGCCGACAAGCTGGAGCTGCTCGGCGGCCTGATGCGGCGGGGTTATGCGGTGACCGCCTATTTGCCGGCCTGGCACCTGCAAGGCGGCGCCCGCTACGACTGCATCAACCTGGTGTGGCACAAGTTCGACCAGGCCCCGCGCAGCCATGGTTTCGATGAAGAAGTCGTCTTCTTCGACCAGGCCTACGCCAGGCTGGGCGACAACCTGTGCAGCATCCGGCCCGGCCACGCTCCGAGCATCGACAACTGATCCATCGAGCCCTGCATCCCTTCGGATGATTATTGGAGAGTCAAGCAAGTGACAAAAGAACAATGGCTTAACGTCCGTAAACAGATCCCCGACGGCGCCAAGGAGCCCTGGACCGTAATGTTGTGGGTCGCCGATATGCTGGTCCTGGTACTGGCCTGGAACCTCTGGCTGAGTTCATCCACCGGGCTGCAGTTGCTCGGCCTGGTGCTGGCTGGCGTCGCCACCCTGCAGATCTACCTGATCCTGCATGAGGCCCTGCACGGCGCAATTTCGGAGAACCGCCGGGTCAACAACTTCATCGGACACTGCAACGGCTGGCTGATCGCCTTGCCCTTCCTGGTTCGCCGTCGCTTCCACACGGCCCACCACACCTGGACTTCCCACCCCCTCAACGATCCGGAAAACCGCGGCATGATCGAGAAGTTCTCGGTCATGACCAAGAAACAGGAACGAACCCTGGAGTTCATGTGGAAGCACTGGATCCCGATGATCGCGGCCAACCATTTCCTGCTGAACTGGCGGGCACCGTTCATCGCCCGGGCCAAGGGCGACAACTCGCCGCGGATTCTCAAGGAAATCCGCTTCGCCCGCCTGTACCTGGTGGCCTACCTCGCCGTGGCCGGGGTCGCGCTGTACTTCGGACACCTGGCTGACCTGGTGATGTTCTACCTGATCATCTGGCTGTTCCTGTTCTTCATGGTGGAGTTGTTGAACCTGCCGCACCACGCCGAGGCGCCGCTGCAAGCCAAGGACGCCGACCGCCTGCAGTACTGGGAACAGGATGTCGTGTCCCACGACTGCAAGAACCTGCCGCTCTGGTCGCGGTTCATCATCCTCAACTTCAACCTGCACATCGTGCACCACGCCTTCCCCTCGGTGCCTTGGTACCGGCTGGCCGAAGCCCACAAACTGCTGCACGAGCATGAGCATCATCCAGGGGATTCGCAGGTTAGCGAGTGGGATTTCGCCTGGACCAACCGTCGACGGCCGCTGCTGAAGCTGATGGGGCACTTCTTCGATCACCGCACTTGACCGCACCGGCGAAAGATCCCGAATATCCGGGATCTTTCGCCGAGCATGAGCGCCATGACCTGCATACGTCCTTTCACCAACCACGACCTGGACGCCTGCCTGCAACTGTTCGACAGCAATACCCCGGCCTTCTTCGATCCCCTGGAGCGCCCGGACTTCCTGCACTTCCTCGAACATTCGACAGTCAACCTGCTGGTCATCGAACGCGACGGGCGGATCGTTGCCTGTGGTGGTCATGCCCTGCGCCCCGAAACAGGCACCGCCAGCCTGTGCTGGGGCATGGTCGACCAGGCGCTGCACGGCCAGGGCATTGGACGCCTGCTGACCGAAGCCCGGCTACGAGCCATTCGCGAGCAAGGCCTGGCCCACGCGGTGCGCATCAGCACCAGCCAGCACAGCCAGGGTTTCTATGCCGGCCTGGGTTTCGTGCTGCGCAAAGTGACGCCCGACGGCCATGGGCCCGGCCTGGACTGCTGGGATATGGAGTTGGCCCTGATGTAACCCCGCCCTCGCCTGTCCTGTTACCTGGTTCGACCCAACCGCTAGGACCCTCGCCCCTTCAGTACAATCGTGGCCAGGTAGGACAAGACACGCTCCTGTGCCTGATTGATGATCTCGAACGAAAACTGCGCAAGGCCCCGATTACCGGGCAAGGGGATATTGCGCACGTCGCGAACCGTTACCGCTCCACTGATGAGATCGTCTGGACGCACCGCTTTCAGCCAGCGCACATCATTCAAGCTCGCGCCGCCCACGCTACAAGCCCTGAGCAACCCCAAGTCGATGAAGAGTCGGAAACTCAGGGCAAGCGTATGAAAGCCGCTGGCGACCAGCCCGCCCATCGGTGAATCCAGCGCGGCGACAGGATCGATATGGAATGCCTGTGGATCGAACTCACGACCAAAATCGATGATGCCTGTTTCCGTCACCTGCGCACTGCCCAACGCGAAGACCTGTCCTTTGGCAAAGTCTTCGAAATACAAGTTTCCATGATCAGTCATGGCCGGCCTCATTCGACTAGTTTGCAGACAAGTTCAACGGGACTGAGTACCCGTGTTTTTATCAGCGTTGAAATATTGACCATCTGCCGCATGGCAGTGGCGCCGAATGAAATATGCAGTCCAAGTGGCGATACCCCCTGCTCCAGGTTCCGGCTCCTCAAATCATCGAAATACGCCACGCCGAACTCCCAGCGGTCCGTTTCGCTGATCACCGTGAACCCCGCCTGCTTCAGATACATGAGGTATTCAGCCAGAGGGGCGACGAAGTCCGTACTAGGATTCGATGCCCAGGGAACCGGATAGAGCATCTGGCCCTCCCCGACCCGCATCACATCGTAGATCCCAAGCTTGCCGCCAGGTTTCAGTACTCGGCGGACTTCCTCGAATAGCCGCGGCTTGTCAGCGATGTTCATCCCCACGTGCAACATGGTCACCACATCGCAGAAGTCATCGGGAAAGGGCAGCGCCAGGGCGCTAGCCTGCTGATAACTGACCTTCAGCCCTCCATCTATACGGGCAGCCAGTGTAGAGGCGGCATTAATATAGTCGGGAGCCAAGTCTATGCCATGGACTTCACAACCGAAGGTACTGGCAAAGTAGCGTGTTGCCCCACCCAACCCGCAGCCGACATCAAGGACCTTCATATCCTCGTGGAGCCCCAACTTGTCGGCCAGGTCAGCAGTCGCTTGACGCCCGCCGATGTGGATTTCATCCACCGGCGCCAGGTCTTCTAGATTCAGCCTTTGCGGATCTTTCCCACTGACAAGCAATGCAGAGAAGATCTTCTGTTCAAGGTCTGGCCTGGAATAGTGTTTCTCAAACTCTTGATCGAGCTTCATCTGGTTCTCCGGGATATTGAAAATGTCCGAAACAGATCAGTCGTCATTCCCCATGGGCACCGCACTCGGGAACACATGACGATCGGTGGTTTGATTCAAACTTCGTACTCAATGCCTACGCCATCGAATCTCAGACGGTCTTGTATATGCACTTTTTCTCCCATCATGTTCTTCCCGGACAACAGGCCTGCCTCGAAAAGGCGTATGACCATCTGCAAGGCATGTTCGGAGTAACCAGCTGCATTCAATCGGCTGATCAAGGTCTTGTAGTCGAACTTCTCCTTGATCAAATCGGAAAATATTTCCCTGACCTTGGAGTTGGCAGCATATTTGGTCATGCGCCTCTCGCCGTTTGATAGCACTTCCTTAGGTTCAAGCCTGAAGTCCAGGGGATTGACCTTGTAGTAATCCTGTAAGGTGACCGTCCCGCCGTTCCAGCTGAATTCGGATATGCTGGACAACTGCTTCAACAACTTGCCAATCCAGCCGACCCTCATTGGCGTCAGCTCCGCATCGGAAAATTCATCGGAGAGCTCACTGCGCTGGTGTCGTCCAAGGGCGATCATCGTAGATGCCCGGTCCTTGAAGTCCGAGATCGCCCACTCCTCCCCTCCTGCCTTGTCGGTGAGTTGGTCGAACCATTGACGGCGATTGAAACGATCATCCTCGCTTTCCACTATCCTGCGCTTGTTCCAGAACTCGGAATCGGGCTCGGTGAAAGAGGCATAGGTGTAAAAAGAGGCGAGGAATTCGTGGTACTGCTCATAGGTTTCGCCATAAGTGCTCTTGTACCACTCATGGACCTGTGTGCTTTCGCTTGGATGCCGGGACAGATAATCAATCGCTGAAGCCGCGCAAACAGCGGATTGGGACGCGAGATGCACGCCCTGCGAAAACAACGGATCGGTAAAGCAGGCAGCGTCACCGCAAAGAAAGAAACGCCCGCTGGAAAAGGTGCTGGTGTCGTATGACCAGTCACGAACGACCCTGACCTGTTCGATCTGCTCCGAATCACCCAGCAACTCCTTGGCGCGAATGCACTTGGCCAGCGTGCGTCTGTAGAACTCATCCGGCCCCACCTCCTTTATCTCTCCTACCTTGCTGATATCGACGATCACACCAACGCTGTAGATATCCCCCTCGAGCGGAATCATCCACACCCAACCATCTTCGAAAGTTATCGAGAAGGTCGTACCGCGCAGGTCTCCTTGAAACGGATCCGGGCAGGAAAAATACGACCACACAGCAAGATTGCGATAGAACTCGTCATAACGACGAATTTTCAGTTGCCGGGCGAGAATGCTGTTGGCACCTGAAGCATCGATCAGATAGTCACCAGAAACCGTCGAGGATGCTTCGCCCTGGCGCACTTCCAGAATGACCCTCTCAGGATCGCTTAAATCGACATTGGTTACCGCCGCCCCCTCGTGGACCGTCCCTCCTCGGGCCATGACTTCCTTCAGGAGTAAATGGTCGAACACTTCTCGCTTGACCTGGATGGCATGATCGAAAACCCATTCAGCGGTGCTCTTCGGGGTTGAAAAGGAAAAAGTCCATGGCGGCTGGTTTTGCCCCCAGAGAAAGGTCGCGGAGGGTTTCTTGACGAACCGGGCTTCGTCGATGAGTGGCTGCAAGCCCAACCTGTTGAATATCGACATGGTCCCAGGAAGAAATGACTCGCCAATCCTGTACCGGGGAAAAGTCTCTTTTTCATAGATCGTGACCTTGTGTCCCAACTTAAGCAGAGTCAGTGCCGCCACAGACCCGGCCGGTCCACCACCAATGATGACTACATTGCCTGGTAACATTCCTGTTCTCCTTCAAGTCGCAATTAACGCTCGACGTTGCGTTTCTTTTTCGCTCTCTCCGAAACAGCAATTTCATCAACCATCCTGACTCTTACGGGCATCTTGAATCGCTCCAGCTTGCCTGCGAGAAAATCCATGATTGCCTTTCTCAGGCCCTCGGCACTGATGGGGTATGCCGGTTTTACATTCACCCCTACCGCCTGGCCGGTAATAGCGTTGCTGATCCCGTATACGAGGCAGTCCTGGACCAGTGGGCATGCAAGAAGCAAGGACTCGACCTCAATCGGCAGGACCTTCTCTCCGCCGACGTTGATCACCTCGTTCATCCGCCCGAGGATCTGTATCTCTCCATCGCTGCCCGACTCGGCCAGGTCCCCGGTGCGGAACCAACCATCTTCTGTCAGCGAAGTATTTTCGACATTGAGATAGCCAAGGAACTGGCTCGGTGACTTCAACTGGAGTTCGCCAGCGACAATCCGATATTCAAAACTCTCATCGACGATCTTGAAACGCGTGCTTTGCGAAGAAGCGCTCTGTGTCCCGGCTATTCCTGTTTCAGAGGTGCCGAATGTCTGGAGCAGCCGCACCCGGGGAAATATTTCTCGCAAATAGACCAGAAGCTGGGCTGGCATGGCTTCCGTGCCGTAAGTAATGAGTCTTAATGCCGACAAGTCGTAGCGTTGGTGGAAATCCCCAAGGCGCAGCAAGTTCAAGAATGTCGGGTTGGCAGGCAAGACCTGCACCTGCTGCAACTCCAGCTCCCGGCACACGGCATCCGGTGTTCTCTCCCTGACCACGACCGCACAATTACCGGAAAACAATATGTTGATTAACGTATTCACGCCGCCAATGTGGTCGAACATCAGAAACAGGATGACCACAAGCTGCCGCCCCCTGGACTCTTTGTCTTTTTCAGCGATCAGTTTGTCCAGGTCGTGCAGAATCGCCTTCGGTCTGCCGGTACTGCCGCTGGAAAGCAGGATCAACCCAGCGGCCCCACGGGCTTTGAGAGAGGAGTACAAAAGGTGCCGGGACTGGCCGGAGCAAGACTCGACGACCACATCCTCAAAGGCCCTGATCATGAAACTTGCATCACAGGAAACCTTCAGAGTTTCCTCGACCGAGGACGTCAGGTTCGTAACCGGCGCAACGATGGCCTTGATGGCAGCCAGGGCCAGCAAGGCCAGGACTCCATTGGCCGAATAATTCCCATGCAGTACCACCACGTGCCCAGGCGCGATGCCGGACTGAATGAAGTGAGTGGCCAGATCCCTGACCTTCTGCGCTACCTGCATGTACGAAAGCGCGACTTCCCCATCAACCAGTGCTCGACGAACACCTCTAGCTTCCAGGCCGCGCAGCCAACCTGCGTTGATCATCTGACCCCTCCTAGATAGAGCGTCTCGCCTGATACGAAGCCCGACGCCTCGGAAATAAGGAACTCCACTGGCCCGACCACATCCTGGAACTCACAGGGTCGCTTGATGGCCTGGCGGGCAATGAGTGCTTCGATCTTGTCCTTGTCCAGGGTCCTGGTAAGCGCTGTTCGCAGCGGGGGCAATCCCAGGGTATTCACGCGAATATTCAAGGGGGCGATTTCCCGGCTTAGAGAACGAGTGAACTGCTCTATCGCTGCCTTGCTGGTTGCATAGGCGAGTTGCCCTTCCAGGGAAAACAAGGTGGCGACTGAAGAGATATTCAGTATTGCCCCCGAACCACTACTGTTCTTGAGTAACTTCACCGCCTCGCGGCAGCACTGCATCACTGAAAACACATTCAAATCGTAGAGTTTTTTTGTATTGTCCAAATCGCTCAGCAGAAATGGTTCCATGACGGATGCACCCGCGTTATTGATCAATGCATCGATAAAGCCATAGCGCTTCCTTATTACATGGAACATTGCTGAAACAGACCTAGATTCAGTCAGGTCAACATTGAAGTGTGTGTAGCCGGGAGGCATCTTGGCTCCTTCCCTGCGACTACAACCAATGACCGTATGCCCTTTCCCGATCAGATGTTTGACCAACATTCGACCTAGTCCGGTACGTGTTCCCGTAACGAGGATCAGCATGAAGGCTTCCTAGCTAACTTCTAGAGCGGGTATCTCTTCCATGATGAACTCGACCAGCGTCGATGGATTTTGGAAAGGACTGACTTTTCGCGAAATAGCACGATCCGACGTCAGCGATACAGACAAATCATATTTGTCGGCGATCAACTCTTCGATTCGCATCATTAATGTCACCAACTGTAGGGAGTCGAACAGGCCATCCACTCCATATATAGTTACTTTGCTCATATCATCAACCGAAAGGTCACTGCTTTGACTGGCAATGCTCTCGGCCAATGATTGGTTCACGACACTATCGATATCTGCTCTGGTTGGCATGTTCCCACCTCACTATAGTGCATTAGTTGAAATGCTCAGGTTAGTAATGTCGAGTCAGCGACAAGGAATAATCTCCCTTGTACCCAATAACAGGATCTGAAATAGGAGTTCTATTGAGCGACAGGGTCGCGTAGAGCCAGGAAGTTCATCGGCTTGACGCTCGCCACGACTTCACCGTCTTGATTGATGCCTTCGAGCAGGGAGATGACCAGGCCCCGATCGGGCTTGGAACGAGAGCGCCTGGTTTCCAAGATCGAAATCCGCAACCGCAGTTGATCACCAGGACGGACAGGCTTGAACCAGCGTATCTCATCGACCCCAGGGGAGGCACGACTTGCTACGGAGGACAGGTAGTTATCAACGAACAGGCGCATCATCAGACCCAGCGTATGCCATCCGCTGGCAATCAATCCTTGAAAAGGACCACTTGCCGCAGCCTGTGGATCGAGATGCATCATTTGCGGATCGAATTGCCTGGCGAACTCTATGATCTCGAATTCACCGACGTCCAATGGACCATACTCGAATACCGAGCCTTCGATATAGTCTTCAAAATAACGCTCATTAATAGGAGTGGAAAACGTCGACAGCTTCATCTTGATATTTCCTTTATCCATTAATAACCAACCCCTTGGGCAGGTCGCATGCAGTCCCTTGGTGAAATTTTAACTATATGGTTAATTATCCTCTACATACTCAGCAAAGCTAAGAACCGAGATTTACAAAAGAGCCAGGACCAAGCCTCTTGCTTATACCTTCCGCTTGGAATTACAGGCATGTCAAGGGAAAATTTCACAAAACAAGATGTATCGTTTCAGTACTAGTCGAGGGTGTTGAGTGCCCATCTTTGTTTAGATCAGCCCGATGCGCAATGGCTGTTTTTTTCTTATGGACGCATGATTATTCGATGAACGGTATGCTGGCCCAAGCATGGCAAAATTTACCGAGTAGGGAAATTATATATATCAGAAGGTACTAATTATCCGTATTGTCCGCTCGACTGTTGTCGCTCTAGCCCGCACTTTTCATCACCAATAGTTGCGCGACAGAACTAAACCTTTGGTATGTTGCTCCCCCGCCATCCAAAGAGAAATCCAAGGTGTCCAAGGTAAAGCTCACCGCAGTCGATCAATCCAACTACGAACGAATCTGCGACCTGGAAGTGTTCGAGAAACAGGAAGACTACGTCGCATCCAACCTCTGGTCGCTGGTCCAGGCCAGCTACAACCCCACTTGCAGCGCACGCGCCATCTACCATCGGGACGAACCTGTAGGCCTGTTCCTGTGGAGCGCCGAGAGCCCGGGAAAAGTCTCCATCTGGCGCTTCATGGTGGACAAACAGCATCAGAACCGCGGCATTGGCCGTCAGGCCATGGGTTTGCTGCTCGAGGAACTGCGGCAAATCCAGGGCCTGGCGCAAATCGAGATCTGCTACCACCCCCGCAACCCAATAGCCGGTCACTTCTATTCCAGTTTCGGTTTCGTCGAGACCGGTATGGACGAGGATGGTGACGACATGCTGGCGGTAATCGACTTGCCGCAGCCCTCCGCTGGCATTGCCTAGCCGGAGAAACTCCGTAATTGCTGCAGCAGTTCGCCCTGCAAGGCCGCACTGCGGAAGAAACCGAAGTGCCCCACTGCTCCGGCGCTACGTGGCGTGCGCTTGACTTGCAGCGCGGCCGCTGGATAGGCGTCATGCATCCGCTGCGCGGCGGCCCAGGGCACATAGTTGTCGTCATCGAACACCCAGCTGACCAGCGGGATCGCCAGGATTTCGTAACCGCCCCGCCGGGCCAGGCCGAAGCGCTCGGCCAGCAGGTAGTCGGGCTCGCGGACCCAGCGTGACCACTCCTGCATCAGCCGGCTGGGCAAGTTCTGGTTGCCCAAGCCCAGCAGCCGCGCCGGAAACGTCGCACCGATCCTGGTAACCAGCGGAATCAACAGGCCGAACAGCAAGCCCATGCGCAGCCGTTCGAGACCCGTCCAGCGCTTCCAATAGGGGAACGACCCGCAGATAAAGGCTGCTGCACGCAACTGCCCCGCCGCAGGAGATAACCCGAGCAACTGGGCGCCGATGCTGTGGCCGATGAAGTACAGCGGCAAGGCCGGACGCTCGACACGGCAGAACTCGATGGCGGCGCTGATATCCTGTACGCCCCAGTCGGCCAGGGAGCATCGGACATTCGTTGGCAGCTCATCCTGTGCCCCGCGATAGCTGTACAGCAGCACATCGAAGCCACCCTGGGCGGCCAGGTCCGCAAAAGCCCGGTAGAAGCCGCGCCGCACGCCCAACGCGCCGGACACCAGGATCACTCCCTGCGCCGGCCCCTGCGCATCATGGTAATCACCCGGCAGCACGACACCGTCGGCGCATTGAATCTCCACCTCTCGGCTCATGTCCGCACTCCCCGCTTGAACAGGCGATCGACCAGCACCCGGGCGGGCTTGCGTGCGCGCAGGGGCCGTTGCACCAGGTTGCCGGCGCAGTTCGGGCAGCAATAGGCCAACCGCACGGCACAAGGCTCGCAGAAGGTGCATTCATAGGAGCAGATGTACGCCCCGCCGCTATCGCTCAAGGCGCTGGCGCAGGCCTGACAACGGGTTTTCATCTTCAGCATGGATACCTCTGCATTCCTGGACGAACCTGAATGAAACAGCGCCCTGTACTTGCGAGCGCCGCGTGTTAGCATCACATACCGACAGTATGTAAAAAGGCATGAGTATGAATGTCAAGAGCCGACAACAGGAAAACTCCGAACTGACCCGCGATGCCTTGCTGGACAGCGCCCGCGAACAGTTCATCGCCCACGGTTACACCGGGGTCTCCATCGACAGCATCGCCAGCCAGGCGCGAGTGACCAAGGGGGCGTTCTACCATCACTTCGCCAACAAGAAGGAGTTGCTCGCCCAGTGCTATGAGCAACAGATGCGCATGATCGCCCAGGCCCTGGAGCAGCTGCCGGCGACGGAGGATCCCTGGCTGCGGGCCCAACAGCTGGCCACGGCGTTCATCGATACCGTGATGCGTCACCGCAAGCGGTTGTTGTCGTTGCAGGAAGTGATCAGCGTGCTGGGCTGGGAAGACTGGAAAGCCATCGACTCACGCTACACCCTGCACCACATCGCCAAGCTGATGCATGAGCTGCATGCCGCCGGACGGGTCAAGCCCTACGACCCGAACAACCTGACCAACCTGGTCTACGGCTTCCTCACCCAGGCAGCCATCAGCATCAAGGATGCCCGGGACAAGCCCCAGGCCGCGGGCGAAATGAAACTGATCATCCGCGACTTCTTCGATAGCCTGAAGCTCAATGGCCACTGACCTGGGCCTCGAGATCCTCGGCGAGCGAGCTTCTGCCGGACGCCGATCGACGTTAGTCTTGATCGCCCGCCCCCTGCCCAGGCCCTGTTGATGATGTCTTGCACCACTCAGTTCTGGCGCGATCCACAGCTGCCCTACGTCGAGAGTCGACGGGCTTGTGACAGCCGCGCCAACTACAAGGCCCATAGTCATCCGACGCTCTCCATCGGCGCGGTGGACCGTGGCGAAAGCATCTTCACGGGAGCCTCTGCGGGGCCGACGCTGATCCGCGCCGGCAGCGTGGTGTGGGTTCCGGCCGATTGCGTGCACGCTTGCAACCCCCACCCGGGCACGGCCTGGAGCTACCAGATGCTGCACCTGGATGCCGCCTGGGTGGAGGCCCTGCGCCAGGAACAGCCCGGCGCTCCGGCCAGGTCCAGGCGCCAGGTCCTGCTCAACGACACCCCGCGGCTTTACCAAGGCTTCTGCCAGCTCAACGAGTTGCTGTTTTCCGCCGCCAGCTGGCAGGACAAGGAAGCAGCGCTGATCGAGTTCATCGGTGGCTTCTCGACCGGGGAACAACCGACGCTCACCCTGACCGCCGACCTTGCCCAGGCCAGCGCCGGAGTCCGCCGGGTCGTGGCCTTCTTGCGCCAGGCCCCGCAAGCCACAAGCCCGTTGGCAGAATTGGCGCAACTGGCCGGCATCAGCCGTTACCAGTTGATCCGGGCCTTTCGCAGCGCCACCGGAATGACGCCCCACGCCTTCCAGCTGAACCAGCGGATCATCCAGGCCCGATCCTCGCTACAGGCCGGCGAGGCTCCCGCGGCCCTGGCCCAACGCCTGGGTTTCGCCGACCAGGCGCACTTCCAGCGGGTGTTCAAGGCCCATGTCGGCGTCACCCCAGGGCTGTACAAGGCCTGAGGCCGCGCAATTTTCTTCAATACCCGGCCCGTGGCGCCAAGCAGACTTCCTGCCCCTCTTGCTCTGTGGAAGTCTTGCCCATGTTCGAACAGTTCCTGCTGGTGGCTGCCGCGCATTTTCTTGCCCTGCTCTCCCCCGGCCCCGATTTCTTCCTGGTGGCGCGCATGTCCATGGCTACCGGTTGGCGATCGGCCACCGGGGCCTGCCTGGGAATCGCCCTGGCCAACGGTGTATTCATCGTGCTGGCATTTGCCGGGGTCTCGGTATTGCACCCGGACGGCCTGCTGTTCCTGGTGATCCAGATGGCCGGCTGTGCCTACCTGCTGTATGTGGGCGGGCTGTTCATCTGCCATGCCGCCGGCAGCTCGCTGACCGCGGTGACGTCCCAAGGCCAGGACCGGGCCGGCTGGTGGCGCGGGCTGGGCATGGGTTTCCTGTCAGGCATCCTCAACCCCAAGAACGCGCTGTTCTACGCCAGCCTGGCATCGCTGGTCGGTGCCGGGATCGACAACGGCTGGAAGCTGGCCTACGGCCTGTGGATGTTCAGCGTGGTACTGGCCTGGGATGTGCTGGTGGCCGTGGCCATCGGCAATGGCCGGGTCCGCCTGCGCTTCTCCCGGGTCCTGCCCTGGCTCGAGCGCTGCACCGGGGCGATGCTCATCCTGCTGGCCCTGGGGGTACTGGGCGCGATGCTGGTGCGCACTTGCTGGCTGCGCTGCTGACTCGTCGCTGTCTGGCCGCAGCCGATTACAAATGAACAACAAAGCCCAGCATGGTTGTCATACCGCTAACCGATATTGTCCTTCAACGCCGCCGGCGCCTGCCCCATCCAGCCATCCATCCAAGGAGAACCGCCATGCCACAAGAGCCCCGCCTGGGATGCGGCGCCGCCATCGTGCGTGACGGCCGACTGCTGCTGGTCAAGCGCCTGCGAGACCCCGAGGCCGGACACTGGGGGCTGCCGGGAGGCAAGGTCGACTGGCTCGAGCCGGTGGAACAGGCCATGCGCCGGGAGATCCTCGAAGAGCTGGGCCTGACGCTGCAAGGCGTCAGCCTGCTGTGCGTGGTCGACCAGATCGATCCGCAGCGCGGCGAACACTGGGTGGCGCCGGTGTACCTGGCTTCGGCGCCCGCCATGGCGCCTTGCAACCTCGAACCGCACAAGCACAGCGAGATCGCCTGGTTCGAGCTCGATCGCCTGCCGCAACCGCTGACCCAGGCCACCCGCACCGCGGTACGGGCGCTGGTGCAGATCGCTGCGGTGGAGTCTTGATCGGCACAGGTCGCTGGATCCTCGTCGTGCTGCTGGGCCTTGGCGGGCTGGCCAGGGCTGGGGAACCAGCGCCACAGCACCTGCTTCGGCCCGATGGCTCGTCAATCAGCTATTACCTGCAGCAACGCCAGCCATCCGGGCCGTCAAGCTCGCTGCTGGTGATCCTCCAGGGTTCGGATTGCAACAGCGTGAGCCATATAAAGAGCATCCCCCTCCTGGCCCAGGCGATGCCCGAGGCCGATGTACTGACCGTGGAAAAGTACGGGCTCGAGGCGACCCTGCCCTACAGCCAGGACGTAGAACGCGCGGATTGCCCGCAGGCCTACCTGGAGCACGACAGTCCGACGCAGCGCACGGACGACCTGCAAGCGGTGATCCAGCACCTGCGCCAACAACGCCATTACGCCTCGGTTATTGCCCTGGGCGGCAGCGAAGGCGCGGTGATCGCCCATGCCCTGGCCGCACGCCCGGGCGTCGTCGATGCCACCGTGGCCTTCAACGGCGGTGGCCAGTGGTTTGCCGACGACCTGTTGCACAGCGTCGATAGCAGCGATCTGCCGGTGGCGGAAAAAGCCGAAGCGCGCCAGGGTTTGCAGGCCTTCATCCAACAGGTGCAAGGGCAGCCACCGGCCGACCTGCGAGCCAGTGGCCACGGTGCCCGCTGGTGGCAAGAGGTACTGCGACTTGATCAACTGGCCCTGCTGCAAGACAGCCATAGCCCCGCGCTGGTCATCCAGGCCATGGTCGACCAGTCGGTATCGGTGCCGGCGGTCATGGCGATGATCGAGCAACTGCGCAGGGACGCCCGCCCGGGAGTGGATCTTCGGTCTTATCCCGGGCTGGGCCATCGCTTCGACGATCACCACGGACAAAGCCACATGTCCACCGTGGTAGACGACATCGCCCTCTGGCTGCGCCAGTTGCCACCCCCTGGCGACAAGCGCGGGTGAGTGCCCGGCAACGGCCATGGAGTGCGACCGATGGCCGCAGGCTTTGGTCTAATTAGCCCGCCGCGTCCTTCGTCCGTTTGTTACCATGCGCGGGTTTTTTGCCTGTCTGGCTGTTCAAAGGGCGTTATTTCATGAGTGTTCTACTGACTCGCCGCACGCTGCTCACCAGCGCCGGAGTACTCGGCCTGGGCCTGCTGGCCGGTTGTGACAATAGTCCCCGGCTGTCTTTCAAATACGGCAAGGACCTGAGCAATCAGATTCTCGGCCGTACCTTCAAGCTCACCGATTCCCAGGGCGAAACCAAATCGCTGTCCAGCTACCGTGGCCTGATGCCGATGATCTTCTTCGGTTTCACCCAGTGCCCGGCCGTCTGCCCCACGACCCTGGCCCGCGCGGCGCAAGCCAAGAAGCTGATGGGCCGTGACGGCGATCGCCTCAAGGTGGTGTTCATCACCCTTGATCCCGAGCGCGACACTCCCGCGGTGCTGGATGCCTACGTCAAGGCCTTCGATCCGAGCTTCGAGGCGCTGTACGGCACCCTGGAAGAAACCGCGGCCACGGCCAAGGAATTCGGGGTGTTCTATGAAAAGATCCCCAGCGGCGACACCTATACCCTTTCGCACACCGCTACCAGTTTCGTCTTCGACTCCCGCGGCACCTTGCGCCTGGGCCTGTCCCAGTCCCTGAACGCCCAGGAGTGCGCAGAAGATCTGCTCACCGTCATGGAGGTCTGTTAATGACTCTGCAACCCCGTTCATTGCGTTTCAAATCCGCCCTGCTGCTGGCTTCCCTGCTGGGCCTGGCCAACGCCGCCAGCGCTGCCACCCAGATCGACAACGCCTGGGTCCGCGCCACCGTCGCCGGCCAGCACGCCAGCGGCGCCTTCATGGACATCACGGCCAGCAGCGATAGCAAGCTGGTGCAAGTGCAGTCGCCGGTGGCCAAGAACGTGCAGATCCATCAATCGAGCATGCACAACGACGTGATGAGCATGCAGCAGGTGCAGGCTATCGCCTTGCCGGCCGGCCAGAAGGTCAGCCTGGACACCCAGGGCTACCACGTGATGCTCATGGAGCTGGTAGGCCAGATCAAGGCCGGCGACAAGGTACCGCTGACCCTGACCGTGGAAAACGCCAAGGGTGAGAAGGAAACCATCAAGGTCGACGCCGAGGCTCGTGCTCTCAACGCACCGGACCACGGCGCCATGGGCCATGGTTCGATGGATCATGGCTCGATGGACCACGGCAAGATGCAGCACTGAGCCTGCACTGCTTGAAACAAGCCGCTGTCCCGCCAAGGCCAGCGGCTTTTTTGTGTCTACGCCTACCGCGGCGCTGAACCTATTCCCCCCGCCCTGCCCTTGTGCGAACCTGCGCGCGCCGCGCGAACTGCTAGCCCAATGCCATCCAGGAAGGCTGCCAGCGCTGTGCCGAGGAGCTGATCCTTGGCGCGCTCATAACCACCAAGGATTGAATATGCCGTCAAATCGCCCCGTCATTCATGTGCTGTTCTTCGTTGGTAACTCCGGAACTTGCGCCGTCCTGCCATTGACCGATGTCTACGAGGCGGTGGTTCATCCACCCTCTGCCTTGCTCGAGCAGGCCTCACCTAGATTGACGATCAGCCGCTCAACGAGCGCTGGCCAAGCCCGGTCACCGTTGAAAGTGGCGTCGTTCACCACGCTCTATGGAGAGAACGGCAGCGGCAAGACCGCCCTGTTGCTGGAACTGTGCCGGGCGCTGGCCAAGTGGCAGCCGCAGGAGAAGCTCAGCCTGCTCTGGGAGGATGAGCAGGGGCTGCATCTTTCCCGGGGGAGCTCACTCAAGGACGTTCAACTGCATTCGGAACTTGAGATTGACCAGGGGCAGCAGGCCTCGCTGCCGAACCTCTCGACGCTGTTCTACACCACCTCGCCCTTTGAAAAGCTGCGGCGCAATCGCCTGCGTCGTCTGGGTGTAAAAGATATCAGCCCCAGGTTTGGCAAGGATGTGGAGTCGGAACTGGTGGCGGCCTTCACGGCCTATCCCCACCTCAAGGAACGCGTCACCTTTGTCGACCAAGCCCAGGTCACGCTGAAGCTCAAGACGATGTCGCTGGTGGAGTTGATGACGGTTTATCGTCCCGATAGTTCGGCACACAAGGCACTGGATCCCGAGCTGAAGAAACACCTGCTGGAGTTGGAGCATAACGCTTCGCGTGAAGCGAAATTCATCTGGTCCTACGCGATTCTGGAAGGGGCTGAAAGCCTCACGGCACAAAACCTGTACGACTTGATCGATGAATTGCAGGAGCTGGTCCAGGATCACCACCCGTGGCTGAGCAAGGCCCTGAGCGACCCGGAATTTGTCCTCGAGCAGTTAACGGAGCACCCTCCATTGCTTAAGCAATTGGCCAAGGCCAGGGATGTTCTGCACCTGGCCAAATTGCTGTTCGCGGACCTCAACTCCTGGGGCCGCAAGTCGAGGATGGGCTACCTGGATCAGCAGGTTGGCCACCATATCCGTCAACATTCACAGGTCTACAGCGAGTTGAGCAGCCTGGATATGCTGCAGTTCTCCTTCACCCAGTTAAGTTCCGGCCAGGCCAGCATGATGTCTCTCTACTGCGCAGTAGCCAGGGCCTTTGGAGAGTTCGAACAGGCTTCCCCGGAGCAATCGATGTTGCTGTGCATCGACGAAGGCGAGATGTTCATGCACCCCAAGTGGCAGCGCATCTACATCTTCGACCTGCTGAAGTTCATCGGGCAGTTTGGCCAGTTGGCCAAGCGCACCCATGTGCTGATTTCCACCCATTCGCTGATCGTCGCGGCCGATACCCCTGCCGGGCGGCTGTTCGACCTGGATAACGCACGGCTGACCAATGCCTTTGGCTACACCCCCAAGCAGACCCTGAGCAAGGTATTCGAGGTCGAGGATTTCACCGGCGAGTTCAACCATCAACGCCTGGAGCGGCTCGCCGCAGTGCTCAACGGCGAAGTCCGGGGGCTCCAGGCACTGGGCCAGGCCCGGCACATCGCCGACTCCCTGGCCAACGACGAACTCCGGCGCCATGTACAGCAACAGCTGGATATCCTGGGGAGCCGTGCCAATGCTCAAGCTTGAGGTATCCACCGCCACGATCAACAGCCACCTGGCGACCCTGGGCCAGCGTTTTGACGAGGAGATGACGAAATGGAAGGCATCTTTTACCGGATACCCTTCCTTCACCGCCTCGCTGCACAAGCTGTTGCTGAAGAACCGCAAGACGGTCCTGGTCGGCAGCGTCGCCGAACTACGGGCGCTGATCGAGGCTATCGACCTCGCCACCGGCTCGACCTTGACTCCCTACATGCATGCCCGTCAGCAAAAATCCTTCACAAAGCAAAGCCACATGGAGAAGCTGCTCCAGGCCCTCGACAAGGTTTTCGACTACGACAAGTTCATCTACAAGAGCCAGGGCTGGAACGCCTACAAGCTGGTGGGCAGCCACGGGCTGCGCATCTGTCCCTATTGCCACCTGAATCATGTGAACTACCACGGCCAGGCCACGAGCAAAGCCACGCCCAAGAAGCTGGAGATGCGCCCACCCCTGGATCACTTCCTGCCCAAATCCATCTACCCCTACCTGGCGGTGTCGCTGCACAACCTGGTCCCCAGTTGCTACCAGTGCAACTCGTCGATCAAGGGCGATGAAGTTCCGGGTGCCAATCTTCCCCACCCCTTCGACCCCGCCGTCGCCCTGGACATGAGCTTCGGTATCAAGGGCTCGGCCCTGGCTATCCACGGCGTTACCAACGGAGAGATCAGCCTGGCGGTGACAGGCAACGGCGCCTGGGATGAATTTTCCCGGTTCTTTTACCTGGAGGAGCGCTACCAGTGGTACACCCCCGAAGTGAGCGACATGCTCAAGCGCCAGCGCGACCTGGACGAAAGCGACAAGATCATCCAGTCCCTGGTCCGGCGCCCGGCATTTATCCTCGGCTTCAATCCGGACGACTGTGAAAGCCGCGCCCTGGGCATCTGCCTACACAGCATCGCCCGGCAACAAGGGATTATCTGAGCCTTAATAATCCAGGCCCCGCGCCAGCCATACCGTGAACCCGCAGCAGTCGGGGTCTTCACTGACATGCCGGACCACCTCGAAGCCATGGGTGTCGAGCAGCGTGCAGTACTCGCCGGGATCGAGGCTGGCGTGGTACAGCGCTTCTCCCTCAAATTCACCAATGGCCTCGCCCGCCGCCGGGCCACTGGTGAACATCAGTGCACAACCCGGGCGGGCGTGGCGCTCGAACACCGCGAACATCGCTCTCTGATCGTCCGGCGCCAGGTGGAACAGGCTGTTCCAGGCCAGGATGCCGGCGAAATCCTCCCCCAGGGCCAGGTCGCGCATATCCGCGTGGATCCAGCGTTGCTCGCCATGTCGTTGCCGGCACAGTTCCAGTAACGCGTTGGAGCTGTCGACCCCGGTCAGCTCGCAGCCATGCTCGATCAGGTAACTGGCCAACGGCTCGGCGCCACCACAGCCCAGGTCCAGCACCTGCCGCCCAGCGCCCATGAGCTGGCGAAAGCGCTGCAACCAGGCCAGCTCGGACTGAAAGCCACGGGTATTGGCGCGGCGAACCTGATCCCAGGCCGTGGCATGGCGCTGGTACAAGTCGACGATATGGCGGGCGGAGTCATCCATGGCGAACCTGCAATCACAAGAAAAGGCGTCGATTAAACTCCGATGAAGCTCCCGCCACAATCTGCAATAGCCTCGCGACTAGAGCTGCGCGACCACAGGTAGGTCGCGGCGTACCTGGCGCACCGAGACGAACAACAGCAACGACAGCCCGGCATACAAGCCGAACAACCAGCTCGCCGCCCGGGCTGCCCCGGCCAGGTCATTACCGCTACCAAGCCCCGCCAGGTTGACGATCATCCCCGCCAGCGCCGCTCCCAGCGCTGTAGCCACCAGTTGCACGGTGGTGATCGAAGCCCCGGCCAGCTCCTTCTGGTCGGCAGGGGCGCTCTCCAGGACCCGCGCCAGCAGGTGCGGCCAGGCCAGGCCAATACCAACCCCCACCAGCACCATGGCCAGGCAGATTGCCCCCAGGCTCGCCAGGCTGCTGGCGGCGGGCATGGCCAGGCAGGCCAGGAGCAACCCGGCCACTACCAGCAACGGCGCGCTGGCCACCGCCCGGGCCGCAGCGCCCACCCCCAGCCCGGAGCTGGCCAGCGCTCCCAGGGTCCAGCCCGCAGCCATCAAGGCGGCGATGTAACCGGCCAGCAACGGCGTCTGGTGATGCAGCACCTGGAGGAACAATGGCACGAAGACCTCGCTGGTCATGCCCACCACCAGCAACGCCATGGACAGGTACAGCGGCAGCAACAGGCTGCCGGGTTTCAAGCTGCCACGGGGCAACAGGCGCTTTGCCGAGCGGTTCTCCATGGCCCCCACCACCAGCAACAGGCCCAGGCCCACGGCCAGCCCCAGGACGTTGTACAGCGCCGAGGCGCTGACGCTGCCAACGGAAATCGCCAGGACCATGACCGTCAGCAGCACCAGCTGCAGTCCGGGGATTGGAGTACGTGGCATCGGTTCTCGGCTCCTTCCCGGTAACAGGACGACGGCCAGCAGCATGAACAACAAGGTACAAGGCAATAGCACCCAGAATGCCGCACGCCAGCTGCCCTGCTCGGCGAATACCCCACCCACCGCCGGCCCGATCAACGTAGCCATGCCCCACATGGCCGAGATCAGCGCCATCGCCCGGGGCCATAGCGGTTCATCGAACACCAGGCGGATCATCGCGTAGGGCAAGGCGAACAGCAGGCCACCGCCCAGCCCCTGGATACTGCGCCCGACAATCAGCCAGGCCATGTCCGGCGCCAGCGCACACAAACCGCAGCCCAGCATGAACACCCCGCCCGCCAGGGCATACGCCAGCTTCGGGCCCAGTACTGCCAGGGCCCGGGTCGAGAGCACGGAGCCGATGATCGAGGCGACCACGAACAGCGTGGTGTTCCAGGCGTAGTAGTCCAGGCCGCCGATGTCTTGCACCACCGACGGCAGCAAAGTGGTGACCAGGTAGATGTTGATTGCATGCAGCGCGACGCCCCCGGCCAGGGCTGCGGAGCGCAGCCCATTCTTGCCCAGTAGCAATGCCGACCAGCCCGTTGTCGATGCCATGGCTTGTTCCTGTCTGGTTGTTCGAGAAGGCGCACTGTATTACACAAGTAATTGCTTTGATAATTGGTTTTTTCAGCATCGCCCACTCCCCGCTCCTATCGAACCCCCGACGGACAATCTCCAGGCCAGGCCCGCATAGCCTGTTATGCTTGCCCGGTTGCGTGCGTTGCGCAGGCAACCGAATTTTCCCGATCGCCCCTTGGCCAATGGTCCCGCATGTCTTCGATTTCTTCCCCGGCCGACAAGAAAAGCCCCGGCGCCACCGCCGAGCGGATCCTGTTCCTGCTGAAAACCCGCGGCCCCTTGAAAACCGCCGACCTGGCGCCACTGCTGGAGGTGTCGCTGGAGGCCACCCGCCAACAGTTGCAGAAACTGGTGGATAGCCAGCTCATCACCGGCCAACTGATGCCGGCCCAGGGCGCCGGGCGTCCCTCGCAGAAATGGGTGCTGACCGAACAGGCCCAGGCACGCTTCCCCGATACCCATGCCAACCTGACCTTGCAGTTGATCGACTCGATCCGCGCGGTATTCGGTGCCGACGGCGTCGAGCGCATCGTCAGCGACATGGAGCGGATCAACAGTGCCGAGTACCTGGCTACCTGTGCACCGCTGTCGACGCTGGAGGAACGGGTCCGCGCCCTGGCGCAAATCCGTGACCTGGCCGGGTATATGGCCCATGTGGAAAGCGCAGGCGATGACTGGTTGCTGATCGAAAGCCACTGTCCGATCTGTGTCGCCGCGCGGCAATGCCAGGGTTTCTGCCGCTCCGAACTGCAGGTGTTCCAGGCGGCCATCGGCGAATTGGGCGAAGTACAGCGCATGGAACACCTGATCACCGGTGACCGGCGCTGCGTATACCGCATCAGCGCCCCAGGCGCCGACTCATGAGCAAGCTCGCCTGGCTGTTCAAACAAGGCGCGCTGGTGCTCACGGTCGCGGCCCTGACCCTCTCGGCCTGGCGGATCTACGACAGCGAACGCGGCCCGGCGCTGCAACCCTGGCACCTGTATGTCCCTCACGAGCTGGACGCCGAGGAGCTCGACCGCAGCGATTGGACCGGCTGGCTCAAGGCCGAGGACCGGGTATTCGCCGAGGTCGAGCACGCAGTCAGCGCCGCCCTGGATCCGACCCGGGTGCCACCGTTCAATCGCTACCGCCAGGACAGCCGGGTCTATCCCCCGGGGTTCGCCACCGACTGGAACCGTTCCTACCTGTTGCGCCCGCAAGGGCAGCCTCGGGGCGTGGTGGTGCTGGTGCATGGCCTTACCGACTCGCCCTACAGCCTGCGGCACATTGCCCAGCGCTATGTCGAGCACGGCTACCTGGCCATCGGCCTGCGCCTGCCCGGCCACGGCACGGTGCCTGCGGGCTTGACCGATGCCCGCTGGCAAGACTGGCTGGCCGCCACGCGCCTGGCCCTGCGCACCGCCCGGGCTGAAGTCCCGGCGCCGGCGCCACTGCACCTGGTGGGTTACTCCAACGGTGGCGCCCTGGCGGTCAAGTACGCCCTGGATGCCCTGCTCGATCCGCAATTGCCCCAGGCCCAGCGCCTGGTGCTGGTCTCGCCGATGATCGGGGTTGCGGCCTCCGCGCGCTTCGCCGGGGTGGCTGCCTGGCCGGCGGTGTTCCCGGCCTTCAGCAAGACGGCTTGGCTGAACCTGCGTCCGGAATACAACCCGTTCAAGTACAACTCGTTCCCGGTCAACGGTGCCCGCCAGTCCTGGCTGCTCACCGATGCCTTGCAAAGCCAGCTGCAGGCCTTGGCGGACGACCCGCGCCTGGCCGAGATGCCGCCAATCCTGGCGTTCCAGTCCCTGGTGGACTCCACCGTCAGCACACCGGCGCTGGTCAACGGGCTGTATCGGCAACTGCCGGCCAACGGCAGCGAGCTGGTGCTCTTGGACCTCAACCGTGCCCGGGACTTCGAGGGATTGCTGGATCCGGCCAGTGCCACCTCCGCGGCCAGCCTGCTACCACCGCCGCCACGCAACTACAGCACGCGGATCCTGAGCAACCAAGGCACCGGCAACAGCACGGTGCAGCTGTTGAGCACCGCTGCTGGCAGCCGGCAAGAAAGCCGGCAGCCCCTGGACCTGGCCTACCCGCCGGAAGTGTTCTCGCTATCCCATGTGGCGCTGCCCTTCCCCGTGGACGATGCGCTGTATGGCACCCAGCCCACCAGCACCGAGAGTTTTGGCGTGCACCTGGGAACCCTGGCCGCCCGTGGCGAACGGGGGGTGCTGGTCCTGCCCATGGATGAGTTGATGCGCCTGACCTCCAATCCCTTCTATCCCTACCTGATCCAGCGTATCGAAGCGGATATCGACTAGCCCGCCAGGTACACCAGGCGGGGGCAACACCAGGCGAGCAAGACGTCCAGCCTACTCGCCTGCCGCACTACTTCTCGTCCTCGCAACCCAAGCCCCGGCGTTGTGGCTCCTCATCCACCAGGGTCTTGCCGGTACGGCCCATGATCTGGCCCTGCAGGGCGCGCAGCTCGCCGCCATCGAGGCGCTTGCAGCTGTTGATTTCCCAGACGTCGCCGGTGGCCGTGCTGACCGAGAACAGCCCCCAGTATTCGGTGGCGCCGGCCTTGGGATCCTCATAGCCCAGGCTGAAGTCGAAGTAGCCCGGGTGTGGCGGCTTGCCGCTTTCATCCTGCAGGTTGCCATCGACGAACACTCCGGGCCGATCCATCTGGTAATCCTGGTGCTTGAGGGCCACCAGCAACACCTGCTGCGCCTGCTCGCGGGTCAGGCCGGAATGCTGGACTTCGGTGGGCTGCAAACCAGCCGAGGCACAGGCGCTGAAGGCAGCGCAAGCCAAGGCCAGGCCGAGCATCCGGGACGGCAGATTGTGGTTCAGCATGCCATGCGTCCCCTGACCGCAATGATGATGTCCGCCAGGTACTTGGCGAAGCCGTTGCGCCCGCCGGTGGCCGCATCGCCGCTGTTATAGCCGCTGCGTACCAGGGCCTGGGCGAACTCCATCGGCTCGCGCTTGCCGCGTACCGAGGCGCCGAAGCTTTGCGCGAAGGACTGGGCCGACTGCTGGAACGAGGCGAACTTGGCCACCTTGATCGCCGCATTGCCCCGGGGCGCCTCGGCTCCGATCTGCAGCGGGGCCGGTGCGTGCATGGAAAAGAAGTTGTTCAGGTCCTGGGCGATCCGCCCGGTGCCGTACTGGCTCTCCTGGGCCGCCAGACCGAGGATGTTCTCCACCGGAAGGTCCAGTTGATCGGCGATTGGCTGGCACACCACCTTGTATTTGCTGACAAAGGTGACGGCACTGATGTTGTTGCACAGCTTGGCGCTCACGTTGCTTCCCTCGCTTGATCGGTGGATTCCATTTCATGGGTATTTGCCGCGCGCAGTATAAAGCAACCACTGGCCGCTGCCTGCGGCCTCAAGCGCACTGAACCCGCGGGCTGTGGCCCAGGTCACAGTTGTTGGCTCCCATCGACTGGCAAGGCCTCCCATGGTCGCTGTCTTGACGATTTTTTCTCGCTCGTTGCCTTAGATTGCCCTCCTCCTGCAGTACTCCGTACCGGGGTTCGCGGACGCAACCAAACGCCGATCTTGGCCACGGGCGAGTTTCAATCCGATACTGCTGGGATGTCGTCCTGCAAGGACGCGTTGAGCACCACCTGAACAAGGATCGAAGCAATGACTGACTCTGCCAGTGAAGCAGACGAATACGTGATGATGCAGGCCGCGCACTGGTGCATGCGCCTGCGCGAGGACGATTGCACCGCCCAGGAGCGCCAGGCCTTCAAGGACTGGCTGCAGGGCGACCCGGGCCATGCCCTGGAATATGCCAGGATGCTGGAGGTCTGGGACCTGACCGGACAACTCTCGCCCACCACCACGGCGCCTTGACCAGGGCGCGTTGGGCGCGTTGCCGGGCAGTCGCTTGATGGCGGCGCCAGGTTGCCTGGTTGTCCAGATTGATACCATCGCGAAGTCCCAAAACAGCCTTCGCCATGCGCTTCGGATTTCACCGCAAAGCCGCTGAAACCGGCGGTCTACGGCCATTTCTCCAACACTTTTTAAATAAACTGAACCCTAGCTGTCTAGCTCGCAGAAAAACGGAGTTTTGGCTTCTTTTTCATATTCGTTTCACATTTTTGCGCTTAATCTCAGCCACCGACGAACAAGGGGCCTGGTGCAGTCGTTTCGCAACTTGCACGGGTAACGCCTTGATCCACATTTACTTTTCACGAACATCGTCTTTACTCATTTGCTGCATGGAACGCCACGCTGGCCCAATCAACCGGATGTGCCCGATGACCACCGCCTCCCGCGCTCCATGAACGTTGTTCGCACGCTACATTCGTACCCCCAGCTTTCGCATTGTGTAGACCCGAGGTAACCATGAACCAGGCTTTCCTTCCTTTCTCGCGTCCGAGTATTGGCGACGAAGAGATGGCCGCTGTAGAGCAGGTTCTGCGCTCCGGCTGGATCACCACCGGCCCGAAAAACCAGGAACTCGAACAGCTCTTCGCCGAACGTGTCGGTGCCCGCCATGCCGTGGCCTTGTCCTCGGCCACCGGCGCCATGCACATCACCCTGCTGGCCCTGGGCATCGGCCCCGGCGATGAAGTCATCACCCCCTCCCAGACCTGGGTTTCCACCGCCAACATGATCTGCCTGCTGGGGGCGACCCCGGTGTTCGTCGACGTCGATCCCGACACCCTGATGAGCGACGCAGCGACCATAGAGGCCGCGATCACTCCCAGGACCAAGGCGATCATTCCGGTGCATTACGCGGGTGCCGCCTTCGACCTCGATCCGCTCTACGCCCTGGCGGACAAGCACGGCATCGCGGTGATCGAAGACGCCGCCCACGCCGCCGGTACCACCTACCGCGGCCGCGAGATCGGCGCCCGGGGCACGGCGATCTTTTCCTTCCATGCGATCAAGAACATGACCTGCGCCGAGGGCGCAATGTTCGTCAGCGATGACGAGGCCCTGGCCAACCGGGTGCGCATGCTCAAGTTCCATGGCCTGGGAGTGGATGCCTACGACCGCCTGACCCATGGCCGCAAGCCCCAGGCCCAGGTGATCGAGCCCGGCTTCAAGTACAACCTGGCGGACATGAACGCGGCCATCGCCCTGGTACAACTGCAGCGCCTGGACCAGATCAACGCCCGTCGCGAAGTCCTGGCCAAGGCCTACCTGGAGCGCCTGGCCGGCCTGCCGGTGCAACCGCTGCACCTGCCGCAGTATCCGCAGCAGCACAGCTGGCACCTGTTCATCCTGCGCATCGATGCCGAGCGTTGCGGACTGGACCGCGAAGCCTTCATGAAGGGCCTGCAGGAGCAGAACATCGGTACCGGCATCCACTTCATCGCGACCCACATGCATACCTACTACCGCCAGCGTTTCCCCGATGTGCACCTGCCGCATACCGAGTGGAACTCCGCGCGGCTGTGCTCGATCCCACTGTTTCCGGACATGACCCTCGACGATGTCGAGCGGGTCGCCGGCGCCATTGAAAACCTCCTGGACTGACCCCTTGAAACCTTACCCAATTCAGTTCGTGTCGATCGTCATCCCGGTCTACAACGAAGAACAGAGCCTTCCCGAGCTGTTGCGACGTACCGAAGCGGCTTGCCGCCTGCTCAAGCACGACTTTGAAATCGTCCTGGTGGACGATGGCAGTCGCGACGAGTCGGCCAACATCCTGCAAGCCGCCGCCGAACGCGAAGGCAGCCCGGTGGTGGCGGTGATCCTCAACCGCAACTACGGCCAGCACGCAGCGATCATGGCCGGTTTCGAGCAGTGCCGCGGCGATGTGGTGATCACCCTCGATGCCGACCTGCAGAACCCACCGGAAGAAATTCCACGCCTGGTGGCCCAGGCCGAACTGGGCTACGACGTGGTCGGCACCGTGCGCAACAACCGCCAGGATTCGGCTTTCCGCCGCTGGCCGTCGAAGCTGATCAACCTGGCAGTGCAGCGCTCCACCGGGGTAGCCATGAGCGACTACGGCTGCATGCTGCGTGCCTATCGCCGGACCATCATCGACGCGATGCTGGCCTGCACCGAGCGCAGCACCTTCATCCCGATCCTGGCCAACAGCTTCGCCCGGCATACCACCGAGGTGCTGGTGGAGCACGCCGAGCGCGAGCACGGCGACTCCAAGTACAGCCCGATGCGCCTGGTCAACCTGATGTTCGACCTCATCACCTGCATGACCACCACGCCCCTGCGCCTGCTGAGCATCATCGGCTTCGGCATGGCCGGCCTGGGCGCACTGTTCGCCCTGATGCTGATCGTCCTGCGGTTGATCTTCGGCGCCACCTGGGCCGGCGACGGCACCTTCGTCCTGTTCGCGGTGCTCTTCGTGTTCACCGGCGGCCAGTTCATCGGCATGGGCCTCTTGGGTGAATACCTGGGGCGCATGTACAGCGATGTGCGGGCCCGCCCACGCTTCTTCATCGAAAAAGTCTTGCGCAGCCACCCGGCGGTCCCGGCCCCGGCGGTGACTGTCGACGGTTTAACTTCCACCCATACTGATCAGGTTTCCCAATGAGCAATAAAGCTGTCGTCTTCGCCTACCACGATATTGGCTGTGCTGGCATCGAAGCCCTGCTCAACGCAGGTTATGAGATCGCCGCGGTATTCACCCATGCCGATGACCCGAAGGAAAACACCTTCTATGGTTCTGTCGCGCAACTGTGCGCCCGCAAGGGTATCGCCGTGCATGCCCCGGAAGATGCCAACCACCCGCTGTGGATCGAGCGCATCGCCAAGCTCAATCCCGACTACCTGTTCTCCTTCTACTACCGCAACCTGTTGAGCGAGCAGCTGCTGGCCACCGCCAGCAAGGGCGCGTTCAACCTGCACGGCTCCCTGCTGCCACGCTACCGTGGCCGCGCACCGGCCAACTGGGTCCTGGTCAAGGGCGAGACCGAGACCGGCGTCACCCTGCACCGTATGGTCAAGCGCGCCGATGCCGGTGCGATCATCGCCCAGGAACGCGTGGCCATCGAGCGCAGCGACACGGCGCTGAGCCTGCACCACAAGCTGCGTGATGCCGCTGCCAGCCTGCTGCGCGACACGCTGCCGGCACTGGCCCAGGGCAAGATCAGCGAAACCGCCCAGGACGAATCCAAGGCCAGCTACTTTGGTCGGCGTACCGCTGCGGACGGCAAGCTGGACTGGAAACGCCCGGCCGAAGAACTGTTCAACCTGGTGCGTGCCGTGACCCAGCCCTACCCTGGCGCCTTCTGCGCCGTCGGCGAGCACAAGCTGATCGTCTGGAGCGCCGAAGTCGCCAAGGGCAACGAAGGCCAGGCTCCAGGCCGGGTCATCAGCGTCGATCCGCTGCGCATCGCCTGTGGCGAAGACTCCCTGGTCATCACCTCCGGCCAGCGCAACGCCAACGGCCTGTACCTGAGCGGCCCGCAACTGGCCAACGAACTGGGCCTGGTGGACGGTTCCCTGCTGCGCGGTGCCGAGTCCGGCCGCAAGCCACGTCGCACCCGGGTGCTGATCCTCGGCGTCAACGGTTTCATCGGTAACCACCTGTCCGAGCGCCTGCTGCGTGACGACAAGTACGAAGTCTACGGCCTGGACATCGGCTGCGACGCCATCGAGCGCCTGCGCAGCCACCCGAACTTCCACTTCGTCGAAGGCGACATCAGCATTCACTCCGAATGGATCGAGTACCACATCAAGAAGTGCGACGTGGTGCTGCCGCTGGTGGCCATCGCTACCCCGATCGAGTACACCCGTAACCCACTGCGGGTATTCGAACTGGACTTCGAAGAGAACCTGAAGCTGGTCCGCTACTGCGTGAAGTACAACAAGCGGGTGATCTTCCCGTCGACCTCGGAAGTCTATGGCATGTGCCAGGACAAGAACTTCGACGAAGACAACTCCAACCTGATCGTCGGCCCGATCAACAAGCAGCGCTGGATCTACTCGGTCTCCAAGCAACTGCTGGACCGCGTGATCTGGGCCTACGGCGCCAAGGGCCTGAACTTCACCCTGTTCCGTCCGTTCAACTGGATGGGGCCGCGCCTGGACCGCCTGGACTCGGCACGTATCGGCAGCTCCCGGGCCATCACCCAGCTGATCCTCAACCTGGTGGAGGGCACCCCGATCCGCCTGTTCGACGGTGGCGAGCAGAAGCGCTGCTTCACCGATATCGCTGACGGCATCGAGGCCCTGGCCCGCATCGTCGACAACGAGAACGACTGCTGCAACGGCCAGATCATCAACATCGGCAACCCGGACAACGAAGCCAGCATCCGCCAGTTGGGCGAAGAGCTGCTGCGTCAGTTCGAGGCCCACCCGCTGCGTGGCAACTTCCCACCGTTCGCCGGTTTCCGCGAAGTGGAAAGCAAGGCTTTCTACGGCGCCGGCTACCAGGACGTGGAACACCGCAAGCCAAGCATCGAGAACGCCAAGCGCCTGCTGGATTGGGAACCGACCGTGGAGATGAGCCAGACCATCGGTAACACCCTGGACTTCTTCCTGCGCGAAGCCATGCTGGAAATCGCCGATCGCACCAAAGAAGAAGCACGCTGATGCAGGCAGGTCTGCGCATTGATGTCGATACCTACCGCGGCACCCGAGAGGGGGTGCCACGGCTGCTCGAAACGCTGGATGAGGCCGGGGTCAAGGCCACGTTCTTCTTCAGCGTCGGGCCGGACAACATGGGGCGCCACCTGTGGCGCCTGATCCGTCCGCAGTTCCTCTGGAAAATGCTGCGGTCCAATGCTGCCGGCCTGTATGGCTGGGACATTCTCCTGGCCGGCACCGCCTGGCCAGGTAAACCCATTGGCCGGGACCTGGGGCACTTGATGCGCCAGGCCCTGGCTGCCGGACATGAAGTCGGCCTGCACGCCTGGGATCACCACGGCTGGCAGGCCAATACCGGGCGCTGGAGCCAGGCCCAGCTGATCGAACAGATCCGCCGCGGCGTCGACAGCCTCAACGATATTCTCGGGCAAGCGGTGAGCTGCTCGGCATCCGCCGGTTGGCGTGCCGATGAGCGGGTCATCGAAGCCAAGCAACAATTCGGCTTTCGCTACAACAGCGATTGCCGCGGCCAGAGCCTGTTCCAGCCACGCTTGGCGGACGGCGGCCTGGGCGCGCCACAAATCCCGGTAGACCTGCCGACCTTCGACGAAGTCGTCGGCCCCGTGGTGTCGAGCGCTGATTTCAACGCCTTCATCCTCGACCGGTTCAAGCCAGGCAAGCTCAATGTCTACACCATCCACGCCGAAGTAGAAGGGATTCTGATGGCCAATGACTTCCGTCAGCTGCTGGCCACCGCCAAGCAGCGCGACATTCATTTCCAACCCCTGGGAGACATGCTCCCGGCGGATATTTCCAGCTTGCCGGCAGGCCAGGTGGTACGCGGCGCCCTGGAAGGCCGTGAAGGCTGGCTGGGAGTACAAGGAGCATGACCAGACGCTGGGCCCTGCCGCTGCTGCTGATCGCTTTCGGCCTGTTCTACCTCCTGCCCATGGCCACCCATGGCCTGTGGATTCCCGATGAAACGCGCTACGCGCAGATCAGCCAGGAAATGCTCCATGGCGGGCAATGGGCGTCGCCGCATTTCATGGGCATTCGCTACTTCGAAAAACCGGTGGGCGGTTATTGGCTGATGGCCATCGGCCAAGCGCTGTTCGGTGACAACCTGTTCGGCGTGCGCGTGGCCTCGGCCCTGAGCACCGGCCTGAGCGTAGTCCTGGCCTACCTGTTGGCCATGCGCTTGTGGAACGACTCGCGCAAGGCCGTGGCCAGCGCCTTGCTGTACATGAGCTTCACCGTAGTGGCGCTGCTGGCCGGCTACGCCAATCTCGATCCGCAGTTCACTTTCTGGGTCAACCTGAGCCTGGTGGCATTGTGGTTCACTTTCGACTGCAAGACTTCCCGCGGACAGCTGCTGGCCTGGGTAGTCCTGGGCCTGGCCTGCGGCATGGGCTTCATGACCAAGGGATTCCTGGCCTGGCTGCTGCCGGTGTTGGTGGCCCTGCCCTACGCCATCTGGCAGAAGCGCCTGCGCTCGCTGCTGGTCCTTGGTGGCATCGGTGTGCTCGTCGCGGTGGTCATCAGCCTGCCCTGGGCCCTGGCGGTACATGCGCAAGAGCCGGACTACTGGCGTTTCTTCTTCTGGCACGAGCATATCCGCCGCTTCGCCGGTGAAGACGCCCAGCATGCCTCGCCGTGGTGGTATTACCTGCCGTTGCTGGTGGCCTTCAGTGTGCCGTGGGTCATGCTGCTGCCAGCTACATTCAAACAAGCCTGGCACCAGCGACGCCTGGGCAGTAGCAGGTTCCTGCTGTTGTGGCTGGCGCTGCCACTGGCCTTCTTCAGCCTGAGCAAGGGCAAGCTGCCCGCCTATATCCTGCCGTGCCTGTTGCCTCTGGCGCTGTTGATGGGCAATGCCCTGATGGATCGCCTGAGCAACAAGCAGACGCGCCTCATCAGTCTCAATGGCCTGCTCAATCTGCTGGCGGGCCTGCTGGGACTCCTGGCACTGGTGTACTTCCAGCTGAAGAAGCCAGTGTATGTAGATGAACCGCAGCACCTGGTGCTGGTGTACGTCCTGCTGCTGGGTTGGATCTTCAGCAACCTGCTGGCGGCCATGCGCCCATCGAACATGTGGGCGGCTCCGGCTTTGGGCAGCTTCCTGCTGGTGGCCCTGGCCCCGGCCGCCCTGCCCAATTCGGTGGTCTATAACAAGATTCCCGACCAGTTCATCATCGATCACGTCGCTGAGCTGAGCGAATCCAAGAGCCTGCTGAGCAACGATCTTGGCGCGGCATCGGCGCTGGCCTGGCGCCTGCGCCGCAGCGACGTAACCCTGTACAACACCGAAGGTGAATTGAAGTACGGCCTGACCTACGCTGATTCGGCCCGCCGCAAGGTCGATCTGGACCAGGTCCAGCCGTGGATAACCGAGGCCCGCAAGCAAGGCCCAGTGGGCGTGGTCATGCGGGTCAAGAGCAGCGACGAAGAGCATGAAGTCCAACTGCTGCCACCGGATGCCAAGCGCTACGCCCAGGGCAACATCGTGATCTTCATCATTCCCCAGAGCCAGCCATGAGCCTGTTGCTTCTACTACTGGCCTGCGGGCTGACCTGCCTGGGCCAGGTGGCACAGAAATTCGCCGTGGAAAGCTGGCGCGAGCAACCCTCGGACCTGCTGGCCAAATTGCGTTCGGGCTGGTTGTGGCTGGCCTTGTTCAGCCTCGGCCTGGGCCTGTTGGTATGGCTGCTGGTCTTGCAGCGCATGGAAGTGGGCGTGGCCTACCCCATGCTCAGCCTGAATTTCGTGCTGGTCACCCTGGTTGCCCGTTTCGTCTTCCACGAGCCCATCGACCGCCGGCATTGGCTGGGGGTCGCCCTGGTGATCGGCGGCGTAGTGCTGCTGGGGCGTCACGCATGAGCCGGGCCAAGGGCTTCGCCTTCGCGCTGGGCAGCGTGGTGCTGGTCAGCGGCGCACAACTGGCCATGCGCTGGAGCATGACGCGCCTGCCCGCACCCCAGCAGTGGCTGGACGCCCTGGGTAACGGCAGCGTCGACCTGGCCGCCCTGGCGGTGGTCATCGCGGCCATCGGCGCCTACGCCCTGTCGATGCTCTGCTGGCTGCTGGCCCTGCGCGACCTGCCACTGGGCCGGGCTTATTCGCTGTTGAGCATCAGCTACGCGCTGGTCTACCTGCTAGCCGCCGGCCTGCCGCTGTTCAACGAGCCGTTCACGCTTTCCAAAACCCTTGGGGTGGCCTTGGTCATCCTTGGGGTCATCACCATCAACTCTCGATCTGCACCCGCGACAAGTCCCAGGAATACCCCATGAAAATCAGTGTATTTGGAAGTGGTTATGTCGGCCTCGTACAGGCTGCCGTGTTGGCTGAAGTCGGCCACGATGTCATCTGCATGGACATCGATGAGCACAAAGTCAAACAGCTGCAACAAGGACACGTGAGCATCTTCGAACCCGGGCTTGCGAGCCTGGTCAAGGAAAACCTCGAAGCCAAGCGCCTGCACTTCACCAACGACGAGAAACTCGCGGTACAACACGGCCAGGTGCTGTTCATTGCCGTTGGCACGCCCTCGAGCGAAGACGGCTCGGCCGACCTGCGCTATGTGCTGTCGGTGGGCGATGCCGTGGCCCGCCACCGTGAACAGCCGCTGATCCTGGTGGAGAAATCCACCGTACCAGTCGGCACCGGCGACACCCTCAAGGCCCACATCGAGAATGCCCTGGACGGCCGTCCACTGCAGTTCGATATCGTCTCCAACCCGGAATTCCTCAAGGAAGGCTCGGCGGTCGCCGACTGCCGCCGTCCGGACCGCATCATCATCGGCTGCGCCCGCGAGGAAGTGCGCGATGTGATGCGCGACTTGTATGCGCCGTTCAACCGCAACCACGACCGCATCATGTTCATGGACCTGCGCAGCGCCGAGCTGACCAAGTACGCCGCCAACTGCATGCTGGCGACCAAGATCAGCTTCATCAACCAGATCGCCGAGCTGGCCGAGCATCTGGGGGCCGATATCGAGTCGGTACGCTTGGGGATCGGCGCCGACACTCGTATCGGCTACCACTTCATCTACCCTGGCTGCGGCTATGGCGGCTCGTGCTTCCCCAAGGACATGCGCGCCCTGATCCACAGCGCCGAGCAGGCCCACTGCTCCAGCGACCTGCTGCAAGCGGTGGAAGCCATCAACGAGCGGCAGAAGCACAAGCTGTTCGAGCGCATCAAGGCGTTCTACAAGGGCGACCTGGAAGGCAAGACCTTCGCCCTGTGGGGCCTGGCATTCAAGCCCAACACCGACGACATGCGTGACGCCCCGAGCCGGGTACTGCTCGATGCGCTGTTCGCCGCCGGCGCCGAGGTCCGGGCCTTCGACCCGGAAGCCATGCAGGAAACCCAGCGCCTGTATCTGGATGAATCGCGCCTGATGCTCATGGGCACCCCGGAGTCGGTGCTCAACGGCGCCGACGCCCTGATCATCTGCACCGAGTGGCAGCAGTTCAAGGCACCGGATTTCGAGCTGATCCAGCAGCGTCTCAAGGCCCCGGTGATCTTCGACGGCCGCAACCTGTACGACGCCGAGCGCCTGGCCCGCAACGGCTTCACTTACTTCCCGATCGGTCGCGGCGAGTCGCGCAACCTGCCGATCCCTCATCAGCAGTGGTCTACCGAGGCCTGAATGAGCACGCACTCCAGCTCCCCTTCGAACACATTATTTTGGCAATCGTTGGGGCTGGGGCTGCTGACTTTGCTGCTGTTCTGCACCGGCGCCGACCATCAGTCGGCGATCGGCTTCGATTCCCGGTTCGTCCTGTTCGCCAAGGAAATGCTGCGCCATGGCCCGGGATTCTTCCCTACCACCTATGGCGAGCCCTATGCCGACTACACCAGCGCCTCGACCCTGCTGGTGTGGCTGTTCTCGCTTCCCGGCGGACAGGTCACCAGTTTCACCGCCTGGTTGCCCACGGCAATCGCCTCGGCACTGACCGTCAGCCTGCTCTATCGCCTGCTGGCGCCCTACTCCCGCACCTGGGCGTTGTCCAGCATCGCCCTGTTGCTGCTGAGCAATACCTTCATCAGCGAAACCCGCGCGGTATCCCTGGACCAGATGCTGGCAGCCGTGTCCCTGGCGGTGTTCTACCTGGGTTACGCCCATGACCACTTCGCCGCGCCCCGACGCCTGGGCTCGATCCTGCTGTTGCTGGTGCTGGGTTTTGCCATTCGCGGACCCATTGGCCTGGTGATCCCCACTGGAATGCTGTGCAGCTACTACCTGTTGGCAGGCCAGTGGCGGCGCCTGTTCGGGTTTGGCTTCAGCGCCCTTGGATTACTGGTGCTGTGCATTGCCCTGCTGCTGTGGCTGGCCAAGCTCAGCGGCGGCCAGGGTTTCGTAGACGATGTGATCCGCATGCAGTTCATGGGGCGCATGGACGGCAGCGAAGGCTCCAGTGATGTCCTCTATTACTTCACCAGTTCCCTGGGCAACTACGCCCTGGCCTACCCGCTGGCGCTGCTGGCCTGGGTCGCGGTGCTGGTGGGTCGCTCGGGCGAACCGGCCAGCCCGGCCCTGAGGCTGCTGCGCTGGAGCACCGCCGCGGCGTTGGTAGTGATGATCGGCCTGTCGATTCCCCAGGCGAAGAAGGCACGCTACCTGCTGCCGATGCTGCCCATGGTGGCCATCATCGCGAGCTATCCGTTCCAGGCCCATGGCGGCCGACTGATGGCTTGGCTGCGCGGATTGATCCAGGGCCTGTGGCTGCTATTTCCGGCACTGCTGATGGTGGGCCTGGTGGTATTGCGGCGCAAATTCCCCGACCAATTGACCAACCTCACCCCCATGCTGGTGGTGCTGGGGCTGCTGCAACTGTTGTCCCTGGCGTTGCTGTTCAAGCGCCAGTGGCGCGCCGTGGGCTTGGCCTACAGCGCGGTGCTGGCGGTCTGGGCCTGCTATATCGGTGTGTTCGAACCCGTCCAGCACCGGCTCTATGACACCCGGGACTTCAGTCAGGCGGCGCTGCGCCTGATCGAGGAGCAGCCGGCACCACTGGTCCTGCACCGCATGGGCAAGGACGCCAAGGCGATCAAGTTCATGGTCAACCTGGACCAGGACCTGCAGCCACGCTTCACCGACCAGCCCACGGCGCTGGAGCAGATTGCCGGGCCCGCCTGGATCATCCTCGACCAGGGTGACCTCGCCGACCTGCAAGGTAGTTCCCTGGCTGGGCTGAAACCGGTGCTCAGCGCACGCTTCGACAAGAACGACTTCGTGCTCCTGCACTTGCCCGGCCCCGCCTTGCCACAGCCCTGAAGCCGTTGCACAAGGCCCCAGCGGCTCCTTACACTCGCGCCCATGACCATTGAAATCCGCCGGGCGCGAGTGCCCGATGCCAGCTTCCTCCCCGCCATCGAGACTTCCGCTGCCGTGCTGTTTCGCCGCGATCCGCAACTAGCCTGGCTGGCCGACGCGCCAGTGGCGGATACCGCTTGCCATGAGCAACGCATCCGCACCCAGGTGGTCTGGGTGGCCATCGCCGGCGATGCTGGCCCATGCGCTTTTCTCGCGGCCCAGGTCTTCGGCCCGCAACTGCATATATGGGAAGTATCGGTAGCCAGCGACCACCAGGGCCGGGGTATCGGCAAGGCCCTGCTGCAGGCTGCAATCGAGCATGCGCGCCAGCAAGGGCTCGAGTCCCTGGCCCTGAGTACCTTCCGCGAGCTGCCGTGGAACGAACCCTTCTATCAGCGCCTGGGCTTCGTCACCCTGGAAACGGCCCGGCTGCCAGCACGCCTGCATCAGGTCCTGGCCGACGAGGTAGCGCACGGGCTGCCAGCGCAACGCCGCTGCGCCATGCGCCTGCTGCTCTGACCGAACAGCAGGCGTGGCTCACTTGAGCGGCTATTGCCCCTCGAGTTGCACCGTGGCCGTCCGGCGCAGCGCCAATAGCGCCACGAAAAACACCCCCACCACGCCAACCGAAATCATCAGTCCGTGCGAGCTGACGTAAGACACAGTGGCACCGGTGATGATCGGCCCCAGTACGCTGCCCAGGGTGTAGAACATGGCAATGGCGGTCATGGCCGTGGACACCTGGTGCTCGCCAACCCGGTGCCCCGCCTCGATCACCGCCAGCGTATTCATGCCGCCGATCGCCGCCCCCCAGAAGAAGACGATCAGGGTCGCCAGCCAGGGCAACGGCTGGCTGAACGGAATCGCCACCGTGCCCAGCAGCAAGACCAGGCCGCAAAGCAATTGCCCGGTCTTGCAGGAGGTGCGATCGGCGATCCAGCCAATGGGCAACTGCAGGACCGTGCCGCCAATACCGAACACCGAGATCAACAGCGTCGCCGCGGTCAGGGCATAACCCGTGGAAAGGCTGTAGCCGGCCAGGAACGACACCGAGGAGGTTTCGGCGAACCCGGCGATGAAGGCCCCGTACAGGGCCAGGGGGATCAGGCCGAACAGCTTCGCGTGATGCTTGTGCGCCGGCGTCTGGGGCTGCGTATCGTGCTCTTTCAAGGTCAAGGCCAGCACGCCCGAGACCAGTACGATGGTCGCGCAGGCGTAGTAAGGCACGGTGCTGCCGACGCCGAACACCACCAGCAACAGCGGACCTACCGCGATCCCCAGGCCCATGAGCGTTTCATGCACGCCGATCGCCCGGCCGCGCTCGTTACGCGACGCCACCGAGACGATCCAGGTGTCGCAGGCGATCCAGCGCAGGATCAAACCTATTCCCAGGACAAAGTTCAGAGCGAAGATCAGCGCCAGGTTGCGGGTCAAGGTCATGCCGATCAGCGCGGCGATGGTCAACGCCGCGCTGAGGATATTGGCCTTGACCAGGCCCAGGTGTCCCAACAGACGCGGAACGATCTTGTACAGCAACAGGATCGCGATCCACGAGGCACTGACGATCACCCCGATCTTGGCCGGCTGCACGCCCTGCTGCTCCAGTGACAGCGACAGCAAGGGCGTGATGGTGCCGATTTGCACGACCTGTGAAAGTACCGACAGCGTGTTGATCTTGGTCAGGGCCAGCCAACGCTGCTTATCCGTGTACTCGATGCCAGGGTTTTCCATGGAGGTGCCGACCTTGTCTAGATAGCCGTGAAGTGCTCGAACTGCCAGGGACAGAAATCGCCCTCGGGTTTATGGAACAGGGCGTTGGTGGTATCCAGCGGCGTCCAGTCGGTCTGGATGCCTTCGAGTCGCCCAAGAAACGGCAAGGCGATCTCCAGTACCCGGCGATGGTCCATCTGCTCCGGTTCGACTATCCCTCGCGCTGGGTTCTCGATCGCCCAGATGATGCCCGAATACACTCCCGCCGCGACCTGCAAGCTGGTGGCGGTATTGAAGGGGGCGATCTGCCGGGCCTGGTCGATGCTCAGGATCGACCCATACCAATAGGCGTTCAGTCCGTGCCCCATGAGCAACACCCCAAGGGCATCGACCCCGCCAGAGGCGATTTCGTCGGCCATGATCCGCTTGCTGTCCTGGGCCCGCCAGCCACGGCCGATGTACTCATGCACCGATAGCAAGGCATCGTCGCAAGGGTGGTAGGCGTAGTGCACGGTGGGACGGTAGAGCAGCACTTCATTGTCCTTGACCGCCAGGAAGTCGGGAATCGAGATGGCTTCGTTATGGGTGATCAGCAGGCCAGTGCAAGGGCCGCCGTTGGGCGTCCAGGTCTTGACGGGGACCGAAGCCCCCGGGCGTTCGAGGTAGATCGCATTGTTCGACCCGAACTGGTGATGCCGGGCGAACGGCGGCCAGGTTCTTTCATGGGAGCCCCAGCCCAGCTCCGCCGGTTGGCCGGCCTCGCTGATGAAGCCATCGACCGACCAGGTATTGACGAACTCGCCGTCGGACTTGATTTGCGTGGAGCGCTGGGTATCGCGCTCGGCGATGTGGATCACCTTGACGTTCAAGGCCATCGCCAATTCGTTCCAGGCCGGCTCGCCGTCGACCCTGGGCACAGCGACCGCCAGTTTCCCGGCCAGCTCCAGCAGCGCCGCCTTGACGAAGTGCGAGACCAGCCCGGGGTTGGCGCCATGGGTGAGCACCGCAGTGGGGCCCGGGCCGAGTTCCTCTGCCAGGGCCAGCAACTGATCACGCAGGGCGTAGTTGGAGCGCTGCGAGGTGGTCAGGCTCGGGGAGTCGTAGAGGCCCTCCCAGGGCTCGATGCAAGTATCCAGGTACAGCGCGCCTTGTTCATGGGCGAGCCGAATCAGCTCGGCGCTGCTGACATTGACCGACAGGTTGACGATGAAGTCTCCCGGCGCCACTACATCGCGCAGCACGCTGTGGAGATTGTCCGGGGTCAGTGCCAGCTCGATGAAGTCGACTCCCAGCGCAACGAACGGCTGGTGCTGCTTGAGATCCGGGGCGATCACCACTACCTGCGCCAGGTCGAACTGGCGGGTTTTCATGAACAACCCAAGGGTGGCCCTGGCGATGGAGCCAAAACCGATGAAAACCAACTTTGCGGAGAAATTAGCGTCCTGACTCATCACACCACCTCAATGCTGGATACAGACTCTTCCAGGTGTTGGCTGCCAGCCGTGGCAGTTTCACTGAAGTCCGGGATACGGCCGACGCTGAAGTACTGTTCCCACTCGCAGAAGATCTTCGGGACATAGATCAACGGCATGTCATGCCGATACAGCTCCTTCACGGATTCGGCAAAGGCCGGGTCCTGATGGTTGGCGAACCAGTACTGGTTATCGTCATGCAGGTAGACCGGGCATTTGCTCACATCGGTCATCTTGATGTAATTGTCCAGGGTCCTTTGTGCAATGCTCTGCCAGCCATGCAATACCATCTTGTAGAGTTCGCCGCGTTGCGTCGCCGACAACTCGAAGACTTCTCGCTGAAACTTCTGCAGGCTCATGTCGCGACAGAACATCGAGAAGGCATATACATCCGAGTTGAAGTTGACGGCGGGAATGGGTGCCGCCATCAACGGGTCGTAAAGTTCATCGTCGATATCATCCGACTGCGGACAGAACGCCACCGCATCGAAGTCTTCGAACAATATCTTGGCGTTGGTAACCGGACAGGTCAGGTAGAGCTTCTTGTTCAGCGCCTTGCCTGTCGCCAACTCCTCGGCGGAGAACTCGCCAAGGGGACTGAACAGTGCCGACAGGCGCCGTACCTCCTGGGCCACGCTGTAGGACTTCTGCTCTTGGCTGGTGGTCGGGCAGATGATCAGGCAGGCCACGGTCTCGCGGGCCTCCAGCGCCCGGACGTAATCATCGAAGATGTCCCGGGCATCCTGCGTGGTGCGGGCGACAGCCAGCATGTAGCGATTCTTGCTGAACTCTCGTCTTCCGGCCGCACAACCTAAACAATTGATAAACCAGCTTTTTACTTCATCCAGAAGTGCTTCGTCATTCATGGGTTATCGTCCTGATAGCTTGCAGAAAGTCAAAGTAGCCAGCCTGAGTACTACCCGGCCCTCGAAGCGTCGATCCATATGACCCGGCAATTCTTACAATGAAACATTTGCCTACGCAACTAGCGCTATTAAATATCGATATAACGTGATCGCGACCGGTTCGAAGGGAGTTCGAATTGCGCAGGCGAAGAACATCGCCGCTTTTAATTCAGTAGTTAAAAGAGCTGCTATAACGTTTTTGCAACTCCATCAGGGGCGATATTCGTCGACTGGCTGGGATCTCATAAGTTGCCGGCGAGGCACCATGACCTGCCAGCAGAATCCCATTGCCGTGAAGCCGGACGCGGATCTGAACCGGTTCATCTGGCGCTTGCCGATGCGCTACCAGACAACTTCAGCCGCTTGGCGGGGCCGGGATTTCAGTGCAAAAAAACTGCACTTAAGCAGCATTATTATGAATTTGCCAGCCAGGGCATTCAGCGGCAAACTGCGCCCGTTCCTCCCCCAAATGTTGGAACGTTCAAGGGCTTTCTGGTGATCCAGACAAGCCCTTCTTTTTGCCCGCCGTCTGGAAATGGATCGTTTTTGTCGATGTTCGCCCGCTGGAAACCCGCCGCCATCAATACCCGCCCCCTGGAATGGAGCCGCGCCGCCATCGGCATGGCCCTGGGGACCCTGTTCAGTGTCTGGTTCTGCGCCCAGGTGTTCGGCATGCCCGTGGCCGTGCACCTGATCGGCCCTCTCGGTGCCTCGGCGGTGCTGCTGTTTGCAGTGTCCTCCGGGGCCCTGGCGCAACCCTGGTCGATCCTTGGCGGCTACCTGTGTGCCGCGGTGATGGCGCTATTGGTGGCACAAGTACTGGGACGTAGCCTGGGCAGCGCCTGCCTGGCTGCGGGCATGGCAGTGGTGCTGATGTGCTGGCTACGTTGCTTGCATCCGCCCGCTGGTGCGGTGGCCCTGACCCTGGTGCTGGCTGACCCGGACAGCATCGCCCTGGGCTGGCTGGAGCTGGGGCCGGTGATGCTCGCCGCCGCCAGCCTGCTGGCCAGCGCCCTGGCCTATAACAACCTGACCCGCACCCGCTACCCCAAGGGGCCGAGCGAGCCACCGGCTGTCCTGGCCCCACCCTCTGCCGCCGACAGCCTGGCGATCACCGCCGCCGACCTGAAGCTGGCCCTGGAGGAAATGGAAGAGTTCTTCGACGTCACGCCCGAGGATCTCGAGCAGTTGGTTCACGCCAGCGAGGCCCATGCCCGGCGTCGCAGCATCGGCCAGGTGCTGGCCTCGGCTCCCGAGCCACGCCCCTGAGGCGGTGCTTGCCGCTGGCCCAGGCCGAAACGCCCGTCAGATGATCGGCGACCAGCGCTGGGACCAGTCGGTGTCCTGTCCGATCACTTCGCGCAAGACCTCGAAGGCTTGCTGCAAGGAAGCCGAATCGCGCTCCCGGGCATATAGCAGGTAGGTGGGGAAACTGAACTCCGGGGCCTTCTCCACTCGCTCCAGCACGCCGCTGTCCAGGTAGCTCTGGACCACCCGGGTACGGAAGTAGCCACTGCCGCCGGAATCGAGGATGAACTGCAGCGCCAAGGGCCCAAGGTTGAAACCCACTGCGGCCTTGGCCTGTTCAGGCAGCGCGGCGTCGTGCTGGCGCCGGAAATCCTCGCCCCAGTCGATATACACATAGGGCTCCGGGCGTCCGGCCAGGCGCACCAGGATCAGTTTTTCCTCCAGCAGTTGCTCAACCTGCAAGCCTGGCGAGTACAGCGGCTGGAATACCAGCGCCGCATCCAGCACCCCCAACTCCAATTGACGCTGCAGGCTCGCACCATCGCCGATCTGGGTCCGGACCGCATGGTTGGGCAAAGCCTGGCGCAAGCGCCGTACCCAGTGCAGCATCAACGGATTGCACAGGCTCAATTCGCCGCCGACATGCAGCACATTGCGATAACCCGCCAAGAGCGGCAGGTCGCGCTGGGCCGCTTCCCAGGTCTGCACCAGTTGGTTGGCATAGGCGATGAAGGCTTCGCCATCGGCCGTGGGCCGGGCCCCGGCCCGGTTGCGCACCAGCAGCTTGCAGTTGAGCTGCCCCTCCAGGTTCTGTACCCGGGCACTGATGGCGGTCTGGGTCAGGTGCAGGCGCTCGGCCGCGGCGATCAGGCTGCCGCTGCGAACGATTTCCAGGAAGGTGCGGGCCAGGTCGATATCCATACTGCCTCGAGAACATCAAAGTCGAGCGCCATTGTAGCGGCCCGCCTGCGGGGAACCAGTAGCAGCGTTCGGAGATTCACCCACGGCTGCGGCGCTGGCGATACTGACCGCAAACTAACAGCCAGGATATCTTCATCAAAGCCAAGTAACTTCCTATTCCCGCAAAGCCGCAGAATGATTGACCCGGCAATATAAATTACAACTTCGAAATGTTACTTCGTGAAATATTCAGCGCATATTGGCAAACGAATTTTTCACAAAACACCCACTGATTATCGACATGCACGGCCCAAGAATTAACCCGTTGTTAACCTTGGAACTCGCCAATGTCGCGATCAGAAAAATCAACTTCCAAACATCCATTAAAACAACTTCCACGTTACTTGCTGGTAGGCGCGATCGCCACCGCGGCTCATTACGCGGTGTTCCTGCTGCTACTCGGTCCCCTGCCGGCGCTGTTGGCCAGTTTGCTGGGCGCCGGCCTGGGAACCTGGCTCAGCTACCAGGGCAACAAGCGCTGGACCTTTCCCCGGGGCGACTACCAGGCTCGCAGCGACCAGGTCTTGCGCTTCTGCGTGACGGCCGCCGCCTACAACCTCGGCAACGCCTTGCTGATGCTGTGCCTGCTGGCCCTGGCACCGGACTCGCCGTTATCGATGCAACTACTGAGTACTTTCTGCCTGACCTTGGGTAGCTACTGGATCAACCGGACCTGGACTTTTAAAAATGAAACTGCCTAGCCATGTGCAAGTAGACAATCAACAACTCATCAGTGTCATTGTCTGCTGTTACAACGAAGCCCATGTATTACCGGAATTCCACCATCGTTTGATGTTGGTATTGAGCGCCCTGCCGGTGGCCTATGAAGTCCTGTATGTCAACGACGGCAGCCATGACGGAAGTTACGAACTGCTGGAACAGTTCTGCCGCGTGCCCCGGGTGCGTTGTTTGAACTTGAGCCGCAACTTCGGCAAGGAATCGGCAATGTCCGCCGGCATCGACTATGCGGCCGGGGATGCGGTGCTGTTCATCGATGCCGACCTGCAGGACCCGCCGGAGCTGATCCCGGCCATGGTCCGCCACTGGCTGGCCGGCCACGACATCGTCAACATGCAGCGCAGCGACCGGCGTGAGGATACCGCCGGCAAGCGCCTGAGCGCCCAGCTCTACTACAAACTGATGAACCTGCTGGTGGACAAGTACCCGGTGCCGCCGGATGTCAGCGATTTCCGCCTGATCGGTCCCGCGCCGTTGAACGCCCTGCGCAACATGCCCGAGCGGGCGACCTTGATGAAGGGCCTGGTCAATTGGCTGGGCTTCAAGACCGTGGAGATTCCCTACCAGAGGGCCCGGCGCAAGGCTGGCGAGTCGAAGTGGAGCCCCATGGCCCTGGTGGACCTGGCGATGGAGGGAGTCCTGGCCTTCTCCCGCAAGCCCCTGCGCTGGTTCAGCGTGCTCAGCCTGGCCACCCTGCTGCTGACCTGTTCCTATCTGTTGCACCAGTGGTTCGCCGACGCCTTCAGCATCGATCACCTGATCCTCGGCGCCATGGCCCTGGCACTGGTGGGCATCGCCATGGTCGGCGAATACATCGGCGCCGCGCTGGTCGAGGTCAAGCGCCGGCCGCTGTACTTCCTGCGCAGCACCTTCGGCGGCTTCCCCCGCCAATTGCCAGCACCTTCCACGACCCGGGCCGACGAACAAGAAGTGCTTCGATGAACAGACTTTCCACCCGCCACCTGTGGTGGCTGTTGTTGGCCATCCTCGGCCTGCGCCTGCTGACCCTGGGCCTGTATCCGTTGATGGACACCTCTGAAGCGCGCTATGCCGAGATGGCGCGCAAGATGCTGGAACTCGATGATTGGGTGACCCCGATGTTCGACTACGGCGTGCCGTTCTGGGGCAAGCCGCCGTTGGCCTTCTGGAGCCAGGCCCTGGGCATGCAGTGGCTGGGCATCAACGAGCTGGCTGTGCGCCTGCCCGCCTGGCTGTTCCATATAGCCAGTTGCCTGTTGCTGATCCGCTTTGCCCGCGAAGAATACGACGAGCGCGTCGGCCTCTTGGCCGCCATCCTGTTCTCCAGCTCCGGCCTGGGGCTGCTGGCCGCCGGCGTGGTGTTGACCGACCCGGCCTTGAGCTTCGCGATCCTCCTGGCCAGCTACGGTTTCTGGCGCGGCACGGTACATGGCCAACGGGCCTGGGCCCTGGCCGGGTTCTTCGGCCTCGGCCTGGGGCTGTTGGCCAAGGGGCCGCTGGTATTGGTGCTGGTGGGAGCCCAGGCCGGGCTCTGGACCCTGTTCAACCGGCAGTGGCGCGCCCTGCTGAACCTACCCTGGTTCAGCGGCCTGGGGGTGATGTTGCTGGTGTCCGTTCCCTGGTACCTGTGGGCCGAATGGCGCACGCCCGGGTTCCTCGACTATTTCCTGGTGGGCGAGCACTGGAAACGCTATGTGGTCAGCGACTGGCCTGGCGATCTGTACGGCAGCGCCCATGAGCGGCCCTACGCCAGTATCTGGTTGGAACTGCTGATGGCACTGCTGCCCTGGAGCCTGTTGCTGCCGCTGCTGTACCGGGTCTATCGCCAGTCCGCCCGCATGGACCTGCGCCTGAGCTTCATCAGCTTGTGGGCCCTGGTCACCCCGCTGTTCTTCACCTTCTCCGGCAATATCCTGTGGACCTACGTCCTGCCCGCCCTGCCCGCCTGGTGCCTGCTGCTGGCATTGGCGCTGACCACGCCACGGCATGCCGATGGCAAGACAGTCTCGCCCTGGTGGCTGGGATTGGCCCTGCTACTGCCACTGGGCCTGCTGTTCACCGTGACCCATGGCGCGGCCCTGCAACGCCCGCAGAACCAGCAAGCCATGGCCCAGGCCTGGAACAGCTTGCAAGCCAGCCAGCCGGCGCCGCTGTACTACTGGGGCCGACGCTCGTATTCGGCGCAGTTCTACACCGCCGGGCAAGCCCAGCGGATCGAGAGCCTGGAAGAATTGCCGATCGACCAGGCGTTCTACCTGGTACGACGGCAGAGAGACCTCGCGCCAGTCAGCGGGCAACTGGCGGCCCTAGGCTGCGAAGAACGCCTGCGGGCCAGCCAGAGCGTGCTGTTCAAGTGCCCGGCGCTGGACCCTAGGCTGCTTGGTGCTGGCGTGCCGGCACCGCCAGGCTGACCGCCCGCACCGAGGCCCCGGCGCCTAGCCCCAGGGCATGGGCGCTGGCGGCCTCGACGATCAGCGTGCCCGCGGCAACCCGCGCTGGCGCGGCGGTAATCCGGCACGCCGCGAACTGGCGATTATGGATCAGGTATGGCTTGGCCTGGTCCCCCGGGGTGCCAATGCCCAATTGCAGCACCTGGCTGTCGCGCACCGCGCGGATATCGCCGGTGGCGCATTCGATCAGCGGCCCGCCATCGAAGATGTCGATGTAGTCCCGAAAACCGAAGCCCTCGGCCTTGAGCATGCCCAGCGCCGGCTCGGTATTGGGATGCACCCGGCCGATCACCGCCCGCGCCGCCTCCGGAAGCAGGCAGGTGGGCAGCGGAAACTTGGGCATCAGTTCGGCGATGAAGGTCTTGTTGCCCAGGCCGGTGAGATGGTCGGCAGCGGCGAAGTCCATCTTGAAGAAATGCCGCCCCACTGCCTCCCAGAACGGCGATACACCATGCTCGTCGCAATAACCGCGCATCTCGGCGATCACCTTGTCGCCGAAATGCTGGCGGTATTCGGCCAGGAACAAAAAGCGCGCCTTGGACAGCAAGCGCCCGTTCAGTCCGTTGCGATGCCCCGCGTGCAGGAACAACGAACACAACTCGGAATGGCCGGTCATGTCGTTGCCCAGGAACAGCGTCGGCAACTGGCGGTTGATCCCCAATGCTCGGGATGTGGCGGCCAGCGATCCGAGGCGGTAGTTGTACCAGGGCTCGCGCATGCCCACTGCCCCCGCCAGGGCGCAGATGCCCACCACCTGGCACTGGGAGTCCTCGAGCACGAACAGGTAATCGGTGTCGGCCCGTTCGGCCTGCCCGGCGAAGGTCCTGTGCGCCCACTCCAGGCGCTGGCCGAGGCGCCCGGCATCGGCGGGCAAGGTGGTGAGGCCGGCCCCGGCGCTGCGGGCCAGGAGCAAGAGAGCCGGCAGGTCGGCCAGGGATGCGGGACGAACGATCATGACAAGGGCCTCCGGCAGGGTCGGGATGGAACAGGCACGACAGTGATGGCGCACCAGCATAGTGACGGCGCACACTGGAAACCGGGCCCAGATCAAGAGCATCCATGGTTTTTTCCGCCGCGACCGACGAGCCTCGACGCGCTGTCCCCACTGCTCGGGCCAAAGCTGCAGCCCCCGCTCCAGGGGCCTTCACCTGGTGTTCGCGGGGGTGGTCCGACCATGCAAAAATGCACAGCCGACCTGCAGCTTTCCAGGTTGTACAAGGCAAATTTGCACTGATACGATCCGTCGATGCTCGTCCGCGAGCCTCATATAAAGACAATAAAAGCAGGGAGTTAGTGATGACTGCTCAGGTTTCATCCCACACGGCCCGGGAACTCGATGCGCCTCAGGACGAGGTGCTGGTCGAGGTGCGCAACCACATCGGCCACCTGACCCTCAATCGCCCCGCCGGTCTCAACGCCATCACCCTGTCCATGGTGCGTACCTTGCAACGGCAACTGGATGCCTGGGCCCAGGCTCCGGAAATCCATGCAGTGGTGCTGCGCGGCGCCGGTGAAAAAGCCTTTTGCGCCGGCGGCGATATCCGCTCGCTGTACGACAGCTACAAGAGCGGCGGCACCCTGCACGAAGAGTTCTTCGTCGAGGAGTACGCCCTGGACCTGGCGATCCATCACTACCGCAAGCCAGTGCTGGCGCTGATGGACGGTTTCGTCCTCGGCGGCGGCATGGGCCTGGTGCAAGGTGCGGATCTGCGGGTGGTGACCGAACGCAGCCGCCTGGCGATGCCGGAAGTGGCCATCGGTTATTTCCCGGACGTCGGCGGCAGTTATTTCCTCTCACGCATCCCCGGCGAGCTGGGCACCTACCTGGGGGTCAGCGGCGTGCAGATCCGCGCTGCCGACGCCCTGTATTGCGGCCTGGCCGACTGGCACCTGGAAAGCGACAAGCTGGCCCTGCTCGACCAGCGCCTGGACCGCCTGCAATGGAGCCATTCGCCGCTCAAGGACCTGCAGGGGCTACTGGCCAAGCTCGGCGTCCAGGCCCTGCCCGACGCGCCTCTGGCCAGCCTGCGCCCGGCCATCGACCATTTCTTCGCCCTGCCCGACGTGCCAGCCATCGTCGAGCAACTGCGCAGCGTGAGCGTGGCCGATAGCCACGAATGGGCACTGGCCACCGCCGACCTGCTCGAGACCCGCTCGCCACTGGCCATGGCCGTGACCCTGGAGATGCTGCGCCAGGGCCGGCACCTGGCCCTGGAGCAGTGCTTCGCCCTGGAGCTGCACCTGGACCGCCAGTGGTTCGAGCGTGGCGACCTGATGGAGGGCGTGCGTGCCCTGATCATCGACAAAGACAAGACCCCGCACTGGAATCCGCCGACCCTGGCAGCCCTCGAGGCCGACCGGGTAGCGAGCTTCTTCAGCGGTTTCGACGGCAGCGGGAGCTGAACTCATGCACGACATCGAATTGACCGAAGAACAAGTGATGATCCGCGACATGGCCCGGGATTTCGCCCGCGGCGAGATCGCGCCCCATGCCCAGGCCTGGGAAAAGGCCGGCTGGATCGACGACGCCCTGGTCCACAAGATGGGCGAACTGGGCCTGCTGGGCATGGTGGTCCCCGAACAATGGGGCGGCAGCTACCTGGACTACGTGGCCTATGCCCTGGCCGTGGAAGAGATCGCCGCTGGCGACGGCGCCACCGGCGCGCTGATGAGCATCCACAACTCGGTGGGTTGCGGGCCGATCCTCAACTACGGCAGCCAAGAGCAGAAGCAGGCCTGGCTGCCACGCCTGGCCAGTGGCGAGGCCATCGGCTGCTTCTGCCTGACCGAACCCCAGGCCGGCTCCGAGGCTCACAACCTCAAGACCCGCGCCGAACTGCGCGACGGCCAATGGGTGATCAACGGCGCCAAGCAGTTCGTCAGCAACGGCAAGCGTGCGCAACTGGCTATCGTCTTCGCCGTCACCGATCCGGAGCTGGGCAAGAAAGGCCTGTCGGCATTCCTGGTCCCCACCGACACCCCGGGCTTCATCGTCGACCGCACCGAGCACAAGATGGGCATCCGCGCCTCCGACACCTGCGCCGTGACCCTCAACCAGTGCAGCGTGCCGGCCGCCAACCTGCTGGGCGAACGCGGCAAGGGCCTGGCCATCGCCCTGTCCAACCTCGAAGGCGGGCGCATCGGCATCGCCGCCCAGGCCCTGGGGATCGCCCGGGCCGCCTTCGAAGCGTCCCTGGCTTATGCCCGCGACCGGGTGCAGTTCGGCAAGCCGATCATCGAACACCAGAGCATCGCCAACCTGCTGGCGGACATGCACACCCGGATCAACGCCGCCCGCCTGCTGATCCTGCATGCCGCCCGCCTGCGCAGCGCCGGCCAGCCCTGCCTGTCCGAAGCTTCCCAGGCCAAGCTGTTCGCCTCGGAGATGGCCGAGAAGGTCTGCTCTTCGGCCATGCAGATCCACGGTGGCTATGGCTACCTGGAGGACTACCCGGTGGAACGCTACTACCGCGACGCAAGGATCACCCAGATCTACGAAGGCTCCAGCGAGATCCAGCGCATGCTGATCGCCCGTGAGTTGAAGCACTACCTGGTCTGATTGATCAAGAACCTCGCGGGCATGGCGCTCCTGCAGGGACGCCATGCCCGCGATGGCATTCTTGAAGACAAAAAAATCGCAGCTAAAGCTGCGATTTTTTTATCGTCGCGAACCGCCTCAGCGGTCCTTGAACTGCGGCTCGCGCTTGGCGATGAAGGCGGCCATGCCTTCCTTCTGGTCCTGGGTGGCGAAGGCAGCATGGAACACCCGGCGCTCGAAGCGCACACCTTCGGACAGGCTGACCTCGAAAGCGCGGTTCACGCTTTCCTTGATCATCATGCTCACCGGCACCGACTTGCCGGCGATCAGCGCGGCGACCTTCAGCGCTTCTTCCACCAACTCGTCGGCCGGCACGATACGCGCGACGATGCCGCAACGCTCAGCTTCCACGGCGTCGATGAAACGTCCCGTCAGGCACAGTTCCATCGCCTTGGCCTTGCCCACGGCGCGGGTCAGGCGCTGGGTACCGCCCATGCCCGGCAGCACGCCGAGGTTTATTTCCGGCTGGCCGAACTTGGCGTTGTCGCCGGCCAGGATGAAGTCGCACATCAGTGCCAGTTCGCAACCGCCACCCAAGGCAAAGCCATTGACCGCGGCGATGATCGGCTTGCGCCGGTTGGCCACTCGATCGCTGTCGCTGAACAGGTCGTCGAGATAGATCTGCGGATAGGTCAGCTCGGCCATTTCCTTGATGTCGGCGCCGGCGGCGAAGGCTTTCTTCGAGCCGGTGATGACGATGCAGCCGATTTGCGGGTCGGCTTCCAGGCGATCCAGGGCCTGGTTGATCTCGCCGACGATCTGTGCGTTGAGCGCGTTCAAGGCTTGCGGGCGGTTGAGGGTGATCAGGCCGACCCGGTCCTTGATATCCAACAGAATGGTTTCGTAGCTCATGAATCAGCTCCTGCTAAAAGTCAGAGATTGCGCGAAATGACCATGCGCTGAATGTCGCTGGTGCCTTCATAGATCTGGCAGATCCGTACGTCACGGTAGATCCGCTCCAGCGGGAAGTCGCTCAAATAGCCATAGCCGCCCAGGGTTTGCAAGGCCGCGGAACAGACCTTCTCGGCCATCTCCGAGGCGAACAGCTTGGCCATCGAGGCCTCCACCAGGGCCGGCTTGCCGCTGTCGCGCAGCGCGGCGGCGTAATGCACCATCTGCCGCGCCACGGCGATCTGGGTGGCCATGTCCGCCAGGCGGAAAGCCACGGCCTGGTGCTCGATGATCGGCTGGCCGAAGGTCTCGCGCTCGCGGGCGTAGTCGCGCGCCGCCTCGAACGCGGCGCGGGCCATGCCCACCGACTGCGAAGCGATACCGACCCGGCCGCCTTCGAGGTTGGCCAGGGCGATCTTGTAGCCCTCGCCCTCCGCCCCCAGGCGGTTGGCCACCGGTACCTTCACGTCTTCGAAGAGGATCTGGCAGGTGTCAGAAGCGTGCTGGCCGAGCTTGTCCTCGATCCGCGCGACCTTATAGCCCGGCGCGTCGGTGGGCACGATGAACGCGCTGATACCACGCTTGCCCGCCGCCGGATCGGTGACCGCGAAGACGATCACCACCCCGGCGTTCTGCCCCGAGGTGATGAACTGCTTGCAGCCGTTGAGCACATAGTGGTCGCCGTCGCGGCGGGCCCGGGTCTTCAGGCTGCTGGCATCGGAGCCGGCCTGGGGTTCGGTCAGGGCGAAGGCCCCGAGCATGCTGCCGCTGGCCAGGGGCTTGAGGAAGCGCTCCTTCTGGTCATCATTGCCAAACTTGAGGATCGGCACGCAACCCACCGAGTTGTGCACGCTCATGATGGTGGAACAGGCGCCATCGCCGGCGGCGACTTCCTCCAGGGCCATGGCATAGGCCAGGTAACCGGTGTCGCAACCGCCCCACTGCTCTGGCACCAGCATGCCGAAGAAGCCCATCTCGGCCATCTCGGCGATGGCTTCCCTGGGAAAGCGATGCTCGCGGTCCCAGTCAGCGGCAAAAGGCTTGAGACGCTCCTGGGCGAATAGCCGGGCCGCATCGCTGATCTGTTGTTGTTCGTCATTGGGCAACATGGCAGGTCCTCGTTACAGGCATTCGATGGCCATGGCCGTGGCTTCGCCACCGCCGATGCAGATCGCGGCCACGCCACGCTTGAGGCCCTTCTGGCGCAGGGCCGAGAGCAGGGTCACCAGGATCCGCGCGCCGGAGGCGCCGATCGGATGGCCCAGGGCGCAGGCACCGCCGTGCACGTTGACCTTGTCATGGGGGATCTCCAGCTTGCTCATGGTCACCAGGCTGACCACGGCGAAAGCCTCGTTGATCTCGAACAGATCCACTTGGTCCAGGGACCAGCCGGTCTTCTTCATCAGGCGCTCGATAGCACCGACCGGAGCCACCGGGAACAGGCCCGGGGTATCGGCGAAGGCCGCATGGCCATGGATCACCGCCAGTGGCTTGAGCCCACGCTTCTGCGCTTCGGAACGGCGCATCAGCAGCAGCGCCGCGGCGCCGTCGGAAATCGAGCTGGAGTTGGCGGCCGTCACGCTGCCACCTTCACGGAACGCCGGCTTGAGGCTGGCGATCTTGTCCAGCTTGGCCTTGGGCGGCTGCTCGTCATCGCTGATCAGCCGGGATTCCTTGCCGATGGTCACTTGCAGGGGAACGATCTCGTCCTTGAACAGGCCATCCTTGATCGCTTGCTGGGCACGGGTCAGCGACGCTATGGCGAACTCGTCCTGGACCTGGCGGGTAAAACCGTTGGCCTCGGCGCAGTCCTCGGCGAAGGTGCCCATCAGCCGGCCCTTGTCGTAGGCGTCTTCCAGGCCATCGAGGAACATGTGGTCCAACACCTTGCCATGGCCCATGCGGTAGCCGGCCCGAGCGCGGTCCAGCAGGTACGGGGCGTTGGACATGCTCTCCATGCCGCCGGCGATCACCACCTCGGCACTGCCGGCCAGCAGCATGTCGTGGGCCAGGATGGTGGCCTCCATGCCCGAGCCGCACATCTTGTTCAGGGTGGTGCACCGGGTGCCTTTGTCCAGGCCGGCTCCCAGGGCCGCCTGGCGCGCCGGAGCCTGGCCGAGGCCGGCGGACAGCACGCAGCCGAACAGCACTTCTTCCACGCTGTCGGCGGCGACCCCGGCCCGCTGCACGGCGGCGCGAATGGCCTCGGCACCCAGCTGTGGCGCGCTGAGGCCTTTCAATTCGCCCTGGAAGCCCCCCATGGGGGTACGTACGGCGCTGACGATGACAATCGGATCTTGGGCAATGGACATGATGAGTCCTCCTTACTTGGCGGCCATGCGCAAGGCGCCGTCGAGACGGATCACCTCGCCGTTGAGCATGCTGTTTTCAATGATATGCCGTACCAGCGCGGCGTACTCGGCAGGTTTGCCCAGGCGCGGTGGGAATGGCACGCCAGCGGCCAGGGAGGCCCGGACCTCGTCGCTCATGCCGGCCATCATCGGTGTTTCGAAAATGCCCGGGGCAATGGTCATCACCCGGATACCGAAGCGCGCCAGCTCGCGGGCCGCCGGCAGGGTCAGGCTGGCCACGGCGCCCTTGGAAGCGGCGTAGGCTGCCTGGCCGATCTGTCCGTCGAAGGCAGCGACGGAAGCGGTATTGATGATCACCCCGCGCTCGCCATCGGCATCGGCCTGGCCTTCGGCGATGGCCGCGGCCGCCAGGCGCATCAGGTTGAAACTGCCGATCAGGTTGACGTTGATCACCTGGGCGAAGCTCGCCAGGGCATGGGGACCGTTCTTGCCGAGGATCTTCTCGCCCCGCACGATGCCGGCACAGCTGACCAGGCCATGGAGCCCGCCGAAGGCCTGAACCGTCGCCTGGACCGCCGCTTCGGCTGCGGCTTCCTGACTGATGTCGGCGACCACGCTCTGGCATCCCAACTGCTGCGCCTTGGCCGCCACGGCCTCGGCATTGAGGTCCACCAGCATCACCCTGGCGCCGGCGGCCACGAGCATTTCAGCGCTGGCCGCACCGAGGCCCGAGGCACCACCACTGACGAGAAAAACCTTGTTCTGAATCTGCATCGTTCAAATCCTGTTCACGCGTTGACTGTTGCCGCCGCGGCCTCTTGAGCCTTGGCGATTTCCTGGTTGCGCAAGATAAAGCGCTGCAATTTGCCGCTGGGGGTCTTAGGCAATTCGCTGACGAACTCGATTTCCCTCGGATAGGAATGGGCGGCCAGGCGCTTGCGCACATGCTGGCGCAGCTCCTCGGCCAATTCCGGGGTGGCGCGGTAACGTTCACCCAGCACCACAAAAGCCTTGATCACCTCGGTGCGCTCAGGATCGGGCTTGCCCACCACTGCCGCCTCGACCAACGCCGGATGCTCCACCAGGGCGCTTTCCACATCGAACGGGCCGACTCGGTAACCGGAGGTGGTAATGACATCGTCGCTGCGCCCGACGAAGCTGATGCTGCCGTTCGGGTTCAGCTCGACGGTATCGCCGCTCAGGTAGTAATCGCCGACGAAGGCCTTGGTCGGTGCCCCGGAGTAGCCGGCGAACCAGCACATCGGCGACTGCCGGCGGTCAATGGCGAGGATCCCCGGCTGACCGGCCCCCAGCTCGCGGTACTCTTCGTCGAGTACCACGATGCGATGGCCCGGCGAGGCGAAACCGGCGGCGCCGACATGCACTGGATGCTCCAGGGCGTGATGGTTGCACAGCACCATGCCCAGTTCGGTCTGACCGTAGTGGTCGTGGATCACCACCTCAAGGTGCTCGGCGAACCAGCGAATCACTTCCGGGTTCAGCGGCTCGCCGGCACTGCTGACAATGCGCAAGCGGCCCTTGATCGAACGGGCGAACTGATCACCACCGGCGATCAGCAGCCGGTAAGCAGTGGGGGATCCGGTGAGGTTGGTGATGCCGTACTTGTTGATCACCCGGCAGGTACTTTCGAGGGTGAAGGGGCCGTCGTAGAAGGTGATCGGATGACCCAGGCCCAGCGGACCGGTGATGCCGAAATAGATGCCATAGGCCCAGCCCGGGTCGGCGACGTTCCAGAACGCATCTTCCGGTCGCAGGTCCACCGCATCACGGGTATAGCTCTGGAACGCGACCATGGCCTTGAGCGGCACTTGCAGCGCCTTGGACGGTCCGGTGGTGCCCGAGGTGAACATCAGCAGGAAGGGGTCTTCGCCAGTGAGCAGCACCGGTTCGCAACGGGCCGGATATCGCTCCAGCTCGGCCCAGAAACTGAAGTCGCCACGCACGATGCCCTGCCCCTTGGCGCCAGTCACGGTGACCAGGGTCGGGCAGTTGGCGATCTCGGCGAGCTTGGGACGGTTGACCGCGTCAGTCACCACCACCTTGGCTTCGGAGCTGCTGAGCCGATGCTCGATGGCCTTGGGCCCGAAGGCGGTAAACAGCGGTTGGTACACCGCGCCAATGCGCCAGGTGGCCAGGACCGTGATCAACAGCTCGACATTGCGCGGCAAAAGGCCTGCAACCTTGTCGCCCCTGCCTACGCCCTGGGCCAGGAGGAAGTTGGCCAGGCGCCCGGCCTTGTCTTGCAGATCGGTGAAGGTGTAGCTGGCGCTGCTGCCGTCCTTGCCCTCCCAGAACAACGCGATGCGACCGGGCAACGCATGCCGGTCACAACACTCGACGCAGGCATTGAGCGCCTGCAGTGACCCGGCCAGGGTGGCATCGACGGTGTGCTGGTAGTTGAAGTTTGCGGTGGCGGACAGGTAATCGCGCATTGCCAGAAGCCCTCGTTGTTCTTATAGCAGGCCGTTGAAAAACGTCGACGAGGCAGCCAGCGCCAGGCAAAGCAGGCGAAAAAGCGCAGTTTACGCGTGGTAAATGAGCATTTTGAGCCTGTTTTTAACGCAGCGATGGCAACGCAGGCAGTTTTTCAACGGCCTGATAGCGGGAACCTCATCAGAATCAACGAAATACTGGCGCCAGGGCCCTGGCCGGACAATGGTCAAAGCTGTCAAGTTGCGTGACCGGTTTGGCCAAGGGTCAGGCCGGCACGTTGAGGATCAGGCTGCGATAGTGCCCGGGATTGGAGCCGGACCACTTGCGAAACGCCTTGTAGAACGAACTGGTATCGGCAAATCCCAGGCGCTCGGCGATCTCGGCGAAGCTGATCTGCGGCTCGGCCAGCCAGACGATGGCCAGCTCCTTGCGCACCCCATCCTTGAGGGCCTGGTAGCTCTGCCCCTCCTCGGCCAGGCGCCGGCGCAGGGTCGAGGCGGAAATGCACAGGCTCTGGGCCAGGCTCTCGGCTTCCGGCCACTGCTCCCCCGGCAACTGCCGCAGCTGTTGCTTGATACGGCTGGCCAGGCTCTGCGGATCGCGGTACTTGACCAGGATATTGGCCGGGGCATGGCCGAGGAAGCGCTTGAGCTCTTCGTCGCTGCGCTTGATCGGCAGGTCCAGGCAATCGGCGGCGATGATCATCCGCGTGCGCGGCCGGTCGAAGCGCAGGTTGTCGGAGAACATCACCCGATAGTCGTCGCAAAAGTCCGGCTGTGGGCAGCGCAGCTCGATGGCCAGGATCGGGATTCGCCGTCCGGCCAGCCAGCAAGCCACCCCATGGACGATCATCCAGTAAGTGAAATAGGTGAAGGCCCGGCGCGAAGGCACCTCCTCCAGCAACACGATCTCCGCCAGGCTCTGCTGGCGCACCAATTGCGCCGGCAGGTGTTCGAGCATCAGCGACAGGAATCCCAGCACCGAATCCAGGCCCTGGGCCAGGGTCGGCTGGGCCATGGCCGAACGGCAGAGGAATGCCAGGCTGCCGGACTTGAGCTTGCGCGGGTCCATGCCGAAGAACTCATCGTCCAGCCTCCTGGCCAGCAAGCGCCAGAGCCGCGCATAGGCACTGGCCGGCACCCGACCGGTGCCCTGTTGCAAGCCGGCCGGATCGATGCCGACCTTGTGCAGTACTTCATCGGTGGCGGCGCCCGGAGCGCAGCTTTGCAACAGCGCTTCGCGCACCAGTTGCAAGGAGATGGTGTCTTTTTCCGACATCGTGAACAGAGATTTCCAACGCAAGGGACCAGGACGGCCATCTTAGGCAGTGAAGCGCAAAAAGCCAGTGGACCTTGGGCTATAAGCTCGTGCTGGCTGCCGATAGCTGATCCACAGGCAATGAAGGATCGAAAACCCCACGACGCTCGCTCTATCATGCACCACCCGGCGCCTGGCGCCCGGGCGGCCCGCCAACCGCTGCGCAAGTCCATGGACAGCAACTGGCAACCCCTTGCAGAGCGAATGACTATGTATCTGGTGTGTGGTGAAGCGCTGTTCGACTTCTTCAGCGCGGACGAGGCCGGAGCCCCGGCCAACAAGGTGGCCTTCCAGGCGATCGCCGGTGGCTCGCCATTCAACGTGGCGGTGGGCCTGCGCCGCCTGGGCCTCGATGTGGCGTTGCTGGCGGGGTTATCCCGGGACTACCTGGGTCAACGCCTGCGACAGGTGCTGGACGACGAAGGCGTGGACACTGGCTACCTGCAGGAATTCGACGCCCCCAGCACCCTGGCCATGGTGGCCGTGGGCGCCGACGGCTCTCCCCACTACAGCTTTCGCGGCGAAGGATGTGCCGATCGCCAGCTCCTGGTCGAACATCTACCAGAGCTGGACGAACAGGTGCGCGGGTTGCACATCGGCTCCTACTCCCTGGTGGTACAACCGATTGCCGACACCTTGTTGGCACTGGCAAGGCGCGAGCGGGGCCGGCGCCTGATCAGCCTCGACCCCAATGTGCGGCTTGGCCCGCAACCGGACATCCAGCTATGGCGCCAGCGCATCGATGAACTGGCCGGACAGGCCGACCTGATCAAGGTCAGCGACGAAGACCTCGAGCAGCTGTACCCCGGGCAGGCACCCGAAGTGCTGATCCGCGGTTGGCTGCAAGGCAGCGCCAAGCTGGTGTTCCTGACCCGTGGCAGCCAGGGCGCGACGGTCTTCAGCCAGCGGCATGGCCACTGGTCGGTCGCGACGCCCAAAGTGCAGGTGGCCGACACCGTGGGCGCCGGCGATACCTTCCAGGCAGCGTTGATCACCTGGCTGACCGAGCAAGGACTGGACTCGCCCCTGGGTCTTGAGCAGCTGGAGCGCGAGCAGATCGACGCCCTGCTGCGCTTCGCCGTCAACGCCGCGGCCCTGACCTGCACCCGTACCGGGCCGGACCTGCCGTACCGCCACCAGTTGACCTGAACCGCTCCCTGTAGCTGCTGCCACGGGCTGCGTGGCAGATGCTGCTCCTGCCCGCAGTAGATCGAGGCAAGACCCTGCGGGCCTTCGCGCAGCCTCGCCACGGGCTCGACAGCGGCTACAAGTCGCGGGCTCCCGGAGCCTGCGGTACAGGATCAGAAGATCGAGAAGTTGTAGCTGACGATCAGGCGGGTTTCATCCATGTCGCGGGCGATCTTCTGGTAGTTGCTGCGATAGGTGGCGTTGCGCAGGCGCAGGCTGACGTCCTTGAACGTGCCGCTTTGCACCACGTACTTGAGCTCGCTGTCGCGTTCCCATTCACGACCTTCACGCAGGCTGCCCGGGACCTTGATGTTGTCGCCGCTGACATAGCGAGTCAGGAAGCTCAGGCCATTGATGCCCACCGCCTTGAAGTCGTAGTCGTAGCGCAATTGCCAGGAGCGTTCCTGGATCGCGGCGAAGTCGTTGACCTGGACGTAGTTCACCAGGTACGGGTTGCTGCCATCCAGGTACGGCATCGAGTTATCGCCATACATGCGCTGCCAACCCGCACTGAACACATGCCCGCCCAGGCCGTAGCTGAGCATGGTGCTCAGGGCCCGGTGATCGATGCTGCCGGCACGGGCGCTGCCGCTGTCGTCACTCTTGATCAGGCGCAAGTCACCCTTGAGCACCCCGGGCCCCAGGGGCTGGTTGGCCACCAGGCCGATGAAGTGCTGGCGATAGATTTCCTCGAGTTCGGCGTAATGGTACTGGCCGCTGAGGCGGTCGCTGAACTTGTAGTCCAGGCCGTAGGTGTCGAAGTGATCCGCCGTGGTGTTGCAGGCATAGCGCTTGTTCTTGCAATGCACGCGAATGTCCTGGGAATCGGTGGAATCCCGGGCGGTGTAGCGATTCAGGCGGGCTGCGGTGAAGGTCAGGTCCTTGACCTCCTTGGAGGTCAATACCGCGCCATTGAACATGGTGGGCAGCAGGCGCCCGTCGTTGTACTTGAGCAGCGGCAGGTCCGGCAATTGCGCGCCGTATTTGAACACGGTCTGGGACATGCGCACCTTGGCGGTCAGGCCAAGCTTGGCGTACTGGTCAGCCGAGCCTCGTGGATCATGCCCACTGGAGGGCAGCAGGCCGCTATTGCTGCGATCCGGGCTGGAGTCGAGCTTGATACCCAACATGCCCAGGGCATCGAGGCCAAAGCCCACGGTGCCTTCGGTGTAACCCGATTGCAGGTTGAAAATGAAGCCCTGGGCCGACTCCTCGCGCTTGGATGCGCCCTGCGCGGTCTTGGTGTGGCCATCACGGAAGTCCCGATTGAAGTAGACCGTGCGCGATTCGAGCTTGGCGCTACTGTCCTCGAGAAAACCGGCGGCTTGCGCCTGCAGGGTAAAACCCGAGCACAGGAAGGCGGCTCCGAGGCCCAGGAGCGGGCACGGATTGAGTAGAGGGAAAGGGGGACGCATGAACAGGCTCCAGCAGAAAATCAGTGACGCGAGGTAAAGAAAGACCCAGGGGAAATCCACTCGGCGAATTAAGTAGCGCCGACTGAATTGATTGAATCAATGAAGACCGGCAATGATGGCAGATCGCCCGCCAGCCCCCTACCCGACTTTAGTCTGACTCTCCAGTCTGTCTCCGACTATTTTCCAGCCCCCGTGGCGCCGCTGCGGGACCATGCACTTTCAGCAAAACATGATCATTTTCGACATTTTCTGCCAGGCGAAAGCCGAGTCAAAAAAACTGTCCATATGCTCAAAAAACACTCCTCGACAAGCTATCGGTAGCAGCTAATGGCAAAAAAGCATCATTTTTGTTCGGTAAAAAATTACCGTTCGTCGGTTTTTTTGGCCTTTTTGTAAGAAATAACAAGTATTTGACGCTTTTCATTATGACCATAATGAATGTATTTATCTTATTGTTTTAAAAGGATTTTTCTACTATCTAAAATCTAGATAAAGCGCTGCGTCATTTATGCAACGCCAGAAAACGTCAATTAAACGTCTTGATCATATGGTAGTGTCAAAAAAAGCGCGCGATGAAGGCCATGTGCCATACGCTTTTTTTCAGAAGGTGAGGCATCCCCTCGCCACACACTCATCATGGACGAGGTCGTTCCCTTGGAAGTCAGCGTTTTTGGTACTGGCTACGTCGGTCTGGTACAAGCCGTCGCCCTGGCCGATGTCGGGCATAACGTGGTCTGTGTCGATATAGACAGCCACAAGATCGCCCAACTGCAACGTTCCATTCCTCCGATTCACGAGCCGGGTCTCGCGACCCTGATCGAAGAGAATCAGAAGGCTGGCCGACTGCATTTCACCACCCGTCCCGGCGATGCCGTGAGCCATGGGCAAGTGATCTTCATCGCGGTCGGCACCCCCTCCAACGAAGATGGCTCCGCCGACCTGGACCACGTCCTGGCGGTGGCACGGGAAATTGCCAGCCTGATGTCCAGCGACAAGACCCTGGTGGTCAAGTCCACGGTCCCGGTGGGCACCGCCGACCTGGTGGTCGAAACCGTCGCCGAGCAACTGGCGGACCTGGGCAAGTCCCACTTGCAGGTGCATGTGGTGTCCAACCCGGAGTTCCTCAAGGAAGGCTCGGCGGTAGCCGATTGCATGCGCCCGGACCGGATCATCATCGGTTGCGCCCACGAACTGCCGCGTCATCAGTTGAGCGAGCTGTACGCCCCGTTCAACCACAACCACGATCGCCTGATGTTCATGGACAACCGCAGTGCCGAGCTGGTCAAGTACGCGGCCAACGCGATGCTCGCCACCCGTATCAGCTTCATGAACGAAATGGCCAACCTGGCCGAGCGTCTCGGGGTCGACATCAACGCCGTGCGCAAGGGCATCGGCGCCGATCCGCGCATTGGCTACCACTTCATCTACCCCGGCGCCGGTTTTGGCGGCTCGTGCTTTCCCAAGGACCTGCGTGCCTTGATCCACACGGCCCAGAGCCACGGCCTGGAACCGCACATGCTCAAGACCGTGCGCGACGTCAACGAAGAGCAGCGCCATGTGCTGTTCCGCAAGCTCAAGGCGCACCTGGGGGACAACCTGCAGGGCAAGGTCATCGCCTTGTGGGGCCTGGCGTTCAAGCCCAATACCGATGACATGCGCGAAGCCACCAGCCGCTACCTGATGGAAGCGCTGTGGCAGGCCGGGGCCAAGGTCCATGCCTTCGACCCCGAGGCCATGACCGAATGCCGGCGCCTGTACGGCTATCGCGATGACCTGCAGCTGTGCGCGACCCGCGACGACACCCTGCAGGGTGCCGATGCGCTGGTGATCTGTACCGAGTGGAAAGCCTTTCGCGTGGTGGACTTCAAACTGCTGCGCGAGACCCTCAAGGACCGCCTGATCGTCGATGGGCGCAACCTCTACAACCCGCAACAGGCAGCGGATGCCGGGCTGCATTACCTGAGCATCGGCCTGCCCTATCGCGTACCGGGGGCACTTTGCGCATGAATATCCTGATCACCGGGGCCGCCGGATTCATCGGCGCCCATACCGCACTGCGTTTGCTCAAGGATGGGCACCAGGTCACCGGGCTGGATAATTTCAACGACTACTACGACCCCCAGCTCAAGCACGATCGAGTGCGCTGGGTGGAACGCCAGGTGGGGCATTTTCCCCTGCAACGCCTGGACCTGGCCGACAGCTCGGGCCTGGACCGGCTGTTCGCCGAAGTCCGCCCGCAGGTGGTGATCAACCTCGCCGCCCAGGCCGGGGTGCGTTATTCCCTGGAAAATCCCAAGGCCTACCTGGACAGCAACCTCGGCGGCTTCCTCAACCTGCTGGAAATGTGCCGGCGCTATCCGGTGCAGCACCTGATCTACGCCTCGTCCAGCTCGGTGTACGGCGCCAACCAGCAGACGCCCTACAAGGTCAGCGACAACGTCGATCATCCACTGTCGTTGTACGCGGCCAGCAAAAAAGCCAATGAGCTGATGGCCCACAGCTACGCCCACCTGTTCGGTGTACCGGCCACCGGCCTGCGCTTCTTCACCGTCTATGGCCCCTGGGGCCGGCCGGACATGTCGCCGATCCTGTTCGCCGACGCCATCAGCCAGGGTCGCCCGCTGAAGCTGTTCAACTACGGCATGCACCAGCGCGACTTCACCTATATCGACGACATCGTCGAGTCCCTGGTACGCCTGCTGGGCAAACCACCGGCACGCGACCCGCTATGGGACCGCGAGCAGCCGGACCCGTCCACCAGCATGGCGCCCTGGCGCCTGTTCAATATTGGCGGCCAGCGCCCAGTACAGCTCAAGGAATACGTGACGACCCTGGAGAAACTGCTCGGCCGCACGGCCCAGGTGGAATACCTGCCCCTGCAACCGGGCGACGTGCTCAACACCTACGCGGACGTCAGCGCCCTGGAGAACCTCACCGGCTTCGGCCCCCAGGTTCCCCTGGAGGATGGCCTGCGAAGCTTCGTCCAGTGGTACCTGGGCTACTACCGCAGCAGCAACTGAACAGCGATTCCCACGCTTTTTCCGAACCTTTGCAATGGAAGTATTCCCGGTGGATATGGAAAGACCTGTCTCGTCGCCCGCCAGCGCCGCCCCCTCGCCCATAGACCGGCGCAACGACCCGTTCCGGCGCAAGGTCCAGGCCGCCATCGACCTGCAACACCATGGCTGGCTCAGCGGCCGCCAAGGTGGACGCCCCTGGACCCTGTCGCGCACCAAACGCCTGACCTCGGCATCGCTGGCCGCGCTGTTGCTGCTGCTGTTGTCGCCGCTGCTGCTGGTAGTGGCCTTGCTGATCAAGTTCACCAGCCCCGGCCCGGTGTTCTTCGTGCAGTTGCGCACCGGCTTTCGCGGCCGGCGGTTCGGCATGTACAAGTTCCGCACCATGGTGGTCAACGCCGAGGCTCTCAAGGACTCGGTGCGCCACTTGAACAAGCACGGCCCGGACTCGGTGGACTTCAAGATCGACCGCGATCCACGGATCACCGGGATCGGCGGTTTCCTGCGTCGTACCAGCCTCGACGAACTGCCGAACCTGATCAACGTGGTGCTCGGCCAGATGCGCATCGTCGGCCCGCGCCCCACCTCGTTCCACGCCCAGACCTACAAGGAGCACCACCTGGGACGCTTGAGCATCTACCCGGGGATCACCGGCCTGTGGCAGGTATCCGGGCGCAGCGACGTGGACTTCGACGGTCGGGTAACCCTCGACATGACCTACATCTTCCAGCAGAGCCCCTGGCTCGACCTGAAGATCCTGATGAAAACCCCTTTCAAGGTCCTCAATGGCCACGGAGCAAGTTGAAATGGCGGCAGCAACCCTTGCCAGTCTGAAGATCCAGCGTCCCAGTGAAAGCAACCTGGCAGTGACCGTGCTCGACCAGGAGCTGCAGGTGATCCTGCTCACCGCGGCCAACCGCAACAGCGGCGTGACCAGCAGTTGCCTGAGCATGGCCAGCGAACTGGCGCGTACCAGCCGCGGCCGGGTACTGCTGGTCGATACCAGCCTTTCGGATGACAGCCTGACCCGGCGCCTGGGCCTGGAACAGTGTCCGGGCTTTCTCGACCTGGCCCTGGCCGAAACCCCGCCCGCGCTGGGCGAATGCATCCAGTCCAGCGCGGAACTGGACTTCGACCTGCTGCCCCTGGGCCGGCGCCAGCAATACAGCGAGCGGCTGACCGCCGAGCAGTTGCGCGAGCTCCTGCACACCCTGGTCGGCCAGTACCGCTTCGTGATCGTCGATGGCGACCCGGTGTACAGCAGCGGCGACATCCTCACCTTGAGCACCCAGGTCGATGGCGTGGTGCTGGTGGTGCGCAGCGAGGAAACCCGCTGGGAAGTGGCCCAGGCCGCCGCGCAACGCTTGATCCAGGCCGAGGCAAAGCTGATCGGCAGCGTGTTCAACGCCCGCAAGTACTACATGCCCAAGTGGGTTTACGACCGCCTCTGACCGGCACAAGGACCGTGTAACCATGAACAAGCCAAGACTTTCCCTGCTGAGCCTGTCGCTGTTGCTGGCCCTGGGCGGCTGCGTCAACCGCGAGCCGCAACAGATGCCGGTGCAGATCCTCAGCGCCCCGGCCGACCAGGCCCAGCTCACCGAGGTCATGCCCATCGAACAGGTGCTGCGGCCCCAGGACGTGCTGGACGTGATCTTCCATATCGGTACCACCAGCCAGCAGCGCTACCTGGTGCAACCGGGCGACCAGGTGGACATCAGCTTCCTTTCCGCCCCGGAACTGGGGGGCAACAAGCTGGTGCTGCCCGACGGCAGCATCGACATGCCCTATATCGGCAACATCCAGGTCGCCGGGTTGTCCGCCGAGCAGGCCCGCCAGGCCCTGCAAGCACAGTACGCCAAGGTGCTGAAGAAACCGCAGATCACTTTCTCGATCTCCCACGCCATGGCCCAGCTGGACAACCTGCGTACCAGCCTGACCAACCCGGCCACCGGCCTGAGCCGCGAGATCGTGGTCGGCTCCGATGGCCGCGCGAGCTTCCCGCTGCTGGGCAGCCTGTCGCTGCAGGGCAAGAGCCTGAGCGAGCTGCAGAGCCTGATCAACCAGCGCTACGCCAAGGAGGTGGGACAAGTCAGCGTCGACGTGCTGCTCAAGACCACCGCCGCCAACGAGGTGTTCGTCATGGGCGAAGTCGGCCAGCCGGGCGCCTACCCGGTACGCCGGCCGATCTCGGTGCTCGAGGCCCTGACCCTGGCCAAGGGCGCAGGCCCCACCGCACGCCTCGACTCGGTGGTGATCATGCGGCGCAAGGGCAACCAGGTGGAGGCCCGGGTCTACGACGCCGACGCCGCGCTGGACGGCAAGGCGCTGCAATTCGCCTACCTGCAGCCGGACGACATGCTCTACGTGCCCAAGACCCGCCTGGCCAAGGCCGGCGCACTGAGCAAGCAACTGGCCGACGTGATCATGTTCCAGGGTGTCGGCTTCAGCTTCGGCTACCGCGTCGACAACAAAGAATCGAATAACAACTGAGTTCGCCTCGATGACCAAGATCGAAAACTACCTGCACGAGTTCCTCCTCGTGTTCTTCGTCAATCGGCGCCTGATCAAGCGAGTATTCCTGGGCTTCGCCCTGCTGGCGCTGCTCTTGCCGCTGGTGCTCAAGCAGAGCTTCGAGATCACCGCGGAAGTCATAGTGCAGTCCAAAAAGCTGTCGCAGACCGATGCCAACACCGTGCTCACTCCGGACAACGACAAATTCATCCCGCCATCGCTGGCGGACATGGAGACCGAGAGCAACATCCTGCGTTCGCCGACCCTGATCCGCGACACCATCGGCCAGTTGCGCGACGAGGGCCTGTTCGGCGGCAACGAAGGGTTGCTCTCCAGATTGCTGTTCAACCCCCTGCGCGATGGCGTGATCAATCCACTGCGCAACCATGTGATCAACCCGGTGCGCGGCTTCTTCGGCCTCGCGGTGGACCCGGTGCGCGATACCAGCCTGGACGCCTTCACCAACCAGGCGGTCAAGGACCTGAAGATCGGCACCCTGCCCGGCTCCAACGTGATCTCCATCGTCTACAGCAGCCCGTCCGCAGCCGAAGGCACGCGCTTCGTCGAACGCCTCTTGGCCAACTACCTGAAGAACCGCCAGGACCTGCAATCCAACGAACTGCCCGAAGCCTTCTATGAACAGAAGAAGGCCCAGTACCAGTCACGCCTGGATGACCTGGAAGGCAAGCGCCAGGCACTGCTGGAAGCGGCCCATGCCTCCGACCCCAAGGAGGAAATCACCTTCCGCCTGAACGCCATCAACACCGAGGAGCAATCGCTCAACGGCTATCGCGACCAGGCCCTGGAGAACCAGCGTCGTCTCGACTACTTGCAGAAGAGCCTCGCCGCCGCGCGCAAGGCCGGCTTGACCGACTACACCTTCCCCTTCGCCTTCGCCAACACCGTGGACAACGTGGCGTACGAGGATCGCGAGATCAAGCAACTGGGCGAGCAACTGACCAACCTGGTGGGCCAGTACGGCGTCACCGCCGATACCTACCGCGCCGACAGCGTACCGATGCAGCAACAGCGCGAGCAGATCGTGCGGGCCCGGGCGCAGTTCCTCAAGGTGGTGGAGAATCGCGTTCGCGAACGCAGCAGCGAGTTGCAGATCACCCAATCGGTGATCGCCCAGAAGACCACCCGCATCAACGACTACAAGGCTCGTGTACGTGACTTGCAGGAGGTGCTGAGCAAGCTGCGCCAACTGGATACCGAGATCGACGCCCTGCACAAGGCGTTCTTCACCTATACCCAGCGCTATGAGGAAAGCCGCGGCGAACGCCTGATCAGCGGCGAGCTGTCCAACGCCCGGGTGCTCAGCCAGCCCTACGAGCCTAGCGAAGCGGCCTTTCCCAAACCGATGCTGATCATTCCCCTGGGTCTGCTCACCGGCCTGCTGCTGGCCATCGCCCTGGGTTATGTCTACGAGTTCTTCGACCATCGCTTCAAGCATCCGGCCCAGGTCAACGACCACCTCGGCCTGCCGGTGCTGATGGTGCTCAACGCGATCGAACAACCCCAGGTCAACCCTTACCCGCGCTGGACCTGGCGGTGGGCCTGGCATTGGGCCAAGCAGTGAGCAACCTGAACATGGCCGCGCAACCCATCGTGCACCTGATCCACAGCGGCGGTTTCTACGGTGCCGAACGCATGTTGCTCGATCACTGCCTGGTCACCCCCGGGCAGCACCGGGTGGTGTTCCTCGACGCCCCGCCGGCGCTGTTGCAGCGCTTCACCGAAGCCGGCGTGAGCTGCCACAACTGTCACGACCTCAAGGCCTTGCTGGCGCACCTGCGCCAGCAACCCGGGCTGCTCAACGCGCACAATTTCAAGGCCCAGGTGTTCGCCTGGATCTGTGCCCGGCGCCTGCGCTTGCCATTGGTCCTGACCCAGCATGGCTTCACGCCCAGGAGCCTGAAGCAGAAGCTCTATACCTGGACCAGCCTGCGCCTGTGCCGCAGCCGCCAGGTACGTCGCGTGGCCTGCGTCGCCCAGAGCATCGCCCGCCTGCATCTGGCGGCCGGGGTGGCACCAGACAAGCTGCAAGTGATTGCCAACGGCCTGCCGCAGCCGCTCCCGCCCCGCGCCACCAACTACGAGGGCCCGCCCTCGGGCGAACCCCAGGTGCGCCGGGACGAAATGGAGCCTCTGGTGGGTTTCGTCGGCCGCCTGAGCGAGGAAAAAGGCCCGGATCTATTCCTCGACGCCCTGGTCGCCCTGTGCCGGCAACGCCCGCAGCTCAAGGCGGTACTGCTAGGTGACGGCGAGCAGAACCAGGCCCTGCGCCAGCGCATCGACGCCGAAGGCCTGTCGCTGCGCATACTGTTGCCGGGTTACCAGCAAGACATGCAGCCCTGGCTGCGACGCCTCAATGTCCTGGTGATCAGCTCGCGCACCGAAGGCACGCCGATGATCCTGCTCGAAGCCATGCAAGCCGGCACGCCAATCGCGGCGTTCGCCGTGGGCGGTATTCCCGATGTCTTGCAGCACCGGCACAACGGCCTCTTGGCCACCCCCCTGGACAGTGCCGAGCTGGCCCGGTGCATCGGCGAGCTGCTGGACGATCCGGCCCTGGCGCAGACCCTGGCCGAGGCCGCACGCGCTACCCAGCGCGAGCATTACCACCTGCCGACCCTGGCCCGTAGCTGGGACGAGCTGTATCGCCTGGCCAGGGAGGCCGACCCAGCATGATCGCCGCTCCTGTTCTCGGCCTGTTCCTGGGTCTGGCCGCCCTGGCCCTGCTGGCCAGCCCCTGGCCATTCCTGGCCCCCCTGGTGGTGGTCGGCCTCGCGGGCCTGGCCGTGCTGTATCGGCGTCCGGGCTGGGGCCTGCTGGGCATCTGCGCCCTGGTGCCGTTCGAAGGCCTGTTCAAGGACAGCGCCTTTTCCGGGGCCAAGCTGCTGGGCGCCTCGCTGATCCTGATCATGCTGTTCAAGTTGCTGTTGCGGCACATTCCCGATACCCGCCTGGGCAGCAATCTGTGGCGAGCCCTGGGCCCCTTCCTGCTGTGCCTGCTGTTGAGCCTCATGTACAGCGAGAACCTGGCCGTGTCCCTGGACAGCCTGCGAGAGCTGGCGGTGGGCCTGGTGCTGTTCTTCGTCACCTTGCTGATCGCCCGGGAGACCAACCTGCTGATGCTCTGCCGCTTGCTGGCGGTGAGCGTAGCCATCACTTGCGTGATCGCGCTGGTCTCGGCCAAGTACCAGGTGGGAGGTCGGGCCATCGGCCTGCTGCAGGACGCCAACTACTTCGCCCTGCTGATCGCCATGGCCGTGCCGCCGGCGATCCTCCTGGCCCTGCGCGCGCCCTGGTGGCCGCTACGGCTGTTCTGGATCGCCATCGGCCTGACCCTGATGGCCGGCATGACCAAGACCGACTCGCGCTCCGGATTGCTGGTAGTGCTGTTCACCATCGCCATCGGTGCCTGGCACTACCGCGACCGGCTCAAGGGCCTGCGCCCCAAGCACCTGGGGTTCGCCATGTTCGCCGTGGCGATCGTCGTGCCCCTGGGCATCGCCGCCTTGCCAGCGGACTACGTGGCGCGGATCAAGTCCCTGAGCATGCTCAAGTCCGGTGCCCATTCCGAGGACACCTCCCTGGGCCGGCGCACCTCCTACCTGGTCGTGGGCGGGCAGATGATCCGCGACAACCCGCTGCTGGGTTCGGGCTTGGGCACCTTCCCCGTGCACTATGCGCAGACCGGCTTCGCCAGCGGCTTCTCGGAGAACCTCAACGAGCCCGACCTGTATCGCCGGGCGCACAACACCTACCTGGAACTGTTCAGCGAGCTGGGGATTCCCGCGGGCCTAAGCTTTGTCGCGCTGATGCTCATGGGCCTGCGCAACTTCGAGCGCGCGCGCCAGGCATTCCTCGCCCGGGGCGCCCGGGAACAGGCCGACATCGCCACCCACCTGGGCCTGAGCCTGTTGGCGCTGGCGGTGTTCCTGCTGTTTCTCAGTGCACCGAACCACAAGTACCTGTGGATCTTCCTCGCCCTGTCCAGCGTGCTGCGCCGTCAAGCCGAGGACAGCCGATGAGCGGCTACCGCGGGCCTGAGCGCCGCAGGCCCCCGGGCAGCGGCATTCGCCAAGCTCGCCGGCAAGGCGAGCGCGACTTCAACCCAATCTGGCCAAGGGAGGCAAAAATGCACAGGATCAGCGTGATCGTGCCCATGTACAACGAGGCCCGGCACATCGGCCGGACCCTGAACAGCGTGCTGCGCGCGGCCCGGGTGGCGGGTGTCGACTGCGAACTGATCGTGGTCGACAACGGCTCCATCGACCAGGGCCCGCAACAGGCTCGCGAAATGGGCGCCCGGGTACTGCTGTGCCCGGGTCTGAGCATCGGCGCCCTGCGCAACCGCGGGGCCGCGGTCGCCAGCGGCGACAGCCTGGCATTCCTCGATGCCGACATCGAGGTGCCCGAGGATTGGCTGCAACTCTGGCAACTGGCCCAGGGACAACGGACCGCCGAAGTCTTCGCCCTGGATTGCGCCGCCCCCAGCAGCGCGCCGTGGTTCGCCCGAGCCTGGCAGCGACGCAGCCTGGCCGCCGGGACCCAGGCCCGCCTGCTGCACTGGATGCCCACCCCCAACCTGTGCCTGGAGCGGGCGTGGTTCGAGCGCGTCGGCGGTTTCGACGAGCAACTGCGCACCGGTGAGGACAAGGACTTCGGCCTGCGCCTGCACGCCGCCGGCGCCCGGCAACTGAGCCTGCCTCGGCCCCAGGTGTTGCATTGGGGCTTCGAGGGCAGCTGGCGCGAATGGGCCGCCAAGGAACGCTGGCGCCAGGGCAGCCATGTGCAATTGCTCAAGGCTGGCGGAGCAAGCCCGCGTCTGCTGCGCTTCCCCCTGCTGTGCCTGGCTTGCGCGCTGCTCAGCCTGCTGGCGCTGGGCGCCCTGCTCCTGGGCCGGGCCGACAGCGCCCTGCTGTACCTGGCTGTGGGCGCGCTGGCGCCGCTGGTTCTGGCCCTGCGCCAGGGCCTGCGCCAGCGTGATCCGCTGTTCGTCCTGCAGCTCTGGTTGCTGCACTGGGTTCGCCTGCATCTGGGGGCCCTGGCCCTGGTGCAGGGTTTGTTCAACCGTTGCGTCGTGAGGCCCGACCGTGGCTAAGATTCTTTTCTGGCTCTGCCTGCTGCTGCCCATCTACGCCTGGGTCGGCTACCCGCTGCTGCTGGCCCTGCTCAGCCGCTTCGTGCGGCCAAGGCCTGAGCTGTCCGGCCAGCCACTGTCGGTCAGCGTGATCATCGCCGCCCACAACGAAGGCCCGCACATCGAGCACAAGCTGCGTACCCTGCTGCTCCAGGACTATCCGGCTCCCGACTTGCAGATCATCCTCGCCAGCGATGGCTCCAGCGACGGTACCGTAGCCATTGCCCTGGCCGTGCGCGACCCGCGGATCGTGGTCCTGGACCTGCCCAGGGTGGGCAAGGCCGGCGCCCTGAACGCCGCCGTGGAGTTGGCCCGCAACGACATCCTGGTGTTCACCGACGCCGACAACCAATGGTCCACCGATACCCTGGGCAAGCTCCTGGCGCCCCTGGGCGATCCGCAGGTCGGTGCGTGCGGCGGGCACATGATCATCCCCCGGCCCGGGCATAACCTGAGCCTGGGCGACAGCCTGTACCGCCACTATGAAGCCTGGGTACGCCAGGCGGAGAACCGCACCGGCTGCATGGTATCCGCCGACGGCGCGTTGCTGGCCCTGCGCCGGGAGCTGTTCCAGAGCATTCCGGCCGAGGTCAACGATGACTTCTTCATCAGCACCTGCGCCCCGGTGGCGGGCAAGCGCATCGTCTATGTGGAAGAAGCCCAGGTCCTGGACCAGGGCGTGGACGAGGCCGGCAAGCAATACCGCCGGCGCCTGCGAGTCACGGTGGGCGGCCTGCAGAGCCTGGCCCAGCGTCGGCAACTGATGAATCCCTGGCGCCATGGCGCCTATGCCATCGCCCTGATCAGCCACAAGCTGATCCGCCGCCTGGCTCCGGTCCTGTTGCTGCCGCTGCTGCTGGCCAACTTGCTGCTGTGGAATGCCGGGACCTTCTACAGCCTGTGCCTCATCGCCCAGTTGCTGGGCTACGGTGCCGGCGTGCTGGGTCTTCTGGACCGCAGCGGACGCTTGCCCAAGGTGTTTCGCCTGGCCGGTTTCGTCCTGGTGACCCTGGCCGGCATGAGCATGGGCCTCTGGCAATTTCTCCGCGGGCAGCGCTATGCCCTGTGGAACCCACAACAGAATCGCTGACATGACCTTCAAACTAGCCCTCAAGCGCCTGCTGGGCAGCGCCTACCTGCACAGCGCCGGGCGTTCGCGCCTGGGCGAGGCCGGGGCGGTGCTGATGCTGCACCGGGTACTGGTCGACTCCACCGCCGCGGCCAAGCCCCATCGCGCGCCCCTGTGCGTCGGCCAGGCCCAGTTCGAACAGTTGCTGCGCTGGCTGCGCCGGCATTTCGACTGCGTGCCGTTGCAACAACTGCTGGAATTGCCTGGTGGCGACCGGCCGCGTGTGGCGCTGACCTTCGACGATGGTTGGCGCGACAACGCCGAGGTGGCCTACCCGGTCCTGGAGCGTTACGAGGTGCCGGCCAGTATTTTCCTGTCCACCGACTTCATCGGCAGCCCGCAGGGCTTCTGGTGGGAGTCGATCGGCGAAACCCTGTGGCGACAGGCCGACGCCGCAGCTGGCCAGCCATTGCTGGAGCGTCTGCGCGCCCTGCAACTGACGCCACCGCTGGAGCTGCTGCAGGCTGGCGACAGCGATGCCCGCAGCCGCCTGCTCGGCGGTTATCTGCAGCGCCTCAAGCGACTGCCTGCGACCACCCTGCAGCAACTGGCCGACACCTGCCCGGCAGACGCCGCGCCGCACGCCATGGACTGGACCCAGGTCAAGCATCTGGAGCGCTCGGGGCTGGTGTCCTTCGGCCCCCATGGCGCCAGCCACGGCATCCTCACCCAGCTTGAAGACGCGGCCCTGCGCACCGACCTGCAACGCTCCCATGACACCCTGCGCAAACGCTGCCAGGCGCCTCTGCAAGTCTATTGCTACCCCAATGGCGACCACGACCCCCGGGTGCGGGCCGCCGTATCCGCGCTGGGCTATCGCTATGCCCTGGGCACCCGGTCCGGCCTGATCGAGGCCAGTGGCAACGCCTGGCTGGCCCTGCCGCGCATCGACGTCAGCCATGCCAGCGCCGCCCACCCCGGGCTCCTGGCCTGGCGCCTGTGGCAGGGAGCCCGGGCATGAAGCGCGGCGGCTATCTCTGGCATCTGGCCCTGAGCATGGGCACCCGCTTGGCGATGATCGGCCTGCGCCTGCTGCGCAATGTGCTGCTGGCGCGTCTCCTGGGCCCGGCGGACCGCGGCTTGTTCGCCCTGCTCAGCACCCTGCCGGACCTGATCGCCGCGCTCACCAGCGGCGGCCTCAATACTGCGGTGGGCTACGAGGCGGCACGCCAGCGGCCCATGGGCCTGTTGCTGACCCAGGTACTGGTCTATGGCTGCTTGCTGGCCAGCCTGCTGACCCTGGCGGGCCTGGCGCTGATCAATACCCTGGGCAGCCAGTGGGAACTGAGCCTGCAACTGGGCGACCTGGCCTGGCTGTTGTTGCTGGCGGTGCCGCTCACCGTGCTCAAGAGCGGACTGCTGACCCTGCACAACGCCGACGGCCGGGTCGAAGCCTTCAATGCCCTGCGGCTGCTGGAATCCCTGGTGCCGCTGCTGCTGTTCGTCGGCCTGTGGTGGATCTGGCGCGAGCAACCGCTGGCCGCGGCGCTGGGCGGCTGGCTGGGCGGTACGCTGCTGGTGGTCGTGGTGGGCTGGTGCTGGCTGCGGCGCTGGCACGATTTGCGCCTGCGCTGGCAGACCGGGCAGCAGCGCGAACTGTTGCGCTACAGCGCCCAGAGTCACCCCGGGGTGCTGGCCCAGCAATTGATGCTGCGCTCGGACTACCTGTTCATCGGCGCCCTGCTCGATCCGGCAGCCCTGGGCTGGTATGCCATGGCCAGTGCCGCTGCCGAGCTGCTGTTGATCATTCCCGAGGCGGTGACCACTCCACTGATGAAACGCCTGCTGCAACAAGGCAGCGGCATCGAGCAACTGACCGCCCTGGCGCTGCGCCTGACCGCCACGGTCATGCTGCTGGCCTGCCTGGGCATGGCGTTGATCGGCCAATGGTTGATCGTGACCTTGTTCGGCGCCGCCTATGCCCCGGCCTACAGCGCCCTCTTGGCATTGCTGCCGGGCCTGTTCGGCCTGTGCTACGCCAGCATCTTGCGCCTGGACCTGCTGGGCAAGCAGCGCCCCGGCGCCCTGTCGCTGCTGATGGGCGGCGGCGCCCTGTTGAACCTGGCGCTCAACGCGCTGCTGATTCCACGGCTGGGCATCGTCGGTGCCGGCCTGGCCTCGTCCATCGCCTACCTGGCGGTGAGCCTGGTGATGCTCGGCCTGTACTGCCGCCTGAGCGGCGTGGCCTGGTATCGCACCCTGATTCTGCTGCCTGCGGACGTGACTTACGTACGCCAGCTACTGCGCCCCAAGGAAAAGGCCTGATGAAATCCCGTTCCCTGATTGTCCTGCTGCTACTCACGGCGCCCGCCCTGCAGGCGGCCCCCATGCAATGGGGCGATATCCGTGATGGCAGCCTGTACCTGCAGGCCAGCGTCACCGATACCCTGCACCTGCGCTGGAGCCCGGCCTGGCAAAGCGACGCCAACCAGGAACAGCTGTACCTGGTCGGTCCCGATGGCCAACTGCGCCAACAAGTGGATATCCCGGCCGACCAGGCCTACGGCCAGGACAGCATCCTGCTGCCCGCCGCCAGCGGTGACTACCGGCTGCAAGTGCCCGGCTACAGCTTCCGCAACTTCAGGATCGGCCATGACAGCGCCACCCAGGCCCAGTTCGAACCCACCAAGGTGCATTTCAGCGCCGACGTACCCGACGGCACCGAGCTGTACTTTCGCGTTGCCGCCGGTGAACGAGCGGTGCTCGCAGGCAAGTACCACGGTGGCGTGAGTGTGTTGCAAGCGGTGCGCCTGAGCGACGGGGCGAAGGTCCGGCTCAAGCTCGAGACCCACGATCAATACCCGCAATTCGACCAGGCCGAACTGCCGGTGGCCGAGCGCGACGAAGTCTGGCGCCTGTCCATGGGCGGCTCCGGCAAGGTCGGCTTCTGGCTCGACGGCACCGCCAACCTGTTCGCCCAGGACCTGCGCCAACTGCACCCCTTGCAATGGACCCCGGGGCACGTGGAACTGAACCTGCACCCACAACTGGCCGGCCCCAGCCCGCACCTGGGCGTGGCCCTGCCCTACGCGCAACCGCCGCAGTCGACCTTCGAGCTGCTGCGAGCCCTGGGCCCCCGAGCCGCCAACTTCTACAGCTTCGTCGACGTGATCAAGGCCGAGCCCGAGCGGGAAATCGCCTTTCGCAGGCTCTACCGCGAGACCTTTGGCGTGGACCGCGATATCACCCTGCTGGCGGGGACCGGGCGCAGGCCGGTACTGGAAGCCAGCCCGCAAACCCTGGCCGGCCTCGATGCCTGGCTGGACGACAGCACGCGGTTGGGCAAGCAGGGCCTGCATTACCTGGCGTTCGCCGATGAACCCAACCTCAACTATCCGAGCTACGCCGCCTTCGCTGCCTATTTCAGCCAGATGCTGGAGCGCACCAAGGCCCATCCCGAGGCCCGGGCCGCCGGGGTACGCATCGCCATGCCGGTGAGCTCGCGCCTGCTGGACGGACCGTTCCGGGTCGGCGCCGGCCAGCGCCGGGGGATCGACTGGGCACGCAAGCTGCTGGCCGAACATGGCCCGGACATCGACGCCCTGGCCTGGCACGAATGGATGGTGCGCGACCTGCTGGCCACCCGCCGCTACCGCGCCAGCGTGCGCGCCGCCGCCGACCTGGTGGGCCTGGACGACCAGGGCCGGCCACGCAAGGCATTGCTGCTGAGCCAGACCAATATTTCCAGCGGCCCGGACCTCAGCCCCTACCAGCAAGACACGCATTACGCCGGCCTGTGGTGGGCCTCGGTGGTGTTCAACGCGTCCCAGGATGGTTTGCTGGACATGCTCAACTGGTTCCAGGCCGCCGACGAGCCGGAGTATCCCAAGGGCATGCTGGCCCAGCACGGCGCCCGGCACTTTCGCCTCAAGCCGGTGGCCCTGGCCCAGCAGTTCCTCCAGCAGCATTGGCTGCCCCAGGTGCAGGTCCTGGACAACCCGGCCTTCGAGGTCGATGCCCTGGCCCTGCGCGACGGCCCGCGCCATAGCCTGCTGGGCGTGGCCAAGACTGCGCGCCGGCAGACCATCGAGGTCTCCATGCCAACCCACCACTGCCCGCCGGAACCGCAACTGACCTTGCTCAGCGCCGATGGCCAGGCGCGCCCCGCCAGCGTGCAGTGCGATTCGGATCGGCTGGTGTTCCAGCTGCCCGGCGAGACCCTGTTTGCCTTGACCTGGAAAACCCTATGAGTCGCTTGACCGGCCTGTTGGCCAAGATCCGCCGCAAGGGCCTGCGCGGCAGCCTGCGAGTGCTGCGCGAACGGTTCTTCTATTACCACTGGGAGCTGTTGACCCTGGAGCGCTCCCTGGCCCTGCCGGTGCCCTGTCCCATCGACCCCGCACGCTGGCCCCAGGTGCCCATCACCCGGGAGCTGCTGCCGGCCTTCGACAAATACTTCAAGGCCCAGCTACCGGCCATTCGTGGCCTGCTGGACAAGGGCAGCCGGGGCAGCGCGCACCTGGATCACCAGGGCAACGTGATGATGATGGTGTGGATCAGCGAGCGCGATTACTACGACGACCAGCTGTACCGCTGCTGGATGCGCGTGCCACCGGGCTGCCTGTATCAGTTCGCCGGTGAATGCGCGCAGCCCTACCGGGGCTCGGGGGTGGTGATCCTGGCGCAGAAACTGCTCTGGGAGGAGTACCGCGAGCGCGGCTTCAAGAGCACCCGGGCCCTGGTCAACGTGCGCAACGAACCTGCGCTGAAGATGCACATGCGCCTGGGTTTCCAGGAAGTCGGCGAATCCCTGCATATCTACTGCCTGTTGCGGTGCCTGCACTTCCATCGCCGCCGCCCCTATCACCAGACCCGCTTGCACCAGCTGCGACGCGGGCGCCTGCTGGATCAGCAAGCCGGCACGAAGACCGACCAGGAGCGGCCATGAACATGCGCTGGCAATGGTGCAGCGACCTCTCGGCGGCGCAGTTCCCCGAGGCCGCCTATGAGCAATTGCGCGCCGCCACCGAGCAGGCCACGCCGTTCAATCGCCTGGGCTGGCTGCGCGGTGCGGCCCAGGCCCTGGCCCCGGGCCAGGCGTTGCAGGTCCTGCTGGGTTGGCAGGAGCAACGCTTGGTGTTGTGCCTGCCATTGGTGGCCGGCCGCGAATCCCGTGGGGGGCTGCCGCTGCGCGTGGTGCGCCACCTTGGACATCCGCTGAGCGATCGCCTGGCCTTGCTGGTGGCCGACAGCGCCCGGCACGCCATGCCCGAGGTACTGCGGCAAATCCGTCGGCACCTGCCCCATGACCTGTTGCAACTGCATGAGCTGGTGGCGGCCGACGAGCTGTTGGCACCCTGGCGCCAGGCCAGCAGCTACGCCGAGCAAACGCTGACTTGCCGGGTACCGGAGCACCTGGTTGTGCCCGCCGATGCCGAGGAAGCCAGTGGCACCTTGCGCTACGAATTGCGCCGGGCCAGGAAGCGCTGTGCGCAGATTGATGCACGGATCATCCGCGTGGCGCCCAGGGCCGAGGGGGTCGACGAAATCCTGCAGAGGCTGTGCGAGGTCGAGCAGGCCAGCTGGAAAGGCACCGACGGCCTGGGGATCTTCTCCGGTGGGCCACGCCGGCAATGGATGTTCAGCGCCTTGCGCCAGCTGGCCGCCGAGGATTGCGTGCGAATCGTGCTGCTGGAGCACCAGGGGCGTTGCATCAGCTATCGCCTGGGCCTGCTGGAACGCGGCCGCCTGTACGACTACAACATCGCCTTCCTGGCCGACTACGCCAACCTGGGTAGCGGCCGCTTGCTGCTGGACGAATGGATCCGCTGGGGCCTGGAGGATGGTTGGCAATGGGTGGACGCCTCCCGGGTCAGTCTCAGCCGCTCCAGCCACCAGTTGCACGAACGCCTGAGCGGCCTGGTGGAACAGCAGCGCTGGAGCTTCTACAGCTGGCGTGCCCTGGGCCTGCTGGCGGGCCTGGGCGAACGCCTCTGGCAACGACTCAAACCTCATCTCAAGGCCTGGCGCGAACGACGCCAGGCCGCCGCCACAGCGAAGGTGCGCCCATGAAGGAATCCCAGGCCAACGCGCCACGAGTGATAGTCAACGCCGACGACTTCGGCCTCGACCCGGACTACAACCAGCTGACCCTGCGAGCCTTCAAGAGCGGCGTGATCAGCTCCGCCACCTTGATGGCCAACATGCCGGCCTTCGAAGATGCCTGCCAACTGGCCCACCGACATGAGCTGCTGGGGCGCATCGGCCTGCACTTCAACCTGACCTACGGCCCGGCCCTGAGCGAGGCGATCCGTCGACAACCGCTGTTCTGCGACGCCCAGGGCCAGTTCGACCTGAACCTGCCGCGCTCTGCCCTGCGCCTGCCGCAGCCGGTGGCCGCCGCGGTGCTGCAAGAGCTTGAAGCGCAGTGGGAGCGCTGCCTCGCCCTGGGGCTGCGGCCCAGCCATATCGACTCCCACCAGCACGTGCACAACCTGTGGCCGGTGGCGGCGATCGTCGCCCGTTTCGCCGCCCGGCAAGGGGTTCCGGTACGCCTGGCGCGCAATGTCGGGAGCAATATCGGGCTGGTCAAATGGCTGTTCAAGACCGCCCTGAACCGGCGCATCCGCTGGTTGTCCGGCGCCAGTGCAGACTCGGTGTGCACCCCCAGGGACCTGCTGGAAGGCTTGCGCCCCGGGGGGGTGATCGAGGTGGTGGCGCACCCGACGCAATTGGCCGATGGCGATTTCGGCGACGACTACCTGCCGGCGCAACAATCGTTGGAGCGACTGCTGGCCCAGGCCTTGCCCGGATACCGGCGGGTCGCCTACAGCGAACTCTAGGAGGAGCGGTGATGGCCTGCGCAGAAGGGATGGTTTTCCCGGGCTCCGCGGCGGGCTAACCTTGGCGCCCTTTTTCCTGGTGCAAGGAATCGCCATGTCCTGGTCGTTTCGTCGTCTGTGCAGCCTGACCGCCCTGATCTGCCTGTTGCTGGCCCTGGCCTGGGGGCTTGCCCCAGGACTGCTGCTGACCCTCTGGGGCCTGGACTACAACCCGGTCGCGGGATTCGTCGCACGGCGCAACGCCCTGCTGTTCCTGGCGCTGGCGGTGATCTTCCATCAGTTTCGCGACGTGGGCCACAGCCCTGCCCGCCAGGCCCTGGGCAATGGCATGGCGATCGGCTGTTTCGCCCTTGCCGGGCTGGGGACCCTGGAGTGGCTCAATGGCAATGCCGGGGCGGGCATCTTCCTGGCGGTGGGTACGGAATTGCTGCTGGGCCTGGGGTTCGTCCAGGCCCGCAGGCTTCCTTGAACGAGCGCGGTAGCGAGCGGCCCGAAGGACTCAATAATGCGCCCGCCTCAGCGGTACACCATGCCCGGAACCTTGGGCCAGGTCATGGCGCAGCCCGGCGATCAGCTCGTTGATTTCGCGACAGCCGTTGAGCTGCGCGGCGTCGATACCGGTGACCAGCAGGTCGACGCGATCGGGCTCATGTTCGCCGAACACCTTTACCGTCATCGACAGCTCGGGGCTCAGGGTGCATTGGCAGCGCTTGGGCAGGAAGCTGCTTTCGATGATGTTGCGCAGCTCCAGGGCAGATAGAAACATGGCGACTCTCTCCGTTGTTCGAGGCGGCCAATCGGCAGGCAGGCTGCCTGCGGGCGACGTCCGTGTTCGAGGGTTCCAGGCCCGATCCTGATTGTCCTTGTAGACGGGGCCAAGCTACAGACTATGCGGCTTTGCCGAGTCTGTTAAATTCGATTTGGCTCTGAGCAACGGCTTTTTCGGCCCGACTCGATGCCCTTCCCCAACCGTCACCAGGAGCGGCGCCTTGATTACCTGCCACGTCAAATATGTGATCGATCCCTATCAACTGGCCGAGTTCGAAGCCTATGCCAAAGCCTGGATCAGCGTGGTGCAGCGCCTGGGCGGCAGCCACCATGGCTACTTCCTGCCCAGCGAGGGCGCCAGCAACATCGCCTATTGCCTGTTCAGTTTTCCGTCCCTGGCGCACTACGAGGCTTACCGCCAGGAGGCTCTTGGCGATCCGCAAAGCGTGGCGCTGGTGGCCTCGGTAATGGAGAAGAAATTCATCCTCAGCTACGAGCGCAGCTTCCTGCGCCCCCTGCTGTCCTGAACCCAGGCTGCGCCCGGCTCAGGCCGGCTGCGGCACGCTGCACAGGGCGGCCCGCTCGGCCACGTGGCGCAGGCTGTCGAAATTGATATTGGCCCCCGAATCGATGGCCACCAGGGTCTGGCCGCGCGCACCGGTCATGGCCACGTACTGCTTGATCCCGGCCACTGCCAGGGCTCCTGAAGGCTCGGTGATCGAGCGTGTGTCGTCGTAGATATCCTTGATGGCGGCGCAGAGCTGGTCGTTGCTGACGCTGATCACCTGGTCCACGTGCCGCCGACAGATTTCATAGCCATGTTCGCCGACCTGGGCCACCGCGACCCCGTCGGCGAAGGTACCGACCGAGGCCAGGGTCACCCGCTCCCCGGCGGCCAACGACTGCTGCAGGCAGTTGGAGTGCTCGGACTCGACGCCGACGATGCGGATTTCCGGCCGCAGGTATTTCACATAGGCGGCGATCCCGGCGATCAGCCCGCCGCCGCCCACCGGGACGAAGATCGCATCCAGCGGCCCCTGTTGCTGGCGCAGGATCTCCATGGCCACCGTACCCTGCCCGGCGATCACATGGGGATCGTCGAACGGCGGCACGAAGGTGCGCCCGCTGCGCTTGGCCAACTCCAGGGCATGGGCCAGGGCGAAGGGAAAGCTCGGGCCGTGCAGCAGCGCGTCACCGCCACGGCTGCGCACCCCCAGGACCTTGAGCTCTGGGGTAGTCTCGGGCATGACGATGGTGGCCTGGATCCCCAGCTCCCGCGCCGCCAGGGCCACACCCTGGGCATGATTGCCGGCAGAGGCGGTGATTACCCCGCGCTGCTTCTGCTCGCTGCTCAATTGCGCGAGGCGGTTGTAGGCGCCGCGAATCTTGAAGGAAAAGGTCGGTTGCAGGTCCTCGCGCTTGAGCAGGATCTGGTTGCCCAGGTGCAGGGACAGCGCCGGCGCCGCCTGCAATGGCGTGCAGATGGCCAGGTCATAGACCGGCGCGGCAAGAATCATCTTCACATAGCGCTCCAGCAGGGCCATGTCGGTACTCGGAGTGGGCGTTGGGCTGGGGCGGCTCATGATGGATCTCCTGGCTGTGTGCGAAGCCCGGGAGACAGAGAGAAAAAACCCGCCTCCAGGGCGGGTTGGGTGCAGTCGTCAGCAAGCCCGCCAATGAGTAATGGCGGTAATAATGCTTGGCTGGGAACGAACGGCGGAAAAAGTCATGGACGGAAAACTAGCGAAATAATCGCCCTGTCGCAAGCACCCGGCAAAACAATCGCACCGGCCACTTGAGGCGAAATATACGAAACATATATGATTCGTATATTTCCCACAGAGAACCTACCGCGACATGGGTATCGTCAAGATCTCCGATGACCTGCACGAACAGATCCGCGTGGCCAGCGCCGCCATGGATCGCTCGATCAACGCCCAGGCCGAGTTCTGGATGAAGATCGGCCTGCTGGCCGAACTCAATCCGCACCTGGCCTACAACGACCTGATCAACAAGCTCTTGTTGAACAAACCCGACCTGCTCAGGGGCCGCGCATGACCCAGGCCCTGATCAAGACCGCCGATCAACTGGCACTGATGCGTGAGTCCGGGCGCCTGCTGGCACAGGTGTTCACCTACCTCGACGGTTTCGTCGGCCCGGGCCTGTCGACCCTGGAGCTGGACGCTGCCGTGGAGCACTTCATCCGCCACGAGCTCAGGGCCCGCCCCGCCAGCAAGGGCCAGTACAACTATCCCTACTGCATCAACACCTCGATCAACGAGGTGGTGTGCCATGGCATGCCCCATTCCGAGGCCGTGCTCAAGGATGGCGACATCGTCAACATCGATATCACCCTGGAGAAGAACGGCTACATCGCCGACTCCAGCAAGATGTACCTGATCGGCAATGTCGGTCCACGGGCCCGGCACCTGGTGGATACCACCTTCCAGGCCATGTGGAACGCCATCCGCCTGGTACGACCCGGCGCCCGGCTCGGCGATATCGGCCATGCGATCCAGAGTCATGCCCAGGCCAACGGCTACAGCGTGGTCCGTGAGTATTGCGGCCACGGCATCGGCCGGCAGATGCATGAGGAACCGCAGGTCTTGCACTTCGGCCGGGCCGGCACCGGGCTGGAACTGCGCGAGGGCATGACCTTCACCATCGAGCCGATGCTCAACCAGGGCAGCGCCCGGGTTCGCGGTCTCAAGGATGGCTGGACCGTGGTCACCCGCGACCACGGCCTCTCCGCCCAATGGGAACACACCGTGGCGGTGACCCGAGACGGCTTCGAAGTGCTGACCCTGCAACCGCAATAGGCCTCAGCCAGCCCGTTCGCGGCGGCCCCCCAGTCGCCGCAACCCCAGGGCCATGCCAACCGCGGCCAGCAGCATCGCCAGCAACAGCAGCGAATAGGACAGCCACCAGGGTGTGCCAGCGGTCATCATGCTGAACTCGGACATGCCGCCGATGCTGGCGATCAGGTTCAGCGGCAGGAACACCACGTTGATCAGGGTCAGCTTGCGCAACAGCTGGTTGCTGCTGTTGTTCATCAGGTTGCCCCGGGCATCCATCAATCCGGCGAACACCGTGGAATAGATCTCCGCCTGTTTGTAGCACTGGTCGTTCTCGATGATCAGGTCGTCGATTCGGCCGATGGCCTGGCCGCAGAAGCGTTCCTTGGCGGCGTGGTTGCGCAAGCGGGTCAGCACCGCGCCATTGCTGCGCAGGGCATTGAGGTAGTGGATCAGGCTTTCGCTGAGGTTGAACATCTGCAACAGATGGCGATTCTCCAGGGTCTGGTTGAATTTCTGTTGCAGCTCGCGGGCCACCGCCTTGATCACCTTCAAGTGCCCCAGGTAGTGATGGATGTTGTTGAGCAGCAGGTCCAGCAGCACATCCTGGGGCGTGTGCAGGTCGTGCCTGGCGCCCAGGCCGTGCAACGGCGTGTCGTCACCAGCAATCGCTCCGGGGCGAACAGCAAGCCACAGGAAGACACCTCGAAAGACAGGCTGCCAGCACCGGAATAGTTCTCCGGGCGTTTCCAGATCAGGAACAGATAGTCGGGGTGAAACTCGATGCGCGAGACTTCGTCCGGGTCCAGCGCCGAGGCCAAGGCATGGGCATCGAGCTTGAACGCGCTGTGCAGCAGATCGCGCTCGGCCAGGTCCGGATCGCTGAACAACATGACCTGGGCCTCGAGGCCTGGCACCGGGCACAGGCCACCATGGCTCAGTCGATAGCTCTGGATCATCGCAACCTCACCAGGCCTGGCCACGCCGCTTGAGTTCGAGGCGGCGGACGAACTCCTCCAGCACCAGGCAATACAGGTCGTCCTGCAGGTAGGCATCCTCGATGCCGGCGTCGAGATTGGGGTTGTCGTTGACTTCGATCACCACCACCTTGTCGCCGGCCTGCTTGAGGTCGACCCCGTAGAGGCCGTCGCCAATCAGGTTGGCGGTCTTGACCGCCAGCTCCACCACGGCCCGTGGCGCCTCGTGGATCGCCAGGGTCCGGCATTCGCCGTTGATGTCCTTGCCCTTGGCCTTGTGGTTGTAGATCTGCCAATGGCCCTTGGACATGAAGTACTGGCAGGCGAAGATCGGTTTGCGGTTGAGTACACCGATGCGCCAGTCGTACTCGGTGTAGAAGAACTCCTGGGCCAGCAACAGGACCGAATGCTCGAACAGCTCGGCGGTGGCTTCCAGCAGCGCCTGCTGGCTCTCGACCTTGATCACCCCCCGGGAGAAACACCCGTCGGGAATCTTCAGCACCAGGGGAAAGCCCAGGCGCTCGCCCACCCGCTCGAAGTCCTGCGGTCGCTCCTTGTACAGGATCTCGGTAGCCGGCATTCCCAGTTGATGGCCCTTGAGCAGGTCGCTGAGGTAGACCTTGTTGGTGCAGCGCAGGATCGAAGCCGGATCGTCCATCACCACCAGCCCCTCGCTCTCGGCCTTCTTGGCGAAGCGGTAGGTATGGTTGTCGACACTGGTGGTTTCACGGATCAACAAGGCGTCGTATTCGGCCAGGCGCGTGTAGTCCTTCTTCTCGATCAGCTCCACATCGATCCCCAGCCCCTTGCCGACGCGAATGAAATTCTCCAGCGCCCGGGCATTGGAAGGCGGCAAGGCTTCCTGGGGATCATGGAGGATCGCCAGGTCATAACGGGCCAGGCGCCGGGAGCGCGGAACACGCCAGACCTTGCGACTGAAACTGTCCAGGGAGTTGGCGAACTGATCTTCCTGGTCTTCTCGCAACTTATGCAGGGCGCCGCACTTCACACCCTCGATATGCCAGCTGTTAGTTCGTTTGAAGTCAACTAACAAGATTGGACATGGAAACAACTCGAATATCTGACGCGCCAACTCCTGCAGGGGCTCTATATGGGTCCGGCCGAAATAAAGAGTCAGGGTAAAGCCTTCGGTATCGCTGTAGAGATGATGGCTCAAGGCCTTTTCCAGGGTCTTGTCCAGATCGTCCAGCGCCAGGCCGTAGAGGGCTTTGCGGGTCAGTTCGCTGATGGTCCGAACCGAGGGGATGACCCGGTGGCCACGGGCCTCGGCCAGGAGCGAGCAGTAGTAGCCATGCCCCAGGTACTTGTAGCTGCGGCACAGGTTGATGACCTGGACCCGCTTGCCCGGGGCGCTTTCGCAGCTGTGCTCCAGGTACTCCTGGGCGGTGAGGATATCTTCACTGGGGAAATACGAGGCCCAGTCTTCCTTGCGCTCGACAATGATAATGACTTGGCTGGAAACTTTATCGATTGCCGACAAATAACTTGTCGAAGTGATTGCCGCCGGCAAACTTTGCCCGGATACTTCTGGCCAATGATTTTGTACCGCTGACATAAAGTTCGATCTCGCTGAAGAAACCTGACCCTTTCTATTAAGCACGAACTTTTTTTGAAGTCTCGTTTCATTACGCAACTTTTACGGCGGTCATATGGATCTTGTCTTTCGCACTGCAACCCCCGACGACCTGGCGGCCCTGGTGGAGCTGGAACAGCAATGTTTCACCAGCGACCGCCTGACCCCGCGCAGCTTCCAATGGATGATCAGCCGCGCCCACGGGCAGTTGCTGGTGGCCCAGCACCAGGAGCGGTTGCTGGGTTACGCCCTGGTGCTGTTTCACCGCGGCACCTCCCTGGCGCGCCTGTACTCCATCGCCATCGCTGCCGATGCCCGGGGGCTGGGCCTGGGCAAGCGCCTGCTGCAACGCATCGAGGACTGCGCCCTGGCCCACGACTGCGCCTACCTGCGCCTGGAGGTGCGCAGCGACAACCCCACGGCCATCGCCCTCTACGAGCGCCGCGGCTATCGACGCTTCGCCAGGCTCCACGACTACTACGAGGACCATGCCGACGCCCTGCGCCTGGAAAAACGCATCCGCGAGCATCGTGAGACCCGCAGTATCCGTGTGCCCTACTACCAGCAGACCACCGACTTCACCTGCGGCCCGGCCTGCCTGCTGATGGCCATGGCCGCGTTGCAACCGAGCCGACTGCTGGAGCGCCGGGAGGAACTGCAGATCTGGCGCGAGGCGACCACGGTCTTCATGACCGCCGGCCACGGTGGCTGCAGCCCCCAGGGTCTGGCCCTGGCGGCCTGGCGCCGGGGCTTTGGCGTACGCTTGCAGGTCAACAGCGCCGGACCGCTGTTCCTCAACGGCGTACGCGACGAGCATAAAAAAGACGTCATGCGCCTGGTCCACGACGAGTTCTGCAAGGCATTGGATGCCAGCGACGTACAGCAGGTGCTCGGCGGACCGCTGGAGCTGCCGCGCCTGCTGGACGACGGCGGCCAGCCATTGGTGCTGATCAGCAGCTATCGACTGACCCGCTCCAAGGCGCCCCATTGGGTGATGGTCACCGACTGCGACCAGGACTTCGTCTACCTGCACGACCCCGATGTCGACCATAGCCAGCATCGCCAGGCCATGGATTGCCAGCATCTGCCGGTGAGCCACCGAGAGTTCGACAAGATGTGCAGCTTCGGCAGCAGCAAGCTGCGGGCCGCCGTGGTCCTCTATTCACGTCAGCCCGCGCAAGGTGCCTGAGGCTTACTCCAGGCCGAGTCGGTACAGGGCGCCCTGGTCTTCGTCGGTGAGGACGTACAGATAACCGTCGGGGCCTTGGCGCACGTCGCGGATACGCGCCTTGAGCTCGCCCAGCAAACGCTCTTCATGCACAACGCGATCGCCATCGAACTGCAGGCGGATCAGTTGCTGGCTGCTCAGGGCACCAATGAAGGCACTATGTTGCCAGGGCTTGAAGCGATCAGCGGCGTAGAACGCCAAGCCACTGATGCCTGGCGACTTTTCCCAGACATGCTGCGGCGCCACCGTGCCTGGGGCGGTCTGCCCGCCAGATTCGGGGATCGGCTGGCCCGAATAGTCGATGCCATGGGTCGCCAGGGGCCAGCCATAGTTCTTGCCCCGCTCAATGATGTTCAGCTCGTCACCGCCTTTGGGGCCATGCTCGCCTTCCCACAGCGTCCCGCTCCAGGGGTTGAGTGCCGCTCCCTGGGGATTGCGTTGGCCGTAGCTCCAGATTTCCGGACGCACACCGGCCTGGCCAACGAAGGGATTGTCCTCTGGGACCCGGCCATCGGCGTACAGGCGCACGACCTTGCCCTGGAGCTTGTCCAGGTCCTGGGCGGTGGGCCGCACGTTGTTCTCTCCCAAGGTGATGAACAGATAGCCGTCGCGGTCGAACACCAGCCGCGAGCCGAAATGGTTGCCGGTGGAGAGCTTCGGTTCCTGGCGGAAGATCACCTGGAAGTCCTTGAGCCCACTGCCATCCTCGGCCAGTCGGCCACGGCCCACTGCGGTGCCGGCAGTGTCGCCCTGGCCGCCACCTTCGGCGTAAGACAGGTAGACCAGGCGGTCCTGGGCAAAATCCGGCGACAACGCCACATCCAGCAAGCCGCCCTGGCCTTGGGCCCACACCTTCGGTACGCCACTCAAGGGCGCAGAGAGCTTGCCGTCGGGGCTCACCAGGCGCAGGTTGCCCGGCCGTTCGGTGACCAGCATGCCCTGGCCATCCGGCAGGAACGCCAGGGCCCAGGGATGGTCCAGGCCTTGCACCACCGGGGCCAGGCTCAAGGTGCCGAGCTCACTGGCGAATGTCTGCTTCTCGACGGCCAGGGCCGGTGTGGCGCTAGCCAGCAGGACGCTGGTGCACAGGGTGGTGAACAGGCTTCTACGCAACATACTGGTTTCCTTATATGGATCGAGAGGCTTCCCTGCTGGCCGCTGGTACAGCACTCCCTGGCACGGCCGTGGGCGTTTCAGCGCCGGTTGCCGTTGGCGTCGTAGCTGGGGGCCGGCAAGCGTGGATCGGGGTTGGGCCGTTGTACCCCACCACGAGGATAGCCGTTGCCGATCCCACCGTTCTCCAGGGTGGGGGCTGGGCTCGAGGGCACAGTCCCGGGGCCGCGCACTGGAGGGTTGGCGGGCTGGGTGCCTTGCATGCTGTTGGGATTGGCCCGACGAATCGGGTTGCTGTAGGGATCGTTATTGCCGCTGTTGGGCAGGTTTTGCGCCAGGTGCCAGGTGCCCACCACCTGGCCGGATGGCTCCGGGGCGGCCCAGGCGGTACCGGCGGCCCAGGCCAGGACAAGGAATGCGGCAAGGCCGCGAGCCGGACTGTTCATGACAGATCTCCTCGGGAGCGAAGGTATCGGATTCGATTCCACGCTACGCCCGGGGTTCGGCTTTGTTAATCAAATAATCTTGAGGGAGATGTAACGCCCGGTGTCCACGGGAGGATGCGGGCAGCGGGATTGGCGGGACTCTTCAGGGCCGGTGCAAGGCTGGCCACTGAAGAGTTCACAGGTGGCGGGGTAATCAGATATAGATGAACAGCAACAGCAGCGCGGCGAAGATCGCCCACTTTTCCAGGTAGTAGCGCGCGCGATTGCGTTTTTTCAGTTCTTTGCCCCGCAGGCGGATCTTGTACAGCCGGTTGAAGGCCCGGTTCAGGCCACCAGTCTTGTCGCCTGCATCGTTGGGCGAGCCGGCCGCCGACATCACGGTGCGGCTGAACCAGCCATTGAACGCTGCGGCCCAGCGGTATTTCATCGGCCGCTCGACGTCGCAGAACAGGATGATGCGGTTTTGCTCGGTGGTGTTTTCCGCATAGTGGATATAGGTCTCGTCGAACATCACCGCTTCGCCATCGCGCCAGTGGTAGCGCTCGCCATCGACCTCGATGTAGCAGCCTTCGCTATTGGGCGTGGACAGCCCCAGGTGGTAGCGGTAGGAACCGGCATAGGGATCGCGATGGCGAACCAGCTTCGAGCCTGGGGGCAGCTCGGCGAACATCGCGGCCTTGATCGAGCCGATGCTCTGTACCAGCTCGGTGGTCCGCGGGCACAGCTTCATCGCCGAAGGATGGCTGTCGCCGTACCACTTGAGATAGAAACGCTTCCAGCCGGTCTTGAAGAACGAGTTGAAACCCACGTCGTTGTACTGGTCGGAGCGCTTGATCTCGCCGGCCTGCAGCAGGTTCTGCCCCTCGGCACGGATCTCTTCCCAGTGCTCCTTGAGCTTTTCCATTTCCGGGAAGTCCGCCGGGTCCAGGTACGGCCGGTTCGGATGTTTGGAGAACAGGTAGAGGAAGCAGTTGATCGGCGCCAGGAAGGTGGAGTGGTCACTGAGCTGGCGACCCAGTTTGTGGCGCACTCGCCCCCGCAGGTGTACGTATGCAATGGATAGAACGTATACAGCGGCAATGATGAGTTTCACGGAAATCGTCACACGTCAGAAGGGAACATGCTGCGCCTCCACAAACCCGCTGGGCCGGAGGCAAATGGCAGCGTCTGAATTGAAAAAGCGTGACTGGCGATACTCTCCGTCACCAGTCCGGCTCTCGGCATCTGGCCGTCGGCAGGCATTTTAGCCACAGTTTGTAACCAAGGGTTAATCCAAATTTGTGAAAAGCTGCGGAGGCTTTGTGGTCGCGCTGCTTTAATTGCGGCAGGTATTGACGTAGCTCAACGGACAGCCACTTTGCGTCCTGACGGCTCGCGACGGCTGTGTGCGTGGCATGGGACAGCGTATGCTGCGCGCCACCAACCGCCCTCACCTGGCAAGGATCGCCCGAACCATGCTCCCGACACGCTTCCCGACGCTGGTACTGCTGCCCGGAATGGACGGCACCGGCCGCCTGTTCGAACCACTGCTCAAGACCCTGGGCCCTGACGTGCCAGTGCAGGTGCTGGACTATCCCGCCAACCTGCCGCTGGATTATCCCGCCCTGCAAGAACGGGTCTGGGAGCAGTTGCCCAAGGATCGGCCATTCGTGCTCCTGGGAGAGTCCTTCTCCGGCCCGGTGGCGGTGGCCCTTGCCGCACGCAAGCCACCTGGCCTGCTGGGATTGGTGCTGTGCGCCAGTTTCGTACGCAACCCGCGCCCCGCCTTGAGTCCCCTGATGGGGCTGCTCAAGCTCGTATCCCTGCATCATTTGCCGTCGTGGCCCATGGCTGCCCTGCTGCTGGGCAGGTTTTCCACCCCGGGACTGCGTACAGCCCTGGCTGGGGCCATAGCCCAGGTAGCGTCATCGGTGCTGCGGGCACGCCTGCTGGCCGTGCGTGATGTGGACTGCAGCGCGGCATTGGCCGCATCGCAGTTGCCACTCATGTACCTGCGCGCCCGCCAGGATCGACTGGTGCCGGCAACGGCGGTAGCCTTGGTCCTGCAGCTGCGCCCAGATACCCAGGTGATCGAGATCGACGGCCCCCACTGCCTGCTCCAGGCGGCGCCGGCAGAGGCCGCGCAGCATCTGCGGCATTTCATCCAGGCGCTGCCAGGCCTCCAGTACCAAGAGCCGGCACTGGTTCACCGCTGACCGCGAATGGTCCAGGGAATGGCGCAGGCGGCCAGCACCACCAGGATGCAGATGCCATGGAAGGACCGGACCAGGCCCACCGCGTGGGCGGCATAACCTACCAGGGCCGGGCCCAGCAGGACCCCGAGATAACCCAGCATGCTGGCGGCCGCGATCGCATGGGGCGCAGGCATCACTTGCTGGCGACCAGCCAGGGAAAACAGCACCGGCACCACATTTCCTGCCGCGAGCCCGGCGATGGCGATACAGGCGAATACCACCATCAGGTTACTGGCCCAAGCAGCCAGCCCCAGCCCGGCGGCGGTGATCAGGAAGCCCGCCAGCAGCATCGAACGCTCCCCTATGCGAGCGACGATCCGGTCGCCAACCAGGCGGATCAGGGTCATCGCGCAAGCGAACAAGGAGTAACCGGCGCCGGCGAGCCCGACATCCAGTCCTTTGTCCTGGGCCAGCAGTAAAGCACTCCAATCGAGCATGGCGCCCTCGGCCAGGAAGATCACCATGGCCAGGAGCCCCAGTACCAGCACTATCCCCTTGGGCAAGACCAGCAATGGAGCCTTCTCGCCAGTCTCACTGACCAGGAAGCCCGGAACAGCCACGACCAGGCAACAGGCGATGACCAGGGCAGCCAAGCTGGCTGCCAGGGCCGGGCTGGCCCCGGCGGCGATCGCAGCCGTCACCGCCACGGCCCCCAACAGGCCGCCAATACTGTAGAGGCCGTGGAACAACGACATCAGCGGGACATTGGCGATCTTCTGCACCTGGGTCCCGTGGATGTTGGCCACCACGTCGATAGCCCCGATGGACGCACCGAACAACAACAGGCACAGGCCCAGGGCCATGGGCGTAGCAACGATGGCCAGCAGCGGCAAGGCGACCACCAGACCGATCCCGCCGGCCAGGATCAGCGCCCGGCACCCCAGGCGTCCCGCCAGCGCGCCGGCACCGGGCATGCCAGTGATCGCCCCCAGCCCCAGGCAAAGCAGCAACGCACCGAGGGTCGCTGGATCTGCGCCAAGGCGCGCCTGGGCGAAAGGCACCAGGGGTGCCCATGAAGACAATGCGAACCCGGCCATGAAGAAAGACAGGTGAGTGGAGCGCTTGGGAGCGCCCAGGGCAGGAGCTTGCCCGCCCTCTTGGGCCAGTTGCGCGGCTGAATGTGCTTGGATCTGCGACACGAGCGTTCCTCGGAATTGCGATATGCATCTTTGATATTGAGATGCATTAACATTACAAGGAGCGCGGCCTGTGATTTATCTGTACTATGCCAAGTTATGTCGATAACCCGCCACGATACCGACCTGCGCGACCCTGATCCGGACAAGGCCTACGCCCCCATAGTCGGGCGCCTGGAGCAATGGTTCCCGGAGGACCTGCCACCGCACCGGCACAAGCGCCACCAATTGATGTGCGCCGCCAATGGCGTCATCCATGTCACCACCAACCTGGGCGAATGGGTATTGCCCGCCACCCGGGCGATCTGGATCAGCTCCGGCACCGAACATGCGACCCTGGTCAAGCGCCCCACCCACACCCGAGTGTTGTACATCGACCCGGATGCCTACGACATGCCCAGGGAGGGCTATTGCCTGGTGATGGGCATCACGCCGCTGATGCGTGAGGTGATGACCGCCTGTGCAGGGTTCCCCTGGAACTATGCCGAACATACACCCGAAGCTCGCTTGGCCCGCGTGCTGATCGACCAGGTCACGAGCCTGGACCGCTCCCCGGTGGACCTGCCCTTCCCCACGGACCCAAGGGCCGTGCGCCTGGCAAGGATATTGCGCAGCGAACCGGCGAACCGCGAGCCCCTGGAGAGCCTGGCCAGGCGAGTGGGAGCCAGCGCGCGGACCATCGAACGGCTGTTCAGCCACGAGGCAGGCATGTCCTTCGGCAGTTGGCGCCAGCGCCAGCGCCTGCTCACCGCCATGGAGCACCTGGCCTATGGCGAAAGCGTGACCAATGTCGCCCTGGAAGTGGGATACGAGTCATCCTCGAGTTTCGTCGCGGCCTTCAAGGGGCTGTTCGGTACCACTCCCGCGCGTTACTTCAAGAGCGTCTAGTGAAAGCCCCAGGCCTGCCTGGGCAATGCAGAAGCCCAAGGCATGGATGCACTCGAATGGCCTCGATGAGCAAACCTGTTGCGGCATAGGTCATGACGATCCCACCCTCACGCCAGCCAACAAGTGCCGCCATGGTGCTTGTGTCGAAGTGCCCGCGCATTTTGCTGCCGGTGGCCAGCTGGATACGCACGTCCCACAGGGTGGCCGTTACGCCCTATTCCCCTATGCCGCCTTGTTCTAGAGCCGGTGCAAATGCATAGCCTGCTCATGCTCTACATGATGGAGCGGAGGATCGCTCGAGAAAGGCGGCCTTGAGCATCGCCAGGCACACCAGGATGATCGCTGCGCCCGCGATAAAGGCCAGGCAGCGCCACTGCCAGTCCAGATCCGGGGCGAAACCTGCAACCACCGCAGCGATACCCAGGCCCAGCAGGACCAGGAAGAGAAAAGCGGCAATCAGCCAGGTGCCGAAGAACAGGACACGCCATGGCCATTTGCTGCGTTTGATTGGTGAAGGGCGTTCGACACGAGAGGGGTGTTCGTGCTGCATATCCATCGCAAAACCAGCTGTTCCATGCAAGAAACCCTGGCCGAGCCGCCAGGTTCAGGTCATTCCTCGACCTGATCCCCAATTGAGAGGGGTGGAGGATCAGGCCAGGAATGAGGGCCGCATGATGCCAAATGAGCCTGCCGCAGACAACCGCCAAGGCTCGCTCAGCCTCTGCGGTACTGGCTCAAACCCAGGCCGGTGTGGCGCTTGAAGTATTTGCCGAGATAGGACGCATCGGCAAAATTCAGCTCTTCGGCGATCCGCTGCACCGCCTTGCGTGGTTGGGCCAACTGCTTCTTGATCTCCAGCACCACCTGCCTGTCGATCAGTGTCTTGGGCGTATCGTTGAAATACTTGCGCGACAGTTGTGCCAGGTAATAGGGGGTCACATGCAGCAGGTCTGCATAGAACGCCACCTCTCGTTGCTGCCCACAGTGCACCGCGATCAGCTCCCAGAATCGCCAGCAGAGCGCTTCCGGCCTGCTGAAGTCGTTCCTGGTCACGCTCTGCAGGTCGACGCTCGCGCATAACCACAAGAACAGGTTCTGGAAATGATTGACCAGCATCGTTCGCCGATAGTCCGCGCCCTGTTCCTGGATGATCGACGCCTGGTTCTCCCAGGCCTGCAAGAAGGCCTGAAATTGCCGGTTGGCGCACAGCAACGGCGAACGATTCAAGAAGGCGAACAGGCTGTTGGGCAGCGCCGCGGCCACCTCTGCCGCGATGGCACGGTTCAGTAGATAGCAACGACAGGCAAAGTCATCGGACCTGCGCCTGAACCAGGCGATCGAATCCTCGGCGAGAACCAGAAAGTCGTTTTCCATCACCTTGTACGGCTGGAAGTTCACCTCCAGTTCGGCGCTGCCCTGCTGGCACACCAGCACCACCACGTAGGCCAAGGCCAGGGGGTGCCCCTGGTCCCCGTCGAACCGGCAACAACCAATGAAGAAATCCTCGGCACCACTCTCCGTCAGGTCCAACACTGCTGCCCAGCCCTCCAAGCATGCCCTTTGTTTTGAAAATTACTTTTTTTGCCCCGATCCATACATTGCCCCTGCCCTGGCGGTTTTCCACAATTGCGCTGGTTATTTTGCTCCACAAACATCAGGAAAACACGTCATGTTGAACACCCAACGCCTTGTCCTGCGGCCCTGGCGACCCAGCGACGCGTCCAGCCTCTACCGGTACGCCAGCGACCCGCGAGTGGGCCCGATCGCCGGCTGGCCAGTGCATGAAAGCGAAGCGCAGAGTTTGGAAATCATCCAAACGCTGTTTTCGCGCCCGGAAGTCTACGCAGTAACGTGCAAGCAGGACGATGTGGCCATCGGCCTGGTGGGATTGCTCATTGGCCAGGACAGTCATTTCGAGATCGCCGGGAACGAGGCGGAAATCGCCTACTGGATCGGCGTGCCGTTCTGGGGCCTGGGACTGATTCCGGAAGCGGTCCGGGAACTGATGCGCCACGCTTTTGTCGATCTGGATCTTGGCGCCCTGTGGTGCGGCTACTTTGCCGGGAACGAACAATCGTTCCGGGCCCAGGCCAAGTGCGGCTTCAAGCACCACCACAGCGAAAGCGGCAAATTCAATCCGTTCATGAACGACTACCGGGACGAACACATCAGCCACATCAGCAGGCAGGAATGGCTGATACTCCAACGGCACAGCTCGCCATAGCTCCCCTACTGAGGACGCTGCTGAAGTCCAGGCTCACTACTTGGCGGGCGCATCCCAGCAATCGGCCTTGCGCGAGCAGACATCATACTGGCGATCCATCAGCGCCATGCGATCCAGGTGCGCCTTGGTGGCCGCGCGAAAGGACTCATCGCTCTTGATCATGTACTGCGAAGTCCTTTGCGCCATGCGCGCGCCCCACTGGCGCCGGCTCTTGTCGTCCAGGGCTTGCGACCCGCTGGCGAGCTTTTGCAGCACACCGTCGTCGACACGGTTCAATTCGTCGCGGTAAGCCGCAACATACTGGTCCCGGGCCGCGTCATGTTGATGGTTGAGGTCGTATTGCATGGCTTCCAGGTTCTGTTTGTAGAGCGTCCAGTAGGCCTCAGGCAGCCGCGCCGAATCCGCTTTCCTCAGGGCGGCGATGCGTGCGTCGTTGTTGGTGTCGGCTGCCAGTACCGGCTTGCCCGCGGATACGACGACCGCGTCATTGGTAATGATCCGCTCGATCAAGGCACTCCGGGCAGCATTCTGGGGCAAGGGTTGGCCCAGAGGCTCGAGCGACACAGGCTCGGTAGTCACGGAGGCTGGGGGAACAGCGCAACCTGAAACCAGCAGGCAGGCAGACATCAGGGTCAAGGCGAAGGCATTGCGAGCGAACATAAGCTCTCCATGAGCAGCGAAAACGGGCGCGCAGCATACCCAAGATGCCCTGGGGAACTGTAGTCACCGAGAAAAATAATGGCGCTTTGATGGCCGTTAGCATCCACCCCGAACACGCTGAAGAGAACTGGCATACTTCACGGCTGAACCACAAAGCGGAATGAGCACATGGATGCACAAGAATTCGTGGCACTTTGGAAAGCCGAGAAACGCCTGGTCCAGGAGGAGCTCCGCCATGGGACAGGAGCCGCCGCCCAACAGTTCAGGGCGCTGGAACTGAGTAAAGGACAATCGCAAAAGCTGTGGGAGGCCATGGATACGGCGCTGACCGATGTGTTCTACAGCCTGCTGCTGGGCCTCGATGGGGCCGCGGCCATTGGCGGCGAACAGCATGACTACCAACTGCGAGAAGAAGGCGGCAACCTCATTTCAGGAAACGGCGAGATCGAGGCTGAAGCCTTCGAGCAGTTCCATTCCTGACGAAAAGCCCGGCTGTACACCGCCGATCGCCCACTCTCGGCAGTTGATGCATCGAGGCGCTGTGGCTCTTCGCGCGGATCAAGCCGGAGCAATGCGCTGCACCTTGAATACCAGGCTTGGGGGCTGGCCCGGCACATCATCCAGTTCACCGCAGAGCTGCATGCCAATCTTCTCCAGCACTCGGATCGACGCTCCATGGTCGGGCCTGACCAGCCCATGGACTTCCGGCAGGCCCAGTTGTTCGAACGCATGCTCCAGCGCATCGCGCCCCAACTGGGTGGCATAGCCCCTGCCCCAGGCTTCGACCGCGAAGCGATAACCCAGGTTGATACGCTGTTCGGCCAGGTAATGGTGCGTAGCAATCCCGCCAAATCCCAGGATGTGCTCCGGCGCGCAACTGCTGGCGATCGCCCAGGTACCGTACTGGTGCCGTGTCCAATGTTCGATCCAGCGGCTTAACAGCGCCTGTGCTTGAGCGAAATCGGCCATTGGTCCCGCAGGGTTGAACAGATTGGTGCGTGGGTCGCCGTAGATACTGAAAAGCCGCTCCGCGTCATCGGGACGTGGTAGTCGGTACACCAACCGTGAAGCGTTGTTCGCCATATAAAAGTTCTTCCCGTGCTCGCAGGGCCTGCAGCCGAGCGGTTTGGCAAGGACTCTAGCATCCTGGCCCTTCTGGCGATCCGAATACTCGGACGCGCTACGCTAACTCCCCGCCTCCGTCCATGGGAGGCCGTCCATCGAATTATAGGAAAACCGATTTGCCACATTATGGGAGACCCCGTAATACTGCCGCCATGGAACTCAAAGACCGCCTCAAGACCGCCCGCCGCCATGCCCAGCTCAACCAGACCGAACTGGCTGTGCGGGCGGGTATCACCCAGACCTCGATCTCCGATCTGGAGCGAGGAAAATCCAAGGCCACCGCCTTCGTGGCGCAGATCGCCTCTGCCTGTGGCGTATCCGCCATGTGGCTGGCCGAAGGTGATGGTCAGATGCTGGTTGCCGACCGGCAGAGCCCCGCAATGCAGGCACCGAAGATCGAACTGGACGCTATCGAGACCTGGGACGAGGACACTCCCCTTGGTGACAATGAGATGTACGTCCCGTTCCTGCATGAGGTGGAACTGGCTGCCGGTTCTGGGCGTTTCGTGATCGAGGCCAGCACCACTGCCCACCTGCGCTTCTTCAAGAAGGATCTGCGCCAGAACGGCGTGCAACTCGGCGATGCAAGATGCGTATCGGTGAGTGGGAACAGCATGATCCCGGTATTGCGGGATGGCGCCACGGTGGGCGTTAACAGCGGCAGATGTGCGCTGAAGGATGTGGTGGACGGCGAGATGTATGCCCTCGATCACAACGGCCAGTTGCGAGTAAAACAGCTCTACCGTCTGCCTGGCGGTTTGCGCCTGCGTAGCTTCAACCGGGAAGAACACCCTGATGAAGACTATGACTTCACCGAGATCCAGGAACAGCAAATCTCGATCCTGGGCCATGTGTTCTGGTGGGCGATGTACTCGCGCTGATACCGGCTGTTTTGCAATCCCTCCAGGCGCTTGACCCACGCCATCCCCCAGCTTCTTGTGAGCCCGCCATAGGCGGGTTTCTTTGCACGATAAAATATAGGAATACCCATTTACAATAAATACAGGCTTACCTATATTCCATCCATGCCGACTCACCGTCGGCCCAGCAGCGAAGGCTGCATCGCTCTTTAACAAGACGTGCCACTTCGGATCGTCAGCGGCTAGCCGGGATCGGCCTGGCCATCTTCAGGGAGCGAGAGACAAGGCATTGAACGAAGTCCCGCAAAGCTCGCGGATTTCTGGCCAATGCCTTGCTCGACATCAGCGCAGCACCTGCAAGGAACTGCGAGTTTCATATCCAAGGACCATAAGGAACAGCATGAACAACTTCGGCAGCATCATCGCCCACGGCACCCTCTACCTCTATCCAGAGCGTCCGCCGCAGGACCTTTTGTGGATCGACCAGAACGGCCACACCAATTATTGGTGTTCGGTCCAGGGCGGCACCTCGGGGACCTCCAAGACGCCGCGCACCGAGAGCCGCCAGACTCTCCCTGACTCCCCTGTCTCGTTCAACTGGCCACGCGGCAGTGCCAGGCATGCCATGAGCGGCCGAGTCCGCGTGGAAGCCGCTCCATCCAGTGGCAAGGTCATCGTCGGGCAGATCCATGCCCTCAACGCCCCCAATCCGTTCCTGATGGTCATCTGGTGGAACGGCGTCGTGCGGATCGAGACCCGTAGCACACCGGGAGGCCTGGCCAGGACTGTGTTGAAGAAGCCCGTCGCGCTGGGCCAGGCGTTCGACTACAGCGTTGAGGTCGATGCCCTGGGCGAACTGAGCATTGCTCTTGATACCCTCAGCGCCAACATGCCAGTCGGCAAGTCCTGGGATAGGTACCCCTTCTACTTCAAGGCGGGCTCCTATGTGATCGACAACGAAGGGCCGGCAACCGAAGGCGGCTGGGTGGTTTACGAGTCCTTCGACGTATACAACGGCGCGCTGCAAGCCTGACGGCCACAGCCTCATAACGCCCCGGGTACAGGACATCCGCAGGCTCGGATGTCTGTCTGCGGCCCGGGGCCAGCAGCCCACCCATGGCCCACAAAGGAACAGAACTTGAATAACCAAGAGCACCGCATGCGTCTATTGGAGTTGGCAACCGACCTCTACCAGGCAACGTCGGAAAATCGACCAGATAAGCTTCAAATAAAAATGAACATCCGCGACGCCATCGAAGAAGCTCTTGCAGGAGGCGTCGCACAAAGCATTGCGCACGATCTACGAGACAACATCGCACCCTTTTGCCTGCCATTCGATGAGGAGCGATACCTGGATCTGTGTGTGTTGGCTGAAGCCGTGGCCGAGGGAAGATCGGCATTATTGAAAGCCTACAAGATCCGAATTCTGCAGGCAGATCTGGGCTGACAGAATCGAACTGCGATGCCTGTACCAATAGTCAAACTTATCTGTTGCCAATAGCATTCGTACTAACTCGTACTATCACTTCCCGAGGCGAGAAGTTCATCCTGACCAAACAGGTCACTTGAACTTCCAGCCCTAGAAAGTCAGGAAACCAGTTTGCAGACATAAAAAAACCCAGCGCACTGCTGGGTTTTTCCAAGGTCGGTTTTCCGGTTAAACCAAGTACATCTCCAGCGAGGCACCGTTTCCAGCCAGTTGCGTACCTATGCCATAGGCTGCATTGACTACCCTGCATACTGACTTGCGGCGAGCCAGATTTTCAACTTCCGGATCGGTAATCAAATCCTCAAAATAGGTGATCAGGCTATCGTCTGCTAGAAGGTTGGCTCCTTTGAGCCTCGCCGTCATATTCTTTATTTGAGCTTTAGCGGACTTACCTGAAAGCGAACACACCCTGTGGTCGACCGCAAGCAGGAACAGTTCTTCAATTTTTTGGAGGTCATGATTTCCCAAGTTCGTAAGCATAAAAGCCATCCGTGACTAGTGGTTCGGTCAAATTGACAATCCAGCTCGCTCATGCACCAGCGGCTTCAAGGTCTTCTGCCACTTCAGAATAAGGGATACAGGGTTACAATCAAGCTGCAGCTCTTCACATAGCTCCATCGTTACGAAACAATTCGGCCCGCCTTGAAAGCGGACACCGATACCACGCACGCTGAACAGATCACAGGGACGAAGAGGCAGGCGACGTTGATCAGGGTTGCCCGTCGCGTAAGCATACTGGAGTGATGGAGCTCACTGAGTTGACACCTAGCCTTAGAGATATCGAGACATCGATCCTTGCCCTCGTCGCACTTTATTGCATCGATATCAGTGTAGCGTTTGCCGGTGGCTTGCAGCCGATGAACGAAAAACATGGGCCGGCCGGCATTGCCAGCGGTGAGTCTTTTGTTGTGGCCAGGACTAAGTTGGTCAAACAAGGTTGGCAGCCGACACTGATGCATACCTCTGATGCTTATGAATACAGCGGCGTGGAACGGGAGCTGGTTGCACACAAGTTTTTCGAGGTCGACACCTGCGCCCTAGATAGTTCGCGCTGCATCTTGTTCTACTCAAAGAAAGGCACGTGCCTGCGTGTCGACACTATCGGCGAACACCTAAATGACATGAGGGTTACGCGATGGGTAGATGAGTGCCCTAACATGCCTACGGGGCCAGATACAGCAACCAACACGCGCCCATGACTGTTTGCAGAGTGCCCGTGCACTTGCTACCTCGTTTCATGGGATCGACGCTGCTCACTCGCTAGCCTGATACCGACCGAGTTTGCGGTGCCATCTCGACAGCGGCACAGCGCCCTTTCGTCCGCACCTTTTGCACCAGTCGAGCTCTATTGACGAACACATCGATCTCGCAACTGCCTGAGTGCTGCACGTCTTCCCAGTACTCTGCATGTACAAGTTGCCCGTTCTGCGGCCCCGTATAAGTACCCGCGGCTTCACGCGTGACATAACTACTGTCGCGTACATATCTGAGCACTACTAAATCTTCCTCCGGCACCACCATGATCCGTCTTGGCACACCGAAGAAGTCGATCAACTCGCCCACCGGACGATCTTTCCAGGCACTGCTGGCCGCCAGTGATGCACAGCCACTGAGCAAGGTGGCCAACAGGCCCAAGATGAGCAATCGGTTCATAAGGTCTTCTCCCTGGAGGCCGCTTTACTTGGCCGACATCTGTGCGAATCCTTCATCTATCTGCTGCATGATGGCCGCCTTGGCGGTTTCGCGGTTCAGTATCTGGAACAGTTGTGGCCCTGCCTTGCTCATTTGCGATGCAGGCATTACACCCAGGCGCTCCATCTTCTTGACTTGGCGTTCAGCCGGCTTGCATAGGAAGTCACGGCTTTGCGCCAGCCAGGTGTCAGGCTTGCTCTGCCATTGGTCGGAATACTTTGCGTTGCGAAGCTCATTGAATACGCTGCGGAAATCCTGTGCCCCAGTGGTGCGCACACGGTTCTTTGCACAATCGATTTCCACATCCCAAGCGGTAAAAGTGGGCTTGCCAGGCTCTTCGTAAAGTTGATAGACGCCCAATGATTTCAGGCCACCCGGACGACTGAAGATATTATTGGGGTCACCGTCGGCGATGAACACCTGATGCTTGCCCAAGCCTCCCTGGTAGTGAACTACCCAAAAGTCCCCCATCTGTACATCGCTCGCCTGAGCAGCGAGGGCATTGCACAGTAATACGGCAGGTAAGAGTTGCCTTGTGAAAGCGATCATGGAGGCCTGTCCTTCGCCGTTATCTTTGAAGGCGGTAGCTTCACATCCTGAATATAAGGCAAAGGGCTATCTAGCACATCCGTCCTATCTATACGAAAACAGATACTGCAAATACCCCCGGAACAAGCCCGTGCAACTATCGCTACTTGGCTTTTTGCTAACGTGTCGATCCACCGGCTCTCAGTAAGTAAGCCCAACATGCGCTCGTTGATGTGGCCCGCACTTGTGGCGATCAAGTGCCTGGGTATCACTCTTTAGGCGCCGCATTTGAATGAGTTCCAGCGAATACGGCGAACGTACAGGAAATAAATCACTGCAAACGCAAAACATGCTTTAACAGTGAGTTGACGGGGACTGGTTGAGAAAGACAAAAAAGAAAGGCACCCGAAGGTGCCCTTTTGCGCTGTTTATGGCTGGAATCGAGTGCCACAGGCATGACACATCCAGGTACGACGCCATTCTTCCAATTTGTCGTACTGCGCGACGTTGAATTTCCAGTGACGGACGAAGCCGATCACGCCGACCGTGATCAATATCACGCCCATGAAGAACCTCGTCCAATCCACTCCCCAGAAAGTGTTCATGAGTTTGAGACCGTCATACAAGATGATGGCGCCAACCCCTGTAAGGATCACTGGGCCAAGCAGGCGCTTACCCGGGGGTGGGCCGACGCTGGCAGCCAAGTCGGTCTGATGCCGACCTGTAGTTTCGACGGTCACGCTGGGGCCGAATCCGGATTGGGATTGCACTTGATGGGTCGCTTGTATGTGAGAGGTGCCGGCAGCATGGATGACGGACAGAAGCTGGACGTTTTGGCCTTGGCATTGCGGACAGCAGATGGCGTTGTTGCTCACCACGTAATCATTCCTTTGAAGGGCGGGAAAGAGCCATTCTAAGACAACATGGACCCTCAATGCACCTGAACAGCCTAAGCCAGACGCCAGAAGTAAGAAGCCCTGCACAAGGCCTCTTGGCATCCCAAGACCTGAACTGTAGAAGTCGACGAGGGTGCTCATGCCCACGATACTACTGGGTGCAGACCAGAGGCACTGGGCGCCTGTACTTGACCTGTGTCGGTGCAGTCGCAGGGCAAGCCCGCCAGCAACTTCACCGGCTGTTCTCCTGGCCGGCTACGGCGCCAGGTTCACGCCGTTGCAACGGCCCTTGGTGGAGAAGTCACTGATATGCCGCGCCTTGTCCACCGTCATCAGGATCGTGCAACCACCCGGGTGAGACACATCGTCCCAGTAGTTGGTCTGGACCATTACATTGCCTTGCATCTGCGCACTGCTGCCAACCACCTCCTGACGCACATAGGTGGTGTCGCGATACCAGCCCAACTGCACCCCGCCTCCGCCAGGCAACGGCTCCATGCGCCAGGGCGGACCGAAGAAGTCGATGGCCTGCTTGGCATCGCGCCCCTGCCATTCACGGCTGGCGAGCAACTCCGGCAGCGTCGGGATGCAGCCGGCCAGGGTTGGCAACAATAGGCTGAGGCATAACAGAAAGCGTGTGCTCATCGGGCGCTGTTACCCAGCATATCGTCCAGCTCTTGCACCGCCTGGCTGTTGGCCTGGACGCCGATCAATTGGATGAACATGGCCTGGACGGTAGCGACCATCTTCACCGCCGGCATCTTGCCAATCGGCAACATCTGATTGTGCGCGCGGTTGTCGGGGGCACAGACAAAGGCAAAGGTGCGCTGTAACCAATAGTCCTTAGGTGCGACCCAGCCGTGGATATTGGTCTTCACATCCTTCACGGCACCGTCGAAACGACGTATCGCCCGGGCGCTGTCCAAGCGGATCTGGCGCTGTTTGCATTTGACCTGCACTTCATAGGCAGCGAGGGTCGGAAAGGCCGGGTCTTCGAACAACTGCATGACCTGCGCCGATTGCACTCCACCAGGCTTTTGCACGATGCCGGCAGCATCAGCGACGTACACCTCGTTATGCAGGCGCTCCCCTTTACCGTAGATGATCCAGTAGTCGCCCGAGGCATGTTCGGCCATGGCCGAGGTACTGCCGACCATGGCCAAAGCAGCCAGCCATCGGCAGAGAAGTGGAAGTTTGTAACCCATGGAGGTCCTTTCCCGATTTATGTAATCCAGCGAAAACTATACGAGTCGGGATTGGTCAAGATCGATTAGTACGCCTGTACTAATAGCCAAACGCCTGTAGCACTTGGGCTTTTTACGAAAGGTACCTATGAGAGGATTATGCTGCGTTAAAACAGCTCGTAATGTAGTGATCAACTAATACCGGATACGATGTTGAGTTTTTCTCGGGCCGGGCCGAGACCAGCCTATCTTTGAACTGATACGGTCTAGTCCAGTCTGCTAGCCGGTGCCGAGCGCGCTCAGAAGTCAGTGACCGAACTGGCGACCGCAGTTAGATCGCACGAGGCATTGCTGGGAGTAAATGACGGAGAGCGAATCGTTGGAAGATTTCAAGTCCATGTCAGAGGAGTACTAACTGCGCCCGAGCCAGACCCGCAAGGGCAAACCACGCACAGGAGCACATTTGTACCGCACCCTCAAAAACCGATTTGGTCGAACGCAGAGAAATATAGCTATCGAGGTGAAGTCGTGCTTGAAGAAAGAACGGCGATCATCCCGGCTCGGGAACAGCGCGCAGTGTATGCCCCCATCACCGTGACCCCCCCGGTGGTCCGCCAGGAGTCTGATGCTCCGCGGGAAGAGCCATTGCAATCGACTGGGCGGGAGATCGGCAACTCACCATCCCAACTTGCACCTCCCCGAGGACACGCTGAGCTTTCACCGGATCATCATGAACTGAACGCCACATGAGCGAACGAAGACCAGGCACCACCGGACAGTATCACTCCACGACCGCGCGATGAATGCCATCAACCAAGCCCGGCCAATGGTGACTCTTCGCGCTTGATCTCCAAGTCAACCCATCCGCAAAGCCCTTTAGTGTTCCAGCAGCACAAAGGAGGGCTGTGGATCAGGGTTACAATCCGCGACTTCAAATCAGCGCTCAAGGCGCTGCTCATCCATGAACGCCGGCAGTACGACACCCGCCACACCTACGCAACAACAGGAATCATGGGGCTGAACTTATAGAAGTGTTGACCAAAGCCGGTGGCGATGTGATGAGCCACGACTGATCATCGATAGGCTCTGCTGCAAAAACTCTCTCCTTCATACCCGATTCCTTGCGCCAGAATGCCGCTTACGCAATGGTGTTGAATAATGCTAAATTGCACTCGCTTTAAAGCATAGCCGTAACAAAAACATGGATGAAGAAATGAAAAAAACATTATCAGTTTTACTACTCTCGCTTTTTTCTATTTTGCATTGGCAGGATGCGTAAACAACAACCCATACACTGCCTACTATTCTGACCTATCCGGAACCACCCCGGAAATCATAGCTAAAATACGAGCAACTCCCCCGCCAGAGACTCCATTTGTAGATCACGTCACCCCCAAAGATGGTCAGGCGAGACTTGATGCTTGGGCACGCAAAGGCTACATGCCCATTGGAAAGTCCTCTTTTAACAGCTCAGCATATGTTCCGGAAAAATTTGCGGTCGAACAAGGAAAAGCGGTAAAAGCAGACTTAATAGTTCTTAGAGACCCTGAATACTCAGGTAGCTATACCACGTCGACAGCTGTTATAAAACCAACTTCAAGCACAACATTTGAGTCTGCGTTAATAACAGATTCCAAAGGCAGAAAAAGCTCAACCATCCAAGGAACAGGAACAACCTATAGCACAACAACGGATTACGTTCCGACGACTGAGCACCGAGCAAACTACGCAGCGGTCTACTATATAAATCAAACCTCTACATTTGGAGTGCGCACGAAAGATTTAACGGAAGAAGAGCGTAAAAAACGGCAGTCAAATTTCGGCGTAAAAATCACTACGGTAATTGACGACACCCCTGCCTACAATGCAGACTTATTATCTGGAGACATATTAGAATCATTCGATGGACAAAGAATAAAAAACATAAACACCCTAGGCATCATGATTGAAGAGAGGTCTGGAAAAAAAGTAGAGGTCACTTTTAGCCGTGACGACAAATCCTTTACAAAATCTGTTCAGTTTAACAAATAGCCTCTAACCCATATATGGTCTTTCGCAGCGAATACCAATCAACAGCGCAAAGACCATAAACAGGAACAAGTAGTAACATGACTCTAGAAATCACGCCAGATACATCCCGCTAAATGAGCGTGCCCTATTTTTCCAAACTGTCATATGCCTGCTCGCACGTCACTCCCCTGCTCCGGCTTTGATCCGCATCTGCTGCCAGATCTCCCGCTCGTTCGTCAACGCGCTTGAACAGCTCGGCAAGCACCAGGGCTGTGCGGGCCTGCCGGCAACAGGGCCGCGGCTAAACTCTTAGCCGAGGCACCAGCTTCGGCGCCAAGCTGGGCAACAGCACGAACGCCGCTCCCCCAATCCCCCGACTGCAGGGCATTGCTCAACTGCATGACGTTTTCTTGAGCCTGGCGGGTGCCGAGCTTCAGCTTGTCGAACGCGCCCTCTGTAGCAGCGATGCCGACCCGATCCTTACCGATCTTGGCCAGAGCCTCGCTGTAGCGTTCCACGTTGATTGCGCCAAGACGGAAAGCTTCATGCGCTTCCTTCTCCTGCGCCTCCAGCTTGGCCAGCTTCACATTCAGAGGGTCGATGCTATTACTGTGCGCTTGAGTGCTTCGATCTGCCGGTTCTCGATATCGATTAGGCGCTGCTTCTGCGCAGCCTCCTTCGCCTCGGCCTTCTCGATCTTGTCGAAGGATTTGCCGAGACGTTCCTGGTAGGCCTCCTGCTGCTCGATGGTGACCAGGCCGTGCGGGCACGCTCAAGCAGTCCCTCTGCCTGAACCAGCTTCTCCATGCAGTCGATGTTGCCGGTAATCGCCTTCGAGCTGGCTGATGATGGCGATTTCGCTGGCAGCACTTGCCCCGGACTTCCGGCTAGCATCGACCTGGCGTTCTTTCGCACTGGTGGCCTTGTCGATGCCCTGGGCGGCCTCAATCTCCGCTTGGCTGATTCTCTTGCCGGTGTTGGCCAGGCCTTCACCGAACTTGCCGAGGCCATCAATCGCTTTTTCGGCATCGACCGCCGAATCCACCAGCTTGTCGAGGTCATCAGCAGCCTTGACGACCCGGGACGACTCAACCTCAATGTCAATCGAAGCGAAGATAGTACTCATTGAAGTCTCTGTTTTCTGTGGGATGCCCTAGTCTCAGTTTCATTTCCTTAGGCAATGAAAAACCCGCTCAAGGCGGGTTTTTTAACAAGAGAGCGTTCAGGCGCAATATGTAATAAATACTCATGAACCTCAGACTGGTCTCATGCCAATCTCAAGCCAGGCCCCTACAGCAACGCTCAAGCATCGATCTTCGTAATACTTATTGCCTCTAAGAAAACTCGGATGTTCTCTTGAACAGCCCTGTTGATTGACTCTTTAATCCGCGTCGCTCCCGAAAAAGCATACGTTCCAGGAACTGAGCCAATGCTAGCGACGTCTCGCTCATAGACAACTTTGCCCGACTTTCTATTTACAATCTGGTAGGTAGCTCTCGCCTTCGACGTCATGGTGACGCCTCCCCCAGCAATATCCAATTCCGTGATCTTCACAAAAATGTTCACCTTTTGGGAGGAGTCATCATTGAAAACCGAGACTCTATCAACGCCTTCACGCAAAGCATTTTCCCAGAGCCTGGGGACCTCCTCTCCATTTGAAGGGATTTCTCCACGAGCCTCATTAGGGCTAGCAAAGGACACGGACATGGACCTCAAGTCCGCATCAATCTTATTGGTCGACATTTGCAGCCCCTGAACGGAAAAGTTCAACGGCGGTGGTGATGCGCACCCAGCCAAAAAAGCTATAGCCAGGGCCCCAATCAAAACTCTCATGCTGATCCCTCATCGTGATTTGGCGAGACTCTACCATCACACGACGAAGGCACCAATGCCTCAGGGGATCAGCTTTTACTTGTGTGTTCAGCCATGACGGCCAGGGCTTCAGCCTCCATCTGCCGGATGTTACTGAAAATGCTTTGCCGGGAGCTGGCCGGCACGCCATACATTCGGATGACACTCGGCAGCGCTCCGTAGTCCAGGCCCGCTGCGCCACATGCACCCACCCGCCACTGAGTGCTCATCGCCTCGAAGACAAGGAAGGCTGGCCAAACGCCCGGTCAGACCTCAATGTCCTGGCCGGTCAGATCACCCACCAGGAAGCCAAAGGCCTTGAGCTCTTCCGTAGATGGCCCTTGCTGATAGAGGGCGCGTGCGGCGCTTAGGAGTTTCCCAGGCGGGCTTGATTGAAGGCCTCGGAGTACGTCGCCAGCACAGCGCTGGGCACCGAGAGAATCGAGGAGACCAGAACGCGGATATTCTGGTCGTTGAACTCTTCCTTGAAATCCCAGTCAGCCACCACAGCCTTGACCTGGTCTACCTGCAGATCGATCTGGGCAGCGGTGAAAGTCAACAGGTCCATGTCATCAGCCTTCACGACCAACGCCTTGTGGCGCTCACCCCACTCGGCGTAGAGCTCGGCCAGGCCAGCCCTGTCCAGGTACTTGAATGCGAATCCGACCTTCACCGGCTGGCCGCCCAGTTGCGGGCCCATCACGTCGGCCTTGAAGGTCGGATTCTGGATCAGTGAGAACTTGGCCATGGGTTACACCACCGTTGTCAGGTAGCGAGTTGGCTCAGACCGCAACGCCAGGTTGACGGTGCGGGTCAGCAGGTTGTTGCGAGACACCGCCGGCTGCTTGGAAAACGAGGTATAGGCCCCGTACAACAGCGTGTCATTGCCCGGCCGGCTGAGGCGTGTACCCGCTCAGCGCGATAGTCGCGTAGATCAACTTCCCCAGCACCCCGTCGCGGACCTTTCCGCTCAAGCAGCACCAGGTCGCCCATAGCGCAATCAGTCCAGCCGACCAGGTTGCAACGTGCTCCAGGATCATGTGCCACCTCCCCCGAACTTCGAACGAATGAACGCCCAAAGGTCAGCAGCGTTGATTGCCCGAGTAATGGCAACGATCAACGAGCCGCCGAAGGTGCCGAGCAGAAAACCGATGCTGGCAACGCTGCGTGGCTCGACCACTCCCGAATAAGCGCTCACCAGACCAGTCAGGTAATGGGCGCATATAGCACCCGAGAAAATGAAGATGGCCCAGGCCTTTCGGTCTACCAGGTCGTCGCGGTGCCACCAGCTCGCGGCGAACGTACCAACCAGTCTCGCGGTAAACCAGGTATCAAGCCTGTCGAGCAGGCGGTATAGAAACTCCATGCGCTCGACTCCATGGACATATCCCGCCACTCTGGATACGACCATGTCAGCTCTACGCAAGCTCATCCCGGAAGACGACTTTCTCGATACGGAGGCAGGTCAGGAATGGTTGCCCAGGTTCACACCTTAAAGGTCGCTCTGTGGTACCTGGGGAGCGATGGTGAGCGCAAGACGATCACTCACTACGGACACACGCCTTTCATCACTCAAAACAAATTCGGAACAATCAGCACCGACTTTGACGCACCGAAGAAGTCCCTCACCGATGCGCTCGGCAAATGTTTGAGCCAGCTTGGCTTCTCCACCGACGTTCGCCTGGGGCTGTACGACGACATTCACTACGTCAACGAGCGCCTGGGTGAAACCGAGATCGAGCGCACCGAGGACAAGATCGAAGCGAGGGAACGCCTCGCCGCCGAGTACCGCGAATGGCTACGTGAAGCAGACTTCGGACCTGCATAAACAGTGGGTGCCCGTGCTGAATGAGCTGGGGATTAAAAGGAGGCCCCCATACAACTGTCGTCACACCTATGCGACAATATGCTCAATGTCTGGCCTCAACCCCGCATTTATCGCCCAACAGCTGGGTCACAGCGTGCAAATGCTGCTGTCGACGTATGCCCGTTGGCTCAACTCAAGCTCCGACTGGAGCGAGCTGGAAAGCTCAAGATTGGTATCAAATCGGTATCAGGCGAAAATCCAGCTGCATAAGTTACTGATAGGTAAGCACTTTGATCTCCACCGCCAATATCACCATGCAGTTCGGCGCCAAGCCGCTGTTCGAGAACGTCTCGGTCAAGTTCAACAACGGCAATCGCTACGGCCTGATCGGCGCCAACGGTTGCGGCAAGTCGACCTTCATGAAAATCCTCGGCGGCGACCTGGAGCCCTCCAGTGGCCAGGTCATGCTCGAGCCGAACGTACGCCTGGGCAAGCTGCGCCAGGATCAGTTCGCCTATGAAGAATTCACCGTGATCGACACCGTGATCATGGGCCACGAGGAGTTGTGGCGGGTCAAGGCCGAGCGCGATCGCATCTACTCGCTGCCGGAAATGACCGAAGAAGACGGCATGGCCGTGGCCGAGCTGGAAACCGAGTTCGCCGAGATGGACGGCTACACCGCCGAGTCCCGCGCCGGCGAACTGCTGCTGGGCCTGGGTATCCCCCTGGAACAGCATTTCGGCCCCATGACGGAAGTGGCTCCAGGTTGGAAGCTCCGGGTATTGCTGGCCCAGGCGCTGTTCTCGGATCCGGAAGTCCTGCTGCTGGACGAACCGACCAACCACCTGGACATCAACACCATCCGCTGGCTGGAAAACATCCTCACGGCGCGTAACAGCACCATGATCATCATTTCCCACGACCGGCACTTCCTGAACAGCGTGTGCACCCACATGGCCGACCTGGACTACGGCGAGCTGCGCCTGTTCCCGGGCAACTACGACGAGTACATGACCGCCTCGACCCAGGCTCGCGAGCGCCTGCTGTCCGACAACGCCAAGAAGAAAGCGCAGATCGCCGAGCTGCAGACCTTCGTCAGCCGCTTCTCGGCCAACGCCTCCAAGGCCAAGCAGGCCACCAGCCGCGCCAAGCAGATCGACAAGATCCAGCTGGAGGAAGTCAAGCCGTCGAGCCGGGTCAGCCCGTTCATCCGCTTCGACCAGAACAAGAAGCTGCACCGCCAGGCGGTGACCCTGGAGAAGGTATCCAAGGGCTTCGAAGACAAGCAGTTGTTCAAGGACTTCAGCTTCACCGTGGAAGCCGGCGAGCGCGTGGCCATCATCGGCCCCAACGGCATCGGCAAGACCACCCTGCTGCGTACTCTGGTCGGTGAGCTCGCCCCGGATTCGGGCAACGTGAAGTGGACCGACAGCGCCGAGACTGGCTACTACGCCCAGGACCACGCCCACGACTTCGAAGCCGACGAAACCCTGTTCGAATGGATGGGCCAGTGGACCAGCGGCGAGCAGAACATCCGGGCTGCCCTGGGTCGCATGCTGTTCTCTTCCGACGAAATCCAGAAGTCGGTCAAGGTGCTTTCCGGTGGTGAACAGGGCCGCATGCTGTTCGGCAAGCTGGCCTGCCAGAAGCCCAACGTACTGCTGATGGACGAACCGACCAACCACCTGGACATGGAATCCATCGAAGCGCTGAACCTGGCGCTGGAAAACTACCCGGGCACGCTGATCTTCGTCAGCCACGACCGCGAGTTCGTATCGTCCCTGGCCACTCGCATCATCGAGCTGAGCCCGAACGGCGTGACCGACTTCAGTGGCACCTACGACGACTACCTGCGTAGCCAGGGCCTGCTGTTCTAAGACAGCGGCAACCGGTAAGTAGCAAGACAAGGCCCCGTCCAGCGTGACGGGGCTTTTTGGTTCACCTCATTGCCCTCTTGAAAGGACCGGATGGGAATAAATAGTTAGCCTGCTTTCTTTTAATTTCGCGGCACGCGATGATGCGGCCCTCTAACCGCCGCCCGCGAACGAGCCTTCATGCCCGAGCCCCAGACATCCGCGCAAAGCTCCATGGCGATCACCCTGCAGATCGTTTCCATCGTCTTCTATACCTTCATCGCCTTTCTCTGCATCGGCTTGCCAATTGCCGTACTGCCAGGTTACGTCCACGAACAGTTGGGATTCAGTGCCGTGATCGCCGGCCTGACCATCGGCTCCCAGTACCTGGCTACCCTGCTCAGCCGCCCCATGGCCGGACGCATGTCCGATACCGTCGGCACCAAGCGCTCGATCGTCTACGGTTTGCTGGGCATCTTGCTGAGCGGCGTGCTGACCCTGGTTTCAGTGTGGCTGCAAGAACTGCCCTGGCTAAGCCTGGCGGTGCTATTGGGCGGCCGCCTGCTGCTGGGGGTGGCCCAGGGCCTGATCGGGGTCGGCACCATCAGCTGGTGCATGGGCCAGGTCGGCGCGGAGCACACAGCGCGGTCGATCTCCTGGAACGGCATCGCTTCCTACGGTGCCATTGCCATTGGCGCGCCGCTGGGAGTAGTGATGGTCCAGCAATACGGTTTCGCCAGCCTGGGCGTGGCGCTTTCAGCCCTGGCCTTGCTGGCCTTGTTGTTGATCCGCAGCAAACCATCGGTACCGGTGGTGCGGGGTGAGCGCCTGCCGTTCTGGGCGGTGTTCGGGCGAATCGCGCCCTTCGGCGTGAGCCTGAGCCTGGCCTCTATCGGCTATGGCACCCTGACCACCTTCATCACCCTGTTCTACCTGAGCCTGGGCTGGGATGGCGCGGCCTACTGCCTGACGGTGTTCGGCGTCTGTTTCATCTGCTCGCGCCTGTTGTTCATTTCCAGCATCAGCCGCTTTGGCGGCTTTCGTTCGGCAATCGCCTGCATGAGCGTCGAAACCTTAGGGCTCGGCCTGCTCTGGCTCGCCCCCTCACCCGCCTGGGCACTGGTGGGGGCCGGCCTTACCGGCTTCGGCCTGTCGCTGGTGTATCCGGCCCTGGGAGTGGAAGCCATCAAGCAGGTACCCAGCAGCAGCCGGGGCGCCGGCTTGAGCGCCTACGCGGTGTTCTTCGACCTCGCGCTGGCGGTCGCCGGGCCCTTGATGGGCGCGGTGGCGCTGAACCTTGGCTATGCATGGATCTTTTTCTGCGCCGCCCTGCTGTCCGTCACCGGCCTGGGCCTGACCCTGCTGCTCAAGCACCGAGCTGCGGCCTGAATCACTGGTCGGCAGTCTGCATGCCAGCCCGGTTCGGCTTGCCCAAGGTCTGGGCGAAGAACCTGCCCGCCTCGGAAATCAAGTTGCGGTGGATGTCGACCCGATCCACGCCGTCGGCGTCGGTGCACAGCAACGGCATGGCCGCCTGCTGCTCGGCGGTACACGGCGCCATGAACACGAAGTGCCCGGCCCCGGCCAGCAACTTGAAGTCCGGCGCCACCGGCAGTTTGCGCGCCAGGGCCGCGGCGTTCTTGTCCAGGGCGACCAGTTGATCGCCGTCGCCGCTGTACAGCAGCACCGGCACATGCACCCCGGACAAGGTCTGGCGACCGAACTTGAGGCTCAACGGCGCCATCAACAGCAAGGCATGAACCCGGGGATCGGCTACCGGCTGCAGGTCGTCGCGATCGACGATCAGCTCACCCTGGGTATTGCAGGCATCCCGGTCATCCGGACGCTCCTGGCAATAACGCCGCAGGCGATCCAGGTCTGGAGTGGCGCCGGACAGGATCAGCGCCGTCTCGCCGCCGGCCGAATAGCCGATCACCCCTACCTGCTCGGCATTGACGAATGGGGCCAGCATCGGATCGGCCAGGGTCGCGGTGATGGCCTCGGAAATCTGGATCGGCCGACCATAGAGATTGCTCAGGGTACCCAGGCGGCTGTGGTCCCTGGAGTTGTCTCCCGGATGAATCACCGCCACCACCACGAACCCCTTGCGCGCCAGGGATGTAGCCAGATCGTGCAGGGCCAGGGGCGTTCCGGTGTTGCCATGGGACAGCATCAGCATCGGGAAGCGGCCGATGGCGATCTTGGCATCGCGAGAGGCACCGATCCGGTAACCCTCCAACTGGCTGGAGTGCTCGATACCAGTGGACGGGTAGAAAGCGATGGCACGCATTGGCTGCTGGTCCAGTGGATCGAGAAAGCTCAGCTCATGAAAGCCGACGCTCCAATGCTGATGGGGAGCCGCCTGCACCGAAACCATGCCGCTGAACAGGCAGATCAGTAACATTGCACAACGACCGCTCATCACACACCCACCTTCGTCGCAGGATCGAGAATGCCGGTTGCTCGTGCCATCCCTTGCCGCCAAGGCTCTGGAGAGGATTCGTCCTGGAATCGGAACCGCGCGCTAAAGAAGAAGCTCTCTTCAACCTGCATAACCCGAGCCAGAAAACCTGGAAAAACCAATAAAAAAACTCCGTACCCTGATCATCTGAAACGATGACCAGAATACAGAGTCTAGTGGCCCTGCTGGCGCGTGAAAGCGTCTTTACACAAGCCTTACGCGGCAGCGAAGAGCGGCCCGCGAATATGCGTCTGGGCGTCGGCCATGGCCTTGCTGCGCACCTCTTCGCCATAACCCAGGCCATGGGCACGGACGAACTCGATATCGGTAATGCCCATGAAACCGAACATCACCTTCAGGTAGTCCTCGTGTCCGACACCGGTAGGCATGCCGACATGCAGGCCGCCGGAGGTAGACACCACGATCACCTTCTTGTCGCCGCACAAGCCTTGCGGGCCGGCCTCGGTGTAACGGAAGGTCTTGCCGGATATGGCGATGCGGTCGAACCAGGCCTTGAGCTGGCTGGGGATGGTGAAGTTGTACATGGGCGCCGCGACCACCAGCGTGTCGGCAGCCAGGAACTCTTCCAGTGTCTGGGCACTGAGCCGGGCTTCGTGCTCCTGGGCCGCATCACGCAGTTCGGCGACGGTGCCGGCGGCCACCAGGGTGGCGGCGGAGAAGTGGCTGATGGCATCGGCGGCCAGGTCACGGTAGGTCACCACCGCTTGCGGCTCGGCGGCCTTCCAGGCCTCTACCACGCTGTGGCTGAGCTGACGGGAAGCCGAGTTATCGCCAAGAATGCTGGAATCGATATGCAACAGTTTCATCTGGATTCTCCAAGTGAGGACCGCCGCTTGGCGATCGAATGTTGGCAATCCTACCCATGAAACCAATGGATGATTAGTCAGCATAAATGCGATAGTTAGTCCCACCAGCAGGACAATAAGGCCAATCCAGTGCAAGACCTCAACGATCTCTACTATTTCGCCAAGGTGGTGGAGGCCGGCGGTTTCACCGCGGCCGGCCGCCTCCTGGGCATTCCCAAGTCACGTCTGTCGCGGCGGATCGCCGAGCTGGAGGAGCGCCTGGGCGCGCGCTTGCTGCAGCGCACCACCCGGCAACTGAAGCTGACCACGGTGGGCGAGCGCTACCTGCGGCATTGCCAGGCGATGTTGCTGGAGGCGGAGATGGCCGATGAAGCCGTGGCCAGCATGGCCAGCGAACCTCGTGGGCGGTTGCGGGTCTCTAGCCCCGTGGGCCTGGCCCATGAACTGCTGACGCCCCTGGTGAGCGGCTTCCTGCAAAAGTACCCCCAGGTGCAATTGGAGATGTTGCTGGTCAATCGACGCGTCGACCTGGTCAACGAAGGCATCGATGTGGCCCTGCGGGTGCGGGAACAAGGTGATGAGGACCCCTTGCTGGTGACCCGTCGCCTGCGTCCGGCGCAGACGGCGATGGTGGCCTCGCCCGCGTTCCTGCACGAACACCCGGTGGAGCAACCCGAGGACCTGCGCCGCCTGCCGATCCTAGGCGCCCTGGAAGCCGATCGCCTGGTGCACCTGCGCCTGCTGGACCAGCAAGGCAACACCTGCGAACTAGCCCTGGAGGCCCGGCTGGGCATCGACGACTTCATCGTACGCCGGGCCTGCGCCTTGGCCGGCCTGGGCTGCACCGTGCTGCCGATGCTGTATTGCGAGGAAGAACTGGCCAGCGGTCAACTGGTGCAGTTGCTACCACAGTGGTCGCTGCCTGGTGGCTGGCTGCAAGCGGTCTATCCTCACCGGCGCGGTGTGCTGCCGGCCGTCCGGGCCTGGATCGAGCACCTGCATGAAGCCTTCGAAGAATGCGGAGAACGATCGCTGTGAAAGCCAACACCCGAATGACCGAAGAGCAAGTGGCGAGTTTCTGCCTGGACCTGCCAGGTGCGCGGGAAGACTACAAGTGGGGCGGCGTGCGGGTGTTCTCCGTTGCCGGCAACAAGATGTTCGCCATGCAGAACCTGCGGGGCGACTCACTGGCCTTCAAGGTCGACCCGGAGCTGTTCCTGGGCCATGTGGATCGCCCAGGCATAGCGCCGGCGCCGTACCTGGCCCGGGCCCACTGGATCATCATGCAGGCCCCCTACCCCCTGGCCGCAGCCGAACTGCAGCAGTTGCTGCAACGTTCCCACCAACTAGTGGTGGCCAAGTTGCCCAAGCGGACCCAGGTCGGGCTGTTGCTCTAGAGCAGCCTCGACCAGCCGCCCTGCAAGAACAACCGGTCGATCCAGAACACCTGGTGCAAGGCGACGATCAGCCAGAACAGCGCCTGGTAGGACAGCTTGCGGGTCTTGTGTCGCAGCAATTGCTGGGCCAACAGCGCCCCAGGCCAGCCACCGGCCAACTCCATGGCATGCAGGATGTTCTCCGGCGTGCGCTGGCCCTGCTCCCGGGCCCGGCGTTTGTCATGCCAATACGCCAGGAACGTCAGCAGGCTGACCGCACCATAGGCTGCCAGTGCAATGACCGAGCCGTCGCGCCACCATAGCGATAGCGCCCCATACAACGGCAAGGCGCACAGCAGGATGAACGCCAGCAGCTTGGCTCGGGGATGCTGGATCCGTCCGGGGCTGCCCTGGCGTTGCTCGGATCGGGAAGCCCTCACGCCTTGGCCGCCGCCCAGTCGATCCAGCCGAACTGCCAGGTCGCCAGGATCAACAAGCCGAAGGCGATGCGGTACCAGGCGAAGGCGTCATAGCTGTGGTTGGCGATGAACTTCAACAGGCCCTTGACCGCGATCATGGCGAAGATGAAGGCGGTGACGAAACCGATGGCGAACACTGGCAAGTCATCGGGCTGGAACAGATGCCGGTATTTGTAGCCGGAGTACACCGCGGCCCCGACCATGGTCGGCATGGCCAGGAAGAACGAGAACTCGGTGGCGGTCTTGCGCGACAGTCCGAACAGCAAGCCCCCGATGATGGTCGAGCCGGAGCGCGAAGTTCCCGGGATCATCGCCAGGCACTGGGTGAATCCCACCTTGAGGGCATCCTTCCAGGTGATGTCATCAACGTTGTTGGCATGCACCTGATGCTCGCGGCGTTCGGCCCACAGCATGATGATGCCGCCAACCACCAGGGCCGTGGCCACGGTGACAGGGTTGAACAGGTAGGCGTGGATCAGGTCGGCGAAAACCACCCCCAGCACCACCGCCGGCAGGAAGGCAATCAGCAGGTTGGCGGTGAAGCGCCGAGCCTTGGGCTGGGTCGGCAGGCCAATCACTACATCCAGGATCTTGCCCCGGAATTCCCAGACAACCGCCAGGATCGCCCCCAACTGGATGATGATATTGAAAGCCATCGCCCGCTCGCCGCCAAAGTCGAGCAAGTCGGCCACGATGATCTGGTGTCCGGTGCTGCTGATGGGCAGGAACTCGGTCAAGCCCTCGACAATCCCGAGTAGCAATGCCTGAAAGGCGGTCCAAAGGTCCATCGATCCCCCATGAAGCGATGCTCGTGGCATGCCTCTTTATAAATGTTCACTGCATCGAAATTGGCCGGGAACCCGACATGTCAAAGATCAACACAAGCCCATGAAAATTATGTGAAAAAACCAGAATTGTTCAGGTTTTGCGCGAAGACGCCGAAATCCTAGCAGACAGGCGCAAAAAGCGTCGTGGTGTTATTGGACTTCCGTAGGGTAGGCGCTCCCGGACAGGCGTGCTTGGATGCTCTTAGTCGTTCATGACAAGAACAAGAACCTGGAGTGACCGGATGATGAAAAGCTTGCGAAAGATGTCAATCAGTCAGCGCCTGTGGCTGATCCTGGTCGTGGCGCTACTGACCCTGGTGGCCTTGGGCGTGATGATGCTCCAGCAGATTCATGGCGACCTGTACCAGGCCAAGGCGCAGAAAACCCAGCATGTGGTGCAGACTGCCGCTGGCGTGCTCGATTACTACCAGGGTCTGGAAGCCGCTGGCAGCCTGACTCGCCAACAGGCGCAACAGCAGGCGCTACAGACGATTCGCGGATTGCGCTACAACCAGAACGACTACTTCTGGATCAACGACCTGACGCCCGTGATGATCATGCACCCAGCCAATCCCAAGCTCGATGGACAGAACCTGGCCTCGATCAAGGATCCGGATGGCTTCGAGGTGTTCAACGAGATGGTGACCCTGGCCAAGGCCAAGGGCGCCGGCATGGTCGACTACCGCTGGCCCAAGCCTGGTGCCCAGGAACCGGTACAGAAGACCTCCTACATCCAGCTGTTCCAGCCCTGGGGCTGGATCATCGGCTCGGGGGTGTACATCGATGACCTGCAACAGGAGTTCCAGGCCCAGGTGCTGCGGGCGTCCTACGTGGGCCTGGTGATCGCCCTGCTGATGGGCGCCCTGGTGGTGCTGATCGTGCGCAGCATCGTCAGCCCATTGCGAGAGACCGTGCATGCCATGGCCAATATCGCCAGCGGCGAAAGCGACCTGACCCGCAGCCTCGACACCCATGGCCAGGACGAAGTGACCGAACTGGCCCGGCATTTCAATGGTTTCACCGCCAAGTTGCGTGGCGTGGTGACTCAGTTGCAGTCCAGCGCCGCCGCCCTGGAACAAGCTTCCAGCGAGCTGGGCAGCAATGCCTCGCAAGCCCAGGAGCGCAGCCAGCAGCAATCGCAGCAGATGGAACAAGTGGCGGCCGCCATCAGCCAGGTGACCACTGGCGTCCAGGATGTGGCGCGCAGTGCCGAGCATGCCGCCGAGGGGGTCCGTGAAGCCGAGGTCCAGGCCCAGCAGGGCCAGGTGAACATCGACAGTAGCCTGCAACAGATCGACCAATTGTCAGGGACCATCGACCAGGCGGTGGAAGTGATCCGAACCCTGGCGGCCGAGAGTACCCAGATCGGCACGGTGCTGGAGGTGATTCGCTCCATTGCCGAACAGACCAACCTCCTGGCCTTGAACGCCGCCATCGAGGCCGCCCGCGCCGGCGAGCAAGGCCGCGGTTTCGCCGTGGTAGCCGACGAGGTGCGCCTGCTGGCCCAGCGCACCCAGCAGTCCACCGCGGAAATCCAGGGCATGATCGAGCGCCTGCAGAGCCACTCCGAAGCCGCGGTTCGGGTCATCGGCGATAGCAGCCGAGCCTCCCAGGCGACCATCGAACAAGCCGGCCTGGCGGGCTCGAGCCTCAATGCCATCGGCCAGGTCCTGCACACGCTCAACGAGCTGAACGCCTCGATCGCCAGCGCTACGCTGCAACAGGCCCATGTGGTCGAAGACATCAACCATAACGTCGGCCAGGCCGCCGGCCTGTCCCAGGGAACGGCCTTGGCGGCCCAGCACTCCAGCGCCGCCAGCCGGCATCTCAGGGAGCTCTCCGAACAGCTCAACGGCCTCTTGCGACAGTTCCGCGTCTGACTCGCCAGGCAACCCGAATCCACCGCTGCGCATGCCGCCGGTGGATTCGGCCAACACCTGACGCCGGTGGCCAGTCTGGGTACAATCCGCCCCCTCTTCCACTTCCCAAGGAACCACCATGTCCGGGCTTGAACTGTTTGCCGCTGCGCTCGGCGTCATCGCCGTCTGGCTGACAGTCAGGCAGAACCCCTGGTGCTGGCCCATCGGCCTGGTGATGGTGCTGCTCTACAGCTGGATCTTCTTCGAGGTCAAGCTCTATTCCGACATGCTGCTGCAGGTGGTCTACGCCGCATTGCAGCTCTATGGCTGGTGGCAATGGACCCGCGGCGGCGACCAGCACCAGGGACGCCCGGTCAGCCAGCTACAGTTCCCTGCCCTGCTCCAGGGCCTGGCCCTGGGCGCGGTCGGCAGCCTGGTGCTGGGGGCGGCCATGGCCCACTGGACCGACGCCGCACAGCCCTGGCTGGACGCGGCCCTGACTGCCTTCAGCCTGGTGGCGCAATGGTGGATGGCACAGAAACGCGTGCAGTGCTGGCCGTTGTGGATCGCCGTGGACGTGATCTTCGTCGGCCTGTTCATCTACAAGCAGCTGTATCTCACAGCCGCGCTATATGCCCTGTTCACCTTGCTGGCCATCCAGGGCTGGCGGACCTGGCGCGCCGATCCGGCGCTACAGCCATGAAGGTGCTGGTTCTGACCGGCCCGGAATCCAGCGGCAAGAGTTGGCTGGCGGCCGAGCTGCAAGCCCATTTCGGCGGCCTGCTAGTCGGGGAATACGTGCGCCATTTCATGGAGCAGGAGCGCCGTGATACCTGCCTGGCGGACATTCCCCGGATCGCCCGTGGGCAACTGGCCTGGGAGGACCAGGCGCGGGCACAACAACCCGAATTGCTGATCCTCGATACCCACCTGTTGAGCAACATCCTCTGGAGCCGAGCACTGTTCGACGATTGCCCGCCCTGGCTCGAAGAACAGCTGCTGGCCCGGCACTACGACCTGCACCTGCTCTTGTCACCAGAGCAGGTTCCATGGAGCGCCGACGGCCTGCGCTGCCAACCGGAACTAGAAGAGCGCCAGGCGTTCTTCCAGGCCACGCAGCACTGGCTGGAGCAACACCAGCAAACCTACAGGATCATCGGCGGCGATTGGTCGATGCGCCACCACCAGGCCTTCGAGCTGGTCCGGCAACAATTGCTGGTCTGAGCTGGTCAGTGTCCATTTCTGAAACACTCCTGCATTGAGCGGAGCACTATTTTCCGGGGGCGGTGCCGCTTCCGGGCAAATCTGTTAAGCCCGCGATACACCCCCTTGGCAACCCGCATTCCAGAGCGTTGGCCCGGTTATGGCCATTGGCCTTGGCCCTACCCTGTCTCAGATTTGAAACAGCTGCACGCGCCAGCATTGGGCCAATTCTCCAAGTTGTTGATTATGCGAAACAAATAAAAAGCGGCACGGCTCCTGCTCTATCCCTCTCAACGCTGACTAGGGCCAGCACTGAGAAGAAGGAATGCCGCCGTGGGGACTCTGCATAAAAGTTTCACCCGCCTGTTGCTGATCGGTTGCGCCATCAGCGCGGTGCCCAACCTTCCCGCCATGGCGGCAGGCAATGGCGAAATCATCCTCGAGCGGCAGATGTACGCAACGCCAATCGGCCGCGCACGCAACCTGGACAACAATCCCACCACCGTCAATGCCAACCCTTCAGGGGTCGTCACCGGCATGACCAATGGTGAAATCAGCGATAACGATTTCGCCGGCATCAGCAGCGGCGCATTGGTGCGCGGTGCGGTGATGCCCAGTGGCAACGGTGTGTCGGGCCTGAACATAGTCACCAACCCCAACGGCCTGCCTGGCATGGGCGCGGGCCATGGCGGAGGCTCCGGGGCTTCGATCTCCAATTCGATCAACCGCTCCATGGGCTCTGCCATGGCGCCGCTGAACAACATAGGAGGCCGGTGAGATGAAGCTTTCACTGATCCTGCTGGCCCTGCTGGGCTGCACCTCGGCCATGGCCGACAACGCCAGCCAAGTCCAGGACACCGCCATCATCAGCAACTCCGGCGCAGGCTACAAAGGCAACCTGAACATCAACCAGGCCGCCGGCGACCAGCAACAGCAGACCAACGTGCGGGCCATCGCCATTGGCACCAATGCCAGTGCCAGCACCAACGTGAACCAGAAGATCACCACGCCCGCCGACCGCTCGGTCAACGCCAGCAGCACCATCGGCGGCAACTCCTTCAGCAACGGCAACGGCGCACTGGGCGTGAACCAGTCGTCCGGCGCCAACAACCAGATGGCCAACGCCCTGCGGATCAGCATCAGCGCCAATCCGCAGGGCATGGACGACAGCGCGCTCTCGCAGCAGAACGTCGCGCTGTTACCGAACTCAGGAGCACCTGATACCCATCAAGGCAGCCGCCAGGTCGTTACCAGCGACCAGGCCTTCACCGGCAGCCGGGGAGTCGTCCAGGTGAACCAGAGTGCCGGGGTGGGGAACCAGATGGCTAACACCCTGAGCATCCGGGTCGCAGACTGACCCTTCGTAGTGCGATTGGAAAGTACCAACACTTAACCAACTAATAAGCACCGGAGAAACACCATGAAACCAACAATGGCTCTCAAACCACTGGTTTTCGCACTGGCCGCCGTCATGGCAATGGCTGCCCAGGCAGGTGGGAACAACAACGGTCACCATGGTCATGACAATGGCCACCACAACCAAGGTCCGGATCTCAACACTCTGCTGCAAATCACCGCCGGGGCCGGTGCCGCAGTCATCGATGTGCAAGACAGCAATACCAACGTGGTGAAAAACCAGGGCACCAACAACAACGCCAAGATCGAAGGTTCGCTTAACGGCTCCAACGGCAACATGGGCGCCAACGTCGCCGCCGGCGATGGCAACCAACAAGACAACGCCGCCGCCCTGGCCACCGCCGATGAACGCTTCATCTTCGGTAGCGCAGTGGCTGTCTCCAGCGCCACCCAGCTGAACAACAACAACTATGTGAAAAACTCTTCCACCCAAAACAATGCCGTGCTCAACAACTCGGGCAACAACGGCTCCGGCAACCTGGGCATGAACGTCACCGCCGGCGACTTCAACCAACAGAAAAACAACCTGGCGATCGCCGTATCCGGAGGCCGCGTAGCGACCGCCGCCACCTCGGCCAACCAGTCCTCGACCAACCTGGTCGTGGAAAACAAAGGCGTCCAGGCCTACAAGAAAGACACCCTCAGTGGCGGCTTCGTAGCCTCCGGCACCTACAAAGGCACCGGCAGCGGCAAGATCGAAGGCGACGACGATCATGGCAATGGCCATGGCTATGGCAACAAAGGCCACGGCAACGACGATCAGAAATTCACCTTCAAAGAACAAGGCACTGTCGAACTGGCCGGCTACTGGACCCAGCAAGTGCTGACCAAAGACGGCTGGAAAAACCCAGTGGTCAACAACGCCAGCATGACTGGCTCGATGAACGGCTTCTCGGGCAATGGTGGTGCCAACGTGTCGGCCGGCGTGGGCAACCAACAAAGCAACTCGCTGTCCATCGCCGCCGGCTGCAAAGCCTGCATGTAGTCGCGATCGTAACGAAAGCCCCGGAAACGGGGCTTTTCCACAGTCTCAACAGGCGTAACGATCATGCGTACTGCAATCCTTATCCTGGCGCTGAGCCTTTGTGGCCCGGTACATGCTGCACAAATGGCCTTTGCCGGACTCCCCGATGGCGGTTTGCTGTTCAAGAAAGTGCAGAGCGTGCGCGAACGCAAGTTCGCCGATCTTGTCGAGCAGAAGACCGATTTCAGCTGCGGCGCAGCCTCCCTCGCGACCATTCTGCGCCAGGCCTACTGGTTGGATGTCGACGAAGAGCATGTGATCAAGGGCATGTTGACGACTTCGGACCAGAAGCTGGTCCAGACCCAGGGTTTCTCGATGCTCGATATGAAGCGCTACGCCGAAAGCATCGGCATGCGCGCCCGCGGCTACCGGATCCCGCCCGACAAGCTCGACTCCGTGAGCATCCCGGTGATCGTGCTGATGGAGATCCGCGGCTACAAGCACTTCGTGGTGCTGCAGCGCGCCCAGAAAGACTGGGTGTACATCGGCGACCCGGTCCTGGGCCACAAGCGCTACACCCGTGACGATTTCGTGAAGGGCTGGAATGGCATCGTCTTCGCCATCATCGGCCCCGGTTATGACAAGACCAACGCTTTGCTCGACCCACCTGCCCCGTTGACCGCGAAAAACAAGCTCGATGCCTTCTATCCGGTCAAAGATGCGGAGTTGATGGATTTCGGTTTCATCCAGAGCGACTTCTTCTAGAAGCCCAGACAACTAGAAAGGGGCAGGATGCTCCGGGAGCAGCAGATGAAGACTTCACACTGGCTGGCCGCGGCCTGCCTGGCAGCAGCTCTTCCGGCCCATGCGGGTTTCAAGCCCATCGAAGTGCAGGACCAGGAACTCTCGCAACTGCGCGGCCGTTATGTAATGCCCGGGCGCATAATCAGCTTCGGCATCGTCATGAGCAGTACCTGGCGCAACGCCAGTGGCGATCTGATCGGCGCCAGCACCACCCTGCAGGTCCAGCAGTCCACCGTCCAGCCACAGTTCTACGTCACCACCGTCAACCAGACTGGCAACGGCACCACGCCAGCCCAGGGTACCGGCAATGTGATAGGTGGCGCCGGGCTGGGTACGGGCCAGGGAGTCACGCAAGTGGTCCGCGCCGCAGGCGACGGCAACAGCGCCTACAACAATGTCAGCATCAACGTCAGCGAGGCCAATCAGGCGCCGGTCCAGGTCAACAACCCTGGCCAGGCCCTGCTCAATGGCCAGACCATTACCAGCAGCAACGCCGCTGGTAGTGTTTCCGTCACGGCGCTCGGTGGTGGTATCCAGATGGCCATCCAGGCCGGCGCCAACCAGGGCAGCAGCCTGCAGCAAGTGGCCCAGGGTAACGTCCTGCAGAACACCCGGCTGCTGGGCAACAGCAACCTGGTGAACAACCTCACGCAACTCAATGTTGTCCTACAAAACAACGGTCCCAGCACCGGCGCGCTGGACTGCAATCTGACCACGCTGAACGGACTACGCAATTTGAAATTCTGAACTACGCTGCTCTCGACCATTGGGGTTTACAAGGGACGGTTTATTTCATGTATCGATCGGTTTCACTGCGCGCGGCAGTTTGTTTGAGTACCCTCTTGCCGATGGCGCTGCAAGCAGCGCCTGAGTCGGACGTAGAGACCCTGAAACGGGAGCTCCTGGAGTTGAAGCAGCGCTATGAAGTGCAGCAGAAAGCCCTGGCAGTGCTCGAACAGCGGGTCCGGCAGGTCGAGGACCAGCCTGCTGCTCCGCCGCCCAAGCGCCTGGCCAAGTCGCCTTCTGACCTCAAGGGCAACCCCCAGGTCGCTGGCACGGGGGCCGGAGCGGCCTCTGGAGGTGCAGCTGGTGGGGCCAGTTATGGACAGTCGCTCAAGGATGATTCGACTCCAGCCCAGAGTGTGACCAACCTCTACGACGAGGCCAGCGGCTTCTTCGGCGGCGGCAAGTTCAGCTTCGAGACCGGCTTGACCTACGCCCGCTACGACACCCGCCAGTTAACCCTCAATGGCTTCCTGGCCCTGGATTCGATCTTCCTGGGCAGCATCAACCTGGACCGGATCAAATCCGATACCTGGACCATGGACCTGACCGCCCGCTACAACCTGGATAATCGCTGGCAATTCGATATCAACGCCCCGGTGATCTACCGTGAATCCACCTATTCGTCTGCCGGTGCCAACGGTGGCTCGGGGCAGAGCATCTCGGAAGATACGGTCACTCGCAATCCGACCCTGGGTGATGTCAACGTCGGGGTCGCCTATAAATTCCTCGACGAGTCCGACAGCCTGCCCGATGCCGTGGTCAGCCTGCGGGTCAAGGCCCCTACCGGCAAGGACCCTTTCGGCATCAAGTTTGTTAAAAAAGAGGACAACAGCAACCTGTCTGTACCGGAAAGCCTGCCGACCGGCAACGGCGTCTGGGCCATCACCCCGGGGATTTCCCTGGTCAAGACCTTCGACCCCGCGGTGCTGTTCGGCAGCCTGTCCTACACCTACAACATGGAAGACTCGTTCAGCGACATCAGCCCCAACCCTGCCGAGAAGTCCCCAGGGAAGGTCAAGCTGGGCGACAGTTTCCAGGTCGGCGCCGGCGTAGCCTTCGCCCTGAACGAGAAGATGAGTATGGCCTTCTCGGTTTCCGACCAGATCCAGCGCAAGAGCAAGATCAAGTACAAGAACCAGGACTGGCAATCGGTGCAGTCCAGCGACGCCAACGCCGCATACTTCAACGTCGGCATGACCATCGCCGCCACCGAACACCTGACCATCGTGCCCAACCTATCGCTGGGCATGACCCAGGACGCACCGGACTTCACTTTCAGCCTGAAATTCCCCTACTACTTCTAAGCCGCTCCAAGGACCAAGGCCCGCAGCGATTCCCCAATCGCTGCGGGCCTTGGTTTTTTCCGCCCTAGCGGATCTGGTGCTTGTGCAGCAAACGGTAGAAGGTCGGGCGCGAGATCCCCAGCACCCTGGCCGCGACACTGAGGTTGTCACTGTGGCGGTTCAGCACATCGCACAGAGCCTGGCGTTCGGCACGGTGCTTGTAGTCTTCGAGAGTGCCCATGGGCGCATCCTGGTCCGGCAAGCCATGCAGCCCCAGGTCGCTGGCCTGAATCTGCCGACCTTCGGCCAGTACCAGGCCACGCCGTACCCGGTTGGCCAACTCGCGGACATTGCCCGGCCAGTCATGCTTGCCCATGGCCACCAGGGCGTCCTCGCTGAAGCTGCGGGGCCGGCGACCGGTTTCCTGACTGTAGAAATGCGCAAAGTGGCTGGCCAGCATGCCCAAGTCACCGTGGCGCTCGCGCAAGGGTGCGGTGATCACCTGCAGTACATTGAGCCGGTAGTACAGGTCCTCGCGAAACCGCCCGCTGGTAATGGCCTGCTCGAGGTCCACGTGGGTAGCGGCCAAAACTCGCACATCCACCGGAATCGGCTGGCTGCCACCGACCCGTTCGATGTGTTTTTCCTGCAAAAAACGCAGCAGGTTGGCTTGTAGCTCCAAGGGCAGGTCACCGATTTCATCGAGAAACAACGTGCCGCCATTGGCCGCCTCGATACGCCCGACCTTGCGCTGGTGGGCTCCGGTGAAGGCGCCCTTTTCATGACCGAACAGCTCGGACTGGATCAGGTGCTCGGGAATGGCCCCGCAGTTGATGGCGACGAACGGCTTGTCATGGCGCTGGGACTGGCGATGCAGGGTGCGGGCCACCAACTCCTTGCCGGTACCGCTCTCCCCGCGGATCAATACCGGGGATTCAGTGGGCGCCAGCTTGCCGAGCAGTTTGCGCAGATCGCGAATCGTGCGGCTGTCACCCAACAGCTCGTGTTCGGGCTGATCCACGTGGACCGAGCCCTGGCCGCGCAAGCGGGCCATGCCGAACGCCCGCCCCAGGGTCACCTGGACCCGGGACACATCGAACGGCAGGGTGTGGAAATCGAAGAACCATTCGCAGACGAAGTCCCCGACCTTTTGCAGGCGCAGGACCTCTTGGCTCAGCACCGCAATCCACTCGGTGCCACTGCGACTGATCAGGTCCTTGACCGCTTCCGGACGCTCCAGATGGAAAGGCTGCAGGCGCAGCAGGCCGACATCGCAGGAGCGCTCACGGGCTGACTCCAGGTCACAGCTGTCGACATCCCAGCCGATGGTGCGCAACCCAGGCAACAAACGGTGGCAATCATCACAGGGGTCGACCACCAGCAAGCGACGCTGCACAGGAGCTTCGAGCATGACTGTTCCTTGCCGCCACAGTGAGGAAAAGTTATTAGAAACAGTGGTTTGGCAAACCTGGCAGTAACATTAGCAAGAACTTGACGCACGGATGTATCGATTGCTTATAGCGCTGATTGCCAAAGGAACTAAAGTGCCACTTGAGATGGCCACTTGAGCGACCGATTGTCGCAGTTATTTTTTAAAACCCCCGCAACTAAGGGCTCTGCCCCGGGGCTTGCACACGAAAGATGTAAAAACTTGTTTTTCAGTGTGACCCGTCCCCTACCTCGGTGCATCAGTACAAATAACCAGCCGAACGGTAAGCCCAACCGACGGCACATCATTTGATTGGGCACATAGAGAGAAGACCCCATGAACGCCCCGCTCCGTATCAACGAAGCACTTTTGATCGCCGACCGCGCATTCAAGCCTTTCCAATGCGTGGCCTGGGCTCCACAGGACGGTAACGGCGAGTTGAGCCTGACCGTCATCGACCGTACCAGCACCCGTATCGGCCATGCGCAGATCCCCTGCAGCGCCTACTCCGATCCAGCCCAGCTGGAAACCCTGCTCAACCAGGCGCGTGCCGAATTGAGCCAGGAAGGATATGCACTGCAATCCTGGGCCATGCCCAAGTAAGCGATGCTGTTAACGGATCACCCGAACGGGTGATCCGCTGTTTTAAGCCCGCAACTAAGCAAGCTTTATGCTTGACCCTCCCGGCAACTGTCCCTGTTGCGACATTAGTTGCCCTGGCTGTTCTAACAAGCATCTCGTGCAAACCATTCCGGTGTTCCACGAACTGCTGTTTCCAGCCATTCCGGTTATTTTTCCCTGGACCTCGCTCATGGCCGTCCCATCAGTGGATCGCTGATGCTGTGCTCGCCGGTTTCCAGGCGCCCGGCAACCCTGCGCAACCAGCCGCCGTCACTGTGCAAGGTCAGGTCGTACCAACCACCGCTGGACTCGCAGGGAAACACCTGGCGTACCTCGCCCCCCGCCGGGATCGACAACGTCCAGGGGCCCTGCTGGGTGTAAGGGCAACGATCGATGCTGACCGTCGCCGCCTGCCCACCCGGGTTGCTCAAGGTCAGTTGCAACTGGTGCTGGCTGGATGTCACCAATAGTTCCGGCTGACGCTGTTGCACCTGGCCGTGGAAACTGCGATGGAAACCGTTCGGGCCCAGAACCCAGAGCTGGTAGCGCTCGACCACTGTCCAGCTGTCCTGCAACGCCTTGCCGGCCTCCAGCGTATAGCGGCGGGGAATATCCCCCAGGTGCAGGCCGTCGTAGACATGCAGGACGGCCCCCTGGGTGCCGGTGTTCTGCAGACTCAGGGACAAAGTCCGGGCCTTGTGGTCGACCTGGCTATCGACGTGCAAGCGATATGGCAAGGCCCGCGAGGGACGCGCCAGGCGCTTCTGCTGCGGCACCAACTGCTTGCTGGTCGAGGGTACCGGCACCGGCAACAGTTTTTCCTGGCGTTGACGCAGGCTGTCGGCAGCCTGCCGAGTGGTGGTTTGCAGCGCAGGCAACGGCTCGTGGTTGGGATCGACGAAGTTGAACGCCGAGGTCAAGTCGCCGCATACCGCGCGGCGCCAGGCACTGACATTCGGCTCACGGACGCCGAAGCGTTTTTCCAGAAATTGCAGCACCGAAGTGTGGTCGAACACCTGGGAATTGACCCAGCCACCCCGGCTCCAGGGCGAGAGCACCAGCATCGGTACCCGCGGCCCGGGTCCGTAGACCCCACCGTCCGGTCGCGGCTGCTGGGTCGAACCTGCCGGAGCCGGATGCTTGAACAGCTCGCTGTCGAACGCCAGGGTCGACTTGCCGGCGAAACTGCCGTCCTTGCGCTGGGAAGGTGCCGAGGGCGAAGGCACATGATCGAAGAACCCATCGTTTTCGTCATAGGTCACCAGCAGCACGGTCTTGCTCCAGACCTCGGGATTGCTGGTCAAGGCCTGCAGGATCTCCTGGGTGAACCAACCGCCCTGGACCGGACTCGACGGCCCCGGGTGCTCGGAATAGGCTGCCGGGGCCACGATCCAGCTGACCTGGGGCAACTTGCCGGCCTGCACGTCGCTGCGAAAGCCGCCGATGATGGCCTCTAGGTTGCTGCCAGTGCTGGCCGGCAGGGTATTGCCATTGCCCTTGTACAGCGGTGCCACAGCATTGAGCGCGTCGGTATAGGGAACGAAGGCGTTGAAACCGCTAGGGGGCTGGGCCGGGTTGCCCACCTGTACGCTGGCGGCCCGGTACTGGCGAAAGCCTGCCAACGGGTTGTCGCCGAAGTTGTCCGGCAGATGCTGGTAGACCTTCCAACTGACGCCCTGCTCTTCCAGGCGTTCGGGGTAGGTCTTCCAGGTGTAACCGACATTCACCGGCCCCGGCCCATCCCACTCATTGACCACGGCAGCCACTTGCCCGCCAGTCGGCCCGTTGGTGCCGGTCCAGAGGAACAGTCGGTTGGGGTTGGTGCCGGCATGCACAGCGCAGTGGTAGGCATCGCACAGGGTGAAGGTACTGGCCAGGGCGAACTGGAATGGCAGCTCCTGCTCGCTGTAGTAGCCCATGGAGGTGTTGGTCTTGTAGGTCGGCCAGGCATTCATGCGGCCGTCGCTCCAGGCCGAGTGGGCATCGCTCCAGGTATGGGGCGTGCCGCTGACCCGCTGGGCGTTGCCTCGGGAACTGTCCAGGTGATAGGGCATGACCACCCGGCCCTTGCCCTGCTGTTCCCAGACTTCACGCTGGCCGGACAACGGGATGGTGAAACGGTCGCTGAAACCGCGTACGCCGGGGAAAGTACCGAAGTAATGGTCGAAGGAACGGTTTTCCTGCATCAGGATGACTACATGCTCGACATCCTTGATCGTCCCTGTGCGGTTGTTCGCCGGTATTGCCAGGGCCTGGCGAATGGAGAGCGGCAAGGATGAAAAGAACGAGCCGATGGCGGCGGCTTGCAAGAGCTTCCTGCGTGAAATATTGGGCATGGGTCAATGAGTCCTTGTGATTGCAACGCGATATATAACGCTGCCTGCAAGGTATTCATTTCTAATAACAATGCAGTGACACTGACATTGCAGTGAGTGCAATTTCCAATCATTGGCCGACTTATGCGCCAGCATTAAAGTCCCACTAGCTTATATATGAACGGCCTTGGAAGAATCTTTGATGAATAAAACTCCCGAGCTTGCAAAGTGCCAGCAGCGGCACTCCTTGATCAAGCTCGAAGCCCATGAAAACCGGGAGCAACCCATGCTTGCTCCCGGGGTCTTTCATATATTCAAGCTGCGTAGGCTACTGCAGCTCGTCAGCTACCTCGTTGCGCTGGACCCGTAATGGATTGAAGGCCAGGCGAATGAACTGCGGATCCCGCGCGAGCTTGTAGTCCTCGCCGACGAAGTACTCCTTGGCCGCAGGATCGTTCTTGGCCAGGTACAGAATCCAGGCGGTGGTGATACCGGCAAACTCGTTTTCCTTGAGACTTCGCACCGGACTGAAGTGCGTGGCGTTATGGGCAGTGGCGCTCCACCCCGGCACCGCCTTGATCAAACCGCCCTGCCACAGCCGCGGCCAGGCCCAGGCCGGTACCACCACATCCGCGGCGCCGGTGAGCACCAGCGTTGGCGTACGGACCGTAGAGCCCAGGCCGATGGGCCCGGGTTCGATCGGCAGCGAACCTATGTACTGGAGTTGCGGGTCAATGGCCTTCAAGGTGTCGGGCATGAGGCTCGAGGAAAGAATCGACGCCCCACCACCTGCCGAATGCCCGGCCACTATGGTCCGCGCCAGGTCGACCTTGCCAAATAGCGGCGAGGTCGGGTCCTGGTTGAGCTTGCTCAACTCCACCGCCCCCAGGACATGCATGCTCGGCGCGGTATTGATGAAGTCCGAAGACACCACCACGATGAAACCGTAGCTGGCCCACAGCCTCAACAGTTCGGTGTATTGCCCCTGGTTGGAAAGAATGCCACCGACGAAGTTGACTACCGGCAACTTATCCAGGCTCTTTATATTGGCCGGGTAATAGACGCTGGTGGAAATGGGATTGGAGAACCCGTAGGGAAATGACTGGTTGCATTGAAGGCTGTTGTCCAGCAACAGGATCTTCGCCAGCACTCCCAGCAAACCACGGCAGTCACTCAGGACCGCGTTGGTCGCCACATTGTAGGGGCCGGGTGACTTGGCGAATTGTTCATTGGCCAACCCCAGTGCCGGAACCAGTTGCGAAGCGCCTGCCAGGCTGACAGAAGCCAACAATGCACCGCCCACGCAGAGCTTCATTGCAAGTTTGCGTATTGCCTTCATGGTAATTCCCTTTATTTGCCTGCTTTCCCTGCAAGGCCGAATACCGGTACCTGGCCGTGCCCCCTTGAATATCGAGCAGATGAACTTCGAGGTGATGACATGGAACTGCAACACCTGTGAAACACTGCCGCATTAGTTATGCAACAGCCTGGCGCGACCCTAGAACAGGAGAAAATGGCAGGTCAATGGTTATTTGCCGCCAACCTCACCTGGGGACGGTGCAAGCACTCAGGCCCCAAAGATTGTGGCAAAAGATTTCATCGTTTCTTGATTCTTCTTCTCGCTTGCGGCAAGTTGCGCGCTTCTCACTACAAGGAGCAGCCAATGTCCGGTTCAATGGCCCAGGCGTTCGCCCACAATTTTCTCGGCCACTCACCCCGCTGGTACAAGGCAAGCATCGTCGCGTTCCTGCTGCTCAACCCATTGCTGTTCTTCTGGGTCAGCCCGGCCGCCGCCGGCTGGTGCCTGGTGATCGAGTTCATCTTCACCCTGGCCATGGCCCTCAAGTGTTATCCCCTGATGCCCGGCGGTCTGCTGCTGGTGCAGGCGATGTTGCTGGGCATGGCCACGCCCCAGGCGTTGTACGACGAACTGGTGCACAACTTCCCGGTGATCCTGCTGTTGATGTTCATGGTCGCCGGCATCTATTTCATGAAGGAGTTGTTGCTGTTCCTGTTCTCTAGACTGCTGCTGGGGGTGCGCTCCAAAGCGCTGCTGGGGTTGCTGTTCTGCTTCTTGTCGGCCTTTCTCTCGGCCTTTCTCGATGCCCTGACCGTCACCGCTGTGATCATCAGCGCCGCGGTAGGCTTCTATTCGGTGTACCACCGGGTGGCATCGGGCAACGACCCGCGCCAGGACAGCGGCTATGGTGACGACCGGCAACTGCCGGCGCTGCACCATGATGACCTGGAGCAATTTCGCGCCTTCCTGCGCAGCTTGCTGATGCACGGCGCGGTGGGCACCGCCCTGGGCGGCGTCTGCACCCTGGTGGGCGAGCCGCAGAACCTGCTGATCGGCCATGAGATGGGTTGGCATTTCGCTGATTTCTTCCGCCAGGTCGCACCGGTATCCCTGCCGGTACTGGTGGCGGGGCTGGCGACTTGCGTGCTGCTGGAGAAGCTGCGCTGGTTCGGCTACGGCACCCTGCTGCCGGACAATGTCCGCCAGATCCTGGCCAACTACGCCGCCGAGGACGATGCCCAACGCACGGTCCGCCAACGCGCGGCCCTGCTGGTGCAAGGCTTGGCGGCCCTGATACTGATCGTTGGCCTGGCGCTGCATGTGGCCGAGGTTGGGCTGATCGGCCTGTTGGTGATCGTGCTGATCACCGCCTTCACCGGTATCACCGACGAACACCGCCTGGGCAACGCGTTCAAGGATGCCATGCCCTTCACCGCCCTGCTGGTGGTGTTCTTCGCCGTGGTGGCGGTGATCCACCAGCAACAGCTGTTCACGCCGCTGATCCAGTGGGTGCTGGCGCTGCCGGCGGATCGCCAACCGGGCATGCTGTTCATCGCCAATGGCCTGCTGTCGGCCATCAGCGACAACGTATTCGTGGCCACCATCTACATCACCGAGGTCAAGCAAGCCTTCCTGAACGGGCAGATGAGTCGCGAACACTTCGAGACCCTGGCCATCGCCATCAACACCGGCACCAACCTGCCCAGCGTCGCCACGCCCAACGGCCAGGCGGCGTTCCTGTTCCTGCTGACCTCGGCCATCGCGCCGCTGGTGCGCCTGTCCTATGGCCGCATGGTATGGATGGCCCTGCCCTACACCCTGGTGATGGGCGTGCTGGGCTGGTACGCAGTCAGCTACTGGCTATAAAGAGAGATTGACGACGCTGCCAGGGCCCCTGGCAGCGGTTGCAGGCTCAGCGCAGCAGGATATAGCGCTCGATCGCCTGGGCGGCGCCATCCTCCAGGTTGGTGCCGGTGACCACATCGGCCAGGCGCTTGACCTGCTCTTCGGCCTGGCCCATGGCGATCGACAACCCGGCGCGTTGGAACATCGCCGGATCGTTGCCGCCATCACCCAGGGCCGCAGTGCGCGCAAGGGGCACACCGAGGTATTCGGCGAGCGTCGTCAAGGCCTGGCCCTTGTCCGCCTGCACGGCGGTGACATCCAGGAACCGCGGTTGCGACCGCGAGACCTGGGCCTGCCCCGCAGTCTGCTGTTGCAGGCGCGCCTCCAGCTCCATCAGCAAGCGAGCGTCGCTACTGGCCGCCACGACCTTGTCGACGCAATGCAGGTACTCCTCGAAGCTGTCCACCACCTGCGGCGCATAACCCAGGGCCTGCTGCTCCAACGGCAGCAAGGGTCCGTCAGGATCACGCACCAGCCACTGGTTGTCGGCGAAGACCCAGGTCTCGACCTGGGGATAGGGAGCGAACAGCAGCAGCGCCGCAACGACCGCCGCTACCGGGACATGGTGGCGAGCCAGGTAGCGTCCATCGGGATGGACAATGCTGCCGCCGTTGAATCCGGCGCTGGGCAGCTCCACCCCGAGTTCTTCGAGTTGCTGCCGCATGGCCCGTGGCGGACGCCCGCTGGCCAGGCTGAAACCGATACCGGCGTCATGCAGGGCACGCACGGCGGCACTGGTTCGCGGGCTGAGACTGTGGTCCGGACGCAACAGCGTGCCATCCATGTCGCTCAGCACAAAGTCGACGGGGTAGGCGTTCGAGCCGCTCATCCCAGGGGACGCCAGACCCGGCCATCGCGGACCAGCAATTGATCACCCGCATCCGGCCCATCGGTGCCGGCCGGATATTGTTGCAGGGTCGCATCCTGCTTCCAGGCGTCGAGGAATGGTTGTACCGCACGCCAGCCATTCTCGATGTTGTCCGCACGCTGGAAGAGCGTCTGGTCGCCGATCAGGCAGTCGTAGATCAGCGTCTCGTAGCCGGTGGACGGCTGCATCTCGAAAAAATCCTTGTAGGCGAACCCGGACTCGATGCGCGCCATGTCCAGGGTCGGCCCGGGTTTCTTCGCCAGCAGGTCGAACCACACACCTTCGTCGGGCTGGATCTGGATCCGCAGGTAGGTCGGCATCAGGCGCTCCACCTCGGTGTCGCGAAACTGCGCATAAGGCGCCGGCTTGAAGCAGATGACGATCTCGGTGTCGCGCACGCTCATGCGCTTGCCGGTACGCAGGTAGAACGGCACCCCGACCCAGCGCCAGTTGTCGATCATCACCTTGAGCGCGACATAGGTCTCGGTGGTGCTGCCGGGCGCCACGTTGGTTTCCTCGCGGTATCCCGCCAGGCTCTTGCCGTCCAGCTTGCCGGCGCTGTACTGGCCGCGCACCGAGTTGGCCCGGGCCTCGTCCAGCGTCCAGGGACGGATGGCACCCACCACCTTGGCCTTCTCGCCGCGCACCGCATCGGCACCGAAGGCCGCCGGCGGCTCCATGGCCACCATCGCCAGCAGCTGGAACAGGTGGTTGGGCACCATGTCCCGCAGGGCGCCGGTGTTTTCGTAAAAGCTGCCACGGGTTTCCACCCCGACGGTTTCCGCCGCGGTGATCTGCACGTGGTCGATGTAATGATTGTTCCAGAACGCCTCGAACAGGCTGTTGGAGAAACGGCTGACCAGGATGTTCTGTACGGTTTCCTTGCCCAGGTAATGGTCGATGCGGTAGATCTGCTTCTCACCCATGACCTTGAGCAGGCAGGCATTAAGGGCCTCCGCGGTCTGCAGATCGGAACCGAAGGGCTTCTCGATCACCACTCGGCGAAACGCCCCAGGCTGCTCTTGCAGCAGCCCCGCGGCGCCCAGGCGCTGCACCACCTCACTGAAGAAGCGCGGTGCGGTGGCCAGGTAGAACACTGCGTTGCCGGTGCCGCTGGCGGCGATTCGCGCCGCCAGCTCGACATAGGTGGCATCGTCCAGGAAATCCCCCTGGACATAGCTGATGCCACGGGTCAGGCGCGCCCAGACGTCGGCATCGACGCTGGCCCCCTGCCCTTGTTTCTTGAGTACTTCGTCGCGAAGGAAGTCTTCCAGCAAAGTGGCGAACTCACTGTCGCTCACCGCATTGTGATCGACACCGACGATCCGCAGCCCCTCGTCCAGCAAACCATCGCGACTGAGGTTGTAAAGCGCCGGCATCAGCAGCCGCTTGACCAGGTCGCCACGGGCGCCGAACAGGAACAGCGTGGTCGCCGGGGCCGGCAATGCCTTGGACTTCCTTCGCTCGGTCATTTCTTCCCGGTCTCCACATGGCCGCCAAAGCCGAAGCGCATGGCCGAGAGGATCTTGTCGCCATAAGTACCCTGGCCACGCGAGCGATAACGGGAGAACAGCGAGTTGGACAGCACCGGAACCGGCACCGCCTGCTCCATGGCCGCCTCGATGGTCCAACGGCCTTCACCGCTGTCGGCCACCGAACCGGAGAAACCGTCCAGCTTGGGATCGCTGGCCAGGGCGTCGGCGGTCAGGTCCAGCAACCAGGACGAGACCACACTGCCGCGCCGCCAGACTTCGGCGATATCGGCGACATTCAGGTCAAAGCGCTGGTCTTCCGGCAGGCTTTCCGAGCTCTTGGTCTTGAGGATGTCGAAGCCTTCGGCGAAGGCCTGCATCATGCCGTACTCGATACCATTGTGGATCATCTTGACGAAGTGCCCGGCACCGGCGGGACCAGCGTGGATATAGCCGCGCTCGGCGCGGTCGTCGCTGGCGACACGGTCCTTGGTGCGGGGGATCGACCCCATGCCCGGAGCCAGGGCGGCGAACAGCGGGTCAAGGCGCAGCACTTCATCGGCGTCGCCACCGATCATCATGCAATAGCCTCGCTCCAGGCCCCAGACACCGCCGGACGTGCCGACATCGATGTACTTGAGGCCCTTCTGTGCCAGGTCCCGGGCGCGGCGGATGTCATCCTTGTAGTAGGTGTTACCGCCATCGATGATCACGTCGCCCGGCTCCAGCAACTGGCTCAGGGTGTCGATGGTCTCTTCGGTGGGCGCGCCGGCGGGCAGCATGACCCATACCGCACGCGGCTGTTGCAGGCCAGCCACCAGGGCCGGCAGGTCGGCGACGCCCTTGGCGCCCTCGGCGGCCAGGGTGCTGACGAAGTCGGTGTTGCGGTCAAAGACTACGGTCTCGTGCCCATTGAGCATCAGGCGCCGTGCAATATTGCCGCCCATGCGGCCCAGTCCGATAATCCCCAGTTGCATGTGCTGATGCTCCTACTGCCAAAATCCAGATCAAAAATATATAGCCCAACGGGCCAGGTGAAACTTCAAGGTGCGCAACTATACAAGGCAAGGCGCCTCAAGACAGCGCAATCTTTGCCTAGGCGGACGAGTTTCCGTCACCGGCTGCCCCTCCTGGCGTCGCAGGACCACGATCTGCAGCGCCCTATCGCCCCCTGAACGGGGCCCATGGGAGATTAGTCAGCAGCACCTGCAGCGAAGTTTCGCAAAACATGGGTGGATTACGACGCCCAGCGCCGCGAAGGCACAGTGACCATCAAAAATAAAAAAGTTCCATTGGCCCGAAAAATAAATAAAATTGCCCCGTCAGGCGAGACAGCACGGTGCGGACCCACTGCAATCGTGCCGCCTGTGATAGCGCTTTGTGCAAGCAATGGGAATCGCGAAGCATAGTCAAGACCCGCCATTTGCGAGGTGAAGCAATGGGCACAGTACTACCGGCACGACCTGCACAAACCTTGTACGTCACCATTCGTCGTGACGAACTGCAGCAGCTCAAAGATGAGCGCGACCAGTTGCAAAAAGAGCTCGCGCAAATGCGCCTGCTGCTACAGAACCAGGACCTGCAACCGCTAGCCTTCGCGCCTCTTTCCCGGGCGAACTGAATCCCCCTCTAGAGCGCAGCCCAACGCTGCGCCCGCTGCCAGCGGCCCCTTCCCCAGTCCTTGTTGACGGGCATCCCGGCCCCGGAACCCAGGCACGAAATGCCAACGTTCTGCCGACGAACTTTTCACACTTGCCTATTGATACTCCCGGCCATTGTGGCCGCCTTGTTACAGAAGGCGGTCTTCATTGGCGCCGGACCGGCGCCCGATGATCACGGTTTCCTGGGGAGCGCCGAATGGCATTGTTCAAACGCGGCAACACGTCTGCGAAAGGTTTCGACTGGATGGGCCTGCTCTGGCTGTTCCTGTTCTTCTGGTATTTCTCGGGCATCACCCAGCTGCTGATCCAGTTGACCGATACCTCGGGGTTCGCAGGTTTCCGTCAGGCCTTCCTTATGAGTGCCGTCTGGCTGGCGCCGATGTTGCTATTTCCCAGGCAAACCCGGTTGCTGGCCGCTGTGATCGGCATCGTGCTCTGGGCCTGCTCCATGGCCAGCCTGGGCTACTTCTTCGTCTACCAGCAGGAGTTCTCCCAGAGCGTCATTTTCATCATGTTCGAGTCCAACCCCTCGGAAGCCGGCGAATACCTGACCCAGTATTTTGCCTGGTGGATGCTACTGGCGTTCCTGGCCCACACAGCTTTCGCCATCTTCCTGTGGACCCGCCTGCGCCCGGTTTACCTGCCCCGCCTCCAGCGCCTGGTAGCCGCGACAGCGATCCTGGTGGCCATCGTCGGATATCCGCTGGTCAAGCAAGTCTCGCGTACCGATACCTTGGCCGAGGGCCTGGAAAAGTTCGAGACCCGCATCGAGCCGGCAGTGCCATGGCAGATGGTGGTCGCCTACCGCCGCTATCGAGAGCAATTGGACGGTATGCAAGGCATGCTCGACAGCGTCAGCAAGATCCCGCCCCTGACCAATCTCAAGGACAGCATGGCCAACCAGCCAGCGACCCTGGTGCTGGTAATCGGTGAATCCACCAACCGCCAGCGCATGAGCCTCTACGGCTATCCACGCCAGACCACTCCGGAGCTGGACAAGCTCAGGGACCAGCTGGCGGTGTTCAACAACGTCATCACCCCGCGCCCCTATACCATCGAGGCCCTGCAGCAGGTGCTGACCTTCGCCGACGAAGAAAACCCCGACCTGTACCTCAAGACCCCGTCCCTGGTCAGCGTGATGAAACAGGCCGGCTACAAGACCTACTGGATCACCAACCAGCAGACCATGACCAAGCGCAACACCATGCTCACCACCTTTTCCGAGCAGGCGGACGAGCAGGTGTACCTGAACAACAATCGCAACCAGAACGCCCGCCAGTACGATGGCGACGTGCTCGAGCCCTTCTCCAAGGCCCTGGCCGACAGCGCGCCGCGCAAGTTCATCGTGGTGCACTTGCTGGGCACCCATATGAGCTACCAGTACCGCTACCCGCCGAGCTTCGACAAGTTCACCGACCGAACGGGAGTACCGGCCGGCGTGCACGACGACCAGGTGGCCACCTACAACAGCTACGACAACGCCGTGCTGTACAACGATTTCGTGGTTTCCAGCCTGATCAAGGACTACGCCAAGGCCGACCCCAATGGTTTCTTGCTGTACCTGTCCGACCACGGTGAAGATGTCTTCGACTCCGCCGGCCATGACACCCTGGGGCGCAACGAGGGCAAGCCCACCGCGCCGATGTACACCATTCCGTTCATCGCCTGGGCTTCACCCAAATGGCGAGAGAGCCACGACTGGAACTTCGCCTCCGACCTCAGCCGGCCCTTCATGAGCTCGCAACTGGTGCATACCTGGGCCGACCTGGCAGGCCTGAGCTTCGACCAACTGGATCACAGCCGCAGCCTGGTCAGCGACAGCTTCAAGCCTCGCCCGCTGCTGATCGGCGACCCTTATTCGCGCCAGAGCAAGCCGCTGATCGACTTCAGCCTGATGAAACCCAAGGCGCCGGTGGAAACCTCCGTCGTGCAAAAATGATCGCCTGCCCGGGAGCCCCAACGGCTCCCGGGAGCGCATCGCTTCTTGCTTCGCCCCTGCCTGCACCTACTAGGGGCACGCATCCCCCTCTTTCCCCTGGTCGCCTGCCATTTCCCGCAGTCGCCAGAGATGGCCGTCGCAACATCATGTCGAAAATGTAATTTTCGCCTCAGGCTGGCGTTAACCCTCACTTAATAGAATTCGGTTTAACTTCCTCCCGTCACTTGCCATACAGGGACGAAGCAAGTAGCCGAACACTCTTAAGCAGGAAAACCAGCATGAAACTTTCAACTCTTGTACTCAGCGGCCTGATTCTCGCCGGCTCCAGCGCAGCCTTCGCCGAAGGCGGTTCGGAGCGCGTACAACAGTTCTACGAGAACTTCCGCGTCAATCAGCAACAGATTCACGGAAACCAGAACGCCAATACCGCCAAGAGCGACAAACAGCAATCTGCACCGTCATATTCCGCCTCGGATGCCAAACAAGAAAAACAAGTAAGCCAGCAGCCGGGCGCCTGATCCAATCTCTGTGCAACCACTCTGGATAAATGTTCCTCAACCAGAGCTGGACATTTCGGCGCCCTCTGGGCGCCTTTTTTTGGTTTATCAGTAATTGCGATTCATGTTTTCAAGCTAATTACCGAGGCATTACAAAGCTGTCATATGGCACATCGCCCGAATGTACTCGCTTAACATCCCTGCCCTGAGCCCAAAGACTTCCGTATCGAAGAAAAGAATTGAAACAACAAACGAGCCAACAGCACCTCGATCGCCCCTTGCCCTGCAAGCCCTACCATGCTGCCTGCGCGGAATGTTCTACCGGCCGTCGACAACCAGCTAATTCCTTGAATTAGCTGGCTTGATCGATTGACCCTGTAGCTACTTCAGGCTTCACCATCGCTCCATTGAACAACATCCGGTTATTTAAAGAGGACAACAGGCCATGCGTATTCTGGTGATCGAGGACGAGTCGAAAACCGCCGACTACTTGCATCAGGGGCTTACCGAGAGTGGATATATCGTTGACCGCGCCGACAATGGCGTGGATGGCCTGCATCTGATTGAACAACAGCCCTACGAGTTGGTAATCCTGGATGTAAACCTGCCAGGCAAAGATGGTTGGCAAGTATTGCAACATATGCACCGGCAATATCCGGCGCGAGTCATGATGCTGAGCGCCCGTGGCCGCCTGGAAGACAAAGTCAGGGGCCTGGATCTTGGCGCCGATGATTATCTGGTCAAGCCATTTCAATTTCCCGAATTACTGGCCCGGGTCCGTACCTTGATGCGGCGCAGTGAACCGGTGGCTCAGCCAGAAGTCTTGCAAGTTGCCGACCTGCAACTTGACCCGCGACGCCATCGGGCATATCGCGGCGAACGCCGTATCGACCTGACCACCAAGGAGTTCACCCTGCTGCATGTATTGATGCGGCACTCCGGTGAAGTTCTGACCCGCACGCAAATCATTTCCCTGGTCTGGGATATGAACTTCGATTGCGATACCAACGTGGTGGAAGTTTCCATCAGCCGCTTGCGGGCCAAGATCGACGATGCCAGCGAACTCAAGCTGATCCATACCCTGCGCGGTGTCGGCTACGTGCTGGAAGTGCGCCAATGACCACTGCTCCTGCATCGCCCGGCAACGGCAGCCTGTCCATGCGCCTGGGCCTGACCGTCAGCCTGATGGGCGCGGCCCTGGTCCTGCTGCTGGCCACCCTGGCCTACCTGTCCCTGAGTCACGAGCTGGACACCCTGGCCCGCAAGAGCCTGCAGAGCAAGCTGGAGCAGATCCAGCACAGCCTGATCAGCGACCTCAAGAGCAGCGACCTGGCGGCCCGCCCCCATTCCCTGCTGGACCTGGTAATGGGCCACGACAACCTGCGCCTGTCGGTGCTGGCCAGCGATCCGCTGGCGCCACCGCTGCTGGATGTCGGCGGCGGTCAGCAACCTTTACCCCGCGCCCTCAAGGAAACCAAAGGCAGCACCTACCTGGACTGGAACGACAACAGCGGCAGCCAGTTGCTCAGTGCCTCGCAACCGATGCCCATGCGCAACGGCGAGCAGGTGCGAGTCGTGCTGAGCCTGGACCGCAGTAACGACCAGGCGCTGCTCAGTGCCTACCTGCGCTCCACGGTGATTGCCCTGCCGCTGCTGCTGGGACTGATCGGCATTGGCGCCTGGTGGTTGGTGCAGCGAGGGCTGCTGCCCCTGCAGCAGTTCAGCCGGGTGGCGGCCAAGGTCAGCACCCAGGACCTGACCCACCGCCTGAATCTGGAGCGGCTGCCCCGGGAACTGGCGGAGCTGGGCCAGGGGATCAATGTCATGCTGCAGCGCCTGGATGGTGGCGTGCAGCGCCTGTCGCAATTTTCCGATGACCTGGCCCATGAGCTGCGTTCACCCATCAGCAACCTGATGGGCAAGGCTCAGGTGACCCTGTCCCGAGAGCGTCCGCCGGAAGAATACAAGGCTGTGCTGGAGGCCAGCATCGAAGAACTGGAGCGCGTCACGCGGATGGTCGCCGACATGCTGCTCCTGGCCCAGGTCAGCCAACCGGCTTCCCAGGCTCGCTTCGCGCGGATTTCCCTGCGGGTGGAAGCATGCAAAGTCATGGAGCTGTTCGCCCTGAGCGCCGAGGACAAGCAACTGGAACTGCAACAGAGCGGCGATGCCTGGGTCTTGGGGGATCGGCTGATGATCCAGCGGGCCATTTCCAACCTGCTGTCCAATGCCATTCGCCACAGCCCGGCCAAGGGCCGTATCCAGCTGCGGGTCGAACAACAGTTGCAGGCGGTGAGCCTCACGGTGAGCAACCCCGGTCCGGGCATCGCGGCCTGTCACCTGCCACATCTGTTCGAGCGCTTCTACCGGATCGACAGCAGCCGTACCCGCGCCGAAGGCGGCACTGGCCTGGGATTGGCGATCGTGCGTTCGATCATGAACCTGCATGACGGCCACGCCGAAGTCAGCAGCGTCATCGATGGCCAGACCGAGTTCCGCCTGGTGTTTCCCAAGCTCGATCCCGCGCAACACGACCTCTAGACGCTACAGCCCCCAGCCGCCGATCAGCGCTCCCAGCACCACCAGGGCCCAGGGCGGTACCCGGCCGCTGCGCAACAGCAGAAACACCAAGGCTACCGCCAGCAACTCCAGGGGTCCGCGGACCGTGGACGTCCACAAGGGCTGGTACAGGGCCGCCGCCAGCAAACCCACCACCGCGGCGTTGATCCCGGCCAGGGCGGCCTGGATCGCCTGGCGATGACGCAGGGCTTGCCAGAATGGCACGACCCCGATCACCAGCAGCAAACCCGGGAGGAAGATCGCCAGCAGGCATACCAGCGCCCCGCTCCAGCCATCGATGGCCGCGCCGAAAAAGGCGGCCACGCTGAACAACGGCCCCGGCACCGCCTGGGCACTGGCATAACCGGCCAGGAACAGTGAGTTGCCGATCCAGCCCGGCTCCACGACCTGGGCTTGCAGCAGCGGCAGCACCACATGGCCACCGCCGAACACCAGGGCGCCGACCCGGTAGAAAGCATCGAACAGCTGCAGCAGGCGATTCGGCCAGAGCAATGCCATGCCCGGCAGGAGCAGCAGCAACACTAATGCCAGGCCCAGGCACAAGGCCCCCATTCGCCGACTGACCGGAGCCATCGGCGCCTCGACTAGCGGAACGCCAGCGGTGTTGATCAACAGGCTACCTGCCAGCGCGGCTATCGACATGGCCAGCAACTGAGTCTCCAGCCCCGGCCAGCGCAGCACCCAGAGCGCCGTCAACAACCCGATGGCAAACCGCAACGGCCCTCGCCACAGACTCCAAGCCATGCTCCAGAGGGCTTGGGCCACCACGGCCACCGCCACCAGTTGCAAGCCCTTCAAGGCACCGGGAGCAACCCCGCCCCCAAGCCCCATGGCCAACAAAGCCAGGACCAACGCCGAGGGCAAGGTGAAGCCGGCCCAAGCCCCAAGGGCGCCTGGGACTCCAGCCCGAGACAAGCCCAGGGCGACTCCCACCTGACTGCTGGCGGGGCCCGGCAAGAACTGGCACAGCGCGACCAGCTCGGCGTAGGCCGCCTCCCCCAGCCAGCGTCGGCGCTGGACGAACTCCTCGCGAAAGTAGCCCAGGTGCGCCACCGGCCCGCCGAAGGACGTCAGCCCCAGGCGCAGGAACACCAGGAAGATGCTCCAGGGCGTATCCGTGCCAGGCTGGCGGGTCGCGGGGGTAGCGCGGGGCATTACAAGGCCTTGCTCCAGAACAGCATGCGGCCATGGGCGGGATCGAGCATCGCATCGGCAAAACCGCAGGCCCGGTACGCCGCCTGGGCCCTGGCATTGCCTTCCAGCACCTCCAGGGTGATCTTGCAGCAGCCGCGCTGGCGAGCGATGTCCTCGACCTTCTGCAACAGGCGCTTGCTCAGGCCCTGGCCACGAAAACCGTCGAGCACCACCACATCGTGGACATTCACCAGGGGCCGGCAGGCAAAGGTGGAGAAACCTTCGAAACAGTTCACCAGGCCCACTGGCTGTCCGCCAGCGAAGGCCAGCACGCTGAACGCCTGGGGTCGCTTGGCCAGCTCCTCCGGCAACCGCTGGAGCTGGTCCGCCGAGAGGCTCTGGCCACCGCCCATGACGTCTGCTGCGTAATGACTGAGCAACACGCCTATGGCTTCGGCATGCACCGGGTTGCTGTAACTGGCTTGCAACACCACGACATCGGCAACGTCCATGTTCATCCTCGATCAATGTGTCGGAACGAGCGCTCAAGGCTCGGGCAGCTCCGATTGTAGGCTGGCGGATTTGACCAAACGAAGATTTTTCACCCACTTATGGCAGAAAGATCCTAGCCAATGACCGGGATGAACCACACTCGGAAGAACTTCCCTTCAGGGCTGGCCGAAACGCTGCAATTGCATCTCCTGCAGGCGGCTCAAGGTCCGGCGGAAGGCGAACTCCAGGTAACCCTCGGTGTACAGCTGCTCCATCGGTACTTGCGCCTCCAGGTACAGCGGCACCTTGCGGTCGTAGCACTCGTCCACCAGGGCGATGAAACGCCGGACCGCATCGTCGTGGACCGACAATTGCGGCAACTCGCGATCTCCCGCCACCACCCGCTCGGCACCATCCTCGGTGCCCCGGGCAATGCGCCCCGGGCGTTGCCGGGCACTCAGGCAAGGCACCTCGCCAAGCAGGATGGCACGGTAGCGGTCGCACAAGGCCATGAAATCCATGGCCGAGAACGGCTGCTCGCACAAGTCGGCGAAGCGGCACCAGATCACCGCCTCGGCAGCCTGGACCACCGTCACCGGTCGATAGCCCAGCAGCACCGGCTCCGCGGATGCCGGCTGCCCGGCACACAAGCGCTCGAACAAGGGTTCCAGGACGCTGGCCTGGCCTTCGGCAGTCACCCAGTAACGCTGGGTACCGGTACCCGGATGCAGGCGATGGTCCTGGGCACCGTCGACCGCCACCACCTGCATGTGTCGGTTGATGGCATCGATGGCCGGCAGGAAACGCTCGCGATTGAACCCATCGGCATAAAGTTGCTCGGGCGGCTGGTTGGAAGTGCAGACCATCACCACGCCCTGTTCGAACATCACCTGGAACAGGCGGCCGAGGATGATCGCGTCACCGATGTCGTTGACGAACAATTCGTCGAAGCACAACACCCGTACCTCGTCCGCGAGCTCTCGGGCCAGGGCCTGCAACGGATCGGCGATACCGGTCAGCTGGAAGGAGCGCTGGTGTACCCAGCCCATGAAGTGGTGGAAGTGCTGGCGTCGCGCGGGCACCTTCAAGCTCTGGTAGAACTGGTCCATCAGCCAGGTCTTGCCGCGCCCCACCGCCCCCCAGAGGTAGACGCCGGCGACCGTCCCGCGGCCCTGGTGCAAGGCCCCATGGCAGCGCTGCAAGGCCTGCACCGCTCGGGCCTGGGCCTCATCGGCGACGAACCCTTGCTGCTCCAGGGCATGTTGGTAGGCACTCAAGGGTGAGTCGAACGACATGGGGCCACGGCCTCCCGGCAAAAGGCCGCAGTATGCCACCGCCCATCGTCTCGCGTATCCGCTGCCGGACGCCCAAGGGAAATACGCCAGCTGTCTCAGCGGGAAATGTCCAGCCGGGCGATCCGCCCTTGGTCATCCAGGCGAAAGACATGGCGCAGCGACCGCGGACCACCGGCAAAATCGCCACACAGAAGGCTGTCCAGCAGTATCTTGCCGGTACGTTGCTGGACCCCGATTACCCGCAGGCGGCCAGGGTTGTCCGCCATCCAGCGGGCGATCTCGCCCGGCCCGACCCGGTGCTCGCGCTCATCGAAGACCTGGGCCTGGGGAGCGAAGATCGAGGTTATCTGCGAGCGGTCACCGCTGTGGGTGGCGGCCAAGAAGGCCTCGATCGCCGGGGCCAGCGGCCCGCCTCCAGGATGGTGCCGGTGCTCGGATCGATTGATGACTGACATGGCGCAAGCTCCTTGCATGTGGACGAGGCCGGCATGTTAAGAGCCCCTTGCGTCATTTCTTGTCAGGAGTGAAACGCTGGCCTTCATCGCTCTGCATACGCTTGCGCCAAGTCCGTAGCCAGTCGCTGCGCCGGCCCGGATAGGCCTCGCTCTGCTCCTGCGCAGCGGCGACCCGGTCCGTACGAAAGGTCCGGTAGTCCCCACGCAGTTCGCACCAGGCGACGATCACTCGCGCCTCGTTGAGGAACCCCAACGCCAGGGGCCAGATCAGGCGCTGGCTGGGCGTGCGGTTGACGTCGGCATAGTCGATCAGCAGCTTGGCCTGATGCCGGATCGCCTGGCGGTACACGTTCAGCGACACCGGATTGTCAGGGAAGCCATAACCGGCCGGCCCCGGTAGCAGCGTCGGGTTGCGCAAGGCGTCCTGGGCCGCCGGCGCCAGCACTGCGGCAATCTTGGCCATGGCATCGGCGGCGGCCTTGCTCAGTTCCTCGTCGCCGCGCTGGTCGACGTAGCGCAGGCCGAGCACCACGGCCTCGGTCTCGTCGGCATTGAGCATCAACGGTGGCAGGAACAGCCCGCTGCGCAATACATAACCGACCCCGGCCTCACCGTAGATGGGCGCGCCCAGGGCAGTGAGCTCGGCGATGTCGCGATACAGGGTGCGCTCGGACACCTCCAGCTGCGCCGCCAGGGTCGCGGCCGTGACCGGACGGCTTTTGCCCCGCAGCATCTGCAACAGAGTGAGTAATCGACTGGCTCGCGACACCTTGGCTGGACTCCCGGAAAAAATCCGCCGCAGGATAGCAGAGCCTCCTGACAGAAACTGTCAGCAGACACGGACCCTGCGGGTGCTCCGCAGCCGGTCGCAGCCTCGCACGTTCGGCAACGGCTACAACAGCTGCGTGTGGCCGCCGACGGCTGCGCATGCCCGCGCAACGGGCACCGATGAGGCAAGCGGATCGAGTTGCTGCGACCGCTGCGCCACCTCGGCAACGGCTACCGGCTCAGCGGTGAATCAATAGGCCATGGTCCAGCTCAGGGTGTAGGTGCGGCCGCGACCCTGGTAGTCATAGAGGTACTCGGGCCCATACGTCGGCGAATAGAACAGCTTCGCGCGCTGGCCCCAGACCGTGCTGTACTGCTTGTTCAGCAGGTTCTGGATACCCCCGCTGAAGGTGCCGAAGCCGGTGTCCTGGCTGCCCAGCAGGTCGAAGGTGGTGTAGCCGTCGATGGTGTGGTCGGCATCGTCCTTGAGGGTGAAGGCATGGTTGCCCTGCAGGCGCACGCTTTGACTATCGCCCTTCCAACCGATGAAGGCCGTGGACTTGGACAGCGAGGCGTAGCGCGCATCACGCTTGATCCAGCCGCCGTTCTTGCCCTCCTCCTCGGAACGCACCAGGTGCAGGGTGCCACCCGCCTCCCAGCCGCTCTCGAAATGCCGGGTCAGGGCGCTTTCGAAGCCATAGTCGCGGCTCTTCTGGTCCTTGACGTCGATGGTCAGGGTCGCGTTGTCGGTGGTGATGACCTTGTCCGACCAGATGTAGTACAGCGCCGCCTGGGCATCCCAATCGCTATCGGAGAAACGCCAGCCGGTTTCCACCTGGCGACTCTTGATCCCGGCCAGGGGGTTGTCGTCGACGCTCAGCCCCGGCTTGCCGTAGAACTTGGCCGGGTCCGGCAGATCGAAGCCCTCGCCGTAGTTGACCCAGACCTGATGGCCGTCCTTGAAGTCATAGATGGTGCCCAGGTTGAACAGGTTGACCTGGTAATCGTTGTTGCCCCCCGGCACGTTCTTGAACCGCCCGACATCCACGTCCATCTGCTGGCGCCGATAACCACCGGAGACCGTCAGGTTGTCCGTGGCGTGCCAATCCAGCTGGGTATAGGCGGACAGGCCATCGACCCGATAGCTGGGATAGCGCGCGGCCTTGCTCTGGGTCACCAGGTCCAGGCCACCACTCTCTGACGACACCCGCTGATCGAACGTGCTCTGCTCGGCGTTGAAGCGCTCGCGATCCAGGTCCACGCCATAGGTCAGCTTGACGGTGTCGAACTCCTTGGCCAACAGCGCCTTGAGGCTGCTGACCTCGAAGTTCTGCTGCGAGGCGGCGAAGTACACGCCCTTGGAACCGGTCGGCTTGCCGGTGTTGTAGTAGGGAAACGGATAGAAGTTGTCGTTTTCCTTGCGGTACGAGGCCTGCAGGTAGAAATCCTGGCCCAGCACGTCGGCGTGGTGATAGTTGGCATTGAGCAACAGGCGCCGGGTGCGCGGTTCCAGGTCGGTGGAGTAGCCGCCACGCAACTTGGCGTCTTCCAGGTTCGAGGGGGCCTGGTTCTTGAGGTTGGGAAAGTAGATCCCGGTGCTGCCGTGGTTGCCCGAGTCGTAATACTGGGCCAAGAGGCCCAGGCTCTGCTCCTCGTTGAAGTTCATGGCCAGGCTGCCCATCAGGTCGATGGTGCGGTTGTACTGCAGGTCGGTCTGGGTATTGTCGATGAAGATCTGCTTGCCGGCGCCATCGTAGAACGCCTGGTTCTGCTCGCCGGCCACGGCCAGGCGACCGCTGATGGCTTCGTTGCCGCCGCTCACCGACTGGGCGATACGGGTGGTCAAGTCGTCGCTGTTGTTGAAGCCGCTGCTGGCACCGATCTGGGTCTCGAAACGCGCCGGACCCGGCTCGCCCTTCTTGGTGACTATATTGATGATGCCGCCGGTGGCGCCGCCGCCATAGATCGCGCTGGCCCCGGACAGCACTTCCACACGTTCGACGTTGAACGGCGAGATGCTGTCGAACTGGCGCGACAAGCCCCGGGAGCTGTTCTGGCTGACCCCGTCGATCATCACCAGCACGTTGCGCCCACGCATGTTCTGGCCATAGTTGGTACGGCCTTCCGGCGCCAGGTCCAGGCCCGGCACCAGCTTGCCGATGGCTTCCTTGAGGCTGACTCCGGTTTCCAACTGCTCGCGCAACTGGCTCTGTTCCACCACCCAGACGGTGCCGGGGATCTCGCTGATCGCGGTGCTGGTACGCGACGCCACGGTGACCTGGGTCGGCTTGAGATTGAGGCTGCTCGCCGCAGGCTCGGCACGACGCAGGATGACCGTGCGCCCATCGCTGAACGACCAGCTCATGCCACTGCCGGCCAGCAGGGCTTGCAGGGCCTGGGCGATGGTGATTTCACCGGCGAGGGCCGGTGCCTGCAGGCCCGCCACATCACTGGTGGTGTAAAGCAAGCGCAGGTCGGCCTGGTCGGCGAAACGGGTCAGGGCCTGGTCCAGGGGCTGGGCCGGCAACTGCAAAGACACACGGCGCTCCTGGGCTGCACCAGCCTGGCTGGCGGGCAGTGGCTGTTGCGCCTGGGCCAGCAGCGGGCCCAGGGCCCCGGCGAGTACGGCCTGGGCCAGTAATGTGCGGCGCACCAGGTGTTGACCGCGCCCGAGTATCGACAGCTTGAACATAGCTTTCACGTGTTCCTTCCCAACCCGTTGAAATGACGTCAATGAGAATGATTGCCTTCTCAGTCTCACTACGACGATTGGCCGGAAAGGAACTTGCAGCACCCGCTGCAAAAAAATTTCAGTGCAGCAGTGCCAGCCATGGCAAGTAGGTGATCTGCAAGGGATAGCGTTGCTGCAAGGTGCGCAGCGAACCCTGGGGATCGTTGAGGTCGAACACGCCGCTGATGGCCAGGTCCGCCAATTGCCGGTCGGAAACCAGGATGCGCCCATGCTGGTAGCGCTCCAGTTCGCCGATCACCTCGCCCAGCGGCCGGCCGTTGAAAATCAGCTTGCCGCGCTGCCAGGCGGTCAGGCTGGCGGCGTCCACCTTCTGTTGGGCCAGGAGCGGCTGGCCGGCCTGGTACTGCAGACGCTGGTCGGCCTGCAGCAGCACCGGGGCATGATCGCCGGTGAATTGCACCTGGCCCTCGCGCACCACCACCGTCAGCTGGTCACCATCACGACGCACGCTGAACGTTCCACCCGCACCCTGCAGACGCTGGCCACGAACCTGGACCACGAACGGTCGCTGCCCATCGGCCACTGGTTCGAACAGCGCCTCGCCCTGCTCCAGGACCACCCGCCGCTCGTCCGCCGAATAAGCCACCGACAAGGCGCTGGCGCTGTTGAGGATCACCCGCGAGCCATCGGCCAGGGTCAAGTGTTGTTGCTGGCCCACGCCGGTGTGGTAGTCCGAGGTCCAGGCCGGCCATTGCTGCCAGCCAATCACGCTACCCAGGGCCAGCAACAGTGAAGCGGCCAGCGCCGGCCACCAGCGATGGACCCTGGCTGCCGGGCGAGCAGCCTGCGAGTGCTGCTGCGCAGCCTGGGTCTGGCCCAGGTCACCCCACAGCCGTTGAGCCTCATCCGCCGCCCGGATGTGGGCCGGGCTGCGCTGGCGCCACTGCTGGAACGCCATGCGCTGGGCCGCGGTGGCCTGGCCGGAGTGCAGCAGCACCAGCCAGTCGATGGCGGTGTCGTCGAGGTTTTCGGGAGCATCGGTCATGGCGGCGTCGGCAAGCAGGTGGGGATCATTCATGGTGCTGTTGCAGCCAGTCGCGGCAATGGCGCAGGGCCTGGCCGATGTATTTTGCCACCATGCTTTCGGAAACGCCCAGCCGCACAGCGATCTGGGCCTGGGTCAGGCCCTCCAGGCGATTGAGCAGCAGGGCCTGGCGCGCATTGTCGGACAGCTGGCGCAGGGCCTGGTCGAGCACCTCCAGGCGCTCCTTGGCCAGCAGTACCGCCTCGGGGGCCGGAGCCGGGTCCACCGCCTCGCCATGCTCGGGGGCTTCAACCAGGTTGGCGGCCAGGCGTTGTTCGCGACGCAGGGTATCGATGGCCAGGTTGCCGGCCACGCGAAAAATGAAGCCGCGGTCGTTCTGGACCTCCAGCGCCTGCTGCTCGACCTTGAGCAGTTTAAGGTAGGTGTCCTGGGCCACATCCGCCGCCCGCTGGCGGTCGTTCATGCGCCGGGTGAGAAACTTCAGCAGGTCGTCGTAGTGCTCTTGAAAGCTGCGCAGCAGGCTGGGTATCGGCAGCATCGAGGGGCGGTCCGTAGATCGGGGGACGCGGATTATTCCATAAAGGCAAATGAGAAACAGTATCTTTCGTATCCCTTGGAAGTTGGTTTTTTATACCCGCCTGCCCTTCTGGCAGCCGCCCCTTTCTGGCATCCTGCGCCTCCATTTTTTCCGACCGGGTCCCTGGATGCCTGCTGATGGCAGCTCTTGGGCCCAAGTCCCGTCCACTTTCCGGCGCGTGCCCCCGTTGTATCCACGTGCCACTGGCAGGCCTTCCTTCATGAGCGCATCCGAACACTCCCCTCCCCGCTACAAGTCCGACCTGATCTATGGCCTCAACGATCGGCCACACTTCAGCGCGGCGATCTTCGCCGCCCTGCAGCACGTGCTGGCCAGCTTCGTCGGCATCATCAGCCCGACCCTGATCTTCGGCGGCGTGCTGGGCCTTGAAAGCGAATTGCCGTACCTGATCAGCATGGCGCTGTTCGTCTCGGGCCTGGGCACCTTCGTCCAGGCCCGGCGCCTGGGCCCCATCGGTTCGGGCCTGCTGTGCGTGCAAGGCACCAGTTTCTCGTTCATCAGCGTGCTGCTCAGCGCCGGTTTCATGGTCAAGGGCCGGGGTGGCGACACCAACGAGATTCTCTCGACCATCTTCGGCATCTGCTTCGTCGCCGCCTTCATCGAGATGTTCCTCAGCCAGTTCATCGGCAAGCTGCGCAAACTGATCACCCCAGTGGTCACCGGCACCATCATCACCCTGATGGGCCTGTCGCTGATCAAGGTGGCGGTCACCGACATGGCCGGCGGCTATGGCGCCAGCGACCTGGGCGCCGCCAGCAACCTGGGCCTGGCGGCGCTGGTGCTGCTGACCATCGTGGTGTTGAACCGCTTCAACAATCCGATGTTGCGCCTGGGCTCCATCGTCATCGGCCTGACCCTGGGCTTCCTGGTGGCCTGGATGCTGGGCCGGGTGGACATGGCTGCCATGCCCGAAGTGCCCCTGGTGAGTATTCCGGTGCCGTTCAAGTACGGTTTCTCCTTCGACCTGATCGCCTTCATCCCCCTGGCAGTGATCTTCCTGATCTCGCCACTGGAAGCCGCCGGCGACCTCACGGCCAACTCGATGATTTCCCAGCAGCCGGTCAAGGGCCCGCTGTACATCAAGCGCATCAAGTCCGGCCTGCTGGCCGATGGTTTCAACTCGGCGGTGGCGGCGGTGTTCAACAGCCTGCCGATGGTGACCTTCGCCCAGAACAACGGCGTGATCCAACTCACCGGCGTCGCCAGTCGCTACGTGGCCTACTTCATCGCCGGGCTGCTGGTGCTGCTGGGGCTGTTCCCGGTCATCGGCGCGGTGCTGCAATTGATGCCCAAGCCAGTGCTGGGCGGCGCGACCCTGATCATGTTCGGCACCGTGGCGGTGGCCGGGATCAAGATCCTCGCCGAGGCCGGCCTGCACCGGCGCAACGTGCTGATCGTGGCGATTTCCCTAGGCATGGGCCTGGGCGTGGCGGCGGTGCCCGAAGTGCTGCGTGAACTGCCCAAGGCCTTGCACAACATCTTCGAATCGCCGATCACCGTCGGCGCCTTCTGCGCGATATTCCTCAATATCTTCCTGCCCGAAGAATTCCTGGAGCTGGAAGAAGACGAATTCGACCCTGAAGCCGCGACCCTCAAGGTCATGCAGGACCCGGATCGGGACGCCAAGGCGAACTCCTGAGGCGCAACGGCGTCTATCCTGCGTGCGTCAAGCAAGGCCCCCAGGGGCCTTGTGGCATGCTCGACAATAACCAGAGCGTCGAGCGCAAGCCCCATAGCGACGCCGTGGTCATTCACTCCCATCGCCAGTAGGTAGCCCATGCGCAAACTCATCGCCCTGTCCCTGATCCTGCTCAGCCTCGGCGCCTGCGCCCTGTTGCCCCAGCGCGATCCGCTGGCGATCAACGTGGTCGGCATCGAGCCGCTGCCGAGCCAGGAACTGGAGATGCGCTTCGCCATCAAGCTGCGCTTGCAGAACCCCAACGAGACCCCCATCGACTACAACGGCGTGGCCCTGGACCTGGAGGTCAACGGCCGGCCACTGGCCTCCGGGGTCAGCGACCAGCAAGGGCATATCGGCCGCTACGCCGAGGATATCCTGGTGATACCGGTGAGCGTCTCGGCCTTCTCGGTATTGCGCCAGACCCTGGGCCTGAGCCAGACCCAGAGCCTGGACAACTTGCCCTACGTGCTGCGCGGCAAGCTGGCCGGCGGGCTGTTCGGTACCCAGCGCTTCATCGAGCGCGGGCAGATCAGCCTGGCGAGCCCTGCAGGCAGCTGGTAGGCCCAGCTAGAACACCGACCAGCCAATACGCTGGCTGAGCAATTCCAGGGCGGCCATGCCCACCAGCGAGTTGCCGGCAGCATTGAGTTCCGGCGACCACACGCACACCGTGAACTGCCCCGGCACCACTGCGACAATCCCGCCACCCACCCCGCTCTTGCCCGGCAAGCCGACCCGATAGGCAAAGTTGCCGGCCTCGTCGTACAAGCCGCTGGTGGCCATGATCGAGTTGACCTGCTGGGTCTGCCGGCGACTCAGGATCTGCTCGCCGCTGTGCTTGCAAAAACCATCGTTGGCCAGGAAGCAGAAGGCCCGGGCCAGGTCGACGCAACTCATGCGCAAGGCGCAATGGCTGAAGTAGCTGCGCAGCACCGCCTCCACATCGTTGTGGAAGTTGCCGAAGGATTGCATCAGGTAGGCCATGGCCGCGTTGCGCGCGCGGTGCTGGTACTCCGACTCCGCCACCCGGCCGTCCACCAGCACCTGGGGATTGCCGGACAAGCGCCGGACGAAATCACGCATGGACAAGGCCGGCGCGGCAAAGCGCGACTGGTTGATATCGCAGATCACCAGGGCGCCAGCGTTGATGAAGGGGTTGCGCGGGCGGCCACGCTCGAATTCCAGCTGCACCAGGGAGTTGAACGGCTGCCCGGAAGGCTCGTGCCCCAACCGCTCCCAGATCGCCTCGCCGGAATGACCGATGGCCTGCACCAGGCTGAAGACCTTGGAAATGCTCTGCACCGAAAACGCCGTGTCGGCGTCACCGGCACTGAACACCTGGCCATCGTTGCCATAGACGGCGATCCCCAGTTGGTTGGCCGGCACATCCGCCAGGGCCGGAATGTAGCTGGCGACCCGGCCTTGGCCGATCAGGGGGCGGACTTCATCGAGAATCTGGTTCAACAGCGCTTGCATGGTCTGGCTCGTCGTCACGGGCCCCGATACGGCTGCGGGGCCAAGGTCTGCTAGACGCACTTTGTGGCCCGCGCAGCACAGTCCGTTACGCGAATGAATGAAAATGCGATTGATAGTCGATCATTTTCAACAATTAAAATACTGAAGCCCCTGATACAGATCAGCATAAAATCAGCGCCACAGGCTAGAATCGCACGCTGTTGCGAGAACAATCCTGTCATATTCAACTTTAGTCGCAGCACAGCACATCGTTCCTTGCATCGTCGTTACCCGCCGTACCGTCGCGGCGATGCTTTCGTCCTGACGGCATTTGCTCACCGGAGTCCTGCACCCTTGAGAACCTGGCATACGATCGTCGGCGTCCTGCTGATCACCACCTTCACCCTGCTGATGGAAATCCCCAGCCAGACCTGGCTGACGTCCGCCACCCTGAGCCTGGTGCTGGGCAGCGCCGCCCTGGCCTACATGGCCCTGTCCTGCCTGCTATCGAGCCGCTGGCGCTGGACCGAGCGCTTGTTCGGCGGCCTGGACCGCGTGTACGAGACCCACAAATGGCTGGGCATCTGGGCCCTGGCGTTCGCCAGCTACCACCTGGTGTTCAAGGCCAACCTGGATGAATGGGACAGCGTGCCGATCCTCGAGCTGTCCAAATACTGGACGCGCCTGGTGCGCCAGTTGAGTTACGTGGCCCTGGGGCTGATCGTCCTCCTGGCCTTGAACCGCAACATTCCCTACAGCCAATGGCGCTGGTGGCACAAGCTGTCCGGGCCGCTGTTCCTGGTGGTGATCCTGCACTGGCTGAGCTTCAAGTCGCCCATCGCCCTGGACAACCCGTCAGGCATCTGGCTCGGCCTGCTGTGCGTGCTCGGCGTCCTGGGGGCGCTGTACAAGCTGCTGCTCTACCCGTTCCTGGCCAAGGCCGGCGAATACCAGGTAACCGCCGTGCGCATCGAGCGCAACTCGTTGCATCTGGAGCTGATCCCCCAGGGCCGCGGCTTTCCCTTCAAGGCCGGACAGTTCGCCTTCCTGGCAATGCAGGAAAAGGGCTTGCGCGAACCCCACCCGTTCACCATCGCTAGCGCCCAGGCCCATGATGGGCGCATCGAGTTCGTGATCCGCGCCCTGGGCGACTACACCCAGCGGCTGCACAAGCAGGTCAAGGTCGGCATGCTGGCCGATATCTACGCCCCTTACGGTCGCTTCAAGCGCCCGCTACAGGCCGCCCGGGAAATCTGGATCGGCGGCGGCGTCGGCATCTCGCCGTTCATTGCCTGGCTGCAGGACCAGGCCGCCGGCCAGCTCGACCGGGCGACCCTGGTGTATTGCTACAACCCCTCCCGGGCCTTCCCCAGTGTCGATGCCTTGCAGGGCATGGCCCAGGCCCGCGGTGTCGGTTTCGTCGCCAACAGCGGCGGCGTCGAGCCCCTGGCCCAGACCCTCAAGCGCGCGGCGGCGGAAACCGATCCGGGGCAGATCCAGGTCAGTTTCTGCGGGCCCAAGGGCTTGTTGGGGAGGGTCCGCGAGCTGATGCACGAATGCCGGATTCCCGAGGCCAACCTGCACTACGAGTTCTTCGAGTTCCGCTGACCCGGCGTGCGGCGCGGCTCATGCAGCGCCACTCGCACCACCAGTGCCGACAGCAAGGTGATCACCACCAGCACCTGCAGTAACTGGCTGAAAGCCCCGGTATACAAGGCCAGCAAGCGTTCGCTGGCGACCTCTGGCAAGGCGGCCGCGCTGGCCGCCAGGTCGCCTCCGGCCAGTTGCCGAGCCGCCAGCAACGCGGTATCGCCCCGGACCTGCACCTGGCCCAGGGCGTGCTGCAACAGGCCGGCCAGCAAAGCCACCACCAGGGCCAGGGCAATGCCCTCACCCGCCACTCGCGTGGTGCTGAAGATGCCGCTGGCCATGCCCGCCCGCTCCTTGGGTACCACGCTCACCGACAACCCATCCATCAGGCCCCAGGGCAGCCCGGTGCCCAGACCGATCACCAGCAACGGCCAGGCCCGTTCCAGGGGGGGCTGCCCGACGCTGCCGCAACTGAGCCAGAACAGCCCGCCAGCAGCCACCACCAGGCCCAGGCTCGCCAGCTTGCCGGCGCTGAACCAACGGTTCAGCCAGCCCGCGGCGAAGGGCACCACCAGCATCGGCGCGGACAAGGCGATCATCAGCAGCCCAGCCTCGATCTCGCTGTAGCCTTCCACGCCGATAAAGCGGATCGGCAGCAGGATCAGCAGCACCACGTAGCAGTAGCAGGTTGCGATGGGCAGTACCTGGACCCCGACGAAACGCGGGTAGCGAAACAGCGACAAGTCGAGCATCGGCCGCGCCGCCCGACGCTCCACGGCCACGAACACCCACAGCGCCAGCCCCGACCCCGCCAGCAACGCCAGGACCAGCGGGCTGTCCCACCCGCTTTGCGGGGCTTGCAGGATGCCCCAGGTCAGCAGCACCAGGGCCAGGGTGAAGCTCAAGGTGCCGGGCCAATCCACGCCCCTGGCCTCGGGATCGCGAGACTCGACCATTCGCGGCACGCCAAAACCCAGGGACAGGACCCCAATCAGGGCGCCGGAAACGAAGATCCCGCGCCAGCCGGCATGCTCGATCAACACCCCGGCCAGGATCGGCCCGAAGGCCAGGCCGACTCCGAAGGTAGTGCCCAGCAAACTGAAGGCACGGGTCCGGCCCGGGCCATCGAACGCCTGGGCCAGGGCCGCCGAACCGCCGGCCAGGGCTGCTGCGCCGGCCAGCCCCTGCACGCCGCGCAGCAGGTTGAGCCACAACAACGACGGGGCGAACACCAGGGCCAGGGAAGTCAGGGCGAACAACGCCACGCCAAGGCTGAACAGACGCTTGCGACCGAATTCGTCGGCCAGGGTACCGGCAGCCATCAGCACGCTGCCAAAGCTGAGCATGAAGGCGTTGGTGGTCCAGCTCAGTTCCAGCGTGCTGCCACCCAGCTCACGGCCGATGGCCGGGGTCGCCACTGCCACTCCGACAAAGGTCAAGGGCAGCATCAAGGCCGCCAGGCACACCGCGGCAAGCACACCTTGGGCTGCGCGTTCGCCACTGCGGGCCGGCGAGCCCAGGGTCAATTCAAGTTCAGGATTCACGGGCACCTCTACCTCCTGGCAACCAGGGTCATCAAAAAACTCATGGTAGGCATGCCGCAATAGGCGAAAAACAGGGCAGTATTCCGGTATTTACGGACAAAAAGGCTCTAATCGAGGTCGCCATGGATAACCTGAACGGCTTGCAAGTGTTTGTCTGCGTGGTGCAGAGCGGCAGCCTGGTAGCCGCCGGCGAACGCCTGGGGCTCTCCGCCTCGGCGGTGGGCAAGGCCCTGGCGCGCCTGGAACAACGGCTCGGCGTGCGCCTGCTGAACCGCAGCACCCGGCGGATCAGCCTGACCGACGAAGGCACGCTGTTCTATGAGCGCGGCCAACGCATCGTCGACGAGGTACAGGAAGCCGAAGCCGAGCTCGCGCGGATCAGTGACAAACCCCGTGGGCGGCTGCGGGTCAGCCTGCCGGCCATCGGTTATCGCATGCTGCTGCCGATCCTCCCGGAGTTCTCCGCGCGCTACCCGGACATCGAATTGGACCTGGATTTCAACGACCGGATGGTCGACGTGATCGCCGAAGGCCTCGACGCGGTGATCCGCAGTGGCGAGCTGGCGGATTCGCAATTGCGCTCGCGCAGCCTCGGACCGTTCGGTTTCGTGCTGGTCGGCGCTCCGGAGTACTTCGCCCAACGCGGCGTGCCGCAGGCTCCGCAAGACCTGGAACAGCACGCCTGCCTGCGCTACAGGTTCCCCGCCGGCACCCAGATGCAGGTCTGGCGCCTGCGCTTGCCCGAAGGCGCGCCGCCATTGGTGCTGGGCAAGGCCTTGACCAGCAACAACCTCGAAGCGTTGATCCATGCCGCGACCCAGGGCCTGGGCATCGCCTACGTGCCGGAATTCGTGGTCGCCGGAGCCCTGGCCGACGGCAGCCTGGTATCGGTGCTGGACGACTACCAGGGCGAGCGCGGCAAGTTCTCGATCCTCTGGCCTGGCAGTCGACAGCTGCTGCCAAAATTGCGAGTCTTCGTCGACTTCCTCAGCGAACACCTGGTGCTCGGCAAAACCCACAAGGAGCCATGACCATGACCGGCCACGTACCGCCGCTCACCACCCCGCGCTTGCTGCTGCGGCCCCTGGAGCTGGCAGACGCCGGCGCCATCCAGAACCTCTTCCCGCAGTGGGAAGTCGTGCGCTACCTCAATGCCAACGTGCCCTGGCCCTACCCGGCCGATGGCGCCTTGAGCTTTGTCCGTGACATGGCCTTGCCGGCCACGGCACGGGGCGAGGAATGGCACTGGACCATTCGCCTGCGCGAGGAACCTGGGCAAATGATCGGCAGCATCAGCCTGATGCGCGAGCCCGATAACAACCGTGGCTTCTGGCTGGCTCCGCAATGGCAGGGCCACGGCTACATGAGCGAGGCCTGCCAAGCGGTGGACCACTACTGGTTCGAAGTCCTGGAACAGCCGCTGATGCGGGTGCCCAAGGCCGCCCCCAACCAGGGGTCGCGACGGATTTCCGAGCGTGGCGGGATGCGCCTGGTACGCTCCGAGGCCGGTGAGTTCGTCAGCGGCCGTTTTGCCCTGGACATCTGGGAAATCACCCGCGAAGAGTGGCGCCGCCTCGGCCCGCAAGCCTCCGTCAGGTAAAGCGCACGCCAGGGCGCGGACGCTGGTCCACTGTCAGCTCGAACACGTCCGGGCGCGCATAATGACCCACCACATCGTAGTCATAGCGAGCCTTCACCAGGTCGTCGGTATCGATCTGTGCGCAAATCAACCCGGCACGCCCCACCAGCGGGCCGGCCAGCACATCGCCCATGGGACCGACGATGACGCTGCCGCCGGCGATCAACGGCCGTTGCGCCGGCCAGTTGGCGATCTGCAGGCCCAGCTCCTCGGGCGAGGCCTGCACCTGGCAGGCGCTGACCACGAAACACCGACCTTCGTGGGCCACGTGACGCATGCTCACCTGCCACATCTCGCGCTCATCCACCGTCGGTGCGCACCAGACCTCGATGCCCTGGGCATACATGGCGGTACGTAGCAGAGGCATCATGTTTTCCCAGCAGATCACCGCGCCGACCCGCCCGACCTGGGTGTCCAGCACCGGCAAGGTGGAACCGTCGCCCTTGCCCCAGATCAGCCGCTCGGTGCCGGTGGGCATCAACTTGCGATGCTTGCCCACCAAGCCTTGCTGGGGGTCGAAGTACAGCGCGGTGCAATACAGGCTGCTACCGCTGCGCTCGATCACCCCCAGCACCAGGTTGGCACCGGTGCGGGCCGAGAGACCGGCCAGGGCCTCGGTCTCCACCCCCGGTACATCGATGGCATTGGCGAAGTAGCGGGCAAAGGCCTCTCGCCCCTCGGACAGGCGGTAGCCTAATTGGGTGCCGAAGCCCTCGCCCTTGGGATAACCCCCGAGCAGGGCTTCGGGCATCACCACCAGTTGGGCACCGGCGTCGATGATGGCGTCCTCGTAGGACAGGATCTGTTCCAGGGTTTCGGCCTTGCCACCTGGCAAGGCGCCGATTTGCAGGGCAGCGACTATGGATCTGGGCATGGGATGACTCCTTCGACGATCAAGTGTTGCGCATTCTCCTGCCGCCGCCGATCATCGATAAACCCCAATTCAATGCTTAATGATATGAACCATATGAATATCGCCGATGTCGATCTCAACTTGCTCAAGGCCTTCGAAGCGCTGCATGACGAATCCAGCGCCAGCCGCGCCGCCCTGCGCCTGGGGGTTACCCAGTCGGCCATGAGCGCCGCCCTGCGGCGGCTGCGCGAGTTGTATGGCGACCAGCTGTTCGTACGAACCGGGCGCGGCCTGGCCCCGACTCTCAAGGCCAACCAGTTGAAGCCGGTGGTCAGCGAGGCCTTGAACAAATGCCGGCAGAGCCTGGCCATGGTCGCGCCAGACAGCGCCGACTATCAGGGCCGGGCGGTCACCGTGGGGTTGTCCGACGACTTCGAGATCGCCTATGGCCGGCAGTTGATCGAGGCCGTGGCCCGGCGCGCGCCCAAGCTGCGGCTGATCTTTCGCCAGACCCACAGCCAGGTGGTCGCCGAGGCGTTATTGCAGCGCAGCGTCGACCTGGCCATCAGCGCCGGCGGGTTCGCCCAGCGCATGCTTAGCCGCCAGGTACTGGGGGAAGGTGACTATCTATGCCTGGCAGATCCGGCGAGCCTGGCTCCCGGGCAGCAACGGATCGATATCCAGGAGTTCGTCGAACGCGAACACCTGCTGGTGTCGTCGCAAGGGTTCATCGGCATCACCGACGAGGGGCTGGCGAACCTGGGCTTGAGCCGCCAGGTATGCGCCTCGACCACGCATTTTGCCGCGTTGCCGTTCCTGCTCAAGGGCAGCCAGGCGGTGGCCACCATCCCGGCCCATGCCGCCCGACGCATCGCCGAGTTCACCGGCCTGCAGTTGCTGCCCTGCCCCCTGGCGCTACCGCGCTATCCCATCGAGCTGGGCTGGCGCACCGCGCCGCAGATCGACCCGTTGCTGGTTAAAGTCCGCGAGGCGATCGTCGAGAGTTTTGCCGTTACTTGCTTGCCGCCATCAGGCGATTGACTTCACTGCGCACCATGTTGGAGTACTCCGGCGGCGACATGCCGTCGAGCTCGGCGCGGACCCACTCCGCCCACTTGCCCTTGCGCTTGCTGCGCTCGCCGAACAGCCGTGCGGCCTCGCTCTTGGCCTTGCCCAGGTTGCTCTGCCACAGCTCGAACAGGCGGGACTTCTCGTCCTCGATGGCGGCGCGCTCGGCCAGGGTCTTGTTAGCCAGGTTGAAGCTCATGGGAAATTCCTGCTGCGTAAAATAGGCGACATCTTACACTGTAGGGGCTGGCGGTTTTACCCGCGAAGGTCGCCGATGGGTAAAACAGCTGCAACTTTTGCCCCGGCGCCAGACTCCATTGCTTGCCAGCCCCGTCTCCCCGCCACCGCCTCAAGGTCGCGAGCGGCAGAGAACTACAGGCGCTCTGCGAGGGCGCCCATGGCACACTGCACCACTAGGCCACATCGACAAGGAACCACTTCATGGCTCGTAAAACCGCCGCGCAAGCGGACAACGATCAAATCAAGGACCAGGCATTCAGCGAGCTGCAGGCGCTGATCGAGGAATCGGAAAAACTGCTCAAGGGCAGCGCCGCCCTGGTAGGCGAAGAAGGCGAGAGCCTGCGCCGCCAGGTGAGCCAGAAGCTCAAGCAGGCATTGGATTCGGTGAGCAATGTACGCGAGCGCAGCAAGCCGGTGGTCGACGCCACCGAGCAATACATCGGCGGCCATCCATGGCAGACCGTAGCCATCTCCGCCGGCGTCGGCCTGGTGGTCGGCCTGTTGCTGGGCCGGCGTTCCTGAGCGCAGCCTCCCTCTAGGCCAGGCCCCGGCTGCCTGGCCTACACCTCCCCCCGCTTCACTGCTTGCGCGCCAGCTCCCGTAGCTGCTCCAACTGCTGGCAGGCAATGGCGATACCCTTTTCCCCGGACCGTTCGCGTTGCCAATGACGACGATCCCCCGGCAGGCGCTTGAGACCCACCGCGTGCATCTGCCGCACCAGTTCCTGGCTGCGCTCGGCAAAACCCTGGCCGGCGCCCTTGCCCGGATCGATGACGATCAACAACTGGCCGGTCCGGGGAGTCTTGGCTCCCGGGTGGCGGGACCAATCGAACTCGAACGAGAAGTTGCCACCGGTCAACCCGGCACAGAGCAGTTCCACCATCATCGACAGCGCCGAACCCTTATGGCCGCCAAAAGGCAACAGGGCCCCGCCCTCGAGGATCGCCCTGGGATCCTGGGTCGGCTGCCCCAGGCTGTCGACACCGATTCCCGGCGGCAGGCGCTCGCCCTTGGCAGCGGCGATCTGCACATCGCCGTGGGCGATGGTACTGGTGGCCAGGTCGAAGACGATGGGATGCCCCTGGGCCTGGGGCGCGGCAAAAGCGATCGGATTGGTGCCGAACAGTGGCCGATCGGCGCCATGGGGCACCACGCAGGTCATGCTGTTGACCACGCTCAGGGCCACCAGCCCTTCTTCGGCAAAGGGCTCGACATCCGGCCAGAGCGCGGCGAAGTGATGGGAGTTGCGAATCGCCAACAACGCGATTCCGGCGTGACGGGCCTTGCGCACCAGCAACTCACGGCCGGCGGCCAGGGCCGGTTGGGCGAAACCGTTGGCGGCATCGACCCGGACGAACGCCGGGGCCACGTCTTCCACCACCGGCACGGCCTTGCCATCGACCCAGCCGCTGTCCAGGGTCGAGAGGTAGCCGGGAATACGGAACACGCCATGGCTCTGGGCCCCATCGCGCTCGGCCTGGGCGCAGTTCTCGGCCAAGCTGCGGGCCACTTCGGCACTGCATCCATGACGCAGGAGAATGGTCTCCAGCAACTCCACCAGGGCTGGCAGGGACAGGTATTCGCGAGGGGGTTCGGCAACCAGGGACGATGCAGACATCTGAAGCTCCAGTGTAGTTATTGGAGGGGGCTACAGCGCATGACCTGGCGATTAAACAACGGCAGCGCCCGGGCCTGTCAACCGCGGATCGGGATGCCTTGGGCAGCCGCGCACGGATCACTACGGGCTATATGGGACGGCGCGAGATCGACGACATGCAGTCGACGCCGCAGGCTGCGCGGGGCCCGGCAGCCGTAGCAAGAAATCCGCCACTGGCTCGGTGTGCAGCCTCACGGGCCCACCAGCAGCGCCAAGGAAGGATGGGAGGCAAGGTTGCCTCCCGAGCCGGACATCAGTCTTTCTGGTCGCGCAGGATGTTGCCGGAGGTGCCGTCGATGCGGAACTCGTAGACGCTGCCATCGGACTTGCGACCTTCGCCTTCCCAGTAACCGTCGTTGTCCGCCTCGATCTTGTAGATAGCCACGTAGCCAGCCTTGGTCTTCGCCGTTTCAATGGCTTTCTCGATGGTGATCCAGCCCGCCTGCGGGTGATCGGCCAGTGCGGCAGAGGCGCCGAACAGGGTGGCGCAGGCAAACAGTGCGGCAAAAGTGTGCTTCAGCATGTTCCATCTCCATTTGTAGAAACTTTCGATACACAACGTGTTTTTAGGGTGCGATGGATGAAAATAAGTTCACTTTGATGCTCAATCGCCATGACGACTGTTCTACAAGGCTCGCCCTGGAGGGTAGAATGCGCGAAATCAGGAAGAGTCAATGAGCGAACAGATCCTCTCGGAAGCCGAATACGACGCCATCACCCAAGCTGCCGCCCAATGGTGCATGCGCCTGCATGAGCCGGACTGCAGCGATGCCGAGCGCCTGGCTTTCCAGCAATGGCATGACGCCGACCCCTTGCATGCCTTCGAATACGAAGCCATGCGCGAAATCTGGGAGGTGGCCGACCAGTTGCCACCCACCACCCTTGCACCAGTCCCATTCCAGCGTGCCCCACGGCGAACCTGGCAGCGCTATGGCGCGGCGGCGGCCATTGCTCTATGCGCCCTGCCCCTGGCCGCCTACAGCGGCTGGGAGCTGGGTTGGCTGCCATCGTCCTACGAGCGCTTCGAAGCCGGCGACAGCCTGCGCAGCGTGACCCTGGCCGATGGCAGCCAGGTCGAGCTGAACCTGGGCAGCAGCCTGGTCTACAGCAACTACAAGGACCAGCGCCGGGTGACCCTGAAAAAGGGCGAGGCCTTCTTCAAGGTCAGCCATGACAGCAGCCACCCCTTCGTGGTCAAGGCCGCCAACGGCCAGGTCAAGGTCACGGGCACTCAGTTCAACGTGTGGATGTACGAAGACCAGGTGCGGGTCACCCTGCTCCAGGGATCGGTCCTGGTCAGCAGCAACACCGCCCTGCCCGGCGAAGGCTTCCGCCTGGAGCCAGGCATGCAGGCACGCTACAAGGGTGGCGACTACGAGCCGCAGATCAGCCAGACCTACAGCAACGACAGCTCCCTGGCCTGGCGCAGCGGCAAGCTGGTGCTGGACAACCTGTCCCTCACCGAAGCCCTGCCGCTGATCAACCGCTACCTGGAGATACCCGTGCAGGTGGCCGACAGCCACACCGGCCAGATCCGCGTCGGTGGCATCTACGACACGCGCCAGATCAAGAGCCTGCTGACCTCGCTGCCCAAGGTCCTGCCGGTGTACCTGACCCGCAACCGTGACGGCAACCCAGTGATCAACTCGCTGCCGCAGTCCCCGCCAAAAAGCTGAAGGCCGCCCCGTTGCCGGGGCGGCCTTCAATGTTTCCGCGCTTGATCTCAGCGATGGGCCAAGGCCACCGGCTCCTTGCGCGCCTCCTCGATCACCTGCACCTGGTACTGGCCATCGGCGCGGATCTGCGCCTCGGTAAAGGGCAGTTCACTCCACTGATTGCGGGCGAAGGCCTCGGTCTGGTCGCGAAAATGCGCCGAGGCCGGATCGCTGGACAGGGAAAACGCCAGCAATCCCCTGGCCCGTGGTCCCTGCTCATCGAAACTGACGATATTCAAGTAACTGGTGCCACTGACCACCTCGCGCTTGCCAGCTTCACCGGGCACGCTTTGCATGGCGTTGTAGATCCCCAGGCTCTCCGGCCCGCCGGGCACCGGGGTCGGCTGGCCACCCTGGCTGACCTGCTGGATATCGCCCCAGCGGATATCCTCGGCCAGCCCGGCCTCCTGCACCTGCTGCGCCGAAGCCAGCATCGCCTGGCGTAGCGCCTCGGCCACCGCCGGGCGACCAATGGCCAGCCCGCGCGGAGTGTGCTGCGGGTCCTTGGAGTCGAACGCCACGCGCCAGGCATCAGGCTTCTGCAACATGGCCTGCATGATGTCCTGGAAATGCACGAATCCCAGGCCGGCCTGCAGGCCCGCGCTGCGATCCCAGGTCTTCAAGCTGCGACACAGCGCATCCAGGCGCTGGGCATCCGCACCCAACTCCCCTGCGCAGAACTGCAAAAGATCCGGCATCACTTGGCCTGCCAGGTACACCTGGTCGTCGCTGACCAGATGCTGCAAGTCGCTGGGCTGGGCCTGGTGCAGTCGACTCAAGCGATCCAGAGCAAAGCGCGCGCGCATTTTCAGAGGCACATCCTGCTGGCTGATGACCGGCGAAAAGCCTTCCAGCGGCTTGGCCGGGTTGACCATCCAGGCCGAGTCGTTGGAGTGCTGCAGATAGTCGTTGCGCGCCAGTTGCGGCAATTGGCCGGCGGCGAAGATACCCGGCTGGGCCGCTGCCGGGTCGATGTCCCAGGCGCAGGCCTGGCGCGAGCCGTCGAGGACGATGACCTGGGTGCCCGCCCGTGGATCGCTGCATTGCGCCAGCTTGGCCTGGGTGACGTTGGGCACCACCGATTGGTTCATGTACAACGCCCGGCCCTGGTCATCCACCGCCAGGGTATTGACCCAGGGAATGCCCTGCCAGTGATGCACGCTATCCTGTAGGCCGGAGACGCTGGTGGCCTGGTTCATCGCCGCCCACTGGGCCAGCACCCGGGTATTGCCCAGGTTGGCATCGCGCAGGCTGTAGGCATGCTGGCGATCCCAGTCCAGCTCGCCCGGCCACTGCACCACCGGGCCGAATACCGAGCTGTACAAGGTGCGCGAGTGCTCATGCAACTGACCGTCCGCGCCCTTGCCCTGCACCGTCACCACCTGGCGCTCCAGGGGCAGCGAACGACCATCGAGCAGGTAGCGGGTCGGGTCCTTCGGGTCCAGCTGCAAGCGATACAGGGTGAAGTGCTTGGAGGTATCGACCGTGTGGGTCCAGGCCAGGTGCTGGTTGAAGCCGATATTGATCAGCGGCAAGCCAGGCAAGGCTGCTCCCATCACGTCCAGTTGGCCGGGAATGGTCAAGTGCATCTGGTAGAAGCGCATGCCGCCAATCCAGGGGAAGTGCGGGTTGGCCAGCAACATGCCGCGACCGTTGAACGAACGTTCGCTGCCGATGGCCACTGCATTGCTGCCCCGGTCCAGGGCAAAGCGTTGCTGGCGCGCGGCCGCCAGCTGCCAGGCCTGCGCCGACAACCCGGCCTGCGCCACGCTCCCCGGCGGCGTAGCGCCAGCCAGGGCTTCGGCGAACTGGCCGGCGCCACCTTCGACCAGCAAGCGCCGGGTCAGCTTCACCAGGTCCGCGGTGGTCAGCGGGCGCACCCACTGGCCATTGCATTGTTCGGGCAGCCCCTGGGCCTGGCGCTCCGCCAGCTGGCGATTGTAGCCCTCGACATACCCCTGCATGCGCTCGCGCATCGCCACCGGTTGCGCCTGCCAGAATGCCTCCACCGCCTGGGGGGTGTTCAACCAACTGAAAAACACGTCGCTGCCCAGGTTGTCCCGCTGCTCCAGGGTCTGACCCTCGGGACCGAAGTAGCGTGAGCGCTGGCCGTTGACCGTCAGTACTTCATTGGCCAGCAGGCACAGGTTGTCCTGGGCGTAGGCATAACCGATGCCATAGCCCAGGCCCCGCTCATCGGTTGCACGGATATGCGGTACGCCGAAGCTGGTGCGGCGAATTTCGGCACGGGTCTGCTCCGGCTGGGCCAGCGCCTGGGCGCCGCAGCTGAAACTCAGAAACAGGGCTGCAAGGCAAACGTTCGATAACTGCCTGGAAATGATCACGCCGACTCCTGATACGAAAACACAGAACCAGGACTGGAGAGCTGCATGAAATTGGCAAGATCACCAGCCTGGGTATCCGGCCGCGCACGAGGGAACCGGCGCCTGCCTGCCCATACAGACGAAATCGATGAAAAAAAATTAACCGGCGCAGAGCCCGCCAGCTGGGGCCATCACATGTCAGCGACTTGATACCGACAAATTTTCTACATCCAGAGACTCATGATTTGTCGTGCTCGTTCGTCTAGTTACTAGAGCACCCATCATTCTTTTCCTGATCAGGCTCTGATTAAGGAGTTTCTGCATGTACAACCAGCAACTGCCAACGGACGGCAATATCGTGAACAGAACGCCCTCCCTCGACGCCGGCGCCAGCGTCTTCGGCAAGCAAGTCGAGCGCAACAGCAACGACCGGATCAAGCAGATGCTCAAGAGCTTCGGCCTGCGTACCAGCCTGATTCGCCTGAAGGTCATCGACGCCTTGCTGGTAGCGGCCCAGAGCGACCGCTCCCTGGGGGTACGGGGCATCCACAGCCAACTGCTGGAGCTGGATATCCCGTTATCGTTCCTCAGCGTGCGCGAAGTGTTGAAGCGCTTGTGCAGCGAAGGAGTCATCACCCTCAATGCAGACAAGAGCTACAGCCTGCATCAACAGGCTGCAGCGGTACTGGACGGCCTGGCCTGAGGCCGTCCACGGGCTCAGGGCTTGACCTTGCGCCGCATCACGCCGTTGAGCACCACGACGATGACCGCCACGGCGATGGCGATGTACTGGAAGGTCTTTTCATCGATGACGCCGCTGTTCTGCAGGTAGGAAAGGCCAAGCATGATTCCCAGGACCGCCAGGGAAATCAGAATCGAATATTTCAAACGTTGTGATTGAGTCATTGCGGGAATCCTGAAGCTGAAATTGTATCCGCCGTGTATCGAGGCCGATGCCAAGCACATACCCGGATTCGGGGATGTGCGCGGCGAATCGGGGTCACATGTTACAGGCGCAAAGGAGTTTTTTCTTCCTAGTTGCCCTGTCGTGTTCCCCGAGTCCTTGAGGATTGATAAATGTTCCGTCGAATCACCCTGTTGATTCCCCTGCTGGCCATGCTGACCCTGTCAGGCTGCATCATCATGCCCCACGACGGCTGGCATCACCGTTACCATGACGGCGGCCCGGGCTACTACTACCACCGCTAAGCGACTGTCAGCGCCGAGCCATCTGGCCAGTCCACCGGCCACCACGTACCGCCCACTAGCCACGCCCGCCCTGTCGCGGGCGTTTTGCTGCCCAGGCCCGGCCTTGATTGCGACCACGGATGAGTTCGTCCTGCCGGGCGAACAGATCCACCAGCCAGTCGACGAACACCCGTATGCGAGTCGAAAGGTGGCGCTGGGGCGGATACAACGCTGTCAACGGCAAGGGCGGTGGCGCATGTTCCGCCAGCACCTCTTGCAAGACACCGGCCTGCAGTTGTCGGGCGGCATGGTAGTACGGGGTCTGGATCAAGCCGTAGCCCGCTTCACAGGCCGCCAGGTAGCCATCGGCACTGTTGACAGAGACCTGCTTGGGCAAATTGACCTCATGCAGCTCACCGTCCACCAGGAACTCCAGGCCATAGCGCTTGCCGGAAACTGCAGAGAAGTACTCCACCATCCGATGTCCCTGCAACTGCGCCACGGAGGTTGGAACACCATGCTCGCGCAAATAGCCGGGGCTGGCGCAAGTCACCTGGGCCAGCTGCGCCAGAGGGCGCGCCACCAGGCTCTCGTCCAGTAGCGGACCGCCACGCAAGGCACAGTCCACGCCCTCGCGAATCAGGTCCACCGGGCGGTCATTGAGACCGATCTCCAGTTCGAGCAAGGGATAGCGCGCAGAGAACTCCGGCAACGCCGGCATCACGATCAGGTGGCCGATACCGGCCGGCATGTCGACGCGCAAGGTGCCCCGGGGATTGTGCCGCCCCAGGGAAAAGGCCGCCTCGGCCTCCTCCAGATCTGCCAGCAGACGTATGCAACGCTGGTAATAAGCGGCTCCGTCCAAGGTCGGGCTGACCTGGCGGGTGGTGCGATGCAGCAATTGCACCCCCAGGTGCGCCTCCAACTGCTTGATCAGGATGGTCACCGAGGCCCTGGGCAGTTGCAGGCTGTCGGCTGCCCGGGCAAAACCGCCAAGCTCGACGATCCGGGTGAACACGCGCATGGCGTTGAAACGGTCCATGGAAAGCGCTCTTGATTATTTGGAATATCTTAATAGTGATAGCGTTTTTAGCCGGTTTATCGCTGTTTTGTCGAGTAGCACAATGAGCGCCTCCCCACTACTACTGGAGTAGCCAGCGATGCACACTCGACAACTGGGCCACAACGGCCCGCAGGTTTCCGCCATTGGCCTGGGCTGCATGGGCATGAGCGATTTCTACACCACCGGCAGCGATTCCCGGGAATCCATCGCCACCCTGCACCGGGCGCTGGACTTGGGCGTGACCCTGCTGGACACCGCCGACATGTACGGCCCCCACAGCAATGAAGAACTGATCGGCCAGGCCATTCGCGGCAAGCGCGAACAAGTGGTGCTGGCCAGCAAGTTCGGCATTGTCCGTGACCCCGCCAATGCCTCGGCCCGTGGTGTCGATGGTCGTCCGGAGTATGTGCGCGCCGCCATCGATGGCAGCCTGCGGCGCCTGGGCGTGGATACCCTGGACCTCTACTACCAGCACCGGGTCGACCCACAGGTGCCGATCGAGGAAACCGTCGGCGCCATGGCCGAACTGGTCAAGGCCGGCAAGGTGCGCTACCTGGGCTTGAGCGAAGCCTCGGCGGCGACCCTGGAACGGGCGCACAAGGTCCACCCCATCAGCGCCCTGCAAAGCGAATACTCATTGTGGAGCCGCGACCCCGAGGAAAACGGCTGCCTTGCCATCTGCCAGCGCCTGGGCATCGCTTTCGTTCCCTACAGCCCGCTGGGCCGGGGGTTTCTCACCGGCGCCTTGAAGAGCCCGGACGACTTCGCCGCCGATGATTACCGGCGTTTCAACCCGCGTTTCCAGGGAGAGAACTTCCAGCGCAACCTGCGCCTGGTGGAACAGGTGCAGCAGCTGGCAATACAGAAGGAGGTCAGCGCTGGGCAACTGGCCCTGGCCTGGGTCCTGGCCCAGGGCGAATACTTGATACCCATCCCCGGCACCAAGCAGCGGCGCTATCTGGAGGAGAACGTAGCAGCCCTGGACATACGCTTGAGCGCCGACGACCTGGCGTCGCTGGACCGCATCTTCAGCCCGCAAGCCACCGCCGGCACTCGCTACAGCGAAGAGGTACTGGCCCTGCTGGATCGCTGAAACGACAAGGCCGGGGTCGCTGGTAAAGCGCCCCGGCCCTTTTTTCGAAGCCCGGCTCAGGCCTTGGCGGAGGTGGCGCCGTCTTTGTTGGGCACCGTGGTGCCGTTGCCCTTGCCGTAGTTCTGCAGGCTCTGCAGGACGTAGATGGCCTTCTTGTACTCGGGAATCAGGTAGTTGGCGTACTTGTTGCCCTTGAGGTTGTTGCTCTGGATATCGTCGATCTTCATCGCGAAGTATTCCAGGGCGTTGAAAGATTCCTCGGGGTTCTTCGGAATGCCGAAACGGTCGAACTTGTCACCGGCATTGAGCAGGTTCAGCGCAGTGACATCGGAGATCAAGCCGTTGTTCTTGAGGAAGGTGCTCATGCCGCCCAAGGACTTGATGGTGACATTCGTCGGATCGAAGCCCTTGATCTGCTTGTGCAGCTTCAACTGATCCATCTTGCGCACGTCGAGCACGGTAGCGTTCTGCCCCACCATGGTCAGGATCTGGCGCACCTTGGCGCTCTGCGGGGTCTTCTTGACGTCGCCGCCTCCCTGCAACAGGCCTGCCTTGCTGCTCCAGCCGCCAACGTATCCGATTGCCATACTGCAACTCCTGTAGTCCGGCTTGTCGATCCTCCTGTCCTGCCTTCATGGAAACTTCGTAAAGCTCCGGGCAGACCTTTGAAACAGGTCGCAAGCCATGGTGAAACATCTGAATGGGGCAAGTATCAACGCCGAAACAATTCGCGCCAATGAATTATTTCGGAAATTTACATTTTTTATACATTTCCGACAAATCCGCCGAAAGCCGCTAATTTAAAGGGCCTGGCCAATATTCAAGGCTACTCTCGGAGCATTTTTGCGGGCCTTGCCGGTTACCGCTGCCGACGTCACTGGCACTTCGGCAAACTCCTTGCAGACAAAATCGTTTTTTCTGGACGAACGTCCTAAAGAGCGCGCGCCCGGCGCCGATACGTTCTTAATGCCCTGCATAAGGCGCAGCTCTCCCAAAGAATAAGAAACGCTCGTTAAGGACAGGTCCCATGCCCGCTTTGCGCACGATTCAAGCCCGCTACACGCTCTTTCTGGTCCTGTTCATAGCCGTGATGCTGGTACTCACGGTGCTGGGTATCGGCCAACTGGTAGCTCCCAAGTTGCGCCAGACCGAAGAACAGGTCGCCCTGGACCGCATCGCCGAAGTGGCGCAACGCATCCAGGGTGAGCTGAACAAGGTCCAGGCCCAGCAACGCAGCATTACCCAGACCGTCGCCCTGCTCGACAGCGACAGCATCGACCGGGTCCTGCCGGGACTGGTGGACCAGTATGGAGAGCAGAAGGTCTTCGGCGGCGGCATCTGGCCCCTGCCCGGCCAGCGCACTCCCGGGCGCGCCAAGCACAGCACTTTCTGGCACCGCGATGCCTCAGGCCAGCTCAAGGTCAATACCTTCTGGAACAGCGACGCAGCGCCCAACTACTACGACCAGCCCTGGTACAAGGGCGGCATGCGGACCGCCCCGGGCCAATGCGCCTGGGCCGCCGCCTACAAGGACGATGCCAGCGCCGAACCGCGCACCAACTGCGCCATGGCCATCAGCCGCGACGGCGTGCCCTATGGCGTGGCCACCATCGACGTGACCCTGGGCTTCTTCAATGACCTGGTGGCCGCCCAGGAAAAGGCCCTGGGCGCGCAGATGCTGATCGTCGAGGCCGACGGCAAGATCATCAGCAACAGTTCGCGGATCAACGGCCCCATCGTCCTGAAGAACATCGCCGAACTGGCCAGCAGTTCGGCCTTCGTCGCCCAGGTACAGCAGGCCCTGGGCAATCGCGGCAGCGGCCTGCAGCGCCTGGAGTTCGACAACGCCGGGGAACCGAGCACCTTCTTCATGCAGCCTATCGAGGGCACCCCCTGGTTCCTCGCCAGCGCCCTGCCCAACCGCCTGATCACCGCCCAGCGCGACGACGTGCTGAGCACCCTGGGCCTGCTGCAACTGCCCATGGTGATCCTGCTGGTGTTGCTGCAGGTCTATGCCATCGGCCAGTTGGTGCAGCGCATGAAGGCCCTCAAGGCCAACATCGACACCCTGGCCACCGGCGACGCCGACCTGACCCGGCGCATCACCATCCGCGCCGAGGATGAGCTGGGGGCCATCGGCCACTCGGTCAACCGCTTCATCATCTATCTGCAGGACATGATCGGCGAGGTGACCCAGGCCACCGAGGCCATGGCCGGCAGCCTGCAACAACTGCAACGCACCAGCGAGCAAAGCGGACAGATCCTCGCCCGGCACGCCTCGGAAACCGACCAGACCGTCACCGCCATCACCCAGATGAGCTCCACCGCTGACAGCGTGGCGGCCAATGCCGCCGAAACCGCGGCATTCACCCAGCGCGCCAACGAGCATGCCGAGCGTTCGCGGGTGGTGGTGGGCGAAGCGTCCGGCAGCGTGATCGCCCTGATCGACGAAGTGGCCAGCGCCACCCACAAGGTCGAGGCCATGCAGCAAGATGCCCAGCGCATCACCGAGATCCTCGGGGTGATCGGCGCCATCGCCGGACAGACCAACCTGCTGGCGCTCAACGCCGCCATCGAGGCGGCCCGGGCCGGGGAGCAGGGGCGCGGCTTTGCCGTGGTGGCCGACGAAGTACGCGCCTTGGCCGCCCGTACCCAGGCCAGTACCTCGGAAATCAACGAGATGCTCACTCGCCTGACCCAGGGGGTCAGCTCCTCGGTCAGCGCCATGGAAAACACCCAGGCCAGCTGCCAGTCGGCGGCCGATGCCACTGCCCGGGTCAACTCGGGCCTGGATGAAATGGCCGGCTCGGTCAGCCAGATCAACAGCCTGAGCACCCAGATCGCCACCGCCGCCGAGCAACAGAGCGCGGTCACCGAGGAAATCAACCGCAGCATGGTGAGCATCCGACATATGGTCGAGGAACTGCTGCAAAGCGGCCAGGCCAGTGAACACAACACCCAGAGCCTGGTCCAGGCCAACCAGCGGGTCAGTGCCCTGATGGGCCGCTTCAAAGTCCGCTGAATGGTCGAGCGCACTCCCGCCCCAGCGCGGGAGTGCGACTATATTTGCAGCTCCGGCCACAAGGAGGTGCATGCATCATGGGCCAGCGCCAGCCCCACCTGACGGGCGAATACATCAGCCAGCAGCGGTACATCGCCGCCAGCATCGATACGGTCTACTACTACCTTTCCCAACCTGACCGCTGGCACGAATGGCATCCCGGGTCCCTGCGTGCCGATACCGGCCTGGGCGGCTCGCTGCCGGCCGGCCACAGATTCAGCGAAACCATCAACCTGCTGGGCTTGCAGGTACACCTGAGCTGCCGGGTCCTGTGCGCAGTGCTGCCCAGGGAATTCAAGATCGTGTTCAGCTCTGCGCCCCTGGATGGCATCGTCCACTACCAGTTGCGCAAACAGGGCGGCGGCACCCTGCTCAAGCACAGCCTGCAATACTCCACCGACCTCAATCTCGGCGGCTTGCGCTCGCGCATGGAGCGCTGTTGCGAGCAGGCCCTGGACAACCTCAAGCGCCTCCTCGAAGCAGCGCCTGTCTGATCAAGCGCCTGGGCCCGGATACCGTCGACGGTCGGGCCCGATACCCCATCAGCCACGCTGACAAATCTGTAACCTGAACCTCAGTTGGCTGACAGCCAGCGCCGATTAGTCTCTGCCTGAACCTGAATCCCAGGACTGATAGGACTCACTCGGCATGCTTGGCAATCCAACACGACGCAGCTTGATCAAAGGCCTGGGCGTCGCCGGCGCACTGGCCGGCAGCGGCCTCTGGCACTCCCCCGCCTGGCCCCGGGCCAACCCTGGCCTGCCCCAGGAAATACGCGGTCGACAGTTCGACCTGCACATCGGCCAGACGCCGGTGAACTTCAGCGGTACCCCGCGCACTGCGATGACCATCAATGGCGGCGTGCCCGGCCCGCTGCTGCGCTGGCGCGAAGGCGATACAGTGAGCATCCGCGTGAACAACCGCCTGGAGGAAGACACCTCGATCCACTGGCACGGCATCCTCCTGCCGGCCAACATGGACGGCGTGCCCGGCCTGAGTTTCGCCGGCATCGCCCCGGGTAGCGTCTACGAGTACCGCTTCCAGGTCCGCCAGCACGGCACCTACTGGTACCACAGCCATTCCGGACTGCAGGAGCAGGCCGGGGTCTATGGCCCGTTGGTGATCGATCCCCGGGAGCCGGAGTCGTTCCAGTACGATCGCGAGCATGTGCTGCTGCTCAGCGACTGGAGCGACCTTGCACCACAGCGCCTGATGCAGATCCTGAAAAAGCAGTCCGGCTACTTCAATTACCACAAGCGCACCGTGGGCGACTTCATCGACGATGTCGGCCGCGATGGCTGGGCCGCGACCCTGGCTGATCGCAAGATGTGGGCCGAAATGAACATGAGCCCCACCGACCTGGCCGACATCAGCGCCGCCAGCTACAGCTACCTGCTCAACGGCCAGACCCCGGGCAGCAACTGGACCGGGCTGTTCAAGCCCGGTGAACGGCTGCGCCTGCGGCTGATCAACGCCTCGGCCATGAGCTACTTCGATGTGCGCATCCCGGGATTGCAGATGACGGTGGTCGCCGCCGATGGCCAACAGGTGCGCCCGGTCAGCGTCGACGAATTGCGCATCGCCGTGGCCGAGACCTACGACGTGCTGGTGGAACCCGGCCGCGAGCCGGCCTACACCGTCTTCGCCCAGTCCATGGATCGTACCGGCTATGCCCGTGGCACCCTGGCGGTGAGCCACGGCCTGGGCGCCGTAGTACCGCCCCTGGATCCGCGTCCACTGCTGAGCATGGCCGACATGGGCATGAGCCACGGCGCCATGGCACCCGCGGGCATGGGGGACATGCCGGGAATGGGACACGAGCCGATGGCCGCCATGGACCATGGCGACATGCAGGGCATGGACCACAGCCAGGCCAGCGAGATGGCGCCGATGCAACGCCACCCGGCGTCGGAGCGCGGCAACCCGCTGGTGGACATGCAGACCATGAACCCGACGCCAAAACTCGCCGACCCCGGGATCGGCCTGCGCGACAACGGCCGACGGGTGCTGACCTACGCCGACTTGCGCAGCACCTTCGAGGATCCCGACGGCCGCGAGCCCAGCCGCACCATCGAGTTGCACCTGACCGGACACATGGAGAAGTTCGCCTGGTCCTTCGATGGCATCAAGTTCAGCGACGCCCAGCCCTTGCGCCTGGCCTATGGCGAGCGAGTGCGGATTGTCCTGGTCAACGACACCATGATGACCCACCCCATCCACCTGCACGGCGTATGGAGCGACCTGGAGGACGAACAGGGACGCTTCCAGGTGCGCAAGCACACCATCGACATGCCCCCCGGCACCCGCCGCAGTTATCGGGTCACCGCCGATGCCCTGGGCCGCTGGGCCTATCACTGCCACCTGCTGTACCACATGGAGATGGGCATGTTCCGCGAAGTACGCATCGACCAGGAAGGAAGTCCGTCATGAAGCGCCAGCCTGCTGCGCCGTTACCCGGCTTGCTGCTCGGCCTGGGCCTGGTGGCCAGCGCCGCCAATGCCACGCCCGACCCTGTCGGCATGGACCACCGGAGCATGCCCGGCATGGCGCCCGGCGCGATGTCCACCATGGATCACGGCGCCCACGACCTGGCCCCTACCCCAGCCCGGGAACGCAGCCGGACGCCGATCCCGACGCCTACCGAAGCCGATCGACGCGCAGCCTTTCCCGAGGTGTCAGGCCATGGTGTCCATGACCAGGCGATCAATTCGCTCTGGCTGATCAACCAGCTGGAATACCAGGATGCCGACCGCGGCAGTACCCTGGCCTGGGAAATGAATGCCTGGATCGGTGGCGATATCGATCGCCTGTGGCTGCGCAGCGAAGGCGAACGCAACGACGGTCGCAGCGAGAAAATCGAGCTCGAGGCGCTCTGGGGCCATGCCATCGGCCCTTGGTGGGACCTGGTCGGCGGTGTGCGCCAGGATTTCAAACCCGCCTCGCCCCAGACCTGGGCCGCCATCGGCCTGCAGGGCATGGCCTTGTACAACTTCGAAAGCCAGGTCACCGCCTACCTCGGCGAAGGCGGACAAACGGCCCTGCGCCTCAAGGGCGACTACGACATCTTGTTGAGCAACCGCCTGATCCTGCAGCCCACGATGGAGGTCAACCTCTATGGCCGCAACGATCCGGAACGGGGCCTGGGATCGGGCCTGGCGCAAACCGAAGTCGGGCTGCGCCTGCGCTATGAACTGGATCGCCAGTTCGCCCCCTACCTGGGCGTGACCTGGAACCGCAGCTACGGCAGCAGTGCCGATTACGCCCGCGCCGAAGGCGACAAACGCAGCGAGGCACGCCTGGTACTGGGTGTCCGCCTGTGGTTCTGACCCCGATTGCCCGCCTGTGTCTTGTATAACCTTGATACACAAGCCTCGCTCCTGGCGCTGCAAAAAACGCAAAATGCACGGCGATTCGCGCAGCCCCCAGGGCGCCACCTTCGATCCACACGAGACTCCCGATGAAATCCACCCTGCGTCTGGCGGCCCTGTCCGCCCTGCTATTCACTTCCCTGGCCCAGGCCGCCGCCCCCATCGACATCGATGTGCACCGCGACGCCAACTGCGGCTGCTGCAAAAAGTGGATCGAGCATTTGCAAGCCAATGGTTTCAAGGTCCATGACCATGTCGAGAACGACATGAGCAGCGTCAAGCAGCGCCTGGGCGTGGCCCCGCGCCTGGCCTCTTGCCATACCGCGGTGCTCGACGGCAAGTTCGTCGAAGGTCATGTGCCGGCCGAGCAGATCCTGGCCTTGCGCAAGCGCGATGACCTGCTGGGCATCGCCGCTCCCGGCATGCCCATGGGATCGCCGGGCATGGAAATGGACGGCATGGGCGCCGACGCCTACCAGGTCATCGGCCTGACCAAGGAAGGTCGGGACGTGGTGGTCGCGGACTACCCGGCCCGTTGATCGGCGTCTATTTCGGCTTGTTCCTGGCGGCCTTCGGCGCCGCCACCCTGCTACCGCTGCAGTCCGAAGCGCTGCTGGCAGGCCTGCTGCTCAACGGCCAATGGTCGGTGCTGGGCCTGTGGCTGGTGGCGACCCTGGGCAATGTCCTCGGCTCGTTGGTCAACTGGTGGCTGGGGCAGCGCCTGGAGCACTACAAGGACCGCCGCTGGTTCCCCGTCGGCCCGCGTCACCTGCAACGGGCCCGGGTGCATTACCAGCGCTACGGGCATTGGTCGCTACTGCTGAGCTGGCTGCCGCTGATCGGCGACCCACTGACCCTGGTGGCCGGGGTGATGGGCGAGCCGCTCAAGCGCTTCCTGCTGATCGTCAGCCTGGCCAAGGGCGCGCGTTATGCGGTGCTGGCCTGGCTGACCCTGGGCTGGATCGGCTGATCCCCAGGCTCCACAGTAGATTCCCGGCTGGCCGCCGAAGGCTTTGCGGACCTTGTCGCAGCTTCACGGTCTCAGCAGCGGCTAAAGGTTGCGAGGTCGCAGACTGCTTCGTGTAGCCGCTGCCGCAGGCAGCATAGGGAGTGCAGCGGCCGCCATCGCGCGACCCGGGCCAGCCCCGAAGATCCCAATGCCCCATCACGGACCGCCTGGCGCTCGACGCACCCATTTCGGGCATCCCCAGACCCTGCGCGGGCGACCTTTCGTCGGCTGCAACCCCATGTCCTGCCTGGCGCCACGGCGAAACGCGAACCCCGTCCGGCACCGCCAAGGCTTCTGTCCTAGACTGGCTCTCGCATCGTGACCAGGCAGTCACAGCGGCAGGAAAAAAGTCGAAACTTTTCGTTCCGGCCCAGGGTCAGGGTAAAGGTAGGGCCGCTGCCGCTGGTGCATTCCTTGCAGCGACTCCTCCATCCATTCTGCTTCAGCACTCGGGCAGCACGGGCTGATCGAAGTGCGATGCGTTCGTGCCCGGCCACAGGAACCGGCCGGCACGGCGTGCAATACGCCAAAACAGATCGACGACACGGGAGAGACATATGATCAGCGCCGTATTGGATACCCAGGGAGAACCCATTCCGCAGCAGGCCGGTGGACGCAGCCATTCCCTGGTCCCGCTCCCCGGGAGCAAGACGATACTGCCGCTGGCCCACCAGAACCCCAACCGCAAGCGGGTGCTGTTCGTCACCTCGGAGCTCACCGACCTGGTCAAGACCGGCGGCCTGGGCGACGTCTCCGCCGCCCTGCCCCGGGCCATGGCCCATCTGCACGACGTACGGGTGCTGATCCCCGGCTATCCGCAGGTCCTGCACAGCGAGAACCCAATCCACGTCATCGGCGAACTGGGCGGCCATGCCGCGCTGCCGGCCTGCAAGATCGGTCGCATGGACATGCCCGACGGCCTGGTGATCTACGTGCTGATCTGCCCCGAGCTCTATGAGCGCGAAGGCACGCCCTATGGCGCCAACAACGGCCGCGACTGGCCGGACAACCATATTCGCTTCGCCCGCCTGGGCCTGGCCGCCGCCGATATCGCCGCCAACCTGGCGCAGATCCACTGGTGCCCGGACCTGGTGCATGCCCACGACTGGCCCGCCGGCCTGGCACCGGCCTACATGCACTGGCGCGGCCAACGCACCCCGACGTTGTTCACCATCCACAACCTGGCCTACCAGGGCGTGGTCAGCCTGGCCTGCTGCCCGGAACTGGGCATCCCCGAGCACGCCCTGCAACAAGAAGGCATGGAGTTCTACGGCAAGCTGTCGTTCCTCAAGGCGGGCATGGCCTATGCCAGCCACATCACCACGGTGAGCGCCACCTACGCCCGGGAGATCACTACCCCGGACTTCGGCTGCGGGCTCGACGGCTTCCTGGCCAGCAAGACCCAGCAAGGCCTGCTCAGCGGCATTCCCAACGGTATCGACGAAAGCTGGGACGCCGCCACCGACCCGCACCTGTTCTGCCCCTTCGGCATCGGCGACTGGGATGGCAAGGCCGTCAACGCCGCCCACGTACGCCAGCTGTTCGGCCTGGAGCCAAGCGCCGGACCGTTGTTCGCCGTGGTATCGCGGCTGGTCTACCAGAAAGGCCTGGACCTGACCGAAGCGGTGGCCGAGTTCATCGTCGACGCGGGCGGCCAGATCGCCATCATCGGCCGCGGCGAACCGGAGGAAGAACAAGCCATGCGCGAGCTGGCCCGGCGCTTCCCCGGCCGCGTCGGCGTGCACATCGGCTTCAACGAGACCGATGCCCGGCGCATGTTCGCCGGCAGCGACTTCCTGCTCATGCCCTCGCGCTACGAGCCCTGCGGCCTGAGCCAGATGTATGCCCAGCGCTTCGGCTCGCTGCCGGTGGCGCGCAACACCGGCGGCCTGGCGGACACCATCGACGACGGTGTCACCGGCTTCTTGTTCGACGAGTCCAGCGTGGCCAGCTACCAGGCCGCCTTGCAGCGCGCCTTCCAGGTGTTCGCCCGGCCCGCGCTGCTGCATGCCATGCGCTGCCGGGCCATGGCCGCGCCCTTCAACTGGTGCCAGGCGGTGGAACCCTATGCCGAACTCTACGAGCAACTGGTGACCCAGGCCTTGGGCTACACCGCCAGGTAAGGGAGCCCTGACCAATGCCCGCAAGCACGCCATCCAGTCTGCGCCACGGCGCAGTGCTGCTCGACGCCGAACGGACCCGCTTCGCGCTCTGGGCCCCGGATGCGCACCATGTCAGCGTGGAACTGGGCAACGGCCAGTCCGTGCCCATGCTGCCCCAGCCCGAAGGCTGGTTCATGATCCAGGTGCGCTGCCCGGTGGGCAGCCGCTACCGGTTCAATATCGACGACCGACTGCAAGTGCCGGACCCGGCGTCCCGGGCCCAGGACGGCGGCGTGCATGGCCCCAGCCTGGTGGTCGATCCCCAGGCCTATGCCTGGCAGCACCCACAGTGGGCCGGACGGCCCTGGGCCGAAGCGGTGATCTACGAGTTGCACGTGGGCTTGCTGGGCGGCTACCAGGGAGTACAGCAGGTGCTGCCGGCGCTGGTGGAACTGGGGGTGACGGCCATCGAACTGATGCCCCTGGCGCAGTTCCCCGGTGAACGCAACTGGGGCTACGACGGCGTCTTGCCTTATGCCCCGCAAGCCTCCTATGGCACGCCCGAGCAACTCAAGGCCCTGGTGGACGCGGCCCACGGCCTGGGTCTTGCGGTGATCCTGGACGTGGTCTACAACCACTTCGGCCCCGACGGCAACTATTTGCAGCGCTACGCCAGAGCATTCTTTCGCGAGGACCGGCAGACCCCCTGGGGTGCCGCCATCGACTTCCGTCGCCGGCCGGTGCGCGACTTCTTCATCGACAACGCCTTGATGTGGCTGCTGGACTACCGTTTCGACGGCCTGCGCCTGGATGCGGTGCATGCCATCGACGATCCGGGTTTCCTGAAGGAGCTGGCCCAGCGGGTGCGCGAGGCTGTTCCTGGCGACCGCCAGGTTTGGCTCAACCTGGAGAACGAGGCGAACCAGGCCAGCCTGTTGCAGCACGGCTTCGATGCCCAGTGGAACGACGACGGCCATAACGCCCTGCACGTGTTGCTCACCGGGGAAACAGAGGCTTACTACGCTGACTTCGCCGAACAGCCGACCCAGCAGCTGGCGCGCTGCCTGGGCCAGGGCTTCGCCTTCCAGGGCCACCTGGACCGCCATGGGCGGCGGCGCGGCGAACCCAGCGCCCACTTGCCGCCCAGTGCCTTCGTGCTGTTCTTGCAGAACCACGACCAGATCGGCAACCGCGCGTTCGGCGAACGCCTCAACCAGCTGGCCCCACCCCAAGCCTTGCACGCGGCCACGGTGCTGTTGCTGCTGGCACCGATGATCCCGCTGCTGTTCATGGGCGATGAAGTGGCGGCGCAGGAGCCTTTCCTGTTCTTCACCAGCCACCAGGGCGAGCTGGCCGAAGCCGTGCGCCAGGGCCGGCGCGACGAATTCGCCGCCTTCAGCGCCTTCGCCGATGCCTCAGAACGCCAGCGCATTCCCGATCCCAATGCCCAGTCGACCTTCCAGGCCTCGCGTCCGGGCCATGACGGCGAGCAGGCCGAGGCCACCCGGGCGCTGTACCGCGAACTGCTGCGGATCCGCCACCGCGAGCTGGTGTCGCGCCTGCCCGGGTCCCGTGCCCTGGGCGCCGAGGTGCTGGCCGAGGGCGCCCTCACCGCCCGCTGGCGCCTGGGCGATGGCAGCCTGCTGCGCATCGACCTCAACCTCAGCGCGCACCGGGTCGAACTGCAGCCCGGGGCCGATGCCCAGCCATGGTTCCAGCACCCGCCAGGTACCCTGGAGCATTGGCGCCAGGGCTGGTTGCCGGCCTTCAGCGCACTGGTGCAACTGCAGCCTGCGACAGTCCCGGATGGAGAGCGTTAATGAGCGATGCGCAACTGGAAATACTCGCCAGCCGCGCCGGCCTGGCGGTGGACTGGATCGACGCCAACGGCCGGCCGCAGAAGGTCGAGCCCCGGGTCCTGCGGGCGGTGCTGGCCGGATTGGGCCACCCGGCCGGCAACGACCAGGAGATCGAACGCAGCCTGCAGCAACTGCAACAACGGCAGCAGGGCCGGCACCTGCCGCCACTGTTGACTGCCGATGTCGGCCAGGGCCTGGACCTGGCCCGTTATTTCCCGGCGCAGACCCAGTGCCGGGTGCAGCTGGAAGACGGCAGCAGCCGGCAATTGCAGCTGGATGACGAAAGCCGGTTGCCCGGGGAACTGCCCGTGGGCTACCACAGCGTGGATATCGAGGACGAACGCTTCATCCTCGCCGTGGCCCCCGAACGTTGCTACAGCGTGGCCGACGCAGTGGCCGACCAACCACCGCGGGCCTGGGGCCTGGGGGTGCAGTTGTACGCCCTGCGCCGCAGCGGCGATGGCGGTTTCGGCGATACCCAGGCCCTGGAGGAGCTGGCCCGCCAGGCCGCCGAACGTGGCGCCGATGCCCTGGCCATCAGCCCGCTGCATGCGATGTTCAGCTGCGATCCGCAGCGCTACAGCCCCTACTCGCCCTCCAGCCGGTTGTTCCTCAACAGCCTGTACGCCGCCCCGGGGGCGATCCTCGGCGAACGGGCCTGGCGTACCGCCATCGAGGCCTGTGGCCTGGGCCCGCAGTTGCAGGCGCTGGAGCAACAACCGCTGATCGACTGGCCGGCAGCGGCCCAGGCCAAGCAGCAGGTGCTACGCGAGCTGTACCAGGGCTTCCGCCATGGCGAGCACCCGCTGCACCAGGACTTCGCCAGCTATCGCCAGGCTGCCGGCGAGGCCCTGGAAAACCACTGTCGCTTCGAAGCGATCCAAGCCTTGCGGGTGGCCCGTGGCGAAGATCCGGACTGGCGTCATTGGCCGCAGTACTGGCGCGACCCGGCCAGCCCGGAACTGGCACGCCTGGCCGAGGAGCAAGCCGAGGAAATCGACTTCCATGCGTTCTGCCAATGGCTGATCGCACGCAACCTGGAGCGCGTGCAAAGCGCGGCCCGTAGCAGCGGCATGGGCATCGGCCTGATCGCCGACCTGGCGGTGGGCGCCGACGGTGGCGGCAGCCAGGCCTGGAGCCGCCAGGATCAGTTGCTGGCCGAGCTGACCGTGGGCGCGCCGCCGGACATCCTCAACCGCCAGGGCCAGGGCTGGGGGATCTCGGCCTTCTCCCCCGAAGGCCTGCAACGCAATGGCTTTCGTGCCTTCATCGAGATGCTGCGGGCCAACTTCGCCCATGCCGGCGGCTTGCGCATCGACCATGTCATGGGCTTGCAGCGGCTCTGGGTGATTCCCCTGGGCGCCCCGCCCTGCGACGGTGCGTACCTGTATTACCCAGTGGACGACCTGCTGCGCCTGCTGGCCCTGGAGTCCCATCGCCACCAGGCCATCGTCCTCGGCGAAGACCTGGGCACCGTGCCTGACGGCCTGCGGGAAAAGCTCGCCGCAAGGGCCATCCTCGGCATGCGCGTGCTGCTGTTCGAGCAGGACCACGGCTGTCACTTCAAGCCGATCCTGGACTGGCCGGACAACGCCCTGGCCACCACCAGCACCCATGACCTGCCGCCCCTGGCCGGTTGGTGGCACGGCCGCGACATAGAGTGGAACCAGCGCCTGGAACTGGTGGATGACGCCGGGGCCAGGCACTGGCGCGAACACCGCCAGCGCGAACGCGACGGGCTGCGCCAGGCCCTGGCCCGGGACCCGCAGAACTTTCGCGAACCGCTGGATGAAACCGACCAGTTGCTCGACGCCAGCGTGCGCTTCCTTGGCCATACCCGTGCGCCCCTGGTGCTGTTGCCGCTAGAGGATGCGCTGGGCATCGACGAACAGGCCAACCTGCCGGGCACTGTCACCGGCCACCCCAATTGGCGTCGCCGCCTGGCCGGCAGCGCCCGGCACTTGCTGGACGACAACGATGCCGCGCGGCGCCTGGAGCAACTGGCTTGCGCCCGGCGCCAAGCCCAGGAGCGCGACCGATGAACACGCCACCGTCCCGCGAATTGCGGGCCAGCCTGCGCTTGCAGTTCCACCACGGCTTCACCCTGGATGACGCCGTGCCGCTGGTGCCCTACTTCGCACGCCTGGGCATCAGCCACCTCTATGCCTCGCCCTTGCTTTGCGCCCGCGCCGGTTCCATGCACGGCTACGACGTGGTGGACCCGACCCGGGTCAACCCGGAGCTGGGCGGAGAAGCGGCGCTCGAGCGCCTGGTGGCCGCCCTGCGCCCGCACGGCATGGGGCTGATCCTGGATATCGTCTCCAATCACATGGCGGTCGGTGGCGGCGACAATCCCTGGTGGCTCGACCTGCTGCGCTGGGGGCGCCTGAGCCCCTATGGCGAGTTCTTCGATATCCAGTGGCACTCTTCCGATCCGCTGATGGCTGGCCAGTTGCTGCTGCCGTTCCTGGGCAGCGACTACGGCCAGGCGCTGCAGGAAGGCAGTCTGCAATTGCATCTAGACGATGACTTGCGGGGGTTCCATGTCCGCCACCACGAGCATCGCTTCCCCATCTGCCCTGGCGACTATGCAGAGTTGCTGCACGCTGACGGCGCAGCGGCCGAAACCTTGAAGCCCCTGGCCGACGCCTTCGCCGCGCTGCGCTTCAACAGCGATGCCCACGCCCAGGCGCAGGCCTTGCAACAGGCCCTGGGCGAGGCCCTGCAACAACCGGGCTTGCGCCAGGCCGTGGCACACAAGCTTGCCGACTACGACTCCCGGCAGGCTCCCGGCTTCGAACGCCTGCACCAGTTGCTGGAGCGCCAGGTCTATCGCCTGGCCAGCTGGCGCACGGCTGCCGACGACATCAACTGGCGCAGGTTCTTCGACATCAACGAACTGGGCGGCCTGCGGGTCGAGCGGCCTGCGGTATTCGCAGCCACTCACGGCAAGATCTTCGAGCTGATCCAGCGCCGCCTGGTAGATGGCCTGCGCATCGACCATGTCGACGGCCTGGCCGCCCCCCGGGGCTACTGCCGCAAGCTGCGGCGCCGGGTCGACCGCCTGCGCCCCGGCGAGCACTTGCCGATCTATGTGGAGAAGATCCTCGGTGCCGGGGAAACCCTGCATCGCGACTGGGGGGTCGACGGCAGCACTGGCTACGAGTTCATGAACCAGCTATCGCTGCTGCAACTGGACCCGGCCGGCCAGGCACCCCTGGCCGAACTCTGGAGCCAGCACAGCCAGCGCTCGCCGCAGTTCGTCGACGAGGCGCGCTTGGCCCGCCAGCAGATCCTCAATGGTTCCCTGGCCGGGGATTTCGAAAGCGTGGCCCAGGCCCTGCTGCAAGTGGCACGGCTGGACCTGATGAGCCGCGACCTGACCCTGGGCGCCATCCGCCGGGCCTTGCAGGAGCTGATCGTGCACTTCCCGGTGTACCGCACCTATATCGGCGGATGCGGCCGCGGGCCCCAGGACCAGCGCTTTTTCCAGCAAGCACTGGAAGGCGCCCGGGCCAGCCTCAGCGAAGCCGACTGGCCGGTTCTGGATTACCTGGACCGCTGGCTCGGCGGCCAGGGCTGGCGCCAGGTGCCACCAGGGCCGGCCCGCAGCCTGCTGCGCCATGCCGGGGTGCGCTTCCAGCAACTGACCTCCCCCGCGGCGGCCAAGGCCGTGGAAGACACCGCCTTCTATCGCTCGGCAGTGCTGCTGGCGCGCAACGACGTCGGCTTCGATCCCCAGGCCTTCAGTGCGCCACTGGCGGCGTTTCACCAGGCCTGCAGCGAACGCCTGGAGAACTTTCCCGACAACCTGCTGGCCACCGCCACCCATGATCACAAACGCGGCGAGGACAGCCGGGCCCGGCTGGCGGTGCTCAGCGAACGCGCCACCTGGTATGCCCGGCAAGTGGCCCACTGGCGAGCCCTGGCGGTGCCGCTGCGCGCCAGCGCCGATGCACCCTCGGCGGCGGACGAGCTGATTCTCTACCAGAGCCTGCTGGGCAGCTGGCCCCTGGACCTGCAGGCCAACGCGGGCCCGGCCCTGGAGGAATATGCCCGGCGCATCTGGCAATGGCAGCTCAAGGCCCTGCGCGAGGCCAAGCTGCACAGCGGCTGGTCCGCCCCCAACCCGCCATACGAAGAGGCCGTGCAGGCCTTCGTCGAGAACCTGCTGCTCGCGCCCCAGGGCCTGGAGCTGCGCCAAGCGATCGCCGCCGCGGCCCGCTCCATCGCCCCCGCCGGCGCCCTCAACAGCCTGGCGCAGACCCTGTTGCGCCTGACCGTGCCTGGGGTCCCCGACCTGTACCAGGGCAATGAGTTCTGGGACTTCAGCCTGGTGGACCCGGACAACCGCCGGCCGGTGGACTACCAGGCTCGGCGCCAGGCCCTGGAACAGCCGGCCACGGCGGCCCAGTGGCTGGCCCAATGGCACACCGGCCACATCAAGCAAGGCCTGATCGCCCGCACCCTGGAGCTGCGCCGGCAACATCCGCAGCTGTTCCGCCATGGCAGCTACCAGCCGCTGCAGGTCCTCGGGCAGCGGGCCGGCCAGGTCCTGGCCTTCCTGCGCGAATACCGCCAGCAGCGAGCGCTGGTACTGGTGCCGGTACGGGTCGCCGGGCTGCTCGGTGACAGTCCGCTGCCGCACCTGGATGCCGCGCTCTGGGGCGATACCCGGGTGCAACTGCCGTTCGCCGCCCCGGGGCGCAATCTGAATGGACTTTTTGCCAACGCGACAGTCACAGCCCACAGGGAGCTGATGCTCGCCGAGGTCCTGCGGGACTTCGCGTTGAACCTCTTGATCGACCATTGAATCCAGCGCGGGAGCATTGCGATGAGTACCGACGATAAACGCATTCGTGAGTTCGCCTACCAGATCTGGGAGTCGGAAGGAAAACCCCAGGGCCAGGAACAACGCCATTGGGAAATGGCCTGCAAGCTCGCCGAGGCCGAAGCCCTGGCCCCGGCCAAGCCGCCCAAGGTCACGCAGGCCAAGCCGGCGGCCGCCAAGCCCGGCAGCAAGGCGGCGCTCAAGCCCAAGGCCAAGTCGGCCACCGCAGTGCTGCCGCCGGGAGAGAAACCGGCCGTGGCCAAGAAGCCCCGGGCACCACGCAAGCCGCCCGCCAGCTGACACCTTACGCAGCCGGCCCCCCTTGGCGTTGTGACACCACCCGTGTCGCAATGATCGCGTTCGCGCCTGTTCCACCCATCTCATTGCAGGAGCAACCATGAGTACAGCCACCAAGCACAGCCCGACCGCAGGCCCCGACGGCGAGCCCTCGCGCATCCGTGAAGGCCTGCCCTTCCCCCTGGGCGCCACCTGGGACGGCCTGGGCGTCAACTTCGCCCTGTTCTCGGCCAATGCCACCAAGGTCGAGCTTTGCATCTTCGACGCTGCCGGCGAGGTGGAGCTGGAGCGCATCGAGCTACCGGAATACACCGACGAGATCTTCCACGGCTACCTGCCCGACGCCCATCCCGGGCTGGTCTATGGCTACCGCGTGCACGGTCCCTACGATCCGGTCAATGGCCATCGCTTCAACCCCAACAAGCTGTTGATCGACCCCTATGCCAAGCAACTGGTGGGTGGGCTCAAGTGGTCCGAGGCACTGTTCGGCTACACCATCGGCCACCCCGATGCCGACCTGAGCTTCGATGAGCGCGACAGCGCGCCCTTCGTGCCCAAGTGCAAGGTCATCGACCCGGCCCATACCTGGGGCAACGACCAGCGCGTCAGCGTGCCCTGGGACAAGACCATCATCTACGAGACCCATGTCCGTGGCTTCACCATGCGCCACCCGGCGGTTCCCGAGCAGTTGCGCGGCAGCTTCGCCGGGCTGATGGCGGAGGACGTGCTCAAGCACATCCGCAGCCTGGGGGTGTCGTCGGTGGAACTGCTGCCGATCCACGCCTTCGTCAACGACCAGCACCTGCTGCAAAAAGGCATGACCAACTACTGGGGCTACAACAGCATCGCCTTCTTCGCCCCGGACCCGCGCTACCTGGCCAGCGGCAAGATCGCCGAGTTCAAGGAGATGGTCGCGCACCTGCACGAGGCCGGCCTGGAGGTGCTGCTGGACGTGGTCTACAACCACACCGCCGAGGGCAACGAGCAGGGTCCGACCCTGTCCATGCGTGGTATCGACAACGCCTCGTACTACCGCCTGATGCCCGACGACAAGCGCTTCTACATCAATGATTCCGGGACCGGCAACACCCTGGACCTGAGCCATCCGTGCGTCTTGCAGATGGTCACCGACTCGCTGCGCTACTGGGCCGGCGAGATGCACGTCGATGGTTTCCGCTTCGACCTGGCGACCATTCTCGGGCGCTATCACGATGGCTTCGACGAGCGCCACAGCTTCCTCGTGGCCTGCCGCCAGGACCCGCTGCTGCGCCAGGTGAAGATGATCGCCGAGCCCTGGGATTGCGGCCCGGGTGGTTACCAGGTGGGGCGCTTCCCGCCGGGCTGGATGGAGTGGAACGATCGCTTTCGCGACACCGTGCGCGCCTTCTGGAAAGGCGATGACGGCCAATTGGCGGATTTCGCCGGGCGCATGACCGCCTCCGGGGAGATGTTCAACCAGCGAGGGCGCCGCCCGTACGCCTCGGTCAACTTCATCACCGCCCACGACGGCTTCACCCTGCACGACCTGGTGTCCTACAACGACAAGCACAACGAGGCCAACGACGAGAACAACCAGGACGGCAGCAACAACAACCTGTCCTGGAATCACGGGACAGAAGGCCCCACCGACGATCCGGCGATCAACGCCCTGCGCCTGCGCCAGATGCGCAACTTCTTCGCCACCCTGCTGCTGGCCCAGGGCACGCCGATGATGGTGGCCGGCGACGAGTTCGCCCGTACCCAGCACGGCAACAACAACGCCTATTGCCAGGACAGCGAGATCGGCTGGGTCAACTGGGACCTGGACGAAGATGGCAAGTCGCTGCTCAAGTTCGTCAAGCGCCTGGTCAAGCTGCGCCTGAGCTATCCGATCCTGCGGCGCGGGCGCTTCCTGGTGGGCAACTACAACGAGGACATCGGGGTCAAGGACGTGACCTGGCTGGCCCCCGACGGCAGCGAGATGACCACCGAGCATTGGCAGGATGCCCATGGCCGGTGCCTGGGCATGCTGCTCGATGGCCGCGCCCAGGAAACCGGCATCCGCCGCCCGGGCGCCGACGCCACGGTGCTGCTGGTGGTCAACGCGCACCACGACATCGTCAATTTCCGCCTGCCGCAAGTGCCGGCCGGGGAATTCTGGACATGCATGCTCGACACCAACCAGCCGGCGGTGCGCGGCCAGGAACGCCTGGATTTCGGCCATGAATACTCGGTGACCGGGCGTTCGCTGCTGTTCTTCGAGCTCCAGCACGAGGATCAGGAATAGCCGCAACCCAGGCTGGCGGGGCCTGCCGGGCCGGCCTGGGAACGCCTTGGGACAGAGTCTTGGGGGACGCCTGGGGCTTTTCGGGGACGATATTCGTCAGGACGACATACCCGGTAACGAAATACGTCTACCCTATCAAGCGGACCGCAATCGACAAATTATCCTGGCGCCCCCTGTGTGGACGGCGCCGGGCTGAGTATGATTGCGCAGCTATCACGGCGTTCCAAAGGGATGGGACACCGGTACTTCACGCTGAGGCAGGTGCCATGGAATCAGCGTGCGTGCAAACCCAGGGCCGATGCTGAACGCTCGTTCAGCTTTTCGCATACGACCCGGAAACAGGGATGTATCACGTTATGAAAGCCATATCCGCAATAGATAACAGCTGGCCCAGCCAGATCTGGAACAGCGCCCATAACCTGGCCGAGGTCCCAGCCATCAATCTTGCCAACCTGGTACCGGCCGGTTCCCGGGCGGTGATGGTGGCTCCGCATCCCGGTGACGAAGTGATTGCCAGTGGCGGCCTACTGCAAGTGCTGGCCCACCACGGCCACCCCCTGGAGCTGATCTCGGTCAGCGACGGCAGCGCCAGCCACCCCGGGTCCGAGGTCTGGCCGGAACGCCGCCTGAGTGTGTTCCGGCCCCAGGAAAGCGCCGAGGCCCTGCGCCGCCTGGGCCTGCCTTTGCATAGCCTGAAATGGATTCGCGGCGGGTTCGCCGACAGCGCATTGAGCGAGCGCGAGCAGCAGCTGGTGCCCTTCATCAGCCGCTACCTGCGCCCCGGGGATGTGGTGTTCAGTACCTGGCGCGAAGACGGCAACCTCGATCACGAGGCCGTCGGCCGGGCTGCCGCCAAGGCCGCGGCGCAAGTGGGGGCAAGGTTCTGCGAGATCCCCGTGTGGGCCTGGCACAGCTCGGCCCGCGAGGAGCACCAGATTCCCTGGCAACGCGCGCGCAAGCTGCGCCTGGACACCTGGACCGTGGCCCGCAAGCGCCACGCCGCCCATGCCTACGCCAGCCAACTGCAGGGCGAGCCGGAGATCGGCTTGCAGCCGTCGCTGTCGCCCATCGTGCTGGAGCGCATGCGCCTGCCCTACGAGATCATCCTCATGTAGCGCGGTCCGGGTGGAATCCAGCTGAACGCCAGCGCCGGTCATCAGTCCCAAGCAGTAACCGCCACTGATTTCACAGGAGCGAGCGTGAACAGCGATTCCACCCGGCCAGTGCCCCACGGGGCCACCCAGCGGTTGCGCATCCTGACGGTCAACACCCACAAGGGCTTCACCGCCCTGAACCGGCGCTTCATCCTCCCCGAGCTGCGCGAAGCGGTGCGCAGCACCCAGGCCGACCTGGTGTTCCTCCAGGAGGTGCTGGGCGAGCATGGCCGCCACGCCTCGCGCCTGGACAACTGGCCTTCCCAGTCGCAGTACGAGTTCCTCGCCGACAGCATGTGGAGCGACTATGCCTACGGGCGCAACGCGGTGTATCCCGACGGCCATCACGGCAATGCCGTGCTGTCGAAATTCCCCATCCGCCAGTATCGCAACCTCGATGTATCGATCACCGGCCCCGAGCGCCGGGGCCTGCTGCATTGCGTGCTGGATGTGCCTGGCCACGACGAAGTGCATGCCATCTGCGTGCACCTGAGCCTCCTGGAAAGCCACCGGCAGCTACAGCTGGCCCTGCTCTGCCAACTGCTCGAATCCCTGCCCGGGCAGGCCCCGGTGATCATCGCCGGTGACTTCAACGACTGGCAGCTGCGCGGCAACAGCATCCTGGGCCGGCGCAACGACCTGCACGAAGCCTTCGAACGCCATCATGGCCGCCCGGCCCGCACCTATCCGGCACGTTGGCCGCTACTGCGCCTGGACCGGGTCTACCTGCGCAACGCCGGCAGCCACAGCCCGCAGATCCTGGGCAACAAACCCTGGACCCACCTCTCCGACCACCTGCCCCTGGCGGTGGAAGTCCACCTGCCGGAACCTGCCGTACATCCGGATTGCTGATCCGGCACTGGCGCCGCAATGAGACTGATGCATGCTCTGTAACGGACAGGGACCCTGGGCATCCGCCCGGGGCCGCCCCTGCCGTGAAAAGGAGCGATGCCATGAGCGATACCCCCACGATCGTCCTGGTCCACGGGTTCTGGGGCGGCGCCGCCCACTGGAACCGGGTCATCGACGAATTGCTGGAACGCGGCCAGCAGAAGATCCGCGCGGTAGAGTTGCCCCTGACGTCCCTGGCCGACGACGTCGAGCGCACCCGCAAACTGCTGGCCCAGCAAGCCGGGCCGGTACTGCTGGTGGGGCATTCCTACGGCGGCGCGGTGATCACCCAGGCCGGCCACGAGGCCAACGTCGCTGGTTTGGTGTACATCGCCGCCTTCGCTCCCGACAGCGGCGAGAGCCCCGGCAGCCTGACCCAGGAGTTTCCTCCCGCGGCCGCGGCCAACCTGGAACCGGACAGCGACGGCTACCTGTGGGTTCGTCCGGAGCGCTTCCATGAGAGTTTTTGCCAGGACCTGCCGGCCCGCGAGGGACTGATCATGGGCCTGACCCAGAAAGCCCCGCTGGCCAGCACCTTCGGCGATACCCTGGGCGCCCCGGCCTGGCGCGACAAACCCTCGTGGTACCAGATCTCCAGCGCCGACCGCATGATCGCCCCGCACAACCAGGAGCGCATGGCCGCGCGCCTGAACGCGCGCAAGGTGATCCGCCTGGACGCCAGCCATGCCTCCCTGGCCTCGCAGTCGCACGCCGTGGCCGGGTTGATCGCCGAGGCCGCCGCCAGCCTCTGATCGGCCAGGGCTGGCGTTCAACTTCGGCAGCGGCTAAACGAAGCGCGCCCTGTGGCCGTGTCAGTGGCCGGGGCGCAGGATCAGCACCGCCAGGGGCGGCAGGTTGAGCACCAGGGACAGGGCCTGGCCGTGGCTTTCCTGCTCTTCGCTGAAGGCTTCGCCGGCGTTGCCGTAGTTGGACCCGGCATAGAGTTGCGAATCGCTGTTGAGCACCTCGCTCCAGCGCCCGGCCAGGGGTACGCCCACCCGATACCCCTCGCGTGGCACCGGGGTGAAGTTGGCCACCACCAGCAACGGCTCGCCATTGCGGCTCCAGCGCAGCCAGGCATACACACTGTTGAGCGCATCGTCGCCAATCAGCCACTGGAAGCCCTGGGGCACGTGGTCCTGCTCGTGCAGCGCCGGATACTCGCGGTACAGGCGGTTGAGGTCGCCCACCAGCTGTTGCACGCCACGGTGTTCGGGATATTGCAGCAAGTACCAGTCCAGCTGCTGGTCGTGGTTCCACTCGCGCCACTGGCCGAACTCGCAGCCCATGAACAACAGCTTCTTGCCCGGATGGGTCCACATGAAGCTCAGGTAGGCCCGCAGGTTGGCGAACTTCTGCCAGCGATCGCCAGGCATCTTGTCGATCAGCGAATGCTTGCCGTGCACCACTTCGTCATGGGAGATCGGCAGGATGAAGCGCTCGGACCAGGCATACACCAGGCCGAAGCTCAGTTCGTTGTGGTGGTGGGCCCGATAGACCGGGTCTTGCTGGATGTAATGCAGGGAGTCGTGCATCCAGCCCATGTTCCACTTGTAGGCGAAGCCCAGCCCGCCATGCTCGGTACTCTGGCTGACCCCGGGCCAGGCGGTGGATTCCTCGGCGATCACCAGGGCGCCCGGCGCCTCCAGGTCCACCACGTCGTTGAGATGGCGCAGGAACTCGATCGCCTCGAGGTTTTCCCGGCCGCCGTGACGGTTGGGCACCCACTCCCCGGCCTTGCGCGAGTAGTCGCGGTAGAGCATCGAGGCCACCGCATCGACCCGCAGTCCATCGACATGGAAATGCTTGAGCCAATGCAGGGCCGAGGCCAGCATGAAGCCGTGCACCTCGGTACGCCCGAGGTTGTAGATCAGGGTGTCCCAGTCCTGGTGGAAACCTTCCAGGGGGTTGCCGTACTCATACAGCGCCGTGCCATCGAACTGCGCCAATCCATGGGAATCGGTGGGAAAGTGCGCCGGCACCCAGTCCAGGATCACCCCGATCTGCGCCAGGTGGCAGGCATTGACGAAGGCCGCGAACTCCTCGGGCGTACCGTAGCGGGCGCTGGGTGCAAACTGCGCCAGGGGCTGGTAGCCCCAGGAGCCGCCGAACGGGTGCTCCATGATCGGCATCAGCTCGATATGGGTGAAGCCCAGTTCCTTGACGTAGGGAATCAACCGTTCGGCCAGCTCCGGCCAACTGTAGTGGCGGGCCACCTCGCCCACGTCGTCGACCTCGCACTGCCAGGAACCGGCGTGCAGCTCGTAGATCGCCAGCGGCGCATCGACCCGCTGGCGTTCGCCACGGGCCAGCATCCACTCCTGGTCCTGCCAGTCGATGGCCAGCGGCGCCGCGACCTTCGACGCGGTGTCGGGCGGCAGCTGGGTCGCCAGGGCTACCGGGTCGGCCTTGAGCGGCAGGATGCCGTGGGGCCCGAGGACCTCGTACTTGTAGGATTCACCAGCGTGCAGGCGCGGGATGAACAGCTCCCAGACCCCCGAAGGATGACGCAGGCGCATGGGATGCCGACGGCCATCCCAGACATTGAAGTCACCCACCACCGAGACCCGCCGGGCATTGGGCGCCCACACCGCGAAACGCACGCCGGCTACACCGTCCACCGTGGTCAACTGGGCTCCCAGGCAACTGCCGAGGTCGCGGTGATTGCCTTCGGCGAACAGGTACAGGTCCATTTCACCAAGCAACGGCCCGAAGCTGTAGGGATCTTCGCTGACCTGTTCGCCACCGGCCCACTGCACACGCAGGAGGTAGGGCCGGGCCTCGGGAAAATGCCCGGCGAACAACCCCGGCACCTCGTCGGTTTCCAGGTTGCCGAGCAATTGCTGCCGCTCGCGGTCCAGCACCTGGACACTCAGCGCCCCGGGCAGGAAAGCCCGGATGACCTGCCCACCGGCACCGTCGCCATGGGGCCCGAGGATGGCGAAAGGGTCGTTGTTCTCGGCCCGGACCAGGGCCTCGATAGCCCCGGCCGGTGGCAGCAACCTCTCCTGGCGCCGCTCCTGCTCCCTGTTCGAGAAATTCATGACTGCTCTCCATCGATGTCGGAAAAGTCCGGTAGTTCACGCAACAGGCCAGCCAGGCCGCGCAGCGGCACATGCAACCAGGCGGGCCGGTTCTGCGCCTCATAGGCCAGCTCGTAGGCCGCCTTCTCCAGGCTGAACAGCACCAGGGCAGCATCGGCCGCCGACGCTCGCCAGCCATGGGCAAGATTAGCCGTCGCCTGCCGGTACGCCGTGACGAAAGCCTGCCGGGAGCGCTCCAGGTAGCGCCCGACCACGGTTTGCCGGACCGCCTGGGCATCCGGCGCGCCATCCACCGCCGGCGCCTCCAGGGCCAGGGCCGCGGCGTAGTCGAACGAACGCAGCACGCCACTGACATCCTTGTAGGGGCTGTGCTTGGCCCGGCGTTCCGCCAGGGGCCGCGCCGGCTCGCCCTCGAAGTCGATCAGGTAGGCATCACCCTTGATCACCAGCACCTGGCCCAGGTGCAGGTCGCCATGGACCCGGATGCGCAAGCCGCCCAGCAATTGCCCGGCCAGTTGATCGACTGCGGCGAGGATGCGCCCCTTGTGCCGCAATAGGCGCTGGCACAGGCCACGGTCGGTCTCGGCGAGGCTGTCCTGGTGTTCTTCGAGCAACTGCAAACTGTGTTCCAGTTGCCCACTGACTTGGCGCTGGCAAGCCTGGAGATCCTCCTGGGTATAGGCCTGGGGCGTGAAATCCGCAGCACTGCCGGGGGCGGCGAGCAGCATGTGCATTTCCCCCAGGCGCTGGCCCAGGAGTCCGGCGAAGTCCTGGAGTTCGGACAGGGCGTTGTAATGCTGCTCCTGTTCGGAAACGGCGCTGGCCAGCTCGTCGCGGATCGCCCGCTCCAGGTTGCTCTGGGTCCACTCCCAGGCGTCGCCCTGGTTGCTCAGGTAGCCCTGGGCGATCATCAGCAGGTGATCCTCGCCCTGCGCGTCACGGCGCACCACCGAGCCCAGCAATGGCGAAATATGGGCAAAACCGGCCTGGGTGAGAAAAGCGCCCATTTCCAGTTCCGGGTGGATGCCGCCGGCCACCTTGCGCACCAGCTTGAGCACCAGGCTTTCGCCCACCACCACCGAGCTGTTGGATTGCTCGGCCGACAGGTAGCGCACGTCGACCTCGGCATCCAGGCCCAGGCGCTGCAGTTGCGGGCTGCCATCGAAACGGATCTGTCCGGCGGCGCTGTCCAAGCGGGCCTGGGCCTGGAGCGCCTGGAGCACGCTGCGCACGAAGCTGTCGAGGGCGAAGGCATCGGTGATCAAGCCCACCTGGCGCCCGCGCCGGACCCGGGACATGGCCAGTTGCTGGGGCAAGGCGCTGCTGATCTGGTCCTCGGCCAGCAGGCCGAATGGCACCTGGTAGCGCTGGCTGCGGCCCTGGCTGGTGACCTCGATCTCGCCCAGCAGCACCGGGTGCTGCGGATCGCCGAAGCGCACGCCATACACCAGCTGCACTTGGCCCAGGGTGCTGTCCTTGTCGGCGAACCAGCGGCGCTTGGGCAGCCAGCTGGGCAGGATTTCCTGCTCCAGGGTGGTGCGCGACGGCGCCTCCAGCAATTCCTCGAGGCGTTTCTTCAACACCAGGGTGGTGAACTCCGGCAGGCTCTGGGCCGGCTCGACATGCCAGCTGGGCATCTGCTGCTCGCTGGCCAGGACGAACCAGTAGAAGCCATAGGGCGCCAGCGTCAGCAGGAAATTCAATTGGCCGATGGGCGGGAAGGCGCTGCCGCCGAGCATCTCCACCGGCACCATGCCGGCGAAGCTCGACAGGTCCAGCTCCGCCGCCTGGGCGCTGCGCGAGACGTTGGCCACGCAGAGGATGATCTCCTGCTTGCCATCGGCCCCGGTGTATTCGCGGGTATAGGCCAGGATCCGGCGATTGTTCGGCGACAGCATCTTCAGCGTGCCCCGGCCGAAGGCCCTGGATTGCTTGCGCACCGCCAGCAGGCGCCGGGTCCAGTTGAGCAGCGAATGCGGATCGCCGGACTGGGTCTCGACGTTCACCGACTGGTAGCCGTAGAGCGGGTCCATGATCGGCGGCAGCACCAGGCTCGCCGGGTCGGCCCGGGAGAAGCCGCCGTTACGGTCGATGGACCACTGCATCGGCGTGCGCACGCCATCGCGGTCGCCCAGGTAGATGTTGTCGCCCATGCCGATCTCGTCGCCGTAGTACAGGGTCGGAGTACCGGGCATCGACAGCAGCAGGCTGTTGAGCAGTTCGATGCGCCGCCGATCACGCTCCATCAGCGGTGCCAGGCGCCGGCGGATGCCCAGGTTGATCCGCGCCCGCCGGTCAGCGGCGTAGTAGTTCCACAGGTAGTCGCGCTCCTTGTCGGTGACCATTTCCAGGGTCAGCTCATCGTGGTTGCGCAGGAAGATCGCCCACTGGCAATTGGCCGGGATTTCCGGGGTCTGGCGCAGGATGTCGGTGATCGGGAAGCGATCTTCCTGGGCCAGGGCCATGTACATGCGTGGCATCAGCGGAAAGTGGAAGGCCATGTGGCATTCGTCGCCATCGGCACCATTGCCACTGGCCTGGCCGAAGTACAGCTGGGTGTCCTCGGGCCACTGGTTGGCCTCGGCCAGGAGCATGCGGTCCGGATAATGGGCATCGATCTCGGCGCGGATGCGCTTGAGCACATCGTGGGTCTCGGCCAGGTTCTCGTTGTTGGTGCCATCGCGCTCGATCAGGTAGGGGATGGCGTCCAGGCGCAGGCCGTCGATACCCATGTCCAGCCAGTGGCGCATGACCGAGAGCACCGCCTTCATCACCTGCGGATTGTCGAAGTTCAGGTCCGGCTGGTGGGAATAGAAGCGGTGCCAGAAGTACTGGCCCGCCACCGGGTCCCAGGTCCAGTTGGACTTCTCGGTGTCGAGGAAGATGATCCGCGTGCCGGCGTACTTCTGGTCGTCGTCGGACCACACATAGAAGTTGCGCGCCGCCGAACCGGGCTTGGCCTTGCGGGCACGCTGGAACCAGGGGTGCTGGTCGGAGGTGTGGTTGATCACCAGTTCGGCGATCACCCGCAGTTCGCGCTTGTGGGCCTCGGCGATGAACCGCCGGACGTCCGCCAGGGTGCCATAGTCGGGGCTGACCCCACGGTACTCGGCGATGTCGTAGCCGTCGTCGCGCCGTGGCGAGGGATAGAACGGCAACAACCAGATGGTGTTGACCCCCAGTTCCTTGATGTAGTCCAGCTTGGCGATCAGCCCGGGAAAGTCGCCGACGCCATCGTCGTTGGAATCGAAATAGGACTTCACATGCACTTGGTAGATCACCGCGTCCTTGTACCAGAGCGGATCCTTGATGAAGGTCGCTGGTCGGGTTTTCTTCGCCATTGCTCACTCCTGAATCTGTTCAGAGGTCCCTGCCCGACCACTGCCGCCTGGCCTTAGGGCCGGCGGCGCGGCCAGGTCAGTCGACGCTGATGCGCCAGATACCGAACGGCTGGGCCGGTTCAAGGCGCATGAACTGGACCTTGCCGTACCAGGTCCAGCGATGGCCGTTCATCAAGTCCTCGCCCTGGGTGGCGGCATCGTCGGGCAGGCCCATTTCCCAGAGTGGCAGCTCGAAATGCGCCTCCTGGGGGTTGAAGGGATCGAGGCTGACCGCCACCAGCACGAAGTTGCCGCCGTCGGCGCTGCGTTTGCCGAAGTACAGGATCCGGTCGTTCCAGGCGTTGTACAGCTTGAGCCCCAGGTGCGATTGCAGCGCCGGGTTCTGACGGCGGATACGGTTGAGCTGGGCGATCTCGGCGATGATGTTGCCCGGGGCATTGAAGTCCCGCGGGCGGATCTCGTACTTCTCCGAATCCAGATATTCCTCCTTGCCTGGCAACGGCGCCGACTCGCACAGCTCGAACCCCGAATACATGCCCCACAGGCCCGAACCCATGGTCGCCAGCGCCGCGCGGATGAGAAAGCCGGGGCGGCCCGAGTCATGCAGGAAGCCGGGGTTGATATCCGGAGTGTTGACGAAGAAGTTCGGCCGGAAGCATTCGCGCCAGGGCGACTGGTTGAGCTCGCTCAGGTAGCTGGCCAGTTCGCTCTTGGTGTTGCGCCAGGTGAAGTAGGTGTAGCTCTGGGAGTAACCGATCTTGCCCAGGCGCGCCATCATCGCCGGGGTGGTGAAGGCCTCGGCCAGGAAGATCACCTGCGGGTGCCGGCTGCGCACATCGCCGATCAACCACTGCCAGAACGGCAACGGCTTGGTATGCGGGTTATCGACCCGGAAGATGGTGACACCCTCCTCGACCCAGCCGAGCACTATGTCCCGCAGCTCCAGCCACAGGCTGGGGATGGCATCGGCGGCATAGAAGTCGACGTTGACGATGTCCTGGTACTTCTTGGGCGGGTTCTCGGCGTATTTGATCGTGCCGTCCGGGCGCCAGTTGAACCAGCCCGGATGCTGGGTCAGCCAGGGATGGTCCTGGGAGCACTGGATGGCGAAATCCAGAGCGATTTCCAGGCCATGGTCGGCGGCTGCGGCCACCAGCCGGCGAAAATCCTCGCGGCTGCCCAGTTGCGGATGGATCGCCTCGTGGCCGCCCTCCTCGCTGCCGATGGCATAGGGGCTGCCCGGATCGTCCGGGGCCGCGACCAAGGCGTTGTTGCGCCCCTTGCGGTGGCGCCGGCCAATGGGGTGGATCGGCGGGAAATACAACACGTCGAAGCCCATGTCATGGATCATCGACAAGCGCGAATGCACATCGTCGAAAGTGCCGTGGCGCGCCGGATCGTCGGTGATGGAACGGGGAAACAGCTCGTACCAGCTGGCGAACTGCGCACGCTCGCGCTCCACGTCCAATGGGTACTCGGGACTCAGGCTGAGGTAGGGACGCAGGTCGGCCTCGGCCATCAGTCGGGCACTGTCGGCACTCAAGAACAGCGCCACCTGCTCGGCCGCGAGCAAGCCGCCCAGTTGCTGGTGCAGCACCAGCAGTTGTTCGCGCAGCGCGCCTTCGCTGCGTTCGCCAGCCTGCTGCACCAGGGTGCGGCCTTCTTGCAGTTCCAGGCTGACCGGCTGGGCGGCCAGGTGCTTCTTTTCCAGCTCGTAGCAGAAGCTGGCGAACAGGTCGATCCAGGCCTCGATGCAGAAGCGATAGCGGCCCGCCTCCGGCACCGGGAAGTGCCCCAGCCAGCCATCGTTGCCCTGGTCTTCCAGGACCCGGCTGTGCCAAACATCCTGCCGTTCGTTGCGCCAGCGCACCCGCACCGCCAGCTTGTCGTGGCCATCGGCGAAGACCTTGCACCCCACCTCCACCTGCTGGCCCGCAGTGGCCTTGGCCGCGAACTGGCCGCCATCGAGCACCGGGCGGGTACCTTCGATGGCGATGCGCGGCAGCAGCAAGGCCTGGGACAACGGCAGGTGCGCCTGGTAGCTCTGTTCGGTCGGTTGTTCTGCGCTCATCGAGCATCACCCCTCTGTACTGGTTCTCGACGCTAGGCTGACCGGGTCGGCGATGCCCCGGTACAGCACTGGATCGACACACTTAGGTTCCGAGCCACCCGCCTTGCGGAAAGTTCAGCGCAATTGATCATCGAGACGGCGGGAATCAAATGCGCCGTTGCGGGGTCCACCGAACGAGCCGGTGCAACTGCAAGCACCCAGGAGGCCAGCAATGAGTATCCCGATCCCGGCGGATCCCCCTGATCCGAACATCGACCAGCCACCCCTGCCGCCCAGCGAACCACCGGCGGTTCCCGAGCAGGAGCCACCGGACAGCACCCCGCCGCCCAAGGTCGACCCGCCCATGCCCAGGCCGCCGGTACTGGCCGAGCAGCGGGAATAAGTGCGGCGGTTCGCCGGCAAGCATAGATAGACAGGCGGTATTCAGCGCTTTTCCAGGCGCCGCACGATCAACGGCATCAGGCTGAAGACCATCAATGCCAGCAAGGTGCTCAACAGCGCCGTGGCCTCGCGGCCCATGCCGGCCGCGACGCCGATGGCGGCGGTCATCCACAACCCGGCGGCGGTGGTCAAGCCCTTGACGTGCTGGCCTGCCTCCTCCTCACGCCCCTTGAGAATGGTCCCGGCGCCGAGGAAGCCGATCCCGGCGATCACTCCCTGGAGTACCCGGCTCATGGCATCGGACTGGGCTCCCGAAAGGCTCGGCACCAGCACGAACAAGGCGGCGCCCATGGCCACCAGCATGTGGGTGCGCACTCCTGCCGCCTTGCCCTTCTGTTCCCGCTCGAACCCCAGCACCGCGCCCAGCGCCGCTGCCAGCAGCAGGCGCAGGATGATCCGGGTCATCTGCCGCGCATCGCCGATATCAGCGAACTCCGCTTGCAGGGTCAGCCATACCTCATGCCACCAGGCGTCCATCGAGTGCTCCTCCGGCCATCCCGGCCCCGCGGGTTGCGGGCCATGGGCTTCATTAAGGATGGACCGCGGCGTCGGGCAGATGGTGCCGGCCCACTGCCTGGCCGCCGTTGATCGCCGGCGGCGAACCCTGGCCGCGCTACGGGCCCTAACCTGTATAGCCATCGCCAGGAGGTACCCGACATGAGCCTGCGCATCGAACAGCAGCACTGTTATTTCGACACCCAGACCCTCCACGAACGCCTGCCCGCCAGTGCCGTGACCATCATCACCGACAGCGCCAAGGCGATGTCGGCGGTGGAGATCAAGGGCGAGCGTATCTACATCACCGAAGCAGAAGCCGACGCATTGACCGTAGCAGGTGCCACCGACGGCCGACGCCACCTGAAGGCCTCCGGGGGTGATTCGGTGATTTGACTGACCTGGATCAGGGTCCGCCCCGTAGCCCTGTGCCATCAGCCTGCGGGGCCAGGTCCCCGGGGAACTTGCCGGGGTGCAGCAAGTTGTCGCAGGCCTCCTGGAAAGGCCATCTGATCCGCTTTTTTATCAAATAGCTGAGTCTGTTATGCAAACAGATCCGTGGTCATAGTTGCGCGGCCTGATGGAGGCTATGAGCGAACGACCATGAGCGAAAGAATCCCCGTCCGATTAGTAGAGACCTTCGAACCTTCACGCCCTAAACAGATGAAGACGAAGAGCACCGACAAACACGTCTATACCCGTAGTTTCAGCGGCCTGTTCCGCACCCTGCGCATGAGCGGCGCAGGGTTCCTGTTCCTCTTGTTCTTCGGCACCGTCTGGCTGAACTGGGGCGGACGCCAAGCAGTGCTGTGGGACCTGGCGGAAAGCAAGTTCCATATCTTCGGCGCCACCTTCTGGCCCCAGGACTTCATCCTCCTCTCGGCGCTGCTGATCATCTGCGCCTTCGGCCTGTTCTCCATCACGGTGTTCGCCGGCCGGGTGTGGTGCGGCTATACCTGCCCGCAGAGCTCCTGGACCTGGCTGTTCATGTGGTGCGAAAAGGTCACCGAGGGCGACCGCAACCAGCGGATCAAGCTGCAGGCCGCGCCCTGGAGCGCCAACAAGCTGGCCCGCCGGGCCCTCAAGCACACCCTGTGGCTGGGCATCAGCCTGCTCACCGGCCTGACCTTCGTTGGCTACTTCACCCCGATCCGGCCCCTGGCCCAGGAACTGATGACCCTGCAGATCGGCGGCCTGAGCCTGTTCTGGGTAGTGTTCTTCGCCGGCGCCACCTATATCAATGCCGGCTGGATGCGCGAAGCAGTGTGCATGCACATGTGCCCTTATGCCCGCTTCCAGAGCGTGATGTTCGACAAGGACACCCTGACCATTTCCTACAACCCGGCCCGTGGCGAAAGCCGAGGCCCGCGCAAGCGCGACGTCAAGCCCGCCGACGTCGGCCTGGGCGATTGCATCGACTGCCAGCTGTGCGTGCAGGTATGCCCCACCGGCATCGACATCCGCGACGGCCTGCAGATGGAATGCATCGGCTGCGCCGCCTGCATCGATGCCTGCGACTCGATCATGGACAAGATGGGCTACGCCCGCGGCCTGATCTCCTATACCTCCGAACATGAGCTGCAAGGGGGCAAGACCCACCTGCTGCGGCCGCGCCTGGTGGGCTACTGCGCAGTGATGCTGGTGATGATCGGCGCGCTGACCCTGGCCCTGGTGCAACGGCCGATGGTGTCCCTGGACGTGACCAAGGACCGTGGCCTGTTCCGCGAGAACGCCCTGGGGCAGATCGAGAACATCTACAGCCTGAAGATCATCAACAAGACCCAGCAACGCCAGCAATACCAGGTAGCCCTGGTGGATGGCGAAGGCTTCGAGCTGCAAGGCAAGACCGAGCTGAGCCTGGCTCCAGGTGAAATCATCGACTTGCCGGTTTCGGTGGCGCTGGTCCAGGAACGCCCGCAAAGCAGTTCCCAGGACATCAGCTTCAAGGTCAGCGATAGCGACGATCCGGGCATCCAGGCCGTGGCGGCGAGTCGTTTTGTCGCGCCGATGAACCGCTGAACCTCTAGAATGCCGTGGCGAGGGGTATCCCGGGCCACGCCACGAGCACCCGCGGGCGCCATGGACCTTCCTGGCGCCCGCGGGTCGCAGTCCCTACTCTCGCTACCTCACGCATGTCGCACCGATGACCAGACTGGATCTTGCACCGCAGATGAAACGCTACGAAAAATTCGCCGATGACATCGCCGAACTGATCCGTTCCGGGGTCCTGGGTCCTGGCCAGCGCGTACCCTCGGTGCGCTATGCCAGCCAGACCTACGGGGTCAGCCCGTCGACGGTGTTCCAGGCCTATTACCTGCTGGAACGCCGCGGGTTGATCCGTGCCCGCCCGCGTTCGGGCTACTTCGTCAATGCCCACGCGCCCAGCCCATTCTCCGAGCCGGTGATCAGCAGCGAAGTCAACGAATCCACCGAAGTCGATGTCAGCGAACTGGTATTCTCGGTGCTCGACTCGATCAAGGACCCGAGTACCGTGCCCTTCGGCTCGGCCTTCCCCAGCCCGACCCTGTTCCCCCTGCAGCGCCTGTCCCGCTCCCTGGCCAGCGCGAGCCGCGAGATGGACCCACGGGTGGTGGTCACCGACATGTCGCCGGGCAACCCGCAACTGCGGCGGCAGATCGCCCTGCGCTACATGGTGGCGGGGCTGATGCTGCCCATGGAGGAGCTGCTGATCACCAACGGCGCCCTCGAGGCGCTGAACCTGTGCTTGCAGGCCGTGACCGAACCCGGCGACCTGGTGGCCATCGAGGCCCCGGCCTTCTATGCCAGCCTGCAGGTCCTGGAGCGACTCAAGCTCAAGGCGGTGGAGATTCCCGTGCACCCACGGGACGGCATCGACCTGGGGGTCCTGGCCCAGACCCTGGAGCGCCATCCGATCAAGGCTTGCTGGTGCATGACCAACTTCCAGAACCCCATGGGCGCGAGCATGCCCGAGTCCAAGAAACAGGAACTGGTGGAACTGCTGCGCCAGCACCAGGTGCCGCTGATCGAGGACGATGTCTACGCCGAGCTGTACTACGGCCAGCAAGCCCCGAAACCGGCCAAGGCCTTCGATACCGAGGGCCTGGTGATGCACTGCGGGTCCTTCGCCAAGAGCCTGGCCCCGGGCTACCGCATCGGTTGGGTGGCCGCCGGGCGCTACGCACAGAAGATCGAACGGCTCAAGTTGATGACCTCGTTGTGCGCCTCGATGCCGGCCCAGGCGGCGATCGCCGACTACCTGCAACATGGCGGCTACGACCGTCACCTGCGCAAGCTGCGCTATGCCCTGGAAGAACAGCAAAGCGCCATGCTGGCTGCGATCGCCCGGCACTTCCCGGCCCAGACCCGGGTCAGCCAGCCCGCTGGCGGCTACTTCCTGTGGCTGGAGCTACCGCCGCAGATGGACTCGCTGAAACTGTTCCAGATGGCTCTGGCCCAGGGCATCAGCATCGCCCCCGGGCCGATCTTTTCCCCGACCCAGCGTTTTCGCAATTGCATTCGCCTCAACTACGGCAGCCCCTGGAACGAGACGATGGAAAAGGCCATGGAGACCCTGGGGCGGATCATCCGCTCGTTCTGACCCCCGCCGAGTGCAGCCTGTGCTTGACTGGCCGAACGCTTGAGGTCTTGCGGACCTTGGCGCAGTCTCGACAGCGGCTACGGACTCGCTTCGTGTAGCCGCTGCCGCAGGCTGCCCACAGGCGCGCAGCGGTCGCAGAGATACGCCCTTGGTGGTCAAACGACTTGCCCCCGGGCCGGCACTGGTGCAGCATCCGCGCTCGAATTTTCCAGGGAAGGAGCACGGCATGGTCGAAGACCTGTATTACGACGACTATCCAGAAGCCAAGGCCGAACTGAGCCAAGCCATCAAGCGCGGTCGCCTGCCGCTGCTGGCCCAAGAGCTCAACGCCTACGATACGGTCCAGGCGATCCTTGAACTGGATGCAGTGAACAATGACCAGGACGAAGCAGACGCCCTCTTCGACCTGGCCCTGGCCTTGATCGGCTGGATCCCCGGCCCCGGGCAGGAATTCAAGCTCATCCTGCGCCAGATCAACCGAGCCCCCTGGCGCCACGCCGATAAACTCTTCGACCTGATCCGCCATACGCTGCTGAGCTGCCGGATCAAGACCAGCCCGGAACAATTACTGGAAAAATCCCTGGACCCCGCTCGCCTGACCGAGGAAATGCCAGAGATCGTCCGTGGCGTGCAGGCGTCCTCGACCTTCACAGGCCTTGCCCCACGCCAGCAGCAACTGGTGCTGCACAACCTGGACGAGGCCCGGGACCACAGCCAGATGCTCATGCAAGCGGTGCAGCAACGCATCGCACCGTGGCTGGCGGTGCAACGCAACAGTTCGGCCCTGGCCCACAGCCAGGGCCCGGCCCTGTTGCCCAAGCCGCAATCGGCAGGCAGTGCCGGTACCAGCAGCACCTTGCCCGCAGCCCGCGAGGCCGCCAGCACTCCACAAGCCATCAACCAGGGCATGGAGCACCTCACCGGCGACGGCCACTGGCTGGAACTGAACCTGCATTACTCCAACCTCGAACCCGTGTCCGGTGCCGCCTACCGGGTGGTCTTCACCGACGGTTCGCAAATCCAGGGGCACCTCGACGAAGAAGGCTTCGCCCGCCTGGAAGGCATCCCTGCCGGCACCGCCAAGGTCTACTACGGCGAAGACCCACGCCCCTACCAACGCCTGCCGATCCAGGCACTGGCGGCCGACCGCCCAGCCCTGGAGGAGGAGCTCGGCATCCTGTGCCTGGAGCCTACCGAGGTGGACCTGCCGACCCTGCTGCTGGAAGCGTCCGAGCGCAAGCCGGCTTTCACCCTGATCCCCTATTGAACCGAGGCGAGCGCGATGAACCGCAGGCAAGTGTTTCTCAGCCACAAACAGTACTACCAGCTCAGCGAGCACCTGGAAGGCACCGAGGCCTTCTGGCAGGAGCACTCCATGGAGGCCGACTGCCCCCTCCAGGAAGCCTCCCTCAAGGCCCGGCAGGTGCAGCAAGCGCGCCTGCACCGACTGATCCTCGGCTACACCGCTGGCGAGCCCATGCAAGCGCTGGCCCAGGCCCTGGACGCAGTGGTGGAAAGCTACGAGGACTACCAGCGCAAGCTGGCGCGCTATGAAGAACTGCCGGAAATCGCGCCCCTGGCGATCGATCACTACCCTCATGACTTCGAGGAGTACGTACAGGTCATCAGCCTGTGCATCCTCCTGCAACGCAGCGACCTGCTGCCACGGGTGGCGCTGTTGCAGGATCGGGCTGGCTACCATGGCGAGGACGTGCTGATCGAGGATCTGCTCAAGGGTTTCCTGGCCGACCGGGTGGAGGTGGATGAGTGGTACCACGAGGTCTACACGCCCCTGGTGCGCGCGGTCTACCACAAGGACCCGGCGCAAGCCCGAGAATTGCTGGTGGAGTACTGCAACCAGTGGTACCCGGCCTTCGTGCACGCTCCGTGGCACGACAGCCATAGTTTCGACGACGATGGCGGCTACTTCGGCTATTGGGCCTTCGAGGCCGCGGCCATCGTCTACCTCTACGGCCTGGACGATGGCGCGGTGCGGCACATGATCTATCCCCGGGACATGCTCCAATATGCCCGCCGCTTCACCCCACCGAATATTCCCGGGCAGGCGACACAAGACTGATGCGTGCCGTTTTGGCTCCACTCATACAGGCGGCGGAACAGCCATGAAATCCTGGATCAAGACCCTGCTGGTCACCCTCCTCGCCGCAGCCCTGTGCCTGCTGTTCGCTCGCGTCGTACTGCCCCCGGTGCTGATGCTGATAATGCTGCCAAGCTGGGAAGGCGGCGGCTGGTACTGGGCCAACCTGCTGCTGGCCGGTTTCCTGGCCGGACTGCTGGTAGCGCCCCTGTTGCCGACCCGACGCTTTTATCCAGTGCCCTTGCTGTTGCTGCTATCGGCCTTGCTGGTGTTGCACAACTGGAGCGAGAGCCGCTGCAACGATGCCCAGTTGCAGGCCATCGAACAACTGGCGGCACGTGAAGCGAGCCATGCCAAGCTGGAGCTCTCGGATGAGCAACTGGCGCCATCAGACCCGACACCGGTGAACAAGGTCCCGGGAGTCTGGGCAGATGAGCAGGGTTATGGATTTCGCTATAGCTGCATACGCCCTGGCGAAACCCTGAGTCGCCTGCTGCCGCTGTCGATGAGCTATGGCACCGGCCTGCTTGGGCTACTGCTGGCCTTGCTGATCGTGCCCCGCCGCCGCACCGTCGACGCGTTGCCCTGAGCCCTGGCATCCGCAGTCTGGTGCCAGGCTCAGGGGCTATTGGCCGACAAACCGGCTCATGGACCAGGAGTCAGCGACCGCCGCCCAGGTCAACGAAGGTGCCGGTGGCATAGGAGGCCTTGTCCGACAGCAGCCAGATGATGGCCTCGGCCACCTCGTCCGGACGCCCGCCGCGGCCCATGGGGATGGCGCTCTCCAGCTTGCTGACACGGTCGGCATCGCCGCTGAGCGCATGGAAATCGGTATAGATATAGCCCGGGCGCACGGCGTTGACGCGGATGCCCTCGCCCGCCACTTCCTTGGCCAGGCCGATGGTGAAGGTGTCCAGCGCGCCCTTGGATGCCGCGTAGTCGATGTACTCGCCAGGCGAGCCCAGGCGCGCCGCCACCGATGATACGTTGACGATGCTGCCGCCCTGCCCGCCATGGCGCGGCGACATGCGCAGCACCGCGTGCTTGGCGCAGAGGATCGGCCCCATGACGTTGGTCTTCATGATCTTCTGGATGCGGAACTCGGACATTTCCTCCAGGCGCGACTTCTGCCCCACGGTGCCGGCATTGTTGACCAGCGCCGTAACCCGGCCCAGCTCGGCGTCGACCCGCTGGAACAGGCCGATGACTTCATCTTCGATACTGACATCGGCCCGTACGGCGATCGCCTGGGCGCCCAGGGCCCGGACCTGCTCCAGGACCTGCTGGGCAGACTGCTCGTCGGCCTGGTAGTTGATACACACCTTGAAACCCTGCTGCGCGGCCAGCAACGCCGTGGCTGCGCCGATCCCCCGCCCGCCACCGGTGATGACGATGACTTTGTCCATGCTGCCAACTCCCTCACTGATCATTTCAACGCGAGCCATTAAACACCGCGCAGCCAGTGATGAAAACCGCAACTGGCCGCCCTTGGCGCGATCGGCCAGGCACAGGCTCTGTGCAGCCGCTGCCGCAGGCTGCGCACGCCTGCACGGCGGGCGCAGGACCAGGTAATGGGGCGAGCCTGGAGCATCGTGCGCCAGGGGTTGCGGCGGCGCAGCTGCCTGCAGGACTCAGGCTTCGCGTTCGAGTTTCTGCAGGTTCTGGCGCAAGCCCTGGAGGAATCGCTCGGGCGGCATAGGGTGGCCGAGGTAGTAGCCTTGCAGCGAATCGCACCCAAGCTCGGTGAGGAAGGTCCGCTGCACACCGGTCTCCACCCCTTCGGCGACGATCCGCAGGCCCAGGGCCTGGCCCAGGGCGACGATCGCCGAGACGATGGCGGCGTCGTCGCTGTCGTGCTCCAGGTCACGGACGAAGCCACGGTCGATCTTCAATTCGTTGGCCGGCAGGCGCTTGAGGTACATCAGGCTCGAATAGCCGGTGCCGAAATCGTCGATGGACAGGTCCACGCCCATGTCCGCCAATTGCTGCAGGACGATCATGCTGACATCGGCATCATGCATCGCCGTGGTCTCGGTGATTTCCAGGGTCAGGTTGTTGGCCGGCAGGTGGTAGCGCTCCAAGGCGCCGGACACGCTGTTGACCAGCCCCCCATGGCAGAACTGCATGGCCGACAGGTTCACCGCGATGCGCCAATCGGTATAACCCTCGGCGTACCACTGCTGCATCTGCCGGCAGGCTTCGTCCAGCACCCACTCACCGATGGAAATGATCAGGCCGGTCTTCTCCGCCAGCTCGATGAACTTGTCCGGCATCAGCAGCCCGTGCTGCGGATGCTCCCAGCGCAACAAGGCCTCGGCCCCTACCGGCCGGCCGTCGACGGCATCGAACTTGGGCTGATAGTGCAGGCGGAACTGATGGTGTTCCAGGGCATTGCGCAGGTCTTGGAGCAGCTGCAGCTGGCGCCGGGCATTGTTGTTCATCGAGGCATCGAAAAAGCTGTAGCCGTTCTTGCCGGTGCCCTTGGCGTGATACATCGCGGCATCGGCGTTCATCAAGAGTTCCTGGGCGCTCTGGCCATTGCCCGGATACACCGCGATGCCGATGCTGGCGGATATCTGCAGCTCGTGCTCGGCCACCTTGAACGAACGCGATACCAAGCCCACCTGGCGCGACGCCAGGCGCAGGGCGTCGTCGGGCTCGGCAAGCTGCACCAGCAGCACGAACTCGTCGCCGCCGATCCGGGCCAGGGTATCTTCGCTGCGCAGATCCTCGCGCAGGCGCTGGGCCACCTCGCGCAGGAGCTGGTCGCCCATGTGGTGGCCGAAGGCGTCGTTGACCGGCTTGAAACCGTCCAGGTCGATGAACATCAGGGCAAAGCAGCCACCGTGGGCGGTGACCCGGTGCATGGCCTGGTCGATGCGGTCGGCCAGCAGGATGCGGTTCGGCAAGCCGGTCAGGGTGTCGTGCAGGGCCAGTTGGGTGAGTTCCTTGTTGGCCTCGGTCAGGGACTGCGCCAGCACAGCGGTGCGCGCCTCCAGGCGAGCATCGAGCACCGAGGTCAGCAAGGCGATGATCAACACCGCCAGGGTGGTGATCAGCACCAGGTTGTCCAGACCCTTGCCACTCAGGCCGTCGGCCAGGGCCCCGCAGAAGCTGCCCCCGGAAAATCGTGCGGCGGCCATGCCGGTGTAGTGCATGCCGACGATGGCGAAGCCCATGATGATCGCCGCGCCGGTGCGCACCAGGCGTACGTAGGGAGTGTTCTGGCGCAGGCGGAAGGCGATCCACAGCGCCGCCAGCGACGCACCGAAGGCGATCAGCAGCGAAGCGCCGAACAGCTGCGGGTCGTAGTCGATACCCGGCTGCATGCGCAGGGCCGCCATCCCGGTGTAGTGCATGCCGCTGATTCCCGAGCCCATGATCAGCGCCCCGAACAGCAGTTGCATCACTGGCAGGCGTGGCTGGCTCACCAGCCATAGGGCGAAACCGCAAGACAGGAAGGAAATCAGCAACGACAGCGCCGTGAGGCCGATGTCGTAGCCCAGGTCGATGGGCAATGAAAAGGCCAGCATGCCGATGAAATGCATGGACCAGACGCCGATGCCCATGGCTAGGGCACCGCCGCCCATCCACAGGTAGGCCGCACGTCCCTGGGCGGTGGCTATGCGGCCGGTGAGATCGAGAGCGGTATAGGAAGCGAGGATCGCCACGAAAATGGAGATCAGGACCAGTGCGGAGGAGTAGCTACCGATGAGCATTAGGCGTCTCTTGGCCGTTGTGCCGACATCCCTGCGCGGCGGGCAAAACCGCAGATTGTACTGATTGCAGGAAATAACGCATCCATAAAGTTAGCAAAAGGCCATCAGTCTGACAGAGGGTCCACAAGCCCCTACAAGCCTCATGGACATGGCCTTGGTACATTCACAGGAGCGTCTTTCGGCCGGCGCCGGACAATCTCGGTTGCTTCCTGCTTTATCGGCGTCGCCAGCAAATACTGTAGCTGCTGATGACGATCGCGAAGGCTCTGCATCGCGCGATCGTGGCAGGCCCCCATGGCTGACCCGCTCCCGGCTATTTCTGCTCGCTGACCTGCAACTGGCCATCCCAGCCGCCGCCCAGGGCCGCGATCAGTTGCACGCTGGCGATCAGGCGACTCTGCAACAGGCTCAGGACACTACGTTCATTGCTCAGCGCGGTGGTCTGGCTGGTGACCACATCGAGGTAGCCGATGAGCCCGGCCTTGTACTGGTTCTCGGTCAGGCGCAGGGCATCGCGGGCCGAGTCCAGGGCCTGCTGGCGCACGCCCGCCTCGTCCTCCAGGACCTTGAGCTGGGTCATGTAGTTCTCTACCTCGCGAAAGCCGTCGAGCACGGTCTGCCGGTACTTGGCCACGGTCTGGTCGTATACCGCCACCGTGCGGTCCACCTCCGCCGAGCGCTGGCCGCCATCGAACAGGGTCATCGCCAGTTTCGGCCCCACCGACCAGAAACGGTTCGGCAACGTGATCCAGTTGGAGTAGGTGCTGCTGCTATAGCCGCCGGCCATGCTCAGGGTCAGGTCCGGATAATAGGCGGCCTTGGCTACGCCGATATTGGCGTTGGCCGCCATCATCGCCCGCTCGGCCGAGGCGATGTCGGGGCGCCGCTCCAGCAATTGCGAAGGCACGCCCAGGGGGACCTGGGGCAGTACCGGGACGTTCTGCGCCTCGGCCAGCTTGAACTCGGCCGGCGGCACGCCGATCAGCACCGCGATGGCGTTCTCGAACTGAGCGCGCTGCCAGATCAGGTCGATCAGGTCGGCCTGGGTGCTCTTGAGCTGGGTCTGGGCCTGGGCCACCGCGTCCTTGCCGGCGACTCCGGCCTGGTACTGGTTCTGCGTCATGGTCAGGGACCGCTGATAGGCCACCACCGTGGCTTCCAGCAGGCGCTTCTGCTCATCGATTACCCGCAGTTGCAGGTAGTTCTGCACCAGTTCGGACTGCTGGCTCAGGCGCATGGCCGCCAGGTCGGCGAAGCTCGCCTCGGCACTGCCCTCGTTGGCCTCCAGGCCACGGCGCAGCTTGCCCCAGATATCGGCCTCCCAACTCACCCCCAGCTGGGTGTTATAGGTGTCGCGGATACCGCTGCTGGAACTGCTCAGGGCCGAGCTGCTGCTGCCGGTGCCCTGGCTGGCGCGGGTTTTGCCGGCACTCAGGTCGACACTGGGAAAGAACGCCCCGCGGGAACTGCGCACCAGGGCCTGGGCCTGGCGGTACTGGGCTTCGGCCTGGGCCACGCTCTGGTTGGCGCTATTGAGCTGGGCCACCAGGCCATTGAGCTGGGTATCGCCATACAGCTCCCACCAGGCGCCACGGGCCAGGGCATCGCTGGGACTGGCCTGGCGCCAGCCCTCGGCGGCCTTGTATTGCGCAGGCTCGGCCACTTCGGGTCGCTGGTAGTCGGGACCGATCGCGCAGGCGCTGAGCAACAGCACGCACAGGCCCAGGCTCAGGGCCCGTGAGCCCCGGGCCATGACCAGGCGCTGGGCGGACAACAGCGAAACGGGACGGGACGAGTGTTCGGTCATAGCGGCGTTTCCAGAGCGGCATCGGTACGGACCCCACGCCAGTGGTTGAACTTGTGGCGCAGGCGGTCGAGATAGAGGTAGACCACCGGGGTGGTGTAGAGGGTCAGGATCTGGCTGAAGACCAGGCCGCCGATGATGGTCAGGCCCAGGGGCTGGCGCATTTCCGAGCCCTCGGCAGTGCCCAGCAGCAGCGGCAAGGCGCCGAGGATCGCCGCCAGGGTGGTCATCAGGATCGGCCGCAGGCGCTGCAGGCAGGCACTGCGGATCGACTGCAGCGGGTCGAGCTTCTCATGCCGTTCCAGTTGCAGCGCCAGGTCGATCATCAGGATCGCGTTCTTCTTCACCACGCCGATCAGCAGGAACAGCCCCAGCAGCGAAATCAGGCTGAACTCGCTGCCCAGCACGTAGATCGAGAGCAAGGCGCCGACGCCGGCCGAGGGCAAGGTAGAAAGGATGGTCAGCGGGTGGATGTAGCTCTCGTAGAGCACCCCGAGCACCAGGTACACCGCCAGCAGCGCACCGAGGATCATGAACGGCTGGCTTTTCTGGGTGGCGGCGAAGGCGTCGGCGGTGCCGGCCATCTTGATGATCACGTCCTCGGGCATGCCCAGCTTGGCGATCGCCCGTTCGATGGCGGCAGTGCCCTGCTCCACGGTGATGCCTTCAGCCATGTCGAAGGAAATGCTCTCCGAGGCGAACTGGCCCTCGTGGCTGACCCGATCGTCTTCCAGGCTGCTCTCGTAATGGGCGATGGTCGACAGCGGGATCCGAGCCCCGTCGGCGGTGATCACCTGCACCTGGTTCAGGGTGATCGGGTCCTGGGCGTACTTGGGATTGACCTCCATCACCACCTGGTACTGGTTGAGGCTGTCGTAGATGGTGGAGATCTGCCGCTGGCTGTAGGCGTTGTTGAGCACCGCGGTGACCATGTCCATGTCCACCCCCAGGCGCTTGGCCTGGTCACGGTCCACCACCAGGGTCACCTGTTGCGCACCGTGGCCGTCCCGGGCATCGATGGCGGTCAGCTCGGGCAAGGCCCGCAACGCCGCGACCACCTTCGGGTACCACTCGCGCAGCTCGCCCAGGTCGCCGCTCTGCAGGATGTAGGAATACTGCGAGGTGGTCTGTTCGCGGCCACCACCGAACTGCAGGTCCTGGTCGGCCATCAGCATCAGCTGGGCCCCGGGCACCTTGGGCATTTCCTTGCGCAGGCGCTCGATGACCTTCTGCGCCGAGATATTGCGTTCCTTGATGGGTTTCAGGCGCACCAGCATGAAGGCGTTGTTGGTGCCGTTGGAGCCACCGATGAAGCCGGCCACGCTCTCCACCGCCTCATCCTTGAGCACGGCGCGGCGGAAGATCTCCATCTTCGGCTGCATCACGCTGAAGGACAGGCCGTCGTCGCCACGGACGAAACCGATCAACTGGCCAGTGTCCTGCTGGGGCATGAAGGTCTTGGGCACCACTACATACAAGGCGACGTTGACGCCAATGGTCAGCAGCAGGCTGAGCAGGGTCAGGCGTCGATGCCGTAGCACCCAGTCCAGGCTGCTGGCGTACTTGCCGACCATCCAGTCGTTGCTGCGCCGGCTCCAGCGCTGCAGGGCATTCTCCTGGCCCGGCAGATGGGGCTTGAGCCAGCGGGCGCAGAGCATCGGCGTCAGGGTCAGGGACACCACCAGCGAGACCACGATGGCCGCCGCCAGGGTGATGGAGAACTCGCGGAACAGGCTCTCGATGATCCCGCCCATGAACAGGATCGACAGGAACACCGCCACCAGCGAGACGTTCATCGACAACAGGGTGAAGCCCACTTCCTTGGCTCCCATGTAGGCAGCCTGCAGCGGCTTCACGCCCTCGTCGATATGCCGCGAGATGTTCTCCAGGACCACGATGGCATCGTCCACCACCAACCCCGTGGCCAGGATCAGCGCCATCAGCGACAGGTTGTTCAGGGAAAAGCCGTACAGGTACATGACGGCGAAGGTGCCCACCAGCGATACCGGTACCGCCAGGGTCGGGATCACCGAGGCGCGGAAGTTGCCCAGGAACAGGAACACCACCAGGATCACCAGGGCCACGGCGATCAGCAGCGTCATCTCGGCCTCGTGCAAGGTGGCCTTGATCACCGGTGAGCGGTCCATGGCCAGGTTGAGCTTGACGCTGGCCGGCAGCACCGCCTGCAACGCCGGCAACTGGGCCTTGATCTCGTTCACCGTCTCGATGATGTTGGCCCCGGCCTGGCGGTTGATCACCAGCAGCACGGCGGCGTCGTCGTTGAAGAAGCCGCTGTTGTAGCGATCCTCGACGCCATCGCTGACCTTGGCCACGTCCTTCAGGCGCAGGGCCGCGCCGTTGTTGTAGTGGATGATCAGCGGTTCGTAATCACGGGCCTTCTCCAGCTGGTCGTTGGCCTGGATCTGCCACAGCCGCTGGTCATCCTCCACCGAGCCCTTGGGCCGGCGCTGGTTGGCATTGGCGATGGCGTTGCGTACGTCGTCCAGGGCCACCCCGTACTGGTTGAGCAGTTGCGGCTCCAGTTCGATGCGCACCGCCGGCAGCGAGCTGCCACCGACCTGTACCTCGCCCACCCCCTGAACCTGGGACAGGCTCTGGGACAGGATCGTCGAGGCCAGGTCGTAGAGCTGGCCCTTCTCCAGCACGTCGGAGGTCAAGGACAGCACCATGATCGGCGCCTGGGACGGGTTGACCTTCTTGTAGGTGGGCATGCTGCGCATGCCGCTGGGCAACAGGTTGCGCGAGGCGTTGATCGCCGCCTGCACTTCCCGCGCCGCACCATTGATATCGCGACCCAGGTCGAATTGCAGGATCACCCGGGTCGAACCCTGGCTGGAGCGGCTGCTCATGGTGTCGATCCCAGCGATGGCGCCGAAGGAACGCTCCAGGGGCGTGGCCACGGTGGAGGCCATGACCTCGGGGCTGGCCCCGGGCAGGCTGGCCTGGACCACGATCACCGGGAAATCCATCTGCGGCAACGGCGCCACCGGCAACAGGCCGAAGCTGACGCCACCCAGCAGCATGATCGCCAGTGACAGCAGCATGGTCGCCACCGGGCGTTTGATGAAGGGTCCCGAGAGGTTCATGGGCGACCGCTCCAAGCTTCAAGCTGCAAACTACAAGAGAAAAGCAGGACGCCCAGCAGCGGCTCTGGCTTTTGCTCCGGCTTGCCGCTTGCGGCTTGCAGCTTGCCGCTCACGCCCCTCACACCACTTCTCCTACGGCGGGCTTGGCAAACCGGCGGCCCAAGCGGTCGAAGTACAAGTAGATAACGGGCGTCGTGAACAGGGTCAGGACCTGGCTCACCAGCAGGCCACCCACCATCACCAGGCCCAGGGGCTGGCGCAGCTCGGCGCCGGAACCGGTGGCCAGCATCAGTGGCACGGCGCCGAACAACGCCGCCAGGGTGGTCATGAGGATCGGCCGGAAACGCAGCAATGCCGCCTGGTAGATGGCCTGCTGCGGATCCATGCCCTGGTGCCGTTCGGCATCGAGGGCGAAGTCGATCATCATGATCGCGTTCTTCTTGACGATACCGATCAGCAAGATGATGCCGATGATCGCGATCATGCCCAGGTCGTTGCCGCTGAGGATCAGCGCCAGCAAGGCCCCCACCGCTGCCGAGGGCAAAGTGGAAAGGATGGTGACCGGGTGGATGTAGCTCTCATAGAGCACGCCGAGCACGATGTACATGGTCACCACCGCCGCCAGGATCAGCAGCAAGGTACTGGACAGCGAAGCCTGGAAGGCCTCCGCCGCGCCCTGGAAGCGGGTCTGCACTCCCACCGGCATGCCGATCTCCTGCTGTACCTGCTCGATGACCTTGACCGCCTCGCCCAGCGCCACCCCGGGCGCCAGGTTGAAGGACATCATCACCGCCGGGAACTGGCCGATATGGGCAATCGCCAGTTGAGCCTGGCGCTCCTCGACATGGGCCAGGCTGGACAGGCGCACCTGCCCGCCATCGGTGGTCTTGACGTGGATCTGGTCCAGGGCCTGGGGCCCGATGCGCTCCCCGGCCTGGGCCTGGAGCACCACCCGGTACTGGCTGGCCTGGGTATAGATGGTAGAAATCTGTCGCTGGCCGAAGGCGTCGTACAGGGCATCGGTGATGTTCGACACCGAGACGCCCAGCCGGGAGGCGGCGTCACGGTCGATCACCAGGTACACCTGCAAGCCCTTGTCCTGCAGGTCGCTGGCCACATCGGTGAGCTCCGGACGCTGGGCCAGGGCCTCCACCAGGCGACCGCTCCACAGGCTCAGCAGGTCGGCATCGGGCGACGACAGGCTGAACTGGTACTGGGTACGGCTGACCCGGTCTTCGATGGTCAGGTCTTGTACCGGCTGCATGAACAGGCGGATGCCCAGCAGCTTGTCCACTTGCGGCTGCAACCGCGCGATCACCTGGGCGGCGCTGAGGTCGCGCTGGCTGTGGGGCTTGAGGTTGATCAGCAGGCGGCCGCTGTTGAGGGTGGCGTTGTCGCCGTCGACCCCGATGTAGGATGACAGGCTCTGTACCGCCGGATCTTGCAGGATGACCTTGGCCAAGTCCTGCTGGCGTTGGCTCATGGCGGCGAAGGACACCGATTGCGGCGCCTCGGAAATCCCCTGGATGACCCCTGTGTCCTGCACCGGGAAGAAGCCCTTGGGCACTATCAGGTAGAGGAATACCGTCAGCGCCAGGGTGCCGATAGCCACCAGCAAGGTCAGGAACTGGTGCTTGAGCACCCATTGCAGCTGGCGCCCGTAGCCTGCGATCAGCCAGTCGATCCAGGCGCCGCTGGCGCGATAGAACCGCCCCTGCTCGTGCTCCTTGGGCTCGCGCTTGAGCAACCGCGCGCACATCATCGGGGTCAGGGTCAGGGACACCACCAGGGAAATCAGGATCGCCACCGCCAGGGTGATGGCGAACTCACGGAACAGCCGCCCGACCACATCGGCCATGAACAGCAGCGGGATCAGCACCGCGATCAGGGACAGGGTCAGGGAGATCAGGGTGAAGCCGATCTGCTTGGCTCCCTTGAGCGCCGCCTGCAACGGGCTGTCGCCCTCCTCGATGAAGCGCGAGATGTTCTCCAGCATGACGATGGCGTCATCCACCACGAAGCCGGTGGCGATGGTCAACGCCATCAGGGTCAAGTTGTTCACCGAGAACCCGGCCAGGTACATCACGCCGAAGGTGCCGATCAGCGACAACGGCACGGCGATCGACGGGATCACGGTGGCGCTGGCCCGACGCAGGAACAGGAAGGTCACCATCACCACCAGGGCGATGGCGATGAACAGTTCGTGCTGCACATCGGTGACCGAGGCGCGGATGGTCTGGGTGCGATCGGTCAACACGGTGACATCCAGGCCCGCCGGCAGGTTGTCGGTGATGCTCGGCAGCATGGCCTTGATCCGGTCCACCACCTCGATGACGTTGGCCCCGGGCTGGCGCTGGATGTTCAGCAGCACCGCCTGGTTCTCGTTGGCCCAGGCGGCCAGGCGCTCGTTCTCGGCGCCATCGACGATCTCGGCCACATCCTTGAGGCGCAAGGGCGCGCCGTTCTTGTAGGCCAGGATCAGCTCGGCATAGTCCTTGGGCGAGGTCAGCTGGTCGTTGGCGTCGAGCATCGACACCCGGGTCGGGCCGTCGAAGTTGCCCTTGGGCTGGTTGACGTTGGACGCGGCGATCAGCGTACGCACGTCCGAAAGGTTCAGGCCGTTGGCCGCCAGGGCCTCGGGATTGACCTTGATCCGCACGGCCTGGCGCTGGCCGCCGGCGATGCTGACCATGCCCACGCCGCTGATCTGGGCGATCTTCTGCGCCATGCGGGTGTCCACCAGGTCATTGAGCTTGGGCAGCAGCATGGTCTTGGAAGTGATGGCCAGGGTCAGCACCGGGGTGTCCGCCGGGTTGACCTTGTTGTACACCGGCGGTGCTGGCAAGTCCTTGGGCAGCAGGTTGGTGGCGGCGTTGATCGCGGCCTGCACCTGCTGTTCAGCCACATCCATATTGATGTCGAGGCTGAAGCGCAGGGTCAGTACCGAAGCGCCACCGGAGCTGGTGGAGGCCATCTGGGTCAGGCCCGGCATCTGCCCGAACTGGCGTTCCAGGGGCGCGGTGACCGCGCTGGTCATCACATCCGGGCTGGCTCCGGGGTACAGGGTCATGACCCGGATGGTCGGGTAGTCCACCTGGGGCAAGGCCGAGACCGGCAGCAGGCGATAGGCGATCAGGCCGGCCAGGACAATGGCCAGCATGCTCAGGGTGGTGGCTACCGGACGGAGGATGAACAGCCGCGAGAAATTCATGCGCCGGCCTTTTGTGCCTTGCCATCGACCGGCTTGGCATTGGCCGGGGCACTGGTCGAGCCCGCAGGCTGGCCTTGCAAGTGTTCGGTCGGAGTGCTCGGCACATCGATGGCGTCATTGACCACTTCCACCTCGCTGCCATCCTTCAGGCGATCGGTTCCTTCCATCACCACCCGATCGCCCGCCTTGAGGCCCTCGGTGATCACCGTCGAGTCGCCGTTGCTGGCGCCGACCTTGAGTTGCTGGATCTTGACCTTGTGGTCCCCATCCATGGCATAGACGAAAGTGCCGTTGGTACCGAACTGGATCGCTGCCGAAGGGGCCAGCACCACGTTCTTCTGGGTGTCGGCCAGCAGGCGCACGTTGACGAACTGGTTGGGGAACAGGCCCTGGTCGCGGTTATCGAAGCGCGCCTTGAACTTCAGGGTGCCGGTCGTGGTGTCGATCTGGTTGTCCAGGCTCTGCAGCACGCCGCTGGCCTGCAACTTGAGGTCGCCACGGTCCCAGGCCTCCACCGGCAGCCGAGCGCCGCCGTGATAACGGGCGAGTACGGTTTCCAGGCTGTTTTCCGGCAGGGTGAAGGCCACGCTGATGGGCTGGGTCTGGGTGATGATCACCAGCGCCGTGGTGTCATTGGCCGCCACCAGGTTGCCCACGTCCAGCTGGCGCAGGCCCAGGCGCCCGGCGATGGGCGCGCGGATATTGGTGAACTCGAGGTTGAGCCGGGCATCGTTGACCGCCGCCTGGTTGGTCTTGACCGTGCCCTGGTACTGGCCTACCAGCGCCACGGCGTTGTCCAGGGTCTGCTTGGCGACGCTGTCCTGGGCATACAGCCCGCGATAGCGCTCGAGGTCGATCTGGGCGTTCTTCAACTGCGCCTGATTCTGCAACAGGGTGCCCTCGGCCTGGAGCAAGGCGTTCTGGTAGGGCCGCGGATCGATCTGCGCCAACAGGTCGCCGGCCTTGACCATCTGCCCTTCCTCGAAGTTGACCTTGACCAGCTCTCCCGCCACCCGGCTGCGCACGTTGATGGTGTTCAGCGCGGTCACCGTACCCAGGGCCTTGTAGTACAGCGGGAAATCCCCCTGGGTCACCGGTAGCACCCGCACCGGGATCGGCCCGCTGGCGCCACCGAAGCCGGGACGCACGCTGCCGCTGCGGCCGGTATGCCCGCTGGCGGCCTTCTGCTGCGCCGCATCCTTGTGGGTGCTGCTGGCTGGCCAGAATTTCCAGCACAGGCCAGCGACCAGCAGCAGGACAAACAGGCCGAACAGCCAACGGCGGGAGTTGCGGGTAGCAGAGGATTGCATGGAGTGATCAACCATTGGGCGCGTGGGAGTGTCTTTTGAGAAGGCTGAAAGATAAGCACTAGAGCGGTTTTAGCAAAGGGCCTTTACCGGCAATTTACCTTTGCCTGACGTTTTCAAAGTGTGTCGCTAACTTACTGAAGCACAAATAAAAACGGCCTGGGCAAGCCAGGCCGTGAATAATTGTAAAAGCCCTTACTTGAGCACGGCCAGGGCAGCGTCGTAGTTCGGCTCCTCGGCGATCTCCTTGACCAGCTCGCTGTGCAGTACCTGGTCGTTTTCATCCAGTACCACCACGGCACGGGCGGTCAGGCCGGCCAGCGGGCCGTCGGCGATGGCCACGCCGTAGTTCTCGATGAATTCGCGGCCACGCAGGGTCGACAGGTTCTGTACGTTTTCCAGGCCTTCGGCGCCGCAGAAGCGTGCCTGGGCGAACGGCAGGTCGGCGGAGATGCACAGCACCACGGTGTTGGCCAGGTCATTGGCCTGGGCATTGAACTTGCGCACCGAGGTCGCGCAGGTCGGAGTGTCGACGCTTGGGAAGATGTTCAGCACCTTGCGCTTGCCGGCAAGGCTGGCCAGGGAGACATCGGCGAGGCCGGCGCCCACCAGGGAGAATGCAGGCGCCTTGGAGCCGACTTGCGGCAGTTGGCCGTTGACCTGGACCGGATTGCCTTTGAGGGTGACTTGAGCCATGAGCGGAGTCCTTTGCGGGAGTGATGGAAACAATGATGGAAAACCGTCGAGAGGCCGAAGTTAAGCATGAAACGGCGCAAGCACCTATGCCCGCTGGATAAATTGTCCAACAAGCCCCGCGGCCGTTAGCGGCGGCCAACGCACGGTTCTCACTCTATCCAGGGACTTCGCAGCTCCATGGACAAGCCATGACGGCATCGCCGCCACCTGCAACAGCAGGCACTGGAAACGAAGCCCCCCGTAAAAACCTCATCAAGAGTCGAGAAAAAACTTACAAACAAGATTACATAACAATCATATCTATATGTTTTATATAGATTTTTTATATTCTAGAAATCACTTTAAATAAACCACTCAAAATGAATGGTCATGAATGCAAAGCACATTAAGCAGCAGCTTCGGCATCCCGCCCTTCTCGCCGCATCCACCCCTTGGGTTTTTCTCGTGGATCGGTTGTAGACCGTAGTATCATCGCGCCACTAACGAGCCCCGCCGCGGTTTTCACGGAGTCGTACCGCCCAATGAGTTGCTGGACCCTGCTCGGCCTGCCGGCCACCCCTGACACCCGCACGATCAAGCGCCATTACGCCAAGCTGCTGAAACAGACCCGTCCGGACGAAGACCCGGAGGCTTTCCAGCGCCTGCGCGATGCCTATGAGCAAGCCATGGAGCAGGCGCAGTGGCTGGACGAAGAACAAGAGCCCGATACCGGCGCGGCCGATGAACCGTCCGATAACCTGGCGACAGTGCAACCCACCGTGCAACTGACTCCGGCGCAGCGGGTCGCCCCGCTGCTGGAAGGGATTCGTATCGAGCAACTGGATCAACGCCATGAGCAAGCGATCGCCAGCGGTTGCGCACTGGAGTTCGAACTGGGCCTGCTGCGCCATTGCGTGGAGCGCCCGGAACAGTCCGGGCAGTTACTGGCCTGGGGCTTCGAAACCTTCCACTGGCTGAGCGCCTGGCAACACCTGGACCTGCCGGAGTACCTCACCGACGCCCTGCTGCGCCAATGCCGCCACGCCCTGGAGCAATCCCTGCGCAGCGCCCTGGACCGACAGGACGACGAAGCCTTCCTCCACAGCTATGCCAACCGCGCCACCCACGGCTGGCTGGATGAACTGGACCAGCGCCACTGGTTCAATCAGTGCCTGGCACAAATGCTCGCGGACAACCCCTATTGGTCCAGCACGCTGTTCCAGGCCCTGTGCCTCGGCCAAGGCTGGAAGCGCGGAAAAGACAACCTCTGCCCCGAACATGAATGGAACCGCCTGCTGGTGCGTGAGGAAGGCCTGGCGTTCATCGCCAACCAGCGAGCTCTCGCCAGCCAACCACCGGCCTCGCCGGAGCAACGAGCGGCCTACCTGCTGCTGGCACCCATCAGCCTGCACCGCCGCCGAGCCTTCGCCCGACGCCTCGCCGAAGAGGACTGGGCCGCATGCCGCAAGCTCAGCTCGCACCTGCACGCCTATTACCCGCAGGTGGCGGCCGAGATGCCGGGTGGCACCCCATTCTTCTGGCGTGACTGGGAATTCGCGTTCGACTCCTGGCCGATGTACCTGGCGCTGTTCAGCGCCTGCCTGGCTGGAGCCGTGGCCCGCTACGCCCCACAAGGCAACAGCCTGGGAGAGATCATCGGGGTCACGCTGTTCTGGAGCGCCTGTTTCGCTGGCTCCGCGGCGCTCCTGCATTGGCTCTGGCAACCCCTGGCCCATCGCCTGTGGGCCCACGACCATCGTCTTGGCAGCCGCCTGCCAGGCTGGCTGAATCCCGGCCAACGCTTGCTGCCCCTGCGTGACCTGCTGCCGGTGGCCGTGCTCGGTCCGGCCCTGAGTTACATCTGCGGCCCGATCAGCGCGATGGTTTATCTGGCAGTGCTGCCGAGCGTCGCCCTGGCGCGCAATATCGAGGTCAAGCACGGTATTTCCTGGCGTCAGCTCGCGCCCTGGCAACGACGCCTGCTGGGCGGGCTGGGCTGTGTGCTGCTGACCATCGCCCTGGTGGCGATCAAGCTGGTGGGCGACTACGGCACGGTCACCGCCAACCAGGGCCTGCAACAATGGAGCGAACGCCTGTGCGCACGGATGCCGGCCAATGCCCCGGGCTGCGCCGCGCCGGCCACCAGCGCCCAGTGGTACGGCCGGGAGGGCACGCCATGAACCCCAATTGGTTGTTTCCGATCAGCCTGGGCCTGGGATTGACCCTGTTCGGGCTGGCCGGCTCCGGCACGCAGCTGGGACAAATCGGCCTCTGGCTCGATAACCGGGACAGCCCCTATACCGCCCAGGCCAATGCCCTGAATCCGATCATCGACTGCATGAACCAGGTGGATGTGCCCTGGCGCATGGTGCACCAGGCCTACCTGGCCGAGGGCAAGCCACGCTCGACAGCCCCTGGAGCCTATGACCTGAGCAGCCAGGGCGGCCCGGACATCGATCTGGCCTATCGCAGCTCCTGCAGTGGCGACATTGGCGCCAAACTGCGCCGCCTCGACCCCGGCAACCCCCTGCTGGCCGCCACCGAACGCTACCAGCAAGTGCTCACGCGCTTCGTCGCCTTGACCAAGGATGCACACATGCACCGCCTGGGGCTTGGTCGAACGCTGCATGAGGCACAGCTCGATGAACTGGTACGGCAATTGGAGATCCAGGCCCCGGACTATCTGCAAGCCTCGAATGCTGTCCGCCAGCTGCTACTGCCGCAGGATGTCGAGCATCGCCCCCAGCAGTTGCAACGCCTGGAGCAGCGCCTGGGCCGTAACGTCCACTGGGCTTTGCTCAACTACATGATCCAGGCCAGAAGCACCATGGACTTGCTCGACGACGGTATCCACCAGCGCACCCTGACCCCGGCGCAACTGACCCAGGCCACCCAGGAACTGCGCCAGGCCTGGGAGGCCCGGCAACAGTTCATCGGCAGCATCCAGGACCAGGAAACCCGCGAAGCCCTGTACCTCTGGCAACTGATCGCCGCCCCCAGCCAGCATTACCTGCAGGCCCTGGACACCCTGCACCGGGACTGGCTGCAGCATGCCGAGCCGCAACGCCTGGGCGAGGACTTCCACGCCGTGACCCAGGGCTACGACCAGATGCTCTATCACTACAACCAGCTGGCGCGTAGCCGTTATTGAAAGCGCTGCCCCGGCCGGGGCAGCGCTGCGCGGCTCATTTGTTCTTCAATTGCACATAGGACTGGTGCAGGTCCGAAGCCCAGCTATCGATAACGCTCTGCACATCGCTGGCCTGCATCACCTGGGTATCGTTCGCCAACGGCTTGCCAGTGCCCTTGCGCACCACTTCGGCGATCACTCGGCCATCACCACCGTCGAGGAAGGCTGCCTCGGTGCCCAGGGTGGTCTCCTGGTCGCGGATACCACTGGCGGTGCTCACCGCAGCCGCCACCAGGGCCACCGGGATGATTTCATAGGGCTTGAGCCCTTCAGTCTTGCTGCTCACCGCAGTGATCGCCGCCCGTACCACCACCACGCCCGGCCCGGGACCGGTTGCCAGCGGCATGGATTTGCCCAGCTCGCGCTTGAGCGCTTCATCGTAGTAGCGGGTGATGCCGGCCAGGGTGGATTGGGGAATCTTCACCGTCGGCTGTGGCTGCGGATGGAACTGGGTGGGCTCGATGTACACACTGCGATACTGATCCAGCTTGAGCTTGGGGTCGATCCAGCGCATGACCTGCACCCCGGACGGCGACTTGGCCTCCTTGAGCAGGCTGTAGTCACTGAGGAACCCGGAATAGTCCTCGGGCCGGGTCTCGTTGCTGGAACACCCCGCCATGGCGAGAGTGGCGAGGCACAGCGTGCTGAGGGTCAGTGCAAGCTTCATGGATAACTCCTGTAGGTGAAGCAGCCATGGACTGGCTAGGGGAACTACAGGTATAGCCAAAAGCCTGCACTTGCGCCGCCACCCTCGAACCGCCGGCCGACGACGCCACGAACACCTCCTAGCGCCGGCGAAACAGCGGGCGTGGCTCGATCACCGAACGCCCGTAGAGCACGCTCATGCCCGCCAGGCCCTTGAGCGCATCCAGGGCGCATTTGTCCTCACGCACGGCGAAGCTGTCGAAACCGCATTGGCGCATGTGGCTCAACTGGTCGCGCAGCACATCGCCCACGGCCCGCAGCTCGCCCATCCAGCCCAGGCGGGTACGCAGCAGGTAGGCCTGGCTGTAGCCCCGGCCATCGCGAAAGCTGGGAAAGTCCACCGCCACCACAGGGATCAACTTGAGCCAGGGCTTGAGGCTTTCGACCTCGTCGTCCGGGCCGAGCCAGACACCGTCCCGGGCCGGATGATGCTCGATGCGGCGCATCAGCCAACGAGCCAGCGGCAGGATCAGCGGCCCTTCGGGCAAGGGATCGTCGACACCGCGTACCAGGCTCCAGGGATCATCCTCCACCAGGCGCGCCTCGCCATCCTGCAAGCTCAACAGGTTGTTCATGCCGAGAGCTCCTGTGCCTTGGGATAGACCCTTTCCTTGAACGGCTCCAGGCCGATGCGCTGCAAGGTATCGAGGAACGGCTCGTCGCTCTCGCGATAGCGCACGAAGGTGCCGATGATGCGCTCGATCACCAGGGGGATTTCTCCAGCGCTGAACGACGGGCCGATCACCTTGCCCAGGGCGCTGTCCTTGCCCTGGGCGCCGCCGAGGGTGACCTGGAACCACTCCTGGCCGTTCTTGTCGACCCCAAGGATGCCGATATTGCCGATGTGGTGATGACCGCAGGCATTCATGCAGCCGGAGATGTTCAGGCTGATGTCCCCCAGGTCATGCACATAGTCCAGGTCATCGAAACGCTGCTGGATGGCCTGGGTGATGGGAATCGAGCGAGCGTTGGCCAGGGCACAGAAGTCGCCGCCCGGACAAGCGATGATGTCGGTCAACAGACCGGCGTTGGGGGTACCCAGGCCCTTGTCGCAGGCCAGCTGCCAGAGCTCGTACAGCTGTGACTTGGGCACATCCGGAAGGACGATGTTCTGCTCATGGGCGATGCGGATCTCGCCGAAGCCGAAACGCTCCGACCATTCGGCCACCGCCTCCATCTGCAATCCGGTGACATCCCCAGGTGGCGCGGCCAACCCCGGCTTGGTCGACAGCACCACGCTGGCGTAGCCCGGGACCTTGTGCGGCTGCACGTTGTGGGCCACCCAGCGGGCGAAACCCGCGTCCTCCGCCAGGCGACTGCCGTACTCCAGGTCGGCGTCCCCCAGGTGTTCGTAGATCGGCGGCACGAAAGCGCTGGCAACCCGCTGGTATTCGTCCTCGGTAAGCTGCGCCGGCCCCTCCTTGAGGTGCTGCCACTCCTCCTCCACTTCACGGGCGAACGCCTCGATGCCCAGGGCCTTGACCAGGATCTTGATCCGCGCCTTGTACTTGTTGTCACGCCGGCCATGGCGGTTGTAGACCCGCAGGATCGCCTCGACGTAGGACAACAGGTGCTGCCAGGGCAAGCCCTCGCGGATCTGCTGGCTGAGGATCGGAGTGCGGCCCAGGCCGCCGCCGACCATTACCCGCAACAGCATCTGGTCGTCGGCGGCGCGATACAGGTACAGGCCGATGTCATGCATCATGATCGCCGCGCGATCCTGCTCCGCCGAACAGATGGCGATCTTGAACTTGCGCGGCAGGAACAGGAACTCCGGGTTGATGGTCGACCATTGGCGGAGGATTTCCGCCAGCGGCCGCGGGTCCAGCAACTCGTCGGCGGCGACCCCGGCGAAGGCCTCGGTGGTGATGTTGCGCACGCAGTTGCCCGAAGTCTGGATGGCGTGCATTTCCACCGCGGCCAGGCGCTCGAGAATGTCCGGCACCTGGGTCAGCTCGATCCAGTTGAACTGCAGGTTCTGGCGGGTGGTGAAGTGCCCGTAGCCGCGGTCGTAGTCCCTGGCGATGCCGGCCAGGGTGCGCATCTGCCGCGCGCTGAGGGTGCCGTAGGGGATCGCCACCCGCAGCATGTAGGCGTGCCGTTGCAGGTACAGGCCGTTCTGCAGGCGCAGGGGCAGGAACTCCTCCTCGCTCAGCTGGCCCTCCATGAAGCGCTCCACCTGGTCGCGAAACTGCGCCACCCGCTCAAAGACCAGGGCCCGGTCATAGTCGTCGTACTGATACATGTGCCTACCTCGTCCTCATCGGTACTGGTCGTGCTGCGGGCCCTGTACCCAAAACCGGCGACATCCGGACCGCGAAACAGCCGTGGCATGGCGAAGCACTCCGGCATCGCAGGCAGCCCGCTCGGGCCGTGCCGGTCATGGCCTTGCCTGGTGTTCGCTCGACGAGCTTGCGCTACAGGACCCAACGGCGCGTTGGGGTGAGGCGGCGACTATGCGCTTGCGGCGCAGATCGTTACAGATCCAGGTAAAAACTAAAAAACCATATCAGTAGCTGTGATATCCAGCCTGCCTTGAGGAAAATCTGATCCGTATTATTGCTGTTTTTCTGAGCCTGTTTTGTTTTGTCCATGGTTCCTACAGTGCACCCCGTGCCAGACCGGGTGGCCTGGCAAGACTCTGCAACCGTGGAAGCATTGACCATGAACTCAGCAACACTCGAACAGGCCTACAACTACAAGGTGGTTCGCCAATTCGTCGTCGCAACAGTGGTATGGGGTGTGATCGGCATGGCCATGGGGGTATGGATTGCCTCGCAGCTGGTGTGGCCGGACATGAACCTCGACCTGCCGTGGACCACCTTCGGGCGCCTGCGGCCGCTGCACACCAGCCTGGTGATCTTCGGCTTCGCCGGCAGCGCGCAGTTCGCCGCCAGCTACTATGCGGTGCAGCGTACCTGCCAGGTACGGCTGTACTCCGACACGCTGGCAGCCTTCACCTTCTGGGGCTGGCAATCGGTGATCGTGATCATGCTGGTCACCCTGCCCCTGGGCTACACCACCACCAAGGAATACGCCGAGATCGAATTCGCCGGCGCGGTATGGATGGCGGTGGTCTGGGTGGTCTACGGCATCGTGTTCTTCACCACCGTGGTCCAGCGCAAGAGCCAGCACATCTATGTCGGCAACTGGTTCTTCGGCGCCTTCATCCTGGTGATCGCCATGCTCCACGTGGTCAACCACCTGTCGATCCCGGTGGACTGGTTCAAATCCTACCCGGTGTATTCCGGGGCCACCGATGCCATGGTCCAGTGGTGGTACGGCCACAACGCCGTGGGCTTCTTCCTGACCACCGGCTTCCTGGGGATGATGTATTACTTCGTACCCAAGCAAGTGGGCCGCCCGGTCTATTCCTATCGCCTGTCGATCGTGCACTTCTGGGCGCTGATCACCCTGTATATCTGGGCCGGCCCGCACCACCTGCACTACACCGCGCTGCCGGACTGGGCGCAATCGCTGGGCATGGCCATGTCGCTGATCCTCCTGGCTCCGAGCTGGGGCGGCATGATCAACGGCATGATGACCCTCTCGGGCGCCTGGCATAAGCTGCGCACCGACCCGATCCTGCGCTTCCTGGTGCTGTCGCTGGCGTTCTACGGCATGTCGACCTTCGAAGGCCCGATGATGGCGATCAAGACCGTCAACGCCCTCTCCCACTACACCGACTGGACAATCGGCCACGTACACGCCGGCGCCCTGGGCTGGGTAGCCATGATCACCTTCGGCGCCATCTACCACATGGTGCCCAAGGTGTTCGGCCGCGAGCAGATGCACAGCGTGCCGCTGATCAACCTGCACTTCTGGCTGGCCACCATCGGCACCGTGCTCTACATCGCCTCGATGTGGGTCAACGGCATCACCCAGGGCCTGATGTGGCGCGCGGTCAACGAAGACGGCACCCTCACCTATTCCTTCGTCGAGGGCCTGGTGGCCAGCCATCCGGGCTTCGTGGTGCGCTTCGCCGGTGGCGTGTTCTTCCTCAGCGGCATGCTGCTGATGGCCTACAACACCTGGCGCACCGTGCGCGTGGCCGATTCCCGGCTGGCGCTGAGCGACGCCCGGATCGCCTGATCCACCTCCAGACGCCGGCCCCGGGCCGGCGTTTTCATTCCAGGGAGCAAGACCGTCATGGACATTCTGTTCAACCTGCTGGGGGTGGTGTTTCTCTACCTCTGCATCGAGTACTGCCTGCGCCACCAGAGCGCCAAGAGCCTGGACGAGGCTAGCCTGATTCCTTTCGCCGACGATCCGGAAGTGGCGCGCCGGGTGGAGGCCGCCACCGGCAAGAAGATCGACGCCGTGGCTCCGGAGGAAGCCAAGCCGGGCTGGATCAACCTGGAGATGTAGCCGTCACGGCTCACGCTGCTGGAACCGCAAACGGTACTGGCGTGGCGTCAACCCAAGGCCCTTGCGCAAGGCACTGCCCAGGTGCGATTGATGGGCAAAACCGCAGTCCTGAGCAATGGCTGCCAACGGCAGGTCGCTGTGTTCCAGCAAGCGCCGGGCCGCTTGCAGGCGGATCTCGGTGAGCCAGGCATGGGGCGTCATGCCCACCCCACGGCTGAAGTCCCGCAGCAGGCGCAACTCGTTATGCCCATAGGTGACGGCCAGTTGCGCCAGGGACAAGGGCTGGGCGTACTCATCGGCCATTCTCTGCAGTACCCGGCGCAGATCGGCCACCGGCGGCTTGGTGGCGGGCTGCCAGGGCAAGCCGACAAAGGCCAGGGCGCACTGCTCCAGGGCCAGTTCGTCGGGCTGCGGCATTAACAACAACCGTCGGGCCTCGCGCCCCAAGGCCAAGGCGCGGGCATGTCCGGGGCTCTGCAGGCGCCGCTCGACGGCCTCCGGCCAAAGCGGCCCCTGCCAACGGGCCAGCAGGTACTCACCACCTTCGGCGGATTCGGAAAACACTTCGATACCCTTGGGCGTCAAGGCCAGGGTTCCGGGCCAGGTGTCGAAATCCTCACGCCGGTCGGAGCCGATCGCATGCACTCCGCGCTGGCGCTCCAGGGCCACGCCCAGGGTCTGCCATTGCACCGGGTCACGGGCGCTATAGGCCGCAGCCGGCAGCAGCTGCAGGACCAGCTGGCCGTCCAGCAAGCGATGTTCAAGCACCTGGGGCATGTGAAATTTCCTGATAGATCACTGGCCTTGAGCAAGCCAGACTGAGCCGTATCCAACACGACCCAAGGAGTTGCAGATGCGCACCATCGGCCTGATCGGCGGCATGAGCTGGGAGTCCAGCGCCGAATACTATCGCCTGATCAACCAGCAGGTCCGCGACCGCCTGGGCGCCCTGCGTTCAGCGCGGCTGCTAATGTACAGCGTCGACTTCGGACCTGTCGAACGGGCCCAGCACGCCGGAGACTGGGACGCGGCAGCGGCGATCCTGGTGGACGCCGCCCGGCGCCTGGAGGCCGGCGGCGCCGACTGCCTGGTGCTGTGCACCAACACCATGCACAAGGTGGCCGCACCGATCCAGGCGGCGACGAACCTGCCTTTCCTGCACATTGCCGACCCCACCGCCCAGGCGGCGCTGGCCGCCGGCACCCTGAAGGTGGGCCTGCTGGGCACGGCCTTCACCATGAAGCAGGACTTCCTCAAGCAGCGCCTGGCCGACCAGGGCCTGCAAGTGCTGGTGCCGGACGCCGAACAGAGCCAGGTCGTGCATCGGATCATCTATGAAGAGTTGTGCGTGGGTGTGATCCGCGAACAATCGCGCAGGCAGTATCAGCAGGTCATCCAGTCGCTGCAGGCCCGCGGGGCCCAGGCGGTGATTCTCGGCTGCACCGAAATCGGCCTGCTGCTCAAGCCGGAGCACAGCCCCCTGCCACTGCTGGATACCACTGAGCTGCACGCCCAGGCGGCGGTGGCATTCGCCCTGGCTTGACCGGGAGCATGGCGCGGCAGGCGGATCGTGGATCTAGAGTTGCCGGGCAAGCGCTCGCAAGCCCACCGCGCAAAGCCGGCCACCCAGCAGGAACCAGCGTCAGGCCAGGCCGTTGATGAGCGCCGCCCGCCTCAGTCTTGCAACAGGCTGGCCAGGCGTTCGCGGGAGGTTTCGGGTTCGCCTTCCACCGGCTGCGCGGAAGACAGGATGGGGCTGGAATAGAGCAACAGCAGAACCACAGTCAGACGCATCACCATGCTATCGATCCTTGCTCGGGAAAGAGTCAATAATTCAGCGCCAAATTTAAACACATGGCGATGTGACACTACCAAGCAAAATTCGCCGTCCTGTGCGCCTGGTCGCAAACAGGTCATGCAGGAGCGACAGCACTGCACCAGTGATGTCGCTCCTGCATACCTGGATATGGACGAGTCGGGCTCAGCTATGGGACTTGTGATCCAGCGCGGCATAGAAGTTGGCGCTTTGTTGCAGGTATTTCTCGGTGTAGGTGTTGGTGGCGGATTTCTTCTGGCTGATTTCCACGTTGGCGCCGGCAGGCAGGACCACGCTGGCGGAAATGGCCGAGGCGGCGATCACGGAGAAGAGATTGAAATTCATGGGGTAACCCTCGTATTCGGTTGGCTGGCTTGCCCGTGTGGGCCGTGGAGCAAACTTACTATCGAGGGTTGGCGGGAAAAAATTCTTTGCACCAGTAGCCGATATCAGCGTCATTAATAGAAGCGCTCAGGCCCCGGATGCCGGGGCCTGCGGCTTATTGACGCACCAGGAATTTGATATCGCTAGGGGCATCGAACGGCAGTTTTTGCACGGTCTTGCCCAGGAAACCGGTCTTGGCGTCACGCTCGATCACCACGATCTGGTTGCTCTTCTGGTTGCCGATCAGCACATAGCGGTTGCTCGGATCGAGGCTGAACTCCCGTGGGTGATCGCCCTCCACCGAGCGGCGCTGGATCTCCTTGAGCTGGCCGTTGGCCGGGTCGATGGCGAACACCAGCAGCTGGTTGGCGGTGCCACGGTTGCTCACGTACAGGTACTGGCCGTCCTTGGAGGCATGCAGGGCTCCGGCGGCCTTCTTCTCCTTGCCGGCGTTGGCCGCCAGGTCGAGGATCTGGCGCTGGGTCAGCTTGCCGTCCTGGTAGTCGAACACCGCCACCTGGGCGCTCATCTCCATGGTCAGGTAGGCATGCTTGCCATCGGCACTGAACAGCAAATGGCGCGGGCCACTACCCGGCGGCAACTGGACGAAGGCCGGATCGGCGGCGCTCAGCGGGTGCTCCGGATTGGCCTTGGGATCGTAGCGGTAGACGAAGATCTTGTCCGCCCCCAGGTCGTTGGCGAACAGGAACTTGCCATCCGGCGAGGACACCGACGAATGCACGTGGGCCGACTGCTGGCGCTCGGGGTCGACCCGGCTGGCCGGGTGGCTGCTCAGCTGCACCACCGGCGACAGATGGCCATCGGCGCTGACCGGAACCACTGCCAGGCTGCCGCCCGGGTCCACGTCCACCGAATAGTTGCTGACGAACAGGTAGCTGCCATCGGCGCTCAAGCTGGAATGGGTCGGCTCGTTGCCCTGGCTCTGCACCTGGTTGATCAGGCTCAGCTGATGGGTCTTGGGAGCCAGGCTGTAGCTGCTGACCCGGCCGATGGGGTCGGCCTGGCCCGGACTGTTCTCGTTCACCGCGAAGACGAACTTCAGGTCCTTGGACAGGGTCAGCCAGGACGGGTTGGAGCTCTTGACCACCTGCAGCGGCTTGGGATCGATCTGCCCGGTACGCTCGTTGAAGCGCAGGCGGTACAACCCCTGGCTCTGGCCCTGGGTGTAGGAGCCCACCAACAGTTCCTGGGTCTCCACCGGCGCGGCCTGCACCGCCATGGCACCGACACTGCCAGCGATCAGCAGCGGCCAGAAATTACGCATCTTCATGGTCATCTTCCTCTTCGTCACGGGCACTGAACGCGCTCATGCATACCAGGCGGTGCTCGCCGCTGTCGCCCTCCACGACCCAGCTCTGCAAGGCCTGGTCGAAGTTCGCGGCCTGCACCTGGGCCAGGGTGAAGCTCCAGCGCTTGGCGGCGCGGCCATCCATGCACTCGATCAGCAATTGCTGGTCGTCGAGGGAGAAGTCGAAGGCGTGCAGGCCATCGATCTCCAGCATGTCGCAGGCCTGGAGAGCGTTGAGCAAGGTGTCGGTAGCAGCGGTCATAGCGATCAATCATCAGTTGGAAAGGCGCAATGATAGCCGATTGGCGCGGGGCGGTCGGGCCAGTATTGCGCCTCCTCGAAGCCCAATCATGCGCCCATGAAAAAGCCGCAACCTCGTGGGGTTGCGGCTTGGGGAGACATCCGCCGATCAGTGGGCGAACAGCGAGTTGCCCTTCTGCCCCGCCAGCTTCTCGGGACGGATCAGGAAGCGGGCCAGGGCCGGCAGCAGCCACAGCGCGCCGAACATGTTCCACAGCAGCATGAAGGTCAGCATCAGGCCCATGTCGGCCTGGAACTTGATGGCCGAGAAGATCCAGGTGCACACGCCGATGGCCAGGCACAGGCCGGTGAACAACACCGCCTTGCCGGTGGACCGCAGGGTCTGGTAGTAGGCCTCCTGCAACGACAACCCGGCGCGCAGGAAGCTTTCCAGGCGGCTGTAGATGTAGATGCCGTAGTCGACACCGATGCCCACGCCCAGCGCCACCACCGGCAGGGTCGCCACCTTGACCCCGATGCCCATGAAGGCCATCAGCGCGTTCCCCAGTACCGAGGTCAACACCAGCGGCAGGACGATGCACAGGGTCGCTGCCCAGGAACGGAAGGTGATCATGCACATGGCCGCCACGCAGATGTACACCAGGATCAGGATGGTCAGCTCCGAGGTCTTGATCACCTCGTTGGTGGCCGCCTCGATCCCGGCGTTACCCGCGGCCAGGATGAATTCCAGGCCATCCTTGTTGTTTTCCTTGGCGAACTCCTGCACCGCATGCACAGCGCGATTGAGGGTCTCGGCCTTGTGGTCGTTGAGGAACACCAGCACCGGGGCCAGGGAGCAGTTGTTGTTGTACAGGCCGTCGGCGCGGGCGATGGAGTTGTTCAGCACATCGGGGTTGCGCGACAGGGTTTCCCATTTCAGGTTGCCCTCGTTCATGCCCTTGATCATCTGCTTGGACACGGTCACCAGGGAGATCGCCGACTGCACGCCCTCGGTGTTCTGCATCTTCCACATCAGCTCGTCGATCGGCGCCATGGCTTCGTAGCGCGAGCAGCCCTCGGCGGCGGTTTTGACCATCACCACCAGCACGTCGGAGCTGGTGGAATAGTTGCTGATGATGAAGTTGTTGTCCTTGTTGTAGCGCGAATCCGGACGCAGCTCCGGTGCGCCCTGGTCGAGGTCGCCGATCTTCAGATTCTGGCTGTACCAGAGACCGCCACCGAAGGCCACCAAGGCCAGGGCAATGGACACGGGAGCAACCTTGGGGCTGGCGAAATTGGACAGCAGACGCCAGAACGGATGCTCGCGGGAAGCGTCCTTCTTGCTGCGCTCCACGGCGCGCTGGCTGATGCCGACATAGGAAATCGCCACCGGCAGCAGGATCAGGTTGGTGAACACGATCACCGCCACGCCGATGGAGGCGCCGATGGCCAGCTCGCGGATCACCCCGATATCGATGATCAGCAGCGTGATGAAACCCACGGCATCGGCCAGGATCGCGATCATTCCCGGCAGGAACAGCTGGCGGAAGGTGCGCCGCGCCGCGGTCAGGGCGTTGTCGGCATCACTGGATTGCAAAGCGATGCCGTTGATCTTCTGCACCCCATGGGAAATACCGATGGCGAAGATCAGGAACGGTACCAGCATCGAGTACGGATCCAGGCCGAATCCGATGGCATGCATCAGCCCCAACTGCCAAACCACCGCCACCAGGGTAGTGATCAGCACCGCGATGGTGCTGCGGATGCACCAGGTGAACCAGTACAACAGCACCAGGGTAATGACGAAGGCCACGCCGAAGAACAGCACCACCATGATCAGGCCGTCGATCAGGTCGCCGACCTTCTTGGCGAAACCGACGATGTGGATCTTCACATTGGGGTTCTGCGCCTCGAACTTGTCGCGGATCTTCTCTTCCAGCTGGTGGGAGAACTTCTGGTAGTCCAGGGCCAGCAGCTTGCCCTGGTCCTGCGGGTCCGGATAGGACTCCAGCAGTGGGATATCGACAATGCTGGACTTGAAATCGTTGGCTACCAGGCGCCCCACCTGGCCGGACTTGAGCACGTTGTTGCGCAGCTTGTCGAGGCTTGCAGCGGAGCCGTTGTAGCTCTGCGGGATCACCTCGCCGCCGGCGAAACCTTCCTCGGTGACCTCGGTCCAGCGCACGCTGGGGCTCCACAGAGACTTGAGCCCAGAGCGGTCGACGCCCGGGATGTAGAACACCTCGTCATTGATCTGCCTGAGGGTCTCCATGTATTCCTGGGTGAAGATATCGCCGTCCCTGGCCTCCACCGAGATGCGCACGGTGTTGCCCAGGTTGGCCAGGTCATTGCGGTGCTCCATCATCCGCTCGATGAACGGGTGCTTGAGCGGAATCATCTTTTCGAAGCTGGTGGAGGGTCGGATCAGGGTCGCCTGCCAGAACAGGAAGACGCTGACCAGCAAGCAGATGAAGATCACTGCCGGGCGGTTGTTGAAAATCAGGCGTTCGAGAAAGTTCGCCTTGTCCTGGTGATGACTGCTCATGGAATTCCCCACCTTCTTATTATGTGCCCGGCCTATTTATTACCGAGTTCAGCGCCCGTTGCCGCCGCGACGCGAACGCCGCCCTGCCCGGCCAGGACCAGGTTGCCGTTGCCGGCCGCACTCACCGATGACAGGGAAATGCGATCCGGACGGTTGAATACGCTGAAGCTCTGGCCCTGGTCGGTACTGCGGATCACGCTGCCGCCATGGCCGACTATCACCAGCGAGCCGTCGTCGAGCAGCGTGGCGCCAGACAAGCCGAACTCCAGGGCGCCGCGCGTGGCCTCGAGCCGCACCTGCTCCCAGGTGCCACCGAAATCCGTGGAGCGATAGAGGTTGCCGCGCAGGCCGTAGACCAGCAGGGTCGCCGGCTGGCCGGTGCCGATCACACCGAACAGCGAGCCCTCGTAAGGCCCCTCGAGGCGTTCCCAGGTCTGTCCGTCATCGGCGGAGCGGAACATGCTGCCCTGCTCACCGACGATGAACAGCCCCGAGCCCTTGACCTGGGCAATGGCGTTGAGGTGGTACTGGTCTTCGTTGTCCAGGCGCTCGCTGGCGTCTTCCCAGTGCAGGCCGCCATCGGTGGTTTCCAGGAAGGCGCCATAGGCACCCACCGCATAACCGGTCTGGGCGTCCTTGAACCATACGTCCAGCAGCGGCGCTTCGCGCTTGAGGTCCTGGAACTGCCGGGTCCAGGTGGCACCGCCATCCTGGCTGGCGAGGATCTGCGCATCATGGCCCACGGCCCAGCCATGTTGCTCGTCGACGAAATACACCGCGGTCAGCAACTGCCGGCTCGGCACCTTGGCCTGGTTCCAGGTCGCGCCCTGGTCGTCGGAATAGAGGATATGCCCGCGATCGCCCACCGCCACCAGGCGCTTGCCAGCGTGGACCACATCGAGCATCAGGTTCTTCGCCGCCTTGGGCGATTCGATGGAATAGACAGCGGCGTCCGCCGTATCGGCGGCAGCCCGGACAGGCAGCGCCAGTGTCGCGACACTCAACAGCGAGAGCGCTGCAGCCAACGATGCGACCCTACGCAACGCCGGCGGGCGGCCAGCAACCACACCCATGACAGGCTCACTCATAGACCTCTCCCCATTATTATTGTCAGGTCGTTCAACCTTTCAGGGCGCCTGCAGGGTCTCGCGGGTGTTCGTCCGATCCGCTCGATCGTCCTGAAACCTGCAATCTAGAGCCCCTTTGGCTGCGGGCTATCCTATCGGGCTTTGGAAACGTCTGACAATCGACGCCACGTTATCTTTTGTTAATCGCAGCCCCTCGGGCCAGGCCTGAATATTCGGGCATTCGTCGAAGTGATCGATACCCAGGCAGCGCTCAGCGCGGCCTGCCGGCAGCTTGCCGGGACCGAAGAGAGGGAGTGCGCAAACAAAAAGCCCGGCGCTGCCTGGGCAGCACCGGGAGGGGCGAAGGCACGGCAGGGTCGCCGTGCCCGGGGGCAGATCAGGCCAGGCTCTTGCTGACCACCTCGAACACATCGCTGGACAGCTCGCCCGAGCCGCGGATGCGCTCCAGCTCGGCCTTCATCAACGCCTGCCGGGCGCTGTCGTACTTGCGCCAGCGAGTCAGCGGCGCCAGCTGGCGGGAAGCGATCTGCGGATTGAAACCGTTGAGCTGGATCACCAGGTCCGCCAGGAAGCGGTAGCCCGAACCGTCGGCGGCGTGGAAGTTGATCAGGTTCTGGCCAGCGAAGGCCCCGATCAACGCTCGCACCTTGTTCGGGTTCTTGATGTTGAACGCCGGGTGCTGCATCAACGCCTTGACCCGCTCCAGGCCGCCAGGCAACGGGCTGGCCGCCTGGACGCTGAACCACTGGTCCATGACCAGCGCATTGTCCTTGAAGTTTTCGGCGAACACCGCCAGGGCCTGGGCCTTCTCGGCCTCGAACGGCGAATTGACCAGCACCGCCAGGGCGGTCAGGCGCTCGGTCATGTTGTCGGCGCTGTCGAATTGCTCGATGGCGGCCGCCAGGACCTCAGGCTCGCCGACCAGCATCAGGTAGGACAAGGCGATGTTCTGCAGCGCGCGGCGGGCAAAGTGCTCGGACTCGGCCACATAGGCGGTGGCGCGGGACAGCTCGCGATTGGCCTGGTAGCGCTTGAGCAAGGCAGCGGACAGCTGCTCGGCCAGTTGCTTGCGAGCGAACTCGCGGGCCCCATGGATGGCCTCGACATCCGCTACTTCGCTGATTTCGGTGAGGTAGGCCTCGCCCGGCAACGACAGCATCTCGGCGACCATGGCCGGGTCCAGGCTTTCGTCGGCCAGCACGCTGCCCAGGGCCGTCACCAGGCGTTGGTCCATCACCAGGGCCTGGCCCTGTTGGTGCTGGGCGATCAGCTCCTGCAGTACCTGCACCGCCAGTTGCTGGCCGGCCTCCCAACGGTTGAAACCATCGCTGTCATGCTGCATGAGGAACATCAGCTGGTCGCGATCGTAGGGGAAGCTCAGCTTGACCGGCGCCGAGAAACCGCGCAGCAGCGACGGCAACGGACGCTCGGCGATGTCGACGAACGTGAGGGTCTGCTCGGCCTCGGTCACCGAGATCACCCGGGAGTTGCCCTGGGCGCTGGCCTCGCCGACCAGGCGCAGGGCGATGGCGGCGCCCTGGCTGTCCAGCAGGCCCAACTCCACCGGGATCACGAACGGCAGTTTTTCCACCTTGTCCGGCGTTTGCGGGCAACTCTGGCGGAAGGTCAGGCTGTAGGTCTTGGCTGCGGCGTCGTAGGCTTCGCTGACCGCGAGGCGCGGAGTGCCGGCCTGGCTGTACCAGCGCTTGAACTGGGTCAGGTCGACGCCATTGGCATCTTCCATGGCCTTGACGAAGTCGTCGCAGGTCACGGCCTGGCCATCATGGCGTTCGAAGTACAGGTCGCTGCCCTGGCGAAAGCCCTCGGCGCCCAGCAGTGTGTGGATCATGCCCACTACTTCCGAGCCCTTCTCGTACACGGTCAGGGTGTAGAAGTTGGAGATCTCGATGAAGCTCTCCGGGCGCACTGCGTGGGCCATGGGCCCGGCGTCTTCGGCGAACTGGTGGGTGCGCAGGTAGGCCACGTCCTGGATGCGCTTGACCGTGCGCGAATTCATGTCCGAGGAGAACCCGGCATCGCGGAACACCGTGAAACCTTCCTTGAGCGACAGCTGGAACCAGTCGCGACAGGTCACCCGGTTGCCCGACCAGTTGTGGAAGTACTCGTGGGCGACGATGGCCTCGACCCGCTGGTGGGCGGCGTCGGTGGCGGTCTCGGCGCGGGCCAGCACGGCGCTGGAGTTGAAGATGTTCAGGCCCTTGTTTTCCATGGCGCCCATGTTGAAATCGTTGACCGCGACGATCATGAAGATGTCCAGGTCATATTCCCGGCCATAGGTCTGTTCGTCCCAGCGCATGGATTTCTTCAGGCTGTTCATGGCGTGCTGGCACTTGTCGATGTTCTCCGGCTCGACATAGATACGCAGTGCGACGTCACGACCGCTCATGGTGCAGAAGCTGTCCTCGACGCACCACAGATCACCGGCCACCAGGGCGAACAGGTAGGCCGGCTTCATGAACGGGTCTTCCCAGGTCGCCCAGTGCCGGCCATCTTCACCCGGGCCGCTGGCGATCGGGTTGCCGTTGGACAGCAGTACCGGGTAGCGGTGCTGCTCGGCCACCACGGTGGTGGTGAACTTGCTCATCACATCCGGACGGTCCAGGTAATAGGTGATCTTGCGAAAGCCCTCGGCTTCGCACTGGGTGCAGAACATGCCGCTGGACTTGTACAGGCCTTCCAGGGCGGTATTGGTTTGCGGGTTGATCCTGACGCTGGTGTCCACGGTGAAGCTGGCACTGGCCGGGTGCAGGGTCAGGTGGCTGTCGTCCAGCTGGTAGTCGGCCGCGCCCAGGGGCTGGTCGGCCAGGCTCACCGACAACAGCTCCAGTTGCTGGCCATCGAGCACCAGCGGCGGTAGCCCGGCGCCACGGGCCGGGTTGCGGCGCATCACCAGTTGCGCGTGGACCAGGCTGTGGTCCTCGAACAACTCGAAGGTCAGGTGGGTCTCGTCGATCAGGTACTCGGGGGCCTGATAGTCCTTCAGGTAGATCATCTTCGGCTGTTCGGTGCGCATGGCGAATTCCTTCTACTGATGCACGGCCAGCTGGTAGGCCGTGTATTTGCGAATGTTGATCACGCCGGTGTCGAAGATCAGGTACTGACCCTTGATCCCCAGCAGGGTGCCTTCGGCGATCGGATTCTTGTCCAGGTTGAAGCTGACGATCTTGGCCGGGTACTGCTCGACCGGATAGCGGATTTCCAGGGGCTCGATGTCACGCACCGGCTGGATCGCCTGCAAACCGAAACGCTCCTGCAAAGCCAGCAAACCCTCGGCGCAGGATGCGAACAGCTGCTCGCGCACCTGGACCAGGTCCACGGCCTGGGCGTCGCCCTTGAGCAAGGCCCGCCAGTTGGTCTTGTCGGCCACCTGGGTGCGGAACAGATCCTCGACGAAACCGGACTGCTGGCGGGTCGCCACGCGCATGATCGGCAGCGCCTGGCTGGCGCCCTGGTCGAGCCAGCGGGTGGGCAACTGGGTGGCCCGGGTGATGCCGACCTTGATCCCCGAGGAGTTGGCCAGGTAGACCACGTGGTCGGTCATGCAGAACTGCTCGCCCCAGGACGGCTCGCGGCAAGTGCCGGCGTCGTAGTGGCAACGCTCCGGGCTCATGATGCAGACATCGCACTGGGCCAGCTTGGTCATGCACGGATAGCAGTAGCCCTGGCTGAAGCTGGTCTTGGTCTTGCGCCCGCAATGGGTGCAGTGGATCGCCCCCAGGTATTCCAGGCGCAGCTTGCTGCCGATCAAGGGATTGACCGGCACTTCGCTGTCGCCCAGGCGGAAGGCGTATTGCACGTTCGGCCCGTCCAGGCGGGTCGACATTTTACTGATGGAGCCACGGCCGATCTCGATCAATGGATGGCATCCGACTTGAACAGGATATTCGGCACGGCCTCGGCCTTGGACGAGCACTCCTGCGGGCCCATGTAGCCGGTGCGCTCTTCCTCGGGCAGGTTGTGCATTTCCCAGGCGATCATGGCCTGCAGCGACAGCTCGCGCTGCTCGGGGGTGAGCTTGCGGCCATCGGACCATTTGCCGATCTCCACCGCCAGCTTCAGGCTGCGGTAGATATCGGGGGTGATGTTTTCGATCATTTCGACAAAGGACGACATACAAGACTCCAGGAATTAGAGGGCCAGTTTACGGCGGCTGTACAAGCCGCCCAACAAACCGGTGAGGCAACCGACGAGCAACCCGCCGACATGGGCGGCGTTGGCGATTTCACCGAAGCCGATCATCGAGACCAGCCCGGACAGGCACAGCAGCAACCACACCAGCATCATCACCAGCACACCACGGGGCAGGCGATAAATGGGGTTGGGCGACAGCCATTGATAGATCCAGCAATGCCCCAGCAGGCCGTACAGCACCCCGGACAAGCCACCGAACAGGCTGGGGCCGCTGAAATGATATTGCGCGTAATTGGAAACCAGGCTGAACAACAGGGTCAGGCCCAGCAGGTTGATGCTGCCCTGGCGCAACTCGATGCGCCGCCCCAGCTCCCAATACCACATGCCGTTCATGGCGATGTGGAGGATGCCGAAGTGGATCAGCATCGGCGTCACCAGCCGCCACCACTGCCCTGCCGCCAGGCCGTCGGCCAGGGGGCGGAACTGCAGGTAGTCGCCGGCTACGCGAAAATCGAGGAAGGTGAACCAGCTCAGCACTTGCAGGTTGTCCCCCAGCAACGTGACGCCGCAGACCACCAGGCTCAGGACCAGCACCAGGGCCGTCACCGGGCTGCGCCGCAGCTGCTGGGCCAGCCCAGGTCCCTCGGGGGCAGTGGCCTGGGGAATGTCCAACTGTTGCTCGGGATCGCCCTTTGGGAAGCGCTGGTACAGGCCCAGCACATCCTGGCTAATGGACTCGGGCACCCACAGCACCTGTTCCCCGGCTTCCTCGCTGACCCGATGAGGTACCTGCATGCGTTGCAAGAGCTTGACGAAACCGCTGAGGTCGGTAGCCAGGGGCAGGCGCAAGATAGCTACCGCGCTCATCGCGACACCTCCGGCCGCTCGACGTCGACCCAGACGAACTTGTTCGGATCCAGGCGCGTTTCCTGGTCCAGGCGGTAGGCGGCGAGCTTGCCGTAGAGCACCGCGCTGTAGTCCAGGCAAGCCAGGTTGGGCCGGATCGGCGCCGGCGTACCGCTGCGCCAGTAGTGGCCGACGAACAGCAGCGGCTCCTCGATCCCGTAGCGCAGCAGGCTGTTCTTCTCGTCCCGGGACAACGGCGTGCGAGCCACCGGCTCGGGCAAGGCATCGGGCTGGAAGACGATATCGCCATAGGTCTGCGGATCGTCCTCCCAGAACTTGGTACGGAAGAACGAACGGGTCAGGCCGTCGCCGCTGGTCATGGTCAAGCCATGAGGCAGGCGCATGTCGGTGCCCCGCAACAGGCGATCGAAGGCATTGCTGGCGAAGCTGTCAGGCAGCGCCGAGGCCTGCAGGAAGTCGCGATCGATGCAGCCGTCCGGGTAGCGCTGGCGTAGCTGGGCGATCAGCGTCGAATCCCAGCAGGCGTGCACCACCCGGAAGCGTCCGGCGTCGACGAACAACGGCATCCGGTAGAACCACTCAAGGAAATCGTGCCAGTCGCCGGGGTGCTGTTCGAACTGGGCCAGGGTCTCGTGGATCAGCCGGGCATGGCGCGGGGTGTGCTCACGCACGAACTGCTTGCCGCTGCCCTCGGCCGCCGGGGTGCTCCAGCCCAGGGCATTGAACTCGTGGTTGCCCATGATGCACAGCGCCTGGCCGGCCTCGACCATGTCGTGGACGATGTGCAAGGCCTCGCGAATCCGCGGGCCGCGATCGATGATGTCGCCAAGGAACACCGCCATGCGTGACGGGTGCCGCCAGACGCCGCCCTGCTTGTGGTAACCGAGCCGGTCCAGCAGGTGTTCGAGGGTCAGGGCACAACCGTGCACGTCACCGACCAGGTCGTAGCTACGCGCGGGATCGAGCATCAGTCGCCTCCACCACCCAGGCGGCTGCCCCAGCCGAGCTTGGTCCGGCAGACCTCGTAGTAGTTGTGGTCCAGCGGATGGATCAGGCGCAGCTTCTGGGCCTTCTTGCTCACCGTGATGGTGTCGCCCGGAGCACAGGTGAAGTGGTTCTGCCCGTCGCAGGAAACCTGCGGATAGATCTGCATATCTTTGGACACGACGATTTTCAGCTCACTGTTGCCATCGACCACGATCGGCCGTCCGGACAAGGTATGGGGGTACATCGGCACGATCACAATGGCATCGAGCTTGGGATGCATGATCGGACCGCCGGCAGACAGTGCGTAGGCCGTGGAGCCGGTGGGGGTAGCGACGATCAGGCCGTCGGCCTTCTGGCTGCAGACGAACTGGCCGTCGATATAGATCTCGAACTCGATCATCCGGGTCGACTTGCCCGGGTGCAGCACCACGTCGTTCAAGGCATCGCCCTGGCCGATGGCCTCGGCATGCCGGCGCACCTCGGCCTGCAGCAGGAAACGGTTCTCCACCAGGTAGTGGCCGTCCAGCACTTCGGCGACCTTGATCTCAAGTTCGTCGGGACGGATATCGGTGAGAAAGCCCAGGCTGCCGCGGTTGATCCCCAGCACCGGGACATTGTGCCGCGCCAGGGCCCGGGCGGCGCCCAGCAGGCTGCCGTCGCCACCGACCACGATGACCATGTCGCAGACCTCGCCCAGCAGCTTGCGCGAAGAGGTCTGCAGTCCGTGGCCTGGCAGCACTTCAGCGATGGTGTCCTCGAGGATCACGTGCAGGTGGCGTTCGAGCAGAAACTTTTTCAGTCGGCGCACTGTGTCCAGCACCTGGGAGCTGCCCAGGCGACCGATAATGCCGATATTGCGAAATTGCTCCATGGGGCTCCTGCGGGGGTTCGGGCGAAACGGAGGATTATGGGCGAAACCCGGCGCCAGACAAAATCCTTTCAGCCGTACAGGCTCGCCCGGCGCCCGGGCGGCAGGTATTTATCGCGAGCCGCCGCGGTTTGCGTCTATGCTCGCAACATGCTCCCGTTCGCCGATTTGCTCAACCTCCCCCGCCAGCTACGCCAGCCCGAAGTGCGCGATCTCGCCTGGGTGATCCTCGCCCCGCCAATGCTCAGCGCCACACCCTGGCCCCAGCGCCACCCCCTGGCCGGCAGCGACTGGACCCTGGAGCCGCAACGGCTGGCCCACTGGCTGCAAGTGCAGGACCAGGACAGCAGCGCGCTGCGCCAGTGGCTCAGCCGCAGCCCGACCCGGCGCCTGGGCCTGTACTACGAGCGGCTCTGGCAGTTCGCCGTGCAGCACGCCCCGGGAGTGGAACTACTGGCGGCCAACCTGCCGATCCGTCGCGACGGCCATACCCTGGGCGAGCTGGACATGCTCCTGCGCGACCGCGACGGGGTGCACCACCTGGAGCTGGCGATCAAGCTCTACCTCGGTCCACAGCAAGGGCCCGGCGGCGATAGCGCGCAATGGCTGGGCCCGGGCTGCCACGACCGCCTGGACCGCAAGCTGGCCCACCTGGCCGCGCACCAGCTGCCGCTTTCGGCCCGGGAAGAAAGCCACGCCACCCTGGCGGCGCTGAAGGTCGGCCAACCCAGCGCCCACCTGTGGCTCGGCGGCTACCTGCTGTATCCCTGGCCGGGCCATGCCGACCCGCCCCTGGGCGCCCATCCGCAGCACCTGCGCGGGCGCTGGCTGCATCAGCGCGACTGGCCGGCGTTCATCGACAGCAGCCCGCCGGGGCGCTGGCAGCCCCTGCCCCGGCATGCCTGGCTGGCTCCGGCGCGCTACCCCGGCGAACACACCTGGAGCGCCGCCCAGTTGCAGCAATGGTTGGCCGAGCTCGACCCCCTGGCCCCGGCGCAACTGCTGGTGCGCCTGCAAGAGAGCGCCGAAGGCGACTGGATCGAGGCCGAGCGCCTGTTCCTGGTGGCCGACCCATGGCCCGACCTGCCCGCCGCGTCCCAGTCCTAGCCGGCCTCAGAGCAACAGGCGCAGGGCCAGCGCCGCCAGGGTCACCAGCAACACCGGCAGGGTCAGCACTATCCCGACCCGCAGGTAGTAACCCCAGCCGACATGAATGCCCTTGCGGTCCAGCACATGCAGCCAGAGCAAGGTCGCCAGGCTACCTATGGGGGTGATCTTGGGCCCCAGGTCGCTGCCGATCACGTTGGCGTAGATCATCGCCTCCCTGACCACGCCCGTGGCCTGGCTGGCATCGATGGACAAGGCGCCGACCAGCACTGCCGGCAGATTGTTCATCACCGACGACAAGCCTGCCGCCAGCAGCCCGGTGCCCAGCGCTGCGCCCCAGACCCCGCCGGCGGCGAAAGCGTCCAGCCAGCCGGCCAGGTGCGTGGTGAGCCCGGCGTTACGTAAGCCGTACACCACCAAGTACATGCCCAGGGAGAACAGCACGATCTGCCACGGGGCCTCCTTAAGTACCTTGCGCGTGGAAATCCTCTGGCCCCGGGCAGCCACCATCAACAACAGGCAAGCGCAGCCCGCCGAAATGGCGCTGATGGGAATGCCCAGGGGTTCCAGAGCGAAGCAGCCCAGCAGCAGGATCAACAGCACCCACCAGCCGGCGAAAAAGGTGCCGCGATCGTGAATGGCGCTCGCCGGGTCGGCCAGTTGCCGTGGGTCATAGGCCTGGGGAATGTCCCGGCCAAAGAACCACAGCAACACCCCCAGGGTGGCGACGACGCTTACCAGGTTCACCGGCAGCATCACTGCGGCGTAGCGGTTGAAACCGATACCGAAGAAGTCGGCGCAAACGATGTTCACCAGGTTCGACACCACCAGCGGCAGGCTCGCGGTATCGGCTATGAACCCGGCCCCCATGACGAAGGCCAGGGTCGCCGCCCTGGAAAAGTGCAAGGCCAGGAGCATGGAGATGACGATGGGCGTCAGGATCAGCGCCGCGCCATCGTTGGCGAACAGCGCCGAGACCAGCGCCCCGAGCGACACCATCCAGGCGAACAGCCGGCGGCCCTTGCCCTGCCCCCAACGCGCCACGTGCAACGCGGCCCAGGCGAAGAAACCAGCCTCGTCCAGCAACAGGCTGATGATGATCAAGGCGACGAAAGTGCCGGTGGCATTCCAGATGATCTGCCATACCACCGGGATATCGGCGAGCTGCACCGTTCCGCAGAGCAACGCCAGCAGCGCGCCGCCCATTGCACTCCAGCCCACGCCCAGCCCTCGGGGCTGCCAGATCACCAGGATGATGGTCAGCAGGAAGATCGCTACGGCAATCAGCATGTCTTGGCAGGCATCCGTGGCTCGCGGGCAAACCCCAAGGGCGGGGCTTGAGGGGGACGGCCCGGCCTTTTCCAAAGCCGGGACCGCCACACTGGGGGGAACTCAGGTGCGCTTCTGTTGCTCGACCCACTGGCCGAAGGCGTTGATGAAACCCTGGAGGAATGGCCGGGTGGCCTCCGCCAGCTTGCCGGACTCATCGAATGCGGAACCGGCGCCGCCCATGTAGGCCTCGGGCTGCTGCATGCACGGCACATTCAAGAACACCAGGGACTGGCGCAAATGATGATTGGCGCCAAAACCGCCGATGGCCCCCGGGGACACGCTGATCACCGCCCCCGGCTTGCCGCTCCAGTTGTTCTTGCCATAGGGGCGCGAGCCGACGTCGATGGCATTCTTCAGCACCGCCGGCACTGAACGGTTGTACTCGGGAGTCACGAACAGCACCGCATCGGCCTCGACGATCCGTTGGCGAAACGCCACGTAGCTGGCCGGGGGAGTCGCCTCGATATCCTCGTTGTAGAACGGCAAGTCGCCGATCTCGACAATGTTCAGCTGGAGATTGGCCGGGGCCAGCTCAGCCAGGGTCAAGGCAACCTTGCGGTTCAGGGACTGCTTTCTCAAACTGCCGACCAGTACTGCAACCTTGTAGACATTGCTCATTGGAGTTTCCAACCGTTGGCTTGGGGGAAGTGCTAGTTATAGATGAGCCAAGGCGGACTCTGCTACCCCGACGCCAGGCGCTCTTTAATATTTTTTCCCCTGGGTAAAACTTCCGCCCGGTCCCCCGGGTCTACAGCACCGAAATTTGCGTGTTCTATCTCCAGAGGCTCTAAAAAGATGGCAGAAGTACTTGTCGGACAATTCCATGCAAGAGATGCCGAGGGGCGGGTGTATTCCGTCCATGAATTCCAGGAATCCATGCCAGCGCAAGATGGCGAGGCCAGCGCGGAACCCGTGACCACCTACCGCCTGGCCATCGGCGATCGGGTGCGCAAGCTCGACGACGACAACTTCCTGCTGGTGCAACTGGACGTGACCCTGGTGCGCGAACCCGACTCTCCCGTGACTCCCTGACCTGCGATCCCCCTCCTCCCGCGCCGGGCGTCTGCCCCGGCCTGCCCCTGCGACAACCGCTACAGATTCCGGGCGCAGACTTGGGGTAGGATTCGACGCTTGCGTCCCTAACCGGCTGGATATGGATTTCAAGCATGCGTTTACGTCATATCGAAGTGATTCAGGCGCTCCTGCAAACCGCCCACCTGGGCACTGCCGCCCAATTGCTGCAATTATCGGTGGCCGAAGTCGAGGCCCTGCTGCGCGATGCGGAAAGCCAGCTGGGCTTCATGTTGTTCGCCAGTGTGCGCGGACGCCTGCAGGCCACCCGCGAAGCGCGAGAGCTGCAGGGCGCAATCATCCGGGTCTATGACGCCTTCGAACCAGTGCAACGCCTGGCCGACAGCCTGAGGTTCCACCAGGCGCCGCCTTTGCGCATCGTCGGCACCGCCCCCTTGGTCCAGCAACTGTTGCCCCAATGCATCGCCGCCCTGCGCCGGCGCTTCGCCGATACGCCGTGCAGCCTCCTGTGCCAGAACACCCGAGAGATCATCGACAGCCTGCTGCTGCGCGATTGCGACCTGGGCCTGAGCCTGCATGACCCCGAACATCCGGACATCCACAGCCAGGCCCTGGCCCAGGGCAAGCTGTTCCTGCTGGCGCCCCATGGCTGGTTGCAGGCCAAGCAGAAATACGTGTCCCTGCAGGACCTGGCCGGCCAGGCCATGGTTGGCCTGGAGGGACACGACCCGCTGAGCGCGGTCCTGGCCGGCAAGTTGCAGAACCTGCGGCCCAGCCCGGTGATCCAGACCCGGGTCCAGACCTACCAGATGATGCGCAGCCTGGTGGAAGCCGGCGAAGGCCTGGCCATCGTCGACCCGTTCACCGCCGCCGGGGCCCGGGGCTCGGGGCTCGACATCAGCCCCTTGTCGCCGCCCGTGGGCGTCACCCTCTACGCCTTGCGCCGCCAGGGCAGCGACAGCTCGCCCCTGCTCAATGCCCTGCTGGAATTGCTGGCCGAACAGGCCACGGCGTTGCTGGCAGGCTAGGCTGGCTCTTCGGCGAACAGCAGGTACCAGAAGATCGCCGTTTCAGCGGTCTGCGGATCGATGCCGCGATAACGCAAATGATCCACGCCGCCCACCACGTAGCCGCAACGCTCGTACAAGCGGCAGGCGCCAAGGTTGTTGTTCTGGGTTTCCAGCATTACCCCCGGCAGGCCCTTCTTGCGGCTCCAGAACTGCGCCACCTCCAGCAGGGCCCTGGCCACCCCATGGCGCCGCGCCGGGGCATGCACCGCCAGTTCATCGATATGGCCATAACCGTTCCAGTTGGTGCTGACCACCACATGCCCCACCGGATGCCCATCCAGGTATGCCATGAACACCTCGCTGCCCGGAGCATTGCGGTAGCTGCTGAACTCCTCCGGGTCGATGCCGTAGCACTTGCGATAAGGCACCACCTGGCGCAATGGCCAACTGGCCACCGCCACGTCGCGTTCGGCCTCGGCGTAGGCCTCGACCTGGAAACTGAAATCGCTGTCGTTGACATAGGCCGCGAACCCGGCATCGGCGACACGGACCGCGAGCCCCGGATGCGGGCAGAATGCTGGCTGCATGGGTACTGCTCTCCTCACTCCCGGACGCAATCGACGGTGTACTGCCGGCCATTGCCCAGGTCCTCATGTTGCAGGCCGTGCACATCGGCGACGAACCCGGGGAAGCGACTGTCGAAATCCCGGGCGAACGCCAGGTAGTCGATGATCGAACGGGTGGACTCGGTAAAACGTTCGCCGGGCATGATCAATGGGATGCCCGGCGGATAAGGCACCAACATCACTGCGGCGATGCGGCCCTGCAACTGATCGATGGACACCGCCTCGACATCGCCGCGCACCAGGTGGTCATAGGCATCGGCGGGTTTCATCGCCACCTCCGGCAGTACCGTGTACATGCGCCGCAAATGCTTGGCGGTGGCGTTGCTGCGATAGCAGGCATGCAACTGGTCGCACAAGTCTTGCAGGCCCATGCCCTGGTAGCGCTGCAGGTCCTGGCTGGCGACGCTGGGCAGGCACCCGGCCAGGCTGGCATTGGCGTCGTAGCTGCGCTTGAACTCCAGCAACTCGGTGAGCAAGGTGCTCCACTTGCCCTTGGTGATGCCCATGGAGAACAGCACCAGGAACGAATACAGGCCGGTCTTCTCCACCACCAGCCCACGCTCCCAGAGGAACTTACTGACCACCGCCGCCGGAATCCCGCGCTCGCTCAAGGCGCCACCCGCGGTCAGGCCGGGCATGACCAGGGTCACCTTGATCGGGTCGAGCAGCACGTAGTCGTCGGTGACACCGGCAAAGCCGTGCCACTCGCCCTCGGGCTCCAGCAGCCAGTCGACGGTGCGTACCTGGTCGATGCCCTCGACCCGCTCCGGTTGCCAGACCGAGAACCACCAGTCATCGGCGGCGATGTTCTGCCGCAGGTTGGCCAGGGCGCGGCGGAAGCTCAGGGCCTCGTCGAACATCTCTTGCAGCAACGAGCGGCCGGCCGGCCCCTCCATCATCGCCGAGGCCACGTCCAGCGAAGCCATGATGCTGTACTGCGGCGACGTGGAGATGTGCATCATGAAGGCTTCGTTGAAACGATCACGATCCAGTTGCCGGGCCCCGCCGTCCTGCACATGGATCATCGACGCCTGGCTGAAGGCGGCCAGCAGCTTGTGGGTCGAGTGGGTGGTGAACACCAGTGGACTGTCGGCCGAACGCGAGGTGCCCATGCCGTAGCGACCGGCGAAAAATTCGTGGAACGCCGCATAGGCGTACCAGGCCTCGTCGAAGTGCAGCACCTCGACGCTGTTGCCCAGGCTCTGCTTGATCAACTCGGCGTTGTAGCACAGGCCGTCGTAGGTCGAGTTGGTGATCACCGCCAGCTTGACCTTGGGTGCCCGGCCGCGGGTCAGCGCACTGGCGTCGATCTTGGCCCGGATCGACTCGACGCTGAACTCGCTCAGCGGGATCGGGCCGATGATCCCCAGTTCGTTGCGCTCCGGGCACAGGTACAACGGGATCGCCCCGGTCATGATGATCGAATGCAGCACCGACTTGTGGCAGTTGCGGTCCACCAGCACCAGGTCATCGCGACCGACCATGGAATGCCAGACGATCTTGTTGGCCGTGGAGGTGCCATTGATCACGAAGAAGGTGTGGTCGGCGCCGAAATTGCGCGCCGCGCGGGCCTCGGCTTCCGCCAGGGGCCCGGTATGGTCGAGCAGCGAGCCCAGCTCCGGCACCGATACCGAGAGGTCCGAACGCAGGGTGTTCTCACCGAAGAACTGGTGGAACGCCTGCCCCACCGCGCTCTTGCGATAGGCCACGCCACCACCGTGGCCCGGGGTGTGCCAGGAATAGTTGGAGTCGGCGGTGTGTTGCACCAGGGCCTTGAAGAATGGCGGCAACAGGCCATCCAGGTAACCCCGTGCAGCACGGGCCACTTGCCGGGCCAGGAACGGCACGGTGTCCTCGAACAGGTAGAGGATGCCGCGCAGCTGGTTGAGTTCGCTCATGGCATCGGCGGGAGCGTTTTCCAGGGTCACCTGCTCGCCCAGGGCGAAGATCGGCAGCAGCGGCGCCCGGACCCGGGCCAGGCGAATCAACTCCACCATGTTCTGCAGCAGGTGGGTGTTCTCCCCCGCCCCCTCGGCGGCGATCAACATGCAGGCCAGGCCGTGATGGGTGGAGGCCACCAACCGGCCCTCGGCATAGTCCACCGCGGAAAAGATGCTGAAGCCATCCTTTTCCAGCTCCCGGGCGATGCCCCGCACCCGGTCCCCCGCGACCGTGTCGGCCTTGATATCACGGTGCACGATCAGGATCGGAAACTGCAGGTCTTTATACATGGGGCGGCAAGTCCTGAGGCGACGGGTAGGCCCCGCCAATGGACTCAGGGTAGAAGCTGCACGGCTGGCGTGTCACCCCGGGTGGGGACACCCTGTAACAAAACGTCGCACTGGAACAACAACCGACTGGAGCCGCTGCGGCACCCAAGAGGCTGCGACAGCGGCTACAGGATCAATGCTGGGTTTCGAGCAGTTGGGTCCAGAGCGCCGGGCCGCCAGCGGATTTGGCGATGGCTTCCAGGCGGGCCTGGTGCTCGGCCAGCTCGGTCTCACTGGCCATGATGATCCGTCCACGCGGACGGTCGGCTGCCAGGCGGCGGATCGCCGAAGCCCGGGCGCCACCCTCGTCCGTACCACCATCGGCGCCATTGCCGGCCAGGGACAGGCTGGTCTGGCCGCCGGTCATTGTCAGGTAGACGTCGGCGAGGATCTCCGAGTCGAGCAAGGCGCCGTGCAGCTCACGGCCGGAGTTGTCGACGCCATAGCGCTTGCACAAGGCGTCGAGGCTGTTGCGCTGGCCCGGGTGCCGCTCGCGGGCCATCAGCAAGGTATCGAGGATGCTGCAATGCTGGGTGATGTCGGCCCGCTCATGCTGGCCCAGCAAGGCGAATTCGTTGTTGATGAAGCCAACGTCGAACGCCGCGTTGTGGATGATCAGCTGCGCGCCCTTGATGAATTCGAAGAACTCATCGGCCACTTCGGCGAAACGCGGCTTGCCCACCAGGAATTCGTTGGTGATGCCGTGGACGCCGATGGCGCCCTCGTCGCTCTCGCGATCAGGTTGCAGGTAGACGTGGAAGTGACGCCCGGTCAGGCGTCGGCCAATCAACTCGACGCCACCGATTTCAATGATCCGGTGGCCGTCGGTCACCGGCATACCGGTGGTTTCGGTATCGAGGACAATAGATCTGTTGGCCATCAGTGGTCAGTTCTCAATCTGGCAAAGGGCGGGATTTTAGCACGCCCCGCCCGGGGACGGCGCACAGGCGCGGCAAGGCCGGCCCAGCGCACATGAGTGCAGCGAACGGCAGGACGACAGCCATCAGGCCTTGTTGCCACGGACCTCGTCCACGCCGCGGTTGGCCAGTTGGTCGGCACGCTCGTTGCCATGGTGCCCGGTATGGCCGCGTACCCATTTCCAGGTGACCTGATGCCGGTTGACCTGCTCGTCCAGCTGTTGCCACAGGTCGGCGTTCTTCACCGGCTCCTTGGCAGCGGTCTTCCAGCCCCGCTTCTTCCAGTTGACCATCCACTCGGTGATGCCCTTCATCACGTACTGCGAGTCGGTGATCAGCTGTACATCGCACTGGCGCTTGAGTTCCTGCAGGCCGCGAATCGCCGCCAGCAGCTCCATGCGGTTGTTGGTGGTATTTGCCTCGCCACCCCAGAGCTCCTTCTCGACGCCCTTGCACACCAGCAGCGCGCCCCAGCCACCCGGGCCGGGATTGCCCTTGCAGGCACCGTCGGTAAAGATTTCTACGCTATCGCTCATCCACGCCTTCCATCAGAAATTGCCATTGCCCCGCCAGCCACAGCCGACAAGGCCAAGACCGGGCAAGCCCGGCCGATCTATATAAAGAGAGAGTTGCAGCAGTTGTTCAGGGCTCGCTATTGCGCCGGTTGACCTTGGCCATGGGCAGCGGCACCAGCTTGCCCACCGGCTCGCGCCGGACCTGGCGTACCGGGCGCAGGCCCACGGCGATCTTGCGCGCCACCAGCAGGTAGAAACCACCACCCGATAGCTGCCATTTGCCGGCCCGGCGCTCCCAACCGGCCAGCCGCGCCTGCCATGCTGGCGAAGCAAGCGGCGGACGATAGCACCCGAAGCGCCGTTTCTCCAGCGCGAAGCCCAGCAGGTTGAGCCAGTCGCCGACGCGCGAGGGCGCGATGCAACGGGCCTGGCGCAAGCCGTCGTGGGCGAACACCCGGCGCAGGCCCCAGGTGCTCCAGGGATTGATCCCGACGATCAGCAGGTGGCCACCCGGACGCACGCTGCTGGCCGCCTCGCGCAGCAGGCCATGGGGCGACAGCGAAAAATCCAGGCCATGCTGCAGCACCACTACATCGGCAGCATGTTCGCTCAGGGGCCAGGCCTGCTCCTCGCAGACGATCTCCACCCCCGGCAACGGAGCTCCCAGGCGAACGTTGCGCTGGACCTGGGGCGCCGCCGGCGGGGTCTGCGCCGAAGGGCCGTAGTGCACCAGGTAACCGCCGAAGAACCGCCCCAGTTCTTCTTCGAGCATGCGCCGCTCTTCATCCAGCAGGAATTGCCCCAGCGGCCCGGACAGCCAGTCCCGGGCCGTGCTGATCAGGGCCAGCCAGTCGGGATCTGCCTGAGCGAAGGCTTTATCGGTCATTGCATTCTCCAACACGCCAGGAAGTTCTAAGATGCGCCATTGTTTTCCCCTTGGCGAATCCGAAGATGATACAGATCAGTGCCCTGCCCGCCTTCACCGACAACTACATCTGGTTGTTACAAGATCATCGCAGCCAACGCTGCGCCGTCGTCGACCCGGGGGATGCGGCACCGGTACTGGCCTGGCTGGAACAACACCCGGACTGGCGCCTGAGCGACATCCTGGTGACCCACCACCACCACGACCACGTCGGCGGCGTCGAGCGCTTGAAACAGCATAGCGGCGCCACGGTCTACGGCCCGGCCCGGGAGAAGATCCCCGCCCGCGACGTGGCCCTGGACGATGAAGACCAGCTCAACATCCTCGGCTGGGACTTCCTGGTCCTGGCGGTACCCGGCCATACCCTGGGGCATATCGCCTACTACCACCGGGGCCTGCTGTTCTGTGGCGACACGCTGTTCGCCGCCGGTTGCGGTCGCCTGTTCGAGGGCACCGCCGAACAGATGCACCAGTCCCTGGGCCGCCTCGCGGCGCTGCCGGACGACACTCTGGTCTACTGCACCCACGAATACACCTTGGGCAACCTGCGCTTCGCCCAGGCCGTGGAGCCGACCAACCCAGAGATCGCCCAGCGCCTGGAAAAAGTCGCACGCCAGCGCGAGCAAGGCCTCATGACCCTGCCATCGACCCTGGCCCTGGAGAAGTCGACCAACCCTTTCCTGCGTACCGGTGAAACATCCGTTAAACAAAAAGCGGACGAACGGAACGGCCGGGATACCCCGTCGCAGAGTGCGGTTTTTGCGGCTTTGCGGGCCTGGAAAGATAAATTCTAAGAACCCCGGCATTGGCATAGAAATTCTGAATGGTTGACCGCTCTTCGGGTGCTTTCTAGAATCGCCCGACATTTTTGCCCGGAACTAACTTCCAGCCAATGTCGTCATTTATTCGTTACGCCATCAGTTCAGACGCATTGACGCGCTTGGCCCAGGCCATCGCGGTAGCTGTGTCAGCGACTCTTGCGGGCTGCCAAAGCACCGGTCACGTCCCGCAGACTGAAGCCACACACACTCCGAATCTCAACGCCCGTATCAAGCAGAAACCCATCTGGCTGGGCACCCAGCCCAGCCCGCAAGTCCCCCAGGACGTCTGGGAACGCATGCGCCAGGGCTTCCAGTTGCAAGAGAATCTGGGCGTCAACCCGCGCATCGAGCAACAGCGCCTGTGGTTCGCCAGCAATCCGTCCTTCCTGCAGAACGCCAGCGAGCGCGGCAGCCTTTATATCCACTACATCGTCGAGCGTCTTGAAGAGCGCAACATGCCGCTGGAGCTGGCCCTGCTGCCAGTGATCGAAAGCGCCTACAACCCGCTGGCCTATTCCCGGGCCGATGCCGTGGGCCTGTGGCAATTCGTCCCGGCCACCGGTCGCTCCTTCAACTTGCGCCAGACCCGTTTCTACGATGGCCGCCGCGACATCACCGCCTCGACCACCGCGGCCATGGACTACCTGACCCGCCTGCATGACATGTTCAACGGCGACTGGCTGCTGGCCCTCGCGGCCTACAACGCCGGCGAAGGCACCGTCAGCCGGGCCATCGAGCGCAACGAGAAGCTCGGCCTGCCCACCGACTACTGGAACCTGCCGCTGCCATCGGAAACACAGGCCTACGTGCCCAAGCTGCTGGCCCTGTCCCAGGTGGTGCTGGCCCCCGAGGCCTACGGCATCAACCTCAACCCCATCGCCAACGAACCCTACTTCCAGGTGGTGGAGATCAACCAGCGCATGGACCTGTCCAAGGTCGCGGCGGTGGCCAACATCGATGAGGACGAGCTGTTCCAGCTCAACCCGGCGTTCAAGCAGCGCACCACCATCGACGGTCCGCAGCACCTGCTGGTACCCACCTCCAAGGCGCAGTTGCTGACCACCAGCCTGTCGACCATGAAGCCTGAGGAACTGATCAGCAAGCGCTCGCTCAAGGCTGCGTTCGCCAGCGACGAAGGCCGCGACTCGCTGCGCAAGCGGGTCTACAAGGTCAAGCGCGGCGACAACCTGGCGCTGATCGCCAAGGCCAACAAGGTCGGGGTCCAGGACCTGCAGCGCTGGAACAAGCTCAGCGGCAAGAACCTCAAGGTCGGCCAGACCCTGGTCCTGCAGGACGCGCGCCAGGCCGGCAGCAAGAAGACCACCGTGGCCGCTACCGAGAAACGCAAGTCGACCCAGTACAAAGTCAAGCAAGGCGATTCGCTGTACATGGTAGCCAAGCGATTCAACGTCGAGATGCAGCACCTCAAGCGCTGGAACCCACGGGCCGGCCAGGCCCTCAAGCCGGGCCAGACGCTCACCGTCTACCTGCCGCACTGAGTGCCGACGGGGCTTGCCGGTGTCACCACCGGCAAGCCCTGCGCCTGAGCTTCCCAGAGCCCCCGGCGATACCGACCCGCCCCCGCCCCAGAGCCCACCTGCCGCCATCTGCGCGCACCGCCAGAACGAGCTTTTTCCTGCCGATACAAGCTGTTACTGTACCGGACACATAGCCCAAGCCGCCTGGATCGGATCTCTGACTCGATGCGTCTCCTGCTCCCGCTCCTCATCAGCCTGGCCTTGAGCTTTCCCGCAAGCGCGACACTCATCGAGAGTCATGGCTATGCGCAGTTCGGCACGCTCAAGTACCCGGCCCGCTTCACCCACTTCGACTGGGTCAACCCCGCCGCGCCCAAGGGCGGCACCTTGCGGGTCATGGCCTTCGGCACTTTCGACACCCTCAACCCCTACACCTTCAAGGGCACCAGCCCGGTGGCCACGCCGAACTTCCTGCAATACGGGGTCAACGAGCTCAACGAGCCGCTGATGGTGGGCACTGGCCTCTATGCGCCCTCCGGCGACGAACCCACTTCCAGCTACGGTCTGATCGCCCGTTCGGTGGAGTACAGCGAAGATCGCAGCTGGGTGGTGTTCAACCTGCGCCCCGAAGCCCGCTTCCACGACGGCATGCCGATCACCGCTCGGGACGTGGCGTTCTCCTACCGCCTGCTGCTCAAGGAAGGCCATCCGCAGTACCGCACCAACCTGCAGGAAGTGCAGCGGGTCGACATCCTCGGCCCGCAGCGCATCCGCTTCGTGTTCAAGCGTGCCGGCAACCCGCTGCTGATCCTGCGCCTGGGGGAAATGCCGGTATTGCCCCAGCATTACTGGAAGGACCGCGACTTCAAGGCCACCACCTTCACCCCGCCCCTGGGCAGCGGTCCCTATCGCATTACCCAAGTGCAGCCGGGCCGCCAGCTGGTGTTCGAGAGGGTCAAGGACTATTGGGGCAAGGACTTGCCGGTCAACCGCGGGTTCGCCAACTTCGACCGGGTCGAGGTGGAGTTCTACCGCGACAGCGACGTGGCGTTCGAGGCCTTCAAGGCCGGTGAATTCGATATCTACATCGAGCACCAGGCCAAGAACTGGGCCAGCGGCTACGACTTCCCGGCGGTGCGCCGTGGCGAGGTGATCAAGGCCCAGGTGGCGCACCAGATCCCCACCCAGACCCAGGGCCTGTTCATGAACACCCGGCGCGCGACTTTCGCCGATGTGCGGGTACGTGAAGCCCTGGGCATGATGTTCGACTTCCAGTGGACCAACCGCACGCTGTTCAGCGGCGCCTACCAGCGCGCCCTGAGCTACTACCCCAACAGCGCGTTCTCCGCCACGGGCGTGCCCCAGGGCCGCGAATGGCTGCTGCTTTCGCCCTATCGCGAGCAGTTGCCAGCCAGCCTATTCACCCAGCCCTTCAGCTTGCCGAGCACCGACGGCCGCGGCATCCCGCGCCAGACCCTGCGCCGGGCCCTGGGGCTGCTGGGCGAGGCTGGCTGGAAGCTCAACGGCCAGCGCCTGCAGAACAGTGCCGGACAAGCGCTGCGGTTCGAGCTGATGCTGGTCAACCCCAACCTGGAGCGCATCCTCCAGCCCTACGTGGAGAACCTGGCCAGCATCGGCATCGACGCGCGCCTGCGCACTGTCGACCGCGCGCAATACAAGCAGCGCCTGGACCAGTTCGACTACGACATGATCCTCATGACCCTCAACCAGACCCTGAGCCCGGGCCTGGAGCAATGGCAGTACTTCCACTCAAGCCAGGTAGCGGTCAAGGGCAGCAAGAACTATGCGGGCATCGACAACCCCATCGTCGATCACCTGCTGGAGCAGCTCCTGGCGGCCCAGAGCCGCGATGAGCAATTGGCCGCCGGCCGTGCCCTGGACCGGGTGCTACTGTGGCAGCACTACATGATTCCCAACTGGTACCTCAACTATCACCGCCTGGCCTACCGTAACCGGTTCGCCTTCGTCACCACGCCGCCCTATACCCTGGGTCTCGGCGCCTGGTGGCTGAAGTCCTTGGAGACCACCCAATGATGCCCCTGCGTGCCCTGCTCCTGCACACCAGCGGCTTGTTGCTCGGCGTCATCGCCTGCTGCGCCCAGGCCACGCCACAACATGCCGTGACCCTCTACGGCGAAGCGCCGAAATACCCGGCGGGTTTCCAGCACTTCGACTTCGTCAAGCCCGACGCCCCCAAGGGCGGGACCTTCCGCATGGCCGGTTTCGGCAGCTTCGACAGCCTCAACCCGTTCATCAGCAAGGGCGTGCCGGAGAGCAACATCGGCCTGGTGTACGACACCCTGATGGCCCAGAGCCTGGACGAACCCTTCACCGAGTACGGCCTGGTGGCCGGGCGGATCGAGAAAGCGCCGGACAACAGCTGGGTACGTTTCTACCTGCGGCCCGAGGCACGCTTCAACGATGGCCATCCGCTGCGCGCCGAGGATGTGGTGTTCAGCTTCCAGACCCTGACCAACGCCGGCTCGCCGCTGTATCGCGGTTACTACGCCGATGTCGAGCAGGTGATCGCCGAAGACCCGTTGCGGGTCCTGTTCAAGTTCAAGCACAGCAACAACCGCGAGCTGCCGCTGATCCTCGGCCAGCTGACGATCCTGCCCAAGCACTGGTGGGAGCACCGCGACTTCGCCAAGAGCAACCTCGAAGTACCCCTGGGCAGCGGCCCCTACCGGGTGACCGAGGTCAAGGCCGGGCGCTCGATCCGCTATGAGCGGGTCAAGGACTACTGGGCCCGCGACTTGCCGGTCAATCGCGGCTTCTACAACTTCGACACCATCACCAGCGACTACTACCGCGACAACACCGTGGCCCTGGAAGCCCTCAAGGCCGGCCAGTTCGACTACTGGCTGGAAATAAGCGCGAAGAACTGGGCCAACGCCTACAACGTCCCGGCCGTGGCCCAGGGACGGTTGATCAAGGAGCAGATCCCCAACGGCAACCCTACCGGCATGCAGGGTTTCGTCTTCAACACCCGGCGCCCGCTGTTCCAGGACGTGCGGGTGCGCCATGCCCTGAGCCTGCTGCTGGACTTCGAATGGAGCAACAAGCAGCTGTTCAACGGCGCCTATACCCGCACCCGCAGCTACTTCGAGAACTCGGAGATGGCCGCCACCGGCCTGCCGGGCCCGGACGAGCTGGCGATCCTCGAGCCGCTACGCGGGCAGATTCCCGAGCAGGTGTTCACCCAGGCCTTCGCCCCGGCCCTGTGCGACGGCAGCGGCATGATCCGCGCCCAACAGCGCCAGGCCTACCAACTGCTGCAGGATGCCGGCTGGCATATCGTCGACGACAAGATGGTGGACGCCCAAGGCAAGCCGGTGGTGCTCGAGTTCCTGCTGGCCCAGACCGAGTTCGAGCGCGTGCTGCTGCCGTTCAAGCGCAACCTCGCCGACCTGGGCATCGACCTGGTGATCCGCCGGGTGGACGTGTCCCAGTACATCACCCGGGTCCGCTCGCGGGACTTCGACATGATCGTCGGCAGCTTCCCGCAGTCCAATTCCCCGGGTAACGAGCAGCGTGAATTCTGGATGTCCAGCAGCGCCGACAAGCCCGGCAGCCGCAACTACATCGGCCTCAAGGACCCGGCCATCGACCGGCTGGTCGAGAGTCTGATCAACGCCGACTCCCGAGCCAGCCTGGTAGCCCATGCCAAGGCCCTGGACCGGGTCCTGCAATGGGGCTACTACGTGATCCCAAACTGGCACATCAAGACCTGGCGCGTGGCCTACTGGAACCACGTAGGCCACCCCAAGGTCGCGCCCAAGTACGACATCGGCATCTACACCTGGTGGATCAAGCCCGATGCCAAGCCCGCCGTGGAACCGGCGCCGGACAACCAGGCGGCCGCGGCCGAAACGGTGCAATGAGATGCTGGCCTACATCATTCGCCGCCTGTTGCTGATCATCCCGACCCTGCTGGGCATCCTCCTGATCAACTTCGTGATCATCCAGGCCGCCCCGGGCGGCCCGGTGGAGCAGATGATCGCCAAGCTCGAAGGCTTCGAAGGCGCCACCAGCCGCATCGCCGGCGGTGGCGCCGAAGTCTCGGTGGCCGGGTCCAGCTACCGTGGCGCCCAGGGCCTGGACCCGGCACTGATCAAGGAAATCGAGCACATGTACGGCTTCGACAAGTCGGCGCCGGAACGACTGTGGATCATGATCAAGAACTACGCCACCCTGGACTTCGGCGACAGTTTCTTCCGCGATGCCAAGGTGGTGGACCTGATCAAGGAAAAGATGCCGGTCTCGATCTCCCTCGGGTTGTGGAGCACCCTGATCATGTACCTGGTGTCGATCCCCCTGGGGATCGCCAAGGCCACCCGCCACGGCAGCCATTTCGACGTCTGGACCAGCTCGGCGATCATCATCGGCTACGCGATCCCGGCATTCCTGTTCGCCATCCTGCTGATCGTGGTGTTCGCCGGCGGCAGCTACCTCAACTGGTTCCCCCTGCGCGGCTTGACCTCCAGCGACTTCGAGCAACTGGGCCTGGGACGCAAGCTGCTCGACTACTTCTGGCACCTGGCGCTGCCGGTCACGGCCCTGGTGATCGGCCACTTCGCCACCATGACCCTGCTGACCAAGAACAGCTTCCTCGACGAGATCAACAAGCAGTACGTGATCACCGCCAAGGCCAAGGGCCTGACCCAGCGCCGGGTGCTCTACGGCCATGTGTTCCGCAACGCGATGCTGCTGGTGATCGCCGGCTTCCCGTCGGCCTTCATCGGCATCTTCTTCACCGGGTCCTTGCTGGTGGAGGTGATCTTTTCCCTGGACGGCCTGGGCCTGATGAGCTTCGAGGCCGCGATCAACCGTGACTACCCGGTGGTGTTCGGCACGCTGTTCATCTTCACCCTGCTGGGCCTGGTGGTGAAACTGATCGGCGACCTGACCTACACCCTGGTCGACCCACGCATCGACTTCGACAGCCGGGAGCATTGAGATGAACCTGTCCCCCCTCAATCGCCGGCGCTTCGAGCGCTTCAAGGCCAACAAGCGCGGCTGGTGGTCGCTGTGGCTGTTCCTGGTGCTGTTCGTCCTGAGCCTGGGCGCCGAGTTGATCGCCAACGACAAACCCCTGGTGGTGCACTACGACGGCGGCTGGTATTTCCCGGCGCTCAAGCGCTACCCGGAAACCACCTTCGGCGGCGAATTCCCCCTGGAAGCCAACTACAAGAGCCCGTACATCCGCGAACTGCTGGCCCAGAAGGATGCCTGGGTGCTCTGGGCACCGATCCCCTTCAGCTACCAGAGCATCAACTACGACCTGCGGGTGCCAGCCCCGGCGCCGCCCTCCAGCGACAACCTGCTGGGCACCGACGACCAGGGCCGCGACGTCCTGGCGCGGATCATCTACGGCTTCCGGGTGTCGGTGCTGTTCGCCCTGACCCTGACCATCCTCAGTTCGATCATCGGCGTCACCGCCGGCGCCCTCCAGGGCTTCTACGGTGGCTGGGTGGACCTGGCCGGGCAGCGTTTCCTGGAAATGTGGTCCGGGCTACCGGTGCTCTACCTGCTGATCATCCTCGCCAGCTTCGTGCAGCCCAACTTCTGGTGGCTGCTGGGCATCATGCTGCTGTTTTCCTGGATGAGCCTGGTGGACGTGGTGCGGGCCGAGTTCCTGCGCGGGCGCAACCTGGAATACGTGCGTGCGGCCCGGGCCCTGGGGATGCAGAACGGCGCCATCATGTTCCGCCATATCCTGCCCAACGCCATGGTCTCGACCATGACCTTCATGCCGTTCATCCTCACCGGCGCCATCGGCACCCTCACCGCCCTGGACTTCCTCGGCTTCGGCCTGCCTCCCGGCGCGCCGTCCCTGGGCGAGCTGGTGGCCCAGGGCAAGTCCAACCTGCAGGCGCCCTGGCTGGGCATGAGTGCCTTCGCCGTGCTGGCCCTGATGCTGAGCCTGCTGGTGTTCATCGGCGAATCCGCCCGCGATGCCTTCGACCCGAGGAAATGACATGACCCAGGACAACCTGATCGAAGTGCGCGAGCTGGCCGTCGAATTCGTCGCCGGCGAACAGCGCCAGCGAGTGGTCGAAGGCATCAGCTTCGACATCAAGCGCGGCGAGACCCTGGCCCTGGTGGGCGAGAGCGGGTCGGGCAAGTCGGTCACCGCCCACTCCATCCTGCGCCTGCTGCCCTACCCCCTGGCCCAGCACCCGTCGGGCAGCATCAACTATTCCGGGCACGACCTGCTGACCCTGAAGGAAAAGAGCATCCGGCACATTCGTGGCAACCGCATCGCCATGATCTTCCAGGAGCCCATGACCTCGCTGAACCCGCTGCACAACATCGAAAAGCAGATCAACGAGGTGCTGGCGATCCACAAGGGCCTGACCGGCAAGGTCGCCACCCAGCGCACCCTGGAACTGCTGGAGCTGGTGGGCATCCCCGAGCCGCGCAAGCGCCTCAAGGCCCTGCCCCACGAGCTGTCCGGCGGCCAGCGCCAACGAGTGATGATCGCCATGGCCCTGGCCTGCGAGCCGGAACTGCTGATCGCCGACGAACCCACCACTGCCCTGGACGTCACCGTGCAGTTGAAGATCCTGCAGTTGCTCAAGGACCTGCAGGCGCGCCTGGGCATGGCCCTGCTGCTGATCAGTCACGACCTCAACCTGGTGCGGCGCATCGCCCATCGGGTGTGCGTCATGCAAAAGGGCCGGATCGTCGAGCAGGCGCCTTGCGAAGAGCTGTTCCGGGCCCCGCAGCATCCCTATACCCGGGAACTGCTGGCCGCCGAGCCCAGTGGCCTGCCAATCGCCAGCCAGGTCGGCGCGCCTCTGCTGGAAGTGAATGACCTCAAGGTCTGGTTCCCGATCAAGAAGGGCCTGCTGCGCCGCACCGTGGACCACGTCAAGGCGGTGGACGGCATTCATTTCAGCCTGCCCCAGGGTCAGACCCTGGGCATCGTCGGCGAGAGCGGCTCGGGCAAGTCGACCCTGGGCCTGGCGATCCTGCGGCTGATCGCCAGCCAGGGCCTGATCCGCTTCGAAGGCCAGCAGTTGGACCGCCTGTCCCAGCAGCAGGTACGACCGCTACGGCGAGAAATGCAGGTGGTGTTCCAGGACCCCTTCGGCAGCCTCAGCCCGCGCATGAGCGTGAGCCAGATCGTTGGCGAGGGCCTGCGCATCCACAGGATCGGCACCGAGCAGGAACAAGAACAGGCGATCATCGCGGCGCTCGAGGAAGTGGGCCTGGACCCGCAGACGCGCCACCGCTACCCCCATGAGTTTTCCGGCGGTCAACGCCAGCGCATCGCCATTGCCCGGGCCCTGGTGCTCAAGCCCCGGCTGATCCTCCTGGACGAACCGACCTCGGCCCTGGATCGCACCGTCCAGCGCCAGGTGGTGGAGCTGCTGCGCAGGCTGCAAGGCAAGTACAACCTGACCTACCTGTTCATTAGCCATGACCTGGCGGTGGTCAAGGCCCTGAGCCACCAACTGATGGTGATCAAGCACGGCCAGGTGGTGGAACAAGGCGACGCCAGGACGATCTTCGACGCCCCACAACACCCTTACACCCGCCAATTGCTGGAAGCCGCGTTCCTGGCACCGGCAAACGCCGGATGAGCCGCAACCGGGGCCGCCGGCCAGGCCCCAACCTTCATCACCGGACATGCTGAATCCATGCATAACAAACAATGGGCCATGATGGCCCTGGGCGGTCTTTTCGCAATGAGCGTCCAAGCCCAACCAACGACTTTCCAGCCGGACAAGCACACCACCGTCACGCTTGCCCTGCATGGCCAGCAGGTCAGCCTGGAAATACAACGCAACGGTCACACCCAATCCAGAGAACTGCGGGTGCAGGCCGAAAAGCCGCTGCACGTCGAGCTCGACGATTTCAACTTCGATGGGGTCGGCGACTTCGCCATCTGGCATGTCGATGATGGGATGGGTACTTACACGATCCACCGGGTGTTCATCTACAACCCGACGCAGGGCCAGTTCGTCGAGCGATTTCCCGCCTGCGGCGATGAATTCCTCAATCTCAAGGTCAACAAGCCCGGGAAATTCCTGGTCAGTACCTACTATCAGGGCAACATCCCAAGACGCTGCCTGACGCGGCCGGACCAGGCTCCGGGGCCTGAGCCACTGTCTGCCGATCAGTCTTGACGCTGGCGCTTGCTGGCCTGCTTTTGCAGGTACATGGCCTTGTCGGCATCGGCCAGCAACGCCTCCACGTCCGGATGGCGCTCGGCGTTGTATTCGATCTGGCCGACGCTGAAGCGAATGTCGTAGCCGCGCTTCAAGGTGGCGTTGCGTTCATCGAGGATCTCGCGCAATCGGGCCATGATGTTCGAGGTTTCCACATGATCGGCGGCGGTCAGCAGGACCACGAACTCATCGCCACCCAGGCGACCGACCACATCGCTCTCGCGAAAGGCGATGCGCAGCACGTCGGCGAAGGTCTTCAGCGCACCATCGCCCTCGGCATGGCCATAGGTGTCGTTGATCTGCTTGAAATCGTTGAGATCGAAGAACAGCAGGGTCGCCGGCTTGTCCAGGCGCTTGCAGACTCCCAGCGCATGCCGGGCCAGGGCCTCGAACCCACGGCGGTTGGACAGCAGGGTCAGCTCATCCATGCTGGCCATCTGCACCGCCGCCAGCTCCTGCTCGGCCATGCGCGCCAGGTCCCGCAGCAGCGCCCGCTCCTCGTCGTCCAGGTCCCGGGGCTTGACGTCGATCAGGCACAAGGTGCCCAGCTTGCTGCCGTTGGCCACCGTCAGCGGGCAGCCGGCGTAGAAGCGGATTCCGGGATCGCCCACCACCAGCGGGTTGTCATGGAAACGCACGTCCTGCTCGGCATCGCACACCGTGAGGATCTGGTCGCCAAGGATCGCATGTCCGCAGAACGAGATATCCCGTGGCGTTTCGCTGGCATCCAGGCCCGCGCAGGACTTGAACCACTGGCGATCACCGTCCACCAGGCTGACCAACGCGATGGGCACGTTGAACAAGCGCTTGGCCAGCCGGGTCAGGCGATCGAAACGCTCCTCCGGCGGGGTGTCGAGGACATTCAGCGCCCGCAAGGTCTGGATCCGCAGGGCCTCATTGTTGGGTTTGCTTGGGTACAACATCGCTGACTCCATTCGCGGCTAAGACGTCAAGCGTAGTTCAAAATGCCCGGAGCCAGGGCAAAACGGGCCTGCGCCTGCCCCCGGGGGCCAGGGCACGACGGCCTGGGGCATCAGTCATCGCCGGGCGCCTGGGCGGCCTGGGCCCTCTGGCTGGCGAACCCGGGAATCTGCGCGCCCGGCAGCGCCTTGCTGTAGTACCAGCCCTGGATAATCAGCTCCGAGCTCGACTGCAGGAACTCCAGCTGCTCCTGAGTCTCCACCCCCTCCACTACCACCTTGAGGCCCAGGGTCTCGCAAAAACGCAGCAAGCCGTTGAGGACCTGGGCACCCTGGGGCTCACGCTGGGCCAGGACGAAGCTGCGATCGATCTTGATGCCGTCCACCGGGAACTGGTGCAGGTAGCTCAGGGCCGAGAAACCGGTACCGAAATCATCGATGTAGACCTTCGCCCCCAGGGCGTGCAACTGCTCGATCCAGCGCAAGGTACGCAGCGCGTCGCCCACCAGGGCATCCTCGGTGATCTCCACCGATACCTGACCGCGGGCCCGGCCCAGGATGTCCAGCAAGCGCTCGCCATGCTCCGCCGAGGCCAGGGTAGCGCTGGAGACATTGATGGTGATCGGCAACTCGAAGCCATTGCGGCGCCAGAGCAAGTGCTGGCGCACCGCCTGGGAGGCGACCCAGAAATCCACCTCGGGCATCAGCCCGGCCTGGCCCAGCCACTGCAGCAACTCCCAGGGCAGGCGCACCTGGCCATCGCCGTCGCGCGCGCGCATCAGCGCCTCGCAACCGGTGCAGCGGCCCGTGTCCTTGGACACCTGGGGCTGGTACTCCAGGTGGAAGTCGTACTCGCTCAATTGCTGGATCCGCGCCAGTTGCAGGGACTGCCGGGCGGTTTCCTTGTAGGACGCGACCATCGGGTCCAGTTCGAACAGCCGGCTACGTTCCTCGAGGCCACGGAACGTGGTGTCGAAAGTCTTCAGGTAGACCTGCTCGCCAGCCTCGCCCTGATGGTGAAGGCTGCGGATATAGGGGATGTAGATCAGGGTGCCGACACCCAGCAGCACCAGTTGCAGGAGCACCGCGCCCCAGTCGCCCTGGGTGCTGAGGTAAGCGTTGAGCAGCACCGGTGAAGTGAAGGGCACTTCCACCAGCGCCGGGCTCACCCAGCCCAGCTGCACCACCAGCAGTGCCAGGCTGACGTTGACCATGGGCACCAGCATGAAAGGCACCAGCAACCTCGGGTTGAGGATGATCGGCAGGCCGAACAACAGCAGCTCGTTGACGTTGAACAGCGACAGCGCCAGGCTCGCCAAGGCCAGCAGGCGCAGGGAGCGGATGCTGGAGAACCCGAGGATAGCCAACACCAGCGCCAGGGAGCCGCCGGAACCGCCAATGAAGGCGAAACACCCCAGCAGGCCGCTGTTGAGGGCGTAACGCAGCGGTTGGCCGGCGGCCTGGTCCGCGGCATTGAGCGCCACCGCCTGGTCCATCACCTCCATGAAGGGTTGCAGGGCGTGGGTGCCGTGGATGCCGAAGAACCACAACAGCGAATTGCCCAGGGTCAGCGCCACGCCGCTGAGGTAGGGATTGCCCAGGTCCTTGAGGTCCAGCGGCTGCTGGATGTAGGCGAAGTCCTGGATCTGCAGCAGCGACTGCAAGACCGCCACCAGCAACAACGAGGTGAAGATCCCCGGCAGCACCATGTTGATGGTGCCCTTGAGGTTGTGCCCCACCAGATCCTCGTCCAGCAGCCTGGTCCAGCGCTGGCGGTGCAGCCTGGCCATGATGGGCACGTTGACCAGCGGCGAGGCGATGGCGATGAACAGCACGAAGCTCGCCGCCGCCAGCGGGTAGTCGTGCAGCATGTAGATGGCGATCACCACGTAGGACAGGCACAGGAAAGCCACCGGCAGCTGCGGCAGGCGGTACTGGAGCGCCAGCATGTAGCCGATGGACGCTGCCACCAACAGTGGAATGATCGAATTGATGCGCTCGTGCAGGCCGGCCAGCAGCTGCACCAGTTCCCTCGGAGCCCCCAGGACCTGGGCACATTGCGCGAGGATCAGCAGCAACGCCGAGAGCAGCAGGCAGGGCAATAGCCAGAGCAGGCCTTCGCGGATCGAACGCAGGGATTCGGCACCCGCCAGCAGCGCCAGGCGATGGGTGAAAAACAGCTTGAATCGCGGTCCGCGCATCAGCTTCCCCCCTTTGCAGTCACTGCCGGCCTGATACCACCAGGGGCGTCCCGTCTTGTCTCGCCCCGGTGCTGCGGCACATTGCCGTACCCTGAGACTGAAAGCGAAGATACCACTTAAGAAACCCCTTCCAGCAAGCACTGAATAGCCAGGCCCAGGATCTTTCATCGCTTCATACACGCCAGGCCCGGCGGCAATTTCACCCATACGCTCAAACACCGCCCATTGCAGCGCAGCGGCTCGATATCGTTTGCAGGGGCCAGGGGCTTTTGATTTAATCGCGATCAATTCCCATTTACACCTAGCTCGCCACCGGATACCGCCTCTTGTCCTCCCCTCCACTCGCCAGTCCCGTCTCGGTGCATAACCTCTACGACGCCCATCACCACTGGCTCTACGAGATGCTGCGCCGGCGACTGAACCATGCCTGGGATGCCGCTGACCTGGCCCACGACATTTTTGTCCGGGTGCTCAAGCGCCCCCCCGAGCTGCACGACGAGGTCCACCAGCGCTCCTATCTCGCCACCGTGGCCCGGGGCCTATGCATCGACCACTGGCGCCGCCGGCAACTGGAACAGGCCTGGCAACAGGCCCTGGCGGCGCGGCCCCAGGCAGTGCAACCGTCCCCGGAACAACGAGCGATCATTGTCGAGACCTTGCATGAAGTGGACGCCATGCTCAGCCGCCTGCCGGCCAAGGTGCGCGCGGCGTTCATCCTGGCGCAACTGCACGGCCGGCCCTACAAGGCGATTGCCGAGGAACTGGCAGTGTCGGAACGCATGGTCAAGAAGTACCTGGCCCAGGCTCTGCTGCATTGTGCGGTGCTGGAGGCCGAGCTCGACGGCCTGTTGGTGGAGTGACCCATGGACCAGCAATCCGGCGGCCGGCTCAGCCATGCCAGCCTGCAACAAGCGGCGCATTGGTATGTGCAACTGCAGGATCAGGCCAGCAGCGACGAACAGCACCGCCAATGGCAAGCCTGGTTCGAACACAGTGCGGAACATCGCCAGGCCTGGGCCTATGTCGAACGGATCCACCAGCGCCTGTTACCGCTGCAGGAAACCAATACCCGCCAGCCCGCCAGCCAGGCGCTGCGCAGTAACCGGCGCGCCCCCCTGGCACGACGCCAGGTGCTCGGTGCGCTACTGCTGGCCGGCCTGGGCTGGAGTACGTGGCGCGGCACCGCCCTGCCCCAGGCCCTGAGCCGCTGGCGCGCGGACTACGCCACTGGCACCGGGGAAATCCGCGACACCCTGCTCAGCGATGGCACGCACCTGTGGCTCAACGCGCTGAGCGCCGTGGATGTGCTCTACAGCAGCGAGCAACGACTGCTGGCATTACGCCTGGGGGAAATCCTCATCGACACCGCCAAGGACCCGCAGCGCCCGTTCCTGGTGCAGACCGATCACGGACGCCTGCGCGCCCTGGGAACCCGTTTCAGCGTGCGCTGCAACGCCAGCGACAGCCAGCTCAATGTCTACGCCGGCGCCGTGGAAGTACGCAGCACCGATGGCCGGCAGGTACAGGTGGTAAATGCCGGCCAGCAATTGCGCTTCGACAACCTGTCCCAGGGACAACTGCAGGCCGCCAGCTCTGCCCGCGAAGCCTGGAGTCGTGGCCTGCTGCTGGCCGACAACCTGCCCCTGGAGCAGTTGCTGGAAGAGCTGGGGCGCTATCGCGGCGGCCACCTGGGTTGCGATCCGGCCATCGCCCGCCTGCCGGTGATGGGCTCCTTCCCCCTGCACGATCCCGACCAGGCCCTGGCCCTGCTGGAAGCGGCGTTACCAGTGCGGGTCCGGCGCCTGGCCTCTTGGTGGGTGACCCTGGAGCCGCGAACCTGAGGCTGATGTTTTTTTTGCATGACCGGTTCCCTTTTGCCGTTGGCGTTCGGTCAACCCGGTAACAGTCCTCACATTGCCGATCCACAAGGGAACCCCATGCCATTACCCAGCCGTTCGCGCCTGCCCTTCCATACCCTGCCCCTGTGCGCCGCGCTGCTATGCGCCGCTCCCTGGGTCCATGCCGCGCCGGAGGGTGGTGACAGCCAGGGCGCAGCCATGCGCCGCAACTACAGCATCGGCCCCGGGCCGCTGGTCACCGTGCTCAACCGCTTCGCCGAGCAAAGCACGCTGTTCATCGCCGGGCACAACGACCTGGCGGCGGGCAAGCAAAGTCCCGGCCTGAACGGTAGCTACAGCGTCGCAGAAGGCCTGCAACTGCTGCTGGCGAACTCCGGCCTGCAGGCCCAGGCGGTCAGCGGCGGCTATGTACTCAAGGCGCTTCCCGCCAACAAGGGTCCACTGCAACTGGGGGCCACGCAGATTTCCGCCCAGGCCCTGGGCAACGTCACCGAAGACAGCCACAGCTACACCACCGGCGCCAGCGCCTCGGCCACCGGTCTCAACCTGTCACTGCGCGAAACCCCGCAAACAGTGACCGTGGTCACCCGCCAGCAGATGGACGACCAGGGCGCTACCAGCATCGCCGACACCTTGCGCCGAGCCCCCGGCGTCAGCGTGCAGAACTACGACAGCGAGCGCTGGGAGTTCTCCAGCCGCGGCATGCCCATCACCAATTTCCAGTACGACGGAGTCAACGCCACCTACGACGGGGTCTACGACTACGGCACCACCAGCACCGACATGGCGACCTTCGACCGAGTGGAGATCATCAAGGGCGCCACCGGCCTGATGACCGGCTCCGGCGATCCTTCAGCCACCGTCAACCTGATCCGCAAGCGGCCGACCAAAGAGTTCAAGGCCTCGATCACCGGCACGGTCGGCTCCTGGGACAACTATCGCAGTGAAGGGGATATCTCCGGCCCGCTGAGCGAAACAGGCAAGCTGCGCGGACGTTTTGTCGGGGTCTACCAGGACCGCAGCTCCTACCTCGACCATTACCAGAACACCAAGGACATCGCCTACGGCGTGCTCGAGGCCGACCTCACCCCGGACACCCTGCTGACCATAGGCCTGGACCAGCAGAATACGCGCTCCCGGGGCGCCACCTGGACCGGCTTCCCGATGTACTTCGGCAATGGCTCGCGGACCCACTTCTCCCGTTCGTTCAACCCGGCTACCGACTGGAGCCGCCGCGACTTCAAGAACCAGACCCTGTTCACCTCCGTGGAACAACAACTGGCCCACGACTGGACCTTGAAGGTCAGCTACGACCGCCTGCGCCGCCAGCACGACACCCTGTTGGGTTCGGCCAGCGGCGGCAACCCGGACCAGGCCACAGGCAACGGCATGTTCATGTACATGGGCAAGTTCAAGGGCGAACAGGTGCAGGACAACCTCGACATCAACCTGCACGGTCCCTTCAGCCTGTTCGGCCGCGAGCACGAGCTGATCGCCGGTTTCATGTTGATGAACGCCAAGCAGGACATCCCGGTCCACGGCTCGGTTTACCCGCCGGTGGGCGGCAGCATCTACGACTGGCGCGGCGAGTTCGCCAAGCCGGACATCCCGAAGATCGGCGACAACGACATCCTCCAGCGCCAGACCGGCGCCTACCTGGCCACCCGGCTCAAGCCCAGCGACGACCTGGCGGTGATCCTCGGCACCCGGGTCAGCGACTTCAAGGGCATCGACAACACCCGCTACTTCGACCCCGGCCAGGCCGATGCACGCCAGCGCTACCAGCAGACCGGGGTCGTCACCCCCTACGCCGGGCTGGTCTATGACCTCGATGAGCGCTATTCGCTGTACACCAGCTACACCAGCATCTACCAACCACAGATGAGCAAGGGTGTCGACGGCAAGATCCTCGACCCGGTGCAGGGCGACAGCTACGAAGCCGGGATCAAGGCCGAATACCTGGACGGTCGGGTCAACGCCAGCTTCGCGGTCTTCCACACCGAGCAGGACAACGTCGCGCAACTGGTGGACGGCTGGGGCATCGATGCCATCTACCGCCCGACCAAGGGCGCGACCACCAAGGGCTTCGAAATCAAGGTGGCCGGCGAACTGCGCGAAGGCTGGAACCTGTCAGCCGGCTACAGCTACAACCACACCCGCGATGCCAACCACGACTACGTCTACGGCTCGGTCCTGCAGACCACCGAACCACAGCAAGTGGCACGGCTGTTCAGCACCTACCGCCTGCCTGGCGCCTGGGAACGCCTGACCTTGGGCGGCGGGGTCAACTGGCAGAGCCAGTTCTTCGGCAAGGTCTACCAGCCCGACCCGAACGACACGGTCAATGGCGGGCACGACTCGCGTATTGCCCAGGATGGTTATTTCCTGGTGGATGCCATGGCGCGCTATCAGTTCAGCCAGCACCTGAGCTCCACGCTGAACGTGAAGAACCTCTTCGACAAGAAGTACTACACCGGCATCGGCAACTTCGGCACCGGCTTCTACGGCGAACCGCGCAGCCTGCAACTGGCCACCCGCTGGGACTTCTAACCCGGTCCGATCCACGGTAACCCGCCTCGCCAGCGGGTTGACTACGCTTATGCAAGCGTGATCAACCCGCAGAGGGCCGGCACCATGCAACGCATCCAGACCATCACGCCCTGCCTGTGGTTCGACCACCAGGCCCAGGAGGCCGCGCAGTTCTACTGCTCGATCTTCGAGGGCTCGCGCATCACCCACGTCAGCCACTACGGCAAGGCCGGCTTCGAGTTCCATGGCCGGCCCGAAGGCTCGGTGATGAGCGTGGTGTTCGAACTCGACGGCCAGGCCTTCACCGCGCTCAACGGCGGTCCGGCCTTCACCTTCAACGAAGCCATATCGCTGCAGGTGCATTGCCGGACCCAGGCCGAACTGGACCACTACTGGAATGCCCTGGGTTTTGGCGGCCCGCCACAGGCCCAGCAATGCGGCTGGCTCAAGGACCGCTTCGGCCTGTCCTGGCAGATCGTGCCGCAGGTCCTGGCACAGATGATGTGCGACCCCGACCCGAGCCGCTCACAACGAGTGATGCAAGCCCTGCTGGGCATGAAGAAACTGGATATCCAGCGCCTGCAACGCGCCTTCGATGGCAAATCCTGAGCCATCCCCTCTACAATCGCCGGCACCCTGGACAATGGACGGCCCTGATGAAGAGCGCCCTGCACCCTGACATCGCTCCGCGTTTCTGGCGCGACCCGGCCCTGCCCTTCATCGAGGCCCGGTCCATCGCCGATGGACACAAGGTCTGCTACAACCGCCATGCCCATGAGCAGTTCTCCATCGGTTGCATCACCGCGGGCCAGAGCACCTACCTCAGCGAAGGCGAACAGTGGCGGGTCGGAACCGGCACCGTGGTGTTGATGAACCCCGGCGTGGTGCATGCCTGCAACCCGATCGACGACCAACCCTGGTCTTATCGCATGCTCTACGTCGACACGCCCTGGCTGACCGCCTTGCAGCATGAGCTGGGTTTCGATGCGGCTTCGGGCTTTCGTCCTTTCAGTGCCACCCACAGCGACGATCCGCAATTGTTTGCCGAGCTCCAGACGCTGTACCAGGTCCTGGTGGACGAACGCGGCGATACCCTGCACAAGCACAACTGTGCCGTGGCGTTCTTCAGTGACCTGCACCAGCGCCTGAACCCGGCCGACAGCCTCCCCCGGGACAGCAACGAAAAGCTCGAGCGCGCCGCCCGCTACATCCGCCAGCACTGCACCGAGCCCCTGGTCCTGGAAGATATCTGCCAGGCCGCCCAACTCTCGGCCTCCTACCTGACCCGCGCCTTTGGCCAGCGGTTCGGCATGCCGCCCCATGCCTACCTGGTCAACCAGCGGGTGCAGTTCGCCCAGGCCCGCCTGCGCAGCGGTGCATCGATCGCCGAGGTGGCCCTGGAGGCCGGCTTTGCCGACCAGGCGCACTTCCAGCGGGCGTTCAAGCAGCACTTGGCCGCGACGCCCGGGCAGTACCAGCAAGGCCTCAGGTAAACAGGTACGCCGCGCTGACCGCCAGCAGTGCAGCCATGCTGCGATTGAACAGGCGCATGCCCGCAGGATTGTCCAGGTAGTGGCGCAGGAAACTGCCGGCATAGGCCCAGCAGGCAATCGACAGGTAGCAGATAACGAGATACACCGCGGCGAACAGCCAGACCAGCCGCGTATCGCCGTCGGCGGCAAACGCCCCGATGCCGGCCACGCAGGCCAGCCAGGCCTTGGGATTGAGCCACTGCATCAGGGCTCCATACCAGGCCGAAGGTGCGCGGACCTGGCCGTCGGCAGTCACTCGACCATCATCCCGGACCAGCTTCCAGGCCATGTACAGCAGGAACGCCACGCCAAACAGGCGGATGCCCTGGGTCAGTGCCGGCCACTGGCGCAATAGTTCGTTCAACCCCAGGCCCGTCAGTACCAGCAGCAAGGTAAAGCCCAGGGTCGCGCCAGCTACGTGGCTCAGGCTGGCCTTGAAGCCGAAACGGGCCCCGCTGCCCAGGGCCAGGATATTCACCGGCCCGGGGGTAATGGATGCGGCCAGGGCAAAGGCCGCCATGGAAAACACTACGCTCATCTCTCGCCTCTCTTGTCCGGGTCGAATCGACCGCCCACAGATTACGAAGCGAGCAACATCACGTATTGAAGAAAACAACCCTGCAATCGTCGTTCAGCTATTGAAACGCGTGACCAGGGCATTGAGCTCATGGGCCGTGGACTCAAGGTCGCCGCCGATGCTGCAGGAGTGCACGGCGATATCGGCGTTCTGGTCCGAGACCCGGGCGATATTGGTGATCTGCCCGGAAATCTCCTCGGCCACATGGGCCTGCTGCTCGGAAGCGGCGGCCATCTGCTGGCTCATCTGCTGGATGCGCTCCATCGCCGTATTGATGCCATCCAGCGCCTGTTCGGTGCTGATCACCTGGGCCACTCCGGAGCGCGCCTCGACACTGCCCTGGCGCGCCACTTCCACCGCCTGGCTGGCCACCTCCTGCAAGGTGGCGATGATCTGCTGGATGCTCTGGGTCGATTCCCGGGTCTTGGATGCCAGGGCCCTTACCTCATCGGCCACCACGGCGAAGCCACGCCCCTGCTCCCCGGCGCGGGCAGCCTCGATGGCGGCATTGAGCGCCAAGAGGTTGGTCTGCTCGGCGATGGAATGAATCATGTTCGCCGCCAGCTGGATCGACTGGGTCTCGTCGGCCAGGCCCTGGACCGACTGACTGACCGTGTCCACGGTAGCGGCCAGCTTCTCGATCATGACCCGGGTCCGCCGGGCTTCCTCGGAACCGACATGGGTCAGCTCGTTGACCCGGTCGGCCGCCGAGGCGGTGTCCTGCACATGCACCGAGACCTGGGCGATGGACGCCGCCATCTGGTTCATCGCCGTGGCCGCCATGTCTGCCTCGTCACGCTGCTTGCCCAGGGCCGACTCTGCCTGGCGCGACAGGTTCTGGCTGGTGGAAGCCAGCTCCGCGGCCTGGTTGGCATAGTCCCCGAGACGGCTCAGGGCGGTACGGATCTTCGCCGCCTCGCTGATCAGGATCATCTGCAGGCGCGCCACCGGCCCACGCTCGTCGGTATAGGTGCGGGCGATCAGTTCGCTATCGAAGCTGCCCAGGGACACCGCGCTGATGCGCGCCAGCAACCGCCGGGTGCGATATGCACCATGGGCCTGCACGGCGAACAGCCCGGCCACGGCGCAAGCCACTCCGGCCCAGGGTCCACCCAGCCAGCTGGCCAGGGCAATGGCTGCCAGGGCGAGCAGCGGCGGTAGCAGGATCTCGCCAGCCACCAGCAGCCGCTGGCTCCAGGGCATGGCCATGTCGGCGCCGCGCATGCGCTGGTAGAGGGCCGCGGCCCGCTCGACCTGCTCGCGCTCGGGCTTGACCCGCACCGACTCGTAGCCGGTGATCACGCCTGCGCTGAAAATCGGCGTGACATAGGCATTGACCCAGTAGTGGTCGCCGTTCTGGCAGCGATTCTTGACGATGCCCATCCAGCTCTTGCCGTCCTTGAGGTAGGACCACATATGGGCGAATACCGCTGGCGGCATGTCCGGGTGGCGCACGATATTGTGCGGGCTGCCGATCAGTTGTTCGCGGGTGAAACCGCTGACCTCGACGAACTCGTCGTTGCAGTAGGTCAGCTTGCCGTGGGAGTCGGTGGCGGAGATGAGCCGCTGCTCGGCGGGGAACACCCGCTCGCGCTGGGTCACTGGGAGATTGTTCTTCACCTTGAAAAAACCTCGCAGGAAGTCTGTTGATTGCCCGTCATGATCGAACCGCAACTGCGCATCCTGCGATGACTCGAAGACTGCTCCTGCCCCCGGCAAGACTTCCCCGGCAGTCGGCGCCGGTGGAGTCGAGTGTAGATAGCGCCTTGGCGAGCGCTATCGAATGTGCGGTGTGGACAGGAACGATCCGGCAACAATCTGCAAGATTCTTGACATGGATCAATACGTAGCCTGGCAACTGAAAACCTTTCAGAGAAAGCTTCGTGATGGTGTAGCACAAGCCTGGCCCCGGGACCCTGCGCCGCACCCGGGGAGGATTGACAAAACGCCGGACGGTTCCTGAAACTGGGCGCCTTGTTTGCGAGCCGGCCACCACCATGCCCCACGCCACCTTCCACGTACCGCGCGCCATTGGCCAAGTTGCCAAGGCCCCGGCGTGGATGGCCTGCAGCCGCAAATCGAAGAAACAGCCGCTCATGTGACCGGGGCGCTGTGTCCCGTCAGATGAGCTGACAGGACCTCGCTACGGAACACCCCTTGCCGACCGCCCTTCTACTCTTCTGACGACGACCCGACGGTCAAGCACCAGGAGAATATGCATGTCATCGTTTCACGGTATCTGGGTCCCCATCGTCACTCCCTTTCGCCACGGCGCCATCGATTTCACCGCCCTGCGCCGACTCGCCGCCCACCTGCTGGAAAGCGGCGTGGCCGGGCTGGTAGCCTGCGGCACCACCGGTGAAGCCGCCGCCCTGGACAAGGACGAGCAACTGGCGGTGCTCGACGCACTGGTGGAGCTGGCGCCCCCCGGGAAAGTGCTCATGGGGTTGGCGGGCAACAACCTGCCGGCCCTGTTGGACCTGCAACAGCGCATCCTGGAACGTCCGGTGGCCGGCCTGCTGGTGCCGGCGCCCTACTACATCCGCCCCTCCCAGGCTGCCCTGGAAAGCTTCTTCGGCTGCGTCGCCGATGCGTCCAGCGTGCCGCTGATCATCTACGACATCCCGTATCGCACCGGCGTGACCCTGAACCAGCAGACTTTGCTGGCGATCGTCCGCCACCCGCAGGTCGCGGCGGTCAAGGACTGTGGTGGCAATCTGGAAAAGACCCTGGCAGTGCTGGCCAGCGGCGACGCGCAGGTGCTGTGCGGCGAGGACCTGCAACTGTTCAACGCGCTCTGCCTGGGCGCCAGCGGCGCGATCGCCGCCTCGGCGCATATCCGCCCCGAGTTGTTCGTGCAGTTGCAACGCCAGGTTGCGGATCAGCAGCTGGAAGCCGCCCGCGCCACCTTCATGCGCCTGGCGCCATTGATCCAGGGCTTGTTCAGCGAGCCCAATCCGGCACCGGTCAAGGCCTTGCTGGCCCATCAGGGATTGCTCGAAGCACAGTTGCGGGCACCGATGGAGGATTGCAGCGCAGCAACCGCCGAGCGCCTGCAGCGCCTGCTGGCCGCCCTTTAGCCCGCAAACCGGCTCCAGCCCTCGCGGCAGGAGCCGGCAGCTCGTTCAGCGCACCGGAGGAATGCGGATCTGCCCGGAGCGGCACTGGGTCTTCACGCCCTTGCCGCAGTCGGCGAACTCCAGGTCCTTGCCCAGGCACACCCGCACTTCGGACAGCTCCGGCCCGCTGCACAGGACTGCCACGCCATTTTCGGTGATCCCCGGGTTGCTCTGGCGCAACTGCTGGGCGATTTGCGCCGCCTCGTAGTAACGCACGCTGGTGGAGGGTTGCAGGGTTTCTGGAATCTTCACCTTGCCCAGGGCCTGGTCGGCCTTGTCCAGGTAACCCATGGCGCCCAGGCCACTGCAGGTACCGTGCTTGCTCCACTCATGCTTGAGCAGCTTTTCGGTGGGGAACAGAGTCAGGCCCTTGGCGATTTCCTCACGGTTGAGCTGGGTCAAGGGTGGGCACGACTGCGGCCAGCCGCCCCGGCTGTATTGCGGCCACAAGCCGTGCAGGACGAAGCCGTAGCCCTTGCCCGAGCACTGCTCGTTGTCCGGATGCATCAGGCAGAAGGTCGGCGACCAGGACAGGCTCAACAAGTAATAGTCGAAGCTCCCGGCCACCGAGTCGCGTTGTTGCTTGGACGAACGCGCGTCGCTGATCCCTACCATCCCCAGGGTCAGCACCAGGGCTGCCAGCAGGGTGAAAAGCTTTCTCATCGTGACCTCTCCTTGGAAAACGGACGCGTTCCGGCCCCGGTCTCGAGGCGGCGCAGATCAAACATAGCGGATCCTTATTGGCACGCAGGCATTGCAGGAACATGACAGGAACGCCAAGGCGCCCCCGGATAGCCGGCCAGCACCGGCGCGCCAAGATACCAGTGAAACCACCCCGGCGCTGGGCTGTAACCCCACGGTGACCGCCAGCCACTCAAAGGGGCCCGAGCAGACGCCCCAGAGAAACGACCAGCCCGGCCCCTCGGCGATGCCCCCGGAGCAGGTCCCCAGCGAGACGCCGTGGCCAGCACAATCTGCCCACCAACCCAGCAAAAGCTCTGGCTCGGCCTCCTCCAGCCAAGGGTGCAGACCTGGATGCCAGCCTCGGCAAGGCTCGATCAACGCTTCAAGCTTTTGGTCGTCAAAATAACGTCAAAAAACCCAGGTGGTGATAAAAAAATCAAATAGACAACAAAATAATGACGGAATTAGATAGCCAGCATTCGCCTCAGGAAAATTTGCAAAGCAGCAAGGATGCGAGCGGCCAGACAGGAGTCCGTCCCTCAATCTAATAAGACCAATATTCAGGGATGTCCCATGCATCGTTCGGACGACATTGCGAACCTGTTCAGCAGGTTCGGGGCCAGTGCGGAGCACTATCAGGAAATCGAACCCAGCTACGAGTACGCCGATGATCGGTCGGCCGTGCTCCAGGCGGCGCCTGTACCTGCCTTCTCGACCGCAATCCAGCCACCCCGGGCCCAGATGGCAGCCCCGGCCAATGCCCTGGGTGCCCTGCTGGCCCAGGTCCGCCAGCAGCGCCAGCACCTCGACCCGCTACAGCCGCAGCCCGACGCGGGCCCGAAAGGTCCATCCAGGGCCAGGGTGGTTGCGCTGTTGTCGGGCAAGGGCGGTGTCGGACGTACCACTCTCACCGCCGGGCTCGCCTGCGCCCTGGAGCGCCCCAACGGCCGGGTGCTGGCCATCGACCTGGACCCGCAGAATGCCCTGGCCCTGCACCTTGGGCTTGGCCCGCAACAGGCAGGGATAGTCGAAGCCGACGAAGGCGCCGCCAACTGGCAAGACTACCTGCGCACCGGTCATGCCCGGACCCAGTGCCTGGCCTACGGCAATGCCCGGGAAGACCAGCAACGCCGGCTCGAACAAGTCCTGGAGCAGGACAGCAACTGGCTGGCCCGGCATCTTGCCCAGCTTGACCTCAAGGCTGGCGACACGGTGCTGATCGACACGCCAACCGGGGCGTCCTGCTACCTGCGCCAGGTGTTGCAAGTGGCCGATGCGCTGCTGATCGTCACCCTGGCCGATGCCGCCAGCTACAACAGCCTGCAACGCCTGGACCGCTTGTTGGCCAGCCACCGCCAAGGCTCGCGGGCACCGGTTTGCCGTTACCTGATCAACCTGCTGGACGACCAGCGCAGCTTCAGCCTCGACATGGCCGAGATCCTGCGCAACCAGCTGGGCGACCAACTGCTGGGGACGGTCCACCAGGACCACCAGCTAGGCGAAGCCCTGGCCTACGAACGCAATCCCCTGGCCCGGGGCCCAAGCACCCGAGGCTGCGCAGAGATCCTGCAGATCGGCGCGGCACTCGATCAACTGCTCGCGCACGATACCCAAGAGCCCATATCCCCATGACCCAGGAAACACCGCGCCCGTCCCTTGCCCAGGGGCGTCTTGAAGTGCACCCCGGCGCCTGGCTCGACCGCCTGTCGGCCTGGCCTAAATCAATCCGCCGATCATTCGTAGGCATGCTCTGGATCCTGGCTGCACTGCTGTTATTGAGCAGCGTCAGCGCACCGCTGGATCTCTACAGCCAGTGCCTGTTCGCCCTGCTGTGCTTCCTCGCGGCGCTGGTGATCAGGCGCATTCCCGGGCGACTGCCGATCCTGATGCTGATCGTGCTGTCGCTGATCGCCTCGCTGCGCTACATGTACTGGCGCCTGACCTCGACCCTGGGTTTCGATGCCTGGCTGGATGCGCTGTTCGGCTACGGCCTGGTGCTGGCCGAGATCTACGCCCTGGTGGTGCTGATGTTCGGCTACCTGCAGACCGCCTGGCCGCTGCGGCGCCAGCCGGTACTGCTCCAGGGCGAACCGCATACCTGGCCGACGGTGGACGTGTTCATCCCCACCTACAACGAAGGCCTGAACATCGTCAAATTGAGCATCTTCGCCGCCCAGGCGATGGATTGGCCCAAGGACAAGCTGCGGGTTCATGTGCTCGACGACGGTCGCCGCGACGACTTCCGCCAGTTCTGCCAGGACATCGGCGTCAACTACATCACCCGCGACGACAACGCCAACGCCAAGGCCGGCAACCTCAACCACGCGCTGCAGATCACCGACGGCGAGTTCATCGCCATGTTCGACGCCGACCATGTGCCCACCCGCTCCTTCCTGCAGGTCGCCATGGGCTGGTTCATCAAGGACCCCAAGCTGGCGATGCTGCAGACCCCGCACTATTTCTTCTCCCCGGACCCGTTCGAGAAGAACCTCAACACCTTCCGCGCGGTGCCCAACGAAGGCGAGCTGTTCTATGGCCTGGTGCAAGATGGCAACGACCTGTGGAACGCCACTTTCTTCTGCGGTTCCTGCGCGGTGCTGCGCCGCAGCACCCTGGAAGAAGTCGGCGGCGTGGCGACCGAGACCGTCACCGAGGATGCCCACACCGCCCTCAAGCTCAACCGCGCCGGCTACAACACCGCCTACCTGGCGCTGCCCCAGGCCGCCGGCCTGGCCACCGAAAGCCTGTCGCGGCACATCAGCCAGCGGATCCGCTGGGCCCGGGGCATGGCGCAGATCTTCCGCATCGACAATCCCCTGGGCGGCAAGGGCCTGAACCTGGGCCAGCGAATCTGCTACGCCAATGCCATGCTGCACTTCTTCTACGGCCTGCCGCGCCTGGTATTTCTCACCGCGCCACTGGCCTACCTGATATTCGGCGCCGAGATCTTCCACGCCTCGGCCTTGATGATCACCGCCTACGTCCTGCCGCACCTGTTCCATGCCAGCCTGACCAACTCGCGGATCCAGGGACGCTTTCGCCATTCGTTCTGGAACGAGGTCTACGAGACGGTGCTGGCCTGGTACATCATGCCGCCGGTGCTGATCGCCCTGGTCAAGCCGAAGTTCGGCGGTTTCAACGTCACCGACAAGGGCGGCATCATCGACCACGAGTTCTTCGACTGGAAGCTGGCCCGGCCCTATATCGTCCTGTTGCTGCTCAACTTCATCGGCCTGTGCATGGGCATCCAGCAGCTGTTCTGGGGCGAGCCGGACAGCCGCACCACAGTACTGATCAACCTGGCCTGGACCCTCTACAACCTGATCATCACCAGCGCCGCCGTGGCGGTAGCCAGTGAAACCCGCCAGGTCCGCGCCGAACCCCGGGTCCAGGCACAACTGCCGATACAGGTGACCCTGGACGATGGCTCGCAGGTCATGGGCCAGACCCAGGACTTCTCGCAACGCGGGCTCGGCCTGCGGCTGCCCGAAGCCAGCCTGGTACAGCGTGGCGAACACCTGCGGGTGTCGCTGTTTCGCAACCAGCGCGCCAGCGAATTCGACACCCGCGTGGTGTTTCGCAACGGCAACTTCGTCGGCGCGCAGTTCGAGCCCCTGAGCCTGCGCCAGCAAAGCGAACTGGTGCGCCTGACCTTCTCCCGCGCCGACACCTGGGCCGCCAGCTGGGGCAGCGGCAAGGTCGACACTCCGCTGTCGGCCCTGCGCGAAGTCAGCCGTATCGGCCTGGGCGGCGTCGGCGCCCTGCTCAGGGCCTGCCTGAGCCTCCAACGTCGGCAGCGCACCCGCCGTACCGATTCCCAGCCACCGCTCACCACTCTCATGGACAAGTGATGAAACCGACCTCTTGCTCTGCCGGCCTCGAACCGCGCCACAAGCGCCCCCAAAGGAATCTGCTGGCCGCCTCGGCGCTGTGCCTGGGCGGCCTGGGACAATGGGCCACGGCCCAGGAGCTGCCGGCCACCGCCGACGCTGCGGCGCCGGCGGTGGCCAGCTACCAGCTGAGCCTCAAGCAGCTGGGGCGTCGCGACACCATGAACCTGCAAGGTACCGAGGCCTCCGACAGCGTGGACTTCGGTATCCGGGCCGACGAAGTGGTGACCGGCGCCCGCCTGCTGCTGCGCTACAGCTACTCGCCGGCCCTGCTGGCCGAGCTGTCGCAGATCAACGTACTGGTCAACGACCAGGTCGCCGCAAGCCTGGCCCTGCCCAAGGAGGGTGCAGGCCTGCCCCAGGAGCAGGAGGTGCGGATCCCGCCGCAGCTGATCACCGAGTTCAACCACCTGCGCCTGCAGTTCATCGGCCACTACACCATGCAGTGCGAAGACCCGCTGCACAGCAGCCTGTGGGCCAAGATCAACAACAGCAGCGAACTGCAGATCGAGGTTTCACCGATCACCCTGAAGAACGACTTGGCGATCCTGCCGCTGCCCTTCTTCGATCGCCGCGACTCGCGCCAGGTACGCTTGCCGATGGTCTTCGCCGGCACTCCGGACAATGCCACCCTGGAGGCCGCCGGCGCGGTGTCGTCCTGGATCGGCGCCCTGGCCGCCTACCGTGGCGCCAGCTTCCCCAGCAGCCGAGACCAGTTGCCGGCGCAGGGCAACGCGGTCTTGCTGGCGATCGCCAAGGAACCACTGCGCCTGGGCAACCTCGAAGTGCCGGCCGCCAAGGGCCCCAGCCTGAGCCTGGTGAGCAATCCCGGCGATGCCCGGGGCAAGGTCTTGATCATCAGTGGCCGCAACACCGACGAACTGAAGCTGGCGGCCAATGCCCTGACCGTCGGCGGCAAGGCCCTGAGCGGCGCCAGCGTGGTGGTCGAGCAGCTAGAAGCATTGCAGCCGCGCCAACCCTACGATGCCCCGAACTGGCTGCCCTCCAATCGCCCGGTCAAGCTCGGTGAACTGATCGAACCCGGCAAGCTCAGCGTCTCGGGCTACAACCCGGGCAATATCGAGATCCCCCTGCGCCTGGCCCCCGACCTGTTCAACTGGCGCGAAAGCGGAGTGCCGCTGGACCTCAAGTACCGCTACACACCGCAGCAGTTCTCCACCAACTCGGCGCTGCTGGTGCACCTCAACGACCACTTCATGAAGTCCATGCCGCTGCCTTCGGTGGGCAACCTCGACGGCGGCACCGCGCTGCTGGAGCGCCTGCAGACAGACCCCGGCCTGCCACGGGAAACCAGGGTCCTGCTGCCCCTGGGCACCGCCACGCCGCGTTCGCGCCTGCAACTGCGCTTCATGTACGACTACGTCAAGCAGGGTGAATGCCGGGACATCATCATCGACAACATGCGCGGCCTGATCGATCCGGATTCGACCCTGGATGTCAGCGGCTACAACCACTACATCGCCCTGCCCAACCTCGGGGTCTTCAACGACAGCGGCTTCCCCTTCACCCGCCTGGCCGATCTGTCCCAGAGCGCCGTGGTGCTGCCGGAGCACAGCGGCCCGGCAGAATGGAGCGCCTACCTGACGGTGCTCGGGCGCTTCGGCGAAGCCACCGGCTACCCGGCGACGGCCGTCCGCGTAGTCGGCGCCGACCAGGCCCGGCAGGTCAGCGACAAGGACCTGCTGGTGTTCGCCTCCGGCACCAACCAGCCCTTGCTCGAGCAATGGGCCGGGTACCTGCCCGCGACCCGCGACAGCGAACACCAGCGCTTCTCGTTGTCGGACCTGACCCTGCGCCTGCGCCAATGGATCAGCCCGGAGCCCGAGGCCAACCCGCGTCCGGCCCGCCTGCGCCTGAGCTACAGCGGGGAACCGGGCAGCACCTTCCTGGCCGGTTTCGAGTCGCCGCTGCAAGCCGGACGCAGCGTGGTGCTGATCGCCGCAGGCCAGCCCGAGGGCCTGGTGGAAGCCACCGCGGCGTTGATCGGTGGCGCCGACTACCAGGGCAGCATCCAGGGCAGCCTGGCCCTGGTGAATGGCAAGGAAATCACCTCGCTGGTAGCCGAGGAACAGTACTACGTCGGCGATCTTGGCCTGTTCAAGCGCATCCAGTGGCTGCTCTCGCAGCATCCGCTGTGGATGCTGCTGGTGACCCTGGGCAGCCTGCTGCTGGTCAGCGGCCTGATCTACCTGGCCCTGCGCAGCCGCGCCAGGCAACGTCTTTCCTGATGGGACCGCGACCATGAGCACACGTCTTTCAGCACTTGCGCGGCTCTGCCGGCAGGCGCGGGCCCTGGCTGCGCCGCACTTGGCCGTGGCCCTCGCGCTGGCCGTGCCGGGCATGGCCCAGGCCGACACCTGCCCGACCCGGACCTGGCCCCTGTGGCAGGACTACGCCCAGCGTTTTGTCCAGGCCGACGGGCGCATGCTCGGCTCCAGCATGGACCCCAACCAGAGCAGTTCCGAGGGGCAGTCCTACGGCATGTTCTTCGCCCTGGTGGCCAATGACCCCGAGAGCTTCGAACGCCTGTGGCGCTGGACCCGCGACAACCTGGCCGGCAGCGATCCGGCCCACAACCTGCCCGGCTGGCTGTGGGGCGCCAGGCCTGATGGCACCTGGGGCATCCTCGACCAGAACTCGGCCAGCGACGCCGACCTGTGGTTCGCCTTCGCCCTGCTGGAGGCCGATCGCCTGTGGCACAAGCCGGACTATCGCAACGCGGCCCGCCAACTGCTGGCCAATGTCGAGAAGACCCTGGTCAAGCCGATTCCCGGCCTGGGCCGGATGCTGCTGCCGGGGCCGGTGGGCTTCGAGCACCCGGACCAGCTGTGGCGCTTCAACGCCAGCTACCTGCCGCTGCCGCTGCTGCGGCGTTTCACCCGCGAAGGCCCCGGCGGCCCCTGGCGCGAAGTGGCCGAGAACACCCTGGCGATGGTCGCCGACAAGGACATGAACCGCTACGGTTTCGTCCCGGACTGGGTGGCCTACAGAGCCACCGACCTGGACCGGGGACTCTTCGTCGTCGACCCTTTCAGCAACCAGGTCGGCAGCTACGATGCGATCCGCGTCTATCTCTGGGCCGGCCTGACCCCAGCCAGCGATCCCCTGGCCGCAAAGCTGCTCCAGCACCTGGATGGCATGGCCCGCGCCACGGCCTCCAGTGGCACCCCGCCGGAGAAGGTCGAGGTCCTCAGCGGCCGTACCGAAGGCCTCGGACCCTACGGATTCTCCGCCGCCCTGGTGCCGTACTTTCGCGCCAAGGGCCAGCCGTTGCTGGCCGAGCAGCAGCAGCGCATCGTCGACCAGGCCATCGCCAACTACCGCGACCCGGCCAACCCGGCCCACCAGCAGCACCAGTACTACCACCTGATGCTCAGCCTGTTTTCCCTGGGCTTCAGCGAAAAACGCTACCACTTCAACCAGGACGGCACCCTCGGGCTGCCATGGGAGGCCGCATGCGCAAGCCAAGGCTAGTCCTGGCCACTTGGACCCTGCTGGGCTGCACCTGGGTCCTCGCCGACCAGGCCGGCGGCCCCGAGGCGCTGCTGATCCAGCAGGGTTACTACTGGCAGGCCAAGGAGCACCCCGAGCGGGCCGCCGAAGCCTGGAACAAGCTGCTCAACCTGGCTCCGGAACAACCCGACGCCCTGTACGGCCTGGGCCTGATCAGCCTGCAGCGCAAGCGCATGGCCGAGGCCCAGGCCTACCTGACCCGGCTGCAAGCGCTCACGCCGATGCCGCGCCAGGCCTTGCAACTGCAACAGGACATCGCCCTGAGCCCGCAATCCCAGCAGCAGTTGCTGGAACAAGCCCGCGAACTGAGCGATGCCGAGCAGCGTGACGAAGCCGTGCAGGTCTACCGCCAACTGCTGGGCGGACGCCAACCCCAGGGCCTGATCGCCCGCGAGTACTACAACACCCTGGGTTTCGCCAGCGGTGGCTGGCCCGCGGCTCGTGTCGGCCTGGAGCGTCTGCAGCGCGAACGCCCGGACGACTCGATCCTGGCCTTGTTCCTGGCCCTGCACCTGGCACGCAACCCGGACAGCCGGCCGGAAGGCATCCGGGCCCTGGCCCGGCTCTCGCACAACCCGGACATCGGCGGCAATGCCGACCAGACCTGGCGCTTCGCCTTGCAATGGCTCGGCCCGCCATCGCGGGACCAGGTATCGCTGTTCCGCCAATACCTGGAGGCCCACCCCGACGACCAGGAAATCCGCAACCTGATGAACAAGGGCATCGCCCAGGGTCGCAGCGGCTCCGGCTGGCGCCGCGACCCACAGGTGGCCCGGGGCCTCCAGGCCCTGGACAACGGCAACCTGGCCGGCGCCGAGCAAGCTTTCCAGGCGCGCCTGCTGGTGCAACCCAACGACTACGACGCCCTGGGCGGCATGGGCATCCTGCGCCAGCAACAGAAGCGCCTGGACGAAGCCCAGGACTACCTGCAACGGGCGACCCAGGCCCCCGGCGGCGGTCAATGGCGAAGCGCCCTGGAGGACGTGCGCTACTGGCGCCTGCTGGCCCGCGCCGAGCAAGAACAGCGGGCCGGGCGCTACACCGAGGCCCGGGCGGCCATCGACCAGGCCCTTGCTCGCAATCCCCTGGAACCGGCAGGCCCCACGGCCCTGGCCGGATTGCAGGCGCGCATGGGCCAGCGGCGCGAAGCCGAGGCCGGCTATCGCGAGGTCCTGGCCCGCAAGCCGGATTACCCCGATGCCCTGGGCGGCCTGGTCAACCTGTTGTCCCAGGCCGGGCGTGCCGAAGAAGCACTGCGCCTGATCGACGGCCTGGGCCCGGCGCAACAGGCGCGCCTGGCGCCCAGCGTGCACATTCGCGCCCTGCGTGCGACCCAGGTGGCCAAGCTGGCCGAACGCCGGGGCGACCTGGCGGGTGCCCGCAAGGCCTACCAGCAGGCCCTGGCCGACGATCCGGACAATGCCTGGACCCGCTTCGCCCTGGCCCGGGTCCTGCTGCGCAGCGGCCAGGCCCAGGCCGCCCGCGACCTGATGGAGCAGGCCCTCAAGCGCCAGCCCGGCCAGGCCGACGCGCTCTACGCCAGCACCCTGCTGTCGGCCGAACTGGGCGAATGGCGCAAGGCCCGGCGCAGCCTGGAACAGGTTCCGGCGGGCCGGCGCAGCGACGATATGAATGAACTGGACCTGGATATCCGCCTGCATATCCAGACCGAGCAGGCAGTGGACATGGCCCGCCGTGGCCAGCGCCAGGAAGCCTGGGCCCTGCTGGACGACAGCGCCCCGCTGACCCGCGACAAGCCCACCCGCGTGGCGGTGCTGGCCGCGGCCTACGCCGAAGCCGGCGATCCGCAGCACGGCATCGGCCTGATGCGCCAGTTGCTGGAACGCTCCCCCGCCACTGACGCCCAGTCGCAACTGCTGTATGCCGGGGTGCTGCTCAAGGCCGGCCAGGACGCCGAGGCTGGCGACATCCTGCGGCACTGGCAAGACCAGCCCATGGACGAGGACAGCCGCCAGCAGCATGCCGACCTGCTGTACCTGTACCGGGTCAGGCAGGCCGACGCGCTGCGCGAGCGCAACGACCTGGTGGCGGCCTACGACGTGCTCTCCCCGGCCCTGGCCGAACGCCCCGCCGCAGCCCCGGGCGTGACCTCCCTGGCGCAGATGTACGCCGCCAGTGGCAACCCGGAAAAAGCCCGCCAGCTCTACGCCCCATTACTCCAGGGCGACCCGCGCAACGCCCGCCTGCACCTGGGCCTGGCGGATATCGCACTCAAGGGCCGGGACCGTGGCACCGCGGAAAAATCCGTCGCCAGGGCCCTGGAGCTGGAACCCGAGGATCCCCAGGTGCTGACCCAGGGCGCGCGGATCTACCGTCGCCTGGGCAACAGCGCCGAAGCCAGCAGGCTGCTGCGCAAGGCGGTGGCCATCGAGGACAGCCAACGAACCGAGCGCCTGGTGCTGCGTCCCGCCGCCCGGCCCAGGCCGTTCAATCCCTTCGTCGGCCTGCCCGGCCAACGCCGCGAGGCCACTACCCTGGCCAGTGCCGAGCTGGTGCCGCCAGCGGTGCCCCAGGGCCGGCGCAGGCACCCAGGGCCCGACTCGGGGTTCCCGCCGCTGGTGGATCCGGGACAAGGCCGGGGCGTGGCCGACAGCGCCGGCCAGGTCGATCCCTATGCCCGGGACGATGATACCCAGGGACCAGAACCGGCCTGGGCCGACAGCCCGAGCCCGGCGCGCCGTGAGCTTGATCAACTGGCCGCCGAAAGCACCGGCTACGCGGTGCAGGGCCTGACGGTACGGGCCAACAACAGCGAGAAGGGCCTGGGCCGGTTGCTGGATATCGAGGCGCCCTTCGAGCTTTCCCTGCCCCTGGACGACAGCAGTGCCAGCCTGGCCTTGCGGGTGACTCCGGTGACCCTGTACGCCGGCAGCCCCAAGGGCGACGCGGCGGCCCGCTTCGGTACCAGCACCCTGGCTCCGGTGGGTTCGCAAAAAGACAGCGGGGTTGGCTTCGCCCTTGCCTACCAGGACCGCGACCTGGGCCTTAAGGCCGATGCCGGAGTCAGCCCCCTGGGGTTCACCTACAGCACGGCGATCGGCGGGATCAGCCTGAACCGGCCGTTCGCGGCCGACCCGGACTATCGCTACGGCGTGAGCCTGTCACGGCGCCCGGTGATCGACAGCCTGACCTCCTTCGCCGGCTCGCGCGACCCGCGCAGCGGCAAGCGCTGGGGCGGTGTCACCGCCAACGGCGTGCGCGGCGAACTGAGCTACGACGACCAGCGCATGGGCGCCTATGGCTATGCCTCGGCCCACAAGCTGCTGGGCAACAACGTCGAGTCCAACGATCGCCTGGAACTGGGCAGCGGCATCTACTGGTACCTGCAGAACGCCGAGGACCGCATCCTCACCCTGGGCTTGAGCGGATCGGCCCTGCGCTACGGGGAAAACCAGGGTTTCTACACCTACGGCCACGGTGGCTACTTCAGCCCGCAGACCTTCTTCGCCCTCGGCGTACCGGTCAGTTGGGCCCAGCGTACCGAACGCTTCACCTACCGGTTGCGCGGTTCACTGGGGGTCCAGCACATCGGCCAGGATGGTGCGCCGATCTTCCCCGGGCACCGGGACCTGCAGGGCAACGCCGATGCCGTCGGGCTGTCGCGCTACTCCGGCAGCAGCAAGACCGGCCTGGGCTACAGCCTCAACGCCGCCGGCGAGTACAAGTTCGGCTCGCGGTTCTTCCTGGGCGCCAGCCTGGGCCTGGACAACGCCAGCGACTACCGCCAGTTCGCCGCAGGCCTGTACCTGCGATACACCTTCGAGGACATGACCGGGCCAATGAGCCTGCCGGTCAGTCCGTTCGGCTCCCCCTATTCGAATTCCTATTGATTCAACGAGGCATGATCGATGGCATCTTCCGTATTGGCTGGACTGACCCTGCTGGTGATCGGTGAAAGCCACATGAGTTTTCCCGATTCGCTGATGAATCCCCTGTATGACGAGCTGACCCGCCAGGGCGCCCAGGTGCATGCCATCGGCGCCTGTGGCGCCAACGCCGAGGACTGGATGGTTCCCAAGCTCAAGCTGGACTGCGGCGCGACCCGCGACCCGGGCGGCAAGATCGTGATCCACACCCGCGGGACCATGGACACCCAACCGATCAAGGAGGTGATCGCCAAGGACCGGCCGGACCTGGTGGTGCTGATCATTGGCGACACCCTGGCGTCCTACAAGAGCACGCCGTTTCCCAAGGTCTGGGCCTACCAGAGCGTCACCGCCCTGACCCGGCAGATAGCCGCCAGCGGCGCCAAATGCGTGTGGGTCGGCCCGGCCTGGGGCAAGGCCAACGGCGGCGATATCCATGAAAACCAGTACAGCAAGAACCAGGTGCGTACGCAGTTGGTGGCCGCCACCCTGGCCAACATGGTCGCGCCCTGCACCTACATCGACTCCACCCGTTTCTCCAAGCCGGGCCAGTGGGTCACCTCCGACGGCCAGCACTTCACCATCGCCGGCTACAAGGCCTGGGCCAATGCCATAGGCGGGGCCATGAGCCAGCTGCCGGCCCAGGCGGTCAAGGGGAACCAGCCATGAACCCTTCGCTGCGCTGTTGCGTTGCCCTGGCGGCGCTGTTCCTGGGCCTGGATGCCAGCGCCGGACCGATCGCCCTGTACCCCACCGGCCCGGCCCGGGACTCGGCCTACCTGCGCCTGGTCAACGTCGCCGACACGCCGTTGACACTGACCCCCGAGGGTACGGGCACGGCCCTGGTACTGAGCGCCGCCGAACCGGTCAGCGCCTTTATCGCGGTGCCGGGCGGCCAGCCGCTCAAGGGCCTGCTCAGCCGTGACGGCCAGCAATCTGCGCTGGAGATCGAAGTGGCGGCCGGGGACTTCACCACAGTGTTCGCCCTGGCGGCTGGCCAGGGTATCCGCCAACTGGCGATCAACGAGACCTTCGAGCTGCCCAATCAACTCAAGGCCTCGCTGGCGCTGTTCAATGCCGACCCAAGCTGCCTGGCGCCCCGGATCAACCTGGCCGGGCGCGACCTGGACCTGTTCCAGAAGGCCGCCCCGGGCAACCCCCGGCGCCAGGAACTCAACCCCCGTGGCGAACTGGCGGTACAGCTCAACTGCGATGGCCGGGACAGCGGCCCGGTGGTGCAGTTGGGCGCCCTGCAGGCCGGCCAGCGCTACAGCCTGCTATTGCTGCCCTCCACCGCCGGACCGAGGCTGCTGGCGGTCACCGACAGCTCGGCCCACTGAGCGGATAAGCGCCAATCATGGTCTTCGCCTCGCTCGAGTTCCTGACCCTGTTCCTGCCGGCGTTCCTGCTGGTCTACGCCCTGGCCCGGCCAGCCTGGCGCAACCTGGTGCTGCTGGTCGGCAGTTGGCTGTTCTATGGCTGGCTGAGCCCGTTGTTCCTGTTGCTGCACATGGCCTTGACGGTGCTGGCCTGGGGCGGCGGCCTGCTGCTGGCGCACACTGACGACGGCTCGCGACGGCGCCTGCGACTGCTGGCGGCGCTGATCCTGATCAACACCCTGGTGCTGTGCTGGTACAAGTACGCCAACATCCTCGCCGCCACCTTCAACCAGTTACTCAGCCACTACGGCGCGCTGCCCATGGAGTGGCAGAAGGTGGCGCTGCCGGCGGGCTTGTCGTTCATCGTGCTGCAGGCCATTTCCTACCTGGTGGACGTCCATCGCCATGTGGTGCCGGTGGAACGCAGCCTGGTCAACTACGCCACCTACCTCTCGATGTTCGGCCACTCCATCGCGGGCCCGATCATCCGCTACGACTGGGTACGCCGGGAGCTTGCGCAGCGCTACTTCACCGCGCAGAACTTCGCCCTGGGCGCCCGGCGCTTCATGATCGGCCTGTGCATGAAGGTACTGGTGGCCGACACCCTGTCGCCCCTGGTGGACCTGGCCTTCCACCTCGATCGGCCGTCCTTCGTCGACGCCTGGATCGGCTGCCTGGCCTATTCGCTGCAACTGTTCTTCGACTTCGCCGGCTACAGCGCCATGGCCATCGGCCTGGGGCTGATGCTGGGTTTCCACTTCCCGGAGAACTTCAACCGCCCGTACCTGGCCTACAGCATCCAGGACTTCTGGCGGCGCTGGCACCTGTCGCTGTCCAGTTGGCTGCGCGACTACCTGTACATAGCCCTGGGCGGCAACCGCAAGGGTACCTGGAAGACCTACCGCAACCTGTTCCTGACCATGGCCATCGCCGGCCTGTGGCACGGCGGCGACAGCTGGAACTACCTGCTCTGGGGATCGGCCCATGGCGTGGCGCTCTGCGTCGATCGCGCCTGGTCGCGCTCGCGGTTGCCTAGCCTGCCGCGCTGGACCAGCCACTGCGCGACGCTGCTGTTCGTCTGCCTGGCCTGGACGCTGTTCCGCGCACCGGACTTCGCCAGCGCCCTGGACATGTACGCCGGCCAGTTCGGCCGGCACGGCCTGGCCCTGGGCGACGCCCTGGCCGCGACACTGCGGCCGGCCCACGGCGTGGCGGCCCTGCTGGGCCTGGCCGGCATCCTCGCGCCGCTGGTGCAACCACATGTGCATGCCCGATACGCCGACCGCAGGTGGTTCCTGCTGGCGGCCGCCCTTTGGCCCGTGGCCGGCTTCCTGCTGGCGATCAGCCTGATCGCCAGCCGCGATGCCGTGCCCTTCCTGTACTTCCAATTCTGATGAAGCAGCCAGCCGCCTCGTCCTCCATCGCCCCTGTCGCGCCCAGTGCCCTGGACCTGCGAGCCAGCCCATTGGCCGGCTGGGTCCTGGCCCTGTTCCTGACCGCCGGATTGTTCTCCTGCCTGTGGCTGATGTTAAAGGGGCCGGTCAGTTTCCTCCCCCAGCACGTGGACCGCGACATGCTGCTGCACGGCGAACTCACCCGGCGCTTCGCCAAGCAATTGCAGGAGGCGCCCCTGGCCCGCCAAGCGGCCGAGCTGGAACGCGGCGGCAGCTGGCTGCTGCTCGGCGACCTCGGGCCCCGGGTACGCCAGGGCTGCCCCGGCTGGTTGTTCCTCAGCGACGAATTGCGTTTGTACCCCAATGCCCAGGCCAATGCCGCGAGCAAGGTCCGGGGCGTGCTCGAACTGCAAAGGCGCCTGCAAGAACGCGGCATCGAGCTGCTGGTGGCGGTGGTTCCGGACAAGAGCCGCATCGCCGCCGACCAGCTTTGCGGCCTGCCCCGGGCGCCGGCCCTGCAAATGCGTACCCGCGCCTGGCTCGACCGGCTGCGGCAGGCCGGCGTCCGGACCCTGGACCTGACCCCTGCCCTGGCGCCCCTGGGCAGCGACGCCTTCCTGCGGACCGACACCCACTGGAGCGAGAGCGGCGCCCAGGCCGCTGCCCAAGCCATCGCCCAAACGGTGCGCGCCATGCCGGTGCAACCGACACCGGCGGCGGCCTTCGTTCTCGAACAGACAGCCCCTGCCCCGCAACCCGGGGACCTGGTGCGGCTGGCGGGCATCGACTGGCTGCCACAACGCCTGCAACCACCCCGACAGTGGGTTGCCGCCAGCCGGATCAGCCAGAGCCAGGCCACCCCGAGCGCGGCCGAGCAAAGCCTGGATGACCTGCTGGGGGACGCCAACCTCCCCAACAGCGTGCTGATCGGCACCTCGTTTTCTCGTCACTCGAACTTTGCCGGGTTCCTCCAGCTCGCCCTCGGCGCGCCCCTGGGCAACTTCGCCAAGGACGGCGGCGAGTTCGCCGGGGCCGCCAATGCCTACTTCGCCAGCCCGGCGTTCAAGCAGACACCGCCGCGGCTGATCGTCTGGGAAATCCCCGAGCGCGACCTGCAGGCGCCTGCCGCACAGCAGTTGCAACTGCCGTAGCGCGCCGTCAATGGGCCGGGTCGACGCTGGCCGGCAGCCCGGCGAAGAGGTCCAGCAGGTTCTGGTTCAAGAGCGGCCCGGCCAGGTAGAGCCCCTGCACTTCATCGCAGCCGATATCGCGCAGGGCCTGGAACTGTTGCTGGTCCTGCACGCCTTCGGCGACCACCCGCAACGACAAGGCGTGGCCCAGGTCGACGATCGCCTGGACGATCGACCGCCCGGCAGCGTTGCCCGCCAGGCCCGCGACGAAGCTGCGGTCGATCTTCAAGCCATCCAGGGGCAGGCTCTGCAGATGCTGCAAGGCCCAGTAGCCGGTGCCGAAATCATCCATCAACAGGCCCACGCCCAAGGTCTTGAGCCCACGCATGATGTCCAGCACCTGGCGCCGGTCGTCCAGCAGCAGCTTGTCGCTCAGTTCCAGTTCCAGGCGCCCCGCAGCCAGGCCGCTGTGCTCCAGCGCCGCCTTGACCCGCGCCACCAGCCTGGCCCGCTGGAATTCCGCGGACGACACCTTGACCGCCACCGGCAGCTCTTGCGGCCAGTCCAGCGCCGCCTGGCAGGCCGCCTGCAACACCCAGTTGCTCAGCGGCAGGATCAGTCCGCTGTCTTCGGCGATGGGTACGAACACTTCCGGCCCCAGCAGCCCGTGCCGGGGATGGGCCCAGCGCACCAATGCCTCGGCGCCCACCAGCCGATGGTCCGCCAGGCGGTAGCGCGGCAGGAACTGCAGCTGCAACTGGCCCTGGTCGATGGCTTGGCGCAAGTCCTGCTCCAGGCGCCGGCGCTCGATGATCCGCGCGTTCATCTGCGCCGCATAGAAACGCCAGGTGCTGCGCCCGGCGGCCTTGGCCTCGTAGAGGGCGATATCGGCCAGGCGCAGCAATTCATCGGCCTGGGTGGCATCCGCCGGGGCCCGGGCGATGCCGATGCTGGCGCTGATGAACACTTCGTGGCCGGCCACGTAGAACGGCGCCTCGATATGCTCGATCACCCGCCGGCACAGGCCCTCGATCTCCACCTGGGCCACATGCCCCGGCACCACCAGCACGAACTCGTCGCCACCGACCCGGGCCACCAGGTCCTCGCTGCGCAGGCAACGACTCAGGCGCCGGGACACCTCGTGCAGCACCTGGTCGCCGGCGCCATGGCCCAGCAGGTCGTTCACCGGCTTGAAGCGATCGAGGTCGACGCTGAGCATCAGCAGCGGCTCCTGCAAGGATGGCGACACCAACAGCTTGCCCTCGAGGAACTCTTGCATCCGCGCCCGGTTGGCCAGCCCGGTGAGGGTGTCGTGCTGGGACAGGTATTCGATGCGCCGGCGGGCCGCGACTTCCTCGGTGATGTCGCTGGCGGTGCCGCGAAACCCGCCTTCGGCCAAGGCGCGCAACGACAGGCGGCAGATCCGCGGCTGCCGGCTGCCGTCCAGGTAGGTGCATTGCAGCACCGTCCGCGCGGACTGTCCGGGTGCCGCCAGCCATTGCGACAGCGACCCCTGCTCGCTGCTGAGCAAGGTATCCAGGGGTTGGCCCAGGGTCGCATCGCGGGACAACCCGGTGACCGTCTGGAAACGCTCGGACAGGTAGGTCAGGCGCAGTTGCCCATCGACTTCCCAGATCCAGTCGGAGGCCGCCTCGGCCACATCGCGAAAGCGCGCCTCGCTGGCCGCCAGGGCCGCGCGACCGGCCTGCAGCTCGTGCATCTGCCGGTCCATGACTTGGGCTGCCAGGGCGGTCCGGCGCAGCAGGAACATTGCCAGCAATCCCACCAGCAGCCCGACCAGCAACAACAGCGGCATCACCACCACCAGCAACTGATGGCCGGGGCGGGCCGGCTGCCACTGCAAGAACCCGGCGGCGTCGGGCAAGGCCAGCCGGGGCTGGTTCCCAGGGAGCGCGGCGCCGGCCACCCGCAGTTGCTCGATCTCCAGCCCACGGCCCATGGCCAACAAGCGCGGCGGGTTGAGCCGGGCAACGAACACCAGCACCGACTGCGGCCCGTTGTCGGCGCGAACCTGGGGATCGCCGCCAGTGCCCAGCACATCGGCGGCCACCAGGGCCGGCGTACCACCGATGGACAGGTAGCGGCTGACCGGATGCCCGGCCGGGGTCTGGCGCGCCTGGGCCACCAACGGCGCGAGTTGCGCCCCCAGCCAGTCGCCGGCGTCCATCGCGGCCAGCTGGCCGGCCACCAGGGCATAGCGGGTGGTGCCGGCAGGGCCGATCACGAAGACGCCGTCGAAGCCCAGGTCGCGATACAGGCTGGAGCCGAAGTTCTGCCGGGTGAAGGCCCAGTCGATATCCACCGTCAGGTGCAGGTTCCGGTAGGCATCGCCCCACAACGCGTAGTCCTTGATGGTGGTGCGGGTGTTACTGGCCAGGGTTTGCAGGGCCTTGTCGATATCCTGGCGGTTGTGTTGCTCGGCGCTGCGGTTCTGCTCCAGGGCGATGAACACCAGGAGCGCCGTGGTGAACAGGAACAGCGCCAGCAACAGCCCGCAGCAGCTGAGCAAGGTGACCCGGGTCAACGCCTGGTTGGAGGGGCTGAACCCTTGGGGCAGAACAGGACCGTGGTTTTCCATAGTGCTCCAGGTGCCATGACGACAGATCGACCGGCGCGTCCCTGCGGCTCCCGCGCGGCGTTCGACGAAGCTCCCGCTTGCCTATAGACGATAGACAGTATTTTTCCGCGGGGCTGGCAGGCGCCGCGCCCCTGGCGTTGCACGAATGGACAGAGGCCGGCGGCACGCCCGGGCGAACCCGGGCGCCGCTGGCGCGATGGAGGGGCAGCCGGGGGCTCAGTTGCGCTCGACGGCGAGCACCGGCAACTGTTCGACCCCGTGGTAGATGGCCAGGCCCTGGCGTCGGGCCTGCTCGAGCATGGCGTCGCAGCCGGTCGATGGTCCGCCGATCCGCAATACCGCGTCGCAGCGCTGCAACAGGCGTTCGGCGTAGGCATGGAACCGCGCTTGGTAGATTTCATCGCCCACTGCCGTGGAGCCGGCCAGGCGCGTCATGGGCAGGGCCACCCACTCCCCCAGCAGCGGAAAATGCCCGGCGGCCAGCACCTGCGCCGCACACTGCTCCATGGCCTCGACGTTGCGCGCCAGCAGCGCCGGGTCGTCACCGGTGCCGGAACGGTAAGGGCCGGCCACCAGCACCATCAGGCTGCGGGGCTTGAGCACATGCAATTGCAAGTACTGCAGGAGCATGATGGTCTTGCCGTCGGCGATTTCCCCGCTGTGGATCATGCCCAGGGCCTGGTCGATATCCAGTTCCAGGACCTCGATGTCCTCGCCTTCGTGCTCCAGGCCGCCGCCATCGTCGATCCGGTCCTCGGCCTGATAGCGGGCGATGAAGAAATGCACGCGCTCGGTCACCGAGCCGGGGCTCATGAAGGCGTCGAAGACCTTCTGCACCTCGCCGACCCGGTAGCCGGTTTCCTCCTCGGCTTCCTGGCGGATGCGCACCTCGGGGCTGGCGTTGTCCAGCAGCCCGGCGGCGGTCTCGATCAGATAGCCGTCGTGATCGTTGACATAGGCCGGCATGCGGAACTGCCGGGTCAGCAGCACCGTGCGCCGCTCCAGGTTGTACAGCAAGATGGTGGCGCCGTTGCCACGGTCATAGACCTCGCGGGTCTGGGCCTGCCAACTGCCGTCGCGGCGGCGCAGCTCGAAGCTGTATTTCTTCAGCACATACCAGTTGTCGGAGAGGGTCTGCTCGCCGGTGATGCGGATCGAGGCCTCGCTCATGGTTGCTCCTGGAGATCAAGGGGGGTGGCGGGAAAGCCAGCCAGCTGCGCGAGCAGGTGCTGGCGGTATTCGGCGCTGAAGGCAAAACCACCACCGACCTGGAGCAACTGGCCGCCGGCCATCCTTGCCCGCCACCAGTCGTTGATGAAGTCAGGGGCGTAGCCACCGCTGCCGAAGCCCTTGGCGAAGGCGATCATCTCGCGGTAGTCCTGCAGGTACTGCTGCTTGCCGATGACCCCGTGGCGTTCCTGGTACAGCCAGAACTGCAGGTCGTACAGCAGTTGCGACAACGGGTCGGCATGCAGGGCGAAGTAGCGCTTGTCCTGGACGATGCCCAGGGCGATGTGGCGGATGCGCGGGCCCAGGTCCGGCACCTGGGCGAAGTGTTCCAGCAGCTCGGCCAGCATCGGCGAGAACTCGGCGTTGGCCACCTTGTCCAGGTCATCCAGGTAGTCCTGCTCGGAGGTGTCGTAGACCTCCCAAGACACCAGGCCACGGACGAAGGTCTCGAAGTCCGGGGCCAGGACGGTCACCTCGTAGTCGCCCTCCTGGTCCACGTGCACCACTCGCGGCTCACCTTGCGGCCCGCACTCGCTGTAGTCCAGGGCCACCATGTCGTGCCCGGCGGACGGGCAGTCGCAGATGTAGATCCCCAGGTCCGGATAGCCCCAGTCCTCGATCATGAAACGGCTGCCGGAGGGTCCGCCCAGACTGTCGCCACCCTCGCGGGAGATGGCCAGGAACGAGTCGATCGCACAATGATCCTCGGCCCAGGAGGTGCCCTGCTCCACCGGGAAACAGGTGAGCTCGGGCCGCCCGCCATTGCGCAGGCGCATGAAGGCCACATAGGAATCGGGGAAGCGGTAGCCCAGTTCCTCTTGCAGTTCGGCGATCAGCTGGTCGCTGGGAGGTGGCAGGCGCTTGGCGGGATCATCCTGGCCCCAGAACTGGTCCAGGTCGATGTCATGGGGAAATTCGCTCATCCAGTGCTTCCGTTGCGGTTGGTGGGCCGCCTGGGCCCAAAGGTGCCCAGGCTACCGCAATCGGCCGCTACAGCCACCAGCGCAAGAGAAAAAAGAAACCCATGCTCAACAGCATGCTGAGCAAGGTGTTGCGGGTGTAGATCACCAGCACGATGGCCACCAGGGAGCTGAGCAGGTAGGGATTGTCCAGCCGCAGGTTCAACTGGTGCTCGGGCATGAACACGATCGGCCCGCAGATCGCGGTGAGCATGCCCGGCACGGCGAAACCGAGGAACTGCCGCGCATTGCTGCTCAGGCGCAGCGGCAGGCGCGGTTCGAGGAACACGTAGCGGTTGAGGAAGACCAGCAGGCCCATGCCGAAAATCACTGCCCAGACCATCATGCGCGCCCCCGATACAGCTTGTTGCAGACAAAACCCGCGGTCATGCCCGCCAGGCCCGAAATCACCAGGGCCGAGCCCCACTGCCAGTAGCTCAACAGCACCGAGCAGAACAACGACACCGCGACGCAGACCACGGTCGGTACATTGCGCACCAGGGGGGTGATCAAGGCGATGAAGGTGGCGGCGATGGAGAAGTCCAGCCCCAGGTGCTCAAGCCCCGGAATGCTCTTGCCGAGCACGATGCCCAGCAGGGTGAACAGGTTCCAGGCCACGTAGAAGGTCAGGCCCACGCCCAGGGCATACCAGCGGTCGAACTGCTGCTTGTCGTGGGCGCTGGTGAGGGCGAACAGCTCGTCGGTGAGCAGAAAGCCCAGGCCCAGGCGCCAGCGCCCCGGCAACGGCGCGATCACCGACCGCATGCTCATGCCATACAGCAGGTGCTGGGAGGTGAGCAGCAAGGTGGTCAGCAGGATCGAGAAGATCCCCGCCCCGCCCTTGAGCATGCCGATGGCCACCAGCTGCGCGGCACCGGCGAACACGATGCCCGACAGGCCCTGGGCCTGCAACGGCGAAAGATTGGCCTCGATGGCCATGGAGCCGGCCAGCAAGCCCCAGGGCGCGGTGGCCAGGGACAGGGGCACGATGGCAATGGCGCCGCGGATGAAGGCGGCGCGCGGTAGAAGAACGCTGGACATGGAACCCCGCACGCAAATGATGGACCCGGACTGTGCCAGCCGCTGCCGGTCCTGGCTTGAACAATCTTGCGCACTTGCGCCTGCTACAGGCTGGCGATGGAGCGCCAGGCCGCGGCGGCCAAGTGCTCGCGGTACTCGCGGGGACGCCCCTGGACCCGCCCGGACAACCAGGCCCGGCAATAGCTTTCGGCCTGGCCGATGATCAACGACGGTAGCAGTTCGGCCGGGATGGCCGGCAAAGCGTCCGACGCCGAACGCGCCTTGAGCCACTCCAGCAAGCTGCGGTTGCGCGTGCGGTTGCGCTCGGCCAACTCCTCACTGAAGGGCCCACGGGTCACGGCAAAGCGTGCATGGAACTGGAACCGCGCCCACTCCGGCTGGGCGTCGACCCAATCCACATAGCTGTGCACCAGGGCCTGGACGCCCTGCTCCAGGGTCTGCGCCTGGGCCAGGTAGCTGTCGCGCAATTGCGCCTGGTCGTCCAGGGCGGTGAAGAACAACGCGGCGACCAGGCCTTCCTTGTTAGTGAAATGGTGATAGATGGCGCCGACGCTGGTCTCGCATTCGGCACGAATCATCTCGATGGTGGTGGCCTCCAGGCCCAGCCGGTTGAAGCAGCCCAGGGCCTGCTGGAGGATGTTGCGCTTGAGTTCGGCGCGGCGGCCCGGGTAGCAGCGTTCCAGCAGATCGGTATCCGGCATGGGGGATCTGGCTCCTTGCAGGGTCAATGGATGGGGCAGGCACGAGCCTAACAGGCCGTTTAAAAACTACCTGCGTTGCCATCGCTGCGTTGAAAACAAGCTGGTGCGCGCCCGGTCAAAGTGCTCATTTAGCACTCGTAAATTGCGCTTTTTCGCCTGTTTTGCCTTGCGCTGACTGCCTCGCCGACGTTTTTCAACGGCCTGCCAAGGCCCATAGCTTGACAGGTTTTCTTTTTACCGAATATTGTTCTTTTACAGAATATTATTCTGTAAACCCTGCTCCCCTACCACAGCGAGGCATTTCCATGAGCCAGGTTCTCAGCATGTTCAACGCCGCCGGGGCGGAAAAATTCACCCAGATGGCCTGCCAGATGGCGCCCTACTTCTCCAGCATCACGCCCTTGATCGATGAGTTGCAGGCTGGCCACTGTCAGGTGCGGGTACCGTTTCGCCGGGAAATCACCAACCACCTGGGTACGGTGCACGCCATCGCCCTGTGCAATGCCGCCGAACTGGCGGCCGGGGTCATGACCGATGTGTCGATTCCCGCCGGTGCGCGGTGGATTCCCAAGGGCATGACCGTGGCCTACCTGGCCAAGGCCAAGGGCGATATCCGGGCAGTGGCCGACGGCAGCGCGGTGGACTGGTCCAGCGCCGGGGACAAGGTGGTGGCGGTGACGGCCTTCGATGACCAGGAGCAAGCGGTGTTCACCGCGCAGATCACCATGAACGTGAAGCTGGCCTGAGCCATGAACGACAACGCCCCTCACGATGGAGGGGCGTTGGGTCACGCGGGCAGTGCGGTTACAGCTGGACCAGCTTGTCGATCTTCACGTCCGGATCGACATCGGCTTCGTAGTCGACACCGTCGATCTCGAAACCGAACAGGCGCAGGAACTCCTGCTTGTAGCCGGCGAAGTCGGTCAGCTGGTACAGGTTGTCGCTGGTGACTTCGTCCCACAGCTGCTTCACACGGTCCTGGACCTCAGGTTGCAGCTCCTTGTAGTCGGCGCGCAGGCGGCCTTCTTCGTCGATGATCGGGTTCGGGTTGTACAGGCTGTCCTTGTACAGGCCGTAGACCTGCTCGATGCAACCTTCGTGGCTGCCCTGCTCCTTCATCACCTTGAACAGCAGCGACAGGTACAGCGGCATGATCGGGATCGCCGAGCTGGCCTGGGTCACCACGGCCTTGAGCACCGATACCCGGGCATCGCCGCCCAGGTCCGAGAGTTCCTTGCGAATGCCGATGACCTTCTGGTCCAGGTCCTTCTTGGCTTCGCCGATGGAGCCGTTCCAGTAGATGTCGTGGGTCAGCTTCTCGCCCAGGTAGGTGAAGGCGGTGGTCTTGGCGCCTTCGGCCAGGACGCCGGCTTCGTGCAGGGCATCGATCCACATCTGCCAGTCTTCGCCACCCATGACCGCCACGGTGCCGTCGATCTCTTCCTGGGTCGCAGGCTGCAGGGTGGTTTCCTTGACGATTTCCTTGTCGGTGTCGACACCGCGCAGGGTCACGGACTTGCCCAGGGGCTTGAGGGTCGAGCTCAGCACTTCACCGGTCTTGGGGTGGGTGCGGCGCGGGGCGGCCAGGCTGTAGACCACCAGGTCGATCTTGCCCAGGTCGCGCTTGATGGTCTCGATGGTTTCGGCCTTGACCGCATCGGAGAAGGCGTCGCCGTTGATGCTCTTGGCGTACAGGCCCTTTTCTTCGGCGAACTTGTGGAACGCCGCGCTGTTGTACCAGCCGGCGGTGCCCAGCTTGCCGTCGACGCTGCCGCGCTCGAAGAACACGCCCAGGGTATTGGCGCCACAGCCGAAGGCTGCAGTGATCCGCGCAGCCAGGCCGTAGCCGGTGGAAGCGCCGAGGACCAGTACGTTCTTCGGCCCTGCGTCGATGGCGCCCTGCTGGGTGACGTAATCGATCTGTTGCTTGACGTTGGCCTCACAGCCGACCGGGTGGGTCGTCACACAGATAAAGCCGCGAACGCGGGGTTTGATGACCATACAGATTCTCCCAATTTCAAATGTGCCAGGCGCCGATGACGGCGGCGGCAGTGTCACTTGCACAAGTCGTAGACGCTCTCGCGGGCTTCGCGTCACCAACCGCTGGAATTTGTCCGCCAGGACCGGGTGTCCCCGCCTGCCAGGGGCGAGACTCTAGCAGTTGCGCGAGCAGGCTTCAGCATCCCCGCGCGTAAATTCCAGGGCGCCGGGTTCAGGGCATCATGTCCAGCGCCAGACGCTTGCCCTTGGTGCGTTCTTCGTACCACGCCTGCACCACGTCCGGCAGGCTGTGCTTCCACTCCGGCACGTTGCTGTAGTAGCGCACCCGTACCTCGTCCGCAGGCCCCTGCACCACCAGCATGGCGGTCCACAGCTGGCCCTGCGGCCCACGCAGGAAGATCGCGGCATTGGTGTTCGCCACCCCGCGCAGCCACATCTGGGTGACCTGGGCGTCTGGCAGCTCGGCCGAATGCTGCTCGATGAACACAGAGCCGCTATCGAGCAGGGTCTGGTAGTCCGCGCCCAGCAGTTGGCGGGCCTGGCGATCTTCCTCCTCGGTATGCACCAGCGCCGTGCTCAGCAGATCGTAATGCGGTTTCAGTTCACGCTTGGAGGCCACGTAGCGGCCACTGTAGTTCACCCCGCTACCCGCCCCGCAGGCATAGGACTCGCCTTCCTGGTCCACCTCCAGCAGGCCATCGCGGGCGCGAAAAACCAGACTGCAACCCTCCACCGCATAGTGCGCCTCATTGCCCCGGATCCGCGCCTCGCCCTGCAAGGCCCCGGAGTTGGCGCCGCCCATGCCGGAGATCTCGAAATCCAGGCGGTCCTGGGCCAGGCGGCGAATGAACAGCTCACCGGCGAAGTAAGGGCTGGTGGACACCCGCTGCCAGGTGCCCTGCCAGGCGAACGGCACATTCACAAAGGGCAGCTCCAGCAGGCGACTCTGGTAGGTGCCGCGCAGGCAGGCCAGGTTGGCCTGGCAGTCATCGCGCTCCTTGAGCCACTGGCGTTGGGCCTGGCGCAGGGCCTTGGGCTCCCTGGACTGGGCCAGGGCCGTGGTCCAGGCGCTGGCCAGTTGGCTATCCAGTTGCAAGGTGTAGGAATCGGCGCAAATCGCCTTTTCGCTGGCGGTGGCGGCCTTGGCGCAAGCCAGGCCCGCAGCCTGGGCGGTCGGGGCACAGGCCAGGGCCAGGCACAACAGCCCTGCGGCCCGCAGGGAGGTGAACGAGGATCGGGGCATCGGTTAGCGTCCATGGTGCAAATGGCGCGCAGCATACTCCTGGGGCACGAGCGCTGGCGACGCTGGCGTGCAGGCTTGTCCCCGGCGCCCCGGCAGATGGCGCGAGAGCTGGAAATACCTGGGATTTTCTGCGACAGCCCGCATCCTCGCGTACTAAGCTCTGCTCTTTTGTGCTCAAGGTGTGCGATGAACTGGGTGCTGGGAGCCATGCTGTCCCTGTTGAGCCTTGCGGCCAGCGCAGAGCCGCTGCGCATGCTGACCGACAACCACCCACCGCTGCACTTCCAGCAGGGCGAGCACATGGCAGGTTTCGGCGTCGATGTGGTGCAGGCCCTGGCGCAACGCAGCGGCGACCCTGTCCAGATCCAGCAACGGCCGATGCTGCGGGCCCTGCGCGATGCCAGCGAGGAAGCCGATACTGCGGTGTTCACCATCCTGCGCACCGCCGAGCGCGAAACCCACTACCAGTGGGTCGGGCCTTTGATGCAGACCGAGACCGCGCTCTACAGCCGCAGCAGCGACACCATGCCAGTGGCCGACCTGCAGCAGACCCAGGGCCAGATCGCCGTGCCGCGCAAGTGGCTGGTCTACAGCTTCCTCCGGCAACAGGGCCTGACCAACCTGTGGGGCGTGGACAGCCCGGAAATCATGATGCGCCTGTTGCAGATCGGCCGCGTGCAGTACGTGGTCGCCGACACCATGAGCGTCGGCACCTTCGCCGCCGAGCAAGGCATGGGGCTGGAACAGCTGCGCTACCAGATCCCGCTGATGCACCAGGATGCCTATATCGCCTTCTCGCCCAAGGTCGACCCGGCTCAGGTCGCCCGCTGGCAGCAGGCCCTTGAGGCGATGGAGCGCGATGGCAGCTTGCAACGGCTCAAGCAGCGCTGGAAGATCGACCGCCCACGCACATCGACCGATTGAACCGAGCATGACCGGCCTCTATCAGTACCACCCCATGCCCCACCAACTGGCACTGGCCTGCCCCCAATGCGCAGGCCAGGCCGACTTCGAATTCCTGGTGGCGGTGAGTATCGAGCGCAAGGTCGACGTGCCCTGGTTCCAGGCCCATCCGTTGCTGGAATACTGGCGCCCCCAAGACAGCTGCGGCCACTACCGCCACTACGCCCTGTACTATCCCGGCCTGCATGGCGACCCGTTGCAGAGCCTGGGACCGCTGCCCGAGGGCTATCGCGCCGAGCAATGGCGACAACCGCGCCACGGCTACCGCCAGCACAGCCTGGACCATGGATCAGTCAGTTGCCCGCACTGCGATTACCAGGCCAGGCATGTACTGAACTGGCCAACCGAGGCTTATTACGGCGTGCCATACAGGGGCCAGTTGCTGTGGGCCTACCACCGGGAGTCGGCCCTGGCCCTGCACGATTACCTGCTGTCTACCCGGCGCGATCCGGGGGGGTATCCCTGGCAGCACTTCTTGCGACATATCCCTTCGCCGTTCAAGAGCTGCAAGGCCCGGGAACCGCTGACCCGCCTGCTCAAACGGCTGCTGAACCACGCCTGAGTACCCTGCCAAGGAACCATCGATGCCCACCTTCACCCCTGCCCGCGCCCTTCACCGCCTGAACTGCACCGGCTGCGGCTGGACACTGGCGATCCTCGGGCAGCACGAACAGCCCCTGCAAAAGTGCCCCTGGTGCGGCTGCAACGAGTTCAGCGCAGAACAGCCCGCCCGCAGCGGCGCCGGGCAAGTGCTGGAGTGCCCGCGCCACGGCCCGGTGGTGGTGCAGGTCCTGGACGCGAACATCCACAGCGATGACTTCCTGGACAACCTGTACTGCCCCTTCTGCCCCTAGCCCGGGGCCATCGCATCAACGCGCCTGCCAGTCCCGCAGCCATTGCAGGCCGGCGCTGGTGTCGCCCCGGGGCCGGTACTCGCAACCGACCCAGCCGGCGTAACCCAGCTCATCCAGCCACTGGAACAGGTAGGGGTAATGCAACTCGCCCTGATCCGGTTCATGGCGCTCCGGCACCCCGGCGACCTGGATATGGCCGATGCCCGCCAGGTCGCGGCGCAGCTTGGTGGCCACGTCACCCTCGACGATCTGGCAGTGGTAGCAGTCGAACTGCACCTTGAGGTTGTCGGCCCCTACTTCGCGGCAGATGGCCTGGGCCTGGTCCTGGCGGGTGAGGAAGAACCCCGGCATGTCCCGGGTGTTGATCGGCTCCACCAGTACCGTGATACCCACCTCGGCGGCCCGGGCGCAGGCATGGGCCAGGTTCTCCAGGTAGACCCCATGGTGCCGGGCCCGCTCGCCTTCGTCGGCCAGCAATCCGGCCATCACATGGATGCGTGCATTACCCAGCACCGCGGCGTACTCCAGGGCCCGGGCGAACCCTGCGCGAAACTCCTGCTCGCGTCCGGGCAGCGAGGCCGTGCCACGCTCTCCCGCCGCCCAGTCCCCCGGTGGTGCGTTGAACAGCACCTGCTGCAGGCCATGGTCGTCCAGGCGCTGCCTGAGTTCCTCAGGGCGATGCTCATAGGGAAACAGGTATTCCACGCCGGCAAAGCCATCGGCGGCAGCTGCGGCGAAGCGATCGAGAAAGGCGTGTTGCGGGTAGAGCATGCTGAGGTTGGCGGCGAAGCGAGGCATGGCGACTCCAGGGACCCGAGAGCGGACGACAATCAGTGACGCAGGGTAATACAACCGTCACGAATCACCGCAAGGTAATGGCCGGACACTGGCTCTTCATACCGCTCGTCCCCTTCTGCCATCGCTGGCCGCACCGCTGGTCGGAAGCCCCGGGGCACTGGTCGGCTGGCTGCTACAAACATTCACAGCCCTGACTTGGATCAGCATCGCCAGCGGAGCACTGGCCGAGGCTGGATGCACGAGGGCTGCTGACTGGTGGTAGTGCCCTTCATCGCAACTCCGTTGACGCTCGCCATGACGGCGAGCCCAATGGCCTGTCTGGTTATGCTTGGATAAGGATGATTCAACATGGCAAAGATCGAGGTTTTATCGGGTGATTTCCTGCAAGGCACCGGTGAGTACCGGCACGGTACCTTCAGGCTCAAGACGGTGTTCAACAGTGCCGGGGTCGACGTCAAGGCATCGGCGTTCAAGTCCCTGGAAATCGCCAGCGAAAGTCCCGTGGCCAACCGCGACGCCCTGGGCTACGGCCTGGCCGGCGCCATGTTGTTGGGTCCGGTGGGGGCCCTGGCCGGCTACCTGATCGCGGGCACGGAAAACGAGGTGACCTTCATCGGCACCTTCAAGGATGGCCGGCAATTGATGGCCGCCACTGACAGCGCCACCTACAAGGACATTTCCCAGCACCTGCTCCATTGAGGTCCTGGCAACTTCGCGACTATTGAGTGCCCATGATGCTTTTCGATCATGGGCACTTTTTATTATCCGTCTACTTCATATGTTCAAGTTCACAAGTTACTTATCCCGCGCCTGAACCTCAGCTGAAAAAAACATCATCGAACATTGATTATCGGGCAATTTGAACTTGACTCATCCCAGCGCCCTGAGTAAATTGCGCGGGCCGGTCAAACCGGCCTTTTTTCCAACTCACCAAAGAAGCCAATGGACACAGTATCTAGACGCTGTCTGGTCGCGGCCCTCGGGCACCGCCAGGCACTTAACCCTGAACAAGACGGGACTCGACTCCACGGTCGGGTGAGCTGCGCTAGAGCTTGACGCTCCTACGTAACTTGCCTCCTCCGGAGCCAGTCCGGTCGCGAGGCAACTGTTATGACCTTCACTTCCTCTGTAATGCCCGGTGTTCGCGCCTTTGCCGCGACCATGCGGGTCAAGCTGCGCCCTGAGCCCAAGGCCCAGGCCCGCTCGCCTTTCTCTCGCACCACAGCTGCCTGCGCCACGCACCTGCGGGCCAACTGGCGTGTCTGCCCCACCAGCGGCCAACTGCAACAACGCTGGAGCTTCGACGACAGCCAGGACCCGCAGAGTCGGGGCGCGGCCTGGCTCTTCACCCAGTCCGCCTTGATCCTTGGCCGGTATCTCGGGGCTCGCACCTAAGTTCCAGGCGCCAATAACTTTCGTTATTCAAAGACGAATTCCTTATATAGGAACTTGTCGGCACCCTATCGCCTTCAAGTTAATGAACATGCTGGAGAAAGTTATGGAAGAGGCCAGTAGTAGGTTCGCTGCCCATGCAACTTCATTGCATGGACAGCGAACGTTAAATCCTGAAAGACGCCCAGATCAAAATCGATCGCCAACCTGCGGTTCGACATACTTTCGCTCGCCTTTGATTAGTTGAGTAGCTCGTGTGTCGCGCCGTCAGCAAGCGGCAGGAGCACACACCCATGACTGTAAAAATCGCAACTTCCCGCAACCACAACGCCACCGGCGACCAGCACAAGCTGTCGATGCGCGCCGCCCGTGAAGCCCAGAACGGCCTGGCCGTGACCCTGGCCAATGTCAACTCCAGCACCGCCGGCCTCACCGAACTGGACGCCGAAGGCCGCCTGCAACGGGACGGCCACAACGAGGTCGCCCACGACCGTCCGCCGCACGCCCTGGTGCAGCTGCTGCAAGCCTTCAACAACCCCTTCATCTATGTGCTGATGACCCTGACCGGTATCAGTTTCTTCACCGACTTCTGGCTGCCGCTGCAGGCCGGCGAAGAAACCGATCTCACCGGGGTCATCATCGTCCTGGTGATGGTCCTGGCCAGCGGCCTGATGCGCTTCTGGCAGGAGCACCGCTCGGCCAAGGCCGCCGAGGCCCTCAAGGCGATGGTCCGCACCACCGCCGCGGTCCTGCGGCGCGAGCAGATGGGCATGCAGGCCCGGGTACGCGAAGTACCGATGCGCGAACTGGTGGTGGGCGACATCATCCAGCTCTCGGCGGGCGACATGATCCCCGCCGATATCCGCCTGATCGAATCCCGCGACCTGTTCATCAGCCAGGCGGTGCTCACCGGCGAAGCCTTGCCGGTGGAGAAGTACGACACCTTGGGCGCCGTCCAGGAGAAATCCGCCAAGGCCCAGGCCGCCGACCAACAAGACCTGCTGGATTTGCCCAACATCTGCTTCATGGGCACCAACGTGGTCAGCGGCACCGCCACCGCCGTGGTGGTGGCCACCGGCGCGCGTACCTACTTCGGCTCCCTGGCCCGCTCCATCGTCGGCTCGCGCTCGCAAACCGCCTTCGACCGCGGAGTCAACAGTGTCAGCTGGCTGCTGATCCGCTTCATGCTGGTGATGGTGCCGGTGGTGCTTCTGATCAACGGCTTCACCAAGGGCGACTGGGCCGATGCCTTCATGTTCGCCCTGGCGGTGGCCGTCGGCCTGACCCCGGAAATGCTGCCGATGATCGTCAGCGCCAACCTGGCCAAGGGCGCCGCGGCCATGGCCAAGCGCAAGGTGGTGGTCAAGCGCCTCAACGCGATCCAGAACTTCGGCGCCATGGACGTGCTCTGCACCGACAAGACCGGCACCCTGACCCAGGACCGGATCATCCTCGAGCACCACGTGGGCATCGACGGCCAACGCTGCGACCAGGTACTGCAACTGGCCTGGCTCAACAGCTACCACCAGAGCGGCATGAAGAACCTGATGGACCGCGCGGTGGTGGCCTTCGCCGAAGAGAACCCGCGCTTCACCCCGCCCGCCGCCTGGCGCAAGATCGATGAATTGCCGTTCGACTTCGTGCGCCGGCGCCTGTCGGTGATCCTCGCTGACGCCCATGGCCAGCACCTCCTGGTGTGCAAGGGCGCGGTGGAGGAAATGCTCGAGACCGCCACCCGGGTGCGCCAGGACGGCATCACCGTGGCGCTGGACGCCGAGCGCCGGGCACAACTGCTGACCCTGGCCGAAAGCTACAACCGTGACGGCTTTCGCGTGTTGCTGGTGGGCACCCGGGAGCTGCCCAAAGGCCAGACCCGCAGCCAGTACAGCGCCAGCGATGAGCGCGAACTGGTGATCGAAGGCTGCCTGACCTTCCTCGATCCGCCCAAGGAAACCGCCGGCCCGGCCATCGCCGCCCTGCGCGACAACGGCGTGGCAGTCAAGGTACTGACCGGCGACAACCCTATCGTCACCGCCAAGATCTGCCGTGAGGTCGGCCTGGAAGCCGGCGAGCCACTGCTGGGCCGCGACATCGAGCACATGGACGATGAAGTCCTGGGCCGGCTGGTGGAAGAACGCACGGTGTTCGCCAAGCTGACCCCGCTGCAGAAGTCGCGGGTGCTCAAGGCCTTGCAGGCCAACGGCCACACCGTGGGCTTCCTCGGCGACGGGATCAACGACGCCCCGGCCCTGCGCGATGCCGACGTCGGCATCTCGGTGGACAGCGGCACCGACATCGCCAAGGAATCGGCGGACATCATCCTCCTGGAAAAGAGCCTGATGGTGCTCGAAGAAGGGGTGATCAAGGGCCGCGAGACCTTCGGCAACATCATGAAGTACCTGAACATGACTGCCAGCTCCAACTTCGGCAACGTGTTCTCGGTACTGGTGGCCAGTGCCTTCATCCCGTTCCTGCCGATGCTGGCGATCCACCTGCTGCTGCAGAACCTGATGTACGACTTCTCCCAGCTGGCCCTGCCCTGGGACAAGATGGACAAGGAGTACCTGGCCAAGCCGCGCAAGTGGGACGCCAACAACATCGGGCGCTTCATGATCTGGATCGGGCCGACCTCGTCGATCTTCGACATCACCACCTTCGCCCTGATGTGGTACGTGTTCGCCGCCAACAGCGTGGAGATGGCGGCGCTGTTCCAATCCGGCTGGTTCATCGAGGGGCTGCTGTCCCAGACCCTGGTGGTGCACATGCTGCGCACCCGCAAGATCCCGTTCATCCAGAGCACCGCGGCCTTGCCGGTGATGCTGGCTACTGGACTGGTGATGGCGCTGGGGATCTACGTGCCCTTCTCGCCCCTGGGCAGCATGGTCGGCCTGGTGCCGCTGCCGTGGGAGTACTTCCCTTGGCTGGTGGGCACCCTGCTCAGCTACTGCGTGGTCGCCCAGACCATGAAGACCCTGTACATCCGCCGCTTCAAGCAGTGGTTCTAAGGGCCTGAAACGTGGCGCGGCCGCCCGCCGGCGGTCGCTTGCGATCATCCAGCCCACTGCTGCCACCGTCGGCGCGGCCCGCGCCGTGCCGACACCGACAGCGCTCGCCCCAAAGGAGCGTCGCCATGTACCTCAAGCCTTTTTCTTCGTTGCAACGCGGCCTCAAGGCCTTGCTGGTCTGCGCCTTGTGCGCCTGTGCCCGGCTGCTCGCCCGCCTGGGTTGCCGTCTCTATGCGCGGGGCCTGTTGAGCGCCGTGGAAATGCGTTTCGTGCTGGATTTGAGCGCCGCCATCAACCGCGCCTCGCTGCGCCTGGCGATCGCCTGAACCCGCACCCGTCCCGGGAGAACCCTCATGTCGGGAACCACCCTACTGATCAACCTGGCCGGCGCCATCGCCCTCTTGCTGTGGGGCTCGCAGATGATCTGCAACTCGCTGCTGCGCGGCTTCGGCAGCCCGCTGCGCCACTGGCTCGGGCAACACCTGAACAACCGCTGGCTGGCGCTGCTGTGCGGCGTCGGCATCACCGGGGTGCTGCAAAGCAGTACCGCAGTGAGCCTGATGGCCAGCTCCTTCACCGCCGCCGGCACCCTGGGCCTGGCCCCGGCGCTGGCGGTGATGCTGGGGGCCAACATCGGCTCGACCCTGGTGGTCCAGCTGCTGAGCCTGGACCTCTCGCTGGCCGCCCCGGTGGCGTTGCTGGCGGGCTTCTTGTGCCTGCGCCTGCGCGATGACTCGCGCTTTGAAAGCATCGGCGCCGCGCTGATCGGCCTGGGCCTGATGCTCCTGGCCCTGGGCACGCTCGGCGCCACCCTGGGTGCGGTGGAACACACCCCGGTGTTGCGCCTGGTGATGCAAAGCCTGGATGGCGACCTGCTGCTGGCGCTGCTGGTGGCGGTCGTGCTGACCTGGATGTGCCACTCCAGCGTGGCAGTGGTGCTGCTGGTCGCCTCGCTGGCCGGCACCGGGCTGCTGTCTCCGGCCACCAGCATGGCCCTGGTGCTGGGGGTCAATCTCGGCGGCAGCCTGCCCTCGCTGCTGGGCGCCAGCGGCAACGTCGCCCGGCGCCTGCCCCTGGGTAACCTGCTGGTGCGCCTGGCCGGGGTGGCGCTGGTATTGCCGTGGATCGGCGCACTGGCCCAGCTCGAAGGCGTGCGCCAGCTGCCCGGGGCGCTGCTGGTGGTCTACCTGCACAGCGTCTTCAGCCTGGTGCTGGGGCTGCTGTTCATCGGCTTCACCGAGCCCATGGGCAAGCTGCTGACCCGCCTGCTGCCGGCCCCACCGCCAGTGACCGACCCGGGCATGCCGCTGTACCTGGACGAGGCCGGGCTGGAAGTGGCCAATATCGGCCTGGCCAATGCCGCCCGCGAGGCCCTGCGCATGGCCGACATGCTCTCGGGCATGCTCGACCGGGTCCTGCAACTGCTGCGCACCTCGCAGGTGGCCAATGCCGAGCAGATCCGCCAGATCGACCAGTCCCTGGACCTGCTCAGCGCGGCGATCCGCGCTTATCTGGCGGACATCGGCAAGGAAGGCATCAGCGACCAGGACGCCGACCGCTCCCAGGAAATCCTGCTGCTGGTGATCAACCTGGAACACGCCGGCGACATCCTCAGCAGCAGCCTGGCGCAGCTGGCGGTACGACGCCTGCGTCGCAGCGAGCCGTTCTCCGCCTTCGAGCTGGGGACCCTGGTGCCGCTGCACCAGGAACTGCTGGCCAGCCTCAGCCTCGCGGTCACGGTGTTCCTGCGCGAAGACCTGGCCACCGCCCATCAGTTGGTGGCACGCAAGGAGAACGTGCGCCGCCTGGAAGCCGCCGCCGGCCGCGAGCACTTTCGCCAACTGCGCGAAGACCGCAGCGCCTGGGCCGAGTCCGGGGACATTTTCCAGCGCCTGCTGCGCGACTACCGGCGGGTTCACCACCACATCGCCGCCCTGGCCTACCCAGTGCTGGAGCGGGCCGGCGAGCGTGACATCGAGCACGGCTATCTCGGCGAGCCACTGGCCGAGACCCTGCCCGGCCAGTCGCACGACACCCGGGAGGACAGCCGATGCGCGTCCTGATCTGCGCCGGTCGCCACTACACCGACAGCCGCCGCTGCCGCCAGGTACTGGAGGCCTTCCAGCGCCTGCACCCGGTACGGGTGGTGATCCATGGCGGCAGCCAGTTCCTCGGGGCGCAGATCGAGGACTGGGCCCGGGAGATCGGCGCCGACCTCGTCCGCTACCCGCCCAACTGGCAGTTGCACGGCAAGCATGCCGAGCGCCTGCGCAACCGCTTCATGCTGGCCGACAGCCGCCCCGACATCGTCCTCGCCCTGCCCGGTGGCGACGACACCGAGGAACTGCTGGCCCAAGCCCGGACCCAGGGCATCCAGACCCTGGGCCTGGGTGAGTGATCACCCGCCACTTCATGACTCCAACCCCGGGCGCCGCCAACCCGGCGCCCACAGCCGTGAGATTCGCCATGACCCAGCATCGTCCGCATCGCTCCTCCCGCTCCCGCGCCTGGGGCCAACCGCTGCCCGTCGCCAAAAGCCGCATGCTCAAGCGCAACCTGCTGTTCCTGGCCATCACCGCCGGCGCCACCGCGACCCTGGCCCTGTGCTCCAAGGCCCAGGCCGCCGGTGGCGCCTACGTGGTGGACAACGGCGGGATCAACGCCCCCGGCGAATGCAATGTCGATCTCTGGTACCAGGTCGATCGCCGCCAAGGCTCGAACCACAACAGCGTGCTGGTCCCGGCCTGCACCTTCAGCCAACTGCCTGGGGTGCAATTGGGCGCCGCACTGCAACGCCAGGAAACCGATGAACACGGCGAAACCCAGCTCAGCCCCCAGGTCAAGCTGGCCTTGCTGGACCGCGACGACCTGGGCCTGCAACTGGCGCTCGCCGGTTCCGCCCACTGGGCACTGAACCGCAGCCACAGCTTCGACGGCGGCGACCTCAGCCTGCCGCTGACCTTCAGCCCCAGCGACGCACTGCACCTGAACCTCAGTACCGGCTGGAGCCACGCCTATGACGACGGCCAGCAGCACCATCGCTGGACCTGGGGCACGGGGGTGGAATACGAACTGCTGCCCAGCCTGACCCTGATCGCCGAACGCTACGGCCAGCGCGGCGGCGAACAAGCCTGGCAAGCCGGCCCGCGCCTGCACATCGGCCACGCCCTGGACCTGGACCTGATCCTGGGCCAGCACCTGACGGACCGGCGCGACCGCTGGCTGACCACCGGTGTCACCCTGCGCTTCTGAGCCGATCCCCCCACGGCCGCGGCTACACCCCCTGTAGCCGCTGCTGAGCCTGCGAAGCTGCGCCAAGGCCCCCAGGTCCTTCCAGCAATTACCAACCCCTTGGCCGCTACGCGCCCATGCGCAGCCTGCGGCAGCGGCTACACGAAGCCCATCACGCCGGTAACGGGTACAGGGCCTCGTCGAACTGTTCCAGGCGCGGGAACACCAGCGGTTGCTCCTCTTCGATGCGCTCCAGGCGCTGGCGGTACTGGGCCAGGAACCCTTCGCGCGCGTCCTGGCTGATATAGGGCACGTGCCAGGCCACGAACGGCTCCAGCACCTGGCAACCGACATAGGCCAGGGTGCCGCGCAAGAGCGGGCGCAACATATCCTCCAGCGGACCGTGGATCGCCCCTTGGCCGAACATGTGCTCGCGCCCGCCCAGGGTCAGGCTCAGCAGGGCCTTCTTGCCCACCAGGCCGCCCTGGTCGTAGAAACGCTTGCCGCCGTAGCACACCCCGGACACCAGCACCCGGTCGATCCAGCCCTTGAGCATGGCCGGCACCGAGAACCAGTACACCGGGAAATTGAGGATCAGCAGATCGGCCCACAGCAATTTGTCCAGCTCGCCCTGGATGTCGGCGGCGATCCCGCCGTTCTTCACCCCCACCCGCTGCTCCAGGGCATAGACCAGGTACTCGGGGTTATCGCGCCGGGCAAAGTCGGCGGCGCTGGCCACCGGGTTCCAGTCCATGGCGTACAGGTCGCTGACCTGCACCTGGTGCCCCAGGGCCTCCAAGGTGCTGCGAGCCTGGTCGCGCAGCGCGGCGGTGAAGGATTGCGGCTCGGGGTGAGCGTGGACGATCAGCACATTCATGGCGGTTCCTCGGGGTTTATTTATAATTGTTACCGTAACAAATACTTTATTTTCCACACAATCGCTTTCACCGCGTCGTTGAACGGCCAGCGCTGGCATACTGGCGCCTTCCCAGGGACTTGCAGACACCCATGAGCCAGTCGACCCGCCTGATCACCGCTTCCTACATCCTGTCCTTCGTGGCCGCCAACGCGCCGCAGAAGCTGCGCACCGAGACCATCGCCAAATGGGTCAAGATCCACCCGGCGCGGGTGCGCAACCTGGTGTCGCAGATGGTCAAGGCCGATATCCTCGCCTCCTGCCGTGGCCCCAAGGGCGGCCTGACCCTGGCCCGCCCAGCGGCGCAGATCACCCTGCAGGACGTCTACGACGCGGTGCAGGAAAGCTCGCTGATCGCCGAGAAGATCGACAACCCCTTCTCTGGCATGGAAGAGCACTGCAAGGTGTTCGACGTCTTCACCCGGCTGTTCAGCCTGCTGGAGCGCAACATGCGCCAGGACCTGGCCAACATCACCGCCGACCAGCTGTTCGTGGCCTTCGACCCGCCCCTGGAAACCGACCGCGCTTAACCCCCAACACCTTCCAACGATCCCCTACCCTGCGGCCGCTGCGCGCCCGTACGCAGCCTGCGGCAGCGGCTACACCAAGCCTGTAGCCGCTGCTGAGCCTGCGATGCTGCGCCAAGGCCCGCAGGGCCTTCCGACGATCCTCCGCCTAGGCGAGGCAATCGCTGGCGCAGCGGGCAATGCGCCGGCAGGCTTCGCGCAGGGCCTCGGGCTCCAGCACCAGGCCCAGGCGGATATGCCCGGCGGCGCTGGGACCGAAGGCTTCACCGGCCAATACCGACACCCCCTGCTCGTCCAGCAGCCGTTCGCTGAAGGCCTGGGCGCTCAGGCCCGTGGCGCGAATGTCGACCATCACGAACATGCCGCCATCGGGCTTCAGCGGCCGGGCACCCGGGCAGTCGGCCAGGCAATCGCAGACCAGGTCGCGCCGCTGGCGGTAGGCCTCGGTCATCGCCGCCAACTGTGGCAAGGGTTGCTCCAGGGCGACGATGGCGGCGTCCTGGATGAACTCCGGCGAGCCATAGAGCATGCACAGCGCCAGGTTCTCCAGGTGCGCGGCCAGGGGCGCCGGGGCCACCACCCAGCCCAGGCGCCAGCCGGTCATGGCATGGGACTTGGACAAGCTGTTGAGGGTCGCGGTGCGCTCAGCCATGCCCGGCAGGCTGGCCGGGCTGACGTGCTCGCCCTCGTACAGCAGTTCGCTGTAGACCTCGTCGCAGATCAGCCACAGGTCATGCTCGATGCACAGCGCCGCCAACGCCTCCCAGGTGGCCCGGGGAATGCTCGCCCCCGTGGGGTTGTGCGGGCTGTTGAGCACCAGCGCCCGGGTCTTGCCGGTGATGCGCGCGGCCACGTCCTCTGGGCGCACCTGGAAGCGCTCCTCGGCGCGTACCGGCAACGGCACCACCTGGGCATTGCAGGCGCCGAACACCGCCTCGTAGGTGACGTACATCGGCTCGGCGACGATCACCTCGTCCCCCGGGTCCAGCAGGCATTGGGCGACGCTGTACAGCGCGCACTGGGCACCGGCCAGTACCACCACCTCATCGGCCTGCACCACCTGCCCGCTGCGCGACTGGTGACGGCGGGCAATGGCCTCGCGCAGTGCACGCTTGCCGCGCACGTCGGCGTAATGGGTATGGCCGTCGCGCAGGCTGTCGATGGCCGCCTGGACGATGGGCTGCGGGGTGTCGAAATCCGGGTCGCCCACCGACAGCAGCCACACCGGCTCGCCCCGCTCGCGCTTGGCCAGGGCCCGGTAGTGGATATCCCAGGCGGCGGCGCCATCGCCGGCGATACGTTGGGTCAGCTTGGAAAAACGCATGGCGAAACTCCTGGCAAAAAATGTAGGTCAGGCCTGGGCACAGGCGTGCTTGAGCTCGATCAGCGTCACCCCGGGCTGGGCGAACCCACGGCGCAGCGCCTGTTGCAGCTCGTCGAGGCTGGCCGGCTGGCTCACCGGGCAACCGAAGGCCCGAGCCAGGGCGGTGAAGTCCGGGTTGCGCGGCAAAACCCCGATGGGCTCGATGTCCAGGGCCTGCATGTCATCGCGGATCTGGCCCAGGGCGTCGTTGTTCCACAGCAATACCACCAGCGGGCTGTCCAGTTCCTCCACCGCCGTGGCGAGCTCCTGCACGGTGTAGAGAAAACCACCGTCGCCCACCAGCACCAGGCCCGGGCGACCGGGCGCGCCGAGCTTGGCGCCGATGGCCGCCGGCAGGCCGTAGCCCAGGGTGCCGTAGCCGGTGGGGTGCAACCAGCTGCGCGGCCCCTGGCTGGGGTACAGGTAGTTGCCGCTGTAGGCCAGCTGGGTCATGTCGCTGCTGATGAAGCCGCGCTCGGGCAGCTCGGCCGCCACTCGCTGGAGAATCTGCTGGTGAATGCGCTGCAACGGCCCCTGCCCCTCGTCCACCGTACGGCGTAACCTGGCCACCGCACCGACCGCCCAACTGGAGTCCGCCGGCGGCTGCTCCAGGTCCTCGAGCAAGGCCTCCAGGGTCTGCCGGGCATCGCCGTGCAAGGCCACGGCGCAGGGGTAGAAGTCGTTGAACTTGCGTGGGTCGAGGTCCAGCCGCACGAGCTGGCCGTTGAGCGGCAGGCGCTCGCGCCAGTAGTCGGTGTCGGCCATCTCGGTGCCCACCGCCAGCACCACATCGGCCTGGCTGATCAACTGCCAGCCGGGCTCCACGCACAGGGTCGCACCGGCATTGAGCGGCGCCCGGTCCGCCAGCAGGCCCTTGCCGGCCACGCTGCTGAAGCACACCGCGCCCAGCCGGGTCGCCAACTCCTGCAGGGCCGCGCCGGCGTGCAAAGCCCCTCCGCCGGCGATGATCATCGGCCGCTTGGCCAGACGCAGCAGGTCCGCCGCCTGGTGCACATCCGCCGCTGCGGCGGGACCACGGGCCGGGCGCCGCCGCACCTCGCCAGTCCAGTCCCGGGCCACCGGGGCCGCCAGCACATCCAACGGCGCCGAGAGATGCACCGGCCGCGGGCGCTCGCTGTCGAATACGGCGAAGGCCCGGGCCAGCAGCTCGGGCAGGTCCTCGGGGCTCAGGGCCAGGGCCGAAAACGCGGTGATCGGCGCGGTAATGGCGCGCTGGTCCTGGGTTTCGTGCAGCGAGCCCCAGCCCTTGCCGAGGCTGGCGCTGTGGTTGACGCTGGAAATCACCAGCAGCGGGATCGAATCGGCATAGGCCTGGCCAATGGGCGTGGCGACGTTGGTCACCCCCGGGCCGCTGATGACGAAACACACCCCCGGCTTGCCGCTGACCCGGGCATAACCGTCGGCCATGAACCCGGCGCCCTGTTCGTGGCGCGTCAGCACATGGCGGATGCCGCTGCCGGGCAGGCCGCGATACAACTCCAGGGTGTGCACCCCGGGAATACCGAATACCGTGTCGACGCCGTAGCCGGCCAGCAGGCGCACCAGGGCCTGGCCACCGGTCAAGGTCTGTTCGTGCATGTCTCTCTCCTCATACCCGGCCAAGGCGAATCAACGCATCGACCGCGACGGTGCCGCGGGCACCGACCAACAATGGGTTCACATCCAGTTCCAGCAGGGTCGCCGCGTGTTCGCAGGCGTAGTCGGCCACCGCACCGATGGCCGCTACCAGCGCGTCCAGGTCGGCCGCCGGACGTCCGCGAAAGCCTTGCAGCAAGGCAGCGCTGCGCAGTTGCAGCACGGCCTGGCGGATCGCCGCCGGATGAGTCGGCAGCAACAGGCTGCGACTGTCCTTGAGCAGCTCCACCAGCACCCCGCCGGCGCCGATCACCAGGGCCAGGCCGAAATGCTCCTCGCGCTTGATGCCGACGATCAGCTCGGCCAGGGGCGGCGCGGCCATGGGCTCCAGCAGCACCTGGTCGAAGACCACCCCCGGGGCATGCTCGGCGATCCGCGCGCGCATCTGCCGCAGCGCCGCGCCCAGCGCCTCGGGGTCCTTGAGGTTCAGAGCCACCGCGCCGGCTTCGGTCTTGTGCGGCAGCTCGACGCTGACAGCCTTGAGCACCAGCGGATAACCCACCGCCGCCGCAGCGCTCAGCGCCTGCTCGGGAGTGCTCAGCAGGCCCTCGGGAATGCGCAGGCCAAATTCGCGCAGGGCCTGTTTGGATTGCCATTCATCCAGCAGTTGGCCCGTCCCCTCCAGGGCCTCGGGACACAGCGGCACCAGGGCCGCCTCGCCCAGTTCCAGCAAGGCCTGGCGCCGGCCCTGGTAGGCGGCGATCCGGCCCCAGGCCGCCAGGCCGTCCTCGACCCCCTGCAAGGCCGGGATGCCCAGGGCATGCAGGCGCTCCCGGGCCGCCGCCGGCAGCAATTCGGGGAAGGCCGAGGTGACGAAACCGCGCTTGCCATGGCGTTGCAACGCGGCGCAGAACAGCTCCAGCAGCAGGTCGCATTCCTTGCGCTCGCCGGTGAACTCGGCCGGGTAATCCAGCACCAGCATGGCGCTGTCGGCTGCGCTGCCCAGCACGGTATCGAGCATCTGCTGCAAGGCCTGGGCATCGCCCCAGATCGCGGTGGTGAAATCCAGCGGATTGACCAGGTTGGCGTACCCCGGCAACACCTGGGCCAGCGCCTGGCATTGCTCGCTCGCCAGCTTGGGCAACTCCAGGCCGTTGCGCTCGGCGTAGTCGGCGATCAACCCGGCATCGCCCCCGGAACAGGCCAGGGCCATCAACTGCGGGCCCGCGGGCAACTGGCCGCAGGACGCGGCCTTCAAGGTCTCGACAAAACTCACCGGGCCGCTGACGCGGATCACCCCCAGGCGCTGGAACAAGGCGTCGTACAGCGCATCGGAGCCGGAGAGCGAGCTGGTGTGGCTCAGGGCCAACTCGGCGCCGATCTGCGACACCCCGGTCTTCAGGGCGATGATTGGAATGCCCTTTTCCAGGGCCTTGTACGCAGCCCGGGCGAACCCCGGCACGTTCTTCAGGCCTTCCAGGTGCAGGCCGATGGCGGTGACTCGGGGTTCGTCCAGCAGCACGTCCATCAGTTCGGCGATGCCCAGTTGCGCCTGGTTGCCCACCGAGGCCATGTAGGCCACCGGCAACGAACGGTCGCTCATGGACAGGTTGTAGGCGAAGTTGCCGCTCTGGGTCAGCACCGCCACACCCCGCTCGACCTTCTGGCCGCCGTGGGCCACCGGCCACAGGGCGGCGCCGTGCAGGTAATCCAGCAGGCCGTAGCAGTTGGGCCCCAGCAGGGCCATGTCGCCGGCGGCCTGCAGCAATCGCTGTTGCAGAGCCTGACCCTCGGCGCCGGTCTCGGCGAACCCCGAGGCGTAGCAGATCGTCCCGCCCGCGCCCTTGGCCGCCAGCTGGGCGACGCAGTCCAGGGTCAGCTCGCGGTGGGTGGCGACGAACACCGCATCCGGGCCGCAAGGCAGTTGGTCGATACTGGCCACGCAGGGCACGCCGTCGATCTGCGCGTGCTGCGGGTTGACCAGCCACAGGTCGCCGGCAAAACCGCCCTCGGCGCAGCGCTTGAGGGCCCGGGCCATGCTGCGGCCGCCGACGAAGGCCAGGTGCCGGGGCGCCAGCAGGCGCTTGAGGTTGTCACGTAGGGTCTGGGACATGACTCAGGTTCTCCAGGCGGTTCAGCGCAGCAACGGCCGCAGCAGTTCACGGGAAATGATGTGCCGCTGGATCTCCGAGGTGCCCTCCCAGATCCGCTCGATCCGCGCGTTGCGCCAGATGCGCTCCACCGGGCCTTCGTCCATCAGGCCCATGCCGCCGTAGATCTGCACCGCCTCGTCGGCCACCTTGCCCAGCACTTCGCTGGCGAACAGCTTGGCCATGCCGGCCTCGCCGTCGGTCATGCTGCCCTGGTCCATCTTCCAGGCGGTGTGCAGGGTCAAGAGCTCGGCGGCGCGGATCTGCGTGGCCATGTCCGCCAGCTTGAACGACACCCCCTGGTAGCTGCCGATAGCCTGGCCGAACTGCTTGCGGTCCGCCGCCCATTGCAGGGAGGCATCCAGCGCCCGCTGCGCCTGGCCCACGCAGTTGGCCGCGACCATCACCCGCCCGGCGGTGAGCCAGGCGTTGGCCACCTCCCAGCCCTTGCCCACCTCCCCCAAAACCTGGTGGGCCGGCACCCGGCAGTCGTCGAAGAACATCTCGAAGGTGTGGTAGCCACGGTTGCTCACGCACTTGGGGCCACGGCGAATGGTCAGGCCCGGGGTGTCGCGGTCCACCAGGAACGCGGTCACGGCATTGCGCTGGCGGCCGTTGTGCTCGTAGGTGCCGGTGACGGCGAAGACGATGGCGAAATCCGCATGCCCGGCGTGGCTGATGAAGTGCTTGGCGCCATTGATCACGAAGTCGCCGCCCTCGCGCACGGCGCGGGTCTTGATGGCATTGGCATCGGAGCCGGCGCCGGGTTCGGTGAGGGCAAAGCAGTCGATCTTCTTGCCCTGCACGCAAGGCAGCAGGTAGTCGCCGATCTGCGAGCCGGTGCAGGCCATGAGGATCTTCGACGGTCGGGCGACGAACACATGCAGGGCCCAGGAACACTTGGCCAGCTCGCGCTCGATCAGCGCCTGGGACAGGTAGTCGAGGCCACCGCCACCGACCTCCTCGGGCATGTTGAAGGCATAGAAACCAGCGGCGATGGCCTTGTTGCGAATCTCTGCGGCCAGTTCGGCCGGGACCTCGTCGGCGCGGTCCACCGCCTCTTCGTGGGGCAGTAACTCCTTGCTGACAAAACTGCGGACTGCATCGACCAACATTTCTTGTTCTTGGCTGAGTTGGAAGTTCATGGCGCTACCTGTGGCGGGTTGACGGTGCGAAATAAGTGGATTGGGTCGCGGCTCAGCGACCGATAAAGCGCGGCGGGCGTTTTTCCGTGGCCGCGCGCAGGGCCTCGGTGCCGTCGGCACTGCGCCCGCACAGCAAGCCGGCGGCCAGTTCGGCGGCCAGTTGCCCGGGCAGGTCGCGCTCGGCGCTTTCGCGCAGCAGGCGCTTGGTCTGGGCGAAGGCGAAAGTCGGGCCGTTGGCCAGGCGGCCGGCCAGTTCGCTGACGGTGGCGCGCAGTTGCTCGTCGGCGCAGACCTCGCCCACCAGCCCGGCGGCCAGGGCACGTTCGGCGCTCCAGAGCTCATCGAGGAACAGCAGGCGCTTGGCCTGCTCGCTGCCGATCAACCTTGGCAGGTGCCAGCTGGCACCGGCATCCGGCGAATAGGCCATGCCGGTGTAGCCGGCCTTGAACCGCGCCGACTGCCCCGCTACCCGCAGGTCGCAGCACAGCGCCAGGTCCATGCCGGCGCCCACGGCCGTGCCGTTGATGGCGGCGATGGTGGGTTTGTCCAGGCTGTGCAGGCAGCTCATCAGGGCGTGGGCGGTTTCGGTCCAGCCGTAGCTTTCCAGGGCGCCCCGGGCTTCGGCTTCGGCCCATTCGGCCAGGTCGGCGCCCGCGCAAAAACTGCGGCCGCTGCCGCCCAGCACCACCACCCGCACCGCCGGGTCGTCCTGGCAGCGCTCGAGCAAGCCGTGCAATTGGCGCAGGCCGGGAATGTCCAAGGCATTGCGCTGGTCCGGGCGGTTGAGGGTGATCCAGGCGATACCCGCCTCGATCTGGCAAAGCAGCGACGATGAAGTGCTCATGGGCGTCCTCGAATGATTGTATTTGGCATGAGGGAGGTGAGTTGCGGACCATGCTAAACGACTGTTCAACAAGACGGCAATTGCTGGACCGATGCGCCGGCCAGGGCCGGATCACCTATCTATCTTGTTGTTTTTATTGAATAAATAGTGATTCGAACGATTTGTGACCGAGCGGCTGTTACAACTTCGAACAAGCCACTACAACCCGGTAAAGATGCAGACCTTGCGGCCGCTGCGCCCCCGTACGCAGCCTGCGGCAGCGGCTACAAAACCCTGTAGCCGCTGTCGAGCGGAGCGAGGCTGCGCCAAGGCCCGCAGGGCCTTCGGCTGTCAGGTGGCGGCGGCCAATGGCTGGGCCTGGCGCTTGCGATTCACCAAGTAGTAGGCGCCGTAGCACAGGGCGATGAAACCGAAGCCCCAGTACAAGGATGGGCGCTGGGTTTCATCCAGGGCCAGGAACACGAACAGCGAACTGCACAGGACGATGCACAGCAGCGGCACCAGGGGGAACCACGGCGCACGGTACTTGAGCTGCTCCAACTGCCCGCCCTCACGCAGGAACTGGCGACGGAAGCGGTACTGGGCCAGGGCGATGACGATCCAGGTCACGGTGCCGGCCATGCCGCTCACCGCCATCAGCACCATGAACAGGGTGTCGGCGGCGATGAAGCTGGTCATCAGCGAGATCAGGGCGAAGCACAGGGTGATCGCCAGGGCCCGCAGCGGCACGCCCTGCTTGCTCAGGGGCGACAGCGCCTTGGGCGCCATGCCGCTCTTGGACATGGCCCAGAGGATGCGGGTCGAGGCGTACAGCCCGGAGTTGCCCACCGAGAGAATCGCCGTGAGGATCACGAAGTTCATCAGGTCCGCGGCATAGGGAATGCCCACCATGTCGAACACCTGGACGAACGGGCTTTCCACCAATCCGGCCTGCTGCCAGGGAATGATCGCCGCCAGCACCATCACCGCCAGCACGTAGAAGATCAGCACCCGGAACACCACGTTGCGCACCGCCCGTGGAATGCTCTTTTCCGGCTGGTCGGTCTCCCCCGCTGCCACGCCCATGATCTCGCAGCCCTGGAAGGCATAGACCACGGTCATCATCACCGCGAACACCGCCGGCAGGCCGTTGGGAAACAGCGAATCGCCGGTGAGGTTGTCGAACATCGGCGCCGGGGCGCCGCCAGGCAGGTCGATGACGCCGAAGATCACCAGCACCCCGACCACGATGAAGCTGAGGATCGCCAGCACCTTGATCCCGGCGAACCAGTACTCGGCCTCACCGAAGGCGCGGGTGGCCAGGGCGTTGATGCCGAACAGCAAGGCTACGAAAAACGCCGACCAGTACCAGATCGGCACCCCGGGGAACCAGCGCTGCATGAGCATGCCCGCGGCGGTGAACTCCAGGCCCACGGTGGTGGCCCAGCTCATCCAGTAGACCCAGCCGATCATGAAGCCGGTGGCCGGGCCGATGTACTTCGTGGCATGGGCCTGGAACGAGCCGGACACCGGCATCTGCACCGACAGCTCACCCAGGCAGACCATCACCAGGTACATCAGGAAGCCCGCCACCAGGTAGGACAGGATCGCCCCCCAGGGACCGCCCTGGTTGATGGTGACCCCGGAGCCCATGAACAGCCCGGTGCCGATCACCCCTCCCAGGGACAACATGAAGATGTGCCGGCTCTTCAAGGCCCGGGTCAGTTGGATGCCTTTGCGTTCAGTAGTGGTCGTCACGGCGCACCTCAGCAGTCGGTGAGGCGCAGGGCGCGCTGGGAAGGGGTACGACGGGATGGGGCAGCAGCTTGCAGGCGGTTCATTATTATTATCTCCAATAAGCTTCGAAGGCCGCGGCGGGCGCGGCTCGACCGATTATTGGAAAGCCATGTAAGTTCGCGTTGAAGCAAAAGATCGAAGATGTAAAAAGTCGTAAGGTTTTTGTACTTCAGGCCGCCAGCAGTTGATCCAGGGCCCTGCGCGCCCGCTGCCAGGCCTGCTGCAGGTCTGGCACCTGGGCGGCCATTGCCGCGACGCCGGACTGCCCCGCCGCATCCTCCAGCGCCCGCAGCACCCGGGCCAGTTCGCAAAAGCCCAGGGAGTCGGCGCTGCCGGCCAGGCGGTGAGCCAGGTGCTGCACCTGGGTACTGTCGGCCGCCGCCAGGGCGTCATCGAGCAACGGCCGTTGCTGGTCCAGGGTGCTCGCCAGGACCTTGAACAGCCCCTGCAACTTCTGCTCCCCCAGCAGGCTGCGGTGGGTATCCAGCAGTTCCTGGTCGAGCACGCCCTCGGCGCTCCGGGCTGGCGCCGCCAATTCCTCGCTGGCCTGCTCCGCAGTGGCCAGCACCTGGCGCAGGCTGTCCATCTGCAAGGGCTTGCCGAGGATGCCCTGCATCCCCGCCTCCAGGTAACTGCGCACCAGGGCCGGCTGGACGCTGGCGGTCAGGGCGAAGATCCGCGCCTGGCGATTGGGCCCCGGGCGCCGGCGCAGCTCGCGGCACAGCTCGATGCCACTGATACCCGGCAGTTGCACGTCCAGCAGCAACAAATCGAAGCCCTGGCGCTGGCACAGCTCCAGCGCCGCCTCGCCGTCCTCCACCAGCCACACCTGGTGGCCGTCGCGCTCCAACAAGCCTTGGGCCACCTCGCGATTGAGCGCCACATCCTCCACCACCAGGATTTTCAGCCCCGGCACCGGTGCCGCGACCGGCGGTGGCGCCGGTAGCCCCAGGCCGACCCCCAGGGCCAGTTCGAACCAGAAACGACTGCCCTGCCCCAGCTCGCTGTCCACGCCGATGCGCCCATCCAGTTGCTGCACCAAGTGCTTGCAGATCGCCAGGCCCAGGCCGGTGCCGCCATAGCGCTGGCTCACCGCGTCACTGGCCTGGACGAAGCGCTCGAAGATCTTGTCGCGCATCGAGGCCGCGATACCGATGCCATTATCGGCCACCGAGCAGCGCAGCCATTGCCGTTGTGGTCCGTCCTCCAGCACCTGGACCTCGACCCGCACCCAGCCGCCTTCGGTAAAGCGGATGGCGTTGGCCAGCAGGTTGCTCAGCACCTGGCGCAGGTACTGCTCGGCGCCGTGCTGCCCCGGGGCCAAGCGCGGGTCGACGTGCACCTGCAACTGCGTGCCGTGCTCCCGGGCCCGGGGTTCGAGCAGTGTGCTGACCTCCTCCAGCAACTGGCGCAGGGAAAAATCCCGGGCCTCCGGGCGGCTTTGCCCCTCCTCCAGGCGGGCGAAGGACAACACCTCGTCGAGGATCGTCAGCAAACCCTCGCCGGCCTTGTGCAGGGCCTGCAAACGCTGGCGGTCCTGGTGCGCAAGCGGCGCGCCACGCAACAGTTCGGCCATGCCGAGGATGCCGTTCAACGGCGTGCGCAGTTCGTGGCTCATGGTGGCCAAAAAGCGTGACTTGGCCAAGTTGGCCGCCTCGGCCTCGTCCTTGGCGTGCATCAGGCTGGCGGTGCGGCGCTGGACCATTTTCTGCAATTCGTCGCGCTTGTCCTGCAGGGCCTGGCGGTCCTGCTCGCGGCGCTGGATGTCATCGAGAATCGCCCGGCGCATGTCGTCCAGGGCGCCGGCCACGGTGTCGATCTCGTCGCCGCCCGGGCGCTGGCGCTTGTCCAGGTGCAGCGGCTGCTGCAAGTCGCCGCCGGCCACGCGGCGGGCGAACTCGGCCATGACTTGCAAGTGCCGGGTGACCAGGCGATAGAACAGCCCGGACAGCGCCACCGCCAGGCCGCAGAGAAACACGCTCATCCACAGCAGGCTGGCCAGCCCGGTGGTGTACAGGCGCCGGTACACCGCCCCCAGGTCAGTGCTGACCTGCAACTCCCCCAGCTCGCGACGCGGCCCGGACGGCGGCTGGTAGCTCAGGGCGAAGCGCTCCACCCGCAAAGGCCCGATCAGCTCGGCACTGCCCTGTTGCAGGTCGAAATCACTGCTGAGCAGGTGCACCCGGGCCACATCGGAAAAGTCCACCAGGCCCTGCAACTGCACCGTCAGCTGTTCCTGGTTGAGGTCCCACAGGTTGCGCTCCAGGCTGCCCAGGTAACCGGCGCGGATCAGCTCCATGCGGCTGTCGATGTCGCGCATTTCGCGGCGGTATTCGAAGTACAGCTGCACGGCGCTGGCCAGCACGGTGAAGCACAGGCTGAACAGCAGGATGAACAGCAACAGGCGCCGCAGCAGGCCGCCGGGCCGTGGGCCGATCATGGCGCCACACCGGCTTGGGCCTTGAGCATGGCGCGGTAGTCGGCCTGGCTTTGGTCCAGCCAGCGCTGTACCGCGCCGCTGTCGACCTGGCGCTGCAACTGCGCGTCGATCTCGTCCATGCGCGCCGCCAAGGGCGACTGGCGCGACACCGCCAGGCGCAGGTAGTCGACGCTGATCGCCTGGGGCAAGGCGACGATGTCCTGGGCGCCCGGCAGGCGTTCGATGAACAACTGCCCGGTACGCCGCTCGTGGGGGATGAAATCGATGCGCTGGCGGATCAGCTTGCCGAAGTTCTGCACGCTGCTGGACACCCACTCGATGTTGCCGTGCTGCACCACCTCACGGTCGAAATCCTGGCCGTAGCTCTCACCGAACAGCAGGCCGCCGCGATAGGCGGTGAGGTCTTGCAACTGCTGGAAGCGCGGCAAGTGGCGGCGGTTGACGAACAACGCCACCTCCTCGCGCAGCACCGGCACCCGGGAGAACCGCAGCCCCTGCTGGCGCTGGCCGGTGCGGTAGGCCAGCACCACGTCCACGCGGCCGGCGGCGGCATCCAGCAGGCAGCGCTTCCAGTTGCCCAGCACCACCACTTGCACCTGGTATCCCAAGTCCCCCAGCACCTGGCGCACCAGGCTCGGGGCCAGGCCGCGCACCTGGCTGCCGTCGCTCCAGGAGATCGGCGGGTACACCGGGTAGTCGCAATATTTCAGGGTCGGCCGGGGCTCGGCCAGCGCCGCGCCGGCCAGCAGCATCAGCCCCAGGGCCCAGGCGCGGCGCAGCACCTCAGGCGGCCACGCTGGCAGTGAACAGATAGCCGGCACCGTGGATGGTGATGATCAGCTCCGGCTCGGCCGGGTCGTCATGCAGCTTGCGCCGCAAGCGCCCCACCAGTACGTCGATGGAGCGGTCGCTGGGCACCCACTCGCGGTTGCGGATCTGGTCCATCAACTGGTCGCGGCTGAGGGTGTGGCCGCTGTTGCGCAGGAACACGCTGAGCAGCTGGTATTCGCCATGGGTCAGCAGGGTCTCGCCGCCCCGGGCGTCGATCAGCCGGCGGCGGTCGGTGTCCAGGGCCCAGTCGGCGAACTGCTTGACCGGGCTGGGATGGCTGGCCGGCGCTGGCGGCTGGCGGGCATGGCGCACGCGGCGGACCAGGTTCTTGGCCCGGGACACCAGCTCGCGGGGGTTGAGGGGCTTGATCACGTAGTCGTCGGCGCCGCATTCCAGGCCGACGATACGGTCGATGTCGTCGTTGCGCCCGGTGATCAGGATGATCCCCACCTCCGAGCGCACCCGCAGCTCGCGGGTCAGGGTCAGGCCGTCCTTGCCGGGCAGGCGGATATCGAGCAGCAACAGATCGACCGTGTGCTGGTCGAGGAAGCTCTCGGCCTGTTCCGCCGTGGCGGCGCAATGCACGTCGTAGCCTTCCTGGGACAGATAGGCCTGGAGCAGTTCGCGAATCAACGGATCGTCGTCGACGATCAATACCCGAGGAGTCATCGCCTGTGTTCCTGATTATTTTTATTAGAGGTGTCGCCTTGTGCGCAGCAGCCTAGCCATTACTGAACAACCGATCAACAGCCCTATGTCGGCTGGCGAAAGCCCCGCCCCTGGCTGGCCAGCACGCCCTCGACCCAGGCTTCGCAGATCTGCACGCCCTGCTGCGGGCTGAAGGTCCCGGGGTTGAGCCCGGACTCCAGCCACAGGCCGTCGAGCAAGGCGCTGAGGCTGATGGCCGCCAGGTCCGCGTCGAAGTCGGCCCAGGCCTGGTCCCCGGCCAGGCTGGCCAGGAGCCCGGCCAGTTCGTTGCGGTATTCGGCGTAGGAATGGTCGTGGGCCTGGTTGATCGCTTCGGCGGTCTTCACCGCGCCCCAGAACGCCAGCCAGGCGTCCAGCAGTTGCGGGTCCAGTAGTTCGGCGCAGAACGAGGCCCGGAAGAACGCCGACAAACGCTCCCGGGGCGCCGGCGCGGCCTGGTCCATGGCTTCGCGCAGCAGGTTCATGACCCGTCCGGTGATCGAGCGATAGGCCTCGGCCACCAGCTCGTCCTTGCCGGAATAGTGATGGCTGATCAGCCCCACCGAGACCCCGGCCTCGGCGCTGATCTTGCGGATCGACGCGCCCTGGAAACCGTGGAGCTTGAGGCAGGTCAGGGTCGCCTCGATCAGCTCGGCCTTGCGCAACCCGGGTTCCAGGCGGGAAAAGCGCGCTTCCTGGTTCATGGGGCATGACTCCTTGGCAATGACGGGAAATGACAGTTGAACGACTGTACAACAAGCCTTTGTGAACTGGCCAGATTCCCAGCGGTGTCGGGACGGTGTTGGCCGGTCGATCGCTGAAGGCCCTGCGGGCCTTGACGCAGCCTCGCTGCGCTCGACAGCGACTACAGGCTTCGTGTAGCCGCTGCCGCAGGCTGCGCACGGCTCGGCACTAGCCGCCAATCGTTATCCATGGTTTGCCTGCCGCGCTGCGGTGCTTGGTGTTGCGGCCGCTGGGGTGGAGGGTCAATCGCGGTAGTCGGGGGCGATGCGCTCGAGCAGGCGCAGCAGCGCGGCCCAGGCCAGTTGCATGGCGTCCGGGTCGCTCAGTTCGCCCTCCTGCAACGGCCGGCCCGGGTCGTTGAACTGGCGCTCGGTGTGGGCGCAGACCGCGTCCGGTGGCAGCACGATCTCCCCCGCCGCCTGGGCCGCCAGCTGGATCTCGCAGGCCTTCTCCAGGTAATACATGCGCAAGAATGCCTGGCTGACGGTTTCGCCCACGGTGAGCAGGCCGTGGTTGCGCAGCATCAGCACGCTCTTGTCGCCCAGGTCAGCCACCAGCCGCTGCTGCTCGGCCAGGTCCAGGGCCACGCCTTCGTAGTCGTGGTAGGCCACCCGGCCATAGAACTCCATGGAAATCTGGTTCACCGGCAGCAAGCCGCACTTGAGCGCCGCCACCGCACAACCGGCCTTGGTATGGGTGTGCAACACGCACTGGGCATCGTCGCGGGCGCCATGGATGGCGCTGTGGATCACGAACCCCGCCGGGTTCACCGGGTACGGCGAAGGCTCCACGGCCTGGCCATCGAGGTCGATCTTCACCAGGTTGGAGGCGGTGATTTCCTCGAACATCAGCCCGTAGGGGTTGATCAGGAAGTGATGCTCGGGCCCGGGCAGGCGCACCGAGATATGGGTGAAGATCAAATCGGTCATGCGAAAGTGCGCGATCAGGCGGTAGCAGGCCGCCAGCTCTTCGCGCAGGCGCTGCTCGGTGGCGCTGCGCTCGGTCAGGGCGTGGGGGCTGGGCACGATCTTATTCATTATTGGAGTCCTCCAGGCTGTTGGGCTGGCAAACGATAGGGCCGCACGTCCGCCGACGTCCAGCCCGTTGGGGTTACTTGCTGGCCCAGGCGTTGAAGCGCTCTTCCAGCTCCTCGCCATGATCGACCCAGAACTCCACGTTCATCGCCAGGGCGCCCTTGAGGTTCTGCTCCGAGGTCGGCACCCACTGGGCCAGCGCCGGGTCGAGCCGGGCCGCGGCCAGGGTGTTGGTGGGGCCGTAGGGAATGGCGCGCACATAGTCGACCTGGGCCTCGGGGCGGTTGGCGTAGGCAATGAAGCGCTTGGCCTGGGCCACGTGCCTGGAGCCCTTGATGATCGCCCAGTAATCCATGCCATACAGGCTGCCGGGCCAGACCACGGCCAGGGGCGCACCGTCCTGGGCGGCCGCGGCGATGCGACCGCTGTAGGTCGAGGTCATCACCACATCGCCGGCGCTGAGCCACTGCGCCGGCTGCGCCCCGGCCTCCCACCACTGGATGTACGGCTTGAGCTGGCTGAGCTTGGCGAAGGCCCGATCCACCCCCTCAGGCGTGGCCAGGACCTTGTACACGTCCTCGACCTTGACCCCATCGGCCAGCAGCGCGAACTCCAGGTTGTACACCGCGCGCTTGCGCAGGCCGCGCTTGCCGGGGAACTGCTTGACGTCCCAGAAATCGGCCCAGGAGGCCGGGGCCCTGGCCAGCTTGTTGCGGTCGTAGGCGATGGCCACGCTCCACACCAGCACAGCCGAGCCACAGGGCTGGGCGGCATCGGCGATCAGTTCGTCGGCGTGGCCCAGGGCCTTCCAGTCCAGGGGTTCGTACATGCCTTCGTCGCAGCCGCGCATCAGGTCCGGACCTTCGATCTGCACCACGTCCCAATCGACGTTGCCGGTGTCGACCATGACCTTGATCCGCGCCATCTCGCCGTTGTACTCGCTCTGGATCAGCTTGCTGCCATCGGCCTTGGCAAAGGGTTGGAACAACGCCACATCCTGGGCTTTCTGGCCGGCTCCGCCGTACCCCACCACGACCATGTCGGGGGCTGCCCGGGCACTGTCCAGGCCCAATGTCAGGGCGAGGCTCAGGGCCAGGAACGAACAACCATGCTTGCGGGTGAGCGCTTTCATCGGTGATTCCTCGTGACGGTGCCCTGCCGGACAGCTCCGGCACGGCCCTTTTTTATTGTTGTGAGGGGCGCCCCGCAGGCTGGGGCGCCAATCGAAGCTACTGCAAGGATCAGTAAAAAAACAAGTTGATTTTTTACTACCGGTAAATTTTTATAGGCAAACAATAACAACGCCAAGGCATCGCCCTGCCCTTGGCCAGCCTGGAGCCCGCGCCATGACCACCGCCTTCCCGCACCTCTTCGCGCCGTTGCAGATCCGTGGCAAGCGCCTGAAGAACCGCATCATGTCCAGCGGCCACGACACCTCGATGCCCACCGACAACCTGGTCAACGAGCAGTTGATCGCCTATCACCGGGCCCGGGCCGAAGGCGGGGTCGGGCTGATCGTGTTGCAGGTGGCTGGGGTCCACGACAGTGCGCGCTACACCAGCCACGTGCTGATGGCCACCGACGATGCCTGCATCGACGGCTACCGGCGCCTGGCCGAGACCTGCCATGCCCACGGCACGCTGGTGCTGTCCCAGGTGTTTCATCCGGGGCGCGAGATCATGGAGTCCGCCGACGGCCTGCTGGCGGTGGCCTATGCCCCCTCGGGCGTGCCCAACGAGCGCTTCCGGGTCATGCCCCGGGCCCTGGACCAGGAGATGATCGACGCGATCATCCAGGGTTACGCCGACGCTGCCCGGCGTCTGCACCAGGCCGGCCTGGACGGCGTGGAGCTGGTGGCCAGCCACGGCTACCTGCCAGCGCAGTTCCTCAACCCGCGGGTCAACCGCCGCAGCGACGGCTACAACGGCGAGCTGGAGCAGCGCCTGCGCTTTATTCGCGAGGTGCTGGCGGCCATGCGCGCCAGCACCGCCGACGACTTCATCATCGGCCTGCGCATCAGCGCCGACGAACGCGACCCCGAGGGCCTGACCGAGGACGAGTCCCTGGCCGCCGCCCAACACCTGCAAGACCAGCTGGACTACCTGCACATCGTCGCCGGCACCTCGGCCTCCCTCGGCGGCGCCGTGCATATCGTCCCGCCCATGGCGGTGGAAGCGGCTTACCTGGCCCGCGAAGCCGGGACCTTCAAGGCCGCGCTGCAGATCCCGCTGTTCGTCACCGGGCGCATCAACCAGCCCCAGGAAGCCGAGGCCATCCTCGCCAAAGGCCAGGCCGACGTGTGCGGCATGACCCGGGCGCTGATCTGCGATCCGCAAATGCCCAACAAGAGCGACAGCGGCCGGGTCGACGACGTGCGTGCCTGCATCGCCTGCAACCAGGCGTGCATCGGCCACTTCCACAAGGGCCTGCCGATTTCCTGCATCCAGCACCCGGAAACCGGCCGCGAACTGCTGTACGCCCAGGCTCGGCCGGCCCAACAGCGCAAGCGCATCCTGGTGGTGGGCGGTGGCCCGGCGGGCATGAAGGCCGCCGCCGTCGCCGCCCAGCGCGGCCACCAGGTGACCCTCTACGAAGCCGGCTCCCAGCTCGGTGGCCAGGTGCTGCTGGCGCAACTGCTGCCCCGGCGCAGCGAATTCGGCGGCGCCAGCACCAACCTGCAACGGGAAATGCAACTGGCCGGGGTCGAGGTGGTGCGCAACACCCGGGTCGATCGCGCCCTGGTGGAGCGCGAACAGCCCGATCACGTGATCATCGCCACCGGCGCCCGCCCCTACTGGCCCCATTTCGAGCGCGCCGGCGAGCTGCAAGTGGTGGACGCCTGGCAAGTGCTGCGCGACGAGGTCCAGCTCGGGCGCTCGGTGGTGGTGGCCGACTGGCGCTGCGACTGGATCGGCCCGGGCATCGCCGAGCGCCTGCTGCGCGCCGGGCACCAGGTGCAACTGGCGGTCAACGGCACCCACTGCGGCGAAAGCCTGCCGCTGTACGTGCGCGACCAACTGGCCGGGGAACTGCACAAGCTGGGGCTGCCGATCATCCCCTACGCCCGCCTCTACGGCTGCGACGACAACACCGTGTACCTGCAGCACACCGCCAGCGGCGAGCCGATGCTGCTGGAAAACGTCGACAGCCTGGTGCTGTGCCAGGGCCACCAGCCGGTGGACGACCTGGGTGAGCAACTCAAGGGCCTGGTGGCCTTCCAGCGCATCGGCGACTGCCTGGCCCCGCGCACCGTCGAAGAAGCCATCCACGAAGGCTTGAAAGTCGCCTGGGCGCTTTGAGGCTGCTTTATACTCCAGGGCTTTTGCAGGACGGGTGCTCGGACGCGCCCGCCTTCCAAGCCTGGAGCCCGCCATGACCCAAAGCAGCAAGACGCCGCCCGCGAGCCACCTGCCCGAGCCCGGCGGCGACCACCAGGCCCCCGGCGGCCCGCAGTTCCTTGGCACGCGCATCCGCGGCCTGCGCAAACGCCGCGGCCTGACCCTGAGCGAACTGGCCCGGCAGAGCGAACTCACCGCCGGCTACATCAGCCAGCTGGAACGCAACCTCGCCTACCCCTCCATCCCCGCCCTGTTCAACATCGCCCGTAGCCTGGGCGTGACCATCCAGTGGTTCTTCGCCAGCGAAACCCAGACCGCCCCCGAAGACCAGGGCTACGTGGTGCGCAAGAAACAGCGGCTGCAGGTGAACTACGAAAACGGCATCGTCGACCAACTGCTGACCCCACAACCGACCCAGCAACTGGAATTCTTGCACTCACGCTTTCCCCCGGGCACCTACAGCAAGGAGAGCTACAGCCATGAGGGCGAGGAAGCCGGGTATGTGCTGTCGGGGAGCTTCGAGCTGTGGGTGGGCGAGCGCTATTTCCAGCTGAGCGAGGGGGACAGCTTCAGGTTCTCCAGCCAGGAGCCGCATAAGTATGGGAACCCTGGAGAGGAGGATGCGGTGGTGCTGTGGGTGATCACGCCGCCGACGTTTTGAGGGGAATGGGTAAAGGCTGCTACCGATCGCGCAGATGGGAGATCTGTCTCCATTAAATTATTGGTTTGAGGGGTCAATGCATGATCAAGAAGGTCGAGATTGATCTACCAAGGACAGCATGAGTCGGAGGTGCCACCGAACGAAAGCTATCGGCCAGGAGCAACCTCTAGGGGAACATGGCTAATACCTCGTCACGAGCGATAGTAACCGGCTAAAACCTATGGACACGCTGTTAGCGACTTCGTAATTTCCGTGAAGGCTAGGTCGTTTTTTTCCGCCTCATGTCGAATTTCCACCGCTACTATCAACCTGCTGAAAGAGTTATTAATGGACAAAAAACTTTATCAGACATAATTGGCGAAAAAATCATTCCCAATTGTGTCGTTTACTTATAGTCAGAGATCTAAAAATGGATTTTAGCAAGATAATCCCTAATAGTTTGTCCCTCCCTAAAACTGATACCATGCAGTACTACGGGCTGCTTGGGGACTACATGGGTGGCTTTTGGGGGACACTTATCGGAGCATTCACCCTCATTGCAGTAATTCTCACATGGAGGGCGACTAGGCATACCGAATACAGATCAAAGACATACCAAGTTTTTGCCGAGATGCTTAGAACTCATGAGGAAATTGTTTCCTCTATGCAGGTAAACAGCTTTAAAGGTCGCGATGCTCTCGTTCTCGTTCTGAGCGAGTTTTATGCAATTTATAAAATAACAAAATCCGTATCTGACACTGGCGCAGCATGGGACATAAACAGTCAGATCGATATTGCGTACACGTACACTTTTTTTGGCCCACACGTAGTGGCTTCGACCGCGTTAAAGCACTACGATCAAAAGCACATAAAGAGCGTGCATGATGCAATTCATGAGACAAGACGAGGAAATAAAGATCCCAAAAAAATATACTCCGGACACCAGAACCGACTCTCTCACTACTTTAGAAACCTATACTCAGCCTATGTATTTATTGAGTCATCCAGCCTGAGTAAAAATGAAAAACTTTCTCTTGCCAAGGTTCTTCGATCGAAGCTTTCAAATTACGAGCAGGCGCTAATAGTTCTCAATGTAATTAGCCACCTTGGGCAAGACTGGGAAAGATCAGGCATACTCTTAAAATACAAGCCAATAAAAAACATACCAGAAATGTTTTTTACCTTCAGTAAAGATTTTATGTTGAAAAACAGATTTCCATATATAGATTTCGAGTGGGAGTCATCAGCGACACATTCAGTAAAAGCACATTCATTTAGCTGGAAGAAAAATCGCTTCGTCTATATCAGAGAATTAAAAAGAGATCTCTAACAACGCGTTCAACTTGGGCGACATTGCCATGCATCACTCTTTCCGTTACTGACAACTAACTGTCACAGGCTGGGAAGTAGAACTGCTGCAGCAACCACTCGCTGAACTGTGCCTCGATCAGCAGAGCGGGTTGCTCGCCCATTTCATTCAGGCGCGGTTAATCATTTGTTTCCAGTTACGGGTGAGTTTCATTAGTGGCGCTGCTGAGCTTCAGCCTTTCTATTGCCCTGGTGCATCCATGCTCGGCGGCTTTATTGAGAAACCGCACCTGCTCTTGCTTAAGGTTTTGCGTCAACATTTGAGTCGCCATACTCATATAAAGGTTGGCGCGAAAACTTTTTTCGTCGAGCAACACGATTGGTTTGCTGTCAGAGCGGCTATTTCTATCGCAACTCGGCATCATCGTTGGCTGGGGGTAGTACCTGCTATACAGGGTTTCATCATTAGGCAACGCGTCGACAAGTGACCGATACCCAGGTGTTTTAACCTCATCGAAGCAATAGAAAAGCATCTGCAAACCCGCTGGAGTAAATCCGTTACTGAAACTGGATTTTAGGAGAGTGCAGACCTTTTCAGCGACTTGATCGCGAGATTCAAATGTCGACAACATTAGCGCTAGACGGTACTGCGCTGCTGGGTTGCCTTCCTCAGCAGAACGCTTGAGCAAAGGTACTCCTTCATTTACAAGCCGAAGCATTTCGTCTCTATATTGTTCTTTTTTTTGGTCGGGAACCTTTTCACTGACCGCTAACTGCTTTCGAAAAGTGAACATATCGTTTTGTAATTCATCGATTTTTTCTAGGTAAGGCAGCGCTTTGAAGTACAGCATCTCGCTTTCGGCGGATATTTTTAGATCACTTTCATTCGCACTTGCGAATGCAGCTAAAAAGACAGAAGCAAGAGCCAAAAAGCTCTTAATGGATGATTTTTCCACTGGGAACGTCCTTTGTATCTTCATTATGATTAAAACTAATGCTGAATCGCCCATACGTTGGTAAAAGACAGAATGACCGCTTCCAACCTGCTCAGTACTTCATTCTCTCCATGCTGAAAAACGATCTTCGTATTTGAAAACTTCAAACAGAGGAACTCGTCCATTTAGCCTAACGGGCACGTTCACCACGCTCCGGCCGCCGCATTCGGGAGGGTAACCAGCCCATCGAAACACTACAAGTTACAGCCATGATGCCGGAAGACTCCGGCTATGTTCTGCTGGGGGGCTTTGAGCTGTGGGTGGGGGAACGGTATTTTCAGCTGAGCTAGGGGGACAGCTTTAATTTCTCCAGCCAGGAACCGCATAAGTATGGGAACCCTGGGACGGAAGATGAGGTGGTGTTGTGGGTGATCACGCCGCCGACGTTTTGAGGGGGAAACGGCAGCTATCGGCCAAAAGCGGCCGGTAGGATTGCTGAGCTGAGTTACTGCAGATACCTGCCTGATGGCGAGATGCCCCGCTCAGGCTAGGCTGAAGATACTTCAGGGAGGGCATGCGAATGAGTCAATATCTATTGAGCTTTGCCAGAAGCCACTTGAGTGGTAAATCAGATGGTTATCTGGCCCTTCTCTGGTGCATAGCCAAGGCGAGCCAGGATCGCGGACGCTATTCAGACCACATCAAGTCCTATCTCGCGTCGAACGCTGACCAACTACTGAATACTAATTTTCAACGTATTGGTGCGCTGTTTAAAAGGGGGCTGGAGTCTAGGCCGGAACTGGACTGGGTGGCGCTTTCAGGCCTCAGCCCATTGCTGGATTTGCAGGTTAAAAACTTCAGGGGCTTCGGCGAGTTGAGTGCGGATGACAGGGGATGCTTTCTGCGTTTTAGCAAAATGAAGAACATCTTCTACGCACCTAATGGTGGGGGGAAGTCTTCGCTTTGCGAGGCGATTGAGTACGGCACGACCGGGCATATCAAAGAGGCAGATCGCCGGAAAACGAAGGTGAAGACCTATATTGCGAGGGGCAGTGTAAAGCCGACGCTGTCGTTGGTGGGCCGGGACAGAAAAGCCGTGACCAAGAGTCTAGCTTGGTCAGCGTGCTTCATTGATCGCAACCGTCTTCAAGAGTTCTCATTGCTCGGCTCTAAGGATACTGGGAGCGCTGAAAGCGATGTAGTGGCCAGCCTCTTCGGCCTTGAAGAGTTTCAAGAGGTCATCGGGCGGTTCGTGAAACCGGAGAGTTTCAATCTCACCCAGTACTTGAAGCCAGACCAGGCCGAAGCGTTGACCCAGGTTGAATTAGACCGAAAAGACCTTCTTGCCGAACGCCAGGGTCACTTCAAAAGCATGACTGAGATCAATGACCAAGTATGCGAGGCGCTCGGTCTGCAGTCGGATCAGCAATCTGCTGTTCGAATTAGATTTTTGCGGCTGAAGAGCGAGATTGAGCTGAAGATCCGCAAGGCTGAACAATTGAAACTTGCAGAAGCTCCAGTCGTTGATTCTTTCGTTCGAATCGAGCGCGCAGCACGTACCGCTCGCTACCTCCTTGCCCGAAAGTCGATGATCGAGGCCCTTTTTTTAAAAAGTGCCAAGGATGTTAACTACGAAGCCGTTTACTTGGCCATTAAAGACCTGGGCCAAGTGGAAGAAAATGGCACCTGTCCAGCATGCTCTACTCCGTTGCAACTCGTCGTGGAGAACCCATTTGAAAAGGCAAAACGAGAGCTTCAGGCCTTAAGCCGGCTGGAGCGCTTAAGAGCTGCTGACCAACGCAATGACGAGAAGATTCTTCAAGTCGTTAAAGCGGTGGCCGCTGGGCTTGTGGGAGTCGAAAAGAACACCCGGCTGGATATCCCTTGTCGTCTTCATCTAGACGACCTCAAAAGCAAACTGGCCAACCTCCAGACATCTGCCGATCGAGGAGCGTGTGCGGCATGCGTGCTAAGTCACTTTGACTCGCTTGTTAGAGATGAGGCAGCCGAGATTGAGACCTACCTACAGGCTTGTGAACAGAAGGCCGAAGTGTTTGCGCAAGCTTCGGAGGAGATCTCTCGCCTAGGTAGTTCGGTCGAGTTACTCCAGCAGAAGCAAGATTCAATCAAAGACCTGTTTGGTACCAAAAACACCTGCAGAAAACTGATTGAGACTGCAGGCAAAAAAATCGCGGGCCTCATTGTTCGACGAAATAGTTTAAAACGTGATGATGCCGATACGGCTCGGTTCAATACCCTCATTCGTCAGTTGCAGGATGAGTACAGCAACCTCTATCAAGATCTGCAGGGATACAAACTGCACCTTGAGAAAGCACGTATTACTGGGATCGAGACGAAAGCAGCTGAGTACTACAAAGCCATCAACGATCATGACGATGAGCATGAGCGTATTGATTCTATCCGCTTCGAGAAGATCAACGACAACTATCGAATCAAGATCAACGGCGCAAACGGCACAGTGCAGGATGCTTTCTCGGTGTTGAGCGAAGGGCACCTTCGTGTGCTCGGCCTCTCGCTTCTGCTGGCAATGGCAGAGAAGAATAAGCTCCCACTGATTGTCTTCGATGACGTCGTGAACGCGATCGATAGCGATCATCGGTCGAACATCATCGATCTATTCTTCTCTGACCGTTACCTTCGGCGTACTCAGATGGTCGTGACAACACATGACCGTCTGTTCTGGGAGCGCTTCTGCATCATCGCTGATCGGCACCCTCAAGCCGATCAGCATACAAGTTGCGTTTTGAGTTATACGAACAAAGGCATCGTGGCGCTCGACCACTCCGGTGGGTTTCAAGGCAAGGTGCACGATGCATTGCGCGTTTATGACGTGAGGCAGGCATTGATCTATTGCCGGATTTGGTTCGAGTCGATTGTGATCGAGTACTGCCTGGAAAATGCCGTGTTTATCACTGCTCAGTTCGGTAAGTCTCAACTGAAGAAGAACGTATATCTGCAGGTCAGCTTGGAGAGAACCTTCTCACTGCTCGAGCCGGTGCTCGCTTACGATCCTGTCCACTTCAATCTGATCAAAAATGATCTGGTGAACTGGGCCGGCCAGAACCAAGAACACCACGCATTTGATGAGGGAAGTTTAAACTTCGTACATTCAAAAACCAGTAGGGAAGTGGTCAGGATCTACGACGCGATTCGCTTACTTGAATGCCAGCTTTTCCCTCTCAAGAAGGAAATTGCATGTAAGGCATTGCTGGTTGAAGTGAACGATAAGATCGATCAGTGGGTAGGGAAGCTTGCCAAACTTGCCCAGGCCCCAGAAGGGGTGCAAAAGGACGCTGAGGCGCGCCTGAGACTCTTGCGCAGGCGGGCAGATGAGCTGACTCAGGAGCTAGCCTACATCACCGTCTGCCTTGCCGAGATGGCCAAACTGAATCTGCCAAACGGCCAGATACAGCCGGATAATGAGCTTTTGGAAGAGGAAAGGTAGGAAACAGACGTCCGCTATTGGCCGAAAGCTGCCTCCTCAAATCTCAAAGACGCCGCTTATCAACCAACAATAAGCGGCGCTTCTATCTACTTAGTACGGTGTAGCCCTAACTCAGAGCCCCTCCCTCAGCCGCTCTTCCACCCAACCCCAAACTCACATCATCTATCACCGCCTTACCCATCTCCGCCAAAAAGTGCGAAGCCCAAGCATAGCGCTCACCCTGCTCTTCCATCGCGGCATCCAGCGCAAGTTTCTTGGCGTAGTACAGGAGTGTCGAGGCGTGCTCCAACGCCTGCTCCAAAGGCACATCAGCGTTTACGCGAAACAGCGTTAATTCAGGATCGGCACAACTGCCAAAGGTAACGAAACCCAACGTCTTGACTGTGGTGGAAGTGCTCATCGGACACCTCCTACAACAGCCCGGAGACGGGTATTACGAAAGGAAGGTCCAGATAGATTACGGGCGTACATGATTGAAACTCCCATATCGGTAATGAGAGCTGCCGCGTTCGTTCTCAGGCGAATGGGTGGCAGCTGTGCGCGGGCTGAGAAACCGGAGATACAGGAACCCGGCAGACCCGAAGGTCTCCCACGCACAGCCGCCATAACACGAATAGACGGGCACAAAAATGCGCCAGCATCGTGGGCGGGCGCTTGTGCGCCTGCATCTTACCGGGTTCTCAGGCCCGGTCGCTGATTTTGCAGCGACCGCAGCAGGCTAGGCGCTCTGCTCAGGGTCCGGCAACCGCTAAACCGTAGCCGGTTATGTTGCTCGGATTAGCGAGCCGTTATGCTCTCCCCCACCACGGATAAGGACATCTGCCCCCTCATGATCGACCGCGAACAACTCCATCAAAACGGTTACCAGTTGCTGCGCCAAGCAGTGCCCGCCGATTGGCTGGCTGAGCTGCGGGCCACGTTCGAGGCGGGGGTGATTGCGCCTGAGCAATGGCCGGTGCCTCGGGGGCCGGACTGGCGTCATGCGCTGGTGGATCTGGATGCGCGGGTGCAGGCGGTCTGTCGGTTGCCAGCGGTGCTGGCGGTGGCCGGCGAGTTGATTGGGGAGCGTTTTTTTCTGGCTCAGGTGGAGGGCCGCGAGCCGTTGCCGGGAGGCGGTCATCAGGCGCTGCATCGGGATCTGTCGGAGCAGCGCCTCGGGGATCGGGCCATTGCCCTGGTCTATCTCGATGACTATGGACCGGCCAATGGCGCGACGCGCATCGTGCCCGGCAGTCACCGCCCGGGGGAGCTTTTGGCGCCCTTTGATTTCAGCGATGAGTGCCATGCGGTGCAGCTCTCGGGCGCTGCGGGAGACATTCTGCTGTTCGATGCCGATCTGGTGCATGGGGCCAGCCTGAACCCCGGCGGCGCGCGCCGCCGCAGCTTGCTGATCAGCTATTGCGCCCAGGGGTTGTATGAGGCCCATCTGCAAACGCTGGGCCTGCGCTTTGTGCGCATGGATACCAGCGAGCGCTTCGAGCCTGCGGACTTTGTCTGAGTGGGCTCGGGCGCCAGGGATGCGTCAGCCAAAGTGTGGCGCTCACTCAGGCTGTCCTTGAACTAATCCGTTGCGCGGTCAACCGCCCCCCTCACTCTCCACGCCCATGGGCCACGGCCAGTGCCAACAAGCGGGTGAAGTTGGCGATGGCGAAATACAGGTCATCCAGGGTGTCGCCATCCCACTCCTCCACCGCTTCGCGCTGGGCGGTCAGCGTGGCGATGCGCGCCTCGATCTCGACGATTTCCGCCTCGCCACACTGCCGGGCGATGGCCTCCCAGGCAGCCTGGGGAATGTTCTGCTGCACAGAGAGGCCAGCCTTGGCTTCAGCGATCAGCGCAGTCAATGTGCTCATGGTTCATCATCCTCAAGAGGCTAGGGCTTGCCGCGTTCCACCCCTGGCGGGTGGCCGAAGTGGGCTTTATAGGCGTGGTTGAAATTGGCGGGGTTGGCGTAGCCCAGGCGATAGGCAATCTGCGCCACTTGCCATTTGCCCTGGCGCAACAGGGTGCGGGCCAGTTCCATGCGCTGCTGGCGCAGGTACTGCAGCATCGACTGGCCGAAGACCTGGGCGAAGGCCCGGCGCAGGGTGGTTTCCCCCACGCCCAGTTGCTGGGCCAGGGCCTGGCTGCCGGGCGGCTCGATCAGCTGGGCGTCGAGCAGGCGCCGGGCTTCGTGGGCCAGGTCCAGGCGACCACGTACCGTTGGCGGTGGCCCGGGGCGCTGGCCTTGCAGGTGCGCCGCCAGCTCCACCAGCACCGCCAGGCTCAGGCTCTCCTGGTGCAGGCGCTCCAGGGCGCCCTGGTACGGCGACTGGTATAGCCGTCGCAGCAGGTTGCCCAGGGCCTGGCAGCGCTGGAATTCGCTGAAGCACATGCCGTCGTCCAGCAGGCCGAGCAAGGGTTGCAGGCTGGAGTCTTCCTCGGCCAGTTCGCGCAGGTAATGCCCGGCGATACGCAGCCCGGAGAGGCAGGCGTGGCTGCCGGCGGGCAGTTGGTCCACCGCTTCCATGGTCTCGCTCAGACCCAGGGCGTGGGGCGCACCGGGGGTGTAGTGGTTGAGCTGGCCATCGACCCGGTGCCGCCACTGGCCGTCGAGCACCTGGACGATGCACAGGCTGTCGGGCAGCACCTTGTGGATGCGCAGCGGCTCGGGAAATTGCAGGTTGCAGTCGAAGTACTGCACATGGGCGCGCACGGTGCGGGCGCGGTAGTGGCCGATGGCGCTGCCCATCACTCGGCGGGCAGTGGGATCGAAGACCCCGGCACGGGCCAGGGCGCCGGGCCGGTCGAAGCGAAATTGGGTGTCGAGATAGGGGTTCCAGCATTCCATCGGTAAAGCGTGTCCATGACTGCCTGGCGTGCGGTGGCCAATGGTAACCCACTCACACTTTGTCCATCGCCACTTGTGAGCGACGGCATTTTTAGTGTGCGCGACGGTCATAGTGCTTGGCAGCGCGGCCAGCGCCGACTTCAATAGCTGCCCCTTTTCAATTTCTCAGGAGCGTGAAGGATGCACTTGTATAGCCGATGGACGGCCGCATGGGCCATGGCGTTGGCCCTGGTGGCCGGGATGGCCGGGATGGCCCAGGCCGAGGAACGCCCGCAGGTGGCGGACAAGATGGTGGCCTACAACGGCCCGCACGGGGTGAAGGTCTGGACCCTGCGCATCGGCGAGCGCAGCGCCAACCAGGCGCTGGTGCAGGTGGAAGACGCCGACCACGACTGGAACATGCGCATCCAGAAGATGAACGTGGAACAGACCTCCCGCGACACGCGCTATTTCACCCAGGTCGACGGCCAGAAGTTCGTGGTGCTGGTGCTCCAGGAAGGCTATGGCGAGCTGCACCTGCCGGGCCAGGCCAAGCCGCTGAAGGTGGGTTATGACGACAACCTGTCCAGCTATGGCAATGCCCAGGCCTTCCTCAACGACTACCTCAAGGCGCAATGACCCTCACGCGGGCGAGCGCCCCCGCGCCGCCCGTGCTTGTTCCCTCCCCTGATCCAAGGCTCCCCCATGACCGATGCCCAACACCCCGATTCCGCCCTCCCGCCCATGGCCGAGCATCCCCAGGCCGCCCAGCGCCAGCGAGTGATCGCCGAGCTGCAACAGGTGATCGAGCGCGTGCCTGAGCAGAGCGAGTTCACCAACACCCGCCGCTACCAGGTGTTCGGCCCGTTGCTGACCCTCGCGTCCCTCGGCGCCCTGGCCCTGGGCCTGCACCAGGGCAAGACCGGCCTGCTGCTCTGCGGCCTGTTCCTGACCCTGCTGTTCGCCGTGGTCAGCTGGCAGCACCGCAACGCCGGCCAGCAGGTCTTCATGCGCCTGACCCGGCGCCAGTTGTTCGCCGAGCCGTTGAGCGCGCCAGTCAACCTCACCGACGTGGTGGACATCCAGGTCAAGGACGAGCTGCTGCAAACCCTGCAACAACTGACCTTGCGCGCCGACGCCCCGCTGCCCAGCCATCGCCCGGTGCGCCAGCTGTTCGGCAACCAGGCAGTGGCCCTGCGCGACCCGCAACCGCAGATCCGCATCCACTCCGCCGGCCTGATGCGCGCCGGGCAAAAACTCAGCGTCGATGACATCTCGGCCCTGCTGGACGCCTACTGCCAGGCCGCCAACGCCCAGCAGCAACTGGATGAGCTGCAAGGCCGTGGATAACGCCGGCAAGGAAGCGCTGCTGGAACAACTGCAAGCGGCCGCCGACGGCCCCCAGGGCCAGTGCGAGATTCATGAGCGCTGCCTGGGCCAGGCGGCCCTGCTGGCCCTGCTCTCGGTGCTGTTGCTGGCCATCGGCGGCTGGTTGGCCAGCCTGCCCACGGCCTGGCAGTTGCACTCGGCCCAGCTGTTGTTCTGGGTGCCTGGCGCGCTGCTGCTCGGCGCTGGGCTCGCCGGCCTGATGGGGGCCGAGGCCCTGCGCCGACGCCACGGCCAGCGGGTGCTGGCACTGAGCGCCGACAGCCTGCAGTTCGCCAACGCCACCGAACCCACGCCCTGGACCTGTTTCGATGCCTTCGAACTGGAGCAGCGCTACCTGAGCCTGGCCGTGGTGTTCTCGGTGAGCGCCGGCCAGCGCGCGCCAGAGCTGGCCCCGGCCGGCTTCAAGGCCGTGGCCGCGCCCAACGCCCGGAGCGTGGCGGCGGGCATGCGGGTCCGCCTGTGGCTGTGCAATCCCATGCTCGACGGCCGACGCCTGGGCTTCGAAGACCTGACCGACCTGCTCTACGCCTACCTGGAGGCGGCCCAGGCCCATCGCACCCTGGGCCAGCTGTTCCCCGAGGTGCAGCGCTTGGGCGCCAGGCCATAGCCCCTACCCCGACTGAAACCGCTACCGCACCCCGCCGCTGCTCTACCAGCAGAGGCGGCGGCGAAAACCCAGCCAACAGCGCTGAAAATAGGCGATCCGGCACTTAATTCGCCGCGCCGCTGCGGCGGTTTCCGATAATCAATTTCTGGCTGTTGAGGGCAACTTGAAAGTTGCCTGCAAAGTTTAAAAAAGACCCGCCCATCGCACTTTTTAACAATCTTTAGCAAAAGCCCTGAGGTTGCCGAAGGTTACCCGTTGGTAGGGTTCACCCCCGAATTTAACCCCAACTTAACCTTCGTAGATCCAATGAAACGGCCAAACTTTCCCCACCTGTTATGTGTTGTTTGCGGCCTGATGAGCATGCATGCCCACGCCACCAGTTTCGTCATGACCACCGATATTTCGGTCAGTCTCACCATGAGTGCGTCCAAAGGCACTAGCGGCTCGTTCAAGGACGACAAGATCGTGCTGGCCGCCAAGGACGATGCAGCGGCATTCGTTGCCAGTGACGGCGATATTCGCGGGGTCCGCATTGAAGCGGCATTTGCCAGGATTCGCCAAGTAACGGGAGACTCGCAACTCTCGGACCTGCAACTAGCCAGAGCCATCCTGGTACTTTAAATGGAATTTACATGCCTCTTGCCAACACCCTCGTGGACCCGCAACTGATCAATATCCGCCATCTGTTCGCCACGCCGGTAGCGAGCCTGCGCCACCCCGATGCCCAAGCGCTGAATGTGCAACTCAAGGCCCTGATCGACAGCCGCATGGCCCAGGACCTGCGCGGCGCGCAGCACAGCAACGACGGCGGCTGGCAATCGGCGAGCGATTTCAACCTCTGGGGAGGCACGACTTGCGAATCCCTGGTGCAATTCGCCAAGGACTTCGCCAGCCAACTCACTGCGGTGCACAGCGAACAATACGGCCTGGTCGAACCCAACTTCGAGTGGAAGATCAACGCCTGGGTCAACGTCAATCAAGCCGGCCATGCCAATGCACTGCATGGGCACCCCGGGGCATTCTGGTCCGGGGTCTATTGGGTCGATACCGGCGGGCGCGAAGAGCAACTGCAGGTGGGAGGCGATATCGAATTCATCGACCCCAGGGGCATGATCGCCTCGACTTATAACCCGGCACTGCGCATGCGCATCAAGGACTGTTTGGCTGCGGGCTTTGGCATCACCCAAGTTCCGGAAAGTGGCACCTTCCTGATGTTTCCCTCATGGCTTTTGCATTCGGTGCAACGCTATTCAGGCAACCGGCCAAGAATATCCATCGCTTTCAACTTCGGTGTTTGAAACAACGTGCGATTTAACCGAGTTGATCGGCAGGCAGATGCAACTTTCAGGCAGTAGGTCGCGCGATATTCAAACGATAAAAAGCCTCGTCCAGCGTCCGCAAAAGACTCGCCGGCGCTGCCGCAAAAAGCACCCGCAGCGCTTCGGTAACACGGTCATCGCGTTGCCCGCAGGCCGCAAGTGCCTCGACTGCGGCGCGAGGCACCAGGGTGGCGCGGGTCGCGTCGCACAAGATCGCCCACTGCCCTGTCGGGTACCACACCGCAGCAAACACCGCTGTTCCACGCTCCTCGTGCTGGCGGGCATTGGGGTTGCCGCCCACGTCCTGCAAGAGCCTCGGCAGCGCGTGGGGGCTGCTGACGAAAGCATGCTCCAGGCTGGCGAACTTGTGCGCCGCCAGGGTGTGGCGACGCCAGGCACAACGCACATGGGCGGCGCCGAACTCCAGTGATTCGCCGGGCATTTCACGGACCTGGGTCCAGGATAAAGCGGTCATTGGTGGCTCCTTGCGGTACATGCAATGCCTGCCCCGAATGAAGGGTGGCAGCGTGTGACGAGCCCTTGCTCGTTTTTGCTCGAAGCCTAGTCGTTTTTAGCGAATCCAACCTGGCCATCAGGGACAGTCCTCAGGATTGGACTCTGGTCCAAGGTCGCCCTCTACAAAAGAGACTTGTAGAAAGTCAGCAGTCCCTGGATGCGCTGCTAAGCTGCACGATATGGCCAGAAGCCATGTCCCTTTCTCCTCGCGTTATCTCGTATTTCCAGTACGAGATAAGACCGAACAAGGAGCTACCCATGGACAAGGATTGTTATGCGCCCCACCTAGTACAGGGTGCTCAAGGGCGTAAGAAGTTTGCGCTACCAATGGGTGTCCTGCTCATCCTTTTGTTCTTCGCTTCAATAGCGCAGGGCGGCCCGCCTGTATTCATTCCCGGTCCCGTACCCAGTCCAGTGACACCAGGCTATTACGGCATGAAACCGATTGGCATGCAGGTCGGCAATGACCCTACCTTCGGGCCGATGTGTGAAGGTCCGGTCGGCCCGGCGATGTGTGAGTCAGTGAATCGCTACATCGGACTACAGCAGCGTGCGGCCATGATTCATATGGCGCCCCCAATAAACTTCCATCCACAAGTAGGACCAATCTGCTCCGGCCCTTTAGGTCCAGGTCCGTGCTATGACGTAGCGATGTGGATCGCCATGGCCAGCGAAGCCGAGAACACCATCCTTCTGCCAGTTCTGACCACTACACCTATGGGGCCGATCTGTGCTGGCCCGCTTGGACCAGGACCATGTACCCAGGTGAAGGTCTTCATTCTTCAACAATCGATGAATCTAGCTCCACCAGCGGCGCCAAATCTGCAACAGCTAAATGTCGTCGGCAATGTAAATACCCCGTTCGGACGATCTCCCGTCTGCCAGGGGCCGATGGGCCCCATGCCCTGCACCCTGCTTCCACAGATGGGGCTCGACGCTTGGTCAGGCCCAGTTCCAGGACAACAACAGTTTGGCTTACCGGCAGCGCTTCAGAGTGAACCAATGCGCCTGGCCAGGGAATGCGCAAGACTAGTAGGTGCTGACGTTAGTCGCTTCGCAGGTTGTGCAGGTCAGAAAATCATCTTGCCCCAGCGCGACCAGGCACTTCTGGACTGCGCCGTCAGCAATCGCACTGCTCTGGACTTCAGCAAATGCGCCGCACCAAACTTCGGGCTCACTCTCCCCGAGAACCAACGCAAAGCTGTCCAGTGTTCCCTCAGTGCCAAGGGCAACCCAGAAGCTTTCATCAGTTGTACGGGCCTGACGATACCTGCCATTGAGCTTAGTTCCGAGCAGCGAGCCATCATTCAATGCGGCACGACTGCCGGCGATCCCGAGTCTTTTGCCAACTGCGCTGCGCCAAGTGTCATGGGGCAGTCGGAGCAGGCGGTCCTGCGATGCGCTGTAGAGTCAAAAGACAGTAGCGCATTTGCCTCTTGCGCCGCCGGCCAGTTGTCGATCAAAGCGTCAGAGGACCAGCGAGTCGTCGCTCAGTGCGCCATGCAGTCAAAAGGCGACACCAACGACTTTTTCAGCTGCGCTGGCAACGCTTTTGCCGGGAAGAACCTGTCGAATGATCAAAAGGCCGTGCTTAAGTGCGCCCATGACTCAGAGGGCGATACCAGTGCCTTTGCCGCTTGCGCAGCTGGCGACCTAGTGACCAAGAATCTCAGTCGCGAACAACAAATCGCCATACGTTGCGCCGCCGAAAGTGGTGGTGATCCCACGGCTACCGCAGTCTGTGCCGGTACCAACCTGATGGCCTTGAATCTCAATCCCGAACAGCAAATAGCAGTTCAGTGCGTCGCCGCCACAGGCGGTGAACCGTATTCCGCTGCTGGCTGCATGGCTAGCCGCCTCACCATGCGCGAGCTTACAAAATGCTTCAATGAGGGCATTGGCGGCAGCGGATGCTTTGGTGACAGCAACGATCTGATTGGTAAAAACGGTTGGGTAGCACGAAGCCTCGGGGAGATTGCTGGCGGGCCTAACTCAGTCATTCACAACCCCGACCAGATATGGGGCGGCGACAACTCTTTCGCTCGCAACCCTGGTCAGATATGGGGTGGTCCAAATTCAGTCTTCAATAATCCCAATCAGGTGCTGGGCGGGCCCAATTCGTTTTTCAACAATCCCCAGCAAGTCTTCGGTGGGCCAAATTCAGTCTTCAACAATCCGGGCCAGATTCTGCCCCAGCCACGACCAATGGTACTGGGCAAAATCGGTGGCAAGCGTGTTTGTTTACCCTGGTGTTAACGGAGCTCTTACTATGCCGTTCAAGCCGATACTGACCCGTACCCTCGGAGTCCTTGCACTGCTGGCCTCTGCAGCCGCACAGGCCGGTCCACACAAGGAACTGGATCTGCGGGTGAAATCAGATGCCGACGGGCTTGAGCGCGAGATACTCATCTGTGCTCGTCCATCGGGAACAGCTAGTGTTCCCGGCCATATGTTCCTCGCCTTCAGCACTCGCTCCGCCGTCTCCGGGCACCGTACCTACTACACCATCGGCCACACCACGAGCGCCCCATTGGCGCAAACCCTGTTGACCTACACCGGCCTGATCCCGAATGTTTCGGGATACCTTACCGAGGAACGCTATACGCATGCTCAAGAGCAGTGCCTGGTTCTCGCCGTAAACCAAGGGGATTACGACAGGGCTTTCGCGCTCGCTCGTCCCTCGATGGAGCAAATCGCCGGAAACATGACGTCTGCCGGTCCGTTGCTCCTAGGCTATAGCTTAGGTGCCAACGACTGCATGACCTTGGCCATAGGCGTGGCCAAGATCTTTCCGGGTATCAAGGTACCGGAACGCAAAGCGACTGAACTTCCAATGGATTATGTCCGCCGACTAATCGACTCAAATTAAAGCCAAGCTGGAAGGTGGAGCCGCTGATAGCTGGTTGACTCCGGCTTTCTAACATCCGTTCGAGTAAATAGGTCCCTCTCACTGCAAAAAGAAATGCTCCTTGATGCAATCCAGGATCAGCGCCTTGACCACCTGCATCGCTTCATCGTGCTTGCTGCCCACGCGCATGCCGATCTCCAGCTCGTAGGACGGCATCGGCACGGGACAGGGAAAGGTTTGCAACGAGGTGATCCGCGCCATCGCCCGGGCGGCGTGGGTCGGCACGGTAGTGATCAGGCTGGAGCCCACCAGCAGGAACGGCACGGCGGCAAAGTGCGAGGTCGAGACCTTGACCGTGCGCTTGTAGCCGGCGGCGTTCAGCCCTTCGTCGACGATGCCCACGTAGCCGGCCGAGGACACCAGCAGGTGCGGGCGCCCCGCGTAGTCTGCGGCGCTCTGGGGGATCGAGTTGTGGGCATCGGCGATACATAGGTAGTTGCCCCGGCCCAGGCGGGTGCGGGTCACCAGTTGGGATGAGAAGCCGCCGGCGCTGATGGCGATATCGACCTTGTGGCCCATGAGCATGTCCTGCACCACGCCGCTGTGGGTCTGGCGGAAGATGATCCGCAGCCCGGGCAAGCGCTGCTCCACCGCCGCCAGGATCTGTTGCCCGAGGGCGATCTCGCTGTCGTCGGAAAGGCCGATGGTAATGGTCCGGCCACGGGTCTCCCGGCCGCCCACCGACAGGCTCAGGGCCAGGCGGCAACGATCGATAGCCTCGCCGATCAGCGGCGCCAGCTCATTGGCCCGGGTGGTCGGGCGCAGGCCACGGCCGGTGCGCTCGAACAGCGGATCGCCGTAGATGTCCCGCAGGCGCCCGAGGGCGGCGCTGACCGCCGGCTGGGTGACCCCAAGGCGAATGGCGGCCCGACTGGCCCCGCCCTCCTCGATCAAGGCGACGAACACCCGGAGCAGGTTGAGGTCCACCGCTTCGATATCAACTGGATTCATATCAGATAGCCCATATAGCGCGTTGCTCTATATTCTAGCCTTCTTAAAATGTCCCCCCATAACCTTTTATCGCCCACTAAGCGATTGAGCGATAAGGCTTTTCAAGCGACACAGGAATATCCGCAGCCGGTGCAACCCGGTCCCGATGGGCACCAGGAAAGGCACGGCGGATACCAGGGGACTAGACATGAAACAGCATGCCAAGCACGGCGCAGCCCTGGCGGCCTTGGCCCTGCTGCTGGCGGTGCCTGCCGGGGCGTTCTCGGCAACGCTGGCGAGCCAGGAGCCAGGCACAGGTACCGCCGGCCCCTGCTCAGCGCCCGAGCCACACTGCATGCAGGAGGCCCCAGGCTCGGCATCCGGCCAGCAGGTCATCAGCCAGTTGCAACTGGCGCTGGCCGCACGGGACTACTACCAGGGCCTGGTCGATGGCGTGGCGGGTGAACAGACCGCCCAGGCGATCTTCCTATTCCAGATGGACTGCGAGTTGCCGCTGACCGGCAGCCTCAATGCCCGGATCCTCAAGTTGTTGCACATCCCCAGCCCTGCCTGGTTAACCGAATGACGCCACGGCTGGACCCGCCGTGTACGACCTCTTCAAGCCATCGACTGCCCGCCGCGGGCCTGCAAAGCACTGCCCCATGACTCCAGCATCAACCACCCGCCAGCCCTGGCGCTTCAGCCTGGCCGTGGCCATCGTCGCCGGCATGGCCCTGGCGATCTGCGCACGGATCATCCAGCTGCAAGTGACCGACAAGGCCTTCCTGATCAAGCAGGGCGATGCCCGCAGCCTGCGGCACCTCGGCCTGCCCGCGTACCGGGGGCTGATCACCGACCGCAACGGCCAGCCGCTGTCGGTGAGCACCCCGGTCACCACCCTGTGGGCCAACCCCCGGCAGTTGCTCGAACAACGCCCGCATTGGCCGGCCCTGGCCCAGGCCCTGGAAATCCCGCCAGCCCGCCTGGAGGCCTTGCTGCTGGGCAATCGCCACAAGGCGTTTCTCTACCTGCATCGGCGCCTGGCACCGCAAGTCGCCGAACGCATGCTGCAGCAAGTGCAAGCGCTCGAGATCGACGGTGTGCACGCCGTGCAAGAGTCGCGGCGCTTCTACCCGGCCGGGGCGACGGCGGCCCATGCGGTGGGTTTCACCGATATCGACAACCGCGGCAGCGAGGGCATCGAGCTCGCCTATGACCCACTGCTGCGCGGGCACGATGGCTTGCAACGGGTGCTGAAGGATCGGCGTGGGCAGTTGATCCAGGACCTGGGCGTGTCCCGCCCGGCCCGACCCGGCCAGCACCTGGCGCTGTCCCTGGACCTGCGCTTGCAGTACGTCGCCCATCGCGAGCTGCACCAAGGCATCGAGGACAACGGTGCCGATGCCGGCAGCGTGGTGATCCTAGACGTCAAGACCGGAGAAATCCTCGCCCTGGCCAACCAGCCCAGCTACAACCCCAACAACCGCGCACAACTGAGCCCGGCAATGATGCGCAACCGCGCCGTGGTGGACGTGTTCGAGCCAGCCTCGACTATCAAGCCGTTCTCGGTGGCGGCGGCCCTGGAAAGCGGGCGCTGGAAACCCGGCGACAGCGTGCACGTCGACACCGGCACCCTGAAGGTCGGCCGCTACACCATCCGCGATGCCTCCAGGACCGCCGGCCAGACCCTGGACCTGACCGGCATCCTGGTGCGTTCGAGCAACGTGGCGATCAGCAAGGTGGCCTTCGACATCGGCGCGCCACGCATCCATGACCTGCTGCAACGGGTCGGCCTGGGCCAGGCAACGGGCCTTGAATTTCCCGGCGAACGGCTCGGCGTGCTGCCCAACCGGGCAACCTGGCGCCCGAGCGAAACCGCTACCCTCGCCTACGGCTACGGCCTCTCGGTCAGCGCGGTGCAACTGGCCAGGGCCTACGCCACCCTGGCCAACGGTGGCGTCCGCCTGCCCTTGTCGCTGCTGCGGCTATCGGCGCCGCCCAAGGGCGTGCAGGCCATGGCGCCGGAGGTGGCCAACCGCGTGCGGGACATGCTGGTGCAGGTGGTCGAGGGGCCACGGGGCATCTACCGGGCGCGGGTCGCGGGTTACCAGGTGGGCGGCAAGAGCGGCACGGCGCGCAAGACCGGTGCCGGAGTCCAGGGCTACCTGGCGCACTCCTACCGGGCGGTGTTCGCCGGTTTCGCCCCGGCTGCCGCGCCGCGCTACGTGATCGTGGTGGTGGTGGACAACCCGCGCCGGCACGGCTTCTTCGGCGGCCTGGTAGCGGCGCCTTTGTTCAGCCGGATCATGGCCGAGACCCTGCGCCTGAACCAGGTCGCTCCGGACCCGGGCTGAGGCCAGCCCATGTCCATGCTTGTGCGCATCCGTCCACCGCCACGGCACGCCGCGCTCCGACCCACGATCGTGGTTGCCCCCGGCGACCACCGCCAATGTTCCCCATGCTGGCCGGCCATCCACCTGGCCGGTCACTGCCCAGCCCCAAGAGTCTTCGATGCCAGAGCACACCCCCTTCCACGATCAGGCCGGCAACCAGCGGATCGTCAACCGCCGCATCATCGCCAGCGCCGTGCTGGTGATCGTCCTGACCTGCGCGCTGGTGGGCCGGCTGTATGTCCTGCAGGTGACGCAACACGACTACCAGGTGGCGGTGTCCGAGAAGAACCGCATCCACCTGCGCCCGATCCCGCCGCCCCGGGGCCTGGTGTATGACCGCAACAAGGTGCTGCTGGCGGGCAACGTGCCGACCTTCAACCTGTTCCTCACCCGCGAGCGGGCCGGCGACGTGGCGACGGTGATCGCCCGGCTGAGCCGGATCCTCGACCTGGACGCCGGGCAACAGGCGCGGATCGCCAAGTTGCTGCAACGCCGTGGGCGGGCCTTCGAGCCGCTGATGCTGCTGCCGGACCTGAACGAGCGGCAGATCGCCCTGATCGCGGTGAACCAGTTCCACCTGCCGGGCCTGGACGTCCAGGCGCAGTTCTCGCGGGTCTATCCCTTGGGGGAACATTTCGCCCACTCGGTGGGTTATGTCGGGCGGATCAACGAACAGGAATACTCGCGTCTCGACCCGGCCAAGTACCTGCGCAGCCAGTTGATCGGCAAGACCGGCATCGAGCGTTTCTATGAAGAGGCGCTGCATGGCCGCATGGGCTACGAAGAGGTGGAGACCAACGCCCAGGGTCGGGTCATGCGGGTACTGCGTCGCCAGCCGCCGGTGCCCGGCCAGGACGTCGTGCTGAGCCTGGACGTGCGCTTGCAGGGCGCCGCCGAAGCGGCCCTTGGCGAGCGTCGGGGCGCGGTGGTGGCCCTGGACCCGGACACCGGCCAGGTGCTGGCCATGGTCAGCCGCCCGAGCTTCGACCCCAACCCCTTCGTCAAGGGCATCGGTGCCGGGGCCTATGCCGCCCTGCGCGACTCCGCCGACATGCCGCTGTTCAACCGAGTGCTGCGCGGGCTCTACCCGCCCGGCTCGACCATCAAGCCCATGGTGGTGGTCGCCGGGCTCGACAGCGGCGTGACCACCCCGAGCCAGCGGGTGTTCGATCGCGGCTACTACGAACTGCCCAACTACCGGCACAAGTACCGCAACTGGAATCGCGGCGGCGATGGCTGGGTGGACATGTACGACGCGATCATGCGGTCCAATGACACCTACTTCTACGACCTGGCGCACAAGCTGGGCATCCGCCGGCTGCACGACTACCTCAGCGAGTTCGGCCTGGGGCAGCGGGTGTCCATCGACATGTTCGAGGAGTCGCCCGGGCTGATGCCATCCCCGGAGTGGAAACGCGCGACCCGCCGCCAGGACTGGTACCCCGGGGAGACCCTGATCCTGGGAATCGGCCAGGGCTACATGCAGGTCACCCCCCTGCAACTGGCCCAGGCCACCAGCCTGATCGCCAGTCGAGGTATCTGGCACCGGCCGCACCTGGCGCTGTCGGTCGGCGGCCAGGCCCTGGTCGACCCACAGCCGCTGCCGGACATCCGCCTCAAGGACCCGCAGACCTGGGACCGGGTGATCCAGGGCATGCAGATGGTCATGCATCACCCGCGCGGGGTCGGGCGCCGGGCGGCCCGTGGCGCGCAGTACCGGATCGCCGGCAAGAGCGGCACCGCCCAGGTGGTGGCGATCAAGCAGGGCGAACGCTACAACCGCGCCAAGACCCATGAACGCCACCGCGACAACGCCTTGTTCGTCGGCTTCGCCCCGGCCCAGCGCCCGGCCATCGTGGTCGCCGTGATGATCGAGAACGGCGAGGCCGGCGCCCGGGTGGCAGGTCCGGTGGTGCGCCAGGTGATGGACGCCTGGCTCTTGGATGACAGCGGCCGGCTCAAGGCCGAGTACGCCGTGCCGGCCGCCGGGGAGCAGGCGGCGCTCGGCGAACCACGGCGCACCGCCAGCGCAACCCTTTGAGGCCCATGCCGGGCCCATCGCCAACCGCAGTCGAGGAACCTTTGATGCGACTACTGAAGAACCTGGGCTGGTGTGCCCTGGCCATCGCCAGCCTGCTGGTGCTCGGCGCCAGCGGCACCTACCTGTACCTGCAACCGCAACTGCCCGATGTAGCGACGCTCAAGGACGTGCAGTTGCAAGAGCCGCTGCAGATCCTCAGCCACGAGGGCAAGCTGATCGCCGAATTCGGCGAGATCCGCCGGATTCCCCTCGCCAACGCCGATATCCCCGATGACTTCCTCGCGGCCTTCATGGCCGCCGAGGATGGCAACTTCCGCCAGCACTCCGGCGTCGATCCCTCGGGGCTGCTACGCGCGGCCCTGGAGCTGGCCAGGAGCGGGCATGTGCGCTCCGGGGGCAGCACCATCACCATGCAGGTGGCGAAGAACTTCTTCCTCAGCCAGGAGCGGACCTTCTCGCGCAAGCTGACCGAGATCCTGCTGGCCTTGCAGATCGAACGCAGCCTGTCCAAGGACGAGATCTTCAACCTGTACGTCAACAAGATCTACCTGGGCAAGCGCGCCTACGGCATCGCCGCTGCCGCGCAGGTCTACTACGGCAAGCCGGTGGCGCAACTGACCCTGGCCCAGACGGCGATGATCGCCGGCCTGCCCAAGGCGCCGTCGCGCTTCAACCCGATCAACAACCCGACCCGGGCCAAGCAGCGCCGGGACTGGATCCTGGGGCGCATGCACGAGCTGGGCAGCATCGATGCCGCGCGCTACCAGGCAGCCCTGGCCGAGCCGCTCACGGCCCGCTACCACGCACCGGAACCCGAGGTGGACGCGCCCTACGTGGCGGAGATGGCCCGGGCGCAGATGGTCGAGCGTTTCGGCGAACAGGCCTACACCCGTGGGCTGCAGGTGGTGACGACGGTCACCGCGCCATTGCAGGCGGCGGCCAACAGCGCGCTGCAAAAGGGCTTGAAGGTGTATGACCGGCGCCACGGTTATCGCGGCCCCGAAGCCCAGCTGCGTGGCACGCCGCGGCCGGACTGGCCACAAGCGCTGCAGGCCTACCCGACCCTGGGCGGCCTGAAGGCGGTGGCGGTGACCCAGGTCCTGGACCAGAGCCTGGTGATCATCGATGGCAGTGGCCGGGAACACGCCGTGCCCTGGTCGACCATGGCCTGGGCCCGGCCCTTCATCAGCCACAACGCACTGGGCCGCGCCCCGGCGCGACCGGCCGACCTGATCAAGGTGGGCGATGTGATCCGCGTCGAACAACAAGATGCACAGCCACTGGCCTTCAGCCAGGTGCCAAAGGCCCAGGGTGCGCTGGTGTCGGTGGCAGCGGAAGATGGCGCGATCCGCGCGCTGGTGGGCGGCTTCGACTTCCAGCAGAGCCACTTCAACCGGGTGCTGCAAGCCAAGCGCCAGCCGGGTTCGAGCTTCAAGCCCTTCATCTACGCCGCAGCGCTGGACAACGGTTTTACCCCGGCGAGCATCGTCAACGACGCGCCCATAGTGCTGGACAGCGACTACGCCGGCCCGGCCTGGCGCCCACGCAACGAGAACCGCACCTTCCTCGGCCCGATCCGCTTGCGCGAGGCGCTGTATCGCTCGCGGAACATGATCGCGATCCGCCTGGTGCAGGCCATGGGCATCGACCCGACCCTCGACTACATCCGGCGCTTCGGGTTCGCCGCCGACGATCTGCCGCGCAACCTGTCCCTGGCCCTGGGCACGGCCTCGGTGACGCCCATGGAGGTGGTCGCGGCCTGGAGCGTGTTCGCCAACGGCGGCTACCGGGTCACGCCCTACCTCATCGAGCGCATCGAGGACCGCAATGGCCAGCTGCTCTTCGCCGCCAACCCGAGCTGCGCCCCCAGCCTGCGCAATCCGGCACCAGCCGCCGTGGCCGAACAGGTGGTGGACGGCCGTACCACCTACCTGCTGACCAGCATGCTCCAGGACGTGATCAAGCGCGGCACCGGGCGCGCTGCCGCCGCCATGGGGCGACCGGACATCGCCGGCAAGACCGGCACCACCAACGACGCCAAGGACTCCTGGTTCACCGGCTACAACGGCGACTACGTGACCAGCGTCTGGGCCGGTTTCGACCAGCCGCAAAGCCTGGGCCGCCGGGAATGGGGGGTGACCATCGCCCTGCCGATCTGGATGGACTACATGGGTCAGGCCCTGGCGGGCAAGGCCCCCTACTCGCAGCCCGAACCGCCGGGCATCGTCACCCGGCGCATCCACCTGGAAGATGGCACGGCGGCGCCCGCGGACGCCGCGCACACGGCCATGGAGCTGTTCAAGAGCGAGAACGCACCGGCGCTGGAGAGTACCGCGCCCGCCTCGAACCCGGCCGTGGAGCGCACCTTGCAGGAGCTGTTCTGAACCCCGCGCCCCTAGCCCTGGGCCTCGAAACCCGGATGAAAGCGCACTTCGCCCTCCGGGCAGCGGCCCCGGAACGCCAGCGCCTGGAAGTACTCAGGGGGCACCCCGGGCAATACCGGTCCTTGCCCGGCCTTGAAGCCGAAACGCGCGTAGTAGGCCGGGTCGCCCAGCACCACACAGCCGGCGGCGCCCTGCTCCTGCAACTGCGCCAGCAACTGGCGGATCAAGCGTGAGCCGATCCCCTGGCCCTGACGCTCCGGCACTACCGAGACCGGCGCCAGGCCAAACCAGCCGGGCTCGCCACCGCTGAAGACCACCGGGGAGATCGATCCATGGCCGAGCAGTGCATCGCCCTCCTCGGCCACCAGGGACAGGGTCAGCGCGCCGGCACTGCGCAGGGCGTTGACGATGTACTGCTCGGTATGGCTGGAATGAGGCGCATCGCGAAAGGCTTCGCGGGTCAGCTGTTCGATGGCCGGGATATCGCCGGGACGTTCAGCGCGCAGGATCGGGTTCATGGGCTGCGGATACTCTCTGCAAGGGACCGGCGCTCAGCCGGCCGCGTCGATGTGGCGCCGCGTGTCGTGGTCGATCTGCTCGCGCAAGGCTCGGAACAGCGGCGTGGCGCTAGTGTAGCGGCGGCCGTAGTCGAGGTTGAAGCGGTAATCGAAATCCGCTGGGTTGCGCCCCTGATTGTGCTGCACCAGGGTCTCCAGCTTGTCCAGGGCCTTGACCGCCCGGGCCTCGGCCGAACTGGCATTCTCGTATTCGTCCCACAAGGCCAGCAGGCGCTGGCGGGCCGGGGCATCGAGGCAACTGGCGAGGGTCTGCAGGTCTTCACGCTCCTGCTGGCCCTTGTCCGGGTAGGCCGCCTGCTGTACCGCCGGGATGTCACCATGGATGGCTTCGCCCAGGTCATGGACGATGCACAGCTTGAGCACTTGCAAAAGGTCCAGCTCGCCCAGCTGGTCTTCCAGCAGCAAGGCCATCAGGCACAGGCGCCAGCTGTGCTCGGCGGTGCTTTCCTGGCGACCGCTGGAGGTGTGGGCACTGCGCAGTACGTCCTTGAGGCGCTCCGCCTGGCGCAGGAATTCGAGGCGACCGCCGAGGAGTTGATCGTTCATGGCTAAACCTGGATGAAATGACAGCCCAGCCTAACCACGATGTGTGTAACCGACCACGGATAAAATATCCGTGGCACCGGAGCAGGCTGGAGTCAGAGGGTTTCCACCAGCCGCACCGCGTTGCCGTCGGACAGGTTCAGGCGGGTCCAGCGGCACTGGCTGGCGGCAATGGGCACGATGGCCGAATCGTTGTGGCCACTGAAGAACTCCAGCGCCGGGGGCGCCAGCACTTCACGCCAGCCGAGGTCGTCGAGGGCCCTCTCCTTGCGCACGATTTCCTCGGTGCAGAAGCCCCACAAGGATTGCCCCAGCAACTCGCTCAAGGGCACGCCGAACTCCCCGGCACGGGTCGGCGAGCAGGCCAGCAGGCGGTGGGTCAGGTCGCAGACCAGGTGCACCGCGCGCGGGCTGTCGTTCACCAACCGGGCCAGGGCCTGGTCGGCGGCGGCGCTGAGGTTGGCCGCCAGCAGTTGCTCGAGCTTGGCGCGCTCGCTGGGTTCCATGGCTTGCTGGCCGTTTTCCCAGCGGGAAATGCTCGACTGCGCCACCCCGAACAGCTCGGCGGCGTGCTGTTGCTTGACCCGGTGCAGCAGGCGCCAGCGGCGCAGGGCCAGGCCCAGGTGCGGGGAGGTGAACATGGATGCGGACATGGAAGCGACAGGTCCCGGCTGGAAAGACGCGACAGTTTGCCCGGGGCCGCAGCCTGCCGGCAAATCGGCCTGACCGAGCGCACCAGCGCTGGACAAGCGGGCCGAAGCCGCGAAAACTCTCGGCCCTCGCCCGCCATCACGGCGGCACCATCAGCCAGGGAACCCGGCAGAATGCTCAATGTGTTGTTCGTCTGCAGCCAGAACAAGCTGCGCAGCCCCACCGCCGAACAGGTATTCGCCGATTGGCCGGGGATCGTCACCGCGTCCGCCGGGCTCAACCACGATGCCCAGGTGCCCCTGGGCCCGGAGCTGGTGCAATGGGCCGGGCTGATCCTGGTGATGGAAACCCGGCACCGGGAAAAACTGCGCAAGCGCTTCAAGCAGCACCTGCACCAGCAACAGGTGGTGTGCCTGAACATTCCCGATGACTATGAGTTCATGGACCCGCAACTGATCCAACTGCTGCAACAGCGAGTGCCACCCTTCCTGCCCGAATCCTGACGGCCGCTACGCGCCCGTACGCAGCCTGCGGCAGCGGCTACACCAAACCTGTAGCCGCTGCTGAGCCTGCGAAGCTGCGACAAGGCCCGCAGGGCCTTCAGCGATTGACCATGTAACCCACTACAGAAGCGCCTGGAGCAGTTCCGGGGAGGCGTTGTACAGCGGGGTACGGCCTTGCAGCAGGATCTGTGCGCTGCGCCGGTAGGCAGCGCCATCGATCAAGAGCTCGCCGCCATGCACGCGGGCGCTGATCAGGGTCTCGAGGATGCCCGCGGGGTTTTCGATGGCCAGCGGATACTCGCTTCGGGTCGCGTTCAATTGCCGGGGCTGGGCCAGCAGTTGCTGGGCCACGGTGCCCTCGGCCAGGCAGGCCGCCGCCAGGCAACAGCCGCCGGATACCGCCAGGGACGGATGGGCGTTCTGCGGGGTGAAGTAGCGGGTGGCGATATCACCGCCGTCGCGGGCCGGGCTGACGATGCAGATCTTGGGAATGGTTTCGCTGCGCCGCAGTTCCTCGGCCGTCAGCAAGCCACCGTCGCGCCGGCGCAGGCCCATGCGCAGGCCGCCCTCGACCATCAGCCCCAGCAGGCGCTCCTTGAACAGCGGGTCGGCGTCCAGCTGCGCCGGGGTTTCCTGCCCGCTCTTGCCCAGGTCCGTGGCCCGCACAATGACCATGGGCACCGCCACATCGATGCAGGTGGCCGGGACGCCGTGGAGCAGGTCGACCCGCTGCCCGGTGGGAAACAGTGCCCCGGTCTTGGCGCCTACCGGGTCATCGAGGAACAGGTCGACCCCGGGGAACTGGCCGTTGACCCCGGGGATCCGCGTGTCGCTGAGCAAGCGGCCGGCGTGGAAGCCCAGGCGTGCGCGCAGGGTGGTCTGGGTGTTGCTGTTGTAGATCTCGATCTGCCCGTCATCGACCTCCGGCGACAGCCAGCCCCGTTGCCAGGCGTACAACGGCAGGGCCGCCGACATGTTGCCGCAGTTGACGCTCCAGTCGATGGCGCTCTTGCCCGCCGCCAACTGCGCCAGGGTGCTGATCATCCGGGTCTGGCCGGGGTGGCGTTCGACGATGAACACCTTGTTGCTGGTGGGGCCACCCCGGCCCAGGCCGGTGATCTGATTATTGCCCGGCCACTCGCCAGCCAGGGGTACGCCCATCAGGTGGCGCAGCAGTTCCTCCACCAGGGCTTCGTCCTCGGGCAAGTCTTCCCGGGCCAGGATCAGCCCGGTGGAGGTGCCGCCACGGGCGTGGCACACGGGAAATTCGGGGATGGGCGTGGCAGAGGAATCGGGCACGGCGGGCGCCTCCGGGCTGGGCGAGAGAGAGGCCGCCGACCCAGGCTCGGGGTCGACGACAGCGCATGATAAACCGCCTGCCCGGCGTGATGTTGGTTGGCAGCGCCGTACTGGCCAACGATGCCAATGGCTAGTGGCGCTGGACCGGCTCGCCCCGCAAACGCCGTTCCAGGGCCGCCAGATCGTGGACGAAGCACCAATCGCCACCACGATCGGTCTCATACACCAGGTCGCGCAGCGCCCGACTACGCTCCAGCCAGGGTTGGATATCGCCCAGCACGGCGAACCTCAGGCCGTAGTTCAGCAGTTTCTGCACCAAGCTGCCGGCCAGCCGGCTTTGCAGATCGAAGAAGGCCTGGGGCAAGCGCTCGACGGGCCAGACGATCCAACGCCCGCCCAGCTCCCAGGCCGCACCGATCAGTTGCAGCGCCGCCGCTTCGCTATCCAGCAACGGCCCTGCCTCGGCTGCCAGCAACACCTCTTGCCCGGCCAGTGTCCGCCGCTCAAAGCGCTCCATTGGAGTCCTCCAGCGCGGCGTTTAGAAAGGCCAGCACTGGCAGGCTCTGGTCGCCCACATAGTGCGGCTTGTCGACCAGCAGGCGGACCTGCGCCCGTGGCACGCAACGTTGCAGGCGGCGCTGGCTGTCGAGGCTGTCCAGCAACACATCGCGCCCGCCGAGTATCACCAGCAACGGTATCGCCAGGCCTTGCAACTGGGCATCGCTGAAACGTGGAATGCGCGCCAGGCGCGGCAGAAAATGCCGGTCGATCACCTCGATCAGCCGCACCAGGGCCTGCTCCGCCGGCGGCAACTGGCGGGGCAACGGGCCCAACACCATATCCCGCACCCGACGCCGGCCCCAGCGTCCTAGCAACAGCCAGGGCGCGGCCCGCAACAAAAAGGCTTTCTGCCGGCCGATTCCGGAAGGCCCGAGCAAAGCCAGGGCCGCGACCCGCCCTGGTCGGCGCAGGGCAAAATCCAGGGCCACCCAGCCCCCCAGGGACACACCGACCAGGCTTGCCCGCGCCAGCCCCAATCCATCCAGCACCTGCTCCAGCCAACGGGCGTGGGCGTCGCTGTCCAAGGCTGGGCGAACAGCAGCGCTCAGACCGGCTTCCCCCGGCAGGTCCACGGCGTAGAGGCGAAAATCCCGCGCCCAACACTCGACCTGGCGCATCCAGCTGGCGCTGTTGCTCTGCGAACCGTGCAACAGCAGCACGGGCGGCGCGTCTTCGGGGCCAGAGCGGATGACGAAGGTGTCGCCAAGGTCGGTGTCGATCCAACCCTGGGAATGAGCCACCGGCCACAGCCCAAGGGTCTCTCGGTACTGCGCCAGGATCGCAGCGGCGCCTGCTGGCGACTTGTACACCCCGCTCACGGCGCGAAGTTCTGCAGTAGTCGGTCCAGTAGGCCAAGCAGCGCGGCGGCGGTGCCCGGGGGAGCCACCAGCACCACCTTGAGCTGGTCCTGCGTGGGATCGAGCAGGGTCTGCAGGTGCACCACATCCTGCCCCTGAGCCGCCAGGGCTGCTTGCAGACCACGCGCCAGGTACTGCTGCAACTCGATGCTGGCACCGGCAATGTCCACCACGCTGGTGACCTTGGCCTGCCCGGCCCGAGCCGGTGTCTGCTCCGATTCGCCGGCCAGAACCTGCAGGCGCGCATGGGCGATACGGTAGGCGCGCCCGACCCGGGTCGCCGGCAGGCGCCCTTCGCGGATGAAACGCAACACGGTCTTGGGGTGCAGTTGCAGGCGCGCGGCGGCTTCATTGACCGAATAGAAGGCTTTGTACATGGTTCATGATTCCGGAGAGGGACGCCAAATATTACCCATTGCTCCCCTCAATAGGAATATTAAGGATTTTTTCTAAAAGCTACCGCTCGTCCAGCGTCGTCGTTTTTCCCGCCCGCTGATTTGACTCTGGGTACTGGCGATCTAGATTCCACTCGCGACTTCATGGAAGTGCATCCAGCCCGCTGTCGGCATACCGGGCCAGAGACCCGATGCTCGGTGGTCGCATCCCGGAAAGGTGATTCCCCATGCGCCTGGACAACCCGGGCGCGCAACCTGATAGCAGGGAGCTGGAAATGAGCGACGTAGACATCATGGTCACCATCGATGTGGACACCATACTCAACAGCGAAGGCCAGAAATTCGACACAGGGGTGTTCCATATCCAGAAGACCGACCCCACGCAACCGACCCACCTCTACAACTACACCAACCAATCGGGACGACTCTCCAGCCAGGCCATCTACATGGTGGCCCGGCGCAACATGACCAACCAGACCTCCGAGGGTACCGACGAACTGGTGGTCAACGTCCGCGAGGGCGACCACATCCGCTGGCGCACCACCAGCCTGTCCAAGGGGCTTGAACATGCGGTGCTGCTGTACAAGTACACGCAATCCAATCCCCAGGTAACCAATCAGAACCCGGCCTATGTGCAGAACGTCGCGCCCCAGGTGCTGGACCAGACTCCCCTGCCCATCATCAACCAGAAAAATCCATCCGGGCAGCCCATCGCCCAGACGGTCAGGAACTTCTACTGGGAGGGTGACGCCATACGCCAGGGCAGCATTACCTACACCTGGGCCTTCATGATCGTCGACAAGGACAACAACGTCGTGGGCTACTGCGACTGGGACCCCTATATCAATATCAGATGACTGCCCTCGCCCCAGGCAGGGCCATGGTCCGGGGGCAACCTCGGGCCATGTTCATCCTCGTGCACATGGCACGCTTGGACCAGAGCGCCAGGGCGCCACACAACCTGCCATTCCTAGCGCTGGCGCGCCGTACGCTCGATGGCCGCCAGCACCTGGGGTTGGCAGGCCGGTAGCAGGTCATGGCCCATGCCGGGAATCAGCAACCACTCGGCACCGGGGATCGAACGCGCGGTGTCCTCGCCACAGGCCGCGGGCACCAGCGGGTCGTCGCTGCCATGGACCACCAGGGTCGGCGCCTGGATGCTGGCCAGCCGAGCCCGGCGATCCCCGGCACAGGCCAGGGCCGCCAGCTGGCGCATGAAACCTGCGGGGTTCCAGCCTCGGCGCAGTTCCTCCAGCACCAGCTCGCGCTGGGCCGCTTCGTCGAATGCCCGGACACTGCCGGCGATGCAGCGGGCCAGGGCCAGGCGCTGGGCAACATGGCCCTCCAGGTCGAGCGCCGGGTCTGCCGCCGGTGCCGTCAGCAAAGCCATGACCTGCGGCGCGGGCGGCGGCAAGGCCGGGTTGCCGCTGCTGGCCATGATCGAAGTCAACGAACGCACCCGCTGCGGATACTCGCAGGCCAGCACCTGGGCGATCACCCCGCCCATGGAACGCCCCACCACATGGGCTCGCTCGATGCCCAGGTGATCCAGCAGCCCCAGGGCATCGGCGGCCATGTCTTGCAGGCTGTAGGGCAGCGCCGGCGGCCGACCGGCCAGCAGTGCCGCAAGATCCGGCACATCGGCCTCGACCAGATGCGTCGAAGCGCCAACATCGCGATTGTCGAAGCGAATCACCCGGAACCCACGGGCAGCCAAGGCCCGGCAAAAGTCCGAGGTCCAGCGCACCATCTGGGTGCCCAGGCCGGCGATCAGCAGGATCGCTTCGGCGGTCTCGTCGCCATGACTGTCCCAGGCCAGTTCGATGCCATTGACCGATGCGCGCTGCAGGCCGGCGCCTGGCCGGGCCATCACTGCCCTGCCCCGACGAACTGGGCCCCAGTGGCCAGGCGCAGGGCATGTTCGCGGATGTCTTCGGGCCAACCTTGCAGTCGCTGGCCCAGGCCCTCGAGATCACCGGCGAACAAGGCGCGGGTGGCTTCTTCGTAGCCGGGCAAATCCCCGGCCAGCGCCAGCATGAACTGATAGGCAGCCTCTTGCGCCATGCGTCGTTGCTGCGCCGCATCGGGATTGCGCCGGGCCTCGTCCACCAGCCGCCGCAGCACCGCCGAGGCACCACCGGGCTGGCTGGCCAGCCAGTCCCACTGGCGTGGCAGCAAGGTCACCTCGCGGGCGATCACCCCCAGCTTGGGCCGCCCACGGCCACGGGGCGAATCGGCCGCAACCTCCACCTCGGTCTCGGCAGCCGCGGCCGACCGGTAACGCCCGCGACCCGGTGCAGGGGCCTGCGCCAGGCGTTGCGTCACTTCGGCCTCGCTGCCCCGCAGGTCGAGGTCGATGACCCGCCCCGTAGCATCGTCGAATACCAGCAGGCTGGCGCAAGCCGGATCCCGGGACGCATCGCGCACCGCCAGGGCCACTTCCAGCAACGGGCCACGGGCCAGCAAGCGCTGGGCCTGGAAGGCGGTGACAGGTTTGGTGAGGATGTCGGACATGGCAACGGTCTCATGAAGATGAAGCCAAATAATACCCGGGTAATAAAATCCCGATCAATATACCCGGGTAAAAATATTCGACCCGCCGTCTCCGGCCCTTCCCGGTTCAGTGGGTATCGCGCTCCGGCGGGGCTGGCTCGGCGCTGGCCGGGATGTCGAAACCCCAGTCGCCATGCAGGTACCAGTCTTCACCGAGCATTTCGGAAGGATGCATGGTGCGATCCGAGCCGTTGCCACAAGACAAGGCATTGGCGGCGCAGTAACGGTCGCAGCCCCAGCAGATGCGCTCGGGATGCTTGGGGGAAAGGGGAAAGGGCTTGGCCATGGGAACTCCCGGTGCCGGGGAAAGGAGCTTCACGTTAAAACGTCCCATGCGCCGCGACCTTGATCCCGATCAAGCCCGGCCCGCCAGCGTGGCGAGGCCGGAAAGACTGTCGGGGTTTCCCGGGGCACAGCGGCCCTGGCACTGGGCATATCGGCAGAACCGGTCCGCGAACTAGTCCATCTGTACTAATGACGAGCCGTTTTCGGCGTCGCTATAGTCCTGCCCACACCCCTTCCTTGTGTTCCACCTCCCTCTCACCGCAGCCCTGCGGTGCGAGGGTTCCCTCCCCCCTTTTCCAAGACTGCCGAGCCGTTGCCGGCCCGGTGCAGATTTAGCTGCGAAAGCCGGAACGCCGCCGCTATGATGGATCCCCATGAATCCAAGCCCCGCGATCCGCCAACCCTGCCCGCCCGGTGCCTGCGTCTGCCAACGCGAGCAGTTGCTGGGCACTCCCGGAGCCGACCTGCGCATCCTCAATCTCACGCGCCAGGAAGAAAAACGCCTGGTGCAGCGCCTGGAGAATCTCAAGGACCTGGCCGACCTGGAGCACATGCAACGCCGGATGTACCAGCAACTGGGAATCCGCCTGGAAATCACCCCCAGCGACAATGAAGTACGCAGCATGCGCGGCATCGCCATCGTCCTGGTCGAGCATCCCGGACTGTGCCGCAAGACCCGGCAGAACATACCCGCCGCAATTCGCCGGGCCATGGAGATCCGTCCGGAAATCGCCTACCGCCTGCTCGACTCCCAGGACCTGCTGCGCGACGCCTGAAACGCCCGGTGCTTGCAGCCACAACGCCAAGGCTTGAGAATCGCCGCTGTTTTTCCCTGGAATGCCCATCATGCAGAACACTCCCCTGAACGCCGCCGACTTCGAGACGCTCGAAGACACCCTGCTCAAGTACGGCGACGACCATTCGGTACTCAACCCCTGCGAGCTGGACGGCTACTTCACCGCCCTGGTGTCGGGCCCGGCCCAAGTCGATATCGCCGAATGGTTCCCGGCGATCTGGGGCGGCGAGAACCCGGCCTGGGAAACCCCGCAGGAATGCCGGCAGTTCATCGACCTGTGCGCGCGCCACATCAACAGCCTGGCGGTGCAACTGGACAGCGACGCCGCAGGCTTCAAGGCACGCCTGGAAGCCACCGAGCACCAGGGCCAATCGTTGTTGCTGGCCGAGGAATGGTGCTTCGGCTACCTGCGCGGGGTCGCGGTGGGCAACTGGCCGCAGATGCCGGCGCCGCAGACCGCCTTGCTGCAGACCATCATCGACTGCGCCGAGCAGGACAACTTCGAGCTGCCCGCGGACCTGGATATCGCCCGGCACCAGCAGCAGGTGGCGAGCATCGAGCCGGCCGCCCGCCAGTTGCACCAGTACTGGTCGAGCCAGCGCTAATCCCACCGCCGCCTCTATGGCCTGTACACCCACCGGGCTCCTCTGGCGAGCCCGGCTCTTCAAGGATGAATGCCCGATGATCGAATGGATCAAGCGTCTGTTTGGCCGTGATGCCTCGGCAACGTCCCTCTCACTGCCAGCAGCAATACCCGAGCCCGCCCCACCGACGCTCACGGATTTGCTGGCAACCATGCAGACCTGCGCTCAGGATCCAGCGGGCGACTTCTACTACAGGACCGAGGCCGCCAATGGGTGGGGAGATTTTTTTACCACCGAGTTTCGCGTGACCTGTCGTAACAAAGATGGCGAGATCACCCAAGACTTGAGGAAGAATCCGCCTCTTCTACAGGCCGCCGCAGGCGGCGCCCTGGTGCATGCCTTCTATTACTACGCCTCGTTCAACGACGGGCAGGCCAAAATCAATGCTCTGCATAAAGAGTTCACCTTCTCCAGCACTGGCCTACTACCCATTCAAGGCGGCTGGATGACGTTATGCTTGCTGGCCCGCTACAGGAGGACCACCCCCGCACTAGTTGCCCGGCAGAACCATCTCGACCAGACCCAGGACAATCAGGGGAGTCGATACATCATCTGCAATGCCAACAACCTGCACATTCCCCGGCAAGACATCCAGCTGTACCTGGAGGGCCAGTGGTACCCATTGCCCGCCATCGACGACCTCACCCTGAGCACCATCATGACGACCTGGAAGAACGAGGCCCATCTGAGCGCGACAGCCTTCGCAACGCTGCTCAAGGCGCTGAAGGTCTGAACACTCGCCCTCCCCCAGCGCCTCGTTGCTGCCACCTCACCGAGCAGGCGCGTACTGCTCCACCAGCTTCCACAACAGGCGCCCCATGGGCAGGCGGTAGATATCGCTGTGGGCACCGCCACCCGATCCGGGCGAGTTGAACTGGGTGATGCCGTTCGACGCATCGATATAGGCCACCTTGTGCCCCTGGCCGGCGCCGTCGAACGGGTCGACACATCCCGCCTGGCCATACTTGCAGGCCTCGAACCGGCCACCGGGAGTGGCGGAAGTATCGGAGGCGGTCATGCAATCGAATATCGGCTGATACAGCGAGCCCGGCGCAGCGCAAGCCTTGCGGTAGGAGCCGATGGAACCGGCCGGGTCGGTCCAGACCACGAAGGGCGCGCCGGTGGCCGAGTCTTCGGTGGCGGCGGTCAAGACGATCTTGGTCTTGTCCAGCCGTGCGAAGTCACGGTAAGGGGCGCCTTCACTGCCTAGCTGCGCCGCAAACCGGTTGATGCTCATGGCTCCCTGCAGACCGACCGCCAAGTCCACCGGGCTGCTCACCATGGGCTGGTCGGGAAAACCACCCTGCAAGGGCACCAGTGCCGGCGAACTGAACACCGCCCGGGTCATGGCGCGAGCACCGAAGCTGTGCCCGAGGGCCACCACCCGGGCGTGGCTGCCGGAAGCTTGGAGACTGAGCGGGATGGTTTCGTTGAGCAGCTTGTTCAACCAAGACAAACCGATTTCGTCGGCATCGTTGGCCTTGTTGGAATAACTGAACACGTTGCCGAACGAGTTGGACCAGTAGGAAGGCCAGGTCACTCCGATCACCAGGGGCCGGAAGCTGCCAGCAGGACGGTCCTTGGCCAGTGGCTGGATCGCCTTGGTGCGGTCGATGGGACTTTCCTGCTGGCCGCTGGCCGCTTCGAGCGAAGCCGCCATCAAGTTGCCGGTCAGGTCGTTGAAGTTGCGAATGGCTTCCTGTTGCGCGGTGTTCCAACCCATCACTATTACCAGGATATGGGTGTAGCTGCCCTGTTTCAGGTCCTTGGTCAAGTTGTCTTGCAATGACACCAGCGCGTACTTTCCATAATCATAAAGTTGATACTTCTTGGCATCTACCTTATCGAGGTTGGTCGATATTTCGCAGGCGTGCCAATCGCTGACCTTGGCCAGGTCGTAGTCTTTTCGCGTCAAGGATATGGGTTTGGCGGCATAAGCGTTATATACAAAGCAGTGACTTTTCGAAAAGTAAGGAACATTACCGCCACGATCGTCCCTGGCTACCGAGTTCTTGATGATGTGCGACACGAACATCGCCTTGGGATCGCTGTTCTGGAAGCGCTCGATCTGGCTGGACGTTCCCCAGCGGCTGGGTTGTTCGGCCTGGATGTACCGGCCACTCTTGACGAAACTGACCTGGGGATAGGGCTTGGGCCCACCCACCGTCGCTTGTGGGCTCTTTTCCAGGGCCACTACGTAGCCCGGGTAATGCAGGGCCGTGCCGGAGGGAAAGTACAGGCTGGAATGAAAACCTTGCGCATTGGTGCTCTCGACGTCCAACGCCGATTCATAGGGCTCCATAACCGTACCGGGCCCGGAACAACCGGCGATACTGATACCCAGGATCCAGATACCCGCCCACTTCAGACTCGCCATGACTGACTCCCTGGGTCATGTTTGACCCGGCTGCTGACAGTTGCATTTTTTATTCTTGGATGACGTGCAGCAACTGCACGCACCGTTGACCACAGCCTGAATATAGTCAGCAAACATCAAATAGCCATTAACCAGAAAACATCCAAGAAAAAATAAATAAAATCAAAGCACCGACACTGATAGTTCGACGCAATGCTGAAATCTCGAATATGAAAATTCGTAAAAATCGCAACTTAAGCAGAAGCGAATAGCCAACTTATAATTAGCTGGCAATCAACTTAATCATTCATGCCGCGCAACACAGAGACCGCAAGTCGCAGGCGAGCGCAATCATTCATAACAGCCATCGCAGGCCTCCAGCAGGTTGAGTAGCAGTTGCTCATCGATCTGCTCGTCGTCCAGGCCAACGGGGCCGGCCTGGCTAGGGTCCGAGATGCACTCCAGCACCCGCAAGGGCAACTGGGCGGCGCCGAAGAACGCCAGGATGTCGCGCACTTCCTGTTCCCGTTGCACATGGTCGTTATGGAACAGCCAGGCGCTGTAGAACACTCCCTGGGGCCCCTGCCCCAAGTGCTCGCGGGCGATGCGCAACGACATGCCCAGGCGCTGGTGGAGAAATTTCACCAGCGCCAGGTCGGTGCTGGGGGCCATCAAGGCGATACTGATTCTGGACATGTCCTGATCCTGCGAAAAAGTCGGTGGGGCTCGGCCCTAGTCCGGGCGCCAGGGCTTGACACCTTGCAGATGCCGCTCGATGTCGTCCATATCGTCCTCGCCCAGGGTCAGGTCGAAGGGCTCGGTGAGGATCCTGCGGACCTGCGCCAGACGTCCGGTGACGCGCTCGTTGTCGATGAAGTCGGTGGTCGCGCGCTGGTAGTCCGCCACGGGCTTGTCCACGTAGTGGCTGCCCATGCGGTGCAGCGACAGCACGATGAACTCCAGCTGCGCCAGGGCTTGCAACGCCTGGTCTGCGGTGAGCGTGATCTTGCGGTTGTTCTCGCGTATCGGTCCTGCTGCCATCGCCCTGCCCTCAATCGCCCTGGGGGCCCTTGAACGGCGGCGCGCCCAAGCGTGCCGCATCGATGCCACAGGCCATGTTGCGCAGCTCGCCGATCACCGACTGCCGGGGAAAGGCCGCCCATTGCGCGTGGGCCTCCTTGCGCATGACCTCCACGCCCTGGGCGAAGGGTTCGGAGAAATACACCCGGCCCAGTTGCGCCGATTCATCGCGCTCGCAGTTGATGATCCGCACCACCCGCGAGCTGTGGATCAGGGGTTTGGAATCGCCCGGGGCGGTGGGCTTGCTGTAGTTGTTGATCAGGTAGAACTGCCGCAGATGCGGGTTGTTCTGGTACAGGGCCAGGGAGTTGGCTGCGAAGTAAGTCGCCGACTCCGGAGTGTCCAGCACTTTGAACATGGCCTCGGGACGCGCCGCGCCAGCATCGCGGGCCTGGTCATGGGCACAGCCCGCCAGCAGGAGCACGCCACCCAGCCACCACAGGCGCTTCATTGCGCTGCTCCCTGGGCCATGTCTGGCCGCTCCTGGCGCAACAACGTGGCATCGACGCTGCCTTGCAACGAGCAGAGCATGCGGGTCTTGCCGCCCTCCACGCTGAGCATGAGGATCTTTTCCGCAGAACCCGGGGCCGGGGCGATCTCGGAAACCGCCGCCGGGTTGTCCTGCCAGGGCGCCTGGGCGCTGGGCTTGATCTGCGGCCGGGAGATGAAGTACTCGCCCGCCTCCTGCCAGCCGGCCTGGGGCATGGCGGCCATCACCGCTTCCCGGCTGGCATCGATCTCCAGGCCCCAGAAGTAGTAGATGCCCTCGCTGCCCAGGTCGAACACGCTGTCGTAGTAGCCGGTCAGCTTCAGGCCCTTGTCTTGCAGCGGGCGGGAGAAGGTGGCGGTGGAGGTCGCATTGTCGTGCCGGTCGGGTACCGGAATCCAGGCGATGCCTTGCTGGTCGTCATGCTTGAGGGCCACTACCCGGCCGAGTTCGGCGCGCTGCTGGTACAGGTCCTTGAAGAACGCCGGCTGGCATTGCATCAGGCTGTCGCTCAGGCTGGCCGCCAGCGAATTACCGGCCCACAGGCTCAACACAAGGGCCAGGGGCTTGGGTGAATGGCGGGAGAAGGCGCGGATCAAATCCATTGTCAGAAGCTTCCGGGTCAGGCGAAAAAATCGCGACTCTAAACCTCGCCAGCTTCCGACACAAATACTCCCGGGAGCCCAGGCTCCCGGGAACCGCCTCAGAGGAAAATGCTGCCACGCAGGTACAGCGCGCCATGGCCGCTGATGATCACCCGCCCGTTGTCCAGCACCTGGCAATGCAATTGGCCCTTGCGCGCCCCACCCTGCTGCGCCCGCAGCTGACTCTTGCCCAGGCGCTCGGCCCAATAGGGGGCCAGCGAGGTGTGGGCGGAACCGGTGACCGGATCTTCATTGACCCCGACGCTGGGACCGAACCAGCGGGAAACGAAATCGAACGCCCGGGACGGCGCGGTCACCGCGATGCCTCGCACGCCGAACTGGGCCAGGGCCACGAAGTCCGGCTTGAGTTCATCCAGCAGGCGCTCGTCGTCCACCACCAGCAGGTAGTCGTCGGTGCGATACAGCGCCTCGGCCCGCTTCAAGCCCAGGGCTTGCAACAAGGCTGCGGGGATCTCCACCGCTTCGGGCTGCTTGGCCGGGAAGTCCATGGACAGCAAGCCACCCTCGCGGCTGACGCGCAACTCGCCACTGCGGGTGAAAAAGCGCAGCACGTCGCGCTGTTCGCCCAATTGCTCGAACAGCACCCAGGCCGCTGCCAGGGTGGCATGGCCGCACAGGTCGACCTCTACCGTCGGAGTGAACCAGCGCAGCTCGAATCCCTCGTCCTTGGGCACGAAGTAGGCGGTTTCGGACAGGTTGTTCTCCTCGGCGATGCGTTGCAGCACCGCGTCCGGCAGCCAGGCCTGCAGCGGGCAGACCGCCGCCGGGTTGCCGCCGAAGACACTGGAGGTAAAGGCATCCACTTGAAAGATATCGATCTGCATCGCGGTCATTCCTCAGCGCCTTGGGCGCGGATCTGGTCCAGGTAGTTGTAGATGGTGTAGCGAGTCACGCCGAGGGCCGCAGCGGCCTTCTCGATCCCGCCCTTGACGATGAACAGGCCGCGCTCCTGCATCTGGCGCACGGCTTCGAGCTTGTGCTGCTTGGTCAACCGCGCCCCGGGCTCCGGACAGGCCGCCTGGATGATCTGGGCCAGCAGTTGCTCCATGTCCTGGGGCTCATCGCCCCGTGGCTCGGGCGCGCTGCCCAGGCCCAGCATCTGCCCCAGGCAGGCATGGGCCGCGGCGATCCCGCTCAGGTCGCTGTTGCTGCACAGGCTGGCGAAGGGCTGCCCGCCGCTGTCGCGAAAGACCACGGTGGAGCTGCGCAGCTCGCGGCCATCGGGCGCCAGGGTCGGGTAGTTCTCCAGCACCAGCGGGGTGCTGCCGGAACGGTCGTGCAAGGCCCGCAGCACCGCGGCGAAACCCAGGTCCTGGCGCGGTCCGCCCAGCACCGGGCCGCCGACCCGACGCCCGGTGACATGGCCGTTGGCGATGGCGATGATCGAGCGCTCGGGCTGGTCGAGATCGTGCAGGACGATCTCCACATGGGGCCCCACCACACCGGCCAGCATCTGCAAGGTACTGCGCAGTACCTGCAAGACCAGCTGGCGCTCGGCCAGGACAGCGGAAGAAGGCTGGCTCATGGACACTCCGGGAAAAATCTTCGGCGAAAATATCAACGTAATGTTGAATATTCAACTTTCTGTTTACCCGACCTCGATCAACCCTGGCCATCACGGCAATTGCATCGCCAGGGGCATTGCTGCAATATTCGCGGATGTTAAACGTTCTCATTTAAGCCCTTTCTCCAGCCGCTTGCGCAAAGTACCCCACCCCATGACCCCCAATCTGCTTCTCGTGGAAGACGACGCCCGGCTGCGCCAGGACCTGGACCGGCATTTTCGCCAGCGCGGCTTCGCCGTCAGCGCCTGCATCGATGGCCGCGAAGGACTGGCGACGCTGCGCGCCGGGCACTTCGACCTGGTACTGCTGGACATCATGCTACCCGGCCTCGATGGCCTGGCCCTGCTCGATACCCTGCGCCACGAACAAGGCATCCCGGTGATGCTGATGTCGGCCCTGGGCGCCGAACAAGACCGCATCACCGGGTTCACCCGGGGCGCCGACGACTACCTGCCCAAGCCCTTCAGCCTGGCCGAACTGGATGCCCGAGTCGATGCGCTGCTGCGGCGCATGGCCCGGGTCCAGCCGCCCCCCAGCCAACGCCAGGACCCTTTGCTCGCCTTCGACGACCAGGCCCAGGACGTGCTCAGCCAAGGCCGCGCCGCCGGCCTCACCGGCTCCGAATACCGCCTGCTGGTGACCCTGCGCGAGCATCCCGGGCAGACCCTGAGCAAACCCTTCCTCTACCAGCAGGTGCTGCACCGCATCTACACCCGCCTGGATCGCGGCCTGGACGTGCACGTCTGCAACCTGCGGCGCAAGCTGGCCGAAATTGGCGTACAGCACTTGCAGATCCAGGCCGTGCGCGGTGCCGGCTACATCCTGGTACAAGCGGACCGCTGCTGATGCGCCGCCATCCCCTGTTGTGGAAGCTGGCGCTGTTGCAGATCGGCTTCTGCCTGCTGCTGACCTGGATCATCTGGACCTGGGGCCTGTCGGCCGAACGCAGCACTTACTTTCTCGACCCGGCCGACCGCCAGTACCTGGCCAGCTATGCGCAACAGGCCGAAAGCGCCTGGCGCCAGGACGGCGCGGCCGGGGTCGACGCCTTCCAGCGCCAGCTGGCCGCCCGGGAACACACCTGGGTCGCGGTGATCGGCGAGCGCCTGCAAAGCCTCGGCAGTACGCCCTTGAGCGCCGAGGAAGCCAGCCACCTGACCTTCATGCGCAAGCTGGACTGGCCCATGAGCCGGCGCCTGCAAGACGAGTTGCCCTACGTCAGCATCCAGTTCCCGGAGCATCCCGAACAGGGCCGGCTGGTGCTGCAACTGCCCGAACGCCTGCTGCCCAGCGGCCTCACGCCCTGGACCCACGTGCTCAGCCACGGGGTGGTGCCGACCTTGCTGGCCGCCCTGCTCGGCTTGTTGCTCTATCGTCATCTGGTGCTGCCGTTGAACCGCCTGCGCGACCGCGCCGATGCCCTGCGCGCCGACGACCTGGAGAGCCCGGGCCCGGGTATGCCCCTGGCCCGGCGCAGCGACGAACTCGGCGAGTTGGCCCTGGCCTTCGAGCACATGGCCGAGCGCCTGCGCCAGAGCCTGGCCCAGCAACGCCTGCTGCTGCGGACCTTGTCCCATGAGCTGCGCACGCCCCTGGCCCGCCTGCGCATCGCCCATGACAGCCGGCTACCGCCGGAGCAACTGCGCCAGCGCCTGGACCGCGAGATCCTCGACATGCAGCGCCTGCTGGAAGACACCCTGGACCTGGCCTGGCTCGACACCGAACGCCCGCAACTGTCCACCGAGCCAGTGCAGGTGCTGTCGATCTGGGAGGCCCTGCGCGAAGACGCCTGTTTCGAGAGCGGCTGGAACCTGGAGCGCCTGCCCTGCCTGCTGGACGCCGATTGCCGGGTCCAGGTGCACCTGGACAGCATTGCCCAGGCCCTGGAGAACCTGTTGCGCAACGCCATCCGTTATTCCCCCGAGGGCGGCCGGGTCAGCCTGCGCGGCTGGCGCGAGGGCAGCCACTGGCACCTGTGCCTGGAGGATGAGGGCCCGGGGGTCGCCGAACAGGACCTGCAGCGGATCTTCCAACCCTACCAGCGCCTGGGCTCGGCCCAGGGCGAGGGTTTCGGCCTGGGCCTGGCCATCGCCCAGCGCGCCGTGGAGCTGCACCAGGGGCGGATCTGGGCCAGCAACGGCCATCCGGGATTGTGCATGCACTTGCTGTTGCCGGCCGCCTGAAGTCAGGCGCTGCCACCCCGTTACCGCCGAAGTGTTTAGAAAGTTAATGCGCTTTACTCGCAAATAGCAGTCATTATCATTCGTGATCTTCCTGTTCCAGCTTCCGTCCCGGAGATCACCGATGTCCATGCGCTCGATGCATCCTTTCGCTCCCTTCCTGCTGTCCAGCTGCTGCCTGCTCAGCCATGCCGTCCAGGCGGCCAATGCCGAGGCGCCGCAGCCGGTTCTGGAACTCCAGCCCCAGAGCATCGTCGCCACCGCCAAGGAAGAGACCAAGCAGGCCCCTGGGGTCTCGGTGATCACCGCCGAGGACATCCAGAAGCGCCCGCCGGCCAACGACCTGTCGCAGATCATCCGCACCATGCCCGGGGTCAACCTCACCGGTAACTCCACCAGTGGCCAGCGCGGCAACAACCGGCAGATCGACATTCGCGGCATGGGCCCGGAGAACACCCTGATCCTGGTGGACGGCAAGCCGGTGGGCAGCCGCAACTCGGTGCGCTATGGCTGGCGCGGCGAGCGCGATACCCGGGGCGACACCAACTGGGTGCCGGCCGACCAGGTGGAGCGCATCGAAGTGATCCGCGGCCCGGCCGCCGCCCGCTATGGCAACGGCGCCGCCGGCGGGGTGATCAACATCATCACCAAGCAGGCCGGCAGCCAGACCCATGGCAATGCCACGCTCTACAGCTCGTTCCCCGCCCACAAGGACGAAGGCGCGACCCAGCGCATGAGCTTCGGTCTCAACGGGCCACTGACCGACACCCTCAGCTACCGGGTCTATGGCAACGTGGCCCGCACCGACTCCGACGACGCCGACATCAACGCCGGCCATGAGTCGCTGCGCACCGGCAAGCAGGCTGGCACCCTGCCCGCCGGCCGTGAGGGCGTGCGCAACAAGGACCTCAACGGCCTCTTGAGCTGGCAGCTGACCCCGGACCAGAGCCTGGACTTCGAAGCCGGCTTCAGCCGCCAGGGCAACATCTATACCGGCGACACCCAGAACACCAACAGCAACAAGAACGTGAAGAGCCTCCTGGGCCACGAGACCAACCGCACCTACCGCGAGACGTACTCGCTGACTCACCGCGGCGAGTGGGACTTCGGCAGTTCCATGGCCTACCTGCAATACGAGAAGACCCGCAATACACGGATCAACGAAGGCCTGGCCGGCGGTACCGAAGGCATCTTCAGCGACGCCAACTTCTACACCTCGGTGCTGCGCGACCTGACCGCCCATGGCGAACTCAACCTGCCGCTGCACGCAGGCTTCGAGCAGACCCTGACCCTGGGCAGCGAATGGACGCAGCAGAAGCTCGACGATCCCAGCTCCAACACCCAGGACACCAAGGAAGCCGGCGCCATCGCCGACCTGGCCTCGAACAACCGCAGCAGCCAGATCAGCGCGCAGATCTTCTCGCTGTTCGCCGAGGACAACATCGAGCTGGCGCCCGGCACCATGCTCACCCCCGGCTTGCGCTTCGATCACCACAGCATCGTCGGCGACAACTGGAGCCCGTCGCTGAACCTGTCCCATGCCCTGAGCGACAGCCTGACCCTCAAGGCCGGTATCGCCCGGGCCTACAAGGCGCCGAACCTGTACCAGCTCAACCCCGACTACCTGCTCTACAGCCGTGGCCAGGGCTGCTATGGCCAGACCACCAGTTGCTACCTGCGGGGCAACGACAAGCTGGAGGCGGAAACCAGCGTCAACAAGGAGCTGGGCCTGGAGTACAAGGCCGACGGCTGGGTGGCCGGCCTGACCTACTTCCGCAACGACTACAAGAACAAGGTCGAGTCGGGCCTCGCGCCCACCGGTCGCGCCAGCGGTGGCAGCTCGGCGCTGTACAAGAACGCCGCGGTGTATGAGTGGGAAAACGTGCCCAAGGCCGTGGTCGAAGGCCTGGAAGGCACCCTGACCGTGCCCCTGGCCAGCCAGCTGACCTGGAACAACAACTTCACCTACATGCTGCAATCGAAGAACAAGGAGACCGGCGACTACCTCTCGGTGACCCCGCGCTTCACCCTCAACTCGATGCTCGACTGGCAAGCCACCCAGGACCTGTCGCTGCAGATGAACGTGGCCTGGTACGGCAAGCAGACGCCGAAGAAATTCGACTACCACGGCGACCGGGTCACCGGCAGCGCCACCCAGCAACTGGCCCCCTACGCCATCGCCGGCATCAGCGGCACTTACGCCCTGACCCGCAACCTGAGTCTGACCGCCGGGGTCGACAACCTGTTCGACAAGCGCCTGTATCGCGAAGGCAATGCCCAGGGCGTGGTGGATATCGCCGGGGCCGGCGCCGCCACCTACAACGAACCTGGGCGCACCCTGTACACCAGCCTGAGTGCGTCGTTCTAAGCCCATAACGAGAAAGCCTGATGAGAACCACGACCTTGCGCCTGGCCCTGGGCTGGGCGCTGGCCGCCGCCAGTTGCCTGGCGACGGCCCAACCGGCTTCCGAGCAGCGGATGGACAGCAGCCTGCTGCAACGCCAGGACCTGCCCTATCGCTTCAGCAGCCTGCAACTGGATTCCACCGACGGCCAGCGGCACTACCAGGTATGGATCGGCCAGCCGCTCAAGGCCGCCCCCGAGCACGGCTATCCGGTGCTGTGGATGCTCGATGGCAACGCCGCCATCGGCGCCCTCGACCCGCAACAGCTCAAGCAACTGGACCAGGGCCAGGCGCCGTTGCTGGTGGCGGTGGGCTACCAGACGCCGCTACGCATAGAGCGCACCGCCAGGACCTACGACTACACCCCGCGCCAGCCTGGCCGCGAAGTGCAGCAAGACCCCTTGACCGGACAACCCAGCGGTGGCGGCGAAGCGTTCCTGCAACTGTTGCGCGAGCGCCTGCGCCCAGCGGTGGCCGCCCGGGTACCGATCGACCCTGCGCAGCAGACCCTCTGGGGCCATTCCTATGGCGGCCTGTTGGTGCTGCAGGCATTGTTCAAGCAGCCCCGGGAGTTTCGCCACTATGCTGCCGCCAGCCCGTCGTTGTGGTGGGGCGATGGGCTGATCCTCGACCAGGCCCGGGGGCTGGCTGAGCACATGCAGGGGCATCGGGCACAGCTGCTTCTGATGCGCGGTGATGCCGAGCCGGGAGACCCACGCCAGGCCGCCACGTCGACTCCGGCCCCCGACGCCGACCAACGGGCCCGGCAACTGCGCACGCAACTGGCCCAGGTCCCCGGGCTGGCCCTTGAGTACCACAGCTTCGAGAAACTCAGCCACGGCCAGACCCTGGCGGCGTCCCTGCACTATGTGCTGGAGCGCCTGTACCTGTCCCCGGACAAGGACTGAGGCCCAGTTCCAGCGCAAGGGACGGGGTGCCAGGACGGGACGCAGCGGCTAACCTGCCAGGCGTCCCGACCCTTGCCCCGGATCACCGATGCCCGCCAGCCCCGATTTTGCCAGCACCTTCCTCGCCGCCCTGGATGCCGATTGGGCCCGGCATATCGCCGCCATCGGCCCCTGCCTGCACCAGCCCCGGCCGGAGCGCGAGCCCTACCAGGCGCTGGTGCGCGCGGTGGCCTACCAGCAACTGCATGCCAAGGCCGGCGACGCGATCCTCGCCCGGCTGCGGGCGTTGTTTCCCGGTCAGGACTTTCCCAGCCCCGGGCAGCTCTGCGCGAGCAGCGTCGAACAGCTGCGCGGCTGCGGTTTTTCCGCGCGCAAGGCGGCCACCCTGCAGGGTATCGCCCAGGCCACCCAGGACGGCCTGGTGCCGTCGGCGGACGCTGCACGGGAGTTGGACGACGAACAACTGGTCGAACGGCTGACGCAACTGCCCGGGATCGGTCGCTGGACCGTGGAGATGCTGTTGATCTACAGCCTGGAGCGCCAGGACGTACTGCCAGTGGACGACTTCGGCGTACGCGAGGGCTACCGGCGCCTCAAGGGCCTGGAGCGCCAGCCCAGCCCGCGCCAGATGCGTGAACTGGGCCAAACCTGGAGCCCCTGGCGCACCACCGCCGCCTGGTACCTGTGGCGGGTACCGACACCATGAGCGACCAGGCAACGCGGCACTGGACCCTGCTGGACCGCCACGGCCAGCCCTGGTCCAGCCCCTGCCCCGGGACCCTGGGCGGTCATCGGCGTAGCCGGATCTATGGCCGCCTGGATTGCCCCTGCGCCCTGGCCGCCATCGCCCGGGGCGGCTACGTGCGCCAGCGAGTGTTCTTCCTCGATGCCCAGACCGCGCTCGCCGCCGGCTACCGTCCCTGTGCTCGCTGCCTGCCCCAGGCCTACCGCGCCTGGCGCGAGTCGGGCGCGAGCCCATAGGCAGGCTCCGAGCGGTAGCACGGGGCGATACGAGCGGAACATGCCGGTATCGGTCGACAAAAGTCGCATCGTCGATTGAACCCCCGTTGCGTAACCCCTAAAGTCACGCCTTTCCGATTCCTGCTTCGAGATCGTCGATGGCTGCCCTTCGCCTGACCACCCTGCACACCACCCAAGCAGTACTGGACGCTTTTCGCGACAGCGCCGTCCCGGCCCAGGTGTTGCTGGAAGGCAGCGGCATCCAGCTGGCGGACCTGGAGCTGCCCAACAGCCTGATCAATATCAGCCAGGAAATGCGCGTCTTCGGCAATGCCGTGGCCCTGCGCCCGGACCTCGGGCTGGTGCTGGGGCGCAACCTGCACATCTGCGCCTACGGCATGTTCGGCCTGACCCTGCTGACCAGCGCCACCCTGCGCGAGGGCTGGTCCCTGGCGCTGCGCTATCCGTTGCTGCTGGGCACCTTCTTCCACCTCGACCTGGAACTGCGCGACGGCCTGGCCTGGCTCACCGCCGACCAGTACAGCGAGAGCGAGCTGGAGGTGTTCAACACCGATTTCTGCATGTCGTCCTACCGGGTCACCTGCCAGGACCTGCTGGGCTGTTCGCTGCCACTGCGCGAAGTGCATCTCAAGCACGGGCCTCAACCCTACCTGGACAGCTACGAGCAGGCGTTCAACTGCCCGGTGCAATTCAATGCCGGGCGCAACGCCATCGGCTTCGACCCGGAGTGGCTGGACCGGCGCCTGCCCCTGGCGGACCTGGTGACCCAGAACGACATGCTGCAACGCTGCATCCGCCTGAACGAGGAGCTCAGCGCCCGCCCGACCTGGATCGACCAGGTGCGGCGCATCCTCAACGAACAGCTGCACGCCGTGCCGGACTTCGACAGCCTGGCGCGCCAGGTGCACTGCTCGCCCAGCACCCTGCGCCGACGCCTGCGGGCCCAGGACACCAGCTACCAGCAATTGCTCGACGAGCTGCGCTACACCCGGGCCCGCCAGTTGCTGGAACAGCACAGCCTGCCCATCTACCGCATCGCCGAGGCCCTGGGTTTCAAGGAGACCGCCAGCTTCCGCCATGCCTTCCAACGCTGGAGCGGCGTCGCTCCGGGGCGTTTCCGGCAATTGGCCGGCCAGCTGGGTCCGCTGTCAGACAATTCGCAAGAATGACGTCAAATATCCCCTATTGACCGTTGCCAACATTCTCTGTGGGACACTTCCGGCGAAAAATGACGCCCGGAAGGTTTCGCTTTCTTCAAGACATGGAGCTGTCGCATGAAATCGCTGCATACCGCATTCACCAGCCTGGCCCTGGGCCTGGCCCTGACCTGTTCCGCCAGTGCCATGGCCGCCGCCGAGCGCACGGTGAACATCTTCAACTGGTCGGAATACATCGCCCCCAACACCATCAAGGATTTCCAGGCCAGCAGCGGGATCAAGGTCAAGTACGACATCTTCGAAAGCAACGAAGTGCTCGAGGCCAAGCTGCTCACCGGCAATAGCGGCTACGACGTGGTGGTGCCCTCCAGTGGCTTCGTCAGCAAGCAGATCAGTGCCGGGGCCTTCCAACCCCTGGACCGCGCCCAGTTGCCGAACTGGAAGAACCTCGACCCGGCGGTGATGAAGCTGCTGGAACAGAGCGACCCGGGCAACCGCTACGTGATCCCCTACATGTGGGGCACCAACCTGATCGGTTATGACCGTGACAAGGTTCGCCAACTGCTGGGCGACGATGCGCCGGTCAACAGCTGGGACCTGGTGTTCAAGGAAGAAAACCTGAAGAAGCTCAGCCAGTGCGGCGTGACCTTCCTCGACTCGCCTACCGAGATGCTGCCCCTGGCCCTGCATTACCTGGGCCTTGACCCCAATAGCCAGAAACCCGAGGACTACCGCAAGGCCGAGGCCCTGCTACTCAAGCTGCGTCCCTATGTGCGCTATTTCCACAGCGCCAAGTGGATGGGCGATATCGCCAACGGCAACATCTGCGTGGCAGTGGGCTATTCCGGTGGTTTCCTGCAGGCCGCCAACCGTGCCAACGAGGCCAAGAACGGCGTGCATATCGAGATGCGCATTCCCAAGGAAGGCACCCTGGCCTGGATCGACACCGTGGCCATCCCCAGTGGCGCCAAGCACGTGGACACCGCCCATGCCTTCCTCAACTACCTGATGGAACCCAAGGTCATCGCCTCCATCAGCAACTTCGTCGGCTACCCCAACGGCGTCACGGACTCCAAGCCGTTTATCCAGCAGTCGCTGCTGGATAACCCGGACCTGTTCCCCAGCGCCGAGACCATGACCCGCCTGTTCCCCCTGGCGCCGCTGCCGGCCAAGGCCGAACGCACCCGCACCCGGACCTGGATCAAGGTCACCAGCGGCCGCTGAACCACTTGCCCCGAAAGCCTTGCGGCCTGATGCAGAACCGGCCGCAAGCTTTCACCGCCGACTTGCCAGCGCATCCGGCGCCCTTGAAAGAAGAGTTGTCCATGTCGCCAGCCACGCCCAGCCATCCACCCCTGCACCAGCTGTCGATCGAGGCCTTGCTGCACGGTTTCGCCACCTTGCAGTTCACCCCGGTAGACCTGTTGCGCGACCTCTTGGCGCGCATCGAGCAGCATGAGCCACGGCTCAACGCCCTGTGCGCGCGCCAGGATGCGGCGGCGTTGCTGGCCGCCCAGGCCAGTGCCGAGCGCTGGGCCGCCGGGCAACCCATGGGCCGCCTGGACGGCATCGCGGTGCTGGTCAAGGACAACCACGACATCCGGGGCTGGCAGACTCGCAACGGTTCCAGGGCCCTGGCCAACCGCCCGCCCCTGGAGCACGACTGCGCCCTGGTGGCGCGCCTGCGCGAAGCCGGGGCGATCTTCATCGCCAAGACCACCTTGCCGGAACTGGCTTGCACGCCCCTGACCGACAGTCCCTTGACCGGAGTCACCCGCAATCCGTGGGATCTCGCCCTGCATGCCGCCGGCAGCAGCGGTGGCAGCACCGCCGGGGTGGCGGCCGGTTATGCCCCGGCCGCCACGGCCAACGACGCGGCCGGCTCGATCCGCACCCCGGCGAGCTTCTGCGGGGTGATCGGCCTCAAGCCCAGCCACGGCCTGGTTTCGACCAGCCCGGCCATCGATCCAGGTGGCATGTCCGCCGAGGGTCCGATCGCCCGCCATGTGCGCGACATCGCCTTGTTGCTGGAACACATGAGCGCCTATGAGCCCGGCGAGCCCTTTGCCTGGCCCCATGCCCCCTTGGGTTTCCTGGAACAGATCGAGGATGGCGTCCGGGGTTTGCGCATCGCCTTCAGCGCGGACCTGGGTTATGCCGCCTATGTCGACCCGCAGATCGCCGCCAGTTGCCTGGTTGCGGCCCGACGCCTGGAGGCTGCCGGCGCGACCCTGGTGCTGGCCTCGCCGGACATCGGCAACCCCGCCCCCGGTTTCGTGCGCTCCTGGCCCGTGGAAGCGGCCAGCGCCGTGGACCTGGAGATTCCCGGGGAGCAACAGCACCTGATGAGCGACTTTCTCCAGCAGACCCAGTTGCGGGCCCGCCAGCTCAATGCCCTGGACTATGCCAACGCCGTGCAGGAACGGCACCAGGTAGCCCAGGTCCTGCATGCCTTTCTCAGCGACTACGACCTGCTGCTGACCCCGACCGCGGTGGTCGAGCCATTCGCCGTGGAATTGTCGAGTCCGCCCGATTGGCCGCAACAGGCCAGCAGCATGTGGCAGCCGACCACGTTCCCATTCAACTACAGCCGCCAGCCGGCGCTGAGCATGCCTTGCGGCCTGAGCGCCGCAGGCCTGCCCATCGGCTTGCAGATCGTCGCACGCTTCGGTCGCGACGACCTGGTACTGCGAGCGGCCAGGACCCTGGAAAAACTCCAGCCCATGGCACCCTTCGCACATCCCCACGGCCTGGCCGACGCTCCTGAGGCGTCGGGTATCGAACAATAACGTACAAGCACGACCTGTCGCTGCCAGCCAGCGATGCGACACGGACAAGGAGGTGGACCATGGATTCTTCAAGCAGTTGGTACCAAGACACCCAGTTCGAGCATGACATCTACGTGATGGTCATCCGCGAGCCCAGTTCACCGAGCCTTGACCCGCACCAGTCCGGCTCCAGCTACAGCTATGTCGGGCGCCTGGCCGGACAGGGCCAGCATCCGTGCTTTTCCCTGCACTTCGCCTGCCCGCCCTACGGCAACGACTACGCCAGTACCGACGCTGCCCTGCAAGCCGGCATGGCCCACGGCCGGGCACTGGTGGAGCACTGGCGGACCCGTGGGCGCAAGCCGCCGATCAGCGGCGAGATCGCCCTGCCCAGCTACAGCAACTGATCGCCCCCGCCACTAATCCCTGCCCCTACTGCGGGCAGCCCTTGCTGATCCAGGCGCTGAGCTCATCGATCTGGGCTTGCGGCAGGTAGGGGCCGCCCGGAGGCATCTGGCCAAAGGCTCCGGTCGGTCCCCAGAAGGTGCCCTGGGTGCCACTCAGGGCATAGATGATGTTCGAGTGGGCGCCATCGCCCTTGACCAGGATCGGCAGCGCCTGCCCCGTCGACGGGTTCTGTACCCCCGGCACGTTGCCCGTCACGAACGCCTGGTAGGAGGTCTGCCAGAACGCGCCATGGGGCGCGCCGGAAATATCCAGGTTGTTCTGCGCGACGAAGTTGTCGAGAAGGGCCTGCACATCCTTGAAACTATTGAGCGCCATGGCTATCGCCCTCGATGTGGGGGTTGAACACTTCCTGGTAACGGGCGCTGGCTTCGGCCAGCGCATTGCCGCCAGGAGCCTCGGGCAGTCGGACCTGGCCGCCCTTGAGGATGAAGCTGAAGTCGTAGCCGGCGACCTGGGCATTGCCATGGCAGCCCATGCATCCCCCCATGTTCACCCCTTGGGCCACCGGCGGCCGGTTGGTCAGGGAGTACACATTGGGTGGCGGCGGCGCCCCAGCGGCCTGGAAGGAAGTCGGCGCACCGTTGGCAGCAATGCGGCCCTTGAACTGCTGCAGGGTGTAGTCGGTCTCGACCATGATATTGGCCTGGTAGAAGACCGCCGGGCCGTGGCTGACGTCGCTTCTAGAGATCTGGCTGACATCGAACGGCTGGGCCTGGACCGAGACCAGCTTGTAGTACTGCCAGGGCGAACTCCCGATCCCCCGGCCCAGGGTATAGGCCTGGATGGCCTGGTGCGCATCGCGGTTGGCCTGGATCACCTCGGCGGTGATCGACTCATAGCGCTGGTTGACGCAGATCGAGCCACCGACGGGTTTCCCGCTGCCCGGGGTTTCCTGGTAGTACAGCTGCCTGGCCGGCTGGCAGAAAGGGCCATTGGCCCTGACCTGGGGATTGCTCGGCGAGTCCTGGTAGCTCAGGGCTGGCGTGGTCGGTGACGAGACCGGCGGACGCCTGAGGATGACCCCGTTCTGGTCTTCGACCCGCGAGCCGTCGGCCAACAGGATGTTGTCGCTTTGCTCGAAGGTGGCATAGATGAAGTTGGGGGCCGAGGGGGTCTTGTGGATGATATGCAGCGCGACCATGGCCCACTGTTCTTCGAAATAGCAGAGGCCGTTGTTCGTCCCCTTGCGTTCGTAGAAGCGTACGGTCTGGCGGTGAAAGCGCGAGGGATCTTCAGTGGGGGCCAGCTTGCGCCAGGCTGACTTGACCTCGATGGTGCCGCTGGGAAACGCCACTCGGCTGGCCGCGAACCTGGGCGGCACTTGCTTGATCCCGTTGACGAAGTTCTGCGCGGCCTGGCGCAGTGCGGCATTGGTGTACCAATACTGATTGGCCGCGACATAGCTGTATTGCGTCTGGTTGGCCTTGGCCAGGAAGCGCACCAGCTGCGGCTGCGAATTGCGGTTGGACGGGGCCGTGGACGAGATCCCGGCGAACATCTGGTTCAGGCCGATCTGGGTGATCTCATCGAGGTTGACCCAGGCCGGCTGCGACACGGGGGCCTGGCCGGGACAGGCGGGCACCGGGATCGCGTAGTTGTAGATCGGGGTCGTGTTGTAGCCATAGCTGGGGCCCCCGGCTGGGGAATAGCCTGGCGGCCCGACATTGGCATTACCGTTGCCCGGGAAGATCTCCACCTTGCTGCGGTAGGTCTGCCAGACCAATGGCCCACCCGAGGCACCGAAAGGCCGGTTGAAATCGGGCACATCGCGCTGCCCGGCGCGGGCTGGCCAGTTCAGGGCGATGAACTCTTGCCAGGCGAAGGCCGCAGCGGCCGCCAGCGAGGCCTGTGGCGCCCCTCCGGGAATGTCCCGGGGCACGTTGGGAGACACCGTGATCGCCAGCGACTGGGCATGGGCACTGGCGCCCAGCAGCATCGCGGCGCTGGCCAGGGCACTGGCAAACGACTTGCACAACCACCTCGCACCGCTGGTCCGACGCTCCATGTCATGACTCCTGTCTGTCCTGCTCGAGAGCGTAGATCAGCTCATTCGCAGCACAGCCGGGAAGTTCCAGAATATTAAGCGATAGCCCTAATAGCCAATGGCCTTATGAGTGGCCACGCCATGACCGGTGATCAGCCGATTGCCGGTACAGCCACAGATATTGATGCCGGTCAAGCAACCGCACCTCCACAAGGATGAAGCTTTGGGCAACCAGGGCTGTGGTTGCAGCCCGCCCCTCGCCTCCCAGGAGACTTGACCATGTCCAGCAGCGCTCTCGATATGCTCCCTCACCCGCCGTTCCCGGCGCAGCAAGGCCAGTACTGGATCGACGCCTTGAGCGACGGCAGCCATGTGTTGATCCGCCCACTGCGCCCGCAGGATCGCCAGCGGGAAAAAGCCTTCATCGAAAACCTTTCGCCCATCACCCGGCACCAGCGCTTTCTCGGCGAAGTCAAGGAAGTGGGTGATCAACTGCTCGACCAGTTGATGGATGTCGGCACCGCGCAACGGGTGGCCTACGTGGCGCTGGTGCATGACAACGGTGAACTGCGGGAAGTCGGTATCAGCCGTTATGCCCAGGTGGACGACCAGCCCTGGCGCTGCGAATTCGCCGTGACCATCGCCGATGAATGGCAAGGCAAGGGCCTTGGTGCCCTGCTGATGCAGCACCTGATCGACGAGGCCCGCCACAACGGCTACCAGCAGATGTACTCGGTGGACTCGGCCACCAACTACAGCATGCGCCGCCTGGCCAAGCTCCTGGGCATGCGTAGCGCCATCGACCCCGACGACGCCACCCAGGTGATCCACAGCCTGGCGTTGTAACCCTCCAGGCCGCGCCTCAGCCCGAGGCGCGGCCGCATTGCCCGCAGAACCTCGCCCCCGCCGACAACGGCGCCCCACACTGCGCACAACCTGCCGCAAGCAGCGCTGCCGCGCATTGCTGGCAGAACCTGGCCCCCGGCGCATTCATCGCCCGGCATTGCGGGCAGGGGCTGCCAGTGCCCTGCGGATTCCCCCGGGAACCATGATGGCCACCCCGGGAACCGCCGTGGCTATTACCGTGATGGCCCATCAGCAGACGTTTGAAAAAGCCCATGTCGATCACTCCTTCTTGAGATGATCGCCAGTAAAAACCCTAAAGTAACTATAGGGTCAAGCCACCGCTGACAAGTGCTCATAGAGGATCGCGCTGCCGACGATGATCAACACCAGGCCTCCCAGGGCCTCGGCACGCTGCCCCATGACCGTGCCGATGGCCCGGCCCAGCATGACGCCCAGGGTGACCATGGTCATGGTGGCCAGGCCGATGGCGGTGGCCGCCACCCAGATATTGACGTTGACGAAGGCTAGCCCTACCCCGACCGCCAGGGCGTCGATGCTGGTGGCGAAACCGGTGACCGCCAGCAACCAGAATCCATGCGCCTTGGGCGCTTGCGGCTCGGCTTCAGCCTCCAGGCGCACCCCGTTGTAGATCATGTGCAGGCCCAGCGCCGAGAGCAGGGCGAAGGCGATCCAATGGTCCCAGGCGGCCGCCCACTGGGCCGCGGCCTGGCCGATGAACCAGCCGACTACGGGGGTAATGGCTTCGATGACGCCGAATATCAGGCCGATGCGCAGGGCTTCGAGCAGGCGCGGCTTGAACATGGCCGAACCCTTGCCGACCGCAGCCGCGAAGGCGTCGGTGGACATGGCGAAGGCGAGGAAAATGATCGAGGCTGGATTCATCTTGGGTCTTCCGGTCGGGCTTGAGTCCACGACATACCCGCGCGCCCGACTTCAGCGCAGGTATGTCGATGGTCTCACCAACCGCAACGGCGCCCGCACCACGGCAGGTTGCCGAGAGTGTTGATACAGGCTCCACCGCAAGAAGCGGTGGCAGGCTACTCCCCAAAGAGGCGCGCAGCTTAACCCGCCACTTGTGAAAATTTCATCAGCGGCCCTGCATCCCCCGGTTAACTGCCGGTTTAACACTCTTTGACATTTTCCTGACAAAGCTGCCAAAGACTGGCTTCACGCCCTTCCCTAGCATTCCCGGCATCCAATCCTTGTGCCCGGGTGCTTCATGTCCGCCAAACTCTTTGGCCTGCCGCTGCTGGGCATCCTGCTCAGCAACCTGGGCTGCAATGGCCAGCCGCCAACACCACCAAGCATCGCCCAGGGTGACTACGCCAGCATCATTCGCTACCTGAAGCAGTACATCCCGCAGCAGATGGCCGAACATCAGGTGCCCGGCTTGTCCATCGCCCTGGTAGACGGCCAGGAGTTGATCTGGGCCCGGGGCTTTGGTTTCGCCGACAAGGAGCGGGGCCTGCAAGTGACCGAGAACACCGCGTTCCGTGCCGGTGCCTTGTCGCAGTTGCTGACGGCCACGGCGGTGATGCAATTGGTGGAGCAAGGTCGCTTGCAGCTCGATGCCCCCCTGCAAGCCACGCTCAAGGAGTTCTACGTCCGCTCGCGCTTTCACGACGACCAGGACGCCGCCGACCAGGCAGTGACCCTGCGCCGCCTGCTCAGCCACCAGGCCGGCATGCCCGCCGAATACCTGCATGACCTGCGCACGCCCCATGTCCTGGGCCAGCTGCCGCAGAAGGTCAGCGGGGTATGGCTGAACAATGCCCCCGGCACCCGCACCGCCTATTCCAACCTTGGCTACGCCTTGCTGGGCGCGGCCATCGAACGCAGCACCGGCCAGGACTTCGAGCAGCACCTGCAGACCAGCCTGCTGCGGCCCCTGGGCATGCGCCAGTCGAGTTTCATCGGTGACAGCCGCCAGGAGCCCTATCGCGCCCGCGGTTACCAGGATGGTGTCGCCAGCGGCCATAGCCCGGAGCGCGACATTCCCGCCGGCGGCCTGTGGACCAGCCCGCGGGACCTGAGCCAGTTCGTCCGGATGCTGTTCGCCCAGGGTCACTACAAGCAACGCCAGTTGCTGTCGGCCAGCTCGATCCAGGAGATGACCCGCCCGCAGAACATCGGCAATGCCCTGGACTTCGACTGTGAAGTGGGCCTGGGCTGGTTCCTCTCGCCATGCGGCGACGAGTGGGTGCGCCCCGGCATTCGTACCTGGCAGCACAGCGGCATCGGCAACAACTTCCATGCCCAGGTCAGCGTGCTGGCGGAACAACAGCTGGCGGTGATCGTAATGAGCAACTCCGACACCGGCGAAACGCTGGTCCCGGGCCTGGTGACCCAGGCCTTGCGCCTGCTGCTGCAGGCCCACGGCGCTCCCGAGGAACAAGACACGGGCACTGGCCAGCCACACCTGGAGCCGGCGGTACGGCGCCGAGTGCCGGAAGCCGCCGACCGCCAGCAACTGGCCGGTTTCTATGCCACGGCCTATGGCGTGCTGCGGATCAGGGACCAGGGCCAGCGCCTGTTCGGCGAGGTGGCTGGCGTGCGCTTCGAGCTACTGCGCGACGAACATGGCTGGCTGCGGGCGCAGAAAAAAATCCTCGGCCTCTGGCTCCGGGACCTGGGCGACCTGGGCCGGGTGCAACTGGATGTCGTCAGCATCCAGGGACATCGGGTGTTCACCGCCAAGAGCCACGGCCAGCTGCTGGCGGTGGGCGAGCGCATCGATCCGGTGCCTTTGCCCGACAACTGGCTGGCCACGGTGGGCACCTACGAAGCCCTTGCCGACAGCGAGGAAAACACTCCCGTCAGCGGAGTCAGCATCGCCCTGGAAGAGGGTTTCCTGATGATTCGCAGCCTGCAGCAGGGCCGCACCCTGACTGACTACATCCTGGCCCCGGTGGACAACGCGCATGCGGTGATCGCCGGCCATGGTCCCGGCCTGGGCGACACCGTGCGACGCCAGATCAATGGAGTCAACGTCCTGGGCTACTCGTTCAAACGTTCCTATAACGCTAACTACCTGAGGTTCTAAACCGATATGAAAACCCTGAAACGCTCCGCCACCACCGCGCTGTGGCTCGGCACCCTGGGCCTGACCACGGCCTCTGCCGTGGCCCATGCCGAGGATTGGAAATTCGGCGTCAACGCCGGGGTGGCCAGCGTTCCACGCTACAGCGGCAGCGACGAGCGCACCGTGGTGCCGATCCTCGGCGCCGAGGTTGTCAGCCCCTACGGCATCTTCCTCAACACCCAGCAGGGCCTGGGCTGGGGCAACAAATGGGGCGACCTGTCGTTCAGCACCTGGGTCGGCCCGAGCGAGTCGCGCCGCGACAAGAACCACATGGGCCAGGGCTCCAAGCGCCTGAGGGGCATGGGTGATATCAAGACCCGGGCGCAATACGGCGCGCACCTGGGCTACGACCTGGGCCCATTCGAGCTGGGCGCCACCGTGACCCACGCCGTGAAGAAGAACAACAACCGCGATACCGGCCGGGCCTACAGCCAGCTGGAACTGAGCATCGGCACCAACCTGTATGAAGGCAGCTACGGCAGCCTGGACGCCAGCGTCAACACCCTGTTCGGCAACGCCGACTACATGCAGACCTGGTACGGCGTCAGCAGCACCCAGGCGGCCAACAGTCGCTTTGGCGCCTACAACGCCAAGGGCGGGCTGGTCAGCAGCGGTGCCGACCTGACCTGGACCTTGCCGCTCAACGAGCAGACCAAGCTGTCCACCCAACTGTCGATGGACTACCTGGGCAAGAAGGCCGCCGACAGCCCGATCGTCGACCGGCGCCTGCAGACGGTGCTGTCCACCCAGATCGAGTACAGCTTCTAAGGCAGCAAAGAATACGGCCCGTGATCACGGGCCGTATGGCGTTGAAGACCAAGCCCCCGCGAGGGCCTGGTCATTTGATGCAGGGCGCTTGTCACCTCGCCCGGTGCCGCGTCAGTCGGCGCTGGCCCAGGTCATGCGGAACGAGGCGCCGCCCCACTCCGAATCCACGACTTCCACCTTGCCGCCATGCCACTGCGAGACCCTGCGCACCAGGGCCAGGCCCAGGCCGAAACCGCCGGTGCGCCGGTCGCGGCTGGCATCGAGCCGGGAGAATGGCTCGAAGATCTTTTCCCGCCCCTCCACCGGTACACCGGGGCCATCGTCGTTGACCCGCACCTCATAGCCGTTATCCAGGCGTACCAGGGATACCTCCACCCGCCGCTCGGCGTAGCGGATGGCGTTGCGCAGCAGGTTGATCACCGCCCGGGCCATGAAGCGTGGCTCGATGCTCACGTAGTCCACCTGGCAGGAGCGAATCAGCAACTGCACCCCGGCCGCCTCGGCCTCCAGAGTCACGCTGCCGACCACGCTGTCGAGCCAGCTCTGGGCCTGGATGTTCTCGCGATTGATCGAGGCCGCGCCATGTTCCAGGCTGGCGTAGCTCAAGAGTTCGGAAACCATTTCCTCCAGCTCGCCCAGGTCGGCGTACATGTCGCAGATCAGTTCCTGGCTTTCCTGGGGGTCCGGGTTCTGCTTGAGCTGGTCCAGTTCGAACGACAGCCGGGCGATGGGCGTGCGCAGTTCATGGGATACCGCGTTGGTCAGCTCGCGCTGGTTGGCGATCAGGCCTTCGATACGGGCCGCCATGCGGTTGAAGTGCTGGGCCAGGTCGCGGATGTTGGAGCGCCGCGACAGGTGCAGGCGAGTACCCAGGTCGTTGCTGCCGAAACGCTCGGCGGCCAGGCGCAAACGCTCCAGGTCACGCCAGTGCGGCCGCACCCAGAAGTACAGGACGATGCCTAGCAGGGCGCCGAGCAAGGCATAGCCTGCAATGTTGTAGTGCAGGGTCATCGGCTGTTCTTCCGGCAACTTGATGCTCAACAGCTGCGAGCCGCCGTCGATACTGGAGATGAACTCGTCGTAATCGCCACCGCGCACCACCAATTGGCTGGAGTCCAACAGGGCCTGCTCGCGAGGGGTCAGGTTCAGTTGATCGGCATTGACCAGCGCCAGCAGCAGGCCATAGTGCGGCTTGAGCTCCTCCAGCTGGCGCTGGCGCCCGGCTTCGTCCAGCGGGCGTAGCTGTTCACCCAGGCTGTAGGCCGGCCCCCGGACCGCCTCGCGGTTGTAGGATTCGATCAGGTCGGCTGCCAGGTAATTGAGGAAGATGTGTTGCACTGCCGCCATCGACCCGGCGAAACCCAGGACCAGGAACAGGTAGAGCCCCAGAAACAGCCGCAGCATTCAGATCTCCCAGGCGAATGGATTGAACAGGTAGCCTTTGCCCCACACGGTCTTGATGCAGGCCGGTTCACGGGGGTTGTCCTTGAGTTTGTAGCGCAGCTTGCTGATGTAGACGTCGACGCTGCGGTTGAGGCCGTCGAACTCGATACCGCGCATGCGGTTGAGGATGTCGTCCCGGGACAGGGTCTTGCCCGCCGCGCTGGCCAGCAGCCACAACAGTTCGAACTCCATGGTGGTCAACTCGACCGACTCGCCGCCCAAGCGTACCTCGCGGCTGCTGCGATCGATGCTCAGCACGCCGAACTCCAGGGCGCCACGCTGGGCCGCGGGCTCCGGCACCTGGCGGCGCTGCAAGGCCCGCAGGCGCGCCAGCAGCACCGCCGGCTTGATCGGCTTGATCACGTAGTCATCGGCGCCGGATTCCAGGCCCAGGATATGGTCCAGATCATCCTCCTTGGCGGTGAGGATGACGATCGGGACGTCCGATACCGCGCGGATTTCCCGGCACACGTGCAAGCCGCTCTGGCCTGGCAGCATCAGGTCGAGCACCACCAGTTTCGGTTTGAATTCATCAAAAGCCGCCAGGGCCACATCGCCCCGATGGACCGTCAACACTTCAAAGCCATGCTGGGAGAGGAAATTCGCGATCAGCCCGGCGAGCTTTTCGTCATCCTCCACCAGCAATACTTTGCCAAGACCCAGGTTATCCATAAATACCAGTCTGCGAACGCACGATTTGAGTGCGCGCATTATATGCGGCAGAGGATTAAAGAAAGGCTAAAGCGCAGCACAAAACCTGGAACCTGCACGGTTTTTTGCAAGGTTTCATCTTTTTAAGAGTTTTTAACAATTTGCCCCCGGGCTCGCCCCGGGGGCCAGGGTTCACCAGGCCGGCACGCCGCTATGGAAGCGGAACTCCTGGTCGGGGGATTCGATCAGCTCCTGCTCGGCGGCCCGGACCTTGTCGATCACCCGGGCGATATCGTCGGCATCGCCGTACTGGTAGGCCAGCTTCAGGTAACCCTGGTAATGCCGGGCCTCACTCTTGAGCAGGCCGAAGTAGAACTTGCCCAACTCTTCGTCTAGGTGCGGTACCAGGGCCTCGAAACGCTCGCAACTGCGGGCTTCGATGAAAGCCCCCACCACCAGGGTATCCACCAGCTTCACCGGCTCGTGGTTACGCACCACCTTGCGCAGGCCCGAGGCATAACGCCCGGCGGACAACTGGCGCAGTTCGACCTTGCGCTTCTTCATCAGGCGCAGGACCTGCTCGTGGTGCACCAGTTCTTCGCGGGCCAGGCGCGACATCATGTTGATCAGGTCGATGTGCGAGTGGTACTTGGCGATCAGGCTCAGGGCCGTGCTGGCAGCCTTGAACTCGCAGTTCTTGTGGTCGATCAGCAGGTTTTCCTGGTCGGCCAGGGCTGCCTGGACCCAGGCATCGGGAGTCCGGCAGCCGAGGAATTGATCAATGGGCGGGAAGTTCATCGGCAGGTTTCCGGGCGGTCCGCCCCAGCGCGGGGCTGGCGGGCGGCATCAGCAGTGGTCGATAACATGAGGCTCACGGTACAGGCAGGGCTTCACAGGCAAAGGCGGCGATTATACCGGCCACGCCGCAGACCACCAGCGACCGCGATTGATATGCATCAACGTCCCGCCCAAGTGCCAGCAACTATAGTTATGAGCAGTTCCCATTCACTCTTTGCCGGAGTTCACGATCATGCAAAGCATCCGCAGCATCCTGGTGGTCATCGATCCCGCGCCTGGCGAAAGCCTGGCCCTCAAGCGCGCCAAGCTGATCGCCGGGGTCACCCAGGCCCACCTGCACTTGCTGGTCTGCGACAAGAAGCATGAGCATTCGGCGCTGCTCAGCGTGCTCAAGAGCAGCCTCACCGGCGAGGGCTACAGCGTCACCACCGAACAAGCGTGGAACGAGAGCCTGCACGAAACCATCATCGACGTGCAGCAGGCCGAGGGTTGCGGCCTGGTGATCAAGCAGCACCTGCCCGATACCCCGCTGAAAAAGGCCCTGCTGACGCCAGCCGACTGGAAACTGCTGCGCTACTGCCCGACCCCGGTCCTGCTGGTCAAGACCGCCACGCCCTGGACCGGCGGGGTGGTCATGGCGGCCATCGACGTCGGCAACCTGGATGGCGAGCACCGCGCCCTGCATGCCAGCATCGTCGACCATGGCTTCGACATCGCCAGCCTGGCCAAGGCCCAGCTGCATGTGATCAGCGCCCATCCGTCGCCGATGCTGTCGGCGGCCGATCCGGTGTTCCAGCTCAAGGAAACCATCGAAAAACGCTACCGCGATGCCTGCCAGGCGTTCCAGAGCGAATTCGATATCGACGATGGCCACCTGCACATAGAAGAAGGCCCGGCGGACGTACTGATTCCCCACATGGCCCACAAGCTGGAAGCGGCGCTGACCATCATCGGCACCGTGGCCCGCACCGGCCTTTCGGGGGCGCTGATCGGCAATACCGCCGAGGTCGTGCTCGATGCCCTGGACAGCGATGTGCTGGTGCTCAAGCCGGCGCAGATCATGAGCCACCTCGAAGAACTGGCCGCCAAGGCCTGAGGCAGCGAACCGTGGCGAGGCAAGCCGCCCCGCCACGCGGCTCACTCAGGAGCCCAGCGCGTCCTTGAGGAAACCCGGGGCGATATAGCGCTGGTAGTGGGCCTCGGAGAGCAGGAAGAACTCGCGATCGATGGCGTCGCGCAACTCCGGCAAGCCCCAATCGCGAAACTCCGGCAACAGCACCATCCCGTAGGCATCCAACTGGTTGATCACCCGCGCGCCCCGGGCGATCAGCTGGTAGGCCCAGCAGTATTCCGACTGGTGGGGCACGAACCGGATCTTGCGCTGCTCCAGCTGGGCCCGCAGGCGTGCTGGATCGAAGACTTCCAGCTTGGCCGTCATCACCTGCACCAGCAGCTGTTCAAGGCGCAGCCAGACCGCGCGCTTCTCATCCTCGTTGTAGCCGTTCCAGTTGACCACCTCGTGGTGGAAGCGCTTGCAGCCACGACACACCAGGTCGCCGTAGACAGTGGAGCAGAGGCCGACGCAGGGGGTCTTGATGGTCTGGTTAGGCATAGGTGAAGGTCACGCGGGAAAGCAAAACAGGCCGGCATGTTAGCCCTTTGTCTAACATTGATCACCCCTCAAACTTCAATACGCCAACTTACGTTTAGATTTTTTTTGCCGTAGAATCATCCAGCCTTTTTAGGCGCCAATGTCCGTTTGAAGCTGTTTTCAAAGCGTCACGAGCACAGTCGTTCCTTCAGAGCGGTGTTGGCGAAGGGTTTTTCCAGCGGGGAAAAGCCCGGAGCCAACCCTCATCAGCTCCCGTTCTGCAGGCGTAAAACTTTGAAAGCAGCTTCTGTAAGGAATTGTCGGTAATTCTGGCTAAGTGGCCCACAACGCCACGCAGCGCATGAGTACGGCAATTTCGGGATGAGCGTCCCGGACACCCATTTGGGACCACTGATGAGGGTAATAACTGTGCTTGAAGCCTACCGCAAACATATCGAAGAGCGTGCAGCACTGGGTATCGTTCCCCAGCCGCTAAACGCCGAACAAACTGCAGGCCTGGTCGAGCTGCTGAAAAACCCGCCGGCCGGCGAAGAAGCCTTCCTCGTAGACCTGATCACCAACCGCGTTCCGCCAGGAGTCGACGAAGCTGCCTACGTCAAGGCCGCCTTCCTCTCCGCCGTGGCCAAGGGCGAAGCAAAATCGCCATTGATCGACCGCAAGCACGCCACCGAACTGCTGGGCACCATGCAGGGCGGCTACAACATCGAGACTCTGGTCGCGCTGCTGGATGACGCCGAACTGGGCGCCGTCGCCGCCGAACAGCTCAAGCACACCCTGCTGATGTTCGATGCCTTCCACGACGTGGCCGAAAAAGCCAAGGCCGGCAATGCCCACGCCAAGGCCGTGCTGGACTCCTGGGCCGCCGGCGAGTGGTTCACCGCCCGTCCCGCCATCGCCGACAAATACACCCTGACCGTGTTCAAGGTGCCTGGCGAAACCAACACCGACGACCTGTCCCCTGCCCCGGACGCCTGGTCGCGCCCTGATATCCCGCTGCACGCCCTGGCCATGCTGAAGATGGCTCGCGATGGCATCGAGCCTTCGCAACCAGGTTCGGTCGGCCCACTGGCGCAGATCGAAGCGGTCAAGGCCAAGGGCTTCCCGGTCGCCTACGTCGGTGACGTGGTCGGTACCGGTTCCTCGCGTAAATCGGCCACCAACTCGGTGCTGTGGTTCTTCGGCGACGACATCCCGTTTGTTCCGAACAAGCGCGCCGGTGGCTTCTGCTTCGGCACCAAGATCGCCCCGATCTTCTACAACACCATGGAAGACGCCGGCGCCCTGCCGATCGAATTCGACTGCACCAACCTGGCCATGGGCGACGTCATCGACGTTTATCCATTCAAGGGCGAAGTACGTCGCCATGACAGCAACGAGCTGGTCACCAACTTCGAACTCAAGACCGAAGTGCTGCTGGACGAAGTCCGCGCCGGCGGCCGTATCCCGCTGATCGTCGGCCGTGGCCTGACCGAGAAGGCCCGTGCCGAGCTTAACCTGGGTGCTTCCGACCTGTTCAAGAAGCCAGAGCAGCCTGCCGACTCCGGCAAGGGCTTCACCCTGGCGCAGAAAATGGTCGGCCGTGCTTGCGGCCTGCCAGAAGGCCAGGGCGTGCGCCCGGGTGCCTACTGCGAACCGAAGATGACCACCGTCGGCTCCCAGGACACCACTGGCCCGATGACTCGCGACGAACTGAAAGACCTGGCTTGCCTGGGCTTCTCCGCCGATCTGGTCATGCAGTCGTTCTGCCACACCGCGGCCTATCCGAAGCCGATCGACGTCACCACCCACCACACCCTGCCTGACTTCATCCGCACCCGTGGTGGCGTGTCCCTGCGTCCTGGCGACGGCATCATCCACAGCTGGCTGAACCGCATGCTGATGCCGGATACCGTGGGTACCGGTGGCGACTCCCACACCCGCTTCCCGATCGGCATCTCGTTCCCGGCCGGTTCCGGCCTGGTAGCCTTCGCCGCTGCCACCGGCGTCATGCCGCTGGACATGCCGGAGTCGATCCTGGTGCGTTTCAAGGGCAAGCTGCAACCTGGCATCACCCTGCGTGACCTGGTTCATGCCATCCCTTACTACGCCATCCAGAAAGGCCTGCTGACCGTCGAGAAGAAAGGCAAGAAGAACGCCTTCTCCGGCCGCATCCTGGAGATCGAAGGCCTCAACGACCTGACCGTCGAGCAAGCTTTCGAACTGTCCGACGCCTCGGCCGAACGTTCCGCTGCCGGCTGCACCATCAAGCTGCCGGAAAAGGCCATCGCCGAGTACCTGCAGTCCAACATCACCCTGCTGCGCTGGATGATCGGTGAAGGCTACGGCGATGCCCGTACCCTGGAGCGCCGTGCCCAGGCCATGGAAGCCTGGCTGGCCAAGCCTGAGCTGCTGTCGGCCGACGCCGATGCCGAATACGCCGAAATCATCGAAATCGACCTGGCCGACGTCAAGGAGCCTGTGCTCTGCGCGCCGAACGACCCGGACGACGCCCGCCTGCTGTCCTCGGTACAGGGCGAGAAGATCGACGAAGTGTTCATCGGTTCGTGCATGACCAACATCGGTCACTTCCGCGCTGCCGGTAAGCTGCTGGACAAGGTCAAGGGTGGTATCCCGACCCGTCTGTGGCTGGCTCCGCCAACCAAGATGGACGCTCACCAGCTGACCGAAGAAGGCTACTACGGCATCTACGGCAAGGCCGGTGCGCGCATGGAAATGCCAGGCTGCTCGCTGTGCATGGGTAACCAGGCACGCGTGCAGACCGGTTCGACCGTGGTCTCCACCTCGACCCGTAACTTCCCGAACCGCCTGGGCGACGCCACCAACGTGTACCTGGCATCGGCCGAGCTGGCCGCTGTCGCTTCGATCATCGGTAAGCTGCCGACCGTCGAGGAGTACATGCAATACGCCAAGGACATCGACAGCATGGCTGCCGACGTCTACCGCTACCTGAGCTTCGACCAGATCGCCGAGTTCCGCGAAGCGGCAGCCAACGCCAAGATCCCGGTGGTGCAAGCCTAAGGTTCTAGCGCTGTAGAAAGAACGCCGCGTATTCCACGATACGCGGCGTTTTTTATTGCCCCGACCTCAGTCCCTTCTCCCCCCCGGCAACAGAGCGCCGCGCCAACCCCGCGACGTTCGACCTCGAGCCCGGAACAAGGCTGCGGCCAACCCGCTCGCGCTGCGCGACTCCTGCGCTTCCTGCTGCACAGGTGCCGCATCCCCCCATGAACGACAACGCCGCCGGTGCAGTGAAGCACCGGCGGCGTTGCTTGCAGCTATTGGGTTGCGACTGGCAAGCCCGGCCTCAGGAGGCCAGCGAGTACACCAGTGCGGTGATGGCCACCAGGCCCACCAGGGTCACGAACACGTTGGACGCCTGGCCGCGATAGCGCGCCATGGCTGGCACCTTGCGGATGGCGTACATCGGCATCAGGAACAGGATGGCCGCGATCACCGGGCCGCCCAGGGTCTCGATCATGCGCAGGATGCTAGGGTTCAAGGTCGCCACCGCCCAGCAGATCACCAGCATGAAGGCCGCGGTCACCCGGTCCAGGGTCTTGGCGCCCGGGCGCCGGCCGCTCTTGATGATCAGGCCCTTGAGGCCTTCGCTGGCACCGATGTAGTGGCCCAGGAACGACTTGGCGATGGCCACGAACGCGATCAGCGGCGCAGCGAAGGCGATGGTCGGGTTGCTGAAGTGGTTGGCCAGGTAGGACAGGATCGACAGGTTCTGCGCCTTGGCTTCGGCCAGTTGGGCCGGCGACAGGGTCAACACGCAGCTGAAGACGAAGAACAGCACCATGGCCACCATCAGCAGGTGGGCGCGAGACAGGATCTGCGAGCTGCGCTGCTCGGCGTGCTGGCCGTAGCGGCGCTTCTGGTCCACGGCGAAGGCCGAGATGATCGGCGAGTGGTTGAAGGAGAACACCATCACCGGAATCGCCAGCCACAGGGTATGCAGGAAGGCCGATGGCGCCGGGATATCGCCGGCGGTGGCGAGGATGCCGCCGTTCCAGTGCGGGATCAGGAACACCGCCAGGAACAGCAAGGCGATGATGAACGGGTAGACCATCAGGCTCATGGCCTTGACGATCACCTGCTCACCACAGCGCACCACCGCCAGCAGGCCGAGGATCAGCACCAGGGACAGGATCGCCCGCGGCGGCGGGGCGATGTGCAGCTGGTGCTCCATGAAGCTGCCGACGGTATTGGTCAGGGCCACGCTGTAGATCAGCAGGATGGGGAAGATGGCGAAGAAGTAGAGCAAGGTGATCAGGGCCCCGGCCTTGATCCCGAAATGTTCCTCCACCACCTCGGTGATGTCGGCGCCGTCACGTCCGGAGAGCACGAAGCGGGTCAGGCCACGGTGCGCGTAGAAGGTCATGGGGAAGGCCAGCAGCGCCAGGATCAGCAACGGCCAGAAGCCGCCGAGGCCAGCGTTGATGGGCAGAAACAGGGTACCGGCACCAATGGCGGTGCCGAACAGGCCCAGCATCCAAGTGGTGTCTTGGCGATTCCAGCTGCTCAGGGTCGCTGGGGCCGCCGTTTCAAAGCGTTGATCAACGCTGTTGGCCTGATCATTCATCCGGTGGGATCTCCACATTCCGGTCGTTTGCCGTTGGCTCGAAGCGCGTCGGAATACCCGACAGACAGAACCCCGAGCAAACAGAGGGGGGCGCGATTGTCCGGGATTCCAAGGGCGCTGCATAGACTCAGCGGAGGAATGGCACCTGCGTTGCAGCAATAATGTCCGTTTTTGTCGCAAGGCGTCTGGCCCGGCCCTCTCCCTGGTCCTGCGGCTTTTTCGCAGGTGCCGATCAGCCCGTCAAAGCGGCTTATCGCCTCACCCCTGGCGAATCCCGGCCGACCCGCGCCTGCGTTGACAGGAGTCGGCGACGAACGGCATGATCGGACCCATGAATGCCTATCCGCTCATCCCTACCACCTACACCACGACTGCCTCCGGCGGGTCGTGTGGTGGCTGTGCAGGATGAAGCAAGCACAGTGACAACCAAGGCCCCGCCAGCAATGGACGGGGCCTTTTGTTTCTCCGTCCGGCTGGCACAACAAGGAGAGACAAGATGCCTTCACCCAACGCCAAGCGCGCCCTGCTGGTCATCGACATGCAGGTCGGACTGTTCAACGGACCGGACAAGCCCTACCAGCGCGAACAGGTCCTGGACCACATCAACCAGCTGATCCGTCGCGCCCGCCAGGCCGGGGCACCGATCTTCGCCATGCGCCATACCGGTACAGCGGACTCGCCCATCGCTCCCGGCAGCCCGTTCTGGCAGTTGCTGCCGACCCTGGAAGTGGACGAGCAACAAGACTGCGTACTGGACAAGAGGCGCCCCAATTGCTTCACCGGCACCGGGCTGGCCGAGCGCCTGCACCAGGCCCAGGTCGGTGAGCTGGTGATCGTCGGCATGAAGACCCAATACTGCGTCGATGCCACTTGCCGCGCCGCCGGCGACCTGGGCTTTACCGCACTGCTGGTGCAGGATGCCCATACCTGCATGGACACCCCATACCTGGGGGCGCGCAAGATCATCGATCATCACAACACCACCCTGGACGGCGCCTTCGTCACCCTCGCCGCGACCGTCGACGTCGCCTTCTGATCTTGCAATCAATGCCCGGGACGCGCCGATCACGGCGCCACTCCCCGGCAACGGCTGTTCCGGGCATTGCCAAATACCCGGCTAATGCGCACTCTTGAGCCTTCGCCATCGTCCGACTGGAGTTGCCCATGAGTGTTGCCGGCTTCGTGCTCTACAGCCTTGATCCACAAGCATTGGCGCGGTTCTACAGCGCACTGCTGGACTGGCCCGTCAGCGAGCGACAGCCCGACTACCTGCAACTGCAACACCAGGGCATGGAGCTGACGCTGATCCAGGTACCGGCGGCGATCGCCGCGCGCATCGTCCTGCAAGATCCCCCCCTGCCCCGCAGCGAATCCGCCTGCAAGCCAGTGTTCTGGGTCAGTGACCTGGATCTGGCCCGGCAACGCGCCGCCGGTGCTGGCGGGCGGCTGTACGAACCCGAACGTGAATGGCAGTTCAAGGACGCCCGGGTCTGCGACGGTATCGATCCGGAAGGCAATATCTTCCAGTTGCGGCAAACCCTGTCTCGATAACCTGAGGAGTCCACCATGCCCGCCACCGTCCTGGTCCTGGTTGAGAATTTCAATGCCTACCTGCCACGGCTCGAAGCGCTGGGCTTTGTGCTGATCCTGGCCCAGACGCCCGCTGCCAGGGCCCGGGCGATCATCGACCACGCCGGGCAGATCGACGCTGTGCTGACCCGTGGCCCCCTGGGCCTGAGCGCACAGGAGATCGGCGCCCTGCCCCGGTTGCAGATCATCTGCGTGATCGGCGCCGGCTACGAGCAGGTGGACCTGCAAGCAGCGAGCAATCGCGGGATCGCCGTGACCACTGGCGCCGGGATCAATGCCCCGTCGGTGGCCGACCACGCCCTGGCGCTGCTGTTGTCCCTGGTGCGCGGCATCCCCCAGGCGGACGCGGCGGTACGCCAGGGGCATTGGCCGAAAGTCACGCGCCCGTCATTGACCGGCATGCACCTGGGCATCCTCGGGCTCGGCGCGGTGGGCCAGGCCATCGCCCGGCGCTGTGCCCTGGGCCTGGACATGCAGGTCAGCTATCACAGCCGCCAGCCGCGACCGGAGCAGCCCTATCGTTTCTGCCCGACCCTGCTGGAACTGGCCCGGGACGTCGACCTGCTGGTGATCGCCACCCCCGGTGGCGCCGAGACCCGGCACCTGGTGGACCACGAGGTGCTGGCGGCCCTGGGGCCCGAGGGTTTCCTGGTGAATGTGGCGCGGGCCAGCGTGGTAGATACCGAGGCCCTGCTGCTGGCACTGGAGCAGCGTCGGCTCGCCGGAGCGGCCCTGGACGTGTTCGATGCCGAACCTGGGGTTCCGGAGCGCTTCAAGCGCCTGGACAACGTGGTGCTCACCCCCCATGTCGCCGGGCTGTCGCCAGAGGCCAGCCGCGACACCATGGACATGGTCGGCCGCAACCTGCAGGCGCACTTCTCCGGCCAGCCCTTGCTGACCCCCCTGGCCCTGCCGCTACCCGGTCGCGGCTGAATCCCGAACAGCGCCTATGCTCTTGGCAGCGGTTCAAACGCCTGTATCAAAAACAATGATTGTCCAGCAACACCCACGCCAATAACGGCCCATCGCGATTGTGGGGGGCCAGCGCGCGCATTAGATTAGTCAATAATCTCTGGCCTCCAGAATAAGCAGAAGGGATAAGCATGGCGCTTACAGACCAGTCCACCCGCACCCGCTCCGGTGAAGAACTCGACGCCGCTCTGATCGATCCGTACCTCAAGGCGCAGATTCCCGGCCTGACCGGCACGCCACGGATCAGCCAGTTCCCCGGCGGTGCCTCGAACCTCACCTACCTGCTGGAATACCCCGAGCAGGAATTCGTCCTGCGCCGCCCGCCATTCGGCCACAAGGCCAAGTCGGCCCACGACATGGGCCGCGAGTTCCGCATCCTCAACCAGCTCAAGGACGGCTTCCCGTACTGCCCCAAGGCCTACGTGCACTGCACCGACGAATCGGTGATCGGTGCCGAGTTCTATGTCATGGAGCGGGTCAAGGGCATCATCCTGCGCTCCGACCTGCCAGCGGAACTGAATCTCGATGCCAGCCACACCCAGGCGCTGTGCAAGAGCTTCATCGACCGCTTCGTCGAGCTGCATCGGGTCGACTACCAGGCCTGCGGCCTGGGCGACCTGGGCAAGCCCGAAGGTTATGTGCAGCGCCAGATCAAGGGCTGGAGCGACCGCTACGAGAAAGCCCTGACTCCCGATGCCCCGCAGTGGGACGTGGTCAAGGCCTGGCTCAACGACAAGATGCCCGCCGACCATCCGACCTCGAGCATCGTGCATAACGACTACCGCTTCGACAACGTGATCCTCGACCCGCAGAACCCGATGCAGATCATCGGCGTGCTGGACTGGGAACTGACCACCTTGGGCGACCCGCTGATGGACCTGGGCAACACCCTGGCCTACTGGATCGAGGCCAGCGACCCGGGGCCGGTGCAACTGATGCGCCGCCAGCCAAGCAACGCCCCGGGCATGCTCAGCCGCCAGCAGTTCGTCGACTACTACGCCGAGCGCTCCGGCATCCAGATCGGCAACTTCGACTTCTACTACACCTACGGCCTGTTCCGCCTGGCGGGCATCGTGCAGCAGATCTACTACCGCTTCTACCACGGCCAGACCCAGGACAAACGCTTCGCGCAGTTCATCCACATGAACAAGCTGCTGGAGCAGATGAGCCTGCAAGTCATCGGCAAATCCAGCCTCTGAGGGCGCTTCGGCGCCTGACCGCCCAACAAGGAAAAACCATGTCCAAGACTCAGTTGTTCGACCTCGACGGCAAGATCGCATTCGTCTCCGGCGCCAGCCGTGGCATCGGCGAGGCCATTGCCAAGTTGCTGGCCCAGCAAGGCGCCCATGTGATCGTTTCGAGCCGCAAGCTCGAAGGCTGCCAGGAGGTGGCCGAGGCCATCGTCGCCGCCGGCGGCAAGGCCACCGCCATTGCTTGCCACATCGGTGAGATGGAGCAGATCCAACAGGTGTTCGCCGCCATCCGCGAGCAGTTCGGGCGCCTGGACATCCTGGTCAACAACGCCGCCACCAACCCGCAGTTCTGCAATGTGCTGGACACTGACCTGGGTGCCTTCCAGAAGACCGTCGACGTGAATATCCGCGGCTACTTCTTCATGTCGGTGGAAGCCGGCAAGCTGATGCGCGAAAACGGTGGCGGCAGCATCATCAATGTGGCTTCGATCAACGGCGTATCGCCGGGGCTGTTCCAGGGCATCTACTCGGTGACCAAGGCCGCGGTGATCAACATGACCAAGGTCTTCGCCAAGGAATGCGCGCAGTTCGGCATCCGCTGCAACGCCCTGCTGCCGGGCCTGACCGATACCAAGTTCGCCTCGGCCCTGGTCAAGAACGACAGCATCCGCAACGCCGCCCTGGCGCAGATCCCGCTCAAGCGCGTAGCCGACCCGAGCGAGATGGCCGGTGCGGTGCTCTACCTGGCCAGCGACGCTTCCAGCTACACCACCGGCACTGCGCTGAACGTGGATGGCGGCTTCCTGTCCTGAGCCACCTGCGCCGTACAAAAAGGCAGCCTGCAGGCTGCCTTTTTCATGCCCCACATAAACCTGTAGCAGCAGCCGGTGGACGCTCGATTGCGCGCGATGAACCCGAGGACACCGCGTCCCGTCAGGCAATCCAAGTCATCGTTAACGACCATCGCAAGCAAGCGATGCTCCTACAGGGGCGCACAAAAAGAATATTTATTCTCAATATTGAATTAAAGAAATTTTTATTCCATAAATAGCCATCCCTACCACAACAACTCCAAAGGTGCGGCGATGGATGAACTGGGCGTTGGGCTGATCGGAACCGGATTCATGGGGCGCGCCCACGCCCTGGCTTTTCGCAGTGTCGGTGCGGTATTCGAACTGCCGGTGCGCCCGCGCCTGGCGGCCCTGGCCGATGCCGATGGGCAACGCGCCGCGCAGTGTGCCAAAGCTTGGGGGTTCGCCCAGGCCCACACGGATTGGCGCCAGTTGGTCGATGATCCCCAGGTCGGCCTGGTGGCGATCGCCACCCCCAATCACTTGCACTTTCCCATGGCCATGGCGGCCCTGGCAGCCGGCAAGGCGGTGTACTGCGAAAAACCTCTGGCCGTGACCAGCGAACAGGCCCGGCAGATGCATCAAGCCGCACAGGCGGCCGGGGTGGTGACCCGGGTCGGCTACAACTACCAGCACAATCCGTTGATCGTCCTGGCCCGGGAGCTGATCGACAAAGGCGAGCTGGGGCAACTGGTGAGTTTCCAGGGTGAATTCAGCGAGGATTTCATGGCCGATCCGGACGCCCCCTGGTCCTGGCGTTGCGACCCGCAACAAGCAGGCGGCGCCCTGGCGGACCTGGGCAGTCACCTTTTGGCCATGGCGCGTTTTCTTATGGGGCCGGTGGTGGCGGTGTGCGCCGATACCCATACCGTGCACCCTGAACGCCCTGTCCGGGCCGGCAGCCATGAGCGCCGCGCCATCGCCGTGGATGACCAGGCCCATGCGCTGCTGCGCTTCGCCAATGGCGCCCGGGGCAGCCTGGGCAGCAGCTGGATCAAGCACGGTTACAAGAATCACCTGGCCTTCGAGATCAGCGGCACCTTGGGTACCCTGGCCTTCGACCAGGAACGCCTGAACGAACTGCGCCTGTATCGGGCCGGCCAACCGGGTTTCCAGCGCCTGCTGGCCGGCCCGGCCCTGCCCGGCTACGCGGCCTTCAGCCCGGCGCCGGGGCACCAGCTGGGCTACAACGAGCTCAAGACCCTGGAAGTGCAGGAACTGCTCATGGCGATGTGCGGCCAGGGGCGAGACGGCACCGACTTCCAGGAAGCCTGGGAAGTGGAACGGCTGGCGGCAGCGATCCGCCTGGCCGCCCGGGAGCAACGTTGGATCACCTTGTAACCGCTGCCGGGCCAGGGCGAGGCTGCGTCAAGGCCCGCAGGACCTTCATCACGCCAAGCCCAATGCCCGCCAGCGGCTACAACAATGCTGCCAGGCGTATGGCCAGGGCCTTGGCTTGCAGGGCCACATCGGTGACCGCAGTGCTTTCCCACCACAGGCCACGCAATGGCGGGCCCATGGCGAACAGGCGTTCGCCGGCCCGGCCCTGGGCGTCATGCACCGCGCCGTCGGGCTCGGCACTGATGCCCAGGGCCAGCGGTCCCGGTTGCACCAGGCCCCGGGCCAGGAGCTGCCGGGGCAAGGGCCGGTCCACCCGGCGCCAGTCGTACTCGATGCCACTGGAGTTGATCAAGGCATCGCCCAACACCCGCGTGCTTTCCCGGCTGCCGCGATAACGCAAGCGAATCGCCAGGTGCCCCTCGCTGTCCGGCTCCAACCCCTGGTAGCTGGCGGCATGGATCCGCAGCCGACCCTGGGCATGCAGGCGCCTCACCAGTTCATCGCTCAAGGGCGGCGAACGATGGTGATGGCTCTCCCACCAGGGCCGCACATGCCGTACGAACTGGCGACGCTGGAAATCGCTGGCCTGGCTCCACAAACGCGGGATATGCACCCGCACCGTGTCCAACGGCGCTTGCCAGTCGATACCCTGGGCCAGGGCCTGGCAGCACTGGCGACGCAGCTCGCGGAGCAATTGGCGGGGGCTGCGGATCGCCGGGGCCTGGCCCAGGAAGTCGACCCAGGCCGGCGGTTGCCGACGGACATGGGGCAGCAGCCCGTGGCGGGAAAACACTTCGATGGGGCCCCGGTGCCCGGCTTGCTCCAGCGACACCACCGCATCGACCATGGTCAGCCCGGAACCGATGATCAGCACCCTGGACATCGGGTCCAGGCGCGCCATGGCATTCACATCCCAAGGGTCCAGGGCGGCAGCGTTGAGGCCACTGGAATGGGTTTGCCGAGTACGGGCGGCGGGGAACATGCCCGTGGCCAGCACCGCCACCGCGCCCCGCAACTGGCGCCCATCGGCCAGGGTCAGTGCAATCCCGCCCTCATGGCCCTGCAGGTCCACCACCTCACTGCGCACATGCTCCACTGAGGAGCCCTGCTCCAAACCCAGCGCCCGGGCCTCGGCCAAACGCTGCTGGACATAGACCCCGAACAGCCCCCGGGGCGGGAAGAGCTCGCTGATGGGCACCGGCTGGCCGGCCGATTCGGGCCAGCCACCTTCGGCGATATGCTGGGTCAGCCACTGGGTCAGGTCGTCGGGGTTGTCCGGGTCGATGCTCATGCGCGCCGCATTGCCATTGAGCGTATGGCCCAGTTCGGTGGCGCTATAGGCCTCGCCGCGCCCCAGCTCGGTACGCGGCTCGATCACCAGGATGCGGCGCCGCCCCGGTTGGCGTAGCAATTGCGCGGCCAGCGAGGCGCCACTGAGGCCGCCACCGATGATCAGGATCTCGGCATCGCGGGGGACAGGGTCCGGTTGCCCGATTGGGGTCTGGTTCATGAAGTGCTCGCGGTCAGGATTGGCCGGGACTCTGGCCCCGGGTGGGCATGGGGCGTTCCCGTGCAGCAGGGTAATGCCTGGCCCGGCACCTGGAACATCCCCAGCAAGATAATAGGCTTGCACCACGGCCGGATTCGCCAGGCAGTACCAAAGTAGGACGCCATCCGCTGTGGCCTATCCGGGGCGGCGTTCGAACCTGCCGATCCAGCCCGGTAGCGCTCCTTGGGACGGCATCGGCTGCCAGATGAAGCGCAGGCGGGCCAGGCCCAGAACACGCCGCACCTGGCGCTCCAGCAGCCGCGCCAGGGCGCTGCGCGGATGGCGCATGGTCCAGCCCCACAAGCGTCGGCGCCAGCTACCGACGGGCCCCAGGCGGGATTCGATCTCCTCTGCCAGGCCCTGCAAACGCAGCGGTGACAGCAGCAGGTCGCTAGGAGCCACTTCGCGCCGGTCACGGGCCGCCGAACCCTGGTTTTCAGGAAACGCCAGGCTGTGCCCGCTACCCAGCCATTGCCCGAGCAACACCTCCAGCCCGCCCGGCCATTGGGTCCCCTCCTCGCTCCACAACTGTCCGGTAGCGTTGCGCTGACGCCAGGATGCCTGGTGCCGGGAACCACTGCCGGGCCCCAGCAACTGACTGAAGGCCAGCCAGGACTGGCGCGAACTCGCCAAGCCGACTGGCGACTCACGGACGATCAGCAGGCCGGGGGCCACGCCGTTCTCCCCCGCCGCCATCCAGCACGCCAGTTGCCGGCCGCTGCCGACGAACACATGGCTGGGCCGCCAGCGCCACAGGCATTGACGCAAGGCCCCGATGGGCGACTGGTCGTCGAGGCTCGCCACCTCGGCCCCCAGGCTGCGCGCCGCCAGGGCCAAAAGCAGCAGGTCCGGCTCGAACGCCCCACTCAGGATCAGCCGGGAGCGCCAGCCAAGGCCATGCTGGCGCAAGCCATCGGCCAGGCGCTCGACATCGCGCAGTACATCGATCCAGCGCCAACCATGCCAACGGCCCCGGCGCTTGTGACGCAGGGCGTTGGCCAAGGGCCGCACCCGGGCCCAGTGTCGCAGCGACTCGTACATTTCCATGACCGCTCCCTGGTGCCCCCGCGTGACCGCTGCCGCCAGCGGACACCGAGTGACGCACTACGGCCGCTGCGCCGCCGGGCGCAGCCGCACCGGCTCGGCAGCCGCTACCACCTGGCGTTGCGCGCCGAGATCGCGCCAGGCACTGCCCGGATGGCTCTCGGGCAACCTGGGGCCTGCGCCGAACAGCTTCTCGCGCAGGGTACCTGGCGCATAGTCGGTCTTGTACGCCCCGCGCTTCTGCAACTCCGGCACCAGCAGTTCCACCGCGTCGATAAAGGTTTCATGGGTCAAGGCGTAGGCCAGGTTGAAGCCATCCACGTCGGTTTCCTCGACCCACTCCTGCAACAGGTCGGCCACGGTCTGGGGACCACCGACGAACAACGGGCCGAAACCACCGATGCCCACCCAGTCCGCCAGCTCGTGGGGTGTCCAGACCTTGTTCGGATCTGCCGTGGAGAAGGCCTCCACCGCCGACTGGATGGCATTGGTATGCACATGCTGCAGCGGTTCGTCGGGGCGAAAGCGACTGAAATCGATGCCGGTCCAGCCACTGATCAGGGCCATGGCGCCTTCGTAGCTGACCCAGCTCTTGTACTCCTCGAACTTGGCCTTGGCCTGGGCATCGGTCTCGCCGAGGATCACCGTCTGCAGGTTGAAGATCAGCAGTTTCGACGGATCGCGCCCGGCCTCGGCGGCGCGGCTGCGGATATCGGCCACGGTCTTTTTCAGCAACACCTTGGAGGGCGCCGCGACGAACACGCATTCGGCCTGTTCGGCAGCAAACTGCTTGCCCCGGCTGGAGGCCCCGGCCTGGTAGAGCACCGGGGTGCGCTGCGGCGAAGGCTCGCACAAATGGATGCCCGGCACCTGGAAGTGCCTGCCCTGGTGGCGAATCTCGTGGATCTTGCTTGGATCGCTGAAGATCCGCCGCTCGCGGTCGCGCAGCACCGCGCCGTCTTCCCAACTGCCCTCCCAGAGCTTGTAGCAGACCTCCAGGTACTCCTCGGCGTAGTCATAGCGGGCGTCGTGCTCGGTCTGGGCCTGCTGGCCGATGTTGCGTGCACCGCTCTCCAGGTACGAGGTGACGATGTTCCAACCGGCCCGGCCCTTGGTCAGGTGATCGAGGGTGGAAAGGCGCCGGGCGAAAGGATAAGGGTGCTCGAAAGACAGCGACGCGGTCAGGCCGAACCCCAGGTGTTCGGTGACCAGGGCCATGGGCGGAATCAGTTGCAGCGGATCGTTCACCGGCACTTGGGCCGCCTGGCGGATCGCCGCCTCGCCGTTGCCTTTGTAGACGTCATAGATGCCCAGCACATCGGCGATGAACAGCCCGTCGAACTTGCCCCTCTCGAGGATTCGCGCCAGGTCGGTCCAGTATTCCAGGTCCTTGTACTGCCAGGAGCGATCCCGGGGGTGGGCCCAGAGCCCGGGAGACTGATGACCGACGCAGTTCATGTCGAAGGCATTGAGGCGGATCTCACGGGGCATCAGGCAGCACTCCCGAACCTTCGGGCAACACGCCATTGAGGCGATAGTTGCCGATCAACTGGTACTTCCAACGCAGCGGGTCGTCCAGGGTCGAGGGCTGCGGGCTGCGCTGGCCGGTGAGTTCGAACTCGGCGTTGCTGGCAGCCAGCAACGCTTCGCCGACGGCGATCGCCGCCTCCGCCAGGGCGACCCGGGTCTGGGCCGGGTCCTGCTCCGCGTGCAAGTGGCGCTGGGCACGCTCCTGCAGGGCCGCGGCCACTTCGATGCGGATATGCAGGTCACCGAAGCGGCTGATCACGTAGGGGTCCTGGCTGGCCTGCGCCAAGCCGCTGCCCGGCCACGGCCGCGCTTGCTGGCGTACGTAGGCCAGGGTCTGGTGCAACAGGGCTCGGGCCCGCTGCAACTGTTCGGCATTGCGGGCCAGGGCATCCTGGGGGGTATCGGGTCGAGTCAAGGCATTCATGGGGCTGTCCTTCAGTTCCAGGCGTGGCGGGCCGGCTTGACGCCGTTGAGCAGGAAATTGCCGATCAGGTGGTATTTCCAGCGGGCCGGATCGTGCAGGGTGTGGGTCCGGGCATTGCGCCAGTGGCGGTCGAGGTTGTACCTGGCCGACACCGAACGAGTTCCGGCCAGTTCGAACAGCTTGCTGGCCGCGAGCAAGGCGCTTTCGGTGGACAGCACCTTGGCCTGGGCCACCACCAGCGAGGCTTGGGCGACGCTGTCCGCATCAGGGCTGGCCAGGGCCTGGTCGATGGCCTGGGCCGCGCGGGTGAGGATTTCCTCGGCACCGTGCACCCGCCACTCCAGGTCGCCGATGGCCGCGATGGTGTAGGGATCCTGCCAGCCATGGTCCAGGCCACTGTCGATCCAGGGCCGGGATTGCCGGGCGTGGAGCTTGGCATCCTCCAGGGCGGCGACGGCGATGCCAGTGTCGATCGCGGCCTGGATCACCTGGGAGATCGGCCCATCGGCGGTGGGCTGGTCGAAGGCCCGGTGGGCCGGGATCACCGCGCTGCGCGGCACCTGCACCGCCTGCAGGCTGACCCCGCCACTGGCGGTGGTGCGCTGGCCGAAGCCGTCCCAGCTATCGATTACCGTCAGCCCGGGGTTGTCCCGCTCGATGAACGCGATATGGGCCTGGCCGTCCTCATCCACGGCCACTGCCGGGACGATATGGGCGAACAAGGCACCGGTGCAGTAGAACTTCTGCCCATCGATCCGGGCCTGGTCGCCGTCGAAGCGGATCTGGCTCTGGAAGGCGCCGACATGCTTGCTACCGGCCTCGGAGAAGGCGTTGCCGAAGCGATAGCCCCGCAGCACTTGGCTGAAGTAGCGGCGCTTCTGCTCCTCGCTGCCGGTCTGCAACAGGATGTCCACCACCCCCAGGTGGTTCTGCGGCAACTGGCCCAGGGATGGGTCGGCGGCGGAGATGATCTTGATCACCTCCACCAGGGTCACATAGGACACCCCGGCACCGCCGTATTCGCGGGGAATGGTGATGCCCCACAGGCCGCTGGCGGAGAACTCGTCCAGCTCGGCCACCGGCAGGCGCCGTTCACGGTCACGTACCGCGGCTTCCACGGCGAAGCGCCGGGCCAGGTCCCGGGCGATGCTGATGGCTTCGGCATCGCTGCGGATGATATGGGCAGTGCGAGGGGGTTGGGCTGGAGCTGTCATGGGCCGGTTCCGCTTGCTGGTGGTCAAGATCGACACCCGTCGGGTGCCTGCCGCCAGGACCATTGCAGAACTTGTGCCCAGGAATAAAAACCTTCTATTTCAATGAGCTATGAATAAAACCGACAAAACACCGCAATACAAAACAGGCAAACTGCCCAACCACTGTTGGCAGGCGGACAGTTGTCGCGGAATCAGATCACCACGTTGCGCACGAAGCGCGTGGGCTGGGTGCCATCGTTGCGGTAGCCATGGGGTACATGGCTGGCGAACATGAAGAAGTCGCCGCTTTCCAGGCGGCGCTCGGTGTCGCCGAAGAACACCGTCAGGCAGCCCTCGAACACATACAACTGCTCGCTCCAGCCCTGGGCATCGCACTCGGAGCGGTACTCCTCGCCAGGCTCCAGGTGCCATTCCCACAGTTCCACCTCACGGCTGGCCTCGGCCTTGGACAGCAGCACTGCGCGGCTGCCGGGAATCAGCCCCGCCCAGGCAAGCTCGTTGATACGGCTGGAGTCCCGGGAATCCGGGGCCTGGATCAGGTCGCTGAAGGCCACGCCCAGGGCCTCGGCGACCCGATCCAGGGTCCCGAGGCTGACGTTCTTCTCCCCCGCCTCGATGGCCACCAGCATCCGCCGGCTGACCGTCGACTTCTGCGCCAGGGCACTCTGGCTCAAGCCGGCGGCGTGGCGCAGGCGCCGGACATTGAGGCTGACATGTTGCAGGACCGAAGCCCGATGACTGTTTTCCTTATGCACTCTATTCGCTCGCTCCCTGGGCCTGCGCAGTATACTGCCCAATTTCCGGCGCATTGTGCGTCCCCCTCAGGTAGCACGCAAGACCATGACATCCGGGACTTCCAGCACTTTTTCCTACAAGCTCAGCAAGGCCGAGGCCGTACTGGTGCTGATCACCATGATCTGGGGCGGCACCTTCCTCCTGGTGCAACAAGCCATGGGCGTCAGCGGCCCGATGTTCTTCGTTGGCCTGCGCTTCGCCGCGGCCGCCGCCATCGTCGCGCTGTTCTCCTGGTCGCGGCTGCGCGGCCTGACCCTGTTCGAGTTGCGCGCCGGTAGCTTCATCGGGGTTGCCATCATGCTCGGTTATGGCTTGCAGACCGTGGGCCTGCAAACCATCCCCAGCAGCCAGTCGGCCTTCATCACTGCGCTGTACGTGCCCTTCGTGCCCCTGTTGCAATGGCTGTTCATGGGCAAGCGCCCGGGCTTGCTGCCCAGCCTGGGGATCATGCTGGCATTCACCGGGCTGATGCTGCTGTCCGGGCCCAACGGCGCCTCCCTGGATTTCAGCCCCGGAGAGATCGCGACCTTGATCAGCACCGTGGCGATCGCCGCGGAAATCATCCTCATCAGCAGTTTCGCCGGGCGCGTGGATGTGCGCCGGGTGACGGTGGTGCAATTGGCGGTGACCTCGGTACTGGCCTTTGCCATGGTGCTGCCCACCGGGGAAACACTGCCGGAATTCTCCTGGCTGCTGCTGGTCATCGCCCTGGGCCTGGGAGCCTCCAGCGCGGCGATCCAGGTGGCGATGAACTGGGCCCAGAAGAGCGTCTCGCCGACCCGGGCCACGCTGATCTATGCCGGCGAACCGGTCTGGGCCGGGATCGTCGGGCGCATCGCCGGGGAACGCCTGCCCGCCCTGGCCCTGCTGGGCGGGGCGATGATCGTGCTGGCGGTGATCGTCAGCGAGCTGAAGATCAACCGCAGATCGACGCACAGGCCAGAAGCCTCACTGGGCGGTGAGTCGACACCGCCCTGACCCCAGCCACCTACAAGGACGGCGCATCGGGCTCGGGGCTCGAAAGCCAGCCCGGGGCGATCAAGGACCCATTGTGCTTGGGCTCCAGCGGCAGCGGATCACCTTCAATGGCGCCCTTATAATAGAAATAGGCCCGGTAGCGGGCATGCCCCTCCGGCATGGCCTTTTCGTAATACAGCACGGTGCCCGGCGGCAACAGGTAGCGGTGCCCGTCGTCCGGGGGGCCGTCGATGACCAGGGCCTTGCGGGTGCTGATCATCTCCTGGGCCGGCGGGTACAGCCGTTCCAGGCCGATGGCCAACGCGGCGCCCAGGCAGGTGAACAGCAGGGCAAAGCAGCCACGCCGGAGAAATCGGCTGCTGGTGGTGGTTTTGGCTGGGTGCATCCGTGTCGATCCTTGTCCGATGAGTTGCGTGCAGGGCAAACCTTGTGCGAACACCCGGGAACGGGCGAAGCGGGCATTTGTCTCCTACCTTTGAAAGCGCATGTAACATTTCCGATGGCTATCCAGCCGCGCTTGGCGGTTGGTGATCAAGGGCCTGGCACGTATTATGCGTCATACTTTTCCGCAGATTAGAAGCCTATGTCCCTGATAGTTCTACTGCTTCTGCCATTCATGGGCAGCTGTCTGGCGGCCCTGTTGCCGCACAACGCACGTAACACCGAATCGCTGCTGGCCGGCCTGGTTGCCCTCATCGGCACCATCCAGGTGGCTTTGCTGTATCCGCAGATCGCCGATGGCGGAGTGATTCGCGAGGAGTACGCCTGGCTGCCGAGCCTGGGACTGAACTTCGTGTTGCGCCTGGACGGCTTCGCCTGGCTGTTCTCGCTGCTGGTGCTGGGCATCGGCACCCTGGTGTCGTTGTATGCGCGCTACTACATGTCGCCCCAGGACCCGGTGCCGCGCTTCTTCGCCTTTTTCCTGGCGTTCATGGGCGCCATGCTGGGCCTGGTGATCTCCGGCAACCTGATCCAGATCGTGTTCTTCTGGGAACTGACCAGCCTCTTCTCGTTCCTGCTGATCGGCTATTGGCATCACCGTTCCGACGCCCGCCGTGGCGCCTACATGGCGTTGATGGTCACCGGGGCCGGGGGATTATGCCTGCTGGCGGGGGTCATGCTGCTCGGCCATGTGGTCGGCAGCTATGACCTGGACCAGGTACTGGCTGCCGCGGACAAGATCAAGGCCCATGCCCTCTACCCTGTCCTGCTTCCCTTGATCCTGCTCGGTGCACTGAGCAAGAGCGCACAATTCCCCTTCCACTTCTGGCTTCCCCACGCCATGGCCGCACCGACACCGGTCTCGGCCTACCTGCACTCGGCGACCATGGTCAAGGCCGGGGTGTTTCTCCTGGCCCGCTTGTGGCCATCGCTGTCCGGCAGCGAAGAATGGTTCTGGATCGTCGGCGGCGCCGGCGCCTGTACTCTGGTGCTTGGCGCCTATTGCGCGATGTTCCAGAACGACCTCAAGGGCCTGCTGGCCTATTCCACCATCAGCCACCTGGGCCTGATCACCCTGCTGCTGGGCCTGAACAGTCCGCTGGCGGCGGTGGCCGCGGTATTCCACATCCTCAACCACGCCACCTTCAAGGCCTCGCTGTTCATGGCCGCCGGGATCATCGACCACGAGAGTGGCAGCCGCGACATCCGCAAGCTCAACGGCCTGATCAAGCTGATGCCCTACACCGCGACCCTGGCCATGGTGGCCAGCGCCTCCATGGCCGGGGTGCCGCTGCTCAACGGTTTCCTGTCCAAGGAGATGTTCTTCGCCGAGACGGTGTTCATCAATTCCAGCGCCTGGGTCGAGATCGCCCTGCCGGTGATCGCCACCATCGCCGGGACCTTCAGCGTCGCCTATGCCCTGCGCTTCACCGTCGATGTGTTCTTCGGCGAGCCGGCCACCGACCTACCCCACACGCCCCATGAACCGCCACGCTGGATGCGCGCGCCGGTGGAGCTGCTGGTGTTCACCTGCCTGCTGGTGGGGATCTTCCCGGCCCAGATCATCGGGCCGTTGCTGGCCGCCGCTGCGCGGCCGGTGGTGGGCGGGACCCTGCCCGAATACAGCCTGGCGATCTGGCACGGCCTCAATGCGCCGATGATCATGAGCCTGATCGCCATGTCCTGCGGCATCGTCCTCTACCTGTTGCTGCGCAAGCCACTGGTGCGTGGCCGCTTCGCCTACCCGCCGGGCGTGGGCCGCTTCAATGGCAAGCGCCTGTTCGAACGCTGCCTGGTAGCCCTGACCCGCCTGGCCCGTGGCCTGGAACGGCGGCTGAGCACCAAGCGCCTGCAAAGCCAGTTGTTCCTGCTGGTGCTGGCGGCGGTGATCGCCGGGCTGATTCCCATGCTCTACAGCAGCCTGACCTGGGGCGACCGGCCGAAGATCCCCGGCTCCATCGTCTTCGTGACCTTCTGGCTGCTGGCCATCGCCTGCGCCCTGGGCGCCGCCTGGCAGGCCAAGTATCACCGCCTGGCCGCCCTGACCATGGTCAGCGTCTGCGGGCTGATGACCTGCGTGACCTTCGTCTGGTTCTCCGCCCCCGACCTCGCCCTGACCCAGCTGGTGGTGGAAGTGGTGACCACGGTGCTGATCCTGCTGGGCCTGCGCTGGCTGCCGCGGCGGATCGAGGACGTCTCGCCGCTGCCCAGCAGCGTGCCCAAGGCGCGTATCCGCCGCCTGCGCGACCTGAGCCTGTCGGTCGCCGTGGGCCTGGGCATGGCGCTATTGTCCTACGCCATGCTGACCCGGCCGACGCCCAACGACATTTCCTCGTTCTACCTGAGCCGGGCCCTGCCCGAGGGTGGCGGCACCAATGTGGTGAACGTGACCCTGGTGGATTTCCGCAGCTTCGACACCCTGGGCGAGATCACCGTGCTGGTGGCCGTGGCCCTGACCGTGTTCGCCCTGCTGCGACGCTTCCGCCCGCCCAAGGAAAGCATGCAACTGCCGGCCCAGCAGCGCCTGCTGGCACCGGACGTGGTCACCGACCTGGTCAACCCGCGCCAGGCCAGCGACACCGCCCTGGGCTTCATGATGGTGCCTGCGGTGCTGGTGCGCCTGCTGCTGCCGATCGCCCTGGTGGTGTCCTTCTACCTGTTCATGCGCGGGCACAACCTGCCGGGTGGCGGTTTCGTCGCCGGGCTGGTGATGTCGGTGGCGTTCATCCTGCAGTACATGGTGGCCGGCACCCAGTGGGTGGAGGCGCAGATGAGCCTGCGACCGCTGCGCTGGATGGGCACCGGCCTGCTGTTCGCGGTGGCCACGGGCCTCGGCGCGCTGGCCTGGGGCTATCCGTTCCTGACCACCCACACCCTGCACCTGGACTTGCCGCTGTTCGGTGATATCCATATCGCCAGCGCGCTGTTCTTCGACATCGGCGTGTATGCGGTGGTGGTGGGCGCGACGCTGCTGATCCTCACCGCCCTGGCGCACCAGTCGGTGCGGGCCCACAAGCCTGCCAGCCAGTCCAAATCCCTGATCAAGAGCGGAGCCGCCTGATGGAAGAAGTCATTGCAATCGCCATTGGTGTCCTCGCCGCCTCGGGAGTCTGGCTGGTGCTGCGCCCCCGGACCTTCCAGGTGGTGATGGGCCTGTGCCTGCTGTCCTACGCGGTCAACCTGTTCATCTTCAGCATGGGCAGCCTGTTCATCGGCAAGGAGCCGATCGTCAAGGACGGCGTGCCCCAGGACCTGCTGCACTACACCGACCCCCTGCCCCAGGCGCTGGTGCTCACCGCCATCGTCATCAGCTTCGCCATGACCGCGCTGTTCCTGGTGGTACTCCTGGCATCCCGGGGCCTGACCGGCACCGACCACGTCGACGGTCGGGAGCCCAAGGAATGAACCTGTTGTCGTCGCACCTGATCGTCGCCCCTATCCTGTTGCCGCTGCTGACCGCGGCCCTGCTCCTGTTGCTGGGAGAAAAACACCGGCCGCTCAAGGCCCGGCTCAACCTGTTCTCCAGCCTGCTGGGCCTGGGCCTGGCGCTGTACCTGCTGTACTGGACCCAGGCCGATGGCGCCACCGGCTCGTTCGGCGTGTACCTGCCGAGCAACTGGCAGGTACCGTTCGGCATCGTGCTGGTGGTCGATCGCCTGGCGGCGCTGATGCTGGTGCTGACCGGCATCATCGGGGTCAGCGCGCTGCTGTTCGCCATGGCCCGCTGGGACAGCGCCGGCGCCAGCTTCCACGCGCTGTTCCAGATCCAGCTGATGGGCCTGTACGGGGCCTTCCTCACCGCCGACCTGTTCAACCTGTTCGTGTTCTTCGAAGTGCTGCTGGCAGCGTCCTATGGCCTGATGCTGCATGGCTCGGGACGGGCGCGGGTGTCCTCGGGGCTGCACTACATCACCATCAACCTCCTGGCCTCGTCGTTGTTCCTGATCGGCACGGCGATGATCTACGGAGTCACCGGCACCCTGAACATGGCCGACCTGGCCATGAAGATCCCCCTGGTGCCCGAGGCCGACCGTGGACTGCTGCACGCGGGCACGGCGATCCTGGCCATCGCCTTCCTGGCCAAGGCCGGGATGTGGCCGCTGAACTTCTGGCTGGTGCCGGCCTATTCCTCGGCCAGCGCACCGGTAGCGGCCTTGTTCGCGGTGATGACCAAGGTCGGGGTCTATACCGTGCTGCGCTTGTGGACCCTGCTGTTTTCCGGCCAGGCCGGAGCCTCGGCCTATTTCGGCAGCCAGTGGCTGGTGTACGGCGGCCTGGCGACGATCTGCTGTGCGGCGCTGGGCATCCTCGCCGCGCAACGCCTGGAGCGCATGGCCAGCCTGAGCATCCTGGTCTCGGCGGGGATCCTGCTCGCGGTGATCGGCTTCGCCCAACCGGCACTGACCGGCGCGGCGCTGTTCTACCTGTTCAGCTCGACCCTGGCCATGTGCGCGCTGTTCCTCCTGGCCGAACTGATCGAACGCTCACGCTCGGCCACCGAGGCGCCCCTGGAAGACGAAGGCGAGATCCTGTCGCAACCACTGGGGGCCTCGCCGCCCCGGGGCAGCAACCTCGACGATGAGCAGCAGGTGGTGGTCGGCCAAGTGATTCCCTGGACCATGGCCTTCCTGGGCCTGAGCTTCATCGCCTGTGCCCTGCTGATCATCGGCATGCCGCCGCTGTCGGGCTTTATCGGCAAGCTCAACCTGATCGCCGCCCTGCTCAACCCCCAGGGCCTGGGCAGTGGCCTGCAGACCCAGGTGCCGGTGGCGGGCTGGTGCTTCCTGGCACTGCTGATCCTCTCCGGCCTGGCGTCCTTGATCGCCTTCGCGCGCCTGGGCATCCGCCGCTTCTGGACGCCCGAGGAGCGACCCTCGCCTGTGCTGCGGCGCCTGGAGTGCGTGCCGATAGTGGCGCTGCTGGGCCTGTGCGTGTTGCTGAGCTTCAAGGCCGAGCCGCTGCTGCGCTTCACCCAGGACACCGCCGACAACCTCAATCATCCCGAGCACTACGTGATGGCGGTACTGGGCACCCGGACGGTGCTCAGCCCCGAGGCCAAGGCCGCACTGTCGATGGAGGTGCAGCCATGAAGCGCCTGTTCCCCTCGCCCTTCCTGTCCCTGGCGTTGTGGTTGTTGTGGCTGCTGCTGAACCTCTCCGTCAGCCCCGGCAACCTGCTGCTGGGCGCGATGCTGGGCTTTCTTGCGCCACTGCTGATGCGCCCGCTGCGCCCGCAGCCGATCCGTATCCGCCGACCATGGACCATCCTGCGCCTGTTCCTGCTGGTGGGGCGCGATGTGCTGGTGTCGAACCTGCTGGTGGCCTGGGGCGTGCTCAATAACGGCCGGCGCCCGGTGCGCTCGGCGTTCGTCAAGGTGCCCCTGGACCTGCGCGATGCCAACGGGCTGGCGGCGCTGTCGACCATCACCACGGTGGTGCCGGGCACGGTCTGGTCCGAGCTGTCGCTGGACCGCAGCATCCTCTTGCTGCACGTGTTCGACCTGGAGGATGAAGCGCAATTCATCCAGCACTTCAAGGCAACCTACGAGCGCCCGCTGATGGAGATCTTCGAATGAGCGCACTGATGGATAACGCGATCCTGCTGAGCCTGTTCATCTTTTCCCTGGCCATGGTCCTGACCCTGGTGCGCCTGTTCCGGGGGCCTTCGGCCCAGGACCGGGTCCTGGCGCTGGACTACCTGTACATCCTGGCGATGCTGATGATGCTGGTGCTGGGTATTCGCTACTCCAGCGATACCTACTTCGAGGCGGCGCTGCTGATCGCCCTGTTCGGCTTCGTCGGCTCCTTCGCCCTGGCCAAATTCCTCCTGCGTGGCGAGGTGATCGAATGAACGACCTGCAACAACTGCCCCTGTGGGTGGAAATCCTGGTGGCGCTGCTGCTACTGGTCAGCAGCCTGTTCGCCCTGATCGGCGCCGTGGGCATCCTGCGCATGAAAAGCTACTTCCAGCGCATGCACCCGCCGGCCCTGGCCTCGACCCTGGGCTCGTGGAGCGTGGCCCTGGCCTCGATCCTGTATTTCTCGGCGCTCAAGTCGGGGCCGGTGCTGCATGCCTGGCTGATCCCGATCCTGCTGTCGATCACCGTACCGGTGACGACCCTGCTGCTGGCCCGCGCCGCGCTGTTCCGCAAGCGCATGGCCGGCGACGACGTGCCGGCGGAAGTCAGCAGCAAACGCCAGGAAACCGGCAACTGAGGCGACGCGGGCTTGCCCCGCGCCTGCCTTGCGGGGCTGCTCAGGCCCAGGCCAGCACCAGCAGCCCAGCCCCCAGTACCACGCACAAGGGCGAATAGAACAGCGTGTCGAGCCGGGCGAAGCGCGAACCCCGCACCTGCTTGAAGAACCCCACCAGTTCCGAATCGCCAATGGCCCGGGCGAACATCAGCAAGGCCATGGCGCTGATGACCCACTGCAAGGCCGGATGGCTCACGCTCGGCAACAGGAGCCCGACCCGCAGGCACACCAGCAGCGCCACCAGCAACAGGGCCAGCGCCACCAGCAAGGTCGCCAGCGCCGGTATCTGGAAGGCCGGCTGGCTCTGCCCGGGCACGGGCCCCGGCACCTGCGGGATCACTGCCTCGCTACCGCGCTTGCCGCCAGCGGCCCAGTACAGGTGCAACAGGCTGATCGATAAAAAGGTTCCGGCCACTCCCTGTGCAAGCAGATGAGTCATGTTGGACGTCCCTGGAAAATTTCGCTGAAGAATGGACCTGATTGCGCGTTTTGGTAAGTACGTTCGTCGTCTTCGATGCTAAAGTGCCGGCCCATGAAATTCGCCCGTTCCGATCGCTCGCTCGTTGCCTGGATGCTGTATTGCTGCGTCCTGTTCAACGTGTTCGCCTGCAGCATCGGCCATGGCCAGATGCTGGGCATGCAGCTCAACGGCATCGGCGGGCAGTTCTGTAGCGTCGACCCGGCCACCCAGGCGCCGGTACAAGCCCCCACCGACCAGGATTCGCTGCCGACCCTGGCCAAGGCCTTCGGTTGCCCGCTGTGCTCCACCGGTGGCATGGGTCCGGCGCTGAACACCAGCCTTGGCCTGGCTTTCCTGCCGCAGCCCCAGGCGCCGCCGCTGGCCAGCCCGCTCCAGGTCGATCTCCCCGCCCACCATAGCTGGCCCGCCGCCCGTCCCCGGGCACCGCCCCACGCCTGACTCTTGTCCCTACCCGCCCCACCCACCGCGCCCTTTGCGTGGCGCATGGCCGTGGGCTGTTTCCTAGTCAAGAATTCAGGACCTATCAATGAAACACCTTCCTCTGCTGGCGAGCCTGCTGGCGAGCCTGCTGGGCTGCCTGTGTGCCAATGCCTGGGGCGCGCAGCGCCTTGAACTGGCCCCCACCACCATCGGCGCCGACGAAACCGAGGCCGAGCCCGGCCTGTCCCTGGACCAATCCAGCGGCATGGCCTCGCGCCTGGGCCTGAGCCTGCGCGAAACCCCTGCCTCGGTGGCGGTAAGCAACCGCCAGGACATCGAACGCCGGGGCGATCGTACCTTCCAGGACGCCGCCAATGCCCTGCCCGGGGTCAATGCCAGCGCTCCTCCAGGGTTCGGCGGCTTCGTTTCCTATCGTGGCTTCACCAACAGCCAGATCACCCAGATGTTCAATGGCATCAATGTCGCCACCGGCCTGGCCCGCCCTGTGGACGCCTGGATCTACGACCGGGTGGAACTGGTGGGCGGCCCGTCGTCGCTGATCAATGGCGCAGGCTCCGTGGGCGGTTCGCTGAACTACGTGACCAAGCTGGCCGAACGCCGCGAACTGGCCGCCGAGGGCCTGCTCGGCTATGGCAGCTTCGACACCACCCAGACCGCCTTCGGGGTCAACCATGCCCTGAGCCCGGCCAGCGCCGATGTGCAGCACTTCGCGCGGCTGGATGTCAGCCACAACACCAGCAACGGCTACATCGACCGCCAGGAACGCGATGCCTGGAGCCTGGCGTTCTCCCTGCTCAGCGACCTGACCCCGGACCTGTCCCACACCCTGGCCGTGGAGTATCAGGACGAGCACGAGGACAGCCCCTACTGGGGCACGCCGGTACTCAATCCCAAGGCCGGCGACCTGAAGATCGACAAGCACAACCGCTTCAACAACTACAACGTCGCCGATGGCCTGTACGAACAGCGCACCGTCTGGCTGCGTTCGATCCTCGACTACCGGATCAACGACAGCACCAGCCTGCGCAATACCCTCTATCACCTGGACAGCCAGCGTGACTACCGCAACCTGGAGACCTACCAGTACAGCCCCGACAACCGGCTGGTGAACCGCTCCACCGCCTACCTGGTGCGGCACCAGGGCAACCAGGTGGGCAACCAGTTCGAGGTGCGTCACGAAGACCAACTGCTGGGCCTCGACACCACCTGGGCCGCCGGTTTCGAGTACAAGGTCAACAGCACCACCAATTCGCCGAACAACGTACCGGCACGCAACAGCGTCGACCCGAACAGCTACCGTCCTGGGCACTTCTACGAACTGGAAGAAACCCGCCAGGGCTGGGTCAAGGACAAGACCAACCAGGTCACCACCCGCGCGCTGTTCGTCGAGAACCGCCTGGCCCTGACCGACGAGCTGTCGCTGCTCAGCGGTTTGCGCTACGACGCCATCGACCTGGACGTGACCAACCACCGCGCCATCACCGCCAGCAACCCGCGCCACTTCAAGCGCAGCTGGGAGCCGCTCACCGGACGCCTGGGCCTGACCTGGCAGTTCTTGCCCAGCGCCAACGTCTATGTGCAATACAGCACCGCCGCCGAACAGCCCAGCGGCACCCAGAACTTCGACGTATCCACCGGCAAGCAGTGGGAGGTGGGGAGCAAGTTCGACTACCTGGACGGTCGTGGCTCGGCGACCGTGGCGGCCTACCGCATCGAACGCAAGGACTTCGCCGTGACCGATCCACTGGACCCGGCCAATAGCATTCCGGTGGGCCAGCAGACCTCCAAGGGTATCGAGCTGGCCAGCTCGCTGCGCATCACTCCACGCCTGCTGGCCCAGGGCAACTTCGCCTGGGTGGATGCCGAATACGATGCGTTCAACGAGAAGCTCGCCAACGGCACGGTGGTCTCGCGCAAGGGCAATACCCCCACCAACGTGCCCTCGCGGCTGGCCAACCTGTGGCTGACCTACGACCTGGCGAGCAATTGGCAAGCCGGCGTCGATGCCCGCTACGTGGCCTCGGTATACGCCGATAACGCCAACACCCTGACCATGCCGGCCTACACCCTGTACGGCAGCTTCCTGCGCTACCAGCTCGACAGCCACACCAGCATCACCGGCCGGGTGCGCAACCTGACCAACGAAACCTATGGCCAGTTCGCCCACGTGTCCCCGGCCTACTACCTGGGTACGCCGCGAACCTTCGAGGTGGCCGTGCAGACCCGCTTCTAAAGCCGGTCCCGCCTTCGCGCAAGGCGCAGGCGGGACACACCGCTAGAGTGTCGCAGCGAGCTTGTCCGCCACGTCAGCGGGCACCCAGGCACGCCACAGGTCGGGGTGTTGCCGCAAGAATGCCCGGGCGCTGTCCCGGGGCTCGCTGTGGTTCTCGCTCATCTGCGCCAGGGCCTGGTTCAGCGGCCCGATGGGCAGGTCGACCTTGGCGAAGAACTCCACCAGCTGCGGGTATTGCTGCTGGAACGGCGTGGACACGCCAATCGACAGTTTGGAAGCCAGGGACCGGGTCGGACGGGGGTTGGGCTCGGCGGGATCGGTCAGGGTTTTCCAGGCCTGGGCATCGAAGGGCGGCTCCTGCAACTGGACCAGCTTGAAACGCCCCAGCAACGGCGTTGGCGACCAGTAGTAGAACAGCACCGGCTTGCCACGCCGGATCGACGAGCTGATCTCGGCATCCAGGGCCGCTCCGGAACCGCTACGAAAGTTCACGTAGCTGTCCTCCAGGCCATAGGCCTTGAGCTTCTGCTTGTTGACGATCTCCGAAGTCCAGCCGATGGGGCTGTTGAGAAAGCGTCCCTTGTCGGGGCTTTCCGGGTCCTTGAACACTTCCTTGTAGCGCTTGAGATCGGAGACGCTACGCAGCTCGGGGGCCAGGGGCTTGATGCCCCGCTGCGGATCGCCCTTGATCACGTATTCGGGAACCCACCACCCCTCGGTGGCGCCCTTGACCGTGTCTCCCAGCGCCACCACCTTGCCCTCGGCCTCGGCCTTGACCCATACCGGGCTGCGCCCTGCCCACTCCTCGCCGATGACCTGGATGTCGTTGTTGGCCAGGGCGGTTTCCAGGGTGATGGTGGTGCCGGGCAAGGTATCGGTGGGCAGGCCATAGCCACTCTCGACCACCGTGCGCAGGATCTCGGTGATCAGGCTGCCGCTCTCCCAGTTCAGGTCGGCGAAATGGATCGGCTGCGCCGCCGCAGTCGCCGCTGGCGCCGCGCCAAGAGCAGCAAGGGTCAACAGGCTGCCGGCCAGCAGCGCACGTAATCCGTTCATGGCAAGCACCTCTCTAGGTCGAGTCCTGGGCAAGAGGGACAGCGACGCACCAGCGCAAGGCCCCTGAAGCATTAAGTCAACTGACTGTAGTAGAGGTTCCGTGTTTTCAAGCACCCACGGATGGCATCAGGAGTCCGGCGGCTCCTGCAGGCACTGCAATTCGCGGCGCACCATGCTGGCGTAGGCCGCTGGCCGCAGGTTGTAGATCTGCGCGGCCACCCAGCTCAACCAGGCACCTTGCAGGACGGACTTCTGTGCGAACAGGCGCTGGGCCTCGCTGCGCGCAGCGGCCAGATGCTGCTGGTGGAACTCGGCGCGGCTCTGGCTCGTCACTCGCTGGCCTTGAAGCTGATCAGTTCGCCCTTGCGCCACTTGGCGGCCTTGGCGGATATGGCCTTGAGGGTCTTGGTCAGGCCTTCCTGCAACTGCTCGTTGGCGGCGAAAACCATCACCACCGATTGCCCTTCCCTGAACACTATCCCCTGCCCCAGGGGGCTGGCGACGAAGGCGTAGTCGCCCAGGCCATAGACCGTCAGCTTGATCTCGCGAAAGCGGATTTCCATCTTGCCGCCTTCGCGGCTGGGCAATACCGCAGCGCGAAAATGGTCTCCTACTTTCAGTTCCAGGCGGGGCTTGTCGTCCACCACCATGGCCGTCTCGGTATCGAGTTCGGCGATGTAGATGCCTTCGGCGGATTGTTCGGTGACATAGACAAAACGAGATTGAAACTGCTTGACCAGCTTTGCGCGCAAATCACCCAAGACAAACAACGCGTGCATTTCAAGATTACTTACTGCCAAGGAAAGGCTCCCCGATACTCAAAATGATGCTGTCCTTAAAAAAACGGGCAGCACAAAAAAAACGCCATGACGGCGTACTCACTCCAATCACTCAACCAGAAGTTCACTCAGGTGGACCTGCTACTCCGGCGGCCGTGGGCACTGGGCAAGGGGCATTCCACCATTGCATAGGCACATGTCGAAGGCTGGAGAATAGGCTCTGAACCCGAAAAACGTGGCGCCGCGCAGTAGGGAACGAGTGCTGGAACAGGCCTGCTGGCCGTAAACACCCTGGTCAATTCCCGAAATCGGCAGCCACTTCGGGCGGCTGGGGGCAATTCTAGAGCAACTTTGTGTATTTCGACTATGCAAAGCGCAAGTCCATCACCCTTTGCACCAGTCAAGCAAAGACCAGTACCGCACTCCAGCCGGTAACGTTATCCCAGGCATGTTACCGGCAGGCGTCATTCTAGTGCGCCGCCCCACTCCTGTCCTGGCATTGCTGCTGCAGATACTTGAGCGCCGCTCTTGAGGAAAATACTCACAAGCTGATCTGACTCAGGATCCGGTTTGCCCATCCACGCAATACTCGACGCCGGGTCCACCGGCCACACTCCGTGGGCACCCGAGACTCAACGAGCCAAAGGAGCAGAGGGGAAATGAAAGAGCTGGATATTGGCGAATTCTTCATCCGCGGCCAGTGCCGGGAAGTCAGGGGCGAATACCAGGCCGTGATCGCCCTGCGCACCAAGGTGCCCAAGAGCCGGTTCCACTTCTACCAGGTGGAACGCGACCGCTGGTTCAAGACCTCGGAGGAAGCTGCGGCAGCAGCCCGGGAACAAGCCAGGGCCCTCAAGCAAGCGATCGACCAGGGCGCGCTGGCCCCTTGAGCCAGTGGAGCCGGCCTAGGCCGAGTGCTTGAAACGGTCCGGGTCGGGGGCAAGCACTGCCAGTTGCTCCTGCCAGGCCAACTGGCATTCCTCAGCGTCGGCGCGACTGGCGAACGCGGTACCCCGTTGTTCGCCATTGACCAGTACCACCCAGCACACCTTGCGCCCCAGGGCTTGCAACGAGCCGGGCACGCCGCTGCCTATCATCACCGCTACATCGACCTTGTACATGGCTATCCTCGCGGAAATAGTTAGCAACCTAACGATATAGGCATGCTAAATGATTTCCGCCTCTGGACAACAGCCGGTTATTGCACATCAGCATTACGCCAACGGTAACAATCGCCGCTCGCCATCAGGCCCGTCGGGATGGCGCCTGCTCGGGTTTGTAGCCCAGGCGCAGGCCGCCCCAGTGGCGTCCCTGGACCATGATCGGCACCGAAAGATCGTGCATCAGCTCGCCGGTATCGCGGGTGTAGGTCTGCAACAACAGCGGCTGCTGATGGCTGCCGCAGCGAATACCGGTGCGATCGGCGAACTTGCGCTTGCTGCGGTTGTGCAGGTTGTCCACCTGGGGATCGCCGGTCAAGGGTTGGGAAAACGCCTGGTTATGGGTTGGCACGTAGCCTTCCTGGGTACAGGCGATGGCGAACACCAGGCCGTCATGGCGTGGCAGCAAGGACTCCTGGATCGCTGGCAGCACCTGATCGGTATAGCGATCGAAGCGGGTGTGATACCTGCTTGGCTCGGTGTTGGGAATCAACTGGTAATTGCGGTCGAACAGCTCGTCGAGGCTGATGCGCTGGGCCGCGAGGTCGGCCTCGAACTGCTCGGCGATGCGTCGCGCGCCTTCGCGGGCCAGGTCGTAGATGCGCTGGTGATATTCATCCAGGCCCACCGCGGCCAGGCGCTCGCTGATGGTTTCCGCCTGCCCTTCCATTTGCACCGCCGCCTCGGCCAGGCTGCGGGTCTGCTGGTCGCTGACCGCCAGGTCGCTGCGCATCTGCTCCACTGCGTGGAACAGGCTGTCCAACTGTTCGCGATTGGTCTCGGCGCCCCGGGCGATTTCGCTGACCTGCTCCTCGACCCCGGCCGCCAGGCGGGCGATGTTGTCCAGGTGGCGACCGGTATGCTCCACCTGCTCGACCCCAAGATTCAGGTCATCGGACAACTGGCGGATCTGTTCCACTACATCACCGGTGCGCTGCTGGATATCGGCCACCATCACCCCGACCTCATCGGTGGCCACCGCCGTACGCCCGGCCAGCCCGCGCACCTCGTCGGCGACCACGGCGAAACCGCGGCCATGCTCGCCGGCCCGGGCCGCCTCGATGGCCGCATTGAGGGCCAGCAGGTTGGTCTGGCTGGCAATGGACTGGATCACCAGGGCCACGCGCTGGATCTCCTCGCTGCGCTGGCTGAGGGCCTCGATCGACTCACGGCTGTCGTTGGCGCGCTGGCTCAGAAGGTGCATGCGGTTGATGGACTCGCCCAACACCGTGCGCCCTTCGGCACTGCTGGCATGGGCTTCGCTGGCGGCTCCCAGCGCTTGGCGGCTGAGCTGCGAGGTGACCTGCTCGGTCTTGATCATCACCTCGGCGTTGCCGACGATGCGCACCGCGGCATCCAGCTGGGATTGCAGCTTGTCGGCCAAGCGGGTTACCGAATAGGCCACGCCAGCGGCAGACAATGCATTGTGGGAAGTGCTGTAGGACAGATCGCGGGTCAGCGCCGACATTTCGCCATCGCTGGCCGCCAGCACCGCCCCCGTCACCTTGCGGCTACGCAGCCGGGGCAACCAGATCACCACCACCGCCAGCGGCAGGCACAGGTACAGCGGCCAGTCGCCCAGGGCCTGGCCGGCCAACAGCGCCATCAGGGCCGCACTCTGTAGCGCCGGAGTCCACCAACGGGCAGGTTCGGGAGTTGCCAGCGCCTGCGCCACAGGCACCGCGAGAGATCCATCTCTTGACATGTTGCTCACCCCATATCGTTCTAATTGTTTTGCCGCATTAAACGCCACTATAACGCCATGATCCATGGTCCCTTAGTCGGAACAGGCACAGCGGCAAGCTTGCAGCCTCAAGCGGCAAGAAGCGCGTGCGGGGCATTATTCAGGGTCTGGCGGGATGGGTATTGCAACAGATCAAGGGAACGGTGGCCGTGGCGCGGCTACCGAAGGGAGGGCAATTGTAGCGAGGGGTTTGCACTCCAGGGACGCAGCGCCGGCTAGGCTGCGCCCCTGAAGGCATCAATGCACTTGAAACACTTGCAGCGGCTGTCAGGCCTGGCGCTGGTGCTTGTCGATCTGCTCGTGACGCTCTTGGGCTTCGATGCAGTACTTGGTGGTCGGGCTGATCAGCAGGCGCTTGAGGCCGATCGGCTCGCCGCTGTCGTCGCACCAGCCGAAGCTGTCGTCACTGATCCGGCCCAGGGCCTGCTCCAGCTGCGGCAACATGCGCTGGTCGCGATCGATGGCATTGACCAACCAGGTGCGCTCTTCTTCGACGGAAGCGGCGTCGGCCGGGTCAGCCGGGGTATCCAGGCTTTCAATGGCGATCCGGTTCTGCTCGATGCGCTCGTGGGTTTCCACCTTCATGGCTTGCAACAGCTCAGTGAAAAAAGCGTGTTGCTCGGCATTCATGTAGTCATCCGCCGGCATGGCCAGCAACTTTTCCTTGGTCATTGATTTCTCTATAAAAAATACGTGCATTAAGGCGAATTCAAACTGTTTCCGGTTGACCTTCAGGGTCATCAGAAAGGCGCCATACCTTCCAAGCGCCACCCGGCACTCAATTTACGAGGGGCGGCAGTCTAAGGCCGGTTTGAGGGCTCAGCAACTGAAATGACAGCGAATCTGTCCGACAAACCGCACAAAGCCCGCAATTGCGGGCTTTGGGGCTGGTGATCGGAGTGCTTTTATAACAAAAAATTCCATGCGCGCAGGTCTTTTAGAAGACAAACGGCAGTACCGGACAGCGGATTTGGCCATTTTTGCGACAGATTACCGCCCTGCCCGTCCGCCTCCAGGCATCGACATCAGCGTTTGAGCTTGCGTTTGTTGCGGTACTGGTCGATGACCACCGCCACCACGATGATCAATCCCTTGATGATGTCCTGGATGTAGGCATCGACACCGACGAAAGTGAAACCGCTGGCCATCACCCCCAGGATCAGCGCGCCGATCACCGTGCCGGTGATGCGTCCCACGCCCCCGGCCAGGCTGGTGCCACCGATCACCGCAGCGGCGATGGCATCCAGTTCGTAGGACATGCCCATCCCCGCCTGCCCGGTGGCGGCCCGCGCCGAGGCCACCACCCCGGCCAACCCGGCCAGCAGCCCGGCGATGCTGTAGACGATCACCAGGTGGCGCTTGACGTTGATCCCCGACGTGCGCGCCGCCTGCATGTTGCCGCCGATGGCGTAGGTGTACTTGCCATAGCGGGTGTAGCGCAGGGCGACATGGAAAATCACCGCCACCGCCAGGAAGATCACCACCGGCATCGCCCCATGGCCAATGGCAGTGTAGGAATCGGACAGCATGCTCACCGGCTGGCCCTGGGTGTAGTAGCGCGCCAGGCCACGGGCCGAGACCATCATTCCCAGGGTGGCGATAAAGGGCGGGATGCCACTGAGGGCGATGATGCTGCCGTTGATCGCCCCCGCCAGCAGGCCGACCCCCAGCCCCGCCAGTACCGGGATCCATACCGGCAGATCGGTCAACCCGGGGAACACCGCGCGGCTGAAGTCGGAAGTCTGCGCCAGGCTGGCGGCGATCATCGCCGACAAGGCCAGCACCGAGCCCGAGGACAGGTCGATGCCGGTGGTGATGATCACCTGGGTCACGCCGATGGCCAGCAGGCCAATGACCGAGACCTGGAGGATCATCAGCACCAGGCGCTGGGAATTGAGCAAGAAGCTCTGCTCGCGGACCACCCAGCCGGACAGCTCGAACACCAGGGCGATGCCGATCAGCACCAGGAAGATACTCAGTTCGGTCGGCAGGCGCCGACGGCTCTTGGCCGGTGCCAGGGCCGGTTTGTTTTCCAGTATTGCGTTCATCACCGTCCACCTTGATCAGGGGCGGCGCCATTGCAGGCGGCCGGCCCAGGTTGAATGTCGTGTGTCGCCGCTAGTGTTCCAGGGCCAGGCCCGAGGCCAGCTGCATCACCCGCTCCTGGCTCGCTTCGCTGCGGTCCAGGGTGCCCATCAGTTGCCCCTCGTGCATGACCATTACCCGGTCGCTCATGCCCAGGACCTCGGGCAGTTCCGAGGAGATCATCAGCACCGCCATGCCTTCGCCGGCGAGTGTGGCGATCAGGCGATAGATCTCGGCCTTGGCCCCGACATCGATGCCCCGGGTCGGCTCGTCGAGGATCAGGATCCGCGGCCGGGTCATCAGCCAGCGGGCCAGCAGGGCCTTTTGCTGGTTGCCGCCAGACAGGGTGTCGATGCACTGCTCCAGCGACGGGGTCTTGACCCGCAACTGGCGACACATGTCCTCGCACAGCGCACGCAGGGCCTTGTGCTTGACGAACCCCGCCCCGGCATAGTGTTTGAGCACCGCCACTTCCATGTTCTCCAACACCGACAGGCAGGGAAACAAGCCGCTGAGCTTGCGATCTTCGGTGAGCAGCGCCAGGCCTTGGCTGATGGCCACGTGGGGCTCGCCAATGCGCAACACCTGGCCATCGAGGATGATCTGCCCACCATCGGCCGGGGTGATGCCGAACAGGGTCTCGGCCACGTTGGTCCGCCCCGAGCCCATCAGCCCGGCGATACCGAGGATCTCGCCGGCATGCAGGTCGAACGACACCCCCTCGAACACCCCGTCCAGGCGCAGGTCGCACACCTGCAGCAAGCGCTCGCCGATGGGCTGGTCACGCGTGGGAAACAGCTGGCTCAGCTCGCGCCCGACCATCATCGAGATCAGGCTGTCGCCGTCCAGGCTCTCGGCCCGTTGCAGGCCGATGTAGGTGCCATCGCGAAACACCGCCACCTCATCGGCGATGGCGAACACTTCGTTCATCTTGTGGGTGATGTAGATGATGCCCTTACCCTGGGCCTTGAGGTCGGCGATGATCGAGAACAGGTGCGCCACCTCCTTGTCGGTGATGGCCGAGGTCGGCTCATCCATGATCAGCACATCGGAGTCATAGGACACCGCCTTGGCGATCTCCACCATCTGCCGCTCGGCGATGCTCAGGTGGCCCACCTGCTCCTGGGGATCGAGCTCGATGCGCAGGCGCGCCAACAGCGCGGCGGTGGCGCGATGCATCGCCCGATGATCGACCAGGCCCAGCCGGCCCAGCGGCTCGCGCCCGATCCAGATGTTCTCGGCAACGCTCATGTGCGGCATCAGGTTGAGCTCCTGGTGGATCATCGCGATCCCCGCCTCCAGGGCCGCCAGTGGCGAGGCGAAACTCACTGGCCGGCCCTTGAGGCGCAACTCGCCGGCATCGGGCTGGTAGATCCCGGCAATGATCTTCATCAGGGTCGACTTGCCGGCCCCGTTCTCCCCCATCAACGCCAGCACGGTGCCGGGACGCACCCGCAGCTGCACCTCGGACAAGGCCACCACCCCGGGAAAGCCCTTGCTGACATTGATCACCTCCAACAGGTAAGGCTCGATGACGGGGGTAATCCCGGCCGGATTCGAAACGGACGCACAGGCGTTCATGCTCAGTTACTCCCGCCGCCAGGCACCCAGGGCACCCGGTCGGCTTGCTCGGTGAATGAGGCCCGGCTACTTGAACTGGGCGACGTTGTCCGGGGTGATCAACCGATACGGGATCCACACCGCAGCCTCCACCGGCTGCTGCTTGATCATCTTCACCGCGGTCTCCACCGAACCTTCGGCCTGGCCCTTGGCGTCCTGGAATACCGACATCGCCAGCTCGCCACGCTGCACCGCGCGCAGCCCGTCGGGGGTACCGTCGACCCCGGCGATCAGCACGCTGCCGCGTTCCACCCCGGCCTGGTTCAAGGCCATGGCGGCGCCGATGGCCATCTCGTCGTTGTTGGCTACCACGGCGTTGAACTCGCGGCCCTGGGTCAGCCAGTCATTGACCAGGGTCATGCCGCGGTCGCGCAGCCAGACCCCGGTCTGCTCCTGGTCGATCCGGATGCCCGGGTACTTGGCCAGCACCTCCTTGACGCCCTTGGTGCGATTGGCCGTGGAGTTGTTGGCCAGGTCGCCCAGCAGGATCACCACGCTGCCCTTGCCACCCATCTTGTCCGCGAGGTACTGCATCTGCATCCGCCCGGCCTCCAGGTCATCGGAGGCCACGGTGACCACCCCCTTGGGCAGGGCCAGGTCATCCGGGCGACGGTTGACGTAGACCAGCGGGATCCCGGCCTTGACCGCCGCCTCGGTGATCTTGCGAGTGGCGGCGGTATCCACCGGGTTGACCACGATGGCGTCGACCTTCTGGCTGACGAAGCTTTCGACCTGGCTCAACTGCTTGACCACGTCGCTGCGGGCGTCCTCGAACTGCAAGTCCACGCCCTCGGGCATGGACTTGGCCTTCTGGTCCATGGACTCGCGCAGGTAGGTCAGCCAGGTGTCATCGAACTGCGACATGCTCACACCGATCCGCACCTGGGCCTGGGCCACGCCGCTGGACAGCAGCAAGGCCAGGGCCAGGGAAACCACTCGGGTCTGGATATTCATCAAGGGTGCTCTCCACGTTGTTGTCGGTTGGCGGTTCGGGCGCCGCCGTGCCTCAGGCGCGTGAATACAGGACCGGGGCGCCGGGCATGCAGCCCAGCAGCGAACCTTGGTGTTCGACACACAGGCAACCCAGCAGCGACAGCAAGCGGGAGGACCAGGGAGTGCGAGGCATCTCGCGAGGGGGAATGGCACCTGCCCGGGAGGGCAATGGCGTGGCAGAGCGAGGGATCTTCATCGACGGCACCTGTGTTGTTTTTGTTGGATGGCTGGCCAGGACACCAGGCAGAACCTGAAGACCCCGGCAGCCTGGGTAGTCGGCAACCTGGAAACGACTCTATTGGAAAATATTTTCTATATCAACTCATTTTAGAATTTTGTTGCAAGCCCTGTTCAAGCCCCGCTCGAGGGCCTTGGCCCGGGCCTCTCAGCCATAGAATGCGGGGCGCGGCGGCAAGTGCACCGGCACAATGGCCCCGCTCTGCTGGGCCTGGATGCAAGCGTCGGCAGCCACCGCCGCCGCCAGGCCGTCCCAGGCCGAGGGGCCACCCACCTGCCCTGCCGCCACGGCATCGATGAAGGCTTGCAGCTCGACGTCATAGGCGGCGATGAAGCGCTCCTTCCAGTCCATGAGGATGGCGCTGGACAGGTTGGCCGCACTGCGCAGTTGCACCTGGGGCGGCTCGGGCAGGCGCGCGATACCGCTCTCACCCACCACCTCGCACTGGATGTCGTAGCCGTATTGGCAGTTGACGAAAATCTCCACATCGATCCGTACCCCACGGGCGGTCTCCAGCAGCACGATCTGCGGGTCGCGCAGTTGCCCATGGGCCTTGCTCGAAACCCGGGGGAACAGCACCTGCACCGAGACGTAGTCGTCGTCCAGCAACCAGCGCAGCACGTCCAGTTCGTGGATCAGGGTGTCGGTAATGGCCATGTCGGTCTTGTAGTTCGGCCCTACCCGCGGATTGCGGTGGGCGCAGTGCAGCATCAGCGGCGTGCCGATCCGACCACTATCCACCACGGCCTTCAGCGCCTGGTAGCCAGCGTCATAAGGGCGCATGAAGCCCACCTGGACCAGGCGCTTGCCATGGGCCAGCTCGGCCTCGACGATGCGCCGGCAGCCCTCGGCGGTCACCGCCAGGGGTTTCTCGCAGAACACCGGCTTGCCGGCGGCGATGGCCGCCAGCACGAACTCCTCGTGGCTGGGGCCCCAGGACGTGACCAGCACCGCCTGCACCTGCGGCGAGCGGATCAAGGCATGGCCGTCTGCATGGACTTCAGCCTGCAGTTGCAGGTCGTCGACCACCCGTGCCGCCTGTTGCCGATCGATGTCGGTCACGGCCACGACCCGGCTGCCCTGCAGGGTCTGGCTGCAACGCCGGATGTGATCCTGGCCGATGGCCCCGGTCCCGATAACGCCTAGCTGCAAAGACATGGATGTACTCCTGTGGTTGTTCGTGGCAAAGGATCAATACTGGCGGGCCCTGGCCAGTTCGGCGGCAATGGCCCGGGACGCGGCGGCAACCCGCTCGCTGTCAGAGACTTGGGCCACCCCCACATGCCACCAGGACTGGTAGCCATGGAGCATGGTCTTGGGCAAGACCTTGATATCGATCAGGGTCGAGACCGTCTGCCGGCGGGCATCCGCCAGGGCCGCCTGCAACTGCTCGAGGCTGGTGACCCGGTAGGTCTTGCAACCGTAGGCCGCGGCGCTCATGGCGTAGTCCACCGGGATCAGGCCGCCGTCAAGCCGGCCCGTGAGCGGGTCGCGATAGCGAAATTCAGTGGCGAAGCTGTCCTGGCCCTGGCCCAGTTGCAGGTTGTTGATGCAACCGAAGGCCATGTTGTCCAGCAATACCAGGTTGATCTTGCGCCGCTCCTGGAGCGAGGTGACCAGCTCCGAATGCAGCATCAGGTAGGAGCCGTCCCCCAGCAGCGCATAGACCTCGCGCCCAGGCTCGGCGAGCTTGACCCCCAGGGCCGCGCCGACCTCGTAGCCCATGCACGAATAGCCGTACTCCACGTGGTAGCTGTTGAGCCCCTTGCTGGCCCAACTGCGCTGCAAGTCGCCGGGCAGGCTGCCGGCGGCGGCGACGACCACCGCGTCTTCGTCCAGCACCTGGTTGAGCACGCCCAGGACCTGGCTCTGGGTCAGGCAGGAGCCGGTGAGCTCGATGAACTCGCGCAGCACCGCCGGGTCCAGTGAGTCGTCGACCTCGGGCACGAAGGCCTGCGCCGAATACTGCACGCCATGCAGGCGCTGCACCTCGGCCGCCAACTGCGCCTTGGCCGTCGCCACCTGCTCGCCCCAGCCGGCGCGATAGTCACGCTCCACCAGGACCTGCGACAGGCCCTGCAAGCCGGCCCGCGCATCGGCCAGCAGCTGCACCCCATCGAGCTTCAGGGCATCGCCGGGGTTGACGTTGAGATTGAGGAACTGCACCTGCGGATGCTGGAACAGCCATTTCGAGGACGTGGTGAAATCGCTGTAGCGCGTCCCCACGCCGATGATCAGGTCGGCCTCCCGGGCCAGCAGGTTGGCCGCCAGGCAGCCAGTCTCGCCAATGCCGCCGACGTTCAGCGGATGGCTCGAGAGCAGCGCGCTCTTGCCCGCCTGGGTCTCGGCCACGGGAATCGCGAAACGCTCGGCGAACGCCTGCAGCGCCTCGCCGGCAGCGGAGTACTTGACCCCGCCGCCACAGATGATCAGCGGCCGGCGCTTGCCCAGCAGCAGCGCCGCGGCATCGGCCAGCATGGCCGCGGTGGGCAGGCGCCGATCGATACGGTGGACCCTGCGAGCGAAGAACGCCTCGGGATAGTCGTAGGCCTCGGCCTGCACGTCCTGGGGCAGCGCCAGGGTCACCGCGCCGGTTTCCGCCGGGTCGGTCAGCACCCGCATGGCCTGCAATGCGGCACTCATCAATTGTTCAGGGCGGTTGATCCGGTCCCAGTACTTGCTCACGGCCTTGAAGGCATCGTTGGTGCTGATGCCCAGGTCATGGAACTGCTCGATCTGCTGCAACACCGGGTCCGGCTGGCGGCTGGCGAACACATCGCCGGGCAACAGCAGCAAGGGGATGCGATTGGCCGTGGCGGTGGCGGCCGCGGTCAGCATGTTCGCCGCACCAGGCCCCACCGAGGCGGTACAGGCATAGACCTGTCGGCGCAGGCGCTGCTTGGCGAAACCGATGGCCGCGTGGGCCATGCCCTGCTCGTTGCGCCCCTGGTGCACCTGCAGGCCACCCGGGTCCTGCTGCAGGGCCTGGCCGATGCCCAGCACGTTGCCGTGGCCGAAGATGGTGAAGACTCCGGCGACGAAGCGGCTCTGTTGTCCATCCACCTCGACGTACTGGTTGTCGAGGAACTTCACCAGGGCCTGGGCCATGGTCAGGCGTAGCGTGCTCATTTCAGCTCCTTACAAGGGATAGGGGCATGGCGCCGGGCACTCACTCCAGGGCCTGGCGCAGATGGTCGATGCTGGCGCCCAGGGCCTGGTGGACATCCACCAGGCCATGGACGCAGGCGGCGAAAGGCTCGAACGACAGGTAACCGGTGTAGCCCTGGTGCAACAGCGCCTTGAGTTGGGCCACGTTGCCGAGCCGATCCGCCGCGCCCACCAGCACTCGATGGCCGTCGCGCAACAGCTCCAGGGGCGCCTGCGCTTCCTCGACCCCGGAGATGTGCACCAGGGCGGTCTGTTCGGCGAACAGCTCCTGTTCTCCAGCCAGGTGGTGATGGAAGGTGTCGTGCAGCAGGCGCAGGACATCCAGGCTAGCGGTGTCGCGGACCGCCTCCAGCGCCAGGCGCTTGCTGCGCAAGGCGCTCTCCTCAAAGCCCAGGGGCTCGATGAAGCCGTACAGGCCATGCCGGCGCAGTACCGGGGCGATTCCCTCGAGGGCGCTGCGCAGCGCCAATGCCCGCTGCGCGGCATCGCGCGGGTCCCCGGCCTCATTCAGCGGACACAGCACCAGCCCCCTGGCACCGCAGGCCACGGCATACTCGGCCAATTGCCGCAGTTGCCGCTCGCGCTCCGGGTTCCAGACATCGAAGGGGTACAGCGCATTGATCGACAGCACCCGCACGCCACGGCTCGCGCACAGCTCGCGAACCCGCTCCGGCGGCGTGCCATCGGTGATTTCCACGCCCGGCAGGTCGTTGCGCAACTCGATGGCGTCGATCTGCAACTCCAGCGCCAGGTCGATGAATTCCACCAGCGACAAGCTCGGCGCGACCATCCGGTTCAAGGCAAAACGCAAGGGCCGGGGCATGTGGCTGACTCTCCCTATGGCGTGGCGCTCTCAGAGATCGAGCAGCCAGCTGTGCTGCGGATCGTTGTGGAATTGCCAGGCACGTTTCGGCCCGGCCATGACATTCAGGTAGTAGGACTGGTAGCCGTACGGCACGCAGACCGGGTGATAACCCTCGGGGACCACCACCAGGTCGTGGTGCTCCACGGCCATGGCTTCATCCAGCCGTCGATCGTCGGTGTACACCCGCTGGAACACGAAGCCCTGGGGCGGGTCGACCTGGTGGTAGTAGGTCTCTTCGAGAAAGCTCTGGTGCGGCAGGTCGTCGGTGTCGTGCTTGTGGGGCGGGTAGCTGGAGGAGTGCCCGGATGGCGTGCGCACCTCCACCACCAGCAGCGAATGCGCAGGCTCGCTGGCCGGTAGGATGTCGCAGACATAACGGGTATTGGCGCCCTTGCCCCGTACGCTGCGCGAGCACTGCTGCGGGCGGATCAGCCGCGGCGCCAGCCCGGCCTCGCGACACCCGGGGGCCGCGCAAACCGCCAGCTGCACCGGGTCCAGCGCAGTGATCCGGGCCTGGCTGCCCGGCGGCAGGTAGACGGCGAACGGCGCCAGGTCTTCGAACACCGATTGGCGCTCGCCAATCCCCTCCCAATGGAACGCGCCATGCCCCGGCGCTTCGCCCTCGACCCGCACATGCCCGGCCAGCAGCACCAGGCATAGCTCGCGTTCACCGGCACTGACCGGCAGGCTTTCGTCCAGGCCCAGGCGGTAGGCGGCGAAACCCACGTACTGCAAACGGCCTTCCTCGAGTCGCACCAGCTCCTGGCCCGCGCCCGCGCCCTTGACCAGCAGGCTCATCGAGCAGCCCTCCCGTGTCCGGCGCTGGCCAGCAAGGCGCGCAGGGTGTCGTAGCCCTTTCGGGCATAGACCTCGCTGGGGGCCACCGCCGGGTCCTGCTCGGCCTCCACCACCAGCCAGCCCTGGTAGCCGGCGCCCAGCAACACCTGCAGCAACGCGGCAAAATCCAGGTCGCCATCACCGGGCACGGTGAAGGTGCCGTTGACGATACAGTCGGGAAAGCTCCAGAGCTGGTTGCGCGCCAACTGCACCACCGGCTTGCGCACATCCTTGAAATGCACATGGCAGACCCGCCCGACATGTCGGCGCAACACCTCCAGGGGCTCTCCACCGCCCATGTAGCAATGCCCGGAGTCGAACAGCAGGCCCACCTCGGGGCCGCTGCGGCGCATCAGCTGGTCGATGTCCTGCGGCGATTCGACGTAGGCACCCATGTGGTGGTGATAGGCCAGGCGCACGCCCTGGGAGAGGGTGAAACGGGCCAGCTCGGTGAGCTTGTCGGCATATTCCTGCCAGGCCTGTTCGGCATGAAAGCGCGGGCGCTCCACCAGGGCGATGGGTTGGCCCTGGATCGAGTCGGCCACCTCGCCATAGACCAGCACCGTGGCGCCATTGTGCGCCAGCAATTGCACGTGGGCGGCGATGGCTTCGATCTCCTCGGCCACCGAACGCCGCGCCAGTTGGCCGCTGTACCAGCCGGAAACCAGCGCCAGCTCGTAGGGCCGCAGCACCTCGGCCACCCCCTGGGCATCCTTGGGGAACTTGCCGTTGAGCTCGAAGCCCTCATAGCCGATGGCCTTGCCTTCGGCCAGCGCCGTGTCCAGGGGCGTCTCGCCCCCCAGGGACGGCAGGTCATCATTGCTCCAGGAAATCGGGTTGATGCCAATTCGGATCGCGGGCATGGCTGCACCTTTTATTGTTGTTCGGATCGCACTCTAAAAAACCGCCTTGCCACCAAGGCCTGGGGCGTTCACGGGCGGGCGCTGCGCCAGGCCTCGATCAACTGGACGAACGTGCCCTGTACTTGCTTGATCAGCTGCTGGTCGTCGATCTCCCCCGCCAGCCAGGCACGGCTGGGCTCTTGGAAGATCGTGCGACCCACGGCGAAGCCCCGGCAACTGCTGCTGCCGGCGGCCTGGCGAAAGCCCTCGGCCAGGGCCTGGGGCGAGGCGTTGAGCCCCAGCAATACCACCCCACGGCAGTAGGGATCACGCTCCTGGATCAATTGGTCCAGGCGCTGCCACTGCTCGCGATCCTGGGCCTCGATCTTCCACCAGGCCGGGTAGATGCCCAGGTTGTAGAGGCGCTTGATGGCCCGGTACAGCACCTCGGGATGGGCCCCGGGCAAGTCCTTGGGCGGGATGACCTCCAGCAGCAGCTCATGGCCGCTGGCCTGGGACGCCTGGTACAGGGCGCGGATCTGCGCCTCCTGCTCCAGGCGCAGCATGGGTTCGTCATCGGGATGAAATTGCACCAGGCACTTGATGATCTGCTCCTGGGGCCAGGCGATCAGGTTGCTGCCGATGGCCCGGCCATGCTCGAACACCAGGGGCCGCGAACCCTGCAGCTCCACCGGGCGCGCCACCCACCAGCCACGACCGGTGGCGGCGTTCAGTGCATCCTGGCCGAAGCGCTGGTCCGCCAGCACGCCGACATCGGCCTCGACGCCCTGGCGTCGCAGGTCGGCCTCGACCCGCTGCACCGCCTCGACGAACAGCAGCTTGAGTTGCTCGATGACCTTGAGCTCGCGCCCACCCTGGCGGGCCAGCTCCACCAGTTGCCCGCGATGATCGAAGGCGAAGATGAACAGCGGCCGCCACGCCTTGCGCGGCACGCTGACCTGGTGCAGGCGCCGCAGGGTCGGGTCTTGGTCCGGACGGGTGATGGGCCGCGGGCTGCCGAACAGGTAGTCGAGCTCGGCACGGGTCGGCATCGCCGGGGCACAGGCATGGCGCGAGACCACCAGGGCGCCGCAGGCATTGGCCAGCTGGCAGCAGCGCTCATCGTCCGCCCCCTCCAGCCAGCCACTGAGGAAGCCGGACATGAACGCATCGCCGGCGCCCAGCACGTTCAGCACCTCGACCTGCACGCCCTGGTGCACCTGCAGGTCCTCCAGATGGCCGGGAATGGCCCCATGGATCACCGTGCAGCCCCTGGGGCCGAGCTTGACCACCAGGGTCGCGGTCGTCAGCTCGCGCACCCGGCGCAGGGCCGCCAGCAAATCCGGCTCGCCCCCGGCAATCAGGAATTCCTCCTCGGTGCCGACGATCAATTCGAAGCGCGGCAGGATGCCCTGCACATGCTGGCTGACCTGGCGGTCGGCGACGAAGCGGGTCTGGCCATCGGCCTTGGCCGCCAGGCCCCAGAGCACTGGCCGATAGTCGATGTCCAGCACTCGCCGCACCCCATGGCGCTCGGCATAGTCGAGGGCCTGGATGCTAGCGCGGTAGACCTGGTCGCTGGAAAAATGCGTGCCGGTGATCAGCAGCGCCTTGCTGGAAGCGATGAAGGCCTCGTCGATGTCCTCGGCGGTCAGGGCCATGTCGGCGCAGTTCTCGCGATAGAACACCAGGGGAAAACTCTCGCGGTCCTTGAGGCCCAGCAGGACCAGGGCCGTCAGCCGCTCGGCATCGACCCGCACGGCGCGGGTGTCGCAGCCTTCGCGCTGCAACGACTCCAGCAGGAAGCGCCCCATGTGGTCGTCGCCGACCCGCGTCAGCATCGCCGACTTCAGGCCCAGGCGCGCGGTACCGAAGGCGATGTTGGCGGACGAGCCGCCAAGGTATTTGGCAAAACTGGCGACATCTTCCAGGCGGGCCCCCACTTGCTGCGCGTAGAGGTCGACGCCCAGGCGTCCGAGGCAGATCAGATCCAATTGACGCCCACTGGCAAAGCGGTCCTGGCCCATGCTGGCTCCTGTTATTGTTATCAGCCGCTGCCTGCCGCCGGTTCCTCGGCAAGCACTCTTGGTGGGTGCAGACTAGAACGGCTTTCACTGTCAGATCAATATTTATTCTAAATTTTTTTACATGGAATATTTTTTCCACTAAAGTTCGCTGCACGCCGAAATCTATGTCCTGCATCGTTTCAGCAATGCGCCGCAGGCCCCGGCCGGCATGATTTTCCCCGCGCCGACCCTGTAGACTGCCCGCAGTCCGCCTAGTCTCAGGGGCACTACCCAGGCTCGCCCCATCAGCACCGCAAGAAGGATTGACCATGCCCCATACCGATCAGCCGGCCTTGTCCGAAGGCACCCCGGACAGCGACCTCGCCACTCGCCCGCTCGATGCCGAGGGCCTGCTGCAACTGATCGCCCGGGAATACGAAAGCCTGCCGCGCCAGCTCAAGCGTATCGCCAGCTACATGAGCCAGCAGCGCGACCGGATCATGGTCGATCGCATCAGCGACATCGCCCGCGAATGCGAAGTGCACCCCTCGGCCATCGTGCGTTTCTCCCAGCGCCTGGGCTTTCGCGGCTTCAGTGACATGCAGGCGTTGTTCCGCGAGGCCTATACCCACAAGGCCACGCCGGTACAGAACTACCAGCAGCGCATCCGCAGCCTGATCGCCAACAAATCACAGAAGGCCAGCAGTGCCGACCTGGCTCGCGACTGCATCGGCGCCACCCTCTCGGGGATCGAGCGCCTGGAACAGGAGCTGGACGAGGCGGCCCTGGAGCGAGCCGTGGACCTGGTGGTCAATGCCGAGAACATCTACGTGGTGGGGGTGCGGCGCTCCTTCGCGGTGGCCGACTACCTGGTCTACAACCTGCAGCACACCAACAAGCGCATCCACCTGGTCTCGGGGCTCGGTGGCAGCTACCGCGAGCAGATGCGCAGCATCCGCCCCGGCGACCTGGTGATCGCCATCAGCTTCACGCCCTACGCCAAGGAAACCCAGCACTGCCTGCGGATTGCCCAGCACCACCAGGCCAAGACCCTGATCATCACCGACAGCACCCTCTCGCCCCTCGCCAAGCGCGCCAACAGCGTGCTGCTGGTCAACGAGGGCAGCTCGTTCGCCTTCCGCTCGCTGAGCGCCACCTTGTGCCTGTGCCAGGCGCTGTTCATCGCCGTGGCCTACCGCCTGGAGCTGAAGATGGATGAAATCCACGAGCAGAGCGGCTTCGAGGATTAGCCGCGCAGCGGGTGCCTCATTCGTAGATCTTGCCGCAGTACAGGAACACCGCGAAACGCTTCCACGGTGAGGCGTCGGCCAACCCCTGGCTGGCGCCCATGGCACTGGCTTCGGCCCAGGCATGGGCGGAGTCGAGGAAGTCCTCGATGGAGTCGTTCTGCCAGTCGCTGGCTTGGCGCCGGTCGGCGCTCAAGGCCTGGACGAACGCCAGGAAACTGCGCTCATCCACCACTTGCTGCAAGGCTTGATCCAGGTCCACGGTTACCTCGGGGTCATCGGCGCCTGCCAGGCCAGGCCCATGCGCAGCAACTCCTTGCGCAAGATCGGCCGGTCCAGGCAGTGCAGGCCATTCACGGCCGGGCACTCTAGCAGCCGGTCCAGCTTCTGCGCACTAGCGGCTCCACCACTGAGCAAGTAGCTGCGCCCCTCGCCGAGGCTGATCAGGTTCAGCAGCCAGTCATCGCCCCACTGCCCCAGCACCCTTTCGATCAAGGGCCGTTGCTGGCGCAGCAAGCGATCGGCATTCCACAAGGTCAACTGGGCGAAACGCCTGGGCAGGTTGCTCTCTTCCCCGAGGACTTTCAGGTCCTTGTGCAGGGCCTGCTCCAGTTGTTCCTCGATCTGGCGCTGGCACTGGTCGAAGTAGCGTGCAGGCCATTGCTCGTCCAACCCGGCGTGCCGGGCCAGCATGGCATAGGCCTGGCGATCGGCCTCGGTGCAGATCCGGGCGGTGAAGTTCAGGGTGTTGTCGAGAATCCCGGCTGCCAGCAACTGCGCACTGTCGCGGCTCATCTGCGCCAGCAGCCCCGAGTCGCGCCAACGCTCATAGACCTGGGTGCAGGCAGCGCCGATCCGGCGGATATCCGCACGCGGCCCCAGGCGCTCGGCCCAGAACCCTTCGAACCCGGGATGATGGTCGATGACCTCCACCACCCGTGCAAGATCCACCAGCGGGTCCAGGTGCAGGTGATTGGAAACGTCCACCAGCACGAACACATCGTCGTCGCCGATCGACACCGATGCATCCAGCCCCTTGCAGTTATGGCGCAGGGCCTGGGGAATGCTTTCATTCAGCGGCGCGCTGCTCAGGGCCCGGGCCGGCTGGCCGCGCAGGTTGAGCCATTCGGCGTAGGCGATGCAGCCGGCGTAGGCGTCCATGTCCAGGTAGGCCGCGCCGGAGGTGACAATGATCATGACGTCCTTGTGCAATACGAAGGCCCTGGGGCCGGGGTGCCGAGCATGGCCGGCGAATATGACAACGCCATGACAGTCATGCCCCGGCCCGGGCTTGCCGGGCCTCATCCACCAACAGGGCCGCCAGGCGCGAGCCACTGAAGCGGATCTGCGCCAGGCTCAAGGCGGCATAGCCGATGATCACCGCCGGGCCCGGGCGCATCTGCTGGCAATGCTCGGCCAGCCCTTGCAGGACGATCCCGAGCGCAGCGGCGCGCTGGCGCAACCGCGCTTCATCGCCACCCGGCGGCAGGTGCAGCAGCAGGTGCAGGCCCGCTTGTTGCCCGCTGATGCTGTAGCAGCCCGGGGCCTCCCGGGCCAGGATCGCCAGCAGCAGGTCGCGGCGCTCCTGGTAGGCCTGGCGGGCGGCCCGCAGGTAACGCAAAAAGGCGCCGCTGGCGATGTAGTCGGCCAGGGCCAGTTGCTCGATCACCCCCACTGAGCGCCCGGTGCTCTGCAAAGTGGCCAGCAGCCGCTCGCGCAAGGCGTCGGGCACCAGCATGAAGCCCACCCGCAGGCCGGCGAACAGGGTCTTGTTGAAGCTGCCGCAGTAGATCACCCGATCGTCGCGATCCAGAGACTTGAGCGCCGCCAGGGGGGCACTCTGGTAGTTGAACTCGCTGTCGTAGTCATCCTCCACCACCCAGGCGCCACTGCGCCGCGCCCACTCCAGCAACGCCAGGCGCCGAGACACCGGCATGGTCATGCCCAAGGGCGCCTGGTGCGCCGGCGTGACGTAGACCATCCGCGCCGCGCCATGCTCATGCAGGCGGTCCACATCGATGCCCTCCTCCAGCACCGGCACCGGTATCGCCTGTGCCCCGGCCAGGGCGAACAACTCCCTGGCCGACAGGTAGCCGGGGTCTTCCAGGCAGACCTCGTCCCCCGGTCGCAGCAGACTGCGGGCCAGCAGGTCGAGGCCATGGCGAATGCCGGTGGTGACCATCACTTGCGCAGGCTCGCATGCGATACCCCGATGCTGTCCCAGGTACTGGGCGATCTGCTGGCGCAGTTGCGGCAGGCCCCCGGGGTCGTGGTCGCACAGCGACTGGGCCGGGGCACTGGCCAGGGCCCGGGTCAGGGAGCGGGTCCAGCGCGCCAGGGGGAACAGCGCCGGGTCGGCCAGGCGCGCGACGAAGGGCTGGCCGGCACGCACGCCCTGGGGCTGCGGCCTCGGGCCATCCTCGTCACTGGCTGCAGGCGCCACGGCAAGCGGCGCACTCAGGTAGAGATCCGGCACCACCGCGCAGACCCGGGTCCCGGAACCTGCGGCCCGGCTGACGTAACCCTCGCTGCGCAAGCGGTCGAACACCACCTCCAGGGTGCCCCGGGACATGGCCCAGCGCTGGGCCAGGGTCCGCGTCGAAGGCAAGCGGCAACCCGCCGCCAGGCGCTTGTCCAGGATCGCCTGGCGCAAGGCGCCATAGGCGCTGTCCTGCTTGCCCAAGCCCTCGCCCAGGGCCTGTGGCAGCGGCAAGTCCAGGGGAACGGGGTATTTGCCACGGCTCATAGTGGTCCACTCGAAATGACGGTAAATGGCTCTGCGCATTAAACCATAAAGCCCTTAACGTCCCGGCCAAGCCCTTGTTGCGAGCCGACCATGCGACCGACCACCGATACCCCGCCCCTCTCTCCCGCCGCCGCGCAAGACCTGGCCCCCTGGCTCTGGACCTTGCTGTTGCTGGTGGTGGTCTGCCTGCCGCGGATCAGCATCGACCTGTACCTGCCGGCCTTGCCGGCCATGGCCGACGAACTGGGGGCCAGCGATGCCCAGCTGCAACTGACCCTGAGCCTGTACATGCTCGGCTACGCCCTGTCGATGCTCCTGGGCGGACCGCTCTGCGACCGGTTTGGCCGGCGTCCGGTGCTGCTGTGGGGCATGGCGCTGTTCCTGCTGGCCACCCTGGCCTGCATGTTCGCCAGCCGGGTCGAGGTATTGATGGCCGCCCGCCTGCTACAGGCCCTGGGTGGCTGCTGCGGCACCCTGGTGGGCCGGGTCATGGTGCGTGATCGCTGCCCGCCGGCGGAACAGGCGCGGCTGCTGGGCCTGTTGTCCATGGGCATCGCCTTGTCGCCGATGCTGGCACCAGTTCTTGGCAGCCTGCTGGAGCAATTGCTGGGCTGGCGCGGCCTGTTCCTGGCCCTGGGCCTGGTGGCGGCCGCGGTGTGGCTGCTGATGCTTGCCAGGCTGGCGGAGACCCGCGTGCCCCAGCCCCTGGCAACGCCCCGGGAAAGCCTGCCACGGCTGTACCTGCGCTTGCTGGGCACGCGCTACTTCATGCGTTACTCCCTGGCCATCGGCTGCCTGTACTGCACTTATTTCCCCTTCATCCTGCAATCACCGGCCTTGCTCCAGCGCGGCCTGGGCCTGTCCTCGGGCAGCTATGCCCTGGTGTTCGCCGCCACCGTGGCCGGTTACCTGCTGGGCTCACGCCTGTTCCAGCACCTGGCCCCCAGGCTCGGCGCCGACCACCTGATCGCCCGCGCCACGCTGCTGAACCTGCTGGCGGCAGGCTTGCTGCTGGCCACCCGCAGCTTGTGGCCCGACAGCTTGCTGGCCATCGTCCTGCCGATGCTGGCGATCATGCTGTCGGTGGGCCTGGCGATTCCCGCCTGCCAGCTGGCGATCCTGCAACCCTATGCGGCGGTGGCCGGCAGTGCCTCGGGCCTGTTCTTCTTCATCCAGATGGCCATGACCGCTGCTTGCGGGCTGCTGGCCAACGCCCTGGCCGACAGTGCTGCCGGGTCCTTGCAAGCCCTGACCGGCCTGTTCAGCCTCGCCCTGGGCCTGGCCTGGTTCGCCCTGCGCCCCAAGCCATAGGCCAGCCGGCACGTCATCGACGGCCACCGCGAAGCGGATCGATCGCATGACAGCTCTAGTCATTGCACAGGCAATTGCGCGGTGAAGCGGACGATGCGCCGGCAAGCTTCGGCCAGCTGCTGGCAATCCAGCACCAGGGCGATACGCACGTGCCCGACGACGCTGGGGCCGAAGGCATCCCCGGCCAGCACCGAAACGCCATGGCCCTCCAGCAGGCCATCGGCGAAGGCCTGGGCACCAAGGCCGGTGCGGCGGATATCGACCATGACGAACATGCCGCCATCGGGACGCACCGGTTGCAAGCCGGGGCACTCTTGCAGCATCGAACATACCAGGTCGCGGCGCCGGCGGTACTCCTGGCGCATCTGCACCAACTCCGGCAAATCGCTGGACAACGCCACCACCGCTGCGTTCTGGATGAACTCGGGCAAGCCGTAGAGCATGCACAGGGCCAGGTTGCCCAGGTGCCCGGCCAACACCGTCGGGGCGATCACCCAACCGATCCGCCAGCCGCTCATGGCATGGGACTTGGACAGGCTATTGATGGTGGCGGTGCGCTCGCCCATGCGGGGCAGGCTGCCCGGACTCAGGTGCTGCCCCTCATACAGCAAGTCGCTGTAGACCTCATCGGAGATCAGCCACAGGTCGTGCTCCAGGCACAAGCGCGCCAGGGCCTGCCAGTCATCCAGGGACAGGCTGGCGCCGGAGGGATTGTTCGGGCTGTTGAGCAGCATGGCCCGGGTGCGCGGACCGATCCGCGCGGCGACGTCCAGCGGGTCGACGCAGAAGCCGCGCTCGGCCCGCACCGGCACCGGCACCACGGTCGCGCCACAGGCGCCGATCACCCCTTCGTAGGTGACGTACATGGGTTCGGCCACCAGCACCTCGTCGCCTGGGCCCACCAGGCACTGGGCCACCGAGAACACCGCGCACTGCGCCCCCGGCAGCACCACCACATGCTCGGCATCCACCACCTGGCCACTGCGTTGGTGATGGCATTGGGCGATGCAACTGCGCAAGGCCAGGTTGCCGCGTACGTCCGAATAATGGGTATCGCCGGCCAGCAAGCTGTCGATCGCCGCCTGGACTACCGGGCCTGGAGTATCGAAGTCCGGGTCGCCCACCGTCAGCAGCAACACATCGCGTCCCTGCTCACGCAGGGCCAGGGCCCGGTAATGGATGTTCCAGGCCGCGGAACCTTCGCCGGCGATCCGCTGGGTCAGGGCTGAGTAGCGCATGGCTTTCTCCTTGAAAGACGCCTCAGCCCAAACCCTAGGTGCTGCAACCCGACTCGTCGAGCGCCGCCCGCGGCGGCGTCAGGTCAGATCACGAAGCGCGCGACCATGGCGTTGAGCTCCACCGCCAGGCGCGACAGCTCATGGCTGGCGGCGCTGGTCTGGTTGGCCCCGGCCGCCGACTGGGTCGCCAGGTCGCGGATGTTCACCAGGTTGCGGTCCACCTCGCGGGACACCTGGGCCTGCTCCTCCGAGGCGCTGGCGATCACCAGGTTGCGCTCGTTGATCTGGTTGATGGACTCGGCGATCTGCTCCAGGGCCTCGCCGGCGGCGCGAGCCAGGTCCAGGGTGCTCTGGGTGCGCTGATTGCTCTGCTGCATCGACTCCACGGCGTGGCCGGTGCCGTTCTGGATGCCAGCCACCATCTTCTCGATCTCCTGGGTCGACTGGGCAGTGCGATGGGCCAGGGCCCGCACTTCGTCGGCCACTACCGCGAAGCCGCGCCCGGCCTCGCCGGCCCGGGCCGCCTCGATGGCAGCGTTGAGCGCCAGCAGGTTGGTCTGCTCGGCGATGGCCCGGATCACGTCCAGGACCTTGCCGATGTCCCGGCCCTGGGTGGCCAGGCCCTCGATCATCACCGAGGTGTTCTGCACGTCGTGGGCCATGGTCTGGATCGCATCGACGGTCTGCACCACCCGGTCGCGGCCGTCACGGGCGGCCTGGGTCGATTGCTGCGAAGCCTCGGAAGTCGACACCGCGTTGCGTGCCACCTCCTCCACCGCCGCGGTCATCTCGTTGACGGCGGTAGCGGCCTGCTCGATCTCGGTGTTCTGCTGCTGGACGCCACGGGAGGTTTCCTCGGTTACCGCGCTCAGTTGCTCGGAAGCCGAGGCCACCTGGGTCGCCGAACCGGCGATCTGCTCGATGGTGCGGCGCAGGCTCGCCTGCATCTCGGCCAGGGCCTGCAACAGGCGCGCCGGTTCGTCCTTGCCGTCGACTTCGATGCTCTGGCGCAGGTTGCCGCCGGCGATCACCTCGGCGGCGTTCAATGCCTTGTTCAACGGACTGACGATGCTGCGGGTCAGCAGCAACGCGAGGATGATGGTCAGCGCAGCAGCGATCAGCGCGACGATGACGATCCCGGCAATCGCGCTGCCGTAGTGCTCGCCGGCGGCCTTGGAGGCGGCCGTGGCATCGGCGGCGTTGATGGCGATCAACTGGTTCAGTTGCTCGCCCATCTGGTCGGTACCGTCCTTGATCCGGGTGTTGATCAGCTGGCGCATTGCATCGAGCTTGTCCTGGCGCGACAGCTCGAGCATTTCCTTCTGGGCTTGCAGGTAGTTCTCCAGGGTCGTGGAGAAGGTCTTGTACAGCGCGGCCTCCTGCGGGCCGGCCGGCAGCGCGGCATAACCGGCCTGGGCCTGGCGCACCTTGTCCACCAGCACGCCGATGCGCGTCTGGGCTTCGGCCAGGCCCGCCGGTTCGCGGTTGACCAGCACCCGGAACGACAAGATCCGCAGGCGCAGCACGTTCTCCGTGAGGTTGCCCAGGTAGCTGACGCTAGGCAGTTGGTTGCCTTCCATGTCGACCGAGGCCTCGCGGATGATCGACATGCGATTGACCGCGAACACCCCCAGCACGACGACCAGCAAGGCAATGAAGGCAAAACCGAGGAAAGCTCGAGGGGCGATATTCAGGTTACGCAGGGTCATAGGGCGACTCTCGCAGGAGAACATGACGATCAGCATCCTTGCCATTGAATGATCCGCGCATCAGCGCTGCGCCGACGTCGGAAACCTTGGCACCGGGGTCCTTGGGCCTATCCTGGATATCGGCCGAAGTTGCGCTTTCATATGGCTGATTCGTAAAAAAAATCCCGGAAATGACCGCTGATTCAGGACTGAAATGCCACAACGCGAAGTGAATCGATAAAGCACTGATGGGCGGTCCAGGGATGGGCCAAAACGCGCTGCCCAGGAGTTTTTGCTCCGGTTCGCGGCAGTTCCCGGCAAGCCCATGGAAAGTGCAAGCCATTCGCCGAAAAAGCCATTTCTGCGCCGCCCGCCGCTGCCCATCATGGTCCCGGTCAATAAAAACAACGCCGAGACTGGATATGAAACCCGAAGACTTTCGTGCCTCCTCCGATCGCCCGCTGACCGGTGCCGAATACCTGGCCAGCCTGCGCGACGACCGTGAAATCTACATCTATGGCGACCGGGTCAAGGACGTCACCACCCACCCGGCCTTTCGCAACTCGGCCGCGTCCATGGCCCGCCTGTACGATGCCCTGCACGACCCGGCCACCCATGAGCAACTGTGCTGGCCCACCGACACCGACAATGGCGGCTACACCCACAAGTTCTTCCGTTCGGCCAGGAGCCCCGACGAGTTGCGCCAGCAGCGCGACGCCATCGCCGACTGGTCGCGCCTGACCTACGGCTGGATGGGCCGCAGCCCCGACTACAAGGCGGCCTTCGGCAGCGTCCTGGGAGCCAACGCCGAGTTCTACGGCCCCTTCGCCGACAACGCGCGGACCTGGTACAAGCGCATCCAGGAGGCCTGCCTCTACCTCAACCACGCCATCGTCAACCCGCCCATCGACCGCGACAAACCGGTGGACCAGGTCAAGGATGTGTTCATCTCGGTGGACGAGGAAGTCGAAGGCGGGATCATCGTCAGCGGCGCCAAGGTGGTGGCCACCAACTCGGCGCTGACCCACTACAACTTCGTCGGCCAGGGCTCGGCCCAGTTGCTGGGGGACAACACCGATTTCGCCCTGATGTTCATCGCGCCGATGAACACCCGGGGCATGAAGCTGATCTGCCGTCCCTCCTACGAACTCCAGGCCGGCATGAGCGGTTCGCCCTTCGACTACCCGCTGTCCAGCCGCTTCGACGAGAACGACGCGATCCTGATCATGGACAAGGTATTTATCCCCTGGGAGAACGTGCTGATCTACCGCGACTTCGAGCGTTGCCGGCAGTGGTTCCCCCAGGGCGGGTTCGGCCGGTTGTTCCCGATGCAGGGCTGCACCCGGCTGGCGGTCAAGCTGGACTTCATCAGCGGCCTGCTGGTCAAGGCCCTGCAATGCACCGGCGCCCTGGAGTTTCGCGGGGTCCAGGCCCAGGTCGGCGAAGTGGTGGCCTGGCGCAACCTGTTCTGGTCCCTGACCGACGCCATGCACGGCAATGCCAGCGAGTGGCAAAACGGTGTCTACCTGCCCAGCGCCCAGGCCCTGCAGGCCTACCGGGTGCTGGCGCCCCAGGCCTATACCGAGATCAAGAAGATCATCGAGCAGGTGGTGGCCAGCGGCCTGATCTACCTGCCCTCCGGTTCCCGGGACCTCAAGGACCCCGTGCTCAACCAGTACCTGGGCACCTATTGCCGCGGTTCGGGAGGCATGGGCCACGAGGAGCGGATCAAGATCCTCAAGCTGTTGTGGGATGCCATCGGCACCGAGTTCGGCGGCCGCCACGAGCTGTACGAGATCAACTACGCCGGTAGCCAGGACGAGATCCGCATGCAGTGCCTGCGCCACGCCCAGGACAGCGGCTCGATGCGAGCCATGACCGCCCTGGTGGATCGCTGCCTGGCCGACTACGACCTCGACGGCTGGACCGTGCCGCACCTGACCAACCCCGACGACATCAACATGCTCGACCGTATCCGCCAGTAGTCGTGCGCAGCGAGGGCCACGTGCCCTCGCCACCCAGGCCTTCGGAGAACCCTCATGTCCGTACTCGACACCAAGCAACTCGCCTTTCGCAACGCCATGGCGCACATGACCGCGGCGGTCAACGTCATCACCAGCAATGGCCCGGCCGGCCGTTGCGGCATCACCGCCACGGCGGTGTGCTCGATCACCGACAGCCCGCCGACGCTGATGGTCTGCGTCAACCGCAACAGCGCCCTGAACCCGGTGTTCAAGGGCAATGGCCGGCTGTGCGTGAACATCCTCAGCGGCGCCCATGAAGACCTGGCCCGGCACTTCGCCGGCATGACCGGCGTGGCCATGGACCAGCGCTTCGGCCTGCACCCCTGGCGCGACGGCCTGCAGGCCCTGCCGGTGCTGGAGGATGCCCTGGCCAGCCTGCAGGGACGGATCACCGAGGTCCAGGAAATCGGCACCCACTCGCTGATGCTGGTGGAGCTGGACGAGATCAGCGTGCAGGAGCGCGGTGATTCGCTGGTGTACTTCAGCCGCAGCTTCCACCGCCTGCCCCGGCCCTGCCAGGCCGCCTGAACCCCACCCTCCCGGCCTGGCCCCCGCGCCGCCTCCTGCATCTGTAGGATGGCGGCCAGCGGTCCAGGCGCCGATACTCGACCCAGGTCCTGCCCACGCCTGCCCTGGCGTACCGGCCGTCGATTCTTCAGTGACGAAAACAATAACAACGTCGCCCCGAGGTACCGCGCCATGAGTCGATCCCACCCGCCCGCGCCCGGCCGCTTGCAGGCCTTCAGCGAACTGGTCCTGGCCTTGCAGCAACTGGCCCAGAACAAAGACATCGAGCACCTGCACCAGCACGCCCTGGCCCGCATCGCCAGGTTGCTGCCCTTCGACAGCGCATGGTGGGGCCGCTCGGCCCTGGTAAACGGCGTGCCGGACGAACACAGCTGCTACCTGTACCGCCTGCCTCCCAGCTACCTGCCGGACTGGCAATCGATCCGCCATGTCGATGTCACCGTGAGCCGGGTGCACCAGGTCCCGGGCCGGTCGGTGATCGTCGATATGGCCGACCCGGACAACGGCGCCGGCCTGAACTGGCTGGGGCGCCTGTACAACATCGGCGAGCTGTTGTGCGTGGTGCACATCGACCCCCATACCCACCTGAGCAGCCACCTGGCCCTGTACCGCCAACCCGGCGCAGCGCGTTTCACCACAGACGACCGCGAGCTGCTGGACAACCTGATGCTGCACCTGGTGGCGGCGGTCTCGGCCAACCAGATCCGCACCCTGGTGGCCACACGCGAGCAACTCACCCGGCCGCGCAACCTGGCCCTGGCGGTCTGCGACCAGCGCGGCGTGCTGCACTGCGCCGAGAGTGGTTTCGTCGAACTGCTGCTCAACGAATGGCCGCACTGGAGCGGCCCGCAGCTGCCGCAATCCCTGGAGCTGGGCAACTACGAAGGCAAGTGCCTGCAAGTGGAGTCCCAGGCGGTGGGCGACCTGTTCCTGCTGGCGGCCCGCAGCCGCACCTTGCTGCCCCAGCTCAGCCCCCGGGAAAACGAGGTCGCGCAGAGCTTCGGCGACGGCAAGACCTACAAGGAAGTGGCGCGCGACCTGGGCATGTCGCCCAACACCGTGCGCCATCACATCCGCGCCATCTACAGCAAGCTCGGGGTCAAGGACAAGGCGCGCATCGCCCAGCTGCTGCACGCCCCGCCCGACTGACCATCGTCGCGCCTTCCCACGCTGATTCGCGCCGTCACCCGTGACGGTCACGGGCAGCCTTTGCCCGGTTTCCAGCCCCTGCCGCCTGCCGGCAAGCCCTGCGCCGCACAACAACGCCAACAAGAGACGCATCGCCCATGACCAGGAACCTCATCCGTACCGCGCTCGCCGTGGCCAGCACCCTGGCCAGCCTGTCGCCCCAGGCCGCCGATCTCAACGCCCGGGACTTCTTCGCCGCCCCGGTAGGCACCAGCCTCGGCGTGCTGTACCTGCCCGCCACTCGCGCCGGCAGCTTCCATGGCCCGGCCGACACCACCGGCAAGGCCGACCTGCGGGTCAATGCCATGGCCTACCGCCAGGTGTTCTTCAGCGACCTGTGCGGCACCCTGTGCACGCCGCAGTTCATCGTGCCCTTCGTCGACACCGATGCGCGCCTGCCCGGTGCCACGCGCCGTAGTCGCGAGAGCGGTTTCGGCGATCCCCAGGTGGGCGGCACGCTGTTCTTCATCAACCAGCCGCAAAGTCGCACCTACAGCGGCTTGCTGACCCTGATCACGCTGCCGGTGGGCGAGTACCACAGCCGCGAGCCCGGGGTCTCGCCAGGGGCCAACCGCTGGGGCGCGACCTTCGTCTACAACTACACCCAGGGCCTGGGCGAGAAGTGGGTCCTGGAGGCCAACCTCGAAGCCCAGTTCTACGCCACCAACGATGACTACCTGGGCAGCGACCTCAAGCAGGACCCGCTGTACCGCCTGCAAGCCTTCGCGTCCTACGACTTCACTCCCAGCACCTACGGCGCCCTGCGGCTGATCCAGGCCGATGGCGGCGAACTGCGCATCAACGACCGACGCATCGACGACACCCACCGGCGCTACACCCAGGTCGGATTCGAGCTGGGCCACTGGCTGGATTCGCGCAACCAACTGATGTTCAGCCTGTCGCGCAACGTCGCCACCGACAACGGTTTCGCCGGCACCGACGCCCTGTTGCGCCTGGTCCACGTGTTCTGACCCCCCGCCCGAGGAAGCCCGGCCATGCATAGCCACAACCCTGCCCTGAGCGACACCGCGCCATCTGCCCGCCAACCCCTGGGGCTCCTGGCGGCCATCGTGCTGTTCGCCGCCATCACCCCCGCGGTGCTACTGATGGCCCCGGCCATCGCCGCGCAACTGGCCAGCCAGTGGCACCTGAGCCCGACCCAGATCGGCGACCTGTTCAGCGCCGAGCTGGGGGCCATGAGCCTGGCCACCCTGCCCGCCATCTGGTGGCTCAAGCGCCTGGACTGGCGCCGCGCCGCCTTGTGCAGCGCCGTGCTGTTCATCGCCGCCAACCTGTTGTCGATGCTGGTCCATGACTATTGGCTGTTGCTGGTGGCGCGTTTTTGCAGCGCCCTGGCCGGCGGCTCGCTGATGATCATCTGCCTGGCCAGCGCCGCCGCCAGCCCCAACCCCAGTCGCGCCTACGGCTTCTGGGTGATGGGCCAGCTGGTGCTGGGGGCCATTGGCCTGAGCCTGCTGCCGCTGCTGTTCGAGCACTTCGGCCTCGGCGCCTGCTATCTGATCCTGGCGCTGCTGATGGTGCTCTGCCTGCCCCTGGCACGGTGCTTTCCCGCCGGTGCTGAACAGTCACTGGACGCCGCCACGCCAGCCCCGCCGATCTCCTGGCTCAAGGCCGGCCTGGGCATCCTCGGCATCCTCGCTTTCTACATCAGCCTGAGCGGGGTCTGGACCTTCATCGGCGCCATCGGCAGCCAGGCCGGGCTCTCGCCCCAGGCCAGCGGCGACATCCTGGCCATCGCCACCCTGATGGGCATCGTCGGCGCCCTGTGCGCCACCTTGTTCGGCGACCGCCTGCCCGGCAGCGGCCTGCTGTGGCTGGGCTACGGCCTGATGGCCGGCTCGGTGCTGATGCTGTACGGCCAACCGCAACTGGCGCGCTTCGCCCTGGCGGCCCTGGTATTCAAGTTCACCTGGACCTTCATCTTGCCGCTGGTGTTGGCGCGCATGGCGCAGATGGATCGCAGCGGACGGTTGATGAACGCCTCCAACCTGGTGATCAGCGTCGGCCTGGCCATCGGCCCGGCCCTGGCCGGACGCCTGATCGAAAGCAGCGGCGGCTTCCACGGCCTGTTGCTGGCCGGCGCCGCCCTCACCCTGTTGTCCCTGGCGCTGGTCCTGGGCTGCCGCCCCACCCGCTCGTAACCGTTTTCTTGAACGATGGATATCACCATGACCTGCAAAACCGCGTTTTTCTTCGATGAACTGTGCCTGTGGCACAGCGCCAGCCCCCACAGCCTGACCCTGCCGGTAGGCGGTTGGGTGCAGCCACCGGCCGCGGCCGGACATGCCGAGTCGCCAGAAACCAAGCGCCGGCTGAAAAGCCTGATGGATGTCAGCGGGCTGACCCGCCAACTGCAACTGCGCAGCGCCGAACCGGCCAGCGACCAAGACCTGCTGCGGGTCCACGGCGCCGCCTACCTGCAACGCTTCAAGGCCCTGAGCGATGCCGGCGGCGGCGAGCTGGGCGACCAGGCACCAGTGGGGCCCGGCAGTTATGAAATCGCCAAATTGTCTGCCGGGCTGGCCATCGCCGCGGTGGATGCGGTGCTCAGCGGCGAGGCCGACAACGCCTACGCCCTGTCCCGGCCACCGGGACACCACTGCCTGGCCGACCAGGCCATGGGGTTCTGCTTCCTGGCCAACATCGCCATCGCCATCGAGGCGGCCAAGGCCCGCCACGGCCTGGGCAAGGTGGCGGTGATCGACTGGGACGTGCACCACGGCAACGGCACCCAGGCGATCTTCGAGGAGCGCGCCGATGTACTGACCCTGTCCCTGCACCAGGACGGCTGTTTCCCGGCCGGCTACGGCGGCGAGCAGGACCGTGGGCGCGGCCCGGGCCTGGGCTGCAACATCAACGTTCCGCTGCTGCCCGGCGGCGGGCACGACGCCTATCTGCAAGCCATGCAGCGCATCGTGGTGCCGGCGCTGGAGCGCTTCGAGCCGCAACTGATCATCGTCGCCTGCGGCTACGACGCCAACGCCGTGGACCCGCTGGCGCGGATGCTGTTGCACAGCGACTCGTTCCGCGAAATGACCCAGTGCCTGCGCGACGCCGCCGCGCGCCTGTGTGGCGGGCGCCTGGTGCTGGTGCATGAAGGCGGCTACTCCGAGGCCTACGTGCCGTTCTGTGGCCTGGCGACCCTGGAGGCACTGTCAGGCATCCGCACGGCGGTCACCGACCCGATGCTGGAGTTCGTGCGCCTGCAGCAGCCCAAGGAACCGGTCCTGGCCCTGCAACGCCAGCTGCTGGAGCGCCAGGCCCAGACCCTGGAGGCCTTCGCTCACTGAGCCCTGCGGCGCCCGGCCACTCAAGGGCGCCTCTAAAAACTACCTGCGTTGTCATCGCTGCGTTAAAAACCGACTGGTGCGCCAGCCCGGTCAAAATGCTCATTTAGCCCTTTGTAAAATGCGCTTTTTGGCCCGGGTTTTGCCTTGCGCTGGCTGCCTCGCCTACGTTTTTTAAGGCGCCCTCAAGCTGGCGTGGAGCCGTGGCGCCGCGCTTCACTGGGCGTGAGTTGGTAGCGGGCCTTGAAGGCCCGGGCAAAGTGCGCCTGGCTGGCAAAGCCATGGCGATAGGCGATCTCGCTGATATCCAGCGCAGCCCCCCGGGGGCTGCACAGCAGTTGCTGGGCCTGTTGCAGGCGCTTCTCCAGGATGAAGCGGCTGGGCAGCCACTCCTCCAGGGCGAACAACCGGGCCAGGTGGCGCGGCGACACACCGACCTGCGCCGCCACCCGCTCGCAACTCAACTCCGGGTCCGCCAGGTGCTCCTGGATGTACTGCTTGGCCGCCAGCAGATAGGAGGCGCTCAAGGCGTTGATCGGCCGTTGCCCCACTTGCCCGGCGATCAGGCTGGCCAGCAGTTCGAAGGTTTGCTCCTGGTAGTCCTCGGCCGCGCCGCACAAGGGTTGCTGGAAAAACCCCCGGGTGCGCTCGGCCAGGGTGCGCAACAACAGACGCTGGCCACCGCCCTGCACGCCGATCTTCAACGGCTGGTCGAAGCGCCGCAGGCAACGGCGGGCGAACTGCTCCTGGGGAATATCGAAGATGAACTGGCGCATGGCTGTGGAAAAACCGAACAGGTAGGGCTTGTCGGTGCGATACACCACCAGCTCGCCCGGCTCCAACAACTGACAAGTGCCGCCCTGGTAGAAGAACGAACCACTGTCGGTGACCAGGGAGACGAAGATCGACTCCTTGGGCACGCCACGGATCATCGAACGGTCACGCTCCACGACATGTTCATTGCCGACGATCCGCGCCAGGCGCATGGCGCTCAAGTGCAGGTTGTCCTGGCGGGCGGTGAAACCGCTCTCGGCGTAGGAGTTGCATTTGAGCCCCACCAGGGTGCTGGCGTTGTAGTCCTCCCAGAATGCCAGGCGCAGGTCCCGGTCGATGGACTGGGTGCTGGCGTGGCGGGTTTCGAGCAAGGCGCATGGAGACATTGTTGTTCTTCTCATGGCAGCGGGATGTTTCCCGGGCGGCAAGGCTCCGTCCAGGCACCTGGAGCCACGGAGCCCGTGGCCTGCGGCCATTCATTAATATCTGAATGATCTCACCTGTCAACTTCCCCCGCCCACTGGCAACCGCCGTGGAGCAACCGTCCGAAACCGACAACAAAGCGGTCCGATCCGGACAAACCGCCAGCCCCTGGCCGGCCTAGAGTCGTGCCGTCAGCCCCGCTGGCATTGCACCGACGACTCCACGACAACAAGAGAGACCGACCATGCCTGAAGCCGCCACCCGAGAGTTCTGGAAAGACCTGCAGCCCATCGCCAACTGCTTCAAGCCCGACGCCAAGCCCGAGGTCTACCTGCCCGACGCCGCCAGCGACGACCTGAGCCTGTACGTGCCCTTCACCGAGACCGTATCTTCGCGCCCGCTGTGGATCTCCCCCAGCGAGAACCGCTGGTGCGACATCCTGATGGCCAGCAGCGCCGGGCTGGTCAACCGCCACTACCACCCCCACGAGGTCTTCGCCTACACCCTGTCCGGCAAGTGGGGTTACCTGGAGCACGAATGGACCGCCACCGCCGGCGACTTCGTCTACGAGACCCCAGGCGAAGGCCACACCCTGGTGGCCTACGAACACGAGCAGCCGATGCGGGTGTTCTTCATCGTCAAGGGCCCATTGATCTGGCTCGACGAACAGGGCGAGCCCGACGGCTACTTCGACGTGCATTCCTACATCGCCATGTGCCGTGCGCACTACGAAAACATCGGCCTGGGCGCGGCCCATATCGACACCCTGTTTCGCTGATCACGGCCTCGACCTGCGTGCGGAGAATCACCATGGCTTATAAAAACAACAAGGCCAGCTACGAGAACACCTTGCTGGGGGTGCTGTTCCTGACCTTCGGCTTCGTGTTTTTCGACCGCCTGGCGCTGTCCTTCCTGTTCCCCTTCATGGCCGACGAGTTGCAACTGGGCAACCGCCACCTGGGCTTGCTGTCTTCGGTGCTGGCCCTGGCCTGGGCGGTTTCCGGGGCGCTGGTAGGGGCCTGGTCGGACCGCCGGGGCCGGCGCAAGCCGCTCTTGATCGTTGCGGTGCTGCTGTTCTCGCTGTGTTCGGCGCTGTCGGGTCTGGTCACCGGCTTTCTCAGCCTGCTGCTGTTTCGCGCCATCATGGGCCTGGCCGAAGGGCCGATCCTGCCGCTGTCGCAATCGCTGATGGTGGAAGCTTCCTCGCCTCACCGTCGGGGCCTGAACATGGGCCTGCTGCAAGGCTCGGCCGCCGGCCTGCTGGGGGCGGTGATCGGCCCGCCGGTCCTGGTGGCCCTGGCCGAGGCCTACGGCTGGCGCCATGCGTTCATCATCTCGCTGGTGCCCGGCTTGCTGATCGCCCTGCTGATCTGGCACTACGTCCAGCCGGATGCGCCCAGCCGCGCAGCGTCCGTACAGGGCCCGAGCAGCAACGGTATCAGTCGGCTGGCGCTGCTCAAGAGCCGCAACATCCTGCTGTGCACCCTGATCAGCTGCTTCTTCCTGACCTGGTTCATTGTGTTGATCTCCTTCACCCCGACCTTCCTGGTCAAGGTCCGCGACTACAGCCCGGCCAGCATGGGCACGGTGATGAGCTGCCTGGGCGGTGCCTGGGTGCTTTGGGGGTTCGGCGTACCGGCGATTTCCGACCGCATCGGCCGGCGCCCGACCCTGGTGCTGTTCTCGCTGGTGGCGGCCTGCTGTCCCCTGGCCCTGCTCTTCGCGCCCACGCCGTGGCTGCTGGGCGTGCTGATGCTGCTGACCTACACCGGGCTGGGCTGCTTCACCCTGTTCATGGCCACCATCCCGGCGGAGACCGTGCCCCGGGAAGTCATGGCCACGGCCCTGGGGCTGATCATGGGCATCGGGGAGCTGGTGGGTGGTTTCGTCGCCCCGACCCTCGCCGGCTTCGCCGCCGATCGCTTCGGTTTGTCGATCGTCATGTGGATGTCCTGCGCCGGTGCGCTGCTGGCCGCGGCCCTGGCGCTGCTGCTCAAGGAAACCGCGCCGGCGGTGCTGGCCCGGCGTCAGGCCGCGAACCTCCACTCACCGACCCTGCAAGGAGAACGCCCATGAAAGCACTGCGTTGGCATGCTGCCCGCGACCTGCGCCTGAGCCAGGTACAACTGCGCCAGCCCGGCCTTGGCCAGGTGCTGCTGCAAGTCGCCTACTGCGGCATCTGCGGCAGCGACCTGCACGAATACGCCAATGGCCCGCACTCCATCCCCCAGCAGCAGGCGCATCCGCTGTCCGGTTGCCGGGCACCCGTGACCCTGGGCCACGAGTTCTGCGGCCAGGTGCTGGCCCTGGGACCCGGGGTCGATCCCGGGCTGCTCGGCCAGCGGGTGGCGGTGGAACCGGAATACCGTTGCGGCCAATGCCGGTATTGCCAGGCGGGCCAGTACAACCTCTGTGAGTCCATGGGTTTCATCGGCCTGATGGGCGACGGCGGTTTTGCCGAACAGGCGCTGGTTCCGGCCTACATGCTGCACCGGCTGCCCGATAGCGTCAGTTTCCGCCAGGCGGCGTTGCTGGAACCGGCGGCCGTGGCCTGCCACGCCCTGAACCAGAGCAGCCTGCAACCCGGCGCCAGCTGCGCGGTGTTCGGCCTGGGGCCCATTGGCCTGCTGCTGGTAATGCTGGCCCGGCTCCGTGGGGTCGAGCGCATCTATGCCGTGGACCTGGACCCCGGGCGCCGGCAACTGGCCCTGGCACTTGGGGCCACCCAAGCCCTGGATGGCGCGGCGCCCGACTTGCGCCAGCGACTGCGGCAGTTGAGCGATGGCGGGCTGGACAGCGCCTTCGAGGCGGCCGGTAGCCAGCAGACCCTGGACCATGCCCTGCACAGCCTGCGCAAAGGCGGCGAAGCGGTGCTGGTGGGGCTGATGGGCCAGGTGCAATTCGATGCCTTCCACCTGGTCAACAACGAGCTGCGCCTGCTGGGCAGCGTCGGCTACCGCGACGTCTATCCGCAGTTGCTGGAGCTGCTGGCCAGCAAGGCCCTGGATCTGTCGCGGCTGGTCAGCCGCTGCCTGTCCCTGGAGCAGGCGGTAACGGAGGGTTTCGAGGTCCTGCTGCAGGACAAGTGCCAGATCAAGGTGCTGGTAAACCCCTGCCCGGCCCTGGCCGAAGCCTGATCGAGGCGCTGTTCATCACTCACCACAAGAACAACAACAAACGAGTACCCGACATGAATGCCACCCATGCTCTCGGCCCGCTGCTGGCCGCCCTGCTGTTGCCCCTGCCCGGCCTTGCCGCTACCGCCAGCGAACCGCGTAGCGGACCGCTGGCCGGCCTGGGCGACTACCTGGCCGGACAAGGCGTCACCCCGCATATCCAGTTCCTCAGCCTGTCCATGAAGAACCTCGATACCGGCCCCCGGCCCCACAGCTTCGGCAACAGCGGCGACCTGTTCGTCGGCGCCGATATCGACCTTGCGACCTTCGCCGGCCTGGACGGTGCGGCCCTGCATGTCGAGCAGACGCTGTTCATCCTCGACCAGGGGACCGGCGTACCCACCTCGCGCAACTGGCAAGGGGCCGCCGGCAGCTACTTCGGCGGCGCGCCGATCCACAACGACCTGACCAGCAACCAGCTGAGCCTGTTGACCTACCAGCAGACCTGGCTCGACGGCCAGGTCGACCTGAGCCTGGGGCGGACCAACGCCCGGCGCTATTTCTACATCTACAACTGCGAGAGCACGGTGACCTGCAACGACCCGATCATCGAGGCCTCCACCGGTATCCTGCCGCCACCCTACGGGGCCTGGGGCGGCTACCTGAAGTATCAGGTGACGCCGCAGTGGTACCTGCATGGCGGTGCCTTCGAATCCAACCCGGTGGACTACCTCAAGCATCGCCAGGGCCTGGACTTCAGCACCGACGATGCCAGCGGCACCAGCCTGCTGCTGGGCGTGGGCAGCCAGCGGCAGGACGGCTATGGCTTTCACTACGAGCTCAACGGCTACTACAACACCTCCAAGCAGGAAGACCCGCTGACCGGCGCCACCGCCTTCGGCAGCGCTGGCGCCTTCTTCAAGTTCCAGCAGGCTGTGTGGCGCGCCGACGGCGGATCAGGCAGCGCGCCACAGGCCCTGCTGCTGTTCGGCTCGCTGTCGGCGGCGGCCGATGCCAAGCAACCCTTCAGCCACTTCGCCGAGGCCGGCCTGACCTATCTCGCGCCCTTCGACCGCCCGCAAGACAAGCTCAACTTCAAGGCCAGCTACCTGCGCCTGAACGATCACCAACTGCGCTTCCAGCAGCAGGCACGGATCGCCAACGACGGCGACTCGCGCCTGGGCCGGCGCAATGTCTATGCCCTGGAAGCCAACGCGAACATCGCCCTGACCCGGCAACTAACCCTGGAGCCTAGCGTCCAGTACTTGATCAACCCGGACAATTTCTACAACCCCGAAGCCCGCGAGCTGAGCGGCAACGGCTTTGTCGTCGGCCTGCAAGTGAGCCTGGACGTCGGCTCGCTGCTGGGGTTGTGAGATGGATTTCCCCGACTGCCCAAGAGGTCACCGCCATGCCTGAAACTCCACCCCACAGCTACGACTACATCGTGGTCGGCGCCGGCTCCGCCGGTTGCGTGCTGGCCAACCGACTGTCCGCCGACCCCAGCCTCAAGGTGTGCCTGATCGAGGCCGGCCCCAGCGACCGCAGCCTGCTGCCGGGCGCCTACATACGCACGCCGGCGGGCATCATCCGCCTGATCGCCAACCCGCGCTGGAACTGGATGCATGCCTTCAGCGCCCAGGCCACCAGCGGCGGACGCCCGATCCCCTGCCCCCGGGGTCGGGTCTGGGGCGGCTCCAGCGCCATCAACGGCATGATCTACATCCGTGGCCATCGCCACGACTACGACCAGTGGGCCGCCGCCGGCAACCAGGGCTGGAGCCATGACGAGTTGCTGCCCTACTTCAAGCGCTCGGAGCACTTCGAGCCCGGGGACGCGCCCTGGCATGGTCGTGGCGGCGAACTCAACGTCGCCGAGCAGCGCAGCCCCAGTCCGGTGAACCGGGTGTTCTTCGAGGCGGCCACGGAGTTGGGCTGGAGCTACAACCCGGACTTCAACGGGCCGGAGCAGGAAGGTTTCGGGCCCTTTCACGTTACCCAGGTCAACGGCGAGCGTTGCAGTGCAGCCCGGGCTTTCCTGCACCCGGTGCTGGAGCGCCCGAACCTGACGGTGCTGAGCAGCACCCTGAGCCATCGAGTGTCGCTGCAAGGCAACCGCGCCTGTGGCGTGGAGGTCAGCCAGGACGGCCAGGTGCGCCAGCTGCTGGCGCGGCGCGAGGTGATCCTCTGCGCCGGGGCGATCAACTCGCCGCAGTTGTTGCTGCTCTCGGGGATCGGTCCCGCCGAGGAGCTGCAACGCCATGGCATCGCCCAGCGCCATGCCCTGCCCGGGGTCGGCCATAACCTGCAGGACCACCAGGACATCGTGTTGATGTACCGCTGCCGTCCCGAGCTGAGCTACGGCCTGTCGCCCCGGGGCTTACTGCCCCTGGCCCGCTCGCCCTGGCAGTACCTGGCCCGGCGCCGGGGGCCGTTGACGTCAAACACGGTGGAGTCCGGGGCTTTCTTGCGCCTGGACCCGGACTCGCCGGTGCCGGAGCTGGGCCTGATCGTCGCCCCGGCGTTGAAGAACCAGCCGCAACGCCTGGTGCCGGTAGGCCATGGCATCAGCCTGCATGTGGCGGTAATGCACCCGCAAAGCCGCGGCCGGGTGCGCCTCAACTCGGCCGACCCGCAGGACAAGCCGCTGATCGAGGCCAACTTCCTCAGCCACCCGGAGGACATGCGCAAGCTGGTGGCCGGCCTGCGCCTGGTGCGCCGGCTGGCGGCGACCCGGGCCTTCGCCCAACACCTGCAGGACGAGCTGGTGCCCGGGCCGCAGGTGCAGAGCCAGGAACAGATCGAGCAGTGGATCCGCCACAACCTGGGCACGGTGTTCCACCCGGTGGGCAGCTGCAAGATGGGCCATGACGAATGGGCGGTGGTGGACGACCAGCTGCGGGTCCATGGCCTGCAGGGGCTGCGGGTGGCGGACGCCTCGATCATGCCGCAGCTGATCACCGGCAACACCAACGCCGCAGCGATCATGATCGGCGAGAAGGCCGCCGACCTGGTGCTGGCCAGCGCGCGGGCGCAAGCGAGCCTCGTGCCCCAGGGTGAGGCTTGCACCTGATGCCGGGCTCAGGAGCGCTTCGGCACCTCGGCGCTCCAGAGCACCGGCCATTGGTCGTAGCCCAGGCCACTGCAGTTGGGCATGCGCCGGTAGTCGGTAAGCTGGAAGGTCTGGCCGTCGAAGTGCCAACTGGCCATTTCACCGCAGTCGCCTATGCCGCGCCCCATCAGGTAGCTGCTGAGCAGGCCGGTCTCGGGGTCATAGTTGAGGCCACCGGCATGGTCGACACTGCCAGCCGGCAACGCTTGTATCTGCAGGGCTTGCAGCCCGTATGGCGCGCTCCGCGAGCGGCTGCTGATATCGAACAGGCAGGTGTAGGCGCCGCAGTCGGAAAACTCGAACACCAGCGCCTGCTGCTCGGTCAGGGGATAGACCTCGATCCTCGGCGGCATGACGTAGTCATCGTCTTGCACGGCCTTCGGTGCCGGCAATGCCGCCTGCACCGCCGCCAGCAGCCCTGCACGTTCCTGAACGCCAAGGGGCGTCACCCCCGGGTAGGGACGCAATGCCCGGGGCGGCTGGACCCGGGGCACCGAGCTCGCTGGCTGCTCGCCGGGTTCGGCCAGGGCGCTGGCCGTGCCCTGGCGGTGCTGGACCTGGTCCACCCGGTGCAGCAAGTGCGGCAGAGTCGCCAGGAGCACTTGGGCCGGCTCCTCACCGGGCAGCTCCAGCACCTGCCCGGCCTGCAGCCGTGCCAGCCACTGGCGGGCCAGGGCCTGGTCCTCGACCCGGTAATACTGTTGCTCTGGGTTACTGTCTGGGCCCTGCGGTTCCTCGACCAAAGCCGCCAGCAAGGCTGGTTCCAGCGGCTGGCCATCCAGGCGCAACGCCTGCAGCTGGAATGGCGCCCCCTGGTGCTCCAGTTGCAGTTGCACCCGCCCCGCGGGGCCGGCCTGGCTGCGGATGATCAGCGTCAGGTGGTTGACCTGCTCGGCAAACTCGATGTTCGGCACATAGAGCAGTTGGCAATCGCGGCGGTTGTCGCACGCGCTGATCCAGCCCTTCTGCTGCTGCCACAGCGGCGTCAGCTCGGGCAGCTCCCGGGCCTGGCAGGCCATGGCGCCAAGCATCAGCAGGGACAACGCAACGGGACGCAGCATGACGACGCTCCTTGTCGGAAAAGGCGCGGATTCTGCCACGCTCGCCAGGTTTCGAATACCACCGGCAAGGCCTGCGGGCGGCGCCTGCCCACCCAGCCCGGCTGTTGCACTCAGTGACCCGGCACAGGCGACGTGACCAGCCCCTGGCGCGCCCGATACTCGCCTGGGGCGGCCTTGGCATAGCGCTGGAAGAACCGGCTGAAATAGGCCGGATCCTTGAACCCCAGCTGGTAGCAGATTTCGCTGGCCGAGCTGCCGGTGAACAGCAACAGGCGCTTGGCCTCCTGCATCAGGCGTTCGTAAACCAAGTGCTTGGACGGCAAGTCGGCGATGCGCCGGCAAACATCGTTGAGCCGCGCCTCGGTCACCCCGATCTGCCCGGCATAACGCCCCAGGGGCCAGTGCTCCAGGTAGTGGGCCTCGATCAGCTCGTTGAAGCGATGGAAGATCTGCAGGTCTTCATGGCGCGCCGGGCGGGCTTCCAGGGAGTTGGCCGAGAGCCGCAGCAGGCTGATCAGCAGCAACCGGGTCAAGGCTTGCAGCGCCGGCTCGCGCCCGGCCCGCTGCCCGTCGATCTCCTGCTGCAATTCATGGAACAGGCATTCCAGGCGCCGCACCTCGCCGGCGAACCCGGCACCGAGCCGGCCCAGGGCCACGCACGCCGGCGGCACCTGGGGAGCCGGGGCCAGGGCCGGGTCTGCGCCGATCAACTCCCATACCAGTTGCTGGCGCACCGTGAGCACATGGCCCTCGGCATCGGCCTCGGTGACGAAGGCATGGGCGATGGTCGGCGGCGTGAGGAAGAACATCGGCCCGGACTCCAGGTATTGCCGGTCGTCGAGGTAGACGCGCACCGCGCCGCTTTGCACGTAGTGCACCTGGAAGAACCGGTCATGGCGGTGCACCGGCATGTTGCGACCGAAAAAACCGGCCAGGTTGCTCAGCTTGTCGTAATGCACCTGGGCATCGGCGTAGCGCTGGTCGTAGACCTGGCCGATGTTGATGTTTGGGATCGGTTGGCGTGGGTGCATGGCGCCCCTCTCTTGTTGTTTTCAGCACGCGGGCCTGGGCCATCCTGGGTGATTCGCCGCTTACCCGCCAGGGTGCGGCACAACATGCAAGACAGCTGCTTGACGATCGTTAACATATTAAATATAACGTTAACACATTAACGAATTCATCCCGCGACCGGCAAGCGCCGCACGGGCCCGAGACCCGCAACCAGGAGACGCTCGATGAGCCGAGCCTTGAACGACCACGCTGGCGGCACCCTGTTCGGCGTGGCGCTGAACTACCAGGGGTTGCTGCACGAGCACCTAGAGAGCTTCAGCCAGCCGCCCTACCAGAAGCCGCCGGTGAAGCCGGTGCTGTTCATCAAGACCCCCAACACCCGCAACCAGCACGACGGCGCTGTCGAGCATCCGGCCGGCGAACGGCTGCAACCGGGCCCGGCCCTGGCCGTGGTGATCGGCAAGCGCGCCAGTCGGGTCAGCGAAGCCCAGGCCCTGGAACACGTGGCCGGCTACACCATCGCCAACGAATTCAGCCTGCCGGAGGACAGCTACTACCGCCCGGCGGTCAAGGCCAAGTGTCGCGACGGCTTCTGCGCCCTGGGCCCGGTCCTGGTGCCGGCCGCCGAGGTCGCCGACCCGCAGGCGCTGACCATCAAGCTGCTGGTCAATGGCCAGGTGGTGCAGGAAAACACCACCGCCAACCAGGTCCGCAGCGTGGCCCGGCTGATCGCCGAGCTCAGCGAATTCATGACCCTGGACGTCGGCGATGTGCTGCTCACCGGCACCCCCGAAGGCCGGGTCGACGTGCAGCCCGGTGATCGCGTCGATATCGAGATCAGCGGCCTGGGCCGCCTCACCAACCACATCGTCGCGCCACAGGAGGCTCGCCCATGAAACACGCCCGCATCCTGTTCGAAGGAAAGGTTCACAGGGTCCAGGTCGACGACCAGCACAACGTGCGCCTGGCCGATGGCCGCACGCTCGGTGAGCAACAGGTCACCTGGCTGCCGCCCGCCACCGGCAACATGTTCGCCCTGGGCCTGAACTATGCCGACCACGCCCGCGAGCTGGCCTTCACCCCGCCCACCGAGCCCCTGGCGTTCATCAAGTCACCGGGCACCTACACCGGCCACAACCAGCGGACCTGGCGCCCGGATGGCGTGGCCTACATGCACTACGAGTGCGAGCTGGTGGCGGTCATCGGCAAGCCGGCGAAGAACGTCAAGCGCGCCGACGCCCTCGACTACCTGGCCGGCTACACGGTGTGCAACGACTACGCCATCCGCGACTACCTGGAAAACTACTACCGCCCCAACCTGCGGGTGAAGAACCGCGATGCCACCACCCCGGTGGGCCCCTGGATCGTCGACGTCGGCGACGTGCCCGATCCCGGCAACCTGAAGCTGCGCACCTGGATCAACGGCGAGCTGAAGCAGGAAGGCACCACTGCGGACATGATCTTCGACATTCCCTACCTGATCGAATACTTCTCCAGCTTCATGACCCTGCAACCGGGCGACATGATCGCCACCGGCACCCCCGAGGGCCTGGCCGACGTGGTGCCCGGCGATGAAGTGGTGGTGGAAGTGCAAGGCGTAGGGCGCCTGGTCAACCGAATCGTCAGCGAAGCCGAGTTCTTCGCCCATCCAGCACAAGGGGCAACAGCATGATCAAGCATTGGATCGACGGCCGCGAAGTCGCAAGCCGCGACACCTTCGTCAACTACAACCCGGCCACCGGCGAGGCCATCGGCGAAGTCGCCAGCGGCGGCGCCGAGGAAGTGGCCCGTGCGGTGGCTGCGGCCAAGGAAGCGTTCCCGAAATGGGCCAATACCCCGGCCAAGGAACGCGCACGCCTGATGCGCCGCCTGGGTGAGCTGATCGACCAGAACGTGCCGCAACTGGCGGAGCTGGAAACCCTGGACACCGGCCTGCCGATCCACCAGACCCGCAACGTGCTGATTCCCCGGGCCTCGCACAACTTCGATTTCTTCGCCGAGGTCTGCACCCGCATGGACGGCCACAGCTACCCGGTGGACGACCAGATGCTCAACTACACCCTGTACCAGCCGGTGGGGGTCTGCGCCCTGGTGTCACCGTGGAACGTGCCTTTTATGACCGCCACCTGGAAGACCGCGCCCTGCCTGGCCCTGGGCAACACTGCGGTGCTGAAGATGAGCGAGCTATCGCCGCTGACCGCCAACGAACTAGGACGCCTGGCCGTGGAAGCCGGCATTCCCAACGGCGTGCTCAACGTGATCCAGGGCTATGGCGCCACCGCCGGCGATGCCCTGGTGCGCCACCCGGATGTGCGCGCCATTTCCTTCACTGGCGGCACTGCCACCGGCAAGAAGATCATGCAGACTGCGGGCCTGAAGAAGTACTCCATGGAATTGGGGGGCAAGTCGCCGGTGCTGATCTTCGAGGACGCCGACCTGGAACGGGCCCTAGACGCCGCGCTGTTCACCATTTTCTCGCTCAATGGCGAGCGCTGCACCGCCGGCAGCCGGATCTTCATCCAGCAAAGCGTGTACCCGCAGTTCGTCAAGGAGTTCGCGGCCCGGGCCAAGCGCCTGATCGTCGGTGACCCGACCGACCCCAAGACCCAGGTCGGCTCGATGATCACCCAGCAGCACTACGACAAGGTCACCGGCTACATCCGCATCGGTATCGAGGAAGGCGCGACCCTGCTGGCCGGTGGCCTGGAGCGGCCGGCCGGCCTGGCGGCGCACCTGTCGCGCGGGCAATTCATCCAGCCCACGGTGTTCGCCGACGTGGACAACAAGATGCGCATCGCCCAGGAAGAGATCTTCGGCCCGGTGGTGTGCCTGATCCCGTTCAAGGACGAAGCCGAGGCCCTGGCCCTGGCCAACGACACCGAGTACGGCCTGGCGTCCTACATCTGGACCCAGGACATCGGCAAGGCCCACCGCCTGGCCCGGGGCATCGAGGCCGGCATGGTGTTCATCAACAGCCAGAACGTGCGCGACCTGCGCCAACCATTCGGCGGCGTCAAGGGCTCGGGCACCGGGCGCGAAGGGGGTGAATACAGCTTCGAGGTGTTCGCCGAGATCAAGAACGTCTGCCTCTCCATGGGCAGCCACCACATCCCGCGCTGGGGCGTGTAACAGGCCGTTGAAAAACTACCTGCGTTGCCATCGCTGCGTTGAAAACAGGCTGGTGCGCCAGCCCGGTCAAAATGCTCATTTACCACTTGTAAACTGCGCTTTTTCGCCTGCTTTCGCCTTGCGCTGGCTGCCTCGCCTACGTTTTTCAACGGTCTGGTAAGGTTCAGGACCGTCCCGGATCCCCCAACAATAAGATGTTTCAGGAGAAGCACCATGGGCGAAGTCGTCATGGCCGCCAAGGTCTGCCACGTTCCATCGATGTACCTGTCCGAGTTGCCGGGCAAGCACCACGGCTGCCGCGAGGCGGCCATCGCCGGGCACAAGGAAATCGCTCGCCGGGCCCGGGCCCTGGGCGCCGACACCGCGGTGGTGTTCGATGTGCACTGGCTGGTCAACAGCGGCTACCACATCAATTGCGGCGAGGTGTTCAACGGCACCTACACCAGCAACGAGCTGCCGCATTTCATCAAGAACATGACCTACGACTACCCGGGCTGCCCGGCGCTTGGGGAGTTGATCGCCGCCGAGGCCAACGCCGCCGACGTGCGCGCCCTGGCCCATAACATCCCCAGCCTGGAGCTGGAGTACGGGACCCTGGTACCCATGCGCTACATGCACATGGACGTGCCCGCCGCCGAGCATTTCCAGGTGGTGTCCATCGCTGCCTGGTGCGCCTGGCACAAGCTGGCCGACAGCTTCACCTTCGGCGCCGCCGTGCGCCGGGCCATCGAGAAGAGCGACCGCAAGGTCCTGGTGCTGGCCTCCGGCTCCCTGTCCCACCGGTTTTCCGATGACCGCGAGGCCGAGGCCAACATCCACAACTGGACCCGGGAATTCGACAAGCAGGTCGACCAGCGCGTGGTGGAGTTGTGGCAGCAGGGCCGCTTCCGCGAGTTCTGCGCGATGCTCCCCGACTACGCCGAGCACTGCTATGGCGAAGGCAAGATGCACGACACCGCGATGCTCCTCGGGCTGCTGGGCGGCCCCGAGTACAACCGCCCGGCCGAGATCGTCACGCCGCTGTTCGGCAGCTCCGGCACCGGCCAGATCAACGCCATTTTTCCGTTGTGAAGGCAGCGACAAGCTTCTAGCTACGAGCTGCAAGAAAACGCCAAGAGCAGCGGTGAGCCGCGAGCCCCAGCCACAGGAGATCCCTCTTGCAGCTTGCGGCTTGCCACTTGCCGCTGCCCACAAAGGAGGTTCCCGTGCCGCATTTCATCGCTGAATACACCGACAACATCGAAGCCCAGGCCGACCTGCCGGGGCTGTTCGAAAAGGTCCACGACTACCTGGGCGCCAGTGGCGTGTTCCCCCTGGGCGGCATCCGCAGCCGCGGGGTACGCCTGGACACCTGGCGCATGGCCGACGGCAAGCATGACTACGCCTTCGTCCATATGCGCCTGCAAGTGGGGGCCGGGCGCGACCTTGAAACCCGGCGCCAGGTGGCCGAGGGCCTGTTCCAGATCATCAAGGCGCACTTCGCCCAGTTGCAGGCCCAGCGCCTGCTGGCCCTGTCGTTCGAGATGAGCGAGCTGGAGGCCGAGCTCAACTTCAAGCACAACAACGTCCACGCCTTCCTCAAGTCGCTGTAGCCGCCGTAACCGGCGGCTTGCGCAACCCACAAGAACAACAACGAGGCCATGCCCATGTCCCGCCCTGCCATTGCCCAGGCCCCGCTGGCCGAGGCCAACGATTGCTATCGCAAGATCACCTGGCGCCTGATGCCATTGCTGTTCGTCTGCTACATCTTCGCCCACCTGGATCGGATCAACATCGGCTTCGCCAAGTTGCAGATGACCCAGGACCTGGGCTTCAGCGACAGCGTCTACGGCCTGGGCGCCGGGTTGTTCTTCATCGCCTACGCGCTGTTCGGCGTGCCCAGCAACCTGGCCCTGGAGCGGGTCGGGCCACGGCGCTGGATCGCCCTGCTGATGCTGGTCTGGGGCCTGCTGTCCAGCGCGCTGATGCTGGTCCAGGACGCCTGGGGTTTCTATGTGCTGCGCTTCTTGCTGGGGGTGGCCGAGGCCGGCTTCTTTCCCGGCATCCTGGTGCTGCTCAACCGCTGGTTCCCCGCCGACCGCCGTGGCCAGGCCACCGCGCTGTTCGCCATCGCCGTGCCCATGGCCGGGGTCCTGGGCGGCCCGCTGTCGGGCTGGATCCTGGAGAATTTCCATGACCGGGGCGGCTTGCGCGGCTGGCAATGGATGTTTTTGATCGAGGGCCTGCCGGTGGTGCTGCTCGGGCTGCTGGTGCTCAAGGCATTGCCGGACAGCATCGACCAGGCCACGTGGCTCAGCGCCGCGCAAAAGGCCTGGTTGCACAAGACCCAGCAGCAAGAGGAGCAGCGCAAATCCATCAACCGCTTCAGCGACATTCTCAAGGACCGCCACGCCTGGTTGCTGGTGGGCATCTATTTCGCGGTGATGCTGGCGGTCAATACCATCGCCTTCTGGATGCCGACCCTGATCCACCATTCCGGCGTGGCCGGGGACGGCGACGTCGGCCTGCTCAGCGCCCTGCCCTACCTCGCCGGTTGTCTGTTCATGCTGGCGGTCGGTCGCTCCTCGGACCGCCTGCGCGAACGCCGCTGGCACCTGGCCGTGCCGCTGCTGATGGCCTGCCTGGGCCTGGCGCTGACCGCCCTGGCGCCACAGAACCCCTGGCTGGTGATGTTCGGCCTGCTGGTGGCGGGCATGGGCGCCAGCGCCGCATTGCCGATGTTCTGGCAACTGCCGCCGGCCTTTCTGGCCAGCAATACCCAGGCTGCGGGCATCGCCCTGATCAGCTCCTTCGGCAGCGTCGCGGCCTTCCTCGCGCCTTACCTGATCGGCGTGGTGCGTGACGCCACCCAAAGCGCCAGCCTGGCGCTGTATGCCCTGGCCCTGCTGATCGCCCTGGGCGCCTGGCTGGTGCTCTGGGTGCCGGCCCATATCGTCAACCCACAAGAGAAATGAACATGCTCAGCCCCTCCGCCATCCAACAGGCCGCAGCGCGCCTCGATGCCGCCGAACGCAGCCGCGAACAGATCGGCCAGCTGTCCCTGGAATACCCGGATATCCGCATCGAGGATGCCTATGCGATCCAGCGCAGCTGGGTGGAACGCAAGATCCGCGACGGCCGCCGGCTGGTGGGCCACAAGATCGGCCTCACCTCCCGGGCGATGCAGGTGTCGTCGAACATCAGCGAGCCGGACTTCGGCGCCCTGCTGGACGACATGCTGTTCGATGAAGGCAGTGACATTCCCTTCCAGCGCTTCATCGTGCCGCGGGTCGAGGTGGAGCTGGCGTTCATCCTCGGCAAGCCCCTCAAGGGCCCCGGCTGCACCCTGTTCGATGTGCTGGAGGCCACCGACTGGGTGATCCCGGCGCTGGAGATCATCGACGCGCGCATCCAGCAGGTGGACCCGCAGACCCAGGCCACGCGCAAGGTCTTCGATACCATTTCCGACAACGCCGCCAACGCCGGGGTGGTAATGGGTGGCCGGGCCGTGCGCCCCGGCGACGTGGACCTGCGCAAGGTGCCGGCGGTGCTGTACCGCAACGGCGTGATCGAAGAGTCCGGGGTCTCGGCCGCGGTGCTCAACCACCCGGCCAAGGGCGTGGCCTGGCTGGCCAACAAGCTGGCGGCCTACGACGTCGGCCTGGAAGCCGGGCAGATCATCCTTGGCGGCTCGTTCACCCGTCCGGTGGCCGCGCACCCGGGGGATGTATTCCACGTCGACTACGACCAACTGGGCAGCATCGCCTGCCGTTTCGTCTGAGGAGAACGCCATGGACATGCCGCAGAACCTGTTCAAGCAACGCCTGCAAGGCAGCGAGCCACAGATCGGCCTGTGGCTGGGCCTGGCCAATGCCTACTGCGCCGAGCTGGCGGCCAATGCCGGTTTCGACTGGCTGCTGCTGGACGGCGAGCACGCCCCCAACGACCTGCGCAGCTTGCTGGGGCAATTGCAGGCCATCGCCCCCTACGGTGCCCACGGCATCGTCCGCCCGCCGATCGGCGATACCGCGCTGATCAAGCAGTTGCTGGATATCGGTGCCCAGACCCTGTTGGTGCCCATGGTCGAAAGCGCGGCCCAGGCGCGCCAGCTGGTCAGCGCCATGCGTTATCCGCCCCAGGGCATTCGCGGGGTCGGCAGCGCCCTGGCCCGGGCCTCCCGCTGGAACAGCATCCCCGGCTACCTGGACCAGGCTGACGAACACATGTGCCTGCTGGTGCAGATCGAGAACCTGGAGGGCTTGCGCAACCTGGACGAAATCGTCCGGGTCGAGGGTGTCGATGGCGTGTTCATTGGCCCCGCCGACTTGTCGGCGGCCATGGGTCATCGCGGCAATCCCGGGCATCCGCAGGTGGTCGCGGCGATCGAGGACGCCATCCTGCGGGTGCGCCAGGCCGGCAAGGCCGCGGGCATCCTCAGCGCCGACCCGGGCCTGGCCCGGCGTTGCATCGAGCTGGGAGCCAACTTCGTCGCGGTGGGGGTGGACACCACGGTGCTGATGAAGGGTTTGCAGAACCTGGCCGGGCAGTACAAGGCCCAGGACGCCCCCAGCAGCGAGGGTGGGGTCTACTGAGCGGGGCTTGCGCTAGCAGACCGTTGAAAATCTACCTGCGTTTCCATCGCTGCGTTAAAAACAAGCTTAAAATGCTCATTTACCACTCGTAAACTGCGCTTTTTCGCCTGTTTTTGCCTGGCGCTGGCTGCCTCGCCTACGTTTTTCAACGGCCTGTTAGACACTAGCCTGGCGGGTAGCGGCCAGGCGCCAGAGCCGGGCGATGTCCACCGCCCGCTCACGCAACAATCGCGGGGCCTCGGCGCAGGCCTGTTCCAGGCTCATGGGCCCGGAGGTCAGGGCGAAGGCCGCGTCCACGCCATGGGCGTACATCTGCTGGTAGCCCTCGCCGAGGGTGCCGGCGATGACGATCACCGGCACCCCTTGCTGGCGAGCGATCCGCGCCACGCCGAAGGGCGTCTTGCCACGCAGGGTCTGGGCATCGAAGCGTCCTTCGCCAGTGATCACCAGGTCGGCGCCACGCACCGCCTGTTCCAGCCCTACCAGCTCGGCGACCACTTCCACCCCGGGGCGGAACCTCGCGCCGAGAAACGCCTTGGCGGCGAATCCCAGGCCACCGGCGGCGCCACTGCCGGGTTCGTCACGCACGTCCCTGGGCAGCACCTGGGCGCAGAGATCGGCAAAGTGCCCCAGGGCCTGGTCCAGGGCCTCTACCTGCTGCGCCGAGGCACCCTTTTGCGGGCCGAAGATGGCCGAGGCCCCCTGCTCGCCACACAGGGGATTATTGACGTCGGCGGCGATCTCGAAACGCACCTGGGCCAGGCGCGGGTCCATGGCGTCGAGCTCGATGCTGGCCAGGTCGGCCAGGGCCAGGCCACCCCGGGGCAACACCTGGCCCCGGCGGTCCAGCAGCTTGAGCCCCAGGGCTTGCAGGGCTCCGGCCCCGCCGTCGTTGGTGGCGCTGCCGCCGATGGCCAGGATGATGCGCCGGGCGCCGGCGTCCAGGGCCGCCTGGATCAGTTCACCGGTACCGAAGGTGCTGCTGTGGCAGGCATCGCGCTGGCCTGGCGGCACCAGTTGCAGGCCGCTGGCCTCGGCCATTTCGATGATCGCCGTGTGGCTCGATGCCAGCCAGCCCCAGCGGGCCTGCACTTCGCTACCCAGCGGGCCCTGGACCCGGGTGCTGCGCAGTTGCCCCTGGCATGCGGCGAGTACCGACTCCACCGTGCCCTCGCCACCATCGGCCATCGGGCACTGCAGTACCTGGGCTTCGGGCCAGGCCTCGGCCAGCCCTTGGGCAATGGCCTGGGCCACGCCTTCGGCACTCAGGCTGTCCTTGAACGAGTCGGGGGCGATGATGATTTTCATGGGGTTTCTCCAGTTCTCATGGCGCCATGCTGCCATTTGCCGCAGCGGCTGACGCCGGTCCGCTGCACAAGGGCGCAGGCACTTTATTGTTCATTGCTACAAGCTGCGCAGCGGGGATGATGGAGCGCCGTTATCCAGGTGGAACCCATGGCCGCTTGGCGAGGACTGCGTCCTCGTACGCAGCCTCGCAGGCTCGGCAGCGGCTACAGGGTCGTCCTGCAGGAGTAGCCGCTGTCGAGCGCCAGCGAGTCTGCGACCGGGGCGCAGCATCCGTAATACCGGCACCGCCGTTATTCAGGTGCGAATTGGGTGGCGGGTTGCTGGGGCAGCAGTTGTACGGCCAGGTACAGCGACAGCATGCCGTCCAGGCGCAACGGGTCGACGCCGCTGAGTTCGGCAATGCGCTCCATGCGGTAGCGCAAGCTGTTGCGGTGGATGCCCAGGGCGTCGGCACAGGCCTGGCTCTGGCCGTCGTGTTCGCACCAACTGCGCAGGGTCGCGAGCAACTGACCGTTGCCGTCCTTGGCCAGGACCTTGTGCAAGGGGCTGAGCAACTCGTCCAGGGCATCCTCGTTGCGGTGGCGCCAGAGCATCACCGGCAGCCGGTAGCGATCCAGGGTCAGCAGGCGAGTAGCGGGCAGGATGTCGCGCCCATAGGCCAGCAGGTCGCTGACCCGTCGGTAGCAACGGCGCAACCCCGAGAGGCCCTCGGCCGGACCGCCCACCGCCACCCGCTGGATATCCCAGCCCAGGCCGACGAGCCGCTCCAGCAGGCGCGGGTCGTCCAGGGTCAGGCTCGCCGGCCGGCACCAGAGCAACGACGTTTGCGCGGCACTGACGCACCAGCTGTCCGGATAGCGGGACATCAACCAGGCGCTGAGGGCATCGACGTCCTGCCCCGCCCCGGCTTCCAGCCCCAGCTCGAATAGATAGGGAATGCGCGCCAATTGCGGCTTGAGGCCCATCTGCCGCGCCTCGTCCACCAGGCGCGGCGAGTCGCCACCCTCGCCCAGCAGCAATGCCAGCAGGTCATCGCAGCGCTGGCGGCGCCATTGCTGTTCGGCCTGCTGGTGTCGCTGGCTCACCAGCATTTCGGCGGTCATGCGTACCAGTTCGGCATAGGTGCGCAGCAACGCCGGATCACCAGTGATGCCCAACACGCCGATCAAGCGCTGGTCGTGCAACAGCGGCAGGTTGATCCCCGGCTGCACGCCCTTGAGCCGGCGGGCGGTGGGTTCGTCGATCTCCACCACCCGGCCGTTGGCCAATACCAGCTGCGCGCCCTCATGGCGGGTATTGATGCGCTCCGGCTCGCCGCTGCCCAGGATCAGGCCCTGGCTGTCCATGACGTTGACGTTGTTGGGCAGGATGGCCATCGTGCGGTCGACGATGTCCTGTGCCAGGTCATGATCGAGTTCGAACATGCTCGGTGATCCTTGGGTTGGCTACGACAGGGCGGGCCACGGCACGCGCGGCGTTGTTCAGTGGCACAGGGGGGCACGGTATTCGCTGTGCGCCGGCACAAAGACAGCGGCGCCAGGGTGGCCGAGACTCTCGGGGCGGTCAACGTTACCCTTTGCACCGTGCAAAATCATAATAAAGAGAGATCCAGCATGTCACACAGAGCCGCTGCCGCCCTGGCCCAGGCTGACGACAAGAACGCCGTCTACAAGCGCATCACCCTGCGCCTGATCCCCTTCATCTTCATCTGCTACCTGTTCAACTACCTGGACCGGGTCAACGTCGGCTTCGCCAAGTTGCAGATGCTCGACGCCCTGAAGTTCAGCGAAACGGTCTATGGCCTGGGCGCCGGGATCTTCTTCATCGGCTACGTGCTGTGCGGCGTGCCCAGCAACCTGGCGCTGACCCGCTTCGGTCCGCGGCGCTGGATCGCCCTGATGATGATCGCCTGGGGTACGCTGTCCACCTGCCTGCTGTTCGTCACTACGCCAACCCAGTTCTACACCCTGCGCCTGTTTACCGGGGCCGCCGAAGCCGGATTCTTCCCAGGGGTGGTGCTGTACCTGTCGCAGTGGTTCCCGACCTTCCGCCGTGGCCGGATCATGGCCCTGTTCATGTCGGCGATCCCGGTCTCGGGCTTGTTGGGCAGCCCGTTCTCCGGCTGGATCCTCAATCATTTCGCCGCAGGCCAGGGTGGCCTCGCCGGCTGGCAGTGGATGTTCCTGCTGCAGGGCATCCCCACCGTGGTGCTCGGCGCCCTGGCCTACTTCCTGCTGAGCGACGGCTTCGCCCACGCCAAGTGGCTGAGCCCGGCCGAGCGCGCCATGCTCGAGGCCGACCAGGCCGCAGACGCCGCCAACCAGCCCAAGACCGCCAGCGACTCCCTGGCCCAGGTGTTCAAGAACCCGGCGATCTGGGCCTTCGGCCTGATCTACTTCTGCATCCAGAGCGGGGTCTATGCCATCAACTTCTGGCTGCCGTCGATCATCAAGAACCTGGGGTTCGCCGATAACCTGGTGATCGGCTGGCTCAGCGCGATCCCCTACCTGCTGGCGGCGGTGTTCATGCTGCTGGTAGGCCGCTCGGCAGACCTGAACAAGGAGCGCCGCTGGCACCTCGTGGTACCCATGCTGATGGGCGCCGTGGGGCTGCTGATCGCGGTGAACTTCGCCGCCAACCCGGCCATCGCCATCCTCGGCCTGAGCATCGCCACCATGGGTGCCCTCACCGGCCTGCCGATGTTCTGGCCGGTGCCTACCGCGCTGCTCAGCGCCGGGGCGGCTGCCGGTGGCCTGGCGCTGATCAACTCCATGGGCCAGATGGCCGGCTTCCTCAGCCCCTACATCGTCGGCTGGGTCAAGGACAGCACCGGTTCCACCGATGCCGCCCTGTACCTGCTGGCGGCAGTGATCGTCGCCGGCAGCCTGCTGGCCCTGCGCATGACCCGCACCTTGCATCGCTGAACCCCGGCAACGCCAGAAGCCCGTTCGAGCATCGGCTGGAACGGGCTTTTTTCGTGGCGGCTTCAGTCCGGCGCGCCAGGATGCCGGGCGTAATCATGACTGCCGGTCAACGCCCCCGATGCCGGGGCGTCCAGCTCCAGCAGCAGGCCACCGGGCAGGCGCACGAAGATCTGCCAGAGGCCATCTTCCGGCACCTGCGCCACTTGGTACTCAAGACCGCTGGCCTGCACCCGCAGCAAGACCGCGGCAGCGGCCTCCTGGGTGCTGAAGGCGATATGGCTCAGCTGTGGCGCGGGGCAAGCATCCTGCTCGATGACATGCACCAGCGCCTGATCATCCTGGTACAGCCAGCGCCCGGGGAAGGGAAACGGCGGACGGCGGCCCGCTTGCAGCCCCAATAGCTCGGCAAAGGCCTGGGGCAGGGTCGAGCCACCATCGGTGTTGAAGGCCAGGTGGTCGAAGCGCCAGTTCACAACAGGCCTCCACCGTCGACATCGATCAGGCTGCCGTTGATGAAGCCGTTCTCCATGGCCAGGATGAAAGCCGCCGCCACCTCCCCCGGCTCCCCGACCCGGCCGACCGGCAAGCTCGCGGCCGCCTTGGCGAACATCGCCGCTCGGGCATCGGCGGGCATGCCGGCGTAGGCCTCGGTATAGGTGATCCCTGGGCTGATCACGTTCACCCGCCGTGGCGCCAGCTCCTTGGCCAGGTGCTTGCCCAGGGCATCGAGGGCGGCATTGAGGGTGGTCTTGAGCACCTGCCCCGGGACCATCTTGCGCGACAACATGCCCGAGGTCAGGCTGATGCTGCCCCGTGCCGCCAGGTATGGCAGCGCGGCCTGCACGGAGCGCCAGACACCCCAGAACTTGACCTCGAAGGCCCGCTGGGCGTCCTGCAGGTCAGTGTCGGCCAAGGGTTTGGGAGCGATGGCCGGACCGGCGCTGATCACCAGGTGATCGAAGCCGCCCACGGCCTGGAACAAGGCCTCCAGGCTGGCGCTGTCGGTGATATCCACGCTCAGCGCCCGGGCCGACTCCGGCAGGCGTGCCTGCTGGCGCTGCAAGGCCTTGAGATCGCGCCCGGCCAGCACTACCCGGGCGCCACGGGCGGCGGCCTGGTGCGCCACGGCGGCGCCGATGCCACTGCCGGCACCGATGACCACGACGGTCTGCTTATGCAAGCCTGGATTGGAAAGAGTCATTGCGATCACCTGTTGTGAAGTAAAGGGATTACATCTTCACCGCTTGCCAATCGAAGAAAAATCCGCTTAAACCGCAAGGATCTTTAAAGGATTTTTATCAATGAGCTCGATCCTCGACCTGGAGATCTTCGTTCGCATTGCCGACGAAGGCAGTATTTCCGCGGCGGCGCGCAGCCTTGGCCTCACCGCAGCGGCGGCCAGCATCGCCCTGAAACGCCTGGAAACCCGCCTGGGCAGTCGCCTGCTGGCCCGCTCTACCCGCAGCCTGCGCCTGACCCCGGAAGGTCGCCGCTACCTGGACAGCGTGCGCCTGGCCCTGGCCGCCCTGGAGGATGGCGAACAGGCGCTCAGGCAGCAGGGCCAGGGCCTATGCGGGGTGCTGCAGCTGTCGGCCCCTTCGGATTTCGGGCGCAACGCGTTGCTGCCCTGGCTCGACGAATTCAAGGACAAGCACCCGCAACTGCGCCTGCAACTGCAGCTCAACGACCGCCATGCCGATCTGTTTCGCGAGAGCGTGGATGTGGCGCTGCGCTTTGGCGTGCCCGGGGACTCCAGCCTGGTGGCCCTGCCGATCCTGGCGGCACATCGACGGGTGGTCTGCGCCAGCCCGCAGTACCTGGCCCGCCATGGCGCACCGCAGGTGCCCGAGGACCTGGCTCGGCACAGCGCCCTGCTCTACCTGCGCGACGGCCAGCTCTACGACCTCTGGCGCTTCAGCCGGGACGACCAGGTGCGCGAGGTCCAGGTACGCGGCGACTACTCGTGCGACGACGGCGAGGTAGCCCGGCGCTGGGCCCTGGCCGGCCATGGCCTGGTCTACAAGGCAAGGCTGGATGTGGCCGAGGACCTTCGCGCCGGGCGCCTGGTGCCACTGCTCACGGATTGGCAAGGGGAGCCACTGCCCTTCAACCTGCTGTGCCCGCACCGCCTGCAGGTGTCCGAACGGGTGCGCTTGCTGCACAGCTTCCTGGTCCAGCGCTGCCGCGAACTCTGTCCGTGACAGGCATTGCCCCGGCGTGCGGTTCTGGTATTTGATGGGCGGCCCCGCCACCTTTCCAGCACAAGGATCCCGCCCCATGAGCTATCGCATCCTCGGTCACTCCGGCCTCAAGGTTTCCAGCCTGACCCTGGGCACCATGATGTTCGGCGAGCAGACCAGCACCGAAGACTCGCTGCGCATCATCGACAAGGCCTGGGACCAGGGCATCAACTTCATCGACACTGCCGATGTCTACAACCAGGGCCGCTCCGAGGAGATCGTCGGCGAGGCCATCGCCCGCCACCGCCATGACTGGGTGCTGGCCTCCAAGGTCGGCTTCGGCCCGGCCGACGGTGTGCCCAATCGCAGCGGCCTGAACCGCAAGCACATCGGCAACGCCATCGAGGCCAGCCTGACCCGGCTCGGCACCGATTACCTGGACATCTACTACCTGCACCGCGAGGACCACGACACGCCGCTGGAAGTGAGCATCGCGGCCATCGGCGACCTGCTGCGCCAGGGCAAGATCCGACACTGGGGGCTGTCCAACTACCGGGGTTGGCGGATCGCCGAAGCGGTACGCATTGCCGACCAGCTGGGCGTGGAGCGCCCGGTGATCAGCCAGCCGCTGTACAACCTGGTCAACCGCCAGGCCGAAGGCGAGCAGATCACCGCGGCCCGTGCCTATGGCCTGGGCGTGGTGCCCTACAGCCCACTGGCCCGCGGCGTGCTCAGCGGCAAGTACGCACCCGACGCGACCCCGGACAGCGACAGCCGCGCCGGCCGCCAGGACAAGCGCATCCTGGAGACCGAATGGCGAGTGGAGTCCCTGCGCATCGCCCAGCAGGTCCAGCAGTACGCCCAGGGCCGCGGGGTGGGTATCGTCGAGTTCGCCATTGCCTGGGTGCTGAACAACCAGGCGGTGAGCTCGGCCATCGTCGGCCCGCGCACCGAGGCCCAATGGGACGCCTATGCCCGGGCGCTGGCCGTGCGCATCAGCGCCGAGGACGAAGCCTTCGTCGACTCCCTGGTGACCCCGGGGCACGCCTCGACACCGGGCTTCAACGATGTCAGCCATTTCGTCCCGGGGCGTTTTGCCCGCCTCGACTGAGAGCTGCCGGTGGCGGTCCGAGGGCCGCCGCCGGCGATTGCTGGAGGCGGCCAGGGGGACGAATGAAAAAATATCCCGCCGGCATGTCGCAAACAGAGCAAAAATCTCGCGCCAAACCCTCTATATTGCCCTCGCTTGTTTACCCCCCAACTCCCGGCGCCCTGCGCCTCCGGGTCTTACGAGGACAGTGTGTCTAAAGGTATTGCGTTATCGGTCCTGGCGTCGGTGCTGTTCGCCGTCATGTATTTCTACACGTCGCTGCTGGAGCCCCTTACCGGGGTGGAGATCTTCGGCTGGCGAATGCTCCTCACCCTGCCGTGCATGACCCTGTTCATGCTGCTCACCGGCGAATGGCCAAGGGTCGGCGAAGTCTTGCGCCGGGTGCGCGCCAGACCGGCCATGGCCCTGGCGCTGCTGTTGTCCTCGGCCCTGGTGGGCGTGCAGTTGTGGCTGTTCATGTGGGCGCCGCTCAACGGCTACAGCCTGGATGTATCCCAGGGCTACTTCCTGCTGCCGCTGACCATGATCCTCACCGGGCGTATCGTCTACGGCGAACGCCTGTCGCGCCTGCAAAAGCTGGCCGCAACGCTGGCCTGCATCGGCGTGCTCAACGAGTTGTACCAGGCTGGCAGTTTTTCCTGGGCGACCCTGGTGGTGGCCGTGGGCTACCCGCTGTACTTCGTCCTGCGCCGGCGCTTGCACAGTGATCACCTGGGCGGATTGTGGCTGGACATGGCGCTGTTGATACCGGTGGCGCTATGGGTGGTGCAAGGAGGCGAACAAGGCTTCGCCGTGCTGGATGCCCAGCCCCGGCTGTACCTGCTGATCCCGCTGCTGGGCCTGATCAGCGCCTCGGCGCTGGTGTGCTACATCATCGCCAGCCGCCAACTGGCTTTCAGCCTGTTCGGCCTGCTCAGCTACGTGGAGCCGGTGTTGCTGCTGATGGTGGCCCTGTTGCTGGGGGAAAGCATCAAGGAGGGCCAATGGCTGACCTACGTGCCGATCTGGCTGGCGGTGCTGGTGCTGATCACCGAGGGTGCGCGCCACCTGCTGCGCCAGCGACGCGGGTAATGGGATAGCCAAAGAGCCTCTGCAAACCTGCCCGCAGCCTCGCCCTGGCTCGAGCCCGGCTACTTTCGCCAGTGCCGCGTCAGGGCTTGATCTGCTTCAGTTCGTTGAGCAGTGCCAGCAAGGCTTGCATCTTTTCCTCGCCGAACTGCTGCTGGATCCTCTGGTAGTTGACCTCCATGTCGTCGCTCATGGATTCGAAGCAGGCATGGCCCCTCTGGGTCAGGGTGATGAACAGGCGGCGCTGGTCCTCCGGTGACTTGCGCCGGCTGACGTACTCATCGCGCTCCAGGCGCGTCAGCACCCCGGTCATGCTTGGCGGCAGGATGCAGGCCATCTTCGCCAGCTGGTGGCTCTCCAGTTCGCCGTTCTGGCGCAGGATGCGGATCACCCGCCACTGCTGTTCGGTGAGCTCGTGCTGGTTCAGCGAAGGACGGAAGAACGCCATGGCGGCCTCACGGGCCTGCAGCAGGGTCAGGGTCAGGGAAGGTCTGGGGGTTTTCATCAAGGAGTCGGTCAGGGCCTGGAAACAAAGGCGAGAACATTAACACATTCACAATCGCCAACCGACAGGCAAAACAAAGCCCGGCCAGGAAAGACCTGGCCGGGCTTGGGCTTCAAGCGCTACGCGGCTTATTCGGTGGCGAGCACGCCACGTCGTACCTGATCACGCTCGATCGATTCGAACAATGCCTTGAAGTTGCCCTCGCCGAAACCATCGTCGCCTTTGCGCTGGATGAATTCGAAGAACACCGGGCCCATCAGGGTTTCCGAGAAGATCTGCAGCAGCAGGCGCTTGTCTTCTTTATCCGACGCACCGTCGAGCAGGATGCCGCGCGATTGCAGTTGATCAACCGGCTCGCCGTGGTTTGGCAGGCGCCCTTCGAGCATTTCGTAGTAGGTATCAGGCGGTGCGGTCATGAAGCGCATGCCGATCTTCTTCAGGGCGTCCCAGGTCTTGACCAGGTCGTCGGTGAGGAAGGCTACGTGCTGGATGCCTTCGCCGTTGAACTGCATCAGGAACTCTTCGATCTGGCCTGCGCCCTTGGACGATTCCTCGTTCAGCGGGATGCGGATCATGCCGTCCGGGGCGGTCATGGCCTTGGAAGTCAGGCCGGTGTATTCGCCCTTGATGTCGAAGTAGCGGATCTCGCGGAAGTTGAACAACTTCTCGTAAAAACCGGCCCAGTAGGCCATGCGTCCGCGATACACGTTGTGGGTCAGGTGGTCGATGATCTTCAGGCCCGCACCTGGTGGGTTGCGGTCCACGCCTTCGAGGAACACGAAGTCGATGTCATAGATCGAGCTGCCTTCGCCGTAGCGGTCGATCAGGTACAGCGGCGCGCCGCCGATGCCCTTGATCGCCGGCAGGTTCAGTTCCATCGGGCCGGTGGCGACGTGGATCGGCTGCGCACCCAGTTCCAGGGCGCGGGCGTAGGCCTGCTGGGCATTCTTGACGCGGAACGCCATGCCGCATACCGACGGGCCGTGTTCCGCGGCGAAGTAGGAAGCGATGCTGTGGGGTTCGTTGTTGAGGATCAGGTTGATCGCGCCTTGGCGATACAGGTGCACGTCTTTTGAACGATGGGTCGCGACTTTGGTGAAACCCATGATCTCGAAGATCGGTTCGAGGGTATTGGGGGTGGGCGATGCGAATTCGATGAATTCAAAGCCCATCAGGCCCATCGGGTTTTCAAAGATATCTGCCATGGTTGGCGCCTCATCATATTTTTAGAATTAACGGATCGTTAGTTGCTATCAATGCTGAGGAAGGCAGGTGGTGCGCAGGAAATGCCCCGCACGCTGCGCGCGAGGAAGTCACCATAGATGAGTTGGAATCCGAGAATCTTCATATCGGTCCTGTCTTGCCGGCTGGCCAGGCTTCTGCTGCCAGAAGACTTTATTATTGTATGCGTAAACAGATTCTACACAGCGTAAAAGCCTTTGTCCGCACTCTTTATGAAATCGCCTTGCTTGTCCCCTTCGCAAGGGGCCGGTTGCACTGGTAGATGCCGCCCAGGATCAGCGCGCCCCCCAGCACCATCACCAGGCTCAGTTGCTCGGCCAGCAGCAGCGCCCCGAGAATCACCGCCGTCAGCGGGTTGAGGGCAATGAATACCCCGCAGCGGGTAGCGCCGATCCGCCGCAGGCCGTCGTAGTACCAGATGTAGGCCAGCGCCGAGCCCAGTACACCCAGGTATAGAAGAGCCAGGCCCTGGGCCAGGTCCAGGTGGAGCACCGCTTGCAGGTCGAATTCGCCGCGCACCAGGGTCGCCGCGCACAACATCAAGGTTCCCAGCACCACCGAGTAGGTCACCGTCTGCAGCGGTCCCAGGCTCTGGTTCAGTTCCTTGGAAAACAGCGAATACACGCCCCAGCCCAGGACACAACCGAGGATCAACAAGTCGCCGCGCCAACTCCCCGCCTGGCTGACCAGGGCCGAAGGATCACGACTGCAGATCACCAGGGCCGCACCTCCCAGGCACAGGCCGATACCCAGCAGCTTGCGCCGGTCCAGGCGTTCCTTGAACAGTGCCCAGGATGCCAGGGCGATCACCGCCGGGTTCAGGGCGACGATCAGCGAGGCTCGCGAGGCGTTGATCTGCTGCAGGCCGAGGAAGAAGCACAGGTTGTAGAAGAAGATCCCGAAGAACCCCAAGAGCGCCAGTTGGCCGAGCTGCCTGAAGCTCGGGCGCACCAGGGGAATTCGCGCCAGGGCCATGAAGCCCAGCAGGGCCAGGCTGGCCAGGAGAAAACGCAAGCTGGCGGCCAGCAACGGCGACAGCCCCGAGGCCAGGTAGCGCCCGGCGACGAAGGTGCCGCCCCAGATCATGGTCACCACCGCCAACTTGCAATAGACCCCCAGGTCGTGGTGCCTGGCAGCCAGTGGGGCAGAGAAACTGCTCTCGCTCATGTTGATCGCACTCGAAGAAGATCGGATTTGTCTTGCCGGAATATTCTTTGTCTAATGCCTGATCATCGTAAAATGAGCTTTTACTCATGACCCTGACCCAGCTGGAAATCTTTTCCCAGGTAGCCCAGTTCCAGGGCTTCACCAGCGCCGCCACGCACCTGGGCATCAGCCAGTCGGCGGTGTCCCACGCCATCAGGTCCCTGGAGCAGGAGCTGGGGGTGGAGTTGTTCCGTCGGCACCAGGCCCAGGTCGAGCTCACCGACATCGGCCAGCAATTGCTGGCACGGGCCCGAGCTATGCTCGGCCTCGCAGCGACGTTGGAACAGGAGGCCGCCGATGCCCGGGGCATGAAGCGTGGCACCTTGCGCATCGGCTCGTTCGGCCCAACCTCCTCCATCCGCCTGCTGCCACCGATCCTGGCGCAATACCGCGCCCAGTATCCGGGGATCGAAGTGCATATCGACGAAGGACCGGACCGCCAGGTCCTGCAGTGGCTGGAGGAGCGGCGTATCGACCTGGGCTTCGTGGTGCTGCCCCAGGAACGCTTCGACAGCTTCCCCCTGGTGCAGGACCAACTGCTGGCCCTGGTTCCGGCAGGCCATCCCCTGGCCGGCGAGTCGCAGCTAAGCCTGGAGCAGCTGTGCCAGGATCCCTTCGTCCTCACCGAGGCCGGCTCTGCGGAACTGGTGTCGCGGTTGTTCATTGGCGCCGGGCTGGTCCCCAACATTCGCTATCGCTGCTCACAATTGCTCAGCACCCTGGAAACCGTGGCCCGGGGCGATGCCCTGAGCATCGTCGCCCAATTGTCGTTGCCCCAAGGGGCAGACCCGCGCTATACAAGTCGCCCATTGGTGCCGGCGGTGCAGCGCAAGATCGGTGTCGCGGTGCTGGACCGCCGCCAGTCATCGCCAGCGACCCTGGCCTTCATCGACCTTGCCCAGGGTCTCTGTAGCCAGGCAAAGCCGTCTATCCTGCGATGATCCAGGCAATACCGCGTCCGTGACCGGCGCCCTGCCCCTCCCCCTTGCCACAGGTCCGACCCATGCCGCTGACCGCCAAAGGTCCACTCCAACGCTCCACCCACACCTTCTGGACCTTGCTGGCGATACTCCTGCCGATCGTGCTCGGAGCCGTCATCCTCTACCTCCAGGCGCAACGGACCTTGCTGCACAACAGCCAGGAAATCGCCGAAGAAGCCATCGAGCAGTTCGACCAGATGCTCGACCACTCCGACAGCGCCGCCCGTGCCCTGCTGCCCCTGGCCGGACAGGAGTGCGACGCCGCCCGGCAACTGGCCCTGCGCGAACAAGTGACCCGGCGCCCACTGGTGCGCTCCACCAACCTGGTGTGGCGCGACAACAACTACTGCAGTTCATACCTGGGCAGCTACGCGGCGGTCCTCGATCCCCGGGACTACGTGGATGGCCGGCTGCGCCTGATGGATGGCAACCACGTCACTCCCGAGACCCCGCTGCTGGTCTACCGCTTGAGCGCCGGCGAAGGCGCGGCCCTGGCGGCCATCAACGGTTATCATCCGACCAACACCCTGCGCATGCTCAGCCGTTTCGCTCAGTTGCAACTGCAAGTGGGCCGGCATTGGTTGTCCAGTGACGGCCAGGTGCGCGAAGGCAACGCTCCCCTGGCAGCGGTGGCCAGCCAGCAACTGACCTCGTCACGCTATCCCTACAGCGTCAATGCCGGGTTCGCCCAGGGCAGTGTCTGGCGCTATATGAAAAGCCAGTATCCGGCGCTGTTCAGCTTGCTGATCTTCCTCGGCGCCGCCGCCGGCGGCCTCGCCCACTGGCTGCAACAACGTGCCGTTTCCCCCAGGCACGAGCTGCAGCGGGCACTGGTGGCGCGGGAGTTCATCCCGTACTTCCAGCCGATTGTGCGCGGCGACAGCCTGCAGTGGGCCGGTATCGAAGTGCTGATGCGCTGGCAACACCCCAGGGAGGGCCTGGTCCGTCCTGACCTGTTCATTCCCTTCGCCGAACATACGGGGTTGATAGTGCCCATGACCCTTTCGTTGCTGCGCCAGACCCGAGAGGTACTGGCGCCCTGGGCCGGGAACTTCCCCGACGGCTTTCATATCGCGATCAATATCACCGCGCGCCATTGCCAGGACCTGCAATTGCTGGAGGACTGCCGGGAGTTCCTGGCGGCATTCGAGCCGGGCAAGGTGGTCCTGGTGCTGGAACTGACCGAACGCGAACTGATCGAGCCTACGGCCGTCACCCAGCAGTTGTTCGCTGAATTACGTGAACTGGGGGTGATGATCGCCATCGATGACTTCGGCACCGGCCACTCCAGCCTCGGTTATCTGCGCACCTTCAATGTCGACTACTTGAAAATCGACCAGAGTTTCGTGGCCATGATCGGTGCCGATGCACTGTCGCTGCATATACTGGACAGCATTATCGAACTCTCACTCAAACTCGACCTGAGCATAGTCGCCGAAGGTATTGAAACTGCCGAACAACGGGATTACCTGACAGCCAAGGGCGTGCACTTGCTCCAGGGTTACTTGTTTGGAAAGCCCATGCCCAGCTCAGGATTTGTTACAGCTATAGCGCGCCATTAAATAGCCATGTCAGAAAAATAATGCTCGACAAGTAACTCCGACCATGAGCAGCTTTGCATCAATTTACAAATATGGCCTGGAACAAGAACAACACGATTTACTCGCGGCGCGTTAACTACTACAATTTTTCACGCCTGTACAAGTTTCACAGGTAGGCCAGTTAATCGAACCTTAACCAGTTCATGGCTTATAGCTTTGTTTGTGCTGTGTATTAGCCAAAATAGACTATTGGAGTGAAGATATTGTCCAGACTTGCTGAATTCCGTGCTGCCGAGAAAGCACTTCAAGAACAGCTCGCCCAGCTTGAATCCCTGAAGAACGACGCCGGGCTCAAGAAGGAAATCGAGTTCGAAGAAAAACTCCAGGCTCTGATGAAGTCCTACGACAAGAACCTGCGTGACATCATCGCGATCCTCGATCCGAACCTGGGCAAGGCCGGCCTGCCACAGGCCAGCGCCCCTAAACAGCGCCGCGCCCGTGTGGTCAAGGTCTACCAGAACCCGCACACCGGCGAGCTGATCGAAACCAAGGGCGGCAACCATCGCGGCCTGAAGGCTTGGAAAGAACAATACGGCGCCGCTACTGTGGACTCCTGGCTGCGTGCTTGAACAAAGCCGCACCTGAAAAAGGCCCTGCACATGCAGGGCTTTTTATTGAGCGGAATAATTTTAGTGCCCCAGAGTCAAAGGAAAGATCTTACGCACATTGCGGGCAGACTCCTGCATCACATCTGCCCTCTCGCGAGCTGCAGCCAGCGTGGAATAAGGGCCAGGCATGCTCAACTTCACGCTTAGTGCCTTTCGATAACGAACCTGCAACACGCAGAAAGCAAACGATGAGCCTTAAACCCGCTTAAAGTTTCAGGTTATTTCGAATGGCGAGTACTTCATCCCGACTATCGGCATAAGCCGCTGCCTGGCCAGCGTATGAAAGTACATAAGCCTTATCCCCATCCAATGCGGCCACCAATGTTTGCGACAGCACATGCCGGCCATTCTGGGTAATAGTGCAAGTGGTTTCCAATGCTTCGAGGCGACTCAACTGCGCGGCATGGATCTTGTTGCACACGCTCTGGTAACCACCTTGGGCAAAGTCCTTCTGTACTGACTTGCGCATCTCCAGCAATACCCCCTGGAGATTGACTACATGCCCGGGCTCGACCTGGCTCATGGTCAACTCCATGACCAGTTGCGGATTGCCCGCGGCGTCGTTCTTCACCGCCCGCTGGCGCGACACCTTGGCGGCCTGGTCGGCCTCCTGGGAGGGCACCGGTTCCACCGTCCAGCCCTGGGGCCAGCTGATTTCGGGAGCCGCCTGTGCGGCACCGGCGAGCATTGCCAGGAACAGGGCTACAACGGGGGTTCTGAACGACAGGATCATGTTCTGCACACTGGAGAAGGGAGCCTGGAGTCTGAGCCCGGCGCCAGGAATGGGCAATAGATCAAGAGCTTTGGGTTTGGCCCATCCCAGGCACTTGCGTATCATTGGCCAATCCCAAGGATGTCCGAACCATTGCCCCGGCAAGCCGCTGCCCGAGCCTTCGACCAGCCCTTGCCGTCTCATTTCCCGGAGGGCCCATGAGCCTCAACGAACTCAACACTTTTCCCGGCGTAACCGCCCAGCCTGACGCCGCCACCGCCCGCTTCGTGTTCAACCACACCATGTTGCGCGTCAAGGACATCACCCGCTCCCTGGACTTCTACACCCGGGTCCTGGGTTTCTCCCTGGTGGAGAAACGTGATTTCCCCGAGGCTGAGTTCAGCCTGTACTTCCTGGCCCTGGTGGACAAGGCGCAGATCCCGGTCGACGCCGCAGCGCGTACCGAATGGATGAAGTCGATCCCCGGCATTCTCGAGCTGACCCACAACCACGGCACCGAGAACGACCCGCAGTTCGCCTATCACAACGGTAATACCGACCCTCGCGGTTTCGGCCACATCTGCATCTCGGTACCGGACATCGTCGCCGCCTGCGAGCGCTTCGAAGCCCTGGGCTGCGACTTCCAGAAGCGCCTGAACGACGGCCGCATGAAAAGCCTGGCCTTCATCAAGGATCCGGATGGCTACTGGGTCGAGATCATCCAGCCAGCTCCGCTGTAAGGCAGCACCCAGCCGGGCCTGGTTCGCCAGGCAAGAAAAAACCCCATGGGCCATGGCTCATGGGGTTTTGTTGTTCCAGGGGGCGGCTCAGTCCGGCGCCGAGGTCCGGATCAGGTGGTCGAAAGCACTCAGGGATGCCTTGGCCCCCTCGCCCACCGCGATCACGATCTGCTTGTACGGCACCGTGGTGACGTCACCTGCCGCAAACACTCCAGGCAACGAAGTCTCGCCGCGCGCATCGACGATGATCTCGCCACGTGGCGACAATTCAACCGTGCCCTTGAGCCAGTCGGTGTTGGGCAGCAGGCCGATCTGCACAAAGATGCCTTCCAGTTCGACGTTGTTGAACTCACCCGACTGGCGATCCTTGTAGACCAGGCCAGTGACCTTCTGCCCGTCGCCCTTGACTTCGCTGGTCAGGGCGCTGGTGATGACCTTGACGTTGGGCAGGCTGAACAACTTGCGTTGCAGCACAGCGTCGGCACGCAGTTGGCTGTCGAACTCCAGCAGGGTCACATGGCTGACGATACCCGCCAGGTCGATGGCCGCTTCGACACCGGAGTTGCCGCCGCCGATCACTGCCACGCGCTTGCCCTTGAACAGCGGGCCATCGCAGTGCGGACAGAAGCACACACCCTTGGCCTTGTACTCTTGCTCACCGGGCACACCCATTTCACGCCAGCGCGCACCGGTGGCCAGGATCACCGACTTGGCCTTGAGGCTGGCGCCGCTCTCGAACCGCACCTCATGCAGGTCACCCGCATCCTTGGCTGGCACCAGGGCACTGGCACGCTGCAGGTTCATGATATCGACGTCGTATTGCTTGACGTGCTCTTCCAGGGCCGCGGCCAGTTTCGGGCCTTCAGTCTCCTGCACCGAAATGAAGTTCTCGATGGCCATGGTGTCCAGTACTTGTCCACCGAAACGCTCGGCGACCACACCGGTGCGGATCCCCTTGCGCGCAGCATAGATGGCTGCCGCAGCGCCGGCCGGGCCACCGCCGACCACCAGCACGTCGAAGGCTTCCTTGGCGCTGAGTTTCTGCGCTTGTTTCTCCACCGCGCCGGTGTCGAGCTTGGCCAGGATTTCTTCCAGGCCCATGCGGCCTTGGCCGAAGTTCACGCCATTGAGGTAGATGCTGGGCACGGCCATGACCTTGCGCTCGTCAACCTCGGCCTGGAACAGCGCGCCATCGATGGCCACGTGGCGAATATTGGGGTTGAGCACCGCCATCAGGTTCAGTGCCTGGACCACGTCCGGGCAGTTCTGGCAGGACAGCGAGAAATAGGTTTCGAAGTTGAACTCGCCCTTGAGCGAGCGGACCTGCTCGATCACTTCCGCGCTGGCCTTGGATGGATGGCCACCCACTTGTAGCAGCGCCAGTACCAGGGAAGTGAACTCGTGGCCCATGGGGATACCGGCGAAACGCAGGCTGATATCACTCCCCGGGCGATTCAACGAGAACGACGGCTTGCGCGCATCGGTACCGTTGTCGAGCAAGGTAATTTGATTGGAAAGACTGACGATGTCTTTGAGTAGCGCGAGCATTTCCTGGGATTTCGCACCGTCGTCGAGGGAGGCGACGATCTCGATCGGCTGTGTGACCCGCTCCAGGTATGACTTCAACTGAGATTTAAGATTGGCGTCCAACATACGGGCGATTTCCTTTGGTTCGGTAAAAAAACAACGCCCGGGCGAATCTCGCCCGGGCGTTATTTGAGGGCGGTGCGGCTTACTTAAGTGCGGATGACCGCCTCTGGATGACGCATGGACTTAGATCTTGCCGACCAGGTCCAGGGACGGAGCCAGGGTGGCCTCGCCTTCTTTCCACTTGGCTGGGCAGACTTCGCCTGGGTGGGCAGCGACGTACTGGGCGGCCTTGATCTTGCGCAGCAGCTCGGAAGCGTCACGGCCTACGCCACCATCGTTGATTTCAACGATCTTGATCTGGCCTTCCGGGTTGATCACGAAGGTACCGCGGTCAGCCAGGCCTGCTTCTTCGATCAGCACGTCGAAGTTGCGGGAGATGGCCAGGGTCGGATCGCCGATCATGGTGTACTTGATCTTGCCGATGGCTGGCGAAGTGTTGTGCCAGGCAGCGTGGGCGAAGTGGGTGTCGGTGGAAACGCTGTAGATCTCAACGCCCAGCTTCTGGAATTCGGCGTAGTTGTCGGCCAGGTCTTCCAGCTCGGTCGGGCAGACGAAGGTGAAGTCAGCTGGGTAGAAGAACACTACGGACCACTTGCCTTTCAGGTCGGCATCCGATACTTCGACGAACTCACCGTTTTTGAATGCAGTAGCTTTGAACGGTTTAACTTGGCTGTTGATGATAGGCATCGTTGACTCTCCATCAGTGGTTGAAGACATTGGGTGAAAACTTGATGGGGAGAATCCTAGCCAATGAGTCGCCATCTGGCTCATTGGTAAACCTGATGCTCTCGATTGGTTTTGGCTATGAGCCCTGAGTATTAATAGAAAAAACCTTGCCTAAGGGTCGACCGCCTTCTCCCTGAGCTGCGCCATGCCCGCGAAGGGCTCGGCCTCGACATAGCGCATGGCCGATTTCAGGTCCTTCCACCCCACGTAGGCCATCAGCGACTTCAGGTCCCAGCCGCTGCGCTGGGCCCAGGTGGCGAACCCGCGGCGCAGGGAATGGCTGGTGTAGCGCTCGGCGGCGATACCGGCCTGCTCCAGCACCTGGCGCAACAGGGGAATCACGCTGTTGGCATGCAGCCCCTGCTCGCCCAGGTTGCCCCAGCGATCGATGGCGCGAAATACCGGCCCGCGCACCAGTGCGGCGGTATTGATCCATTCGATGTAGGCCTGCACCGGGCACAGGCGCTGCAAGGCCGGCGTACTGTAGGTACGGCCCAGGTTGTCGCGATCGCCCTTGCTGCGCGGCAAGTACAGGCTGATGCCGGAGCCGGCGTGGGCCTGCACATGCTCGACCTGCACACGACAGAGCTCGTCGCTGCGAAAGCCACGCCAGAACCCCAGAAGGATCAACGCCCGATCCCGCCGCGCACGCAGCAGGCCGGCCTGGCATCGCTCGGCCAGAGCTTGCGACGCCTGCTCATCGAGCCAGCTGGCGACCCGCTCCAGGTCCTGCAACTGCAAAGGCACGGCCTGCTTCTCCTGGGCTGGGTGCAAGGCCCGAATCCCCTTGAGTACCTGGCGCACCACCGGGGCCTTGGTCGGGTCGACGAACCCCTGGCTGTTATGCCACTGCGCCAATGCCGACAAGCGCAGCTTCAAGGTGTTGATCGACAACTCGCCGGCATAGGCCGCCAGGTAACGGGCGACGCCTTCCGCCGTCGCCGGCAGGAAGCCTCCCCACTGCACCTCGAAATGCTCGATGGCCGCTCGATAGCTGCGACGGGTGTTGTCGCGGGTGGCCGCTTGTAGATAACGATCCAGTTCACTCATGGCGCCTTGACTCCAGCAAGTACAGGACAAAATCGGCAGGAAAACCCGATGCAGGTCGCTGAGATTGGATAATACTAAAATATCCACTGTCATTATCCTGCTATCTGGCATGCAGATTCATATGTACAATTACCTAAATTACATACCACGTAACATAGTACTAAATCGTTGGAGGCAAGATGGCTCGCGGAGGCATAAACAAAGCGGTGGTGAAAAAGGCGCGCCAGGCGATCCTTGCCCGCGGCGGACACCCCAGCATCGATGCAGTACGTATAGAAATGGGCAACACCGGTTCGAAAACCACCATCCACCGCTACTTGAAGGAGCTGGATGACGGCGCCGGACAACGGGATTCCGGTCCGATACCACTGGACGAAGAGCTCGCGGAGCTGGTCGGGCGCCTCGCCCGGCGTCTTTCGGAGCAGGCCCAGGAGCCACTGGAACAGGCCCTCGCCCACTTCCAGGAGCAGAAGCAGACGCTGGAACAGCAACTGGAGGAAATGCGCCGCCACGAAGAGCAACTGCAGCAGCAAATACAGGACAAGGTCGCGGCCCTGGCCAACGAAAGCGCCGCACTACACGACACCCGCAACATGCTGCAGGGCGAACGGACCCACAATGCCGAACTCGGCCAGGCCCTCAAGGACTACGACCTGCGCCTGGCCGACAAGGAACAGCAGATCCGCTCCCTGGAAGAAAAGCACCTGCATGCCCGCGACGCCTTGGAGCATTACCGCGCAGCCAGCAAGGAGCAGCGCGACCAGGAACTGCGTCGCCACGAGGGGCAAATGCAGCAAGTCCAGATGGAGTTGCGCCAGGCCCAGCAGAGTCTCCTGGTACGCCAGGATGAGATCACCCAACTGCACCGCGACAACGAACGCCTGCTCAGCGAGCAACGCACCACTCTCAAGGAGCTCAAACAGACCCAGGAAGCGCTGAGCCAGGGCAGCACCCTGCAGACGCAACTCAATGAGCAACTGGCCCGCCAGGGCAACGAAGGCACCCTGCTTCAGGAGCGCTTGCGCGTAGCTCAGGAAGAGATTCAGGCACTCAAGGAAAAGAATCGGCAACAAACCCGGGCGGGCAAGGAACTGGAAGCACGCGTCACCAAGGCCGAGACCAGCCTGGAGGCGCTGCGCCTGGCTGCCGACAAGGCCCAGCCAGGCCCAGCAAAGGACGCCTGATCAGCCGGCGACCGGGGTCCGCATGGTGACGAACTCTTCAGCGGCGGTCGGATGCACGCCGATGGTTTCGTCAAAGTCACGCTTGGTCGCCCCGGCCTTCAGTGCAATGGCCAGGCCCTGGACGATTTCGCCGGCGTCCGGGCCGACCATGTGGCAACCCAGCACCTTGTCGGTCTCGGCATCCACCACCAGCTTCATCAGGGTGCGCTCCTGACAGTCAGTCAGGGTCAGCTTCATCGGCCGGAAACGGCTTTCGAAAATCTGCACCTGACGTCCAGCCTCGCGCGCTTGCTCCTCGGTGAGACCGACGGTGCCGATGTTCGGCAGGCTGAACACGGCAGTAGGAATCATCCGGTAATCCACCGGGCGATACTGCTCGGGCTGGAACAGGCGGCGCGCCACCGCCATGCCTTCGGCCAGGGCCACCGGGGTCAACTGCACCCGGCCGATCACATCGCCAATGGCCAGGATCGACGGCTCGCTGCTCTGATACAGATCGTCGACCTCGATGAAGCCGCGCTTGTCGAGCTTGACCGCGGTATTCTCCAGGCCCAGGTTGTCGAGCATCGGCCGGCGCCCCGTGGCATAGAACACGCAGTCGGCCGCCAGCTTGCGACCATCCTTGAGGGTAACCTCGAGGCTGCCGTCGGCTTGCTTGTCGATACGCTCGATGTCGGCATTGAATTGCAACCCCAAGCCGCGCTTGGTCAGCTCTTCCTGCAGGTGCTTGCGCACCGCGCCATCGAAGCCGCGCAGGAACAAGTCACCGCGATACAACAACTGGGTGTCCGCCCCCAGGCCGTGGAAGATTCCGGCGAACTCCACCGCGATGTAGCCGCCGCCCACCACCAGGATGCGCTTGGGCAGTTCCTTGAGATAGAAGGCTTCATTGGAGCTGATGGCATGTTCGCGCCCCGGGATGTCCGGGATCTGCGGCCAGCCGCCAGTGGCGATCAGGATGTGCCTGGCGGTATAGCGCTGGCCATTGACCTCCACCTGATGCGGATCGATCAACTCGGCATGCCCTTCGTGCAGGGTCACGCCGCTGTTGACCAGCAAGTTGCGATAGATGCCGTTGAGGCGATGGATTTCCCGATCCTTGTTGCCGATCAGGGTCGCCCAGTCGAAATTCGCCGCGCCAAGATCCCAGCCGAACCCGGAGGCCTGCTCGAAGTCTTCGGCGAAGTGGGCGCCGTACACCAACAGCTTCTTCGGCACGCAGCCGACGTTGACGCAGGTGCCTCCCAGGTAACGGCTCTCGGCCACCGCGACCTTCGCCCCGAAGCCTGCGGCGAAGCGTGCGCAACGTACACCGCCGGAACCGGCGCCAATTACATACAGATCAAAATCGTAGGCCATTTCACTCTCCCAGGCAGGCTGACAAGCATAACCGCAGATGGCGAAGCGGTCAGCGCAGTGGATGGACATATGGGCGATAAATGAAAAAGCCACCCGCAGGTGGCTTTTCCAGAGAAAACCGTGCAGCGACTATCAGTAAGCCTTGCCGGTCTTGTAGAAGTTCTCGAAGCAGAAGTTGGTCGCTTCGATGTAGCCTTCGGCGCCACCGCAGTCAAAACGCTTGCCCTTGAACTTGTAGGCCATCACGCAACCGTTTTGCGCCTGCTTCATCAGGGCGTCGGTGATCTGGATCTCGCCACCCTTTCCTGGCTCGGTCTGCTCGATCAGGTCGAAGATATCCGGAGTCAGGATATAGCGGCCGATGATCGCCAGGTTCGACGGAGCATCCTCGGGCTTTGGCTTCTCGACCATGCTGTGAACGCGATAGATATCGTCGCGGATCATCTCGCCGGCGATCACGCCGTACTTGTTGGTTTCCTGCGGGTCGACTTCCTGGATGGCCACGATCGAGCAGCGGAACTGCTTGTACAGCTTGACCATCTGGGTCAGCACACCGTCGCCTTCGAGGTTGACGCACAGGTCATCAGCCAGCACTACGGCGAAAGGTTCGTCACCGATCAGCGGACGACCGGTGAGAATCGCATGGCCCAGGCCCTTCATTTCGGTCTGGCGGGTGTAGGAGAACGAGCACTCGTCCAGCAGCTTGCGAATACCGACCAGGTACTTCTCCTTGTCGGTGCCCTTGATCTGGTTTTCCAACTCGTAACTGATGTCGAAGTGGTCTTCGAGGGCGCGCTTGCCACGACCGGTCACGATGGAGATTTCATTCAACCCAGCATCCAGCGCTTCTTCAACGCCGTACTGGATCAGTGGCTTGTTCACCACCGGCAGCATTTCTTTGGGCATGGCCTTAGTCGCTGGCAGGAAGCGAGTACCGTAACCGGCTGCAGGGAACAAGCATTTCTTGATCATATGAGTCCTTAAATAAGGCTGTGCGTACGAGTTTCGGCGCAGTCTAATCAGGCGGCGAGCACCTTACAATGCCCCACACTGGCTAACCGCTGCCATCATAGAGAAATAAAGCGCCAGATAGTTCCGCAGCGCCCATCGGATCGCCTGGAGCATGACCTCAAAGGCTTGCAGTGCGCTGCTTCCAGCCCGACCAACGAGAGCGTAGGCAGCCTGCTTGCGGGCGATCCCGAGCAAGATCCGAGCCCCTTTCGGATACCCGGTGATGGCACCAGGCAAGATGCCTGCGGCATCGATCTCGCAAGATCGCCCGCAGGCAGCTGCAACAAGACCAAGAACGACCAGCAATCCCTGTACCGCCATGGCCATTAGCTATAGCATCGCCAACAGGTGTTCCTCCCTCCTCAAGACGACGAAAAATCCATGAACAAACTGCTGGCAATCTCGGCGATCCTGGCCCTGGGCGGCTGCGCCACCGTGTCCGATACCTACCTGGCCAATGGCGAACAGGCTTTGAGCATAGACTGTTCCGGGGAAGCCGGATCCTGGGCCAGCTGCTATGAAAAGGCCGAGGCCTCCTGCGCCGGTACCGGCTATCGGATCATCGGCACGCAAGGCACTCCTGCCCCCAATGAAAGCGACAAGACCCTGGGCGTGGATGTCGGCAACTACAAGAGCCGCAGCGTGGTGGTGGTCTGCAAATAGCGAGGCCTAGATATGGATCTCGGCAAACTTGATCCCCAGGCCGCGAATGGTCTCGATCAAGTCGTCCAGGCGCGCGAAGGATTCCACCTCGTCGCTGTCATCCACCAGGAAATAGCTGCGCCCAGCGCTTTTCTTGAAAAACACGATCCACTCCCCGGAATTGGCCGGGTTCTGGATTACATGGGTGGCAGAGATCAAGCCCTCTGCATGCTTTTCCCTGACGTGTTCCCGCTTCATGCTTTCTCCCAGAAAAGACGATGCCGCCAAGGCGGGAGCCCGGGCGGCATCGGTGACGATAGCCGACAGTTTATCGGATGCCTTGGCCGATCAGTACGCCTTCTACCGTTTGCCCATACAGATTCACCCCATCGTTGGCGTGAAACTTGACTCGGGTCTTCTCGATCGAACCATCCACCAGGCGCGGATCCTGAGGCCGTTCATGGCTGTTGACGAAGGCCGCGACGTTCCAGGCTTGCTCATCGCTCAGGCTGCCCCCCTTGCCCAAGGGCATGTTGTGCTTGATGAATGACGCCGCGGTATTGATCCGGTGCATCCCTGCTCCCCAGTTGTAGGAGTCCTTGCCCCAGAGCGGCGGCATCACGTAGCCCTCCCCTGACTTCTGCCCCTGGCCTTGCTCGCCATGGCAGACCGAGCACTGCGCCTGGTACACCGCGGCGCCACGCTTGAGGTCATACCCCTTGGCCGGCTGCGGCACCTCGGGATAACCACGGCCCGGCAGCTCGGTGCCCAACGGCGCCTTGCTCGCCAACCAATAGGCGTATACCGACAACGCGGTGATTTCCGGACTGTCCGCCGCCGGCGGCTGGCCACCGTTCATGCTGAACTGGAAGCAGCCCTGCAAGCGCTCGGCGAAGGTATTGACCTTGTCGTTTTTCTTGCGATAGGCGGGATACATCGGATAGGCGCCCCACAGCGGAGCGGAGTTGGCCAGGCGCCCCTGGTCGAGGTGACAGTTACTGCAGTTGAGGCCGTTGCCCACATACTTCGGCGCCAGGCGCTTGGTATCGACGAACAATGCATGCCCCTCGCGCACCAGCTTGCCGTAGGCGTTGTCCGGCAGTTCATTCTCGGCCGGCGCCTGGAAATACCGGGTGTTGGCGGATGCGCTCGGCGCCTGGATCTGCGACTGGTCTTCCATGGCGATCCCGGCCGCTTGCACCTGGGCCGCCAGCGCCGCCAGCACCGTCCCTGCAATCATTGGCTTCATGGACGTGCCTCCTTCTGGCTCAGGCTGGCGAAGTAGTCCGCCACCGCGGTGACTTCCTCGGCACTCAGGGACTTGGCGATATGCCCCATCAGGTCATTGGGGTCATTGTGCCGAGCACCCTCGCGCCAGGCATTCAGCTGCGCCGCCAGATAGGTAGCAGGCTGCCCGGCCAGCGGTGGAAAAGCCTGGCCGACACCCGCACCTCCCGGGCCATGACAACTGACGCACTCGGGCACCTGGCGATCCCAGGCTCCGCGCAAGGCCAGGCGCTCGCCCACCCCGACCGCAGGCTGGGCGCGACTGGTAGCAGGGGTTTTCGAGGCAGGCATGGCAGCGAGGGTGGCGGTCACGGCGGAGATTTCATCTTCGGTCAGGGCCTTGGCCAGCGGTTGCATGACCGGGCTGGTACGAGCACCACTGCGAAAATCATGCAGTTGCTTGCTCAGGTACCCCGCCGGCAAGCCGGCCAGACGCGGAAAACCAGCGGGCGCCAGGCCCATCGCATCCGCACCATGACAGGCCATGCAGGCCGCCGCCCCCGGCTGGGAGCCGCCCTGGGTGAAGACTTTCTGCCCGTCCACGGCATGGGCAGATTGCACAAAAAGCAGCATCAGGCCACTCAATAGCATTCGATCCAGTGGGATCATATGAACTCCATTATTCTAGTTATATGCTTAGACTTACTTGATATAAGCAGAAGAATAGTAGGTCAATAGATCCACAGCGACAACGCCCAATTACCCTCTAAAGCCCGAATAACCGGGGTTGCCCGGGTTTTCCAGCAGGCAAAAAAAAGCCTGCCGGCTTCCTGTCGAGCAACGCAGGAAACCTTGCAGGCGTGCCGTTACGCGTCCCTTCAACCTGAGATACAGCGCTCCCCGGCCTTGAGCACATCCCCGGGACGCAACGGGTTGTTGGACATCTGCTCGTGCAGCTTGATACTGCTGCCACTGGAGCGTTCGTCGATATAAAAAATCGCCGCTGGGGCCGACGACAGGCTTTGCGGGACTATCACCCGGTAACCGCCGGACTTGTTCGCCTCAAGCTGCAAGGCGCCACGGCTGTCGGCCAGCCTTGCGCTCAAGCACTTGGCGTAATCCTCGGGCTTCTTGCCGGAAATGACGCTCAGAGTCGGTGGCGTCTGGTTGATATCCGAGACGGTGGAACAACCGCCGATTGCCAATGCCAGTACCCAAACCCACCGCTTCATGTGAAACCTCCAATAAAAATCCCTCCGACAGTCAGCACGCCATTTTTCTCCGGAGGCACGGCTTTATCGCCGATAAAAATCCAAATAACTGTTTTAAATTGTCAAAGCCCAACGGCGGGGCCCGATAATAAACCCCTCAGCCTGATAAACTGCAGCACTGCACACGCAAACGTTTTTTGCTTTAGCCGCAATCGGCTTCCTGGAGTCCCCTCTACATGAAATTCATCCATCAGCGCGAGCACCTCAACGAGGACGACATCGTCGTCATCGAATGCTCCCAGACCTGCAACATCCGCCTGATGAACGACGCCAACTTCCGCAGCTTCAAGAACGGCGGCCGGCACACTTATCACGGCGGCGCCTTCGACAAGTTCCCGGCGAAAATCACCGCCCCCAGCACCGGCTTCTGGAACATCACCATCGACACCGTTTCCCGGCGCGCCATCAGCGTGACCCGCAAGCCGAACCTGACTCACTCGATCCGCATCATCCGCCGCTCCACTTCGAAACTGCGCTAGGTAGCGCTTTCCCCTCCTTGCGACAAACAGGTAGCCCCGTGCCCAACACCACCAAATACGTCATCAAATACAAGCTAAACGGCGAGCGTCGCTTCGAATTCGCCCAGCTCGAAACCGGTACCGCCGAAGAAGCCCTGACCGCTCTGCTGGCCCTGCACGGCCAGAGCGACGACGTCATCAGCGATGTCAGCGTGAGCAAGGCCCTGTAATCGGATTCAAGCGCAAGCAGCGGAGTGCCCGCCACTTCTCGGAGCCACAGAATGACCGCAGTCCGCCTTCTGTCCAGGAAACTTGCGCCATGACCGTCTCCCCCCTGCCCCTTCGCCTGCAACGACTGGGCTGGGCCTGCATCGAACAGGCCCTCGACCAGGACGGCTGCGCCCGTCTCGAAGGGCTGCTGAGCGTCGATGAATGCCAGGCCCTGAGCGAACTTTACCCCCACAGCGAGCTGTTTCGCTCCAGGGTACTCATGGCCCGCCATGGCTTCGGGCTCGGCCAGTACCAGTACTTTCGCTATCCGCTGCCCGAGCTGGTAGCCCAGTTGCGCCAGCAGTTGTATCCACGCCTGGTGGCGATCGCCAACCGCTGGAACCTGGCCATGGGCATCGACACCCACTACCCCGAACAGCACCCGCAGTTCCTGCAGCGCTGCCATGAGGCTGGGCAGCAACGACCCACGCCGCTGTTGCTGCAATATACCGCCGGGGACTACAACTGCCTGCACCAGGACCTCTACGGCGAACATGTCTTTCCCTTGCAGGTGGTGTTCTTGCTGTCCCAACCCGAAAAGGACTTCACAGGTGGCGAACTGGTGCTCACCGAACAGCGTCCACGCATGCAATCACGCCCCCAGGTCATTGGTCTGAAGCAGGGTGATGGGCTGGTATTCGCCGTGCATCATCGACCGGTCAAGGGCTCTCGCGGCCATTATCGGGTGACCATGCGCCATGGCGTCAGCCGTGTGCACAGCGGCCAACGCCATACTCTGGGAGTTATTTTCCACGATGCGCTCTAGCGATACCGCCCCTGGCAACCTCGGCCTGTTCAGCGAGGAAGAACTGCAGCAGCCCCCACGCATGGAGCATCTGGGGCCACAATCCTTGGCGCTGCGCGGGTTTGCCTTGCCCTGGATCGAACGCCTGCTACCGGCGCTGAAGCAGGTGCTGGCACAGGCGCCCTTTCGCCAGATGCTCACCCCCGGTGGCTTCACCATGTCGGTGGGCCTGAGCAGTTGCGGGCAACTGGGCTGGACCACCGACTTGACTGGCTACCGCTACAGCGCCACCGACCCGCAGAGTGGCTATCCGTGGCCGAGGATGCCCGAAGCCTTCCGCCAACTGGCCGTGGCGGCGGCGCACGCCGCAGGCTTCGCCGACTTCACCCCCGACTCCTGCCTGATCAACTGCTACCGTCCTGGGGCAAAGATGTCCTTGCACCAGGACAAGAACGAGCACGACTACAGCGCGCCCATCGTCTCCCTGTCCCTGGGCCTGCCGGCGGTCTTCCTGTTCGGCGGCCTGCAACGCAGCGATCGCAGCCTGCGGGTGCCCTTGCTGCACGGCGACGTGGTGGTCTGGGGCGGCGTGGATCGCCTGCGCTATCACGGCGTACTCCCCGTGAAGGATGGCAGCCATCCCTTGCTCGGCCAGCAACGGATCAACCTGACATTTCGCCAAGCCGGCCCGACCCCGGAATTGGACCGCAAGCGGCGGAGTGCCGAGCAAGGGGTACAGGGTTAAGCTGGCCACCATTCCCAGCCGAGAACCGACCATGAATGCTCCGTCGCGCAAACAGCGTATCGAACAGGACCCCCGCTGGCAGGCCGTGCTCAACCGCGACGCCAGCGCCGACGACCGCTTCGTCTATGCCGTCAGGACCACCGGCGTGTATTGCCGGCCCAGCAGCCTGTCACGCCTGCCGAAGGCGGAAAACGTCGAGTTCTTCGACAATGCCGAGCAGGCCGAGGCCGCAGGCTATCGCCCGAGCAAGCGCCAGGCCGGCGACCAGACCCAGCTCGCGGCGCACCATGGCGCACTGGTGGCGGCGGCCTGCCGGCAGATCGAGAGCGCCGAGTCGGCGCCCAGCCTGGAGCAACTGGCACAGCAGGCGGGGATGAGCAGCTACCACTTCCATCGGGTATTCAAGGCGGTCACCGGCTTGACCCCACGGGGCTACGCCAATGCGCAGCGCTCGCGCAAGGTCCGCTCGCATTTGCAGCAGGGTCAATCAGTGACGGATGCCCTGTACGACGCCGGCTTCAATTCCAACAGCCGCTTCTATGAGGCGGCGGACCAGGTTCTGGGCATGAAACCCAGCGACTATCGCGCAGGCGGCTCCAACCGCGATATCCGCTTCGCCGTGGGCCAGTGCTCGCTGGGAGCGATCCTGGTGGCCCAAAGCGAGCGCGGGGTCTGCGCCATTCTCCTGGGAGACGATCCCGAGCGGTTGGTGCAGGAACTGCAGGACAAGTTTCCCCGGGCCAACCTGATCGGCGCCGACCAGCAGTTCGAGCAACTGGTAGCCCAGGTGGTGGGTTTCATCGAGGCACCGGCCATCGGCCTGAACCTGCCCCTGGACCTGCGCGGCACCGCTTTCCAGGAGCGGGTCTGGCAGGCCCTGAGAACCATCCCGGCTGGCAGCACCGCCAGCTATTCCGAGATCGCCCAACGCATCGGCGCCCCGCGTTCGTACCGGGCAGTGGCCCAGGCTTGTGGCGCAAACAGCCTGGCAGTGGCGATTCCCTGCCACCGCGTGGTGCGCAGCGACGGCGACCTCTCGGGCTATCGCTGGGGTGTGGAACGCAAGCGTCAGTTGCTGGAGCGAGAAAGCTCGCCCGAGGCATGAACGCCGATATAGATCGCCACCGAGTCGGCGCTGGTATAGACCTCGAAGTCGGTGGCATAGGCGCGGCGCACCTGGGGGTTGTCCTGGAAGTACGCCCAGATGAATCCCCAGGCCTGGATCACGCACTCCGGCATTTCCCCCTTGGCGCTGAACACCAGGTAATCCCCTCCCTGGATATCCACCATCGGATAATCGGCGCAGGCCGCGTCCAGCGCCACGCCGGCGGTCACGTCGAAATACCCCGAGGCATCGGACTCGTAGTTGGAATACACCCCGTAGACGAAGGAATCCATTTGCCTTGGGGCAATCTTGTCGTAAAGGTTCTCGACGTAGAAACGCTGCCACATCGGACCGATCCGAGCGGTATCCGCCTGTTGCTCCAGGGTGTTGAGAGTACGCACTTGCAATCCCGCCACCCTGAAAGGCAGCACTTCCCGCAATTTTACTTCCATGGTCGGCCTTCCTTAACGAAACGATGAGTGGAAAATCCCGGCGCAGTCTAGCGCCTGGAAGCGGCCGCAGACAGCCTGCCCGGTATCACCCGGCACGGCCGATCCACCGGGGCTTTCATGCAAGCCGGGCAAAACTCAGCTGGCCTTGGGCCGCTTTCTCCTGTTAAAAAACGCCGCAGCATCGTCTGAATCCGCCGCTGGAGAACCACTTCAAATGAGCCCATGGACCGATACTCGCCTGCTGGACCTGCTGGGAATCGAACTGCCGATCATTCAAGCACCCATGGCCGGCCCCGCCGGTTCCGCCATGGTGATCGGCGCCTCCCGCGCCGGCGCCCTGGGCTCGCTACCCTGCGCCATGCTCAGCCCCGAGCAGATCCGCCAGGAAGTACAGGTGATTCGTTCCGCCACGCACCATCCGTTGAATCTCAACTTCTTCTGCCACCAGGCGCAGGCCGTCGACAGCGAGCGCGAAAGCCGCTGGAAGAACGCCCTGGAACCCTACTACCGCGAACTGGGAGTCGACTTCGACGCACCGACACCAGTCAGCGACCGTGCCCCCTTCGATGAAACCAGTTGCCAGTTGGTGGAAGAACTGCGGCCCGAGGTCGTGAGCTTCCATTTCGGCCTGCCGGAGCCGGCGTTGCTGGCGCGGGTCAAGGCCACTGGTGCGAAGATCCTGTCCTCGGCCACCACCGTCGACGAAGCCCTATGGCTGGAAGCTCGTGGTTGCGACGCGATCATCGCCATGGGTTACGAAGCCGGCGGGCACCGAGCGATCTTCCTCAGCGACAGCCTGGATACCCAGGTCGGCACCATGGCCCTGGTGCCGCAGATCGTCGATGCCGTGAAGGTGCCGGTGATCGCCGCCGGCGGCATCGGTGATGCCCGGGGCATTGTCGCGGCACTGGCGCTGGGCGCCTCGGCCGTACAACTGGGCACCGCCTACCTGTTCACTCCGGAAGCCAAGGTCAGCGTCTCCCACCACAAGGCGCTGCGCACCGCCAAGGAAAGCCAGACCGCGCTGACCAACCTGTTCACTGGCCGCCCGGCGCGGGGCATCGTCAACCGCGTGATGCGCGAACTCGGCCCGATCAGCCCGCTGGCCCCGGCCTTTCCCCGGGCCGGTGGCGCACTGCTGCCGCTGCGGGCAAAAGGCGAGGCGCAATTCGCCAACCTGTGGTCCGGACAAGCATTGCGCCTGGGCGTGGAGCTGCCGGCCTACGAGCTGACCCTGCGCCTGGCCGAACAGACCCTGGCACGACTGCGCCGGCATTGATGACTGGTGGCCGCGATCGGCGTCGCGGCCACCGCCTGCCGAGCCCTGGGCGCAGTTCCGTTCGTCGGCAATTCGCTATATATTCCGCTATACAGCGATTTCTCCTCGCCTTGGTGCAGCCCTTGCGTTCCCGCCCGTCACTGCCCAACGCTTCCTTTTCCCCTCAATGGAGCTGTTCGATGAACCTTCGCGCCCCAGGTTTCGCCCCGACTTGCCTCGCTACCCTGCTTGCCCTGTTCGCCTTCGGTTCGGTCCAGGCCGCCGAGGTCCAGGTGGCGGTCGCCGCCAACTTCACCGCCCCGATCCAGGCCATCGCCAGCGACTTCGAGAAAGACACCGGACACAAGCTGGTAGCCGCCTATGGTGCCACCGGGCAGTTCTATACCCAGATCAAGAACGGCGCGCCCTTCGAGGTCTTCCTCGCCGCCGATGACAGCACCCCGCAGAAGCTCGAGAGCGAAGGCGACATCGTCAAGGGCTCGCGCTTCACCTACGCCGTCGGCACGCTGGCCCTGTGGTCGGCCAAGGATGGTTACGTCGACGGCAAGGGCCAGGTGCTCAAGGACAACCAGTACCAGCACCTGTCCATCGCCAATCCCAAGGCCGCACCCTACGGCCTGGCCGCGACCCAGGTGCTGGCCAAGCTGGGGCTGACCGACAAGGTCAAGGGCAAGATCGTCGAAGGCCAGAACATCACCCAGGCCTATCAGTTCGTTTCCACCGGCAACGCCGAACTGGGTTTCGTCGCCCTGTCGCAGATCTACAAGGACGGCAAGGTCACCGGCGGCTCGGCGTGGATCGTGCCTGGCGACATGCATGACCCGATCAAGCAGGATGCGGTGATCCTCAACAAGGGCAAGGACAACCCTGCGGCCAAGGCCCTGGTGGACTACCTCAAGGGTCCGAAGGCCGCGGCGATCATCAAGTCCTATGGCTACCAGCTGTAAATGAACCTCTCGAGTGCCGACTTCTCCGCGATCTGGCTGACCCTGAAACTGGCGTCCCTGACCACCCTGATCCTGCTGGTGGTCGGCACTCCGATTGCCCTCTGGCTGTCGCGCACCCGCTCCTGGCTGCGCGGCCCGATCGGCGCCGTGGTGGCCCTGCCGCTGGTGCTGCCACCCACAGTGATCGGTTTCTACCTGCTGCTGGCCCTGGGACCCAACGGGTTCTTCGGCCAGCTCACCCAATCCCTCGGGCTGGGCACCCTGACCTTCAGTTTCAGTGGTCTGGTGCTGGGCTCGGTGATCTACTCCATGCCTTTCGTGGTGCAACCTTTGCAAAACGCCTTCTCGGCCATCGGCAGCCGGCCCCTGGAAGTGGCCGCGACCTTGCGCGCCAACCCCTGGGACACCTTTTTCACGGTGATCCTGCCCCTGGCCCGGCCGGGCTTCATCACTGCCGCGATCCTCGGGTTTGCCCATACCGTCGGAGAGTTCGGCGTGGTGCTGATGATCGGCGGCAACATCCCCGAGAAGACCCGGGTGGTGTCGGTGCAGATCTACGATCATGTCGAGGCCATGGAATACGCCCAGGCCCACTGGCTGGCCGGGGCCATGCTGGTGTTCTCGTTCCTGGTGCTGCTGGCCTTGTACTCCAGCCGCAAGACCCGGGCTGGCTGGAGCTGACGGCATGAGCATCCAACTGCAACTGCAAGTGGGCTATGGCGCCTTCGCCCTGGATCTTGACCTGCAATTACCGGGGCGCGGGGTGACCGCGCTGTTCGGCCATTCGGGCTCGGGCAAGACCACCTGCCTGCGCTGCATCGCCGGCCTGGAGAAAACCGGGCGCGGGCGCATCCAGATCAACGATGAACTCTGGCAGGACAGCCAGCGCAAGCTGTTCGTTCCCCCCCACAAGCGCTCCCTGGGCTACGTGTTCCAGGAAGCCAGCCTGTTCCCCCACCTGTCGGTGCAGGCCAACCTGGAGTTCGGCCTGCGCCGTATTCCCAGGCAGCAGCGCCGGGTCGACATGGCCCAGGCCACCGAACTCCTGGGGATCGGCCACCTGCTACAACGCCATCCGCAGCACCTGTCCGGCGGTGAGCGCCAGCGCATCGGCATCGCCCGGGCCCTGCTCACCAGCCCACGGTTGCTGCTGATGGACGAACCCCTGGCGGCCCTGGACTCCAAGCGCAAGAACGAGATCCTGCCCTACCTGGAACGCCTGCATGACGAGCTGGATATCCCAGTGCTCTACGTCAGCCATTCCCAGGATGAAGTGGCGCGCCTGGCCGACCATATCGTCCTGCTCAGCGAGGGTCGGGCCCTGGCCAGCGGCCCGGTGGGCGACACCCTGGCGCGCCTGGACCTGCCCCTGGCCCTGGGCGACGACGCCGGCGTGGTGGTCCAGGGCCAGGTCAGCGCCTACGACCCGGCCTACCAGCTGCTGAGCCTGCAACTGCCCGGCAGCCAGCTGCTGGTGCGCGTGGCCCATGAACCCGTGGCGCCGGGCCGGAGCCTGCGCTTCAAGGTCCAGGCCCGGGACGTCAGCCTGAGCCTGCAGGCCAGCGAGCACAGCAGCATCCTCAACCGCCTGCCGGTCACCGTCAGCGAGGAAATCCCGGCCGACAACACCGCCCATGTACTGGTGCGCCTGGACGCCATGGGCACGCCCTTGCTCGCGCGCATCACCCGCTTCTCCCGGGACCAGCTCGGCCTGCACCCCGGGCAACGACTCTGGGCCCAGATCAAGGCAGTGGCCGTCCTGGCATAGAGGCTTAGCAGGCCGTTGAAAAACTACCTGCGTTGCCATCGCTGCGTTGAAAACAGGCTGGTGCGCCAGCCCGGTCAAAATGCTCATTTACCACTTGTAAACTGCGCTTTTTCACCTGTTTGCGCCTTGCGCTGGCTACCTCGCCTACGTTTTTCAACGGCCTGTTAGAAATCCGGCACCCCGGGGCGGCGGCGCGGTCCATTCCCTATCGGCCCGCCGCTCGAAGGATCCGCTGCCATGCCTGCCACCCCGGACACTCCCGACCTGCCCCCAGACCTGCACTACACCGACGACCGCCAGCCCGGGATCAGCCGGCGCAAGCTGCGGGGCAAGTTCGCCTACTACCAAGCCCAGGGCCAGCGCATCACCGACGTAGCCGAGATCCAGCGGATCAACGCCCTGGCGATCCCGCCGGCCTACGCCCAGGTATGGATCTGCGCCGACCCCAAGGGCCACTTGCAGGCCACCGGGCGTGATGCCCGCGGGCGCAAGCAGTATCGTTACCACCCACGTTGGCGCGAGGTGCGCGACAGCGACAAGTACGCCCGGCTGTTGCAGTTCGGCAACGCCCTGCCCCGGCTGCGCCGCCAGCTGCAGGCACAACTGGCCAGCCCCGGGTTCAGCCGCGACAAGGTCCTGGCCACGGTCATCACCCTGCTCGATGAAAGCCTGATCCGGGTCGGCAACAGCCAGTACGCCAGGGACAATCGCTCCTACGGGCTGACCACCCTGCGTAACCGCCATGTCCAGGTCAACGGCAATGCCATTCACTTCCAATTTCGTGGCAAGAGCGGCGTCGAGCACCAGATCACGGTCCGGGACCCGCGCCTGGCCCGGGTGGTCAAGCGCTGCCGGGAGTTGCCCGGCCAGCAGCTGTTCCAGTACCTGGACGAAGACGGCCAGCGGCACTCGGTGAGCTCGTCGGATATCAATCTGCACCTGCAACAACTGACCGGGATGAGCTTCACCGCCAAGGACTACCGCACCTGGGCCGGTAGCGCGCTGGCCCTGGCGCTGCTGCGGCGCCTGCCATGGCAGCCGGACTCGGAGGCCAAGAAACACCTGGTGGCTACCGTCAAGCAAGTGGCTTGCGAACTGGGCAATACCCCGGCGGTCTGCCGCAAGTGCTACATCCATCCGGCGCTGCTGGAGGGTTTCGCCCAGGGTGAACTGGCCCGCTTGCCACGCTCGCGCAAACGCCAGGGCCTGAAAGCCGAGGAAGCCGCCCTGGCACGCTTTCTCCGAGGCCTTGGGCAGCCCAGGCCGCCGGCTTGAATACAAAACCCATACATTTGAGGCTTGGCAGCCGGAATCTTCCGGCGCTAGGCTACGCACCTTCCTAGCCGTCCAAGGACGATTGCCAACGTGAACAACTAAGCCTTCCAGAAATGTATCCGCGACGAGCCCTTCCATGCTCGTTGGCCTGTTTGCGCATTTTCCGGAGGTGCTGATGACTCACGTCACCCGGCTGCCCGCACTGGTTTCCCTGAACCAGCTGACTTACCAATTCGCCAATGGCGAAACCCTGCTTGACGCCCTGAACCTGACTTTCGATCGCCAGCCAACGGCCATCGTCGGGCGTAACGGCATGGGCAAATCCCTGCTGCTGCGCTTGATCGCCGGCCAATTGCAACCCACTTCCGGCAGCATCCAGCGCAATGCCCACCTGGCCTACGTGCCCCAGGACCCACGGCCCGAACCTGGGCAGAGCGTGGCCCAGGTCGCCGGGCTCGCCGAGGCGCTGGGCGCGCTTGAGCGCTTGGCGGCCGGCACCGCCAGCCTGGAGGACCTGCAACAGGTGGAGGAACGCTGGGACCTGGCCGAACGCCTGCGCCAGGCCCTGGACGCTGCCGGCCTGCCAGAGGTCGGGCCGGACGATCCGGCCGCAGTCCTCAGTGGCGGGCAACTGGCCCGGGTGGTGCTGGTCGGCGCCCTGCTCAGCGCCGCCGAGTTGCTGTTGCTCGACGAGCCCAGCAACCATCTGGATCGCAGCGGCCGGCGCTGGCTCAGCGAACAATTGCAGAAATGGCGTGGCGGACTGATCCTGGTCAGCCACGACCGCCAGTTGCTGATGCAGGTGCAGCGTATCGTCGAGCTCAGCCCCCACGGGGTACAGGTCTACGGCGGCAACTACGAGCTGTTCCAGGCCCAGCGCGAGGCGCAACAAGAAGCGGCCCAGACGGCCCTGGAACATGCGCGGACCCAGCGCAGTCGCGAGCACAAGCGCCTGCAACGGGAGCACGACACCATCCAGCGCCACGCCGCGGCATCGCGTCGGTACGCCAAGACCGCCAATGTCTCGGGTTTCGAACGGGCCAAGATGCTCGGCGCCGCCCGGGACATCATGGGCAAGGTGCGCCACACCCACCAAGGGCACAAGGACAGCCTGGATGACCAGGTGCGCGAGGCCTTTGCCCGCGTCGGCCCGGAACAGCCGACGCTGCTGACCTTGCCCGCCACCACCCTGCCGGCGGGCCAGAGCGTGTTCAACCTGCAACAGGCACAGTTGCCCTGGCTGGATAGCCGCGCGCCGTCGTCCTTCCTGACCTGCAATGTCAGCGGGCCGGCACGCATCGCTCTGGTCGGCCCCAATGGCTGTGGCAAATCCACCTTGCTGAAGATGCTCGCCGGCCAGTTGCAACCCCTGAGCGGCGAATGTCGGGTGGCAGTGGCCAGCGCCTACCTGGACCAGCACCTGGCGCAGCTGGCCCCTGGACACTCCCTGCTGGAGCAGTTGGCCAGCGTCACCTTGCCTCTGGAAGAGAGCGCCCTGCGCACTCGCCTGGCGCGCCTGCAACTGGACGCCCAGCGGGTGCAGCAACCCTGTGCCTTGCTCAGTGGTGGGGAACGCCTGAAAGCCGCGCTGGCGCTGGCGCTGTGGAATGGCAACCCGGCACGCCTGTTGTTGCTCGACGAACCGACCAACCATCTGGACCTGGAGTCGGTGCAAGCCTTCGAACGGGCCCTGCGGGACTTCCCCGGGGCCATGGTGGTGGCCTCCCATGACCAGGACTTTCTCCAGGCCCTGGCCGTGACCCATACCCTGCAATGGTCGGCCCAAGGCTGGCAGCTTCAGGAGCACCGGGCATGAGTTCACGCGTTACAGGCAGTGCGCGACTTCGTGCTAGATTCGCGCCCTCTCATCCAGTGACAGGGAGCGTCAATCCATGCAGTTCGGCTACACCATCATCTATGTCCCGCAAGTGGAAGACTCCTTGCGGTTCTTCGAGCAAGCCTTCGGCTTCAAGCGCCGCTTCCTCCACGAGTCCGGCACCTACGGGGAACTGGAGACCGGCAGCACCGCCCTGGCCTTCGCCGACCACCAGTTGGCGCAGATGAACTTCAAGGACGGCCACGTCGCCGCCCATAGCTCACGGCAACCCCTGGGCATGGAGCTGGGCCTGGTCACCGAGGATGTCCAGGCGGCGCACGCCAAGGCCCTGGAACACGGTGCGCGAGAACTGGCCGCGCCCACCACCAAGCCTTGGGGGCAGACGGTGTCCTACGTCCGTTGCCCGGATGGCACCCTGGTGGAATTGTGCACCCCGATCGGATGAGCCTCGCCGGCGCGCCGCCGGTTACTTGAGCTTGACCGCAGTGCCAGTGGCGAAGACCACCACCATGCCGCCGCGACCTGAAGGCATGCTGATCTCGAAATCCACGCCGACCACGGCATCGGCATCCAGCCGACGCGCGCGATCCTTGATCTCGTCGGTAGCCTGGACCCGAGCCTCGCGCAAGGCACGCTCGAGGGTCTGGGAGCGCCCACCGAAGAAGTCGCGCATGCCGGCGAACAGGTCGCGGACCACGTTGATGCCCTGGACGGATTCCGAGCTGACGATATCCAGGTAAGCGGCGATTTCGCGGCCTTCGATCTGGGCGGTGGTGGTGACGATCATGGGTTTCTCCCTTAAGCGGACAACCCGTCCCGATACCCCGGGACGGCAACGCCGGCGATGGTACCAGAGCAGGCAGCCGGCACCAGGAACCACAACCCCGCTCGATGGCGGGGCTGTGGCTCAGGGTCTCAAGGGACGTTCTTCATCCAGCTCCGACAGGCTCTTGCCGTCGTCCGGATGCTTCCAGGTCTGGGGTGGCGGCTCCCAGTGCTCGACCTCGGGCTCCTCCACCTCCTCGTTGTGTTCATGCTCGCCAGGGCGTTGCTGTTGCAGTGCCATGCCCACCTCTCTTCCTGAAGGGATTTGTGCTTCGCTTCTTGAGGTTAGAACAGTTACCGCAGCAGCCGGCCATTTGCCGACCAAATACGAAGCGGGGCCTGGATGAAACTTCTTTCATCCAGGCCCCGGCTCGGTCTCGGTATAGTCGCCTTGCTCATTCAAGCAACTAAGGTATTGGCCCGCGCTCTCCCGCGGGCATTTTTTTGCCTCCCGAACACCTCTTACTGAGGGTCCAGTTCCTGGCAGTCCTTGAGCAGGACCTGCTCCTTGGCGGTGTGATCGGCCTCCAGGAACGACAGCACGGCGCCCTTGCCCTTGGTATGCCAGCGGAAGCTGTTCTGTTCGTCGTCCGCCACATACAGGGCCCCGGAAGCCGAGCGTGCGATGTGCATCGGAATCAGCTGGTCCTTGTAGTAGAGGGTGGCGAAGGAAGTACCGTTGTCGATGTTCAAGTAGGCCGCGTCGATACGCACCTTGCCTTCGCACTGGTAGCGAGCCACCTGGCTCTGATAGGAGGGCTCAGCAACCTGTGGCTGCGCGGCGTGGACCAGCATCGGCAGGGTCGAGGCCAGGACAGCGGCGCAGAGCGGCGCAAGACGATTCTTCATGGTGTTTCCCCCAGACAGATAAAGACGTCCCATGGGACTGGCAGGACCGTTGTTAGTTCAGCCCATGGACCGCCCTAGAACAACTCATCCAGCTGTTCGAAGTATTCACGCCGGGCAGGCTGGTCGGGCAGCGGCAGGCCGGCCAGGAACTCATCGGCAAGCTGCGGGCCGAGCTGTTCGCGCAGGTCACGGTGGACGAAGGCGATATCCAGCCAGGGATCGGCCAGGCCGCCACGCCCGAGATCGATGAAATGCAGTTCATCGCGCCGATCGACGAAGACATTGCTGTCGCCCAGATCGCCATGGGAGAACAGCCGCTCCTCCCGAGGCCTGTTGCCATGCAAACGATCCCGCAGATCCTCGGCGCTGGCCAGGCCCGGCCATTGCTCGAGATCATGCTCCGCAGCACACAGTCCGTTGACCAGCAGGTAGTCCAGCTCCGCGAGGCGCACCGCGATACCCGAATCCAATGGACAATCCACCACCGGCACCGCCTGTACCTGGCGCAATGCCTGCGCGAACAGCTCCAGCACCACCCGTGGCTCGCGGAGCCACTCGGACAGCGGCACTCCAGGCACTTGGCGGGTGATCATGAACTCGTGCCCATGGTCCTGCGCCACCAGCACCAGCTCGGGGACCTTCAGCCGCCCGGCCAGCCAATCCAGGACCCGGGCCTCGCGCAATACGCTGTAGGTGGTGGGCGCGAAGATCGCCGGTGACGACTTGAGGAAAAACACCTCCCCCGCACGATGAAAGCTCTGCACCCGACATGGCGACTCGCCTACGGTATCGGGCACCAGCGCAGCGTCGCCGATGAACCGGGTAATGCTGGCTGGCAGTTTCATCGACATGGCGGCTTACTCATCTAGTGCAGGCCTGGACTTGGGTGGCGCCATGGAACCGCTCCGGTCATGGGGCATCAGTTCCAGGTAATCGGCAAGATCGCTCGTCGCCAGTGGCTTGAGCATGATCGACACTTGATGGCGCAACAGACCCAGCTCGATATCGTCCCGGGTTCGCACCTGGGCGTAGCCGCATCGCCTCCAGAAGCCCTGGGCCCGCAGGTTGTCCTGCACAACCACCAGCCGTAGCCAGCGCGCGCCCTGTTCGCCAGCCCAGCTTTCGAGCTGTTCATGCAGTTGCCCAGCGATGCCGCCGCCCTGGCGGGAGGTCGCCACCATGAACAAACCGATATGCCATACCCCCTGGGCCAGCAGATCGCTGACCAGGCTGGCAAAAGCCACCAGCTCACCCTGATCGTCGAAATAACCGATCTTCCATTTGCGGGTAAAACTCCAGCCTTCGGGCAGGCTGTCCTGGATCTCGTTGCGGGCTTCGTCCGGCTGCGGCGCGCAACCATGCACCAGATGGAAGTAGCCCGGGTTGGCGACAAAGAACCGCTGCAGCACGGCTTCGTCGGCCAGGGTGATTTCCCTGGCGCCCAGGCCCGTCGATGCCGCCAGGGGCAGTGATGCTTGCAACATGTTCCGGCTCCGTCCCGCATGATCCAAGTGTGGTTTGCGGGCCGATCCTAGCCTGCGCGACAGTCCGGCAACAGGCTCTATTTGTTGGAGAACTGTACCGATCGCCACGCCTGCGACGCCCTGCGGGTTTGTTATCATCGGCCCGCCTTGAACGCCCTGCCCCTCCCCCCACCCGTGGATTTTCTCCCGATGTCCGATCCCTTGTCCTCTCCAGGCTACCAGCGGCTACTGGCGCTGCAGCAGCGCATTCATCAGTTCACTCGAGAGCAGGCCGCCGAGCGCGACGACGATCCCGATGACTTCACCACGCCGCTGTGGACCAGCGACTACAACTACCTGGCCCTGGCGCCCATGCGCGGTGGCTTGCATGTGGAGTTCCATGGTGAGCTGTGGGACGAGCCCCTGGCCTGGACCCTGGAGTGCCTGGCCGAGCAGGCCGTGGCCAGCGTCATCAGTTCGTTGCTGTTCTGCGGCCCCGACACTGGCGCCAACGGCACCCGCGAATGGGAGTTCACTCCGTTGCTGGACAGCGCCGTGACCTTTACCCAGCTCAGGTCCCTGGCGATCAGCCCCACCGCCCCCGAGCACCACAACACCTCGCTGGTGCAAAAGGCCGGCAGCATGATGGCAGAGGCCGGAGAGATCGCCCGCTTCGTCGCCAAGGCGCCCTACCTCAGCGAACTGACCTTGCCCAACGCTCCCAATGGCGATTTCTTCCAGGTGGACCTGTCACACCTGGAACTGCTGCGCATTGGCGCTGGCTCCGACACCCAGGGCTTCATCGACAACCTGGCCGCAGCGAACAACTTGCCAGGCTTGTCCACCCTGGACTTCAGCGAATCCAGCGAGCTGCAACAGACCTGGGCGCAGCGGCGCGAGGCCGGTGTCGTCACCGCGTTTTCCAGCTACGAAAAGCTGTTCGCCAGCCCCGCCATGGACTCGCTGCGGATATTGCGGCTGCGCAACACCTGCCTGAGCCTTGCGCAACTGCAAGCCCTGCAACAGATGCGTGCCGCTTTGCAGTTCATGGTGATCCAGGCCACGACAGGCGGCTACGTGAGTCATTTCGCCCGGGAGGTATTTCCCTGGCGGCACCTGGTGCAGCCGGACCCAGGACAGCGCTGAAGCAAAACCAGCCGCAAATAATCGTAGCCCCATGATTTATCGCGGTTTTTTTCGTTCCTCAAAGGCGACGGGAGAAGCCTTTTTGGCGGTTTCGACCTTGCTTCACAAGGAGTGGATGTATATATTCCACACCCTGTTTCAAGCACTGGCTGGCGCAATGCCAACTCAAGACCCCAGTGCCGCGTTATCGCGCTACCGCCCGAATGGCGAAACTGGTAGACGCATGGGACTTAAAATCCCCCGCTCGTAAGGGCGTGCCGGTTCGATTCCGGCTTCGGGCACCATATAAATCAAGGGCTTGCGTGATCTAATCATGCAGGCCCTTGTCGTTTTTGTTCCGCAATTCTCATACCTGTTCCGCAATTCTCATTTCTCCGGCGTCCTGCCGACCGAACACCAGCCCCCCTCCCTACACCTCGTCGCCTCAAATCGCGGGCTTGCTACATATCAGATACTGTATATAAACACAGTATCAGTTGCGTAGTCTGATCCGATGAAGAACCACCCCCTACCCCCTGCACACGCGAAAGCCGAGCGGATGGCACAGTGGCGCCGCTGCCTTGACGACCATGACAGTCGCTTCAACTACCCAGAAGTGCATCGCTCAATGTGCCGCCTCATCTCGCAAGACATGCTCAACGAGCAGATCATCAGCGCAGCAGAGAAATTCGAACTCGACGAGATCGCAGATGCGGCGTACTGGCATGCAGTCGAAACGCTGATCGACTGCGAGCCCGGCTTCATGCCGTCGGGCTTCTACGACCTGGTTGCGCGCGACGGCGGCCCCAATATCGGCCGGCTTTCGAGCGGCCTCTTTTACTCGGCCGGCTGTAACAACTACTCGGCACAAGTAATGGGGGAAAAGGGTGATCGACGCCTGGTTTTCCGCATGACCGGCGCCGCATGGAAAATGGACGGCATGACGATCACATCGCCGGACGGCCGGATGCATGATCTCGTGATCACAGGTCAGCGAATCAACGGCATCGAGTACGCGAACATCGATGACGCGGACTCATACAGAGCCCTCTCCGACTGCGCCGGCCTGGCGCTGGAGAATCACGACTTCGAAACGTACCGGCGCGCACGCCCGCTGCTCCTAGCCGCAGCATTCAAGAAGTGCCCCGACTGCCTGGACCAATTCGCTGTCCGCGATGAGTGCGCGCGCTGCGCTGGCCAAGGGTTCGTTGTCAGGGATGACAGATGATGGCTGTACAGGCCATCGTCGGATTTAGGCCGCCCCAGCGGATTTTTAAACTTCCAGCAGGGATTGCTCGCGCTCAATAGCGGCCACCAACCAGTCTCCAGCCTGTTGGATCTGAGCATGCCACTCGCTACGACCAACGCGTCCCAGTCGTAACATTTCATTGGCGGCCGAGATCAGGTGACAGTAGCGTTCATCGATACACTTATCAGCAAGATCCTGTTCAGCTAGTAATTGCCGCCATTCAGCCAATGCCGTACTACTCATGAGATCTACCTCGCCGGATGCCGAGCACTGTTTTATTTTAGGTATAGTGGATTTTTCTGCGTCCGGTAGTCCTGCTCCGCGTATCACTTCCTCATCTCAACAGTACCTCATAGGCCTGCTCACAAGTCACTCCCCTGCTCCGGCTTTGATCAGCATCTGCTGCCAGGTCTCCCGCTCGCGCGTCAGCGCGCTTGAACAGCTCGGCAAACACCAAGGCTGTGCGGGCTGCTGCCGCGCTTGCGGCGGCAGTGCAGGAATTGATGCTTGCCGTACGCTTGAGGCGCTCGGTGAGATCGTCAACGGACCGCTGCAGGCTGTCAGCAGTAGAGCGAGCGGTAACAGCATCAGCGACCGCGCTATCGATTTTTCTTTGCCCATCTTGCACCGCCTTTGTAACTGATCGTTGGTATGCCTGCTCTTTGTCACGCTCCGCGGCCTCTCCCAGGGCCCAGGCCTGTTTATCGCCAGCGTCACGAACCGCCCACCGGGTCTGCCACTCGCCATCCTTTACGGACAGCCCGTGCTGATAGGCCCCCCAGTAAGACACGAGGATCAACAGCAGCGTGACAGCTCGCAACACCCAGGCGCTCATGCTTCCTCCAGAAACAACGCTCGCTCGGCATCTCGGCGTCGGATCAGGCCGGTAAGCACTTTGCCGCCGGCCTTGTTCCAGCGCGGAAACTGCTCTGCGGCCCCGGCATAGTCGCCGGCGTTGAGCAGACGGCGCAGCGTGGACGACTCCAGGTTCCCAGCCCCCAGGTTGTAGGTGAAGCTCATGAGGGCGTCCCACTGGTTCTGGTTCAGCGGCGCAGTGATCAGTCGTTGCACATCAGGCTCGAAGCGCTGCACGTCATTGAGCAACATGCGCTCGGCCTGCTCCTTACTGATCGACATACCGGACGTCACACCACGGGTCGTGCCGTAGCCGATAGTCCAGACGCCAACGGCGTCTTGATAGGCTTGCAGGCGCAGGCCTTCGAACGACTTGATCAGGCTCAAGCCGCGTTGCGATGTACGCATTAGGTTTTCTCCAGGCACAAAAAAACCGCCAAATGGCGGTTGCTCGATTATTTATATGTCAGCGCGTAGGGTTAAACGGGTATGGATATTCAGCAGTGTTGATGTAAGAACAGCTCGGCCTGGGGCCATACACTAGCGAATAAACGCCAGTCGGGAAGGTAGAGTGAACCGGTTCGTACGAGGTTTCTGGCGCGGCGTAAAACACATGCCGTATTCCACCCTTGTAACCGCTGCAACCTTCAGACATACCGCCCATGTAAGTTTGACTACCGCCAGCTGGAAAAGCACTAAAACAACCGCGCGACCAAGGAATATGCGCCGCATACTCTATGTTCGGATCAAGTGCCACGCTATATCCGTATGCCCCCCATCCGGCGAGTGGATTTGCAATGTACTGAGCGACATATGCGGAGCCTCCGGATAACGGCGCAACCGGAACTTTATCGCTCCATGGTCCCGAGGGCGGTGGCGGAATGTTTGTGCCGATAATGTTGAGCGGACGCTGCAAACTATTGAACGTGAACTCACCTGCGGAGTTCCGAGTCTTCAGCGCCGGGCCGCTGAAGATCGGGGCCATTACATCAAAGCAGTACACCTTTATGTTAAAGCTCTCGGGCCCGAGAAAGTAGAAGACGTATGTATTTCCCTCTTTTGACTGGATCGGCTTTCCGCAATCGCCGACTGTAAACACCAGCGGGCTGATTGCCCCCTCAACTGTGAATTTATAGATATTGTCGTAGAAGATCGACTGATAACGCCGCCAGCGGCCGTGGTACTCGACCGGGCCTGACTTTATCAAGCCGAAGATAGACTTGGAGGTGTCATACAGAACCTCTCCGCTTTCCGTTCTTGCTATAAGAGCTGCGATATTCATCAGTAGTAACCGTAAGTAATTCTGCAATCCATCGGAAAGCCCCCGCTTGGGACAAAGTAGTCCCAAGAAAGCGAAGTCTGCGAAATATTTACGCCAGGACTGGCGCCACGCGCACCGTTAGAGCTTTGAAGCGAAGTTATGACATAGAAGTAATTTCTATTTGCCGGAAGATTGATAGTTATCGATCCGTTAACCGCATTGGTAACAACATAACCAGCGCCTTGGCTAAGGCGCTTGGTCATGTTTGCCGTGATGACTCCGTTAGCATCTCGAGTGACAAGTCCGGCCGTCATGTCGCGTCCACGCTCAAGTCGATAGCCTTCACGCCATTCGGGTAGAAGATGTAAACACCGCTGTTGTTGATCATGAGTTTGTTACCTCCGGGGGCATTTCCCATCATCTGGAACGTTCCATCAGGCCGGAACGCCCAGCCAGAGACATCGGGGATGTAGTTGCTCGACTGCAGGTTGCTGCCGATCTTGAGCATATCGATGGAGCCGTTCTTGATGAATGCAGAGTCGATGTATGCGGCATTATTCTGTACAACAAACGGGTAGTAGATCTCTGCTGCATTCGGGTCGACGATTGCGAACCGACTTGCTGCGATCAGCACTTGGCTAGTGATAATGCCTTCGTTGTTCTCTACCCCAACGCCTATACCGGCCAGATAGGGCTTCCCGTCGACCGTCAATTGCGTCTTGATCGAATACATCGCTGCAAGCTCTGTCTTTAGGGCCTCCAGTTGCACTGTGGCCTCACCGCCCGAGTCGATCTTTTCGAGAAGGTGCTGGCTCAACTGCGTCTCGGTGATCTGATCGTTCAAATAATCAAGAATTACACTGGCATCGGCCGAGGACTGTCCCGCCACAGGCCCGAAGAACGCCCCGGCATTGCCGATCCTGTCCACCAGGCGCGCCCAGAAGAAGAACCGTACGCCAGCGGCCAGGCCCATGATGGTCAGGTCGGTCTGCGGATAGGCGTAGTCGCCAAACTTGATGGCCGTCGCTGCGTCGCTTGTCTGGCTGTACCAGATCTCGGTGCGCTGCACGTCCGCAGTGCTGAGCCCTGCAGGGATCCCCCACGCTAGCTTGATGCCGAACACGATAGAGGTCGCGGTGAATGACGATGGCAACGGCGGCGGCGTGGTCTTGCCAGTGAGCACGGTCTCGACCGAGGTGGCGAATACCGAGCCGATATCCAGGGAGTTGATCGCCCGGACCTTGGCCACATAGCGCCCAGCATAGATTCCGCTCACATCGACCGAGGTGCCCCCGGTGCGGCCGGCGAAGATCCAATCCCCGTCGTTCTTGCGCCAGTACACCTCGAACGCGATGGCAGAATCCGGTCGCTCCCATTCAATGGTCATGACGCTGACCGCGCTGCCTTGGTCGACGAAGTGGCCGTTGCTCACTGTGACGTTCGTCGGTGGCCTCTGCACGCTCGGCGGGATCACCGTAACTGGCGGGCGCTCGATGCGCGTGCCGTTGTCGATCGCGGCGAACTTGCTGGCGTTATGGCGCACAGCGCTGATGCTGTACTTGATCTCCGAGCCAGAGAAGTCTTCAGCAACGGACATCACGCGGAACAGTTGCGTGGCCAGTGTCGGCGAGTCGATGGCCCACATCGAGTGCTGGGGTGGCATCTCATCAAGATCCTCAGCCAGGACGACCTGCTGAACCTCGGCCGGAAAGCCAGTCGTATCAATCGTCATCCTGCCGCTGGACCACTTGATGCCCCTGGACGACCACTTGACCGGATAGCCCACGGACTTGATCACCCGCGACACTGCCTTGCCAGTGGGCATGATCACTGTGATGGTGTCGCCTGGGTATGCCTTCACATCGGCATCAAGCACCAGGCTATCGAGCGTAGAGGAGCGCAGGCGCCCGCCGATCCTCCGGCCGGCCCGGTCGTTGTCAGCGATGCGGATGATCTGTCCAGGGCGAGCCAGGGAGCCGTCCAGCCCCACGGAAAACCCCACGCTTTCGGTTTCCAGGCGGTTGGTCAGCAGCGCCCATTTACCGATGCGCTGGGCCTGCCCCTGGGAGGTGCAGCCGGTGGCGGTAATCTCTGTCTGCTGGATGCCGTAGCGAGTGATGCCGGCCTGGTCGTCGACATACTCCACCTTCTGCCGGTAGAAGTCCGAAGGGTCGTTCCAGCTCACCAGAGCCACGGTATAGCGGGTTTTCTTGGCTGATCCGTAATAGCCGAACTTGCCGTCGATCACGTTGGCGTTGCTGTAGGTGTACACCGGGTCTTCCGGCATGTCGGCCACCGCCATCACCGAGCCTGCGCCCCAATAGGCCATGCCGCGAAAGGTGGTGGCCAGGTCTTGCAGAACGTCGAGAGCGTTGGAGCGGGTCTGAAGGAACAAGTTGCAGGTAAAGCGCGGCTCGGTCCCGCCCTTGCCGTCGGGCACCGGCTGATCGCAGTACTGGCCGATGCGGTACAGCTCCCATCGGTCAACCTGTGCGGCGTTGAGCAGGTACCCGAGGCCGTATCGGTAGTGCAGCAGCAGGTCGTAGAAGATCCAGGCCGGGTTGTCGGTCCAGGCCGACTTGAAGGTACCGTCCCACACGCCGCTGTAGGTCCGGGTGGCCGGATCGTAGTTGCTGGGTACCCGAATAATGCGGCCGCGCAGATCGAAGGACCTGGTCGGGATGGACTGGAACTGCGAGGCGTCGAACTGCAGGCCGACGATGGCAGAGCCCGGGTAACGCAGCTTGGCGTCGATCACCTCGGTGATTGCATCGATGCTCGTTTTGTCTGCGATCGCGCCAGAGGTGCTGTTCGGCGTCAGGCGGGTGACCCGGATCTGCCAGCCGGTCGTTGCCGGAGGCAGGTCGACCCGATGGGAGCGCTCGTACTTGGTGGAGGTCTTGCCGCTGAACGCGGACGCCAGGACCTGGACCCAGGCGCCGCCGTTAGTAGACAGCTCGATCCTGTACCGAACCGTGTAGCCGTTGGTGTCGCCATTGCTGGTGTTCGTCTGCGACAGGCGAGGAACGGACAGGCGAACGCGCACCGCCGACAGCTGCAGGTTGGTGATGGCCCGGGTCCAGGGCTGGTCGCTTTTCAGCTCGACACCGACAGCGATTTCGCTCTCGACCGCCGGAAAGCCAGGGATATGCTGCTGGTCTTGGCTGCCGGTGCGAACATCGAGCGACACGCCGCTGAAGTTGCGGGAACCGTCGGCGTTGGCCAGGGGCGTTTCGTCGAGGTAGACGGAGCGCTCGCCCGCCACCAGGCCCTGGATCTCCCCTTCGCTGACAAGATCAAGCATGCGGGCATAGGCCGTGCTCTGCAGGCTGTCCGGGGCCTCCACGGCTGGCCGCGGCTTCGACTCACCGCCCTTGTATCCGATAATTTCCTGCATGGCTTTCCTTTGGGCAAAAAAATACCCGCACTCGGCGGGCCTGGTGGCAGGTTCTGATTTACATCTGGTCTTCGGAGTAGATCCCGGCGCTGATCACCGCGCTGCCGACGATCATCCGGCCGTAGAGGAGCGGTACCGGGTTGCCCTGGACGCTTGTGTTCACGGCGCCGTTGAAGCTATAGCTGGGGCGATTGTCGGGGGCGTCCTGGGTGCCAAGGCCCTTTGCTTGAGGGCTGAGCATCTGGATCACGCCGCCAGCAACGAGCGCTATACCGGCAGGGGCTACTGCTGGGAACCATATGCTGGCCACCAATAGAACCGCCCCTACGAGCGTCTGCAGAATCCCCGCGCGCTTTGATCCAGAGATCACTGGAACAATCCTGATGACATCTCGTCCAGTTGGCTTCTCCATATCATCTTCTGAAAGGTTCTCACTCCCATTGAAAATGGCGTACCGCGTCCCTTTGCTCATGCTGTCCCGCATGTGCTGCTCAAATCCTACGATCTGCCGGAAGTATCCGCGGATATCGCTCCACCCTCTTGCGGTAACCATTCGATGGCGCCGCCCGAATTTTTTAGCTAGGGAGCCAGATAGAAGAACTGTTTGCATTTTTTCTGATTGCTGCGCCATAGAATCTCCAAGCAATAAAAAGCCGCCAAAAGGCGGCTTGAAATCAGGATGTTAGCGACATGACTTTACAGCTGCTTCAATGGCGCTCCGCCCCATCATCTTTGACCAGGCCATGCGCTGATACAAAACCGCAAAACTTCCTGCTGCGGTTTTTTTAACCTCAAGCAGTTCGTCTGCCATGTTGTTGCTTGCCACCAAGAGACGGAAACCAGTCTGCGTTTCTACCATTGATGAATCCGTTCTTGCGTTCTGCCACTGCGGGAACACACATAGAGCATATGCCTTGGGATCCTTGCTCGATGTAACGCTCATTGTTGGTTCGTTTTTTGCCAGATCACCAGGCCCAACGCAGCCCGACAGCAGCACCAATGCCAATCCTACAGCCACAATTCGCATAAATTCCGCTCCCTGTTAGACCCGCAGAAGATACCACCGATCAAGCCATCAGGCTCCGGTGCCGCCAGTAGCTCACCGTGACCTCGCCCCAGTAGCCGCCATAGGTGTCGCGCTTGCTGTCGCGGCCATAGAGGTGGTGCAGGATGGAGCCGGGCGCCGGGTAGTGCGCAGGCTCGCTCTTGAGTACGCCATCGGCCAGGTAGATGGCCGCGTGGTTGGGCACTGGCGAGCGGATCTGCATCAACACCACGTCGCCCTGGCGCAGGTCCCCTACCCGCTCGAAACCGGCCTCGGGCAAGTGCTCCAGGTAGAGGTTGCCGCCCTTATCCCACCAGCCGTCCTCGCGCTGGTAGTCGCCCAGTTCTATACCCAGCTCGCGCCGGTAGTAGTCGAGGATGATGCTCAGGCAGTCGTGCACGCCATGGGCGAAGGCCCGGCCAACCAAGGGTGCCTGGTAGCCGTTGGGCGCCAGCTGGGCCCACTGGCCAATACGCGGTTGGCCGGCGTCGTCCGCCAGCACCTGGACGATGTGCCAGGGCAGTCCGGAGGCCTCGCAGGCCACCCGATCCGCCTCGCTGGGCGTGGCCGGGTAATCCGGATGGCTGTGGATCACCGCCAGCACCTCGCCGCGCTCCTCGGCTGCCGCGTAGTCCGCAGGAGCCAGGCGAAAGTGCTCGCTGGGGGTCGCGGCGGTATTGCGACACGGCACATAGACCCGCCGCCGGCCCTCGCGAATCAGCAGCCCGCAGCACTCGCGGGGGTATTCGGCCAGAGCGTGGCGCTCGATGTCCGCAAGGTTTGACTTGTTCATGGCTATCTCCGTAGCAGGCCGGCCGCCGGGAACGATCCGAAGGGCAAGGGGTTGTTGGCTCCAAAGCGCAGCTTGCAGCTGGAAAGCCGTCCGCCGCATTTATCCTTCGCCGCGTCGGTGACGATCACATCGTTCTCATCCGCTACAGGTCCGCCGTTGTATCCGCAGTAAGGCCCGCGATACCCGCCGCAACTGAGCCACCAGCAGACGTTGGCAACGATCTGCCGGCGCGGCAGCTGTACGCCGTTGAAGTCCAGGGCACTGGACAGTTCGAACTGCACTGTTTCGTTGTCCTCCGCAGCTTTGCGCTCGACGTACCAGATGTCCGGTGGCAGTTCCTCCTCTGGATCCGCCCCGGGCTGGCCATCCAGGTACTTGCCCAGCGTCCGGTGGCGGGTCAGCTTCGCGCCGACCAGGTCCTCGAAATACAGGACCAGGGCTGTAATGAAGCCGCCAACGTTGCCCACTGACAGCTTCGGGGTAGGCTGCGCGCCCTGGCCCGTCATCTCGAAGCCTTCGGCCTGGATCGGCCAGGGGGAATACTCGAGCCCCTGCCAGAAGATCGACGACTGCTGGGGGTAACCGTGAAAACGGTAGAGTTCGGCGCCGAGGCTGGTGGCGTCGAGCTCGAAAAGCTCCACCCACGCGCCAGGCTCCAGGGTCTGGATATCGGCCGTGATCGGCATGGTGTTTCCTCAAGGCAAAAAGAAGCCGGCGCGCCGGCGGGCTTACGCCCACGCTCGCAGCACAAGGCGCCAGCTGGCGGGGTTTATCGCGACTGTTGTGCCGCTGGTTTTTCTTAGAACAAAAAATGCACCGGCGGCATTGCCGTATCTGCACTGAATCGTTGTTTGATTTACGCAGACAACCAGGCCGTAGTTGTACGCGTAGTCAATGGCTCCAAAGACATCGATCACATCTCCCGCGCTGTACTCAGCGTCGGGCGATTTACAGACAAGTGTTCGCTGCCAGAGCGTCGGAGCTTTGCCGAGGCCATGCGTCAACTCGAATGCTCCTCCGGCCGTAATGACCTGCTCACCCGAGACGAAAGAGCGCGTGAACATCAGGTCGCTTAAATACGCTTTCTCGTTGAACTTTGCTTGCAAGTCTGCCTGATCGCCGATCGCACCTGAGATCTGCCCCCAGGTCGCGCCGACAGTCTGCGATATCCACGTTCCGAGGCTGCTCAGTACGCGAACCGCGCCGGCGGGTGGCGCCGGTACAAGCCCCTTCGCGCCTTCAGCTGAGGCCGACGCTCCCGTCATCGGTGCAACGTAGTACGAGGCTGGCTGGCCACCGAGCTTTTCAGAATCAGCCGCTGTTTCGGTCTTCCCCAGCTTTGCGTTGAGCTGACCCTGCAGCTTTGCAAATGCTTGCAGCACCGTATCGGTTGCCGAGATCGCGGCATTGAGCAGAGTGCCCAGCCCTGAAAGCGCAGTCGAACGCACGCGGGCCTGCGTGAAATAGACATTCGTTGAACCTTCGGGAACTTGGTCAGTGGACCCCGGAGATGCTGGAATCAAAACAAATGCAGAACCGCTCCAGCGGTACTGGCGCGTCGGGTTGGCTGGGCTGTCACCGTCGTTGATCGCGATGTAGATCTTGCCTCTCTCACCGGTGGCAGGAAAATCGGCCAGGGTTTGAAACTCAAGCACGTCATCGACGAAGCTCGGCAACTGTGAGGCCGGAACCGTACCGTTAACGAGTTGCGGCACTGATTCGCCAAGACTCGAGGCCGGAATTGCTGCATCTGCTATAGCTTTAGCCTCAGCAGCACTATCCCGAGCCGCCGCTGCATCCGATACGCCCTGCTCGGCCGCGGCTTGTGCGGTAGCTGTTCGCTGATCCAGCTCAGCGAAGTTTTCGTTGATGATGATCCCGCCGTCGCGGAGCGTGTCGCCGGTCTCGTCATTCGGCTCTTGGCCGACGTCGATTTGTCGAATGGTCATGGATTGAAGGCCTGCTCGAAGGTGGCGCTGAGGGTGTACATCCCTGCGCCCAACGGCGAGGGTTGATAGGTCTTGCAGCGGTACAGCCCCTGTTCTCCCAGGGGTGGGGTCCAGTAGAACGGCGTGGCACCGCGATGGGCGTCGATGAAGGCGATGATCGGCTTGATCCGGCTTTCGTCGCCGACGAAGGTCAGCGGCCAGGACTGGGTCTTGTTGTTGATACCGTCCTGGACCACCTGCTGGTAGCCGTCGCCGAAGCGGGCCGACTTGAGGCGGAATTCGACGGTGCCCACGGGTTCCACCTTGGGTGCCCAGGCGAAGGTTTCAATTGCCATGAATACTCCGATCAAAGGGTGTGGTTCTTTATCCGCGGCCACGGGATTTCATGTAACTGGCTCCACCTGGCCGCCAGGAGTCGTCGACAGCCTTCTGTGCAACCGCAAGCATCTGCTTCTGCATGTTCTGCTGCAGCGCCTGCTGATCCAGTTGCAGGCCCTCAGAGCTCCTGTCTTGAACCGTCAGGCTCACTGGCGCACTGACCTGGATCGCAGCGCCGGAGGTGGTGCCAGATGCAGGCGATCCGGAGCCTAACCCGACATAACCGCCATCGGCATAGCCTTCCTTGTTCAGGCGCTCCAAGTACTCACGCATGCCGGGCTTCTGGACCACTTCCTTGCGGATTACTACCTCGCCACCGTGCACAACACCCTTTGGCTCGTATTTGCCACCGTCGCCGGTGTAACCACCATCCGAGTAGCCGCCCGCGGCCCAGTTCTTGAACGCATCGCTGGTATAGCCAGCGGTCGTAGATCCCGCGGAGGCAGCACCGCCAAGCCAAGAACCCGCCGCCGACGCCGCCATACCGAAAATCGAACTGAGCGCGGATGAACTCGCCTGACGTACAGCAATCCTGGCCATGTCGGCCAGCACCGACTTCGCGAAGTCAGCAAACGACAACTTTCCAGTCATTGCGAAATTGACGATTGCGTCTTCCATAGAGCTGAAGGCATTGGCAAACAGATTGCGGCTCTGTTCTGCAACGTTCTTGGCGCTTTCCAGATAGTCCTGGTAGGCAGATCTTGCCCCGATGGACCAGTCACCCTGAGCTGCATCAAGGTCCTCGTAGTACTTGGCCTGCATCGCCAAGCGCTGATTAAGCGCAGACTGCAAGGCGCTCGTTTCCTGGCTGTAGAGGCTGTCACTGATCTGGCCCTTGTTGTGCTGAGCCTCCAAGCGGTCGAGCTGCGACTGGTAGGACTGCTGAATAGCCAGCTGCTCCTGCAGGCGATGTTTCTGCTGCTGCCCAAGCCCGGCGCCGGCCAGATTGTTGTCGAGGCTGGTTTGAGCGCTGCCCAACTGGCTGCTTAGATTTTCCCGAAAGGCCAGGATTTTCCGCTCCTCATCCTGAGATTTCTTGCGTAACTCAATCTCAGATTCGAGACCAGCATTGCGCTTGAGCTGGGCCGTGATCAGCGCCTCACTCGAGAGCAACGACTTCTGATCAGCCGTCAAAACCTTCCTGGTCTTGATATCGGCGATCTGCTGCTCCCACTTGGCCAGATCCTGAGCATGCTGTCCGAGGGCTTTGGTCTTGCCGCTCTGGGTGTCTAGCAGTGCATCCTGCGCTTGCAGGGCTGCATACTGCTGCTTCGCCTGATCAAGAGCCTTGATACCCGCGTTTTCGCGATACTGCGGCGTCTTCGCGGTTTTCGGGTCCTTGTACTTCTCATTAATGGCGGCGATGTCTTTCGCCTGCTGCTCAGCCGAAACAAGTAGCGAATTGTCATTGCCCGCGGCCGCTTGCTTGACGCGACGCTCCACCAGCATGCGGTACTCGCCGATCTCTCTCGCGCGCTTGTCGGCGTTGCTCTCCGTCTCCTTGCGCAGCTTGTCCAGCTTGAGCTGATCATCCAGGGCCTGCTGTTGCTGCTGTTGCTGAAAGCCCTTAGCCGCAGATCGCCGATCCTGCTCGGACTTCAGGAGCAGGGTTTGTGTTTTTTCCCTCTGAAGAGCTTCCTCACGGTACGAATCACTCGGCGCAAGATTGCCAAAGCCGTCGCCTTTATTCAGCTTGCGTGCGTTAGCGATCGCGTTGAGCTGCCCATCAAGCCTGGAAAGCTTCTCGTCGAGAGTCTGCTCGCGACCGACATCTAAAACCGCATCCCAAGCCCCCTTGGCGGCAGATTTGACTGCGTTCCAGCCTGCCTCGATATAGCCGAGACTCGCCTTCACCGTATTGGAGGTGCGGTTAAGCCCCTCCTCATAAGCGGTATTGGCTAGGGCTGCAGCCTCTTGCACCCGACCCTGCTCCTGAAGCGCCTTGATGTGCTCATAGGTCTTTGCCGTCAGGAAATTCATCGACTCATTGAGCTTGAGAATCGCCGCAGCAGGGTCTTTGGCGATCTTCTCGAAGTTCTTAACGATCTCCTCGGCAGCCTGCCCAGTAGCTGATTCAAATCTGATAGCCGCTTCAGCAATCCCGGCAAATGCTTGCACCGGAATGCGAGTAGAGGCAGCCAATTGAGCAAGGACCTCAGCAGATTTCCCGACAGTTCCACCTGACTGGGAAACTTGTCGCGCCATGCTTGATAACTGACTGGCTGTCGTGCCCGCGGTGTTCCCTGTCATTGCAAGTGAAGCATTGAAGGCCGTCGCCTCATCGCTACCTTGCTTGTACGCCAGAGCCAAGACAGCAGCCGCGGCCGCGGCCGCTGTAAGAGGGTTGATCAGCCCAATAACATAGCCGCCAAGCGCTCTCGCAGCCGGTCCAGCGCCGCCAAACATGTCTTTCAGCTGTCCACCCTGCTGCAGGAGTACAGTCAGCGGGTTCTGGCCGCCTTGGAGAGACACGACAATATCGGTGAATTGAGCAGGAACACCGCGCAGATTCGCCGCATACTGCTTGGCTGTCTGCCCGTTTTTCATCATGACCTTATCGGTCTGGACGAGCGCATCTCTTTGCTGGTTCAGCTTCCTGAGGTACTCGTCGAAGTCACTTTTGTCCAGGCGACCTGCTGCGCGATGCTTGCGAAGCTGCTCCTCCATCTTGTCGAGACGGCCATAGGCGCCCACTACTGGATCAATCTGACCGACCAGCCTCTCTAGCTGGCCGGCCTGATACTTTGCCTCCCTGGTGGTGGACTTGAGCTTTCGCTCGGCGCGATCCATGCCCCGCTCAAAGCCGCCCGTGTTCGCAACCAGGTCAACCGTCAACTGGCCGAGCGAATCAACCGCCATAAATCACCCCTTCACACGCTGCAGCAGGGCCAGAAGATCCTGCGGCGTCGCCTCTCTCGGCTCTGTCTTTGCGGCCTGGAAGCCTCGATCAGGAAGGAAGTCATCAAACTTCGCCTTCCCGCCATGTACGTTATTGAGCAGCGTTGCCAACATCGCAAAACCATGTTCGAGCCGAAGGCCAAGATTCAGCGGCCCCGTTTGCACCCGATACCGCATCCAGTCCATGGCCTCGACATAGCTCAGGTTTTGCTTGGCTTCCGCGATCGTGCGCCCGCCGACGCCTGCGAGGACGAGCTCGTGCCAGAGCTCTTCCTCGGGCTCGATTTTTTTTCCAGGGCCACCTCCTTGATGCTGTTCACGTCACCGATAGCGGCCAGCAGCACGATGGACAGCTCTGCACAGAGAGGGCCATGACCAGTTTGCGGATTGCCCATAACGTCTGCCAGGCTGAAGACAGGCTTGCCGTCCTTATCTACGATGCAGGAGGCAATGCGCTGGGCGGTGACATCAGCGCCCTGATGCTGCGCGTCCCAGAGCTGGGTGACTGAAACGAACGACTCATGAACCACGTAGACTATGGCCGTCTGAGGCTTGCCGTTCGAGTGCCAGGTAATCTCCTTTTTCACCGGGGGTGGTACGAAGGCGCCGGCGGCTGCCAGCGAGGCGATGCTCAATTCCATGGGTGGTCAGTCCTTACGCAGATTTGGGAACCAGTACCGGGTCGCCCGATACCTGGATGCCCACGGTGGATTTCACGACGTCGCCCAGGCCGAAGGTGAACGGGAAGCTGTTCATGTACCCTTCGAAGGTGAGCCAGGTGCGGGTGTTCGGCAGGTCGAAGTCGACGCCGGTGTCGATCACGGCGCGCGCCGAGGCGCCGGTGCCGGATCCGCCGGTGAGGGCCACGGTCGGTGCCGTGGTGTAGCCAGAGCCTGGGTTGGTGATGGTGAAGCCAGTGACCTTGCCGTCCTCGATCTGAGCCGTTGCAGTTGCGCCACTGCCGCCACCGCCGGTGATTGCCACAGTCGGGGCCGTGGTGTAGCCGGAACCGGCCGAATTCAGCACCAGAGCGGTCACTGCGCCGGCGGCGCCCACCAGCGGTGGAATCCCCTCCTTCTCGCCGGCGTCGTTGGTGACCTGGCCATCGGACCAGCCGACCGCCCAGCGCAGCTTGGTACCGGCGGTCTTCAACTGGTGCAGGCGCAGATGTGCGGCGTTCTGCGGATCGATGTTCAGGCCGAACGACGCCGAACCCGGCTCGGCCAGGCCGGCCTCGTACTCGCGCGCGGTGGAGTTCATGCAGGTCACGTCGATCTGCGCGATCGAAGTGTCGATGCCATCGAGCGAGGTAAAGCAACCCACCGCCAGGATGGTGTTGTTCTGCGGATCGATGGCGTACAGGTCGGTGCCTTGGGTCTTGATAGTCAATTTCTACTCCCTGATTTCCTCGGAAATCGCTGTTTGCGGGCAATAAAAAACCCGCCGGAGCGGGTGGTTCTTTCAGGTTTCCGGCTACAGACTCACAAGCCAGGCAACGTCGAAACCTTTGCGGTAGTTTTTGGTGGCCGTATCCCGGGTATCGACGCCGAAACCCGTGACATAGGCGTGCCAGCCAATGGCCTTGCGGATGGCGGTGGCTACCTGGTCGGCAGCGGTGGCGGTATCGGCGTACACGTCGACCTGCAGGCCGTACCGATCGATGTCCGGCACCCCGCTGAGGTAGTTAATCGGCGAGCCGCTGACCACCTGCCAGACCGCATAGGGCTTGACCACGCCTTCCGGGGCCTCACCATGGGGGTACAGCCTGGTGGGGGACGTGCCCAGCAGAGCCGTCACCCCTGGGTTGGCCGCACATACCTTGAAAATTGGCGCGATCATCCATCCACCCTAAGCTTGATCAACTGGTATTTCGCCGAACTCAGGAACTCCCGAAACAGCGCCTCCCGGTTGTTCTGCAGCGCCGGACGGAGGAAAGGCTTAGCCCTGTTCTTCTCGGTGCCGAGTTCAACCCACCACCAGTAGAACGTGTTCCCGCCGCCGACGCCGCGCTTGCGCATCCGCACACCGACCGAGATGATCACCGCGCCCAGTTCTTCGCCCAGGGCCTTTCGATTCACCATCGCGAGGTTCGCCGGGATGAAGTTCGCCGTCTCCGGATCGTCGATCCGAGCGGCGCGGTCCCTGGCGTCGACCAGCACGATATCCATGGCATCCCTGGCCGCCGGCGTTACCACCTTGCGGCGCATTTCCTCGGACAGGGACTTGAACTTGGCGGAAAGCTCCTCAGCGCCATTGAGCTTGTAGCTGATCCAGTCAACCATCCTTCACCCCAGTCGCCACCAGGATGGTGACGTACTCAAGGCCGGAATCCGGGTCCGGAATCGGCTGACCGATGATGCTGTAGAACAGGCCGCGGTGAATGATGCGCATGGTTGGCAGAAGCCCAGGCCAGCGACGAATGAGGAACCGACCAGTAGCCTGCGAATTCGCCGTCTGAGCCGAGAACACATCCCGTGCGCTCATCGGCTGATAGCCAGCCGCAACACGCTGTCGCACCGGTAGCCAGCCTGGCACCATCTCCCCGCTTTCCTGATCCTGCACTTCGCCAGGCGCTTCGAAGTCGATCCGGTGACGCAGTTTCCCTGCTTTCATCAGAAGCGCTTCCTGTACCAAAGCAGCCGATCAACGGCCAGAGGAACAGCAGAGAGGCCGCTGGCCACCGCTTCGCGGTTTTCAAACCAGTGTCCAACCAGCAGCAAAATGGCCTGCTCGACATCGGCGGTCAGGCCCATCTGATCCAGCTCGGTCACCGGGCCAGATTCCACCAGTTCCCGGTCACAATGCTGCGCGACGTGGGCCTTGGCTGCGGCAACATAGCCCTCAATCAGGGAGTCCTCGTCGTCAACGTCAACCCGCAGGTGGAGTTTTACGCGAGCGAGATCGAGCATTTACTTGCTCTCTTTCGACGCCGCCGGCTTCGATTCCTTGGGTTTGGCGGCCTTGGGCTTGCCATCGTCGCTCAGCTCCTCGACGAGCCCCTTGCCCACCAGGGTATGGCCGTATTCATCATCGGCCTCCTCGAAGACTTCCCCACGCTTGGCCTTGGCCGACTCGGCGCCCAGCAGTGCCGCGTTTCCGGTGAAACCCCACAGCGCTCTGATTTTCATATTGCCTCCAGAAGCAAAGAGCCGGCGTCATGCCGGCTCTGTCATGATCGACCTCGCATGAGGGTTACTTGGCGAAGGTGCCCTTGACCAAGGCTTCCTTGCGACGGACGCCGAGACCAAGGCGCTCTTCGGCCAGCAGCGCCACCTGGTTCTTGATGAACATGTCGTTGATCAGGCCCATTTTGAACAGGTAGGTCATACGGTCGTACAGGATGGCGGCCCGAGCGAAGTTCGCGATCAGGAACTCGCCACCGGTATCAGTATCGCCTTCGTCCATGCTGTCCGAGGTGATCACCGGACGCCCCCACAGGATTGGGGTCACCAGGCCTTGCAGGTTGGCGAACAGATAGCGGTTTTCACCGTCCTTCTGCAATTCGATGTTCATCCAGTCGAGCTCGCTCATTACAACGCCATCGGCGGAAAGCTTCGACTGCTTGCGCACCTGGTAGATGCCACGACGAACGATGTCGATCGAGGTGTCGCCGGCCTTGTTCAGGGCGTTGCTGTAGACCGTCGCCTGAGTCATGAGGCCGTTCAGGTTTTCGCCCGTGCCGTCGCCCTTGAGGATCTGGTTTTCTTCTTCCAGCTTCAGGTCATAGCGCAGCAGCTCCTGGATGTAGCCCTGCATCTGTGGAATGTCGTCCAACGCTTCCTCGGTGACCGGCATCCATACCGCGATCTTCTTGACGCGATCGGTAGCTGGCTCGAAGGTGACGTTGCTGGTTGGCTTGCTGCCGCCTTCGGCGACCGGTGCAGCACCGCGGGTGTGCAGCAGCTCACGGAAGTAGGTGTACTGCTGGCCAGTGACCGGGATCGCAGTAAGCAGATCACGAATACGCAGCTCCTGGCGGATGCCCGGCTGAATGACCGGATCATAGACTGGGGCAACAATACCGGCGCTGGTGACTTTCACTTCCTTCATGGTGGCCAGGTCAGACTTGGTGACCTCGATCTCGGCGCGGCTGGCCGATTTCTGGTTGAGCGCCTTGTAGGACTCGTCACCCTTGATCATATCGATGAAGGACTTGCCTTCACCAGGTCCACCGCGCAGCTTGACGCCCTTCTGCTCCAGGTCCTGCACCTGATCGATGACCTTTTGCAGTTCGCCCTTCTGGTCTTCGATCTGTTTCTTCAGATCGCCAGCCACCTGGTTGCCCTTCTCGACCTCAGCCATGGCCGCGTCATACTTCTGCTGCAGGCCGGTGAAACCGTTCTTCAGTTGCAGCTCCAGGGACTCTTTCAGTTCTTTCACTTCGCTCATGGCGATACTCCAAAATGTTCGGTAAAGAGGGTGGAAATGTCCTTCAGCTCTTCCACGATCGCCGTGGCCTCGCTGCCGCCATCACGGCGTAGCGCGGTGTAGCCGAGCGAAGCGACTGCCGCCGCTTCCTTCTGCGAGAGGCCCATGCGCTCGCGCAGGGCGTTCTCGAAAAGACGGATGTCCGACTTGACGCTCAGGACCTCGGCCTCGGGGTTCATCCCGAATGGCACGAAAGAGGCTTCCCACAGCTCAGCGGACTTGATGACTCGAACCTGGCGGCCAGCGCGCTGCTCGAAGGTGGCCTCCATGGTGTTGAAACCGATCGACATGCTGTCGAGTGAGCCGTCCTTCATCAGCTCATAAGCGTCTCGCGCATAGCTCACCGCGAGATTCAAGCGGCCCTTGAGGTACAGGCCCCTGTCGTCCTGGGTGAATTCAGAGGTACCCACCAGGCGCGTCAGGTCGTGGTACAGGGCCAGCTTCAGCCGGCCGTTGCGGGCTGTCTTCACGCGGGTAAATGCGCCCTTGAGGATCACATCGTCGCCAAGGTCCACGTTTTCGAATACCGCGGCGTAGCCCTCGAAGTTGCCCGCCTCGTCGGCAGCCTTCACCTCGAACGGGCAATCAAGTTTGCTGAGCATTTTTCTGCATCTCCCACCGGGTGACCCGGTCGTATTCAGGGCCATCAAGCGGCGGCAGGTTTTCTTTGCGGCGAACCTCGTTCGTGGTCATCCAACCTGACCCGCCTGATCCGCCGAGGGCGGCGGCATACAATGTGGCGCGGCCGGCACTGTCGGCACGCTGCAAGCCCTCGAGCACGAACTCCAGAAAGCGCTTCCCATCTGTCAGCAACTTGCTGTTGAGCTCATCCTCGACCGCATCGGCGTAGGGTTTCAGTCCGAAGGTGACGTAGCCGATGAGCTGCTGCTCAAGGTTTGAGCCCATGATCGAAGTCTTGCCAGCGCGGTTGGCCAGCCACAGCGGCACGCCGTAGACGCCCGCCAGCGCCTCTTCCTGGAACTGCTGGGACTCGATGAACTGGGCGTCCTTCTGGCTTAGGCCAGCCGGGACGATCTTGGGGTTGCCCTGCAGGATCGCCATCTTCCCGATGTCATCGACGTCGCCCTGGCGTACGTCGGGGAATTTCTCCATCACCTGAGCCTGCTGGACCTTGGTGAGGAATTGTTCGTAGATGACGTATCCGCCGGTGAATCCGCCCTTGCGCATAAAGCGCGAAGACCACTGCTGACCAGCTTTTGCCAGGCCCATTGTCTCGGCCTGGTACTCGATCGGCGACAAACCGGTGATGCCGTCAAGGCTGAACAGCTTGAAATGGAGCATGTTCTCGGGTGAAACAGGGAATCGAGCGCCCGCAGGGGGGGTGACCCAGTACAGAAGGTCGTCTTCGGTGTCGATTTCCACCCTGTCACAGCCCACCGGAACCAGACCGATGGGATCGCCATTACGGTTTCGCTCAATCAGTGCGAATGCGTTACCGCGCAGCGCCATATTCACGACCACGAACTTCAGAAAGTTCAGCAGCGTCATGTAAGGGTTGGGCTTGCGCAGCAACCGGAGGAACCGGTCATTTCCGGCCACCAGCTTCCTTCCATCCTCCGCATCCTGGTACAGCTTCAGCGGTAGTCCACTGAGCGATTCGGAGAGGATTTTCACGCACGACCAGACCATGCTGATCGTCAGCGCGCTCTTGGTGGTGATTTTGACCCCGGCCTTCGTGCGCTTGCCGCCGACTTCCATATCGACTTCGACGTAATCGCCAGTCTTCGGGTCGGTGTAGCCGAAGAATCGCCATGTGCTTGGGTTGTACCATCTGAATGCCATGGTCAGCCTACTAGTCCGAAAAATCCGTTGTTGAGGTAGTCATCCATGCCGCCCTTCGCCTCGGGATTGAGGGCCATCAGCGATACGGCGTTGAATGTCGCCATGAGCGGGTCGATTTTTGCTGTGCCGGAGGCCTGCTTGGTGATCAAGAAGGCGTTTGCCGATGGCACACCCTTGGCGTTACCGCAGGCCCAGGCCATCAGGGACTGGCCGCAGTGCAGCAGCGACCCGTCAGCCAGGCGGCGTTCGGTCGTTTTAATGGCCCCGGTAAGCTTCCAGCCCTGCGAAATACCGATGATTTGGTCGTCATCGATGCCCAGGTCGGCCAAGGCATCGAGAATTGCGCCGATACCAGCTGGATCCAACCCAACCTTGTCGAGCAGGCCCGCTTCATTGACCCGAGCAACGATGGCTGCCAACTGATCGACGTCATCGCCGATCTTTTCAACGATTGTCAGGTCGCCGGTCTGTTTCAGGTCGAGCAGTCGAGGGGCTTCCGACTTTCGCCGCTCCAGAACAGAGGGATGCGCCCACGCATGAGCCCAGTGCAACCAAGTGCGCGAGTCACGAACCCGACCAATGACGGACAGGCCCAGCAGGTCATCGAGGCCGCCACCGTCCACGCCGATATCGACCACCTCGCACTGCTCAAGAATCTGTTCCAGGGTCATCCCGGGCTTTGCTTGGGCCTCCCAGAACTCAGCACCGACCCAGCTATCGGACATGAGGGCCAGTCCGATCTCGATATTCAGGTGCTTGGCCAGAAAACCACGCATCTCGGCCTCGCCGTCGATCTCGGCCTGCATGTGCAGGCGCTCTAACGTCGGGCGGTCAACCGAATAGTTGATGTTCGGGTTCACCAGGTGGAAGTTTTCAGGCTTCCGTGCGTCCCCGCTCTTGATCATCTCCTGCGGGAACTCGTAGATGATTGGCAAGAACCGATTGTCATCAATGCGCCCGTCGCGCACGCCTCGTGCATAGGCCAGTTTCGACTTGAAGACGCCCGCGGGAGGTTCGTTCGACTGGGTTGTCAGCCAGATGATGAAACCCTCAGGGCGAGACAGCAGGCCACCGGTGGCCTCGCGGATCATGTCCGCTGCCTTCGGGTTCTTCCCGAACAACCAGGCCTCGTCTATCAGGACGCCGACGGCCTTCTTACCGCCAACCACGTCGCTGTCAGCAGCCACCACCTTTAGGGTGGCACCGGTTTCACGGTGCGTAATCAGCCGAAGGTGAGGCTGGACGTGCAACAGGTCCTTCAGCACCTCATCGTTGTTGACCATGTCCTTGGCCGGCACAAACGAGTTGTCAGCGATCTCCTTGGTGGGTGCCAGGATGATGAACTCGGCCGAGAGGCGCCAATTGCGAATTAGCGCAGTCAGCATGATGGCCGCGGCGATGGTCGACTTGCTGTTCTTCTTAGGGATGCAGAGCATCACCTCCCGAATCAGCCGCTCTCCAGTCTCGCTGTTGTAACTACCGAACACCGCGCCGGCGAAGGCAAGCACCCAGGGCGCGCAAGCTGCTTCAATGGTCGGGCTACCGGGAGCATCAACAATCTTCAATCCCCGGAAGACCTCAAGGCTTTCCTCAGCTTCATCAGGGAATAACGGCGGCGGGATGATGGACTCACCTGCCGCCAACTGCTTCCACCAGTCAGGGCAAGCTGTTGTCCAGAGCATCTACTACCCCTTGACCATTGTGAGTGAAGGTTTTGCTGCGGGCGGCTTGCCCTGGGCGTACTTGCCTCTGCCCGCTTCCTCGGCTGCTTTTTGCTTGGCCTCTTTCTTCCCCTGATCGGCAACCTTTCCGTGCGCGTAGGGCATCAAGGTCTTGGCCGCCTCAAGGCGCATCCGAAGATCGGCGCCATCGGCGTTCATGAGCTCGGTTAGGAACTCGCGCGGATCATCCGTATGGGCGAGAGAGACCTCATCGGACTCATCCACCATTGACGGACTGTCTTTAACTTTTCGGGGAGGTTTAACTTCTGCGCTTGGCGGCTGCTTTTGCTTCAGTCGGCGGCCAAACTCAGTGAGAACGTCCTCATCCTTGGCAAGCTTGGAACCCGCCTGCGACGCGGTCTTCTCGGAATATCCAGCGGCGATTGCCGCTTCGCGATTTGTGGCTCCCGACTGCAAAGCGTCAACAAACCGCCGCTTCTTGTCGGTTAAAGCCATGGTTAACTTTTCCTGAAACGGGAAAAAATGTGTGCGTGGGATCGGGCGCGGTCTGGAAGCGATAGAACCCCCAAATTTCGACCCCCCCCTCCATAAAACCCTTCTATCGCACCATTTTGGTGCATTTATTGAGAAAAAATCTCATTCTCACTGATTAAGCCTTAGAGTCGGCCTTCTGCGGCCTCTTCGGACTGCTTCACCGTGTCGTGGCAGGGTTTGCACAGCGTCTGCCAGTTGCGTTGATCCCAGAACAGGTCCTGATCACCGCGATGCGGCTTGATGTGGTCGACAACAGTGCCAGCAGTCACGCGGTCTTGGCGCTCGCAGTACACGCACAGAGGATGCTGGCTGAGCCAGACCTCTCGGGCCTTCTGCCAGCGGTAGCCATAGCCACGCTGCGCGGCGGTCTGCTTGCTGGTGCGCCATGAGTCAGGGTTCACCGTCGGCATTCGGTCGCCCAAGGTCTTCACCCTGCTTCCCAGTGTCTTGAGTCTTGCCATTGCGTCCTACCACCTGCTGGATACGCTCTGCCGCGATCCTGGCCCACTTGTTGATCCTTGCGCGCCGGGCGGCGCATCCGTTGCAGGCCACTGCTATCTCGTCCGAGGGCGGTTGAGCGCACGGCGGCCACACCTGGCCAGCACCATGTCCTGCACCTGGTGTATAGCCATGCAGAACTCATGCTGCTCAAGCGGGTGCTCGATGGGCAGTTTCAGGTACTCATCCCATGCATCGGCGAGCAGCCGAGCCACCTTGGCTTCCTGCTCAGTAAGTGCGGTCTTCATGCTTTACCCCTGCGCCTTGCGAGAAAGGAACAGATCGGAGTAGCCGCGAAGCTTCTCGACACCCATAAAGCCGACCATGCCGCCGGCAAAGGTGGCCATTCCCTGGGGTAATCCCATCCACTCAAGCAGGGGAACAAGGGCCAATGTGATAAGGCCGCACAGGGCGCCCTCCAGCATCATCTGTCGCCGCGTTCCTCCGCCGTATACCACCCTCAAGGCGGCGATAACGACAGACAGACCGGCGGCGTACAGCTGCGGCTGGTGGGCAATCACCCAGGTAATCAAAGCGGCCCAAAGGCCAGGATCTTTCTCAGGCATATGGGCCATCTCGATTCCTCCCTTTCGGGGAGCGCAAATGAAAAAGCCCCGGCGATTGCCAGGGCCCAGAAACGAAAAGCCCCGCACATCGGCGGGGCTGTTGACTTAAAAACGATTAGAAATCGAAGTTCGCCAATTGCTGCTTCGCATCATTTTGACGGAGGTAGAGTGCGAGAGCTTTTGCGGCTTCTGCAATCTTGCCCTCATCCACATAGCCGTGCTCATGCGGAACCGTTACGTTGGCACTGAACCAACCTTCCTCCAACCTTTCGCCGTCAGGAGCGTAGTGCCCCGCTTCAAGGTAGATTTGAATGTGCATCTCACTGGACGTCTCTTCACTAAAACGGGCAATGAAGTGGGGAATGAGACTCTCGATCTGAGTCAAGACCTCTTGGCGGTAATACCTCATCTACAGCTCCTTGTGAGTTCACTTCAGCAACACTGAGTTAAGCGCTGACAAAATATAATCCCACAGAGAGCTTGCGGAGCAAATACTGAAGCCCTAATGCAAAAGCCCCGCACTATGGCGGGGCTTAAATCTGTCCGAAAACTCTTCGACGGTCAGCGAATATCAACTACTTTGCGCATCGCGTCGAGCAGGTCATGACCCTGCCAGGTCAACTGGTAGAAAGTCTCGTCAGACTGCTCTCTGGTCGGCTCCTGCTCATATTTCGAGAGAAGTCCGCCGCCCACCAAGATGTCAAGGTGATGGACGATGCAGGTGTTCAACTCCTCCTCAGCATCTCCGCTATCCCACACGCCACGCTTGGTCCCGATCTCCTGAATGATCTCGAAGTAAGTCGGGCCAATGTCCGTATCCGTTAACTCGATGAAAACCAGCACATCGAAAACCAACTTCATGTCGCGCTTCATGGGCAGCCTCAGGACTCATAGGTGATGGCCGAGTCTAACCGGATGAGCATGCAACAAAAACCCCGACGCAATGGCCGGGGTTTGCCAGTGTCGCGGTGCGTTGCAAGCTGGACACGCTGCTATAAAAACAGAGCTATTCCATATGGACAACTCTTTTTTAAGCAGCCTCCCGGATCGCTTCAAGAACACAATCGATCCAGGCAACGCCAGCCTTGATCAGCTCTCGCGCTTTCATCTCACTTACCTGGTAATGGCGGCCTACCCTGGTTGCCGGCCACTTGGCTCCGTAGTAGAGCCAGATCATGTCGCCCATCTGCTGGTCCCGCTTACAGAGCCGGGCCAGAGCGGCATCTACAGCTCCTGCCAGTTCGTCTGTAATGGTGTAGGACTTGGAGGCGACAGGAATCGCGTCCCGCATCACTGCCAGCATTGGCGATGCATAGCTGGGGATGCCCATCCCATCCATACGCCACCAGCCCCACTGCTCCAGCATATGCTCGGTATCCCCCAAGGGACGGTGCAACGGTTTGCGAATCATCATTTCTCAATCCCCTGTGAAGTTTGTGCCGCCGGCGCCGCGGCGGTTGTTGCCTGCATACGCAGCCCATGGGCCCGATGCTTGTTCTTGTTGTCCACGCTGACTGAGCCGGCTCTCTGCGGCCTGCAGGCGCAAGCTCAGTTGACTGACCAGCACCTCCAACGGAAGAGCCTCGCCGGTATCAGCAGTGACCCAGCCCGAGGCGTTGCACTGAAGGCACGGCAGCTGGTGAAACACCCCGCTCACGAATGCCTTGCCGCGGCATGCAGAGCACTGCGCCAGGTCGAGCTGATCGACCTTGAATGCCGGGCCATGGCTCTTTTTCAGCATTTCGAATCCTCGCTTATGGTTGATTCCGAAATGTCGCTGTAGCCCGCACGCTCTGCGGCTCGCAGCAGAATCCCTGAATCAACGGATCTATCACCGGTCAAGCCGTGAATCGATGCCAGACCCTTCTGATCAAGGTGCGCATGCCACTTCTCCAGGGCGTCGCGCTTGCGGGCCATGATGTCGGACTGGATGTACACCTTCACGTTGTGGCCCATTGCGTGATTGATCAGCAGCTCACCCACCAGGTGATCGACGCCAAGGTCTGCCCAACCGGTGCGAGCCAGCTTGCGCAGATCGTGACTTGTCCACTCACCCCGGCTGATGGCAGCGAACACCTCCCAAGCCTTCACCTCGCTCATGGGCTTACCCTGCCTACCCGGGAACAGGAACTGCCCTTCGTAGCCTTCGTTGCGCTGGATCTCGCGATACGCCATCAGCAGGAAGCGCACTTGGTCCGTCAGCGGCAGGCGGTGCTCGACGCCGGTCTTCGTGTGTTCAGCAGGAATGAACCACTCGCGCTCAGCCAGGCTGACATGGCTCCAGCGGGCCTGCCGGGTTTCGCCCAGGCGGGTGCCGTGACACAGCATCATCAGGGCCAGCACGCCGCGCTGAGGGTTGTTTGCGAGCGTGCGCAGCAGATGCGCAAGAAGTTCTTCCAGGTGCGCGCCACGCAAACGAGACGGCTTGACCGTGACCCTGGCCTTGGAGAAGTCACCAAAGCGAATGCCGGCCATGGGGTTAGAGCTGATCAGCCCAAGCTTGAAGGCCTGGCGGAACGACAGGGCCAGCAGCTGGAAGACCAGCCGCACGTAGTCGATCGATAGCGACTCTTGCAGTGGCCACATCAGCTCGCGGTCGAGAAGCGCCTTATCGATCTCGACCAGGGCCGTACCGCCCAGGCGCGGAATCAGGTGCAACTTGATTGCAGAGGCGGCGGTGTTCTTGCGTTTGGCTGACAGATTGCGGTCTCGGGTCATGCGCTCAGCGAACCAGTCCAGCAGCTCACCGGTGAGAACCCAGCTCGAGAGGCTGGATCCCTCCCCCGCTTCCAGCCGCAGGCGGATATCCGGCAGCGCAGCGGCCACCTTGGCAGCGCTCAGCTCAGGGTATGAGCCGATCAGGTGCCACTTACCCTTGGTGACCAGATACCAGGAACCGCGCTCGCGGGATTTATGGAATCTGAAGTACAGGCCTTGGTTGCCCAGGGAGCGCAGATCGCGAGCCCGACCCTCGGCCTGACGACGGATCTCGGCATCGCTGATTTTTACAGCGGCGGTGTTTGTCATGCGATCAGGACTCCTTCGTTGAGCAATGCGGCCTGAGTGCGCATCACACCCTCCGCGTGGTACTGGCGAGCGGTAGCGCGGTCGATATCGCGACTGCGGCCATCACAGGCGTCGTGGCAGGCGCTACAGCACCAGGCGCCCTGCATGTCGTGCGGCTTCTTGCCAATGCCGCAGGTTCCGGCCAGGCGGTAATGCGCGAGCACGGTGGTTTCAGGATTGCCATTGCACACACCGGGAATGCGCACCTGGCATTCCCGGCCTCGCGCAGCCTTGGTCAGCTTGGTTTGGCGCATGGGTTTTCTTCTCCATGAAGGTCGACAACGCGATAGGCGGTAGGCCACATGCGCTTGCCGTGGGCGGCGGCGAGCTCTTCATCGCGATAGAGCGCTATCGGTTGTTGTGGGGTTTCGCAGAGTCCGAACAGGTCGGATCGGCAGTAGAGCGCGTAGCGGTATTCGGGCAGCTGTGGCTGCAAGTGCATCGGGTCTGTCATGCAGGGAGCTCCTTTCGGGCGTAGCGAGAGGCGAGCGACCGCTCGGGCGATGTTGTCGGCTTAGGTGGCGGCTGCCAGCTGGCGGTTAAGTTTTCGAATCGGTTGTACTGGCCCAGGAAGGCAGCGCGAACAGTGCCGGTTTCGATGTCCCGGCCTTTGCCGATGATGATTTCGGCCACGCCCTTGAACTCGCTGTTATCGTGATAGACCTCGTCGCGGTACACGAACAGGATCACGTCGGCGTCTTGCTCAATTGCCCCGGATTCGCGAAGGTCAGAGGGCACCGGTCGCTTGTTGGGGCGCTTCTCGCACTCCCGGGAAAGCTGGCTAAGCAGCACGACCGGAATGCCAAGCTCTCGCGCAAGCAACTTGCAGCCTCGGGTGATGCTGCTCACCTCTTCTGCGCGATTTCCGCCGATGCCATCCACGAGCTGAAGGTAATCGATCATCAGGATGTCGAGGCCGTACCGCATCTTGTGCCGACGAGCCAGCGAACGGATTCGCCCTACCGTGGCGGCGGCGAGATCAGCAATGAACAGGTTTGCGTGTTGAATCTTCCCGGCAGCCGCGCAGAGCTCGGCACCGTGCGACTGGCAGGCAGAGCCGTCTTTGATCAGGCTGAGCGGAATCTTGCCCTCAGCGGCAGTTGCCCGGTCCAGTAATTGGCCTTTGCTCATTTCCAGACTGATAACCAGCCCTGACTTCTTCTCACGGATGGCCGCATTGAGTACAAATCCCATGGCCAGTGTCGTTTTGCCCATCGCAGGACGACCAGCCACGATGATCAGTTGCTCCGGCTGCAGGCCGCCGAGCTTCTCGTCCAGATCCGCCAAGCCCGTCGAAAGGCCGATAAGGGTTTCGCCACGCATCAGGCGATCATGGCGCTCTTGCCAGACCTCAAGCTGTTGCGCCATCAGGTCGCCTGCTTTCACAACCTCCTCGCCGTCAGTGCCGGAGTCGATCGCCATGGCTGCCGCCTGAACCGCAGCAATCTTGTCCTGGATGTCACCGCCGCCCTGCACGATCTCAAGGGTTCGGTCGCTCAAGTCGTACAGGGCACGCTCTACCGCGCGCTCGCGGACAATCCCCGCGTATGTGCCGGCGCTGGCAACGCTCGGCGTGTTGTTGACCAGAGCGGCGCAGTGACCCAGGGCGCGATCACCGTTGTCGAGCATGCCGATGTGGTCTGCCACGGTCAGCATGTCCACTGCTTTGCCGGCGGCACGCAGGGCCAGGATGCCGCGGAACACCTCGGCGTTTTCGGCGAAGTAGAACGACTCGGTGCTCAGGTCGTCGGACAGGGTGTCGATCAGTTCCGGACGCTGCAGCATGGCGCCCAGCAATCCGTGCTCCGCTTCGAGGCTGTAGGGCTCACGCATCGTAGTTGCCCTCCACAACCTTGACGAAATTGCTTGGTGCGATCAGCCAATCGAACGTGGCGCGAAATGGAGTGCTGCCGGGCTTCCCAGAAAGCTTGCCCATCAGGAAATCCGACTTAGCGACCGAGGCGAAGTAATCGGCCCAGAAGTCGAGACTCTGGTGAACCTCGCTCTGGTTCCAGCGGGCGCGAAGTTGTTTCTTGCGTGCCTCCGAGATCAGGATGACCGCTGGCAAGGCAGGACTGAGCAGGCGATTGAACAAATCAACGATGCCCTGAATCGGGCAAGCCGGTGATCGCGGAACGCGATCTCCATCATGTGACGGTTCAATTGATGGTTCCTTTACGGTTCTGGGGGCACCAGGTGCCGGGGTGGGGGGCATATCGTGCCGGGGCGATGGGGCATTTGGTGCCGGGGGGCATATCGTGCCGGGGGCATATGCTGCCGGGGTCAGCGTGTACCAGGTCGAGCGGCCGAAGCGCTGGTGACTCTTGAGCAACTGCGCCTCTTCAAGCCACCGAAGAGCATTGCGGACTGCGCGCTCTGACAAGCAGGTGCGAGTCCCGATTGTTGCAACCGATGGCCAGCAAACGCCGTCGTCGTTCGAGTTGTCAGCAAGGGCGATCAGCACGGACTTCTGCGCCGGGCTCATGCCCTGCAGCGGCCAGCAGGCTGTCATGACGATAGTGCTCATGCGAACACCTCGAACTGACGCGACAGTTTTTGGTATTTACTGAGATCTGACGGGATTTGCTGGGTGTTGCGTGCATCGATTGAGAAATGCATAATCGACCTCGTTTGATGTTTCAGAAGACCGCCCTGGCCGGCGGTTTTTTTATGTCCGCGTTTTCACCGGCTTGGAGGCCAGATGAAGGCTGCACGGAATCTGTTTGCGAAGCTGAAGGCGAAGCACTGGGACAAAAAGCTGTACACGTACGACGACGAAAACTTCTCGATGATGGGCTTCGACTCGCCGCCCCTGCGCCGTATGTGGGAGGAGCACAGAGAAACCATCAAAAAGGTCTCCGTATGGCTGCTAGCGCTGATCGCAGGCGGCGTCATCAGCAAACTGCTTGGACTGGCGTAGCGATCCGTCTTCTATCGCCTTGACGGCCGACGCCAGGAACATCAAACGGTCCTCATCAGAAAGGCCCCCTTCGAAGCTGACGTGCGTCAGCGGGAAGGTTGCGGATTCCTCACGCTTCGATCCGCCAGCGACATAGCCAGCCACGAAGCAGAAGGCAGAAAAGCCAAATGCTCCGCAGGCGGCCAGCAAGCTGCCTGCAACCATCTCAATTTCCATCTCTTCACCCTCATACTGGTTAAATTCACAGCTGGTTCAGTTCACTACTGGCGCGAAGCTGTGGCGCGCATACTTCGCGTCACAACAGCCAGCCTCCTCTGGAATTGACGGATACAGATCTGGGCGCAGCTCGGATCGATGGACTCCGGTGAGCCTTTCGATATCCAGCACCCGCTCGGCAGGCACGCGCCCGGTAGCGCACATTTTCTGCACCGCCTGGGGCGTAACCTTGAGATGCCGAGCGAGAGCTGACTGACTGCCGGCAGCGGATGCCGCCTTCTTGATTGCAGTTTGGGTCATACCCACCTCAAAGTTACAGCTACAACCAAAGGTTAACCTGACAGTGCATATACCTACAACCAATATTCGCAATTACACCTACAACCATTGTTTGTATGATTGCGGCATGGAAAATATTGGTGAGCGCATCACGCGCAAACGAGAAGCAGCGGGCCTTAGCCAGTCAGAGCTTGGCCGTAGACTTGGGATCAGCGCTCAGGCCGTGCAAAAGTGGGAATCAGGACGAGCGACGCCCAGGAACTCGAAGCTGAGCTCAATCGCCAGCATCCTAAGCACCTCCGTCCAATTTCTTCTGCAGGGCGACGACGACCGGAAGGCGCATACGCAAGTCGGCGTTAGCGACATCGACTCCTGGGACGAAAGCACTCCACTCGAAGATGACGAGGTCGAGATCTCCTTTCTACGAGAGGTTGAGCTTTCTGCCGGTTCTGGGCGCTTCGCCATCCAAGAGGACTCCGGAGAAAGCCTTAGATTCCCCAAGCAAAAACTACGCGAGAACCACGTCCAGGCTAGTCAAGCAAGGTGCGTGACAGTTCGAGGGAATAGCATGACCCCTGTTCTGCGTGATGGCGCAACAGTGGGTATCGACCTTGGAAAAACACGAGTTGCTGACGTCATTGACGGAGATCTGTATGCGGTTGATCACTGCGGGCAGCTCCGAGTGAAGCAGGTTTTCCGCATGCCGACAGGGCTTCGACTGAGAAGCTTCAACCGTGACGATCACCCAGACGAGGACTATTCATTCGACCAGTTGCATGAAGGCCAGATCAGGATCATAGGCCACGTATTCTGGTGGGCCATGTACGCCAGATAGCTACCAAACAAAAAAGCTCAACCCTGAAATCCCGCCCTGCGCGGGATTTTTTTCGTCCACATCAAATACTTACAACCAAATATGCGCAACCAATGACCATTTCATGCACGCAACTACAACTTTTACGCTTGCAACATCCAACCAATGGTTGTAATTTTATTCCAAGGCCAGACAGCACCGGCCCAACGAAGGCAGCGATGAACCGGCCTCAACAGTTCAGAGATGCCACCGCTCTTTAAAAAATTGAAGAAGAGTCACCCGGCGCCAGAGTTCTTTTCCTGACAGTGGCAAAAGTTCGGGTGAACGTTAAGCAACGCAGCAAGCTTCCTCGCTCGACATGTCGGCCCGCAGGTTTGCTGAGCAACACAGATTTCACTGGCTGACCTTGGAGACAGGGTCAGACGGGAAATCAAAAGTCAGATCGCGACGATCACTGATACGACCAAGGGGTAAGCCTTCAGACAGCCCAGTATCGCGATCAAGATCGCAAGCAGAAACAGGAAGATGCCCGTTTTGTTGACCCTGCGAGGCCTACCGCTGATGTGTATTGATCCCAACTGATAAGGGTGCGGAGCGATACCAGAGACGAACGGCCTGCAAGCCATTTCTCCGATCCCCCAAAGCAATCCCGACAGAGAGAAAAGACCTACCAGTGCATTGTCGACTTTGAGATCGACAGTCATTGAAACGACGAGAACCACAAAACAAAGAATCGCCATGATCTTGAACCATTCATCTGCGATGAATTTTGCAACCACTGAAACCGCCAAGGTTGCGCCCTCCTTTGCTGGCTGTGATGTGTGAGAGCGCTCAGCCTAGCGCAAAGCCCGTCACCTGGGCAGTGGTGAGATGGCCGCTGGCCACCGAACAACCGGAGAACACCATGATCCTACTGCTCCTGATCGGCGCAGCGCTTAGCCATGTGCGGCCCGAACCGCATACCGCGAAAAGCCTGCTGCCCGGTCAATCCAAGTTGATCCGCGAAAAGCCTCGACCGAGAGACGGGGCATCAGTGCTCGGGCGCTGATTGTCCCGCCAAGAATCTCGCAACTAAATCACGGCATCTGTGAAAGCCCCGAACGTCCAACGGGGCTTTCATTTTTCCGCCATTACTCGCCAGCACTCTCCGCTGCGCCCATCGGCAACCAGCAGCCGATCAGAGTGCTGACGAGTAATCGCAACCTACGCATCAACCAGGAAGCAAATTGCATGACTAAATCAATCAGGCAGATGATCACGGCCGGCGAGGTTCGCCGCGCCGATGCAATCAAGGTTCGACTTGAAGATCTTCACGAAGAACCCGGCTTCAACCTGCGCACTGAAGGCGAGGCGCTGGAGTCCAGCATTTCGGCCCTGGCCGAGTTCATCGCCGATGGCGGTGTCATCCCGTCGCTTGAGATCAGGCCACGCTCTGATGGTGGCGTGTGGGTTGTTGACGGCCATCGCCGGCGGCGCGCGCTACTCAAGCTTGATCAGGCGGGTCGACTGCCGCGCCTGCCCAGCAAAGAAAACCCGAAGGTTCTCGAATATTGGGTTGATGTTCGAATGTTCGAAGGCAGCGATGCCGATCGCGTCGCACGGATCATCTCAAGCCAGGAGAACGAAAAGCTATCCCCTCTTGAGCTCGCCGAGGGCTACAAGCGCCTTCGGACTTTCGGTTGGTCGCCTGAGCAGATCGCGAAGAAAGTCGGCAAAACCCGGCAGCACGTAGAACAAGTTCTTACCGTGGGCAACGCGAACACCGATGTACAGAACCTGGTTGCCGCCGGGCACGTATCAGCCACTACAGCAGCCCAGGTCGTTCGGGATCACGGCGATAGCGCTGGCCAGGTGCTCGGAGCCGAGCTGGAGAAGGCCAAGGCCAGTGGCAAGAAGCGCGTCACCGCCGGAACCATGAAAGGCCCTTCAATCCCTAAGCCGCGTCTTGAAGCTGTTCATGAAGCCTCGCGCAAGTTGATTGCGTCGCTCGATGCCATCGACGAAGACAGTCTCTCTCTCAGCATTACAACCGCGCTTGTCCTTGAACTGCGCAAAGCCCTGGACGGCGCTCAATCGAGATAATCATGGACACGATCACCATAGGCACATGGAAAGGCCATCTCGGCCGGGGCCTGGCACCGCGCGAACTTGAGTGCGTCCTCGACGTTGCGCAGGGCCTGACTTCGAAGCAAATCGCCCGGCGCTTCGGCATCAGCGAAGGCGGCGTTGAGAAGCGCATCGCTGCAGCCATGTTCAAGCTCGACGTACCGCGCCGGGCTGCCCTGGTCGCCGAAGCCATGCGGCGCCAGATCATAAGCCCGCTTTGCATCGCGCTCGCCGGCCTGATCGCAATGCATGCAGTGATCGGCGACGACGATCCAATGCGCCGGGACCGCCGAGCCCCAGAGCGCCGAACGGCATCAGTCCGAGTCGTGCGCAAAGCTGAATCCATCGAGTACCACGCGTAACCCCCTACCTGATTCCCACCGAGGAACTACCCATGTCACTGCACTCCCCTGCGCAATCGATCGATTGCATGAACGCTCTGCGCATTCGCGCAACAGCAGCAACTGCCGAGTTCTATCGCATGATCAATAAGCCAGCGCCTGAACGGTCTGTTCGCTTTCGGGTCGTGAACAAAGGTGTTGGTGCGTATCACGTCGTCGAGATCGAAACGGGGCGCGTGAAAGGCTTCCGGTTCAGCTACAAGGCCGCGATAAATCTGGCCCAGGTGCTCGAGGCTCGGGCGGATGGCATGAAGGTCTTGATAGAGGGCTGGGGGAAATGATCGGGCAGCCTCAACAGAACCCGCGTGACGCGATCGTTGAAGACTTGAACCGCAAGCTGGAACAGTTCTTCGGCGGTGGCGGACAGGTGCAGGAGTTCGCCCAAGGCGCGACTGGCGAGAAGTTCGGATTCGGCGCTACTGGGCATCAGGACAGGCTCAGGGCTGAGCGGGCAAGGCTCGCACCAGCAGTTCGCGAGCAGGCAGACAAGGGGCTCGACCCGACACAGATCGGAACAGCATTGTCGATGCGCGTGCAGCGCGTCTTGATGATCGCCACCGAGAACAACATAGAGATCAGGAGAGGGCCGTGAAGGCAGAGAAGACAGGCGCGGCGAAGCACTCAGCAGACTACCGCGACCGCAAGAAGGCCGAGGCGGATCGCCTGGGCATAGAGAAAATGCACTTCGATATGCCGGCCGGGATTCGCAAGCAACTTGCAGCCGAGATGCAGGCTCACGGTTACAGCCAGGTGCAAGAGCTCTGGCAGGACTTGGCTCTGTCGTGGATTGCCCAGTCACCAGATGAGCGAGCGCGTCGACTTCAGAAACCTGGCGCGCAAGCTTTTCGCGTATCACCAAGACTTGCGCGTCAGTTCGAAATACAAAGTGTGGCCGAACTAAGGCGCGATCCTGGAGATGAAATTGTCAGTCCCGAAATGTGACGTGACCTTTTCCTGCTTTTGTAATAGCAAGAAGATCCAACTGAGACTTTGCTGATAGGTCAGAAAGCGTTAGGTTGGCGCCGCCGGCGCGAGCAGCCGTTGCAATTGCAATCAATTCAATTTGATTACGGCTACCAGCCGACAACTCAAGACTTCCTCCCGCAGACAGGATTGCAACAAGCTCCAGCTGCGACTTATTAGACAACTGCATCTCAACTCCTTTTGGCCGGCCCCATGCCGGTCACCCGTAATACCCCATCCCACCCCAAATAGCCACCATTTCGCCACCAGCACGGAGGGCGGCGCTTGCAATAGCACTTAGCGTTAATCTGAGAGAAACATTGAAATGCCCTGAGTGAAAGCTGCAAATGAGGCAACGGCGGCGGCATAAGCATTCCACTTAGATTGCTTTTTCAGTGATTCGTGGATGTTGTTGCCGGTGGTGGTATCTGTAAGTTGGTTGGCCAGAAGGCCGCTCTCGTCGCGTCGATCCTCAGATTTGACACTGGCCTTCGCCGAGTAGAGCCAAAGTACAGAGGAGACTATTGCAGCAGTAGCTGACACCCACTGAAGAGTTTGCTTCACATACCCCATTTCGACGCTCCATACCGGCTCCATGCCGGGCCGAACACAAATACCCCACTTGAATAGATCACGCCAGCCAGGCCGAGGCCATCGGCTGCCCGGAGAAACCTCATGAGCACATTCGCAGTCTTCGGCATGACAGCCGGTGTAGCGCTGGCCGAGGCCAGGAAGATCACCAAGACCACGAAGCCCAGCGGAAAGGCTGGCTGCCCCCCCCCCCTAGAGCTGACACTCCCTGAGTGGAACGAAGCTGTGGAAAAGCAGGCTGCAGCAATTTTCGGTGGCGAGAAGGTAAAGCAGCTCAGCCAGCTGTTCGATGCGCCTCAGTACGCACAGCAGTTCATTGAACTTGCAAGGAAGGCCGGCCCCTGCAGAGACCTTCGGATCAGGGCAAAGGCCGCTCTTACGGATACCGAGGGTAAGCCCGTGATCAACCCCAAGACCAAGGCTCCGATGGTCGGATGGGCTGACTGGCATCCATCAACCGCGAAAGTCGCATAAGCCGGAAAACACCATGACAACAGCAATCGACCTGTTCGCCGGTATGGGCGGATGGAGCACTGGCGCGCGCGCCGCAGGCGTCCAGGTCCTCTGGGCAGCAAACCACTGGCCCGAGGCGGTGAAGTGGCACGCAGCAAATCACGCTGACACTGAGCACGTCTGCCAGGATCTGCACCAGGCCAATTGGGCAGCAGTGCCACGAACTGACATCGGCATAGCCTCCCCGTGCTGCCAAGGCCACGCGAAAGCCCGCGGTAAGAAAAACGGCAACCCTGAGCATGATGCATCCAGGTCTACAGCCTGGGCCGTTCCATCTGCTGCCGAGGTTTTGCAGCAGGAGGCCTGGATAGTCGAGAACGTACCGGAGTTCGTGAACTGGCTCCTGTACCCGAGCTGGGTCGATGCGATGCAAAGACTTGGCTACCAGGTCGCGCCCCACGTTGTTGACTGCGCCGATCTCGGCGTGCCCCAGCACCGGGTGCGCCTGTTCCTGATCTGCACCAAGAGCAAGGCGCCGATTCAGCTTCAGCTCCAGCAATGCGAGCATGTGCCGGCGAGCAGCTTCCTCAACTTCGAAGCCGGGCGGTGGTCGCCCATCGAGAAGCCTGGCCGGGCCCAGGCCACGCTCGACCGCGTGCGCAACGGGCGTCAGCGCTTCGGCGATCGCTTCATCATGCCCTACTACGGCAAGGGCTCAGGCACCACCGGCCGTGACATCTATCGGCCGATCGGCACCATAACCACTTTGGACCGCTGGGCCTTGGTCGATGGCAACTGCATGCGGATGCTCAGCGCCAACGAGGCACTGGCTGCCATGTCGTTCCCGGCCGACACCCTGCGGCCGGAAAATCACCGGTTGACCATGCACATGGCCGGGAACGCCGTGCCGCCGCTCGCAGGTCAGCGCGTAATCGAGGCGCTGCTGAAGGCGGCGTAATCAAACTCGCCAGCGGGCGGTAATGGCCTCGATCAAAGGTGGTGGTGCGTCCCTCAGCTGTCTTTGCAAGTTAAGCCAGTGACGGGTCTGGTCGATGTCGAATTGGTAGGAGTTCTTTTCCTTAATCGTGAGTGTTGACCCGCTCACATCGAAGCGGCCGCATTCTGCGCAGCTCACCGATATCCCCTGTTTCGGATAGTCACTAACCTGCGCTGTCCCGCCACACACAATGCATTTCATGCTGCGCCCTCCCTGAAAATGACCCGAACAGTCTAGTTCATGACAGAGGTATCCCCATGCCCCACAGAAACCCAACTCTTGAGCAGCGAGTAGCTGCCCTTCAGTCAGATCTCAACGCCCGAGACCAGGCCTTGGACGACGCAGCAACAGAGAACAACGAGCGCGAGCTGTCGCGGCGGTCGTGGTTCGACGAGGCGCAGAGGCTGGAGCGAGAGAACGAGGGACTGCGCTCCGAAGTCAAACGCCTTGATCTGATGATTTCCCAGTCGGATTACAACTACGACATGGATCGCGCTCAATTCAAGCGACAGCTGGCCGAGCGGGATGCGCTGCTGCGCCTAGCTCGCGAGTTCATCGTCAATGGCGTTGACCTGGGCTACATCACGATGCCTGACCCAGAAACCCCAGATCCGGCGCACGACCTGCTGCCGAAGATCAACGCCGCCCTATCCGCCAGCGCAGAGCCGAGTGAGGAATGCGCGCACAGCTATGCCAATAAAGCGGGCTGCCCGGAATGTGGGGAGGCGTTTGACGGTGGCAAGCCAAGCACTCCGAAGTGCAAGTACTGTGGCGATACGGGCCAGTTCGTGATCGGAAACAGTGGCGATGCCAGTGACGGAAACGCACCTATCATGGCTCGCTGTGAAGATTGCGAACTTGGCGAGCCGAACGTACCGATAGAGTTGAAAGCGCTGCGGGCATTTGTCGGGGCGGCATGCCCGGTGGCCAGCCAGATCAATAAGCGCGGGTACAACTGGTGCGAAGCCTATCTTGACGATGCGCTCGTATTAGCCCGCACTGCCCTGGAGCGCAAGCCATGAGCACTCTCTCGTATCGCATGCGCGACACTCTCAAGCGACTCCACAAGCGTCCAGATGGCTACTACGGCAGTTGCACCAACGCGACCATGAAAGCGCTGAAAAATCGTGGCCTAGCCGACGATGAATGGACCGAGGTTCCGGGCAGCTATTACCGAGACCATAAGTGGGTCATCACACCGGCAGGCGTGGCAGTCCTGGAGGTCAAACTATGAGCAACAAACCTATTCCCTGCCCGACCTGCGGTCAGTTCTGCGGCGATCAGTTCGACCAGACCTGCGATGAACTGCGCACAAGGATCAGCACTGGCCCGCTCATCAACGTCCCACGCGAAATGCTCCAACAGTGGATGGACGACATCGGCGAAAGCCGGCACGTCACCCGGTACGCAGCACGCAAGCGCGAGGAGCTGCGCGCCCTTCTCGCCCAGCCTGCCGAGCAGCACCAGGATCATTCAGTGATTGCCCACGTATGCGCCTACACACCCGGCCTGGGGCAGGTTGAGCTGCAACTGCCGGGCAATCTGCCCTCATGGCTAGAGCTGGGCGAAACGGTAACCGTGCGGCATGGCAACGCCCAGCACCAGGGCGAGCCGGTGTACATGGTCCGAACGCATGGTTCGTGCTGCTGGGAGGAAGTCGGCAGCGGGTCACTGGAGGATTTCCAGTCCATGCCGGAGGAGTACGAGTTGCGCGCGCTGTACACCAATCCAGGCGCTCAGCTCGACACCGGAACCAACTCCGACAAGTACAAGGCCGAGCTCTACGATGAAGTGTGGCAACTGGCCCGCGACATGGGATTTGGCAACGTCACTGATGCGCTGATGAAGCTGAAGAAGCAGCCCACACCGGCTGCGGTGGTGCTGCCGGAGAAGTGGCAGCCAATCGAGACAGCGCCGAAGGATGAAACCGAGATCATTCTGCGCAAAGGTGACCGCGTAACTGTCGGCGCCTGGATCGAGTGGAGCAAGTCCGAAGCTGAATTCAGCAGTCGAGGCGACTATCTCGGCCAAGTCGAGTATGACTCTGGTGCGCATTGGGCATCCTGGGATGGCGGCTTCTGTGAAGACGACGAACCCACCCACTGGCAGCCGCTGCCCACCACTCCCCAGCAGTAACCCCTCTACCCCTTCCCCAATTTCAAGCCAGCCGCAAAGCGGAATGGCGGAGCTATGCCATGAACATCGACAAAGACACCCTCAGGGCGCTAGCTGAGGCCTGCAAAGATCACCAGCCGCTCCGCTTCATGCGCAGCCATGGTGCGCTGTACATCCGCAACGACAACGGCATCGTGTTCGACGTGCATCAGAACCGGTCATTCCCGGAGTTCGTGTCGCAGAACAAGGATTACGCAGATCTTGTGCTGGCCTGCACGCCGGGCACCATCCTGGCCCTGCTCGCCGAGATCGAGGCGCTGCGTGAAAGCGCAAACTTCCGTGCAGTGCAGAGCCTGCGCGCTGACTGCGAGGCGCTGCGCAAGGACGCCGATCGGTATCGGTGGCTTCGTGACCCGGACAACCAAGAAAACCTTGAGCCAGATAGTGATTACCTGATGCCTCCGATTATCTGCGGATACGCAGAGCACGAAGACATCCTGGCCATGGCGTCGCTGGACAGGGCAATCGACGGCGCCCTGGCCAAGGAGGTGCAGCCATGATCCTCCCCGCCCTGCTCTTCGCAATCTGGAACATCTACAGGGGGCCAAGGCCATGACGTCACGCATCGTTTGCCAGTTCAGTTGCGGCGCCGCCTCGGCGGTGGCCACCAAGCTGGCCCTGACCGAATACGGGGAAACCCACGACGTGCAAATCGTCAACGCCTTCCTGGCCAACGAACACGATGACAACCGCCGCTTCGCCCGGGACTGTGAAACCTGGTTCGGTCGACCTATCACAGTACTACGCGACGAGAAGTACGGCGCTGATGCCTTGGAGGTGTTTCGTCGCGAGCGCTACATGAAAGGCCGTACCGGAGCGCCATGCACCAAGATCCTTAAACGTCGTCTGCTCGACTCATGGAAGCAGCCGGGGGATGTGATGGTGTTCGGCTACACCGCTGAGGAAGCAGATCGCCTGGAGGACTTTCGGGAGCGCAACCCCGACCGGCCTGTGATCGCCCCCCTCATTGACCGAGGCCTGGGCAAAGATGATTGCAAGGCCATCCTGCTCCGCGCAGGCATCGAGCTGCCGCTGATGTACCGTCTGGGCTATGAAAATGCCAATTGTATCGGTTGCGTGAAGGGCGGCGAAGGATACTTCAGGGCGATCCGCCAGGACTTCCCGGAGCAGTTCGAGGCGCTGTGCGCAATTCAGGACGACTTAGGCGAAGGCTCCTACCTGTTCCGCAATCGCACCACCAACGTGCGCTTTTCTCTACGCGAGCTAGGGGATGGCCCAGTTCGCCGCAACGAGAAGATTCCCTCGTGCTCCTTCTTCTGCGAGCTGGCCGAAGCCGACATCATCGCCAGAGCTTGAAGTCCGCCCAGCTCGATTTAGGTCGGCTGACAAGCCAGGACAACGAACCGGGCGAACACCCACACAGTGCCCCGGCGCAACGCCGGCGGCAATAAGGCCATTCCGAATCAGCAATTTGGCGCCCGCTCCGGCCGGTGTAGGCCGTTCAACAATCCATTTGAAGTACCCCGACCGGGCGAGCGATGCCGACTCTACCGAGAGCCATCACGTCTGTCCCGGGAGTAATTCTGAACAATCCTGAAAGCCGCCAGGTGCGGCACGGAGAACCCGTATGCATTGCGCACTGAGGAGGCAGCATGGATAGCATCCAATTCCTGACTCATGAAGAAGTATGTGAACTGACCGGCGCCAGAACGAAGGCCGGTCAAATCCAGGTGCTGTCCAGGAATGGAATCAGGCACACAATCAAGAGGAACGGCTGGCCGTGCGTGATATCAGCGGTGCTGATCGCTGGGCCAGCTTTTCCCAAAGAAGAAGCGACCGGATGGCAGCCAAGAAAGGCAATCTAGATGGGAAGAAAACCTACAAAGCCAGGAAGCATTCCTCGCTTTCGGCAGCGCATCAGGCCGGGCGGAAAAATCTATTACTACTACGACCCAGGCGATAAGCCGCGCAAAGAAATCCCGCTGGGATCGGACTATGGGATCGCCATAGTTGAATACGCCAGACTCGAGAAGACCAGAGCTTCCAGCGCGCTAGTAGCCGAGGCACTGACATTTGAGTATGTGGCGAACAAGTATATGGAAGAGGTGGTACCGACCAAATCACAAGCCACGCAACGGGACAACGCCAGGGAGCTAAAGCAGTTGCTCTCCTTCTTCAACGACCCTCCTGGGCCTTTGGATGCAATTGAGCCGAAGCACGTTGTCCAGTACCTGCGTTACCGCTCCCGAACCGCAAAGGTCAGGGCGAATCGCGAAAAGGCGCTTCTAAGCGCAATCTGGAACTTCGCTCGCCAGGTCGGCTATACATCTCTCGCAAACCCCTGCGCCGGGGTAAAGGGGAACAAAGAGAGCGGTCGCGACACGTATGTAGAGGATGAAATGCTGGCTGCGGTCTATCAGCATGCGGATCAGCCCTTGAGGGATGCCCTTGATCTCTTTTACCTGACCGCACAGCGCATCGCTGACACGCTAAAAATGGACGAGCGCCATATAGTCAATGGACAGCTCCTCGTGCAGCAGGGCAAGACCAACGCAAAAAGAAGGATCGAGATTGTTGGGGAGTTGAAGGCGGTTATCGACAGGATCATGGAGCGGAAAAAGGGTCACAAGATCCGGTCGACTAGGCTGGTGGTGATGGGCAATGGCCAGCCAATGACGACCAGCATGCTGAGAGGGAGATTTGATGCTGCCCGATTGCAGGCAGGTATAGAAAAATCCGCTTTTCAAATGCGCGATCTCCGCGCCAAAGCGGCTACAGATAAGGAGGAATCAACCGGCAGCATTCGCGATGCGCGCGATCAACTAGGGCATACCACGGTCGTGATGACAGAGCAGTACATCCGCCGAAGAAAAGGCCTAAAGGTGCTTCCGACAAAGTAGAAACTCGTTCCGCAAAAAAAATTAAGCCCTTACAGAACAAGGCCTACAGGGGCGCGCTTTCCGCACATTTGCGGATCTAATATTTACTTAAGCTACTGATCTATAAGTAAAAATATGCGGACTTAAAATCCCCCGCTCGTAAGGGCGTGCCGGTTCGATTCCGGCTTCGGGCACCATATAAAACGAAGGCTTGCCGGGAACTCCCAGGCAAGCCTTTGTGCTTTCTGCTCCGCAATTTTCGAAGCTGCTTCGCAATGACTATCGCTCGGCCCCTCATGAAAAGACCGGCTCGCTACGCGAGCGCAAGCCCGAGATGATCATCAGGACGATCGCCGGGACGATCACCAGGCAGGCCGAGAGCATCGCGCCCTTGAACCCGGCCACATCCAGGGCCTGCCCGCCAATGATCACGCCCACCCCGATCGCGCTGTTGAGCACTGCGGTATGGATCGCGGTCGCCGGCACCGTGTGTTCGCCGGCGATCCTCAGGACCCAGGTCTGCAAGCCGGTGAACAACGCCGAGATCGATACACCCCAGAGCACCAGCAGGCCGACCACCAGGACGACGCCCAGCCGCGGCCCATAGCCCCCCAGGATCACCAGGGCCAGGGCCATGCCGAGCAACGCCACCAGGATGAATGCCTTCAGGTAGCGATCGATGAACAGCGCGCTCAACAGATTGCCCAGGAAACCAGCGGCTCCAAAGGCGAACAGCAGCACCGCGATCATGTAGGAGGTGATGCCCGGTACCTGGCCGATGAACGGCTCGACGAAGGTATAGGCGCCAAAGTGGGCGGCCGCCGTCAGCCCGGTGATGACGTAGGTGATCAGCAGGTCCTTGCGGCGCAGGACCACGGCGAAACCGCCGCCCTCGACCAGCGAGGGAATACGCATGCTCGGCAGCACCAGGGCCATTGCCGCGGCGCTGGCGACACACATCAGGGCCAGGCAGGCGAACGCCGTGCGCCAGCCATCGTACTGGCCCACCAGATTGATCAACGGCACACCCATGACGGTGGCGATGGTGATCCCGCCCAGCACGATCGAGGTGGCCAGGCCCATGCGCTGTGCCGGCGCCATGTGTGCGGCGGTGGCCGCCACGGTTGCCCAGAACACCCCGTGGGCCAGGGCCCCCACTGCCCGGGCGCCGAGCAGCATCGAGAATTCAGGGGATAACGCCGCCAGTGCGTTGGACACCGCCAGCACCAGCATCAACACGATCAGCAGCGTCTTGCGGGCGATCCAGCGGTTCAGCCAATTGGACGACAAACCGCTGGCGGCACCGATCCACGCGTACAGGGTCACGGTCAAGCCGACGGTGGACGGTACCTGGTCAAGATCGGCAGAAATCTGCGACAACATGCCGATGGGGGCGAACTCGGAGGTGACCATCGTGAACGAAGCCACGCACAGCACGCTGACTGCACACCATATTCGCAAAGCCGTGTCGACCATCGGTAATACCCATCCCTGTCTGCTACCGAATCATCGAACCCCACCCGCGCTACCGGCGCGGCGCGGGTGGGTTCGTATTTCCTACGCTTGATATCCACGGAAACATCATACTCGGCAAGCCAGCTGTTCCTGTTTGCGGACATCCCACAGGGCGAAGCCGTACATGTGATTGAGGTGCTCGGCGAACTGTTCGCCCCATTCCACACCATTCCTTGTCAGTGACACTTCAGACAACGGAATTGACGGAGTTGAAAACGATTTACAAAGCACCCCAATTGACTTTTTCGAATTGAAAGTTGACCTGAGTTTCGGATTTTTTTTCAAAGCATTGATATAAACGGCAAAATATCCGACTGCGAAACCTATGAGCTCACCACCAAACAAAACCCTTATCGCCGCCTGGAAACCCCATTGAAAGCTGGTACTTGCGTTCCGAAAAAACAGGCCAGTCCATTAAAACAAATGGTCAAATCTCAATAAAATCAATGTTTCTGAAAACATCCAGAGACATGATCATTTAGTTATACGATCCAGCTCTTCGAAGATATCTTTTCATCGCCCAAGCAATGGCACTTTTTCCGCATTCCTCATCGGGTACCGAGCAACTGGAAGGATGCCAGGCCCGCCGCCGTCATCAGCAACGAGCCCACCACGTGCAGAGCCACCGAACCCAAGGCCCACAGCAACTTGCCCTCCTGGAGCAGGGATACAGTCTCAGCGGAAAAGGTCGAGAACGTGGTCAGCCCTCCACAGAAGCCGGTGATGATCAATAACCGCCATTCAGGGCTCAAGGAAGGAGATGCCGCGAGGAAAGCCAGGGCCAGGCCAATTATGTAGCCACCGACCATGTTCGCCACCACGGTCCCCGGGGGGATGGCCGGAAACAACAGATTGAGCTTGAGGCCCAGGAACCAGCGTAACCAGGCACCGGTCGACGCGCCCATGGCAATGACCAGAAGTGATTTCAGCATGCTGGGCAGACCTTCATCGAACGGCATGGCCGATGGGGAACGCGAGAGGTGATGCAAGAAGGGAGTGCTAGAGGAGTCGGTATCATGGTCCTGTCCTGGTTGAGGACAGGGCCAGGCACACCTACGCACCCTGTCCAGGGTTCACGTAGGCATCATCAGCACGAAGCGGTTCAAGGAGGAATGCCATCTCCGGGGGCAAATCCTAGCGCAGGAGAAATCGCGAGTTCAAGGATCGCGTGCAACTCCCTAAGGGAGTTCGCCCAGTACAGATGACCTCGCCATCCATGAACCGGTAAAGAGCCACAGATACTGGGCGAACGGCTAAACGCTATGCCCTCGCCATGGGATGTTCAACTGTCAACAATGATCGGGCAGGCAAGTCAGCCAAGAGGGCTGCCGAAGCCGCCGGCGAAAGCTCGCCGCCCTGCTCGCAGCTCGGTGCGCAATTCGCCGATCAGGTTGGAAATATCCCGCACGCTGGTGAGCTGTGCGGTGGAAACGCCCGGGAGCAGCAAGTCCACCCGGCCAGATGCCGCATCGTAGATCTTGATGGTCAGCGATCCGCCAGAATTGACATTGCAGGCGCAGGAAAGCGGCAGGAAGCCGGATTCCAATATGTGGCACAGCTCATGGGTCGAGAGCATGGCGTCCTAGCCTATGTAGTGTTTATGGGAATTTTTCCGATTCAGCATAGGCGAGCATGCGCCTTGTGTATCGGAAAAAACACATGCCGGTGTTAACTGCATCGCAGTTCCTGAAAATGGCCGACCACGAACTAGCCGCCACTACTTTGCAGCTGACAGCCCTGGAGGTTTTCCTGGGCATGGTTTCGCCAACTGTGTATGTTCGCTCCATGGACCGACCTCTTCAGCCCTGCCGCCCAGCGATTATTACCATCCTCTAGAGGGTGGGCCAGCGGCTGTCCAAACCGCAATCAACCCGCCTCGGAGGCGGGATTCATGACCGCTCTTGCGAGGCTTCAAGCAAGGAGACGAAGCATGAACCCTCCATCCAACCCGGTCTTGCACCTGCTATGCGGCAAGATCGCCTCAGGTAAATCGACATTCGCCCGGCAACTGGCCCAGGCCCCTGGCTGCGTGTTGATCTGCGAGGACCTGTGGCTGGCCCGGTTGTATCCGCAGATGATCCATTGTGTCGCGGACTATCAACTCCATGCCCGACGCCTGGGCGAGGCCCTGGGGCCGCTGGTCGTCGCCATGTTGCAGGCCGGCACCAGTGTGGTGCTGGACTTCCCCGCCAATACACTGGCCCAGCGCGCCTGGTTGCGCGGCCTTGCGGACCAGGCACAGGTTCCACATCGCCTGCATGTACTGAATGTCGCCGAGGATGTCTGTCGCAGCAGGCTGCGTGAGCGCAACAACCAAGGCGAGCACCCGTTCGCCACCAGCGACGAACAGTTCGAGCTGATCTGCAGTTACTTCGTCGCGCCCCAGGCAGCTGAAGGGCTGAACATCGTCGAGGCCTGAAGCGGCAGGCGGTGTGCGCAGCGGCTATGGCGGTCGCTGCGCTGCAGGCTCAATAGGAGTGGCCGAACCGCCTGGCATAGTGGTCTTCCAGGCTGCGGCATTCATCCGCAGGTGAGGTGGCGTCGACCACAGGCTTGGTCGAAGGCAGGTTCTGCCGACGGCAGTGCAGGATTTCTTCCTGGGCCCGGGCACGCTCCCTGTCGACCTCGATGTTGAAGCGGACGATGCACGCCCCAAGGATCACGGCAATGCCCATCAGGGACAACGCCAGTGCCCTGAACCCGTCGCTGTCGGCCTTTTCATCCTCGTCCCGGATCATCAGCGTCCCACCGCACGCATACGTCCTCCTACTCAGGCTGCGTACTGTATCAGCTCCGGGAACCGGCACGAAAATGGCGAGGCAAATCGTCAAAAGAACAGGGGACACCGGACCAGGAGGCGCATGCGGCCAGTCCCTGGCAGCACTGGCCTGGGCAAATCGCAGGCAAAAAAAAGCCCAAGCAGCTGATGGACACTTGGGACTAAAAATGCATAAACCGTGGTAGGTGAACGCGGAGCTATAGTAACGGGTTGGTACATTCTGTAACAAGTTATTTTTTGAAAAAACGTAAATAAAAGCACTTAACCATTTAAATATCCACAATTTTTTTAAGTCATTAATTTTCAACAACTTAACTCTCTACCCTGGCCACCCGCCCTTTGAGCAGTACTACACAGGGGCTTCAGCCCCTGCTTCCGGTTAAACGAAAATGCGCTGAAAATTCACACAATCGCAACAGACAGGGCCCTGGAGCCCCCTTACATTGCCGGCACCCACCTGAATGGACTGTGTTGGCATGAACGATTTTCTCGACACCCTGCCCCTGCTGCTTTGCCTGACCACCTTCGCCTGGTGCTGCTGGGGGTAGTCCCTGGAAACCCCGTCAATCGACCCCACTGCTCTTCCTGTTACGCCTCCACCCACGCTCCCGCCCCAAATCGTCCGGCACCCGAACCGCTCCCGTGCCGATAACACCCTGCCGGGCAGGCGACAGTGAACCCGACGATGCAGAACGCGTAGACTGCGCGAATGACCACCGCACCGGTCCCCCGCCAACGTCCGCACCGATCGAGAGCCAGCATGTCGTCCCCAGCCGATCCCGTCCCAACGCTCGCCGCCAGCCCCGCTGGCCATTCCCCGGAACCCGAGCAGCCCGGGCCACCGCTAACCCCGGAAACCCTGGTGCTCGACCCTCGGGCCAGCCAGGTACTCTCGGTCTTCGATTTCGATGGCACCCTGACCCGCCATGACAGCTTCGTGCCCTTCTTGCGCTTCGCCTTCGGCCCCCGCAGATTCCATCAGCGGGTGCTCAAGCTGGCCCTGCCAAGCCTCGGCTTCCTGGCGCGCAGGGTCGATCGTGACCAGCTCAAGGCCCGCCTAATCAGTTGCTTTCTCAAGGGAGTCGAGGCCGCGTGGGTCCAACAGCAGGCCGAGGCGTTCTGCCAGCGCTCCTGGTCCCGGCTGATGCGTCCGGCGGGGCTGCAGGCAGTAGCCGAAGAGATCGATTCCGGAGCCCGGGTGACCCTGTGCTCGGCCTCCCCGGCCCTGGTCCTGCAACCCTTCGCCAGGCGCCTGGGCATCGCCCTGATCGGCACCGAACTGGAGGTCGTCGATGGCGTGCTCACCGGCCATATCGTCGGTAACAACTGCCGTTGCGAAAACAAGGTGCTGCGCCTGGAGAACGTCTATGGCCCGCTGGACCAATACCGGCTACGCGCCTGGGGCGACACTCGGGGCGATCATGAGCTACTGGCCGCCGCCCAGGACGCCCACTGGCGTCACTTCCATCCCGCCTGGCGCCGCGGCCAAGCGCCACGCTGAACCTTACGCCAAGGGCCAGACGCCGGACACCGGCGACTGGCCGCCACTCGAGCGGAACAAACCGGGTGAAATCCCGCTATTGCCACTGCAAGCCAGTCGCGGCGGCTAGGTGACCGGCAAGCCGAGCGCTGTCAATCGGCCCGGGCGCAGAAGCGCTCGCGCATGCTGGCGCTGGCGGCCGGCCCGACCTGCACCGTGCAGTCCTGCAGGGGCACCAACTGGTGCCCCTGCACATCCATCATCGCGGGCTGTACCGGCCGGCCGGTTGCCCGCTCGACGATCTGCACACTTTCGCCCTCGGGGGCGAAGTGGCGATTGCCCCAGGCGACGAACGCCATCAGCACCACACGAAAGTCCTCGCCCTTGGCCGTCGGCACATATTGATAACGCAGCGGGCGCTGACTGTAGGCCTGGCGTTCCAGCAAACCCGCCTCCACCAGGGAGTTGAGACGCCGGGTCAGCATGTTCGGGGCGATATCCAGGCTGCGGGAGAACTCATCGAAACGCCGCAGGCCGTGCAAGGCGTCGCGCATGATCAGGATGCTCCACCATTCCCCGACCCGTTCCAGGCCACGGGCGATAGGACATTCGGCGTCCTCCAGGCTTTTTCGTTGCATCACTTGCTCCTGCGCTATGGCTCGAAATATTGTCGAGCAGGATGTTACTTTCATGATGATAGTATCGTCCACGCTTCGTTACCCCCCAACCCAAACACACTGAAGGAGCAGGACCTGCATGAGCAAACGCATCGTAGTCACAGGTATGGGCGCAATCACTCCGCTGGGCTGCGGGGTCGAGCAGGTATGGCAGCGCCTGCTGGCGGGACAATCGGGCATCCGCCAGTTGCCCGAGGAGTTCATCGGCGGACTGTCCACCACCGTGGGCGGCCAGGTTCCCGACCTGACACAGGATCCGCAGGCTGGTTTCGATCCGGATTCACTGCTACCGCCCAAGGAACAGCGCAAGATGGACCGCTTCATCCTGTTCGCCCTGGCGGCGGCGGAAGAAGCCCTGGCCCAGGCCAACTGGCGACCGGACAACGCTGCGGCCCAGGAGCGCACGGCCACCATCATCGCCTCGGGGGTCGGCGGCTTCCCGGCCATCGCCGATGCCGTGCGCACCACTGACAGCAAGGGCCCGCGGCGCCTGTCGCCCTTCACCATTCCTTCGTTCCTGTGCAACCTGGCGGCCGGCCACGTCTCGATCCGCCATGGCCTCAAGGGCCCCCTGGGCACACCGGTCACCGCTTGCGCCGCCGGGGTCCAGGCCATCGGCGATGCGGCACGGATGATCCGCGCGGGCGAGATCGACATCGCCATCTGTGGCGGCGCGGAAGCCACGATCCACCAGGTCAGCCTGGGCGGCTTCGCTGCGGCCCGGGCACTGTCCAGCGACTACAACGACACTCCGGAACGCGCCTCGCGCCCCTTCGACCAGGGCCGTGACGGTTTCGTCATGGGCGAAGGCGCCGGCTTGCTGGTCATCGAAGAGCTGGAGCACGCCCTGGCCCGGGGCGCCCGGCCCATCGCCGAGCTGGTGGGGTATGGCACCAGCGCCGACGCCTACCACATGACCGCCGGCCCGGAGGATGGCGACGGCGCCCGACGCGCCATGGAACAAGCCCTGCGCCAGGCGGGCGTGTCGCCGCAGGAGGTCCAGCACCTCAACGCCCACGCCACCTCCACACCGGTGGGCGACAAGGGTGAGCTGGCGGCCATCAGGCAGTTGTTCGGCACCGGCAACGGCCCGGCCATCAGTGCGACCAAGTCCGCCACCGGCCATCTGCTGGGCGCGGCCGGCGGGATCGAGGCGATCTTCACCATCCTCGCCCTGCGCGACCAGGTCGCCCCGGCGACGCTCAACCTGGAGAACCCCGACAGCGCCGCTGAGGGCATGGACCTGGTGCACGGCCAGGCGCGCAAGATGCCAATGCAGTACGCGTTGTCCAATGGCTTCGGCTTTGGCGGGGTAAATGCCAGCGTGCTGTTCAAGCGCTGGGAGTGATCCCCGGCGCGATATCACACCAGCGCTACTTGCCCGCCTTGCGACGTCGGATCAGCACCCGGCCAGCAAGTCGGGCCGGTAGTCGCAGTGGATCTGCAGGCTTTCCGTGTGATTGCGGTGGATCTGGAACCCATGGCGCACCAGCGCGCTCTTGACCTCGTCCACCAGCGTGCCATGGCGGGCCTTGCGCAATTCCTGGCGAGCTGGCGAGGTGAACACCCCCAAGGGCAGGAAACGCAGGCGCTTGCCAGCGAGAACGATCGATACATCGACATGGGTGCCGTCCACATCGTGGCCATTGCTACCGAAGATGTCCTGCACCTCGTCCCGGCGTCCCGGGTAGCGGCACACGAACAAGCGGATGCCCAACCAGCGCGACAGCCTACGGAACCCTCCCAGCCGGCTGCCTTTGTGCTCATACCCTCGGGTCACCAGCAAGCGCACGGTATCCGGCAGGCTCGACTGGACCTTGCGCAACTGCTGGAAGACCTGCCCTTCCAGCTGCACTGTCGACGAGGGCCAGCGCGGCCCGATCTGCAACCCCTGGTGGTTGCCCCTGGTAAGAATCAGCATGGAAATGAACCCTGGTGGTTTGCGCGGGGCAATACTACCCATGCTGGCGCCAAGCGCAGCGAAAATCCTCCCGTTCTTCAGGTTCTTGTCAGCCCCCGGTGACAGGCCATGGGCCGCTTCGGTATGCTATTGATGGCTCATAGCCATTACCACAAGAACAGTGACCACGGGTGTTGTATGTACGATTTAACGAATCTGGTCATTGTCGATAAGAGCTATGGTTTGACCGTCCTGCAGGTCACTGCGGACCTGGTTGCCGGCGCGCTGGAAGAACTACTGGCCAACTGTGCGGGCAACGCCAATATCACCCAGAAGCTGGACTACTCGATCCTCAGTCTCTACCAGGACAAGCTCGAGGTGGCCATGCGCAACATGAGCCTCCCGGCCCTGCCCATGGGCTCACCGGCCGAGAGCCTTCGCTGATCCGGGCTTGAGCCGCCAATGGCGGCTCAACGTCCCTGCTTCTGACGCCGCCGGCCACTGGCCGCAGCCGGCGCCTGCCCTTCGTTTTCCCGCCACTGGGCCAGCAGGCGCTGGGCATTCTCCTCGCAGCCCAGGCCTTCGGGCTTGCCTTCGATACCGGCGATCAGGGTCAGCAGATGCTGGCGATTCTGCGTCAGGCGCTGCTGCAGGGCTTCGATCTCCGCCACCTTGCTGCGCAGGCTGACCAACAGTCGGTCATGCTGGAAGCGCCCATCGCTCCGGGTGGACTCCAGGGTCAGGGTGCGCATTTCCTCCAGGCTGAAGCCCGCCTGCTGACCGCAGGTAATGATCTCCAGGCGCTGCACCACATCTTCCGGGTAATCGCGGTAACCATTGCCCAGGCGCTGCGCCTCGATCAGGCCGCTGGCCTCGTAGAATCGCAAGCGCGATGCACTCAATCCCGTACGTCGGGCTAGTTCACCAATTTTCATCGGGTTGCAAACCTCCTATTGACCTTAAGGATAACTTTAACCTTAGCCTTCTTTGCAACACAGCCCCCTCCTGCATACAAACCGACGCACGGGCTGTACCTGGAGAACCCCATGACTGCTTTCCAATCCCTGCGTTTACCCAACGGAACCCTGCTGCCCAACCGCATCGCCAAGGCGGCGATGGAGGAAAACCTGGCCAATCTCGACCAGACCCCTTCCGAGCAGTTGCTACGTCTGTACAAGGCCTGGGCCGAAGGCGGCGCCGGCCTGTTGCTGACCGGCAACGTGATGGTCGATCCCCGGGCCATGACCGGTCCCGGCGGCGTGATGCTCGACGACAGCCAGCAACTGCAGCGCTTTCGCGAGTGGGCGCGAATCGGCCGGGCCCACGGCGCGCAATTCTGGATGCAGATCAACCATCCCGGTCGCCAGATGCAGGCCAGCCTTGGTCAGGCCACGGTGGCACCCTCGGCAGTCGCCCTGGACATGGGCGGCCTGTCGAAGATGTTTCCCGTACCCAAGGCCCTGGATGAAGCCCAGATCGCGACCCTGATCCAGCGTTTTGCCCGCACCGCGGCCCTGGCCGAGGACGCCGGTTTCAGTGGTGTGCAGATCCACGCCGCCCACGGCTATCTGCTGAGTCAGTTCCTTTCTCCCCTGAGCAACCAGCGCCAGGACCGCTGGGGCGGCAGCCTGGAAAATCGCGCGCGGCTGCTGCTGGAGGTGGTGAAGGCCGTACGGGCCAGCGTCTCGCCGCGTTTTTGCGTGGCGGTCAAGCTCAACTCCGCGGACTTCCAGCGCGGCGGCTTCGAGCCTGCCGACGCGCGCCAGGTCGTACTCTGGCTCAACGAACTACCGGTGGACCTGGTGGAATTGTCCGGCGGCAGCTACGAGGCGCCAGCCATGCAAGGCGATGCCCGCGACGGCCGGACCCTGGCCCGGGAAGCCTACTTTCTCGAGTTCGCCCAACAGATCGCCGTCGTGGCCCGGATGCCGGTGATGGTCACCGGTGGCATCCGCCGCCTGCCCGTGGTGGAGCAAGTACTGGACAGCGGAGTGGCCATGGCCGGCATCGCCACCGCCCTCGCCGTGGACCCTGCCCTGCCCCGGCGCTGGAAAAACGGCGACAGCAAGGCCAGCGCCGAACTGCCGCCGATCCGCTGGAAGCGCAAGGCCTTGGCCGCCCTCGCCTACATGGCGCTGGTGAAACTGCAGATGCGCCAGTTGGCCGATGGCCATTCCACCAGGCCCGGCGCCTCGCCACTACGGGCATTGCTGGCGGAACAGTGGAGCACTCTGCGCCGCACCCGCCAGTACCGCCGCATGATGCAAGGCCGTAACGACCAGGCAGCCGCCGCAACGGCCTGAACCCCTTGCCGCCACCCGGAGCCATTTCCGGGTGGCCCCCTTCCGGCGACATCTACCGAGCCACCTGGGGCCGGCCACAAGTCAAAACCTTGCACCAACAGGCTCTGCGGCGCAGCCCTGACGGATCTGGCATGATGCCCCCGCAAGACCTGCATCCCGAGAGGCCCTGCGCCTTCTCGCCGAAGTACCGCGCGCTTGCAAGACAGCGGCGGTCAGCCACATGGAGAGCGTTTTGAGCAATTACTTCGAGAGCCCCTTCAAGGGCATCACCCTTGACCGCCAGGTCACCAACCCCAACATCAAGGTAGGCCGCTACAGTTATTACTCCGGTTACTACCACGGCCACAGTTTCGACGAATGCGCACGCTACCTGCCCCCCGACGAGGGCGTCGACCAGCTGATCGTCGGCAGCTTCTGCTCGATCGGCTCGGGCGCTGCATTCATCATGGCCGGCAACCAGGGCCACCGAAACGAATGGATCAGCACCTTCCCCTTCTACTGGATGTCGGAAGAGCCGGCCTTCGCCGGAGCGCAGAACGGCTATGAGGGAGCCGGCGATACGGTCATCGGCAACGATGTCTGGATAGGTTCCGAGGCAGTCATCATGCCGGGTATCAAGGTCGGCGACGGCGCGGTGATCGGCACTCGCGCCCTGGTGACCCGGGATGTGGAACCCTACGCCATCATCGGCGGCAACCCGGCCAAGACCATCCGCAAGCGCTTCGACGAACGAACCGTGCAGATGCTCCTGGAAATGAAATGGTGGGATTGGCCCATCGACCAGTTGCAAGCCGTGATGCCGCTGATAACCAGCGGCAATGTCGAGGCCCTGTACCAACATGGCAGGCCGCCAGCCTGTCTGCCTAGTTAGCCCATCGAGCCCCGGCCCGCAGGCGAGCGACCTGCCGGCCCACGGGCACCTTGCCCGCCAGCGGTGCCGGGCGAATCAGCCACCGGCCTGGTAGCTGGCCAGGGACAAGGCAAAGAACTCGCTGTCGATCACATCCCGCAACTCCACCAGCGACAAACCCTGGTAGGCCGGCAGGACGCGGATGCCGAACGCCTCGATATTGCTGATCACCGCCGCACCGCGCCGGATGATCTGGTAAGCACAATAGGGGATCGAATCCTCCGCGGAGCAGTTCATCTTCCTGGAACGTACTTCGAAGGCCAGCCGCTCGGGATCGAAGATCTCGCACTTGTCGTGCATCACCTGGTTCAAGAGCTTGTCGAAGCGCCGCAGGATCGCCTGCTTCTGTGGCTCGTCGTAGGTGTTCCACTGGATCACTTCATATTCGAAGCGCTTGCATCCACGGCAGACCACATCGCCATAGACGGTCGAGCAGAGCCCTATGCAGGGGGTCTTGATCTTTTCGAACAACATGAACAACTCCCGAAGGCCGGGCCCATGGCCCAGCCGTTGTCTGCAAGCCCGGTCAATCCCAGGACAAGGCTCCGCCGGTCTGGTACTCGATCACTCGGGTCTCGAAGAAGTTCTTCTCTTTCTTCAGGTCCATGATCTCGCTCATCCACGGGAACGGATTGACGGTGCCCGGGTACTCCTCCTTCAGGCCGATCTGCGACAGGCGTCGGTTGGCGATGAACTTCAGGTAGTCCTCCATCATCACCGCGTTCATCCCCAGCACCCCGCGCGGCATGGTGTCGCGAGCGTATTCGATCTCCAGCTGAGTGCCCTGGATGATCATCTGGGTGGCCTCTTCCATCAGGGCGTGGTCCCACAGGTGAGGGTTCTCGATCTTGATCTGGTTGATCACGTCGATACCGAAGTTCAGGTGCATGGATTCATCGCGCAGGATGTACTGGAACTGCTCCGCCACCCCATTCATCTTGTTGCGCCGGCCCATGGACAGGATCTGGGTGAAACCGCAGTAGAAGAAGATGCCTTCCAGCACGCAGTAGTAGGCGATCAGGTTGCGCAGCAGTTCCTTGTCGGCGAATAGAGTGCCGGTCTTGAAATTCGGGTCGGATATGGCGCGGGTATACCTGAGCCCCCAGGCGGCCTTCTTGGCCACGGTGGGCACCTCGCGGTACATGTTGAAGATCTCGCCCTCATCCATGCCCAGCGACTCGATGCAGTATTGGTAGGCGTGGGTGTGGATCGCTTCCTCGAAGGCCTGGCGCAGGATGTACTGGCGGCACTCGGGGTTGGTGATCAGGCGGTACACGGCCAGGGCCAGGTTGTTGGCGACCAGGGAGTCGGCGGTGGCGAAGAACCCCAGGCTGCGCATGACGATGCGGCGCTCGTCTTCGCTCAGGCCTTCGGCGCTCTTCCACAGGATGATGTCGGCGGTCATGTTGACCTCCTGCGGCATCCAGTGGTTGGCGCAGCCGTCCAGGTACTTCTGCCAGGCCCAGTCGTACTTCAACGGCACCAGCTGATTCAGGTCAGCGCGGCAATTGATCATGCGCTTTTCATCGACGGCCACGCGCCCGGCAGCGCCTTCCAGTTCCTCCAGGCCTTGGGTGACGTCCAGCGCATTGAGCGCTTTCTTCGCCCGGACCACCGCGGCCGAGTCACGGGAGTCAATCATCCTGGCGTTCCCGGCAGCGGTATTTCCCGCCGCATCGAGGGCCTCGGCGGCGGTTGCCCGTGGTTCTGATCTATCCGCTGCATCAGCTCCTGGGGCCTTGTGGCCGTGTATATCGAGCTCATCCCAATTCAACATTTCATTCATCCTTACCTTGGCCGAACCGACGGGCGACGAACCCGTTCGGGCGGTCAATATTCTTCTTGGTGAAAGCCGTTGGCTCCAGAACGCCTCGCCCCATAAAAACACTACATATAGAATAAAAATAAAAATAAAACACCATATGTAGTGCCAAAGGCGAAAGCGAGGCACAAGGTATAGAACGAAGACCGGGACGTCAACACAACATATTGTGTTTTTAAAAATACAAAAACACAAAATATAGCACCCACCATCATCCCCATCCCACTCGGTCTGGGTCGGGAAATAGCGTTCGCAACCAGATAAACGCAGGCAGCCGGCAGCGGCCATGCCAGGTCGACATAGCCCTGCTGCAGCGCAAGGATCGGGACAAAGCAGGAGCAAGGCCCGTGGTGGGCCTCGAACCTATTCGCGGCGCAGCGTAAGCCTCAACGCTACCTGCAAGCCCTGGGAATGCCATGTGCGATCAACGGCGCCTCCAGCGGAGCTGGCCAGTTGATCGATCATCTCGCTGCCATAGCCGTAGCGCGCAGGTGGCGCGGCAATGGGTGGCCCACCGCTTTCCTGCCAGTCGATAGCCAGCTTCGCATCGGTCGTGCTCCAGCTGATCCGCACCTGGCCTTCAGGAAGGCTGAGCGCCCCGTGCTTCACGGAATTGGTGACCAGTTCATGGAGGAACAACGCCAGCAAGTTGGCCAACTGGCCCGGCACCAGGTGCCTGGGCCCACTGAAGTGACACTGGGACTCAAAGGGAAAGAGCACCGACCCCATGAAGGAATGAAGCTCCACCTGGCCGCCGTCGTCCACGGCCAATACCCTGTCGTAGACCCTCGACAAGGCCTTGAACTTGCCGGCGGCGATCGTCGCCAGCTGGTCGGTGTTGCCACCGGCGCGAGCTTCGCGATCGGCCATCATCATCACCGCGGATGCCACGGTGAACAGGTTCTTGATCCGGTGCACCATCTCCCCCGACAGCAACTGCTCCCTGGCCAGCAATTGGCCCAGTTGGCGTTGCATCAGCACCTGCTCGGTGACATCCCGGGAGACACAGACGATGGACTGGACCTGACCTGCGGAATCGACCACCGGAGTCAACAGGTTGTCCCAGTGCACGGTGCGCCCTGCCGCGTCGCTGTAGCCGGCGAACCGGGCGCTGGTGCCGGTGGCGGCCAGGGCCAGGGCATCACTGGCAGCAGCGTGGATACCAGGGGGCAGCAGGGGAATCCAGGCTGTGCCCCTGACCCGCGCTTCCGGAATTCCCAAGGCCACGCAGCCGGCCCCGCTCATGGCCAGGAGCAGGCCGTCCGGGGTCAGGACCTTGATACAGTCGGGAGTTACGTCCAGCATCGCGCGTTGTGCATCGAAGACAGGCGGCAGGCCACCTGATGCAGGCCCGGCGGAATCGCCGGCGTCCTTATCGTCCTTTTCCATGATTTCAACTACCCAAAGGCCGAGACAGCGAGCCCAAAGATAGAGCAATCAAATTTCCCCCACAATCGTTCAGCACGCCCAGGCAACCGTGGCTTGCAGCGCTCGGGGCAAAGCCCCGAGAGCATCGGCGACAGCCAGCGCCCCGCAGCCCCGCACTGGCGGTTCCCCGGCCCGACGCGCATGATTGAACGCCACATCCACGGCGCCGCCAGAGGAGTGTTTCAATGTATGAAGTTCGCCCCGTATCGCTGCATGGCGTGCTGGCGACCCTGGCGGTGACCCGGGCTCGGGGCGTACCGGACGCGGTGATCCTGCAGGATGCCGGCAAGCTGCCGCAGGCCCTCACCGATCCCGACACGGCGATCACCATGGAGCAGGAACTGGTGGTGTTCGACAACGCTCGCCGAGCGTTGCCCGAACCGCACCTGGGGCTGTTGATCGGCAGCTCCATGCCGATTTCCACCCTGGGCCTGCTGGGCTACACCCTGCTGGTGGCGCCGACCCTCGGCGATGCGCTGGATACCGGCCTGCGCTTCCCCATCCAGCTGGCCAGCCAGTTCGCCCCGGCCATGGTCCACCAGGGCGGCGAACTGCATTTCGTCGCCAACGACTGCCATGGCTTCTTCGAAGGCCACGGTTTTTTCAGCGATGTGTTCCTCAGCGCCAGCCTGCGGGTCATCCGCGATTGCCTGCAATCGAACAGCGAGCCATTGTGCGTGCACTTCAAGCGCCAGGCGCCCCAGGACCAGGAGCCTTATCGCCAGCTGTTCGGGGGCGACATCCGTTTCGCCAGCCATGGCGATTCGCTCAAGTTGCCCAAGGCCCTGCTGACCCGCCCGCTACCGCTGGCGGACCCGATCAGCTACCAGGCCATGCTCAGGCTGACCCAGGCACGGGAACAGGAACTGCAAGCCATCGGCGGTGGCGGCTTTGCCAGTGAAGTGGCCGCCCTGCTCAAGTCCGATATCCAGCGCTACAGCGACCTGCTGGCCGTGGCCCAGGCCCTGAATGTCTCCGAGCGCACCTTGCGCCGTCGCCTGGCCGAGCGCGAGGTGAGCTTCAAGCGCCTGCAGAACATGGCGCGCCACCAGCTAGCCAACCGACTGCTGAGCACCACCCAACTGCCCCTGGACGCCATCAGCCAGCAACTGGGTTTTGCCGCGCCCTCCTCCTTCGTCCACGCCTACTACAAGTGGGCCGGGGTCTCGCCCGGACGCTTTCGCCGCTCGCTGCGCGGCTGAGCGTTAGTCGCCCCGGGGCTGGAGACCGCCAGGTGGATTGGCCGGAAAAGACAAAAAACTGGCCGGCTTCAGCACCTGGGCCCCGCGCCCGCGCCAGATACTGGAACCCGCTTCATTGCCTGTCCAATTCTAATAATACGGTCGTCTCGGCCAGCCAAAGGCTGCGTGGGACGGCTGACAGGAGCACGTCGAATGCGCGCCACCTCCAGCACCGCACAACCCAGCACAGATTCCGCCGCCACAGGATCACGCCTGGTCCGCCGCCTTTCTCTTTCCGATGTACTGGTCTATGGCCTGCTGTACTTCTGCCCCCTGGCTCCCACGGCAGTATTCGGCATCGTCTACGGCATGTCCGGCGGCATGGCGGCCCTGGTCTACGCCGTCGCCGCCCTGGCCATGACCTTCAGCGCCATCAGCTACAGCGAAATGGCCAAGTCGGTGAATGTCAGCGGTTCGGTGTATCGCTACGTCAGCCTCAGCACCAACGCCTTCACCGGTTTCGTCACCGGCTGGCTGATCCTGCTGGACTACTTCCTGCTGCCCGCCCTGCTGTCGATCCTCACCGCCATCGGCATGGTCCTGCAGTTCCCGGAAAGCTCGCGGGGCTTCTGGATCCTCGCGTTCATCTGGTTGCCGGCATTGCTGAACATCATCGGCCTGAAGCTGACCATCCGGGTCAACAAGCTGTTCCTGCTGGTGCAACTGGTGACCCTGGGCGTGTTCTTCGTCTATTCCCTGTGGGGCGTGCTCCAGCACAGCCACGCCATCGGCTTGCTCGCGCCGATCTGGGACGGGCAACGCTTCGAGCTGCTGGCGATACTTTCCGCCATCCCGGTCGCGGCATTGAGCTTCGTCGGCTTCGACGCGATCTCGGCCCTCAACGAAGAGGCCAACGGCGGTGGCCGGACCATCTCCCGGGCCACGCTGATGCTGCTGTTGCTGGTGTCCCTGCTGTTCTTCGCCCAGGTGTACCTGGTCAACCTGTTCGTTCCCGCCGGCACCCAATACGACACGGAGCAGGCCGAAACCGCCTTCTATACCCTGAGCCGCGATATCGTCGGCGCCTGGTTCCAGCCGATCATGATCGTGGTGGCCGGCACCGTCTCCGGGGTCGCCAACGCCATCGTCTCGCAGATGACCACCTCGCGGCTGATCTTCAGCATGGCCCGCGATGGGCGCTTCCCGGCCTGGCTGGCGCGCCTGGACCGGCGGGGCAACCCGGTGAGGGCCTTGCTGTTCGTCGCCATCGTCTCCAGCGTGGTCGGCCTGGTGGCGGCCAACCAGGTGGAACTGCTGGTGACCCTGGTCACCTTCGGTGCGCTGTTCGCCTACATCACCTTGCACCTCAGCCTGTTCCAGCGCTTTCGCAAACACCCCGAGCGGCACTGGTTCAAGCACGTGGTATCGCCACTGGCCGGCATCCTGATCCTGGTCGCCGCCCTGGCCAGCATGAACGACAACGCCCGCTGGCTGGGAGGCGCCTGGCTGTGCATCGGCCTCGTGCTGGCGCTCATCCTGCATCGCCAAGGCCGCCTGGGCAGCCTCCCGCTCAACCAATGACACCAGGCGCCAGCGCCTCCCCTACACCAGACCAAGGCAGCAAGGCATGTACTTCGATCAGCAACAACACATCCCCGCACCAGGCGGGCAGATCTGGACCGCCATCAAGCACGGCGCGGACCAACACCCGCCCCTGGTGCTGGTGCACGGCGGGCCTGGCTCCAACCATCTTTACCTGTCGAACTTCAGCGAGCACCTCAAGGACCGTACGCTGATCTACTACGACCAACTCGACAGCGGTTACTCGGCCCGCCCCCATGACCCGGCCCACTGGACCCTGGAGCGAGCCTGCGCCGAACTGGCGGCCGTCATCGAGTTCCATGCCCTGGAGCGCTTCCATTTGCTGGGCAGTTCCTGGGGCGGCTCCATCGCCACGGCCTACGCCAGCACCCGGGACCAGCGCCTGGCCAGCCTGGTACTGGCCGGGCCGTTGATCAATGGCGCCGACTGGAACGCCGACAACCACCAGCATCTGCAGCGACTGCCCAGCCCCTGGCGCGAGGTGCTGCTGGCGGGCGACAGCCGGCATCCGCAATTCGCAGCGGCACTGCAGGTGTTCAACCGCAGGCACATGCTCAGGCTCGACGAGGAACCAGCGTTCATCGCCGAGTCGGACAGCCTGCACAACCCGCAGCTATTTCGGCATATGTGGGGAGTCGCGGATTTCTTCGGCGACGGGGCCCTGGCGCAGCTGGACCTGGTCCCCCTGCTGCCGCGAATCCTCTGTCCCGCCTATTTCGTGGTGGGCGAACATGATGAGTGCACTCCGGACTCCATGCGTCGCTACGTGCGCCACCTCAAGCAAGGCAGCGGCCATGTAGTGCCCGATGCGTCCCACCTGGCCCATATCGAACAGCCAGGGCAGTTCTTCGGCTGGCTCGAAGAAGTCCTCGCACGCCATGATGCCCCGGCCTGAACGACCAGGCCGATCAGTCGAGGACGCCGCTGAGCACTTCGTAGATGAGCCCGGTGGCGACGGTCACCAGGATCAGGTCGGTGCCGGCCTGCCGCCACTCATAGCCGTCGTAGCGCGGCAGCTGGCCGAGCAGGCGGCCGTCGAGCTTCCTGGCGATGCCGGGAGGCAACGGCTTGCCCCGCGCCAGGTTCTTCTGGATACCGGGCGGCAACGCCGGACCGGGCCGCCAGTAATCACGATGGCCGCTCAAGATCCCCAGGACATCGCCACGGTCGATGGACGGACCACCTTGCCAATTGCCCTGTTTGCCCCCACCCCCCGAATTGCCGTGCCCCTGGCCATGCTCGGCCGAGCCCTGGTCATGGCCTTTGCCATGACCGTTACCGGGATCGGCGCCAGCACCAGTGGGGCCGACAGCCAGGGCGGCGCAGGCCAGGGCGACAACCAGGGCTCGTGGAATGTTCATGCTGGATTTCCTGTCTTGCAAGGGGCGTCATGAACTATAGCCACTCCCCGCTGGCGGCAACCTGCCAGTTCACCTGGGCGGTCGCACTCTCCTACAATGGCCGCCTCATGGACCGAATCCAGGGGCTGGGCGGCGTATCGTCCAAGGTTCCTGACACTCAAGAGACAGACGATGAAGACCACCACTGCCCTGCTGCTTCTACTGCCTGCGCTACTGGCCGGGTGCGGTCCCGACCAGTTGCTCTCCGACCTGCCATCGCCCGGCGGCACGTATCACGTCGAAATCCGCCAGTGCCCCGAAAGAGGCAGCATCACCTGGGGCCAGAGCCTGCAGGTCTCGGTGCTGGAAGCCGGGAAGTCGGAGAAGTGCAATACCTTCATCAGCGCCCTGGCCCAGTTCGGCGGGCAGGAGTCGGCAGACCAACTGCAACTGCAATGGCTCTCCGATACCGAACTGCGGGCCTGGCTGCCCAGCTTCGATCCCGAGTACGGCCCCCCGGCGTGGAATCACCAGCAGTCGCCGCTCAAGCTGGTCTTCAAGCCCGAGCCCTGAGCCGGTTCGCGGGTCCATCCCGATGGGTTCGAATGGCAGGAGCTAACCTGCGGCGGCCTCGAAGCGGCGGAACAGCTCCACCAGGCTGCCGGGCGCGTCGGCATCGAAGAACAGCTCCAGGTTCGCCCCGGTCCTGACGGCGGCCTCGTTGCTGCGAACAAAGAGTTCGGCCTCATAACTGGCCAGCGCCGCCTCCACATCACCAGCGGACTCCAACAACGCCCTGGCCAGCTCGGCAGCGTCGTACAGGGCCAGGTTGGCCCCCTCGCCGGCGAACGGCGACATCGGGTGCGCGGCATCGCCCATCAGCGTAACCCCGGGTGTCCGTTGCCAGCGGTGGTCGACGGGCAACGCGTGGATCAGGCGGATGACCGGCACCGTCTGGCAAGCGGTGATCAATGCCCTGAGCGCGGGCGCCCACCCAGCGTATTCCCTGGCGATCCGCGGCAGCGCCGTGGTGGGCGCGGCCAGCTCCCCGGGACTGAACCAGTCCGCCGGTACTTGCAGGGCCACATAGGCCTGCAGGGTGCCGTCGGCATGTCGGTGGGCGAAGATGCCCTTGCCCGGCATCACCGCCATCAGGGTCCCCTGGCCGATGATCCCGGCGGTCGCCGGGTGCTGCTCGTCCCCCTTGAAAAGGACTGTCTCGACGAAGGAAATGCCGGTGTACCGAGGCTTGGTCGCGCACACCAGCGGCCGGACCCTGGACCAGGCACCGTCGGCGCCCACCAGCAGGTCGGCCACAACCGAGGCGCCATTGGCGAATTGCAACCGGTGGCACCCGTCACCGATCGCCGTCGCTTGGACCAGCTTGTGCTGCCAGCGCACGCACCCTTCGGGCAACGAGTCCAGCAGGAGTTGGCGCAACTCGCCGCGATCGACCTCCGGCCGAGTAGCCTGTCCAGCACCAGGGCGCTCCAGCAGCACATTGCCCGTGCTATCGCAGATGCGCTTGGCATCCTCGCCAGGCCGGACCAGGCGCAAAAAGGCGTCGTAGAGGCCCGCAGCCCTGAGCGCCAGCTGGCCGTTGTATTCATGGATATCCAGCAGCCCACCCTGGATACGGGCGCCGGCCGAAGGTTCCGCTTCATAGACCGTCGCCACCACACCATGGATGTGCAGCACCCGGGCCAGGAGCAATCCTGCCAGCCCTGCGCCGACGATGGCGATCGACGCCGAAGTCAGGCTTGTTGCATCGCGTCCGGCCACCAGGGGCTCCTTCTGAATGGATCATCGATTACCCCGGCCAGTGTCGCCCGGGCGCCACTCTCGCCATGCCGATGCGGCGCCCGGCGCCTCGCTCAGTGCACCTGTTCGGCCTCATCGGCCTGGAGCCGCTCCACATCCCAGCCATCGAAGAACGCGCCATAGGCCTCGGCCAGTTCATTGAACGCGCTGCAACGGCGCGCGAGCTTGTCCGCGGCCAGGACCTCGGTCTTGCTGACGAACAGCGTCCAGTCGCCTTCATCGTCCTGATGCACGTTCTGGACGACATAGTCGTGATCGACGAGCTCGGAATAGATCCCCATCAGGTCTTCCTCGGCCTTGGCGATGAAGAAGAACCCCCACTGCAATGGGCTCGAGGTATCCCAGCCATCCTGCTGCATCTGCGAATACGTGGCATCGATCGAGGCTTTATTAGTTTCCATTACTGACTCTGTACCTGGGTTGAACGACTGCCAACCTGTAGTGGTTGGCTATATGCAAGACGGGTTGCTTCACTGTGAGTTGTGAAATCAATCCCAATAGACGGTGTAGACGTGGTAGCCGGCCCGGGGCTCTGGCGCGCCAGCGTGCTTGCCATAGGGCCAGCCCTCGCCGATGCCATCGGCTTCCAGGCCTTCGATCCACTGCTCGGCCACCGCCAGTGGCGCACTGGAATAGATATGGATGTTCTCCGCCGCCGGCCAGTCATCGGACTCCAGCGCCTCGCCCCACTCCTGATGCAGGCCCACATACACGCCCTGGACGTCGGGACGCTGCTCCAACGCCTTGAAATGCGCGTGGATCCGAGCGATGGAAGGCCGTCCGAACTCCCATTGATTAGGGGCGATGGACTGCTCCTGGTCGTTACCCTGGAAATACTCGTCCAGGGTTACCAACGGAAGATGCTCCTCATCCAGCGCGTCCAGCGCCTCGAGTCGCTCCAGCAGTTTTTCTCGATGATTCATGATTTACCTGTAGGTCGAAATCCTGTTCGCAAGCACCCCGCGATGCATTGCGCTGGGTGCCGTCATCTATGTGGCGCCAGCTCTGGCACAAGGCTTTGGGCGGGCCGAGCCAGACGCTACCCCTCCTTGATCGGCTCCGGCAACAAATTCTGCAACGATATCTGCACCCGCCCGGGACCTGCCAGGCAAGCAACCCTGCATTGGCACCGGCTGCCGACCCCGCAATGGATCACCACAAGCGCTTCAGTCCCGGGCAAGGTAGCCGTACTGCGCCCAGCGCTGCTGGACCTGATCCTGTAGCGCTGGCGGGAACGAATGCTTGAACGAGGCGGTGCCGGCCCGCATCTGCCCGCGGAACTGCTCGGGAAACAGGCAATTGATCACTGCCTTGCCACCGCTGCCCCGGGCCCTGTCGGCCTCATTCAGGTAAGGCACCATGGGAAACTCGCGCTGCTGCGGATAGCTGAAATGGTCATGGGCCGGATGCGAGCGCGTGGCCAGCGCCCACACCACCTGATCGATATCGGTGATATCGATATCGTTGCCCACCAGGATCAGCTTGGGGATCAGGTAGCCGGGGTGGGTGTCGAACACCGTCCGGGCGATCAGGTCGGCGAAGGCCCTGGCCGTAGTGTCCAGGGCCGCCAGGGCGACGGTGTCCACCGAGATCACCGCCCAGCAACTCGCCGCCTCGTACGAGCACCACACCATGTCCACGGGAAGCCCGGCCTGTTGCAGTAGCTCCAGCAACTGCGCCGAGATCATGGTGCCCCAGATGGTGTGGTTTTCCTCTGGCGGCAACCCGGCCACGCAGATCGGCAGGATCGGTCGGTCGCGGAAGGTCACGGCATGGACATGGAACACCGGCTGTTGGTGCCCCACATGATGCTGGTAGCCGTGGTACTCGCCCATGGGGCCCTCCAGCGCCGTCTCGCTGAGGCTGATCTCGCCCTCGAGGATGATTTCCGCCTGGGCCGGCACCCACAGGCCATTGGTCTGGGTCTGGACCAGGTCGAGACCCTGGCCCATCAGCGCCCCCACATACCCGGACTCGCTCACCCCGGCCGGCAGCGGCATGCCGGCCACCGCCACGGCCGCCGGTGGTGCGCCCAGGGCCATGGCCCACGGAGTGGCCTTGCCCTGCTGCGTCCACATCTGGCGGATCATGCCGATGTGCTGCGTGGGGATCGCCGGACCAGTGAGCCGGTTCTTGTCGAGCAGCATCAGGCGCCCGATGCCCCAGCTGTCCCAGGAGCGGTCCGGCGACTGGACCACATGGAAACCATAGGTGCCCAAGTAGCGGCCACCATCCTGCTCATGGAGCAAGGGCACGGCGAAGCGGGTCAGGTCCACCTCGTCACCGCGCCAGATGTTCTGCTGCACCGGCCCCGTGGGCACATGGCGAGGGGCCACGGGCCGGGCTTTCATCGCCGCGCGGATGGCGGCGACGATGTCTTGTGCGGTGCTGGCCTGCGCCAGCCCCAGGTGCAGGGCCAGGCGCCCGTACTCGGCGCCCGGCTTGCCGCTCATGCCGGCTGGGGCGCCCAGCACCCGCGCGCCCAGGGCATTGCCGGCAACGTTATGGAACAGCGGCGCGGGCAAGCGCTCTTCGTATACCCGCCGGGTGATCGCAGCCATTTCCATGTCGCTGTCGACTTCGACAGTGACGTCGACCAGATCCCCTCTGTTCCTGAGTTCCTCGATGAATTGCCGAAAGTCCACGGCGCAGTCATGCAGGCTCATGTTTCAACTCCCTGTGGTGGATGGGGCGAACTGGCGCTCGTAGGCCAGGACATGCTTGGGGAAGAGCTCGTCATAGGTGGGCGACTCGATGCCCAGCACATGCACTTCCATGGCGTCGATCCCGGCATCGGCCGAGTAGTCGAGAATGCACAGGCCGGCCGCGCGAATCTGCTGGGGGCCAGCACCTTGCACCGTCAGTTTGAACGCTCCCTGGTCATTCCCGGCGCAAGCCCGGACCTGTTCCTGGATCGCGGCATAACCAGGCCCCGGGACGAAGAGCCCGAAAGCCACGCCCATGGGCGGGTCACCCTGTTCGAGGTCGGACCAGCCAATGAGCTGCCCATGACTGAAGATCTGGAAGCGCCCCATACCGATACCCTTGAAAGAACCAATGATTGGCTGGCAAGGGTAACCGATCGCCATTCACCATCGCGCGGCGCGGCACTGTCCTGACCCTTTGCACCTGACGGCCGATGTAGGCATCGGCGGCGTTTAATGAGATAAAGCCACAGCCCAGCCCATAGGAACTATCGATGATGCGCCACCTCATTACCGCCCTCCCGGGCCTCGTCATGGCGACCCTGCTCTGTGCATGCACTACGCAATTGACCGATGGCGGGCGCCAGGTGAACCTGGTCACTGCGGCCTCGGCCCAGGCCTGCAAGGTAATCAAAGGCTTCACTGTCAAGGGCTCGTCCAATGGCGATGCATTGAACATGGCCTTCAACCGGACGGCCGAGTTGGGCGGCGACAGCGTGAGCGTCATCGATGTCGGCGACGATTCCAGACTCCAGGCAGCGGCCCTGCAATGCCGCCGTGATGCGCCGCGCGACTGAACATCGCCTGCACCTTCACCGGCCCTTTTGCACTCGTTCCCCTGGTCGTGATCACGACCCCCAGAGATTTCAGCCAATGTCCAGGAAAGCACCCGCAGGGGCCAACACCGCCACCGCCGCCGATATCGAACGCTCGATCCAGGCCCTCAACAAGATGGCCGAACGCCTTTGGGGAGAAGGCCGGGAAGCCGAGGCCCAGGCGCTGATCAATGCCCTGGACGCCCTGAACCGCGCACTGGATCGCATCCGCATCGGTGAAAGCCGCAGGGCCGTCACCGTCCATTGACCAGGCCTGTTTCCCCGCCAGATCCATGAAAGCAGAGCGCCATTAGCACATCAGCGCTAGTCGACCCCTTTGCCCTGGCCCGCCTATAGTCCCGCCCCGCCGCCCCGATGCGGGCGTGACCAGAACCACCAAGGAAGGACCACCCATGGCGAACTCTCTGCCGTGCGCCGGGCGTTCGCTGCTGGCGCTCAGCCTGTTGTGCGCCAACGCCATGGCCGGTACCGCGGGCGATTACTGGATAGTCCACGGCAAGCAGGAGCGCTATCGCCACGAGGTGTTCATTGCCGATGCCGCCGGTATCCTGCCCACCCCTGAAGGGGTGCAGTCGGCCATGATCATGCAGATCTTCGAAGACCCGACCATGCCGGTGCTGACGGCCTACGAGATCCAGTACAAGTGCCAGGAACACAAGCTGCGCCTGGACAGCGCCAGGAACATGCGGCGCCTCGACTACGCCTTCAAGGACGCGACCACCAGCCGTGGCTGGATCGATCCGCAACAGTCCGCCTATTGGCTCCAGCGCAGCTACGCGTTCGTTTGCGCCCCGGGCAACCGCGACCACAACCGGATGCTGCCGCTCGGCAAGATGTCCAAGGCGCAGATGGTCCAGGCCGTCCAGGCGATGTTCCTGGAGCCGCAAGACAATCCGTCCGACAGCACGATGAACCCTGACCTGGATACGATGCTCGACCCTGTACCGTGAAAGACGACGGGGCGTATTCAGCACCCGAGCTGATCGGCAAGATCCAGGAAGTCCCGGGCGTTGATGTCGAACCTTGCGTCGAACGCCGTATCGACATCGCCATCAGGACCGAACTCCAGGGGCCTGGCCACGAACGCGGTCTTGAGCCCCAGGGCGCCGGCGGCCAGCAGATCGTACTTGTGGCAGGCGACCATCATCGCATTTCCGGCGCCGATGCCCAGGTAGCGCAGGGCCATCTGGTAGGTGCGTGGGTCGGGCTTGAAGGTGCCGGCCATCTCGGCGGCGAAAATGGCATCCCAGGGCAAGCCGCCACTGCGGGAAATGTTGATGACCGCGCTGACGTCGGCATTGGACAGGGTCACCAAAGTGAAACGCGGCTTCAGTCGCCGCAGTCCGGCAACCGCATCGGGCCAGGGCGCGATGACCTGCCAGGCAACATTGATCCGCTCGCGCTCATCAAGCGTCAGGAATTGCAGCCCATGGGCCTCGATCACCTCATCCAGGGCTTGCCGGTAGAGGCGATCCACCGAACTCCAGGGCCGCGCACCGGCAAGGATCCCATCCAGCGCCGGCCGGTACTTGCGCCGCCAGGCATCGACGAAACGCCCCCAGTCAATGTGCGCCCCGCGGTCGCCTGCCACCTGCCGGGCCTGTTCGGCCACGCTCGAGCGAAAATCGCAGACGGTTCCCTGGACGTCGAAAATCAAGGCTTGCGGCGAACTCATCACCTATTCCCTCCATGCGAGCGATCGAACCTCCCACGCCCCGGCCGCAGGGCACTTGTGGCTCCAAGGCCGGACGACACGCACGCCCCTGCGGCGGTTGCGGCCTTGACCGGCCGCAGCACGCTCCAGCCGGGGCGCAGCAAGCATAGCAACGGTGCTTGTGACATAGCGTGCCCACAGCCCTTCACCCACAAGGAACCTGCTGGTTTCCAGCGTGAGGCGCACCGCCCTCAAGCTGCCAGGTGTGCCCGGAAGAACGGCACTACCCTGGCCAGCGCCCTTGCCGTCGCTTCAGGCTGGTCGTACAGCTCGTAGTGCGAGGTATTGGGCAAGACCAGCAGCTCCTTGTCTCTGGAGGCCGCGCGGCCATAGAGCTCCTGGCCGTCACGATAGGCCCCGAAGCCTCCGGGCCTGTCGCCGATCACCAGCAGCAAAGGTTGGGTCAACAGCACTTCGGCGAGGTGGAAGGCATCCCAGTCCACCGCCGCCGCACGACGCGAAAACAGGAAGCTGGTGGGACCATGCTCGGCACGGCCCCGTGCAGTCTTGTAGTAATCGGTGGCTTCGAGAACATCGATGTCGTTGATTCCGACTTGCTTGGCCGCTTCCACCGATGGCGGCAGCACATCGTCCACCCGCCCTTGGCCACCCCGGGCCTCGGCGGTGCGCTGCGCCGCGATGGCTTCCAGCGTAGCGATTGGATCGTAGCCGCCAAAACCCTCACGGCTCAGGCGCCCGAAGTTGACCCCGGTGATGCTCGCCACCGCCCTGATCCGCCGTTCGGACTTGATCGCGCTGATGGCATAGCCGCCCCCACCGCAAATGCCCAGCACGCCGATGCGATCGGCATCGACATAGGGCTGCGTCACCAGGTAATCGACCACCTGGCGAAAGTCTTCCACGCGCTGCCCCGGGTCCTCGACCAAACGCGGCTCGCCACCGCTGGCGCCCTGGTAGCTGGCGTCGAACGCGATCACCACGAACCCCGCCTTGGCCAGAGCAGCGCCATACACATTGCCGGAGGTCTGCTCCTTGCAACTGCCGATGGGGTGCGCGCTGATGATGGCCGGATACTGCTTGTCGCTGTCGAACTGGGGTGGGAAGTGCAGGTCCGCGGCGATGTGCCAGGCCATGCCTGGGTTGCGGAACTGGACGGTTTCAATCGTGTGGCTCATGACCGGATCCTTGCATTGATGATGACAATCGGGGTTATGCCTGCTTCGGCAGTTGCCGTGTGCCATGCAGGTTAGGCCTTGAGCGGTCTATTGATAATCCTTCAGAATCAGCATTCAGTCATAAGCAGGCTTGATAAATGCAAGGGCATCGACTTCGAGACCTGGAAGCTTTCCTCGCGGTAGCGGAAGAAGCCAGCTTCACCCGCGCAGCCGCGCGGCTGGGCATTTCGCAATCGGCCCTGAGCCAGGTCATCCGCGGGCTGGAGGAAAGCCTCGGCTTGCCACTGTTCGCCCGCACCACCCGCAGCGTCTCGGTGACGCCGGCCGGCGAACGCTTGCTGCTGCTCATCGGGCCGGCGGTGGGCCAGATCCACGCGGGGCTGGAGAAAGTCACCGAGCTGCGGGACAAGCCCTCGGGCACCATCCGCATCAGTGCCGATGAATACGCGGTGCACAGCGTGCTGCAACCGGCGCTCAGGCACTTCCTGCCGCAATACCCGGATATCAACGTCGAACTCACCGTCGACTACGGCCTGACCGATATCATCAGTGGCCGCTACGATGCCGGTGTACGCCGGGGCGGGTTGGTGGCCAAGGACATGATTGCGGTGAACATCAGCGCACCGCACCCGATGAGCGTGGTGGGCTCGCCCGCCTACCTCGCGCAGCGCCAAGCGCCGCAGCAGCCGCGCGACCTGACCGACCACGCCTGCATCAATCTGCGCCTGCCCACCCATGGCGAGCACTTCGCCTGGGTGTTCGCCAAGACGGGCCAGGAGCAACGGGTCCGGGTCGAGGGCCAGTTCATCAGCAACAGCATCGCCTCGGCGCGCGGGGCTGCCTTGCACGGCCTGGGCCTGGCGTACCTGCCCCTGGCCTACGTCAGTGATGCCCTGGAGAGCGGGCAGCTCGTCGAAGTGCTGCCGCAATGGCGCAAGACATTCGAACCCTATTACCTGTACTACCCCAGCCGCCGTCACCCGTCGGCAGCCTTTACCCTGCTGCTCGAGGCATTGCGCCACAAACCACAGGCCGCAGCGTTATCTACCTGAGGTGTGCCGAATGGCTCCCGGCGGCTGACCATTGATGCGCTTGAAAGCCCTGCTGTGGGCCGCCAGGCGCGTGGGACTTCCAATGGTTCACGCTGATGCGCATGGCGCCACTCAAGATGGCCCGCACGGCATCGGGGTGGACTTGCTCCGGCGCTCGGGAATCGTCATCGGCATGTGCGGCTGCGTGCTTGCCCATACCGGCCAAGTTGCCGCGACATGGCGCGGCCACAGGCCCGGCGCTGCACATTTGAACGAAGCGGGAGCTGATCAGGGGCTGGGTTGCCCATGCACCGCCCGCAGGAAATCGGCCGCCAGGTGATGTGCCCATGAACGCGCCGTAAAGCCTGCGAGATAAGCGCAGTGGCTGCCTCGCCGGGTAACGGCCAACAACGTCCTGGGCATGCGTGACAGGGCGTTCTGATGATCGCGCACGTTACCCAGTACGCAGACCGGATCATCCTCGGCGTTGAGCACCAGCAGCGGGATGGTCACGGTCTCCATCACCAGCATCGGGTTGCAGGCCTCGAGGAAGGCTTGCTGGGTGGGATAACCCGCACACTCGTACAGGTGCCGGTGGAACTCATCCAGGCTCTGCGCACCCTCCAGGGCCGCCAGGCTGGGCAAGTGCGCCAGCGCCTGGCGATTGGGGGCCACGAACTGGCGCACCAGTTTCCTGGCCATCAAGCGGGTATAGGGCGCACGTGCACGGCCGAAGGCCACGCGGATGTCGTAGCCCGGGCAATAGGCGAAGGCGCCCCGCAACGGCGTATCGGCGCCCTGCTCGCCCAGGTAGCGGATCAGCAAGCCGGTGCCGGCGGAAATGCCGGCGGCGTACAGCGCCGATTGCGGGTAGCGCTCGGCGATCAGCCGCAATTGTTCACGCAGATCGGCGGTATCGCCCATGGTGTTGAAACGCGGGCTGGTCAGCGGCAACTGGCCGTGGCCGCGACGCTCGCATAGCACCACGCGCCAGCCGGTGAGCCGCCTAAGATCACGGACGAAGCCACGCATGCTGTGTGGCGAGCCGGTGATGGTATGCAGCACCACCAGGGTCGGGACCTGCTCCGGCAGATCGCAGCCAAGCCAGTGCAGCGCGGTGGTGCCGCCATCGGCCATGTGCAAGGTATCGACATGCTCGTAGCTCAGGCGCGCAGCCAGGACCTTCTTCAACCCCAGCCCAAGCAGTTGCAGGTGACCGTTGAACAACCAGGGCGTGGCCCAGAAGCGTCGGCTCAAACGCGGTACTTGGGCAATCAGCGCCTGGTTCTGCGGGTTGGGCTGGTAGATCAACTGTGGCCTGCGTGCGGCCGTGAACAGATAGTACGCACCCAGCCCGACAGCCAGCACGGCACAGGCGCTGATCCAAAACGACATCCAGAGTTCCTCGATCAAAATATGCAACACGGGTTCAGGTCGCTACGCTGGCCAAGACCCGGCCCCACGTCAATACCTGGCTTCAGCTCTGGGGGCGATTGCGCACCACCTCTTCCTCCAGTTGCAGCAGCAAGCGCTGCAGGCGAGGTTCGCGCGCAACGTGCCAATCCGTGAACACATTGAAGATGCCGCGCATGATCGAAATGGGCGCCCAGCGAAAAGGCGCGGTGATGCGCGGCTGGCGCTTGCGCAATCCCCGCACCACGCCACGGCCGATCACTTCCGGCCCCACCGGTTGGTTCAAGAACGGCGGAACCCCGATTTCGTTCATCTTGGTGGCGATGGCGTTGCCACCGAAGGCGACCTTGGCGATGGCGGTATTCACCCAGCCCGGATAGAGCACGCTGGCAGAGGCGCCGGTACTGCCCAACTCGGCGCGCAGCGAGCGAGTCAGCGACTCCACCGCCGCCTTGGACAAGGCGTAGGGCGCATTGGCCATGCCATTGAGATAGGCGTAGGTCGACGAAGTGACCAAGATCTGCCCGCGGTTGCGCACGACTTCCGGCAATGCCGCGCGCACCGTATGCCACACGCCGAACAGGTCCACTTCGACGATGCGCCGGAACTCATCCTCATCGCAGGTGCGCAAGGTCGCCGGCGTGCCCTTCCAGGAAATGCCGGCGTTGGCGAAGGCCACGTCCAGATGGCCAAAGCGCTCCACGGCCTGGTGTACCACCTGCCTGGACGCCGCGCTGTCGGTCACGTCCAGCTCCAGGGCCAGCACTCGTTGGCCATCGAACTCCTGGGCCAACAGGTCCACCGCCTCCTGCCGGGTATCGGTCAGCACCAGGTTGGCGCCGTGCACATACAGCTCCCGGGCGGTGGCGGAGCCGATGCCGCCGGCCGCACCGGTGATCAGGACAACTTTGCCGTGAAGGTCGTAGTTCATGCTGTCTGTCTCTTGTTGTTGGGTCGGGAAACTGCCGCGCCGCCTTGCCTACGACCTGGCTGCCAGCCAGTACCCCGCCATCGAGGTCATGACCCACGGGACAGCGCCGGCCGGCGGTGCTCAGGACGTCTTGCGGGTGTTCGTGAGTCGTACCGCTTCAGCCACCTTGCTTGGCTCGAAGCCGATCCGCTCGATCAAGCGCCGCAGCAGACCGCATGTTTTGGCCACCATGCCGTTGCTGCTCGGCACCGTGACCAGGTCACGCCGGCGCTCGATGCAGTCGACGAGGGAAGCAACCACCTGGTCCAGCGCCACGAACTTCCAGATGCCCCGGTGGCTGTTCCACACCAGGGCGCTGCACGGATGATCGATGACCGCCTCCATCATCGGCGTCTGGAAGAACGTCGGATGCAAACTCCCCACCCCGACGCCCTGGGGCTTGAGCTCCAGACGAATGCTGTCGCACAGGGCCCAGACCCCAGCCTTGCTGGCGGTGTAGTGCGCGTTCAGGGGCGAATGCACGAACGCCGCCATCGAGGAGATGGCCAGCAGGTAACCCTGGCGCGCCTTGACATACGGCAGAGCGGCACGGAAGGTGCGCCAGACGCCGTTGAGGTTGATATCGACAACCCGGTCGAAGGCGGCAGGTTCCATGGACTCCAGCGATTCGGGAGAGCCGATGCCCGCCCCGGCGATCACCACATCGATGCCGCCAAAATGCCCTGCAGCATCCTTGAGCGCCGCCTCCAGGCTCTGCAGCGAACGCGCGTCGGCCACCCAGCCAGCGGCAACGCCGGGACCGCCCAGGTCGATTGCCAGGGCATTGAGGCTGTCGCGGTCCAGGTCCAACAAGACCAGCTTGGCCCCCTTCCCGCGCAGCGCGATGGCAGCGGCCCTGCCAAGGCCGCCGGTGGCGCCGGTGATGGCGATGACGCGATCTCTGAGTACGTAACGGGTCATGGTTGCTTTCCTAGCGAGTCTTGGATGCAGGGAGTACACAGGCCGCGTTATCCACGGGAGCGCCGCTCAGGTTCATTGTTCTTTGGCGCCACCGGGACCGTGCGCAGGAGGAAGTCGACCTGGTCGGCCACCACTTCCTCGAACGGCTTGCCGACGTAGATGGCGAAGTGGCCGTAGGGATAACGCTTGATCTCGTGACGCGGAGCGCGCCCGGCGTGTCGCAGGGTCGCCTTGGCCGGAGCCACGCTATCGGGGTCGCAAACGCTGAACAGCACGGGAGCTTGGATGCCAGGGGTCCGGCGCCCGGGGTAGTAGCGGATGATGTCCAGGGCGAAGCGTGCGGCGATTTCGTTGCGATTGCTGGCACCGGGAGCGATCAGCCCGTGGTACCCGCCCCAGCTATCGGGCGAAGTCATGAACGCCGTCTCACCCGGCTGGCCGGCGAGCGCGGCCATCACCGGCCTGGCGCCGAGCATCGCGCCGAGGCGGTCCAGCACCGCCAGCGCGGTGAGCTTGATGGACACCAGCGGCTGGGTGACGAGACTGGAAGCCAGGCCATCGGTGAAGGGACACTGGGAAATCACCGCGGCCACCTGCGGGTCCTCGGCGGCGATCGTCAGCACATGCCCGCCACCAAAGGAGGTGCCCCAGATCGCCACACGCTCCGGGTCCACTTCCGCAAGGCTTCGAGCATGGGCAAGCGCTGCATGCCAGTCCTCCAGCTGGCGCTTGATATCCAGCAATTGGCGAGGCTCGCCATCGCTGTCGCCAAAGTGCCGGTAATCAAAGGCCAGGCAGGCGTACCCGGCCGCCACGAAGCGTTGAGCGAAAGCAGGAATACGCATTCCCCGGGTGCCGCCCAGCCCGTGGGCCATCACCACCACAGGGAACGGCCCGGCACCTGCCGGCTGATAGAAGTCGGCTACACAGCGAGTGGCATTGGAGTAAAAGTGCAGCGTTGTCGAGACCGGGAATTCACTGATATCGCTCATGGTTCGCTTCCGTTGGAATAGCTGGCGTGATTGCATTGTTGGCAAGGTAAGCCGGCCCTGCTTGACGCTATCCGCCGGGCCGCTTATCAGTTCACGCCAACAACACAGTGGGCTGCGAAGCAGCAGGCACGTGGGGGTTAGCCTGCCTCCTGGGGATTGGCCTGCTCTCTAACAGCCTTGGCGACGCGGTCAGTGTCGAAGCCAATGCGCTCGATAATCCGCCGTAGCAGTCCGGGGGCCTTGGCCACCAGGCTGTTGCTACCCGGCACGGTGTCCGTGTCGCGCCGGCGCTCGATGCAATCGACCAGCGCCGCGACCACCTGCTCCAACGCCACGAATTTCCAGAGCCCCTGGTGGTTGTTCCAGACCAGCGCACTGCAAGGCCCCTGAAGCGCGGCATCCATCATGGGTGTCATGAAGAACGTTGGGTGAAGAGACCCGACCCCTACCCGCAACTGCGCCAACTCCAGGCGAATGCTGTCGCACATGGCCCAGACGCCAGCCTTGCTGGCGCAGTAATGGGAGTTCAGCGGCGAATGCACGAAGGCAGCCATGGACGAGACGGCCAACAAGTAACCCTGGCGTTTCTTCACATGGGGAAGCGCCGCGCGGAAGGTCCGCCACACGCCGTTGAGGTTGATATCGATAGTCCGCTCGAAAACCTCCGGGCTCATGGACTCCATGCTTTCCTGGGTAGCCACGCCGGCGGCCGCCACCACCACGTCGACTCCCCCGAAGTGCTGCGCAACGGCCGCCAGGGCCGTTTCCAGGCTATCCAGCGAGCGCACGTCAGCGACCCAGCCCGCCACCTCATCGGGCTTACCCAAGGTCGCGGCCTGTTTATCCAGGACCTCAAGATCCAGGTCGAGCAACGCCAGCTTGGCCCCCCTGCCCCGCAGCGCCTGGGCCGCGGCTCTACCCAGTCCTCCTGTGGCGCCGGTGATGGCGATCACGCGGCCTTTGAGGTCGTAGTTGTTCATGGCAGCACCTTCAGCAAGTCTCGGGGAGGGGGTGGGCAAGCACTCTGTTCAGCAGCGCATCGCGCTCGAAGCAGCGTGTATGGGCATTCTTGACCACTGCCCAAAGAACGGCTTGACGCTACCCGTCGCACGGCTTGACACTTTGCGCCAAACAACAATCGAGAGCTCGCATGAGCCAGCCACTGCACCGGCGCGTGGTTCCAGAAACCTACGTGCAACTGCTTTACGACTACCTGAAAGCCCACGGACACGATCCGGTTTCAGTGCTCGAAGAACCTTGGCCGCAGCCGGATCCGAACGGCGCCGGAGGAGTCGACGTCGAGCACTGGGAACATATGCTGGCCATGGCTGCGCGGCAGCTGGGCGATCCGCTGCTGGGCATCCACCTGGGCCGGACGATCAGCGCCCGACACTTTGGAGTGCTCGGTTCGGTGCTCCTGGCCTGCAACACCCTCGAGGCGGCCCTGGCGCGCCTGGAGCGTTATCTGCGCCTGGTGTTCGATGTCCTGCCGATGTATCGCCGTGAAGGACGGGGCTGGGTGGAAATCGTCTGGGACACCAGCGAGTACCAGCCCGGCCCCTTGGTCAATGAAACGGGAATCGTGGCGATGGTCCAGTTCTGCCGCGACCTGGTCGTTGGCGCGGTCGATCCGATCCAGATCGACTTCAATCATCAAGGTCCCACTGACCCTGGCCCTTATGAAGAGTTCTTTGGCTGCCCCGTGCGTTTTGCCCAGGCGCAAGCGGTGATGCGCTTTGCCCCGGATGTGCTGGCGATGCCGCTGAAAAGCCCTGACCCGGCGCTGATCACATTGCTGGAACAGCATGCGGACCGGCTCCTGGCACAACTGCCACAGCAGGATGAGATGGTGGAGCAGGTACGCAAGACCATTTCCAGGGAGCTGCACGAGGGTGAACCAAGCATCGAGCGAATCGGGGCCCGGCTTCGTCTCTCCCCGCGGACCCTGCAACGGCGCCTGCAAGAGACCGGCACCACTTTTCGCGGCGAACTGAACCTGGTCCGTCATGAACTGGCCTTGTCATACCTGCGCGACCCGCGCCTGCAGATCGTCGATATCGCCATGCTCCTGGGGTATTCGGAGCACAGCGCCTTCACCCGGGCATTCAAGGAGTGGAGTGGGCAAACGCCGCTTGAAGCCCGGCAGAACCAGCGCTCCTAGGAAGAATGCCGGCCCCAGGCACCTCACAACTCCAGTGCCATGGCAATGGATTGGACGCTAATCCATCAGGCCCTTGGCCCATCGAGCCCGCCCTGCTGACGCGGGAGTAACTCTTGGGAGGGATTTGTAGCAATCGCTGTTGGCTGATAGGCATGAACTTCACTGCAATGTTATTATTCCCACCAATTGAACTCGGCAACTTCGACACGAAGCAAAACTTCTTCAGCCAGTGCCAATAAACATATCAACGGCTCGCACAAGACCTAAAGCGCCAGTTAGAAGACAATGAAAAAAGTTATCGCCATAACCTGCCACCAGGTTACAAACCCCCTGATACACACCGTAAACTATTTTTCACTATCCGGTGAAAACACCATTCTCATCCACGTCGACAGAAAAGCGAACATCAGTGATTTTGAATTCCTGAGAAAGAAAAATGTAATTCTGATCGAAGACAGATCAAACATTAAGTGGGGAGGATTCTCCCAGATCAAATCAACATTGAGCCTGATGAAACACTCAAAGGAATACGAGTACGATTATTTTTTCCTACTCTCTGGCGATGACATTCCGATAAAAACAGAAACTCAATTAGATACCTTTCTCTCAGAGAACAGCGGATATAACTTCATCCACTACCAGGATGAAAGGACAACGTATGTCGACCCTCACCAAAGGGTGAAATACCGTTATACCAAGCATTTTTTCAGCCGGAAAAAAGACATCGCATCCAGGTCCATAAGGCTGATTCACAAGATCACAAAGAATGTCTTGTTCAAAAACAAGAGCTACTCCAAGAATCTGAAAAACCTTCCCCCCATGTATAAGGGCACCAACTGGTTTGGCCTGACAGCCAATTCGGTTGAATACATACTGGAGTTCCTGAGCAAGAGCCCTTGGTACACGGACATATTCAAAAGATCCATCTGTGCTGATGAAGTTTTCTTTCACACCATTTTAAAGACCAGTGAAGAAAACAAATCCTACGCAAACAGCGACTTCCCAAGCAACGCCCTCAGGTATATTGACTGGCTGCGCGGACCAGAGTACCCAAGAGTTCTCGATAGCTCGGATACGGACAACATAAAAAATAGCAATATGTTTTTTGCCCGCAAGATATCCAAGGACGCGGATCCTGAATTCATGATGTCTTTCATCAAGTGATCATCTGGCAAAAAAACTGCAGCTAATTCCCTTGCTTGGCAGGACTGGGTTGCTTTCCCTTTCTGGGCCCGACCTTTCGCCTGGCCCTCCTTGTCGCCGCTGATTTCCACAGCGGCGCACCACCAGGGTCGGATGGACACCTGCTCGACCGAGCCCTCGAGGCCAAGGAAACCTATCGGCGAATCAGGGGGCTCGCCAGCCGGATACCTCACTCCATCGGGCGTGCTCCGGCTTGACCGTTCTCGCGGTCGACTCCAGTACCTGCGGCGCCATCACGATCATGGGCGCGCTCGGTCACTCCCTCAGCTTCTGGGCAATCGTGCGCAATGGCGCAAGTACCTGGCGCCTGGCGCCGGCAAGGAGCGATTCCTGCTCGAAGATGGGCAACGGGCCAACTCGCTCATTGGGCTGTTTGTAGCCGGGGAACAAACCCAGGGCGTTGCCACGTTCGACACCGACAGCCGCACCGGCGCTCCAGAAGCCAGAGGCGACCAGCTCCTGGACCTGCGCGCGGCTACGGGCGCCCGAGGCGAAGGGGCTGTCGGTGCCGAACAGCAACCGATCCGGCTCGAACAGCTCGCGCAATGTGGCCATGGCCGGACGCGATAGCGAGGTGGCGGTATCCAGGTAGAAGCGCCTCAGGTAGGTCAGAACGCCCTGAGGGGCGGTGTCGCCGTACTCGATCATGGTGTTCGCCAGCGATACCCGCCAGGCGACATAGGGCAGGAAGCCTCCGACATGGGCGAGGATCCAGCGGATCCTGGGGAAACGCTCCATGGTGCCCGACAGGATCAGGTTCAACCCCGCTCGCGTAACATCGCAGGGGTATTCGACCACGCTCAATGGCGTGCCCAGGCCGAGAGCATCCTTGGCCGGCACATTGGGGTGGACGAAGACGACCGCACTGCGCTGGTTCAGTTCGTGCATCAGCTCCTCGAACAGCGGATCGCCGAGGAATTTCCCCTCGTTGCTGGCCATCAGCACCACGCCATCGGCGCGCAGGATATCCAGCGCGTGGATGGCCTCGGCGCAAGCCAGCTCGGTGTAGGGCAATGGCAGGTGCGCGAAGAACCCGACCCGCCCCTTGTAACGCTGGGCCAGGGCACGGGAGAACTCGTTGCTGCCGCGGGAAAAAGCGGCCAGTTCAGTTGCGGCCAGCTGGATGCCAGGCAGTACTTCAGAGGTGATGGCCGTCTGCACGCCCTCCTCCTCCATGGACGCCATGAACGACTCGGGCGACCAATCGGGCAGCTCCTGCCCGGCCAGCGACCGGGTGTTGTGACGGGCCAGAACGCCGCGCAAAGCTGGAGACCGGGTATGACGGTGAATGTCGATGCTGCCCCCCCGTGCGACGGCAGTGCCGGTCGCCTCGCCTGCAACAGGGTCGAGGCGCCCCAGCGGTTTGTTCTCCGATGTGTTGTTCATGTGCGAGGCCAACTCCCTGCCCCCACGAGCGCGTCAGCACCCACGACCAACGTAAGACCTTTCATGACCACCTCATGTGCTTATAGATAAACCCTGGAAATCAACGATCTCGCATGGACTCGGCGAGGCCGGACATCGGCCTGGTCATTGCCCGCCGCAGCCGCTCCGCCAGGGACTCGTCCTTGAAGATCGCAGAGGCCGTGACCACCTCATCAGGCCGGCGGTACTGCGGGAACAGCTCGAGCGCATGGCCCCGGGCAATGCCGTATTTGGTCGGTTCGGCAAATACGTCGGACTTATCCAGGGTGCGGCATTGCAGGGCCGAGGCCGGGGCCGGGGCAAACGGAAAGTCGCTGCCGAACAGGATGTGCGAAGGGTCCACCAGCTCCTTCAAGGCCACCATGGAGTAGCGTGACGGCGACAGCGCGGTATCGAAGTAGAAGCGCTCGATATAGTGCTGCACGCCTTGGGGCACATGGCGCTGCAGATCGCCGAGGTCCACCGCGCTCAAGCGCCCGGCCACGAACGGCAGGAAGCCGCCGGCATGGGCCAGGATCCAGCGGGTACGGGGATACTTCTCCTGGGTCCCGGTGAGGATCAGGTTGACGGCGGCTCGGGTGGTGTCACAGAGAAACTCGATGAGAAAGCCCGGCATGTCCAGGGCGATGTCGATGCTGGTCGCATGCAGGTTGGGATGCACGAAGACCACCGCCCGGCGGCGATCCAGCTCGCTCATCAACTCATCGAACAGCGGGTCGCCAAGGAAATGGCCGTCGGTACTGCCCAGCAGCACCACCCCATCGGCCTTGAGCACGTCCAGGGCGTAGATGGCTTCGCTGCAAGCGTGTGCCGTGAAGGGCATGGGCAGCACCGCGAAGAAGCCGAACCGGCCCGGATAGCGGGCCATCATCCCCGCGCAGAACTCATTGCAACGCCTGGCCAGGTCGACGGCCTGGGCCGGGCCATCACCGAAGTGCACGCCCGGAGCGGAGAGCGAGGCAATCGCCGTTTGAATGCCGTTGGCATCCATCACGGCAATGGACTTTTCCGGCGTCCACTTGGGCAGCAGGGCCCCGGCGACCTTCTGGATACCCTTGGCTTGCATGGTGGCGACGAAGGCAGGGGGAATGACATGGTGATGGACGTCTATGCGCCCTTGCTGGATAGCCATGAGGGTTACCTTGGCGAACATGGAGTTAGAGTCGAATGGCGACTCACCACTAACACAACCGCTTAATGATGATCACCACTGTTCACACAGATCAAGAATTATTCATCAGCGAGATGCACTTCATTCGCCAACCACACTCTCTAAAAATCGATAACTCGTTGAAAAACATTGAGTAAATTCCTTGATCCGGTTTTTTAGAGGACATACGGGGAAAAAATAGGCGGTGCGTCAGTTGATTTAACGTGAACAGCAGTGTTCACTAGCGAGCATTCAACGTTGCGAAGGCCTGAATCCGTGAGCATCATCCAAAAGCGTATCCATGACGCCGCCCTGCAGCTGTTCGCCCAGAAGGAACTGGCTGACATCAACGTCAGCGAACTGGCCCAGAAGGCCGGGTTGGCGCGCAACACGGTGTACAAGAACCTCGACTCCATCGACTCGCTGTTCGAGACGGTCGCCACCAAACTCGCATCCGAGATGAACGAACGCGTTGGCAGGAGCGCAGCCCCCGGGCTGGATCCGGCGCAACGCCTGTCCAATGGCATTCGCTTCTACATCCGCCGGGCCCACGAGGAACGCCACTGGGGCAGCTTCCTGGTGCGCTACGGAGCCTCCCATGCCTCGCTGCAGGCCTTGTGGGATGGCCCACCGGTAAGGGACATCCTCGAAGGGCTCGCCAGCCAGCGCTACAGCTTCCGCCAGGAGCAGCTCTTGTCGGTCATTGGCGTGGCCGCCGGCTCGGTGCTGCTGGCCATCAGCCTCGTCCTGCAAGGGCACAAGACCTGGCGCGACGCCGGCGCCGATACCGCCGAGTTCGTGCTGCGTGCCCTGGGCGTTCCGGCGGATGCCGCCCGGGAATTCGCCACGGCACCACTTCCGGAGCTTCCCCCCCTGGAAGACTGATCGACCTGGTTCTGCAAAGCGCACCACGTGATGCGCAGGAGGAGCTTATTGCCTTAAAAAAAGTGCACGGACAGGCCAGGCCAACCGACCGCACCTGCTGATCAGCCGCCCGCCAGTACCCTGGGGGCAAATCCATCACCCCGAAGAATACGGACTTCATCGAACTCTCGATGACCTGTACGGGTCGGCTCGTCCCGCAAAAAGAGCCTGCGTCGCAAAACAAGAACAACAAGAGGTAGTGAAGATGCTCAAGCACCCCCTAAGGCGGGCAATCCGGCTCGCCAGTGTCATCAGCCTTGCAACCCTGGGTTGCGCCCAAGCCCAGGCCGTGAGCTTTGCGATCGGCGAAATCGATGGCCAGCTGGACTCCACCCTCTCCGTCGGCGCCAGCTGGGCGTTGCGCAACCCGGACCCCGACCTTTTGGGCAGCAGCATCACCGACGACGGCCGGCGCAACTTCAAGAAGGGCGAGACCTTCTCCAAGCTCTTCAAGGGCATCCACGACCTGCAGCTCAGCCATGGCGATACCGGCGTGTTCCTGCGCGGCAAGTACTGGTACGACTTCGAGCTCAAGGACGAGAGCCGCCCGTTCAAGGATATCGACGACCACGGGCGCAAGCCCGGCGCCCAGTCCAGCGGCGTGCAATTGCTCGATGCCTTCGTCTATCACAGCTACACCATCGGCGACCTGCCGGGCACCGTGCGCCTGGGCAAGCAGGTGGTGAACTGGGGCGAGAGCACCTTCATCCAGGGCGGCATCAACAGCATCAACCCGGTGGATTTCGCCGCGTTGCGCCGCCCTGGTTCCGAGATCAAGGAAGGCCTGATCCCGGTCAACATGTTCTACCTGTCGCAGAACCTCACGGACAACCTGAGCACCGAGCTGTTCTACCAGCTGGCCTGGGACCAGAGCGTGATCGACAACTGCGGCACGTTCTTCGCCGTCAACGATGCGCTGCCCGACGGTTGCACCGGCCTGACCGCCGGCCCCGCGCTGAATCAGAACGCCCTGGCCCAGGCTGCGTTGTCGCCTTTGGGCATCGACCTGACCAGTGAGGGCATCCGCGTGCCACGGGGGCACGACAACGATCCGCGCAACGACGGGCAATGGGGCGCGGCACTGCGCTGGTTCGCCCCGGAGCTGAACAGCGAGTTCGCCGCCTACTTCATGAACTACCACAGCCGCATGGCCTACATCAGCGGCGTCACCAGCCCGCACATGGCCGACCGGGGCTTCGCCGGCCCGATCTGCGCCAACCTCGGCATCGGCAATCCGGCCGTGTGCAATGCGCTCCTTGGCAGTCCCCTGGGCCAAGCGGCGGCCCAGGCCTACAGGCTGGGTACCTCGCAGTACCTCGCCGACTACCCGGAAGATATCCAGCTGTACGGCCTGAGCTTCAGCACCAGCTTGCCCACCGGCACCATTCTCTCCGGCGAGCTCAGCTACCGGCCGAACATGCCGATCCAGATCAACTCGGCCGACATCATCGCCGCCACCTTCGGCGACCCCAGCGCGTCACCGGTGCTGTCCTCGGGTTACCTACCCATTGCCAACAGCAGCTCGATCAAGGGTTACCAGCGCAAGGAGCTGACCCAGGCCCAGGTCAGCGCCACGCACTTCTTCGACCAGGTCATGGGGGCCGACCGCCTGACCCTGATCGGCGAGGTCGGGGTGACCCACGTCAGCGGCATGGGGGGCAGCGGACTGCGCTATGGGCGCAATCCCACCTTCGGCATGGGCGAGCTGGCCGACAACAGCATCTGCACCAGCCAGATCAACACCAAGACCCCGCAGTACTGCACGAATGACGGCTACACCACCAGCACCTCCTGGGGCTATCGGGCGCGGGCGATCTGGGAATACAGCAACGTGTTCGACGGTGTCGATCTCAAGCCCAGCCTGGCCTGGTCCCACGACGTCAAGGGCTACGGGCCGGAGCCTGGCTTCAACGAAGGCGCCAAGGCCATCAGCCTGGGCCTGGACGCCGTCTACCTCAATACCTACACCGCCAGCCTCACCTACACCGACTTCTTTGGCGGCAACTACAACGCGATGACCGATCGCGACTATGCCGCCCTGAGTTTCGCCGTATCGTTCTAAGTGGAGTTACCAAGATGAATAACAAAATACTCTCTACCTGCTCACTCGCCCTTGCCTGCAGTTTCAGCACCCTCCCCGCCCTGGCGGCGGTCAGTCCCGAGCAGGCCCAACAGCTGGGCTCCAGCCTGACCCCCACTGGTGCGCAAATGCAGGGCAACGCCGATGGCAGCATCCCGGCCTGGACCGGTGGCCTGCCCAAGAGCGCGGGAACCCTCAGCCGCGAAGGCTTCCTCAGCGACCCATTCGCCAATGAACAGCCGCTGTTCACCATCACCGCGCAGAACATGGCCCAGTACCAGGACAAGCTGAGCCCGGGCCAGCAGGCGATGCTCAAGCGCTATGCCACCTACCGGATACCGGTCTACCCCAGCCATCGCACGGCCAGCCTGCCTGATGCGGTCTACCGGGATGCCAAGGACAATGCGACCAAGACCAGGCTGGTCGAAGGCGGCAACGGCCTGTCCGAGTTCGCCACGTCCATTCCCTTCCCGATCCCGCAGGATGGCCTGCAAGTGCTGTGGAACCACATCACCCGCTACCGCGGCGGCAGCGCCAAGCGCACCCACGTGCAGGCCACACCCCTGGCCAGCGGCACCTTCGTGCCGGTGTACTTCAAGCAACAGTTCACCTTTCGCGACCGGATCAAGGATTTCAATCCGGCCGATCCGGGCAACGTGCTGTTCTACTACAAGCAGCTGATCACCGCGCCAGCACGCCAGGCCGGGGATGTGGTGCTGGTGCACGAGACCCTGAACCAGGTGAAGGACCCCCGCATGGCCTGGATCTACAACGCCGGACAGCGGCGGGTGCGGCGCGCGCCGCAAATTTCCTACGACGGCCCCTACCCGGCTTCCGAGGGGCAGCGGGTGTCCGATAACCTGGACATGTACAACGGCGCACCCGACCGCTACGACTGGAAGCTGGTGGGCAAGCGCGAGATCTATATCCCCTACAACAGCTTCAAGCTGGACTCGCCGAAGCTCAAGTACAGCGACATCGTCCAGGCCGGCCACCTGAACCCGGCCCACACCCGCTATGAGTTGCACCGCGTCTGGCAGGTCGAGGGCACCCTCAAGCAGGGCGAGCGGCATATCTACGCCAAGCGGGTGTTCTTCATTGACGAGGACTCCTGGCAGATCGTCCTGGCCGATCACTACGACTCCCACGGCATGCTGTGGCGCACCGCCGAAGGCCACCTGACTCCGTTGTACGACGTGCAGGTGCCCTGGCTCGGCGTCGAGGTCCTGTACGACCTGATCAATGGCCGCTACATCGTCTCCGGCATGCGCAACGAGGAAAAGGAACCGATCGAGTTCGGCTTCTCCTCGCTGTCCTCCGAGTACACCCCGGCGGCCCTGCGCAACGAAGGCATTCGGTGATTCCAGCCTTCTAGGCCCAGGGGGACGCCCCCAGATCCCCGCCGCATGACCACGCGGCTTGCGCAGGACGCCATGCTCGCGTCCTGCGCAAGATCACCACAACCACATAATGAACACTTGTGTTCATTAATGAGCAAATATAGATTCAACAGGACAAAAACAATCAGGTATTTCTGGAGAGCACATGAACGACATCGCAGCCATTCCAGGTCTTACATCCCGCCACGTCAGGGTTGGCCGACGGCAAATCTTCCTCAGCGAGGTGGGCCAGGGCCATCCCCTGCTGATGCTGCACGGCGGCGGAGCGGGCGCCTCCGGAATGTCCAATTACTCGCGCAACATCGAAGCACTGGCCAAGCAGTTTCGCGTACTGGTGGTAGACATGCCGGGCTATGGGCAATCGACCAAGGGCCTGGACCGCAGCGACTGCTTCGGCGACCTGGCCCAGAGCATGCTCGGCCTGCTCGACGCATTGCAGATCAAGTCCGCGCACCTGGCCGGCAACTCCCTCGGCGGCTCCTGCGCGCTGCGCATGGCCCTGGAAGCACCAACCCGGGTCTCGGCCCTGGTGTTGATGGGCCCGGGCGGCATCAACACCACCCGTAGCCTGCCCACCAAAGGGCTGAACCACCTGCTCGACTACTACAACGGCGCGGGCCCGACGCTGGAGAAGATCACCCGCTTCATCCGCGAAGACCTCGTCTACGACAGCAGCCTGGTGACCGACGCCATGATCGCCGAGCGCTATCGCGCCAGCACCGACCCTGAAGTGGTCGCCGCGCCCCCTCTGCGCCGCCCTACAGGCCTGAAGGCCGCAGTGCGCATGGACCTGACCCGCGATCCGCGGCTCGACCGCTGCCAGGTCCCGACCCTGGTGCTGTGGGGCACGGAGGACAAGGTCAATCGTCCCAGCGGCGGCCAGACCTTGTGCAAGCGCATGCCCAACTGCGACCTGTACCTGTTCAGCAAGACCGGGCACTGGGTGCAGTGGGAACGTGCCAGCGAATTCAACGCCGTCACCGCCAGCTTCCTCGCCTGCCACAACCCGGCCTGAAGACAAGGAATACCTATGAAACAGGACATCTTCGGCGCCAGCAGCATGGGTTATGCGGTCATCGAGTCGAGCCGGCTGGATCGCTGGCAGGCGCTGCTGCAAGGCGGCATCGGCCTGCACCTTGCCCATGCGGACAGCCAGCTCCTGGCGTTTCGCATGGACCAGCACCAGCGCCGCATCATCGTCAAGCACGGCCCCGCGGAAGACTTCGCCGCCATTGGCTGGCAGTTGCACGACCAGGACACCCTGCACATCGTGCTGCAGCGCCTGAGGGCCCGCGGTATCGCCATCCACGAAAGCACTGCGGCCCAGGCGGCAGAACGCGGTGTGGCGCGCTTCTGGCGAGTGCTTGGCCCCAAGCGCATGGCCATCGAGCTGTTCGTCGAGCCACTGACCACACAAGAACCCCTGAGCATGCTCAGCGAGGGTTTCATTACCGGTGAATCCGGCATGGGCCACCTGGCGATCACCAGTCGTCGCGGCAAGGACATGCGCCGCTTCTGGCAGGAAATATTCGATGCCCGCCAGAGCGACAGCGTCGTCGAGCATCTGGCTGGCGTAACGCTGGACATCGAGTTCTTTCGCGTCAACCCGCGCCATCACTCGATCGCCATCGCCCAGGTACGGGGCCTGGCGCTCGACCCGATCCGCACCAAGGCCCAGCACATGAACCTTCTGACCACCTCGGTCGCCGCCCTGACCGACGCCTTCCTGCGTTGCCGCAAGCTGGGCTTCGAGATGGCCCATGAAATCGGCGAACACCCCAACGACCGCGAGCAGTCGTTCTACGTCCTCACGCCTTCGGGTTTCGAGCTGGAGCTGGGCTGGAACGCCCTGGAAGTCGACGAGGCCGATTGGCAGGTCACCACCTACAAGGGCATCAGCCTCTGGGGCCACAAGCCACAGAAGCCAGGCACCTGGAACAAGCTCAAGACCAACCTGGGCAACTTCGGCCAAGGCCTGCGTTCGCTGCGCCACGCCGAGTATTCCCCGCTGCAGGAGCAGCCATGAACACTACTGAAATCTTCGACGTCGTCATCGCCGGCCTCGGTCCGACCGGAGCCACCCTCGCCCACTTGCTCGGCAAGCGCGGCCTCTCGGTGCTGGTGCTGGAGCGTGAGCCGGTGTTCTACGGCAATGCGCGCGCGGTCTACACCGATGATGAATGCATGCGGGTAATGCAAGCCGCGGGGGTAGCCAAGGACCTGGCCAGCGATATGCAGATCGACACCCCGGCCCAGTGGACCTTCCCCGATGGACGAGTGATCGGCCGCTACTGGCAGCTCAAGCGCAGCTTCGGCTGGCCGGTGATCAACTTCCTCTACCAGCCCTGGCTGGAAACCAAGCTCAGCGACCTGCTGGCCAATCATCCGACGGTAAGGGTCGAACGCGGTCGCGAACTGGTGGACTTCAAGCAGGACGGCGCGCTGGTCACCCTCACCCACCAGGCCACGCAGAACTGCCGCTTCGGCGATGGTGACGGCAGCCGCGTCGACCTGGATATCGACCTGGCGCCGATCACCCTCAAGGCGCGCTACCTGGTGGGCGCGGACGGTGGGCGCAGCACCGTGCGTGAGCAACTGGGCATCGGCATGGACGGCAAGAACTTCCCCGAACCCTGGCTGGTGGTCGATCTGGAAATGAAGGAAGGGGAAGATGCGCTGCGCCACATCCCGTACTTCAACTTCATCTGCGACCCGGACTCCCCGGTCGTCAGCTGCCCGCAGCCCGGGCGCTTCCATCGCTTCGAATTCATGCTGATGCCCGGCCAGACCAAGGAGTACATGGAGGACCCGGCCACCGTGCGCAAGCTGCTGAGCCGGTACGTGAACCCGGACCAGTTCGAGGTCAAGCGCAAGCTGGTCTACACCTTCAACGCCCTGGTCGCGCGCGAGTGGCGCAAGGGTCGCGTACTGCTGGCAGGCGATGCCGCGCACATGACTCCACAGTTCATGGGCCAAGGCATGAGTTCCGGAGTGCGCGACGCCTACAACCTGGCGTGGAAGCTAGAGGCGGTACTGCGTGGCAAGGCTGCGGACAAGCTGCTCGACACCTATGGCACCGAGCGCTACCACCATGCCAAGGCGATGATCGACATCTCGGTGCGGATGAAGGACTTCGTGTCCATGTCCAACCCATTCAAGACGGCGCTGCGCAACTTTGCGGTCCGGGCCCTGAATGTCACGCCGGTACTGGGCAAGTGGCTGCGCGAGGGTGGCTTCAAGCCCACCCCGACCTACAAGCCCGGCTCCTACCTGGGGTTGCCCAGGGATGGTTGGCGCGGGGTCGCCGGGAAGCTGATGCCCCAGCCGCAGGTCCGCACCTTCAAGGGCAAGCGCGTACATCTCGACGAAGTGCTGGGCGAAGGCTTCTCCCTGCTGGGCCTGGAGAACAATCCGCGCGTGGCGCTATCGGCCGAGTCCGAGCAACTGCTGGCGGCGCTGGATACCCGCTACGTCACGCTCTACCCCTTCGGTGGGCGCCCCCAGGGCATGGCCGTGCAGCGTTTCAGTCCGGCCGGCCTGGTCGAGGTCGAGGAACCCGATGAGGCGCTGGTGCGCTGGTTCAAGCGTGCAGGACGCGGTCGCGACCTGGTGGCCGTGATACGCCCGGACAAGTTCGTCTTCGCCCTGGTACCCGCCGCGCAACTGGACAGCGTCCTGGCCGAACTCCGGCACCAGCTGGGCTGGCAGCCGAACCTGGCCAACGAACAGCCTCTTGTCGCCCCCCTGAGGAAAAGCGCATGAACCACGACGCCTTGAACGACCTCGACCAGGCGGCTGCAGCATTGAACCAGGCCCGACAACGGCGCGAGCCCTGCCCGCAGATCTCGGCGACCTTCGGCATCACCACCCTGGCCGATGCCTACGCGGTCCAGGAAATCAACACCCGGCGCGCCCTGGACCAGGGCCGGCGACTGGTCGGGCGCAAGATCGGCCTGACCTCCGCGGCGGTACAGCAACAGTTGGGCGTGAACCAACCGGACTTCGGCATGCTGTTCGCCGACATGGAGATCAGCGACGGCGCGGGCATCGATTGCAGTCGTCTGATCCAGCCCAAGGCCGAAGGGGAAATCGCCTTCGTCCTCGGGCGCGACCTGCCCCATGCCGACACCACGCTGGCCGAGCTGATGCATGCGGTGGAATACCTGCTGCCGGCCATCGAGATCGTCGATTCCGCCATCGTCGACTGGCGGATCACCTTGGCCGACACCGTGGCGGACAACGCTTCATCCGCCCTCTACGTACTGGGCAAGCAAGCCACCCGGCTGTCGGCGCTGGACCTGCGCCTGGAAGGCATGTTGCTGGAGAAGAATCGCAGCCAGGCCGCCATCGGCATCGGCGCCGCCTGCCTGGGCAACCCGCTGGATGCCTGCCTGTGGCTGGCTCGCACCATGGCCGAGTCCGGCCGTCCATTGCTGGCCGGCGATGTGCTGCTCTCGGGCGCGCTAGGCCCCATGACCCCAGTCGTCCCGGGCGATCACCTGCATCTGCGCCTGACTCGCCTGGGCGAAGTCAGCTGCCATTTCTACTGAGCCGCACGCCTGGAGAATCAGAATGACTACCAAGAAACTCAAAGTCGCCATCGTCGGTTCCGGCAATATCGGCACCGACCTGATGATCAAGCTGATGCGAAACGCACAACACCTGGAAATGGCCGCCATGGTCGGCATCGACCCGGCCTCCGACGGCCTGGCCCGAGCCCAGCGGCTGGGAGTCGCCACGACCCATGGGGGCATCGAGGGGCTGAGCCGCCTGCCGGTGTTCAACGAGATCGATTTCGTCTTCGATGCCACCAGCGCCAGCACCCATGTGCGCAATGCCGGCTTCCTGCGTGGACTGAAGCCAGGCATCCGCCTGATCGACCTGACGCCAGCGGCCATCGGCCCGTACTGCGTGCCGGTGGTCAACCTGGAGCAGCACTTGCAGGCGACCAACGTCAACATGGTCACCTGCGGCGGCCAGGCCACCATCCCGATGGTCGCAGCGGTGTCGCGGGTCGCCAAGGTGCATTACGCCGAGATCATCGCTTCCATCGCCAGCAAGTCCGCAGGCCCCGGTACCCGCGCCAATATCGACGAGTTCACCGAGACCACCAGCAAGGCCATCGAGGTGATCGGCGGCGCAGCCAAGGGCAAGGCGATCATCATCATGAACCCCGCCGAGCCGCCGATGGTGATGCGCGATACGGTGTTCGTGCTGTCCGAGGAAGCCGACCGAACCCGAGTCGAAGCCAGCATCGAGCAGATGGCCGCCGCCGTGCGGGCCTACGTGCCCGGCTACCGGCTCAAGCAGAGGGTGCAGTTCGACCTCATCGCGCCATCCGCCCCGCTGAATATCCCCGGCCATGGCCAGTTCAGCGGACTCAAGACCTCGGTGTTCCTCGAGGTCGAAGGCGCTGCCCACTACCTGCCGGCCTACGCCGGCAACCTCGACATCATGACCTCCGCCGCGCTGGCCACGGCCGAGCGCATGGCCCAATCGATGCTCAACGGCTGAGGAGCGAGCACATGACTTTCGATCCAGGCAAGAAGCTCTACATCTCCGACGTCACCCTGCGCGACGGCAGCCATGCGATACGCCACCAGTATTCCCTGGACTCGGTGCGGGCCATTGCCCGGGCCCTGGACCGGGCCCGGGTGGACTCCATCGAAGTGGCCCATGGCGATGGCCTGCAGGGCTCGTCCTTCAACTATGGCTTCGGCCGCCACGGCGATCTCGAATACATCGAGGCCGTGGCCGGCGAGCTCCGCCACGCCAAGATCGCCACGCTGTTGCTGCCCGGCATCGGCACCGTCCACGACTTGAAGAACGCCTATGAGGCTGGCGCGCGGATCGTTCGCGTGGCCACCCACTGCACCGAGGCGGACGTGTCCAGGCAGCACATCGAATATGCCCGGGAGCTGGGCATGGAGGCCGTGGGCTTTCTGATGATGAGCCACATGCAGACGCCCGAAGGGTTGGCGCAACAGGCCAAGCTGATGGAGAGCTACGGCGCGCAGTGCATCTACATGGCCGACTCCGGCGGCGCGATGAACATGCACGATATCCGCGAGCGCATGCGAGCATTCAAGTCGGTCCTGGACCCACAAACCCAGACCGGCATGCATGCCCATCACAACCTCAGCCTCGGGGTGGCCAACTCCATGGTCGCAGTGGAAGAAGGCTGCGATCGCATCGACGCCAGCCTCGCCGGCATGGGCGCGGGCGCCGGCAACGCGCCGCTGGAAGTCTTCATCGCCGCAGCCGAGCGCGCGGGCTGGAATCACGGCACCGATCTCTACACCCTGATGGACGCGGCCGACGACATCGTCCGCCCCCTGCAGGATCGCCCGGTGCGGGTCGACCGCGAAACCCTCGGCCTCGGTTATGCCGGCGTGTATTCAAGCTTCCTGCGCCATGCGGAAGTGGCCGCTGGCAAATACGGCCTCAAGACCCTCGACATCCTGGTGGAGCTGGGCAAGCGGCGCATGGTCGGAGGCCAGGAAGACATGATCGTCGACGTCGCCCTGGATCTGCTCAAGCTCGAAGTGCTGCCCACCTGAGACAGCGCCCGATACCCGGTGCCCAAGCACTCGGGTATCGGGCGCCCCTGGCCGCACAGCCAAGGGTCAGGCCAGGCGGGGGAACAGGCGCAAGGCGTTTTGGCGATTGACCGCCAAGCGCTGGGCAGCGGTGAAGCCGAAAGTATCCAGCAAGCTGGTGAAGTGGCTGGAACGCTCTTTATTGGCATAGGGCCAGTCGCTGCCGAAAGTGATGTTCTCAGGCTTGGCGAACGCCAGCAGCGCCGGGAGCGCATAGGGGCTACTGGACAGCGCGGTATCGAAGTAGAACTTGCGCAAACGCTGGATTCCTCGTTCGGTGCTGCCATCGTCGGAGCAGACACGAGCCATGCGCTCAGCGGCATAAGGAAGGAATCCGCCCCCATGGGACAGGATGATCTTCAGTTCGGGGTAGCGCTCCAGGCAACCGCGCTTGGCCAGGTTCAGGGCCGCCCGAGTGGTATCCAGGAGGAAGTCCGCGGCATAGGGTGGAATGCCATCCACCGGTTCGGCAGGCAGCTCCGAGGGATGCACGAACACCGTGGCCCGGTGACGGTTCAATGCCTCCATGAGCGGGTCCCACTCTGGCGCGCCAAGGTAAGTCCCGCGCACGTTTGCCAGCAGGACGACGCCGTCGGCTTTCAATGTGCCCAAGGCATACTCGGCTTGTTCGATAGCGCCCTCGACATCCGGCAGCGTCAAGGTGGCGAAGAAACCAAAGCGCCCGGGATGCTTGTCGACGAGCTCGGCACAAAACTCGTTGACCTCCCTGGCCTTCACCCGCGCCTCTGCATCGTTCCCAAGATGCACGCCCGGAGTGGACACCGAGAGTATCCCGGTAGCGATGCCATTGCTGTCCATCAGGTCCAGCGCGCCCTCGACGCTCCAGCTTGGAATAGGCAAGCCCCCTGCGGTGATACCTCGGGATTCGAGCCACTTGCCGTAGAACGCTGGAACGACATGCTGATGGGTATCGATGCGCCGAGCGTCCTTGGCAACGGCGCCATCGGTGGGCCCGGCGGTTTGAGAGGCACGGGCGCGGGTTGCCGGCAAACCAGAAACCGCTGCGACGGTAGCGGTGGTAGCCATGCTTTGGAGGACTTGTCTTCGATTCATGGTGAATGCCTTTTGTCTGAAGGGTGAACCAGCGTGCGGCCTGCTACGGGGAGCTGGAGGAGCGTTGCCAGGCCTTAGCAGAGCAAGGACGCAGGCAAGGGATGGAAGCACCAGGCACAGCACATGCTGTAATCCCCTGGCGGGGCACCGGTAGCTGTTGCGGCGAGTATAGGAATGGCCTCGATTGCCCTACAATGAAAAACCGCCTTGTTGTGCACCAGATGCACATCATTATTTTATAAGGATTTTTCGTGAATACTGGTCGAGGTTCCGACTACAAGACCGTGCGTGGCTTGAGCCGTGGCCTGGCCTTGCTCAATGCCCTGAACCGCCTCGACGGCGGCGCCAGCCCGACCCGGCTGGCCGAACTCACCGGCCTGCACCGCACCACCGTGCGGCGGCTGCTGGAGACCCTGCAAGACGAAGGTTATGTGCGCCGCAGCGAGTCCGATGACAGCTTCCGCCTGGCCCTCAAGGTGCGTGAACTGAGCGAAGGCTTTCGCGATGAACAGTGGATCAGCGCCATCGCGGCGCCATTGCTGGCCGAGCTGCTGCAGGAGGTGGTATGGCCGACCGACATCTGCACGCTGGATGTGGACGCAATGGTGGTGCGCGAGACAACCCATCGCTTCAGCCGCCTGTCGTTTCACCGCTCGATGATCGGTCGCCGCTTGCCGCTCTTGCAAACCGCTACAGGCTTGACCTACCTCGCGTTCTGCGGGGATGCCGAACGTGAACAGATACTCACCCTGCTGGCGGAACGTGAAGGCAAGGAGTTCCAGCTGGCACGCAATATCCCACAACTTGAGAACGTGCTGCGCAGGGTCAGGCACCAGGGATACGGAGAGAACTTCATGGCTTGGAACCGCGAGGAAAAAATCGCTTCGATCGCCGTGCCGATACTCGCCGGACAACGTTTGCTGGGCTGCCTGAACCTGGTGTACGTGGCCAAAGCGATGACCATCGAACAGGCTGCACGGCGTCATCTGGGCGCCTTGCAGAAAACCGCCAGGCTGATCCAGGAAAAACTGGAGGAGCCCCAGTAGCCTTGGGCCCGCGCCCTGCCCGCCGCTGCACGACATGCCCGCTGCAGCGCGCCCACGCCTGGCTCCCTGGGCATGGCCCCTTGAGCCGGGGGCCTTGCCCGATACCGGCCGGTCGAGTTACCAGAGCTTGATCGTGTAATCCAGGTTGATCCGCAATTCGTTGTCGTCCCGCTGGGAGGCGCCGGCCAGGAAGTCGTTGCGATACCAGGCATGGCGCAGGCGTAGCGCCACATTCTTGAACGTCCCCTGTTGCACCACGTACGACACCTCCACGTCCTTCTCGCTTTCGCTCAGCCCGCCGCCGCCAAAACGCGCCAATTCGATATTGTCCCCACGGACATAACGCAGCATGCCCTTGAGCCCTGGCACACCGAACGGGGCGAAATCCTGGTCGAACTTGACCTGCCAGCTGCGTTCCCCAGGATTGAGGAACTCCGAGCTCAATGTGCCTTCGGTGATGACCAGTGGCTCAGTCCCGTACAGATAGGGCATCGCGGTATCGCCATCCAGGCGCATGTAGCCGACGCCAAGACTGTGGCTGGCCCAGGCATAGGTGAGCATCAGCGCCGTATTGCGGTTGTCGACCTGCCCCGCCTTGGCCGTGCCGTCTTCGCCCGTGACGAACAGCCGAAAATCACTCTTCAGGCGACCGGAACCCAGCCTGCGCTCATCGACGAAGCCGAGGAAATCCTTGCGGTACAGTTGATCCAGCTCGGCATGGTAGTAACGCAGCGTCAACGCCTCGGACCAGGCGTAGTCCCCCCCAAGAAAGAGGAAGCGGTCGGAGGTCGCCGCGCCGTTGAAACGCCCATTGGGCGCGGCGACGCTCATCTTTTGGTAATCGGTGGAGTCGCGCAGGTTGATGCGATCGAGCCAGCCGGCATGCAGGGTCAGGCGCTCGATATCACTGGAGCGTAGGTAGGCGCCACGGAAGGTTTGCGGCAACAACCGGGTCGGGCTGGCGAAGGCAATCGGCAGGAAGGTGCTGATCGACCCACCTTGCAGCTCGGTCCGCGAGATGCGCATCTTGCCCGTCAGGCCCAGCTCACTATAGCTATCGGCCGGTTCATGGGTGACTCGGTCGAAGGGCAACAGGCCGGTACCAGCGCGGTCGGGCGACGAGTCGAGCTTCACGCCGAGCATGCCCTTGGCGTCCAGGCCAAAACCCACCGGCCCGTCGCTGAACCCCGAGTTGATGTTGAGGATGAAACCCTGGGCCCATTCACGAGCTGCCGCCTGTGGTGTCTGGCCCAGGTAATTGCGATCGAAGTAGTAGTTGCGTAGCGCAAGCTCGGCATGGCTGTCATCGACGAAGCCGGTGGCGTGGCAGGGGTCGGCGCCAAGCAGGCCGATAGTCAGGGCCAGCCAGGTTTTCAAGGTCTTGTGCATGACTTCTTCACTTTCTTGTAGTTATAGGAAGCCCTGCCGCCGAAGCAGCAAGGTGCAAGCAAGGATGGGTAGCGGGGGTTATTCCGGGCGCCGGCCTATCAGGCGGAACAGCGCCAGCGCGGCGATCACCACCCCTGGCGCCGAGGCCATCAGCACTCCGCCCGAACCGGCGCCCAGGGCCAGCATCTGGCCGGCGATCAGCGGGCCGCTCATGGCGCCTAGGCGGCCGACCGCCACCGCCGCGCCAACGCCGGTGGCGCGCACGCGCACGCTGTAGAAATGCGGGGCCAGGGCATACAGCACGCCTTGCCCGCCAGTGGCGAAGAAACCGGCGAAGAAGCCGGCGACGAGCATCGCCGGCAATGCGCTGGCCAGGCCCAGGCCCGCCAGGGCAGCGAGGATCCCCACATACACCAGGGCTGTGGTGGCGCCCGCCGGCAGGCGCTCAAGCACCTGGCCAAGGATCAAGGTGCCAATGGCTGCCCCCATTTGCAGGGCGAACATCACCCAACTGGCGTCATGGTTGCTGAAGCCTTGGCCGACCAGCAGGCTCGGCAGCCAGTTGATCAGGATGTACACCACCATCAGCGTGAAGAAGTAGCTCAACCACAGCAGCCAGGTGGCGCTCTGTCCGAACAGCTCCTGACGCACATTGGCCCCCTGCTCGGCCTGGGCAGTGGCTCGGAACTGGCCGGACTCGGGCAAGTAGAGCGCGAGCAGCGGCAGGATCAGCAATGGCCCGGCGCCACCGACGTGGAATACGCGCTGCCAGTCGCCGCTATAGCCGGCGATGCCGATGCCGGCGGCCAGCGCCGCGCCCAGGGGCACGCCGCAGTACATCAGGCTGACCGCGCTGCCGCGCAGGCGCTGCCCGGCGGCTTCGCTAGTGAGGGCAATCAGGTTGGGCAACGCCGCCCCCAGCCCGGCGCCGGTGAGCAGCCGCGCCAGCAACAGGCTGGGCAGGTTCCAGGCATGGGCGGTGGCCAGGGAAAACAGGCCGAACAGCGCCACCGAACCGATCAGGATGCGCTTGCGTCCGCAGCGATCGGCGAGCCAGCCACCGACCAGCGCTCCAGGCAAAAGGCCGAGGATCCCGGCGCTGAACACCCAGCCCATCTGCAGCTTGTCCAGGCTAAAGGCACTGGCCATGCCCGAGGCGGCGATACCGGCGGCCTGCAGGTCGAGGCCTTCGAGCAGGGCAACGAGAAAGCACAGGCCGATGGTGACGGCCACGCGCGGCGGATTATTGGCAAAAGTCATGAACTCACCCGTTTTATTGTTGTGTTGGGTCGTTATCCGTTGGAGCGATTGGGCCGCACAGCGGCCCTCGACGCCGGCATCAGCGCTTGAGCAGATCCAGCGCCACATCCACGATCATGTCTTCCTGACCTCCCACCATCCTGCGCTTGCCCAGCTCGACGAGTATGTCCACCGCCTTGATGCCGTAGCGGGCGGCGGCGACCTCGGCATGGCGCAGGAAGCTCGAGTACACCCCGGCATAACCCAGCGCCAAGGTTTCACGGTCCACGCGCACCGGACGGTCCTGCAGCGGACGCACCAGGTCGTCGGCGGCATCCATCAGCGCGTAGAGGTCCGTGCCGTGGTTCCAGCCCAGCTTGTCGGCGGCGGCAATGAACACCTCCAGCGGAGCGTTGCCAGCCCCCGCGCCCATGCCGGCGAGGCTGGCATCGATGCGGTCGCAACCCTCCTCCACGGCGGCAATGGAGTTGGCCACTCCCAGGCTGAGGTTGTGGTGGGCATGGATGCCGGTGGCGGTCGCCGGGTCGAGTACGGCCTTGACCGCACGAAAGCGCGCGCGGATGTCGTGCATGTTCATTGCCCCGCCGGAATCCACCACGTAGATGCAGGTGGCGCCATAACCCTCCATCAGCTTGGCCTGTTGCGCCAACCCTTCGGGCGTCTGCATGTGGCTCATCATCAAGAAGCCTACCGTGTCCATCCCCAGCTCACGGGCATACTCGATGTGCTGGCGCGAGACGTCCGCCTCGGTGCAGTGGGTGGCCACGCGGACGATGCGCGCACCGGCGTGGTAGGCGTTCTTCAAGTCATGGATGGTGCCGATGCCCGGCAATAGCAACGTGGCGATCCTGGCGTGGCTGACCACGTCGGCGGCGGCTTCGATCCACTCCAGGTCGGTGTGGGCACCAAAACCGTAGTTGAAGCTCGAGCCCTGCAGGCCATCGCCATGGGCGACTTCGATCGAGTCGACCTTGGCCTGGTCCAGTGCCCTGGCGATGGCGCGCACGTCATCCAGGGAATATTGATGGCGGATGGCATGCATGCCATCGCGCAGGGTCACGTCGGAGATATAGAGTTTCTTGCCGTTCATGCCGAGGCCTCCATTGCTTGCGCCATGCGCTCGGCCGTGGCCAGCGCGGCGGAGGTCATGATGTCGAGATTGCCGGCATAGGCCGGCAGGTAATGGGCAGCGCCTTCGACTTCGAGGAACACCGAGGTCTTCAGGCCGGTGAAGATCCCCTGCCCCGGCAGCTTCAGGTAGCGCACCTGCTCGAACTGCACCTGCTGCTTGAGCCGGTAGCCCGGCACATAGGCCTGCACTGCCGCGGCCATCGCTTCGATACTCGCCGCCACTCGCTGTTGGTCGGCGATATCGCTCAACACGTACACCGTGTCGCGCATCATCAGCGGCGGCTCGGCAGGGTTCATGATGATGATCGCCTTGCCCTTGGCTGCGCCGCCGATCACCTCGATGGCCTTGCTGGTGGTCTCGGTGAACTCGTCGATGTTGGCGCGGGTACCGGGGCCTGCGGACTTGCTGGCGATGGAGGCGATGATCTCGGCGTAATGCACCTTGGCGACCCGCGACACCGCTGCGACCATCGGGATGGTGGCCTGGCCGCCGCAGGTGACCATGTTGACGTTGGTCGCCTGCAAGTGCTGCTCCAGGTTGACCACCGGTACGCAGTACGGGCCGATGGCCGCGGGGGTCAGGTCGATCATGCGCAGGTTGGCCTTGTGCTCGCGCAGGAAGGCGTCGTTCTTCACGTGGGCACCGGCGCTGGTGGCATCGAAGACGAAATCGATATCCTTGAACACCGGCAGGCGGACCAATCCCTGAACCCCTTCGTGGGTCGTGGCCACACCCATCCGCTGGGCGCGGGCCAGGCCATCGGAGGCCGGGTCGATACCGACCAGCGCCGCCATTTCCAGGTGCTTGGCGTTGCGCAGGATCTTGATCATCAGGTCGGTACCGATATTGCCGGAACCGATGATGGCGACTTTGCGTTTCTGGCTCATGGAGGTCTCCATCACTCGCCGCTGAAGGTCACGCCGACACGGCCCAGGCCGTCGATCTCGGCTTCGAAATGGTCGCCCGGCGCCACATTCACCATCGGCCCCAAGGCGCCGGTGAGGATGATGTCGCCGGCACGTAGCGGCTCGCCCAGGCGCGCCATGGTGCAGGCCAGCCACACCGCGGCATTGAGCGGGTGGCCCAGGCACTCGGCGCCGCTGCCGCTGGACACCAGCTCGCCGTTGCGGGTCATGCGCATGGCCGCGCCGCGCAGGTCGAGGTCCTGCAACGGGCGGACCGGGCCGCCAAGCACGAAGCAGCCACTGGAGGCGTTGTCGGCCACGGTATCGGCGAAGCGGATATTCCAGCCCTGGATCCGGCTGCCGACGATTTCCAGCGCCGGCAGCACCTGGCCTGTGGCCGCGACCACATCGGCGAAGGTGGTCTGCGCGCTGGGTAGATCACGGGCCAGCACCAGGGCGATCTCCGCCTCGATCTTGGGCTGCATGACGCTGGCGTAGGGCACGCTTTGCCCGTCGCCATGGCACATGTCGGCGAACAGGCTGCCGAAGTCCGGCTGGTCGACTCCCAGCTGGGCCTGCACCTTGGCATTGGTCAGGCCGATCTTGCGGCCCACCAGGCGCCGCCCTTGGGCAAGAGCATGAGCGACGTTCAGGCGCTGGATGGCATAGGCCGCCTCGGCGTTTTCCGCGCCGATGGCATCACGCAACGGCGCGATGGCCTCGCCCCGCTGCTGGGCGCGGCGCAACTCGCCCGCCAGGCGTTCCAGGGTTTGCGAATCGATGGTCATGGGGTGTACCTCAAATCAGTGCTGGAGGAAGTCCAGCACCAGGCGGTTGAAGCTGTCGGCGTGTTCCCACTGCGCCCAGTGGCCGCAGTTGTTGAACACGTGCAACTCGGAGTTGGCGATACCGGCGATCAAGCGCAGGCCGACATCCATCGGCACGAAACGGTCGTTGCGGCCCCAGATCACCAGGGTCCTGGCCTTGATTTCGCCCAGGCGCGCGCCGAAGTCGGGGAACTGCCTGGGATTGGCGGCCAGGCTGGCAACGAAGTTCTCCAGGTGGTCACGCCGGCTGAGCATGTTGTCCAGGCGGGTCTGGAACAGCTCCTCGGTGAGGTCGCTCGGGTCGTAGACGAAGACATTCATCATCGCCTTCAGGTTGTCGATGGTCGGCTCGCGGTACAGGCCGTTGAGCAGCTTGATCCCTTCGGTGGGCATCGGTACGAACGGGCTGGCGCCGCCGGTACCACCGCCCATCAGCACCAGTTTGCCGACACGCTCGGGGTAGCTCAGGGTGAAGGCCACCGCGCTATGGCCGCCCATGGAGTTGCCGAGGATATGCACGCGTTCGAGACCGAGTACGTCGAGCAGCCCCTTGAGCGCAGTGGCGTTCAGGTCTGAACGCGAGCCGTGGTTGATGACCGGGTCGCTCTTGCTCCAGCCCGGGCAGTCCATCAGCACCACCCGGTAACCGGCGCTCAGCAGCGGCTCGAGGTTGCGGCTGAAGTTGGCCCAGCCACTGGCACCAGGCCCGGAACCGTGGAGCATGACCACGGTCTCGGCACCCTCGCCAAGATCGTTGTAATGCACTTGCAGATCGAGCTCGCCTTCGCGAATCCGGGCGAAGCGGCTGCTGGCGGCTTCATTGAGGGAAATGCTGTTCATGCTGGAAGTCCTCCGTTGATCAGGTAAGGGAATGTGCGCTGAGCGAGCCGAAGCCGGCGATCCACTCGGGGATCGGCCGGTAGTAACGCTCGCTGGCCTGGTAGTCGCCGAACGCCGCGAGCGCGGCGAAGGCCGCGACCCAGGTCTTCACCTCGTGGGTCGACTTGCCCGCCAGCGCCGACAGTTCGGCATTGGCCATGCCATCGAGCTCGCCGTAGCGGCGCTGCTCCAGCAGGTCGAGAAAGTGGTTATCCCAACCGGGATTGAGCGGATGCAGGCTGTGCGGGTCGCGCACGAACCCTTCGGCGGCGCTGATCACTCGCTGCTGGCGCGCCTGGCGTTCGCAGGCTGGCAAATCGCGACCGCTGCCCAGCAAGCGATCAGCCATGCGCTCATTGACGTGGGCCAGTTCCGGCACCGGCGGTTGATGGGACAACCCGCCGGAACCGAGAAACAGCACACGCTTGCCGGTGCCACGGGCGAAGCGGCCAATGGCCTCGCCAAGCAGGCGGGCACGGGCAAAACCTGGCAGCGGCACCGCCACACTGTTGATGAACACCGGGATCACCGGTTTTGTAGCCAGGCCGCCGAGCAGCAGCTCCAGCGGCTGGGCAAAGCCGTGGTCGACCTGCATGCGGTAAGACACGGCAACGTCCAGCCCGGCTTCCAGCACCGCGCCAGCACAGGCCTCGGCGATGTCACGGGGGACGTCCAGCGGGCCGGCCAGGCTCTGGAAGTCGCCAATGGCCGCGGCGCCCATGCCGATGCAGAAGGCTGGCATGACGTCATAGAAGAAACCGTTGTAGTGGTCCGGGGCGAACAGGAACACCAGCTCCGGGTCGAAGGCGGCGATGCGCGCACGGGCGCTGCCGATCACCTCGTCCACTTCGGCCAGGACCGCTTGCTCCGGGTCGACATAACCCACCAGCGGGGTATGGGATAAACAGTGCAGGTAGGCGCTCATCTCAAGCCACCTTGGACGCCAGGGGCGCCTGCTGCTTGGCCAGGGGCGGGACTGCCAGTGCTCGCAGCAAGGCCTCGCTGGCCTGGCCGATGGTTTGCGGGATGGCCACGGCAGCGACGAAACGATCCGGACGCAGCAGCGTGATCGACACCGGGAAGCGCCCGAACCACTCCTTGAGGCGACCGGTGCAGTCACCCAGGCGAATGACCCCGTCCGGCACTTCGCGCCCCGCCTTGAGCTGAACGTCCGGCAGCACCTGGATGAAGCAGGCCCCCAGCGCCCGCCAGGCTTCGACCTGGTCGGCGCTCAAGCCCCACAGCGGGTTGCTGCCCCAGGCGATGAAGGCGAAATGGCTGCCGATCACGTCGTCCAGCAGGCGTACCTCACCCGACTCGGTAACGACTTTGGGTTGAATGAACATGCGCCCGACCGGCGTCGTCCTGCTGTCCTTAGCGTTCACCAGCGCGCCCTTGGTGTACTGCGGCATGGGCTTGAAGCGCATTTCCAGGAAATAGCGCTTCACCGCGGGCAGGTAGTTCAGCGCCCAGGAAATCCCGTCGCGCAGGGCACCTTGCCAGCGTTTGGGCGGCGCCAGCACATGACCGGCCATCACCGACAGGTCGATCATGGCCTTGGCATGGTCACGACGCTCCTGCTCATAGGTATCGAGCAGCGCTTCGCCGGCCAGGCCCTTGGCCACCAGCGCCAGCTTCCAGCCAAGGTTGCTGGCATCGCGCATGCCGCTGTTGTACCCCTGGCCCTGCCAGACCGGCATGATGTGCGCGGCATCGCCGGCCAGAAGCGCTCGCTTGACCCGGAAGCGGCCTGCCAGGCGTGCGTTGTGGGTGTAGACGCGCTTGCGGATCAGCTCGACCCGGTCCGGGTCGGGCAGCACCTTGGCCAAGAGCTTGCGCATGCTCTCGGGCTTGCCCAGCTCCTCCTCGGTCTCGCCCGGCATGACCATGAATTCAAAACGGCGTACGCCGTGGGGCAGCGCCGCCGACACATAGGGACGCACCGGGTCGCAGCACAGGTAGACGTTGGGCGTGCCGAGCGGATCGTTGGCGATGTCGATGACGATCCACTGGTTGGGTGCGGTCTTGCCGTCGAAGGAAACCTCCAGCGTTCGCCGGATCAGGCTGTTGCCGCCGTCGCAAGCCACCAGGTAGCGGCCACGCACGGTTTCCGAACGGCCATCGGGGCCGTTCATGCACAGGCTGACGCCCTGCTCGTCTTGCTGGAACTGCACCACATCGCGGGAGAACAAGGTTCTTACGTTGGCAAATCGTGCCAACCCCCGATGCAATACCGCATCGACCTGCGGCTGGATGAACGCGTTGCGCCGCGACCAGCCAAACTCATCGGTGGCCGGCTGGATATCGGCGAAGCAGCGGCCCTTGGGGGTAAGAAAGCGCATGGCATGCCAGGGCGTGGTATGCGGCAGCACCTCTTCGACCAGGCCAATGGCTTGCACGGTGCGCAGCGACTCGTCGTCGATACCGATGGCGCGCGGGTAGTCGATCAGCTGGTCGAGCTTCTCGATCTGCAGCACCTGCACCCCGGCCTGGCCGAGATAATTGGCGATGGCCAGCCCTACCGGGCCGGCACCGATAATCACCACGTCTGCGGTGTAATCGGCCTGGATATGATCTGGATGCGACTTGTTCATTGTTGTAATCCTCGACACTGCCCACGGCCGCCCCGGAAGATTTCGCGGCAAGCCGAGACCGTCCTCGCGCAAGTGGGCGCAAGGGGGTGAGCGGGCGTTTGGCTGGTACGGGGTCTAGTGCAGCGGCGCTACGCTTGGAAGTGGGAAAGCGCAGGCAATGGGTAGGAACGGCGGGCAGGCACGAAGCATGGTGTATTCCCCTGTCAGGGCGTTTGTAGTTGTTGCGGCGAGTATAGGAATGGCGCAGGCGGCCCTACAATGAAAAACCACTTTAGCGTGCACTAGATGCACATCATTGTTTTATAAAGATTTTATATCTTCTATTGAAATCACAGGCCAAGGGATCCTGGATGGGCAGGAGCGCGGCAAGGCCATGTGCATCGCCTCTTTGCCGCTGCCCCGCCCCATCGACCTGGCTACCAATTGCCATCAACTGGAATAGAACAGAAGCCTGCGTGACGCCTGCCGCTGGAGGGACGACTCATCGCCCCATGATCTGCGGATCGCATGCAGAAGAATGCGCTTACCCTGATCCCGGGCCATAAAAAACCCCGTAGGCATCGATCCACGGGGTTCTTGAGAATGCGGCCACTTGGCTGTGCAGCTTCCCGTCAGTGCGCTCAGTCCGGTCCGGCGCCTGCGGGCAGATGGATGCTGAACCTGGTGCCATAAACCGCACTCGACGTCACCGAGACGCTGCCATCATGGGCCTCGACAATCTGCCGGACGATGAACAAGCCCAGCCCCACCGAACGCAGCGAGTCTTGCTGCTCGGTGGCGCGCACCATAGGCTCGAACAAGGTCGCTAGTACGTCCTCGGCTATCGCCGGCCCATGGTTGTGCACGGTGATGATCGCGCCCTGCTCCGACAGATCGGTGGTCAGGGTGATCGGGAAACCCAGGTCGCCATAGGCCACGCTGTTCGCCACCAGGTTGCCGATCATCTGCTGCAAGCGATCCTGGTCCAGTGTGAACTCTCCACGGCCCCGCGAAAGGTAGCGTATATCGGCATTGCCGAAGGCCACTCGCAACTCACTCAGGCATTGCTCCACCGTTTGCACCACGTCGACCGGACGGCGGCGGATGCTGATGCCCTGGCCAATCCTCACCGAGGCGAAGTCGAGCAGATCGACGATCATGCGCTGCGCACGCTCGGCGGACTGGCTGATGCTGCTCAGCAAGCGATGCGCCTTATCGGTGTGCGCATGTTGTTCCAGCAACTGCGTAGCCATCTTGATGGCCGTCATCGGGGTCTTCAGGTCATGACTGGCGATGGCGACCATCAGTTCAGCGAATGCCGCGCGGCGCTGGCTGCTCTCATAGGCTGCCGCGAGCTCCGCCTTGGCCTGCTGCAGCGCAGTCTCGGCACTGATCTTCTGGGCCAGCAGCTCTTCGGCGCGCTGTCGCGCCGCCAGCAACGCGCGCTCATAACGATCTCGCTCGGTCGTACCGAACAAGGCGAGTTGGTAGCGAACGCCCTCGGCGGTTTCACGCCTGACTCCATTGAGAAACACCGAGATGACATGCCCATCGCGATGCACAAGCTCCAGTTTCACCTCGGCTACCGAGCCCTGCATCTTCATCAACGGGATCCAGTGGGTACGCTGGAACAACCGACTGCCGGCCGTCAGCAGTTGCTCGAAGGGACGCGCATCCAGGCTGGCCTGGTCATACCCCAACCAATTGCAAAGGGTCTGGTTACAGCGCAACAGGGTGCCATCTTCCGCCATGACCACCAGCCCGCAGGGTGCCTCCTCGAACAACGGCTCGACACAGAACAGCAGCGGATCATCCATGGCCGGATTCACGTTGGGCGAAGAAGGCGTCCATGACTGCGGAACAGGCACTGGGGGCGCTCAACTGAGGATAGTGGCCAATGTTGTCGATCACGCTCAGCTGGCTGTTGGGGAGCACGCGGTGCAGGTATTCACCCACGGCGACCGGCACCACCGGGTCATCGCAACATTGCACGATGAGCGCTGGAGTCTGCAGGCCGGCGATATCCTGGCGATGATCGGAAAGAAAGATGATCCGTGCCAACTGCCTGGCAATCTGCGCATCGGTACGCCGAAAACTGTTGACCAGCTCTTCGCCAAGCGCCGGTTGCCCCGGGGCGCCCATCAGCACCGGGGCCATGGTGCTGGACCAGCCCAGGTAATTGTCGTCCAGGGTAGCGAGCAATGAATGGATCTCGTCTGGCGAGAAGCCGCCGATATAAGGCGCAGAATCGATGTAGCAAGGCGAGGCACCGATCATCGCATGGGCGGCGATCCGCCCAGGGTGCTGGAGATCCGCCAAGACGCCGATCATCGCCCCCACCGAATGGCCAGCCAGGATCACCGGGCCCTCGGCGTATTCGTCGATCAGCTCGTTGAGATCTGCCGCGTAGCCCCAGAGCGACGCATATTTGTCCTGGTCATAGCTGCCGACATCGGATTGGCCGGCGCCCACCAGGTCGTAGGTGATCACCCGAAAACGCTTGATGAAATGGGGCAGGAGGAATTTCCACATCGACTGGTCGCAGCCGAACCCATGGGAAAGGATCAAGGTTTCACTGCCGCCGCCAGCAATGTGGACGTTGTTGCGTTTTTGCAGGGTCATACCTATCCCATTGTTGTGCAGCAAAATGCCTGGCAGCGGCCATAGGTTGAGCTGCCAATTCAGAATAGTAGCAATTTGACGCAATCGACCTTGCATTTGACGCAGGTTTTTCGTGCCTGTAGCCATTGCGCTTCAGCAGCGCGGCATGGCCAGTCCGCCAACATACGCGAAACGGCTGCTTCGCGCGCGGCTGGCTGATTGGTTTGCATGGCTTGTCTAGCTCCCCCGAGTAACCCAAGAGCTTGCCAGGCTGTGCTGGGTCGATAGTTTATCCAGCCGTATGCACGAACGGTCCTCCCAAATCCCGAGCGCACAGGCATGTGCATTGCGCACATCTCCAGCACTGGGCGCCGTATGCCGCTCCAGCATCACCCATGTTTTTCCCGGGACACGCACGGTCCGCCAGCTTATGCCTCCAGACCCGGAAACACCCACCCTCACCCAGTGCAACATGTCAAAACGGCAGGAGCCAGACTCTGCAAGTATCAACTTAGGGTTTCGCCCCATCCGAAGTGCGAACAGCGCTCCGTCTAATACGGTGATACATGCCTATTGCACCGGAGGATCAACGCGGGAAAGTGCCCCGAACACAAAGAACTTGGGCACTTTTCATGGTTGCTGGCAATCAGAGAAGCGCTATTTCCTAGAGAGCAGTTCAGTCAAGCAGCTCCACTGTTGAACCTTTTCTTCGGAGCCCAGAGAAATAATTCTCAGGCAGCCATCTACGGGAGGCTTTTTATCGATATCAGTTTCTATATAGGTTGTTGGTTTCGGACCAGTGTCGATTTGCTGCTGACAATTCTTGGCCTCCTCGACATAAGCTGCCAAGGCTTGCTCTGGCGTTTGCGTTCGAATGCTGCCTGCGACCACTGACCAGTATGCTTCGGCTTTAGAGCCCGCTCCACTGCAGTGGGATAGCGGCGAAAACATGTCGCCCAACGCATCTCCCTCAGCCTCTAGCTCAAGCATCTTCTTATGTTGTGCGGATAAAGCCGGGCCGACCGGCAATGCCTGCATCGCTCGTACTTCGCCGACATAGACTGTGGTCTTCAGCAAGTATGCGATTGCTCCCTCTCGATTTGCCGAGTACTGGTCGAGTACCTTTTTATTATCTCCAGTAACCTTGTATCCGGGATCATTGCACCCTGAAATTCCAGAAATAGCAGCAAGACACAACCCAATAATTGCGGACCTTTTAATCTTTTTCATATTCCCTACTTCACGGCCTGTGTTTATCCATAACCCCCAGGCTCTTAATGCCCGGGGGACCGCATCCTACAAGATGCGGCTTCAAGCACCAAAGACCGAGCCTGCCGGGCTTGAGGGAGCGGTCTGGGGTCCATTGGACCGGGGACGTGGTTGCATCCCAGCGACCCGCTGCTTCTCACTTAGCTGAAACAACTCCCTTCACCTAGCCCCGGCATTCGGCCAAAGAGATCAGTTCCTTGGTTTCTTCGCCGGTGATTTCGACATCGGCGAGCATGCGCCGGAGCAAGTTCGTCGCGCCATGAACCCTGCCCAGGCGCCAACGGTGACTGATCGGCGGCGAGCGGCCCGTGCGGTACCCATCGCCTGCCCGGCCAATTCCTCGTGACAGGAAGTCGGCCGGTGTACCCCATCGGTGACAATTGGAACGATTGGCGTCGTGCAACAAGTCTGCCCGAGTGACTTGGCGGGTGAGACTTCATAGAATCCGGCGCTTTGCCACGACAGGAGTTGAAGGAATGAAAAGGACTGTTGGATTGACGCTTTGCCTGCTGGCCGCCCCGATGGTTCATGCCGAGCAGAAGTTGCGCATTCTCGACCTGGGCGACGACTGGCCGGTCATCACCGAAGCCACAGAACGTGAAAAGCAGGCCGGCGCTGCCCAGGAAGCGACAAAGAAGACCCAGTCCGAGCAAGCGCGCGATTTCCTCAAGCGCTTGAACGAGGCGGTAGAGCGCGGTCAGAAGCTGGCGCTATCCGGCACCATGGACAGCAAACAAGCTCGCGACCAGGCCAATGCCCTGAGAAAACTGATGGACGAAAGTGGCCGCTTTGGCACGCTGTACGCCCCCTTGGCCAAATGCCAATCCGCCGCAGTCGACGCCAACACTTCCTGGCAAGGAATGATTTCCAAGGACGTCGACCAGTACTCGAAAAAGCACGCATCTTACCAGGCTGCTGCCAGGGAGTGCGCCAAGGCAGCAGGCTGATCCCGTGGCGGCATCGCAGATGCATCGCTCGCTACGGAACTTGCCCAATAGAGATCACTCCACGTCGCGGGCGTCATCGCCTCAAGACAAGCAGGCGCTGGAAGCAACGCCGCCACCTTGACTTGTTTGCCAGCGCTACATCTGCTTGCCATTTCGAGCAGAGATCGCAACGGTGGTCGGCGAATCGGCAAGTGGTACGAACTTGCGCGTCGCGCCATCAAGCGCATCGATTCCCCCCGCTTCGATGTCGTAGACCCAGCCGTGCAAGTTCATGCGCCCCTGCTCGAGCGCCAGAGCCACGGATGGATGCGTACGCAGGTTCGCCAGTTGTGCGATCACGTTCTCACGCACCAGGCCATCGAGCTTCGCGCGGGGCGTGTCGAACTCATGGGCCGCGTTGATCGCTTTTGCGGCATCCGAATGGCGTAGCCAGTTGGCGACCGCCGGAAGATGATCCAGGCACGTGCAGCGTGAAATCGCGCCCATCGCCCCACAGTCCGAGTGGCCGCAGATCACGATGTCCTGCACCCCAAGTACTGCGACTGCATATTCGACAGTGGCCGAAACGCCGCCCGGCTCGGGCCCATAGGACGGCACGATGTTGCCGGCGTTGCGAATAACGAATAGCTCGCCCGGCTCACGCTGCGTCAGGAGTTCGGGCACAACACGACTGTCCGAGCAGGTGACGAACAACGCCTTGGGGTTCTGTGTCGTCGCGAGCTGCTTGAAAAGCTCGATGCGTTGCGGATAAACCTCGCGCTGAAAGCGCAGAAAGCCGTCGATAATGTCACGCATGGAGTTCTCCAAACCCAAATACCAGATGTTGGCGCAAAGCACTCGATAGGCCATCGCGCCGCAGTGCTCGTCATTATTGCAGACGTCGCGCGTGCTGGCTGTATTGATCAGCGATGGACATCGAGTGGTAAACATCGCTGCGGATGCCCACCGGCCTATCTCATCCAAACCGTGCCCAACCCCGAGATGCCGCGGACCTCTACCGCCATCAATAGGCCGTTTGGGGAACAGGCAATGCGCATCAGCCCCACGTGATCCGCCGCCTTACTGCAAGTGGTGCAACCGTCCAGCCCAGCACCAACCCGATTGTGGGGCAGCTACAAGAAATGATTAGACGCCACGACAAGAACCAATCTAGACATATAAAAAAATCGTATATCCCCAGCTCTAATATTTTTCTTCGCGCAGTTTCACAACCAGCTTGTGGGTCAGCAGACCAATGGTTGATGGGCATCCACACGCATACCGATCACATGGATGGAACTGCTCTATGCAACTCGTTCAGAGACTCGCCCTGGTTGTGGGCTGCACGACCTCGACGCCCCTGCACTTTCCAACCGGCAATAGCAGCCGGGAAGCGCTCTTTGAAAGCTTCAAGGTGTTCCTGGATGGATACACGGAGCGCCAGGCCTACATCTGCTACCGAAGCTGCCCAGCCTGTAATGAATTCACCACCGGCTGACGCTGCTTATCTGAAAAAACAGCCTTCCAGAGGCGACTCCTCAATGCTTCGTATCTCTCTATCCCCCGTTCTGTTCGTCTGCATACTTGGCATGAACAGTATGGGGTCGAGCCTGACTACCTTCGGGATTGCTGCCTGGATATTCCACGTCACAGGCTCCTACGGGGCACTGACCTTGCTGGGGATCATCACTCCACTCACTGTCCTTCTGTTTGCTCCCATCGCGGGGCTGGCCAGTGATCGCTACGATAAGAAAAGGATCCTGATCGCCGCCGACGGCCTTTCTTGTATCAGCCTGCTGTTATCCCTCACTCTGTATCGATACGGTCTGTTCGGAACTTTCCAGGCCATTACCCTGGCATTGTGCCTTGCTTGCGCGAACGAATTTCGCTACACCGCCTCGGCCTCTCTGATCCCTGACATCACGCCCAAGGACGCTTTGCTGAAGATCAACTCGGTCCAGCAAATCTTCCGTGGCAGCTCACTCATATTAGGGCCAGTATTGGGGGCAGTCGGCTTCGATTATCTTGGGCTCCCCCTGCTGCTCGGTAGCGACGCACTGACCTTTGTCGCCAGCGCAACCCTGCTGTTTTGCTACACGTTCAGCGTTACTTTCAGCCCCCCGCTTCACCTCACAAAAAACATCCCATTGATCGCAGAGATCAGGCAGAGCTTGCTTTGGCTCTCGAGCAAGCGGCCCCTGGTGGCCCTTTTGCTCGCCTTCATGCTGATCAACGCTCTGCTTTCGATCTTCATGGTCGCCCTGACGCCTTATGTACTGACTGCGCGATCCAACCTCGAGTTAGGGCTGGTATCCGCGGCGGTCGGAGCCGGAATGCTGCTCTCGGGGCTCTCCATGACCCGGCTCAAGAAACGTATTCACCCCGTGTACTTGCTGATCGCCAGTACCTTCGTTCTCGGCTTCAGCTTCATCGCCATTGGGCTGGCGGCCCTCAGGGAGAATCTTTGGTTACTGACACCCTTGGTCGGGGCCTCAGTAGCACTCCTGGCCAGTTCCAACCAGACCATCTGGCATACCCATACGCCACAGGACATACAAGGCAAGATCATCGCGTTGCGTTCGGTCACGCTGTACCTGATGACCCCGGTGTCCGTCCTGCTATCGGCTCCGGCGGTTTCGTCGCTCATGACCCCTATCGTCAGCCGACATCCCAATGCAGCGATCCTCTGGGGCAACGACATGACAGGCTCTCTGGGATTAATGATCTCCGTCATCGGTGCCCTCTTGCTAGGACTTGGAGCCTTCACCCTGTTTAGCCGGCACATCCGGGAACTAGTCCCCGCGCCAGGAAAAGCACCCGCCTCTGGCGATCAAGCACCTCGCGCTCCCGCTCAGGAAGGTGTAACGGACCTGCAGGAACCCTCGCTCTGAATCTAGCGGCCTTGCTGGCATGCAGCGCGGTTACATGGGGCAAGAACTGAGCAGGAGACCGACCACTTCCAGTTCTTTTATGGCGCGCGACAGCGGCGATTGCTCGATGTATCGCCGTTCGGCAGCGCAGGCGAAGCGTGGGTCTTCAGCAACGGCCTGGAAGCAACGTAGATGCCTGAACTCCATCGCGATCAGTCATGTCGTCTTACCCTTCCCAACAGCACGAGCACCAGGATCGCCGTCGCTGCCGCGGCACCGGCCAGGACAAGAAGCTGAAAACGGAATGCGCCTTCATATACCTGCAACAGCAGCGACCGTCCAGCCGCCGGCAAATGCACCAGGGCATTGTGTAGATCACTCATTGCCAACCGGTTCGATGCTTCGACCAAGTCCGCATTCGCCATTGTCCCTGGTGCGCCATTCGGCACTGAAGCCACCAGCCCAGAGAGAATGTTGGCGGCCATCATGGCGCCCACGGCGGCAATGGCCATCCCGTCGCCAGCCAGTCGTACCGCATTGAAGATTCCCGCGGCCATGCCCGCCCGTTCCTTGGGAACAACGCTCACGGCCAAACCATCCATCAACCCCCAGGGCAGGCCGATGCCAATGCCGATCACCAGCATCGCCAGCAAACGCGCGCTTTGCGCACCACCGGATAGCGTCAAGCCCAACCAGGCCAGCCCGGCTGCCGCAATGGCCAGGCCAATGCCAGACAGCACACCGACGTTGATCCAACGCGCCAGCACGCCGGCAATGAAGGGCACCACCAGTAGCGGCGCGGACAGCGCAATCATCATCTGCCCGGCCGCCAGTGCGCTGTATCCTTCGACCCCGATGAATCGGGGTGGCAGCATGACCAGCAGCACGATGTACGCATAGGCCGGCGCAACCGCCAGCACTTGCACTCCGACGAACCGGGCATTAGTGAACAACGACAGGTCCAGCATGGGCCTGGCCTGCCGGCGTTCGATGATGACAAAGGCGGCCAGCAACATGAGGGCGCTCGCCAGGCAAGCCAGTACCCAGGTATGGCTCCAACCTCGCTCGGGCGCAAGAATGATGCCGTAGGTCAACACGGCCAGGCCGGTGGTAAAGCTGATGGCGCCGGACCAGTCCAGCCCAGTGGCGTCGGGGTCGCGTGTCTCGCGGGCAACTGGTGCGATGAGTGCCGATGCCAGCAAGGCGACCAGCGCCGGCAGAAAGAACACCCATTGCCACCCCAGGGTGTCGATCAGCAGTCCAGCCATGAATGGGCCGAATGCCGCTCCAGCGCCGAAAGTCGTACCGATCAGGCTGAATGCGCGCGTACGGACGTGTCCATCGAACTCTTGTGTCAGCGCAGCCATCGCGCCCGCAAAGGCGGCTGCCGCGCCCAGGCCCTGAATGAGTCGCAGGATGTCGATCCAGAACACGGACGGCATGAAGGGAATGGCCGCCGTTATCACCGCGAACAACAGCATGCCGGACAGCCAAACCCGCTTGCGCCCATAGGTGTCGGCCAGGCTGCCAGCGGCTAGCGTCGCACTGCCGTAGGTCAGGATGTAGGCGTTGATGATCCAGGTCAGCTCGACCGCGCTGCCGCCAAGTGCCTGGTTGATGGAGGGGACGACCACAGCGGGGCCGGCGATGCTCAATGGAATGACGGCGGCGGTCAGGCAACCGGTGACGATCAACGGAGCTTGGCAGAATTTCGCGTCCGACTCGGACACGGTGGTAGTACTCATCGGGTATCCCTTGAAGGTATCGAGGCCATGCATGGCGCCCTCGGATTCATGGTTGTCGCGACAATGCCGTGACGACCTCGTTGAATACTTGATGATATTAAGGAACTAGTAATGGAAAAATAGCGCAGCATTCATGATAAACATGACAGATCAGTCAGTAATTGGAGGGTGAAATGGATAGCCACGGCGGCATGACGATCTTTGTGCAGGTAGCCGAATTGCGCAGCTTCGCAACAGCGGGACGGCAGTTGGGTATCTCCGCGTCAGCGGTTAGCAAGGCCGTGGCCCGACTGGAGCAGAAGCTAGGCGTGCGCCTGTTTCAGCGCAGTACCCGCAGCGTGAGCCTCACAGCGGAAGGCACGCTGTTCCTCGACCGCTGTCGGCGCATCCTCGCCGAGATCGCTGCGGCCGAGCATGAGCTGGCCAGCACGACGGCGACCCCACAAGGCCGATTGCGGGTAAGTCTGCCACTGGTCAGCGGGCTGATGTGGCCGGTGTTGTCGGCTTTTGCCAGCCGCTATCCGCAGATCGAACTCGACCTGGATTTCAGCGATCGCTTGGTGGATGTCGTGGACGAAGGATTCGATGCGGTGGTGCGCACTGGAGAGTTGAGCGACTCCCGACTGATGAGCAAACGCCTGGGTATCAGCCGCTTTGTCTGCGTGGGCGCACCATGTTATTTCGAGCAGCACCACAGGCCCGAACAACCCGAGGACATCGCCCGGCACGCTTGCCTGCTGCATCGCGTTCCAAGCACCGGCCTGCTGGAGAAATGGCGTTTGCGGCGCGGCGACGAGGACGTCGACATACGCCCAGCGGCAAGCATGACGAGCAACCACCTGGAGACGCTGCGGCATATGGCCATCCAGGGCCACGGTATCGCCTATCTGCCGGACTTCGCGGTCAGGCCAGCCCTCGATCGTGGCGAACTTGTGACGGTGTTGGACGACTGGGCCGGTTCATCCAGTACCTTCTGGATATTGTGGCCTTCCAATCGGCAACTGTTGCCCAGAGTACGGGCGTTCGTTGACTTCATGGCTGCACATCTGTTCCCGGTGGGGTCATTAAGATGATTGAAAGTCCGCATTGCCGCCCAATCTCCCAGGACACGCCAGTGCCGTGCATCGTGGCGCCGAGCTACCGCACCAGGCGCTGCTCGATCATTGGCTCCCACGGCATCGGGCGCAATCCCATGTCGTCATCGAGCATCGCGTAACGTCCACTGTCCAGCATGGCAGAGCGCTGGTAGATGCCGGCCACACGGCAGCCGCCCGCCAGCAGGCGGTGCTCCAAGCCAGTTTCCATGGCAATGTCCTTGGCAGCCTGCGCCAGCTCAGGATTGCGCGCTGGCCATGCCGCTCGGCCAGCCCCTTGGTGACCACGCGCCCAACGATCATCCGGCCACAGCCACCCGGGTCGAGCACTGCCGGCTCACACGGCTGAGCGCCCGACACCAGCCGCCATAGTGCTCGCCAAAGGTCAGAACCTTGCCGAGTCGCTCGGCGAAGGCAGGACCTACGGGCAGCCCTCCCGGCACCACACCATCGAAAGCAGCCATTAGGCTTCTGCACTCATGGGCTTGGACATGCCGCCGTTCTTGCTCGACGGTCAGTTCTCCGAACAGACCCAGGGCGGACTTGCAGCGCAAGTGCGGTACTGGAGCATGAACACCCGGCGACCCGCCGGGGTGATCTTGCACAGGAAGATCCGTTGCCAAGAGCCACACAGGACCCACGACGGAAGCCGGGCCAGGGTTCGCAGAACACCGGCATATGGTGAACACGCCTAGGTTATTGATAAACCTGCTTGGTCTGTCCCGGGCTGAGTGGACACTGACTTAAGGTGGATAATGTCCACCGCAAGGAGTGTTCATGACCCAGACCAGACGACGTTTTCCCGAATCCTTCGATCGTGTCCCTAGAAGTGGTGTAACTGAACCAACCGAAGGCGCTCTGCTGGCGAGAGAGGTTGGTCATCGTGGTTCTTGGCTAACGTTGAGTTTGCGAAGACCTAACACTCACCAGAGAAACCACG
>NZ_WHUV01000020.1 GCF_009380155.1 Pseudomonas piscis | reverse complement strand
AATCCTTCAAACGCGAGGCGGTAGACCAGGTACTTGCCGGCACGCCGCTTCGTCATGTAGCCGAGACGCTCGGCATCGCTGAAAGCCTGCTGGGCAAATGGAAGCGCCAGTACGAGCAGCAAGGTGACGATGCCTTTCCGGGCAACGGCAAGCAGCGTGGTGAGAGCGCGGAGTTGCGTCGTCTACGCCAGCAACTGGCTCAGGTCACCATGGAGCGCGATGTTTTAAAAAAGGCGCTCGCCATCTTCTCGCAGCCCACGAAGTGAAGTTCCGCGCCATCGAGGCGTTGGCTGGTCGCTATCCCGTAGCGCCAATGTGCCGGCTGCTACGGGTATCCCGCAGCGGCTTCTATGCCTGGCAGCAGCGGCCACCTTCGGCGAGAGAGATGGCGAATCGGCGTCTGAGCAAGGAGATCCGCACCATTCACCACGAGGTGAATGGGATCTATGGCCATCGCAGAATCAAGGCCGAGTTAGCGGCCATGGGGCATGCGTGTGGTCGACACCGGGTTGCTCGACTGATGCGCGAAGCCGGTCTGCGCGTTCGCTCGCGCAAGCGCTGGCGGCTGGTTTCCAGCAGTCGTCATGCTCTGCCGATTGCCCCGAACCACCTGGATCGCCAGTTCGCCTCGGATCGCGCCAATCGGCACTGGGTCTCGGACATGACCTACGTGCGGACGGCCCAAGGTTGGCTGTATCTGGCAGTCGTGCTCGATCTCTATTCACGAGCCGTCGTCGGTTGGGCGATGCACCACTGCATGCAGCAGGCCTTGGTACACGCCGCGCTGGAGATGGCCATTGCACGCCGGCAGCCGAAAGAAGAAGTGCTGCTGCACTCGGATCGAGGCAGCCAATACTGCGCGTACGACTACCAGGCCTTACTTCGGCGACATCGAATCGTGCCCAGCCATTCACGTCCCGGGAACTGCTGGGACAACGCCGCGATGGAGAGCTTCTTCCGTTCGCTGAAGGCTGAGCGGGTGTACCTGACGCGCTATGCCAGCTACCACGAGGCGAAAACCGACCTGTTCGACTACATCCGCTTTTACAATCACCGTCGCCGCCACTCGACGTTGGGCTATCTCAGCCCGATGGAGTTTGAGCGGCGCTATGCGAGCAGTAACTCTTAACTACCTGTCCACCAGCTCCGGGACAGACCAG
>NZ_WHUV01000001.1 GCF_009380155.1 Pseudomonas piscis | reverse complement strand
ACCGCCGGCAACGCCTCGGCGCTGAACGACGGTGCCGCCGCCGTGATCCTGATGAGCGCCAGCAAGGCGCGGGCCCTGGGCCTGCCGGTACTGGCGAAGATCGCCGCCTACGCCAACGCCGGGGTCGACCCGGCGATCATGGGCATCGGCCCGGTCTCGGCCACCCGTCGCTGCCTGGAAAAGGCCGGCTGGAGCCTGGAGCAACTGGACCTGATCGAAGCCAACGAAGCCTTCGCCGCGCAGTCGCTGTCGGTGGCCAAGGAGCTTGCATGGGACGCGAGCAAGGTCAACGTCAACGGCGGCGCCATCGCCATCGGCCACCCCATCGGTGCCTCGGGCTGCCGGGTGCTGGTGACCCTGCTGCATGAAATGATCAAGCGCGATGCCCACAAGGGCCTGGCGACCCTGTGCATCGGCGGCGGCCAGGGCGTGGCCCTGGCGATCGAGCGCTAACCCCCGCGTTCAACGCCCGGCCCGAGGACCCACGACATCCGACGGCCGGGTCGCGACACCCTCGAGCAAGGCCAGTGATCCGCGCAGGCTGCTCGCCTGCCAAGGGTCGCTGTGATGAGCTCGAAAAAAAGCCAGAGCCCTATGGGCTCTGGCATCTTTGGACCGTCCACCCGAGCGCGGGAGACAGTCCCGGCATCAAAGGCTGGCGGAGCGTCACGCCAGATCCAGCTGCACCCCATCCGGAGCGCCTTCGACCGTCCACTGACGGGCCCAGTCACTGTCCTGCTGCACACTGCTGAAACCCTGGTAGACCACACTCAAGTCGGCCGTCTGGGCATTGTTGCCATTGCAGATCAGATACAGGTTGGCGCTGGCATCCGCTTGCAAGACATAAAGCACCACATTGTTACCAGCCGGTATGTTCACGTTGGCCAGGTCATTGCCCTGGCGATTGTTCCTGATGGCGACTTGCTGCGCAGCAGCGGTATTGTTCCGTGCGTGAATGGCGATAGGCATGATGTTCAACTCCAGAAGCAGTCAGAGGATTAGGTGAGTGGCTGCCGGTCCGGGCATGCAGAATGTGCCAGACAGGTGCCGCCATGGCTGCCTGACTGCGCACTCCAAGGCATGCCGTGTTGCGTCACACCGCCCAGCTCTTTCAACATGCCCGGCCGACAACTGACCAGATCCTGGATAATTGCCTGCAGCAATACGAGAGGGACATCTTTCCTCGCGAAGCGAAGCTTCACCCTACCCGGCCCATCACGTCGAAACAGCTCTCGGGAGTGTCCGTTCCCCGAGCGGCTCGCACATGCGCCCAGCCTAGCCCCCCAGCACGATCTGGCCCACTTGTGCTTCCAGCGCCTTGGCCTGGGCCCGCAACGACTGGCAGAAACCTTCGACAAAACTCGATGATGGCCTGTAGTCCGGGCGAATCAACATCACCCGATAAGGCACCGAAAGCTCAATCGGACGGATCGCCAGCCCCCTGCCCGCCTCCTCCATGGCACTCAACGGATTGATGATCGCCACCCCCAATCGCTGGCGCACCATGGCGCACACCGAAGCGGCGTTGGTGGTCTCGATCACTATCCTCCGGTCAACCCCGGCCTGGCGAAAATGCTCGTCCAGGGTCTGCCGATAGATATCCAGCCCCGAGAGGTTGATGAAGTTCTGGCCGCCAAAGTCCGCCACCGACAATCGCGTCTTCGCCAGCAGTGGATGGCCTTCAGGCAGGATGCAGACCATGTCGGCGCAAAACAGCAGCTCGCCCTGGGTGCCCCGGGGCAGGTGTTCGCTTTCGGTCAGCCCCAGGTCGTGGCGCTGGGCACTCAGGGACTCTTCCAGCAATGGCGATTCCTGGGCACTGATGCTCAGGCCGATGCCCGGGTGGCGGGCCTGGAATTCCTTGCATACCGGGGGCAGCAAGGTCTGGGAAAACAGCGGCAGGCAGCAGAGACTCAATTGGCCGTGCTCGAAGCGGCGGATCGACTGGGCGACGCTGTTGATCCGCTCCAGGCCTACATAGGCCCGCTCCACCTCTTCCAGCAACAGCAGGGCCTGGGCCGTGGGCAACAGGCGCCCGCCCTCGCGGTCGAACAGGCACAGGCCGGACAGGCTTTCCAGGCGCGCCAGCTCGCGACTGACCGTGGGTTGCGAGGTGAACAACAGGCGCGCGGCGCCAGTGACGCTGCCGGCCTGCATGATGGCGCGGAACACTTCGATATGCCGCAGGGAGATATCCATGGCGAGAGGGCTCGTTGAATCGATCAACCCATATCAAAACTGAATCACATGACAAAGAATAGATATTTTATTGAATGGACAAGAGCCGGCATGCTGCTCGCTCTCTTACTGACCACAGATTGCATTCGCCATGGCCATCCCCTTCTCCCCCGGACAGCTTGTCGCCGCCGCCCGCCAGTACGGCACCCCGCTGTGGTGCTATGACGCCGCCACCATCCAGGCGCGTATCGCCCAGCTGCAAGCCTTCGACGTGGTGCGTTATGCCCAGAAAGCCTCTTCCAACCTGCACCTGCTGCGCCTGATCCGCGAAGCCGGGGTGCGGGTCGATGCGGTCTCCCTGGGTGAGATCGAACGGGCCCTGCTGGCCGGCTTCAGCCCGGCCAACGGCGGCATCGTCTTCACCTGCGACCTGTTCGACGAGGCCACCCTCAAGCGTGTGGTGGAACTGCAAGTGGAGGTCAACGCCGGCTCCATCGACATGCTCCGCCAACTGGGCGAACAGTCCCCGGGCCATCGGGTGTGGCTGCGGATCAACCCCGGGTTCGGCCACGGCCACAGCCGCAAGACCAACACCGGCGGGGAAAACAGCAAGCACGGCATCTGGCATGACCAGGTCGGCGAAGCCCTGGCGGTGATTCGCCAGCACAATCTGCACCTGGTGGGCCTGCACATGCACATCGGCTCCGGGGTCGACTACGACCACCTGGAGCAGGTGGGCGCGGCCATGGTGGCCGCCGTGAAGTCCCTGGACCACGACATCGAGGCCTTCTCCATCGGCGGCGGCCTGTCCACTCCCTACCGCGACGGCGACACCCCGGTGGACGTGCAGCGCTACGCCAACGCCTGGAAAGTCGCCCGCGAGGAAATCGAGGCCTACCTGGGCCACGGCGTGCACATGGAGATCGAACCGGGACGCTTCCTGGTGGCCGAGGCCGGCTGCCTGGTCAGCGAGGTGCGGGTGGTCAAGGATGCCGGCCAGCATCACTTCGTGCTGGTGGACACTGGCTTCAACGACCTGATGCGCCCGGCCATGTATGGCGCCTACCACGGCATGAGCCTGCTGGACGCCAACGGCCAAGCGGTCCAGCGCCCGCAACGACCGACCGTGGTCGGCGGCCCTTTGTGCGAGTCCGGCGACATCTTCACCCAGGACGATGAATGCCTGACCCCGCGCCTGATGCCCCAGGCCCAGGTCGGCGACCTGCTGGTGCTGCACGATACCGGCGCCTATGGCGCGAGCATGTCCTCGAACTACAACAGCCGGACCCTGTTGCCTGAGGTGCTGTTCGAAAACGGCCAGCCGAAACTGATTCGCCGGCGCCAGCCACTGGCCGACCTGCTGGCACTGGAACTGGGGCTGTAACTGGGGCTGTAACTGGGCCTGTCACTGGATCCCCTGTAGGAGCAGCCGGTCGATGCTCGTTAACGGTAGCGGGTGTCTACCGGATAAACCCAGCGCTCTGACGCCATCGCGGGCAGCCTCGCTCCTGCAGTTCCATTGACTGCTCGGCATTAACCTACCAAGGCGCCAGTTGCAGTCGTTCCGGTCGCTCGTCCATGGCGTCGTCCTGCTTGCGGGTCACCAGGGGCGCGCCATCGGTACCGTAGAACTGCACCTGCATTTCGGCGCTGCCCGGCTGCAGGTCGATCCGTGCGAAGTTATCGGCCTGGGTGAAGGCCCAGGTGCGGTAATGCATGGTCTCGCCGCCCGCCAGGGTAAAACCGTCGGGCGTGGCTGGCGCCTGGGAGTCGTGCACATAGCCGGCCGGATCACCATCGGCGAAGGGAAAGGGCCAGTAGAACGCCGATGAGGTCACCGCGTAGGCCACCAAGTCCTTGCCCGCCCCACTGAATTGCAACCGGGAAATGTTCGAGCAATGGATATCCCCGGACAGGAACACCACGTTCTGCACCCGGTGTTCGAGCAAGGTGTCCAGCACCGCGCGGCGAGTGCTGGGAAATGCCGCCCAGGCATCGCTGTCGTTCTTGTGGCGCAGGGCATCACCGTCGCTGCCCAGGGTATCCACGCCATTGGGCACGAAGACGCTGGAGGTGACGATGAACTTCGGCTGGTTGCCTTGATCTTCCTGCATGTGCCGCAGCCAGGCACACAAGCGATCGAGTTGGCCGGGCTCGCTGCGATGCAGTGAGGGCCGGCCCAGCAGGTGATTGTCCTCCAGGGCATCCGGGACGTCGTCGAGAAAGCGCTGGGTGCGGGTGTCGAGGACGAAGAATGGATAGCCGACACAGGAAAAATCATAGAACAGCTGGTTGGTCTGCAACTGCTGCAAGTACTGGTCGTCGCCCAACATACCGCGCCCGTGCACGTAACTGTCGGCAAAGCGCGGGCCATGGCTCCACTGGTAGCTCATGTAGGCGCCCATGGCCAGGTTGAACAGCAAGCGCTTGCCGCGATCCTTGCGAATGCGGTCCTGGGTCCAGTTATCCTCGATTTCGTGATCGTCGAGGATCATGTAGGTCGGCAGGCGCGCCAGCAGCTGGCGGATGTTCGGCGAACCGAAAGCCGTGTGGTAGCGCTCCTCGAACTCCTCGAAAGTATCAGCCAGGCCTATCGGCACCAGGCGGTTGAGCAGGTCGGCATAAATCTGGTCGCCGACCATCAGCACCAATTGCGCATCGCCATGATCGGCCAGCATCGGGGCAAAGATCGCATCGGCATTCTTGCGCTTCCACAGCAGCCCCGGATAACGGCACGAACCCAGCAGGAAACTCAGCGGCGCCGGCTTCTTGGCCGAGCTGGCCTGGGTGGTGAATTCGGCCTCGACGTACTTCTTGTCCGCCCCGCTGCGGTTCAGGTCATTGGCCCAGGCCCCGGGTGCCGGCAGGCGCTGCACCACCGACTCACTGGACACCGCATCGTCGTTGCTGCCCGCGTCATCGACGTTGAGCGAGGCCATGCGTACCCGGTAGCGCGTCGCCGGGCTCAGCAGGAACGGCTTGAGCTGCTTGCGTTCGGTTTCGTTGCGCCACAGGCTCGTGTCGATACCGAGGTTGAAGGTGCCGGTGCGGTGGAACTCGCGACGCAAGCGGAAATAGAAGATGTCCTGGGCGGCGACCTTGCCATTGCCGCCCACCACACCAATGACGCCGATGGTGCGGATGTCCTCGGCCACGCCCTTCTCGTCCAGGGCATCGGAGCCGGCGATCCACAGGCGGCAGGAAGTATCGGTGGTGTGCCCGACGATCGGGCCTAACGAAGGGGTACGCAGGCTGCTCACGATGACCGGCTCCTTGGCAGGGTGTGCCAGCCAAGCTTAGTCCGGGCGCGGTGCCCGGCAAGCCTCGAACGACGCCTCCGGTCGGCGCTCCACCAGGGCCACCAGCAAGGCCAGCAGGACCAGCACCGCCGCCACCCCGAAGGTCACCCGCATGCCCTGCGCAGCGGCTGCGGCATGCTCCAGCGCACCACCCCGGGAGGCCCGGGCGAACACCGCGCCCATGGCGGCCGCGCCGCTGATCAGCCCGAGATTGCGCGACAGGCTCAGGAGCCCGGCCGCCAGCCCGCGCTGCGCAGCCGGTGCATCGAGCAGCAGCAAACTATTGTTGGCCGCCTGGAACAGCGCATAACCGCCGGTGACCAAGGCGATCGGCAGCAGGTACCCGGCCAGTCCCAGGCGCACCGGCAGCAATACCAGCAAACCCAGGCCCAGCAGCATGCCGAACAAGCCGACCCGGCAGGACAATCGCGGGCCATGGCGATCCACCAGGCGTCCGGCCGGCACCCCGACCATCGCCGCCACCAGAGGCCCCAGGGACAATCCCAGGCCCACCCAGACGGTTGGCAGCGCCAACCCACGGGAAAGATAGAACGGCCCGACCACCAAGGTGCTCATGATCACCGTGGACACCAACAAGCTGGTCAGCAGGCTGGCGCGCAGTTGCCGGCGCCGCAACAGGGCCGGCTGGAACAGCGGAGCCCGGGCCCGGCGCTCGACCCACAGCAAGGCACCTGCCGCGACCACGGCCACCAGCAACAACCCCAGGTTCAAAGGCGCCAGCAGGTTGCGGCCCAGGGTCAGGGCCAAGGCATAGGCCACCAACCCCAGGGCCAGGAGCAACGTCCCGGGCACGTCGAAACCATCGCTTGCGGTCGAACGGCAATCCTCCGGCAGGCAGCGCCAGGCCAGCACCAGGGCAACCAGGCCCAGGGGCAGATTGACCAGGAACATCCAGCGCCAACCGACGCTGGCCAGCAACCAGCCGCCCAGCGCTGGCCCCAGGGTGGTCCCCAGGGCCGATAGCGTGCCCAGCAGCCCCATGGCGCTACCGGTGCGCCCCTTGGGCAAGCTATCGCTCACCAGCGCCAGGGTTTGCGCCAGCATCGCCGCCGCCCCTACCCCTTGCACCGCCCGGGCTGCCAGCAAGCCATGCAGGCCCGGGGCCAGGCCACAGCCCAGCGATCCCAGGCAGAACAGCATGATCCCGCCCAACAGCACCCGCCGCCGTCCCAGCAGGTCGCCGAGGCGTCCGGCACTGGCGATCAGGGTGGTGATCGTCAACAAGTAGGCCAGCACCACCCATTGCACCTGCTGGAAGGAGGCATCGAACGCCAGGGCCAGCTGCGGCAAGCCGGCATTGGCGATACTGGTATCCAGGGAGGGCATCAGCATCGCCAGCGCCAGGCTGGCCAGGGCCCAGCGCGCCCGGGAGGCAAGAGGTTCCAGGCGCGGGGCGACTTCGAGGGTGGACATGCAACGACTCCTGCGAGGGTGATCTGTCCCCCTAGCCTGGACTGGCTGCAAGGGTGGCGGAAGGCGCGGCAGGTGCAGTTAATAGCTGCAGGCAACGCCATGCCAGCCGCGTTCGGCCATGCTAGATTTCGCCCATGTCGACTCCCGATCTGAATCTACTGCTGACCCTGGACGTGCTGCTGGCCGAAGGCAGCGTGGCGCGCGCCGCCGCACGCCTGCAACTGAGCCCGTCGGCCATGAGCCGGGCCCTGACCCGCCTGCGCCAGGCCACTGGCGACCCGTTGCTGGTGCGCGCCGGGCGCGGCTTGGTGCCCACGCCCCGGGCCCTGGAACTGCGCCAGCGGATCGGCCCTCTGGTGGAAGAGGCCCTGGCCGCCTTGCGCCCGGCCACCGAGGTCGACCTGCGGCAGTTGCGTCGCACCTTCACCCTGCGCAGCCGCGACGGTTTCGTCGAGAATTTTGGCCCGGCACTGCTCGCCCGCCTGCAGCGGGAAGCACCGGGCGTGCGGATTCATTTCGTGCCCAAGCTGGACCGCGACAGCCAGCCCCTGCGCGAAGCCAGCATCGATCTGGAAACCGCAGTAGTGGATGCCGGCACCAGCCCCGAGCTGCGCACCCGCGCGCTGTTCCGCGATCGCCTGATCGGCGTGGTACGTGCCGGCCACCCCTTGAGCAGGGGCCCGGTCAGCCTCGGCGACTACCTGGCCGGCCAGCACATCCTGGTATCCCACCAGGGACATGACCACGGTCCCATGGACGATGTCCTCCAGGAGCGGGGGCTGGCACGCCAGGTGATGGCCCTGGTCAGCGGCTTCTCCGCCGCCCTGGCCCTGGCCCGGGGCTCGGACCTGATCGCCATGGTGCCCGAGCGCCACACCAGCAACCTGCGGGCCGGCCTGCATGCCTTCGAGCTGCCCGTGGCGCTCGCACCGATGACCATTTCCCTGCTCTGGCACCCGCGCATGGAAGCCGACCCGGCCCACCGCTGGCTACGCCAGTGTGTGCACGAGCTGTGCAGCATGGCCTGAAGGCGCACGCCGCGCGCCACCTGCGCTGGACCACCCAACGCCGGCCATCGCCCGGTGACACTGGACAGGCGTGCCCCTGGGCCGTAAAAAGTCCCTGCCCGCCCATCCCGAGGTCCTCATGCCACTGCACCGCCTACCGCTCCAGCACCTGCCCGCCATCATCGCCATCATCCTGGGCATGGCCCTGGCCATTGCCCGGGCCCTGGTGCCACTGGACTACTTCTGGGACAACTTCGCGGCCTACTGGCTGCCCCAGGCGCTGGTACTCGGCCTGCTGCTCCTGACCCGCCCGGCCTCGGCCATGGTCGCCGGTGCCGCCCTGGCCCTGGCCATCCACCTGTTGCTGTTCTGCCTGTGGATCACCACCCCGCAGGATGCCCTGGGCTGGATCTACTACCTGCTCAACTTCCCCGGTGCGGTGCTCGGCGCCGCCGCGGCCCGCTACCTGGCCAAGCGCCGCCCGCCACGCAGCGCCCTGGGCAGCGGCCTGCTGGGGTTCTTCGGTGTGGCGTTGGGCTTGTTGCTGAACTTCAAGCTGCAATAGCTGGCGTACAGCTGATTCGGCGCCAGCGGGCCCGGCGGCGAAAAAGGCCGAAGCCGCCCGCCCGACCCTGGCTGGGTCGGGCGGGCACGGCTTCAGACCTGACCGTGACTGAGATCGGCCAGGCGTCCTGACAAGGCCTGCATGGCCTCGCTGACCTTGTCCAGGGCCTGGGCGTCCCGGGCGTTGTCTTCGCTGATGCTGTGGATACGTACCGCCAGCTCGTTGATTTCCTGGGTCACGTGGCTCTGCTCCTGCGCCGCCACGGCAATCTGCTGCGCCCGCTGGGAGATGTCATCGAAGCTGTTGACCGTACTGGACAGCGCATCCGAAGCCCCAGCCGCCTCGCCCACCGCCTGGCGGGTGCGTGACTCGCCGGACTGGATGGCCTGCACCGCCTGGCGCGAGGCCTGCTGCAGGTCGTTGATCATGCCGCTGATCTCGTTGGCCGAGGTCTGGGTACGCCCGGCCAGGGTGCGTACCTCGTCGGCCACCACGGCGAAACCACGGCCCTGCTCGCCGGCCCGGGCCGCCTCGATGGCGGCATTGAGGGCCAGCAAGTTGGTCTGCTCGGAGATGGCCTTGATCACGTCCAGGACCGCGCCGACCTGTTGGCTGTCCTGCTCCAGGCGCTGGATCACCGAGGCTGCCTCGGCCATTTCCGTGGACAGCTGCTGGATCGACTCGCTGTTGGCCGCCACCCGCTGCTGGCCATCCTGCACCACCACCAGCGACTGGCGCGCGGTATCGGCGCAGTTGTTGGTGTTCTGCGCCACTTCCTGGGCACTGGAGGACATCTCGGTGATGGCCGTGGCCAGTTGGGTGTTTTCCTGGCGCTGCTGCTCGGCGCGCCGGGCCAGGGTGCTGCTCAACTCGCCCAGGCGCGCGGCTTCGCTCTGCAACTGGCGGGCTTCGCTGGCGATCTTCTGCAGCATCTGCCGCAGTTGCCCGGCATAGCGGTTGACCGCGCCACGCAGGGCGCCGATCTCATCGGCCCGATCCACGTGCAGCTCGGCATTGTCAGTGGCCTGGCCACTGCCCAGGGCATCGATCTGGCGGGTGGTTTCCTCAAGCTGGGCAATCAGCTTGTTGCCCGCCAGCCAGGCGAAGAACAGCAACAGGGCCAGCAATGGCAGGAGGAATACCAGGATCTCGGTGGTCATGGCCCGGGCCAGGCCGGTGACCCGCTTCTCTGGAGTCACCAGGCCGATGGTCCAACCGGTGCCAGGCATGGTGAACAGGCTGACCCGCGCCGCCTCCTGCAAGCGTCCGTCGCGGTCCAGGTCGAGGCTGCGCACCTGGCCGGGACGCGCCGCGCCGGCCAGGGTCTCGGCCACCGGGCGCAACCAGGCCTGCTGCTTGCTCAAGGCGTCGAAGCTGAGCATCTGCGCGCCACCGCTGGCCTGGGCGTCGGGGAAGTACAGGACGTTGCCGGCCTGGTCCAGGGCGAAGGCATAACCGCCGGTGACCGACCCCTGTTCCTTGAGAAAGCGCGCCAGGTCGTCCAGGCGCAGGTCGATGGTGGCCACCCCGGCAAAGGCGCCGCCCTGGCGATAGGGCACGCTGCAGGTGGTCATCGGCACCTGGGTCACCGGGTCCTGGTAGGCCTCGGACCACAGGCAGTGCCCGGCGGCGCTATTGCGCGCCCCCGTGTACCAGGCTTCATGGTGATAACCGGCGCTGCCGGCGGCGTTGTAGTCATCGGAATACACCAGCGAGCCAGCGTCGCTGCGGCCCCAGAAGAAGCTGCGGCGTTCCACGCCCGGGGCGAAGGCATTGGGTTCCGGCCAGATCCCGCCACCGGCGATGGCCTTGTCGTTCTCGTGGTCGATCACCTTGGGCGCGGTGGCCATGACCAGCTCCGGCTCCTTGGGCAGGCCCTCGACCATGTGCGCCATGCTCACGGTCACGCCTTCGATCCCCGCCAACTGCAAGGCCAGTTGACGGACGATGGCACTGCCGGTCTGTTCGATCAGTGCCGAGCTCGCCTCCACTACCTTGGGTTGTCCCCGCAGGGTCATCACGGCAAAAACCGCCAACGCCGTGAACAGCAACAGCAGCACGCTGCCGAGGGTCAAACGATGAGACAGACGAACCGGAAGCAAAGCCATGACGAACTCCGTATCAGTTAGGCATCCCGACGTTATCGACCGCGACCGGTGTTCCCTTGAGAAAAGAGTGACATCGTTCACATAAATATCGCTTCCGGCCAGGGCACGCCCGATGCGTCAGCCTCGCCTGTTGCGCTCGCGCCGGCGGATCGCCGTCACTGTCTCACCGCCGATACGCCCCCTGGGGGCCAGGGCCTGGAGCGCGGCACGGGTCTGCGGTTCGGTCGGATGCAAGGGGGGATCGACGATGCCCGGAGCCACCGCATTGACCTGGACCGGGAGCCGGCCAGTTCCAGGGCCAGAAGGCGCTGGCCGAGCACCCATGCGTGCAGTTCGAGTTGCCCAGCAGCGGACGCCGGGGCCCTGGAGCTTTGGGGTCGAGGGCGGCAGGTGGACATGCACACCTCAGGCAGCCTGACCTGCCTGGAGGATTTGCTGGCCACGGTGATCGCGGTGAAGAACGGCGGCGAGTTGATGGAGGGCCTGGCGCGGAGCCGGTAAGGCCGAGCCGCAGGCTCGAGCCATAGAAGCATGGTCACCTGCGGCTTGAGCCCTTATCGCGTGCGCCTCAACCTTCGAGCACCAGCATGAACTGGCTGAAGCGATCGATGCCGTCCTTGGACAGCTCCAGGCCCTTCTCGCCCATCCGCGACATCCACTTGCCGTTGTCGCCACGCAGGGATATCTGGCCGCTGGCCGTATCGATGGCGTAGGCGAACTGGCAATACGGGTCGATGCTGTCCTTGGACAGCTCCAGGCCCGTGGCCCCCATGCGCGACATGAACTTGCCGTTATCGCCCTGCAGGGCGAGCTTCTTGTCGGTGCCGATCTGCACCAGCACCACCTTGAACTTGCAGTACTGATCGATGGAACCCTTGGACAACTCCAGGCCGGTCGCGCCCATGCGCGACATGTAGTTGCCCGAGTCGCCACGCAGCGAGATGACACTACCGTTTTCGATGACACGTTGTGGAATGACGATCATGGTTGGCACTCCTTGCTGATTGGGTATGTCCTGCTTGCGGGCAGCGCCTGCCACTACCGGACGCTGGCCTCTGGTACAGGTGCAACGACCGGCAAGACGCGCCGCAAGCGAAGTCTAGTCGAGCCCCTCGGCAAGCCTCGGGACTCCTGGCAGGAACAGGACCAGCGGTTGGGTGCCCCGGCGCCAAGCGGCGCCGGCGGTCTTCACTCTGGCGAGCGGTTGGTGTACTGCGCGAAATTCTCGGCGTAGTCCGTCAAGTGCTCGTCGAGCATGTGGCGGAACTGATCGACGAAGTAGTCCAGCGTCTGCTGCTTGGAAGCGGCCATTTCCTCGGCGTCACGGCAGCCGGTGGCGCGGATGAATGCGCAGAAACGGGCATTGGCGTACATCAGCGAGGCGCTGACCTTGCCACGGCCGCAGGTGGCGACCTGGGAGTTGGCCAGGTCGATGATGGCGTCGGCGCGATCGAAGAATTCGTGATCCGGTTCGTTGGCCACAGGTGGGTCCTTTTACTGGGTATGAAAACGAGGCGCCGGAGTATAAGAGCTTTGCCCGGCAAAACCGACGGTTTTCAGCGCCGCGCCAATCTCCCCCTGCCCCTACGCTCCGGGCAAGGCCCGCAGATGCTCGGCCAACAAGGCTTCGCTCTTGCCCAGGGACAAAATCACGCTGTCATCGGCCAGCCGCTGGACCTGCTCCAGGTGCGACTCGCCCCGCTGCCGGTCACCGTCGAGGAATGCCGCCAGGGCCTGGCCCCGCGGCCGCAACCAGGGTGAGTACCACTCGACCTCGGCGGTCAGCGGAGCCCCTTGCAGCAGGCTCGCGTCACGTTGCTGGCAGGCACGGCAGAAGGCCAGTTCCGTGCGCAACAGATCGACCACCACCTGCAGACCAGGCAGCTCCCCTGCCCGACCCTCCAGCAGCCGCTCCAGTTCAGGTTCCATCGCCTGCGCCGCCGCCCAGTCGCCCTGCTCTTGCCGGGCAGCGAGCCGGTAGCTGAAGGCGACCAGGGGCTGGGGCATGGCCGCCTGGTCCAGGTGTTCGAGGTCCGCTTGCGGCAACTGCCCACTGGTGACTCCGGCCACGCTCAAGGCCAGCAGTCGGGCGTAGGCCAGTTCCGCTAGCTGGTCATCACGATGAGTGAACCAGCGCCACAGCAGCAGGCCGTCACTGGGCATGGTCCCCAGGGTCGGAATGAGGTTGGCCGCCCCCAGCGCCAGGTTGATCGCGGCAAACCCCAAGAGCACCGCGCCGGCCAACCCAGGCCAGGCGAGCCCGAGGCCCAGGGCGGCCAGGCCCGCCAGCAGGTTCAGCAATGGGCCGCAGAACGCCACCGCCAGCCATTGTCCGCGCAGCGAGCGTTTCAGGTTGCTCGCCACCATCACATAACCGCCCAGGCACTTGCGCAGGCGCAGCCGCCAGCCACGCCGTCGCGCCTGGAGTTCGAGGACGGTGAGCCGTATCGACAGCACCGGCATGCCCCACCAGCGGGCCGCCAGGTAGTGCCCGGCCTCGTGCACGAAAATACCCAGGATCCCCAGCGCCAAGGCCAGGCACAGCCCCAGCAATGGCCGGCCGCTGCTGGTGCCGATGACGAAGGTGGCACTGAACCAGCCGCTGATCACCAAGGCGCCTTGCACCATCAGCAGCAGTCGGTTCAGGGCCTTGGGCCAGTGCTTGCCATCCATTGCGTAACGTCCTCGAAGTGAACCTGGGGGAATCCGGGCGCGCAGACTGCCAGCTTTGCCCCCGACACCTCAAGCCGGCTCTCAGCAGGATCCGGGCCAATGCCGGGCCAGCACCGGGGCCACCCGGGGCTCGTGCTCGATGCGCTCGAGCAAGGCCACGAAGTGCGGCTGGCTGTGGCGCAGCGCGTCCCTGGCGCCGCCCCAACGCGACACCACCGCCGCCTGGATATCCAGGGCCCCGGGCGCGTCGCCACCCAGGAAAGGCCGTGGGGTGAACTGGCGGGCGAACAGCTCCCAGGCGTGGTGCAGGCGTTGCCCGGTCGCCTGGCGCACCCGCGCCTCCAGCGCCGGGTCGGCATCGCTCACCCAACGTCCCGGGTAGTCGAGGATGCCGATCGCCGAATAGCAGTTGGCGGCGATGTACACCAAGCCACGAATGACCTGGGCCCGCGCCGAGGCCTGGGTCGGCAGCAACCCGGAATCGGCGAACTGCAACCCGAGGTGGATCAGGATCGCCGCGCTTTCGGTGAGGATGCTGCCGTCGGGCAGTTGCAAGGTGGGAATCTGCAACAACGGATTGAGCCGCTCCAGGGCATCCCGCCCCGGGCTGGCTTGCCAGGGCGCGGCCTCGATACAGCGATACGGCGCCTGGCAATACTCCAGGGCAATCTCCACCATGGCCGACCCCGTGCCCTGGCTTCCATACAAGTGATACATCTTGGCGACCTCCAGGTTGACCGGGGCACTCTACGCCTATCGGTCCCGGGAACGACACTCCACGTGCAGCACCTGCTCGGCCACGGAGCGCGTCTGGAAGCGCACCGGCAGGAAGGCTTCGATCACCTGGATATTGCTCGCCAGATGATTGGTCAGGCGCGGCGTGGTGAAGCTGCCGCCACCGGCCAGGGCCATGGGCAGCAACAACTGGTCGGCCAGGCACTCGGCCACCGCCGCGCCGGAGGCCAGCCATTCCCGGGCCTGGTCGATGGCTGCATCGGCGACGCTTTCGGCCCGCAGGCCGTTCTGGGCAAAACCGCAGAACAACTCGGTCAGGTGCTCGTGGGCGAACTCCAGCAACAGCACGTTGCCCGGGCCGTATTGCTCATCCAGTTGCACGTCTTGCAGCTCCTCCCGGGACAGCCCCAGGCGATTGCCCACCCGCCGCAGTTCACGCTCGGCCACATGTTCCGGCAGGCCGGCGCTCAGGGCCCAGGCCCGACGCCCAAGCAAGGCGCCACGCTCTTGCAGATGCACAGGTTGCAGGGTCGAAGGCCGGACCAACAGTTCCAGCTCGCCACCGCCAGCCGGCACGAAACCATGGCGCAGCAACTGCAACTCCACTTGCGCGCCCATGCGCCGCAGCTGCGGCAGCCAGGAGTGCTGGAGGAAGTCCGCCGGTGGCGCCAGGGGATTATGGGTGCCGCCGGTAACCGTCACCCGGCTGGGCTCCGGAGCCTGGAGCAACGCCGGCAGCAAGGTCTGCAACACCAGGGTGCAGCTGCCGGCGGTGCCGATGGAAAAGCGGTAGTCGCCGCCACGGATCGGCCCCGGTTCGAAGGCCAGCACCTGGGAGCCCAGCTCGGCCCCCCGGACCCTGGCCCCGCACACCTGGGCAGCGGCCTGGACCGCCGTCAGGTGCTGGCGCATCAGGCCCGGGCGGCTGCGCCGGGCGCGTATATTGCCGATCCGCAGGGCCTTGCCGGTGAGCATCGACAGGCTCAGGGCACTGCGCAGTACCTGGCCGCCGCCAATGGCGCCGTCCAGCTCGATCACATCCTGTTTCATCATGTTCCTTAAGCGTAGTGCCGGACGGTGTCTCTCAAGTAGGCGTCCAGCAGGGCATTGTCTTCATGGGTGCGCGCAAGCTTCGGCACCGGGCGCGCAAGCTCGGCGGCGATGAAGTCGTGCAGCACCGGGCGCCGTGGACCGTAGGCGGACTCATCGGCACGACGCTTCAAGTCCAGCAGCTCATCCACCTCGTCCAGCAGTCGCCGGTCATCGACGGTCTCCAGCAGCTCGGCGAAGGTCATGGGCGGTCGGCCCCGGCCCTGGTCGATCCAGCGCACCGCCAGCAACGGTCGCAGCACATAGAAGTATTTCTTGAACCGCACGCTGTCGCCCTGGAGGTAGCCGCGAAAGTTCTTCCGGGCCATCGACAGGTAGTGGTTGCGTGCCGCCGGCGGGCTGTAGAAGGTCTCGGCCAGCTCGCGCAGACGCGCGGTCGCAGTCGCCTCGCGGCGATACACCAGGGGCGAGTCGAGCCATTCCAGCAAGGTCGGGTTGGACTTGCGCAGCAACCCCAGGGTCTTGCGCAGCTCCCAGCCACTGACATCCAGCTCATCGTCCAGAGGGCGCTCGATCACGTCCCGCGCGGCATCCACCTGGATGAACCACTCGGGTTTCTCCACGTAGATGAAACGCACGTCGTAGTCGCTGTCGGTGGAAGAGAAGCCCCAGGCCCGGCTACCGGACTCGCAGGCATACAGCACCTGCACATTGCGCTCGCGCTCGATCCGCGCTAGCTCCTCCAGGACCCGTTCGCGCATGGCGTCGTCCAGGGGGTGAAGTTCCTTGTCTACTTGCATGTCCTGCTTCCTGTTCAATCGGTGGCACTGGCCATCAGCACCCCCAAGGTCCGGCGTTCGGGGTTCCAGATGCTCAGGCACCAGACGCCCCACCACTCCAGGCCCTCATCGAAATAATCACTCCAGGCCTCGGTCGCCGCAGTGCCCTCGACCTCCCACTCCAACTGCAAGTCGCTCACCCAGTCGATCACCACCGGCCGCGCCTCAGGCTCAAGCCCCAGCAACGCCAGCCAGCGCTGGAAGATCGCCTCCGGCGGCTCGCCATCCTCGGGGAAACGCGTTCGGTAAGGCGGGTCGATAAAGGCTTGGTACAAGGCCTGCGGACCTGGTAGCACACTGGCGGTACCCAGGCGCTGGATCTCTTGCACATCCAGCTCCCGAGCCACGGCCCGCTGCACTTCCCAGCGCATCGGCGGCGCCTCGCCGAGATCGGCATAGCGCGGATGTTCCTGGATCAGCCGGCGCCGCGCCTCGCGGCGCTGCTCTTCTATCTGCAGGTACAAGGCGTCAAGGGCCTGGCGATGCAGATCAAGGTCGATGCTGGCCTGTGGCGCGACGTCCAGCACCGCGAAATCGAACACGCAGTCCGCCTCATTCAATTGCCGGCGCAGGGCCTGGATCGACTCGTTGTCCTGCAGGTTCAGCAGTGCTGGCAACATGTTTGCTCTCCTTGGTTCATGGCAGCCACTTGAGTGAGCCCGCCGGCAGTTCTCCGGCCTTTTCCATCATTCGTACCCGCTGGGTCAGCGCCTCGCGCAGCGGCTTGGGGGTCACCGGGTCGAACAGCGCATAACGCCCACTGCACCAACCGGCCAATTGCGCCTGCCAGTAGCTCGCCTGTTGTGGAGCCTGGTCCAGGCACCAAAGCAGGTACTCCAGCTGCCGCCAGCCCGGCTTGAGACTCAGCAGCATCCGCTGGCGCCATGCAGGCAGCGCTGGCCAGTGAACATCCAGGTACTGCTCCAGGGCTTCGTCGAATACCGCCCAGGGTTGTTCGCGCAGCAGGCTGACCGCCATCTCGAAGACCTTGTCCGAGACATCGCCCAGGGCCTTGAGCTGCCAGGCCATGCCGCGCTCGCCCAGGCTATGCAGGGCCAGTAGACGAGTGTTCAAGGCCGGCGAGTCCAGGGCCAGTTGCACCATGGCATCGGCCCGGGGCTCTTGCAGTTCCCTGGCCAGGCCCAGCAGGCCTTGCCACTGCGACCGGTTTGCCGGCGCCGGTTGCAGCACCCGGGCCAGCAGCACTTCCCGTGGCTCCAGGCCATAGCGTGGCGCCGCCCAATGCCCCAGGCCACGCAGGGCCGCCGAGGGGTCGAGCAAGGCCTGGCGCAATTGCTCGCGCGGGTCGTCCAACAGCGGCAGCAACAAGCGCAGGGCCTTGACCCGCACGCTAGCGCCCGAGGTCCGCATGACCTGCTCCAGCAACGGTCGGGCCTGCTCTTTAGCCAGCTCGGCGCAGGCGTCCACCGCCATCTGCCGCACGCTGACCTCGCCATGGCCCAGGGCCTGGGCCAGCAGTGCCGGGCGATCCGCACCACTGTCCAGCAACAGCTCGAAGACGAACCGTGCGGCCCGGCCCCGGCAAGCGGCAAAGGCCTGCTCGACCTCGCCTCGCACTTGCGGCAACTGCAGCACCGCTCGTGCCCGTTCCAGGGTCGCCCCGTGGCTGACCCGCTGCTTGGCGGTCAAGGCCAGCAGCGGACCGAGGGCCTGCAACCACAAGGCGCCATGTTCAGGTACCAGGTACAGCTCCACGGCCGTAGCCGCCTCCTGGCGAACCTGGGGTACCCAATCGTTGAGACGCTCCAGCAGCACCACCAGGGCGGCGGCCGACGGCTGGCGGGCCAGCCGTCGTACTGCCGACTGGCGGACGAAGCCATTGCCAAAACCGCTCAGGACCAGCCAGGCATCGTGTTCGTCCCGGGTTTGCCAGACTTCGCGCATCCGGCCAATTTCGTAGTCGCTCAGTTGGTAGTGCCAATCGGGCGGGCACTCCAGCATATCCATGACATCCATCGCTCTACCCCTTAACGCATACCACCTGACGCAAGGTATGCAGTACTTCCACCAGTTCGCGCTGGGCGTCCATCACTTGGTCGATGTCCTTGTAGGCCATCGGGATCTCGTCGATCACGTTCTCATCCTTACGGCACTCCACATGGGCGGTGGCGCGGATCTGGTCGGCCAGGGTGAAGGTGTTCTTGGCCTTGGTCCGGCTCATGGTTCGACCGGCACCGTGGCTGCAGGAGCAGAACGCCTCCTCGTTACCCAATCCGCGGACGATGAAGCTCTTGGCCCCCATCGACCCGGGGATGATCCCCAACTCGCCCTTCTTCGCCGACACCGCGCCCTTGCGGGTCACCAGCACCTCTTCACCGAAGTGGCGCTCCTTCTGTACGTAGTTGTGGTGGCAGTTCACCGCCTCCAGCGCCACTTCAAAAGGCTTGCTGATCACCTTGCGGGTGGCCTGGATCACCAGTTGCATCATCAACTCGCGGTTCTGCCGGGCGAAATCCTGGGCCCAGGCCACGGCCTCGACGTAATCATCGAAGTGCTGGCTACCTTCCTCGAAGTAGGCCAGGTCGCGGTCCGGCAGGTTGGCGATGTGCTGGCGCATATCCGCCTGGGCCAGGTTGATGAACAGGTTGCCGATGGCATTACCTACGCCGCGCGAACCGCTATGGAGCATGAACCAGACGCGGTTGGCCTCGTCCAGGCACACCTCGATGAAGTGGTTCCCGCCTCCCAGGGTTCCCAGGTGCTGGCGGTTGTTGCTGTTGGCCAGCGCCGGGTACTTATCGGTGATCGCCTTGAACCGTGGATGCAGGGCCGCCCAGGCCTGGTCGGCCTGCTGCGGGATCTCGCCCCAGGCCCCCTTGTCTCGCCCGCTACGTGGCGAGGTACGACCGTGGGGCACCGCCTGCTCGATGGCGCTACGCAACCCGGCCAGGTTATCCGGCAGGTCGGAGGCGGTCAGCGAGGTCCGGGCGGCGATCATCCCGCAGCCGATATCCACCCCGACCGCCGCCGGAATGATCGCGCCCACGGTGGGGATCACGCTGCCGATGGTCGATCCCTTACCCAGGTGGACGTCGGGCATCACGGCCAGGTGCTTGAAGATGAAGGGCATCTTGGCGGTGTTCATCAGCTGCTGGCGGGCTTCGTTTTCCACGGGCACGCCCTGGGTCCACATCTTGATTGGCTTACCGTTGGCGACTTCCAGCAATTGGTAGGTCTTGCGTTCCATATCTTTTTACTCGTTCTTCCTGGGGCCCGAATCCGGGCCTTGTTATATCGGCAGCGCAAGAGCGGATTGCAGTCTTGCGCCCATGATCGATCGGGTGGCCGGTCATCCGGCAGGTCTTGGCGACAAAAAAAGGTGAAACATGCAGCCTGCTCTACCCCTGAGCTACCACCTTGCGGTGGGCGGGAATCGAACCCGCGACCAGGCTGTCCTGTAGTTCCACCGGCATTCGCCGGGTCAATCGGTGCAGGCCGGGCCTGCGGGCAGCGACAAGGGAACGGGCACATTTGCTCTACCCACTGAGCTACAGCCTTGCGGCTGGCGGGGCTCGAACCCGCGACACGATGTAGTACCCGTGGCATTCGCTGCCATCCCGCCAAGGCGGGGAAAACCTGCGACGACAAGGGATCGATGAAACGATGCACTCGCGTTCTGGTGGTTGAACCACGGCGCCCTTTTCGAGCACCGGCGGGGCTTGCACCCGCATCTCGAGCCTTGGATGTAGTTCCATCGGCATTCGTCGCAAAAAACCGCAAAACAGGTGGCGCGACAACAGTAGTGACTGATAGCCGGATTCGAACCGGCAAGACCAGGATGTACAGCCACCGGCATTCGCGCCGTCACCGGCCCTGACAAAATCTGCTGAGACGTCTTTGGATGTAGTCACAGCGGCATTCAGGGCCAATGATCAAGAAACTTCTGTGTGCGCCGGCTACCCGGCGCATGCTCTGACTCAATAACCTGGCGCTCAGGGCGCCAGGGCCTCGATGGCTTTCACCCAGTGCTGGCCACCATAGTTGCCGGCGATGAACTGCTCGATCACGTCGAACACCGCATCGCTGAAGCCACCGACATTGAGGATGTCCTCACGGTCCGGGGCCTGGGTGGTGGCCCCGGGTTGCATATCGATGCACACCAGCCGGGCGTTGGGGTTGATCGCCTTGATCCGCTCCCACTGGCGCATGGTTTCAGTGGCCCCATGGCGCCGGGCGTCGATCCACGACTCGTTGTCCGAGACCAGGATCAGCGTATCCAGCTTGAACCGCGCATTGGCCAGCTGCGCCAAAGGTGCCGAGCAGTTGGTCCCGCCGCCACCGATAGCCGCCAGCTTCTGGGCGTTGGTCATCACGCTGTCCCGGGGATTGAGGCGGATATCCACCACTTCCCGCTCGAACGGCATGACCCGCGCCGTCGGCCGCTTGCGCAGGACCGCCGCCGCCACCAGGGCCGCCACGTCGATGCAGCGCACCGCTGTGGTGGCACCCTGGCGATGGCCAGTGACCGGACTGTGCATCGACCCCGAGACGTCCGGGCATACCACGACCGAACCGCTGAGCGCCGGCACGTTGGCCAGGGACAGCTCCAGGGCATCCTGCAGCGCTTCACGTACCCGGTACGGCACCTCCTGCCCCGCCATGCGGTAGGCCGCCAGCAGCTGGTACGGGTAGACCCGGGCCTTGGCCACTTCCTCGGCATCCGCCAGCCGCGCCGCCACATACTCCGTGCAACCGCGCACCTGGAACGCACCGTGGCGAGCCAGGGTGTTGAGGTTCATGCGCAGCCCCTGCCAGCCCATGTTGCGAGCCTGGGCGGCCCATTGCTCGGCGCTCAGGGTCTCGTTGCCCAGCAACTGGAACGGTACATCCGGCACCTGAGTGCTGGCCCCGCTGCGAAACGCCAGCAGCTCGCGGGTCAGCCCGGGCAGCGCCTGGACATCCACCGGCTTGCCGATCAGCCAGGCGAAGAATGCTTCGCGCCAGGCCTCGCGGGGCTTGGGGTGGACCATCTTGACCACATCCGCCAGCGACGGCTGGTTGCCGATCGATGCCTGCAGCAGCTGGCGCTCGCTGGCGTTGTTCAGCCAGTCCTGTACCAGGCGCTTGGGTTGCGAGCCCAGGGACTTGCGACCAGTCACGCCGCTACGCAGGATCTGCACGTAGTTGCGCAGCATCTTGCCGTTGTCCACCACCTGGGCGAACAGCTCGGGCACCTGGACCGAACGTTGCGCGGTCAGCGCCGCCAGCAGCAGCGCCGGCATGTCCTTCATATGGCCTTGCTGGCGAGCGTAGCGAGCGGCCTGGGCCACGAAGCGGCTGTCGACTGCACCCACCAGTTGCAACACGGCTTCCAACTGATCCTCGGGCGAGGTGTAGAAGGTCGAGTTCAGGCAACCGGTGACCGCCAGCTGAGCCAGGCGGTGCTTGGCGTCGTAGGCGTAGGCCGGGGCCCGGGAGGCATTGCGGGTGTCGCTCGCCGGGGCTTTTGCCTGTTGGGTGTTGAACAGCTGCTGGTTGGCCATCTTGGCGTCTCGCTGGTTGTCTTGTTCGTTGCCAGAGATATTGCAGCCGCCGTGCCAGCTTTGAATTTTTTATCGAATTAACTTTTAACTTATTGATTTTAAACGAATTTATTTTTCACCTTGATTTCTTCGGTGATTTTTCACGACAAACACCCCTCTGATTTTATATCTTTATCTATCGCAATTTATCTAAAGGTATAAACATGTCGGGCAAGTCCACGGTCGCCATCGGTTTCGTCGGTGCCACCCTCGATCGCGTCGGCAAGGGCGCCAACCGTTGGAGCCACTGGCGCCCGAGCGTGGGCTTGTGCCAGCAGCAGGATGTGCTGATCCACCGCCTGGAACTGATCCATGGCGTCGACGTCCGGGACATCAGCCTCGCCGGGCGCATTGCCGATGACATCCGCCAGGTCTCCCCCGAGACCGAGGTGCGCCTGCACCCCATGGAGCTGAAGAACCCCTGGGACTTCGAGGAGGTGTATGGCGCCCTGCACGACTTCACCAGCGCCTACGCGTTCGACACCGAGCGCGAGGACTACCTGGTGCACATCACCACCGGGACCCACGTGGCGCAGATTTGCTGGTTCCTGTTGACCGAGGCCCGCTTCCTGCCGGCGCGGCTGATCCAGACCTCCCCAGCCCGGCGCCGCGATCCGGGCGAGCACGCCACTGGTACCCATGCACTGATCGACCTCGACCTGTCGCGCTATGACCGCATTGCTTCGCGCTTCGCCCACAAGCGCCTGGAGGGCCTGGCCTTTCTCAAGTCGGGGATCGCCACCCGCAACCTGGCCTTCAACCGCTCCATCGAACAGATCGAGCGAGTGGCGGTACGTTCCAGGGCCCCGATGCTGCTGATCGGCCCCACCGGGGCGGGCAAGTCGTTCCTGGCCCGGCGCATCTATGAACTCAAGCGTGGGCGGCACCAGGTCCAGGGGCGCTTTGTCGAGGTCAACTGCGCCACCCTGCGCGGCGACGGCGCCATGTCGGCACTGTTCGGCCATACCAAGGGCGCCTTCACCGGCGCCCAGAATGCCCGCGAGGGCCTGCTGCGGGCGGCCCACGGCGGCATGTTGTTCCTCGACGAGATCGGCGAGCTGGGGCTGGACGAACAGGCGATGCTGCTCAAGGCCATCGAGGAGAAACGCTTCTTCCCCATGGGGTCGGACCAGGAGATGGAGAGCGACTTCCTGATCATCGCCGGCACCCACCGCGACCTGCGCGGCCGGGTCGCCCAGGGCCTGTTCCGCGAAGACCTGTACGCCCGGATCAACCTCTGGACCTTCAATCTGCCGGGGCTGGCGGGGCGTCGCGAAGACATCGAGCCCAACATCGATTTCGAGCTGGAACGCCATGCCCGGGAGCAAGGCCAACTGGTGCGCTTCAACCTCGAGGCCCGGCGGCGCTACCTGGCTTTCGCCAGCTCCAGCGAAGCGGCCTGGCTGGGCAACTTCCGCGAGCTGTCGGCGTCCATCACCCGCATGGCCACCCTGGCCGACAGCGGCCGGATCGACGAGGCCCTGGCCCAGGAAGAGATCCAGCGCCTGCGCCATGCCTGGGGCCTGGAACAGGTCGAGGACGAGGTGCAACTGTTGCTGGGCGCAGATGTGGAACTGGACCTGTTCGACCGCCTGCAACTCAAGGCGGTGATCGCCGAATGCCGGCGCGCCGACAGCCTGTCGGATGCCGGGCGGCGCCTGTTCGGGGTCTCGCGCCTGGGCAAGGCCAATCCCAACGACGCCGATCGCTTGCGCAAGTACCTGGCGCGCTTCGGCCTGGACTGGAAACAGATCACCAGTTGAGCATCGCGTAGCTGCTCATGAATGCCCACTGAATGCCCTGCGGGCCTTGGCGCAGCCTCGCAGGCTCGGCAGCGGCTACAAAGGCTGCGCCAGACACAAGGGTGCCCGCTTCGTGTAGCCGCTGCCACAGGCTGCGCACGGGCGCGCAGCGGCCGCGATGCGGCAGATCAGGCCAGCGCCGGCTGTGGCACGGCGAATACGCCGCTGGACCGCGCCACTTCGCGCTCGCCAACACTCAGCACCACGGTGGCGAAGGCGATCTGCCGCCCCCGCCGGGAATGCTCGAGGCGCACCTCCAGCCACTCCCCCACCTGCACCGCGCCCAGGTAATCGAGGCTCATGCTGGCGGTGATCAGCGGCAACGGCGGCTCGCTGGCGAAGGCCATGGCGTAACCCATGCCGATGTCCGCCAGGGTCGCGATGATGCCGCCATGGACGATGCCGCGACCGTTGGCGTGCCGCGCATCGGCACGCAGGCCCACGCGCAGCCCGCTGCCACTGCCGCAGCCATAGACCGGACCGATCAGCTCCAGCAACGGACTGCTGCGAGGCAAGGGACTGAAACCCTGGGGAACATCCGCTTCACTCATGACAGGCTCCTTGAGCACCAGCGCAGCACCATCGCTGCGTACTGCCACAGATGTAGCGCCAATCCGCGGAGCGGCCTATCAGTATCAATCCCGGAAATTGCCGCAAATAAGACACAACGCCATCGTGGCCGCCCCAGGAAGGACGGTAAGATGCGCGCCTGCGTTCCCAACGCAGTTTCAAGTACCCAAGGAGCTCCCATGCAACATCAGGACGACCACCCTAACCGCCCTCGCCGCCTGGCTTTTGCCCTGCTGGGCGCGCTGGCACTCAGCGCCTGCTCTCCCAGCGACCAGGGCAGAAGCGCCGTGGCCCTTGGCGGCGCCCAGGGCCAGGCCGGCGCCCAGTTGGCCTACGAACATGAGCTGACCCTGTCGTTGCCCTCGGAGCAGATTGGCCCGCGCCTGGTGCAAACCCGTGAAGCCTGCGAACAGGCGAAGTTCGGCGCGTGCAATATCCTGCGCCTGGAACAAGGCAAATACCGCGCCCAGGTGGTGCTGCGCATCGTCCCTGGCGGCGTCGAGCCCCTGGTCCAGCAGGCCGCCGCAGGCGCCGAGCTGGGCGAGCGCATCACCAGCGCCGAAGACCTGGCCGACGCCGTGGCCGACGTGCAGCGCCAGCAGCAACGGCTCAAGGCCCAGCAGCAGCGGCTGGACGAACTGGCCGCGCGCAAGGACATCAGCGTCGGCGACCTGATCGCCTTGAGCAAGGAACAAGCCGGCATCGAGAATGACCTGCAAGCCCTGGCCCAGACCGCCGCTGGCCAGCAACGGCGGTTGGACACCAACCGCCTGACCCTGAACTTCCAGCCCAGCGACAGCGGCCAGCGCAGCTCCAACCTCAAGCGCGCCTTCAGCAACCTGCTGGACAACCTGGCCGACGGTACCGCCGAGGCCCTGGAGAAAGGCAGCTACGTGCTGCCCTTCGTGATCCTCGCCTTCCCCCTGGCGCTGCTGTGGGTCTGGCTGTGGCGCAAGTTCGTCCGTCGCCGCCAGTAACCTCGCCTAGGCCTGGGCCTGGAGCGCCAGTTGCAAGCGCTCCAGGCCGATGCCGAACCCAGCCCCCTGGCGATAGGCCCCCGCCCCCACCACTTGCTGCTGCGCCCCCAGGCGCCGGCAACGCACCTCGAAACCCTCGCCATCCAGGTAATAGGTCAGGCCACGCTTGACCCCGAGGTTGAGCTCATAGTCCAGCGCCAAGGCATCCAGGAAGCCGGTGCACAACTGCTGCGCCTGCAGCAGTGCCTGGCGTGGGTCGGGCCCGAGGATCTCCAGTCCCAGCTGGGTGAATTCACGGTAGCGCCCGGCCTGGGGCTTCTCGTAGCGATAACAGCGGGCAACGTAGAAGAACATTGCCTGGGTCCGTCCCGCCAGCAGCTGGCCAGCGGTTTCCTGGAACAGCGCGGTGGCTTCCGGGATCAGGCAGCACGGGCGTCCGGCCTTGTCGGCGAAGGCCCACATCTGGCCGATGACTTCACTGCCACCGGCCTTCTCGATGAAGGTGTCCTGGCCCCACAAGGCCGGGACTATGACCTCTTCAGCACCCGCTTCGATGAAGCCTGCTCCGGAACCGGCCCTCCAGGATGCGCAGGTTGGCGGCTTGTTCGCCGGTGATCATTCGCGTGCCACGGAGCATGGTCATGGGTAGTTCCTCAGGTTTTTTACAGACAATAAAAAAGGCGCCTTGCAGGGCGCCTTGGTGGTGAATCGAGGGTCAGTGGCGAGGGATGCGCATCACTGACGGCTCGACGCGCATACGCGACCACGGCCCCTGGAATGAGGTCGATGGTGATGGGTGCGATTGCCGAGCCGGAAAAAATTCATGGCGCATCCTGGCATATCGGATGCGCCGATGCCAAGCCTACCGACGCGCCATGCAACGCTGATAGCGCTCGTCCACCCGCTTGGCGAACCAGGCGGTGGTCAGCTGGCGCGTGATCTTCGGGCTCTTGAGCTCGATGCCCGGGAGTATCTGCCGCGGTACGTCCTTGCCCTTGCCCTTGGCCTGGTCGGCCAGGACGAACACCTTGCGGTACAGCGCGGTTTGCTCGAATTGCGCGCTGTCGCCCTGCTCCAGCTGGTCGCGAATCACCGGGTTGCGCAGCCCCAACTGCTTGCCCAGGGTGCGTACTGCCAGCTCGGTGCTGCCGGGCAGGATCGAGTCGTAGCGGATCAGGTCGCCATCGAGCGCCAGGCGAATCCCGCTGAGCTGGCTCACCGCGGCCTGGAACGCGGCATTGCGGCTGGCGTACCAGCCAGCGTTGAAGTCGGCGAAGCGATACAGCGGCTGCGGATAGCTCACCGGATAACCCAGCAGGTGGGCGATGCCGAAGTACAGGCCACCGCGACGACTGAAGACCTCATGGCGGATCGAGTCCCGTGGTGAATAGGGATAGCCCTGGGCGTGTTTCTCGGCAAAGGCGATGCTGACCTGCATCGGCCCGCCGGTGTGCACCGGGTTGAAACCACCGAACAGGGTCTGCCCCATGGGCACCTGGCCGATGAAGTCATCGAAGATCGCGCTCAGCTCCTTTTCGGTACGGGCCTTGGCCAGGCGCTGGCTGTAGGACTGGCCGTCGCCGGAGCGCACCTGCAACGCGGCGCTGACCAGCATCGCCGGCACATGCACCTTGGCCGCGCGACGATCGACTTCATCCCGGGCAATGCGCCCCAGGCCCGGCACCGCCGGATCGACCTGGAAACCGGACTCCTGCTCGGCCACCGCCAGCACCGCGCACAGGTTGCCGGGACTGGGCTCGAGCCCCTGGGCGCTGAATGCCACCTGGATATCCCGGGCCCAGCCCTGGCGATCGTTCACCTGGGCGGGCAACAGTCGCAGGATGCGCGCCTGGACCTGCTCGGCAGGTATCTCGGGCGAGCGGGAACCGGGCTGGCTGGCACAACCGGCCAACAACAGCAGGCCCAGGAAACTGCCGACAAGGCGATGTGAAATCATGGTTCTCCAAGGAAAGTCGGGACCCGGTCCCATGCAAGTAAAGCAACGAACGCGAGCTTCGACCGAAGAGCTGTAGCGCCGTTCCCCTGCCCCGCTGTGATCGGCTTCGTGTAGCCGCTGCCGCAGGCTGCGTACCGGCGCGCGGCGACCGCCCATGCCCGGCCATTCGTGCACTGAAGGCCCTGCGGGCCTTGGCGCAGCCTCGTAGGCTCGGCAGCGGCTACAGATCCGCTCAAATCGCCGGCAACAAGAACAGGGCCGACTAGAATCCATCTACTGCACACCCCCGCCTGGGTGTATGTTCGACGACTCCCCCGCCTTGCCATGGAGTTCTGCCCGGATGTTGAACCTGGATTTCTTGATCACCAGCCTGATCGTCGTGCTGATCCCCGGCAGCGGCGTGATCCTCACCATTTCCACGGCCCTGGTGGCCGGCAAGCGCGCCAGCCTGTTCACCGCCATCGGCTGCACCGGCGGGATAGTCCCGCACCTGCTGGCCTCGATCCTCGGCCTGTCGGCGATCCTGCACACCAGTGCCCTGGCGTTCCAGGGCCTGAAGTTCGCCGGGGTCGCCTACCTGCTGTACCTGGCCTACGCCACCTGGCGCGATCGCTCGGCCTTCGCCGTCGATAGCAACGCGGTCAGCCAGGGCGCCGGCGCGCTGATGCTCAAGGCCTGCCTGCTGAACATCCTCAACCCCAAGCTGACGATCTTTTTCCTCGCCTTCCTGCCGCAGTTCATCAGCCACGACGGCAGCGACCCGATCCCGCAGATGCTGCTCTTGAGCGGCGTGTTCATGGCCATGACCTTCTTGGTGTTCGTGCTCTACGGCCTGCTGGCCAACCTGTTCCGCACCGCGGTGATCGAATCGCCCAAGGTCCAGGACTGGCTGCGCCGCAGCTTCGCCGCCAGCTTTGCCGGCCTGGGGCTGAACCTGGCCTTCGCCCAGCGTTGAACCCGTGGCAAGCAGCGCCAGGCCCATGACATTGACTTCCTTGCCGAGGATCCAGACATGAACTGCAGCGACGTACTGATCAGCGGCGCCGGCCCCACCGGCCTGGTCCTGGCGCTCTGGTTGCGCCAGCAAGGGGTCAAGGTGCGGATCATCGACAAGACCCACGGCCCGGGCACCACGTCCCGGGCCCTGGCGGTGCAGGCCCGGACCCTGGAACTGTATCGCCAGCTGGGCCTGACCCAGGCCATCGTCGAGCGTGGCTACCACGTGCCGGCGGTGAACCTCTGGGTCAAGGGCGAGCGGGCCGCGCAGTTGCCGTTCAATGCCATCGGCGGCGACCTGACGCCCTACCCCTTCCTGCAGATCTTCCCCCAGGACGAACACGAGCAACTGCTGATCGAGCGCCTGGCCCTGTTGGGCACCCAGGTCGAGCGCGACACCGAACTGCTGGCCTTCACCGACCACGGCCATCTGGTCAACGCCCGGCTGCGCGGCCCCGACGGCCGCGAAGAACACTGCCAGGCGTTCTACCTGGCCGGTTGCGACGGTGCCCACTCCGTCGTGCGCAAGACCCTGGGCAGCGCCTTCCCCGGTGGCACCTACCAGCAGGTGTTCTACGTCGCCGATGTCGAGGCCGGCGGCCCGAGCCTCGATGGCCAGTTGCATGTGGACCTGGACGATGCCGACTTCCTGGCGGTGTTTCCCCTGGCCCAAAGTGGCCGGGCGCGATTGATCGGCACCGTGCGCGACGAACGTGCCGAGCACCCGGAGCACCTGCGCTTCGAGGATGTCAGCCAGCGCGCCATGCACCAGCTCAAGGTGGAGGTCGGCCAGGTCAACTGGTTCTCCAGCTACCGGGTGCACCACCGGGTGGCCGAGCAATTCCGCTGCGGCCGGGCGTTCCTGCTCGGCGACGCGGCGCACCTGCACAGCCCCGCAGGCGGCCAGGGCATGAACACCGGGATTGGCGACGCGATCAACCTGGCCTGGAAACTGGCCGCGGTACTCAAGGGCCAGGCCAGCGAGAGCTTGCTGGACAGCTACGGCATCGAGCGCATGGAGTTCGCCCGGCGCCTGGTGGCCACCACCGATCGGGTGTTCAGCTTCGCCACCGCCGATGGGCCGATCGCCCAGCTGGTGCGGACCCGCCTGGCGCCCCTGCTACTGCCGAAGATCGCCGCCGTGGAACGGGCCCGGGAGTTCCTGTTTCGCACCGTGTCGCAGATCACCCTGAACTACCGCGGCATGCCCCTGAGCGCCGGCGGCGTCGGCCCGGTGCACGGCGGCGATCGCCTGCCCTGGGTCAGGACCGAGGGGCAAGACAATTTCGACAGCCTGGAGTACCTGGGCTGGCAGGTGCATGTGTATGGCGAGGCGAATGAGGATTTGCGCGACTGGTGCCAGGCCCGGGGTGTCCCATTGTCGAGCTTCGACTGGCTGCCGGCCCATGCCGAGGCCGGGCTGGTGCGCAACGCCCTGTACCTGCTGCGCCCCGACACCTACGTCGCGCTGGCGGAGCGTTCGGCCGACCCGCAGGTGCTGGAGCGGTATTTCCGTGAACGGCAGATATCCCCACAGCCCGCCACGGCGCTGCCCAGGACGCCGTGAGACCTGCCCCGCTCCATCGGTATTGGCAAGGCGGTTCCGGCATCCGCCAGCCCCGCCTCACGGGCCTTAGAAGTCGGCCTTGACCGACAGGGTGAAGTTGCGCGGATCACCATAGAAGTTGCCGAAATTCTCGGTACCGATGGTGGTGTAGTAGCGCTTGTCCAACAGGTTGTTGCCGTTCAGCGCCAGGGACCAGGTGTCGTCGATGCGGTAGCCGATCCGCCCGTTCCAGATGGCATAACCGGCCTGGCTGATGTGCTTGCCGCTGGCAGGCGAGACGCGGTAGTTGTCACTCTGGGCATTGACCCCGGCCCCCAAGGTAAAGCGCTCCAGAGCACCGCCCAGCTGGTAGTCGCCCCAGACCCGCAACAGGTGCCGCGGCACATAGGAGTTGAATGGCTGGCCGTTGTTGTTGCGGTCGGCGTCCTCCAGGGTCTTGGTCTGGGTATAGGTGTAGCCGGCCAGCACCTGCAGACGCTCGATCACCTCGCCACTGACTTCGGCTTCAAAGCCCTGGGCGCGGACCTTGCCCGAGTTCATCGAACACGTACTGTCGGGGCATGCCGGGTCGTCCTGCTGGGCATCCTGCTGGATCGTGCGGAACAGGCTGAAGGCGCTGTTCAGGCGGCCATCGAACCACTCGCCCTTGATCCCTGCTTCGTAGCTCTTGCCCACCAGCGGCTTGAGGGTGGTGCCATCCAGGGTCCGATAGTTGCCCTGGGGGGTGAAGATGCTGGAATAGCTGGCATACAGCGTCAGGTTGTCGTTGAGGTCATACAAGATCCCGGCGAACGGGGTGACCTCGCCGGTTTCCTTGGAACGGGTACTGCTGGGCGTACGGGTTTCGCGCCAGTAGGCCACGGCATCGTTCTGCGACTTGTACCAGCTGACCCGGCTGCCCATCACCAGGGTCAGCGGGTCGGCCAGTTTCAGGCGCAGGGTGGAATACAGCCCTTGCTGCTGGATCCGTATATCGGAGGGGCCGCCCCGGCTGGAGTTGGCCTGGTAGTAGCTGTCATCGGGCTTGGGCAGGTGGTGATCGGGGTCCAGCACATTCTGCCGTTGCGGCAAGCTGGCCACGGCGTAGAAGTCGTCCTTGATCGAACGGCTGGCATTGGCCCCGACAGTCAGTTCGTGCTCCTGGCCAAAGGCCTGGAAGCGTCCGTCGACATAGGCATCGAAGCCATAGTCCACCTGGTCGTAATCAAAGGTGCTGGCCAGCATCAGGGTATTGGAGCGGCTGGCGCCCACCGGCACCGAGCCGCTGGGGAACGCGTATTCGATGTCCTGGGTGTTGCGGCTGTAGACACCCGCCACCTTCAGCGCCCAGTCATCGTTGAGCTGCTGCCGGAGGTCGGCGAAATAGGTCGCGCGCTTGCTGCGCGAGTTGTTCCAGGCGGCGTTCAGGCAAGTCGAACGGCCGAGCTTGAGATCGCTGCCATCGCTGTAGCGCGGCAGGCCGCCCCAGCATGGGCGCGAATCGACGTCTTCATAGGCCATGCCCAGGCCCAGGGTGGTGTCGTCACCAAGATCGAAATCCAGGGCGCCGTAGTAGACCTGGTCCTTGCGCTCGCCCAGGTCATAGAAGTACTGCCGGGTCTGCTGGGTGACCACCGCCCGGCCACGGACCGTGCCGGCATCGTTCAACGGCCCGCCGGTGTCCACCTGGGCCCGATAGTTGTCCCAACTGCCGGCGGACATCGCAAGCTCGGTGTGCGGCGTGGCCTGACCACGCTTGCGCACGAAGTTCACCGAGCCTGCGGTACCGCCTGCGCCCTTGAGCATGCCGGCGGCGCCACGCAGGATCTCCACCCGATCATAAAAGGCCATGTCGCTGCTGAAGCTGTCGGCCTGCACGTAGCTGCTACCCATGTCCAGGGGCACGCCGTCGTACTGGTACTGGCCGGTCATGCGAAAGCCCCGGGAGTAGAAGTACTTGCCGCCCATGGGCGAGTCGTAGAGGGTGATGCCCGGGGTTTTCTCCATCACCTGGTCGATGGTGTTGAGGTTCTGGTCATCGAGCATCTTGCGGGTGATCACGGTCACCGACTGCGGGGTTTCCTTGAGGGAATGCTGGCCCTTGCCGATGGTCACCGCGCCAGTGGTGTAGGAGCCGGAGTATTCGGTGGTCGCCCCCAGCTCCTGGCCCTGGACCTGGGTGGTGCCCAACTGCAGGGCGCCGCTGCCCTGGGGTACGGGGCGCAAGACATAGCTGCCGTTGCTCTGGGGTTCGGCCTGCCAGCCACTGCCGGCAAGAATCCGCGCAAAACCTTCCTGCACGCCATAGTCGCCCTTCAGGCCGGCTGAACGCAGGCCAGCAGTCTGCCGGGCATCGAAGGAAATGGCCGCCCCCGCAGCGCTGGCATAACGGCTCAACACCTCGGTGAGCTCACCGGCGGCGATATCGAAGTGGCGGGCCTGCACCTGCTCGCTGGCGACCGCAGCCATTGCCGGTGCCATGGCGTGAGCCGTCAGCGCCCCCCACAACCCGATCCTGACCGCCAACACCCGCTTGGACTTGTGTACATCAGACATGCTTTGCCATCCCCCACGCTTGAAAATGAATCCACTGGGGGATGAGCCGGACCAGGCCCGACAATAGTGCAAACGCGAACAATTATTTTTCACGCACCCGATCAGCCCACGTGGCTGGCGGAAATCCGCACCCAATACCGGGTATAGCGCTTGACCTGCAACGAGAAGCCGCTTTGCAATGCCGCCAGGGCACGATCGGTGTCGTCGATGGGAAAGGCCCCGGAGACCTTCAGCCCGGCGATCTGCGGATCGCACTGCAAGACCCCGCGCCGGTAGCGCGAAAGGTCGGCAAGCAACTCCCCCAGCGGCCGGTCGATGGCGATGATGCTGCCTTGGCGCCAGGCGCCCACCGATGCATCGTTGGGCTGCAATGCGGCAAAGTCCCGGGCGCTGAACGCCAGTTGCTGGCCGGCCTCGACCCGGCGCGGCGCAATGCCATGCCCGAGACTGACCTGCACCGCATGCTCGAGCACCGCGACCTGGTCTTCATGCTCGTCGCTGCGCAACAGGAAGCGCGTGCCCAGGGCCAATACCTTGGCGTGCCGGGTGAACACCTGGAATGGGCGCTGCAACGAGTCGGCGCCGGTGCTGACCAGCATCTCGCCCCAGAGCAAGGTCACCTTGCGTTGCTCGCCGTCGAACTGCACGTTTGCCGACGTGTTGGTATTGAGCAGCAGCGAGCTGCCGTCCGCCAAGCGTACTTCCCGGCGTTCGCCGACCTGGGTGCGATAGTCGGCCAACAGTTGCTGGGCACTGTCGCTGCGCCAGCCCAGCCATCCCAGGGAGCCCGCCGAAGCCAGCACCACCAGGTTACGCATCAACTCGCGACGCGAACGCCCGGCACCGCGCAGCGTGGAACCGGCGAGGCCACCGGGCAGCGCCGACATCTGCTCACCCAGTGCCTGCATCTGCGTCCAGGCCTCGCGGTGCAACGGATCAGCCGCCAGCCATTCACGCCACGCCGCCTGTTCCTGTTCACTGGCCGTACCGGAGCGCAGTTGGGCATACCAGCGGGCGGCGGCGCTGATGGCCTGGCGCTCGCCCACGCTCAATTGCAGCGGTGGCGGGCTCATCCGCGTTGCATCCGCATCTGCATCAGGCAGCAATGCTCCATCGCCTTGGCCATGTAGTTGTTGACGCTGCGTACCGACACTCCAAGGCGCACGGCGATCTGCTCGTAGGTCAGGCCATCGCACTGGGACAGCAGGAAGGCCTGCTTGACCTTGGCCCCCAGCCCATCGAGCAAGCGGTCGACCTCCATCAGGGCCTGCAGCAGCATGCCTTGCTCTTCAGGCGACGGATGCTCGGCCTCGGGCACCTGGGCCAGGGCCTCGAGATAGGCCTGTTCCAGGGAGCGACGGCGGAACAGGTCGATCAGCAACCCATTGGCGATCCGCGAGAGATAGGGCCGAGGCTCACGGATCTCCAGGGCGTTGCGCGCCTTGAGCACCCGCACGAAGGTGTCCTGGGCCAGGTCGGCGGCATCGCAGGTGTTGCCCAGGCGGCGGCGCAGCCAACCCTGGAGCCAGCCATGATGGTCGAGATAGAGGTCGTTGACGGCACAGCTCAGGGTTAAGTCGTCGGCGGGCATGACAGAGGGGATTCATATTTGATAATGAATCGCATTGTCATGTAGGGACGGAAGGCTTGGCAATAGCCACGAACGTCGCGATGACGTCCGTGGTCTTGGGCACCGGCGCGGCGGGAGTCAGATCCCGGCCAGGGCCAGGTCCATGGCGAAGTAGGTGAAGATCAGGTCGGCGCCGGCACGCTTGATCGAGCCCAGGCTCTCGCGTACCACGCGCTGCTCGTCGATCGCCCCGGCCTGGGCACCGAACTTGATCATCGCGTACTCGCCACTGACCTGGTACGCCGCCACCGGCAGGCGCGAGGCTTCGCGGATGTCGCGGATGATGTCCAGGTAGGCGCCCGCCGGCTTGACCATCAGCGAGTCGGCGCCTTCCTGCTCGTCCAGCAACGACTCACGCACCGCTTCGCGGCGGTTCATCGGGTTCATCTGGTAGCTCTTGCGGTCGCCCTTGAGCGCACTGCCGCCAGCCTCGCGGAACGGGCCATAGAGCGCCGAGGCGAACTTGGTGGAATAGGCCATGATCGGCGTCTGGGTGAACCCGGCGGCATCCAGGGCCCGGCGGATCGCCTGGACCTGACCGTCCATGGCTGCCGACGGGGCGATCACGTCGGCACCGGCGCGGGCGGCGGCCACGGCCTGCTTGCCGAGGTTGATCAAGGTCTGGTCGTTATCCACCTCGTGGCCGTGCATCACGCCGCAATGGCCATGCTCGGTGTACTCGCAGAAGCAGGTGTCGGACATCACCACCATCTCCGGCACCGCGTCCTTGGCGATGCGCGACATACGCGAGACCAGGCCGTTTTCCTGCCAGGTATCGCTACCGTCGCCATCCAGGTGATGGGACACGCCGAAGGTCATCACCGACTTGATCCCGGCACGGGCATAACGCTCGATTTCGCCAGCAAGCTTGGACTCGGGGATGCGCATCACGCCGGGCATGCTCTTGATCGGCACGAAATCGTCGATTTCCTCCTCGACGAAAATCGGCAGCACCAGGTCGTTGAGGGTGAATTCGGTTTCCTGGAACAGACTGCGCAGCTGTTCGGAACGACGCAGGCGACGAGGACGGGCTTCTGGAAACTGACTGGACATGTTTTTTCCTAAGGCTGGGCGCGGGACAACTAGAGCTATATCGAAAAAAGGCTGAAAGCTTATGCCTGCGGCCGCCCGGGTACAAACCCGGGATGCTCAAGAGAGCCTTGCCGATCAGGTAACAATCGCCGACAACCCCGGTGTTCAGGCACTCGCCACGAGGGCCGGGCAGCATCCTGCGACGATCTGCCGCAAGCGTGCCAGGGCAGCTCCGGGGCTGGGCTACAGCGTCAGATGTCCATCGATGCAGGTCACCGCGTTGCCACCGATCCACACCTCGTCCCCCACCTGCTCCACCTCGATGCAACCGGCGCGCCCCATGCTCAGGCCCTGGCTGACCCGATAGCGCGCCGGGGCCAGCCCCGCCCCCAGCAACCACTGGGCAATGCCGGCGTTCAAGCTGCCGGTGGCCGGGTCCTCGGGCATGCCGTCGCCAGCGATGAAAGCCCGGACTTCGAACTGCGCATCGCTCTCGTCGCGCTCCGGGTCGCAAGGGGCGATCACCCCCACCGCCAGGCCGTGCAACTGCGAATAGTCGGGTTGCAGCTCCAGCACCTGCTGGCGCTCGGCGAGCATCACCGCCAGCCAGCCAGCGCCGTTATCGACCCACTGGGCATCGACGATCGCCCCCGGTACCAGGCGCAGACCCTGGCGCACCTGCTCCAGCAACTCGGGCGCCACCGGCCCGGAGCGCAGCAGGGGCGGCGCCAGGAACGCCAATTGCTGCCCTTGGCGGCGGATCCGCACCAGGCCCACCGCGCACTCCTGGATGATCTCCTGCCCCTTGGGCACCCCACCGGACTCCAGCCAGGCATGACAGCTGCCCAGGGTCGGGTGGCCGGCGAACGGCAGCTCGTCCAGGGTGGTGAAGATCCGCAGGCGATAGTCGGCACGCGGGTCCCGGGGCTGGAGGATGAAGGTGGTTTCGCTGAGGTTGGTCCAGTTGGCGAAGGTCGCCATCGGCTGCTCGTCGAGCCCGTCGGCATCGAACACCACGGCCACCGGGTTGCCCTTCAGGGGCGTGGAACTGAAGACGTCGACCTGCTTGAAACTCAGGGGGCGCATACGAAATTTCCTGTTTCTTATGAGGCGCAGCGTTATAAGGCACAACGCTGGCTGTAGCGAGGCTGCGAGAAGGGCCGCAGGCCCTTGCTTGGCGACCCCAGGCCTCAGGCGCTCTTGAGATCGCCGCGACCGCTGCGCGCTCGAGCACAGCCTGCGGCAGCGGCTAGAGGGCGTGCGCCCGTCAAGAAACCTTGGGTATCTCCAGCCCGCGAATCACCGCCGGGCGCGCCACGAATTTCGCCAGCACTCGCTTGACCTCAGGGAAGTTGTCGATACCCACCAGCTCGCCGGCCTCGTAGAAGCCGATCAGGTTGCGGATCCACGGGAAGGTGGCGATATCGGCGATGGTGTAGCGCTCGCCCATGATCCAGTCACGCCCTTGCAGGTGCTTGTCGAGCACCCCCAGCAGGCGCTTGGCTTCGTTCACGTAACGCTCCAGGGGGCGCTTGTCCTCGTACTCCTTGCCGGCGAACTTGTTGAAGAAGCCCACCTGGCCGAACATCGGCCCGATGCCGCCCATCTGGAACATCAACCACTGGATGGTTTCATAGCGGGCCGCCGACTCCTGGGCCAGCAGTTGCCCGCTCTTGTCGGCCAGGTAGATCAGGATCGCCCCGGACTCGAACAGCGCCAGCGGTTGCTCGCCCGGGCCATGGGGATCGAGGATCGCCGGGATCTTGTTGTTGGGGCTGACACTGAGGAACTCGGGCGTCATCTGGTCCTGGGTATCGAAGCTGACCCGATGGGCCTCGTAAGGCAGGCCGATCTCTTCGAGCATGATCGAGACCTTGACCCCATTGGGAGTCGGCAGGGAGTACAACTGGATCCAGTCGGGAAATTGCGCGGGCCATTTCTGGGTGACGGCAAAAGCGGAAAGATCGGTCATGACAGGCTTCCAGTCTCAATCAAAAGGGGAACAGCGCCACAGGCGGGCAACCGCGGGGAATTATCCGCCGGCTTTTCTTAAATCGGCAACCTGCAGCGTTCAACCTGCCGATGATCGAACCAAATGCCATTCAGGGACTCAGAACCCACGGCCCCGACAGGCCGCAGCAACGACAAGGAACATCGGTTTGTCAGCCGTCATGAATGCCCGCGAAGAACGACAAGCCCATGAGCCTGCCCCGCCGCCTTGCCCGCTATGCCCTGCACCGCCGCTACCTGCCGCTCCCCGCCCTGCTGTTGGGCAGCACCTTGTGCCTGTTCCTGGAATCCAGCGTCAGCCGCGCGCAACCAGCGGATGGCACCCAGACCCTGGTCTTTTTGCGCCACGCGGAAAAGCCCGCCGGTGGTCTTGGCCAACTCAACTGCCAGGGCCTGAACCGGGCCATCGACCTGGCCTCGCTACTGCCAGAAAAATTCGGCAAGGCGCAGTACGTGTTCGCCGCCGACCCGACGCGCAACGTCGAGGAAGGCGAGCTGGACAACTCCTACAGCTACATCCGCCCCTTGATGACCATCAGCCCCAGCGCCATCAAGCTCGGCCTGCCGGTGAACATCGATTTTGCCGCCAACGACACCAGCGACCTGGCGGACGAGCTGCTGCATGATCGCTACCACAACTCGATCATCTACACCGCCTGGTCCCACGGCTACCTGCCGGAGTTGATCAACAAGGTCGCTGAAGAAGCCGTGGGCGAAAAACACTCGATCACCGAAGACTGGGCCTCCAATGACTTCGACTCGCTGTACGTGCTGACCCTGACCTGGCGCGACGGCAAGGCCAGCCTGCACAGCCAGAGCTACAAGCAGGGCCTGGACAATGGCGCGCATGAATGCCCGAGCTGATCAGCCCAGGGCATTACTGGCAGTGCGAGAGCTGAACCGGCAGGGAGGCTTGCCCGGCAGCAGGCAAGCACAGGGCGCCTTCGCAACCGCGGGCCTGCCTCAGGCCGCCCGCCCCAACCGTTCGCGACCGTGGGCCAGTTGCAAGGTGACCTCGGCCACGCGCTGGCCAAGGTGCCGGGCGGTGGCGAGGTCGGCTTCCGGTGGCGCGGTCTGGGCGCTTTCATCGACATTCGACTGGGCCCCGGCTCCCAGCCAGAAACCCAGGCGGTTGAGGTCGGCGGCGGATCCGTTCGTGCTGTTGTTGGCCGGCGGCAGGCTCATGTTGACCCAATGCATGCCGTGCTGGGCGGCGAACAGCGCCAGTTGCACCAGGGTGGCCAGCTTGTCCCCGGCCTGGGCGCCTGAGTTGGTGAAGCCGGCAGCCACCTTGTCGCGCCAGGCATAACCGTTGGACATGACCGCGCGCGAGGTCATCTCCTGGAACGCCTTGAAGGCGGCCGACACATTGCCCAGGTAGGTGGGCGAGCCAAAGATGATGCCTTCGGCCTGATTCAGCAGTTCCAGCTGCGCAGCGGCCTGCTCGAGATCGAGCAGCAGCGCCTGTACCCCCGGGACCAGGGCCACGCCCTCGGCAACGGCGCGCGCCTGGCGCTCGGTGTGGCCATAGCCGCTGTGATAGACCACGGCCACCTGCGGTTGGATCAAAGTCATGCGATTGCTCCCAGTAAAGTATCCATGCGTTGCAGAAATACCGGCCACAAGGCGCCGATCCGCCTGGCGCTGAGCTCGTCGCTGGCACCGAACCCGCAGTGTTCGAGATGAATCAGGGTGCCGCCGGCATTGGCGGTCAGGTTCCAGGTCACCAGGGTCCGCAGGCCATTGACCGACTCGGTGCCGTCGCCCCAGCGATAGGCCAGCCGGAGCGGCGCCTCCACCGTCAGCACCTCGCAATGGGTGACCCCGGACCAGCCCGGCCGCGGCTTGCCGCGCACGGTGAAACGATGGCCGACCACGGGTATGAAGTCGTTGTCCAGCAGCCATTCGTCCATCAGCCAGGATTCGGTCAGGGCGCGCCAGACCTTTTCCGGTGGATGCGGCACTTGCCGCTGGAACACCAGGCTGCGGCTGTAATCCGGGAACAGGTTCATGTGTCCATGCGCCCCAACAAGTCTTCCAGCGAATCCAGGCGCTTGTTCCAGAACTCGCTGTAGAAGCTCATCCAGTCGATCAGCGGCGCCAACCCGTCAGGCTGGATGCAGTAGAAAGTCTCGCGGCCGGCACGCCGGTCCTGCACCAGGCCGGCACGCTTGAGTAGCGCCAGGTGCTTGGACACCGCTGGCTGGGAGATGCCCGCCTGGGCCGTCATGGCGTGCACCGATTGCTCGCCCTGCTGCGCCAGGTACTGGAACAGATTGCGCCGTGTGCGATCCCCCAGGGCAGTGAAGAGGAGGTCCGTCGAAGTGTTCATGAAATACATAGCCAAAAAGTTATGAATTAAAACCATAACTTTGCGGTTATCGATTGTCAACGACCTCCCCCTGGAAAAGACAGCACCATGATCGATTCAGCAACTGGCTCGGCCATCGGCTAAAATCCGCGCTTATTGTCTTCGTGTGGAAATCCCCTTCATGTCCAACCTCGCCTCCACCCAGCCCGCCCGTGGCTGGTCGTTCTGGTGGAAACCCCTGCTGTTCCTGCTGGTCGCCGCCATCGGCCTGTACTACGTGAAGTGGTCGCCCTACTACTTCAAGGCCTTCGTCGCCGCCGACAGCCACAGTATCGGTGCCTCGATCCTCAACGATCAGCAAAGCTCGCCCTGGAGCGCTGCCCTGGCCTATGCCCAGGTGTACTTCCTGGCGATCTGGAAGGCCGCCGTTCTGGCAGTGATCCTCGGCTCCCTGCTGCAGGTGTTGATCCCCCGGGACTGGCTGCTGCGGTTGTTCGGACGCGCCGGCTTCGGCTCGACCCTGCGCGGCGGCCTGTTCGCCCTGCCCGGCATGATGTGCTCTTGCTGCGCCGCCCCGGTGGCCGCCGGCCTGCGTCGGCAGAACGTATCGGTGGGTGCGGCCCTGGCGTTCTGGATCGCCAACCCGGTGCTCAACCCCGCGACCCTGGTGTTCATGGGTTTCGTCCTCGGCTGGGGTTTCACGGCCCTGCGCCTGGTGGCTGGCATCGTCCTGGTGCTGGGGGTATCGCTGATCGCCCAGCGCGTGGCTCGCCCCGAGCAACTGCCCGAAGCGGCGGTGGAAGCCGTGGTGCAAGCCGGCACGCCGAACTCTCAGCCCTTCCTGGCACGCTGGGGCAAGACCCTGTGGCAACTGTTCTGGAGCACCATCCCGATCTATATCGTCGCGGTCCTGCTGCTGGGCGCGGCGCGGGTCTGGCTGTTCCCGCATATCGACGGGGCCATGGGCGATAGCCTGTGGTGGCTGGTGCCCCTGGCGATTGCCGGCACCCTGTTCGTAATCCCTACCGCCGCGGAAATCCCCATCGTCCAGACCATGATGACCCTCGGCCTGGGTACCGGCCCCGCCGTGGCCCTACTGATGACCCTGCCGAGCATCAGCCTGCCGTCGCTGCTGATGCTGCGCAAGGATTTCGACGCCCGGGTGCTGGTCACCGTCGCCGTGTTGACCATGCTGGTGGGCATCGTCTGCGGCCTGGTCGGCGGCGCCCTGCTGTAACCCTTCCCCTGACCGCAGCCAAGCGCCAGCGCGGCTGCGACCGGGTGCGCAGCGCCCGCTAGAGCAGGCACTGCGTTTATCCAGGTGGAATGCATCGACTGGTTTGGCGAGGACTGCGTTCTCATGCGCAGCCTCACGGGTTCGACAGCAGCTACAGAGGGCGGCGCTGGCGCAGGTAATCGAGCACTGCGGCGTGGTCGCCCACGAACTCGATCCGGGCGCCCTTGCTCTCGCGCTGGAAGGCGTACATCGGGTCGTAGTATTCGCTGAGCAGGCCCTGGATCCAGCCCCGGTGCAACTCCACCACGCCGCTGCGCTCCTGTTCGGCCAGGGCCTGCTGCATCAGCGCCAGCAACCGCTGGTGGCGCTCGCCGCCCAGGCGCTTGTGGATCTTGTTCAGGCTTTCCAGCAAGCGCTGGGCGAACAGAGCGAAACCCGGCTCGCCATACACAGCAACGAACTCGGCGCACAGGTCCACCACGTAGTCCTGGAGAATCCGCTGCACCCGCTGGTCCAGGCGGTCCTCCAGCCAGATCATCGGCGCTAGCTGCATGCCCTGGTGCAACGGCAGCGGCAATGCACAGCTACCGATCATGCGGTTCTCGTCCTCGACGACGAAGCCCCGCACGCCACGCTCACGCTTCTTCAGCAGGTCCACCGCCAGGCGGTTCTCGAAGTCGATGTTGCTCGGCTGGCCGGTGGCGCGCCGGCCGAAACTGGAACCCCGGTGATTGGCATGGCCTTCGAGATCGAGGGCGTTGTCCAACTGCCCCAGCACTTGGGTCTTGCCAGTGCCGGTCATGCCGCCCAGCAGCACGAAGTCGCACTGCTGCATGGCCTGCTCCACGGTGTCCAGGAGAAAGGTCCGCATGGCCTTGTAGCCACCGCCCACCCGTGGATAGTCGATGCCGGCCTCGTCGCGCAGCCACTGCTGGACGATCTGCGAACGCAAGCCGCCACGGAAGCAGTAGAGCAAGCCATCGGGATGGGCCCGGGCGAAATCGGCCCAGGTCTGGATACGTTCGGCCTTGATCGCCCCGGATACCAGCTGGTGCCCGAGGACGATCGCCGCCTGCTGGCCCTGCTGCTTGTAGCAGGTACCGACCCGCTGGCGCTCCTGGTCGGTCATCAGCGGCAGGTTGAGCACGCCGGGAAAGGCGCCCTTGGTGAATTCGATCGGCGCACGGGTGTCCATCAGCGGCCGGTCGTTGAGGAAGATCTCGCGGTAATCGGTGTAGTCCAGGGACATCAGCACACCTCGACCGCGTGACTCTGTCGCTCCAACAGCTCGCCGATAGGCGCCAGTTCCAGGCCCAACTGCGCCGCCAGGGCGAGGAACTCGGCATTGCCTTCAGGCGTCACCGCCACCAGCAGGCCGCCGCTGGTCTGCGGATCGCACAGCACCCGCTTGTGCAGCTCCTGCACCCGCCCGACCTTGTCGGCGTAGCTGCTGTAGTTGCGCAGGGTGCCACCGGGCACGCAGCCCTGGTCCAGGTAGTACTCCACCCCGGGCAGGCGCGGCACCCGGTCATAGTGGATACGCGCGGTCAGGCCACTGCCATCGGCCATCTCCACCAGATGCCCGAGCAGGCCGAAGCCGGTGACGTCGGTCATTGCGGTAACCGCCTCGAGCTTGCCGAAATGGCTGCCGGGCTTGTTCAAGGTGCACATCCAGTCGCGGGCCAGGCCAACATCACCTTCGCGCAGCTTGCCCTTCTTCTCGGCGGTGGTGAGCACCCCGATCCCCAGGGGCTTGGTCAGGTACAGCAGGCAGCCGGCGGTGGCGGTGTCATTGCGCTTCATGAAGCGTTTTTCCACCAGGCCGGTCACCGCCAGGCCGAAGATCGGCTCAGGGGCATCGATGGAGTGCCCGCCTGCCAAGGGAATGCCCGCCGCGTCGCACACCGAGCGCCCGCCGCGGATCACTTCACGGGCGACTTCCGGGGCCAGCACGTTCACCGGCCAGCCCAGGATGGCGATGGCCATCAAGGGATCGCCGCCCATGGCGTAGATATCGCTGATGGCGTTGGTGGCGGCAATCCGCCCGAAATCGAAGGGATCATCGACGATGGGCATGAAGAAGTCGGTGGTGGAGACCACCCCGCGTTCGCCGTCGATGGCGTAGACCGCCGCATCATCGCGCGAGGCGTTGCCGACCCAGAGCTTGGGATCGAGGTTCTGCGCCCCGCTGCCGGCCAGGATGACCTCCAGGACCTGGGGTGAAATCTTGCAACCACAACCGGCTCCGTGGCTGTACTGGGTCAGGCGAATCGGCTCGCTCATGGGGCACCTCGTCAAGTCTGGGACGGGGATTCTAGCAGAGCCCTCAGGCCCCAGGTCGCGGCGTCCCCTGGTGGAACAGCATCTGCCAGTGCCCTTCGCGGCAGCGCCACAGCGAGCTGCGCCAGGCACTGCAGGCCACCCGCCCGGGCGCTGCGGCGTTATGGCACAGGTAGGTGGCCTGGGCCAAGTCAGCTGCCAGCCGCTGCACGGTGAACTGCTCGATGTGCCGCTCGATGAACAGTTGCTGCGCCAAGCTGGCGAGCACCTGGGCCTTGTCCCAACGCCCGCCGCTGACGCCGAACTCGAGGAACTCATCGGCCAGCAGCGCATCCAGCGCCTGGGGATCGCCACGCACGTCGGCGTCCTGCAGTTGGCGTTCGAGCAGCAGCAAGTGTTCGCACAGATCCATCTTTCCTCCGGGTATCGGTCATGCCTGGACAGCGCACTCTAGCACCCGAGCGCATCGCTCTTTCGGTGTTCCGCAAATGACCACTGGATGCGGCTACCGAGCTACTTACCGGCCAATGCAAGCTTCAATGCCACCCGCAGTCCCTCCGGGTACCAGTGCCGCTCGATGGCCCCACCGGCGACGATCGCCAGTTCGTCGATCAACTCACAGCCATAGCCATGCCGGAGCGGCGGGGCAAGAATCGCCGGCCCGCCCTGCTCGTGCCAATCGAGACTCAGCCAGCCCTCATGGCTCGCCCAGCGAATGTCGATCTCACCTTCGACGACACTCAGTGCACCATGCTTCACCGAATTGGTCGCCAGTTCATGGAGCAACAGGGCCAACAGGTTGGCCAGCGTCCCGGGGACATGTTCGAGGGTGCCGCTGAACCGGCACCGAGCGCCGAAGGGTTGCAGCACGGAACCGATGAAGGCGGTCATTTCCATCGCCGTGCCCCCCTCCGCGTCCAGGATCTGGGTATAGACCCTGGACAGCGCCCTCAGCTTGTCGGCCGCGATCTTGCCCAGGCGGTCGAGAATACCGGTGCTGCGCGCTTCCCTGTCGGCCATCATGACCACCGCATCGGCCACGGTGAACAGGTTCTTGATCCGATGCAGCCTTTCGCTCGTCAATAGTTGTTCGCGCACCAGCGCCTGGTTCAGCTCCCGCTGCAACAGCACCTGCGGGGTGATATCGCGCGATACGCACACGATGCTATGCACTCGCCCCTGCTGATCGAGGGTCGGGGTCAGCAGGTTATCCCAGTGGATGATCTTGCCGTGGGCATCGCTGTAGCCGGTGAAACGCGCGCAAATACCCGCCGCCGCCAAGGCCAGGGCATCGAGGGCGGCGCCGTGGGTCGATGCAGGCAGCAAGGGTACCCAGGCCGTGCCCTTGACTTGCGCCTGGGGTATCTGGAACGCGACGCATCCAGCCTCACTCATGGCCAGGAGCACACCGCCAGGCGTCAGCACCTTGATGCAATCAGGGGTGGCATCGAGCATTGCGCGCTGGATATTGGCAGCAGTCAGCTCCATGCCGGGAGTATCCCGTTTGCCGGACTCTTTCTTCATATGTCTTGACTACCCGAAGAGTGAACCCGGACAACAGCGTCAAAAGTTCACGCGACAAAAACATGACAACTATGGCCACGACGAAAAATCAACATCCAAATAGCCCCACAATACTTTTCGCTCTGAGCCATAAGCACCATTCATGTTGCCTTGCGCAACTCGCCCAACGAAAACCGCACCTGACTATAAATAAAAAAACGAACCATTGGATATAAAAACTTGTTCTGAAAAACCGAACGAACACTCAAAAAAACTTACCCATGATTGATTGAAACAGTCCGACAGACATCCATCGATAAAGACCATGACTTGTATTTTTGACAGACTAAAACTGCATCAGAACACTTGACCAAGACATCCCCAGAAGCTCCCCATAGAGTCAACCAGGCTGTCCATAACAAGCATGAGCCTCTACTAACCCACAGGACATTCCAGGGATAGGGTTCGATTGACCAAGGAACAGTGAAGATAGGGCGAAAACAGCAAGGGCATAAGATAGACCGGGATATTTCCCGTGCAAGGCAGCCCCTATCCGCATCTCGATAATGCTGTATCCGTAGAGACCAGCCAAAAACCAGCGGGTAGCGAGGACAGGCAGTAGCCATCGCCAGAAGCGCCTCGAGCGCCTGCCTGGTGCCCGTAGACTCGGCCCCGCTCCGGGTGGCTGCGCTCTGCCCAAAAGCAGGATCAGGTACAAAAGAACCGATGCTTTGGACAACCGTGCCGCAGACCTGCACACAGGAGGATAAAACGCCCGGCTTCCAGCGTTTGCCTCAGCAATCGGGTTCAAATGTTCAAATCCGCCAGCCGCTTATCACGGCGCATCTCCGCCACCCACTTCAAGTCCTGTGCGGTTTGCACCGAGAGTTTACCTTCGTCGAATAGTCCGTCGATATAACCATGGACATAGGCCGCTGCCGCACGGACATGTACAGCATCAGGCGCACTACCTATAAGTTGCAAAACTGTAATTATTCGAGCCTGACGCTGTTCATCGTACATAACCTGCATCCCGGATTGGTCCGCGGTAAGCCCACGCTTATTATCAAAGCCCCACCATAGTGCCACTTAAACCCACAATCGAAACAGCCCAGCCTGATACCGACACACCAGGAAAGTTTCTATCCACGCATACTCACGCGACCTTGTTGCAGTTTTATTTCACCTATGAACCATGACAGCAGGAGGGTCGGACAATTTGCCAAAATGCAAGTTCATCGAATTAACAGCCAGACTTGAAACAAGTCCACTGCAATCAAGCAGCCTTATATTTTAAATATAGGAAAGAGTGATCCAGAACAGCCGGCAAGGCTTGTCGGCCTCCAGTATCGGCCCGCATTTCTGCCATGTCCGACAAGCAAGATCGCGCGCCACTGGACGCCACTCAAGGACATTGGTCAAGCAACGCGGCCCGACGACCGGCAACCTCGCGCGACCACCGGACATGGCAAAGCCGCCCATAGGGCGGCTGCCGAACACCCTGGACAGTCAGAAGTCGAGGGTGAAGTTGAGGGTCATGGCATGGTCCTTGGTTTTGTCGGATACCTGCCCCGAGTAACCGATGCCCAGCTTGCCGGCCGGGGTGATCTGGTAGTCCAGGCCAGCCTCCAGCAGCGCACTGTCCTTGGCAATCGGCACACCCTGGGTGGTGAAGGAGGTGCCGCCGTCGATGAAGGTCAGGTCGGCATCCGGCTTGGTGTCGCCATAGGCATGGCGCCAGCCCAGGCCCACCCGTGGCGTGAGCTGGTGCCCATTGCCCAAGGTGAGGCGCTTGCCGGCCCGTATACCGACGGTGGAGAAGGTCACGTCCTGGCTGGCCTTGGCCTTGAGCGCCGCCGCACCGCCCTTTTCCTTGCCGGTGTTGCTGTCGTAGTTGACATAGGACAACCCGACGAATGGCTCCAGGGCCACACCTGCAGCGTCCATCGCATACCCCACCTCACCGAAGACCTGGGCACTGCGGGCGTTGTAGTGCGCCTTGAGCCGATCGCTGTAGGTGCCGACATTGACGTCGCGCTTGGTCTCGATCCGGTGCCAGCTGTAAGCCGCTCCCAGGCGTACGGCCACGGCATCGAACTGGGAATTGAGGTAGGCCCCCAGGTGCGTGCTGTCGACCTTGGCGTCGGACTGGCGCCGATGGGCCGACAGGTCGCTGCGGGTGTAACCGGCAGCGACCCCGGCACGCCAGGTGTCGTCCAGCTGGCGGTCGCTGCCGAGCATGAAGCCTGACAGGTTGCGGTCCAGCTTGGCGGTATTGCTGTTGCCGGCCATGTCGCCCCAGGTGCCGAGCACCCGCATCCAGCCGACCATCTCACCCTGGCAGCCGCTGCCGCTCAGGCGGTTCTCACGACTGGCCAAGACCTGCCGTGGATCGTCCTGGGAGTTGGAGCAGCCAGGCTGGCGCATCCGGTCATTGAGGGCATCACGCACATAACGCGAGTCCTCCAGCAAGGCGCTGACGGTGCTGGCGTGAATCTCCCCGGACAGGCTGTTGAACGCCTCCACCGCCCCGGCGCGGTCCAGGCCGAGGATCTGCGCGTTCAACTGGTCGGCCGGATCGTCGTCGTCACCCGAGTAGGCGGCAAGGGCCGCCGCCACCGCGCGCTGATTGGAAGTCTGGGCGACGTCGACGAAGCTGGTCTGGTTGCGATTGACGTTCAGGTTCACCTGGTTGGCGCCATACACCAGCGAGGTGTTGAAGAACACCAGTTGCGGCAAGTTGCTGCCGCTGAAGGTACCGGTGATACCACCGCCGGCATTGATCAACGAGTAGCTGGAACTGGCAGCGCCATAGTTCAGGCCTGTGACCTGCAGGTTGCCCGCCAGGTTGGCGGTGCCACCGACCTGCAACGCCGGGCTGCTGGCCGAGGTCGGCGTCAACTGCAGGGTGCCGGTGCTGCCATTGCTGAAGTTGCCAGTGACCGCCAGCTTGCCGATCGGCCCGCCGGAACTCACCAGGCCATTGTTGGCCAGGCTACCGACGCTACCGTTACCCAGCAGCGCGGCACCATTGCTGACCACCACCTGTCCGGCCAGGGAGGCCGGGGCGTCGCCGATCTGTACGGTGCCCTGCTCCACCGCCAGGGTGCCGCTGAAGGGCTGGTTGCCATTGAGTTGCAACAGCCCGGCGCCTTGCTTGACCACGGTACCGGTACCACTGAGCAGGCCGTTGAACACGCCATTGCTGTTCTGCGCGAACAACATCCGGGCGTTGACCAGCATCCGCCCCTGCAAGCTGGTGGTGTTGCCCGCCAGGGTGCCGCCACTTACCGTGGTGCCGCCGGTGTAGGTGTTGGCGCCGGTGAGCAGCAACACCCCGGCATCGGTCTTCTCGATACCGCCGTTGCCCACCAGCGGTGCGTCTATTTGGGTCACCACCCCACCGTTGATCCGTACCTTGGCCAGGCTGCCGTCGCTGCCATTGGTGGGGCTCAGGCTGCCGTTGCTGCCAGCGACGAAGCTATAGCCACTGTCCAGCACCTGCATGCCGGTGAAGCCCTGGTTGCCAGCCACGGTCACGGTGCCACCCTGCCCACCGAAGATCACGAACTGGTTGCCCGCGCCTTCGGTCTGGGTACCGGTGGGGTCGGTCCAGTTGGTCGAACCGCCCCAGGTTCCGTTGCCGCCGCTGATACTGCCGTTGGCCGTGGTCTGGCCGCCGTTCCAGAACTGCACCTGGCCTGGCGCGCCCTGCACCAACAGGTTGACCTGGTTGGCCAGGGCAGTCTGCAGGCTCAGGGACCCAGGCAACACGCCCCCAGGCAGCGTGCCGTAGTTCAGGCCGTTATTGGTCAAGGTGCCGCCGTAGCGGAACAACTGGTAGACACCTACGCCGAAGTTTCCGGCATCGGTGATGTTCAAGGTACCGTCCAGGGTCAGGTCGCCAGCCACGTTGACCACCGTGGTGGAACTGGTGGCCTGGCCCAGGCTGAAGTCCAGGTTGGTGCCGGAAGACAGCACCAGCCCACCCACGGACAATGGCGTGGCACTGCCGCCGGCCTTGAGACTGGCGCCATCATCCAACTGCACGGTGCCGCTGAGCTGACCGCTGCCACCGATGCTGGCGCCATTGGCCACCTGCACATTGCCGCTGGCCAGGCTGCCGTCCACCAGCAACGAGCCACCCTGCACCTGGGTGGTACCGGTGAAGCTGTTGTTGCCGGTCAGCAACAGCGTGCCGCTGCCTTGCTTGACCAGGGTGCCGTTGCCGCTGAGGTTGCCGGCATAGGTGCCATTGGCGTTCTGCTGGAACATCAGCGCGGCGTTGTTGAGGATCGAGCCCTGCAAGCTGCTGGTGTCGCCGCGAGTGATGCCCGCGTTGAGCGTGGTGCCACCGCTGTAGGTGTTGGCGCCGCTGAGCAACAGATCACCACTGCCATTCTTCACCAGCGAGCCATTGCCACTGATCACGCCGCTGAGGGTCAGGGCCTGCTGGTTGGCCAGGTTCAACTGCGCGCCAAGGGTAATGGCGTTGGCCAGTTGCAGGGCCACCGGACTGTCGAGCTGGGCATTGCCGCCCACCGTCAGGGCCCCGGTGCCCAAGGCGCTGTTGTTGCCCAGGATCAATTGCCCAGCCTTGAGCAAGGTGCCGCCCTGGTAGGTATTGACGCCGTTCAAGGTCAGGCTGGCGTTGCCGCTCTTCACCAGCCCACCGCTGCCACCGACCACGCCGCCCAGGGTCAGGGCATTGGAACCGCCGATGCTCAATGCGCCAGCCAGGTTCAGCCCATTGCTCAGGGACACTGCGGTATTGCTGTCCAGGGTGGTGCCATTGGCGGTACTCAGGGCGCCTGTACCCAGGGCGTTGTCGTTCCCCACCACCAGGGTGCCGCCCTGTAGCGAGGTGCCGCCGCTGTAGCTGTTATTGCCATTGAGAACCAGGATGCCGCTGTCGAGCTTGGCCAGGGTACCGCCGCCAGTGAGCGTCACGCCGAGGGTAGCTGTGGCATTCGGGTCGACCCGGATCGCCGTGTTGCCGGTGCCGCCATTGACCAGGTTCAGCGCCCCGCCCACACCGCCGGCCAGGTTGTAGCCGTCGGTGACGAACTGCATGCCGGTGAGGTTCTGCGTACCGTTCACGGTCACGTTGCCGGCGTTGCCCTGGAACACCGCGAAGCTGCCGGCCCAGGCCTGGTTCAGGCTGCCATCGGCCAAGGTCCAGTTGCTGGTGCCGCTGCCCCAGGTGCCCGAACCGCCCTCGATCGTCCCATTACCCACGGTCTGCGAGCCATCCCAGAACAGCACCGTGGTGTTGGGTGCAGTCACCAGCAGGTTGACCTGGTTACCCACCGACGTCTGCAGTTGCAGATCGCCCGGGGTCACGCTGCCAGGCAAGCTGCCGAAGTTCAGGCCGTTGTCGGTCAAGGCTCCGGTGTAGTTGATCAAGCGATAGACGCCTGTGCCGAAGCCACCGATATCGCTGACGTTGAGGGTACCGTCCAGGGTCAGGTTGCCGCCGACATTGACCAGGGCATTGCCGCCACCGCTGACTGGCGTGCCCAGGCCCACGTCCAGGTTGGAGTTGGCCCCCAATACCAGCGAGCCCACCGACAGGCTGTTGCCGGAACTCAGCGCCAGGTGCCCGCCATCGGCCACGCTGAGGGTACCGCCCAGGCTGCCGTTACCGGTCAGGGTCGCGCCGCTGTTGACCGTGACCGTATTGCTGGCCAGGGAGCCGCTGAGGTTCAGCGTGCCGGCGTTGACCTGGGTATTGCCACTCAGGCTGCTGGTGCCACTGAGATTGAGAACGCCGCTACCGGTCTTGACCAGTTGCCCGGCACCGTTCAGGCCGCCGGCGAAGGTACTGCCCAGGTTGTTACCGCCCAGGGCCAGGGTATTGCCGCTGCCGATGGTCACCGCACCACTGCCGCTGAGACCGCCAAGGCTGGCGGAAGCGCCCAGGTCAAGGTTGGTTCCAGCCCCGAGGTTGACCCTGGCGTTGTTGCCCAAGGCCCCGCTGCCCTGGGTGATCAGGCTGCCGGACGACACGTCGAACAGGCCGCTGAAACTGTTGTTGCCACTCAGGGTCAGGTTGGCCGCGCCGTTCTTGGTCAAGGTCCCGTTGCCGGCGATCACGCCACCCAGGGTCAGGTCGTTGGCCCCGGCCAGGGCCAGTCCGGCATTGACGTTCAAATCGTTGTTCAGCACCAGCGGCGCACTGTTGGCCAGGGTCGCGGAGCCCGCCACGGTCAGCGCGCCGCTGCCCAGGGCTGCGGCCTGGGCCAGGGTCAGGGTGCCGGCGTTGAGCAAGGTACCGCCCTGGTAGTTGTTGACGCCGCCCAGGATCAGGTTGCCCGGGCCATTCTTGATCAGCTGGCCGGCACCGCCGATGACTCCACCCAGGGTCAGGTCGTTACTGCCGGCAAGGGTCAGGTTGGCATTGAGGGTCAGGGCATTGGCCAGGCTCAGGGCGCTGCTGGCGTCCAGGGTCGCGGCACCGCCCACGGTCAGGCCACCGGTGCCCAGGGCGCCGTTGTTGCCCAGGGTCAGGGTCCCGGCGTTGAGCAAGGTGCCGCCAGTGAAGCCATTGTTGGCGTTCAGGATCAGGTTGGCCGCACCGTTCTTGGTCAGGCTGCCTGCTCCATTGATCATCCCGCCCAGGGTCAGGTCGGCGGTACCGCCGATGCCCAGGTTGCCGGCCAGGTTGAGCACATTGGTGAGGCTGACCGCCGTGCTGGCGTCCAGGCTGGTACCCGCTGCGGCGTTCAGCGCACCACCGCCCAGGGCGGTGTTGCTGGCCAGGATCAGGCCACCGGCGTTGAGCGCGGTAGGCCCCAGGTAGGTGTTGTTGCCGGTCAGGGTCAAGCTGGCGCTGCCGTTCTTGACCAGGCTCCCGTTGCCGCTGATCACTCCGCCCAGGGTCAGGGCATTGGAGCCGGCGATATTCAGTGCACCAGCCAGGGTCACGGCATTGCCCAGGGTCACCGCGGTGTTGCTATCCAGGGTGGTGCCATTGGCGGTGCTCAGGGCGCCTGTACCCAGGGCGCTGTTGTTGCCCACCACCAGGGTGCCGCCCTGCAGCGAAGTGCCGCCGCTGTAGCTGTTGGCACCATTGAGCACCAGGGTACCGCTGTCGAGCTTGGCCAGGGTCCCGCTGCCGTTGATCGCCACGCCGAGGGTGGCAGTCATGCCGGGATCGACGCGAATCGCCGTGTTGCCGCTGCTGCCGTTGACTGCTGTCAACGAACCACCGGGGGCCCCCACCAGTTGATAACCGCTGGTGGTGAACTGCATGCCAGTGAAACTCTGCGCCCCGGCCACGGTGACCGTACCCGCAGTGCCCTGGAAGACCGCGAAGCCGTTGCCCCAAGTCTGGTTGAGGCTGCCGTTGACCGAGGTCCAGTTGTTGCCAAGCGAGTCCCAGGTGCCGCTGCCGCCATCGACCACGCCGTTGGCCGTGGTCTGGCTGCCGTCCCAGAAACGCACGTTGCTGCCGCTTCCCGACACCAGCAGGTTGACCTGGTTGCCAACGCTGGTCTGCACCACCAGGTCGCCAAGGTTGAAGCCCAATGGCACGCTGGCCACGTTCAGGCCCAGGTCCACCAGGCTGCCGGTGTAGTTGATCAGGCGATAAACGCCCACACCGAAACCACCGGCATCGCTGACGTTCAGTTGGCCGCCCAGGGTCAGGCTGCCGCCGACATTGAGCAGCGAAGTGGTGGACGGCGCGCCAAGGTTGGCGTCCAGGTTGGCGCCGCTGTTGAGCACCAGCGAGCCCACCGACAGGGTATTGCCCGAGTTCAGCGCCAGATGGCCACCGGACGCCACATCCAGGGCGCCCAGCAACGAACCGGCGCCAGTCAGGGTGCCGCCGCTGGCGACGTTGACCGTGCCGCTGGCCAGGGAACCGTCGACCTTCAGGGTGCCGCCGCTGACCAGGGTGTTGCCGGTCAGGCCATTGATGCCGTCCAGGGTCAGGGTGCCGCTGCCGACCTTGGTCAACTGCCCGCTGCCACTGAGGTCGCCGTTGAACACCGAGCTGGCGTTACTTCCACCGACACTCAGCGCCACCCCGGGGCTGAGTTGCACCGAGCCGCTGCCGGTCAACCCGCCAAGGCTGGCATTGGCGCCCAGGTTGAGGCTGGCACCCGCGCTGATATTGGCCCCGGAACTGTTGCCCAGGGCGCCGCTGGAGAGCGTGGTCACACTGCCTGCCAGCACATTCAAGGGTCCGCTGAAGGTGTTGTTGCCACTCAGGGACAGGTCCGCCAGGCCGTCCTTGATCAGCCCGGAACTGCCACCGATCACCCCAGCCAGGATCAGGTTGTTGTTGCCGGCCAGGGTCAGGTCGGCATCGAGGGTCAGGTTGTTGCCCAGGGCCATTGGCGTGCTGTTGTCCAGGGTCGCGGCGCCGCCAACGGTCAGGGCGCCAGCGCCCAGGGCCCCGCTGTTGCCCAGGGTCAGGGTCCCGGCATTGAGCGCGGTGCCACCCTGGTAGGTGTTGATGCCGTTGAGCGTCAGGTTGGTCGTGCCGTTCTTGATCAATTGCCCCGTACCACCGATCACCCCGCCCAGGGTCAGGTCGTTGCTGCCGGGCAGGGTCAGGTTGGCATTGAGGGTCAGGTTGTTGTTCAGGCTGATACCTGGTGCGCTGTCCAGGTTTGCCGCGCCACCCACAGTCAACACCCCATTGCCCAGGGCGCTGTTGTTGCCCAGGGTCAGGGTCCCGGCGTTGAGCGTGGTGCCGCCCTGGTAGGTGTTGGCGCCGTTCAGGGTCAAGTTGGCGTTGCCGTTCTTGATCAAGCTGCCGATCCCGCCAACCACCCCGGCCAGGGTCAGGTCGGCGCCGCCACCGATAGTGACCCCGCCACCAAGGTTCAACTGGTTAGTCAGGGTCAGGGCACTGCTGCTATCCAGGGTGGTGCCTGCGGCCGCATTCAACGCACCGCCGCCCAGGGCATTGGCGTTACCGACGATCAACCGGCCGGCATTGAGGGTGGTATTGCCCAGGTAGGCGTTGGCGCCGTTGAGGATAAGGTCGGCGCTGCCATTCTTGATCAGGCCGCCGATCCCGCCGATCACGCCACCCAAGGTCAGGGCATTGCTGCCGGCGATCGTCAGGTTGCCGCCCAGGTTCAATCCATTGCCGATGCTGACCGCGGTGCTGGCATCCAGGCTGGTGCCGTTGGCGGCATTCAGCGTGCCATTGCCCAGGGCACCATTGGCGCCCAGGATCAGCGTGCCGCCGTTGAGGGCGGTATTGCCCTGGTAGGTATTGGTACCGCTGAGGGTCAGGCTGGAACTGCCACTCTTGATCAGCCCGGCGCTGCCGCCGATGGTTCCGCCCAGGGTCAGGGCATTGCTACCGCCCACCGTGAGGTTGGCATTGAGGTTGATGGCATTGCCCACGTTCAGGGCACTGCCGGCATTCAGCGAACTGGCGCCGCCCACGGTCAGCGCACCGCTGCCCAGGGCCGTGGCGCTCCCCAGGGTCAGGCTGCCGGCATTGAGCAAGGTGCCGCCCTGGTAGCTGTTGTTGCCATTGAGGGTGAGGTTGGCGCCACCGTTCTTGACCAGGCCATAGGCACCGCTGATATCGCCATCCAGGATCAGCGGGTTGAGCCCGTCCAGGGTCAGGTCGGCGTTGAGCACTATGGCATTGAGCAGGTCCAGGCTGGTGCTGCCGGCGAGGTTCGCCGCGCTGCCCACGGTCAAGGTGCCACTGCCCAGGGCGCCGCTGTTGCCCAGGGTCAGGGTGCCGCCGTTGAGCAAGGTTCCGCCCTGGTAGGTGTTGCTGCCATTGAGGGTCAGGTTGGCCGTGCCGTTCTTGGTCAGGCCTCCGGTGCCGGTGACCAGCCCGCCGAGGGTCAGCGCGTTGCTGCCGGCCAGGTTGAGGTTGCCGGACAGGTTCAGGGTATTGCCCAGGGACACCGCGGTGCTGCTGTCCAGGGTAGTGCCGGCGGCGGTATTGAGCACACCCAGGCCCAGGGCCAGGTTGCTGCCGACGATCAACGACCCGCTGTTGAGGTTGGTATTGCCCAGGTAGCCGTTGTTGCCGGACAGGGTCAGGCTGGCCCCGCCGTTCTTGACCAGCCCGCCGGCACCGTTGATCTGCCCGGAGAGGCCCAGGTTCTGGGTGCCCCCAATGGTCAGGGCACCGGCCAGGTTGACGTTGTTGCCCAGGCTCAAGGCGGTGTTGGCATCCAGCGTCGTACCGGCCGCCGCGTTGAGGGTGCCGGTGCTCAGGGCGCCGGCATTGCCGACGATCAAGCGCCCGGCATTCAGGGCCGTGTTGCCCAGGTAGGCATTGGCCGAATTGAGAACCAGGTCGGCGCTGCCATTCTTGATCAGGCCACCGGCACCGCTGACCAGGCCGCCCAGGGTCAGGGCATTGCTGCCGCCCACCGTCAGGTTGCCGGCCAGGGCCAGGGCGTTGCCCAGGTTGATGGCAGTGTTGGCATCCAGGGTGGTGCCGCTGGCCGTACTGAGCAGGCCACTGCCCAAGGCATTGTTGTTGCCCAGGATCAGACTGCCGGCGTTGAGGTTGGTGGTGCCGCTGAAGCCAGTGTTGTTGCCGCTCAGGGTCAGGCTACCGGTGCCACCCTTGTTCAGCGCGGCACTGCCGCTGAGGACACCGGACAAGGTCAGCGCGCCGACACCGCCGGTGCTCAGGGCGTTGTTCAACACGAAACTGTTGCCCAGGTTGACGCTGCCCGGCGCGCTCAAGGTGGCCGCGCCGCCCAGGGTCACGGTGGAAGTGCTGAAAGCCTGGTTGTTGCCCACCTGCACCGTGCCGCCATTGAGGGTGGTGCTGCCGGTGTAGGTATTGGCGCCATTGAGGGTCAGTTGCCCGGCGCCGGACTTGACCAGCCCGCCACCACCGGAAATCACCCCGGCCAGGGTGGTGTCGTTGCTGCCTTGCAGGGTCAGGCCGCCAGCGCCCAGGCTGATCAGGTTGTTCAAGGTCAGGCCGGCGCTGCTGGCTTGCAGCACACCACCATTGGAGGTCAGCAGACCGCTGCCGAAGGTGGCGCTGTTGTTGTACAGGGCCACCCCGCCATTGAGCGTGGTGTTGCCGCTGACCACCGGCCCCTGCAAGGTCCAGGTGCCGCTGTTGAGGGTCAGGTTGTTGAAGTTGACGTAGTTGGCGCTGGAAATGGTGCCGCTGCCGGTGGTGCCGCCACCCACGCCCAGGGTGTTCTGCAGCAGCAGGGTGTTGGAACCACCGGCGCCGCCATCGATCTGCCCTGTGGGGGCAAACGTCAGGTCGACCCCCAGCAGGCCACCCAGGCTGACACCGATCCCGCCGCCGCTGCTGACCGAGGAACCAGTCACTGCGGTGAAGCTGTTGGTGCTGCCGGCCCCCAGGGACACACCGCCAGTGATCTGCCCGGTATTGGTGAAGTTGTTGCCAGCCGCCGAGGCCTGGAACGCCACCCGGCCCACCAGGGTGCCGTTGTTGGTCATGTTGACCTGCGAGCCACCCCGCACCGCCACCACCGGCGCATCGGCGGAGAGCAGGGTCAGGCCCAGCAATGCCGAGGAACCGATGCTGCCGTTATTGACGATGGTGGTGCTGCCCCCCGCGCCGTTGTTGATGTTCAGCGCCATGCCGTTGAGCGTGCCCAGGTTCAGGCCGAGGATGCCGGAGGTACCGTTGAGGGTACCGCTGGCCGCGTTGTTGATGTTGACGGTCGCGGCGCTGCCATTGCCGATGACCGCACCATTGCTGAGCAGGGTCACCAGCCCGAGCAGGGCCGGGTCGATGGTGCCACTGTTGTTCAGGGTGATGTTATGGCCGGTGAGGCTCATCGCCGTGCCGCCGAGCAGCGAGTTGAAGGTCGCGCCACTGTTGACGTTGACCGTCAGGTCGTCGGCGGAGGTGGCGAAAGCGTTGGTGAGGATCGCCGTGGCATTGCCGCTGCAAGTGACGATGCTGCCGGCGCTGGGGTTGGCCGGGGAGCACGCGGCCATGGCTGCCGGGCTGGCCAGGCCCCAGAGCAGGCCGGCCAATCCCAGGCGGATGGCCAGGGGCAAAGGCGAAAGACTGACCAGCACATCCCTGGCGCGAGCGTTCACATGCAGCTCCTTCCTTGAGAGCAGGCTTCTTCATTACGTAGGAACGCGTACTACCCGGAAGCTTCAGATCCCTCTACTACACGCAGCAACCCGCAAAAACCTGACTGATGGTTAAATTTCCCTGGCAGAAACCTAGACGACGCCGCAAAGCTTGCCCAACCCTGGTGCACCATCAAATAGCATTAATACCTTGGTAAGGTGCAACGATTAATCTCAGTAAAAATCCGGGAAAAAGCGCTTATTTTCGGCCATCCGTAGTGTTCTAAAATTTTTACAACAGCGCACAGGTCACTGTATTGCACCCTTACGAGGTCAAGTTCGGGCTGAACCTGGCCAAATGGTGCGCTCATCCACCCTTTCCTTCCCAAACAGACCGGTCACGTCGATCCAACAGCAAAAAGACGAGTTGGTACGACACATGCAAACGTTTGCGCGCCAGGGAATCCAGGCCATTCGCCGATGATTGCCCAAACCTGATCTCACCCCGCACGAACAAGGATTTTCAATGCTCGTCACCTCCAGGCGTACCGCGCCTTCGTACCCACGCAGCGTTTCCCTGCTACTGGGCATCGTTACCGGATTACTCAGCCCTGCACTGTTGGCCCAACCGGTCACCCCGGACGAGTCGGCCCAGGGCGAAGGCCTGAGCAAGGATGTGCAACCGGCCAAGCCCGGCGCCTACCTCTCCGACTGGTACAACCAGGACCTGATGCTGATCGGCAGCAAGGACATCAGCTTCGGCCCCCGCCCGGCGGACGACGTCTACCTGGAATACGAGTATTTCGGGCGCAAGGGACCGTTCGAGCTCTATGGCTACATCGACCTGCCGAAGGTCCTCGATATCGGCAACAGCCACGACAAGGGCGTCTGGGACCATGGCTCGCCGCTGTTCATGGAGCACGAGCCGCGCATCTCCATCGACTACCTGGCCGGCCGCAGCCTGGCCATCGGCCCGATCAAGGAGTGGTACGTGGCCTTCGACTGGATCTACGACCACGGCAGCCGCACCGCCAACCGTGCCAACACCCTGTACAGCGGCCTGGGCACCGACATCGACACCCACTCGCGGGTCAACCTGTCCGCCAACTTCTACGGTCGCTACCAGTGGGAAAACTATGGCGCCAGCAATGAATACTCCTGGGATGGCTACCGCGCCCAGCTCAAGTACATCGTGCCCATCGACAAATTCAGCAACGGCGCCTCGCTGACCTACATCGGCTTCACCAACTTCGATTTCGGTTCCGACCTGCACAAGGACAACCCGGCCCGTACGGCCAATGCCACCGTGGCCACCAATGTGCTGCTGTACTCCTTCACCCATCTGCGCTTCACCCTGGTGGGCCGGTACTTCCATAACGGCGGCAACTGGGAAGACGGCAGCGTGCTGAATTTCGGCGATGGCGAATTCCGCGCGCGCTCCAACGGCTGGGGGTATTACGCCGGGGTCGGCTATCAGTTTTAGCGACAGCGGCAAGTTTCGAGCGACAAGCAGCAAGACAACCACGGTGTAACCTGGATCGAGCAGGATCAGCACCGATCAACGGCAATCATGGAGGTGTTATGCGTGGCATGCAGAAAGTTTCGTGGATAGTGGGCCTGAGTGCGGTGCTGGCCGGCGGGGCCTGGGCCAATGAGGCGCCGATCAAGCCCAAGGTGGTGCTGATCAGCATGTTCGCTCCGGAAGCACAGAACTGGATCGAGCGCCTGGAGCTCAAGCACAAGGTGCGTGTCCCGGGGTTGGCCGGAGAATACCCGGACATCAGTTGCAACAACGACCGGCAGGTGTGCCTGCTGACCACCGGCATGGGCCAGACCAACGCCGCGGCCTCGACCCTGGCCCTGGCGCTGTCGCCGAAGTTCGACCTGCGCAAGAGTTACTTCCTCATTGCCGGGATTGCCGGCATCAGCCCGCATCAAGGCACCATCGGCACCGCGGCCTGGGCCCATTACCTGGTGGAGTTCGGCACCCAGTGGGAGCTCGACTCGCGGGATGCGCCCAAGGAATGGCCCACCGGCTACCTGGGCATCAACACCAAGGGGCCCAATGAAAAACCGCCCCTGGACTACAAGACCGAAGTGTTCGAGCTCAACCCGAAACTCCAGGCCAAGGCGTTTGCCCTGAGCCAGAAGGTGACCTTGAGCGAAAGCAAGGAATCAGCGGCCTGGCGCCTGAAGTATCCCCAGGCTCCGGCCAACCAACCGCCGGTGGTCACCCGCTGCGACACCCTGGCCGGCAATACCTGGTTCTCCGGCACGCGCCTGAGTGAACGAGCTGAGGTCTGGACCCGCTTGCTCACCGACAACAAGGGCGTTTACTGCACCACCCAGCAGGAAGACAACTCCACCTACGAGGCGCTGCTGCGGGCCAGCCGCGAAGGCCTGGTGGACGTCCAGCGCCTGGCGGTACTGCGCGCCGGCTCGGACTTCGACCGCCCGGCACCCGGTGCCAGCGAAGTGGACAACCTGCTCAAGTACGCCGACCAGGGCGGTTTCGTACCGGCCCTGGAAAACCTCTACCGCGCCGGCAACCCCCTGGTGCAGGACATCCTCAAGAACTGGTCGGCCTGGGAGCACGGCGTCCCGCAATGACCCCGTGATCGCCCTACCCAAACCTGTAGCCGCTGCTGAGCCCGCGAAGCTGCGCCAAGGCCCGCAGGGCCTTCAGCGATCCCACAAACCCTACGGCCCTACGGCCCGTACGCTGCCTGCGGCAGCGGCTACACAAACAAACCCTGTAGCCGCTGCTGAGCCTGCGAAGCTGCGTCAACGCCCCCCGGCCCTGCCCGCCTCAAGGAATCAGGATCACCTTGTCGCCACCGCCCTGGTTGACCTCGGCATAGCGCTCCAGCCCCTGCTCCAGCGGCGACTCCAGCAACCCCTCGGGCAGCGGCAACAAGCCTTCGTCGAAATAGCGACCGAACTGCTCCAGCATCGCCGCGCATTCCTCGACGCCATACAGCAGCGAATTGATCCCCACCACCGAGCCACCCTTGCGGTACAGGGCCAGGGCCGGCAGCTGCACATGGCCATCCACCGGCGCGGCGATGATGGCGATCCGACCGAACGTGGCCAGGGCCGGCACCGCCGCCGGCAGCCAGAAGCCGGTAGTGTCGAAGATCACCTCGGCGCCGCCGGCATGATGCTCGCCCACCTGGGTGGCGAGGTTTTCCGGCTGCGCCAGTTGCAGCACCGGATAGCCCTGGGCCTGCAACGCCTGCACCTGCTCCGGCCGGCGCGCCGCCGCCAGCACCTGGGCGCCACGAACCTTGGCCAGGGCCAGGGCCGCAGTGGCCACGGCGCCGCCACCGATCACCAGCAGCCGGGTACCGGCGACCACGCCGCTACGCTCCAGGGCATCCCAGGCGGTGGTATAGGGCACGCCGAGGCTGGCGGCCTGGGCAAAGCTCAGGTGCCGGGGCTTGAGCGCCACGCCGCTGGCCGACAACACCACGTACTGGGCGTGGCTGCCGTCGGCGAAAAAGCCCAGGTCCCTGCCGGTGCCCCAGACTTCCTGGCCGATCAAGTCGTCCGGCCCCTGCTCCACCACCCCGGCAAAATCCCGTCCGGGAATCCGTGGCAGCGTGGTGTAGGGAAAACGCCCGAGGACATTCTTCACATCGCTGGGATTCAGGCCCGCCGCCTTGATCCGTACCAATACCTGGCCGGGCCCGGGGACCGGAGTCGGAACCTCCACCAGTTGCAGGGAAGCGAGGTCGCCGGTGGCGGAAAATTGCAGTGCTTTCATCAAAGACTCCATGGGTCGAAAAACAGTCGATATCAGCGATCAGGACAGCCACTGGCTGAACAGTTGGCGCCCCAGGGGCCACAGCTGTTCGCCACCGAGCATGCCCAGCAGCCCCACCAGGGCGATGGCTGGCGGTGCCGGGGAACGCACCTGCAGGGCACCGTAGAGCAGCCCGACCAGCAGGCCAGCCGCCAGGGACATCAGGTAATTCATGGCTCACTCCCAAAAGGCCGTGGTGCATGGGCTCGGCTGCAACTACAGCGTCGCTTCGTGTAGCCGCTGCCGCAGGCTGCGCATGGCCCGCAGGGCCACCGCGAGCCTGGGATCGCGCAAGGCCCTGCGGCCCCGAACGCAGCTTCACAGGCTCGGCAGCGGCTACAGGCATGGAGTGGATTCTAGAGACAAGGAGGCAGTGGCATCGGCCAAGTACTTCAGGCTATCGGCCAAAGCATCGCGGTGTCTCAGGCCGAGGGTTCGCCGGCGACATACTGCGAGGGGGCGACGCCCAGCTCGCGGCGGAACATGTCGCTGAAGCTGCTGGGGGAATAACCCAGCTCGCGGGCGATCCGGCTCACCGGCACGCCCTGGATCAGCTCCGCCGCCGCAGTGGCCAGTTGCACCTGGCGCCGCCATTCGGCGAAGCCCAGGCCCAGGCGTTCCTTGAACAAGCGCGCCAGGGTACGCACGCTGGCCCCGACGGCCTCGGCATGCTGCTCGAAGGATATCTCCAGGGACGGCGCCGCCATCACCGCCTGGCACAGGCTGCACAGGCGCCGGTCGGCGGCATCGGGCAAGACGATCTTCAACTCCGAGCGCCGCGCCCGTTGCAGCTCCAGCAGGGCCAGGCCCACCAGGGCCTCGTAGTAGTCCGGCTGGGGTGGTTCGAGCTCCACCAGGCGCACGATCAACTCCCGCAGCAGGGTATCCACTTGCAGCACCTGGACCCTGGTATCCAGAGTCGCTGCCAGGGAGGGACGCAGGTAGATATTGCGCATCTGCAGGTCGCTGACCACGCGGATGCCATGGACCACGCCCGGCGGCAGCCACACCGCCCGCTGCGGAGGCACCACCAGGGCCTCGTGGGGAGTCTCGACCCACATCACCCCGCTCATGGCATACAGCAACTGGCCCCAGTCGTGCTCATGGGGCTCGACGAACAACCCGCGCGGGTAGGTACGGGCCAGCGGCTGCACGGGAATCGCGGTGTCGGTGAGGTCGGGAGGAGCGGCTAGGGCCATGGCAAGGTCGCGGCGGGACGGCGGGCGACCATGGTAACCAGCCGTCGAGGCAGCCACCAGCCAGCACTAGCCAAATCGATGCCATGGCGCTCGAGAACCATCCGTTTGGATAGCCTGCCGGGATTTTTCGACACCTCGCCGGCCCGCTGGGACAATCCGAGTGAATTTTTCCGCCGCAGGGGGATCACTGCTGCATCACAGGGAGGATTGAACGCTTTATGAACAACGCAAAACTCTTCGTCATCGAATACACCCTGCACGGTGCTCCCAAGTCCTTCATCATCCGCCAGGAAAAGATGGACAACGCCGAGGCCTGGCACTGGGCCAGCTGCGACGCCGGGGTGGGCCGCATCGGCCGCTTCGGGCGCGAACAAGTGAAGAAGACCAGCCGCCCCACGGCGGAGAAGTTCGGTATCCACAACGTCACCTGGCGCCCTTCGGTCTAGCCGGTAAACCGGATGGCGCCACCCGGCGCCATCCCCAGCGCCGAGGCTCAATCCCAGCCTTGCAGGCGCAGCGTGGCCCGCACCAAGCGCTGCTCCTCTTCTTCGATCTCCTGCAGGTTTTGCGCGATGCCCTGGATATGCGCCTGTGCGGCCTTGCGCGCCTGTTCCGGCAAGCGACCGGTGACCGCGTGGTACAAGCGCGCATGCTGGCGGTCGATCTGGCGCTTGTGCAGTGGCCGGTGATAGAGGTTGTTGACCGAGGCGAACACCGAATTGAGCAACAGGCCGTTGAGCGAGCCCAGGGTCTGCACCAGCACCGGGTTGTGCGAAGCCTCGCAGATGGCCAGGTGGAAGGCATGGTCCAGGCGCGCCAGGTCGGCGGGCTCCAGGTCCTGGTCATGGGCCTCAAGCAGGGCCTGGTAGCTACGGCCGATGAGCACGAAGTCGGCCTCGGTGCCACGCAGGGCCGCCAGCCGCGCCGACTCGCCCTCCAGCAGGCCGCGGACCTCCAGCAAGTCGTAGAGAGTGCGTGGCTGGGAGCTGAACAGGTGCAGCAGTGGCGAGTCCGCCGCCGGCGCCGACAGTTGCGCCACCTGCGAGCCACGACCCTGCACCGTGTCGATGATGCCCCGGGCCCGCAACAGCTTCAGGCCCTCGCGCAGGGCCGTGCGCGAGACCCCGAGCTTGGCGGTCAGGCGCCGCTCCGAGGGCAACAGCTGGCCGGTCTTGAATACCCCGTCGACGATCAGGCGCTCGATCCGTGCGCAGACCCTATCGGCCACCTGCAAGCGCGGCTGTCCCGGTTTGTCCTGCATCTCGCCTCCCACTGGTATGACCAGTTCCTTGTCGATTCGCGCCCACTTCCTGGCTTGGCTGCAACTTGCTGAAATCAATCAGTTTTACTGGAGCCCGGGGCAAGTACCGGAAAACAAAGTGGTTCGACCACTGCCGGCGCACATGGACACTAAGGCGCCCCGGGCCAATGATGCAAGGCATGCGTGATGCAGTCGCGACCTGATAACAACGACACAAGGTCATTCGCCAGCCATGACGATTCTCTACGATGAACGCCTCGACGGCGCCCTGCCCGAGGTCGACCGCCAAGCCTTGATCCACGCCCTGCGCAGCCAGCTGCCGGACCTGGAACTGCTGGACCGCCAGGAGCAACTCAAGCCCTACGAATGCGACGGCCTGAGCGCCTACCGCAGCACCCCGCTGCTGGTGGCCCTGCCCCGGCGCCTGGAGCAGGTGCAGCAGATCCTCAAGATCTGCCACCAGCAACGGGTACCAGTGGTGGCCCGGGGCGCGGGCACCGGCCTGTCCGGCGGCGCCCTGCCCCTGGAAAAGGGCCTGCTGCTGGTGATGGCGCGATTCAAAGACATCCTCAAGATCGACCCCGCCGCGCGCTGCGCGCGCCTGCAACCCGGGGTGCGCAACCTGGCGATCTCCCAGGCCGCGGCGCCCTACGAGCTGTACTACGCCCCCGACCCGTCGTCGCAGATCGCCTGCTCCATCGGTGGCAATGTCGCGGAAAACGCCGGTGGCGTGCACTGTCTGAAATACGGTCTGACCGTGCACAACCTGCTCCAGGTGCGGATGCTCACCGTCGAGGGCCAACCCCTGACCCTGGGCAGCGAGGCCCTGGATTCGCCGGGCTTCGACCTGCTGGCGCTGTTCACCGGTTCCGAGGGGCTGCTGGGGGTGATCACCGAAGTCACGGTCAAGCTGCTGCCCAAGCCGCAGATCGCCAAGGTGCTGCTGGCGGCCTTCGACTCGGTGGAGAACGCCGGCCAGGCGGTGGCGGCGATCATCGCCGCGGGCATCATCCCCGGCGGCCTGGAGATGATGGACAACCTGGCGATCCGCGCCGCCGAAGACTTTATCCACGCCGGCTACCCGGTGGATGCCCAGGCCATGCTGCTGTGCGAGCTGGATGGGGTCGAGGCCGATGTCCACGACGACTGCGAGCGGGTGCGCCAACTGCTGCAACAGGCCGGCGCCAGCGAAGTGCGCCTGGCCCGGGACGAGGCCGAGCGCGCGCGGTTCTGGGCCGGGCGCAAGAATGCCTTCCCGGCGGTGGGCCGCTTGTCGCCGGACTACTACTGCATGGACGGCACCATCCCCCGGCGCCAACTGCCCGCGGTGCTGCACGGCATCGCCCGGCTGGCCGCCGAGCACCAGCTGCGGGTGGCCAACGTGTTCCATGCCGGCGACGGCAACATGCACCCGTTGATCCTGTTCGATGCCAACCAGAGTGGGGAACTTGAGCGAGCGGAAACCCTGGGCGGCAAGATCCTCGAGCTGTGCGTGGCGGTGGGCGGCACCATCACCGGCGAGCACGGCGTGGGCCGGGAGAAGATCAACCAGATGTGCGTGCAGTTCAGCAGCCACGAGCTGAGCCTGTTCCACGGCATCAAGCGCGCCTTCGACCCCCTGGGCCTGCTCAACCCCGGCAAGAACATCCCGACCCTGCACCGCTGCGCCGAGGCCGGGGCCATGCACATCCACCATGGGCAGTTACCCTTCCCCGAACTGGAGCGATTCTGATGGCCGCCCCCACCGATTGCGACGCCAGCGAAGCCCTGCTGGAGCAGGTGCGCGACGCCCTGGACAACGCCACCCCGCTACGCATCCAGGGCTCCAACAGCAAGGCGTTCCTGGGGCGCGACAGCGCCGGCGAAATCCTCGATACCCGGGTCCATCGCGGCATCGTCAGCTACGACCCCACCGAACTGGTGATCAGCGCCCGGGCCGGAACACCGCTTGGCGAACTGCAGGCGGTACTGGATGCCGCCGGGCAGATGCTGCCCTGCGAGCCGCCGGCGTTCGGTACCGGCGCCACCCTGGGCGGCATGCTCGCCAGTGGCCTGTCCGGGCCACGCCGACCCTGGGCCGGAGCGGTGCGCGACTTCGTCCTGGGCACCCGGATCATCAGTGGCCTGGGCCAGCACCTGCGCTTTGGTGGCGAGGTGATGAAGAATGTCGCCGGCTACGACCTGTCGCGGTTGATGGCCGGCAGCTATGGCTGCCTGGCTCTGGTGACCGAAGTCTCGCTGAAGGTGCTGCCCAAGCCGCGCCACTGCCTGAGCCTGAGCCTGGAACTGCCTGCCGGGCAAGCCCTGGCCAGGCTCGCGCAATGGGGCCAGCAGCCATTGCCCATCAGCGCCGCCTGCCATGACGGCAGCCGCCTGCACCTGCGGCTGGAAGGCGGCGAAAGCTCAGTGGCCGCGGCCCGCGATCGGCTCGGCGGCGAGCCCCTGGACAGCCACTACTGGAACCGGCTCAACGAGCAGCAACTGCCGTTTTTCGACCCCGGCCTGCCGCTGTGGCGCCTGTCGCTGCCGCACAACACCCCGGAGCTTGCGTTACCCGGCACCCAATTGCTGGACTGGGGCGGCGCCCAGCGCTGGCTCAAGTCCGATGCTCCGGCCGAGCGCATCCGCGCCCTGGCCAGCGCCGCCGGCGGTCATGCCAGTTGCTACAGCCATGGCCTGCTGGACAGCCCCTTCCAGCCCCTGGAACCGACCCTGCTGCACTATCACCAACGCCTGAAAGCGCAGCTCGATCCCCAGGGCATCTTCAACCCCGGCCGACTCTACCCGGAGCTCTGATCCATGCAGACCACCCTCAGCCCCGAGGCCCGGCAGTTGCCAAGGGCCGCCGAAGCCGAACGTATCCTGCGCAGCTGCGTGCATTGCGGGTTCTGCAACGCCACCTGCCCCACCTATCAGGTCCAGGGCGACGAGCTGGACGGGCCGCGCGGCCGTATCTACCTGATCAAGCAGGTGCTGGAGGGCGCCGCGGTCACCCACCAGGCGCAACTGCACCTGGACCGTTGCCTGTCATGTCGTAACTGCGAGACCACCTGCCCATCGGGCGTCGAGTACCACAACCTGCTGGACATCGGCCGGGCGGTGGTGGACGCCGCCCTGCCCCGGCCCGCCAGCCAGCGTCTGCTGCGCCAGGGCTTGCGGACCCTGGCGGGCAACCCGCAGCTGTTCAAGACACTGGTACTGGGCGGCAGCCGCTTGCGCCCGCTGCTGCCCCAGGCCCTGCAAGACAAGCTGCCGCGCCAGGTACCCGCCGCCGGCGTGCGCCCGGACAGGGTCCACGCGCGGCGCGTGCTACTGCTCGAAGGCTGCGTGCAGCCGGGGCTGTCGCCCAATACCAACGCCGCCGCGAGCCGGGTCCTGGACCGCCTGGGCATCAGCGTGCAGCCGGTGGCCGAGGCCGCGTGCTGCGGCGCCGTGGACTACCACCTGGATGCCCAGGAGCGCGGCCGCCAGCGAGCCCGGCACAATATCGACGCCTGGTGGCCGCACCTGCAACAAGGTGCCGAGGCCATCGTCCAGACCGCCAGCGGCTGCGGCGCCTTCGTCAAGGACTATGGGCACCTGCTGGCCGACGACCCGGTCTATGCCGCCAAGGCGCAGCAAGTCAGCGCCCTGGCCCGGGACCTGGTGGAGGTGGTGCGGGCCGAACCTCTGGCAGCGCTGCAAGTACGCAGTGGGCAGCGCCTGGCCGTCCATTGCCCCTGCACCCTGCAACATGCCCAGCAACTGGGCGGCGCCGTGGAAAGCCTGCTGCAACGCTTGGGTTTCAACCTGACTTCGGTGCCCGACGGCCACCTGTGCTGCGGCTCGGCCGGCACCTATTCGCTGACCCAGCCCGCCCTGGCCCGGCAACTGCGCGACGACAAGTTGCGAGCCCTGGAAAGCGGCAGCCCGGACGTGATCGCCACTGCCAACATCGGCTGCCAGAGCCACCTGGATGGCGCCGGGCGCACTCCGGTACGCCACTGGATCGAACTGCTGGACGCCGCCCTCAAGCCTTGAACCCAATGGAGCCTGCCATGCACCACAAAGCCGTGTTGTGCCAAGACGAAGTCAGCCGCATCCTCGCCGCCGCCCGGGCCGAGGCCCATCGCCAGCAGTGGCCGGTGAGCATCGCCGTGGTCGATGATGGCGGCCATCCCCTGGCCCTGGAGCGCCTGGACGGCTGCGCGCCGATCAGTGCCTACATCGCCCTGGAGAAAGCCCGCACCGCCGCCCTGGGCCGGCGTGAGTCCAAGGCCTACGAAGACATGGTCAATGCCGGGCGCAGCGCCTTTCTCTCGGCGCCGCTGCTGACCTCCCTGGAAGGCGGCGTGCCGATTCGCGTGGATGGCCAGGTGGTCGGCGCGGTGGGCGTGTCCGGCGTCCGCTCCGGCGAAGATGCCCAGGTGGCGCAAGTGGCCGCCAACTGCCTGGAAGGATCCTGACCCCTCGGCTGCGTAGAACGCCCCTGGGCCCTCAGCTACGGCGCAGGCTGCTGCGGTACATGAACAACAAGGCCAGGGCCAGGGACAGCATCGCCAGGATGCGGTTGCCGGAAAGTGCCATGGCCGGGTTGCCGAACCAGCCGAAGTGGTCGATCAACATGCCCATGCCCAACTGCCCGAGGATCACCGCCACCGTCGCCACGGCAGTACCGACCCGAGGCACCGCGCCGACCATCACCAGCATGTACACCACGCCGAACAGCGCGCCGCTGAGCTGCCACTTGGGCGCCTGCAACAGGCCCATGGCCTGGGGCGGCTGGAAGAACACGATCAGCAGCGAGGTGACCAGGGCACCGACGGCGAAGGTCAGCAGGCTGCTGCGCAACACCCCCACGCTCTGTCCCAGGCGGCCGTTGATCGCCGCCTGCACACTGAGCACCGCACCTGCGGCCACCACGACCACCAGCAATAGAATCAGGTTCATGTTCAACCTCGGGCAATCAGGATCAGGGCGCCGACGATCAGCACCAGGGCCAGCCAACGCTCGGCGTTGACCGGTTTGCGGGCACTGCCGAACCAGCCGAAGTGGTCGATCAGCACGCTCTTGCCGACCTGGCCGGAAAGAATCGCGATCATGGTCATGGCAATGCCGATATGCGGCGTGGCCAGGGTCAACACCACCACGTAGATCGGCCCCAGCACTCCGCCCAGCAACTGCCAGCGCGGCAACTGGCTCAAGGCCGGCCCCGGCTGCGGGCCACTGAACAGCAACAGCAAGGCCAGCAACGCCGCGCCGACACCGAAGATGCTCAGGGTCGCCCACAGGTGGCCGACCTGGGCTCCCAGGGGGCCGAGCAAGCCGGCCTCCACCGACAGGCCCATGCCGGCCAGGATCACCAGCGGCAGCAGGGCCAGGCGTTGCCAGCCGGCAGTGGATACAGCAGGGGCCACTGGCGGTGGCAGCGTAGGGTCAAGGGTTTCGCAAGACATGGGGTACCTCTTGGGTTCATGGAATGGCGAGCATTATTGGTTGCCCGTGCTTTGCGATAAATGGGAGCATGCCGACAACACTTTTGCGTAAAGCGCACAGCAAGGACTTCCCATGCAAGGCTTCAACGACCTGGGTTTCAAGGCCCTGCGGCTGTTCATCGCGGTGCTCGACCAGGGCAGTTTCTCTGCCGTGGCCCGACGCGAAGGCCTGGCACCCTCCTCCATTTCGCGGCAGATCCAGCTGATGGAACAGGCCCTGGGCCAACAGTTGCTGTATCGCCATACCCGGGCGGTCAGCCCCACCGAGGCCGGGCGCCTGTTGGGGCACCATGCCCGGCGGGTGCTGGCGCAATGGGAAGAAGCCGAGCAGGCCCTGCAAGAACAGCAGGACGAGCCGACCGGGCTGGTGCGGATCAATGCGCCGGTGGTGTTCGGCCAGCGGCATATCTCGCCCTGGCTGGGCGAACTGCACCGGCGCTACCCCAAGCTGCAACTGGATATCCAGCAGACCGACAGCTACATCGACCCGTTGCAGGACGGCACCGACCTGCTGTTTCGCATCGGCGTGCTGGGAGACTCCTCGATGCAGGCCCGGTTACTGGCACCGCAGCGCTACCGGGTCGCCGCCAGCCCGGGCTACCTGGCCCGTCACGGCCACCCCCGGCATCCCGACCAACTGCACCAGCACCAATGCCTGGCCTACAAGGGCGAAAGCGGCCAGCAGCGCTGGTTCTTCCGCCAGGGCCAGGAATCCTGGACGCCCTACAGCGTCACGGGCCCGCTGACCGGCAACCACGCCGACACCCTGACCCAGGCCGCCGAACAAGGCCTGGGGCTGGTGATGTTTCCTTCCTGGCTGATCGGCGAGGCCCTGCACCAGGGCCGGCTGGTGGCGCTGTTCGAGGATTTCGAAGTGGCCACCAGCCTCGAACCGCAACAGATCGCCGCCCTGTGGCCGGGCAGCCGGCGCCTGTCGGTGAAGGTCCGCACGGTGATCGACTTCTTCGTCGAGACATTCGGGCCCGTACCGTATTGGGATCGCTAGCGCGATCAGCTCCAAGCGGCAAGTTGAAAGCCGGACGATCAGCCTTGGCTTGGGCGCTCTGGCTCTGGCTCTGGCTTGGAGCTTGCCGCTTGCCGCTTGCCGCTAGAGGCTAGCTATGAGCCAGGCATTGGCAGCGCTGATCACGGCGAACAGGCTCCAGGCCAGCCAGCGGGTCGGCCAGCGGTTGACGAACACGCCCATCAGGCGTCGGTCGTTGGTCATGCGGATCAACGGATACAAGGCGAACGGCAATTGCAGGCTGAGCACCACCTGGCTCAGCACCAGCAGCTTGCCCACGGCGCCGTCGCCCAGCAGCCAGACGCCGATGAACGCCGGGATCAGCGCCAGGCCACGGGTGATCAGGCGGCGCTGCCAGCAGGGAATCCGCAGGTTCAGATAACCCTCCATGATCACCTGGCCGGCGATGGTCCCGGTGAAGGTCGAGCTCTGCCCCGAAGCCAGCAGCGCCACGCCGAACAGCACGCTGGCCAGGGCCCCGCCCACCAGCGGATCGAGCAGGTGGTAGGCATCCTGGATCTCCACCACGTCGCTGTGCCCGGTGTTGTGGAAGGCCGCTGCGGCAAGGATCAGGATCGCCGCGTTCACCAGCAGCGCCAGGGCCAGGGAACCGATGGTATCGATGCGCGCCAGGCGGATCGCATCGGTGCGGCTGGCAAGGTCCTTGCCCACTAGGCGGGTCTGGACCACCGAGGTATGCAGGTACAGGTTGTGCGGCATCACCGTGGCGCCGAGGATACCGATCGCCAGGTACAACGGCGCGGCATCGCTGATGGCCGCCAGCGACGGGGTGAAGCCCCGGGCCACGTCTGGCCAGTGGGGCTTGATCAGCAGCAACTCGATGAAAAAGCACACGCCGATGGTCGCCACCAGAGCCAGCATGATCGCTTCCAAGCGGCGAAAGCCACGGTTCTGCAAAGCCAGCACCAGCAAGGTATCGAAGGCGGTAATGACGATTCCCGTACTCAACGAGACTCCCAGCAAGAGGTGGAAAGCCAAGGCGCAGCCCAGCACTTCGGCCAGGTCGGTGGCAATGATGGATACCTCCGCCAGCAACCATTGGGCCCGCGCCGAGCGTGGGCTGTAGCGCTCGCGGCAAAGCTGCGCCAGGTCGCGCCCGGTGGCGATGCCCAGGCGTGAGCAGAGGCACTGCACCACCATGCCCGCCAGGCTCGCCAGCAGCACCACGAACAGCAGGCTGTAGCCATAGCGCGAGCCGGCCTCGATGGCCGTGGCCCAGTTGCCCGGGTCCATGTAGCCGATGGAAATCAGCAATCCGGGACCGGCAAAACGCAGCAGGCGCTTGAACAGCGAGGCACGGGGGTCGACGGTGACGGAACCGGCCACTTCCGGCGGGCAGAAAGGAGCGGTGGCGATTTTCGGCAGGCTGAATTTCACAAGGGGGATTCCACGGCGGCTTGAAGCAGGTGCCCAGCTTAGAGGTTTCGCCGCGGCCGCCCAAGCCTGAAATTCATCGGCCAAGGCGAGTATGCTGCGCAGGTTCCGGCCCGGACCGGACATCGTTCCACCCTTGCAAGGTTTTCTCCGTGGCTGACTCCGCAACGACTATGGCAAGCGATACCCTGCCGCCCTTCCTGCAACCTGGCGAACGAGTGCTGCTGTTCGATGGCGTGTGCAAACTGTGCAACGCCTCGGTGCGCTTCGTCATCGCCCATGACACCGAACGGCGGATCCGCCTGGCCTCGGTGCAATCGCCCCAGGGCCAGGCCCTGCTGGCGTGGGCCGGGTTGTCCACCGAACAGTTCGACAGCGTGGTGCTGATCGAAGGCCAGCGCCTGTCCCTGCGCTCCACAGCCTTCATCCGCCTGATGGCGCAACTGCCCGCGCCCTGGCGCTGGCTGCGCCTGCTGCAGTGGATTCCCCGGCCCCTGCGCGACTGGGGCTACAGCTACATCGCCCGCCACCGCTATCGCTGGTTCGGCCGCTACGACGTCTGCCTGCTGCCCAGCCCCGATCACCATGGGCGCTTTCTCGACGACACGCCCTGACCTGCCACGCCAGGGCTTTGCTTGGTGTAGCCGCTGCCGCAGGCTGCGCACGGCCCGGTACCGGGGGCAGGGCCTGGCAGCAGCTAGAGCCGATGATCCAATGAAAGAAATCCCTCTGGAGCCGGCTGCCACGGGCGTGGGATGATGCGCGCCTTCCATCCAGATGCCCGGAGATCGTGCATGTCATCCCTAGCTAGAAAAGCCCTGGTCCTGGTGTTCGCCGCCGTGGCAGGCCTTGGTGCGTTGAACGCCGTGGCCGCCGGCAAATCCACCGCTCGCCAGACCACGGGCGAAAAAGTCACGCTGCTCGACGGCAAGCTGGCCTTCAGATTGCCCAAGGGCTTCAGCGCCTCGACGCTGCCGGTGGGTGACGACGCCAAGGGCACCGGCGGCGCCAGCGGCACCCTGTACGCCAACGACGACACCCGTACCGTAGTGATCGCGGCGCAGAACAGCATTCCCAACGGGGCCCAGGTCAAGGACAACGACAGCGCCTTTCTCGATGACGCGACCGCCGGCTTCCTGGTCCAGCAGTCCCAGGCACTGCCGGACTTCAAGAAACAGGCGCAAAGAAGCCTCACCCTCAAGGGTCTCGGCGTGCGCCAGATCGACAGCACCGCCACCCAGGGCGGCGGCCTGACCCTGAACTCGACTCTGATCGCCGGCTCCGGTACGCACATGGCGGTGATCCAGGTGATCTCCCGGGCCGCCGACAAAGCCGGGCATGCGGCATTGATGAAGCAGATCCTCGGCCAATGACCCTGGTTCAGGGGGCGAGTGCGCGCAACCAGCGATCCAGATCCTGGATCTCCACTTCGCTGATGCTGTGGCCCATCCCCGGATAGGCATGGAACTGCGGTTCCAGGGCCAGCCCGCGCAACAGCCGGTTGGCCTCCACGCCGTCGCTGTAGGGCAAGCGCTGATCGCTGGTGCCATGGCCGATGAAGATCCCCAGGCGCTGCAACCCTGGCTCGCTCCTGAGCTGCGAGGCCAGCAGCGGCAGGATCTTCCCGCTCAAGGCGGCAATCCCGCGCACCGTTTGCGGATGCCGCAAGCCCACTTCATAGGCCATTGCCGCCCCCTGGCTGAAGCCCACCAGCACCACCTTGCCAGGCTCGGTGTGATATTTGGCCGCCGCCGCACGGACGAAGCGGCCGATCAACTCGGCGCTGCTGGCCAGGTCTTCGCTGACGCCGTCATAGGCGCCCTGTCCCTGGCGCCGGAACCACTGGAAGCTATCTGCGTCCAGGGTCTGCGGCGCGCGCACCGACAGGTAGGTGTAGGTCGCCGGCAAGCGCTCATGCAGCCCGAACAGGTCGGCTTCATTGCTGCCGTAGCCGTGCAGGAAGATCACCAGCGGCTGGTCGCGGGTCTCCGCCGGCGCCTGCTCCAGGTAGCGCAGCGGCAAGTCGTCGTGCAGCAGGGTATCGGCGTGGACAAAGGGCGCGGCCAACAGGGCCAGTAGCGCCAGGCAACGGATCATGGAAGGCTCCTTGGGTGGGAAAAATCGACGGCCAGAGCCTAGCACTGCGGGCCTGGCTGGAGCAGCCGCCGCCAGAGCCCGCCACGATGACCTCCCTGGGCAGCCCGCGCCAGTTCAACCGGGCAAGCGCCGGCATCTCGCTTGCCCGGTGCCGGCAAGCCCCCGCCAGGCCAGCGGCGTGAGCAACAGCACCAGCAGCAGGAACGCCACCTGGGACAAGTAGAAAGACGCCAGCCACTGGTGGTGGGCAGCGACATAGAAGCTGTTGTGCAGGACGTCCGCCAGCATGATCACCAGGGTCAACCCCAGCCCCCAGCGTGGGCGCCGCCACAACAGCAGCACGGCCAGCGGGTCCAATAGCGTCAGCGAACCCCAGAACGCCCGGCTGGCCAGGGGCGTAGCGGCGCCATAGGCGTAATCCCAGAGCAGGCCATGGGTAAAGGCGGCATGCAGGTGGTTGAACGTCGCCGCCAGCAGGCACAGGGCGAACAACCAGCGGATGCACAGGGACAATCGGAACAAGGCTTGAGCCCCATGGGCCGCAAAGCGGCCGGGTGGTGAAAGGCCCACTGCAAGATCGGCAACGGGCGGTTCGCGGTGTGTAACGGGTCAGTCGTTGACCAGCTTGCCATGGCGCATGGGTTCGCGGCCGGCGACCTTGGCCAGCCAGATCCCCGGTTGGGTGTAGCGTCCTCGATCCAGGGCGAACAGCACGCCGCTGGTGCCGGCCCGGACGATACTGGCCTGGTCGCTCAACGGATCCACCACCTCGAACAAGGCGTCGCCGCGCTCGACCCACTCCCCGGCTTCACGCAGGAAACTGACCACGCCATGGTGCGGGGCGAACAGATACTCGGTGCCGTCGAACGACATGCCCTCGCAGCATTCCTGCGGCGCCGCCGGCCAGTCGCCGTCGATCAGCCCCTGTTCGGCGAGAAAGCCCAGGATGGCTTCACAGTTGGCGCGCGCCTGCTCGACCCGGGTGTCGCCCATGCTGCCCAGCTCCAGGGTGGTGGCCAGGTTGGCCAGGGGGATCGCCGCCCGCGGGAAATCCCGCGCCAGGCGCAGCCAGGGGGCGGAGCAGGACTCATCGAAGGAACTGCCCCCGGAGTCCTCGCACAACAGCGCCACGCCAGCCTTGAGCCGCGCCGCCAGGGACTGCCACTGGGGCCAGTGCTGGGGCAAGGCATACAGGTGGATCGCCGCCTCGAAATCGCAATGCAGGTCGAGGGTGATATCGGCGTCGCAGGCATGGCGCAACAACAAGCGCTGCAGGGCTTCGAGCTGCGACAGCGGGGCTGGCAACTCGTCCAGCACCTGGAGCATGGTGCGGCGGATCAGGGTCACGTTGGCCGCCGCGTCATCCACCAACAGCTTGCCGATCCGGTCGCCGACCGGACCGCTGAGCTCGACGAAGGCACGGTTGAAGTTCTTGCCGCTGCCCAGCTCGAAGCGCCCCAGGTGGTTGCCCTGCACCTGCTGGTCGAGACCGATGGGATTGGCCACCGGCACCAGTTCCACCGTGCATTGCAGGCGCCCCTGGTCTTCCAGTAGCGCCAGGCGTTGCTTGAGCTCCCAGGCGGTACGCATGCCGGGCAGCTCGTCAGCGTGCAGGCTGGCCTGGATGTAGACCTTGCGCGGGCCGTTGCCGAAGCGAAATACGCTGAGCTGGCGCGAAGTGCCCAGGTGGCCCCAGGGCAGGGCGTGGTCGATGCGTTGCATGCTGGCTCCGGAAAAAAGGCGTGGCGCAGGATAGAACAGCGCGCATAAAAAAGGTGGCGACCGGGAGCCGGTCGCCACCTTTTTTCATGCCAGCGGCTTATTCGCCGTAGACGTCGAAGGTGAAGTACTTGTCCTGCACCTCTTTGTACTTGCCATTGGCGCGGATCTCGGTGATGGCGGCATTGAATTTCTCCGCCAGCTCCTTGTCACCCTTGCGCACGGCGATACCGGCACCGCCACCGAAATACTTCGGATCGTTGTACTCAGGACCAACGAAGGCGAAACCCTTGCCGGCCTCGGTTTTCAGGAAACCGTCGTCAAGGTTGACCGAGTCGGCCAGCAGCGCGTCGACGCGACCGGAAACCATGTCCAGGTTGGCTTCCTGCTGCGAGCCGTAGCGCACCAGGTCGATACCGGCGGGCACCAGCACTTCGGTGGCGAAGCGGTCGTGGGTACTGGCACGCAGTACGCCGACCTTCTTGCCCTTGAGCTCGGTCAGCGGGTCCTTGATGGTGGTGCCGGCCTTCATCACGAAACGAGCCGGGGTGTGGTAGTACTTGATGGTGAAATCGACGTTCTTCTTGCGATCGTCGGTGATGGTCATGGACGACAGGATGGCGTCGATCTTCTTCACCTTCAGCGCCGGAATCAGGCCGTCGAATTCCTGCTCGACCCAGGTGCACTTGGCTTTCATCTGCTCGCACAGGGCGTTGCCCAGGTCCACGTCGAAACCGGCGAGCTTGCCGTCGGGAGTCTTCATCGAGAATGGCGGGTAGCCGGCTTCGATACCGATGCGGATCGGCTTGGCCTCGTCGGCCGAAGCGGTGAAGGAAAACAGCGACAGTGCCAGGGCACCGAACAGCACAAACTTGTTCATTTATAACTCCAGGGGGCGGAGGTTTCTTGTTGGCAGAATTCGATCGTGGGCCAATCGAAGTGGGCAGCAGTCTAGAGCGGCGCCCTGGATGCAAATTGTGTTTATGCGACAAATACTTATAAAAATAACACCCCCTTGATCCAGGTCGGTTTTCCCTGCCCCGGGGTGGTGCGTCGACCTGCGCATCGCTGCATGTCCACCCGCAAACGAGGCATCTACCGTGGCCACGAACGCAGCCCCGTCAGCAGCCGGCCAACCTGCATCCACGGCGAACCTGGTGCGCCGCGCCACCCGGTTTCGCGGGCTCAGTCCTCGGGCTTGCGCAGCAGGTAGGTGTCCATGATCCAGCCATGGGCCTGGCGGGCTTCGAGGCGCACCCGGCGGATCTCGTCGGCGACCTCGTCGAGACGCCCGGCAATGAGGATTTCATCCGCCGTGCCCAGGTAGGCGCCCCAGTAGATGTCCAGGTCCTGGTTGCGCAGTTGCCGATAGGAGTCCTCGGCATCGAGCATCACTACCCGGGTGTCGGCATCGCCTCCCTGCCCCGCCGCCAGGCGCCGGCCGGTGGTGATCTCCAGGGAACGGCCGATGCGGTTCAACGGCACCTTGTGCTGCGCGGCCAGGGCCTGGACGCTGGTGATCCCGGGAATCACCTGATAGTCGAACTGCACCGCGCCGGCGGCCAGGATCCGCTGCAGGATGCGCAAGGTGCTGTCGTACAGCGCCGGGTCGCCCCAGGCCAGGAACGCCCCGGTCTGGCCCTCCTCCAGCTCCTGGTCGATCAGGCGCTCGAAGACTTGCTGCTTCTCGCGGTTCAGGGCCTTGACGCTGGCCTGGTAATCCACCTCGCCACGCTCGCGCTCCGGGGTCTGTGCCTCGACGAAACGATAGGGGCGCTCGGTCAGGTAGCGCTCGCACAACTGGCGGCGCAAGTCGATCAGCGAATCCTTGCTCGGCCCCTTGTCCATCAGGAACACCACGTCGCAGCGGTTCAGCGCCTTGATCGCCTGGATGGTGATGTAGTCGGGGTGGCCGGCGCCGATGCCGATGACCAGGACGGTTTTCATGAGGGGATGCTCCCGCTGCTATGCCAGCGGGCAAGTATGGGCCGCTTTGGCCCCGGGAGAAATGCCGGCGCGAACCTCAGGGGCGGCCATCCAGGCGCAGCCGCCAGCGCCCGGCGTGGCTCAGGTCCAGGCGGGACAGGGGCTCGATATCGATCTGGTTGAAGCTGTGCAGTGGCGCCTGGAGCGCCTCGAGCATGGCGGCGCGCATGACCCAGGGGTGGGTCACCGCCAGCCAGTGCCCGGGCTGCTGCGCCAGTCGCTCCAGCCAGCGGGTCACGCGCTGGCACAGTTCGGCCACCGACTCGCCGCCTGGCGGGGCCTGGTACGGGTCCGCCAGCCAGGCCTGCAGCGCCTGGGGCTGTCGCTCTTGCAGGAAATCGAGGGACAGCCCCTGCCAGTCACCCAGGGCGCAGTCACCCAGGGCCGGTTCCACCTGGTAGCTGGGGCTGAACAGCGCGGCGGTCTGCCGGGTCCGCAGCTCTGGAGCGCACAGCACCCGGGTGCTGCGCTTGAGCTCGGCGGCGCGGGAGGCCACCTGGGCCTGCCAGTCCATTTCCAGTGGCTCGTCCTGGGGCAAGCGTGCCAATTTCTGGGCGAGGGTACGGGCATGGCAGATCAGGGTCAGACGGGTGGCCTGCACGGGCAGCGCTCCGATGGATTGGCGACCGGGCATCCTACACCCATGGCGCCGTGCGGGCTTAGCCAAAGCGCAGTACGTGCCGCGCCGGCTGGGCAGCGGCCAGGGTTGCCAGCGAGGCGCTCGCCGGGTGAACCCTGCTGTTACCCAGGGCGAGTTCTCATATATGACAGCAGGATGCTGGGCAAAACCCCGTTCCAGAGCATTTGCCCAGCTTCCAAAAATTCACTGGACATGTAGCGTCCATTACATAAATATCGTTTTCGCCATTTTATGAAACAAAAACTACACCCGGCCTACAAGGCGCCCCGATGCCTTCTCTCAGAGACCTGATCACCAACCCCGCCCTCGACCTGACGCCCTCCGAGCGCAAGGTGGTGCGAGCCCTGCTCGACCACTATCCGCGCAACGGCCTGGGGCCCATGTCGCGGCTGGCGGAGCATGCCGGGGTCAGCGACCCGACCATCGTGCGCCTGGTCAAGAAGCTCGGTTTCAGCGGCTACGGCGAGTTCCAGGAAGCCCTGCTCAGTGACATGGACGACCGCCTGCGCTCGCCCAGCACCCTGCTCCACCCCAGGGCCCAGGTGGCCCGGGGCGACACTTGGGGGCGCTATCTGGCCGACAGCCAGCGGGCCCTGCAAGACACCCAGGCGCTGACCCAGCCCGAGGACATCCGCGTGCTGACCGACTGGCTGCTGGACAGCCGGCACTCGGTGCATTGCTTCGGCGGACGCTTCAGCAGCTTCCTGGCCCAGTACCTGCTCAACCACCTGCGCCTGATGCGCCCGGGCTGCTTCTTTCTCGAAGACAACGCGCAATTGCCGGACCGTTTGTTCGACGTACAGCGCCAGGACGTGGTGCTGCTGTTCGACTATCGCCGCTACCAGACCCAGGCCCTGCGCGTGGCCAGCGCGGTCAAGGCGCGCAACGCCCGGGTGGTGCTGTTCACCGATATCTACGCGTCGCCGCTGCGCGAACTGGCGGACCTGATCATCAGCGCCCCGGTGGAGTCGCTGTCGCCCTTCGACAGCCTGGTGCCGGCCCTGGCCCAGGTCGAGGCGCTGATCGCCTGCATGACCCCGCGCAGTACCCATCTGGATCAACGCCTGGAGGGCATCGATGCCCTGCGGGCCGAATTCGCCACTCATGTGCTGGAGGAGAAATAAGGATGTTCAGCCTGCCCCATCGTTCGCCACGGGACCTGCCCTTCGTCGTCGACCACACCGCCCTGCTGCTGGTGGACATGCAACGGGCCTGGCTCGAGCCGCAGTTCGACCCGCACCTGCAAGGCCCCGAAGGCGAGGCGTTCCTCAAGCGCGCCCGGGAGCAAGTGATTCCCAACCAGCAGAAGCTCCTGGCCGCGGTGCGCGAGGCTCGGCAGAACGTGCTGCACACCATCATCGAGAGCCTCACCGCCGACGGCCGTGACCGCTCCCTGGACCACAAGCTGTCGGACATGCACTTGCCCAAGGGCAGCCCGGAAGCGGCGATCATCGCCGAGCTTGAGCCGGTGGAAAACGAGATCGTGTTGCCCAAGACTTCGTCCGGGGTCTTCAACTCCACCAACATCGACTACGTGCTGCGCAATCTGGAGACTCGTCACCTGATCGTCGCCGGGATCGTCACCGACCAGTGCGTGGACATGGCTGTGCGCGATGCCGCCGACCGCGGCTACCTGGTGACCCTGGTGGAAGACGCCTGCGCCACCTACAGCGATGCCCGGCACCAGGCCTGCCTCAATGCGATCAAGGGCTACTGCTGGATCACCGACACCGCCACCGTGCTCGGCCGCCTGCGGGAGATCCGCGGATGAGCCGGGGCCAGGACATCGAGGCCCTGAGCCCGGTGGCGATGACCAGCATCGTCACCACCGACCTGATCGGCGTCACTCGCGGACGCTCGTTTCCCAGCGATGAACTGGAACGCTACCGGCTCGGCGGCTGCGGCTGGGTGCCGGCCAACAGCGCGCTGACACCCCAGGACCTGATCGCCGAGGACAATCCCTGGGGCGCCTATGGCGATCTGCGACTGGTCCCCGACCTGGACAGCCGGGTCAGTGTCGGCGCCGGCCCCGATCCCTTCGCCCCGCCGCTGGAGTTCATCCACGCCGATATCCGCGAGACCGATGGCCAGCCCTGGGCAGCCTGCCCGCGCACCCTGTTGCGTAACGAGCTGGAGGCCTACCAGGCCCTGGGCATCCAGGTCACCGCGGCGTTCGAGCATGAGTTCAACCTCGACACCGGTGGCGAGCAGGCCGAACACCTGGCGTTCTCGCTGCAGGCCCAGCGCCAGGGCGCGAGCTTCGGCGGCTGGTTGCTGGCGGCATTGCGCGCCGCCGGGGTCGAGCCGGAAATGTTCCTGCCCGAATACGGCAAGCACCAGTACGAGGTCACCTGCCGCCCGACCCAGGGCCTGGCCGCCGCCGACCGGGCGGTTAACGTGCGCGAGATCACCCGCGAGATCGCCCGGCAGTTGGGGCACCGGGTCAGCTTCGCGCCCAAGACCGCCGAGAATGCGGTGTGCAACGGCGTGCACCTGCACCTGAGTTTGCAGGACCTGGAAGGCACCCCGCTGCTCTACGATCCGCAAGCGGTGAGCGGCGACGACCTTTCGCGCCTGGGCCAGCACTGGGCCGCCGGAGTGCTCAAGCACCTGCCGGCGCTGTGCGCCTTCACCGCGCCAACTCCGATTTCCTATGCGCGCCTGCAGCCCCATCACTGGAGCGCCTCCTATGCCTGCCTGGGCCTGCGCAACCGCGAAGCCTCGCTGCGTATCTGCCCCACCGTGACCATCGGCGGCAAGCCTGAAGCGCCGCAATACAACCTGGAGTTCCGCGCCCTGGATGCCACCGCCTCGCCGCACCTGGCCATGGCCGTGGTGCTGATGGCCGGCCGCCTGGGCATCGAACAAAAACTGGCGCTCAATGCGGTGACCGACAAGGTCCCCGATGAACTGAGCGCCGAACAGCGTCGGGCCAGCGGCATCGTGCCGCTGCCCGGCAACCTGCCCCAGGCCCTGGATTGCCTGCGCGAGAACCGCGAGTTGCGACAACTGCTGCCGCAGGCGCTGCTGGATACCTATTTCGCCGTCAAGCAAAAGGAAGTGTCCCTGACCAAGCACCTGAACGCCGCCCAACTCTGTGAGCACTATGGACACCTGTACTAAATCCGCCGAGCTGGGACTCTATACCGAGCCGGCCTATCGCCTGTTCCGGGAAGACTCCGAGCATCCGCTGATCCTGGTGTGCGAGCACGCCAGCCACTACATTCCGCCAGCCCTGAACGACCTGGGGCTGGACCCGGTGGCGGCCCGCGAGCATATCGCCTGGGACCCGGGCGCCCTGGAACTGGCCCAGAACCTGTCCCAGGCCCTGGGCGCGACCCTGATCGCGGCCAACTACTCACGCTTGCTGGTGGACCTCAACCGGCCACGGCATGCCCCCGACAGCATCCCGTTGCAGAGCGAGATCTACCAGGTGCCGGGCAACCAGCACCTGGACGAAGCGACCCGCGAGTACCGGCGCCAGCAGTTGTTCACGCCATTCCACCAGCGCTTGCAGCGGATCATCGACCGGCGCCTGGCCCAGGGCCGCGAAGTACGGGTGGTGGGCATCCACAGTTTCACCCCGGTGTACTACGGCCAGCCACGGGAGCTGGAAATCGGCGTGCTCTATGGCAACGCCACCGCCTATGCCGCCCGGGTCCTGGAAGGCTTATGGACCTTGCCGCTGAAAGTGGCCGGCAACCAGCCTTATGAAATCGATCCATTGAGCGATATGACGGTACCGGTGCACGGCGATGCCCGGGGCCTGGAGTCGGTGTTGATCGAGGTGCGCAACGACCTGCTGCGCACCCCACAGGCGGTACAGCACTGGAGCGATTGCCTGGCGCCGTTGCTGTAGTGCCTCAAGAGCACCGAGGATCATCCAATAACGCTGTTAGCAGGACTGCAATAACAATCAGAAAAACCGCTGTGGTGTGTCTTTGATCCTGCCAGGTTCAAACACCGGCCCGCGGCCCAAGCGTCAATGACGACGCACGCTACGGGCTTTGCCCCCTATTGGCTACAAGGAGAAGTGCTTCATGGAGATTGAAGAATTCGGCTACAAGCAGGAACTCAAGCGCGGGCTGAACCTGCGCGACCTGGTGGTCTACGGGATGATCTTCATGATCCCCATCGCCCCGTTCGGGGTCTACGGCTACGTCAACCAGGAGGCTCCGGGCATGGTGCCCCTGGCCTACATCATCGGCATGGTGGCGATGGTCTTCACCGCCCTGAGCTACGGCGCCATGGCCCGCGCCTTTCCCATCGCCGGTTCGGTGTACTCCTATGCCCAGCGTGGCCTCAACCCCCACGTGGGGTTCCTCGCCGGCTGGCTGATGCTCCTGGACTATCTGCTGATCCCGCCATTGCTCTATGTCTACGCGGCCATGGCGCTCAACCACCTGTACCCGGAAGTGCCCAAGGTCGGCTTCATCCTGGCGTTCCTGGTCAGCGCCACCTTCGTCAACCTGCGGGGCATCACCTTCACCGCACGGATGAACATCCTGTTCCTGCTGGCGCAACTGGTGGTCCTGGGGATCTTCCTGTTCTACGCCTGGAACGCCCTGCACGGCGGCACCGGCCACGGCGAGCTGACCCTGGCGCCGCTCTACAGCCCGGAAAACTTCCACTTCGGCATGCTGATGCAGGGCGTGTCGATCGCGGTGCTGTCGTTCCTGGGGTTCGACGCCATCTCGACCCTGGCCGAAGAGGTCAAGGGCGATCCCGGCCGTAGCGTTGGCCGGGCAGCGTTGATCACCCTGGTGGTGATGGGCGCGATCTTCGTGGTGCAGACCTGGATCGCCACCGACCTGGCAGCGGGCATGGGCTTCAAGTCCGCCGACACCGCCTTCTACGAGATCGCCGAGCTGGCAGCCGGCAGCTGGTTGGCGACCCTCACCGGGGTGGCCACGGCGCTGGCCTGGGGCGTGGCGGTGGCCATCACCTCGCAAGCGGCGGTATCGCGCCTGCTGTTCGGCATGGCCCGCGACGGCAAGCTGCCCAAGGTGCTGGCCAAGGTCCACCCCAAGCACAACACCCCGCACATCAGCATCTACCTGGTAGCGCTGTTGTCGCTGGTGATCTGCTACCTGTTCATCGACTCGGTGGACACCCTCACCTCGCTGGTCAACTTCGGCGCCCTGAGCGGCTTCATGCTGCTGCACATCACCGTGATCAACTTCTACTGGCGCCGGCAGAAGTCCGGCCAGGTGCTGCGCCACCTGGTCTGCCCGTCGATCGGTTTCGTGATCGTCTGCGCCATCATGTACAACATGGGCGTGGACGCGCAGAAACTTGGCGCTATTTGGGTGGTCGCAGGATTGGTATACCTGTTCGTGCTCAACCGGCTGGGCAACGGTGCCGCCCTGCCGGATCCGCTCAAGCAATAGTGAACGCGGCGCGTTGCCCTGCGGGGTGACGCGCCATCCCGGCACGGCCATCAAGAGCAGCCCGGGAACCGGCCGCCGGATGCCACGGCCGGAGACAATGCGTGGTAATCGACAGTGATGTCTGGCTGCCCGGCCCAAAGCCGGCGGCCCTTGATACAGGAGTGCACCCATGCTGGCCTTGCGTCCCGTGGCGTTATCCGATCTGCCCCAACTGCGGCGCCTGGCCCGCGAGCGCCTGCTGGGCGTGACCTCGCTGGTGGACGACGAAACCTGCCTGCGGGAAAAGATCCTCGACTCCCTGGCGTCCTTCGCCAAGGCCGAGGCCGGCCAGGGGCCGGAGAACTATTTCTTCGTCCTCGAAGATCCCGCCACCGGCCGGCTGCATGGCTGCTCCGACATCCTGGCCACCGCCGGCTTCAGCGAACCGTTCTACAGCCTGCGCAACCGCCCGTTCATCAGCAGCTCGCGGGAGCTGGACATCCAGCATGGGGTGCCGACCCTGTCGCTGTGCCACGACCTGAGCGAGCAGACCCTGCTGCGCAGCTTCCACATGGACGTCGAACTGGCCGGCAGCCCCCTGGCGCAACTGACCTCCCGGGCCCGCTTGCTGTTCATCGCCGCCCACCCCCAGCGCTTCGCCGACAGCTGCATCAGCGAAATCGTCGGCTACAGCGACACCGACGGCCAGTCACCGTTCTGGGAGGCGGTGGGCCAGCATTTCTTCGACCTGCCCTATGTCGAGGCCGAGCGCCTGTGCGCCCTGCAGGGACGCGGGTTCCTGGTCGAGCTGATGCCCCAGTACCCGATCTACATCCCGATGCTGGCGCAGGCGGCCCAGGACTGCATCGGCCGCATCCATCCCGACGCCCGGGAAGCCTGCGACATCCTGGTGGACGAAGGTTTCGCCCCGACCCAGTACGTCGACCTGTTCGATGCCGGGCCGACCCTGCAGGCGCGCACCAACGAACTGCGCTCGATCATCCAGAGCCGGATCGCCACCAGCTACTTCGCCGCGCAGAGCGGCCGGGGCCGCCCATGGCTGTTGAGCAACGACCGCCTGCAAGGTTTCCGCGCCATCGTCGCGCTGCTCGACGAAGCTCCAGAGGAGCGTATCGGTCTTGGCCAAGAGATGTTCCAGGCCTTGCAACTGGAGCCCGGCGCTGCCGTGCGGAGCATTGCGCTATGACCCCTTATCGATTCGCAACCGTGGCATTGCCAGGAGCCCGTGCATGATCGTGCGCCCGATTCGCGTCTCCGACCTGCCCGCGCTGCTGCGTCTGCTGGGTGGCAGCCAGCGAGAACTGGACAACCTCAGCACCGACCCCGAGCGCCTGGACCATCGGGTGCGCTGGGCCCAGCGCACGTTCGCCGGCCAGGTGGAACGCGCCGACGCCGACTACCTGTTCGTGCTGGAAGATGACGAGCAGCAGGTGATCGGCATCTGTGGCTTGAGCGGTGCCATCGGCCTGCGCGAGCCCTGCTACAACTACCGGCTCGGCATCACTCGCGGCAGCGCCCCGGGACTGGGTATCGAGAAACAGATCCCGACCCTGTTCTTGAGCAACGACATGGCCGGGCAATCCCAGCTGTGCTCGCTGTTCCTGCGCCACGACCTGCGCCAGGGCTATACCGGGCGCCTGCTGTCCACGGCGCGCTTGCTGTTCGTCGCCGAGTACCCGGCGCTGTTCGGCGACAAGCTGGTGGTGGAGTTGCGTGGCCAGGTCGACAGCCAAGGTTGCTCGCCGTTCTGGGACAGCCTGGGGCGGCACTTCTTCAAGATGGATTTCCAGCAGGCCAACCGCCTGTCCAGCCATGGCGGCAAGTCCTCCATCGCCGAGTTGATGCCGCGCCAGCCGCTCTATACCTGCCTGCTCAGCCTCCAGGCCCAGGCGGCCATCGGCCAGGCCCACGCCAGCACCGAACAAGCGGTGGGCATCCTGCGCGACGAAGGTTTCAGCCACCAGGGTTGCATCGATGTGTTCGACGGTGGCCCGCTGATCGAGGCCGAAGTGGCGAAGATCCGCAGCGTGCGTGAAAGCCAGGTCCTGCCGTTGCTGGTGGGCAACCCGGACGAGCAGGCGCCGATGTGGCTGATCCACAACCGACGCCTGGAGAGCTGCCGCATCACCGCCGCGCCCGGGCGCCTGGTGGCCGGCTGCCTGCTGGTGGACCGCCAGACCACCAAGCGCCTGCAACTGCAACCCGGTGACTCGGTGCGTGCGGTGCCACTGCTGGCCTGCCCCGCCGATGCCGGTGGCCAGGCCCAGGTACGCACCTCCCCCGCCACCGCCTGGTAACGCCGGGCAAACCCGCTTGGTATAGCCGCTGCCGCAGGCTGCGCACGACCACGCAGCGGGCGCAAACCTTGCGCACTCCACAATGAAGGCCCCGCGGGACTTGGCGCAGCTTCGCAGTCTCAGCAGCGGCTACCAGAGCTGCGCTGGGCTCGGCGATAACGGCATGACTGCGCAGCGGACGCAATCGTGGCGGCCACAGGATTGACGAACGGCAGGACGGATGTTCAGATGCCGCCCTGTTTCAGGTGCCTTACGCCGCCGTGCGTGAGGTGAAACGGGAAACCGGTGCGCCCCCCAGGGGCAAGTCCGGTGCTGCCCCCGCAACGGTAAGCGAGTGCTGCATTCAACACGCCACTGTACCCAAGGTATGGGAAGGCGAATGCAGCCAGCCTCGCAAGCCCGGAGACCGGCCTGAAGCATCTATTTGGCAATCCTGCGGTGGGCGGGCATGGGCCGGTGTGGGCGCGTGCGCGTGCCTGCCACCTTCTCCCTGCGTGCTTCCCGAAGACACTTTCGAGAAGACCAACAATGACAACAACAGACAATTCCCTTGCGCGCGACTGGCGTGCTCCGCGCCGTTCCATGGGCGGCGCCCTGCTCGGCTGCCTGTTCAGCCCCTGGCTGCTGGCGGACGACACCTCCCTGAAGCTGGACCAGCAGTTCGTCTCCGCCCCGTCGGTGGAGTCCACCACCGTGGCCGAGATGGCCAAGTACGGCAGCAAGGTGGAGATCATCGATCGCCAGCAGATCGAACGCGCCGGCCCCAGCAGCGACATCACCCGGGTCCTGCAGATGTACGTGCCGGGCCTCTACGTGGCGCCCAAGAACGGCCCTTTCGACTACGGCACCTATTCGCTGCTGGGGGGACGCAACGATGACACGCTGATCCTGCTCGATGGCGTGCGCCTGAACAACCGCCTGTACGGCGGCCTGTACCTGGATACCCTGCCAGCCAACGCCATCGAGCGCATCGAAGTGCTCAAGGGCGGCCAGAGCCTGCTGTTCGGCACCCAGGCGGTGTCCGGGGTGATCAACATCGTCACCCGCAGCCCACAGACCCGCGACGCCTCCGGCGAAGTCAACCTGGGCCTGGACAGCTTCATGGGCAGGAGCGGCGATGCCCGGGTGGAACGCATCGTCAGCAACGGCCTGGGCGACCTCGGCTTGCTGGCCTATGTCAGCCACAACGTCTCCGACGGCTACCAGCCGTTTCGCAACAGCGCCTACAACACCAGCACCCGTGACAAGAAGCGCTCCTATGAGGTGACCACCTTCGGCGCCAAGGCGATCCAGGGGTTCGGCGACGACTCGCGCCTGGAGTTGTTCTACCAGTACACCGACGCCAACCTGGATTTCGCCCGCGCCGCGAACAACAAGAAGACCACCAACGACCGGGTCCAGCAGATCGCCACCGCCACCTTCGAGCAACGCCTGGGCGAGCGCTTCAGCTACTTCGTCAAGGGCCATGTCAACGATTGGGACACGCGCTACACCCGTATCAACAGCAACGATGATGGAGGCATCAAGGTCATCAACCACAACGACTACTGGGGCTTCACCGACTGGGGCGTGCAAGCCGAGGGCAAGGCCGAGCTGGACGGCGGCCATGTGCTGGTGTTCGGCACCGACAACCAGTGGTTCAAGGGCCAGGACGACGTGCTCAAGATCGACGACAACAAGGCCCAGGCCAACGCCCTGTATACCCAGTTACGCCCGGTGTTCGAAGCCCTGCCGGACTGGCACCCGAGCATCGGCGTGCGCCACGAGAAAATCAGCGGCGGCGAGAGCGCCACGGTGGGCATGCTCACCTCGCTGTACGACCTCACGCCCAACTGGCAACTGCGCGGCCAGTACGGCAATGCCTTCAAGCTGCCCAACGCCGAGCAGTTGTTCGCTAACGAACCCTATGAAAAAGGCAACCGCAACCTCAAGCCGGAAAAGAGCGTCAACGCTGAGTTGGGCCTGGACTACAAGGGCAGCCTGCTGGCCGGTGAATTCAATGCCAGCGTCACCGCCTACCGGCGCAAGATCGACGACCTGATTGCCCTGGACAACAAACAATTCGTCAACGGTGACAGCCAGGTCAGGGTCCGGGGCATCGAGGTGGATGGACGCTGGCAGTTCAGCCCGCAATGGAACCTGTCCGCCGACATGACCCGCAACCTGGTCGAATCACGCAACGTGACCCTGAGCAACATCCCCGGGTTCTTCGCCCGCTCGCGCCTGGGCTTCGAATCGCAGGATCGTATGTGGGGCGTGGGCGGCGCGATCCGTTATATCGGCCAGATCGACAGTCCACGCAAGCTCGACTACGGCCATTACTCGGTGGTGGATGCCGACGCCTATCGCTACCTCGACACAGCCCAGCAGCATCGCCTGAGCCTGCTGGTGGAGAACCTGTTCGACCGTGACTACACCACCAGCATGACCAGCGACAGACCGGCGCTGGACAACCTGGGGCGCCCCTTCACCACCGAAGTGCGCTACACCTACCGCTTCTGAGGCCGACCGACATGCATGAACACTATCAACGGGTGTTGTTCGTCGGTCCCGGTCTGCTGGGTGGCGCCCTCGGCCAGGCCTTCTGCCGCGAGCTCGAGGGCCTGCGCGACGACAGCGTCGAGACCCGGGTGATCGATACCCTGGACGGTTTCGACAGCCTCTGGGCTGCCCTGGACGAAACGCTGGCCAAGGCTGGCGCGGCGCTGCTGGTGGTGGACCTGGAACCCAGCTCCGACAGCGCCTACCTGGACTGGCTGCGCGATGAACTGGGACGCCGCGCCCGTGCCCACTCCCAGGCGCCACGGCTGTGGGTCACCGCCCAGGCCCTGGGTCGCCGGGGGCTGGATGCGGCCCTGGCCTGGGCCAGCATCGCCCAGCGCGAACGCCACCTGCCATGCGACCAGGTCAACCCGGTGGCCAGCGATCCGGACTGGTCGCAGGTGCCGCCCCACGCCCGCCAGGTATTGCTCTGCACCGGCCCGCGCTGCGTCCGGCGCGGCGCCCTGCCCTTGTGGAAGACCCTGCGTCGCGAGCTGCTGCGCCTTGACCTCATGGAGAAGCCCGGAGGCGTGCTGCTGACCCGCACCGCCTGCCAGTTCCCCTGCAACCTGGGACCGGTGCTCACCGTGCACCCGGATGGCTGCTGGTACCGGGTCGAGAACGACAGCCAGGTGCTGCAACTGGTGGAGGGGCACCTGTTGGCAGGCGAGCCCGTCGCCCAGTTGCAGATCGCCGCTCCCTATGGAGTGCCCGGCGATGCCTAGGACAACCCGGGCCAGGTGCCTGGCCATCCTGCTGTGGCTGGCCAGTGGGCCGACCCTGGCCGGCAGCTACGAAAACTGCGGCAAGAGCTGGCCCAGCCCCGGAACCCCGCAGCGCATCGTCGCCCTCAACCAGCACAGCGCCGACCTGCTGCTGGCCCTGGGCGCCGGGCCGGCGCTGATCGGCGTCGCCTACCTGGACGACGATGGCCAGGCCATGGCCCAGGGGCACTACCACGGGGTGCCGGTGATCGCCCGCCAATACCCGTCGGCCGAGGTGCTGTACAGCCTCAAGCCCGACCTGGTGGTGGGCGGTTTCGCCTCGGCCTTCCCCAACAACTTCAGCTCCCGCGAGCGCCTGGGCGCCATCGGCGTCGGCAGCTACCTGCTGGAGTCGGCCTGCGCCGGGCATGACGAGGACTACTTCGGGCACATCCGCCGCGACCTGCTGACCCTGGGCCAGTTGTTGGGCAAGCAGGAACGGGCACGGCAGTTGATTGCCCAGATGGATACCGACCTCGCCTCGGCCCGGGCCTTGTACCAGGACCAACCCCAGCCCTCGGTGTTCTACCTGGACAGCGAGGTCAACGGCCTGGCCAGCCAGGGTCGGCGCGGTTTTGTCGGGGTATTGCTGCAAGCCGCCGGAGCCCGCAACAGCTTCGCCGCCATCGACCGCCCGCGCCTGGTGGTGGACAGCGAGACCCTGCTGGCCAACGACCCGGACGTGATGCTGCTGGCCGATGCCCTGTGGTCGCCGGCCGCGCGCAAGCGCCGCCTGCTGCACAGCGATCCGGTGCTGTCGCGGCTGCGGGCAGTGCGCGAGCAACGCCTGATCGACATCCCCTTCACCCAGCTGGTCCCCGGTATCGCCAGCGCCCGCACCGCCCTGGAACTGGCCCGGCACCTGCACCCGCCACAGGAATGAGCGCACAACGACAGCGGCCCTGCCTCGGTGGCCGCTGCCGCAAGCTGCGCACAGCCGCGTAGCGGACGCAAAACGTGAGCGCGGCACCCATCGCCGTCAGGGACGGAGCGGGCTGCACACCACCTCGACCATGGCCTGGGCCGAAGCCTCCACCGCCGCCCGGTCACCGCTGGTGATCAGGTCCAGGTGGTAACCCCGGGTCGCCGCCAACACCATGCGTGCACGATGCTGCGCTGCTTCGGCAGCAAAGCCGGCGCGTACGAACAGCGGCGCGAGCATCTCGACCCAGGTGCTCACCACACCGTCGAGAAAACCGGCGCATTCCTCGCGATGGCGCAAGGCATAGCTGTAGGTCTCGAAATGCAATTGGTAGAACGGCAGGAACTGCTCCGAGGTGTAGCGCTGCCAGAAGGAAGTGAGCAGCGCCCGTAGCGCCTCGGGTGAATCCACTCGTTCGGCCTCGGCTTCGAACAACAGGGTTTCGGAAACCCGGACCTTGTCGATGATCGCCGCCCACAGCCCTTCCTGGCTGCCGAAGTGATAGATCAGCATGCGATGGCTGATCCCCGCCGTCTCGGCGATCGCCCGCAACGAACGAAAGGCGAAGCCATGTTTCAGGGCATCGTCCAGTACCTTGTTGAGCACGTCGATCGGCGCCTTCTTCACCGTGGCGCTGCGTGTTGCCTTGTGTGTATCGCTCACCCGCTTTCCTCTTCTGCACACCGGACCCAGAGCCCGGCGATCCTTCCATTGCCCGCCGCCCCAGGCAAGCGCTTTGTTGCACAACGCTGTGCACTGCAAAACGCCTGGAAAAATTTCGTTGACTTTAAAAACGGCCAGAGAATAGCATTTACGTACCAAATGGTACGCACTTTTTGGTTATCTATAAAAATAACTAACGGACGAATCCGCAGATTCGGCCGACAGCGATCTACTGCCTGATCAATTATAAAAAAAGAGGGGCACGATGAACGATTACCGCAATGACCAGAAGCGCAGGTCCGGCACCGGGCCGGTGCCCGGCATCTCCGTGCAATCCCTGGCCGCCCTGCTCGGCCTGGCCCTGGGCAGCGCCCCGGCCTGGTCCCTGGAGCTCTCCCCGGCGGGCAGCGAATTGTCGGCGCAACTGGACTCGACCCTGTCCTATGGACAGATCTGGCGGGTCCAGGGCGCCGACAAGAACAATGATGCATTCAACCAGAATGACGGCAATCGCAACTTCAGCACCGGTACGGTCTCGCAAGTATTCAAGTTGACCTCGGAACTGGCGCTGAAGTACCAGAACTATGGCGCCCTGCTGCGCGGCAGTGCGTTCTACGACACCCGGATCATGGACCGGGGCAACGACTACCGCGCCCACGACCGCCCCGAGCAGCCGAGCCAGAACTACCCCCATGACTCGCGTTTCACCCGCCAGACCCGGGACCACGCCGGCAGCGACATCGAGCTGCTGGACGCCTACGTCCATGGCGACTGGCAAGTGGCCGGGCACAATCTCTCGGCCCGGGCCGGGCGCCAGGTGTTCAACTGGGGCGAAGGGTTGTTCTATCGCGGCGGGATCAACACCACCAACCCGCTGAATGTGTCCCGCCTGCGCCTGCCCGGCTCGGAAATCAAGGAAGTGCTGGTGCCCCTGGAGAGCCTGAGCCTGAAGTTCGACCTCAGCGAGAACCTCAGCAGCGAAGTGTTCTACCAATGGAAATGGCAGGAGTCGCAATACGATCCGGTGGGCACCTTCTTCTCCGAATCGGACCTGTTCGTACCCGGCAGCAATACCGCCTATACCAACAGCCCGGCCCTGGCCAGCACGGCCTTCCAGGGCCAGTACCGGTCCATCGTCGCTCGCAGTCTGGGCGGCTACCAGGGGACGCAATACCTGGATGGCCAGGGCAACTTCCAGGTGGCCCATATCGGCAAGGACCTGGAGGCCCGCGACAGCGGCCAGTTCGGCGTGGCCCTGCGCTATTTCGCCGAGTCGTTGAATGCCACCCAGTTCGGGGCGTACTTCGTCAACTACCACGCCAAGGACCCGATGGTGACCTCCTCCATCGCTCACGGCCGGGCCGACCCCGATGCCCTGGTCGGCGCCCTGAGCGGTGGCGCTTTCGGCAGCTACGCCGCCCTGCGCCGGGCCGCCGCCGGCAACCCGGCCCTCGGGCCGCTGCTGGGCCTGGTCGATGGTGCCTCCAGCGTCGAGCTGGGCAACCTCACCACCGCCAGCCGCGAGTATCCCGAGGACATCCAGATGTATGGCCTGAGCTTCAACACCTCCCTGGGCCAGGCCTCGCTATTCGGTGAACTGGCCTACCGGCCCAACCTGCCGATCGCCAAGGCAGCGCTCAACGACACGGTGTACGACAGCTTCAGCCAGGCGGCGCGGATTCTCGCCGGGCAGAGCGCCACGGTGGCCGGCGAACAGGTGGGCATCGGCCGGCCACTGCACAACTACGAACGGGTCGAAGCCTGGAACGCCTCCCTGGGCACGATCTACAGCTTCGGCCCGATGCTGTCGTTCGATGCCCTGACCGGCACCCTGGAAGTGGCCTCCGAACACGTGCGCGGCAGCAGCCTGCAATACCGCGCCTTCGACGGCAGCCTCCGCTACTACACCGGCCGGGCCAACAAGGAATACAGCGCCGGCTACGGCCGCGACCAGCAGATCGACCGCAATGCCTACGGCGCCACGCTGCTGTTGAGCGGCACCTGGAACGACTTCCTGGCCGGGGTCAATGTCTCGCCCTACCTGGTCTACAAGGACGACTTCCTCGGCAACTCCTATTCCGGCGGCAATTTCATCGAGGGCCGCAAGGCCTACACCCTGGGCGTGCGTGCCAGCTACCTGGCCTCGATCGAAGCGGAACTGCAATACACCAACTTCTACGGCGCAGGACGCAGCAACGTCAGCCGCGACCGCGACAACGTCGGCCTCACCCTCAAATACGCCTTCTGACGGAGACTCCCATGCACAGATTCCACTCACTGGTGGCAGGCCTCGGCCTGGCCGCCCTGACCTCCCTCTGCCTGGCCGCCAGCCCGGGGCCCGGCCTCGGCGCCGGCAACGGCCAGCGCCTGACGCCGCTCGGAGCCCAGGAACAAGGCAACGCCGACGGCAGCATCCCGGCCTGGACCGGCGGCCTCACCCAAGCTCCACAAGGCTACCGGGAGGGTGATGCCTACCTCGACCCGTTCGCCACCGACCAGCCGTTGTTCACCATCGACAGCAAGAATGCCGAGCAGTACCGCGAGCACCTGAGCCAGGGCCAGTTGGCACTCTTCAAGGCCTACCCCGACACCTTCCGCATGCCGGTCTACCCCACCCGGCGCAGCGGCGCGGCGCCCCAATGGGTGTACGACAACATCCGTCGCAACGCCTTCAATGCCAAGCTCGGCGAAGGCGGCGCCAGCGTCAGCCATGCCTACGGTGGGGTGCCCTTTCCAATCCCGCAATCGGGACTGGAGGCGGTGTGGAACCACATTCTCAAGTTCAACGGCACCTACCTTGAACGCAGCACCGCGGACATCGCCGTACAACGCGACGGCAGCTTCGTCCCCAGCCTGCTGGACGTGCGCTACTACTCGCTCTACAACCAGCCCGGCAAGGACGCCAGCAGCCTGGGCGACACCCTCTACTACTACCTGGGCATCGCCCGGGCCCCGGCGCGCCTGGCCGGGGAAGCGGTGCTGGTCCACGAGCCGTTGAACCAGTTGGACAACCCACGCCAGGCCTGGGGCTACAACCCCGGCCAGCGCCGCGTACGTCGCGCCCCGACCATCGCCTACGACACCCCTATCGGCAGCTCCGATGGTCTGCGTACCGCCGACGACACCGAAATGTTCAACGGTTCCCCCGACCGCTACGACTGGAAGCTGCTGGGCAAGCAGGAGCTGTACATCCCCTACAACAGCTACCGCTTGCTGGACAAACGCCTCAAGTACAGCGACCTGTTGCGCCCGGGCCACCTGAACCCCGACCACACCCGCTACGAACTGCATCGGGTGTGGGTGATCGAGGCGACCCTCAAGCCCGGGGCCCGGCACCTGTACTCCAAGCGCCGACTGTACCTGGACGAGGACAGCTGGAGCATTGCCGTGGCCGACAAGTTCGACAACCGCGGCGAGCTGTGGCGGGTGTCCATGGCCTACCTGGTGAACTACTACAACCTGCCGGCAGTGATGAGTGCAGTGGATGTGTTCCACGACCTGCAATCGCGCCGCTACCAGGCCCAGGGCCTGAGCAATGAACAGCCCGGAGTGATCCGCTTCCTGGCGGCGCCCGGCGATCCCGGCGCCTTCAAGCCCAGCGACCTGCCGCGCTTGAGCGGGCGCTGATCGTCATCCATGCGGGTAGCCCCTGGCGCCCGCACTTCTGCCACCACATCGCGCATGGGCTACCACGATGCACAAGACCACCCGAAAGACCCTGTTCGCCACCGCCCTGGGCAACTTCTTCGAATGGCTGGACTTCACCCTCTACGGATTCTTCTCCACGGCCATCGCCCTGACTTTCTTTCCCCCCGGCAACCCGCTGCTGGCCCTGCTGGCGACCATCGCCACCTTCGCCAGTGGCTTCGTCACCCGGCCCCTGGGGGCCTACTTCATCGGTCGTTATGCCGATGCCAAGGGGCGCAAGGCGGCGTTGATCCTGACCTTCCTGCTGATGGGGGCCGGCACCTTGCTGATCGTCGCCGCCCCGAGCCACGCCAGTGCCGGCCTGGTGGGCGCGCTGTGCGTACTGCTGGGTCGGCTGCTGCAAGGGCTGGCGGCCTCGGGGGAATACGGCGCCGCCTCGGCGATGTTCATGGAAGTGGCCCCGGCGGGACGCAAGGGGCTGTATGGCAGTTTCTTCATCGTCTCCACCTACCTGGCCCTGGCCTTTGGCGCCCTGCTGGCGGTGCTGATCTACCTGTTGATGGGCCCGGTCGAGGCCGAGCGCCACGGCTGGCGCCTGGCCTTCCTGATCGGCCTGTGCATCGTGCCCTTGGGGCTTTGGGTCCGGGCCGGCATGGAGGAGTCCCGGGCCTTCAGCCAGGCCCGCCGCCAGCACCCCGGGGCCAATGCCCCCATCGACTGGCGCGCGGTGCTGGTGGTCATCGGCCTGACCTCCCTGGGCACCTCGTCGCTGTATTTGTCGATGATCTTCATGCCGGCGTTCGCCAAGGCGGCGTTCGACATCCCTGTGCTCGACACCTCGCTGGCCACCAGCCTGTCATGCCTGATCGTCGCTGCCAGCGTGGTCCTGGGCGGCTACCTCAGCGACCGCAGGGGACCGGCGCTGCCGATGTACGGCGGCCTGACGGTGATCCTCCTGGGAGGCCTGCCGGGCTATGGCCTGTTGCTGGCTCACCCGGGGCTGGGCAGCATCCTGTTGTTCCAGAGCCTCAATGGCATCGGCCTCGGGCTGTTCGTCGGCGGCAGTTTCAGCCGCGTCTGCGGCCTATTCATGACCGGCCAGCGCGCCCTGGGCCTCGGCCTGGGCTACAACCTCGGGGTGGCGCTGTTCGGCGCCCTCGCCCCCTTGGTTTCCACCGCTGCCCTGGGTTACGGCATCCGCTACGCGCCCGCCCTGTACCTGTTGCTGACCGCCCTGGTCAGCGCCCTGGCCTGCCGCGCCCTGCTCGGCCGGGCCCCCTCCCCCGTTGCCCTCGAGAGCTTGTCATGATCCAAGACCGTGAATACCTGGCGCGTCGCCAGCGCCTGCAACACCTGTTGGTACGCCAGGGCGCCCGACACTTCGTCGCCACTGCCAGCGACAGCATCTATTACCTGTGCGGGGCCAGCTTCGAGGCCCTGGAACGCCCGTTCTTCCTGATTCTCAGCACCAACGGCGAGTTGCGTTTCATCGTGCCGTTGCTCGAACGCGACCACCTGAAGAAGGCCCGTGTCATAGACCCGGAGCAGATCCACTGCTACCGCGACTACCCAGCCCCCGACGGCCAGTGCTGGCGTTCGGCGCTCCTGGAATACAGCGGCCTGGAGCCGGGCTTCATCTTCGAGGACTCCTGCCCCAGCGCCCTGGCGCAATTTCTCGGTGAGCTGGGCGGCCGCCACCAGAGCCTGGTGGAACGCCTGCGCCAGGTGAAAAGCCCGGACGAGATCCAGATGATCCGCCATGCCGCGCGCTATGCCGACCAGGGAGTACGGGAGCTGCTCAGGCAGTCCTACTACGGGGCCACCGTGGCCGAGGGTTTTGCCCGCAACAGCAAGGTGATGCAGGCGATCATCCGCGAGACCCCGGACTGGGACGCGCTGTCGACCCGAGTGCTCATGGTCAGCTTCCCGGCCCCGCTGAGCGCCAAGCCGCACTCGGTGCCGGCGGTGGACGACCGCCTGCTCGAAGGCCCCCATGTCGCCCTGGTGCTGACCCGGGTCAACGGGTATGCCGCCGAAAGCGAGCGCACCTATTTCACCGCGCCGCCACGCCCTGAGGAACGCCAGTTGTTCGACCTGATGGTGCGTGCCCGCCAACTCGGCCTGAGCCTGCTGCGCCCCGGCCGACCCTGTGCCGAAATCGACGCCCGGGTCAATCAGTTCCTCGCCGCCCAGGGCATGGGCGACCCGCAGCAGCGCCTGCACCGCATTGGCCACGGTTTTGGCCTGGGCAACCATGAGGGCCCCTGGCTGGCCGAAGGCTCCGAGGACGTGCTGGAGGCCGGCATGGTGGTCTCCATCGAGCCGGGCTTGTACATCGAGGGCTGCGGCGGCTACCGCCACTCGGACACAGTGCTGATCACCCACGACGGTTATGAACTGCTCACCCGGGCCCCTGGTGTCGAAGAGCCGCTGGTGTTGCGGCGGCGCGGTCTCGGACAACGCCTGTATGGGCACCTGGTGCAACGCTCCCTGGGCATCGCGGGGCGGTCATGAACAGCCTGCCCATTGCGCAACTGTTGTACTTGGCGTTGGGGCTGTCGATGAACCTGGCCAGCCTGCTGCACCAACGGCGCCACGGTCGCTACCTGACGCCGGTCAAGCCATGGAGCGGCATCCTCATGCTGCTGCTCTACGGGGCCTGCCTGGGGTTGTGGGCCGGCCCCGACCGGCGTGGTTTGCAACTGGCCATGCTGCTGTTCGCCCTGTTGATCGGCTGGGGTGGTGTGTGGCGCCACCTGTGGCGAGTCGACCGTCGCGACTACTCAGGTCCAGGCAGTCGACTGGCAGCCCTGGCCATCAACGGTTATGGCGTACTAGCCAGCCTCAGTGCCCTATGGCCATGACGCCTCATGCAGCCGCAAGCCGCGCAGCGGACGCAAAACGTGAGCGCAGCACCCATCGCCGCAAGGCCCTGCGGGCCTGGGCGCAGCTGCGCAGGCTCGATAGCGGCTACAGGGAGTTGAGCAGGTGCCGTTGTGGCGGATGGCAACTGACGTTGTCGCGCCCGCAAGTCTTGGCCGCATACAGCGCCTGGTCGGCGTCGTTGAGCCAGCCCATGGCCTCCTCATGCCGGGGGTCGAAGGCGGCCAGGCCGATGCTCAGGCTGACCTGCAAGGCCGGGGTCTGCTCGTAGCCCAGGGCGCCGAAACGCCCGCGCAGGGCTTCCATGAGCTCGGCGGCATGCTCCAGGGGAACGTCCGGCAGGATCACGCAGAACTCGTCGCCACCATAGCGGCCGGCCTGGTCGCTGCTGCGCAGGTTCTGGCGCAGCAGCTTGCTCAACTGGCGCAGCACCACGTCGCCGGCCACATGGCCGTAGGTATCGTTGATGGCCTTGAAGTGATCGATATCGATCAGGGCGATGGCGCCGCCATGGTCCTGGCGCTTGCAGCGCTGGAACTCGATTTCCAGCTGGTCCTTCCAGGCGCCGTGGTTGAGCAATCCGGTCAGGCTGTCGGTGCGGCTCAAGGCCAATAGCTCGCGCTTGTGCCGGGCCAGGGTCACCGCCTGCTGGTAGCAGATGTACCCCAGGACCAACGGGTACAGGGTCAGCATCGGCAGGCAGGCATACAGCTGCTCGGGCGTGGTCCGGGCACTGAAGGCGAAACCGAAGATCCCCAGGCCCAGGCCGATCCCCAACAGTTGGGCCACGCAGCCAGCGAGAAAGAACCGCACCCCGCCCATGGCGATATTGTTCATGGCCATCATGCCCAGGGTGGTGGCCAGCGGCAGCGGGTTGAACTGCATGGCCGCGACCCAGAAACCGCCCAGCAGCGAATCCACCAGCAAATTGCGGTACTCGGCGCGAAACGGCTGCCGGGCCAGGCGCGCCCACTGGTAGGCCAGGTGTGGCCAGGCGAAGGCGTTGAACAACATGAAGCCCCACACCCAAGGCGCGGGATGCAGCGGCGCCATGCCCTCGAACACGCAGAAGAACCCCAGGGCCAGGCCCAAGGTGCGCGAGCGGTAGAGCCTCCTGGCCAGTGACAATCCCTTTCCTCTGGTGCACTGCGCAGGGACCAAGTCGCCTCCGTCCAGCCATGGGAAAGATACAGCGAGCGGATGAGCATCGAGCCAGGGGCATCGAGCGACATGGGCACAAAACGCCAGCATGACACAGGCCCTGTTTTACCAGTCTCGGCGCGAGGTTTCGGGAATATTTGGCTATAACCGCGCCGCGCTCGATAACCATTTCCCTGGTCACGGTGCGCCCTTGTACTCACTCGCTGCCAACGCCCGGAGCGGGTGCCATGCATTCGTTTGCAGAATGAAGTTCAGAGGAACTTTCGTTTGTCAGCCCTGGCGGCGCTGCGCAGAATCGAGACCGACCCGCTCCACCCACGCCTCGATCCACAGCCACGGGAACCTTGTCCATGAGCAACCAGCGCTTCGTCAGTCCTGACCTGATCCGCCAGGGATTTTCCCGGGCCATGTCGGATATGTACCGTGAGGAAGTGCCGCTGTATGGCGACCTGATGCAACTGGTGGCCCAGGTCAACGCCCAGGTGCTGGAGCAACAACCGGCCATTGCCCGGCATCTGCGACACACCGGCGAGTTGCAGCGCCTGGACCTGGAGCGCCATGGCGCGATCCGCGTCGGCACCGCCGCCGAACTGGCGACCCTGGCCCGGCTGTTCGCCGTGATGGGCATGCAGCCGGTGGGCTACTACGACCTCACCCCCGCCGGGGTACCGGTGCATTCCACGGCGTTTCGCGCGGTGCATGAACAGGCCCTGCAGGTCAGCCCGTTCCGGGTCTTCACCTCGCTGCTGCGCCTGGAGCTGATCGACAACCCCGACCTGCGCGCATTCGCCGAGCAGGTGCTGGCGCGGCGCGCGATCTTCACCCCCCGGGTGCTGGAGCTGATCCATCAGGCCGAGGACCAGGGCGGCCTGGCCGCCGACGCCGCCGAGGACTTCATCCAGCAAGCCCTGGAGACCTTCCGCTGGCACCACCACGCCACGGTCAGCGCCGCCCAGTACGCCAACCTCAGCGCCCAGCACCGGCTGATCGCCGACGTGGTGGCGTTCAAGGGCCCGCATATCAACCACCTGACCCCGCGCACCCTGGACATCGACGAAGTACAGCGATTGATGCCCGCGCATGGCATCACCCCCAAGGCGGTGATCGAGGGCCCGCCGCGCCGCGATTGCCCGATCCTGCTGCGCCAGACCAGCTTCAAGGCCCTGGAGGAAAGCGTCGCCTTCACCGACCAGGCGCACAACCAGGGCAGCCACAGCGCCCGCTTCGGCGAGATCGAACAGCGTGGCGCGGCCCTCACGCCCAAGGGCCGCATGCTCTACGACCGCTTGCTGAACGCGGCCCGCGATGAGCTCGGTGACTTCCCCAGCGAAGCCAATGCCCAGCGCTACAACCAGCTGATGCAGCAGCACTTCGCCGAGTTTCCCGACAGCCACGACGCCATGCGCCAGCAGGGCCTGGCCTATTTCCGTTATTTCGCCAGCGAAGCCGGGCTCGCCGCCCGCACCGAGCCCGGTCGCCCTACCACGGTGCAAGCGTTGCTGGCCGCCGGGCACCTGGGCTGCGAGCCCCTGGTGTACGAAGACTTTTTGCCGGTCAGCGCCGCCGGGATCTTCCAGTCCAACCTCGGCGACGACAGCCAGAGCCATTACGCCGGGCACTCCAACCGCCAGGTATTCGAAACGGCCCTGGGCCGGTCGACCCTCGATGAGTTGCAGCTGTACGCCCAGACCCAGCGGCGCTCCCTGGAGCAGTGCGCCGAAGCTTTGGGCCTGCCCGCCCTGTAAGCGCAAGAATCCATGGCCGGGAAATGGCGGCAAGGCTATCCTGCCGCCATTTGCGCCACCTGCCGGTGGCGTCTTCCAGGGATGGTTCCATGAAATTCAGCACCGGCCTGCTGTTCTGCGCCGCACTGGGCCTGGCCTCGGCCAGCCACGGCGAACAAATCGTCAACGACATCACCCAGCTCAATCCCATCGTGGTCGACCAGGTGGCGCAGCCCACTCGCCTGGAGCAGATCGTCCAGCTGGTGGCCGACCACCCCGGGCCCATCGCCATCGGCGGCGGCCGCTACAGCATGGGCGGGCAAACCGCCACCGAGCACGCGCTGCAGATCGACATGCGGCGCTTCGACCAGGTCCTGGAGTTCTCCGGCGAGCGCAAGGAAATCACGGTCCAGGCCGGTATCACCTGGCGCGCCCTGCAAACCTTCATCGACCCTTACGATCTGTCCGTGAGCATCATGCAGAGCTACGCCAACTTCACCGTCGGCGGCGCCCTGAGCGTCAACGCCCATGGCCGCTACATCGGCTACGGGCCACTGGTGGGCTCGGTGAAGTCGATCAAGCTGGTGCTGGCCGACGGCCAGGTGATCGAGGCCAGCCCGCAAAACAATGCCGAATTGTTCTATGGCGCCATCGGCGGCTACGGCGGCCTGGGAGTGATAGCCGAAGCCACCTTGCAGTTGAGCGACAACGTGCGCCTGCTGCGGACCTTCGAAGAAATGCCCCTGGAGCGCTACAACGACTATTTCTTCCAGCACATCGCCAATGATCCCAAGGTGATCCTGCACAACGCCGTGCTCTACCCCAACCAGTACCAGCACCTGCGCGCGGTGTCCTACAGCCAGACCGAGCTGCCGGTGACGGTCGAGGAACGCCTCACGCCCCTGGACCGCAACTACTGGAAGGAACGCCGGGCCATGAAGGTGGTGAGCCAATGGCCCATGGGCAAGTCGATCCGCGAAGAGGTGATCGACCCGCTGGTGTTCAAGCGCCAGCAGGTGGTCTGGCGCAACTACGAGGCCAGCCTCGACGTGCGTGAGCTGGAGCCGGCATCCCGGACCAGGCGCACCTACGTGTTGCAGGAGTACTTCGTGCCCCCCGGGCAGTTGCAAGGCTTCGTCGAGGACATGGGCGAGACCCTGCGCAAGCACAAGGTCAATGTGATCAACCTGTCCATCCGCCACGCCAAGGCCGATCCCGGCACGCTGCTGGCCTGGGCCCGGACCGACGTGTTCGCCCTGGTGTTGTACTACCAGCAAGACACCCGCCCGGCCGCCCGCGATGAGGTGCGCCAGTGGACCCGGTCCCTGGTGGACAGCGCCATCCGCCACGGCGGCAGCTACTACCTGCCCTACCAGATCCTGGCCACGCCTGAGCAGTTCCACGCGGCCTATCCCCGGGCCAACGAGTTCTTCGCCCTCAAGGCGCGGGTCGATCCGCACAACAAGTTCCGCAACAAGCTGTGGGATGCCTACGCCCCCCAGCGCCCGGGCCCAAAACCCTCGGAGCGCTAGCGGGCGATGGACTTCTGCGAGGCCAGGACCTTGCGCTGTTGCAGGTAGATCACCGCATCGCCATCAAAAGCCAGCACCTTGTCGGCGGTCAGCGGGCCGCCGTCGCCATCTTCGTAGCGCACCCAGCCTTCATCCCACAGATCGCCGCTGGCATGACGCACCTGGACGAAGAACAGCGGCGGCTCGGCGCGGGTGATCTCGACGAAGTAACCGCCATCGGCGGCGCCCTGCCATTGGGCCCCAGGGTGGTTGGCCAGGGGCAGGGGCGGCGTCCGGGCGAACTCCATCTTGGCCAGCACCAGGCCAAGCAGCACCAGCGCCAGCACACCGATCGACATCAACAAACGTTGTAACCAGATCAATCCCAGATCTCCAATAGCGTCCATGGCCCTCGTGGGCTCGGGCAAGGGGCGCATTCTGTTGAACAGGCCTGGCCCGCGCAAGCAAAACCATCGCTCGGCTTGCCAGCCTGACCCGGCTGCGGCAGCCTTGGCGCCAGTCATCTGCCGAGCGACGGAAACCCTGCCCATGCGTATCACCCTCACCGCCTTGTACCCGCATATGCCCGGCGGCCTGTGGGTCGGCTTCAACTGCGCCCTGGGCGAAGGCCGCGGGCGCTGGCCAGGGCCGCCCCCGGTGCTGGCCAGCGTGCACGAAGTGGAAATCAGCCTGGACGATGTGTTCGAGTGCGGGCGCAACCTGCACGCGACCTCGCGCCAGCAACCCGGCCTGGGCTGGAGCACCGAGGGCTTGCGGGTTTGCGGGCAATTGCTGGGGGTGGATGAGGATGGTGCGGCCGCCCTGGCTATCGGCCAGTCCATCGTCCTGCTGGAGGTACGCGGCGATCCCGGAGTGTGCCCACGGTGGGTCGAGATCGATTCCAGCGATGTGGCGCTGCACCCGCTCATGCTCTGAGCGCCAGGCACAAGACACCAGCGCCATTGGCGAGGATCGAGAAGTGGGTTGGCAGCAAGCAGCTCGCGGGACGCGATGGGGAGGAAGTGTTCGCCCAGTGCTCTGGCCTTGGCAATCCTTGCACCGGTAAAGAGCCCTTGCACCGGGCGAACGGTACGCATTCTAGTGCAACTGCTCAGGAAAGTCCGAGGACTGATTCTGAATAAAACTGCATAGAGGAAATGTCCCATACACGATCAGGACGTTTCACACCCCTGTCACTGAAATTCGCCAATGGCCATCTCAGTATCCGGTCATCTCCAGATAACCTCGCCCCCCATGGCTGCCACTGAAATCGATCGGCCCTTCCCAATAGGGCACGCTCAGGTTCATCCACGACTGGGGGTTGAGCGCTCGCGCCTGGATGTCCAGGCCCTTGCCGGGAATCTCCAGGCGCCAGGTGGTGGGCACACGCTTGCCAGCGACCTCGGAATACTCTTGCGCGGTGAGGCGGATCGCCTGCCGGTCCAGGCTCTGGCCATGGCCGTCGGCGTCGACCCAGGTACCGGTGACATAGGGCGTGCCGGCCTCCTCGCGGACCCGGAACAGCATCAGCCGCTCGCCGCTGTCCAGGTGCAGGGAGAACCAGTCCCAACCACTCTGCCCGGCCGCCAGGGGCTGGCTGCTCCACTCCCGGTCGAGCCAGGCCGGGCCGCTGACCTGGTAGCGCTGGCCATCGATCTGCAATTCGCCCGAGGCCTGGAAGAACGGCTGGCTGTAGTAGTAGGAAGCCTGGCCCTGATCGGACTTGCGGCTGTAGCCGCCCTGCCCCTGGAGCACCAGCGGGCCCTTGCCGGACAACTGCAGGCGGTAGGCGAACCCCGGCCCATGGGCCTGTACCTGCATCTGCGCCAGGGGGTCGCCAGCCTGCGCGAGGCTGGTCAGGCTCCAGTCGTCGATCCAGGCCGCAAACGGTTGCACGCTGACCCCGGCCTGGCCGACGCCGCCCCGGGCGAATCGCTCGGCCGCCTGGTGGCTGTTGGCCGAAGTGGCCGCTGCATGCCCCAGCCAGACCAGCGGCGCGCCCCAGCCAGCCTGCTCCGGCTCGGCGCGCAAGGCGCTGCGAAACAGCGTCCACTGCACGCCGAAACGCCGGCCCTGGGCATCGCTGAGGTCGGCCGTGAGGTACCACCACTCGATGCGAAAACCATCGTGGGCGCCATGATCGGCCGGGAAGCTGAAGGTCCGCCCCGGCCGCACCGGGGTGAATTGCGCCGCCTCGTTACCCAGCCCGGCGAACCCCTGGGGCGCCTCGGCGCCCTGGTCGCAGCCGGCCAGTCCCAGGGGCAGCGCCAGGATCCAGGCCAGGAGCCGACAGCGCCACGGGCGTTCAATCTTCATGGGCGAAGCTGCGTAGCAAGTCTGCCGGTTGCGCCCGGTACAGGCGCAGCAACGGCCAGGCCGAGGCCAGCAAGGTGGCCAGCATGGCCAGCCCCAACAGCTGCATCAGTTGCCCGGGGAATATCCGCAACGGCAGGCGCCAGCCGAAGGCCTGGACGTTGATCACGGTATCCAGGCACCAGGCCAGGAGGATCCCCAGGGGCAACGCCAGGACCAGGGTCAGCAAGGCCAGCAGCCAGGTCTGGCCCAGGTTGAGCAGCGCCAACTGGCGCCGGCCCACGCCCAGGGCCCAGAGCGGCGCCAACTGGCCCAGGCGACTCTGGCTCTGGGTCAGCAGGCTGATGAACAAGGCCACGGCGGACACCCCCAGGGTCAGGCTGTTGAGGGCGGCGGTGGCGGCGAAGGTGCGCTCGAAGACCTGCAGCGACCAGCCCTTGAGCCGGGCCTGGTCGACGATCCGGCTGTCGTCCAGTTGCCAGCGTTGTTGCAGCGTCTGGATCAGCGCTGCGCGCGTGCCCGGCTCCAGGCGCAGGTTGAAGCGGTTCGGCGCCAGCCCTGGCCAGTGTTGCAACAGGTGCCCGGCGTTCACCAACAGATGCCCCTTGGGGTTGCCATAGTCGGCGTAGATCCCCAGCACCCGCGGCGCCCATTGCCCGCCGGGCACCGGCAACGGCAGGTGGTCCCCCGGGCGCAGGTCCAGGCGCCTGGCCAATTGCTCGCTGAGCATCAGGCCATCCTCGCTGGCCAGCCGGTCCCAGGGCCGCTCGCCCTCGGCTTCCAGCAACGGCCAATGCTGGCGATAAGCCGGATGGTCGATCACCCCATACAAATCCGCCGGCCAGCCCTGGACCTGCAACGGTACCTGCCACACCGGCAGGCTCGCCTGCACCCCGGGCTGTTCGGCCAGCCAGCGTTGCAGTTGCCGGGCCTGTTGCGCGTCCCGCGGGTTGATATACAGATCGGCGCTCAGGCGCTGCTCCAGCCAGTCGCCGAAGGTCTGGCGAAAGCCCGCGGTCATGCTGCCGGCGCCGACGTTCGCCGCCAGGGCCAGCAGCAACGCCATCAGCGCCAGGCTCAGGGCCGGCAACTGCTGTCGGCAATCGGCCAGGAACCATTGCCCCAACGCCCCGTGCCGGCGCCCGAGCAAGGCCCCCAGCAAGGCATTGAGCAGCACCGGCAGGCCCAGGGCCGCGGCCAGCAACAGCGCCGCCATCAACACGAACCCACTGGCCAGGCTGTTGCCCCAGTACCAGGCGGCCAAGCCGGCCAATGCCGCGCAGATCGCCACCCGGCCCTGGCGCCGCAGCCAACGGGCATGGGCCTGGTGCCAGGCCTGGGGGGCGGCCAGGGCCAGCAATGGCAGGCGCGCCGCCCGCAGCAGGCTGGCGGCACCAGCGAGCAAGGCGCCGAGCAAAGCCAGGCCAATGCCGCTGAACCACCACCAGGGGCTCAAGCTCAGTTGCCCGGGCACCTGGGCGCCATACAGGCCGCGCAGGCTGGCAGCGACATCGGGCAGCAAGGCGCCAGCCAGCAGGTAGCCGCTGATCACCCCCGCCACCCCGCCCAGCAGCGCCAGGCCTGCGAGTTCGAGGCCCAGGCAGGCAATCAGTTGTCGGGCGCTGACCCCGCAGGCCCGCAGGGTACGCAACAGGCCGCGGCGTTGCTCCAGGGCCAGGCCGATGGCGGCGTGGACGATGAACAAACCCACCACGAAGGACAAGAACCCCAGGGCATCCAGGTTCAGGTGGAAACTCTCGGTCAACCGCGCCAGGTCGCCCTGGGCATCGCCCTGGCGCAGCACCAGTTGCCCGGCCAGCGCCGTGGGCAGGGGCGGCGCCTGGTCGGCGAAGTCCTTGGCCAGCAGCAGGCGGCTGAGCTGGCCTGGCTGGCCCAGCAATGGCTGGGCGAAACCGATGTCCATCAATAGCAGGCCCGGGGCCATGTCCGCCCGCGCCTGGAGCGGTGGCAGGCGTTGGCCATCCTCGGTCCGGGGCTGCTGCCCCTCATGGTAGCCAAGGCTGGCCAGGGTCTGCGGCGCGACCCAGGTGCGCCCCGGCGGGCTGAAGAATTCGGCGACCTGGCGCAGGTCCAGGACCTGTCCGGCAATGGCCGCGCCATTGGGCAGCGACACCGGTTCGATGCCCATCAACTGCAGGGCGGCGTCCTGTCCTTCGAGCTGCACCCGGCCCTGGAGCACCGGCGAGACCGGCCAGCCGGCCCGGCGCAGGTCGACGAACCACTGCTGGGGAAAGCTGCCGCCGCCGGCGGTGGCCAGGCTGGCCTGGGGCTCGCCGCCGATCAGGCGGCTGGCCCGGGCATAGCTGTCGCGGGCCTGGCTATTGAGCGCCAGCACGCCGGTCAGCAGGCTGGTGGCCAGCCACAGTCCGGTCAGCACGCTGAAGAACTGCACCGGGTGCTGGCGCCAATGGCTGAGCAGCGCCCACAGCGCCGTGCCGAAGACCCGCATCTCAGGCCTCGTCCGTGGCGGCCAGGCGCCCGTGGTGCAGGACCACGGTACGTTGCAAGCGGCTGGCGACCCGCTGGCTGTGGGTGACCATCAGCAGGCTGGTGGGGCTGTCCGCCAGCAGCTCCAGCAACAGCTGCAGGACTTCATCGCTGGTGGCTTCGTCGAGGCTGCCGGTGGGTTCATCGGCCAGCAGCAAGGGTGGCCTGGCGGCCAGCGCGCGGCCCAGGGCCACCCGTTGCTGCTGGCCACCGGAGAGTTGCTCGGGATAGCGCCGCAAGAGCTCCCCCAGGCCCAGGCGCGCCGCCAGGTGGGCCTGCCAGGCCGGGTCGAAGCGCCCAGCCAGGCGCGCCTGGAAGCCCAGGTTGTCCTCGACCCGCAGGCTGCTGATCAGGTTGAACTGCTGGAACACCAGGCCGACCGCGGTACGCCGCCAGTTGGCCAACTGCGCTTCACTCAGCTCCTGCAACTGGCGCTGGCCGACACGGATGCGCCCGGCGTCGAGCCGGTCCAGGCCGGCGATCAGGTGCAGCAAGGTGCTCTTGCCACTGCCGGATTCGCCCATCAACGCCAGGCTGGCGCCCTGCTCCAACTGCAGGTCGACGCCCTGCAACACCGCCAGGGGCCCCTGGGGTGTGGCATAGCTCTTGAACACGCCTTGCACTTCGAGCATCGCGGGGTTCGTCCTTGGGCCAGTGAAGGGGCCAAGGATAAAACAGCCACCGCGCCGTGTGTAACACATGCCTGGAAGATCGGCGCGGGCCGGGTTACGGCCGCTGCGCAGCCGGTCGCAGCCTCGCCGGCTCGACAGCGGCTACAGAGCTTAGCGGGCGTAGCGGGCGCAAGGCCACGCCGGCAGCGTCAGGCTTGCTCCAGCAAGTCGTCGGCCACCGGGTACTTGACCACCACCCGGTTGCGATACAGGCACTCCTGCTGCACCAGCTCGGAATCCTGGCCCTTGGTGCGGATGTCGCGCCAGATCTGGTTCTCGCGCAGCACCCGACCACCCTCGCGGACGAAACGATGGCCCTGCTGGTAGACGTGATAGCGGTAGTCGCGCGGTTGCTCGCACAACAGTTCGCCCTCGAGCTGGTGCGCGCCGACATGCAGCTTGAGCTGGAAGGCGTGCGGCCCGGGGTTGTGCAGCACCAGGTCGATGTAGTTGTAGAAGATCGCCGCGCCGGAGCCGAAAGGCAGCACCCGGCCCTCGTCGGGAAACGGGTCGAAGCTGTGGTTGGCCCGCTCCACCACTTGCAATGGCGAGTGGATCGCCATCCAGTGGATCAGGTTGCTCAACTGGCAGATGCCCCCGCCGATACCGCTGCGCGCCTCGCCGAACGACAGCTCCATGCCCTCGACGAACCCCCGCGCGCGACTGGGCCGGCCCACCAGCTGGCAGAAGGAAAAATACTCCCCCGGACCGATGCGCACCCCATCGATGCAAGCCACCGCCAGCCTGAGATTGATCACCTTGTTGTGCTGCAGGGCCAGGTCGCAATCGCCCAGGGTGCGGATCAGCTTGGAGGTGTGCTTGATGTAGCGATAAGGCAAGCGTGGGCTACCGGCTACGGGCCGCGCATAACGCCGACCGGAAAAACGCCAGGCCAGGCTGCGCGCCAGACGCTTCTGGCGCACGCGCAGCCAGTACAACAACGGGTGGTACGAAGACAACGGCTTCATCGATGGGTAAGGGCCAGCCCAGGGCCGGCTTCGTCCTTGAAAAAAAGAGCGGCATCTTAGCCGCAAGTCCGCCGCCCCACTAGCCGGGAGTTCGGCCCCTAGGTGCTGCCCTGCCCCAGCAATTGGCTCAAGGCAGCACGCAGCTTGCCTGGCTTCACCGGCTTGTTGAGCAGCGGCGCGCCCAGTTGCTGCAAGGCCCGCCGGCATTGGTCGCTGCGGTCGGCGGTGATGATCACCGCCGGTAACGGCTGGCCGAAGTGCTCGCGCAACTGGCGCACCACCTCGCACCCGGTGATGCCATGATCCAGGTGGAAGTCCGCCAGGATCAGCTCCGGCGCCTGGCCCTGCAGCGCCTCCAGGGCCGCCGCCTGGTCAGTGGCGGTGACGACCTGGCACCCCCACTGCCCCAGCAACGCGGCCATGCTGTCCAGGATGCTCAGCTCATTGTCCAGCACCAGCAGCCGGCGCCCGGGCAGCGGGTTGCCGGTGCTCGGCTGCGGCGCTTGCTGGCCGATGGGCAGCGGCATTCGAGCGGCCAGGGGCACCTCGATGCTGAACCGCGAACCACGGCCCGGGCGCGAATGCACCTGCACCCGGTAGCCGAGGATGCGGGCGATACGCTCGACGATCGCCAGCCCCAGGCCGACCCCCTTGCGATCGGCGGCGCGGCCCACGTCCAGCTGGTTGAACTCGAGGAAGATCGACTCCATGCGGTCGGCGGCGATCCCGCGCCCGGTGTCCCAGATCTCCAACCGCAGGTGCTCGCCCCGGCGCCGCGCCGCCAGCAGGATGCTGCCGCGCTCGGTGTAGCGGCAGGCATTGCTCAACAGGTTGCGCAGGATTCGCGTCAGCAACCGCAGGTCGGTGAACAGCGCGTAGTCCCCCAGGCGCACCCGCAACTCCAGGCCAGCGGCCTCAGCGACCGACTGGAACTCGGACACCAGTGGCGCGAGGATTTCATCCAGGCGATAAGTCGCCGGATCGGGCTTGACCGCCGCCTGGTCCAGGCGGGAGATATCCAGCAGGTCGGTGAGCAGGTCCTCGGCGCCCTCCAGGGCCTGGTGGGTGCGCTCCACCAACAGTTGCTCGGCACTGGGCAACTGGCGCTCGCGCAGGGTAGAGATCAGCAAGCGCGCGGCATTCAAGGGTTGCAGCAGGTCGTGGCTGGCGGCGGCCAGGTACTTGTCCTTGCTGCGGTTGGCAGCCTCGGCGGCATCCCGCGCCTCCCGCGCTTCCCGTTCGCTGCGCTCGCGCCGCAGGATCTGCTGTTGCAACTCGCGGTTGGCCTCCAGCAGTTCATCGGTGCGTGCGGTCACCCGTTGTTCCAGCTGGTCATTGAGTTGCTCCAGGCGTTGCTGGGCCAGCTTGCGCTCGGTGATATCGGCGACGAAACCCTCCACCAGCCCGGCTTCATCGGGCTTGAGCAGCAGGTTCATCAGCACGTCGATGCTGCTACCGTCCTTGCGCCGCAGTTGGGTCTCGTAGCCCAGCAAACTGCGCTCGCGTTGCAACTGCTCGCCGATGGCCTCCAGCTCCTGGGCGCCGCCGACGAACAAGTTGCCGGCCAGGTCGGCCAGCGAGAACAGCACTTCCTGGGGGTCCTGGTAACCCAGCATGCGGGCCAGGGCCGGGTTGGCGGCGCGCATGCCGGCCTGCAGGCTGGCCTGGAAGATCCCGTGCACGGCGTGCTCGAACAGCCACTTGTAGCGGTTGCGCTCGGTTTCCAGGTCTTCCAGGCGTGCGGCCAGCTCCGGGTAGTGACTCTTGCGCGCCGAGTGATTGCCCAGGCCCAGCAGCCCGGCCAGGGCCCGTTGCTGCTCGTCAGAGGGCCTCGCCATAGACCACCTCGACATCGCGCTGGCTCGACTCCCGTGGATTGGTGAGGATGCACGGGTCGTCCATCGCATGGCGCGACAGGAACGGGATATCGCTGCTGCTGACCCCATGCAGGCCCAACGTTTCGTGGAAGCCGATGGCCTGCTTGAGCGCGATCAGGTGGTCCACCAGGCGCCGGCAGATCTGCTGTTGGTTGAGGCCGCGACAGTCGATGCCGAAGGTCTCGGCGATCACCTTGAAGCGCTCCGGCGCCGAGCTGTAGTTGAACGCCACCACGTGCTCCACCAGCACCGCGTTGCACAGCCCATGGGGCAGGTCGAGGAAGCCGCCCAGGCTGTGGGACATGGCGTGCACCGCGCCGAGGATCGCATTGGAAAACGCCAGCCCGGCCTGCATGCTGCCGAGCATGATCTTCTCGCGCAGGGCGATGTCCTGCGGGTTGGCGATCATCTGCACCAGGTTGCCGTTGATCAGGCGCATGGCCTCCAGGGCATGGGGGTCGGTGAGCGGGCCATGGCCGGTGGAGACGAATGCCTCGATGGCATGCACCAGGGCGTCGATGCCGGTGCAGGCAGAAAGGAACGGGTCCATGCCCTGGGTGGTTTGCGGATCGATCAGCGACACATCGGGGACCACCGCCTTGCTGACGATGGAGAACTTCATCCGTTCCTGCTGGTTGGAGATGATGACGAACTGCGAGACATCCGCCGAGGTCCCGGCGGTGGTGGGAATCATGATCAATGGCGGGCTGGGCATGCGGAGCATGTCCACCCCCTCGAACTCCAGGATGCTGCGCCCGTGGGCCACCACGATACCGATGCCCTTGCCGCAATCCATGGGGCTGCCGCCGCCGACGGCGACGATCACGTCGCAGGCATTCTCCCGGTAGACCTCGGCGCCCTGCATCACCTCCTCCACCCGCGGGTTGGGCGACACCGCGCTGTACAGGCAGTGCTCCACGCCCTGGGCCTGGAGGCTGGCCAGGACATCGGCGACCCAGCCGGCGGCGATCACCCCGGGGTCGCTGACCACCAGGACCTTGCGCGCACCGAAGGTCTTCGCATAGTTGCCGACGTTATGCCGGCAACCGGCGCCAAAGATGATTTCCGGGGAGACGAACTTGCGCAGCAGACTGAGATTCTGGCCCATGGCAAAAGCCTGTTTTCTTATTGTTCTGGAAAGAACGCCAGCCTAAAGCATCGCCGGGCGAATGCAATCCGAGCATGGTGCCCCTCGCCTCGTGTGGCCGCCGCAGACTGCGCACGGCCCGGTACGGGTCGCCCGATCAGGTGGTGCGATCGGCCGGGTGCACCGCGCCGCCCGGTTTACGGGCGCTGCGCACCCGGTCGCAGCCTCGCGGGCTCGGCAGCGGCTACAGGTGCAGGTCCATGCCGTCGTGGGCCACTTCGATGCCACGGCGCAGCAATTGGGCATGCTCGGCGGAGTCTTCGTCGAGGGTCGGGTTGGTGTTGTTGATGTGGATCAGCACCTTGCGCGCCCTTGGGAACGCCTCCAGTACCTCGAGCATGCCACCGGGGCCGCTTTGCGCCAGGTGGCCCATCTCGCTGCCGAGCTTGTCGCCGACCCCGCACTGGCGCATCTCGTCATCGCGCCACAGGGTGCCGTCCACCAGCAGGCAGTCGGCGCGGCCCATCCACTCCAGCAGGGCCTGGTCCACCTGGCCCAGGCCCGGGGCGTAGAACAGGCTGGCGCCGCTGCGCCGGTCCTCGACGAACAGGCCGATGTTGTCCCCCGGATGGGGGTTGCCGCGATGGGGCGAATACGGCGGCGCACTGCTGCGCAGGACAATGGCCCGCAGCAGCAGGTCCGGACAGGCCGGTACGCTGAAGGTGCGGCCATCGAGGTGGATCGGCTGCCAGGCCAGGCCGCCGTTCCAGTGGCTGAGCATGTTGAACAGCGGGAAACCGCTGCACAGGTCCTGGTGCACCATCTCGGTACACCAGACCTGATGCGGGCAGCCCTCGCGCAGGCTGAGCAGGCCAGTGCAATGGTCGATCTGGCTGTCTAGCAGGATCACCCCGGCCAGCGCCGAGTCCCGCAGTTGCCGTGCCGGTTGCAAGGGAGGAAAAGACGCCAGTTGCACGCGAATGTCCGGCGAGGCGTTGCACAGGATCCAGTCCACGCCGTTGTCGCTCAGGGCGATGGACGATTGCGTGCGCGGCCGGGCCCGCAGGCTGGCATTGCGCACACCGGCGCAGTTGCGGCAGTTGCAGTTCCACTGCGGAAAACCGCCGCCCGCTGCGGAACCGAGGATGCGGATATGCATGGAGTGCTCCGAAGACAGAAGACTCCGGTCGCCACCCGTAGCGACCGGAGCGGAACGGCTCAGCGATTGGCGAAGTACATGGTCACTTCGAAGCCGATGCGCAGGTCGGTGTAGGCGGGTTTATGCCACATGGGGTCGATCCTCTTGTCGTGCCGGGAGATTCCGGTAACCGCATTAATGCACGGTGTTCGGCAGGTCCGAATGCTACTTTGGCACCGGTTGGCGGATGCCTTGGTAGGGGTAGGGGCAGCTACAAGTTACAAGCGGCAAGATAGGAGCGACAAAGGCACGCATGGGTCGCTTGAAGCTTGCCGCTTGCCGCTTGCCGCTGCCTAGAAGAAGCCCAGCGGATTGATGTCGTAGCTCACCAGCAGGTTCTTGGTCTGCTGGTAGTGGTCGAGCATCATCTTGTGGGTTTCGCGGCCCACGCCGGACTTTTTGTAGCCACCGAATGCCGCATGGGCCGGGTACAGGTGATAGCAGTTGGTCCACACGCGACCAGCCTTGATCGCCCGGCCCATGCGGTAGGCACGGTTGATGTCGCGGGTCCAGACCCCGGCCCCGAGGCCGAACTCACTGTCGTTGGCGATCGCCAGGGCCTCGGCCTCGTCCTTGAAGGTGGTCACCCCTACCACCGGGCCGAAGATCTCCTCCTGGAACACGCGCATCTGGTTATGCCCCCTGAGCAGGGTCGGCTGGATGTAGTAGCCGCTGGCAAGGTCGCCCGCCAGGGGTTCGACGGCGCCGCCGGTCAACAGCTCGGCGCCCTCCTCCTGGGCGATCTGCAGGTAGGAGAGGATCTTCTCGTACTGCTGCCGGGACGCCTGGGCGCCGACCATGGTTTCGGTGTCCAGCGGGTTGCCGCGCTTGATCTGCTTGATCTTCTTCAACACCTCGGCCATGAACGGCTCGTAGATCGACTCCTGCACCAGGGCCCGGGATGGGCAGGTGCAGACCTCGCCCTGGTTGAAGAACGCCAGCACCAGGCCCTCGGCGGCCTTCTCGATGAACTTGGGCTCGGCCTGCATGATGTCTTCGAAGAAGATGTTCGGCGACTTGCCGCCCAGTTCCACGGTGGACGGGATGATGTTCTCGGCGGCGCATTTCATGATGTGCGAGCCCACCGGGGTCGAGCCGGTGAAGGCGATCTTGGCGATGCGCTGGCTGGTGGCCAGGGCCTCGCCGGCCTCGCGACCAAAGCCCTGGACGATGTTCAGCACGCCGGCCGGCAGCAGGTCGGCCACCAACTCGGCGAAGATCATGATCGACAGCGGCGTCTGCTCGGCGGGCTTGAGCACCACGCAGTTGCCGGCGGCCAGGGCCGGGGCCAGCTTCCAGGCGGCCATCAGCAGCGGGAAGTTCCACGGGATGATCTGCCCCACCACGCCCAACGGTTCATGGAAGTGGTAGGCGGTGGTCAGTTCGTTGATCTCTGCAGCACCGCCTTCCTGGGCACGAATGCAACCGGCGAAATAACGGAAGTGATCGGCGGCCAGAGGCACGTCGGCGTTTAGGGTCTCGCGCACCGCCTTGCCGTTGTCCCAGGTCTCGCTGACCGCCAGCAGCTCCAGGTTCTGCTCGATGCGATCGGCGATCTTCAGCAGGATCAGCGAGCGTTCCTGGACGCTGGTCTTGCCCCAGGCCTCAGCCGCGGCATGGGCGGCGTCCAAAGCCTTGTCGATGTCTTCGGCCGTGGAACGGGGGAACTCGGCGATCACCTGGCCATTGACCGGCGAAGTGTTGGTGAAGTACTGGCCGGCCACCGGCGGCACGAACTGGCCACCGATGAAATTGCCGTAGCGCGGCTTGAAGGACACGATGGCGCCTGGGGTTCCGGGTTGTGCGTAGATCATGCTGGGCCTCTGCGGGTCGATGCCTGTCCCACGACAGGCGATGGCTCGATGGTAGAGAACCCCAGGGCAGCGACGAATGCATCGTTGGCAGGGGGACTCTCGTCATTTGGTCGTAGGCTGAATACCCCCTCGCCTGCCCCACACCCTGTAGCCGCTGCCGAGCCTGCGAGGCTGCGCAAAGGCCTGCAGGGCCTTGCCTGGCAAGCGACCACCGGACCTGCAGCGTCCTCAGGACCGTCGCGCCCGCTGCGCAGCCATTCGCAGCCTGCGGCAGCGGCTAAAGAGGTCATGGGGATGGAGATTCACCGGGCTGGGTTCAAGGCAGGTCGATCCGCTGCATCTGCTTGCGCTCGTAGCTCGGGTACAGGTGGCTGACACTGCGGATCAGCTCATAGCGGGTCAGGCTGATGGCGGCAAAACGCGCGGGGATCGGCGCGCGGATCAGTTCGGCCATGTCGTCGCCACGGGCAGCGCCGTCGCTCAGCAGCTGGTGCAGCCAGCCCAGGTAGTCACGCATCTGGGCAAAGGGAACGGCGCTGCTGGCCACCGGGCCGTGGCCGGGCACCACCAGCCGCCAGGGCAAGGCTTGCAGGCGGTCCAGGTCCTTGAGCCAGACCTGCAGCCCCGGGCTGTTGGGGGTGGTCAGGGCGCGCTGGTAGAACACCAGGTCGCCGGCGAACAACACCCCGGTGCGCTCGTCGAAAATCGCCAGGTCGGCGCCGGTATGGCCGGCCAGGGCCAGCAACCGCAGGCGGTGTCCGCCGATCTCCAGCACCCCGGGTTCCAGGGTCCGGTTGGGCAGCACCACCTCGGTGCCGCGCATCCAGTCGCCCACCAGCCGGTAGAGGTTCTCGGCCATGGCGTCACCCTGCTGGCGCAGCAGTTCGGTGGTGCCGGCCAGGGCACCGATGGGCACATCGGCGAAGGCCTGGTTGCCCAGCACATGGTCCGGGTGATGGTGGGTCAGCAGCACCTGGATCACCGGTTTGCCGGTGGTGCCGGCAATCGCCTCGCGCAGGGCCTGGCCATAGCGTTTCGACGGCCCGGTGTCGATCACCAGCACCCCGGCCTCGGTAACGATGAACCCGGTATTGACGATGTTGCCGCCGTTGTCCCGGGAGAAATTCTCGGTGCCGCCTTCCAGTAGCCAGGTGTCCTCGGCGATCTGCCGGGGCTCGAGGCGGTAGTCCAGCTCGGCCCGGGCCGGCAGGCTCAGGCTCAGACACACCAGCAGTATCCAGCGCATGCTTTGCTCCTGGGCTCAGGGAATGGCCGCTTCGAACTGATTGCCGTTGTTGTCCTGCAGTAGCAGGCGGGTCTGCCCGGTGGCCTGGAGGTCGAACCCCAGGCTGGGGTTTTCGCTGACCGCCGGGTATAGCTCCAGGTGTGCCAGCACGCGATGGTCGGTGTCCAGCAGCTGCGCCTGGTTGAGGAAGAATTCGGGAATGCCGTTGAGCAGGCCGTTGTCCATCGGGTGCGACACCTGCAGGCGCAAGCGGCTGGCGCCGCTCCGGGGATAGCGCGCGCCCAGCACCTGGCCGACGTGCTCTTCCCAGCCGGGCTGGCTGCGCACCACGCTGGGGGCGGTGCAGCCGCCGCCAGCGGCATCGATCAGGGCCGAGCCAACGTGCCACAGGCCATCGCGGGTCAGCACCGCGGCGCGCAGGGGCGTGGCCTGCTCGATGCGGATACGGATCGACAACCAGGGCTGCACCCCGGCGCCGGGGGTGAAATCGACGATCCGCGGCAGTGGGTTGAGCTCGGCCCAGGCGAGGATCTTCACCACTTCGCCGGCCAAGGCCCGGGCGTCGATTTCCAACGGCACCTGCCGCGCATCCTCGGCGAACGGCGGCGCCAGCAGCTTGACCCGTTCATCGAAGACGAAAGGCGCGTCCGCCAGGATCTGCCGATGGTAGTAGGCCCACATCACCGACGGCACCGGGTCCGGGCCGGGCTCGATGGGGGCCGCGAAGACCAGTGGCGAACTCAGCAGCAGGCCGCCCAGGTACAGCACCCAGAGGCGCATGGCCGTCATTCCTCGACGTGCACGCTGTCGAGGTAGCTGCGCACCGCCCACAGGGCCTCCTGGCTCAGGTAGTCGGCCATCTTCGGCATGTACACCCGGCCATCGCGCACCGCGCCATGGCGCACCCGCTCGACGAACCACTCATCCCCGGCCTCGCCGACATCCAGCATGCGCAGGTCCGGGGCAATGCCACCGGACTTGGCTTCCAGGCCATGGCAGGCGGCGCAGTTCTGGTTGTAGGCCGAGGCGCCGATTTCCACCGCCTTGTCCCGCTCGGGGCTGGCCCGGTAAGGGTTGACCGCGGCCCAGCCGTCGCCGTCCAGGGTCACGCCAGCGTCCTTGACCGGGGTCAGGCCCTTGGTCTCCACCGCCTGGGGCACTACGTTGCCGTGGGCCCATGCACCGCTGTTCAACAGGCCGGCCAGCAGCCCGGCGGCCAGCCAGGCGTTGTGTTTTCTTATCATTGTCATGCCCTCAAGATTGCACGCTAGGCCTCTGGACAGAGGCCGTGGCGCCATCTTAGAAACAGCCTCCGGGGCAGCCGTATGCTGCTTTGGTGGCCGGGCCTTACTCCCTTGGTAGTAGGGCTTGTGGTGCGGTTCTAAATCAGGTGCCGGCTGGGAATTTTTCCCGGCAAGCGCGGGACTTTTTCCGTATCTCCAGGCCACGCCCCGGCACACCCTAGTCAGGCCAAAACCTCCACTGGGAACTGCCACCATGAGAATAAGAACGCTACCCACCCTTACCCCGCTGACCCTGGCCATGCAGGCCTGTCTGCTCGCTGGCAGCCTGTCCCTGAGCGCCGGCGCCAGTGCCGCCACCACAGCCGCACCGAGTACCCGCAACGTTACCTGGGAAGACATCGCCAACGACCACCTGACCACCAAGGACGTGCTGCAGTACGGCATGGGCACCAACGCCCAGCGCTGGAGCCCGCTGGCCCAGGTCAACGACCAGAACGTGTTCAAGCTGACCCCGGCCTGGTCCTACTCCTTCGGCGACGAGAAGCAACGCGGCCAGGAATCCCAGGCCATCGTCAGCGACGGCGTGGTCTACGTCACCGGTTCCTACTCGCGGGTGTTCGCCCTGGACGCCAAGACCGGCAAGCGCCTGTGGACCTACAACCACCGTCTGCCGGACAACATTCGCCCGTGCTGCGACGTGGTCAACCGTGGCGCTGCGATCTACGGCGACAAGATCTATTTCGGCACCCTCGACGCCCGGGTCATCGCCCTGGACAAGAACACCGGCAAGGTGGTGTGGAACAAGAAGTTCGGCGACCACAGCGCCGGCTACACCATGACCGGCGCCCCGGTGCTGATCAAGGACAAGACCAGCGGCAAGGTGCTGCTGATCCACGGCAGCTCCGGCGATGAGTTCGGTGTGGTCGGCCAGCTGTTCGCCCGCGATCCGGACACCGGTGAAGAGGTGTGGATGCGGCCCTTTGTCGAAGGCCACATGGGCCGCCTGAACGGCAAGGACAGCACCCCCACCGGCGACGTCAAGGCGCCGTCCTGGCCTGATGACAAGACCACCGAGACCGGCAAGGTCGAGGCCTGGAGCCATGGCGGCGGCGCCCCTTGGCAGAGCGCCAGCTTTGACCCCGAGACCAACACCATCATCGTCGGCGCCGGCAACCCCGGCCCCTGGAACACCTGGGCGCGCACCGCCAAGGACGGCAACCCCCACGACTTCGACAGCCTCTATACCTCGGGCCAGGTCGGCGTCGATCCGAGCACCGGCGAGGTCAAGTGGTTCTACCAGCACACCCCCAACGATGCCTGGGACTTCTCCGGCAACAACGAGCTGGTGCTGTTCGACTACAAGGGCAAGGACGGCAAGGTGGTCAAGGCCACCGGCCACGCCGACCGCAACGGTTTCTTCTACGTGGTGGACCGCAACAACGGCAAATTGCAGAACGCCTTCCCCTTCGTCGACAACATCACCTGGGCCAGCCATATCGACCTCAAGACCGGGCGTCCGGTGGAGAACGAAGGCCAGCGTCCGGCCAAGCCGCTGCCCGGTGAAACCAAGGGCAAGCCGGTGGAGGTCTCGCCGCCGTTCCTGGGGGGCAAGAACTGGAACCCCATGGCCTACAGCCAGGACACCGGGCTGTTCTACATCCCCGGCAACCAGTGGAAGGAGGAGTACTGGACCGAAGAGGTGAACTACAAGAAAGGCTCGGCTTACCTGGGGATGGGTTTCCGCATCAAGCGCATGTACGACGACCACGTCGGCACCCTGCGCGCCATGGACCCCACCACCGGCAAGCTGGTCTGGGAACACAAGGAGCACCTGCCGTTGTGGGCCGGGGTATTGGCCACCAAGGGCAACCTGGTGTTCACCGGCACCGGCGACGGCTTCTTCAAGGCCTTCGACGCCAAGACCGGCAAGGAGCTGTGGAAATTCCAGACCGGCAGCGGCATCGTCTCCCCGCCCATCACCTGGGAGCAGGATGGCGAGCAGTACATCGGCGTGACCGTGGGCTACGGCGGCGCCGTGCCACTGTGGGGCGGTGACATGGCCGAGCTGACCAAGCCGGTGGCCCAGGGCGGCTCGTTCTGGGTGTTCAAGATCCCCAGCTGGGACAGCAAGACCGCCCAGCGCTGATCGATCTGTGGCGAGGGCGCTTGCTCCCTCGCCACACCCGCCTTCGCACCCGCCTGGAGAACCGCCCCATGAACTACCTGCCCCTTGCCCTGCTGCTGACCCTCTCCCCCGCCTTCGCAATGAACGTCGACGACGAGGGCAACGACGCCCCGCTGACCATCAATGGCTGCCTGATCGCCGAATCCAGCCAGTGCCCCGGGGCCAACCTGCGGGGCGCCAACCTGGCCAACCAGGACCTGCGCAAGATGAACCTGGCCGGCGCCGATCTGCGCGATGCAGACCTGCGCCACGCCCAACTGGACCTGGCCAACCTGGAAAAAGCCCGCCTGCAAGGCGCCAACCTGACCCGCGCCAGCCTGCAGCAGAGCAACCTGCGGTTGGCGGACCTGAGTAACGCCACCCTGGTGGCCATCCAGGGCTGGGGCCTGTTCGCCCAGGGCGCACAGCTCGCCAATGCCAACCTCAGCGCCGCCTACCTGCAATTTGCCCGGCTGTCCGGGGCCAAGCTGCACCAGGCCAACCTGCAAGCGGCGGACCTGGAAATGACCTGGCTGAGCAAGGCCGACCTGCAAGGCGCCGACCTGCGCGATGCCAACCTGCAGGAAGCCAAGTTCGGCGAAAGCAACCTGGAGCGCGCCGACCTGCGCGGAGCGCGCCAGCATTACGGGAATTTCCAGGATGCCAATATGGAGGGCTGCCAGGGGTGTCCGGGGACGTGGGATAAGTAAGGGGACGGGGGGCATATCCATTGCTGCGGGTGTGGCGGCTGGTGGTTTCGCCCTTACGGCGAGTCACTTTGAAAAGCCCAAAGTAACCAAAGGCTCCTGCCCCTCCACTCGGTGCCTCGCCTAGGCTCGGCATGCCCTCTCTCCGGCATTGATCCGTGGGCCGCCGCCACCGGCCGTCCCTGGCCGGATGGCGGCTAATCCGGCGTCCTGCCGGTTTACCCACGGCTCAATGCCTGCGTTCGGCCATCGTGTCTAAGGGGGCAGGCAGATCAAGATCAAAATCTGACGGCGGCCTTGCGGCCGGCCTGAAGATGCGGCCGTGTGTGCCACCCCGTAGGAGCTGGCTTGCCAGCGAAGGCGTCGGCCCAGGCGATGCATGACTTAACGGCCTCTTCGCCGGCAAGCCGGCTCCTGCGAAGAGCGCGTAAACGCGCTTGGCTTTTGCTTTTGCTTTTGCTTTTGATCTGGATCTGGATCTTCAAGCCCCTTCCCAGCAGGCCGAGCGCAGGCGTTGCGTAGGGGGCAGCTCGGCATGGATGCCGAGCTAGCCGCCATCAGGCCATGGATGGCCTGTGGCGGCGGGCCCCCGGAGCAATGCCGGAGCGAGGGCACCCCGAGCCTAGGCGAGGGGCCGTATGGAGGGGCAAGACTTTTTGGTTCCTTTTGTGGCGTTTGACAAAAGGGACTCGCCGTAAGGGCGAAACCCTAAGTTGGCCATGACCGCAGCAACGGATATGTACCCCGCCCCCAACATCCCCCACCACTACCGGAAAACACCTTCAGCCAACCACTCAGAAAAATCCCGCATACCCTGCAAAACGCGCCATACGTCGATGTAGTCATCGCGTTCAACGTAGAACACCAGATAGGGGTAGCGCTTCAACGGCCAGCAAGGTACCCCGGCAGATCCAGCTCGTGGGCGTAGCGAGACATACCCGAGGCCGGAAGGCGGCCGATATGAACATAGGCCTTTTCTAAAGCATCGATAGAACCGAGCGCAGCCTGCTCGACCTGTTGGTCAAGGTAGTAGTTGATAGCGCCTTCCACGTCCTGACTGGCAAAGGCACGTGGAATGACCGGCTTGGCTTTCATCCTCGCGTCTTGTGCACCCTGGCACGCAGGGATTCGAAATAGTCACCCTCCACAGCAGTGCCCGGAGCCGATTGAGCACCGGCCAACAACAGGCCACGCAGGTATTGCCGATCCTGATCCTTGCGAATCAGCTCACGCACATATTCACTGCTGGTGCTGTAGCCGCGCTGGCTGACTTGATCATCGACAAAGGACTTGAGAGCGTCCGGCAGGGAGATGTTCATGGTGCTCATGGCTTTGTCCGCTTTTGACAAAATTTGCCAAATTATACACCCCTCATCCCGCCACCCGCACCACGCCCATGTCGATCCCAAGATGCACCAGCTCCCCATGGGAACTGACCTGCAACTTACTCTTGAGCAAGGTCAGATAGTTCGACACCGTCTTGCCACTAATACATAACTGTTGCGCAATCACCCGCGCCGGAGTGCCCTTGGCCAGCATCACGAAAATCTCCATCTCGCGCTGGGTCATGCTCTGCAAGCGCGGATCGATCTCATCGCGCAACGGCGTACACGCCAACTGTGTGGCCAACCCTTGCTCGATGTACGCATGCCCGGCCAGCACCCGGTGCACCGCCTCGATCAACACCTGGGGCGCCGAGTTCTTGGTCAGGTAACCCGAGGCTCCTGCCTCCAGGGCCTGGCGCACCAGGGGCAGTTCGTCGTGCATGCTGAAGAACAGCACCCGCAACTGCGGCAAACGCTGGCGCAAGCGCCGAGTCGTCTCCAAACCGCTGATACCCGGCAAGGCAAAATCCATGATCACCAGTTGCGGCACGTCTTCCAGCACCCGGGCCAGGGCTTCTTCACCATTGGCGGCTTCACGCACCTGCATGGTCGGCAACACCGCCTGCAACAGGCTGGCGTAACCCTGACGGACCACCGCGTGGTCATCCACCAACAAGATATTCATCAGGCCTCCAGGGGTATGTCCAGGACCAGCGCCCAACCGGCGCCGGGGCAGTTGATGATGCGCAGTTCACCGCCCAGGCTGCGCGCCCTTTCGGCCATGGAGTGCAGGCCGACGCCCGTACGCCGGGCCTGGGGTGCGCCGCGACCGTTATCGCGGATCAGCAGGCGCAGCCCTGGGCCGCTTCGTTGCAGGCGCACCCGCACCTGACTGGCGCCGGCGTGCCGGGCGACGTTGGTCAGGGCTTCCTGCAACAGGCGATAGAGGTGGGTGTTGCTCGCCCTCGGCAATGCCGGCAGGCGCTCGCCAACCCGCAGTCGGCATTCAATCCCCTGGCGCGCTTGCCACTGTTGCACCAGCAACCCCAGGGCTTCGGCCAGGGGCAGATGGCCCAGCACCACCGGGTACAGGTCCTGGACCATGGCACGAAAGCCCTGTTGCAGGTGCTCGCAGTTGAGCTCCAGGGATTGGGCGGTGCTGGCCACCCGCGCCGGCTGGTCCACCACCAGGCGCAGCAGGCAGGCCTGGGCGCGAATGCCGGCCAGGTACTGGCCGAGGTCGTCGTGCAAGGTCTGCGCCAGGTGATTGCGCTCTTGCTCCTGCACCGCCAGCAGGGACTGGGTCAGTTGCTGGTTGTCGCAATGGGCCTGCTCCAGGGCGCTGGCCATGCGGTTGAAATGTTCAGCCAGTTGCCGGGTTTCCGGCAGCGCGCTGCTGCGCAGGCGCACAACCATCTGGCCGTCGGACACCTGGCCCAGAGCATGCAGCACTTCATCGAGCCAGGCCCGGCCACGGCGCACCGCCCAGCCGATGCTCAGCAAGCTGAGCAGCAGCGCCAGCGCGCACAGGCCAAACCATTGCTGCAAGGCCTGGCGCACTTCCCCCAGTTCGGCGGCGGCATTCACCGCGATCAGCACGCGCCGGCCATCATTGAGTTGAAGCAGCCGAGTACTGGGTGGGCTGTCACCCAGCAACAGGCGCTCCAGCCAACCATCGGCAGCAATGGTACTGAGCGGCGTCAGGTCTTCATCCGGAGCCAGCCAGTGCACCCGCACATGCCGCAGGCTGCGGGTCAGCTCTGGTTGCAGACTGGCTGGCTGCCGTTCGGCGCTATCCCCCAGGTACTGCACCAGGGCCTCGGCGGATTGCACTTCGCGTTCCACATCGTCCGCCGCCTGGCGCAGCAACAGCCCGGCGCCGGCCAGGGTCAGCAGCGCAAAACAGGCCGTGACCCACAGGTTGATCCGCCACAGGGCCGACACGCCTAGCGCCCCAGCGCCGCCGGCTGGCTCGCCGCCGGTGCCGGCCGTGAGCCGTGCAGGCGATCGACGCCGATCAGGCTGAGGATCAGCAGCAACGGCAAGAGCAGCACTTTCAGGATGCGCATGGGAAGGTCCTCTGGGTGGCCATGGCCGCTGCAGCCCATGCTAAGGCCAGCGCAAGAGTGCCGGCCTACTACCTTGGTACCGCTGCCCCGCTACTTTCTGCATAGCCGGCGAACACTCGCGTCAGACAGCCGCCGCAAAGCCCCCATCCCCCCTTTGCGAACACCCTCTTGGCGGCATGGTTTTCTACGACTTTGGTACTGCTTTTACTGTCGATGGTCGCATTCCCAAGCGCCCGGCCCTGGCATGTAATGGGCCCATAACAACAAGGATAAAAGCCTTATGTCTCGTGCCCTGCAAACCCTGGCCACGCTGTGCCTGAGCCTGGCGCTGGGCAGCGCCCAGGCCGCCGACCCGCTGTTTTCCGCCGAGGGTTATCGCACCGGTCTCTATCGCAGCCCGACCCCGCTGCACATCGAGGCGGCGCAGATCGTCGACACCCAGGCCTTGCAGGGCCTGCTGCAAGTGCGCCCGGCGCCGCTGCTGATCGATGTCTATCGCCGGCAATGGCTGCAAGGCCGCTTCATCGACAGCGAACCCCACGCCAACCTGCCCGGCAGCCACTGGCTGGCCAATACCGGCGACGGCGAGCTGACGCCCCAGTGGCAGGGCTACTTCAACCAGCATTTGCAGCGCCTGAGCCAGGGCGACCGCCAGCGAGCGCTGGTGTTCTATTGCCGCGCCGATTGCTGGCTGAGCTGGAACGCGGTAAAACGCGCCGCAGCCCTGGGCTATAAAAATATCTACTGGTACCGCGATGGCCTGGATGCCTGGGAAGCCGCCGGGTTGCCCCTGGTGGCCGCCCACCCCGAACCCCTACCCTGACCCTGCCTGGCTCAAGTGCCCCCATAACCACAATAACGAGGTGAAAGGCCGTGTACAGAATCCTGATAGCCGATGATCACCCACTGTTTCGCGAAGCCATCCACAACGTCATCAGCGACGGTTTCCCCGGCAGCGAGGTGATGGAGACCGCCGACCTGGACAGCGCCCTGGCCCTGACCCAGGACCACGACGACCTGGACCTGATCCTGCTGGACCTGAACATGCCGGGCATGCACGGCCTCAATGGCCTGATCACCCTGCGCAACGAAGCACCGACCATCCCGGTGGTGATCGTCTCCGCCGAGCAGGACAAGCAGATCGTGCTGCAGGCCATCACCTACGGCGCCGTGGGTTTCATCACCAAGTCCTCGCCGCGCTCGCAGATGACCGAAGCCATCGAGCAGATCCTCAATGGCAACGTGTACCTGCCGCCGGACATCATCCGCACCCAGAAGAGCTCGCCAGGACGGCGCAGCAGCGAAGCCCCGAGCTTCCCGCCGGAGCTGTTGCAGGCCCTGACCCGCAAGCAACTGCTGGTGCTGGAGCGCATGACCAAGGGCGAATCCAACAAGCAGATCGCCTACACCCTGGACATCGCCGAGACCACGGTGAAGGCCCACGTCTCGGCGATCCTGCGCAAGCTCAACGTGCACAACCGGGTACAAGCAATCCTCAGCGCCGGCGACATCGATTTCGGCGCCTACCTGCGCCGCTAGCGGCAAGCGGCAAGCCTCAAGCTCGGGGCTTACAGCTTGAAGCTTGCCGCTGCTTTATGAGGTGGCTGATGGCGGTCTTGAGCTTCATCGGGCGCACCGGCTTGTGCATCAGGGTGTGGCCCAGTTCGCGCAGTTGCTGCTTGAGGTCGTTGCTGTAGTTGGCGGTGATCATCATCGCCGGGATCGCCAGGGCGCGCCGGGCGTTGATCCGCGCCACGGCGTCGATGCCGTTGCGCTGCTGGTCCAGGTGGTAGTCGGCGATCAGCAGGTCGGCCTCGGCCCGGTAGTCGTCCACCTGGCGCGCCAGGTCTTCCTCGGACAGCGCCGTGACCACCTGACAGCCCCAGCCTTCGAGCAGGGTGCGCATGCCGGCGCAGATCGCCGCATCGTTATCCAGCACCCAGATCCGTGCGCCCTGCAAACGCTCCAGCGGCGCCGCCCGCCCTTCCAGGTACGGAGCCGGTGGCGGCGCGCTGGCGCTGATCGGCACTTGCACGCTGAACACCGAACCGCGCCCAGGCCAGGAACGCACGTCGATGCGGTGGCCGAGGATCCCGGCGATTTTCTCGACGATGGCCAGCCCCAGGCCCAGGCCCCGGTCCTGGTCGGGGCGCTGTTCATCGCCGCGCTTGAACTCCTGGAAGATCTCCTCCAGCCGCTCGGCGGCGATGCCCAGGCCACTGTCCCAGACCTGGATCGACAGCCAGCGGCCCTGGCGCCGGCAGCCCAGCACCACCCGGCCCTGGCGGGTGTAGCGGATGGCATTGCTCAGCAGGTTGCGCAGGACCCGCGCCAGCAGCTGGATATCGCTGCGCACCAGCACCGAACAGGCCACGAAGTGCAGCTCCAGGCCTTCGCTGCGGGCCACCTGGGCGTACTCGGCGGCCAGGTTGTCCAGCAGCTCGCCGAGGACGAAGGGTGCGATATCGGCCTTGATCACCCCGGCATCCAGCTTGGAGATGTCCACCAGGGTGCCCAGCAGGTTCTCCACGTCCTCCAGGGAGTTGCTGACATTGCGCACCAGGGCCTGGCTCGCCTCGGGGTCGCGACGCTCCAGCAGGGCACTGGTGAACAGCCGCGCGGCGTTCAGCGGTTGCAGCAGGTCGTGGCTGACCGCGGCCAGAAACTTGGTCTTCGACAGGTTGGCCCGCTCGGCCTCGCCCTTGGCCTCGCGCAGGCGCGATTCGACCCGGCTGCGCTCCTCGATCTCGCGCAGCAGTTGCTGGTTGAGGGTGGTCAATTCGGCGGTGCGCTCGCGCACTCGCAACTCCAGGTTCTGGTAGGCCTGGTGCAGGGCCTCGGCGGTGCGCCGGCGCTCGGTGATGTCGCGGATCAGCACGAAGATCCCCACCACCTCACCGTTGGCCAGGCGGTTGGGCACGTAGGAGCGCAGCATGTAGCGCTCTTGATGGTTGATGTTGGTCTCGGGAAACTCGAAGGTCACGCTCTCCCCCGCCAGCGCCCGGGCGATGTAGGACTCCAGGCGCTGGTAGTGCTGCTCGCTGTGCACCTCGCGCAGGCTCTGGCCGAGCATCACGCCCCGGGGCCAGCAGTACCACTCCTCGTAGACCTTGTTGGTGAACTCGTACACCAGGTCGGCATTGAGGTAGGCGATCAGCGCCGGCACCTGGTCGGTGATCAGGCGGATCCAGCGTTCGCTCTCGCTCAGGGCCTCGGCATGCCGATAGCGCTCGGTGATGTCGGTGAAGGTGTTGACGAAACCACCGGTGGGCAGCGGATGGGTGCGGATCTCCAGGACCCGGCCATCGCTCAAGCGCTGCTCGCATTCGTGGATCGGCCGACCATTGGCATCGCGGCTGTCAGGACTGAGCAGGCTCAGTTCGCTGTCACCGATGACCTCGGCGAACAGCCGGTGCGCGGCCACCGGCGCCAACCCGCTGAGTTCCAGGAAGCGCCGGTTCCACAACTCCAGCACGCCCTCGGCGTTGACCATGGCCACGCCCTGGGAGAGGTTGTCCACCGCCCGTTGCAACAGGTGGGACTTTTGCGCCACTGCCTGCTCGCGGCGCTGGGTCTCGCTGTGCTTGACCTCGGTGATGTCGGTGAACAGGATCACCCGCCCACCCTCGCGGGTCGGCCGTTCGCTGACCTGCAGCCAGCGGCCGTTGTGCAGGCGATACAACAGGTGTTCGTCACCGCCGCTGCGCGGCTCTTCGCTGAACAGCCCGGTGCTGGTCAGCAGCCGCCGGACCTCGGCCAGGCGCATGCCGGCCATGATCCGCACCCGGCTGTGGGCCCAGAAGGCGCGAAAGCGACTGTTGAACAGGACGATGCGCTGCTTCTGGTCGAACAGCACGAAGGCGTCGGAAATGCTCTCGATGGCATCGATCAGGTGCTGGTGGGCGGTCTCGGCCCGCAACCGCGCCTCGCTGAGCAAATGGTTGCCGGCCTTGAGCTCGGCCATGGCCTGGTTCAGTGCGTCGGTGCGCTCGCGCACCTGTTCGGCCAACACCACCGAGTGCTGGAACGCCGCATAAGGATCGTTACCCCGGGTGATGCCGGACTCGACCCGCTCGATCAGCGCGTCGTTGATCCGCCGCAGCTTGCGGTTCTCCCGTTGCAGGCAGTCGATCCGGGCTTGTAGTTCAGCGACGGGCCGCAGTTCGGCTGCGGGCAATGGCGACCCCGGTGAAGGTCTGGTTGATGTGCATGCCATTGAACTGTTCTCCGTAGGTGTTGAACCCCATCACCCGCTGCTCGCGCAGGAAGGCACCGATACGCTCCAGGCCGCCCTGGTCCTCCAGCTCCAGGCGGCGCAGGAAGCAGTCGCAGCCGATGGTCAGCAGCAAGCTGCCCAGGCGTTGCTGCAAACCGTCGAACAAGGCTTGCAGGTTGGGCAGCAAGGGGCCAGGAGTCATGGCGGTAAGCACGATGCCGTTCTCCACCGCGCAGTAGAAGCTCAGGCTCAGGTCCGGGTGCACCTGCTGCACCGCACGCACGTAGTAGTGCTGGTTGATCCGCACCGCCAGCGGATGGGCGGCGAATACCCGGTGGTCGAGGTGCGCCAGCGGCACGCCGATCAGCCGCGCGTATTCCTCGGCGGCCGGCTCGGCGTTCAGCTCGTAGACTCGGCGCAAGGTGCTGTCGACCCCGGTGACCACCAGTTTTTCCGTCCGGGGCTGGATGTGGTGGGTGGTGAACACCTCGAAATCCAGCCAGGTGTTGACCAGCACCACCACCGCCGCACCGCTGTGGAACTCGCCGCCGAAGTACACGTGAGTGTGGGTCAGGTAGTTGTCGTCGCCGGCCGAGCCACCGAAATGCGGGATATCGCCCAGGGCCGCGCTGAGGGCGGCCAGGACCATTTCCTCACGACTCGACAGGCCGTCCAGCAGGGTCAGGGCGAAGGTGTTGCCCTTGATCGGCGCCAGGGTGTTGCTGCGACAGCCGCCCACCAGGCGCTCGACCATGCGCTGGGCGTCGATCAGGCTGAAATGCTCCATCTGGTCGATCAGCTCGGCGGCGATGGAAAAGTGCCGGTGGTCGAAACCGATGGCGGTCACGCAGTTGCGCCCGTAGCCCTGGGGCGTGATTTCCCCGGCGCTGGTGCAGCCCACCAGGGGGATGCCGCCAAAGCCCTGTTGCAGGGCCTGGCCGAGGGCTTGCAGCGGGTACTCGGCGGAGCAGAAGAACAGCACGAAGCCCAGATGCGGATGCAGCAGCTGGCGGGCCAGGTCCTGGGCCACCTGCTGCGGATCGGCGGCCTGGGACATGGCGCTGACCACGCCCTCGCTCTGGGCTTGCTGCATCGTCGCCTCCGGCGCGGGATTGTCTGGGGGATGAGTGTACGAAGCCGGCCCCGGGGCACGAATGCTACTTGGGTAGCGGGTGGCCCGTTCCATGGGCGTAGGCTGCGCCTTCCAGCGCGAGCGCACTTGCTCACCACAGGATTCTCACAATCGGCCGCAAGAACAGACGCACACCGCTTGCGGCTACCCACTTGCGGCTTGCCGCTGCCGTTACCAGGTCAGCACTGCACCCACGGCGAAGGTGTTGGTGTCTTCGTTCTGGGCGCTGCCGCGATGGCCGTCGATCTGGAACTGGTTGTACTCGGCCACCAGCTTGAGGTTGTCGTTGATGTCATGGAACAGCGCAACTCCGCGCGTCTGGTAGTCGGCGCCGCTGCCCACCACGCCATTGCCGTCATCCTTAGTCTTACCGTAGGACAGCGCCAGGCGGTTCTTGCCCAGCTTGTACGAGCCCTGCAGTAGGTAGCCGCGGCTGTCGACATTGCGCAGCGTGGCCTTGCCGGCATTGTTGGTGAAGAACGGGTTGATGCCCCTGGCCTGGAACCCCGAGCCGGTCAGGGACAGCCCGCCCATCTTGGCTTGCAGGCCGTAGCCCAGGCCCTTGGAGGTTACCGAGCGCACCTCGGGGTCGGTGTTGTCGGAGGTCTGGTAGCTGCCGTTGAGCCAGCTGTAGAACTTGGCCCCGCCCAGGTCGAACTGGTAGGTGATCTCGCTCTCGGTGCGCGGGTTCTTCTGGTAGGCCTTGCCCAGGGTGCTGCTGTCGTTGGTGTCCACCGGGTCGAGGATGCCCACCGCCACCCGCAGGCCGTCTATCAGCGGGCTGCGGTAGGTGATCTGCGAGGTGGGAAAGGGATAGGGATAACCGCTGCCGATATTGCCGAACGACACCCCGCCGCCATCCACCAGCCCCAGGCTGTCGCTGACCTGGCCATAACCTGCGAGCATCTCGTCGAGCAGGATGTTGGAGCGGGCGAACAGGCCGAAGTCCTTACCGATCAGCACTTCGCCCCACTCCGGGTTGGCCACGGTGCCGTAGAACTGGCGCACGTCGATGGCGGTGTCGGTGCCGTTGTCCTGGCTGTCGTTGATGGTCACCCAGAACGAGGCCCGGGCGCCGAGCTTGAGCTCATCCACCTGCTTGCCCATGTTGAAGCCCAGGTAGTTGGGCAAAAAGCCCATCTTCACCCGCGCCTGGCGCCGGTCGTACTGCTCGCCGGCACGGTCGACCTTGCTGTTGACGTAGAAGGCGTTGACGTAGCCGTCGGTGGAAAAGGTGGTCTGGTCCTTGTCGTAGAGCATGATCTGGGCCTGGGCGGCATTGCCCAGGCCCAGGGTCGACAGGCCGGCGATCAGGGCCGGGAACAGAGGGTGCTGGCGATTCTTATTGTTGTGCATGGCGCGCTCCGCATTCGGGGGACGAGATGTCGGAGGCGATTATCAAAAGGCGCCGCAAGCGCCCATAGGCTGCCTTGGGGGCAAGTGGCCGGTGCTTTGGTGGGGCAGCAGAGGAGCGGCCGTTTCGATCCACGACCTGCCCCGCTACCGGCCCCCTACCTGGAGTAACACCAAGGGCTCATGGACCCGGATGCGAAGGGATGAAGCCCTTATTCGTCGCCCGCCAGGCCCCGCAGCCGCGCCAGTTCGGCGGTGGCCAGGGGAATGCCCTCTTGCAGGGATCTAGCCCGGGTGCGGTAGCGCCGGTCACCGGGCAGGCGCTCCAGGCCCACGGCCTGCATCTGCTGTACCAGCTCCTGGCTGCGCTGGGCGAAGCGGCCACCGCCGCAGTGGCTGGGGTCGATGACGATCAGCAACTGGCCGGTCCAGGGCGTCTGTGCCCCGGGATGTCGGGACCAGTCGAACTCGAAGGAGAAGTTGCCTCCGGTCAGCGCCGCCGCCAGCAGCTCCACCATCATCGATAGCGCCGAGCCCTTGTGCCCGCCGAAGGGCAGCAAGGCGCCGCCGTCGAGGATCGCCGCCGGATCGCAGGTGGGCTGGCCGTCCCGATCCACCCCCATGCCCTCGGGCAGCTGCTGGCCCTGGCGCTTGGCGATCTGCACGTCGCCATGGGCAATGGCGCTGGTGGCCAGGTCGAAGACGATGGGCTCGGCGCCTTCGCGGGGCGCGGCGAAGGCAATCGGGTTGGTGCCGAACAACGGCCGCTGGGCGCCGTGGGGCACCACGCAGGTCATGCTGTTGACCAGGCTCAGGGCCACCAGGCCTTCTTCGGCGAAGGGCTCGACATCCGGCCAGAGCGCGGCGAAGTGATGGGAATTACGGATCGCCAGCACCGCGATCCCGGCGCTGCGGGCCTTGCTCACCAGCGCCTCGCGGGCCGCCGCCAGGGCCGGCTGGGCAAAGCCGCCCCCGGCATCCACCGCCACCACGCCGGGGGCCACATCCTCGACTTGCGGCACGGCCTGGCCATCGACCCAGCCGCTGGCCAGGGACGACAGGTAGCCGGGAATGCGGAACACCCCGTGGCTGTGGGAGCCGTCGCGCTGGGCCCGGGCGCAGTTGTCCGCCAGGACCCGGGCCACCTCGGCGCTGGTGCCGTGGCGCAGGAAGATACGTTGCAGAAGATGGGTCAAGGCCGGCAGGTCGAGGTACTCGCTAGCGGCCTGCGCCAGGGGGGCGTCGGACATGGGTGGCTCCATTGGAATTGTTATTGGAAGGCACCTGACTATCGCGTCACGCCAGTTAACTGTCAAACATTGACTTAATGACAGAAAACATCCATTTTTCATTGCCAACGGCCCACAACAACGAAAATAGCCATGAGCCAACCGATCAAGCAACGCCTTGAAAGTGCCCTGTCCGGTACTACCGCCTCAGGCCGGGCAATCGCCAGCTACATGCTGGCCAACCTCCATGAACTGCCGTTCCAGACCGCCGCCGATGTGGCCGGCAAGCTGGGGTTCAGCGAGTCCAGCGTCGGGCGCTTCTGCCGCGCCATCGGCTACAGCCATTTCAAGGATCTGAAGAACGACCTGAAGAACGACCTCGGCGAAGGGCCGTGGCTGGTGGGCGATCGCTTGCAGGAGTTTCGCCAGCAACCCAACCCCACCGGCCAGGGCCTGCCGCGCAGCTTCGAGCTGGAAGTCGGCGCGCTGATGAAGGTCTATGAATACAGCCTGACCCCGGCCTGGCAGCAGGTGGTGCAACGCCTGGCCAGCCGGTCGCGGGTGTTCGTCGCCGGCTTCCAGACCGAGCGCGGCATCGCCGCCTCCATGGTCCACCTGCTGCAATACCTGCGCGACGGCGTGCAACTGGTGGACGGTTCCGCCGGACACTTCGCCGAGGTGCTGCTGGCCCCGCCCGCCGACTGCGCGCTGGTGGTGTTCGAAGCCCGGCGCTACTCGCGCCACGCCCTGGCCCTGTGCCACAAGGCTCGCGCGGCCGGGATACCCGTGACACTGGTGACCGATACCTTCTGCGATTGGGCCGAACAGAACGCCGATGAGGTGTTTCGCGTGCCCACCGAGTTCAACCTGTTCTGGGAGTCCACCGCGGCGATGCTGTCGCTGGTGCACCTGCTGGTCAACCAGGTGTGCAAGCACCTGGGGCCCGAGGTGGAAAAGCGCCTGGAAGCCACTGCCGCCCTGCATAACGAGTTCGTTGGCTACACATCCTCCACCCGAGCAAAACAATAAATAATCGAGGTGCTCCATGAAAAACGTCGTTCGCTTCGCCAGTGCCTGCGTCATGGCCGTCGCCGCTACCGCGGCCCAGGCCGAGGTCTTGAAGATCGCCACCGAAGGCGCCTACCCGCCCTTCAACTACGTGGATTCCAGCAACCAGCTGCACGGCTTCGACGTGGACATCGCCAATGCCCTGTGCGAGCGGCTCAAGGTGCAGTGCCAGATCGTCGCCCAGGACTGGGAAGGCATCATCCCGGCGCTGATGGCCAAGAAGTACGACGCCGTGGTGGCCTCGATGATCGCCACCGACGAGCGCAAGAAAAAGATCGCCTTCACCAACCACTACTACCGCACCCCGCTATCGGTGGCGGTGCCCAGGGACTCGGACATCACCGACGCCCAGACCGACTTCAAGGGTCGTACCGTGGGCGCGCAATCGTCCTCGACCCAGGCCATCTACGCCGAGGACCACTACGGCCCGGCCGGTGCCGACGTGAAGTTCTACCCGACCCTGGACGAAGCCAACAGCGACCTGGCCGCCGGGCGCATCGACGGGGTGATCGCCGACAAGTTCCCGCTGCTGGCCTGGGCCGACACCGCCGGCAAGGATTGCTGCAAGATCATCGGTGACGTCAACGGCACCACCGCCGACGCCTCGATCGCCGTGCGCAAGGAAGACAACGCCCTGCGCGAGCGCCTGAACCAGGCCCTGGACGAGATCGTCGCCGACGGCACCTACAAGAAGATCTCCAGCCGCTACTTCGCCTTCGACATCTACTGATCCGCCGCCACGGTGCCGCGCCGCCCTGGCGCGGCGACCGGCTGCACGAAGCTTTGCGCAAGAGGGTCCGAGCATGTTCGAACAGCTGTCTCTTCTTTCCCTGGCCAGCGGCGGCTGGGGCTCGGCCTTGTTGGCCGGGGCCCTGGTGACCATCGCCCTGGCACTGGCCTGCGTACCCATCGGCCTGCCCCTGGGGCTCGCCGTGGCCTTGGCCGCCCGCTCGAAAAACCGCTGGGCGCGGGCCTGGGCCACCAGCTTCTCCACGGTGTTTCGCGGCCTGCCGGAGCTGTTGACCCTGCTGATCATCTACTACGGCTGCCAGATCGCCGCGCAGAAGATCCTCGGTGCCCTGGGCTACCCCGGGGAGGTGGCGATCAACACCTTCGTCGCCGCGATGATCGCCTTCAGCCTGGTGTTCGCCGCCTTCTCCAGCGAGATCTGGCTGGCGGCGTTCAAGACCCTGCCCAAGGGCCAGTACGAAGCCGCCAGCGCCCTGGGCCTGTCGCGGCGCACCACCTTCAACCAGGTGCTGCTGCCGCAACTGACCCGCATCGCCCTGCCGGGCCTGTCCAACAACTGGCTGTCGCTGCTCAAGGACACCTCGCTGGTATCGACCATCTCCCTGGTGGACCTGATGCGCCAGACCAACCTGGCAGTCAGCGTGACCAAGGAACCGATGCTGTTCTACACCGTGGCCTGCCTGGGCTACCTGTTGTTCTCGGCGTTGTCCGGGCAGTTGTTCGGCTTTCTCGAGCGGCGCTTCAGCCGCCATCAACGGAGCCTGCAACCATGAACCTGGATCAATGGCTGAACCTGGTGCTCAACCAGGAACTGCTGGAGCGCTACGGCCCGCGCTTTATCGACGGCCTGCTGGTGACCGCCAAGCTGGTGGCGATCTCCTTCAGCCTCGGCGCCCTGCTGGGCCTGCTGATCGCCCTTGGGCGGCTGTCCGGCAACCCTCTGTTGCGGCGCTTTACCGGGGCCTATGTGTACTTCTTCCGCGGCTCGCCGCTGCTGGCCCAGCTGTTCATGCTGTATTACGGCCTGGGCTCGTTCAAAGGCTTCTGGCAGGACGTGGGGCTGTGGTGGTTCTTTCGCGAAGCGTGGCTGTGCACCCTGCTGGCCTTCACCCTGAACACCGCCGCCTACCAGGCGGAGATCTTTCGCGGCAGCCTGCTGGCGGTGGCCCAGGGGCAGCGTGAAGCCTGCCAGGCCCTGGGCCTGTCGCGCTGGACGGCGTTTCGCAAGGTGATTTTGCCGCAGTCGCTGCTGGTGGCCATCGGGCCTTTGGGCAACGAGCTGATCCTGATGATCAAGGCCAGCGCCATCGCCTCCCTGGTGACCCTCTACGACCTGATGGGCGTGACCAAGCTGGCCTTCTCCCGCAGCTTCGACTTCCAGATCTACCTGTGGGCCGCGGTGCTGTACCTGGTAATCGTCGAGGTGGTGCGGCGCAGCCTGAAATACCTGGAAGGCCGTCTCGGCCGGCACTTGAACTGAACCCTTGGGAGCCGGCGCACGGCCCCCCGCAGTAAGGATAGAACCATGCATTGCCAGACCATCGTCTTGGGCGCCGGGATCGTCGGCGTCAGCACCGCCCTGCACTTGCAGGCCCGTGGCCGCGAAGTCGTGCTGCTGGACCGCCAGCCGCCGGGCAACGGCACCAGCCACGGCAACGCCGGGCTGATCGAACGCGCCAGCGTGATCCCCTACGCCTTCCCCCGGGAAGTGACCAAGCTTTTGCGCTACGGCCTCAACCAGCAATCGGACGTGCGCTACAGCCTGCGCCACCTGCCCAAGGCCGGCCCCTGGCTGCTGCAATACTGGCGTCACTCCTCGCCCCAGGGCCTGGCCGCCGCCACCCGCGCCATGTTGCCGCTGATCGAACAATGCGTCAGCGACCACCTGGCCCTGGCGGAGCCGGCGGGCATGCTCGGGCTGATCCACGACGGCGGCTGGCTCGAAGCCTTCAACGACCAGCAAGCCTTCGACAGCGCCCAGGCCGCCGCCGCGGACCTGGCCCAGTACCAGCTCAACTACCGGGTGCTGGACCGCGAGCAGATCCACGCCCTGGAACCCGGCCTGCACGGCGACGTGGTGGGCGGCCTGCACTGGCTCGATCCCAAGACCGTCAGCGACCCCGGCGGCCTGACCCGTGGCTACGCCGAACTGTTCAAGCAGCGCGGCGGCCAGTTCGTCATCGGCGATGCCCTGAGCCTGACCCAGGTCGAAGGCGGCTGGCAGGTCCAGGGCGAACACGGCCCGATCAGCGCCCAGGAAGTGGTGGTCGCCCTCGGCCCGCAAGCCGCAGGCCTCTTCGAACCCCTGGGCTACCGCATCCCGCTGGCGATCAAGCGTGGCTACCACATGCACTACGCCGCCCTGCCCGGCAGCGAACTGCGCCACCCGATCCTCGACCCGGTGGGTGGCTACGTGCTGGCGCCGATGGTGGGTGGCATCCGCCTGACCACCGGCATCGAGTTCGCCGACCCGGACGCGCCGATCAACGAAATCCAACTACGCCGCTGCGAAACCCTGACCCGGCAGTTCTACCCCCTGGGCGAGCGCGTCGATGCCGAACCCTGGCTGGGCCGCCGCCCCTGCCTGCCGGACATGTGCCCGGTGATCGGCCCGGCGCCGCGCCACCCGGGGCTGTGGTTCAACTTCGGCCACGCCCACCACGGCCTGACCCTGGGCCCGGTCAGCGGTCGCCTGCTGGCGCAACTGATGACCGGCCAGACACCCTTCACCGACCCTGCCCCCTATCGCGCCGAGCGCTTCAACTGACCGTCGGAGACCTGCCATGCTGACCCAGACCGCCCCGCTGTCCGCCGTGCCCGAACCCGCCGCCCGCGCCACCATCGACCGCCGCGACGTGGTGATCGATATCGCCGGGCTGAACAAGTTCTACGGCGCCTTCCACGTGCTGCACGACATCGACCTCAAGGTCCGCCAGGGCGAACGCATCGTCCTCTGCGGGCCTTCCGGCTCCGGCAAATCGACCTTGATCCGCTGCATCAACCGCCTGGAAATCGCCGAGAAGGGCCAGATCCTGGTGGACCGCACCGACCTTGCACAAAACACCCGCGAAGCGGCCCAGGTGCGCAGCCAGGTGGGCATGGTGTTCCAGCACTTCAACCTGTTCCCGCACATGAGCGTGCTGGACAACTGCACCCTGGCTCCCACCACCGTGCGCGGCCTATCGCGCAAAAAGGCCGAAGAACTGGCCCGCGGCTTCCTGGCCAAGGTCGGCATCGAAAGCCAGGCCGGCAAATACCCCAGCCAATTGTCCGGGGGGCAGCAACAACGCGTGGCCATCGCCCGGGCGCTGTGCATGGAACCGAAGATCATGCTGTTCGACGAACCCACCTCGGCGCTGGACCCGGAGATGGTGAGTGAAGTGTTGGATGTGATGGTGACACTGGCCGACAGCGGCATGACCATGCTGTGCGTGACCCATGAGATGGGATTTGCCCGGCAGGTGGCGGAGCGGGTGTTGTTTCTGGATGGGGGGCGGATTGTGGAGGATGCGCCGCCGGAGGCGTTTTTTGCGGCGCCCAAGAGTGAGCGGGCGAAGGCGTTTCTTGCGCAGATTGTGCATTGAGGTTGGGGGTAGGTTCGTTGCCGCGGGTGTGGCGGCGTCCTGCAACGAGTGAGGTTGGAGTTCCAGAGTGAGCCAAGGGCTCCGCGAAGTTACTGTGGCGAGGGAGCTTGCTCACGCTCGGTCACGCAGCGGTCGTAAAACCTGAGGTTGCGGTCTTTTTAGTGTACATATCCATTGCTTCGGTAACGGCGACTTATGGTTCCGCTCTTACAGCGGGTCACTTTGGATGGAGCCCAAAGTAACCAAAGGCTCTCTGCCCCCTCACTCGGTGCCTCGCCTAGGCTCGGCATGCCCTCACTCCGGCATTGATCCGTGGGCCGCCGCCACCGGCCATCCATGGCCGGAGGGCGGCTAACCCGGCATCCTTGCCGGTTTACCCACGGCTCAATACCTACGTTCGGCCATCGTGTTTAAAGGGGCAGGCAGATCAAAAGCCAAAGCAAGAGCAAAAGCAGACGGCGGCCTATCGGCCGGCCTGTTTTAGTTCCGTTCGCGTTACATGTAGCCGCTGCCAAAGGCTGCGAACGACTGCGAAGCGGGCGCAGCGATCTAAAGCGTTAATATCTATCCGCCTCTCTCAGCTACGACATCTATCAACACAAGAAGAAAGTGCTCCACCGCAACATCTTAGGCAATCTCCAAGTCCCTTCACAAAGAATTGAGCAAAAGGGGTAAATCGACCAACCGAAAAATTGCGTACTGTAATGATCACGACCGACAGTAAACGACCATGAATTACCGTTAGTGACAGTCAGCTATCGGCCAAGAGCGGACGTCCAAACTCATCCCTTTAGACTCAATAAATATCAGCGTCGATCGGCAGCAACCGCTTCATGAGCGAAACTCGAAGAGCCAATATCGACAGCAAACCGCTTATTGATTCCCGTAGTGGACTTCGTGCCGACTCCTTTCCCTACATACGCAGAGGAGTACCCCTTCCCTCGCCTAGGCTTAAATCACCATTTCCTGAAGTCAGAAGGCAGGAACAACATTCAGTTCACTATTCGGATTTGATCAGGCACTAATAGCTTGCTTCCTATGAGTTCTGCCCGTGCTCCCTCCGGGTCAGCGGTGAACAGCACGACACGTAGATCCTCCTTCGCACGGGAGAACGAGACATACGCGAGCTTCTGAGTTAAGGAGCGTTGCCGGTCAGAGGGCTCACCGGCAGTAAGCGGCGTTAGGGTCTTACTAAAGCTGTATTGGTTCCATGCGGCCTCAACATCGTCATAGACGACCAACACTTTTGGATACTCCTCGCCCTTTACGCCATGCTGGGTACTATAGGCGGTATTGTTGTTAAGATAATCGGCGTAACAGGAGACCATATCAGAGGGCATTTTGAACAGAGAGTCTGCGAGCCAGTCTCCTTTGTCGATGCTGTGAAGATCCTCATCGAACGGCTCAGCCCGAGGAGCGCGATCAAGATGCTCGCTCAACCTTTCAGAAGACTGGATGATCTGCTTCTCGATACAAAAACGAAGGATCGCTCCGATCGTCTCGGTATTCCACAAAGTCTGCAATTGGCCAACCAAAGCCTTCGAAGTTTCAATCATCAACTTCAGTGATTTTTCCGCGTTTAACCCATCGATCGCGAAAGCCGGGCTATCGCGACGAAGCAAATTGATAATTCTTCGTTCGTCACCTTGGTTTTTAGCATTAATAAGAGGGCAAATCGTCGAAAGAAATGGTTTGAGAAGGAAATGCGCACCTTCCTCAAAGGCATCTTGGGCACGAGACGACGCATAGTCGCCTGTGAAGAGACGGTTGAGGTCAGCGAAGCCAAGCCGCCGCGCGATCATTTGACGTGCGAGGAAGAGTTTCATTACATCGTTGCGCCCTGTCCAGCCCCAGTCTTCGACTGCAGCATCCATACGTGCCAGCGCCCTCTCAATCTGATCCTCTGAATAGCGTCTGCGCGGTTCCGTTGGATCTTCTGCTTTTATCAGTAGGAATTCGACGCTACCTTCACATGTCGCATTTTCGCCAGCGGCATACTGCTCAACATCCCCACGATAGGCATTTAGAAGCCGAATGACACTCTTTGAACTGCGGAAATTCTCAGCTTTCTTGATGACCTCACCGTTGTCAGGTGGCGCAAAATTGCCGGCACTTCGGTCATAAATCTGCTGCCAGGGGTCACCGAAATAACCGACCACAGGAAGTTCAGCGCCCGCGCACACGAGATTGAGTCCTGAGACAATGCCTTCAAAGGTGTCTTGCGCTTCATCGACGAAGATATAAGGGAAGCGTAGACCGATGATTCGCCTGAGTGTTTCATTATTTGCAAGCAAGTAGGTTGCAATCTCTATGACGTCGTCGTGACCGATCTGTCCTTTTCCGTAATCACTGAAGCTCGTGTCGGCATAGTCGAAACGTTTGACTGATTCGAGAAGGGCACGCTGTTCTGTCAGTCGCTCTATTTTTGCACGGGCTTTTAGTGCCTTTTTGCTGTTACCTCCATTATCATCTCCCTTGGCCTTTTCTATAAGATTTGGAATCCGACTTTCACACAGCGCTTGGCGAATATCTTCGTGGAAGCGGCTAATCTGGCTCCACAGAAATCCATGAAGAGTTGAAACCAGGTACAACTCGTCGAACCCTAACCTTGTCTTAATTACCTCAACCGCACGCTTGGTAAAGGTAATACAGGCAATGCGTTGACCATTTTTCCTAAGGGCACTTCCTTCATTATCCCGAACCCGATTAAGAGCATCACCCAACGAACTAGTCTTACCCGCCCCCGCGCCTGCTATCATCGCGAAGCTGCGACGACCATCTATGCATTTACGGACTAGAGCATCCGCTTCGCTTTCTACCCATGCCCCCATGTTATACCTCCACCGCGACAGCGACTTCTGTCTCCGTCACCGCTGCTAGCGGGGGCGATAGACGCGACTCAAGCCAACTTAATCCCTCGGCAATGTATCCAGGGACAGTCCACTCCTCGGAGCAAGCCAGAATGTCCATGGCAAAGTCGGTCTTTTTGAAATTCTCCGACCGAACTCGTTCGTAGACATCCTGGTAAGCGTCGTTGAGAAGCGCGCGGACGGGGATACCGATAGATAAAGCGCCGGACCGAAGCAGTCTGAAATTCTCATAGACAATTGCCTCCTCCAAAGTTCGTGGGCGCAATGTTTCGTTGGCAGCGCCATCCGTGACCAAAATATCCGTCTGAAAGGCAATGCAACGATCTTTGTCAACATGCTGTTTCTCAGCGGAGGTCAGTGCGATCAGATCGGCGACTGTAGTCTGTCCGCAAAGTTTTTTTAGAGAAGCGTTGGAGGTTCTTGCACCGACAACATCCGCACGACATGCGCTGGGGTAGCCGGTGGGCTCCACGGAGTCGAGGTCAGTGATAACAAGGTAGGGGATATGAAGGAAGCTGAGTAGACCCTCGAAGCGATGGGCATAGGCCCCTCCCACCTCCAAAATTGTTAGATATACAGTCCGCAATCGCTCAGCGGTGCGCTCGATCATGGACGGCATTAGCAGCTTCTCAACAGCACCTTCAACAAGGATGGCAGCATCAGCGAAGAATAGGTCGCAGTGTGTTAAGCGTAGATAGCGCTTGAGAAAGGCAAGTGATTCTGACGGTGAAACCAGTTTGCTATCAATCGTCTCCACCTCCGGCAGAAAGGATCGAAGGCTTCGAACCATTGACGCATTGCGAATCCCCGTCGCGACCGTCTCACCCTCGGTATGGCAACGCTGAAAATAGCGAACTTTCTCGAAATCCACGGCTTCCATGATATGGGAGGAGTGCGTGGTTACAACAAGTTGCGGCACTAGATTAGGTTCGCCAGCTGCCTCAGCGGATTGGTTGATTACCTGCCAGATATTGGAGATGAAAGTCTGTTGCACCTGTGCGTGAAGATGAACCTCAGGTTCCTCAATAAAGATCATCAGGCATAAAGGCCTGTTCTCGGCGGTCATCACCCATTGAGAATGAAAATGCTGAGCCTGGATAGCCATATAAATTAGGTTTTTGAAGCCAAGTCCGTTATAGAGCTCAGGCAGTTCATGCTTACGGCTGGGGTCGATGTAAAGCAACTCGGTGTTCCCGCGCAGGGCAGTTTCAGGGCTAAGCGAGGAGATAATCTGTAATTCCCGATCATTAATCGATGGTACGCCAAGGTGCTTGATGAGGTTGATTAGCGGGGCAAACTGCTTTGCATAGTGATCGGTCAGTTGTCTGTTGTTCTCATCGATCACGCTGTGAGCATCGGCTGCATGGCCGACCTGCTCAAGATTCTTTCGGTAGAAGGCGGCGAAGGCCGATGAGAGCCGGTTACTGCGGCTACTGTCGTCATCGTTAATGTTGCGCTGTGCGTCTACAAACTCTACCCGTATGAGATGTTTCAGAAGACGCCTGCCTTCGTCGGGATCAAGGTGACTCGTCAAGATTTCAGGCGACATTCCGTCCTGAAATTTCTCGTCGAGTGACGAATAGCAAACTGCAAAGTGTCGGCCAAGATTTCCGTCGAGCGCCAGATATTGCGACAGCGCCTTGGAGCGCGTTCCATCTTCCTCTAATGGATAGGCGGCGTCGTAATGCTCGAGTAGTTTCTTTGCTTCAGAGACCTCATACGACAGCCGAATTCCTACGCGCGTAAAATCCGAAAGTTTCGGCAGCAGTGTGAACACTCTACCGAATGCGATGCTTTCGGGGTCGATGGTGAACCACAGGTCAAGACTAATCTTGGGAAGCTGCGCGACATCTCCACTCGTGGAAAATGCGTCGAAATCGACCATTCGGGCGACCGAGAAGTCGTGGATTTTGAAATCGCGTCCGCCAAGAAAGCAGCGAAAAATTGCGGTGGCAGAGGTTTTGCCGCTGTTGTTGGGACCAACAAAAATGGATTCCCTGTCTTCGATGTCGATCTGAACATTTTCCAGTCGACGGAAATTTCGAATTGCAACACCGCTTACTCTCATAAAATCCTCCTCCCTGACACATAAAGAGAGCAATCAGAAACTGGTACTCCTCGCTCCGTTTGAAATCCTAGTCTATCTATTGAAGGCTTGGACCCTTTTTACCTTTATGTTGGGTCAGCAATTTGCTGAGCTCTACGAGGAGCAGCAATGGTGCGTACGTGGTTACTTTGGAACTGCTGCTTCTGGCCGATTTCCGTCGGTGGCTACTGACCCCTAGCATGTAGCGGTTTAAAGCATGAGGGTGTTTATACCTCGTCACATACCTGCCGTGACCATTGACGTCGTTATGACACACCGCCTCAAACATCCTCATCGACACATGGTTGTACTGCACAAACTCTCCCCTTATAGTTCGCCCTTCGCGGCAAAATCCGCGAACGACCTTGGCCGGTCGAATTACAACGACGCATCAGCGTCCAAAACACCATTGCAGACGCTTTTTTTGTGCCTGCGATTCTGTGTTATGGCGGCTGTGTGCGGGACACCTTCGGGTGTGCCGGTGTCGTTGTTACCGGTCGGCCAACCCTCACACAGCTGCCACCCTCAATTTGCTTGGCCGCAGATGGTGGAAGCTCTACAACGAGTAACGACCATGGACGATCAATCGATTTCCCGTTTCTCCCCCGTCGATACCCACGACGCCAACCAAGCCGTTTTCTACCTCGACACCCAAGCCTCTCTGAGCGATCTGGCCAGCAGTGCGGCCCATCGTTTCACCGTGGTGCGGGATCTGATGGACACGCTGTCCACGCTTAACCTGAAAGACATTGCCGACTGCGATCTGGCGCGGGTCACCCGAGGGGTGCATCTGCTCACCCGGGAGGGTTGTGCGGTGCTGGAGGTGATTCAGTGGCGCACGGCTCTGGAGAGCTGAGCGCCACTCAACAAGCGCGTAAAACGCGCTTGGCTTTGCTTCGGCCTTTGATCTTGCTTTGGTTTTGGCTTTTGATCTTGCCCTTGATCTTCCTGCCCCTTCAGGAGGCCGAACGCAGGCGTTGCGTAGGGGGCAGCTCGGCATGGATGCCGAGCTAGCCGCCATCAGGCCATGGATGGCCTGTGGCGGCGTGCCCCCGGAGCAATGCCGGAGCAAGGGAACGCCGAGCCTTAGCGAGGCGCCGGATGCGGGGGCAGGAGCCCTTTGGTTACTTTGGGGCTTTTCCAAAGTGACCCGCTGTAAGAGCGGAACCGCCAGTGGCCGTGACCGCAGCAACGGATATGTACGCCAAGCGCCCCCAAGTGCACGCGGTAAGAAGGTAACTCCGCGTCATCGTTGACGAGTTTTGCTGGCAGCCGACACCCACAGGGAAATCGCTGATTTACATCTGCCGTTCGCAAGACCACCTGGCTGGGACTTCATTAAATCCAATCGATTACAGTCAAGAACGCGAGCGCAGAAATATTTTAAAGAAAGCTGCGACGAATGATGGCCAATCGCCCAGGAGCTCGGCAAAATCCGTACACTCTTCAGGGCTTTCAAGGATTGATATTGATGACATGGCCAGTCACTCTGCACCTCAGCAACACCGCATACCCTCTCAGCGCAGCGCAAAGAACCGCCTATAGCTTGGCCGCTGAATTGTCTATTCAGATCACTCCTGAGCCTGGCTTTATCAACCTCACGATCTACCCTTCCAGCGCCCAAACAGCCCTCTCTATTGATCAGGCACGAGCGCTAGTTCTCCAGCATCTGAATGACTTTGCTTTACGTGACCACATCCATAGTGAAACGGCTGGATTGCGAGAAGTATTGGCACGTGCCGCACTCACTGGATGTGGGTTGCCTCAGTGACCTTGATAGCCACCGAAACCCAAGGTTATCGCCTCCTGCCATTTCGCTTCATGCGTATGAACTCGGGAAATGAACGGGACATTCTGCTTACTTCCGAAACAGGCGAGTACCTCCATGTCACCGATCCACAACTTCGAGATCTAAGTTTTAAGCGCGTACAGCCAGGAACCTCTCTATACAAGGATCTACTCGCTCGTCATTTTATTTACGAGCCAGATCAACACGATCCAATTCCGGAGATGGCGGCGCAGTACCGCAGTCGGAAAGACTTCCTCCTACAAGGTCCTGCATTACACCTGTTTGTGGTGACTCTGCGTTGCAACCATACATGTCAGTATTGCCAAGTATCACGTGCACCTTTAGGTGGCTCTGGACATGACCTTTCCGAAGCAGATGCACGTGCTGCCGTAGACCGCATGTTCGAGTCGAACGCTCGAGCCCTCACGGTAGAGTTCCAAGGTGGCGAACCTCTATTGGCCTTTGAACGCGTCCGCCAGATCATCGAATGGATAGTGGAACGGAACGTCGTGGAACAGCGCGATATCCAATTCGTCATCACAACCACACTCCATCACTTGACCGAAGAAGTTATCGTCTTCGCCAAGAAGCATCACATCCAGTTTTCTACTTCGCTCGATGGGCCAGCGTCATTACACAACGCTAACCGCCCCACTCCCTCCCGAGACTCTTATGAACGAACCCTCGACGGCATTCGTCGCGTCCGCGAACACCTAGGCCATGAAGCTGTCTCGGCTCTAACGACGTTAACGGCCAAGAGCCTTGAGCAACCAAGAGCGATCATCGACGAGTATGTAGCCCAGGGGTTTTCCAGTATCTCCCTTCGCCCCTTAAGTCCCTACGGTTTCGCCTCGAAGGGTGCACAACGGCTGGATTACTCGATGGAACGTTATTTGGCGTTCTACAAGGAAGCGCTGGCTTACCTGCTGGAGATCAATCAACAAGGTGTGTACTTATCAGAGAGCTACGCAAGTCTACTACTAAAGAACATCCTCACGCCTTTCTCATCTGGCTATGTCGATCTGCGCTCACCTGCCGGTGCCGGCACCGCAGCCTTGGTTTATAACTACGATGGCTACGTGTACCCATCTGACGAAGCAAGAATGTTGCTGGAAATGGGTGAGGATGGTTTGCGTTTGGGCAGCGTGCATCAGCCGTTAGCCGAGCTACTACGCTCACCAGTCATGGAGGCATTACTAACAAGTGGTGTTGCCGAAACACTACCGGGCTGCGTGGATTGCGCACTCGTCCCCTATTGCGGCGCCGACCCTGTGGAACACTTCGCACGCCAAGGCGATCCGATTGGTCACCGTGCCTTCAGTAGCTTCTGTAAGAAAAATCTAGGACTACTTCAACATCTATTCGAACTATTGAGAGATGGCGACGATGATATCCAACGCGTCTTGCTTTCCTGGCTAAATCGTCGCGCCTACTCCGAAGTCCTCTTCCCTGGGTATCGAGGGTAGGAACGATGCTAAGAAAAGATACCCATTTCGAGATCCAGCATCTAATTGAACCTAAGCTGTTGAAGGTCGTCACCGTGGACGAACTCATTGAACAAGGCATATCCATCTGCGCTGGGGACGTGAGCTTTGACGACCTAATACTGTGGCTGCCAGATGCCGAGCTTCAACGTAACCCGCGCTTACTATCACTACCCGTTGGAGGCTTCCTTACTCCGGAACAACTTAGCGGGAATGCAGAGGTAGGCAAGCTGCAACTTCACTCCCCAAAAGATCCAGATGTCGTTCGCCCTGGTGACGTAATTGCCATAACACCTGGAAGCCCGATCGTCCGAGTTCTCTATCGACGCGGCTCCGACAGTAACCTGCTGTTCATGACTGATCGTTGCAACAGCCTCTGCTTGATGTGTTCCCAACCACCTAAGGATATTGATGATCGTTGGCACATTGAGGAGAACCTTCGTCTGATCGATCTAATGGATCCTGGTGAAGAGAACCTAGGCATCAGCGGCGGGGAGCCCACACTCTACCGCGATGGTTTGTTGGAAATCTTAGCCAAGTGCAAAACTGTGCTTCGTCAAAAGTCTATTCATGTATTGAGCAATGGCCGGCTGTTCAAGGATCCGAGTTGGACCGAGTCACTTGCTCATATCCAGCATCCGCAACTAAGTTGGGGCATCCCGCTGTATGCCGACAACGCAAGAGATCATGACCACGTAGTGCAGGCGCCAGGGGCCTTCAGCGAAACACTCCAAGGGCTGTACAACCTCGCTCGAGCCAACCAGATCATCGAGATTCGCGTCGTCCTCAACCGACTGACCACACCACGACTTCCAGAGCTCGCTCACTACATTTTCCGTAATTTGCCCTTCGTACGACATATTGCACTGATGGGTATAGAGAGTACTGGCTTAGCACGAAAGCATTATGAGGAGCTGTGGATTGATCCTCTGGATTACCAAGAGTCGCTAAGTCAGGCCATCTACTTTCTGCACAACCGAGGATTGCCGGTCTCAATCTATAACCTCCCTCTGTGCCTGGTGCCTGCGCATCTCTCACGCTTTGCACGCCAGAGCATCTCAGACTGGAAGAATCTGTTCATCGACACCTGCCAACAATGCGCCGCAGCTCATCAATGCTCGGGCTTTTTCAAATCTCATACCGCGCGCTGGCAAAGCCGTGGGATAAAAAAACTATCAACTGAGGCATTCAATGCCTACGCAAGGAGCGCACAGTGAAACTGCTTGATCGCTGGAAAATCCTGATTGGGGGCATGACCCTGTTGCCGGTCGCAAGTATCAACCTTGCCCAGGCCAACCCAATGCCACTTGCCGATGCAAATTGGGAGCCACGGGAGAAGAGTCAGCCACCAGTCTTTGCCGACACGCTCAATGCCCCTGATGCGACCAATATGTACGCAGCTCACCGCTCGCATAGTTCACACCGCTCGCACAGCTCCCATAGCTCTCATTACAGTGGATCAAGTGGCTATAGCGCGCCTCGCTACTACAACCCTCCTGCCACGAGCACTCGCAGCTACAACACACCAAGCAGCTCGAATTACGGCTCAAGCAGCTCTTCCGGCTCATCAACCAGCAACTCTTTTTACCAATCATCAGGTACATCGACAGGCACGACCTCAACGACTACTCGAACACGACCTAGCGAAGTACAGAAAAGCAACCTGGTCATACGAGTGCAAACGGCCTTAATGGTGCGCAGGTACTACCAAGGAGCAATCGATGGAGTGATGGGCAAAGGGACTCGAGGAGCGCTGATGTCTTTTCAAACAGACAACGGCCTGACCGTGAACGGGCAGATGGACACACCAACATTAAACGCATTGGGCATTCGTATTCCTTAGGTACCAACAGTGCGGCCCATCGTTTCACCGTGGTGCGGGATCTGATGGACACGCTGTCCACGCTTAACCTGAAAGACATTGCCGACTGCGACCTGACGCGGGTCACCCGAGGGGTGCATCTGCTCACCCGGGAGGGTTGCGCGGTGCTGGAGGTGATTCAGTGGCGCACGGCGCTGGAGAGCTGAGCGCCACCCCATTCAACAAGCGCGTAAAACGCGCTTGGCTTTGATTCGGCCTTTGATCTGGCTTTGGCTTTTGATCTTGATCCACCTGCCCCTTCAGGAGGCCGAACGCAGGCGTTGCGTAGGGGGCAGCTCGGCATGGATGCCGAGCTAGCCGCCGTCAGGCCATGGATGGCCTGTGGCGGCGGGCCCCCGGAGCAATGCCGGAGTGAGGGAACGCCGAGCACTAGCGAGGCGCCGGATGCGGGGGCAGAAGCCCTTTGGTTACTTTGGGGCTTTTCCAAAGTGACCCGCTGTAAGAGCGGAACCGATAGAGGCCGTGACCGCAGCAACGGATATGCACGCAGAACCGTATGGGCCAGGTGAGGTTTGGCGAGGACTGCGTCCTCGTACGCAGCCTCGCTGCGCTCGACAGCGGCTACAGGTTTCGACGGTCAGCTATCTTAAGAATGGCGGAGATTTTCCGAGCGTTTGAAGAACAAAAGCGGAGTAACGACCATGGAATACGACGAGAGGCTGATCGAAGACGCAGTGCTTGCCCTGTTGGCAGCCTACAGCCGCGACCAAGGTAATACGTGGAAAGGGTTCGACTTCCAGATCATGAATCGACTGCATGAGCAGGGTTTCATCAGTGATCCAGTCAACAGAAACAAATCCATCTGGTTGACGGCGCAAGGACTGGAGCGAGGTCGACAGCTAGCCGACCGGTTGTTCGGGTCAAGGGCACATGCGGAGCAGGTGCCCGACTCGAATACCTGACGTCTTCGCACTTCATAAAACAGCTGAGTTTGTGGATCGCTGACGCCCCCCTCAAACATCCCCTCCAATCCACCGTGGCCGTTCCCACTCCCCGCCCCGGTAATTCCCCTTCGCAGCAACATCCGCGAGAACCTTGGCCGTTCGCATCAGCGTCCACAACACCTTCGCAGCCGCCGATCCGGTGCCCGCGACAGGATGCGATGACGGCGCCATTTTCTACCTCGACACCCAAGCCTCCCTGAACGGCCTGCCCCACCGTCCAAGGCCAAAAACCACCCCCGAACGACACGCCCCGATACATAACTCCAGACACACAATTCAACCTGCGTTACTATGCGCCTGGAGTTATAAAGCACCTCTCACCCCGACAAGGAGATGGAGGTGCAAAGCAGACAGCTAATCAAGGAGCTTGAAGCCGCAGGATGGATACTGGACCGGATAACCGGAAGCCACCATCTGTTCAAGCATCCTTACAGACCCAACACCGTTCCGGTGCCTCACCCGAAGAAGGACCTGCCACGGGGAACGGTCAGGGCCATCCGAAAACTGGCCGGACTGATTTAGCGCCTGCCCCCTTCACACCTATTGAGGAGATCCCCATGCAATATCCCATCTGCATCGAATGGGGCGACGAACACACCGCCACCGGCATCCAGATTCCCGACATCCCCGGCGCAGTCACCGCCGGCGACACCTTCGAGAGCGCCTACAGCGCCGCCATCGAGATTGTCCACGTCATGCTCGAAGAACTGGCCCGCGCCGGGCAAGCCATTCCCCTGCCCTCGCCCACCCACAAGCACCGCACCAACCCCGATTTCGCGGGCATGGGCTGGGGCATGCTGGACATCGACATCACGCCGTACCTGGGCAAGACCGAGAAGGTCAACGTCACCCTGCCCGGTTATGTGATTCAGCAGATCGACCGCTTTGTCCGCGAGCACAACATCAAGAGCCGGTCGTCCTTCCTGGCCGATGCCGCGCTGGAAAAGCTCGGGCGCTGAGAGCAGCTACAGGGGATAGGCCAAGCGGTGTGAGGACGGTTGTGTTTGCTGCGCAACCCAGCGGGAGCAAGCTCCCTCGCCACAGGGGTGGTGGCCTGCCAGATGGCTGGGGCTGCCATAGCAGAGACGCCAGCCTCAGCGGCCATACCCCTTCTCACCTGATGACCTGAGCCAACCGCCTCGCCACGCCCACCGCCTGCTCCGCACTGCCCACATTGGTAAACCCCATCACCAACCCCTGCCTAACCCCCTCCCCCAGGTACCACTGCGACAGCGGCTCCACAGCGATGCCCTGCGTCCAGGCCCGCTGGGCAATCTGCACATCGTCCCCCTCCGCCAAGCCGGCCACCACATGCATGCCCCCCGCCTGCGGGTCTATCTGCAACCGCCCCGCCAACTGCTGGCGCAACGCCTCAACCAGCCATTGCCGCCGACGCGCATACAGGCCACGCATCTTCTTCAGGTGCCGGGCAAAGTGCCCCTCGTTGAGAAAGGCCGCCACCGTCGCCTGCAGCAACTGCGGGCAGTGATTGTGCAAGCGATCCGCCTGCCGGGCGAACGCCTGGGCCTGTTCGGCGGGCACCACCAGGTAGGCCAGGCGCAACCCTGGAAACAACACTTTGCTGAAGGTGCCGGTGTAGAGCACGCGGCCCTGCTGGTCGAGGCTCTTGAGGGCCGGCAAGGGCTTGCCCTGGTAGCGGTATTCGCTGTCGTAGTCGTCCTCGATGATCCAGCTGCCCTGGCGGTTGGCCCAGTCCAGCAGGGCCAGGCGCCGCGGCAGAGACAGCGAGACCCCCAGCGGGCTCTGGTGGGTCGGGGTGACCACGGCAAAATCGGCCTCTGGCGCGCGGGCGATGCCTTGGGCGACGTCCAGGCCCTGATCGTCCACGGGCACCGGCACCAGCTGGGCGCCGGCCGCCAGCAGTGCGCTCCGGGCCATGAAGTAACCGGGCTCTTCCAGCCAGCAGGTGGCTCCTTTGCGCATCAGCGTGTGGCTGATCAGGTCGAGGCAGGCGCGGTAGCCGGCGCAGACGAAAATCTGCTCCGGCTGGCAGCTGATGCCCCGGGAAATCCCCAGGTAGGACGCAATGGCCGCCCGCAACGGCGCATAGCCTCGCGAGTCCGGATAGATGAAGCCTTCGGTGCCCGCCTGGCGCAGTTGCCGGCCCGCGAGGCGGGTCCAGAGCTTGCGCGGAAAGGCATCCAGCGCCGGCAGGCCCATTTGCAGCGCCAGCGGCGGCGTGCCGGCGTGGGTGGCCTGGTAGGCCGTGGCAGCCACCGGGGCATGCGGCATGGGCGCGGCAACCGGCGCCAGCTGCGGCGTGACAATGGTCCCGGCGGCCCCGCGCGCCGTCAGGTAGCCCTCGCCCATCAGCAGTTGGTAGGCCGCCTCCACGGTGCCACGCGCCAGGTTCAGTTCCGCCGCCAGGGCGCGCACCGCTGGCACGCGGTCTCCCGGACGCAGGCGGCCATCGGCGATGGACTCGCGAAACCGTTGATAAAGCTGACGATAGATCGGCGCCGTCTGGCTGCGATCCAGTTCGAATGCAAGCATCATGGCCTAGTCATTTATGCACTTTTTGGCTCTACAGCTTAAGCCATCGTCCTTCTAAGGTGGGTCATCTCTTTTCAGTGGATGACGAACATGCCCTACACCCTTCAACACCTCGACAGCGAAGAAGCCTTTGCCGCCAGTTTCGACTTGATGCGCGTCCTGCGCCCACACCTCACCACCCCCGCGGCCTATACCGCGCAACTGGCTCGGCAGGCCGCGCAGGGCTACCGCTTGCTCGCCGCGTGGGACGCTGAGCGCATCGTCGGCCTGGCGGGTTACCGCGAAATGGAAAACCTGCTCTACGGGCACTTCATCTACGTCGATGACCTGGTGGTGTGCCCACAGCTTCAGCGCAGCGGCGTGGGCGCCCGGCTGTTGAGCGCCGTGCGGGATGAAGCCGTGCAACGTCAATGCGAGCACTTTGTGCTGGATACCGGCCTGCACATGCCCCTGGCCCAGCGCTTCTATTTTCGCCAGGGGTTGCTGGCCCGTGGCATGCACTTCACCCAGCGCCTGCGCGGTGAGGAGCCGGCATGAACAACCTGCTGTTGATCAACGCCAGCCCCCACGGCCAGGGTTCCCACGGGCACCAGCTGGCCCTGGAACTGGCGAGCGCCCTGCGCCAACGCTATCCGTACCTCGAACTGCTCGAACGCGACCTGGCGGCGCAACCGCTGCCACCGCTGGGCCTGGACTACGCCCACGCCCTGACCACCGCCACGCCCTTCGACGCGCCGCTGTTCGAGGTGTCCGAACGGTTGATTCGTGAGTTGGAGCGCAGCGATGCCCTGGTCATTGCCACTCCGATGCACAACTTCACCCTGCCGGCCGCGCTCAAGCTCTGGGTCGATTATGTTCTGCGCATTCACCGTACCTTCAGCGCCCTCCCGGAGGGCAAGGTCGGCCTGCTCAAGGACCGCCCAGTGCATGTGCTGGTGAGCTCCGGCGGCGTTCACCAGGGCGAACGGGCACGCCAACCGGACTTCCTGACGCCTTACCTGCGCCACGTACTCAACACCCTCGGCCTGTTCGACCTGCAGTTCACCTACCTCCAGGGCTTGGTGTTCGGGGACGCCGCCGTGCGACAGACCATCGAAGAAGCCCGCACTGCACTGTTCTCCAACCCCCTGTTCACCCCCCTTGTGGGTGCTTGATCACTTTTTCCCTACCGGAGTTTCAGCATGAGCCAACTCAGACTGCCCTTTGCCACCCTGTCGCCTGCCGCCTATCAAGGCCTGCTCGCCACCAACACCGCGCTCGCCGCCAGCCCGCTCGGCTTGCCCTTGCTGGAACTGGTGTACTTGCGCGTATCGCAGATCAACGGCTGCTCGTTCTGCCTGGGCAAGCATTCGCAGACCCTGCGCGAGAGTGGAGTGACACAAGACAAATTGGACTGCCTCGCCGGCTGGCGCGTCAGCGAACTGTTCAACGACCGCGAACGCGCCGCCCTGGCCTGGGCCGAAACCCTCACCTACGTCCACGACAAAGGCGCGCCGGACGAACTGTACGAACCACTGAAAGCACACCTGAGCAACGTCGAGATTTCCGACCTGACGCTGGCCGTGTCTCTGATGAATGCCTTCAACCGGCTGGCGGTGGGCATGAAGCTCTAAGGGCGAGGTCGCCCGTGGGCCAGATCACGAGGGTTGGGCTGAACAACACGACAGACATCTTGTCGCCCTAGGGACTCCAGCCGAGCCATGCACAACCTTCGGCCGTGACGACAACAGCTTCACCTGGCTTTGGCTTTTGATCTTGATCCACCCGCCCCTTTAGACACGATGGCCGAACGCAGGTATTGAGCCGTGGGTAACCCGGCAGGACGCCGGGTTAGCCGCCCCCGGCCATGGATGGCCGGTGGCGGCGGCCCACGGATCAATGCCGGAGTAAGGGCATGCCGAGCCTGGGCGAGGCACCGAGTGGGGGGGCAGAGAGCCTTTGGTTACTTTGGGTTGGCCGGCATTCCGGGCTTTCCAAAGTGACCCGCTGTAAGAGCGGAACCCTAGGCGGCCGTGACCGCAGCAATAGATATGTACACCGAACCGCGTGGAGTCAGGCAAAAAGCGTCGCCAGGTTTAGCGAGGACTACGCCCCCGTGCGCAGCCTCGCTACGCTCAACAGCGGCTACAGGTTATCGGCGTGTCCCGCATAAGAACGGCCCCCCGAGTAGCCGCAACCGCCGCCAGCTCAACGACCAGGCACAGCCCTCCCGTCACTAGCCCAGAACAACCCCACTAGCCCCACCATCGGCCAATGCAAAAAGAAGATCCTCCACTGCCGGCGCCGGAGCAGACCCCAGGTCGATCTTCAACCGGAAGCCTTCGGCCGTCGGCTCAGGATCGGAGATAAAATGCACCACCCCTTGCAGCGCGTCTTCGGTCGGCGGGTTTTCATCTTCCACATCGAACCATTCGAGAAACCAGGGGCCCATGACCTGCACAAGCGCCTCCTGGCCCAGGCCACGGACCTCCAGCGCCAGCCAGTCCCAACCAAAGGGCGAGATGCGCACCGCCATCTGCTCGATCGCAAAACCCACGGGCTCGAAGGCCAATCCGGACTCGGCATCGACCTGGACAGGCTCCCCGGCCGCAGCGCCCTCCTGCGCGATCATGTCGACCCGGCACGGCATGGCCATGACCCCTTCGGTGGCCAGTGAGCCGTCGCTGTTGCGGTAGGCGGGCTCGACGTAGGCGGCCCCTTGTGCAATCTGGCGGGCCAGCGTTTCAACATAGGGCTTGCGAATGGCGACAAGCAGTTCGGAGACGGTCATGAATCGGGGCTTCCCTGGCGGACTCGTCGCTGGGCAACCTGCGACGAGAGGATGATGGATGATGCAAAAAGCGGCGCAATTGTGCAGTGGGCGAGCGCCTGGCGTCCATGAAGACCGATGATTGTTGGCGCTGGCCGCATACCTGGCAGGGGCCACCGCCCACCGGTGGCCCCTGGAACGCGGTGCATCAACCCAGGCGCATGCTCAGCTCGATATCATCGGCGAACGGCACCGACAGGTAGCCGTTTTGCGGCGCCCGGACGTGCGCCAGGTACTCGGGGCAGTAGTCGGTGTTGTCCGCCACCACCAGCGCGCCAGGTTTCAGGTGCGGTTCCACCAGCCCCAGGACCTCGCCATACAACGCCTTGGCGCCATCGAGCAGGAGCAGGTCGATGCTCTCCGGAAGGTCGCCGGCCAAGGTCACCAGCGCGTCGCCCTGACGAATCTGCACCAGGTCGCCGACGCCAGCCTCGAGCATGTGCTCGCGGGCCATGGCGACCTTCGAGGCTTCGAACTCGCTGCCGATCAGCACGCCGCCGCCGTTGTCGCGCAGGGCGGCCGCCAGGTGCAGGGTGGACAGGCCGAACGAGGTGCCGAATTCGACGATGCTCCTGGCCTTGGCATTGCGTGCCAGCAGGTACAAGAGCTTGCCGGTATCCCGCGAGACCGGCAGCCACAGGTCCTTGAGCAATCCGTAGAACTCGAGGTAGTCGGTCTTGCTGTGCATCAGCCGTTCGCGTTCTTCCCGGGGCAGGTTGTCGAGGGCCGGGCTGGTGGCGGCATCGGCCAGGGTGTAGAGGCGTTCGATCAAGCCCGCCAGGGGCTCGCAGGTGAGGGTCGTCATGCTGGTCTTCCATCGGATGGGTCTAAGATGTTGGGTCACGACCATGATGGGAGCGATTCGGCCCATCCGCTATTCGCATTCCCAGGCACATCCGAGCTGTCCATGAGCAAGCGCCAGAGCCCTCGTATTTCCTCACGCAAACAGCCACAGCAGTCGCGCTCCACCGAGCTGGTAGCAGCGATTCTGCAGGCCGCCATTCAGGTTTTGACCCAACAGGGCGCCAAGCGCTTCACCACCGCGCGGGTCGCGGAAAAGGCCGGGGTGAGCATCGGTTCGCTGTACCAGTACTTTCCCAACAAGGCGGCGATCCTGTTCCGCCTGCAAAGCGATGAGTGGCTGCAAACCCGGCAGATGTTGAGCCGGATCCTCGACGACCAGGCACAAGCACCCCTGGCGCGCCTGCGCAGCCTGGTGCATGCCTTCATCCGCTCGGAGTGCGAGGAGGCGCCGCTGCGCAGTGCCTTGAACGAGGCCGCGCCGCTGTATCGCGATGCCCCCGAGGCTGGCGCAGCCCGTGCGGCGGGACGACAGATCTTCACCGGTTTCATGCACCAGCTGCTGCCCGATGCCAGCGAAGCGACCCGCGCCGCGGCCTGCGAGCTGATCCTTTCCACGCTCAGCTCGGTGGGCAAGGATTTCTCCAGCAAGTCCCACACGAAGAACGCCATGACCGAGCGCGCCGACGGCCTGGCGGACATGTTCAGCGCCTACGTCGTGGCGCTCGCCCAACCCGGGCCGGCGACCGCGCGCAATCTCCTGGACAGCTGAGGTTTTCGGGCTGCTGCTTACCTGCCACTGCCGCTGAAGCCTTGACCTAGAGCCCTGGACACAATCGTTCAAACATTGCCCCGACAGGGTTCGTTGTGCCGGCCTCGGCATCATTTTTATAGTGCGATCTGGCGGGGTCAGCCTGCCCTTGCAATTGCTTCTTTAAGGAATGAAGTACGGCCCTACAGAAGGATGAGCAGCCATGTACGCATACCCTGTGATCATGAACCTGGAAAACGGCCACCCACGGATCAGCTGTGTCGACGTACCCGGCATGGCCTGCGTCGGCGATACGCCGGAGCAAGCCATGGCCGATGCGGTGATCGCCCTGGAGATGGCGCTGTCGTTGTATGTCATGCAGCGGATGGCGATTCCGCTGCCCTCGCCCTGCCCTGCGGGGCAACAGCTGGTGCGCTTGCCGGCGCTGAGCGTGGCCAAGGTGGCGCTATGGAATGCCATGCTCAGGCAGCGGGTGAGCAAGGCGGAACTGGCCAGGCGCCTGGGGGTGAACCGACCCCAGGTGGACCGGCTGGTGAACCTGCTGCACCGCTCGAAGATCGAGAAGGTGGAACAGGCACTAAGGGTGTTGGGATGGCGGATCGAGGTCACGGTAGTGCGGCCTGCGGTGTAGCCACTGTCGAACATGCGAGGCTGCGCACGGCCCGGCACGGGCCGCCAGGCCTGCCTGCGTGCAATAACTGACATACCGCGCCAGCCGATTTTGCGGCCGCTACGCGCCCGTACGCAGCCGCGCTGCGCTTGACAGCGGCTACCACCGCCAATCAGCCCGCATGGGCCGCCGGGGCGATATCCACGGCGCTACTGCACCGGCAGGAAGTTCATCAGCAACAGGCTCTGCGCATAGTTGAGCCCCACCCGCCGATAGCGCTCGTCGAGGATCTGCGTCAGCAGGTCCAGGCGCGCGACGATCTTGCCGAACTCCACGGCGAAACTCAGGTTGCTGCCCTCCTCCGAGATCTCATTGGAGAACAGCAGCAATACCCCGCTGGCATCCTGGCGCTGGCCCAGCATCCAGGTGGCTTTTTCGATATTGCGCGCGGCATTGCTGATGAATTGCGGGTCCAGGGTGTCGGTCATGTAGAACTCGGTGCGCCCGCCATGGGCGGTCACCAGCATGCTGCCGATGGCGTAGATGAAGGCGCCGACCCGGTCGCCCTGGAACTCCGGGCTCAGGGAGTAGCTCAAGGCTGCCAGGTCCCGGCGATCGCCCAGGGCCGGCAGCGGCTGGCGCTGTTCGATGGCATTGCGAATTTCCCGCTGCGCCGTGGTGCCATCGGGGTACCCGGACTTGCGCCACTGGCTGGGGTTGCGCAGGTAGAGCTTGCCCATCAGCAGGTACAGGCTCTGCAGGTTGTCGCGCATGCCGATGGTGGCCATGCGATCGACGCTGGTCTGGAAGAACTCGTCGGCCTTGCCATTGCGAAACTGGTTGGCGATATCACGCCCTTGCTGCTGGGTGCAGCCAGTGGCGCCCAACATCAGCAGGCCTGCCAATAGCAAGGTGGGAAACGGGGTTTGCATCATGCAAGAAGAGGGAGCGTAGGCCATCGGCACCGGGTCAAAATTCACGGGCTGCAGCGGGGATCGGCGCAGCCAGGCCTGCTCATAGAACGCAAAACTGTAAAAAAGTGCGATGGCCGTGGCCGGCCATCGCCAAATCGCCCGCTGTCGGGCGCTAGAGCCGACTGGGTGAAACGATGATCTTGACGTTGTGCTCCTTGTTGTTGACCAGCTCCTCGAAGCCCTGGCCGACGATGTCCTCCAGCTGGATGCGCCCGGTCACCAGCGGCGTGATATCCAGGCGGCCGTCGGCGATGAAGGCGATCACATCGGCGAACTCACCGTTGTAGGCCAGGGCTCCCAGCACCTGCTTCTCGGTGGCCACCAGTTCGAAGAAGTTGAACTCGCTGGGCTCCTCGAAAATGCCCACCAGCACGCACTTGCCGGCCTTGCGCACCAGGTCGATGGCCAGCTTGGCGGTGTGCTTGTTGCCGATGCACTCGAAGCTGACATCGGCCCCCAGGCCACCGGTCAGGCGCTTGACCTCGGCCAGGGCATCGCACTCCTTGGGATCGAGCACCAGGCTGGCGCCCACCTCCAGGGCCTTGGCCTTGCGCGCCCCGGACATTTCCAGGGCAATCACCTGGGCCGCGCCGGCGGCCTTGGCGCACATGATGGTGCACAGGCCGATGGTGCCGGCGCCGACCACCACCACGTTCTGCCCCAGCAGGCTGCCGGCCTTCTTCACCGCGTGCATACCCACCGCCAGCGGCTCGATCAACGCCCCGGCCTCGGCGGGAAAGTTGGCCGGCAAGGCGTACAACAGGTTGGCCGGCACGTTCACCAGTTCGGCGAAGGCGCCGTTGTTCATCAGCCCGGTGAAGGCCAGGTTCTCGCAGATGTTGTACAGCCCGTGGGTGCAGTAATAACAGGTACCGCAGTGCTGGCAGGCGTCCGCCGCCACGGGCTGGCCAACACTGAAGCCCTGGACCCCGGCGCCGAGGGCGACGATCTCGCCACAGAACTCGTGGCCGAGGATGCACTGGCCCTTGATCCCGGTCAGCGGGTGCGGTGCCTGCACCGGAATGAAAACCGGACCTGCCACATATTCATGCAGGTCGGAACCGCAAATGCCGCACCAGTCGACGCGGATCTGCACCCAGCCGGCAGGCGGCGCCTCGGGCAGGGGCACGTCTTCGACACGGATATCGTGGCGGCCGTGCCAGACCGCGGCGCGCATGCTGGCAACAGGCTTGAGGGAAACGCTCATCGTGGCTTCTCCTGATTGTCGTAGAGCTGCGACGGCCCCCTGGCCGGCGCAGCGAACCTCAGTGCTGCTGGATGAAGTCGAGGATCAGGCGGTTGACCTGTTCCGCGCTTTCCATCTGCACCATGTGCCCCTGCCCCGGCAGCACCTCGACCTGCGCCTTGAGATCGGCGCTGTGGCTCACCGGGATGATCCGGTCGTCGCTGCCCCAGATCACCAGCACCGGCTGCTCGCCGCCCTGCACCACCGAACGCAGGTCGGCCTGCTGGCGACCGTCGGTAAACAGCGTGCCGGCCAGCTGCCCGAGGGCCTGCTGCACCCCTTCCAGGCGCTTGTACTTGAGCATGTCGTCGAGCATCTGCCGGTTCACCAGCTCGGGGTTGGAGAACAGCTGCACCAACTGCGGTTTGAGCGCATTGCGATTGCCCGCCTCGACGAAGCCTTGCAGGTAATCGCCATTGATCTCATGGCCCAGGCCGGCACTGCCGATCAACGTCAGGGAGCGCACTCGGTGCGGCGCCAGGCGTGCGGTGTCGAGGCACACCGCTCCGCCCATGGAATGCCCCACCAGGTGCGCCTGGGCGATGTCCAGGTGATCCAGCAGCGCCAGCAACACTTCGCTCAGCTCGCCCAGGTCACCCCGCTGCAAGGCCTTGGCCGACTCACCGTGGCCCGGCAGGTCCAGGGCGATCACCCGGCGCCCGGCGGCCAGGGCTTCATGGTTGAACAGCCAGTTGTTGAGGTCGCCGCCGAAACCGTGCACCAGCACCAGCGGCGTGCCGCCTTCCCCGCGCTCGAAATAGCGCAGCAGGCGGCCATCGAGCTCGATCTTCTGCGGCGCCGGGCCGCTGTCTTCGGCGGCGCTGTCACCCGGCACGAAGCTGGCCTGGAAACGCTCGATCACCGCGTCGATCTCGGCGGCGCTGGCCTCGCCCTCCACCACGATGCCCAGCAGCGCGCCCACCGCCAGGGTCTGGTCCTGGCGCGCCACCTGGCGACGCAGGATGCCGGAGAACGGCGCCTCGACACTGCTGGAGATCTTGTCGGTCTCCACGTCCAGCACTTCATCGCCCTTGCTGATGCTCTGGCCTTCCTCCTTGAGCCAGGCATCGACCCGGCCCTCGGTCATCGACAGGCCCCACTTGGGCATGGTCAGGGTATGGATCTGGCTCATCGGCGGCTCCACTCGATCAGGTTCAGCACGGCCTGCTCGATCTTCGCCGCGTCGGGGATGTACAGGTCTTCCAGGGCGTCGGAGAACGGCACCGGGGTGTGGGGCGCGGTGACCATCTCGATCGGCGCCTTGAGGGCGGCGAAGGCTTTTTGCGCCACCAGGGCGGAGATGTCGGTGGCCATGGAGCAACGCGGGTTGGCTTCGTCGATCACCACCAGGCGCCCGGTCTTCTCCACGCTTTCCAGGATGCTGTCCTCGTCCAGCGGGCTGGTGGTGCGCAGGTCGATGACCTCGCAATCGATGCCACGCCCGGCCAGGTTGCGGGCCGCGTCCAGCGCGGTGTTCACCGTGCGCCCGTAGGACACCAGGGTCACGTCCTTGCCGTCGCGCAGGAAGTTGGCCTCGCCGAAGGGAATCGCATAGGACTCCTCCGGCACCTCGCCTTGCAGGCTGTAGAGCAGCTTGTGCTCGCAGAAGATCACCGGGTCGTTGTCGCGGATGGCCTGGATCAGCAAGCCCTTGGCGTCGTAGGGCGACGAGGGGCAGACCACCTTCAACCCGGGGATATGGGTCCATAGCGAGGTGAGCATCTGCGAATGCTGGGCCGCGGCGCGCAGGCCGGCGCCGACCATGGTACGGATCACCAGCGGGGTCTGGGCCTTGCCGCCGAACATGTAGCGAAACTTGGCCGCCTGGTTGAGGATCTGGTCCAGGCAGCAGCCGGCGAAGTCGACGAACATCAACTCGCACACCGGGCGCACGCCCCGGGTGGCCGCGCCCACGGCGGCGCCGACGTAACCGATTTCCGACAACGGGGTATCCAGCACCCGCCCGGGGAACTGGTGGTAGAGGCCCTTGGTGACGCCCAGCACGCCGCCCCAGGCATCGTTGTCGCCGGGGGCGCCGGCGCCGCCGGCCACGTCTTCGCCCATGATGAACACGCTGGGGTCGCGGCGCATTTCCTGGGCCAGGGCTTCGTTGATGGCCTGCTGGTAACTGATTTTTCTCGCCATGATGATGGTCTCTTGTTGTTCTTGGAGATGGCTTTAGAACCTGTTCACGATCTAGCGAGCGACGCTCAGCCATTTTTAACGCCGCATGAGCTAAGCGCAGCAGATCGTGAGCAGGTTCTTAGGGATAGGCGACGTACACGTCGCTGAGCAGATCGGCCGGGCTCGGCTTGGGATCGCTCTTGGCCTTGCGCACCGCGTCTTCGATCAGCGCTTGCACCTGGGCATCGATGCCGTCCAGCTGGCTGGCCTGTACCAGGCCCGAGCGAGTGGTGCGCTGGCGAAACTGCATCAGGCAGTCGTTGTGCTCGCGGTAATGCTTGACCTCGTCCGGGGCGCGGTAGGTCTGGGCATCGCCCTCGAAGTGGCCGTAGTAGCGGGTCAGCTTGACCTCGATCAGCGACGGTCCCTCCCCGGCCCGGGCCCGTTCCACGGCGGCGCCGGCGGCTTCATGCACGGCGAAGAAGTCGAAGCCGTCCACCGTCACCCCGGGCATGCCGAAACCTGCGGCGCGGTCGGCGATATGGTCGCAAGCCACCGACCAGTTCGAAGCCGTGGCCTCGGCATAGCCGTTGTTCTCGGCGATGAACAGGCACGGCAGGTTCCATACCGAGGCCATGTTCATGGCCTCGAACACCGCGCCCTCGTTGGAGCCGCCGTCGCCGAAGAACACCACCGACACGCCGTCGCTGCCTTGCAGCCGGGCCGCCAGGGCCGCGCCCACCACCAGCGGCGCCCCGGCACCGACGATGCCGTTGGCACCGAGCATGCCCTTCTCGAAATCGGCGATGTGCATGGAGCCGCCCTTGCCCTGGCAGACCCCGGTCTTCTTGCCGTAGATCTCGGCCATCATCCCGTAGACGTCCACGCCCTTGGCGATGCAATGACCGTGGCCGCGGTGGTTGGAGGCGATGCAATCGTCATCGCGCAGGTGGGCCATGACCCCGGCGGCCGAGGCTTCCTCGCCGGCGTAGAGGTGGACGAAACCGGGGATCTCGCCCGTGGCGAACTCCACATGCAGGCGCTCTTCGAAAGCGCGGATGGTGCGCATCACCCGGTAGGCGTGCAGCAGCTGGTCAGCGTTCAGGGGTGTCGACATTTTTATTCTCCAGGGGTGTCTTCAGGCTGAAGGTTCATGGGGTGTTGCCGGTGACTGCGGTCGATGGCCAGCAGGCGCTGGCGCGCTGCGTGTTCCAGGACCGCGTTGACGTCGATGCTCAGCGGGCCGCCGGCATCCAGGGTGACCGTGGGCCGGTCACCGGGGTTGAACTCGATCTCGCGCTCGCCATCCAGGGCCAGGGTGCCGGCGCCCAGGCACAGGGGCTGGGGCTGGCCGGGTTGCAGGTAGCCGGCCTCCAGTACCCCGCAGCCTTGCAACAGCCCTGGGGCCAGGGGCACCAGCAGCGCCTCGGGCGAACCTGGTGCCAGGCGCATCCAGGCGCCGTGGGGCTGTTGCCGGGTCACCGGCAGCCACAACCCGCAGAGCGCGGAAATGCCGATGGACTGCGGCTCGGCGAAGGTCACGAAAACCTCGGCCAGGTCGCTGGCGCGGCTGATGGCCCGGGCCCCGATGAAGGCCAGGGGCGACACCGCCACGTCCACCAGGGCCACTTCGCACAGGCCGCGGGCCGGCTCGCGCACCAGCAGCCGCTTGTTGCGTCGCAGGGCGATCTCGCCACTCACCCGGCCACTGGCGTAGAGCCCGCCGGCCAGGCCGGCGCTGGTGGCTTCGCGCAGTTCCGGAAAGGCGTTGTTGGTGCCGGTGGACAGGGTCAGCAGCGGGATATCGCCGACCTCAGCCGCCACCGCCTTGTGGGTGCCGTCGCCACCGAGCACGGCGATCAGCGCCACCTCGCGCTCGGCCATCCACCGTGCAGCCTGGCGGGTGTCCTCGACGCTCTGGCGCAGGGTCAGGTCGAGGAACTCCAGCTCCGGCCAGTGCTGCTCGCGGGCCTGGCGGCTGCGGCTGTTCTTCTGCACCGCGGCGGCCATGCCGGTCATGTCGGTGGGCATCAGCACCCGCTCGATACCCGTGGCGCCGAAGGCCGCCAGCAGGCGCTGGATCACCCAGACCTTGTCGGTACTGGAAAACAGCCCGGCATTGGCGGTCAGGCGGCGCACATCGCGGCCCGAGGCCGGGTTGGCGATGATGCCGACACTCAACGGGCGGCGGCTCATAAGGTCACCACAGGCAGTTCACGGCCAGGACAGTGCATGGCATACCTCGTTCTTGTTCTTGGATGGGCCCGCCGCCGCGGGAAACCTGCGGCGGGTTGCCAAGAGCCAGAGCAAGGCCGGTGCCAGTTGTCGAAAACCTTGCGCAAAAGCCCGCCGCAGAGCGCCTGGCACGCAGGCCTCGGCGCCTTGCCCGGTGGTGCCGGTGAGACGTTGCATGTCAGGTTGCACGGGGCAGAGGCGAGACCTTGAGACGTTGCGTCTCAACCTCGCCGCCGGGCCAGCCGGTGCTTGTCCGCAGGCGCGGATCGGCGCTTAATGCGCCCACAACGATAAGAAGCTGCAACCGGAGGCCTGTCATGCTTTCCGCCCATTCCCGCGCCCATGTCGACTGCGTCAGCCGGGTCTTGAAGAACGCCGCGCACCTGCCCCAGGCGCCCGTGCCGAACCTGATCCTCGACTCCTGGCGCCGCTCCATGGAGCAGCACCACCTGGACCCGGCCTCGCTGCAGGGGCCACGCATCCTCTCCGAAGACCTGCTCAAACAGTGCCGCGAGCGCTCGGAGCTGTTCCTGCGCATCGCCAGCGAAGAAGTGGCGCGCCTGCATGGCCAGGTGCGCGATGCCGACTACTGCGTGCTGCTCACCGACGCCCAGGGCCGCACCATCGACTACCGGGTCGAGTCCGCCATCCGCAACGATTGCCGCAAGGCCGGCCTGTACCTGGGCACCTGCTGGTCGGAGGGCGAGGAAGGCACCTGCGGCGTGGCCGCGGTGCTCACCAGCGGCGCCGCGGTGACGGTGCACAAGCGCGATCACTTTCGCGCTGCCTTCATCGGCCTGACCTGCTCCGCGGCCCCGGTATTCGACCCCCAGGGGGGGCTGCTGGGGGTGCTGGACGTCTCGGCGGTGCGCTCGCCGGACGATCGCCGTTCCCAGCACCTGATCCGCCAGTTGGTGGTACAGAGCGCGCGGGCGATCGAGCAGGCGTTCTTCATGAGCAGCGCCCAGGGCTACTGGGTCCTGCGGGCCCACGCCAGCCCGGGTTATGTCGACAGCCAGCCGGACTTCCTGCTGGCCTGGGACGACGACGGTTGCCTGCAAGCGCTGAACCCCGCCGCCCGGGCCTACCTGCTGCGCCGCCACGGCCAGTTGCCCCGGCACATCGCCCAGGTGTTCGACACCCAGTTGCTGCAGCGCGCCAGGGACCAGGCACTATGGCCCCTGGATGGCGAGCTGCACGGTCGCCTGCAAGCGCCGCGCAGGCCGGCCAGCCGGCCACGGCTGCAACTGGCCGGGCAGGCGCTGGACCCCAGGGTGGAGCAGAGCCTGCGCCTGGCGGTACGGGTCAAGGATCGCCACCTGCCGGTGCTGGTCCAGGGCGAGACCGGCAGCGGCAAGGAAGTCTTCGCCCGCCAGTTGCACCAGGCCAGCCAGCGGCGCGAGCGGCCGTTCGTGGCGCTGAACTGCGCGGCGATTCCGGAAAACCTGATCGAGAGCGAACTGTTCGGTTATGTCGCCGGGGCCTTCACCGGAGCCTCCAGCAAAGGCATGCAGGGCCTGCTGCAACAGGCCGACGGCGGCACCCTGTTCCTGGACGAGATCGGCGACATGCCCCTGGCCTTGCAGACCCGCCTGCTGCGGGTGCTGGCCGAGGGCGAAGTGGCGCCGCTGGGCGCCGCGCGGCGCCAGGCGGTGGATATCCAGGTGATCTGCGCCACCCACCGCGACCTGGAAGCGCTGGTGGCCGATGGCAGCTTTCGCGAAGACCTGTATTTCCGCCTGGGCGGCGCGCGCTTCCAGCTACCGCCCTTGCGCGAGCGCAGCGACCGCCTGGCGTTGATCACCAAGATCGTCGAGCAAGAGTCCCAGCGTTGCGGCACGCCCCTGCAACTGGGCGACGCGGCCCTGGAGTGCCTGCTGGGCTATCGCTGGCCGGGCAACGTGCGCCAGCTGCGCCACGTGCTGCGCTATGCCTGCGCGGTGTGCGAAGGGCCGGTGATCCAACTGCAGGACCTGCCGGAGCAGTTGCACCGGGCCAGTACCCAGGCAATCGCTACCCAGGCCCCGGACCCGGCGAGCAGCCCGGAACGCCAGGCGCTGCTGGATGCCCTGGTGCGCCATCGCTGGAAACCCGTGGCCGCCGCCAAGGCCCTGGGCATCTCCCGGGCGACCTTGTACCGCCGGGTCCGCCAGCATGGCATCCAGATGCCGGGACGCAGCTGCCCCTGAGTATCGGCCCGGAGTATTGGGCACATGACGGCAAGCGCTCTAGCACGGCGCTTTCACCCTGAAAACGGGTAGTTTCGTCCATTGGTCGCGGATGCTTTTGCCCCGGAAATTACCTATGCTGACGGCTCACAAGGAAGTCCACTTCCCCCCGACAGGCAAGCCAAAGACCCCACTGATTCCTATGCATGATTCTCGACTCTCCCCATCCCCCACGACAGCAAGCGGCAAATCCGGCAGTCCCGCGCGACGGGGGCGCCCGCTCGGCAACCACGAGGAGAAGCGCGCAGAGCTGCTGAAAGCGGTGGTCGCCGTGGTGGCGCAAGAGGGCTACATCGGCACCTCCATGCGCCGCGTCGCCCAATATGCCAACTGCACCACTGGCGCGGTGACCTACTACTTCGCCAACAAGGAAGAGATGCTCGCCGCCGCCGCGCAGGACCTGTTCGACCAGTTCGACGCCGTGCTCGAGCGCGAGGCCGCCAAGCCCCGGGTGGACATCAAGACGATCATTTCCAGCTGGCTGAGCTGGGGCAAGGGCGGCGACACCAACGCCCTGCTCGCCGCCCTCTTCCACCTGCTGACCCACGCCCGCCACGAACAGGCCCTGGCCGATATCTTCCAGCAACGCTATTGCCGCTTCCGCCAGTCCTTCGCCGCGATGTTGACCAAGGGCCAGGCCCAGGGCGATATCCGCGACGATATCGATGCCGAGCTGCTGGCCGACCAGATCTGCGCCATGGGCGATGGCTGGAAGATGGTCCAGCCGGTGGAACCGGAACGCTTTGCCCCGGAGCGCCAGGAAGCGCTGCTCGACGCCGTGGTGGTGCTGATGGCGCCCTATAGGCCCCGTCCCCAGTAAAGCCCGCGCCAGGCCCCGGCGCCGCTGGCTAGCCCGGCCCTGCGGGCTGGAAACGCGCGCGATAGCGGCCGGGGCTCTCGCCGATCCATTTCTTGAAGGCCCGGTGGAAAGCGCTGGGCTCCTGGAATCCGGTCAATTCGGCGATCTCGCCGATGCTGGCCGCCGAGCGGCGCAGCAGGTCCACGGCGACGTTGCGCCGGACCTCGTCCTTGATCTCCTGGTAGGAGCCACCTTCGCGCTCCAGGCGCCGGCGCAGGGTGCTGGGGCTCATCTGCAGTTCACTGGCGAAGGCTTCCAGGGTCGGCCACTGGCTGTAGTGGCTGCCCCGCAGGCGCTGGTGCACCTGGGTGGTGAGGCCATGCTGGTTGCGAAACCGGATCACCAGCCACTGCGGGGCGCTGCGCAGGAATACCTTGAGCGAAGCCAGGTCCTGGACCACCGGCAGGCGCAGCAGGCGGCTGGCGAACTCGATTTCGGTGCGCCCGGCGTTCCAGGTCAGGTTGCTGCCCCACAGCAGCGCGTCGTCGTCGAGGCTGAGGCGAGCATGGCGAAACTCCGCGCGATCGATGGGAATCCGCCGTCCACCCAACCAGCACAGCAGGCTGATGACCAGCACCAGCAGGGTTTCCTCGGCGTAGTGCGCGCGCAGCGGCTCGGCGCCCTGGCTCTGGAGGCTGATCACCGCACGCTTGCCGCGCACGCTGAGGCTGGCACGCAGGTCACGCAGGAACAGGCCGAAATTGTTCAGGCACTGGCGCAGGGCCTTCTCCAGGTTCGGCTCCTGGATCAGTCCACGACAGATCAGGGCGAAGGCCCCGGGCGGCAAGCCGTGGGAATCGAGCTGGAAGAACTCGTCGTGCAATTCACGGATCTGCATCAGCCACAGGGCCGCGAACGCGCTGCCAGGCACCCGCGCCCGGGGCTGCTCGAGGAGCGCAGGGTCGATGCCGACCTCGGCCAGCAGCGCTGCCAGGCGCGCCGGCCGCGATTGCAGGGCGTGGGTCATGACCCGCAGGTAATAAGCGGCGACCGAATCGGTTTCGCGCATCTGGCAGCTGTCCTCCGGCATGGCCGCTGTGGCAAAAAACGCCAGCACGGTTGACCGCTTTCGGCATAGTCCGGCCCCTGTGCGGGGCCCTAGACTCGCGCTCGACAATGGGCCGTGCAAGGCATGGCCGCCATGCTCCGCGAAGGCAACGAACAAAGGAAGAGCTGAAGATGAATCTTGCGAACATCGGTGTGATCGGCGCCGGCACCATGGGTAACGGTATCGCCCAGGTCTGCGCCCAGGCGGGCTTTGCCGTGGCCCTGCTGGACATCGCCCAGCCCGCCCTGGAAAAGGCCCTGGCCACCATCGGCAAGAACCTCGACCGGCAAGTGGCCAAGGGCGGCCTGAGCGAGGAGCAGAAGCTCGCGACCCTGGAGCGCATCCGCATCAGTACCGACTACGCCACGCTCAAGGATGTCCAGCTGGTGATCGAGGCTGCCACCGAGAACCTCGAGCTCAAGCTCAAGGTGCTGCAGCAGATCGCCGCCCAGGTCGGCCCCGAGTGCGTGATCGCCTCCAACACCTCGTCGCTGTCCATCACCCAGCTGGCGGCCAGCGTCAGCGCCCCGGAGCGCTTCATCGGCCTGCACTTCTTCAACCCGGTGCCGGTCATGGGCCTGATCGAAGTGATCCGTGGCCTGCAGACCAGCGATGCGACCCATGCCCTGGCCATGGACATGGCCCAGCGCCTGGGCAAGACCGCGATCACCGCCGGCAACCGCCCGGGCTTCGTGGTCAACCGCATCCTGGTGCCGATGATCAACGAGGCGATCCTGGTGTTCCAGGAAGGCCTGGCCAGCGCCGAGGACATCGACGCCGGCATGCGCCTGGGCTGCAACCAGCCGATCGGCCCGTTGGCCCTGGCCGACCTGATCGGCCTGGACACCCTGCTGGCGATCCTCGAAGCCTTCTACGACGGCTTCAACGACAGCAAGTACCGCCCCGCCCCGTTGCTCAAGGAAATGGTTGCCGCCGGCTACCTGGGCCGCAAGACCGGACGTGGCTTCCATGCCTATGGCTGAACGCTGCTCGCGCTTCGCGCAAAGCCGCGACAAGGCCCTGGAGCTGTTCGCCAGCAAGGGCTTCGGCCAGGTCGGCATGCGCGAGCTGGCCAGCCACCTGGGGCTGACGCCGGGTTCGCTGTATCACCACTACCCGAGCAAGCAGCACCTGTTGCTGGACCTGATCGAGGAGTTCTTCGATGAGCTGCACGGCACCCTCAAGCGCCTGCAGCGGCGCAAGCTCCAGGACGGCTGCCTGGTGGCGCTGATCCGCGCCCACCTGAAACTGCACCGGGAACTGCCCCGGCACTTTCGCCTGGTGGAGCGCGACAGCGGCTGCCTGAACCCCGACCAGCAGTTGCGCGTCGAACAATTGCGCGCAGGCTACGAACAGCAGTTGCTGCAACTGCTGGGCACGCCGGTCGGGCAAGGGGAAGCCGCGCGCCGGGCCACCGCCCATGCGGTGGCCAACCTGCTCAATACCGCCCCCAGCTGGTTCCAGGAACAGTCCCTGGGCGAGCGCGAGCGCGAAGCCTTGCTGGAGAACCTGCTCAGCGGTGCCATCGAACGCCTGCTGGGCACAGGCCCGAGCCACAGCGCCGTGGCCTGAGGCCAGGCCTCAGCGCAATTGCAACGGATCCACCAGGCCGGCGGCGATGGCCATGCCCACCAGCTCCGGCAGATGCTCGGCCTGCATGCGCTTCATCACCCGCGAGCGGTACAGGTCGATGGTCTTGATGCTGACCCCCAGCTGTTCGGCGATCTCGCGATTGGTGTAGCCCCGCACCAGCGGCAGCAGCACATCCTTTTCCCGTGGCGTCAGGCTCTCCAGGCGCTCCAGCACCCGGGCCTGCCCGGCGCCCTGGCGCTGGCGGCTGCCGGCGCGGTTCAGCGCCTGCTGCACGCTATCGAGCAGCAGTTGCTCGTTGTAGGGTTTCTCGATGAAGTCCGCCGCCCCGGCCTTGAACGCGCGGACCACGATGGGCACGTCGGCATGGCCACTGACGAAGATCAGCGGCAGGTCGATTTCCCGCTGGCGCAGCTCTTCCTGGACATTCAACCCGCCCATGCCGGGCATGCGCACATCCAGCAGCACACAGGCGTTGCGGCTCGGGTCGCAATGCTCGAGGAACTCGCGGCCACTGGTGAAGGGCACGGCCGCCAGGCCCACCGACTCCAGCAGCCAGACCGTGGAGTCGAGCATGGCCGGGTCATCGTCGACCACGTACACCAACTGCTGCGTCGCACTCGTCATGGCCTTGCTCCTGTATTCGGGGAAATGGATGGGTCGGTCTCAAGCGGGGCCGTGGCCGGCAGATGGCAGTCCATGCGCAGGCCCCGGGCCTGGGGCCGGGCCTGCAAGTCGCCACCGAAACCCTCGACGATGCTGCGGCTCATGGACAGCCCCAGGCCCAGGCCATTGGCCTTGCTGGTGTAGAACGGGGTGAACAACTGCGCCAGCTGCTGGGTAGAAACCCCGGGGCCCTGGTCGCTGACACTGATGCAGACCCCACCCTCGGCGCCGGCCACGGCCTGGAGCACGATCTGCGAGGCCTGTTGCGCATGGACCTCGCGATTGGCCTCGATGGCGTTGCGCAAGAGGTTGAGCAGCACCTGCTCCAGCAGCACCCGGTCGGCGTAGACCGGCGGCAGATTATCCGCCAGGCGCAGCTCGATCACCACCTGGCACGCCTGGGCTTCCCAGGCGCACAGGCGCACGGTTTCCCGGGCCACCTCGGCGCTGTCCAGGGCCTGGAGCCGCCGCCCGCCCTTGCGCAGGAACGCCCGCAGGCGCTTGATCACCTCGGCGGCGTGGGTCGCCTGCTCGGCGATGCGCTCCAGGCCCTGGGCCACCTTCCGCGCGGCCTGGGGCTGAGTGTCCAGTGCCTGCAGATAGCGCTGGCTGGCATTGGCATAGTTGACCACCGCCGCCAGCGGCTGGTTGATCTCGTGGGCGATGCCCGAGGCCAGCTCGCCCAGGGTCACCAAACGCGCGGTATGGGCCAGCTCGTCCTGGTGATGACGCTGCTGGGCCTCGCGCAATTCGCGCTCGCTCTGGTCATGGGCCACCAGGGAATAGAAGCGCTCGCCGCTGGCCGCCCGGTGCGCCAGGAGCATCAGCGACACCGCTACCGAGTCACCGCCCGAGGGCGGCTGCAAGCGAGTCTCGATGCTCCAGCGCCCGGTGCGCTCGGCGCATTCCCAGCCCTCTCGCTGCAGGCTTTGCAGCACCGCCGGACTGAGGATCGCCGCCAGCTCGGGCATCGCCTGCCCGGGCTCCAGGCCCAGGGCGCGCCGGGCGGCCGGGTTGAGGTAGGTGACGCTGCCGCCCGGCTGGACGAACAGCACCGGATCGGGGTTGGCCTCCACCACCTCGGCCAGGCGCCGCTTGTTCTCCTCGGCCTGGACCCGGGCGGTGATGTCCCGGGATACCGCCACCACCTCCACCACCGCCCCGGTGTAGGTCTCGCGGATCGCCCGGCAGGCGGTCTCGAACCACAGGTAGTGGCCGTCGCGATGGCGGATGCGATAGGTCATGGTGTGGTAGCCGTCCTGCTCCAGGGCATCCCCGGTGCGCTGCATCAGCCCGGCCAGCCCGCGGCTGTGCAACAGGCTGCGGGCGGGCATGCCGCGCAGCTCCTCGGGCCAGTAGCCGAGCAGGGTCCAGGACGCAGGCGAGGCGTCGAGGAAGCAGCCGTCGGGGGCGTGCCGGGAAATCAGGTCGGTGGTGTTCTCGGTGATCAGCCGATACAGCCGCCGGGCCCTGGCCGACTCGCGCTCGGCCTGCACCTGGGTGGTGGCCTCGCGGCAACGGGCCAGGACCCGCTGGCGATACGGGTCGGGGATGAAGGTCCAGAGCAGGATCCGCTCGCCGCACTGGGCCTCGACGTCCTCGATCGGCCGTTGCTGGTCGAGGCAGGCCCGCACCAGGGCCGGGTGGTTGACCGGCAGCCAGGCCGCCAACCCATCCCCTGTCGCGCCCTCCAGCCACTGGCGCAACGCCGGGTTCAGGTCCAGCGGCCGGGCCTCGGCATCCAGCAGCGCACTGGGCTGCGGGTCATGGCCCAGCCAGGGCGAATCCGGCAGGTGGCCTTCGCGCTGCTGGCGCAGCCAATGGCTCAAGTGAGGGGAGCTTTGCATCATCGTTGGACCTTTAGGGATCATCGGCGATCAATATAGTATTAATACTATACAACTCAGGTATTACTTCCATATCAATCCGCAAACAGTATATAAAAGCCTCCGGATAAGTCACCGAGGCGCCAACGAGCGCCTCGGTCAATAGAGCTAACAATCAGCCACCGGGTGCCCGAACCATGTCCATCTACGAGCAAGGCCTTGCGCCGTCTGCCGTCAACCACATCGCCCTTTCGCCCCTGAGCTTCATCGAGCGTACCGCCGCGGTCTATCCGGACTACCCGGCGGTGGTCCATGGTTCGATCCGTCGCACCTGGGCCCAGACCTACAGCCGCTGCCGGCGCCTGGCCTCGGCCCTGGCCGGCCGCGGGATCGGCAAGAACGACACGGTGGCGGTGATGCTGCCCAACATCCCGGCGATGCTCGAGGCGCATTTCGGCGTGCCGATGATCGGCGCCGTGCTCAACGCCCTCAACGTGCGCCTGGACGCCGAGGCCATCGCCTTCATGCTGGCCCACGGCGAGGCCAAGGTGCTGATCGCCGACCGCGAGTTCCATGCAGTGATCCAGACCGCCGTGGCCATGCTCGACCACCCGCCGCTGGTGATCGACCTCGACGACCCGGAGTACGGCGAGGGCCAGCCGGTCAGCGACCTGGACTACGAGGCGTTCCTCGCCGAGGGCGATCCGGAGTTCGCCTGGCGGTGGCCGGATGACGAGTGGCAGGCCATCGCCCTGAACTACACCTCCGGCACCACCGGCAATCCCAAGGGCGTGGTCTATCACCACCGCGGCGCCTACCTCAACGCCCTTGGCAACCAGATGACCTGGGCCATGGGCAACCACCCGGTGTACCTGTGGACCCTGCCGATGTTCCACTGCAACGGCTGGTGCTACCCCTGGACCGTCACCGCCCTGGCCGGGGTCCACGTATTCCTGCGCCGGGTCGACCCGCAGAAGATCCTCAACCTGATCCGCGAACACCAGGTCAGCCACCTGTGCGGCGCGCCCATCGTGCTCAATGCCCTGGTGAACATGCCGGAATCGGCCAAGGCGGCCATCGACCACCCGGTCAAGGCCATGGTGGCCGGGGCCGCGCCACCGGCCAAGGTGATCGGCGCCGTGGAAGAGATGGGCATCCAGGTCACCCACGTCTACGGCCTGACCGAGGTCTACGGCCCGGTGACCCTGTGTGCCTGGCACGCCGCCTGGGACCCGTTGCCCCTGGAAGAGCGGGCGCAGATCAAGGCGCGCCAGGGCGTGCGCTACCCGACCCTGGAAGGGGTGATGGTGGCCGACCCGAAGACCCTGGAACCCACGCCCCGGGACGGCCAGACCATCGGCGAGATCTTCATGCGCGGCAACACGGTGATGAAGGGCTACCTGAAGAACCCCACCGCCACCGCCGAAGCCTTCGAAGGCGGCTGGTTCCACACCGGCGACCTGGGCGTGACCCACCCGGACGGCTACGTGGAGATTCGCGACCGGCTCAAGGACATCATCATTTCCGGAGGCGAGAACATCTCGACCATCGAGCTCGAAGGCGTGCTCTATCGCCATCCGGCGGTACTGGAAGCGGCGGTGGTGGCCCGGCCCGACGAAAAATGGGGCGAGACACCCTGCGCCTTCATCACCCTCAAGGCCGACCACCAGGACGTGCGCGAAGCCCAGATCATCGCCTTCTGCCGCGAGCACCTGGCGGGGTTCAAGGTGCCGCGCACCGTGGTCTTCAGCCAGTTGCCCAAGACCTCCACCGGCAAGATCCAGAAGTTCGTCCTGCGCGACATGGCGAAAAACCTCTAGCCTGAACCCAAGATCCCCGCGCATGCTGCCCCGGCATGTTCGCGGGGCCTGCCCCCTTTGAATCACGCGGCCACGGCCGTGCAACCTCCACCCTTGCACGAGGTTTCCTGCAATGCCCGAATTCAACGCTCCCCTGCGCGACATGCGCTTCGTCCTGCATGAAGTGTTCAACGCCCCCAAGCTCTGGGCCCGGCTGCCGGCCCTGGCGGACATCGTGGACGGCGACACCGCCGATGCGATCCTCGAGGAAGCCGCCAAGGTCACCGCCACCCTGGTGGCCCCGCTCAACCGCAGCGGCGATGAAGAAGGCGCCACCTGGGACGCCGGCCAGGTGCGCACCCCCGCAGGCTTCAAGGAGGCCTACGCGACCTATATCCAGGGCGGCTGGGTCGGCCTGGGCGGCAACCCGGCCTATGGCGGCATGGGCATGCCGAAGATGCTCGCGGTGCAGTTCGAGGAGATGCTCTACGGCGCCAACTCCAGCTTCGCCCTGTACTCGACCCTGAGCTCCGGCGCCTGCCTGGCCATCGACGCCCACGCCAGCGAGGAACTCAAGGCGCGCTACCTGCCGGCGATGTACGAAGGCCGCTGGGCCGGTTCCATGTGCCTGACCGAGGCCCACGCCGGCACTGACCTGGGGATCATCCGCACCCGCGCCGAACCCCAGGCCGACGGCAGCTACCGCATCAGCGGCAGCAAGATGTTCATCACCGGCGGCGAGCAGGACCTGACCGAGAACATCATCCACCTGGTATTGGCCAAGCTGCCGGATGCCCCGGCCGGGCCCAAGGGCATCTCGCTGTTCCTGGTGCCCAAGATCCACGTCGACGCCAACGGCAACCTGGGCCAGGCCAACGCCGTGAGCTGCGGCTCCATCGAGCACAAGATGGGGATCAAGGGCTCGGCCACCTGCGTGCTGAACTTCGACGGCGCCAGCGGCTACCTGGTGGGCGAGGCCAACAAGGGCCTGGCGGCGATGTTCACCATGATGAACTACGAGCGCCTGTCCATCGGCATCCAGGGCATCGGCTGCGCCGAGAACTCCTACCAGAACGCCCGGACCTACGCTCGCGAACGCCTGCAGAGCCGGGCCCCGTCGGGGCCGGTGGCCAAGGACAAGGTCGCCGACCCGATCATCAATCACCCGGACGTGCGGCGCATGCTGCTGTCGATGAAGGCCATGACCGAGGGCGGCCGGGCCTTCGCCAGCTACGTCGGCCAGCAGCTGGACCTGGCCAAGTTCGCCGACCAGCCCCATGAGCGGCACAACGCCGAAGCCCTGGTGGCGCTGCTGACCCCGGTGGCCAAGGCGTTCTTCACCGACAACGGCCTGGACAGCTGCGTGCTGGGCCAGCAGGTGTTCGGCGGCCACGGCTACATCCGTGAGTGGGGCCAGGAGCAGCTGGTGCGCGACGTGCGCATCGCGCAGATCTACGAAGGCACCAACGGCATCCAGGCCCTGGACCTCCTGGGGCGCAAGGTGGTGGCCAACGGCGGCGTGGCCCTGCGCCTGTTCACCGGCGAGATCCGCGACTACGCCTACCTGCCCGGCGCGGCCTATTCGGCGCAGCTGCTCGATGCCGTGCAGCGCCTGGAAGAACTCAGCGACTGGCTGTGCGAACAGGCCGTGCAGAACCCCAACGCCGTGGGCAGCGCCTGCGTCGAGTACCTGCAGTTGTTCGGTCATGTGGCCTACGCCTACCTGTGGGCGCGCATGGCCCAGGTGGCCGGGCACAAGCGCGCCGAGGACGAACGCTTCTACAGCGCCAAGCTTGGCACCGCGGACTTCTATTTCAGCCGCCTGCTGCCGCGCATCCTTGGCCTGGAGCAGAGCATCCGTGCCGGCAGCTCGCCGCTGTTCAGCCTCGCCGACGAGCAGTTCTGAAGCATCGGGCCGGGCGTGCGACGCCCTGCCCGGCCCTTGCACAAGCAGGTGCAAAACCCCGGGCGCCCCGGCATACTCGGCGCCCCTGCCCACCACCCAAGGATGAACCGTGTCGGCAACTGCCCTGCTCATCGCCGGCGCAGCCATCGTGCTGCTGCTCGGTACCCTGCACCTGATCTACACCTTCGCCACCGACAAGTTCCAGCCCCGCGACCCGGCCCTGGCCGAACGCATGCGCGCGGTCGCCCCGGTGATCAGCGCCCAGACCAGCCTGTGGCGCGCCTGGATTGGCTTCAACGCCAGCCATAGCCTGGGCGCTATGCTCTTCGGCCTGGTCTATGGCTACCTGGCCTGGTTGCATCCCGAGCTGCTGCAACAGGCCCCCGGGCTTTTGTACCTGGGCCTGGCCTTCCTCGCCGGGCTGTGGGTCCTGGCCATCCGCTACTGGTTTCGCATCCCGCTGCTGGGCATCAGCCTGGCCTTGCTGCTGTTCGCCGTCGGCAGTGCACTGGCACTGGCCTGAACCTGCACCGCAACCACCCTTCACCTTCATCGAGTTTGCCCATGCCCCGCCTGTTCACCCTCTGGTCCTGGCTCTACCACCCCCTGTGCTGGGTCGCTGTCGCGGCGCCGCTGGCGCTGATGGTGTTTTGTGACGTGCAATTGATTGTCCCGCGGGATGTCGGCGGCACCCTGTTCGGCGGCTCAATGGGCTTCATCCTGTACCTCAGCATCTGGCTGGTGTGTGCCCTGGGCCTGGGCCTGGCCTTGCTGACCCGGATGCCCGGAGCTCGCCTGGCCTGGATCGGTGCCGGCGTGGCGCCTTTGCTGCTGGGCGCCTGGTGGCGGATCAACTACCCGGACGATGCCGACGGCAACCTGATGTTCAGCCCCATGGCCCGGGAGCTGGACTATGCCATGGCCATTGGCTGCGCCTTCATCTACAGCGGCGTGCAACTGTTGCGCCGGCGACGCCTGGCACCGCGACCTGCGGCCACCAGCGCCGATGAGCTGTTCCTGCGCACCGTCTGGGCACTGATCCTCGCGGCGCTGTTCATCCTTCCTCCCTTGAACACCATGCGCCAGCGGGCCCTGCCCTATTGCGCATTCAACAAGGCGGGCGAGCAGTTGAGCGTATGCCTGGGCGGTGGTCCGGAGGAGCGGGTGATCGTCGACTGACGCCTTTCAGCGGCCCCGTCGAAACCGGTGTGCGGCGCAGCGTCCAGGCTCGCGCCGGTTCAGTTCGCGGCCGGGGGAAAACCGTGCTGCCTGGCCCGCCAGATCACGATCCAGGTGACCGCCAGCAGCACCAGCAGGGCCGGGGCCAAGGCCTCGGGCCCGAAGTGCTGCAACAGGATTCCACCGACGATGCCACCACCGGCGATTGCCAGGTTCCAGACCGTCACGGTCATGGATTGCGCGACATCGCCAGCCTCGCCCGCCGCCTGGAACAACGCAGTCTGGAACAGCGTCGCCGCGCCTCCCAGCGCCAAGCCCCAGGTAGCGACCGCCAGGTAGATGACCACCGGCTCGTGACCGGCGATGCTCAAGGCCAGCGCGGTGGCGGCAAATCCCAGGGTACTGGCCAGGGTCAGTCGCCGCAGGTGCCGGTCGATCAGCACCCCGATGATCCAGATGCCCAGCAACGAGGCGACGCCGAACACCAGCAACACCAGGTCCGTGCGCTCGGCCATGCCGGCATCGGCCAGGAACGGAGCGATGTAGGTGTACAGGATGTTGTGCGCCAGGACGAACGCCAGCACCACCAACAGGATCGGCCGAATCCCGGGGATGACGAAGACCCGCACCACCGGCAGGCGCCGGCCCGGGGCCTGTCCCGGATAGTCCGGCACCTTGAGCTGGATCCAGGCCATCAGCAGCAGCGCCAGCAGGCTCATGACACCGAAGCACAGCCGCCACCCGACCAGGGTGCCGACCCAGGTGCCCAGCGGCACTCCCAGGGACAGGGCCAGCGGCGTGCCCGTCATGACCACGGCGATCGCCCGCCCCTTCAGGCGGTCGCTGACCATGCGCGCGGCGTAGCCAGCCAGCAGTGCCCATACCAGGCCGGCCGACACTCCCGCGAGGAAGCGCGCGAGCAGGGTCAGCAGGTAGCTGGCAGAGAAGGTGGTGATGCTGTTGGCGACGACGAAACCGGCCAGCGCCAACAACAGCAACGGCCGGCGGCGCATGCCCTGGGTCGCCACCGTCAGCGGTATCGCGGCCACTAGCGAGCCCATGGCGTAGCAGGTGACGAGCTGGCCGGCCAGGGCTTCGGCCACCCCGAGACTGGCGCCGATCTGTGGCAACAGGCCGGCCGGCAGGGTCTCGGTGAGCATCGTGATGAAGGCCGCCAGGGCCAGGGCGATGAGCGCCGGCAACGGCAGGCGCTCATCCGCCGGGGCCGTCCGGGACTCCTGGCAAAGTGCAGCGGTGGCGCTCATGAGCAAGCTCTCCGGTCGCGGGGAAAGGATCGATGGGTGATTGGCAAGGCAGCCTCCGGTTTCGTGATGTGTTGACCATCCGCACCATAGAGGGCTTAGGAATCAGGAAAAACCAGGCTAGAGTTCCGCGTTATGCGGAAAGAAAATTCCGCAATCAGGGAGCATTCATGGACAGCCTTCACGGTTTCACGGTCTTCGTACAAGTCGCCGAGACCCGCAGTTTCGTCGCCGCCGGCCGCCTGCTCGGTGCTTCGGCGTCGGCCATCGGCAAGAGCATCGCCCGGCTGGAAGAAAAGCTCGGTGTGCGCCTGTTCCACCGCAGCACCCGCAGCGTCACCCTGACGGCCGAGGGCAGGTTGTTCCTGGAACGCAGCCGGCGCATCCTGGCCGAGATCGAGGCGGCCGAGATGGAGCTGTCGCAAACCTCCGCCACGCCCCGCGGGCGCTTGCGGATCAGCCTACCGGTGGTCAGCTCCCTGGTGTTGCCGGTGCTGGGGGATTTCATGCAGGCCTACCCGCAAATCGAGCTGGACCTGGACTTCACCGACCGCCTGGTGGATGTCATCGCCGAAGGTTTCGACGCCGTGGTGCGCACCGGCCAGCCCAGCGATTCGCGGCTGTCCGCGCGCAAGCTGGGCAACTTCCAGTCGATCCTGGTGGCATCCCCCGAGTACCTGCGCCAACGGGGAACACCCCAGGTGCCGGCCGATCTCCTGGAGCATGCCTGCCTGCACTTTCGCTTTCCCCATAGCGGCAAGCTCGATGTCTGGCCCATGGGACGCGGCAGCGATGCTCTGGCCTCCCGGCTGCCCACCACGATGATCTGCAACGACATCGAGACCCGGGTGTGCTTCGCCCGCCAAGGCCGGGGCATCGCCTTCCTGCCGGAATATTCGGTGCGTGAATTCCTCGCCGACGGCCGCCTATGCCGGGTGCTGGCCGAGCATGTGCAGCGCACCGGGACGTTCCACGTACTCTGGCCCGCCAGCAAGCACCCTTCGCCGAAGGTCCGGGTGCTCGTCGACTTCCTCGCCGAGCGGGTATTCGCAGCGGATCGAAAACCCTACGCCAACGCCCCCAAGGCCTGAGCAGGCCACAGAATCAGAAAGCCCCGGACGAACCGGGGCTTCTCGTTGCCAGTCAGCTATCGTGCGGCGGGCCTGGGCCGGTCCTTGCGCACCGGCAAGGCAGCGGCGAAGGCCAGGGCCTCTTCCCGGGTGCCGAAGGTGGCAAGCCGGTCGCCCGGGGTGCAGACCTTCCAGGGTCCGTTATTGACGCTCAGTACCTGATAGCCATTGATCTGCATCTTGTTCAGCAGTGGCGTACTCATACACACCTCCCTCTCGTCAGCAAGCCTGGGGCTGGCCGGTCCACCTTACACCCGCCCAACGCTATGGCGACTGCCACATGTCGGCGCGACGACTCACTTCTTCAGGTTGGCCAGGGGGTCGTAGGCCCGGGAGCGCTTGCGCTCGTGCTCGGGGCGTGGTCGGTCCAGCGGCGCCCTGGCCGGACCCACCGGATCTACCTGGGGGTCCTCGAGATCCGGCGAGTCAGGGTCGAAACCCGGCTCATGGCGGCCGCTGGCGTGCTCGGACGAACTGGGCCCGGTGGGTGGCTTGGTGCTCATGGGGCTCCTCCTGCTCGGGGCGACTGGACGACGGTTAAAGACATAGATCGTCGTGCGCCGCGAGGGTGCCGTCGACCGGACCAATGGCGCGGTTGCATTGCAATGCACCACCCGGCACCGCAGGATGACGCCCTGGCCCTCAACCGCTTCAGGAAATGTTCATGACGATTCGTGCTGTGGTTTTCGACTTCGGTGGCGTGCTGTTCGACTGGAGTCCCCATCATCTGTACCGGCAACTGATCCCCGACGACCAGCGTCGCCAGTGGTTCCTCGACACCATCTGCACCCAGGCCTGGAACACCCTGCAGGACGGCGGTCGCAGCCTGGCCGAAGCGACCCGCAGCCTGGTGGCCGAGCACCCCGAACAGGCACCGCTGATCGAAGCCTATTACGGGCGCTGGGTGGAAATGCTGCGCGGGCAGCTGGACGACGGCGTGGCCCTGCTGGAGGAACTGCACCAGGCGCGAATGCCACTGTTCGGCCTGACCAACTGGTCCCGCGAGACCTTCCCCCATGCCTGGGACAACTACCCCTTCCTGCGGCGCTTCCGTGACATCGTGGTCTCCGGCCAGGAGCGGCAGCTCAAGCCCGAGCCGCCGATCTACCACACCACGGTGCAACGCATCCGCGCCCACCTGCCGGACATCGCCCCCGGGGAACTGGCGTTCATCGACGACCACGAACCGAACATCGTCGCGGCCCGGGCACTGGGCTGGAATGCCATCCACCACCTCAACGCGCAGCAGACCCGCACACAATTGCAGGCGCTGGGCGTCAGCCTCTGACCACCCCGCCACCCCTCGATCCAGCAGCGGCGGCCTGTAGCCGCTGCTACAGGCCGCGCACGGCTGGGCACAGGCCGCAACGGCTGGCCCCAGGTTGCGCCTGACACAAGGTTGCGCCTGACACACCGCGCCGCACGCCTCTCGGGCGCTGCGCGACCGTACGCGGCCTCGCAGGCGCGACAGCGGCTACAAAGGCTGCGAGGGGTTCGGCACGGGCGGCAAGACAGCCGCGCTATCACCCCGGGCAATCAGCCCTATCGCCCTTTGGAATCAGCAGCCGAACCCCCGCAAACAGCCGCTCATCCGGCGTGAATCCACCGGTCGGAAACCCCTGAAATCAGTGTGCCATTAGCCGGCCTTTTCCAACGGCGCTGCTTAACTGCAAAAGCTGCCGAGTACCGCAGCATTTCCCCCCAATCACCACGGAAGGCATACGCCATGAGCAATGCACCGCACCATGTGATTCCCCCCTATGGAGTAGCGATCCAATCGGCGATCTCCGAAGGCCAGCTGCCGCAGATGAAAGCCTTGCTGGCCAAGCGCGACAGCAACCAGGCCGAGCCTGCGGAACTGCGCGCCGCCTATGAACAACTGGCCAAGGAAGTCGCCCGCCTGGAACGGCACTGACCGCTGTTCCCCTGTCACTGTATGGAGGCAAAGCAAATGTCCGGTTCCAACGCACAAGAAAGCCTGTTTCCCCTGAGCTATCGCATCGGCACCTCGCAACCCGGAGCGCCGAACCTGCAACTCAACCTGCTGGTCTACACCCCCGAGCGCAGCCTGCGTGGCAACTCGTCGATCACCCAGGCGGCCAGCCCGCCGCTGGACCTGCAGACCGACGACTGGGGCCAGTACACCTACCTGACCGTGACGTCCGGCACCAAGATCCTCCTCAGCGTCGCCGGCAACCAGGGTGGCCCGGGCGCCAACTCGATCATCACCTTCAAGCTGCAACTGGTGGTCGACGACGACTGGAAGCAAGGCGTCGCCAACTACCAGTTCTACAACGGCCATACCTGGTCGACGGTGAACAACGCACCGGCCTACCTGGAGAACAACATCCAGTCCAGCAGCCTGTCCCGGCCCCAGCCCCACGGCCATGCCCATCATCCGCTGCCACCCCTGGCGGCGCTGTACGCGGCCCCGATCCACGGCGCCATCGCCAGCGGCGACCTGGCGCAGATGAAGAGCCTGCACCGGGTGGCGACCCAGCAACTGGAGCAGCTGCCGCTGATCCGCACCGCGCTGGACGCCGCCAAGTCCGAGATCGCCAGGCAGGAGCGGCGCTGAGCCCCGGGCCCGGCACACTTCGACGCATCCATCACGCCAAGGAGTAGCAGCATGACAACTGGACTGTTCCATACCCGCCTGATCATCACCAACCCCGTGGTCGGCGCACCGATCCTGACCCTCGACCTGCTGGTCAACACCGTGCAGAAAACCGTCTCCGGCCTGGCCCAGGTGACCCAGAGCACTTCGCCGCCAGTGCGCTTCAGCGCCGACGTCTGGGGCAACTACTCGCAGATCAAGCTCGACCAATCCAGCGAGGGGCACCTGGTGCTCAACCTCGCGGGCAACCCCAGCGGCCCCGGTAGCCAGACCGCCGAAACCTTCCACTTGCAGGGCCTCCTCGGCCTGGACTGGGCCAGTGGTTTCGCCAGCTATCGCTTCAACTACCAGGGCCACTGGCACGAGGTGCAACACGCCGCCGTCAGCCCGGCCCCGGTGGAACAGGCGGCGCAGGCCGAGCCCCAGGGCCGGGCCGGCAATGCGGCCGAGCAGGCGCACCTGCACCCGCACCCGCTGTACGCCGTGGCGTTGCAGCAGGCCCAGGCCAGCGGCGACCTGGCCCGGCTCAAGGCCCTGGTGGCCCAGGCCGAGCAGCAGGTGGCCAACGGTGAGCGGCTGAACAAGGCCGTGCAGCAGCTGCAGGTGGAAATCACCCGCCTGGAACAACGCTGAACCCGGCTTCCGGGACCGGCCCACCAGGGCCGGCCCCGGACCGCAGGACAACCGACCGCGCCACTGTCGCTCAAGGAAGGCGCGCCTATTTCCATGGGTTGGTGCCGCGCACCGCTGGGTGCGCAAGGATCTTTCATGTCAGACCATCTCCCCGCCCGCTACCTCAGCGAAAGCGATATCAAGCGCTACGTGCCTGTGCACGTGGTCTGGGAAATCACCCTCGCCTGTGACCTCAAGTGCCTGCACTGCGGCTCCCGGGCCGGCCACCGGCGCCCCGGCGAGCTGAGCACCGGCGAGTGCCTGGAAGTGATCGACGCCCTGGCCGCCCTGGGCACCCGGGAAGTCACCCTGATCGGTGGCGAAGCCTATTTGCGCAAGGACTGGACCCGACTGATCCAGGCCATTCACGACCATGGCATGTACGTGGCGATCCAGACCGGTGGACGCAACCTGACCCCGGCCAAGATGCAGGCGGCGATAGACGCCGGGCTCGATGGCGTCGGCGTGTCCCTGGATGGGCTGGCACCGCTGCATGATGCGGTGCGCAACGTTCCCGGCTCCTTCGCCAAGGCCCTGGACACCCTGCACCGGGCCAAGCAGGCCGGGCTCAAGGTCAGCGTCAACACCCAGATCGGCGCCGCTACCCTGCCCGACCTGCCGGCCCTGATGGAGCTGATCATCGAGGCCGGCGCCAGCCACTGGCAGATCCAGCTGACCGTGGCCATGGGCAACGCCGTGGATCACCCCGAGCTGCTGTTGCAGCCCTACCAGTTGCTGGACGTCATGCCGCTGCTGGCGCGGCTGTACCGCGAAGGCAGCGAGCGCGGGCTGCTGATGAACGTCGGCAACAACATCGGCTACTACGGCCCATACGAACACCTGTGGCGCGGCTTCGGCGACGAGCGCGTGCACTGGAGCGGTTGCGCCGCCGGGCAGACGGTGCTGGCCCTGGAGGCCGACGGCACGGTCAAGGGCTGCCCGTCCCTGGCCACCGTGGGCTTCTCCGGCGGCAACGTGCGCAACATGAACCTGCACGATATCTGGCACTACAGCGAAGGCATCCACTTCGGCCGGCTGCGCTCGGTGGACGATCTCTGGGGCTACTGCCGCACCTGCTACTACAACGATGTCTGCCGGGGTGGTTGCACCTGGACCTCGCATTCGCTGCTGGGCAAGCCGGGCAACAACCCTTACTGCCACTACCGGACCCTGGACCTGGCGAAAAAGGGCCTGCGCGAACGTATCGTCAAGCTCGAGGAAGCAGGCCCGGCCTCGTTCTCCGTGGGTCGCTTCGACCTGATCACCGAACGCATCGACAGTGGCGAAACGGTCTCCAGCGTCAGCGACAGCGGCCAGGTGATCAAGCTGGCCTGGGTCAACCAGGGCCACGCGTCCCCCGAGGAAGGACGTGTCCCGCCGCGACTGGCCCTGTGCCGGGCCTGCCTGCAGTACATCCATGGCCATGAAACCACCTGCCCGCATTGCCAGGCCGATATCGCCAGTGCCGAGGCTCGGCACCAGGAAGACCGCCTGCGCCAGCAGGCGCTGATCAACACCCTGCACCAGTTGCTCGGCCTGCCCCAGGAGCAGCCCCGCCTGTAGCGCCGCCGGCCGCCCCCGGGCGGTCGGCTATAAGCCCTGGGCGAACCATAGGAAAAGCGTCTAAAAAAAACCCTCGCGCCGGCGCGTTCGGCGCTTTGCTATGCAATATCCACCGATGCCGCCAAGGCTGTCGGTTTCTCCAGGGTCCGCCCTGGCCGCACAAGGAAAGTACGCGATGAAGATCAATCCCTACCTGGTATTCAACGGCGATTGCCGGGCCGCCTTCACCTTCTATGCCCAGTGCCTGAACGGCACCCTGGAAATGATGCTGACCTTCGGCGAGAGCCCGGCCCGCGACCAACTGCCGGCCAACTGCCACGCCCTCATCATGCATACCCGGCTCAATGTCGGCGACCAGGTGCTGATGGCCTCGGACAGCACCCCGGACCTGCCCTACGCCGGCATCCGGGGTTGCTCCATCGCGTTGAACATCGACAACGCCGCCGAAGCCGAACGGGTATTCAATGCCCTGCTCGAGCAAGGCAGCGTCCGCATGCCCCTGGAGGAAACCTTCTGGGCCGAGCGTTTCGGCATGCTGGAAGACAGGTTCGGGGTGTCGTGGATGGTCAACTGCGAAAAAAAGAGCCATTGACCCGCAGCGCCATCGGCTGCGCGGCGACCAGGGGCGCGCAACGCCCTGAAAGGAGGGTGGGACAACTGGGCCGCGCTGTTGTGGCCCATCCCTGGGGCGAAACCCTGCACCCAATCCGCGAACCGGGTGCTGGGGCCCTTGCAGGCCACGGCACCCGGATCAGTATCAAGTCATCTGCATGGTGGTCTGCATGATGCTGTTCTGGGTGGAGATGATCTTGGCGCTGGCCTGGTAGTTACTCTGGGCCTTGATCAAGTTCACCAGTTCGTTGGTCAGGTTGACGTTGGACTCCTCCAGGGCACCCGACACCACGGCGCCCAGCGTGCCGGTTTTCGGCGCATCGTAGCCAGGAATGCCCGAGGCGAAGGTTTCCCTCCACTGGGTGCCACCTACCGGCTGCAGGCCCTGTTCGTTGGTAAAGCTGGCCAGGGAGATCTGGCCGATCGCCCTGGTCTGCTCGTTGCTGAAGCTGGCCATCAGCACGCCGTTGCCATCGATGGTCAGGCTGGCGATCTGGCCGGTGGAATAGCCATTCTGGGCAATGACCGAGCGGTTGGTTTCACCGGATACCGAGCCGGTTCTGGTCATGTCGATATTGACGCCCTTGGGCGCGGCCTTGGCCCCGTTAGGGGTGAACACACCCTTGGTCACGGTGCCGGGAGTCCAGGCGCCAGCCGCCATGACGATCTTGTTGCCCTCCACCGTGAACTGGCTGGCGGAGGCAGGCGTGGGCGGCGTGAGGGACTGCAGCTTGCCCGAAGCATCGAACTTCATGGTGATCGGGGCCTGGTTGTTCATGCTGAAGGCCGTGCCATCCGGGTTGCGCCCATTGACCAGGGTGTAGGTCTGCCAGGTGTTGGGGCCGGTCTTGATCATGTACTGGTCCATGACATGCTTGTTGCCCTGAGTGTCATAGATCGGCGTGCTGAACTGCTTGGTGTAGGTGGTGTTGTCACTGGGGTTGAACACATAAGCCGGAGACTTGGCCGCGGTATCTATGACCTTGGCGTTGGAGTCCAGGTTGATGGTCGAGGAGATCGAATCGGTGGGCTTGGGCGCCAGGTTCGAAGTATCGATCCGCAGGTCGGTCAGCACACCGTTGATGATCTTGCCGTTGGCATCCACCCCATAACCTTGCAAGCGGGCGGTGCCGTCGCTGTTGGTGATGTAGCCCTCCTTGTCGGTCCTGAAGTTGCCGGCACGGGTGTAAGTCAGGGAGCCATTGGTGCTCAGCACGAAGAAGCCCTGGCCCTGGATCCCCACGTCCAGCACGTTGCCGGTGTTGTTGATGTCGCCGTTGGTGAACTGCTGGGACACGTTGGCCAGGCGTACACCGTTGCCCACGACCCGGGCACCGCTGCCCAGCTTGGTGGCCGAGTACACGTCGGCGAACTCCGCACGGGAGAACTTGAATCCCTTGGTCGCAACGTTGGAGATGTTGTTCCCGGTCACGTCCAACTGCTTGTTCGCGGCAAAGAGCCCGCTAAGGCCGATATTGAAAGACATGTTCCACTCCTTTATGCCGTTATCCGGCGCTAGATACCTATGGTTCTTATTTTGGAGAGGCCAATCGGGTTGCTGATGCCCGCCAGGTTCAACATCAACTCGCCACCGGTCTGGCTGACGGTGACGCTGTTGACCCTGGCCGGCAGGTAAGTGACCAGGGATGTGCCCTTGCCATCGATGGTGGTACTGGCCTTGAAGGTGTAGGTGCCAGGCGGGGCCTTGGTGCCATCGGCCCTGGTGCCGTCCCAGACGAAGCTGGCGTTGCCGGCCTTCTGGTTGCCCAGCTCGAGGGTCTTGACCGTCTTGCCGTCCTTGTCGGTGATGGTCACGGTGACCGACTTCACACCAGATGGAACAGCCACCGAGCCGGTCATGCTCTTGCTGGTGTCGACCAGGGTGGTACCGGTCTGGACCACGACCGAACGGCCTATCAAGGATGAGGCCAGCAAGGTCTGGGACGACTTGTAGGAACCGGCGATGGCGCTCACCGAGTTGTTGAGGGTGGTGATCCCTTCCAGGGTCGAGAACTGGGCCAACTGGGCCACGAACGCACTGTTGTCCTGGGGATCCAGCGGGTTCTGGTTGTTCAGCTGGGTCACCAACAGCTTGAGAAACGCATCCTTGCCCAGCGATTGCCTGCCCGGCGCGCCATTGGGAGCGTTTGCTTCAGGGGCGTCTCTGGTCTTTCTCGGCGAGAGGGCCGCAGAGCTGGGAACATCGCTAACACCCATGGGAATGACCTCCTAATGCACTGATAGAGGTTCGGGGCTTTTTGCCCCTTTTGGTTTTTCGTTTCAGCGCTTGGGCATCAGCAATCTGTGTGCCAGGCAAGCCAATGCAGTAAATCAAGGCTTCGGCGCTGGCGGGCAGGCGGCAAGCTGCAGGAAGCGGCAAGAAATTGCCGCCAAATATCGGAAATTTCGCCAATAATCATCGATCATCGGAAAATTCCTACCTCATCGATAAGAATAAACAACCTCACTCTTCAGGCAGAGCGAACCGCCCTGGAAACCCGGCAAGGTTCAGGTTCGGCAGAACGCCAAGATGGGCATAACTCTTGTGCCGGCAAGGCCCGATCGAAAAAATTTTTACCCCGGCAAAAAGCCGCGATCCCCCCGCCAGCCGGCGCCTTGCGGGCAGCGCGGCGGTCTAGGACGCGGACTTTTGCGCAACTTCATCAAACGGCCACCGAATCCCTGTACTAGGATACGAAGCGCCCTTTGGTCGATCTGCATGAAACAGGAGTTAAACAGGCAGTCGACCAAACCCGTTGCTATAAGGCAGCCCTTCCACACTTCACATTCATGGATGAAATGATGAACTCACAAGCACTGTTCCCCCATATCGGCAAGGTCATCGCCAGCACCGGCAGCCGCCGTTTTCCACGCATGCTGCACGACCTGATCCTCACCCAGCTGGCGGTGGACGCCACCCATATCACCCAGCTGCGGGCAGATCCGGAACAGGCCAGCGAAGGTCATCGGCGCAGTGCCGTGCACCACCGCCATCCCCTGCACGACAAGCCGGCCAACGACGATCCGCTGCTGCGCGCGGCCTTTCCCGAGCAGAGCGCCGAGTCCGGCCCCGCCCTCCTGCGGCGCCATGGTCCCGGCAAGGACACGGCGCAGCTGCACCTGACCGTCCGCAAGGATGCCTACCAGTACGTGCTCTCGGTGTACCGCAGCAACCAGGCCCGCAGCTTCTCGCCCCAGGAACGCCTGCTGCTCGAAGACTTCTCGCCGCTGCTGCTGCCCATGGTGGAAAAGCACATCAGCGCCCTGCAGCCCCGCGGCCAGGACGGCGAGCAGGACAACACCGCCGTCGAGGGCCTGGAGACCCTGCGCCTGCGTTTCGCCGACCGCCTGGCGCAGTCCGGCCTGAGCCTGTCCAACCGCGAGATGGAAGTCTGCGTCGGCCTGCTGGCCGGGCGTACCGCGCCACAGCTGGCCGAGCAGTGCCAGCTCAAGGTCAACACCGTCGAGAGCTACCTCAAGCGCGCGGCGATCAAGCTGGGCATCAGCGGCCGACACTCGCTGCTGCGCTGGATGTACTCGCCCCAGGAAGCCGCCGCGCCGGTCGCCGCCAACGCCGAGTAAAGCCACCGCGGCGCCGGTGTCCGGCGCCGCGCCGCCCGGCGTCAATCCCGGGCCAAGGCTTCGATCGGATCCAGGCGCGCCGCGTTGCGCGCCGGGACGAACCCGAAGACCACCCCGATCAGCGTCGAGCAGGCGAACGCAGTAATGATCGAGCCCATGGAGAACACCATCTCCCACTCCTTGATGAACAAGGTGAACAGGTAGCCGATGGCGAAGGACAGGGCGATGCCGATGGCGCCGCCGATCAGGCAGACCATCACCGCCTCCACCAGGAATTGCTGGCGGATGTCCGACTGCCGTGCCCCTACCGCCATGCGGATGCCGATCTCGCGGGTGCGCTCGGTGACCGACACCAGCATGATGTTCATCACCCCGATGCCGCCCACCAGCAGGGAGATCACCGCAATCAGCGATAGCAACAGCGCCAGCGAGCGGCTGGTGCGCTGCACCGTCTGCATGATGCTGTCCAGGTTGTTGGTGAAGAAATCCTTGGTGCCGTGGCGCTGCTCCATGAGCTTCTTGACGTGCTCCTCCACCACCTTGCTCGGCTGGCCGTCCTTGATCTTCACGCTGATGCTGTCCAGGTGGCGCTGGCCCAACACCCGCCCGGCGGCAGTCTCGTAGGGCACCCAGACGTTGAGCAGGTTGGCCGCGGTGAACAGGTTCTTGTTCTCGGCGGTGACGCCGATCACCGTGCACGGCAGGTTGCCCACCAGGATCACCTGCCCCAAAGGATCGACATCCGGGCCGAACAGGCGATTGCGGGTGTTGTGGTCGATGACCACCACCTGGGCCTGGCGCCGGGCGTCGTTCTCGCTGAAGGCGATGCCGGCGGCCAGCTTGATGTCGCGGACCTTGAAGTACAGGTGGCTGACGCCGTTGACCGTGGCATTGAGGTCGATGTTGCCGTAGCGCAACAGCAGGCTGCGGCCGACCATCGGCGTGGCGCTGTCGACGTAGTACAGCTGGTTCAGGGCGGTGACGTCGGCGGGCATCAGGGTCTGGATCCCCGCCGCCCGGCTGTCGCCGAAGCTGGCCCCGGGAAAGATGTCGATGGTGTTGCTGCCGATCGCCTGGATGTCCTTGAGCACGTAGCGCTTGGCGCCCTCGCCGATGGCCACGATGGACACCACCGAGGTGATGCCGATGATGATCCCGAGCATGGTCAGCAAGGTGCGCATGCGGTGCGAGACCAGCGCCACCCAGGCCATCACGAAGGCCTCCTTGAACAGCCCCAGGCTGGCCACCAGGCGCCGGCCCGCAGCCGCGCGGGCGCTCACCTGCGGCGGCGCCTCCAGCTCCTGCGGCGGCCTTGGGTTGGTCCGGTCGCTGACGATCTCGCCGTCGCGTACTTCGATGATGCGCTCGGCATTGGCCGCCACCTTGGGGTCGTGGGTGACGATGATCACCGTGTGCCCGGCGGCGTGCAGCTCCTGGAGAATGCGCATCACCTCCTTGCCGCTGCTGGTGTCCAGGGCCCCGGTAGGTTCGTCGGCGAGGATCACCTCGCCGCCGTTCATCAGCGCCCGGGCGATGCTCACCCGCTGCTGCTGGCCCCCGGACAGCTGGTTGGGCCGGTGCTCCAGGTGCCCGGCCAGGCCCAGGCGCGCCAGCAGCTCGCGAGCCCGGCCATGGCGCCGGGCCTGGGGACTGCCGGCGTAGATCGCCGGGATCTCGACGTTGTGCATGGCGTTGAGGTGGGGCAGCAGGTGGTAGCGCTGGAAGATGAAGCCGAAATAATCGCGGCGCAGTTCCGCCAGGGCCTGGTCGTCCAGATCGCGGGTTTCCCGGCCATTGACCTGGTAGCTGCCGGCCGTGGCGTAGTCCAGGCAACCGAGGATGTTCATCAGGGTCGACTTGCCCGAGCCCGAGGCGCCGGTGATGGCCACCATCTCCCCAGCCTCGATGCACAGGTCGATGTTCTTCAGCGCCAGGAACTCACGCTCGCCGGCCTTGAAGCTGCGGCTGATGCCCTTGAGCTGCAACAGTGGCTGGGTCATGGTCAGGCCCCCGCCGTGCCGGACAACGGATCACCGATCACCACCTTGTCGCCCTCGGCCAGGCCGTCCTTGACCTGCACCTTGACGTTGTTGTTGATCCCGGTGCTGATGTTGCGCGACTGGGCCTGGCCCTTGGCATCCAGCACCCGGACCGCGAAGCTGCCGTCGGCATTGCGCGGGCCTAAGGCCGCCACCGGCACCATCAGCACATCCTTGGCGGTGTCCAGGACGATGCGCACCTGGGCGGTCATGGAGATGCGCAGGCGGTGGTCGGGGTTGGGCACATCGAACAGCGCGTTGTAGAACACCGCGGTGTTCTGCTTGGGGGTACCGGTCGGCTGGGTTTCGAGAAAGTTCTGCGGCGCCGGTTCCGTGCCCCGCAGCTTGGCGTAGTAGCGCTTCTCGGATTCGCCGAGGATGGTGAAGTACACCTGCTGGCCGGGGCTGATGTGGATCACGTCGGCCTCGGACACCTGGGCCTTGACGGTCATGGTGTCCAGGTCGGCGAGTTTGAGCAGCACCGGCGCCAGCTGGTTGGCGATCACAGTCTGGCCTTCCTGGGTCACGATCCCCACCACGTCGCCGTCGATGGGCGCGACGATGCGGGTGTAGGCCAGGTTGACCTTGGCCGTGTCGATCTGGATCTGCGCGCTCTTGATCTGCGCGTCCAGGGACATCAGGGTGGCGCGCTGCACCTCGTAGTTGGACTCGGAGGTATCGAAGTCCTGCTTGGAGATCGAGGCGTCCGTCTGCAGCTCGCCATAGCGCTCGTAGATGGCCTTGGTTTCCTTGAGCTGGGCAGCGGTGGCACGGCGCTTGGCCTGCAGGTTCTCCTCGTCCACCTCGGCCTGGCGCAGGGTGTTGCGCAGGACCAGGGGGTCGATCTCCGCCAGCCACTGGCCCTTCTTCACCTTGTCCCCGACCTTGACCTTGAGGGACTTCAATTGCCCGGAGACCTGGGCGCCGACATCCACCTGCTTGATGCCTTCCAGCAGCCCCGAGGCCAGCACTGCGTTCTCGATGTCGCCCCGTTCGACGATGGCGGTCAGGTACTGCGGCGGCTGTGCCGGCGCGCGCACCGTATAGAAAATCAATCCGGCCACGACCACCAGCAACAGCCCCATACCGATTTTGCGAAACTTCGACTTTTCCATAGATGACCACGAGTACGTTGAGGGTTGGCGGCGCCGGCCAGCGGCGCGCCCCCTGGCGGGACACCGTGTTGCCGTGATGAGCGGTGTCCCAGGTGGATGAAAGGTCCTATCCGGCCGCCGGCGGGCACCCGCCCGCCGCCAGCCAGGTCGTCCCTGGCGTCATGACACGACCTCCTCCCGGGGCAGCGCCAGGCCGTCCTGCCACCAGGCCGCCAGGTGCCGCACATTGGGTGCCTTGAGCAGGCTGAAGTGGTTGCCCGGGGCGTACCACACGCCCAACTCGCCCACCAGGCCGCGCCAGCCCTGGATCATGTCCTGCTGTTCCCGACGGTTGCCGGCGGCGTCCAGCACCGGGTCGTCGGCCAGCACCAGGCGCACCCGTCCAGGGTAGCCATCCCCGGGCCGGTAGCAGGTGCGCAGGGCCGTGGCGAAGGTCCGCGCCGGGCCATGCATGGCCCGGGGGTCGGCACGCTGGGACAGCAGGCCGATACGCACCATGCCCGCGTGCAACTGGCGCATCTGTGCGGCGTCATCCGCGGCGGCAAACCCCTCGGCATCGATACCCATGTCGCGACCGGCGGACAACTGCATGGATTCGATCAGGCGTTGCAGCGCCGCCGTGGTGGTATAGGGCCGTCCCACCAGGCCCGTTCCTCCTGGGGCCTGGCTGTCGAGCAGGGTCAGGGACGCCACGTCGCGGCCGGCGGCCTGCAACAGCGTGGCCATCTCGAACGCCACCCAGCCGCCGAAGGAGTGGCCGATCAGGTGCAGCGGCCCGCTCGGGTGCTGCTCCTTTATCGCTTGCAGGTAATGCCTGGCCGCCACTTCCACCTGGCCATGGGGCGCATCGTTGCCATCCAGGCCCCGGGCCTGCAGGCCGAAGATCGGCCAATCCGGCCCCAGAGCCTCGGCCAGGCCGATGAAGCCGGTAATGCTGTCGCCGGCCCCGGGCACGCAGAAGATCGGCACCTGCCCGGCACGCCCACCCTGGATCCGCAGCAACGGCTGGTGGGCCTGGCCGGTACGGGCGGCCAGCCTCGGAGCCTGCTCCAGGGCCAGGCCCATGGCCTGCCCCAAGGCCTGGACATGGGGCGGCTGCATCATGCTCAGGTGGTCGCCGGGAACGCTGATGCAATGCAACTGCTCCACCGCCAGCACTTCACCCCAACCCAGGGTCGGGCTGCGCCGGGACAGTTCGGTGGGTCGTTCGGCGGCGCAGAACAGATGCACCGGCACACCGATCGGATGCAACCGGTAATGGGCCAGCGCATGCCCATGGGCCACCTCGCGATCCAGGTACTGCCACAACTGCTCGGGGTTGGCCGCCTCCAGCTGGTCGAACAACAGGCGCTGATCGCGCAGGCAGTGCAGCAAGGCCGCGAAATCGAGGCCGTCGAGCTGTCCGTGCAATCGCTCCAAAGCCGCCAGCGCCACGCTGCCGGCCTCGCCCTGGGCGCTCCAGTAGGCCTGGCACTGCAACAGCAAGTGCTGCTGGTGGGCATCGGCGCCGGACCAGCGCGCCTTGCCCTGGTCGGTCAGGCGCGGCACGTAGCTGTCGATCAGGCCGAGGAACTCCACCTGCTGATCCAGCCCGAGCAGTTGCTGGGCGATTTCATAGGCCAGCACACCCCCGAACGACCAGCCGGCGATACGGTACGGGCCCTCGGGCTGGGCCTCGCGCAAGACCTGCACCAAACGCGTGGCCAGGCATTCCAGGGTGCGCAGTTGCGGCTGGCCCAGGGCGATGCCGGGCAGGCCATAGATGGGGAAATCCCCCGGCAGATGTTGCCCCAGCACCGGGAAGTACAGGTCCAGCCCGGTGAACTCGTGCACCAGGAACAACGCCGGCCCACTGCCGCAGCGGATCGGTACCAGCTCCAGGGCCGGCGCCGCGCCACGCTCCTCCAGCAGCCGCGCCATGGCGGCCACGCTGGCGTGCTGGAACAGGTCCGCCAGGCCCAGCTCGAAACCCGCCTGTTGCAGGCGGTTGACCAGCTGGATCGCCAGCAGCGAGTGCCCGCCCTGCTCGAAGAAATGCTCGTGGCGCCCCACCTGGGGCATGTGCAGGACCTGGGTCCAGTGCTCGGCCAAGGCTTGCTCCAGGGGCGTGCGTGGCGCCTCGTAGGTACTGCTGGCCCGGGTTTCGGGCCCCGGAGCCGGCAGCGCCTTGCGATCCAGCTTGCCATTGGCGGTCAACGGCAACGTCTCCAGGCAGACATAGGCCGGCGGCACCATGTACTCCGGCAACCGCTCCAGCAGGTACTCGCGCAACATCTCGCTGGTTGGCGGCAGCTGCCCTGCATTGACGCTGTAGTAGGCCACCAGGCGCTTGTCTCCGGGCTCGTCCTCGCGCACCAGGACCACGGCGTCGCGCAGCCCGGCAAAACTCGCCAGGCAGGCCTGGATCTCCCCCGGCTCGATGCGAAAACCACGGATCTTCACCTGCTCATCATTGCGGCCGATGCACTCCAGCACGCCGTTCTCCAGCCAGCGTCCCAGGTCGCCGGTGCGGTACATCCGGGCCTTGGGCTCGCTGCTGAACGGGTCGTGGAGGAAGCGTTCGGCGCTCAACTCGGGGCGATTCAGGTAGCCCAGGGCCACGCCGTCGCCACCGATATGGATCTCCCCCACCACGCCGATGGGCAGCGGCTGGCCCAGGGCATCGAGGATATACACCTGGGTGTTGGACAGCGGTCGGCCGATGGGCACGCTGTCGGCAGCTTCCGGCAGCTCTCCGGGCTCGTGGGTGACGGCGAAGGTGGTGGTCTCGGTCGGGCCGTAACCATTGACCAGACGCAGCCCCGGCGCCTGGGCCTGCATCCGCCGGAATGCCGTGGCATCCGCCCGCTCGCCGCCACACAGGAGCATGCGCAAGCCCTTGAGGGCCTGGGGGATCAACTGCACGTACTGGTTGAACAGGCTCGTGGTGAGGAACAGCAGCGTCACGCCAGAAGCTTGCAGCAGCTGGGCGAACGCCGGTGGGTCGAGCAGGGTCTGCTGGTCCACCACCACGACCCGGCCACCGTTGAGCAGCGGGCCCCAGACGTCCATGGTGCTGGCGTCGAAGGCCGGGTTGGAAGCGAACGCCACCCGGTCATCGGCGTTGAAGTCGGCATAGCCATTGTTGATCACCAGGCGGGTGATGGCCCGGTGCGGCACCCGCACGCCCTTGGGCTCGCCGGTGGAACCGGAGGTGTACATGATGTACGCCACCGCCGCGCTGGAGGCTTCCAGGTCCGGGTTATGCCCCGGCAGGAGATCGAAGCGCAGGCGGTCCAGGTCCACCCGTTGCGGCGCGCCGTCCAGTGGCTGGTCGCTGTGGGCCAGCAGCACCAGTGCCTGGCTGTCGGCCAGCATGAAGCCCAGGCGTTCGGCCGGAGCATGGATGTCCAGCGGCACGTAGGCCGCGCCGCACTTGCTGACCGCCAACTGGCTGGCCAGCAGGTCCAGGCTGCGGGGCAACAGCAAGGCCACGTTGGCCCCCGGCCGCACCCCCAGTTCCAGCAGGTGGTGGGCCAGCTGGTTGGTCCGGGCATTGAGCCGGGCATAGCTGAACACCTCCTGGCCATGCACCGCCGCTACCTGTTGCGGCCGCTCCCGCACCTGCTCCTCGAAACGCTGGTGCAGGGCCTGCTGGCGTGGGTAGTCGCGGGCGGTGGCGTTGAACTCCACCAGCACCCGCTGGCGCTCGGCCTGCGGCAGCACCGCGACTTGGCCGATGGCCAGCTCCGGGGTCTGCTCCAGGGCCTGCAGCAGGTTCTCCAGGGTGCACTGCAGGTACTGGCAGATACGCAGGGCATCGACCCCGGCGGCCACCGCCGTGAGCAGGAAACCATCGCCCAGGTCGTCGACGCTCAGGGTCAGGGGATAGTTGCTGCGCTCCTGCGCGTTGAGCAGTTGCATGCCTTCCCAGGCCTCTGCGGCCGAAGCCGCCGCAGGCGCACTGTGCCGGTAGTTGAGCAAGCTGCTGAACAGCGGCGTGCCCGGCTCCACCCCGCTGCACCGCTGGACCAGGGCCAGGGGTGCCTGCTCGTGGCCCAGCAGTTGCGCCAGGCGCTCATGGGTGGCCAGCAGCGCCTCGCGTACCGGCACCTGGCCCAGGTCGACCCGCAGCGGCAAGGTATTGATGAACACCCCCAGGGCGTGTTCAGCGCCCTCGCCGCCCTGCATCCGGCCCAGCAGCACGGTGCCGAACACCACCTGCTGCTGCGCCGCCAAGCTGCCCAGCACTCGGCCCCAGGCCAGGTGCATCAGGCTTGCGGCACTGACCCCCAGTTGCCGCGCACGCTCGCGCAGGCGCCGGGCCAGCAGTCGGTCCAGAGGCAAGCGCGCCTCGCTGAGTGCCACCTCGCCCCCTGGCGCTTCCTGCAAGCCCAGGGGCAGGGTCGGTTGCTGGATATCCCCCAGCATCTGGCGGAAGAACGCCTCATGCTCGGCCTCGCCCATGCCCAGTCGCGCCTGGGCCACGTAGTTGCGATAAGGCACCGCCGCTGCCAGGCGTTCCTGGCGCCCCAGGAGAAAAGCCTGCAGCTCGTGCTGCAGCACTTCCAGGGCGACGTGATCCATCACCAGGTGATGGAACAGCAACAGCGCCACCACCCGTCCGTGGTCCGGGTCCAGCGCATGCACCAGGCGCAGCAACGGCGCCTGGGCGATATCCAGGCGGTAGCGACGGCTGTCGAACCGTGCCTGCAACTGCTCCAGCACCGGCCCTTGGGCGGCGTCCAGCACCAGCTCTTCACAAACCAGCGGCGCCTCGCGCCAGACCACTTGCAGCGGCTGTTCCAGGCCCTCCCACAGCACCGCGCTGCGCAGGATGTCATTACGTTCGATCACCCCCTGCAAGGCCTTGGCGAAGGCTTGCAAGCGCCCGGCACTGTCGAAGGCGAACTGCGCCTGGAGCACATAGGGATCGCCCTGGCCGGCGGCCAGGTGGTGATAGAGAATGCCCGCCTGCAACGGCGCCAGCGGGTAGATGTCCTGGACGTTGGCGGTGCCCCCGGGCACCGTGGCCACGACTCGGTCGATGGCCGCCTGGTCCAGTTCGATCAACGGCAACAGTGGCGGGGTGATGCGCGGGCAATCGCGGTAGATCAGGTTCTGCGGTACCTGTACCTCGCGACCACGACCCACGGCAGCGGCCAGGGCCGCCAGGGTCGGCTGGCCGAACAGCACCCGCACATCCGCCGACAAACCGGCCCGGCGCATGCGCCCGATCAGGTTCACCGCCAGCAGCGAGTGCCCGCCCAGTTCGAAGAAGTGATCGTGGCGCCCCACCCGCTCGACGTTGAGCAGCTCGGCCCACAACTGCGCCAGCAGGATCTCGGTGTCGCCCACCGGCGCCTCGTACTCGCGCACCACCGCCGCTTCCAGCCCCGGCGCCGGCAGCGCCTTGCGCTCCAGCTTGCCGTTGGGGCTCAGGGGCAGCGCGTCCAGGTGCACGAACAGCGCCGGCACCATGTAGTCCGGCAGGTGCTCCAGCAGCGCCTGGCGCAACTGCTCCACGGGCAACTTCGCGTGCCCGGCGGCGCTGGTGTAGTAGGCCACCAAGCGCTTGTCCCCGGGCACGTCCTCGCGGGCCAGGACCACCGCTTCCTTGATGCCTTCGAGCTGGGTCAGGCGCGCCTGGATTTCCCCCAGCTCGATGCGCAGGCCACGGATCTTCACCTGGTCGTCGTTGCGCCCCAGGTACTCGATATTGCCGTCAGCGAGATAGCGCCCCAGGTCGCCGGTGCGGTACATGCGCGCGCCTGGTTGATCACTGAACGGGTCGTCGACAAAACGCTCGGCGGTCAGTTGTTCGCGGTTGAGATAACCACGGGCCACCTGCACCCCGGCGATGAACAGCTCGCCCACCACGCCCAAGGGCACCGGTTGCAATTGCGCATCCAGCAGGTACAGGCGGGTGTTGGCGATCGGCTTGCCGATGGGCGTGTTGTCCGGGGTGGCGTCCAGCGGGCCGGTGCAATCCCAGGCCGTCACGTCCACCGCCGCTTCGGTGGGGCCATACAGGTTATGCAGGGCAACGTTGGGCAACTGCTGCTTGAAGCGCCGCACCAGGCTGCCCGGCAGCGCCTCGCCGCTGCACATCACCTGGCGCAGGCTGGCGCACTCGCGGGTCTCGCCATAGGCCAGGAACACGTCGAGCATAGAGGGCACGAAATGCAGGGTGGTGATGTTTTCCCGGGCGATCACCTGGCGCAGATAGGCCGGGTCCTTGTGCCCTTCGGGGCGAGCCATCACCAGGCGGGCGCCGGTGAACAACGGCCAGAAGAACTCCCACACCGACACGTCGAAGCTGAACGGGGTCTTCTGCAATACCGCGTCGCCGCTGGTGAGCCGGTACTGCTCCTGCATCCACAGCAGGCGGTTGACCACCGCCCGATGCTCGTTCATCGCGCCCTTGGGCTGGCCAGTGGAACCGGAGGTGTAGATCACGTAGGCCAGGTGCCGCGGCGTGAGCCCATCGAGGCGTGGGTTGACCCGCGGCTGGCGGCTCCATAGCGCCTGCCCGAGGTCCACCAGCGGCACGCCGGGGTCGCCCAGCAGGCCCAGGGTCGCGCCGTCGGCCAGTACCGCCAGCGGTGCACTGTCCTGAAGCATGTAGGCGATGCGCTCGGCCGGATAGGCCGGATCGATGGGCACGTAGGCGCCGCCGGCCTTGAGGATCGCCAGCAGGCCCAGCACCATGTCGACGCTGCGCTCGACGCAGATCGCCACCCGCTGGTCCGGGCCGACGCCCAGTTGCAGCAAGTGCCCGGCCAACTGGTTGGCCTGCTGGTTCAGCTGGCGATAACTCAAGCGCTGCTCGCCGGCTTGCACCGCCAGCGCCTCGGGGCTGCGCAGCACCTGGGCTTCGAACAACCCGTGCAGGGTCTGCTCCAGCGGGTAGTCGCGGGCCGTGGCGTTGAAGCCTTCGAGCAACTGCCGACGCTGCTCCCGGTCCAGCAACGGCACCTGTTCCAGGAGCATCTGGTCGTCGCTCACCATGGCCTGCAGCACCCGCTGCAGATAGCCGACATAACGCTGCATGGTGGCCTCATCGAACAGCGCCGTGGCGTATTCCAGGGTGCCTTCGATATGGTCCTGGACCTCCCCCAGGTTCAACGACAGGTCGAACTTGGCGAAATGGCTGGGCTCGTGGCCCCCCTCCAGGCGCAAGTCACCCAGCACCAACTGCGGGGCATCGCCGTTCTGCCAGGTCATCAGCGTCTGGAACACCGGGCTGTGGGACAGGCTGCGCACAGGCCGCAGGATCTCCACCACCTGCTCGAACGGCAGGTGCTGGTGGGCCTGGGCTTCGAGGGTGCGGGCGCGGACCTGGGCCAGCAATGCCTCGATGCGCGGCGCGCCAGCCAGGTCCACGCGCACCGCCAGGGTGTTGACGAACAAGCCGATCAAGCCTTCGACCTCGGCCCGCATGCGGTTGGCCACGGGGGTGCCGATCACCACCTCGGCCTGCCCCGACAGGCGCCCGAGCAACAGCGCCCAAGCACTCATCAAGGTCATGTACAGGGTGCTGCCATGGCGTTGGCCCAAGGCCCGCAGGCTGGCGGTGAGCTGGCGGTCCAGGCGCACCGGGACGCTGCTGCCGGCGTAGTCCTGCTGGGCCGGGCGCGGCCGGTCGGTGGGCAACAGCAGCAATGGCGGCGCCCCATCCAGGGCCTGGCGCCAGTAGTCACCCTGGCGTTGCAGCACCTCGCCGCTGAGCCAGCGGCGCTGCCAGTGGGCGAAGTCGCTGTACTGCAACGCCAGCGGCGGCAGGGGGTCGGGCAGGCCACGGCTGAAAGCGCCGTACAGGGCCACCAGTTCCCGGGTCAGCACCCCCATGGACCAACCATCGCTGACGATGTGGTGCAGGGTCAGCAAGAGCACATGGTGATCGTCCGCCAGGGTCACCAGGCGCCCACGGATCAGCGGCCCGCGCTCCAGGTCGAACGGCGCCGAAGCCTCGCCCTGGACCAGTGCCTGCAAGGCGTCGTCGGCCTGGGGATGGCCGCGCAGATTTTCCACCTGCAGGCCGAGCCCGGAGTCTTGTGGGGCGATCAGTACCTCGGCCTGGTCGCCGTACTGGGCGAAGCGGCTACGCAAGGTCTCATGCCGCGCGACGATACGCGCCAAGGCCCGTTGCAGGGCCAGGCTGTCCAGTTGCCCACGCAGGCGCAGGCCCAGGGGAATGTTGTAGGCGGTGTTGGCGCCTTCCATCTGCGCCAGGAACCACAGCCGCTGCTGGGCGAAGGACAAGGCCAGGGGCTGATTGCGCGGCGCCGGCAGCAAGTCCGGCAGGCTGCTGCGCTCGGCCCGGGCCACGGCCGCGGCCACCGCGTGCAGTTCGGCGTTGGCGAACAGGTCGCCCAGGGCCAGCTCCACCCCCAGGCTCTGGCGCACCTGGGAGAGCATGCGCATGGCCAGCAACGAGTGTCCGCCCAGCTCGAAGAAGTGATCGTGGCGGCCAACCCGCTCCACCTGCAGCAGCTCGCTCCAGATCTGCGCCAGGGCGATCTCGTTGTCGCCCTCGGGAGCCTGGTATTCCCGGGCCAGCAGCGCGTCCAGCGCCGGCTCCGGCAGGGCCCGGCGATCGACTTTGCCGTTGGCGGTCAGCGGCAGGCTGTCCAGCCGTACGTAGGCCGCCGGCACCATGTACTCGGGCAACTGCTCCAGCAACTGCGCCCGCAACTCGGCGGGGCTCGGCACCCGCTGCCCGGCAACAGTGAAATAAGCCACCAGCCGGGTCTGCCCCGGCTGATCCTCGCGGGCCAGCAATACCGCCTCCTGGATGGTCGCCAGGCGGTTCAGGCAGGTCTCGATCTCGCCCAGCTCGATGCGCACGCCGCGCACCTTGACCTGGTGGTCGTTGCGCCCCAGGTAGTCGATGCGCCCGTCCGCCAGCCAGCGCGCCAGATCGCCGCTGCGATACATGCGTGCCCCCGGCTCGGCGCTGAACGGGTCGTCGAGGAAGCGCTCGGCGGTCAGCTCGGGGCGATTGAGGTAGCCCCGGGCCACCCCGGCACCGCCCACGTACAGCTCGCCGGCGACGCCGACCGGCACCGGCTGGCGCTGCTCGTCCAGCAGGTAGATGCGCGCGTTGGCCATGGGCCGGCCGATGTCCAGCACCCCGCCGGCCACCAAGGGCCCCGAGGTCGCCACCACCGTGGCCTCGGTGGGCCCGTAGTTGTTGATCACGGCAAAGGCCTGGGGCTGCTCGAAGTGGCGCAGGCGGTCGCCGCCGATCAGCAGAGTCCGCAGGGTCGGGTGCCCGGCCTGCTGACCGAAGGCGTACTCGGCCACCGGGGTCGGCAGGAAGCTCACATCCAGCGGCTGGGCGCGCCACCAGTCCAGCAACCGGTCGATGTCCTGGTGGTCGGTGCCGGCCGGCGGCAAGTGCAGGGTCGCGCCGCCGCACAGGGCCGGCCAGACCTCCCAGGCCATGGCATCGAAACCCAGCCCGGCAACGCTGGAAGTGTGCCGGCCCGGGCCCAGGTCGAAGGCCTGGCAATGCCAGTGCACCAGGTTCTCCAGGCTCTGGTGCTCGACCATCACGCCCTTGGGCTGGCCGGTGGAACCCGAGGTGTAGATCACATAGGCCAGGTGCTGCGCGGTCAGCCCGGGCACCTGCGGCGCGCTGGGCGGTTGCTGCAGCCAGGCCGGATCGTCGAGGTCGACCCGCGAGAGGCCCGGGCTGGCGGCCACGGTCCGGGTCGCGCCTTGCACCAGCAGCGCCAGCGGCGCGCTGTCCTCCAGCAGGTAGGCGATGCGCTCGGCCGGATGGGCCGGGTCGATGGGCACGTAGGCGCCCCCGGCCTTGAGGATCGCCAACAAGCCCACGACCAGCTCCGGACCGCGTTCGACACAGATCGCCACCCGGCTGTCCGGGCCCACGCCCAGGCCGCGCAAGTGATGGGCCAGGCGATTGGCCCGGGCCTCCAGCTCGGCGTAGCTCAGGCGCCGGTCGCCGGCTTGCAGGGCCGTGGCCGCAGGCTGCTGCGCCGCCTGGGCGGCGAACAGCTGGTGCAGGGGCGTACCCCGGGGATAGTCGGGGCCAGCGGCATTGAAGCCTTGCAGCACCTGGTGCCGTTCGGCCTGGTCCAGCAGCGAGATCCGCGCCAGCGCTTGCTGGTCGTCGGCGACCATCGCCTGTAGCACCTGGACCAGGTAGCCGGCAAAACGCTGGGCGGTGCCGGCATCGAACAGCGCGCTGGCGTAGTCCAGGGAGCCGCGGATCTGGCCCTGGCTTTCCCCCAGGCTCAGGGTCAGGTCGAACTTGGCCACCTGGTTGGCGGCGACCACCCCTTCGAGCTTGAGCTCGCCCAGCACCAGGTCCTGGGCGAAGTCCTCGACCCAGGTCAGCACCGTCTGGAACAACGGGCTGTGGGCCAGGCTGCGCTGGGGCCGGACGATTTCCACCACCTGCTCGAACGGCAGGTCCTGGTGGGCCTGGGCTTGCAGGCTGCGGGCGCGGACCTGGGCCAGCAGCCCGGCCACGCTCTGCGCACCGTCCAGCTCCAGGCGCAGGGCCAGGGTGTTGACGAACAAGCCGATCAAGCCTTCGACCTCGGCGCGCATGCGGTTGGCCACCGGGGTGCCGACCACCAGGTCGTCCTGGCCGGACAGGCGTGCGAGCAACAAGGCCCACCCGGCCAGCAAGGTCATGTGCAGGGTGCAGCCATGGCGCTGGGCCAGGGCCTTGAGCCGGGCACTGAGCGACGGCTCCAGCGCCAACGGCACGCTGGCACCGCGAAAATCCTGTTGCACCGGCCGTGGTCGGTCGGTGGGCAGCATCAGCAGGGTCGGAGCCCCGGCCAGTACTCGCCGCCAGTAGTCGGCCTGTTGTTGCAGCACCTCGCCGCTGAGCCAGCGCCGTTGCCACAGGGCGAAGTCACCGTATTGCACCGCCAGGGGTGGCAGCGGGTCCGCCTGGCCTTGGCTGAAGGCGCTGTACAGGGCCACCAGCTCACGGGTCAGCACGCCCATGGACCAGCCATCGGCGACGATATGGTGCAGGGTCAGCAACAACACATGGTGCTCGTCCGCCAGGCGCAGCAAACGCCCGCGGATCACCGGCCCGTGTTCCAGGTCGAAGGCTTGCGCCGCCTCAGCCTGCACCCGCTCGGCCAGGGTCAGCGGCGCATCGCCCAGGTCCTCCAGCGACAGCTCCAGGGCGCCCTCCAGCGGCCCCACCTGGACCTGGGGCTGGTCATCCACCAGGACGAAGCGACTGCGCAAGGTGGCATGCCGGGCGACGATCGTCTGCAAGGCCTGTTGCAGTGCCTGGCGATCCAACTGCCCGCGCAGGCCCAGGCCGATGGGAATGTTGTAGGCGCTGGCGCCGCCGGCCATCTGCGCCAGGAACCACAAGCGCTGCTGGGCGAAGGACAGCGGCAGGTCCTGGTCCTGGGGCGCCGGGAAGATTTCCGGCAACTGGCTGCGCCCGCTGCGCTCCAGGACGCTGGCCAGGGCGTGCAATTCGGCATTGGCGAACAATTCGGCCAGGGCCAGTTCCAGGCCCAGGCGCTGGCGCACCAGCGAGACCATGCGCATGGCCAGCAGCGAATGCCCGCCCAGCTCGAAGAAGTGATCGTGGCGCCCCACTCGCTCCACCTGCAGCACTTCGCTCCAGATCTGCGCCAGGGTCGTTTCGACAGGCCCTTCAGGCGCCTGGTAGTGACGGCTGAACAGTGCCTGCTGGTCAGGTGCCGGCAAAGCGGTGCGGTCCAGCTTGCCATTGGCGGTCAGCGGCAAGACCTGCAACTGCACATAGGCCACCGGCACCATGTAGTCCGGCAATTGCGCCAGCAGGTATTCGCGCAGCTCCCCCGGGGTCGGCGCCGCGAGCCCTTCGCGGACGGTGAAGTAGGCCACCAGCCGCAGGTTGCCCGGCTGGTCCTCACGGGCCAGGAGCACCGCCTCCTGGATGCCGGGAATCTGGTTGAGGCGGCTCTCGATCTCGCCCAGCTCGATGCGCACGCCCCGGATCTTCACCTGGTGGTCGTTGCGTCCCAGGTATTCGATGCGCCCATCCTCGAGCCAGCGGGCCAGGTCGCCGGTGCGATACATACGCGCCCCCGGCACGGAGCTGAAGGGGTCGTCGAGGAAGCGCTCGACGGTCAACTCGGGACGATTCAGGTAGCCGCGGGCCACTCCCGCCCCGCCCACGTACAGCTCGCCGGCGACCCCGATGGGCACCGGCTGGCGGCGTTCGTCCAGCAGGTAGATCCGCGCATTGGCCATGGGCCGGCCGATATCCAGGGCGCCACCGGCCTCGACGGTGCCGGAGGTGGCCACCACCGTGGCCTCGGTGGGGCCGTAGTTGTTGACCAGGGTAAAGCTCTGCCGCTGGCCGAACTGGCGCAGGCGATCGCCGCCGATCAGCAGGGTACGCAAGCTCGGGTGCCCCAGTTGCTGGCTGAAGGCGTACTCGGCCACCGGGGTCGGCAGGAAGCTCACATCCAGCGGCTGGGCCCGCCACCAGGCGAGCAAGGCGTCGACATCCTCGGTGCCCTGGCTGGCCGGCGCCAGGTGCAGGGTCGCGCCCACGCACAAGGCCGGCCAGATTTCCCAGGCCATGGCGTCGAAGCCGAAACCGGCCAGGCTCGAGGTCTGGCTGGCGCGGCCCAGCTCGAACGCCTGGCAATGCCAGTCCACCAGGTTGCCCAGGGTCTGGTGCTCGACCATCACGCCCTTGGGCAGGCCGGTGGAACCGGAGGTGTAGATCACGTAAGCCAGGTTCCGCTCACTCAGCCCGGGCACCTCCAGGTTGTCCCCGGGCTGGTCCTGCCAGTGCCGCGGGTCGAGTTCGAGCACCGGCACCGCCAGGGCCGGCAGGCGCTGGCGCAACTCGGCCTGGACCAGCACCACCCGTGGGCTGCTGTCGTCCAGCAGGTAGTTCAGGCGTTCATCGGGATGGGCCGGATCGATGGGCACGTAGGCGCCACCAGCCTTGAGGATCGCCAGCAGGCCCACCAGGGTCTCCAGGCCCCGGCGGGCGACGATCGCCACCCGGTCGTCGGGCCGCACTCCCAGGGCCCGCAGCCGGTGGGCCAGGCCATTGGCCTGGGCATTGAGCCGGGCATAGCTCAGTTCACGACCCTGGCAGCAGGCCGCCAGCGCCTCGGGGGCATGGGCCGCCTGGGCCTCGATGCGCCGATGCAGGGGTTGGCCCCGGGGGTAGTCCCGCGTGCTGCGGTTGAAACCTTCGAGTACCTGCCGGCGTTCGCTGGCCGGCAACACCGCCAGCGCTTCCAGGGCCAGCTGCGGGTCCTGCTCCAGGGCCTGGGCCAGATGCTCCAGGGTGCACAGCAGGTAACCGAGGATCCGCCGCGGATCGACCTGGGTGCTGGCCAGCAGGGTCAGGCCAAAGTCCTCGGCGAAATCATCGATGCTCAAGGTCAGGGGGTAGTTGGTGCGTTCCTCGCTGTGCAGGGTGCTGATCCCGGCCCAGGCGGCCTGGGCCTCGGCACTGGCTCCGGCGGCGCTGTGGCGGTAGTTGAGCAAGCTGCTGAACAGCGGGGTCGGCGCACTGACTCCGCTACAGCGCTGGGCCAGGGCCAGGGCCGCATGCTCATGGCGCAAGAGACTGGTCAGGCGCTTGTGGGTGTCCTTGAGGGCCTCGGCCAGGCCCTGCTCGGCCACGTCCAGGCGAAACGGCAAGGTGTTGATGAAGATGCCCAGGGCCCGGTCGGTGGCTTCGGCGCCCTGCATCCGGCCCATCAGCACGGTGCCGAACACCACTTTGTGCTTGCCGGCCAGGGTCGCCAGCACCCGGCCCCAGGCCAGGTGGAACAGGCTCGCGGCACTGACCCCGGCCTGCCGCGCCTGGCTGCGCAGGCGCAGGCTCAGGGCGGTGGGCAGGGCCAGGCTGGCCTCCTCGATCGCCCGACCATCGCCTTGCACGTCCTGCAGGCCGAACGGCAGGGTCGGCTCGTCGACGTCCGCCAGCATCTGGCGGAAAAAGGTCTCGTGTTCTTGCTCACTGATGCCCAGCCGGGCCTGGGCCACGTAGTTGCGAAACGGCAGGGCCGGGCCCAGGCGCGCGGCCTGGCCGGTGAGCAGGGCCTGCATTTCGTGGCGCACCACGTCCAGGGCGCTGTGGTCCATGGCCATGTGGTGGAACAGCAAGATGGCGACGATGCGCTGTCCGGCTTCGTCCCAGGCATGCACCAGGCGCAGCATCGGCGCCTGGCTGATGTCCAGGCGGTAGTGGCGGGCATCGAAGCGCCCTTGCAGTTGCTCCAGCACGGCGCCGCCGGCCGGGTCCGGCTCGACTTCCTGGAGGATCAGCCCGGCTTCGCGCCAGACCACCTGCATCGGTTGCGCCAGGCCGTCCCAGAGCACGGCGGTACGCAGGATGTCATGGCGGGCGATGACCCCGCGCAGGGCCTCGGCGAAAGCCTCCAGGTGCTGCGCGCTGGCGAAGGCGAACTGCGCCTGCATCACATAGGGATCGCCCAGGGTGGCGCTGACGTGGTGATAGAGGATGCCTTCCTGCAGCGGCGCCAGGGGGTAGATGTCCTGGATGTTGGCGACCCCGCCCGGCACCGTGGCGACGATGCGATCGATGGCCTGCTGGTCGAGGTTGGCCAAGGGCAGCAGGTCCGGGGTGATGCGCCGGGTCTGCGCGGTGATGCCGTTGGCCGGCACCTCGACCTGGCCGGCCTTGGCCGGCGCGTACTCACCACTCTTGATCAGTTCGATCAACTGCGGCTTGAGCTCGCGCAGGCGCGCCAGCAAGGCCGGGTCGCTCAAGGCCTGCTTGTTGCCCTGGACCACCAGTTGGTCGTCCTTGAGCACCAGCTGGACGTCCTTTTCCTTCAGTGTCGCCAACAGTTCGATCACGCTCACAGGACGATCTCCATTCGTTCGGTAATTGCCGCGTAGCCGGCCAGGGTCGGTTGTTCGAACAACGCGCGGACATCGGCCTCCATGCCGTGTTCGCGCATCCGGCTGATCAGGCTCACCGCCAGCAGCGAGTGCCCGCCCAGTTCGAAGAAGTGATCGTGGCGCCCTACCCGCTCGACGTTGAGCAGCTCGGCCCACAACTGCGCCAGCAGGATCTCGGTGTCGCCCACCGGCGCCTCGTACTCGCGCACCACCGCCGCTTCCAGCCCCGGCGCCGGCAGCGCCTTGCGCTCCAGCTTGCCGTTGGGGCTCAGGGGCAAGGCCTCCAGGTGCACGAACAGCGCCGGCACCATGTAGTCCGGCAGGTGCTCCAGCAACGCCTGGCGCAGCTGCTCCACGGGCAACTTCGCGTGCCCGGCGGCGCTGGTGTAGTAGGCCACCAGGCGCTTGTCCCCAGGCACGTCCTCGCGGGCCAGGACCACCGCTTCCTTGATGCCTTCGAGCTGGGTCAGGCGCGCCTGGATTTCCCCCAGCTCGATGCGCAGGCCGCGGATCTTCACCTGGTCGTCGTTGCGCCCCAGGTACTCGATATTGCCGTCGGCGAGATAGCGCCCCAGGTCGCCGGTGCGGTACATGCGCGCGCCTGGTTGATCACTGAACGGGTCGTCGACAAAACGTTCGGCGGTCAGTTGTTCGCGGTTGAGATAACCACGGGCCACCTGCACCCCGGCGATGAACAGCTCGCCCACCACCCCCAAGGGCACCGGCTGCAATTGCGCATCCAGCAGGTACAGGCGGGTGTTGGCGATCGGCTTGCCGATGGGCGTGTTGTCCGGGGTGGCGTCCAGCGGGCCGGTGCAATCCCAGGCCGTCACGTCCACCGCGGCTTCGGTGGGGCCATACAGGTTATGCAGGGCGACGTTGGGCAACTGCTGCTTGAAGCGCCGCACCAGGCTGCCCGGCAGCGCCTCGCCGCTGCACATCACCTGGCGCAGGCCGAGGTCGTCCGGCGTGGCGTCGTGGGCGAGGAATACATCGAGCATCGACGGCACGAAGTGCAAGGTACTGATGCCCTGCTCGCGTATCAGCTGGCGCAGGTAGGCCGGGTCCTTGTGCCCTTCGGGGCGGGCCATCACCAGGCGGGCGCCGGTGAACAGCGGCCAGAGGAACTCCCACACCGACACATCGAAGCTGAATGGGGTCTTCTGCAACACCGCATCGTTCGCGTCCAGGCGGTACTGCTCCTGCATCCACAGCAAGCGGTTGACCACCGCCCGGTGCTCGTTCATCACGCCCTTGGGCTGGCCGGTGGAGCCGGAGGTGTAGATCACGTAGGCCAGCTGCCGTGGCGCGCAGTGCGGCGCTGGCAGGTTGTCCCGGGACTGTGCGGCCCATTGCGGCTGGTCCAGGTCCAGCAACGCCAGCCCGCACGCCTGCGCCAGGTGCCGGGTCGCGCCCTGGACCAGCACCGCCAGCGGCGCGCTGTCCTGGAGCATGTAGTCGATCCGCTCCTGGGGATAGGCCGGATCGATAGGCACGTAAGCGCCCCCGGCCTTGAGGATCGCCAGCAGGCCCAGCACCATGTCGACGCTGCGCTCGACGCAGATCGCCACCCGCTGGTCCGGGCCGACGCCCAGTTGCAGCAAGTGCCCGGCCAACTGGTTGGCCTGCTGGTTCAACTGGCGATAACTCAGGCGCTGCTCGCCGGCCTGTACCGCCAGCGCTTCGGGGCTGCGCAGTACCTGGGCTTCGAACAACCCGTGCAGGGTCTGCTCCAGCGGGTAGTCGCGGGCCGTGGCGTTGAAGCCTTCCAGCAGTTGCCGGCGCTCGGCCTCGGGCAGGATCGGCACCTGCAGCAGGGAACGCTGCGGCGCTTGCTCCAGGCTGTCCACCAGGGCCAGCAGGGCTTGCTGCAAGTAGCCGCACACCCGTCCGGCGCCAATCCGCGCCGGGGTCATGGCGGTCAGGCGGAAGCCCTGGCCAAAGTCGTCGACGTTGAGGCTCAGCGGATAGTTGGTGCGCTCCTCGCTGTGCAGGGTCTGGATGCCCTGCCAGGCCTGGCGTACGGCCTCGCTCGGCGGCGCATCGCTGCCGTGGCGGTAGTTGAGCATGGCGCTGAACAGCGGCAGCGGCGCGGCCACCCCACTGCAACGCTGGGCCAGGGCCAGGGACGCATGCTCATGGCCGAGCAAGGCGCTGAGCCGGACGTGGGTGGCCTTGACCGCCGCACGCACCCCACCGGCGTCCAGATCGACCCGCAGCGGCAAGGTGTTGATGAACATGCCCAGGGCCCGGTCGGCGCCCTGCCCGGCCTGCAGGCGGCCCAGCAGCACGGTGCCGAATACCACCCGCTCCTGGCCGGTAGTGAGGTTCAGCACCCGGGCCCAGGCCAGGTGGAACAGGCTCGCGGCACTGACCCCCAGCAGCCGCGCCTGGGCCCGCAAGCGAGTGGCCAGGGTCGCGTCCACAGCTTGCTGCACCTCTTCGATGGCATCGCCATCGCCCTGCACATCCTGCAAGCCGAACGGCAGGGTCGGGGCATCGATGTCGCCGAGCATCTGGCGGAAGAACGCCTCGTGCTCCTCGCGGCTGACACCCAGGCGCGCCTGGGCCACGTAGTTGCGATAGGGGATCGGCGCGCCCGCGGGCTGCTGCCCCAGCAGGCAGGCCTGGATCTCCTCGCGCACCACATCCAGGGCGGTGTGGTCGAGGACGATATGGTGGAACAACAGGATCGCCGCCACGCCCTGACGTACCGGGTCCTGGGCGAACACCAGGCGCAGCAACGGCGCCCGGGTCAGGTCCAGGCGCCAATGGCGAGGATCGAAGCGTTGGTGCAACTGCTGCAGGATGTCGCCATCGGCCGGATCCAGGTCGACTTCCTCGAGGGCCACCCGGGCCTCGCGCCAGACCACTTGCAGCGGTTGCTTGAGTCCCTCCCAGAGGATCGCCGTGCGCAGGATATCGTGGCGCTCGCCGACCCGTTGCAGGGCCGCGGCGAAATCCTCCAGGCGCTGGCGGCTGGCGAACGCCAGGTGCGACTGCAACAGGTAGGGGTCGCCTTCGCGGGCGCTCAGGTGATGGTAGAGGATGCCCTCCTGCAAGGGCGCCAGGGGGTAGATGTCCTGCACATTGGCGGCGCCGCCGGGGACCGTGGCCAGCACCCGGTCGATGGCCTCCTGGTCCAGCTCGATCAGTGGCAACAGCTGCGGGGTGATGTGCCGGCAGCCGGCCGGGATGCGATTGGCCGGCACCGCGACCTGGCGCCCGGCACCCACCGCCCCGGCCAGGGCGGCCAGGGTCGGCTGTTCGAACAGCACCCGCACGTCGGCTTCCAGGCCGGCCTGGCGCATGCGCTCCACCAGGGTCACCGCCAGCAGCGAGTACCCGCCCAGCTCGAAGAAGTGATCGTGGCGGCCGACTTGCTCGACCTTGAGCAACTCGCTCCAGATCCGCGCCAGGGTGGTTTCCACCTCGCCTTGGGGGGCCTCGAACTCGCGACTGAGCCAATCGCCCTGGGCCGGCGCCGGCAAGGCCTGGCGATCGAGCTTGCCGTTGGCGGTCAGTGGCAGGGCTGCGAGGCGGACGTAGGCCGCCGGCAGCATGTAGTCCGGCAGGCGCCCCTGCAGGTGGTCGCGCAGGTCTTCGGCCGCCAGTTCCGCGGCGCCTGCGCGCAAGGTGAAGTAAGCCAGCAGGCGCTCTTCGGCCACCAGCACCAGGGCTTCCTCGAGGGCCGGGTGCTGGAGCAGCGCGGCTTCGATTTCCCCCGGTTCGATGCGCATGCCACGTACCTTGACCTGGTCGTCGTTGCGCCCCAGGTAATCGAGGGTGCCGTCTTCGCGCCAGCGCGCCAGGTCGCCGCTGCGGTACATGCGCGCGCCGGGCTCGGCACTGAATGGGTCGTCGAGGAAGCGCTCGGCGGTCAGCTCGGGACGATTCAGGTAACCCCGGGCTACCCCGGCGCCGCCCACGTACAACTCGCCGGCGACACCGACCGGTACCGGCCGCAGCAGCTCGTCCAGCAGGTAGATGCGGGCGTTGGCCATGGGCCGGCCGATATGCAGCGCACCACCGGCCACGAGCGCCCCGGAGGTCGCCACCACCGTGGCTTCGGTGGGCCCGTAGTTGTTGACCACGGTAAAGCCCGGGTCGCGGGTGAACTGGCGCAAGCGGTCACCGCCGATCAGCAAGGTACGCAGGGTCGGGTGCCGCAGTTGCTGGCTGAAGGCGTACTCGGCCACCGGCGTCGGCAGGAAGCTCACATCCAGCGGCTGGTCGCGCCACCAGGCCAGCAGCCGCTCGATGTCCTGGTGGCCGATATCGGCCGGCGGCAGGTGCAGGGTCGCGCCACTGCACAGGGTCGGCCAGACCTCCCAGGCCATGGCGTCGAAGCCCAGGCCGGCGAGGCTGGAGGCATGCCGCCCGGGGCCCAGGTCGAAGGCCTGGCAATGCCAGTGCACCAGGTTCTCCAGGCTCTGGTGCTCGACCATCACGCCCTTGGGCTGGCCGGTGGAGCCCGAGGTGTAGATCACATAGGCCAGGTGCGCCGGGGTCAGCCGTGGCACCTGCGGGGTGTCCGGATCGGAGTCGGTCCAGACCTGCCGGTCGAGGTCGAGCACCGGCACCCCAGGCGCTGGCGACAAGCCACCGGCCACCAGCAGCGCCCGGGGGGCGCTGTCCTGTACCAGGTAGGCGATGCGCTCGGCCGGATGGCTCGGGTCGATGGGCACATAGGCGGCCCCGGCCTTGAGCACCGCCAGCATTCCTTGCAGCAGTTGCGGGCCACGGGCCAGGCACAAGGCCACCCGGTCATCGGGTTGCACGCCGAACGCCAAGAGTTTCCGGGCCAGCTGGTTGGCCTGCTGGTCCAACTGGCGATAGCTCAGGCGCAGCGGCCCCTGGACCAGCGCCACGGCGTCGGGGGCCGCGCGGACCCGGGCCTCGAACAGGCCATGCAAGGTCTGCCCACGCGGATAGGCGGCGGTGCTGGCATTGAAGTCCCGCAGCAGGCGCTCGCGTTCCGCCAGCGGCAACACCGACAGTTGCCCCAGCTCCAGCTCGGGGCTCCACTCCAAGGCATCGACCAGTTGCTCCAGGGCACGCGACATGTAGTCCCCCAGGCGCTGCGCGCCGATCCCGGCCAGGGCCAGCAAAGACAGGCCGAAGCCTGCGCCCAGATCGTCGACGCTCAGGCTCAGCGGATAGTTGCTGCGCTCCTCGCCACCGAGCAGTTCCACGCCCTGCCAGATGTCCTGGCCGGCGGCGGCCGGTTGCGGGACGCTGTGCCGGTAGTTGAGCAAGGCGTTGAACAGCGGCGCCCCGCTGGCCAGGGCGCTGCAGCGCTGGGCCAGGGCCAGGGAAGCGTGTTCATGGCCGAGCAAGGCACTGAGCCGGGCGTGGGTGGCCTTGACCGCCGCGCGCACCGTGCAACCCTGCACATCCACCCGCAACGGCAAGGTGTTGATGAACACCCCCAGGGCCCGGTCGGCGCCCTCGCCGCCTTGCATGCGGCCCATGAGCACGGTGCCGAACACCACTTGCCGGCGGTTGGCCACCTGCCCCAGCACCAGGGCCCAGGCCAGGTGCATCAGCGCCGCGGCACTGACCCCCAGTTGCCGCGCCTGCTCACGCAAGCGCAGGCCCAGGGCCTCGGGCAACGCCAGGTGGGCCTCCTCGATGTCCCGGCCGTCGCCTTGCACATCCTCCACGGCGAAGGCCAGGGTCGGCTCGTCGATGTCGCCGAGCATCTCGCGAAAGAACGCCTCATGCTCGGCCTGGCCGGCCCCCAGGCGGGCCTGGGCCACGTAGTTGCGATACGGCACCGGGGCGCCGAGGCCGCGACCACCGTTGAACAGCAGCTCGCGCATTTCCTGGCCGATCACCTCCATAGCGGTGTGGTCCAGGGCCAGGTGATGGAACAACAGGATCGCCACCACCCGCTGGCGTTGCCGGTCATAGGCATGCACCAGGCGGATCAGCGGTGCCTGGGCCAGGTCCAGGCGCCAGTGGCGGGCGTCGAAACGCTGTTGCAGTTGTTCGAGGATGTCGCCGTCGGCCGGATCCAGCGCCTGCTCCAGCAGTTGCAGCCGAGCCTCGCGCCAGACCACCTGCAGCGGCTGCGCCAGGCCCTCCCAGAGCACCGCGGTGCGCAGGATGTCGTGGCGGTCGATGACTTGCTGCAAGCCCGCGGCGAAGCGCTCCAGGCGCTCGGGACTGTCGAAGGTCATACGCGATTGCAGCAGGTAGGGATCGCCCTGCCCGGCGCTCAGGTGGTGGTAGAGAATGCCTTCCTGCAAGGGCGCCAGGGGATAGATGTCCTGCACATTGGCCACCCCGCCCGGCACACAGGCCACCACCCGGTCGATGTCCGCCTGCTCCAGCTCCACCAGCGGCAGCAGGTCCGGGGTGATCTGCCGGCACTGGGCGCCGATGCGGTTGGCCGGCACCCGGACTTCGCGGCTGCTGCCCACGGCGGCGGCGAGGTCGGCCAGGGTCGGCTGGCTGAACAGCACCCGCACATCGGCTCCCAGGCCGATCTGGCGCATGCGTTCGATCAGGCTCACCGCCAGCAGCGAATGCCCACCCAGTTCGAAGAAGTGGTCATGGCGCCCGACCCGCTCTACCTTGAGCAGGTCGCTCCAGATCCGCGCCAGGGCGATTTCCACCTCGCCCCGGGGCGCGACGAACTCACGGCTGAGGCTGGCCGAGGCGGCCGGGGCCGGCAGGGCCTTGCGGTCGAGCTTGCCGTTGGCGGTCAGCGGCCAGGCATCCAGCCGCACATAGGCCAGCGGCACCATGTATTCCGGCAATTGCTGGAGCAAGGCGTCGCGCAGGGTCTGGGCGGACAGCTGCGCGACATCGTCCTGCACCCGGTAGTAGGCCACCAGGCGCTGGTCCCCGGGCTCGTCCTCGCGCACCAGGACCTGCGCATCCCTGATCCCCGGGCACGCCGCCAGGCGCACCTCGACTTCCCCCGGCTCGATGCGCAGGCCACGGATCTTCACCTGGTCGTCGTTGCGCCCCAGATACTCCAGCAGGCCGTTGCCCAGCCAGCGGCCGATGTCCCCGGTGCGGTAGAGCAAGGCACCGGCGCGGTTGGCGAACGGATCGTGGATGAACTTCTGGGCAGTGAGTTCGGGACGGTTGAGGTAGCCCAGGGCCACGCCGTCGCCACCGATCACGATCTCGCCCGCGACCCCGATGGGCAGCGGCTGCTGGTGGGCGTCGAGGATGTACACCTGGGTGTTGGACAGCGGTCGGCCGATGGGCAGGCTGTCGGCAGCTTCCGGCAGCTCTCCGGGCTCGTGGGTGACGGCGAAGGTGGTGGTCTCGGTCGGGCCGTAACCATTGACCAGGCGCAGCCTCGGCGCCTGGGCCTGCATCCGCCGGAACGCCGTGGCATCCGCCCGCTCGCCGCCACACAGGAGCATGCGCAAGCCCTTGAGGGCCTGGGGGATCAACTGCACGTACTGGTTGAACAAGCTGGTGGTGAGGAACAGCAGCGTCACGCCAGAAGCTTGCAGCAGCTGGGCGAACGCCGGCGGGTCGAGCAGGGTCTGTTGGTCCACCACCACGACCCGGCCACCGTTGAGCAGCGGGCCCCAGACGTCCATGGTGCTGGCGTCGAAGGCCGGGTTGGAAGCGAACGCCACCCGGTCATCGGCGTTGAAGTCGGCGTAACCGTTGTTGATCACCAGGCGGGTGATGGCCCGGTGCGGCACCCGCACGCCCTTGGGCTCGCCGGTGGAACCGGAGGTGTACATGATGTATGCCACCGCCGCGCTGGATTGCTGCACTTGCACGTCATCCGCTGGCAGGGCCTGCAGCTCCAGCCGGTCGAGCTCGATCCGGGGCACCGCCACCGCCAGCGGCAGGTCGCTGTGGGTGACCAGGGCCACGCTCTGGCTATCGCTCACCATGAAACCCTGGCGGCTGGCCGGGGCGTTGCTGTCCAGCGGCACGTAGGCCGCGCCGCACTTGCTGATGGCCAGCTGGCTGACCAGCAGGTCCAGGGAGCGCGGCAGCAGGATCGCCAGGTGATCGCCCGGCTGCACCCCGAATTCGCGCAGGTGATGGGCCAACCGGTTGGCCCGGGCATTGAGCCCGGCGTAGCTGAGCCGCTCCTGGCCGTGCACTGCCGCGACCTGCTCGGGGTGGGCCTGGACCCGGGCCTCGAACAGTTGCGCCAGGGTCTGCTGGCGCGGGTAGTCGCGGGCGGTGGCGTTGAATTCCACCAGCACTTGCTGGCGCTCGGTCCTGGGCATCACCGGGATCGCCAGCAGGGCCTTGTCCGGCGCCTGCTCCAGGGCCTGGGCCAGGTGCTCTAGGACGCAAGCCAGGTAGCCGCAGACCCGCGCCCCGTCCACCGAGGCTTGCGCCTGCACGGTCAGGCGCAGGCCCTGGTGGTCGTCGTCGACGTTCACCGTCAGCGGATAGTTGCTGCGCTCGCGGGATTCGAGCACGCGGATGCCATCCCAGATCGCCGGCCCCTGGGGGTCTGCGTCGAGGCTGGCGCTGTGGCGGTAGTTGAGCAGGCTGTTGAATAGCGGTTGCGCCGCCGGGACTGCGCTGCAACGTTGGGCCAGGGCCAGGGAGGCATGCTCGTGGCCGAGCAGTTGCGCCAGCCGCGCATGGGTGCAACGCAGCGCCTGTTCCACGCCCTGCTCGCCCAGGCTGATGCGCAGCGCCAGGGTGTTGATGAACATGCCCAGGGCGCGGTCGGCCCCCTCGCCACCCTGCATGCGGCCCAGCAGCACGGTGCCGAATACCACGTCATCACGCCCGGACAATTGCCCCAGCACCCGGCCCCAGGCCAGGTGCAGCAGGCTCGCGACACTCACCCCAAGAGCCCGGGCCTGGGTGCGCAAACGCTGGCACAGCAGCGGGTCCAGGTGCAGTTGGCGTTCGTGGATATCGCCACCGTCACGCTTCACGTCCTGCAAGCCGAAGGCCAGGGTCGGCTCGTCGATATCGCCCAGCAACTCCTGGAAGAACTCCTGGTGCTGCGCCTCGCTCAAGCCCAGGCGGGCCTGGGCCACGTAGTTGCGATACGGCACGGCGGGTGGCAGTTGCCCGCCACGGCCTTGCAGCACGGCGCTGATTTCCTCCACCAGCACCTCCAGCGAGGTGTGGTCCAGGGCCAGGTGATGGAACAGCAGGATGCCCAGCCAGCGCGACTGCCCCGGGTCCCGGGCGCAGGCCAGGCGCAGCAGCGGCGCACCGCCCAGGTCCAGGCGGTAGTGCCGTGGATCGAAACGCTCCTGCAACTGGGCCAGGGCCGAACCCCGGGCCGGGTCCGCCGCCAGCACCTGCACCACCAGCGGCGCCTGGCGCCAGACCACCTGGACCGGCTCGTCCAGGCCTTCCCAGGCCAGGCTGGTACGCAGGATGTCATGCCGCTCGATCACCTGTTGCACGGCCTGGGTAAAGGCTTGCAGGGTCGCTTCGTCGGCGAACTCGAACTGCACTTGCAGCAGGTAGGGATCGCCCTCCTCGCAGCTCAAGTGGTGATAGAGAATGCCCGCCTGCAACGGCGCCAGCGGGTAGATATCCTGGATGTTGGCGGCGCCGCCGGGCACTCGGGCTACCAGCCGGTCGATGGCGGCCTGGTCGAGGCTGGCCAGGGGCAGCAGGTCTGGAGTGATGCGCGAACAATCGCCGGGAATGCGGTTGGCCGGCACCTGCACCTCGCTCACTGCGCCCACGGCAGCGGCCAGGGCCGCCAGGGTCGGTTGCCCGAACAGCACTCGCACATCGGCGCACAGGTCCACCTGGCGCATGCGTTCCATCAGCTTGACTGCCAGCAGCGAATGTCCGCCCAGCTCGAAGAAGTTGTCCTGGCGCCCAACCTGGGGCAGTTGCAGCAGCTCTTGCCAGATCCCCGCGATGGCTTGCTCCACCTCACCCTGGGGCGCCTCGTACTCACGCCGGGCCACTGCCTGGCTGTCGGGCGCCGGCAGGGCCTTGCGGTCGAGCTTGCCATTGGTGGTCAGCGGCAGGCTGTCCAGCAGCACGAAGGCGCTGGGCAGCATGTAGTCGGCCAGGCTGTAGCGCAGTTGTTCACGCAATTGCGTGGCGCTGGGCGCGGCACCCGGGGCGGCGATCACATAGGCCACCAGGCGCTTGTCCCCGGGCAGGTCCTCGCGGGCCACCACCACGGCTTCACGAACGCCGTCGCAACTGGCCAGGCGCGCTTCGATCTCCCCCAGCTCGATACGGAAGCCGCGGATCTTCACCTGGTCATCGTTGCGTCCCAGGTACTCCAGGCTGCCGTCTTCGCGCCAGCGCGCCAGGTCGCCGGTCTTGTACAGGCGGGCGCCTACCTGCTGGCTGAACGGATCGACGATGAAGCGCTCGGCGGTCAATTCCTCACGATTGAGGTAGCCCCTGGCGACCCCGGCCCCACCTACGTACAGCTCACCCACCACGCCGGTGGGCAGCGGCTCGCGCCAGGCATCGAGGACGTATAGCTGCAGGTCAGGGATGCGCCGACCAATGGGACTGCTGCCCACCAGTTGCGCGTCCGCCGCCTGCAATGGCCGGTAGGTCACGTGCACGGTGGTCTCGGTGATGCCGTACATGTTCACCAGCTGGGTGCCGACGTTGCCCACACGCGCGTACCAGGGCTTGAGCAGCCCGGGCTCCAGGGCCTCGCCACCGAAGATCACCTGGCGCAGCGAATGCTTGAGGGCGCTGCGGCCCTGGGCCGAGATCAGCGAGCGGAAGGCGCTGGGCGTCTGGTTGAGAATGCTCACCGAGGCTTCGCACAGCAGCGCATAGCAGGCGTCGGGCGAGCGGCTGACCGCCTGGGGCACGATCAGCAACTGACCGCCATGGACCAGCGCACCCCAGATTTCCCAGACCGAGAAATCGAAGGCGAAGGAATGGAACAGCGCCCAGACATCGCGCCAGTTGAAACCGAACCAGTCGCGGGTGGCCGAGAACAGCCGGGCGACGTTGCGGTGCTCCACCATCACCCCCTTGGGCAGGCCGGTGGAGCCGGAGGTGTAGATCACATAGGCCAGGCTGGCCGGGGTCAGCCCGGACACCTGGGGATTGTCCAGGGCCTCATGGGCCAGGGTGCGGCTGTCGAGGTCGATCAGCGGCACCCGCAGGTCGCTCACCAGGGCCTGGGTGTCGGCCTGCACCAGCAATGCCACCGGGGCGCTGTCCTGCAAGGTGTAGGCAATCCGTTCGCGCGGGTAAGCCGGGTCGATGGGCACGTAGGCCCCACCGGCCTTGAGGATGCCCAGCAGGCCGACGATCATTTCCAGGCCGCGCTCGACGCAGATCGCCACCCGTTGGTCCGGACGCACACCCAGGGCCAACAGGCGGTGGGCGACCTGGTTGGCACGCTGGTTGAGCTCGCCGTAGCTCAGCCGCTGGTCCTGGAAGATCAGCGCCGTGGCCTCGGGCTGGACCCGGGCCTGGGCCTCGACCTGCTGGTGGATCAGCGGGTGATCCGGGTAGTGGCCCTGGGGCGTGTTGAGCCCTTGCAACAGGTACTGGCGCTCGCTGGCCGGCAACATCTGCAGGCTGTGCAGCGGTGCCTCGGGGCTGTCCTGCAAGGCCAGGGCCAGGCTCTCCAGCACGCCCAGCAAGTAGCCGGTGATGCGCTCGGCGCCGATGGCGACGTCCGCCAGGGCGACGATCCGCAGGTCTTCGCCGAGATCGTCGACGTTGATGGTCAGCGGATAGTTGGTGTGCTCCTCGGCTCCCAGGATCTGCATGCCCGGCACGACTTCCTGGACTTCCTGGGCGTCGCCAGCGTGGCTGTGGCGATAGTTGAGCATGGCGCTGAACAGCGGGGTCGGCGCGCTGACGCCGCTGCAGCGCTGGGCCTGGGCCAGCGACGCGTGTTCATGGCCGAGCATGGCGGTCAGCCGGCGGTGGGTGGCCAGCACTCCGGCGCGCACGCCCTGGGCACCGACATCCACCCGTAGCGGCAAGGTATTGATGAACATGCCCAAGGCCCGCTCGCCGCCCTCGCCGGCTTCCATGCGGCCCAGCAGCACCGTGCCGAATACCACCGCCTCGCGTCCGGATACCTGACCCAGGACCCGCGCCAGGGCCAGGTGCATCAGGCTCGCCACGCTCACCCCCAATTGCCGGGCCTGGGCCCGCAGGCGCTGGCTGAGCTCGCTGGGCAGGGTCGCCCGCCGCTCCTCGATGCGCCGGCCCGCGCCCTGTACATCGGCGATGCCGAACGGCAACGTCGGCTCGTCGATGTCCCCCAGCATCTCGCGAAAGAACGCCTCATGGTGCCCCTGCTCCTGGGCCAGGCGCGCCTGGGCCAGATGATTGCGAAACGGCACCGGGGCCGGCAGCCGGTCGCTGTGTCCGAGCAAGCGGGCCTGGATTTCCTGGCGCACCACATCCAGCGCGGCATGGTCCAGGGCCATGTGGTGGAACAGCAACAGGGCCACCTGGCGCCCGTTGCCCGGGTCCTCGGCGTAGACCAGGCGCAGCAGCGGTGCCTGGCGCAGGTCCAGGCGCAGATGCCGAGCATCGTAGCGGGCCTGCAACTGGCCCAGGGCATCGCCGCCGGCAGGGTCCAGGGCGACCTGCTCGCACACCAGCGGCGCATGGCGCCAGACCACTTGCAGCGGTTCGTCGAGGCTTTCCCAGGCGATGGCGGTACGCAGGATGTCATGCCGCTCGATGACCCATTGCAAGGCGCCGGCGAAGTCCTGGCGCAACGCATCGTTGGCGAAGGCGAAGCGTGCCTGCAGCACGTAGGGATCACCCTGGGCCGCGGACAGATGGTGGTAGAGCATGCCTTCTTGCAGTGGCGCCAGGGGGTAGATGTCCTGGACGTTGGCCGCGCCACCGGGCACCGCGGCGACGATGCGCTCGATGGCCGATACGTCCAGCCGGGCCAGCGGCAGCATGTCCGGGGTGATCTTGAAGGCCGGGCTCAGCCAGTCGCCGCCCTGCTCGTCCAGCAGTTCCAGGAGCCGTGGCTTGTGCTCGACCAGACTGTCCCAAAGCCCATCGTCCAGGGCCTCGTCATCGCCCTGGACCAGCAGGTCCTGGCCGTCGCGCTGGAGTCGGATCGCCAGGGTGGAAAGAACCGCCATCAATTCGCTGAACTGCATGTGTGACCTGCCTAGGATTCGGAAACGGTTGAAGAGAACGTCCGTGTTTCAGATGCAACGTTTCAGATGTGGCCGCTGTCCACTTCACGAGCAGCCACGCCCCTTGGGTGCAGGGGGCCGCGCAACAGCCAGGATCTGGCGCAGCGAAGGAACGCTAAAACATCCCTCCACAGGTGTCTGGCATGGGAACTCGGGACACTATCCCGGGCCTGTCCCCCTTGGCGTCACGCCGCCGCGCCGGCATCCGGGCCGGCGCGCCAAGGTCATGACAGAAGGTGCGAAAGGCTCAGAGGCGCCGCTGGCGCTTGAGCTGTGGAATGGTGGTGGCGGGAATGTCCACCTGTTGCAACTGGCTGCGGGTATTGGCCGCCAGCGCGGCCAGGGTCGGCTGGCTGAATAGCAACCGGGCATCGGCATGCAGGCCTTCCTGGCGCATGCGCGCCACCAGGCTGACCGCCAGCAGCGAGTGTCCGCCCAGCTCGAAGAAGTGGTCGTGGCGCCCCACCCGCTCGACCTGCAGCACTTCGGCCCAGAGCCGCGCCAGGGTGGTTTCCAGTTCACCCTCGGGGGCCACGAATTCCCGGGCCAGCACCGCATCGGCCCCGGGCTCGGGCAAGGCCTTGCGATCCAGCTTGCCATTGCCGCTCAGGGGCAAGGCGTCCAGGCGCACGTAGGCCGCCGGCACCATGTAGTCGGGCAGGCGCTCCAGGACATGGGCGCGCAAGGTCTCGATCCCCGGTTCCGTGGCTCCCGGATGCAGGCTGTAGTAGGCCACCAGGCGCTCGCCGCGCAGCAGCACCGCCACCTCGCGCACCGCCGGATGCTCGGCCAGCCGTGCCTCGATTTCCCCCGGCTCCAGGCGCAAGCCGCGCAGCTTGACCTGGAAGTCGTTGCGCCCGAGGAACTCCAGGTTGCCATCCTCGGCATAGCGCACCAGGTCGCCACTGCGGTACAGCCGGTCGCCGGCGACGAAGGGGCTGGCGATGAACCGCTCGGCCTGCAACTGCGCCAAGCCCAGGTAGCCGCGGGCGACCCCGACGCCACCGATGTGCAACTGGCCGCTGACGCCCCGTGGCACTGGCTGGTCGTGGGCATCCAGGACATACAGCCGGGTGTTGGTGATGGCCCGGCCGATGGGCAGTTGCACCGGCGGAATCGGCGCATCGGGCTCCAGGGTCCAGGCCGTGCTGTCCACCGTGGCCTCGGTAGGCCCGTAGACGTTATGCAGGCGGGCCCGGGGCAGGCGCTGGCGCAGCAACCGGGCGATGGCCTCGGTCAGCTCGCCGCCGCCGCAGAACACGTCGGTCAGGCTCTGGCACTGGCTCGACTCTTCCAGTTGCAGGAACTGCAGCAACATCGCCGGGACGAACTTGATCATCGTCACCTGCTGTTCCACTACCAGATGCGCCAGGTAGTCCGGGTCGCGGTGGCCGCCCGGCCGCGCCAGCAGCAGGCGCATGCCGGTGACCAGGGGCCAGAACAGCTCCCAGACCGAGCCGTCGAAGCTGAACGGGGCCTTTTGCAGCAAGGTGCCGCCCGCAGACTGCGGGCACAGCTGCGAGCCCCAGTGCATCAGGTTGCCCAGGCCACGGTGCTCGACCATCACGCCCTTGGGCGTGCCGGTGGAACCCGAGGTGTAGATCACGTAGGCCAGGTGCGAGACCTCCAGGTCCGGCACCTGCGGGTCGTGCTGCGGCTGGTGCTGCCAGGGGCTGGCGTCGAAGTCCAGCAGCGGCAGGGCCAGATCCGCCAGCAAGCCGTGGGTCGGCTGGTGCACCAGCACCGCCAGCGGCTGGCTGTCCTGCACCAGGAAGTGCAGGCGCTCGGCCGGGTAGTCCGGGTCCAGGGGCACGTAGGCGCCGCCGGCCTTGAGAATGCCCAGCAGGCCCACCAGCAGCTCGGGACTGCGCTGGACGCAGAGCCCGACTCGCACGTCCGGCCCCACGCCCAACTCGCGCAGGTGATGGGCCAACTGGTTGGCCTGGCGATTGAGCTCTGCATAACTCAAGCGGCGCTCGCCGGCCTGTACCGCGATGGCCTCGGGCGTGCGCCGGACCTGGGCCTCGAACAGCGCATGCAGGGTCAGCTGGCGGGGATAGTCCGACTCGGTGGCGTTGTACGCCGACAGCAACTGCGTGCGCTCCGTCTCGGGCAGGATCGACAGGCTGTGCAGGAATGTCGCCGGCGCCTGCTCCAGGGCCAGTAGCAGGCTTTGCAGCGTGCATTGCAGGTAGTCCAGCAAGCGTTGCGCGCCGATCCGCCGGGGCGCGCGAAGGCCCAGGCGCAAGCCCGGCTCCAGGTCGTCCACCGCCAGCATCAGCGGATAGCTGACCACCTCCTCGCTGGCGAGCAATTGCACCCCGGCCGGCAGGTCCTGCAACAGCGCCTGGGCGTCGGCCTCGACGTTGTGCCGGTAGTTGAGCAAGGCATTGAACAGCGGGGTCGGCGGCGCCACTGCGCTGCAACGCTGGGCCAGGGACAACGGCGCCTGTTCATGGGCCAGGAGCGCGCTGAGACGCTCCTGGACCTGGCGCAGCCCGTCGACGACGTTGAGCCCCGCCAGTTCCAGGCGCAGGGGCAAGGTATTGATGAACATGCCCAGGGCCCGGTCCGCCCCGGCACCGGCTTGCAAGCGTCCCAGCAGCACGGTGCCGAACAGCACGTCGTCGCGGCCGCAAGTACGTCCCAGCACCATGGCCCAGGCCAGGTGGAACAGGCTGGCGGCGCTGACCCCATGGCGCCGAACCTGCTCACGCAGGCGCTGCTCGAAGCCGGCGTCGAGCGACTGCCCAGCCTCTTCGTGGTCCGCTTGCTCGCCGGGGCGCTCCTTGAGTTCGAAGGCCAGGGTCGGCTCGTCCACCCCGGCCAGGGCCTGGCGGAAGAACGCGGCGTGGCGCTCCTGGTCCAGGCCGGTGCGGGCCACGTATTCGCGGTAGGCGAAAGGCGCGGCCAACTGCTGCTGGCGGCCGTCCATGTGGGCGCCGATTTCCGCCATCAGCACCGCCGTGGAAGTGGCGTCGTTGACCAGGTGATGGAAGCGCAGCAGCGCCAGCCAGCGCCCCTGTGGCCGGTCCTCGGCCCAGGCCAGGGCGAGCATCGGCGCCTGGCGGATATCCAGTGGCCGCTGGCGTGGATCGAAGTGCCGGCGCAATTGCTCGAGCACCGGTTCGCCCGCCGCCGGCCGCAGTTCTTCCAGGTTCAGCCGGGCTTCGCGCCAGACCACCTGCACCGCTGGCTCCAGCACTTCCCAGACCAGGCTGGTGCGCAGGATGTCATGGCGCTGGATCACTGCCTGCAAGGCGTTGGCGAAGGCGTCCAGGTCCTCGCGGCGGGCGAAGGCGAACAGCGCATGTTGCTGGTAGGGATCGCGCTGGACCGAGGTCATGTGGTGGTACAACAGGCCGGCCTGCAAAGGCGCCAGGGGATAGATCTCCTGGACGTTGGCCGCTCCGCCGGGAATCGTCGCCACTACCCGGTCGATGCTGTCCTGGTCCAGATCCACCAGGCTGAGCATGTCCGGGGTGATGCGCTGGCAGCCCGGCGGCACACGGTTGGCCGGGACCTGCAGCCCGGCCCCCTGCTCCACCGCGGCGGCGAGGCTGGCCAGGGTCGGTTGGCCGAACAGTACTCGCACATCGGCCTGCAAGCCTTCCTGATCCATGCGCTGGATCAGTTGCAAGGCCAGCAGCGAATGCCCGCCCAGTTCGAAGAAGTGATCCTGGCGCCCGACCCGCCCGACCTGCAGCACTTCGGCCCAGAGCCGCGCCAGGGTGGTTTCCAGCGGCCCCTGGGGCGCCTCGTATTCGCGACTGATCAAGGCCAGCGGGTCCGGCGCCGGCAGGGCCTTGCGGTCCAGCTTGCCGTTGGCGGTCAGCGGCAAGGCGTCGAGCCGCACATAGGCCATCGGCACCATGTAGTCCGGCAGGCGTTGCAGCAGGTGTTCGCGCAGCTCGCCGATGGGCACCTCGCCGTCGGCACTGAACCAGGCCACTAGTTGGCCGTCGCGGGCCTGGACCACCGCCTCGCGCAGGGCCGGATGGCGACCCAGGCAGGTTTCGATTTCCCCCAGCTCGATGCGCAGGCCGCGGATCTTCACCTGGTCGTCGTTGCGCCCCAGGTACTCCAGGGTGCCGTCGTGGCGCCAGCACGCCAGGTCGCCGGTGCGATACATGCGTGCCCCCGGCACTTCGCTGAACGGGTCGTCGAGGAAGCGTTCGGCAGTCAACTCGGGACGCTTGAGGTAACCCCGGGCCACTCCGGCGCCACCGACGTACAGCTCGCCGGGAATGCCGATGGGCAGTGGCCGCTGCTGCTCGTCCAGCAGATAGATGCGGGTGTTGGCGATCGGCCGGCCGATGTGCAGCGCCCCGCCCGGCTCGATGACCCCGGAAGTGGCCACCACCGTGGCTTCGGTGGGGCCGTAGTTGTTGACCAGGGTAAAGCCCTGGGCTGCGGGTGGCTGGCGCAGGCGGTCGCCGCCCACCAGCAGGGTCTTGAGGTGCGGATGGCCGGTGTGACAGCTGAAGGCGTACTCGGCCACCGGGGTCGGCAAAAAACTCACGTCCAGGGGCTGGGCGTGCCACCAGGCGAGCAGGCGATCCAGGTCCTCGGGACCATCGCTGACCGGCGCCAGGTGCAGGGTCGCCCCGGCGCACAAGGTCGGCCAGATTTCCCAGGCCATGGCGTCGAAGCCAAAACCGGCCAGGCACGAGCTGTGGCGGCCCGGGCCCAGGTCGAACGCCTGGCAATGCCAGTCCACCAGGCCGGACAAGCTCTGGTGCTCCACCTGCACGCCCTTGGGCAAGCCGGTGGAGCCCGAGGTGTAGATCACATAGGCCAGGTGCCGCGGCGTCAGCCCCGACACTTGCGGGTTGGCAACGGTCCCCGGTTGCCACTGCTGGCTATCCAGTTCCACCACTGGCATCGACAACGCCGGCAGGCGCTGGCGCAGGTCTTGCTGGACCAGCACCGCCACCGGGGCGCAGTCCTCCAGCAGGTAGGCCAGGCGCTCGGCCGGGTGCGCCGGATCGATGGGCACGTAGCCGGCGCCGGCCTTGAGGATCGCCAGCAAGCCCACCAGGGTTTGCGGGCTGCGCCGGGCCACGATGGCCACCCGCTCATCCGGGCCGGCGCCCAGGGCCTGCAGGTGCCGGGCCAGGGTGTTGGCCTGCTGGTTGAGCTGGGCATAGCTGATCTGCTGGCCCTGGGCGATAAGGGCGATGGCATCCGGGGTGCGCTCGGCCCAGGCCTCGATCCGCCCATGGATGCGCTGCTCGGCGGCGTTCGCCTGGCCGGTGGTATTCCATTGCTCCAGGCGGGCGCGATCGGCGCCGGTGAGCAACGAGAAGCGCTGCATCGGCAAACCTGTGTCCTCCAGCCCTTGCTCCAGGACGTGCAGCAAGTGCCCGGCCATGGCCTGGATCTCCTCGGCCTGGAAATACCGGCGGTCATAGACGTAGTGCATCCAGGCACTGTCCTCGAAGCTGTTGCTGCGCAGGTGGATGGCCAGGGGTTCCGGTTCGTGGCGGTTGGAAACCTTGACCGACGAGGCGCTGGCCTCACCGTAGCGGTAGTCCAGGTTCTCCACCTCGTAGGACAGCGACAACTCGAACAGCTGGGTGCGGTCTTCGCGCAGCAGGCCGAGGGCACGATTGAGCTCGCTCAAGGGGAAGCGCTGGTGGCGAAAATCCTGTTTCAACCTGTCGCGCACCGCCATCACCAGGGCTTCGAAGGTCAAGTCCGGGGCGAAGTCCATGCGCACCGCGCTGACCTGGGTGAAGGAGCCGAGGGTGGCCTTGAAGGCGGCGTTGGGCCGGTTCAGCACCGGCATGCCCAGGACCCAGTCACGGCGCTGGTCGACCCGGGTGAAATACACATGCAATGCGGCCAGCAGTACATGGAAAGCCGAGCCGCCAAGCTGCTTGCCCAGGGCCTTCATCCGCTCGTGCAACACCGCGGGGAAAGCCTGTACCAGCGCCCCGCCGGGGGTCTCGTCGGTGGCGCTGGGGCGATAGCGCGGACGCAGCAACGGTTCCGGCACGCTGTGGTACTTGGCCAGCCAGTAGTCGCGGTCGCGCTGGTAACGGCTGGACTGGTGGTAGCGGCCATCGTCCTCGACGAAGTCGCTGAAGGATGGCGCCTCGGCTGCCGGCTGCTCACCCTGCAGCAGGGCGCCGTAGACCTCGCCCAGGGCCTGGGACAACTGGGCGAAGCCCCAGCCATCGAGGATCAAGTGATGGGCTTCGACCTGCATCAGGTGATGCTCGGAGCCCAGGCGAAACAACGAGAAACGGCACAGCCGCTGGCCTTCGAGGGCGAACGGCTGCTGCATCTGCCCTTGAATCTGCACTCGGGCGGCGGCCAGCGGATCGGCGGCATCGGACAGGTCGTGGAGCGCCAGCTGCACCGGCCAGTGGCGGTCGAAATACTGCAGCGGCAGGCCGTCCTGGCTGCCCTCGCGGGACAGCACGGTGCGCAGCACGTCGTGCCGGGCCACCACCAGTTCCACGGTGCGCTGCATCAACTCGGGACGGAACGGGCCGCGCAACTCGGCATAACCGCCGATGTTGTACAAGGGCGAGTCGCCGCGGCTGAGCTGGTCGAGCCAGATATCCCGCTGCCCGGCGGTCAACGGCAGGCCCGGGGCCTGTAGCGGACCGGCGTTCATGACTGCTTCCGGGGCAGGCATCCGGCCTGCGGCGAGCGACGGATGGCGACGGCAGCGTCGCCCACGGCAATGGCAGAAAAACGCGTCATAAGATCCTTCTCATGTGATGGCCAAGGCACCGGCGAACGAAATTTAAGCATCGGCCCCCTGGGCTGTATGTCACCCCAAACCCGGACAGTCCGCCGGGCTGCCGGCCGCCTGGGACGCGGCTCTGGCGGGTATCGGAGGGGTTGGCGATGGTTTGCGGATCGGCTGAATTAGCTGTAGGAAATTGACCATCTGTACCTGAGGTTCCTGACTCGTCAGTCCAGTCCCGAACTCTTTGCGAAGCCTGTCGCCAAAGTCCGTTGCAACTCACTGCGACCCCGTGCCCACGGGCTTGCGGCGCACTGGCCGAGGCCCGGCGCAGGGGGCTTGGCGAGCCCGGCCCGGGGTTTTGTGTCCCGGTTTCCCCCTACAGACGCGAAGCAAATGCTTAGGCTTAAATCAGACGCATCTGACCGGATCGGGTTCATGGAGGACCTGCTGCGGTGCGCCGTCGCAATAAGGTTTCAAGGCTTCGATCAGCGATTTGCCTTGATCAAGGATGATAGGGATATGAGTCTGACCAGCAGTATCGCCAACCTGGAAACACCGAATTTCTACTTGGAACTGGGGCAGTTGATCTCCAACACCGGCCAGGGCCAGTTCGCCGCGAACATGCTCGAACTGGTGAACAAACTGGTGCCGGCCGATCATCTGGTACTCAGTGAATGGACCCTCGACGAGCGCCAGACCCGCGCCGAGGAAATCACCCTGCTGGGACGTGCCGGACAGCCGGAACAACTGCCGGAAGCCGCCCGGCGCCAAGAACCGCTGCTGCACAAAATGCTGGAAATGGATGATTCGCTGCTGATCCAGATCAACGCCCAGGTCCATGCCCGGCAAGCACGCAATACCCCGCACCAATGCCACCTGGTGTCGCGCAAGGCCAACCGCCGCTGCGTGATCGCGCTCTACCGCGAATCGACCCAGGGTGGGTTTTCCCTGTCCGAGCTGTCGTTCCTCAAGAGCCTGTCCTCGACCCTGCTGCCGCTGCTGGAACGCCATGCGCAGATGCATCGCCAGCAAGCCCTGAAGAACCTGCGCAGCTGGACCAGCCGCCCCCGGGACAACCAGGAGCAGTCACCATTGCAGCGCGAGTTCGACGAACGCCTGTCACTGGGCGATATCACCCTCTCGGCCCGGGAAAAAGAAGTCTGCCTGGGGCTGCTCACCGGCGGTACCGTGCCGGAGATGGCCCAGCGCCTGAGCGTGAAGAACAGCTCCATCGAGACCTACCTCAAGCGCGCCGCCGCCAAGCTCGGGGTCAGTGGCCGCCACGGCCTGGCCAAGTGGATGGTGGGCGCCTGAACCGGCACGGCCCGGGCCACACCCGCCTGCACCGCTAAGCCGTCAGATCTCGCAATCGGGGTGGATCACCAGCCACTGGCCGAACAGCTCCAGCCCCGCCGCCCGAGCCAGCGCCACCGAGGCCAGGTTGTCGACCTGGCAGCGGTACTGCGGCTCCTGGCCCTGCTCCAGGGCATGCCGGCAGATCGCCCGCACCAACCTGCGGGCATGGCCCCGGCCGCGAAACGCCTCCAGGGTCAGCACGCCCAGATCGGCGAGCGGCGACCCGTCCCAGGCATACATGCTCGCCGCCGCCACCAGCCGGTCCTGTTCGAAAGCGCCGAACACCGCCCAGTGATCCAGTTCGACATAGGCATTGTCCAGGTCCTCTGCGCTGGCGCTGGACTGGAAGCGGGCGAACCGCTGCTCGTCCGCCGCCGACAATGCCCGGGTATCGCCCAGGGCCGTATCGCGCAACAGCTCGGCGTGACGTTGCCGGGGGTAATAGAACACATGGTCGGCGCCGTTGAGGCGGATACCGGCCTGCTCCAGGCGCGCCAGGAAGGCGGCCTCGGTATCCACCGGTCCCTCGGCCAGACCGAGGATCTGCGCCAAGCCCGGGGTCAACACTGCCTGGCTGCCGCCGGGAGTGCGCAGCAGCATCAGGCGCGATTGGTCTTCCAGCCCGGGATCGACCCGCACGCTGAAGCCGCCGTCCTCCCGCAAGCCTTCGAGGGCACTCAAGCTGGATTGCCAGTAGTGGTAAATGCTCGTTGCAAACAGGCTCATCAGGGCATCCATCGAGATTGTCGTTGCGTGACCACGCACCTCCCCTGGCTGGTGGCCTGCGAGTGCCCAGGCTAGCGCGGTGCTGTTCCGGCAGCTGTAAATCTGTGTGAAAAACAGTGCAGGAGCACCACGCCAGCAGCGCCATGCCCTTGTCTCTTTCCATCCTCGAGCCTTCGTTCATGGCGTGCCAGCTGCAGCTGGCAGCCCGCGCTGCACCTGCCAGGACAGGGGCAACGTCAGCAGCAGGAGCGCCGCCAGGACCATCACCGCCGGCGCCACGCCGGCGACATCGCTGAGCAGTCCGGCCAGCATCGGGGCCAACGCGCCGCCGCCGATGGTGCCGGTGTAGAACAGCGAGAATGCCTGCTCGCGCTTGCCGGCCCCTGCCAGGTCCGGCACTGCGCCATACAGCACCGACGAGGTGCCGTTGAGCACCAGGCCCAGCAGCGGCAGCGTCACCATCAGGGCGCCATAGGGCAGGAACACCGCCAGGACGATCAGGCACGCCGTGCTGGATTCGGTCAGCCAGACGGTCTTCATCATGCCGATGCGTGCCCCCAGGTAACCGCAGAACAGCTTGCCGAACGCGCCGCCGATGAACAGCAGGGTCAGGGCCAGGCCGATTCCGGCGCTGCCGGCGCCCTTGGCCTTGAGCAGGAATGGCAGGAAGGTCAAGAAGCCCATGCGCACCGCGCTGTCCAGGGTGCCGGTGACGATCAGCGCCCACAGGCCACCTACCGAACCCTGGCCGCTGAGGATCCTGGGTGCCTTGTCGCGCAGCGCCGAAGTGCTGGCCCGGGACGGGAGCAACCACCACAGCAGCAAGGCCGCGGCCAACCCCAGCAGGCCCACCAGGGTCACGCTGGCGCGCCAGCTGACCAGCGCCAGCAACAGGCCCACCACACCGGGAACCAGGGTCTTGCCGATATCGCCGGCGAAGTTGTATTGCGCCAGGGCCTCCTTGACCCCGCCACCAGCCTCATGGGTATCGGTAATCAGCGACGAGGCCAGCGGGTGCTGGGTACTGGCCCCCAGGCCGCCCAGCAACAGCGCCAGGAACAGCACGCCCAGGCCGGTCGCCTGCCCGACCAGCAGATAGGCCAGGCCGGCCAGCGCGGTTCCTCCCACCAGCAGGCGCTCGCGCCCCCAGCGCCCGGCCGCGCGGCTGGCCAGCAGTTGGACGCCGGCCATCATCCCGGCATAGACCCCGCGCAAGAGGCCGACCTGGGCATAGCTCATGGCGAACTGGGCCTGCCACACCGGCAGCAGGACATAGATCACATCGGTCAGGCCATCGTGCACGGCGTGGGCGCTGCAACCGGCCAGCAGCGAGCGGCGCCGCACCTGGGCGGCGCTGGCGGAGGCTACAGCGGGAATCGCGGGGTTCTGGTCATTCATGGGGGTGGCCGGATGGGTTGGGGGAAGAATCGGCGGGCAGTACCCGGGCGCAAGCGAGCATGGCCCGGGAACGGCGCTGCAAGTACTGGGCGAACAGGTTGCGGGCGGCGGGCTCGTCGGGGGCGATCGCCATGGCCTCGGTGCAGGCATCGACGGCGGCCAGGGCCGACTGGAAGCGCGCCTGCTGCAGCGATCCGGCGTGCAGTTGGCACCAGGCCTGGGCAGCCGGTGCGAGCTGCGCAGGCCACCCCTGGGTACCGGCCAGCCAGCGCTGGAGCAGCGGTTGCAGATACCGCGCCTCGCCCAGCACGTAGACCTGCCGGACCAGGTTGGCCTGCAGCCCGGGCAACTGGCCATCCAGGTAACCGGCCTCCAGCCACTGGCGAAACTCCAGGACCGCAGGCACGCGATGCGTGCGCTGCAGCCAGCGGTCATTGCCGCAGGCCAATCCAGCCATGGCCTGGAACAGCTGCGGGGCGCGGTCCTGCCCTGCCCCGGGCGGCGCACCGGCGCCCGGCCGTCCCTGGCCGAGGCTGGCCTCGGCCCACTCGCGATGACCGCAGGCCGAGGGGCTGTCGGCGACCAGCGACTCCAGGCATCTAGCTGGGATGGCGTCAACGCGCAGGCCGTCATGGACCTGCCACCAGCCGGCGAAGAAGCTCGCCAGCCCCGGCCCCAGCCCCGGGTATTCGACCAGCTTCAAGAAGGCATCCTCGATGGCCAGCAGGTCGCACCGCTGGCTCCAGAATGCCTCGAACAGCGCATGCTTCCAGGCACTGGCGGGCATGTCGTTGAGCAGCGGCTCGACGAACTTCAACAATTGGCTCTGGCGCAGCGGCAGATCGCTCAGGCTCATCTCAGGTAGTCCCTTGGGGCTGCATCAGCTGGCCAGTTGCTGGCGTGGCCGCGGCGCGCGCCAACCGTGCCAGCCGATCAGCAGGGCCAGCACCTGGAACGCCAGGATCAACGCCACGCAGCCCGGCCAGCCCCAGCGGTTCCAGAGTACTGCCGGCAGCACGGCGCCAGCGCTGCCGCCCAGGTAGTAGCAGGTCAGGTACAGCCCCACCGCCCTGGCCTTGTGCGGCCCGGCGCTGGCGCTGATGAAGGCATTGGCCGCCGCCTGGGCCAGGAACACCCCGGTGGAGCTCAGGGCCAGGCCCAGCACCATCAGCCACAATGACGACAACAGGCTCAGGGCCGAGCCGCAGACACCCAGCGATGCCGCCACCAGCAACAGTTCGGCCTGGGGCCGGGACTTGCTCAGGCGCCCGGCGAGCGGGATCACCACCAGCGCCAGCAGGAACACGCCATAGAGCGCTCCCAGGGCCGCCGGGCCCAATTCGAATGGCGGCTGGCCAAGGTAGAGCCCGGCGTAGGTGAAGGTGGCGACTTGCGCGAACAGCACGCAGAACCCCACGGCGTAGGACGCCAGCAAGGGCTTGCCGCAGAGTTGACGCCAACTGCCACGACGCTCGGCCAGATGGCGCTCGGCCGCCGGCGGATTGGCCGGCAACAGCCAGTGGATGGCCAGGCCAAGCAGCAGGCTCAGACCCGCCAGCAGCGCGAAGGCCTCGCGCCAGCCCAGGTACTGGGTCGCGACACCCGTGACGAAGCGCCCGGCGAACCCACCGAGCACGGTGCCGGCCACATACAGGCTGGTGACCTCGGTGATCATGCCGCCGCGCCAGCGGTCGCCGATGTAGGCAACGCTGGTGGCGAAGACCAGGGGAATCAGCAGGCCTTCGACAAAACGCCACAGCAGCAACTGGGCCAGGTTGCCAGCGCAGGCCACCAGCACAGCTGGCAGCGCCAGGGCCAGCGCTGCCAGCACTATCACCCGGCGTTGATCCCAGGCACTGCTCAAGCGGCTGGTGAATGGCGCCCCGAGAGCCACCGCCAAGGTGGTGACGGTGATGCTCCAGCCCGCTTCCCTGGCGCTCACGGCAAAATCCGCAGCGAACACCGGGAGGATGCCCTGGGTCGCATACAGGTTGAGGAAGGCGGCGCAGCCACATAGAAACAGGGCCAGGCGGGCACGGTGTGCAAACAGGGACATGAAACCTCTCGTTTTGTGGCGAAAGGCTTTTATAAAATACGTCGCTGGACCAGGACCAATACCGATTTCCGACCGATCAATACCCAGGGAACAGGATGCTCGATCTACGCAGGCTGCGTTATTTTCTGACCGTCGCCGAAGAACTGCACTTCGGCCGCGCCGCGTTGCGCCTGCATCTGGCGCAACCTCCTCTGACCCGACAGATCTCGGCGCTGGAGAGCGAGCTGGGGTTTCGCTTGTTCGATCGCACCAGCCGCAGCGTGACCCTCACGGCCCAGGGCCTGCATTTTTTACCCTATGCCCGGGCGGTGCTGGAGCAAATGGAACTGGCCGAGGCCATGGCCGCCAAGCTGGCCGCCGGCAGCGCCGGGCAACTGGCCCTGGGATATGCCAGCTCGATCGCCTTGTCGGAGTTGTTCAGCGAGGCGATCCAGGCCTTCGCCCAGCGCTTTCCCGAGGTGCAGTTGACACTGGTGGAAGGCGCCTCGGCCAGCCAGTGGGCGCAGATCGTCGATGGGCGGATCGACATCGGCCTGAGCCGGATGCAGCCGCCGGACGAGCTGGCCGAGATCCACACCCTGTCCCTGGGGGACGAGCCGCTGGTGGCGGCGCTGGCCAGCGACAGCCCGTTGGCGGCCCAGGCCGAGGTGACCCTGGCCGAACTCAGCGAGTCGCCGCTGATCCTGTTTCCGGCCGGCTATGGCTCTGGGCTCAATGAAGCCATCGAACAGCTGTACCGTCGCAACGACCTGCCCCTGCGGCCGGGGCCCAGCGGGCGCCAGATCACCTCGATCATCGCCCTGGTCGCCGCGGGCCAGGGTATCGCCCTGGTGCCCAGTTGCACCCGGACCCTGGCGAAAAAAGGCGTGAGCTACCGGCCGGTGGTGGACCTGGGCGCCACCGCTCCGTTGCTGGTACTGACCCACAGCCAGAAGCGCAGCCCCCTGGCGCAGGCCTTCATCGGCGTACTGGAAAACCTGCACCAGGCCCGGCAGGCCTGATTCAGAGGACCGTCAGGCCCAGGCCGGCCAGGAGCATGCCGGCTTGGCTACGGGAGATGATCGCGCCCTTGAACAGCTTCGCATCCACCAGTCGCAGGCCCTGCAGGCTGGCTTCACGCAGGTCGGCGTCGTCGAAACGGGCATTGTTCACCCGGGCCAGGGACAGGCTGCCCCCCTCGATGAACACTGCCTTGCGAAAGTCGCAATAGGTCAGGTCCGCTTCGCTGAAATCGATGCGATACAGCTGCGCCTTGTAGAACGAGATACCGGACAGCATGGCGCTGTTGAGCAGGCAGTCGGAGAAGCCCAGGCCCAGGGCCGAGACATCGGCGAAGTTGGCGCCGGTGAGCTTGCAGCCTTCGAACTGCACATGGGCGACCTTGCTGCGTTGCCACAGGGTGTTGTTCAGGTCGCAGCGTTCGAAGCGGGCATCGGTGAGCACCGCCGAGCGCAGTGTCGCCTGGCCGGCCCGGCAACTGGTCCAGCGGCTGTTGGCCAGGTTGGCAGCGGTGAGGTTGGTAGCACTGAAGCTGCAGCGTTCGAAATGGGCACCGGCCAGGTTGCTGCGGGACAGGTCCTGGCCGCTCAGGTCCAGGCCCACGCCACGCACGGGCAGTGGCTGGCTGGCGGCCAGTTGCGCCAGGGAGCGCTCCTGCAGATCCTCGGGGGTGATTTCGAAGTAGCCGTCTTGCGCCTGCATGCCCTCTCCTGAGCCTGGGATTGAAGGTAGGCATCTTCTGGATAGCGGACCGGCAGGTCAAGGTTGGCCTCGCTCCCGGCCCTTCGAATGGCGTGCGAGGCGCGGCAATTGAGTTAGGCTTGGCGCCTGCCCGCCCCCGGAAACGAGGAAATGCACAATGGATGTCTACGCGATTTGTGGCGCCGGCGGCTTCGGTCGCGAAGTGATGCCGTTGGCCGCCCAGCAGTTGCACAAGACGCAGTGCTGGCAAACGGCACGACTGGTGTTCGTCGATGAACAACTGGCCGGCACCTGCCTCAATGGCTTCAGCGTGCTGGGACTCGAGGAGTTCCTGGCCCTGGATGCCACCAGGCACTTCAACATCACCATCGCCAACAGCCATATCCGCGAAGAGCTGGCCACGCGGATGGCCAGCGCCGGGGCCCGGCCCTTCTCCATCATGGCGGCCAATGCACTGGACCTGGCGTGCAACGAGATCGGCGAGGGCGCGGTGCTGTGCCCATTTGCCGTGGTGACGGCCAATGTGCGAATCGGCCGGTTCTTCCACGCCAATCTCTACAGCTACGTCGCCCATGACTGCATCATCGGCGACTTCGTCACCTTCGCGCCCAACGTGCATTGCAATGGGGCGGTGGTGATCGAGGACCATGCCTACCTCGGCGCCGGCGCCATCATCAAGCAAGGCACGCCCCAGCGGCCCATCGTCATCGGCCGGGGCGCCGTGGTGGGCATGGGAGCGGTGGTGACCCGCAGCGTGGCACCCGGCACCACGGTCTGCGGCAACCCTGCTCGCCCTCTGCACAAGGAACCCTGACACGGCCGGGCCAGCGCCGGGGCAATGAAAAACCCGCCGTAGCGGGTTCCAGTTGCCTCGTTGTACCGGGCTAGCCGATCACGTTGATCCCCAGGCGCGCGGCAAGGTGGCTCATCTGGTCGCGGTCGAGCTTGACTCCGTCCAGGTTGACCAGCCGGATATCCAGGTCGCCCAACTGCGAGTTGGTCAGGTCGCAGCCGGTGAAATCGGCGGTTCGCCAATCCAGGAGGCTGAACTCGCCACCGGACAAGTCCGACCCGGCAAAAGTGGCGCCGGTGACATTGGCGCCGGTCCAGCGGTTGTCCCACAGCTCGCACTTCTCGAGGTTGACCTTGGAGAAGTTGGCGTAGGCCAGGTTGCTCTTGTTGATGTAGGCATTGCAGAACCAGGACTTGCTGGAAATCACGTTCATGAAGCTGGCGCTGCTGAAGTCGGCCCCCTGGGCCTTGCACTCGGTGATCTCCAGCCCCAGGGCGCTGGCGAAGTTGAATACGCAGACCGTCAGGTCACAGCGCTTGAACGAGGCGCCCTTGAGCTTGGCACTGCGAAAGTTGCAGCCGACCTGGCGCTCGGGATCGTAGAAACTGCAATCGATGAACTGGGTTTCCGACAGGTCGACCCGGGAAAAATCGCAATCCAGAAAGGTCATACCCGTGACCACCTGACCGGTAAACTCCTCCACGCCAATGCGCTTATTCTCAAAAACTTGGGATTCCATGGCGCTTTCCTACACAATCCGCGACCGATAACGCGACAAACCTAGCATCCCGGGCAGAGCCATTTGAAGCCTTTGTGTCTCAAGTCGTAACCACCTCGGAAGCACAATCCCAGCGTGCCGGGCTCATGCGCCACGTCCAGTTGCAGCCCCGCTATCGCTTGTGGCGCACGACTCGCACCAGCCTCAGGAGACAGGAAGTCATTCTATGGAGCAAATCATGAAGCACCTTGTGGTCCAGGGTGCGGTGCTGTTCATGTTCCTTTCGATCATGTGGCACATGAACAACATCCGTCGCTGGGAGACCAGTACCCGGCAGGACTTCGAGCAAGCGCTGAAACGCCTGAACATCGAGGATTATCAATTGCTGGTGGAGCGCAGCGTCACCCCGGGCTCGAGACGCCAGGGCAATATCTACCGCATCCTGCATGACCAGGCCGAGAACTACTTTTTCTACCAGCGCGTCGGCAATGACCAGGGTGTACTCAAGCCGCTCACCAAGGAGCGAGCCCTGCTGGCGGCGAAGATGAATAGCTGAGCCAGGTTCCATAAAACAGTTCATGAGGCACCCGGACGTGGCACCCCGGCTTCAGGGGGAAATTGTTCGACCAGGAACGCCACAAAGCTGCGTAGCCTGGCCGAGTGATAGCGATCCGGCAGGTATACCGCGTGCACTGGGCGGTCCGGCAGGCTCTGCTCGGGAAACAGCTGCACCAGGTGGCCCGCCTGGACGTCTGCCTGCAACAAGAGCGCGGGTTGCAGGACGATCCCCAGGCCATGCAGGGCGGCGACGCGCAGTGCCTGGCCGTTGTTGACCTGCAGCCGCGCCGATGGCGCCCGGTGGGCCAGTTCTTCCCGAGCGTCGGGCCAGTCGTTCAATGCTGTCGGACTGAACGACAGGCATTCGTGATGCAGCAAGTCCTCCATTCTTCGCGGCATTCCCCGACGCGCCAGATAGCCCGGGGAGGCGCACATCATCAGCCGGTAGGGAGCCAGTGGCCTGGCCACCAGCGGCGCATCCTCCGGCAGCGCGCCAATGCGAATGGCCACCTCGAAGCCATCCTCCGCCAGGTCCGTGACCCGATCGCAGAGCACCACCTCGAGCCGGACCTCGGGATAACGATCCATGTAGCTCGACAAGGCCGGCATCAGCGCGTCTGTTCCGAAGGTCACCGGCGCCGTGATCCGCAGCTTGCCGACGGGTGCCAGATGCTGGTGCTGGGCTTGCTCGTCGGTCTCGGCCACCAACCGCAGGATTTCCTTGCAGCGCAGATAGTAGTCCTCACCGAAGCTCGTCAGATGCTGGCGCCGCGTCGTCCGCTTGAGCAGTTGCATGGCCAGGCGTGCCTCGAGGGAGCGCAGGTGCTTGCCAGCCATGGCCGCGGAGATACCCAGGGTAACGGCGGCGGCACTCAGGCTGCCCTTCTCTACCGTCAGGACGTACACCCGCATGCTGTCCAACAAATCCATTCGAAACTCCTGGTTCCAAGTTATGCAACTGGATGCAAGTTTATCTACTTGGGGTAATCAATAAACTCTCCGCAAGCGCTCAGCCATTCGGATAGAGGCCACCCGGCCCCAGAAGCGGCTGGAAGCTCTTACAGGAGAAGATCATGGAATTGAATCTGGCAGGCCGTACGGCCCTGATTTCCGGAGCCAGCAGCGGCATCGGGGCTGGCGTTGCCCGGGTGCTCGCCCAGGAGGGAGTGCGCATCGCCATCACCGCGCGCCAGCCTGATCGATTGCAAGAGGTTGCCGCCCACATCGAAGCCGCCGGGGCTACCGCGCCGATTGTCATCAGCGCAGATGTGACGAATGCAAGCGATGTTGCCCATATCGCTGCCGAAGCCGCCAGGGCCTTGGGTGGCATCGATATCCTGGTCAATTGCGCTGGCGGCGCCCGCCCCACCGGGCTCTATGCTTGCGATGACGACTGGGAGGAAGCCTTCGCCCTCAACTTCTCTGCGGCGCGACGACTGACCCAGGCGGTATTGCCAACAATGCATGCACGCCAGTGGGGCCGCATCATCAACCTCAGCGGCTCGATGGAGCCTCGATCGCTGAACGCCGCTAGCGCCGCCAAAGGTGCGCTGCATCTCTGGGCCAAGGGATTGTCATGCGAGGTAGCCTGCGCGGGCATCACGGTCAACTGCATCGCCCCCGGCCGGATCAACAGCGCCCAGGTGCTGGAAAGGTTGCACCCAACGCAAGACAGCCGGCAGGCATTCATCGCCCGTCATATCCCCATCGGTTACTTCGGCGAACCGCAAGATGTTGGCCAACTGGTCGCATTCCTCGCCTCGCCCCTGGCTCGCTATATCACCGGAGCGGTGATTCCCGTCGATGGTGGCATGCACTTCCATGCCCATTGAGTGGCGTCTGGGACCGATAACTGCGCACGCCCCTCAGGGGCAAAGGCCTGGAGAGCCTGGCTCGAACCAGGCCCTGCAAGCTGTGCATCTACTCCGATTTGGCTCGCGGAGTGGCCCGTGTTCGATGGGACGGACCGTTATCAAGGAGAGGACCCGGGATGTGAATGGCAAGCCGGCGCTCGATGCTACGTGGCAATTCCAAGGGGTTGATCCAGGAGGGCCGCAATAGCCCAAGCCGTCTTGCTACCCAGCATAGGATCTTGCGCGCCTGGCCAGGTAGTAAGCGATACCCAGGGCGAACAGGGCTGGCGCTACATTGTCGAGGTCAGTGACACCGCCCGCCAGGTGCCGCCCCGCCTGCACAACCATGGCGCCAGCACCGACGTACAGGATCACTACCTTAAAACGCTTCCACTTCATCGGGTCCTCCCACTTTGGGAACGAACCTACCAGAGGGGCATGGTCTTTCCAAACGAGCAACTGGATTGTCACCCGCACAGCGATGGCGCAGGTCTGGAGGCAAACCATGAGCGAACCTGCGCCGCCATTTCATCAATGCATTCCAACGAGCTAGTGCATGGACATTCGCAGCGCCGGCGAGCTGGGTATAATCCGTCGATTTTTCGAGGCATCGGCCCCATGCACGGACGCTTGTATCTCTGCGCGCTATTCATCGCCGCCCCAACCCTGGCTGCGCAGCCATCCCCTTACAACTACGACCGGCCCCCAACGGACGGCTACATGTACGCCGTTAGATATCAGCAAGCCAAGCTGGCTTGTAAAGCGCTGCCCGATGACCTCGAAACTGACTACGCCAAGGCGATGCTATTGGCCAAGGCGGCCAGCCCTGAGTTTGAAAAGACCTATGCGAAAGGTCTTTCAGCTACCCCTCGCTGGCATAGACCTGCAACTACTGAAGAGCAGGAAGCACAGTGCAATGAAGCTCAAGTTGCACTTCGAGTGACAGTCAAGCTCGCTCGCCAGTGGTTTCCAGGGGGCTGGTGACAGCCCGTCACTGGCGAAGGTCGTCGAACTTCGGGCAAACCTAGTGAACCCGGTCGTCTGACGCTCCTCAGGACCAGGCTGGCCTAGTTGGCCTCCCGCGGGGCATTGCCGGGTTGATCCTTTTGCAAACCAGAAACCATCCTTGGCGTGGATGACCAACTAGCCCCCGAAATACTCAGCGTGGCCTCGCGTCAGGAGTCGATCCGCCCCATCAAACGAACCGAAAGGCAGCGGGTTGTTCTCGCCGGAATGCAGCTTGCTGTTACCCGGATGAGAGCGGCAATGCCGTTGCCACTTTGTAAAGAATGCGCGGAAAACCATTGCCGCTTTTCTGCATTTGCCACATCCCCCTTTCGGGGAGGCCTTGATTTTATGGAGCTCTCAGGCTTGGCACACAGGTTGCTAAGCCTCAGCCAGCGAAGAGTCTGGTCTCCTGGAGCTTCCCGACTCAAGCGTCAGCATCGATAGAGCCCCGGTATCCAAAAACGAACCGTGACGATCAATCGCTGCTGTAACCGACACACAAGGAGTGGAACATGTCTTTCAATATCGGCCTTAGCGGTCTCTACGCTGCCAACAAGCAACTGGACGTTACCGGCAACAACATCGCCAACGTCGCCACCACTGGTTTCAAGTATTCCCGTGCGGAATTCGCCGACGTGTACTCGGCCACCAAACTGGGCAGCGGCACCCAGGTAGTGGGTAACGGTGTGCGCCTGGCCAACGTGTCCCAGCAGTTCACCAACGGCGATATCAACAACACCGGCAACGTGCTGGACATGGGGATCCAAGGCCAGGGCTTCTTCGTGCTGAGCACCAATGGCTCGCTGAGCTACACCCGCGCCGGCGCCTTCAAGGCCGACAAGGAAGGCTACATCACCACCAGCGACGGCACTGCCCGTCTGCAAGGTTATGCCGTGGATGCCAACGGCAAGATCATCAACGGCGTGTTGACCGACCTGCGGATCGATACTTCGAACCTGGCGCCAAAGCCGACCAGTTCGATCTCCTCGACCATCAACCTGAACTCCAGCGAAAAAACGATCAACGTCAACCCAACGGCCCCGGCCCCGGCGTATGTGTTCGATCCGACCAAGAGCGAAACCTACAGCAAGCAGTTCAGCACCCCGGTGTATGACTCCCAGGGCAACAAGCACGTCATGGATCAGTACATGATCAAGACGTCCAATCCCAACGAGTGGCAGACCTACACCCTGATCGATGGCCGCAACCCCGACGGTACGGCTTTCAGCATGGCCAACCAGAAACCGATCACCATCAAGTTCGATTCCTCGGGCAAGCTCCAGTCCCTGACGCCCCCCACTCCTGCTACAGGTAGCCAGTTCACGGTGAGTGGCAACAGTATCGTGATGGGCAACTGGACCCCGGGCAACGTGGTCAATGGCAACTTCGTCCCCAACGGTTCGATAGCAGCGGCAGGCGGCGTGAAGATCGACATGACCAAGACCGGCTCGGTACTGGGTGATACCGCCCGCTCGGTAGTCGCGCAGAACGGCTATTCCACTGGCCAGATCACCAACCTGACCATCGACGGCAGCGGCGTGATGCTGGCCAACTTCAGCAACGAGCAGACCAAGCCGATCGGCCAGATCTCCCTGGCCAGCTTCACCAACGAGCAGGGCCTGCAGCCGATCGGTGGTACTCAGTGGAAGGAAACCTACGCCTCGGGTATCCCGGGTTATGACGCACCGAAGACCGGCACCTTGGGAGCGATCCAGTCCAACTCCCTGGAAGAGTCCAACGTCAACCTGACCAACGAGCTGGTGAACCTGATCAAGGCCCAGAGCAACTACCAGGCGAACGCCAAGACCATCTCCACCCAGAGCACCATCATGCAGACCATCATCCAGATGGGCCGATGATGCGCTGATGCCGATAAGCAAAAAGCCCCTAGCTCAAGGGGCTTTTTTGAAAGCAGGGTCTAGTCCTGAAATAGGTTTACACCTGTTTCACACTCAAAACGCCCGATGCACCACATCGGGCGTTTTGTATTTCAAGGCCTGATGTGGCCGCTTGCGGTTATAAACCTCTACCGATTCGTCGACCATACGCTTGGCTTCGGCCAAGGCTTTCGGGCGATGGCGCAGAAACTCCGTCTTCAATAACCGCAATGCTTCGCCTATCCACTACCAAGGGTCAGTCACCGAGCTGCCACTCAAGTACCGGCAGTTGCCGTGGCTCGCCACACACCGGGCGTGATACATCGCGCACATGCCGGGCCCCGAGCCGCTCGTAGAAGGCCTGGGCCGAAGGATCGGACTCCACCGCCAAAGTGGTCACGCCCAGCCCGCGAGCCACAGCCAGGGCATGTCCTACCAAGCGCCGCCCGTGCCCCCCCATCATGGCCGAGGGGTCGACCCAGCAGTGCTCCAGTTTCCAGCCGTCCTCGTCGCGCTCCAGTCCATAGAATCCCAGCGTCGAGCCATTCGCCGCAGCCAGCACCGCGTAATGACCGACCAGTTGCGCCGGGGTTAAAGTCAGTGCGGCCTCCCACGCCTCCATCCAGGCCTCGGGATAACCCCAATGGGCCTTGCTGCGCTGAGCCAAGGCACTGAGCGCCGGCGCATCCCTCCCACAGGACGGGCGCAGGGTTGGCGTATCGTCCGCCAACAACACTCGCGCGGCCGGGTCAGTGGCCAGCATGCTGTACTGGTGCAGGCTCAGGAAGCCCCCGTTCTTGTACTCCACGTCCCGCAGGGTTCCCTCAAGCAAGAAGCCCAACCGCTCCAGCAAGCGGGCGCTGGCGGAGTTCTCCGGCTCAACATCGGCATGGATGCGGTGCACACCGAGGGTACCCAGGGCGAAGTTGAGGATGGTGGGCAAGCAGGCCTGCATCAGCCCCCGCCCCCAGTGCTCAGGCATCAGCCAGTAGCCAATATCCAGACTGCGATCGGCGTGGGACCAATCATTGAAGCCACAGGCACCCACCAGCTCTTCCCGCCCCGGCAAGGCGATGCCCCACCAGATGCCCCGACGCTCCTCCAGCAACTCGTCGTACCAGCGCATCTGCTCACCTGTCGCCTCGAGGCTGTCGTAAGACACACCGTAGTGGGCGATCACCTGCGGGTGGGACAACCCGGCGAAAATCGCATCGACATCACGGCGATGAATCCGCCGCAGCGTGCAGTCGGGCAGGAAGAACTCGGGGAATTCGACAGGAAGGTTCATCATGTTCAGGATCATAGGGGTCGGTCAGTGCATGCATGCTCGCCGCAAAGGGTCTGGAAGTACAAGGACAGTCAGGAGGAGATTGGGCGGAACAGAACAGTAAGGGGGCAGATTGATTGGTAGCTGGCAAGCAGCTTTTGGTCGAGAACTATCTGTCACGACCGTCTGTTCTAAGCCAAGACGAAACAATCACACGCCAAGAATGCTGCAGCTACGGGGCTCGCCCCCCCCCAGATAAGCGCTCACCAGTCCAGTCAAGTAATGGGCGCATACAGCACGCGAGAAAATGAAGACGGCCCAAGCCTTTCGATCGACCAGGTCGTCGCGGTGCCACCAGCTCGCGGCGAACGCACCAACCAATCCTGCGGTAAACCAGGTATCAAGCCTGTCGAGCAGGCGGTACAGAAACTCCATGCGCTCGACTCCGTGGGTGCATGCGAATAGCTCACCCCCTTTGCACTCCCAATTCGGAGCAATAGGTTCGGGAAGCCGAAAACGAAAAAGCCCCGACAGTTGCCGAGGCTATGGGTTAGCTAGGGGCTTATGTCACCAGTGTGGGAGCTTCTATCGAAGCCCTTCCACACACTCTCAAATCAAGCCAAGACATCCCAGGTCAGTGCAACCGCTGCGCCTGGAACACTTGCAGCGAGCCACAGCCCCTGACCAGCGGGAAGAAACAGTGGGTATGGCAAAGCAAGCTCAGAGCCTGTGCCGACAGCCGAGCTCGCGTTTGCAGAGAAAATGATTGGCTTGGACTGGTCGACAATACTCGAAGGAGCAGAAGTACCAGTGAATACTCCCACCCCGCCGTTGGACGTGCTAATGAGGCAAGTGCTAACAATCACACCGGAGGTGTTTGCCGCAGGAGCTACAACCTGAACCACATTGCTACCTGGGTTTACTGTCAGGTAATTCTTGCCAACTTTTACTGCGTTCATATTAACCACCTATTGAGTCGAATGTCGTATCGCGAAGAATTCCGCTTTCATGTCGCTCAAAGGCGATTGCTCGAGGCTCAAGGCCTTCACACGAGTCGAGAATGTAAACACCAACAGCGCAGTGGGTTTCGCTTCTGATACACCCGAGGAGTGAAATTACTATCTCAGCAAAATACTGGATATGCAACCAGTAATCATTCTAGCCATTCGCATCCACAGCCAGGACGCCTAACCGGACCGGCCTGGTCGCGCCCATCGACGCTTTAGAAATGAAAAAGCCCCAACGGGTGCCAGGGCCTGAATAGGTGCGCGCGTCTTTCCGCGCTGTCTGCCAAAGACCTTCCCAGCGTCGACGCCCCATTGCATCGATCTCGCCAGACCCAGTCTCGCACCATCCCGACAGCAAGCGTGAGGTAAAGGTACGCGGACTGCCGGTGTTTTTCCGTTGCACTGCACTTGCCCGCTTATCTATATCCAGGCCTTCCGTGAGGCTGCCGTCGCTGCCGGGAATCCGAAAGACATCCGGGAAAACGTCCACTTCGGTAGCGACTTTCCTCAGAGGCACAAAAAAGCCCGGTACAGGTCCGGGCTTTTCTATTTCATCCAGGTTTATGGATCAGGAAGCACCGTTAAGCCAGCAAATCCCATGTCAATGCGATTGCGCCATCCGGAGTAGACGAGTACGTCCACAGTGCTTTGCCCGCAGGGATGCGAATCGGGTACGGCATAACAACCTCCGAGTTGCTATTCGTGATATGAGAGCCGTTGCCGGAGAAGATGATTGCTGAATCGGCAAGGGAAGAACCGGTCGGCCCTACATACAGATCAACAGTACCGTTCGAGGGGGCGATCAGACCAGTCTGGATAATCAGGCCACCAGTGTTTTGTGCTGCCGATACAATCTCCACAATCCCTTTAGGGTGCAGTGTAGTGAAGTGCTTACCCATAGTTACTGCGTTCATTTTGCTACCTTTGAATGGAATGATTGGTTGCGGGAAATTCCGCTTTCATGTCGCTCAAAGGCGAAGGTTCGGGGCTCGAGGCCTTCGCACGGCTGACTGCAGGTCAGCATCTACATCAGTAGATGATCGCGCCCGATGCAACCGTGGAGTGGAATGACTATCTCAACAAAACACTGTACATGCAAACAGTATTTTTCATACTGCTGCCCGCCCCTACAAAAATCATTCTGGTGAAATCGGAGTAATAAAAAACCCGGCGCTTGGCCGGGCTCAGGGTTTCGTGTGCGTTTCACGTTACTTGTACACTATGGGTAAAGTACGTACAAAACCCGTCATATCAATATAATTATGCCGCTTTTTGATATTTTTCCGCGTGAATCCCTACCATACTGGCTGCTGAGCCTGTTTATCCACTTCCTAGATCACCTCTTTCAGGGATTCCCACAACTCCAGCCAGTCACGCGTCCAGTTCTTTGGATCGATGGTGACACCAAAGAACTCCTTCATCTCGGAGGCGACCCGGGGGCCCCACTCTGCGGCGCCGTGAGCCTCCCCTTTATACGATTGCAAGGCCAGGGCCATCAGGTACTGAGCCTTCACGCGCTTGGCTGATGTCAGATCGGGCAATGCTGCCTTGGCGGTAATCAACAGCACTGCGTTCAGCAGCTGCCGCATGTTCATCGCCGGGTGGTAAAGGTAGCCACTATTCTACCCCGGAGCTGCAGCAGCTGATTGAGGCGGCGACCAAAGTATCAGCGACCGACTCGCGAGGGCCGGCACTGACCATCTTGAGGAGGAAAACGGGTTGACCCCCCGCAAAAGTCCCTGGGCATGAAAAAGCCCAACCTGTGAAGATTGGGCTAAGTCATTGAAAAATATGGTCGGGACGGAGTGATTCGAACACTCGACCCCTAGCACCCCATGCTAGTGCGCTACCGGACTGCGCTACGCCCCGACTAGGCGTGAAACCTGTTTCACTTCTCAGGAAACGCTGAGGAATATACCGCAACCTTTTGAAAAGTGGAAGTATTTAAAACAGAGAATTATTTCTTGAGTACTACGAGCACATCTTCCAGTTCGGAGATCATCTGACGGATCAGTTGCTTGTACTGGGTGGTATCGTCTTTGGCTTCATCACCAGAGAGGCGCAAGCGCGCGCCACCGATGGTGAAACCCTGATCATAAAGCAACGCGCGGATCTGCCGGATCATCAGCACATCCTGGCGCTGATAATACCGGCGATTTCCGCGGCGTTTGACGGGGTTGAGTTGAGGAAACTCCTGCTCCCAATAACGCAGCACATGCGGTTTGACCGCACAGAGCTCGCTGACTTCACCAATGGTGAAGTAGCGTTTACCCGGGATAACCGGGAGCTCGTCGTTATGACTTGGTTCCAGCATAAGCCTCAACCCGGGCCTTCAACTTCTGCCCTGGACGAAAGGTGACGACTCGGCGAGCCGTGATCGGGATTTCTTCGCCTGTCTTCGGGTTCCGGCCAGGACGCTGGCGTTTATCCCGAAGATCGAAGTTACCAAAACCGGACAATTTGACCTGTTCGTTATCTTCGAGAGCGTGCCTGATTTCTTCAAAGAATAGCTCGACCAATTCCTTGGCCTCGCGTTTGTTCAGGCCCAGCTCTTCGTAGAGACGTTCGGCCATTTCAGCTTTCGTCAGAGCCCCCATACGTCACTTCCTTAACGTGGCGTTCAACCTTTGTTCGAGCGAGGTGAGGATATTTTGCGTCGCTGAGTTCACCTCATCGTCATTAAGAGTGCGCGATGGATGCTGCCAGGTCAAGCCAACGGCAAGGCTTTTTCTATGAGGATCAATGCCTTTACCCTGATACACGTCAAATAGCCTGAGGTCGGTCAGCCACTCGCCAGCATTCTCGCGAATGACCTCCAAGACCGCACTCGCGGCAACGTCACGATCTGCCAGCAGGGCCAAGTCACGACGCACTTCAGGGAAGCGCGACAGCTCGTGGAACTTCGGCAAACGACCCTGGGCCACTTCGCCCAGGACCAGTTCGAACACGAAAACCGCGCGATCCAGCCCGAGTTGCTTCGCCAGTTCCGGATGAATGGCTCCCAGGTAACCGACTTCACGCCCAGCGCGCTCGATGCGTGCTGTCTGGCCCGGATGCAGCGCAGGGTGCTTGCCCGGTACGAAAGTGAACGCATCCAAAGCGCCGGCAAAGCCCAGCACCGCCTCGACATCTGCCTTGACGTCGAAGAAGTCCACGCCATCGCGGCCTTGCGCCCAACCTTCAGGCAACCGGGTACCACAAACGATACCTGCCAGCATCTGCTGCTGTTTCAGGCCTTCCAGCTGACCAACGAACCGCAGGCCGCTTTCGAACATGCGGACGCGATCCTGCTGACGGTTCAGGTTGTGCTGAAGCGCCTTGACCAAGCCTGGCCACAGGGACGAACGCATGGCAGCCATGTCGGCGGAAATCGGGTTCGCCAACAGCAACGGCTCGACACCAGGGCTGAACAGTTCGAACAGTTTCGGGTCGATGAAGCTGTAGGTGATGGCTTCCTGGTAACCACGAGCCACCAGCAGGCGCCGCAGTGCCGGCAAGTCGCCTTGCGCCTCGGCCTTGGCCTGAGGAGCCAGGCGGGCTTGCGGATAACGAACCGGCAAGCGGTTGTAACCGTACAGGCGTGCCAGTTCCTCGATCAGATCGACCTCGAGGCTGATATCGAAACGATGACTCGGCACGTCAACGCGCCACTGCCCTGCCCCATCGGCAGCTACCGTCAGGCCCAACGCGGTGAGCAGGCGCTCGACCTCGGAATCTTCGAGTTCCATGCCCAGCATTTGACTGATGCGCTCGGCCCGCAGGGTGACAGGTGCCACCAATGGCAGATGTTGCTCGCTGACGGTTTCGATGATCGGGCCGGCTTCACCGCCGGTGATTTCCAGCAGCAGGCCAGTAGCACGCTCCATGGCCTCACGGGCCAACTGCCAATCCACGCCACGCTCATAACGATGGGAAGCATCGGTATGCAGGCCGTAGGAACGGGCTTTGCCAGCCACGGCGATCTGGTCGAAGAATGCGCTTTCCAAGAATACATCGCGAGTCTTGGTGGTGACACCACTATGCTCGCCACCCATCACACCGGCAATCGCCAGGGCACGGGTATGGTCGGCGATCACCAGGGTATCGCTGCGCAGGGCCACTTCCTGACCATCGAGCAATACCAGCTTCTCGCCTTCTTCAGCCATGCGTACGCGAATGCCACCGTTGATCTCGGCCAGGTCGAACGCATGCAGCGGCTGACCCAATTCAAGCATCACGTAGTTGGTGATATCCACTGCGGCATCGATGCTGCGGACTTCGGCACGTCGCAGGCGCTCGACCATCCACAGCGGGGTCGGCTTGGACAGGTCCACGTTACGGATCACCCGCCCCAGGTAACGCGGGCAGGCTGCTGGCGCCAACACGTCAACTGGACGTACTTCATCGTGCACTGCAGGAACTGCCTTGACTTCCGGACGCTGCACCTTGGCCGCATAAAGGGCACCAACTTCGCGTGCAATACCGGCCAACGACAGGCAGTCACCGCGGTTTGGGGTCAGGTCGACTTCGATACTGGCATCGTCAAGGCTCAGGTAGGCGCGAATGTCCTCACCCACTGGCGCGTCAGCCGGCAACTCCATCAAGCCGTCGTTGCCTTCACCGATCTGGAGCTCCGCCTGGGAACACAGCATGCCGTTGGACTCGACGCCACGCAGCTTGGCCTTCTTGATCTTGAAGTCGCCGGGCAGCTGGGCACCGATCATCGCGAAAGGGACCTTCAGGCCGGGGCGCACGTTCGGCGCACCGCAGACAACCTGGAAAGTCTCGGCTCCGTTGCTGACTTGGCAGACCCGCAGTTTGTCGGCGTCAGGGTGCTGCTCGGTGCTTAGCACCTCACCCACGACCACACCACTGAAGTCACCGGCGGCTGGCGTAACACTGTCCACCTCAAGGCCGGCCATGGACAGACGAGCGACCAGCTCGTCACGACTTACCTGCGGGCTAACCCAACCGCGCAGCCATTGTTCACTGAATTTCATCCTGCTCTCCTAATAGATTCGTTACGGACGCGCGACTAGCGAAATTGCGCAAGGAACCGCAAGTCGTTGTCGAAGAACAGGCGCAAGTCATTGACACCGTAACGCAGCATGGCCAGACGCTCGGCGCCCATGCCGAAGGCAAAGCCCTGGAATTCTTCCGGATCGATCCCGGACATACGCAGCACGTTGGGGTGAACCATGCCGCAACCCATCACTTCCAGCCAGCCAGTCTGTTTGCAGACGCGGCAACCCTTGCCACTGCACATCACGCATTCCATGTCGACTTCAGCGGATGGCTCGGTGAATGGGAAGTAGGAAGGACGGAAACGCACCGCCAGTTCTTTCTCGAAGAACACCCGCAAGAACTCCTCGATGGTGCCCTTCAGGTCGGCGAAGTTGATCCCGCGATCCACCAACAGGCCTTCGACCTGGTGGAACATCGGCGAGTGGGTGATATCGGAGTCGCTGCGATACACACGGCCTGGGCAGACGATGCGAATCGGCGGCTGCTGCGATTCCATGGTGCGGACCTGTACCGGCGAGGTATGGGTGCGCAACAGCATGTTCGCATTGAAATAGAAGGTGTCATGCATCGACCGGGCCGGGTGGTGGCCTGGGATGTTGAGCGCTTCAAAGTTGTGATAATCGTCTTCGACCTCGGGGCCTTCGGCGATGCCGAAGCCGATATGGGTGAAGAACTGCTCGATACGCTCCAGGGTCCGAGTGATCGGGTGCAGGCCACCAGAGGTCTGGCCACGGCCCGGCAGGGTCACATCAATGCACTCGGCGGCGAGCTTGGCGCTGAGTTCCGCCTCCTCGAAAGCCGCTTTGCGAGCATTGAGAACCTCTGTCACACGCTCCTTGGCAACGTTGATCAGCGCACCGACCTGCGGGCGCTCTTCGGCCGGCAGGTTGCCCAGGGTCTTCATCACCTGAGTCAGCTCGCCCTTCTTGCCAAGGAAGTGAACCCGGATCTGTTCCAGGGTATTGATGTCTTCAGCGTGTTGCACGGCCTCAAGTGCTTGAGAAACCAGCGCATCCAGGTTTTCCATGTACAGACTCCAGATACAAAATAGGGGAAGAGCTTGAAGGCTCTTCCCCTATTTATGACGTTTAACACCAGAGCCCACGAAGGTGAGCCCGGGTGACTGTCGGGGGTACTTAAGCCAAGGTGGCTTTAGCTTTCTCGACAATCGCAGCAAACGCCGCTTTTTCGTTCACTGCCAGATCAGCCAGAACCTTACGGTCGATCTCGATGGACGCCTTTTTCAGACCGGCGATCAGACGGCTGTAGGACAGACCGTTGGTACGAGCACCAGCGTTGATACGAGCGATCCACAGAGCGCGGAACTGACGTTTTTTCTGACGACGGTCACGGTAGGCGTATTGGCCTGCCTTGATTACCGCTTGCTTGGCAACACGGAATACGCGCGAGCGAGCACCGTAGTAACCTTTAGCAAGTTTCAGAATTTTCTTGTGACGCTTACGGGCAATGACGCCACGCTTTACACGAGCCATGAGTTACTTCCTCTATTCTTGATCCAAAAATTAACGAAGGCGCAGCATGCGCTCGACTTTTGCCACGTCAGACGGATGCAGCAAGCTGCTACCGCGCAGTTGACGCTTACGCTTGGTCGACATTTTGGTCAGGATGTGGCTCTTGAAAGCGTGCTTGTGCTTGATACCGTTAGCAGTTTTCAGAAACCGCTTAGCAGCACCGCTTTTGGTTTTCATCTTTGGCATGTTCGGATACTCCGCATTCAATTGATAAACATAATCAGAAGGCCTGCCGTGCCCTGTTGATTACTTCTTCTTTTTCGGGGCGATGACCATGATCAGCTGGCGTCCTTCCATCTTAGGATGCTGTTCGACCGAACCGTACTCTTGCAGGTCAGTTTCAACCCGCTTGAGGAGTTCCATCCCCAGCTCCTGGTGGGCCATCTCACGGCCGCGGAATCGCAAGGAAACCTTGGCCCTGTCCCCGTCACTCAGGAAACGTACCAGGTTGCGTAGTTTTACCTGGTAATCCCCTTCCTCCGTCCCTGGACGAAACTTGATTTCTTTAACCTGAATCTGCTTCTGGTTCTTCTTCGCGGCAGCAAGCTGTTTCTTCTTTTCGAAGATCGACTTGCCGTAGTCCATCACCCGGCAAACAGGCGGGACTGCGTCGGCGGAAATTTCCACCAGATCCAGTTTGGCTTCTTCAGCTATACGGAGCGCTTCATCAATCGAGACGATGCCAATCTGCTCGCCGTCAGCGCCAATTAACCGAACCTCGCGTGCCGAGATATTCTCGTTGATCGGGGCCTTCGGTGCAGCTCGTTTATCTTGTCTCATATCACGCTTAATAGTAATTACTCCGAATCTTGGCGACCACGCCGGGAAACCGCTTGTGCGAGCAACGCCGAGAATTGGGCGACAGGCATCGAGCCCAGGTCTTCACCTTCACGGGTACGCACAGCGACAGTCTGCATCTCGACCTCCCGATCTCCAATAACCAAGAGATAGGGAACCTTGAGCAAAGTATGCTCGCGGATTTTAAAGCCGATCTTTTCATTTCTCAAGTCGGACTTGGCACGAAATCCGCTTTGGTTGAGTGTTTTTTCCACCTCGAGGGCGAAATCGGCCTGTTTGTCGGTGATATTCATGATCACCGCCTGGGTTGGCGCCAGCCAAGCCGGGAACACACCTGCGTAATGCTCGATCAGCATGCCGATGAAACGCTCGAACGAACCCAGGATCGCTCGATGCAACATAACCGGGCGAACACGGCTGTTATCTTCGGCGATATAGCTGGCATCCAGACGCTCTGGAAGGTTTGGATCGTACTGCAGAGTACCACACTGCCAGTTACGGCCCAGGCAGTCACGCAGGGTGAACTCGATCTTCGGACCGTAGAACGCGCCCTCTCCCGGTTGGTATTCCCACTCCAGGCCGGACTCGTTCAAGGCATCGGCCAAGGCACCCTCGGCGCGATCCCACAGCTCTTCGGAACCCACGCGCTTGGCCGGACGAGTTGACAGTTTCATCGCGATGTCGCTGAAGCCGAAGTCCTTGTAGACGTCCAAAGTCAGCTTGATGAAGTCAGCGGCTTCTTTCTTCACCTGTTCTTCGGTGCAGAAAATGTGCGCATCGTCCTGGACGAAACCACGCACGCGCATGATGCCGTGCAGGGCGCCAGACGGCTCGTTACGGTGGCAGGCACCGAACTCGGCCAGACGCAGTGGCAGGTCACGGTAGGACTTCAGGCCCTGGTTGAACACCTGTACGTGGCATGGGCAGTTCATCGGCTTGACCGCGTAGTCACGACTTTCCGAGGACGTGGTGAACATGTTCTCGGCGTAGTTTGACCAGTGACCGGAACGCTCCCAAAGGATACGGTCGACGACTTGCGGGGTCTTGATCTCGAGATAGCCGTTTTCGCGCTGTATATTGCGCATGTACTGCTCGAGCACCTGGTAGATGGTCCAGCCGTTGGCGTGCCAGAACACCATGCCTGGCGCTTCTTCCTGCAGGTGGAACAGGTCCAGTTGCTTGCCGATCTTGCGATGGTCGCGCTTTTCGGCCTCTTCGATACGCTGGATGTAGGCAGCCAATTGCTTCTTGTCGGCCCAGGCGGTGCCATAGACGCGCTGCAACTGCTCATTCTTGGCATCACCACGCCAGTAGGCACCAGACAGCTTGGTCAGCTTGAAAGCCTTGAGGAAACGCGTGTTCGGCACGTGCGGACCGCGGCACATGTCGACATATTCTTCGTGATAGTACAGGCCCATGGCGGTTTCGTTGGGCATGTCTTCCACCAGGCGCAACTTGTAGTCTTCGCCACGGTTCTGGAACACGTCGATGACTTGCGCGCGCGGGGTCATCTTCTTGATGACATCGTAGTCCTTGTCGATCAGCTGGTGCATGCGCTGCTCGATGGCGGCCAGGTCGTCCGGAGTGAAAGGACGCTCGTAGGCGATATCGTAATAGAAGCCTTCGTCGATCACCGGGCCGATCACCATCTTGGCGGTCGGATACAGCTGCTTCACCGCGTGGCCGATCAAGTGGGCGCACGAGTGACGGATGATCTCCAGTCCCTCTTCATCTTTGGGGGTGATGATCTGCAAAGTGGCATCGTGTTCGATCAGGTCGCAAGCATCGACCAGCTTGCCATCGACCTTGCCTGCCAGGGTGGCCTTGGCCAGGCCGGCGCCGATCGAGGCGGCGACTTCAGCTACGGACACGGCCTTGTCGAACGAACGTTGACTGCCATCGGGAAGAGTAATAGTGGGCATGGCGCCTCCTCTCCTAGTGGTGACCCCTACCAAAGGTCACGTGGGTTGGGATGAGCCAGTACAAGATCCGCCCTGCCTTTCCCACGGGAAAGCCTGCCTCACAGTGGCAGAGACCTTTCGGCCTGCCAGGGACGAACCAGAGTGACTGGAATTCAAATCAAAAAAAGGTATCGACCGCGAGGGAAAGTGAAACATCCTAAGCCTGAAAACACCCAAGCCCGGCATGCTAGCACAGAAAAATCACAATCATCGTGCGGCAAACTTCGCAATTTGCAGTTTCCGGTCTTTTATTGAAGAAAGTGAACTTGGCATGTACGCCAGCCCTCAAATACCCCGAGAATCGTCGTCTTTGCTACCGACTTCAGGAGAAATCGACCCATGCGCCTCACTAACCTGCTTGCCCTAGCCGCTCCGTTCGCCCTGCTGCTGCCCCTGAGCGCCCAGGCCGCCTGGCCAGCCGGTGCCCGTGCGGACTACATGAAGGACTGCACCGCAGCAGCCAGCCAGAGCATCGATGCCAAAAGCGCCGAGCAGCATTGCGCCTGTGGTGCCGAAAAGCTGAATGAAAAGTTCACTACCGAGGAAATCAAGGAGCTGATGAGCAAGACCAAGCAACCCAGTGCCGACCTGCGCACCAGGGCACTCGATGCCATTGCCGCGTGCCGGGTGACCAAGTAACCCGACACTGCCAGGAGCGAGAACGGCCGCATCGACGCTAGCCAAGCAGGCTGAAACGCGGCCTTCCTGCACTGAAATGCAGCTTTTACGGTTTTTTTATCACCGCTTGTTTTCCCACGGGAGCCCCTTAAACCGGGGCCTGCAGCCAATCCAAGCAGAAAAACTCACCAAAGCACCAGGTAAACAGCCTCTGCAGGGGGCTCCCAAGCCGAACATTTCGACTATGATAGCCCGGTGTGCCCAGTTGGCCTGAGCAACACAGCACTACTGAAAATATATGTTTCTTGGAGATACACCATGTCTAATCGCCAAACCGGCACCGTAAAATGGTTCAACGATGAAAAAGGCTTCGGTTTCATCACTCCTCAAGGTGGCGGTGACGACCTGTTCGTACACTTCAAAGCTATCGAATCCGACGGTTTCAAAAGCCTGAAAGAAGGCCAGACCGTTTCCTTCGTGGCTGAGAAAGGCCAAAAGGGTATGCAAGCTGCACAAGTTCGTCCTGAGTAATTTCTCAGCGAGCTAAAAAAACCCCGTCCATGTGACGGGGTTTTTTGTGGGCGGGTAAACCTGCAGCCTTAACCGCAATTGACCCGAGTGACCACCAGATCGGCGTCGGTATTGAGGTTCAGGCGATCGGAGCGGTACTCCAGCGTAATCATGTCGTTGGGCTTGAGGAAGCGCGCGTACTGCGCACCAGCGCGGGTTCGGGCTTGCTCGAGCAGCTCCGCAGAGGCCTTCTTGCCGATGGCGAATTCGGCGGCGGTTGCTTCACAACGAGTATGCCCAGCCTCGGCGGCGGCCACGGGTTCCTTGGTCGACCCGCCGGTACTGCAGCCACCCAGGACTGCGACGGCCAACAAGGTTGCGAATGAAGCGAACTTCCAAGGCATGAAGCCTCCTTTTTCAAAAATATACAGAGATCGTGCGACAGTCGATTTCGAGTTTGGTTGCAAAACGAAATGGCATTTTGCCCCATGGAACGGGGCGGGCAAGTCTGCCTCAGCCAACCTGCCGGTTTCAGCGGACAATCGTCACTGAATATGAATGACGCTCAGTAGATATCGATGTAGTCGAATGCCGGCTTCGGCCAGTTCTGCTTGAGCGCATTGAGAACCTGCATCACCCAGGCCTCATCGCTAGCGGCCACCTCCCCTACGTAACCGGAGCCAGCAGCCCAGGTCTCCAGGCGAAACAGCACGTTATCGATCTGAGCCCCGCCCACCACTCCCGAGGAAATATAGGCGATACCGCTCTTGCTCACACGCAACTGGGTGTGGACCTTGTCGCTGGCCGAAGCCAGCAATTGGCGCACCGTTTGCGGAGTCAGGGCATCAGGCTGGTTCAGATCGATTTGCACACAGGCTTCCTTGAACGCGGAAAAGCCGCAGTGTCGCACACCCCTCGCCTGATGCCTAAGTCGCAGTGCGTAAACCAGGGCGACATGCTTAACTCTGCGACCTTGCCAGCCCACTTCCACAGAACCAGCGAGACCGTCATGCCCATCGTCAACATCGACGCCGACATCAAGGCCAGATGGCCCCAAGGCCAATGCTCCTATAGCCCCGCAAGCCCGGAAGAACTGGCGATCATCGGCGTCGACCTGTTGGTCAGGGAGCTGGGGGCGGAGTCGGCCCAGGCGTTCATGAACCAGGTATTCGAGAAGTACCCGACAAGCCGCCGGGAGTAGAACCCCGCAGGCAGGCGCCTGCGGGGGCGATGCTTATTTCAGGCGAGCCAGGCGCTCGGTGAGCAGATCGAAAAAGCCCTGGGCGTTGCCGTTCTCGACCCAGAACACATTCTTCGGCTGCTTCAGGCCGTCATACCAGTCCACGATGGTCTGGCCGAAGGTAGGCCCTTCGCGACTGTCGACGACCATGTTGGCCTGGCGCCCGGTGAACAGCTCAGGCTTGAGCAGGTAGGCGATCACGGTCGCATCGTGCACCGGACCACCTGGAATGCCGTAGTGCTCCATATCGCCCTTGACGTACTCGTTGAGAATATCGCCCACCACCTTGCTGGCATTGTTGTTCAACGCCGCGATCTTCTGCAGGCGCGCATCGCTGGTGAGGATCTTGTGGGTGACATCCAGCGGCAGGTAGGTCAGCTTGACGCCACTCTTGAGCACCACTTCGGCAGCCTGGGGATCGGCGTACAGGTTGAACTCCGCCACCGGAGTGATATTGCCACCGTTGAAGTGCGCACCACCCATGACCACCACCTCCTTGATGCCCTGGGTGATGTCGGGAGCCTGGATCAACGCCAGCGCCAGGTTGGTCTGAGGACCGAGCATGGCGATGGTGATGCTGTGGGGCTTGGCCGCCCGCAGCGTGTCGATCAGGTAGTTGATCGCACTGCCCTTGGCCAGGGGAGCCTTGGGCTCATGCACCGTGACCCCGGAGATACCTTCCTTGCCATGGATGTTTTCGGCATAGATGGGCGTGCGCAGCAAAGGCGCAGGGGCACCAGCGTACACCGGAACCTCCTCGCGCCCGGCCCACTCACGCGCCAGGCGCGCATTGCGCGAGGTCTTGTCCAGGCGCACGTTGCCGGCCACGGTGGTCAAGGCGCGAACATGCAGTTCCTCGGGCGACGCCAGGGCGAACAACAAGGCCACCACATCGTCGGCCCCCGGGTCGGTATCGATGATCAGATCGATCTTCTCCGCCGCCTGGGCGCCGGTAGCAGTGAGTAGAGACAAGAGCAGTAGACTCCGGAACCAGTGGTGGAACAGCTGAGCATAGCGGCGCATAGCGCACTCCTTGTGCAAAGTGGGAAAAACCGGTTGGCGAACTAGAAAGTCACTCCGGCGATCAGGGCGATGTTGCAGTACGGCTGGCATTCACCGGTGCGGACCACGGCACGGGCCTGGCGGCTGAGCACCTTGAACTCTTCATGACTCAGGAGCTGGCGCTGCCCCAGCTCGCCGGCCGCGGCCAAGGCGTCGAGGGCCGGTAGCGGCGTCGGCCGCTTGAGCAGGATCTCCTCGGCCAGCACGTGGCGCTCCACCTGCATCTCGCTGAGCAGCACCTTGAGGGTAGCGAGAAAGTCGGGAACGCCATGGGTCAGCGCCAGATCGATCAACTCGACTCCGGGCGGCACCGGCAAACCGGCATCGCCGATCACCACGATATCGCCATGCCCCAGGGAAGCGATGAGGCGCGACAGGGCGATGTTGAGCAAAGGGGTCTTTTTCATGAGGGAATGAACGCCTGAACGTCGGACTGAGTGGGAATGGAAGGCTGAGCGCCGGCACGAGTCACCGACAGGGCCGCCGCCACCTGGCCGAAACGGATGGCCTCGGCCTCGCTCTTGCCGGCCGCCAACGCGGCAGCGAAGCCACCGACGAAGGTGTCCCCCGCCGCCGTGGTATCGAGGGCCTGCACCTTGGGCGCCGGGAAATGCTCGAAGCGGCTGCCATCGGCGAACAATGAACCCTGGGCACCCAAGGTGATGATGACCTTGCCGGCACCAGCGGCGAGCAAGCGGTTGGCCGCCTGCTCGGCGCTTTCCAGCGAATCGACGACCACGCCGCTGAGTGCGCCGGCCTCGCTTTCGTTGGGAATCAGGTAGTCGATCGAGGCGTACCACTGCTCCGGCAAAGGTCCACTGGCTGGCGCCGGATTGAGAATCACCGTCTTGCCCAGCTCACGACCACGCTGGAGGCTGTAGCCCACCGTGGCCAGTGGCACCTCGAGCTGGCAAATGATCACCTCGGCCTGCTGCAATACCGCGTCCACGGCCGCTACTTTCTCGGGCACAAGTTGGCCGTTGCCACCGGCAACGATGACGATGGCGTTCTGGCTGCTGTCATCCACCACGATCAGGGCCACGCCACTGGAACCCTCGACCACGCTCACGGCCTGGCAATCGATGCCCTCGGCGAGCAACGCATCACGCAACTGCACGCCATAGGCATCGTCGCCAACGCAGCCGACCATGGCTACTTCCGCACCCAGCCTGGCTGCCGCCACCGCCTGGTTGGCACCCTTGCCGCCGGACACCGTGGCAAAGGACTTGCCCGCCAGCGTCTCGCCACCCCGAGGCAGGCGCTCGGCCCGGGTCACCAGGTCCATGTTGAGGCTACCCACTACCACTACTTTTGCTGGCATACATCGATACTCAATCAATAAGGTTCAGCGGTATTGCACAAACGCGCCAGCAACGGGCGCGGTCGATTCCCGCAAGACGATGCTCGGCGTGACGATGCGCTGGTCCAGCGGCAGGTCCCGCGTGGCGATACGGCGCAGCAACAGCTCCGCCGCGGTCTCGCCCAACTGCAGGATCGACTGGCCCACAGTGGTCAGCGCCGGATAGACATAACGGCTCAACAAGATGTCGTCGAAACCGATTACCGACAGCTCGCCGGGCACGCGGATATTGCGCTCCGCCGCAGCACGCAACACGCCGATGCCCATCATGTCGTTGGTAGCGAAGATCGCGCTCGGCGGATTCCCGTCCAGCAGTTGCGCCGCCGCCAAGTAACCCCCGGTGCTGCTGAAGTCGCTCTCCAGGATGCGTTGTGCCGGCACCTCGACTCCCGCCTCGCGCAACGCCTGGTGAAAGCCCGCCAGGCGCATCTGGGTCACGCTGGTATTGGCCGGGCCGCCTACACAGGCGATGTCGCGATGCCCCAGCTCCAGCAAATGCCGGGTCGCCAGGTAGGCACCGTACTGGTGGTCGATGCGCACCAGGTCGGCATCCACGCCCTCCAGGCCACGGTCGACGATCACCATGGGCGTACGCACCCCAACCAGCCCTTGGGCCAAGCCGCTGTCGCCACCGACGGAGGTCACGATCAGCCCGTCGATGCGTTTCTCCAGCAGCACCCGCAGGTAGTTGCGCTGCTTGTCCGGATCGTCGTCGGAGTTGCAGAGGATCACGCAATAGCCGTTGCGCTCGCAGTAATCCTCGATACCCCGCGCCAATTCGGCGAAGTACGGATTGAGACTGTTGGGCACCAGCAAACCGATGGTGGCGGTGGTCTTGGCCTTGAGCGAACGAGCCACCGCGCTGGGCACGTAGTCCAGGCGCTGGATCGCCGCTTCGACCTTGAGTCGCACTTCTTCGCTGACCGGCCGTGTCTTGTTCAGTACATGGGACACCGTGGTATAGGAAATTCCCGCCAGCGCCGCCACATCCTTGATTGTTGCCATGAATCAAACCCGCCGGTTGGCGCGCTGGCTGCGATAGGTATCGAGCACCACGGCAATCACAATGACCGCGCCGGTGATGATGCGCTTGGTCGGTTCGGTTGCGCCGATTTGCGCAAGACCTGCAGCCAGCACGGAAATGATCAGGACGCCGAAGAAGGTGCTGATCACCGAGCCGCGTCCACCCATCAGGCTGGTGCCGCCGATCACCACCGCAGCGATGACCTGCAGCTCCAGGCCGGAGCCTGCGTTCGGGTCAGCCGCCTCAAGGCGGGAAATCTGGAACAGCGCGGCGATGCCCGCCAGCAGCCCCATCAGGCTGAACACGAGGATCTTGTAGGGCTTGGGATTGATTCCCGCCAGGCGCACTGCCTCTTCGTTGGTGCCGATGCCGATCAGGTAGCGGCCGAACACGGTACGGGTCAGCACCGCCTGGGCCAGGAAGATGATCAGCAGGGCAATGATAAACGACGGCGAAATGCCAAAGGCAATCGGATTCGACAGCCAGGCGAAGGCATCGCCGATATAGGCCGTGCGCGAACCGGTCATCTGATACGCCACGCCCCGGGCCATTTCCAGCACGCCCAGGGACACGATGAACGACGGGATGCGCCAGGCCACGGTGATCGAGCCGGTGATGGTGCCGGCCAGCGCGGCAGCGGCCATGCCCAGCAAGGCCGCCGGCACCACGCTCCAGCCCCAGCCGAGGATCGCCACGCTGACGGCGGAGGCCGCCAGAGCCAGCACCGAACCGACGGACAGGTCGATGCCACCGATGATCAGGACGAAGGTCATGCCCACCGCCAGCACCATCAGGTCCGGAATCTGGTTGGCCAGGGTGCTGAAGGTGTCGTAGGACAGGAAATGGCTGCTGAGCACGGAGAACAGGACGATCATCCCCAGCAGGGCCCCCGCCAGCCCCAGGTAGGTACCGAGGCCATAATATTGGCCGCCGCGCTTGCCGCTTGCAGGTGCAGTTTTCATGATGCATTCCTAGGCGCCGCTTCATTGAGCAACGCATCTCGTTTTTGATAGCCGGCGAACGCGGCGGCAAGCAATTCATCCTGGGTCCAGCTGTCACGCTCGAAGGTGTCGATCAGACGCCCGGCCGACAGCACGCCGATGCGATCGCAAATCAGCATCAGCTCCCGCAGGTCACTGGAAACCACCACCAGGGCCTTGCCCTGGCGCGTCAGCTCACCCAGCAAACCATAGATATCGAACTTGGCACCGACGTCGATCCCCCGGGTCGGCTCATCGAACAGCAGCACCGAACAGTCGCGCTCAAGCCAACGGCCGATCACCACTTTCTGCTGGTTGCCGCCGGAGAGTTCGGACACCAACTGCGCCGGACTGGAACTGCGGATCCGCATCGCATCGATCTGCCGGCGCGCCAGCTGTTCTTCATCCTCGGCCTTGACCAGGCCGCCACTGGAAATCGCCGGCATGTTGCCCAGGGCGATATTCGCGCTGATGGACTGGGTCAGTAGCAGGCCCTCGCCCTTGCGATCCTCGGTGATCAGGGCAATGCCGTTGGCCACCGCGTCCACCGGGGAGCGGATGCTCACCGTCCGCGCCGGAGCGCCCAGGGCAATGCTGCCGCTGTCGGCGACGTCGGCGCCGAAGATCAGGCGCAACAACTCGGTGCGCCCTGCCCCGATCAATCCGGAGATACCGAAGATCTCGCCGCTGCGCACCTGGAAGGACACATCGCGGACCTTGTCCGCACGACTGAGGTGGCTGACGGTGAGTGCCGGCGCGCCGATGTTGCGCTCACCCAGGTCGATATGTTCGCCCAGCTCGCGCCCCACCATCAGGTTCACCAGCTGCTCGCTGTTGTAATCGGCCATCGGCTCGACACAGACCAGGCAACCGTCGCGCAGCACGGCGATGCGCTGGGCCACCCGGGCCAGCTCTTCCAGGCGATGGGAGATATAGATGATCGATACGCCACGGGCCTGCAGCCGGGTGATCTGCTCGAAGAGCATTTCCACCTCCCGGGCGGTGAGCATCGCAGTCGGCTCATCGAGGATCAGCACATGGCAGTCGCCAATCAGGTTGCGAGCGATCTCCACCATCTGCTGGTGGCCGATCCCCAGTTCACCCACCAGGGTGTCGGGATCGATGGCGTCGAGGCCGACCTGGGCCATGGCCTCGATCGCCGCCTTGCGCAGTTGCTTGCGACTGATCCAGCCACCCTGGCTGGGCAAGTTGTGGAGGAACAGGTTCTCGGCTACCGACAGGGTCGGCAGCAGGTTGAGCTCCTGCATGACCATGCGGATGCCCAGTTCCTCGGCCTGGGTACGACTGCCCGGACGATAATCCTGGCCATTGAAACGCATATGGCCGGTGGTGGGGCTGACCAGGCCACCGATGATCTTCGACAGGGTGCTCTTGCCGGCGCCGTTCTCGCCGGTCAGCGCCAGCACTTCACCACGCAGCAGCGTCAGGTCGATGCCGGTCAGTACCGGTTGCGCATAGGTCTTGCCGATAGCGCTGACCGAAAGGACAGCGTTCGCAGCGGAAACAGACATAAAGACTCTCCATGCGCCCATCCGCCGGATGGGCGCCGTTGTACCGCCGGGAGGACTACTTGGTGACCAGTTCGACCGGAGTTTCGATCACGCCGTTGGCGCCGCTGTCGACCTTCTCGCCCTTGAGGATCTTCAGCGCAGCCTCGATGCCGAACACAGCCTGCTTGGCGGCGAACTGGTCGGCGGTGGCCAGGACCCGGCCATCCTTGAGCATCGGCTTGATAGCGTTGATGTTGTCGTAGCCGACCACCTGCACCTTGCCGGCCTTGCCTGCTGCGCGCACCGCGGATACCGCGCCGACGGCCATGCTGTCGTTACCGGCCAGCAGCGCCTTGAGGTTCGGGTATTCGCTGAGCATCGCCGCGGCGACACGGTTGCCCGCGTCGATTTCCCAGTCACCGGACTGCAGGGATACCACCTTGATCTGCGCGGCCTCCATGGCGTCCTTGAAGCCAGCGGTACGCTGCTGGGCATTGGTAGTGGTGGAGACCCCTTCGATGATCGCCACTTCGTCCCCGGCCTTGAGCTGCTTGGCCAGGTACTCGCCCACCAGGCGGGCGCCCTTGCGGTTGTCGGGACCTACGAACGGTACGCTGATGTTCTTGCTCTTGAGCACGCCAGGGTCGAGCTGGTTGTCGATGTTGATCACCGTGATCCCGGCATCCACTGCCTTCTTGATCACCGGCACCATCGCCTTGGAGTCGGCGGGCGCGATCACCAGGGCATTGACCTTGGAGACGATCATCTGCTCGACGATGCGGATCTGGTTGGCGGTATCGGTTTCATCCTTGATGCCGTTGGACACCAGGTCGAAGTCGGACGGGTGTTCTTTCTGGTAGGCCTTGGCACCGTCTTCCATGGTCAGGAAAAACTCGTTGGCCAGGGATTTCATGACCAGGGCGACCTTGGGTTTCTGCGGGGTATCGGCATAGGCCGAAGAGAGGGGAAGCGCTGAGCAGGTGGCGGCCAGGACAGCGGCGGCAAGCAGACGTCCAGCAAAGGGCAGCTTCATGGGTTCACTCCGATCTTATGATTATTGTGGGCAACGCTTGGATGACATGCGCAACCAGGTGCCGGGTATCGCTCAACGGCCTGGAGGTGCGGAAAAGATAGTCGATTATCCTTGCCGGAAGTCCGCGCAAACGTTTGCGTAAGGCGAACTATGCGAACCCGACCGGGGTTTGTCAACGCTGATTACTACGCGAAGGTGCCATCGGCGCACAGCTGCGCCGATGGCCAAGAGGAAGCAGCCGCCCAGCGCTTGGCACTGGGCGGATACTGATCAAGCGGAGGTATTCACCAACTTGCCGGAGGAGCCTGATTCCTTGGCCAGCTCGCGCACCAGGTTGCCCGAAACTTCAGCCAGTGCGGCGTTGGTTTGCGCTACCTGCCCCTGGATGGCCATGACCGCAGTCTGCTTGGCCTCGGGTGTCGGATAGCTGGCGGCCTGGGCAGCGGCCAGTTGCTGTTGCTGCTGCTTGAGCTGCTCTTGCAGCTCCTGCATGCGCTTGAGCAGCATCTTGACGACGATGCTGTGATTGTCACCCTCGCCGCCCGCATCGCCGCCCTCGGCTTTTTCCGCCTGCTTGGTCGAGCCGACGCGCAAAGTACCCGAGTCTTCAGTACCCAGCGCTGCCGGAGCGCCCTCGGCACTGGCATCGCTCAACGCATTGATGGTCGCGGGCGACTTGCCATTGATCAGAATGGCCCCCGGCCCTGGAAATCCGACTGACAGCGACATATGAACTCCTGGTTAAAAAAATCCTAAAAGACTCATCGACCGCGTCAGAACAATCTTTAATTCATGAGCGAAAAGCCCGCCTGCGGCTGACGACTGTCGCTTTCGGATTGCCGAACGCCATACTCCGAAACGTTCGGAAACCCGGACACAAGCCTGCCGAGGCCCGCCAAAAACAGAAATAAAATTGATATAAATCAGTAACTTAAAATACTTATCCGGCCAAGGTAGCGCTGGTACAGATCCTGCTCAACCCGCGATGCCCCGCCGCATACAGATCTGCAGCCGAGGTGTTTCTAGATGAACCTGCACCAGCACCGTCTCACTACTAGAGAGAAAACAATGAAATCTGCCTTCAAAACCTTCGTTCCGGGCGCTTTGGCCCTGCTCATGCTCCTGCCCGCAGCCCTGCAGGCCAAGGAAGCCGAAACCCAACAGAAGCTCTCCAACGTGGTGATCCTCGCCACCGGCGGCACCATTGCCGGCGCCGGCGCCAGCGCGGCCAACAGCGCCACCTACCAGGCAGCCAAGGTCGGCATCGAACAACTGATCGCCGGCATCCCCGAGTTGAGCCAAGTGGCCAACGTACGTGGCGAGCAAGTGATGCAGATCGCCTCGGAAAGCATCACCAATGAAAACCTGCTGCAACTGGGTCGCCGCGTAGCCGAGCTGGCCGACAGCAAGGACGTGGACGGTATCGTCATCACCCACGGTACCGACACCCTGGAAGAGACTGCCTACTTCCTCAACCTGGTGGAAAAAACCGACAAGCCAATCGTCGTAGTCGGCTCCATGCGCCCAGGCACAGCCATGTCCGCGGACGGCATGCTCAACCTGTACAACGCCGTATCCGTGGCCGGCAACAAAAGCTCCCGGGGCAAAGGCGTACTGGTGACCATGAACGACGAGATCCAGTCCGGTCGCGACGTCAGCAAGATGATCAACATCAAGACCGAAGCCTTCAAGAGCCCATGGGGCCCGCTGGGCATGGTGGTGGAAGGCAAGTCCTACTGGTTCCGCCTGCCAGCCAAGCGCCACACCATGGACTCGGAATTCGACATCAAGAACATCAAGAGCCTGCCTGACGTAGAAATCGCCTACGGCTACGGCAACGTCAGCGACACCGCCTACAAGGCCCTGGCCCAGAGCGGCGCCAAGGCCATCATCCACGCTGGCACCGGCAACGGCTCGGTATCTTCCCGCGTGGTACCGGCCCTGCAGGAACTGCGCAAGAACGGCGTGCAGATCATCCGTTCTTCCCACGTCAATGCTGGTGGTTTCGTACTGCGTAACGCCGAACAGCCTGACGACAAGAACGACTGGGTCGTGGCTCACGACCTGAACCCGCAGAAAGCCCGCATCCTGGCCATGGTCGCCCTGACCAAGACCCAGGACAGCAAGGAACTGCAACGCATGTTCTGGGAATACTGATTCCCGCTGCTCGACCGGCCCCGGTCGAGCAGGCTTGCCTCCACTCGCCCGCCCGGGCGAGTGGTCCTTGATTCCAGATCACGCTGCTTCTTGTCCCGCCTTAAAAAATTTCCAGCATGTATGAGACAAACGCGCAAAGCGTTGTCAGAGGAACTTCTTGAATTTTAAGCAGTTGCGAAATGCCCTACAGTTAAATACTGTATGCACGTACAGCTTAATAAGGATTGTTCCGTGGCCTCATCCCAAACACCCCTCAGCTCCTACGAACGCCTGGGTGTACGCATCCAAAAGATCATCAACTCTCCTACCGCTCAAAAAGCCAAAGCCGCCTTGATCTTCCGCCTCGCCGATGAACCCCAGGACGAATGGGAGCGCCTGCTGGAAGAGATCGCCGAAAACGACAACGTCACCCTCGCCTATCGCGACGATGGTGGCGTGCAGATTTTCTGGGTCGTACCGAAGGAAGATTGAGCTGATGATCGTTCGTTGTTTCGCTGTACTGCTGTTGCTCCTTAGCTCCACCGTCCAGGCCGACGCCCCCCGCACTTTCAGTGAGGCCAAGAAGGTTGCCTGGAAACTCTACGCCCCCCAGTCCACCGAGTTCTATTGCGGCTGCAAGTACAAGGGCAATCGAGTGAACCTGGCCGCCTGTGGCTACGTACCCCGCAAGAATGCCAAGCGCGCCGAGCGCATCGAGTGGGAACACATAGTGCCGGCCTGGCAGATCGGCCATCAGCGCCAGTGCTGGCAGCAAGGCGGCCGCAAGAATTGTTCGCGCAACGACACCGTCTACCAGCGAGCCGAAGCCGACCTGCACAATCTGGTACCGAGCATCGGTGAGGTGAATGGCGATCGCAGCAACTTCAGCTTCGGCTGGCTACCGGAGCAGTCAGGCCAATACGGCTCCTGCCTGACCCAGGTGGACTTCAAGGCCAAGAAGGTCATGCCCAGGCCGTCGATCCGCGGCATGATCGCCCGCACCTACTTCTATATGAGCAAGCAATACGGCTTGCGCCTGTCAAAGCAGGACCGGCAACTTTTCGAAGCCTGGAACAAGACCTATCCGGTGCAGGACTGGGAGCGCCAACGCAACCAGAGCGTGGCGTGCGTGATGGGACGCGGCAACGAATTCGTCGGAACGGTCAACCTCAAGGCCTGCGGCTGACCTGCAATCGCCCGCAGGACGCGGGCGATACTCCAGGAAGGAAACCCGGCCTACTGCGCGCTCTGATGCTCGATCACCGTGACATCGATATCGCGCTTCTTCGCCTTGACCAGCTTCTCGACCACTTCGGTCTTCTTCGCCTCGGCTTCGGCCTGGGATGCAAAAGGTCCGACCAGCACTCGCTGCTTGCCGTCCACCGTCACCACGCTGGAGATGATCCCGTGCTCGATCAACCAGCCGGTGAGGTCGCTCACCGCCTGGGGCAGCTCGCTACCCACCAGCACATCCCATTGCGCAGAAGTGGCGGCCACCGCCGGCGGCCCCTGCTCCACAGCCGCGACATTCTTGCTCACCTCGGCTCGCTTGCCTTCGCCACAACCGGCCAAACCCACTACCGCCAATGCGGCTAACATCATCGCTATCGTGCGCACAACCTACCCCTAGAAAATCTGACTCGGCGATTTTACCACCCAAGGCTCGAGAGACCTCGTCACAAAATCGAGCCGAAACAGGAAGAATGAATTTTATTGCATCTGTATAGTTGCGCCTTGGGAATTTATAGATCTTCTGCGCGTCAGAAAGAGGCACCCACTTAGTGGAACTTCGCACTAATCTATACCTAAGACCGACCTCTGCACTGTTTCAATCTGGTGCCCTACCAAGCTATCAAGGAGAAGATCATGCTGATACTCACCCGCAAAGTCGGTGAAAGCATCAACATCGGTGACGACATTACGATCACCATCCTCGGCGTCAGCGGCCAGCAAGTCCGCATCGGCATCAATGCGCCAAAAGACGTCGCGGTCCACCGTGAAGAAATCTACCAACGTATCCAGGCGGGCCTCACCGCACCGGACAAACGCGAAACCCCTTGAGCCCCATGAGCATCAGTCTTCGGCCCGCGCGCTACGATTGGCGCGGCGTATACCTTGTTCGCCTTGAGCTTTTTCCCGCAACCCCGCTGCATGCCCCGACAGGGCGGCAAGCACCACAGACTTCCAGGCACCAGACCACCCCTCATCACTGACGACTCTCCTCCCCGACTCACACTCCATCCCTGACTCCCGATACGCGACGCCCCGCTCTGCAGGCGTCGCCCCAGACCAGGACTAGGCCGGCCTGAAACCCAGCGCCTGGGTGAAACGCAGCAGGTAGCCATCCGGGTCGAGCACCAGCAGGTTCGACTGTCCGCAAAGGCGATCATCTTGCCGATACCAACACTCCTGGATATCCCGGCGCAGCATGATGCCGGCGTGAGCCAGGGCCTGCGCCAAGACGCGAATGTCCGGGCACTCGATCGACAGGTTCATCCCGCGTCCGAAAGGTGCCTCCAAGGGCTCTACACGCCAGGGAGATGACTCCTGGTCGTCCTCCTCCAGCATCAGCTGGGCACCGTTGAAATCGAGAAAGGCAAAGCCGGACTCCGGTCGCTGGTACTCGACCCTGAAACCCAGGATGGTGCAATAAAATTCCAGGCTGCGGTCCAGGTTCGTGACCAGCAGTTCCGGGACCAGCTTGTTCATCTGAAACCCTGGGGTCATCGCGGCATCCATCGCTCATTGATCGAGCCGCGAGACTACTCCCAAGCCCAGGCCAATGCAGTAGCGCTTACCATTGATTACAAAGTTCCAGCCTACAGCTGCGCCAGCCCTACTCCCCGCGCCATACCGCTGGCCGCGACCACCAGCAGCATCAGCAACAGCGCCTGCAACTGGCTGGTCCGGACGAACGAAGAAGCCCGGGCGATATCCGGCTGCGTCCCGCGTGCCAGGGCGATACGCCAGCGGACCAGGGTCAACATGGGAAAAACCTCCAGCAGCAGGATGCCGATGAACAAGGCCATTTTCAGATGGAACAACGGCTGCTGCAGATAGTAGTCGATGCCCTTGCCGTTACCGCCGAAAGCCCGCAACAAGCCGGTCACCAGCAGCACCAGCGCGGTCAGCCCCCAAGCATTGTCGACCAGCAACACCGACCGGTAGCTGGACTCGCCACGGACCAGGCGCCCCAAGGCTGCGGCACGGGCCAGCACCGCCGCGAAAGCGCCGGCAAACGCCAGCAAGTGCACAGCCGCCAACATCCACTGCATCAGCATCGCGCTCACCTCCATCTGGTTGATCGAGAAATCCGGGCAGCTCAATTAATAGTCCATGGGCGCGGCATCCGCCGCCTCCGGGAAATGTGCAAGACAAGAAAAACGACCCAGGCACGGATCGCAAGATCCGCACCTGGGTCGCCTGGCCATCCAATCCAGCAATGACCCGCCATGCTCAAGCATGGCGCTCCAGCAATACCTTGCGCCACAAGGTGAAAGCCACCGAAGGCGTCCACGCCGGGTTGGAGGTGTGCTCCTGAAGGCACAGGTAGCGATTGCCCTCAAAGCTCACACCGTCTTCCTTGCGGTAGTGCTGGCTGACGCGCCACTGCGGGAAGCCCGGGTCTACCTCGCCACCGGCAGTCCTGGCTGTCACGCTGCGACTGGGTAACGACTCCTGCCCCTGGATATCGGTGGCAGTGACGAAGTAGCTGTACTCGGTATCTGGTTGCAGGCCCTGGTCCTCGACGCCTGGAGCAGGCGTCTTGGCCACTGGCCGACCGTCGCGATACAGGGAATAGAACTCCACCGGACGTTCGCCGCCGACCACGCTCCAGCCCAGGCTGATGCTGTTGCGGCTACGGCCCGATACCGCCAGGTTGCCAGGTGCCGGTGGGCGCTCCGGTTCACCGCCATCGCCATGGATCAGCGGCGCGTAGCGATTGCAGAACTCCCAGTTGTAGTGCGTTCCCTGCCGGCTGGTGCCGGCATCCCAGTTCACCGACCAGGTCATCAGCCCCTTGATGGCATGGCCAGCCTTCTGCAAGCGCTTGAAGGCATTGGTCAACGCCGCCGGATCGATGACGTACCCGGTAGCCGCGGCATCGACGTTGCTCGGCAGGCCGATCGCCAGCTTGTCCGCCGGGATGCGAGTGAAGCCACGAGTGCCGGAAGCCAGGCTGTCGGTGAGGTAGAACAGGAAGTCCTCCTTCACCTGGTCGTTGCTCTGGGCAAGCCAGGCCCCACGACCACCGTTGGCCTCCGCTACCCACAGGCCATCACCGCCCTGGTTGTAGTACTGCGGGGCGATGAAGTCGTAGTAGCCCTCCAGCGCCTGCAAGTACGGCAGGTACTTGCCACTGCTGGTCAGGTACGGGAACTCCGGCGCCATGCTGATGATGAAGTGCTTGCCCTGGCCGGCGTAATGATCCTTTACCAGTTTCAATGCCGCTGGCAGCACGCTCTTGTTATCGGCGAAGTCGATGGCGCTCTGCTCCAGGTCGATGTCCAGGCCATCGAAGCCATAGGTTTCGACCAGGCGGATGATCTCGTTGGCCAAAGGCTGCTCGTTGCCCTTGTGCAACTCGATATGCGCATCGGCGCCACCCAGGGAAATCAACACTGCCCGCCCCTGGCTGTTGAGTACGCCCACCTGACGCCGGAACTCGGCGTCAGACAGGTTGTAGGGCTTGAAAGTGGGAATGCCGTTGCCTTTCATGAAGGCCACCGCCACCACGTTGTACTCCTTGGGTACATCCAGCAGGCTCAGGTTGGCGAACTGCCCGCGCTGGTAACCATCGGCGGCGCCAGCGGCCCAGTTGTGCCAGAAGCCCATGAGGATCTTCTTGCCGGCGAGGCTGGGCATCAGCGATGCGGCATCGGCGGCCTGACTCTTGATCAAGGAAAAGTCGATTTTATCCATGTTCTATTCCTTCAGAACTATTAAAAGAGTTTCTTCCACTGCAACTTACTTGAAGTCCAGATCGAAGGCCTGATAGAAAGCGTTACCGGTATTGGCCACAATCCAGGCCAGAACTACAACATGGTGCCCCTTCTTGTTCTTGGGCAGCACGACTTCATGTTCGGTCTTGGCTTTCAATTCCGGGCCATGTGCGTGATACGGAACTTGAGTATAGAAATCCTGGTAAAAAGCCTTGGGCTCAAGTTGCGCACGGCTGATCCGTTGTTTCGGATCCCAGCCATCTTTGGTGATGAACCAGCTATACCCACGGGTAACGTGTGGAGCGCTGTAAACCCACTGCACCCGGAATACTTGCCCAGGCTCCACGTTCACCAGCGGCCAGCTGAATGGACGATTGAGTTTCTTCGACATTTCTTCGTCGGTGAAGTTGACGCAATCACGCGCATCGGTCTTGCCACCGCTGAGGATATGGCCATCTGCAGGCGGTGCGACACTGGGTTCGTCGCTGCCGTAAGGGGCCGGGAACGGTCCGGCGCCCAGGGCCGGCAAGTTCTTTCCGCCTTCCATTTCGTTGACCTGCCAGGTGCCCAGGAGACCCAGATCCACCGCGACCGCACCGCGGCTGGAAGGAGATACGACACGACCATGTTTAAGTTGAGTTTGTGGCTTATTCATTTCTTTCACTCCATTGATTAATTAAAACTCGCTCTTGGCGAGCACCTTTAACTTAGCGCACTTTTTCCTACTTTTTTCATGCGCTCGACAAGTAACCACTTCAGACAATTTGCAAAAAACAGCGCAAAGCCCATTAAACCCTGGATTTCCTTATTTGCGCTGACAATTTGAAGAGTCAATGTATTACACGCTTTTCTGGAGTAAAAATGACTTCCCCCGATTTATTCCAGAGAAGAACTTGAAACTAAGCCCGAAAAATCCAAGCTCCAGAAACGACAAAACCCGGCCAGGGCCGGGTTTGCAGGAAACGCGCTGAAGGCTGCGCCAGGGAAAACTACAAGCAGGTGGCCAAAGCCGCCAGGCGGCGCTTGGAGACGAAATTGTCTTCAACGGCGTAGAAGCGGACGGTGGTCGCCGCCGCCTCCGCCTTGATATCCACGAAGGATTCGGCGGACCGGCTATACACCGTATAGCCACCGCCCTTGCCCGACTCCAGATAGGCTGCGGCATCGACACCGAATACCGCCTCATCCTGCCAGGCGAACTGCACACACTGCGCCACCAACTGATCGGCCTTGGCCGAGCTCAAGGTCTTGGCGGGGGCCTTGGCCCGCGCATCATCCATGTTAGAGCTCGCGCAGCCGGCCAACAGGGCCGCCACCGTTACCGCCATCAAAACCCGCATGCTGCCTCCTGGTCCGTGAAAACGCGAGAGTATCGCCCAGGCGCTGGAAAAAAGCCGTCCAGGGCCGAGAAAAAACACGCACCAGGCTTCAGCATTCGGCCAGGGACGACGCCAGCTGGGCAATAGCCTCCTGGTCGTCGTCGCCAAGATGGCGGTAGTTCTGGATGACGCTGCTTTCATCGGCGCTCAGGCTGCCCTCGGGCAGGCGTGAAGGCTCGCCGGTCAATACGTAGAGCAGATCTACCCCATGGCGTCCTATCGCCATCAAGTAATCCGACTTGGGTACCCGTTCACCGCTCTCATAGCGCCCCTGGGCATTGGCCTCGACTCCACCGATAGCCCCGAACTCCTGCTGGGAAAGCCCCAGCGCCTTGCGCTGTTCTTTCAAGCGCTCACCGAAGGTCTGCATAACCATCCTCATTCGACAATGTGATGGTTGTTACGACCACGGCCATTGGCGAAGGTGCCCATTCTGAAAAATGGCCCATTGCCAGCCACGGGACAAACGATTAACCTTCGCGCCCCTTCCCACACTTTTGACAAGGAGACTCATCATGGAACAGCTGATCACCCCTTGCAGGACGTGCCTGGTTTAAACGCTGCATCCGCTATTCGTTAGCGCCTTCGCTTAATCCCGCTTCGTCCTGCCATTACCTGAATATTTTTTCCAATCAGGAATTGGACATGGACACTTGCATCCGTCATTTGTCGAACGGCGTCTCTCTGATCGCCTCCGACACCACCTGGATCGAAGACAAAGCGCTCCAGCAACTGCACACCACCGCCCAACTGCCCGGCATGCGCCAGGTCGTCGGCATGCCCGACTTGCATCCCGGCCGAGGCTATCCGGTAGGCGCGGCATTTTTCTCCACCGAGGTGATCTACCCAGCCCTGGTGGGCAACGACATCGGCTGCGGCATGGCGCTGTGGCAAACCGATATTTCCAGCATTCGCCCGAACCTCGACAAGCTGGAAAAGAAGATCGGCAACATCGACCTTCCGCTGGACGAGCAGTGGGATGAAGAACGTGAGCAATTGGGCCTACCGGTGACTGGCCACGAGCACTCCCTGGGCACCATTGGGGGTGGCAACCACTTCGCCGAGCTGCAGCAGCTCGACCAGGTGTACGACACCGAGGCCCTGCAAGCACTGGAGCTGAACTCCAAGGCCCTGCTCCTGCTGGTGCACAGCGGCTCCCGGGGCCTGGGGGAAGCCATTCTGCGCCGCCATGTGGACCAGCATGGGCATCAGCCTCTGGAAGTCGACAGCGTCGCCGGCGCCCAGTATCTGCAGCAGCACAATGAGGCCTTGCGCTTCGCCGAAGCCAATCGCCGACTGATTGCCGAGCGGCTGCTTTGCAACCTGCGGGCCAAGGGACATACCGTACTGGACATCAACCACAACCTGGTATCGCCGGCCAACGTCGACGGAGTCAGTGGCTGGCTGCATCGCAAAGGGGCCACGCCTTCTGACGTGGGACCGGTGGTCATCCCGGGCTCCCGGGGCGACTACAGCTACCTGGTACAACCCATCCCGGCAACCGCCAGCCTCTATTCCCTGGCCCATGGGGCCGGGCGCAAATGGCTGCGCAGCGACTGCAAGGGCCGCCTGGATGCACGTTTCAGTTTCGAGCAGCTCAAGCGCACTCAACTGGGCAGCCGGGTGATCTGCGAAGACCGCGGCCTGATGTACGAGGAGGCCCCCGAGGCCTACAAGAGCATCGATAGCGTAGTAGGTAGCCTGCGAGATGCCGGACTGGTGAAGATCATCGCTCGGCTCAAGCCGGTACTGACCTACAAGCGCCGGGGGTGCTGCTGATGTTGTTGCTGCAACTCTCCTCCGCCCAGGGCCCGGTGGAGTGTGAAATCGCCGTGAGCAAGGCCTTGCGCCAACTGTATCGCGAGGCCCAGATCCTGGGCGTGCGTATCGATATCGTGGAGCAGGTTGCCGGGTATGGCGGCAACCACTGCAAGTCGGTCCTGACCAGCCTCGACGGCGAGCAGGCCGAGGAGCTTGCCCGGCGCTGGACCGGCACCCTGCTGTGGAGCTGCAAGAGCCCTTCGCGGCCCGGCCACAAGCGCAAGAACTGGTATTTCGCCGGCCAGCTGTTCAGTCCGCCCCAGGGTGCCCAGGACAGCGAGATCCGATTCGAAGCCATGCGTGCCTCAGGTCCCGGCGGCCAGCATGTGAACACCACGGACTCCGCCGTGCGTGCCACGCACCTGGCTACCGGCATCAGCGTGAAGGTGCAATCCGAGCGCAGCCAGCATGACAACAAGCGCCTGGCGCGCCTGTTGATCCAGCAGCGCCTGGAAGCCCGGCAACAGCAAGACCAGGAGCAGCTGCGCCAGGATCGCCGCGACGCCCACCACCAGGTGGAACGCGGCAATCCGGTGCGCACCTTCAACGGCATATCCTTCACCACCCAGAACTGAAACCTTGCCCCGGGGCTCGCAGCACCGCGCGCCCCGGGAGCGAGGCCAGCTCCTCACCGTGCAACCGCAGGCTGCCAGCAGTAAGGCCACAGCCCCTCACACCAGCACCCAGCACCCAGCACCCAGCACCCAGCACCCAGCACCGACAGGCAATCCATCGACGCGTTCATCATCAAGTTGGCTCGCCCCGGATACGGCTGCAACTCATCCCCAATGAATAGGCTGAGGCGCTCCAGCCTGCTGCCGGAGCCGCAAATCTAGCGCCCCCGGGCGCAATACGGCGACCACCAGGGCGCCTAGAGAACCTGCTGCACACGGACCTGAGCGACATCAGCTGGATTACGCCCTGAGACTGTGCAAACACTCGACCAACAAGATCGGCACACAAGAATCGACCGGGTTTGCAGCCGACGAAAAAACGGGACACCAAGGGGGCATCCCGCACACTGAATACCAGCGATTGGTAAAAACAGAGAACCATTGGACCGATGCCTGGCGCTCCTGCCGGCATCCAGTCCAAGCGCAGCCCTCTGCGTGATTGAAGGCACCTTATGATCGCTTCGGACTCCGGACAATTTGAGCTATCAGCAAACTGGCTGTGCCAACTCACAATGATCAACCCTGGACTTGAGCGACGACCAACGCTGACCTCGACATCTGATGATGATAATTAACGCATGTGTCTGGCCTACTGCCGCCCTGGAACCCTCTGCACTCGTAGCCTAGCTAACGGCAAAGATCCCAGGAATACGCTCATCGAAAGCCATCTTTCATCTATCAGAAGAACCGCGCCGCCAAGTTTTTTATCAGAAAAAACACAGGGTTATAATTTTTTTGCTGTACTCGGGAAAAAACACGGGCAGAAATGACCACCAGCGATACAGCCTCCGCTGTTTTATTTTCGCGGCTTGTTCGCCACCTTTCATATTCGCGCAGCAAAATGCATGTGCCAGCCGCACCAGCATCGACCAAGTGGCTACACGCTCCATCGCGTCACGTGCACAAGCGGCCAGGTAACGAGGAATAAAAGGAACCTGAGGCGTCATCAGAGCAACACCAAGCATCAGCTCAGCGCTGGCAGGACCCCGCATGCAGCGGGCACCGGGAAGATCGGAGGGATTTGGCAAGGATCGTGAAAAAGCCCCATAACGAAAAAAGGGCTCACCTTTCGGTGAACCCTTTTTCAGACCGCCCAGCAGAGCGGATTTTGTTTGGTAGGCGCGATTGGACTCGAACCAACGACCCCCACCATGTCAAGGTGGTGCTCTAACCAACTGAGCTACGTGCCTGCTGTGAGGCGGCATTCTACGGAATTCCGGAGGGGTGTCAACACCTTTTTTTTCAGCTAAGCCTATGAATATGCGAATTTTTTAATTTCCCGAGGGCGAAGAAGTTTTTCTTCTGCTCTGGCAGCCCATTTGCAACTCAGGTAGCATCGCCGCACTCGTAAAATATATTAAACACAAGAGGTCGCAGGATGGCGCACATTCCATACCCACAGTCCTATTACGCCGCTTCAGCCAACGTCGCCCCGGAACGCCCCCAACTGCAAGGCGAGATGGAAACCGACGTCTGCGTGATCGGTGCGGGTTACACCGGCCTGTCCAGCGCCCTCTTCCTCCTGGAGAGCGGCTTTCGCGTCACCGTGCTGGAGGCGGCCAGGGTCGGCTTCGGCGCATCCGGACGCAACGGCGGCCAAATCGTCAACAGCTACAGCCGCGACATCGATGTGATCGAGCGCAGTGTCGGCCCCAAGCAAGCGCAACTGCTGGGACAGATGGCATTCGAGGGCGGCAAGATCATTCGCGAGCGCATCGCCAAGCACAAAATCCAGTGCGACTTGAAGGACGGTGGCGTGTTCGCAGCCCTGACGGGCAAGCAGATGGCTCACCTGGAGTCACAGAAGCGCCTGTGGGAGCGTTACGGCCACACTCAACTGGAACTGCTGGATGAGCGCCGGATTCGCGAAGTCGTGGCCAGCGACCAGTACCTGGGCGGCATGCTCGACATGAGCGGCGGCCACATCCACCCACTGAACCTGGCATTGGGCGAAGCGGCCGCCGTCGAGTCCCTGGGCGGTGTCATCCACGAACAATCCCCGGCAGTGCGCATCGAGCGTGGAGCCTCTCCCGTGGTGCACACCCCCCAGGGCAGGGTCCGCGCCAAGTTCGTCATCGTTGCCGGCAACGCCTACCTGGGCAACCTGATTCCGGAGCTCGCAGCCAAGTCCATGCCTTGCGGCACCCAGGTGGTCACCACCGAGCCCCTGGGCGACGAACTGGCAGCCAGCCTGCTGCCCCAGGACTATTGCGTCGAAGACTGCAATTACCTGCTCGATTACTATCGACTCTCCGGCGACAAGCGACTGATCTTCGGCGGCGGCGTGGTATATGGCGCCCGGGATCCAGCGAACATCGAGGCGATCATCCGCCCGAAAATGCTCAAGGCTTTCCCGCAGCTCAAGGATGTGAAGATCGACTATGCCTGGACCGGCAACTTCCTACTGACGTTGTCGCGCTTGCCGCAAGTTGGCCGCCTGGGGGACAACATCTATTACTCCCAGGGCTGCAGCGGCCATGGCGTGACCTATACCCATCTGGCCGGCAAGGTCCTGGCAGAGGCCCTGAGAGGCCAGGCAGAGCGCTTCGACGCCTTCGCCAACCTGCCCCACTACCCCTTCCCTGGCGGGCACGCACTGCGCGTCCCATTCAGCGCCCTGGGGGCCTGGTATTACAGCCTGCGGGACAAGCTCGGCTTCTGACGTGGCTTTTCATCACCGACAAAAAAACCGCCAGACAGGCGGTTTTTTTGTGGGCGAATCATAACGACAGAAACCACAGAGGCGAAAAACAAAAACCCCGGTCTTGCGACCAGGGTCTTTGCTGTTTCGCTGCATCAAGGCGTTCAGTGGTCCTTGAAGCATATATGGCGCAGCGGACGGGACTCGAACCCGCGACCCCCGGCGTGACAGGCCGGTATTCTAACCGACTGAACTACCGCTGCGTATCGCTTGGACTTACATCCAGGTGAAACTTTTAAATCGTCTGATCGAGGCCCTAAGGCTTTCAATCTCAAACCAAGAAAACCTGATCTGGAAAATATGGCGCAGCGGACGGGACTCGAACCCGCGACCCCCGGCGTGACAGGCCGGTATTCTAACCGACTGAACTACCGCTGCGCGTCGGTTGGAGGCTTCCTTGGAAGCTTCCGCCTTTCTTTCGAAAGGCACTCAGGAAGTGGTGGGTGATGACGGGATCGAACCGCCGACCCTCTGCTTGTAAGGCAGATGCTCTCCCGGCTGAGCTAATCACCCTTTGCTTCGCTGAGGCCGCGAAATTTACGCACGTATCGAAGCTAAGTCAATAGCAGGATTGAAGTTTTTTTCAAAAGAGCTGTAAACGACACGCTTCAAGCCCCAGGAAAAATCCCCAGCGATTGGCAAGCGCTCCGCTCCTTGCCCACGAAAGAATTCAATCCTGGTAAATCATCTTCTTGGACATGCCACCGTCCACCACGAACTCCTGGCCGGTGACGAATCCCGAACTGCGTGAAAGCAGCCAGGCCACCATCGCCGCCACATCTTCAACGGTGCCCACCCGACCTGCCGGATGCTGGGCATGGTCGGCATCGGACAATGGCTCCGCGCGCCGCACGGCCGGGTCACGAGCATCGATCCAGCCCGGGCTTACCGCATTGACGCGAATCTCCGGCCCGAGGCTGATCGCCAGAGCATGGGTCAGGGCCAACAAGCCCCCCTTGCTCGCAGCATAGGCTTCGCTGTCCGGCTCCGATTGGCGGGCACGGGTAGAGGCAAGGTTGACGATCGCACCGCCGTGGGCCCGCAGATAGGGCGCGCAGTGCTTGGCCAGCAGCATCGGCCCGCCAAGATTCACCGCCAACACCCGATTCCAATGGCCCAGGTCGAGGCTTTCCAGGGTCATATTGTGCGGATCGGCCACGGCAGCATTGCAAACCAGGGCATCGAGACGCCCGAACTGCCCCAGCACCTCGGCGACCGCTTCAGCCACCTGCTCCTCATCGGCCACATCCATGGTGATGAACCAGGCGTTGTCGCCCAGCACCTTGGCCACCTTGGAGCCGCGCTCGCGATCCAGGTCGGTGAGGACCACCTGCCAGCCTTCGCTGATCAGCCAGGCGGCGATGCCCAGGCCGATACCCCGTGCCGCGCCGGTAACCAGCGCAACACGACCATTGCCCGCCCCCGGGGGCGTCGACAACTCGATCACAAGGCTGCCAGGCCGCGAGCCAGGTCGGCTTGCAGGTCGGCAACGTCTTCCAGGCCGACCGCAATACGGATCAGGCTGTCGCGAATACCCGCAGCCTCACGTTCCTGCGGCGCCAGGCGCCCGTGGGAGGTGGTGCTTGGATGGGTAATGGTGGTCTTGCTGTCACCCAGGTTGGCGGTGATCGAGACCAGGCGAGTGGCATCGATGAAGCGCCAGGCGCCCTCCTTGCCCCCCTTGACCTCGAAACTCACCACCGCGCCGAAACCACGTTGCTGGCGCTTGGCCAATTCATGCTGCGGATGACTGGCGAGCCCGGCGTAATGCACCTTCTCGATCCCTTCCTGGCGTTCCAGCCATTCGGCCAGGGCCTGGGCATTGGCGCAATGGGCACGCATGCGCAGGCTGAGGGTCTCCAGCCCCTTGAGGAAGACCCAGGCATTGAACGGACTCAGGGTCGGCCCCGCGGTACGCAGGAAACCCACCACTTCTTTCATCTGTTCGCTGCGCCCGGCCACCACACCGCCCATGCAGCGACCCTGGCCATCGATGAACTTGGTGGCTGAATGCACCACCACGTCCGCACCAAGCTTGAGCGGCTGCTGCAACGCCGGGGTGCAGAAGCAGTTGTCCACCACCAGCATCGCCCCCTTGGCATGGGCCACCTCAGCCAGTGCGGCGATATCCACCAGTTCGGCCAGAGGATTGGAGGGCGACTCGACGAACAGCAATCGGGTATTGCTCTTGATCGCCGCATCCCAGCCGGACAGGTCCGCCAGGGGCACGTAGTCGACTTCGACGCCGAAACGCTTGAAGTACTTCTCGAACAGGCTGATGGTGGAGCCGAACACGCTGCGCGAAACCAATACGTGGTCACCGGCGCTGCACAGGCTCATGACCACCGAGAGGATCGCTGCCATGCCAGTCGCGGTAGCCACCGCCTGCTCCGCCCCCTCGAGGGCCGCGATGCGCTCCTCGAAAGAACGCACCGTAGGGTTGGTGTAGCGCGAATAGACGTTGCCCGGCACCTCGCCAGCGAAACGCGCGGCCGCATCGGCGGCCGTGCGGAACACATAGCTGGAGGTGAAGAACATCGGATCACCATGCTCGCTCTCCGGCGAACGGTGCTGACCAGCGCGCACCGCCAGGGTATCGAACGCTACGCCTTCAAGGTCGCTATCCAGCCGACCGGCATCCCAATCCTGACTCATGCCGCCTACTCCTAATCTCTTCGTGAATGCTCTGGATCAGTTGTTGTACAGATCGATGATCGCGCTGACCGCCTGGGTCTTGGCCTTGGAGGCATCGTTACGGGCATTCTCGATCTTGTTCAGATAGGCCTCGTCGACATCACCAGTAACGTACTTGCCGTCGAACACTGCGCAGTCGAAGCTTTCGATCTTGATCTTGCCACCACCGACCGCCTCGATCAGGTCCGGCAGGTCCTGATAGATCAGCCAATCGGCACCGATCAGGTCGGCCACATCCTGGGTGGAACGATTGTGGGCGATCAGCTCGTGGGCGCTCGGCATATCGATGCCGTACACGTTCGGATAACGCACGGCCGGGGCGGCGGAGCAGAAGTAGACATTCTTCGCACCGGCCTCACGGGCCATCTGGATGATCTGCTTGCAGGTGGTGCCACGCACGATGGAATCGTCCACCAGCATCACGTTCTTGCCGCGGAATTCCAGCTCGATGGCATTGAGCTTCTGGCGTACCGACTTCTTGCGGGCGGCCTGGCCCGGCATGATGAAGGTCCGGCCGATATAGCGGTTCTTCACGAAACCTTCGCGGAACTTCACGCCCAGGTGATTGGCCAGTTCCAGTGCCGCGGTGCGGCTGGTGTCCGGAATCGGGATCACCACGTCGATATCGTGCTCGGGACGCTCGCGCAGGATCTTCTCGGCCAGCTTCTCACCCATGCGCAGGCGCGCCTTGTATACCGAGACGCCATCGATGATCGAATCAGGACGGGCCAGGTATACATGCTCGAAGATGCACGGGGTGAGCTGCGGATTGGTGGCGCACTGGCGGGTGTAGAGCTTGCCTTCCTCAGTGATGTAGACCGCCTCGCCCGGCGCGAGGTCGCGGATCAGGGTGAAGCCCAGCACATCCAGGGACACGCTTTCGGAGGCGATCATGTACTCCACGCCCTCGTCAGTATGGCGCTGGCCGAACACGATCGGACGGATGCCATGGGGATCGCGGAAACCGACGATGCCGTAGCCGGTGATCATCGCCACCACCGCATAACCACCCACACAACGGTTGTGCACGTCGGTCACGGCGGCGAATACATCTTCCTCGGTGGGCTGCAGCTTGCCGCGCTGGGCCAGCTCGTGGGCGAAAACGTTGAGCAGCACTTCGGAATCGGAACTGGTGTTGACGTGACGCAGGTCGGACTCGTAGATCTCCTTGGCCAACTGCTCGACGTTGGTCAGGTTGCCGTTGTGCGCCAAAGTGATGCCGTAAGGCGAGTTGACGTAGAACGGCTGGGCCTCGGCCGAAGTGGAGCTACCGGCGGTCGGGTAACGCACGTGGCCGATGCCCATGTGGCCGACCAGGCGCTGCATGTGGCGCTGCTGGAACACGTCACGGACCAGGCCATTGTCCTTGCGCAGGAACAACCGGCCATCATGACTGGTCACGATACCGGCCGCGTCCTGGCCGCGGTGTTGGAGGACGGTTAGCGCGTCATACAGCGCCTGATTAACGTTCGACTTACCGACGATACCGACGATGCCACACATGCGACGCAACCCCTACTTAATGGAACTGAACTGAGCTCATCTTACTGAGGCGCCTGGGCCGGTAAGAGGTGCTCCTTGAACGGTATTTCAGCGGGTACGCTGATACCGCTGGCCAGCCACTGACTGCTCCACCCCAATATGAGGTTCTTGGACCAATCTGCAACCAATAGAAATTGTGGCACCAGTCGCGACTGCTGCCACCAGGAATCCTGCTGAACCGGCCCCAGGCTCAGGAGCCCGACCGCCACGACCACCAGCAACGCGCCACGCGCCGCGCCGAAGGCCATGCCGAGGAATCGATCGGTGCCGGACAGGCCGGTGACGCGAATCAATTCGCCGATGAGATAGTTGACCATTGCGCCCACCAGCAAGGTGGCGACAAACATGATTGCGCAGCCCGCGATCACGCGAGCCGAAGGAGTTTCGATATAAGCGCCGAGGTACTCGGACAGTGAGCCACCGAACATCCAGGCGACGACTCCTGCGATGATCCAGGTAAGCAACGACAAGGCTTCTTTGACGAAACCACGGCTCAAGCTGATCAAAGCGGAAATGGCGATTATTGCAACGATCGCCCAGTCAACCAGGGTAAATGGCACAGTGCAGCCTACAGACGGATAAGGCGGCGCATTTTAACAGAGCGCTTGGCTGTCGGTAAGCTGCGATTCACTGTGCCGTACAAATCAACCGCGCTCTGGCTGGAAGCGCACCACGAAGCCCTTGAGGTTCTGCTGGCGGCCCAACAGGTCACGCAGGCGATCCGCTTCGGCACGCTCGATCAGCGGCCCGACGAATACCCGGTTCTTGCCTTCGGCCGAACGGATATAAGCGTTATAGCCTTGGCTACGCAGGGTCTTTTGCAGGTTTTCCGCGCTTTCCCGGCTCGACAGGCTGGCCAGTTGCACCGACCAGCTGACGGACAAGCCATTGGCATCGACACGGCTCTGGCTGGTATCGGGCTTGGCGCTCACCACCGGCTGCGCTGGCGCCGGCACTGGCGCGGGCTTGGGCGTCGGGGCCGGCTTGTTGACCACTACCGGAGCCGGAGTCGCTGGCACACTGGGGGCGATCGGCGCCGCAGGGGCCGCCTGCTGCACCACCGGATCATCGGCAGGCACGGAACCTTGCGGCAATGGCTGCGGCTCCGGGACCACCACCGGCTCGACCTGGACCTGGGGCAACGCCGATGGCTGCGGCGCAGCAGGCGCCTCGACCACCACGTGGCGCTGCTCGTCTTCTCGCGAGAACAGCATCGGCAAGAAGATCACTGCCAGTGCCACCAGCACCAACGCCCCGACCATCCGCTGCTTGTAGACGTTATCCAGCATAGCCATGTGCAGCTTCCTCCGTGGCGCGCCGGGCAAGCCACTCAAGGGCCTCGGCAACACAATAAAAAGACCCGAACAGCAGTATTTCGTCATCGGCGGTGGCCTGTGCGCATTGCGCCTCCAGCGCCGCCGCCACGCTGGCATAAGACGCCACGGGAGCGCCAAGGTTCTCCAGCGCCGCCTGCAGCTCCTCGGCCGGACGCGCCCGGGGCGAGTCCAGTGGAGCTACGGCCCAGTGCTGGATCGACGCCTGCAGGCAGGCCACCACGCCCGCCAGGTCCTTGTCGGCCAACAGTCCGAACACCGCCAGGCGCCGGCCAGCCACCGGCCGGCGCGCCAGGCGCTCGGCCAGGTACTGCGCCGCATGGGGGTTGTGCCCGACATCCAGCAACAGGTTGAGGGATTTGCCCTGCCAGTTGATCCGGCGACGATCCAGGCGCCCGGTCACCCGGGTCTGCTGCAACGCGCTGGCGATCCGCTCAGGCTGCCAGGGCAACCCGGTCAGCAGATAGGCCTGCAGCGCCAGTGCCGCGTTTTCCATGGGCAGGTCGAGTAGCGGCAGGTCACGCAATTGCACCGGATTGCCCTGGTTATCCAGGCCGCGCCATTGCCAATGGGTATCGGTGATTCCCAGATCGAAATCCCGGCCACGGAGGAAAAACGCACAATCCAGCTCTCGCGCCTTGTCCAGCAAAGGCTGCGGCGGCTCGAGGTCGCCGCACAACGCCGGGGCGCCAGGACGGAAGATCCCGGCCTTTTCAAAGGCCACGGACTCGCGGGAGTCCCCGAGATACTCCACATGATCGACACCGATGCTGGTCACCAGGGCGATATCGGCATCCACCAGGTTGACCGCATCCAGGCGCCCTCCCAGGCCCACCTCAAGCACCACGGCATCCAGGGCCGCGTGCTGGAACAGCCAGAACGCCGCCAGGGTGCCCATTTCGAAATAGGTCAGGGAGACATCGCCACGCCCGGCCTCCACCGCAGCGAAGGCCTCGCACAGCTGCTGATCCGTGGCCTCGATGCCATTGACCTGCACCCGCTCGTTGTAGCGCAACAGGTGCGGCGAACTGTAGACCCCGACCTGCAGGCCCTGGGCCCGCAGCAGGGAAGCGATGAAGGCACAGGTGGAACCCTTGCCGTTGGTACCGGTAACGGTTATCACCCGGGGCGCCGGCTTGCCCAGCCCCATCCGGGACACTACCTGCTGCGAGCGCTCCAGCCCCATGTCGATGGCCGAAGGATGCAACTGCTCGAGGTAGGCGAGCCACTCGCCCAGGGTACGTTGGGTCATAGGCTTGCAGGAGCCGGGGGAACCACGATCGGCTCGACCGGTGCAGCCACGAACTCCGGCGTCGGCAACCCCATCAGCTGGGCCAGCAGGTTGCCCAGGCGTGGGCGCAGTTCCTGACGGGAAATGATCATGTCGATCGCACCGTGCTCCAGCAGGAACTCGCTGCGCTGGAAGCCTTCAGGCAGCTTCTCGCGCACGGTCTGCTCGATCACTCGAGGGCCGGCGAAACCTACCAGCGCCTTGGGTTCACCGACGATTACATCACCCAGCATCGCCAAGCTGGCGGATACACCGCCGTAGACCGGGTCGGTCAGCACGGAGATGAACGGCAGGCCTTCTTCACGCAAGCGCGCCAACACTGCGGAGGTCTTGGCCATCTGCATCAGGGAGATCAGCGCCTCCTGCATCCGCGCACCACCGGAGGCGGAGAAGCAGATCATCGGGCAGCGGTTTTCCAGGGCGTAGTTGGCCGCACGCACGAAACGCTCGCCGACGATGGCCCCCATGGAACCGCCCATGAAGGAGAATTCGAAAGCCGAAACCACCACTGGCATTCCCAGCAGCGTACCGCTCATGGAAACCAGCGCGTCTTTCTCGCCGGTCTGCTTCTGGGCTGCGCTCAGGCGATCCTTGTACTTCTTGCCGTCGCGAAACTTCAGGCGGTCCACTGGCTCCAGGTCGGCACCCAGTTCGGCGCGGCCTTCAGCATCAAGGAAGATATCGATGCGGGCACGTGCGCCGATCCGCATGTGGTGGTTGCACTTGGGGCAAACATCCAGGGTCTTTTCCAGCTCCGGACGATAGAGCACGGCCTCGCAGGACGGGCACTTGTGCCAAAGACCTTCGGGCACCGAGCTCTTCTTCACCTCGGAACGCATGATCGAAGGGATCAGTTTGTCTACTAACCAGTTGCTCATGCTTTCTTTCTCCAGTACCGGCGGCGCGAACGCTGTGGTTCGCGACCCCGCGTATGCCCTTGAGCCAAATTCATGTATGCGGCGATGATCGGCTCGCTACCGCGGTCAGCACTTGGCTCGACCTGCCCGCAGCGAACCTCTCCTGCGCCATCCCGACAACCCGCGATAGAGCGGTTGCCACTCGATTACGACTCCGCCTCACGGCGGCGCCTGCCTGTTTTGTACAGTGGTCTTATGGACGGCGGCAGACTGCCAGCCGTCACATCGACTCACTGCTGCGACGTACAGCCTGCATAAACGCCTGGATTCTCGCTGGATCCTTGATGCCCTTGCTCTGCTCCACCCCGCCGCTGACATCCACCGCATAAGGACGCACCTGGGCAATGGCCAGGGCGACGTTATCGGCCGACAGGCCACCGGCGAGGATGATCGGCTTGCTCAGCCCCTGCGGAACCAGGGACCAGTCGAAGGCCTCTCCGGTTCCCCCGGGCACGCCTTCGACATAGGTATCCAGGAGAATCCCGCTGGCCCCAGGAAAGGCCTGGCAGGCCGCAGCGATGTCATCACCCGCCTTGACCCGTAGCGCCTTGATATAGGGGCGATGGTAGCCCTCGCAGGCAGCAGCCGATTCATCGCCATGGAACTGCAAGAGGTCCAGCGGCACGGCGTCGAGGATTTCCCCCAGCTCGCAGCGGCTGGCATTGACGAACAACCCGACCGTGGTCACGAACGGCGGCAGGGCGGCGATGATTGCCCGCGCCTGCTGCACATTCACCGCCCGCGGGCTCTTGGCGTAGAACACCAGGCCAATGGCATCGGCCCCCGCCGCCACCGCCGCCAGCGCATCTTCTATGCGGGTAATCCCACAAATCTTGCTGCGAACGGCCGACATATCGTGTGAACCCCTGGGGTAAATCCGGAAAGTCCCGGATGGTAGCAAATGCTTTTCCGGGCGTCAGCCGCCAAATTCCGGGAATCCGGTGAGGAAATGCGGCCCGATGTAGCGCTCGGGCAACTGGAACTCATCCCGGTATTCGACCTGTACCAGATACAGCCCGAAAGGATGGGCGGTAACGCCGCCAGCTCGGCGCACCCGGCTTTCCAGGACCTCCCTGGCCCACTCCACCGGGCGTTCGCCGGCCCCAATGGTCATCAATACCCCAGCGATATTGCGCACCATGTGATGCAGGAACGCGCTGGCGCGAATATCCAGGACGATCATCTTGCCGCAGCGGATGACCTGCAGGTGATGGATCTCCTTGATCGGCGACTTCGCCTGGCATTGCCCGGCCCGGAAAGCACTGAAGTCGTGAGTGCCCACCAGGTAGGCAGCAGCCTCGGCCATCCGCTCGGTGTCCAGTGGCCGATGATTCCAGGTGATTTCTTCGTTGAGGTGGGCCGGGCGGATCTGGTCGTTGTAGATGACGTAGCGATAGCGCCGGGCGATCGCCTTGAAACGTGCATGGAAATGCGCCGGCATCTCCCGGGCCCAGCTGACGCTGATGTCATGGGGCAAGTTGATATTGGCCCCCATGACCCAGGCCTTCATCGGACGCACGACCTGGGTGTCGAAGTGCACCACCTGGCCGCTGGCATGCACCCCGGCATCGGTACGCCCAGCGCAAGTCAGGGTTATCGGGGAGTCCGCGACCCTGGACAGGGCCTTCTCCAGGGTCTCCTGGACACTGGGGACGCCGGACGACTGGCGCTGCCAGCCGTGATAGCGCGAGCCTTTGTATTCGACGCCCAGGGCGATCCGGGAAAAGCCTGCGGCCGCCATTTCGGCGGCCGCGTTATCTATATTTGCCAAGAACTTACAGCCTGCTGATATGCGCAAAGGCGCCCATTATAAGGCCAGAGCAAGCGGACGCCATGCGCCACGGGGGTTTAGTTGCAGATTGCAGCGATCATCTATCAAGCGTTATATATCAAGCTATATAGCGATTGATAACAAAAACCTGATCGGGACCTGATGAATGAACGCAGCCAACAAAGAGGCCGTCGGCCTGGCCTACAGCCTGGAAGGCATGCTCCACGCCAAGCGCATGACCTGGGAGGCCGTGGCCGAGATGGCCCGCCGGATCGAGCCGGGCATGCTGGAGTCCGCAGCCAGGGAAATGGGCCTTGAGGTATTGCAGGAACTGGGCATGGAGCGGATCTGGCATCCGCTGCTGATCCGCTTTGGCAGCAATACCCTCAAGACCTTCAAGCAACGCTCCGAGGGCGATCCGCGGCTGGGAGAACACGATCTGTTCTTCATTGACCTGGGAGTGGTCTGGGATCGCCATGAGGGCGACTGTGGAGCGACCTTCGTCGTCGGTGACGACGCCGAAATGCATGCCTGCGCCGCTGCCGCCAAAAGCCTGTTCGACCTGGTGTACGAGCACTGGAAAACCCATCGGGTGGCAGGCCCCGAACTGTATCGATATGCCGAGGAACAGGCCCATGCCATGGGCTGGCTGCTGAACCTGGACATCAAGGGGCATCGCGTCAGCGACTTCCCCCACGCCATCTACCGTGCCGGCGACCTGGGGGATTTCGCCGCCTGCCCGCAGGTCGGCCTGTGGATCCTGGAAATCCAGATCGCCCACCCTACCCGCCCTTTCGGCGCGTTCTACGAGGACCTGCTGGCCTGAGTCCCGCGCAGCACCAACAAAAACGGCAGCCTCATGGGCTGCCGTTGCACTCAAGCTTCAGGTCGAATCAAGCCAGCCGGGCGAGCATTTCCTGCGCCTCGCTCTTCTGCCCTTCGTTACCTTCGCTCAGCACTTCACCAAGAATATCCCGGGCTCCGTCGTTGTCGCCCATGTCGATGTAGGCCTGGGCCAGATCGAGCTTGGTCGCCACTTCATCGCTACCGGCGAGGAAGTCGAACTCAGTATCCTCAGGTGCCGCCGCGGCATCCTCGGCAGTGAAGGTCGGGCTCCCCGCTTCCGGCTGATCGAGAGTCTGGGCGAGTCGCTCGAGCTCGGCATTGACGTCGTCCAGCTCGGAACTGAAGGCATCCTTGGGTTCGTCCGCGGTCATCTCATCTGCCAGGGACAAGTCAAAATCCGCCGACAGGTCAAGGTCATCCAGGGCCGACTCGGTCACTGTAGGCACTTCGCCAGCCGGCAGGTCCTTGAGATCGTCCTCCAGGCTCAGCAGGAAATCGTCATCGCTCTGGGTGGCCGCAGGCAGATCCGCGCCCAGGTCGAGATCGAAATCTCCCAGGTCGTCCAGGTTCTCCTCGGGTGCAATCTGCTGCTCGAGCACCGAACCGAAACTCAGATCGTCATCGAGCGGAAAATCCTCCAGCTCGACTTCAGGCTCGGGCGTGGGCTCTGGCGCCACCACCGCTGCCGGCGAAGCGGCCTCCAGGTCATCCAGGCTCAGGTCGAAATCTTCATCCAGGCCTTCCACCGGGGCTTTTGGCTCAACTGCCGGCGGCTCATCCTGGAGCAATTCCTTGACGTACTCGGCATCCAGTTCCGCCGCTGCGGCTGCGGTAGCCAGGCCTGCCGCGGCCGCCACTGCGACCATGGCCGGATAACGGCTCTTGAGCTGCTCGACCTGCGCATGGTTATCGCCATTGGCCACCAGTTGGCGCTCTTCGGTGACGAAGGCACTGCGATCGCCCTGGCGGGCATAGACTTCCATCAGCTTCAGGCGCAGCTCACTGCGCTGTGGCTCCATCTTGACCGCTTCTTCGAGAATCGCCGCTGCCTGGTTCAGGCGGCCGCCGTCGATATGGTTCTGCGCCTGGCCCAGGACATCGGTCGCCCGTTCCTGCGGCGCGGCTGGTGCCACGATCGGCTCCGCTACCGGAGCTGGAGCTGGAGCTGGAGCTGGAGCTGGAGCTGGAGCCAGCTTGACGCTCGGCGGCGGCACTTCAAGACCTTCGAAGCTGCTTTCCGGCAGATCCATCTCTTCGGAAAAATTGTTCTCCTCGGACAATGCCCGGGCCATGCGCAGGTGCTTCTCCGCCTCCTGCTGGGCCTTGCGGCGACGCGCCAGCAACAGCAGCAACAGCAACAGGGCCGCCACCACGCTACCGGCGATAAGGCCCAAGAGGATCGGATTGGTCAACAGATCGCCATACTTGTCTTCGTCGGCCGTGGCTGCCTGCGCCTCAGGTGCAGCTGCGGGCTCGCTGGCTGGCGCCACTGGAGCCACTGGAGCCACCGGGGCCGGAGCCTCGGGCTTGCTTACCAGTTCCGCCGGCATGGCTGGCGCCGGCTGCGCTGCAGGCGCCGCCGGAGCCGCACCCTCGGCCTGCAACTTGGCCAACTGGTTGTTCTTCAACTCGATCAAGCGCTGCAGCTTGTCCAGCTGGCTCTGCAGATCCGCCATGCGATCTTTCAACTCGGCATTGTCGCGCCGAGTCGAATCCAGGCTTTCCTGGGTGACCGCCAGCTTGTTGCTCAGCGCCTTGCTGTCGCCTGCGGCGCCCTTGCCGCGGGTCTTGCCACTCTCGGCGGAGACCAGGCTCAGGTTGTCCCGGGTATTGGCCTGCTTGGGCGTCTTGTCGGCACCCGCACGGCGGGTCGCGTCCACTTGTTGCTGACCACGAGCTCCGCCACGCCGCCCCTGGCGCCAGGCAGCATTTTGCGCGGCCACTTCGGCGATCGCCTTGGGCTGCGGCAACGCGGTGCTCTGGACCACATCCGGCAGGCGCAACACCTTGCCGGTTTTCAAGCGGTTGATATTGCCGTCGATGAAGGCATCCGGATTCAGCGCCTGGATCGCCAGCATGGTCTGCTGGATCGACGCGCCATTACGGTTCCTGGCCGCGATTTCCCAGAGGGTGTCACGGGCCGAGGTGGTGTATTGCTCAGGCTTGCTGATCTTGCTGGCCGCCGTGACCGGAGCATTCACCGCAGGACCGGAAACCGGTGCGCCCTGGGCAGCTTGCGCGGCCTCAGGAGAGAACTTGGAAGGGTCCAGCAGGACGCTGTAGTCGCGCAACAGGCGACCGTTGGGCCACATCACCTGCACCAGGAACTTGACCATCGGCTCGGACAGCGGGCGGCTGGACGTTACCCGCAGCACACTCTTGCCGCCGGGATTGAGAACAGGGGTAAAGCTCAGGTCGTTGAGAAAGGCCTGGCGATCGACGCCGGCCTTGGCGAACTCATCTGCCGGGGCCAGGCTTGGCACCACTTCGGCGGCAGTGAGGTCCTTTACATCAAGCAATTCGATTTCTGCTACCAGAGGCTGGTTCAGACTCGACTTCAGGGTCAGCTCCCCAAGCCCAAGCGCCTGCGCCATACCGGAGGACAGCGCCGAGGCGGCCGCTATTGCTAACACCAGTTTGCGAACTTGAACCATAGCCTCATCCTTTGTTTGAACTTTCCTCGGCTAGCGAGAAGGTTTTGTAGCGGCTGCCATAAGGCATTGCGCGGGGCCAGGATGGCCACGACGCGCGATTAATTCCTGCATGCCCCGGGAGCACCTGACGGCCACTCACCTCCAGCAACTTGCCAAGCATAGCGCCCAGCTAGATTCATTCTGCAAATTGTTGCCAAGTATCTTTTACAGCAGGTCTTTTATCAACAATTCAGCCAGCTGCACCGCGTTCAACGCCGCACCTTTGCGGACGTTGTCCGAAGTCAGCCACAGGTTGAGCTCCGCCGGATCGTCGACCCCGCTGCGAACTCGCCCAACGTAGACCACATCCTGGCCCACGGCGTCACCGACGGCCGTCGGATAGTCGCCAGCGTCCACCAGCTCCAGGCCAGGCGCCGCTTCCAGCGCGGCATTCACCGCCGCAAGGTCGATATCGGCAGCCGACTGCAGAGTCACGCTATAGCTATCGCCAAAAAACACCGGCGCTTGAATGCATGTGACAGAAATCTTCAGCAAAGGTAGCCCCAGCACCTCGCGCAGCTCCCTGACCAGGCGTTTTTCCAGCAGGGTATGGCCCTGGGCATCCGGCGTGCCGACCTGGGCCAGCAGGTTGAAGGCCATCTGCCGGTCGAAGAAACGCGGTTCCAGGGGACGTGCATTCAACAGTTCGGCGGTCTGCCGGGCCAGTTCGCTGACCGCCTCGCGGCCCTGGCTGGAAACCGCCAGGCTGGCGCTCAGGCCCACCCGCTGGATTTCCAGCAGATCCTGCAATGGCGCCAGCGCGACCGCCAGCGCCGTGGCCGAGGCACTGGGACTGCTCAGTTGCACCGGTTTACCCAGGCCGGCCAGCACCTTGGCATTGACTTCGGGCACCACGCTGGGGGCCTGCGCCGAGGGCAAGGCCCCGGAAAGATCGATCACCGCGCAATTGGCCGCCGTCGCCCGCGGCGCAAAACTCAGGGTCACGGCCGGACCTGCGGCGAAGAACGCCAGCTGGGCCTTGCCGAAGTCAAACTCGTCGACCTCGCGTACACGCAGGTTCTTGCCGCGAAACGGCACCGAATGTCCTGCCGACTCGCTGCTGGCCAGCAAGTAGAGGTTGCCGACCGGAAAATCACGCTCTTCGAGAATCTGCACCAGGGTTTCGCCGACGGTACCGGTGGCACCGATCACGGCAATATCAAAGGACGGAGTCATGGTGCTACCTCAGGCAAAACGGGGGGAGCGGCACTTTACCCGGCACGCGGGGACGAGGCAATTCGCCGGAGCGACCACAACTTGCGGCCCATGAAAAAACCCGCGCCCTTTGAGGGAACGCGGGTTTTTCGCGGCGATGCAGAAGAATCAGCGCTCCAGCAGGATCCGCAGCATGCGGCGCAGCGGCTCGGCCGCGCCCCACAGCAGTTGGTCACCCACAGTGAAGGCGCCGAGGAACTGCGAGCCCATGTTCAGCTTGCGCAGACGGCCCACCGGAATGTTCAGGGTACCGGTGACCTTGGTCGGGCTCAGCTCCTGCATGCTGATCTCACGCTGGTTCGGCACCAGCTTGACCCAGGGGTTGTGCTGGCTGATCAGCCCTTCGATATCGGCGATCGGCACGTCCTTGTTGAGCTTGATGGTCAGCGCCTGGCTGTGGCAGCGCATGGCGCCGATACGTACGCAGATACCGTCCACCGGAATCGGGTTCTTGAAGCGACCGAGGATCTTGTTGGTCTCGGCCTGGGCCTTCCACTCTTCGCGGCTCTGGCCGTTGGGCAGCTCCTTGTCGATCCACGGAATCAGGCTGCCGGCCAGCGGTACGCCGAAGTTCTCGGTTGGATAGGCATCGCTGCGCATGGCCTCGGCCACCTTGCGGTCGATATCGAGGATGGCGCTGGCCGGGTTGGCCAGGTCATCGGCGACCGCAGCATGGGTGGCGCCCATCTGCTTGATCAGCTCACGCATGTTCTGCGCGCCGGCGCCGGAGGCCGCCTGGTAGGTCATGGCGCTCATCCACTCCACCAGGCCGGCTTCGAACAGGCCACCCAGGCCCATCAGCATCAGGCTGACGGTGCAGTTGCCGCCGACGTAGTTCTTGGTCCCGGCATCCAGTTGCTGGTCGATGACCTTGCGGTTCACCGGATCGAGGATGATCACTGCGTCGTCCTGCATGCGCAGGCTGGAAGCAGCGTCGATCCAGTAACCCTGCCAGCCGGCTTCTCGCAGCTTGGGGAAGACTTCGCTGGTGTAGTCGCCACCCTGGCAGGTCAGAATCACGTCGAGGGTTTTCAGCTCTTCAATGCTGTAGGCGTCCTTGAGCGGGGCAATATCCTTGCCTACCGACGGACCCTGGCCACCGACATTGGAAGTGGTGAAAAACACCGGTTCAATAAGATCGAAGTCCTGCTCTTCAAGCATCCGCTGCATGAGCACGGAACCGACCATACCGCGCCAACCGATCAGACCTACACGTTTCATCGCAACTACACCTATACAAAAGTGGGCCACTGTCAGTGCAGTGGGCCCGAAAGATTACAGATTCCGCAGCGCCGCGACTACTGCATCGCCCATTTCCTGCGTACCGACCCGGGTGCAACCGGCCGACCAGATGTCACCGGTACGCAAGCCCTGGTCCAGCACTCGGCTGACGGCTTGCTCGATGGCGTCCGCCGCTGCGGTCAGGTTGAAGCTGTAGCGCAGCATCATCGACACCGAGAGGATGGTCGCCAGCGGGTTGGCGATGCCCTGCCCGGCGATATCCGGCGCCGAACCGTGGCAAGGCTCGTACATGCCCTTGTTGTTGGCGTCCAGGGACGCCGAAGGCAGCATGCCGATGGAACCGGTGAGCATCGAGGCCTCGTCGGAGAGAATATCGCCAAACATGTTGTCGGTGACGATCACGTCGAACTGCTTGGGCGCGCGCACCAGCTGCATGGCCGCGTTGTCGACGTACATGTGGCTGAGCTCGACGTCCGGATAGTCCTTGGCCACCTGCTCGACCACTTCACGCCACAGCTGGCTGGACGCCAGGACGTTGGCCTTGTCCACCGAGCAGAGCTTCTTGCCGCGCACCCGCGCCATGTCGAAGCCGACCCGGGCGATCCGGCGGATCTCGCTCTCGCTGTAGGGCAAGGTGTCATAGGACTGGCGCTCGCCGCTCTCCAGCTCGCGGGTGCCGCGAGGAGCACCGAAGTAGATACCGCCGGTCAGTTCGCGGACGATGAGGATGTCCAGGCCGGAGACGATTTCCGGTTTCAGGCTCGAGGCATCGGCCAGTTGCGGATAGAGGATCGCCGGCCGCAGGTTGCCGAACAGCCCCAGTTGCGCGCGAATCTTCAACAGCCCGCGCTCCGGACGGATGTCGCGCTCGATCTTGTCCCACTTCGGACCGCCCACCGCACCCAGCAGCACCGCATCGGCGGCACGGGCCCGGTCCAGGGTCTCGTCGGCCAGGGGCACGCCATGCTTGTCGATGGCCGCGCCGCCGATCACATCGTGGCTCAGCTCGAAACCCAGGCCGTACTTGTCATTGGCCAATTCCAGGACCTTGACCGCTTCGGCCATGATTTCCGGGCCAATACCGTCACCAGGGAGAATCAGAATCTGCTTGCTCATGCATTCCTCGTTCGTTCTGTCGGCACGCCCTTGGGCGCACCCGGAAAAATTCTATCGTTCGGCCCACAGTACCAGTACATCTGTACTGAACGAACCATCGGCCTCAATCTGAAAATATTCGCGCACTTCATTGCCCATCGCCTGCTGCAACTGGCGAATAGCCACCCTCAGCGGCTCCGGGGTGCGCATGCGCTCGACCCAGGAGGCGTATTCCAGGCGCAGGCGCTGCCGGGCGCTGCTGCGGGCCTGCAAACCGGCCTCGTTGATCTGGTGCAGCCATTCCCCGGCCGAATAGTCGCGGACATGGCTGGTGTCGCGCAGCACTTCGACGCTCTGCAGGTAGGTATCCAGCAATGGACTGCCAGGTGACAGGACATCGATGAACGCCGCCACGCCGCCAGGCTTCAGGACCCGGCGCACCTCGCGCAGGGCCAGGCCCAGGTCGCTCCAGTGGTGGGCCGAATAGCGACTGAAGACGAAGTCGAACTCGCCATCGGCGAACGGCAGGCGCTCCGCGGCGCCCGCTACCGTGCGGATGTTCTCCAGGCTACGCTCCCGGGCCGCCGCTGCCACCACATCCAGCATCTGCTGCGAAAGGTCATAGGCCACTACCTGCGCGACCAACGGCGCCACATGGAAGCTGACGTGCCCGGCACCACAGCCCAGGTCCAGCACCCGGGCCTCGTTCTTGCCCGCTACCTCGGCCTGTAGCAACGCGAATTCGGCACCCTGGGCATGCACCGCGCTGTTGAGGTAGGCCACGGCTTGTCCGCCGAATTGCTGCTGTACCACCTGGGTATGGGCATTGCTGGTCATGCTTGGCTCCTTGGGGCGTAGAGAACGGTGCTCACTGACCGACCCTGCAACAAACGGCAAGGGCCGGACCAAGGGCACTCAGGCGTCGCGGAACAACCAGGGCTGGCGCTGCTTGTAGCCGACCTCGAAACTGCGGATGGCGTCGGCGTCCTGCAGGGTCAGGCCGATGTCGTCCAGGCCATTGAGCAGGCAGTGCTTGCGGAACGCGTCCACCTCGAAGCTGTACTGCTTGCCGTCCGGGCGGGTCACGGTCTGCGCAGCGAGATCGACGGTCAGCTGGTAACCCTCGGTGGCTTCGCTCTGCTGGAACAGTTCGTCGACTTCTTCATCCTTGAGGATGATCGGCAACAAGCCGTTCTTGAAGCTGTTGTTGAAGAAGATGTCGGCGAAGCTCGGCGCGATCACGGTACGGAAGCCGTACTCGTCCAGCGCCCACGGCGCATGCTCGCGGGAAGAGCCGCAGCCGAAGTTCTCACGGGCCAGCAGCACGCTGGCGCCCTGGTAGCGTGGGAAGTTGAGCACGAAGTCCTGGTTCACCGGACGCTTGGAATTGTCCTGGTTGGGCTGACCCACATCGAGGTAGCGCCACTCGTCGAACAGGTTCGGGCCGAAGCCGGTACGCTTGATCGACTTGAGGAATTGCTTGGGAATGATCTGGTCGGTGTCGACGTTGGCACGGTCGAGCGGTGCGACGAGGCCTGTGTGCTGGGTGAATGCTTTCATCTTTGGTCTCCTCAGGCCTGCATCAATTCACGTACATCGATGAAACGACCGGTCACCGCAGCAGCCGCGGCCATGGCCGGGCTCACCAGGTGGGTACGCCCGCCGGCGCCCTGGCGGCCTTCGAAGTTGCGGTTGGAAGTGGACGCGCAATGTTCACCACTCTCCAGGCGGTCCGGGTTCATCGCCAGGCACATGGAGCAGCCCGGCTCACGCCATTCGAAGCCGGCTTCGAGGAAGATCTTGTCCAGGCCTTCCTGCTCGGCCTGGGCCTTCACCAGGCCCGAGCCTGGTACCACCAGCGCCTGCTTCACGGTGGAGGCGACCTTGCGCCCCTTGGCCACGGCGGCGGCGGCGCGCAAGTCTTCGATGCGCGAGTTGGTGCAGGAACCGATGAATACCCGATCCAGCTGGATATCGGTGATCGCCTGGTTGGCGTTCAAGCCCATGTACTTCAACGCCCGGACGATGGAATCGCGCTTGACCGCATCGGCTTCGGTGCTCGGATCCGGTACGTTCTGGTCCACCGCGAGCACCATCTCCGGGGAAGTGCCCCAGCTGACCTGCGGCTTGATGTCCTCGGCACGCAGCTCGATGACGGTGTCGAAATGCGCGTCGGCATCGGATACCAGGTCGCTCCAGGCCTCCACGGCCTTATCCCAGTCGCTGCCTTGCGGCGAGAACGGGCGACCCTTCACGTAGTCGATGGTCTTTTCATCGCAGGCCACCATGCCGACGCGGGCGCCCGCCTCGATGGACATGTTGCAAATGGTCATGCGGCCTTCCATGGACAGATCGCGAATGGCGCTGCCGGCGAACTCCAGGGCGTGGCCGTTGCCGCCAGCAGTGCCGATCCTGCCGATCACCGCGAGCACGATGTCCTTGGCGGTCACGCCGAAGGGCAACCGGCCCTCGACGCGCACCTGCATGTTCTTCATCTTCTTGGCCACCAGGCACTGAGTGGCGAGCACGTGCTCCACCTCGGAAGTGCCGATACCGTGGGCCAACGCGCCGAAGGCGCCGTGGGTCGAGGTGTGCGAGTCGCCACAGACCACGGTCATGCCCGGCAAGGTGGCCCCCTGCTCCGGACCGACCACATGGACGATGCCCTGGCGGATATCGTTCATCTTGAATTCGAGGATGCCGAAATCGTCGCAGTTCTCATCCAGGGTCTTGACCTGGATACGCGACACTTCGTCGGCGATGGCGTCGAGGCCACCTTTGCGCTCGGCCTGGGTAGTCGGCACGTTGTGGTCCGGGGTGGCGATGTTGGCATCGATGCGCCATGGCTGGCGGGCAGCCAGGCGCAAGCCTTCGAAGGCCTGCGGCGAGGTCACCTCGTGAAGAATGTGACGATCGATGTAGATGAGCGACGAACCATCGTCACGGCGCTTCACCTCGTGCATTTCCCAGAGCTTGTCGTAGAGCGTCTTGCCAGCCATCGGACCTTTCCTCATCAGCTTGTTTCTATGCCCCGGGCCCTGATCGAGCATCGATCAATAACCACTTGGCTTGTGAGGCTGATGCTATGGCGTTAGATTAAATAACTCAAATTCATATTTTTCATGATTTGGATAACCAATAGGAATGCAAGATGGACCAGGCCAATCTCAATGCCTTCATCGCCATCGCCGAAACCGGTAGCTTCTCTGGAGCGGGCGAGCGCCTGCACTTGACCCAACCGGCCATCAGCAAGCGCATCGCCGCGCTGGAACAGCAGCTCAATGTGCGACTGTTCGATCGCCTGGGCCGTGAAGTCGGTCTTACAGAGGCTGGCCGGGCCCTGTTGCCCCGGGCCTATCAGATCATCAACGTGCTGGACGACACTCGCCGGGCCCTGACCAACCTCACGGGCGAAGTCAGCGGGCGCCTGACACTGGCCACCAGCCATCACATCGGCCTGCATCGCCTGCCGCCCCTGCTGCGAGCCTATACCCGGCGCTACCCACAGGTGGCCCTGGACATCCAGTTCCTCGATTCGGAGGTGGCCTATGAGGAAATCCTCCACGGCCGCGCCGAACTGGCCGTCATCACCCTGGCTCCCGAGCCCCACGGCCTGGTCAAGGCCACCGCGGTCTGGGACGACCCGCTGGACTTCGTCGCCGCCCCGGAACACCCGCTGGTCAGCAACGGCCAGGTCAGTCTGGCGGATATCGCCCTGCACCCGGCGGTTTTTCCCGGCGGCAACACCTTTACCCACCACATCGTGCAGCGATTGTTCCAGGCCCAGGACCTGACGCCGAACATCGCCATGAGCACTAACTATCTGGAAACCATAAAGATGATGGTCTCCATCGGCCTGGCCTGGAGTGTGCTGCCGCGCACAATGCTCGACGAACAAGTGGCGCGCATCCCTTTACCGGGCATACAACTACACCGCCAGCTAGGCTATATCCTGCATACCGAACGGACGCTGTCGAATGCTGCGCGGGCTTTCATGGCCTTATTGGACGCACAGGTCGATTGGCCAGGGAACCCGGCATAAGTATTCCGGGTTTTGCCCGTGCCCTGTCGCCTCCCGCCATGAGCCCTCGCGCCAAACGAACTACTCAGCACAAGGCCTGATCACCATGCCCAAACCCGCTGACCGTATTCCGCCCATGCCGCGCATCCACGCCGTCGACCCCAGGGAGTCGGAACAGAGCTGGGAAAGTGCGCCACAACTGCTCGCCGCGCTCAACGGCGCGAGGCTGGGAGCCTGGTATTGGGATATCGAAAGCGGGCAAATCAGCTGGTCCCGGGGCACCCAGGCGCTGTTCGGCTTCGATCCGCGCCAACCCTTGCCGGAAAACCTCGAATATCTCGACCTGCTGCCCATCGAGGACCGGGCCCGAACCGTACGCGCCTTCCACTCGGTGCTGGCCGGCGCGCCCCTGGAACAAGCCATGCACCACCGCATCCGCTGGCCCGATGGCAGCCTGCACTGGCTGGAAATCAACGGCAGCGTGCTGCCTGACAAGCACGGCAAGCCCCGGATGATCGGGGTGATCCGCGAAATCACCCACCAGCGCCAGCGCGAAGAAGCCCTGAGCAGCTCGGAAAAGCGTTTTGCCACCCTCTTCCACCTCTGCCCCAACATGGTGCTGCTGACCCGCCTCGAAGACGGCCTGATCAGCGAAGCCAACCAGTACTTCGAAAGCCAGTTCGGCTGGCCCGCCGAGCATGTGATCGGCCGCACCACCCTGGAAATCGGCTTGTGGGTAAACCCCGAACAACGCGCCCAGCTGATCAAGGCCGTACAGAAGAAGGGCCAGGCCGCCAGCCTCGAAGTGCAATTGCGTGCCAGCAACGGACAGATCCACGACGGCATCCTCAGCGCACAGAAGGTCGAACTGGAGGGCAAGGCCTTCCTGCTCAGCACCTTCCTCGATACCAGCGAGCGCAAACGCGCCGAACAGGCCCTCAAGGATAGCCAAGAGCGCCTGGACCTGGCCCTGGACTCCGCGCAACTGGGCACCTGGGACTGGCATATCCCCAGCGGCATGCTCTATGGCTCGGCCCGAGCTGCGCAGTTGCATGGCCTGGAGCCAGCGCCGTTTCACGAGTCCTTCGATGCCTTCTTCGAGGGTGTGCCCACCGAGGAGCGCAACTCCATGCGCGACGCCTATCGCAGCCTGCGCGAAGGCCCGGCGGGCAACTACCAGCTGACCTATCGCGTGCAACTGGCCGATGGTAGCTCGCGCTACCTGGAGAGCCGCGCCCGCCTGTATCGCGACGAGCAAGGCAACCCGCTACGCATGGCCGGAACCCTGCTGGACATCACCGAACAGGTGGAGCGCGAGCAGCGCCTGATCACCTCCGAGGAGAAATTCGCCAGCCTGTTCCAGGTCAGCCCGGATCCGATCTGCGTCACCCTGCTGGAAACCGGCCAGTTCATCGAGATCAACTCCAGCTTCACCCAGACCTTCGGCTGGACCCTGGACGACGTGATCAACCGCAGCGCCGAGCAGATCGGCCTCTGGGAAGACCCCGCGCCGCGCTTGCGGCGAATCGAACAGGTAATCCGCGAACAAGCGCTGAACAATGTCGCGGTGGTGGTCAACCACAAGGATGGCCAGCCTTTGACCTGCATCATCTCCAGCCGCCAGATCATCGTCGACAAACAACCGTGCATCGTCACCACTCTGCGCGACATCACCCAGCAACAACGCTCGGAAGCGGCGCTCAAGGCCAGCGAGGAGAAGTTCGCCAAGGCCTTCCACTCAAGCCCCGACGCCATCACCATCACCGAGCGCGATACCGGACGCTACCTGGAGGTCAACGACGGCTTCTGCCGCCTGACCGGCTACCGCACCGACGAAGTGATGGGCCATACCCTGTACGAAGTCGGGATCTGGGCCGAGGAGGCCCAGCTGGCCACGTTGCTGGCCGAACTCAAGCTCAAGGGTCGGGTGCACCATATGGAGATGCTCGGGCGCAACAAGCGCGGGGAAATCTTCACCCTCGAGGTTTCAGTGGAGCCCATCACCCTCAATGAAACCCCTTGCCTGCTGCTGACCGCCCGGGACGTCAGCTTGCTGAAGAACGCCCAGGCGCAGATCCGCCACCTGGCCTACCACGACCCTCTGACCAACCTGCCCAACCGCGCCCTGCTGATGGACCGCCTGAGCCAGCAGATCGCCCTGCTCAAGCGGCACAACCTGCGCGGCGCCCTGCTGTTCCTAGATCTGGACCACTTCAAGCACATCAACGATTCCCTAGGGCATCCGGTGGGTGACACGGTCCTGAAGATCATCACCGCTCGGCTGGAGGCCAGCGTACGCATGGAGGACACGGTGGCGCGCCTGGGCGGCGACGAATTCGTGGTCCTGCTCAGCGGCCTGGAAGGCTCGCGCAACGACGTCAGCGAACAGGTCCGGCAACTGGCGGGGACCTTGCGCGAACTGCTGTCGGAGCCGATGTTCCTCGACGGCCAGCGCCTGCAGGTCACGCCCAGTATCGGCGTGGCGCTGATTCCCGATCACGGCTCGACCCCCACCGACCTGCTCAAGCGTGCCGATATCGCCCTGTATCGCGCCAAGGACTCGGGGCGCAACACCACGCAGATGTACCACAACACCATGCAGAAGGCCGCCAGCGAACGCCTGCGTATGGAAACCGACCTGCGCCTGGCCCTGTCCCGGGGCGAATTCAGCGTGCACTTCCAGCCCCAGGTGGACGCCCGCGACAATCGCATCGTCGGCGCCGAGGCGCTGGTGCGCTGGCAGCACCCGGAACTGGGGGCGCAGTCGCCGACCGAGTTCATCAAGGTGCTCGAAGACAGCGGGCTGATCCTCGAGGTGGGCACCTGGATCCTCGATGAGTCCTGCCTGGCTTTCAGCCAGTTGATCGAAGAAGGCCTGGTGGACCCGCACCAGTTCAGCCTGTGCGTGAACATAAGCCCCCGGCAGTTCCGCCAGAACGATTTCGTCGAACGGATCGAGCACAGCCTGGCGGCCTACGCCCTGCCTTCCTCGCTGCTGAAGCTGGAGATCACCGAAGGCATCGTGATCCAGAACCTGGAAGACACCATCAGCAAGATGCGTCGCCTGAAGAAGCTCGGGGTCAGCTTCGCCATGGATGATTTCGGCACGGGCTATTCATCCCTGACCTACCTCAAGCGCCTGCCGGTGGACACGTTGAAGATCGACCAGTCCTTCGTCCGCGACGCCACCCACGACCCCAACGACGCGGAGATCATCCGGGCCATCGTGGCCATGGCCCGCAGCCTGGAATTGAAGGTGATCGCCGAAGGCGTCGAGACCCTGCAACAACTGGAGTTCCTGCGGGGCCTGGAGTGCCACCTGTACCAGGGCTACCTGCACAGCCGACCGCTCCCGCTAGGCGAATTCAAGAAACTGCTGGAATGACAGGCACGAAAAAGGGCGCCACTCGGGCGCCCTTTTCTGCTTGCGGTCTTAGTGTTGCAGGGCCGCTTGCTGCATGCCGCTGATCGGGATGCGCTTGGGCTTGGCCTCTTCCGGCACGACCCGCAGCAAGTCGATGTTCAGCAGGCCGTTGTTCAGGGCCGCGGCCTTGACCTCGATATGGTCGGCCAGGCGGAAAGACAGCTTGAAAGCCCGCTGGGCGATGCCCTGGTGCAGGTAGGTGACGCCTTCGTTGGCATCGCGCTTACCACCGCTCACGGTCAACACGCCTTTTTCCACCTGCAGCTCCAGGTCTTGCTCCTGGAAGCCGGCGGCGGCGATGACGATGCGGTACTGGTCATCGGCATGCTTTTCAACGTTGTAGGGTGGGTAGCTGCTGCCCGGTTCGTTACGCAGTGCCGATTCGAACAGGTCGTTGAAACGGTCGAAGCCGACAGAGGAACGGAACAATGGGGCCAGGGAAAATGCAGTACTCATGGGTAAATCTCCTGATATTCAGCGAGTGGTTATCTACGCGACCCGAGTTCGGCATCGCGTACCCAAGAGATAAGGACCGCCGGAGGCATTTCAAGAGCGGCCATGGAAATTTCTTCAGGCCGCCTCGCTGCACGGCATACCCAGCAACCTGCCGACCTGGTCCAGCTCGGTTTCGCGCCGCAGCGCGGTGAACAACTCGACCGCCTCGGGGTAGTTGCGAGTCAACATCGCCAACCACTGCTTCAACCGACCCGGAGCCGAGCGCGGGGTCAATTGCGTAACCACCTGGGCCCAGAAGTCATGGATCAGCGGCAGCAACTCGGCCCAGGACATCTGCACCACTTCTTCGCCAGCCCGAGCCGCGGCGATCTGCCGAGCCAGGTCCGGACGTGAAACCAGCCCACGCCCCAGCATGATGTCCTCGACCCCGCTGATTTCCCGGCAGCGCCGCCAGTCCTCGACGCTCCAGATATCACCGTTGGCGAACACCGGCACCTTGACCACTTCCTGGACCCGAGGAATCCACTCCCAATGGGCCGGAGGCTTGTAGCCGTCAACCTTGGTCCGCGCATGCACCACGATATGCTCGGCGCCACCTTCGGCCAACGCGGTGGCGCATACCAGGGCACCATCCGGGCTATCGAAACCCAGGCGCATCTTGGCCGTGACCGGGATATGCGCCGGAACCGCACGCCGTACATGCTCGACGATCTGGTTGAGTAGCTCGGGCTCCTTGAGCAGCACCGCGCCGCCACGGGACTTGTTGACGGTCTTGGCCGGGCAACCGAAGTTCAGGTCGATGACCTCGCTCCCCAACTCGCAGGCCAGCGCGGCGTTCTCGGCCAGGCACACAGGATCGGAACCGAGCAGTTGCACGCGCAGCGGCACCCCGGCCGCAGTCTGCGCGCCTTGCAGCAATTCGGGGGCAAGCTTGTGGAAATAGGCAGGCGTCAGCAGACGGTCGTTGACACGGATGAACTCGGTGACACACCAGTCGATCCCGCCAACACGGGTCAGTACATCGCGCAGGATGTTGTCGACCAACCCCTCCATGGGCGCCAGGGCAATTTGCATGAAACACACTCGACGAAAACGGGCGAAAAACGGGCGCCAGTTTACTGGGTTTCAAACGCTGGCAGTACCTTGCCGTTAGCAACTGCCGGCGAACGGGGCCAAGCACTCCACGCAACGACTAGAGATTCAGCAGGATTGCAGGGCCGGCCCATAGCCGTCGAGGAACTCGGCGGGCATGCGCTTGGGCTTGCCGCTGGACAGCTCGATGCAGACGAAGGTGGTCTGGGCCCGCAGCAGGGTCGCGCCATCGCTCGGGCGCACCAGCTGGAAACGCCGGGTCATCTTCAAGCGCTGGTCCCAATCGACGATCCAGGTGGCCAATTGCAGCTCGTCGCCCTCGTAGGCGGCGGCCAGGTAGTCGATTTCATGTCGCACCACGGCCATGGCCCGGTCCAGGCGGCGATATTCAGCCAGGTCCAGCCCCAGGCGCTGGGAATGACGCCAGGCACAACGCTCCAGCCAAGTAACGTAGACCGCATTGTTGGCGTGTCCCAAGCCATCGATATCTTCGGCCGCCACCTGCAGATCGATGACGAACGGCGTTGCCAGATCCCAACTCATGCCCGACTCCCGGTCAGTTTTTTGACCGATGCAGTGTAACGGATGGCCAGCCCGATTGGCGCACCCATCCCGGGACCGGCTCGCTCTGGCTCGAGGCTTTGCTATCTCGAGGGCTTGGCGAATCGGGGCTCGCGGGGCGTATCGAACCTTGATTGGATGATCATTCGCGATGTGAATGACCAGGTGGCGACAGGGCTCGCCACGGTTCCGGGTCAGAGCACGGCGGACTTGGCAGCGCGCAGCAGGCGATCGGACAACTCCCCAGGTCCCAGGGCACGCGCCAAGGACAGGCCGCCGATCATCAAGGCCATGTCCGCCAGGGCCTTGTCCGTGTCCTCGGGAGTCTCGGCCAGTTGCGCCACCATCAACTCCATGTGTTCGTTCAGGGCCTTGCGGAAGCTCTCCGGCAGACGTCCCAACTCCCCTACCGAGGCGGGGATCGGGCAGGCCAGCTCGGTGGAGTCGCGATGCTTGCGCGACAGGTAGAAGGCGGCGGTCAACGCCCGACGCTCCACACCGCTCAGGTTGCTGTCCATTTCATCGAGCAGGCCACGCCGGTGCGCGAGCAACTGGGTGAAGGCCTCCAGCATCAGCGCGTCCTTGCTCTCGAAGTGCGCGTAGAAACCACCGACCGTGAGCCCGGCCGCCCCCATCACCTCACCCACGCTCGGCTCGGCCGGACCACGCTGGATCAACGCGGAACTGGCGGCCTGGAGAATGCGCTCCCGGGTCTGAGCTTTTTTATCGTTCATCGTTGCCTCCGAATATCACGAAAAAATATTATTCCCATAATAATTTTCCGCAAGTCGCTAGCGTGACCGTCGGTCAGAGGGGCAAGCTGGGAAAAGAAGAGAGAGAAATTGCCGGACGCCAGAAAAACAAAAGGGTCATTCAATAATCGAATGACCCTTGAAATCCCGCAAAGCGGGCAAACCTGGCGTCCCCTAGGGGACTCGAACCCCTGTTACCGCCGTGAAAGGGCGGTGTCCTAGGCCACTAGACGAAGGGGACACAAACCTTCTATACAACTGACCGGCGCTGAGTACCGATCGATTCAAGGCCGGTGTGGCCAGACCTTGAACTGTAAATTGGTGGAGCTAGACGGGATCGAACCGTCGACCTCTTGCATGCCATGCAAGCGCTCTCCCAGCTGAGCTATAGCCCCGGATTTTTCGCCTCGCGGCGCAGCGACATCTTGCAACATCGCTTGTGTAAAACTGGCGTCCCCTAGGGGACTCGAACCCCTGTTACCGCCGTGAAAGGGCGGTGTCCTAGGCCACTAGACGAAGGGGACGCAAACCCTTCTATACAACTGATCGGTGCTGAGTACCGATCGATTCAAGGCCGGCGTGGCCAGACCTTGAACTGTAAATTGGTGGAGCTAGACGGGATCGAACCGTCGACCTCTTGCATGCCATGCAAGCGCTCTCCCAGCTGAGCTATAGCCCCGGATTTTTCGCCTCGCGGCGCAGCGACATCTTGCAGCATCGCTTGTGTAAAACTGGCGTCCCCTAGGGGACTCGAACCCCTGTTACCGCCGTGAAAGGGCGGTGTCCTAGGCCACTAGACGAAGGGGACGCAAACCCTTCTATACAACTGACCGGCGCTGAGTACCGATCGATTCAAGGCCGGTGTGGCCAGACCTTGAACTGTAAATTGGTGGAGCTAGACGGGATCGAACCGTCGACCTCTTGCATGCCATGCAAGCGCTCTCCCAGCTGAGCTATAGCCCCTCGTCGGTGAGGACGGGGCGAATCTTAAGGGGCGTTCGCAAAGCTGTCAATTTTTTTTCAGCTTTTTGCAAAAAAATTTGCCGGGATAACAATCACTTACCGGCCCGCCCTGAAAAACCGGGCTTTTGCGCCCTTCCCGACTTGTGCCGACTCCCGCAAAAGAGTCGAGCCAAGCCTGGAGAATTGCCGGTCGCGGCAACCAATTCGCCTGACGCCAGAGATTCAAGCGTAGTCGAAAAGCTCGCCGCTCCTGGCAGCACTACTGCGGCACCACGCCGTCTCAGGCGATGGCGCCCAGCAGTTTTTCCCACTCCTTGTTCTCTTTCTTCGACACGCCACCGAGCAGGTCGATAGCCTGGCGCAGACGGAAGCGAGTCAGGTCCGGACCAAGGATTTCCATGGCATCGAGCACCGACACCGAACTGGCCTGGCCGGTGATGGCGGCGAACATCAGCGGCATGGCATCGCGCAGCTTCAGCTCCAGGGATTCGACCACGGCCTGGATAGTCGCGGTGATGCTGTCCTTTTCCCACTGGCGCAGGCTTTCGAGCTTCCACAGGATCAGCTGCATCAGCTGGCGCACCTGATCGCCCGACAGCTTCTTGGATTCGAACAGCTTGGCATCCGGAGTGACTCCACCAGCGAAGAAGAAACCGGCCAGCGGCGCGATCTGGCTGAAGGTTTCGACCCGACCCTGGACATGGGGGGCGATCTTCATCATGTAGTCGCTGTTGAACGCCCACTTCTGCACGCGAGTGGCGAACTCCTCCACCGGCAGGTCACGCAGCCACTGACCGTTGAGCCAGGACAGTTTCTCGATATCGAAGATCGGCCCGCCCAGGGAGACCCGCGACAGGTCGAAGTTGTCGACCATTTCCTGCAACGAGAACTTCTCGCGCTCGTCCGGCATCGACCAGCCCATGCGCCCCAGGTAGTTGAGCATGGCCTCGGGCATGAAGCCCATGCGCTCGTAGAAGGTCACCGAAGTCGGGTTCTTGCGCTTGGACAGCTTGCTCTTGTCCGGGTTACGCAGCAGCGGCATGTAGCACAACTGCGGTTGCTCCCAGCCGAAGTACTCGTAAAGCAGGATCAGTTTCGGCGCCGACGGCAGCCATTCTTCGCCACGCAGCACGTGGGTGATGCCCATCAAGTGATCGTCGACCACGTTGGCCAGGAAGTAGGTCGGCAAGCCATCGGTCTTCATCAGGACCTGCATGTCCATGCGATCCCACGGGATCTCGACATCGCCACGCAACATGTCCGGTACCACGCAGACGCCTTCGCTGGGCACCTTCATGCGGATCACATGGGGCTCACCGGCCGCCAGGCGCTCGGCCACTTCTTCCTTGGACAGCAACAATGCGCGCCCGTCGTAGCGCGGGGTTTCGCCGCGGGCCATCTGCTCGGCACGCATCTGGTCCAGTTCCTCGGCGGTACAGAAGCATGGGAACGCGTGCCCCATGTCCACCAGTTGCTGGACGTACTTCTGGTAGATATCGCCACGTTCGCTCTGGCGATACGGGCCATGGGGACCGCCGACATCCGGGCCTTCGCTCCAGTTGATCCCCAGCCAGCGCAAGGCATCGAAGATCTGCTGTTCGGACTCGCGAGTGGAACGCAGTTGGTCGGTGTCTTCGATACGCAGGATGAACTCACCGCCGTGCTGCTTGGCAAAGCAATAGTTGAACAAAGCGATATAAGCAGTACCTACGTGGGGATCCCCGGTAGGCGATGGCGCGATGCGCGTACGGACGGTGGTCATGGCATGTCTCGGAAAGAATAGAAAAGCTAAGGAACAAACAAGGGGCGAATGGTAACAGGCGATACCAGGCGCGCTCCAGTAAGGAGGGCATTTAAGCCCAGGTCACGGTTACGGGCGATCGCGCCCCATGGCCGCTGCCATGGGGCGCGCACCGCTCAGACGTTGAGCAAGCGCTCACGCAGCTTGCCGATCTCGTCCCGCAGCTGGGCTGCCGCCTCGAACTCCAGGTCCCGGGCCAACTGGTACATCTTTTCCTCGAGCTGGCGGATGCGTTTGGTGATCTCGCTCGGCGAACGCAGCTCGTTTTCGTAGCGAGCGCTCTCCTCCGCGGCCTTGGCCATGCCCTTGCGCTTCTTGCTGCGCGAACCGGGCACGGTGGCACCTTCCATGATGTCGGTGATGTCCTTGACCACCCCCTTTGGGGTGATGCCATTGGCCTGGTTGAAAGCCAGTTGCTTGTCGCGCCGGCGCTCGGTCTCGCCAATGGCGCGCTGCATGGAGCCGGTGATGTTGTCGGCGTAGAGGATCGCCTTGCCATTGAGGTTACGCGCAGCGCGACCGATGGTCTGGATCAGCGAGCGCTCGGAGCGCAGGAAACCTTCTTTGTCGGCATCGAGGATCGCCACCAGCGACACCTCGGGCATGTCCAGGCCTTCGCGCAGCAGGTTGATCCCCACCAGCACGTCGAAAGTCCCCAGCCGCAGGTCGCGGATGATCTCCACCCGCTCCACGGTATCGATGTCCGAGTGCAGGTAGCGCACACGGACGCCGTGGTCAGCCAGGTAGTCGGTGAGATCCTCGGCCATGCGCTTGGTCAGCGTGGTCACCAGCACCCGCTCCTCCAGGGCCACGCGCTTGGTGATTTCCGACAGCAGGTCGTCGACCTGGGTCAACGCCGGGCGCACCTCCACCAGGGGGTCCACCAGGCCGGTGGGGCGTACCACCTGCTCCACCACCCGGCCGGCGTGCTCGGCCTCGTAGTTGCCGGGAGTGGCGGAGACGAAGATGGTCTGCGGGCTGACGCCCTCCCATTCGTCGAAGCGCATCGGCCGGTTATCCAGCGCCGAAGGCAGGCGGAAGCCATATTCCACCAGGGTTTCCTTGCGCGAACGATCGCCCTTATACATCGCGCCGACCTGGGGCACGCTGACATGGGACTCGTCGATCACCAACAGGGCATCGGGCGGCAGGTAGTCATACAGGGTCGGCGGCGGCGCCCCGGCCGGACGCCCGGACAGGTAGCGCGAGTAGTTTTCGATACCATTGCAGTAGCCCAGCTCGAGGATCATCTCCAGGTCGAAGCGAGTGCGCTGCTCCAGGCGCTGGGCTTCCACCAGCTTGTTGTTGGAACGCAGGTACTCCAGGCGCTCCTGCAGCTCCTCCTTGATTCCATCGACGGCCTCCAGCAGGGTCTCGCGCGGGGTCACGTAGTGGCTCTTGGGATAGAAGGTGAAGCGTGGCAGCTTGCGGATCACCTCGCCGGTCAACGGGTCGAAGGCACTGATGCTTTCCACTTCGTCGTCGAACAACTCGATGCGGATCGCCTCCAGGTCGGATTCCGCCGGGTAGATATCGATCACGTCGCCGCGGACCCGGAAGGTCGCGCGGGCGAAGTCCATGTCGTTGCGGGTGTATTGCAGGTCCGCCAGGCGCCGCAGCAAGGCACGCTGGTCGAGCTTGTCGCCGCGATCCACGTGCAAGACCATCTTCAGGTAGGTTTCGGGGCTGCCCAGGCCATAGATGCAGGACACCGTGGTGACGATGATCGCGTCCTTGCGCTCCAGCAACGCCTTGGTCGCCGACAGGCGCATCTGCTCGATATGGTCGTTGATCGAGGCGTCCTTCTCGATGAAGGTATCGGAGGACGGCACATAGGCTTCGGGCTGGTAGTAGTCGTAGTAGGAAACGAAGTACTCCACTGCGTTGTTCGGGAAAAACGCCTTGAACTCGCCGTACAACTGCGCCGCCAGGGTCTTGTTCGGGGCCAGTACCAGGGTCGGCCGCTGCACTTGCTGGATGACGTTGGCGATGCTGAAGGTCTTGCCTGAACCGGTCACACCGAGCAGGGTCTGGTGCGCCAGGCCGGCCTCGATGCCTTCGACCATCAGGCGGATGGCCTCCGGCTGGTCGCCGGCAGGCTGGAAACGGGTAACGAGCTGGAACTCAGACATAACCTACCTCTGGAATCATCCTGCGCGGCGCGACCGGACAGCAATGGGAAAGACCACGTACGACCCAGGTCGTCGAGGAAAGAAAACGGGAATATTCAGAATGTGGAGCCAAATCCCACAGCTTTCAAGGTAAAGGTCTTACACCCGCTAACACGCCGAATGTTGCAATAAGACTAACGGTCAGAAAATAACCTGAAAAACTTGTCGCAAAAGGCTAATAGCCTGTCGCCCGCCGCGATGATGGCCTCTATACTAGCTCCCCGTTTGTGCACCGCTCTAGTGCATTCGGCTGGAGCGCGACACGTCCCTCCACACTCCATTCAGAGCCGCCGTAAAATGAGCCTGTTCTCCGCTGTCGAAATGGCACCACGCGATCCAATCCTGGGCCTCAACGAAGCATTCAACGCCGACACCCGTACCGACAAGGTCAACCTTGGGGTGGGCGTGTACTGCAATGAGGAGGGACGCATTCCACTCCTGCGCGCCGTTGTCGAAGCCGAGACGATCCGCGCAGCCCAGCATGCCTCCCGTGGCTACCTGCCGATCGACGGCATCGCCGCCTACGACCAGGCGGTACAGAAGCTGCTGTTCGGTGCCGACTCGCCACTGCTGGCCGCTGGCCGCGTAGTCACCACCCAGGCCGTCGGCGGCACTGGCGCCCTGAAGATCGGTGCCGACTTCCTCAAGCAACTGCTGCCCAATGCCGTGGTCGCCATCAGCGACCCGAGCTGGGAGAACCATCGCGCGCTGTTCGAGACCGCGGGTTTTGCGGTGCAGAACTACCGCTACTACGACGCGGCCACCCATGATGTGAACCGTACCGGCCTGCTGGAAGACCTGAACGCCCTGCCAGAGCAGTCGATCGTGGTCCTGCACGCCTGCTGCCACAACCCGACCGGCGTCGACCTGAGCCCCGAGGACTGGAAGAACGTCCTGGAAGTGGTCAAGGCCAAGAACCTGGTGCCGTTCCTGGACATGGCCTACCAGGGCTTCGGCGATGGCATCGACGAAGATGCCGCCGCTGTCCGCCTGTTCGCCGACTCGGGCCTGACCTTCTTCGTTTCCAGCTCTTTCTCCAAGTCGTTCTCGCTGTACGGCGAGCGTGTCGGCGCTCTGTCCATCATCAGCAGCTCGAAGGAAGAAAGCGCCCGCGTGCTGTCCCAGGTCAAGCGCGTGATCCGCACCAACTACTCCAACCCGCCGACCCATGGCGCCACCATCGTCGCGGCGGTGCTCAACAACCCGGAACTGCGTGCCCAGTGGGAGCAGGAACTGGCGGAAATGCGCCTGCGGATTCGCGGCATGCGCACCCAGATGGTCGACCTGCTGGCCAAGGGCGCCCCACAGCACGACTTCAGCTTCGTTGGCCGCCAACGCGGCATGTTCTCCTACTCCGGCCTGAGCGCCGAGCAAGTGGGCCGGCTGCGCAACGAGTTCGGCATCTATGCCCTGGACACCGGCCGCATCTGCGTTGCCGCGCTGAACCAGAGCAATATCGGCGCGGTGACCAAGGCCATCCTCCAGGTGATCTGAGCCACTGCCGGTAGCCTGTGAACAAGAGGGGAAGCCACGGCTTCCCCTTTTTCATGGGCGCCCGACATTCTCCCCCACGCCCTCTAGACTCAAACCGTGTCTTGCCAAGCGAGAACCGCCAATGAAAAACGATGACCTGCGGGCCGAACGCGACGACCCCGAACATTACCTGCCCCGCTCGCAGAAACGCGAAAAAAGCCTGGTGCTGCAGATCGCCCTGGGCGTATTCCTCGGGGGCCTGGCGTTGTGGCTGGTGCAACTGGCGGCCAATGCGCTGATGGCCAGGCTGATGCTTGGCACCTTGACCTTCGGTGGCTGAGGGCAACGTCTGCACACCGGAAGAAAAATTCGCCTTTTTTCTTCAAGCGCTTGACTTCCCTTTTTGAATCAGTAAGATACGGCGCATTCCGCGATAGCTCAGTTGGTAGAGCAAGTGACTGTTAATCACTGGGTCCCTGGTTCGAGTCCAGGTCGTGGAGCCATCTTCCAAGACTGATTTGCCACGCAATCCACGAAGAGCGCCCTGCTCCTCAGGCAAATCGGCTCAAGCAATATCCCCTCAGATATCTCCTCCGCATGCCAGCCAGGCATGCGGCCAAGCTATTCGTATATCCCTGAAAACCCCATGCACATGCCTGGTTGCTTTGGCGCAAGGGCCTGACGTAGGCTGTGCGCCTCTTTTTCCAACCAGTCAGACAATGATGTCCGTGCCAGCACAGTTAGCGTGCAGTTCTTCCTCTAACTCCCCTTCGGCCAGCCTGGCCATTGTCCAGCATGACTGCGCGATCAATCGTCGGCGTCGCAGCGTGCTGTTCGCCTTCACCTTCTCTCCGCCCCAAGGCCTGCGCTGACCGCGACTGCCCCGGCACCCGTAACCCCCTGCGATCCGAACCTGGCGCAAGCGACCTGAAAACAACTCGCTTGCCCCAAGACCTGCGCGCGCCACCAGGGTTCGTCCGGCAATCGTCTGCACCGCCGCCGGCGTCACGACGCATGACTGCGCCTCTTTACTTCATCTAGGCACCTGGAAATCCGGGTGCAGGTCTCGAGCAATGAACAAAGCCTTGTTAGCCGCCCTGATCCTGGGCATCTCCATCGTCGGCCTGAGCATCGGCTCCAGCGTGCCGATCCTGGCCCTGCGCCTGTACCAGGCCGGGGCCTCCAACAACCAGATCGGCCTCATGTCGGCCCTGCCCGCCGCCGGCATGATGCTCTCGGCCTTCCTGGTCAACGTCCTGTGCCAACGCCTGACCCGCCGCCAGATCTACTTGCTGTGCTTCAGCCTCTGTGCCCTGAGCGTGGCCGCCCTGGAGTTGCCGGGCCTTGATCTCTACAGCCTGGGCCTGGCGCGTATCGGCATGGGCCTGGGCGCCGGGCTGATCATTATCCTCGGGGAAACCTGGGTCAATGAGATGGCCGAAGACAGCAGCCGTGGGCGCCTGGTGGCGGTCTATACCACCTGCTTCACCTTTTTCCAGCTGCTGGGACCGGGCCTGGTGTCGGTACTGGGCACCGAAGGACCGGCCGTGCTGGGCATCGTCACCATCGGTTATGCGCTGGCCATCGCCGTGGTCTGGCTGACCCTGCCCCGGGAAGATGCCCCGAGCCCCCACGCCGAAAGCCGGACCTTCTCGGTACTGGGCTTCATCCGCGTCGCCCCGGCACTGTGCGTGGGCATCCTGTTCTTCGCCTTCTTCGACAGCATGGTGCTCTCGCTATTCCCGGTCTATGCCGCCGACCATGGCTACAGCATCAAGCTCGCCGCCCTGATGGTGACCGTCATTCTCCTGGGCGACACGGCGTTCCAATTCCCCCTGGGCTGGCTCTCGGACAAGCTCGGACGCCCCGGTATCTACCTGGGATGCGGCATCATCTCGCTGCTGATCGGCCTGGGCCTGCCGGTGTTGATGCAAACCCCCGGCCTGCTCTGGCCGAGCCTGGTGATCCTCGGGGCCGCGGCGGGCGGCATCTACACCCTGGCGATCGTCCTGATCGGGCAGTCCTTCAGCGGCCCGGACCTGGTCACCGCCAACGCCAGCGCCGGCCTGCTCTGGGGCATCGGCAGCCTGCTCGGACCGCTGCTCAGCGGCGCGGCCATGGGCGGCGGCAGCTACGGTCTGCCCCTGACCCTATCGGCAGCCGCCGCCATCGTGGTGCTGTTCGCCCTGTCCCTAGTGCGGCAGGGCCAGTTCAAGGTCGCACAATAAGCATCTGCGGGCGCGGCCAGTGATCATTCACAGGTCGCGTCTTTGTCATTACCATCACCCCTCCCTCCCCGCCCATGGACACCTTTGCGATGGACCGAACCCTGCGCCTCCTGCCGCTGTGCGGCCTGCTGTTGTCTTTATCCCTGCCAGCCCTGGCCGAACCTGCGGTGGACTGCGCCGCCCTGGGCGAAAAAGCCGCCCGGGAAGCCGGCGACTATCGCCCGCCCCTGGAGGCCAAGGTGATCGGCACCGGGCGCCTGCATTTTCACAGCGCCCCGCACGCGGCCTGCATGGACAAGAAGCTGTTCGTGATTCCCGGCGACGGCCTGACGGTGTACGCCGCCACCGAGGACGGTTGGGCCCAGGTCATGTACATCGCCAAGGATGGGGAGGACTACAGCGGCTGGGTCGAGGAACAGCGCCTGAAACTGGGAGGGCACTACGGCGGCGCTCAACTGCCGGCCGACGCCAGCGCCCTGATCCAGCGCCACGAGGAATGCCAGCACTTCGCCGGCGAGGAGCCTTATGACGCCGAGCGCCGGGCCGAGCTTGAAAAGGCGGTGAAGGAGAGCTGCACCGGCGTGGATCGCCAACTGGCGACACTGCGCCAGCAATACAAGGACGACCCCGAGGTCCTCCAGGCCCTGGCGCCCCTGGAGAACCTGGAATAAGCAAAAACCGGCGCCTGGGCGCCGGTCGTCAGTAACCACGGAGCCACTCAATGGGTGGTTTCGACGCTGCCACGAACATGGCTGGGTGGCGTCGCTTCGCCTTCCGCCCCGACCGCCGGACCATCGGCCAGCAGCGGTACTTCCTTGCCCTCGGCATCATGCAGCTTGCCCCCGCTGAAATAGTCCCCCTCCCGCAGGCCGGCGATGTCCTGGAAGCGCAGGCTGCGCTCGGTACCGGCGACGAACACCGACTGCTGGTCCGAGTTGCCAGTGGTGAAATGGTTGAACGCCAGGTTCAGCAGGATCGCCATGATCGCCGAGGAACTGATGCCCGAGTGGAATATCGTTGCGAACCAGCTGGGGAAATGATCATAGAAGCTCGGTGCGGCAATGGGGATCATGCCGAAGCCGATGGAGGTAGCGACGATGATCAGGTTCATGTTGTTGCGGTAGTCGACCTTGGACAAGGTGCGGATACCACTGGCGGCCACGGTGCCGAACAGCACGATGCCGGCCCCGCCAAGCACCGAGGTCGGTACGGCGGCGATGACCCGCCCCATGAACGGCAACAGGCCGAGGATCACCAGGAACAGGCCACCGGTGGCCACCACGAAGCGACTCTTGATCCCGGTGACCGCTACCAGCCCGACGTTCTGGGCGAAGGCGCTCTGGGTGAAGGAACCGAAGATCGGCGCGATCATGCTCGACAGCATGTCGGCCCGCAGGCCATTGCCCAGGCGCTTGGAGTCGACCTTGGTATGGATGATCTCCCCTACTGCGAGGATATCCGCCGAGGTTTCCACCAGGGTCACCATGACCACGATGCACATCGACAGGATCGCCGCGAGATGGAAGGTCGGCATGCCGAAATGGAACGGCGTGGGCAAGCCGAACATCGGCCCCTGGGTCACTCCGGAAAAGTCAGCCATGCCCAGGAACACCGCGACCACGGTGCCGATGACCATCGCCAGGAGAATCGAGAGTCGAGAGATCGCCGCACTGCCGACCTTGCTCAGCAGCAGCACCAGGACCAGGGTGACAGCAGCCAGACCGATGTTCGACATGCTGCCAAAATCCGCCGAACGGCTATTGCCGCCCATGGCCCAACGCGCCGCCACGGGCATCAGCGTCAGGCCGATGGTGGTGATGACGATACCGGTGACCAGGGGCGGGAAGAACTTGGTGATGCGGGAAAACACCGGGGTGATCAGCAGCCCGATCAGGGATGCAGCGATCACCGCGCCGAGCACCGACTGGAAACCACCCTCGCCGCCACTGGTGACGATCGCCACCATGGTCGACACACCCGCGAAGGACACCCCCTGCACCAACGGCAGGCGGCAGCCGAAGAACGGCACCCCCAGGGTCTGCAGCAACGTGGCCAGCCCCCCGGCGAACAACGAGGCGGCGACCAGCAGGCCGATTTCCGCCGGCGCCAGGCCGGCAGCCTGGCCGATGATCAGCGGCACCGCAACGATGCCGCCATACATGGTCAGCACGTGTTGCAGGCCATAGGCCATATTCGCGCCAACACCCAAGTTTTCGTCTTCGGGCCGCTGCTGTGAAACCTGAGGGGTAGTCATGGTTTGGGGTTCCCTGTTTTTGTTATGCGCACACTGTATGCAACATCAAAGAGAACTGTCCATAGAATTGTATACAGTTTATCCGCCAACTTTCCGGCGTCTTCGGCTCGCAAAACCATCGCCCAGGCTGCTGCTCGCGATCCTGTCGATGCCCCGGCCACACCGGGAAAAAGCCGTTGCAGAGCCCTCGCATCAGGGCCACCGAAACCCTGGGCCAGCAAAGTCATGGACTGGCCAGCCTCACCCGGCGGCCCAATAAAAAAGGCCGATCCGACAAACGAATCAGCCCTTGGGCGCGATCGGCCAACCCACCGAGGCAACGGCACCTGGATTCTGTACACAGTCGCGGCACATCACAGCGCGACGCCAGGTGCTGGTCAGCCCTGCGTCATGCGGGTACGACTTCGGCTTGCAGCAGTCGCTCCAGCACCTGCGGCAGATCTGGATGGTCCGGCAGGCGCAAGGCGAACTCACCCTGCAGCAGACTCATCAGTTCCTCGACCTCGGTGATCTGGCGGCGCTCGCTGGGCTGGCCCATGCGATGCAGGGCGTAGCTCTGGTTGTGCAGGGTATGGCGTACTCCCGGGCCGATCCGCGCCACCATCAGTTGGCCGAGAAACGGCGAGGCCGGATGAGTGGAGACGTACCAATTGCCCATTTCGTAATCCACTTCGCCCTGCACCTGCAGGTCGAACACGTACATCGCGCGCCATTCATCAGCGACTTTGGCCCGCAGGATGTAGCTGTCGTCATGCCGGATGATGCGATAGGGCTCATGGGGCGTGGCCTGCTCCTGCTCGGTATCGAGCAGCAAGGGCGCGGTCGGCACCATGCCGCCGAAACCCACATCGACGATATAGCGCCGGCCATCGAGTTGCAGCAGCGTCAGGCGATGACTGCGAGGCGTGAGCGCATCTTCCGGTCCCCCCATCACTACCCGTCCGGTGATGCCCCGGACCTCGTAGCCCAAGTGCTGCAGCAGCTCCAGGAAGAGCTGATTGAGCTCATAGCAGTAGCCGCCGCGCCCGTCCTGCAAGATCTTGCGCTCCACCGCCGCCAGGTCGATGGGTACCGGTGCATGCAGCAAGGTCGAGAGGCTCTCGAAAGTGAACCGGCAGACATGGCGCAGCTGCAGCTCCTGCAAGGTTTCCAGGGTGGGCGCTGGCGCTCGGTCGTAGCCGAGACGGTGCAGGTAGAGGTCGAAGTTCATCAGGTGCGGCTGGCTCATGCACGGGTCCTTGATATGAGTGTCGCGCAGGGCTCCGGCAATCCGCGTGCCGATCCATTCGAGCAACGCCAGCCCCTGCATGTCGGGTTTATGTATAAGCCAGAACAGACACGGATCGACAATCGATTCGGCTGATATTTTTTATCGCATTGGTCCCGGATTGGCCCTTGCCAAGCCGTGTCCGGGGTCCTGTAATAGCCGACCGCCCAGCCCAGACCTGGAGAATCCCCCGCCATGCGCCCACTGGAAGGCCCGCGGATCATCCTGCGCCCCCTGCAAGAGAGCGACGCCGACGCCCTGGTCGAAGCGGCCCGGGACGGCGAACTGTGGAACCTGCCCTTTACCGTGGTGCCCTCACCCAGCACGGTCGGCCACTACCTGGCCAGCGCCCTGGAGGGCCGCGCCGCCGGCAGCGTGCAACCCTTCGCCACCCTGCTGCGCGCCACTGGCCAGGTCATCGGCTGCACACGGTTCTGGAAGATCGACCGGCACAACCGCAAGCTGGAAATCGGCAGTACCTGGATCGCCAGCCGCTGGCAGCGCAGCTTCGTCAATACCGAAGCCAAGTACCTGATGCTGCGTCATGCCTTCGAGGACATGGCCTGCGTGCGGGTCCAGTTCACCACAGACGAGATCAACCACAAGTCCCGCGCGGCAATCCTGCGCCTGGGCGCACAGCAGGAGGGCATAGTGCGCCACGAACGCATCATGCCCGATGGCCGCAAGCGCAACTCCGTGCGCTTCAGCATCATCGACGACGAATGGCCGGCGGTACGCCAGCACCTGGAACAGTTGCTCGAGCGATCCGCCGCCCACTGACTACCGGCAATCAACTACAAGGATGCAGTCATGCCCACCACCCTGACCTTTCGCCATGCTCGCCACGAGGACGCCCTGTGCCTCGGCGGCCTGGCCATCCAGGTCTTCTTCGATACCTACGCCCTGGATGGCATGCGTGCCGACCTGGCCGAGGAGGCCCTGAACGTCTACGCCCCGGAGCAGTTCCGCCAACGCCTGGCCGATCCCCGGCGAATCCTGCTGCTGGCCGAACGCGAGGGGCACCTGCAGGGGTTCGCCGAGCTCGCCGCCAGCGGCACCCGCCCGCCCCTGGAACAACTGGCCGACGGCATGGAACTGGTGCGCTTGTACGTCCAGCGCCATGCCCAGCGTCAAGGCATCGGCCAGGCCCTGCTGCGCCAGGCGGAAAACCTCGCCCGGGGACGTGGCGCCAGCTGCCTGTGGCTCTGCGCCTGGGAGGGCAACCAGCCGGCTTTGGCCTTTTACCTGGCCCAGGGCTATGACGCGGTGGGTGTCACGAGCTATGAGTTCGGCGGCAACAGCTATGGCAACCAGGTGTTCTGCAAGGCCTGGTAAGGCTCAGCGATCGGAACGCTGCAGTGGCTGGGCGGACAGCGCCGAGACCCGGTTGCGCCCCGTGGCCTTGGCCTGATACAGCGCCGCATCCGCCCGCTCGATGAACACCTCGGTACTGTCGCGGCCGCTGGGCACGAAGGCATAGCAACCCAGGCTGACCGTCACGCAACCGGCCGCCGAACCGCTATGGGGAATGTTGTGCGCCATGACGCTCTGGCGGATCTGCTCGGCCATGGCCACCGCACCGTGGATATCGGTGTCGGGCAGCAACACCGCGAACTCCTCACCACCGTAGCGCACCGCGAGGTCGGCCTGGCGCTGGCAGCAGGCTTGCAGCGCCTGGGCCACCTGCGTCAGGCAGTGGTCGCCGGCAACGTGGCCGTAGGTGTCGTTGTAGCGCTTGAAGTAATCGATATCGACCATGATCAGGGCCAGCGGACTACTCTGCCGGGCCCCTCGGCCGAACTCGATCACCAGGGCCCGCTCGAACAAGCGCCGGTTGGCCAGGCCGGTCAGGCTGTCATGGGTGGCGATCACCTCCAGCGCCTCTTGTGCCTCGCGCAAGTCGGCCTCGATCCGTTCGTTGTTGCGCACCTGGTTGACGAAGACCCAGCCGAACAACCCGACTCCCAGCAACACCAGGGCGACGATGGCCGTCGACTGGTAGGCCGAGGCATACCAGCCCTTGAGAATCGAATCCTTGGAATTGGCGGCAGCCACCACCAACGGGTACGCCTGCAACTGGCGATAGCCATACAGGCGCGGCACTCCATCGACGATCGAGGTGATCATGGCATTGCCTGCCGGGGCTTCAGGCAGGTATTTGGAAAAGATCTCGCCCCGGGACAGCGAAGCCCCGACCTGGCGAGCCTCGAATGGCCGCCGGGCGATCAGGGTGCCATCGGAGAGCGCGAGGAACATCGTCCCCTGCTCGTCGATATTGAAGCTTTTGAAGAACTGGTCGAAGTAGGTCAGCTTGATGCCGGCCATCAACACGCCCTGGAAGTTCCCAGCCTCGTCGTTGATGCGGCGGGAAATCGGGATGATCCATTCGCCATTGGCACGACTGCGGATCGCCGGGCTGATATGGGCCTGCAACGAAGCGTTCTGCTGGTGGAAACGGAAGTAATCACGATCGGCCACGTCCTTGCCATGGGGTGAATCGTTGAAAGAGCTGACTACCCACTGGCCCTGCCGGTCATAGAGGAATACCCCGCTGAGCTGACTCAGGGCCAGCACCCGCCGGGCGAAGATCTTCTGCAGCCGCTGACGTTGCTCCGCCCCCTCGCCCAGCGCCTCGATCCATTCGGAGAGGCTCATCAGCACCAGGTCGGCCTCCATGAAGGTGTCTTCGGCCTGCTGGGCCATGGCCTGGGTCAAGTTGGTGGAGTTGACCTCGGCCTGGGCCAGGTCATGGCGCCACGACTGCTCCAGCTGCAAGTACAGCAAGCCGCACAGGCAGAGGAAAACCATGGAGATGAAACCTACTGCCGCCTTGAGCAAGGGCAGGCGTTTCAAGGTGCCACCAGGGGCATTTACATCGTATATGGGGACAGGCAATGGGTCGTCCTGACGGGAAAAGGCGTAATTTGCGACGCAAATCCCTTTGTTGTTGTCTTGGCCGGCCCGCATACGCGGCAACCGGCTGGGAGGCGAGCGGATCGGCACATCGAGGGTTATCGGCAGCGACTGGCAATGCCTGAAGCATAGATCGCCATGGCGGTATTTCCGGTATGCGTCTTGGCCGACGACCGCTGGGGCGGCGCAGTATCGCACAACGTCCCCCACCCGATGCAGCTCTCCTAAACCAACCGGCCACAAACTGACCAGCCAGCCAAACAGCCATAGTCTGGAGATTTTCTGCTGATGGCTCTTTACTAGCATTCCCTTTATCAGAAAGAATCATTTCCCCACCTTCGATGTGGGAAATTCTGGTCTATAAACAATTCCAAAAATAACTGTACCGAACCCAACACATCGACCCATTTCCCCGAACCGCCTGGTCGGGCAAATCGTGATGCTGGAATAGTTGGCCGCCAAGGAGTGGAAGTTGGCTGGAAATACACTAGAGGTCACGGACGTCTGGCCTTGGCGTCATCGCGAATTATTACGGGCACTGATCTCACGTGAAATCGCGGGTCGTTATCGCGGCTCGACTGCCGGACTACTTTGGTCTTTCTTCAATCCACTACTCATGCTGCTGGTGTATACCTTTGTGTTCAGCATGGTGTTCAAGGTGCGCTGGGAAGGCAGCAATGACTCCACCAGCCAGTTCGCCTTGCTGGTATTCACTGGCCTGCTGGTCTTCAACCTGTTTTCAGACTGCATCGGCCGCGCACCTAGGTTGGTCCTCAACCACGGCAACTATGTGAAGAAACTGCTGTTTCCTCTCGATATTCTGCCGTTGGTGCTCCTTGGAACCGCACTGTTCCACCTGCTGATGGGCATGGTCGTTTGGCTGGGCTTTTATCTTCTGGTCTTTGGCCTGCCTCCCCCGACCGCCCTGTTGCTTCCCCTGGTGCTATTGCCATTGGTGCTGCTTGCCCTGGGCTTGTCCTGGTTCCTGGCCGCCCTGGGGGTTTACCTGCGGGACATCGACCAAGTCATCGGAGTGTTGATGTCCGCCTTGCTGATGCTCTCGGCGGTCTTCTATCCCGTGACCGCCCTGCCGACTGCTTTCCAGCCCTGGTTCTACCTGAATCCATTGGCTCTGGTGATCGAGTCGTCCCGAGAAGTACTGATATGGGGGGTAGTGCCCAGCATTGGCCTGTGGCTCGGGGAAATGCTTGCTGCCTGCGTCGTCGCCGTCCTCGGGTGGGCCTGGTTCCAGAAAACGCGCCAGGGATTTGCCGATGTGCTCTGAACTGGTGATCAAGACCCAGGGCCTGGGTAAGTGCTACCAGGTCTACAGCCATCCCAGGGATCGTCTGCTGCAGATGCTGTTACCCAACGGCAGGCAGCGCTATCGCCCGTTCTGGGCGGTCAAGGATGTCTCGCTGGAGGTACGCAGGGGCGAGAGCCTGGGCATCATCGGCCGTAATGGCAGCGGCAAATCGACCTTGCTGCAACTGATCTGCGGTATCGTCGGCGCGTCCTCGGGCAGCGTGACCAGCCACGGACGAATCGCCGCCCTGCTGGAACTGGGATCGGGGTTCAACCCGGAGTTCACTGGTCGCGAGAATGTCTACCTCAACGCTGCGGTGCTCGGTCTCACACGCGGGGAAACAGAAGCGCGCTTCGAGGAGATCACCGCCTTCGCCAACATCGGCGAATTCATCGACCAACCTACCAGGACCTACTCCAGCGGCATGCTGATACGCCTGGCGTTCGCTGTCTCGATATGCGTCGAACCGGATATCCTGATCGTCGACGAAGCACTGGCCGTCGGTGATGCCTCGTTCCAGTTCAAGTGCCTGGAACGCCTCGAGCGCCTGGTCCGCCAGGGCACCACGCTGCTGTTCGTATCCCATGATATGAGCATGGTCAAACGATTCTGCAACCGTGCCCTGTACCTGCGCAACGGCGAAGTCCGTGCCAGTGGTGCTCCGGAGGAAGTGGCGGAACTCTATCTGCTGGACATGCGCGACGAGCAACGACGCGGGGCCAGCGCCGGTACGATCCAGGTCACCACCAAGCCTGCACTTGGCCAAGGCCAGGGCATCGCCTTCGGCACCAACGAGGGCCAGATCGCTTCGGCGCTGTTCAGCGCCACGGGGACCTCATACTGCAGTTTTGTCCATGGCGACCCAGTGGAGATCGAGGTCCATGCCACGGTCAGCGACCAGATCGCGCGCCCCAATCTCAGCCTGACTGTGCAGGAAGCGCGATTGCTGGTGGTCGCAGGAGCCAACGTGGCCTTGGCATGCCAGGCCCCGCAGCAAGGCTGGTGTAGCGCCAGTACACGCCTGAGCTTCACCGCCAACCTGGCACCCGGGCGTTATCACGTGACCCTCAAGCTGATGAATGGGGAAACCGAGGAAACGTCCCAACTGATCGAAAAGCAGGTAGCGCCGCTGGCTTTCGATATCTTGCCGGGGGACAAGCATTTCCTCGGCCTCGTCGACCTGGATATCCGAGCCGTCGAGCCAGAACCGCCGAATATCGCCAGGCCCGCCCCCCGCCCAACGGATAAACCTTGGCAGGTAGCGATCTTCGGCACTTTCGATGTAGCCAACTACGGCGACCTGCTGTTCCCCATCATCGCCGAGCACGAACTGCAGGCACGCCTGGGGGCGGTACAGCTGCGCGCCTTCTCCTACCATCAGCGCAGTACACCGCGCTGGCCCTACGACGTGACCTCGGTAAGCGAGTTGCCCGAGTTGGTGGACAGCCTGGATGGAGTACTGATCGGAGGTGGTTTCATCATTCGCTTCGACAAGTTGGTGGCCGTCGGCTATTACCCGCCAACCCCGCAGATCCATCACCCCACCGGTTACTGGCTCTCTCCTGCCCTCCTGGCCCTGCAGCACGATGTGCCGCTGATCTGGAACGCCCCGGGCATGCATTGCAACGAGATTCCGTCCTGGGCCCGACCGCTACTCAGACTGTCCCTGGAACTCAGCCCCCATGTACGGGTACGCGACACCCTGTCCCGAGAGGCCTTGTCGGCACTCAGCGAACAGGCACAGGTGGAGGTACTGCCGGATACCGCTTTCGGCTTGGCCAACCTCATCGACCTGCAGCGCCCCTCGGCCGAGTATCGCCAGCTGTGCCAGCGGGCGGGCCTGGGCAAGCGATACCTGGTGGTACACGCGATCACCGGCCTGGAGAACTTCCTGCAATTGTGGAGAGCCCAGGGCGCCGGCCTGGAGCAATGGCAACTCTTGCTCCTGCCCATTGGCCCGGTGCTGGGTGACCACGAATCGATCCTTGGTGACGATCTACCGCGAGCGGTGACCCTGCCCTACTGGCCATCGCCGCTGTTGCTGGCGGAAATTCTCGGACATGCCGAAGGCGTGATCGGCCACAGCTATCACCTGGCGATCACCGCCCTGGCCTTCGGCGTCCCCATCTTCAGCTCGGCCAACCTGCACTTGGGCAAGTACAGCGCCCTGCTCGACTACCAGGGCATCTACCCATTGCCGAGCGCCGAGCCCATTGCCCTGGAGTGGTTCCTCGAACGCCTGCGACGCCGATCCCCCTGCCCCCGCCTGGAAGCGGCCAGGGAACAGTTGCGCGAACACTGGGACAGGGTAGCCGAGCTGATCCGTCAAGGGCGCCGCCCCACCCGACAATGGATGAACCGGCTCTGGCAAGACCTGCCCAACCAGTTGGAAGACCAACAACAGGACTGGCGTGAGGAGTGCCTGCGCCAACGCGCCGAACTGGATGACCTGCGTCGGCAAATGCAACAACTGCAACAGTTCCAGGAATGACGATGGCCAACCACGGACCAGTCCCGCGACGAATGTGACTGGCCGTGCACACCGGCTCCTTGCGTGGCACCGCAACACTGCATCGCACATGACATGGATTCAAGGAGGAAGAACATGCTGCTGGACCTGAAGATGCTCGCCCACCAACCGTTGCACCAGCAGCCCTTTCGCTGGGGCCGGATCGATGGCCTGTACTCGGCCGAAGACGCCGCCACGCTGGCGGCCAGCTACCCCCACGATGCGTTCAAGCGGGTATCCGGCTATGGCGGGGAAAAGGACTACGAATACCAGGCACGACAGCTAGTGGAGCTGGGTACCGGACGTATAGTCCACGCCCAGGGCTTGAGCCCGAGCTGGTTGCAACTGGCCACCGAACTGACCCGGCCAGCCTATCGCCTGGCCTTGTCGATGCTGGCCGACATGGACCTGCGTACGGCACCGATGGAGGTCAACGTCTTCCACTACGGCCCCCAGGCTTGCCTGGGTCCACACCTGGACCTGGACGACAAGCTGGTCACGCACATCCTCTACTTCAACGATACGTGGAGCGTCGAGGATGGCGGTTGCCTGAACATTCTGCGCTCGGCGGACCCTCAAGACGTCGTCGCAGTGATCCCGCCGCTAGTGGGCAGTTCAGCGCTCTTGGTGCGAAGCCAGAGTTCATGGCATGCGGTCTCGCCGGTGGTGGACAGTTGCCGGACCTCGCGACGAAGCATGACCGTGACCTTCTACCGGCCGGGATCGCAGAGCTCCATGTGGCCCGCGAATGACCAGACGCCCCTGCACACCTATGCAAGCCCACATGGATAAGCCAGGATCGCCCCCAGCAACAGCCGGCCACGAGCATGCGTTGGCGATCGCCGAGCGCGATGCCGCCCTGGCGCATATCGAGCACATGCGGCGCTCGCGTTCCTGGCGCCTGACTCGTCCACTGCGGATGCTCTGGCAACTGCTGCGCCACGGAGCCGTTGGCAACGGCAGTGAATATCCGCTGCCCATGGAGCCGAGCCCGCAATGGCTGGGATCCAGCCCTGTATCGGAACCTGTCCCGCCCCCCGCCAACGAGCCATCAGCCTTGCCGAGCCCGGGACCATTCGACCTGCTGTGCTTTGCCAATATCGACTGGTCAGCCAGGTTCCAGCGCCCCCAGCAGTTGATGACGCAATTCGCTACCCATGGCTACCGGGTGTTCTATATCGTCCTGAGCCCGACCCTGGAACAGCCGTACCAGCTGCGGGAAGTGGCTCCGAGAGTCTTCGAAGTCAACCTGCACGGGCATGCGTCCCAGGACCACTACGCCACCTGTATCACCCCGGACAATCTATGTAGCAACACCGAGTCCTTACAGGCCCTGGCTGCCGATTTTCGGATCAAGGCTGCCGTATCGGTGGTCCACCTGCCCTACTGGACGACCCTGGCCCTGCACTTGCGCCAGACCCGGGGCTGGCTCGTGCAATACGATTGCATGGACGAGTGGCAGGGCTTCCCAAACATCGGTGCCCCCTTGCTGGCCAAGGAACAGGTGCTGGTGGCGCAGGCCGACCTGGTCACCGTCAGCGCTTCGATGCTGCATGACAAGTGGGTCGGCAAGAGCCGTCGCTGCGTCCTGGTACGCAATGGCGTGGACTTTGAATTCTTCGCTCGCCACTGCACGCCCAACACCCTGCTTGCCGAACTGCAGGGACCGGTGATCGGTTTCTATGGTGGACTGGCCAAGTGGGTCGACCTGAAATTGGTCGCCACCATCGCTCGACAACGCCCGGATTGGAACCTGGTGCTGGTCGGCGACGTGTTCGTCAGCGACCTCGCCGGCCTCGATCGGCTGCCCAACGTACACCTGACTGGGCGCCAGCCCTACGCCCAGATGCCGCAGTACCTGTATCGGTTCGACGCCTGCATCATTCCCTTCCACCTGAGCGACATGACCCATTGCGTGGACCCGGTGAAATTCTATGAATTCATCAGCGCCGGCAAACCGGTGGTCTCGGTGCCGCTCCTGGAAATGCAGCTCTACGCACCCTACCTGTACTTCGCCGAAGGCGCGCCAAGCTTCGTGACCCAGATCGAAAAGGCCCTGGAGGAAACCGACTCTCAGCTCTGGGAGCAGCGTATCGGACTGGCCCGGGCCAACGACTGGAGACAACGCTTCGAGACCACCCGCGACGCGCTGGTGGCGCTGTATCCGAAGGTGTCAGTGGTGATCGTCACCTACAACAATGTCCAGCTGACTCGTAACTGCGTCGACAGCCTGCTGGGTAACGGTGCTTATCCCAATCTGGAATTGATCATCGTCGATAACGCCTCCGGCGATGACACCCGTAACTACCTGCGCTACCTGGCCCGTACCGAGCCGCGGGTGAACATCGTGCTCAACCGGCGCAATCTCGGTTTCGCCGCCGCCAACAACCAGGGGCTGCGGCGCGCCCGTGGCGAGTACCTGGTACTGCTCAACAACGACACCGTAGTCCCCAGGGGCTGGCTGACGCCCCTGCTGCGCCACCTGGCCGACCCCGGGATTGGCCTGGTGGGCCCCACCACCAATGCGGTGGGCAACGAAGCCAAGGTCCGGATCGACTATCAGCGACTCGATGGCCTGGAAGATTTCGCCGACCGCCGCGAGAGCCAGTATCGCGGACGCTGCTTCGATATCCCGATGCTCGCCATGTTCTGCGTGGCACTGCGCCGCGAGGTGCTGGAACAGGTGGGCTGGCTCGACGAGACCTTCGGCATCGGCATGTTCGAGGACGATGACTATAGCCGCCGGGTACAGACCGCGGGCTGGCGCACGGTCTGCGCCGAAGACGCCTTCATCCACCACCACGGCCAGGCCTCGTTCAAGGCCTTGATCCCAACGGGCGAGTACCAGCGCTTGTGGGACAGGAACCAGGCCTATTTCGAAAGCAAGTGGGGTGCCTGGAAACCTCACAACACACTGCGCCGGGAGCTGGAAACGGACGCTCCGAAATCCAGGTTCACTGACTGAACCCATGAATCGGCTCTAACCAGAACAAGAGGCCAAGCGTGCTGAAGAACATCATCAACAGACTCAGTGGGCAGGTCGCATCCACCACTGAAGCCCCGGTCAATGAGACCGAAGAGCAGCGGCGCAAGGCCCGGACCGCTGAACATTGGTCGCAGAACCAGGCCGGCTCGGACCCGTTTTCCGCGGACGTCTACTGGCGTGCGGTGCCGGCCATCCAGCGGCGTCACCAACAGAAGGCCACGGCGGGAAGCGGCCATGACTATTGGGTGTCCTACTGCCTGGATACCTTTCTCGGCGGCCGCCTGCCCGTAGCCCGCATGCTCAGCGTCGGCTGCGGTACCGGAGACCTGGAGCGCGACTTGTACAACCTCAAGGCATTCCAGCATTGCGACGCCCTGGACATCGCGCCGGCGGCCCTGGATACCGCCAGGGCCCAGGCGACAGCCCTGGGCGCCGGGAGCATCGACTACCAGTTGCTCGATATCGAGCGTACGGCACTGCCCAGTGCCCATTACGACGCGGTCTGGTTCAACGGCTCGATGCACCATATCCGCGAACTGGAAAGCGTCTGCGCCAATGTTCGCCAGGCACTCAAGCCCGACGGCTGGCTGTTTCTCAATGAATACCTGGGCGCCAACCACTTCGCCTTCGACGAAATCCAGTGCGCGGCCATCAGCCATGCCTTCGCCCTGATTCCGCCCTCGATGCGTCACTCTTTCGTCCAGGGCTCCCATGGCCAGGTGCAAAACCAGGTGCCACTGCCCGATCCACTGGAGGTGGTGAAGGTCGACCCTTCGGAAGCCGTGCGCTCCCAGGACATCCTGCGGGTGGTCCAGGAGCATTTCGATATCCGCGCCTTCAATGCCTGTGGCGGCACCCTGCTGCAATTCTTGCTGCATGGTATTGCCGGCAACTTCCGAGATGACAACCCGCAAGCAATGCGAATCCTGCAGATGCTCTTCGACATCGAAGACGGCTTGATCGAGTCGGGGACGTTGCACAGTGATTTCGCGATCGTCGCCGCAACCCCAAAACCTTGGGGCGCCGCCCATGGAAGTCGTCCGTGACGAGAGCCTGTTGATGAGTCGAACAGCATCCCTTGCGTTGCTCAAGCATTTACGCAGCGCCTATCGTCGCCTGCCGCTACCGGCGTCGGTACAGGCCCTGGTTCGACGGTTGTACCGCAGTGCCTGGCTGCCAGCCTGGCGTGCGCTGCGCCGCTACCAGCAGGCAAGCCGGCCGTTCGTCCCCGCGCCAGGTTTGGTACCGGCAGCACCAACGCAATTGCCCGACTACCTGGTGTGGGGCGCCATCGACTGGGACTTGCGTTATCAACGCCCACAACAGTTGGCCCATGGCCTGAGCCTTGCGGGGCGGCGGGTGTTCTATATCGCAGCCAGCCTGGAAGACGACCTGCGTGATGGCTTCAGCGTACGCTCCCTGGATCGTCAGGGCCGGCTGTTCGAGGTACGGCTGTTCGCCTGCAAGGCGCCGGTGATCTATCAGGACCCGCCCGACGCCGGGACGATCCGGCAGCTGTGCCGCAGCCTGGGCCAGTTCCTCGGCTGGGTGGACGCACCAAGGGTGGTCTCGCTGGTCCAGCACCCATTCTGGTTTCCGGTAGCCAGGCTGCTGCCCAACAATCACCTGGTCTATGACTGCATGGACCATCACCAGGGCTTTGGCAACAATGCCCATGGATTGCTGCCATTGGAGCAGCAACTGCTGGGCGAGGCGGACCTGACCCTTTTCACCTCGGAGTGGCTCGCGCAGCACTGGAAGCAACAGTGTCCGACCCTTGCCGATAGCCCACAGGCCCTGCTACGCAACGCTGCCGACTTCGAGTATTTCTCCAAGGCTCCCCGTCACTGCCACCGGGACCCAAGCGGCCGCAAGGTGATCGGTTATTACGGTGCGCTGGCCGACTGGTTCGACGTGCAACTGGTATCGACCATCGCCCAGGCCTTCGCCGATTGCACAGTGCTGTTGATCGGCGCAGACACGGCAAAGGTCGGCTCACGACTGCGCAGCCACGCCAATGTCAGGCTGACCGGCGAAATCCCCTATACACAACTGTCCGCCTATCTGCATGCGTTCGACGTGTGCATCCTGCCGTTCCGGATCCAGGCACTGACCCTGGCCACCAACCCGGTGAAGGTCTACGAGTACCTGAGTGCAGGCAAGCCGGTAGTCACGGTGGACCTGCCCGAGCTGCATGAACTGGCTCCTCTGGTAAGGATCGCCGGGGATACGCAATCCTTCATCACCGCCATCGCCCAAGCCCTGGACGAGCCCGAACCGACCGAGGCGGCTCGGCAACGCCAGGACTTCGCCCGGCAGCAGACCTGGAACCACAGAGTACGGACGCTGCTGGCCCTGGCCGAGACTCCCCAAGCGCAACCGCTGATCAGCGTGATCGTGGTGACCTGTAACAACCTCGCCTTCACCCGCGACTGCCTGGCAAGCCTGGACGCCGATCCTTTGGGTCGGGAGCTGGAGCTCATCGTCGTCGACAATGCCTCCAGCGACGGCAGCGTCGAGTTCCTGCGACAGTGGGCTGCCAGCGGCGGGCACCAGCTGATCCTCAATTCCAGCAACCTGGGCTTCGCCGCCGCCAATAACCAGGGCCTGGCCAGGGCCCGGGGCGAGTACCTGGCGCTGCTCAACAACGACACCCAGGTCACCTGCGGCTGGGCCCAGAGCCTGCGCCGGCACCTGCAACGCAATCCCGGGCTGGGCCTGGTCGGGCCGGTGACCAACAACATCGGCAACGAGGCCAGGATCGACATCGGCTACCGGACCCTCGGGCAAATGCCCGCTTGTGCCCGGCAATACACCTGGCGCCACATCGGCCAATTGGTGCCCTGCGCTACCCTGGGTTTCTTCGCCGTGATGCTGTCGCGCTCGACCTACCTGCGCGTTGGCCCGCTGGACGAGGCCTTCGGACTGGGATTCTTCGAAGATGACGATTATTGCCGGCGGGTGGAGCAGATCGGGTTGTCTTGTGCTTTCGTCGAGGACGTCTTCATCCACCACCACCTGTCCGCGTCGTTCGATCGGATGCCCGAGGGCCAACGCCAGCAACTGTTCAATCGCAACAAGGCGCTTTACGAAGCCAAGTGGGAGCGCTCCTGGGTACCCCATGTGTCCCGGGAGAAGTCATGAGGCTGGTCTACCTTTCACCCGTCAGTTGGCACAGTTTTGCCCAGCGTCCCCATGAACTGGTCCGCCAATTTCACGCGGCGACCCGGGCTCAGGTGCTATGGGTCGAACCGTATCCCACGCGCCTGCCGGGAATCTCCGACCTGCTCGGCCAACGCCCGCCCCAGGGGCCGCGTGAGCCGCAGCCCGCCTGGCTGACGCTGGCCAGTCCGCGGGCCCTGCCGATAGAGCCGCTGCCCGGATCGGGATGGTTGAACAGCCTGCTCTGGCGCGGCCTGGTGCGCCAGGTGCGAGATTTCGCCCAGGGCATCACGCTGCTGGGCATAGGCAAGCCGTCCAGGCTGGCCCTGCAGTTGTTGCGTGAACCGATTTTCGCCAGCAGTTTCTACGACGTCATGGATAACGTACCGGCCTTCTACCGGGGCTGGTCACGCCGCTCCATGAGTCGCCGCCAACACGAAACCGCCCGGGCCGTGGACATCACCTTGGCTTCCTGCTCGGCTTTGCAACGCTATTGGCAAGGACAAAGGGTCCACACGCAATTGCTGCTCAATGCCTGCGCCACCGAACGCTTGCCCGCCCTGGGGCTGCGTCGCTCCGGTAGCGCGGTGGCTGCGCCCGTATTCGGTTATGTCGGAACCTTGGCCAAATGGTTCGACTGGGATTTCGTGCAGGCTCTGGCACTGGCCTTTCCTGATGCCGAAGTACGTTTGATCGGCCCTCAATATGGCGCTGCGCCAACCTCCCTGGCGACCAACATCCGTCTTTTGCCGGCGCTGTCCCACGCCGATGCGCTGCAAGCCATGACCGAATTCGCTGTCGGGCTGATCCCCTTCAAGCGCAACGATCTCACTCGCTTCGTCGATCCGATCAAGTATTACGAGTACCGGGCGCTGGGTTTGCCGGTGGTCAGCAGTGCATTCGGAGAAATGACCAACCGCCGGGATATTTCGGGAGTATTCCTCTGCGACGAGGTCCGGGACATCACTCAAGTCGCTCGACAAGCTCTGGACTTCAGTGAACCCAAAGGCAACACCCTTGCGTTTCGCGAGAACAATTCGTGGGCAAAACGCTTCGAGGTGGTCCATGCCGAGATCCTGTGACGTGGTGATCGTCAACTACAATGCCGGCCCGCTGCTTGAGGAGTGCATAGCTTCGGTGCTGGCAGAGAATGCAGGTCGCCTGGTTCTGGTCGACAATGCTTCCCACGACGATAGCCTGCGCAGGGTGGAGATCTGTCATGGCAGCCACGAACGCCTGGTCATACTGCGCAACAGCAACAACATCGGATTCGCCGCAGCCTGCAACCTTGGCGCACAACAATGCCTGCAGCCGTACATCTTGTTCCTGAATCCGGACACCGTACTGCAGCCTGGTGCAATCGCTGGCATGCTCCAAGCCCTGACCCATTCCAAGGAGCGAGGCATGGCAGGCGGCCAGTTGTGCAATCTCGATGGAAGTGAGCAACCCGGGGGCCGCAGGGTGTTTCCCACGCCGCGTCGAGCAGTGGTGCGCGCCTTGAATCTGTCGGGGCTGGCTCGAGTGTCGCCACGCTGGTTTTCCGACTACCTGCTGCACCGAGAGGCACTGCCTTGCGCACCGATGAACGTCGAGGCCATTTCCGGTGCCTGCATGCTGGTCAAGCGTGAAGCGCTGGACAGCGTTGGGGGTTGGGATGAAGGTTATTTCCTGCACTGCGAAGACCTCGATCTGTGCATGCGCTTTCGCCTGGAAGGCTGGAAAGTCTGCTTTGTACCACAGGTCAAGATCTTCCACGCCTGGGGCGCCTGCAGTCGGGCTCGTCCGATATTTGTCGAGTGGCACAAACACCGAGGCATGCTCCGTTTCTATGGCAAGTTCTTTCGTAAGCACTACCCCTCGCCCTTGTCTTGGGGCATCTGCATAGGCGTCTGGATGAGATTTGGCTTCATGGTGGGTTACCACATGATGAAACGCTTTGGGAAAGTCTTCGACGCCAGATGATTCATCTGCGCAGCCTCGTTCTCACAAGGTCGTTACCTGCAGCAGAGTCACGCGTATTAAGCCGATCTTTTGCTGATAGAGTGCGCCCCCATCATCTTTCGTATCTTTGAATTCAATCCTCAAGACAAGAATGTCGCAATGAACATCCTGCTTCTCACTTGGCTCCTGCTCATGGGCATGACCGCCTACGCCGCGAACACCCGCGGCCGCTCAGGTCCTCGATGGCTGGCCATTGCTCTCTTCTTGCCAGGGCTCGCCCTGGCCGCCGTACTGCTATTGCCACGAGTAGCGAAGACTGGCATCGACGCGCTGGTGCACGAGGATCTGCGGCCCTGCCCGATGTGCCTTGAGACCATTCAGGCCGCAGCCACACGATGCAAGCACTGCGGGAACGAAGTGGAACCTATCGCTCTGGAGGATCGCAGCGGCTGGGTGGTGCGTTTCACTGCCCCTACGGATGAAGCTTTCGCCCAGTTGACAGCACAGATGGTGCTGATCGATCTGCCGACGATTCTCGACGAGGCACCGCATGCCTTCGCAGGCCCCTTTGAAGAAAAGGCCGAGGCACAGAACGTGCTCAGGTACTTGAAATCCAGCCATGGCCTGGATGGCCTGGTGACATGGCGGTCGGTGAAGAGGTAGCAAGACCGGGATCGATCTGTCTGGAGATGGAGCCCGTAGGCCGGATCTGGCGGAACGCACCGATGACCCTGCCTCGGACAATCCTGGGTACAGTACCTAGCGCCGCTGGGGGCTCTGGCAATCGATCACACTGGCGTCGGTGATGATGTTCTTGCTGTCGGTATACAGGGTGATGCTGCAGAAGTAGTCCAGCACGGTCTGGTTCTCGTAGTACCCCGTCTTGCGATAGACGGCCTCGCTGCTCACCGGCATCACACCGCTGACACCCTGGCCGCCGACACCAACCAAGGTCTCGCGCTGGCCGACATACTCGGTACCGGTCTGTACGAACACCTTGTCGGGCCCCAGGTGGGTCTGCACCCGGTTCCAGGCATAGAAACCACCACTGCCGTAGGATGAAGGCCCCATGCCCTGGTCGGGTTTGCCGAACAACTCGAAGGCTTTCTTGGCCGGTTGGCCAATCAACCGTTGCGCGGCGAGCTTGACCTCATTGTCCTGGTTGCTGGTTTTGCCAGGCACGGCGCAGGCCGTGAGGGCCATGACGGCGATGGCGAGGCTGGCGAGCTTGATCGAAGGCATGACATTCACTCCATGTGCATGTGGCGTAGGGGAAAACGACGGAACTTTGGCTCAGCCACAACGCCGCGTCCATGCTAGCCAGTTGCCGTTAGCGTATATCGAGGATGGGCTTGATCGCTTGTCCGTTGCCAGCGCCTATCTGGATCGCGGGTCTTCGGGCAATGAGCGTGCATGGGGTATTTTGTCGAACCGCTCAACACCAAGGAAATCCATGTTCAGCTCGCTCATAGCAAATGGTAAGCCTGCCACGCCTGATGGCCCGGAGCTGATCGTCCCCTGGTGGAGCTTCACCAAGACAGTCCTGGCGGCGACCGCCCTGTCTTTGGTGCGTGACGGGCTGTTGCAACTGGACTCCCCTGTTCCCGAGCGAGTCTTCACATTACGCCAGCTACTACGCCATGAAGCAGGTCTGGCCGACTATGGCGAGCTGGCGGAGTATCACGCCGCCGTTGCCCACAATGAACCAGCTTGGCCAGCTGCGGAAATGCTGCAACGCCTTGACGGGGCTCGACTCCGATACGCTCCCGGCACCCATTGGCGATACTCGAACCTTGGCTATCTGTTGGTGGGCAGGCTGATTGAGCGGGTGACCGACCTTGAACTGGGCGATGCGGTCACTCAACGTGTACTGGCGCCCCTGGGAGTGTCGAATGTCCGTTTCGCTAAAACAGCAGCGGATCTACAGGTAACGGCTGCAGGAAACGCGTCGAACTATGACCCCGCCTGGGTCTATCACGGCCTGCTGATCGGGCCGATTTCGCAAGCGGCGCTATTCTTGGATCGCTTGCTCTCCGGGCAGCTGTTCTCAGCGGGTCTGCTTCAGGAAATGCAGACAGTTCGAACATTGGGCGGCCCGATTCCAGGGCGACCATGGATCGAGCCCGGCTATGGCCTGGGTCTTATGCAGGGCTCAATCGAGGGCGGTTTCTTGCTTGGCGGGCACACAGGCTGCGGACCAGGCAGCGTGATCGCGGTTTATCGAATCGGCGATGGCAACACATCGGCTTGCTGCGCCGCTTTTGCAGCAGGCGCCAGCGAAGGCGCGGTAGAAACCCAGGTGGCTGAACGACTGGTACAGGTCCTACGACGAGGATGCTGAATCGGAGCCTGTGCAGCTTGCCTGCCTGCGTATCCGGACCTGGACAAGCTGTTTACAGGCGAAGACCTGGCGCTCTTGGTAAACTTGCAATCCATTTCGTTTGATGCGGATCCGAGCGGTATAGCTCAGCTTCCCATCTGCCAGTTTTCTTGCCCGGATAGTCGCCATATCCGATGTGGTATGTACCAGCTCCTGAAGGAGCCTTCGTACTGCAGAACGCCAAGAAACGCCCCAAAACACACCGGAAACACGTAGAGCAAAATGGTCCAGAATTCAGCTACAGCCCCAGTAAACTCAAGCCCTACGCTGTCCCGGCGGTTTAGCGTTGCACCGATGATGGATTGGACGGACCGGCACTGCCGGTATTTTTTGCGGCTACTGTCCAAGCACACCCTGCTCTATACCGAGATGGTCACTACGGGCGCCTTGCTCAACGGCGATCATGAGCGTTTCCTGCGTTATCACCAGTCCGAACACCCGCTGGCGCTGCAGTTGGGCGGCAGCACTCCGGCGGACCTCGCCGCCTGCTCGCGGATGGCCCAGGAGCATGGCTACGATGAGGTCAACCTCAACGTCGGCTGTCCCAGCGACCGCGTGCAGAACAACATGATCGGCGCTTGCCTGATGGCTCATCCGGCGCTGGTGGCCGACTGCGTGAAGGCGATGCGCGACGCGGTGTCGATTCCGGTGACGGTCAAGCATCGGATCGGTATCAACGGCCGGGACAGCTATGCAGAACTGTGCGATTTCGTTGGGCAGGTGCATGAGGCCGGCTGTACGAGCTTTACCGTACATGCCCGGATCGCGATCCTTGAAGGTCTGTCGCCCAAGGAGAACCGCGAGATCCCGCCGTTGCGCTATGAAGTGGCAGCCCAATTGAAGGCGGACTTCCCGCAGCTCGAGATCATCCTCAATGGCGGGATCAAGACCCTGGAGGCCTGTCATGAACATCTGCAGACCTTCGATGGGGTGATGCTGGGCCGCGAGGCCTACCACAACCCCTATCTGCTGGCGGAGGTGGATCAGCAACTGTTCAACAGCAGCGCGCCGGTGATTTCCCGGGCCGAGGCCCTGGCGCAATTACGACCCTACATTGCCGAACACCTGGCCAGCGGTGGCGCGATGCACCACATCACTCGCCATGTCCTGGGCCTGGGAAGTGGCTTTCCCGGGGCTCGCAAGTTCCGCCAGCTGTTGTCGGTGGATATCCACAAGAGCAAGGATCCGCTGGCGCTGCTGGACCAGGCCGGCCAATTGCTGGAAGGACGCTAGGCGTCAGCCGGGTTGAACCTGACCCGGGTTTTGGCATCGTATTTATCTGGACCATGCCCCGACATTCAAACACCTGTTTCCAGGTCATGGTTTTCGGGGCCATTGCAAGCATTCCGCGCCCTTGAGCGCCTGCCAGCGCTCGGGTAATGTCATCAGACCCATAGGACAGAGCACGCTCATGACTTCCAAGCTGGAACAACTGAAGAAAATCACCACCGTGGTGGCCGACACCGGCGACTTCGATGCCATCGCCCGGGTCAAGCCGGTGGATGCCACCACCAATCCCTCGCTGCTGCTCAAGGCCGCGGCCATTCCCGGTTATGCCGACCTGCTCGGCGCCAGCGTCAGCGACTGCAAGGGTGATGTCGGCCTGGCCAGCGACCGTTTTGGCGTTGCCGTGGGCCAGGAGATCCTCAAGGTGATCCCGGGCCGGATCTCCACCGAGGTCGACGCCCGCCTGTCTTTCGATACCGATGCCATGCTCAAGCGAGCCCATCGCTTGATCGACCTGTACGAGAAAGCCGGCGTAGGTCGCGATCGAGTGCTGATCAAGATCGCTTCCACCTGGGAAGGCATCCGGGCCGCCGAGAAGCTGGAGCGCGAAGGCATCCAGACCAACCTGACACTGCTGTTCTCCTTCGCCCAGGCAGTAGCTTGCGCCGATGCCGGGGTTTTCCTGATCTCGCCATTCGTGGGCCGGATCTACGACTGGTACAAGAAGGCCACCGGCAATGACTACACCAGCTCCGACGATCCCGGCGTGCAGTCGGTAACCCGTATCTACAACTACTACAAGGCCAACGACTACAAGACCGTGGTCATGGGCGCCAGCTTCCGTAACCTCAACCAGATCGAGCAACTGGCAGGCTGCGATCGCCTGACCATCAGTCCGGACCTGATCGAGAAACTGGCAGCCGACACCGGCAAGCTGGAGCGCAAGCTGAGCCCGGGCAAGACCGGTGAAGCTCGCCAGAGCCTCAACGAAGCGCAGTTCCGCTGGGCATCCAATGAAGACGCCATGGCCACCGAAAAACTGGCCGAAGGCATTCGCCAGTTCGCCCGTGACCAGGAGAAGCTTGAGGCACTGCTGACTGCCAAGCTTTGAGTGAACGAAAGGCATGAACGCAAAAAGGGCGAACCCTCACAGGTTCGCCCTTTTTTATCGCCCGGTTTCAAGCGGTCAGTGACGCTCCAGGGCATTCACCAGGTCATGAAAGGCTTCACGGTTGGAATCGTTCAGCCCCATGAGGATCTTGTGCGCCTCCAGCACCTTGACCCGCACCACTTCTTCCGACTGGTCCTGGGACGGCAGGTCGGTCAGGCACTCCGGACAAGGCACCGGGCGATCGACGATGTTGAACACCTGATCGAATCCCATGGACTGCAGGAGCCGGGTGATGTCCTCGTGGGTGGTGACGACGGTGGGCAACAGGCCGACCTTCTGCCGCGAAAGGATCGACAACTTGGCCAGCAGGCCGAGGGTGGTGCTGTCGATGCTGCGGGTTTCCGTCAGGTCGATCACGATCGCCGAGAAGTTCAGCGCCGTGAAGATCCGCTCAATAGTCGCATCCAACGCCGAACACAGGGTCAGGCGCACTTCACCGACGAATTTCAGGACAAAGGTGCCGTCCTGCTCGGCGAACTGGATTCTACCGGTACTCATCAAAGGTTCCTGCTCAACACTAACAGGGCGATATCATCCGGCATCTCCCCTAGCGTGGCCAATCCAAAAACTTGCCGCAGGCCATCCAGGCTGCCGCCCGCAGCCTTCACCCGTTCAGGCAAGGCCGCTTCTTTCTCTTTGAGTGTAGGCTCGGTCAAAAGGTCCAGGATGCCATCGGACATCAGCGACAGGCTGAATACCGGCGGCAACTCCAGGATGTGGTCCTCATAGGTCGCTTCGTCGAACAGACCTACCGGCAGACCGCGCCCTTCCAGATAGCGCACGCTGTCTGGTGTATACAACACCGGCAACGGCAGGTGCCCGCCAATGCTATAGGTCAGCAAACCAGTCTCCTCGTCGATGACTCCACCGACCATCGTGACGTGTTTACCCAGCTTACAACTGATCAGGCCCCGGTTGATATGGCCCAGCACCTGCGACGGCTTGAACTCCGGCAAGGTGCCGTTGCGCTTGGACTCGAACAACAGGCGCGTGGTCATGAACTTCAACAGTACGGTGACGAAGGCCGAAGACGCACCATGACCGGAGACATCCGCCAGGTAGAACGCCACTCGGCGCTCGTCCACGCGGAAATAGTCGACAAAATCCCCCGACAGGTAGAGCGACGGGATGATCTGGTGAGCGAAGTTGAACGCGTCGATCGACCAGGGACTGGTAGGCAGCATGTTCATCTGCACCTGGCGCCCGGCGTTCTGGTCTTCCTGGAGCAGGTTCAGGCTGGCTTCCAGCTCACGATTGGCCGCTTCGAGCTTTTCTCGGTAGCGCTGGTTCTCCAGCAGCAGGCGGGCACGATCCAGGGCCCGACGCACGGAATGCTCGAGTACCGCCAGGTCTTCCAGGGGCTTGATCAGGTAGTCCGCCGCGCCCAGGCGCAGGGCCTCTACCGCATCGTTCATCACGCCAGCGCCTGAAACCACGATCACGGGGGTTTGCGACGATAGTTCGGTCACTTGACGGATGAGTTCGAGGCCGCCCATCTGCGGCATGCGCAGATCGCATATCACCAGGTCGGGTTTATCGCGCTCGAATACCTGAAGACCCTGCTGGCCATTGGCAGCCTGCAGTACGCTGAAGCCACTGTCTTCCAAATAGGCCGCGAGACTCGCGCGTACTACTTCGTCGTCATCGATTATCAGCAGCGTGGCACTGGTTTTTTGCATGTGGGCAAACGGCGCCAGAATTGGGTTGGCGTAGCTGACTTGGCCATGGGCCTGAGGCACGCTACTGGATTCGCTTTCTAGCCACTCCGACAAGGCCAGGATCTTGAATCCTGCACGCCCGACCGTCAGAGGTGCCCTTCTAAGGCGCAGACGGTACTCCCATCCGCGGGGCGTTTCAAGCTCATGCCGATGGTCGCTTGGCGTCTTTACACCACAAATCACCGAGAGTTATAAAAACCGTCAAAACCGCAACTCAATTGCAGGATGGACCCCATGAATCAGAATCAGCGTGACTATAGCGAAAAGCGCGATTACATCCGCATGCGGGTAGATGCCGAGATCACGCTGATCCACCAGGGACAGGTGATCGAAGCGGTCTGCATCGACCTTTCCAGCGGCGGCATGCAAGTCCAGGCCCCGCGCTCGTTCCAGATCGGCGATCAATTGAGTGTGCGCATCGATTCCGAGCACACGGCGCTCCGGGGACTGGAAGCGGATACCGAGGTGGTGTGGATCAAGCCTCTGGACGGTGGAGGGCAGAAACTTGGCCTTACAATCCTTAAAATGAACTAACCCTTCCTGCAATGAAAACAAGCCAATGAAAAAGGCGGCCTGATGGCCGCCTTTTCGCTAACGCAAGACCCTCCAAAGACTAGAAATCGTCTTCGACCTTGCCATCCTTGACCTTGAACTCGCGGTTCTGCAGATAAGCATTGCGAATGAAGGTGTATTTGTCGCCGCGAATCAGCTTGTCCGCCGCCAGCAGGCTGGCACGGGTATCGACCACGTTCACGCCCATGGCGATGTTGCGCGCCGGAACATCATTGATGTAGCGATAAGGCGCGGTGTAGCTGTCGACGAACTTGGCCGGCGCATCACGCAGGGTGCTCGGCCCCAGCAACGGCAGCATCACGTAGGGACCGCTCTCCACGCCCCAGTGACCCAGGGTCTGGCCAAAGTCTTCATCGTTGCGTTGCAAGCCCATCTTGGTGCCGACATCGAAGAAGCCGGCCAGGCCCAGGGTGGTGTTCATCAGCAGGCGCGCGGTATCGACACCGGCGGCATGGGGCTTGGCCTGCAGGATGTCGTTGAACAGGTTGCCGACGTCACCGACGTTGCGGAACATGTTGTGGATGCCGTCTTCCAGGAATTGCGGCGTGACCGCCTGGTAGCCTTGGGCCAATGGCTTCAGGGCATAGGTGTCCAAGGTATCGTTGAAGGTGAAGATCGGGCGGTTGACGCCTTCCCACGGATCCTCCTCCGCCGCCTGGACGGCCAGGGGAGCCAGCGTCACGCCGGCACTCATAAATAGTGGAACTAGATAACGGCTCCAGCGCATCGCAGGAAACTCCTCGGCTTGTTCTCTCATGGGGTCATGCCCTGAGGTTAGGCCCGGAGTATAAAACGGATGTGCCGCTTTAGGCAGCATCGACGCAAGCCGCACGAACGAATCGGCTGGGTATTCACCTGGCTGTAACCTTGATGTCATGTTCTGCCGCTAGTTTCGGAAGGCACTTCAAGGACGCCGCCATGCCCCACCTCGACACCCCAGCCCAACCCTCCCGCCCCCTGACCGCGGTGCTTTTCGGGCTCAGTGGCTGCCTGGTGGACTTCGGTGCCTTGTCACGCCTGCAAACGGCATGGCAACCCACCCCGGAACGACTCCAGGCCACGCCCGGCGCCCTGGAAAGCCTGCAGCACCTGGAACGACAGGGCATACCCTGTGCCTGGTTGGAACAGCTGCCCGACACCAGCACTCGCCAATTGGCCGCTGCGCTGCCGGAATGGATCGAGCCGGCCCCAGCAACCACAATCCCCTGGCCCGCTCCCGACGCTTGCTGGCAGGCCTTGATGGCGCTCAAGGTCAAGGGCCTGGACGGTTGCGTACTGGTCAGTGGCGAACCGCATTTGTTGCAGTCGGGGCTGAATGCCGGCCTGTGGACTATCGGCCTCGCGTCCTGCGGTTCTCTGTGCGGCCTGCCTCCCAGCGAGTGGCAGGCCCTGAGCCAGCAGGAGCGCGAACTCAAGCGCGGCAAGGCGACGGTGCAATTGTTCGGCCTGGGGGTGCACTCGGTGATCGACCACCTGGGTGAGCTGGCCACCTGCCTGGAGGACATCGGGCTGCGAAGGCTCAAGGGCGAAAAACCCTGAAATACGCCTGTTGATCAAGATCATGCACGGCGCTTGCGGGTGGATTAATCTAAATCCCGTGGGCATGGACCTTTGCCTCAGGCACGCGGTCCATCCCTCTGCCTATCACTGAAGGGAGAACGCCATGCCTGCCCGCGAACTGCAACAACAACTCGATACCCTGCGCGAGCAATTGGAACAGAACCCGCCGCTGTCGCCGGCCGAACGCGAGAACCTGCAAGAACTGATGCAGCAGATCGAACTGCAGCTGCAGCTGGAGAACAGCACCCACGACACCAGCCTCGCCGATGGCGTCAACCTGGCCGTCGAGCGCTTCGAACTGGAGCACCCGGCCATCGCCGGAACCTTGCGCAACATCGTCCAGACCCTGGGCAACATCGGCATCTGATCTACCTTCGATGCACGCGCCCAAATGCAAAGCCCCGCCATCACAGCGGGGCTTTGGTTTATTGGCGCACCAACCGGTGATTGGCGAAGTCCGCCGTTTCGGTACTGCGGTAAGGGTTGATATCCAACCCGCCGCGACGCACGTAGCGCGCGTAGACAGTGAGCTTCTCCGGTTTGAGCAGGCGCTGCAGGTCGAGGAAGATCCGCTCCACGCACTGCTCATGGAAGTCCGAGTGCTGGCGGAAGCTCACCAGGTAGGCCAGCAGGCTGGCATGGTCCAGGGCCGCACCACGGTATTGCACCACCACGCTGCCCCAGTCCGGCTGGCTGGTCACCGGGCAGTTGGACTTGAGCAGATGACTGTGCAAGCTCTCCTCCACCACCCGCGAGCTGTCGCAGCGCAGCAGTTCGGGACGCGGGTGCTCGTAGCTGTCGACGCTGATATCCAGATCGTCGATGCACATGCCCGGCAGCGCCACCAGGCCTTGCGCCTGGACTTCCCCAAGACTGCGGACATGCACCGTCACCGGCTTGCCCGCAGCGGCCGAAAGATCCTTGCGCAAGGTCGCTTCGAGCGTGGCCCGATCGGCGAACGGCGTCTGGTTCAGCGAGTTGAGGTAAAGCTTGAAGGACTTGGACTCGATGATGTTCGGCGAGTCGGCAGGAATGCTGAACTCGCCGATGGCCACCACCGGCTTGCCCGAAGGCAGCAACCAGGACAGCTCGAAGCAGTTCCAGAAATCCACGCCCTGGTAGGGCAGGGTCTCGGCGCTCAAGCCCAGCTCGGCCCATTTCGCCGCCCGAGGGATGGGGAACAGCAACGATGGCGTGTAGGTGGAGATGTATTCACTGGACTTGCCCAGCGGCGAATGTTCGGCTGCGGGATGCATGGCGGAAACCTGACTGAAGAATCAGCGGATTCTAACAGCCTTTGCTCCCGCCTTTGAGCCCCGGCCGCCTATGGACTGACCATCAGCTTGCCGACCATCCCGGCCTGGTAGTGCCCGGGGATATTGCAGGCGAACTCCAGGCTGCCGCTTTTGCTGAAGGTCCAGGTCAGCTCGGCCTGCTTGCCCGGCTCCACCAGCACGCTATTGGGATCGTCGTGCTGCATGCCCTGGGCCATCCCGGGCATGGAGCCATGCCCCATCGAGGCATGATCCATCGAACCGTGCTCCATGGCCTTCATGCCGGTGGGGGTCAGCATGCCGCTCTGTTGCATCTGCAGCATTTCCTGCTGGTGCCGGGCATGCATCGCCGCGTCCCCCAGATTGAATTCATGCAACAGCTGGCCCTTGTTGATCAGCACGAAACGCACCGTTTCACCGGCCTTGACCTCCAGCGCCTTGGGGTTGAAGGTCATGTCCCCCATCACCACCTCGATACTGCGCGTGGCCTTGGCCGCCGCGGCCGGCTGGCCGAAATCATAGGACGTGGCCGACGACGCCCAGAGCGGTGCTGCCACCAGCATCAGGCAGGCAGCGAGCATGGAACGGCTTTGCAACAACAACTTTTGCAGATTCATCATCAAACCCCGACAAGAACAGAATTGAGCCTGTGCCACACTCTAGGACCGGACCGCTGCCAGCCAGCTGACAAGTAGATTACAACTTTGTCAGCTTCACCTGCGCAGCGCCCCTGCAAGGTATAAAGCCCCGGTTCCATATGCCAAGAGTCCCGCCATGAAGTTATTGATCGTCGAAGACCAACCCAAGACCGGCCACTACCTGCGCCAGGGCCTGAGCGAAGCCGGCTTCAATACCGAACTGGTGGCGGACGGCAATACCGGCCAGCACCTGGCGCTGACCGGCGACTACGCGCTGCTGATCCTCGATGTGATGCTCCCCGGCCGCAGCGGCTGGCAGATCCTGCAGGCAGTACGGGGGGCCGGGCTGGAGATGCCAGTACTGTTCCTCACCGCCCGCGACGCGGTGGAAGACCGGGTACATGGCCTGGAACTGGGCGCCGACGACTACCTGGTCAAGCCCTTCGCCTTCTCCGAACTGCTGGCACGGGTTCGCAGCCTGCTGCGCCGGGGCGGCAGCGCGACCCAGGAAACCAGCCTGCAACTGGCCGACTTGCGCCTGGACCTGATCCGTCGCCGGGTGGAGCGTGGCAGCCAGCGCATCGACCTGACCGCCAAGGAGTTCGCCCTGCTGGAGATGCTCCTGCGGCGCCAGGGCGAGGTCTTGCCCAAGTCGCTGATCGCGTCCCAGGTCTGGGACATGAACTTCGACAGCGACACCAACGTCATCGAAGTGGCGATCCGCCGCCTGCGCCTGAAGATCGATGACGACTATCCCAACAAGCTGATCCATACCGTGCGCGGCATGGGGTATGTGCTCGAAGAGCGCCTGGCCTGATGCGCCGCCTGTCCTTGAGCGGGCGCCTGGCGCTGCTGTTCGCCGCCTGTACCGCCGTGGTCTCGTTGCTGGCCGGAATACTCTTCAACCGGGCGAGCCAGGCGCACTTCGTCGAACTGGACCAGCAACTGCTGGAGGGCAAGCTGATCGCCCTGCGCAGCGCCTTGCAGGACGTCACCACGGCGGCGGACTTTCCTCGCCACCGGCCACGACTACAAGATGAACTGCAGCACCAGCCGGACCTGGCCCTGCGCGTGGGCGCCGCCGATGGCCAGGCCTGGTTCGATACCTTGCCAGCCCTGCCCGCCCCGCTACCCGCCACCCAGGGACTGCACAGCCTGGACCTGGCCGGAACCGCCTACCGGGTCTACAACGCAGCGCTGGTGCCCGGCCAGGCGGACTCGCCACGGCTGACCTTGCTGCTGGACATCACCCATCACCAGCACTTCCTGCAGCGCATGCAGCACTTGATCTGGCTCACCGTAGGCCTGTCGGCACTGGCCACCGCCCTGCTCGGCGCCTGGGCGGCCCGGAGCGGCCTGCGCCCATTGCGCAGCATGGGCAGCGTGGCGGCCGGCATCTCCGCCAACTCCCTGACCCAACGCCTGCCGGCGGAGCAGATGCCCGCCGAATTGGCAGAACTGGCCGGCAGCTTCAACGCCATGCTCGGTCGCCTCGATGAGTCGTTCCAGCGGCTCTCGGCCTTCTCCGCCGACATCGCCCATGAACTGCGCACGCCGCTGTCCAACCTGCTGACCCATACCCAGGTCACCCTGACCCGCCCCAGGCCCATCGAGGACTACCGCGAAGCCCTGCACAGCAATCTCGAGGAACTGCAATGGATGGCGCAGTTGGTCAACGACATGCTGTACCTGGCCAAGGCCGACCATGGCCTGCTGGCCCCCCGACGGGAAATGCTCGACCTGGCCCAGGAGACCGACATGCTGCTGGAGTTCTACGGCCCCCTGGCCGAGGACGCGCAAGTGCAGCTCGCTCGTGAAGGCAACGCCCGGATCTCCGGGGACCGCAGCATGCTGCGCCGGGCGCTGTCCAACCTGCTGGACAACGCACTGCGCTTCACTCCCGCTGCCGGCACGGTGCAGGTGCAGATCAGCGACCGCCCCAAGGACCTGTCACTGAGCATCGAGAACAGCGGCGAAGGTATCGCCAAGGAAGTGCTGCCACGCCTGTTCGACCGGTTCTACCGGGCCGATCCGGCGCGCCGTGAAGGTAGCAGCGAACATGCGGGGCTGGGGCTGGCCATCACCCAGTCGATAGTCCGCGCCCATGGCGGACAGATCCATTGCGAATCCGGCCCGGGCTGGACCCGCTTCGTGATCGAGTTGCCCAAGCAAGCCTGAGCCCCGCGCCACTGACGCAGCGCAGGGGCCCTGGGCTCAGGAGTAGCGCAGCGCCTGGGCCGGTTCGACCTTGGAGGCGCGCCAGGCGGGATAGACCGTCGCCAGGAAGCTCAGGATGAACCCGGCGCTGCAGATCAGTGCCACATCGCCGCCCTGCAGTTCCGAAGGCAGGTTGCTGACGAAGTACACGTCAGAGCTGAAGATCTGCTGGCCGCTGATGCGTTCGAGCCAACCCACCAGCTCGCTCACGTTGAGCGCCGCCAGGACGCCCAGCACGCCGCCGATCAGGGTGCCGACGATGCCGATCACCGTCCCCTGGACCATGAAGATCGCCATGATCTGCCGCGGAGTGGCGCCGATGGTGCGCAAGATCGCGATATCCGCGCCCTTGTCGTTCACCACCATGATCAGGGTGGCGATGATGTTGAAGGCCGCCACCGCGACAATCATCAGCAGGAGCAGGCCGATCATGGTCTTTTCCATCTTCATCGCGCTGAACAGGCTGCCTTGGGTGTGGGTCCAATCATCGGCCCTGAAGTCCGCCCCCAGGTCCTTGGCAATGCTCGCCGAGACCTGCGGCGCGGCATACAGGTCCTTGACCGCCAGGCGCACGCTCTGCACCTGGTTGGGCTGCCAGTGCTGCATCTGGGCGGCATCGGCCACGTGGATCAGGCCCATGGAACCGTCGAGCTCGGCACCGACCCTGAACACTCCCACCACCGTCAGGCGCTGCATGCGCGGGGTGATACCACCGGGTGCCGTGCTGACTTCCGGCACGATCAGGGTCAGCTTGTCGCCGACATTCAGGCGAAACCGCCGGGCCGTGATCTCGCCGACCACCACCCCGAACTCGCCAGGCTTCAAGTCCTGCAGGCTGCCCTGGACGATGTGCTGGGCGACGATGGAGACCTTGCCCTCCTGGGCCGGGTCGATGCCGCTGATCTGGATCGGCTGCATCGCACCCTTGTAGGACAGCATGCCCTCCATTTCGGTGAACGGTACCGCTGCGGTGACTTGCGGATTGCTCAAGGCTGCGGCGGCTACCGGCTGCCAGTCGTCGATGGGCTTGACCCCGACGATGGTGGCATGGGGCACCATGCCGAGGATCCGCGAGCTCATTTCCCGCTGGAAGCCGTTCATCACCGAAAGCACCACGATCATCGCCAGCACACCCAGGGCAAGGCCGATCATCGAGGTCATGGAAATGAAGGAAACGAAGCGGTTACGCCGCTTGGCGCGGGTGTAGCGCGTGCCGATAAAGATCGATAAGGGTCGGAACATGGGCAAGGCACCCTGGAAAGATTAATGACCCGGCGCCGGCCGACGAGCCGCCGACGCCGCGTGCGGTCGCGTCAGATCGCGACCAGGTGACCTTCTTGCAGGTGCAATACGCGATCCATCTGCCGGGCCAGGTTCATGTCGTGGGTCACCACCAAAAAGGCGGTGCGCATCGAGGTGCTGAGCTCCAGCATCAGGTCCTGGATGCCCTGGGCGGTATGGGAATCGAGGTTGCCGGTGGGCTCATCGAGCATCACCAGCCCCGGCTTGTTCACCAGGGCGCGGGCGATGGCCACGCGCTGGCGTTCACCACCGGACAGCTCGGCGGGCTTGTGTTCCAGGCGATGGCCCAGACCGACCCGCTCCAGCAGCGCCGTGGCCCGCTGGCGGGCTTCCGGGATCGGTGTACGACCGATCAGCAGCGGCATGCAGACGTTCTCCAGGGCGGTGAATTCCGGCAGCAGGTGGTGGAACTGATAGACGAACCCCAGGGCGCGGTTGCGCAGCTGGCCACGGGCCTTTTCCCCCAGGGCCGAGAGCTCCTCGCCGGCCAGCCAGACGCTGCCCTTGGAAGGGGTATCCAGGCCGCCCAGCAGGTTGAGCAAAGTACTTTTACCGGAGCCGGAGCTGCCGACGATGGCTACCCGCTCGCCCGGATGCAGTTCCAGTTGCAGGCCGGACAGGACCACCACCGACTCCGGACCTTCCTCATAGGACTTGCCCAGGTCGCGGCAGCTCAGGATTGCTTTTTCACTCATGCCCAACTCACTCATAACGTAGCGCCTCCGCAGGCTGGGTGCGCGCCGCACGCCAGGCAGGATACAGGGTGGCGAGGAAACTCAGGACCAACGCCGCACCGCAGACCATCAACACGTCCTCGGCCATCAGCTGGGACGGCAGGTAGTCGATGAAGTACACGTCGGCATTGAGGAACTTGTGTCCGATCAGGCGCTCGAGACCGGCGATCGCAGCGCTGACATTCAGTGCCGCGAGCATGCCCAGCACGGCGCCGATCAGGGTACCGACCACGCCGATCACCGTGCCCTGGACCATGAAGATCGCCATGATGGTCGCCGGCGTGGCACCCAGGGTGCGCAGGATGGCGATGTCGCCCTTCTTGTCGTTCACCACCATCACCAGGGTGGAGATGATGTTGAAGGCGGCGACCGCGACGATCAGCAACAACAGCAGGCCGATCATGGCTTTTTCCATGCGGATGGCCTGGTACAGGTTGCCATGGGTGCGGGTCCAGTCACGGGCGTAGAAATGGTTCTCGCCCAGCTCCTGGGCGATCTGCCAGGCCGTGCGCGGTGCCTGGAACAGGTCGTCGAACTTCAACCGCAAGCCCTGGACCTGGTCTGGCTTCCAGCGGTGCAGGCGGCCCAGGTCCTGGAGGTTGGTCAGGCCCAGGTAGCCATCGATCTCGCCGGCGCCAACGTGGAAGATGCCCACCACGGTGAAGCGCTTCATGCGCGGGAACATGCCTGCCGGGGTCACCGAGACCTCAGGGGCGACGAAGGTCAGCTTGTCGCCCAGGCCGACGCCCAGCTTGTTGGCGGCCTTGTCACCGATGACGATGCCGAAACTGCCGGGCGCCAGCGCGTCCAGCTGCCCCTGCCGCATGAAGTGGTCGATGATCGAGACCTGGCGTTCCTGGGCCGGGTCGATGGCGTTGAGCAACACCTTCTGCACCTGGCCGTTGTTGGTCAACAGGCCCTGCATCTGGGTGAAGGGCGCCACCGCCAGTACCTGGGGATTGGCCTTGACCTTGGCGGCCAGGCCCTGCCAGTCACTGATGGGCTCGCCGGATTCGATGGTGGCGTGGGGCACCATGCCCAGCACGCGGGTGCGCATCTCATGGTCGAAGCCATTCATCACCGACAGCACCACGATCATCACGATCACGCCGAGGGCGAGACCGATCATCGAAGTCAGGGAAATGAATGACACGAAATGGTTGCGACGCTTTGCACGGGTATAACGCGTGCCGATGAAAGCAAACAGAGGTCTGAACATGTCGGGGCTTGTTCGGAGGAAAAGAAGACGTCCTTGTGGCGAGGCCTGGTAAGCAGCTTTACACTCAGACCACCGCCTCTACCATGGGTTCGCCATGTCGACATTAGATGAAGAAGATCGCCGCGAATACTACCGTATCGAGGACACGATCGCACTGGAAATTAGCCCCTTGTCCGCCCACGATGCGGCGAGCAAGGAAGTGTTGCAGGATGAGTCCGTGCTGTTCAATCTGCTCAGCGAATTGCACCTGAGCGAGTTCGAATCCCAGCACCTGCTACGCCAGGTCAGCGAGCGCGATCGCACCCTGGCCAGCTACCTCAAGGCCATGAACAAGCGCATCGACCTGCTCGGCCAGGTGGTGGCCCAGACCGTGCTGGGCAAGTTCGGCGAACCCCAGCGGGTGATCCTCTCCGAAGGCGGCATCGAGTTCAGCCATCACCAGTGCTATCCCACCGGCAGCCAGCTGGCGGTGAAGCTGCTGTTGATGCCCCAGGCCCTGGGCCTGCTGCTGCGGGCCAAGGTCACCCACTGCGAACCCCAGGGTTTCGGCACCTTCGAGATCGGCACCGAGTTCGAAGCCTTGACCGACTCCCAGCGCCAGCTGCTGGCCCGCTACATCCTGCAGAAACAGGCCCAGCAACGCCGCCAGGCCCGGGAACAGAACGACCCAGCCGCCGGCTGACCCCTGCCCGGCCCTCCCTGAAGAACAACCACACCCTTGAAGGAGCAATTGTGACCCTGATCTATGGCCATCGCGGCGCCAAGGGCGAAGCGCCGGAAAACACCCTGACCAGCTTCCAGGAATGCCTCAAGCACGGCGTACGCCGCTGCGAGCTCGACCTGCACCTGTCCATGGACGGGGAACTGATGGTGATCCACGACCCGACCCTCAAGCGCACCACCGATCGACGCGGCAAGGTGGTAGAGCACAGCGCTGCCGAGCTGGTGACCTACGACGCGCGCAAGGGCGGGCCGGGCTGGGTCAGCCCCTGCCCCATTCCACGCCTGGAAGAATTGTTCGAGAAATGCGACTTCGAGCACTGGCAGCTGGAGGTCAAGAGCGCCTCGCGCACCCGCGCCGCCACCACTGTGCTGGCGATTCGCGAAATGGCCCAGCGCTTCGGCCTGCTGGATAAGGTCACCGTGACCTCGAGTTCCCGCGAAGTCCTCAAGGCCGCGCTGGAGCTGACCCCGGACCTGTCCCGCGGACTGGTAGCCGAATACGCCTGGCTCGACCCGTTGAAAGTCGCCCAGAGCTATGGCTGCGAGATTCTTGCGTTGAACTGGACCCTGTGCACCCCGGAACGCCTGCAACGGGCGCAGCGCCAGGGCCTGCATGTGTCAGTGTGGACAGTCAACGAGCCAGCGCTGATGCGCAGGCTCGCCGACTTCGGCGTAGACAGCCTGATTACAGACTTTCCCGGTTTGGCCAGCGCCACCCTCGAGAATTACTGAAATCGGTCTCCCCGGCCGGCTCAGGCCACCGGCCGGAGCCGCTCAAAAAAGCCGGTTGAGGCCGTCGTACGCAGCTACCCGATAGGCTTCGGCCATGGTCGGGTAGTTGAAGGTGGTATTGACGAAGTACTTCAGGGTATTGAGCTCACCCGGCTGGTTCATGATCGCCTGGCCGATGTGGACGATCTCCGATGCCTGGTAGCCGAAGCAGTGCACGCCCAGCACCTCCAGGGTCTCGCGGTGGAACAGGATCTTCAGCATGCCTTGCGGCTCACCGGCGATCTGCGCCCGGGCCATGCCCTTGAAGAACGCCTTGCCCACTTCGTAGGGCACCTTGGCCTGGGTCAGTTCCTGCTCGTTCTTGCCGATCGAGCTGATCTCGGGAATGGTGTAGATCCCGGTCGGCACGTCGTTGACGAAACGCCAGCTGCCATTGTCGACGATGCTGCCGGCAGCGGAGCGCCCCTGGTCGTGGGCGGCACTGGCCAGGCTCGGCCAGCCGATCACGTCACCGGCGCCATAGATGTTCGGCACGCTGGTGCGGTAGTTCTCGTCCACCTCGATCTGGCCACGGCCGTTGACCTTGATCCCGATGTTCTCCATGCCCAGCTTGTCGGTGTTGCCGGTACGGCCGTTGCACCAGAGCAAGGCGTCGGCCTTGATCTTCTTGCCGGACTTGAGGTGCAGGATCACGCCGTTATCCACACCCTCGACCCGCTCGTACTCTTCGTTATGGCGCACGGTGATGTTGTTGTTGCTGAAGTGATAGCTCAGGGCCTGGGAAATCTCCGAGTCCAGGAAGCTGAGCAACTGGCCACGGTTGTCCACCAGTTCCACCAGCACCCCAAGGCCGCTGAAGATCGAGGCGTATTCGCAACCGATCACCCCGGCGCCATAGACGATGAGCTTGCGTGGGGTATGGCCGAGGCTGAGGATGGTGTCGCTATCGTAGATCCGCGGGTGGTTGAAATCGATGTCCGCCGGGCGATAGGGACGCGAGCCGGTGGCGATGATGATGTGCTTGGCCACCAGTTTTTCCACCACGCCATTGGCGCAGACCACTTCGACCGTCTGCTCGTCGGCGAAGCTGCCGGTACCGAAGAACACGTCGACCCGATTGCGCGCGTAGTAGCCGGTACGCGAGGCCACCTGCTTGGAGATGACCTTCTCCGCGCTCTTGAGCACGTCCGGGAAGGAGAACCAGCGCGGCTCGCCGATGGCCCGGAACATCGGGTTGGTGTTGAACTGCATGATCTGCCGGACCGAGTGACGCAAGGCCTTGGACGGGATGGTACCCAGGTGCGTGCAGTTACCGCCGACCTGGCGACGGCTGTCGACCATCGCCACCTTGCGTCCTGCTTTCGCGGCGTTCATCGCCGCACCTTCTCCTGCGGGGCCTGAACCCAGCACCACTACGTCGTAGTTGTAGACAGCCATGCGTACTCCTCAGAACAGGCCGCGATGCCCGCTTGGCATCGACGGCTAAATCATGCCGCGGCCAGCGACATGAAGGATCAATTTGGCTCGGTTACGAACCCGGGCACAGTCTATAGAAGCGTCAACGCCGCGCACATTAACCCTTGGTCGCGTCGTAAGCTACTTTTGCCTGCACTACGGCGCCCACAACCCCATGCAAGGTCAGTTGGCCTGCCCGGCGAACAATTGCTCGAACGCCGGATTGCCACGTGTGACGAAACCTGTATCGGCACGCAGCACAAAAAATGCGGCGATATCGTGTTTTTCTGCATAGTCCCAACCAGCCTCGGGACCGAGGATCAGCAACAACGTCGACAAGCCATCGGCCATCAGCGCCGAGCGGTGGACCACCGTTACCGCCGCCAGCTTGTGGGTAATGGGCCGGCCGAGCCGGGCATCGAAGGTGTGGGAATAACGCTGGCCATCCTGCTCGAAGTAATGACGGTAGTCGCCGGAGGTGGAAACGCCATAACCGTCCACCGCGATCACTCGCTCGGCTACTTGCCGATCATCCCGGGGCTCCTCCAGGGCGACGCGCCAGGGTGCGCCTCCAGGCTTGCGCCCTGCCGCCTTGAGCTCGCCAGTGGCCTCGGCGAGATAGCTGGAGATACCCAGCTCCTCGAGCCGCGCCGCGATGCGATCCACAGCGTAGCCAGCAGCGATACTGTTGAAATCCACCTCCACCGCCGCGTCCTTGCACAGTTGCGCGCCCTCGATGCGCAGCAACCCATGCCCCACACGCTCGCGCACCTGGGCCAGCGCTGCCACGTCCGGCACCTTCTCGACCCGCCCTTGCGGGCCGAATCCCCAGAGATCCAGCAGCGGCTCCACCGTCAGGTCGAAGGCACCGTCACTGTCCCGGGACAGTTGCTCGCCAAGCCGGACCAGTTGCAGTACCGGCCCGGGCATGGGCTGGCAACTGTGGGCGGGCAAGCCATTGAACCTTTCGATATCCGAATCGCTGCGATAGGTGGACATTTGCCGGTCCACCTCGGCCAGGATCGCCTCGACTTCGGCCTTGACCGCCGGGGCCGCAAGTCCGCCCTCCGGCTTGACGTACTGCACCGACCAGGTACTGCCCATGGTCGGACCGGAGACAGTTTCCAGCCGTTCCCCGGCGCCACACCCGGCCAGCGACGCCACCACCGCGCACCACATCCACCACCTGCAAGCTGCCAAGTCCACCTCTTCCGATCCGCGCCCTACCGGGCCTGCCCGCCAAACAACGGGCCATTATGCGACAGACGCCAGGTTCCCGGCGCGCCCAGGCCGAGAGCAAAGCCACGAACCAGAGGCTCGGGCCATGACCGAGAGTTTTAGTTGCCTGGCGCCGCCCACACACATATTGTTACAAAACTGTTCAGTGTGCAGCCTCGCGCCCCCACCTTTGCAGTGAGGACGACCAATGACCAGGGATTGCTAACAAGACAGCCAAAGTGAGTGCAAAACATGTCCACGACCACGGGCAAAGGCAAGGCGATCTTTCGCGTTGTCAGCGGCAACTTTCTCGAGATGTTCGACTTCATGGTCTATGGCTTCTACGCCACGGCGATCGCCAAGACCTTCTTCCCCGCCGACAGCGCCTTCGCGTCGCTGATGCTGTCCCTGGCGACCTTCGGTGCAGGCTTCCTGATGCGCCCCCTGGGGGCGATCTTCCTTGGCGCCTACATCGACCGTCATGGCCGCCGCCAAGGCCTGATCATCACCCTGGCGCTGATGGCCGCCGGCACCGTATTGATCGCCTGCGTCCCCGGCTACGCCACCCTCGGGGTGGCCGCACCGCTGCTGGTCCTGCTCGGCCGCCTGCTGCAAGGCTTCTCCGCCGGAGTGGAGCTGGGTGGCGTGTCGGTATACCTGGCCGAGATCTCCACTCCCGGCCGCAAGGGCTTCTTCGTCAGCTGGCAATCGGCGAGCCAACAGGCCGCGGTGGTGTTCGCCGGCTTGCTGGGCGTAGGCCTGAACCACTGGCTGAGCCCGGAACAGATGGGCGACTGGGGCTGGCGCGTACCGTTCCTGGTGGGCTGCATGATCGTGCCGGCCATCTTCATGATTCGTCGTTCCCTGGAGGAAACCCCGGAATTCCAGGCACGCAAGCATCGTCCGACCCTGCAGGAAATCGTGCGCTCCATCGGCCAGAACTTCGGCATCGTCATCGCCGGCATGGCCCTGGTGGTGATGACCACCGTGTCCTTCTACCTGATCACCGCCTACACCCCGACCTTCGGCAAAGCCGAATTGCACCTGTCCGACTTGGACTCGCTGCTGGTGACCGTGTGCATCGGCGCGTCCAACTTCTTCTGGTTGCCGGTCATGGGTTCGCTGTCGGACAAGATCGGGCGCAAGCCACTGCTGCTGGGTGCCACCATCCTGGCGATTCTCACCGCTTATCCGGCGTTGTCCTGGCTGGTGGCCAACCCCAGCTTCAGCCACCTGTTGATCGTCGAGCTATGGCTGTCCTTCCTCTACGGCTCGTACAACGGTGCCATGGTGGTGGCCTTGACCGAAATCATGCCCGCCGAAGTCCGCACCACCGGTTTCTCCCTGGCCTATAGCCTGGCCACCGCGACCTTTGGCGGCTTCACTCCGGCAGCCTGCACCTACCTGATCCACGTGCTGGACAACAAGGCCGCTCCCGGGATCTGGCTCAGCGGCGCCGCCGTGCTGGGGCTGATCGCCACCCTGGTGCTGTTCCACGGCAACCGCCATGCCCTGCGGACCGCGCAGGCGACCGTGACTGGCGGCGCTCAGTAAACCCATCGCGGGCAATCGCCACAAACAAAAACGCCCCGACAAGTCGGGGCGTTTTCACATCGATAGACGCTTAGCGTGGGAACGCTGGCGGGTTGACCCCAGCCATGTCTTCCATCACGCGCACTACCTGGCAGCTGTAACCGAATTCGTTGTCGTACCAGACGTACAGGACAACGCGGTTATCGTTGCAGATGGTGGCTTCAGCATCGACCACACCGGCGTGGCGCGAACCGACGAAGTCGGTGGACACCACTTCCTGGGAATTGACGAAGTCGATCTGCTTGTGCAGATCCGAGTGCATGGCGGTCTGGCGCAGGTACTCGTTGATCTCGTCGCGGGTGGTGGCCTTTTCCAGGTTCAGGTTGAGGATGGCCATCGACACGTTCGGCGTCGGCACACGGATCGCGTTGCCGGTCAGCTTGCCCTTGAGCACAGGCAGCGCCTTGGCGGCAGCGGTGGCGGCACCGGTCTCGGTGATCACCATGTTCAATGGCGCGGCGCGGCCACGACGGCTGCCCTTGTGGAAGTTGTCGATCAGGTTCTGGTCGTTGGTGAACGAGTGAACGGTTTCGACGTGGCCATTGACGATGCCGTACTGGTCGTTCACGGCCTTGAGCACCGGCACGATGGCGTTGGTGGTGCAAGAAGCAGCCGAAACGATCTTGTCGTCAGGGGTGATTTCACCGTGGTTGATGCCGTGCACGATGTTCTTCAGCGCGCCCTTGCCAGGTGCGGTCAGGACCACGCGGGCAGCGCCCGGGCAGGCCAGGTGCTGGCCCAGGCCGTCGGCATCGCGCCATACACCGGTGTTGTCGACGATCAGCGCATCGTGGATGCCGTACTGGGTGTAGTCGACTTCGCTCGGGCTCTTGGCGTAGATCACCTGGATCAGGTTGCCGTTGGCGGTGATGGTGTTGTTTGCTTCATCGATGGTGATGGTGCCGTTGAACGAACCATGCACCGAGTCGCGACGCAGCAGGCTGGCGCGCTTGGTCAGGTCGTTCTCGGCGCCCTTGCGCACCACGATGGCGCGCAGGCGCAGGCCGTCGCCACCACCGGTTTTTTCGATCAGGATGCGTGCCAGCAGGCGACCGATACGGCCAAAGCCGTACAGCACTACGTCAGTGCCCTTGCGCGCCGAGGCGTTTTGTTGGCCCACGACATCGGCCAGCTCTTCGCGAACGAACTGTTCGGCGGTGCGGCCATTGCCCTGGGTTTTGAATTTGACAGCCAACTTGCCCAGATCAACCGAGGCTGCGCCGAGCTTGAGCTCGCTCATGGCCTTCAGGAGAGGGAACGTTTCGTGGACGGACAATTCGCTGTCGTCGGACTGACGATGGCGAGCAAAGCGGTGAGCTTTGAGAATCGCGATGACAGACTGGTTGATCAGGCTGCGGCCATAGATCGAGCTCACCACATTGTTGTTGCGGTAGAGCTGACCGATAAGCGGAATCATCGCTTCTGCGAGTGCTTCACGGTCGATCCATTCACCAAGACACTGGTCGGGCTTCTGAGTCACGGGAACCTTCCACATGTAGGGGCAGAAAAAAGGGGCTACATTATGCCGCCCAGAGCCTCCTCTAGCAATGCGCGCCTGTCGTGCGGAACGTAACAAAAGCCCTTGCAAAAAAATTGACACCGCGCTGCAGCCCAGTAAACACGCGGCTTCCAGCGACGCCAGCTTTTACCCGCGCCAGGCCTTCTGTCCGTAACCCTCCGTAACACCGCCCGAAATCGGCACTACATTTTGCCGTCAAAAGCCGATTATTTTGTCATTGCCACTACATTTTCCCTAACTGGCCCAATCGACACATCAGCCACTGACAGTGGCGACCCCGGCCCGTTACAATTACCGACTTTGTCGCAACGCCTGGAGCTTGACCGTCCGTGCCTGTCCTGCGTCTACCGCTACTCCCCGCCGCCACCGGGAAACAGCACTGGGGCAATCTGCCCGGTGCCGCCCTGAGCCTGGCCATCGCCGAAGCCGCCAGCGCCGCCAAGCGCTTCACCCTCCTGCTGACCGCCGACAGCCAAAGCGCTGACCGGCTGGAACAGGAGCTGAGCTTCTTCGCCCCGGATCTGCCGGTCCTGCATTTCCCTGACTGGGAAACCTTGCCCTACGACCTGTTCTCGCCGCACCAGGACATCATTTCCCAGCGCATCGCCAGCCTCTATCGGCTGCCGGAACTGGAGCACGGCGTGCTGGTGGTGCCGATCACCACCGCCCTGCACCGCCTGGCGCCAACCCAGTTCCTGCTGGGCAGCAGCCTGGTGCTGGACGTGGGCCAGAAGCTCGACGTGGAGCTGATGCGCACCCGCCTGGAAGCCAGCGGCTATCGCTATGTCGACACGGTTTACGAGCACGGTGAGTTCACCGTGCGTGGCGCGCTGATCGACCTGTTCCCCATGGGCAGCAAGCTGCCCTACCGCATCGACTTGTTCGATGACGAGATCGAGACCCTGCGCACCTTCGACCCGGAAAACCAGCGCTCCATCGACAAGGTCGACTCGGTGCGCCTGCTGCCGGCCAAGGAATTCCCCCTGCAGAAAGAAGCCGTGACCCGCTTCAAGGCACGCTTTCGCGAACGCTTCGACGTGGACTTCCGCCGCTGCCCGATCTTCCAGGACCTGACCAGCGGGATCACCCCCGCCGGCATCGAGTACTACCTGCCGCTGTTCTTCGAAGAAACTTCGACCCTGCTCGACTACCTGCCCCAGGACACCCAGGTGTTCTCCCTGCCGGGCATCGAGCAAGCCGCGGAAAACTTCTGGAACGACGTACGCAATCGCTACGAAGAGCGCCGGATCGACCCCTCACGGCCCTTGCTGCCGCCGGCCGAGCTGTTCCTGCCGGTGGAAGACTGCTTCGCCCGGCTGAAGAACTGGCCACGAGTGGTAGCCAGCCAGCAAGACATCGAGACCGGCGTGGGCCGCGAGCGCTTCCCGGCGCGCGAGCTGCCAGATCTTGCCATCGAGGCCAAGGCCAACCAGCCGCTGGCGGCCCTTTCCAGGTTCCTCGACGAATTCCCCGGGCGGATACTCTTCACCGCCGAATCCGCCGGGCGCCGGGAGGTGTTGCTGGAGCTGCTGGAGCGCCTCAAGCTGCGCCCCAGGACCGTCGACAACTGGCCGGACTTCGTCGCCAGCAAGGAGCGCCTGGCGATCACCATCGCCCCCCTGGATGAAGGCCTGGCCCTGGACGAACCGGCTTTGGCGCTGGTCGCCGAAAGCCCGCTGTTCGGCCAACGCGTGATGCAGCGCCGGCGCCGGGAGAAACGCGCCGACGCCAGCAACGACGCGGTCATCAAGAACCTCACCGAGCTGCGTGAAGGCGCGCCGGTGGTGCACATCGACCATGGCGTGGGCCGCTACCTGGGCCTGGCGACCCTGGAGATCGACAACCAGGCCGCCGAATTCCTCACCCTGGAGTACGCCGAGGGCGCCAAGCTCTACGTGCCGGTGGCCAACCTGCACCTGATCGCCCGCTACACCGGCAGCGACGATGCCCTCGCCCCCCTGCACCGCCTGGGCTCCGAGGCTTGGCAAAAGGCCAAGCGCAAGGCCGCCGAACAGGTGCGCGACGTGGCCGCCGAGCTGCTGGATATCTATGCCCGCCGGGCGGCCCGCGAAGGTTATGCCTTCGCCGACCCCAAGGCCGACTACGCCACCTTCAGTGCCGGCTTCCCCTTCGAGGAGACTCCGGACCAGCAGAGCACCATCGAAGCGGTGCGCGAGGACATGCTCTCGCCCAAGCCGATGGACCGCCTGGTCTGCGGCGACGTGGGCTTCGGCAAGACCGAAGTGGCCATGCGCGCCGCGTTCATCGCCGTGCATGGCGGCAAGCAGGTGGCGATCCTGGTCCCTACCACCCTGCTCGCCCAACAGCACTACAACAGCTTCCGAGATCGCTTCGCCGACTGGCCGGTGACCGTCGAGGTCATGAGCCGCTTCAAGTCGGCCAAGGAAGTCAGCGCCGCCGTGGCGGACCTGGCCGAGGGCAAGATCGACATCGTCATCGGCACTCACAAGCTCTTGCAGGACGATGTGAAGATCAAGAACCTGGGCCTGGTGATCATCGACGAGGAACACCGCTTCGGCGTGCGCCAGAAGGAGCAGCTCAAGGCCCTGCGCAGCGAAGTGGACATCCTGACCCTGACCGCCACCCCGATCCCGCGGACGCTGAACATGGCGGTCTCGGGCATGCGCGACCTGTCGATCATCGCCACGCCACCGGCCCGGCGCCTGTCGGTGCGAACCTTCGTCATGGAGCAGAACAAGAGCACGGTCAAGGAGGCCCTGCTGCGTGAACTGCTGCGTGGCGGCCAGGTGTACTACCTGCACAACGATGTGAAGAGCATCGAGAAATGCGCCGCCGACCTCGCCGAACTGGTGCCCGAAGCGCGGATCGGCATCGGCCACGGGCAGATGCGCGAGAGCGAGCTGGAACAGGTGATGAGCGACTTCTATCACAAGCGCTTCAACGTACTGATCGCCTCGACCATCATCGAGACCGGCATCGACGTACCCAGCGCCAACACCATCATCATCGAGCGCGCCGACAAGTTCGGCCTGGCCCAGCTGCACCAGTTGCGCGGTCGCGTCGGTCGCAGCCACCACCAGGCCTACGCCTACCTGCTGACCCCGCCACGCCAGCAGATCACCACGGATGCAGAAAAGCGCCTGGAAGCCATCGCCAACACCCAGGACCTGGGCGCCGGTTTCGTGCTGGCCACCAACGACCTGGAAATCCGCGGTGCCGGCGAGCTGCTGGGCGATGGCCAGAGCGGCCAGATCCAGGCCGTCGGCTTCACGCTGTACATGGAGATGCTGGAGCGGGCGGTGAAGGCCATTCGCAAGGGCGAGCAGCCGAACCTCGACCAGCCCCTGGGCGGCGGCCCGGAAATCAACCTGCGCTTGCCGGCGCTGATTCCCGAGGATTACTTGCCGGACGTCCATGCCCGGCTGATTCTCTACAAGCGCATCGCCTCGGCCACCGACGAAGACGGCCTGAAGGACATGCAGGTGGAGATGATCGACCGCTTCGGCCTGCTGCCCGAGCCGACCAAGAACCTGATCCGCCTGACCCAGCTCAAGCTCCAGGCCGAGCAACTGGGGATCAAGAAGATCGACGGTGGCCCCCAGGGCGGGCGCATCGAGTTCGCCTCAGACACGCCGGTGGACCCGTTGGCGCTGATCAAGCTGATCCAGGGCCAGCCCAAGCGCTACAAGTTCGAAGGCGCGACCCTGTTCAAGTTCATGGTGCCGATGGAACGCCCGGAAGAGCGCTTTAATACATTGGAGGCCCTGCTTGAGAGCCTCACCCCGAAAACAGCTTGAAGGACGCCCCATGCGCCTGTTCCGCTCCTTGCCCCTGCTCCTGGCCCTGGTCGTCGCGCCGATGGCCCTGGCCGATGACCTGTACCAGGTGGAAATGATCCTGGTCCGCCAGAATGCCGAACCCCAGATCATCAGCCGCGCCGCGCCGGAGGACTGGGCCGCCGGCGCCCAGCGCCTGGGGCCGGACAGCCAGCGCACCCCGGCCCTGGGCGGGATCGTCGAGAAGCTCGGCGCCAGCGGCAACTACAGCGTGCTGCTGCACCGAGCCTGGCAACAAAACCTGGGGGAAACCCCGGTCAAGGTCGCCATCAGCGACGGGCCCGAGCAGTTCGGCCAGTTCCCCATCGAGGGCACCCTGGGCCTGACCCTCGGGCGCTTCACCGACGTGAATGCCGACTTCTGGGTCAACCAGATCGACAGCAACGGCCTGGTGACCCGCAGTGAGCGCCTGAAGCAGCAGAGCCACACCAAGAATGGCCAGCTCAACTACCTGGATAACGGCCACCTGGCGCTGCTGATCAAGATCACCTCGCTGACCGCACCGGCACCGCGCCCTGCCCCAACTGAAATTCCGGACTGATCGAAGTCCCTATGACCCCGCCCCTGACCAAACCCCTGGCCCCGTCCTGGGTCAACCGCTTCAAGGAACAAGCCTTGGAGCGCGGCCGGCGTTATGCCCTGGAAAAACGCGTGCGTATCGTCAGCGCCGGAGACAGCGCTATCACCGCCAGCTGCGAAGGCTCCGGCGGCAATGTCTACCGCCAGACCATCACCCTGCGCGAGTCGAGCAAGGGCAACCTGCTGCTGATCGACGGCCACTGCACGTGCCCGGTACACAGCAACTGCAAGCACATCGCCGCCGTCCTCCTCCAAGTGGAGGAAACCCTGGCCTACCCGGCGGCGGCCAAGGACGCCGAGCTCCTGGAGAAACTCTCCGCCGTGCTCGACAGCCGCCGCCCACCGGCTCCACCCCAGCAACTGCTGGACGACGTGCGACCGGTGCCCCGGCTATGGCTGGCGAGCATCGAGTTCAGTGCCTTCGAGCCGCGCAACGGCAAGATGCAGCGCTACATCCAGCACCGCGCCGCACTGTCCTTCAACTACCTGGGCGAATATGCCAGCGGCCAGAAGCACGCCGACCTGATCATCCACCAGGAACAACAGACCCTGCGCATCAAGCGCCAGCCGGAGCTGGAGCAGGCCTGCCGCGAGCAGTTGCGCGCCCTGGGCTTCAAGATCGCCACCCGGCAAAGCAAGGCGCTTGCGGAAAGCGCCGGTGAGCTGTACGAGATGGTCAACGACAGCGCCTGGCTGACCTTCACCCTCAACGAGTTGCCCAAACTGCGCGAACAACAGTGGGAGCTGCAGATCGACGAGGGCTTCGGCTTCGACCTGACGGCGGTGGACGACTGGTACGCCAGCGTCGATGAAGCCCCGGGGCGGGACTGGTTCGACCTGGAACTGGGGATCATCGTCAATGGCGAACGCCTGAGCCTGCTGCCGATCCTGCTCAACCTGATGCGCTCGCACACCGAGATCCTCAACCCGGAACGCCTGGCCAAGCGCCGCGACGACGAGCTGATCCTGGTGAACATCCCCAACCGCCCCAACTCCCTGCACGGCCCGCTGCAGGTGGCGCTGCCCTATGGCCGCTTGAAACCGGTACTGGCGACCCTGGGCGAGTTCTACTTGCAGGAAAACAGCGATCTGGCCCTGCGCCTGAGCAACGCCGACGCCATCCGCCTCAACCCGCTGGAGGAACTGCCGCTGCTTTGGGAGGGTGGCGAGCACATTCGCAGCTTCGCCCAGCGCTTGCGGGACATCCGCGACTATTCAGCGCCAGCCCCCGAGGGGCTCAACGCGACCCTGCGCCCCTATCAACTCGAAGGCCTGAGCTGGATGCAGTCGCTGCGCCAACTGGAAGTGGGCGGCATCCTGGCCGACGACATGGGCCTGGGCAAGACCTTGCAGACCCTGGCTCACATCCTCAGCGAGAAAAACGCCGGGCGCCTGGACCGCCCGTGCATGGTGGTGATGCCTACCAGCCTGATCCCCAACTGGCTGGACGAGGCCGCGCATTTCACGCCGCAGCTCAAGGTCCTGGCGCTGTACGGCGCCGGGCGCAAGAAGCATTTCCCGCAGTTGGCCGACTACGACCTGTTGCTGACCACCTACGCCCTGCTCCCCAAGGACATCGAGCAATTGGCCGCGCAGCCGCTGCACGTGCTGATCCTGGATGAAGCCCAGTACATCAAGAACCCATCGAGCAAGGCCGCCCAGGCCACCCGCCAGCTCAATGCCCGGCAGCGCCTGTGCCTGTCCGGCACGCCTTTGGAGAACCACCTGGGCGAGCTCTGGTCACTGTTCCACTTCCTGCTGCCTGGCTGGCTGGGGGACGCCAAGAGCTTCAATCGCGACTACCGGGTGCCTATCGAGAAGCAAGCCAGCGAGGCGCGCTTGCAGCACCTCAACGGCCGGATCAAGCCGTTCCTCTTGCGCCGCACCAAGGAACAAGTAGCCACCGAACTGCCACCCAAGACCGAGATCATCCACTGGGTCGAGCTCAACGAAGCGCAACGCGACGTCTACGAAACCATGCGCCTGGCCATGGATAAGAAGGTTCGCGACGAGATCACCCGCAAGGGCGTGGCGCGCAGCCAGATCATCATCCTCGAGGCGCTGCTCAAGCTGCGCCAGGTGTGCTGCGACCTGCGCCTGGTCAATGACTCGCCGCCAGCCCGTGGCAGTTCGTCCGGCAAACTCGACAGCCTGATGACCATGCTCGAGGAACTGTTCGATGAGGGCCGTCGCATCCTGCTGTTCTCGCAGTTCACCTCGATGCTGGGCCTGATCGAGATCGAGCTCAAGCGACGCAACATCACCTACGGCCTGCTCACCGGCCAGACCCGGGACCGGCGCACCCCAGTGCGGGATTTCCAGAGCGGCAAGCTGCAGATCTTCCTCATCAGCCTCAAGGCCGGCGGGGTCGGCCTGAACCTGACCGAGGCCGACACGGTGATCCACTACGACCCCTGGTGGAACCCGGCCACCGAAACCCAGGCTACCGATCGGGCCTATCGCATCGGCCAGGAAAAACCGGTGTTCGTCTACAAGCTGATCGCCCGGGGTACCGTAGAAGAGAAAATCCAGCACCTGCAGCAGGAAAAATCCGATTTGGCGGCAGGCGTACTGGATGGCCGCCAAGCTGGCGACTGGAAACTGCAGGGCGAGGACATCGAGGCATTGTTCGCCCCGCTGCCGGATAACAAGACAGGCCGCTGAAGCGGCCTGTCGAGGGGTCGAGGTCAGTCGATCAACTGCGCCTCGCGCAGCGCGGCCAGTGCGGCCAACCAACGAGGGTCCTGCTTGTACTCCAGGCCGGCGAAGGCCTGGCCACGCATCCGCGCGATCCGTGGCGACGGGCTGACCTTGAGGCGCTGGGCAGCGCTCAGGGCCAGCTCGGCGGCAGCACGGTCGTTGCACACCAGGCCCATGTCGCATCCGGCGCTCAGGGCCGCCTCGATCCGGCTCGCGGCGTCGCCCACCACATGGGCTCCAGCCATGGACAGGTCATCACTGAAGATCACCCCGTCGAACTGCAACTCGCCACGCAGGATGTCCTGCAGCCAGCGCCGCGAGAAGCCAGCCGGCTGGCCGTCGACCTGCGGATAGATCACATGGGCCGGCATCACCGCCGCCAGCTGCTTGCTCAGGCGGGCGAATGGCAGCAAGTCCTTGGCACGGATCTCTTCCAGGCTGCGCTCGTCATTGGGGATCGCCACATGGGAATCCGCCTCGGCCCAGCCATGGCCGGGGAAGTGCTTGCCGGTGGCCGCCATGCCGGCGCTATTCATGCCACGGATGAAGGCTCCGGCCAGCAGCGCGGCGCGCTCAGGATCGCCTTCGAAGGCCCGGGTGCCCACCACAGCGCTACGCTGGTGATCGAGATCCAGAACCGGCGCGAAACTCAGATCCAGGCCAACCGCCAGGACTTCGGTGGCCATGACCCAGCCGCACTGCTCGGCCAGGTACTCGGCATTCGGGTTGTCGGCCAGGGCACGCATCGCCGGCAGGCGGACGAAGCCCTGGCGCAAGCGCTGCACCCGACCACCTTCCTGGTCTACCGCCAGCAGGAGGTCGGGACGGATCGCCCGGATCGCCGCGCACAGCTCGCGCACCTGGCGTGGATGCTCGATATTGCGGGCAAAGATGATCAACCCACCCACCTCAGGCTGACGCAGGAGGTGGCGATCTTCGGCCGTCAGCCAGGTACCGGCGACGTCCACCATCAAGGAGCCTTGCAGGCCAGCGGTCATAGAGTTTCCTTAAACACGAATGCGCGCACCATCGACGCCGGCAGCCGCGAAACACGGGCGCCCACGGCGATCGATGTCGCGAAGGGGAAGGTACGGAAGTGGAAAACGAGAATCGGCATGGGCGGCTAGCTTAGCGGATGTAAGCTGTCGCGCCCAGCCGGAGGGTCAGGCCTTGGCGGCTGCCGGGGCGGGTTTGCTGCGCGGCCTGAGCTGGGCACTGGCCATGGCTTCGTCGGTGACGCCGGTTTCCGCACGCATGCCGGCAGCCAGGAACGGCACCATCAGGCGCATCACTTGCTCGATGGAAGTGTTGACCCCGAAGTCGGTCTCGGCGATGGCCCGCAGGGCCTTGATCCCGGACATGCTGAACGCAGCCGCACCCAGCATGAAGTGCACTCGCCAGAACAGCTCAATGGGTGGAATACGTGGCGCCGCTTCATTGACCAACAACATGTAGCGACGGAACACCTTGCCGTACATATCTTCCAGGTAACGCCGCAGGTGACCCTGGCTCTGGCTGAAGGCCAAGCCCAGCAAGCGCATGAAGATCGACAGGTCGTTGCCACTACGCGGCTGTACCACCAGGGCCTGCTCCACCAGGATTTCCAGCAGCTCTTCCAGGCTCGGCTTGCTGTCGGGCTTGGACTGGCGCCGCTCCAGCTCACGATCGAGGCTGATGCAGAACGGCCCGAGGAAGCGCGAGAACACCGCCTGGATCAGGGCCTTCTTGGAACCGAAATGGTAATTCACCGCCGCCAGGTTAACCCCGGCCTTGCTGGTGATCAGGCGCAACGAGGTTTCGGCAAAACCTTTTTCCGCGAACAACTGCTCGGCAGCATCGAGAATGCGTTCAACGGTTTCCGACTGGGCCATGGCTACTCCGCCTGACAAACACTTGTTTGAAACATACGTTTCAGGCTCTGCAATGTCAAGCCTGCCTGCCCTTCCGGAGGCCTTCCGGCGCGCTATTTAATCATACCTGCCGGCCCCTGTAGCCTGCCCGGGCCGGCAGATTCCGACACCAGGACGACAACCGTCGGGCCGGGCATGGCAAAAGGAGGATTGCCAAGCCATGTTCACTGTATATAATCCCAGCAACTGTATAAAAAGACAGAGCGATCGACATGCTAAAACTGACGCCACGCCAAGCTGAGATTCTGGCTTTTATCAAACGTTGCCTCGAAGACAACGGCTACCCGCCGACCCGCGCCGAAATCGCGCAGGAACTGGGCTTCAAATCCCCCAATGCCGCCGAGGAACACCTCAAGGCCCTGGCACGCAAGGGCGCCATCGAGATGACCCCGGGCGCCTCCCGCGGCATCCGTATCCCGGGCTTCGAAGCCAAGAGCGACGACACCCTGCCGATCATCGGCCGGGTCGCCGCTGGTGCGCCGATCCTCGCCCAGCAGCACATCGAAGAGTCCTGCAACATCAACCCGGCTTTCTTCCATCCGCGCGCCGACTACCTGCTACGGGTCAACGGCATGAGCATGAAGGACATCGGCATCTTCGATGGCGACCTGCTGGCCGTGCACACCACCCGCGAAGCCCGCAACGGCCAGGTGGTCGTGGCACGCATCGGCGACGAAGTCACGGTCAAGCGTTTCAAGCGCGAAGGCAGCAAGGTCTGGCTGATCGCCGAGAACCCCGAATTCGCCCCCATCGAAGTCAACCTGAAAGATCAGGAACTGGTGATCGAAGGCTTGAGTGTCGGCGTCATTCGCCGCTGAAGGAGGCTCCATGCAGTTCCCCCATATCCCCCAGCAAGCACAGCTTCCGCTATTCGAAGCATTCCTGGCCCAACCCCTGGCGCCGGCTCTCAAGGAAGCAGCCGAATCGCCTTGGAACAACGCACCAGAAGCTTTCAGCGAACTGTCATTACGTGGCGCCGCCGGGAACTGCCTGAACCTATTGGCCCCCATTCTCAGGGAACTGAGCCAGGACCAGGATGCCCGCTGGCTCACCCTGATCGCCCCGCCCTCCAGCGTGACCCAGGCCTGGCTGCGGGATGCCGGCCTGAATCGCGAACGCATCCTGCTACTGCACCCCCGCGGCAACCAGAGCCCGCAACAACTGGCATGCGAAGCCCTGCGCCTGGGCCGTAGCCATACAGTGGTCAGTTGGCTTAATCCACTGAGCGGCAGCGCCAGACAACAACTGGTCAGCGCTGCACGCACCGGCGAGGCGCAAAGCCTGAATATCCGCCTGGGATAAACAACGGAAAATAGCTGGGAACACGCTTGAATGATTCAAGGCTTCTCCAGGACGGAGAAGCCTAAACAACGCGACGAGTGGCCCGAAGAAACCGATGGACGGGCCTTAATGAAGAACCCGCGGCCCCTCTTCCTTCTCGATTTCGCCCTCGACCAAGCGACCGGCCATTTGTACGCCGACGCTCAGCATGGCCTTGGCCACTTCCACATGCTGGCCTTGCAGAAAGGCCTTGGCATCCTCGGAGAAATCCAAAGTCACCAGAGAACCCTCGTCTTCAGCCCTGCGCAGCTCGATACGGCCGTCTGGCAACTCGACAATTTCTAGAAAGGACGTTGGCATATAGATCTGTTCTCCACGAAAGGCGAGGGATTATACCAGCCATCGCCCAAACCTCGCGCGGGAATCGCTTGCGTCCGGCTGGCCGCCCCTCGAAGGACCAGATACCAGCCAATAGCGCAAGAACCTCTGGGCCTCTTCAAAAATTTGGCTTGTATTCAAAACCCGACGCGGCCTGACTGTCCGAGAACGGTGTGATCAGAGACTTGTTCAAACTCAACCGATTGATCAGCGAACCGGGAAATAACTGAATGCTGTTATTGAAATGCTCTACGTTCAGGTTGAACAGGGTAATGGCGGCACCAATATTGCTCTCTTGCTCGGCAACCTCACGCATCAGATTACTCAATAGCTCTACTGACTTGAGATCGGGATAAGCCTCAAAGGCGAGGCTCAAGCCCCCCCAACAAGGCTTTGGCGCTCTGACTCACCGACTTCAATGCGTCGCCATCGGCTGCCGATGGCAAACCGGCAATAGCAGTACGCAATTCGACTATCCGCTCCAGCAACTGGCTTTCGTATGCCTGGAAACCAGCCACTTGCGGCTCCAGCATATCCAGGACCTTGATCCGCTGCCGCTCGTATACCAATACATCCGACCAAGCTCGCTGCGCCTTGTTGTGAGCACCGACTATCTTGTTGTAATGCGTATAGGCAATAACACACAAGACAATCGCAACGACCAATAGCAACTCCATAAACCTACTGCTCCATTTCTTCAGTGACTTTCAACGGGCGATCAAAATTATCGTCTTGCAACTCCGCCAATTCATGCACCAAGGCCAGTACCGGGAACAGGTTCGGCAACGCCAATCCCCGCTCGATGTTGTCATAGAAGCCTTGCAGGTCCTCGAACGTGCCCGGGTCGTCATAAGCCATGACCTCGGCATCATCGAAACTCAGACACAAACGCCCTCGACTGGAAAACTCCAGGTTCACATTCTTCAATCGCCGATGAAGCCCCAGAAGAAAAACCAGCGTGGCGGGTTTCGCGAATTTCGCGCAGACCAACCCACTCTCACCATTGAGTATGAAAGCGCGGTTGAAGTCAGCGAAAGTCGTCTCGAAAGCCTCTAGACTGGCTTTCTTCTGATCTAGCGCGTTACTGAGCACCACAACGTCTTTGATCCAAGGAAAATCGATTACCAGGCTGTATCGATCGAAGTTCTCGTAAACCCTTTCACTTTCGTTATTGGGCTGGTTCTTGATATGCGAATTCACATAGCGAAGGTGGTGGAAAACAAACGACAACTGATGGCGTGGGCCCTGATAGAGCCCCTTGGCCGAGGCCTCTATACGACGGCTGTCATTACCACGGTCATAATCAGCGAACTCTTCACTCAACTGGTTGAAACGCTCATCCGCAGAACCACCCGGGTCCTGCAGGCCATTGCTGAGAAACGAACACTTGCGGGCAATTTTCTTCGGCAGCTCATCAACGGCCGCCTTCCGGCTCATCCAGATGTACAGGCTGGCGAATACCAGGCATGCCGTGGCAAACCACATCAGCAGCACGCCTGCCAGGGCGGGAATCGCGGCCATGATGGCGAGCAGCAACAACACCCAGGGCTGGGCATGATCGAAATGCAGCCCTCCCTTGAAGGACTTGAGCCTGTCGATAATCACCAATAAATCTGCGTTGGATCGAGCCCGCGCCACTGCCGAATCGCAATCGCCCAGCAAGCGCACCAACTCGGCATCGTGCTTTAGCAACTGCATCATTCCTCCCTGACCAGCTCACCAGGGCTCTTCTGCCGGACATCGTCCTGCACGGACTGATCGGCCGAACCATCTTGCAGCAGCGCCAACTGGTGCACCCATTCCAGTACCGGAAACAGCCCAGGCAGCTCAACCCCCTCCTCGATCCGCTGGCGAAACACGGCAAGATCGCTCAAAGCCCCGAGATCGGCATGGGCCATGATCTCATCGCCAAAGCTCAGGCAGAGCCGCCCCTGACTGGAAAACTCCAGGTTGACCTGATCCAGGCGACGCGCAAGCTCCAGCAAAAAAGCCAGGGTCGCGGCCGTGGCGAATCGCTCGCAACCGGCCTGATCATTGCCTCGCAGTACGAAGGTCTCATCGAAAGCGCTGCAACCGGTCTTGAACGGCTGCAACGTCTGTGGGGCCGGCAAAGGGCTGGAACGAACCGCGATATCCATCACCCAAGGGAACTCCACCACCAGGCTATAGCGATTGAAGGTATCGAAGACCTTCCTGTAGCTGCCACCCGGCCCACGCTGGTTGCTGGAGGTAACGTACTGCAGGTGGTGGTATTCGAACGCCAGCCGGTGGCAACCTCTCCGATAGACGCCCTGGACCGAGTCGACGATGTGACGCCGCTCATTGCCTCGCTGATATTCGATGAATTCACTATTGAGCTTCTTCAGGCGCCAGTCGGCGGTACTGTCGAATTCGCTCAACTCATTGCAGAACAGTGCACATTTGCGAGCAATACTGGCGGCCAGGTCCGTCGACGATCCAGAAAGCCCTTTACCGATGTAGTAGCTGGAAAAGATCAGGGCTAGACCCAGCCAGAACATCCCGCCCATGCCATCCATCAACCACATCGTGGCGAAGGCGGCAAAGGCCAGCACCAGAAGGACTATCGACTGCACATGATCGAACTCCAGCCCACCGGGAAACACCTCGAGCCTGTCGAGCACCTCCAGCAAATCCGCGTTGGAGCGGGCACGGGCGACCCGCACCTGAGAGTCATTCAGCAGGCGAACCAATGCCTGGTCACGCAAGAAGAACAGCATGAATCTTCCTTGATCAAATAGTCGTACGGCGGATCAGCCGGCGTCCGGGCTCAACACTCGTTCAAGCCGTCCCGAAAACGAATAGCCAAGGCCTTGAGATTCTGCCGCCAGCTTTCCAGCTCCTCACGCCCCAGCTCTGGCGGCGCCTCTTCATCCAGGCTGACCGCCACGATCAACGGCTGGGTGACATCGCCCTTGGGCTTGTGGGGCGCCCTTGGCGGCTGGAGCAAAGCCCCATAGGCGGCCAGCAACTGCGCCAGCCAGCTTTGCGGGCTCTGCGCCAGCTCGACCAACTCCGCCAGCTCGGGAATAGCGATGTTTTCCAGCACCTCACGGTTGAGGATCTGCTCCACGCGGGAAGCACCTGCCTGGGGCAATCGGTAGAACCCGGCAATCTCGTGGCACAACCCGAGCAGCGCCCCGTACAGGTGAAACAACACCGATTCGCGACCAGCCTGGACCAGGGCCTGGGCATTCATCGCCCGCCCCTCTTGCGCCCGCGCCAAAGCCTCCAGGGCCAAACCGGCGAAATAGATTTTCTGATTGGTACGGGTATAGAGCTCATGGGCCATGTAGGCAGCCTCCACCATAAGAACAGAGCCGGATGCGGGTATCACAGTTTCAGGGATCGCTCCCACCAGCCGCAAGCCAAAAGAAAGGCCGCATGTTCCAAGGGAACATGCGGCCTTGTCAGTCACCGCGCGGAGGTCGCCCACCAGCACTCACGGGACTTCAGCGCTTGTCCTCGACCTTCCAGCTGCCGCCGTCGTAGAAGGCGCGCCAACCAGTAGGCTTGCCATCGACTTCGGTCTGCACGTACTGCTCTTTGGTCTTGCGGCTGTAGCGCACCACCGCTGGACGACCTTCCGGGTCCTTTTGCGGCGCTTCGCAGAGGAAGTGATACTTCGAATCGATCTCGTCCTTGTGCGGGATCAGCTCGAGCACCAGTGGCGCGCGGGTCTCGCGGTTCTTCGGGAACTGGCTGGCGGCCAGGAACAGCCCCGACGCACCGTCACGCAGGATATAGGTGTCGTTGACCTTCTCGCACTTGAGCTCGGGCATCTTCACCGGATCCATCTTCGGCGGCGCCGCATCGCCGCTCTTCAGCAGCTTGCGGGTGTTCTTGCAGGTCGGGTTGGTGCAACCGAAGAACTTGCCGAAACGGCCGGTCTTGAGTTGCATCTCGCTACCGCACTTGTCGCACTCCAGGCTCGGGCCTTCATAGCCCTTGATCCGGTAGTTGCCCTCTTCGATCTCATAGCCGGCGCAATCCGGATTGTTGCCGCAGATATGCAGCTTGCGCTTTTCATCCAGCAGGTAAGCGTCCATCGCCGTGCTGCAGATCGGGCAACGATGCTTGCCGCGCAGCACCAGGGATTCGGACTCACCCTCGTCGTCCGCCGCGATCTCGTCGCCCGGAACCAGGTTGACCGTGGCCTTGCAGCGCTCCTTGGGCGGCAGGCTGTAACCCGAGCAGCCCAGGAACACGCCTGTGGAGGCCGTACGGATCTGCATCGGCCGACCGCAGGTCTGGCACGGGATATCGGTCATGACCGGCTGGTTGGCGCGCATACCGCTTTCTGCGCCCTCCGCGACCTCGAGCTTGTTCTTGAAGTCGCCATAGAACTCATCGAGGACGTTCTTCCAGTCACGCTCGCCCTGGGCTACATCGTCGAGGTTCTCTTCCATGCCGGCAGTGAAGCCGTAGTCCATGAGGTTGGAGAAGCTCTCGGAGAGGCGCTCGGTGACGATATCGCCCATCTTTTCCGAATAGAAGCGGCGGTTGTGCAGGGTCACGTAGCCGCGATCCTGGATGGTGGAGATGATCGCCGCATAGGTCGAAGGACGACCGATGCCACGCTTTTCCATCTCCTTCACCAGGCTGGCCTCGGAGTAGCGCGCCGGCGGCTTGGTGAAGTGCTGGCTCGGATCCAGCTTGATCAGCTTCAGGACTTCGCCCTGGGCCATGTCGGGCAGCACATCGTCATCGCCCGGCTTGCTCACCTGGGGCATGACCCGGGTGTAACCGTCGAACTTGAGGATACGGCCCTTGGCGCGCAGTTCGAAGTCGCCGGCGGCAACGCTGACGGTGGTGGACAAGTATTGCGCTGGCGGCATCTGGCAGGCCACGAACTGGCGCCAGATCAGCTCATACAGGCGCTCGGCATCACGCTCCATGCCCGACAGCTTGCTCGGATGGGTGTGCACATCGGACGGACGAATCGCTTCGTGCGCCTCCTGGGCCCCTTCCTTGCTGCTGTAGACATTGGGCGAGGCTGGCAGGTACTTGTCACCGAATTCGCTCTCGATATAGCTACGAGCCATTGCCACGGCGTCGGCCGAGAGGTTGGTGGAGTCGGTACGCATGTAGGTGATGTAGCCCGCTTCGTACAAGCGCTGGGCCATCATCATGGTCTTCTTCACCCCGAAGCCCAGGCGGTTGCTCGCTGCCTGCTGCAGGGTGGAAGTGATGAACGGCGCCGAAGGCTTGCTGCTGGTGGGCTTGTCTTCGCGCTTGGCGACGCTGTAGGACGACGCCTTGAGCTTCTCCAGGGCCGCCATGGCCTGGGCCTCGTTGAGCGGCTTGAAGGCCTCGCCATTCTCGCGCGCCACTTCGAAACGCACCTTGGCGTTCTTGGCGGTACCGAGGTCGGCATGCACCTCCCAGTATTCTTCGGGGATGAACGCGCGGATCTCGCGCTCACGCTCCACCACCAGCTTCACCGCCACCGACTGCACGCGACCGGCGGACAGGCCACGGGCGATCTTGGCCCACAGCAGCGGCGACACCATGTAGCCCACTACGCGGTCGAGGAAGCGCCGGGCCTGCTGGGCATTGACCCGATGGATATCCAGCTCGCCCGGCTGGGAGAAGGCGTCCTGGATCGCCTTCTTGGTAATTTCGTTGAACACCACGCGCTTGTAGCGCTCGTCGTCACCACCGATGGCCTCGCGCAGGTGCCAGGCAATGGCTTCCCCTTCGCGGTCCAAGTCCGTCGCGAGATAGATGGTGTCGGCATCCTTGGCAAGGCGGCGCAGCTCTTCGATGACCTTTTCCTTGCCAGGAAGGATTTCGTACTTGGCTTTCCAGCCGTGCTCGGGATCGACGCCCATGCGCGCCACCAGCTGCTTGCGCGCCTTTTCCTTCGGCGACAGGGCCGGAGCCTCGCCTGCGGCCTTGCCACGCTTGGCGGCTGGCTCCTTGGCGGCACTTGCCGAACCGCTGGTGGGCAGGTCTCGGATATGGCCGATACTCGACTTCACCACGTATTGGTTACCCAAGTACTTGTTGATGGTCTTGGCCTTAGCCGGGGATTCCACAATGACCAGCGATTTGCCCATGGATCGGAAAATTCCTGAATTCGAGAAGTTGAGGCGGATGGCGCCTGACGCGGCACCGCTATATATAGTGGCAACAAGGTGAGGTCAAGCGCAGGGTACTGCGCGACCTGCGCTCAAGCCGGTGAAAAAAGACTGGGTTCGGCCTGCACCAAAGCAAAGCGTGGGACCTGCTCGCCGTCAACTTCGACTGACTCCAGGAACATGCTCAAGGGACGCACCCAGAAGCCGTAATCGCCATACAGGGCTTGGTAGAACACCACTTCTTCTTCCGTTTCCGAATGCCGCGCCACGCTGAAGACGCGGTACTGCGGCCCTTTGTAATGCTGGTAGAGCCCGGGTTGTAACTGCATGCTCTGGCCCTCGTGCAAAAAAAATTAAAAATCTTCAGAAAAACAAAAACCGGGGCACAGGGCCCCGGCTTCCATCAACCCAACGCTTAAACGCGTTCGAAGACGGTCGAGATACCCTGGCCAAGGCCGATGCACATGGTGGAGACACCGAAGGTGCCGCCATTCTGCTTCATGACATTGAGCAGAGTCCCGGAGATACGCGCGCCGGAACAACCGAACGGGTGACCCAGGGCGATTGCGCCGCCGTGCAGGTTAACCTTCTCGTCCATCTTGTCGAGTACTTTCAGATCTTTCAGCACTGGCAGGGCCTGTGCGGCGAAAGCTTCGTTGAGCTCGAAGAAGTCGATGTCGGCGATTCCCAGGCCCGCACGCTTCAGGGCTTTCTGCGTGGCCGGTACTGGACCATAGCCCATGATCGCCGGATCCACACCTGCTACCGCCATCGAGCGGATCACCGCCATCGGCTGGATGCCCAGGTCCTGGGCACGCTGGGCGGACATCACGATCATGCACGAAGCGCCGTCGGTGATCTGCGACGAAGTACCGGCAGTCACGGTGCCGCCCTTGGGGTTGAACGCCGGCTTCAGGGCCGCCAGGCTCTCCAGGGTGGTATCCGGACGAATGGTTTCGTCGTAGTCGAACAGCTTCAGGAAGCCATTCTCGTCGTAACCCTGCATCGGGATGATCTCGTCCTTGAACTTGCCCTCCAGGGTCGCCTTGTGGGCGAGCTGGTGGGAGCGCAGGCCGAAGGCATCCTGCTGTTCGCGGGTGATGCCGTGCATCTTGCCCAGCATCTCGGCGGTCAGGCCCATCATGCCCGAGGCTTTCGCCGCGTACAGGGACAGGTGCGGGTTCGGATCCACGCCGTGCATCATGCTCACGTGGCCCATGTGCTCCACACCACCAACGACGAACACGTCGCCGTTGCCGGTCATGATCGCTTGCGCCGCGGTGTGCAGGGCGCTCATGGACGAACCGCACAGGCGGCTGACGGTCTGGCCGGCCGAGGTGTGGGGGATCTGGGTCATCAGCGATGCCATGCGGGCGATGTTCCAGCCCTGCTCCAGGGTCTGGTTGACGCAGCCCCAGATCACATCTTCGACTTCCGCCGGGTCGACCTTGGCGTTGCGCTCCAGCAGCTTGCTGATCAGGTGTGCCGACATGTCTTCGGCACGGGTGTTGCGGTGCATGCCGCCCTTGGAGCGGCCCATCGGAGTACGACCGAAGTCGACAATCACGACGTCTCTAGGATTCAAGCTCATATGTTCACTCTCGCTCTAGTGTGGGCGCTTAACCGAAGAAGCTCTGGCCGTTCTTGGCCATTTCACGCAGCTTCGCGGTCGGGTGGTACAGCGCGCCCAGATCGGCGTACTGGTCGGCCAGGGCAACGAACTGGGCGACACCGATGGAATCGATGTAGCGCAGCGCACCGCCACGGAATGGAGGGAAACCAATACCGTAGACCAGGCCCATGTCGGCTTCGGCAGCCGTCTCGACGATGCCGTCTTCCAGGCAACGAACGGTTTCCAGGCACAGCGGGATCATCATCCAGTTGATGATGTCTTCGTCGGTGACTTCACGCTGTTCGTAGACGATCGGCTTGAGCACTTCAAGCACCGACGGATCGGCGACCTTCTTCTGCTTGCCGCGCTTGTCGGTCTCGTAGGCGTAGAAACCCTTGCCGTTCTTCTGGCCCAGGCGCTTGGCCTCGTAGAGCACGTCGATAGCCGAACGGCGGTCGTCCTTCATGCGATCCGGGAAGCCTTCGGCCATCACGTCGCGACCATGGTGGCCGGTGTCGATGCCGACCACGTCCATCAGGTAGGCCGGGCCCATCGGCCAGCCGAACTTCTCCATGATCTTGTCGATGCGTACGAAGTCCACGCCAGCGCTGACCAGCTTGGCGAAACCGCCGAAGTACGGGAACAGCACGCGATTGACCAGGAAGCCCGGGCAGTCGTTGACCACGATCGGGTTCTTGCCCATTTTCTTGGCATAGGCAACGGTGGTGGCGACGGCCAGCTCACTGGACTTCTCGCCACGGATCACTTCCACCAGCGGCATCATGTGCACGGGGTTGAAGAAGTGCATGCCGACGAAGTTTTCCGGACGCTTGAGGGCCTTGGCCAACAGGCTGATGGAAATGGTCGAGGTGTTGGACGCCAGGATCGCGTCTTCCTTGACCTGGGCTTCGACTTCAGCCAGTACGGCTTGCTTGACCTTGGGGTTCTCGACCACGGCTTCGACCACCAGGTCGACGTTGCCGAAGTCGCCGTAGGACAGGGTCGGACGAATGCCGTTGAGCACTTCGGCCATCTTCGCCGCGGTCATGCGGCCCTTCTCGACGCGGCCAACCAGCAGTTTCGCGGCTTCCGCCAGGCCCTGCTCGATACCGTGCTCGTTGATGTCCTTCATCAGGATCGGCGTGCCCTTGGAGGCCGACTGGTAGGCGATGCCGCCGCCCATGATGCCGGCGCCAAGTACGGCGGCCTGCTTCACGTCCTGGGCGATCTCGTCGTAGGCCTTGGCCTTGCGCTTGAGTTCCTGGTCGTTCAGGAACAAACCGATCAGGCTCTGGGCGGCCGAGGTCTTGGCCAGCTTGACGAAGCCTGCGGCTTCCACTTCCAGGGCCTTGTCGCGGCCGAAGTTGGCGGCCTTCTGGATGGTCTTGATCGCCTCGACCGGAGCCGGGTAGTTAGGACCCGCCTGGCCGGCCACGAAACCCTTGGCGGTTTCGAAGGCCATCATCTGCTCGATGGCGTTGAGCTTGATCTTCTCCAGCTTCGGCTGGCGCTTGGCCTTGTAGTCGAACTCGCCGGAAATGGCGCCCTTGAGCAGGGTCAGGGCAGCATCCTTGAGCTTATCAGGGGCCACCACTGCATCCACAGCACCGACCTTCAGCGCGTCTTCGGCACGGTTTTCCTTGCCGGCGGCGATCCATTCGATGGCGTTGTCGGTACCGATCAGGCGTGGCAGGCGCACGGTGCCGCCGAAGCCCGGGTAGATGCCCAGCTTGACTTCCGGCAGGCCGATCTTGGCACTGGCGGACATCACGCGGTAGTCCGCTGCCAGGCACATTTCCAGGCCGCCGCCCAGGGCGATGCCGTTGATGGCCGCAACGGTAGGCACGCCAAGGTCTTCGAAATCGCTGAAGATCTTGTTGGCTTCGAGGTTGCCTGCCACCAGCTCCGCATCCGGCAGCTTGAAGTTGTCGACAAACTCGGTGATGTCGGCGCCGACGATGAACACGTCCTTGCCACTGCTGACGATCACGCCCTTGATCGACGCATCTGCCTTGATGGTGTCAACAGCCTGACGCAATTCGTTCAGGGTTAGACGGTTGAACTTGTTGACGGACTCACCCTTGAGGTCGAAATTCAATTCGACGATGCCGCTTTCAAGAGCCTTAACCGTGATGGCTTTACCTTCGTAAATCATCAACTGATCTCCACGATATGGAAGCTGAACAGTACACGTCGGACGCTAACTTCTGGCATGGCACTGACGTCACCGTCGATGCTAACGCCAATCCGCCAGGCACACCCGCCAACGCGATAATCGGGAATCTGTATAGAGACGCCTGAGATACAAACGCTCATTTCATACGCCCGTTTGATTTGGGTACGCCACATTCACGGAAAATCCGCTAATTGTCAATCGTCCGAAATGCTGTTTGAAACGCGACTTTGCGGTCATTCCCGGGTGCTGCGGACCACCAACACGCCCCTGCATCTGCAGTCATTCATAAGATCAATATTTAGAAAAATCGCCCTAAATCTCCCGCCGGCATGACAACCCCTGGCTAAGCTTCAGGACGAAATCCGAACAACGCCGCATGCATGGCCGCTGGAACTGCATGCCGTCTCAAACCCGAGTCCCAGGCAACAAAAAGCCACCCGAAGGTGGCTTCATGAGAGTTTCCGGCCTGCCTGGCCACCCCGCCCGATGCTGAGTCGGGCTTTTTATTGCCTGGCACACAGGCTCGCCCAACTTGCTCGGCGCTCAAGCCAGGGCCTTGAGTACCGCGGCGATATCCTGCAACACCCGGGGCTCACCCCGCTCATTCCAGTACAGGGCGATCAGCTGCTTGTCGGCTTCCACCTTGAACACACCAGCCGGCAGGGTTCGCAGGTGCTGGAGCAGCGACTCATCGTCACATGGCTCACGCCATTGGTTGACCCAACTTCCCGGGGCCACTTGCCAATAACTCCAGCACGCCACCGCCCCCCCACGCCGTGGGCGGTGGTATTGCGGGCACGGGTCCGGAGGCTGCTGGCCCAGCCAGTGCGGCCACTCCTGGGGCGCCAACTGCATGGCCAGGCCCATGCGCCGAGCTTCCATGCGCACGGCGATCAAGCCACTCTGGCGACGCGAAGGTCGTAGCCATGCCCAGGGACTCAAGACCACCACAAGGATTGACACCACTATCCAGACCGTCATATCTGTACTCTCGATTCTCGATGAGCGGGCCGTTGCAACCAACCCGCTTTAAACCAGCCATACTTGAAGCTATTGCAATCCTCTGGAGGAGCGCCTCATGCCCTACCACCATATTCTGGTCGCCGTAGATCTAACCGAAGAGTGCGATCCTGTTATCCACCGGGCCCGCGAACTGTCGGTGAGCAATGGCGCCAAGCTATCGCTGGTGCACATCGTGGAACCGATGGCGATGGCCTTCGGTGGCGACGTCCCCATGGATCTCTCGCAACTGCAGCAGCAACAATTCGACCAGGCCAAGGAACGCCTCGACCGCCTGATCAACAAGTACCCGGAACTGACCAAGGAATACAGCCACCTGACCTATGGCCAGCCGCGCCAGGAAATCCATCACCTAGCCAAGGAACAGGAGTGCGACCTGATCGTGGTCGGCAGCCACGGTCGCCATGGCCTGGCCCTGTTGCTCGGTTCCACCGCCAACGACGTCCTGCACGGAGCACCTTGCGACGTGCTGGCGGTACACCTGGCCAAGCGCTGAAGCTTGCCGTTGCCGAACTGAAGAAGCGACAACCGCACCGACAAAAAGCCCGACTCTGGAGTCGGGCTTTTTGCATCAGGCACCCAGCAATCAGGCATCCAGCTCCGCCCAGCGCTCGACCATCTGGTCCAGCTCGGCGTTCAGTTGTTCCAGCTTCGCGATGACCGCAGTGGTTTCTGCCACGGGCCGCTGGTAGAAACCGGCATCGGCCATTTCCGCCTCGACGGCGGCAATCTGCTGCTCCATGGCCTCGATCTGCCCCGGCAGGGCCTCGAGTTCACGCTGCAGCTTGTAGCTGAGCTTCTTCTTCGCCGCAGGTGCAGCGGCTTCCTGTACTGGCTCCAGCGCCTGGGCCGGCACTGGCGGCACTACGGCAGAGTTCAGCTCGGCCTTGCCGGACTTGTTCTCGGTCACACCCAGCAAACGCGGCGAACCACCCTGGCGGATCCAGTCCTCATAACCACCGACGTACTCGCGCACGCGCCCCTGACCCTCGAAGACCAAGGTGCTGGTGACCACGTTGTCGAGGAAGGCCCGGTCGTGGCTGACCATCAGTACCGTGCCCTGGTAGTTCGACAGCACCTCTTCGAGCAGCTCGAGGGTTTCCACGTCCAGGTCGTTGGTCGGTTCGTCCAGCACCAGCAGGTTGGCCGGTTTGCTGAACAGCTTGGCCAGCAGCAGCCGCGCACGCTCGCCACCCGACAGTGCCTTGACCGGCGTCCGCGCCCGCTGTGGGCTGAACAGGAAATCGCCCAGGTAGCTGAGCACATGCCGGTTCTGGCCATCGATCTCGATGAAGTCGCGACCTTCGGCGACGTTGTCGATCACGGTCTTTTCCAGGTCCAGCTGGTGGCGCAACTGGTCGAAGTAGGCCACTTCGATCCGCGTCCCCTCCTCGACCTTGCCGCTGCTGGGCACCAGGCCGCCCAGCATCAGCTTGAGCAAGGTGGTCTTGCCGGTGCCGTTGGCGCCCAGCAGGCCGATGCGGTCGCCGCGCTGCAGGACCATGGAGAAATCCTTGACCAGGAACGGCCCTTCCGGGTGGGCGAAACTGACATTCTCCAGCACCATCACCTGCTTGCCGGACTTGTCCGCCGCTTCCAGCTGGATGTTGGCCTTGCCGGTGCGCTCGCGACGCTGGCTACGCTCCACGCGCAAGGCCTTGAGCGCTCGCACGCGGCCTTCGTTACGGGTGCGACGGGCCTTGATGCCCTGGCGAATCCAGACTTCCTCCTGGGCCAGGCGCTTGTCGAACAGTGCGTTGGCGGTTTCTTCCGCTGCCAGGGCCGCTTCCTTGTGGACCAGGAAGCTGGCGTAGTCGCCGTTCCAGTCGATCAGGCCGCCACGATCCAGCTCGAGAATACGAGTGGCCAGGTTTTGCAGGAAGGAACGGTCGTGGGTGATGAACAGCACGGCCCCCTGGAAATCCTTCAGCGCTTCTTCTAGCCAGGCGATCGCACCGATATCCAGGTGGTTGGTCGGCTCGTCGAGCAACAGCAGATCCGGCTCCGCCACCAGGGCCTGGGCCAGCAGGACGCGCCGGCGCCAGCCACCGGACAGCTCGGCGAGGGTCTTGTCGGCAGGCAACTGCAGGCGGCTCAGGGTGCTGTCCACCAGCTGCTGCAAGCGCCAGCCGTCACGAGCCTCAAGGTCGTGCTGGACGTGCATCAGTTTTTCCAGGTCGGCGTCGGTGACGATGTTCTGGCTCAGGTGATGGTACTGGGCCAGCAACTCGCCGACCCCAGCCAGGCCCTGGGCGACCACATCGAACACTGTGCGCTCGTCGGCCACCGGCAACTCCTGGGGCAACTCGCCGATCTTCAGGGCGGGTGCGCGCCATATGGAACCGTCGTCGGGCTTCTGGTCGCCCTTGACCAGCTTCATCATGCTGGACTTGCCAGTACCGTTGCGACCGATGATGCACACCCGCTCGCCACGGGCGATCTGCCAGGACACCTTGTCCAGCAACGGCATGGCGCCGAAAGCAAGGGACACATCGCTGAATTTGAGCAGGGTCATGTTCTTCTCCAAAAACCGGGCGCGCATTCTACCTGAGTTAGACTCGCAGAAGGCCGGCTATTTCGCCGGTGGCGACCCTGGCGCGACATTTGTTGCCAACTGATACCAGCGGACCGGCAAAGCTTTCGCCGGTTGCTGGCAAAAGGCTAAGCTAGTGAGCAATCAGTGTTGGCCCTGTCGGCACTTGTCATGATTTCTCTGCCCGGATGTCTCATGCGCAGTCGCCTTTTCAGCCTTTTATCCTGCCTGCTTCTTTCCGCCGCTGCCGCCCAGTCCGCCCAGGCGGCAGACCTGACCCTGCAACGCCAGTACTACGACGAAGCCAAGCGCGCCCTGGCCAAGGGTGACTCCGGCCCCTACTTCCGTTACGCCGATGCGCTGCGCGACTACCCGCTCGAGCCCTACCTGGCCTACGACGAACTCACTGCCCGGCTGAAGAGCGCCAGCAACGCCGAGATCGAGAAATTCCTCGCCGAACACGGCGACCTGCCCCAGGCCAACTGGATGAAGCTGCGCTGGTTGCGCTGGCTGGCCGAACGCGGCGACTGGGCGACCTTCGCCAAGTACTACGACCCCAAGCTCAACTTCACCGAGCTCGACTGCCTCAACGGCCAGTACCAACTGGGCCACAACCTCAAGGCCGAGGGCTACGCCACCGCCGAAAAACTCTGGTTGAGCGGCAAGTCCCAACCTGCGGCCTGCGACGGCCTATTCGGCCAGTGGGCCGCCGAGGGCCAGCTGACCGAGCAAAAGCGCTGGCAGCGGGCCAAGCTGGCGGCCGAGGCGCGTAACTACGCCCTGGCCAACAGCCTGGTCAACAGCATGACCACCCTGGCGCCCCAGGGTCGCCTGCTGGTGGATGTGGCCCAGAAACCGGAGCTGCTGAGCCAACCTTCGCGCTTCCAGCCCGCCAACGAGGCCATGTCCGATGTGGTCGGCCTTGGCCTGCGCCGCCTGGCCCGCCAGGACCCGGACAAGGCCATGGCCCTGCTCGACGGTTATGCCAGCAGCATGCACTTCTCCCGTGACGAAAAAGTAGCCATTGCCCGCGAGATCGGCCTGACCCTGGCCCGGCGCTTCGACAGCCGCGCCCTGGACGTGATGACCAAGTACGATCCCGAGCTGCGGGACAACACCGTGTCCGAATGGCGCCTGCGCCTGCTGTTGCGCCTGGCGCGCTGGGAAGATGCCTACCAACTGACCCGCAAGCTGCCCCAGGAGCTGGCCAGCACCAACCGCTGGCGCTACTGGCAGGCACGCAGCCTGGAACTGGCGGAACCGAAGAACCCCCAGGCCCAGGCTCTGTTCAAGGGCCTGTCCCGGGAGCGGGACTTCTATGGTTTCCTCGCCGCCGATCACGCCAAGGCGCCCTATCAGTTGAACAACCAGCCGCTGATGCTCAGCCAGGCGGTGATCAACAAGGTACGCAACACTCCTGGCGTGCGTCGCGCCCTGGAACTCCATGCCCGGGGACAGATCGTCGACGGGCGTCGCGAGTGGTACCACGTCAGCCGGCATTTCAACCGCGACGAAATGGTCGCCCAGGCCCGCTTGGCCTATGACCTGAAGTGGTACTTCCCGGCCATCCGCACCATCAGCCAGGCCCAGTACTGGGACGATCTGGACATCCGTTTCCCCATGGCCCACCGCGATACCCTGGTACGCGAAGCCAAGGTCCGTGGCCTGCATTCCAGCTGGGTGTTCGCCATCACCCGCCAGGAAAGTGCGTTCATGGACGACGCCCGCTCCGGTGTCGGCGCCAGCGGCCTGATGCAACTGATGCCCGGCACCGCCAAGGAAACCGCGCGCAAGTTCAGCATTCCCCTGGCCTCGCCGCAGCAAGTGCTGGATCCGGACAAGAACATCCAGCTGGGCGCAGCCTACCTGAGCCAGGTCCACAGCCAGTTCAACGGCAACCGGGTGCTGGCCTCAGCGGCCTACAACGCCGGCCCCGGCCGCGTGCGCCAGTGGCTCAAGGGCGCCGATCACCTGAGTTTCGACGTGTGGGTGGAAAGCATCCCCTTCGACGAAACCCGCCAGTACGTGCAGAACGTCCTGTCCTATTCGGTGATCTACGGCCAGAAGCTCAATTCACCGCAACCACTGGTGGATTGGCACGAACGCTACTTCGACGATCTCTAATCTCCCGCCCAAGAAAAAGCCCGCATGATTGCGGGCTTTTTCGTATCTCCCCCACCACTTCGTTGTGATCGGGTACGACGCAGCAGCAATATATCGCTGGCGAGGACTACGCCCTCGTGCGCAGCCTCACAAGCTCGGCAGACGCGACAGGAACCTGTCGCCATCAGGCCCGCCTCAAGAACCATCGCTGAACTGTAGCGCCGCCAGGCGCGCATACAGCGGGCTGTCGGCGATCAATTGCTGGTGCGTACCCACCGCCACCAGCCGGCCCTGGTCCATGACCGCGATTCGATCGGCATTCTTCACCGTGGCCAGGCGATGGGCGATCACCAGGGTGGTGCGATTCTGCATCAGGCTCGGCAAGGCTTGCTGGATCAGGTGTTCGCTCTGCGCGTCCAGGGCACTGGTGGCCTCGTCCAGCAGCAGGATCGGCGCATCCACCAGCAGCGCCCGGGCGATCGCCAGGCGCTGGCGCTGGCCTCCGGACAGGCCCTGTCCACCATCGCCCAGGTGAGTCTGATAGCCCTGGGGCATCTGCTCAATGAACTCATGGGCGTAGGCGATCCGCGCGGCCTCCCGGACTTGTTGCGCAGTCGCGGCAGGATTGCCGTAGCGCAGGTTCTCCTCGATGCTGCCGAAGAACAGCGCCGGACTCTGCGACACCAGGGCGAAACAACGCCGCAGGTCCTGCGGATCGAGGCTGGCCAGGGGCACGCCATCCAGCAGGATCTGCCCTTGCTGCGGATCGTAGAAGCGCAGCAGCAAGTCATACAAGGTGGACTTGCCAGCTCCCGAGGGGCCGACCAGGGCCAGGGTCTCCCCGGCGCGGATGCTCAAGGACAAACCATCCAGAGCGTAGCGATCAGCTCGTGAGGGATAGGCAAAGCGCAGGTTCTCCAGTTGCAGTTCCCCTCTAACTCGGACCGGCAAACGGACCAACCCGGCGCTCGGCGCCTGGATGATGCTCCGCTCCCGCAGCAGCTCGGCAATCCGCTCCGCAGCCCCTGCCGCCCGCTGCAACTCGCCGATCACCTCGCTCAGGGTACCGAAGGCGCTACCGACGATCAGGCTGTAGAACACGAAGGCCGCCAGCTCACCGGCGGAAATTCGCCCGGCGATCACATCCATGCCGCCGACCCAGAGCATCACCCCTACGGCGCCCAACACTAGGACGATCACCAGGGTGATCAACCAGGCACGCTGGATGATGCGCTGGCGCGCGGTATGAAAAGCCTCCTCCACCGTCAGGGCGAAGCGCCGTTCGTCCTCGGCCTGATGGTTGTAGGCCTGGACCGTCTTGATCTGCCCGAGGGTTTCCGCCACGTAGCTGCCCACATCGGCGATCCGGTCCTGGCTCAAGCGCGACAGGCTACGCACCCGGCGACCGAAAAGCAGGATCGGCACCAACACCAGCGGCAGGGCGATCACCACGATGCTGGTGAGCTTGGGATTGGTGATGAACAGCAGGACTATGCCGCCCAGCACCATCAGAGCATTACGCAGGAACAACGACAGCGAAGATCCGATCACCGACTGTAGCAGCGTGGTGTCCGCTGTCAGGCGGGACTGGATTTCCGAGCTGCGATTGTTCTCGTAGAACCCCGGGTGCAGGTAGATCAGGTGATTGAACACCTGGCGCCGGATATCCGCGACGCAGCGCTCGCCGATCCACGACACCAGGTAGAAACGCACGAAGGTACCTACGGCCAGCGCCAGTACCAGCAGCAGGAACAGGCCGATGGTCTGGTTCAGCAGGTGCGGTGACTGGGTCATGAAGCCCTGGTCCACCAACAGGCGGATGCCCTGCCCCATGGACAGGGTGATGCCCGCGGTGAGCACCAGGGCCAGCAAGGCTCCCAGCGCCTGCCAACGGTAGGGAGCGATAAAGCGACTGGCCAGGCGCAAGGCCCGGCGATGACGAGAAGAGAGCATGCCGTTCATCCATTGACGCGCCGGCGATCGACCCACGGCAGCGCCGGTAACGGGATGAATTCGCAGGAACTTTGGTAAATCGCAATGAGTCAGGTTGATTATGACCAGTAACGCTAGCACCTAGAGATTATCGGTCTAATCCATGACTGGCACTCCTGCGGTATTTCTGGTGGAGTGAAGTTACCGGACCTGCTCTGGCGCTGGTCTGTAACAGCCCGGTCACCCGGTCATTCTAAAGTAAGCACACAACCTGATGAGGAGACAGGCCATGTCCTTGCAACACAGCAGCAATGACAAGATTCAAGTGATCCGTACCCAGCCCAACCAGTCTCTGGGTTGTGCCATCATCGATGCCCAGGGCCGCGAAGTACCTATTACTGAAGACATGATCCAGAACGCCTGCCGCGAACTGGAAAAGCGACTGGTCAAGCCTGCTCGGCAAGATTGACACATAGCCTCACGTCCTCTTGACCCGGCCTGGTGGCCGGGTTTTTTATGCCCGCGATTCAGGCCAGCGTGGCCCCCAATGCCCGGACGATCCGCTGCAGATCAGCCGACTCGCCCTGGATCCGCACCTCCAGGCCATCGATCTCCCGGCGCTGCGGGTAGTGCTTGCGCAACCCGTCGAAGGCGCTGCGCTGCTGCGCGACATCGTCGGACAAACTCCGGCGAAAATCCGCATCGTCACGACGCGGGTCGTATACCGCCCGGCAAATCGTCGCCAGGGCCCAGGCCGGGTCGGCCTTGGCATCCAGGCAAACCTGCGCCACCCAGGGCGCCGGCAGCAGGCTCTCCAGCAGGACCTGTTCGGCATGGCCGAAGTGCCGGCAGAACGCCTGGTAGATCTGCGCCGTACCACGCTGCTTGCCATCCAGGCTGTAGCCGGCGATATGCGGCGTGGCCAGCACGCATAAATCCGCCAGGGCACTGTCCACCGTCGGCTCTTGCTCCCAGACATCCAGCACCGCTTGCAGGTCCTCACGCTGCAGGAGCACTTCACGCAGGGCACTGTTGTCCACCACCGGGCCTCGTGCAGCGTTGATCAGCCAGGCACCCTGGCGCAGCCGCTCCAGGCGCTGGCGATCCAGCAGGTGCCAGGTGCGATGTTCGCCATCACGGGTCAGCGGCGTATGCAGGCTGATGACGTCGCAACGCTCGAGCAACTGCTCCAGGCTGACATAGTCGCCGCCCTCCAGCGCCTGGCGCTGCGGATCGCAGACCAGCACCTGCCAGCCCAGGCCACGCAACACTTCGATCAAGCGACCACCGACCTCACCAGCGCCGACCACACCGTAGCAGCGGCGCGACAAGTCCACGCCCTCGATCTCGGCCAGGGTCAGCAGGCTGCCCAGCACGTAGTCCACCACTCCGCGGGCGTTGCAGCCCGGGGCGCTGGACCAGGCAATGCCGGCCTGCTGGAAGTAGTCCAGGGCCAGATGATCGGTGCCGATAGTGCAGGTTCCGACGAAGCGCACCGGGGTGCCCTCGAGCAAGGCACGGTCGACCTGGGTTACCGAGCGCACCAGCAGCACATCCGCCTGGGCCACGCAGGCGCGATCGATGGCGCGCCCGGGAAAGCGCCGGATCTCGCCGAACCCGGCAAAGAATTCATCGATCAGGGGAATGTTTTCGTCGGCAACGATCAGCATGGCAGGCTCCTCTTGGGGAGGCGCAGTTTAGGCCCAGATCACCCGGCGAACCAGCGCGGCTTGCAGGCGCGAGAGCAATCGAGGCCCATATTACAAATCCACAACACGGGACTTATCCCAGGCATGATGGCAACGCGTAGACTGTCGCGTCCCGCGCAACACACCTATGGACGCTTCGCCCCGTGAATTCCGTGACCGACTCCGCCACCACCCTCTCCACCAGCCGCCCCGCCCGGGTTGGCCGCGAGCTGAAAGACCTGCTGGTACTGGCCCTGCCCATCATGATCGCCCAGGTGGCCACCACCGCCATGGGCTTCGTCGATGCCGTGATGGCCGGGCGAGTGAGCCCCCGCGACCTGGCAGCCGTGGCCCTGGGCAACTCGATCTGGATCCCGGTATTCCTGTTGATGACCGGCACCCTGCTGGCCACTACCCCCAAGGTCGCCCAGCGTTTCGGTGCCAACAAGCTCGAGGAGATCGGCCCACTGGTGCGCCAGGCGTTGTGGCTGGCCGTGTCGGCCGGGATCTCGGCCATGCTGATCCTCATCAGCGCCGAGCCGGTGCTGCACTTGATGAAGGTCGATCCGCAGCTGATCGAGCCCTGCATGGGCTACCTGCATGGCATCGCCAGCGGCCTGCCGGCGGTGGCCCTGTATTACGTGCTGCGCTGCCTGAGCGATGGCCTGGGCCGCACGATACCGAGCATGATCATCGGGCTCTGCGGCCTGGCCCTGAACATTCCCATCAACTACATCTTCATCTATGGCCACTTCGGCGTGCCGGCCATGGGTGGCGTCGGCTGCGGCTGGGCCACGGCGATCGTGATGTGGGTGATGATGCTGGGCATGGCCGGCTGGATCCGCTGGGCACCGGCCTATCGCAAGATCCAGCTGTTCGGCCGTTTCGAGTGGCCGCAATCGGCAGTGATCAAGCGCCTGCTGGGCGTAGGCCTGCCCATCGGCATCGCGGTGTTCGCCGAGTCGAGCATCTTCGCGGTGATCGCACTGCTGATCGGCAGCCTGGGCGCCACCGTGGTAGCCGGGCACCAGATCGCCCTCAACGTCAGCGCCCTGATGTTCATGATTCCCTACTCCCTGGCCATGGCCGTGACCGTGCGCGTCGGCCAGTCCCTGGGGCGCCAGGAACCGCGCAACGCCCGCTTCAGCGCCGGGGTCGGCATGGCGACGGCGCTGGCCTATGCCTGCCTGTCGGCAAGCCTGATGTTCTTCCTGCGCGAGCCCATCGCCTCGATCTACACCACCGATCCGCTGGTGATCCAGGTGGCGTCGATGCTGATCGTGTATGCGGCGCTGTTCCAGTTCTCCGACGGCATCCAGGTGACCGCCGCCGGCGCGCTGCGTGGCTACCAGGACACCCGGGTGACGATGATCCTGACCCTGTTCGCGTATTGGGGCATCGGGTTGCCGGTGGGTTATGCCCTGGGCTTGACCGAATGGTTCGGTGCGCCCCGGGGGCCGAGCGGCCTGTGGGAAGGCCTGATCGTCGGTTTGAGCTGCGCCGCGCTGATGCTGTCGATCCGCCTGGTGCGCAGCGCACGCAAGCAGATCCGCATCAGCCGCTCGGCGAGTTAATCGAGCTTCTTGCGGATCCAGTAGAGATAGGTGCCCGCGTCTTCCTCCTGCGCCACCAGCTCATGGTCGAGGAAGACGCAGAACTTGGGGATGTCGCGGCGGGTGGACGGGTCGGTGGCGATCACCTTCAACAACCCGCCCGGCGGCAGGTCACGAATATGCTGGTGCAACATCATCACCGGCTCGGGGCAATTGAGGCCGGTGGCGTCGAGGGTACCGTCTACCGGCGTATCGATGTTCTGACTCATGGTTCACTCCTGAAACTGGCCGGCATTGTCGCGCAATGCCGGCCATGTGGCGAGGGGCTCAGCGGGAACGGGCAGGCTTGGTGTCCAGGCGCCGCAGGTGACAGGTCACCTCCTCGCGGTCGTGGTACAGCTGCTTGCAGCCAATGGCCACGCGGATGCCCCGGGCCTTGAATCCATCCTCGATCCGCTCCAGCAGGCGCTTGACCTCGGCATAGCGCTGCTTCATCGGCAGCTTCAGGTTGACCACCGCCTCGCGGCAATGGCCTTCACCGATCCAGGTTTCCAGCAAGGCGGCATTGCGCGCCGGCTTCTCGACGATGTCGCAGACCATCCAGTCCACCGGTTGCCGGGGCTGGTAGGTGAAGCCGTCGGCCATCAGGTGCTGGACCAGGCCGGTGTCCATCAGGCTCTCGGCCATCGGCCCGTTGTCCACGGCGGTCACCAGCATGCCGCGATTAACCAGTTGCCAGGTCCAGCCGCCCGGGGCGGCTCCCAGGTCGACCCCGGTCATGTCGCTGTGCAGGCGCTCGTCCCACTGCTCACGCGGAATGAAATGATGCCAGGCCTCTTCGAGCTTCAGGGTCGAGCGGCTAGGAGCCTCCCGGGGGAACTTCAGCCGTGGGATGCCCATGGGCCACATCGCCGAGTTGCCGGCATCGGCCAGCCCGACGAAGACTTCCCGTCCGCTCTTGAAGGTCAGCAGCAGACGCGGCAAGCCAGCATCTTCCACCAGCTTGCCGGCACCCTTGAGCGCCTTGCGCAGCGGACCTTCGAATTTCTTGCAGAAGTTCGACAGTTCCTTGCCGTCGTTGGTATCCACCACTTCCAGCCACAGGCTGCCGCACTGCGGGAAAGCGTCCAGGTGGGCCAGGATCACGCTGATGCGGTCGGTTTCCGGTAGCTCGACAAAAGCGCCCCGCGCCCACTGCCGGGGAAAGATCAACTGGGAAAAACGCAGGCCCTGCATCAGCCGTTGCGCACCGTCGTCCTCGGTGCAGATGAACTCGGCGCAGGCGGTGCCCGGCTTGGCCCTGGCATATCCGGCGACATTCAAATGGGCCGCATGATCAGCGATCTCCGAGCAGACCTCGCCTTCGAAACCGGGACGGCAATGGATAAACAGGGTGTTCATGGAATCTCCTGGGCGTTGGCGATCAATCGTTGCGCAAACCTGCCCGAAAGTGCCCCGGATCAACGAAACGGAGCACGCGCAAAGCCTGTCACGAAAAACGGCGCATGATAACCGAGTTAGGAACCTTGGGCTGAACCCAGCAGTCCAGTGATTAGCGATAAGACCCAAACAGAGCTAGGTTAACTCTCTGTCCGTATCACAGGCCCGTAGCCGTGCGGGCCAGAAGGAGTCGTTCAATGCCATCCCTCGATAGCCTGAAAACCCTCAAGACCCTGAAAGTCGACGACAAGACTTATCACTATTTCAGCCTGCCGGACGCAGCGCGGAGCCTGGGCGATATCGATGCCCTGCCCATGTCGCTCAAGGTCCTGCTGGAGAACCTGCTGCGCTGGGAGGACAACGAGACCGTCACCAGCGACGACCTCAAGGCCCTCGCCGCCTGGCTCAAGGAGCGCCGCTCCGACCGCGAGATCCAGTACCGCCCGGCGCGGGTGCTGATGCAAGACTTCACCGGGGTACCCGCGGTGGTCGACCTGGCCGCCATGCGCGCGGCCATGGCCAAGGCCGGTGGCGACCCGCAACGGATCAACCCGCTGTCGCCGGTGGACCTGGTGATCGACCACTCGGTGATGGTGGACAAGTTCGCCAGCAGCAGCGCCTTCGAACAGAACGTCGACATCGAGATGCAGCGCAACGGCGAACGCTACGCTTTCCTGCGCTGGGGCCAGAGCGCCTTCGACAACTTCAGCGTGGTACCGCCGGGCACCGGCATTTGCCACCAGGTCAACCTGGAATACCTGGGGCGCACCGTCTGGAGCAAGGACGAGGACGGCCGCACCTATGCCTTCCCCGACACCCTGGTGGGCACCGACTCCCACACCACCATGATCAACGGCCTGGGCGTGCTGGGCTGGGGCGTGGGCGGGATCGAGGCCGAAGCCGCGATGCTCGGCCAGCCGGTGTCGATGCTGATTCCGGAGGTCATCGGTTTCAAGCTCACCGGCAAGCTCAGGGAAGGCATCACCGCCACCGACCTGGTGCTGACCGTGACCCAGATGCTGCGCAAGAAAGGCGTGGTGGGCAAATTCGTCGAGTTCTACGGTGATGGCCTGGCCGACCTGCCCCTGGCCGACCGTGCCACCATCGCCAACATGGCCCCTGAGTATGGCGCCACCTGCGGGTTCTTCCCGGTGGACCAGGTGACGCTCGATTACCTGCGCCTGTCGGGCCGCCCGGCCGAACTGGTGAAACTGGTCGAGGCCTACAGCAAGACCCAGGGCCTGTGGCGCCTGCCGGGCAAGGAACCGGTGTTCAGCGACAGCCTGGCCCTGGACATGGGCACCGTCGAAGCCAGTCTCGCCGGACCCAAGCGGCCCCAGGACCGGGTGGCCCTGCCGGATGTGGCCCAGGCCTTCAACGACTTCCTCGATCTGCAGTTCAAGCCCACCAGCAAGGAAGAAGGCCGCCTGGAAAGCGAAGGCGGCGGTGGCGTCGCCGTGGGCAATGCCGACCTGGTCGGCGAAACCGACTACCAGCATGAAGGCCAGACCTACCGCCTGAAGAATGGCGCGGTAGTGATCGCCGCCATCACTTCCTGCACCAATACCTCCAACCCCAGCGTGATGATGGCCGCCGGGCTGGTGGCCAAGAAGGCGCTGGAAAAAGGCCTGCAGCGCAAGCCTTGGGTCAAGAGCTCCCTGGCGCCCGGCTCCAAGGTGGTGACCGACTACTACCATGCTGCGGGCCTGACCCCCTACCTCGACCAACTGGGTTTCGACCTGGTGGGTTACGGCTGCACCACCTGCATCGGCAACTCCGGACCGCTGCTGGAGCCGATCGAGAAGGCCATCCAGGGCTCCGACCTGACGGTCGCCTCGGTGCTGTCCGGCAACCGCAACTTCGAAGGCCGGGTGCATCCACTGGTGAAGACCAACTGGCTGGCCTCTCCGCCCCTGGTAGTGGCCTACGCCCTGGCCGGCACGGTGCGCATCGACCTCAGCCGCGAGCCCCTGGGCCAGGGCAAGGATGGCCAGCCGGTGTACCTGAAGGACATCTGGCCCAGCAGCCAGGAAATCGCCGAGGCCGTCGCCCAGGTCAACACCCGGATGTTCCACAAGGAGTACGCCGAGGTGTTTGCCGGCGACGCCCAGTGGCAAGCCATCGAGGTACCCCAGGCCGCGACCTATGTCTGGCAGGACGACTCGACCTATATCCAGCACCCACCGTTCTTCGACGACATCGCCGGCGCCCTGCCAGAGGTCAAGGACATCGATGGCGCAAGGGTCCTGGCGCTGCTGGGGGATTCGGTGACCACCGACCATATTTCCCCTGCCGGCAACATCAAGGCCGACAGCCCCGCCGGGCGTTACCTGCGGGACAAGGGCGTGGAGCCCCGGGACTTCAACTCCTATGGCTCGCGGCGCGGCAACCATGAAGTGATGATGCGCGGTACCTTCGCCAATATCCGCATCCGCAACGAAATGCTCGGCGGCGAGGAAGGCGGCAATACGCTGTACATTCCCACCGGCGAGAAAATGGCGATCTACGACGCGGCCATGAAGTACCAGGCCACGGGCACACCGCTGGTGGTGATCGCCGGGCAGGAATACGGCACCGGCTCGAGCCGCGACTGGGCAGCCAAGGGCACCAACCTGTTGGGGGTCAAGGCGGTGATCGCCGAGAGCTTCGAGCGTATCCACCGCTCCAACCTGGTGGGCATGGGCGTGTTGCCGCTGCAGTTCAAGGCCGGCCAGGATCGCAAGAGCCTCAAGCTCAGCGGTCGCGAGACCCTGGATATCCTCGGCCTCAGCGACACGCAACTGGCCCCGCGGATGAACCTGCAACTGGTGATCACCCGCGAGGATGGCAGCCGTGAGCAGATCGAGGTGCTGTGCCGCATCGATACCCTGAACGAAGTGGAATACTTCAAGTCCGGGGGGATCTTGCACTACGTCTTGCGCCAATTGATCGCGGCCTGATCCGTGACAGCCACAGACACCGCCTTCGGGCGGTGTTTTTCATTGGGTTAACGCACACAAATCGACTGGTTATAATGCCCGTCCGCCAAACCTGACCAATCAGTCACAACAACGACTACAGATCAGGCGGCGAACAACGTCTGTGCAATATCCATTCTTTCGCAACAAGGATTCCCCATGACCGCTCTGCCATGGATGTACCTGGCACTCCTCTCCATTGGCTATGCGCTGGCCCTGAGCTACGGACAACTGGGGCTGCTGGCCGCCCTCTCGCTCTTGCTGTTGTTGTGCGCAGGCTTGGCCGTACGCCAGCAGCGCAGCCCCATCGGCCAATACCTGGGCCACGGCCTGTTCGTGGTCGTCGCCCTGGCCCTGGCCATGCACTGGCTGCCCGGCTTCTACAACGGACGCGCCATCGACCCGCAACGCCTCACCGATGACGCCGTGCCGTTTTCCCTGTACCTGAACCAGGACAAGCCGCTGATCGGCTTCTGGCTGTTGCTGGTCTGCCCCTGGATCGTCGGTCGTCGCTCCCTGCGCCTGTCGCTGTACGCCGGTGCCCTGGCCCTGCTCTTGTGCGCCATCACCGCGCTGGGCGGCGCCTTGCTGCTGGGCATCATCAGCTGGGCCCCCAAATGGCCGGAACAGGCCTGGCTATGGGTACTGAACAACCTGCTGCTGGTGACATTGGTGGAAGAGGCGCTGTTCCGGGGCTATATCCAGGGAGGCCTGAGCCGACGCCTGAAACACCTGCCCTACGGCGAGAACCTGGCCCTGCTGGCCTCGGCCCTGTTGTTCGGCCTGGCGCACCTGGGAGCCGGCTGGCAATGGACGCTGCTGGCGACCGTCGCCGGGATCGGGTACGGTCTGGCCTATCGGTTCGGGGGCCTGGGAGCCGCGCTGGCCACCCACTTCGGACTGAACCTGCTGCATTTCGGGCTTTTCACCTACCCGATGCTCGCCGGATAAGTCCGGACACTGCAAAACCGCAAGCGAATTGCCCAAACCAGTACTTCAGAAGTATTGACTGCCAAGGAAGAAGGTCAATGATTAGCCCCTCGCCAACGCCGGTGGATGCCGGCGCCGCATACGACGACACAACACACTCTGCCAATGAGACCGAATGCCAATTATTGAAAAATAGTTTCAATAATAAGCTGAAGCGGCCGATCACTTATCAAAGCCTTGCGGATTGAAAAAACATGCGTAATAACCAGCCTGTCACTCAGCGCGAACGTACCTTCCCGGCTCAACAACGGTTGATTTCCACCACCGATGCCAAGGGCGTCATCACCTACTGCAACGACGCCTTCGTCGAGATCAGTGGGTTCTCCCGCGAAGAACTGGTTCGCGCGCCGCACAACCTGGTACGCCACCCGGATGTGCCACCGGCGGTATTCGCCCACATGTGGACCACCTTGAAACAAGGCCTGCCATGGATGGGTATCGTCAAGAACCGCTGCAAGACCGGCGATCACTACTGGGTCAACGCCTACGTGACCCCGGTGTTCGAAGGCAGCAAGGTGGTGGGCTACGAATCGGTACGGGTCAAGCCCACCGCCGAACAGGTGCGTCGCGCCGAGTCCCTCTACAAGCGAATCAACCAGGGCAAGTCGGCCATTCCCAAGCGCGACAAGTGGCTGCCGATACTGCAAGACTGGCTGCCGTTCATCCTGGTCAGCCAGCTGAGCTTCATGATCGGTGCCTGGCTCAACTCCCACTGGGGCTTCGTCCTGGCCGCCGCTCTCTCGGTACCGCTGGGCCTGCTGGGCCTGACCTGGCAGCAGCGTGGCCTCAAGCGGCTGCTACGCCTGGCCGAGCAGACCACCTCGGACCCGCTGATCGCGCAGATGTACACCGACAGCCGGGGTGCCCAGGCGCGCCTGGAGATGTCGATCCTCAGCCAGGAGGCACGACTCAAGACCTGCCTGACCCGCCTGCAGGACACCGCCGAGCACCTCAACGAGCAGGCCCGGCAGTCCGACACCCTGGCCCACAACAGTTCCAGCGGCCTGGAGCGCCAGCGCCAGGAGACCGAGCAGGTCGCCACCGCGGTCAACCAGATGGCGGCCACCACCCAGGAAGTGGCCAGCCACGTGCAACGCACCGCCGACGCCACCCAGGAAGCCAATCGTCTTACCGGACGCGGCCGCAACATCGCCGGGGAAACCCGTGAAGCTATCCAGCGCCTGTCGGTGGTGGTGGGCGAGACCGGCCAGACCGTGACCCAACTGGCCAAGGACAGCGATGAAATCGGCGGCGTGGTGGACGTGATCAAGGGCATCGCCGACCAGACCAACCTGCTGGCGCTGAACGCCGCCATCGAAGCGGCCCGGGCCGGGGAGATGGGTCGCGGCTTTGCCGTGGTGGCAGACGAGGTGCGCCAGCTGGCGCAACGCACCAGCGAATCCACCGGGCAGATCCACGCACTGATCGCCAAGCTGCAGCAAACCGCCGCCAGTGCGGTGCAGACCATGGATGCCGGCCATCGCCAGGCCGAAGAAGGCGTGGCCCGGGTGCTGGAAGCCGACCAGGCGCTGGTGGGCATCAGCGAGGCGGTAGCCAACATCACCGACATGACCACCCAGATCGCCGCCGCCACCGAAGAGCAAAGCTCGGTGGCCGAGGAGATCAGCCGCAACATCAGCACCATCGCCCAACTGGCGGACCAGACCTCCGAGCAGGCCCAGCATTCGGCCGAACTCAGCGAGGCCCTGACCCATACCGCGCACACCCAGTATTCGCTGGTGGAGCGGTTCAACCGCTGACCCAGCAAGGGGCATAAAAAAACCGGAAGCAGGTGCTTCCGGTTTTTTTATGCCCGGCCAAACCTGGCGTTCAGCCTGCCGCCCGCAGGAACCCGGCGACCCTGGCCGCGACGGACTCCAGATGCTGCTCGTGACTGTACCCCGAGGCCTTGAGAGGCTTGAGATCGTGGTCGGCCGCTACCAGCCATTCCAGCTCGATGGCCGGCGCCAGGGTATAGGCCTCCACCGCCGGGCGATTACCCAGGGCATCGCGCTCGCCCTGGACGATCAGCGTCGGCGTGGCCAGTTCGGCCAGGTGCGCTACCCGGGGCTTTTCCGGTTTGCCGGCCGCATAGAAGGGATAGCCCAGACAAACCAGGGCATCGGCTTGCAACTCGTCGGCCAGCAAGCTGGCCATGCGCCCGCCCATGGACTTGCCGCCCACCGCCAGCACCCCAGTGGCATAAGGTCGCACTTGGGCATACACCTCGCGCCAGCACTCCAGGAGCCTGGGCGCCGGGTTCGGAGGGCGCTTGCCGCCGTCCAGGCGGCGCTGGGCCATGTAGGGGAACTCGAAGCGCAAGACGTTCACCCCATGCCGGGCAAGGCGTTCAGCGATCTGTTCCATGAACCCGCTGTCCATCGGTGCGCCGGCACCGTGGGCCAGGATCAAGGTCGGCGACTTGCCCGGGGTCGCACTCGCCGCGACATCCCACGACCAGCCCCGCTCCCGCACGCACTGCGCCCATTGATCCCCGTCAATACTGGCCTTGTGCTCATTGCTCATGCTTGCCTCGCTTTTAGTCTGCCTATAACTCCAGACGAAGTGGGCGCGCCGTGCCGCGCGCAGTCGCTTTCACTTCAGCTGAACCGTGGATGGGGAACCATGAACACTTCTATCAGTACCGCCTACAACTACAAGGTGGTCCGCCAATTCGCCATTATGACGGTGGTGTGGGGCATCGTCGGCATGGGGCTCGGGGTTTTTCTCGCAGCCCAGTTGGTGTGGCCCGAACTCAACTTCGATCTGCCGTGGACCAGCTTCGGTCGCCTGCGGCCATTGCACACCAACGCGGTGATCTTCGCCTTCGGTGGCTGTGCACTGTTTGCCACGTCGTTCTATTCGGTGCAACGCACCTGCCAGACCACGTTGTTCGCGCCGAAAATCGCCGCGTTCTGCTTCTGGGGCTGGCAGTTGGTGATCCTGCTGGCGGCCATCAGCCTGCCATTGGGCTACACCAGCTCCAAGGAATACGCCGAACTGGAATGGCCGATCGATATCCTGATCACCATTGTCTGGGTGGCCTACGCCATCGTGTTCTTCGGCACCCTGGTCAAGCGCAACACCAAGCACATCTATGTGGGTAACTGGTTCTTCGGTGGCTTCATCATCACCGTGGCCATCCTGCATATCGTCAACAACCTGGAACTGCCGGTCAGCCTGACCAAGTCCTACTCGCTGTACGCCGGCGCCACCGACGCCATGGTGCAATGGTGGTACGGCCACAACGCCGTGGGCTTCTTCCTGACCGCGGGCTTCCTGGGGATGATGTACTACTTCGTGCCCAAGCAGGCCGAACGTCCGGTCTACTCCTATCGCCTGTCCATCGTGCACTTCTGGGCACTGATCACCCTGTACATCTGGGCCGGCCCGCACCACCTGCACTACACCGCGCTGCCGGACTGGGCGCAGTCCCTGGGCATGATCATGTCGCTGATCCTCCTGGCTCCAAGCTGGGGCGGCATGATCAACGGCATGATGACCCTGTCGGGCGCCTGGCATAAGCTGCGCAGCGACCCGATCCTGCGCTTCCTGGTGGTGTCCCTGGCGTTCTACGGCATGTCGACCTTCGAAGGTCCGATGATGGCGATCAAGACCGTCAACGCCCTCTCCCACTACACCGACTGGACAATCGGCCACGTACACGCCGGCGCCCTGGGCTGGGTTGCGATGATCTCCATCGGTTCGCTGTACCACCTGATCCCGAAAGTCTTCGGTCGCGAGCAGATGTACAGCCTCGGCCTGATCAACACCCACTTCTGGCTGGCCACCATCGGCACCGTGCTCTACATCGCCTCGATGTGGGTCAACGGCATCGCCCAGGGCCTGATGTGGCGTGCAGTCAACGAAGACGGCACCCTCACCTACTCCTTCGTCGAAACCCTGGTGGCTAGCCACCCAGGCTTCATCGTGCGACTGGTCGGTGGGGCGATCTTCCTCAGCGGCATGTTCCTGATGGCTTACAACACCTGGCGCACCGTGCGTGCCGCGGTGCCAGCCGAAGTCAACGCTGCTGCGCAGATGGCCTGAGGAGTCCGCCATGAAACACGAAACGATTGAGAAAAACGTCGGCCTGCTCATGCTGCTGATGGTCTTCGCGGTGAGCATCGGCGGTCTGACCCAGATCGTCCCGCTGTTCTTCCAGGACGTCACCAACAAGCCGGTGGAGGGCATGAAGCCCTACACCGCGCTGCAACTGGAAGGTCGCGACATCTACATCCGCGAAGGCTGCGTACAGTGTCACTCGCAGATGGTCCGTCCGTTCCGCGCCGAAACCGAACGCTATGGCCACTACTCGGTAGCCGGTGAAAGCGTCTGGGATCATCCATTCCTGTGGGGTTCCAAGCGCACCGGTCCGGACCTGGCCCGCGTTGGCGGCCGCTACTCCGACGACTGGCACCGTGCGCACCTGTACAACCCGCGCAACGTCGTGCCGGAGTCGAAGATGCCAGCCTACCCATGGCTGGTGACCGCACCGGTGGACAGTAGCCATACCGAAACCAAGCTCAAGGTCATGCGTACCCTCGGCGTGCCTTACACCGACGAAGACATCGCCGGTGCGACCGCCTCGCTCAAGGGCAAGACCGAGATCGACGCCCTGGTGGCCTACCTGCAAGTGCTTGGCACTTCGATCAAGAGCAAGAGGTGAGCCATGGGCTTTGCACTCGATAGCGGCATGATCCGCGGGCTCGGGACCCTGGTAGTGATGATCGCCTTCGTCGGCTTGTCGATCTGGGTGTTCAACACCAAGCGCAATCCCGAGTTTGCCCAGGCACGCCTGCTGCCCTTCGCCGATGACCCGGCGGCGAGCACTTCATCTGATGACGCTCAACCTCAAGAGCCTGCAACAAGGAGCATTCGGCCATGACCACCTTCTGGAGTACGTGGATCTGCGTACTGACCATCGGCAGCCTGATCGGCCTGACCTGGCTGCTGGTCGGCACCCGTCGGGGTGAAACCAAGGGCAGCGTGGACCAGACCATGGGCCACGCGTTCGATGGCATCGAGGAATACGACAACCCCCTGCCGCAATGGTGGTTCCTGCTGTTCGCCGGCACCCTGGTGTTTTCCGTTGGCTACCTGATCCTCTATCCGGGCCTGGGCAACTGGAAAGGCGTCCTGCCGGGCTATGAGGACGGCTGGACCCAGACCAAGGAATGGGAAAAGGAAATGGCCAAGGCGGACGTGAAGTTCGGTCCGATCTTCGCCAAATTCGCCGCCATGCCCGTGGAAGAAGTCGCCAAGGACCCACAAGCGTTGAAAATGGGTGGTCGCCTGTTCGCCTCCAACTGCTCGGTCTGCCACGGCTCCGACGCCAAGGGTGCCTTCGGCTTCCCGAACCTGGCCGACGACAACTGGCGCTGGGGTGGCGATGCCGAGACCATCAAGGCCACCATCATGGGCGGACGCATGGCCGCGATGCCGGCCTGGGGTGAAGTGCTCAAGGAAGACGGCGTGAAGAACGTCGCCGCCTATGTGCGTCATGAACTGGCCGGCCTGCCGCTGCCAGCCGATAACGACGCCGACCTGGTAGCCGGCCAGCAAGCCTTCAGCACCACCTGCGTGGCTTGCCACGGTGCGAATGGCAAGGGCACCGCCATCATGGGCGCGCCGGACCTGACTCAGCCAGCCGGCTTCATCTACGGCACCAGTCTGGCCCAACTGCAACAGACCATCCGCCATGGTCGCCAGGGCCACATGCCGGCGCAGAGCGAACTGCTGGGCAACGACAAGGTGCAGCTGCTGGCTGCCTACGTGTACAGCCTGTCCCACGGCAGCAAGCCGCAAGCTGCAAGCGGTCAGTAAAGCAACACCAACAAGCTGCGGGTTTACCCGCAGCTTGTCCCCTGAAGTTCCCCTCGCCTCTTTGCGACCAAGTGTCGCACCCCTCTACCCCGCCACGTTTGCACCCATCCGAATCAGGTCTAGGCTTACCCCGAAGTGGACTGGCGAAGGCCGGTCGCAGGCCAAAGGTATGGGCGACGCTCGAAGCTTTCGTTCGATGACAGGCCGCAAAGGCTGGTTTATACCGGCTGTCGACTCGCTGACCGCCTGTCAGCTGTTCAAGGGGCTTCCACACACCCGGTTACAACTGACCTGACACCCCCGATTTTTTTGTCCACTGCGACAGTTTGTCAGAGGGCGTTTTTTGTCCCTACTCGGCATAGGGAAAGGCCGCAGAATCAGGCATGGAACGCATTGACGCAGGTCATGGCGCGTTGCAATGACCCCCTGCTTTCTCCATACTTGCGACCGATTTTTATCCCTAATAAAACACCCAAACCGTGGAACCTTAGAAATGAGCACAGCAATCAGTCCGACTGCTTATAACTATAAGGTAGTCCGCCAGTTCGCCATCATGACGGTGGTCTGGGGGATCCTTGGCATGGGGCTCGGTGTCTTCATCGCCTCGCAACTGGTCTGGCCGGAGTTGAACTTCGGTCTGCCATGGACGACGTTTGGACGCCTGCGCCCGCTGCACACCAACCTGGTGATCTTCGCCTTCGGTGGATGTGCATTGTTTGCCACCTCTTACTATGTCGTGCAGCGAACCTGCCAGACGCGACTGATTTCCGACAGCCTCGCGGCCTTCACCTTCTGGGGTTGGCAGGCGGTGATCGTCGGTGCCATCGTGACCCTGCCACTGGGTTACACCACCACCAAGGAATACGCCGAACTGGAATGGCCCCTGGCTATCCTCCTGGCGATCGTGTGGGTCACCTACGGCCTGGTGTTCTTCGGCACCATCACCAAGCGCAAGACCAAGCACATCTACGTGGGTAACTGGTTCTACGGCGCCTTCATCGTGGTCACGGCGATGCTGCACATCGTCAACCACGCCTCCCTGCCGGTCAGCTTCTTCAAGTCCTACTCGGCCTATGCCGGCGCCACCGACGCGATGATCCAATGGTGGTACGGCCACAACGCCGTGGGCTTCTTCCTGACCACCGGCTTCCTGGGGATGATGTACTACTTCGTACCCAAGCAGGCTGAGCGTCCGATCTACTCCTATCGCCTGTCCATCGTGCACTTCTGGGCACTGATCACCCTGTACATCTGGGCTGGTCCGCACCACCTGCACTACACCGCGCTGCCGGACTGGGCCCAGTCCCTGGGCATGGCCATGTCGATCATCCTGCTGGCTCCAAGCTGGGGCGGCATGATCAACGGCATGATGACCCTGTCGGGCGCCTGGCATAAACTGCGCACCGACCCGATCCTGCGCTTCCTGGTCGTGTCCCTGGCGTTCTACGGCATGTCGACCTTCGAAGGTCCGATGATGGCCATCAAGACCGTCAACTCGCTGTCCCACTACACCGACTGGACAATCGGCCACGTACACGCCGGTGCCCTGGGCTGGGTAGCGATGATCTCCATCGGCGCCCTGTACCACCTGATCCCGAAAGTCTTCGGTCGTCAGCAGATGCACAGCATCGGCCTGATCAACACTCACTTCTGGCTGGCTACCATCGGTACCGTTCTCTACATCGCCTCGATGTGGGTCAACGGCATCACCCAGGGCCTGATGTGGCGTGCGATCAACGACGACGGCACCCTCACCTACTCCTTCGTCGAAGCGCTGCAAGCCAGTCACCCAGGCTTCATCGTCCGCGCCCTGGGCGGTGCTTTCTTCGCCGCCGGCATGCTGATCATGGCGTACAACGTATTCCGTACCGTGCGCGCCTCGAACCCGGCGGAAGCTGAAGCCGCTGCTCAGATCGCTGTAGTTGGAGCTCACTGATGAAGCACGAAGTAGTCGAGAAGAACATTGGCCTGCTGGCCTTCTTCATGGTCATCGCCGTCAGCATCGGCGGCCTGACCCAGATCGTCCCGCTGTTCTTCCAGGACGTCACCAACAAGCCGGTGGAAGGCATGAAGCCACGCACCGCGCTGGAACTGGAAGGTCGTGACATCTACATCGCCAACGGCTGTGTCGGCTGCCACTCGCAGATGATCCGTCCGTTCCGTGCCGAAACCGAACGCTATGGCCACTACTCGGTAGCCGGTGAAAGCGTCTGGGACCATCCATTCCTGTGGGGTTCCAAGCGTACCGGTCCGGACCTGGCCCGCGTTGGCGGCCGCTACTCCGATGACTGGCAGCGTGCGCACCTGTACAACCCGCGCAACGTTGTCCCCGAGTCGAAGATGCCGGCTTATCCGTTCCTCGTAGAAAACAAGCTCGACGGCAAGGACACCGCGAAGAAAATGGAAGTCCTGCGCACGCTCGGCGTTCCCTACACCGACGAAGACATCGCCGGTGCCAAGGATGCCGTGAAGGGCAAGACCGAAATGGACGCGCTGGTGGCCTATCTGCAAGGCCTGGGCACCATCATCAAAAGCAAACGGTGATCTAGATGGATATCGGGATGATTCGTGGCCTGGGCACCCTTGTCGTGATGGTGGCCTTCGTCGGCCTGGCACTCTGGGTGTTCAGCCCCAAGCGCAAGTCCGAGTTTGACGACGCGACCTTGCTGCCGTTCGCGGATGACCCCGACGCCATCAAGCACGTCGAGCAAGCTTCTAGGAGTAACAAAGAATGACTACGTTCTGGAGTCTGTACGTCACAGTCCTCAGTCTGGGTACCATCTTCGCCCTGACTTGGCTGCTGCTGTCGACCCGCAAGGGCCAGCGCGCCGAGCAGACCGACGAGACGGTCGGCCACTCTTTCGACGGGATCGAGGAGTACGACAACCCACTGCCGAAATGGTGGTTCATGCTGTTCGTCGGCACCATCGTCTTCGCCTTGGGTTACCTGGTGCTGTACCCCGGCCTGGGCAACTGGAAAGGCGTACTGCCTGGCTACAACTACCTTGATAACGAGAAGCAGACTGCATTCGCCAACGGCCAGTCCGGCTGGACCGGCGTGCATGAGTGGGAAAAGGAAATGGCTCGCTCCGACGCCAAGTTCGGTCCGATCTTCGCCAAGTACGCAGCCATGCCGATCGAGGAAGTAGCCAAGGATCCGCAAGCCCTGAAAATGGGTGGCCGCCTGTTCGCTTCCAACTGCTCGGTCTGCCACGGTTCCGATGCCAAGGGTGCCTATGGCTTCCCTAACCTGACCGACGCCGACTGGCGCTGGGGCGGCGAGCCGGAAACCATCAAGGCCACCATCATGGGCGGTCGTCACGCAGTGATGCCGGCCTGGGTGGATGTAATCAAGGAACAAGGCGTCAGCGACGTTGCCGCCTATGTCCTGACCAACCTCGATGGTCGCAAGCTGCCGGAAGGCATCAAGGCCGACCCGGCCAATGGCCAGAAGCTGTTCGCCGCCAACTGCGCGGTCTGCCACGGTCCTGAAGGCAAGGGCACCCCAGCTATGGGCGCACCCAACCTGACCCACCCGGCAGCGTTCATCTACGGTTCGAGCTTCGCCCAGCTGCAGCAGACCATTCGCCATGGTCGCCAAGGCGTGATGCCTGCCCAGGAGCAACTGCAGGGCAACGACAAGGTCCACCTGCTGGCGGCTTATGTCTACAGCCTGTCCCACGGTGACAAGCAGGCCGATGCTGAATAAGCCCATGGCCTGAAGGCAATACCCGAACGGCCCCGCCAACGCATGTTGGCGGGGCCGTTTTCATTGGGCGCCGTTCTCTGCCAAAAACGTCCTGCGTGACGCATAGAAATCTAAGGCAAGACCGACAACTGCCTAGGGATTTTTCCGACGCCATGAAAGATTCGAACGGTATGGAGTGCAAAACGGTCCATAATCCACAAGTCAATTGATTCAGGTCATTACACTATCGATTGGCTTCCCCCAACGCGACCAAAGGTCGCACCCTTGTCCTAGAGCTACAGGCGTATCATTGCGCCACTGCAACACCCCTTTTTGACCCCGGTCGGCACGTACTGGCCGAGGCATTTTTCCACTGCCGTGGGATGCAATGATGAGCAATCAGATTCCTGTACACGATGTAACCCCGCCTGCCAAAAACGCCAGCAAAAGCGTCGACCTCTACGCCTCCAGAGAAAAAATCTACACCCGTGCCTTCACCGGCCTGTTCCGCAACCTGCGCATGGTGGGCGGTGCTGGGCTGTTCCTGCTGTACTTCGGTACCGTCTGGCTCAACTGGGGCGGCCACCAGGCCGTCTGGTGGAACCTGCCGGAACGCAAGTTCTTCATCTTCGGCGCCACCTTCTGGCCCCAGGACTTCATCCTGCTGTCGGGCATGCTGATCATCGCCGCCTTCGGCCTGTTCTTCATCACCGTCTACGCCGGCCGCGTCTGGTGCGGCTACACCTGCCCGCAGAGCGTCTGGACCTGGATCTTCATGTGGTGCGAAAAGGTCACCGAAGGCGACCGCAACCAGCGGATCAAGCTGGACAAGGCGCCCATGGGTGCCAACAAATTCCTGCGCAAGTTCGCCAAGCACAGCCTGTGGCTGCTGATCGGTTTCGTCACCGGCATGACCTTCGTCGGCTACTTCTCGCCGATCCGTGAACTGGTCATCGACTTCTTCACCGGCCAGGCCGATGGCTGGTCTTATTTCTGGGTCGGGTTCTTCACCCTGGCCACCTACGGCAACGCCGGCTGGCTGCGTGAGCAGGTGTGCATCTACATGTGCCCCTACGCCCGCTTCCAGAGCGTGATGTTCGACAAGGACACCCTGATCGTGTCCTACGACCCGCGCCGGGGCGAAGGTCGTGGCCCGCGCAAGAAAGGCGCCGACTACAAGGCCCAGGGCCTGGGCGACTGCATCGACTGCACCATGTGCGTCCAGGTCTGCCCGACCGGTATCGACATCCGCGACGGCCTGCAGATCGAGTGCATCGGTTGTGCCGCCTGCATCGATGCCTGCGACAGCATCATGGACAAGATGGACTATCCTCGCGGCCTCATCAGCTACACCACCGAACACAACCTTTCAGGCCAGAAAACCCATAAACTGCGTCCGCGCCTGATCGGCTACGCCCTGGTGCTCCTGGCCATGATCAGCCTGCTGGTCACCGCGTTCCTGATGCGCTCGCTGGTGGGCTTCGACGTCAGCAAGGACCGGGTGCTGTACCGCGAGAACGCCGAAGGCCGGATCGAGAACGTCTACAGCCTGAAGATCATGAACAAGGACCAGCGCGACCACACCTACGTCCTGGACGCCACTGGCCTGCCGGACCTCAAGCTGCAGAGCAAGCGCGAAATCCATGTGGTAGCTGGCGACATCGTCAGCATGCCCGCGGAGCTGTCGATCGCTCCGGAACAACTGCCATCGACCACCAACGAGGTGAAGTTCATCCTCAAGGACATCGATGACGAAAGCGTCCAGGTCGAAGCCAAGAGCCGATTCATCGGCCCACAAATTCGTTAAGAGAAATGAGCATGCCTACAGCCGTCGCCACAAACCCCTGGTACAAGCACCTCTGGCCCTGGATCATCATCGGTATCCTCGCCTGCTCGGTAGCCCTGACCCTGTCCATGGTGACCATTGCGGTGAACAACCCGGACAACCTGGTCAACGACAACTACTACGAGGCCGGCAAAGGCATCAACCGCTCCCTGGACCGCGAGTTGCTGGCACAAACGCTGAAAATGCGCGCCAGCGTGCATCTCGACGACCTGACCGGCGAAGTCGAACTGCGCTTGAGCGGCGACAGCCAGCCCAAGAGCCTTGAGCTGAACCTGATCTCGCCGACCCAGCCAGAGAAGGATCGCAAGATCGTCCTGACCCGCAGCGAAACCGAACACGGTCGCTACATCGGCCAGGTGAACGACAAGGTCGAGGGCCGGCGCTTCGTCGAGCTGCTTGGGGTCGAGGGCGACAAGACCTGGCGCATGTTCGAGGAAGAACAGGTCAGCCACGACAAGGACCTGCTGTTGGGCGACGAGCCGCTGCAAGGCGCCGAAGACCTGAATTGATCGACACCCGCCACACATCGCCGGACTGCCGCCTCCCTGCCCCCAGGCAGGAGTCGACTGGCCGGCGATGAGTTTTTCCCAGAGCCAAAAGACTGCCGATGACCACGCCACTGCCTTGCTACCACTGTGCCCTGCCGGTTCCTCCCGGCAGCCGGTTCACCGCCGTCGTGCTCGGCGAATCCAGGGAGTTCTGCTGCCCGGGTTGCCAGGCGGTCGCGGAGGCGATAGTCGCCGGCGGCCTGGAGCACTACTACAGCCACCGCAGTGAAGCATCCGCCAACCCCGAGGCCTTGCCGGTACAACTGGTGGACGAACTGGCGCTATACGATCGCGCCGATGTGCAACAGCCCTTCGTCCGCCACGAGGGCGAACTGGCGCAGACCACCCTGCTCATGGAAGGCATCAGTTGCGCCGCCTGCGGCTGGTTGATCGAGAAGCACCTGCGCAGCCTGCCGGCAGTGGCCGAAGCCCGGCTCAACCTGTCCAATCATCGCCTGCACGTGAGCTGGGCCGACAGCGACCTGCCCTTGAGCCAGTTGCTCGCGCAGCTGCGCCAGATCGGCTACGCCGCCCACCCCTACCAGCCGGACAAAGCCAGCGAGCAACTGGCTGGCGAGAACCGCCTGGCTCTACGCCAACTGGGCGTGGCCGGCCTGCTGTGGTTCCAGGCAATGATGGCGACCATGGCCACCTGGCCGGAATTCAACATCGACCTGAGCCCGGAGCTGCACACCATCCTGCGCTGGGTCGCGCTGTTCCTCACCACTCCTATCGTCTTCTATAGCTGTGCGCCGTTCTTCAAGGGTGCGATGCGTGACCTGCGCACTCGCCACCTGACCATGGACGTCTCGGTTTCCCTGGCCATCGGCGGGGCCTACCTGGCGGGCATCTGGACCTCCATCAGCGGAGTCGGCGAGCTGTATTTCGACGCAGTAGGCATGTTCGCCCTGTTCCTCCTCGCCGGCCGCTACCTGGAGCGCCGGGCCCGGGAACGGACCGCGGCGGCCACCGCGCAACTGGTCAACCTGCTACCGGCCTCCTGCCTGCGCCTGGACGCAAGCGGTCAGAGCGAACGCATCCTGCTCAGCGAATTGCGCCTGGGCGACCGGGTACTGGTGCATCCCGGCGCGGTGTTGCCGGCGGACGGCAAGATCCTCGACGGCCAGTCGAGCGTCGACGAATCGCTGCTCACCGGCGAATACCTGCCACAACCCCGAGGCCTGGGCGATACCGTCACCGCCGGAACCTTGAACGTCGAGGGGGCATTGACCGTGGAGGTCCAGGCCCTGGGCCAGGACACTCGCCTGTCGGCCATCGTTCGCCTGCTGGACCGGGCCCAGGCCGAAAAACCCCGCCTGGCCGAAGTGGCCGAGCGCGCCGCCCAGTGGTTCCTGCTGTTGTCGCTGATAGCCGCAGCCGCCATCGGCTTGTTGTGGTGGCAACTGGACGCGCCCCGGGCCTTCTGGATCGTCCTGGCGATGCTGGTCGCCACTTGCCCCTGCGCGCTGTCCCTGGCCACACCCACGGCCCTCACCGCCGCCACTGGCACCCTGCACAAGCTTGGCCTGCTGCTGACCCGTGGCCATGTCCTCGAAGGCCTGAACCAGATCGATACGGTGATCTTCGACAAGACCGGCACCCTGACCGAAGGCCGCCTGGCCCTGCGCGCCATCCGCCCGCTTGGCAGCCTGTCCGGCGATGCTTGCCTGAGCCTGGCCGCGGCCCTGGAAAACCGTTCCGAACATCCGATCGCCAGGGCGTTCGGCCGTGCACCGGTGGCCGCCGAGGATGTCACCAGCAGCCCGGGGCTGGGCCTGGAAGGATCGGTCCAGGGCCAGCGCCTGCGTATCGGCCATCCGGCGTTCGTCTGCCAGCTCAGCGGTTGCGCGGTACCGCAAATGCCCGATGAAGCCGGCCAGTGGTTGCTGCTCGGCGATACCCAGGGTGCCCTCGCCTGGCTGGTGCTCGACGACCGCCTGCGCAGCGATGCCCCGGCCCTGCTGGCAGCCTGCAAGGCCCGTGGCTGGCACACCTTGCTGCTGTCCGGGGACAGCTCGCCGATGGTCGCCAGCGTCGCCGCACAATTGCAGATCGACGAAGCCCGCGGCGGCCTGCGCCCGGACGACAAGCTGCAAGTGTTGCAGCAGTTGCACCAGCAGGGCCGCAAGGTGCTGATGCTCGGCGACGGGGTCAACGACGTGCCGGTGCTGGCCGCCGCCGACATCAGCGTGGCCATGGGCTCGGCCACCGACCTGGCCAAGACCAGCGCCGATGCGGTGCTGCTGTCCAATCGCCTGGAAGCCTTGGTACAGGCCTTCAGCCTGGCTCGCCGGACTCGCCGGGTGATCATCGAGAACCTGCTGTGGGCGGGGCTGTACAATGGCCTGATGCTGCCGTTCGCCGCCCTTGGCTGGATCACTCCGGTCTGGGCCGCGGTCGGCATGTCCATCAGTTCCCTGACCGTGGTGCTCAACGCCCTGCGCCTGACCCGCATGCCGCGGCTGGCCGACAGCGCCGAAGCCCCCGCAACCCGCCCGCTGCTGGCCTGAGCCGCCGGGCCTGGAGTCCAGATGCCAGCTCTTTACGTGATGATCCCGGCCGCCCTGCTGATCGTGGCCATCGCCATCTACATCTTCTTCTGGGCCGTCGACAGCGGCCAGTACGACGACCTCGACGGCCCGGCCCACAGCATCCTGTTCGACGACCAGGATCCAAGCCACACCGCCGCGGTGGATGCCGCCAAGGGCCAACCGGCCGCCGAGCAGGATCCAGCCAAGAAATCGGAACCGCCCCATGCTTGAGCTGGCCCCGCTGCTGGTTTCCGCAGTGATCCTCGGCCTCCTCGGCGGCGGCCACTGCCTGGGCATGTGCGGAGGCCTGATGGGCGCACTGACCCTGGCCATTCCCCAGGAACAACGTGGGCGGCGCCTGCGCCTGCTATTGGCCTACAACCTGGGGCGCATCCTCAGCTACGCCCTGGCCGGCCTGCTGCTGGGCCTGGCGGGCTGGGCGGTGGCCAACAGCCCCGTGGCCCTGTTCATGCGCACCCTGGCCGGGCTGTTGCTGATCGCCATGGGCCTGTACCTGGCCGGCTGGTGGAGCGGCCTGACCCGTATCGAGGCCCTGGGCAAGGGTTTGTGGCGGCATATCCAGCCCCTGGCCAGTCGCCTGCTGCCGGTGTCCAGCCTGCCACGGGCCCTGGTACTAGGCGCACTCTGGGGCTGGCTGCCCTGCGGCCTGGTATATAGCACCCTGCTGTGGTCGGCGAGCCAGGGCAATGCCCTGGACAGCGCACTGCTGATGCTGGCCTTCGGCCTGGGCACCTGGCCGGTACTGCTGGCCACCGGCCTGGCGGCGGAACGGGTCACGGCCCTGCTGCGCCGTCGCAGCGTGCGCCTGGCTGGCGGCCTGCTGGTCATGCTGTTCGGCATCTGGACCCTGCCAGGTCCGCACCAGCACTGGTTGATGGGCCACTGAAACCTTCGCGGAGCACTACCCCAGCCGCCTGGGAACACCCTTGATACAAATCAAGATGGCTTCAGCCCCTACCCCCTAGACTCGCGAGCATTGCCAGCCTATCCGGGGGAATTCCCGCATGCTCGACGCCATTCGTTGGGACACAGATCTGATCCGCCGCTACGACCTGGCGGGCCCACGCTACACCTCGTACCCGACCGCTGTGCAATTCAACAGCCAGGTCGGCGCCTTCGACCTGCTGCACGCACTGCGCGACAGCCGCAAGGCCCAGCGCCCGCTGTCGCTGTACGTGCACATCCCGTTCTGCGCCAACATCTGCTACTACTGCGCCTGCAACAAGGTCATCACCAAGGACCGCAGCCGCGCGCTGCCCTACCTGCAGCGGCTGGAGCAGGAGATGCAATTGATCGCCTGCCACCTGGCCCCGAACCAGCGGGTCGAGCAACTGCACTTCGGTGGCGGCACCCCGACCTTTCTCAACCATGACGAGTTGCGCCAGCTGATGGCCTTGCTGCGCAAGCACTTCAACCTGCTCGACGATGATTCCGGCGACTACGGTATCGAGATCGACCCCAGGGAGGCCGATTGGTCGACCATGGGCCTGTTGCGGGAGCTGGGGTTCAACCGAGTCAGTATCGGCTTGCAGGACCTGGACCCGGCCGTGCAACGTGCGGTCAACCGCTTGCAGAGCCTGGAGGAAACCCGCGCGGTGATCGAGGCGGCCCGGACCCTGCAGTTCCGCTCCATCAATATCGACTTGATCTATGGCCTGCCCAAGCAGACGCCGGAGAACTTCGCCCGGACCGTGGACGAGGTCATCAACCTGCAACCGGATCGGCTCTCGGTATTCAACTACGCTCACCTGCCCGAGCGCTTCATGCCACAGCGCCGGATCAACAGCAGCGAACTGCCGGCTCCCGCAGAAAAACTGCAGATGCTGCAACGCAGCATCGAACAACTGACCGCCGCCGGGTACCGCTACATCGGCATGGATCATTTCGCCCTGCCCGACGACGAGCTGGCCATTGCCCAGGAAGAGTCGACCCTGCAACGCAACTTCCAGGGCTATACCACCCACGGCCATTGCGACCTGATCGGCCTGGGGGTTTCGGCCATCAGCCAGATCGGCGACCTGTACTGCCAGAACAGCAGTGACCTGGCCCACTATCAAAATACTTTGGCGGGGGCACAACTAGCGACAAGTCGCGGCTTGGTTTGCAGTGCCGATGACCGCCTGCGCCGTGAAATAATTCAACAACTGATATGCAACTTTAGTCTCAAGTTCGAAAACATCGAACAGGCATTCAATATCGACTTCCGCGGTTATTTCCATGAACTATGGGCAAACTTGCAGGAGATGGCCGACGATGGCCTGATCGAACTAAACGACCAAGGCATTACGGTATTGCCGGCAGGTCGCCTGCTGGTACGTTCGGTATGCATGGTGTTCGACGCTTACCTGGGCCAACAAAACCGCCAGCGGTTTTCCCGGGTAATTTAAGACGGGGACGAAAACTTGCCGGACATCGACACCAAAACATGATCGAAGCCCGGCTCGCTTTCGTAGCGTCACTAGGATTTCATCAGCAACGCAGCGGCCTTCATCACTTGCTCCTGGGTCAGGCTTTCCTGCCTCATCGCCTTGACCAGGGAGGCATTGGCAGACAGCAAGCCACTGTTCAGAGTCGCCAGGTCAGCTTGCAGGCCACCGACCTTGATCCTGGCTTCTTCGGGGCTCAAACGCTTGTCGGCCATGACCGCCTGTAGCTCGGCCATCTTCTCTGAAATCTGTTGTTGCAATTTCCTGATCATCTTGAGGATTTGCTGAATGGTCTGGGGCAAGCCACTTTCCTCGATGTCGCTGTCGTCCCCGGCAGCCTTGGAGGATTTCTTCAGCCCGGCTCCGGACAGCGACACTTTGACGCCCTCCCCCGGTAACGGCTCGGCAACTAACGGAGAAACCCTTAGTTCTTCACCATCAGCGCTTTTCGAGGACTCAGAAAACAGCTGCAAGTTATTGCTGCCATTAGTAATACCGCCAACGGACGACATAACCGCGCCTCTCCAAGTTGCTTTCGTTAACAGGCTATCGACCCATTAAAGGATTGCTTTACGACTGATCGTCAACACGGCACGGACTGGCCGGAACCTCCTCCCGTGAGTTACCCTTACGGCTTATGTGTGCTTTCCCACAAGGATTCTAGAATGTCCGAGCCAGTTAAACTGCGCGCTCATAACCAGGCCCATTGCAAGGACTGCAGCCTGGCCCCTCTCTGCCTGCCACTTTCTCTGAATCTGGAAGACATGGACGCGCTGGACGAAATCGTCAAACGTGGCCGCCCATTGAAAAAAGGCGAATTCCTGTTCCGTCAGGGTGATGGCTTCGACTCGGTCTATGCCGTCCGCTCGGGCGCCCTGAAAACCTTCAGCCTCAGCGACAGCGGCGAAGAACAGATCACCGGCTTCCACCTCCCCAGCGAGCTGGTGGGGTTGTCCGGCATGGATACCGAGAGCCATCCGGTTTCGGCACAGGCCCTGGAAACCACCTCGGTCTGCGAGATCCCCTTCGAGCGCCTGGACGAGCTGGCATTGCAGCTGCCCCAGCTGCGTCGCCAGTTGATGCGGGTCATGAGCCGCGAGATCCGCGACGACCAACAGATGATGCTGCTGTTGTCGAAAAAGACCGCTGACGAGCGCATCGCCACCTTCCTGGTGAACCTGTCGGCGCGCTTCCGTGCCAGGGGTTTTTCCGCCAACCAGTTCCGCCTGAGCATGTCGCGCAACGAAATCGGCAACTACCTGGGCCTGGCCGTGGAAACCGTGTCCCGGGTGTTCACCCGCTTCCAGCAGAACGAACTGATTGCCGCCGAAGGCAAGGAAGTCCACATCCTCGATCCGATCCAGCTCTGCGCCCTGGCCGGCGGCTCGGTGGACGCCTGATCCACAGGCACTGCGACTGAGCCAAGCGGCTCGGTCGCGGGTATACTGGCGCGGCTTATTTCGCCCGCCAGGACACCTGCAGATGGCCTTCGACTCCTTCGACATCAAATCCCTGATCCGCCCCGTCATCGACTTCCCGAAGCCGGGCGTGATCTTCCGCGACATCACCCCCCTGTTCCAGTCTCCACGGGCCCTGCGCCTGGTGGCCGACAGTTTCGCCCAGCGCTATGTCGAAGAAGACTTCAGCCACATCGGCGCCATGGATGCCCGGGGCTTCCTGATCGGTTCGATCATCGCCTACCAGCTGAACAAGCCGCTGATCCTGTTTCGCAAACAAGGCAAACTGCCAGCGGATGTATTGGCCGAGGGCTACCAGACCGAATACGGCGAAGCCTTCCTCGAAGTCCATGCCGATAGCCTGTGCGAGGGTGACTCGGTGCTGATGTTCGATGACCTGATCGCCACCGGCGGCACGCTGATCGCCGCTGCCAACCTGGTACGGCGCATGGGCGCGAAGATCCATGAAGCCGCAGCCATCATCGACCTGCCGGAGCTTGGCGGATCGCAAAAGCTCCAGGACATGGGCATCCCAACCTTCTGCCTGACCCAGTTCTCCCTGACCGAACGCTGATCCCGGCATGCCGTCCCCCGGGGACGGCGTCTCATACCAGCAGCCACACCAAGCACCGGGCCCACCAGCTGGCCGTCTAGGTATAGTCCGATAGCGGTTGCCGCAGCCATCTACCGGTTTGACGCCCGCCCGGGCCATTGAACCGGCGCAGTCGCTGACGCTGCTCATCAGTGACGAAGACCGTGGCCCGCTGGTGATTCCCGAACCTGGCTAGAGCCCCATCTGCTTGCTGATGATTTCGTTCATCACCTCGCGGGTGCCACCGCCGATGGACAGGATGCGATTGTCGCGATACAGGCGCTCCACCAGGCTCTCGCGCATGTAGCCCATGCCACCGAGGATCTGCACGGCATCGTAGGTGATGCGATCGGCAGTGTCGGTGGCGAAGTTCTTGGCCATGGAGATTTCCTTGATCACGCTCTTGCCGGCGGCCATCTTGGCCGCCTGGCGGTAGGTGAACTCCCGGGACACCTCCACGGCCGTGGCCATTTCCGCCAGTCGATGCTTGATCACCTGGAACTTGGCCACTGGCTTGCCGAACGCCTCGCGCTCGCGTGCCCACTTCAGGCTCTCTTCCACAGCCATCTGCGCAGTCATGTTGGCCATCAACGCCAGGGCCAGGCGTTCGCTCTGGAAATTGCCCATGATGCAGGCGAACCCCATGTTCTCGACACCGATCAGGTTGCCCGCCGGCACCCGGCAGTCCTCGAAGAACAGCTCGGCGGTATCAGACGCCCACCACCCCATCTTCTTCAACTGCCGGCCCACGGTGAAGCCGGGCGTGCCCTTCTCGATCAACAGCAGGCTGATACCGCCATAACCCGGCTCACCGGTACGCACGGCCACGGTGTAGAAGTCGGCGCGCACGCCACTGGTAATGAAAGTCTTGCTGCCGCTGACGCGATAATGATCACCGTCGCGCACTGCGCGGGTCTGCAGGTTGGCCACGTCGGAACCGCCACCGGGCTCGGTCACCGCCAGGGCGCAAATCTTCTCTCCGGACAGCACCAGGGGCGCCACACGCTCGCGAACCTCGGGACGCGCCCACTTGACGATGGGCGGCAAGCCGATATCCAGCGATCCCAATCCCGCCACCAGGCCACCGGAACCGCTGCGCATCAACTCTTCGCTGGCGGCGACCTTGGCGAACAGGTCGCCTTCATGGCTGCCCCCCAGGGCCTGCGGATAACCGATACCGAGAATGCCGGCCGCGCCGGCCTTGAGATACAACTCACGGGGAAAGCTCTCGGCCTCCTCCCAGTGTTCGATGTCGGGGAGGATCTCGCGCTCGACGAAACGTCGCACGCTGTCACGGATCAGTTGGTGGCTGGGATCGAAGTATTCCTGGCAGGCAGACATCGGCAAGCTCCTCTGAAGGGTCGGAGGAACTTACCAAGCGCTTGCTTGGTTTTCAAGAGAGCGCAAGAAACCGTCCGCCGGCGGGCCGGCAGACGGATGGGGTTACAGGGTGATGGGCTTGCGTCCGGCGAAGGAGTGGGCCAGGGTGCCGCCGTCCACCAGCTCCAGCTCGCCCCCCAGGGGCACGCCGTGGGCGATCCGCGAAGCGATCAGGCCCTTGTCGGTCAACAGCTGGGCGATGTAATGGGCAGTAGCTTCGCCTTCCACCGTGGGGTTGGTGGCCAGGATGACCTCGCTGAAGGTGCCCTGCTCTTCGATCCGCGCCAGCAATTGCGGAATGCCGATGGCTTCCGGACCCAGGCCGTCGAGGGGCGAGAGATGCCCCTTGAGCACGAAATAGCGACCGCGATAGCCGGTCTGCTCCACCGCGTAGACATCCATCGGCCCCTCGACCACGCACAGCAGGCTGTCGTCGCGTCGCGGATCGGCGCACTGCGGGCAGAGCTCGTCTTCGGTCAGGGTCCGGCACTGGCGGCAATGCCCCACCCCATCCATGGCCTGGCTCAGGGCCTGGGCCAGGCGCAAGCCGCCGCTGCGATCACGCTCGAGCAGCTGCAGGGCCATGCGCTGGGCAGTTTTCTGCCCCACCCCGGGCAAGGTGCGCAAGGCATCGATCAGTTGGCGAATAAGGGGGCTGAAGCTCATGGGCAAAGGTCCGACAAAACGACGAGACGCGGTTTATACCCGCGCCCCGGGATAGCGTCAAATGCTGCCGTCGGTGGCGACCTTGACCACCAGCTTGCCGAAGTTGCGCCCTTCCAGCAGGCCGATGAACGCTTGCGGCGCCTGCTCCAGGCCTTCGACCACATCCTCCTTGAACTTGACCTTGCCCTCGCGCACCCAGGGCGCCATGGCCTTGATGAACTCCGGTTGGCGATCACCGTAGTCGTCGAATACGATGAACCCCTGGATCCGTACCCGCTTGGTCAACAGGCTGCGTTGCAACAGCGGCAGGCGATCCGGCCCCACCGGCAACTCCCGGGCGTTGTACTGGGCAATCAGGCCACACAAGGGGATGCGTGCCTTGGCATTGAGCAACGGCAGCACCGCATCGAACACCTTGCCGCCGACGTTCTCGAAATAGATATCCACGCCCTTGAAGCACGCCTGGGCCAGCTCGTCGGCGAACTCCGGGCTCTTGTGATCGATACAGGCATCGAATCCCAGTTCCTCCACCACGTAGCGGCATTTGTCGGCCCCACCGGCGACTCCCACCACCCGCAACCCCTTGAGCTTGGCCACCTGCCCCACCACCGAACCCACCGCCCCGGATGCCGCAGCCACCACCAGGGTCTCTCCGGCCTTGGGCTGGCCGATGTCCATCAACCCCATGTAGGCGGTCATGCCGGGCATACCCAGCACTCCCAGGGCCATGGACGGGCTGGGCAAGCCCGCCGGTACTGGCACCAGGTTGCGCCCATCGCTGATGCAGTGGCTCTGCCAGCCGGTGGCGCCCACCACCAGGTCGCCTTCCTGGAACTTGGGATTCAGCGAACGCTCGACCCGGCTCACGGCACCACCGGTCATGACTTCGTCGATCTCCACCGGCGCCGCGTAGGAGGGCGCATCGCTCATGCGCCCACGCATATAGGGGTCCAGGGACAGGTACAGGGTCTTGAGCAGCACCTGGCCGTCCGCCAGCTCCGGCAGCGTCACCCGCTCCAGGCGAAAGTTCTCCGGAACCGGCGCGCCCTGGGGGCGCGACACCAGTACCACACGCTGATTGAGGGTCATTGTTTGCGGCATCACAGACACTCCGTTATCGATGAATGGACAAGACTGTATAGGGTGCAGACCATGGCCAGGCACCGGTGTTCGATGTTTCTGCCCCTGGCCGCAGTGGCGCACGGGGCGCTTGGGCCCCCGCCGGCCAATCGATGGGCAAAAAAATGCCAGGCTCCGGGCCTGGCATTGTTCGTTGCAATCCGATAAGCCGCAGCGAATCAGAAAGGCAGCTTCATGCCCGGAGGCAGCTGCATGCCGGCGGTCATGCCGGACATCTTTTCCTGGCTGTTGGCTTCGATCTTGCGCACGGCGTCGTTCACCGCTGCAGCGAACAAGTCTTCCAGCACTTCGCGGTCGTCGTCGCTGACGCCTTCCAGCAGGCTCGGGTCGATGCTCACGCGCTTGATGTCATGACGGCCGGTCATGACCACGCTGACCATGTCGCCCCCGGCCTTGCCGGTGACTTCGGCGTTGGCCAGTTCTTCCTGCATCTTGGCCATCTTTTCCTGCATCTGCTGCGCCTGCTTCATCAGGCCGGCCATGCCACCTTTCATCATGGTAATTACCTCAAAGTATGGTGATGAGAACGGCGCCCGGCCCTTGGCCGGCGCCCTTTAAGTTAAATGCTCAACCCTGCGCGGCCGGGGCCTCGACAGGTTCAATAGTATCGTGGCGCACCACGGCACCGAACTCCTGGACCATCCGCTGGATGAACGGATCGCCATGAATCGACTCCTCCGCTTCGCGCTGACGGTCGGCGCGACGCCGGGACGCGGCCTGGGCCGGGGTTTCCTGCTCGGGCTTGATCAGCTCGATGTTCAGCGTCAGCGTACGCCCGTGGTACTGGTTCAGCGCTTCGTTGAGACGGCGCTGCTGGGTGGCGTTGAACAGCGCGCTGTGGGCCGGATCCAGATGCAGCAGCCACTGGTCGCCGTCCACCGCGATCAGGGTGCAGTTGGCGGCAATACTGCCTGTCATCCCGGAAATAGGCAGCTTCGGAAACAGTTCCAGCCACTCCAGGGCCAGGCCGGTGGCCGGCATGGCGGCCGGCTCAGGCTCGGGTTCCGGGGCCGGCTCGGCGGTATGTTCGCTGGCCAGTTCATCGAGGTAGCTGTAGGCCGAATCCATGTCCGGCTCGATGTAGTCCTCGTCCAGCGGCGGCTCGTCGTCCAGGTCGCTCCCCGGGGTCGCGGCATCCACCTGGGCCACGGTCGGCTCGGGCATCGGCGCACTGGCCCACTCGGGGACGTCCGGCACCACGCTGTCCGGCACCGGAGTCAGCACTGCCGGCAACTCCGGTGGTTCGGCGATGACATCCAGCATCGGCTCCACGGCCGGCTGTTGTTCCAGCGGTGGCTCCACCGGGTCGTTCCACGGCAGGTCGACTATTTCTTCGGCCTGCACCGGCTCAGGTTCAGGAGCGGCTTCGACCGAGGCCGGGGCTGGCTCGGGTGCTGGCGCAGGTATTGCTGTTGGCGCGGCGGCCGGTTCGGCTACCGGCTCCGCAGCAGGAGGTGCGGCAGGAGCCGGAGCGACCGGCACACTGGCCACAGGCACGGCAACGGACGCGACCGCTGCTGGCGCCGCCACGGCTTGGGCGGAATCAACTGTGGCCTGGCTGATCCCCACTGGCTTTAGCGGTTGTCTCGGTGCATCCGCGGTATCCGCCGGCCGGAAGGCCAGCATCCGCAGCAGGACCATTTCGAAACCGCCACGCGGGTCCGGCGCCAGGGGCAGGTCGCGCCGGCCAATCAGGCCCATCTGGTAATAGAACTGTACGTCTTCGGCCGGCAGGGCCTGGGCCAGGGCCAGCACTCGCTCGCGATCGCCGTGGCCGTTGTCGACGCCCTCGGGCAACGCCTGGGCGATGGCCACCCGGTGCAGCACGTTGAGGATCTCCGAGAGCACGCCGTTCCAGTCCGGCCCCTGCTCCGCCAAGTGACGCACAGCCTCCAGCAGAGCCTTGGCATCGCCCTCGATCAGCCCATGGAGCACATCGTAGACCTGGCCGTGATCGAGGGTGCCGAGCATCGCTCGTACATCGGCGGCCATGACCTTGCCCTCGCCAAAGGCGATGGCCTGGTCGGTGAGGCTCATGGCGTCGCGCATCGAACCATCGGCAGCGCGACCCAGCAGCCACAGGGCGTCGTCCTCGAACGGCACGTTCTCCACACCCAGCACATGGCTCAGGTGTTCGACCACCCGCTCGGGGGTCATGTTCTTCAGGGAGAACTGCAGGCAGCGGGACAGGATGGTCGCCGGCAGTTTCTGCGGATCGGTGGTCGCCAGGATGAACTTGACGTAGGGCGGCGGCTCCTCGAGGGTCTTGAGCAGAGCGTTGAACGAGTGGCTGGAGAGCATGTGCACTTCGTCGATCAGGTAGACCTTGAAGCGCCCGCGGCTCGGGGCGTACTGCACGTTGTCCAGCAGTTCGCGGGTGTCCTCGACCTTGGTCCGGCTAGCGGCGTCGATCTCGATCAGGTCGACGAAGCGCCCTTCGTCGATCTCGGTGCACACCGAACAGGTGCCGCATGGGGTGGAAGTGATGCCCGTTTCACAATTCAGGCATTTGGCAATGATCCGCGCGATGGTGGTCTTGCCCACCCCGCGCGTACCGGTAAACAGGTAGGCATGGTGCAGCCGCTGGCTGTCCAAGGCATTGATCAGAGCCTTGAGCACATGGGTCTGGCCGACCATTTCGCGGAACGAGCGCGGACGCCATTTACGTGCAAGAACCTGATAACTCATCGAAAACCGTCGCAACTGGAAAGCGGAAGCCGGTAATGCTAGCGGAGCAAGGGCGAAATTGCATCCGGCGCGCTCGTCTAATCTGTCTAAGCTGACTTTTGCCAAGGATTGCCCGCTCGCCGATACCCGGAGACTCTATGCGCTGGACCCCAGGCGCCCTGCTTCTGCTCTGCGGCAACCTGCATGCCACGGAACCGCCCCTGCGCTTCGCCGTCGCCGACAGCTGGACCATGCCGACCGTCGCGCTGGAGGACGATCGCCCCAGCGGCGGCATTCTCTACGACACCATGGACAGCCTGGCCCGGCATCTGGGCCTGCGTGCCGAATTCCATGTCCTGGCCCGGGCCCGGGTACAGAAGGCCATGGCCCAGGGCGAAGTCGACGTGCGCTGCTACGCCGCCCCGGCCTGGCTGCCGGCTCCGTCCGCCGACTACCTGTGGAGCGCCCCGCTGTTCCGCCAGCGCAACTTGCTGGTGAGCACCAGCCCGATACCCGCCATCGTCAAGCTCGGCGACCTGCCGCGCCAGCACATCGGCACCGTCCTTAGCTATACCTATGCCCCCTTGCAGCCACTGTTCGACGCCAACCTGCTGATCCGCGATGACGCACGCAACGAGCAGCAGGTACTGCAGAAGCTGGTGGTGGGCCGCTACCGCTACGCCATCGCCAGCCAGTGGACCCTGGACTGGTTCAACAAGACCCAGGCCAGCGACAACCCGCTGCATGGGGTCGCCCTGGTTCAGGACCAGGCCGTGGGCTGTTATGTGCGCAATGATCCGGCCGTACCGGGCGAACAGATCCTGGGCACTCTGCGGCAAATGAAGGAATCCGGCGAAATCGATGCCATCGTCCAGCGCTACGTCGATTCCGCCCCGCCCGCGCAAGCCTCGGCCACGCCCTGAGAGCCGACGCGCCAGGCTGGCGGCGGCAGATAGCGATGGGCCCACTCCAGCACGGCGCCCGCCGGCATCGGCGCGGCGATGAAGTCACCCATGGCCACCTCGCAGCCCAGGGCCATCAGGCGCTCGCCATGGGCCAGGCTTTCCAGGCCCTCGGCCACCACCTGGCGGCCAAACGCCTGGGCCAGCCCCACCAGGGCCTGGACCAGCGCCTGGTCGTCCTGGTCGTGGAGCATGTCGCGCACGAACAACCGGTCGATCTTGATGGTCTGGGTCCGCAGGTGCTTGAGATAGCTCAGGGACGAATGCCCGGTGCCGAAGTCGCCCAGGGAGAACTGCACGCCAAAACCCTGGCAGGCATCCAGGCAATCACTGACTTTGCGGATGTTGTCGATGGCTACCGACTCGACGATCTCCAAATCCAGCAGGGCTGGAGACACGTCCGGAAAACGATCGAGCATGCCCTTGAGCCGCTCGACGAAATCCGCACGCTGGAAATGCCGGGCGGCGACATTCAGGCTGACCGGCCATTGCTGGCCGGCGGCCTGCCAGCATTGCAACTGGTCCATCACGCCATCCATGACCCATTCGCCGATATCGACGATCAGGTCGGTCTCTTCCACCTGGGGCAGGAACTCGTGGGCCGCCAGCAATCCGCGCTGCGGATGCTGCCAGCGCAACATGGCCTCCAGGCCCACCACGGTCCCGCTGCGCATGTTCACCTTGGGCTGGAAGAACAACCGCAATTGCCCGCCATCCAGGGCCTGGCGCACCTGTTCGACGGTCTGGTAGGTGACCATCACCTCGCGATCGCGCAATACATCGAACAGGTGGAAGCGGTTGCGGCCGCTCTGCTTGGCCACGTACATGGCCTGATCGGCATGGCGCAGCAGGGTGTCGGCATCCTGGTTGTCGGCAGGAAACAGGGTCACGCCGATACTGGCGAAGACATTGATGTCCTTGCCCTGGATCGAATAAGGCTGGGAAATGGTGGCCAGCACCCGTTGCAGCGCGGCGCGCAACTCCAGCATGTCGCGCACGTAACGCAGGATCAGCACGAACTCGTCGCCCCCCAGGCGCGCCACCACGTCTTCGCCACGAATGATCGAGCGCAGCCGCGCGGCCACTTCCACCAGCAGCAGATCGCCACAGGCATGGCCATAACCGTCGTTGACCGCCTTGAAGCCATCGAGGTCGAGCATGCATACCGCCAGGGGAATTTCCTCCTGGCGGGAGAACTCCAGGGCCTGGTGCAGCCGGTCGGAGAGGAACGCGCGATTGGGCAGCCCAGTGAGCACGTCATGCCCGACCCGCCATTGCAGGGAATGCAGGAGCTGGCGTTTTTCGCTGACATCGAAACGAATCGACACATAGCGCACCACGCGCCCCGAACGCTGGTCCACCAGCGGCACCATGGTGCTGTCGACCCAGTACAGGCTACCGTCCTTGGCGCGGTTGCAGATCTCGCCCTTCCATACCTGGCCCCGGGTAATGGTGCTCCACAGCCCGGCGAAGAACTCCGGAGCATGCAGTCCGGAGCTGAGCATGCTGTGGTCGGCGCCGATCAGCTCTTCGCGGCTGTAGCCCGAGACCTGGCAGAACAGGTCGTTGACATAGGTGATGCGTCCGGCCAGGTCGGTTTCGGAAAAAATGGCGGCGGCATCGACGGCCCTGCGGTATTTCTCATCCATGAGTCGAACTCACTGTCGCTAGCGGTTGAACCGCTCGACCAGGGCATGCAGCCCGGAAGAGATGTTTTCCAGCTCGGCGCCACGCAGCACCCCGGCGCTGGCGTCCTCGGCAGTGCGCTGCACCGTGGCGGCGACACTGTTGATCTGTTCCGACACCGATTCGGCTACATGGGACTGCTCCTGCGAAGCGGCGGCCATCTGCTGGCTCATGTCGGTGATGCGCTCGACCGCGGCGCCGATGCCTTGCAAGGCCTGCTGCGCCTGCAATACCTGCTGTACCCCCTGCTCGGCCTCCTCGATCCCCAGGCTGGCGATCTGCACCGCTTCGTCGGCCCCGGCCCGCAGGCTGTGGATGATGCCCTGGATCTGCTCGGTGGATTCCCGGGTCTTGCCGGCCAGGGCCCGCACCTCGTCGGCCACCACGGCGAACCCGCGTCCTTGTTCGCCGGCCCTCGCGGCCTCGATCGCCGCATTCAGGGCCAGCAGGTTGGTCTGGTCGGCGATCGCCTGGATCATGCTCGCCGCCACCATGATGTCCTGGGTCTGCCCGGCCAGGTCCCCAACCGCTTGGTTGATCTGGGTGACCGTGCGCGCCAGCACCTGGATGGCGTCACGGGAAGTGCCTGCCACCTCGCTGCCCTGCTGTGCCAGCAGGTTGGCGGTATGGGCTTGGCTGGCGGTGTGCTGCACATGCTCGGCGACTTCGGTGATCGAAGCGGCCATCTGGGTCATGGCAGCGGCGGTCATGTCGGTTTCCGCTCGCTGCTCCAGAAGAGCGGTCTCGGTGCGGCTGGACAACTGACTGGAATCGGCCGCCGCTTCCGCCATCTGCCGGGCCAGGTCGCTGAGGCGGGTCAAGGCGGTTTTCAACCGTGCCTCCTCGCTCACCAGGATCATCTGCAGCTGCGCTGCCGGACCAAGGGATTCGCTATAGGCCAGGGCGCAGATCGGATCGGCGAAGGTGTTCGGTGTGCTGCTGACGATCTCCTTGAGTTGTCGTCCCAAGCGGCGCTGAGCCAACAGACCGACGCCGAGGAAGCCAGCCAGCGTCAGGCCCTGGGCCGCCAGGGTCGGCAACCAATTGAATGCCGCAAGGCAGGCCGTGGCTACGGCCATGGGCAGTAACAAAGGCCGGGCGCCAGCCTCCAGGCGCCGCCAGGCCGGGACCGGTGATTTGTCGGCACGCAACCTTGCATACAGGGCCTCGGCACGGCTTACCTGCTCCCGGGTCGGCTTGACCCGCACCGACTCATACCCCACCAATCGCCCGTCCTCGAGGATCGGCGTGACATAAGCGCTGACCCAATAGAAGTTGCCGTTCTTGCAGCGGTTCTTCACCACTCCCATCCAACTGCGCCCGGCCTTGAGATAGCGCCACATGGATTCGAACACCGCAGCCGGCATATCGGGATGCCGCACCAGGTTGTGGGTGCTGCCGATCAGTTCGGCCTGGCTGAAGCCGCTCATGGCGGCGAACTCGGCATTGCAGTACGTGATGTGACTGCTGGTGTCGGTGGCGGAGATAAGCCGCTGCTGGTCGGGAAAGGTCTGCTCGATAGAGTTGACCGGCAAATTGAGACGCACTTTAGAACTCCATAGACAGCCTGCAATCAATAGTTGCCGGAGCCGGCATTAATTGATTGGCGATTACTTTCCTGGCGGCACGACTCAATCGGAAGATACGCCCTGATTGCAGCCGTACAGCGGGTTTGCGCCGCGGTTGACCGTCGGTGCGACATAGATCAACTAGGATCAGGTAAGGCGTCAGATGGAGGCGGCGGACGGAGTGTTGGCGGGATTACGAGACGTTCGAGCCTCTGCCAAGTCCTGGGTTTAGGTGAACAAGGGAAATGCAATGATTTCTTGTTTCATAAACCTGCCTTCTGAAACTAGATCACCAAATACCTGTCCGAAGCGCCGATTCTACGAAATGCATCACATTTTGCAAAGCAAGGTGATGAAACATGGTGTTGTCTAATGCCAATATTTATCGTTAAGTTCTTGATTCTAAATGGGAATTGAGCGATGCAAATTTCAAGTTTGGGTGCAGCCATCAAGCGCTATCGAAAGGTAGCGGGGCTTACTCAGGCTGAACTAGGTGAAAAAACCGGTTTTGACCCCAAAACCATCAGCCGCTTCGAAACCGGCACCTACACCCCCAGCGTTGAAGCTCTATTTCTATTGGCCGAAGTACTGGGAGTGAAGCTGAAAGCCTTCTTCGCCGATCTGGGTGATGAAGAGGAACAGCGGGCTTATTTGTTCGGTGTCATTCACAAAGCCACCCCGAAGGATCTGGGAAAGCTGATAGCAGCGGTAGACCAGGCCTTGTCCAAGCCTTGAGCCCCGCAGTCAATCAACCAAGAGAGGCCTGCTCGCCCCCCCTTGCGAGCAGGTCTCTTTTTCACCTTGCGACTCCTGACAGGAACTGACGGACTCGGCGCATAAGCTGCCGCTCCAATCCAGCCCCCCAGGAGTCATGATGATCACCAACACCTATTTTTTGCTCTACGTGGATAGCCCCATCGCCAGCGCCGACTTCTACAGCCGGCTGCTGGACAAACCGCCGGTGCAGGCTTCGGCGGATTTCACCCTGTTCATCCTCGACTCGGGAATCAAGCTCGGGCTCTGGTCCCGCCAGGTCGTCAGACCCGAATCCCAGGTACTGGCCGGCGGTGGCGAACTGGGCTGGGCCGTGGACAGCCGCGAAGCCGTGGATGAACTGCATCGTCACTGGCAGGCGCTGGGCATCCCCATCGTCCAGGAGCCGACCGTGACGGGTTTCGGCTACACCCTGCTCGCCCTCGACCCGGACGGACACCGCCTGCGAGTGCTGTTCCTCACCGCGAACTGATCCGTTTATCCCCCAAGGGCGCAATCGCCGCCCTTGGGCTGCCCTTCTGCCAGTCATCGGAAATAAATGGAAACATTGCATTGAGCAGCACGCGGCTCATCGCTATCCTTGCGCGCCTATCACTTGTCACAAAATGTAAGGGAATACGATGAAGTACCTGCGTCACCTCATGGCCATGGTCGTGCTCTGCGCCACCCCATTCTTGGCCAACGCTGCCGACACGCCCGACACCAAGGACGCCGAAACCCAGACTGCCGAACAGTTTCTCGCCTCGCTCTCGCCACGCCACGGCAACATCAAGCTACCTGGCGACATCGCCAGCCTCGACCTGAGCAAAGAGTTCTACTACCTCACTCCCAAGGACACCGAGAAGCTGCTGACCGAAGGCTGGGGCAACCCGCCCGGCTTCACCACCCTGGGCATGATCGTGCCCAGCGCCGTCAGCCCGCTGGCCGCCGAAGGCTGGGGAGTGATCATCAGCTACAAGAACGACGGCCACATCTCCGACGACGATGCAGCGAAGATCGACTACCAGGACCTGCTCAAAGAAATGCAGGCCGCGGACGAGGAAGACAACAAAGAACGCAAGGAACAGGGCTACAGCGCCATTCACCTGCTGGGCTGGGCCGAGCAGCCAAGCTATGACGCGCAATCGCACAAGATGTACTGGGCCCGCGAACTCAAGGCCGAAGGCGCCGAAAGCAACACCCTGAACTACAGCATCCGCGTGCTGGGCCGTGAAGGCGTGCTGGAACTCAATGCGGTCGCTTCCATGCAAGACCTGCCCACCATCAAGCGCGAGATTCCCAAGGTGCTGGCCTTCACCAACTTCACCGACGGCAACCGCTACGCCGACTACAACCCGAGCACCGACAAGCTGGCCACCTATGGCCTGGCAGCCCTGGTGGCCGGCGGTATCGCCAGTAAGGCCGGACTGTTCGCCAAGCTCGGGGTCCTGCTCCTGGCCGGCAAGAAGTTCATCGTCATCGGCGTGCTTGCCGTCGTCGCCTTCATCGGCCGACTGTTCAAGAAGAAAAGCTGATCCACTGCACAAGGCCCCGTCAAACCGGGGCCTTGTCGTTCATGGCACGTGCACTGGCGCTCTTGCTCCAGCGCCAGCGCCCCTCCAACTGCATCGCCATCACACTGCCCAGCACCACCGCCGCCCCCAGCACCACCCCGGAGCGCAACGTCTCGCCCAAGACGATCGCGGCCAACAACATGGCCACCGGCGGGATCAGGTACATGGCGATCGACGCCCGGCTGACCTCGACCCGCGCCAGCACATAGGCCCAGGCCAGGTAGGCCAGCGCGCTGGGAAACAACCCCAGCAACAGCACCGCCAGGTTCACCCGCAAGGGCGCCTGGACAACGGTCTGGGCCAGGCCCGGGGTATACACCGCCAACAGCAAGGTACCGCCCCAGACCATGTAGCAAGTGGTGGTCAAGAGCCCGTGGCGCCCGGAAAAGCGCCGCTGCAGCACGAAATACAGCCCCCAGGAAAAAGCCGCCAGCAGCACCAGCAAGCCCTGCGGCTGGATCGAACCCAGGCCGCGATCACCAGCCACCACCAGCAATGCGCCCACCAGGCCCAGCGCCACACAACTCCAGCGCCAGGCACTGACCGGCTCCTTGAGCCAGAAAAACGCGATCAGGGTGCTGAAGATCGGTGCCGATTGCGCCAACACGCTGGACGCGCCGGCACTCAAACCCTGCTGCCCGTAGTTGAGGCTGACGTGATGCAGGGCGATGGCGAAGAACCCCAGCACCAGCAACCAGGGCATGTCACGCCAGCGCGGCAGGGAAATACCTGCAACCAGCGCAATGCCGACCATGAATACCGAAGCGATGAGAAAGCGCAGCAGTGCCAGGTGCCCGGGACTGTAGCCCTCAAGGCCGATATGGATGCCCACCGGCGAATAGGCCCAGCACAAGATGACCATGGCCGTGGCCAGAACCAGTTTCAGCGAGGGCGAGATCTTCACGAGACAAACTTCCAGGCAAGGTAGGGAACTACAGTGTCACGCCCTCGAAAGCTCACCACAATTGATCAATACTGAGCCCATTGCTCACTGGAAATGAACGATGGAACTGACTCAATTGAAGATGGTGCAGGCCGTGGCCCGCTTCGGCAGCATCGCTCGCGCGGCCGAGCAGCTGTACTGCGTGCCGTCCAACATCACCAACCGCCTCAAGCAGCTGGAAAACGAACTGGGCACTCCCTTGTTCACTCGCATCGGGCGCGGCCTGAGGATCAGCCCGGCCGGGGAAATCTTCCTCGGCTATAGCGAGCGCATCCTCGCCCTGGTGGATGAAGCCCGACGCGCGGTGGATAGCCAGGCCGAACCCAGCGGCCTGCTGCGCCTGGGCTCGATCGAGTCCTGCGCCGGCGGCCGCCTGCCCCCGCTGCTGGCCGAGTATCACCGGCGCTACCCACAAGTCAGCGTGGAACTGGTCACCGGCACCTGGTCGCAACTCTTCGAAGAATTGCGCCACCAGCGCATCGACGGCGCCCTGGTGGCCATCGATACCCTGCCGGCGAAACTGCAGCAAACCGTGCTCTACCACGAACCCCTGGTGCTGATTTCCAGTGCCGGTAGCGCTCCGATCCACAGCGCCAGCGACCTGCAAGGCCAGCACCTGTTCATGTGGCCAGCCGGTTGCCCCTATCGCCGCGCCCTGGAGAACTGGCTCGGCAAGCACGGCCTGAACCTGCCGATCACCGGTTATGCCAGCTGGGGCACCATCATCGGCTGCGTCAGCGCGGGTGTGGGGGTGTCGCTGATCCCCGAAGGCGTGCTGGAGCGCTATGCGCAGTCCTCGACCCTGACCGTGCAACGCTTCGATGACCTGGCGCCGGTGGACAACCGTTTTGTCTGGCATCAGGACGTGCAGCAGCACCGCGCCCGGGATGCCTTCGCCCAGTTGCTGCGCGAGAAACTCGGCGCATGAGCGCGCCCGGAGCGGTCACGATCGACAGCTCTCCATCACTGCATCAATGAAAGGCGCCTTGCGTGCAAGATACTCACCGATACCGTCGCGGTTACTGGCTTCCAGTTGCAGCTTCAGTTCCTGATAGCGCTGGCGCAGGTTCGGATCACTGCGCAACAGGTCGCGAAACCCCAGCATCCGCCGGATTTGCCCATGCCCCGCCAGGCACACATGCACCTTGTGGGTCCGCACCCCATCGACGTCCCGCCGATAGAAATGATGCCCGGCAGACAAGTCGCTGCCCCGGACATAACCCAGGGTCGCCATGAAAGCCTGGCGCAGCGCCTCGTCCCGATGCTGCGCGACCACCAGCAGCACATCGATTTCCAGCTTGGCCGCAAGCCCGGCCACCGCAGTACTGCCCACGTGATGAATGTCCAGCAGCTCGCCGACAAAACCCGGCGCAATGCGCTCGCGCTCCGCGGCGAATGCCAGGGGCCATCGCGGGTCGTAGGGGGAAATCTTGCTGGTCAACGCCATGTTCACTCCTTGGATGTGCGTTCGTTTCGATTATCCAGGGCACTACTACACCCTCGCGAGTGCTTCGGTACTTGCCACTCGTCAGCAATATGGCGAAGCGCCATATCGATCTTCTGACTGCATCTAGACTCCGGCAGAACATGAAAAACCATGATCCAACGGAAGGGAATTCGATGAAACGAGCCTTGTCAGCAGCTCTTTGCCTGGCTTTGTTGTCGGGCTGCACCACCGCCCGCCTATCGACCCGGACTCTCCAGGCAGAGGATCGAGTCATAACAGGTATCGAGCGCAAGGAGTTGGTCAACAACGTCCTTCAGGATGTCCGGATCATCTGCCCCGAGCCCAGCCCCGACGCCTTGAAGACATTCGCAGCATCAGGCACGGCGTCCAAGGAAGATATCGCGGCGCTGTCTGCCGCGTACCAGCAGTCCGGAGCCAGTATTGGCCTGCGCACCCAATCCATCCAGCTCCTGCGCGACCAGCTGTTTGCCGTGTGCCAGGCTTATGCCAATGGGGCGATAACTGCCGACATGTATCAGATGTACATGACCCGCAACCAACGCAACACCGTCGCCATTCTTGCAATCGAGCAACTCACCGGTGTAGCCAAGGGCCCCGCCGTGGCCCTGACCAGCGCCAGTTCGACCGCCAACAGCCAATACCTGATCGACCAGAGCAAGATGATCAAGGACGCTCAGGACAAATTGGCCAAAATGACCGCTGGCAGTGAAGAAGCCAAAACCATGCAAGGCAATATCGACGCCATGCAGGCCCAGCTCAAGCAAGCGCAGCAAGCAATGGTGCAAACCTCCAGCGCAGCAACCCTGAGTGCCGCGCCTGCCACCACTCTTCCTGCCGCAGACGTGCAGGCAATTGCCGAAGCGGTCCAGCGCATTACCGAAATGACCACCTGGACCAACGACCTGTTCTACATCTGCCTCAACGCCTATGCGAACCTGCCCAGCGCACGCCGGCCCCCATCATTGGACAGCGCTTGCGCGAAGATCTATGACAATCTCGCCCAGGCCAACCTGCTCCAGCTCAAACACATGATCGGTCTTGAAGGTACAACAGGACCGGCTGCCGCCGCTCCGGAGGCCAAGCCAGCAGCGCCTGCGCCCAAGGGAGGTAAAAAGCTCAAACCTGATTTCAGCAAACTGGATGGCATTCCTCTCTACCTCAGAAAACCATTGGATTCCAGCAAATCGCTGTTTGATCCCGGCCTCTGAGTCGCCATGCCAAGGACAACTGCGACCGTTGCTGATTCTTCCGCAGTTCGTTCTCCGAACTGGCGCAGAGAGGTCTTTTAAAATGGAAACGAAGCAGTCCTGCGACTTGACTCAACGATGAGCAGTCGAAGATAGGGGTATGCAGGGTTGGAAAAGATACGAAACAAGGCAAACACGCGCTAAAGCCTTGGAATTCGTTGAGACTCAATCATCTAGATGATTGGAGGCAGCCCCACCAGCCACACCCCGGCACACAATGTTCCCGCTGTGGCTGCTCCCTTCCGGGCCTGACCAGGTTAACGGGTAATCGTTGCGGGGGGACCGATGGGGCCACCATAACGACGCTCACCTGATGGCGAGCCGCGCCATTGTACCTATCTGAGTTGAAGATACAACCGCTCATTGCAGAATAAAAAACTCGAAGGGCTTCAAGCACTTGGAGTGTCACCAAGCAGGGCCGGCGGGCGCTGGCTCGCGCCGGCCGGCCCACGCTTCAGGCCAAAGCGGAAATGCCGTGCTCACCGAGGAAGGCGACGAATGCCTCCTCGTCCAGCACCTTCAGGCCCAGTTCGTTGGCCTTGGCCAACTTGGAACCGGCCCCGGGACCTGCCACCACGCAATGGGTCTTGGCCGAAACCGAACCAGCCACCTTGGCTCCCAGGCTTTCCAGCTTGTCCTTGGCCACATCGCGGCTCATCAACTCCAGGGAACCGGTCAGCACCCAGGTCTGGCCGGCCAGGGGCAAGCCTTCGACCGCCTTCTTCTCGCTCTGCCAGTGCATGCCGAAGTCACGCAACTGTTGCTCGATGGCCTGGGCCAACTGGGCATTGGCCGGATTGTCGAAGAACTCACGGACCGCCTTGGCCTGCTTCTCCGACAAGGCCTGGCGCATGTCCAGCCAATCGGCGTCGATCACCCCTTGCAAGGAACCGAACTTGTCCGCCAGCTTCTGTGCCGCGCCCGGCCCCACTGAAGGAATGTTCAACTTGTCGAGCATGCCGCCCAGGGTGGTGCTGGCGGCGAATTCCGCCCCCAGCTCGCCCTGATCCTGCAGCACCAGGGCGCATTGGTCCGCCGCCAGCAAGGCGCCGATCACCTGCTGGTTATGGCTGTCTTCGAAGAAGCTGTGGATTTCATGGGCGACTTCCAGGCCGACATCCGGCAAGTAGGTCAACACCTGCGGCAACGCCAGGCGTACCCGCTCCAGGGTGCCCAGGGAGCGCGCCAGGACCTTGGCGGTCTCTTCGCCGACATCGGGGATGCCCAGGGCATAGACGAAACGCGCCAGTGACGGGCGCTTGCTGTCTTCGATGGCCTTGAGCAGCTTGTTGCTGGAGACCTCGGCAAAGCCTTCCAGGTCGATGATCTGCTCGTACTTGAGCTTGTAGAGATCGGCCGGCGAGGCGATGAGCTGCTCGTCCACCAGTTGCTCGATGGTCTTGTCCCCCAGGCCTTCGATATCCATGGCACGCCGGGAGACGAAGTGGATGATCGCCTGCTTGAGCTGCGCACCGCAGGCCAGGCGGCCCACGCAGCGATAGACCGCACCGTCGCTGACAGTTTCGCGGCCCTTGCTGCGCTTGACCAGTTGCGTGCGCTCGACATGGGAACCGCAGACCGGACAGCTTTCGGGAATCTGCACCGCCCGGGCATCCTCCGGGCGCCGCTCGGTGACCACTTGCACCACCTGCGGGATCACGTCGCCAGCACGCCGGATGATCACCGTGTCGCCGATCATCAGCCCCAGGCGCGCCACTTCGTCCATGTTGTGCAAGGTGGCGTTGGATACGGTCACCCCCGCCACCTTGACCGGTTTCAAGCGCGCCACCGGCGTTACCGCGCCGGTACGACCGACCTGGAACTCCACATCCAGCAGCTCGGTGAGCTCTTCCATGGCCGGAAACTTGTGGGCGATGGCCCAGCGCGGCTCCCGGGCCCGGAAGCCCAGCTCGCGCTGGGAAGCGATGCTGTTGACCTTGAACACCACGCCGTCGATTTCGTAGGGCAGCGCGTTACGCCGCTCGCCGATCTCGCGGTAGTAGTCCAGGCACTCGTCGATCCCCTTGGCCAGGCGCAGCTCGCGACTGATGGGCATGCCCCACTGCTTGAGCTGCTCGAGGTTGCCGATATGGGTATCGGCGATGTCCGCCGTGACCTGGCCCAGACCGTAGCAGCAGAACTCCAGGGGCCGACTGGCGGTGATCTTCGAATCCAGCTGGCGCAGGCTGCCCGCCGCAGCGTTGCGCGGGTTGGCGAAGGTCTTGCCGCCCGCCTCCAGTTGCGCGGCGTTCAAGCGCTCGAAGCCGGCCTTGGACATGAACACTTCACCGCGCACTTCCAGGGTCGCCGGCCAACCACTGCCCTGCAGCTTCAGCGGAATGTTGCGCACGGTACGCACGTTGACGCTGATGTCCTCACCGGTGGTGCCGTCGCCACGGGTGGCGCCACGCACCAGCAGGCCGCCCTGGTACAGCAGGCTGACCGCCAGGCCGTCGAGCTTGGGCTCGCAGCTGTACTCCACCGCCGCGCCACCACCGAACAGGTCGCCGCTCGGCAGGTCCAGGCCCTCATTGACCCGGCGATCGAACTCGCGCATGTCGACTTCTTCGAAGGCGTTGCCCAGGCTGAGCATGGGGATCTCATGGCGGACCTGGGTGAAGGCCGAGAGCGCGGCGCTGCCGACCCGCTGGGTCGGCGAGTCGCTGGTCACCAGCTCCGGATGCTCGGCCTCCAGAGCCTTGAGCTCGCGGAACAGGCGGTCGTACTCGGCGTCCGGGATGCTGGGTTCATCGAGCACGTGGTAACGATAGTTGTGCAGGTCCAGCTCGGCGCGCAGCTCAAGAATGCGGGTTTCGGCGGCGGTCATGGGGTTCTCTCATAAAGCAAAAGAGCAGCCTAGGCTGCTCGATCGAAGATGGTGTTCAGGCTTGGCTGGCCAGTCGACTCCTACAGGATAGATCCCGCTTCGGCGAAATCGCTGGCCAGCGATCAGAGGGTCACCGCTTCTGGGTCAGGGCACGGCGCTCGAACTCGACGATGCGCTGGCGGTAGTGTTCGATGGTCTGGGCGGTCAGGACGCTGCGCTGGTCGTCCTTTAGCTCGCCATTGAGCTCCTGGGACAACTTGCGCGCCGCGGCCACCATTACGTCGAAAGCCTGTTTCGGATGACGCGGGCCCGGCAGGCCCAGGAAGAAGCTCACGGCCGGGGTGCTGAAGTGGTCGATATCATCCAGGTCGAACACCCCGGGCTTGACCGCGTTGGCCATGGAGAACAGCACTTCGCCGTTGCCAGCCATGCTTTCGTGGCGGTGGAAGATATCCATCTCGCCAAAACGCAGGCCGCTCTCGAGGATGTTCTGCAACAGTGCCGGCCCCTTGAAGCCCGCCGCATCACGGCAGATCACGCTGATCACCAGCACTTCCTCGGCCTGGGGCTGGTCCTTGTCGCCGAAGCCGGCAGCCTTGCCTTCATCGGCCGGGAAATCATCGTCACGGCTGCTGAAGCTCGGACCGTTGTCCAGATCCAGGTCCAGGTTGAGGTCGCCCTGCTGCGGCTCGCTACCACGCTTGCCGCGCTTGGACGAAGAACTTTCCCGAGGCTCGCGGGCCGGCATGCTCACCGAAGGCAAGTCATGCTCATCCAGTTGCGGCTCCTTGTGGTTGTCCAGCACCCGGGACGGACCCAGCAGTTCGGCATTGCCTTCCTCATCCGGCAAGTTGGAAAGACTTCGATCAAGACGGAACTTCAACTTGCCCTTGCCGCCGCGCATACGCCGCCAGCCATCAAAAAGAATACCGGCGATGACAATAATGCCGATGACGATCAGCCACTCGCGCAGACCGATTTCCATGTAATCCCGTGCCTCTATGAAAAATGCTGAAAAATAAGGGGCTTACAATCTGCAAACCGCTTTAAAACGTGGCGCCAACTCTATGTTCTGAATGGCCTTTTGCTCACGCGTAGAAAAAATTGACATTAAACTAGCACGACCAAAGGCAACTTTACACCGTCTGTCGCAACGCTTATGGCCAATATGTCGCCTGGCTGGCCCGACAATGGCGAAAAACCTCCTGCGCTGCCCCCGACAGCCCCCTCAACCCCGCTGGTTCAAGCGTCCACCATCGCCATGGCCTCTTCGACGTCCACGGCCACCAGGCGCGAACAACCGGGCTCGTGCATCGTCACCCCCATCAATTGATCGGCCATTTCCATGGCGATCTTATTGTGGGTGATATAGATGAACTGCACCGTTTGCGACATCTCCTTGACCAGCTTTGCATAGCGTCCAACGTTAGCGTCATCCAGCGGTGCGTCAACTTCGTCGAGCATGCAGAAAGGTGCCGGATTCAACTTGAAGATGGCGAATACCAGGGCCAGTGCGGTCAGTGCCTTTTCTCCACCGGAGAGCAAATGAATGGTGCTGTTCTTCTTCCCCGGAGGGCGCGCCATGATCGTCACCCCTGTATCGAGTAGATCTTCGCCCGTCAGTTCCAAATAAGCGCTGCCGCCACCGAAAACTTTTGGAAACAATGCCTGAAGGCCACCATTGATCTGGTCGAAAGTGTCCTTGAAACGATTCCGGGTTTCCTTGTCGATCTTGCGGATCACGTTTTCCAGGGTTTCCAGGGCCTGTACCAGGTCGGCATCCTGGGCATCCAGGTAGCGCTTGCGCTCGGACTGCTGGCGGTATTCGTCGATCGCCGCGAGGTTGATCGCCCCCAGGCGCTGGATCCGCGCCGCAATCCGCTCCAGTTCCTCTTCCGCGGCCGGCTCGCTGGCATCCGCCGCCAGGGTCGCCAGTACCCCATCCAGGTCATAACCATCGGCCAGCAACTGCTCCTGCAGCGCCTTGCGCCGCACGCTCAGCGCCTGCCACTCCATCCGTTGCTGCTCGAGCTGCCCGCGGATCAACTGCGACTGCTGCTCGGCCTGGCTGCGACGCTTCTCGGCTTCACGCAATTCACGGTCGGCATCTTCCATGGCGATCTGCGCGGCCTTGAGCTCGACATCCACGCTCATGCGCCGCTCCAGCAACTCTTCGAGCTTGAGACGCAATTCTTCCAGGGGCGCCTCGCCCTCCTCCAGGTTGAGGCTCAACTGTTCGCGCTTCTCGGTCAGGCGCTCGGACTGCATCTCCAGGCGCTCCAGGGCCTGGCGCGTGGAGTCGTGCTGGGCCTTGAGCGAGCCCATGCGCACCGCCAACTGATGGGCGTGGTCCTTGTGCTGGCGGGCCTCCTGGCGCACCCGGTCGAGACGCTCGCGCAAGCTGTCGCGCTGGGCCAGCAGCGACTCGCGCTGCTCGGTGTCCAAGGCCATGCCATCCAGCGCATCCTGCAGTTGCAGGCGCGCCTCGCCGATCTGCTCATGCTCCAGTTCGCGCTGCTCAGCCAGCTCCACCAGCTCCTCGTCGAGGCGGCTGCGGCGCAGATGCAACTGCTCGGCCTTGGCTTTGCCAGCGGACAACAGGGCTTTCAACTCACCCTGCTGACGAGCCTCGTCCTGCAATAGCCGGCGCAGATGCTCACGCCCGTTTTCCTGCTGGCGTTGCTGGGCCCGCAGGTTGAGCAACTGGCTTTCCAGGTCCTCGACACTGGCTTCACGCTCGTCGCGCTCGAGTATCAGTTGCTGGATTTCCTGGCCCCGGGCCAACACTCCGCTCTGCGCGTCGCTGGCGCGGCGCACCCGCAGGAAATGCCGACCGACCCAATAACCGTCGCGGCTGATCAGGCTCTGCCCCGCCGCCAGCTGGCCACGCAAGGCCAAGGCCTGCTCGAGGCTGTCCACCGGCTTGACCTGGCCCAACCAGGGCGCCAGGTCGACCTGGGACTGCACCTTGTCCAGCAAGCTGCCGGGCAAGGACGAAGCCTCTCCCGGCAGGCTCAACAAGCGCAGGTCGCCCTGCTCGAACCCACCCAGGTCGATACCGGTGAAATCCTCCACCAGCACTGCCTGCAGGTCGGCACCCAACACGGTTTCCACTGCCAGCTCCCAGCCGGCCTCCACCTGCAGGTCATCGGCCAGGCGTGGGCGCTCGGCCAGTTGCTGCTCACGCAGCCACTGGGCGGTGCCGGTGTCCGGGTCCAGGGCCGCTTGCTGCAGGGCCTCCAGGGACGCCAGGCGACCGTTGAGCCGCTGCAACTCGCCCTGGGCTTGCTGCTGGGCCTGGGTCGCCTGCTGCAACTGCTGGCGCAGTTGTTCCAGGCGCTCGACCTGGGACTCCTCGCTGGCTTGCAAGTCCTCCAGGGTGGCCTCGCTGGCGGCCAGTTGTTCATTGAGCTCGAGCATGGCCGCGTCTTCCGGATCGGCGGTCAGTTGCTCACGCTCTTCGCCCAGGCGTCGCTGGCGCTCGGCCAGGCGTTCCAGGCTGGCCTCCAGCTGCTGGATGCGTGACTGCTGCACTTCCGCCTGGCGCCTTGGCTCGGCGGAACTGAGGTTGAAGGCGTCCCACTGCTCCTGCCAGCCATGCATGGTGGCCTCGGACTCTTCCAGGGCCGCCGCGGCTTCCTCGGCAGCGGCGCTGGTGAGCTCCTGCTCGGGCTCGAGCATCGCCAACTCTTCGCCCAGGGTCGCGAGCAAGGTGCGGTCGTGGCCCAGGTGCGATTCGGTCTCCAGGCGCGCGCGCTCGGCCTCCTTCAGATCGTCCTGTAACTGGCGCAGGCGCTGCTGGCCGTGCTGGATGCTCTGCTCGACCCGGGCGATGTCGCCACCTACCGAGTAGAAACGCCCCTGCACCTGGTTGAAGCGCTCGGACAACTCATGATGGCCGTCGCGCAGGCGCTCGATGGCGGCATCGGCGTTGCGCTGCTCGGCCACCAGAGCCTCGAAGCTGACCTCCTGGCTGCCGATCACCGACTCGCGCTGCCCCACCTGCTCGTTCAGCGCCTGCCAGCGCAAGGCCGACAGTTGCGCCTTGAGCTGACGCTCCTCGGCCTTGTATTCCTGATATTTCTCAGCGGCCTGGGCCTGACGATGTAGGCGCTCGAGCTGGCGCTCCAGCTCCTCGCGCAGGTCGGTCAGGCGCGCCAGGTTTTCATGGGTGCGACGGATGCGGTTTTCCGTCTCGCGCCGGCGCTCCTTGTACTTGGAAATGCCTGCGGCTTCCTCGATGAAATTGCGCAGGTCCTCGGGCTTGGCCTCGATCAGCTTGGAGATCATGCCCTGCTCGATGATCGAGTAGCTGCGCGGCCCGAGGCCGGTGCCCAGGAAGATGTCGGTGATATCCCGGCGACGGCACTTGGCACCGTTGAGGAAATAGCTGTTCTGGCTATCGCGGGTGACCTTGCGCCGGATCGAGATCTCCGCGTAGGCGGCATACTCGCCCACCAGGGTGCCATCGGAGTTGTCGAATACCAGTTCGATGCTCGCCTGGCTCACCGGCTTGCGACTGGTGGAACCGTTGAAGATGACGTCGGTCATCGATTCGCCGCGCAGGTTCTTCGCCGAGCTTTCGCCCATCACCCAGCGTACGGCGTCGATGATGTTCGACTTGCCGCAGCCATTGGGCCCGACCACCGCCGCCATGTTACTGGGGAAGTTGACCGTGGTCGGATCGACGAAGGACTTGAACCCCGCCAGCTTGATGCACTTGAGTCGCACGTTTATGCATCCGCCAGGGCAGACACCACCAGGTCGCTGCTGCGCTGGCCGTAGGCGGTCAATACCCGGCGGATCTGCGCCAGGTCACGGGCCAGCACGGCAGCCAGCAGTTGCTCGAACAACTCCAGGTACTCGCTCATGGACGCCTTGCGCTGGTCCAGCGCCAGGTAATAGGCGCGGCTCATGGCCGGGTGCAGGTTCTCGACGGTCTCCTGCAGGTACGGGTTGTTGGCGAAGGGATAGGCGGCGCGCATCACGCTGAAGCTGTCTTCGACGAAAGCGCGGATGTCCTGGCTCTGGTAGGCACTTTCCAGGCGTTGCTGGATCTGCAGGAACGGCGCCATGTCGCTTTGCTGCTGCCAGCCGCTGGCTACCGAATTGCCGAGCAGGATGTACATCTCGCTCATCAGGGTGCAGAGGCTGCGGACCTTGTGCTCGGTGAGCTCGGTCACGTGGGCGCCACGGCGCGGCAGGATGGCGATCAGGTGGCGACGTTCCAGGATCAGCAAGGCCTCGCGGACCGAGCCGCGGCTGACATTGAGAGCCAGGGTGACCTTCTGTTCCTGAATGCGTTCCCCAGGCTTGAGATCCCCGCGAATGATACGTTCGGCGAGGTGGTGAGCGATTTGCTCGGCGAGACTGTCCGGCGCCTTGAACGTCATGGTTTTCCTTCAGAATCTTTAATCGGCACAAGCGGCGAAGTGTAGCGCAATTGATACCTCGGCGCGGAGTGCCACGGCAGCGGAATTTGCCATGAAACCCGCAGATAGACAGCTATTGGTCGGGTCTGCACCGATGGTTGTCGACTGACGCCCGACCCCGCGCCTGCGGCCACGAGGATCTTGGTCATACTTGAATTGTTGGGCGAATAAATTTCCTGACCTTGAAGTCAGAAAAATCATTGACCGAAAAGTCAGACATGACTAAATTCGGCCCACGTCGCTTAACAACAATAATGAGTTTGCGAGGCCTTCCGTGATCCAGTTTCTACTCAACCAGGAGCTCCGCAGCGAGCACACCCTGGACCCGAACCTGACCGTGCTCGACTACCTGCGCGAACACCTAGGCAAGCCTGGCACCAAGGAAGGCTGTGCCAGCGGTGACTGCGGGGCCTGCACCGTGGTGGTCGGCGAGCTGCAAGTCGATGCCCGGGGCGGCGAATCGATCCGCTACCGCAGCCTCAACTCGTGCCTGACCTTCGTGTCCTCCCTGCATGGCAAGCAGCTGATCAGCATCGAAGGCCTCAAGCACCAGGGCCAGTTGCACAGCGTGCAGCAGGCCATGGTCGACTGCCATGGTTCGCAGTGCGGCTTCTGCACGCCGGGCTTCGTCATGTCGCTGTTCGCCCTGCAGAAGAACAGCAGCCAGCCCGACAGCCACAAGGCCCACGAAGCACTGGCCGGCAATCTGTGCCGCTGCACCGGCTACCGGCCGATCCTCGCCGCCGCCGAACAGGCCTGCGCTGATGAACGCGGCGACCAGTTCGATGCCCGCCAGGCCGAGACCATCGCCCGCCTCAAGGCCATCGCCCCGCAAGACACGGCCGAGCTCAACAGCGGCGACAAGCGCTGCCTGGTGCCCCTGACAGTCGCCGACCTGGCCGACCTCTACGACGCCTATCCCCAGGCCCGTCTGCTGGCCGGCGGCACCGACCTGGCACTGGAGGTAACGCAGTTCCACCGCACCCTGCCGGTGATGATCTACGTCGGCAATATCGCCGAGCTCAAGCGCATCGAACACTTCGAGGACCGCCTGGAGATCGGCGCGGCCACCGCCCTCACCGATTGCTACGACGCCCTGCGCGGCGAGTACCCGGACTTCGGCGAACTCCTGCAACGCTTCGCCTCGCTGCAGATCCGCAACCAGGGCACCCTGGGCGGCAACATCGGCAACGCCTCGCCCATCGGCGACTCGCCGCCGCTGCTGATCGCCCTGGGCGCGCAGATTGTGCTGTGCAAGGGCCAGGTGCGCCGGACCCTGGCCCTGGAGGATTACTTCATCGACTACCGCGTCACCGCCCGCCAGGACAGCGAGTTCATCGAGAAGATCATCGTGCCCCGCGCCAGCGCCAAGCGGCAGTTCCGCGCCTACAAGGTGTCCAAGCGCCTGGACGACGATATCTCCGCGGTCTGCGCGGCCTTCAACCTGCGGATAGTCGACGGCGTGATCGAGGAAGCGCGCATCGCCTTCGGCGGCATGGCCGCAACCCCCAAGCGCGCCAGGCACTGCGAGGCGATCCTGACCGGCGCCGACTGGACCCAGGCGAGCATCGAGCAGGCCTGCGCGGCCCTGGCCCAGGACTTCACACCGCTCTCGGATTTTCGCGCGAGCAAGGAATACCGCCTGCTGAGCGCGCAGAACCTGCTGCGCAAGTACTTCATCGAACTGCACACACCGCACATCGAGACCCGGGTGACCGCTCATGTCTAACCAGCACAAGGTCGAAAAGACCCAGGACGAACTCTCGGCCCTGTTTCGCCAGGACCTGACCACCGGCGTCGGTCGCAGCGTCAAGCATGACAGCGCCGAAAAACACGTGTCCGGCGAAGCGGTGTACATCGACGACCGCCTGGAATTCCCCAACCAGCTGCACGTCTATGCCCGGCTCTCGGACCGTGCCCACGCCCGGGTCATCAGCATCGACACCACCCCCTGCCATGCCTTCGAAGGGGTGCGCATCGTCATCACCCACGAGGACATTCCCGGCCTCAAGGACATCGGCCCGCTGCTGCCCGGCGACCCGTTGCTGGCCATCGACACCGTGCAATACGTCGGCCAGCCGGTGCTGGCGGTGGCCGCCCGCGACCTGGATACCGCTCGCCAGGCCGCCATGGCCGCGATCATCGAGTACGAGGACCTGGAACCAGTGCTGGACGTGGTCGAGGCCCTGCGCAAGCGCCACTTCGTGCTCGACAGCCACACCCACCAGCGCGGCGACTCGGCCAGCGCCCTGGCCAGCGCCAGGCACCGCATCCAGGGCACCCTGCACATCGGCGGCCAGGAGCACTTCTACCTGGAGACCCAGATCTCCTCGGTGATGCCCACCGAAGACGGCGGCATGATCGTCTACTGCTCGACCCAGAACCCCACTGAAGTGCAGAAGCTGGTGGCCGAGGTGCTGGATGTCTCGATGAACAAGATCGTGGTGGACATGCGCCGCATGGGTGGCGGCTTCGGCGGCAAGGAAACCCAGGCTGCCAGCCCCGCCTGCCTGTGCGCGGTGATCGCGCGCCTCACCGGCCAGCCGACCAAGATGCGCCTGCCCCGGGTCGAGGACATGCTGATGACCGGCAAGCGCCACCCGTTCTACATCGAATACGACGTGGGCTTCGACGACAGCGGCCGGCTGCACGGCATCCAGCTGGAGCTGGCGGGCAACTGCGGCTGCTCGCCGGACCTCTCGGCGTCCATCGTCGACCGGGCGATGTTCCACGCCGACAACTCGTACTACCTGGGCGACGCCACGGTCAACGGCCACCGCTGCAAGACCAACACTGCCTCCAATACCGCCTATCGCGGTTTCGGCGGCCCCCAGGGCATGGTCGCCATCGAGGAAGTGATGGATGCCATCGCCCGTCACCTGCACCTGGACCCGCTGGCCGTGCGCAAGGCCAACTACTACGGCAAGACCGAGCGCAACGTCACCCACTACTACCAGACCGTCGAGCACAACATGCTCGAGGAAATGACCGCCGAACTGGAAGCCAGCAGCCAGTATGCCGAGCGCCGCGAAGCCATCCGGCTGTACAACGCCAACAGCCCGGTGCTGAAGAAAGGCCTGGCCCTGACCCCGGTGAAATTCGGCATCTCCTTCACCGCCAGCTTCCTCAACCAGGCCGGCGCGCTGGTCCACGTCTACACCGACGGCAGCATCCACCTCAACCATGGCGGCACCGAGATGGGCCAGGGCCTGAACACCAAGGTGGCCCAGGTGGTGGCCGAGGTGTTCCAGGTCGATATCGGCCGGGTGCAGATCACCGCCACCAATACCGACAAGGTGCCCAATACCTCGCCGACCGCGGCCTCCAGCGGCGCCGATCTCAACGGCAAGGCGGCGCAGAACGCGGCGCAGACCATCAAGGACCGGCTGGTGGAGTTCGCCGCGCGCAAGTACCAGGTCAGCGAGGAAGATGTGGAGTTCCACAACGGCCACGTGCGGGTTCGCGAGCTGATCCTGACCTTCGAGGAACTGATCCAGCAGGCGTATTTCGCCCAGGTGTCGCTGTCCAGCACCGGCTTCTACAAGACTCCGAAGATCTACTACGACCGCGCCCAGGCCCGCGGCCGGCCGTTCTACTACTTCGCCTTCGGCGCGGCCTGCGCCGAGGTGCTCGTCGATACCCTGACCGGCGAATACAAGATGCTGCGCACCGATATCCTGCATGACGTCGGCGCGTCGCTGAACCCGGCCATCGACATCGGCCAGGTGGAAGGCGGCTTCATCCAGGGCATGGGCTGGCTGACCACCGAGGAATTGGTATGGAACGCCAAGGGCAAGCTGATGACCAATGGCCCGGCCAGCTACAAGATCCCGGCAGTGGCCGACATGCCGGCGGACTTGCGGGTCAAGCTGGTGGAAAACCGCAAGAACCCGGAAGACACAGTGTTCCACTCCAAGGCGGTGGGCGAACCGCCGTTCATGCTCGGCATCGCCGCCTGGTGCGCCATCAAGGACGCCGTGGCCAGCCTTGGCGACTACCGGCACCAGCCACGGATCGACGCCCCGGCGACCCCGGAACGGGTGCTCTGGGGCTGTGAACAGATGCGCCAGCTGCAGGTGGCGAAAGCCGTAGAGAGCGAATCCGAGCTGGCTCCGCTCTAGACCCAGGCGCGCCTGTCGCGGGCAGCCTGGCTCCTGCCGGGATGGCATTTCCCTGGAAGAGCCAGGCTTGCCCGCGATGAGGCCCGAACACACAACAGCGATGTCGAGGTGAACATGTACGACTGGATCAGCGCCCTCGCCGACCTGCAGAACCAGGGAGAACCCTGCGTGCTGGTGACCATCATCGAAGAGCTGGGCTCGACCCCGCGCAACGCCGGTTCGAAGATGGTGGTCAGCGCCAGCCGGGCCTTCGACACCATCGGCGGCGGCCACCTGGAATACAAGGCCATGCAGATCGCCCGGCAGATGCTCGCCAGCGGCCGGCAAACCACCCACCTGGAGCGCTTCAGCCTCGGCGCCAGCCTCGGCCAGTGCTGCGGCGGGGCCACGGTACTGCTGTTCGAGCCCATGGGCCAGGTGCAGGCGCAAATTGCCGTGTTCGGTGCCGGCCATGTCGGCCGCGCCCTGGTACCCTTGCTCGCCGCGCTGCCCTGCCGGGTGCGCTGGATCGACTCGCGGGAGCAGGAATTCCCCGAACAGATTCCCCAGGGGGTGCGCAAGATCGTCAGCGAGGAGCCGGTGGACGAGATCGATGACCTGCCCCCAGGCAGCTATTGCATCGTCATGACCCATAATCACCAGCTGGACCTGGAGTTGACCGCCGCCCTGCTCAAGCGCAACGATTTCACCTATTTCGGCCTGATCGGCTCCAGGACCAAGCGGGTGAAGTTCGAACATCGCCTGCGCGATCGCGGCTTCGACGCCGCCACCGTGCAACGCATGCGTTGCCCCATGGGGCTGGGCGAGGTCAAGGGCAAGCTGCCCGTGGAAATCGCCATCTCCATCGCCGGTGAAATCATCGCCACCTACAACGCCCATTTCGGCCAGCCCAGCGTCACCGCCGAACCCATTGCCCAGCTGCTGCCGGTCTCGCGCCGCAGTCAGGCCTCGAACTGAAACAGCCACACACTTGAGAATGACCATGTCCCAGACTCGCAAAGCCTACCGTGCCGCCATCCTGCACAGCATCGCCGACCCGGCGGAGGTCGGAATCGAAGCCTCCTACGAGTACTTCGAGGACGGCCTGCTGGTGGTGGAAAACGGCCGGATCAGCGCCCTTGGCCATGCCAGCGAACTGCTCGCGAGCCTGCCCGCCGAGGTACCGGTGAACCATTACCCGGACGCGCTGATCACCCCGGGCTTCATCGACACCCATATCCACCTGCCGCAGACCGGCATGGTCGGCGCCTATGGCGAACAACTGCTGGACTGGCTCAATACCTACACCTTCCCCTGCGAAAGCCAGTTCGCCGACCGGGCCCACGCCGACGAAGTGGCCGACGTGTTCATCAAGGAGCTGCTGCGCAACGGCACCACCACCGCCCTGGTGTTCGGCAGCGTGCACCCGCAGTCGGTGGATGCTTTCTTCAGCGCCGCGCAGAAGCTCGATCTGCGGATGATCGCCGGCAAGGTGATGATGGACCGCAACGCCCCGGACTACCTGGTCGACACCGCCGAGTCCGGCTACCAGGACAGCAAGGCATTGATCGAGCGCTGGCATGGCAAAGGCCGCCTGCACTACGCAGTGACCCCGCGCTTCGCCCCCACCAGCACCCCGCAGCAGTTGACCCTGGCCGGCCAGTTGCTCAAGGAGTATCCCGATCTCTACATGCAGACCCACATCAGCGAGAACCTGCAGGAAATCGAGTGGGTCAAGGAGCTGTTCCCCGAGCGCAAGGGCTACCTGGACGTCTACGACCATTACCAGTTGCTGGGCGAACGCTCGGTGTTCGCCCATGGCGTGCACCTGTGCGACAACGAATGCGCGCGCCTGGCGCAGACCGGTTCGGCGGTGGCCTTCTGCCCGACCTCGAACTTCTTCCTCGGCAGCGGCCTGTTCAACCTGCCGATGGCCGAGAAGCACAAGCTCAATGTCGGCCTGGGCACCGATATCGGCGCCGGCACCAGCTTCTCGCTGCTCAACACCCTCAATGAGGCCTACAAGGTGATGCAGTTGCAGGGCGCGCGCCTGAGCCCGTTCAAATCCCTGTACCTGGCCACCCTCGGCGGCGCCCGGGCCCTGCGTCTGGAAGAACGGATCGGCACCCTGCACCCCGGCACCGACGCCGACTTCCTGGTCCTGGACTACAAGGCCACGCCGCTGCTGGAATACCGCCTGCAACAGGCCAAGAGCATCGCCGAGACCCTGTTCGTGCTGATGACCCTGGGCGACGACCGCACCGTGCTGCAGACCTACGCCGCCGGCCAGCAAGTGCACCAGCGCTGATCGGTCCCCGGCGCCAAGGATCCCCCGCTCGATACCGCTCGACCGGGGGATTTTTCATGGAGTCGCAACCTGCTGCGCACGCTCGCGCCGACCATCGGCAAAGAGCTCACGCGGATGGGCTCGCACTGCGTATCATCTGCCGCTTCGCCCGGGCCCTGCTGCTCTGCCCCGGGCCCCATGGAGCAACAAGGGGCGTCGCCGCAGGCCGCCCCCGAACCGGAAGAAAGCACATGAGAGAGCTAGCTGAACTCGGCATCTACTACCAGAACTGCGTTATCGAACGGCCCATCCCGAGCCTGGATGAAATCGCCGAATTCCAGGCCAGGCAGGGCGTCGCCCTGCCCGCGGACTACCTGCAGTTCCTGCGCACGATCAATGGCGGCGCGCCCACGCTGAACTTCTTCGAGAACGACGAGGCCGCCTTCGCCATCGAGGCCTTCCACTACCTGGCCCTGGAAAGCGATCCGGACGACAGCTACAGCATCGCCGTGGCCTCCGAGTGGCCTTGCGAGGAACTGGGCAGGAAGGTGATCGCCATCGCCGGGGACGGCAGCGGCGACCAGCTCATCATCGACCCGAGCCAAGGCCCCGAGGTGCGCCTGTGGCGACACGACGACGGTAGCGAACCGGAGATTCTTGCCCCCAGCTTCGAGGCGTTGCTGGCCGGCCTCAAGCCCGATCCGGATGAGGACGAGTGAAACGGCGTTGAGATCTTGGTCGGCGATGGCGGCCGGGCCCTGGGGAGGGCCCGGCTCCGGTACGGGTGCTCGGACTAGAAGGTCACTTCCAGGTTCAGGGTTGGCGCCGAGGTACGGGTACCACGGCCGCCATCCACGCCGAACTTGTTGTGCCAGTACTCGTAGCCGACCCCGAGGTAGAGGTTGGGCTTGACGTTCTTGCCCGGCAGCACGGCGAACATCAACGAGGTGCGCATCAGGGTTTCCGGGGCCGTGTCACGGTCGTTGTAGTCATGGCCCTTCTCCCCGATGTAGTTGACGAAACCCTGGAACTTGGCCGCATGGCTGCCTACCTCGAATGGCCGCATCCAGGCCAGGTTGAGCAGGTAGGTATCGTCGAAGGTATGGTCCGGGTCCTTGGCCCCGGGGATGCCGGAATGGTTGTTTTCCTTGTAGTACAGCAGGCTCAGGTCGAGCACGCCGACGGTGTTGAACTTCAGGGTCGGGCCGAACACCAGGGCGCGTTTCTTCGCCGAACCCAGGTTGTTGTTGCGGCTGGCGTCGAAACCCAGGGTCAGCGCGTAGTCCTTGACCAGGCCTGTGCCCAGGGGCGTATCCAGCACCCGCGAGGCGAAGAGCTGGTGACGATAGACGCCGTAGACTTCGCTGCTGCCCTTGTTGGTGCCCTTGCGCGGGTCATCGTTGTCGGAGAGCAGCACATCCAGGTGCAGGTAGTTGCTGCCGTACTGATAGCCGCTGGCGTGGGTGAAGCTATAGACACGCTTGCTGATGTAGTGCGGGTTGTTGGGATTGGTGAATTCCTTGCCATAGCGAAAGCCCACGCTGTTGCTCATCCATTCCAGGGCGGTCGCTTGCCCCGCTCCGATCAAGGTCATCAGCAGGGTCGCGCCTTGTAGTGCCTTTTTCATTTTTATTATGTCCTGTGGCTGATGGCAGCTTCGCTGGCTGCCGACCGGCGCAGTATCGACACAAGCGCCGCAGGGGCCAAAGCACAGAATATCGCCCGGCGTGCTGCCAAAACGGCAGCGCTGGCCTGATGCAGGTCAGTTAAGCGAGGTGATCCCCTGCAGGAGCAGCCGGTCGACGCTCGATTGCTCGCGATGGTTGTCAACGTTAGCGCTTGCTGACTGGATAAACGCGGCGCTCTGCAGTCCATCGCGGGCAAGCCTCGCTCCTACAATTTCCTTAGCTGATCGACATTAAGCACTGGCTGGCGGCCAGTGCATTCGGCGCGCTGGCGAATACCGATCTCTTCATCCAGCAGGTGCGCCAGTGCTTCCACCGCGCCAGGCAGCTCGCGACCGCTTCGGGCATAGAGCCCCAGGTCGCTGTAGATACCGCCCTGGTCGCTCAGGGGAATGTGCACCAGCGCGCCCAGGGCCAGGTCCGCCTCGACTCCGATCCGGGTCTGGAAGGCCACGCCCAGGCCGTGGCGGACCATCTGCCGCGCCAGCTCCATGGAGTTGCTCTGCAAAGGTGGTTTGTCCAGCAGGCCGAGGCGCTTGTGCAGGGGCATCAGCAGGTGATGGATCGACAACTCGCTCTTGGCCAGGATCAGGCCATGCTCGGCACAGGTGGCGAAATTCACGCTTCCCCGATCGGCCAGGGGATGCCCGGGGCTGACCAGCGCTCCCAGGCGAAAATGCCCGACGCTCAATTGACGGATCTCGGCCGCCCTGGGCAAGGCGAACGCCAGCCCCAGGTCCGCTCGATTGCTGGTCAGCGCCTGGGGAATCACCTGCGAGCCCTGGACCGTCACACCGATGGTCACCTGGGGATAGAGGTCGCGCATGCGCTTGAGTACCGCCGGCAACAGGTCGACAGTGGCGCCCTCCACCGTGGCGATCTCCACGTGCCCGCTCTGGAGCCCGCGCAGCGCATCGAACTCCAGGCGCACTCGCTCCAGGTCCTGCAGTACCAGGCTGACATGCCGACTGAACGCCTCGCCGGCCAGGGTCAGGCGCAGGCCGCCGGGCAGGCGCTCGAATAGCGAGGTACCGATTTCATCCTCGATCTTGAGGATCTGCCGGTTCACCGCCGAGGAGGCGACATTCAAGCGCCGGGCAGCCTCGCGGATCGAGCGGCAACGGCGGACCATGTCGAAATAATGGATCGCGCAAGAATGAATACGCAGGGTTCTGCCGCTCATGCCTTGGACTCCTTGGGCACGATGAAAGGCCGCCGCGGGCTGGCCGAGAGCGTTGACGACAGAACTGTATACAATTAAACAAGAAAACCACAACAATCCAGCAGTTGCCCAGCGCCCGGGGCGCCAAACAAAAATCCCCCGCCCCATGGAACATGGAACGGGGGATCGGTCGTGCGGGACGAGGTCCTACAGCTTGGCGCTGGAGCGGCCCGGTTTTTTCGTCTGCAGCAGGTGCGAGAACACCGCATGCAGGTCGTCCGAGGCACTTTCCTCGTCGAGATTGAGCTTGCTGTCGATGTGGTCCATGTGGTGCATCATCAGGTTCACCGCCAGCTCGGCATCCCGCGCCTCGATGGCATCGATCAGCTGGGTGTGCTCGTCGTAGGAGCAATGGGAGCGGTTGCCACTTTCATACTGGGCGATGATCAGCGAGGTCTGGGATACCAGGCTGCGCTGGAAGCTGATCAGCGGGGCATTTTTCGCCGCCTCCGCCAGCTTCAGGTGGAATTCCCCGGAAAGACGGATGCCGGCACCGCGATCGCCACGGGAGAAGCTGTCGCGCTCCTCGTTGACCATCTGCCGCAGCTCCAGCAACTGCTCGGTGGTGGCGTGCTGCACTGCCAGCTCGGTGATGGCCCGCTCCACCAGGCGCCGGGCGAGGAACACCTGGCGCGCTTCCTCGACGCTCGGGCTGGCCACCACTGCCCCACGGTTGGGACGCAGCAGCACCACGCCTTCATGGGCCAGGCGCGAGAGCGCGCGACGGATGATGGTACGGCTGACCCCGAAAATCTCCCCCAGCGCCTCTTCGCTCAATTTGGTACCGGGCGCCAGGCGCTGTTCGAGAATGGCCTCGAAGATATGCGCGTAGACGATATCGTCCTGGGTTCCGCTGCGTCCGGCCTTGCCTGCTCGCGGTTGTTTCTTCAGGGGTTGCAACTGTTCGTTCATGGGCACTCGGGTCGGGAGGACTGCAGCGGTGTCAGCGTGACTTTAATACGCCACGGTGGGGCGCTGGCAAGTATCGCGTTAAAACAGGTGCACATTGTACACAACCCTTGGAACGCAACAGTAAAAAGTATACTTGCCCCCCTGCTGGCGCCCCCTGACTGTACGGCTGTTTGCAGGCGCGGCTGTATGGCAACGGCAAGCGCCGTTTACGTTTAGGCTTGGCCCCTGGACCTTTCAGCATTGCAGTGCCCTCCTTCGCGGCTCGCACCAGGAACAAGAGCGGTCCATCGCGTCTTTCAAGAACAAGGAACCCCATGATGTCCGATGCCAACCCCGCGCAACTGCGCCCCCTGGCCGACACTTCGCCTTCAGCCATAGTCGCCGGCTTCATCGCCATGATGACCGGCTACACCAGCTCCCTGGTGCTGATGTTCCAGGCCGGACAAGCCGCCGGCCTGAGCAACGGCCAGATCTCCTCGTGGATCTGGGCCCTTTCCATCGGCATGGCGGTATGCAGCATCGGCCTGTCCCTGCGCTACCGCACCCCCATCACCATCGCCTGGTCGACCCCGGGCGCCGCCCTGCTGATCACCAGCCTGGGGGGCGTGACCTACGGCGAAGCCATCGGCGCCTACATCACCTGCGCGGTGCTGGTCATCATCTGCGGCCTCACCGGCAGCTTCGAACGCCTGGTGAAAAAGATCCCGGCGTCCCTGGCGGCGGCCCTGCTGGCCGGGATCCTGTTCAAGATCGGCAGCGAGATCTTCGTTGCCGCCCAGCATCGCACCGCCCTGGTGCTGGGCATGTTCTTCACCTACCTGGTGGTCAAGCGCCTGTCACCGCGCTATGCGGTGCTGGCGGCCCTGCTGATCGGCACGGCGCTCTCTGGAATGATGGGGCTGCTGGATTTCAGCGGCTTCAAGCTGGAAGTGGCGACCCCGGTCTGGACCACTCCGCACTTCTCCCTGGCGGCCACCATCAGCATCGGCATCCCACTGTTCGTGGTGGCCATGACCTCGCAGAACATGCCCGGGGTCGCCGTGCTGCGGGCCGATGGCTACAACGTGCCAGCCTCGCCGCTGATCACCGCCACCGGCCTGGGTTCGTTGCTGATGGCGCCCTTCGGCTCCCACGGCATCAACCTTGCGGCCATCAGCGCAGCGATCTGCACCGGCCCCCATGCCCATGAAGACCACGCCAAGCGCTACACCGCAGCGGTCTGGTGCGGGATCTTCTACGGCATCGCCGGGACCTTCGGCGCCACCCTGGCCGCGCTGTTCGCCGCTCTGCCCAAGGAGCTGGTGTTGTCCATCGCCGCCCTGGCGCTGTTCGGCTCCATCATCAACGGCCTGACCATCGCCATGAGCGAAAGCAAGGAGCGCGAAGCGGCGCTGATCACCTTCATGGTGACCGCATCCGGGCTGACGCTGTTCTCGGTGGGCTCGGCATTCTGGGGCATCGTCGCCGGGGTGCTGACCCTGTTGATCCTCAACTGGCGCAACGCCTGAGACCCGGAACCGGCGTGGGCGCCAAATGACGCCCACGACAAAACCCGGGACAAGCCCGAGGCCGGAGCAACGATCGATAGGGAAAAAGGAAAGGTTGCCCTCGGGCAACAACGCACGGACGACCCGGCCGGGTCGTCCGTGCATGACATCACGCGGTCGGGTTGATCGCGTTGTCCGGGTACCACACGTCCAGCAGCGGGCTGACTTCAACGTTGGTCAGCTCGGTGCGTGCCTTGAGCCAGGCTTCAACGGTGGCACGTTGCTCTTCGCTGACGGAACCGCGCTTGCTCAGGCAAACCAGACCGAAGTCGTCACCGCCCACATAGCCCAGGCCGTTGGCTTCCATCGCTTCTTTGAGGAATGCGTCGAGGAAAGCGTCGATGGCTTCGTCGGACAGATCTTCTTTGAAATCCAGGTTCAGCTCAAAACCCAGCTCCTGGAATTCATCTACGCAGAGCTTTTTGCGCAGACGGCGGGAACGGTTAGTGGCCATGGAACAATCCTCATAAGTAATAACGGGCGGCACTTTACCAGTTTAGCCAGGCGATTGCCTGACTCTATGAGAACGCCGGTCGGTCATTGGCAAAAAAAATACCGCCACCGCAGGCCGTGGCACGGCACAAGCCGCTATACCTTGGGGCATAATGCCGACACTTTCATGACCACTGAGGGATTTTCATTTGTACCCCTCGCCTTTTTTCCCCTCGACTGCAGGGTTCCATTCCATATGATCAAATCGTTGCGTCCACTACTGCTCGCCAGTGTCGTCTTACCCCTGGCTTTCCAGGCTTACGCCGCCCCGATCAACACCACCCTGACTCCCAAGGTCCAGCAAGCCCTCAAGGCCGCCAAGGTCCCGGACAACGCCCTGTCCCTGGTGATGCTGCCTCTCGATGGCCCTGGCACCCCGACCATCTTCAACGCCGACGTATCGGTCAACCCGGCCTCCACCATGAAGCTGGTGACCACCTACGCGGCCCTGGAAATGCTCGGCCCGACCCACCAGTGGAAGACCGAGTTCTACACCGACGGCACCCTCAGCGGCGGCATCCTCAACGGCAACCTGTACCTCAAGGGCGGCGGCGACCCCAAGCTGAACATGGAGAAGCTCTGGCTGCTGATGCGCGACCTGCGGGCCAACGGCGTGCAGCAGATCACCGGCGACCTGGTGCTGGATCGCAACTATTTCGTCCAGCCGCAACTGCCGGAATTCGATGACGACGGCAAGGACGAGAACAAGCCATTCCTGGTCAAGCCCGATGCCCTGATGGTCAACCTCAAGGCCCTGCGCTTCGTCGCCCGCAACGACTCCGGCCGGGTGCTGGTATCGGTGGAACCGCCGATCGCCAAGATCCGCATCGACAACCAGGTCAAGGCCCTCAGCGGCAAGCAATGCACGGGCGATGTGCGCTACAACCCGGTGACCCAGGCCGATGGCAGCGTGATCGTTACCGTCGGCGGCCAGTTGGGCGATGGCTGCAGCTCGCAGACCTACCTGTCGCTGCTGGACCATGCCACCTACACCGCCGGTGCGGTACGGGCGATCTGGAGCGAACTGGGCGGCAGCATCCAGGGCAAGGATCGCCTGGCCGTGGTGCCCAAGGACGCCAAGGTCCTGGCCCGGGCCTTCTCCCCGGACCTGGCGGAGATCATCCGCGACATCAACAAGTACAGTAACAACACCATGGCCCAGCAGCTGTTCCTGAGCCTGGGGGCCAAGTACCGCAACGAAGCCGACGGCGACGACGCCAAGGCCGCGCAGCGAGTGGTGCGCCAGTGGCTGGCGAGAAAAGGCATCACCTCGCCGCACCTGGTGATGGAGAACGGTTCCGGCCTGTCCCGGGCCGAGCGGGTCAGCGCCCGGGAGATGGCCAGCCTGCTGCAAGCGGCCTGGAAAAGCCCCTACGCTGCCGAGTTCATCAGCTCGATGCCTATCGCCGGGATGGACGGGACCATGCGCAAGCGCCTGAAACGCACGGCCATGAGCGGCGAGGCGCACATCAAGACCGGCACCTTGAACACCGTTCGGGCCATCGCCGGCTACAGCCGCGATGACAATGGCAACACCTGGGCCGTGGTGGCGATCCTCAACGATCCGCAACCCTTCGGCGCTTCCTCGGTGCTGGACCAGGTCCTGCTGGACCTCTATCGCCAGCCCAAACTGGCCGGTAGCGCAGCAACGCGCTAGGCCCAGTTGCAGCGGCGGCGCATCCGCCGCCGCTGCCGTTCACGCCTGCTCCGGCTGTACCCGGTCGCGCCCGGCCTGCTTGGCGGCATAGACGCCGGAGTCGGCCCGCAGCAACAAGCCATCCGCTCCCTCGCCCACCCGCCAGCTGGCAATGCCGAAGCTGGCGGTGACCCTGCCCACCGGCTCGATCGGCGCACTGCGCAAACCCTGCCACAGCTCCTGGGCCAAAACCTGCGCCTGCTGGCCATTGGTGTCCGGGCACAGGAGCATGAATTCCTCGCCCCCCAGGCGGCAGAACACATCGGTGCGGCGCAAGCGCCGGCTGATGCGCTGGCACACGCCGCGCAGCACCTGGTCGCCCACGGCATGGCCGTAGCGGTCGTTGATCCGCTTGAAGTGGTCGATGTCCAGCATGATCACCGCCATCTCCCCGCCGCTGCGCTCCAGGCGCTGCATCTCATGTTGCAGCTGCTCCTGGAAATAGCGCCGGTTGTGGATGCCGGTCAGGGCGTCGGTGACCGACAGCGCGCGCAACTCTTCCTCGACCCGCTTGAGATCGGAAATATCCGAGATGTAGCCGTGCCATAGCACCCCGCCGCCAGGCAGGCTTTCCGGGCTGGCCGCGCCGCGCATCCAGCGCAGGCCTCGCTCCGGCAGGCAGACCCGGTATTCCTCGCGCCAAGGGCTCAGGTGCTGCGCCGACACCTGGATCGACTGGCTTATCCGTTCCAGGTCCTCGGGATGAATGCGTTCGAACACCGGCGCGGCATCCTCTTGCAGTAGCAGCGGATCGATCTCGTAGATCTCCCGCATGCCATCACTGGCATAGGTGAAGCTCATGTGCCCGTCGGCGTCGATCTTGAACTGGTAGATGCCGCCAGGAACATGGGCGCTGAGCCGCTTGAGCAAGCGGTCACGGGCGGCCAGGGCCTCGTGCACGCGCTTGCGCTCGGTGATGTCGATGCAGATCGCCAGGTGGCCGATCCACAAACCCTGGTCGTCGAGTACCGGGGTCGCCAGCATGTTCACCGGCAGGTGGCTGCCATCCCGGCGCACCAGGGTCCACTCCCGGGCTTCGTGGCCGCCCGCCATGCCCTCTTCCACCAGCATCGCCTGGGACATCGGGATCGGCTTGCCATAGCGCTGGCTGAGGCTCTGGGCCCAGCTCTCCAGCTCCTTGGGCAAATGCAGGCTCTCCAGGGTCAACAGCCCCACCACTTCGCTGCTGCTGTAGCCGAGCATCTGCTCGGCCCCGGCGTTGAAGGTGGTGATGATCCCGCGCAGGTCGGTGGCGATGATCGCCACCTGGGTCGCGGCGTTGAGCACGCTGCGCAGCTGGCTGTGGGTCCCGCGCAGTTCGTGCTCGCGACTACGCAGTTCGGCGGTGCGCTGCTCCACCAGGGTCAGGGCCCGCTGGCGCTGGCTGACCAGCACGTAGAGCAAGGCGCTGAGCAACAGGCTCAAGAGCCCGCCGAGGATCACCAGGCTGGCCAGGGAAAAATGGTTGGCATGCAGGAAGGCCGCTCCCGGCCGGATCTCCACCTGGTAATCGCGGTCCGCCAGGCGCAGCAGGCGGCTGGCATTCAGGTACCCGTTGATCGGCGGGTTGTTCGATTCATAGAGCACCTCGTGCCGGCCTTCGCTGGACAGGTCGAGGATGCGCACCGAGAGATTGTCGCTGGCCGGCACCGACAACCCTTCGGCCACCAACTGCCGCAGGCTGATCACCGCCAATACGTAGCCGTCAGGCCGCGACTGCTGTTGGCCGCCATGCACAGCACGCCGGACCGGGGCCGCCAGGACCACGCCACGGGCATAGGCCGGGTCGACCGCCACCAGGTGCACTGGCGCCGACACCGCCATGCCATCCAGCTCCCGCGCCCGCTCCAGGGTGGCCCGGCGCAGGGGCTGGGCCAGCAGGTCGTAGCCCAGGGGCGAACCCATGGGGCTCTGGGTCTGGCTGTACAACACCGGGGCATAGTCCTCGCGCTCGCCGGCCGGCTCCATCTGCCCGGCGCCATTGAGTTGCAGGATAGAGAACCCTGCCACGCCCTGGTCGCGCACCTCCTGCTCGAAGGCCGGGCGCCGGGCACGACTGATCAGCGGCGCCCAGGCATAGGCCTGGGTACGACGCAACAAGGGCTTGGCATAACCATCGAAATCCTGGCGACTCACCAGGTCGGAATTGACGAAGAAACGCCGCAGGCCATCCAGGCGTTGCTCCTGGTCCTGGAAGCGTTCCTCGATGCGGCTGTAGCGCTCGCTGGCCAGCAACTGGAAGCGCTGGCGCAACTGCTGCTTGTTGAGGTTGTAGGTGGACCAGGCCAGCAGGCCGGTCAGGATGCCGCCGGCCAGCAGCACCAACAGGGCCACCAGCCAGGCAGAAACTTCTTCACTGATGAAACCCAGGATTTTCGGGCGTACCACATGCAACGGCATAAGTAGAACTCATCACGCCAGCGAGTTTGGGTGTCATTCGGACTTGCTGTGAGTTATAGCCATTAGCCATTAATTTGACCAGTATCAAGCCATTCCGAAGCCTGGAAATTCAGGCCTCGGCGGCTTGTCCGGTCTTCAGCGGACGCTGATTTTCCAGGCGCGGTGGATCTTGCCGTTACGGGCGAAGTCCGGGTCGATGGTGCTCGCGGTGATCTCCTCGACCTGGTAGCGCGCAACGAGATTCTCATCCAGCTGGAACTTGCGGAAGTTGTTGGAGAAATACAGCACGCCGCCAGGAGCCAGGCGCGCCAGGGCCAGGTCGAGCAACTGCACGTGGTCGCGCTGTACGTCGAACACCCCTTCCATGCGCTTGGAGTTGGAGAAGGTCGGCGGGTCGATGAAGATCAGGTCGAACTCGTCGCGGCAGGTTTCCAGCCAGGCCATCACATCGCCCTGCTCCAGGCGGTTCTTGTCGGAGAAGCCATTGAGCGAGAAGTTGCGCCGCGCCCAGTCCAGGTAGGTTTTCGACAGGTCGACGCTGGTGGTGCTGCGCGCCCCGCCCTTGGCCGCATGCACGCTGGCGGTAGCGGTGTAGCAGAACAGGTTGAGGAAACGCTTGCCCGCCGCTTCCTTCTGGATGCGCATGCGCATCGGCCGGTGGTCCAGGAACAGCCCGGTATCCAGGTAGTCGGTGAGGTTCACCAGCAGCTTGACCCCGCCTTCGCGGACCTCGGTGAACTGCCCCTGGGCCCCCTGGCGCTCGTACTGGCGGGTGCCGCTCTGGCGCTCACGGCGCTTGATCAGCACACGGCTCTTGTCGACGTCGAGTGCCTGGGGGATCGCCGCCAGGGCATCGAACAGCCGCGCCTGGGCCTTCTCCGGATCCACCGACTTGGGCGCCGCGTATTCCTGCACATGCACCCAATCCTGGTACAGGTCGATGGCCAGGGAGTATTCGGGCATGTCGGCATCGTAGACCCGGTAGCACTCCACACCCTCGCGCTTGGCCCACTTGCCCAGTTGCTTGAGGTTCTTCTGCAGGCGGTTGGCGAACATCTGCCCACCTTCGCTCAAGCGCGCCTGCTCCACCACCGGGGCCGGGGCTGGAGCAGGCTTGATCGGGTTGCCGTTCTTGTTGTACTGGCGCTCGACCGGCTCAGGCGCGGCCTGGGCCTGCTCGCGTTCCAGCTGGCGTTGCTCGGGGGTCCGGCGCTCGCCAGTGACGAACTGGTCCGGCTGCACCTTGATCAACAGCAACTTGCAAGGCAGGGCACCGTTCCAGAACGAGTATTGCTTGTGGCTGCGGATGCCCATGCGCTTGCCCAGCTCCGGGGCGCCGGTGAAGACCGCCGCCTCCCAGTTCAGGCAGGCCTGGCGCAGGCGCTCGCCAAGATTCTGGTAGAGGTACAGCAGGCTTGCTTCGTCCCCCAGGCGCTCGCCGTAGGGCGGGTTGCTGATCACCAGGCCCTTCTGGTTCTGGTCCGGGCGCGGCTCGAAGGTCGCCACCTCGCCCTGGTAGATCTTGATCCAGTCGCTCAAGCCGGCACGCTCGACGTTGTTGCGGCCCGGCTGGATCAGGCGCGGATCGGCTTCGTAGCCACGGATCCACAGCGGCGGCCGGGCCAACCCGGCCTGGGCACGGGCCTGGGCCTCGTCGTGCAGCTTGCGCCACAGCGCCGGCACATGTCCCTGCCAGGCGGTGAAGCCCCAGCGCTCGCGCTTGAGGTTGGGGGCGATGTCGGCGGCGATCATCGCGGCCTCCACCAGGAAGGTCCCGACACCGCACATCGGGTCGGCCAGAGCCCCGCCTTCAGCCGCGATACGCGGCCAGCCGGCGCGGATCAGCACCGCCGCGGCGAGGTTTTCCTTGAGTGGCGCGGCGCCCTGCTGCAAGCGATAGCCACGCTGGTGCAGGCTGTGGCCGGAGAGGTCCAGGGAGAGGATGGCTTCGCCACGATCCAGGCGCAGATGGATGCGCAGGTCCGGGTTGAGCTTGTCCACCGAGGGACGCTCGCCGGTTGGGGTCCGCAGCTTGTCGACGATGGCATCCTTGACCTTCAAGGCGCCGAAATGGGTGTTGTCGATGCCCGAGCCATGCCCGCTGAACTCCACCGCCAGGGTACCGTCGGCCAGCATGTGGTCCTGCCAGTCGACATCCAGCACGCCCTGGTACAGGTCGTCGGCGTTCTTCATCGGGAAGCGCTTGAGGACCAGCAAGACCCGGTTGGCCAGGCGCGACCACAGGCACAGGCGATAAGCCGTCTCCATGTCGCCCATGCCGCGCACGGCGGAGGTGTGTTCGCGCGCTTGTTCAAGGCCAAGCCCGGTGGCTTCCTCGATCAGCAGGCCTTCTAGGCCTTTGGGACAGGTGAGGAAGAGTTCGTAACGATCCGACATGGAAATACCAGGGCCTTAGGCAAATAAGTGAACGGGCAACGCATCGCCCGCTCGGTTTTTAATCAAGCGCTTTTCTTCAAGAGCGCTCGTGTGGCACGCAACGTGCCGTCCCACCCCGGCGGGCAGGCTTTCTTGCAGGACAAAAGAGCTTAGAGGCCGGGGCAGATGAAAAGTCAGGGCAACAAAATGACATAAGTCTACCCTTCGTCGAATAGTAGTTGAGTGCAACCGTTCGACATTCTCACTAAAGCATTAACCTCATCATCTAGTAGAGGCCTGATCACAGCAGGCTTTGCTCCAAGGAGACCGTGCAAAAACCGCTCTGGCTTATGGCCTGGACAGCATTATGGTTACGTTCTTATGACAAAACGATCATTCACTTGCTGTGACCTATTGGTTAGAACTCAACACAGGTTGGCGCCGCAACGGCGTCGACATCAAGGCTCGCGACGCCGGCAGCGAGCACCAACGGCAGAACCGATCTGCCCGACCTCAACGAAGGTCGACGGGACATATACAGTCAACAAGTGAGGGAAACACCCTATGAGAAGACTAAAGCGTGATCCGTTGGAAAGAGCGTTTTTACGCGGATATCAGTATGGCGTTAATGGCAAGTCCCGTGAGCTTTGCCCATTTACTCTACCGTCGGTACGCCAAGCCTGGATCAACGGCTGGCGCGAAGGACGCGGCGACAACTGGGACGGTATGACAGGCACTGCGGGTATACACAGACTCAACGAACTTCGCGCTGTCGGCTGATCAGGGCACATTCCGACACCTAAAACTTGAATAGATGACGATTTAACCACGCGCGCCCCATCCGGGCGGCGGGCTTCGGCCCAGGGGCTCCTTCAAGGAGCCCTTTTTATTGCCGCCGCAAAAGTCCGCCGATGCCTCAGCCCATCGCCGCGATGGCATCCACCGATTCGCGAATCAGCGCCGGTCCTTTATAGATGAACCCCGAATACAGCTGCACCAGGCTCGCGCCGGCGGCGATTTTCTCGGCTGCATGCTTGCCTTCGGTGATGCCGCCCACCGCGATGATCGGCAGGCGACCGGCCAGCTCGGAAGCCAGGACCTTGACCGTATGGGTGCTCTTCTCCCGCACCGGCGCACCGGACAGGCCACCGGCCTCGTCGCAATGCTCCAGGCCTTCGACGCCTTCACGGCTGAGGGTGGTGTTGGTGGCGATCACCGCATCCATGCCCGCCTCCAGCAGGGCACGGGCCACTTCCACGGTTTCTTCATCGCTCATGTCCGGAGCGACCTTGATCGCCAGCGGCACACGCTTGCCATGGATCGCGGTCAATTCCTCCTGGCGCCGGCCCAGGGCGGCCAACAGCTGCTTGAGGGACTCGCCGAATTGCAGGCTGCGCAGGCCCGGAGTGTTGGGTGAGCTGACGTTGACCGTGATGTAGCTGGCCCGGGAATAGACCTTGTCCAGGCAGATCAGGTAGTCGTCCACCGCCCGCTCCACCGGGGTATCGAAGTTCTTGCCGATGTTGATCCCCAGCACGCCCCGGTACTTGGCGGCGGAGACCCGCGCCAGCAGGTTATCGACCCCCAGGTTGTTGAAACCCATGCGGTTGATGATGCCCTCGGCCTCCGGCAGGCGGAAGATCCGTGGCTTGGGGTTGCCTGGCTGCGGGCGCGGGGTGACGGTGCCGATCTCGACGAAACCGAAACCCAGCTGGGAGAAGCCATCGATGGCCGCGCCGTTCTTGTCCAGGCCGGCGGCCAGCCCCACCGGGTTGGCGAACTCCAGGCCCATGACCGTCACCGGCTTTGATGCCGGAGCCTTGCACAGCAAGCCGTTGAGGCCCAGACGCCCGCCCGCGCCGATCAGGTCCAGGGACAGATCGTGGGAGGTTTCCGGGGAGAGTTTGAACAGCAGCTGGCGGGCCAGGTTATACATGGGCGCGATGGACTCGGTGGACAGCGAAATGGGGCAGCGATTATAGCCGGGCCCGGGCCCCACAGGCGAGGCGCATCGGCAAATCCGACCAGCGCTGGCATATGCCTTGCACCTGCTGCTTCGCCATCCTCCCGGGCCAAGGCCAGGTCCTTCACGCAAGGTAGCCCCATGACTGAACACCTTCGCCCAGCGCTGGCCTGGGTCAACGGTAGCGATGCCCCGGAAAAGCCCGAACTGGACCTGGGCTTCATGGCCCTGACCGATTGCGCATCGCTGGTAGTCGCCGCCACCCAGGGGTTCGCCCAGCCCCACGGCCTGACCCTGAACCTCAAGCGCCAGAGCTCCTGGTCCAGCCTGCGGGACAAACTGGTAAGCGGCGAACTGGACGCCGCCCACAGCCTGTACGGCCTGGTCTACGCCGTGCACCTGGGCATCGGCGGTACCAGCCCCTGCCCCATGGCGGTACTCATGGGCCTGAACCAGAACGGCCAGAGCATCAACCTGTCGCCGGGGCTGCAAGCCCTCGAGGTGACCAGCCCTGAAGCACTGGAGCGCCATGTGCACCAAAGCCGGGCGCGCCTGACTTTCGCCCAGACCTTTCCCACCGGCACCCACGCCCTGTGGCTGTACTACTGGCTGGCCAGCCAGGGCATCCATCCGCTGCAGGACGTGGACAGCGTGGTGGTACCGCCGCCGCAGATGGTGGCCCACCTGCAGGCAGGGCGCATCGACGGCTTCTGCGTCGGCGAACCCTGGAGCGCCAGCGCGGTGCAGCAAGACCTGGGCTTCACCCTGGCCACCAGCCAGGCGATCTGGCCGGATCATCCGGAAAAGGTCCTGGGCTGCACCCGAACCTTCGCCGAGCACTACCCCAACACCGCCCGAGCCCTGGTGATGGCCGTCTTGGAGGCCAGCCGCTTCATCGAGCAAAGCCTGGAGAACCGTCGAGGCACCGCCCGGCTACTGAGCGCCAGCGACTACCTCGACGCGCCGCTTGCCTGCATCGAACCACGACTGCTGGGCGACTACGCCGACGGCCTCGGCCATCGCTGGCAGGATCCCCATGCCCTGCGCTTTCACCAGCATGGCGCGGTGAACCAGCCCTATCTATCAGACGGCATGTGGTTCATGACCCAGTTCCGCCGCTGGGGCCTGCTGCGCGAAGACCCGGACTACCTGGCCGTGGCACGCCAGGTACAGCAAGTGCAGCTCTACCGCGAAGCAGCGACAGCCCTGGGCATCGCCTGCGGCCCGCAGATGCGCAGCAGCCAGTTGATCGATGGCAAGGTCTGGGACGGCTCACAACCGGCCGCCTATGCCCGCAGCTTCCACCTGCACGCCCTGAACGACACCCCAGCCCTCTGCGCCCGGCACTGAGCGGAGCCTGCGAACATGCTGCGAATCTTGCTGATCAACGACACCGCGAAGAAAGTCGGGCGGCTCAAGGCGGCCCTCAGCGAGGCCGGCTTCGAAGTCATCGACGAATCCGGCCTGACCATCGACCTGCCCGGACGCGTCGAAGCGGTGCGTCCGGACGTGATCCTGATCGATACCGAGTCACCGGGGCGCGACGTCATGGAGCAAGTGGTGCTGGTCAGCCGCGACCAGCCCCGGCCCATCGTGATGTTCACCGACGAGCACGACCCGGGCGTGATGCGCCAGGCGATCAAATCCGGGGTCAGCGCCTACATAGTCGAAGGCATCCAGGTCCAGCGCCTGCAACCGATCCTCGATGTGGCCATGGCCCGCTTCGAGAGCGACCAGGCCCTGCGCGCCCAGTTGCAGGCCCGGGACCAGCAACTGGCGGAGCGCAAGCGCATCGAACTGGCCAAAGGGCTACTGATGAAGATGAAGGCCTGCGACGAGGAGCAGGCTTACACCCTGATGCGCCGCCAGGCCATGAGCCGGCAGCAGAAGCTGATCCAGGTGGCGGAGCAGATCATCGCCATGCAGGAACTGCTGGGCTGACCCCGCCCCTGGCGGCGATTGGCCCGGCTCTTGCTATCGGATAAGCATCGGTAACCAACGGCGGTTGCCCCACCCACGACAAAGACGTCGCGCATCCTGCTCGCCCACCGCGAGCCGGGTGCCGGCGTCTTTTCGTTCTGGCCCCACTGCACGGGGCTGGTGGTGCGGCCGGCGTGGCGCACCCCCTCAAAGCCCATGACCACTTTCACGATTGCTGTCAGCCGAGGTGCGCGATGAGTTCAAGCTTCTGGAAATCCGGCCATGCCCCGACCCTGTTCGCGGCCTTTCTCTATTTCGACCTGAGTTTCATGGTCTGGTACCTGCTGGGACCACTGGCGGTACAGATCGCCAGCGACCTGCAGCTGACCACCCAGCAGCGCGGCCTGATGGTGGCCACGCCGATCCTCGCCGGCGCGGTGCTGCGCTTCGCCATGGGCCTGCTGGCCGATCGCCTGTCCCCCAAGACCGCCGGCCTGATCGGCCAGGCGATCGTCATCGGCGCGTTGTTCGGCGCCTGGACGCTAGGGGTCCACAGCTACCAGCAGGCCCTGCTGCTGGGAGTGTTCCTGGGCATGGCCGGCGCATCGTTCGCGGTGGCCCTGCCCCTGGCCTCGCAGTGGTATCCGCCGCAGCACCAGGGCAAGGCCATGGGCATCGCCGGCGCGGGCAACTCCGGCACGGTGTTCGCCGCGCTGCTGGCCCCGGCGCTGGCCGCGGCCTATGGCTGGAGCAATGTGTTCGGCTTCGCCCTGATCCCGCTGCTGCTGACCCTGGTGCTGTTCGCCTGGCTCGCGCAAAACGCCCCCGAACGGCCCCGGGCCAAGTCCATGGCGGACTACCTCAAGGCCCTGGGCGACCGCGACAGCTGGTGGTTCATGTTCTTCTACAGCGTCACCTTCGGCGGCTTCATCGGCCTGGCCAGCGCCCTGCCCGGCTACTTCAACGACCAGTACGGGCTGAGCCCGGTGACGGCCGGCTACTACACCGCGGCCTGTGTCTTCGGCGGCAGCCTGATGCGCCCCCTGGGCGGGGCCCTGGCGGACCGCTTCGGCGGCATCCGCACCTTGCTGGCGATGTACAGCGTGGCGGCGGTCTGCATCGCCGCGGTGGGTTTCAACCTACCCAGCTCCTACGCCGCCCTGGCGCTGTTCGTCTGCACCATGCTCGGCCTGGGAGCGGGCAATGGCGCGGTGTTCCAGCTGGTGCCGCAGCGCTTTCGGCGGGAAATCGGCGTGATGACCGGGCTGATCGGCATGGCCGGCGGCATCGGCGGTTTCGCCCTGGCGGCCGGCATGGGGGCGATCAAGCAAGGCACCGGCAGCTACCAGCTGGCGCTGTGGTTGTTCGCCAGCCTGGGCTTGCTGGCCTGGTTCGGCCTGCATGGGGTCAAGCGTCGCTGGCGCACCACCTGGGGCTCGGCTGCCGTGACCGCGGCCCGGGTCTGACACTGCATGGCCCTGCAACTGAGCCACGCCCAGGCCAGCGCCACCGGCCCCCGGACCGAGAACCAGGATGCCCTGCGCCGAGTGACCCCGGAGCCGGTCCTGGCCGCGAGCAAGGGCCTGCTGTTCGCCATTGCCGACGGTGTCAGCCAGTGCGCCGATGGTGGCCTGGCAGCCCGTTCCAGCTTGCAGGCGCTGGCCCTGGACTACTATGCGACACCAGAAACCTGGGGCGTGGCCGAGTCCCTGGAGCGCCTGCTGAACGCACAGAATCGCTGGCTGCAGGCCAATGGTGGCGGCCAACCGCTGCTCACCACCCTCAGCGCCCTGGTGCTGCGCGGGCGGCGCTTCACCCTGGCCCACGTCGGCGACTGCCGGGTCTACCGCTGGCACCAGCAACGCTTGCAGCGCATCAGCGAAGATCATGTCTGGGAGCAGCCAGGCATGCAGCATGTGCTCAAGCGCGCCCTGGGGCTGGACCAGCACCTGGTGCTGGACTTCCTCGACGGGGAACTGCGCCAGGGCGAGAGCTTCCTGCTGCTCAGCGACGGGGTCTGGGCCACCCTGAGCGACACCGCCATCGCGGCGATCCTGCACGACCAACCAGACCCGGAGAGCGCCACCCGGACCCTGGTCAGCGCCGCCCACCTGGCCGGCAGCCAGGACAATGCCAGCGCCCTGCTGGTACGGGTCGATGCCCTGGGTGAACAGAGCATCGGCGATGCCCTGCTGCACCTGCAGCAATGGCCCCTGCCGCCGCCACTGAAGCCCGGCCAGATGTTCGAGGGCTGGCAGGTCGAGTCGCTGCTGGGCCAGAGCCGGCAGTCGCTGCTGTATCGGGTGCGCGACGAGCAAGATCAGGCCTGGCTGCTCAAGACCCTGCCCGGCGCCCTGCACGATGACCTGCCGGCCTGCCAGGCACTGCTGGCCGAAGAATGGCTGCTGCGTCGGGTCGCCGGCCGGCACTTTCCCCAAGTACATGGCGGCAGCTCGCGCCAGCACCTGTACTACCTGATGCGCGAATATCCGGGACGGACCCTGGCGCAGTTGTTCCAACAGCACGGCACCCTGCCCCTGGACCAGTGGCAGGCCCTGGCCGAACGCCTGCTGCGGGCGGTGGGCCTGCTGCATCGGCGGCAGATCGTGCACCGCGACCTCAAGCCGGAGAACCTGCTGCTGGGCGAGGATGGCGAACTGCGCATCCTGGATTTCGGCCTGGCCTACTGCCCCGGATTGACGGTGGACCCGCAACACCTGCTGCCCGGCACCCCGAGCTTCATCGCCCCGGAAGCCTTCGCTGGCGAACCTCCCGGCCCCGGGCAAGACCTGTACGCCGTGGGCGTGTGCTTGTACTTCCTGCTGACCGGGCACTATCCCCATGGCGAGGTCGAAGCCTTCCAGCGCCCGCGCTTCGGCCTGCCGACCAGCCCAGGACGCTACCGCCCGGACTTGCCGCAATGGCTGGAGGAGAGCCTGGAGCGCGGAGTCTGCGCCCAACCACAGCAGCGCTACGAAACTGCCGAGCAGTGGCTGCTGGCGCTGGAACAGGGTGAACGCCGCAGCCTGCACAGCCGGCCCCGGCCACTGCTGGAACGCGAGCCGCTGAAGGTCTGGCGCGGACTCGCCCTGGCCGCCGTGCTGCTCAACCTGGTGCTGCTGTGGCTGGTGCTGCGCGGCTGAGGCCTTGGTTGCGCATGACCCGGCGATGAAGGCCCTGCGGGCCTTGTCGCAGCCTCACAGGCTCGGCAGCGGCCACGTGGGAGTGGAAATGGCCGGTATCGAAACGGGGCAGGACGCGTCAATTCGGTGCAGAAACTGCCCCGGTAGCGCGAACAGCTGCCTGGGCAGCATGCAAATACGCGGTCTCGGTAACTTGGCACAGGCGCTGCATTGCTCCTGGCAACAGACATAAAGCCCGGCCTTCAACGACGAAGGCAGGCTTCCCGAGAGAACGGGATCGGACAAAGGCGTCCTCGTCAGGCCACTGACGGGACGCCTTTTTTGTTTGCGCGCATTTTGTCGAGCCAGGCCCAAGCCCTGCCTGCGCTCCCGGAGGAGCCCATGAAAAAACTCAAGCTGGTGATGATCGGCAATGGCATGGCCGGGGTCCGCACCCTGGAGGAACTGCTCAAGCTGAGCGAGGAGCTGTACGACATCACCGTCTTCGGTGCCGAGCCCCACGCCAACTACAACCGTATCTTGCTGTCGCCGGTGCTGGCCGGCGAACAGCAGTTCGAGGACATCATCCTCAACGACCTTGGCTGGTACCAGGAGCACGGCATCAAGCTGCTGCTCAACCGCAAGGTGGTGCAGATCGACCGTATCCGGCGCCGGGTGATCGCCGACGACGGCACCGAGGCCGAATACGATCGCCTGCTGATCGCCACCGGCTCCACGCCCTTCATCCTGCCGATTCCCGGCAACGATCTGCAGGGCGTGATCGGCTACCGGGACATCGCCGACACCCAGGTGATGATCGACACCGCCAGGACCCACCGCCATGCCGTGGTGATCGGTGGAGGCCTGCTGGGCCTGGAGGCCGCCAACGGCCTGAAGCTGCGCGGCATGGAAGTGACCGTGGTGCACCTGGGGGAATGGCTGCTCGAGCGCCAGCTGGACCAGACCAGCGCCCAGCTGCTGCAAGGCGCCCTGGAAAGCCGCGGATTGAAGTTCCGCCTGAGCGAGCAGACCCAGGCGCTGCTCGATGCCGGCAACGGTCGGGTCGGCTCGGTACGGCTCAAGAACGGCGACATCCTGCCCGCCGACCTCGTAGTCATGGCGGCCGGCATCCGGCCCAATACCGAACTGGCGGAACGTGCCGGCCTGCCATGCAATCGCGGGATCCTGGTCAACGACACCCTGCAGACCTACGACCCACGCATCTATGCCATCGGCGAATGCGCCAGCCATCGCGGCATCGCCTATGGTCTGGTGGCGCCGCTGTTCGAGCAGGCCAAGGTCTGCGCCAATCACCTGGCCCAGCTGGGTTTCGCCCGCTACCAGGGCTCGGTCACGTCGACCAAGCTCAAGGTCACCGGGATCGATTTGTTCTCCGCCGGCGACTTCATGGGCGGCGAAGGCACCGAGACCATCACCCTCGCCGACCCCATCGGCGGGGTGTACAAGAAGCTGGTGATCAAGGACGACGTGCTGGTGGGCGCCTGCTTGTATGGCGACACCGCCGACGGCGGCTGGTACTTCCGGCAGATCCGCGAGAACCATAACGTCGGCGAGATCCGCGACCACCTCATGTTCGGCGAGAACAGCGTGGGCGACGTTGGCCACCAGGGCCAGAACAGCGCGGCGAACATGCCCGACAGCGCCGAAGTCTGCGGCTGCAATGGCGTATGCAAAGGCACCATCGTCAAGGCCATCCAGGAGAACGGCCTGTTCAGCGTCGACGAGGTGAAAAAGCACACCAAGGCCGCCAGCTCCTGCGGCTCCTGCGCCGGGCTGGTGGAACAGATCCTGATCAGCACCGTGGGCGGCGCGGCGGACGTCAAGCCCAAGAGCGAGAAGGCCATCTGCGGCTGCAGCGACCTCACCCATGGCCAGGTGCGCCAGGCGATCCGCGAGCACCACCTGATCACCCTGGGCAACGCCATGCGTTTCATGGACTGGCGTACCCCGGACGGCTGCGCCACCTGCCGTCCGGCCCTGAACTACTACCTGATCTCCACCTGGCCGGGCGAGGCCAAGGACGACCCACAGTCGCGCCTGATCAACGAGCGGGCCCACGCCAACATCCAGAAGGACGGCACCTACTCGGTGGTGCCGAGGATGTGGGGCGGCGTGACCAACCCGTCCGAGCTGCGGCGCATCGCCGACGTGGCGGACAAGTACCAGGTGCCCATGGTCAAGGTCACCGGCGGCCAGCGCATCGACTTGCTGGGCATCCGCAAGGAAGACCTGCCGGGAGTGTGGAAGGACCTGGACATGCCGTCCGGCCATGCCTACGGCAAATCCATCCGCACTGTGAAGACCTGCGTTGGCAGCGAATTCTGCCGCTTCGGCACCCAGGACTCGACCCGGCTGGGTATCGACCTGGAGCACGACCTGTTCAACATGTGGGCGCCGCACAAGGTCAAGCTGGCCGTCTCCGGCTGCCCGCGCAACTGCTCGGAAGCCGGGATCAAGGACGTGGGCATCATCGGCGTCGACTCCGGCTGGGAGATGTATATCGGCGGCAACGGCGGGATCAAGACCGAGGTCGCGCAGTTCTTCGTCAAGCTCAAGACCGCCGACGAGGTGCGCGAGTACAACGGCGCCTTCCTCCAGCTGTACCGCGAGGAAGCCTTCTACCTGGAGCGCACCGTGCACTACCTGGAGCGGGTCGGCCTGGAACACGTGAAACGCGCCGTACTGGAAGACCCGCAGCGGCGCCAGGCGCTCAACGAACGCCTGCAGTTTTCCCTGTCCTTCGAGCAGGACCCCTGGCAGCAGCGGCTGGCCGAGCCGCTGCTGAAAAAAGAGTACGAGACCATCCCCGTCAAGCAACTGGAGGTGCCGGCATGAACTGGCTGGATATCTGCGCCCTGGAAGACATCAACATCCTGGGCTCGCGCATCATCAAGGGGCCCCGGGGCGATATCGCGATTTTCCGCACCAGCGACGACCAGGTGTTCGCCCTCGACGATCGCTGCCCGCACAAGGGTGGGCCGCTGTCCCAGGGCCTGATCCACGGCAAGCGGGTGGCCTGTCCGCTGCACAACTGGCAGATCGACCTGCAATCGGGTCAGGCCCAGGCGCCGGATGTCGGTTGCGCCCACCAGCACGCGGCCCGGGTCGCCAGCGGCCGGGTGCAACTGGCCCTGCGGGATGCCGGGTGATGGAGCGCCAGAGCACCGCCTCGACCTGTTGCTATTGCGGGGTCGGCTGCGGCGTGCTGATCGAGCACGATGGCCGGCAGATCCTCGGGGTCAGCGGCGATCCGGCGCACCCGGCGAACTTCGGCCGACTGTGCAGCAAGGGCGCCAGCCTGCACCTGACCGGCGACCCGGCGGCCCGCGCGCTGTACCCGCAGTTGCGCCTGGGCAAGGCCCTGGCTCGCAGCCGCTGCGATTGGGACAGTGCCCTGGACCACGCCGCCGAAGTCTTTGCCCGAACCATCGCCGAGCACGGCCCGGACAGCGTGGCGTTCTACCTTTCCGGACAACTGCTGACCGAGGACTACTACGCCTTCAACAAGCTGGCCCGGGCGTTGGTGGGCACCCATAACATCGACAGCAACTCGCGGCTGTGCATGTCTTCGGCGGTGGTGGGCTACAAGCGCAGCCTGGGAGCCGATGCACCACCGTGCAACTACGAGGACCTGGAGCAGAGCGATTGCGTGATGATCGTCGGCAGCAACATGGCCTATGCCCACCCGGTGCTGTTTCGCCGCCTGGAACAGGCCAAGAACCAACGCCCGACGATGAAGGTCATCGTCATCGACCCCAGGCGCACCGACACCTGCGACCTGGCCGACCTGCACCTGGCGATCCTGCCGGGCACCGATGTCGCGCTGTTCCACGGCATCCTGCATCTGCTGTTGTGGGAGGACTGGATCGACCGGGATTTCATCCAGGCCCATACCGAGGGCCTGGCCGAACTCAAGGCCCTGGTGCGCGACTACACCCCGGCCATGGTGGCGCAGCTGTGCGGCATCGGTATCGAGCAACTGCAGCAGTGCGCCCAATGGATCGGCACCGCGCCGAGCTTCCTGTCGCTGTGGTGCATGGGCCTGAACCAGTCCAGCGCCGGCAGCGCCAAGAACAGCGCGCTGATCAACCTGCACCTGGCCACCGGGCAGATTGGCCGGCCCGGCGCTGGGCCCTTCTCCCTCACCGGCCAGCCCAATGCCATGGGCGGTCGGGAAACCGGCAGCCTGAGCAACCTGCTGCCGGGCCACCGGGAAGCCGCCAATCCCGGAGACCGCGCCGAAGTCGCCAGCTACTGGGGCGTTGAGCGCCTGCCGGAGACACCCGGGCTGAGCGCTATCGAACTGTTCGAGCAATTGCACAGCGGACGGATCAAGGCGCTGTGGATCGCCTGCACCAACCCGGCCCAATCGCTGCCCGACCAGAATCGCGTACGCGCGGCTTTGCTCGAGTGTCCCTTCGTGGTCCTGCAAGAGGCCTTCGCCACCACGGAAACGGCGGCTTTCGCCGACCTCTTGCTGCCAGCGGCCAGCTGGGGGGAAAAAGAAGGCTCGGTGACCAACTCCGAGCGCCGGGTTTCCCATGTGCGCCAAGCGGTGCCGCCGCCTGGAGAAGCTCGTGCGGATTGGGCGATCACCCTGGATTTCGCCCGACGCCTGGAGCGCCGCCTGCGTCCCGGGCTGCCCAGCCTGTTCGCCTTCGGGAGTGCCAGCCAGCTGTTCGATGAATACAAGGGCCTGACCCGGGGGCGCGACCTGGATCTGTCCGGCCTCGGCTTCGAACTGCTCGACCGGCTTGGCCCGCAGCAGTGGCCATTTCCAGAGGGCGCCGACCACGGCACGGCACGCCTGTATGGCGACGGCGTGTTCCCCACGCCCACGGGGCGCGCACGCTTTATCAGCGATCCCTACGTAGCGGCCCGGGAGCAGCGCGAGGCGCGCTTTCCCCTGACCCTGATCACCGGCCGGCTGCGGGACCAATGGCACGGCATGAGCCGTACCGGCACCGCAGCGCAGGCGTTCGGCCATGTCGGCGAGGCGCTGCTGAGCCTGCATCCGGATGACCTGCGCCGCCAGCGCCTGCAAGACGGCGACCTGGTGAGCCTCAAGAGCCGACGCGGCAGCGTGATAGTGCCCGTGACCGGCGATGACAGCGTGCGCCCGGGCCAGGCGTTCTTGCCGATGCATTGGGGCGATCGCTTCCTCAAGGGCGGAATCAATGCCGTCACCCAACCGGCCTTCGACCCGCTATCCAAGCAACCGGAGCTCAAGCACAGCGGCGTGCGCCTGGAGCCGGTGCACTTGCCGTGGCAACTGTTCGCCCTGGTCGAAGGCGATGTACAGGCCCGCTTCCAGGCCCTGCGCCCGCTGTGCGAGTCCCTGGCCTATGTCAGCCTCGCCCTGACCGGCCGCGAGCGCCCGGCCTTGGTGATTCGCGCCGCCCACCTGCAGGCGCCGGAACCCCAGCTGCTTGCGGCCATCGACCAGCACCTGGGGCTGGATGCCGGCCCGGTGCTGGCCTATGACGATCCGCGCCGGGCCATCGGCAAGCGGGTGCGTATCGAGCAGCAGCGGATCACAGCCATCCGCCTGGCCGGGGAAACCCTCGCCCGGCATTGGTTGCAGCAGCTCTGGCTCGAAGGACGTGCCGACGAACAACTGCGCCGCTGGCTGTTGGCCCCCCTGAGCACGCCACCGCAAGCCTGCGGCCTGGGCGAGCCTGCGGACCGCACCTTGTGCAACTGCAAGAACGTCGGTTATCGCGCCGTGCAAGCCGGCATCGCCGCCGGCCTGGATCTGGGGCAACTGCGACAACAACTGGGTTGCGGCAGCCAATGCGGCTCCTGCGTGCCGGAGATCAAGCGTCTCCTGGCCACTGCGGCGCAACCTTTGGCCATCCCTGTGTGAGAGGAATTCCCATGAGTGCAAAAGTCTGGCTGGTCGGCGCGGGTCCTGGCGACCCGGAGCTGCTGACGCTCAAGGCGGTACGCGCCCTGGGCGAGGCCGATGTGGTACTGATCGATGACTTGGTCAACAGTGCCGTCTTGCAACACTGTCCCGGAGCGCGGGTGATCGCGGTGGGCAAGCGTGGCGGCTGTCGTTCCACGCCCCAGGCCTTCATCCATCGCCTGATGCTGCGTTATGCCCGCCAAGGCCATTGCGTGGTTCGCCTCAAGGGTGGCGATCCATGCATTTTCGGACGCGGTGGCGAAGAAGCCCAGTGGCTCCGGGAGCACGGCATCGAGGTGGAGTTGGTGAACGGCATCACCGCCGGCCTGGCCGGTGCCACCAGTTGCGATATTTCCCTGACCTTGCGTGGCGTGGCCCGCGGCGTGACGTTACTCACCGCCCATACCCAGGACGACAGCCCGTTGGACTGGCAGGCACTGGCCCAGGGCGGAACGACCCTGGTGATCTACATGGGAGTGGCGAAACTGACAGAGATCGGCGAACAGTTGCGCGCCGCTGGCATGCCGGATTGGACACCGGTGGCGATGATCGAGAACGCCTCGCTGCCAGAGCAGCGGGAATGTCGCAGCATGCTGGGGAATATGCAGCAGGATGCCCTGGATTTCAGGCTCAAGAGCCCGGCGATCCTGGTGATCGGCGCAGTAGCGGCAACTGGCGGTACCAGCGCCACCCGCCTGCTCCAGGCCTGAGGCCCAGGACAAAATCCGGGCAAAGAAAAACCCGGCCTAGGCCGGGTTTTTCCAAGCTGACAGGCTAATTACTTAGCTTGAGCTTCTACCGAGGCTTCTACGCGACGGTTAACAGCACGACCAGCTTCAGTTGCGTTGTCGGCAACTGGGCGGGACTCACCGTAACCAACGGACTGAACGCGCTCAGCGCCAACGCCGTACTGGTTAACCAGTACTTGCTTAACGGCGTTTGCACGACGCTCAGACAGCTTCTGGTTGTAAGCGTCAGGACCGACGGAGTCAGTGTGACCTTCAACAACGGTGGTGGTCTGTGGGTACTGCTTCATGAAGTCAGCCAGGTTCTTGATGTCAGCGTAGCTGTTAGGCTTGACGACCGACTTGTCGAAGTCGAACTTCACGTCCAGCTCAACACGTACGACTTCAGCAACTGGAGCTTCTGGAGCTGGCTCTGGAGCCGGAGCTGGAGCTACTGGAGCTGGAGCGACTTTACCGGCGTTGCCGCCGAAGTTCACACCCAGACCAACCAGGGCAGCGTAGTCCCACTTGCCGTTGTCCATGCCGTAGTCGGCTTCAACGCCAGCACGGGCGAACAGGTTGTCGGTGAAGTAGTACTTAACACCAGTACCGATGATGGCCTGGGTAGTCTTGTCGCGACCGCCGTGACCATCAGCTGCTACGTTGCTACGGCTCTGGTGACCGAAACCACCGGAAACGTATGGACGCAGGGAGTCCACGCCAGCTTGGCCGAAGTGGTAGGTGGCCAGCAGGCTGGTGGTGTCACCTTTGATCTTCTGGTTGCCAGTACCGTCGTTGGAACGGGTGTGGTTGGTCTTGTCGTAGTTCAGGTCCAACGACAGGTCGTCGGTCAAGAAGTAACCAATACGGGCGCCTGGGTTGAAGCCATCTTCGATGTGCTTAACGCTGTCGTTGTACTGTTTTTTGTAAAACAGTTCACCCTCGACCGCGCCTTGGCCTTGCGCCAGAACGCCGAACGAAGTCACGGCAACAATAGAACCAATGGCAATGCCCAAGGTGTTTTTCAGTTTCATCCGTTAAATCCCCATCTGGTGATTGTAAAGCAGTCCCACATACCGGGGGACAACTCGGCGGTAAGTCTATCAGAACTCACCTAGACGTAAGAGATATTTGCGCCGAACTAAGTTTCAGCAATGCCTGCAAATTTCTCACGCAATTTATCAAGAGCACGTTTGTAACGCATTTTTGTAGCACTCAAACCCATATGCATGATGTCTGCGATCTCCTGAAACTCCAGTTCTGCGACAAAACGCAGCACCAGGATTTCCCGATCGATCGGGTTCACATGCACCAACCAGCGGTCAAGTCCGCCCTTCTCCTCAGGTTTCGGCGCCTTCTCTTCAGACGCCTCCTCGAGGGGATCAAGGCTCAAAGCATCCATCAACCGCCGCTTGCGTCGCTCCTTGCGATACTGCGTGATGCATTCATTGTACGTGATGCTGTATAGCCAGGTTTTGAACTTCGATTTGCCCTCAAAGTTCTTAAGGCCATACAGCACCTTCAACATCACTTCCTGACAGACATCATCGGCATCCCGATCGTTCCCCAGATAACGCGCACAAACATTAAATAGGGTTCGCTGATAGCGTCGCATCAACTCTTCATAGGCGCGTGTTACGTGAAACAGCTCCGTATGTGAGCGCGCAACCAACTCCTCATCAGAGAGCTCGCGGGGGTCATAGCGCGTGGATAGCGTTTGGGTGTTATTCAAAACGAGTCGTGCCGACAGTCAGGTCAGTGTCCACCGCAGCCCGGCGAGGGGCATTTTGCGGCGGCATACATTAGCAGGGTGCCGGGTTAGCGGCTACTTACATGCTGCTCCAGCAGGATCCGATTGGAGAGAGAGACTAGCTCACCCTCATCGGTCAGCAATGTAGTTTTGACCGTGCCAATCTCCTCGATCTGGCCTTCAACCTCGCCAACACGCACTTGTTGACCCACCTGGTACAACTCACGCACATAGATTCCCGCAAGAATCTGACCGGCAATTTCCCGGCTTCCCAACCCCATCGCCAGCGCAACTGCCAGACCAACGGTAATCAAAACGATCACGATCACATGGTTGAGCAGGTCGGTCTTGACCTCCAGCTGACTGATCGCCACGGAAATACTGATGATGATCACCAATCCCTGAGCGATCCGCCCCACGCCGCTGGCATACTCCAACCCCACGCCTTCCGCCGCGCCCCGCACCAGCCCATTGGCCAGCTGCGCCAGCAGAACCCCCACCAACAGCACCAGCGCAGCGCCGAAAACCTTCGGCAAATACAACGCAAGCATGTCGAGCGTAGCCGAAACTCGCTCAAGGCCAAGGGATTCAGCAGCAGAAACCAGAAAAATAAGCAGCACGAACCAGTAGACGATCTTGCCGATCAGGGTCGAAATGGGAACTTGCAAGCCCGCACGGGACAGCAATTTGGTCAAGCCGGTACCACCCATGAGCCGATCCAGCCCCAGCTTGGCCAGCAATTTGGACAGCAGGGTGTCGAGCAGCTTCGCAACCACGAAGCCCAACAACAGCACCACCAATGCGCCGAACAGGTTCGGAATGAAGTTCGCCACCTTGGTCCACAAGGCGGTCATCGCTGTGACGAGGCTCTGCGTCCAGAGATCAAGTTCCATATTCAATCAGCCTTATCAGCAGTGCGAGCAGTAGATTTAAGACGAGAAACCGGCGCTATATGGGCCGATCCGTTATTCAGGGCGATCATCAAGGCCGGCAACCAGCGACCCAGCAGGCTGAACAGGTCCCCTGCCCCCACTTGGCGGTTGGCGGTTTTCAATACGCGGCCCAGGCAAGCGTCGTCATCGCGACTGGATGGCGAGGCCTTGAGCATGTCACGCAGCGACTCTTCAAACGGATCGTGCATAAGCACCTCTGGTGATGTTTGAAAAAGACGCGATCAGATTTATTCGGGTCACATGAAGCCTCTTCATACCCAACGTAAACGCCGGAATAGCCACCATTGGCCCAGCGCCACCGCCACCAGCAACAGGCAGGCGATGATGAAGCCATAGGGACTGGCAGAGAACGGAATACCACCGACGTTGATCCCCAAAAGCCCGGTGAGAAAGCTCATCGGCAGGAAGATCCCGGTAATGATGCCGAAGCGGTACATGGTGCGATTCATGCGCACGCTCAAACGCCTATCCTCGGCCTCGAGCACAAGCCCCACGCGCTCCCGGGCCAGTTCCAGCTCTTCCAGGTAGCGGGTCAGGCTGTTGTGCAATTCATTCCAGTAGTCGCCATCGTCGGCAGCGAACCAGGGCAGTTTTATCCGGCTCAACTGCGAGAAGATATCCCGTTGCGGGGCCAGGAACCGCTTCAGTCCGGCAGCCCGACGACGAATCTGCAAAATGCTGCCATGCTCCGGGGTATACCGTTCGTCGGCATCCAGTTTTTCTTCCTCATCATCGACCACTTCAGCGAGATCGCTGACCAGGTTCTGCACCTTGTGGGTCAGGTATTCGGCCATGTAGAGGAGCAACTCGGCGGCGCTTTTCGGGCCATTGCCCTCGCTCAACTGCACCAGTAGCTCATCGGTGGCTCGCAAGGGGCGCAAACGCAGCGAAATCACCCGCTGCGCGCTGGCGAAGATCCGCACCGAGACCATATCCTCAGGCTCGGCACCCGGATTGAGATTGATGCCACGCAAGAACAGCAGCAGTTCCGAATCAGGCAGTGCCAGCAAGCGTGGCCGGGTATTTTCCTCCAGCAGCAAGTCGCAACTGAACTCGCTCAAGCCACTGGAGCGACGCAACCAGGTCTGGGTCTGCGGATGGCTGCGATCCCAATGCAACCACAGGCTCTCATGGGCCTGCAGTTGCAGATCGTCGAGCTCAGTCCGGGCAATCGAACGCGCACCGCCTTTACCATCCAGCACCAGGGCATGCACCAGCCCCCACTGCGCGTTTTCTTCCTCGAACATCCTCACCCCTTCTCTGGCCGCTTGGTCATTCAGGCATTTTCAGCGGGCTGGGCGAAACGATCACGCCATTGTTGTCGGCGTAAACATATTCACCCGGACGGAAGGTCACCCCGGCAAAGGTCACGGCCACGTTGAGGTCGCCGATACCGCGCTTGTCGGTCTTCATCGGGTGGCTGGCCAGGGCCTGGACGCCGAGGTCGGTCTGGGCGATGACATCCACGTCGCGGATGCAACCGTAGATCACCAAGCCTTCCCAGCCATTCTTGGCTGCCTTCTCGGCCAGCATGTCCCCCAGCAGGGCGCGTCGCAGGGAACCGCCACCGTCGACCACCAGCACCTTGCCATGCCCCTTGAGCTCGACTTGCTCCTTGACCAGCGAGTTGTCCTCGAAGCACTTGATGGTGACGATTTCGCCACCAAAGGAATCGCGCCCGCCAAAGTTGCTGAACATGGGCTCGACCACCTGCACCAGGTCCGGGTAGGCGTCGCACAGGTCGGGAGTAAGGTAATGGTTCATCGAGAAGCTCCTGTAACAGAAAGAACACGATCGACGGTGTCGGTCATTCCGGGGCCAGCAATGAAAATACGAGCCCAATCGGCAGATGTTTAGCCTACCGCACTCGGGCCGCCCACCAACCTGGCGGGCATTTTCGCAAGACTGCCGACAGAACGGAAAGTCGACTCAATAACTGAATGTGACCAAAACGGTTCAGCGCGTCATATCTTAGCCGCAAGCGCTATCCAGCGAAATGCCCTTGTCAGAGCCTCTGCGTCAAACCGTCGCCATCTGCTCGGTGGCGCAAACCAGCAACGGCGCCTGCTGGTCCCTGAGCCAGCGTGCCACCAACGGCCAGACCTCGGCCTGCGCCGGTTTGCTCACGAGCATCTCGACATGGCCGAAATTACCGCCAAAGCCCTGTTCACGCCCCAGGCAGACGAACTGCTTGTGTTCGCTGCCCAGTTGATCGAACAGCTTGCGGCAGGCCCAGGTCGGATCCTGGTGGTCGCCAGCGGCGCTGACCGCCAGGGCCGGTACGCCGACCTCCGTCAGGCCGGCCCACCAATCCTTGTCGGCATCACCGAAACGCCCGAACAGCCCATGCCAGCGCATGCTCTCCAGGGCCAGGCCAATGGGCTCGTCCTCCGGGCCGCGCTTGAGCCGGGAACCGGACAACTGGGCAAACCGCTTGATGAACAGGCGTCCGCTCCACTCCACCAAGGGAATCTTCAAGGGCCAGTAGATACGGCTGACCTGGGTGCCGAAGAACGCCGCCGAGGCCACCCCCGCGTCGCCCAGGTATTGGCCGCCCAGCGCCGCGGCCAGGGTGGTACCGCCCAGGGAATGGCCGATCCAGTGGGGAACCTGCCCACTCAGCTCACGAACGAAGGCCGCGATGGCCGGCAGGTCGTAGCGCGCGTAATCCGCCACTCGGTTGTTGCGGTACTGGGCATTGCGGCGTGACAAGCCATGGCCGCGCATTTCCGGGATCCACACATCGAAACCGGCCCGTGCCAGGTAGGCCCCAAGGCCGATACCCTTGGGCGAGTACCAGAAGCGCCGGTTGGAAAAGCTGCCGTGCAACAGGACCACGGGTACGCCTTGGGCCCCAGGCGCATCGGCCAGGCCCAGGCGCGTCACGGCCAGCTCCACCGAAGGATCGGGGCTGTTGCCGGGTTTCAAGCGATAGACATCTTCGCTGAGGTCGCCTCGACGCTCGGCACTGATCAAGGCGACAGGAAATAGGTTGCTGCTGCTTTGCATATTCTTTCTTGCACAAAAAAGGGCGGCATCCGGAAGAAGCGCGCCCTGCTTGAATCGCAAGGCCCGGCCAGTCGCTGGCCAGGCCTGCACTCACCGATTATGCGGCGCCCTGGCCCTCGGCCAGGAAGAACCAGGTCTCGAGCACCGAATCCGGGTTCAGCGAAACGCTTTCGATGCCCTGCTCCATCAGCCACTTGGCCAGGTCAGGGTGATCCGAAGGGCCCTGGCCGCAAATGCCGATGTACTTGCCAGCCTTGTTGCAAGCCGCAATGGCGTTGGCCAGCAGCTTCTTGACCGCAGGATTACGCTCGTCGAACAGGTGGGCGATGATGCCGGAGTCGCGGTCCAGGCCCAGGGTCAGCTGGGTCAGGTCGTTGGAACCGATGGAGAAACCATCGAAGTACTCCAGGAACTCCTCGGCCAGGATCGCGTTGGATGGCAGTTCGCACATCATGATCACGCGCAGGCCATTCTCGCCCCGCTTGAGACCGTTTTCCGCGAGCAGATCAACCACTTGGCTGGCTTCGCCGAGGGTACGCACGAAGGGCACCATGATCTCGACGTTGGTCAGGCCCATCTCGTTGCGCACGCGCTTGAGGGCACGGCACTCGAGTTCGAAGCAATCGCGGAAGGATTCGCTGATGTAGCGCGAGGCGCCACGGAAGCCCAGCATCGGGTTTTCTTCTTCCGGCTCGTAGAGCTTGCCGCCGATCAGGTTGGCGTATTCGTTGGACTTGAAGTCCGACAGGCGCACGATGACCTTCTTCGGCGTGAATGCCGCGGCCAGGGTGCTGATGCCCTCGACCAGCTTGTCGACGTAGAAGTCCACCGGATCATGGTAGCCGGCGACACGCTTGTCGACGCTGTCCTTGATGTCCTGTGGCAGGCCCGCGTAGTTCAGCAGCGCCTTGGGGTGCACGCCGATCATGCGGTTGATGATGAATTCCAGGCGGGCCAGGCCCACACCGGCGTTCGGCAGCTGGGCGAAGTCGAAGGCGCGGTCCGGATTGCCGACGTTCATCATGATCTTGAACGGCAGCTCCGGCATGGCATCCACGGAGTTCTGCTTGACGTCGAAGCCCAGTTCGCCCTCGAAGATGAAGCCGGTGTCGCCCTCGGCGCAGGAAACGGTCACGCCCTGGCCATCCTTGAGCAGCTCGGTGGCGTTGCCGCAACCCACTACCGCCGGAATGCCCAGTTCACGGGCGATGATCGCCGCGTGGCAGGTACGGCCGCCGCGATTGGTGACGATGGCGCTGGCGCGCTTCATCACCGGCTCCCAATCCGGGTCGGTCATGTCGGAAACCAGCACGTCGCCGGCCTGGACCTTGTCCATCTCCGACACGTCCTTGATGATCCGCACCTTGCCGGCGCCGATGCGCTGGCCGATGGCACGGCCTTCCACCAGGACGGTGCCTTTTTCTTTGAGCAGGTAGCGCTCCATCACGTTGGCCTGGGTACGGCTCTTCACGGTTTCCGGGCGGGCCTGCACGATGTACAGCTTGCCGTCGTCACCGTCCTTGGCCCATTCGATGTCCATCGGGCACTGGTAGTGCTTCTCGATGATCATCGCCTGCTTGGCCAGCTCGCTCACTTCGGCGTCGGTCAGGCAGAAACGTGCGCGATCGGCCTTGTCCACGTCCACGGTCTTCACCGAGCGACCGGCCTTGGCTTCGTCGCCGTAGATCATCTTGATCGCCTTGCTGCCCAGGTTGCGACGCAGGATCGCAGGACGGCCGGCGGTCAGGGTGTTCTTGTGAACGTAGAACTCGTCAGGGTTGACGGCGCCCTGCACCACGGTTTCACCCAGGCCGTAGGCGCCGGTGATGAACACCACGTCACGGAAGCCCGACTCGGTATCCAGGGTGAACATCACCCCGGCGGTACCGGTTTCCGAACGGACCATGCGCTGCACGCCGGCGGACAGGGCCACCAGCTTGTGGTCGAAGCCCTGGTGCACGCGGTAGGAAATGGCGCGGTCGTTGAACAACGAGGCGAACACTTCCTTGGCAGCGCGGATCACGTTGTCCACGCCACGGATGTTGAGGAAGGTCTCTTGCTGGCCGGCGAAGGATGCATCCGGAAGGTCTTCGGCGGTAGCCGAGGAGCGCACGGCCACGGCCATCTCGGGGTTGCCCGCCGACAGCGCGGCGAAGGCCTTGCGGATTTCCGCGTCGAGGCGCTCGGGGAACTCGGCGTCCATGATCCATTGGCGGATCTGTGCGCCGGTCTTGGCCAGGGCATTCACGTCATCGACATCCAGCGCGTCGAGCGCTGCATGGATCTGGTCGTTCAGACCGCTCAGTTCGAGAAAGTCTCGATATGCCTGGGCGGTCGTGGCGAAGCCACCCGGGACCGAGACGCCGGCACCCGCGAGGTTACTGATCATCTCGCCCAGGGATGCGTTCTTGCCCCCCACATGCTCAACATCGTGTTTGCCGAGCTTATCGAGGGAAACTACGTACTCTACCAAGGTGATCTCTCCACTAACTGTGTTGGAAAAGCTCAGAAACGGGCTGCTTCAGGGGTGCATCTGCCCGTCATATGGCCTGGACCTGGAAAATAAGTGAGAATGCGGGCCATTCCCGGCCGACAAATCGCGCCTATCATATCCAAGAATCGTCACTAGCTTAAGGCCCAAGCCGCAAATGAAACGATCTGCCTTCTTCATCTCCGACGGTACCGGTATCACAGCGGAAACCCTCGGCCAGAGCCTTCTGGCGCAGTTCGAGAACATTACGTTCAGCAAATTCACGCGGCCGTATATCGACAGCATGGAAAAAGCGCGGGCCATGGTACAGCAAATCAATATAGCCGCCGAAAAAGACGGTTATCGACCGATCATTTTCGACACTATCGTCAACCAGGACATCCGTGAGATTCTCGCGACCTCCAATGGTTTCATGATCGATATCTTCTCCACCTTCCTCGCCCCCCTGGAACAGGAGCTGAGCGAGCATTCCTCCTACTCCGTGGGCAAATCCCACTCCATCGGCCACAACTCCAACTACATGGAGCGGATCGAGGCGGTGAACTTCGCCCTGGACAACGACGACGGCGCCCGCACCCACTACTACGACAAGGCCGACCTGATCCTGGTGGGCGTGTCACGCTGCGGCAAGACCCCGACCTGCCTGTACATGGCCATGCAATTCGGCATCCGCGCGGCCAACTACCCGCTCACCGAAGAGGACATGGAGCGCCTGCAACTGCCCAACGCGCTGCGCCCGCACAAGCACAAGCTGTTCGGCCTGACCATCGACCCCGACCGCCTCACCGCGATCCGCAACGAGCGCAAGCCCAACAGCCGCTATTCCAGCTTCGCCCAGTGCGAATTCGAGGTACGGGAAGTCGAGAACCTGCTGCGCCGGGAAAACATCCCGCATATCAACTCCACGCACTTCTCCGTCGAGGAAATCTCGGCCAAGATCCTCGTGGAAAAAGGCGTCGAACGCCGTTTCAAGTAAAGCTGTCCCCTATTCCCAGGGCCTGCGCGGCCCCAGCGACCATCGGCAGGCAGCGCACCAGGCGCTGCCTGCATCGCGGTTTCAAATCACCAGCAGATCGACGAAGCGCTGCACCGGCGTGGCCGACAGCCGTCCCGGGTCCTTGCACAGATCGAAGATCTGCACCGAGCGCTGGGCGCTGAAGCGCGTGGCCAGGTTGGCCTTGAACTTGTCCTCCAGCAGCGGGATGCCCTCGGCCCGCCGCCGGCGGTGACCAATGGGGTACTCCACCGCCACCTGTTCGGTGCAACTGCCATCGGCGAAGAACACCTGCACCGCGTTGGCGATCGAACGCTTGTCGGCCTCCAGGTACTCGCGGGTGTAGCGCGGGTCCTCGACGATCTGCATCTTGTCGCGCAACTGGTCGATGATCGGATGCGCCGCGTGGAAATCATCCTCGTAGTGCTCGGCCACCAGGGTGCCGAACGCCAGGGGCACGGCGGTCATGTACTGCAGGCAGTGGTCGCGATCGGCGGCATTGGCCAGCGGTCCGACCTTGGAAATGATGCGGATCGCCGACTCATGGGTGGTGATGACGATCCGCTCGATCTCCTGCAACCGATCGCGCACCAGCGGGTGCAGGGCCACTGCCGCTTCGCAGGCGGTTTGCGCATGGAACTCGGCCGGAAAGCTGATCTTGAACAGGATGTTTTCCATCACGTAGCTGGCGTACCCCTGGGGCAAGCTGAAGCGCCGCTGGCCCTCGGGCTTGAGCGAAAGGTCCTTGTTGGCATGGCTGAACAGCACGTCGTAGAAGCCCCACTGCGGCGCACTGAGCACGCCAGGAATGCCCATTTCGCCGCGCAGCGCCATGTCCGCCAGGCGCACCCCGCGGCTCGAGGCATCCCCCGCCGCCCAGGACTTGCGCGACCCGGCATTGGGTGCATGGCGATAGGTACGCAGCGCCTGGCCGTCGACGAAGGCATGGGACAGCGCGGCCAGCAGCTGCTCGCGATTGGCCCCCATCAAGCGGGCGCAAACGGCCGTGGAGGCCACCTTCACCAGCAGCACATGATCGAGCCCGACGCGGTTGAAGGAGTTGTCCAGGGCCAGCACACCCTGGATCTCGTGGGCCATGACCATCGCCCGCAGCACATCGCCCATGCTCAGTGGCGCCTCGCCGTTGGCTACGCGTTTCTGCGAAAGGTGATCGGCCACGGCCAGGATGCCGCCGAGGTTGTCCGACGGGTGCCCCCACTCCGCCGCCAGCCAGGTATCGTTGTAATCGAGCCAGCGCACGATGCAGCCGATATCCCAGGCGGCCTTCACCGGATCCAGGCGATAGCTGGTACCCGGCACGCGGGCGCCATGGGGCACCACGGTGCCTTCGACGAGCGGCCCCAGGTGCTTGGTGCACTCAGGAAAACGCAATGCCAGCAGGCCGCAGCCCAGGGTATCCATCAGGCAATGGCGGGCGGTATCGAGGGCTAGGGGGGAGTCGACGCGATACTCCAGGACATAATCGGCAATGTCCTGCAAAACCGGGTCGTAATCGGGACGGTTGTTCAGATCAACGTTGGCGCTCATGGATCGTGCACTCCAATGGCGGGGTTATGGGTAGGTCGATTCCTCAGGCTCCAGGTTCAGGTCAGTAACGGCATCGCAGGTCTCTGCCTGCTCAATGATTCGATAACGGCATCGGTGGCGAGGGAGCCGGCTCCCTCGCCACCACCGGTCCTTAGAAGGTGTCGCCGGGCACTCTCACCCAGCCTTCCATCAGCACCCGCGCACTGCGGCTCATGATCGCCTTGACCACGCTCCACTCGCCGGCCTCGAGGCTGGCCTCGGCGCCTACGCGCAAAGTGCCCGAAGGATGGCCGAAACGCACGGCGCTACGCTCGCCGCCACCGGCCGCGAGGTTGACCAGGGTCCCGGGGATCGCCGCCGCCGTGCCGATGGCCACCGCCGCGGTGCCCATCATCGCGTGGTGCAGCTTGCCCATGGACATGGCGCGCACCAGCAGGTCGACATCCGCCGCCCTGACCGCCTTGCCGCTGGAGGCCTGGTAGTCCGCCGGCGCGGCGACGAAGGCCACCTTTGGCGTGTGCTGGCGCTGCGCGGCCTCGTCCAGGTGCTTGATCAGGCCCATGCGCAAGGCGCCATGGGCACGGATGGTCTCGAACATCGCCAGGGCCTTGGGGTCGCCATTGATCACGCCCTGCAACTCGGTACCGCGATAACCGATGTCCGCCGCATTGACGAAGATAGTGGGGATCCCGGCATTGATCAGGGTCGCCTTGAGGGTGCCGACACCGGGTACTTCCAGGTCGTCCACCAGGTTGCCGGTGGGGAACATCGAACCGCCACCGCCCTCCTCCTCGGCCGCCGGGTCTAGGAACTCCAACTGCACCTCCGCCGCCGGGAAGGTCACGCCGTCCAGCTCGAAGTCGCCGGTCTCCTGGACCGCGCCATCGGTGATCGGCACATGGGCGATGATGGTCTTGCCGATGTTGGCCTGCCAGATGCGCACCACCGCCACACCGTTGTGGGGAATGCGCGCCGGGTCCACCAGGCCGCTGCTGATGGCGAAGGAACCCACCGCCGCCGACAGGTTGCCGCAGTTGCCGCTCCAGTCGACGAAAGGCTTGTCGATGGCGACCTGGCCGAACAGGTAGTCGACGTCATGGTCGGGCTTGATGCTCCTGGACAGGATCACCGTCTTGCTGGTGCTGGAGGTGGCGCCACCCATGCCGTCGATCTGCTTGTCATAGGGATCGGGGCTGCCGATCACCCGCAACAGCAAGGCATCGCGGGCCGCGCCGGGCAGCTGCGCAGCCTCGGGCAGGTCTTGCAGGTTGAAGAACACACCCTTGCTGGTGCCGCCACGCATGTAGGTGGCCGGAATCTTGATTTGCGCTACAAATGCCATGGATTTCAGGTCCTGATAAAGACCGGGGGCGGCGCCTTGCGGCCCGCCCCCGGTACGTCGCTTAACTGGCTGTGGCCGATTCCAGGAAGTCCTGGGCAAAGCGCTGCAGCACACCGCCGGCCTCGTAGATCGACACCTCCTCGGCAGTGTCGAGGCGGCAGGTCACCGGCACCTCGAGCCGCTCGCCATTGTGGCGGTGGATCACCAGGGTCAACTGCGCCCGGGGAGTGCGCTGGCCGAGCACGTCGTAGGTCTCGGTGCCGTCGATGCCCAGGGTCTTGCGGTCGGTGCCCGGCAGGAACTGCAGCGGCAGCACGCCCATGCCCACCAGGTTGGTGCGGTGGATACGCTCGAAGCCCTCGGCGACGATCGCCTCGACACCCGCCAGGCGCACACCCTTGGCCGCCCAGTCGCGGGACGAACCCTGGCCGTAGTCGGCACCGGCGATGATGATCAGCGGCTGCTTGCGCTCCATGTAGGTCTCGATGGCTTCCCACATCCGCGTGACCTTGCCTTCGGGCTCGACACGGGCCAGGGAACCCTTCTTCACCTCGCCATCGACCACCGCCATCTCGTTCACCAACTGCGGGTTGGCGAAGGTCGCGCGCTGGGCGGTCAGGTGGTCGCCACGGTGGGTGGCGTAGGAGTTGAAGTCCTCCTCCGGCAGGCCCATCTTCGCCAGGTACTCACCGGCCGCGGAGTCCGCCAGGATGGCGTTGGACGGCGACAGGTGGTCGGTGGTGATGTTGTCCGGCAGCACCGCCAACGGACGCATGCCCTTGAGCGTGCGCTCCCCGGCCAGCGCGCCTTCCCAGTACGGCGGACGACGGATGTAGGTGCTCATCGGACGCCAGTCGTACAGCGGGCTCTCGGCTTCCTTGACGGTGCCCAGGTCGAACATCGGGATGTAGATCTGGCGGAACTGCTCGGGCTTCACCGAGGCGGCGACGATGGCGTCGATTTCCTCGTCGCTCGGCCACAGGTCCTTCAGGGTCACCGGGTTGCCGGCCTGGTCATGGCCCAGCACGTCCTGCTCGATGTCGAAGCGCACGGTGCCGGCGATCGCATAGGCCACCACCAGCGGCGGCGAGGCGAGGAACGCCTGCTTGGCGTAGGGGTGGATACGGCCGTCGAAGTTGCGGTTGCCCGACAGCACTGCGGTGGCATACAGGTCGCGGTCGATGATTTCCTGCTGGATGACCGGGTCCAGCGCACCGGACATGCCGTTGCAGGTGGTGCAGGCGTAGGCGACGATGCCGAAGCCGAGCTTCTCCAGCTCCGGCAGCAGGCCGGCCTCTTCCAGGTACAGCTTGGCGACCTTCGAGCCCGGCGCGAAGGACGTCTTGACCCAGGGCTGGCGCACCAGGCCCAGGGCGTTGGCCTTCTTCGCCACCAGGCCGGCAGCCACCACGTTGCGCGGGTTGGAGGTGTTGGTGCAGCTGGTGATCGCCGCGATGATCACCGCGCCATCGGGCATCAGGCCCTCGGCTTGTTCGACCTTGCCGGCGGCCAGCTTGGTTTCATCGGCGATACCCCGCTCGGCCAGGGCCGAGGTCGGCAAGCGCCGGTGCGGGTTGGACGGACCGGCCATGTTGCGCACCACGGTGGACAGGTCGAATGTCAGCACCCGCTCGTACTCGGCGGTGACCAGGGCATCGGCCCACAGGCCGGTGGTCTTGGCGTAGTTCTCCACCAGGGCCACCTGCTCCGGCTCGCGGCCGGTGAGCTTGAGGTAGTCGATGGTCTGCTGGTCGATGTAGAACATCGACGCGGTGGCACCGTACTCCGGGCACATGTTGGAGATGGTCGCGCGGTCGCCAACGGACAGGCTGTCGGCCCCTTCGCCGAAGAACTCGACGTAGGCACCCACTACCTTTTCCTTGCGCAGGAACTCGGTCAGGGCCAGGACGATGTCGGTGGCGGTGATCCCGGGCTGGCGCTTGCCGGTGAGCTTGACGCCGACGATGTCGGGCAGGCGCATCATCGACGCGCGACCGAGCATCACGGTCTCCGCCTCCAGGCCACCGACGCCGATGGCGATCACGCCCAGCGCATCGACGTGGGGGGTATGGCTGTCGGTGCCGACGCAGGTGTCGGGGAAGGCCACGCCGCCGCGCGCCTGGATCACCGGGCTCATTTTCTCCAGGTTGATCTGGTGCATGATGCCGTTGCCGGCGGGGATCACATCGACGTTCTTGAACGCGGTCTTGGTCCACTCGATGAAGTGGAAGCGGTCCTCGTTGCGGCGCTCCTCGACGGCGCGGTTCTTCTCGAAGGCGTCCGGGTCGAAACCGCCGAATTCCACGGCCAGGGAGTGGTCGACGATCAGCTGGGTCGGCACCACCGGGTTGACCAGGGCCGGGTCACCACCCTGGTCGGCGATCGCATCGCGCAGGCCGGCCAGGTCCACCAGTGCGGTCTGGCCGAGGATGTCGTGGCAGACCACGCGGGCCGGGTACCAGGGGAAGTCGAGGTCGCGCTTGCGTTCGATCAGTTGCTTCAGCGAATCGGTGAGCTGTGCCGGGTCGCAACGGCGCACCAGCTGCTCGGCCAGCACCCGGGAAGTGTACGGCAGGCCGGCGTAGGCACCCGGGGCGATGGCATCCACCGCTTCGCGGGTGTCGAAGTAGTCCAGCGCCGTACCAGGCAGGTTCTTGCGGTATTGGCTGTTCATGATTACTTGCGGTCCTTCAGGGGCACGAACTTCAGGTCTTCGGGGCCGACATAGTTGGCGCTCGGGCGGATGATCTTGCCGTCGATGCGTTGCTCGATGACGTGGGAAGACCAGCCGGAAGTACGGGCGATCACGAACAGCGGGGTGAACATGGCGGTGGGCACGCCCATCATGTGGTAGCTGACGGCGCTGAACCAATCGAGGTTGGGGAACATTTTCTTGATTTCCCACATGGTCGATTCCAGGCGCTCGGCGATGTCGAACATCTTGCTGTTGCTCTGCTCGACGGACAGCTCGCGGGCCACTTCCTTGATTACCTTGTTGCGCGGGTCGGACACGGTGTAGACCGGATGGCCGAAACCGATCACCACTTCCTTCTTCTCGACGCGGGCGCGGATGTCGGCTTCTGCTTCGTCCGGGTTGTCGTAGCGCTTCTGGATCTCGAAGGCCACTTCGTTGGCGCCACCATGCTTGGGACCGCGCAGTGCGCCGATGGCCCCGGCGATGCAGGAGAACATGTCGGAACCGGTACCGGCGATCACCCGCGAGGTGAAGGTAGAAGCGTTGAATTCGTGCTCGGCATAGAGGATCAGCGAGGTATGCATGGCGCGTACCCACGACTCACGCGGCTTCTCGCCGTGCAGCAGGTGCAGGAAGTGGCCGCCGATGGAATCGTCGTCGGTCTCCACGTCGATGCGCTTGCCGTTGTGGCTGAAGTGGTACCAGTAGAGCAACGCGGAGCCGAGGCATGCCATCAGCTTGTCGGCGATGTCCCGGGCGCCCGGATGGTTGTGGTCGTCCTTCTCCGGCGACAGGCAACCCAGCACGGAAACGGCGGTGCGCATCACGTCCATCGGGTGGGCGGACGGCGGCAGTTGCTCCAGCGCCAGCTTGACCCCGGCCGGCAGGCCGCGCAGGGCCTTGAGCTTGGCCTTGTAGCCCGTCAGCTCGGCGACATTCGGCAGCTTGCCATGGACCAGCAGGTGGGCGATTTCCTCGAATTCGCAGGAGGTGGCGAAGTCGAGGATGTCATAACCGCGGTAGTGCAGGTCGTTGCCGGTACGGCCGACGGTGCACAGGGCCGTGTTGCCGGCGGCAGTGCCGCTCAGGGCCACGGACTTCTTCGGCTTGAAGGCGGTGGTGGTTTCGCTGGGGCTCATCGCGTGAATCTCCTCATTTTTATCCGGTTGCTTGCGTCTTGTTATATCCGCAGGCCGTTCCCGGGGAACGGCCCGGGTCCGGTCATTTCTTGGCAGCGAACAGGGCGTCGAGCTTCTGCTCGAAGGTGTGGTAGCCGATGCGGTCGTACAGTTCGGCACGGGTCTGCATCAGGTCGATGACCTCTTTTTGATGGCCGTCGCGGCGAATAGCGGTGTAGACCGCCTCGGCCGCCTTGTTGGCGGCACGGAAGGCCGACAGCGGGCAGAGCTGGATGGCAACGCCCACCGAAGCCAGCTCATCACGGGAGAACAGCGGGGTGGCGCCGAACTCGGTGATGTTGGCCAGTACGGGCACGTCGAGAGCGTCGACGAAGCGCTTGTAGGTCGGCAGGTCGTAGGCGGCCTCGGCGAAGATGCCGTCGGCGCCCGCCTCCACATAGCGCTGGCAGCGCTCGATCGCGGCGTCCACGCCCTCGGCCTGGATGGCGTCGGTCCGGGCGATCAGGAAGAAGCTCGGGTCGGTCTTGGCATCGGCGGCGGCACGCACGCGGTCGGCCATTTCCTCGGTGGAGACGATTTCCTTGCCCGGACGGTGGCCGCACCGCTTGGCGCCCACCTGGTCCTCGATATGCGCGGCGGCGGCGCCGGCCTTGATCAGGTTCTTGATAGTACGCTCGATGTTGAAGGCGCTGGGGCCGAAACCGGTGTCGATGTCCACCAGCAGCGGCAGGTCGCAGACATCGGTGATGCGACGCACGTCGGTGAGCACGTCATCCAGGGTGTTGATGCCCAGGTCCGGCAGGCCCAGGGAGCCGGCGGCGACACCGCCACCGGAGAGGTAGATGGCCTTGAAGCCGGCGCGTTTGGCCAGCAGTGCATGGTTGGCGTTGATGGCGCCGATGACCTGCAGCGGATGTTCTTCGGCAATGGCGTCGCGGAAGCGCTGGCCGGCAGTTTTCTGACTCATGACTCACCTCGTGTCTTGGACGGGTTGACGAGCGCTTCCTGGTAATGGCGCTCGATATTGCGCTTGGAGGCACCGATATGACGGCGCATCAGCAACTCGGCCAGTTCGCCGTCTCGGTCGGCGATGGCATCGAGAATCCGGTGGTGTTCGGCGAAAGCCTGGCGCGGCCGGTTCGGCACGCTGGAGAACTGCAGGCGATACATGCGCACCAGTTGGTAGAGCTCGCCGCAAAGCATCTTGGTCAGGGTCTGGTTGCCCGCGCCCTGGATGATCCGGTAGTGGAAGTCGAAATCCCCTTCCTGCTGGTAGTAGCCAACCCCGGCCTGGAACGCCGCATCGCGCTCGTGGGTCTCCAGCACCCGGCGCAGTTCGTCGATCTCGGCCACGCTCATGCGCTCGGCCGCCAGGCGGCAGGCCATGCCTTCCAGGGATTCGCGGATTTCGTAGAGCTCGATCAGCTCGGCATGGCTCAGGGAAACCACCCGGGCGCCGACATGGGGCACGCGCACCAGCAGCCGCTGGCCCTCCAGGCGATGGATGGCCTCGCGCAACGGGCCACGACTGATGCCGTAGGTGCGGGCCAGCTCGGGCTCGGAGATCTTGCTGCCCGGGGCGATCTCACCCTTGACGATGGCCGCCTGGATGCGCCGGAAGACGTTTTCGGAGAGAGTCTCGGAGTCGTCCTGGGCCGGCGTCGAGTGTTCCAGTTGATCCAGCATATTGTCGACACCTTGAAAATCAATGAGGCAAAAATTAGCCAATAGCCCCATTACAGTCAAAGGAAAAATATAGATTGTCGACAATCGTCTAAGGCCACATGAATTCTAAACGAGACAAATGGCCCGCCCCGGACGCTGGCGCCAACAAACCAGCATGCTAGAATGCCGCCCGCATTGGCCTGTCATCTTTTTATGCCACGCACACGAGGGAGCTTGCGCAGCAATGCCGGTCGCCTTGAACTGAAGAACCCATGACCATCAGGATCTATGACTCTCAAGGCCCTTCTCCCACTGCTCTGCCTATTCATCCTTCCTGGTACCGGCATCGCCGCCGGCAAGACCGTCTACGGCCTGAATGAATACGCCCAACTGGCGGGCATCGACCTGGAGGTCGCCGCCAAACTCGACACCGGGGCCAAGACCGCTTCGCTGAGCGCCCGCGACATCAAGCGCTTCAAGCGCAATGGCGAGTCCTGGGTACGCTTTTACCTGGCCATCGACACCGCCCACTCCCACCCCATCGAACGCCCCCTGGCCCGGGTCAGCAAGATCAAGCGCCGCGCTGGCGACTACGACCCCGATGAGGACAAGAACTACACTGCGCGCCCGGTGATCGCCCTGGAAGTCTGCATGGGCAGCGCCTTGCGCAGCATCGAAGTGAACTTGACCGACCGTAGTGCATTCCAATACCCGCTTTTGATCGGCTCCGAAGCCCTCAAGCGTTTCGATGCGCTGGTCGACCCCAGTCTTAAATACGCTGCTGGCAAACCTGCCTGCGCCACCGCCGCTCTTACCGCAGAGTAATTCCAATGCGCTCTCTTACCCTTCATCTGAAAGTCCTGATCGCCGTGCTGGTGGTGCTGGGCATTTCGATCACGGCCTACCAGATCTTCGTGCTCGGCATTCCGGTGACCGAAGACGCTACCGACGACTTGTGGAACATCGACGCCAAGGTCGAGTTCGTCGCCAACGGCAAGGACCCGATCAAGATCCAGATGTTCGTGCCGCCCCTGAGCCGTGACTATGTGAGCCTCAACGAGAGCTTCATCTCCAACAACTATGGGGTGGCGGTGAACCGCGTCGACGGCAACCGCAAGGTCACCTGGTCGGCACGCCGGGCCAAGGGCAACCAGACCCTGTACTACCGCCTGGTCCTGACCAAGCGCTACAGCGCCGAGAAAGCCAAGGTCAAGGGTCCGACCTTCCGCGACAGCATGGCCATCGAAGGGCCGGAGAAGATCGCCGCCGACGCCTTGCTGGCACCGATCCGCCAGCACTCGGCAGACGTCGAGACCTTCATCAGCGAAGCCATCAAGCGGGTCAACAACGCCAACGACGACAACGCCAAGCTGCTGCTGGCCGGCGACCCATCCAGCGCCAACAAGGCCAAGATCGTCGAACTGCTGCTGTCCATCGCCCACGTGCCGGCCGAGAAGGTCCACACCATCCGCCTGGTGGCCGACCAGCCGCAGACCCCGGAGCTGTGGCTGCGCAGCTTCAACGGCACCGACTGGCTGTACTTCAACCCCGAGACCGGCGAGCAGGGCCTGCCCAGCGATCGCCTGCTGTGGTGGACCGGCGACGACAACCTGATCACCGTCGATGGCGGCAAGAAAGCCAACGTCACCTTCAGCATGAACAACAGCGAGATGAATGCCATCCGCCTGGCCAAGCTGACCGACGAGAACACCGACGCCAACTTCCTCGAATACTCGCTCTACGGCCTGCCGCTGCAGACCCAGCAGACCTTCATGATCATGGTGATGATCCCGATCGGCGTGCTGGTGATCCTGGTGCTGCGCAACCTGATCGGCCTGCAGACCCTGGGCACCTTCACCCCGGTGCTGATCGCCCTGGCCTTTCGCGAGACCCAGCTGGGCTTCGGCATCGCGCTGTTCACCGTGATCACCGCCCTGGGCCTGTCGCTGCGCTCCTACCTCGAGCACCTGAAGCTGCAGATGCTGCCGCGCTTGTCGGTGGTGCTGACCTTCGTCGTGGTGCTGATCGCCGCCATCAGCCTGTTCAGCCACAAGCTGGGCCTGGAGCGCGGCTTGTCGGTGGCGCTGTTCCCGATGGTGATCCTGACCATGACCATCGAGCGGCTGTCCATCACCTGGGAAGAACGTGGCGGCGGCCATGCGATGAAAGTCGCGATCGGCACCCTGTTCGCCGCCTCCCTGGCGCACCTGATCATGAGCGTGCCGGAGCTGACGTACTTCGTCTTCACCTTCCCGGCGATGCTGCTGATCCTGGTGGGCTTCATGCTGGCCATGGGTCGCTACCGCGGCTACCGGCTGACGGAGCTGGTGCGGTTCAAAGCCTTCGTCAAGGCTGACTCCTGATGTTCGGCCTGTGGAAGACCTGGAAGGCCCTGGAAGCGCGCGGGATCATGGGCATCAACCGGCGTAACGCCGACTACGTGCTCAAGTACAACAAGCGCAGCCTGTACCCCATCGTCGATGACAAGATCATCACCAAGGAGCGGGCGCTCAAGGCCGGCATCCACGTGCCGGAGCTGTACGGGGTGATCTCCACCGAGAAGGAAATCGACAAGCTCGACGAGATCATCGGTGGGCGCAACGACTTCGTCATCAAGCCAGCCCAGGGCGCCGGCGGCGATGGCATCCTGGTGATCGCCGACCGCTTCGAGGGTCGCTATCGCACGGTGTCCGGGAAGATCATCAGCCATGAGGAAATCGAGCATCAGATCTCCAGCATCCTCACCGGCCTGTACTCCCTGGGCGGCCACCGCGACCGCGCGCTGATCGAGTACCGGGTAACCCCGGACCAGATCTTCAAGAGCATCAGCTACGAAGGCGTGCCGGACATCCGCATCATCGTGCTCATGGGCTACCCAGTGATGGCCATGCTGCGCCTGCCGACCCGCCAGTCCGGCGGCAAGGCCAACCTCCACCAGGGCGCCATCGGCGTCGGGGTCGACCTGGCCACCGGCCTGACCCTGCGCGGCACCTGGCTGAACAACATCATCACCAAGCACCCGGACACCACCAACGCGGTGGACGGCGTGCAGCTGCCCTACTGGGACGGTTTCATGAAGCTGGCGGCCGGTTGCTACGAGCTGTGCGGCCTGGGCTACATCGGCGTGGACATGGTGCTGGACCAGGACAAGGGGCCGTTGATTCTCGAGCTCAACGCCCGCCCGGGCCTGAACATCCAGATCGCCAACGACTGCGGCCTGACCCAGCGCACCCACGCCATCGAGGCCCACCTGGAACAGCTCAAGGCCCAGGGCATCGAGGAAAGCGTCGAGGAGCGGGTGCGTTTCGCCCAGCAGCTGTTCGGCCATATCCCCGCCGTGGAAGGCTGATCGCGACGGCTGCCTGAAGGTCCTGGCGCAGCCGGTGGCCATGGCCAATGCAAGCGGTACGTCGCAAACCACTCCATTGCCGACCTCCCCCCTAGGAGCAAATCCCCGGGGGGACTACAATCGCCAGCCGCGCCCCGATGGCTGATCTGCCCCGCATGTTGACCTGTTCCGTACACCCGCTCCCCTATCGCGACAATCCCGCCGACTACTTCGCGGCAATCGAACACGCCCCCGGCGCCGTGCTGCTCGATAGCGGCCGCCCCAGCGCCGAGCGCGGCCGTTACGACCTGCTCAGCGCCTGGCCCCTGGCGCAACTGACCGTGGCCGCCGAGGAAAGCGGCGGCGCATTCCTGCAACGCCTGCGGGACAACCTCGCGCAACTGGGCCCGGCACAGATTCCGGCACCCTACGAACTGCCGTTCGCCGGCGGCCTGATCGGCTACCTGAGCTATGACTTCGGCCGGCACCTGGAGCGCATGCCCAGCCAGGCCCGGGACGACCTGCACCTGCCCGATGCACGCCTGGGCCTGTATGCCTGGGCGCTGGTCAACGATCACCAGGCCGGTACCAGCCAGTTGGTGTTCCATCCGGCCCTGGAGCAAGACGAACGCCAGCGCCTGGTGCAACTGTTCGAACAGCCACTGCCGGCGCCAAGCGGCTGGTTCAAGCTGGACGGGCCGATGCAGGCAGACCTCGGCACCGACGACTATCGCCAGGCATTCCAGCGCATCCAGCAATACATCCAGGCCGGCGACTGCTACCAGGTGAACTTCGCCCAGCGCTTTCGCGGCCAGTACCAGGGCGACCCATGGGTGGCCTACCGGGCCCTGCGCGCCGCCTGCCCCACGCCATTCTCCGGTTTCCAGCGCCTGGCCGACGGTGACGCGGTGCTGAGCCTGTCACCGGAACGCTTCGTTCATGTCAGCCAGGGCCGGGTGGAAACCCGGCCGATCAAGGGCACCCGCCCCCGCGGCCGGGATGCCGCCGAGGATGCGGCCAGCGCCGCCGAACTGCTGGCCAGCGCCAAAGACCGGGCGGAAAACCTGATGATCGTCGACCTGCTGCGCAATGACCTGGGCCGCAGCTGCCGCATCGGCTCGGTGCGGGTACCGGAGCTGTTCAGCCTGGAGAGCTACCCCAACGTCCACCACCTGGTGAGCAGCGTCACCGGCGAGCTGGCGGCAGACAAGGACGCCCTGGACCTGATCGCCGGCAGCTTCCCTGGCGGCTCGATCACCGGCGCGCCGAAGATCCGCTCGATGCAGATCATCGACGAGCTCGAACCCACACGCCGGGCGCTGTATTGCGGCTCGCTGCTGTACCTGGACGTGCGCGGGGAGATGGACAGCTCCATCGCCATCCGCAGCCTGCTGGCCAAGGACGGGCAGATCAGCTGCTGGGGCGGCGGCGGAATCGTGGCCGACTCGGACTGGCAGGCCGAATACCAGGAGTCGATCACCAAGGTGCGAGTGCTGCTGGACACCCTGCAGCAGCTCTGACGAAAGTCGCGGCTACACGTTGCATCTGTAGCCGCTGCTGAGCCGGCGAAGCTGCGCCAAGGCCCGCGGGGCCTTCCAACGATGGCGGAGGCTGCCCGATCTTGCGGCCGCTGCGCGCCCGTGCGCAGCCTGCGGCAGCGGCTACACGAAGCCTGATCCCGTAGCCGCTCCAGCCAGCGCGATTGCCGCCGTCGTTACAGGCTCAGGCTACGGTTGGAAGCCTTGAGGAACTCCTGCTTGAGCTCGGCGAAGCTGTGCACCGCCGGGAACTGCGGGAACTCGCGGATCACGTTGTCCGGCGCGTGGAACAGGATGCCGGCATCCGCCTCGCCGAGCATGGTGGTGTCGTTGTAGGAGTCGCCGGCGGCGATCACCCGGTAGTACAGGCTCTTGAAGGCCAGCACCGACTGGCGCTTGGGGTCCTTCTGGCGTAGCTGGTAGCCGGTGACGCGGCCGCTGTCATCGGTGACCAGGCGGTGGCACAACAGGGTCGGGAAACCCAGCTGGCGCATCAGCGGCTGGGAGAACTCATAGAAGGTGTCGGAGAGAATCACCACCTGGAAGCGCTCGCGCAGCCAGTTGACGAACTCCACCGCGCCGTCCAGCGGCTTCAGGGTAGCGATCACTTCCTGGATGTCCGAAAGCTTCAGGCCGTGCTCATCGAGAATGCGCAGGCGCTGCTTCATCAGCACGTCGTAGTCGGGAATATCCCGGGTGGTGGCCTTGAGGGATTCAATCCCGGTTTTTTCGGCGAAGGCGATCCAGATTTCCGGGACCAGCACACCTTCCAGATCGAGACAGGCGATTTCCACGAGATACTCCCATTGGTTCTGATTATTGAAATTGAGCGAGCAAAAGGACGGCCGAACTATAGGGTCTGTTGCCGTTTCGGCGCAAACCGCGTTGCCGCGTCAAATGGCGCCAGGCTAGGCGTAGGACGCAGGCAATGGTCGCTCCCTTGCCAAGTCCTGCAACGACGCATGGCGCCATTTGACGCGCAACCCGAAGGGACGGGCCGGTTTTAGCGCGGCGCGTCGTTACTCGACGGCTCATTTGGAATGCCAAACCTCGCGTCTCGTGCCTAGCTCCGCGCTAAAACTGGCTCCGGCGCGGTCGCGGCGAAATGGCAACAGACCCTAGCGATTCGTCCCCGAGGGCGCAACGCAGAGGAGCGCGCCAGGCCCTGGGGGATTTTGCTAAGATCGCCCCCCTATAGAGCGCATAGCGCCACCGACCTGTAGGAAACCGCCCTGATGACCCCATCGTTCGACGTCGCCGAACTCGCCGCGACCTATGCCAACAAATCCGCCCAGGACATCCTCAAGCTGGCCTTTTCCCAGTTCGGCGATGACCTGTGGATCTCCTTCAGCGGCGCCGAGGATGTGGTGCTGGTGGACATGGCCTGGAAGCTGAACAAGAACGTCAAGGTCTTCAGCCTCGACACCGGGCGCCTGCATCCGGAGACCTACCGCTTCATCGACCAGGTGCGCGAGCACTACAAGATCGATATCGAGCTGATCTCGCCGGACCACAGCAAGCTCGAACCCTTCGTCAAGGAAAAGGGCCTGTTCAGTTTCTACAAGGATGGCCATGGCGAATGCTGCGGCATCCGCAAGATCGAGCCCCTGCGACGCAAGCTGTCCACCGTCAGCGCCTGGGCCACCGGCCAGCGCCGCGACCAGAGCCCGGGAACCCGCAGCCAAGTGGCGGTAATGGAGATCGACAGCGCTTTCTCCACCCCGGAGCGCACGCTGTACAAGTTCAACCCGCTGGCGCAGATGAGCAGCGAGGAAATCTGGGGCTACATCCGCATGCTCGAACTGCCATACAACAGCCTGCATGAGCGCGGCTTCATCAGCATCGGCTGCGAGCCCTGCACCCGTCCGGTCCTGCCCAACCAGCACGAACGCGAAGGTCGCTGGTGGTGGGAAGAAGCCACCCAGAAGGAATGCGGCCTGCACGCCGGCAACCTCATCGGCAAGGCCTGATCCTCCCGGGCATCCGTTGGGGTGCCCACTCCACGAGCACAAAACCTGTACACAAAAATGTCACTCAAGGTGCCATTTTTGTGTGCACTAGATTCTTCGCTCGCCCCAGAAAGTTACACATCCTCTCCCCGCCAGTTGCTGCCTCCTGTTGCCTGAAAATAAATACCTGTTCGAACGGTCAATTTTTAACTGCGCTATTTCAGTCGGTTAGCGCAAACCAATAACCAAACGAAATCAGCAGGAAAACCCATAGAAGCAAACCTGGCATAAAAGTGGCTTGAGTCGAAACATGTTTTGTATACAAAAACAATCAAAACATACATACACTCACCATCCGCACGCCCCAGGCTGCAGATGCCCCGAAGCCAGGTGATTCCACCCTACGCGGAAGATTGTCGAGCCCAGGCTCAGGCACAGTCATCCAGGGGCGGAATCGGAGTACGCCGGAATGCAGACCCGCCCTTCCCACGACATCGCACTGGACACCTCCTCTCCGCTGCACCCGTACACCTCGTCACAGCCCATGACCGACAGCGATCAAAGGTCCGTCGCCCTCAGCCCACGCCTGCACAACCATGACCTGGCACCCACCAGGATCGCGGGCCGGCGCTGGGGCCGCTACAGCATCTTCGCCCTGTGGACCAACGATGTGCACAACATCGCCAACTACTCCTTCGCCATCGGCCTGTATGCCCTGGGCCTGGGTGGCTGGCAGATCTTGTTGAGCCTGGGTATCGGCGCACTGCTGGTCTATGGCTTCATGAACCTCTCCGGCTACATGGGACAGAAGACCGGCGTACCGTTCCCGGTGATCAGCCGCATCGCCTTCGGCATCCATGGCGCGCAGATCCCGGCATTGATCCGCGCCGTGATCGCCATCGCCTGGTTCGGCATCCAGACCTACCTGGCCTCGGTGGTGTTTCGCGTGTTGCTCACCGCCATCCATCCAGGCTTCGCGGCCTACGACCATGATGCGATCCTCGGCCTGTCGAGCCTGGGCTGGGTCTGTTTCGTGACGATCTGGCTGGTGCAGCTGGCGATCCTGGCCTACGGCATGGAGACCATCCGGCGCTACGAAGCCTTCGCCGGCCCGATCATCCTGCTGACTGTGGCCTGCCTCGCCGGATGGATGTACACCCAGGCCGACGGGCACATTGCCTGGTCGATCCGCGAGCCCCTGAGCGGTGGTGAAATGTGGCGGCAGATCTTCGCCGGCGGCACGCTGTGGCTGGCGATCTACGGCACGATGGTGCTCAACTTCTGCGACTTCGCCCGCTCCGCGCCATGCCGCAAGACCATCACCGTGGGCAACTTCTGGGGCCTGCCGGTGAACATCCTGGTGTTCGCCAGCATCACGGTGCTGCTGTGCGGCGCACAACTGCAGATCAACGGCAAGATCATCGAAAGCCCCACCGACATCATCGCCTCGATCCCCAGCACCCCGTTCCTGGTCCTGGGCTGCCTGGCATTCCTGATCGTCACCGTGGCGGTGAACATCATGGCCAACTTCGTCGCCCCGGCCTTCGTCCTCAGCAACCTGGCGCCCCGGCACCTGACCTTCCGCCGGGCCGGGCTGATCAGCGCCACCATCGCGGTGCTGATCCTGCCGTGGAATCTCTACAACAGCCCGCTGGTGATCCAGTACTTCCTGGCCGGCCTCGGCGCGCTGCTGGGCCCGCTGTATGGGGTGATCATGGTGGACTACTGGATCCTGCGCAAAGGCCGGGTCGACGTGCCGCAGCTGTACAGCGAAGATCCTCAAGGGCCGTACTTCTACAGCCACGGCGTCAACCTGCGAGCAGTGGCGGCATTCGTTCCCGCGGCGCTGATCGCCATCGTCCTGGCCCTGGTCCCGGGGTTCGCCAGCATCTCGCCGTTCTCCTGGCTGGTGGGCGCCGCTATCGCCAGCCTGCTGTACCTGATCATCGCCAAGCGCCAGTCGCACTATGCGGACGTCAGCGGCGAATCGATCGCCGTGGACGATGCCGGTCATTGAGCCCCCATGCACGGCCCGCTCCGCCGGGCCTGAACCTATCCAACCTGCAAGGAACCCCCATGCGAATTCTCGTGGTCAACGTCAACACCACCGACAGCATCACCCAGGCCATCGCCCAACAGGCCCGGAGCGTTGCCGCCCCAGGCACCGAGATCATCGGCCTGACGCCCTACTTCGGCGCCGAATCGGTGGAAGGCAACTTCGAAAGCTACCTGGCGGCCATCGCCGTGATGGATCGGGTACTGGCCTACGATCAGCCCTATGACGCGGTGATCCAGGCCGGCTACGGCGAGCACGGCCGCGAGGGCCTGCAGGAGCTGTTGAATGTGCCGGTGGTGGACATCACCGACGCCGCCGCCAGCACCGCGATGTTCCTCGGCCACGCCTATTCGGTGGTGACCACCCTGGACCGTACCGTGCCGTTGATCGAGGACCGCCTCAGGCTGTCGGGCCTGGACCAACGCTGCGCCTCGGTACGTGCCAGTGGCCTGGCAGTGCTGGAGCTGGAGGAAGATCCGGCACGGGCGGTGGAGGCCATTGTGCGCCAGGCGGAACTTGCGGTGACCCAGGACAAGGCCGAGGTCATCTGCCTGGGCTGCGGCGGCATGGCCGGGCTGGATGAGCAGATCCGCCAGCGTACCGGCGTGCCGGTGGTGGACGGGGTGACGGCAGCGGTGACCATCGCCGAGGCCCTGGTACGCCAGGGCCTGTCGACTTCCAAGGTGCGCACCTATGCCACGCCACGCCCCAAGCGGGTCGTCGGCTGGCCGATGCGCCAGGGCCGCTGAGCCGACCGGTCGCTAGACCGCGCTGAAGGCCTGGGCCAGGCCCTGTTCGGCGAACTGCTGGATCACGAAGTCGACGAAGGCCCGGGTCTTGCCCGGCAACATCTTGTGCTCGGCGTAGTAGATCGAGGTGAAGCCATCATCCACGTACCAATCCGGCAGCACTCGCTGCAGGGCGCCGGAGCGCAAGTGATTGACCGCGAACGGCATGCTCACCAGGGCCACGCCCAGCCCCTGGGCGGCGGCGATACAGGCCGCCTCGGAATCGCTCATGGTCATGGCCGCCTTGAGCTCCAGGGGTTGCTGCCCCCCTGCTCGCCCCGTTAGCTGCCAGGTGCGGATACGCCCGGTCTGCGGGGAGCGGATCAGGATGCCGCGGCAATCGCGCAGGTCCGCAGGCCCGCTGATCGGCCCACGCCCATGCAGGTAGGCTGCGCTGGCCACCAGCACCCGATGGGCCGGGGTCAGGCGCCGGGCCACCACGCCGGGCGGCAGCTCGAAGCCACCGCCGATGGCGGCATCGAAGCCCTGGCCGATCAGGTCTACCTGGCGGTTATCGAAATGCCAGTCCGGCTGGATATCCGGATAACGGGCCAGGAACGCTCCCAGCAGCGGCACGATGTACAGGCAACCGAACACTGTGCCCACGCTGACCTTGAGGGTACCGGCAGGCCGCCCCTGGGCGTTGGCCAGGCTGCTCACGGCATGCTGGATGGTGTGCAGGCTGTCGCTGACTTCCGCCAGGAACAGGCGGCCGGCCTCGGTCAGGGTCAGGCGCCGGGTACTGCGCTGGAACAGCCTGACCCCCACCCGCGCCTCCAGCTTGGCCACGCTCTTGCCCACCGCCGCCGGGGTCAGCCCCAGGCGCCGTGCCGCTTCGGCAAAACTGCCGACTTCGGCGCTGCGCACGAAACACTCAATGCTGCTGAAGCCTTCCATACACCAGGATTCCAAACTTTTGGTTTACACAGAGTATAGGGATTACCCGCTACCCAGGACTCAATCAGCGCTCGATACTGGGCTCCACCCAAGGCATTCGCCTTTCAATCCAGGAGACCTACATGAGCAAGTTCGACCTCAGCGGCAAAGTGGCCTTGATCCAGGGCGGTTCCCGCGGCATTGGCGCCGCCATCGTCGAGCGCCTGGCGGCCGAAGGCGCTGCCGTGGCCTTCACCTATGTCAGCTCGGCGGATAAAGCCCGGGCCCTGCAAGAACACATCATCGCCCAGGGCGGCCAGGCCTTGGCCATCCAGGCCGACAGCGCCGATGCCGCAGCCATTCGCCAGGCCGTGGGCAGCACGGTGGAGGCGTTCGGTCGCCTGGATATACTGGTCAACAATGCCGGGGTGCTGGCGGTGGCACCGCTGGATGAGTTCCAGCTGGAAGACTTCGACCGGACCCTGGCGATCAACGTCCGCAGCGTCTTCATCGCCACCCAGGAAGCCGCCCGGCACATGGGCGAAGGCGGCCGCATCATCAACATCGGCAGTACCAACGCCGACCGCATGCCTTTCGCCGGTGGCGGCCCTTATGCCATGAGCAAGGCCGCGCTGGTGGGCCTGACCAAGGGCCTGGCCCGGGACCTGGGCCCGCGCGGTATCACCATCAACAACGTGCAACCCGGCCCGGTGGACACCGACATGAACCCGGCCGACAGCGATTTTGCCGCCAGCCTGATGGATCTCATGGCGGTGGGCCGCTATGGGCGCGCCGAAGAAGTGGCTGGCTTCGTGGCCTACCTGGCCAGCCCCGAAGCGGCCTATATCACCGGTGCCAGCTTGAGCATCGACGGTGGTTTCGGCGCCTGAAGCCCGGGCAAAAAAACGCCGGGCTACCCTTGCGGGGGCCCGGCGTCTTGGTTGATACGATGGCCTGGCTGTGCGGCGTCAGCTCCACGCCAGGTGCGGCAAACCACAGGCCGCGGGCTGGAAGCCTTGCAGCGACCGCAGGATCCCATCGGCATGGGCGAACTTATGATCGGCCATGGCCGGGTCGGGCACCGCGATCGCGGTCATGCCGGCGGCCTTGGCGGCAGTCACGCCGAACGGCGAGTCCTCGAACACCAGGCATTCGGCCGGATCGACTCCCAGGCGCCGGGCCGCGGTCAGGAAGATGTCCGGCGCCGGCTTGGCGGCGGTCACTTCCGGGTCGTCGGCGGTGACGATGGTGTCGAACAGGGCAAACCAGTCGCCATGGCGGGTGGTTTTCTCGACGAAGGACATCTGCGAAGAGCTGGTACCCACGGCGATCGGAATCCGGTGCTCCTTGAGATGGCGCACCAGCTGCTGTGCCCCGGGCATCGCCTCGGCCCGGGGAAAGCGCTCGCGCATCAGCGGCTCGCGCATCACCAGGAATTCCTCGGCAGTGATCGGCAGGTCCAGGGCCTGCACCACATAACGCGCGAGGTCGGCGGCGCCACGGCCGATGATGTTCTGCTTGATGGTCCAGTCGTAGGTACGGCCATAACGCTCGGCGATCAACTGGGTGATCTCGGTGTAGATGCCCTCGGTATCCAGCAGCAGACCGTCCATGTCGAAAATGACCGCCTTGATCGGCCCAAAATCATTCAACTGTGCATTCATCGCATCTGATCCGTTAGCAAAAGTACATTCCAGGGAGCGGCTCAGGTACGGCCCGTTCGTTAGCCAGCCTTTCGATGAAAGGGTTCAGCAGCATAGCGGCGGGCCTGTGCCAGGGGCAACCCGGCACAGGTGCGACGGGGCACGCAGGCTTCAATCGCGCGGGTCGGGCCCGCTGGCGTCCGGATCGGGGGCTTCTTGCAGGGGGACGCGGGCATCGTCCAGCAAGGAACCTGGGTCCTCGTTGCCCGGGTCGTTGATCACCTCGGGCTCCCCGGAGATGGGTTGGGTGTTGCCTGGAGCTTCACGGGCCATGATCGCCTCCTCGATCGCCAGGACCATCCTGGCAAGTATGGCGAAACCTGGGCGAGGCGCACAAAAAACCCGGCGCATGGCCGGGTTCTCGGGTTGCTTGCGCCTGGATCAGTGACGCTTCTTGTGCCCCATGCTGCTGCCCAGGGCACCGCCCGCCGCACCACCGATGCCAGCACCGACAGTGGCGCCGGTGCTGCCGCCCAGGCGATTGCCGATCAACGAGCCACCAGCCGAACCCAGGCCGCCACCGATCGCCGCCTTGGCCCGGCTGCCCTTGCGCGCACCAGCCGCACTGCCGGCTGCCCCGGCGACACCCGCGCCGATGGCCGCTCCGGTGCTGCCGCCAAGCTTCTGCCCCACCACATTGCCCAGCGCGCCGCCGAGGCCACCGCCAATGGCTGCCGTACCGTCGCCGGCCATCGCGCCTTGGGCCAGCAAAAGTCCCACAACCAGGGCAGGGAGAGTTAAACGCATGACTTGAACCTCGAAAAAAGACTGTCGAACTGACATGTAAGAACCCGGCGCCGCATGACTCGACGCAGGTCACCGCGAAACCACCCGGGATTTGGCGCCGGATTGGACAACCAATTCCAGAAGAGTTTTATCACCACGCAAAAAAAAGCCCGCTGGGGAACGGGCTAGGGTGTTGCGTTTAACGGATGGTTTGAGCCTACGCAGACAGATGTGAAGAAAGCGTGAAAAATTTCACCGCCGGGCCCGACGTCCCTCCAACGCGACCTCTGTCGCCCCCGGCCTGCGGGCGTGGCGGCGCGAGTGAAAAAATTTTCTGCCGCCCGTCACCCGCGCCTCTTCGCCCACATGCAAAAAGCCCCGCAAGTGCGGGGCAGTCGTTACTCAAGATCGCTTGTTCTTGGGCAGGGCCCGAGGAAAAAACATCGTATTGCTGGCGACCGATGTCACCGCGGATTTTTTCCTGACGACATTCGCAGAAGGCTCAGCCTTCGCCTCGAATGCCGCCTGCCCGCAACGCACCAAGTTGTTGATTGGGAACTCATCCCCGTTGTCTTCGATATAAGCAAGACTCCTCATCTCCCAGCTCCCTCCAACAACCGACCAGCACCGGCAAGCTCCTGATTGCCTGGAAAGTACTGATCGTCACGGCACTTGAGACTAGACAGTCATTCACCGACCTGCCGGCCAAAGCACCGCAGACGCCGACGAGCGGCCAGCCAGTGGAAGAAAAACTGATCCAGGGCAAATTTTCCCTCGGCGTTCAGCTGTCGTACGCCGCCAGGGCCCGAGCCAGGCGCATGTCGTCGGCATCACTGGCAGGATGCAGTGTCCGGTAGCAACGCAGCGCCTGCTCCAGCTGGGCGCCGCGAATCTGGCCCCCGGAACCGACGAAGGCCAGGGCATCGCCCTTGGCCGAATGAAAGATCTCGCCAGGATTGGATGTGGTGCCCAAGGTGCCGAACGTGGTCAGGCCGGTCACGCCGGTGACCATCATCGAGGCCCGGTCCACGGGGTTCCTCTCCTCTCCCGCCACCACCGAGAGCGGGGCGACACACAACGCACAGATCAATAACGCCTGGTTACAACTCTTCATCGGTGGATCGCCATCCTGGGCCAAGGCAGGCGCGCAACTTAGCATCCGGCGTGTCCGAACGCAGCCTCAAGCCGCTGGTGATTGCCAACGGGACAGGTAGGCGATCGCCGCCTGCTCCGCCTCGACGCAAATGGTTTCACTGATGCGGCCTTCGGCCAGGTAGCCGTACTTCATGCAGGCGAATGCGATTTCCACCGCCAGGGTGGTCACGTCCGGCTGCCGAGGCAGGCTGTCGAAGCCGCCCCGGGCCAGCAGGTAGTCGCGCAGCAAGCTGCCGATCATGGCGTCCTTGCGCTCGTGGGCCTGGCTGTCCAGCGGGGTGAAGTTGCCGCGCAGGAGCAGCAGGCTGGCGGCCGGGTGAGCGTTGTAGTAACCGGCAACGCCGCGAATGACCCGACCGATGGCCTGTTTCCAGTCGCCCTCGGGGCCGGGTCGGGAGCTATCGATCAGCGCGGCGATACGCTCCATCTGCTGGCTCGCCAGATGGGCGAGCAACGCGTATTTGTCCGGAAAGAACTGATAGATGCTCGCCCTCGGGACTCCCGACAACTTGGCGATCTCGGGGATCGATGTGGCGTCCGGGCCGACCTCCTGGAGCAGCTGTTCGGCAGCCGCCAGCACCTTTTCCATGCGCGATTGCGAGCGCTCCTGCTGGGGCAGCCTTGCGATCTTCTTGCCTTTGGGAACCGACGAGCTGTCTTGCATATCGCATAAATCCAACATAAGTTATGTTTCAACATGACAAATGTCATGTTCACCAAGCGCTCCATCTTCCCCGTCCAGAGCGAGACCTGCAATGAGCTACCAAGACCAGACCCAATGGCAAGACATCCAGGCCTTCCTCCCCGCGGCCTATCGCATCGACGCTGAAAATGCCCCGCAAGAGGAGTATTGGCCATGGCGTGGGCATCAGGTGCACCTGGACCGGTTCGTCAATCCGACAGCACCGGCCAAGGTCATCCTGTTCCATGGGGTCGGGACCAACGGTCGGCAGATGTCGACCATCGTCGGCCTGCCCCTGTCGCGGCAAGGGCTGGAAACGGTAGCGATCGACATGCCTGGATACGGCGAGACCCGGGTCGCCCCAGGCGCCCAGGTGCGCTATGACACCTGGGTGGAACTGGCCCATGAGTTCATCGAGCATGAACGGCGCCGCGACCCTCGGCCGATCTTTCTCTACGGTCTCAGCGCCGGCGGCATGCTCACCTACCATGCGGCGGCCATGAACCAGAAAGTGGCGGGCATCATCGGCATGACCTTCCTCGACCAGCGACTGGCCCTGGTCAGGGAGCAGACCGCCCTCACCCCCTTGCTGGGCCGCCTGGGCGGGCCGCTGATGCACGCCCTGGCCGGTACTCCATTGGCAGGAATGAAGATGCCGATGTGGCTGGCAAGCAAGATGCACACCCTGGTCAACGACCGCGCCGCGCTGAAAACCTGCCTCAGGGACCGCACCTCGGCGGGCAACTGGGCCAGCCTGCGTTTCCTGAGCTCCTATTTGCACTACGTGCCGGTGGTCGCCCCGCAAGACTTCCAGGCCTGCCCGGTACTGCTGACCCAGCCGGCTGCAGACCGCTGGACGCCACTGGAACTGAGCCAGCCGTTCCTCGAGCGCTTGGCCCGGGTCGAGGTACAGATCCGCATGCTGGAGAATGCCGGGCACTATCCACTGGAAGAACCGGGGTTGACCCAGATGAACCAGGCCATCTTGCAGTTCATCGAGACGGTCCTGGCCAGCACCGGCGATCCGACGACCGCGCCCCCCGCCCGGCAGCAGTTGCCCGAGCCCCTGGACCGGCGCAGCTGAGCCCTCAAGTCCGGGCCAGGAAGCTGTCGGCGTCGCCTCCTTCGCATTTCCAGTCGGCGAACACCCCGACCAGGTTGCAGGCATCGCACCGGCAGCCAATGTAGTACCAGCGCACATCGTTGCTGTCGGCATAGAGCGCGACTGCCGAGGTGATCGCAAAGTGTTCGTGGTCACAGACGCAGACATGGTTCTCGAAAGCCGCCTGTGCCGCATAGTCGGCACTGTCGCCCAGCAGCTTGACGGTTGCGCACCGGGTGCAAGTGCATCTGCCGGCGCCGACTTCCTCGTCGGTTTCCAGGGTGAACCTGTCGTTCCCGCAGACGCACCGGGCAGCGTTGAACCTCACTGCCTCGTAGCTCGGTTGGCTGTAGCGGTGGATCTCCGGCTGGATATCCGCGTCTTCGCTGCCGTACCGGTAGCGGCCTTTCCTTGAAATCGTCATGGTGTTCCAACTGCCAGTGGTTATCCGCCGGGGATGAGCGGCCGGGCCCGGCGGCGAACATCCGGGCGCCAGCTGGTCTGGTGATATTCAGGCCGCCGGGGCGGACACCTCGAACAGACCGCGAATGGTGCCCTGGATGCGCAAGATGTCCGAGAGCGCATACAGCCCCACTGAAGGGGCCAGGTGGCGGCTATCCGGGGGATTGGCGACACAGGCGGCAATCAGTGTCAGCTGGTTGGCAGGATCGGGCTGGAACTTGATGCCGCTCACGCAATACAGGCTCTTGCGCCGGATGCCATCGTTGTATAGCTCGCCCTGGGCCGGTGCTTGCTGCAACTGTTCCAGCGTCGGCACCTGGTCGAATACCTGGGCGTAGAACTCGATGATCGGGCTCTCGTTAATGCTGCCCAAGCGGTGCACATAAGCGGCGTAGAACCGGCCTTCCAGCTGAATGGCCAATACGTCGCCAGCACGGTAGAACGTCACGGAGTCCGGGAGTGCCGGCTTGCGCGCCAGGGCCACGGGAGGCGCTTGCAGGCCAGCGCCGAACTCCTGCGAGCGCTGGTGAAACTTGTCCCCCAGGGCCACCGCTCGATTCAGTTCCTCGATCGCTTCCACGGCCCGGGCGGTAATGCCCGGCTCGGCCAGGCCATATTTATGTAGCAGCGTGGCCAGCGCGAGCCAGGCCTTGTGCCGATAGAGCGGCGCGACCTGGGACTCATCCGCCAGCAGCACGCAATTCCAGCGAGCCAGCAGGCCCGGCAACACCACATCGATCCGCGGGCCCTGGTGACCATGCTGCTGTGCAACCATCGCCTTCCAGGTCAGCCGCGCAAGGTCCTCGTCCAAAGCCTGGACCAGGTGCCTGGCGGCCAGTTTCTCCAGCAACTGCTGATGTTTCACAAGCTCATCTCCATTCGATGCTTAGTCCGGTGCCATCTGAAGGCGCTACCCCAGGCGTAGCCGCTGTGGTCGTTCTTTGTTTCAATGGCGGCCTGCACAGGGCCAGTAGCACGCCAAGCGCCCTACTCCGGGAAAATCGCGCAATGATAACGATCGACGCCTTCAAGGCATACGGCACCCGCACCGGTTCGCCTACGCAAATGCCGCTGGACGAAATAACCCTGCTCGCCTCGCCCGCGGCCCTCAGGGCGCTGGGGGATTTCCTGCTGCAGGCCGCACAACGCATGCAGGAAGACGGCATGGAACATCTGCACCTGCAGGATGCCTGGGCCGACTTCGATCCCGGGCTGCACGTGGACCTGGTGCTGGTGAATAGCCAGCAGGCCGCCGCACACGAGCCGCAAACCACGACCGTCGACAGCGCCGATACTCCCCACGGAAACTACCGATGAACGCCAGTCCCTCGCGTGCATCCCTATCGGCCTTACAGGAGTACGCCGCCCATTGCCTGGATGCCTACTGTCAGGCGCAAGGCATCGCCCACCCGTGCATCGACGAACTGCTGGAACATCTGCGATCCATGGCCAGCTACTCGAACCTGGCCTTGTGGGAACAGGCCGGCGCCGACCTGGCCCTGAACGGCCGGGGCGACGACATGCCGGCCTCGCTCTGTGCAATGCTCGATACGCAACAGACCGAACAGCTGCAGGCGCTGGCCTGCAATGTCGTGGAAGTCGGCCTGGCGGATATGTACGGCCAGGGCTCGCCCCTGCCCCGGTACTTCCTGGCGCAGGTGGAGGCAATGCTGGAAAGGGCAAACGTGCAGTTGCCCGAGGACCAGAACAACAGCAACCCCCGGTGAGCGCACCCACGCGCCGAGAACGACCGAGCCCTGGGCGGGAGGCTATTTTCGCAGGCAACAAAAAACCCCTGGAAGCCATGGGCCTTCAGGGGTTTCTTGTATCGAATATGGCGGTGAAGGAGGGATTCGAACCCTCGATACAGTTTCCTGTATACACACTTTCCAGGCGTGCTCCTTAAGCCACTCGGACACCTCACCGTTTCTCTTCAAACCGATTCAGTCTGTCGAGGCGCGCTAATGTAGTCGAAAGCTTTTCAGATGGCAAAGGTTTTTTTCAGAATTTTCATGCGCTTAAGCACTTTTCTGGTTTCCAGGGCCTGCACGCCCCTGCGGCACACGGCAAACCGGCCAATCTTCGGCGCGCTCCTGGCTGCCGTACAGCTACAGGGATGCAGCCCAGCGGGTCGTGCGACCTGCCACCCGGGACAAAGCCTGACTCATCAGTCAGTCATGGCGCTTTACCAGGCCGGTCATGCTGGGTAACTTCTGCTGCACTTCTAATACAAGGAATTGCGTCATGAGTGAGTTGATTTCCTACCATCTCGAAGACGGTATCGCGACCCTGACCTTGAGCAATGGCAAGGTCAATGCCATCTCCCCGGACGTGATTGCCGCTTTTAATGCCGCGCTGGACCAGGCCACCGCCGATCGCGCGGTGGTGATCATCACTGGCCAGCCAGGGATCCTCTCCGGCGGCTACGACCTCAAGGTCATGACCGCAGGTCCCAAGGAGGCCGTGGCCCTGGTGACCCTGGGCTCGACCCTGGCTCGGCGCCTGCTGTCCCATCCGTTCCCGGTGATCGTCGCATGCCCCGGGCACGCAGTGGCCAAGGGCGCCTTCCTGCTGCTGTCGGCCGATTACCGTATCGGTGTCGAGGGCCCCTTCAGCATCGGCCTCAACGAAGTGCAGATCGGCATGACCATGCACCACGCCGGCATCGAGTTGGCCCGTGACCGCCTGCGGCGTTCGGCCTTGCACCGCTCGGTGATCAACGGCGAGATGTTCGACCCGCACAGCGCGGTGGATGCCGGCTTCCTCGACAAGGTGGTCAGCGCCGAAGAACTCCAGGGCGCCGCCCTGGCCGCAGCGCGCCAGTTGAAGAAGATCAACATGCTGGCCCACAAGAACACCAAGCTGAAGGTACGCAAGGCCCTGCTGGAAAGACTGGACAACGCCATCATCGAAGACCAGGGACATCTGGGCTAAACCCCGGCATGAACGAGCATGGCCCGGCCCTTGTGCCGGGCTTTTTATTGCCTCGCGAAGCCTCCCCCCCTGCACGCCCCGCCATCGGACACATCCGCTCAATCATCACTGCTCATCCTGCCTGGCGGAGCAATTGCCGAAAACAGTGCACATTCGTACACTGCGCCACCTTTTGTCCCCTGCGCGGTGGCCGTTTAGATGCTGTATCTGTTTCGTATGTCTTTGATGGGCTTGCACTTTATAGCTGCTGGCAGCCTGGGCTTGCTGCTTGGACTGTGTCGTCCCTTCAACCCTGACAACAGCCGCCTGTGTGCCCGCCTGTATGCCTGGCCGGCCATGCGCATCCTGGGCCTGAAGGTCAGGGCCGAGGCCGGGCCATTGATGGACAAGCCACAAAGTTGCGTGATCATCGCCAACCATCAGTCCAACTACGACCTGTTCGTGTTCGGCAACGTGGTGCCGCCACGCACCGTATGCATTGGCAAGAAGAGCCTGAAATGGGTTCCGCTGTTCGGCCAGTTGTTCTGGCTGTCGGGCAACGTCTTGATCGACCGCGGCAACCCACACAAGGCCCGGCGCTCGATAGTCACCACCACCCACACCCTGCAACACAAGGACACCTCGATCTGGGTATTCCCGGAAGGCACGCGCAACGGCGGCGAAGAGCTGCTGCCATTCAAGCGCGGCGCCTTCCAGATGGCGATCGCCGCCGGGGTCCCCATCGTTCCGGTCTGTACCAGCAACTACATCAAGCACATGCGCCTGAACCGCTGGAACAGCGGTGAAATCCTGATTCGTTCGCTGCCGGCGATCCCCACTGCCGGCTTGAGCATGGACGACTTGCCACGGCTGATGGCGCAATGTCGCGAGCAAATGCTCGAGTGCATCGCCAGCATGGATCGCCAGTTGCAATCGAACTGAGCCCTGTTGAGCCAAAGCCCGCCTCGCGCGGGCTTTCATTTATCTGCGAACTCGCATCTCCCAGGGGACTCTGATGCTGCAATGCAGGCTAAGCTGCTGATTTGCCACCGCTCCCTTGATAAGAAGAAGTGAACCTGAGCCATGGGTAGAGTTGTTGCTGCCGCCGTCTACAGCGGCGGAAAGAAAGTCACGAACATCAGCCTCGACGAGGGGGCGGCCTGGGCGGCCAAGCCCGGGCATTTCGTCTGGATCGGCCTGGAAGAACCCAACGCCCACGAACTGGCCAACCTGCAACGCCAGTTCAACCTGCATGAACTGGCCATCGAGGATGCCCTGGAGAAACACAGCCGGCCCAAGCTGGAAACCTTCGGCGATGCCCTGTTCATCGTCACCTACTCGCCGGTGCGCACCGACGGCAAGCTGGAGTTCATAGAAACCCATATCTTCGCCGGCAACGGCTACATCATCACCGCCCGCAATGGCCACTCGGCCTCCTACGGCCATGTGCGCCAGCGCTGCGAGGCCCGCCCGTTGCTGCTCGAACATGGCGAGGACTTCGTGCTCTATGCCCTGCTGGACTTCGTCACCGAGAACTACCAGCCGGTCAGCGAAGCCATCCACGCCGAGATCGAGGAGCTGGAGAGCAACGTGCTGTGCCAGTCGATGAACGAGCGCGACATCCTCAGCCTGCACAGCCTGCGTCGCGATGTACTGCGCCTGCGCCGCCACGTGGCGCCGATGGTGGAGATCAGCGAGGACCTGCAGAAGCTCAGCTTCCCCTTCATCGACAAGAACATGCGGCCGTATTTTCGCGATGTGCAGATCCACGTCACACGGCAGATGGAAGACCTTTCGACCCTGCGCGACATCGCCAGCCAGACCATCGAGATCGGCGTGCTGCTGGAGGCCTCGCGGCAAAGCATCGTACAGCGCAAGTTCGCCGCCTGGGCGGCGATCCTGGCGTTTCCCACGGCGGTCGCGGGGATCTACGGGATGAACTTCCAGAACATGCCGGAGCTGGGCTGGCACTACGGCTACTTTGGCGTCCTGGGTTTCATCAGCGTGGGCTGCGTGGCCCTCTGGGCCAGCTTCAAGCGTTCAGGCTGGCTGTGAAACGACGTGGCCCCGCGCCAGGCGGGGCCTCAGGCCGCTGCGGGCTTGTGGGCGACGAAGCGCATCATCCATTCGGCCACGGTAGTGCCGTGATGATCGTGCTCGAGACTGGCCACGCCCTTCTGGTAGACCTGCTCGCCGAGGAACTCATGGCGCAGGTCGAGCAAGGCGCGGGAATAGTCGTGGATGAATTCCGGATGCCCCTGGAAGCACAGCACCTGGTCATTGATGTGGTAGGCCGCGTACGGGCAGAAATCGCTGGAGGCGATCACCGTGGCGTTCTCCGGCAAGGCGGTGACCTGGTCCTGGTGGCTGATCAGCAGGGTCAGCTCCTCCACCACCGGGCTCATCCACGGCGCCTTGGCCGCAAGCTTGTAGTTGTGGATGCCCACGCCCCAGCCCTGGTTCGCCCGCTCGCTCTTGCCCCCCAGCAGCAACGCCAGCAACTGATGGCCGAAGCAGATGCCCAGCAGCTTGTCGCCACGCTCGTAGCGCTCCAGCAGGTAGGTCTTGAGGGTCTGGATCCACGGATCGGTGCCGAACGAATCGGCCTTGCTGCCCGTCACCAGGTAGGCATCGAACTTCAGGTCGTCAGCCGGATACTGGCCCTGCACCACGTTGTAGACGCTGAACTGCGCGGCAATGGGCTGCTGGGAAAACAGGCGCTGGAACATCTGCCCGTAGCCCTGGTACTGGTCGATCAGTTCGGAACGCAGGATATCGGTTTCAAGAATGCAGATGCGTAGCGACATAAAATATTCCTGACAAGGCGATGGCAATAACGAACACCCCAGAGCCTGCCTTGAAATACCACGGCAAGGCAAGCCCCGGGGGCCGTCATTTGACGCCCGCCAGGCTCAGAACAACTGGCCTTGGCGCGCCTTCTCCAGGAGCAGGTCCGGCGGGTTGAAGCGCTCGCCGTATTGACGTGCCAGGTACTGGGCGCGGGCGACGAAATCCTGCACCCCGTACTGGTTGATGAACTGCAGCGCGCCGCCACTCCAGGCCGCGAAACCGATGCCGAAGATCGAACCGACGTTGGCGTCGGCCGTGGATTGCAACACGCCCTCTTCCACGCAGCGCACGGTCTCGATGGCCTGGATGAACAACAAGCGGTCGCGCACGTCCTGGGGCGAGATCTGCCCGTCGACCTTGTAGAAGCGCGTACGCAACTGCGGCCACAGGTGTTTCTGGCCACCGGCCGGGTAGTCGTAGAAACCGCCACCGGCGGCCTTGCCCGCGCGCTTGTACTCGTTGAGCAGCAGGTCGATCACGGCGAATGCCGGGTGTTCGATGGCAGGCTTGCCTTCGGCTTGCAGGTCCTTGGTGGTCTGCAGGCGAATGTGGCTCATCAGGCTCAGGGACACTTCGTCGGAGATCGCCAGCGGGCCCACGGGCATCCCGGCCTTGCGAGCCTCGGTCTCGATCATCGGCGCGGCGATGCCTTCGCCGAGCATGGCGATGCCTTCGTTGGTGAAGGTGCCGAATACCCGGGAAGTGAAGAAGCCGCGGCTATCGTTGACCACGATCGGGGTCTTCTTGATCTGCTGGACGAAATCGAACCCTCGGGCCAGGGTCTCGTCACTGGTCTTGGCGCCCTTGATGATTTCCACCAGCGGCATCTTTTCCACCGGGCTGAAGAAATGCAGGCCGATGAACTTGTCCGGATTGGGCACCGCGCTGGCCAGCCCGGTGATGGGCAGGGTCGAGGTATTGGAGGCGATCACCGCCTGCGCACCGACCACCTGCTGAGCCGCCTTGGAGACCTTGGCCTTGAGCTCGCGATCCTCGTAGACCGCCTCGATGATCAAGTCGCAACCGGCCAGGTCGGCATCTTCGGCGGTGGTGAGGATGCGTGCCAGGGTCGCGTCGCGCTGTTCGGCGCTCAGTTGCCCACGGCCGACCTTCTTCTCCAGCAGGGCCGCGGAATGGGCCTTGCCCTTCTCCGCCGCCTCACGGCTGACATCCTTAAGCACCACCTCGATGCCCGCCACGGCACTGACATAGGCGATGCCCGCGCCCATCATCCCGGCGCCCAGCACCCCGACCTTGCGGGTCGCCTGGGGCGCCACGCCCTGGGGCCGCGAGCCGCCGGCGTTGATTTCATTGAGCTGGAACCAGAAGGTGCCGATCATGTTCTTCGCCACCTGGCCGGTGGTCAGCTCGGTGAAGTAGCGAGCCTCGATCAACTGAGCGGTATCGAAGTCCACCTGGGCGCCCTCGACCGCGGCACAGAGGATCTTCTCCGGTGCGGGGAAGCAGCCCTGGGTCTTGGTGCGCAGGATCGAAGGAGCGATGGCCAGCATCTGCGCCACTTTCGGGTTCGAAGGGGCGCCGCCGGGAATCTGGTAGCCCTTCACATCCCAGGGCTGCTTGGCCGTCGGGTTGCTGACGATCCAGGCCCGGGCCTTGGCCAGCAGCTCGTCGCGATCGCCAGCCAGCTCATTCACCAGGCCCGCCTGCAGCGCCTGCCGCGCCCGGACCTTCTTGCCCTCGAGCAGATACGGCAAGGCCTTCTCCAGGCCCAGCATGCGCACCATGCGCACTACCCCGCCGCCGCCAGGCAGCAGGCCCAGGGTGACTTCCGGCAGGCCTACCTGCAGCGACTTGTCGTCCAGGGCCACGCGGTAATGGCAAGCCAGGCAGATTTCCCAACCGCCGCCCAGGGCCGCGCCGTTGATTGCCGCCACCACCGGCTTGCCCAGGGTCTCCAGCGCCCGCAGTTGGGCCTTGAGGGCCAGAACCATGTCATAGAAGGCCTGGGCCTGTGGTTTGCCGACCTTGATCAGCTCGTTGAGATCGCCGCCGGCGAAGAAGGTTTTCTTCGCCGAAGTGACGATCACCCCGGCGATGTCGGCTTGCTCGGCCTGCAGCCGGGCCAGGGTGGCGGCCATGGCGTCGCGGTAGGCCGCATTCATGGTGTTGGCGCTCTGGCCCGGCATGTCGATGGTCAGGACCACGATCTGGTCCTGACCTTTTTCGTAACGGATGGCATCGGTCATGAAAGGATTCCTTGATATCGGGGCTCAGAGGCGTTCGATGATGGTGGCGATGCCCATGCCGCCGCCGACACACAGGGTGGCCAGGCCATAGCGCTGGCCGCGGGCCTCCAGTTCGTCGAGCAGGGTACCGAGGATCGCGCAGCCCGTGGCGCCCAGGGGGTGGCCCATGGCGATGGAGCCACCGTTGACGTTGACCTTGGCGGGGTCGATGGCCATGTCCTTGATGAACTTGAGCACCACCGAGGCGAAGGCTTCGTTGACCTCGAACAGATCGATGTCCTCGACCCGCAGCCCGGCCTTGGCCAGGGCCTTGCGGGTGGCCGGTGCCGGGCCGGTGAGCATGATGGTCGGGTCGGTGCTGGTGACCGCAGTGGCGACGATCCGCGCCCGGGGCTTGAGACCCAGCTCACGCCCCTTGGCCTCGGAGCCGATGAGCATCAGCGCCGCGCCGTCGACGATCCCGGAACTGTTGCCCGGGGTGTGCACATGATTGATCCGCTCGACGTGGCTGTAGACCCGCAAGGCCGTGGCGTCGAAACCCATCTGCCCCATCATCTCGAAGCTCGGCTTGAGATTGCCCAGGCCCTCGAGGGTCGAGTCGGCACGAATGAATTCGTCATGGTCCAGCAGGACAATGCCGTTCTGGTCTTGCACCGGCACCAGGGACTTGGCGAAGGCTCCGGCCGCCCGGGCCCGCGCGGCCTTGTGCTGGGATTGCAGGGCGAACTGATCGACATCCTGGCGGGAGAAGCCTTCGAGGGTGGCGATCAGGTCGGCACCTATGCCCTGGGGCGTGAAGTGGCTGTGCAGGTTGGTCTCGGGGTCCAGCACCCAGGCGCCACCGTCGCTGCCCATGGGTACCCGCGACATGGACTCCACGCCACCGACCACCACCAGCTCCTCGAAGCCGGAGCGCACCTTCATCGCTCCCAGGTTCACCGCCTCGAGGCCCGAGGCGCAGAAGCGGTTGATCTGTACCCCGGCCACGCTGACATCCCAGTCCGCGACCTGCACCGCGGTCTTGGCGATATCGGCGCCCTGGTCGCCGATGGGCGTCACACAACCCAGGACCACATCGTCCACCTGGCTGGTATCCAGCTCGCAACGCTGGCGCAGGGCCCGCATCAGCCCCGCCACCAAGTTCACCGGCTTCACACTGTGCAAGGCGCCATCGGCCTTGCCTTTGCCACGGGGCGTGCGTAACGCATCGAATATCAAAGCTTGGGTCATGACGTCCTCGAACCGTTTGTGCAGGGAGAAAATGTCGAGTTCCCACCTTAGGCGCGGCAGCGTCGGATTCAATGACCGATGCGCTCAGCCGCCTTGACGGTGACGCTCAGACGAACGGTAGGCAGCTAATGGATAGCCCGACCAAGGGTCGCGAGCTGTCTAGCCAAAGGGCGGCCAGGGGGCATCGGGAAGAACTTATAAGGTTTTTATCGAAGCTCGCGATGACGTCATATGAATTGGATCTAAGCCAGGGGATTCAAGGCCCCTAAGGTAGAAACTGTAGGAAGTCCCGGAGGGTCTTTGCACCGGGACAGGTAAGAAAATGGAAACATGGCCGGCCCATAGTGAAGAACAGGGACCGGCTTGCATTGATGCTCAGGAATAACAACAAAAGGCATTCAGCCATGTTCAAACACTCGAAAGTTCGCCAGGCGGGACTCATCCTCTTCGCAACCACGCTGCTGCTGATCTTGCCGAACCTCACCAAGGTGATCGGCTGATTCATGGCGGCTCGATCAACGAGTCATAAAATTGTCCCCGGTTCCTACCGGGGCACGGACTTGTGTGCCAGTCTTCCTGGGGAACATCACGGGGAAGATTCATGCGCCATTGGATTGCACTTGCCGCGCTCTTGAGCGCCTTCAACGCCCATGCCGGGATCATCGACGTCAACCGCGCCGTGGATGAGATCAACGACGGTGCCCTGATCCTGGATCTGCGCAACGACAGCGACTTCGCCGCCGGCAACCTGCACAACTCGCTGCAGGTCAACCTCGAACTGGAAGACGGCACCGGCATCAGCGCCGAGGGCCTGGCCTACCAGCTGCGCAAGGTGGTGCTGGACCCCAATGCCACGGTGGTGATCTACAGCGACACCAACCAGCACGCCCTGGAAGCCGAGGACACGCTGATCCAGCGTGGTTATTTCGGTATCGTGAACGGCGGCAACTACGAAGAACTCCGGGACGCCTTGTTCGATCACGTGTCGCGACCGGACGACGTGCTGCCCGGCAACGAACCCACTGACGACGATCCGACGGCCATCAATTGAAAACCCTGTTCCTGTGCACTGCCCTGTTGCTGAGCATGCCCCTGCACGCCGCACAACTGCTGATCGACCTGGGCTCCGGCAGCCGCGCCTGGCAGACCGAAGAGCTGTTGCGTCACCCCGAGGCCCGGGACATCAGCATCCAGGACGATGTCTCCTACAAACGCCAGATGCGCTACCGCGCGGTCCCGCTGGCCGACCTGCTCCCCGGCCTCAAGCCCCAGGACCACTTGCAGGCCGTGGCCCTGGACGGCTTCGCCGCCGAATTGAGCGCCGCGCCACTGCTCGAACGCCAGGGAGCCCGGGCCTGGCTGGCCATCGAGGATCCACACAAGCCCTGGCCAGCCCTGGCAGCCGACAAGCCCAGCGCCGGCCCCTTCTACCTGGTGTGGACCAACCCCGCGGCCGGGCATATCAGCCCCGAGCAATGGCCGTTCCAGGTGGCGCGGATCCAGCACCTGGCGCCGGTGGCCGAGCGTTTCCCGGCCCTGCGGCCGGACCCTGCGCTAGCCGCCGATGACCCGGTGAACCAGGGCTTCGCCCTGTTCCAGAAGAACTGCCTGGCCTGCCACCGGCTCAACGGCGCCGGGGACTCGCAGTTCGGCCCCGACCTGAACGTCCCCTATAACCCCACCGAGTACTTCGGCGGTGACTTCCTCAAGCGCTACATCCGCGATCCACAGAGCCTGAGACGCTGGCCACAGGCGAAGATGCCGGGCTTCAGCAACAGCGTCCTGCCCGATACCGAACTGGAGCTGCTGCTGGGCTACCTGCGCCACATGGCCGGGCGCAAGCAGCCCTGACCCCCTCGGTTCGACTAGAGACCCTGGCTATCGCTGGCATAGCCAGAGTCGATTTCACCCACTGCGCATGCCGGCGGATAATCGCCCCCATCGAGCAACACTTCACCTGCCTGATGAAGCCACTGCTGCAAACCTGATGACGCCGACGATCAAAGGATCCGGACTCTCCTGACCGGCTCCCGCTCAAGACCGGTCTTCCCTTTTAGCCACCCTCCCGGGTGGCTTTTTTTTGCCTTTGCGGGCCCTGAAATGCAATTGGCCAACCCGTGGGTTGGCCAATCGTCGGTCTCGGTGCGCTTATCCGGCTATATCAGCCGCCCACGAATCTCGTGCTTGACTCCCCAGCCCTCGATGATGCCGCCCAAGGGCTCGACCACTGCTTCGAAGTCCTGCTCGAAATCACCGATGCCACCATGGGTGGCATACATCACCTTGCTCAGTTCCAGGTACCAGGCACCGTCGTCACGGGGACTGACCTGGGCATTCAAGGATTCGCCGCGAAACTGCCCTGCGGCCCTGCGCGCCCGCTCCTCATCCGGAAAAATGGCGTAGAACTCGATGGGATGAAAGCGTGAAAAATCGAAGCCGCCCTCTTTCATGCGGCGCAGCACGCTGCTGCTGATGTCGTCTTGAAAGGCTGTGCTCATGAAACGTCCTCCTCAAACCGATGGATAGACTTTCCGTGCTTCCCGAATGACAGGCCCAAAAGGCCCGTATCACGACCCGGGGGAGGTCGACAGGAAACAAGCATGGAGCTGGCAAGATCAGGCCTTGGTGAAGAATTCGCTGACCTTGCTTGCAGATTAGCGCCTGCCTCTGGACGCTGCCAGAAATCATGGCCGGTGCCGTCTCTGCTACTTACTGGATCGGCGTGATGCTCAGAATCTGAATGCTGTTCTGCTCTTTCAGGCTCTTGAGGGTGGGCGTGTCGGTGCGCCCCTCCAGGTCGTTGAGATCCAGTTCGGCACTCACCGGCAGTAATCTGGCCCGCACCAGCTGCGCGGCACGCTCCAGGGTCGGTGGCTGTTCGCAGTCGAAATGCTCGACGGACTGGACACCATGATCATCAACGAAAGTGACTTGCCACTTTTGCATCAATGCCTCCTCGATGGCCCCTGTATGGGCCCACATAATCTGGACCTTGTGGCCCAGGCAAACGTTCCGCTGCGCCATGGCCCGAAGCCATTAAAAAAGCCGCCCGAAGGCGGCCTTTTGCATGGCGGATGCAACGCTGCGATCAAGGCTTCTCGGCACGGGCCTTGAGTGCCTTCAGGGTGTTGAACGGAGCATCGACCACAAATTTGTTGGCCAGCCAGGAAGGGACACTGCCACCTGGCTCGGTATGGACCTGGTAGGTCACTTCCACCTGGTCGGCGCCCTTGGGCACGAACTTCCAGTAGCCCTCGACCTGGGCCACGCGCACGAAGCCTTTCTCCTCGGGGATATAGGTCGGCACACCCTCCAGCTTGCGGGTCAGGCTGCCGTCGGCGCCTTGGCTGGTGGTGATGTGCAGGACCGAGTCGCGGGCAGTGACCGGCCATGGGGTGTTGAACTGGGTGTAGGTCCAGCTCTGGTCGCCCTCATGCTTGAGCAGCTTCTGGGTCTTGCATTCGTGGATCCAGGAGCAGGCCCCGGCAACGTCTTCTTGCAGCGCGCGGAGCTTGGCGATGGAGGTCTTCATGGTGGTGACACCACGGTAGGCCTTGTACTTGGAGCCGGCCACTTCGCTCAAGGAGACCTTGATGCCGTCTTCGTCCTTGGCCGTCTGCCAGTCTTCGGCCTGGGCCGTTGCCGACAACAGCACGGTTAAACCACAGAGCACAGCGATTCGATGCAGCGAACCCATTGTCTTATTCCTTATTGTTGAAGTTCCGTTCATTGAGAACACCCTAAGCCGCCGTCACTTGCTCCCACCAGCCAATCAGGCGGATGGCTTCTTCACGACTCTGGCCACAGACCTCGGCCTCTGCCTGGAAGGCCCCACACACCGCCGGCCGCTCAGGCAGGCCGAACAGCCCACACAGGTGTTCGACCGAAAGATGCAGGCAACGTTCTCCAGCCGGCTTGCCCTGGGGCATTCCGGGAATCGGGGTGCTGATGGAAGGGGCGATGCAGCAAGCGCCACAACCTTCACGGCAGTTCATGACGAAGATTTCCTCGCGACAAGCAAAGAGTTGGATGACGCCGCACAAGAGTAACCGCTAAAACAGCCGTTTAAAATTACTCGAAGAACGGATTTGACGCACAACCGTGCGTGACTGATCAGTCTCCGACAAAGTGTCGGCCACGACGGTCACAAGGACGGCAAAGAATTTACTGCTTGAACTCGAAATCCAGGGCGGCGCCCTCGATGTCCCGACGCTCTTCCCGACGCAATTGCAGCTGCATCTCGTTGGTGAGCAGGCGGCCGTTGAGCTGGAACGGGGTACTTTCCTTGGGTTTCTCGCCAAACATCGGCGGCAGCAACGGCGCGCGCTTGGGTAATGGCGTGGCGCCCAGGGGTTGCAGGTGCTTGACCATCTCGGTTGGCAGGTTCAAGTCCAGCTTGGGGCTGACCAGCGGCGTCTTGATGTCCTGGTAGGCCCACTTGGACTGTTTGGCGGGAGCAGGCTTCTTGTTTGCCGGTTGGGTCTTGCTGGCCTTGGTTTTACTGGCCGGAGCTTTCTTTACCGGGACTTTCTTTGCCGGTGCTTTGCCAGAGGCTGTCGAATGGTCCGCCCGAGTAGTGCCGGCAGCGGTTTTTTCCACAGGTGCTGCGGCCTCGACGGGCATGGCGGCAACCGCTCCCAACAGGCAGGCACATAACCAGATGGCAGGAAGAAAGGCTTTCATAAAAACAGGCAGATCGAGAACAAGGTGCCTCTATGCTCGCTTGTTGCACGCCCCATGACAAGCACGGGGCTGCATTGTCTAAAATCCGCCTGCCGCCTCCTGGCACAACTGGCTGGCGAGCATCCCCAAGGTCATCAGCGCCCGCTCGGCCTCGCGATTCCATGGGGTGCCGCAGTTGAGGCGTACGCAGTGGTTGAACTGCTCGGTATTGCTGAAGATCAACCCGGGGGCGATGCTGATGCCCTGTTGCAGGGCCCGGACATGCAATTCCTGGGTGTTGACCCGCCCCGGCAAGCTGACCCAGAGGATAAAGCCGCCAGTGGGCCGGGTGATCTGCGTGCCCTCCGGGAAGTACTGCTGGACCGCCAGCTGGAAGGCGCTGAGGTTCTTGCGATACTCCTGGCGGATGTAGCGCAGGTGCCGATCGTAGCCGCCGTTCTCAAGGTAAGCCGCGACGGCCATCTGGGTCACGCTGCAGGCCGAATGGGTGCTGAAGGTCTGCAGGCGCTGGATTTCCTGCTGGTACTTGCCGGCGATCATCCAACCGATGCGTACGCCGGGCGACAAGGTCTTGGAGAAACTGGAACAGTAGATCACCCGGTCCAGGCGGTCATAGGCCTTCAGGGACTTGGTGCGGCCGACCTCGAACATCAGCTCGCCGTAGATATCGTCCTCGACCACCTGGATATCGAAGTCCGACGCCAGGCGCAGCAACTGCTTCTGCCGCTCCTCGGGCATGGTGCCGCCCAGGGGATTGCTCAGGCGCGTGGTCAACACCAGGGCCTTGATCGACCACTGGTTGGCCGCCAGCTGCAAGGCCTCCAGGCTCATGCCGGTGGATGGATCGCTGGGGATCTCGATGACCTTGAGCCCCAGCAAGTCGGCCAGTTGCAGCAACCCGTAATAGGTCGGTGACTCGGCGGCGATCAGGTCACCGGGTCGGGTCAGGACCCGCAGCGACATCTGCAGCGCGTCGACGCAACCGTGGGTGATCACCACTTCGGACGGGTCGACCACCACGCCGGCATCGCGCATGCGAATCGCCACTTGGCGCCGCAGCGGCTCGAATCCCGGGCTGAACATGTAGCTGAAGGCGCGAGGGCTATGGAAACGCGTGACCTTGGCCAATTGCTGGTGCAGTGCGCGCACGGGCAGGTAGTCGACGCTGGGCACCGCGGCCCCCAGGGGAAACACCCCTTCCCGGCGCGACTCCACCAGCACTTGCTGGATGATGCTGCTGCGGGTGACCAGCCCCGGACGCTCGACCCGGGCGATATCCGGCGTCGGCGCGGTAAGAGCTGGCGTCTGGTGCACGTAGTAGCCCGATTGCGGTCGCGCGCGGATCAGCCCCTGGTCTTCCAGGTTGGCGTAGGCCTGCAGCACCGTGGCGTGGCTGACATTGAGCTGCGAGCTCATCTTGCGCACCGACGGTACGCGCTCCCCCGGCTGATAGACACCACGGCGAATATCCTCAGCCAACTGCTGAGCGATACGTTGATAGAGCAAGAGATTGGTCATGGCGCAGCACCCGATTTCACGGTGTTTTATTCTTGTGTGAAACAATACCGGCACAGTTTAGAAGTGTACTGGGACAGTTTCCACAATAGTCGAGGACACCAGGCAGTGAAAAGCACCACGGCAAGTTTTTTCCAGCCGTTGGACAGGCATAAAAAAACCCGATGCGGCCAGGCATCGGGTTTTTCATGAAAGCTGGCAGAACCTCAGCGTGCGGCGCCGAGCTGGCCCTTCTCGTCGGAGAAAACGATCTCTACCCGACGGTTCTGCGCCCGGCCGCGCTCGGAAGCGTTGGCCTCCACCGGATAGTCGTCGCCATAACCCTCGACCTGGATGCGCTTTTCGTCGACGCCCAGGTCCACCAGCACATCCGCCACTGCCTGGGCCCGGTCGCGGGACAGCTGCAGGTTGCCCTGATGTTCACCGGTATTGTCGGTGTACCCCTCGATCCGCACCACGCGCTTGGGATTGAGCTGGAGGAACTGGGCCACCTTGAGCACGATGCGGTTGGCGGAGTTATTGAGCTCCGCCTCGCCGGTATCGAATTGCACATCCCCCAGGGTCATTACCAGGCCTCGATCGGTCTGGGTGGTGGCCATGTTGAGGATCTGCTCCTCCAGCCACTTGCCCTGCTGCTGCACGCTGATCAGCTTGGCTTCACGCAGGGCCAGTTGCAGGCGCTGGCGCTCCAGCTCGAGCTTGGCCGCCCGCTCCTGGTTCAGCGTCTGCTCGGTATGCTCGCGGGCAATCTCGCTGTAGCGGCGGCTCAGGTAGGCGTAATGCTCCACGTCGCTGCCGCTGCCCCAGTAACTGGACAGACGATCGGCACGGGCCAGGGACTCACCGGCGCGGATCACATCCTTGGGGGCGACCCGCAGGACATTGGAGTCTTCCTTGACCTTCTGGAAGTCGTTGCCGGCTTGTTGCAGCGCTTCCTCGCTCTGCTGGCCGGCACATCCCAGGAGGCTGGCACCAGCCAGCAACACCGCGGCACCCAAGAGCTGCTTGGAAATCTTCATTGGGCATCCCCCAGTTGCTTGCGCAGGCGAGTGATGCGGGTCTCGAGCATATTCACCTGCTCCCGGCTCTTCTGGGTCAGGACCTTGGCCTCGGCCAGGCGCGCATCCAGCTCCGCCTGCTCGGCACGGACCCGCGCCTTCTTGTAGGACTCATCCTGCATATTGCCCTGGGCCCGGGAAAACTTGTCTTCGGCCAGCTTCAACTCCGGCACGTCCTCGGCCGAGGCTCCCACGGCCTTGGCCTGCTCCAGGGCCTGGGCAGTGAGGCGCATCTGCTCGTTGGGGGCTGGGTCTGAGGCACAACCCGCCATGGCCAGCAGGGCCAAGGCAGCAAAAAGAGGTCGAATAGTCACACGAGATTCCTACGGTTTGGGGCTGCTGACGGGTTGCTGCAACTGGGCCTTCCAACGCTCGAGATTGCGCTGCAACAGGGCCTCCGTCAGACCGGACGCGGGCAATTCTGTCATCTTTTTCGCCAGCTGTCCGCGCAACCATGGGTCATTGCAGGCAGAGTTGTGGGACAGCGCCAGGAACAACCCGGGCTTATCGATGGGCAGGGGAAATGCCGCCAGGTCGGCGGCCATTCCCAGGGACTGGGCCATGACCATGCCGGCGTAGCGTGGCGCCAGCACATAGTCGAACTCGCCCAGCAGCAGTTTCTGGAAAACCTGGGTCAGGTTCGGCAGGCGCTTGAGCTGCAATTGCTCCTTGGCCAAGGCCTGGAATGGCTGGGTCAGGCGGGCCTTTTCCGAAACGGCGCCGGAGTGGCCCTGCAAATCGGACAACTGGCGGTAATCCAGGGTCGTTTCCTTGCGCGTCCAGACCAGATAGTCGTTCTGCACCAGGGCCGGGTGGATATAGTCCAGGGACTCCAGCTCGTCGAGGGTCAACGGGGCATCGGCGAGCATGTCCATGCGCCCGGTACGCACCTCCTCGAGCGCCTCGGAACGCTTGCCGGCGTACAGCAGCTCGACCTTGAGCCCCAGCTCCCCGGCCACCTGCTGCAGCAAGTCGGCGCTGGCACCGATCAGGTGCCTGGGATCCTGTGGATCACGCCACAGGTAGGGTGGCGCATCGGGACTGCCGGTCACCACCAGCCGCTCGCACTTGCCCACCGCCATCGCCAGCGAGGGCAACAGCGCCAGCCCCAGCAACACGGGCCAACCACTCATGCGGCGCAGTTCCATGACATCACTCCCTGGATAAACGACAGACAAAAAAAACCCGGCCATGAGGCCGGGCTCTTTATAAGTGAAGCGGCTGGATTAGACCAGCTTCTCCAGCTCAGGTACGGCTTCGAACAGGTCAGCCACCAGGCCGTAGTCAGCCACCTGGAAGATTGGCGCCTCTTCGTCCTTGTTGATCGCGACGATCACCTTGGAGTCCTTCATGCCCGCCAGGTGCTGGATCGCGCCGGAGATACCGACGGCGATGTACAGCTGTGGCGCGACGATCTTGCCGGTCTGGCCGACCTGCATATCGTTAGGCACGAAGCCTGCGTCCACGGCCGCGCGGGAAGCGCCGACCGCAGCGCCCAGCTTGTCGGCCAGGGCGTACAGGTGCTTGAAGTTGTCGCCGTTCTGCATGCCGCGGCCGCCGGAAACGACGATCTTGGCAGCGGTCAGCTCAGGGCGATCGGACTTGGCCAGCTCTTCGCCGACGAAGCTCGACTTGCCAGCATCGTGGGCCGCACCGACAGTTTCCACCGCCGCCGAACCACCCTCGGCGGCAACGGCGTCGAAGCCGGTGGCGCGCACGGTGATGACCTTGACCGCAGCAGTGGACTGCACGGTGGCAATGGCGTTACCGGCATAGATCGGACGCTTGAAGGTGTCGGCGCTTTCTACCGAGATGATCTCGGAGATCTGGTCGACGTCCAGCTGGGCAGCAACCCGCGGCAGGATGTTCTTGCCGTTGGAAGTGGCGGCAGCCAGGATGTGGCTGTAGCCAGCGCCCAGCTCGGCAACCAGCGGCGCGACGTTTTCCGGCAGTTGGTGCGCATAGGCAGCGTTGTCGGCTACCAGCACCTTGGCCACGCCAGCGACTTTGGCAGCAGCCTCGGCCACGGCGCCAACGCCTTGACCGGCCACCAGCACGTGAATGTCGCCACCGATTTTGGCAGCAGCGGCCACGGTGTTCAGGGTGGCCTGGGCCAGCGCTTTGTTATCGTGTTCAGCGATTACCAAGATAGTCATGATCAGATTACCTTCGCTTCGTTTTTCAGTTTCTCGACCAGTTCAGCCACCGACTTGACCTTGATGCCTGCGCTGCGTGCAGCCGGCGCTTCGACTTTCAGGGTCTTGTTGGTGGAGGCGGTGGAAACGCCCAAAGCATCAGGAGTCAGCGTCTCGAGCGGCTTCTTCTTGGCTTTCATGATGTTCGGCAGCGACGCGTAGCGTGGCTCGTTCAGGCGCAGGTCGGTGGTGACGATCGCTGGCAGGTTCAGCGCAACGGTCTGCAGGCCGCCGTCGATTTCACGGGTGACGTTGACCTTGTCCCCAGCCACTTCGACCTTGGAGGCGAAGGTGCCTTGGGCGTAGCCGCTCAGGGCAGCCAGCATCTGGCCGGTCTGGTTGTTGTCGCTGTCGATGGCCTGTTTGCCCAGGATCACCAGCTGTGGCTGTTCCTTGTCGACCACGGCCTTGAGCAGCTTGGCCACGGCCAGGGAGGTCAACTCTTCAGCGGACTCGACGAGGATCGCGCGATCGGCACCCAGTGCCAGGGCGGTACGCAGCTGCTCTTGGGCAGTAGCAGGACCGATGGAGACGACGACGATTTCAGTCGCCACGCCTTTCTCTTTCAGGCGTACGGCTTCTTCCACTGCGATTTCGCAGAAAGGGTTCATCGACATCTTGACGTTGGCGAGGTCGACGCCGGAGTTGTCCGCCTTGACGCGAACCTTGACGTTATAGTCGACCACTCGTTTGACAGCTACAAGAACCTTCATGGATTCCTCGTTACTCTCCGGTGAAAAGAAAGTCGCCTAGGCGAGAACCTGGCGGTTGATGCTCATCGGCACAAGGGCACCTCCAAAAACGCCGGCACACTAAGGTTGACCTTGCTCACGGGGCGATGACCGTTCGTCAGTGGCGACCGACGAGTCATTCATTATCGCGGCGTGTAAACTGCGCACCTTCAAGCTGCGCGGCGCATCACCTTCACTGCCTTTGCCCTGTCTTTAGAGGTGCTCTTGAGACCAACAGTCAGCCTACGGCGAGCGCAAAACCGACCGTATCTTGACCGGAACACCTTTTCCGGTCAATACGGCAAAATGGCCGTTCATACGCCGCGCTTCTTTGATTTACCTGGCCTGCGGCAATTTCAAACAAACGTTTGTATTGGACGCTAGGAGTGGTGTAGATATAATGCGCCGCCCAGAGAGAAAGGTCGGCCGTCCCTCCCCTCTCCCCCCATCGGCGATGGGAGAAAGCGGGACGCAATGCCAAACCTCCAATTAGAAAAAACCGTTGAGCCTTGAGTAGGAGATAGCCTAGTGGAACGCGAATACATGGAATTCGACGTAGTCATCGTCGGTGCCGGCCCCGCAGGCTTGTCCGCCGCTTGCCGCCTGAAGCAGAAGGCTGCAGAAGCAGGCAAGGAAATCAGCGTCTGCGTCGTTGAAAAAGGCTCCGAAGTCGGTGCCCACATCCTTTCCGGCGCCGTGTTCGAACCACGGGCCCTGAACGAACTCTTCCCTGACTGGAAGGAACTGGGCGCCCCGCTCAACACCCCGGTCACCCGCGACGACATCTATGTCCTGCGCAACGGCGAAGCCGCCACCAAGGTTCCCGACTTCTTTGTGCCCAAGACCATGCACAACGAAGGCAACTACATCATTTCCCTGGGCAACCTGTGCCGCTGGCTGGCCCAGCAGGCCGAGAACCTGGGCGTGGAAATCTACCCAGGCTTCGCCGCCCAGGAAGCCCTGATCGACGAAAACGGCGTGGTCCGCGGCATCCTCACCGGCGACATGGGCGTGGATCGCGAAGGCCATCCCAAGGACGGCATGTACACCCCGGGCATGGAACTGCGCGGCAAGTACACCCTGTTCGCCGAAGGCTGCCGTGGCCATATCGGCAAGCAGCTGATCAAGCGCTTCAACCTGGACAGCGACGCCGATGCCCAGCACTACGGCATCGGCCTCAAGGAAATCTGGGAAATCGACCCGGCCAAGCACCAACCGGGCCTGGTGGTACACACCGCCGGCTGGCCGCTGGACATCATGGGCACCGAGAACACCGGCGGCTCCTTCCTCTATCACCTGGAGAACAACCAGGTGGTGGTCGGCCTGATCGTCGACCTGTCCTACTCCAACACCTACCTGTCGCCGTTCGATGAATTCCAGCGCCTCAAGCACCACCCGGTACTCAAGCAGTACCTGGAAGGCGGCAAGCGCATCAGCTACGGCGCCCGCGCCATCTGCAAGGGCGGCCTGAACTCGCTGCCGAAGATGGTGTTCAAGGGCGGCGCGCTGATCGGCTGCGACCTGGGCACCCTGAACTTCGCCAAGATCAAGGGCAGCCACACCGCCATGAAGTCCGGCATGCTGGCAGCCGATGCCGTGGCCGATGCGCTGCTGGCCGGTTCCGAAGGCGCCGACGAGCTCAACAGCTACGTCAGCGCATTCAAGTCCAGCTGGCTGCATGACGAGCTGTTCGCCAGCCGCAACTTCGGCCCGGCGATCCACAAGTTCGGCGCCATCGTCGGTGGCGGCTTCAACTGGGTCGATCAGAACCTGTTCGGCGGCAAGCTGCCGTTCACCCTGCACGACACCAAGCCGGACTACGCCTGCCTCAAGCTGGCCAAGGACTGCGTGAAGATCGACTACCCGAAACCCGACGGCAAGCTGAGCTTCGACAAATTGAGCTCGGTGTTCATCTCCGGCACCAACCATGAAGAAGAACAGCCTTGCCACCTGAAGCTCACCGACCCGAGCATCCCCCTGGGCCGCAACCTGCCGCTGTACGACGAGCCAGCCCAGCGCTACTGCCCGGCCGGCGTGTACGAAGTGGTCACCCAGGAAGACGGCGAGAAGCGCTTCCAGATCAACGCCCAGAACTGCGTGCACTGCAAGACCTGTGACATCAAGGACCCTGCGCAGAACATCACCTGGGTCACCCCGGAAGGTTCCGGCGGCCCGACCTACCCGAACATGTAAGTCGACGCCCTGCGAAAAGGCCCCCATATGGGGGCCTTTTTCATTCCAGCATTCAAGCCACGCGCTCATCCCCCGGGCTGCGCTCGAAGTAGCGCTTGTACTCGCGGCTGAACTGCGAGGTGCTCTGGTAACCCACCCTGTGGGCCACCTGGGCCACGCCCAACCCCTCGCCCAGCAGCAATTGCTGGGCCTTGAGCAGCCGCAAGCGCTTGAGGTACTGCACCGGCGACAACAAGGTGCTGCGCTTGAAATGCTCATGGAAGGTCGAAGTACTCATATTGGCGCAGCGAGCCAGGGTCTCGACGTTCAACGGCTCGGTGTAGTGCTGGTGCAAATGGTTGAGCGAGGCGGCGACACGGGCGAAATGCCCCTGCTGCTCCACCAGTGCCCGCAAGGCTTCGGCCTGGGGTCCGCGCAAGGCAGCGAACAGCAGCTCACGGACCCGCGCCGGCCCCATGACCTTGCACTCCAGAGGATCGTGCAGGCAGCGCAACAAACGCTCCACGCAACCGCGCATGCTGTCGTCGAGGACCACCGAGGTCATGGACTCCAGGGTCTGCGCCGCAGCTGCCGGCCCATCGCCGATGCCCATGGCCAGCACCAGCTCCCTGAGCATGGCGCGGTCGATACCGATGGAGATTCCCAGCAGCGGCGCGTTGGGCAAGGCGAAGGTTTCGCACTCGAAGGGCACCGACAGCGCCTGGATCAGGTAATGCCCGGCGCCGTACTCCAGGGTCCGGGTGCCCAGGTAGGCCAGCTTGCTGCCCTGGACGATGATCATCAGGCTCGGCTCGTAGATCTGCGGCCCCCGGGCCACATCGCGACTGGCCCGCAGCACCTGGATCCCGGGCAAGGCAGTAGCGGCGAAGCCCTCGCGGCTGGCCAGGGGCTCGAGCAGCGCGACCAGGGGGGCATTGGCGTCCAGATGGCGGGTCAACAACATGTGGGCAAACTTCATGCAAGGGAGGGGATGCCAGCATCATCGCAGGTCCGTTGGCCAATGCCCCGTGAAAACCGTCGATGGCGGAGGAATAGGCATGACATGCCGAGGAATCGCCATGGTTGCCCGCAAGCCTCACGCCGACAATGCGCCGCCTCACTTGTCAGCGCTTTGCGAGGTTCACCATGTACACCGCCATCGGTTATGCCGCCCAGTCGGCCACCACTCCCCTCGCCCCCATGAGCTTCCAGCGGCGCAGCCCACGCCCGGACGACGTGGCCATCGAGATCCTCTACTGCGGCGTCTGCCACTCCGACATCCACCAGGCCCGCAACGAATGGGGCATCGCCGTGTACCCGCTGATGCCGGGCCATGAAATCATCGGCCGGGTCACCGCCGTCGGCTCCAGCGTCAACCTGCATAAGGTCGGCGACCTGGTCGGCGTCGGCTGCATGGTGGACTCCTGCCGCCAGTGCGAGGCCTGCGCCGCCAACCTGGAACAATACTGCCTGCAGGGTCCGACCTTGACCTACGCCTCGCCAGACCGGATCGATGGCAGCAACACCATGGGTGGCTACTCCGACAGCATCGTGGTCAGCGAGCATTTCGTGGTGCGCATCCCCGAGTCCCTGGACCCGGCCAGTGCCGCGCCGATCCTCTGCGCCGGCATCACCACCTACTCGCCGCTCAAGCACTACGGCGTCAAGGCCGGGGACAAGGTGGGGATTCTCGGCATGGGCGGCCTGGGCCACATGGGCATCAAGTTCGCCAAGGCCCTGGGGGCCGAAGTGACCTTGTTCACCCGCTCGGCGAGCAAGGCCGAGGAAGCCCGGCAACAAGGCGCGGATCACGTGGTCGTGTCCACCGACCCGGCGCAGATGCAGGCCGCGGCCGGGCAGTTCGACTTCCTCCTGGACACCATCCCGGTGGCCCACGATCTCAATCCCTACCTCGATACCCTGCGCTTTGACGGCGTGCACATCCTGGTGGGCCTGATCGAACCGGTGGACCCGGCACTGCACGCCGGCAAGCTGGTGATGGGCCGCCGGGTGCTGGCCGGCTCGTTGATCGGCGGCATCGCCGAAACCCAGGAAGTGCTGGATTTCTGCGCCGAGCACGGCATCCGTTGCGACATCGAGATGCTGGATATCCGCCAGATCAACCAGGCCTACGAGCGCATGATCAAGGGCGACGTGAAATACCGCTTCGTGATCGACATGGCGACCCTCAAGGGCTGAGTCACCCTGAAGTGCGGCGCCAGCGACCCGGATCGCTGGCGCCCGCGCCTCAACCCCGGGCGAAGGCGCGCAGCACCTCGCCATCCATGCGGTACTTGACCCATTCCTCCTGGGGCTGCGCGCCCAGGGACTTGTAGAACTGGATCGCCGGTTCATTCCACTCCAGCACACTCCACTCGAAACGCCCGCAGTCGTTGTCGCAGGCGATCTGCGCCAGGTGCCGCAACAGTTGCTTGCCGGCCCCTCCCCCACGCTGCTCGGGGGTGATGTAGAGATCCTCCAGGTACAGGCAGTTGCTGCCCAGCCAGGTGGAATAGCTGAAAAAGAACACCGCAAAACCGATCGGTACGCCGTCGCGCAGGCACATCAAGCCATGGGCCGTGGCGCCTTCGCTGAACAGGCTGCGCTCGATGTCGGCGACGCTGGCGATCACCTCGTGACGGGCTCGCTCGTAGTCGGCGAGTTCGGTGATGAACGCAAGGATCTGCAGGGCATCGCTGGGCAGCGCAGGACGAATTTCGACGGTCATCGGCGGGTCTCATGGCGGAATCAGGTCGGCCATATTAGAACGACAGCCGAAAGACATGCACGGGCATTTCTCCGCCATCGGCCATCCATGCTCCGTACCGGCCTTGCCCCCCATCGACACTTATCACTACCGGCGCCAGCGGTTAGAGTGACGGCCCAACCGCCAACCGGAGCCTGCCCATGACTTTCGCGCCCCTGGAGTCCTTGGCCGCCAGCCTGCTGCCCCATGCCTTCGAGCCCCACGACGACGGCGCCCACGACCTGTCCCACCTGTATCGGGTGTGGAACAACGTCCAGCGTATCGCCGCAGAGGAAGGTGGCGACCTGCGCCTGTTGCTGGCCGCGACCCTGCTCCATGACTGCGTGAACGTGGAAAAAAGCTCGCCGCTGCGCTCCCAGGCGTCACGGCTCTCGGCAGAGCGGGCGCGGCAGATCCTGGCCGACCTGCACTGGAGCGCCAGCGATATCGAGGCCGTGGCCCATGCCATCGCCACCCACAGTTTTTCCGCAGGGCTGACGCCGACCACCCTGGAAGCGCGAATCCTCCAGGATGCCGATCGTCTCGACTCCCTGGGCGCGCTCGGCGTGGCTCGCACCTTCTATGTCTCGGGGCGCCTGGGGCGGGCCCTGTACGACGCGGCCGACCCACGCGCCAGCCACCGCGAACTGGATGACTCGCGATTCACCCTGGACCACTTCCAAAGCAAGCTGCTGCACTTGGCCGAAGGTTTCCAGACCGCCACCGGCAGCCGCCTGGCCCAGGTCCGGCATGAACGCCTCGTACGCTTTCGCCAGGAGCTGCTGGAGGAAATCGGCCAATAACGCCCGCTTTTACTCCGCTGCCGGCTAACCCTGAGGCAGCGAGGAATACAACCAACACCCGCCACCGTCATGCTAGAAAGCCCCGCATAACCACAAGCATAAAGAGGCGCCTGCATGTCCCCCTGTTCTATCCCGGCCACCCGCGTCCCCGGCCCGGTGTTCGGCTTGCTCTGCCTGGGCAGCTACCTGTTGTCGCTGTCCTATGGCTCGACCTTCCTCCTGGCGTTGCTGATCGGCAGCCACGGCGGCAACGAACAGGACGCCGGCCAAGTGCTTGCCGTGGCGATGCTCAGCACTTTCGCCGCGGTGATCGGATCCGGCCACCTTTCGGACTGGCTCGGCGCCGCCCGCTCGGTGACCTGGTTCGGCAGCCTGCTGGCCGTGGCCTGCCTGGGGTTCGCCCTGAGCCCGGGGGTTGGCCCGGTGCTGCTGGGGTTCGGCCTGCTCCTGGGGCTGGGCTGGGGGGTGTTCTATACCCTGGGCCCGATCATCGTCGCCATGCTAGTGGAGCCGGCCCACCGAGCCCGCTACTTCGCCCTGCTCTCGGGCAGCATGATGACCGGCATCGGCAGCGCGCCACTGCTGGGGCGCCTGGCCAGTGCCCTGGGCTATCCGTTGAGCAGCGCTTTTTTCATCGCTGCGGCAGCCAGCCTGCTGGGCGTGCTGATCTTCTGGAGGCTGGCTGGCCAGTTGCGCAACCAGGCCAACCACCTGCAGGCCACTGCGGCACGAATCACCTGGAGTGGCAGTGCCCGCGTCCTCAGGTCCGGGGCGTCGCTGCCGATCCTGATGGTGGGCCTGGGCGGTTGCGTCTTCGGCGGCTTGTCGAGTTTCCAGACCAGCTACGGCCCCTCCAGGGGCGTGGATTACTCGCTGTTCTTCATCGGTTTCATGAGCGCGGCCATCGCCAGCCGGATGCTGCTGGCCGGCCTGGTGGTCAAGCGTGATCCGTACCGCGCCGCCTGCCTGCTGTCGGGGCTGATGGTGGTGGCGGTCCTGCTGTTGCTGTTCGTTGTGGACAGCAGCACCAGCTACTTGCTGGCTGCCATGGTGCTCGGGGTCGGCTATGGCTTGACCTACTCGGTGATCAATGCCCAGGCCGCCAACGAGGCACCGCCAGGCTGTACCTCCCAGGCATTGCTGCTGTTCAGCCTGGCCTATTTCATCGGCGTGTTCGGCTTCCCCTGGCTGGCCGGCAGGCTCATCGTCGGCTCCGGCATCCAGGCCCTGCTGTCCACCGTCTTGGCGATCGCCGTGCTGAACTGGCTGATCAGCCTCGGACGCCTGGGCTGGCGGCAGCGCCAGCGACTCCTGGCCCGGGAAGCCTGACACCGTTCGTCGCGTCCCCGGCACCAAGGCCCCGTCCGGGCGGACCAATATCAGGTAGCGACTCTAACGAATGGAGGCGACATCATGATCAAGGTCCAACTCTCTGCCCTGGTCCTGGCCGGGCTGTTGTCCAGCGCGGCCGTGGCCGGCTCCACCGGCCCCACCAACCCCGTGGAAGGCCCCAAGTCCCCGGCCACCCAAGGCTCACCGAAGATCAACATCAACCCGCCGACCATGGACGAGGGCTCGTTGCCACCAGCCACCGGCACCGATCCACGGATCCAGGGCAACGACAACGGCCGCCAGGGCGGCGCCGGCACCCTGGACTCCGGGACGCCGGACAACGGCAAGAGCGGTACCGGCTCCAAGACCACCACCGGCGGCTCGGGCTCCGAAGGCAGCAGCCAGTAACGGGCCATTCGCGCTGTCATCCAGCCAGTCCTGCTTGCCAGGATCCAAGAGGAAAGATGCCATGACTCGAGGAAGCAAAGCCAAGTACACCCTGGCCCAGCGCCGCAAGGCGGCGGCCATCGAGGCCAGCTATGAAGAACGCGGCCTGCCCCCGGAAGAGGCCGAAGCCAGGGCCTGGGCCACGGTCAACAAGCAGTCCGGCGGTGGCGAGCGGGCCGGAGGCTCCGGCAGGGACAAGCACCCGGCGGACAAGGCCCGGGCCCGCAGCGACTCAGCCCGGCGCGCAGCCGCGAGCCGCGAGGGCCATCCGCGTAACAGCAAGGCGTCGCTGGCCACCCAGAGCAAGGACAGCCTGCTCCAGGAGGCGCGGGTGAAGAACATTGCGGGACGCTCGCGGATGCGCAAGCAGGAGTTGATCGAGGCCCTGCGCAAAGCCGGCTGAAGCCTTCAACCGGCCCGTAGCAGCACATCCACCTCGGCGCTGCGAGGAGCGGTGGCCGGCCCCCGGCGCGTCACCGCCAGGGCCGCCGCCGCATTGGCCCGGCGCGCGGCGGCCAGGGGTGCGAGGCCAGCGGCCAGCGCGGCGATGAACACCCCGGCGTGGGCATCCCCGGCACCGTTGCTGTCCACCGCCTCGACTGTGAATCCAGGTACCCGCACCGCCTCGCCCTGCTGGTTGAGCCAGCAGCCCTGGGCACCGTCGCGCAGCACCATCAATGCCTCGCGGGCCAGTTGCGGGGCCAGCCGCAGCATGGCCTCGGCGATGTCCTGGCTAGCGGTGAACTGCAGGGCCTCGGCGCGATTGCTGCTCCAGATATCCACCCGGGGCAGCAAGGCCGCCAGCAGCGCCGGTTCCACCAAAGCCAGTAGCGGCCCCGGGTCGAACATCAGCGGCAGCGTGGCCGGTAGCTCCAGCAACCAGTCGAGCAGGGCCTGGGCCTTGTGCGCCTGCAACAGGCTGTAGCCACTGACGTACAAGTAGTCTGTGGCTGTCACCGTTACCTGGGCCAGGTCCTCGGCCGACAACTCGCCCTCGGCGCCGATATGGGAGATGAAGGTGCGCTCGGCACTGTCATCGGTCAGCGCCACGCACACACCAGTGTCGGCACCGGGGCTGCAAGCCAGGCTCAGGCGAATGCCTTCGGCCTGCATCGCCGCGCGTACCAGGTCGCCGAAGCGACCCTGGCCATGACGGCCGAGATAGACCACCGGCATACCGCTGCGCGCCGCCGCCGCCATGACATTGAAACCGCCACCGGCCTCGAAGCTCGCCGACCGGGCCAGCACATCGCCGCCTGGTGACGGCAGGCCGGGCACGTCCATGACCAGGTCGACGATGACCTGGCCGCTGTGCAGCAACCTAGGCATTGGCCTGCTCGATGAAAGCGGCGCGTCGATCGCGAGCCCCGCCCAGGAGCCCATAACCGCCACCGGCGACCAGGAAGGTGATGACCCAGCCCAGGCCGTTCTGGCCCAGCCAGGAATCAGCCAGCGGCCCGGTGAACCAGACACCCTCGGCGGTGGTGCCGATGCTGGTGAAGCAGAACCCCAGGACGATGGCCAGCACCCAGGCGCCAAACGCCCGCCACTCGATACCGCCCTGGTACCAGTAGGCACTGGTGGGACTGACATCCAGCAAGTCGGCGGCGCTGTAGTGGTGACGGTGGACCAGATCCATCACGAAGACCCCCACCCAGGCGGTGATGGGTACCGCCAACAGGGAAATGAAACTGATGAAGGGGCCATAGAAGCTCTCGGCGATCAGCATGAAGTAGATCGAGCCGATGAAGATCGCCACGATGTCCACCAGCACCGCATAGACGCGCTTGACCTTGAGGCCCAGGGTCAGGGCGGTGAGCCCGGCGGAATACACCGACAGGTTGTTCGATAGCAGCAACCCGCCAAAGGCGGCGACCAGGTATGGCACCGCCATCCAGGTCGGCAGCATGTCACGGATGGCGATGATCGGATCCACCGCCGACGCCAGGTGGTCATTGCCCACCGATAGCAGCCCGCCCAGGGTGATCAGCAGCACCAACGGGATGCCGGCACCAAAGGCCGCCGAGGCCACCAGGCGGCCGGCAGTGACCGAGCGCTGCTGGTAGCGCGACATGTCCGCGCCGGAGCTGGCCCAGCCGATCCCGGTGCCGGCGGCCATGGTGCCAATGCCGATGATCATCGCGCTCATGGGCGCCGGCGAGGCGTTGAACACCGCCGTCCAGTCGATGGTGGCACAGAGAAAACCGCCCACCAGCACGTTCAACGCACCGAAGCCGTAGGTCGCCCACTTCTGGATCAGCAGCAAGGTGGCATGGCCCAGGCCGGACACGCTCAGGGTCAGCAGGACGAAGATGGCGATGAACAGCAAGGTCAGCAGCGGTGCGTCCTTGGCCGAGGCCGGGGTCTGGAAGAGGATCGAGCTCAGGGACAGCAGGACGAAGGCCGCAGTGGTGGTATTGACCGTTTCCCAGCCCACCCGGGACAGCATCGACACCAGGGTCGGGCCGATGTTGCCACGCACACCGAAGATGGCCCGGGACAGGGTCAGGCTTGGCGCCCGTCCCCGTCGGCCAGCCACGGAGATCAGGCCGACCACCGCGAACGACCCCACCGACCCGAGGATCGCCACCAACAGCACCTGCCAGATCGACAACCCACGAAAAGCCACCAGCGTCGCCCCGAGGGGCAAGCCCAGGATGCTGATGTTGGCCGCAAACCAGACCCAGAACAGTTGCAGCGGATGACCGTTGCACTCCGCCTCGGGAACCGGCTCGATACCCCGGGTCTCCAGTTGCCCGGCACCCTGCCCGCCTGTCGATGAACTCATGTTTGACGCTCCTTGCCATTATTGTGGTGTCAGGCAATTTCGGAAGTCGTTGAACGTCCCGGCATTCCCGGCCATATCCGGCGCCTGCGTGGTCTGGCAGGCACCGGGCTTTCCCTGACGATCGGCAGCTTGCCGACGATGCAGCAACAAGCCCGGCGACTCAGCGCAGGGCCAGCAGTTGTTCTACCAGAGGCTGCAGGTCCAGCCCATTGACTTGCCGCAACAGGGCGATCAACTCGCCAGGCCAGCACTGTAAGCCCTGGCAGGCACCGAGCATGGCGCCCAGGATCGCCGCGATGGTATCGGTATCGCCGCCCAGGCTGGCCGCCATGCACAGGGCCTCGAACGGCTCCAACCGGCCCTGCGCCACTTGCCCGGCCAGGGCGAAGCTGGCCACCACCGACTCCTGGGAAGCCACCGACGTACCGACCAGTTCATACAGGGTCTGGGCGAATCCGGCCTTGTCGCCAGCCACACCCAGGGTCGCGGCCCATTGCAGCCGGGCCGCCATGCTCGCGCCGGCCACCCAGTGCCCCTGCACCTCGGCCTGGTTGGCGATCTGCCGCCCCAGGGCCAGAGCGTCACCCAGGGACGCACCATTGATACCAGCGGAGACCACTGCCGCGACAGCGGCGGCACTGGCGATGCCCAGGCTGGTGTTGTGGGTCACCTGGCAGGCCTGGACCACCGCTAGGATGAATGCCTCGGGCGCCGCCACGTCGCTGGCGATGCCCACCGGGGTGATCCGCATGGCCGCGCCATTGGTGGTGCCGTAGCGCCCCGCCTCCTCCACCGAATGGCCGGCGAGGATCATTTCGATAGCGTGCTTGGTGGAAGGGCCGAGCAGGTCCTGGGAGCCCCTGGCCTGCATCGCCGCTTCCCAGTCGATCAGGCTCTGGGCCAGCTCCTGAGGCGCGATCCGCCCGTGGCCGCGGACCAGCAACTGGCCCACCAGGATGGCTTGCTCGGTGTCGTCGGTGATCGAGCCCCTGGGCATATTGGCGGCTATCGGCTGGTCCGGGCCGGCGTCCTCCAGAGTATGGATGGTCCCGAAGCGCTGCAGGATCTGCTCACGACTCAGGGATTGGGTGGGCATGCCCAGGGCGTCGCCCAGGGCCAGTCCATAAAAAGCGCCAAGTGCCCGCTGCAGCGGGCTCACTGGGACTCTCCAAATTGCAGGTGCATGCGGAAATGCTGCGGATCCAGCAGGCTCTCGACCTGCTCCATGAAACGCCCCTGGCGGTCGTAAGTCGTGCGCAGGGCCTTGAGGAACACCTCTCCTGTGGCGCGCCCCAGCAGTTCGGCATCTTCGACGCTCAGCGGCTCGGCGCCGATCCACTGGTCGCCACGCTCGCCGATATAGCCGTAGGCAGCCAGGGTTATGGTCAGGGAATCATCGATCAGGCCGACCCGGGGCAGGCCTTCCAACCCACCGGATGCGGGGATCAGCGAGCGCTCCAGGGACAATACCCGGCCGTCGGTGCTGCGCCGGCGCCGATCCAGGGCGATGAACTGATCGGTACCCAGGCGATGCCTGAGATCCGGGCGGCAGATCGCCTCCAGGCGCAGCACCTCGGTATTGATCAGTGCCCCGCTGTCGGCCAGCGCCTGGGCCCAACCGTGGTTCTGGTCCAGGGCGACACCGTCGAAGGTGACGATGGAACCGACCCCGCTTTGCGTGGCGATGTAGTTGCGACGCTTGAGCTCGGCCAGGGCCTCGCGCAAGGTGCCGCGACTGACACCGAATTCCTCGGCCAGGCGATGCTCGCCCGGCAGTTGAGAGCCGTCTTCCATCAGACCGCTTTCAATACGCCGGATCAGTTCGTCGACCACCCTTTTTTTCTTATCGAATCGGACATGTTTGATCATGTCCGGCTTGATACATGAAACGTCCGAGGAAGAGCAAGAAATATCTTCTTACAACAGTTCGAAACGTCCCCGAGGCGGCCGGGCGGCTTGCGCCCGCTCATTTCCCGGCGAGCCTGCAACGGCTGGCAACCTGAAACGGATCCCGGAGGGCTAGGGCTCCTGGCCGATGGGGAAGAACACTCCGTCGCTCCACACCCCGAGCCAGCTCTGGCCATCGAGGATGCGGGTCTGCGCCAGGTCCACCAACTGATAGAAGACGTTGCGGTGGATCAGCGCCTCCAGATTGTGTCGAACCAGGATATATGGCGCCGGCTCCTGGGTCCGGGGATCGATGGCCACCCGCAGCGGGTGCTGGTTGCCGGCCCACACCTGATCATCGACATTGGTGGCAAAGCGCAGCACCTGGTCTTCACCCTGCCCTTGCACCTCGAGGGTCACGGCGACGAAGGGCGCATCGTCGACCTTGATCCCCACCTTCTCCACCGGAGTGACGAGGAAATAGTCGTCGCCATCGCGGCGGATGATGGTGGAGAACAACTTGACCATGGGCTTGCGGCCGATGGGAGTGCCCAGGTAGTACCAGGTGCCGTCGCGGGCGATACGCATGTCGATATCGCCGCAGAAATCGGGGTTCCATGAATGGACCGGCGGCAGGCCTTTTTCGGCCTTGGGAATCTGCGCCAGCAGATCATTGGCTTTGCCTGGACCACTCATGCCACCCTCCTCGTCAATCAGTCGCTCAGACCCAACAGGCTACGAGCGTATTGCTGCAAGGGCGGGCCGAGCAAGTCTTGTGGCTTGTTATCGTGGAACGTCAGTAAACCGCCGCGACTGCGAATCCGCGCCGAATCGATCAGATACTGGGTGCTGGTTTCGATCAACATGATCTGGATGGTGCTGGTGTCGATGCCAAGACGGCCCACCGCTTCCTGGTCCAGCCACTCATCGGAGTTGCCGATGCGATCGTCGGCCTTGGCGAAACGCGCATAGAGCAGGTAGTGCGCACCCTGGCTGCGGGCCTCGGCCATGGCCTCGTTGAGACCTTCCGGAGCGCGGGCCCGGCGAACCATGGGGAAATACTCGACGAAACCGTTGAAGGCCTCTTCGGCCACTACGTTGGGCCGTGGATAGGCATTGCCAGGCGGCACGAAATGCCCCTGGGCGATGAAAATGTACGAATCAGGCTGAATGCGGAACGAGCTGGTGCGACGGGTATCGCTGTGATCGAGCACACCCGCGTCGCTCAGGTGGTAGCGCACCCCTTCGCCCATATCACTGACATTCATGCAGCCGCCGAGCGCCAAAAAGGCCAGCAGCAAAACCAGGCTACGCATCCTACCCCTCCAAGATCCGGTGACGGAAAACCGGCGAATGGCCACGAGATGCAGCTTCCGCGCCAGCTCCGCACTTGCAGGGCAGCGTTTGCGCAAGAGGATCAACCACCGATGATCTTCATCACCGTGGCACCACCTGAGAAGGCCACATCCTGCTTGTCGCCCAGGGCCTTGACCAGCAGCCGTTGCAAGGCTGGCAAGGCCTGGTGCCGTGGCTTGTCCAGCAGGTCGCCGACATAGTGGCGATTGCTCGACGACAGGCAACCGTGCAACCAGCCGGTGGACGACAGCCGCAGGCGCGAGCAGGTCCGGCAGAACGGCACGCTTTCGTTGGCGATCACGCCGAAGTGGCCAAGGCCGGGAATCTGGTAGCGCACGGCCGTGGCATCCACCGGCGCGTCGGCCTGGAGGTACTCGTAGCGCTGGCCGATCAGGTCCAGCAATTGCCGCAGGCTGACGAATTGCTGCAGGAAGGCGTTGTTGTCGCTGGCCAGGTGGCCCATGCGCATCAACTCGATGAAGCGCAGCTCATACCCCTGCTCGAGGCAGTAATCGAGCAACGGCATAACCTGGTCCAGGTTCTGCCCGCGCAACGGCACCATGTTGACCTTGATCTTCAATCCCGCGGCCCGCGCCTGCCCCAGGCCGTCGAGCACCGTGGCCAGGTCGCCGCCACGGGCGATACCGCGAAAGGCCGCGGCGTCCAGGGTGTCGAGGGAAACGTTGATGCGGCAGATACCGGCATCCACCAGCAGCGGCAGCTTGCGGGCCAGTAGCTGGCCATTGGTGGTCAGACTGATGTCTTCCAGGCCCATGCGCCCCACCGCGCCCATAAAGGCTTCCAGCTTGGGACTGACCAGGGGTTCGCCACCGGTGATACGCAGGCGCTCGATGCCCGCCGCCTCGATCAGGTAGGCCACGCCGCGGGCCATCGCCTCGGCCGACAACTCGTCCTGGGCGGCCACCAGCCGCTTGCCGTTGGGCACGCAGTAGGTACAGGCGTAATTGCAGGCTGACGTCAGGCTGATCCGCAGATTGCGAAAGCGCCTGCCTTGACGGTCAACGATCATGGATGACTCCGGCGAAGGAAGGGAAAGGCGCGCAAAACCTGACTCAAAAATCAGGTTTTGACAAGTCCCATGCCTGAGTATATTCCTCGGGCACTGCGCCATACAGGTCCTGATGGCGCAATCCCAAGGCGGGCGGGCTCAGCTGCCGGAGGTGTCGGGGTCGCGCTTGCGCTTGTTGCCCATGCGCACGCCGATGTCCATCAGGAACTGGAAGAAGCCTTCCTGGTCCTCCAGGACATTGCTCCAGAACGGCGAGTGATACAGCGCCACCGCGCCATGCACCAATGCCCAGGAAGCGCAGTAGTGGAAGTACGGCGGTACGTCTTCCAGCTTGCCTTCGCTGATGCGGCCCTTGATCAGCAGGGTCAGGCGTTCGAAGTTGGAAGCACGGATCTTGTGCAGCTCCTCGACCATCTCCGGTACCTGGTTGCCCTTGACCACCTTTTCTTCCAGGCGGTCGAACAGCCGATAGCGCTGCGGGTCACGCATGCGGAACTCGAAGTAGGCCCGGGACAGGGCTTCCTTGTCCTTGTCGACATCGGCAGAGTGCAGCAACTCGTTCAGGTCGCGCTCGTAGTCGAGCATCAGGCGCAGGTAGATCTCCGCCTTGGACTTGAAATGCTTGTAGATGGTCCCTTTGCCGATACCCACGGCATCCGCAATCATCTCGACAGTGACGCTGTCTTCACCTTGTTCGAGGAACAGCTTGAGCGCGGTATCGAGAATTTCTTGCTCGCGGCGGCGAAACTCACGGACCTTACGAGGTTCTTTCTGCATAAGAAAAGATCTGTTCGGGGTCAAAATCGAAGCCGCGTATTATGCCTAACTTGCGCCAAAATGCACGGATCATCCATCGTTGCTGCTGCTTCAGGCATAAAACCCAACTCACCGCCAGCGCCCCGGAAGGCCTGGAAAAGCCGGTATAGGCCATGAATACGGGGTCGGCAACCGGTTCCAGGAAAAAACACCAGGCAACTCCAAGCCCCGGAACAGACCACGAAGTCCTCACTCCCCCGCAACGGGAACCGCCACCCCTGGCCAGGGCTGGTCCTTGACGAAAACCAGGCAACGAGTCGCGTTCTCAATCAGCCACGACAGCATGCCCTGCCCTGGCCACAAGCCAATTACATCAACAGCATCGATGCCCAACAGGGGAACAGCCTATGCCCAGTGATGCTCAAGAAAAAAGGCGAGGAGTGATTATTTCGTGGAAAACCGAGGAATATCCAGGAAATTTCGGCAAATTATCGAGCAAGATCCGGCTTGCGCCGAAAGTGAGAACTCAAGCGAAGCGCCCGTATTCCAAATTTGTTTAAGAAACGGACAAGGCAAACTGGACTGAACCCGATCCTGATCAATACTTGAACTGTCGGCGGGACATCTCCCCCAAGTGAAACGCCGATCTAGGTGCCGAAGGACCGCGCGCCTAAGTTTTACTCCTAATGGTCTTAACCCGGATTCACCCCCCAGAACCCGGGTTTTTTTTGCCTGGAATTCCTCCAGGCCAGGGCAGGATCAGGCCTGCTCCTTGACCCGCGCCAGGGGGAACAGCCGCTTGAAGTTCGCCGTGGTCTGTGCGGCAAAGGCCTCGTAGGACTCGCCGCGCAACATCGCCAGGAACTCCGCCACTTCACGCACGTACTGCGGCAGGTTGGGTTTGCCGCGATAGGGAATCGGCGCCAGGTAGGGGGAATCGGTTTCCACCAGCAGCCGATCGGCCGGTACTTGCCGGGCCACATCACGCAAGGCGTCGGCATTGCGGAAGGTGACGATCCCCGACAGGGAAATATAGAACCCCAGGTCCAGGGCCGCCTTGGCCATGTCCCAGTCCTCGGTGAAGCAGTGCAAGACCCCGGCATTGGGCAGCGCCGCTTCACGCAGCAAGGCCAGGGTATCGGCCCGCGCGCCACGGGTATGCACCACCACCGGCTTGCCGGTCTGCCGGGCCGCCTGCAGATGCAGGCGGAAGGACGCCTGCTGCAGCTCGGCCGCCTCGGGCTCGTAGTGATAGTCCAGGCCGGTCTCGCCGATGGCCACCACCCGTGGATGGTTCAGTTCGTCCAGCAGCCAGTCCAGCGCCGGCGCGGCTCCAGGCTGCACATCCAAAGGATGCACCCCCACCGAACAGTCGACATCGTCATAACGATCGGCCAGGGCCCTCACGTCCGCGGCATTGTCGGCGCTGACGCCGATGCACAGGAAGTGTCCGACGCCGCGCTCGCGGGCCGCCGCCAGCGCGGCATCCAGGGAGCCGTCATGGGCGGCCAGGTCGAGGCGATCAAGGTGGCAATGGGAATCTACGAGCATAGGGGCGACAACTTGCATCCGATAAATGAAAAGGCCGGATGACTGCATCCGACCAGGGAAAGAACTGATTCTAGGCGCCGGGCGTCAGTTCTGGGTAGGCAACGCCGCCCATTGCACCAGCAGCGCCTCGAGCAGCAGCACCCGGTTGAGATTGGCCTTGTTCAGCACCTTCTGCCGCTGGGCCAGGATCCAGTCCTGCATGGCCAGCACCTTGGCCTGGGCGGACTTCTGCGCCAGGTACTGCACTACCTTGCGCATGTCCGCCAGCCCCAGGCCTTGCTCATCCTGGGTCAGTTGGTAGCGCAGGATCAGGTTCGACCAGTCGCAGAACCAGTCGAACAGCAACAACAACGGCACGGCGTTCCAGGACTCGGCCAGTTGGGTCGGCGATTGCTGCTGCTTGAGCAGCTTCTTCACCCCTTCCACCACCTGCGCCCGCTGCTCGCGCGCGCCCTGGGTGTGCAGGCTGACGGCGGCCAGGGGCGAACCGGCGGCCAGGGTCAGCAACTCTACCCGCTCCTCGTCGCTGCATTCGGGCAAGGCAGCGGCCAGCCAGTGCATGCTCATGGCCTCGCTGGGCAACGGGCACGCCTGCTGCACGCAGCGGCTCTTGATGGTCGGCAGCAATCGGCTGGGCTGGTGGCTGACCAGCAACAGCACGGTGTCCCCTGAAGGTTCTTCGAGGCTCTTCAAGAGGGCGTTGGCGGCATTGATGTTCATCGCCTCCACCGGCTCGATCAGCACCACCTTGCGCCCGCCCAACTGCGCGGTCTGGACCACGAAGCTCACCAGGTCGCGAACCTGGTCGACCTTGATCGGTTTGTCGGCTTCCTCGGGCTCCAAGATGTAGTTGTCCGGATGGCTGCCGGCCTGCAACAGCAGGCAAGACTTGCACTGGCCACAGGCCTCCAGGCCCTCCGGGCGCTGGCACAGCAGCCGGGCCATCAGGCGCTCGGCCAGGGCCCGCTTGCCGATACCCACCGGGCCATGCAGGAGGTAGGCATGGGCATGCTGGGTACGCCCCGCCAGTTGCTGCCAAAGGCCATCCTGCCAAGGGAAGACGTCAGCCACGGGCGCGCTCCAGCAACTGCGGCAGCAAGCCATCCAGGGAGCGCTGGACCTCGGCCAGGGGCTGGGACGCATCCACCAGGAAATAACGCTCGGGAGCGGCTTGGGCACGCTTGAGGAAGGCTTGGCGAACCTTCTGGAAGAACTCCCGGCCTTCCTGCTCGAAACGATCCAGTCGACCGCGGGCACTGGCACGCGCCAGGCCGACTTCCACTGGCAGGTCGAAGACCAGGGTCAGGTCCGGGCGCAGCGGGCCCTGGACGAAGTCTTCCAGGGCCTCGATCCGTGCCAGGCTCAAGCCGCGACCGGCGCCCTGGTAGGCATAGGTCGAATCGGTGAAGCGATCGCAGAGCACCACCGCACCGCGCTCCAGCGCCGGGCGGATCACCGTTGCCAGGTGCTGGGCCCGGGCAGCGAATACCAGCAACAGCTCGGTGTCGGCATTCATGATCTCGTCGGCCGGAGTCAACAGCACCTCGCGAATCCGCTCGGCCAGGGGCGTGCCACCCGGTTCGCGGGTCAGCACCACCTCGATGCCCGCTGCGCGCAGGCGCTCGGCGAGGTATTCGCGGTTGGTGCTCTTGCCGGCGCCTTCCGGGCCTTCCAGGGTAATAAACAAACCAGTCACGGGCAGTCCTTGATCAAATTCATTGCGGGCTTTTCGGCGTTTGCCCAGGCTCGGCAGGAACGGACGCTGGCGCCGTTGGAGTCGGCTCAACCTCGGCCGGTGCCCGCTCCGGCGCGGCGCTCGGACTCGGCGCCTCGGGAGCCGCCGGGCTGGCGGTCGGAGCCGGGCTGGAACGATAGTCGGCACGGCGCTTGATTTGGAACTCGCGCACGGCGCTGTTGTGGGCGTCCAGGTCATCGGAGAACACATGGCTGCCATCTCCGCGAGCGACGAAGTACAGGCTCTTGCCCGGCACCGGGTTGAGCGCGGCGTGGATCGCCTCGCGCCCCACCATGGCAATCGGCGTCGGTGGCAGGCCGGCGTTCACATAGGTGTTGTAGGGCGTCGCCTCCTTCAGGTGAGCCCGGGTCAACTTGCCGGTGTAGCGCTCACCCAGGCCGTAGATCACTGTGGGATCGGTCTGCAGCAGCATGCCGATCTGCATCCGGCGCACGAACACACCGGCAATCTGCCCACGTTCCTGGGGCACGCCGGTTTCCTTCTCCACCAGGGAGGCCATGATCAGCGCCTGGTAGGGGTCGGCATAGGGAGCATCCTCGGCGCGCTTGTCCCACTCCTTGGCCAGCACGCTGTCCAGGCGGTCGTAGGCCTTGGCCAGGAGCTCGGCATCGCTCATGCCCCGGACGAAGCGATAGGTATCGGGAAAGAACCGCCCCTCGGGAAACACCCCGCCGTGGCCGAGTTTTTCCATCACCTGGGCGTCGCTGAGGCCGGCCAGGGTTTGTTGCAACTTGTCGCTCTTGGCCAGGGCATTGCGGACCTGGCGGAAGTTCCAGCCCTCCACCAGAGTCAGGCTGTATTGCACCACCTCGCCGCGCTGCCAGGCACCGATCAGGCCCTGGGCCGTCATGCCCGGGGTCATGCGGTACTCACCACTATGCAGGGGCTGGCCCGGCAGGTTGAAACGCCAATACAGGCGCAGCCAGAAAGCATCCTGGATCACACCGTCGGCTTGCAGGCGATTGAAGGTTCCGGTGGGGGTGGAGCCGGCGGGAACATCGAGCAGTTGTTCCTGGCTCAGGTTCAACGGTTGCTCCAGGGCCGAGTTCAGTTTCCAGGCACTGACACCCAGCAGCAGCCCTGCCAGGACCAGTCCGGTTTCCAGCAGGAGCAGTAATTTACGTCTCACGAATCAAGCATCCAGTAGTGCGCGGGTAATGTCCTGCAGTTTACGGGTGAGCGGTCCCGCCGACCAGCGCATCCCGGCGCAGCACAGTACCGGCCAGATGCCATAGACGCTGTTGCACACGAAGACTTCATCAGCCTGCCGCAACTGCTCGAGACTGATATCGGTGATCGCCACGGGAATGCCTTGCAGCTGGGCCTGGGCGAGGATTTCGCCGCGCATCACCCCGGCCACGCCACACCGGCTCAGGTCCGCCGTCAGCAGCTGTCCTCCAGCGACCAGGAACAGATTGCTGAACACCCCCTCGATCACGCGCCCGGCGCCATCGAGCATCAGGCCTTCGGCATGCTCGCTATCGCGCCATTCGGCACGGGCCAGGACCTGCTCCAGGCGGTTGAGGTGCTTGAGGCCAGCCAGCAAGGGCTGCTCGGACAGGCGCGTGGCACAAGGAAACAGCTGAATCCCTTGTGCGGCATGGGCCGCCGGGTAGGCCGGCAAGGCGCCGCCCTGGAGGATCCGCCGCGCCGGCGCCGCAGGATCGGCGGCGTAGCCGCGCAGGCTATCGCCCCGGGTCAGGATCAGCTTGAGTACCCCTTCATCCAGGGCCTGGGCGTAGGCCAGCACTTCGCTGCGCACCAGCTCCGGATCCGTCACCAGGGCCAGGCGCCGGCAGCCTTCGGCCAGGCGCTGCAAGTGCCGCTCGAGCAGCAGCGGCTTGCCGGATCTGACGGCGATGGTCTCGAACAGACCATCGCCGTAGGCCAGGCCACGGTCCTTGAGCGACAGAGCGTCAGCCGGACGACCGTCGACCCAGCTGTGCATCACTCGGAAAACCGACGGAATACCAGGGAGCCGTTGGTACCGCCAAAACCGAAGGAGTTGGACAGCACGACATCGATATCCATGCTGCGCGCAGTGTGCGGCACGAAATCCAGGTCGCAGCCTTCATCGGGCTCATCCAGGTTGATGGTGGGCGGCGCGACCTGGCTGTTGATCGCCAGCACGCTGAAGATCGCCTCGATCGCCCCGGCGGCACCCAACAGGTGGCCAGTCATGGACTTGGTGGAGCTGACCGCGAGCTTGTAGGCGTGGTCGCCGAACACACTCTTGATCGCTTCGGCTTCCGCCAGGTCGCCAGCTGGCGTCGAAGTGCCATGGGCATTGATGTACTGCACCTGGTCGGCATTGATCTTCGCGTCGCGCAAGGCGTTGGCGATGCAACGGGCAGCGCCGGCGCCATCGGCGGGTGGCGAAGTCATGTGGTAGGCGTCACCGCTCATGCCAAAACCGATCAGCTCGGCATAGATGGTGGCACCACGCGCCTTGGCATGCTCCAGCTCTTCCAGGACCAGGGCGCCGGAACCATCGGACAGCACGAAGCCATCACGCCCCTTGTCCCACGGCCGGCTGGCGCGGGTCGGTTCGTCGTTGCGGGTCGACAGCGCACGGGAGGCGCCAAAACCACCCATGCCCAGGCCGCAAGCGGCCATCTCGGCGCCACCGGCAATCATCACGTCGGCTTCGCCGTAGGCAATGTTGCGCGCAGCCATGCCGATGCAGTGGGTGCCCGTGGTGCACGCCGTGGAAATGGCGTAGTTCGGTCCCTGGAGCCCAAGGTGAATGGACAGGAAACCGGAAATCATGTTGATGATCGAACCGGGCACGAAGAACGGAGAAATCCGTCGCGGGCCGGAGTCGTGCAGGGTGCGGCTGGTTTCTTCGATATTGGTCAGACCGCCAATGCCCGAACCCATGGCCACGCCGATGCGATCACGGTTGGCATCGGTGACTTCCAGGCCGGCATTGCGTACTGCCTGGAAACCGGCCGCCAGGCCGTATTGAATGAACAGGTCGAGCTTGCGGGCCTCTTTGGCCGACAGGTATTCCTCGACATTGAAGCCCTTTACCGAGCCGCCAAAACGGGTGGAATAGGCAGAAAGGTCGGTGTGCTCGATCAGACCGATGCCACTTTGGCCAGCCAGAATGCCCTGCCAGCTAGTCGGTACATCCGTACCCAGCGGCGACAACATACCCATACCGGTGACTACGACGCGTCTACGCGACACAGCACTCTCCTTTTTCTAATGACGACACTCTTTGCATCAGGCCTAAAGAAAAAACCGCACGCCGTGACGGCAGTGCGGTTTTTTCCATGACAGCAAAATACGACTACAAACGATTAAGCCTGGTGGCTGTTAACGTAGTCGATAGCTGCTTGAACGGTAGTGATCTTCTCAGCTTCTTCGTCAGGGATTTCGGTCTCGAATTCCTCTTCCAGAGCCATCACCAGCTCAACGGTGTCAAGGGAGTCGGCACCCAGGTCTTCAACGAAGGAAGCGGTGTTAACAACTTCTTCTTCTTTAACGCCCAGTTGCTCAGCAACGATTTTCTTGACGCGCTCTTCGATGGTGCTCATACCTTGTTTTCACTCCTAATGGACAAATTCAGGCAGCTGGCCAGTGGGTAAGTGTATAGAAAGGCTTTTCAGCTTTTCAACCGAAAGCTTTACCACTCAACCCTTTGGCCATCTGCCTATAAATAGATTGCAGCTTTATAACGGATTTTAGACAGCTCGTATGACACTTTTTTGAAGCAATCCGTCACATTTGCCTCACATGTACATCCCGCCGTTGACCGGGATTGTAGCCCCAGTAACGTATGCCGCACCGTCGGATGCCAGGAAAGCGACCACTTGCGCGATCTCTTGGGCCTGACCCAGACGGCCCAGCGGAATCTGTGCCCGCAGGGCTTCACGCTGTGCTTCCGGCAGCTCGCGGGTCATATCGGTATCGATGAAACCAGGAGCGACCGAGTTCACAGTGATCGACCGCGAACCTACTTCCCGCGCCAGGGCACGGCTGAAACCTTCGAGGCCGGCCTTGGCGGCGGCGTAGTTTACTTGGCCTGCGTTGCCCATGGCACCCACAACCGAGCCAATATTGATAATTCGACCCCAACGAGCCTTGGTCATGCCGCGCAGGACGCCCTTGGACAGGCGATACAGGCTATTGAGGTTGGTATCGACCACGTCGTACCACTCGTCATCTTTCATGCGCATCATCAGGTTGTCGCGGGTGATACCGGCGTTGTTCACCAGGATCGCCGGCGCACCGAACTGCTCGGTGATGCTGGCCAGGACCGCAGCCACGGACTCGTCGCTGGTGACATTGAGTTCCAGGCCAGTGCCTTGAACGCCGTTTTCCTTGAGGGTGGCAGCGATACGCTCGGCACCCGAGGCGGAAGTGGCGGTACCCACCACGATGGCACCCATGCGCCCCAGTTCGAGGGCGATGGCCTGGCCGATCCCACGGCTGGCGCCGGTCACCAGTGCAACTTTACCTTGCAGACTCATGCAAGCTTCTCCTAGTTCAGGCCAACGCTGCGCGAGCGGCAGCGAAAGCATCCGGGGTATTCAGGTTAGAGGTCGAAACGCCTTCGGCGCAGCGCTTGTTGAGGCCAGCCAGGACCTTGCCCGGACCGCACTCAACCAGCTCGGTAGCACCGCCGGCAGCCAGGGTTTGCACCGATTCGACCCAACGCACAGGCTTGTACAGCTGTTCCAGCAGATCGCGCTTGAGGCTATCCAGATCAACCGCCACTGCAGCGCTGACGTTCTGCACTAGAGGGATCTGCGGAGCCTGCCAGTCGATCGCGGCGATCGACTCGGCAAAACGCTCGGCCGCAGGGCGCATCAGCTCGCAGTGGGATGGCACGCTGACCGGCAACGGCATGGCACGCTTGGCGCCACGGGCCTTGCAACCTTCGATGGCACGGTCCACGGCAGCCTTGGCACCGGCGATCACCACCTGGCCCGGGGAGTTATAGTTCACCGCGCTGACCACTTCACCTTGCGCCGCTTCTTCACACGCAGCCACCACGTCGGCATCGTCCAGGCCAAGGACCGCCGCCATGGCGCCCTGCCCTGCCGGCACCGCTTCCTGCATCAGCTGGCCACGACGCTCCACCAGCTTGACCGCCTCGGCCAGGGTCAGGCTGCCGGCAGCGACCAGGGCGCTGTACTCGCCCAAGCTGTGGCCGGCAACGAATGCCGGGCGCGCACCGCCCTCGGCCAACCACAGGCGCCACAGAGCGATGGACGCGGTGAGAATCGCGGGTTGAGTCTTGTCGGTCTGATTCAGCAGCTCCGCCGGACCTTCCTGGGTCAGAGCCCAGAGATCGTAGCCCAGGGCATCGGAGGCTTCCTTGAAAGTATCGAGGATCAACGGGTACTGCGCGCCCAGCTCGGCCAACATGCCGAGGGACTGCGAGCCCTGTCCTGGAAAGACGAATGCGAGGGATGCAGACATGTAACGAGCCCCTAATGATCTTGTCGTCGGAGAATTGACGTCACACCGTAGTGGACGCAAGAAACTGACAGTTGGATGGCCAATCGTACCGAGCGGTCACATTTAAGCATCCCGCCGGGAAAATGCCTAAGGCAGCAGGTCTTCGAGGCGCCCGTGCAAGCGTCGCGGCAGATCTTCCTGGATCTCGATCAGCGCGCGCTGAATCGCACTCTGGAAGCCCTGAACTCCCGCCGAGCCATGGCTCTTGACCACAATCCCCTGCAACCCCAGGAAGCTCGCGCCATTGTGCCGGGCCGGCGCCAGGTCCGCCTGCAGTCGCCGCATCAAAGGCAAGGCCAAGGCCCCTACCGCCCGAGAAAGCATGCCCTGCTTGAACAGCGCCTCGATGCGGGATGCGATCATGGTCGCCAGGCCTTCACTGGACTTGAGCAGGATATTGCCGACGAAGCCGTCACACACCACCACGTCCGCTTCGCCACGATACAGACCGTCTCCCTCGACAAAGCCGATATAGTTCAAGCCCCGGGCCTGCTGCAGGAGATTCGCCGCCAGCTTGACCTGCTGATTGCCCTTGATGTCCTCGGTGCCGATGTTCAGCAAGGCCACCCGGGGACGAGCGATGCCCAGGCTCTCCGCCGCAACCGAACCCATGATGGCGAACTGCAGCAAATGCTCGGCACTGCAATCGACGTTGGCCCCCAGGTCGAGCAACTGGCAGTAGCCGCGCTGGGTGGGAATGGCAGCCACCATCGCCGGGCGATCGATACCGGGCAAGGTCTTGAGTACGTAACGCGACAGCGCCATGAGCGCCCCGGTATTACCGGCACTGACACAAGCCTGGACCTTTTCCTCGCGCAACAGCTCAAGCGCCACCCGCATCGAAGAATCAGGCTTGCCGCGCAAGGCCTGGGAAGGCTTTTCGTCCATGGTGATCACCTCGCTCGCAGGGGCGATCGACAGGCGCGCGCGATCCACGGCCGAATGGCTGGAAATCAGTTCTTCAAGGAGGGAGGGTTGACCCACCAGGGTCAGGTGCAGCGAGGGGGTAGCAGACAGGCACGCAATACTGGCCTGAACAATGCTGCGGGGACCGAAGTCCCCGCCCATTGCGTCAATCGCGATGACTTGAGCGGACAAGGATTACTCGTCAGCGCCCTTGTCGATCACTTTACGACCACGGTATACGCCTTCTGGCGATACGTGGTGACGCAGGTGAACTTCACCGGTGGTCTTTTCTACGGACAGGGTGCTAGCCTCGAGAGCATCGTGGGAACGACGCATGTCACGGGCAGAGCGGGATTTTTTGTTCTGCTGAACAGCCATAATTGATTAACTCCTAAACGTTTGGGTCACGCTTTAACTGCGCCAATACACTGAACGGGTTGGACCGCGTTACCTCGTCCTCGCTCGGTTCGGGCTCATCGAGCCCCGCCGGCTGCTGGCATTCTTCCGGATGATGAGCAGGCACGATGGGCAAGGCGAGCAACAGCTCATCCTCGATCAACGCCTGCAGATCCAAAGGATCTTCGCCCAGTTCCAGCACGTCATAACCTTTCGGCAACGACTGGGTATTCGCACCCTCCTTCACCACCGCGTAACTGCATTCGCTGTGGATCGGCAGGGTGACCAGCTCAAGACAACGCTGGCAAACCATTTTGACTTCGACGTCGATGGAGCTGTGGATAACTACAGCTTTACGCTCGTCACGCTCGAAAACGAATTTAGCCTGCACCGTACCGACATCGTCGGCAAGCGGGTCGCAGAGTCTCTCCAAATCGGCCAGCAGCACTTCCCCCTGGAGGGTGGTACCACGGTCAGCCAATTTGCGCGGGTCAACGTGAGGTGGAATCGGGTCATTCAACATAGGCGCAGCATTATAGGGATGCCCCCGGCCATGTCAAAGGAAATTCAGCCCTGTCCGTCACTTGCCCGCCCCGCTAGAATTCCCGGCCCGCCCAGGAGATGCGCATGCTGCCTTTACTACTCGCCTCAAGCTCGACCTACCGCCGGGAATTACTGTCCCGCCTGCAACTGCCATTCACCTGCAGCTCCCCCGACATAGACGAAAGCCATCGCCCAGGCGAAAGCGCCGTGGAACTGGTCAAACGCCTGGCCGAGGAAAAGGCTCGCGCCCTCGCCCCCAGCCACCCAGGCCACCTGATCATCGGCTCGGATCAAGTCGCAGTATTGGGTGAACGAATCATCGGCAAGCCCCACACCTTCGACAAGGCCCGCCAGCAACTGCTGGACGCCAGCGGCGCCAGCGTGACCTTCCTCACCGGCCTGGCCCTGCTCAACAACCAGACCGGCCAATGCCAGGTCGACTGCATTCCCTTCACAGTGCACATGCGCACCCTGGACGACCAGCGCATCGAGCGCTATCTGAATGCCGAGCGCCCCTTCGATTGCGCCGGCAGCTTCAAGGCCGAGGGCCTCGGGGTCAGCCTGTTCAAAAGCACTGACGGCAGCGACGCCACCAGCCTGGTCGGACTGCCACTGATCCGCCTGGTGGACATGCTGCTAGCCGAAGGCGTGGACATACCTTGAGACCACGAAAAAGCCGGCCATAAGGCCGGCTTTCATTGGACGCCAGAGGCTCAACGCAAGGTCGGCCCCTGGAAGCCCATCCACATGGCGATCTGCTCGGCGACGCTGGCGCCAAGCTTCTTCGAGAAGCGATCGAAGGGCGACTCCTGGACGGTGAAGTCCACCACTTCCTTCTCGCCGATCACGTCACGCGCAACCGAACTGGTATTGCCCAGCCCGTCGATCAACCCCAACTGCAACGCCTGCTCGCCGGACCACACCAGGCCGGAAAACAGCTCGGGGTGCTCCTTGTCCTTCAACCGCTCGCCACGCCCCTGCTTGACGCTGGCGATGAACTGACGATGAGTGGTGTCCAGCACACCCTGCCAGAACTGAGTCTCCTCGGGCTTTTGCGGCTGGAAGGGATCGAGGAACGACTTGTGCTCACCAGAGGTATAGGTACGACGCTCGACCCCCAGCTTCTCCATGGTCCCGACAAAGCCATATCCAGCTGCAGTGACGCCGATGGACCCCACGAGGCTGGCCTTGTCGGCATAAATCTGATCAGCAGCACTGGCGATGTAGTAAGCGCCCGAAGCTCCAAGATCGGAAATCACCGCATAGACCTTGGTGTCCTTGTGCAAGGCCCGCAGACGGCGGATCTCGTCATAGACATACCCGGACTGCACCGGGCTGCCACCCGGACTGTTGATTCGCAGCACGATACCCTTGACCTTCGGATCGTCGAAAGCGGTGCGCAGACTGCCGACGATATTGTCCGCACTGGCAGATTCCTTGTCCGCGATCACCCCGGCCACATCGATTACCGCGGTGTAGCTGCCACCACGGGTGGCGCTCTTCTCGATGCTCATCAACGGAGTGAACACGAGCAATGCCACGAACAGATACACAAAGGTCAGCAACTTGAAGAAGATCCCCCAACGCCGCGACCGCCGCTGTTCCTGGACACCGGCCAACAGGGTCTTTTCCAAGAGTTTCCAGCTTCTGTCGTCAGGGCCTTCGGCGCCCGATGCGCGTGGTGCCTTCCATTCGTCGGTCATGCCTACTACCTCAGCCAAAAATTAACTCGCAGCCCGATTGAGCCAGGCATGCAATTGAGGAAAATGATCGATGGACAAGCGCGGCCCCAGCATTTGCAACGCCTCGATAGGCTGGGCACCGTAGCTTACGGCGACCGAATCCATGCCCGCATTGCGCGCCATCAACAGGTCGAAGGAAGAATCCCCAACCATCAGCGCCTGCCTGGCTCCAACCCCACAATGCGCAAGGATTTCTTCCAGCATCAAGGGGTGCGGTTTGCTGGCAGTCTCATCCGCGGCCCGGGTGATATCGAAGTACTCCCCCCAACCATGAGCCTTCAGCACCCGATCAAGGCCACGCCGCGCCTTGCCGGTCGCGACTGCCAACCGATACCCCTCGGCCCGAAAGCTCTCGAGCGACTGCACCACCCCGTCAAATAGCGGCGAGGGCTCGGCATCGAGCGCGATGTAGTGATCCGCGTAGTGCTGACGAAACGTCACCAACTGCTCATCATCGATTTCCGGATACAGGGTCCGGATCGCCTCCGGCAGGCCCAGGCCGATGATGCCCTTGACGGCGGAGTCATCGCACCGGGAAAAGCCGGAACGGTCGGCGGACACATGCATCGATTCGACAATCCGACCAATGGAATCCGCCAGGGTGCCATCCCAATCGAAGATCAGCAGCTTGTAATCAGGGTGCACTCAGGCGCTCCACGGTCCTGGCCCACATCTCGTCCACCGGGGCCTGCAATTTCAGCTCGCCACCATCGGGCAGCGGCACCGTCAACATGTAGGCGTGCAGGAACAGGCGTTTACCGCCCAGATCGCGGATTTCCCGAGTGAAATCATCGTCGCCGTACTTGCTGTCACCGGCGATGCAATGCCCGGCATGCAGGGTGTGCACCCGAATCTGATGCGTACGCCCAGTTACCGGCTTGGCTTCGACCATGGTGGCAAAATCACCGAAGCGACGCAGAACCTTGAACACCGTCAAGGCCTCCTTGCCCTCTTCGTTGACCTCCACCATGCGCTCCCCAGAGCGCAGGTTGCTCTTGAGCAACGGGGCCCGCACTTGCTTCAAGGCGGTCGCCCAATGGCCACGCACCAACGCCATGTAGCGTTTATCCACACCGTCGCCACGCAATGCAGCATGCAAATGACGCAACATGCTGCGCTTCTTGGCGATCATCAGGAGACCGGAAGTGTCGCGATCGAGGCGATGCACCAACTCCAGCTCCTTGGCATCCGGCCGCAACTGACGAAAGGCTTCGATCACGCCGAAATTCAGGCCGCTGCCGCCATGCACGGCAATGCCGGCCGGCTTGTTGATCACGATCAGCGCCTTGTCTTCGAAGACGATGGAAGACTCCAGACGCTGCAGCAACCCCTGGGCCAGAGGCACAGGCTCATCGCGCTCGGGCACGCGCACCGGAGGCACGCGCACAACATCGCCCTCCTGCAACTTGTACTCGGGCTTGATCCGCCCCTTGTTCACCCGCACTTCGCCTTTGCGCAAAATGCGATAAATCAAGGTCTTGGGCACGCCTTTGAGTCGAGCGAGAAGGAAATTATCAATACGTTGGCCGGCATATTCCGGCGTGACCTCAAGCAGTTGAACGCCTGGAGTCGAGGGGGCGGTAGTCGTCATGTCGCGGATAATAACAATTTTTATGGATTTGAAGCACTTAATGATTACTGCTATAGTCGCGAACGCCGCCAAAAGCGGCTGGACAGAGGAACAGCGGCCAACAGCCGGCCCTGACCAACGCAATTCATGAGGACGCAAGGCCGTCCTACGCAGCTCTCGCCACATAACGGACGAGTTGGACGCTGTAACAAGCGCAGGTGACATGAGGCCTGAAACCCGTAGGAAGCAGAGTTCCACTCGCCTCTTACGCAGCGATTAACGGCCAGTTCACAAAGTGCAGTCAGCGACTGACGACACCCAGGCGGAAGTTGTGGAAACAACGCCTTAGCCATGATGCGTGACCTCCCCTTTCGGAGTTCACGGTAAATGCCAACCCGCTGCGGATTCTGCGCGCGGCAGCACCCGAATTATCAGGGATACGTGTAGGGTGGAGATGCACAACCGTCGGACTGTGTAGCATTAGGCTTTATCAAGACGCTTCATCTCGTCCACAGTCGCCGGTTGATTCCTCCTCCTGACAGACTTTTGCTTAAGCGGTGCTTTAGTCACCACAGCAAGCAGGACGCGTGAGTCGCGACTTCGTTCCCGGTTGACAGGGACGAACCTCGCTAGACACTCGAGTGGTCAACCACTCCTGACGCACCTGACACCGACCGTGAGAAGTCGTGTGTGCCGAACGCCGTTTCCGGCAGCCCGGAAACCGACGGTACTACATGAAAAGAATGCTGATTAACGCAACTCAACCCGAAGAGTTGCGTGTTGCCCTGGTAGACGGCCAGCGCCTCTACGACCTGGACATCGAGTCCGGTGCACGCGAGCAGAAAAAGGCCAACATCTATAAAGGCCGCATCACTCGTATCGAACCTAGCCTCGAGGCTGCCTTTGTCGATTTCGGCTCTGAGCGCCACGGCTTCCTGCCTCTCAAAGAAATCTCCCGCGAATACTTCAAGAAAGCCCCTGAAGGCCGCGTCAACATCAAGGACGTCCTGAGCGAAGGCCAGGAAGTCATCGTCCAGGTCGAGAAAGAAGAACGTGGCAACAAGGGCGCAGCCCTGACCACTTTCATCAGTCTGGCCGGTCGCTACCTGGTCCTGATGCCGAACAACCCTCGCGCCGGTGGCATCTCGCGCCGTATCGAAGGCGAAGAGCGCAACGAACTGCGCGAAGCGCTGAACGGCCTGGTGGCACCTGCCGACATGGGCCTGATCGTCCGCACTGCCGGCCTGGGCCGCAGCAGCGAAGAAATGCAGTGGGACCTGGACTACCTGCTGCAACTCTGGACCGCCATCAAGGAAGCGTCCCAGGACCGTTCCGCGCCATTCCTGATCTACCAGGAAAGCAACGTCATCATCCGCGCGATCCGCGACTACCTGCGCCAGGATATCGGCGAAGTGCTGATCGACAGTGTCGAAGCGCAGGACGAAGCCCTGACCTTCATCCGCCAGGTGATGCCGCAGTACGCCAGCAAGATCAAGCTGTACGAAGACAGCGTGCCGCTGTTCAACCGCTTCCAGATCGAAAGTCAGATCGAGACCGCCTTCCAGCGCGTGGTCGAACTGCCTTCCGGCGGCTCCATCGTCATCGACCCGACCGAAGCCCTGGTGTCCATCGACATCAACTCGGCTCGCGCCACCAAAGGCAGCGACATCGAAGAAACCGCCCTGCAGACCAACCTGGAAGCGGCGGAAGAAATCGCCCGCCAACTGCGCCTGCGTGATATCGGCGGCCTGATCGTCATCGACTTCATCGACATGACCCCTGCCAAGAACCAGCGTGCCGTGGAAGAAAAAGTCCGCGAATGCCTGGAAGCCGACCGCGCCCGCGTGCAGATCGGCCGCATTTCGCGCTTCGGCCTGCTGGAAATGTCCCGCCAGCGCCTGCGTCCATCCTTGGGCGAGAGCAGCGGGATCGTCTGCCCACGCTGCAGCGGCACCGGCATCATCCGTGACGTCGAGTCGCTGTCCCTGGCCATCCTGCGCCTGATCGAAGAAGAAGCCCTGAAGGACCGCACCGCCGAAGTCCGTGCCCAGGTACCGATCCCGGTCGCCGCGTTCCTGCTCAACGAAAAACGCAACTCGATCACCAAGATCGAACTGCGTACCCGCGCCCGTATCATCATCCTGCCGAACGATCACCTGGAGACGCCGCACTTCGAAGTCCAGCGCCTGCGTGATGACAACCCGGACGCCAACAACAACCAGTCCAGCTACGAAATCGCCGCTGCCGCAGCCGAGGCCGAAGAGCCACAACCGGCCGCCGGCACTCGCACCCTGGTTCGCCAGGAAGCCGCGGTGAAGACAGCTCCAGCGCGTGCCAACGCTCCGGTTCCTACCGAAGCCGCCGCCCCAGCGCCTGCTCCGGCACCGACTCCGGTGGCCGAGCCAAGCCTGTTCAAGGGCCTGGTCAAGTCCCTGGTCAGCCTGTTCGCCAGCAAGGAGGAGCCTGCCGCACCAGTGGTTGCCGAGAAGCCGGCTCCCGAGCGTCCTGCCCGTAACGAAGAACGTCGTAACGGTCGCCAGCAGAGCCGTAGCCGCAACGGTCGTCGTGACGAAGATCGCAAGCCGCGCGAAGAACGTGCTCCGCGTGAGGAACGCGCACCACGGGAAGAGCGTCAGCCGCGTGAACTGCGCGAAGCTCGTGATGAAGGCCAGGCCACTGCTCGCGAAGAGCGCCAGCCGCGTGCACCGCGTGAAGAACGCCAGCCACGCGCCCCGCGCGAAGATCGCAAGCCTCGCGGCGAGCGTGAAGAGCGCGTACGCGAACTGCGCGAACCCCTGGATGCCGCTCCAGCGGTAGCCGCTGCCGCCGCTACTGCAGCCGTGGCCGAAGAGCGTCCGGCTCGCCAGCCACGCGAAGAGCGCCAGCCACGTCCGCCACGTGAAGAGCGCCAACCACGTGCCGAACAGGCCCAGGCCGCAGCCGTCAGCGAAGAAGAAGCGCTGCCTAACGAAGAGCAACTGCTGGAAGAAGGCCAGGACAACGCCGAAGGCGAGCGTCCACGTCGTCGCTCCCGCGGCCAGCGTCGTCGCAGCAACCGTCGCGAGCGTCAACGTGACGCCAACGGCAACCTGATCGAAGGCTCGGAAGAAAACACCGAAGAGCCAAGCAGCGACGACCTGGCCGCCGGCCTGGCAGTCACCGCTGCCGTTGCCAGCACCGTGATCAGCGCCAATGCCGAAGCCGAGGCTCATCAGCAAGCCGAACGCGCTACCGCCGCTGTTGCCGAACCGACCCCTGAAGCACCGGTGGTCGAGGCCACCACTGCGGTAGAGGCTCCAGCCGCACCAGCCGTGGAAGTGGCTCCAGCAGCCGAAGTCGCACCAGCCGCTGAACAGCCGGTCGAGATCGCTGTCGAACCCGCCGTGGTCGTCGAGACCCAGCCGGTGGTTGCCGAGCAGCCTGTCGTAGAACCTGTAGCCCCAGCTCCAGCGTTCGAAGAACCAGCCGCCGAGCCAGCCCCGGTAGCCGCTCCAGTAGCTGAACCGGTGATCGAGCAGCCAGCCCCGGTAGTGGAGCCTGCTCCGGTTGTCGCTCCAGTAGCGGTCGAGGCTCCAGCTCCGGTAGCCGAAACGGCTCCAGCCAGCGCCCTGACCAGCAACGGCCGCGCACCCAACGACCCGCGCGAAGTGCGTCGCCGCAAGCGTGAAGCCGAGCGCCTGCAGAAGGAAGCCGAACTGGCTGCCGCTGCTGCTCCGGCCGAAGCCGTGGTCGCTGTCGAAGCTGCACCGGTAGTTGAAGCCCCTGCGATCGTCGAGGCAGCTCCTGCACCTGTCGAAGCACCTGCCGCAGCTCCTGCGCCAGTTGCCGAGCCTGAGGCGCAGCAACCTGGCCCAGTGGTCGAAGAAGCGCCACGCGCTGTCGAGCACAGCCCTGAGCACGTAGCCCACGCCGAAGAGAAAGAGCACGAGACCAAACCTCTCGTCTGATTCCATCGGCTGATAAAAAGCCCCGCTCCGGACCTCCGGGCGGGGCTTTTTTCATACCCGTGTTTCAGCCCTGCCGATAGTCCAGCGCCTGCGGCACGTCCACGTCCCACAGGACACCCGGATCACTCACCGGTACCTCGACCACCGTCCCGGAAGCAAACAACGACCTGCCCCCGCGATCACCGGCCAACCCGAGCAGCGCTTGGCCATAAGCCCGGCCAAAACCCACCGGATGTCCCAGCTCGTCCCCATGCCTTGGCACGCAAATCCGCCCTGGCTGCATGGCCTCGACCACTTGCCGGATAGTGTCGGCCTGAATGAAGGGCATATCCCCCAACACCACCAGCCAACCCTTGGCCTCTGCCGCGGCGCTCACCACTGCTGCCAGGCTATGGCCCATGCCGGCGGACTCCAACTGCAGCACTTCACAGCCATGGGCCCGGCCCAATGCCAGGACCTGCGGTCGGTGCGCAGTGGTCACCAGGACTCGATGCACAATCTCCCCCGGCAGATTCACCAACGCCTGCTCCAGGACCGGCCGCAACACCCCGTCACGCCCCAGGCAGGGCGCCAGCAGCTTGTCCTGGCCATGCCCCGCCACATCCTGATAACGCCTGCCCTGCCCCGCCGCCAGGATCAGCGCACAGGGCAGCAGGCTCATACGGCCACCTGGCTGGCGTGGGACGCGGGCTTTTTCTGCACGGTTTCGACGCCGTTCTTCAGTGCCACGATCTCGGCCATCAGCGACAAGGCGATCTCCGCCGGGGTATGGCTGCCGATATGCAGGCCCACCGGCCCGTGCAGACGCCCGATAGCCTGGGCCGACAACCCCAGCAGTGCCAAGTTGTCCCGGCGCTTGCGACTGTTGACCCGGGAGCCCAACGCACCGACGTAGAAGGCCCGGGAGTCGAGCGCCGTGAGCAAGGCCATGTCGTCCAAGCGCGGATCATGGGTCAGGGCCACCACGGCAGTACGCTCATCGGGCTCGATACTCGAAACCGCATCGTCGGGCATGCCGGCGACAAACCGTCCGTCCTCCGCGTCCCAGCCATGCACGAACTCCCGCCGTGGATCGCAGACCAGCACCTCGAAGTCCAGCAGGCGGGCCATTTGCGCCACGTATCGGGACAGCTGCCCGGCGCCGATCAACAGCAAGCGCCAGCGCGGCCCGTAGATCGCCCGCAAGATGGCTCCGTCGAACGCCAGCTCATCGCTCTTGCGCGCCGGCTCGAGCCGCACCGCGCCGGTGGCCAGGTTCAGTTCCCGGGCCACGATCTGGTGAGCCTGGCACCGCTCGAGCAGTTCGGCGACCCAGGCCGGATCGCCGACCCGCTCCTCGGTCAGGCGCAGGGTGCCGCCACACGGCAAGCCGAAACGCGCCGCCTCCTCCAGGGTCACGCCATAGGTCACCAACTGGACCGGCGGCCCCTGCATCGCCAGGCGCCCATCTGCCAGACGCGCGATCAGGTCATCTTCGATGCAGCCACCGGACACCGAGCCGATCACCACCCCGTCATCGCGCAGCGCCAGCATGGCACCTGGCGGTCGCGGTGCACTGCCCCAGGTCTGGACCACGCTGTACAGCACCACCGCCCGACCGGCGCGCCGCCACTCCAGGACACTGCGCAGGACATTCAGGTCGACGCTGTCCATCAGGCGCTCGCCTGCTGCCAGCCCTGCAGCTGGTAGCGTACCGGCAAGTTGCGGATGCGCTTGCCGGTAGCGGCGAAGATCGCATTGCACAAGGCCGGCGCAATCGGCGGCACTCCGGGCTCGCCGACGCCACCCAGCGGCACCTCCCCGGGCGGCGTCACCAGGTGCACCTGCACCTCCTTGGGCGCCAGGGACATGCGCGCCACTTCGTACATGTGGAAGTTGTCCTGCTGGACCTTGCCGTCCTTGAAGCTGATTTCCCCCAGCACCGCGTTGCCCAGGCCCATGACACAAGCCCCCTCGAACTGCGAACGGATACGCTCGGGGTTGATCTGCGGACCACAATCCACGGCGATATCGGCCTTGTGCACGATCAGGGTGCCATCGCCCTTGACCTCCACCTCGATCACCGCTGCGACGTAGGTCACGAAGCTGTAGTGCACCGCCAGCCCCAGGCCGCGCCCCTTGGGCAGCTCCCGTCCCCAACCGGCGGCCTTGGCGGCGGTTTCCAGCACCGTGCGCAGGCGACCGGTGTCGATGGGATAGCGCTCGGGGGATTCGCCATAGTTCCACTCCTCGCTCAAGGTCCGCGGATCGATCTGCCGATCAGGCCCCAGCAGGCGCAACTGGTAGCGCAACGGATCTTCACCGGCCTTGTGGGCCAGCTCGTCGACGAAGCTCTGGATCGCGAAGCCATGGGGAATGTTGGACACCGAGCGATACCAGCCGACCCGGGTGTGGGCAGCCGCCTCGGGGTTCTCCAGGCGCACGTTGGGAATGGCATAGGCCATGTTGGTAAAACCCATGCCCAGCTCGAAAGCCGCCTCATGGTTCATGCCCGGGGCGAACAAGGCCGTGATGCTCGGCGCCACGGTGCGGTGCAGCCACGCCGCAGGCATGCCGTCCTTGTTCAACCCGGCCTTGAGGTATTCGGCCGACACGGTGTGGAAATACGAGTTGTGGATATCGTCCTCGCGGGTCCACTGCACCCGCACCGCCTTGCCGGGAAAGGCCTTGGCCAGGATCGCCGCCTCGATGATGAAATCGGGCTTGGACTTGCGACCGAAGCCGCCGCCCAGCAGGGTGACGTTCACCGTGACCTGGTCGAAACCAATCCCCAGCCGCTCGGCGATGCGCTCGCGAGTCACCTGGGGCGCCTGGCTCGGCGCCCAGGCTTCGCAGCGACCGTCCTGGAAGCGGGCCACGGCCACCATCGGCTCCATCGGCGCCTGGGCCAGGTGCGGCAAGTAGTAGGTGGCCTCCAGGCTGCCGTCGGCGCTCCCCAGGGCCTGCTCTAGGTTGCCGGTGCTGCGCACTACCTTGCCTGGCTGGTGCGCGGCCGCCTCCAGCTCCTTGCGGTAGTCGATGGAGTTGTAGCCGGCGTTGACCCCATCCTCCCACTCGAGCTTCAACGCCTCGCGGCCCTTGATCGCCGCCCAGGTATTGCTCGCCACCACCGCGACCCCGCCCAGGGGCTGGAACTCCGAGGGCAAGGGACGGCTTTCGATCGGGATCACCTTGATCACCCCGGGCACCTTCAGCGCGGCGCTGTCATCGACGGACTTGAGCTTGCCGCCATAGACCCGGGGCCGGGCCACCACGGCGAACAGCATGCCTTCGAAATGCACGTCGGCGCCGTACACCGCACGACCATTGACGATGTCCTGGCCGTCGATCGCCCGGGTCGCTTCCTTGCCGATGTAGCGGAACTGCGAAGCTGGCTTCAGCCGCAGGCTGTCCCGCGGCGGTACCGCCAGGGCCCCGGCAGCGACGGCCAGGGCGCCGTAGCCCAGTTCACGCCCGCTGGGCTGGTGGACCACCTTGTGCAACTGTGCCCGGCACTCCGCCAGCGGCACCTGCCACTGGGCGGCGGCCGCTTGCTCGAGCATGGTCCGCGCTGCCGCGCCGCAACGGCGCATGGGCTCGTACCAATGGCGCATGCTGCGCGAGCCATCGGTGTCCTGGTTGCCATAACGCGCCTCGTCACCCGGCGCCTGCCTGACCTTGACCAGGTCCCAGTCGGCTTCCAGCTCGTCGGCCACCACCATGCTCAGACTGGTGCGCACGCCCTGGCCCATTTCCGAGCGATTGCAGATCACCGTCACAGTACCGTCGGCATCGATGCTGACATAGACCTTGGGATCGTCGACCCAGCCGTGGGGCATGCCGTCGGCGCCGAACTTCTTGTCCTCGGCAAAGGCGTCCTGCCAACCCCAACTGGCGGCCAGCACCAGGGCACCGGTGGCGCCCACGCCCTTGAGAAAGCCCCGGCGACTCAGGTTGGCCAGGGTGAAATCAGTGGGTAGAGGACTCATGCCTTGGCCTCCTGCAATTGGCCGGAGGCGCGACGGATCGCGGCCTTGATCCGGTTGTAGGTGCCGCAGCGGCAGATATTGCCGAGCATCGCCTCCTCGATCTGTTCGTCACTGGGGTTGGGGTGGATCTTGAGCAGCGCCGTGGCGGACATGATCTGCCCGCCCTGGCAATAGCCGCACTGGGCTACCGCGGTGTCCAGCCAGGCCTGCTGCACCAGTTGGCCCACCGGATCGTTGTGCAGGTTGTCGATGGTGCTGACGTTCTTGCCCAGCACCGAGCCAACCGGGGTGATGCAACTGCGGGCAGGATCGCCGTCGATATGGATGGTGCAGGCACCACACAAGCCCATGCCGCAGCCGAACTTGGTGCCGTTGTAGCCGATCACGTCGCGGATCGCCCACAACAGGGGCATATCCTCGCTGACGTCCAGTGGGTGGTCTTGTCCGTTGAGTTTCAGGGTAATCATGGGCACGCCCGCATTCTATGGAGGGATGGGGTCGAACCATCTGTCGCGCGGTACCGCGACTGCGGGGCACGCAGATCGGCTCAGGCTAATCGGGCTCTCTTGTGAAGCTCGAGCTTCACCGGGCCCTTGGGAACAGCAAGAAGCACATTCTTAGCCTGCTAAGTTAAGCCCTAATTAAGCAAAAAGCCTTGTCCGAACGTCATTCGGGCAAGGCTTTTTTGGGCCAGGGGCGGCGAACGGTCATGCTCCGTAGAGGTTGGGCTCCATCTCCAGCTCGACGCCGAAACGCTCGGCGATGTCGCGCTGGATCCTCTGGGCCAACGCCAACAACTGCCGTCCGCTGGCGTTGCCGTAGTTGACCAGCACTAGCGACTGCAAACGATGGACCCCGGCATCGGCCTCGCGAAAGCCCTTCCAGCCTGCCTGCTCGATCAGCCAACCGGCCGCCAGCTTCATCTGCCCATCCGCCTGGGGGTAGGCCACCAGGCCTGGGTGCGCCTGGCGAATGCGCTCCGCCAGCGCCGCCGGCACCACCGGGTTCTTGAAGAAGCTGCCGGCGTTGCCCAGCACCGCCGGGTCCGGGAGTTTTTCGCTGCGAATGCTGCAAATCGCCTGGCTGACATCGCCGGCAGTGGGCCGCTCGATGCCCTGCTCCGCCAGGCGCTGGCGTACCGGGCCGTACTCAAGGTGCAGATGCTCGGCCCGACTCAGGGCAAAACGCACCCGCAGGATCAGCCAACGACCAACCTCCTGCTTGAACAGGCTGTCGCGGTAGGCGAACCGGCACTGCTCCAGGTCGAACTCGCGCAACTCGCCGGTCTGCCGATCGAGGGCGGTGAGACCGGCGAACACATCCTTGATCTCGACACCATAGGCACCGATGTTCTGCATCGGCGCGGCACCGACGGTGCCGGGAATCAGGCTGAGGTTCTCCAACCCGGACAAGCCCTGCCCCAGGGTCCACTGGACGAAGGGGTGCCAGGGCTCCCCGGCTTCGGCTTCCACCACCACCCGCTGCCCATCGTCCTCGAGCAGGCGGGTACCGCGGCTGGCCATGCGCAGCACCAGGGCCTGGATATCCCCGGCCAGCAGCAGGTTGCTGCCGCCACCGATCACCAGCAATGGCAACTGGTGCTCGCGACTGTAGTCCAGGGCCTCACGGACTTCGGCGTCATCATGGGCCAGGGCGAACAGCCGGGCCTTGACCTCGACCCCGAAGCTGTTGAACGGCTTGAGCGACACATCGGACTGGATGACCAGGCTCATAGGCGCCCCTTCAATTCGATCACCAGGCGATCACAGGCCGCTTCGATCAGGTCCAGCACTTGCTCGAAACCCTTTTCACCGTCGTAGTACGGGTCCGGCACCTCGTCGAGCACCGCCTCGTAGCGGCGCAGGAACAGGTCCAGCTCGGCCTTGCCATTGGCCGGTTGCAGGGCCTCGAGGTTGCGCAGGTTGCTCTGGTCCATGGCGAAGATCAGGTCATAGCGCGAGAAGTCGGCGCTGCTGACCTGCTGCGCCCGTTGCGCCGACAGGTCGTAGCCGCGCTGCAACGCCGCCCGCTGGCTGCGGGAGTCCGGCGCCTTGCCGACGTGCCAGTCGCTGGTGCCGGCGGAAGCCACTTGTACCTGCTCGGCAAGACCGGCTGCACGCAGTTTGTGGCGCAACACGCCTTCGGCGGTGGGTGAGCGACAGATGTTGCCCAGGCAGACGAACAGGACCTGCATCAGGCCTCCAGCAGGCGTCGGACGCGCTCGAGGTCTTCGGCGGTATCCACGCCGGTGGGCGGGGCTTCGAGGGCATCGGCCACATGGATGCGCACGCCGTGCCACAAGGCCCGCAGCTGCTCCAGGGACTCGGTGTTCTCCAGCCAGCAAGGCCCCCAGTTGACGAAGTCATGGAGGAAACCGGCACGGTAGGCGTAGATGCCGATATGGCGGCGGTAAGGCACGCCGGCGGGCAGTTCGTCACGATTGCGGGCAAAGGCGTCACGGGCCCAAGGCAGGGTCGAGCGACTGAAGGTCAGCGCCAGGCCGTTGAGGTCGCTGACCACCTTGACCACGTTGGGGTTGAACAGGGTCTGTGCATCTTCGATCGGCTCGGCCAGGGTGGCCATGCGCGCTTCGGGATGGGCCGCCAGGTTGGCCGCCACCTGGTCGATCACCGCCGGCGGGATCAGCGGCTCGTCACCCTGGACGTTGACCACGATGGCGTCCGCCGCCAGCCCCAGCTGGGTGGCGACCTCGGCCAGGCGGTCGGTGCCGGAGTTGTGGTCTTCACGGGTCAGCAGCGCTTCGGCGCCAAAGCCCTGGCACGCATCGACGATACGCTGGTCGTCGGTAGCCACCACCACGCGCTCGGCGCGGCTCTTGCGGGCCTGCTCCCAGACCCACTGGACCATCGGCTTGCCGGCGATCATCTGCAGCGGCTTGCCCGGCAAGCGGGTGGAGGCGAAACGCGCCGGGATGACAACGGTGAAGGCGCTGGTCATTTGTCCAGGCGCTCCTCGGTGGTCAGGGTGCGAGCCTCGCTTTCCAGCATCACCGGGATGCCGTCGCGGATCGGATAGGCCAGGCCGGCGCCCTTGCTGATCAGCTCGGTCTTGTCGGCGCTGAGTTTGAGAGGGCCCTTGCAGATCGGGCAGGCCAGGATGTCGAGCAGTTTGGTGTCCATGAGGGTTTCCCTGGATAGAAGCGGTTTAAGGCAATAGACGGTCAGGCAGCAGGCGCATCAACTGGGTGTCGAACCAGGCGACGAAGGCTGGCGATGGCACCGCGTCGACCGCCAGGTACCACCAGTCGGCCGCCGCGAATTCGCGGCACTTGACCGCATCTTTCTCGGTCATGACCAGCGGCAACGACGGGGTGAAGGCCAAGGCCTGCGCACTGTATTGGGCATGGTCGGCAAATGCATGGGGGACAGGTCGCAAGTGTAGCGTTTCAAGGGTATTGAAGAAACGCTGGGGGTTGCCGATGCCGGCCACCGCGTGCACCGCTTGCCCCGGGGTGAAATGCGCCAGCGGACGACGCTCGCCGCTTTGCAGGTTGATCAGCGCCGAAGGCTGGAGCTCAAAGGCGAAACCATCGTCGCGATCGGCGGCGGCACCGTTGTACAGCACGGCATCCACACTGTGCAGGCGCTCCACCGGCTCGCGCAGCGGACCGGCCGGCAGGCAACGGCGATTGCCCAGGCCGCGGGCCGCGTCGATCAGCACCAGCTCCAGGTCGCGAGCCAGGCGGTAATGCTGCAGGCCATCGTCGGAGAGGATCAGGTCCAGCGGCTCGGCGGCGAGCAGGGCTTGCACCGCGCGGCTACGATCGGGATCGATCATCAATGGCACGCCGCAGCGCTGGACGATCAGCAGCGGTTCGTCGCCCGCCACCTCGGCGCTGTCCGTGGCCGTGACCCGCCAGGGCAACTGGGCTGGCTTGGCGCCATAACCACGGCTGACCACGCCGACGCGCAGGCCGAGGCGCTGGCAATGCTCCACCAACCACAGGATCAACGGAGTCTTGCCGGTACCACCGACCGTGATGTTGCCCACCACCACCAGGGGCACCGGCGGCTGGTAGATCTCGCCCTCGCCGGCCAGGAAGCGCTGGCGCTTGCCCACCACGACACGGCGGTACAGCCATTCCAGTGGCTGCAGCAGTTTCAGTGCGCGATGGCCCTGGTACCAGGCGGCGAGCAAACGATCGAAAAGTGCCATCAGGGAGCCGGCGCCGCCTCGACGGTGGTCATGCGCAGATGGCTGAAACCGAGCTTGCCGGCCGCGTCCATGGCAGTGATCACCGCTTGATGCTGGGTCTTGCCATCGGCGCTGATGGACAGCGGCAGGTTGGTATCGCCAGCGGACTCCTTCTGCAAGGCCTCGATCAGGGTCGCCAGGTCGTTCTTGGGCAATACCTGGTTGTTCACCGAGAACACCCCGTCGGCGCTGATGGCGATATCCAGCTGCTTGATCTGCTGGTCCTCGGCCGGCGAGCCGCTGACGGCTTCGGGCAGGTCGACACGCAATTCGGTTTCCCGGGTGAAGGTGGTGGTGACCACGAAGAACAACAGCAGGATGAACACCACATCGATCAGCGACGCGAGGTTGATGTCCACGGTTTCCCGGGGTTTGCGACGGAATTTCACGCTGCGCCCTCGGCCAGGTCGACATCGCGGTCGCCCTGGATCACTTCCACCAGCTTGATCGCCTCCTGCTCCATGCCCACCACCAGCTCATCGACCCGGCGTTGCAGGAAACGGTGGAAGAACACCGAGGGGATCCCCACCATCAGGCCCGCAGCGGTGGTGATCAGGGCCTTGGAGATACCTCCGGCCAGCACATGGGCGTTGGTGGTCATGCCCGAGCCCATGAACGAGCTGAAGATATCGATCATGCCCAGCACGGTGCCCAGCAGGCCCAGCAGCGGCGCCATGGCGGCGATGGTGCCCAGGGCGTTGAGGTAGCGCTCCAGCTCGTGGATGACCCGGGCCGCCGCTTCCTCGATGCATTCCTTCATGATCTCGCGGCCATGCTTGGAGTTGGCCAGGCCCGCGGCCAGGATCTCGCCCAGGGGCGAATCGGCACGCAGTTCCTTGAGCTTGTCCTTGTTCAGCTGCTTGTCCTTGATCCAGCGCCAGACCTGGCCCAGGAGGTGGGGCGGGGTCACACGGCTGGCCCGCAGGGTCCACAAGCGCTCGGCGATGATGCCCACGGCCGCGATGGAACTCAGGATGATCGGCAGCATCATCCAACCGCCGGATTTGACCAATTCCCACACAGTGACAGCCCCCTCGAAAAAGTGCGCCACTCTAACATAGGGGCCGGACGCACCGAAGACCGTGATGTCGCATGTTTCCAGGCTTTAATAACCCACGGTTATTTAAGGCATTGTTACCGGCTCACGCCAGAACCGCCGTTGCTCGCGCACGCTGTAGGGCGTCGCAAAAGCCCCCAGGCGCAACCTCAAAGCGCCCTGCTCGGCACTGTCATAAAGCGCCATGCCCAGGCTCCGATAACGCGCCACCACCTGCGGGTGCGGGTGACCGAAGGCATTGCCCCGGCCCCGGGAAACCAGTACCGCGTCGGGCGCCAACCGTTGTAGCAGGGCCATGGACGAAGAGGTCCGGCTGCCATGGTGCGGCGCCTGCAACCAATGGGTCCGCTGCGCCAGCGGGCCCTGGAGCAAAGCCCGCTCCGCATGGATATCGATGTCGCCAGTGAGCAGCAGGCGCTCACCCCGGGCCTCGACCTGCAACACACAGGAAGCCTGGTTGCCATCGCGCGCCCCGGCCCATTGCCACTGGCGGAAACGCACGCCATCCCATTGCCAGCTCGCCCCGGACTCGCACGGCATGGCCTGCAGGATGGCCGGCAATGCCTCGGGCTCGCCACTACGCACCAGGCGAACCGGCAACGCCCGCTGCACCGCCAGGGCGCCACCGGCATGATCGTTATCGGCATGGCTGAGCAACATCAGGTCCAGCTGGTGGATGCCCAAGCGCTGCAGGGTCGGCACCACTACCCGCTCGCCGAGGTCGAAATCGCCGCTACGGGCGCCCGCGTCGTACAGCATCGCGTGGTTACGGGTACGCAGGACGAACGACAGCCCCTGGCCCACATCCAGCTGCCAGACTTCGGCCTCGCCGAAGGGCACTCGAGGCTGCGGCGGCCAGGCCACCAACAGCAACAGCGGCCAGCCGAGAATCCGCAGCGGCACGCCGGACGGCAGCAACAGCAACAACGCCCCCAGACTGGCGAGGCTCCAGATCCAGCCGGGCAACAGCGGCGCGACCCAGGCCGGCCACCATCCGGCGATCAGCCCCAGCACACGGAACAGTCCCTCCAGCAGCCCACCGGCCAGCCACAACAAGCCTTCGCCCACCACTGGCAGGGGCAACAACAGGCTTCCCAGCAAAGCCGGCGGCAACACCAGCAGGCTGACCCAAGGCACCGCCAGCAGGTTGGCCAGCGGACCGCTGAGACTGATGGGCAGGCCCAGGGCCAGCATCGGCGGCAGCAGGCCGATCGCTATCAGCCATTGGGCGCGGGTCCAGCTCTGCCACCAGCGCCAGGCCCCCAGCCGCCCGGCGAAGGTGAAGATCAGGATCGCCACCGCCGCGAACGACAGCCAGAAGCCCGGTTGCAAGCTGGCCAGGGGTTCGAGCAACAGCACCGCATCCAGCGCCAGCAGCAGCGGCCACCAAGTGCCCAGGTGACGAAAGCGCAAGCGCCAGAGCAGGACCAGGGCCACCATCACGCAGGCGCGCTGCACCGGCACGTCGAACCCCGCGAGCAACCCGTAGCCCAACGCCCCGAGAAAGCCCAGGACGCAGGCCCACGGCAGCCATGGCCAGCGCGCGGGCCAGGCGCCGAGCCGCGCCAGCCCCGCCACGACGAGATAGATCACCCCCGCCAAGAGGCTGATGTGCTGCCCGGAAATGACCATCAGGTGCACGGTGCCGGTGTCTTGCAACAGCTGCCAGTCCTCTCGCGTCAGCCCGGAACCATCCCCCATCACCAACGCGGCCAGCCCTCCGCCCCGACCATGGGCCTCCACCCCCAGCAAACGCTGGCGCAAGCGGTCGCGCCAGGCGCCCTGGGCCGGCGCCAGCAACTGGCCATCCTTGACCGTACCGACGGCGCCGATACGCCGCGCCAGCAGCCACGCCTCGTAGTCGAACCCCTGTACGTTGAGCAATCCCACGGGGCGGCGCAGCGTCACCGCCAGGCGCCAGCGCTCGCCGCTCTTGACCGGCGGCCCGTCACGCCAGCTCACGCGAATTCGCTGTGGCAGGCGCTCGCGTCGGGCCTGGGCATCTTGCAACTCGAACCGCACCACCTGCGCCCCAGCCTCCGGCAAACCGGTGATCCGTCCTTCCAGCCAGCGAGTCTGGCCGTCCAGGCGCGACGCCAACCGATCGTCGAGCGCCCACTGCGCACAGGCACAGGCCCAACTGAAGCCGAATAGGAAAAATGCCACCGGATGTGTACGAAACGGCAACAGCAGCAAGGCCAGCACCAATACCGGCAACAACCACCAGAGCGGCGGCAAGGCCGGCAGAAAACCCAGCGCCAGAAGCCCCGCGGCCAAGCCCAGCATCCCTGTTCGCATCAGCCAATCCATCCATGACGAGCCCTACCCTTGGCTTAGCCGAGGACGGCCGGACATGGCTTTATCATTTGTCACAATGTCTGAATTTGCCCTGTTTACAATCCAGTCATAATTACCGCTTGACCCGACCGAGAAGCCTTATGCCCCGGCGCTTATTCAAACGTTACATGCCAGATCCCACCAGCATCCGGGAACACAAGTCCTTACGCTTTCTCGGCACCTTGCTGCATGACGCCAACCTCTGGCACCTCAACCGGCACTCCGTGGCCCGCGCCATGGCCGTGGGCCTGTTCGCCGCCTTCATCCCGATCCCGATGCAGATGTTGCTGGCCGCGGTGCTGGCCATCTGGTTGCGGGGCAACATGCCCATCAGCGTCAGCCTGGTATGGCTGACCAATCCCATCACCATGCCCCCGGTGTTCTTCTGCACCTATCAGCTAGGCGCCTGGCTAATGAACGTGCCGCCGCGCACCCTGCCCGACAGCCTCACCTGGGAATGGATCAGCAGCCAGCTGGCCACCCTCTGGCAACCCTTCCTGCTCGGTTCGGTGGTGGCTGGCCTGGCCCTGGGCGCCCTGGCCTACTGCCTGACCATGTTCTACTGGCGCTGGTGGGTCGGCCGCCAATGGCAACGCCGCAAGCTGCAGCGGCGCTAGAAACGACAACGGCCTCCCGAGGGAGGCCGTTGTCGTTGATGGGGCAGTTGCCTACTGGCGCATGCCGCGCCCGCTGACCAGCAACCTGGCACAGCCTATGTAGAGCACCGCGGTGGCCACCAGCATGAACGTGATCGCCGTGCCGATACTGATATCCGAAACCCCGAGGATGCCGTAGCGGAACGAGTTGACCATGTGCAACACCGGGTTGGCCAGGGACACGGTCTGCCAGAACGGCGGCAGCAGGTTGATCGAGTAGAACACTCCGCCCAGGTAGGTCAGCGGCGTCAGCACGAAGGTCGGGATGATCGAGATATCGTCGAAGTTGCGCGCGAATACCGCGTTGATGAAGCCCAGCAACGAGAAGATCGTGGCCGTCAGCACCACCACCAGCACAGTGACACCCAGGTGGTGCACCTGCAGCTTGGTGAAGAACAGCGACAGCAAGGTCACGATGATCCCCACCATCAGCCCGCGCAACACGCCGCCCAGGGTATAGCCGATGAGGATGGTGTGGGGCGAGACCGGCGACACCATCAATTCCTCGATGGAGCGCTGGAACTTGCTGCCGAAGAAGCTCGACACCACGTTGCCGTAGGAGTTGGTGATCACCGACATCATGATCAGCCCCGGCACGATGTACTCCATGTAGGTGAAGCCACCCATGTCGCCGATCTGCCGGCCGATCAGGTTACCGAAGATGACGAAGTACAGGACCATGGTGATGGCCGGCGGCAGCAGGGTCTGCGGCCAGATCCGGGTGAAGCGCCGGACCTCGCGGTAGACGATGGTGTTGAGCGCTACCAGGTTGGGCTTGAACTCCGAACTCATACCGCCACCTTCGACAGGTTTTTCTCCACCAGGGACACGAACAGCTCCTCAAGTCGGTTGGTCTTGTTACGCAGGCTCAGCACCTCGATGTTCTGCAGCGCCAGCTGGCTGAACAGGGCCGTGATGCCCACGGCCTTGTCCACCTGGACCTCCAGGGTATGGCTATCCACCAGGCGGGTCGGATAGCCGGCCAGTTGCGGAACCACGTGCAAGTCATGCTTGAGGTCGAGCAGGAAGGTTTCCACATGCAGCTGGCTGAGCAACTGGCGCATGCTGGTGTTCTCGACGATGGTGCCGTGGTCGATGATGCCGATGTTGCGGCACAGCTGCTCGGCCTCTTCCAGGTAATGGGTGGTGAGGATGATGGTGATGCCCTTCTGGTTGAGCTCGGTGAGGAAGCTCCACATCGAACGGCGCAGCTCGATGTCGACCCCGGCGGTCGGCTCGTCGAGGATCAGCAGGCGCGGCTCGTGGACCAGGGCCCGGGCGATCATCAACCGGCGCTTCATGCCGCCGGACAGCGAGCGCGAAGGTACATCGCGCTTGTCCCACAGGCCGAGCTGGGTCAGGTACTGCTCGGCCCGCTCCTTGGCGATCTTCGCCGGGATGCCGTAGTAGCCGGCCTGGGTCACGACGATGTCGAAGGTCTTCTCGAACTGGTTGAAGTTGAACTCCTGGGGCACCACGCCAATGCTGCGCTTGAGCGCGGCCGGCTGGCGGTCCAGGTCATGGCCGAAGACATTCACCGTGCCGCTGGTCTTGTTCACCAGGGTCGAGAGGATGCCGATGGTGGTGGATTTACCGGCCCCGTTGGGACCGAGCAAGGCAAAGAAATCACCCTCGGCGACGTCCAGATCGATACCACTCAGGGCCTGGAAACCGTTGCCGTAGGTTTTGGTTAGCTGCCGGATGGACAGAGCGGAACTCATATCGGATTCATGCACCAAGAAGGGGAAGTTTTATAGGTAAGGGCAGGCCGGGTCGATTGCAACATTGCCGGACGCCCGCCATGTTGCGGGCCGGCGCCCTGCAAGTACAGTCATGCGTATCGATAGTGGGTATTAAGTCAAAGCGGTCATCACCGCTCGACGGTAGGCCGGCCGTGCCGCCAGCCGCTGGTACCAGGCCTGCAGGTGGGGTAGCGCCGGGCGCTCGATGGGCATCTCGAACCAGGCGTAGATGAAGCTGCCCAGGGGAATATCGCCCATGCCGATCTCCTGGCCGGACAAGTAAGGCTGGTTCGCCAGGGCCTGGTCGACCCGCTCCAGCAACTGGGCACAGGTGTTCCTGGCGGCGTCGATTCGCACCCAGTCCTGCTCGGCCGAAGGGGTGCGCAGCACCCCCCAGAACAGGGGACGGAATACATCAGCGAAGGTCGAGGTGGTCCAGTCCATCCACTTCTCGGCGCTGGCCCGGGCCTGCACGTCGGTCGGATACCAGGGCGTGCCGGCGGCATGCCGGGCCAGCAGGTAGCGCACGATGGTGTTGGACTCCCAGAGCACGAAGCCTTCGTCCTCGATCATCGGGATCCGCCCGTTGGGGTTCAGCGCCCGGTACTCCGGGGTGTCCACCACGCCGAAGGCGCCGCCGGCATCCAGGGACTCATAGGCCAGCCCCAGCTCTTCGGCGCACCACAGCGCCTTCCTGACATTCGATGAATTCTTGCGTCCCCAGATCTTCAGCATGACCATCCCTCGGTAATGAATGCCGGGGCAGTCTACGCCTGATCAGTCGCGACTCAAATCGCTGTGCATATCACCAAGTCCCGTGAATTGCGGCTGGCCGATCAGATGCGGATAGCATTTTTTCAGGTGGTCGAAAAAGAAGTGCTCCGGGACATCGGCGAACTGCCCATGGTCCACCAGGTACTCCATCGCCTGCTCGCCCTGGCGGTTGAAGGGCTGGAACACGCTGTCCTGCACACCGTCGAAATCCAGCGGTGCCACATCGAACAGCTCGCACAGGTCCTGGTTGAACGCCGGCGTGGCCTTGACCCAGCGCCCATCCAGGTACAACTCGGTGTAGCCGTGCATGGCGAACACGTCGCTGCGCAACAACTCCAGCAGGTGCGGGGGCGACAAGTGATTACGCACATCGGCCAGGCCGATGCGTGCCGCAATCCCGCAGTGCCGGGCACAACCGGCCAGCAAGGTGGCCTTGGGCACGCAATAGCTTTCCCCCGTGGCCAGGGCATGGCTGCCGCGCAGGGTTCCGGGATCGAGGCTGAAGGTATAGGGGTTGTAGCGCACGGCCTCGCGCACCGCGTAGTAGAGGCTCATCGCCTGCTGCCGGGGATCACGATCGACACCGCGATGAGATTCGGCGAACTCCACCACCGCAGGGTGGTCACTATCGATGAAGCGGCTGGGACGCAGGTACTCGTGCATGGGCATAACCTCCAGGTGAACCCTGAGTCTATAGAGGCATCCAGCACAGAGATAACGACGTTTCGGCCAAAGATCATGGCCTGCTTCACCCAGCCGGACGGAATGTGCAGCCGACGTTCACCGGCCAGGGCCAGCCTGCCCCGCACCGCCCCGGGCACCCGCTTGGCCGCACGCCGGCTAAGCTCTGAAGGTGCTTTGGGTCCCTGGCCTCATGGAGGATTGAATATGCTGTTGTTGTGGATACTGGTTCTGTTGGCAGGCATCGCCTACCTGGCACACCGCCGCACCGCTCCGTTGCCCGCCCTGGGCGCAGTCGCCATCTACCTGCTGGCCATGGGCATCTTCAGCCACGCTCCCGGCTGGTTGCTACTGGTGTGCTGGGTGCTCTTGGCGGCGGTGGCCGCGCCCCTGTTGCTACCCGACCTGCGGCGCAAGCATTTCAGCGCCCCGCTGTTCAACTGGTTCCAGAAAGTCCTGCCGCCGATGTCGCAAACCGAGCGCGACGCCATCGACGCCGGCACCGTATGGTGGGATGGCGAGCTGTTCAGCGGGCGTCCTGACTGGAACACCCTGCTGGCCTACCCCAAGGTCCAGCTCACCGAGGAAGAACAAGCCTTCATCGATGGTCCCACCGAAGAGCTCTGCGCCATGGTCAGCGACTGGCAGATCGGCCAGCAGATGGACCTGCCTGCGGAGGCCTGGGCACATATCAAGGAGCATGGTTTCTTCGCCCTGATCATTCCCAAGGAGTACGGCGGCAAGGGCTTCTCGGCCTACGCCCACTCCCAGGTGGCAATGAAGCTGGCGACCCGTAGCGGCGACCTGGCCTCCACGGTCATGGTCCCCAACTCCCTGGGCCCGGCCGAACTGCTGCTGCACTACGGCACCGACGAACAGCGCAACCACTACCTGCCGCGCCTGGCCCGGGGCGACGACATTCCCTGCTTCGCCCTGACCGGCCCCCTGGCCGGCTCCGACGCCGGCGCCATGCCGGACACCGGGATCATCTGCAAGGGCCAGTGGCAAGGACAGGAAACCCTCGGCCTGCGCCTGAACTGGGAAAAGCGCTACATCACCCTGGGGCCGGTCGCCACCCTGCTGGGCCTGGCCTTCAAGGCCCATGACCCGGACCACCTGCTGGGCGACGAAGAGGACCTGGGCATCAGCCTGGCCTTGATCCCCACCGACACCCCCGGGGTGGAAATCGGCCGCCGCCATCTGCCCCTGGGCGCCGCCTTCATGAATGGCCCCAACTCCGGCAAAGACGTGTTCATCCCCCTGGACTTCCTCATCGGCGGCCAGGAGATGCTCGGCAAGGGCTGGATGATGCTGATGAACTGCCTGTCGGTGGGACGCTCCATCTCGCTACCGGCAGTGGGCACCGGCGCCGCCAAGTTCACCAGCCTGGTCACCGGCCAGTACGCTCAGGTACGTGAGCAGTTCAACGTGCCGCTGGCGGCCTTCGAAGGCATCCAGGAAGCCCTGGCGCGCATCGGCGGCAATGCCTGGCTGATGGACAGCGCGCGCATGCTCACCGCCAATGCCGTGGACCTGGGGGAAAAACCCTCGGTGCTGTCGGCGATCCTCAAGTACCACCTCACCGAGCGCGGCCGCGAATGCATCGGCCACGCCATGGACGTGCACGGCGGCAAGGGCATCATCATGGGGCCCAACAACTACCTGGGCCGCAACTGGCAGGGCGCGCCGATCTTCATCACCGTGGAAGGCGCCAACATCCTGTCGCGCAACCTGATGATCTTCGGCCAGGGAGCGATCCGCTGCCATCCCTTCGTGCTCAAGGAAATGGCCCTGGCCGGGCGCGAGGACCATGACCAGGCCCTGAAGGAGTTCGATGCCCTGCTGCTCAAGCACATCGGCTTCGCCGTGAGTAACGCCGCCAGCACCCTGGTGCTGAACCTGGGCCTGGGCCGCTTTGAAAAAGCCCCGGGGGACAGCCTCAGCCAGGGCTACTTCCGCGCCTTGAACCGCCAGGCCGCGGCCTTCGCCCTGCTCGCCGACCTGTCGATGATGCTCCTGGGTGGCGAACTCAAGCGCCGCGAGCGCCTGTCCGCACGCCTGGGCGATGTGCTGAGCCACCTGTACCTGGGTTCGGCGGCGCTCAAGCGCTACCACGACCTGGACTCGCCGGAGTACCTGCAACCGCTGCTGGCCTGGGCCATGGAAGAAAGCCTTGGCCACTCGGAACGAGCCCTGGACGAACTGCTGCGCAACTTCCCCAGCCGCACCTTCGGCTGCCTGCTGCGGGTCCTGGTGTTTCCCTTCGGCCGGCGCCATACCGGCCCTTCGGACCAACTGGACGCCGAAGTGGCGGCGATCGTCGGCCGGGCCAAGGGCGACCCTGCCCTGGAAGCGGTGCTGGCCGGCTGCTACCGCCCACAAGCGGCGGACGATCCGGTAGGTGCCCTGCAGCATGCCAGCGAACTGCTCAGCGCCGCGCACCCGCAGTACAAGCGCCTGCACGAGGCGTTGAAAAGCGGCCAGTTCAAGCCTGCTGCCGGCGAGTCGATCATCGACGCCGCGCTGGAGGCCGGTGTCCTGCAGGCAGCCGAGGCGCAAAGCCTGCACGCGGCCGAAGCAGCGCGGCGCAAAGTCATCGATGTGGATGACTTCGCCAAGGAAGAGTTGACCTTGAGCGAAGGCAAGATCCGCTAGCAGGCCGTTGAAAGAGGTAAGCGAGACAGCCAGCGCAAGGCAAAACAGGCGAAAAAGCGCAGTTTACGAGTGGTAAATGAGCATTTTGACCGGGCTTTAACGCAGCGATGGCAACGCAGGTAGTTTTTCGATGGCCTGCCAGGCGACCGCCCTTGGGCTGGTCGATTATGAAACCGGGCGCGGGAGCTATATACTCCCGCGCCCGTTTTGCTCTTGAGGACCCTGTCATGTCCAACGCCGTCGCCGATCATCTCGTCCTGCTGGACCACCTGCGCAGCATCCTGGTGGCCGTGGGAGAAGCCGAACAGGTTCCCGAAGAAAGCCACGCGCTGTTCCTGGAGCGCTTCGATGAACTGCGCGCCTCGCTGCCAATCGATCCGATCGAAAGCCAGTACCTGGGCCAGGACCTGCTGTGCCAGATCATGCAACGCTACCCACAGATCGCCCACCTGGTGCCGCGCGACCTGCTGTGGTACTTCGCCGGCGACTGCCTGCACTACATGCCCGACGAGGAAATCGACCTGTTCCAGGCCCTCGAGGAACGGCGCTACGAGGCCGAGCAGAACGACGAGCCCTTCGACTGGAACCAGGAAAAACAGCTGCTGGCGCTCTCCGACCAGGACAGCAAGCACTGATCGATACGCCTGGCGTCACCAAGGCCCGCACGGTTGCACCGGCGGGCCTTTTTCATGGGCGCCGTTTGCCGGCGACTAGGGCGCCCTGCCCGGCCGGCCCAAGGTCGGCTCCTTGGCCAGGCACTCCACCAGGTAATCGATGAACACCCGCAACTTGGGCGGCAGGTAGCGGGTCGGCGAGTGCAGCAGCCAGGCGCCGCCATGGTAGGAGGCCAGGAAGGTCCACTCCGGCAGCACCTGCACGATCAAACCCTGCTCCAGGGCATGGCGCGCGGTGAAGTACGGCAGGCTGCCGATCCCCAGGTGCTGCAGCACCGCATCCAGGCGTACGCCGGTGTGGTTGGCGGCATAGCGCCCACGCACCGCCACGGTGACCGCCTTGCTGCCCTGGGTGAACTTCCAGCGCGCGTCGCTGGGCGTCTCGCCCAAGTAGATGCAACTGTGCTGGCGCAGGTCCTGGGGATGGACCGGCGTACCGTGCTCCGCCAGGTACTGCGGCGTGGCACACAGCAAATGGTCGATGCGCAACAACTGGCGGCCGATCAACCCTGGCGGCGGCCGGTCGGTGATGCGGATCGCCAGGTCGACATGATCGTCGATCAGGTCGACGTCCCGATCTTCGTGCAGCAACTCCACATCCACCTTCGGGTAACGCCGCAGGAACTCGGGCATGTGCGGGTGCACCACAAAACGCCCCACCGCCTTGGGCACGCTGACCCGCACCACGCCCTGGGCCTCGTGGGTGAACTGGCCGCTGATCTCCATCACCGAACGCGCCGCGCTGACCATCTCGCAACAGCGCTTGAACACTTCCTCGCCACCATCGCTCAAGCGCAGCTTGCGAGTGGTGCGTTGCAGCAAGCGGGTGGCCAGGGCCTTCTCCAGGCGCGAAACGCTGCGACTCACCGCCGAAGGCGAAGAGCCCAGCTGGCGCGCGGCCTCGGAGAAGCTGCCGGTCTCCACCACGCGGACGAAAATGGCCATTTCGGCCAGCAAAGGCAGGGGTAGATTTATGCTCATGACGCAATAGTCCATTGAGTTTCGAACGGATTATCACGCAATCGAGGCCGCCACATAATAAAAAAACACTCACTTGCAAGGTCTCGACCATGACGCTGCGCCTGTATTTCCAAGACGATGAATTGAATGTCCCGGTGCAAGTCCTGGACTGCACCAGGGTGGACGACTCGTTCATCGCCATCCTCGACGCCACGCCCTTCCACCCCCAGGGCGGCGGCCAACCCAGCGACACCGGCTGGATTGGCGAGGCCCGGGTATTGCGGGTGCTGCAGGAGGGTGAACAGATCCTGCACCACCTGTCCCAGCCCCTGGAGCCTGGTTCTTTCATCACCCGGGTGGACCCGGACCAACGCCTGTTCAACAGCCGTATGCACTCGGCCGGACACCTGATCGGCCACTTCGGCCAGAGCCAGGGCTGGATACCGGTCAAGGCCCACCACTGGCCGGGCGAAGGCCGGGTGTCGTTCAAGCCGGGGCCGGCAGCCCAGGCCATCGATGCCGACCTGGTGCACAGCGCCATCGAGCAATGGATAAGCGCGGACTTGCAACGCCGCATCGAGCTGCAGGACGGCATGCGCCAGGTCGGCTTCGGCCCGTTGCCCACCTTCGGTTGCGGTGGTACCCACGTGTCTCGGCTGCGAGAACTGGGCCAGGTACGAATTGAATCGGTAACGGAAAAAAAGGGCGTGCTCTCGGTCAGCTACGACCTGGCCTGAACCCGCCCTCGCTCGCCCACCTGCTTTGCGGAGTCTCCATGTTGTCCACCTATCTGGGTGAATTCGCCACCCTGGCGCTGGTTCACTTTCTCGCCGTGCTCGCTCCCGGGCCGGACTTCGCCGTCACCATCCGCCAGAGCGTGCGCTTCGGCCGGCTGGTCGGCACCTGCACCGCCCTGGGGATCGGCGCCGGCATCTCGGTCCACGTGCTCTATACCTTGCTGGGGGTCGGCGCCCTGATGCACGCCACGCCCTGGCTGCTGGGCGGCGCCAAGCTGCTGGGCGCCGCCTACATCCTGTACCTGGGCATCAGCCTGCTGCGCAGCAAGGCTAAGTCCGCCCTACCCGGCGACTCGCCCGACCAGGAGCCGCAACCGACGGCGGCCCGGGCCTTCGTCACCGGTTTCCTGACCAACGCCACCAATCCCAAGGCGACCCTGTTCTTCCTGGCGATCTTCACCACCCTGGTCAGCGCCACCACGCCCTTGGCTATCCAGGCGCTGTATGGCGCCTGGATGTGCCTGGTGAACGGAGTGTGGTTCGTCATCGTCGCGCTGTTCTTTTCCAGCGCCCGGGTGCGCTCGTTGTTCATGCGCCTGGGACACTGGTTCGAACGCGGCATGGGCCTGGTCCTGCTGCTGTTCGCCGGGCGCTTGCTGCTCTCGCTCTGAGCCGCCCGGACCGCCGTGCTAGCTGACGGCCGCCAATGCCCGGCGGCCGACGCAACGCTCAAGGCAAGCGCGCAATGCATCGGCATCCAGCTGTCTGGAACCGATCACCACCAAATGGCTGCCCGGCGCGTCTTGCTCCGGCCAGGCCCCGGCGGGCTGGATATCCAGGCGCGAGCCCACCAGGTGCAGGATGAAGCGCTGCCCGGGATAGTCCTCCAGCTGGACAAAACCCTTGGCGCGATAGACATGCTCCGGAAACTCCCCCAGGACCTTGCGCAGCTCTTGCAGGGACAAGGGCGCCGCACTCTGCCAGCTGAAGCTGCTGAACAACTGGTCGTGCCGGCGGGAGGCCGGCTGGCCGTCATGGCGGGCAAGCGGCACCAGGCGATGGGGGCGGATATCGAAAATGAACGGCAGGGGGATATCGGCAAACACCGCCTCATGGACCTTGGCCCGGGGAAACAGCCACTGGTGCTTGAGTGCCTGCAGGCGCTCGGGGCTCACCAGGTCGACCTTGTTGATCACCACGATGTCGGCGGCAGCCAGTTGTTCCTGGGCCAGGGGTCTGACTTCCTGCGGCAGTTCGCCCTGGCGTTCGGCATCGAGCAGTACCACCACGGTGTCCAGGGCCAGCCGCTGGCGAAACTGCGGGTACTTCAAGGTGTGCACCACCCGCCCGGGATCGGAGACGCCACTGGTTTCGATCAGGATATGCTCGGGCCGCCCCTCGACCATGCTGCACAACTTCTCGAGTTGCTCGATGAGATCGCTTTCCACCGTGCAGCAAATACAGCCATTGGCCAGGCTGGTGATGTTTTGCGTGGCACTTACGATCAAACCGGCATCGATGTTTATCTCACCGAAATCATTGACCATGACGGCGATCTTCAATCCATGGTCGCCATTGAGGATACGGTTCAACAAAGTGGTTTTTCCGGAGCCGAGAAAGCCGGAGATGACACTCACATGAATGGTTGGAAGTATCGATGACATTGTTTTCTCACCCTTGAAAGTTCAGAGCGCTCAGCGCGCGAATGACTGGCACACCCGCAACCAGCTACATCTTGTCGTAGAACCGCGGCAGGTCCTTGCGCCAGCGCGCCTGCCAGGACGTGCCGCCGAAACGATCGTGCCGATCCCAGACCACGCTGCCCTCCAGGACGGTGAGCTCGACCTGGGTGTTGTGGATATTGCCCCGGGGCTCGAGCTCGAACAGGTTGCGGTCGAGCACGATCAGGTCCGCCGACTTGCCCACCTCGATGCTTCCGCAACGATGCTCAAGCTCCATGCACCAGGCGCCATTGATGGTCATCACGCGGATCGCCTGCTCCAGGGAAATGGGGCTGCCGTAGTAACGCTCGTCGCTCTGATCCCAGGGGTTCTGGCGGGTGATCATGGTCTCGAAGCCGATCCACGGGTTGATGTTGGATACCGGCCAGTCGGTGCCCATCACCGCCACCCCGCCGGCCTCGAGCACGCCCTTGAAGTTGAACAGGCGCTGGGAGCGCTCCTCGCCATTGGCCTGGGCCCGGGCCATGGAGAACGGATAGGGATACCAGGCTACCGGGGAGAAGTCGGCGGTGACCTGCAGCTCCTTGAAACGCGGCAGGTTCTCGTTCAGCAGTACCGATGAATGCGCACAGTGATGGCGTACGCCGTCGGGCCCATTGCGCCGCCGGGCCTCGGCCACCGCGTCGAGGAAAATATCCGACGCCGCATCGCCGGTGCAGTGGGCGATCACGCGGATGCCCTGGCGGTCCAGGTCCACCACCAGGTCGGTGATGTGCTCCGGGGTCAGGTTCAGGCTGCCGCGCCACTGCCCGGCGCCGCTGTAGGGCGTGGCGAAATACGAGGACTGGGTCTCGTGGGTGCCGTCGAAGTGGAACTTCACCGCGCCGGCATTCAAGCGGGCACTGCGATAGAAGTGCCGCTCGCCGGCGAGCAACTCCCAACGCCGCCTGACCGGGAAGATATCGTCTTGCCAACTGATCGCCGCCTCGACCCGCAGCGTCAGGTCCCCGGCATCGTCCAGGGTCTTGAGGGCATTGAGGCGATGCTCGCAGACGTGCACGTACTTGGTTCCGACCACCCCGCGACCGGTCTGGTACTGCACGCCTTCGCCATAGGCACGGACCAGGGCGTGCATCGGGGTGGGCGGCATCGCCGCATGGATCATGGCGTAGCCACCGTCCACCAGGATGCCGCTGGGCTCGCCGGTCACCGAGTCGCGGACGATGTAGCCGTTGGCCGGGTCCTTGGTCTGCGCATCGATGCCGGCCAGCTCCAGGGCCTTGGAGTTGACCATGATCGAACCCCAGGAGCGGTCGAGGATCGCCACCGGGCGATCGGCGATGATCCGGTCCAGCCAGGCACGGCCAGGCTCGATCCCGGCCTTGCGAAACTCGAAGTGGACGAAGTATTGCCCGTAGATCCAGCCGTCGCCCGGATGCTCGCTGGCGTACCTGAGGATGCTGGCCTCGATGTCTTGCGGCGTGGGGCTGTCCAGGCCGACCTCCAGGTAGCCCGAGTAGCCTGGCGCCAGGGCCAGGTCGGGGTGGGTATGCATGTCATAGATACCCGGCATGGCGAACGCACCTTCCAGGTCCACCACCCGGGTGTGTTCATCGACATGCGCCTGGATCTGGGCATTGCTGCCTACCGCGACGAAGACCCCGTCCTTTATCGCCACCGCCTCGGCCCAGGGTTGTCGTTCATCAACGGTGTAGATGCTGCCGTTGATGAATACCGTGTCGGATTTTGCGGTGCCATGCCCGGTGTGGCTCGACTTGAAGTTGTTGTTCTTGTTGCTGTTCATGTGAACACCTTCGCCAGGGATATCTAGCGAACAAGATCCATCAACCCCAACGTGCCCTCAATATCATCTCCCGGCATTCGAATATCATTAGGCGGCAACCGGCAAGTTGATCACCGAGCGACTTGTTCCAGGCCGAAACGACACTCCTGGGCGGTCATGCCGAACCATTTCTTGAACGCTCGGTAGAAGTTCGGCGGATAGTCATAACCCAGGGTGTAACTAACTTCCTGCAAGGGAATACGAGTCTTCTCCAGGTACTCCCTGGCCAGCCCCATGCGCACCTCGAGGACCACCGTGCGGTAATTGACTCCGGCCCTGGCCAGGTGCCGGTAGAAAGTCACCGGGGTCATCCTGAACCGTTCGGCCATGGCCTCGAGGCTGGGAAACTCGCGCTGGGGATTCATCAACAAGCGACGCCGCACCTCATCGATCAGATCGCTCTTGTTGCCATCGAGCTGGGCCATGACCAGCAGGCATTGTTCATGACACAGGCGCGACGTAGAGGGGTTGGCCGCCGGAAACGGCAATTCGTACCAGGCTTCGGGAAACGACAATCGGGTGCAGGGCCGGGAAAACTCGATCCGCCCAGGAAAGATCTCGCCATAGAGCGCCTTGTAGGCCGGCGCCGGGTAATCCAGTTCAAGGCGCAGCTCCCGACTCCCGCTGACTGCAGGCAGGCGCTGGCAGATCCAGTGCCAGGTGGAGGCCATCCATTCCTCCTGCAAGCCCCGGATATTGCTCGGGTGCAGGGGCGAATCGAGGATCACCTCGACCCGCCCGTCGCACACCTGCCTGGTGCCGTTCAACGGATGGGGCAGCAACGGCGTGCTGCCGAAGGTCAGATCCCAGGACTTGCGCAGGTTTTCCGCACTCAGGCAGGCATACCCCAAGAGGCCGATATCGGTGATGTCGTAGAGCGCTCCCAGGCGCAGGTAGAAGCCCTGCTCGGCCATGGTTTCGGGGATTTGCTCGAGCAACTGGTAGTACTGCCGGAAACTCAGGCCGTGTTCGTCGCCGGCCAGCACGGCCTTGGCGTCGACACCCACCTGGTGCAGCGCCGCCGACAAGTCGAACGGCGGGGCAAAGTCCCGCAGGCAGCGACGCAGATGCCGCAGGAAGTTGGCGGCGATACGATTGGTTTCCTGCGTGGCGATCAAGCGCACCATGTTCCTGCTCTCCTCCCGGCAACCTGTGCTCACAGCAGGCTAGCCCCATAAGCGTCATTCAATAAGGCCAGTGGTAAGGCGCATGCACCCGTGGCGCCAGCTCCAGCGAGTGGACATGCTCGGCGATGTCCCCCAGCGAAGCGAACCAGATGCGCTCGTCGTCCAACAGGCGCTCGATCATCTGCTCCATGGCGTGGATGCGCGACGCACGTCCGCTGACGAAGGGATGGTTGACCAGGTTGAACAGGCCGCCATAACGCACCTGGGCCTCGATCTCCGTCCACCACAGCTCGTGTACCTTGCCCGGAGTCTCGATGGGGCGGCCATCGTCGAAACCGGGAATCCAGTTGTATTGCTCCCAATCGTCGCTGGACCAGTGGAACGGCAATTCCACCAGGGTCCGCCCGCTGCCATCGCCGACATCCAGCAGGTACGGAGCGTCGCTGTCCATCAGCGAGCTGTCGTAGTGAAAACCGCGATCGGCCAGCAATGGCGGCGTGAGGAAGGACATTTCACCCAAGGGTGCGCGAAAGGCCCGGGGACGCATCCCGGCGACCCGCTCCAGGGCCTCCAGGCCGCGATCGAGTACATCCGCTTCCTGTTGCGCGCTCATGTCCCGCAAAGGCTCATGCAGGTAGCCGTGGTGGCCGATCTCGTGCCCGCCATCGACGATGGCGCGCACCATATCGGGATAACGCTCGGCGGTATAGCCGGGGATGAAGAAAGTGCTGCGCAAGCCATAACGCCGCAGGACATCGAGAATCCGCGGCACCCCGACCTCGGGCCCGAACATCTGGTGGGTCATCATCGCCAGGCGATACCGGGCCACGGGATCGTTGCTCAGGATCGCGGCTTCGGCGTCGACGTCGAAGCTCCAGGCCACGGCGGCCTGCTTGCCATGGGGCCAGGGAAAGCGCGGCAGATCGGGAAGTGATCCGGACATATGAGGGTCCTCAAGAAAATATCGATGGAGACAGGGTGTCGGGGCCGGTACTCCGGCGGCCGTTCACCACTGCACGAATTCGGGCCGGGACAACCGCCAGGACAGGCGGTCCAGGCAGGCCAGTTGCTCCTGGTCCAGGCGGATGGCAGGCGACCAGGAGGCCTCGGCCAGTTGCTCGAGCCGGTCCGGACCGATGAGGGTCGAGGTGACGCCCGGCTGCGCCTGGGTCCAGGCCAGGGCCACGGCGGCCATCGGGACCTGCAGGTCCCGGGCGATCTGCTGCAGGGCTTCGAGCAGTTGCCAACCCTCCTCCACGCAGTACTGCGCCAGGAAGCGCGCCCGCGATCCGCAAGGTGCCTGGCGCAGCGGCACCGCTCCGGCCAGAAAACCGCTGGCCAGGCTGGAGTAGGTGACGATGCCCAGCCCATGGTCCAGGGCGATGCGTTGCAGTGCCGGCTCGTACTCGCCACGGTTGAGCAGGTTGAAACGTGGCTGCTCCACCTGGATCGCCGGATACCCGCTGCCGCGCCGGGCCAGGTCCAGCAGCGGTGTGAGCAAGTCGCCGAACGTCTCGAAACCGCAGAAGTTGGATGTGCCAGCCACCCCGACCTTGCCCTGGCGAATCAAGTCGCCGAAGGCCTCCAGCCACTCCTCGGGATGGGCCTGGGGATCGGGCCAATGGGCATACAACACATCGATGCACTCGGTACGCAGGCGCCGCAGGCTGTCCTCCACCGCACGCATGATGTGGGCCCGGGTCAACCCTTCGCCGTCGGCCCCCTCCCACATGCGCGCCCGCACCTTGGTGGTCAGCACCAGGTCATCGCGCCCGCCCCGGGTTTGCAACCAGCGGCCGATGATGTCTTCGCTCATGCCGACATGGGCCCGGTTGGCAGCGAACTGCTCGGTGCTCTGGTCACCGCCATACATGTTGGCGGTATCGATCAGGTTGCCGCCCGCTGCGCGGTAGGCGTCGAGGATGCGCATCGATTGCACGTCACTGGCGGTCCAGCCGAACTGCATCGTGCCCAGGGCCACCGGCGATACCCGCAGCCCCGTGCGCCCCAGCACCCGCCGTGCCCCCAGGGCCGTGGCCACCGTCGTGCCACATGCTTGTGGAGCCATGGCGTCAATACCCCGCGATGATCTGGCCGCCGTTGATGGCGATGGTCTGGCCGGTCAGGTAGGCGGCTTCGGCGGATGCCAGGAAACACACCAGCCGGGTGATTTCCCAGGCATCGCCCCAGCGTCCCAGGGGGATGCTCTTGCAATCCTCGGCGATCGCCTCGGGGCCGTAGTCGGCGGCCATCCGCGTGGCTACGCTCCCCGGGGCCACGGTATTGACCAGGATGCCCTTGGGCCCCAGTTCCACTGCTAGGTTGCGCGCCAAGCCCAGCAACGCGCCCTTGGCTGCGCAGTAGGCATGGCCGAAGCCCGGACCGCGCTGGGCCCACATCGAGGAGATGATGACGATCCGTGGGTGGCGGCTCTGTTCCAACCAGGGCAGCGCCGCCCGGCACAGGTTCCGGGCCCCACCCACATGTACCGCCATGGTCCGGTCCCAGTCGGCATCGTCGGTGTCGAGCAGGCCCTGCTGGGCGTGCACGGTGCCAGCGTTGGAGACCAGGGCGTCGATCCCGCCGAACAGTTGTGCGGTACGGGCCACCGCCGCCTCCACCGCTGGGCGATCGCTCATGTCGACCTTCAGCGCCAGCAACGGTCCGAGGCCGGCGAGTTGCGCCCTAGCCTGCTCCAGCGCGGTTTCATCGATATCGAAAATCGCCACCCGGGCACCACGCCGCAGTAACTCGGCCGCATGTTCCGCGCCCATGCCCTGGGCACCTCCGGTGACGATGACGCAACTATCTGCGAAAACAGCGGGACCTGAAGCCATGGTCGGGATACTCCTGGACAGACGAAGGAAGGAAAGTCAGTGCAAGTGGATTTCACGGGGCGCCGCCCCCGCCGCCTCCCGGGTGCCCAGCCCGGGGCCCGAAGGCCCGAAGACATAGGCCGGCTCGGGATAGAGCAGCAGCGACAGATAGAACAGCAGGCCGCCGCAGACGAAAGCCACGACGAAGCTCAGATCCAGGCCTCCAGCCAGGTGGGCCCAGGGCCCGGTATACAGCGGCGGTGCCGCGCAGAAGGCCAGGCCCAGTAGCGCGGCGGCCAGCCAGGCACCCGTGGCCCGCCAATTGATGCCGCGGACATACCAGTAGCGCCCGCCGGTCTGTGCCCGGGTGAAGACCTGCAGGTCATCGCAGTAGTAGTGACCACGCCGCTGGGCATAGCCGATGGTCATGATCAGGATCCAGGGCGCGGTGATCACTAGCAGCAAGACCAGGAAGGCATTGACCACGCTGACCGCACTCCAGGCGAACACCCCCAGGTAGACCAGCGCCACGGCGACCATCGCGATTCCCAGCGTGGCTTGCTGGCGATTCAGGCGCGGGATCAACGACGAGGTGTCCAGCCCGGTGCCGTAGAGGCCGACCGTCGCCTGGGCGATGCCGGCGACCAGGCCCAGCAGCAGCAGGCCGGCGACATACCAGGAGGGTGAATGGGAGATCAGCGCCGGGATGAAGTTGGCCGCCTCGCCGGCGAAGCTGATGCAGACGAAGACACCCCAGAGCATGGGCCCGCCCATGCCCAGGACGCCGCCGAAAAAGGTGCAGGCCATGATGCTCGGGCAGGAGTGGCGCTGGGGATCGATATAGCGCGTCCAGTCACCGACGAAGACGCCATAGGACAGCACCACCGAGGCATTGATCAGCATGCTGCTGATCCAGGTCCGCCAGAAATCGCCCAGGGCATATTCCCCGCCGGCGTAACCGGCATCGAAACCCTCGCCGAATGCCAGCAAGCCGAGCAACAGCACCGCGCTCATCAACGGCATCATCAGGCGCTCCTGGATACGCACCAACAGATGAAAACCGCGTACCGCCACCACTATCACCACGATCGCGATGAGGGCGTAGCAGGCGGCCTGGTGCAATGGCCCGGGAGTGATCCCCATCATTCTGCCGAAACCCGCCGCCAGTGCATCGCCGCTGGTCCAGATGGTGATGGCGATGAAACCCAGGGCCGAGAACAAGGCCAGGCAGGTGCCGATGAAACGTCCGGCGACACCAAAATGCGCGCCACTGGACACCGCGTTGTTGGTGCCGGTGCGCGGGCCGAACAGGCTCATGGGCGCCAGCAGCAGGGAACCGATCAGGCAGCCGCAAAGGATGGAAGCGACCGAAGCCCACCAACTCAGGCCGAACAGGATGGGAAAGGATCCGAAGATGATGACGCTGTAGGTCAGGTTACTGCCGTACAAAACCGTGAACACATGCCAAGGGCGGTAGTTTCTTTCACCGACCGGGACAGTGTCGACACCACGACTTTCGACGGTGGTGGCAGAAGGCGATCCGGGGGTCATCGACGCATACCTTTATTCTTATAGGTAGGGGCAAGTTGCTTTCGATGGAGAAACTAGGTCCCGGCGCCATTGGATTCAATATCATATTCAATCAATCAAATATCATTTTCAGACATAACCGCAGGCCGCTGGAGCCCCCCGGACAAGGGCACGCGATAAACCAACGTAGTGAAGAGGCTTTTATGAAACGCAAACAAAAACGCCGCTCGAATGAGCGGCGTTTTTGTGAGTTTGGAGCGGGAAACGAGGCTAGCATTAAGTCCATAAACATATGATTTATAAATGGACTTTATCTATTCCTGCTGTAAGGAAGAACTGTATTACGAACAAACTCTTGCCTCACAACAAGTCTTTTTCACGGCCTGTCCTGATACCTAAGTGTGATGCTCCAATAGGTTGTTTCCTCAGCCACGCGTGACGCCCAGATAGCAACGCACGATGCGGTGGTTGCCGAGCGAGATCGGGTACTGCACATCAAACAGACGCACATCGACCCGTTCATGCAGGAGCTGTCGCTGTACAAGCGCTGGCGCTATGGCAAGCGTAGCGAGCGGTTGACCCCCGCGCAGGCAAGCCCTTTGGAAGACCGACATGGCGGCTATCGAAGAGGAAGCCAACGCGCTGCACGAGGCGTTATCCGCCAAGCCTGCGCCGCATGAGGCTGCCGGTCGAACTGCCACGCACCGACATCCATCACGAACCGGAGTCCACGACGTGCCGCTGCGGCTTGAAGCGCATCGGCGAGGACGTCAGCGGGAAGCTGGACTACCTGCCGGGCGTCTTTACGGTCGAGCGCCACATCCGCGGAAAATGGGTGTGTGAGCGCTGCGAGACGCTCACGTAGGCGCCCAGTGCCCGCGTAGGTCATCGACAAGGGTATCCCGACGGCGGTACTGCTGGCGCAGGTGCTGGTGGCCAAGTTCGCCGACCACCTGCCGATATACCGCTAGGAAGGCACCTTTACGCGCTCCGGCCTGGCGCCGACGCGCTCGACGCTGGGCGAGTGAGTCGGCGTGTGCGGGCAGCGGTTGCAACCGCTGGTTGCCGAAGCGCTGGGCAAATCCGTGCTACATGCCGACGAGACGCCAGTGCAGATGCTCAAGCCGGGCGCGGGCCAGCATCTATGAACAACCATGCCAGCCACTGCTGCTCTTCTGACCGGCAGCCGCTGGCATGTTCAATATTCGATTATGACGACTGGCCGGTCGATGTAGCTGCCGACGGCGACATCCGCTTGTTTCAGGTTTACCCGGCCCGTCACCGAAAACCGTTGCATCTGGCCCGTGCCCTGGCCGCGCTGGCGGTTGCTGGCGCTGATCGGTGAATTGCCGCCCGACTCGAACAACTGGTACTCGATGTAGCTGTTGCTCGAGGCTACGCCTGTTCCTTTCATGCGGCGCCAGGAGCCCGATGGGTTGTCGCCGTCGCTGATGTGGACGTTGTAGACGGACTGGTTGGTGCATACGAAGTCGATATCGGCGCGGGCATCGCCAAATTGGGATACCAGAGGTTGGGCGCCGAAGTCGATGCGGGGTTGCGTGGTGCGAAATTCGCAGGTCGGGACGACGGTGAGGGCCAGATTCACCGTTACGGTGGCCGAGTCTTCGTACCACCATGCGCAAAAGACAAAGCCCACCGTGCAGATGCGCCAACGGTACGTGATGGACAAGGTGTCCGTGTAGCGCCCGGCGACAAGCCCTGGGCCGGCAGGTTGCGTCTGGATATAGAGCTTTCTGTTCGATAACGCCTCTCCGTTGAGGATGATGTTGATCTTGCTCGAAATCTCGAATTCGGTGTTACTGCGTATTTCGTCCGACATATTGCCGTCAAGAAATATGCGATACGGAATGCTGCCCGAGCCAGCGTTGTTCAGCTTGTAGCCGTTCGTGTTGTTCACCTTGATCCAGAGCTTGGATTGGGTCAGGAAAGTCAGCGTGAACTTGTTGCATCGGAAGCTCGAGTCGAACTCTCGTCCCATCCGTTGATTGGATAGTTGAATCGAGTCGGTCGGTCCGAAATCGACCATATAGACCTGCCCCCCCGAACAGTTTTCGCCCGCTCTCGGTTGAGCCTGGACGATATTCGTCAGTAGCGGCAAAGCCAGTGCCAAAAACCAGGAGAAACGATGAATAAAAAATCTGATCATGATTGAAACTTTAATCATTGACATGTTTGAGGACCGATACGCGTTATGCCAGCCATCGGCGGAAGTGCGGCCGAAGCCTGGCAAGCCTTGCCATCGTCGGCGCGTACGACGTTCAAACGCAGCGCGTCGCGCACGTTCTCCAGGTAGACCTCGCCTTCCCAGCCCACCCAGCCAGTCGCGCCCGAGCTGATGTCGGTCACCTGGCTGCCGCGCGGCAGGGCCTCGCCGTTGCTGTCGCGCAGTTGCAGCAGCGCGGCGCGCAGCTTTTCCAGCTTGAAGTCCACCACGTAGCCGCTGCCCGCGCGCACCGCCACCTGGGTCTCGACGTCCGGAGTCTTCACGTCGACGGGCAGGTCGATCGGATCGATCTGGATGCGCGCCGGGTACCAGGACGTCATGGACGGGATCAGGAAATAGCCATTGTTGTTGGTCTTGCCCAGGTACTGGTTTTCGTAGCGCACAGGAACGTCGGGATAGCCGGCGGTGGACACCAGCGCGAAGGCATCGTTGACCTTGTTGGCGGCGTAGAGCTGGCCGTCCAGCCCGATCAGCGAACCGCTGAGCTGCGCCCAGCCGTTCTGGGACGAGCGCGTGCCATAGGTGCCGCCGCGCACTTCATACTGGGTGCCGCGCCATGACAAGTCCGCGCGTCGGTACTGGTCCATGTCCTGACCGTCGCTCAGGCCCAGGCTGTAGCCCAGGCCGCCGCTGGCCGGCGCGGAATGGTTGTAGTTGACCTGCCCCGAACGCCGGCCGTCGTTGCCGCGTATGAGCGACACGCTGGTCGTGGAACGCTCGCCCAGTGGGATGGACAGGGTGACCTGCGCGTTGACGTCGTTGCCGCCCACCTCGCGATTGACGCTGGTGTACAGGAAGGCACTACGCCACAGGCTGACGCTGTGCGACAGGTTGATCAGGCGCAGCTGTCGTCCGGTGGCGTCCTGGGTGTCGACCCAGCCGGCGCCCACAGTGCCGTAGTCGCCCAGCGCCACGCTGGCGGTGACCACGTCTTCCCGCCGGCTCAGCCGACCGGTATTGCGGTACGTGCCCAGATTGGCGTAGTGCGCGCTGCGCTGGGTGCGCCTGGCGTTCAGGCTGAACTGCGACGAGCTGTAGGAGTAGCCATAGGAAAGCTGTCTGCCGCTGTCGGCCTCCGTGGGCTTCAGGTCGATGTCCTCGTCGCGATAGGGCCAGCGGTCGTCCCAGCGCGAGTTGCGCCAGGCGCGCTGCGGGCCGATGGCGCGCGGGTCGGTCTTGCTGGCGCCCCAGGACCCGGTCAGCACTCCCAGCATGCCCAGTTGCACGTTCGAGCCCAGCCCGCCATCGTGCAGGCCACTGGCGCCTTCTCCCCAGCCGAACACGGTCCACTCCGGCGTCACGCCGTGGCGGAACACGCCCGAGGCCGCGGGATGTGCATACCGGCCGGACGCCAGCCCGTAGTCCTGACGCAGCAGGCCGGCGGACAGGCTGTAGTCGGTCAGGCCGGGCTTGAGCAGGTCGTTGGAGACGTAGAACGACACTTCCTTGCTGACTTCCCGGCCGAGCGCGTCGCGCGTCACCACCGTGGCGCTGCCCGCGCCATTGATGTACGGCATGGTCTGCAAGGTGAACGGGCCCGGGTCCACCCGGTAGGAGTCCATCTTGTAGCTGTTGATGAACAGATCCACCGTGCTGGGCACCGCCGTCTGGCCGGCGAAACTGGGCAGGGGGTAGGTCACCAGATCGGGGCGCGTGGCGAAGTTCCTGCCGATCTGAAACCCGGCCATGCGCACCGAGCTGGAGGGCGCCAGGGCATCCGTGACGAGGTCGCCCGCCGCGTACTTGCGCATCGACAAGGGGTCGCTGTAGGACCAGCCGGTGTCATACCGCTGGTACCGCGAGCGGTCGTTGTCGTCGCCCATGCTGGTGCCGCCATACCAGACGCCGGTGTTCGAGAAGATGCCGTAGGGGCTGAACAGGCGCTGTTCGCTCCAGGCGGACAGCCGGTTGTTGTTGCGCAGGCCGCGCGTGCGGTTGAAGTTGGCGTAGATGTCGTAGTTCATCAGCAGGCCGACGCTGCTGCGGGCCTGCATGTAGCGCTGGCTCTCGCCGCCGAACATCTGGTCGGGCAGCCAGTCGGGCGGCAGCTCGATCAGCAATTGCTGCCTGGCGTTGTCGTGCGTCGCCTTGACGCCCTGGATCAGATCCACCGCCACCAGCGATTCCTGCTCGGCGCTCACCGAGACGCCCATGGCGCGCAACTTTTCCGTCGGCAGATAGTAGTGTCCGTCGCGGTAGGGCACGGGCAGGATCTCGCCGGACGTCTTGCCGTTGACGACCAGCTCCAGGTACAGCGTGGAATCAGGCAGCTTGAAATCGCCGAGCTTGTCCTTGGCCCGCGCGGGGGCGCTCGCGGCCATCACCAGCGCGAAAGCCAGCGTGCAAGGCACGTTGCGGAATCGTGCGAGGCGTCGTTTCATGGCGGGCATGTTCCGCAGGCGGGGATCGCTTGCGCGTCCGGGTTGCTGTTGACCTTGGCCTTCAATACGCCGCCCGCGCCGACGCCGGCGAGCTTGAAGCGCATTTCGGAATGCGCCAGCACGTAGCCCAGCAGGCCCGGCACTTCCCAGGTCGGGCGGCCGCCTTGCTGGTACGTCACCGCCGACAGCCGCGCATGCGCCTGCCCATCGTTGCGCACGGCCAGCCACTGGCCGCCGTCGCGGGATTCCACGCGGAACTTGAGCTGTGGTTGCGTGGCTTTCGTCATGTCGCGGGGTTTCTGATAGTCCTGGCGCGTCCAGACGCCTTCGCCGCTGACGAACAGCGGAACCGAATAGCGCATCTGCAGGGCCAGCCCCACGGAGCGCTTGCCGGGCGCCGCAGCCGGACCTTCGGCCTCGGGAGATGGGGCAGCGGGTATCTCGTCGATCAGCACGCGGAAGGCGCGCTCGGTGCCGGCGGGAACAGGTTGGGTGCGGATCAATCGCAGCAGTTGGCGCTGTCCCGGCTGCACTTCGGCCGCGGGCGGACTGACGACGATGATGTCCTGCGGCGTATAGTCTTCCTCTCCCTCTGCCTGGTTCCAGCCCAGCACGCGGACCTGCAGCCGAGACGGCATCTTGCTGTTGTTTTCCAGCCAGAGGGCGGTGCCGTTCTGGTCGTGTTCGATCGTGGGATCGATAGGCCAGACCAGCAGCGACGATTGCGCCTGCGTTGCCGCGGGCAAGGCCATGCCGAGGATCAGGACGCCCAGCGTCCGGGCAAGAAAGCTCATGTGTGGGTACTCAATAGGAGACCGTGACAAGTACGGTATCGGTGTAGACGCCCGGCGGAATCGCGATGCTGGCCTCCTCCACGAGGATGTAAACGGGAAATTCCTCCGGACCGCCCTTGGCGAGGCCGGACTTGGCGAACGTGCCGTCCGCCCAGATCTTTGAGTAGCCCGCGTCCTGGAATAAGTAGTAGGGCAGGAATGCATTGCCGCTGGACGTGCTGTTTTTCAAGCGCCTTCCAGCGCCGCCGGCACTGTCGGACCACAATCCATCGTTGAGAGAAATCCGGTAATCGGTGCCCGGCGTACAGTTGACGACGATGGTGCCCGCTCCGACGCTGGAAGAAGCGAATATGGCTTGCTCGAGATTGGCGACCGTGCCAAGGTCGAGAACGCCGTAAGTGCTGACATCGGCCTGGCCGCTTCCCAGCCGGCAACCGGGGGTGATGGCGGCGGCGACCGTCAAGGTCAGTTGCTTTGAACCGGAATGAGCCGCGCGAGGCAGGGGCGAGGCGGCGATGGCCAGTACAAGCAGGGCCGCGCGCAGTCTGGGCATGCGCATCACCACTCCACCACGACCTGGACCGTGTCGCGATAGACGCCCGCTACGGGCGTGCGTTGCGGCTTGACCACGGAATAGACCGGCAACAGCGCGTCGGCGCCCGAGCCCTGGCCGCTGACCCCATTCGTCCTGTCCCAGGGACGGCTGTGGCCGCTGTCCTGGTACAGCCCGTACTCGATCAGTCCGCCTTGAGGTCCGATCATCCGGCGCTGCGTGCCGGTGTCGTTGCGACCCTTGCCGAGGAATACCTTGTAGGCGATGCCCGGCGCGCACTTCACCCGTATCGCGCCCGCGTTGCTCAGGGTGCCGGCGGCTTCAACCTGGTTGCGCAGGGACGGCACGGTGCCCATGTCCAGCGTACCGAAGTTGACCGCCGCGGCACCCGTCTTGCCGCCGGCTTCGCAGGCCTGCGCCACCGTCAGCCTGAAGCCGATCGTGGCGCTCTTACTGGCGGCTTGCACGGGGCCGCTGGCATGCAGCGACGCGAGAACGAGGATCAGTAGAGTTCCCGTGGCGGCAGGGCGGCGAATGCGATCGTCGCCCATGAAGGCGCGGTGCATTTACCAGGCCACCGTGACCAGCACAGAGTCGGTGTACACGCCAGCGGGGGGCGTCATGGCCTTGGGCACGCGGCCGTACACGGTCAGGTCGATTGGGGCGCCCGTGCCCTTGCCGGTGAGCTGGTTGCTCGGAGTGTCGCCCCAGGCCTTGCTGCGGGCGGCATCCTGGTAGAGGTTGTAGGCGACCAGATCAGTGCCGGAGGCCTTCATGTTGCGCTGGCCGCTAGTGGCGTTGCGGCCGTTGCCCAGGCTGATCGTATAGGCCACGTCCTTGGTGCAGTTCAACTGGATGGTGCCGGTGCCGGTGGACGCCACGGACTGTGCGTCGATCACGCTGGTCGCCAGCGAAGACTGGGTACCGAAATCGATCTTGCCAAACGAGTTGCCGGTGCTGCTGCCGGAGGAGGCACCGTTGCTGATTTCGCAGCCGTCGCCAATGGCAAGCTGGATGTCCAGGTCGCCCTGGATCTGGCCTGTCGCGTAGACCGAACTTGCGCCGCTCAACATCGCAATAATCGTCACCGCTTTTATCGATTTTTTCATGATTGCCTCAGAGGATTGATTGATCTTGCAAGGGTCGCCCCAACTCTTGGGTTGTTGCGCCTGTGCTTGCGAGTCGTATTACACCCAGCGGGGCCGCAGGTTTTAATCAGACGATTCTGAAAACCTCAGCTACGCAGCTAGGCTCTGTACGAAATCCTTTGAAATATCGATTTGGGTAGAATCCGCCGCCATTAACGCCAGGACACCATGACGGCAAAACGGCATGAGCTCCCCGGTGCAGCCTGGGATTTGGTTGCCGATCTCTTCACTGAAATCCGCCGCAGCGGGTGCCCATGAGCCGATGACCGCCTGATGCTCAGCGGCGTCCTTTGGGTACTCTGTCCCGGCGCGGCTTGGCGAAACATGCCGGAGCGTTTTGGCCCTTGGTCAACGGTGTATCAGCGGTTTCGCGATTGGCGTAATTGCGGCGCTTTCGATCAGATGCTCAAGCGCCTTCATATCCGATTGAGCGAGCAAGGCTTGATCGACCTCGAAACCTGGCTGATCGACTCCACTGCCGTTAGTGCCACCCGAGCCTCATCAGCCGCCGGAAAAAAAAGGGGGGGCCTGAAGAACCGCAAGATCATGCGCTCGGGCGCAGCCGGGGCGGCCTAACGAGCAAAATCCACATGCTGTGAGATGCCAATGGTGTGCCGCTGCGCTTCCTGCTGTCTGGCGGGCAAGCCAGCGATACTGCCTATGCCCTACCGCTGCTGTACAAGGCTTGTATCCCCAGCCAGCACGACCGTCCTCGCAGACGCTGCCGATGCTTGCTGGCTGACAAGGGATACGATGCTGAAGCTCTGCACCGCTACTGTGATCGCTATCGGATGCAACCGGTGATCCCGCTGCGCGACATGAAGCGCAAGCCCAAACCAGGTCTGCCCAGGTTGCTTGATCGGCCCAAATACCAGCAGCGCAATATCATCGAGCGCATGTTCGGCTGGCTGAAGGAAAACCGCCGCATCGCTACGCGTTTCGACAAGCTCGCGACAAGTTTTGCGGCGATGGTTTCATTGACCTGTGCCATGCGGTGTTTGCGACAATGCTTTTCGTACAGAACCTAGTAGGTAGCGCACGATCTCCATTGCCTGAACGGACAGCGGTGCGATGTACGGCGGAATGTCTTGTGGCCGCTTACCCTTCTTGCGCATATCGTTCTGGAGTTGCTTGACCACTTCTGAGGGGATATTCCAGAGGCCCCGATCTAGGTCGAACTGGTCGGGCGTGGCCAGACGCAGTTCCCCGGTTCGGGCTCCAGTCAGGAACAGCAAGCGGATGCCAAGTTGCGTGGAGGGCTTACCGCGATAGCGGCGAACCTTTTGCAGCAATTCGAGCAGTTCAGGTAAGCGCAGGAAAGGGGGGTATGCAGTACTGGTGGCTTAGGCAAGGCCACCACGTTCAGATCGGAGGCCGGATTGATATCAAGGTCATCGATCTTGATCATGGCGAAGCGAAACAACTGATTGAGCCATGCCCGCACTTTCTCCGCCGTGGTATGGGCGTAAGGCTGACTTCAGGATAAGTGACTAGCGACATGCGCTTTTTGCTTGCCGACCCAAACGTAGCGAAAGTGCCAAGAACGACCGCCTTGTTCGCTCACAGCAAAAGATAGGCCGTCGATGTCACCGAGGGTATAAGGATTGCCGGTTGCTTTGGCCTGGCGAGCGGCCATGTCTGAAAGTGCCATGGTTCTAGCTCCTAACGTGAGTTAGGACTGGATCCTGGTCTCGCCTGCCGCCTTCGCCCAGCAAGAATGCTGAGCCTCACACAACCGTATTGATGGACTAAAAATTGGACTAAAAAGTCCCGGATGTGAGTGGATTCCAATGGCGCTTGCCGGAATGAAAAAAGGGGCTTTCGCCCCTTTTTCAATGACTTGCAGACATCGCCAAAATGTCTGCGGATCAAAATTTGGAGCGGGAAACGAGACTCGAACTCGCGACCCCGACCTTGGCAAGGTCGTGCTCTACCAACTGAGCTATTCCCGCAAATGGCGTCCCCTAGGGGACTCGAACCCCTGTTACCGCCGTGAAAGGGCGGTGTCCTAGGCCACTAGACGAAGGGGACACGCTACCCGGAACACATGGTGTGTGTTTCGGACTCCAGAACCGCATCCGAAGACTTGGATTCTGGTTTCACTCAGCCTCGCCCGAAAGCCAGACCGTTTAAAATTGGAGCGGGAAACGAGACTCGAACTCGCGACCCCGACCTTGGCAAGGTCGTGCTCTACCAACTGAGCTATTCCCGCAAATGGCGTCCCCTAGGGGACTCGAACCCCTGTTACCGCCGTGAAAGGGCGGTGTCCTAGGCCACTAGACGAAGGGGACACGCTACCCGGAACACATGGTGTGTGTTTCGGACTCCAGAACCGCATCCGAAGACTTGGATCCTGGTTTCACTCAGCCTCGCCCGAAGGCCAGACCGTTTAAAATTGGAGCGGGAAACGAGACTCGAACTCGCGACCCCGACCTTGGCAAGGTCGTGCTCTACCAACTGAGCTATTCCCGCATTGGCGTCCCCTAGGGGACTCGAACCCCTGTTACCGCCGTGAAAGGGCGGTGTCCTAGGCCACTAGACGAAGGGGACACGCTACAACATTCACTCCCTTCAGCGTTTCGCGTTTTGCTTTCCGCTGAAAGTGGCGCGCATTCTATGGATGCTTTGGAAGGTCGTCAACCCCCAGATATAACTTTATTTAAATCAATGACTTCGAGGCTGTTTTCAGGTCGCCACAGGCTTTTATGCCGTCCGGGCTTTGACGCCTATATTCTGTCACCCGCCAAGGCGTTATAGTCCTCGCAGCCGGTGATATCAATTTGAACCCAGTGGCCACCTCCGGCCCTGCCCTGCTATGCCTAATAGAAGTAGAAGGCGCACGCACAATCCATCCCGGCTCGTCGAGCGGCGCTATGCGCCCAAATGCCAAGCCACTACACTCGCACGCGAAATCCTATAACGAGGTTTTAACGGTGACACCACTCATGATCACCCTGCTGGTAATAGCCGGGATCGCACTATTGATCGCCATTGGCTACATGAACCATGTGGTGGAAAACAACAAACTGGAAAAGGCCCGCACCAAGGTCGAACTCAATGACCGCCTGCGCCGCTGCGGCGAAATCACCGAAACCTTCCCCGGTCAGTTCATGTCGCCAGGCCTCAAGCTGCTGCTGACTCGCCTGGAACTCAACGTCGTGCAGCGCATGCTCAACCTCGACAAATCCGACGCCAAGCTCAAGGCCCGCCTGGCCGAGCTCAACACCCTGGTGGGCCAGGGCGAATCGATTCCGGTGAACAACCCGCCCTCGCCGATCCAGACCGAAGCCAAGGCCAAGGACGTGCGCTTTCTGCTGGAGGCCATGCACGGCCAAGTGACCCGCGCCGCCCACGACGGTTTCCTGCAGCCCAACGAAGCCAAGCGCTGGATCAAGGAGATCCGCCATATCCTGGTCCTGCTGCACATCGAGTTCTTCAACAACCTGGGGCAATACGCACTGCAGCAGAACCAGCCCGGCCAGGCCCGCCTGGCCTTCGAACGCGGCGTCCAGTACCTGCGCAAGCAGCCGGAGCCCAAGGCCTACAGCGAGCAGCTGGAGTACCTGGACAAGCTCCTGGCCCGCGCCAACGCCATGGTGCTGTCGACCCTGGAGCCAGCCGAGGATGAGGTCAACGAGTTGACCCAGGGCCTGAAGGAAGTGGAAGCCGACGCCGACTGGAAGAAGAAGGTCATCTACGACTGATCGACCGCAGGTGCCCGGCCCCGCGCCGGGCACCTGCGCAGCGCGACACCGCCCTCCCCGCCGCTACAGGCGGAAATGCCCCACCATGGATTTCAACTCGCTCCCCAATTGCGCCAGCTCGATGCTCGAGGCCGCACTGCCCTGCATCGCCTGCGAAGACTGATCGGCACTGGCGCGAATGCTGGTCACGCTGCGGTTGATCTCTTCGGCCACCGAACTCTGCTGCTCGGCGGCCGCGGCGATCTGCTGGTTCATCTGCTGGATCAGGGACACCGCCGCGGCGATGCTGCCCAGGGCGCTCTCGGTCTGCAACGCATCGCTGACCGCCTGCTTGACCAACTCCCCACTGCCCTGGATCTGTCGCACCGAAGCATCGGCCGCGGCGTGCAGGGTCGCCACCAGGCGGGTGATTTCCTCGGTGGACTGCTGGGTCCGCTTGGCCAGCGCCCGGACTTCGTCGGCCACCACCGCGAACCCACGCCCCTGCTCACCGGCCCTGGCCGCTTCGATGGCGGCATTCAGGGCCAGCAAGTTGGTCTGCTCGGCCACGCTCTTGATCACATCCAGCACGCTGCCGATGTTGTCGATTTCCGCGCTCAGGCTCTGGATGCCGCTGCTGGCCTGGTTCGCGGAGTCGGCCAGTTGCTCGATCCGCTGCATGCTCTGGCGCACCACCTGCTGGCCGCTCTCGACCTTGTCGTCCGCCGCCTGGGCCGCCAGGGCCGCCTCCTCGGCATTGCGCGCCACATCGTGAACCGTGGCGGTCATCTGGTTCATGGCAGTGGCCACCTGCTCGGTCTCTTCTTTCTGGGTGCTGACTTCGAGGTTGGTCTGCTCAGTCACCGCCGACAGCGATTGTGCCGAGCTGGCCAGGCGTTCGATCCCGGATTGCAGGCCGCTGACGATACCGCTCAAGCCGCCGCCCATCTGCTGCATGGCTTGCATCAACTGACCGATCTCGTCGCGCCGGGTCACGCTCACCGTGGCGCTGAGATCACCGGCGGCAATCTGCTGGGCCACCTGCATCACACTACGCAGCGGCCGGACGATCAACCGGGTGATACCCAGCGCCGCCAGCAACCCGGCCAATAGCGCCAGGGCCGAGGAACCGAGGATCAGCAACGAGTTCTTCGTAAGCTCCTCCTGCATCGCCTGGTCCTGGGCGGCATAGGCCTGGTCGACCTGCTGCATCACCTGGGCGGCCCGCTCGTGCAACCGCTGGTAGACCTGCTGTTCCTGAACCAGCAGCTCGGTGTACTCGTTGAGTTTCTCGCTGAAATTGCCGATGTGCCCCGAGACCTCGTTGAGGACCGTCTGGTAACCGGCATCCTTGACGCTGGCCTTCAGCTGCTCCACCAGGGCCAGGGCCTGCTCGGCCTGTTCGATCTTGCCCTGCCCGGCCGCCTCCTGGTCGCCGCCCTTGCGGTTCTGGTCCAGGCGCACCCGGGCCTCGTTCATGGCTTGCAGCATCAAGCGCGAGACCTGGCTGATCTGGTTGGCCTGCTCGATGAACTCGGCGCCCTCCTTGCCCTGGGACTCTTTCAAGCCATAGGCGCCGTCGTCCGCCAGGCCGGCTTGCAGTACGTCGAGGTTGTTGGCCACGCTGGATACCGACCAACTGGCCATCTCCAGCGCCAGGTCCTTGGCCTGGGTCAGCTCGACGAATCCATCGAAAGCCTGGCGATAGTCCGCCAGCATCCCGTCGACCTGGCCCATGGTCGCCGGGTTGCCCGGCTCTTCGAGTTGGCGGGCCAGGGCCAGCAGCGCATCCAGGTTCTCGCGCAGGCTATCGACGCTCTGGTTGTCACCGTGCAGCGCATACCCCTGCTCCAGCAGCCGGACCTTGAGCACGCCACTGTTGAGCTGCGACATGCGCTTGAGGCCCTCGAAGCGCTGGCTGACGGTTTGCAGGGACCAGAGGCCGATGCCGGCCACCAGGGCCGTCAACAGCAACACCAGGGCGAAGCCCACCCCCAGTTTCCTGGCCATGCCCAGGTTGGCAAAGCGTCCACTTGCGGCCGTCGTCATGCTGCGAACTCCCCTCAAGTCCCCAATGGCTGCAAGGCCATGGTTTTTTTTCGAAGGGTGGCAACGGCGTGCACCGACGCACAAGCCTCTGGTGTCGCAATAGTGGCAAAAACCAGGCTAGAGGTCGTTTTCAGGACGCTGGAGGTCGATTCCATCATCGCCCCGGCGCCTTGGTCGCCGGGGCGGCGATATCGATCAGATGGCCGTGGCGCCACCGTCGACGGCCAGTGCATGGCCGGTGGTGAAGGCGGCGCCATCGCTGCACAGGTAGAGCACGGCGCTGGCGATTTCCTCGACCTTGCCAATGCGCCCCACCGGGTGCATGGCCGCGGCGAACTCGGCCTTCTTCGGGTCTGCCTCGTAGGCCCGGCGGAACATGTCGGTGTCGATCACCGCCGGGCACACCGCGTTGACTCGGATCTTCTTCTTGGCGTACTCGATGGCCGCCGATTTGGTCAGGCCGATCACCGCATGCTTGGAAGCGGCGTAGATGCTCATCTTCGGCGCCGCCCCCAGGCCCGCCACCGACGCGGTGTTGACGATGGCCCCGTCGCCCTGGGCCAGCAGCAGCGGCAGCTGGTACTTCATGCACAGCCACACACCCTTGACGTTGACCCCCATGATGGCGTCGAACTCGTCCAGCGAGCCCTCGGCCAGACGGCCCTTCTCGATCTCGATCCCGGCATTGTTGAAGGCGTAGTCCAGGCGACCGTAAGCCTCGATGGTGCGGGCCATGAGTTGCTGTACATCGGCCTCGCGAGTGACGTCGCAGGACACGAACAGCGCTTCGCCACCGGCCTCGCGGATCAGCGCCACGGTGCCTTCGCCGCCGGCCGCATCCAGGTCCGCCACCACCACCTTCAGCCCTTGGGCGGCGAACGCCTGGGCGGTGGCCCGGCCGATCCCGTTGGCCGCGCCGGTCACCAGGGCCACCTGGCCGGAAAACGTCATGCTCATGCAAAGCTCCTCAATCCAGTACGGGCCCAATACCCTGGCCCATCTAGCCATAGAGCACAGACGCCGCGGCAGCACTATCAGGCATCCGTTTGCCACTCCATGCGTCCCGGTGATGAAGGCCCCGGGCCATTTATCACGCCCCTGGATCGCGGCTCATTCGCCGGGCAGGCACGCCTTGCGGCTGCCGGCCCGAGGGTCTATCAACTAGGGTTTCATCCAGTTCTCGAGGACCTGCCATGACCAGCCTGACCAACCGCCAGTTCCTGCTCGCCAAGCGTCCCGTTGGCGCGGCCAGCCGCGATACCTTCACCTACCAGCAAGTGGCCGTGACCGAGCCCGGTGCCGGCCAGATCCAGGTGCAGAACCAGTACCTGTCCCTGGACCCGGCCATGCGTGGCTGGATGAACGAAGGCAAGTCCTACATCCCACCAGTGGGGATCGGCGAGGTGATGCGGGCCCTCGGCGTGGGCCAGGTGACCGCCTCCAAGCACCCGGATTTCGCCGTCGGCGACTACGTCAATGGCGCCCTGGGGGTACAGGACTACTTCGTTGGCGAGCCCCGTGGTTTCTACAAGATCGACCCACGGCTGGCGCCACTGCCACGCTACCTGTCGGTGCTGGGGATGACCGGCATGACCGCCTACTTCGCCCTTCTGGAGGTCGGTGCGCCCAAGGCCGGGGAAACCGTGGTGCTGTCCGGGGCCGCCGGCGCGGTGGGCAGCATTGCCGGGCAGATCGCCAAGCTCAAGGGCTGCCGGGTGATAGGCATCGCCGGCGGCCAGGACAAGTGCCGCTTCCTCGTCGAGGAACTGGGCTTCGACGGGGCCATCGACTACAAGAGCGAAGACGTCCAGGCCGGCCTCAAGCGCGAATGCCCCAAGGGGGTCGACGTGTATTTCGACAATGTCGGCGGCCAGATCCTCGATGCCGTGCTCACTCGCCTGAACCTCAAGGCCCGGGTGGTGATCTGCGGCGCCATCAGCCAGTACAACAACAAGGAGGCGGTCAAGGGGCCGGCCAACTACCTGTCGCTGCTGGTCAACCGGGCGCGCATGGAAGGCTTCGTGGTGATGGACCATGCGGCGCAGTTCGCCGCCGCCGGGCAGGAGATGGCCGGCTGGATGGCCAAGGGGCAGCTCAAGAGCAAGGAGGACATCGTCGAGGGCCTGGAAACCTTCCCGGAAACCCTGGCGAAGCTGTTCAGCGGCGAGAACTTCGGCAAGCTGGTGCTCAAGGTCTGAGCCCAGGGTCAAGCTGCGGGAGCCGGCATGCCGGCTCCCGTGAGTGTCACAGGGCCAGTTCGGCCACGACGTCGGCCAGGGCCTTGGCCGGGTCGGCTGCCTGGCTGATGGGACGGCCGATGACTAGGTAATCGGAACCGGCATCCAGGGCCTGGCGCGGAGTGAGGATCCGCCGCTGGTCGTCCTGGGCGCTGCCCGCAGGGCGAATCCCCGGGGTCACCAGTTGCAGGGACGGGTGGGCGCTCTTGAGCGCCTGGGCTTCCAGGGCCGAGCACACCAGGCCATCCATGCCGGCCTTCTGCGCCAGGGCGGCCAGGCGCAACACCTGTTCCTGGGGCTCGATGTCCAGGCCGATGCCAGCCAGGTCCTCGCGCTCCATGCTGGTGAGCACGGTGACGCCGATCAGCAGCGGCTGCGGGCCACTGCGCTTGTCCAGTTCCTCACGGCAGGCGGCCATCATGCGCAGGCCGCCGGAGCAGTGGACGTTGACCATCCAGACGCCCATTTCCGCAGCAGCCTTGACGGCCATCGCGGTGGTGTTGGGGATGTCGTGGAACTTCAGGTCCAGGAACACTTCGAAACCCTTGTCGCGCAGGGTGCCGACAATCTCGGCGGCGCAGCTGGTGAACAGCTCCTTGCCGACCTTGACCCGGCACAGTTTCGGGTCCAGTTGATCGGCCAGTTTCAGTGCGGCGTCACGGGTGGGGAAATCCAGGGCGACGATGATAGGTGTCTGGCAGGCGGACATGAAAAGGCTCTCAGGCAAGTCGAAATCGGCGCGGATTGTAGCGCAAGCCGCGTCGCTCCGGGACCCGCTGTGCGCTAATTCGTCCGCGACAAGGCGCCGGGCCGACGATCAGGCCGGCCCGTGTATCAATCCCGATACACTGACGACACGTCGGCAACATCCCCCGCCGCTACCCTCGCCTGCCGCAACACCTTCGAACAGCACTTCCAGCCTCCGGGCCGGACGCCTATGCTGAAGCCATAACCTCGCCGTCGCCGCCCGGCAACGACAGCCTACCTGGCAGATGATCGCCCATGCACAACACCCCAGCCCCCTTCAGCGACGACAGCAAAGCCCCGCTCAATGGCGACGACAAGCGCTGGAATACCCGGGCCTTGATCGTCGATGACGACGTACCGATCCGCGAACTGCTGATCGGCTACCTGGCACGCTTCAACATCCACGCCAGTGGCGTCACCGATGGCGCCGCAATGCGCCAGGCCTTGCAAACCGAGCATTTCGACGTGGTGGTGCTCGACCTCATGCTCCCGGGTGAAGACGGCCTGTCCCTGTGCCGCTGGCTACGTAACGAATCGGACATCCCGATCCTGATGCTCACCGCCCGCTGCGAACCCACCGACCGCATCATCGGCCTGGAACTGGGGGCCGACGACTACATGGCCAAGCCCTTTGAGCCCCGGGAACTGGTGGCGCGGATCCAGACCATCCTGCGCCGGGTACGCGACGACCGCAGCGAGCAGCGGAGCAGCATCCGCTTCGACAACTGGCGCCTGAACAGCGTCCTGCGCCAGCTGATATCCGCCGATGGCCTGGTGGTGCCGCTGTCCAACGCCGAATTCCGCCTGCTCTGGGTATTCCTCGAACGCCCACGCCGAGTGCTGAGTCGCGAGCAATTGCTGGATGCCGCCCGTGGGCGCTCCATCGAGGCCTTCGATCGCAGCATCGACTTGCTGGTGTCGCGCCTGCGGCAGAAGCTCGGCGACGATCCGAAATCACCGCAACTGATCAAGACCGTGCGTGGCGAAGGCTACCTGTTCGACGCCCGGGACATAGGCTGATGCGTGGGCGCTTCGATACGCTGTTCGGCCGCCTGTTCGGCGTCTTGCTGATTGCGATCGTACTCGCCCACCTGCTGGCATTCTTCTGGTTCCAACACTACGGCCCTCCACGCCCGCCGCCGCCCCCACCGCCGACCGCAACGGCAATGGACGACGGCCGACCGGCGGGCCCGCCACCGCATTTTCCCCGGCGGCCACGCCACTGGTTCAACGGCCCGCTGGTGCCGCTGACGTTCCAGTTCATCTCGCTGATCATCGCCGCCTGGTACGGCGCCAAGCTGCTGTCGCGGCCCATCCGACGCCTCAGCGCCGCCGCCGAACGCCTGAGCGAAAACCTCGACAGCCCGCCCCTGGAAGAACTCGGCCCCCATGAAGCACGACAGGCAGCCAACACTTTCAACCAGATGCAAAAGCGCATTCGCGAGCAAGTCCAGCAGCGTGGGCGCATGCTCGGCGCGGTTTCCCACGACCTGCGCACGCCGCTGTCGCGCCTCAAGCTGCGCCTGGAGCAGATCGAGGACAGCAAGTTGCAAAGCCAGATGCGCCAGGACCTGGACGACATGATCAAGATGCTCGACGCCACCCTCAGCTACCTGCACGAGCAACGCACCAGCGAGATCTGGCAGCTGATGGACGTGCAAGCGCTGGTGGAGTCGATGTGCGAGAACGCCCAGGACCGGGGCGCCGATGTCCAGGCCCAGGGGCATTGCGCACCGCTGCTGGTGCAACCCATGGCGCTGCAGTCATGCCTGAACAACCTGCTGGACAATGCCCTGCGCTATGCCGGCCAAGCGACCCTGGCCCTGGAGGACAATCGCGAGCAGTTGCTGATCCGAGTCATCGACCACGGCCCGGGCATCGCCGCCGACCAGCGTGAAGCGGTGTTCGAGCCGTTCTTCCGCCTGGAGGGCTCACGCAACCGCAATTCCGGCGGGGTCGGCCTGGGCATGACCATAGCCCGCGAGGCCGCGGAGCGCATGGGCGCCAGCCTGCAGCTCGAGGAAACCCCGGGCGGCGGCCTGACTGCGGTACTGCGGCTGACCCGCCCCTGAGCTCAGCGCGGTTCCTGGTTGCGGGCCTGGCTGGCACTCCAGTCCAGCAACAGGCTGTAGGCCACTGCCAACAGGGTCGGGCCGATGAACAAGCCGATGAAACCGAAGGCGATCAAGCCACCGAACACCCCGAGCAGGACGATCACCAGTGGCAGGTTGCCGCCACGGCTGATCAGGTAGGGCTTGAGCACGTTATCCACCCCACTGATGATGAAGGTGCCCCAGATTCCCAGGAACACCGCCATGCCGTACTCGCCCTTCCAGGCCAGCCAGGCCGTGGCCGGGATCCACACCAGCGGTGGCCCCATGGGGATCAGGCTGAGCAGGAAGGTGACGATCCCCAGTACCAGCGCCCCGGGCACCCCGGCGATGATGAAGCCGATCAAAGCCAGCAGGCCCTGGGCCGCCGCAGTACCTATCACGCCGTTGACCACGCGCTGCACGGTGCCGGCCACCAGGTCGATGTAGTAGCCGGCACGATCGCCGATCAGCCGCTCCAGCAGCTTGTGCACGAACAGCGCCAGGCGCGGGCCGTCACGGTAGAAGAAGAACACGAAGACCAGGCTCAGGGTCAGTTCCAGGATGCCCCCGCCCACCTGGGCGCTACGGGCCAGCAACCAGTTGCCCACCTGCCCCAGGTACGGCTTGACCGCCACCATCAGCGCCGCGCCCTGTTCGTCGATGCTGTTCCAGACGCCCACCAGGCGCTCGCCCACCAACGGCAAGCCGCCCAGCCAGGCTGGCGCCTCGGGCAGGCCATCGACCTGGACGTCCTTGATGAAGGCAGTGGCATCACGTACATGGTCCGCCAGGTTGAGACCCAGCCAGACCAGCGGCGCCGCCACCAGCAGCATCCAGCCCAGGGTCAGCAGACCTGCGGCCAGGGATTCGCGACCATGCAGCCAGCGGGTCAGCAAACGCATCAGCGGCCAGCTGGCAAAGGCCAGAACCGCCCCCCAGAACAGGGCCGACCAAAAGGGCGCCATCACCCAGAAGCTGGCACCGAACAGCACCAGGAGCAGGATCTGCACCAGCAGGCGATCGTTATTGGGCATGAAATGTCTCGCGCAAGAGTAACCAGTGAAGAGTAGGCGAACCCGCCAGGGCGGGTCGCCTGCAAAGCTTAACGCAGCAGTTCGAAGTGCAGGCCGGCGGCCTGGGTATCGCCGGTTTCCAACCGCGTAGCGCGCACGCCCTGGCCGATCAGGGCCTGGCGCCAGGCTTCGGCGTGCTGGCCGGAAAGACTGACCCGCAACGTGGTGTCCAGGTTCAATCCCCGGGACAGCAAGGTGAGCCAGGATGGCTGTGGCTCGGCCAGCTTGGCCAGGTCCAGCCGGCCGGTGTCTTTCAACTGCCGGAGCAACGTCGCGGAAGTGGGCAGCAATTCGCCCAGTGGAGCACCGGCGGCGAACTGCTCCACATGCAGGTAAGCCCGGCGATTGCCGCGGGTGATGCTGTACAGGGCCACCAGGGAGTTGTCCTGGGGGGCCGCCAGGCGTAGCAACAAGTAGGCCTGCTGCTCGTCGGCGCCGTACAGCTTGGCGTTGCCGAACACCTCATTGGCCCACAGGCTGCTTTCGCCGCAGTCCCGCGCCTGGCACCAGAACAGCAGCTCGGCACCCTGTTTCTGCAAAGCCTCGCGGGCCAGGGTGAAGGCTTCGTTGGAGCTGCGCTCGGCCGGCAGTTGGTAGGTGATGGCGGTGAGCTTGCCCCGGGCATTGACCTGGCCGTCGAAACGCAACTGGCCGCTGATCTTGCGGATCGAGCCCATGGGGTAGATCCGCTCCTGTTCTACCTCGGGGCGGTAATCGACGATCTGGGCATCGGTCAAACGGGGCACCAGGGGCAGGTCCTGGCTTCCGGGAAGGTCGGCGGCAACCGCCAGTGCGCTGGCCAGGGACAGGCCCAGGAAACTGAGTGAACGCATCGGGGCCCTCATCGGATCAGCATGGCCTGGGCGCCCTTGACGACGCTGGCGTCGTCACTGCGTTGCGGAACCTGCAAGCCGCGCTGGACCGCGGGGCGCGCCTCCATGGCCGCCATCCAGCGCTGTAGCGCTTCCAGCCCCTGGACCGGAACTCCCGACCAGTCATGGCCGCGCACCCAGGGGAAGGTGGCGATGTCGGCGATGCTGTAGTCGCCGGCCAGGTAGTCGACCTGCTGCAGGCGCGTGTCGAGCACCTCGTACAAACGTCGGGTCTCATGCTGGTAGCGGTCGATGGCGCCCTGCAGCTTCTCCGGGAAATAGCGGAAGAACACATTGGCCTGGCCTTGCATGGGGCCGATGCCGCCCATCTGGAACATCAACCACTGCATGACCTGCGAACGCCCCTTGGCGTCGGCAGGCAACAGGCGACCGGTACGCTCGGCCAGGTAGATAAGGATCGCCCCGGACTCGAATACCGGGAAATCGCCATTGTCGCGATCGACGATGGCAGGAATACGCCCATTGGGATTGATCTTGAGGAACGCCGGCGCCTTCTGTTCCTTCTTGTCGAAGCTCAAGGCGTGCACTGTATAAGGCAAGCCGAGCTCTTCAAGCAGGATGGAAACCTTGTGGCCATTGGGGGTCGCAGCGGTGTACAGATCTATCATGGTTGTCTCCCATTTCAACCCGCCAAGCCTCGACAGTTGACCAGGTCAAGTCAAGGAACGGCGAAAAACCGATTGAAACAGTCTGCGACAAAGGTGGCACCGGTTTCATCGTTCAAATGCAGATGGTGCCCGCCCGGCAGCTGTTCAAGGTTGAAGGGTAGACGCTGCAGCAACCCCTGGTGCCGGGCCAGCATGCCATCGGCCGCCACCACCAGCTGCGTCGGGCAGGCCACCCGCTGGACGAAGGACATGGCCTGCTCCTCGGTCAGGCGCAGGGGCGAAGCCAGGGTCAGGCGGCTGTCGCTGCGCCAGGTATAGCCACCGGCCACCGGCATCAGGCCTCGTTGCGCCAACAGCTCGGCGGCTTCCCGGCTGACGGCCACCAGGCCTTTCATCCGCGCCTCGACGGCGCGCTCCAGGCTGCTGTAGACCGGCTTGCGCTTGTCCTGCAAGGCCAGTTGCGCTTGCAGGGCCATGCCCAGGCGCTCGGCTGCGCCCTCGCCACTGGCCGTGGGCGGGATGACGCCGTCGATCAGCGCCAGCTGGCTGACTCGCTCGGGCATGGCCGCCGCCAATACCAGGGACACGATGGCCCCCAGGGAGTGGCCCATGAGGGCGAAGCGCCGCCAGCCCAGCTGCTCGGCCACTTGCAATACGTCGTACACGTAGTCCCACAGGGCGTATCCCGCTCCCGCCGGGCGATGCCCGGAGTGCCCGTGGCCGGCCAGGTCCAGGGCCAGGATGCGCAGGCCGCGCAACTTGGGCGCCAGGCGCGCGAAGCTGTTGGCGTTGTCCAGCCAGCCATGCAGGGCGATCACCGGCAAGCCATCCTCTGGACCGAACAAATGCGCCGCCAGCTCGATATGCGGCAGGCTCAGGCGCACTTCCTCCACACCCTGGCTCATGCAAGGCTCCGCTGCTGGCCGAGCTGCCAGCGGTTGAACAGGTCCTTGAGCAAGAGCGCAGTGGCCTCGGGTCGCTCAAGGGGGAACATGTGCCCGCCGGGCATGGTCAGCGACACCCCCTGGGACATGCGTCCCACGGCACTGGTGTGATGGCGCATCACCACCCTGCTCTGCTGGCCTCGCACCACCGCCAGGGGCACCTTGAGCTGATGGGCGCTGCCCGGGCTGGTGTGCGGCACGCCACGATAGATGCTGATCTCGGTGGCCGGGTCGAAGCGCAGCCGCAAGCGATCCCCCACTTGTTGCAGGCCATGCTCCAGGTAGGCATCCAGGCAATCGGGGTCGAAGGCGCGGAACAGCGTCTTGCGCGAAAAGTAGCTGCGGGCCGACTCGATATCGCTGAACTCCTCGCGCCGCCCCAGGGTGCGCCCGGCCGGGGTCAGTCGATCGATGAAACCCAAGCGTTTGGCCGCACGGATCACCCATTGGTCGGCCCGGGTCAGCACCGGTGAGTCGAGCATCACCACGCCCCGGTACAGCTCCGGGCAGCGCAGGGCCGCATGCAGGTGCAGCACGCCGCCCAGCGAGTGCCCGACGCCCCACACCGGCTGGGACTGCTGTTGCAGGTGGTGGATCAATTCGTCCACCAGGCTGCGCCAGTTATCGTCCACCGGAAAACGCGGGTCATGGGCATGCTGTTGCAGATGAGTCACCGTGAATTCCGGCGCCAGGGCGGCGAACAACTTGCCGTAGGTGCCGGAGGGAAACCCATTGGCGTGAGCGAAAAACACCTGTTGCGACATACCGACTCATCCATTTACCAAATCAACGGCGATTTTCCGCAAGCTCCGCCGCCAGGGCAATGACCGTAACCGCCAGGAATACTGACACCCCGGCCCGGCCTATGGCCGCGGGTTCAGGCGGCCGGCGGGTTCTGCCCCAGCGGCACCACCGCCATGGTCAGGCGCGATACACAGCTGGCCTTGCCCTCGTCGCTGCTCAGGCGGATGTCCCAGACATGGGTGGTGCGCCCGAGATGGATGGCCCTGGCCACCGCCGTGACCCGCCCGCTGCGCAAGCCCCGCAGGTGGTTGGCATTGATCTCCAGCCCCACGCAGTAGAACTTGCTGGCATCGATGCACAGGTAGCTGGCCATGGAGCCGACGGTCTCGGCCAGCACCACCGAAGCCCCGCCATGCAGCAGCCCGTAGGGCTGGTGGGTACGATGGTCGATGACCATGCTGGCGGTCAGGGACTGCTCGTCGAAAGCCTCGAAGCGGATATCCAGCACTTCGCCGATGGTGTTCTTCTGGAGTGCGTTCAGTTGCTCGAGGTTGGGGGTGGTACGCCACAGGCTCATCGCCACTTCCTTCTTGTAGGTTGGTCGCTCAATCCTGCCACAGCACGACTTCCTCGCGCTCGCTCCAGGCCTGGAAGCTGTCGCCATAAGCGGACTCGATCACATTGCGCTTGATCTTCAGGGTCGGGGTCAGGAAACCGTTTTCCACCGCCCAGCTACCCTTGACCACCACCAGCCGATGCAGGCGCTCGTGCTTGTCCAGGCCGCCATTGACCTGGGCCAGGAGGTTTTCCAGGCTGCTGTGCAAGCCTTCGCGAGCGCTGCCATCGGCCTCGCGCTGGCCGGCCGCCGACAACACGCACAAACCCAAGGGCGCGCTCAGGCCATCGCCGACCACGCATACCTGCTCGATGTGCGCATGCTCGGCCAGGCGGATCTCGATGGGCGCCGGCGCCACGTACTTGCCCTTGCTGGTCTTGAAGATTTCCTTGAGCCGACCGGTCAGGCGCAGGTTGCCGGCAGCATCCTGCTCGCCCTTGTCGCCGGTGCGTAAAAAACCATCCTCGGTGATGGTCTCGGCGGTCTTCTGCGGGTCCTTGTAGTAACCCTGCATCACCGCCTGGCTGCGGACCTGGACCTCGCCGTCCACGGCGATGCGCACCTGGACCTCGGGACAGGGCCGGCCGATCCAACCCGGGATGTATTCTCCCGAGCGGCCCAGATGGGAGTAACCACAGTTCTCGGTCATGCCGTAGACCTCCAGCACATCCAGGCCCAGGCGCTGGTACCAGTGCAACAGGGCCTGAGACACTGGCGCGGCTCCGGACAGGGCCACGCGCAGCGCATCCAGCCCCAGCCCCGCCAGGACCTTGTGCCCGACCCACTTGCCAATCAGCGGCAGGCCCAGGAGCAGGTCCAGGCGCCTGGCCGGCATCTTGGCGTAGACCCCCATCTGGAACTTGGTCCAGATCCGTGGCACGCCGAACATCGCCGTGGGCCGGGCACGCCGCAGGTCGGCCAGGAAGGTATCGAGGCTCTCGGCAAAAAAGATCGTCTGTCCGGTGTAGAGCGCGCCCATCTCGACGAATACGCGCTCGGCCACATGGCACAACGGCAGGTAGGACAGCAGCCGGTCGCCGGGCCCCAGGCCGAACATCTGAACTCCATGGCTGGCGGTGAACCCGAGGTTGCCGAAGCTGTGCATCACGCCCTTGGGCGATCCGGTGGTACCGGAGGTATAGATGATGGTGGCCAGTTGGTCGGGCCCCGGGCAGGGGCTATCGGTCATTGGCTGGCAACGCTGCAGCGCCTCCCAGCTGAAATCGAAGCGGCCCTGCGGTGCCAATGGCAGGCTGATGGTGGGCAAACCAGGCCTGATGCCCCGGGACATTTCCGGCCAGGCATCGAGCTTGCCGATGAACGCCAGGGCCGACCCGGAATGCTCCAGCACCTGGGCCACCGACTCGGCGGTGAGGTTGGGGTACAGCGGCACCGAGACATGCCCGGCCATCCAGATCGCCAGGTCGGCGATGATCCAGTGGGCGGAGTTCTTGCCGATGATCGCGATATTGCTGCCCGCCGGCAGTTGCCGCTCCCGCAGCCACTGGGCGGCGCGTCGGACCTGCTGGGCGACCTCGGCCCAGCTCAGTTCCTGCACCTGGCCACCGGCGCAGGGCTGGACCAGGAAAAGTTGCTGGGGATGACTTGCTTCACGCTGGTAGAACACTTGCAACGGCAAACGAAAAGCAGCAGACATGACGCGCTCCTTTGTTCTTGTTGTGTTCGGGAACAGCCGCTAACCAACCAAGCACTTGCTCGGTCGACTATTCCACGCACCAGGGAGCGCTGCAAGTTAAGAAATGTAGCCGGCATCAGCCTTGCCGACACCCACCACCGGAGCCATGGGCCCGGCGGCGAGGGCATCAGGGATGGTCGACGCGAACCAGGGTCATGGCCCCGGCCAGCGGCCAGTCGCCTGCCAACTCCGCCAGGCTGGCGGTGTCCATGGCTTGCGGGTCACGCAGGTGACCATGCTGCAACAGGCCGATCAGGCTGCCCACCAAGGGTTGGTGACTGACCAGCAACAGGTTCTCGGCGCTGTCCAGTTGCTCCAGCGCCCTCAGTGGATTGGTATCCGGGGTGAGCCAGGACACGGTACGCACCTCGCCCTCAAAGCCCAGGGCCTCGCGCACCAGGTGCGCAGTTTGCTGGGCCCGGACATAGGGACTGGCAAGGATCCCGGTGATGGGCTGGCCGATCAGTTGCGCGGCGCTGGCCAGCACCTGCTGCCGGCCATGGGCCGTCAGGTTGCGCTCGGCATCGGTGGCCGCATGGGCTTCGGCCTGGCCATGGCGCAATACCCAGAGCCTCACAGCTTGGGCTCCTCGTCACGCACCGGATGCGGCGCCGGGGGCACGCTGTGGGGCGCCTCGCCCTCCGGAGCCCGGGGCGCCGGCCAGTCAGCGAACGGCCAGGGCTTTTGTTCGGTGTGGAAACTGCCGAAGCGGCCGATCTGCGCCAGGAACTGGCTCAGGCTGTCGCCGAAGTTCATCAGGCTGGCATTGGGGGCGCCGTAGACCAATCGGTAGATGAGCTGCACTACCACCAGCGCCCCCAGGAGGAACTGCGCCACCTGCCACACCAGGGCGAATACCAGCATCCACAACACCCGCAGGAGAATGGATTCGTACTTGGCCTCGGAATTCGTATCGTTCATGTCTCGCTCCTGTACTGCTCAGTTGAATCCGCTGGTGGAGATAAAGTCGACATCGGTTTTCGGTTCGCCGCGCATCAACAGCTCGATCACCTGGGCGAGCGTCCGGCCTTCGAACAGGATCGCGTGCAACCCGGCTACCAGCGGCATGTAGACCCCCAGCTCCTGGGCCTTGGCCTTGAGCACCTTGAGGGTGTTGACCCCTTCCGCCACTTCGCCCAGGCGGCTCACCGCCTCGTCCAGGCTCAGGCCCTGGCCCAGGGCGAAGCCCACCTGGTAGTTGCGGCTCTTGGGCGAGGAGCAAGTGACGATCAGGTCGCCGACCCCGGCCAGGCCAAGGAAGGTCATGGGGTTGGCCCCCTGGCTCACGGCGAAGCGGGTCATTTCCGCCAGGGCCCGGGTGATCAACATGCTCTTGGTGTTTTCCCCCATGCCCAGGGCCACCGCCATGCCGGCGATGATTGCGTAGACGTTCTTCAAGGCGCCGCCCAGCTCGACGCCGAAGCGGTCGGCACTGGCGTAGACCCTGAAGGTACGGCCATGCAGCACCGCCTGGACTTCTTGGCACAGTTGCTCGTCCTCACTGGCCACCACCGTGGCGGTCAGGGCATGCTCGGCCACTTCGCGGGCCAGGTTGGGGCCAGAAAGCACGCCGATCCGCGCCTGGGGCGCGATGTCCTCGAGGATCTGGCTCATCAGCTTGAAGGTCTGGGCCTCGATGCCCTTGGTCAGGCTGACCAGCATCTTGCCGCTGAGTCGCTGTGCATGGGGTGCCAGCACCGCGCGCAGGGCACTGGAGGGCAAGGCGACGAAACACAGGTCGCTGTCCTCGAGGGTGGCCAGCAGGTCGGTGACCGGCTCCACCGCCGGGTGGATCTTGATGCCCTTGAGATAACGCGGATTCTCGCGATTGAGCCGAATGGCCTCGGCCTGCTCGGGATCACGCATCCACTGCCGCACCGCCTGGCCGTTCTCGGCCAGCAGGTTGGCCACGGCGGTACCGAAACTTCCGCCTCCCAGGACCGCAATAGGGCGCTGTTGTGTCATATGCAATCCGTTTTTCCATAGCAGTGGCGATGGCGGCATTATACGGGGCGGCCATCCGACCACCAGCCCCGGTCAACTGTCCGGGCGATCTGTCGGAAACCCGCGCAGGCGCTCGGCAGATGCAGGCCCATCGAATGGAAAACTCGACCGTCTCGGTTAACATGCGCGCCATCTTTCACGTTTCAAGGCTGCGCCGTGCCCGCTGGTCCCTCCCCCCTTCGCCTGTCATTGCTGCTGGGCATGCTATCCGGTCATCCGGCGCTGGCCGAAGATCTGTTCGTCGACGACGGCGCACTGCCCCAGGTATTGACCGCCACCCGCTTGAAACAATCCCCCGCCGCAGTGCCCGGCAGCATGACCGTGCTGGACAACGAATTGATCAAGGCCAGCGGCGCCCGGGACATCAGCGAACTGCTGCGCCTGGTCCCGGGGATGATGGTCGGCGCCATCAGCGGCAACCAGGCCACGGTCAACTACCACGGCACCAGCGCCAGCGAAGCCCGGCGCATGCAGGTCCTGATCGACGGGCGCTCGGTGTATCGGGCCGGATTGGCCACCGTGGACTGGAGCGACATTCCGGTGGCCATGGAGGATATCGAGCGCATCGAGGTATTCCGCGGCCCCAATACCGTCAGCTACGGCGCCAACGCATTGATGGCGGTGGTCAACATCATTACCCGCTCGCCGGCCAACAGCCATGGCACGCGGATCAAGGTGACCCGTGGCCAGCGTGGTGTGGCCGACTGGTACGCCAGCCAGGGTACCGGCTGGGACGGCGGCGACCTGCGCCTGTCGCTTTCGGGCCAGGAGGACGATGGCTTCGACAAGCGCCAGGACGGGTCGGACTATCGCGACAGCCGGCGCCTGAACCGCATCAGCCTGGCGCTCGGCCAGATGCTCGACGAACGCCAGAGCATCGATTGGCAGTTCAATGCCAAGGAAGGCAGCAACCAGCGGCCTTATACCTATCGGCCGGTGTTCAAGGACTACGCCGAGAAAGGCTACAACTCCGACGTGATCGCCAAGGACTATGCGACCTCCCTGCGCTGGAACCTGGACCTGGACCCACGGCACAGCCTCTACGTCCAGGGCTCGGCCCAGCACTGGGATCGCCAGCAGACCTGGAGGGCTTGCGATGCGGCCCTGTCCTTCAGTCCCGAACTGGCGCGCCTGTGGCAGCTCAACCCGAACTACACCGAGCGCCTGGCGCGCAACATGCCTGATAACCCCGGCGCGGCACCGGCAGGAACCGAGGAAGAAAAAGCACTGGCGCGGCAGGTCATCGGTCAATGGAACGCCGGCGGCAAGAACCCCGTCTGCGGCAATATCGACCAGAGCACCCGGGAAACCCGCTACGACCTGGAAATACAGGACACCCTGAGCCTCGCCGACGACCTGCGGCTGGTCAGCGGCATGAACTACCGCTACGACCGCGCCGACTCCGAGACCTATTTCAACGGCGTGCTGGATGACACCACCTGGCGCCTGTTCGGCCAGTTGGAATGGCGGGCCAGCGAACACTGGCTGATCCAGGGCGGGGCCATGTACGAAGACGCCCGGCTCACCGGGAACTCCCTGACCCCGCGGATCGCCGTCAACTACCTGATCAACCCGCGCCACGGGTTGCGGGCGGTGTACTCCGAAGCCATACGTTCCCCGGACATGTTCGAGAACAACGTCAACTGGAGCTATCGGGTCACCGGCCTGAGCGCTCCGGTCTACGGCCAGAACAGCGCCCAGTACTTCGTCAAGACCCGCGGCCCCGGCGACCTCGACCAGGAACGCATGCGCTCCCGGGAGCTGGGCTACAACGGCTATTTCGTCGACCAGCGGCTGAACCTGGATATCAAGCTGTTCTACGACGAAATCAGCAGGATGGTCAGCGAGCCGCTGCGCAACAACCAGTACATCGCCAGCAACAGCAACTCGGCGCGTTTCACCGGCAGCGAAAGCCAGCTGGATTGGCAACTGAGCCGCGCCGACCGCCTGCGCCTGACCTACGCCTATGTCCATGCCCAGGCCAGCAACCGCCTGGACCAGCGCTTGAGCGCCAGCAACAGCGGCTCGGCCGGCTGGCTGCGCAACTGGGGCCAGGGCTGGTCCAGCGCACTCTTCTACTATGGAGACAGCGCCCTCAACGGCTACCGTTTCCAGCGGGTCGATACCCGCGTCGCCAAGCGCCTGTCCCTGGGCAAGGCCGACCTGGAGCTGGCCGGCACCTTGCAACAGCGGCTCGACCACCAGCCCGTCACCTTCGCCGACAACCGCTACGACTCCCGCCACACGTTGTACTTCAGCGCGGAGCTGGAGTTCTAGCATGGCTCGCTCGCGCAAGGGCCTGCCTCGACTCGGCTGGAGCCTGGTGCTGCTGGGCTGGCTGCTGTGCGCGCCGTTGCGCGCAGCCGAAGTGCTGCTGACCGCCAGCGAAGACAGCGACAGCGTGCGCAGCTTCGCCCGGGAACTGGCGGACCTGCGCCCCCAGGACCAGGTGCGCTTCGAGCCGCTCGGGCAATTGCCCGCACCGGGCCTCTTGCCGGCGGCCACGCGCTTGATCCTGCTGGACCCGCAAAGCCTCGACTGGCGCCTGCAGGATGCGCAGGGCCCGGCGACCCTGGTGCTGCGCATCAGTCGCCTGCAAGCCGCCCAACGCCTGCCAGGTACGCCGCAGCCCAGGCTCACCCTGCTGTGGAGCGACCCGCCCGGGACCCGCCAGCTACGCCTGATCCACGAGGTGTTGCCCCAGGTCCGCCGGGTGGGCGTGCTGTACAGCCAGGACAGCCGGTTCCTGCTCGAGGAACTGCGCCAGGCGGCGCGCGCCCAGGGGCTGGAGATCGTCGCCGAGGCCTGGGACGACATCGGCGACAGTCGTCCATTGCAGGAAGTGCTGCGCAACAGCGAAGTCTTGCTGGGCCTGGACGACCCCAGCCTGTACAACCCCAAGACCGTCAAGAACCTGCTGCTCAGCAGCTATGCCCGACAACAGGCCCTGATCGGGCCCAACGCCGGTTTCGTCAGGGCTGGCAGCCTGGCCAGCACCTACAGCGACCAGCAGGACTGGCTGCAAACCCTGGACCAGCTGCTGGACCGGCCACCAGCCCAATGGCCCCGTTCGCAGTACCCGGCGGCCTTCAAGGTATTGAGCAACCCACAGGTGGCACGCTCCCTGGGCATCGAGGAAATCGATCCTGAGGCCGTCGCCCGCCAGTTGAGCGAAGGAGAGAAACGCCCATGACATTGCGTCGCCGTTGGGATATCCAGGCCCGTACTCAGCTGATCAGCCTCGGCCCCGCGCTGCTCCTGACACTGTTGCTGATCAGCTTCTTCACTTTCGTGCGCATCCAGGACCTGCACCAGGAGCTGGACCACACCGGCCAGCTGATCGCCAACCAACTGGCCCCGGCCACCGAGTACGGGGTGATCTCCGGCAACAACGAGGGCCTGGAAAGCCTGTTGCAAGCGACCCTGAGCACGCCCCACGTGCAATTCCTGGAGGTCCAGGACAGCGCCAACAACATCCTGGTGTATGTCGAGCAGCCTTCGGCCAGCCATGACCATGCGAAACAGATCAAAGTGTTCCAGGCTCCCGTGCGGCTGCAGCGGATCCAGGTGCACAACGACTTCCTGCAAGAGGATCCGGGCAGCCTGGCCAGCCAGGGCGACGGCTACCTGGGGCGCGTGCTGGTCGGCATGTCCAACGACGCCTTCAGCCAGCGCCAACAGGAAATCGTCCTCAAGGCCGGGATCCTCGCCCTGTTCGCCCTGCTCTTCACCTTCCTGCTGGCCCGACGCCTGGCCGCCGGCCTGGCCCAGCCGATCAGGGCCATGAGCAACGCGGTCAAGGCGATCCAGGAAGGCGACTTCAAGACCCCGTTGCCGATCGTCGACGATGGCGAGTTGGGCAACCTGGCGCGGCACATCAACAACCTCGCGGCCGGCCTGGAACTGGCCAGCCGCGAACAGCAGCAGGCCATGTCCCAGTTGATCCAGACCCGGGAAGAAGCGGAACAGGCGAACAGGGCCAAGTCGGACTTCCTGGCGATGATGAGCCATGAGTTGCGTACGCCTATGAACGGTGTGCTGGGCATGCTGCAGTTGCTTGAAACCACCGAGATGACCCGCGAGCAACGCGAGTACGCGGCACTGGCCTCGGAATCCACCGAGCACCTGCTCAAGGTGATCAACGACATTCTCGACTTCTCGCGTATCGAGCGCTCGGCCCTGGAGCTGGAACACATTCCGTTCAACCTGGCCGAACTGATCGCCAGTTCGGCCCAGGCCTTCCAGCACAGTGCCCTGCAACGGGGCCTGGACCTGAAGTTGCGGCTGGCGCCGGGACTGGAGGCGTTGCAGGTCAAGGGCGATCCGACGCGGATCCGCCAGATCCTGGTCAACCTGGTCGGCAACGCGCTGAAGTTCACCGAACAGGGCAGCGTGACCATCGAAGCCCAGTGGCAGGCCCTGGACCACGAGCTCCTGTGGTTCACCTGTGCGGTACGCGACAGTGGCATCGGCATCAACCCGGCCAGCCTGGAATCGATGTTCGACGCCTTCCAGCAGGCCGACAGCTCGATCTCTCGGCGCTATGGCGGCACCGGCCTGGGCCTGCCCATCGCCCGGACCCTGGCCGAGCGCATGGGCGGCACCCTGCGGGCCCAGAGCGAGGAAGGCCGGGGCTCGGTGTTCACCCTGGAAATCCCCCTGGCGCTGTTCCAGCAGACACTGCCGGTAGCGGCCCCACGGGCCAGCACTGCGGCGGACCAGGGCGCAGGCCGCAACGTGCTGCTGGTGGAGGACAACCCGGTGAACCAGACCGTGATCCAGGCCATGTTGCGCAGCCTGGGCTTCAGCGTGAGCATCGTCACCGATGGCGCCCAGGCGGTACGCAGTGCCGAAAGCCTGATTTTCGAGGCGATCCTGATGGATTGCCGGTTGCCGCTGGTCGACGGCTACGAGGCCACCCGGCAGATCCGGCAACTGCCCGGTTGTGCCGATCTACCCATCATCGCGCTGACCGCCAATGCCCTCCAGGGTGACCGTGAGGCCTGCCTTGCGGCCGGCATGAACGACTATCTGGCAAAGCCCTTCAAGCGGGCGGATCTACAGCAAATTCTCCAACGTTGGGTGCAATAGCGGGCTATTTTCAAACATCTGCGACTGGCGTGGCGGGCGAAAGTGCGGCAGTCTTAGGCACCCGATGGGGCCCTGAAAAGGCCTCCGAAAAAAATTTCAGTGCACAAGTGTACATTCATGCCCTTTGCGCTGTGACTTTCACTACAACGCAATAGTCTATGAGTAGGCTGCCGGCTCGAGGCATGAACGCTTCGATCGGCCGGGAAGATTTGCCCAACCCTGCCGCACGGGACTATTGAGGAGCTCGCATGACCAAACAAAACGCCTTTACTCGGGAAGATCTGCTGCGCTGCAGTCGCGGTGAGCTGTTCGGCCCAGGTAATGCGCAACTGCCCGCCGGCAACATGCTGATGATCGATCGCATCACTCACATCAGCGGCGAAGGTGGCAAGTACGGCAAAGGTGAGTTGGTCGCCGAGCTGGATATCACTCCGGACCTGTGGTTCTTCGCCTGCCATTTCGAAGGCGACCCGGTGATGCCAGGCTGCCTGGGCCTGGATGCCATGTGGCAGCTGGTGGGGTTCTTCCTGGGCTGGCAAGGCCTCCCGGGCCGCGGTCGCGCCCTGGGCTCGGGAGAAGTCAAATTCTTCGGCCAGGTGCTGCCAAGCGCCAAGAAGGTCACCTATAACATCCATATCAAACGCGTCCTGAAGGGCAAGCTGAACCTGGCCATCGCCGATGGTTCGGTCAGCGTCGACGGCAAGGAAATCTACACTGCCGAAGGCCTGCGGGTCGGCGTGTTCACCTCCACTGACAATTTTTAAGGGTTATCCGCATGCGCCGCGTCGTTATCACTGGTCTGGGCATCGTTTCGTGCCTGGGCAATGACAAAGAGACCGTCTCCGCTAACCTGCGTGCAAGTCGCCCTGGCATCCGCTTCAACCCGGAATATGCCGAAATGGGTCTGCGTAGCCAGGTTTCCGGCTCCATTGACCTGAACCTCGAAGAACTGATCGATCGCAAGATCTACCGTTTCGTCGGCCACGCGGCAGCCTATGCCTACCTGGCCATGAAGGACGCCATTGCCGACTCCGGCCTGACCGAAGAGCAGGTATCCAACCCGCGCACCGGCCTGATCGCCGGCTCCGGCGGCGCCTCGACCCTGAACCAGATGGAAGCGCTGGACATCCTGCGCGAGAAAGGCGTCAAGCGCGTTGGTCCGTACCGCGTCACCCGGACCATGAGCAGCACCGTTTCCGCCTGCCTGGCCACGCCGTTCAAGATCAAGGGCCTGAACTACTCCATCGCTTCGGCCTGCGCCACCAGCGCCCACTGCATCGGCACCGCCATGGAGCAGATCCAGATGGGCAAGCAGGACATCGTGTTCGCCGGCGGCGGTGAAGAAGAGCACTGGACCCAGTCGTTCCTGTTCGACGCCATGGGCGCCCTGTCCACCCAGTACAACGAGACCCCGGAGAAAGCCTCCCGCGCCTACGACGCCCAGCGTGACGGTTTCGTCATCGCCGGCGGTGGCGGCATGGTGGTGGTCGAGGAGCTGGAACACGCCCTGGCCCGTGGCGCCAAGATCTACGCGGAAATCGTCGGCTACGGCGCCACTTCCGATGGCTACGACATGGTGGCTCCGAGCGGCGAAGGCGCCATCCGCTGCATGCAGATGGCCATGTCCACCGTCGACGCCCCGATCGACTACCTGAACACCCACGGCACTTCGACTCCGGTCGGTGACGTCGCCGAAATGAAAGGCGTGCGTGAAGTGTTCGGCGCCAAGGCTCCGGCCATCAGTTCCACCAAGAGCCTGTCGGGTCACTCCCTGGGCGCCGCCGGCGTTCACGAAGCGATCTACTGCATGCTGATGATGGAAGGCAACTTCATGGCCGGCTCGGCCAACATCGACGAGCTGGATCCGGAAGTGGCCGACATGCCGATCCTGACCAAGACCCGCGAAGACGTTGCCTTCAACACCGTGATGAGCAACAGCTTCGGCTTCGGCGGCACCAATGCCACCCTGGTCCTCAAGCGCTGGCAGGGCAAGTAAGTCCCGCCGTAGCCTGAAAAAAAGCCCCGACTGGTTCGGGGCTTTTTCTTGCCCGGGATTCACACCGAGAAACGCGCCACCATGGCGTTGAGATCCACCGCCAGGCGTGACAGCTCCTGGCTGGCGGCGCTGGTCTGGTTGGCCCCCGCCGAAGTCTGGTGGGCCAGGTCGCGGATATTCATCAGATTGCGATCCACCTCCCGCGCCACCGCTGCCTGCTGCTCGGAGGCGCTGGCGATGACGGTGTTGCGCTCGTTGATCTCGGTGAAGGCCGAGGCGATTTCCTCCAAGGCCTGTCCGGCCGCCTTGGCCACTTCCAGGGTCGAGCGGGCGCGGCTGTTACTCTGCTGCATGGAGTTGACCGCCAGGTCGGTGCCTTGCTGGATGCCCCCGATCATCTGTTCGATTTCCTGGGTCGATTGCTGGGTCCGATGGGCCAGGGCCCGCACCTCGTCGGCCACCACCGCGAAACCGCGTCCGGCATCCCCGGCCCGCGCCGCCTCGATGGCGGCATTCAGCGCCAGCAGGTTGGTCTGCTCGGCAATGGCACGGATCACCTCCAGCACCTTGCTGATGCCGTAGACCTTCTGGGCCAGATCTTCCACCTGATTGGCGTTGGCCGTCACATCTTCCGCCAGCGACTCGATGGACAGCACCGTCTGCTGCACCTGCTCGCGCCCGTGCTTGGCGATCCGGTCGGACTCCCGGGAAGCCTGGGACGTGGCCACGGCATTGCTGGCCACCTCCTCCACTGCCGCGGTCATCTGGTTCACCGCCGTGGCCGCCTGTTCGATTTCCTGATTCTGCTGGTACAAGCCCCGGGTCGCATCCTCGGTGACGCTACTGAGCTCCTCAGAAGCCGAGGCCAGCTGGCTCGAAGAATCGGAGATCCGCTTGATGGTTTCCCGCAGGCTGTGCTGCATGGCCTTGAGCGCATGGAGCAAGCGCGCCGGCTCGTCCTTGCCGCTCACCCGGATATCGCCGGTCAGGTCGCCGCCGGCCACCACCTCGGCCACGCTCAACGATTGCGCCAGGGGCAGGACGATGCTGCGGGTCAGCAGCAACGCCAGGCCAACGGTCACCAGCGCCGCCGCCACGATCATCACCACCACCCAGATCCGCGACCTGCTGAACACCTCCTGGGCCAGGTCGGTGGCCTGGGTGGCGCTCTGCTTGTTCAGGTCGATCAGGTCATGCAGGGTGGCGGCCATTTCATCGGCCAACTGGTTCATCTCGCCGTTGACGACCTTGGCCGCCGCCTCCACCTGGTTCTGGCTGGAGTACTGCATGACCTGGGCCTGGCGCTCCAGGTACTGCTTCTCGATGGACTTGAAGCGATCGAACAGCACACGCTCCTGGGGCAGCACGATCAGCGACTCATAACGTCCCTGGGCGATGCCCAGGCCCTTCTTTATGTCGTTGATCTTGGCTTCGTTCTGGGCGATCGCCTGAGGATCGCGATTGATCAGCAGGCGCAAGGTCAAGGCGCGGACCCGCAGCAGGTCCTGGCTCATGTCACCAACGGACATGACGCTGGGCAACCAATTGCTCTCTACCTCATCGGATTGCTGGCGCATGTTGGCCATTTGCATCAGGGCGAATGCCCCGAGGATAAACATCATGAGCGCCAGCAAGCCAAAACCCAGGCTTGCCCGTGGCGCAATATTCAGACTTCTGAGGCTCATTCCTTTGGCTCCTTCCTAGAGCGCTGCAAGACTTGCAGCAGGGTGCTCTTAGACGGTATCGGGCCAGATGGAATTTGCGTAAGACGAAAAAGTGATATCAAAACGCCCAAGTACTTCGATACCTGGGCATAAAACGATTCAGCGCACCGAAAATCGCTGTTCTGCCAACAAACGGTCGCCCTGGAACACCATGAAGTGCCATTCACCCGGCACCACTTCGTGGCTTTCGGTGAACTCGTAGGCCATCACATCCTGAGGGGCATTGAGCACCAGCTTCTGGGTCACTTCCAGCTTGTCATGGCGCAAGCCATCAGGAGTGCGAATACCCGGCGTCAGGTACAACAGGGTCAGCGGCTGGCCGTCGGCGACCTTGCCCAGCAGTTGGTAGCGCATGCCGAACTTGGTGCCCAATCGGGCCGGTACCACGGCAGTCTGCTGGATCTTCTCGTTGCTGCGACGCAGCACCCGCTCCCCCGATTGCAGCTCGGCCTTGGGGCCTTCGAACACGCCGAACTCCACGGGGCCTTCGACACGGACCTCGGCACTGGCCAGGCCGCTGACGATCATCAGCGCCGCCAGGACGCTTGAACGAGTGAAATGCATATCGCGCTCCTTGATTGAGATGGCGCGAGCATATGAACCAAGGGTGACAAGCTGATGACAATCCGCCGGGACAGCGGCTCAGCGAGAAGCCGGGAGCACGGCCAGGAAATTGTCATGGGCCACCTTGCGGGCCACCTCGGCCGGCAGGGCATCGAGGAACCCATCGAAGCCGTGCAACTCCCGCCCCAGCTTGTCGAAACGCCCGACCACATCCGAGCCCAGCATGAAGCGCTCCGCATAGCGCTCCACCAAGCGCAGCCATTCCCGGCGCGGGGTGCCCTGCTCGTCCAGCAGATAGGGAGTGAGCAGGCTCCAGGACAGGTCTATGTAGAGGTTCGGGTAGCGCTCCAGCAACCGCTCCAGGGTCGGCAGCAGGAACTCCAGGCGCTCCTGGTGACGATGGATTTCGGCACTGGTGCCGGCGTGGGCCCAGATGAACCGGGTCTGCGGATGCTGACCCAGGGGCTCCTCTATCTCTGCCAGGTACAGGGGATTGCGCTCGCGCTTGGAGGTGATGTTCGAATGCAGCATCACAGGCAGATCATGCTTCGCCGCCAGGCGATAGACCTTGGCCATGGCCTCGTTGTTGGCCCGTGGCGTATCGCCGTCGATCAACGCGGTGAGGTCATCATGGCGAGTGAAAACCTCGCCGATGCCCTGCCACAACCCCGGATCGAGATCGAGCATGCGCTGGATATGGGCCGCGGAATTCTTGTCGTTGGGATTGAACCCCGAAAGGAACGGATGCAGGCGCCGGCGTTGCTCGACCGGTAGTTGCTTGACCGCGGCGGCCACCAGCACATCGGTGGCGCTGTACCAGTAGGCACCGGCATCGTCCCCGGCGTAGTAGCGCGGACGCTTGGGTTCGTCCTCGTGCCATTTCTTGGCCACCGGGATCCCGGAGATCATCGCCTGCTCGATCCGATTGTCGGCCATGGCCTCGAGCAAGGCCTGCATGCCCTGGGTTTCCTGGAAAAAATCGACATAGTGCAGGTGTGCATCGCTGTAGATGTAGTCCCGCGCCTGTGCTGCCGCCAGGGGCAGCATCAGCAGCAAAGACAGGCAGCTTGCGTGAAAATGGCTCCAGTGCACCGCTCAGGCTCCCGAGTATCGAAGCAGGATAGACCGTGGCGCCAGGTCGCAGGTTCAGAAAATGGGGAACACACGAGTCGTGCGATGCTCTATAACTTCAGCACCTTTTAATGCCTGATTCCATCAATCACTGCCTGAGGTTTGCCATGACCATCACCGTCAACACCGAGTCCAGCGAAGGTTACCGCCACAGCATCCAGGTGGACGACCACCACTTCTTCACCGACCTACCCAAGTCGGCAGGTGGCGAAGGTACCGCTCCGGAGCCCCATGATTACTTCGACGCCGCGCTGGGGGCATGCAAGGCCCTGACCCTCAAGCTCTATGCCCAGAAGAAGAACATCCCGCTCACCGGCGTCACGGTGGAGATCAAGCATGACAACAGCGAAGAAACCAAGGGCAAGTACGCCCTGCATGTGAAGCTGACCCTCAAGGGCGTGCTCACCGATGCCCAGCGTGAAGAACTGCATCGAGTGGCCGATCGCTGCCCGATCCACAAGCTGATGACCACCAGCGAAGTGAGCATCGAGACCCACCTCTCCGAAGGCGCCTTCAGCCAGTAGCGCGCGGCCTGGGCAAGCGGGTTATGCTCCCGGGCATAACCCGACCAGCCTGGAGCCCGCCATGAATTCCCCCCTCGTGATCCGTCCCCGTGCCGAGGACGTCGAAGGCCAGCCCATCCTCCGCCCCCTGCCCTCGGCGCAATGTCGCAGCGTCGGGCCTTTCGTGTTCTTCGACCACATGCTGGAAACCACCTATCCGGCGGGCAAGGGCATGAACATCCGCCAACACCCGCATATCGGCCTGTCCACCCTGACCTACCTGTTCAGCGGACAGATCCAGCACAAGGACAGCCTGGGTTCGGACCAGGTCGTCGAGGCCGGGGACGTCAGCTGGATGACCGCCGGCAGCGCCATCGCCCACGTCGAGCGCACGCCATCGGCGCAACTGGACCGGGAGCGGCGCATGCATGGGCTACAGGTATGGCTGGCTTCGCCCCGGGACCAGGAACAGGGACCGGGGCACTACAGCCATCACCCCGCTGCCAGCCTGCCGGTGAACGACAACCTCGGCGTGAGCATCCGCATGATCGCCGGCCATGGCTTCTGCCTGGAGTCGCCAGTGCCGGTGCTGTCCCCGACGCTGTACGCCGAACTGCAGCTGCAAACCGCCACCAGCCTGCTGATTCCTACCGAGCATCAGGAACGCGCACTGTACGTGCTGGCAGGCGAGGCCCAGCTGGATGGCCAGCCGGTGGAGCTGAATACGTTGGTGATCCTGCCGGAAGGCGAAACCGCGACCCTGTTCGCCGAAAGCGATTGCCATGCGGTGTTGATCGGTGGCGCGCCCCTGGACGGGCCACGCCGGATCAACTGGAACTTCGTCGCCAGCGATCCGGCCCTGATCGACGAGGCCCGCCGGCGCTGGGCGGCCGGGGACTGGCCGCAGGTCCCGGGAGAAAGCGAGCGGATCGAGCTGCCAGCGGGCAAACGCTGAGCCCTCCCGCCCGCCACGACCGTGGCATGGATCGTGGCGGGCGCAGGAGCAGTTGTCAGCCCCGGAACACTTCCTCGAGCAGGTGATGCATGGTGGCGAAGGCCCGGCCGGAAACCTTGGCGTCGTACATCATCTTGCCCGGCACATTGGCATGGGTATCGGTGAAGGAATGCACCGCACCACCGTAGCTCACCAGTTGCCAGTCCACCCCGGCGGCATCCATCTCCGCCTCGAAGGCCGGCAGTTGCTCCTTGGCCACGAACGGATCGGCCGCACCATGCAGTACCAGCACCGCGCCCTTGATATTGCGTGCATCGGCGGGCTCGGGAGTATCCAGGGTGCCGTGGAAAGACACTGCCGCCTTCACCGGTGCGCCGCTGCGAGCCAGCTCCAGAGCACAGCAGCCACCGAAGCAGAAACCGAAGGTCGCCAGCTTCGAGGTGTCGACTGGCGCCTCCCCTTGGGCCTGCAAGGCCGCGAACGAGGCCTGCATGCGCTTGCGCAGCAGCGCGCGGTCATCCTTCAACGGAGTCATCGCCGCCCCCGCTTCGTTGAAGTCACGAGGCCTCAGCGCCTGCCCATAGAGATCGGCGACCAGCACCACATAACCCTGGGCGGCTACCGCTTCGGCGATCTTCTGCGCGCCGGCGGTAACCCCCATCCAGTTCGGCGCCATCAGCAAGCCCGGGCGGGGCCCCTTGTGGGCGGCATCGAAGGCCAGACGGCCCTCATAGGGTTGTCCGTCGACCTGATACACCACGGAACGCACGGTGATTTGACTCATGACTCAGCTCCTCCAGCAAAGGGACACCAGAATGAAAAAACCCGCCGTTAGGGCGGGTTTTTCTTGCTACTTGATTAAACCGACAGCTCGACCAGGAGCTTGTTCAACCGGCGGACATAAGCCGCTGGGTCTTTCAAGCTATCACCGGCTGCCAGGGCAGCCTGGTCGAAGAGGATGTGCGACAGGTCGCCAAAACGCTCTTCGCTCTGCTCGCCGTCGAGCTTCTCGATCAACGGATGGCTTGGGTTGAACTCGAAGATCGGCTTGGAGTCCGGCACCTTCTGCCCGCTGGCTTCGAGGATCTGGCGCATCTGCAAGCCCAGGTCCTGTTCACCGATGGCCAGGATCGCCGGCGAATCGGTCAGGCGGTGGGAAACCCGCACTTCGCTGACGTTCTCGCCCAGGGCGGTCTTGATCCGCTCCACCAGGCCTTCCTTGCTCTTGGCAACTTCCTCGGCGGCCTTCTTGTCCTCTTCGGAGTCCAGGTTGCCCAGGTCCAGGTCACCACGTGCCACGTCGACAAAGCTCTTGCCGTCGAACTCGTTGAGGTAGCTCATCAGCCACTCGTCGATCCGGTCGGTAAGCAGCAGCACTTCGATGCCTTTCTTGCGGAAGACTTCCAGGTGCGGGCTGTTCTTGACCTGGGCGTAGGATTCGCCGGTGAGGAAGTAGATCTTGTCCTGGCCTTCCTTGGCACGCGCCAGGTACTCGGCCAGGGAAACGTTCTGCTCGCCGTCTTCGCCCTGGGTGGAAGCGAAGCGCAGCAGGCCGGCGATCTTCTCCTTGTTGGCGAAGTCCTCGGCCGGGCCTTCCTTCATCACTTGGCCGAAGTTCTTCCAGAAACCCTTGTATTGCTCAGGCTCGTTCTTGGCCAGCTTCTCCAGCATGTCCAGTACGCGCTTGGTCAGCGCCGACTTCATCGAATCGATGATCGGGTCTTTCTGCAGGATCTCGCGGGAGACGTTCAGCGACAGGTCGTTGGAGTCCACCACGCCCTTGATGAAGCGCAGGTACAGCGGCAGGAAGGATTCGGCCTGGTCCATGACGAACACGCGCTGCACGTAGAGCTTGAGGCCCTTCGGTGCTTCACGCTGGTACAGGTCGAACGGCGCGCGGGCCGGTACGTACAGCAGCGAGCTGTATTCCAGCTTGCCTTCGACCTTGTTGTGGCTCCAGCTCAGCGGGTTTTCGAAGTCATGGGCGATGTGCTTGTAGAACTCCTGGTATTCCTCGTCCTTGATTTCGGTACGCGGACGGGTCCACAGGGCACTGGCACGGTTGACGGTTTCCCACTCCAGCGCCGGCTGCTGTTCGCCTTCGGCAGCCGCGGCTTCCTTGGGCAGTTCGATCGGCAGGGCAATGTGATCGGAGTACTTCTTGATGATGTTGCGCAGGCGCCAGCCATCGGCGAACTCGTCTTCGCCGGACTTCAGGTGCAGGACGATGCGGGTACCGCGCTCGGCCTTGTCGATGGTAGCGACTTCGAACTCGCCTTCACCCTTGGAGGACCAGTGCACGCCCTCGCTGGCGGCCAGGCCGGCACGACGGCTGAACACTTCGACCTGGTCGGCGACGATAAACGCGGAGTAGAACCCGACGCCGAACTGGCCGATCAGGTGCGAATCCTTCTTCTGGTCGCCGGTGAGGTTCTTCATGAAATCGGCGGTGCCGGACTTGGCGATGGTCCCCAGGTGGGTGATCACATCTTCACGGCTCATGCCGATGCCGTTGTCTTCGAGAGTGACGGTCTTGGCGTCCTTGTCGAAGCTCACGCGGATTTTCAGCTCGGCGCCACCTTCCAGCAACTCGGGCTTGGACAGGGCTTCGAAGCGCAACTTGTCGACCGCGTCGGAGGCGTTCGAGATCAGCTCGCGCAGGAAGATTTCCTTGTTGGAATACAACGAATGGATCATGAGGTGCAGCAGTTGCTTCACCTCGGTCTGGAAGCCCAGGGTTTCCTTTTGAGTTTCCACACTCATGGTCATCAAACTCCAATCAGATGGCATTGGCCGCACTCCGGAAGCGGTGAACGGCGGGATGACATGAAAGTGGGGATCACTCGGCAGATTTCAAGAGCCGATCCGATCCTGGATCTTGAAATGTGCACGAGCGGTGGCGATCGGCTCGTCGGCAGTGCTCTGCCACGCCGTAATCGCGACATTGGCCACCCGCCGCCCCTGGCGGCATACCTGGCAACGGGCAAAGGTGTCGCGAAAACGCCCGGCGCTCAGGTAGTCCAGGGAAAAGTCGATGATCTTCGGCACCTCGGGAGAACCGGTGAAGACCAACAAGTGCAGGGCTGCCGCCAATTCCATGAAGCCGGCGATCACCCCCCCATGCAGCGCCGGCAACAAGGGATTGCCGATGTTGTCCTTGTTGGCCGGCAGGCGAAACAGCAACTCGTCGCCCAGGCGCGAACACTCGATACCGATCAACGCGGCGTAGGGAATCCGCTGCAGCAAGGCTGCGTACTCGCCCTGGCGGTGGGCCTGCTCCAGCAGGGTCTTGAGATTCTCGCTCATGCCCGCTCTCCCTTGCTGGCAGCGGAAGCGCCCGGCAAGCCCTTGCCCATGCGCATGAAGGTTCCTACCACATGGGCCACCGGACGCTCGGGATCGTCCTGGTAGGCAAAACCTCGGGTGAAAATCACATCGGTGGTGACCCTGTAACACTGGGCAAACCCGTGCACGGCCTGATGCGGTTGCGCCGGGTGCATATAGTCTATGCGTAGGTCCAGGGTCGGGCACACCTCGAACTCCGGCAGTACGCAAAGGGTGGCCAGGCCGCAGGCGGTGTCCATCAGCGTGGTCAGGGCCCCGCCATGGATGACCCCGCTCTGGGGGTCGCCCACGATTTGCGGGCTATAGGGCAAGGTCAGGGTCAGCCCCTCCGGGGAGGCGCTATGGACACCGATACCCAGCACCTGGCAGTGGCGCAGCGCGGAAATAAAGCGCTGTGCTCGTTCGAAGATTAGATCTTGCGCCATGGCGAATGCCTCTAGTTATTGTCTGGAATGTGCGCTCGATAAAGTAAAAAAGTTCCGTGACATCAATCTTTAATATATCTGCGCAGCCAAGGAACTTAAGTCACAAGGCCATGATCGAAAGGCCAGTAGATATCTTCACTCAGGAGAAACACCCCATGCGTAAGACTTTAGCTATTGCCCTGATGCTGACCGCTTCCCTCGGTCTGGCTGCCTGCGACAAGAAATCCGAGGACAAAGCTCAAGATGCCAACCAACATGCTGAGCAAGCCCAACAGAAAATGAACGAAGCTCAGGATAAGGTGAACGACGCAGCCAAGGAAAACGCCGAAGCTGCCAAAGATCAGGCTGAATCCAACAAGGCCGCTGCTGAAGAAAGCGCCAAGGAAGCAGCACCTAAAACCAACTAAGTCGGTTTTAGCGCAGTACAGAATAAAGCCCGCCAAGTGCGGGCTTTATTTTTTTCGGCGTAACTTCTACGCCAACAACCAACGAAAAGTTGGACTAAGCATCAATAACAGAGAACACGACAGGCCAACTCCCCAGGCCAGGCTCCGCTGCCACGCCAGGTCGGCCAGATAACACCCCAGATAAAGCACACGGGCAACCACGAAGACGATCGCCAGCGTATCGATCAACCAACCCTGGGTCTGCGTGGTGTGTGCCATCAACACGCCCACGGCGAACAGGATGAACGCTTCGAAACTGTTCTGGTGCGCCGCCAGGGCCCGGGCACCACGCCCGCTCAACCGGGCCTGTTGCAGGCGCGGCAGATGGTTGTCGTAGCCGCCCTGCTCCTTCATGGCCTTTGCCACAGGCATCCGCGCAATGAAGATCAACAACGCACTGATAAACACGCACCAGAACGGAATGGTCATCAGTTGCTCTCCTTGTTCACCTCGGGCAATGGCGCCTCTGTAGGGGTATAGACCATGACGTCCAGAACGTCGGAATGGAACTCGCGACGATAGAGCACCAGCACCACCCCACTGCTCATCAACATGAACAACCAGGGACTGACGAACCAGGCCAGCATGCTCATGCCGAAGTAATACGAGCGCAGGCCAAAGTTGAACTGGTTGGCCGCCATGGAAATCACCCGCGCGGCGCGGGCGGCAAAGGCCTTGCGCTCCTGCTCGGAGACATGCCGCTCACCGATCATCGGCGCCGAACCCACCAGCACCGCGGCGAAGTTGTATTGGCGCATGCACCAACTGAAGGTGAAGAAGGCATAGACGAACACCAGCGCCAGGCACAGCAACTTGATTTCCGACATGCCCTGGGATGCCTGCTGGACCATGGGGATGTCGGCCAGCAGCGAGACCGCGCGCTCCGATGCTCCCAGCACAGTGATGATGCCGGCCAGGATGATCAGGGTACTGGAGGCGAAGAACGAAGCATTGCGCTCCAGGTTACCGATCACACTGGCATCGGCGATGCGGTTGTCCCGCAACAGCATGCGGCGCATCCAGTCTTCGCGATACAGGTGCAGGACGCTGGCCAGGCAAGGTGTGTCACGGCCTTTCCAGGTGGCATAGCGGGTGTAGCCGCCCCAGCAAACGATGAACCAGAGGGCGGCCAATAGGTGGATCTGGTTGGCTTGGATGAACGACATGCAAATTCCTGTGGGCATTGGCGAAAGCTGGGAGCAATGTTTCGACGCCTCGCCAGAGAAAAAGACACCGCGCGAGCCCCCATAAAAATGGTTCTTCACAGATTGCCGGGAAGTCGTTCTTGATCTTCATGAAAAAGAATTCGCTGCTCCGATAGCCGTAAGCCATCCGGTTGTTGATACCTTCCAACCGTCCCGTGTGCATCGGCCATCTCACCCTGCTCAATACCGCGCCAGTATCCTTTCCGGTGTTTAGCAAACGGTTTCAGCTTTGGTATCGCGCCTTCATCATCCTGGCGTAAGGATGATCGCCTGGCGGTAGCAAGGGGGGGCCACAGCGTTTGAGCTCTGTCCTCATCAGATAAATCATCAGCAACTTAGCCGCCAGGAGATCCCGCAGATGCATTTGCTGATCTTCGCGCCTGAGACTCTCTGGATTACGCAGCAGAAGCCACCGCAGTTGCTTGATCACCTTGCGAGCAAGCTTGTCATGCACAGGCGGCTGGCTTCATCGGTCCGGACCCGGTCAATCACCTCTCGCCCATACTTGGCAACCACATGAAACAGGTCATGGACCATGGGCGCCTGAGGGCAATGTTGAAGCACTTCCAGATCAAATGCAGTGCTCATATTCCTTGCCACTGTTTCGAACCGTGCACAGCCCTCCGGTCCCAGCTCTTCAAAAAAAGCGTCTGATAGCGACTTGGCTACGCCCTTCGCCACTCCACCGCACCCGGTGGGTATCGGCATCCAGCACCACGCTAGCGTAGCGTTGCCCTCTGAACAGCGCGAACTCATCCATCAAACCGATATTTTTTCTACCTTTCCCAGGGTTCCGTGAAGAACCAGAAAAATGCCCGTATCTCACGATACGGGTGTTTTCTAACCGACCAATGGATTGCGAGGTTTCATACAGGCTGTGAATGCGAGCCTTTTTACCTGCAGATTTTACTTTCGAGCATTTTCGCTACCTGACGGCGTCAAACGACAGAGGCATTACCGTACAGACAACCCTCAAAACGTATTGACATATTGAATGACCAGTCAGATAATCGGCCAAATAAAGGATATAAGATTCAAAAAGTCTTTGGCCTGACTGCCCTGAGCAGACTAGCCAAAGGAGTACGGACGCGCACTCGTTGAAGGCAGTCAACATGACGACCTCGAGCTATTATGGAAAATGGCACGAAGGCTGGTATCTCTGTGCCAGCCTAACAACGGTAGTAGTGGTTGCTGCCCTGGCAATCCTAGCTATCCAGCCTGACATCACAGGCATACGCAATGTAGCGGTGTTCTCGGCACGTTGCGCACTGTTTCTATTTTGTACAGCATTTGCCTCCGGCGCACTTCATGCGCTATGGCCCGCCCCCCTGACCCATTGGCTCAAACGCAATCGCCGTCATCTGGGGGTAGCTTTCGCAACAGCACATACCGTGCATCTGTCGGCAGTAATTGCCTTTGCCATTGAAGCCCCAACACTCTTCGACACGGCAAAACCACCGTTTATCTTCAGCATCCTTGGCGCTATTGGCTATTTGTTCATGTATGCAATGGTCGCCACATCCTTTGATTACACCGCCATCTTGCTAGGTCGCAAACTTTGGCAATTACTTCACTGGATAGGAAGCTACTATTTATGGTCGATGTTCATTTCAGCATTCACCATCTATACACTTCACCGCCCCACGATTGAACTTCATGTAATCCTCTGCGTGGGACTGCTACTTATTGCCTACGGTTTGCGGATAGCCGTCCGGATCAAACGCTCACAATTTAAAGTACAGGGCACCGCTGCACACTGAATAGCACCCTGTTGCCGTCAAGTTTTCGCCCGCACCATGGATTAGTTTTCGTTATTCAACAATTGCAAGGAGCTTATCTGTGCCTCTTTCTCACAGTTCAAAGAATAGAATTGCATTGGCAGCAATTTGCCTCGCCTCATTAATGTTCGGCCTGGAGATATCAAGCGTGCCGGTTATCCTGCCCGGACTGGAAACAGTATTGCAGGCTGACTTCAAACAAATGCAATGGATCATGAACGCCTATACCATTGCCTGCACAACCATCATGATGGCCACTGGAACCCTAGCTGATCGATTTGGTCGCCGCCGTGTTTTCATCATCAGCATCGTAGCCTTTGGCATTACCTCTCTAATCTGCGGCCTAGCACAGAATGTATCAGTGCTGATAGCCAGCCGATTTCTTCAGGGGCTGGCCGGCGGTGCCATGTTGATCGCGCAGGTCGCCATCCTGTCACATCAGTTCCAGGAAGGACGCGAACGAAGCAAAGCCTTTGGCGCCTGGGGAATCGTGTTCGGCATGGGCCTGGGCTTCGGCCCGATCATTGGAGGCCTGATCGTAGCCGTTTCCAGTTGGCAGTGGGTGTTCTTGGTTCATGTGCTGATTGCTGTGGTGACCCTTTTTCTGGTTTTTGCAGGTGTTGAGGAGTCGCGCGACCCACAAGCACGCAAACTGGACAGTCTGGGCATCGTAACCTTGTCACTGACAGTTTTCGGCCTGGCCTACTACATCACCCAGGGACCAGACCTTGGTTTTGGCAGCACACAAGCGCTCAGCATTCTGGCCGCGACAGTCGCCAGTTTCGTGGTGTTTCTTTACGCGGAAAAAAAACACTCCCACCCGATGTTCGATTTCTCGGTATTCAAAATCCGCAACTTCTCAGGCGCCCTACTGGGATCGATCGGCATGAACTTCAGCTTCTGGCCGTTCATGATCTATCTGCCCATTTATTTTCAGAGCGGACTGGGGTACGACCCTATTACCGCCGGCCTGGCACTGCTCGCCTACACCTTGCCGACCCTGGTGTTTCCACCTGTCGGTGAACGACTGGCCCTGCGCTACCGTCCTGGCGTCATCATCCCTTGCGGGCTCTTTACCATAGGCCTGGGCTTCATGTTGATGAAGTACGGCAGCAGCATGGAGCATGCCAGCTGGTTAACCATGCTTCCCGGCTGTCTCATAGCAGGTATTGGCCTGGGTATCACCAACACTCCGGTTACCAATACAACGACTGGTTCGGTAGATAGCAGTCGTGCAGGCATGGCATCAGGCATAGACATGAGCGCCCGAATGATTTCTCTGGCGATCAACATTGCACTGATGGGGCTTATTCTCGCTCAAGCCGTCTATATGCAATTGAAGCAAAGCCTTGCCGGTAACATCGACGATGCACAACTGCATACACTGGCCGAGTCCATTTCTTCCGGTAATACCGTTTCCAACGCCGTAGTATCATCGGCAGCCATTCATGACTCTCTCAGTTACGGCTTCGGTGTATTGATGTTGTATGGAGGAATTGGCGTTTGGCTGCTGGCAACTCTCAGCCTTGTAATATTCGCACCGCAATCGAAGCGTTATCTGGCAACCAATCAATAAACCTTCACAATTAATCATTAAAATAATAAATGCCTCCCCCACGGGCGGAGGCACGCTTTAAGTGCGCCTGCTAAAACAATAAAAGCAAAACAAAAATAAACTAGGGAGCAAAGTATGTGTGGAATCACAGGCTGGGTTTCGTACGGCCAAGATTTGAGTCTTCAACGCCATGTTCTGCAAGACATGACCAACACTATGGCGCTACGCGGTCCTGATGCTGAAGGCCTCTGGATCAGCGGGCCCGTTGGTTTCGGCCACCGCCGCCTCTCGGTCATTGATCTAGAAGGTGGACGCCAACCAATGCTTGCCAAGGATAAGCGAGGGCAAGAAGCAGCAGTCATCACCTACAGCGGCGAAGTCTACAACTTCCAGGAGTTGCGTGCGGAGCTCCGGTCGCGCGGTCACCGCTTCCTGACGCTTAGCGACACCGAGGTGGTACTGACAGCCTATCTTGAATGGGGTGAAGCTTTTGTCGAGCATCTTAACGGCATCTATGCCTTCGCTATCTGGAATATCCACACCCAACAGTTGTTACTGGTTCGTGACCGTGCAGGCGTCAAACCACTGTTTTACTACCCAACCCGTGATGGTGTGATATTCGGTTCTGAACCCAAAGCACTGCTTGCCAACCCGCATGTACCACGCAGAGTCAAAGCCGATGGCCTGCGTGAGATTCTGGAAATGGTCAAAACACCAGGACATGCAATCTTTGAAGGCATGCGTGAAGTATTGCCCGGTGAATGGATACGAGTAACCCAGGAGGGGCTCACCGCTCGCCGCTATTGGCAATTGGAGGCTCGCGAGCACGAGCACGACCTTGACCAGACGATCAGCCACACGCGCGACCTGCTGGAAGACATCGTCGGTCGTCAGGTCGTCGCTGATGTTCCTCTGTGCAGCCTGTTGTCCGGTGGACTGGACTCTTCGATCATCACTGCGCTCGCATCGAAGAAGCTGCTACAAAGTGGAAAAGGCAACATTCGTTCTTTTTCCCTCGAATTTCGCGAACATGGACAAGACTTTGTCGCCAACAACTTCAACCTCACCCCCGACGCCCCTTTTGTCAAAGCCTTGGTGGAGCAGATCCACTCTACTCATGAAGAGGTCATTCTCGAGAGCGCGTTGATGGCCGACCCGCAACTCCATGCCAAGGTAGTCCGCGCACTGGACCTACCACCAGCATTCTGGGGCGACATGTGGCCTTCGCTTTACCGGCTCTTCGAGGAAGTACGCAAGCACTCCACCGTTGCCCTGTCGGGAGAGGCTGCCGACGAATTGTTTGGCGGATATCGCTGGTTCCACGATCCACAAGCCATCTCAGAAAACTTCTTCGGCTGGATGACTTCGGCAACAGGTAAGTACTTCGACGGCAAGGCCCTGCTCGCTCCCGATCTGGTCAAGAAACTCGACATACAGACCTTTCTTAAAGACAGCTACGCCCAGGCGATCAGTGAAGTTCCCGTTCTGCCAGGTGAAAGTGCCATAAATCAGCGTATGCGCCAGGAAACCTATGTGCACCTGACACGCTGCATGCAGATCATGCTGGACCGTAAAGACCGCATGAGCATGGCGGTGGGCCTGGAGGTTCGGGTGCCCTTCTGCGATCACCGACTTATTGACTATGCCTTCAATATTCCATGGGAAATGAAGGCCTTCGACGGTCGGGAAAAAAGCATTCTTCGTGCCGCCGCGAAGGACCTGCTACCCACCTCAATTCTTGACCGCGTCAAAAACCCCTACCCCGCGACCCAGGACCCCGCCTACGAGAAACAACTGAGGGCTTCCATGAAGCAAATCCTCGACGATCCGCACTCACCTGCCAAACCGCTGCTAGATACCAAGCTTATCCAACAGGTACTGAACACGGAAATCGGTACATCGTCTCCACGCCAGAACCGAATCGGCATGGAAATGGCCATTGGCCTAAACACCTGGCTGGACGAGTACGACGTCACTTTGGACATTTGATACCAAAGACAGGATCGCCTTCCCCGGACATCGATTTGTACCGGGACTCAGTTTCGATTTCCCCTTCAGGAGAGGGTTCATGGACGACAACCAAGTGTGGGCATTCAAACCTTACACCCGACAGACCATTCGCAACGCACCGCAATGGGCACACTTCTCAGCAGATCAGAAAGAAGTCATTGAGGTCGTCTCCCTGGTCATGCCATTTCGAGTCAATAACTACGTACTCGACGAGCTGATCGATTGGGACAACATCCCCGATGACCCCATCTACCGACTGACCTTTCCTCATCGCAACATGCTACGCGAGCATGAATACACAGCGCTGCGCGATTTGCTCGCAGCCGGTGCACCACAAGCGGATATAGATGCGCAGGTCAACACCATTCGCCAGAGGATGAACCCACACCCCGCCGGCCAAATGACTCACAACGTGCCTCGTCTGCATGGCAAACCCGTGCCCGGGATCCAGCACAAGTACCAGGAAACCGTACTGTTCTTCCCCAGTGCCGGGCAGACCTGCCACGCCTACTGTACCTTCTGTTTCCGCTGGCCACAGTTTGTCGGCATGGATGATCTGAAATTCAATGCCCGCAGCTCCGAGATGCTGGTCGAGTATCTGAAGCAACACCCCGAGGTCACCGATATCCTGATCACAGGTGGCGACCCTCTGATCATGAGCGCGCGAGCCTTGAAGGCTTACATCGAGCCGTTGCTGGTCGAGGAACTGGCCCATATCCAGAACATTCGCATTGGTACCAAGTCAGTGGCCTATTGGCCACAGCGGTTCATTAGCGACAAGGACTCCCAGGACCTGCTGGGGGTATTCAAAAGTGTCATCGCTTCCGGCCGAAACCTGGCAATCATGGGGCACTACAATCATCCACGCGAGATAAAGCATCCAATTGCACAGACTGCGGTACGCAACATCCTCGCCACCGGCGCAACCCTGCGTATCCAGGCCCCGCTGATTCGCCATGTGAACGAGTCTCCTAAGGACTGGGCTGAACTATGGAAAACTGGCGTGCAGTTAGGAGCGATTCCCTACTACATGTTCGTTGAGCGCGATACGGGCCCCAGTGAGTACTTCAACCTGCCATTGGCGCGTGCTTATGAAATTTTCACCCAGGCTTATCGCACCATCTCTGGCTTGGCCCGAACGGTGAGAGGACCGTCCATGAGCGCCTTTCCTGGCAAGGTCATGATTGACGGAATCACCGAAATCGCCGGGGAAAAGGTCTTCGTCCTGCAGTTCCTGCAGGCTCGTAATCCCCTCTGGGTTCGTCGCCCCTTCTTCGCCAAGTTCGACTCCAAAGCCACCTGGCTCGATGAACTGGTGCCGGCCTTTGGAGAGAAGCGCTTTTTCTTCGAACAACAGATTGCCGCCAACGACGCCGTGATACCGGTGGAGTTGATCGATGAAGACCAACTCCTGCTGGAAGTCACGGAATGAATCACCCGTCAGCTGATACCAACCTTCCCCGGTACGAAGTCTTCGCATTGCGCTACGCCACCCATGGCGAACGCCGTAGCGCAGAAAACTACCTGGGTGATGACCCACACGATGATATTTCCATGCCGCTGGATTTCTACGTATGGGTCATCCGCAACGAACAACGCACAATCCTGGTGGATACCGGATTCAGCGCTGAAATGGCCATGCGTCGTAAACGCAACTACCTGCACTCCCCAGTTCAGTTGCTGGAACGGCTGGATATCGAAGCCAGCGCGGTACAAGACATCATCATCACGCACATGCACTACGATCACGCCGGGAACATCGACGCATTTGCCAACGCCCGACTGCATATACAAGAAGCAGAGATGGCCTATTGCACAGGTCGATGCATGTGTCACGCCCCCTTGCGAAAACCCTTCGAAGCTCGCGATGTGGCTTCTGCCATCGAGCGCCTCTATGCCGGGCGGATGGTATTCGCCAACGGGGAGAAAAACATCGCCCCCGGCATCAGCGTGCACTTGCTGGGGGGGCACACTGCCGGCCTGCAAGTGGTCCGGGTCCACACTGCTCGCGGTTTCATCGTGCTGGCCAGCGATGCTGCGCATTACTGGGACAACCTGCGCTCACGTCGCCCATTCCCGATCGTGCTCAACGTGGCCGACATGCTCGAAGGTCATCAGCGCATCGAGGATTTGGCCGAAGGACCAAACCACATCATTCCTGGCCACGACCCGGCAGTACGCCTGAAGTTTCCAGCCTGGCGGAATGAACCGGACATCGTCGCCCTGCACGAACACCCCGCTTCCACCCCTGCACTTGGGGCGGCTCCCTGGGTAAATGAATGAGCGGGCTCATAGCAGCCGGCCACCGAACCTGGAGGTTCGAATAATGCAGCCAGTGAAAGTAGCGATCATAGGCATGGGGCCAAGAGGCCTGACTGTGCTGGAAAGGATGCTGGAAAATGCCTCAACGTTACCGACAGGGGTACGGCTACAGGTTGAGATGTTCGACCCCCGCCCCCTCGGCGAGGGGGCTCATGACTCACTGCAACCCGATCACCTGTTGATCAATACCGTGTCGTCTCAGGTCACGATGTTCGCTCCATTGAGCATCGCTGGAGCAGAACAGGAACTGTCTCTCGTAGAGTGGGCGCGTCAGCAAGGCTATCGCCGGATAGGAGCACTGTACTGCCGGGCGCACGCCGATGCTGGCGAGCCCATTACCGATGCAGATCATCTACCACGCAGCCTGCTGGGCGAGTATCTGTCATGGTTCTACAACCATCTTGCCCGGCAGATGCCTTCAAACATCACACTTGTGGCGAGGCCGCATCACGTTATCGATTTGATCCCCAGGGAGCGGGGCTACGATGTGATCCTGAAAGAAGGTGAAACCTGTACGGTGGACTACGCCGTAATCACCACAGGACACGGCAATCGTCAGCCAACTGATCAGGACCTGGAGTTTTCGGCGTTTGCTAAACAGCAAGTCGTCAAAAACCGATACCTGGACTACTTTCCCACCCCTTATCCCGCACAATGCCTGGATCGTATCCCTGCTCTTGCAACCGTCGCTATCCAGGGCTTCGGCTTGACAGCACACGATGTGATTTCATCTCTGACCCTTGGACGAGGTGGGCGATACATCGAACACGAAGGGGGACTCAAGTACGTTGCATCCGGCGAAGAACCCGCCTTACTACTATTTTCGCGCAACTGCTTGCCATTTGCCGCACGGGGAATCAACCAGAAAGGCCTGACTGGCAAGCATATCGGCCAGTTCTTTACCCCAGCCGCCATGTCGAGCCGACGCGAAGAGGTGCTGTCCAGCACTGGCAATCCACAACTGGACTTTCGCCTTGACGTGCTGCCACTGGTAATCAAGGAAATGGCCTATGCCTATCGAATAGCCGCAACAGGCCAACCGGTCGCTACTGAGGGATTCAACCCCACCTCGCAAGAGCTGGCAGCGATCAACGCGATCCTATGGCCGCTAAATGGTCAATCGTTCGCGAGCCAGGAAGATTTCGGGCTCTTTTTTGAATCGCTGGTTCGCGAAGATCTTGAACAAGCCCTGAAGGGCAACACCGATAGCCCGGTAAAAGCAGCCACCGACGTGCTCAGAGATACTCGCGAAGCCTTGCGCACGGCTATCGAATACAGCGGCCTTACGCCCTCTTCCCACAAGTACTTCGTGGAGCATTTCAATCCTATAACGAACCGCGTCTCCTTCGGCCCTCCCAGACGGCGCGCCTTCGAGTACCTGGCATTGCGCGAAGCGGGATTGATCGACATTGCTGGAGGTCCTGGGGCACAAGTGCTCATGGATCATGACTGCGCCAGATTCCGGATCGACACCCAGTACGCCGAATATACCGAACAACGCCATGCCGACGTGCTGGTGATCGCGCGACTGGACACTTATTCCCCCTTGAGCGACGGATCCGAACTAACCAAAAACCTCATGACTCACGGACTGATTCAGCCCTATCGCAACGGCGAGTATCATCCAGGAGGCATCGACATAGATGAAAACCTGCATCCCGTAAATCGGCATGGCAAACCAGAAAAACGCCTGTGGGCCATCGGATATCCCGTCGAAGGCGCCCATTTCTATACTCACGCACTGCCTCGACCCGCAATAGCCTCACGCCAAACCCTTGATGCACAACGTTGCGTCCAGGGATTGTGGGAGTCAATCAGCGAACGCCAAGTACTTGCCATCCAGGCATCGGCCAATGATGACTCCAACATACCTACCACCCTGCGCTCAGGGGGAAGGTCTTGATCAAGCTACATGGTTTCCGTCGCTCATCAGCAACCTACCGGGTTCGTATCGCCCTGAATCTCAAGGCGCTTGAGTATGTATCAATAGAACATGACCTCACCCGGGGTGAACATCGCTTGCCTGATTACCTGCACCTTAACCCTCAAGGGCTGGTCCCAGCCCTGGAAACAGACGGAGTGGTACTAACGCAATCGCAGGCAATTATTGAGTATCTGGACGAGGTCTACCCGAATGCGCCGCTGTTACCAGCAGATCACCAAGGAAGGGCACGAGTCAGAGCGCTGTATCAGCTGATTGCGGCAGATACTCATCATGTCACCAGCATGCGCGCAGGAATCTACCTACGCACGCAACTAGATGCGGATGAACAAAGTGTCCGGGAGTGGCAGCACCACTGGCTTCGAGAGAGCTTCACTGCCGTTGAGACATGGCTGCTCAACGGTCCGCCTGGTCGATTCGCCCATGGCAACCAACCGACGCTCGCCGACATTGCTCTGATTCCACAGGCTTACGCAGCCCAACGCCTGGAGTTGAAGCTCACTCCATGGCCGAATCTGCTCAGAGTCGTCGAAAACAGTCTAGCTGAGCCCGCATTTGCCCGAGCTCACCCAGAAAGCCTGCATGAAGGGACTTCCTGACGTCTGCCTGATCATTTTTGCAACACCTGGCTACACCACGCTTTATCTACAAATATAACCAGCAAGGAGAGTGGAAGATGGGTCTCAATACATACTTTGATCGCAAGCACCTGGAAGCACACTACGCAACGACAGAAGACTACAAGCAGCGATCCGAGTCTTGGGAAACACTGGCCAAACACCCAATCAGCCAGTGGTATGCCGAACAGCTCAAAGAGCTGAAGTTCACCGAAGTACTGGATGCAGGTGCCGGCCTAGGTCGATTCAGCGATGCGGTCGCACGCTCTAAGAATGTCAACATCACGGCCATCGATATCTCCCCCGAAATGGTGCGGGCGACCCGTGAACGAGTGGAAGCCCTGCCAGGCAACCATCGTTTCATTCAATCGTCCATCGAAGAAGCTCCATTCGAAAAGGAGAGCTTTGACCTGATCCTGGCCAATCTTGTCCTGCATCACGTACCAGACATCAAGGTCGCATTCGAAAAACTTGCCACACTGGTAAAACCGGGTGGGCATATCTCTCTGCTGACAGCCGACTTCGATTGGATGAACGAGCTGAATCGGCTACAGGACCATGCCCTAGTCAAATTGGGTTTTCCATTCGACGGTCCAGCCTTAATCGGCCCGGGCACCAATAGCTTCTGCGATGCCAACATCATGAGATTCGCCCCAGCATCCCTGACGCTCGTCAAAAAACCCTGGTTCGATGGCACCATGGTCTTCCCGGACGAAGAAGCCGTACTGAACTTCTACACACGCACGTTGCGCTACAAGAATATCGCTCAGCAAATCGGCGATGACTCCCTCAAGGACACCGCCCATGAACTGATTAAGAAGTACTGCCTGCAAGACGGAGAGTTGAAAGTATCGAGCAGCGTCTACCAGTACGTATTCAAGAAGATCTGATAAGTTGAGTCGAGCCTGATACTGCAGCGATGATCACACCAACCGGCGTGGTCATTGCTTCATAATGGTCGTCATGGACATATCGACAATAGCCGTCAAGCGGGCCTCGTCGTGCACCACCTTACCGAAGACACGCAGCCCCTGAATCATGCAGAGCAGAAAGTCACCCACCGCTTTTTCATCCAGGGCTGAATTGAAAACCCCTTCAGCTTGACCACGAATGACAGCAGCAGTCAACAAGGTCAAGGTTCGGCTTATGAACGACTCTATCCGCGAGTATAACTGCGTATCTTCCGGCATCATTTCCAAAGTAGTGTTGACGATGAAGCAGCCGTCCAAGCCTTCCAGGGCAGAAGCAGAACGAGTGTAGTGCATGAGCGCTGCGCGTAGTGAGCAATCAGCCGACTCGCTGGAGTTGAGTCGAGCAGCCAACTGCGCAATAGAACCATCACTGTAATGTTCGATGGCCGCCAGCAACATCCCATGCTTATCGCCAAATGCACCATACAGGCTGCCACGCATCAAGCCCGTCGCTTTGCAAATCTCGTCCAATGAGGTGCCACGATACCCGCGCGCCCAAAAAACATTGGCCACAACCTCGGAAATAGCACCAACATCAAACTCTCGAGGGCGTCCGCGCACCGGAGCAGTGGCGTTCTTTTTGGAGGGATCAGTATTAGACATGCAGCAATAATACATCGACTGAGCCACAGGAAGGCAAAAAAATGCCCCGTATCGCATCCGACACGGAGCACATTTACCTATCGACAAACCATCGCCAGGCGAAGACTCAGGCCAAAGCCTCGCTGGGCTTGCCCAACAGGCGATCGCAGACCACGGCCAGGGCCAGGACGATCACCGAAGGCACCAGCCAGGCCAGGCCCTGCTCGCTGAGTGGCAGGTGGGACAGCTGGCTGGGGATGAGACCGGCAAACGCGGTGCCCTTGATCGCATCGATCAGGCCGAAGATGAACGATACCAGCATCACCGGACCAACGATGCGGCGCTGATCCTGCCAGAAGTCCTTGCAGAAGCTCAGGGCCACCAGGACGATGCATGGTGGATAGATGGCGGTCAGCACAGGGATCGAGAACGCGATCAGCTTGGTCAGGCCCAGGTTCGACACCACCAGCGAGAAGCCCGCGAGGATCACTACCAGGGTCTTGTAGGACAGCGGCAAGACCCGGCTGAAATACTCCGCACAGGCGCAAGTCAGGCCTACGGCGGTCACCAGGCAAGCCAGTGAGATCAGTACCGCGAGGAAACCACTGCCCAGGGAGCCGAAGGTGTGCTGCACGTAGGCATGCAGCACTGCCGCGCCGTTGGTCGCACCGACAGCCACTTCATGGCTACCGGAGCCCAGGCGGAACAGGCTGACGTAGACCAGCGCCAGGCCGACACCGGCGACCAGGCCGGCGATCACCGCGTAACGGGTGATCAACTGCGGCGACTCCACCCCACGGGAACGGATGGCGTTGACGATGACGATGCCGAACACCAGCGCGCCCAGGGTATCCATGGTCAGGTAGCCATTGATGAAACCTTGGGAGAACGGCGCCGCCACGTATTCCGGAGTGGCCTGGCCGATGTCACCAGCCGGCAGGGCGAAGGCTGCGATGCCCAGGACCGCCAGGGCGATGATCTTCAGCGGAGCCAGGAAACGCCCGACGGTATCCAGCAGGCGGCCAGGGTACAGGGAGATGAAGAACACCAGCAGGAAGTAGGCGGTGCTGTAGAGCGCCAGCGCCAGCGGGCTTTCGCCAGTCAGCGGGGCCAAGCCTACTTCAAAGGATACGGTGGCCGTGCGCGGGGTGGCGAACAGCGGGCCCACTGCCAGGTAGCTCACTGCAGCCAACAGGCCGCCGGCAACCTTGCCGATGGGGCTGCTCAGGGAGTCCATGGCGCCACCGACCTTGGCCAGGGCCACCACGGTGATCACTGGCAGGCCGACCGCGGTGATCAGAAAGCCCAGCGCCGCCATCCAGACATGGGGTCCGGACTGCAAGCCGACGATAGGCGGGAAGATGATGTTGCCTGCCCCGACGAAGAGGGCAAAGGTCATGAATCCGAGCGCCAGGATGTCCTGGCCTTTCAACACTTTCATTAAGGAAATACCACACTACTGAATCGGAATTTAGAGAGGGATTTCCCTTTGGGGTGAGGGAAATGCTGTCAATCCGTATAAGACTGACCCGTTTAGCGTGCCGCAGCCTTGTGGGTAGCAGACACATCAAAGAGGCGGCTAGCGTAACGAATCTGTAAGACGAACGCACCGCCACGGTGCGAATTTTCTTATATGCGACATGTCAAATGTCGCTTTTTTGAAACTATATTTCCGCGGGTATTAATCCCCTCCTCGCTCCAGCTCTGGACCTGGGCTGCTTGCGGCTCGCAGAAAGGACAAAGGCCACCCGAAGGTGGCCTTTGTCAGCAGGGCTGCAAGCTAAGCGCGGGGCTTACTTGACAGTCCAGCCAGTCAGCTCGGCCAGGGCCTTGCCGATGTCTGCCAGCGAACGCACGGTTTTCACGCCAGCGTCTTGCAGGGCAGCGAACTTCTCATCCGCAGTACCTTTGCCGCCGGAGATGATTGCACCTGCGTGGCCCATGCGCTTACCCGGAGGAGCAGTCACACCAGCGATGTAGGAAACAACCGGCTTGGTCACGTTGGCCTTGATGTAGGCAGCTGCTTCTTCTTCAGCCGAACCGCCGATCTCGCCGATCATCACGATCGCCTCGGTCTTCGGGTCTTCCTGGAACAGCTTCAGGATGTCGATGAAGTTGGAGCCTGGGATCGGGTCACCACCGATGCCGACGCAGGTGGACTGGCCGAAACCGGCGTCAGTGGTCTGCTTGACGGCTTCATAGGTCAGGGTGCCGGAACGGGAAACGATACCGACTTTGCCTGGCAAGTGAATGTGACCTGGCATGATGCCGATCTTGCATTCGCCCGGAGTGATCACGCCTGGGCAGTTAGGGCCGATCAGGGTCACGCCCAGCTCGTCGCACTTAACTTTAGCGTCCAGCATGTCCAGGGTAGGAATGCCTTCGGTGATGCAGACGATCAGCTTGATGCCGCCGAAAGCCGCTTCCAGGATCGAGTCCTTGCAGAAAGGAGCTGGAACGTAGATCACGCTGGCGGTGGCGCCAGTGGCAGCTACAGCGTCTTTGACGGTGTTGAACACTGGCAGGCCCAGGTGCTCGGTGCCGCCTTTGCCTGGAGTTACGCCACCCACCATCTGGGTGCCGTATTCGATGGCTTGCTGAGTGTGGAAGCTACCCTGCGAACCGGTGATACCTTGGCAGATAACCTTGGTGTCTTTATTGATCAGGACGCTCATTATTTGCCCTCCGCAGCTTTGACAACTTGTTGAGCAGCGTCGGTCAGGCTGGTAGCAGCGATGATGTTCAGACCGCTTTCTGCCAGTACTTTAGCGCCCAGTTCAGCGTTGTTGCCTTCGAGGCGAACAACAACCGGGATTTTCACGCCGACTTCTTTCACGGCGCCGATGATGCCTTCGGCAATCATGTCGCAGCGAACGATGCCGCCGAAGATGTTGACCAGTACTGCAGCGACGTTGGCGTCGGACAGGATGATCTTGAAGGCTTCGGTCACGCGCTCTTTGGTAGCACCACCACCTACGTCGAGGAAGTTGGCTGGCTTGCCGCCGTGCAGGTTGACGATGTCCATGGTACCCATGGCCAGGCCAGCACCGTTGACCATGCAACCGATGTTGCCGTCCAGGGCTACGTAGTTCAGTTCGAACTTGGCAGCGTGAGCTTCGCGCGGATCGTCCTGGGACGGATCGTGGAAGGTCTTCAGCTTAGGCTGGCGGTACATGGCGTTGGCGTCGATGTTGATCTTCGCGTCCAGGCAGTGCAGATCGCCGTCGGCCTTGATTACCAGTGGGTTCACTTCCAGCAGGGCCAGATCGTGATCCTGGAACAGTTTGGCCAGACCTACGAAGATCTTGGCGAACTGGGCAACTTGCTTGCCTTCCAGGCCCAGTTGGAATGCCAGCTCGCGACCCTGGAATGGCTGAGCGCCAACCAGTGGATCGATAGTGGCCTTGAGAATTTTTTCTGGAGTGTCGTGAGCGATCTTCTCGATGTCCACGCCACCTTCGGTGGAAGCCATGAACACGATACGACGGCTGGAACGGTCAACGACAGCGCCCAGGTACAGCTCTTTAGCGATATCAGTGCACGATTCAACCAGGATCTTGGTGACAGGCTGGCCATTGGCGTCAGTCTGATAGGTCACCAGACGCTTGCCCAGCCACTGCTGTGCGAATGCCTTGGCGTCTTCCTTGTTGCGAACCAGCTTGACGCCGCCCGCTTTACCGCGACCACCGGCGTGAACCTGGGCTTTGACAACCCACTCGGAGCCGCCAATCTTGTCGCAAGCTTCTGCTGCTTCTTCCGGGGTGTCTACCGCGTAGCCTTTGGATACTGGCAGGCCGTATTCAGCGAACAGCTGCTTACCCTGATACTCGTGAAGATTCATGCTTTTTACCGTCTTCGTTAGGTACTGCGCATTCGGCGCTGCACTCCAGATGAGTGCCGCACCACCTGTGACCGCTACTCTCAAACCAGCGCCACACCTGGGTTCCGGAGCCTGGGCCCCGGTCCAGTGTGTGGCGCTACCCTGAGAGGTCGAGTCCAGCGGATATTCCGCGGTGAGTCTTGCGCGCAAGGCTCACGACGGGCCAACCGCCGTGGTTTCTTATTATTGCTTAGCGTTTCTTGCGGTTGGCAATGTGGATGGCGGTGCCATTCACAGCCAGGGCTGCTTCGTGCAGGGCTTCGGACAGGGTCGGATGGGAGAAAACCATCATGCCCAGGTCTTCGGCGCTGGTGCCGAATTCCATACCGATCGCACCTTGCTGAACCAGTTCCGCAGCGCTTGGGCCAATCACGTGGACGCCCAATACGCGATCAGTCTTGGCATCGGCGATGACCTTGACGAAACCGCCGGTGTCGTTGGCTGCCATGGCACGGCCGCTGGCGGCAAACGGGAAGGTGCCGACGTTAACTTCTACGCCTTCAGCTTTCAAGGCCTGCTCGGTTTTACCGACCCACGCGATTTCCGGGTGAGTATAGATAACCGACGGGATCAGGTCGTAGTTCATCTGAGCCTTGTGGCCCTTGATGCGCTCGGCAACCATGATGCCCTCTTCCGAGGCCTTGTGCGCCAGCATCATGCCGCGAACCACGTCACCGATGGCGTACACGCCCGGTACGGTGGTGGCGCAGTGATCGTCAACGTGCACGAAACCGCGCTCGTCCAGGGTCACGCCGCAGTCGGCAGCCAGCAGATCAGTGGTCACCGGACGACGACCAACGGCAACGATCAGCTTGTCGAAGGTGATGTTCTGCTCACCATTGGCGTCGGTGTAGGTCACCGCGACTTCTTCGCCATTGACCTTGGAGCCGGTCACGCGAGCGCCCAGCTTGATGTCCAGGCCTTGCTTGGTCAGGGTCTTCAGCGCTTCCTTGGAAACCGCGGTATCAGCGGCCATCAGGAAGGTGTCCAGGGCTTCCAGGACGGTCACTTGCGCGCCCAGGCGCGACCAGACCGAACCCAGTTCCAGACCGATGACGCCAGCGCCGATCACGCCCAGACGCTTGGGCACTGCCTGGAATTCCAGGGCGCCGGTGGAGTCCACGATCACGTTCTGGTCGACCGGAGCCGGCGGAATGTCGATCGGACGCGAACCTGGAGCCAGGATCACGTTTTCGGCTTCGATCACTTCGACCGAACCGTCAGGCTTGGTGACTTCGACTTTCTTGCCGGCCAGCAGCTTGCCGTGGCCCTGGATCGAAGTGACGCCGTTGGCCTTGAACAGGGTGGCGACACCGCTGGTCAGGCCTTTGACGATGTTGGCCTTGCGACCGACCATGGCCGGTACGTCCATGCTCACGCCGGAGTGGCTGATACCGTGGATGGCAAAGCCGTCCTGGGCTTCGTGGAATTTCCAGGAACTGTCCAGCAGAGCCTTGGAAGGAATGCAACCGACGTTCAGGCAAGTACCGCCGAGGGCCAGCTTGCCCTCCTTGTCGGTGTACTTCTCGATGCAGGCAGTCGTCAGACCAAGCTGTGCGGCCTTGATGGCGGCAACGTAACCGCCTGGGCCCGCACCAATCACTACCACGTCGAATTTCTGAGTCATAAAAGGTTCCTTTTAACGGCAAGCTAGAAGCTGCAAGCCACAAGTTCCAAACCACCGCCCAAGGGGCTAGTGGCTTGGCGCTTGCAGCCTGCAACTGCTTTTTAGATGTCCAGGAGCAGACGCGCCGGATCTTCCAGCAGGTTCTTGATGGTCACCAGGAACGACACGGCTTCTTTACCGTCGATCAGGCGGTGATCGTAGGACAGTGCCAGGTACATCATCGGGCGAATGACCACTTGGCCGTTGATCGCCATAGGACGCTGGATGATGTTGTGCATGCCCAGGATGGCCGCTTGCGGCGGGTTGACGATCGGGGTCGACATCATCGAACCGAAGGTACCACCGTTGGTGATGGTGAAAGTACCGCCAGTCATCTCTTCCATCGACAGCTTGCCGTCGCGAGCCTTCTTGCCGAAGGTGGCGATGCCGTTCTCGATCTCGGCCAGGCTCATCAGCTCGGCGTTGCGCAGCACCGGTACCACCAGGCCACGATCGCTGGAAACGGCGACGCCGATGTCCGAGTAACCGTGGTAGACGATGTCCGCACCGTCGATCGACGCGTTGACCGCCGGGAAGCGTTTCAGGGCTTCGGTGGCAGCTTTCACGAAGAAGGACATGAAGCCCAGGCGCACGCCGTTATGGGTCTTCTCGAACAGGTCCTTGTACTTCGAACGCAGGGCCATGACTTCGGTCATGTCGACTTCGTTGAAGGTGGTCAGCATCGCCATGTTCGACTGGGCTTCGACCAGACGCTCGGCAACCTTGGCACGCAGGCGGGTCATAGGCACGCGCTTCTCGACGCGATCGCCGGCAGCGAAGACCGGAGCAGCAGCGGCCGGAGCCGGAGCCTTGGCAGGCGCGGCAGCCGGAGCGGCTTTCTTGGCGGCGATGGCAGCCACCACGTCTTCCTTGGTCACACGACCGCCCTTGCCGGTGCCGGCAACGGAAGCGATGTTGATGCCGTTTTCTTCAGCCAGCTTGCGCGCAGCAGGTGCGGCGATTGGATCGTCTTCGCCTTCGGCAGCAGCCGGGGCAGCGGCAGCGGCGGCAGGAGCAGCTGCTGCGGCTGGAGCTGCGGCAGCAGCACCCTCGACGATGGAGCCCAGGACTTCGTCGGACAGAACGGTGTCGCCTTCGTTCTTGACGATAGCGCCCAGCACGCCGTCGGCGGTAGCCAGCACTTCCAGTACGACTTTGTCGGTCTCGATGTCGACGATCAGCTCGTCACGCTTGACGGCGTCGCCCGGTTGCTTGTGCCAGGTGGCAACGGTGCCATCGGCAACCGATTCCGGGAAAGTGGGGGCTTTGATCTCGATAGCCATTATCTGTGGTTCCTTAAATTCGGTTTCAGGTGCGCGAAGGCGTTAAACGGTAAACGCGTCTTGCAGCAGTTTTTCCTGCTGCTCAGCGTGCATCGATGCGTAACCACATGCTGGAGCAGCAGAAGCCTCACGGCCCGCGTACTCGAGTACGAGAGACTTGTTGAGGTTGCTGATGCTGCGACGCAGGTGGTGCTGGCTGCAGTACCAGGCGCCCTGGTTCATCGGCTCTTCCTGGCACCAGACGGCCGCTTTGGCATTGGTGTAGGGAGCCAGGACTTCTTTCAAGTCGTCCTCAGGGAATGGGTACAGCTGCTCGATACGCACGATGGCGATATCTTCGCGGCCTTCGGCACGGCGTTTTTCCAGCAGGTCGTAGTAGACCTTGCCGCTGCACAGAACCACGCGCTCGACCTTCTTCGGATCCAGAGCATCGATTTCCGGGATAACGGTCTGGAACGAACCTTCAGCCAGATCTTCCAGGGTCGAGATGGCCAGCTTGTGGCGCAGCAGCGACTTCGGAGTCAGGACCACCAGCGGCTTGCGCAGCGGACGGATCACCTGACGGCGCAGCAAATGGTAGATCTGTGCCGGCGTGGTCGGCATGCACACCTGGATGTTGTGCTCGGCGCACAACTGCAGGTAACGCTCGAGGCGTGCCGAAGAGTGCTCTGGACCTTGCCCTTCATAGCCATGCGGCAGCAGCATGGTCAGGCCGCACAGGCGACCCCACTTGTGCTCGCCACTGGTGATGAACTGGTCGATCACCACCTGGGCACCGTTGGCGAAGTCGCCGAACTGGGCTTCCCAGATCACCAGCGCATTCGGCGTGGTGGTCGAGTAGCCGTATTCGAACGCCAGCACGGCCTCTTCCGACAGGAACGAGTCGTACAGGTCGAAACGCGGCTGACCTTCGAACAGATGCTTGAGCGGCACGTAGGTGCTGGCATCTTTCTGGTTGTGCAGGACCGCATGGCGGTGCGAGAACGTACCGCGGCCGATGTCCTGGCCGGTCATGCGGATCGGGTGGCCTTCGAACAACAGGGTGGCGTAGGCCATAGTCTCGGCATAACCCCAGTTGATCGGCAGGCCACCGGCTTGCATCTTCTGGCGATCTTCGTAGATCTTCGAGACCTGACGCTGGACCACGAAGCTATCAGGCACTTCCAGCAGCTTGGCGGACAGTTCCTGCAGGGTCTTCAGGTCGAAGCGAGTGTCATGACGCGCGGTCCAGGTGTGGCCCAGGTATGGACGCCAGTCCACGAACAATTCCTTGTTCGGTTCCTTGACCAGGCTCTTGACCACATGCAGGCCGTTGTCCAGCGCATTGCGATACTCGTCGACCTTGGCCTGGACGCGCTCGGCATCGAGCACGCCGCCCTGGGTCAAGCGCTCGGCATACAGCTCGCGAGTGGTGCGCTGCTTGGTGATCTGCTGGTACATCAGCGGCTGGGTGCCGCTTGGCTCGTCGGCCTCGTTGTGGCCACGGCGGCGGTAGCAGACCAGGTCGATGACCACGTCACGCTTGAACTGCATGCGGTAGTCGATGGCCAGCTGGGTGACAAACAGCACGGCTTCCGGATCATCGCCATTCACATGGAGGATCGGCGCCTGGATCATCTTCGCAACGTCGGTGGCGTACTCGGTGGAACGCGAATCCAGCGGGTTGCTGATGGTGAAACCAACCTGGTTGTTGACCACGATATGCACGGTACCGCCGGTCTTGAAACCGCGGGTCTGCGACATCTGGAAAGTTTCCAGGACCACGCCCTGACCGGCGAATGCCGCGTCACCGTGGATGGAGATCGGCAGGACCTTGTCGCCGCTCGAATCGTTGCGGCGGTCCTGACGGGCACGTACCGAACCCTCGACCACCGGGGAAACGATTTCCAGGTGGGATGGGTTGAAGGCCATGGCCAGGTGCACTTCGCCACCGGAAGTCATCACGTTGGAGGAGAAGCCCTGGTGATACTTCACGTCACCGGAACCCAACTCGACCTTCTTCTTGCCTTCGAACTCGTCGAACAGCTCGCGCGGGTTCTTGCCGAAGGTGTTGACCAGCACGTTCAGGCGGCCACGGTGGGCCATGCCGATCACGACTTCCTTGGTGCCGTAGGAGCCGGAGCGCTGGATCAGCTCGTCGAGCATCGGGATCAGGCTTTCGCCGCCTTCCAGGCCGAAGCGCTTGGTGCCCGGGTATTTGGTGCCCAGGTACTTCTCCAGGCCTTCCGCCGCGGTTACGCGCTCGAGCAGGTGGCTCTTGATATCAGCCGAATAGGCTGGGCGGCCACGTACGCTTTCCAGACGTTGCTGGAACCAGTGGCGCTGCTCGGAATCGGTGATGTGCGTAAATTCAGCGCCGATGGTGCGGCAATATGTCTGCTGCAACGCTTCGTGAATTTCGCGTAGGCTCGCTTCCTCTTTGCCGATGAACAGGTCGCCGGCACGGAAGGTCGTATCAAGATCGGCATTGGTCAAGCCGTAATGATTGATCGACAGGTCTGCAGGTGCAGGACGCTGCCACAGTCCCAGCGGGTCCAGCTGGGATGCCTGGTGGCCACGCATCCGATAGGCCTGGATCAATCGCAGCACTTCAACTTGCTTCTTCTCGTGCTCACTGCTCACGCTCCCGGCGGAAACCGGTTGGGCGCGGCGCTGGTTCTTTGCCAGCAAGACGAAATGATCGCGGATCGTCGAGTGCGAAACATCGATGGCAGTGTTGCCGTCGGTAGGCAACTTATCAAAGTAAGTGCGCCACTCTTCTGGCACAGCGTTAGGGTCGTGCAGGTAGAGCTCGTAGAGCTCTTCCACATATGCAGCGTTGCTACCGGATAGGTAGGCGCTGTTCCACATGCGCTGCATCACGCTTTCTTGCATGCTTGGTCACCCTCGGTTAGGGGAACACCACCGGCGACGACACCGAGCAAGCTTGCAGAAGTCCGAATGCAGCGACCAAAACAAGCCACTTAGGATCACGCTGATAGTCCGGGTACCAGCCCGGATGCCCCTGCTTGTCTCATTTCTTCAAAATATAGAGCAGCCACTTCGTGAGCTGCTGCTCAGGTTAGAGCCAGGACGCGGGTTGAAGCCCGCGCCTCGGCTTTTACGGTACAGCGGTCCTACGGGTACAACAGCTGAATCACACGCCGCTCTGCAGCAGCATGTTACGAATGTGACCGATGGCCTTAGTCGGGTTCAGGCCTTTCGGACAAACGTTGACGCAGTTCATGATGCCACGGCAGCGGAATACGCTGAACGGGTCATCCAGCGAAGCCAGGCGCTCGGAAGTCTTGGTGTCGCGGCTGTCTGCCAGGAAGCGATAGGCTTGCAGCAGAGCGGCTGGACCCAGGAACTTGTCCGGGTTCCACCAGAAGGATGGGCAAGAGGTCGAGCAGCAGGCGCACAGGATGCACTCGTACAGACCGTCGAGCTTCTCACGTTCTTCCGGCGACTGCAGACGCTCGATGGCCGGAGCCGGAGTATCGTTCTGCAGGAATGGCTTCACCTTCTCGTATTGCTTGTAGAAGATGCTCATATCGACGACCAGGTCACGGATAACCGGCAGGCCTGGCAGAGGGCGGATGACCAGCTTGTTCTTCTTGACCACGGCGGACAGCGGCGTGATGCACGCCAGGCCGTTCTTGCCGTTGATGTTCATGCCGTCGGAACCGCAAACGCCTTCACGGCAGGAGCGACGGTAGGAGAAACCCTCGTCCTGCTCCTTGATCAGCGCCAGCACGTCCAGCACCATCAGGTCCTTGCCACCGGTATCGACCTGGAAAACCTGGGTTTTCGGGGCAGAGTCGGTGTCAGGGTTGTAACGATAAACTTCGACTTGCAACATGACTGCCACCCTTAGTAAGTCCGGACTTTAGGCTCGAAAGCCGGTACGGTTTTCGGCGAGAAGTTAACACCACGCTTGGCAACGCGCTTCTCACCCGGGAAGTACAGGGTGTGGCACAGCCAGTTTTCATCGTCGCGATCTTCGTAGTCTTCACGGGCGTGAGCTCCGCGGGACTCTTTACGCACTTCAGCGGCGATGGCGGTGGCTTCAGCCACTTCCAGCAGGTTTTGCAGTTCCAGAGCTTCGATACGGGCAGTATTGAACGCCATGGATTTGTCGTTGATCTTGACGTTGGCGATGCGCTCACGCAGGTCGGCCAACTGGGCAATACCCTTCTGCATGTATTCGCCGGTACGGAATACACCGAAGTAGTTCTGCATGCAGCTCTGCAGTTCGCGACGCAGGCTGGCGACGTCTTCGCCGGTGGTACGCTCGTTGAGCTTGGCCAGGCGGCTCAGGGCAACGTCCACATCGGTATCGCTGGCATCGCGGTATTCGATACCGTCGGTCAGCGCTTTCTCCAGGTGCAGGCCAGCCGCACGACCAAATACCACCAGATCCAGCAGCGAGTTGCCGCCCAGGCGGTTGGCACCGTGTACCGATACGCAAGCCACTTCACCCACTGCGAACAGGCCAGGGATGATGGTGTCTTCGCCAGCGGCGTTCTGGGTGATGGCCTGGCCATGGATGTTGGTGGCAACGCCGCCCATCATGTAGTGGCAGGTAGGCACGACCGGAACCGGAGCGACTACAGGGTCGACGTGGGCGAAGGTCTTGGACAGCTCGCAGATACCTGGCAGGCGGCTGTGCAGCACTTCCTCGCCCAGGTGGTCCAGCTTGAGCATCACGTGGTCGCCGTTAGGACCACAACCGTTGCCAGCGATGATTTCCTTGACCATGGAGCGTGCCACTACGTCGCGGCCAGCCAGGTCCTTGGCGTTCGGAGCATAACGCTCCATGAAGCGCTCGCCGTGCTTGTTGATCAGGTAGCCACCTTCGCCGCGGCAACCCTCGGTAACCAGAACACCAGCGCCGGCGATACCGGTCGGGTGGAACTGCCACATCTCGATGTCCTGCACCGGAACGCCGGCACGCAGGGCCATGCCCACGCCGTCGCCGGTGTTGATCAGGGCGTTGGTGGTCGAGGCGTAGATACGACCCGCACCGCCAGTGGCCAGAACGGTGGCCTTGGACTTGATGTACAGGGTTTCGCCGGTTTCGATGCAGATCGCGATCACACCAACGAACGCGCCATCCTGGTTCTTCACCAGGTCAACTGCGTAGTACTCGTTGAGGAAAGTGGTGCCGGCCTTCAGGTTGCCCTGGTACAGGGTGTGCAGCAGCGCGTGACCGGTACGGTCGGAAGCGGCACAGGTACGGGCGGCCTGGCCACCTTTACCGAAGTCCTTGGACTGGCCGCCGAACGGACGCTGGTAGATACGACCAGTTTCGGTACGGGAGAACGGCAGGCCCATGTGATCCAGCTCGAAGACCGCGGCCGGGCCTTCCTGACACATGTATTCGATAGCGTCCTGGTCACCGATGTAGTCGGAACCCTTGACGGTATCGTACATGTGCCAGCGCCAGTCATCGTTCGGGTCGGCCGAAGCGATGGCGCAGGTGATGCCACCCTGGGCGGATACAGTGTGCGAGCGGGTCGGGAAGACCTTGGTGACTACAGCAGTCTTGTGACCGCCCTGGGCCAACTGCAGTGCGGCACGCATGCCGGCGCCACCGCCGCCAATGATGATGGCGTCGAAAGAAATGGTTGGAATGTTAGCCATGAATCAGATACCCCAGAGAATCTGCACACCCCAGACGAAGTAAGCGAACATTGCGACGCCGCATACTGCCTGGAAAAGGAAACGTACCGCTGTCGCCGACTTGCCCAGCGCCATATGCGTCAGGTAGTCGGTCGAGATGGTCCACATGCCGACCCAGGCGTGAGCGCCAAGGGCCACCAGGGCCAGCAGACTGAAGATACGCATCCAGTTGTTTGCGAACAGGCCATGCCACTGGGTGTAGTCAATGCCCGGATTCGCTACGAGGTACCCGATCAGAAAAATGAAATAAGCCGCGAGAACGACCGCAGAGACACGCTGCGCCATCCAGTCATAAAGGCCCGAACGCGACAGGTTCGTAACGCTGGTTACCATATCCAAACTCCCGCCAGAACGATTACCACCACGGATACGGCGATAACGATTTTCGAGCCCAGCTTGCCGCCTTCCAGCGTCTCACCGATGCCCATGTCCATAATCAGATGGCGTACACCGGCCACCAAGTGATACAGCAAGGCGGACAGGAGGCCCCATGCAACGAATTTGGCCAGCGGACTGGTCAAGCACGCCTTCACCTCGGCATAACCTTCCTCGGAGCCCAGGGACTTGCTCAATGCGTACAGCATGATGCCGATGCCCAGGAAGAGGATGATGCCGGAAACACGGTGGAGAAACGACGTAACGCCGGTAATGGGGAGTTTGATGGTCCTTAGGTCTAGGTTTACAGGTCGTTGGCTATTCACGGCTTTTTTTCACACTGAAGAGCCCCTAACAATCAGGGCAAAGTTGTTGGGGAGTGCACTGGTCAGGTAACCACCACCCAGGGAGTGCGACCCCCATCAAAACAGGCCCAGAAGCCCATGGCGGTCGGTGGCCGAGTATAGACAGTTAGGCTACTAATGACAACGCAAACGCCTTCCCCTAATAGCTGATTGCGTTAGCTTTATAAAAGGCGTAAATGGCAGTGAATTTCGCTAAAAAATCCCTCTCAAAGCCTTCTGGGACAAGACTTTAGGCAAATTGACATTCAGATTTATCCCACTATAGTGGTGCGGGCCCTGCGTGGGGGGTCTGTCTGATGATTTCAAGCATAAATAGGAGGCCACATGGCTGACAAAAAAGCGCAGTTGATCATCGAGGGCGCAGCCCCCGTCGAGCTGCCCATTTTAACCGGCACCGTTGGTCCCGATGTAATCGATGTTAGGGGCCTGACGGCCACGGGCCGCTTCACTTTCGACCCCGGTTTCATGTCGACCGCCTCCTGCGAGTCGAAGATCACCTATATCGATGGCGACCAGGGTATCCTGCTGCACCGCGGCTACCCGATCGAACAGCTGGCCGAGAAATCGGACTACCTGGAAACCTGCTACCTGCTGCTCAACGGCGAACTACCCAATGCCGAGCAGAAGGCCCAGTTCGTCAGCACCGTGAAGAACCACACCATGGTTCACGAGCAGCTGAAGAGCTTCTTCAACGGCTTCCGTCGCGACGCCCACCCGATGGCCGTCATGTGCGGCGTAGTCGGCGCCCTCTCGGCGTTCTACCACGACTCCCTGGACATCAATAACCCGCAGCACCGCGAGATCTCCGCCGTGCGCCTGGTCGCCAAGATGCCGACCCTGGCAGCGATGGTCTACAAGTACTCCATGGGCCAGCCGATGATGTATCCGCGCAACGACCTGTCGTACGCGGAGAACTTCCTGCACATGATGTTCAACACCCCGTGCGAGATCAAACCGATCAGCCCGGTGCTGGCCAAGGCGATGGACCGGATCTTCATCCTCCATGCCGACCACGAGCAGAACGCCTCCACTTCCACCGTGCGCCTGGCGGGCTCCTCGGGCGCCAACCCGTTCGCCTGTATCGCTGCCGGTATCGCGGCCCTCTGGGGTCCTGCCCACGGCGGTGCGAACGAAGCCGTGCTGACCATGCTCGATGAAATCGGCGACGTGTCGAACATCGACAAGTTCATCGCCAAGGCCAAGGACAAGAACGATCCGTTCAAGCTCATGGGCTTCGGTCACCGCGTCTACAAGAACCGCGACCCACGCGCCACCGTGATGAAGCAGACCTGCGACGAGGTCCTCAAGGAACTGGGCATCAACAACGATCCACAACTCGAACTGGCCATGCGCCTGGAAGAGATCGCCCTGACCGACCCGTACTTCATCGAGCGCTCGCTGTACCCGAACGTCGACTTCTACTCGGGGATCATCCTCAAGGCGATCGGCATTCCAACCAGCATGTTCACCGTGATCTTCGCCCTGGCGCGTACCGTCGGCTGGATCTCCCACTGGAAGGAAATGCTCTCCAGCCCTTACAAGATCGGCCGTCCTCGCCAGCTGTACACCGGCTACGAGTCGCGCGACATCACCAAGCTGGAAGACCGCAAGTAAGACCGGCCTTGCGCTCCCGTCTTAGCTACACCGCATACGGCCCCTGAACAGGGGCCGTATTCTTTTCCCCCTCCCCTTCCCCCGACCACGGCACAAGGCCTGCAGCCATCAGCGCAAGCGCCTGTACAAGCTCTCTGCCGCCCCCTGACACCGGCACCTCCCCACCCGACGCAACCAGCAGATCCACGGCCAATAAAAATGCCCTGGCCTTGCGACCAGGGCATTTCGCCATCATCGAACCCCTATATAGATAGAAGCCCAGTGCCAGGAACTTAGTGCGACACCGCCCCGCTGGCACCGAGGCCGGTCTGCGAACGCACGAACTGCGGGAAGAACAGCGCCCGCTCATTGGCTGCCGCCGCCGACTTGTCGGTGATGGAGAAGAACCAGATACCGACGAAGGCGATGATCATCGAGAACAGCGCCGGGTATTCGTACGGATAGATCGGCTTCTCATGATGCAGAATCTGCACCCAGATGGTCGGACCGAGGATCATCAGCGCCACTGCGCTCACCAGGCCCATCCAGCCACCGATCATGGCGCCACGGGTAGTGAGTTTCTTCCAGTACATGGAAAGCAGCAGTACCGGGAAGTTGCAGCTGGCAGCGATGGAGAACGCCAGGCCCACCATGAACGCGATGTTCTGGCTCTCGAACAGGATGCCCAGGCCGATGGCCAGCACGCCCAGGGTCACAGTGGTGATCTTGGAGACGCGGATCTCGTCCTTCTCGTTGGCCTTGCCCTTCTTGATCACGCTGGCATACAGGTCATGGGACACCGCCGAAGCACCGGCCAGGGTCAGGCCCGCCACCACAGCCAGGATGGTGGCGAAGGCCACCGCCGAGATGAAGCCCAGGAACACGCTGCCGCCCACCGCATTGGCCAGGTGCACCGCCGCCATGTTGTTACCGCCCAGCAAGGCGCCTGCGGCGTCCTTGAAGTCCGGATTGGTACTCACCAGCAAGATCGCGCCAAAACCGATGATGAAGGTCAGGATGTAGAAGTAGCCGATGAAACCAGTGGCATAGAGCACGCTCTTGCGAGCTTCCTTGGCGTCGCTCACGGTGAAGAAGCGCATCAGGATATGCGGCAGGCCGGCGGTACCGAACATCAGCGCCAGGCCTAGGGAGAACGCCGAGATCGGATCCTTCACCAGGCCACCCGGGCTCATGATCGCCTCACCCTTGGGGTGGACCTTGATCGCTTCGGAGAACAGCACGTTGAAGTCGAAGCCCACGTGCTTCATCACCATCAACGCCATGAACGATGCGCCGGAGAGCAACAGCACCGCCTTGATGATCTGTACCCAGGTAGTGGCCAGCATGCCGCCGAACAATACGTACAGGCACATCAGGATGCCCACCAGGATCACCGCCACGTGGTAATCGAGACCGAACAGCAGCTGGATCAGCTTGCCGGCACCCACCATCTGCGCGATCAGGTAGAACGCCACCACCACCAGCGAACCACAGGCCGACAGGGTGCGGATCTGGGTTTGCCCGAGGCGATAGGACGCCACGTCGGCGAAGGTGTACTTGCCCAGGTTGCGCAAGCGTTCGGCGATCAGGAACAAGATGATCGGCCAGCCCACCAAAAAGCCGATGGAGTAGATCAGCCCGTCATAGCCGGAGGTGAACACCAGGGCGGAAATCCCCAGGAAGGACGCCGCCGACATGTAGTCGCCGGCAATTGCCAGACCGTTCTGGAATCCGGTGATCTTGCCGCCCGCCGCGTAATAGTCGGCAGCCGACTTGTTGCGTTTGGAAGCCCAGTAGGTGATGCACAGGGTGGCACCGACGAACACCACGAACATCACGATCGCCGATACGTTGAGAGGTTGCTTGTGGACTTCTCCCGTCAGGGCGTCTGCGGCCCACAGAGCGGGAGCGAAAGCGGCCAGGCCGAGCGCTGCGAATAGACGGCGGATCATTGCTGAGCCTCCTTCAGGATCGCGTTGTTCAGCTCGTCGAACTCACCGTTGGCGCGCCGCACATAGATGGCCGTCAGGATGAAGGCCGAGACAATCAAGCCGACACCGATGGGAATGCCCCAGGTGATGGATGATGAAGGACTGAGTTTGCTCCCCAGGATCTGGGGTCCATAGGCGATCAACAGAATGAAAGCCGAGTAAAGCCCAAGCATGATCGCCGAAAGAATCCAGGCGAACCGCTCCCGTTTGCTCACCAGCTCCTTGAAGCGCGGGCTGTTTTGAATCGAGAGGTAAATGCTGTCGTTCATTGTTTTTATCCTCGCAGCACAGATTTTAGGTGGAACCTAATCCACTCTATGCAGCTCTCAAACGCGTTCTAGACGACCTTAGTATTAGAACGACATTAACCCCCGCGCCAATTCTCCCCCGCAAAAAAACGGGGGCATCCGCGACGCCGTCGCAGACACCCCCAAGACCCTTGAAATAGACGCTGCGCTACTATTTAGCGGTCCACTCGGCCACCCGCTCCGGGTGCTTGCCCACCCAGTCCTTGGCCGCCGCATCAGGCTTGGCGCCCTCCTGGATGGCCAGCATCACTTCGCCGATTTCGTCTTTCGACGCCCACTGGAACTTCTTCAGGAACGCCGCCACCTCAGGCGCCTTCTTCTCCAGTTCCTTGCTGCCGATGCTGTTGACGGTCTCGGCGGCGCCATACACGCCCTTGGGATCCTCGAGGAAGCGCAGTTTCCATTTGGCGAACATCCAGTGCGGCACCCAGCCGGTCACCGCGATGGAATCCTGTTTTTCCTCGGCGCGGGTCAGCTCGGCGATCATCGCCGCCCCGGAACTGGCCTGCAGCTTGTAGTCCAGCCCATAGTCCTTGATCGCCTGGTCGGTCTTGAGCATCACCCCTGAGCCGGCATCGATCCCGACGATCTTGTTCTTGAAGCTGGCATCGCCCTTCAGGTCAGCGATGGACTTGGCCTTGACGTACTCCGGCACGATCAGGCCGATCTTGGCGTCCTTGAAGTTGGGGCCATAGTCCACCACCTTGTCCTTGTTCTTGGCCCAGTACTCGCCATGGGTCACCGGCAACCAGGCCGAGAGCATGGCGTCGAGCTTGCCGGTGGCCACGCCCTGCCACATGATCCCGGTCGCCACGGCCTGCAGCTTGACGTCATAACCGAGCTTCTTGATCACCTCCGCCGCCACATGGGTCGTCGCCACGCTGTCGGACCAGCCGTCGACATAGCCGATGCTCAGGGTCTTGCTGTCGGCGCTGGCCAAGGTGGAGCTGATGGCAAGTACCATTGCGGCACCTGCGCCTAAGAGTCGTCGCATCTTCATCGTTACTTCCCCGAAAAGTGCAGTGCCGGGCAGCTGCCGGGCACATCAACGTATGGTTATGGTGCTCGGCGCCTCCATCACGCCCGACCGCGAACACGTTCGATCATCAGCGGAGTACTGATGCCTGGATCATCAACCCGCCACCAGCGGCGACCTGCTCTGGCTGCGACCTCAAGGCAACAGTCAGCGACATCAGAAAGCCAGTAGCCCCCCCTGCTCCCCGCGACGGCAAGCCTGCGCGAACTTCGCATGGCAGCCCCAAGGCACAGCCGAATACAGGTAAGATGCCCGGCTTTGCCCCCCTGACGGCCTGACCATGCCCGCCACTCCACGCTTCCCCCTCCTCGCCTACCTGTGCGCCTGCCTGATCGCCCTGCTGGCCCTGTGCAGCTACTGGTACGGCCTCGGCCGGCCGGTGCAACTGCCCGACGTCGCCAGCGCCAGCCACAAGCTGCAATGCGCCTCCTACACTCCGTTCGACAAGGACCAGTCGCCGTTCGACCAGCCGTTCAAGCTGCGCCCCGAGCGCATGGACGCCGACCTGGCGCTGCTGGCGACCCGCTTCGAGTGCATCCGCACCTATTCCATGAGCGGCCTGGGGGCCCTGCCGGAGCTGGCGCGCAAGCACGGCCTGAAGCTGATGATCGGAGCCTGGATCAACAGCAACCCGGCGGATAACGAAAGAGAGGTGGACCTGCTGATCGCCTCGGCCAACGCCAACCCGGATGTGATCAGCGCGGTGATCGTCGGCAACGAGGCACTGCTGCGCAAGGAAATCACCGGCGCCCAGCTGGCCCGGCTGATCACCAAGGTCAAGCACAACGTCAAGCAACCAGTGACCTACGCCGATGTCTGGGAGTTCTGGCTCAAGCACCCGGAAGTGGCCCCGGCCGTGGACTTCCTGACCATCCACCTGCTGCCCTACTGGGAAGACGATCCATCGAACATCGACGTGGCCCTGGACCATGTGGCCCAGGTACGCCAGGTGTTCGGCAACCGCTTCGCCCCCAAGGACGTGCTGATCGGCGAGACCGGCTGGCCCAGCGAAGGTCGCCAGCGCGAGACCGCGATCCCCAGCCGGGTCAACGAAGCCCGGTTCATCCGCGGTTTCGTCGCCCTGGCCGAGCAGAATGGCTGGCACTACAACCTGATCGAGGCCTTCGACCAACCCTGGAAACGCGCCAGCGAAGGCGCGGTCGGTGGTTACTGGGGGCTGTTCGACGCCGATCGCCAAGACAAGGGGATCCTCGAAGGTCCGGTATCCAACCTGCCCTACTGGCCCCTCTGGCTGGGCCTGGGAGCGGCGCTTCTGGGCGGTACCCTGCTGCTGGGTGGCAGGGTCGGCAGCACTCGGGCGGCCGTCCTTCTGCCACTGCTGGGTGCCGTGGCGGCCTGCAGCATCGGCACCTTCGCCGAATTGACGCGGGTCACCAGTCGCTTCGCCAGCGAGTGGGCCTGGGCCGCCCTGCTGCTGGGCCTGAACCTGCTGATCCTGGCCCACGCCGCGTTGGCCCTGGGCTCGCGTGAAGGCTGGCGCCGGCGGCTGTTCAGCATCCTGGAAAAGCGTGCCGGCTGGCTCCTGGCGGCAGCCGGTTTCGCCGCAGCGGTGATGATGCTCGAGCTGGTGTTCGATCCGCGCTATCGCAGCTTCCCCAGCGCCGCCCTGCTGGTGCCGGCCCTGGCCTTCCTCTGCCGACCGGTGCGAGTACCACGGCGCGAGGTCGCCCTGCTGACCTTCATCATCGGTGCCGGCATCGCGCCGCAGCTGTACCAGGAAGGCCTGGCCAACCAGCAGGCCTGGGGCTGGGCCCTGGTCAGCCTGCTGCTGGTCGCCGCGCTGTGGCGCAGCTTGCGGGCGCGGGCCGGCTGATCCGCCCGGCTAGGAGCGAGGAGCGCGCACCAGGCGCAGGCTGGCGATCACCAGAGCGAACACCGCCAGGCTGGTGTTGTACAGCACCAGGGCCGGGATCCCGGCCGCCATGGCCAGCAGCGCCAGCCCCCAGCCCAGCCGCCCTGGCACGACGAAAGCCAGCAACGCCGCGCCCAGGGCGCTCCAGCCCAATACCTTGAAATGAATCATCCACCCCAGGCTAGAGCGCAACGAGCACTCCCAGCGGCCTGCCTCATCGATGCATACGCCCACCCAGCGGGCATCCTCCATGAAGCCATAGCGCAAGCCATAGCTGGCGGCCAGCCACAGCACCAGGGCCAACAGCAGCAAGAACAGGGGAAAGCGGCGAGACATGGGGCACTCCAGGCAATCAAAACGGCGCCCAGCATAATCCCCCGGAAACACTTGGCAAGCACCATGCACGCATAGCTATTCAGCCGAGGGTGGCAACGTGTATCGTCCGGCTACTATCACCACTACCCCCAGGCCAGACTGCCACGGACGTTATTTGCGCCCGCACATGGCACTTCGGCAGCAGCACGGTGGTCATAGCCTGCGAACCTCATTCGGCACCTTCCTTCTAGGGATACAGTCATGCTTCGTTCCTTGCGCCTCACCGCCCTGTTCGGTGGCCTTATCCTGAGTGCGTCCGCACTGGCGGTCGATGTCGATCCGGCCAGCTACGGCTACCCGTTGACCAATCCCTTCGAAGCCACCATCGCCACCACACCGCCGGACTTGCGCCCGGAGCTGCCCTCGGACGATGACATCCGCCAGTCCGACTACAGCCTGACCCTGCGCCCGGAACGCGAATTCACCCTGCCGGACAATTTCTGGGCAGTGAAGAAACTCACCTACCGCATCGCCACCCAGGACCACGCCGCCCCGTTGATCTTCCTGATCGCCGGTACCGGCGCGCGCTACGACAGCACCCTCAACGAATACCTGAAGAAGCTCTACTACAAGGCCGGCTACCACGTGGTGCAGCTGTCCTCGCCCACCAGCTTCGACTTCATCAGCGCCGCATCGCGCTTCGCCACTCCCGGGGTGACCGCCGAGGACGCCCAGGACATGTACCGGGTGATGCAAGCGGTGCGCGCGCAGAACTCCAAGCTGCCGGTCACCGACTACTACCTCACCGGCTACAGCCTGGGCGCCCTGGATGCGGCGTTCATCAGCAAGCTCGACGAGACCCGGCGCACCTTCAACTTCAAGAAGGTCCTGCTGCTCAACCCGCCGGTCAACCTCTACACCTCGATCAGCAACCTGGACAAGCTGGTACAGACCGAGGTCAAGGGCATCAGCAGCAGCACCACGTTCTACGAGCTGATGCTGGCCAAGCTGACCCGCTACTTCCAGCAGAAGGGCTATATCGATCTCAACGACGCCCTGCTCTATGACCTGCAGCAATCCAAGCAGCACCTGAGCAACGAACAACTGGCGATGCTGATCGGCACCGCCTTCCGCTTCTCGGCGGCGGACATCGCCTTCACCTCGGACCTGATCAACCGGCGCGGCCTGATCACCCCACCCAAATACCCGATCCGCGAGGGCACCAGTCTCACTCCATTCTTCAAGCGCGCCCTGCAGTGCGACTTCGACTGCTACCTGACCGAGCAGGTGATCCCGATGTGGCGCGCCCGTACCGATGGCGGCAGCCTGCTGCAACTGGTCGACCAGGTGAGCCTCTACGCCCTGCAGGACTACCTCAAGGCCAGCCCGAAGATCGCCGTGATGCACAACGCCGACGACGTCATCCTGGGCCCGGGCGACCTGGGCTTCCTGCGCAAGACCTTTGGCGATCGCCTGACCGTCTACCCCCATGGTGGCCATTGCGGCAACCTCAACTACCGCGTCAACAGCGACGCCATGCTGGAGTTCTTCCGTGGCTAAACATCTCCTGCTTATCGCTGCGTTGCTCTGCGCAGGCTATGTCCACGCCGACGACGGCCATGCCGGCACCACCAGCGCGCCCGATGCCGACGGCTTCACCGAGCCGCTGAAACAGCTCAAGTTCAACCCGGGGCTGGACCAGCGCGAGTTCGAACGCTCGACCCTCAGCGCGCTGAACGTCTACGACCCGCTGGAGTCCTGGAACCGCCGGGTCTATCACTTCAACTATCGCTTCGACCAATGGGTGTTCCTGCCCGTGGTGGACGGCTACCGCTACATCACCCCGAGCTTCCTGCGCACCGGAGTGAGCAACTTCTTCAACAACCTGGGCGATGTACCCAGCCTGCTCAACAGCCTGCTGCAGTTCAAGGGCCAGCGCTCCATGGAGACCACCGCCCGCCTGCTGGTCAACACCACCATCGGCATTGCCGGCCTGTGGGACCCGGCCACCAAGATGGGCCTGCCGCGCCAGAGCGAGGACTTCGGCCAGACCCTGGGCTTCTACGGGGTGCCGAGCGGAGCCTACCTGGTGCTACCGCTCCTGGGCCCCTCGAACCTGCGCGACACCGCGGGCCTGGCGGTGGACTACAGCGCCGAGTCGGCGATCAACTTCCTCAACGTCGCCGAAGTCAGCAAGAACCATCCGGAGCTCTGGCTGTTGCGTGGCGTCGACAAGCGCTACCAGACCAACTTCCGCTATGGCGAGCTGAACTCGCCGTTCGAGTACGAACAAGTGCGCTACGTCTATACCGAAGCGCGCAAACTGCAGATCGCCGAGTAACCTTCCGTCACGGCAAGCCCGGGCCTCCGGGCTCGCCACACGCCCCGCGAAATGCTCTAGCCCGGTACTTCCAGCCTCGACAGCAGCGCGATTCACACTGCCTGCAACCCGCCGCGATCCAGCCGCCATGGCCGTGAAACCCCGGAAAAACCGAGGCCTCGTAGCGCACAAACGAACTTAAAAAAACAAATGTGAATTTTTTATTAACTTATTGTGACGGTCGGTGTAAGCTCCAGCGCAACACAGCTAAGGAAGCAGTAACGTGTTCTACGATAATCAGGGACTGATGTCGTCCATCCTCGCTATTCCTCCCCGGCGTTCACCCGCCAATCTTCAGCACCAACTACCGCACAGGTCGATCATGGTCAACTTGCGCCCGTGATTATTGCTGTGCAGATGTTTGCCCGCTGAACTGCCGGTAACTTCCAGCCAATACGAAACACATTAACTCCCCCAAGATCCAGGCCATTGCGTGTCGGTTCCCGGGAAGTGCATCGCTATTGCCCGCTGAAAACCAAACAGGCAGATTCCGGCAACTAACGAGGGCTGGTCGATGTATTCGACCGGGCCAGTATTCCGTAAAGTAATTCAGACATCCGTTACCATGAAACTATCGGCCAGACCCCAGTCCCGCGTGCAGCGTTACTTTAGCGAGTTGCCTCTTTTCATCTGGATCCTGTTCATCGGGACCTTCATTACCCGAGCGACCTCGATGATGGTCTGGCCATTCATCTCCGTGGTGCTCTATACCCGCTTCGACTTCAGCCCGACCTTCATCGGGCTGGTGCTGACCCTTTCGATCGCCATCTCCTCGGCAGTCAGCTTCTACAGCGGCTACATCTCGGACAAGATCGGCCGGCTGAAGATCATCATCCTCGGCTGTGTGGTCGCCACCCTGTCCTACTGCCTGCTCGGCCTGTCCGGCAGCGCCCAGGGCTACATTGCCGGCACCTTGCTGGCCAACCTGTCCTGGGCCCTGGTCAACAACCCGATCAAGACCGTGATCGGCGACATCATCGAGTCCCGCCCCCTGGTGGAGCGGGCCATGCACCTGCGCTACTTCTTCCTCAACGCCGGCGCCGCGGTAGGTCCCTACCTCGGCCTGCAACTGGGGATCAGCGCCGGCTCCCTGGCCTTCGTCCTGGTGACCCTGTCCTATGTCCTGCTGCTGCTCGGCGTGGTGGTGTTCGGCCGTGGCATCGTGCTCAAGGCCATCAACAGCACCAGCTTCGCCAACACCATGAAGGTCCTGTCCCGGGACCACATCTTCCTCGCCCTGGTGCTCAACAACATCCTGATGATGTTCATCTTCGGCAACTTCGACTCCAGCCTGCCCCAGCTGATCACCGCCATCGGCTTCGAAGGCTACCTGGGCTTCATCGCCTCGCTGATCGTCCTGCACGCCACCACCATCGTCCTTTTGCAACTGCCGCTGTCCGGCGCGCTGGCATCCTGGAGCCTGAACGCGAAGATCTATGTCGGCAGCGTCCTGCTGATCGCCAGCGAATTCATCTTCGCCCTGGCCGCCCACCACTATGAAACCAAGGCCCTGTGGTACAGCGCCGTATTACTCATGAGCATCAGCCAGACCATTCTGTTCCCCTGCATCAATATGTTCGTCGACAGCCTGGCTCCCAACAACTTGCGGGGAGCCTACTTCGGTGCCGCTTCTTTGTATGGAGTTGGATTTTCCCTGTCGCCCATCGTTGGCGGGCTCTTCATACAATGGCTCGACGGTACTGCGCTGTTCATCTTCCTGGGCATTGCCAGCAGCCTCATGACTTATATCTTCTTCAGTATCTTCAAACATGCCGGCAAGCCCCGCCAAACAGCAGATGACAGTTCCGGCACGGCATCCCCCGTATCCAGCGGCTGAATAAAGTCGGCGCGACAAACGACTTCTATATCAATTCCTACAACTTCAACTGATATCTCAGCGGCCCAGCCTCGCCTGCAACTTCTATCGCTTATATAACTTCAACCAGGAGCATTAGATGCCCATCCAGAACTATGACGTGATCTTGTGCGGTGCCGGTCCGGCCAATATTTCGCTGCTGCCGGAGCTGATTCGGAACGAACAAGCCGGCCGCTGCCTGATCCTGGAAAAGAACCATGTCGTAGGCGCCGGGGAAATCGGCCAGTACCGGATCACCGCCAACTCCCTGGGGGGCGTATTCCTGGAAAAATTCCAGGACCAGGAAGATCGGCTCAGCCGCTTCCTCAAAGACACCCCGCAATGGCGCTACTTGCGCGAAAACCAGGATCGGGCCGTCGAGCTGAGCCAGGTCGGCGCCTTCCTCGAACAGATCGCCGCCTTCGTCATGGCCGACAAGGCCCTGCGCCAGCGCTTCGTGTTCTCCACCGATAGCTGCGTCCAGGCGATCCGCCAATTGCCCGAGGGCGGCTACCTGGTCAGCTACAGCCTGGATGGCGTGCTGATGCAGGCCCAGTGCCGCAAGGTCATTTGCAACCTCGGCGGGCAGCCCCAGCAACGCGGCCCGCGCCACGCCTCTTGCAACATCAACTCCGACGAGTTCATCAAGGGTCTGCACGACCGGCAATTTCGCACATCGGCCCCGGACTCGGTGGCCATCCTCGGCTCGTCCCACAGTGCGGTGTCCTGCCTGATCCGCCTGGTGGAGCAACTGGATTACCGGGGCCCCGTCACCCTGCTGGCCAAGCGCGACTTCAAGCTGTTCTTCGACTGTGCCGAGAGCGCCCGGGCCCAGGGCTATCACTTCACCGACGCTGACGTGTGCAACGCCAGCGGGCGGATCAACCGCTACTCGGGGCTGCGCTACGACTCCTTCGAGTTCGCCCGCAAGGTGCAGCAAGGGCAGATCGACAACCTCCAGGTGGTGGATATCTCCACCCGGTCCCCGGAGCAGGTCGACGCCTTGATCAACGCCAGTGCGGTCTTGCTCAACAGCACCGGCTACAGCGCCAGGGCCGTGGAGTTGCTGGACGCCGACAGCCACCCGATCCAGTTGCAGCAGGACGCCCACGGCCTGCTGACCAATGCCCGCCTCAACCCCATGGCCGTGGATGGCCGGGCGCTGGAGGACTTCCATACCTTCGGCCTCGGCTCAGGCATCAAGACCGGTGGCGACAGTGGCGGCGAAGAAAGCTTTTCCGGGCGGATCGACGGCGTATGGGTCTACCAGCACGTAGTGCCCGGATTGATATTTGGTAAATAAGGAAATTCCAATGAATAACAATACAGCCATCCTGCTTTGCGCGGGCCGAGGCAGCCGCCTGGCCAACCGAACCGAAAACACTCCGAAGCCGTTGGTCCAGACCAACGACATCGCCTTCATCGACAACGCCCTGGCCAACCTGGAACGGCTCGGCGCCGGCAAGGTGGTGGTCGTGGTCGGCTACCAGGCCGAGACCATCACCGCGCACCTGGAGCAGATGAACACCAGCCTTTGCTTCGAGTTCGTCTACAACCCGGACTGGGCCACCACCAACAACATCTATTCGCTGTACCTGGCCCGGGAACATATCGGCCGGGACACGCTGATCATCGAAGGCGACATCTACTTTTCCCAGCACTGCCTGGAACAGCTGATGGCCAAGTCGGCTGACCTGGTCACCCTGGTGTCCGCCCTTGGGCCGAACATGGAAGGCACCTACACCACCATCGAGAACGACCGGCTGCTGGGTTTCGGCTCCACCAAGGAGGCTGGGCACCAGACCCTGGACAGCCACTACAAGACCGTCAACCTGTACAAGATCGGTACGCAGGAGTTCGCCCGCTATGTGGTCCGTCAACTGGACCTGTACATCGCCCGGGGCGACAAGAACACCTACTACGAAGATGTCTTCAAGCAGGCCTCGCTGGACAGCCAGTGGAACATCCAGCCGGTGATCGTCGACAACACCCAGTGGTACGAAGTCGACAACTACTACGACCTGACCATCTGCAACTACATCTCCCACCAGGATCGCCTGGGCTTCGTGCAGAACCGCCACGGCGGCTACTGGCGCTACCCGCTGCGCGACTTCGCGCTGATCTACAACTTCCATTTCCCGCCGCAACAGCTCAAGGACAAGATCAAGGACAACTTCGAACACATCCTGCTCAACTACCCGGGCGGCCGCCGGCTGATCGAGGAGTCGCTGGCCGAGTTCATCGATGTCCCGGCCCAACGGCTGTGCGTGGCCAACGGCGCGGCGGAGATCATCAAGATCCTGCCGGACCTGTACCCGGGCAAGGTGCTGGTCACCGTGCCCTCGTTCAACGAGTACGCCAACGTCTTCGGCGAAGACCGCACCCTATGCCTGCACACTCGCGAAGCCGAGGCATTCGCCATCGACACCCAGGCGCTGTTGGCGCTCTGCCATGAACAGCGCCCCTCGGTGGTGGTGATCGAGTCGCCGAACAACCCCACGGGCGCCCTCACCCCGGCGGCCACGCTCCAGGCCCTGGCCCGCGAGCTGCAGGCGCTGCAGATCGCGTTGATCGTCGACGAATCGTTCCTGGACTTCTCCCGCCATGCCGACCAGACCCTGCTCCACGCCCTGGACGAACATCCCAACCTGGTGGTGATCCGCAGCATGAGCAAGACCTTCGGCATCGGTGGCATTCGCATTGGCTACCTGGCCAGCGCCGACCAGGCGCTGCTCAAGGCCCTGAACGCGCAGTTGCCGATCTGGAACCTCAACGGCTTCGCCGAGGAATTCCTGCTGCACCTGCCGCAGTACAAGGACCAGTACCTGGCAAGTTGCCAGACGGTGATCGGCGACACCCTGGACCTGCAGATCGCTCTGAACGACATCGACGGCCTCAGCAGCTTCGAAACCGAATCGAACTTCGTCTATTGCAAGACCCACTACGCCGACGCCCGGACCCTCTGCCGCCTGCTCCTGGAGCAGCATCACATCTACGTCAAGGAATGCTCGGGCAAACGCAACGAGGGTTCCGACCAGTACCTGAGGATTTCCTGCCGCACCCGCGAGGAAAACATCGAGCTGCTGCTGGCCCTCAAGAACGTCATGGCACAACTGGCCCGTCATCATGGCCATGCCCATCAACAGGAGAACGACCATGCATTCGCCTAAGCGCGTGGTGATCTGCGGCAAGGGCGAACTGGCGATCTTCGCCTGCCGCTACTTCCAGGACCACCCGGACTACCTGCTCAGCCACGTGGTCGCCGACCCGTTCGAACCGGTGAGCAGCGAACAGACGCTGATCGACTACTGCCACCAGCAGCAGATCCCGGTGGTCGAGGACGGGCGTTTCGAGAACCTGCCGGGATACGCCGAGCAGGCGTTCTCCTGCGACCTGTGCCTGGTGATCTTCCACAAGCGGATCCTGCCCAGGGCCTTCATCGATTGCTGCGCCAAGATCCTCAACCTGCACCTGTCCTACCTGCCCCATTACCGGGGCGTGCGTCCGGTGAACTGGGCACTGAAGAACGGCGAGCGGCGCCACGGCGTGACCCTCCACGAAATCAACGAGGGCATCGACGACGGCCCGATCCTCAGCCAGGTGGCGTTCGATATCTTTCCCGAGTTCGAAGAGGTCGGCGACACCTACCAGCGCGCCATGGGGTATGCCCGGCAACTGCTCAGCGACAGCCTGCCGCTGATCTACCGCATCACCCCGGTGCCCCAGGACCATGGGCAGATGAGCATCTACTACGAACGGGACAATCTGCGCCTTGAAGAGCGCATGACCTTCACCAAGGCCAAGTCCCTGGAGCTGCTGGCCCAGAGCGCCGCGAAACCCGCCTGAGGCGCATACCGCCCCTCCCGACGGCCGGGTCGGCCCATTGGCATGACCCGGCCCGTGCCAACCGGAGCCTGCGATGTACGACCTGATAGCGTCCGACCTGGACGGAACCCTGCTGTTGCCAGGGGACCGGATCGGCGACTACACCTGCAATACCCTCTGGCAGCTGCACCAGGACGGCCGCCAGATAGTGCTGGCCACCGGCCGCCACCAACGCGATGTCCGCTCGCTGATGGGCAAGCGGCTACCGCCGGTGCACTTGATCACCGCCAATGGCGCCAGCATCGCCAGCGCCTGCGGCAACCTGCGCCTGGTCCAGGAACTGGACCACGAGCTGGTGCGCGAGCTGATCGCCAGTGCCACGGACCGCCAGTGGGTGATCAACGCCTACTGCCAGGCACAGTGGCTGATCAGCGACCACTACCCGAACCTGGACAGCTTCAGCCAGAACCCGGCGTTCCAACCGACGCTCTGCGCGCCGGCGGATTTTCCCGAGCAAGGGATACAGAAGCTGTTCTTTTTCCATCACGACCAGGACCACGCGGCGTTGGCGCGCCTGCAATCGCGCCTCGACGCCTGCTTCGGCGCGCGGATCAGCAGCGTCTTCTCCTTTCCCTGGTGCCTGGAGGTGATGGCCGGCGGGGTCAGCAAAGGCCATGCCCTGCAGCGCCTGGCGCAGCTGCTGGGGGTTGCCCTCAAGCGCTGCGTGGCCTTTGGCGATGGCATGAACGATGTGTCGATGCTGGCCAAGGCCGGGCAAGCGGTGGTGATGGATAGCGCCCACCACGATGTCCGGCGGGCCTTGCCGGAGGCCGCAGTGATCGGCCACTGCGGCGAGGAAGCCGTGGCCCGCTACCTGGCCACGCTGCTGCCGGTCTAGGCCGCTTGGCCGCGGACAGCGCGCCAGGCCTTGCTGGCCAGGGTCACGCCGAGCAAGACCACGGCACCGGCGACGATCCCGGCCACGGCATTGAGCAGGGTCGGCATGAGCAACGAAAAACCACCCACCAGGCTGGCGCTGCGCGCGGTGAGCTCTTCGATCAGGTGGTGGGCCGCCGGCACGCCGTGGGTGAGGATGCCGCCGCCGACCATGAACATGGCCGCGGTACCGATCACCGACAGGCTCTTCATCATGTAGGGCGCGGCCCGCAGGATCGCCCCACCCACGCTCCTGGCCAGTTGTCCCGGCTTGCGCGCCAGCCACAAGCCCAGGTCATCGAGCTTGACGATGCCGGCCACCAAGCCATAGACGCCGACGGTCATCACGATGGCGATACCCGACAGCACCACCACTTGCTGGGCCAGCGGCGCGTCGGCAACGGTACCCAGGGTAATGGCGATGATTTCGGCGGAGAGGATGAAGTCAGTGCGCACCGCACCCTTGATCTTGTCCTTTTCGAAGGCCACCAGGTCGGTGGCCGGATCCGCCACGGCCTCGATCAGCTGGTCATGGGCCGCCTGGTCCTGGGCCTTGCTGTGGAGGAACTTGTGGGCCAGCTTCTCGAAACCCTCGAAGCACAGGTAGGCGCCTCCGAGCATCAGCAGTGGAATTACCAGCCAGGGAGCGAAGGCGCTGATGGCCAGGGCCGCCGGCACCAGGATCAACTTGTTGCGAAACGAGCCCTTGGCCACGGCCCAGACCACCGGGACCTCCCGTTCGGCGCGAACCCCAGACACCTGCTGGGCATTGAGGGCCAGGTCATCGCCCAGCACACCGGCGGTCTTCTTCGCCGCCATCTTGGTCATCAGGGCCACGTCGTCCAGCACCGCGGCGATATCGTCGAGCAAAACCAGCAAACTGCTTCCTGCCATGGGCCAGGCTTCCCTGCGTGAAATGAGGCGCGCAGCATACCGCGCCGCAGGAGGGCCAGGCGAGATGCCGGCAAGCGGTCGCCACCTCCTCTCGAATGCTGGCAAGACCACGGCCAATGGGCATTCTTGAGCCTTTCGCGAGCCCGGTGCTACCATGCGCAACCGCCGAACAGGCAAGGAATCCCCCGGTTTATGAGCACCATCCGCGAGCGCAATAAAGAACTGATCCTGCGGGCCGCCAGTGAAGAATTCGCCGACAAGGGCTTCGCCGCGACCAAGACCAGCGATATCGCCGCCAAGGCCGGGCTGCCCAAGCCCAACGTCTACTACTACTTCAAGTCCAAGGAAAACCTCTACCGCGAGGTGCTTGAAAGCATCATCGAGCCGATTCTCCAGGCCTCCACTCCATTCAATGCCGATGGCGTGCCCAGCGAGGTGCTCAGCGGCTACATTCGCTCGAAGATCCGCATCTCCCGCGACCTGCCCTTCGCCTCCAAGGTGTTTGCCAGCGAGATCATGCATGGCGCGCCGCACCTGAGCCCGGACCAGGTGGAACAGCTCAACGCCCAGGCCAAGCACAACATCGAATGCATCCAGACCTGGATCGACCGTGGCCAGATCGCACCGCTGGACCCGCACCACCTGATGTTCAGCATCTGGGCCGCGACCCAGACCTACGCCGACTTCGACTGGCAGATCTCGGTGGTCACCGGCAAGGCCAAGTTGACCGAAGAAGACTACGAAGCCGCCGCCCAGACCATCATCCGCCTGGTGCTCAAGGGCTGCGAGCCCGAATCCGCATAACCCACCCTCATGACGTCGCCCGGTTCACGGGCGCCACGGGGTTCGTGTGGCCGCAGCCCCAGGCTGCGCACGACCCGGCACGAGCCGCCTGGTGGCTATCGGCAATCAACCTGAGGTACCGCGTCGCCCGGTTTGGTGGGCGCTGCGCACCCGATCGCAGCCTCGCAGGCTCGACAGCGGCTACACGTACTGCGCGACCTAGGCGCTGACGCCGGCATCCGCGGCCAGGCCCTGGGCTTCGATGGCGCTGATGGCGCACTGCTCGTCAATGTCCGAGGTATCGCCACTGATGCCGATGGCGCCAATCACCAGGCCCGCCTGATCACGAATCAATACCCCGCCCGGTGCCGGCACCACACTGCCCTGCCCCAGGCTGTTGAGCGCGCCGATGAAGGCCGGACGCTGCTGGGCATCCAGCGCCAGCAGGCGCGAGCCCTTGCCCAGGGCGATCGCCCCCCAGGCCTTGCCGATGGCGATCTGCGGGCGCAGCAGGCTGGCGCCATCCTCCCTTTGCAAGGTCACCAGATGACCACCGGCATCGAGTACCGCGATGGCCAGTGGCGCGGCACTGATGTTGCGCCCCGCCTGGATGGCCTGGTTGGCCAGGTTGACTGCGACTTTCAAGGTTAAAGCGCTCATGGGTGCCGTCCTCATCTTGTTATTGGAAAGCCTGGTGAAGCTTCTTTCAGGAGAAGCTCAATACAACGAATGGAACACAATGAACTTTGTTTTTGTATACAATATTTATTGAAATATAGCCCATGCGACAAAATGACACCGGTTTATCAGGGCTCAAAGCGCAGCTGATCGCTTCCAAGAAAAGCCATTGACCTGTGCTGCTCGCCATGAATACACTCTGCGCAAAGCCACTTGTATACAATTACAAAACGTAAGAGGCACAAAACCATGAGCAAAATGAGAGCAATCGAAGCCGCCGTTCTGGTGATGCGCCGTGAAGGGGTCGACACCGCCTTTGGCATCCCGGGCGCCGCCATCAACCCGCTGTACTCTGCCTTGCAGAAGGTCGGCGGCATCGATCATGTGCTCGCTCGCCACGTCGAAGGCGCCTCGCATATGGCCGAGGGCTACACACGTACCAAGGCCGGCAACATCGGCGTGTGCATCGGCACCTCGGGCCCCGCCGGCACCGACATGGTCACCGGCCTGTACAGTGCCTCGGCCGACTCCATCCCGATCCTCTGCATCACCGGCCAGGCTCCCCGTGCCCGCCTGCACAAGGAAGACTTCCAGGCCGTGGACATCACCAGCATCGTCAAGCCGGTGACCAAGTGGGCCACCACCGTGCTGGAGCCGGGCCAGGTGCCCTACGCCTTCCAGAAAGCCTTCCATGAAATGCGCTCCGGCCGCCCTGGCCCGGTACTGATCGACCTGCCGTTCGACGTGCAGATGGCGGAAATCGAATTCGATATCGACGCCTACCAGCCCCTGCCCCTGGCTAAGCCCTCGGCCACCCGGGTCCAGGCCGAGAAAGCCCTGGCCATGCTGGCCCAGGCCGAGCGGCCGCTGCTGGTGGCCGGCGGCGGGGTGATCAACGCCGATGCCAGCGAGCTACTGGTGGAGTTCGCCGAACTCACCGGCATCCCGGTGATCCCGACCCTGATGGGCTGGGGCAGCATTCCCGACGATCACCCGCAGATGGTGGGCATGGTCGGCCTGCAAACCTCCCATCGCTACGGCAACGCCACCCTGCTCAAGTCCGATGTGGTGCTGGGCATCGGCAACCGCTGGGCCAACCGCCACACCGGCTCGGTGGACGTCTATACCGAAGGCCGCAAGTTCATCCACGTGGACATCGAGCCGACCCAGATCGGCCGGGTCTTCACTCCCGACCTGGGCATCGTTTCCGACGCTGGCAGCGCCCTCACCGTACTGCTGGAAGTGGCCCGCGAGTGGCAGGCGGCCGGCAAGCTCAAGGACCGCAGCGCCTGGTTGCATGACTGCCAGCAGCGCAAGGCCAGCCTGCAACGCAAGACCCACTTCGACAACGTGCCGGTCAAGCCGCAGCGGGTCTACGAGGAAATGAACCAGGTGTTCGGCAAGGACACCTGCTACGTCAGCACCATCGGCCTGTCGCAGATCGCCGGCGCGCAGTTCCTCCACGTCTACAAGCCGCGCCATTGGATCAACTGCGGCCAGGCCGGCCCGTTGGGCTGGACCATTCCGGCAGCCCTGGGGGTGGTCAAGGCCGACCCGAGCCGCAAGGTGGTGGCACTGTCCGGGGACTACGACTTCCAGTTCATGATCGAAGAGCTGGCGGTGGGTGCGCAGTTCAACCTGCCGTATATCCACGTGGTGGTGAACAACTCCTACCTGGGGCTGATCCGCCAGGCCCAGCGCGGCTTCGACATGGACTATTGCGTACAGCTGTCCTTCGACAACCTCAACGCTCCCGAGCTCAATGGCTACGGCGTGGACCATGTCGCGGTGGCCGAAGGCCTGGGCTGCAAGGCCCTGCGAGTATTCGAGCCCAAGGACATCCAACCGGCCCTGCGCCAGGCCCAGGAACTGGTCGAAACCTTCAAGGTGCCAGTGGTGGTGGAGATCATCCTGGAACGGGTGACCAATATCTCCATGGGTACCGAGATCAACGCCGTCAACGAGTTCGAGGACCTGGCGCTGGTGGGCAACGACGCCCCCACCGCCATCGCCCTGCTCGACTAACCAGCCAGCACAACTCCCGTAGCCGCCCAGGACCGCGCTCGAGCGCCAAGCCAACGCCGTCTTCGCGAGCCGCCAGGGTCCACCGGGCCTTGGCGCCTACTGCCCCGGCGACTACGGGACTTGATAGATCCACAGGAGACCACCATGCCGCGTTTTGCCGCCAACCTGTCCATGCTGTTCACCGAGCAGGATTTCCTCGCTCGCTTCAAGGCTGCCGCCGATGCCGGCTTCAGCGGAGTCGAGTACCTGTTTCCCTATGAATTCAGCTCGGCCGAAATCAAGGCCCAGCTCGACGCCCACGGCCTGACCCAGGTGCTGTTCAACCTGCCGGCCGGCGACTGGGCCAAGGGCGAGCGCGGTATCGCTTGCCTGCCCGACCGGGTCGCGGAGTTCCGCGCCGGGGTCGACCTGGCCATCGCCTATGCCCAGGTCCTGGGCAATACCCAGGTCAACTGCCTGGCCGGCATCCGCCCCCAGGGCGTGGACGAGGCCCTGGTGCAAAAGACCTTCGTCGACAACCTCAGGTACGCCGCCGACAAGCTCCAGGCCGTGGGCATCAAGCTGGTAATGGAGGCCATCAACACTCGCGACATTCCCGGCTTCTACCTCAACAACACCGCTCAGGCGCTGTCGATCCGCGAACAGGTCGGCAGTGCCAACCTGTTCCTGCAGTACGACATCTATCACATGCAGGTCATGGAAGGAGACCTGGCCCGGACCCTGGCCAACCACCTGGAGCAGATCAACCACGTGCAGCTGGCGGACAACCCCGGGCGCAACGAACCGGGCACCGGCGAGATCAACTACCGCTTCCTTTTCGAGCACCTGGAGCGCATCGGCTACCAGGGCTGGGTCGGCTGCGAGTACAAGCCGCTGACCACCACCGAAGCGGGCCTGGGCTGGCTCAAGAGCCACAACGCCATCTGATCGGCAACCGCGTCATCGTTCATCTGGGGCCAGTCGGATCGCCGCCGGCTCGCTCCTACGGTAGGAGCCAGGCTGCCCGCGAGACGAATGCCTTGGCACCCGCAACCTTATAGAGCAATAAAAAGAGGATTTTCCCCATGGCTAAAATCGGATTCATCGGCACCGGCATCATGGGCCACCCCATGGCCGCCAACCTGCAGAAGGCCGGCCACAGCCTGCTGCTCTCGGAACACCACAGCAAGGCTCCGGCCGACCTGATCGCCGCCGGCGCCGTAGCCCTGGCCTCCCCCAAGGACGTGGCCCAGGAAGCCGAGTTCGTGATCATCATGGTGCCCGACACCCCACAGGTCGAAGACGTGCTGCTGCGCGCCGACGGCGTGGCCGCCGGGATCGGCAAGGGCAAGATCGTCATCGACATGAGTTCGATCTCGCCCACCGCGACCAAGGCCTTCGCCGCCAAGATCAACGAGAAAGGCGCGCAATACCTGGACGCCCCGGTGTCCGGTGGTGAAGTCGGGGCCAAGGCCGCGACCCTGAGCATCATGGTCGGCGGCGACAGCCAGGCCTTCGAACGCGCCTTGCCGCTGTTCCAGAGCATGGGCAAGAACATCACCCTGGTCGGCGGCAATGGTGACGGCCAGACCGCCAAGGTGGCCAACCAGATCATCGTCGCCCTGAACATCCAGGCCGTGGCCGAAGCGCTGCTGTTCGCCGCGAAGAACGGCGCCGACCCGGCCAAGGTGCGCGAAGCGCTGATGGGCGGCTTCGCCTCCTCGCGCATCCTGGAAGTGCATGGCGAACGCATGATCAAGGGCACCTTCGACCCGGGCTTCCGTATCAACCTGCACCAGAAGGACCTCAACCTGGCCCTCAGCGGCGCCCGCGAGCTGGGCATCAACCTGCCCAACACCGCCAACGCCCAGCAGGTATTCAGCACCTGCAACGCCATCGGTGGTGGCAACTGGGACCACTCGGCCCTGATCAAGGGCCTGGAGCACATGGCCAACTTCTCGATCCGCGACAAGCAGTAAGCCGTATTCGTAGTCGCCGCCCCGGGCTGTACCGAGGTCCGCGGGAAACGCATCGCTGCGGGCCATGGACGGGCCCCGCCGACCCTGGCGCCGCCCCCGGCGGCGACTACACCTGTTCCACGCCCCCCATAACAAGAATCCGGGAGCCCGCCATGCCGGCCGATCCGCAACAATTGCTGCGTGAGCTGTTCGCCACAGCCATCGACGCCGCCCATCCGCAACATGTCCTCGAAGCCCACCTGCCCAGCGATCGCAGCGGCCGGGTCATCGTCATCGGCGCCGGCAAGGCCGCCGCGGCCATGGCCCAGGTGGTCGAACGCAGTTGGCAGGGCGAAGTCCGCGGGCTGGTGGTGACCCGCTATGGCCACGGCGCCCCTTGTCACAAGATCGAAGTGGTCGAGGCCGCCCATCCGGTGCCCGATGCCGCCGGCCTGGACGTGGCCCGGCGCGTGCTGGAGTTGGTCAGCGACCTGACGGAACAGGACCGGGTGATTTTCTTGCTGTCCGGCGGTGGCTCGGCGCTGCTGGCCCTGCCCGCCGCCGGCATCACCCTGGCCGACAAGCAGGCGCTCAACAAGGCGCTGCTCAAGTCCGGCGCCACCATCGGCGAGATGAATTGCGTACGCAAGCACCTCTCGGCGATCAAGGGCGGGCGCCTGGCCAAGGCCTGCTGGCCGGCCACAGTGCACACCTACGCGATTTCCGATGTGCCCGGCGATTTGGCGACGGTCATCGCCTCCGGGCCCACCGTGGCCGATCCCAGCACTTCGGCCCAGGCCCTGGCGATTCTCCAGCGCTACGCCATCGAGGTACCGTCGGCGGTGCGCGCCTGGCTGCAGAGCCCCGAGTCGGAAACCGTCAAGCCCGGCGACCCGTGCCTGGCCCGCAGTCATTTCCAGCTGATCGCCCGGCCCCAGCAATCCCTGGAGGCGGCGGCAGTCAAGGCGCGCCAGGCGGGTTTCAGCCCGTTGATCCTCGGCGACCTGGAGGGCGAGTCCCGCGAGGTGGCCAAGGTCCACGCCGGGATTGCCCGCCAGGTGGCCCAGCATGGCCAACCCCTGGCCGCGCCCTGCGTGATCCTGTCCGGCGGCGAGACCACGGTCACGGTACGCGGCAACGGCCGTGGCGGACGCAATGCCGAGTTCCTGCTGAGCCTGACCGACAGCCTCAAGGGCCATCCCGGCATCTACGCCCTGGCTGGCGACACCGACGGCATCGACGGCTCCGAGGACAACGCCGGGGCCATCATGACCCCGGACAGCTTCGCCCGTGCCACGGCCCTGGGCCTGAACGCCAGCGACGAGCTGGACAACAACAATGGCTACGGCTACTTCGCGGCCCTGGACAGCTTGATCGTCACGGAGCCGACCCGTACCAACGTCAACGACTTCCGCGCCATCCTGATTCTCGAGACCACCAAACATGACGCCTGACAAGAAGGTCAAGATCCTCGCCACCCTGGGCCCGGCCACCGACGGTATCGAGGATATCCGTGAGCTGGTGCAAGCCGGGGTGAATATCTTCCGCCTCAACTTCAGCCACGGCAGCCATGCCGACCACGCCCAGCGCCACGCCTGGATCCGCCAGGTGGAAAGCGAGCTGAACCGACCCCTGGGGATTCTCATGGACCTGCAGGGGCCGAAGCTGCGGGTCGGCACCTTCAGCGCCGGCAAGGTCCAGTTGATACGCGGCCAGGCCCTGCGCCTGGACCTGGACCCGACCCCGGGCGATGCCCGGCGGGTCAACCTGCCCCATCCGGAAATCATCGCCGCGCTGGAGCCCGGCATGGACCTGCTGCTGGATGACGGCAAGCTGCGCCTGCGGGTCGACGCCAGGCATGCCGAGGCCATCGATACCACGGTGCTGGCCGGTGGCGAGCTGTCGGATCGCAAGGGTGTCAACGTGCCCCAGGCGGTGCTGGAGCTGAGCCCGCTGACCGCCAAGGACCGCCGCGACCTGAGCTTCGGCCTGGAACTGGGAGTGGACTGGGTGGCGCTGTCGTTCGTGCAGCGCGCGCAGGATATTCGCGAAGCCCGGGAACTGATCGGCAACCAGGCCTTGTTGATGGCCAAGATCGAGAAACCCTCGGCGGTGGCCCAACTGCGGGACATCGCCGAACTCAGCGACGCGATCATGGTGGCCCGGGGCGACCTGGGGGTCGAGGTGCCGGCCGAAGCCGTGCCGCAGATCCAGAAGGACATCATCGCCACCTGCCGCCAGCTGGGCCGGCCGGTGGTGGTGGCCACGCAGATGCTGGAGTCCATGCGCTTCTCCCCGGCACCCACCCGGGCCGAAGTCACCGATGTGGCCAATGCCGTGGCCGAAGGCACCGACGCCGTGATGCTGTCGGCGGAAACCGCTTCCGGGGAATACCCGCTGGAGGCCGTGCAGATGATGAGCAAGATCATCCGCCAGGTGGAAACCGGACCGGACTACCAAACCCAACTGGACGTCAACCGGCCCCAGGCCGAAGCCACAGTGTCCGATGCCATCAGCTGCGCGATCCGGCGTATCTGCAGCATCCTGCCGGTGGCGGTACTGGTGAACTACAGCGAGTCCGGCAGCTCGACCCTGCGCGCCGCCCGGGAACGGCCGTCGGTGCCGATCCTCAACCTGACCCCCAACTTGCAGGCCGCGCGCCGCCTGTCCCTGGCCTGGGGCGTGCACTCGGTGGTCAACGACCGCCTGCGCCAGGTCGACGAAGTCTGCAGTACGGCCCTGGAGATCGCCCAGGCCCAAGGCCTGGCGCAGCGTGGGGACACGGTAGTGATCACCGCCGGTGTGCCGTTCGGCCAGCCGGGGACGACTAACTCCTTGCGTGTCGAAACCCTTCTCTGACCTGCCCCACTGCCGGTGCTGCGACCCCGGTCCATTCAGAGCTTTCCAGAGAGGGAGCCTGATGGCCCGGATGCAGCCAACAGCGGCCGCACTGACCGATATCCATCATGCCGTCACAGTCGTTCAACGCTTTCTGCCCCGATTGGGCCACTGCCCTGCTCAATGGCTTCAGCCAGATCTTTCTCCAGCGCGACCCGCTGTGCGGCCTGCTGTGCCTGCTGGCGATCCTGGCCTGCGCCCCGGCGCTGCTCGGTGGCGCCCTGCTCGGCGCCCTGGCCGGGCTGCTGACGGCCCAGCAACGGGGCTACGCCAAGGCCGATCGCCAAGCCGGGCTGTTCAGCTACAACGGCGTGCTGCTTGGGCTGCTGCTGAGCCTGTACCTGCCCTGGACGATCTTGCTGCCGCCCTTGATCATCGCCGCCGGCGGCCTGAGCGCGATCATCACCCAGCAGTGGCTCAAGCGTGCCCGGCAACCCGCCCGGCTGCCGGCCTACACCGCGCCCTTCGTCGGCCTCGGCTGGCTCCTGGCCGGCCTGTTCACGCCGCTGGCCGCCAACCCGGCACCCACCGGGCTATCGCCCATGGGGCTGCTGGGCGGCCTGTTCCAGGGCCTGGGCCAGGTGATGCTCCTCGGCGACTGGCTGGCGGGGCTGCTGGTCTTCGCCGGCCTGCTGCTGGCCAACCGCCGGGCGGCGATCTGGGCCCTGGGCGGCTCGGGGTTCGGCCTGGGCGTGGCGGCGATGCTGCAGGAGCCCGGCCAGGCGCTCTCGGGACTGGCCGGCTACAACTGTGCGCTGGTGGCGCTGGCGCTGAGCCAGATCGGCCTGCGCCCCTGGTGGCCGCTGCTGGGCATGGTCCTGGCGCTGCTGATCACCCCCGGCATCGCCGCGATAGGCTTGCCCCCACTTACCGGCCCCTTCGTCCTCGCTTGCTGGCTGGTGCTGGCCTGCAACCGGGTGTTGGGCCGCACCCCGCGCCGCGACGCGCCTTGCGCTAGCGCAACGAATCCACCTAGGCTTCGCTGATCTTCGATTCAGGCGATTTCCATGGGTAACAGCGACAACTGGCGGCAACGCCTCTACGTGATGATCTTCCAGACCGACACCGTGGCTGGAAGACGCTTCGATACCACCTTGCTGCTGATCATCCTCGCCAGCCTGGTGATCGTGATCCTCGACAGCATCGACCAGGTGCACCGCGACTACGCCAACGTCCTGGCGTACATCGAATGGGGCTTCACCCTGATCTTCGCCATCGAATACGGGCTGCGCCTGTACTGCTCGCCCAAGCCGCTGCGCTATGCCTTCAGCTTCTACGGCCTGGTGGACCTGTTGGCGATCGTCCCCGGGATCCTCGCCCTGTACTACAGCGACGCCCAGTACCTGCTGATCATCCGCATCATCCGCATGCTGCGGATCTTCCGCGTGCTCAAGCTGGCGCCCTACCTCAAGCAGGCCCACTACCTGCTCGACGCCCTGCGCGGCAGCAAGCAGAAGATCCTGGTGTTCCTGCTCAGCGTCTGCACCCTGGTCACGGTGTTCGGCACCCTGATGTACGTGGTCGAAGGCCCGGAGCACGGCTTCACCAGCATTCCCAAGGGCATCTACTGGGCCATCGTCACCCTGACCACCGTGGGCTACGGCGATATCGTGCCCAAGACGGTGATCGGCCAGGTGATCTCGTCCATGGTGATGATCACCGGTTACTCGATCATCGCCGTGCCCACCGGGATCTTCACCGCCGAGCTGGCCAGCGCCATGCGCGGCGAGCAGCAGAAACACGACTGCCCGGTGTGCCGCAAGAACAGCCACGAGCCGGCCGCCGCCTTCTGCTCACGCTGCGGCAATGCGCTGTTCAAGAAAATGGAATAAGCAAAGTACTTTTCAATCTTTAAAGAGATATAGCGCCCCGGCTATAGTCGGCGGCAAATTGCCTTCACTCTCGAATAAAAGGAAATGTGCAGTGAAAAAACTCTTCAGCGCTTCGCTCCTGGCCGCCGGCCTGGCCCTGGCTGGCGCCGCCCAGGCCGCACCGACCCTGCTCAACGTTTCCTACGACGTGATGCGCGACTTCTACAAGGACTACAACAGCGCCTTCCAGAAACACTGGAAGGCCGAGCACAACGAGAACATCACCCTGCAGATGTCCTTCGGCGGCTCCAGCAAGCAAGCGCGCTCGGTGATCGACGGCCTGCCGGCGGACGTCATCACCATGAACATGGCCACCGACATCAATGCCCTGGCGGACAACGGCAAGCTGGTCCCGGATAACTGGGTCACCCGCCTGCCGGACAACAGCGCCCCCTTCACCTCGGCCACGGTGTTCATCGTGCGCAAGGGCAACCCCAAGGCATTGAAGGACTGGCCGGACCTGCTCAAGGACGGCGTGCAGGTGATCGTGCCCAACCCCAAGACCTCGGGTAACGGTCGCTACACCTACCTCTCGGCCTGGGGCTACGTGCTCAAGAACGGCGGCGACGAGAACAAGGCCAAGGACTTCGTCGGCAAGCTGTTCAAGCAGGCGCCGGTGCTGGACACCGGTGGCCGCGCCGCCACCACGACCTTCATGACCAACCAGATCGGCGACGTGCTGGTGACCTTCGAGAACGAGGCGGAAATGATCGCCCGCGAATTCGGCCGCGACCAGTTCGAGGTGATCTACCCGAGCGTCTCCGCCGAAGCCGAGCCTCCGGTGTCGGTAGTGGACAAGGTGGTGGAGAAGAAAGGCACCCGCGCCGCCGCCGAGGAATACCTGAAGTACCTGTGGTCGCCGGAAGGCCAGGAGATCGCCGCCAACAACTACCTGCGCCCACGGGATCCGAAGGTGCTGGCCAAGTTCACCGACCGCTTCCCGAAAGTCGACTTCCTCTCGGTGGAGAAGACCTTCGGCGACTGGCGCAGCGTACAGAAGACCCACTTCAACGATGGCGGGATCTTCGACCAGATCTACACCAACGCCAAGTGACCCCCTCGCGGGTGAATGAAAAAAGCGACCTGTAAGGTTAATGCCGATCAGTCAAGGCAATGGCAGAGAATCACCTCTGTTTGACTGACCGGCACCCATCAACCTCCACGGTCGCTTTTTTATGCTTCAGGTGGCAGTCAGAGGGCCAGCGCCGGATTGAACAGCGCCGCTTCGGCGGCCTGATGCCGCTCCTCCAGCACCGCCTCGGCCTCGACTTCGATCAGCCACTCGGGCAGCGACAGGCCGCTGACGATGATCCATGAAGACGCCGGCGGCTGGCTGGCGAAGCGCTCCAGCAAGACCGCGCTGATGTGCTCCTGCTGATCGCGGGCCGCTTCGGCGATATAGATCCGCAACATCACCACATCCGCCAGCGTCCCACCGGCCTCGGCCAGCACCCGCTGGATATTGTCGAAGGCCTGCTCGGTCTGCTCCCGCAGGCCCGGGCCCACGGTGCGTTCATGTTCATCCACTCCCACCTGGCCGGACAGCAGCAGGCGCCGCCCGCCCCGCACTTCCACGGCCTGGCTGAAGCCGTACTGCAGTGAATCGAACACGCTGCCGGGATTGAACGTCGACTTTTGCATAAGGACCTCCGCCTCGATGAACGACCGCAAACCCTAAACCAGGGCCCCGCGGACTTCCAGCGCCAGCCCGGCGCAGCAACATCCGGCAACGCAACAGCGGACGGCGGACCTACATCGGAGGCGTCACCCCGTCCTTGCCGGCGGAAATCGATTGCGCGATCAGCTTGCCGTCGGCGCCCTGGGTGACGAACATCACCACCTTGACCCCGGTCTTGAGCAAGCTGCGATCCCCCGGCACCAGGTTGACGATGGGCACATCGTCAGGCACCAGGATCTTCTGCTGGCCGCCCTTGTAGTTGACGGTCAGGGTCCGGCCATTGCTCACCACCAGGTCGCCGACGCTACCGTTGGTCATGCTGCTGCCCTTGGCCAGGTCGAAAGGCCGGTGGCCGTCGCCGGTGCCAGCCATCTGCGGCGGGAACACATGCACTTCCAGGGCCTTGAGGGTGCCATCGGCCATGGGCATGGCCGCCGAGCCGATGTAGCTGCCCGGTTTGATGTCCTCGATATTGGCCAGGGTCACGGCGCGGACCTGGGTCTGCGGCGTCAACTCGATGCTGACGTTCTCCCCGCTATTGGCATGCACCCGCAGCACATCGCCGCCAAGGCCGGTGATTTCCCCCCGCACGCCGATGCGCATGCCGGGCGCATCCTGGGCCAGGGCACTGCCGAGCAGGGCCATCAGGGCGAAGCATTGGATAACGCACAACACACCAGGCAGAGATCGTTTCATGGCAACAAGGTCCTCGGCTGAGCGAAGCGGTACAGGGCCGAGCCAGCAGCCGGCCCGGAAAGACCACCAGCCTGCTACCAGGCGCGAGCCAAGTAAATGCCTGGCCGGCGCCTGGGCCGACTGGCGGCACCTGGCCTGTCCATGGCCAAGGCTCAGATCCGCTCGCGGATCAGCACCTCGATGTTCGCCGCCGCGCCCCAGCGGCGAACCAGCGCGAGCAGTTGCGGATCGGTTTCGCCCACCAGGTAGAGGGTATCGATGACCTGGGTGGCCGCCCACTCGACGAACTCGCTGCCATCGAAGTCGGCCGCGCTGGCGAGGTGGAATTCGTTCTCGTAGAAGCCGGCGCTCACCGCCACCGGGGTGTCCTGGGGGCCGGCCGCGGTGATGAAGTCGCAGGCCAGGTGCACCACGCCCCAACCCGCCACCCGCCAGTTGCCCAGCGCCTCGTCGAGCCGGGCCCGTGCGCCCCGGGCAAATCCCAGGCCGTCGAGCACTACGCGGCGGTTGACGATCAGCCACAGCTTGCGCCGTTTCGGCACCTTGAGCCGTACTTCGCCGGTGACCTTCGAGGCCCGCAGGGCCAGGGCGAACACCAGCAGCAAGGGGGCGAAGTAGCTATAGATTTTCTCGGCCTGGCTGGTTTCGGTCAGCGCGCGCAGGCGATCGACCTCCTTGCGCTGGCGCTGCTGTTCGGCGAAGTCTTCGGCCAGGCGCTCCAGCCACTGGCCGACCACGGCCGAGGAGTACTCGCCGCGCAGATCCCCCAGGGCCTGTTGTACCCGGGTCACGGCCAGTATCGACAATCGGCCATCGTCCATGCGCGGCAAGCTGGCAAAACGTTCGCACAGGTTGAGCACCTGGGCGGCGTCCTGGGGTTCGTGCAGCTGGGTGGCGGCCTGGCAGTGCTGCTTGCCCAGCAGGTCGTCGATATCCGCCGCGACACCCCGCTGCAATCCGGCCTGGGTGCTCTGCGCCAGGCGATAGTCGCTCTGGAACCAATCCACCCGCACCACCTGGGTGGCACTGATCAGGGCCAGAGACGCCAGCGTCAGCCAGCCGTAGTCCACCTTCTTCCAACCCACCTCGGTGAGCGGGAAAACCGAGATGAGGGTCCAGCAGCAGAAGTAATAGAAAAACGCGAAGACCACCAGCCAGGACAGTGGCTGCACCGACAGGTAGATCAGTTCCGGCACTTCGGCCGGGCCCAATCCGTAGAGCAGCAACAGCACGCCGCTTAGCGCCAGCCAGAACAGCATCGGCAGGAAATAGGGTTTGTTCAGGGATTTTTTCATCGGTCGCTCAACGGCAGCGGCTCAGGAACACCTCGCTGTATCGGCCAAGGCCCACGAGGCTTAAGCATTTGCGACAAAGGCCCTGGGATGGGCCTTGGCGAGGGTCTGGCGGTACAAGCGCCAGCAGCGTTACTGGAACTGGCGGCCGAGCCCGGCGGGCACGCCATGGATATCGGTATCTTCCCAGGGGCCGTCGGGGCTGATGGAGCGGCTCCAGCCGTTGTTCCAGCGATAGTAGGTGCGCTGGCGGTAGAAGGTGTTGCTTTGGTTATCCAGCACGTAGACCCCCAGTCGTGGGTCCCAGTGGCTGTGCCCGCCCGGAGGCGGAGCGAAGCTGGCCGAAGTGCGTGGCAGGGCCTTGGTTGCAGGCGCTGGTGCATGGGGCGTGGCAGGCTTGCCGGAGGGCGCCGTGGAAGGAGCCGGGCGCGTGCTCGGCTCCGCTGGCGGGATGGGCTCGGAACTGGTGGGTACTGGCCGCTGGACCGTACAAGCGCTCAACCCCAGGACCAGGGACAACAGGGTGATGCGAGCGATGGCGGTCATGGTGGTTTCTCTTTATTTATCCGGGCTGTCGATGGTCAGCTGCTGGGCCGTGGTGGTGCTGCTGGCCAGGGGCTGGCTGTGTCCGACCCATTCACCGGCCGTTGGCTGGCCAGCGCGGGAAACACGCGCAACCAGTTGGACTTCAGGGAAGTTCGACAGTTTCAGCTGCGGCATCATCGCGTCGGCATCCCCCAGCTCGACAGTGGCCGGCAAATCGGCCACGGTCAGGCGCTTGGCCGCCAAGGGCGCCGGTGGTCCCTGGGTGGCGCGGGCGAAGATGAACACGCTGTCGCCCGGCTGGACCTTGGCCTTGAGCTCGGCGGCCAGGTCGACCCGGACCTTGAGCAGCGCGCCCTTGGCCTTGGCCGCCGGCTCGGCGGCCACTTTGCCACCGCTTGCCACCAGCTTCTCGCTGGCCCGGTCGATCCCGCCTTGCAGGGCTGCACGGGAATTGTCGTCCGGCGGCAATTGCGCCTGCAGACGCTTCCAGTAGTCGATGGCATCCTGGAATCGCTCGCTTTCAAAGGCGGCGATACCCAGCAGACCCAGGCTGGTGACCTCGTTGGGATCGGCCTTGAGCGCTTCGTCGGTGAGGGCCTGGACCTTGTCCGACCACTTCTTGTCATCGGCGAAATACTGGGCCTGGGCCCACTGCCCCAGCAGCTCGGGCTGGCGCCCGGCCAGGGCTACGGTACGCTCGAAGATCTTCGCCGCATCCGCCGGCCGATCCTGGGCCATGTAGGTGCGCCCGAGGAAGTACAGGCCTTCGGCGGAGTCCGGCTGGGCCGCCACCGCACGCTCCAGGCGCTGGGTCATTTCTTCCATGGTCTGCGGCGCCTGGGCGAACTCGCGGGTCAGCTCGACCTTGTCGCTGGCTCCGAAGTGCAGGTACAGGCCCAGGCCCAGGAGCGGTACCAGCACTGCCGCCAGCAAGGGCAGCGGCTTGCCCAGCCGCGAATTGCGCACCTGGCCGTTGCCTTCGGTGTCCGCCAGCAGCTCACGGGCGGCCTCGGCCCGGCCGCTGTCCAATTGCTCGGCGCTGAGCACGCCCTCCTGCTGCTGGCCCTGCAGCTCGGCCAGGCGTTCTTCATACAGCGCAACGTTGAGCGCGGTCCGGTCCTCTTCGCGTTGGGCGCGACGCTCACGCAGTATCGGGATCAGCAGGAAACTCAAGGCGATCAGGAGCAACAGGCCTGCCGCGAGCCAGAAATCAGTCATGGGTGGTTTTTATCCAGCAGTTGGTCGAGGCGCTGCCGCTCTTCGGCGGAAAGCGTGTTCGGGCTATCGCTGCGCTGGGCGCGGCGGCGCCGGACAATCACGGCGATGATCACCATGCCGCCCAGCAGCAGCCCGGCAGGGCCGAACCAGAGCAAGGCGGTCTTGCCGGTCAAGGCCGGGTTGTAGCGCACGAAATCACCGTAGCGATCGACCATGAAGTCGATGATCTGCTGATTGTCCTTGCCTTCGCCGAGCATGCGGAAGATTTCCTTGCGCAGGTCCGCGGCGATGGGGGCATTGGAGTCGGCGATGTCCTGGTTCTGGCACTTGGGACAGCGCAGCTCCTTGGTCAGCTCGTGGAACCGTTCACGCTCGCCATCATTGGCGAACTGGTAGGTGTCGATGGCGGCCTGGGCCACCCCGACGATACCCAGGCCCAGCAGGGCCGCGATCAACCAGCGCTTCATGGCTTGGCCTCGTCGACCAGGGCCTGGTACTTGGCGGCCAGCTGCTCGCGCCAGACCACTTCGTCGATCACCCCGACGTACTTGTCGCGGATGATGCCCTTGGCGTCGATGAAGAAGGTTTCCGGGGCGCCATACACACCGAGATTCAGGCCCAGGGAGCCCTCCTCGTCGCGCACGTCCAGCAGGTAGGGATTGTGGAACTCGGCCAGCCACTTCAGGGCATCGGTGTTAACGTCCTTGTAGTTGATCCCGTAGATCACCACGCCACGCTCGGCCAGCTTGTTCAGCACCGGGTGCTCGACCCGGCAGGAAATGCACCAGGTGCCCCAGACGTTGACCAGCGCCGGCTTGCCCAGCAGGTCGGCACGGGTCAGGGTCTTGTCGCCCTGCACCGAAGGCAGGGAAAACTCCGGGAACGGCTTGCCGATCATCGCCGACGGCAGCTCGGCCGGGTCCAGGTACAACCCGCGATAGAGGAACACCGCCACCACCAGGAACAGCGCCAGGGGCAACATCATCATCCAGCGTTTCATGCAGTGGCTCCTGTCATGCCCAGCGCTTCACGCACCCGGCTCTTCACCTTGACTCGATAGCGCCGGTCCATCGCCGCCAGCACGCCGCCAAGGCCGGTCAGCAGGCCGCCGAGCCAGATCCAGCGCACGAACGGCTTGACGTGCACCCGCACCGCCCAGGCGCCATTGCCCAGGGGCTCGCCGAGGGCGACATACAGGTCGCGGGTGAAACCGGCGTCGATCCCGGCTTCGGTCATCATCGAGCTCTGCACGGTGTACAGGCGCTTTTCCGGATGCAGCACGGCCACTTCCTTGCCGTTGCGCACGACGCGGACAGTGCCCTTGTCGGAAGTGAAGTTGGGGCCTTCGAAATGCTTGGCACCCTCGAAGATGAAGTGGTAGCCCGCCAGCTCCATGGACTCGCCCGGCTCCAGGCGCAGGTCGCGCTCGGCGCTGTTCTGGCTCGACAGCACCACGCCCAGGGCACAGACCGCGATCCCCAGGTGCGCCAGGTGCATGCCCCAGTAGCTGCGGGTCAGGCTCGGCAGGCCCTTGACCAGGCCCTTGTGGCGAGTCTTGTCGAAGATATCCCGTACTCCGGACAACACCACCCAGGCCGCCAGCAGGAAAGTCGCCAGCACCGCCCAGTTGAAGTCGCCATAGGCGATGCCCGCCACCACGGCCAGGGCCACGCTGCCCAGCAGCACCGGAGCCAGCATGCCCAGCAGCCATTTGACCGGGGTGTCTTTCCAGCGCACCAGCACGCCCACCGCCAGCACCACCATCAACAGGGCCATCAGCGGGATGAACAGCGCATTGAAGTACGGCGGCCCCACCGACAGCTTGGCGCCGCTCAGGGCGTCCAGCACCAGCGGGTACAAGGTCCCCAGGAGGATCATCGAGGCCGCCACCACCAGCACCAGGTTGTTGCCCAGCAACAGGGTTTCCCGGGACCACAGGTTGAAGCCCACCTGGCTCTTGACCACCGGTGCGCGCAAGGCGAACAGGGTCAGCGAGCCCCCCACCACGAACAACAGGAAGAACAGGATGAACACGCCACGCTCAGGGTCGGCGGCAAAGGCATGGACCGAGGTCAGGACCCCGGAGCGGACCAGGAAAGTGCCCAGCAGGCTCAGAGAGAAGGCAGCGATGGCCAGCAGCACGGTCCAGCTCTTGAACACCCCGCGCTTCTCGGTGACAGCCAGGGAATGGATCAGCGCGGTGCCTACCAGCCAAGGCATGAAGGAGGCGTTTTCCACCGGGTCCCAGAACCACCAGCCACCCCAGCCCAGCTCGTAGTAGGCCCACCAGGAGCCCAGGGTGATGCCGATGCCGAGGAAGGCCCAGGCGACTATGGTCCAGGGCCGCGACCAGCGGGCCCAGGCGGCATCGAGGCGACCGCCGAGCAACGCGGCGATGGCGAAGGCGAAGGCCACCGAGAATCCCACATAGCCCATGTAGAGCATCGGTGGGTGGACGATCAGGCCGATGTCCTGCAACAGCGGGTTGAGATCGCGGCCATCGGCCGGGACCTGGGGCAGGATCCGCGCGAAAGGGTTGGAGGTGACGATCAGGAACGACAGGAAGCCGGTGCTGATCATGCCCATGATCGCCAACACCCGGGCCAGCATCACTTGCGGCAACTGCCGCGAGAACACCGACACGGCGAAGGTCCAGCCACCCAGGATCAGCGCCCAGAGCAGCAGCGAGCCTTCGTGAGCACCCCATACGGCGCTGAACTTGTAGTACCAGGGCAAGGCGCTGTTGGAGTTGTGGGCGACGTAGGCCACCGAGAAATCGTCATTCATGAAGGCGTAGGTCAGGCAGCCGAAGGCGAATACCAAGAAGGCGAACTGCCCCCAGGCCGCCGGCTGCGCCAGGCTCATCCACAACCGGTCGCCACGCCAGGCGCCCAGCAACGGCACCACCGCCTGGACCAGGGCCAGGCACAGCGCCAGGATCATCGCCAGGTGGCCGAGCTCGGGAACGAACAAAGCGGAACTCATGGCTCAACCCTCCTTGGACGGCGTCGGTGCCGACTGGCCACTGTCTTTCAGGGCCTTGGTGACTTCCGGCGGCATGTACTTCTCGTCGTGCTTGGCCAGTACTTCATCGGCGACCACCACGCCATCGGCGTTGATCTTGCCCAGGGCGACGATGCCCTGCCCTTCGCGGAACAGGTCCGGAAGGATGCCGCGGTAGGTGATGGTTACCGACTTGTTGAAGTCGGTGACCACGAACTTGACGTCCAGCGAATCGGCGGAGCGCTCCAGCGAGCCGGCCTGGACCATGCCACCGGCGCGGATGCGGGTGTCATGGGGGGCTTCGCCATTGGCGATCTGGGTCGGGGTGTAGAACAGGTTGATGTTTTCCTTCAGCGCGCTGAGGGCCAGGCCGACGGCGATGCCGACACCCACCAGGATCGCCAGGATGATCAAAAGACGCTTTTTACGCAGCGGATTCACTTACCGTTCTCCCGGCGCAGACGACGCGCCTCTTGTTGCAGATAGCTCCTGCGGTCCAGGATCGGCGCCACCAGTTCACGCACCAGGACCACCAGGCAGATACCGTAGGCCGACCAGACGTACAGGCCGTGATGGCCCATGGCGAGAAAGTCGCTGAAGGATGCAAAACTCATTGTGCGGCCTCCAGGCTGCGTTGGACTTCGGCCTTGACCCAGCTGGTCCGGGCTTCGCGCTTGAGTACTTCAAGGCGCATGCGCAGCAGCAGGACCACGGCGAAGAAACAATAGAAACCCAGTACCGTCAGCAACAGCGGCAGCCACATTTCCACCGGCATGGCGGGCCTTTCGGTCAGGGTGAAGGTCGCCCCCTGGTGCAGGGTGTTCCACCACTCCACCGAGTACTTGATGATCGGGATGTTCACCACCCCGACGATCGCCAACACCGCACAGGCCTTGGCGGCGCTGTCACGGTTGCTGATGGCGGCGTTCAGGGCCATGAGGCCGGCGTACAGGAACAACAGGATCAGCATCGAGGTCAGCCGGGCATCCCAGACCCACCAGGAACCCCAGGTCGGCTTGCCCCAGATGGCCCCGGTCACCAGCGCCAGGAACGTGATGGAATGGCCAATGGGCGCGGCGCATTGCAGGGCAACGTCGGCCAGCTTCATTTTCCATACCAGCCCGACCACCCCGCACACCGCCAGCATCACATAGCAAGACTGGGCCAGCATCGCCATTGGCACATGAATATAGATGATGCGAAAGCTGTTGCCTTGCTGGTAGTCCGGTGGCGCGAAGGCCAGGCCCCAGACCACGCCGATACCAATCAGCAACACGGCGGCGACGCTCAGCCAGGGCAGCAGCTTGCCGCTGATGCCGTAAAACCATTTAGGCGAGCCGAGCTTGTGAAACCAGGTCCAGTTCATTCGTTGCTTCCATCACGGTTGCTCTTCGTCTATACGAACAGCCAGGGTCTTTACTGGTTAAAAAACAACCAGACCTCATTATTCGCCGACGCTGATCTTCAGGCCAGCAGCTATTGCAAAGGGTGTCAGGGTCACTGCCAGCGCAGCCAGGCTACCAAGCCACAGCAGGAACCCTGTAGTCGGTAGGCCCTGCAATGCCGCCTGCAAGGCGCCACTGCCGAGAATCAACACCGGGATGTACAACGGCAGGATCAACAGCGCCAACAACAAGCCGCCGCGCTTGAGCCCTACCGTCAGCGCCGCGCCCACCGCCCCGAGCAAACTGAGGACCGGCGTACCCAGCAGCAACGAGAGCAGCAGCACTGGCAGGCAGGCGGCCGGCAGCCCGAGCATCACCGCCAGCAAGGGCGCGAGCAATACCAGTGCCAACCCGGAGAAGATCCAGTGTGCCAGCACCTTGGCCAGCACCAGAAGGGCCAGGGGGTGCGACGAAAGGACCCACTGCTCCAGGGATCCATCCTCGAAATCACTGCGAAAAAGCCCGTCCAGCGAGAGCAGGACGGACAATAGCGCCGCCACCCAGACCAGGCCAGGAGACAAGGTTTGCAACAATTGTGTCTCAGGTCCCACCGCCAGCGGAAACAAGGCGACGACTATCGCGAAAAATACCAGGGGGTTGGCCAACTCCGCCGGGCGCCGGCACAGCAGCCGTGCCTCACGGGCCACCAACAAGACGAAGACACTCATGCGGCCCACCGTCCCAGATCGATATCGCGGTATCCCGAGGGCATGCGGCCAAGAGTGTGGTGGGTGGTCAGCACCACCGTGCCGCCGCGTTCGCAATGGCCGGCCAGGTGTTCCTCGAGTTGCGCCACGCCCTGCTTGTCCAGGGCAGTGAAGGGTTCATCGAGGATCCACAGCGGCGGGCTGTCCAGGTACAGGCGGGCCAGGGCCACACGGCGCTGCTGGCCGGCGGACAGGGTATGGCAGGGAACGTCTTCGAACCCCTTGAGGCCGACGGCGGCCAGGGCCTGCCAGATCGCCTCGCTCCGGGCCGGCTGGTGCAGGGCACAGAGCCAGCTGAGGTTCTCTTCGGCGGTGAGCAAGTCCTTGATGCCGGCGGCATGGCCGATCCACAACAGGTTGCGGGCCAGTTCGGCGCGCTGGGCCTGCAATGGCTGGCCGTTGAGCAGCACCTGGCCACTGGTGGGCTGCATCAGCCCGGCGAGCAGGCGCAACAGGCTGGTCTTGCCGCTGCCATTGGGACCGCTGATCTGCACCATGTCTCCAGCCGTCAAACGCAACTCGAGGTGTTCAAAGAGCATCCGCCAATCGCGCTCACAAGCGAGTGCAACGGCTTCGAGAAGAGGGCTGGTCAAGGGATAGCGGGCCTTTACGGGTTCAAGTCGGCAGTGGAGCGGCCGTTAAAGGAATGCAGGATAAATGCATTGGCGGCCTGTTCTAGAGAGCTGCGTCAAACAATTGTATTGTTTTTACCACTCCTTAAAAGACGGGCGGCATTATACATGTGAGTCCCTACCTTACAGGGGGTTAATTTCCACAGGTTGTGTCCGAATGACAGGCGAAATGAACATCCCCCCGCTGCCACCGACGCCCGCTCCCGGAGCCTCGCGCGCGCAGTTGCCCAGCGGTGAACTGCTCAAGCTGACGCCGCCGCTGGAGGGGCTGATCGCGCCCGGCCAGAGCGCCCGGGCCGAAGTGCTGTCGCTCAAGCAGACGAACCAGACCTTCGAGCTGCTGCTCAAGCTGACCCTGGACAATGGCCGGCAAACCACCCTGCAAGCCACCAGCAACCAACCCCTGCCCCAGGGCACCAGCCTGGCAGTGACCCAGCCATCGGCAGCCAACCTGGCCATCACCGTGCAACAGGCCATCGCGTCCAGTGTCGCCGCCCTGACCCGCCTGGATATCGCCCAGCTGCCTCCGGGCACCCTGCTGCAGGGCAAGGTCCTGACCTCGCAACTGCTACCCCAGGGCAGTAACCAGCCAGCGCTGTACCGTTCCCTGGTGAGCCTGCTCAATACCGCCCAGAGCGGCAGCACCCTGGACATCGAGAGCCCGCAGCCATTGCGTATCGGCAGCTTGCTGAGCGCCCTGGTGACAGATGCCCGGACCCTGAGCTTCGTCCCCTTGAGCAACCGCCAGGACCAACTGGCGATCGCCGCCCAGTTGGCCAGCCAGCAAAGTCGCCAGGGCTCCCTGGGCGGCCTGCTCAATGCCCTGCAGAACTTGCCCGTCGACGACCAGCCCGGCCCGGCCAGCGACCTGCGCGCCGCAGTCGAACGCCTGCTGGGCAGCCTGCCCAATGCACAGCAAATGAGCACCGCCCGCGGCGTGGCCCAGGCGCTGCTGGGTAGCGGCGTGTTCCTCGAGGCCCAACTGGCCGCAGGCAACCCGGGCCAGGCCGCAGACCTGAAGGCCGACCTGCTACGCCTGATCGCCCAATTGACTCCGGCGCTGCCCTCCTCCACCAGCTTCAACGCGATCCTCGCCGCCAATACCCTGGCCCAGTCGCTACCCAGTTTTGTACGCAGCGCCCTGGGCACCCTGGGCCAGGTCAGCGCCAAGACCACTGCCGGCGGCTTCCCGCTGCCGGAGCGCTTGCTGCAAAGCCTGGAAGGCTCAGGCAGCCTGGAGCAACTGCTGCGCCTGGCCGCTGCGGCGGTATCGCGCCTGCAGAGCCACCAACTGGCGGGCCTGGAACAAAGCGGGCGTACCGACGATGGCCGCCAGCTGACCACCTGGCAGCTGGAAATCCCCATGCGCAACCTGCAGGACATCGTGCCCCTGCAGGTCAAGTTGCAGCGCGAGGAGCCGGCGCAAGCAGAACAGCAAACCCCGGACAAACGTGAAGAACGCGAGCCCCGGCAGGCCTTGTGGCGGGTCGACCTGGCCTTCGACCTGGAGCCGCTGGGCCCGCTGCAGGTCCAGGCGCAACTGCTCCAGGGCCGCTTGTCCAGCCAACTCTGGGCCGAACGCCCCTATACCGCGAGCCTGATCGAAAGCCACCTGGGCAGCCTGCGCGAGCGCCTGCTGGCCTCGGGCCTGGATGTCGGCGATCTGGATTGCCATCTCGGCATCCCGCCCCAAGGCCCGCATACCCGATTGGAACAACGCTGGGTCGACGAAACCGCATGAAGCACTCTGCCCCACCTCGCCAGGCCATCGCCCTCAAATACGATGGCCAGCAGGCTCCGACACTCACCGCCAAGGGCGATGACGAACTGGCCGAAGCCATCCTGAAGATCGCCCGCGACTATGAAGTGCCGATCTATGAGAACGCCGAACTGGTGAGGCTGCTGGCGCGCCTGGAGCTGGGCGACAGCATCCCGCCGGAGTTGTACCGGACCATCGCCGAGATCATCGCCTTCGCCTGGAACCTCAAGGGCAAGTTCCCGGCAGGCCACGATCCACGGCAGATAGAGTCGGAAAAGGACATCACCGAGCGCGGCGACGATTACTAGAAGAGCAACTGCAAGCCATGAACCGCAAGCTGCATGCTTGAAGCTTGAAGCTCAGCCTTTGTGCAGCTTGCTCACCAGCTCGGCCTCGGCCTGGGTCAGGCCGCAGGACTGGGTCAGCTCGTCGATGCTGGCGCCCATGCCCACCAACCGTGCGGCCTGGGCAAAGGACAAGGTGGAAGGGTCACGCTGTTCCAGCTGGGCCAGCTTGTCCGGCAACGGCGCCACCACAGCCCGCAGCTCGTGCAAATCCTCGCCCATGCGCACCGTGCCGTTCTGGTAATGATCGACCCGCTTGGCCAACTCCTTGATTCGCAGGTCGCGCAGGGCATCGCCCTCGGCCTGCTGCGCAGCGATCTGCCGCTGGTTGCGGGCGAAGGACAGGAACAGCGCGAGAGTGGCGACCCAGAGGATCGCCAGGACAATTACCGCTACCTCGAGGATCAATCAGATACTCTCCAGTTCCGACCATTCCTCTTCGCTCATCATCTTGTCCAGCTCCACCAGGATCAGCAGCTCGCCGTTCTTGTTGCAGACACCCTGGATGAACTTGGCCGATTCTTCGTTGCCGACATTCGGCGCGGTCTCGACTTCGGATTGGCGCAGGTAGACCACCTCGGCCACGCTGTCGACCATGATCCCGACCACCTGCTTGTCAGCCTCGATGATGACGATCCGGGTGTTGTCGTTGACTTCGGTGGGCACCAGGCCAAAGCGCTGGCGGGTGTCGATCACGGTCACCACGTTGCCGCGCAGGTTGATGATGCCCAGCACATAGCTCGGAGCACCCGGCACCGGGGCGATCTCGGTGTAGCGCAGGACTTCCTGGACGCGCATCACGTTGATGCCGTAGGACTCGTTATCGAGCTTGAAGGTGACCCATTGCAGGATCGGATCTTCGGAACCCTGTGCAGACGACGACTTATTCATACCCTGACCCCTCAAAATACCGTTGGCAACGGCGTGTGTTCTGTATGGCCGCGCCCCATTGGCACGGCCTGTTGTTGGTTCACTTCGGCTTGTGGGCCGCTTGACTGATTGCCAGCTGCTTGGCGCCCCCGGTGGCGATCAATTCCGCCAACTCGGCGACGTCGAGCAACGCGCACATGTGTTCGATAACCGTACCGGCCAGCCACGGACGCTGGCCCCGGTGGCTACGCCACTTGATTTCATTGGGGTCCAGGCGCAACGAACGGCTGACCTGGTGCACGGCCAGCCCCCACTCATAGCCCTGGACCGAAATAACGTATTGCAGGCCCTGGCGGAAATCGTCGCGATAGCGATCCGGCATGACCCAGCGCGCCGTGTCCAGCACCTTCAGGTTGCCGGCCTGGCTCGGCAAGATACCGAGGAACCATTCCGGCTGGCCGAACAACGGCGTCAGCTCCTGACCCGCCAGGGAATAGATCGACCCCAGGCACACCAGGGGTACCGCCAGGGTCAGGCCAGCGACATCGAACAACAGACATTCGAAAGGCTCGGCCGCCCATGACGGGCGATCGCTGCCGGCGACCGGCGGCGGTGTGTTGCCAGGTGGCAGATGGACTTCCACCACGGGCGGCACCAGGGCCTGGAGCATCGGCACCACGGGCGAGATCGAGGCCGGCAGGGGTGCCGGTGCATCCTGCACGGGAGCCGCGGGCACGACAACAGGCGCCTCGGCCCGAGCAGCAGGCGGTGCCTGGTGCTGGATCCGTGCATCCCGGGCCTGCTCCTCGAGTACCGCAGCCTGGAATTCGTCCAGTACCTCGCTGGAAGCTTCAGTACCGGCCTCAACGACAGGTGGAATCGGCTCAGCAACGACCTCGGGAAGCGGTTCTTCTTCGGTGGCATCCTGCAGCAAAGCGTCCAGGTACGACTGCAGCGCCAGCTGCGGCCGGTTCTTGACATCCAGGGGACGGCTCATGAGGACACCCACGCACAAAACCCCACACAGTGAACTGTAGGGGTTATCGGCCGGGCTGCCGGGCGACTTGAATGGTGCTTCACGTCAGGCCACCTGCGCCACGGCTTGTTGCGCCAGCAAATGCTTGAGCAAGGCCTTGTAGGCCAGCACACCACGGCTCTTGCCGTCGAATTGCGAAGGCGTGACCCCGGCCCGACTGGCATCGCGCAGGCGTGTATCCACGGGAATGTAGCCTTGCCAGATCTGCTCCGGGAACTTGTCCCGCAGAATCCGCAGGGTGCCCAGCGAGGCCTGGGTCCGCCGGTCGAACAGAGTCGGCACGATGGTGAACGGTAACGGCTGCTTGCGGGAGCGGTTGACCATCGCCAGGGTGTTGACCATGCGCTCCAGCCCCTTGACCGCCAGGTGCTCGGTCTGCACCGGGATCACCAGTTGCTGGCTGGCCGCCAGGGCGTTGACCATCAACACCCCAAGCAGCGGCGGGCTGTCGATGACTGCATAGTCGAAGTCCTGCCACAGCTGCGCCAGGCTCTTGGCGATCACCAGGCCCAGGCCGCTCTGACCGGGGGACTGGCGCTCCAGGGTGGCCAGGGCCGTACTCGACGGCAACAGGGAAATCCGTTCGTGGCTGGTGCCCAGCAACAGTTGCCCAGGAAGATCCTCGGGCACGCTGCCCTTGTGCAGGAACAGGTCGTAGCTGCTGTGCTCCAGGCTGTCGGGGTCATAACCGAAATAGCTGGTCATGGACCCGTGGGGGTCGAGGTCGACCACGACCACGCGCTTGCCCGCCTCCGCCAGCAAGCCGGCTAAAGCGATGGAACTGGTGGTTTTACCGACACCACCCTTTTGATTGGCAACAGCCCAGACTCTCATTCAGTTTGTTCCTCCCGCCCAGCCACAGCAGGGCGAGACATAGCGCTAAGTTATAAAGCAGGTGACGGAGAATTGACGGCACTCCCCTGTACCGGCGATTTCACCGCGGTTGGTGCAGTTTGTGTGCCAGCCCGCTTCAGAGCCGCATCCGGGGTCGCATTGGCGGTGCCGGTACCGGTCAGGCTACGGCGCACATCCAGATTGCGCGAGACCACCAGCACCACCCGGCGGTTACGCGCCCGGCCCTCGGCGGTGGCATTGTTGGCCACCGGCTGGAATTCGCCATACCCCACCGAAGCCATGCGCGCCGGGTTAACCCCCTGCATCGCCAGCATCCGCACGATACTCGCCGAGCGCGCCGAAGACAGCTCCCAGTTGGTGGGATATTGCGCAGTCTGGATCGGCAGGTTGTCGGTGAAACCCTCGACGTGGATCGGATTGTCGAAGGGTTTGAGGATCTTCGCCACCTTGTCGATGATGGTGAACGCCATATCGCTGGGCATGGCATCGCCACTGCCGAACAGCAGGCTGGAGTTGAGCTCGATCTCTACCCACAGCTCGTTGCCACGCACGGTCATCTGGTCGGAGCTGATCAGATCGCCAAAGGCCGCGCTGATGTCATCGGCAATGCTCTTGAGCGGGTCGCTGCCGCCCGAGATGCCGGCATCGATCTGCTCGCTGTCCTTGACCAGCGGCTTGGCCGGGGTCACGGTCCTGGGCCGCTCTTCGCCGATAGGGATCGGCTTGAGGGCGCGATCGGAATCGGTGAAGACCCCGACCAGCGCTTCGGAGATGATCTTGTACTTGCCCTCGTTGATCGAGGAAATCGAGTACATGACCACGAAAAACGCGAACAACAGGGTGATGAAGTCGGCGTAGGAAACCAACCAACGTTCGTGGTTGACGTGTTCTTCATGTTGACGACGACGAGCCATGATCAGTCCATGAAGCCTTGCAGCTTCAACTCGATGGAACGCGGGTTCTCGCCTTCGGCGATCGACAGGAGGCCCTCGAGGAGCATTTCCCGGTACCGCGACTGGCGCAGGGCGATGGACTTGAGCTTGGCCGCGATCGGCAGCAGCACCAGGTTGGCGCTGGCCACACCATAGATGGTGGCGACGAAGGCCACGGCGATACCGCTACCCAACTGCGATGGATCGGCCAGGTTGCCCATGACATGGATCAGGCCCATCACCGCACCGATGATCCCGATGGTCGGCGCGTAGCCGCCCATGCTCTCGAAAACCTTGGCGGCCTCGATATCCCGGCTTTCCTGGGTATAGAAGTCCACTTCGAGGATGCTGCGGATGGCTTCCGGCTCGGCGCCATCCACCAGCAACTGCAGGCCCTTGCGTGAATAGGTATCGGGCTCGGCATCCGCCACGCCTTCCAGGCCCAGCAGGCCCTCCTTGCGCGCGGTCAGGCTCCAGTTGACCACCCGGTCGATGCCCGCCGGCAGGTCGACCCGCGGCGGGAACAGGATCCAGGCGAGGATCTGCATGGCGCGCTTGAAGGCGCTCAACGGCGACTGCAGCAAGGCCGCGCCGATGGTGCCGCCGAGCACGATCAGCGCAGCCGGGCCGTTGGCCAGGGCCGAAAGATGACCACCTTCGAGGTAGTTGCCGCCGATGATGGCGACGAACGCCATGATGATCCCGATAAGGCTCAGTACATCCATTACATGCAAGCCTCGACCAGGTGCCGGCCGATATCGTCCAGGCTATACACCGCGTCCGCCAGGTTGGCCTTGACGATAGCCATGGGCATGCCATAGATCACGCAACTGGCTTCATCCTGGGCCCACACCGCGCTGCCACCCTGCTTGAGCAGGCGCGCGCCCTCACGACCGTCGGCGCCCATGCCGGTGAGTACCACCGCCAGGACTTTATCGTTGTAGGACTTGGCTGCAGAGCCGAAGGTGATGTCCACGCACGGCTTGTAGTTCAAGCGCTCGTCGCCAGGCAGGATCTTCACCGCACCACGGCCGTCGACCATCATCTGCTTGCCGCCGGGGGCCAGCAGCGCCAGGCCTGGGCGCAGGATGTCGCCGTCCTCGGCCTCCTTGACGCTGATCTTGCAAAGCTTGTCCAGGCGCTCGGCGAAAGCCTTGGTGAAGGCCGCCGGCATGTGCTGGATCAGCACGATCGGCGCCGGGAAGTTGGCCGGCAGCTGGGTCAGCACCCGCTGCAACGCCACCGGGCCGCCGGTGGAAGTACCGATGGCCACCAGCTTGTAGGCTTTGCGCTTCGGTGCAGGCGCAGCGGGGCTCGCGGCGGGCGCCGGGGCACGGCTCGGAACCGGGGCCGGTGCGGCCGGACGGCTGCTGGCGAAGCTCGAGGTGGCCGGAGTCGGCGCACTGCTCTGCGGTGCCGGGGCACTGTAGCTGCTGAAGCGCCGGTTGCTGCGCGAGATGCTGTGGACCTTCTCGCACAACAGTTGCTTGACCTTCTCGGGGTTGCGCGAGATGTCCTCGAAATTCTTCGGCAGGAAATCCACCGCCCCGGCGTCCAGCGCATCGAGGGTCACCCGCGCGCCTTCATGGGTCAGGGAAGAGAACATCAGGACCGGGGTCGGGCAGCGCTGCATGATGTGCCGCACTGCGGTGATGCCATCCATCATCGGCATCTCGTAGTCCATGGTGATCACGTCCGGCTTGAGGGCCAGGGCCTGATCGATCGCCTCTTTACCATTGGTCGCGGTACCGACGACCTGGATGCTCGAATCCGCTGAAAGAATTTCCGAGACGCGGCGGCGGAAAAAACCCGAATCGTCCACCACCAGGACTTTGACTGCCATAAACACTCCGTTAGGTGGGGCGAGGCCAAGCGCCCCTCCCCGCCGAATCAAATACGCCGTGCGGCGTAACGCTTGAGCATGCTCGGGACATCGAGGATCAGCGCGATGCGACCGTCACCGGTAATGGTGGCGCCGGACATGCCCGGGGTCCCCTGGAGCATTTTGCCCAAGGGCTTGATGACCACTTCTTCCTGGCCCACCAGCTGGTCGACGACAAAGCCGATTCGCTGGGTGCCCACCGAAAGGATCACTACGTGGCCCTCACGCTGCTCTTCATGAGCGGCGGAACTGACCAGCCAGCGTTTGAGGTAGAACAAGGGCAAGGCCTTGTCCCGCACGATCACCACTTCCTGGCCGTCCACCACGTTGGTGCGCGACAGGTCGAGGTGGAAGATTTCGTTGACGTTGACCAACGGGAAGGCGAACGCCTGGTTGCCGAGCATGACCATCAGCGTCGGCATGATCGCCAGGGTCAGCGGCACCTTGATCACGATCTTCGAACCCTGGCCCTTGGTCGAATAGATGTTGATCGAACCATTGAGCTGGGAAATCTTGGTCTTGACCACGTCCATGCCCACACCGCGACCGGAGACATCGGAGATCTCGGTCTTGGTGGAGAACCCGGGGGCGAAGATCAGGTTGTAGCACTCGGTATCGCTCAGCCGGTCGGCGGCGTCCTTGTCCATGACCCCGCGCTTGACCGCGATGGCGCGCAGGACATTGGGATCCATGCCCTTGCCGTCATCGGAGATCGACAACAGGATGTGGTCGCCTTCCTGCTCGGCGGCCAACACCACCTTGCCCTGGCGCGACTTGCCCGATTCCTCGCGTTCTTCCGGAGATTCGATACCGTGGTCCACCGCGTTGCGCACCAAGTGCACCAACGGGTCGGCCAGGGCCTCCACCAGGTTCTTGTCGAGGTCGGTTTCTTCCCCCACCAGCTCCAGGTTGATCTCTTTCTTGAGCTGCCGGGCCAGGTCGCGAACCAGGCGCGGGAAGCGCCCGAAGACCTTCTTGATCGGCTGCATGCGGGTCTTCATCACCGCGGTCTGCAAGTCGGCGGTGACCACGTCGAGGTTCGACACCGCCTTGGACATGGCTTCGTCGCCGCTGTTGAGACCCAGGCGCACCAGGCGGTTACGCACCAGCACCAGTTCGCCCACCATGTTCATGATTTCATCCAGGCGCGCAGTATCCACGCGCACCGTGGTTTCCGCTTCGCTGGCCGGTTTCTCGGCGGCTGGCGCGGCCGGCGCGCGGGCCGGAGCAGGAGCCGCGGCGGGTTTTGGCGCCTCGGGTTTGGCAGCGGCGGCCGGCTTGGCTGCCGCAGGCTTGGCCACCGCGGCACTGGCAGCCGCCGGTGCCGCCACGGCAGGAGCCGCAGCGACCGTGGCCGCCGGCTGGGCAGTGCCTGGCGTGTCGGAGAACTTGCCCTTGCCGTGCAGCTCATCGAGCAGGGATTCGAATTCGTGATCGGTGATCAGGTCACTGCCAGCCGCAGCTGCATCTGGCGCAGCAGCGGCAGGTGCGGCAGCTACCGCCGATTCCAGTGCGTCAACGGCGAAATTGCCCTTGCCATGCAACTGGTCCAGCAGGGCTTCGAACTCGTCGTCGGTGATCTCATCGCCGCCGGCAGCAGCGCCACCCTCGGCATCGGCCGCAGTGGGAGCGAGCGCATCGGGGGCGAACTGGCCCTTGCCGTGCAACTGGTCCAGCAGGGACTCGAACTCGGCGTCGGTGATCTCGTCGCCGGCCGGCTCACCCTCGGTGGCAGATACGGCGGCGGGCGCGGCCTCGGCATCGGCCTTGGCGGCGCTCAGCGAGTCGAGCAACAGTTCGAATTCGTTGTCGGTGATATCGCCCGCCGGCGCTTGCGGCTCGGGCTCGGGTTCCGCCACGGCCTCGACCACTTCTTCCACGGGGGCAGGAGCGGGCTGCGCGCTGGCCGGTTCGGCCAGGCGCGCCAGGGCGGATAGCAATTCAGGTGTCGCAGGAGTGATCTCGGTACGCTCGCGGACCTGGCCGAACATGCTGTTCACCGTGTCCAGAGCCTCGAGCACCACGTCCATCAGTTCCGAGTCGACTCGTCTCTCACCCTTGCGCAGGATGTCGAAAACGTTCTCGGCGATGTGGCAGCACTCCACCAGCTCATTGAGCTGGAGGAAGCCGGCGCCCCCTTTAACAGTGTGAAAACCGCGAAAAATTGCGTTGAGCAGATCCGCATCATCTGGCCGGCTTTCCAGCTCGACCAATTGTTCGGACAGTTGCTCTAGAATCTCGCCGGCCTCAACCAGGAAATCCTGAAGGATCTCTTCATCGGCGCCGAAGCTCATTAATGGGTGCTCCTAGAATCCAAGGCTGGAAAGCAAATCGTCAACATCGTCCTGACCGGACATAACGTCTTCCCGTTTATCGGCATGAATCTGCGGACCTTCACCCTTGGCGAGATGTTTTTGCGGATCTTTTTCCGCCAGGATCGATGCGCGGTCATGTTCGATACCTGCGAAACGATCGACCTGGCTGGCCATCAAGACGAGTTTGAGCAGATTGCTTTCGACTTCCGTGACCAACTGGGTCACGCGCTTGATCACCTGGCCAGTGAGGTCCTGGTAATCCTGCGCCAGCAGAATGTCGTTGAGGTGGCCGGAGATGGTACGGGTCTCCTGCTCGCTACGAGTCAGAAAACCGTCGACCCGCCGCGCCAGTTCGCGAAACTCCTCGGCACCGACCTCGCGCCGCATGAAGCGGCCCCAGTCCACGCTCAAGGCCTGGGCTTCAGTGCTCAGGCCGTTGACCAGCGGGGTGCTGCTCTCCACCAGGTCCATGGTGCGGTTGGCTGCGGCTTCCGTCAGCCGGACCACATAGGACAGGCGCTCGGTGGCATCCGTGATCTGTGAAACTTCCTCGGCTTGCGGCATGTGCGGGTCAATCTGGAAATTGACGATCGCGCTATGCAGCTCGCGGGTGAGCTTGCCCACTTCCTGGTACAGGCCGCGGTCACGGGTCTGATTGAGCTCATGGATCAGTTGCACGGCTTCGCCGAACTTGCCCTTCTCCAGACTCTCGACCAGTTCCAGCGCATGTTTTTTCAGGGTCGACTCAAAGTCGCCCAGTGAAGATTCGTTATGCTCCATAGCTCCCCCGTGGCGGAATGGCCACGCATCTCAACCGATGCGTTCGAAGATCTTCTCGATCTTCTCTTTCAGCGCCTGGGCCGTGAATGGTTTGACGACATAGCCGTTAACGCCGGCCTGGGCGGCTTCGATGATCTGCTCGCGCTTGGCTTCGGCAGTCACCATCAGTACCGGCAGGTGCTTGAGCTTTTCATCGGCGCGCACGTGGCGCAGCAGATCGATACCGGTCATGCCCGGCATGTTCCAGTCCGTTACCAGAAAGTCGATACTCCCGCTGTTGAGTACCGGAATGGCGGTAGTGCCATCGTCGGCCTCGACCGTGTTGGTGAAACCCAGATCACGCAACAGGTTTTTTATGATCCGCCGCATCGTTGAGAAGTCATCAACGATGAGGATTTTCATGTTCTTGTCCAATTCGACCTCCAAGCAGTCTTAAACGCATCCAGTTCCTGGACGCGCCATTCAATCAATCCGGCATAACACGCAACGACTGCATGGAGCACATACTGCAAAACCGGCAAGGCGCAAGGCCTGACCGGTCTTGGGCGCAGTGTCCCCACACTGCCTGTCAGCGCGCTCGCCACTCCCCCAAACGCCCCCGCAAGCGGGCCGCGCACTGGCTGTGTAACTGGCTGACCCGCGATTCGCTGACCCCCAGGACCTCACCGATTTCCTTGAGGTTCAGCTCTTCGTCGTAGTACAGCGCCAACACCAGTCGCTCGCGCTCCGGCAAATTGGCAATCGCATCCGCCAACGCGGCCTGGAAGCGTTCATCCTCCAGGTCCCGTGACGGCTCGAGATGAGCACTGGCGCCATCCTCGTGCAGCCCTTCATGTTCGCCGTCCTGCAACAGGTCGTCGAAACTGAACAGCCGGCTGCCCAGGGTGTCGTTCAAAATCCCGTAATAATCGTCGAGACTCAATTGAAGTTCGGCCGCAACCTCGTGATCTTTAGCGTCACGACCGGTTTTAGCTTCAATTGCGCGAATGGCATCACTGACCATGCGCGTATTACGGTGCACCGAACGCGGTGCCCAGTCGCCTTTACGAACCTCGTCGAGCATCGCGCCACGGATACGGATACCCGCGTAGGTCTCGAAACTCGCGCCCTTGCTCGCGTCGTACTTGGTCGACACTTCGAGCAAACCGATCATCCCGGCCTGGATCAGGTCCTCTACCTGGACACTGGCCGGCAACCGCGCCAGCAGGTGATAGGCGATACGCTTGACCAGAGGCGCATAGCGCTCGATCAGTTCGTATTGGCTGTCACGCGCCGACTTCTTGTAGAGGTTGTAGCCACTGGCAGTCATAGCACCGGTCCCGCTGTTTGATGCACTAGCCGCTCGACAAAGAATTCCAGGTGCCCGCGTGGGTTCGCCGGCAACGGCCAGGTATCGACTTTCTGTGCGATGGCCTTGAACGCCAATGCACACTTCGAACGAGGAAAGGCTTCATAGACCGCACGCTGCTTTTGCACGGCCTTGCGCACGCTTTCGTCGTAGGGAACTGCGCCGACATATTGTAAGGCCACGTCCAGGAAGCGATCAGTGACCTTGGTCAACTTTGCAAACAGGTTGCGCCCTTCCTGGGGGCTCTGGGCCATGTTGGCCAGGACCCGGAAGCGGTTCATGCCGTAGTCGCGGTTGAGCAGCTTGATCAGCGCGTAGGCGTCGGTGATCGAAGTGGGTTCGTCGCAGACCACCAGCAGCACTTCCTGGGCCGCGCGGACAAAACTGACTACCGAGTCACCAATACCCGCAGCGGTGTCGATCACCAGGACATCGAGGTTGTCGCCGATGTCGCTGAAGGCCTGGATCAGGCCTGCATGCTGGGCGGGGCTCAGGTGCACCATGCTCTGGGTGCCCGAGGCGGCCGGAACGATGCGGATGCCACCCGGCCCCTGGAGCAGCACGTCGCGCAGCTCGCAGCGCCCTTCGATGACATCGGCCAGGGTGCGTTTGGGGGTCAGGCCCAAGAGGACATCGACATTGGCCAATCCCAGGTCGGCATCCAGCAGCAAGACCCGTCGACCGAGCTCAGCCAGAGCCAGGGACAAGTTCACTGACACATTAGTCTTGCCGACGCCACCTTTGCCGCCGGTCACCGCGATCACCTGTACGGGATGCATGCTGCCCATGTTCTTTCTTTACCTTGTCTTACTTAGACGGGGCCACATAACTGGCTGCGTGTTCACCGTGAGAACAATGCCTGGCAGACCATCGATGTAGATACACTGCAATCTATTCATGAGTACCTCAGCCGACCCGCTTGGCCGGGTTGTGGTACAGGTCAGCGAACATATCGGCCATGGCTTCTTCGCTGGGTTCTTCCTGCATCTGCACGCTCACGGCACGGCTCACCAGTTGGTGCCGACGCGGCAGGTGCAGGTCGTCAGGAATCCGCGGGCCATCGGTCAGATAGGCAACCGGCAATTCATGACTGATGGCCAGGCTCAACACCTCGCCAAGGCTGGCTGTTTCATCCAGTTTAGTCAGGATGCACCCGGCCAGGCCACAGCGCTTGTAGCTGTGGTAGGCGGCGGTCAGCACCTGCTTCTGGCTGGTGGTGGCCAGCACCAGGTAATTCTTCGCGCGGATCCCGCGACCGGCCAGGCTTTCAAGCTGCATGCGCAGCGCCGGATCGCTGGCCTGCAAGCCGGCGGTATCGATCAGCACCACGCGCTTGCGCAGCAGCGGGTCCAGGGCCTGGGCCAGGGACTGGCCAGGATCGACATGGGTCACCGAGACATTGAGGATCCGCCCCAGGGTCTTGAGCTGCTCCTGGGCGCCGATGCGGTAGCTGTCCATGCTCACCAGCGCAATGTTCTGCGCGCCGTACTTGAGCACGTAGCGGGCCGCGAGCTTGGCCAGGGTGGTGGTCTTGCCCATGCCGGCAGGACCGACCATGGCAATCACCCCGCCCTCTTCCAGGGGCTCGACTTCCGGCGTCAGGATCATTCGCGCCAGATGCGCCAGGAGCATGCGCCAGGCCTGGCGTGGCTCGTTGATATCGGTGATCAGGGCCAGCAGGTCGCGAGCCAGCGGGCCGGACAAGCCGATGCGCTGCAGGCGGCGCCAGAGGTTGGCCTGTTCGGGACGACTGCCCTGCAACTGGCTCCAGGCCAGGGAACCGAGCTGTACTTCCAGCAGCTCGCGCAAGCCGTTGAGCTCGGAGCGCATGGAGTCCAGGGCACGGTTGTCCACCGCCGGCGCGACCGGGGCCGGAGCCGGGCGCGGGCGCTCGGTCAGGGTTGGCTCGATCAAGGGCTCGGCTGCCGTCAGCGGCAGGCCGGCGAACAACTGGCGATTGCTGATCGAGGCAGTGTCACCTTCGCCCCGCAGGCTCAGCTCGGCCTGGGCGGTAACGATCCGCGACTGGGTCTTGCGCAGCTCGTCTTCGAGTTCCACGTTCGGAATCCGTGGCGACAAGGCCGACAACTTGTAATCCAGGGCCGCCGTCAGCTCGACGCCACCGGCGATCCGGCGGTTGCCGATGATGGCAGCCTCGGCCCCCAACTCATCACGAACCAGTTTCATGGCCTGACGCATATCGGCGGCGAAAAAACGCTTAACTTGCATAACCCACTACCTCAGCCGTTGGGCCCTACTGTCGCAACGATGGTCACTTGCTTGTTGTCGGGAATTTCCTGGTACGCCAGCACATGCAAACCCGGGACGGCCAGACGACCGAACCGCGAGAGCATGGCGCGGACCGGACCCGCTACCAACAGAATCACCGGTTGACCTTGCATCTCTTGACGCTGCGCCGCTTCGATCAGCGAACGCTGCAGCTTCTCTGCCATGCTTGGCTCGAGCAGAACGCCTTCTTCCTGGCCTTGTCCTGCCTTCTGCAAACTGCTGAGCAAAATCTGTTCCAACCTTGGCTCCAAGGTGATCACAGGCAGCTCGGACTCAGTACCTACAATGCTTTGGACGATGGCGCGAGACAATCCGACGCGCACTGCTGCAACCAAAGCGGCGGTATCTTGACTCTTAGCGGCATTATTGGCGATGGCCTCGGCAATGCTGCGGATATCACGGACCGGCACCTGTTCGGCCAACAAGGCCTGCAGTACCTTGAGCAGCTGCGAGAGCGAGAGCACGCCCGGCACCAGCTCTTCAGCCAGCTTCGGCGAACTCTTGGCCAGCACCTGCATCAGTTGCTGGACCTCTTCGTGGCCGATCAGTTCGCTGGAGTGTTTGTACAGAATCTGGTTCAAGTGAGTGGCGACCACGGTACTGGCATCCACCACGGTGTAGCCCAGGGACTGGGCCTGGGGCCGCTGGCTGATCTCGATCCACACCGCCTCCAGGCCAAAGGCCGGATCCCGGGCGGCGATACCATTGAGGGTGCCGTAGACCTGCCCCGGGTTGATCGCCAATTCGCGATCCGGATAGATCTCGGCCTCGGCCAGGATCACGCCCATCAGCGTCAGGCGGTAGGCGCTGGGGGCCAGGTCGAGGTTGTCACGGATATGCACGGTGGGCATGAGGAAACCCAGGTCCTGGGACAACTTCTTGCGCACCCCCTTGATCCGCGCGAGCAGTTGCCCGCCCTGGTTGCGGTCCACCAGGGGGATCAAGCGATAACCCACTTCCAGGCCGATCATGTCGATCGGGGTCACGTCGTCCCAGCCCAGCTCCTTGGTCTCCATGGCCCGTGCCGGCGAGGGCAGCAGGTCCTGCTGGCGCTGGAGCTCTTCCTCGGCTTGGACCTTGGCCTGGTTCTGCTGGCGCCAGAGCAGGTACGCCGCACCGCCGGCCACCAGGGCCAGGCTGAGGAAGGATACATGGGGCATGCCCGGCACCAGACCCATGATCGCCATCAGCCCGGCAGCTACCGCCAGGGCCTTGGGCGAGGCGAACATCTGCCGATTGATCTGCTTGCCCATGTCCTCGGAGCCCGAGGCACGGGTGACCATGATCGCCGCCGCGGTGGACAACAGCAGCGACGGCAGCTGCGCCACCAAACCGTCACCGATGGTCAGCAAGGCATAGACCCGTCCAGCATCGGCAAAGGTCATGTTGTGCTGGAAGATACCGACCGCCATACCGCCGATCAGGTTGATGAACAAGATCAGCAAGCCGGCGATGGCATCACCGCGAACGAACTTGCTGGCACCGTCCATGGAGCCGTAGAACTCGGCCTCCTGGGCCACTTCGGCGCGGCGCGCCTTGGCCTGGTTCTGGTCGATCAGGCCGGCGTTGAGGTCGGCGTCGATGGCCATCTGCTTGCCGGGCATGGCGTCCAGGGTGAAGCGCGCGCTCACCTCGGAGATCCGCCCGGCACCCTTGGTCACTACCACGAAGTTGATGATCATGAGGATCGCGAAGACCACGATACCCACGACGTAATTGCCGCCGATCACCACCTCGCCGAAGGCCTGGATCACCTTGCCCGCGGCGGCGTGCCCTTCCTGGCCATGGAGCATCACCACCCGGGTCGAGGCCACGTTGAGCGCCAGGCGCAGCAAAGTGGCCACCAGCAGGATGGTGGGAAATACCGCGAAATCCAACGGTCGCAGGGCGTAGACGCAGACCAGCAGGACCACGATCGACAGGGCGATGTTGAACGTGAAGAACACATCCAGCAGGAACGCCGGCACCGGCAGCATCATCATGGCCAGCATGACCAACAACAGCACCGGCACACCCAGGTTGCCCCGACCAAGGCCGGCCAGGTTACTGCGAGCCGTGCTGATTAACTGAGTGCGATCCACCGATTTACCCCGTTCCGTAAAGCAAACTTTTGACGCCTGAAGCGATACAGGGCGGCTACTGCAAGAAGCCTTCCAACTTTCATCCGAGCAGCTCAATCAAGTATTTGCACGCATTTCATCACGGAGGGAGCAGCGGCCCGCAGGCCGTGGAGAGGGCTAATGGCAATCAGCCATTTTTCTGGCGAGCCGGCCCGATCAGGACAAGCCCCGCACTAAGCAGGGTCGGCCGGACCCGAGGCCGGTCGATTGCCGGAGCTGTCGCGCTGCAAATCGCCGGGAATCTGCGGGTCCTTGAGCGGTTCCGGGCGCTTGCCCTTGCCCGCGCGGTATTGGCGGATCTGGTAGACGTAGGCCAGTACCTGGGCCACCGCCAGGTACAAGCCGGCCGGAATCTCTTCCTCAAGCTCAGTGGAGTAGTAGATCGACCGCGCCAGGGCCGGCGACTGCAGCAGCATGATCTCGTGGGCGGTGGCGATCTCGCGAATCTGCTGCGCCAGGAAGTCGGTACCCTTGGCCAGCAGCACCGGCGCCCCGCCCTTTTCGGCGTCGTACTTGAGCGCCACGGCGTAGTGGGTCGGGTTGGTGATGACCACGTCGGCCTCCGGGATCGCCGCCATCATCCGCCGTTGGGACATCTCGCGCTGCACCTGGCGAATCCGCTGCTTGACCTCCGGACGCCCTTCCTGGTCCTTGTGCTCGTCGCGCACTTCCTGCTTGGTCATCAGCAGCTTCTTGTGGGCCTGGTACAACTGCACCGGCACATCCACTGCGGCGATCAGGATCAGCCCGCAAGCCATCCACAAGGTACTCCAACCCACCACCTGGACACTGTGGATGATCGCCAGCTCCATGGGTTCATGGGCGATGCGCAGCAGATCGTCGATATCCGAAGACAGCACTGACAGCGCCACGAACAGCACCAGGCTGAACTTGGCCAGGGCCTTGAGCAATTCGATCACGGCCGTCGAGGAAAACATCCGCTTCAGGCCGTTGGCCGGATTCATGCGACTGAACTTGGGCGCCAGGCTCTTGCCGGCGAACAGCCAGCCTCCGAGGGAAATCGGCCCGATGATGGCCGCCAGCAACAGGGTCAGCAGCACGGGCTGCACCGCCAGGATGGCGATCTTGCCCGAATGCAGCAGATACAGGCCCATGGCTTGCGGGCTGAGCAGCACCTCGCGCGGCAGGGAGAAGTTCAGGCGCATGATTTCCAGGAGGTTCTGCGCCAGGTTCGCGCCGAACACCAGCAAGCCACCAGCCCCGGCCAGCATGATGGCCAGGGTGTTGAGCTCCTTGGAGCGAGCGATCTCGCCCTTTTCCCGGGAGTCCTTCTTGCGTTTCTCCGTGGGGTCTTCTGTCTTGTCCTGACCGCTCTCGCTCTCAGCCATGGCTCAACGGGCCCTCGCCAATTCGCGCAAGAACTGCAAGGCCTCGGAGGCCAGCGGTTGATACTGGTTGAGGATGTCGGCCAGGCTGATCCAGACGATACCCATGCCCAGCACCAGGGTCAGCGGGAAGCCGATGGAGAAGATATTCAACTGCGGCGCCGCCCGGGTCATGACGCCGAAGGCAATGTTGACCACCAACAGCGCGGTGATCGCCGGCAGCACCAGCAAGAGCGCCGCCCCCAGGACCCAGCCCAGCTTGCCCGCCAGGTCCCAGTAGTGGTTGACCATCAGGCCGCCACCGACCGGCAAGGTGGTGAAGCTCTCGGTCAGCACCTCGAACACCACCAGATGGCCGTTCATGGCCAGAAACAACAGGGTGACCAGCATGGTGAAGAACTGCCCGATCACCGCCACCGAGACCCCGTTGGTGGGATCGACCATGGAAGCGAAGCCCATGCCCATCTGGATCGCCACGATCTGCCCGGCAACCACGAAGGCCTGGAAAAACAACTGCAACGAGAACCCCAGCACCGCGCCGACCAGGATCTGCTCGGCCACCAGCAGCAAGGCGCTGAGGTCCAGGGCGTGTACTTCGGGCATGGGCGGCAGCGCCGGGGCGATCACCACGGTGATCGCCAGGGCGAAATACAGGCGCACCCGCCGCGGCACCAGCGTGGTACCGAAGATCGGCATCACCATCAGCAACGAGGTGACGCGAAACAGCGGCAGCATGAAGCTCGCCACCCAACTGCCGATCTGGGTATCGGTCAGCGCCAGCAACGACACGGGGTCAGCCAATCAACTGCGGAATACTGCCGTACAACTGGCGGATGTATTCCATGAAGGTTTGCACCAGCCAGGGGCCGGCGACGATCAGCGTCACCAGCATCACCAGCAAGCGCGGCAGGAAGCTCAGGGTCTGCTCGTTGATCTGCGTGGCCGCCTGGAACATGGCCACGATCAAGCCCACCAGCAGGCTGGGCACCACCAGTACGGCAACCATCATGGTGGTCAACCACAGGGCTTCGCGAAACAGGTCTACCGCGACTTCAGGAGTCATAGTCGATCACCCGCAAACAAGGTTCTAGACACCGCCGAAACTGCCGGCCAGGGTGCCGATGATCAAGGCCCAGCCATCCACCAGGACGAACAGCATGATCTTGAACGGCAGGGAAATGATCAGCGGCGACAGCATCATCATGCCCATAGCCATCAGCACGCTGGCTACCACCAGGTCGATGATCAGGAACGGGATGAAGATCATGAAGCCGATCTGGAACGCCGTCTTGAGCTCCGAGGTGACGAAGGCCGGGACCAGGATGGTCAGCGGCGCCTGGTCGGGGCTGGCGATGTCGGTCCGCTTGGACAGGCGCACGAACAACTCCAGGTCGCTGCTGCGCGTCTGCGCCAGCATGAAGTCCTTGATCGGCACCTCGGCCTTGGCCACCGCATCCTGGGCGGTGATCTTCTCCGCGAGGTAAGGCTGCAGCGCGTCCTGGTTCACCCGGTCGAACACCGGGGCCATGATGAACATGGTGAGGAACAGTGCCATGCCGGTGAGGATCTGGTTCGACGGCGTCTGCTGCAAGCCCAGGGCCTGGCGCAGGATCGAGAAGACGATGATGATCCGGGTGAAGCTGGTCATCAGCATGACGAACGCCGGGATGAAGCTCAGCGCGGTCATGATCAGCAGGATCTGCAGGCTGACCGAGTACTCCTGCTGGCCATCGGCATTGGTGCCGAGGGTGATCGCCGGGATCGACAACGGATCGGCCGCCAGCGCCAGCGGCGCAGCCAGCATCAGGGCCAACATCAAGATGATGCGCAACGGCATTACTTCCTATCCTTCTGGTCCTTGCCCAACAGCTCCATCAGGCGCTGGGCGAACTCGGGCGTCGCCTGCTCGGCATTGGGCACCTGCACCGGCTCCTTGAGCACATGCAGCGGGGTGATGGTGCCCGGGCTCAGGCCCAGGAGGATCTGCTCCTTGCCCACCTGCACCAGCACCAGGCGGTCGCGCGGCCCGAGGACCCGGGAACCGATCAGCTCGATCACCTGGCCCTTGCCGGCAGGACCGGCCTGCTGCACGCGGCGCAACAACCAGGCGAGGAAAAAGATCAGCCCGATCACCAGCAGCAGGCCCAGCAACAGCTGGGCCAACTGCCCGCCAAGGCTACCCACTGCCGGGGCCGTGGCCGTCGCGGCGGCCCCGGCACTGGCCACCGGTTCTGCGGCCAGGGCACTCAGCGGCAAGCCAAGCAGTACGCCAAGCAGCTTGTTCACTTAGCGCAGCTTCTTGATGCGTTCGCTGGGGCTGATCACGTCAGTCAGGCGAATGCCGAACTTCTCGTTGACCACTACCACCTCGCCGTGGGCGATCAGGGTGCCATTGACCAGCACATCCAGCGGCTCGCCGGCCAGGCGATCAAGCTCGATCACCGAACCCTGGTTGAGCTGCAGCAGGTTGCGGATGTTGATATCGGTACTGCCCACTTCCATGGAGATCGACACCGGGATATCGAGGATCACGTCCAGGTTCGGCCCTTCGAGGCTCACCGGCTCATGGCTCTTGGGCACACTGCCGAACTCTTCCATCTGCAAGCGGCCACTGGCCGAGGCGGCACCGGCATCGGCAGCCAGCAAGGCGTCGATATCGGCCTGGCCGGCATCACCGGTTTCTTCCAGCGCAGCAGCCCATTCGTCGGCCAGCGCCTGGTCGTCCTGGGGGTTAATTTCGTCAGCCATCTTGGGTCCTCGACGGGCAAAAATTCATTGAACAGCAAACAGGTTGGAGCGCCTCAACGGCGCTCGATCGCTTCGATCACTTGCAGCGCCAGGTTGCCCTTGTGGGAACCCAGCTTGACCTTGAACGACGGTACGCCATTGGCGCGCATGATCATGTCTTCCGGCAGCTCCACCGGGATCACATCGCCAGGCTGCATGTGCAGGATGTCCCGCAGGCGCAACTGGCGACGGGCGACCGTGGCACTGAGCGGCACCGCCACATCCAGCACGTCCTCGCGCAGCGCCTTGCTCCAGCGCTCGTCCTGGTCGTCCAGGTCGGATTGGAAACCGGCATCGAGCATTTCCCGGATCGGCTCGATCATCGAGTACGGCATGGTCACGTGCAGGTCGCCGCCACCGCCATCGAGCTCGATATGGAAGGTCGAGACCACCACCGCCTCGCTGGGGCCGACGATGTTGGCCATGGCCGGGTTCACTTCGGAGTTTATGTACTCGAAGTTGACCGGCATGATCGCCTGCCAGGCTTCCTTGAGGTCGACGAAGGCCTGCTCCAGCACCATGCGCACCACTCGCAGCTCGGTGGGGGTGAACTCACGCCCTTCGATCTTCGCGTGGCGGCCATCGCCGCCGAAGAAGTTGTCCACCAGCTTGAACACCAGCTTGGCGTCGAGAATGAACAGCGCCGTGCCGCGCAGCGGCTTGATCTTCACCAGGTTCAAGCTGGTGGGGACGTACAGCGAGTGCACGTACTCGCCGAACTTCATCACTTGCACACCACCCACCGCCACATCGGCGGAGCGACGCAGCATGTTGAACATGCTGATCCGGGTGTAGCGGGCGAAACGCTCGTTGATCATCTCCAGGGTCGGCATGCGTCCACGGACGATGCGATCCTGGCTGGTCAGGTCGTAGCTTTTGACACTACCGGGTTCGGCAGCGTGTTCGGTCTGTACCAGACCGTCGTCGACGCCATGCAACAGCGCGTCGATCTCATCCTGGGACAGCAGGTCCTGCACGGCCATGTCGTGTTCCTACTGCAATACGAAGTTAGTAAAGAGCAACTGCTCGACCACTACCTTGCCCACTTCTTTCTGGGCCACTTCCTGGACGCTGGCGGTGGCTTTCTGACGGAGCATTTCCTGGCCGACCGGGGTCGCCAGGGTGTCGAAATTCTGCGCGGAGAACAGCATCACCAGGTTGTTGCGGATCACTGGCATATGCACTTTCAGTGCGTCCAGATCCGCCTGGTTGCGCGCCAACATGGTGATGCTCACCTGCATGTAGCGCTGCCGGCCATTCTGTGTGTAGTTGGCGACGAAGGCCGGGGCCATGGGCTCGAAGATCGCCGCAGGCTTGACGTTGGTAGCGGTTTGCGCAGCCGGGTCGGGCTTGCTCTGGGCACCGTGCATGAAGTACCAGGTCGCACCGACCGACAGGCCGATGGCCAGCAACAACGCCAGGACAATCAACAGGATAAGCTTGAGTTTGCTTTTCCCTGCGGTGGGTTTTTCTGCTGCTTCGCTCTTCGCCATGCCAATAATCCGTCACTATTCGGGGGTTCACAGTCGCACGGCAAGGCAAGAGCAAGTGTTATGCCAGATTTGTCAGGAATGACAGGAGAAGGCAGGCACGGGAGCGTCCTGCGAAGTTGACCAGCCGGGTAGCTGGCTCGCGGCCATGAGGATCGAAGCGGGGGCCAGCTTACCTGGCCGCCCGCTCACCAGCAGGTCAGGCGTAGTAGTCCACGACACTGCTGCCGATCACGGTCTGTACCGGCGCTGTGACTTCGGCCAAGGCGTGGGGCTGCCCGTCATCGCCGGCTTCGCCATCCAGGCGCGTGCCGTTGCCCGAGGAGCCATTGGCACGGTTCTGCCCCTGCTGCGCCTGCTCCTGGCCCTGCCAGCCACGGGACTGGTCGGAAACGTTGACGTCAACCTGGCCCAACCCCTGCTGCTGGAACATTTCCCGCATGCGATGCACCTGCCCCTCCAGGGCTTCGCGAACACCGGCGTGGGCGCTCATGAAGCTGACCTGGGTCTGCTGGTCGGGAATCATGTGCACACGGATGTCCAGGCGCCCGAGCTCGGCCGGCTGGAGCTGGATGTCCGCTGACTTGAGATTGACACTGGACAGGTACATCACCCGGTTGACCACCTCGTCGGTCCAGCCCCCCTGGTTCATGGCCAGCGGCTGGTTGACCGGGACCGCATTGGCGGTCTTGGGCGTTGCCGCCTGCGTGAGGGCTGCCAGGCGGTTGGCGAAATCGTCCACCCGGGTATCGCTGGACGCGCCCTTGAGGTCCTTCAGGCCCTCGGTGATCAAGCCACTGAAGGCCTTCTCGCCACCCTGCTCGGTGCTGCCCTTGCCAACCTGCTCGAGCATGCCAGCCATGCCGCTGGCGATGTTCTGCGTCGACGCCAACTGGGCATCGGGGTTGTTACTGGCCGAGGCCGCCTTGGGTTGCGAGCGACTGGATTCGGACACATGGCCACCCTGCTCCATGGCCAGGCGTACCGCCGGCAACGCATCCAGGGGATCGGCCTCAGGATCGAACGCTTCCTTGGGCGGTTCCGCCGCCGGCGGCGGTGTCGGCATCACTGCCGCCGCCACTTGGGCCGGCACAACCACAGCGGCGGCCTCGACCTGAGGCTGGGCTGGCGGCACCACGGGAGCCGGCTCGACCGCGGCTACAGGCGGACTCTGCACCAGGCTCGGGTCCAACGGCGGCTGTGCGCTGGGCGGCGTTTCAACCTGGGCGGTCTCGGCCGGCTTGCCATCATCGCTGGCCGCGGGCTTGTCGTCGCCGCCGGCAGGTTTGTCGGCGGGCTTGTCGGCAGGCAAGGATTTGCCGCTATCGGCAACCGCTGGTTGCGGCGCGGCAGATTGATCGCTGCCGACCTCCTGCTTCTGCGGGATGCCGGCACTCTTGTCGCGCACCGGCTGCGGAGCGTTATCGGCGACGGGCTGGAACTTGCCCTGGGGCTTGCCTTGGGATTCCTTGGCATAGAGCTGGGCGAAGCTGGGCGCCTTGTCCCCAGGCTGGGCAACGTTTGCCAAAGGGCTGACAGGTGCCGCTGGTGTCTTGGCCTGAGGGCTGGCCTGGGCGGTGGCCTGAAGAAGCGAATTGGGGGTAACAGCCATGGAACAGTCTCCGCTGCACTGGAATCATAGGTACAGTGGGAGACTTCAATGCAAGGCTTGGGCCAGTTCTATAAAGCGTGGGTAAAAATACTGCCCTCAGCAATGGAAGCGCTGCAGCTCCTGCTCACACAGCCGCCGGACAATGGCGAACTCACCGTCGATGGCGCCCACCAGCTCGCGCACATCATCACCCGAACGGGCGGCACGCAACTCCAGTTGATGGCACAGCTCGGCCAGGCGAATGGCGCCCATGTTGCTGCTGCTGCCCTTGAGGCTATGGGCGGCGGCGGCCAGTTGGATGCTGTCCTCGGATTTGTGCAGCAAGCGCACCCGCTCCTCGGAATCGCAGACGAAGGTATCCAGCAGGACGGGATACTCGTCCTCCATGACTTCCTGCAATGCGTTGAGCACAGTGTGGTCCAGATGGATCTCAGCCACTTGTTCACTCCTTGATCAAGAACCTGGAAATTATGCCAGAGCCTCCCAGGAAAACTCCACGCAGACGCTACGTCCGTCGTCCGCCCACTGTGCCTGGCGGCTCATCTGGCGGATCAGGCTGACCCCACGTCCGGACAGGCGCCCGATATCGCTGGGCCGGGCCATCACCGCCGCCACGTCGAAACCTTCGCCGCTGTCCTCGACCCGCACGGTCAGGCGCCCTCCCGTCTCCAGCGGCTCGACCCGCAGGTGGACGCGGACGAAGCCGTCGCGCAGCTCATCCAGGCGGCAAGTACGCTCCCGATAGTAGCGGGTGAAACCTTCGGCATCGCGCTTGAGCCGTGAGTCGAGCTTGAGCACGCCATGCTCCAGGGCATTGGAATAGAGCTCGGCGAGCACGCTGTACAAGGCTCCGCTCTGGGAGCGCAGGCCGTGGACCTCCAGCAATAACTGCAACAGGTAAGGCAAGGGATTGAAGCGCTTGAGGGTCTGGGCCCGGAATTCGAAGCTCACCGACCAGTCCAGGGGGCACGACTGGCCGCTGTCGGAATACACCAGTGCCGGCGGCGCCAGCTCGGCCAACTCCGGCAGGCTGACCTCGACCATGCTCAGGTCGTCCCGGGCCTGGCCGCCGAAATCCTCCAGGGCCTGGCGCACCTCGTCGAGCAGATGCTGCGCGTGCCGATTGGCAGCGAAGACCTGCTGCAAACGCTGCACACCGAACAGCTCCTCGGCAGCATTGCAGGTATCGATCACCCCGTCGGAGAGCAAGAACACCCGATCGCCCGGCACCATGGGAAACACCTCGGTGCGATCCTCGAAGACCTCGGCGCTCAGCACTCCCAGCGGCAGGTGGCGGGATACCAGGGGCGTACGCCCGCCACTGGCGCATGCATACAGGTATCCCTCGGGCATGCCGCCGTTCCAGACCTCCAGGGAGCGCCGCTGGACACTCAGGCAGACCATGGTCGCGCAGCAGAACATGTCCACCGGCAGGATGCGCTTGAGCTTGGCGTTCATCTCCCGCAGGGTTTCCGGCAGGCCATAACCCTTGGCGGTCATGCCATAGAACACCTCGGCCAGGGGCATGGCGCCCACCGCTGCCGGCAGGCCGTGGCCGGTAAAGTCGCCGAGCAGCACATGCATGTCCCCGGCCGGGGTATAGGCAGCCAGCAACAGGTCGCCATTGAACAGGGCATAGGGCGATTGCAGGTAACGGATGTTCGGAGCGTCCAGGCAACCGGAGTGGGCGACCTTGTCGAACACCGCCTTGGCCACCCGCTGCTCATTGAGCAGGTAGTCATGGTGACGGGTGATCTGGTCGCGCTGGCGCAACACCGTGTCCTGCAAGCGCCGCAGGCGGTCCATGGCGTTGATCTTGGCGGCCAGGATCACCGGGTTGTAGGGCTTCGCCAGAAAATCGTCGCCCCCAGCCTCCAGGCAACGGGCCAGCGCCTCCCCTTCACTCAGGGAAGTCAGGAAGATGATCGGCACCAAGGCCTCGCCGGCCAGGTCGCGAATCCGCCGCGCGGCCTCGAACCCGTCCATCACCGGCATCATCGCATCCATCAGCACGATATGCGGACGCTCACGCTGGAACAGTTCCAGCGCTTCGGCGCCATTGCTCGCCGCCAGCACCTGGTGCCCCTGGCGCCGGACGATACTGGACAGCAGCATGCGATCGGCTGCGCCATCTTCGGCGATCAGCACGCACAAGGACTCGGTCATCGACCGCATACCGCTCAACTGATATCGAACAGCTTGTCGAAATTGGAGATGGCGAGGATCTTGCGCACGTCCGAATTGCTGTTGATCACCCGGACATCGGCATTGTCGCCACCGGCGTGGTCGCGCAGCAGCAACAGCATGCCCAGGGCCGAACTATCGAGATAGGTGGCTTCCTTGAGATCCACCACGATGGACTCCGGCGTCTTGTTGAGCCGTTCGTAGGATTCACGAAATTCCTGGTGCCGCCCGAAATCGAAACGACCCTTGATCGAAATCGTGAGTTTCTGCCCGTCCGGGGATATTTCTGTAACGACCGACATGAGACTGCTTCCTTGTCATTGGCGACGTGTAGAAGGTTTAGCACCCACTGGACAGCCGAACAACCTGCAGGGAAAAAATCCGTCGTATCAGTAGGGGGATTGCCGGGGTAAACGCTGGGACAGTTCGTCCAGCAACTTCTGCTCGCGCTTGTCTTCCAGGACCCGGGCCTCGTCGATGTAGCGCTGCACCAGCTTGCGCAGGCCTTCGACCCGGGCATAGGCCTGCTGCCAGGCCTCGCGGGCACGATCGAGATTGTTCTGGTGCCAGGCCAGGCTCTGGCGCTGCTGGCCCACGGCGGTATCCAGCTGGCCAAGAAAGAACTGGTAGTTCAGCAACCAGTGACCGGAAACCCCAAGCTTGCCGCGCTCGACCCACTGTTCCTGGTAATCGTTGCGAAAACGCTCCAGGTCGCCCAGCTTGCTCTCGGCGACCCGCACCTGGCCATGGAAGTACTCCAGGCGCTGGGCGGCGGTGCGCTCGGCGCTTTCCGCCATGTCCACCACCGGCGCCAGGCGCGCCGCACGGCTATCGGCCATGATCGGTTACCCGCCCGCGATCTGGGAGAACAGCATCTCCAGATGGGTCTGGCTATGGCCCAGGCTGACGTTGTCGTTCAGCCCCTGGCGCAAGTAGGCCACCATCGCCGGATGCAGGGAAATCGCGGTATCGGTGTCGCGGTCGCCACCGGCGACGTAGGCACCGACGCTGATCAGGTCGCGAGCCTGCTGGTAACGCGACCACAGCTGCTTGAAATACTGGGCCCGTCCCATGTTTTCGGGGCTGATCACCGCCGGCATGACCCGGCTGATGGAAGCCTCGATGTCGATCGCCGGGTAATGCCCCTCCTCGGCCAGACGCCGGGACAGCACGATATGCCCGTCGAGCACGCCTCGGGCGGAGTCGGCGATCGGATCCTGCTGGTCGTCGCCTTCGGACAGCACGGTATAGAAGGCGGTGATCGAACCGCCACCGGCCTCGGCGTTGCCCGCACGCTCCACCAGCTTGGGCAGCTTGGCGAACACCGACGGCGGATAACCCTTGGTCGCCGGTGGCTCGCCGATCGCCAGGGCGATTTCCCGCTGGGCCTGGGCGAAACGGGTCAAAGAATCCATCAGCAACAGGACATTCTTGCCCTTGTCACGAAAGTATTCGGCGATCCGCGTGCAGTACATCGCCGCACGCAGGCGCATCAACGGCGCGTCGTCGGCTGGCGAGGCCACCACCACCGAGCGCTTGAGCCCTTCCTCGCCGAGGATATGCTCGATGAACTCCTTGACCTCGCGGCCCCGCTCGCCGATCAGCCCGACCACGATGATGTCGGCCTCGGTGAAGCGGGTCATCATCCCCAGCAGCACACTCTTGCCCACGCCGGTACCGGCGAAGAGACCCAGGCGCTGGCCGCGACCCACCGTCAATAAACCGTTGATGCTGCGAATGCCCACATCCAGCGGCTGGCTGATGGGATCACGGTTGAGCGGGTTGATGGTCGGACCATCCATGGGCACCCAGTCCTCGGCGCGCATACCGCCCTTGCCATCCAGCGCCCGGCCGGCGCCGTCCAGCACCCGGCCAAGCATGCTCATGCCCATGGGCAGGCGCCCGGTGTCGGCCAAAGGCACTACCCGCGCGCCCGGGGCGATCCCGGCGACGCTGCCCACCGGCATCAGGAAGACCTTGCTCCCGGAGAAGCCCATGACCTCGGCTTCGACCTGGACCGGATGGTAGCTGTCATCGTTGATCACCAGGCAGCGAGTACCCATGGCGGCCCGCAGGCCTTCGGCCTCCAGGGTCAGGCCGACCATGCGCAGCAGGCGCCCTTCGAGGATCGGCTGACCCGGCAGTGCGATCGCCTCGGCGTAGCCGCCCAGGCGCTTGCCGAAGCTGGTGCGCTCAAGACGCATGGTCGGGGCCTGCGGGCTCGGACTGCCCGGCATCCGAGTCGGCGTCAGGATCGACCGCCGCCTGCGGCAGGTCCGGAGTGCGCGGGCCGAGCTCCAGGCTCAGGTCCGCCGACGCCGGGTGCAGCGATTGCTCGTGCAGTTGATCGAAGAGCTGGTCCATGGCCTGGGTAATCCGGGTCTCGACGCTGGCATCGATGCGGCTGTGCTCGGTCTCGACCCGGCAACCGCCCGGCAGCAGTGACTCGTCCTCGACGATGCGCCAGCTTTCCTCATGCCGGTCGCGCAGGCTCTTGACCTGTTCGAAGTCCTGCGGATTGATGTAGAGCCGCACGTTGCCAACGCCCAGGGGCAGCAGCTTGAGGGCCTCGCGCATCACGTGCTCGATCTGGCTGGAGTCCATCGCCAGTTCGCGCTGGATCACCTGGCGGGCGATATGCCTGACCAGGTCCACCAGGGTTTTCTCGATCTGGGTATCTTGCTCGGCGATCGGCTCGAACAAGTTGCCCATCAGCAGCTCGAGCGCCTGCAATTTGGCGTTCAGCGCGACTTCGGCTTCCTGCCGGACCTTGAGCGTGGTGCTGTGGAAGCCCTCGCGCTCGCCGGTGGCGAAACCTTCGTTATAGGCTTCCTGGCGAATGCTCTCGAGTTCCTCGAGGGTCAGTGGCTGGACTTCCTCCAGCGGCACCTCCTCGATTTCTTCCTCGACTTCCTCTGGCTCCGGTTCCGGCTCGGGCTCGGGTTCCGGGTCGAAGCTGGGCAATGCCCAGATGTCGAAACCCTCCACGTCCCGAGCACGGATCAGGCCGCTCTGGGTTTCATCACTGCTGGACGACATAAAGCGACCTTAGATCATTTCTTCGCCGCCCTTCCCGCCGAGGACGATTTCTCCGGCTTCGGCCATACGGCGGGCAATGGTGAGGATTTCCTTCTGCGCGGTCTCCACGTCGCTGACGCGTACCGGGCCCTTGGCTTCCAGGTCGTCGCGCAGCAGCTCGGCGGCACGCTTGGACATGTTCTTGAAGATCTTCTCCTTGACCCCTTCGTCCGACCCCTTGAGGGCCAGTACCAGTACGTCGGAAGACACCTCGCGCAACAGCGCCTGGATACCGCGGTCGTCGACGTCGGCCAGGTTGTTGAAGACGAACATCAGGTCCTCGATCTGGCCGGACAGGTCTTCGTCCACTTCGCGGATCGAATCCATCAGCTGGCCTTCGATCGAGCTGTCGAGGAAGTTCATGATGTCGGCCGCACGCTTGATACCGCCCAGGGTGGTACGCGAAGCGTTGGAGTTGCCGGAGAACTGCTTCTCGAGGATCTGGTTCAGCTCTTTCAGGGCCGCAGGTTGCACGGTATTGAGCGAGGAAACGCGCAGGATGATGTCCAGGCGCGCCTTGTGGTCGAAATTGCCCAACACCTCGCCCGCCTGGTCCGGATCCAGGTAGGCCACCACGATGGCCTGGATCTGCGGGTGTTCGTAGCGGATCACATCGGCCACGGCCCGCGGCTCCATCCACTTCAAGCTATCCAGGCCGCTGGTGTTGCCGCCCAGGAGGATACGGTCGATCAGGCCGTTGGCCTTGTCCTCGCCCAGGGCCTGGGTGAGCATTTTGCGCACATAGTCGTCGGAGCCTACGCCGAGGCTGGTCTGGTCGCCGACGATGTCGACGAACTCGCTCATCACCTGCTCGACCTGCTCACGGTGCACGTTACCCATCTGGGCCATGGCCACGCCTACCCGCTGGACCTCCTTGGGCCCCATGTGGCGCAGCACTTGCGCAGCATCGGTGGAACCCAGGGACAGCAGCAGGATCGCGGCCTTGTCGACCCGGGTCAGTTTGGCGGTAGCGGCTCGGTTATCACTCATCTGCGTTAATCCACTCTTTCACGACCTGGGCCACACGACCCGGGTCTTCTGCCACCAGACTCTTGATTGCATTCAACTGAGCGTCATAACCCTCGCTCGGGCTAGGCAGCAGGATGCTTTGCGGACCGCCGAGGCTGACCCGATCGTTGGCCAGTTCGCCATCCAGGCCGCCCATGCCGCCCAGCTCGACGTCGCTGCCCAGGCCTGCCAGCTGCTTGCCCTTGCCGCCGCCGGTGATGTTGTTGAGCACCGGACGCAAGACCCCGAACACCAGCACCAGGATGAACAGCACGCCCAGCACTTGCTTGACGATGTCCCAGAACCAGGGCTGCGAGTAGAACGGAATATCGGCGACCACTTCCCCACGGTCGGCGGAGAACGGCACGTTGATCACGCTGACGCTGTCACCGCGGCTGGCGTCGAAGCCCACGGCGTCCTGCACCAGGCGAGTGAAACGCGCCAATTCGTCGGCGCTCCACGGCGCACGGGTGGTTTCGCCATTGGCCGGGTTGACCTTGACCTGATCGTCCACCACCACGGCCACCGACAGGCGGTTCAGGCGACCCTGCTGCTGCTTGGTATGGCTGATGGAACGGTCGAGCTCGAAGTTCTTGGTGGATTGTTGACGCTTATCCGACGGATACGGTGCCAGCATCGGCTGGCCGGTGGCCGGATCCATTACCTGCTGGCCGTTGGCGTCCAGCAAAGGCTGGCCTGGCTGCACCATGCCGGCCGAGGCGGTAGCGCCACCGGTGGTTTGCGGAGCCGAAGCAGGCGACGGCGGCTGGTTGCTCAGGGCACCAGGCACGCCTTGCGGGCCATTGCTGCTGGAGCGCTGCTCGTTGACCGACTGCTCGCTGCGCAGGGCCGGCTGGTCGGGGTTGAACTGCTCGGAGGTGGACTCCACCGCGCTGAAATCGACATCGGCCGAGACTTCGGCCTTGTAGCGATCGTTACCCAGCACTGGTTGCAGGATGTTGTGCACCCGTTGGGTCAGCATGCTTTCCATGCGGCGGCTGTAGTCGAACTGCTTGCCGGCCATGGTCAGCGCGGAGTTTTCCGCCTGGTCGGACAGCAGGTTGCCCTTCTGGTCGACCACGGTGACCTGGGACTTGCTCAATTCGGGGACGCTGGTAGCCACCAGGTTGACGATGGCCATGACCTGGCCAGGCTCCAGGGAGCGGCCGGAATACAGCTCGACCAAGACCGAAGCGCTGGGCTTGCGTTCATCACGGACGAATACCGAGCTTTTCGGAATGGCCAGGTGCACCCGGGCGCCCTTGACGTTGTTCAGGCTGGAGATGGTCCGAGCCAGCTCGCCCTCCAGGCCACGACGATAACGGGTGGCCTCCATGAACTGACTGGTGCCCAGGCCTTGGTCTTTATCGAGGATCTCGAAACCGACATTGCCGTCGCCCGGTGCCACGCCAGCGGCGGCCAGCTTCAGGCGCGCCCGGGGCAGGTCGTCGGCCTTGACCAGAAGAGCGCCGGAGTTGGGCTCGACGGTGTAGGGAATGTCGGCAGAGGCCAGGGTATCCATGACCTGCTTGGCATCCATCCCCGCCAGGCTGCCGTAAAGCGGCCGGTAATCGGGCTGCTGGGACCACAACACCACGGCGAAGCCGATCGCCACGCTCGCGGCCAGGCCCACCAACAGGCCAACCTGACGCAACATGGTCATCTGGGACAGGTTTTCCAGGAACGACAAACCGAACAGCGGCGGTTTCCCGTCTACCGGCGGCGTGGTCTTGGCCGGTACGTTATCGGCGACTGCTTCTGCCATGACTCAATCTCGTCCTTAAACCGGCATCTGCATGATGTCTTGATACGCTTGAACCAGCTTGTTACGCACCTGGGTCAAGGCTTGAAAAGACACGCTGGCCTTTTGCGAGGAAATCATCACGTCCGTCAGATCGACGCCGCTCTTGCCGATCTCGAAGGCACTGGCCAGCTGATTGGACGCCTGCTGGGTGTCGTTGACCTTGTTCACGGCCTGGCCAAGCAGATCAGCGAAGCTGCTACCGCTGACCTGTGCTACTGCGGCAGATTTTGGCTGCGACATGGCGTCCATTTGCATGGCCCGCATATCCAGCATCAACCGATTAAATTCAATACCTTGGCTCATGGCTCACTCTCTCTGACGACCCGCATTTTTTTGACGCTCACTCCGCGGTTAGTGAGGTGTTAGCAACAAGGGTGCCAGCTCCATGGCCCAACCCCACAAAAGCCATCCTGGCCTTGCAGATCACTCATCAAGTAGCGAACAGATAAGCCTCGACATCCATCCCGGCGTCACGCATCTGCGCCAACTTGTAACGCAGCGTGCGCGGACTGATGCCCAGGCGCTCCGCCGCCTCCTTGCGTCGCCCGCGCTCGGAGCGCAGGGTATCGATGATCATCTGGAATTCCCGGCGTCGCAGATCGTCGCCCAGGCCGCCCGGCTCCTGGAACGCAACCTCGGCTTCACCCGCCACGCCAGGCGTCGCGACCTGGCCTGCGGGGACCAGCGCCGGCAATGGCGCGCACGCCACAGGACCGGCCAGGCAGAAGTCCTGCGGGCGGATCACTCCTCCCTGCTGCAGGATCAAGGCTCGCTGCAACGCGTTGTCCAGCTCCCGCACATTGCCCGGCCAGGGATAACCCAACAGGCAGGCCCGGGCCTCGGCGGACAGCTTGGCGCTGGCATGCTTCATTTTATTGACGTGCTTGACCAGCAAGCGCTCGGCCAGTGGCAAGATATCGGCAGGCCGCTCGCGCAATGGACGCCAGGCCAGGGGGAAAACCGACAGGCGGTAATAGAGGTCTTCACGGAAGCGGCCGGCGGCCACTTCTCCCGCCAAGTCACGGTTGGTGGTAGCCACCACCCTGATATCCAGGCTGATCGGCTTGCGCGCCCCGACCCGCTCCACTTCGCGCTCCTGCAGGACTCGCAGCAACTTGGCCTGCAGGCCCAGGGGCATCTCGGAGATCTCGTCCAGCAGGATGGTGCCGCCGTCGGCCTGCTCGAACTTGCCAGGCTGGGCAGCGATGGCGCCGGTGAACGAGCCCTTTTCATGGCCGAACAACGTGGCCTCGAGCATGTTGTCGGGGATCGCCGCGCAGTTGATGGCGATGAACGGTTGCCCGGCACGATGGGAATGCTGATGGATATAACGCGCCAACACCTCCTTGCCTGTGCCGGACTCGCCGGAAATCAGTACGGTGGAGTCGCTGCGTGCCACCCGCGTCGCCAACTCCAGCAACTGCATGCTGGCAGGCTCGAAGGCTATCGGCCCCTCCTCCTCCACCGCCCCCGGGCAACCCAAGGCATGGCGGGCCACCAGGTCGAGCAGCGCCCTGGGCTCGAAAGGCTTGACCAGGTAGTCGGCGGCCCCTTGGCGCATGGCATCCACCGCACGCTCCACCGCGCCATGGGCGGTCATCAGCAATACCGGCAGTTGTGGCTGGCGCGCGCGCAACAGGCCAAGCAGCTGATGGCCATCCATGCCTGGCATGTTGACGTCACTGACCACCAGGCTGAAGGACTCGGCCGACGCAGCCTCCAGAGCCGCCTCGGCACTGCCCACGGCCTTGTAGTCATGGCCAGCCAGCAAGAGGGTATCCGCCAGGGCCTCGCGCAGGGCGCGATCGTCTTCAACCAGTAGAACCTTGATTGCCATTACCTTCACTCCACTCCAGGGGCACTGGAAAACAGAGGCAGGGTCACCAGTGCACAAGTACCGCGCCCGGGACGCGAGCGCAGGGACAATTCTCCCTGATGGGCACGCGCCACTGCCTTGACCACCGTCAGGCCGAGCCCGGTGCCGTTGGCCTTGGTGGTGAAAAACGGTTCGCCCAGGCGCTCCAGCACCTCGGTCTCGATACCGCTGCCACTGTCACTGACACACAGGCGCAAAGTGTCGTCCCGGCGATACAGGTGCACCTTCAGCCGCGCAGTACCGGCACTGGCCTGGACCGCGTTTTCGATCAGGTTGAGCAACGCCCCCACCAGGGTGTCGCGATTGCACAGCAGTTCACCCTCATGGCTGTCGCACTGCCAACGCACGGCAACATCCTGGACATGGGTCAGGGCGGCGGCCTGCAGGGATTGCAACAGCGACTTGGGCGTCAGGCGATCGGTGAGCGGCAGCTCGCCACGGGCGAATACCAGCATGTCGCGCACCTGGTGCTCGAGCTCATGCAGGCGCTCCTTGAGGCGCCCGGCAAAGCGCTGGTGAGTGGCCACCGGCAGCTCTTGTTCGGTCAAGTGACTGGCGTACAGCAACGCCGCGGACAGCGGCGTACGAATCTGGTGGGCCAGGGAGGCGACCATCTTGCCCAGGGAGGACAGACGCTCGTGGCGCGCCAGTTGGTCTTGCAGGTGACGGGTTTCAGTCAGGTCATTGAGCAGCACCAACTGTCCAGGCTCGGCATCCAGCGAACGGGTGGAGATGGACAGGCGCCGGCCGTCGCGCAGGGAGATCTCGTGGCCGTCATCCTCGCGGGGGGCGAAGCTGCGGGCGATGATATTGCGCCACAACTGCCCCTCCAACGGCAAACCCAGCAACTCGCAGGCCGCCGGGTTGGCCTCGCTGACGATGCCATGGCCATCGATGACGATGACCCCGCCCGGCAACAGGTCCAGCAGGTTCTGCAAGCGGTTGGCCAAGCGTTCTTTTTCCGCCAGCTCCTGCATGCGCTGGGCACTGACCACCGCCAGCTCGCCCTTGAGCTCGGTGACCCGGGCTTCGAGCATGCTGTAGGAGTCAGTAAGTTGGCTCGACATCTGGTTGAACAGGGCAAAGGCCTGCTCGAGACCAAGCCGGCTCGCCCGCTCTACGGACGACGATTGCCCCTGGGTATCGGGGGCAGGAGACATCTGGGCGGCTTGGGGCATGGGACTCTCTCGCGTGGCTGACCGTCAGTTAAACGGAACGTTGCGAGAGACTTAGCAATACCCGTGCCTAAAAAAAACCGCCCGGATTTCAGTGACCTGGAAAACAGGCGTCAATCATCCGCCTGCTCATCCCCTTCACGACGGCTCATACCGTACTTGCGCATCTTCTCCACCAGGGTGGTACGGCGAATACGCAAGCGCTCGGCGGCCCGCGCCACGATGCCGTTGGCATCGTCCAGCGCCTGCTGGATCAGACCCTGCTCCAGGCTGCCGAGGTAATCCTTGAGGTCCAGCCCCTCGGGCGGCAGCATGGCGGTGGCGGAGAAGTCCGGCGCATGGCCGTTGATCGCCACCCGCTCTTCCAGGTCGCTACGCAGGCTGTCCACCAATTGCTCGTCTTCGTCATCGACGTAGCGAAACTTCTTCGGCAGCTCGACCACGCCGATCACCCCATAGGGATGCATGATCGCCATGCGCTCCACCAGGTTGGCCAGCTCGCGGACGTTGCCCGGCCAGCCATGGCGGCACAGGGACATTATGGCGGCGGAATTGAAACGGATCGAACCGCGCTTTTCGTGCTCCATGCGCGAAATCAATTCGTTCATCAGCAGCGGAATATCTTCCACCCGCTCACGCAACGGCGCCATTTCGATGGGGAACACATTGAGGCGGTAGTACAGGTCCTCACGGAAACTGCCCACCTCGATCATGCTTTCCAGGTTCTTGTGGGTCGCCGCAATGATGCGCACGTCGACGCCCTGGGTCTTGTTGCTGCCCACGCGCTCGAAGGTGCGCTCCTGCAGCACGCGCAACAGCTTGACCTGCATCGGCAGCGGCATGTCGCCGATCTCGTCGAGGAACAGGGTCCCGCCGTTGGCCAGCTCGAAACGCCCGGCACGACTGGTGATGGCCCCGGTGAAGGCGCCCTTCTCATGACCGAACAGCTCGCTTTCCAGCAACTCGGCAGGAATCGCCCCACAATTGACCGGAACGAAGGGCGCGTCGCGGCGCTTGGAGTGATAGTGCAAGTTGCGTGCAACCACTTCCTTGCCAGTGCCGGACTCACCAAGGATCAGCACGCTGGCATCGGTATCCGCAACCTGCTGCATCATCTGCCGGACATGCTGGATCGCCCGGCTGGTGCCGACCAGGCTACGAAACAGATTGGGCTCGCGATGACGCCCGCGCTCACGCGCCTGGTCGTACATCTCGCGGTAGACCTGGGCCCGATGCAGGGAATCGAGCAACTTGCTGTAGCTGGGAGGCATCTCCAGGCTAGACAACACCCGGCGACGCTGGTCTTCGGGCAGCTCGACGGAAGAATTTTCACCCATCAGCAAAACTGGAAGGAACTCATCCCAGGTCGAGAGTGTCTTTAACAAGCCCAGAAGCGCACCAGGAGCATTTACAGTCCCGATGAGGACGCAGATCACTTCTCGACTAGACGACAGAGAGCCGACAGCCTGCTGCCAGTCATGGCTAGCGCAGGGTAAATTTTCTTCACCGAGAAAATTTAAAATCACCGCCAGGTCGCGGCGGCGAACGCTATCGTCATCGATCAGCAGAATTTTGGTTTCACGCCACATGCAATAGCAACTTCCCTAGTCAACTCAATGCCCGGAAATTAAGGGGCAAGCTAGACGCGCTTGAAGGCATTTGCCTGCCTTCATAGACGCCTGAAATCTGAAAACAGCCACTAGTTAAGTCAAAAAAGCGTGCACAGTCAAATTTATGGCGCGCAGCGTTCGGATCAACTCGACATTAACCGAACAAATGGTAAACCTTTGCCGCGTTCTGCGCTTGGTGGATCTGCGACATCTCGTCGAATATCGCCTGGCGCTCACCGGTCGCCACTTCCAGCAATTGCCGGTAGACCCCCAGCAACTCTTCAAGATTGCTCCTGAGGGCAACCTCGTCGACCTCGACCTCTCCGAGTACGTCTTCCACGCATGAACGACAAGCCAGGTCCAATTCACCGATAGCTTGCCAGTTGCGCTCGGCCAGGGCATCGACCAGGGCCACGCGCGTTTCTTCAATGCGTTGCAGGACAGCACTCATGGGGGTTTCTCCTTAAAACTGCGGGCCTGGAGCCGCAATGGCATCCCAGCCCTCTTTGACCGTGCGCAGCAGACCAGCCACTTCGTCGAGGATCTTGGGATCGGTCTTGATGTTGGCCTCGGTCAGGCGCTTCATCATGTAGGTATACAGACCATCCAGGTCACCCAGGGTGTCCATGGAGTTATCCAGGTCCAGGCCTTCGCGCAGACCACCGATGATGCCGATAGCCTTGTTGATGAACACGCCCTTGTTGGCAATGTCCTTGCGCTCAATCGCGCCCTTGGCCTGAGCGATACGGTCCAGGCCACCTTCCATCAGCATTTGCACCAGGCGATGCGGACTGGCCTCGGAAGTCTGTGCCTGTCCACCCACCTTTTGATATTGCCGAAGGGCTAACATCGGATTCATGTGGTACCTCTTCAAAACTCAAGGGTTCGTATAAACAGCGTATCGACGCAACGTCAAAAAACTTTAGGTCAAATGCAAAAGCCCGGAGCGCTGGGAAACGCTGCCGGGCTTTTGGCGCAGATTATATATCAGCCTTTCTTCTGCGCGTTCATGGCTTCGAACATGGAGGTGATGTTGCTGGCGGTGGCCTTCAGCTTGCCAACCAGGGTATCCATGTCGTTGTACTTCTTGGTCAGTACAGCCGTCAGGGTTTCAATCCGTCGATCCAGCGCCAATTGCTGATCAGCCAGTTTTTTCTTGGTCAGGTCGAGGGTCTTGGTGCGAGTGGTCAGGATCCCTTCGGTCATCGTGCCGACACCCTGGGTGAACGGCTTGATGGCATTGGTCATGCGCTCAAGCAAACCCGGCTTGGTGCCATCGCCACTGAACAGGGTCTGCACCTCACCGCCCAGCCCCTTGTCCTGCACCGCTGCGGTGAACTTCTTGTCGTCGAAATCCAGGGCGCCGGTTTTCTGGTTGGTCGTGATCCCCAACTGCGACAATACAGTCAACCGGTCACCGGCACCCACTTCCGACAAGGGACCACGAATGGCCGACAGAATCGAGCGCGGCAACGAATCACCCGTCAACTGCGCCGGCACGGTCAGCTTGCCGTTATCGTCCAAGGAAGGCTTGGTCAGGGTGCCGATACCATTGACTACCGCGTTATAGGACTCGATGAACTTCTGAACCGAGGCCTTGAGACCGTCGGTGTTGTCTTTCACTTCCACCGTGATCGGATCGGTCGTCTTGGCCACCAGGGTGATTTTCAACCCGGAAACTGCCTGGCTGACGGTGTTGCTCTTACTGGTCAGCGCCATGCCATCAACGGTGAACTTCGCATCCTGGGCCAGGCCAGCGATGGAACCGGAAGACGTAGCGGTGGGTGGCTTGGTCATCTCCTGGTTACCGTCGATTGCCAGCCCGGTAATACCGCTCACGGAAATGTCGGAACCAGCACCGGTTTTCCCGGAGCCGATGACCAATCGCGAGCCAAAGGAGTCGGTGATGATGTTGGCGTTGATACTGGCTGCTTTCGCGTTGGTATCGTTGTTGATAGCGTCGCGCACCGATTGCAACGTCGCATTGGGACCTATGGTAATCGGGTAGCTGGTGCCATTTTGAGTGATGTTCAACGTACCACTTGGAATCGCGCTGGACGCGCCTCCGGCAAAGGCCGCACTCGCCACCTTCGACGAAGTTGCCAGATCGGAAACCGTCACCTTGTACGTACCTTTCACGGCATCATTGCCTGCGGTGGCCGTTACGAACTTGGCGTCGGTGGTCGTGGCGGTATACGCGGTAAAGGAGGGGTTGACCGAACTCCCCAGGCCCGCGACGGATAGCGTGCTCTGGAAGGACGACAACAACGATTGCAAAGTGCCGATGCCGGAGATACTCGCGCTGTTGGTCTCGGTCGCACGGTCGATCTGACCCTGCTTGGCCGCCTTGTCAGCGGCTACCAACGCCTTGACGATAGCACCGGTGTCGAGACCAGAACCCAGACCGGTACCCGGTAGAATTGGACTTGCCATGTGTATCTCCCTTCAGTATGCCGCCGGTCTTTTGACCACCACAGCGATCAAAAGAGCAAAAACAAATTTCGTGCCAGTTATCAGACCTTGGCGCTAAAAAGCAGGCTGCTGGCATCATTCAAGCTATTGGCCAACCTCAGAACTTCTTCGTTGGGAATCTGGCGAACCACCTCCCCCGAATCGCTGGCAATGACCTTGACTACAACCTTGCCGGAGGGCTCGTCGATGGAGAACTCCAGGTTACGCTTGACCGACTGGACGAACTTCTCGATTTCCTGCACGGCCATCTTTACTTTTTCCTGCTCGGATTGAGCCTCTTTCTTGTCTACCTGTGTATGCGCAGCTGGATCAATTGCGCCAACAGCAGGAACACTGTCTCGAGACTTCTCCACAGGGTGGTCAGCAACAGGCGTCGCGGGCTTGGCCACAGGATAAGACAAGTTCAGCTTCACGCTCATATCCATGTCCACCACCTCTTAAAGTAAAAAAGCGAGAGAGCACGACCAGCGCACTCCCCCGCCAAAGCTTAGCCGGCTATTACTGAAGCAGTTTCAGTACAGCGGATGGCAGTTGGTTGGCCTGGGCCAGAACTGCGGTCGAAGCTTGTTGCAGAGTCTGCTGCTTGGTCAGCTGGGCAGTTTCAGCAGCGAAGTCGGTATCTTGTACGCGACCCAGTGCAGCACTGGCGTTTTCGTTGATGTTCTGCAGGTTGGAGATGGTGCTGGTCAGACGGTTCTGGGCAGCACCGAGGTCGGCACGGCTGGAGTTGATGGTCTGCAGAGCCTTGTCGATAGCGATCATTGCAGCCTTGGTGCTGGCTTCAGCAGTGGTGCTGTCGGTACCGGTGATGGCGATGGCGCCGGAGTTAACGCCCAGGGTCGAAGCGTCGAAGCCGCTGGCCAGGGTGATGGTGATCTGGTTGTCAGCACCGGTGTTGGAACCGACCTGGAAGGTCATGGTGCCAGCGGAACCGTCGATCAGGTTCTTGCCGTTCAGGTTGGTCGACTTGGCGATACGGGTCAGTTCGTCCGACATCTGACCAAATTCTTTGTTCAGAGCGGCGCGGTCTGCAGTACCGTTGGAGTCGTTTCGCGACTGAACAGCCAGTTCACGCATACGCTGCAGGATGTTGGTGGATTCTTGCATCGCGCCTTCAGCGGTCTGGGCGATGGAGATACCGTCGTTGGCGTTCTTGATCGCCATGGTCTGGCCACGGATCTGCGAAGTCATACGGGTAGCGATCTGCAGGCCGGCGGCGTCGTCTTTAGCGCTGTTGATTTTCAGGCCGGAAGACAGGCGAGTCATCGAAGTCGACAGAGCGTCGGAAGCGCGGTTCAGGTTTTTCTGAACGTTCAGCGACGTAACGTTGGTGTTTACTGTTAAAGCCATGACGAATTCCTCGTTGGTTGGGTACTGCGGCTTCCGGCCCTGGCAACCGCCGGGTAATGGCCTAGAGAACCTTCGTAATAGTTATCGTCGCGGAGGCAAGTTGCTTTAGGGCTTTTTGAAAAATATTTGCCATCACCCTGCCACCCCTTTAAATACAAGGGCTTAAGCCCAGACCGAACGAAAAACTGACGCCAGAAAAAGCGCCTCTCGACAACACCCTGTCCACTACAAGCTGAGCTCAACCACCAAACGAAGCCGGCAACCAATCCACCAGTTCATACTCGATATAGTCGGCCAGCCCCAACCAGTCCTGCGCTTCCTGGCATGACAGCATTCTCTGCAACAATTCGTTCCAGTCCTGCCGGACCGGCAGCGACGCCCCGTCGACCAGCGACTGTATCGGGTCGAACAATTCGATCATGGCAACACCCGCCTCGACGTCCCGCCCCAGGCGAAACAATCCGGCAATCTCCCGAGCCTGGGCCAACAACGGTTCAAGTTTATTCATTGAACAAAATCCGCATGAAAGGCAGCGCCAGCGATCAGCGCACCGCTACGACTGGTATTGAAGAATGCAACCTCTGGATGACTGTGGATATAACGCTCCAACTCGCATAGATAGCCCCGAAAGTTGAGCTGGGTTCTGACCCGCTGGCCATGACCATCCAACACCCAGTGCCTGGCGTCCCGGAGCAACGGCCCCAGCTCGCCATCCTGCCAGCCAGCATGGGTACGGTTCATCGGAAAGGAGAAATCGGCACCGAACAAGGTGATTTGCTTGCCACCCATCTTCACCGCAAGATCCACCGCAGGATGAATCACGCTACCGCCTGCATGCAATTGCCCGCGGGGTATCCGCCGGGACAGGTCCTCGAACATCGGGCTCGGGGAGTAACTGGCATAGCGGGGGCCCAACCAGCCTTCCAGTATCTGCGGAGCCGCCAGCGGCATATAGACAAGAACCGTGTTTTCGCTACCCTCGGCCGGCAGGTGGCGGATAGAAATACGCTGATCGATGCTGATCACCAGGTCAGGCTGGATGCCTTCCCTGCGCAAGGGCTGGTAGGCAGTATCCACACAGATCAACAGTGGCCTCTGCGCTTTCGCGGCATGCGCACGCAACGCATCGAAGTGCTGCTCCAGGCTGGGCCCGGTTCCTATGACGAACACCTCCTCCCCGGCATAGGTCCCGAATAGCTCGGCCACGTCACGATCCCTGGCCACCCAGGGCTCGCTGGCTTCAAGACGATCGGAAATCCGCGCCAAGTCCTTGCTGAAGACGCGATTGTTGAATGTCAGGTGGGTTTCGCTGATCAGCCGATCACGAATCTTCGCGTTGTAGTCATCGGCCAGCACCAGCTCGGCCGGCGAGGCGAAGAACGGCAACTGGATTTCACGCAGGTCACCAGCGTACTGCAACTCCACCCGCGGATCGGACAGCCAGGCATCCTGCTCCAACAACTGCAGGACCAGCTTGAACACCGCACCATTGAGGATATGCACATGCAGGCGCTGAAGCCGGGAACGCGCCAACAATTCCAGCTGCAGGTCTCCCAGGCCACAGCCATACAGGTGCAGAACTGCGTCATCAGGCAGGCTCGTCGCCTGGAACCGAGCCTCACTGGCACGATCATGGCGACTACTGAGCTGGACACCAGCAACACTCAACGTAGCGCCCAACCCCTCCACCAGGTCAGCCTGCAAAGCGGTACCGTCCTCGGCCTGCAAGCGCTCCAGCACTCCCGGCCAGCGCCGGCCAATCACCTGGGCGTTGCGTTCAAAGCTGTCGCTCATGTTGCCTCGCTTATCCTTCATGCAAAAAAAAGCGCTCAAGATACACCTTGAGCGCTTGTTGTGCCGCCGCGAGCCAGGTATCAGGCGCGATAAATGATCGCCGAACCCCAGGACAAGCCGACGCCAAAACCACTCAAGGCCACTCGCTGCCAGCTGGAGTCGAACATGTGTTTCTCCAGCAGCAGAGGGATGCTCGAGGATACGGTATTGCCAGTCTCCACCATGTCCTTGACGAACTTGTCCGGATCGCCCTCGAAACGCCGGGCCACGGCGTCGACGATGGCCGCACTGCCCTGATGGATGCAGAAGGCATCGATATCCCCAGGCACAAGGTTAGACTCCTCCAGCAACTCATGCAGGTGGGCCGGAACCTTGAGCAAGGCGAAGTTGAACACCTGGCGGCCATTCATGAAGAACACACCGTCAGTGACCTTCAGGTGCGGCGCCCCGGAACCGTCGGTACCGAACTTGGCCTTGCCAAGTTGCCAGGCCGCATCCTCGCCCAGCCATGTGGCGGTGGCGGCATCACCGAACAGCATGGTGGTATTGCGATCCTCGGGATCGACGATCTTCGAATAAGGGTCTGCGGTCACCAGCAGGCCGTTCTTCAGCCCCGCCGCCTCCATGAAACCCTTGATGGCGTAGATGCCATAGACATAACCGGAGCAACCCAGGGAGATATCGAACGCCGCCACGCTGGTCGGAAGACCGAGCTTGTCCTGGACGATCGCCGCTGTATGGGGCAAACCCTCTTCATCGCCGTTCTGGGTGACGACGATCAGCACATCGATGGCTTCGCGCTTCAGCTCTGGGTTGGTGGCGAACAATGCATTGACAGCTTCGACACACAGATCGGAGGTCTCTTGCGTAGCCTCCTTGCGCGGCAGGAAGGCCGAGCCGATCTTGCCGAGGATGAACTCCTCATCCTTGCCGAATTTTGCACCTTGTGCGTAGTTGTCCAGGCCGGCTACAGGCACGTAGCTCGCAATGCTTTTTATGCCAATCATCACGGCTTCCCAATAATAAACAGCTCAATACCCCCGCTCAGTTGCCTGGCAGGGGCTGCCGAAAAACACGGATAATTCCGTCGAGCACAGCGTTATCGGGAAGAACCAAGGGCTATCACGGACCTGGCACGCAGGGCTGGCGCCATCTTCCCGGGCCATACACTACAGTGAAGATGCACGTTCTGACCCACAGGTCACGCCATTTTGCCAATCTGTCGCATTAAAGGCCGACTGGCCCACACCTCATCCGCGCCCGGCGCGCCAACAATCGGGAATCGAAACTTGCAACCCCACCCCGGATTCGCAGCGCTGGTAGCGCAGGCTGCGAATCCGGCCGGAGCCTCCGGGAAGGGTCAACCGGCAATCAGTCGCTGCCAGTCCACCCGGCTGCCGGAGTCCAGGACGAACCCCTTGCCGGTCAGCACCAGGTTTTCGTTGTAGTGGGCATCTTGGGCAAAACGTTCCACCCATTTGTCCCGCAACGCCGCCGCAGCCTGCGAATCCTCGGCCAGGGTGCCCGGATGCAGGATTTGCGCCTGCGGCGTGAGCACGGTGAGATAACCCGCATCGGCGGTTTTCAGGCACAGGTCGACATCGGCGAAGGCCTGGTCGAAGTGTTCTTCGTCCAGCCCACCCACAGCCTCGTAGAGCGCCTTGGCGATCATCAGGCAGATGCCGGACACCGCCGAGTAGTTCTTCTCTACCCACAAGCTGTTCATATAGCCCGACACATCCTTGGCCGCACCGGCGAAGGCCGCCCCCAGATGCCCATTGAGCCCCAGCACCAGGCCCGCCTGGGTGGTCGCGCCCTGCTGGTCCACCAACCGTGCACCGACCACCCCGACTTCCGGACGCTGGGCCTGGTTGAGCAGGCTTTCCATCCAGTTGGCGTTGACCACCTCGGCATCGGAGGACAACAACACCAGGTACTCACCCTTGGCCTCCCGAGAAGCGGCGTTGTACAGCGCCGAGCGGCTCACGCGGTGCGCGCTGCGTAGCACGCGGATGCGCTCGCCACGGCTCTCGAGGCTAGCCAGCCAGCTGTCGAGCTCGGCATCCTGGCTGTGGTTCTCGGCGATCAGCACTTCGTAGCGTTGGTAGCGAGTGCGTTGCAGCACGCTGACCAGGCACCGTTGCAACTCGGCGAAGTTGTCCTGGCTGGCCAGGATGATGGACACCAGCGGCCGCTCGGCATGCTGGTAATCGACCTGGTAGGTACCAGGCTGCGCCGAAGACACCTGGGCCCGATAGCCCCGCGCCGCAAGGCTGCGCGTCAGTACCTGGCGTTCCTCGGCATGGGCTTCCTCGCCCGGGACGCGGCAGATCAGCAGCGGTTCGGCCAGGTGCGCCAGGCCACCCAGGCCGCCTTGCTGGATCAGGCGCAGCAACACATCGAACTCCAGCGCCTGCTTGAGCTCAGTGGAGAAACCGCCAATCTCCAGCAAGACTTCGCGCTGCAGCAGCCAATGCCGCGCCATCAACGATGGCACGCCTTGCAACTGATCCAGATTGATCCCGGGACGCCACACCATCTCCAGGGTCGAGTCACTGCGCCGCTGGACCTCATCCATGGCCACCGCACGAATCCCTTCGGCGCCGGCCAACTCCAGGCTGGCCCGCAGCAAGCCACTGGCGGTGAACTGGTCGCCAGCCTCGGCCAACAGCACCCAGTCGGCCCGGGACTGGGCCAGTGCCTGGTTGAGTCGCTCCACATGGTTGTCCCGGGTGACCCTGACGAAATGCAGGGTGTCCTGGGCGGTAGTGGTAGCCGGCAGGTCACCGGTAGTGAAGACCACCAGCTTGAACGCCTTGTAGTGACTGGCGACCAGGCTGTCGAGGGTGGCCTGCAACTTGACCATGTCGGCATCCAGGTCCAGCAGCAGGATCTGCACCTGGGGCACGCCGCCCTGGCGGGCCTGGTGCGCGGCAATGGCGCTCAGTTGCGCAGGCTGCGGGACACGCGCCTCGAGCCAGTTGAGCAAACGCCCTGACTCGGTCGCATCGAGCAACTCCTGGCTATCCGGGCCCGGCACCGAGTCCAGGCGCTCGGCCCAGGCCTGCAGCTTGCGCGCCTCCTCGGGCTCGTCGCTATCACGCATCGATTCGGCCAGGCGCTTGACCACCTGGCGGTTGAACAGGTTCAAGCCCAGGGCCTCCCACAATCGGCTACGCAGGGAGCGCGGCGTATCGTTGGGCTGTACCCGCATCAGTTCCTGCTGGCGCAACAGGACACCTTCGAGCTCCTGGAGCTGCAAGCGCCCGGCAGGCATGACATGCAACAGGAATTCGAATTCGGTCAACAGGTCGAACATCGGCTTGTTGTAGAACGGCATCTCGACGAACTGTTCCGGCCCGAAGGAACGCACCGGCTCCTCACCCACCTCGACCCACGCCGAACCGAAGATCGCGGTCATCCTGAGCGAACGCCCAGCGAGCAGGCACTCGGCCATGGCGGCGAAGCTGTCCAGGGCGATCTGCTTGACCTGGACTGGATCGCGGTCGCTGAAATCAGTGGGCAACGAAGCGAGGAACTCGGCAAACGCCTCCCGTTGCGCCACCGATTGAGCATCCTTGAACGTCAACACCGTCAGGACGTTGGTCTTGTGCTCGGAAGCCCCATAGTTGACCTCGCGCACCGCGGAGGGGATCGGCAGGATCCGCGCCTTGGCGCAGGCCAGCAAGTAGAAGCTGTGGCCGATTTCCTGCCATTCGAAGCTGGTGCCAGCCGGCAACTGGCGATACCAGCGCTGCAGCAGCTCGGTACGAGTCACTGCATAGAACGGCGGCAGGAAATTGCCCAGGAAGTCCATGACCCGATCCTTGGGATCGGTGCTGGCGTAGTCCTCGGGCACCCGCCGGTCGCGGCGGTAATAGTTGGTCTGCGCCGCGCGGGCCAGGTACATCATCCCGTAGCCGTGGCACAACCCGTAGTCGGGATGCTCCTCGAGGAACTCCACCGAGGCGGTCAGCGCATCATGGATCAGGAAGTCGTCATCGGCAGCGAACGCCATGTAGGGCGTGGTCACCTGATTCACGCCAAAGGTCAGCTTGTCCTGCAGGCCGCTGTAGGCGTATTGCGGCAAGTGCCGGTAATCCACCTGCGGATAGCGCCGGGCGATGGACTCATCCGCCTCGGGCGAGGAATCCAGCACCAGGATCGAACACGGATAGCTGCTGTAGAACTGCAAGGCGCGACGCATGAACGCTTGGCGGTTGTGGGACAACAACACCAGGGTGAAACGTTGATCGAGCGGTACTGTGTCATTCATTTCTTTGTCTTCAACCCACATAGGTACTTCCCCACAACCGGCGACAGCCTGCTGCAACCATTGATGATCAGCGAATCCGGCGCAGGTAGCCGTCCGGCGCCACGGTCAGCAGCAGCTTGTTCTGCATCTGCTGGTCGATCTCGAAATCGCGATTCTCTTCCAGGTAGGCCCAGACCGCGGTCTTCGGGTTGTCGCCCGGACCCCATGGACGATCCGGGAAGAAGTCCGCCGGCATGTCCTCGACCACGGTATCCATCACCACGCAGTAGCTGTCCACCGACACCAGTGGCGCATACAGGCGCAGCTCTTCGAGTACGTGCTCATGGGTGTGGTTGGAGTCCAGCACCAGGATCACCTTCTTGCCGGCTGCCGCGGCCCGCACCTGCTCGGCGATGGCCGGATCGATGCTCGAGCCCTCGATCATGCGGATACGCTTGCTCATCGGGTGCTGCTCGATGGCCTCACGGTTGTGCGGACGGATATCCAGGTCGATGCCCAACACCTCGCCATGGCCCTGCAACTCCAGCAGCGAGGCGTAGTAGATGATCGACCCGCCGTGGGCGATACCACACTCGATCACCAGGTCCGGCTTGACCCGCCAGATGATCTCCTGCATCGCCAGCATGTCCTGGGGCAGCTGGATGATCGGCCGACCCATCCAGGAGAAGTGGTAGCTGTACTTGTGCTGCGCGGACTGGTTGAAGAAGTCCCGGGCCAGCCCCTTGAGCTTCTCATCCTGGCCCTGGGCGCTGACCTGCGCCTGGCACTCTTGTTCGAAGGCTTGAATGACGTTGTTCTCGCTCATGTTCGGTTTCTCGAGGCAAATTATCGGAACGACGCGCTGTCGACGGCGTGATAGACATAACGGCCATCGGTCATGCGCTTGATTTCTTCTAGGTAGTTGGAGTTCATCACGAACAGGTTGGCCCCCACCGGCAGCGCCTCCATGGCCTCTTGCGGCGAGGACACGCGCATGCCGCTCAGTGGCAGGTAGCGGCCCTGCTTGGCGGGGTTGATATCCACCACCTGGTCCACTGTCACCCCGGCTCGTTGCAGGAACAGCGAATAGATCACGCCCTTGGAGGACGCGCCCCAGATGCCGGCACCGGTCCCCGGTGCCGACTCGATGATGCGCTTGGCCCGTTCGAGGCTGGCGGTGAAGCCGGCCGGCATCTGCAATGGTCCCTCGGGCGCTTGCAGGCGTGGCTTGAGGCTGCCCAGGTCTGCCACCACATACAGGTACTGGCCGCCGAACAGATGCCCGGCCTCATGCACGGTGCCGAACATCCGCTGCAAGTCTTCGAGGCGGAAATAATTCACATGCTCGTAGAACACGTCGAACCAGGCCTGGTGCTCGAGGATCCAGTCGAAACAGGGTACCTCGATGTAGATCTGCCCACCCTGGTTGGCTTCGGCGATGGCCTGCAGGAACGCCAGCGGATCGGCGATGTGCTCCAGCACGTGACGCAACACGATGGCCTCGGCGGACAACCCCAGCTGGCGCGTGAAAGGCGCCTTGATCACCTGCGGATTATCGCCCTCGTAAGCCGGGTCGATGCCGGTGATCGAGTAACCCAGGCCGCGCAGCAGTTCGAGGAAGTAGCCCTTGCCGCAACCGACTTCGATCAGTTGCCGGTCCTTGAAATGACGAGCGACTATGCCCTCGACATCCATCAGGTGTTGCTGGAACTGCCCTGAATGCGCCTGTTCGTTCTGATAGTCGCTGTCATAGCTGAGCTTGTCGGCATCGAAGGCCTGGTTGTAGATCAGCCCGCTCTCAAGGTCCTGCACCAGGACCATGTCCGCGCTGGCAGACTCCCGGGCACTGCGGGCATCGGCGAAGGTACGGTTCTGCAAGACCGGCAGGTCGGCGACCCGATACAACTCATGCGCCATGTTCGGCTCCTGTCAATTGCAGCAGGCGTTGGTTCAAGCCCCAGAACGCCATGGGTTCGTAGTCTGGATAGGGGTAGTGACCCAGGTTCGGGCGGATCGCCGAGCGTCGCTCGGCAATGCGCTGCTCCACCAGCGCACGCACGGATATCGGCCGCCCGCTGGAACAGTTGACCACCCCGGAAAAATCCCGCCGCTTAAGCAATGCCGCCAGGTGACCGGCGGCCTCCTCGATGGCCAGGTAGTCGCGCAGTTGCTCACCACCGGACATGTCGAAGACCGGATCACCGGCATCGATGGCGCGGTCCAGCGCCGCCAGCAGGCTCCTGGGGTTCTGCCCCGGGCCGTGCAGGTAGAAGAGGCGGGCCCATTGCAGGTTGAACGGCAACTGCTGGCGCAGGGCCTGGAGGAACAGATGCAGGCTGTGCTTGGCCAGGCCGTAGGGATTGTCAGGCCGAGCCTCGGCCTGCTCGTCCAGCGGCCCGCTCTGCATGCCGTATTCGAAGCAGGTACCGGTGACTAGCACCTGCGGCACTCCCGCCTCGACCGCCGCCTTGATGAAGCGGTAGTCGGCCATCAGGTTGTGCTCCAGGTGGAACAGCGCCCGATAGTCGGGCAACCCGGGCCAGGCCAGGTGGGCCAGGGCATCGACTCCATCCACCAGCGCCGCCATGTCGAGACTCGCGTCATGCACGTCCAGCGCACGAAATTCCACGGCATCGAACCATGGCAACCGCTGCGCCTTGTCCAGGTCCCGGGCCACGGCACGTACCCGGCAACCCCGGGCCAGCAGCGCCGTGACCAGATGCTGGCCGACGAAACCTGTGGCGCCGGTGACCAGGACCGTCATGGCGCTCACAGCAGCTTCAACTCGGGTACGGCGATCACGAAGCGCCCCCCCCACTGGCGAACCTGGGCCAGTTGCTCACTGACCTCGGCAAGCAGGTTCCATGGCAGCACCAGCACGTAGTCCGGCCGTTCCTGGTCGATGCGCTCGGGGGCGACGACCGGAATCCGGCTGCCGGGCAGGAACTTGCCCTGCTTGTGCGGGCTGGCATCGGCAACCCAGGCCAGCAGGTCGGAACGGACCCCGGCGTAGTTGAGCAAGGTGTTGCCCTTGGCCGCCGCGCCATAGCCCACCACGCGCTTGCCCTCGGCCTTGGCCTGGAGCAGGAAGCGCAGCAATTCATGCTTGATCCGCTCGGCGGCCGGTGCCAGGGTCCCGTAGTAGCCGGCAGTGTCGACCCCTGCCTCGCGCTCCAGCCGCAGTTGCTGGGCAACGCTGTCCTGCACCGGCCGGCGCGCGGCCTCCTGGCGCTGGACGAAGACCCGCAGCGAACCGCCGTGGGTCGCCAGGGCCTGCACATCGAAGACTTCCAGGCCATTGCGCTGGCACAACGCCTGGACCGCGATCAGCGACAGATAGGAATAGTGCTCGTGGTACAGGGTATCGAACTGCTGCCCGGCCATCAGGCTCAGCAGTTGCGGGAACTCGAAGGTGGCCACGCCCGCCGGCTTGAGCAAGGTGGCGAATCCGGCCAGGAAATCGTTGATGTCCGGGACATGGGCCAAGACGTTGTTGGCCGCCATCAGATCCGCGGCCCAGCCCTCCTCCACCAATTGACGGGCGGTATCCAGGCCGAAGAACGATTCGCGAATCAGCAAGCCCTTGTCCCGCGCCGCCTGGGCGGTGCTGCGGGTCGGCTCGACCCCCAGACAGGGAATGCCGCGCGCGGCCACATACTGCAACAGGTAGCCATCGTTCGCCGCGATCTCCACCACCCGGCTCTGCGCATCGAGCCCGAAGCGCTCGACCATCTGCGCCACATAGCCCTGGGCATGCTTGAGCCAGGTGCTGGAGAACGAGCTGAAGTAGGCGTAGTCGGCATCGAACAGATAGTCGGCGCGGGTGTAGTCCTCGGTCTGCACCAGCCAGCACTGCTGGCAGACCTGGACCTTGAGCGGCACCCATTGCTCGGCCTGGTCCAGTTGCTCCTCGCGCAGGTAGGCATTGGACGGCGGCGACGTGCCCAGGTCGATCAGGGGCAGGCTCAGGCAGGCGCCACAACCGCGGCAATTCATAGTTTCACTCCAGCGAAGGCGGCATCGAGCAACGGATGGCTGGCATCACGGCTCGACAGATTATTGACAGGCAGTGGCCAATCGATCGCCAGCCTCGGATCCAGTACCGACAAACCCGCCTCATGGTCCGGGGCATAGTCGGCGCTGTGCAGGTACAACAGCTCGGCATCCTCGCTCAGGGTCTGGAAGCCATGGGCGAAACCGGCAGGCAACAACAAGCTGCGACCGTCGCCAGCACGCAGGTGCTCGGCATGCCAGTGCAGGAAAGTCGGCGAGTCGCTACGCAGGTCCACCGCCACGTCCCAGACCTCGCCACGCAGGCAGGTGATGAGCTTGGCCTCGGGCCTGGCCGCAGTCTGGTAGTGCAAGCCCCGCACACTGCCTCGTTCGCGGGTGCAGGAATGGTTGATCTGGCGGATGTGGAACGGCTGGCCGAAGGCGCTCAAGCTGCCCTCGCAGAACAGCCGGGAGAAATGTCCACGCTGGTCCTCGAAACGCTTGTGGCGTACTTCATACAGCCCGGGCAATGGCAGGGCCAGGACCTGGAACTCGCTCACAACGCACCCCGGTACAGGTCCAGTTGCCCCAGGGTGACAGCACGCATGTCGGCACCGCTCTTCCACGCCAGGTGCCAGTCCAGGGTCTGTGCCAGGCACTGTTCCAGACTCCAGCGCGGCTGCCAGCCAAGCACCTGGCGCGCACGGCTGCTGTCCAGGCGCAACAGCCCGGCTTCATGCAACTCGCTGGGTTCGATACGCAGCCCGGGGGCGGCAGGCCAACGCCGGGCCAGCAGCTCGACCACGTCGCCGACACTGCACATGTCCTGCTCGCCAGGCCCGAAGTTCCAGGCCCCGGCGAACTCCGGCCCCTGCTGGTACAGCCCGGCTGCCAGTTGCAGGTAGCCGGCCAGCGGCTCCAGGGCATGCTGCCAGGGGCGCACCGCCTGGGGATAACGCAAGGTCACCGGTTCATCGGCGGACCAGGCCTTGAGTACATCGGGGATCAACCGCTCGGGCGCGAAATCACCGCCGCCCAGGACATTGCCGGCACGCGCCGTGGCCAAGGCCAGGCCGTGCTCCTCATAACGCTGGGCAGCAAAGAACGATGACGCGTAGGACTGGGCCAGCAACTCGCAGCAAGCCTTGCTGCTGCTGTATGGATCGTGCCCGCCCAGGGGCTCGTTTTCCCGATAGGGCCACAGCCACTCCTGGTTGGCATAGACCTTGTCGGTGGTCACCAGCACACAGGCGCGCACACCTCCAACCTGGCGGATCGCCTCCAACAGGTTCAAGGTTCCCATGACGTTGCTCGAGTAAGTACCCAGCGGATCGCGATAGGCCTCGCGAACCAGCGGCTGGGCGGCCAGGTGCAGGACGATTTCCGGCTCCACCCGGGCCACCAGCTCCAGCAGGCTGCCCAGGTCGCGCAGGTCTCCACGGTGGTCCTCGATGCCCTCGGCCACTCGGGCCAGCTCGAACAGGCTCGGCTCGGTCCCCGGATCCAGGGCGAAGCCACTGACCTGGGCCCCCATGCTCTGCAGCCACAGGCTCAGCCAACTGCCCTTGAAGCCGGTATGGCCGGTGAGCAGGACACGCTTGCCCCGCCAGAACTGCGCACTCAGTCCCACTGCTTCCACGGGGCCTCCCCGCTTTGCCAGAGTTGCTCAAGATGATTCTTGTCGCGCAGGGTATCCATCGGCTGCCAGAAACCGTTGTGCTCGAAGGCTCGCAGCTGTTCGTCCCGGGCCAGTTGCATCAGCGGCTCCGCTTCCCAGGTAGTGCTGTCGCCCTGGATATAGGACAAGACCTTGGGGGACAGGACGAAGAACCCGCCATTGATCCAGCCACCGTCGCCACGAGGTTTCTCGACGAATCCGCGAACCTGGTCGCCGTCGCGCTCCAGGGCACCGTAGCGGCCGGGCGGCTGCACTGCGGTGACCGTGGCCAGCTTGCCGTGGGATTTGTGGAACTGCACCAGGGCAGCGATATCCAGGTTCGATACGCCGTCACCGTAGGTGAAGCAGAACGCCTCTTCATCCTGCAGGTAGCGTCCGGCCCGGCGCAGGCGCCCGCCGGTCATGGTTTCCTCGCCAGTGTCGATCAGCGTTACGCTCCAGGGCTCGCTGTAGTTCTGGTGCACGTCCATGCGGTTGTTGCGCATGTCGAAGGTCACATCCGAGGTGTGCAGGAAGTAGTTGGCAAAGAAGTCCTTGATCGCGTAGCCCTTGTAGCCCAGGCAAATCACGAAATCATGGATCCCGTGGGCGGAATACTGCTTCATGATGTGCCAAAGAATTGGCTTGCCACCGATCTCGATCATGGGCTTGGGCTTGAGGTGGGACTCCTCGCTGATACGTGTCCCCAACCCACCTGCCAGAATTACTGCCTTCATTTTCCCCCCTCTGACTCATCTGCACCCTTGGCCGGGTCGAAACGGCCCGGCGGGGCTCCGAATGAGATGCCTAAGGCATGCTCTGCACTGACGAACGAGCCGGAAACGCTCGTTTTATGGCGATTGCCACGGGGCTTGCAGGAAACGCGCCAGCTATTCGCCAAGCCTGCACCGGGCCTATTCGACAAGAGCCGGGAGGGGACCATGCACAGATCCGGCATTCGAACCGGAGCCCAGGCCAACTGGAAAAAACCCGGGCGAAAAAAAACCAGGCCGACCTGGCCTGGTTTCTTCGACTGGCGGATCAGTCCGGCAGCCACCCCCACAGCCAGTGCTGCAGGTTGTCACTGCGCAGCATGAAATCGCGATGCACCGCCTCGCGCAGCTCATCGCCCATGCGATAGCTGGCAGCCGGATCGGCCAGGTGCATGCGAATCGCCTGCAACCACTCTTCGGTGCTGTTGCTGTAGACCCTGGTGCATGGCAGGAAACCGCGATAGGCCTCGGTGTCGGTGCAGATCACCGGGTAGCCGCAAGCACCGTACTCCAAGAGCCGCAGGTTGCTCTTGCAGTCGTTGAAGATATGGAACTCCAGGGGCGCCAGGGCCAAGTCCAGGTTCAGGCTGGCCAGCTTGTACGGATAGTTCTGCAAGTTGATCGCTGGATAGAACTCATGCACATACGGACGCAGTTCATCAGGGCACATCCCGAAGAACACCCACTCCACGTCGTTGGCCAACTCACGCACTACATCGGCGATGATTTCCAGGTCGCCGGTATGGCTGGTGCCACCGCCCCAGCCCACCCGCGGCTTGCTGGAGGTAGCCCGGAGACTGGTCAGGGTCGCCCAGGGGTCCGGCGCGAGCATGTTGGGCACTACCCGGATATCGCTGTGCATGCTGGACAACGCGTCGGCCAGGGGCTGGGTGGTCACCACCACCCGATCGCACAAGGCGATGCCGTCACGCACCATCTGCTCGGTATTGGCAGGCTTGTTGCGGGTGTGGCTGTTTTTCTTCGGCGCGCTGATCACATAGTCGTCAAGCTCATAGATTCGCAGCGCGCTGGAGTACTTCTTCATGCGCAAAATGTCACTGACCGCACCCTCGCTGTAGCGGCCCTGGAGCACGATGGTATCGGGAGACAGGCGCTCGATCTCGACCGTCGAGGGCGACTCGTAGGACACCCGGGCGATCACTCGGCCTGATTCTTCCAGGGCGCTGAGCGGCCCAGTGACCCGATAGTGTCCGGCTGCAGTGCTGTTGACCGGCAATCCGAGGATCAGGGGCAGATCACGACTGCTGAACGGGTTCCAGTTGTTGCGCAACGTCGGCTCCAGGCTGAAGCTGGAGAACCCCAGGCTCAGGGCCGGGTTGTAGGCCGGATCACGAGCGATCTTCGGCAACCAGCGACTGTGGAAAATCTCCTGGTCGACCAATTGCACCTGTTGCGCCACAGACCTCTCGGCCTCCGAGGCGGCCCCTTGCATCAAGGTGGCATGGGGAGTCCAGACCACCAGGTAGCCATTGCGCTCGACTCGCAAGCACAGGTCGGCAGCACCCAGAGCACCGCTGAAGCCCTCCTGATCCAAACCGCCAAGGTTGTCGAAGACCTCCTTGCGCACCATCAGGCAATCGGCACTGACGGCGCTCCAGTTCTGCACCACCTGCAAACGCTGCATGTAGCCACGGGCACCGAGGGCTTCCCCGACGAAGGGCGAGCCCACCGGGCCCGCCAGCCCCAGCACCTGCCCGGCATGCAGGATGGAGCCATCTTCCGCCAGGATCCGCGCACCCACCACTCCTACTTCCGGACGCTGGGCCTGGTTGAGCAACTCGTCCAGCCAGTCGCCGGTACAGATCCGCGCATCATGGCTGAGCAACAGCAGGTACTCGCCGCGGGCCTGGGCCGCGACAGCATTGATCAACGCAACCTGCCCGGCGGGGCCGTCGTAGGGCAATACACGCAGCAAGGAAGCACCCAACTGCGCCATGGCCGCCAGCCAGTCGGCCATGGCCGGATCACGGCTACCGGAGTCCACCAGCAGGATCTCGTAGTGGTTGTAGGCCGTTTGCTCGATCAGGCTTTCGACGCAACGCTGCAAGGCAACCAGGGAATCACCACAGGTAACGATGATCGACACCAGCGGTCGCTTGCCGTGCAGGTAATCAATGCGATTGAGCAATGGCAGATCATCGTGGTAGATCCGGTGCTCCACGCCGATGCGCTGCAAGTGGGCGCTCACCAGCCCCTCGCTGGCCTCGATCACCTGCGGCCGCGACAACCATTGGGCAAAGGAAAACTCCGACTCCAGCTGGATCTCGGCGATATGCTCGATGGCCTGCGGACCCGCGGCTTCCACCAGGCGCCAGAGCAGATCGTGGGCAGCCAGCTCGTCGCGAAGCGGATCGAACCCACCCTCGGCGAGGAAACGCTCACGGGAGAAAGCCAGGGCACGCCCGACATAAGGGTAGGAACGCATGAGGTCGAGGTTGAAATCAGGCTTGAATACCGGCTCGGTGGACTCCCCTTCCACCAGGGCCCCCTCGTCGCTGTAGGCGCAAAGCATTGCCGGGGTATGGGCAATGCGCTCGGCCAGCACCAGCAACGCCGAGGCCGACAGGCGATCACCGGCTTGCAGCAAATAGAACCAGTCACAACCTTCCAATTGCGGCACCAGTTCATTGAGCTGCCGGGCCCAATCGCTACGCAGGGGTTGCTGGAGTAGCCATGGCCGCTGCGGACAATCGGCCTCGGACAGCAAGAGCACCGCCTGGGATGGATACAGCTGGGCATCCAGGCTCTCCAGGGTACGCTCGAGCGCCGCAGCGCAACCCTCGACATCGATGACCACCGGCACGATGCGCACCTGGCGTGGCCAGCTATCGATACGCTGCGACAGGTGTCGCCGCTCCGGTTTCGACAAACAGCGGTTGGCCAGCCACTCGCGGTAGAACTCCTCGTAGCTCTGGCTCGCACCACCGACTCGCCCATGGATCACGGTCTCGCGGTTGCCCAGCACCCGGGTCACGCACAATTCTTGCCACTGGCGCGGCTGCACACTGGCCCGAACCAGGTCCACATAACGCACCCAACCGGAAGCCGGTGCCGACTCACCGGCCCGCGCAGCCAGCATTTGCTTCAGCCAGCCCCATTCGGTAGCGGCCAGCTTGAGCATCTCCGGAGTGCCACTGAGGCGGCCAGGGTAGAGCCGCTCGCTGCTCAAGACGGTATTGAGCGCCACCAGGTTGCCGCGCCGCAACAGGCAGATGAACAAGGCCGTGTCCAGCAGTGCGACAAAACCGGCGCCCTCCTGGATCAACTCCGGCAGCAGCTCCAGCACATCGGCACGACGCATCAGCGACGAGCTGAAATTACCCAGGTAGCTACTCTGCCAAGCCTCGAGGATCGCCAGCATGTCGTCGCCCTTGAACAGCGAGTCGCAGAGGGAAAAACAACTGTTTTCCACCCGCGATGGCAGGGCCGAACTCCCCGCATCACTGAATATCCGCAGCCCGCACACCAGGCTGACCTCCGGGTGCTGAGCCAGGGCCGGGGCTTGCAAGGCAATGCTCGGAGCAAACAGACGATCGTCGTCGCAGAGGATCTTGAGCAGCTCCCCCCGGGCCTCTTCCACGCACCGCAGGATGTTGCGCTGTAACCCCAGGCGCCGCGGATTACGCAAATAGCGCACAGGATGGGCCGGCTCGACCAGACCTTGGACGATACGCTCGATCTCATCACCGGCACTGTCGTCGCACACGACGATTTCCAGCGGTTGATAGGTCTGCGCCAGGGCGCTTTCCAGGGCCTGGGCAAAAAAACGCGGGTTGAAGGCGGGAATGACGATGCTGACTAGAGGGGCTTGGTTCACGGCATGAAACTCTCGAGCGGCGAGCCCCGGCAGCAGGGCCGGGACTGCAGAACCGCTTGTAGAAAGACGGTTGGCGGCTCGACGGTCGTGGCGCCCCGCTCAGGGCGCCACGGACCAGGCTCAGCCCTGGTTGAACAGGCCGAGCTGGCTGATCTTGCTGAAGGCCAGTTGCGAGGCCTGCAACATGGTCTGCTGCAGGGTCAGGCGGGTCATCACCTCGGCCGGATCGGAATCGGCGATCGCCGAACGGGTGGTGACGTTGGCCGCCGCCAGGTTGGTGTTGATCTCGATCTGGGTATCCAGGGCCGAGCCACGACCACCTACCGAACTGATGCCGATCGTCAGCTGATCGGTACCACTGGCCAGGTTGGCCATGCCCGAAGCCAGGTCGGCCAGTTGTTTCTGGGTCGCTACGGTATTGCCGTCGGTCGGAGTGTTCAGGGCGCTTTTCAACTGGCTCACGGTATCCAGGATGTTCTGGGTCTCGTGGGTGTTGACCGCGACGCTGAACTGGTCGTTGGCCGCCGGGGTACCGCTCAGGTTGAAGCTCACACCCGCCGCAGTGGCCACGTTGCCTGCCAGGGTACCGGAGGATACCGGCTTGCTGTCGGCGGTCAGCGGCGCGGCATACAGGTCGAAATTGGTGGCGCTGGTGAACTTCAGCACTGCCGAGCCACTGGGGAAGGTCGAGTTATAGTCCGCCTGGTTGGTCACGCTGGCGCTGGAGACCTGGGCGGTGCTGGGGTTGCCCGGGCTGCGCGCGACGTTGAAGGTATCCGGCTTGGAACCCAGGCTGAACGAATACTGCGGCAGTAGTGCAGCGGCATTGTCACCGGCCTTGAGATTGACATTCAGACTCAAGTCGACACCACGGAAGCTCACGGTCTGGTTTGGCGTATTACCGATCACACCACCTTGGCTGGCCTCGGACGTCACGTCGTTGCCAGCGGCATCGGTGATCTTCAGCTGGGTGCCACTGACGAACGACACGCTGTAGGGCTCGCCCTTGCGGAAATCGGTGTTGTACTTGCCGGCGTTGGACATCTGCCCGTTGGACAGGAACACCTTGCCGCTGTCCGGGACCGGCGCGGTCTGGGTGGTGACCTGGGTACGACTGGTGTTCGGCGCCTTCTGGAACACATCCCAACCGGTGCTGTTGGCGGCCATCAGCATGGTGTCGCCCACTGGCAGCTTCAGGCTACTCTGGTCGCCGTTGTAGCTGTAGGTACCGTCGGAGTTGCGGCTGAACGGCGGTACGTCATCCTTGGAACCACCGAAAATGTACTTGCCGTTTTCATCCTGGGTATTCATCAGGCTGAGCAATTGTTCTTCGATCTGTCCCAGCTCCGAAGCATTGGCCTGGCGGTCCTTGTCGGTGTAACCGGCGTTACCGGCACCAGCGGCCAGTTCCTTGGCGCGGGTCAGGACGTTGTTGATGCTGGTCATCACCGATTCGGCCTGCCCCAGGGAGGCCTTGATCGAAGTGGTATTGGTCTTGTACTGGTCGAGCAGCGAGGCCTGCTGGCCGAGCTGCAACAAGCGCGCCGCGCCTACCGGATCGTCGGCCGCGGTATTGATCCGCACCAGGCTGCTGGCCTCTTCACTGCTCTTGATCGCATTGGAGAAGTTGCGCTGGTAGTTGGCAGCCGAAGTCTCGAAGAACTGAGAAGTGGAAATACGCATGGGCTACGGCTCCTTAAAGGCTGCTGATCAGCGTGCTGAAGATGGTTTGTGCGGCCTTGATGATCTGCGAAGACGCGGTGTAGTACTGCTGGTACTTGACCAGGTTGCCGGTCTCGTCGTCCAGGTTGACCCCCGACAGCGAATCACGCGCGCCCTTGGCGTTGCTCAGGATCACCCCGTTGGCGGCCGAATCGAGCTTGGCCTGGCTGGCCTTGGCGCCGACGTTCTCGATCAGCTTGCCGTAGGCATCCACCAAGGTGATGCCCTTGCTCGCCGAACCGGTATCGACGGTCTGCTTGCTCTGCAGGCCAGCCAGCGCCAGGCCGTTGCGGTTGTCCGAAGAGCCGGCGCCGTTGACCGAGATGTTCATGCTGTCGCCGGAGTTCGGCGCACCTGCCACGTCCATCTTCACCGCGAAGGTTTTCTGCACACCGGCGCCATCGAGGATCGGTGCGCCGCTGGCATCGACCATCTTGATGTTCAGGTTGAGGGTGTTGGTCTGCCCGGGAACGATGGTGCCGCTGCCCATCTTCGTGCCCTTGGCATCGAAGTAGTCATAAGTCTGGCTGCCACCGGCAGGTGCGTTGAACACCACCTTCACCGGGCCGGAGTTCTTCAGCGCAGTCTGCAGCTCCAGCTTGGCGGCCGCATCGTAATTGTCGATCGGCGTTACCAGCGATGGTTGCGAGCCGATGCTCAGCGAGCTCTTGACCCCGGCAGCGATCTCGGCCTTGAGCGGTGCGGCGATCGCCAGGCGCTTGGCGTCGGTCATCTCGGTCTGGATCGCGCTCGCACCATTGCGGGTCGGGGTGATCTTGAAACTGTCGCCCACGGCAGCGCTGCCATTGAGCTTCAACGCGAAGCCATCGATGACCGGCGGCGGGTTGGTGGTGATGCTGAAGGAGCCCAGGTCGGTGCCATCGGAACGCTTGACGCTGTAGTCCGTCGGGCTGCTGAAGGTCACCGTGTAGTCGCTGGTGGTCAGCTTGCCGGAGTCCTTGATGGTGACATCGAAGTTGCCCGACGCCGTGTTGTTACCGCCGCTGGCGATGCTGCGCTGACTGATCAGGCGAGCGCTGTTGATGTCATTGAACAGATTGCCGCCGAAATCACCGTTCTTGTCGATGCCCTGGGCCATCTGGCTGTTCATCTGGTCGGCGACCACCAGGGCCACACGCCCCAGTTCATTCATCGCCGGGTCCAGCACCTCGCTGCGATAACGCAGCAGGCCGCCGATCTCGCCACCGGTGGTGAGATTGGTGATGTCCACGGTGCTGCTACCGCGATTGATCTGCAGCATGGAGCGGGTCGGGTCGTTCTTGCCCTGCACCACTTCCAGGGAGTTGGCGCTGTTGCCCATCACCAACGGCTGACCGCTGCCCAGGTACAGATCGACGCTGGAGCCACGCTCGGATACGTCGACCTTGATGAACTGCGAAAGCTGGCGCACGGTTTCGTTACGGGCGTCGAGCAGCTCGTTGGGCATGCCCTTGCCGTCGTTCGACAGCTCGGAGATCTTCTGGTTGAGCTGGGCCACGGTGGTGGCCAGCTTGTTCACCTGATCGGCCATGGTCGACAGGTTGCCGTTGATGGTTTTGTTCTGCTCGTTGAGCTGATTGGAAACCGAGTTGAAGCGATTGCTCAGGGCCTGGGCATCGCTGAGCAGCAACTGCCGGGAGGCTTCGTCGGTAGGCTTGGCGTTGAGGTTCTGCACCGAGGCGAAGAACTTGGTCAGGGCGCCAGTCATGCCGGTACCGGCCTCGGAGAGCAGCTTGTCGATCGGCGTGATCTGCTGCTGGTAGGCCGCCACGTCGCTGTTGAGCGAAGTCGCGGTACGCAGCTGGGCATCCAGGAAGCTGTTGTACACCCGGCGCACATCGGCCAGGGTGGTGCCGGTGCCGATGAAGACGTTGCCGAACTGGCTGGAGGCCTTGGTGCCCTGTACGGTCTGCTGCCGCGAATACCCGGCGGTATCGGCGTTGGCGATGTTGTTACCCGTGGTCATCAAAGACGATTGGCTGGCAGCCAGCCCGGACATCCCGATATTGAGCAAACTCATGATTCAGACCTTATAAATTCGTGGGAGCGCCTGCCGCAGCGTAGTTCTGGTAACTCTTCATCTGCTTGGCTATCTGCGAAATCTTGCTTGCGTAATCCGGGTCGGTTGCATACCCGGCTTTTTGCAACTCGCGAACAAACTGTTCTGGTTTATCGGCAACCTTCAGCACTTCTTGATAGCGATTATTGCTCTGCAGCAAAGTCACCAGATCGTGGAAGCTGTCCTGGTAGGAATCATAGGAACGGAACGCCGCCGTCTCCTTGACCATCTGGCCGTTGCGGAACTCGCTGGTGATCGCCCGGGCCTGGCCGCCCTGCCAGCTGCTGCCGGCCTTGATGCCGAACAGGTTATGGCTGCTGCGACCATCCTGCTGGCGCATGACCGACTTGCCCCAGCCGGTTTCCAGGGCCGCCTGGGCCACCAGGTAGCGTGGGTCCACACCAATACGCTTGGCCGCCTGCTCCGCCATGGGCAGCATGGTGGCGACGAATTCATCGGACGAACCGAAGGCGCGCTTGGCCGGCGCCAATGGTGGCTGGGCCATGGCCCGGCCATAGACACGCATCTTGCCCTGGGCCGCGGCGTACCCCTGGTTGACCCGCCACTCACCACGCAGCACTGCATCGGCGGCCGCGCTATTGCGGGTAGGCGCGGCGTTCTGTGCGGTGACTTCCACACCTCCCGCCGAAGGCACGATGCCGGCCAGCAAGCGATCGGTGAGCTTGCTCGGCAGCGACAAGCGCCGCTGATTGAGCAAGGCCATGTCGTTATGGGCCAGGCTGGTACGCACCGGATCGGCAGTACGGGAGGCCCACAACGGCCGCTGGCCATTGAGCCGGCTCAGAGGACCATCCTGGGCCGCGGTACCGGCCGCGATCGGCGTCGGCGTCGCGACTGGCGGAGCTACCGGCGGCGCCGAGGTCAGCCCGGTAGGCGCCGCCCTTGGCTTGTTCTGCATCATCTGGCGCACCAGCACGTTGGCCAAGCCGATACCACCACCCTCGCGGGACAGGGACACCGCCAGTTGCTGGTCGTACATGTCCTGGTACTGCTTGGTGGTCGGGGTATTGAGCGGGTTGTCCTGGGCCAGCACGTCGGTGGCCTTGCGCATGGACTTGAGCATCTCGTTGAGGAACAACGACTCGAACTCCTGCGCCACCTTGCGCACGTTGGCCTCGCTGTTGGTATCGCCGACCTTCAGCTGCTGCAGGCGATTGAGGTCCGAATAGGCCCCGGAATCCCCGCTGGCGACCAGACCGCTCTTATGTATATCCATGGCCACCCCTCAAATCACGATCAGGTCGGCCTGCAAGGCGCCGGCCTGTTTCAGGGCTTCGAGAATCGCCATCAGGTCGCCTGGCGCTGCTCCCACCTGGTTCACCGCCCGCACGATCTCGTCGAGGGTGGTGCCCGGGCCGAACTTGAACATCGGCTTGGCTTCCTGCTGGGCATTGACCCGCGAGCGAGGCACCACGGCGGTCTGCCCACTGGACAGGGGGCCGGGCTGGCTGACGATCGGATCCTCGGTGATGGTCACCGTCAGACTGCCGTGGGTCACCGCCGCCGGCGAGACCTTGACGTTCTGGCCGATCACGATGGTGCCGGTGCGGGAGTTGATGATGACCTTGGCCACCGCCTGGCCCGGATCGATCTCCAGGTTCTCCAGGATCGACAGGTAGTCCACCCGCTGGCTCGGGTCCAGCGGTGCAGTGACGCGGATCGAGCCGCCATCGATGGCCTGGGCCACGCCCGGGCCGAGCATGTCGTTGATCTTGTCGACGATGCGCTTGGCCGTGGTGAAGTCCGAACGGTTGAGGTTCAGGGTCAGGCTGTTGCCCTGGTTGAAGCCACTGGGCACCGCGCGCTCCACCGAGGCCCCACCCGGGATTCGCCCCGCCGACGGAACGTTGACGGTGATCTTCGAACCATCCCGGCCCTCGGCATCGAAACCACCCACCACCAGGTTGCCCTGGGCGATGGCGTAGACATTACCGTCGATACCCTTGAGGGGAGTCAACAGCAAGGTGCCGCCACGCAGACTCTTGGAGTTACCGATGGACGAAACCGTGACATCCACCTGCTGGCCCGGCTTGGCGAACGCCGGCAGGTCGGCACTGATCGATACCGCGGCGACGTTCTTGAGCTGCACGTTGCCCGCCCCAGGCGGAACCTTGATACCGAACTGCGACAGCATGTTGTTGAAGGTCTGCAGGGTGAACGGCGTCTGGGTTGTCTGGTCACCCGTGCCATTGAGTCCCACCACCAGGCCATAGCCGATCAGCTGGTTGGAACGCACGCCGGAAATACTGGCGATGTCCTTGAGCCGCTCGGCCTGGACGCCGAGGGACACGGACAGCAACAAGGCGGCCGCCATCAGGTGCTTGAAATTCAACATAGTGCGCCTAGAAAGGGAACAGCGGGCTGAGGAAGAAACGATCGAACCAGCCAGGCTGGTTGGCGTCGGCGAACGACCCGGTACCCGAATAGGTGATGCGCGCATCTGCCACCCGGGTCGAGGACACGGTATTGTCCGTGGCGATATCGTCCGCACGGATCAGGCCGGCGATACGCACCAGCTCGTCACCGGTATTGAGGGTCATCCACTTCTCGCCACGCACGGCGAGGATACCGTTGGGCAATACGTCGGCCACGGTGACGGTGATCGAACCGGTCAGGCTGTTGCTTTGCGCCGCCTTGCTATCGCCCTTGGTGGAGCGATCACCCTTGTAGCCGGCATTCAAGCTCAGGTCGCCATCGCCGAACGGGTTGTTGGTGTTGGGCACAGCACCGAACAACGACGTCAGGCCGATGCTGTTGCTGCTGTTCTTGCTCGACGCCGAGTTGGCGCCTTTACTGGCCGCGGTCCGCTCGTTCAGGGTGATGGTGATGATGTCACCGACCCGGAACGCCTTGCGATCGGTATACAGGCTCTGCTCGAAGCCGGCCTGGTAGATCGAACCGTTATTGGAGGCCGAAGGCAGCGGCGTGCGCGGCAACACTGGCGCGTAGTAAGGGTCATTGGGCTTGGGTGGCGGGGCGACACAGCCCGCGAGCACGGCACTCCCACTCAGCGCTAATACACAGATAAACCGATTCATGACCCTTCCTCACGATGTTACCGGCACGTCATCGACTCATGACGGCCTCAAGACTTGATTACAGCTTCTGCGTTACGAACGACAGCATCTGGTCGGCGGTGGAGATCACCTTGGAGTTCATCTCGTAGGCCCGCTGGGTGGTGATCATGTTGACCATCTCTTCCACGGTACTGACGTTGGACGCTTCCAGGGTGTTCTGCAGCGTGGTGCCGAAGCCGTTCAGGCCCGGGGTACCAACCTGCGGCGCACCACTGGCGGCGGTCTCCAGGAACAGGTTATTGCCCAGCGCTTGCAGGCCTGCCGGGTTGATGAAGTCGGCGGTCTGCAGGTTGCCGATCACCTGGGACGCCGGGTTGCCGGCCACGGTGATGGAGACGGTGCCGTCGTTGCCCACAGTGAAGGTCTGCGCGTTGTCGGGTACGACGATTGCCGGCTCCAGGGCGAAACCATTGGCGGTGACGATCTGGCCATTGGAGTTCAGGTGGAACGTGCCGTCACGGGTATAGGAAGTAGTGCCATCGGGCTGCAGGATCTGGAAGAACCCACGACCGTTGATCGCCAGGTCCAGCGGCTGCTGGGTGGTCTGCAAGCTGCCGGCACTGAAGTTCTTCTGAGTGCCGACGATCCGCACGCCGGTACCGACCTGCAGGCCGGAGGGCAGTTCGCTGTCCTGGGTCGACTGGGCACCCGGCTGGCGCTTGATTTGGTACAGAAGGTCCTGGAACTCGGCACGGTCACGCTTGAAGCCCGTGGTCGAAACGTTCGCCAGGTTGTTGGAAATAACACTCAGGTTGGTGTCCTGGGCGGACAGACCGGTTTTGGCAACCCATAGAGCCGGAAGCATTCGATTCTCCTCACGCGCCTGTTTTACGGCGCTAGGTACTGGTAATTAGCTGATCTGCAAGACCCGAGCCATGGCCTGGTCGTCTTCTTTGGCGCTGTTCATCATCTTGACGTGCAGCTCGAACTGCCGGGACAAGGCCAGCACCGCGGTCATTTCTTCCACTGCATTGACGTTGCTCGACTCGAGGAAACCCGAGACCAACTGCACGTTGGCATCGGCCGCTGCTGGCTGCCCGTCCTTGGTCTTGATCGAGCCATCCAGGCCCTTGACCAGGTTGCGGGTATCCGGATTGACCAGCTTGATCCGGTCGACCTCGGCCATGACTCGCGGCCCCTCGCCCATGGCGCGAATGGTGATGGTGCCATCCTGGCCAACTTCGATCTTCTGCTCGGGCGGCACGGCGATAGGACCACCGTTACCCATCACCGGCATGCCGTTGCCGGCACGCAGAACCCCCAGCGCATCGACATTCAAGCTACCGGTACGCACGTAGCTCTCGCTGCCGTCGGGACTCTGCACGGCGATCCAGCCCCTGCCACTGACGGCCACGTCCAGGTCACGACCGGTCTCGACCAGCGAACCCTGGGAGAAATCCGTCGCCGGACGCTCGCTCATGGCAAACGCCCGTGCCGGAAAACTGTCACCAAATACCGGCATCGCGCGAGCCTGTTCCAGGTCACGCTGAAAACCGTTGGTGGAGATGTTCGCCAAATTGTTGGCATGGGCCTTTTGCGCCAGCGCGTTCTGGCTGGCGCCGGTCATCGCCACATAAAGGTACTTGTCCACTGTCGTTCCTCATCTGCCGGACGTTTGCCGCCCGCCGCTGTACTGGGCATGGCCTAAGCAATTTCTGCACCAACTTTTATTTCTAGCGGCGCACTCCATGCTGGCCGGGACTCTGGCGCAAATCAGGTGGTTACGGAGGGAAATCCCAGAGACGAAAAAACGGCGGACTTATGCCGCTACCGGCAAGGCCGGGTCGCACCTTGGACAATTCCATGGCCGCAGGATTTTGAGAACGGATCTTGCTAGGGATAGCGTCCGGCCATCGCGACTTCAGTTTACGCAGGGATGGCCGACACTCTAGCCAGTGACCGCCAAGGAGAACCGCTTTGAACCTGCATCTCAATCAGCTGAGCAAGACAGCTGACTTCAAGCAAGCCATCTATTCAGGAGACATCTTCCTGGATACCCAGCTGGCTACCGCCAAGGAACTATGCGAATTCGCCAAGGAAAACATCACCGCGGCCTTCGACGGCGAGAAGAACCACCAAGCCCTGCACACCATGATGCCGGTGGAAGAATTCGTCACCCGGGTCACCCGCCTCAAGGGCCAGTTCACCAATAGCCAGCGCGTCAAGGAATTGATCCTCGGCTTCATCCACGAAGTCGGCATCGATCCGCGCGAATACATCTTCGACGTGCCACGCCTGCGTGTGGTGCCCAACTACGACTACCTGCACGCCGGCGTCAGCTACGCCTACAAACCCCACCGTGACAGCTGGTACGGCAGCGTCGACTGCCAGATCAACACCTGGATGCCGGTCTACAGCATCACCCCGGACCAGACCATGATGATCAACCCGAGCTATTTCGATAAGCCGGTACCCAATACGTCAAAGGACTGGAGCCTCAAGGACTGGATCAGCAACCAGCGCCACAAGGCCAAGGACAACCTGACCGAGGAGGTACGGGTGCACCCGGTACCCCTGGGCGAAATCGACGCCTCATCGGAGATCCGCATCGCCGGCAACTGCGGCGAGATGCTGGTCTTCTCCGGCTCGCACCTGCACGGTACCGTCGCCAACCGCACCGACCGCACGCGCTTCAGCGTGGATTTCCGCCTGATGCACCTGGACGACCTGAAACACAATCGCGGAGCCCCCAACGTCGACAGCGCCTGCCCAGACGTCGGCTCCGGCTTCAAAGACTATTTCCACGCCCACGACTTCTCGAATTTCCAAGGATTCCACCCATGACCAAACGTCGCCTCACCCCCGCCGAAGCCGAATACAACGCCACCCGCGCCGGGGTTCTCAAACGGGTCGACGCCGAGTACGTCGCCGACGCGCCGTTCGTGTTTGCCAACCGCATCAACGTCACTGCGGCGCTGTCGCGCATGGAACTGTTCAAGAAAGTCATGGACGTCCCCGGCGCGATCATCGAGTGCGGTGTGTACAAGGGCAATTCGCTGATGCTCTACATGCACCTGTCGATGATCCTCGAGCCCTATGCGATCAACCGCTCCATCGTCGGCTTCGACACTTTCGAAGGCTTCACCAGCATCAACAAGGATGAAGACCCGGCCGACATCAACGAGACCATGTTCTCCGACACCGACCAGTCGCTGATCCAGGACATGATCGACGCCAACGACCTGCTGCGCCCGGTCAATCGGATCCCTCGCTGCGAGCTGGTCAAGGGCGACATCTGCAAGACCGCGCCGGAGTTCGTCAAGTCGCGCCCAGACCTGGTGGTGGCCATGCTGATCCTCGACACCGACCTGTACGAACCGACCAAGGTAGCCCTGGAAACTTTCCTGCCCTACATGCCCAAGGGCGCCATCGTGGTGCTCGACGAAGTCGCCTATCGCAACTTCCCGGGCGAGACCAAGGCCCTGCGTGAAGTGTTCGACATGAACAAGATCGAACTCAAGCGCCTGCCGTTCGACTCCTGCGTCGGCTACTTCCACATCTGAAGCCCGACCTGCCCCATGAAAAAGCCCCGCTACAGCGGGGCTTTTTCATTCCTGGCAATCCTTGCCGACCTCGTACTGGCGCAGTTTGTTGGCGATGGTGGTATGGGACACTCCCAGGCGCTTGCCCAACTGCCGGCTGCTGGGAAATTCGGCGTAAAGGCTTTCGAGCACGGCTTTCTCGAAGCGCCCGACGATCTGCTCCAGCCCGCCGTCCAGGGAAAACTCGCCAAGAGGCTGGCGCGCGCCATAGTCCGGCAAGCGGATGTGCTCGGCCTTGACCATGCCGCCATCGCACAACGACACCGCCTGGAACAGTACGTTTTCCAACTGCCGGACGTTGCCTGGCCAATGGTAGTGACTGAGCCGCTCCATGGCCGCCGGCGCCAGCTGCGGCAAGGGGCAGCCGATCTGCCGGCTGGCCTGGTCGAGAAAGTGCTCCACCAGGGGCCCGAGGCCATCCAGGCACTCGCGCAGCGGCGGAATGTGCAGGGACAGTACATTGAGCCGATGGTAGAGATCCTGGCGGAACTCACCACGGGCACAAAGCTCGGAAAGATCCAGCTGGGTGGCGCAGATCACCCGCACATCCAGGTACACCTCTTCGTCGCTGCCGACCCGGCGGAAACAGCCGTCCTGCAAAAAGCGCAGCAACTTGACCTGCAACCGCGGGCTCATTTCCCCCACGCCATCGAGGAACAGGGTACCGCCCGCCGTCAACTCCAGCAGGCCCAGCTTGCCTTCCGCCCGCGCACCTTCGAACGCCCCGGGGCCGTAACCGAACAGTTCGGTTTCGGCCATGGATTCAGGCAACCCGGCGCAGTTCAGCGCCATCAACGGCGACTGGCCGCGCGGGCTGGCCAGGTGGCAGGCGCGGGCCAGCAGCTCCTTGCCGGTACCGGTTTCCCCTTCGATCAGCAGGGGCGCGTCCAGGGGCGCCATGCGCCGCGCCTCACGCACCACCGCAGCCATCACCTTGGAGCTCTGGAAGATACTGTCGAAGCCGCGCAGCTCCTGCTTGCGCACGTTGTAGATGCGCTCGCCGACCCGGTCCGCGCGGTGCAGGGTCAGCACCGCGCCGGCCATGGCCTCGCTGTCGTCATGCTCGGACTGCAAGGGCGCGATATCCGCCAGGAATACGTCGCCCTTGACCTTGACCCGCAATCCGTTGATCCGCGACTTGTTGGCCCGCACCAGCTCCGGCAGGTCGAAATCCTCGGCATAGCGCGACAACGGGATGCCCGGTACCTCGTCCACCCGCACCCCCAGCAACTGGGCGGCGGCGCGGTTGGCAGCGACGATGGAACCGCCCATGTCAATGGACAGTACGGGAAAATCCAGGGCCCCCAGCAGCGCATTGAGCTCCATGTGCCGGCGCTCGCTGGGCATCAGCCCGACACGCTTGACCCCGAACACCCCGGCGATGGATTCGAACTTGGGCCGCAGGGCCTGGAACTGCAGGTTGATCAGGTTCGGGCAGTGCAGATAGATGGCGTTGCCATGCTCGCCGCCCACTTCGCCCCGAGCAACGTTGATGCCGTACTCCACCAGCAGATTGAGGATGTCCCGCAGGATGCCGATACGGTTCTGGCAGTGAACCTTGATGCGCATGGAATAAAGGCCCGAAAGGAAATATGGAGGGCATAAACGCCGACGAGCGACGCTTTTGGCGCCATGGCCAGCAAAGTTTCTGCTGGATGCCGCAGATAATCGTCAAGATTATGTGACAGCTTCCGCTATTTTCAAATGGTTCATCCCCAACAATGCAGGGCCTTGGCCATATTCGTAACGATAACTTTACGACAAGTCCCTTCAAAGTCGCCCCTTCAACCACCGCCACCTGCTGCAAAGCGTCGCACCCTGGCGTATCACTGGGGTCATTCATAACAAGAACGCATCCCCTGGCAGGAGAGCAGCATGAAGCAGACGCAGTACGTGGCCCGCGAGCCCGACGCGCAAGGTTTTATCGACTATCCACCCGAAGAACACGCGGTGTGGAACACCCTGATCACTCGCCAGTTGAAAGTGATCGAGGGCCGTGCGTGCCAGGAATACCTGGACGGCATCGAGAAGCTGGGACTGCCCCACGATCGCATTCCGCAACTCGGCGAAATAAACAAGGTCCTGGGCGAAACCACCGGCTGGCAAGTGGCCCGGGTCCCGGCGCTGATTCCTTTCCAGACCTTTTTCGAACTGCTGGCCAGCAAGCGCTTCCCTGTCGCGACCTTCATCCGTACCCGCGAAGAACTGGACTACCTGCAGGAACCGGACATCTTCCACGAGATCTTCGGCCACTGCCCGCTGCTGACCAACCCCTGGTTCGCCGAGTTCACCCACACCTACGGCAAGCTCGGCTTGCAAGCCACCAAGGAAGAACGGGTATACCTGGCCCGCCTGTACTGGATGACCATCGAGTTCGGCCTGGTGGAGACCCCAGCCGGCCGGCGCATCTATGGCGGCGGCATCCTGTCTTCGCCCAAGGAGACCGTCTACAGCCTGTCCGGGGAACCGGAGCACCAGGCTTTCGATCCGCTGGAGGCCATGCGCACGCCGTATCGCATCGACATCCTGCAGCCGATCTACTTCGTCCTGCCGGAGCTCAAGCGCCTGTTCGACCTGGCCCATGAAGACATCATGGCCCTGGTCCACCAGGGCATGCAGCTGGGCCTGCACGCACCCAAGTTTCCGCCAAAACCCAAGGCGGCCTGAGCGGCCCGCACTCGCGAGCCGCTGCGAAAGATAGTAACGTCCACGGGCTGCGCGAAATCTCACGAGCGCAGGCAATCCCGCCTGGGACAGGTGGCAAATGGCGGTCCGGCCAGTTCGGACCGACACTTTTCGCCGACACCCGGAAGAGATTGCCCAGCGCAGCAGTTTTCCCCAGCCCGCCCCAACAAGAATCGATTTCGGGAATACACCATGACCGCTCTGAACCAAGCCCACTGCGAAGCCTGCCGCGCCGATGCCCCTCAGGTCAGCGACGAAGAACTGCCGGTGCTGATCAAGCAGATCCCTGACTGGAACATCGAAGTTCGCGACGGCGTGATGCAGCTGGAAAAAGTCTTCCTGTTCAAGAACTTCAAGTTCGCCCTGGCCTTCACCAACGCCATGGGCGAGATCTCCGAGGCCGAAGGCCACCACCCGGGCCTGCTGACCGAATGGGGCAAGGTGACCGTGACCTGGTGGAGCCACTCCATCAAGGGCCTGCACCGCAACGACTTCATCATGGCCGCCCGCACCGACGAAGTGGCCAAGACCGCAGAAGGACGCAAGTAATGCATTTCGACGCAATCGGTCGTGTGCCTGGCGACCCGATTCTCGGCCTGATGGGGGCCTACGCCAGCGACCCCAACCCGCGCAAGTTCGACCTGGGCGTGGGGGTCTACAAGGACTCCCAGGGCCTGACGCCGATCCCGCGTTCGGTGAAACTGGCCGAACAGCGCCTGGTGGAGAGCCAGGACACCAAGATCTACATCGGCGGCCACGGCGACGCGGCCTTCGGCAAGGTGATCAATGAACTGGTGCTGGGCAGCGCTTCGCCGCTCATCGCCCAGCAACGCGCCGGGGCTACCCAGACCCCAGGCGGTACTGGCGCCCTGCGCCTGAGCGCTGACTTCATCGCCCACTGCCTGCCGGGCCGTGGCGTGTGGCTGAGCGATCCGACCTGGCCGATCCACGAGACCATCTTCGCCGCGGCCGGGGTCAAGGTCAGCCACTACCCCTACGTGGGCAGTGACAACCGCCTGGATGTGGAGGCCATGCTGGCGGCCCTGAACCAGGTGCCGGAAGGCGACGTGGTGCTGTTGCACGCCTGCTGCCACAACCCCACCGGCTTCGACCTGAGCCAGGCCGACTGGCAACGGGTGCTGGAGGTGGTGCGCAGCCGCAAGCTGCTGCCGCTGATCGACTTCGCCTACCAGGGCTTCGGCGATGGCCTGGAGCAGGATGCCTGGGCCGTCCGGCTGTTCGCCGCCGAGCTGCCGGAAGTGCTGATCACCAGTTCCTGCTCGAAGAACTTCGGCCTGTATCGCGACCGCACCGGCGCCCTGATCGTCTGCACCCAGGATGCCGAGAAGCTGCTGGATGTGCGCAGCCAACTGGCGCACATCGCTCGCAACCTGTGGTCCACGCCACCGGACCACGGTGCCGCCGTGGTAGCGACCATCCTCGGCGATGCGCAGCTCAAGAGCCTCTGGAGCGACGAAGTGGAAGCCATGCGCCTGCGCATCGCGCAACTGCGTGCCGGCCTGGTGCAAGCCCTGCAACCCTATGGCCTGGCCGAGCGCTTCGCCCATATCGGCGTGCAACGCGGGATGTTCTCCTATACCGGCCTGAGCCCCGCCCAGGTCCAGGAACTGCGTGAACACCACAGCGTGTACATGGTCAGTTCGGGCCGCGCCAACGTGGCCGGGATCGACGCCAGCCGCCTGGATCAGCTGGCCGAAGCCATCGCCCGGGTCGTCTAGCCAAGGGCTTGCCGACGAGGATGGCCCTGGCGCCTCCTCGTCGGCGATCGGCCCTCGATGAACACCCTTTCATCCTGAAAAGTGCGATAAAAATCTTTTTGTCATTTCCAGTGCTGTATCCTGCCCAGGCTTTTTAAAAGCGCGGACCTACCCAGCGATTTAAAAAACAGACTTTGCGAGGAGCAACGATATGCACGAGATCCCGAATCTCCCCTTCCCGAGCCTGCACGAAACTGAGCAGACAACCCCGCCGCAAACCAGCGCCGAACAGCCTGCTGCGAAAGAAGCCGCCGACAGCCGCAAGGCCGACAGCGAAGACTGAAGAAGCTGTAGCCAGACAGTGTGGAAAGCGCTACTCAAGCGCTTTCCACACCGCCTGAACCCTCTCCCGAGCCCTCGATGACCGATACCTTCGACGAAACCCAGGCCAACGCACTGATTGGCACCACGCAGCAGATGATCGAGGTATGGAACCGCCTCACCCCGGAAAAACAAGCCGCCCTGCTGGCTCGTTTCGGTACCCGGGAAAACGCCCTCGCCGCCCTGGTCACCACTCGCCTGCTGGGCAGCCAGGACACCTGAGCTTGTACCCGAGCCCATGGGGCACATCGATTTCTTCCCCTGCACCCGCCCTTGCACCGGTATCATGAGCAGCCTATCTATCTAGCTGCAGTAGCGGACCCCTTCCCATGCCAGATACCCAGCGCCCCTTGGCGGTCACGCTGCAAGTCGTTTCCATTGTCCTGTTCACCTTCATCGGCTACCTGAATATCGGCATCCCCCTGGCGGTGCTTCCCGGCTACGTCCATAGCGACCTGGGCTTCGGCGCGGTGATCGCCGGCCTGGTGATCAGCGTGCAATACCTGGCCACCCTCCTCAGCCGCCCTTACGCCGGGCGCATCATCGACAACCAGGGCAGCAAGCGCGCGGTGATGTACGGCCTCGTGGGCTGCGGCCTGAGCGGCGTGTTCATGCTGGCTTCGGCCTGGCTGCAAGCATGGCCGGTCCTGAGCCTGGCCAGCCTGCTGCTGGGGCGCCTGGTACTGGGCAGCGCGGAAAGCCTGGTGGGTTCGGGCTCCATCGGCTGGGGCATCGGCCGGGTCGGCGCGCAGAATACCGCCAAGGTGATTTCCTGGAATGGCATCGCCAGCTACGGCGCACTGGCCATCGGCGCGCCCCTGGGCGTGATGCTGGTCGACCGCCTGGGGCTGTGGAGCATGGGCGTGAGCATCATCCTGCTGGCCGTGCTGGGCCTGCTGCTGGCCTGGCCCAAGGTCGCCGCGCCCATCGTCGCCGGCGAACGCCTGCCGTTCATCCACGTGCTGGGCAAGGTCTTCCCCCATGGCTGCGGGCTGGCCCTGGGCTCCATCGGCTTTGGCACCATCGCCACCTTCATCACCCTCTACTACGCCACCCGGGACTGGTCCAACGCAGTGCTGGCCCTGAGCCTGTTCGGCGCCAGCTTCATCGGTGCGCGGCTGCTGTTCGGCAACCTGATCAACCGTCTCGGCGGCTTTCGCGTGGCGATCGCCTGCCTGTCGGTGGAGACCCTGGGACTGTTGCTGCTGTGGCTGGCCAGCGACGCCCACTGGGCCCTGGCCGGCGCGGCGCTGAGCGGCTTCGGGTTCTCCCTGGTATTCCCGGCCCTGGGCGTCGAGGCGGTGAACCTGGTGCCCGCCTCCAGCCGAGGCGCGGCGGTCGGTGCCTATTCGCTGTTCGTCGACCTGTCGCTGGGCATCACCGGGCCGCTGGCCGGGGCGATCGCCGCCAGCACAGGCTTTGCCTCGATCTTCCTGTTCGCCGCCCTGGCCTCTTGCAGCGGGCTGTTGCTGAGCCTGTACCTGTATCGCCAGGCACCACGACAGCGCCAGGACCGTAGCGCGACCTAGAAATCCACCTTGCCGCGCCCGGCCTTGATGTTGCCCCGCTTGGCCTTGCCTTCCAGGCGACGCTTCTGCGACCCCAGGGTCGGTTTGGTCGGGCGGCGCTTCTTCTGCACCTTGATGGCGCCCTGGATCAACTCCACCAGGCGCAACAGCGCATCGGCGCGGTTCTGCTCCTGGGTGCGGTATTGCTGGGCCTTGAGAATCACCACCCCGTCGCTGGTGATCCGGCTGTCACTCAGCGCCAGCAGGCGCTCCTTGTAGAAGGGCGGCAGGGATGAGGCGGGAATGTCGAAGCGCAAGTGCACGGCGCTGGACACCTTGTTGACGTTCTGCCCACCGGCGCCCTGGGCGCGAATGGCAGTCAGCTCGATCTCGGCATCGGGCAGATGCACGTTGTTGGAAATCACCAGCATGGAACAGGAATCCTTTTTAGCGGCCCACAGGATACGCCCATTCCCCCGCCATTGCGCCGGAGCCAGAAATGACAAACCCGGCCGATGCCGGGTCTGTCGAGGCAGCGAGGGCGCTTATTTCAGCGCGGAACCGGCGGCCTGCAGCGGCTGCTGGGCAGCACGCTTGTTCTTGATGCTATAGCAAACCCACATGAAGACCAGCCACACCGGAATCGCGTACACCGAAACCTGGATGCCGGGGATCATCAGCATGATGCCCAGGATGAACACCACGAACGCCAGGCAGATGTAGTTGCCATAGGGATACCACAGGGCCTTGAACAGCGAGGTCTGGCCTGTGCGGTCCATGTGCTGGCGGAACTTGAAGTGCGAGTAGCTGATCATCGCCCAGTTGATCACCAGGGTCGCCACCACCAGGGACATCAGCAGCTCCAGGGCATGCTGCGGGATCAGGTAGTTGAGCACCACCGCGACGAATGTCACCACCGCCGAGGCGAGGATCGAACGCACCGGCACGCCGCGCTTGTCGATCTTGGCCAGGCTCCGCGGGGCATCGCCCTGCTCGGCCATGCCCAGCAGCATGCGGCTGTTGCAATAGGTGCCGCTGTTGTACACCGACAGCGCCGCGGTCAGGACCACGAAGTTGAGGATGTGCGCCGCGGTGTTGCTGCCCAGCATCGAGAACACCTGGACGAACGGGCTGCCGCTATAGGCATCGCCGGAAGCGTTGAGGGTAGTCAGCAGGGAATCCCAGGGAGTCAGCGACAGCAGCACCACCAGGGCACCGATGTAAAAGATCAGGATGCGGTAGATCACCTGGTTGATCGCCTTGGGGATCACGGTCTTCGGCTTGTCGGCCTCGGCCGCGGTGAAACCGAGCATCTCCAGGCCACCGAAGGAAAACATGATGATCGCCATGGCCATCACCAGGCCGCTGACACCATTGGGGAAGAAGCCGCCATGGGACCACAGGTTGCTCACCGACGCCTGCGGGCCGCCATGGCCGCTGACCAGCAGGTAGCTGCCCAGGGCGATCATGCCGACGATCGCCGCCACCTTGATGATGGCGAACCAGAACTCGGCCTCGCCGAAGACCTTGACGTTGGCCAGGTTGATGGCGTTGATCAGGACGAAGAACGCGGCTGCCGAGGCCCAGGTCGGGACGTCCGGCCACCAGTAGTGGATGTACTTGCCGACCGCGGTCAGCTCCGACATGCCCACCAGGATATAGAGGATCCAGCAGTTCCAGCCGGAGAGGAAACCAGCGAAGCCGCCCCAGTACTTGTGGGCGAAGTGGCTGAAGGAACCGGCTACCGGCTCCTCGACGATCATCTCGCCCAGTTGGCGCATGATCATGAAGGCGATGAAGCCGCAAATGGCGTAGCCGAGGATCATCGCCGGCCCGGCGGACTTGAGCACCCCGGCCGACCCCAGGAACAAGCCAGTACCGATTGCGCCACCCAGGGCGATCAACTGGATATGGCGATTTTTCAGGCCGCGTTTCAGCTCGCCTGACTGCGAGTTTTGTCCACTCATGAAAACTTTCTCACGCAAGGTTTGATGATATTTGCAGACGTTGCCGCCCGGTGAAGGCTTAAGCGGCGCGGATCAAACCCCAGCGCAGGCACCAGAAGTTCAGCGTTTTTTTAACGGTCATGCGTCACCTGTTTGTTTTTATCTGTGACGAAATCGAACCCATCACGCTCGTGACGCGACGGAATGAACAAGGTGGATAACCTTGAGTTATTGGTTCTGTGCAGGTGTTTCCAGGGCTATGCAGGCAGGCTGGAAACCGCTGTCCAGACGCAAAATGCGCGGGTACGCAGTGGGGTCACAGTTAAAACGCCGGGCATTGTACACCCCTGACCCCCTGCCGCCAGACATCGCTGTATCAGCGTGCCGGTAACCGGGATCTTGCGTGGCCTGCTCGATGCTCGGCATCGGCGGCGAAAAATGAGACGGACCGAGTGGGGTCGTCGATGGAAAAGCGACGGTCGACGCTCTTCGAAGGGGATCGATGGAAGTCGGTTACGGCGTTCATTGCGCCTCCTTCTTGTTATGCACCTGTACGCAGGCAGGTGTACATCTCACCTGCCCGAGGGGCCTGGAACAAGCGGGCCAGAGCCCTTGGCGGACCATGACGGGCGGCCCTGCGGAAGATTTTCCTTACAGGCGCAGAGCGATCTCCTATCCACGGGGCAAAGCGCCGCATTTCGTAAACAATCCTTTACAAGCCGTAACGTAGATTTGCCATTCCGCTACCAGGCCTGGACCGACTGCAAATTGACGCTAGTGCGCCCGAGCCGAGAGAAGTTGCCTAGGATTCTGTTTTCCGGGGTGAATTTTTCCAGGAGAAATAGAAAATAAAGTTCATCAGAAAATAATCTAATTATTTTTTTGCACTTCAAAACACCCTGGTCTAGGTTTCCAGCCACTTGCCGGCTCAGTCACCCGGCAAGCTCGAGGAACGAATGGGCGGCTTCGGCAACCATCCCGTTCACTGCTGTCGATCCGTTCCACCAATGGACTGCCAAGCGCAATGTCATTCAGGAGAAGCACCATGCAAGCACTGGAACAAGAGCTGGAAACCGAACTGCAACTGGACGACTGGTTCGAAGCTGCAACCCACGATGCGGCCGTGGAAATGATGCAAGCCGATGCCGTGGTGCCGTTCGGCACCGCCATGTGGCCGATGTAAGACGTCCGCGGACCGGAGCAGGCCCTGCCTGTTCCGGTCATCTTTGTCCTACAGGGAGGTTTTATGGACCAGACTCGCGCCATCCGTCATTTCCTGTACTACCTGGAACGGCACCCGGCCCTCAACGGCCTGGCAACCGCCAAGGTACTGATCGGCCATACCGCCGAGTACCAGGCCATGACCCTGGCCATCATCGAACAAGCCCGCCAGGCCACGCCGCTGACCATCAGTGCCCTGCGCCTGGACCTGGAGCCGGCCGAGAACCTCGTCCGGGCCATCACCGAATGTGACCTGTACATTTTTTTCTACGACTCCTCGACCCTGCCCCAGCCGCGCCCCGACGGTCCGGAGTTCCTCCGTCCGCTCCATGGACTGATGGCCGAGCACTGGAAGAAATCCTTGCTGTTCAAGGACTACGGCGAGTACTTCTACGACACCTTCAGCGTCGAACCCCAGCGAATCGCCGACCTCAACGCAACCCTGATCCGCCGCCTGTCCCAGGCCAGCATCCTGAGCTTCAGCGACCCCCTGGGGTCGTACTTCGAGGCGCCACTTCACACGGTGAAGAAGTGGACGGATATCAATGGCGTGGGCAACTACGACCTGGCGCCGGGCGAGATCGCCACCCACAGCGACGAGATCAATGGCCATGTGAAGTTCCTCGGCACCTTCCTCAGCACCATCCCCTTCGCCCGTAAATACGGGGTCCTGCAGGTGCCGCTGGAGCTGTGGATCGAGAACTCGAGCATCCGCCAAGTGGCGAGCCAGGTGCCCGGCCTGGTCAACGACTTCAACAAGTACCTGGATGCCAACCCATCGAACCGGCGCATCGAGGAACTGGGTATCGGCACCAACGAAGGCATCAAGTCGCTGTATGGGCGCAACTCCGGTTTCGAAGAACGCCATTGCGGGCTGCACCTGGGCCTGGGCGGTGGCGCCAAGGGTAGCCACCACCTGGACCTGATCTTCAGCTCCGGGGTACTGGCAGCGGACCGCAAGCCGGTATTCAACGGTCAGTTCGCCTTCTAGCTCGGCAAAACCGGCCAGGATTGCAGGCAAAAAAAACGCCAACCCTAAGGTTGGCGTTGTTTCATTCCGGGATGGGCTTATTCCGGCTTGCGTCGACCGAAACCCGGACGCTGGCCGCCACCGGCTGGAGCGCCACGGCGCTTGCCCGACGGCGCATCCTGGTCCAGGCCTGGGCTTGGGCGCTTGGACTTCGGCGCAGGACGCTTGGTATCCGCCGGACGTTCGGCCACCGGAGTTCCACGGCCGGCTGCCGGGCGCGGGGCCCGTGGAGCGCGCTCGCCATCCTGGCGGCCAGCCGGCTTGCGGCCAGGGCGTTCGGCTTCCAGTTGCGGTTCGCGCGGGGCACGCGGGGCGACCGGGGCACCATTGGCCGGGCGCAGGGTACGCACACGCTCGCCCTTGGCCATCGGCCGCGAGGATTTGCGCTGCATGCGCTCCAGCCGGTCCTTGGACTTGGCATTGAGCTGCGGCATGGCTACCGGCGTCAGGCCGACTTCGGCGCTGAGCACATCGACTTCGTACTGGCTCATTTCGCGCCAGCGGCCCATGGGCAGGTCGGAGTTGAGGAACACCGGGCCGAAACGCACGCGCTTCAGGCGGCTGACCACCAGGCCCTGGGATTCCCACAGGCGGCGCACTTCACGGTTGCGACCTTCCATCACCACGCAGTGGTACCAGTGGTTGAAGCCTTCGCCGCCGGGAGCTTGCTGGATATCGGTGAACTTGGCCGGGCCGTCTTCGAGCATGACACCCGCCTTGAGGCGCTCGATCATCTCGTCATCCACCTCGCCACGCACCCGTACCGCGTATTCACGGTCCATCTCGAAAGAGGGGTGCATCAGGCGGTTGGCCAGTTCGCCGTCGGTGGTGAACATCAGCAGGCCGGTGGTGTTGATGTCCAGGCGGCCGATATTGATCCAGCGGCCTTCGCGCGGGCGCGGCAACTTGTCGAATACGGTCGGGCGGCCTTCCGGGTCGTCGCGGGTGCAGATCTCGCCGTCGGGCTTGTTGTACATGATCACGCGGCGCACCGACTCGGCGGCCTCTTCGCGCTTGACCACCTTGCCATCGATGGAAATGGCATCGTGCAGGTCGACGCGCAGGCCCAGGGTGGCCTCCACGCCGTTGACCTTGATCCGGCCCTGGCTGATCCAGGTCTCGACGTCGCGGCGCGAGCCGACGCCGATGCGGGCGAGGACTTTCTGCAGCTTCTCGCCGGCTGGACGGATTTCCTGGTCGTTCTGGTCTTTGTCGCTCATCTGGGCACCTCCCGGTGTGTCGCTTCAGGCCGAGCAGCCTGAAGGCATGGAAACAGGTTCTATGGCGATGGGCTCGCCAAAAGGTGGCGAATCATACGCTGATGGCGGCCGTTGCGCATCACAGACTAGTCGATCATCGGCCATCGTGGCGCTTTTCCGCTGGCCGGCGGCCGCGCGTCAATCTTCCAGCAGGCGCCGCTCTTGCTCGATCGCCTCGGCCAGGGCCCGGGCTTCGGCTTCTTCTTCGCTCAGCTGGGGTTCCAGGGCCGCCACGGCAGCCAGCAGCTTGGCCCGGGCCTCGGCGACACCCAGCACATCGTCCCCTGGCGCCTCGGGCGACTCGTCCACCGGGAAGTCCGCCAGAGGCTCCAGCGGCTCACCGCTGGCAGGTTCAGGCGGCTCGTCAGCAGCGGTGGTACTCGGCTCCTGCGCCTCGTGAAGCTGGTCCTGCTCGGGATCGTCACGGTGCAGATCGTCGAAATCGGTCTTGAGCCCTTCCTCCATGGAGTCCAGCTCCAGCAACAAGGTATGGAAGCTGGTTTCCTCCTGGGGCGGCTCGGGCTCGGCGCTGGCGTCGGCCAGTTGCTGCAGATGCTCGGGCACCGGCGCATCGTCGAACTCCAGCACCGGCTCGGCTTCCATCTCGCGCAGCTCGGCCAGCGGCGGCAGCTCGTCAAGGCTCTTGAGGTTGAAGTGATCGAGAAAAGCCTTGGTGGTGGCGAACATCGCCGGCTTGCCAGGCACATCGCGATACCCCACCACTCGAATCCACTCGCGCTCGATCAGGGTCTTGACGATGTTGCTGTTGACCGCCACGCCACGCACATCCTCGATCTCGCCGCGGGTGATGGGCTGGCGGTAGGCGATCAGCGCCATGGTTTCCAGCAACGCCCGGGAATAGCGCTGAGGCCGCTCTTCCCAGAGACGGCCGACCCAGGGAGCGAACTTCTCGCGGATCTGCAGGCGATAGCCGGAGGCCACCTCCTTGAGCTCGAAGGCCCGTCCTTCGCAGGACTTGCCCAATAGCGCCAGGGCCTTCTTGAAGACCGCCGGGTCAGGCCGCTCGGCCTCCTCGAACAGCTCGTAGAGCCGCTCCAGGGACTGGGGCTTTCCCGAGGCCAACAGGAAGGCTTCGAGCAGGGAGGCCAGCTCGCGGGGTTCGTTCAGATTCATGATTTAAGCTCGTTATTCGGCTCGCGCCCGTACGTGGATGGCCGCAAAGGGCTCGTTCTGCACCAGCTCGACCAGGGACTCCTTCACCAGTTCGAGGATCGCCATGAAGGTCACCACCACCCCCAGGCGCCCTTCCTCGGCGCTGAACAGCTCGACGAAGGGCACGAAACCGCCGCCCTTGAGGCGTTCCAGCACATCGCTCATGCGTTCCCGGGTGGACAGGGCCTCGCGGCTGACCTGGTGGCTCTCGAACATGTCGCCCCGGCGCAAGACCTCGGCCATGGACATCAGCACCTCTTCCAGCGCCACGTCCGGCAACAGCTTGCGCACCTGGGCCTGGGGCGCATCGAGCTTGGGCACCAGCACCTCGCGACCGACCCGGCTCAACTCGTCGATGCCTTCGGCGGCGGCCTTGAAGCGCTCGTATTCCTGCAGGCGGCGGATCAGCTCGGCGCGGGGGTCCTGTTCTTCTTCCTCGATCTCGGCCGAACGCGGCAAGAGCATGCGCGACTTGATCTCGGCCAGCATGGCCGCCATCACCAGGTACTCGGCCGCCAGCTCCAGGCGCACCGACTGCATCAGCTCCACGTAGCCCATGTACTGGCGGGTGATCTCCGCCACCGGGATATCGAGAATGTCGATGTTCTGCTTGCGAATCAGGTACAGCAGCAAGTCCAGCGGGCCCTCGAAGGCTTCGAGGAAGACCTCCAGGGCATCGGGCGGGATGTACAGGTCCAGGGGCATTTCCATGACCGCCTGGCCGTAGACCATGGCGAATGGCAGCTCCTGCTGGGCGCCGGCCTGCTCGTCGACGGTTTCCACTGCAGACATCTAGGCCTCGGCCATGAAGGGCGCTGGATCGCCGCAACCGACGCGGATCACTTGCGGCTCGCCGTCGGCGAGGCTGATCACCGTGGAGGATTCGGTGCTGCCGAAACCACCGTCGATGATCAGGTCCACCTGGTGCTCCAGCAACTGGCGCATCTCGTGCGGGTCGCTCAAGGCCTCGGTATCGCCGGGCATGATCAGGCTGACGCTCATCAGCGGCTCGCCCAGTTCGGCCAGCAACGCCAGGGCGATGGGATTGCTCGGCACCCGCAGGCCGATGGTGCGGCGCTTGGGATGCAACAGCAGGCGCGGCACTTCACGGGTGGCATTGAGAATGAAGGTATAGGGCCCGGGCACATGGGCCTTGAGCAGGCGGAAGGTGCCGGTATCGATCTTGGCGAACAGCCCCAGTTGCGAGAGATCGCTGCAGATCAATGCAAAGTTGTGCTTGTCGTCAAGTTGGCGCAGGCGCCGTACCCGCTCGATCGCGCCCTTGTCGCCCATCTGGCAGGCAACGGCGTAGGACGAATCCGTGGGATAGATCACCACACCGCCGCCACGAATGATCTCCACGGCCTGCTTGATCAGGCGTGGCTGGGGGTTTTCCGGGTGGATCTGGAAAAATTGACTCACTGTCTCTACCTGCTCAGGCGGCAATAATTGGCTCATGCTTGAACCGACACCAAAGTGGCGGCAGGTCCTCGGGGACCGGGCGGTACTCACCGATCTCGGACCAGCCCCCCGGGCCATGGAAGTCACTGCCGGCGCTGACCAGCAGTCCGAATTCACGGGCAAGGATGGACAGGCTGCCCACTTGCTCCGCTGGTTGGTGACCATTGACCACCTCGATGGCGTGGCCACCGGCTTGAATATAGTCGGCAATCAGCCGGCGACGCTTGCTGCGGGTGAAATCGTAGTGCCAGGGATGGGCCAGGCTGACCCAGGCGCCGGCCTCGCGCAGGGTGGCGACGGTTTCCTCAAGGGTCGGCCAGTGCTGCTTGACGTCTCCCAGCTTGCCGGCACCGAGCCATTTGCGAAACGCCTCGGCACGATCCTTGACGAAACCCGCACGCACTAGATAGTCGGCGAAATGCGGGCGCGCCGGGGCATTACCGCTGTCGCCCAGCTCCTGCTGGATCGCCCGGGCGCCCTCCAGGGCCCCCGGCATGCCCTTGAGGGCCAGCTTGCGGCTGATTTCCTCGGCACGCAGCCAACGCCCCTCATGCAGCTTGCCAATGGCCTCCACCAGCGCCGGGGCCTCGACGTCGAAGCCATACCCCAATACGTGAATGGTTGCACCGCCCCAAGTGCAGGACAGCTCGACACCGTTGACCAACTGCATGCCCAGCTCCCGGGCGGCGGTGCGCGCCTCGGCCAGGCCCTCGACGGTATCGTGGTCGGTCAGGGACAGGATTCGCACACCTTTCTCGTACGCCCGGGCCACCACCGCCGCGGGCGCCAGGGCGCCGTCGGAGGCCGTGCTATGGCAGTGCAAATCAATGTTCACGGGACGGTAAAACCTCGAATCAGCTGGCGCTTTCGCTACCTGGGATGTTTGTTATTATGCCGACACATCCTGCTTCTGGCTGCCACTGTGAAACAATTCATCGACTTCATCCCGCTGTTCCTGTTCTTCATCGTCTACAAAATCGACCCTCGCGTCGTCGACCTCGCCGGTCACGAAGTCACCCTGGGCGGCATCTACAGCGCCACGGCGGTGCTGATCATCAGTTCCCTGGTGGTCTACGGAGCGCTGTTCATCTCCCAGCGCAAGCTGGAGAAAAGCCAGTGGCTGACCCTGATCGCCTGCCTGGTATTCGGCAGCCTGACCCTGGCCTTCCACAGCGAAACCTTCCTCAAGTGGAAAGCCCCGGTGGTCAACTGGCTGTTCGCCCTGGCCTTCATCGGCAGCCACTTCATCGGCGACAAACTGCTGATCAAGCGCATCATGGGCCACGCCCTGAGCCTGCCGGACGCAGTCTGGACCCGCTTGAACATCGCCTGGATCGCGTTCTTCCTGTTCTGTGGCGCGGCCAACCTGTTCGTCGCCTTCACCTTCCAGAGCATCTGGGTCGACTTCAAGGTATTCGGCAGCCTGGGCATGACTGTACTGTTCCTGGTGGGCCAGGGTATCTACCTGTCGCGCCATCTACATGACACCGACTCCACCACTCCGAAAACCGAGGACTGACATGCTTTACGCAATTATTGCCACAGACGTCGCCAACTCCCTGGAAAAACGCCAGGCCGCGCGCCCGGCGCACCTGGAGCGCCTGAAGCAGCTCCAGGCCGAGGGTCGGGTGGTGCTGGCCGGCCCGCATCCAGCGGTGGACAGCGAAGATCCGGGCGCAGCGGGCTTCACTGGCAGCCTGATCGTCGCCCAGTTCGATTCCCTGGCCGCCGCCCAGGCCTGGGCCGAGGCCGATCCGTTCGTGACCGCTGGCGTCTATGGCAACGTTCTGGTCAAGCCCTTCAAGCAATCCATGCCGTAACCCCCTCCCACGCGGTGAACCTTCCCGGTTCATCGCGCTCTCAATCGCTCATTATTCTCGTTTGACGGCCGACAACCTGCCCAACATCCGATTGGAATCAGGAGTTTCGATGCGCCAAGGTCCGTTGTGCCTGTTGTTGGTCATGTTGTCGATCGGGGCCCCGGCCCTCGCCGAGGAAACCCAGGAAGGCGGGTACTCGACGCCGCTGTCCCTGAGCGCTGGTAGCCAGATCACCGAGCTGCAGCAACGCTTGAAGGAAAGCGAGCGCCAGCGCGAGGAATTGAGCAAACAGCTGCAAAGTGCCGATGCCGAACGGGAAAGCCCACAACTGGCCCGCTTGCGCCAGGAGAACCAGCGTCTCAAGCTGCAACTCAAGGAGGCCCAGGCCAACCCGACGCCGCGCCTCTTGACCGAACAGCAGCAATGGTTCATCACCGGCGGCGGCGTGGCCCTCATCGCCCTGCTCTGCGGTATCTTTGCCAGTGGCGGGCACCGCAGACGTCGACAATGGCTAAATTGAGTGATTCATGAGCGACCTGTTACTGATTGATGATGACCAGGAGCTGTGCGAGCTCCTGAGCAGTTGGCTGAGCCAGGAAGGCTTCCAGGTTCGTGCCTGCCATGACGGCCTCAGCGCCCGCCGGGCCCTGGCCGACCACACACCAGCAGCTGTGGTGCTGGATGTGATGCTGCCCGATGGCAGCGGCCTGGAGCTGCTCAAGCAACTGCGCAACGACCACCCCGAACTGCCGGTACTGATGCTCTCGGCCCGTGGCGAACCCCTGGACCGTATCCTCGGCCTGGAGCTGGGCGCCGACGACTACCTGGCCAAGCCCTGCGACCCTCGCGAACTCACCGCCCGCCTGCGTGCCGTGCTGCGCCGTAGCCACCCGGTAGCAGCCTCCAGCCAGCTGGAACTGGGCGACCTGTGCTTCAGCCCGGTACGCGGAGTGGTCGCCCTAGACGGCCAGGACATCAGCCTGACGGTTTCCGAAAGCCGCCTGCTCGAAGCATTGCTCAAGCAACCGGGCGAACCCCTGGACAAGCAGGAACTGGCACAGATCGCCCTGGGTCGCAAGCTGACCCTGTACGACCGCAGCCTGGACATGCACGTGAGCAACCTGCGCAAGAAGATCGGCCCCCATCCAGACGGCCGCCCCCGGATCGTCGCCCTGCGCAGCCGCGGCTACTACTACAGCCTCTAACCACCGGCCCGTAGCCGCCTGGCTACGGGATCGCCACCCTGGAACAAGCGACAACGTCACCTATGGCGGTTTTGTCAGGAGGCCGGCCTCGCGTCTTTACCCAAGCTTTACCCTCAGTTGACCGCCGCTGACCTTGATGTGCGTAACCTGAACTCATCCGGAACCGACCGGGAATGAGACAAGGAGACACACCATGCGCAAGACCCTGATCGCCCTGATGTTCGCCGCCGCCCTGCCGACCGTGGCCATGGCCATGCCCGAAGGCAACGGCCCCATGGGCCCGATGGATGGCCCACGGCATAGCGAGCACATGCGTGGCAAAGGCCCCTGGAGCCAGCTGGACCTAAGCCGCGAACAGCGCCAGCAGATCGGCAAGCTGATGGGCGAGCAAATGCACGAACGCAAGGCGCTCGTGGAGAAATACCTGGAGAAACTCTCCCCGGCCGACCAGAAGGCCATGAAGGACGAGCTGGCCGCCAAGCACCAGAAGACCCAGGCCGATATCCGCGCCCTGCTCAAGCCTGAACAACAGAAGCAGTTCGACGCCAACCTCAAGAAACAGGAAGAACGCCGCGCCGAATGGGCCCAGTTCAAGGCCTGGAAAGCGCAACAGCCGCAAAAAGCGCAATAATGCGCTAGCGTCCCCACCAGCCCAGTGGCCCCGCCACTGGGCTTCGTGCATTCAAGGAGTCTTTGTGCGTTCATTGTTCTGGCGTGTCCTGGCCAGCTTCTGGCTGGCCATTGCCCTGGTTGCCGGGCTGTCGATCCTGCTGGGCCACATGCTCAACCAGGACGCCTGGATCCTCAGCCGCCACCCGGGCCTGAACAACCTTGCCGAGCAATGGACGCAGACCTACGAGGAACAAGGCGAAGACGCTGCCCAGGAAGTCCTCCAGCAGCGCAAGCGCCAATATCACATCGACGTCCAGGTGCTCAACGAAAGCGGCGACCCGGTGGTACGCGGCACCTTCCCACGCCGCGCGGCCGCCTTCGAGGCACGACAGAACAACGATGACCGACGCCTGCCCTGGCGCCGCCTGACAGCCGAATACACCAGCCCGCGAACCGACGACACCTACCTGTTCATCTACCGCATTCCGCACCCGGAGCTGAACGCCTGGCATCGCGACAGCCTCACCTGGCCCCTCAGCGCCCTGGCCATCGCCCTGGTGGTGCTGACCCTGTTCAGCCTGCTGGTGACGCTATCGATCACCCGCCCCCTGAGCCGCCTGCGAGGCGCGGTGCACGACCTGGGCCAGACTACCTACCAGCAGAACAGCCTGGCCCGCCTGGCCAACCGCCGTGACGAATTTGGCGTGCTGGCCCGAGACTTCAACCGCATGGGTTCGCGCCTGCAGGGGCTGATCGGCAGCCAGCGCCAACTGCTGCACGACGTATCCCATGAACTGCGCTCGCCCCTGGCACGCCTGCGCATCGCCCTGGCGCTGGCGGAACGGGCCGCACCCCAGGAACGCGAACAGCTCTGGCCACGACTGACCCGTGAATGCGATCGCCTGGAAGCCTTGATCAGCGAGATCCTGGTCCTGGCCCGGGTCGATGCCGACAACGCCAGTGCCGAGCAGGTGGACCTCAATGCCCTGCTCCTGGCCTTGCAGAAAGACGCACAGCTGGCTTGCTCCGAGCAACTGGTACAGATCGAGGCCCAGCCCCAGCTGCAAATACGTGGCTGGCCCACCCTTCTCGAACGGGCCCTGGACAACCTGCTGCGCAATGCCCAGCGCTTCAACCCGGCCGGGCAACCGATCGAGGTCCAGGCCCGGCGCCAGGGCGAACGAATCCTGATCAGCGTGCGCGACCATGGCCCCGGGGCGCCCGAGGAGTACCTGGCCCAGCTGGGCGAGCCGTTCTTCCGTGCCCCCGGGCAAAGCACCGCCGGGCACGGCCTGGGCCTGGCCATCGCGCGCCGCGCGGCAGAACGCCACGGCGGCAGCCTGATCCTGGACAACCATGCCCAGGGCGGTTTCATCGCCACCCTGGAACTGCCGCTGGTCCCCGGCGCCGTGGTCCAGGCCTGAATGCACAACGGGCAAGTCGTTGCCACCAGAGCCGGTGACGACGTACTTGCCCGCTGGTAACGCGAGATCGCTGGAGCCGGTCAGGCCTTGGCGGTCCAGGCGCTGACGAACTCGCTGGTATCGACTTTGGGCGCGATCCGCGGCTCGTTCAGTGGTGTCCCCAGATACAGGAAGGCGATGACTTCTTCCTCTTCAGCCAAGCCCAGGCCCTTGGCCACATGGGGCGAGTAGGACAGCTCGCCGGTACGCCACACGGCGCCGATGCCCTGGGCGTAGGCCGCCAGCAGGATGCCATGGGCCGCACAGCCCGCAGCCAGCAGTTGCTCGCTGCGGGGTACCTTGAAGTGCTCTTGCAAGCGGGCGACCACCACGACCACCAGTGGCGCGCGCAGCGGCATGGCGCGGGCCTTGTCCACTGCCGCCTGGGTCACTTCGCCACCTTGCAGTTGCACCGCCTCGACCAGCAGCTCGCCCAGGCTGTCGCGCGCCTCGCCCTCCACCGTCAGGAACCGCCAGGGCCGCAATTGACCATGATCGGGAGCACGCAGGGCCGCGGCGAACAGCGCCTCACGCTGCTGCGCGTTGGGAGCAGGCTCCACCAGGCGTGGCACGGAAACACGGTTGAGCAAAGCGTCGAGAGCCTCCATCGGCCACCTCCTTGGAAAAAATGTCCGGCTATTCTAGCGGTATCCGCTAACCGGATGCCTGGTTTACATGCCCTGCCCCGCAGGTAGAATGAGCGCCTTTCTCTTCCAGCCCGAGCTGAACACATGGCGTTGCCGACCCTCAGGATCATTGGTTTCATCATCGGCATCTTCCTGATCACCCTGGCCATCGCCATGGTCGTGCCCATGGCGACGCTGGTGATCTTCGAGCGCACAGGCGACTTGCCGTCGTTCCTCTGGGCCAGCCTGATCACCTTCATCGCCGGCCTGGCCCTGGTGCTCCCGGGACGGCCCGAGCATGTGCACCTGCGCCCCAGGGACATGTACCTGCTGACCGTCTCCAGCTGGGTGGTGGTGTGCATCTTCGCCGCCTTGCCGTTCCTGCTGACCCAGCACATCAGCTACACCGACTCGTTCTTCGAGAGCATGTCCGGCATCACGGCCACCGGTTCCACGGTGCTCAGTGGACTGGACGACATGTCCCCGGGGATCCTGATCTGGCGTTCGTTGCTGCACTGGCTGGGAGGCATCGGCTTCATCGGCATGGCGGTGGCGATCCTGCCGCTGCTGCGCATCGGTGGCATGCGCCTGTTCCAGACCGAATCCTCGGACCGCTCGGAGAAGGTCATGCCGCGCTCGCACATGGTGGCCCGGCTGATCGTCGCCACCTACGTGGGCATCACCATCATCGGCAGCCTGGCGTTCTGGTGGGCCGGGATGAACGTGTTCGATGCCATCAACCACGCCATGTCGGCGATCTCCACCGGCGGCTTCTCCACCTCGGACGAATCCCTGGCCCACTGGAAGCAACCAGCGGTGCACTGGGTGGCCGTGCTGGTGATGATCCTCGGCAGCCTGCCGTTCACCCTGTACGTGGCCACCCTGCGTGGCAACCGCCGGGCGCTGCTCAAGGACCAGCAAGTCCAGGGGCTGCTGGCCATGCTGCTGGTGACCTGGCTGGTACTGGGCACCTGGTACTGGTGGACCACCAACCTGCATTGGCTCGATGCCCTGCGCCACGTGGCGCTGAACGTGACCTCGGTGGTCACTACCACCGGATTCGCCCTGGGCGACTACAGCCTGTGGGGCAATTTCTCGCTGATGCTGTTCTTCTACCTGGGTTTCGTCGGTGGCTGCTCGGGTTCTACCGCCGGCGGGATCAAGATCTTCCGCTTCCAGGTGGCCTACATCCTGCTCAAGGCCAACCTCAACCAGCTGATCCACCCTCGGGCGGTGATCAAGCAGAAGTACAACGGTCATCGCCTGGACGAGGAAATCGTCCGCTCGATCCTGACTTTTTCGTTCTTCTTCGCCATTACCATCTGCGTGATCGCCCTGGCCTTGTCGCTGCTGGGCCTGGACTGGATGACCGCCCTGACCGGCGCCGCCAGTACCGTTTCCGGTGTGGGCCCGGGCCTTGGGGAAACCATCGGCCCGGCGGGCAACTTCTCCACCCTGCCGGATGCCGCCAAGTGGATCCTGTCCCTGGGCATGCTCCTGGGACGCCTGGAGATCATCACGGTGTTCGTGTTGTGTATTCCGGCGTTCTGGCGTCATTGACCGAGGCCGGCAACTCCGCCAGCCGCGCCCGGTACTCGCCGGGCGTGGCATCGAACCAGCGGCGGAAGGCCCGGAAGAAGTTGCTCGGATCGGCGAACCCCAACAGATAGGCGATCTCCAGCAAGGTCATGTTCGGCTGCGCCAGGTACTGCTCGGCCAGCTCCCGGCGCGTGTCGTCGAGCAGCGCCTGGAAGCTGGTGCCCTCTTCCTGCAGGCGACGCTGCAAGGTGCGCTGGGACAGGTGCAGGATCTGCGCCACCCGCTCGCGCTTGGGCTCGCCCTGGGGCAACAGGCGGCATAGCACCTGGCGCGCCTTGTGGGTCACCCGGCTTTCGGAAAAACGCGCCAGGTACTCGCCGGCAAACCGGTCGTGCAGCTGGGCCATGGCCTCGTTGGCAGTGGGCAACGTGCTCTCCATGTCGGTCCGCTCGAAGATCAGCGCATCGAAGGGCGCGGCGAACATCAGCGGCGCATGGAACATGTCCTTGTAGGGCTGGGTGTCCTCGGGTTGCGGTCCCTGCAGCATCACCTTGCGTGGCCGCAGGTCACGGCCGGTGAGCCAGCCGCACAGGGCCAGGGCGCAGGCCAGGGACGCCTCGGCGCTCTGCCGGGTCGGCGGCAGGTGGTCGCCATGCACCGTGAGGATCAACGCATAACCTTCGGGCAACAGGCGAAAGCTCAGGTCGGCGCTTTCGGCAATGATCCGCTGGTAGCGCACCAGCCGCTGGAAACCCTCGGCCAGGGTCCGGCTCGACATCAGGGCATAACCGGCCACATTGAAGGACGCCGGGCGCACCACCTTGCCCATGTTCAGGCCGATCGCCGGGTTGCCGGACAGCTCCACCGCCCGCTGCCACAGCCGGGTCATGGAGTCCTGGGTGAAACGCGCGTCCGGATCTTCCAGGGCGGCATAGTCGAGCCCCAGCTGCTCGAACAGGACACGACAATCCAGGCCATCCATTTCCAGGGCCTTGACGATTCCCAGGGTCCAGCTCGCCGACGTGGTTCGTTCGCTCATGAGGGCTTCTTATATGATGAGCCGCAGGTAACGGCCAATTTCGCAAGGATACTAAAGTGGCGCCTATTGTCACTGGCCGCTGCGGCCCAGGACTCTAGACTCAGGTAGGCTCCTTGCAGAACACCCGCTCACATAACAACAAGCACCGAGACCGCAGCCATGGAAAACGTCCGCCAGTTCCACAGCTTCGCCGAGTTCTACCCCTATTACCTGAGCGAGCACAGCGACAGCACCTGCCGCCGCCTGCACTTCATCGGCACCACCCTGGTGATCTTCCTCCTGGCCCTGGCCATCGGCAAAGGTGCCTGGCTGTTGCTGCTGGCCTTGCCGGTGGCGGGCTACGGCTTCGCCTGGGTCGGGCATTTCTTCTTCGAGAAGAACCGCCCCGCGACCTTCCAGCATCCGCTGTACAGCCTGCTGGGCGACTTCGTCATGTACCGCGACATGCTGCTGGGCAAGGTGCCCTTCTAGGCCGGGCCGCTGCCGGGGGGAGATGTTGCTGCAAAGGTAGCGCCAGGCTCATCGCCGACAGGTAAATGCGCTGAATAGCTTCAAGACGGCCTGCCCGAGCCGGTCAGCCCGGCTCAGGCAAACCCAAACCCCAGGATTCAGGCAGGTTCGGCCAGCTTCATGCGCTCGGCCTTGAGCTGGGCCTCGCGGGCCTGGGCTTCGGCCAGGCGATAGAGCTCGATGGTGCCATCCCAATGCTCGATCAGCGCCGTGCAGGATTCCACCCAATCCCCGCAGTTGAGGTACTCCACCTCGCCCACCTTGCGGATCTCGGCATGGTGGATATGGCCGCAGACCACACCGTGCAGCTCGCGCTTGACGCATTCATGGGCGATGGCTTCCTCGAAATCACTGATGAAGCTCACGGCGGTCTTGACCTTGTGCTTGAGGTAGGCCGACAACGACCAGTAGCCATAGCCGTAGCGCGCCCGCCAGTGGTTGAGCCAGCGGTTGAGGGTCAGGGTGAACTCGTAGGCCGAATCGCCCAGGAACGCCAGCCAGCGGTGATAGCGGGTAATGACGTCGAACTGGTCGCCGTGGATCACCAGCAGGTGGCGGCCATCCGCGGTGACGTGCACCGCCTCGTCCACCAACTGGATGTTGCCCAGGATCAGCTTGGAATAGCGCCGCAGGAATTCGTCGTGATTGCCGGTGACGTAGATCACCTCGGTGCCGCGCTTGCTCATGGTCAGCAAGCGACGGATGACGTTGGTGTGGGCTTGGGGCCAGTACATCCCACCCCTCAGCTTCCAGCCATCGATGATGTCGCCCACCAGGTAGATGCGGTCGGCGTGATAGCTCTTGAGAAACTGCGCCAGGTGCTCGGCCTGGCAATCCCGGGTGCCCAGGTGCACATCCGAGATCCACAGGGTGCGTACCCGCTGCTTGCGACTGGGTTTGGCGAGTTCGGCATGGGTCATGGACGCTCTCCGGGATTTTTTGCGAGCTTGCTCCCAAGCGGTTAATGGCCCATGACAGATATGCGGCAGAGCGATGACAGCGCGAAAGGCCCGACGGCCGGTGTAGACTGCGGGCCTGCCAAGGAGATCGCGATGGGATCTATCCTCACCCTGCGCCACTACAGCCACGACCTGATCGCCCACAGCCACGAGCATGCGCAACTGGTATTCGGCCTTTCGGGCCAACTCGACTTCGAGGTCGAGGGCCAGGGCAGCCAAGTGCGGCAGCAGAGCTTCGTGGTGGTGCCGGCCGGCGCCCGGCATATCTGCGGCAGCCCCGGCGGCAGCCAGTGCCTGGTGCTGGACATACCCGGCGAACATTGGCTCGGCCAGTCCCTGGGAGAACATGCCGAGGCCAGCCGACGCTTGCTCGACAGCCCGCGGCGCCAGGTCCTGGCGCCGAACCAGAGCCGCCTGGTCAACTGGCTGGCGGACAGCCCGGTGGACGACCCGTTGATCGCCCAGCAAGGGGCGGTGCTGCTATTGGCCAGCCTCAACCATCCGGCCGCTGGCCACCCTGGTGAACGACGCCTGCCCTTTGCCGCGCTGAACGCCCATATCGATCGCCACGCCGCCCATCCCTTGCAGGTGGCCGACCTGGCGCGAATCGCCGGTTTGTCCGGCACACGCCTGCACGCGCGCTTCATCGCCGAATGCGGGCGCACGCCCATGGACTACGTGCGCAGCCGACGCCTGCACATGGCCGTGGAACTGTTGCGTGGCTCGTCGATGCCCATCGGCGAGGTGGCCGACCGCGTAGGCTATGGCTCCCAGAGCGCTTTCTCGGCGGCGATATTGCGCGAATTCGGCCGCTCGCCCCGCCAGTTGCGCCAAGAAGCGCGCGCGAGTTGCTCGACAAAAGCCGGCAGCCTCGCGACAGACGACATCGGTGCCGGCCCCGTAGACTGAGCCCATCGTCCCGGCCATCACGGCCCGTCTTGCGTTAAGGAATGACATGACCCCGCGTACCGCCCTTGGCGCCCTGCATATCGGCGCACTGATGTTCGGCCTGACCGGTGTGTTCGGCAAACTGGCCGCCGCTTCACCGGCGGTCATCGTGTTCGGCCGCGCGGCCTTTGCCGTGCTCGCCCTGGGGTTCTTCGCCGGCCTGGCCAGCAATGCGCCCTGGCAGCGGCTGGCCACCGGCGACTGGTTGCGCTTGCTGCTCAGCGGCCTGTTGCTGGCGGGCCACTGGGTGAGCTTCTTCGTCTCGGTCAAGATCGCCGGCGTGGCCATCGCCACCCTGGGTTTTGCCAGCTTCCCGGCCTTCACGGTGATTCTCGAAGGCTTGATCTTCCGCGAGCGGATCCGCATCAACGAGATCGTGCTGGTAGCCCTGGTAAGCATCGGCCTGGTGCTGGTTACCCCGGACTTCGACCTCGCCAGCCAGGCCACCACCGGCCTGCTCTGGTCCGTGGCCTCGGGCTTGCTGTTCTCCCTGCTGTCGCTGAACAACCGCGCCGGCTCGGGACGGATTCCAGCGGTACAGGCGGCGCTGTGCCAGAACCTGGTGGTGGGCCTTTGCCTGCTGCCGGTGGCGGCGCCGGAACTGCCCGAGGTACCCGCCATGGACTGGCTGTGGATCAGCCTGCTGGGCATCTTCTGCACCGGCCTGGCCCACAGCCTGTTCGTCGCCAGCCTGGCGGTGATCAAGGCACGCACCGCGGCGGTGGTCTTCGCCCTGGAGCCGGTCTACGGGATCACCGTGGCCTGGGTGCTGTTCGGCGAGAACCCGACCCTGCGCATGCTGCTGGGTGGAGCCTTGATCATCACTGCGATCGTGGTCTCCAGCCGCCTGTCCGCGGGTTCAGGCAGCCAGGGCAAAACCGCCCAGGCAGGCTCTCACTGAGACCGGTCGTTGTGGCCCAGGTCACGCTCGGGATCGATGCAGTCGCGGACCCGTTGCTTGAGCACCTTGGCTTCGGGAAAACCGCCATCGGCCTTGCGCTCCCAGATCTGCACGCCATCGCACTGGATGCGGAAAGTACCGCCGGTGGCGGGCTCCAGGGAGACCTTGGCCAGGTCGTCGCTGAAGGTGCTCAACAGCTCCTGAGCCAGCCAGGCCGCTCGCAGCAGCCACTGGCACTGGGTGCAATAGGTGATGATCACTTCGGGTTTACGTTCAGTCATGGTACGGCCGGGTCCTGAGTTCGAGGGCGTCGCTATAATAGCCGGCTTTATCGCCAGCCCCGAGAAGCCTGATGCGCCGCTTGCTGTCTTGCCTGTTGCTCTGCCTGCTCCCCGTGATCGCCCATTGCGCCGAGCCTGCGCATCCGAAAATCGGCCTGGTGCTGTCCGGTGGCGCCGCCCGCGGCCTGGCCCATGTCGGGGTGCTCAAGGCCCTGGAAGAACAAGGCATCCGCATCGACGCCATCGCCGGTACCAGCATGGGTGCGGTGATCGGCGGGCTCTACGCCTCGGGCTACCAGATCGACGAGCTGGAGAAGCTGGCCCTGGAGATCGACTGGAAGCAGGCCCTGTCCGATGCGCCGCCCCGGGAAGACGTACCCTTTCGGCGCAAGCAGGATGACCGCGATTTCCTGGTCAAGCAGAAGCTCAGTTTCCGCGACGACGGCAGCCTGGGCCTGCCGCTGGGCGTGATCCAGGGCCAGAACCTCGCCCTGTTGCTGGAAAGCAAGCTGGCCCACGCCAGCGACACCCGCGATTTCGACAAGCTGCCGATCCCGTTCCGGGCGGTAGCCACCGATATCGCCAGTGGTGAAAAAGTCGTGTTCCGCAAGGGCCACCTGCCCCAGGTGATTCGCGCCAGCATGTCGATCCCGGCGGTATTCGCCCCGGTGGAACTCGACGGCCGGTTGCTGGTGGACGGCGGCATGACCGACAACATCCCGCTGGACGTGGCCCGGGAAATGGGTGTGGATATCGCCATCGTGGTGGATATCGGCACGCCGCTACGCTCGCGCAAGCAGCTCAACACAGTGGTCGACGTGCTGACCCAGTCCATCACCCTGATGACCCGGCGCAACTCCGAGGAACAGCTGGCCGCGCTGCACAAGGACGACGTGCTGGTCCAGCCGGCACTCTCGGCATTCGGCGTCACCGATTTCGGCCGCGCCCAGGAGATTATCGACGCTGGCTACCGCGCCACCCGGATCCTCGACACCCGACTGGCCCACTTGCGCCGGGAAAATCCGCAGCCCGCGCAGCTCACCGCCGCCCGCCAGCCCAGCCAGCGCACGCCGATCATCAGCCAGATCAAGGTGGAAAACGATTCCAAGGTCAGTGACGACGTCATCCGCTACTACATCCGCCAGCACATCGGCGAGCCCCTGGACCTGGGCCGCCTGGAAACCGACATGGGCACCCTCTACGGCCTGGACTTCTTCGAGCAGGTGCAATACCGGGTGATCCACAAGGGCCAGGACAATACCCTGGTGATCAGCGCCCGGGGCAAGCGCAGCGGCACCGATTACCTGCGCCTGGGCCTGAGCCTGTCCGATGACTTGCGCGGCGACAGCGCCTTCAACATCGGCGCCAGCTACCGCATGAACGGCATCAACAGCCTCGGCGCGGAGTGGCTGACGCGACTGCAGATCGGCGACCGCCAGGAGCTGTACAGCGAGTTCTACCAACCGCTGGATGCCGGCTCGCGCTACTTCGTCGCCCCATTCATCACTGCGCAGTCGCAAAACGTCGAGGCCACCCTGGACAACGACCCCATCGCCGAATATCGCGTCGAGCGCTACGGCTTCGGCCTCAACCTGGGCCGGCAGATCGGCAACAGCGGCGAGGTGCGCTTCGGTGTGGGCGAAGCCTGGGGCAACGCCGATGTACGCATCGGCGACCAGGACCTGCCGAAGCTGCACTTCAACGAAGGCTACTACCAGCTGCAGTACTCCTTCGACTCCCTGGACAACGTCTACTTCCCCCACTCGGGTGAAGACATTCGCCTGACCCTGCGCCAGTTCGAACCGGGCCTGGGCTCGGACAAGCACTACCGCCAATGGGAGTTCAAGCTGGACAAGGCCCTGAGCAGCGGCCCCAACACCTTCATCCTCGGCGGGCGCTATGGGCGGACCCTGGACACTGCCGACGTGGTGACGTCCAGCTTCCTGCTGGGCGGTGCGCGACAGTTGTCGGGGTTTCGCCAAGACGCCCTGTCGGGACAGAACATCAGCCTGGCCCGCGCGGTGTATTTCCGCCGGCTCACACCACGCGCCTACCTGCCCCTGGATTTCCCGCTGTACCTGGGCGGCTCCCTGGAACGGGGCCGGGCCTGGAACAACGACAACGCCTTCGACAGCGGCTACATCAACGCGGCCAGTATCTTCCTGGGCTTCGATACGCCACTGGGGCCGCTGAATTTCAGCTATGGCTTCAACGACGAAAACCAGAAGGCACTGTCGCTGAACCTGGGCCAGACCTTCTGACAAGCGTGCGCCAGCGGCCCGCTGGCGCAGTGGCGACCAGCAGGATCAGCAATGATGGGAGATGATGAAGACCGGAGTCAGGCGACCCCGGTCGCAGGCTTCAGGACTTTTCCAGGTTGGCCAGGATACGTCCGTGGACACGCATGCAAACCCGCATGTCCTCTTCATCGACGCCAATGAACAATTCATGGCGCAAGGCAGTGGCGATAGTCTCGATCTGATCGATCAGGGGGCGCGCCGAAGGGCAGAGGACGATCTTCTTCGCCCGGCGATCTTCCATCACCGATTGCCGCTGGACCAGGCCCTGGGTTTCCAGGCTATCGAGCAAACGGGCCAGGGTCGGCCCTTCCACGCCGACGCTTTGCGCCAACTCGCGCTGGGTCGGCGCTTCTTCGAAACGGGCCAGGTGCAGCAGCACCAGCCAGCGGGCTTGCGAGAGGCCCAGGCCAGCCAGGCGGCGGTCCAGTTCAGCACGCCAGCCGCGGGACATTTGCGCCAGCTGCATGCCAAAACGGTGTTCATCGGTCAACGGCATAAAACACTCATGATCAGGCTGAAAATAAAGAAAAACTAATTATTAGTCAGCTAAGCATGCCCCTTGCCAGTAGGCAAGTTCTGTAAGGCACTGAATCGTTACAACATTGACGCACCCAAGTTAAATCTCGAACTCCGATTGCAGCGCCGCACGCACGCAGTACAGCACGCCCTCGGGCACCCGGCCGGCGAACAACTCGATCACCTCGGCCACCGGCGGCAGCTCGCCCTCGCCATCGAGGAACGCGTCCTGGATTTCCCCCAGCAAGTCCTCGGGCAAATCCAGCGCCTGCTCCAGGGACAATTGCTGCTTGCCGATCGCTTCGGCGAGCAGGGTGTAGACGTTCTTTTCGGTGCATTGCAACTGACCGGCGATCTGCACCGGAGTCATGCCGGCACGGGCCAGGGTGATCAGTTCATGACGAATATCGGCAACCACCTTCGGCGCCTCGGCAGTTCCGCCCAGCACCTCGAGGAACGCCGCGCCATAGCGCTCCAGCTTGCGGGCACCGACACCGCTGACCCGAGCCATCTCGGCCAAGGACCCAGGCTGGCTGCGGAGCATTTCCAGCAAGGTCGAATCAGGGAAGATGACATAGGGCGGCACGCCGTGCTCTTCCGCCAGCTTGCGGCGCAACGCCCGCAGCGCCTCCCACTGCTCGCGCTCTTCGCCCCGGACCAGCTGGCTGGCCTGGCTGGTGCTCTTGGCCGTGGTTTGCGGCTTGAGATCGCGGCGCAGCTCCAGGGAGACTTCGCCCTTGAGCAGCGGCCGGCAACTGTCACTCAAGCGCAAGCCGCCGTAGCCTTCCAGGTCGATGTCGGCCAACCCGCGAGCCACCAGTTGGCGGAACAGCGAGCGCCACTCGCCTTCGCTACGGGCCTTGCCGACACCGAACACCGACAAGTGCTGATGACCGAAGCTGCGGACCTTTTCCGTGTCCTTGCCCAACAGCACGTCCACCAGGTGCCCGACGCCATAGCGCTGGCCGGTGCGGTAGATCGCCGACAGCGCCTGGCGCGCCGGCTCGGTGGCATCCCAGGTCTGCACTCCATCGACACAGTTGTCGCAATGACCGCAGGGCTGCGGCATGTCTTCATCGAAATAGGCCAGCAGCGCCTGGCGCCGGCAACGGGTTTCCTCGCACAGCGCCAGCATCGCGTCGAGCTTGTGCTGCTCGAGGCGTTTGTGGCGCTCGTCGCCCTCGGAGTTCTGCAGCATCTGCTTGAGCATCAGCACGTCCTGCAGTCCATAGGCCATCCAGGCATCGGCCGGCAGGCCGTCACGACCGGCACGCCCGGTTTCCTGGTAGTAGGCCTCCAGGGACTTGGGCAAGTCCAGGTGGGCGACGAAACGTACGTTGGGTTTGTCGATACCCATGCCGAAGGCGATGGTCGCCACCATGATCAGCCCCTCCTCGTTGAGGAAGCGCTTCTGGTGATAGGCGCGCAACTCGGCCGGCAACCCCGCGTGGTAGGGCAAGGCGGTGAAGCCCTGCTCGCAGAGGAATGCCGCCACCTCGTCGACTTTCTTGCGCGACAGGCAGTAGACGATCCCGGCATCGCTGCGCCGCTCGTTGAGAAACGCCTGCAACTGCTTGCGCGGCTGCTCCTTGGGCACGATCCGATAAAAGATGTTCGGCCGGTCGAAACTGGACAGGAAGCGCTCGGCGTTCTCCAGGTGCAGGCGATTGACGATCTCTTCGCGGGTTCGCTTGTCGGCGGTGGCCGTCAGGGCGATTCGCGGCACCTCGGGGAACATTTCCGCCAGTTGCCCCAGTTGCAGGTACTCGGGACGGAAGTCATGCCCCCATTGGGATACGCAGTGGGCTTCGTCGATGGCGAACAGGGCAATATCCAGGCTCTGCAAGAACGCCAGCATCCGCGGCTGGACCAACCGCTCGGGAGCGAGGTAGAGCATCTTCACTTCGCCACGCCGGATACGCACCGCCAGGTCACGCTGCTGCTCGGGGCTCAGGGTAGAGTTCAGCGCCGCAGCTGCGACTCCCAGCTCCTCCAGGGTGGCGACCTGGTCCTCCATCAGCGCGATCAATGGCGACACCACCACCGCCAGGCCAGAGCGCAACAATGCCGGGACCTGGAAGCACAGGGACTTGCCGCCACCGGTGGGCATCAGCACCAGCGCGTCGCCACCGCTGGCCACGCGCTCGATGATCGCCCCCTGGCGACCACGGAAACTGTCGTAGCCAAAGATGTCCTTGAGGACGCGCTGAGCCTGTTCGAGCATGAAAAACTCCAAAAATTACGGAAATCACCAGGGGGACGCCGTTGCCCGGTCGCCTGTGCGATGGGGCTTGGCACGGCGTCGCCGCCAGGTTGCAACGCCCACTTGCACCGGTGCCTGGAACCTCGGCACCGGCCTGGGCGGGCGGACCCGGCCTGGCCATCGGCCTGGCGGGTCACACGAAACGCGCGAGTATACCCGAGCCCTCCCCCGCAAAGGGTGCCGACAATGGACCGCTGGTAACCTTTGGAACCGCTCGCAGCTGCATCGTGGCTGGCCTGGGCGCTCAAGAAAGCCTAGAATTCAGCATCGTTTATTCCCCAAGGTAGCCGTCAATGTCCTTCGCTGAGCAACTAACCCGCCTGCAAGTCTTCCTCGATGCAGATGATCTGCACGACGAGGCGCTGGACTACGTGGCCGCTCACGGCTACCTGACCGCGCTGTCGATCTGCTCGGAAAGCGTCCCTGAGCGTGAATGGATCGACACCCTCTTCGCCGAGGAGCCGCACTACCGCGATGCCGCCGAGCGCGAAGCCATCGAATCGACCCTGCTGGCCCTGAAGGCGCACATCGCGCGCCAGCTGGCCTCGGATGAAGAATTCGAACTGCCTTGCGATCTCGACCTGGGCGACGACCCGGACGACTCCGACCTGCGCGGCTGGTGCATCGGCTTCATGGAAGGCGTATTCCTGCGTGAAGCGGCCTGGTTCGAAACCGCCGAGGAAGAAGTCAGCGAGATGCTCCTGCCGATCATGGTGGGTTCCGGCCTGTTCGACGAACAGCCCGAGTTCTCCGACATCGCCAGCGATGCCAACCTGATGGACGACATGATCGTGCAGATTCCTGAAGCACTGACCGCGTTGTACTTGCTGTGCAACGCCCCCGACGAAAAACCGGCACTGCTCAAGCCTCGCCACCACTGAGCCTGAGCCTATGGCCAAGCCCATAGGCCAGCGTCCCCTGCTGTTGCGTTACGTTCTACTGGCCATCGGCTGGTCGAGCGTAGCGCTAGGGGTACTCGGCATCTTCCTCCCGGTACTGCCCACCACTCCTTTCCTGCTGCTGGCGGCCGCCTGCTTCGCTCGCAGTTCTCCGCGCTTCTACCGATGGCTGGTAGACCACCCGCGCCTGGGTCCATGGATCCGCGACTATCTGGAAGGCAACGGCATTCCGCTCAAGGGCAAGGTCTATGCAATCGGCCTGATGTGGCTGAGCATCGGCTTGTCCTGCTACCTGGTGCCATTGCCCTGGGCCCGCGGTTTCATGCTCACCAGCGCGGTGCTGGTGAGCATCTACATCCTGCGCCAGAAGACCCTGCGCCGGCCCTGAAAAACCCGAGCGGGATCAGGGCTTGGCGTGGTTGCGCTGGTAGGTTTCGGCGCCCATGGCGGCGATCTGGCCTTCGATCAAGGCGTCGAAGGGACGCAGCAGCGGCTCGAACGAAGCCGGTGCCTCTAGGACCTGCAACGCCTCGACTATGGCCTCCAGGGTCGACAGGGCACCGGGACCGGGGGCCTTGCGCAGGCGATAACGCGAGGCTGGCGTAGCCTCCAGGGTGACCCGGGGCAATTGCGCCAACAGCGGGTTGAGATGCAGCAGCTTGCGCGCCTTGCGCCAGGTACCATCGGGGACCACCAGCAACATTGGCTCCTGGCTTGGCGAGTAGGCCCGCAGCGGTTGGGCAGCGTCCGCCGGAAACAGCAGGTGCGGCTGGTATCCGGGACGCCCGAGCAGCTCCGGCAGGTCCTCGAACACTTCCCCGACCCTCAGCTCGGCGTTGCTCAGCCCCAGTGCCGCCAGCCGCGCGGTATTCAGGGCGTGATTGACCTCGCTCGGATGCTGCAACACCAATACCCGGGTGCGACTGGATAACCGTGGAATCAGCGGACACAGGCAATGGCCAGCTGGACGCAGGCATCGCTCGCAACGTGTTCGAGACATGAAAACTCCTTGCAGGCTGTTGAAAAATGTAGGCGAGGCAGCCAGCGCAAGGCGAAAACAAGCGAAAAAGCGCAGTTTACGCGTGGTAAATGAGCATTTTGACCGGGCTGGCGCACCAGCCTGTTTTCAACGCAGCGATGGCAACACAGGTAGTTTTTTAACGGCCTGCTAGCTAGACCTGGTTCAACTGGGCCTTGAGCAGGTCCCGGAAAGTCTGGATCAAGGGCTCCCGGCCACGGCCACGGCGCATGATCATGGAAAACGGCGCCTGGTAACCGAAGGTCGCGGGCAGCAGCACCCGCAGATCGCCCCTGTCGGCCCAGGCTTGGGCATAGTGCTCCGGCAGGTAGCCGATATAGGCCCCGGAGAGCACCAGGATCAACTGCGCCTCCATGCTCTCCACCGTCGCCGCGCTATGCTTGAAGCCATGCCGGGCCAACTCGGCCTGGCTCCAGTAACCGCGCCCCACCATGCGCTGCTGGGTGATCACCTGCTCGGGGATCCGCCGCTCGCTGTACAGCGGATGGCGGTTGCTGCAATACAGCCAGTGCTGCTCGCGGTACAGCGGCATGTACACCAGGCCGCTCATGCGCGTGGAAAAAGCCCCGATGGCCAGGTCCAGGCGATTATCCTGCACCCCCAATTGCAGCTCGTGGGGGCTCATCACCGACAAGTGCAGGTGTACCGCCGGGTGTTCCTGGCTATAGGCGCCAATCGCCTCGGCGAACGGCAGGGCCTTGTCGCTCACGGTGGAGTCGATCACCCCCAGGTTCAGGGTGCCGCGCAACTCGCCCTTGAGCGCGGCGGCATACTGTTCGAAGCCCTCCAGCTCACCCAGCAGGCGCAGGGTTTCCTGGTGGAACAACTCGCCCTTGCTGGTCAGGCTGAACCCGCCCCGCCCCCGGTGGCATAACACCAACCCTAGGGACGCTTCCAGCTGGCTCATGTAGGTGCTGATGGCCGACGTCGACAGATTGAGCTCATGCTGGGCATTGGCAAACCCCTGATGCCTCACCACGCTGACGAAGATGCGCAATAGTTTCAGATCAGGTAAAGCGTTGGCCATGACAGGCTCCGCTAGCAGGTGAAAAAGACACCTTCCCTGTGGCGCACAGGCTCGCGACGCTGGGCGGTCGAGTAACTGCGATGACGTCCATGTGCAATTCAAATCAGCCCCGGCAACCCGGATGACGGCGACTGCACCACCAGCCGGGAGCGAGCGCCTGCGCCATGCAGGGCCTTGGAAAGCGCGCCAGAGTCTAGCCTGCCCGCTGCAATTAGTTTAGAAAAATCTGAACTAAGTATTTGCTCGTAGCGATTCTTTCCCCGCACTACATTTCGCAGAATCGGCCTCACTCGGTCGAATGGGCAGGACCTGCTGCGCCTCGACCCCATAAATAGAACAACGATGAGGCCTATCCCGTGGACAAGACTCTCCACCAACCACTGGGCGGCAACGAAATGCCGCGTTTCGGCGGCATCGCCACCATGATGCGTCTTCCCCATGTCACCACCCCTGCCGGCCTGGATGCCGCATTCGTCGGCGTTCCCCTGGACATCGGCACCTCGCTGCGCTCCGGCACCCGCTTCGGCCCGCGGGAGATCCGCGCCGAATCGGTGATGATCCGTCCCTACAACATGGCCACAGGCGCTGCGCCGTTCGACTCGCTGAACGTGGCCGATATCGGCGACGTGGCCATCAACACCTTCAACCTGCTGGACGCCGTGCGCATCATCGAGGAAGCCTACGACGCCATCCTCGAGCACAACGTCATTCCCATGACCCTGGGCGGCGACCACACCATCACCCTGCCGATCCTGCGGGCCATCCACAAGAAACACGGCAAGGTCGGCCTGGTGCACATCGACGCCCACGCGGACGTCAACGACCACATGTTCGGCGAGAAGATCGCCCATGGCACCACCTTCCGCCGCGCCGTGGAAGAAGGCCTGCTGGATTGCGACCGCGTGGTGCAGATCGGCCTGCGGGCCCAGGGCTACACCGCCGAGGACTTCAACTGGAGCCGCAAGCAGGGCTTCCGTGTGGTGCAGGCCGAAGAGTGCTGGCACAAGTCCCTGGCCCCGCTGATGGCCGAAGTCCGCGAGAAGGTCGGCAACGGTCCGGTGTACCTGAGCTTCGATATCGACGGCATCGACCCGGCCTGGGCACCAGGCACCGGCACCCCTGAAATCGGCGGCCTGACCACCATCCAGGCCATGGAAATCGTCCGTGGCTGCCAGGGCCTGGACCTGGTGGGCTGCGACCTGGTGGAGGTCTCGCCACCCTACGACACCACCGGCAACACTTCGCTGCTGGGGGCCAACCTGCTCTACGAAATGCTCTGCGTGTTGCCCGGCGTGACTCATCGCTGAGAACCAAGGCATGAGCCACTGGCATTACGTACTCGACGCCGCAGCCGGATGGCTCGCGGCGCCAACGGCCGATGCCGGCTTGCGTCACCACCGTCCCCAACCGTCGCTGCCCCGTGATGCCGAACCGGCATCGCAGGGTCGGCGGCGGACCAGGGATGGTTTCGTGGTACGGACACGTAGCGCGAACAACGTTGGCGCCGGCCTGCAAGCCGATGCCGGCGGGTTAATTCATGACGTGGCCACGATGTCGCGCATGCAAGGGGAGCGACACTTTAGCCAGGAGCGCGCCACCCTCGGGTTGCGCCAACAACAAGAAGGCCTATGGCTGGCCTGCCACGATTTTTTGTCCGCGATGCCGGAAAGGCTGCCACCCCCTTAGCCAATGTGATCGGAGCAGATCATGAATAACAACAACAAAGAAACACGCCTTAGCGGTACTGAAATCAACAGGGTCGAACAGATCCCCGGCCACGCACGCAACGCGAGAGCCCGCGACCGCCTGCGCCCTATCCCCGCCGGCATCCGACTTACTGTGCCCGAACGCCTCAGTGGCTCGCTGCGCGGCCTGTCGCCCTCCCTCGTCCCCTCTTCGCTAGGTAGCTGCGGCAACGTTCTGTCGGGCCCCTGCCCGAAACCTGCCCAGACCTACCGCCCCGAGGATTCGTGCGACCACCAGCATGCCCCTCGTTCCCGGCGTAGCTCCCTGCGCCAAGCCGCCTGACCCGCGCACGGTGGCGCGCCAGCCACCGCGGTACATGACCTGTTTGTTTCACATAAAAAAGATAATCGGAGACACGCCATCATGGCTCTAGATCTATTCGTCGTACTCATCTACGCCGCCGGCATGCTGGTGCTCGGCTACTACGGCATGCGCAAGGCCAAGACCCACGAAGACTACCTGGTGGCCGGCCGCAACCTGGGACCGACCCTGTACATGGGCACCATGGCCGCCACCGTGCTGGGCGGCGCGTCCACCGTCGGCACCGTGCGCCTGGGCTACGTCCATGGCATCTCCGGCTTCTGGCTGTGCGCCGCCCTCGGCGCCGGGATCATCGCCCTGAACCTCCTCCTGGCCAAGCCGCTGCTCAAGCTGCGGATCTTCACCGTGACCCAGGTCCTGGAAAAGCGCTACAACCCCATGGCCCGCCAGGCCAGCGCGGTGATCATGCTGGCCTACGCGCTGATGATCGGCGTGACCTCGATCCTCGCCATCGGGACCGTGCTGCAAGTGCTGTTCAACCTGCCGTTCTGGCTCTCGGTGCTGCTGGGCGGCGGCGTTGTGGTGATCTACTCGGCGATCGGCGGCATGTGGTCGCTGACCCTGACCGACATCGTCCAGTTCGTGATCAAGACCGTCGGCCTGATGCTCCTGCTGCTGCCCATCTGCCTCTACCGCGTCGGTGGCTGGGATGAGCTGGTGGCCAAGCTGCCGGCGGCGAGCTTCAGCTTCACCACCATCGGCTGGGACACCATCATCACCTACTTCATGATCTACTTCTTCGGCATCCTGATCGGCCAGGACATCTGGCAGCGGGTATTCACCGCCAAGACCGAGAAAGTCGCACAGTACGCCGGCACCCTGGCGGGCTTCTACTGCGTGCTCTACGGCCTGGCCTGCGCCCTGATCGGCATGGCCGCCCACGTGCTGCTGCCGGATCTGGATAACGCGAACAACGCCTTCGCCGCCATCGTCAAGGCTTCGTTGCCGGACGGCATCCGTGGCCTGGTGATCGCTGCCGCCCTGGCCGCCATGATGTCCACCGCCAGCGCCGGCCTGCTGGCCGCTTCCACCACCCTGACCGAGGACCTGCTGCCACGGCTGCGTGGCGGAAAGCAATCGAGCCTGGGGATCAACCGCCTGTTCACCCTGCTCACCGGCATCGTGGTGCTGGGTATCGCGCTGGTGGTCAACGACGTGATCAGCGCCCTGACCCTGGCCTACAACCTGCTGGTAGGCGGCATGCTGATCCCGCTGATCGGGGCGATCTTCTGGAAGCGCGCCACCACCGCCGGAGCCATCGCCAGCATGAGCCTGGGGTTCATCACCGCCCTGGTGTTCATGTTCAAGGACGGCCTGGATGCCAACACTCCGATCTACTACAGCCTGATGGCGGGCCTGGTGAGCTTCGTGGTGGTCAGCCTGGCTTCGCGGCGCACGGCCCCGCTGGCCAGCGCGATCTGAGCTGAAGAGCGGTAGCTGAAGTTTTTCTTCGACGGGTGCGGCGTCGGTGGCCGCACCCGTTTTTTTTACGCCCAGGCAACGCAGCACAAGGCTTGTGGCATTTCCCAGGGGACGAATGGTCACCCCTGCGGCAAAAATCCTGTGCTGTACTCTGACTCAGCGACGATCGTTCCTGCAGGAGAACGGTACAAGGATCGCTGGCAGCATCTGTGCGCGCTATCGCATCACCCTTGGACGGGGTCATAACAATAAAAACCTCTCCCCCTGCCCCGAGGTGTTTATGGACCGTTTCGACATCCAGCAAAGCATCCGCCAGGCCATCGAAGCCCAAATGGCGCAGAAATGGCGGACCCCTCCCAGCCAGGCGCAAACCAGCGACACCTACTCCCTGGACCTCAAGGCCCTGTTGCACAGCCTGGAAAACGAGTTCGACATCCGACTCGACGCCGAACACGACCTGTACTGGATCCACTCCATCAGCGAACTGAGCCTGTTCATCCTGGAAAAGACCCGGCGCCGGGACCTTCGCCCCATGCATCCGTGACCCGCGATCATCGCCCAAGGCGGTCCGATGAACCGCAGCGAAGCCCGTCGGGCCGTGCATGCGCTCATTCGCTGCTGGCTGGGCGAACGCACCTGCCTGGACGACGACAGCGAGCTCAGGGACCTTGGGCTGGAGCGGGATGATCTGGAAGAGTTGCTCTGGCGCCTGGAGGACCGCTTCGGCCTGTGCGTTCCCACCGGCGAGGAACAACGCGCGCTCCAGGAACTGCGCTGCGTTCAGGAGCTGATCGAGTGGTTGTTGGAGATGTCACGGCGACAAGAGGATTGATTCGCAGGGCCGGCTTGCGGCCCGGCGTCAGGGAGCTGCGGGCGAGAGCCGGGGCCTGTCCCCGCTCTCGCAGCGAGATCAGCGACGACGTTGCCGACGGCGCCGCAGTTCTTCCTCGGTAGGAATCGGCACCGGTTGCAGCGGTGGCTCGATCAGGCCCAGTGCAACGCCAAGGTCGTGCAGCCAGCTTTGCAGTTTGTCTTTCATAGTGCCCCCTCAAGGGTCATGCCAAGCGGCTGTCATACGCCGCCTCAAGCAGATAATAGTCCTAAGTTTTCCCGCGCGCTGCCCTGTAATGGCAATGAACTGTTACTGGATTATGGCCAATCGCCCAGGACCGCTCATGCCAAGGCACGCACCGACTGCTCTATCGGACCAGCGGAGCCTTGTTGCAGTTCGATCCAGGCATTGAGGTTGGCCCCCACCATGCCCTTGCGCCACATCAACCAGGTGGTGCAGTGGGCGAACGGCTCGGCCAGGGGATGCACCGCCACGCTTTCGCGCCCGGGCAGGCTGTCGAGCATCGAACGAGTCATCAGGGCAATCCCTGAACCGGCGATCACGCAGGCCAGCATGCTCTGGTAGGACTCGATCTCCATGGCCCGGCCCATTGCCGCATGGTAATGGGCGAACCAGGACTCCAGGCGAGTGCGATAGGAACAGCCCTGGCGAAAGGTGAATACCGCCCGCCCCTCGACATCCAGGGCCGTGTGCACCGGCGGATGATCGATCTCGCTGATCAACACCAGGTTCTCCCTGCACAAGGGCACGCCGTCCAGCCCCGCCAGCTCCATCGGCCCGTCCACCAGCACGGCATCCAGGCGTCCGGCGAGCAGCCCTTCGAGCAGCTCGCCCGTGGGGCCGGATTGCACATGCAGGTTCACCGCCGGATAGGTACGGTGGTATCGCGCCAGGAGCCCCGGCAGGTGAATGGCCGCCGTGCTGTACATGGTACCCAGGACAAAGTCGCCGGCCGGCTGGCCCCCCAGCACCGCTACCTGGGCCTCGTCGTGCAGGGCGAACAGGCGCGCGGCATAGTCCAGCAACACCTTGCCCGCCGGCGACAGTTGCAGGCGCTGGCGCTCGCGCAGGAACAGCTCGACGCCCAGTTGATCCTCCAATTGCTTGAGCCGGGTCGACAGGTTCGACGGCACCCGGTGCAAGCGCTCGGCGGCCCGGGTGATGGAGCCTTCTTCGGCTACGGCCTGGAAGATACGCAGTTGGCTGAACTCCATAACCTTCTCCAAAACTGAACAAGTTGCTCAATATTATTCATTTTTAACGAAAGTCAATCGACTCTAGCCTGACGGTCATCCCCCCTGTCACTGGAACAACGACCATGTCTCCCCTGATCCGTCTGCTCGCCAGTTTCGTTGCCCTGATGCTGGCCATGGGCATTGGCCGCTTCGCCCTGACCCCGCAGTTGCCGCACCTGATCAGCGAAGGCCAGGTCGACCTGACTGCCGGCGGACTGATAGCCGCCGCCAACTACCTGGGTTATCTCATCGGCGCCCTGGATGCGATGCTGGCACGACGCCCGTCCCAGGTGCGCGGGCGCCTGCTGGGAGGGTTGTGGCTGTGCGTGCTGCTGACCCTGGCGTCGTTCTGGGCCCAGGGCTTCTGGCCGCATTTGCTCCTGCGTTTCGGCGCCGGGGTGGCCAGCGCCTGGGCTCTGGTGATGATCACCGCCTTGAGCCAGCCCCTGGCCCAGGCTGCCGGGCGCCCGCGGCTGGGAGCACTGGTGTTCGCCGGCCCCGGGCTGGGCATCATGCTCACCGGCCTGCTGGCCCTGGGCTCCAATCTGCTGGGGCACGACTCGGCCGACCTGTGGCTGCTGTACGCCGCAGTGGCCTTGTTGATGCTGCTGGTCATCCTGCCGATCCTGCCCCAGGCCGGCACCGGCCCGCAGGGTACCGGCCAGGCCAACCCCGTGAGCGAGCCTGGCGTGGGCCGCCTGGGGCTGGTCTACGGTTTGTACGGCATGGGCTACATCATCCCCGCGACCTTTCTCGCGCAAATGGCCAGCACCCAATTCCATGGCCAATGGCAGGCCGATCTGTTCTGGCCCGGGTTCGGCATGGTCGCGGCCCTGGGGGTATTGCTGGTCAGCCTGCGCCGGCACTATCCGGACAGCACCCGCCACTGGCTGGTCGCGACTTTGTGGCTACAGGCCATCGGCGTCTTCGCCTGCCTGCTGGACAGCGGCTGGGGGCTGTTGCTGGGGGTGCTGCTGTGCGGCACGCCGTTCCTGGCCTGCATGCAACTGGTGATGCAACGTTCCCGGGAGCTGGCGCCCCACGCCGTCCAGCGCAACACCGGCTTGCTCACCGCCTGTTTCGCCGTGGGCCAGTTGAGCGGCCCACTCCTGGCGGCGCTGAGCAGCCACTTCAGTGGCAGCCTGCAACTGGCCCTGCTGGTTGCTGGTAGCGGCCTGCTGCTTGGCGGGGGCCTGCTGCTGAGCCAACAACGGCTGCAGCCCTCGTGCGCGGCGCTGTCCTGAGGCCGCTCAGCCTTCCTTGATTTGCTCCCACAGGCGGGCGACATCCTCGACACTGCTCGCCGCGACCCGAGCCAGGCTCCGGGGATAGTCGACCCCGGGGTTCTCACTGAAGCGGGTCGCGGTGAACTGGCCATTGCTGGCCCGCAGTACGTAGCCACTATCACGGCAAGCGGCGCTGGCCAGGTAGAGCACTCCCGGGGTCACCCATTCCGGCTTGAGCTCGACCGGGGCCTCGGTCACGCCCCACATCCGGGTCTTGGCCACCGGCGAGACGGCGTTCACCAGGATCCCGTGCTCCCGCCCCTCCATGCCCAGGGCATTCATGATGCCCAACTGGGCCATCTTGCCGGCCGCATAGGCCAACAGCCCGGGTTGGGCATACTGCTGATACATGGCCCGGTCCGAGGTGGTCAGGACCACCCGCGCCGCGCCAGAACGCTTGAGATAGGGCCAGGCGTGCTTGCACAACCAGGTCGGCGCCTGCACGTTGACGTCCAGCGCCCGCGAAAGAAACTCGCGGTCGGTGTCCTCGATGCCCTGGTAACCGACCCAGCCGGCGTTATGGATGATGATGTCCACCCCGGCGAAAGTATCGACGGCCAGGGCCACCAACTGCCGGGCCGTGGCTTCATCGGCCAGGTCGCCGGCATGGGCGACCACCTGCCCGCCTTCGGCCTGCAGCATACGCGCCGCGGTGACGGCCACCTGCTCATCGGCGCCCGCGCCCAGGCGATCGGTGCCCAGGTCGCTGATCACCACCCGGGCGCCCAGCCCGGCCAACGCGCGGGCATAGTCCAGGCCCAGGCCGCGTCCGCCCCCGGTGACGATGGCAGTCCTACCCTTGAAATCCATGTTGGCCTCTCCTGTTGTGTCGCCCGCACCTTAACAACAAACAACGGGAGGACTTGATACTTTATCGATGCGCCACTGATACCCCGCAGCTATCAGCCCGGGCCCGGTTGGAGCCTGCCGGCGGCGCCTCTATGATGGCGGCCTGTCGCTCAATGCCAACGAGGGAATGCGAGAAATGGTCGAGACCCGCCTGCTCAGGCAGTTCATCGCGGTCGCCGAGGAACTGAACTTCCACAAGGCCGCCAACCGCCTGTTCATGGCGCAACCGGCCCTGAGCCAGGCTATCCATCGCCTCGAGCAGAAGCTCGGCTTCGGCCTCTTCATCCGCAACCGACGCGAGGTCAGGCTGACCCCGGCCGGCTCGACATTCCTCGATGTCGCCTACCGCACCTTGAAGGACCTGGAGCAGGGTATCGAGCAAGCGCGCCAGGTCGGTGCAGGTATCGCCGGCCAGCTCACCATCTGCACCCTGTCCCTGACCTACTACGATGGCCTGCTCCATGGCCTGCGGCGTTTTCGCGAAAGCTATCCCAAGGTCCGGCTGGTCATCCGCGAGATGCCCTCCGCCAGCCAGGCCAAGGCCCTGTTGGCGGGCGAGGCGGATATCGCCTTCATGCGCCTGTTGCCCTTGCCTGCCGACTCCATCGAATCACGCTTGATCCTCGACGAGCGGATCGTCATGGCCCTGCCTGCCGGGCATCCACTGGCCAACAGCCAGGAGGTGCGTTTGCAGGAGTTTGCCGACGAGCCTTTCGTGTTCACCCCCCAGCCCCTGGGCAGCGGATACCACAGCCAGTTGATGGGCCTGTGCGCAGCCGCCGGTTTCCAGCCCCGGGTGGTCCAGGAAGCGGCGCGGGTCCATACCCAGATCGGCTTGGTAGCCTGTGGTTTCGGAGTGGCGCTGGTACCGGAATCGGTGGCCGATACCACCCTGCGGGACAAGGTGGTGTTCCGCCCGTTGACAGCGCTGGGGCGCAAGCCGAATCCCGGCATCGGCCTGTACATGAGCCACAACCGGCTCAATGCCTCGCCACTGCTGGAGAACTTCATCGACTTGCTGGATTTTGCGCCAACGGCGTCCGCCGAAGTGGCCTGAGAGCCGCCCCGGGGACGCCAAGCCCCCGGAGTGGAAGGGAACGAGCCTTAGCTGAGCTCGATACGATCGGCGTGGATGACGATCTCGCCCTGCTTGTAGAGGGCGCCGATGGCCTTCTTGAAATTGCCCTTGCTGACCCCGAACAGGCGGCTGATCAGGGCCGGGTCGCTCTTGTCGCTGACCTCCAGGGTGCCGTTGTTTTCCCGCAGCTTGGCCAGGATCTTGGCGTTCAGGCTGCTGGCGGCCTGGGCCCCCACAGGTTGCAGGCTGAGGCTGATCTTGCCATCGGCACGCAGCTCCTTGATGAAGCCCTTTTCCTGCATGCCGGAACGCAGGAACTTGAACACCTCGTTCTTGTGGATCAGGCCCCAGTGCTTGTTGTTGATGATCGCCTTGAAGCCCATGTCGGTGGACTCCACCACCAGCAGGTCGACTTCCTGGCCGGCCTGGTAATTGGCCGGGGTCTTGTCCAGGTAACGATCCAGGCGAGCCGTAGCGGTGATGCGACGGGTGTGGCGGTCCAGGTAGACATGCACCACGCAGTAATCACCGGCATTGAGCTGGCGCTTTTCCTCGGAATACGGCAACAGCAGGTCCTTGGACAGTCCCCAGTCCAGGAAGACGCCGATGCTGTTGACTTCGACGACCTTGAGGCTGGCGAACTCACCGACCTGGACTTTCGGCTTCTCGGTTGTTGCAATCAACTTGTCTGCACTATCCAGGTAAACAAAAACGTTCAGCCAGTCTTCATCTTCACTGGGAATATCCTTGGGGATATAACGATTGGGCAGCAATATCTCGCCATCCGCACCGCCATCCAGATACAAACCGAAGTTGGTATGTTTAACCACTTGCAAACTGTTGTAACGCCCGACTAAAGCCATTTCCAATACCCTCATTGCGTGGGCGGCATTCTACCTGTTTTCCATGGCCAGGTTGGCGCCGCTGTGGCACCGCGGCGGAAAATCCGCGCCAGGCTGCGGTTTTCCTGGCTTTGGCGACAGACTGCAGCCCATTCGTCAGGCCAGGGGTCGCCATCTTGGCCATTCTCCCTCGCGCCGCAGCCGCCACTGGCCGGGCAGGTCTTATTTAAAACAGCGACTTAGCGACATATTCGAGATACCGCTTCAAGAGCAAGAATAAACTCCGACCTGCACTAACACCCGGGGAAACAAACAATTATCGGGCGAGTCTGTTAGGATGGCTGGCCAAATTAATTTTCCCAAAGGTTAAATGGCAATCATGCGAGTAAAAAACTCCAGCAGCAAAGTCAAACCTGTCCCCGTGGTGGAAACCAGCGAATCGATCAATGAACAGGTCGCGGCCTTCCTGAAATCCGGTGGCCAGATCCAGCAGATCGCCAAGGGCGTCAGCGGCCAGACCTTCAGCCCGTCCAAGCAGATCAGCCTCGGCAAGAAGTAATACTCCCCCGCTTTTCCTGGTCCCCTGACGCTTGCTCCAAGCGTCGGGACCGGCGCTACCTTCTCCCCCCGCTCCCGCAAAAATCGACGAACGGCCCGAACCTGCAGGCCACGACCGGTATCCTTGCAGCCCTCTGGATAAATCGTTTCAGCCATCCCAGGCTGTCACTCCCCGCAGTCCAAGGAGTGCTGCATGCGCAAACCCACTTTCCTGGCCATCTGCCTGGCCCTGGCGTGCCCGCTGGCCCAAGCGCAGATCTTCCAGCGCGAGCTGGGCGACTTCGACCTCAAGCTGGGCACCAGCCCCAGCCGCAGCATGGCCCAGGGCCTGGTCAAACCATCTTCCAGCGGCTCCTTCCATGGCGGCCTCGACCTGGACCACGACAGCGGCTGGTACTTCGGCCAGTGGTCGCCAAGCCTGGGCCTGAGCCCCGCGAGCCGCCTGGAGGTCGATTCCTACCTGGGCTTCAAGCAGCCCCTCGACCAGAACCTGGGCTATGAACTGGGAGTGATCCACTACAACTATCCGCAATTGCGCACCCAGGACAGCCAGCAGCTCTACGGCGGCCTGAGCCTGCTGGGCAGCCGTTTCGGCGCGGCTTTCAGCAACGACCCGGACCGACGCAACAGCACCCTGTTCGCCGACTTGGGCGGCAACCCTCCGTTCGGGATCGGGGTCAGCGTCAAGTACAGCACCTACCGCCTGAACAATGCCGTGTCGGTGGCCAAGGGCGGCTACATCTCCAGCTTCAACGACTGGTCTATCAAGTTCTCCCGCCCATGGCTGGGGATCGATCTCAACCTGATCTACAGCGACTCCAGCCTCAACGGCAGCGATTGCCCGGCCTATTCTGGACACAACAGCCGCTGCGACGGCCTGCTGACCTTCAAGGCCGAGCGGAGCTTCTACTAGAAGAGCTGAACTGCCGGGGGCCATCGGGGTTCAGATGCAGCAACCCGCACACCCAAGGACCTGGATATGTCGCGCCGGTACTACTTCCTCATCGCCTTGCTGATCGCCAGCCTGCTGCTGGGTGCCTGTAGCCGGGTGGGCCTGGCCTACCGCAACCTGGACGTGATCATTCCCTGGACCCTTGACGATTACCTGGATATGAACAGCGAGCAGAAGAGCTGGCTCAACCAGCGCCTGCAGCAGCACCTGAGCTGGCATTGCAGCACCCAGCTACCAGGCTACCTGGACTGGCTCGACCGCCTGCAGTCGATGGTCCGAGACAACCAGGTCAATGATGCGGCGCTGCAGGCACGCACCCGTGAAGCCAAGCAAGCCATCGCCGAGATCGCCCGCCAGATCACCCCGTCGGCCGTGGAGTTGCTCCAAGGCCTGGATGAGCGGCAAGTGGCGCAGATGAACAGCTCCCTGGCCAAGGACCTGCAGGAACACCGCGAGCAGTACCTCCAGCCGCCCCTGGCACGGCAGATCGAACAGCGCAGCCAGCGCATGGAAAAACGCCTCAGGGCCTGGCTCGGTACCTTGAACCCACAACAACGCCTGCGTGTCGAGCGATGGTCCGTCTCTCTGGGCGAGCAGAACCGCCAGTGGCTCGCCAACCGCGCCCACTGGCAGGCGCTGTTCAGCGCTGCAGTACAGCAGCGGCGGGCCAGCGACTTCCCGCAGCGCATCGAACAATTGCTGGTGGACCGCGAAAGCCTGTGGACCGCCGACTACCGCCAGGCCTACGAGCACACCGAACAGGCCGCACGCAGCCTCGTGGTGGACCTGATGGCCAGCAGCAGTCCCGAGCAACGCCAGCGCCTGCTGAAGAAGATCGACGGCGTGCGCCAGGACTTCACCAACCTGAAATGCCTGCAGGACGCCCGCCGTCCCTGACTCAGGCGATCTGGGCCTTGGACGCCAGTTCGTCGAAGGTCAGTGGGTCCAGGGCATCGGCCTGTTCGTCCAGCACCTGGCGTGGATGCTCGTTGCCCGGAATGCTGCTGTCGAGCAAGCACAACAGGCTCGAGCCCCGGGGCGTGAGCATGAAGTTCTCGCCATTACCGCCCTCCTGCTCCGGCCTGCTCTGGATGAACCCGCGGTCCAGCAGCAGTTTTTCGTATTCGGTGGCGGTGGTCTTCAGTTCATCCAGGTTGCCCGTGGACTCGCCTTCGGCGGCCATGGCCGCCGCATGCTGCTCGGCATAAGGCCGTGGGGTGAAGCTGTGGCCAGCACCGTTCTGCACTTCGTGCAGCAAGCGTTCGATCAGATCCCAGTTGTAAGTCGCCATTTCGATTCAACCTCCAGAATGCAATGCCTTGCCTGGGTTGTGACCGGTGGCTACGCCAGCCGTTCAGGAAATTCGCACCACCTGGCAGCTTGTCGATCTGCTTGCCCACCAAACGACTAGCGTGTGTAGAACCCATCCCCCGCCCTGAGGAACGACGTCATGGATATCAGCGACCATCCCGTGGTCAGCCGGGAACAATGGCTGGAAGCACGCAAGCAGCACCTGCTCAACGAAAAGGCCTTCACCCGCCAACGTGACCGGCTCAGCGCCGAACGCCGGGCACTGCCCTGGGTACGGATCGACAAGCCCTACCGCTTCCACGGGCCCCATGGTGCACTGACGCTGGCCGAGTTGTTCGGCGGTCGCAGCCAGTTGGTGGTCTATCACTTCATGTTCGCAGACGGCTGGGAAGAAGGCTGCAAGGGTTGCTCATTCCTGGCCGATCATTTCGATGGGGCCAACCTGCACCTGGCCCACCATGACGTGGCGCTGGTGGCGGTGTCCCATGCGCCCTACGAGCAGTTCCAGGCCTTTGGCCAGCGCATGGGCTGGCGCTTCGACTGGCTCTCCAGCGCAGGCGACGACTTCAACCAGGACTTCGGCGTCAGCTTCGACAGCGAACAGCTGGCCAGCGCCACAGCCAGCTACAACTATGCGCCAGTGAGCGGCAACGAGCTGGAGCTGCCCGGCTTGAGCGTGTTCTATCGCAACGAGCAGGGACAGATATTCCACACCTACTCCACCTATGCCCGGGGCCTGGACCTGCTGCTGGGGGCGTACAACTTCCTCGACCTCACGCCCAAGGGGCGCAACGAGGGGCCGATCATGAACTGGGTTCGCCACCATGACCGCTATGCGCCAACCCCAGGTGCGAAACAGGGGGCGGGATGTTGCTGCGACGACTGAACACTCGGCACGATCGATGGTGGGGCCGCGCTAGCGGTCCCACCACAGCGCCAGCTAAGCTGTAGGCATGACCCCCGCCTACCACAGTCTCCACGAATACACCCTGCGCATGAACCGGGTGCTGGAGCATATCGACCAACACCTGGACCAACCCCTGGAGCTGGGTGACTTGGCGCAGGTGGCGCATTTCTCGCCTTATCATTTTCATCGCCTGTTCAGCGCCTGGGTCGGTGAACCCCTGGGCGTCTACCTGAGGCGCCGGCGCCTGGCCCGTGGCGCGCACCTGCTGGCCAGCCACCCCGCAGCCTCCATCCTGGAGATTGCCCTGGAAGTGGGTTTCGGCTCCGGCGAGGCCTTTTCCCGGGCGTTCAAGCAGCACTTCTCGGTCTCGCCCAGCACTTGGCGCGATACCGAGCCCAAGCGTTGGCACCGCCGTCTGGACGACATTCGCGAACGCCGCCTGCGGCAATTGCGCAATCCTGATCAGACCCACATCCCGGCTTTCGACGACCCTGATGCCTTCATCCACCTGAAGGAGCTCACGATGAAGGTCACCATCAAGGAACTACCCCCCGTACGCGTCGCCTACCTGCGCTATACCGGCGCCTACGGGCCGGGGATCGGCCTGTTCTGGCAGCAGGCCGTCATCCCCTGGATGGCCGAGAACGGGCTCATGGGCCGCGCACGCTACGGCATCGGCCATGACGACCCTTACGTCACCCCACCCGAGAAGTGCCGCTACGACGCCTGCGTCGAAGTCCCCCTCGACTTCAAGGGCCGGGCTCCCGCGGTCGTCACCACCCTGCCCGGTGGCCTCTATGCAATCACGCACTACCAGGGCAAAGGCCCCGATATCGCCGATACCTGGAGCGAGTTGTGTCGCGATTGGCTGCCCAAGAGCGGTATGCAGCCCGACGCGCGGCCAGCCTTCGAGCTGTATCCGATGGACGCCTGGAGCGATCGAACCGGTGATCTGGAGTTCGATATCTGCTTTCCGGTCAAGGCGCTGTAAGCCACGACAGAGCAGAAACGACACGGGGCAGCCAAGGCTGCCCCGTTTTAAACTCCTCATGGATGCGCTAGAGACTGTCACTGGTGGAGAACCCACCACCTCCCGTCGACCGGGAGGAACTGAACGAGCCGCTGGAGCTCTGCGCTGCACCACTACTGCTCGATGAACGGCTAGAGCTACCGGAACTGCTGTTTGAGGAACTGCCGGATCGGCTGCTCGAGTTGCTGGAACCGCTGCGTGAAGAACTGCTGAAAAGACTGCCCGAGCTACTGGAGCCGCTGCTCCTGGGACGCGGAGCTGGCTCGAACTCCCGGCGATGGCGCATTACTTCATTCGCCACCTGTGAAAAAGACAGCTCGCCTGCCATGAAGCCGGCCACCAACGCGTCAAAGTTCAGGCCCCAGGAGTAGTCGTACAGGTGGCTGATGTATCCATTGCAAAACAGGTCGTCCTCAAGCCGGCTCGCCATATCATAGTCGTGTTCTGCATCCTGGATCGCCCCTTCCAGATGTGGTATCCGCTGCCGCAAGTCATCAAGTTCGGCACGTAATTTCCCCACTTTCTTCACCAGCTCATCGTCCTTGGAGGTCGCCGTCTGCCCTGCCAGGTGCTCAAGCTTGAGCGCATCCATCTCGGCCAACTGCCGGGACAGCAACTCGACCGTCAAGGCAAAGTACTCGTCCTTCCTGGAAACAAACAGCTCCAGCCGTTCATGCAGGGAATTGGCCTGGGCCTTGCCGGCCTCCGCTGCGTCACGCTCGGTTGTCAGGGACGCCTCCAACACCGGCCATTGGGTATCCGCCAGGGCCTCCTGATACAGCCGTGCCAGTTCGGCCTCCTGAATGTCCCGCTGGCCATCACGCTGCAACTGGGCATCCTCGTTGGCCTTCTGCATGGCCAGCAGGCTCTGCTCGGTCGCGTTGTTCTGGGGGAAATTGCACAACCGGGCGATCCATCGATCCAGCGTCCGAAAGAACGTCCGGCCAACGTAACGCTCAGAGCCAAAGCCGCGGCCTTTGAGGTAGAGGTACAGCGGCTCGGCCTGAAAGTCCTGGAGCTTGGCGTGGCACTCGTCGCGCAACTCCTGGTAAGAAGCCATCGACGCGTTGCAAGACTCGACGGCTTCAGCGAGTAACGCCGCTTGCCGTTGGTACCCAGGCTCCACTATCAATCGCTGCTCGAGATCAGCGACGACAGCCTCCATGTCCAGGGAAACCGTCGCCATCTCCTGAAGATGCCTGGCAATCGCTTCATCTACCTGCGCCAATTGCTCACGCAGGCCAGACTCGATTCCCTCGCGCTGCTCCAGCAGGCTCTGCACTTCATCCGACAGCTGCGCGCCCCCCTCCAGCTGCAGATTGGCGATCCGTGGAAATACCCCAGTGATCTTCTGTTGCAGGCGCAAGTCCTGCTTATGGGCAGAAGACAGTTCCTTCTGGAGCCTGCGCATTTCGATCTCGTAGCGCCGAGAGTTGGCGCTAAGAGAGGCCATCATGCTGCTCGCACTCATTACCACTCCAGGATGTAATCAGGTTTGCTTTTGACCGGGCCCTTGACGAAGGTGAAGGTCAGTGAATTGGCAGCCTTGCGTCCCATCAAGCGATCATCGACATGGCCATCCTGCAGTTTGTCCTGCTTGGCCGCCTGATACGTCGCGTGACTGACTCGCACCCCAAAAATCGCGGTGTAACGTCGCTCGCCGCTCTCGATGCTGGTGATAGGGACCTCCACCACATTGCCCGATACATCTATGGCCTCGGTCAGCAGATACCAGCTCTTGCCACCGGTGGGGTCATAGTTGCGCTCGACCATCGACTTCTCTCCAACCCGACTGACCACTTCCAGAGTCAAGGGCATAGCCGCGACAGCCCGCAGTCGCTCGATCTCCTGCAACCAACGCTCGGCACCTGCCGCATCCATGTCCTTGGTGGCCTGGTCGACCCGGGCGAGCAAGGGTTGGAACTTCTCGCTATCGGCCTTGCTCAACCGCATCTTGTACAGATTGTCCCGAGCATCTTGCAGTTGCGCGAGGTAAGGGCTGATCGCGATTGCTTGCGCCAACAGCCCATCCAGGCGCTCAAGCGCCGCCTGTACCGCCGGAAGGCCTTGGATATCGGCCTGGTTCACCATGGCGCGGGCCTTGGTTGCCGCCGCAGCAAGTGCCGGATAGGTGGTGCCGAGCGCGGCGAATGACGCACCTGTCACCCGGGCCTTCAGCTTGGTATCAGCTGCCAGCAGCTGCGCCACAGCGTCCAGTCGCGGCTCCAGAGCCTTGAGCTCCAGGACCTGCTGTTGCAGTTCCTTGGCCAGCGACGCAGCAAGCGCGGCATCTTCTGTCCGGCGCGCGGAGCTGGCTTTCGTCGGCAGGCTGATCGGCTGCGCCAGGCGCGCCTTCTCCAAGATCTCACGCACAGGCTCGAGCAACCGAATCGCAGCTTCCAAATGAGCGATGAGCGCCTGCGACTCCAGGCTGGACAGGCGCTTCTGCAGGCGGTCCAACTGCACACCCCGCGCATCGACCTGGGCTCGTGCCTGATCTAGCTGATCCTGGGTGCTGCGCAGCCACAGCTCGCTTAGGAAATTGACTGCCGGACGCGCCATGAAGGCCGCGCCTGTAAAACAGACAAGGAGCATCGCCACAGGCATCAGCCATCGAGCGCGAGCGATATAGATTCGCGCCAGGCCTTTGGCCCAGGCCCCTATCGGCTGGGCCGCGTAGGTCAAGCGATTGGCGAAAAAATTGCGCACGCCTTCCTCGACCAAGGCATCCTCGACCTCAATGCCCCTGGAGCGGTAGTACTCGCGAATCCGCTCGGCCACCAACAGCCGGTGCCTGGGCAAGTCCAGGTGCTTCTGCACTTCGGCCTGGCTGTATCGCAGTTCGTCGATCAGCGCCATGGCCCCCATCTGTTCGGTGAGGGAAATACTGCTCACCTCACAGCCCCTTTTGCAGGAGCGCGCTGAAGCGCCGCTTGCTGTCCTCGGTGATCGACTCGATCTCGGCGGCTGCCGATGCCGATTCCTTGCGCAGCTCCTGGATCAAGCTAAGGCTGCTGGCTTGAAAATCGACTACCGCCTCGGCCAGGGCCTTGACGGAACTGGCCTTCAAATTAGTCCCATAGCCTGCCTTCAGCGCGGCCTCGAGCTGCGCGCCACCAGCTTTGGCCTGGGCTTCGAGGCTGGAGTTGATGCCATCGTTCATGGCATTGAGAGTCTGGGTGACCTCGGCCAACCCACCGGACGCCGTGAAGCCCGCCGCCAGGCCGGTAAACACGATCTCATTGGTGGCGAAAAAACTTACCGCGCGCTGGTAGAGACGCTCCTTCACCGAGCGGTACTGGCTCAGACGCGCGAACACCAACTCCGCTGCGCTGTAGCCCGCCTTCAAGTGATCGGCGATGTCGGTGATGATCTGGAAGCGCTTGTCCTCATCCTGCAGGTTGCGCAACGCCACATCCCGCGCCAGCTCCAGCCTTACTCGCTCGGCCGCCTCCAGGTCGGCCACCTCTAGCGCTGCGCCAGCGTCCGCCAAGGCCTTGCGCCCCACGTCCAACTGCGCCTGGGCGACCTTAAGCACCTCGCAGGCATCGATTTCGGCCGACTTCATGGCCAGGCGATAATCCTGGTAAGCCTCGAGAATCAGGCTTTCCAGCTGGATCTGCTCATTGGCCGACTTGGCCACCGCCAGGTAGTTCTTGCGAATGTCCTCGAAACGGTCAGGAATCGAGCCTCGGCGCATATTCAGCCAGGCCAGTTGAATCCGCTCGGAGAACTGCAGCTTGCCGTCGGCCATCCACTCCATCATCTGCTGCGCATCGGCCTGGATTGAATCGAAGCTGGCAGCGATATCGGCATAGCGGGTACTGATATCCATGCTCTGCAGCTTGTCGCGCACCGAAGCGTTGAACACCGTGGACTGTTGCAGGGTCGCGGCGATATTGGTCACCCGGCTGGGGTCGTACACCGTCACCTTGTCCAGCAGCGCCAACACGGGTGCCTCCTGAGCGGGAAAATCGATACCGATCGAGCGGAGGGCGGACATGGAGCGTTCGAGGTAGTTCATGGGCGTATTCCCAGCGTGGAGCCTTGGTCGAAGGGCTCCATCATCCTTTGACAGGTGAATAGGCAAAGGGGCTTGCACCCCTCGGAATCAGGTACAGACAAGAGCATCGAAGGCTTCGCGTAGAAAGCGCAGCCCTCTGGAAATCAGCAGACTGTTCCTGCACATCCCGTGCAGGCGGTACCTGGGGCAGACCGCGGCCGAGCCCCGAAAACCCCAATCAGAGGCTCTGCCGAGTGGATTTGCGCGTCGAATGGTAACAGAGCCCTGGACTGAAAGTTCTCGTCTGCGCCCGCACTTTTAGCAGAGTGCCATCATTACCCTAAGCCGCTGGCGGGAGGCCGTATCCTGGAAAGACGATCAGGCTGCCCGCCACCTGTTCCATCCAACTGAACTTTGCCCGTTCCAGGCGCCTCAACCGGATGTCCCCCTGTCCACCACATGAGGCGCAGCCCATGAAAACCCTGAACCTGCTCATCATCGCCGGCAGCCTGCTGCTGGCCCTGCCCGCCTGGGCCTGTACCCCGGACGAAGCCACCGCCAAGCGCGAGCAACTGGCCCGGGAGGTCAGCAAGATCACCGAGCAAAACCCGGCCAAGGCCAAGGAAATCAACGATGAGCTGCAGAAGATGAACCTGGGCAGCGCCAGCAAGGATCTGCCCGACGATTGCCAGTTGATCGACCAACGCCTCAAGGAACTGGCCGACGCCGAGAAAAAAGCCGACCACTGAAAGTCCGGAAAACAAAAAGCCCGGACCAGGTCCGGGCTTTTCAGTGGCCTCAGGCCAGCGCCTTACTCAGCGGCCGGCGCGGGCTTGCGGCGCTTGAGAGGCGCCAGGCCGTCCTGGCTGACCAGGGCCGGGCCGTCGCTCTTGGGCCGGTTGGCGCTCTTGCGCTTGGTCGGCGACTTGGCCAGGGACTTTTTCTTGTCGCCCTTGGCATCGGTCTTTTTCTTCTTGGTACCAGCGGCCTTGCCCGAGGCCTTGACCTTCTTCGGACCGCCGTAGGTGCCCTTGACCTCCTTGATGGTGCGACGCTCGAAGCTCTGCTTGAGGTAGCGCTCGATGCTCGACATCAGGTTCCAGTCGCCATGGCAGATCAGCGAGATGGCCAGGCCTTCGTTGCCGGCGCGGCCGGTACGGCCGATGCGGTGCACGTACTCGTCGCCACTGCGAGGCATGTCGAAGTTGATCACCAGGTCCAGGCCCTCGACGTCCAGGCCGCGGGCGGCGACATCGGTGGCCACCAGGATCTTCACCCCGCCCTGCTTCAGGCGGTCGATGGCCAGCTTGCGGTCCTTCTGGTCCTTGTCGCCATGCAGGACGAACGCCTTGTAGTCCTGAGCCACCAGCCGGCCGTAGATGCGGTCGGCCATGGCCCGGGTGTTGGTGAAGATAATGGCCTTCTGGTAGGTCTCGTTGGCCAGCAGCCAGTTGACGATCTGCTCTTTGTGCTGGTTGTGGTCGGCCGTGATGATCTGCTGGCGCGTGGTCTCGTTGAGCTGGCTGACGCTGTTGAGTTGCAGGTGCTCAGGGTTGTCGAGGACCTTGGCGACCATTTCCCGCAGACCGGAACCACCGGTGGTGGCGGAGAACAGCATGGTCTGCTGGCGGCTCGGGCACTCATCCACCAGGCGTTGCACGTCTTCGGCAAAGCCCATGTCGAGCATGCGGTCGGCTTCGTCGAGCACCAGCACTTCGACTTCCTTGAGGTCCAGGTTGCCGGCGTTGAGGTGTTCCAGCAGGCGACCCGGGGTACCGATGAGGATATCCGGCACTTTGCGCAGCATGGCGGCCTGGACCTTGAAATCCTCGCCACCGGTGATCAGGCCGGACTTGATGAAGGTGAACTGGGAGAAACGCTCGGCTTCCTTCAGGGTCTGCTGGGCCAGCTCCCGGGTCGGCAGCAGGATCAGGGTCTTGATGCTGACGCGGATCTTCGCCGGGCCGATCAGGCGATTGAGGATCGGCAGGATGAAGGCCGCGGTCTTGCCGCTACCGGTTTGTGCCGTCACCCGCAGGTCACGCCCTTGCAGCGCGAGCGGAATAGCCGCGGCCTGTACCGGAGTCGGCTCGACAAATTTAAGCTCGGCCACGGCTTTGAGCAGGCGTTCGTGCAGGGCGAATTGGGAAAACACGGGTGCTACCTCGAAGATGTGCAAAAAAACAGCTGCATAGGGTAACGGTTTCGGAGGCCCAGGCCGAGTTTCTTTGTGCAAACGGTGGCAAAGAGTTGGTTTTTTGTTAGCCGATTTTTCTCAAGCCGTAACTTTGCCGGGGTTAGATGCTCTAATCCCCCCCTTGTGCCACACAGAAGAATCGTTTTAGCCCATGGACTTCAAACAGCTCTGGCTCGATACCCAGGACCTCTGGGGAGCCCTCGACCAACACCCGCTCCTCCACGCCGGCCTGGGCCTGGCCCTGTTGCTGGTAGTCGCCCTGGTACTCGGACGGGTGGCCCGCTACCTGGTGCTGCATGGCGTGCGGCTGCTGGGGCGGCAACCGGCCCTGCACTGGCTCAACGACCTGCGCCAGAACAAGGTGTTCCACCGCCTGGCACAGATGACTCCGTCCGTGGTGATCCAGTTCGGCCTGCACCTGGTGCCGGAGTTGAGCCAGGCCAGCCAGCTGTTCCTCGGCAACCTGGCCATGGCCTTCACCATCCTGTTCCAGCTCCTGGCCCTGAGCGCCCTGCTCAATGCCCTGCTGGACATCTACGCCCGCACCGAGCACGCCCGCACCCGCTCGATCAAGGGTTATGTGCAACTGGCGAAGATGGTGCTGTACGTGTTCGGCGCCATCATCATCGTCGCCACCCTCATCGACCGTTCGCCGCTGTTGCTGCTCTCGGGCCTGGGCGCCATGTCGGCGGTGATCCTGTTGGTGTACAAGGACACCCTCTTGTCCTTCGTCGCCAGCGTGCAACTGACCAGCAACGACATGCTGCGGGTCGGCGACTGGATCGAGATGCCCCAGGTGGGCGCCGATGGCGACGTGGTGGACATCACCCTGCACACGGTCAAGGTGCAGAACTTCGACAAGACCATTGTTTCCATCCCCACCTGGCGACTGATGTCCGAATCGTTCCGCAACTGGCGCGGCATGCAGCAGTCCGGCGGTCGGCGGATCAAGCGCAGCCTGTTCATCGACGCCAGCGGCGTGCGTTTCCTGCATGACGACGAAGAGGCGCGGCTGAGCGGGGTACGCCTGCTCACCGACTACATCGGGCGCAAGCAGGCCGAGCTAAAAAGTTGGAACGAGGCCCAGGGCAACGTTGCCGCACTGTCGGCCAACCGCCGGCGCATGACCAACCTCGGCACCTTCCGCGCCTATGCCCTGGCCTACCTGAAGAGTCACCCCGAGATCCAACCGAACATGACTTGCATGGTGCGACAGATGCAGACCACGGCCCAGGGCATTCCCCTGGAGATCTACTGCTTCACCCGCACCACGGTATGGGCCGACTACGAACGGATCCAGGGGGATATCTTCGACTACCTGCTGGCGGTGATGCCGGAGTTCGGCCTGAGCCTGTACCAGCAACCCAGCGGCAACGACCTGCGCGCCGGCCTGCTACCGGCGGTGCTGGGTGCCAGCCATATCGGCCCGAGCCAGAAGCAGGCGCTCTGACTAATGCCGATCAGCTAAGGCAACGGTAGGAGCGAGGCTTGCCCGCGATGGGCTTCAGAGCGCTGCGTTTACCCCGTAAACACGCGCTAACTTTGACAAGCATCGCGAGCAATCGAGCGTCGACCGGCTAGGGGATCACCTCGCCCAATGCAAACGCCAGTCCCCGATTCCTGGTGTTTTCAGGCTGCCGTCGGTGCTGCCTGCGACAGCGGGTCAGGCAGCGAACGGCAAGCCAGCAGGATGAACAGCACGGACAGCAACGCGCACGCAGCCCCCAGGCAAATCGCCGCACCGTAGCCCTGGTACAGGTCGAACAACCAGCCGGCGAGACTGCCGCCCAGCAATGCCGCGATACCTACCGACATGTACAGGGCGCCGAGTATTGCCCCCAGGTTGGCGGTGCCGAACCAATCGGCCGCCACCGCCGGGTAGAGCGAAATGCAACCGCCGTTGGCCACGCCAAAGCACAGGGCGAACAACGCCAGGGCCATGAAGCCATCGGCCACCAGCCACAGCAGGTTCAACAGCACCAGGACCAAGGTCAGGGCGATAAGCAGACGCCGGCTGCCGATCCGGTCGCCCAGGCTGCCGAGGAACAGGCGACCGCCGACGTTGCCAACGCCGATCAGGCCAATCAGCAAGTTGGCTGCGGATACCCCCAGCCCTGCCTGCCGGGCATAGGGATTGATGTGCACCAACGCCACGAACAACCCCACCGAACCGCACAGGATCGCCGCGAAATACCACCAGAAGCGCGCCATGCCCAGGGCTTCGCTCAGGCGCAAGCCAGCCGTGGCCGCCTGGGGCCGCTCGGCCATGGCGGGCAGGCCGTCCGCAAACAGCCCCAACTCCTGGGGGCCGCTGCGCATCAGGGCCGTGGCACCCAGGCCAAGCAGCAGGATCGCGCCGGCGAAGATCTGCAAGGTCGCCTCCCAGGAAAAATGCTCCATCAGCCAGCCGGCCAGCAGCGGCCCGGCAAAGGTCCCGACCCCGGTTCCCGCCAGGGCAAGGCCCGAGGCCTGGCTGCGCCGCCTGACGAACCAACGCTGGACCACCGCCACCGCCGGCACATACACCAGGCCGACGCCCAGTCCCACCAGCACGCAGAAGCACAGCAGGAACCACCACAACGACCCGGACGCCAGGCTCGCGCAGAAAAAACCCAGGGCCAGGGACAAGATGCCGGCCCCCACTACCCGCCGGGTGGAAGTGCGATCGGCCAGCACGCCGGCGACAACCCCCATGGCGTAGTAGATCAACGCAGTCAGGGAAAACACCGAGGCCACGGAAAAGCTCCCCACCGCGAAATTGGCCTGGATCTGCGAGAAGAACGCACCGAAGGAATAGGCACCGCCAAAGATCAGCGCCAACAGCACATGGGTGGCCAACACCACATACCAGCCGTGGAATACCTGGAACTTCATGGCGCAACGCCCTCCCTTGCCTGGAGCCGGTTTCAGCAAAGCCAGCCCCATCTTGTAATGTCTTGTATATACATATAGATGCAATTTCATGGCCAGCCGCGTCACCTTGCGCTTGGTCCTTCCCTTTCTCTAGCTAACTATTTGTTTTAAATGGCAAAAACAGTGACAAAAAAGAACCCGCCGATGTGGCGGGTCCTGGGCAAAGCATCGCTCCTGGGGATGGGGGTAACAGCTGCGTAGAACCGCTACCCAATCTGGCTGGAGCCCGTAACCTTCACGCCGTGGCCACCCTGCGCTGGCCATGGCGGCTGACCCACACCGCCAGCAGGATCACCAGCCCGCCAAGGGCCAGGCGTCCCAGGTCTTCATGGCGGTTCCAGATCAGCAAATTGAGCAACAGGCCCACCGGCACATGCAGGTTGTTCATCACCGCCAGGGTCGCGCCGGTGACCAGGCAGGCGCCCTTGTTCCACCAGTACAGCCCCAGGGCCGTGGCCACCAGCCCGAGGAACAGCAGCACCGCCCAGGTCACCGGGGCATCCGGCAAGAAGTGCGCCTTGCCGAACAGCAGGAACGCCGGCAACACCACCAGCAAGGCTCCCAGGTAGAAGTAGCCGAAACGCCGGTAATGCGGCAGGTCGCTGGGGTAGCGAGCCACCAGGTGCTTGTACAGCACCTGCCCGGCGGCATAGGTGAAGTTGGCCAATTGCAGCAGCAAGAAACCCATGAAGAAGTCCGGGTTGATCCGGTCATAACGGATCACTGCGGCGCCCGCCACCGCCACCAGGGCCGCCAGCAGGCCCCAGGGATTGAAGCGCCGGTTCAGGGCGTCCTCGATCAGGGTCACGTGCAACGGCGTGAGGATGGTGAACAACAGCACCTCCGGCACGCTCAGCACCCGGAAGCTCAGGTACAGGCACACATAGGTGATGCCGAACTGCAGCGCGCCGATCAGCAGCATGCCGCGCATGAAGGCCGGCTCCACCCGGCGCCAGCGGGTCAGCGGAATGAAGACCAACCCGGCCAGCAGCACCCGCACCAGCACCGCGAAGTAGCTATCGACATGCCCGGCCAGGTACTCGCCGATCAGATTGAAGGAAAACGCCTGGATCAGGGTGACAACAAGTAGATAGCCCATGCTCGCCTCATCTTTGGATGGCGGCGACGATAACGGTTTTGCCGGCGCGGGTGAAATCGCCGGCAAAAAAAAGCCCGATCTCGCAAGGCGTTCGATCGGGCATTGGCACTGAAGGAGCACGCAGTGCAAAGGGAGGTTCGATGCGCGAACCGGCTTGAAGGGGGTACGCAGGAGCTACTTGAACATCCCGCGATTATCTGGGGATTAACCCGTCAGGCCACCTGGGCCAGCCTGGCGTTGGCCTGGTTCAGGCCCTTCTCGTGGAAATCGCCACCCAGGTTCAGGCCCTCGGCATGGATGAACTGCACGTCGTGGATCCCGATGAAGGCCATGACCTGGCGCAGGTAGGGTTCCTGATGGTCAGTGCTGCTGCCGGCGTAGATCCCGCCACGGGCCGTCAGCACGAAGGCACGCTTGCCAGTGAGCAGGCCCTGGGGACCGGTCTGGGTGTACTTGAAGGTGACCCCAGCGCGCAGCACATGGTCGAGCCAGGCCTTGAGGGTGCTGGGGATGGCGAAGTTGTACATGGGCGCCGCCATCACCAGGACGTCGGCCGCCAACAGCTCCTCGGTCAGCTCATTGGAGCGTTGCAGCGAATCCTGCTCGGCGGCGTTGCGTTGCTCGGCAGGCTTCATCCAGCCGCCCAGCAGGTTGGCGTCCAGGTGCGGCACCGGGTTGCGAGCCAGGTCGCGCACGGTGATCGAGTCCGCCGGATAGGCCGCTTGCCACTGCTGGATAAAGGTCTGGGTCAGTTGGCGGGATACGGAATCCTGCTGGCGGGCACTGCTTTCGATGATCAGGACGCGGGACATGGGTGAAGCCTCCATCGGGGTATGCGTAAGTCGATGGGGCGCAGATTAAACAGAGATATATCGATGAAAAAGCGCAAATAACTGCTATAACCAATCAATAATTTCGTTTATAAGCGAAGCCAGTCCCAACGTTGTCGTCGACCCTGGCTTCACTGGAGTCACTTGGCCTGGCAGTTCAGGTCCAGGCGCAGCTTGATGATCTTGCGGTTGAACTTGGCGGTGACGTTCCGGCTCTGCCCCGCCGCGACCTCCACCCGGCGGGTGCGAGGCGATTCGGGACCGTTGCGAAACACCACGGTGCAGGTAGCGTCGGTCTTGCCATAGTTGTTCAACTGGATGGAACCGATGTCCTCATCGGTGTCGTAGGCGGTGTAGTCGATGCCCAGGCCGTTGAGTTGCTTGTCGACATCGATGGGATAGGCCCAGGCCCCCAGGGGCAACAGGGCCAGCAGCACACAACAGAATTTTCTCATTCGGCGCTCTCCAATGCGGGAGCGCCAGCTTAGGACAAGAGGAGCCCCTCATGAAAGCGCCCCGCGTGACCCTGGATCAATGGCGCACCCTGCAGGCCGTGGTCGATCACGGCGGCTTCGCCCAAGCCGCCGAAGCCCTGCATCGTTCGCAATCCTCGGTCAGCTATACCGTGGCACGCATGCAGGACCAGCTCGGCGTGCCGCTGCTGCGTATCGATGGGCGCAAGGCGGTGCTCACCGAAGCTGGCGGCGTGCTGCTGCGCCGCTCCCGGCAGTTGGTCAAGCAGGCCAGCCAGCTCGAAGACCTGGCCCATCACATGGAACAGGGCTGGGAAGCCGAGGTCCGCCTGGTGGTGGATGCCGCCTACCCCAATGCGCGCCTGGTCCGCGCCCTTACCGCATTCATGCCGCAGAGCCGCGGCTGCCGCGTGCGCCTGCGCGAGGAAGTGCTGTCCGGGGTCGAGGAAGTGCTGCTCGAGGGCGTTGCCGACCTGGCCATCAGCGGTTTCAACATCCCCGGCTACCTGGGGACCGAGATGAGTTCGGTGGAATTCGTCGCCGTGGCCCATCCCGAGCACGCCCTGCACCGCCTGCAACGACAACTGGCCTTCCAGGACCTGGAAAGCCAGTTGCAGGTAGTGATCCGCGACTCCGGCCGCCAGCAACCGCGGGACGTGGGCTGGCTGGGTGCCGAGCAGCGCTGGACCGTGGGCAGCCTGGCCACCGCCGCGAAGTTCGTCAGCAGCGGCCTGGGTTTTGCCTGGCTGCCACGGCACATGATCGAGCGCGAGCTGAACGAAGGCCTGCTCAAGGTGCTGCCCCTGGACCAGGGCGGCAGCCGCCATCCGACCTTCTTCCTCTACTCCAACAAGGACAAACCCCTGGGCCCGGCGACGCAGATCCTCGTGGAACTGCTGCGCACCTTCGACACCGCGCCGCTGGACGCGCCGTTCGCCGCCCCCGAGCAAGCCTGAAGTCCCAACCACCAGAACAAGGAGTTCTGCCATGGCGTATTTCGAGCATGAAGGTTGCACCCTGCACTACGAAGAATACGGCCGGGGCGAGCCCCTGCTGCTGGTCCACGGCCTGGGTTCCAGCGCCCAGGACTGGGAAAAGCAGGTCCCGGAACTGGCGACCCGCTATCGCCTGATCATCCCGGACGTACGCGGCCATGGCCGCTCCGACAAGCCCCGGGAGCGCTACAGCATCCCTGGATTTGCCGCCGACCTCATGGCCCTGGTCGAACACCTGGGCCTGGGGCCGGTGCACTATGTCGGGCTGTCCATGGGCGGCATGATCGGCTTCCAGCTGGCAGTGGACCAGCCGCACCTGTTCAAGAGCCTGTGCATCGTCAACAGCGCGCCCGAGGTCAAGCTGCGCTCGGCCGACGACTATTGGCAGTGGTTCAAGCGCTGGAGCATGTCCCGGCTGCTGAGCATGGCGGCCATCGGCAAGGCCCTGGGCCAGCGACTGTTTCCCAAGCCCGAGCAAGCCGAGTTGCGGCAGAAGATGGCCGAACGCTGGGCAAGAAACGACAAACGTGCTTATCTCGCCAGCTTCGACGCCATCGTCGGCTGGGGAGTCCAGGAACGCCTGGGCCGTATCACCTGTCCAACCCTGGTCGTCAGCGCCGACCACGACTACACCCCGGTGGCGCTCAAGGAGGCTTACGTCAAACTGCTGCCGCACGCGCAGCTGGTGGTGATCGAGGACTCCCGGCACGCCACACCGCTTGACCAACCGCAGCGCTTCAACCAGACCCTGCTGCACTTCATCAATACAGTCGACACCACCACCCAGGATCACTGACCCATGCTGAAAAAAATCGCCCTCGTCGCCGGTTCCGTACTCTTCGCCGCCAACCTGATGGCAGCGCAACCGGCCAAGGCACCCCACGTCATGCTGGACACGAGCTTCGGCAAGATCGAGATCGAACTGGATCCGGTCAAGGCGCCGGTCTCCAGCAAGAACTTCCTCGACTACGTCGACAGCGGCTTCTACTCCAACACCATCTTCCACCGGGTGATCCCCGGCTTCATGGTCCAGGGCGGTGGCTTCACCGCGCAGATGGTGCAGAAGGACACCCGTGACCCGATCAAGAACGAAGCCTCCAACGGCCTGCACAACGTGCGCGGCACCCTGGCCATGGCCCGGACTTCGAACCCCAACTCGGCCACCAGCCAGTTCTTCATCAACGTCGCCGACAACGCCTTCCTCGATCCGGGCCGCGATGCCGGCTACGCGGTATTCGGCAAGGTGGTGAACGGCATGGAAGTCGTGGACCAGATCGTCAACTCCCAGACCACCACCAAGCAAGGCATGCAGAACGTCCCGGTCGACCCGGTACTGATCAAGTCGGCCAAGCGCATCGACTGATCACGCAGCCTGTCCCCGACGGCGGCGCCCTACCCGGCGCCCCGTCCGCTATAGCACAGGAGAGCCCGTACAACGGGCTGCAGACCCCATGCTCTATCGTCGTTTCGAACAACTGATCGATATCTTCCGCGACACCCCCGCGACCGCCCCGCCCAACCGGGTCCTGCCCTTCTATTTCCACTACATCAAGCAAGTCTGGCCGAGCTTCGTCGCCCTGCTGGTGGTGGGCCTGTTCGTGGCCCTGATCGAGGTGTCGCTGTTCAGCTACCTGAGCACCATCATCGACCTGGCCCAGGGCACGCCCAGCGTCCAGGTCTTCAGCGACCATGGCCTGGAACTGGCCTGGATGGCAGTGGTGGCGCTGTTGCTGCGTCCGCTGATGGTGGGCCTGCACGACCTGCTGATGCACCAGACCATCACCCCGGGCATGACCAGCCTGATCCGCTGGCAGAACCACAGCTACGTGCTGCGCCAGAGCCTGAACTTCTTCCAGAACGACTTCGCCGGGCGCATCGCCCAGCGCATCATGCAGACCGGCTACTCGCTGCAGGACTCCTCGGTGCAGGTGATCGACGCCCTGTGGCACGTGACCATCTACGCGGTCGGCGCCCTGGTGCTGTTCGCCGATGCCGACTGGCGCCTGATGATCCCGCTGCTGCTGTGGATCGTCGGTTTCATCGGCGCCATGCGGTTCTTCGTGCCGCGCATCCAGAAACGCTCGGTGGATGCCTCCGACGCCCGCTCCAAGCTCATGGGACGAATCGTCGACGGCTACACCAACATCGCCACCCTGAAGCTGTTCGCCCATACCCATTTCGAGCAGAGCTACGCCCGCGAGGCCATCGCCGAACAGACCGAGAAGAGCCAGTTGGCCGGTCGCGTGGTGACCTCCATGGACGTCACCATCACCACCCTCAACGGCCTGTTGATCGCCGGCACCACGGGCCTGGCCCTGTGGTTGTGGAGCCAGTCGCTGATCAGCGCCGGGGCCATCGCCCTGGCCACCGGCCTGGTGATCCGTATCGTCAACATGTCCGGCTGGATCATGTGGGTGATCAACGGCATCTTCGAGAACATCGGCATGGTCCAGGACGGCCTGCAGACCATCGCCCAGCCGCTGCAACTGACCGACCGCGAACAGGCACCCAAGCTCGAAGTGACCCGAGGCGGGGTGAACTTCGAGCATGTCGAGTTCCACTACGGCAAGGCCAACAAGGTCATCAGCGATCTCAACCTGCACATCCGTCCCGGGGAAAAGATCGGCCTGATCGGCCCCTCCGGGGCGGGCAAGTCGACCCTGGTCAACCTGCTGCTGCGCCTCTACGACCTGCAGGGCGGGCAGATCCTGATCGACGGCCAGGACATCGCCGGGGTGACCCAGGAAAGCCTGCGCGAGCGTATCGGCATGATCACCCAGGACACCTCGCTGCTGCACCGCTCGATCCGTGACAACCTGCTCTACGGACGTCCCGACGCCACTGACGAGGAACTCTGGGAAGCCGTGCACAAGGCCCGGGCCGACGAGTTCATCCCGCTGTTGTCCGACGCCCAGGGCCGCACCGGCTTCGACGCCCACGTGGGTGAGCGCGGGGTCAAGCTGTCCGGCGGCCAGCGCCAGCGCATCGCCATCGCCCGGGTGCTGCTCAAGGACGCGCCGATCCTGATCATGGACGAAGCCACCTCGGCCCTGGACTCGGAAGTCGAAGCGGCGATCCAGGAAAGCCTGGAGACCCTGATGCAGGGCAAGACCGTGATCGCCATTGCCCACCGGCTCTCCACCATTGCCCGCATGGACCGCCTGGTAGTGCTGGAACAGGGCCGCATCGCCGAAACCGGCACCCATGCCGAACTGCTGGCCCACGGCGGCCTGTATGCGCGGCTGTGGCAACACCAGACCGGCGGCTTCGTCGGCATCGACTGAGCGCTCAGCAGCGGCTACAGGTGGTTGGTGTAGCCGCTGCCGCAGGCTGCGTACGGGCGCGCGGCGGCCGCAAGATCGGGTAGCCGGCGCCATCATTGGAAGGCCCTGCGGGCCCTGGCGCAGCTTCGCAGGCCCAGCAGCGGCTACAGGGTCTGCACAACACCCCGAAAAGACGCCAGAGCCCCAGCCCACGGGGCCTGGCGTTTTTCATGGGCGGGTGGAATTGCCGCCAAAGCCTGCTGTACTGAGCCTAGGTTGCGGAGCGAAACCTGTAGTTAATCTGCTGGATGCATAACAGCTGTAGCGCGTTGATAGGTCGACCTATCAAGGACTCTCCCATGTCGTTGTTCAAGCGTTCCATGACTGAAATGCTCGGTACCTTCTGGCTGGTGTTGGGCGGTTGCGGCAGCGCCGTACTCGCGGCGGCCTTTCCCAATGTCGGCATCGGCCTGCTGGGGGTCGCCCTGGCCTTCGGCCTGACCGTCCTGACCATGGCCTTCGCCATCGGCCATATCTCCGGTTGCCACCTCAACCCCGCGGTATCCGTGGGCCTGGTGGTGGGTGGACGCTTCCCGGCCAGGGAACTGCCGGCGTACGTGGTGGCCCAGGTGATCGGCGCAGTGATCGCCGCGGCGTTGCTGTACTTCATCGCCAGTGGCAAGCCCGGCTTCGAGCTGGCCTCGGGGCTGGCCGCCAATGGTTATGGCGAGCACTCGCCCGGCGGCTATTCGCTGGCTGCGGGTTTGGTCTGCGAACTGGTGATGACCGGCATGTTCGTGGTGATCATCCTCGGCGCCACCGACAAACGCGCCCCGGCGGGGCTTGCGCCCATCGCCATCGGCCTGGCGCTGACCCTGATCCACCTGATCTCGATCCCGGTGACCAACACCTCGGTCAACCCGGCTCGCAGCACCGGCCCGGCCTTGATCGTCGGCGGCTGGGCGCTGCAGCAATTGTGGTTGTTCTGGCTGGCGCCGATCCTCGGCGCGGTGGTCGGTGGCCTGGTCTACCGCTGGCTGGGCCAGGAAGACCGCTGAGGCTCAGGCCTGGCGGTAGGGCAAGGCGTCCCTGGCCTGTTCGGCATAGGCCTGGACGCCGGCCCGCTCACGCTGGAGGAAATCCTGCACCGCAGTCTTCAACCCGGGATGGCGCAGGTAATGCCAGGAGCGGGTGAGCACCGGCTCGAAACCGCGAATCAGCTTGTGCTCGCCCTGGGCTCCGGCGTCGAAGCGCTGCAGCCCATGGGCGATCGCATAGTCCATGCCCTGGTAGAAGCACGTCTCGAAATGCAGGCGGTCGAACTCCGCCAGGCAGCCCCAGTAGCGCCCATAGAAACTGCCGCCCCCGATCAGGCTGAAAGCCATGGCCACCGGCCGCCCGCCCTGGCAGGCCAGGACCACGCGGATCGCCTCGGGCATGCGTTCGGCCAGCAGGCTGAAGAAGTCGCGGGTCAGGTAGGGTGACTGGCGGCGCACCGCATAGGTGTTGGCGTAGCAGGCATAGACGAAGTCCCACTGCGCCTCACTGAGTTCGGCCCCCTCCAGCCACTGGAAGTCCATGCCCTGCCCCACCACCTGCTCGCGCTCCTTGCGCATTTGCTTGCGCTTGCGCGAACTCAGGGTATCGAGGAAGTCCTGGAAATCCCGATAGCCGCGATTGTGCCAGTGGAACTGGCAGCCCAGGCGCAGCATCCAGTCCGCCTGGCGCTCCAGGGCCTGGTCGCTGAAGTCGTCGGTGAAATTGACATGGGCACTGGATAGCCCCTCGATCTCCAGGTAGCCGGGCAAGCTCTTGAGCAGCTCCAGCGCGTCGGCCTGGGTCGCCGCCAGCACCCGCGCACCGCTCACCGGACTGAATGGCACCGCGCTGAGCAACTTGGGGTAGTAGTCGATGCCCGCTCGCTCGCAGGCCTCGGCCCAACCATGGTCGAACACGTATTCACCGTAGGAGTGCCACTTGCGATAGCTGGGCAGCGCCGCCAGCAGCCGGCCATCTTCCACATGCAGCAGGTGTTCGGCTTGCCAGCCGGAACGTGGCCCGAGGCTGCCGCTGTCTTCCAGGGCACTGAGAAAGGCGTGGCGGACGAAGGGTTGCCCATCCTTGAGCAGTCCATCCCATTGCACGGGATCGACGGCGGAAAGGCTGTTCAAGGATTGCAGCGGCATCAGGTTCCCCGGGAGTCAGCTCGAACGACCCGCCGAGTATATCCCCCCATCGACGGCCGCGCCGAGACACTCAGGCAGGGCCCAGGTGCTCGGCCAGGAAGTCGATGAACACCCGGGACTTGCGCGGCAAGTGCGGGCTGTTGGGAAACAGCACATGGACCGGCTGCCGGGCCAGGCTGTAGTCGGGCAGCACCCGTACCAGCCGTCCCTCGCCCAGGTCGCCCAGGACCAGCCACTCCGGCAACACCGCCAGGCCCATCCCGCCCAGGGCCATGGCGCGGATCGCCGACGCCGAGTTCGACTCGTGCCCGGGCGTGACCCGCACCTGCACCTCGCCCCGGCGCGGGTGGCTGAAGGTCCAGCCCGGCGGCCCGCCCAGGTTGCTGTTGCCGATCCAGGGGCAGTTCGCCAACTCCTCGGGTCGGCTCACGGCGAGGCTCTCCTGCAACCCCGGGCTGGCCACCAGGACAATGCCGTAGTCCGCCAATTGGCGGCCCTTGAACCCCGAGTCGACCAGGTGCCCAAGGCGGATCACCAGGTCGAGCTTCTCCGCCACCAGGTCGTTCAACGACGAGTTGAAGTGATAACTCAGGCGCACCTCGGGATAACGCGCGGTGAACAGCGGCAGCAGCGGCAGGATGAAGGCCTGGGCGTATTCGGCGGTGGAGCTGATGCGCAGCTTGCCCGACACCCGGTTGCGCCCATGCAGCACGTTGTCGAAGGCCGTATCGATATTGGCGACAATTCCCTTGAATTCATCGTAGAGATCCTGGCCGGTCTCCGTGAGGGCGATATGCCGCGTGGTCCGGGTCAGCAAGGGCGTCGCCAGCACTTGCTCCAGGGTCTTGATATGCAAGCTGGCCATGGCCTTGCTGATTCCCAGGTAATCCGCGGCACGGGTGTAGGAGGCAAAGTCCACCACCGCGAGAAAGGTCTGGATCCGGTGCAACTGGCCGTGCAGGTTCTCGTTCACTGTCAAATTTCCTAGAACAATGAATCAAGTATAGGCGCCTCGACAGGCTCGGCCCAGGCTCCCTAAGCTGCGGGCAAAACGGGAGGCGGCATGACCTACAGATATAAAGTGGCGGTGGTATTCCTCCTCGGCTTCTTCATCGATTGCGTGAACATCTTCATGTCGGCGGTGGCGCTGCCCAGCATCGCCACCCAGTTGCAGGTTTCCAGCGCCAGCGTGGCCTGGGTGGCCAACGCCTACATCCTCGGCCTGACCCTGGTAATCCCCATCAGCCCCTGGCTGGCGGCACGCCTGGGCAACCGCCAGGTCATCGCCGCCTCGATGCTGCTGTTCAGTCTCGCCGGGCTGTTCTGCGGGCTGGCCGAAGGCTTCCTGCCGCTGGTGGCCTGGCGCTTGCTCCAGGGCATGGCCGGCGGCCTGTTGATCCCCCTCGGGCAGGCCCTGACCTTCAACCTGTTCCAGGGCTCGCAGCGGGCGCGGATCTCGACCCTGGTGATGGCGGTGGCGCTGCTGGCGCCGGCGCTGTCGCCGACCCTGGGCGGAACCATCGTCGACCTGGGCTCCTGGCGCTGGGTGTTCTTCGCCAGCCTGCCCCTGTCGCTACTGACCACGCTGCTGGCCTGGAGCTGGATCGCCAATGAAGACCGCCAGGTGGCCAGGCGCCCGGATCTGCGCGGCCTGTTGCTGGTCAGCTGCGCCCTGGCCGGACTGCTCCTGGGCATGTCGCTGTACGGCAGCGGATATCCGACCCAGCAGGCCCTGGCCTGCCTGGCCGGCGGCCTGGCGTTCGCCCAGGCATACCGCTGGCATTGCCGGCGCAATCCACAGCCCATCGTCGACCTGCGCCTGCTGGGCAATGTCCGCCTCGGCCTGTCGGTGGCGATCTACCACGCCATTCCCGGGATCTTCACCGGGGTCAACCTGTTGAGCCTGTTCTTTCTCCAGGACAACCTGCACCTGAGCGCCCGGCACAGCGGGATGTTCATGCTGCTGTACGCCGCCGGCGCGCTGTTGGCGATGCTGGCCTGCGGGCGCTTCTACAACAAGCTCGGCGCCGCCCGGCTGTTCGCCATCGCCCTGGTGCTACACAGCGCCGGTATCGCCACCTTGTGCTGGGTCGACTCGAGCCGCGACCTGCCATTGCTCATCGGTGCCTACCTGCTCATGGGCCTGGGCGGCGGCGCCGGCGCCAATACCGCGCAGACCACCGCCCTGCTGGACTTCAGCGGCAGCGATACACACCAGGCCAGCGTGATCTGGAACATCAACCGGCAGATGGCCTTCAGCCTCGGCGCCGCCTGGTTGCTGATGCTCTACAACCTGTTGCTCGGGCATGTCCCGGCCACCAGCGCCTTTCACCTGAGCCTGCTGCTGGCCGCCCTGGCCGGCCTGCTCATCCTGCCGCTGCTCGGCAAGCTCACCCCACCGAAGAAGGTCCTTCATGCACCAGTCGATCGTTAAACAGGCACTGCACAGCGTTCACCAGATCCACCAGTTGATCCATGGCGTCTTCACTCACTCCCAGGGCGACAGCGCGGCACCGATCGAACAGGTCATGGAACTGCTGGCCGAGGACTTCCAGATGGTCACCACCGCCGGAACCATGGCCGATCGCGAGCAGGTCGAGCAGCTGTTTCGCGGCGCCCTGGGCGCCCGCCAAGGCTTGCAGATCGAGGTCAGCGACCTGCGCTGCGTATGGCAGGAAGGCCAGTGCGCGGCGATTCGCTACAAGGAGACCCATCGCCTGGATCAAGTGGCGACAGCGCGCCTGTCCCTGGCGTTGATCCGCATCCAGGGCGACTCGGCGCAGTGGCTCTACCTGCATGAAACCAACTGTCCCTGAGCCTGGCCGACAGGCAAAAAAAACCCCGCCAGGGCGGGGTCAAAACGAGAGGAGCTATAACGGATGAGAAAGAGCTCGACTTTGTTGCGACAGCCTTAGAACACGTACTGCACGCGGGCTACCAGGGCATCGCCGCTGTCGTCGCCAACGCTGTTGGTGATCTTGTCGGTGTTGACCTTGATGTAGTTCGCGGAAACCTTGATCGCCTCGTTGGCATACCAGTTGACGCCGATGGTGTTCATGTTGGCCTTGGCATCGCCCACTTCGCGGGTCGCGGTGGAGGTCACGATGTTCTTGTCATCGACCTTGATGTTGTCGTAGCGGTAGAACACTTCCCAGGCACCGTACTGCTTGTTCTCGGGCTTGATGGTGTCGAACTTGGCGCCATCGAGCTTGTACACGCGGGACTCGCCGGTCAGGGTGTAGGCCAGTTGGCCGTAGAAGCCGGTGGCCTTGACGTCCTTGTAGGAGGCGCTGTCGGCCTTCATCTTGCGAGTCAGGTATTCGGCCTGGGCCGAGAACGGACCGCTGGCGAAGGCGAATTCACCGCCGAACACCCGGTCGTTGTCGTAGGCGCCAGCAGCGGTCAGGTTCGAAGCGTTGAGGCCGGCACCGCCGCCGAAGGTAGCGCGGTTGCCGTTGGCACCGGCATCGTTGCCGCCGTTGGTGGCGATACCACGCGCGCCGAGGCGTGGGCGAATCCGTGAGTCGAAGGCGGTGTCACCAAGATCGCGGCTGGCGAAGTCCAGGCCGAAGTGCAGGACGTTGCCGGTTTCGTGCATCGGGGCGAACACCGCACGGGCGTTGAACTGCTTGACGCTATCGCCGTCGCTGTCGTTGATGTCCTTGGCGGACACGCTACCGGACAGGTAGGCCATGTCGGCCACCACGGAACTGACCTGCAGGCCCATGCCGTTCTCGTGGGAGTTGACCCAGTCGGCCAGCTCGTAGGCGGCGTTACGCTCCATGGCGGTGATCCACTTGGAACTGGTGGCTTTCTCCAGGCCGAAGTCCTGGTCGAAACGACCGGCGCGGATGGTCACCGGCTTGAAGCCCACATAGGAAATGGTCGCTTCGTCGAAGTAACCATCATCGGAAGAACCCGAGTTGTGGGAGAAGTCGTAGTTGATCTGGTATTTCCAATCCTTGTAGGCGGTACCGCCCAATTCCAGATAGGCGCGGCGGAAGTAGGCGCCGTCACCGGTATTCCCATTCTTGGTATAGAACCCGTCGAAACGGCCATAGTCGGCTTGCAGGCGACCGCCCAGCTTGAAGCTGAAGGCGGAATCGGTGGTAGCAACCTCAAGGCCGCCCTTGGTCTTGACTACGATATCGGCGCCGTCGGTGGTGACGGTGCCAGCGAAAGCCTGGGCGGTCACTGCCAGGGCCAGGGCGCTGGCGGCAAAACCGGCGAAGTGCTTACGGATCATCGAAGAGTTCCCCTAATTGGTGGTCTGTAGCGTTGGAAAACACGCGGACTGGGCCGCTGGTGTCGGGGGGAATCTTGGGGTTCGAGGATTTCAGCCAGGTTGCTGGAAAATAAAGATTTGATTACAGAGGAACTTTTTTACTTCGAAAAGAAATAAGGCGAAAGGCCCGTCCTAGAGCGGTTTGCGACTGTTTTCAGGGACAATACCGAAGATGACGAAATGGTTATTTTTGTGCGGACCACCGCGCAGCGAGCACGACGGGAGGGGGAATCACGAACGTGATTCCCTGGCAGGAACAGGCAGAAAAACATCGCGGCGGATGCCTGGCGACATCCGCGGCTTCATGACGCTCAGCGCTCGCGTTTACTCTCGGCGACCAGGCGTTCGGCCAGTTCGTCGAGACCTTCCAGCGGTGGTTCCGGCAACACGCGCAAGGTGGCCTGCAGCAGGCGCATCTGGCGAATGAAACGCCGGCAATTGGGGCAGAACAGCAGGTGATGGCGAACCATCAAGCGTTCGCGAAAGCTCAATTGGCCATCGAGATAATCGCTGGAGCGCGCCACTTGTTCCTTACAGGTCAGCATTGGCCGGTTTCCTCAAAATGCTCCACCGTGGCGAACACCTTCAACCGCGCCCGGTGCAGCAGTACCCGGACATTGGACAGGGTGATCCCCAGAAGATTACAGATTTCCTCGAGCTCCAATCCCTCGCGCTCACGCAGCTTCAGCACACTGCCTTGTAGCTCGGAGAGACTGAGCAAGGTGTGCTCCAGGCAATCACGCAGCTCGGCTTCGGTCAGCAGCGCTTCGGGGGTGTCCTCGTGCCAGGCGAAGGGCGCCACCAGCCAGTGGCCGTCACTGGAGGAGAACCGCTCGTCGCCCACCGTGCCATGGGGCGCGGGCAGGTCATCGAGCAGGACTTCGCGGCGATTCTGCTTGTAGCGGCCCTTGGCCGCGTTGGCGGTGATGGTCAGCAGCCAGGTCTTGAGGCTGGAACGCCCCTGGAAGCCCGACAGGTTGCGTACCACCGAAAGCCAGGCATCCTGCACCACCTCGTCAGCGTGCCGGTTGCCGACGATGGCGTAGGCTACCGCGCGCATGGCGCTCTGGTAGGTACCGACCAGTTCCTTGAAAGCCTTCTGTTCGCCCGCCAGAAGGCGCTTGAGCAGTTGCGTGTCATCAACAGCAGCCATTCGTGCCTCGTTCAATCATGCGGGGTTGCCCGGGTGTGACGCCTCGCAGGCGCCTCGCGCCACACCCGGCCCGCGCCGATCAACGCTTGCGCAGGAGCACGCTGCCGATGGAATAGCCCGCGCCGAAGGAGCTGAGCACCGCCAGGGCACCACTGGCCAGGTCGTCTTGGTACTTGTGGAAAGCGATCACCGACCCCGCCGAACTGGTGTTGGCATAGGTATCGAGGATCACCGGAGCCTCTTCCAGAGTAGCCTCGCGGCCCAGCAGTTTCTTGACGATCAGGTGGTTCATGCTGAGGTTGGCCTGGTGCAGCCAGAAACGCTTCACGTCGCTGACGTTGAGCTGGTTTTCTTCCAGGTGGGCGGCGATCAGCTCGGCCACCATCGGGCAGACGTCACGGAATACCTTGCGACCTTCCTGGACGAACAGCTTGTCCCGGGCCCCGATGCCTTCTTCCGCCGTGCGGTTGAGGAAGCCGAAGTTGTTGCGGATGTTGTTGGAGAACTGGGTCAACAGCTTGGTGCTGACGATCTCGAACTGGTGGGCCGAGGTGGCCTGGTCGGCACGCTCGATGACCACCGCGGTGGCGGCATCGCCGAAGATGAAATGGCTGTCGCGATCGCGGAAGTTCAGGTGCCCGGTGCAGACTTCCGGGTTGACCATCAGGATCGCCCGGGCCTGGCCCAGCTGCACGCTGTTGCAGGCGGCCTGGATGCCGAAGGTGGCCGAGGAACAGGCGACGTTCATGTCGAAACCAAAACCCTGGATACCCAGCGCGGCCTGGACCTCGATGGCGATGGCCGGGTAGGCGCGCTGCAGGTTGGAGCAGGCGACGATCACCCCGTCGATGTCGGCGGCAGTGCGACCGGCCCGTTGCAGGGCTTGCTCGGCGGCGGCCACGGCCATCTGGCAGAGCACCGACCACTCGTCGTTGGAGCGTTCCGGCAGGCGTGGAGTCATGCGTTGCGGATCGAGGATGCCGTCCTTGTCCATGACGAAGCGGCTCTTGATGCCCGAGGCTTTTTCGATGAAGGCGGCGTTGGATTCGGTCAGGGCCTGCACCTCGCCACGCTCGATGGCGGCGGCGTTGTCGCTGTTGAACTGGTGGACGTAGGTGTTGAAGGACTCCACCAGCTCTTCGTTGGAAATGCTGTTGGCCGGGGTAAACAGGCCGGTGCCGCTGATGACGACGTTATGCACGGTCGTTCCTCTAGTGTGTATGAGGCAGAAGGTATTGGCACCCTCGTGCCAAACCGTAAAGGGAGCGCCCCGCTGCTCAGCCTGTGCTGGAGCGCTTTCCTGGCATCGCTTTATTCCGCTTCGCCCGGGTCGCCTGGAGTACAGGCTGCCGGGGCCGGCATTTATGACGGCGAAGTTTGCCATAACCTCTGGCGTTTCGCCGCAATTGCAAGATCGACGGAGCCCGGCTCCGGGGAGCCGGGCCTGCATGGATCAAGCCTCCACCTGGCTCCACTGCTTGTTCAGGCGCTTGTCGGAGATCGGCACCTTGGTCCCCAATTGCTGGGCGAACAGCGATACCCGGTACTCTTCCAGCCACCAGCGGTACAGTTCCAGCTGCGGGTCACGCTTGCCTTCCTGGGCGTGCTTCTGGGCCCGGGCCTGGTACTGGGCCCAGAGCCCGGCGAGCTCGGTGCTCCACACCCGGTCCTTCTGCACCTGGCTGCCCAGCTTGTCGAACCGCAGCTCCACCGCCTTGAGGTAGCGCGGCAGCTCCTTGAACCACAGGGCCGGAGTCTCGCGGACGAAGCCCGGGTACACCAGGTTGCCGAGCTGGGCCTTGATATCGTTGAGGGCCACCGCCTGGGCCAGGTCGATCTTGCCCTTGAAGCGCTTCTGCAGGCCGTGCCAGAGCTTGAGGATCTCCAGCGTCAGGCGGGCCAGGCGCTCGGCATGTTCGGTCCAGGCACCACGCTTGCGTTCGGCCAGGGAAGCCAGGCCAGCGCCATCCCGGGGCAGGCTGGCCTCGCCGTCGAGAATGCAGCTGTCGAGGCTGGCCAGGAGGATGTCTTCCACCAGGGCCTCGATCCGCCCCAGCTCGCGGTACAACAGGCCCAGTTCGGTGAGCCCCGGCAGCTTGCCGCGCAGGAACTTGGCCGGCTCGGCCAACTGTTGCAACAGCAAGCGCTGCAAGGCCCGGCGATGCTGGAACTCGGCCTCGGCAGCGGTGGAGAAGCGCCCTTCCTTGACCGTCCCGGCTTCTTCCACCAGGGCCGGATAGACCGTCATCGACAACCCGGCGATCTTCTGCTGGGTCTTCTGCGCCACCGCGGCGAACACCTTGGCTTCCACCGGCTGCTGGCTCTTGGCGGTCTGCGGCACCGCCAGGGCAGCCTGGCTGGCCTCGGCGAAGCGCGCGGTGAGTTCGGCCAGGTCCCGGCCTTCGCCGAGGAACTTGCCCTGGGCATCGACGATTTCCAGGTTCATCCGCAAGTGGCTTTCCACCTGCTGCGCGGATTCGCTCCAGGCTTCGTCGCTGACCCGCGCGCCGGTCATGCGCAGCAACTCGCGCCCCAGGGCCTGGGGCAGCGAGCCGTCGGCAAAGTCCATGCGCTGCAAGGCCGCCTTGACGAAGTCCGGCACCGGCACGAAGTTCTTGCGCAGGGCCTTGGGCAGGTTGCGTACCAGGGCGATGCACTTGGCTTCGATCAGGCCCGGCACCAGCCATTCCAGGCGCTCGGCAGGCAACGCCGGCAACAGCGGCGCCGGCACCCGCAGGGTCACGCCATCGCGGGGATGGTTGGGTTCGAAGTGATAACTCAGGGCCAGCTCCAGGTCGCCGATATGCAGGGTGTCCGGGTACTGCCTGGCGGTGACTTCGCTGGCCTCGCGGGCCAGCACGTCTTCCTCGCGCATGATCAGCAGTTGCGGGTCTTTCTGGCTGTTGACCCGGTACCAGCTATCGAAGGTGGCGGTCTGGTGAATCTGTGCCGGCAAGCGTGCGTCGTAGAAAGCGAACAGGGTTTCCTCATCCGCCAGGATGTCCCGGCGCCGAGCCTTGGCCTCCAGGGCATCGAGCTGCTCCAGCAACTGGGTATTGGCCGTCAGGCACTTGGCCTTGGACTGGATCTCGCCCCGCACCAGGGCCTCGCGGATGAACAGCTCGCGGGATACCACCGGGTCCACCGGGCCGTAGTGCACTGGCCGGCGGCCGACCACGATCAGGCCGAACAGGGTGATCTGTTCGTAGGCCACCACTTGGCCGCGTTTCTTTTCCCAATGGGGTTCGAAGTGGTTCTTCTTCACCAGGTGCCCGGCCAGGGGTTCGATCCAGTCCGGCTCGATCTTGGCCACCATGCGCGCATAGAGCTTGGTGGTCTCCACCAGCTCGGCGGTCATCAGCCACTGCGGGCGTTTCTTGCCCAGGCCCGAGGACGGGTGGATCCAGAAGCGCCGCTGGCGGGCGCCCAGGTAGTCGCCATCCTCGGTCTTCTGGCCGATCTGGCTCAGCAGGCCCACCAGCACCGCCTTGTGCAGTTTCTGGTAGTCCGCCGGTTCCTTGTTCAGGCTCAACTGCAAGTCACGGCAGATCAGGCTCAACTGGCGATGGGCGTCGCGCCACTCGCGCAGGCGCAGGTAGTTGAGGAAATTCTTGCGGCACCAGTTGCGCAGCGGGCTGGCCGTCAGGGCCTGGCGCTGTTCTTCGAAACCACGCCACAGGTTGACCAGCGCGGCGAAGTCCGAGTCGGCGTCCTTCCACTGGGCATGGACCTGGTCCGCCGCCTGCTGGCGCTCCGGTGGGCGCTCGCGCGGATCCTGGATCGACATCGCACTGGCGACGATCAGCACTTCCTGGAGACTGCCCAGGCGCGCCGCCTCCAGCAGCATGCGGCCCATGCGCGGGTCCACCGGCAAACGCGCCAGCTGCCGGCCCAGGGGCGTCAGCTGGCTGTTGCGATCCACCGCCGAGAGTTCTTGCAGCAGGTTGAAGCCGTCGCTGATGGCCTTGCCGTCCGGCGGCTCGATGAAGGGGAACGCGGTGATTTCACCCAGGCGCAGGTGGAGCATCTGCAGGATCACCGCCGCCAGGTTGGTCCGCAGGATCTCCGGATCGGTGAATTCCGGCCGGCCGAGGAAATCCTCTTCGCTGTACAGGCGCACGCAAATGCCCGGCTCGACCCGGCCGCAACGGCCCTTGCGCTGGTTGGCGCTGGCCTGGGAAACGGCCTCGATGGGCAGGCGCTGGACCTTGGCCCGGTAGCTGTAGCGACTGATGCGCGCAGTACCGCTGTCGATCACGTAGCGAATGCCAGGCACCGTCAGCGAGGTCTCGGCGACGTTGGTCGCCAGCACCACCCGCCGTCCCGGGTGGGACTGGAAGATGCGCTGCTGTTCGGCCGGCGACAGCCGCGCGTACAAGGGCAGGATCTCGGTGTGCTTGAGCTGGGCCTTGCGCAGCATTTCCGCGGCATCGCGGATTTCCCGCTCGCCCGGCAGGAATACCAGCACATCGCCGGGGCTGCGGCGCTCGCTGCGCTCATGGGCGGCGATCTCGTCCAGGGTGGCGAGGATCGCCTGGTCCACCGTCAGGTCGTCCTCGACGCGGTTGCCATCCTCGTCCTGCTCCAGGGTCAAGGGCCGGTACCAGGTTTCCACCGGGAAGGTACGACCGGAGACCTCGACGATCGGGGCATCGTCGAAGTGCTTGGAGAAGCGCTCCAGGTCGATGGTGGCCGAGGTGATGATCACCTTGAGGTCAGGGCGCCGTGGCAGCAGGGTCTTGAGGTAGCCCAGGAGGAAGTCGATGTTCAGGCTGCGCTCGTGGGCCTCGTCGACGATGATGGTGTCGTAGCGCTCGAGGAAACGGTCGTTCTGGGTTTCCGCCAGCAGGATGCCGTCGGTCATCAGCTTGACCAGGGTGTTGGCATCGCTCTGGTCTTCGAAGCGCACCTGGTAACCCACCAGCGCCCCCAGGGGCGTGGCCAGTTCTTCGGCGACCCGGCTGGCAACGCTGCGGGCGGCGATCCGCCGGGGCTGGGTATGGCCGATCAGGCCATGCTGGCCGCGGCCGATCTCCAGGCAGATCTTGGGCAACTGGGTGGTTTTGCCCGAACCGGTCTCGCCGGCGATGATCAGCACCTGGTGCTTGAGCAGCGCGTCCTTGATCTCGTCGCGCTTGGCGGCAATCGGCAGGCTGTCGTCGTAGCGGATAGTGGGCACGCTGTCGCGCCGCGCCGTCACCAGGTTGCACGAAGCCTGCATCCGCTCCAGCCACTGGGCGAGCTTGGCCTCGTCGGGCTTCTTGCGCAGTTCGAGCAGCTGCCGACGCAACCGGTGGCGGTCGGCGAGCATGGCTTGATCGAGGTTTTTCAGTAGTTGGTCGATAGCAGGCGATTGGTCGGTCATGGGAAAGCAGCGACTGGCTTCAAGCGAAAAGCCGCAAGGTTAACGCAGCTTGGCGCTTTTAGCTTGCAGCTTGTGAGGGCCTTTCGCCGCGTTATTCCTCGTCGCGCCCCTTGCGCCGGTACGGGAAGACATCGATCACCTTGCCGGCGAGGATCGCGTCCTGCAGTCCCTTCCAGTAATCGGCGTTGTACAGCTCGCCGTGCAACTGGTCGAACAGGCGGCGCTGGCCGATATCGGCGAACAGGAACGGCGGGAACTCCTCGGGGAACACATCGTGGGGGCCGATGGAGTACCAGGGCTCGGACGCCATCTCGTCCTCTGGCGTGCGCGGCGCCGGGATATGGCGGAAATTGACTTCGGTGAGGTAGCTGATTTCATCGTAGTCGTAGAACACCACCCGGCCGTGGCGAGTAACCCCGAAATTCTTCAGCAGCATGTCGCCTGGGAAGATATTGGCCGCCGCCAGTTGCTTGATGGCCAGGCCGTAGTCTTCCAGGGCCTCGCGCACCTGGGCTTCGTTGGCGTGCTCCAGGTAGAGGTTGAGCGGGGTCATGCGCCGCTCGGTCCAGCAGTGGCGGATCAGCACCGTATCGCCCTCCACCACCACGGTGGACGGCGCCACCTCCAGCAGCTCCTCGAGGCAGGCCGGATCGAACTTGGACAGGGGGAAGCGGAAGTCGGCGAACTCCTGGGTATCGGCCATGCGCCCTACCCGGTCGACGCTCTTCACCAACCGGTACTTCTCGATCACCGTGGCCCGGTCGACGTTCTTGGACGGCGAGAAGCGGTCCTTGATGATCTTGAACACGGTATTGAAGCCCGGCAGGGTGAACACGCTCATGACCATCCCGCGGACCCCGGGCGCCATGATGAAACGATCGTCGGTATTGGCCAGGTGGTTGATCAGCGCCCGGTAGAACTCCGACTTGCCGTGCTTGTAGAAACCGATGGAGGTGTACAGTTCGGCGACGTGCTTGCCCGGCAGGATGCGCTTGAGGAACCCGATGAACTCCACCGGCACCGATACATCCACCATGAAGTAGGAACGGGTGAAGGAAAAGATGATCGAGACCTCGGCCTCATCGGTGATCAGCGCATCGACCTGGATGCCCCGGCCTTCGCGGTGCAGCAGCGGGATCACCAGCGGCCACTGCTCCTCGTGGGTATAGATGCGCCCCACCAGGTAGGCGCCCTTGTTGCGGTAGAGCACCGAGGAAAACAGCTCCACGGTCAGCTCCGGGTCCTTGCAGACCCAATCCGGCAAGTTCTCGCGCAGTTGCGCCTCCAGGCGCCGCATATCCCCGGACAGGTCGGCGTAGTCCACGCTGAAGCGGTAGTCGGTGAATATCTGCCTGAGCATGCTCGACAGCTCGCCCCGAGGCGTATAGCTGCGGGTCTGGGCAGCCCGGGCGCGGCGCAGGCTGGGCCGGGTGGTATGGATGAACATGCAGCCGTCGCTGATCAGGTCATGGCTGAACAGCCCGCAGAAGATCGAGTTGTACCAGGTCTCGGAGAGTTCATCGTCCAGGCGCAGGTCGATCATGCCGATGCAGGCGCTCTTGGCCAACGGCCATTGGCTGACGTCCATCAGCACCTCGTCGCTGAAGGCCTGGTGCAGTCGGGCCACGGTTTCCCCGACCTTCTCCTCGTAGAGGTTGATCCGCGCGGTGGAGGCCCTCTGCGCTTCCTGCCATTGCGCTTGTTCGAAGCGATGCCGGGCGCCATCGGCGATCCGGCGGAAGTTGTCGCGGTAGTCGTCGAAGCCACTCAGGATGATTCGAGCGATGTCGGCGGCGGGCCATGACTGCGGCATAGGAAGACCTCTACGGGAATTTGGATTGCCTGAGCTTAGCCACTGCAATGGCCCGAGGAGAAGCGCATTTTTGTGACCCGACGGTCGCCTCGCCCTGTATCGGTCGCCCTGTATCGGTCGCCAGGGGTCGGCCCCGGGAAAATCCGGCACGACAATCGAACGCAACAATCGGAGTGCAGGCTTGGCCCGGCCCGTGCACCAATAAGGTTTGCCATGCCCACCCGCGCTGGGCAAGATTCCCGCCCTGCCATCCAAGGAACCTTCCGTGAGACCTGTCGATCTGTTGCGCCTGTTGTCGCTAGCCGCCATCTGGGGCGCGAGCTTTCTGTTCATGCGCATCATCGCCCCGGTCCTGGGCAGCGTGCCCACGGCCTTCTTTCGTGTGTCGATCGCCGCCATCGGCTTGCTGGCCATGCTGGCGCTGATGCGCGTCAGCTGGAATTTCCACGGCAAGTTCAAGACCGTCCTGCTGCTGGGCGTGATCAACTCGGGGCTGCCCGCCACCCTGTACTCGGTGGCGGCCCTGGTGCTGCCTGCCGGTTACTCGGCGATCTTCAACGCCACGACGCCGCTGATGGGGGTGCTGATCGGCGGCCTGTTCTTCCATGAGCGCCTGACTCCGGCCAAGCTCGCCGGCGTGTTCCTGGGGCTGCTCGGGGTCGGCATCCTGAGCCGCGCCGGGCCGGTGGCCTTCGACCATGAACTGGCGCTCGGCGCCCTGTCCTGCCTGCTGGCCACCACCTGCTATGGCTTCGCCGGCTTCCTCGCACGGCGCTGGCTGGACCAGGCCGGGGGCCTGGACAGCCGCCTCTCGGCCCTGGGCAGCATGCTCGGCGCCACGCTGTTCCTGTTGCCGCTGTTCGCCTACAGCGCCCTGAGCCAGCCACCGGCCAGCTGGGGCGGCGTGAGTGTCTGGCTGTCGTTGCTGGGCCTGGGCCTGGGTTGCACTGCCTTCGCCTATGTCCTGTACTTCCGCCTGCTGAGCTCCATCGGCCCGGTGCGCTCCATGACCGTGACCTTCATGATCCCGCCGTTCGGCGTGCTCTGGGGTGCCCTGTTGCTGGACGAGCCGCTGTCCATGGGCCATCTGTATGGCGGGGTGCTGATCGCCGCGGCCTTGTGGCTGGTCCTCAGGCCAGCGGCGAAGACCGCGGCCTGAGCAACAGATAGTTGCAGGAAAAACAGCCACCGGCCGGGCATTGCACCCGGCCGGTGCACCTCGATCAGGCGCTCTTGCGGAACACGAACACCAGCCCGACGATGATCAGGCCCATGCCGAACAGGCTCAGCAGCGCCAGGCGATTACCGAAGATCAGATAGTCCATCAGCGCCGTCACCGCCGGCACCAGGTAGAACAGGCTGGTGACATTCACCAGGTTGCCCTGGGCGATCAGGCGGTACAGCAGCAAGGTGGCCAGCACCGAAACCACCAGCCCCATCCACAGCACCGGGATCAGAAAGCCTGCGTCGTATTCGAAGTGGAACGGCTGGAACGGCACGAACAACGCACACAACATCAGCCCGGCCAGGTATTGCACCGGCAGGGTACCCAGCGGGTTATCGGTGATGCGTTTCTGCATGATCGAGCCGGCGGTCATGCTCACCAGGGCCAGCAGGCCGCAGAGCATGCCGGAGATCGAGATACCTGCCAGGCCGATGCCCTGGTACACCACCATGATCAGGCCGGCGAGCCCCAGGCCCAGGCCGAACAGACGGCTCCAGGAGCGCTGGCGCTCCATCAGCACCACGGTGAGGATCGGCTGCACCCCCATGATGGTGGCCATCACCCCAGGGGTGACCTTCAGGTCCAGGGCCAGGATGTAGAAGATCTGGTAGGCGCCCAGCAGCACCAGGCCCGTGGCCACGGCAAACCCCATGGCCCGGCGGCCCCTGGGCCAGCGCAGCTTGAGCAGCGGCACCAGCAGCACCAGGCCGGCCAGGGCAATGGCGAAGCGCACCAGCAAGAAGGCGAAGGGCGAGGCATGGGCCAACCCCCATTTGGAGAAGATCGCGCCGCTGCTCCAGAGCAGGACGAACAGACTCGTGGAGGCCGCCGCAAAAGCGGACTTTTTCGAAATGAGCAACATGAAACCACCTGTAGTCAGGCAAGAAGCCAATTCAGCCGGAGCTGAAGTTCAGTAGTGTTTTTTCAGGCGGGCGGAGGAAACAGCAGCGGTTGCTGAGTCAGCCCGAGAAGCCAACGCCCGACGGCGATACGACTGCGTATACCGGCGTGCTACTGACAGGAGGGGGGTTCTGACCGATCTGCACAGGCTGCTGATTCCCGCACGGCACGACGCCAGCGTTGACCGCTGAAACCACTACCGCGTTGATGAGGGATAAGGCCATGTGCCAAGGGTTCTCGAAGGAGGAAAAGAATGAGTCGCTTGACTCATCGAGCGCCGAATATAACCAGCGCCCGATATTCATTGCAAGATTTATCCGAACAGCCATTTCCACAGGATAACCAGCACCACCACCGCCAGGACCGGGCGCAGGATGCGGTACAGCTTGGGATTGCGGCGTTTCCACTGCTTGACCACACCACTGAAGCTGTCGCTGAAACGCTTGCTCCAGGCGTAGGCCTGGTTGATGCCGCCAACCCGCTCGTCGTCCAGGTTCTGCGGTGCGGTGGCACGCCCCAGCTGGGCACTGACCCAACGGTTGATGCGGGTCATCAGGCCGCTGCTCAACGGACGCTCGATGTCGCAGAACAGGATCACCCGGGTGATCTCGGTTTCGTTCTTCACCCAGTGCACGTAGGTCTCGTCGAACATCACGTCCTCACCGTCGCGCCAGGCGTATTCCTCGCCGTCGACGAAGATCCGGCAAGCATCGGAGTTGGGCGTCGACAGGCCCAGGTGATAACGCAGCGAGCCGGCGAAGGGGTCACGGTGCGGGTTCAGGTGGCTGCCGCCGGGCAACAGCGCGAACATCGCGCCCTTGACGTTGGGGATGGCGCTCACCAGCTCGACGGTCTTGGGGCACAGGGCAGCGGCCGAGGGTAGCGGCTTGTCGTACCACTTGAGGTAGAAGCGCTTCCAGCCCTTCTTGAAGAAGGAACCGAAACCGGCATCGTTGTTCTTCTCGGCGGCGCGGATGTAACCCTCGTCGAACAGGTGCATGGCCTCGTCGCGAATGGTTTCCCAGTTGTCGCGCAGCACATCCAGCTCGGGGAACTTGCTGCGGTCCAGGTACGGCTTGGAGGGCACGCCGGAAAACAGGTACATCAGGGTATTGTAGGGAGCGAACAGCGCCGAATGGTTGACGAACTGGCGCAGTACCGGCAGGCGCGCCTTGCCGCGCAAATGCACGAAAAGGATGCTGCCGATGAACAGCGACAACACCGCGAACTTGGCGGCAAAGGAAAAGCTCATGCAACAACTCCTTGGAAATAGGCACCGGTGGGGGGAGCGATCACCCGACCTGGCAGCCGGTCATGATAAACACTCCTGAACCCCGGAAAAACCCGCACGACCGAACATTCAGCATTAACGGTCGTGCAACAAAGGCGTTAAGTAGCATAAGCCGCACAAGCAGCGACTGATATGGATCAGCCATCGGCCCATGGGGCCAGCGCCATGGACCGACGGCCAGCCGACGTTACTGCTGGGTCTCCTGCTCGGTGAACAGGTCGCTGAACAGCATGCTCGACAGGTAGCGCTCGCCGGAGTCCGGCAGGATCACCACGATGGTCTTGCCTTGCATTTCCGGGGTTTCTGCCAGGCGTACCGCCACCGCCATCGCCGCGCCGCAGGAAATCCCGCAGAGGATGCCCTCCTCCTGCATCAGGCGCAGGGCCATGGCCTTGGACTCCTCGTCGGTCACCAGCTCGACCCGGTCGACCATTTCCAGGTCCAGGTTCTTGGGTACGAAACCGGCGCCGATGCCCTGGATCTTGTGCGGGCTGGGCTTGATCTCCTGCCCGGCGAGCTTCTGGCTGATCACCGGCGAGGTGGCCGGCTCTACCGCCACCGCGAGGATCGGCTTGCCCTGGGTCTTCTTGATGTAGCGCGACACGCCGCTGATGGTGCCACCGGTGCCGACACCCGCCACCAGCACGTCCACCGCGCCATCGGTGTCGTTCCAGATCTCCGGGCCAGTGGTCTTTTCGTGGATCGCCGGGTTGGCCGGGTTATCGAACTGCTGCGGCATGAAGTACTTGCCTGGGTCGCTGGCGACGATTTCCGCCGCCTTGTCGATCGCGCCCTTCATGCCCTTGGCCGGCTCGGTCAGCACCAGCTCTGCCCCCAGGGCCTTGAGCACCTTGCGTCGCTCGATGCTCATGGAGGCCGGCATGGTCAGCATCAGCTTGTAGCCACGGGCAGCCGCCACGAAGGCCAGGCCGATCCCGGTGTTGCCCGAGGTGGGTTCGACGATGGTCATGCCCGGCTTGAGCCGGCCCGTGCTTTCGGCGTCCCAGATCATGTTGGCGCCGATCCGGCATTTCACCGAGTAGCCCGGGTTACGCCCTTCGATCTTGGCCAGGATGGTCACCCCACGCGGGGCGATGCGGTTGATCTGCACCAAGGGCGTATTACCGATGGAATGGGCATTGTCAGCAAAAATTCGGCTCATGGCTGGGTCCTTATGCAGCAGTGAAGAAGTCCCCAAGGGTATGCCTGGCATCCTTGAGCGTCCAGTCGTGCCGAACGACCTGGAGCCTGGGCAGTCAATGCCTTTATAGGACTGGAGGCTGCCCCATGAAACGTCGCTATCGTTGGCCCCTGTGGACCCTGGCGGGCCTGGTCGTACTGCTGGTCGGCCTGCACATCGCCCTGCCCTACCTGGTGCGTGACTACCTGAACGACAAGCTCGCGGACATGGGCGACTACCGCGGCCGGGTCAGCGATGTCGACCTGGCCCTGTGGCGCGGCGCCTACCGCATCAACGGCCTGGAGATCGTCAAGGTCAGCGGCAAGGTACCGGTGCCTTTCGTCAAGGCGCCGTTGATCGACCTGGCGGTGAGCTGGCATGCGCTGTGGTACGACCATGCGGTGGTGGCGCGGGTGCAGTTCGTCCAGCCACAGGTGAACTTCGTCGATGGCGGCAGCGACCGCCAGGCCTCGCAGACCGGTGCCGGCACCGACTGGCGGGCGCAACTGGGCAAGCTGTTGCCCATCACCCTGGATGAAGTGCGGATCGACGACGGCACCCTCCACTTTCGCAACTTCGGCTCCAATCCACCGGTGAACCTGGGCGCGACCCAGGTCAATGCCAGCTTCTACAACCTGACCAACGTGGTCGACACCCAGGGCAAGCGCGACGCCCGCTTCGAGGGCAAGGCCCTGCTGCTGGGCCAGGCGCCCCTGGAATCCAGCGCCACCTTCGATCCCCTGAGCAACTTCGAGGAGTTCGAGTTCCGCCTTCGGGCCCGGGATATCGAGCTCAGGCGTTTCAACGACTTCGCCTCGGCCTACGGCAAGTTCGACTTCAAGGCCGGGCACGGCGACCTGGTGATCGAGGCCCAGGCCGAGAAGGGCCAACTGCGCGGCTACATCAAGCCGCTGCTGCGGGACGTGGAAGTCTTCGACTGGCAACAGGACGTGGAGAACCGCGACAAGAATGTGTTCCGCTCGGTCTGGGAAGCCCTGGTGGGCGCCGGGGAAACCCTGCTGAAGAACCAGCGCAAGAACCAGTTCGCCACCCGGGTCGAGCTCAGTGGCAACGTACACCAGCAGGATGTCAGCACATTCCAGGCGTTTTTGCAGATTTTGCGCAACGGTTTCATCCAGGCCTTCAATGCCCGCTATGAACAACCCAAGCCGTCGACTGACTGAGTCACCCCGTGACGCTCCATTCAGAGACTGAATGGGGCGTCTGCGTTCACAGTCAAGCGAGCGCCGCGTTATAGTCGCGCCATTCGTGTCCATTCAAGCGACCTGCCCCGGGCAGCTCGTCGTCACCGTTCGAGGAATTGCAGATGAAGTTCGAAGGCACCAGCGCATACGTTGCCACCGATGACCTGAAGCTGGCGGTCAACGCCGCCATCACCCTGGAGCGTCCGCTGCTGGTCAAGGGCGAACCCGGCACCGGCAAGACCATGCTCGCCGAGCAACTGGCCGAATCCTTCGGTGCCAAGCTGATCACCTGGCACATCAAGTCCACCACCAAGGCCCACCAAGGGCTCTACGAGTACGACGCGGTGAGCCGCCTGCGCGATTCGCAACTGGGCGTGGACAAGGTCCACGACATCCGCAACTACCTGAAGAAGGGCAAGCTCTGGGAAGCCTTCGAGTCCGAGGAGCGGGTGATCCTGCTGATCGACGAGATCGACAAGGCCGACATCGAGTTCCCCAACGACCTGCTGCAAGAGCTCGACAAGATGGAGTTCTACGTCTACGAGATCGACCAGACCATCAAGGCCAAGCAGCGGCCGATCATCATCATTACCTCCAACAACGAGAAGGAACTGCCGGACGCCTTCCTGCGCCGCTGCTTCTTCCACTACATCGCCTTCCCTGACCGCACGACCCTGCAGAAGATCGTCGACGTGCACTACCCGGACATCAAGAAGGACCTGGTCAGCGAGGCGCTGGATGTGTTCTTCGACGTACGCAAGGTGCCGGGCCTGAAGAAGAAGCCCTCGACCTCCGAACTGGTGGACTGGCTCAAGCTGCTGATGGCCGACAACATCGGCGAGGCGGTACTGCGCGAACGCGATCCGACCAAGGCCATCCCACCGCTGGCCGGCGCCCTGGTGAAGAACGAGCAGGATGTACAGCTCCTCGAACGCCTGGCCTTCATGAGCCGGCGCGGCGGTCGTTAAGAGGGCATCGGCATGCTGCTCAACCTGTTCAATGAAATGCGCGCCGCCAAGGTACCGGTGTCGGTGCGCGAGCTGCTGGACCTGATCAACGCGCTCAAGCAGCGCGTGACCTTCGCCGACATGGACGAGTTCTACTACCTGGCCCGGGCGGTGCTGGTGAAGGACGAGCGCCACTTCGACAAGTTCGACCGGGCCTTCAGCGCCTATTTCAACGGCCTGGAGAAACTCGACGACCACCTGCAGGCACTGATCCCCGAGGACTGGCTGCGCAAGGAGTTCGAGCGTTCGCTCAGCGATGAGGAGCGGGCGCAGATCCAGTCCCTGGGCGGCCTGGACAAACTGATCGAAGAGTTCAAGAAGCGCCTGGAAGAACAGAAGGAACGCCACGCCGGCGGCAACAAGTGGATCGGCACCGGCGGCACCAGCCCCTTCGGCTCCGGCGGCTTCAACCCCGAGGGCATCCGCATCGGCGATGCCGGCAAGCGCCAGGGCAAGGCGGCCAAGGTCTGGGACCAGCGCGAATACAAGAACCTCGACGACTCGGTGGAACTGGGCACCCGCAACATCAAGGTGGCCCTGCGCCGGCTGCGCAAGTTCGCTCGCCAGGGCGCGGCCGAGGAGCTGGATATCGACGGCACCATCGACCACACGGCCCGGGATGCCGGCTTGTTGAACATCCAGATGCGTCCGGAGCGGCGCAACAGCGTCAAGCTGTTGTTGCTGTTCGACATCGGTGGCTCCATGGATGCCCACGTGAAGATCTGCGAGGAACTGTTCTCGGCCTGCAAGACCGAGTTCAAGCACTTGGAGTACTACTACTTCCACAACTTCATCTATGAGTCGGTGTGGAAGAACAACCTGCGCCGCGGTTCGGAACGGACTTCGACCCAGGACCTGCTGCACAAGTACGGCGCCGACTACAAGGTGATCTTCGTCGGCGACGCCGCCATGGCGCCCTATGAAATCACCCAGGCCGGCGGCAGCGTCGAGCACTGGAACGAAGAAGCCGGCTACGTGTGGATGCAGCGCTTCATGGAGAAGTACAAGAAGCTCATCTGGATCAACCCCTACCCGAAGGACACCTGGGGCTACACCGCGTCCACCAACATCGTGCGCGAGCTGATCGAGGACCAGATGTATCCGCTGACCCTGCGTGGCCTGGAGGAAGGCATGCGGTTTCTGTCCAAGTAGGCCGTCAAGCAAGGCCCTGCGGGCCTTTTCGCAGCCTCGCCATGGCTCGACAGCGGCTACAGATCAGTACCCTGTAGCCGCTGCCGCAGGCTGCGTACCGGCGCACAGCGGCCGCCAGCCATTACACAAAGCGGCGCAAGAACGCCAACTGCTGCCGATGCGCGGTCTCCTGCACCACCGGCGCCAGGCGCACCTTGCTGCCGGGCAGGCATTGCGCCAGCCGGGCCAGGGATAAGGGCGTCAATGCGCCCAGGCGCGGATAACCGCCGATGGTCTGCCGGTCGTTGAGCAAGATGATCGGCTGGCCATCCGGCGGCACCTGGACCGCCCCCAGGGCGATGCCTTCGGAAATCATCGGCTGGCCCTGGTACTCCAGCACCGGCCCCAACAACCTGGCGCCCATGCGGTCGGCCCGGCTGTCCAGGGTCCAGTCGCGGTTGAAGGCATCGAACAGGCTCAGGCCACTGAACTGGCCGACCTGGGCCCCGAGGATCAGTTCCAGCGGTGCAGCGCATTGCCAATCCGCCAGCTGTGCGGCCGACAAGCACTTGAGCGCACCACCGGTTCCGGAATACCCCAGCACCCCGCCCTCGCCCAACGCCCGCCCCTGCCCGTCAAGGCCACCCAGGGCCTCGCGCTGCACACTGGAACAACTGCCCAATACCTGCGGCGCGTCGAAACCGCCAGGGGCCGCAAGATAGGCCCGGGCCCCGGAATGCGGCTGGGTAAAGCGCAAGCGCTGGCCCTTCTGCAGGACGAAACTGCGCCCCGGGGTCAGCGGGCGCTCATCCACATAGGCCCCCAGGTCGGCCCCGGCCAACGCCAGCAGGCAGTAGTCCTCGGCCAGCAAGGTCAGGCCGCCGAGGGTGATCTCCAGCACCGGTGCGTCCAGGGCATTGTCCAGCAGCCAGTTGGCCCAGGACATCGACACCCAGTCCAGCGCCCCGCCCTGGGTCACGCCCAGGTGGCGCACACCGAACCGCCCGGCGTCCTGCAGCAGGCACAAGGGCGTGCTGGCCTCGATCGACAAACGGCTCATGCCGGCACCTCCAGCGGACTGTCGTCACCACCCAGGCGCAGGAACTCGGCCCGCTCCACTGCCGCGAAGCGCACCCGGTCTCCCGGCTGCAACAGGCTGTAGCCCTCGCGCTCGCGGTCGAACAAGCGGCTCGGGGTTCGCCCGATCAGGTTCCAGCCCCCCGGCGACACCGCCGGATAGGCCGCGGTCTGGCGTTCGGCGATGCCGACGCTGCCCGCCGCCACGCGCTTGCGCGGGGTATCGAGCCGGGGCGCCGCCAGTTCAGGCGTCACCAGGCCCATGAAGGCGAAACCGGGAGCGAAACCCAGGGCGAACACCCGATATTCGTACTGGCTGTGCCGGCGGATCACCTCGGCCACCGGCAAGCCGCTGCGCCGCGCCAGCAGCGCCAGTTCCGGCCCGACGCTGGGGTCGTACCATACCGGCAACACATGCTCGCGCCCGCCTCCGGCATCCAGCGGAACCAGGCCCGCCAGAGCCGCATCGATCAGCTCGCGGGCCTGGGCCGGGTCCAGGCTGCGCAGGTCGTAGTGCACCATCAGCGTGGTATACGACGGCACCAGATCGATCAAACCCACGCCGAAGCCCTGGCGCAGGCGCTCGGCGGCGGCCAGCATCCAGGGCATGTGGTCTTCGGCGATCCCATCGAACAGGCGCACCATCAGGCAATCGATGGCCGCCACCTCCACCCGGTAGTTCATGAGTCGGACTGCTGGTTCAGGGCCTCGCGGATGCGCTGCACCGCCGCCACCGAGCTGGCGTTGTCACCGTGCACGCATAGGGTATTGGCCTGCAGGAGCAAGGCACTGCCATCGCTGGCCACCAGCGGTTCGCCACGGGCGATGGCCAGGGCTTGGCGGACTATGGTGTCCGAGTCGTGGTGCACCGAGCCCGGCACTTGGCGCGAGACCAGGTGCCCGGCGCTGTCGTAGGCGCGGTCGGCGAAGGCCTCGAACCACAGGGTCACGCCGTGCTCATCGCCCAGGGCCTGGGCCGCGCGGTTGTCGCGGGTGGCCATGAGCATCAGCGGCAATTGCCGGTCGTAGGCGGCCACGGCCTGGATTACCGCGCGCAGCTGGGCTGGGTTGGCCATCATGTCGTTGTACATGGCGCCGTGGGGCTTGATGTAGCTGACACGAGTGCCTTGCGCCCGGCAGATGCCATCGAGGGCGCCGACCTGGTAATGCAGCAGATCCTGGATCTCCGTGGCGGAATAGCTCATGGACCGGCGCCCGAAACCCGCCAGGTCCTGGTAGGCCGGGTGGGCGCCGATACGCACGCCATTGGCCAGGGCCAGGGTCACGGTCTTGCGCATGATGCCCGGATCGCCGGCATGGAAACCGCAGGCGATGTTGGCGCAATCGATGAAGGGCATGACCTCGGCATCCAGGCCCATGGTCCAGTTGCCGAAGCTTTCGCCGATGTCGCAGTTCAATAACAGGCGGCTCATGGTCGGTGCTCCTGTGTTTTTATAAGTGCCGGCCACGGGGCCGGGTGCAGTATCCGCAGGTTATCAGCTAGCGCGCCTCGAGTTCCTTGCCACGGGTCTCCGGCAGGCTCAGGGCGGCCAGCACCACCACGCCATAGGACACCGCGGCGAAGGTACCGATGGCCACGCCCAGGGGCACATGCTGGCTGAGCAGGCCGATCAACAGCGGGAACAGGGCCGCCACCGCGCGCCCGCTGTTGTAGCAGAAGCCTTGCCCGGAACCACGGATACGGGTGGGGAACAACTCGGTGAGGAAGGCCCCCATGCCGCTGAAGATGCCCGAAGCGAAGAACCCCAGGGGAAAGCCCAGCCAGAGCATCGCCTCGTTGCTCACCGACATCTGGGTGTAAAGCAGGACGATGGCGAAGGAGCCGGCGGCGAACAGCACGAAGTTCTTCTTGCGCCCCAGAATATCGGTCAGGTAGGCGCTGATCACATAACCCACATAGGATCCGAAGATCACCATGGCCAGGTAGCCGCCGGTGCTGAGCACACTCAGGCCGCGCTCGGTCTTGAGGAAGGTGGGCAGCCAGAAGGTGATGGCGTAGTAGCCGCCCTGGGCTCCGGCCGCCAGCAGCGAGGCACGCAGCGTGGTGCTGAGAATCCCCGGGGCGAAGATCTCGTAGAAGCGCGGCGGATTGCTCGGCGCTTCCTTGGCCCGGGTCTCCCGGTAGACCTCGGGGTCCTTGACCAGGCGCCGGACGAAGATCACGAAGATCGCCGGCAGGATGCCGAGGATGAACAGACCGCGCCAGGCATCTTCCGGCGGTAGCAGGGAAAACAACAGTGCATAGAGCAACGCCGTCAGGCCCCAGCCCAATGCCCAGCCGGACTGCACCATGCCCACGGCCTTGCCACGGTTCTTGGCGCGGATCACTTCGCCGATCAGCACCGCACCGGCGGTCCATTCGCCACCGAAACCGAAGCCCATCAGGGTCCGGGCCACCAGAAGCTGTTCATAGTTCTGGGCCAGGCCACAAATGAAGGTGAAGAAGGCGAACCACAAGACGGTGAGCTGCAGGGTCCGGACCCGGCCGATGCGGTCGGACAGGATCCCGGCGATCCAGCCGCCCAGGGCCGAGGCGAGCAAGGTGCTGGTATGGATCAGGCCGGCTTCGGCCGAAGTGATGCCCCACAGGGCGATCAGGGTCGGGATCACGAAGCTGAGCATCTGGGTGTCCATGCCATCCAGGCCGTAGCCGATCTTGCAGCTCCAGAACGCCCGGCGTTCCTGCTGATTGATGTCGCGATACCAGTCGAACGGGCCGACGCGATGCGGGGCCTTGGCGGCCTGTGGTTCGGGCGCACTCATGGCGATCTCCAGGATTATTGGTGTTGTTCTGGACCACGACGACGCATATCGTGGGTCGGCGCATTTTTCGACTCGGGCAGCGCCCACGTCCAACTAATAAAAGCCGCTCCAAGGCATAAGAAAAGTTGATCCCATGAATCTCAAGTTCCTCGAAACCTTCGTCTGGGTCGCACGGCTGAAGAACTTCAGTCTGACCGCGGAAAAGCTCTGCACCACCCAGGCCGCGGTTTCCAGCCGCATCGCCGTGCTCGAGGACGAGCTGGGGGTCAAGCTGTTCCGGCGCGATTCGCGGGGCGTCAGCCTGACCCCCGAAGGCCTCAAGGTGCTGGAACATGCCGAGCAGATGCTCGATACCCTGCAGGTGCTGAAGCAGTCGATCGAAGCGCCCTCAAGCAAGGTCGGACGGCTGCGCATCGGAGTCATGGATACAGTGATCCACACCTGGCTCAGCCCCCTGGTGGCACAGCTGATGGATCACTATCCCCAGGTGGAAATCGAGCTGGTGGCCGACACCTCGCTGAACCTGTGCGAGCAGTTGCAAAAAGGCTTTCTCGACCTGGTGCTGCAAACCGACCTGCTGCGCCAGGAAAGCATCCGCAGCCTGGAACTGGCCAGCTATCCGGTGTGCTGGGTCGCCGCCAGCAACTCGATCTACAACCGCCACTACGGCTCGCTGGTGGAGCTGGCCCGGGAGCGGATCGTCACCTACTCGAAGAACTCCTTGCCCCACCAGCAGATCCTGAGCCTGATGCAGGCCAGCGGTGTACTGGCACCGCGCCTGAACTGCGTCAATTCGGTATCGGCCATCACTCGGCTGCTGCGTGACGGCTTCGGCATCGGCGCCTTGCCGCCGGTCCTGGTGCGCGAGGAACTGGCCCATGGCGAGCTGACGCTGCTGGACATCGAGCAGCGCCCGCCGAACCTGCAGGTGGTGGTGTCGTGGCGAGTGGGGGTGGAACTGGTGGAAGACATCGTGCAGCTGTGCCAGCGCGTGGTACAGCGCTACGCCCAGCAGGTCGGCCAGGAGCACCTGCTCCTGGCGCCGTCCCCGTAGGCGCTGCGACGCGGGCTCAGAGGCCCTTGAGGTCGCGCTCTTCGATAGGCCGGCTCTGGCGCTGGCGGCGACCGCCGAGAACGACCCAGTCGATCAGCCGATACAGGCACTCCAGGCCGAAGGACAGCAACATGGCGCCGCCCATGGCCCAGGACATCGCCTCCGGGGTCAACAGGATCTGGTAGCTGTAGCCATCCCAGGTTTCCTGGCGGATCGCCGGGTCGGCCGCCAGTACCACTTGCAGCAAGCGGATGTACCAGGGGCCTTGCATCGCCTGGTACTGCTTGTCCAGGGCCAGCTGGCGGCCGAGCAAGGCGCTCAGGCTCTGGGCATCGCTACGAAACACCGGGTCGTCGCTGGCCCGGTAATGGGCCACCAGGGCGTTCAGGTCGCCCTTGAAGAACTGCTGCGCCGTGGCCTGGAAGCCCTGCAGGCTGTTCTGCGACTCGATCAGGTGGGCTTCGACACGCTTGGCGTAATCGTTGATGAAACCCGGCACCTGCACACCGATCAACAGACCGGCGGCGAACAGCACCAGACGCAGATAACTGAGCAACATAGGGATGTCCTTATTCGGTCTGGCCCTGGCTGACGCATTCGCCGCGCCGCCACAGGCTCCACTGTCCCGGCTGGTAGCGGGTCCAGGTTTCGTTTTCGGTCAAGGGTTCGGTGGCGATCACCGTGACCACGTCGTTGGGGGTGGTCTCGGCCTGGAAGTCGACGATCACGTCGACGTCCTTCAAGCGAGCCGGGCCGAACGGTGCGCGCCGGGTGATCTGCGCCAACTTGGTGGAGCAGAAGCAGAACAGCCAGTCACCATCGCTGAGCAGGGCATTGAACACGCCCTTGCCGCGGTACTCGCCGCACGCCTGGATCAGTATCGGCAGCAATCGCTCGATCTCCACCGGCTCGGGAAAAGCCGTGCGGACCCGGTTGAGCAGGTCGCAGAATGCCGCCTCGCTGTCAGTGTCGCCCACGGCCCGGTAGAAACCGGCCTCGGGGTGGAAATCCGCCAGTTGGCCGTTGTGCGCAAAGCACCAGTTGCGGCCCCACAGCTCGCGGACGAAAGGATGGGTATTGGCCAGGCAGACCTTGCCGACGTTGGCCTGGCGGATGTGGCCGATCACCACTTCGCTCTTGATCGGGTAGCGCTGCACCAGGTTGGCCACTTCCGATTCGCTGCTCGCGGCCGGATCCTGGAACAGGCGCAGGCCGCGGCCCTCGTAGAAGGCGATGCCCCAGCCGTCGCGGTGGGGGCCGGTCCGGCCGCCACGCTGCATCAGCCCGGTGAAGCTGAAGACGATATCGGTCGGTACATTGGCGCTCATGCCCAACAATTCACACATGCTCGGACTCTCGCTGCAGTGCCGGAAACGGGGTTACAGGCGTGGCTCGACCCGCGCGCCACCCACGGACGGGCGGCCGTAGCGGTCGTTGCCGGCGCTGCCAAAGGGCTGGTCATCTTCGACCTCGGCGGCCTTGGCCGCGGCTTTCGCCGCTTCGTTGCGCTGCCGGCGCTCCCGGGCGGCGCGTTCGATGGGCCAGCGGATCAGCACGAACAGCAGGTACACGCCGAAGGCGATCATGCCGTACATGAACAGGTCGGATACCGCGCGCCAGGCGTTGTTGCCCACCTTGAAGGCGACGTCCAGGGCGGTGATGGCCACGGCTGGAGCGAGCTTGTCCTTGACCGGGTCGATGATGGTCGGGCTGAACAGCAGCACCGCCACCAGCACGCGCAGCGGCTCGCGCAACCAGCGCCACATCCAGCGGGTCAGGCGCATCCACACCAGCAGGCAGCCCAAGGCGGCGAAGGCGTAGCACCCCCAGGCGATCAGATAGTCGTTCTCGGTCATGGTGTCCGTGGCAAGGCAGGCAAAGAGGCGCTTATGATAACGACTTTTCCCGTGTCAGGCTGCACCGCCGTCTGCCAAGCCCTCATTTGTCATCGTCCGAGAGCCTCCCATGCCCCTACCCGCCCATGACACCAACGCCCCGATCGCCCACAAGGCCGATGGCGCTGACCCGTATGCCTGGCTGCAGGAGCGCGACACCGACGCGGTGCTCGACTACCTGAAGGCGGAGAACAGCTACCAGGAACAGCAACTTGCCCGCCAGGCGCCCCTGCGCGAAGCGCTGTTCCAGGAGATCAAGGGACGGATCCTCGAGACCGACCTGTCCCTGCCCTCGCCCTGGGGACCGTACCTGTATTACACCCGCACCACCGCCGGCGACGAGTATCCACGCCACTACCGCTGCCCACGCCCGGCGGACGACAGCCTGGCGGTGGACGAAAGCCGTGAGCAGCTGCTGCTGGACCCGAACGTCCTGGCCAACGGCGGATTCTTCGCCCTGGGTGCGTTCAGCATCAGCCCCGACCACCAGCGCCTGGCCTACAGCCTCGACACCAGCGGCGAGGAAATCTACAGCCTGTTCGTCAAGGAACTGGCCAACGACCAGGTCAGCGAACTGCCATTCGAGCAATGCGACGGCAGCATGACCTGGGCCAACGACAGCCAGACCCTGTTCTTCGGCGAGCTGGACGAGACCCATCGCCCGCACAAGCTGTTGCGCTACCGCCTGGGCGACAGCGCCGCTGAGCAGGTATTCCACGAACCCGACGGGCGCTTTTTCCTGCATTGCTACCGCGCCAGTTCCGAACGCCAGTTGCTGCTATCCATGGGCAGCAAGACCACCAGCGAAACCTGGGTCCTGGACGCCGATCAGCCGCACCTGCCGTTCACCTGCGTCGCGCCGCGCACCGAAGACCATGAATACGATGTCGACCACGGCCTGCTCGATGGCCAGTGGACCTGGTTCATCCGCAGCAACCGCGATGGCATCAACTTCGCCCTCTACCAGGCGCAGGACACCGGCGGCGTCCCCACCCAGGACACCTGGCAACTGCTGGTGCCGCACGATCCCGAAGTGATGCTCGACGGCGTGACCCTCAATGCCGGGGCCATGACCCTGAGCCTGCGTGAAGGTGGCCTGCCGATCATCGAAGTGCGCCCCCAAGGCCTGCCCGGCTACCGCGTGCAATTGCCGGATGCAGCCTACAGCCTGCATGTGCAGAACAGCCTGGAGTTCGGCAGCGAGCGTATCCGCCTGCGCTACGAAGCCCTCAACCGCCCGGCCCAGATACGCCAGCTGCAACTGGCCGACGGCCAGCAGCAAGTCCTCAAGCAGACTCCGGTGCTGGGCGAGTTCGATGCCGACGCCTACGTCAGCCAGCGCTTGTGGGCCACCGCCGCCGATGGCACCCAGGTGCCCATCAGCCTGGTGATCAAGCGCGAGTACCTGGGCCAGCCCACGCCCCTCTACCTGTACGGCTACGGTGCCTATGGCGCAAGCCTCGACCCCTGGTTCTCCCATGCCCGCCTGAGCTTGCTCGATCGCGGCGTGGCCTTCGCCATCGCCCACGTGCGCGGTGGCGGCGAACTGGGCGAAGCCTGGTACCGCGCCGGCAAGCAGGAGCACAAGCAGAACACCTTCGACGACTTCATCGCCTGTGCCGAGCACCTGGTCGCCCAGGGCCTGACCACCTCCGGCCAACTGGCCATCAGCGGCGGCAGTGCCGGCGGCCTGTTGATCGGCGCGGTGCTCAACCAGCGCCCCGAGCTGTTCCAGGTGGCCATTGCCGAAGTGCCGTTCGTCGACGTGCTCAACACCATGCTCGACCCGGAACTGCCGCTGACCGTCACCGAGTACGACGAATGGGGCAACCCCGAGGAGCCGCAGGTGCATGCCCGGCTCAAGGCCTACGCCCCCTATGAGAACGTCCGGGCCCAGGCGTACCCGGCCACCCTGGTGATCGCCGGCTACAACGACAGCCGCGTGCAGTACTGGGAAGCGGCCAAGTGGGTGGCCAGGCTGCGCGCCACCAAGACCGACGACAACCTGCTGTTGCTCAAGACCGAACTGGGCGCCGGCCATGGCGGCATGAGCGGGCGCTACCAGGGATTGCGTGACGTAGCCCTCGAATATGCCTTTGTCCTGAACATTCTGGGCCTGGGCTGAGGAACTCCCGGCGGCGCTCCTGTCTTAACCCAGGACCGCCGCCGATCCGGGCCCGAGCCACAGACACAAGAAAAAGACCCATGTCCGAACCCACTCTCCTGAACAATGAAATCCGCGACTGGCTGATGGACTGCGGCCTGTTCGACCAGTTGCTGCCCGCCGACTTCAACGCCGCCGCCGGCTACTTCAGCATCAACAGCATCGCCCAGGGCGATGTGATCTTTCATGAGGGCGATGCCGGCAGCTTCATGTGCATCATCCACAGTGGCCAGGTGGCGGTGCAGAAGCGCGGCCATGATGGCCAGCTCGTCAGCGTCGCTACCCTGCGCAGCGGGCGCGCCTTTGGCGAAATGGCGGTGCTCGATGGCGAGCGGCGCTCGGCCACTTGCGTGGCCGCCAGTGATTGCCAACTGCTCAACCTGGGCAAGGACTCCCTGGAGAAGATGCTCAACGACGCGCCGAAGATCGCCGCCAAGATCATCCGCGCCCTGGCCGTGTCGCTGTCCAGGCGCCTGCGCATGGCCGACGGCCAGTTGCTCGCGCAGCAGATCTGAACCACGAAACCCGGGGACCTAGTGCCCGCTCTTGCTGTCGTTCTGTTCCAGCCCTGGCAGGGTCTGGTCCTTGGGCGGCTTGGGCATGTCGATGGGTGGCAGCAACGGCGCGCTGCCACTGCTGCCGGCTTTCGGCGTGCTGGGCGGGGTCACTTGCGGATAGGGGGTCGGTGTGGCGGTTCCCGGCGTCCCCAGGGTCGGCGTCGGCGTGACCACCGGGGCGCTTTGCGGCTCGTCGGCCAAAGCCGGGCCAGCACTGAGCGCCAGGGTAGCGGTGAGGGCGAGCGCCGCTTGGGCGATCACCGTTAGAATAGTGCGCTTCATCAATGGCTCCATTGCTATTGTCTGGCGTCAGGCTACTCCCAACCGGGGCGTTTTGCCTTCCTCAATGAGATCTCCATGAAACGTTTCGTACTGCTGGACACTACTGCGATTCCTGAAAACGGCGGTGCCTTGTGCCTGTTCGAATACGGTGAGGATTTCGTCATCAAGATCCAGGGCGGCGACGGTGGCCAATTGATGAACACGCGCATGCACGGCTCCGAAGATGCCCTGGCACAGATCCCTTGCAGCAAGGTCGCCGGACGCCCTGATTCGCGAGTGCTGATCGGCGGCCTGGGCATGGGTTTCACCCTGGCCGCGGCTCTCAAGCACCTGGGCAAGAGCGCCGAAGTGGTGGTCGCCGAACTGGTGCCCGGGGTGGTGGAATGGAACCGTGGCCCGCTCGGCGAAAAGTCCGGCCGGCCGCTGCTGGACCCACGCACGGTGATCCGCCTGGAGGACGTGGCCAAGGTCCTGCAGGCCGAGCCCCAGGGTTTCGACGCGATCATGCTAGACGTCGACAACGGTCCCGAAGGCTTGACCCAGAAAGCCAACAGCTGGCTCTACTCCAGCGCCGGCCTGGCTGCCTGCGCCCGAGCCCTGCGGCCCAAGGGCATTCTTGCGGTGTGGTCGGCCAGCGCCGACCGGCAGTTCTCCGAGCGCCTGCGCAAGGCCGGCTTCAAGGCCGAGGAAGTACAGGTCTTCGCCCATGGCAATCGCGGCACCCGGCACACCATCTGGATTGCCGAGAAGCTCAAGGCCTGAGCTAAACTTTGTCCATTACCGTCATTAGTCCTTCTACAAAGGTGAACCCATGAGTTCGTCCACTCCTTCGTCCAACACGTCCAAGCTGGATCGTATCCTTGCCGATGCCCAGCGCGATCGGGAAATGGGCTATCGCGACAAGGCGTTGAAAATGTACCCGCACGTCTGTGGTCGCTGCGCCCGGGAATTCTCCGGCAAGCGCCTGAGCGAGCTGACCGTGCACCACCGCGACCACAACCACGACAACAACCCCCAGGACGGTTCCAACTGGGAGCTATTGTGCCTGTACTGCCATGACAACGAGCACTCGCGCTACACCGACCAGCAGTACTTCGGCGAAGGCTCCCTGAGCACGCCGAAGATCGCCAAGGCGACCCACAACCCCTTCGCTGCCCTGGCCGGACTGATGAACAAAGACCCGGAGTAAGCGCCGGCGGCCGGGCACCTTGTGGCGAGGGAGCTTGCTCCCGTTCGACTGCAAGGCAGCCGTAAAGCCTATGTCCCCGGCCGGCCTGCTACACCGCATCGACCGCTGCCTGGCGTGCTGCGCACGCCAGCGCGAGCAAGCTCCCTCGCCACAACAAGCCCCCCCGGCCCTGGGACAATCCCCGTATAATCGCGCTTTTTTTCTCCAAGGCTCCCCGCTCGTGGCAAACAAAAGGTACAGCTGCATCGGTTTGTATAACCCCAAGTCGCCGGAGAACGTCGGTTCGGTGATGCGCGCCGCCGGCTGCTATGGCGTCGCCTCGGTGTTCTACACCGGCAAGCGCTATGAGCGTGCCCGCGACTTCGTCACCGATACCAAGAAGGTCCACCAGGACATTCCGCTGATCGGCATCGACGACCTGAAGAAGATCCTTCCCCTGGGCTGCATCCCGGTCGCGGTAGAACTTGTTGAGGGCGCTCGCCCGTTGCCCGAGTACACCCACCCGGACCGCGCCCTGTACATCTTCGGCCCGGAAGACGGCTCCCTGGACAAGGAGATCCGCGACTGGTGCGAAGACGTGATCTACATCCCCACCAACGGCTGCATGAACCTCGCGGCGACGGTCAACGTGGTGCTCTACGATCGCCTGGCCAAGGGCAACAACACCCGCTCCGGCCCCAAGTTCTGAATCATCTGCGCCCAATCTCCGGGAACCGGCAAGGTCCCGGTGCAGTCAGCCCTATATCCCCCACCTCCCCAAGGAGACTGATCATGAGCGAGCGCAAACAGCTGCAATCCATCGAGTCGACCCCGTTCCAGAGCCATCCACAGCAGAACGTCCAGGGCTGGGAACGCATCGGCTCGCTGGCCGGCGGCGTGGTGATGATGGGCAAGGGCCTGCGCCGGGGTGGCGTGTTCGGCCTGGTGCAGATGGCGATCGGCGGCGTGGCCCTGGCCCGCGGCATCACCGGACACAGCTCGGCCAAGAGCCTGCTGGAAAAGAGCCGCCGGGACATGCAGGACGTGCGAAGCAGGATCGAGCGCGCCGGGGCGCAGTTGCGCGATCTCAAGGCCAACGCCGATGTCGCGGAACGCACCGCCAAGACGGTCGAGGAAGCGGCCAAGGCGCCCGAAGCCAAGGCCTGAAGCGGGCGACTCAGCGCAGCAGCGGGCTGTCCAGCACCTGGGACGACCCGCCCAGCACGCTCTCGCCCAGCTGGATGAACTCAGCGGTAGTGACGCGCTCCAGGCGCATCGCCCCTTGCAGCACATCGTCCAGCGAGCGCTTGTTGCGGGTCTTCAGGCGAATCTCCCGGTCCAGTTCCTGTAACAGCAGCACGGCCCGGGCCACGGTCGCTGCATTCACTTGCTCGCCGCGCAAACTGCTGACGCCCTGGCCGTCCCGCACCAGGCGCTTGTGCAGTACCTGGTAGCGCTCGTCGCTGATGCCACCGGCCCGGCGCAGCAGCTCGATGGCGTAGTACTCGGCCAGGCCTTCGCTGATCCAGTCGCTGTGCTGGCTATCGTTGATGCGTCCCAAGGATTGCACCAACTCGCGCAGCAACGGACTGGCACCGCTCTCGCTGACCAGCGGCAGGCGGCTATGCAGGTACAACGAATCGCGACCGGCGAGGCTGCCCCGCCACATCGGATCGGCGGCGCCGACGATCAGCAGCTTGCCCGGCTGGCGTGGAAACACCGCTTGCACCTGGGGCCAGACGAAGGTCAGCAGGGTCAAAACATCCATGCGCCGCATCCCCTGGCCCAGGGGCGACACCACGCTGACTTCCGTAGCGCCCAGGCGGGTGCGGCGGCTGCCCAGGTTACCGGCGAGCATCCAGCCGGCGGGGCGATCGAACAGGCGTTCGGGGTTATCGATGCGAAAGCGGTGCTTGCCGATACGTGGCCAGGCGGTCTCGACGCTCTTCCAGCCGCTGGGCAGTTCGAAGTCCAGGCGCGCCACCAGCTCGACGCCATCTTGCTGGTCGAGCCGGGCCGGCGGCACCAGCGTCTCGCCGCGCAACAAGGCCCAGTTGGCGGTGCTGCGGCTGTCGTAGCTGCCCTTCTTCGGGCTGTGGCTCAGGCGTACCCGATAGCTCAGGCTGGCCTTGCCGCCGGCCGGGCGCCAGGTGCCACGTCGGCCACCCGCCTCGGTGGTGGCGGCCTGCCATTGGCCATCGGCCTTGAAGTCGCTGTAGTCGCCGTCCTTGCCCAGGTCGAAGTCCAGGCTGCGCAGCGCCGCGCCGTCAGCCAGGGTCAGGCGCACTTCAGCCTGGTCGCCCTGGGACAGGAACCGCACGTGATAATCCAGATCGACCTTCTTCGCCGCGACAGCCGCTGCGCTCAATCCCAGCAGCACCCAGGCCAGCGCCAGCTTCGCCCCCACCCTCATACACACTCCTTGCTTGAGATCCTGTCTGCGAGCCGTGCACCCAGCCCATGCGGCCTTGAAAAGGCGGCCGGGCAAGCTCAGCCCGCGCGGAAAATCAGATGGTCTTCCCAATCATCTTCCGCAACGCTGCCCTCGGCGAGCATGCGTCCGGATTGGGAAATCCGCTCGTGGTGCACCGCATCGCGATCGCCGCACACCAGGTGATGCCAGAGCGGCAGGTCCTTGCCTTCGCTTACCAGGCGGTAGCCGCAGGTGGGCGGCAGCCACTTGAACTCGTCGGCCTTGCCCGGGGTCAGCTGGATGCAGTCGGGCACCGACTCGCGGCGGTTGGGGTAGTCGGTGCACTGGCAGGTCTTGAGGTCCAGCAGCTTGCAGGCGATACGCGTGTAGTAGACGCTGTTGTCGTCCTCATCCTCGAGCTTTTGCAGGCAGCACAGGCCGCAGCCATCGCACAACGACTCCCATTCCTCCTGGTCGAGTTGTTCGAGGGTCTTGCGTATCCAGAAAGGTTCGACTTTGGCGGCCATGGCTCAAGCATCAGTATCCGAGGGTGAAAAGGCCGCCAGTCTAGTGCCGAAGGCCCGGCGGGCCAAGCATTGGCGACTGTCGGTAGCCCGGAGCTTGCCAGCCGCCAATGGGCACAGTAGCTTTGCTTTCCGAACCGACCCTCGCCCCGGATGCCATCCACGCTCACCGCGTTGTATCCGGCGCACCCCACGGGGTCAGGAAAGCCTCTGCGCCCAGCCAACTGCGCCTGCCGGTTATTCCATTTTCCCAACGTTGTATGGAGTCTTTGCATGAGCGCCAATCCTCGCGTTGCCGACCACGCCATCCACCCGCAATTCACCGAGCGCTGGTCGCCACGAGCCTTCACCGCAGAAACCATCCCTGAGAAAACCCTGTTGAGCTTCTTCGAAGCCGCACGCTGGGCGCCTTCGGCCTACAACTCGCAACCCTGGCGCTTTCTCTATGCCCGGCGAGACACGCCGAACTGGGAGCGCTTCCTGGGCCTGCTCAACGAGTTCAACCGCGGCTGGGCACAACACGCCTCGGCGCTGGTGATCGTGATTTCCAAGACCACCTTCGCCGCCCCTGGCGCCAGCGAGGAAACCCCGGCCCTGTGGCACACCTTCGACACCGGATCGGCCTGGGGCCACCTGGCGCTGCAGGCCAGCCTCAGTGGCTGGCACACCCACGGCATGGCTGGTTTCGACCAGGAACTGACCCGCAAGGAGCTGAAGATTCCCGATGGCTATGCGCTGCACGCCGCCGTCGCGGTGGGCAAGCTGGGCGACAAGTCGACCCTGGCCGAGTACCTGCAGGCCCGCGAAGTACCGAGCCCGCGTCGCCCGCTGAGCGAAACCGTATCCGAAGGCGACTTCAACCTCTAAAGCCTCAAGCCTCAAGCCTCAAGCCTCAAGCCTCAAGCTTGGAGCTTGGAGCTTGCCACTCCGGCGTCCTAGTAGCCCCGGGCGAAGTCCACTTCGCCGCGCAGGGGCTGCTTGGCCTGGTAGGCCCGCAGGTTTTCCACGAACAGTTGCACCATCAGCTCCGGCGAGGTGGGGGCGGAACTGTGGCCGGTGAGCAGCAAGCCCCAGGCGGTCCAGAACGGATGCCGCTGTGGCAGCGGTTCCTGGCGACAGACATCGATCACCGCGCCCGCCAGGTGGCCATCCTTTAGAGCCTGCACCAGGTCCGCGTCGACCACCGAGACCCCGCGGCCGACGTTGATGAACAGCCCGGTGGACTTGAACTGCTTGAACAGCGCCGCGTCGTACAGGTCGTGGGTGCTCGGGGTGTTGGGCAGCAGGTTGACCACATAATCCACCTCCCCCACCAAGCGTCCCAGGTCCTCCAGGCCGGCCACTTCGACGAAGGGCGCCTGCTCCCGGGGCCGGCTGGCGATGCCATACAGCTTGACCCCGAACGGCACCAGGAACTGCGCCACGCTCTGGCCGATATCGCCAGTCCCGACGATCAGTACCTTGCGCCCCACCAGGCTCTGGCCCAGGCGGTTGTCCCACTTGCGTTCCACCTGGCTGACCAGCCGCGCCAGCACTTCACGCTCATGGCCCAGGATGTAGGTCAGCACGTACTCGGCCATCACCTGGCCAAAGATCCCCACCGCCCGGGTCAGCCGGTAATGCCGGGGCAAGCCGTCGGCCAGCAGCGGCGTGATGCCGGCCCAGGTCGATTGCAACCACTGGGGCTTGTGCCCCTGGCGCAGCAGGGTCGCCAGCAGGTCCGGCTGGCCCAGCCATACCGGGCAGTCCACCGCCAGGCGAGCCAGCTCGGCGGAATCGCCGCTGGTCAGCACATCCAGGTCCGGGGCCGCCTGACGCAACAGGCGGGCATAAACAGCGTGATCGTGTTCGGCAATCAGAACGCGCATGGTTCAAACCTTAAAAAACGGTACAGGCCACCGCCGACGGAGTATCGCTCCATCGTTCCAGGCGGCGGCCAGGTCAGTCAGGTGCACAGGGAAAGCGCCCGGGATCGAGCGCCTAGGAGTCAGACCGGATCATTGCGGCGCAGCAGCTCTTCGGGCAAGTGCTCGATGTACTCGTCTTCCGCCGGTGGCATCTGCAGGTGATATCCCTGCTTGTCGAGGTTCTCCAGCACCTTCTGGATGTCTTCCCGGGCCAGCTGGCGCTCCGGGGTCAATACCAGGTCGAAGGCATGCTGCGGCTTGCCGAAAGCCGCCAGCAGGGTTTCCGGCACACGCTCCAGTGCTTCGCTCTTGAGCACATAGAGGTACATCTCGTTCTTGCGCGGACTTCTGTAGATGGAGCAGATACGTTTCAAGGCTGTTCTCCGGCGGTGGCCAGGCTATCCAGCAGCGCCTGGCCCATCAATTCGCGGCGCCAGCCACGCAGCGAATCGGGCAATTGGTAGGGTCCGCTGGGGAAGCCGCTCTTGAGCAGGCTCTCCAGGGTTTTCTTGCGCAGCATCAGCTCCGGGGCGATGCCCAGGCGCTCGGCTTCGGCCTGGCCCACGGCCTTGAGGCGCTTGAGCAGGGCCGAGGCTTCGATCGGCAATGGCTCGGGCAGGGCCGGCGGCCAGTGCTCCGGGCCCAGCTTGGCGCTGCGCTTGATCAGGTCGAGAAGGAACTCGCCATCCTGGCGCACGGTGCGCGGATGCATGTCTTCGATCTTGGCCAGCGCCGACAGGGTATCGGGCTGGGTCCTGGCCAGGGGCCAGAGCGCATGCTCACGCACGATACGGTTGCGTGGCAGGTCACGGGCGCGGGCTTCCCGCTCGCGCCAGGCACACAGCTCGCGCAATACCGCCAGTTGGGCGCGGGACAGCTTCCAGGCCAGCTTGGCATCGCGGTAGACCTCGTTGGGGTCCACCTCGCGGCGCAGGTTGGCCACCAGTTCGGCGCCGTCCTCGAGCACCCAGCGATACTTGTCCTCGGACAGCTTCGGACGCAGTTGGCTGAACACCTGGGCCAGGTGCACGGCATCCTCGGCGGCGTAGCTGACCTGGGTTTCCGACAGCGGGCGCTGCAGCCAATCGGAGCGGGTCTCGCCCTTGGGCAATTCGATGCCCAGGACTTCCTGCACCAGGCGCGAGTAGCCCATGGAGAACCCCAGGTTCAGGTAGGCGGCCGCCAGTTGCGTATCGAACAACGGCGCGGGCAGGCTGCCGGTCAGGCGCAACAGGACTTCCAGGTCCTCGCTGCAAGCATGCACCACCTTGACCACCGCCGGGTTCTCCAGCAATTCGGCCAGGGGTTGCCAGTTGTCGATGGTCAAAGGGTCAATCAGGTAGGCGCGCTGCCCATCGCCTACCTGCAACAGGCCGGCGATGGGGTAGAAAGTGTCGACCCGCATGAATTCGGTGTCGAGGGCGACGAAGGGCAATTGCTGCCATTCGGCGCAAAGCTGACCGAGGCTATCGTTGTCGCGAATCCAGTGAATATCGATGGCCACACGGCTCTCCCTTGAAGAATGGCGCGCAGTATATATCGCCCCCGGCGATTTCCGAGCATTGACCCGATAAGAGCAAGCGTGAAATCTGCTGCCGGAGAGCAAGAATAGTCCGAGAGCCGGGACTAACCCTGTTTTCTCAGCACGTAGACCCGTGAAGGTGCGCAACCAGGCAGCAAGTCCTGGTGGCTGAGGATCTCGAATCCAGCCTCGGCGAACTCTTTTTCCAGCTGCGCCTTGTCGGTCACTGGCAGGCCCGTTTGCACCGCTGGCCGCCAGGCCTTGAGGAAGAATTCGACCCGGGCGGCGACGATCACCGAGTCACGGCTGACCCGGTGGAATTCGCGCAGCAGGGCCAGGCGATCTTCGCCATGGAGGATGTGCGCGAACAACTGCATGCAGATGATGCTGTCCACCGCGTTGGCCGACAGCCCGATATCGAACGCCGAGCTGTGGAAGGTCTTGACCCGCTTCATCAGGCCGGCCGGATGATGGGTCTGGGCATGATTCAGCATGTCCTGGGATGGATCCGCCGCGAGGATCACCCGGTTGCCATGCTCGGCCAGCAACGGCCAGTAGCGCCCGGCACCGCAGGCCACGTCGAGGATCAGCCCCGGTTCGCCGGCGACCTTCAGCGCATGGCGTACCAGGTGCGCCATGCGCCACAACCCGAGGCGCGCGCCCATCCCGGTAGGACGAGGTTCACGGCAGACGCGCGCGTGCTCCTGGTCGTAGCGCCGAGCGAACTCCAGCTCGATGGACGGTGGGGGGTGGGACGACATGACGGGTGAGCTCTGGTGGTGATCCTGGGCCACAGGTTAACCAGCCATTCGTGAAAAAAAGGTCGAAACCCGGTCAAACCGCCATTGGCCGCAGTTGTGCGCCGGGTTCCGGGCCCTTGCCCGGCCCGACATGGCTCCTGCACTATGCCCTGCCGCCATTCAAGGAACGACTCGATGCTCCCGCGCCTTCTGCTCAGTACCCTGTTGGGCCTCGCGGCCCCCGCCCTCTGCCTGGCCCAGGAGCCGACCTCACGCCTGGACCAGGTGCTGGAAAGCGGCCACCTGACGGTCTGCACCACCGGCGACTACAAGCCCTACAGCTACCTGCGCGACGACGGGCACTACGAGGGCATCGACATCAGCCTCGCCGAGTCCCTGGCCCAGAGCCTCGGGGTCCGGGTGAAGTGGGTCAACACCACCTGGAAGGGCCTGATGGCGGACTTCCAGAGCCAGCAGTGCGACATCGCCGTCGGCGGCGTCTCGGTGTCCCTGGAGCGCCAGAAGAAGGCCTTCTTCAGCCAGCCCCTGGGCGTCGACGGCAAGATCCCCCTGGTGCGCTGCCAGGATCTCAAGCGCTACCAGACGGTGGAACAGATCAACCAGCCCTCGGTGCGCCTGATCGAACCCCCGGGAGGCACCAACGAGGTCTTCGCCCGCACGCGCCTGCCCAACGCCAACCTGACCCTGTTCGCCGACAACGTGAACATCTTCGACCAGTTGCTCAACCACCAGGCCGACGTGATGATCACCGATGCCTCGGAGGCGCGCTTCCAGCAGCGGCGCAAGCCGGGGCTGTGTGCGGTCAACCCCGAGCATGCCCTGCAGTACAGCGAGAAGGCCTTCCTCCTGCCCCGGGACGATGTGGCCTGGAAGAGCTACGTCGACCAGTGGCTGCACCTGAGCAAGGCCACCGGCGCCTACGACCAGGTGGTCAATCAGTGGTTGGCGGCGCCGTAATCCTGCTCCAGCAACTGCCGGAAGGCCTGGCAAGCCGCACTGCGATAGGCACCCCGGCGCCCCAGTAGCACCACGCTGCGCGGCGCCAGGGGTGAGGCCAGGGCCAGCGCGCGCAAGCCTGGTTGTTCCCGGGCTATGGCACTGGGCAACAACGTCACCAACTGCCCGCGACGCACGATCTCCACCAGCGCACTGACCGAATTGGCCTCGATGGCAATGCATGGCGCAATGCCCTGCTGGCGACAATACAGGTCGATATGGCGGCGGGTGGCGAAGTCGCCACTGAGCAACGCCAGCGATTGACGCCCCAGCGCTGCGGCATCCAGCGGCTCTTGCTCCCGGGCCTGGTACTGCGGGCCGACCACCAGGCTCAGGGTCTCGCTGAACAGATCCTGGGGCTCGATTTCCGCCAGGTGTTCGCCGGCAAAGGCAATGCCCAGGTCCAGGCGATCTTCGGCCAGGGCCGCCTCCAGGCGATCCTGGGTCATTTCCTCGATGCTCAGGCGGATGCCCGGATAGCACTGGTTGAAGCGGCTGAGCAAAGGCCCGGCCAGGTAGGCGGTGAAGGTCGGGGTCAGGGCCAGGCGCAACGAGCCACGGCTCAGGTCCTGTACGTCATGCATGGCCCGCCGGGCGGCTTCCAGGTCCTGCAGGGCACGCCGGGCATAGGCGACATAGGCCTGGCCAGCGTCGGTCAGGCGCACGCTGCGCCCGGAACGATCGAACAAGGGCGCCCCCAGGGACTCCTCCAGTTGCTTGACCTGTTGCGACAAGGTCGGCTGCGACACGTGCAGCGCCTCAGCGGCGCGGGTGAAGTTGCTGTGCTCGGCAACGGCCAGCAGGTAACGGATATGACGCAAGAGCATGACGGCTCCAACTATAGGCATGACTTATGGAAAGCATAATAAACCGGTCTTGGACGCTATAGCTGAAAACTCCCATCCTTGCCCCATCAGCGACGCAAGGAGACCCCCATGCAGCACATCATCGACGGCTTCCTCAAGTTCCAGCGCGAAGCCTTCCCCCAGCGCAGCGAACTGTTCAAGCAACTGGCCAGCACCCAGAGCCCCGGCACGCTGTTCGTCACGTGCTCCGACAGCCGGGTGGTACCGGAACTGCTGACCCAGCAGGAGCCCGGCGACCTGTTCGTGATCCGCAACGCCGGCAACATCGTGCCCAGCTACGGCCCCGAGCCCGGCGGCGTATCAGCCACGGTGGAATACGCGGTGGCGGTACTGGGGGTGAGCGATATCGTCATCTGCGGCCACTCCGATTGTGGCGCCATGACCGCCCTCTCCACCTGCAAATGCCTGGATCACCTGCCAGCCGTGGCCAACTGGCTGCGCCACGCCGAATCGGCCCGGGTGATCAACGCCGCGCGGCGCCATGCCTCGCCCGCCGAACACCTGGACGCCCTGGTACAGGACAACGTCATCGCCCAGTTGGCTAACCTGAAGACGCACCCCTCGGTGGCCCTGGCCCTGGAACAGGGCCGGCTGAACCTGCATGGCTGGGTCTACGACATCGAGAGCGGCGCCATCGCCGCCCTCGACGGCCCTACCCGGCGCTTCGTCTCCCTGGCCGAGCACCCGCATACCTGCGCCTTGGCCAGCCGCCCTTCGACCGCTGCCTGAGCAGCAACCTTCACTCACCCAAGAGGAATCCACCCATGCTGCAATCCCAATTTGCCCAAGCCCCACGCCTGGCCCTGGCCGACACCATCATCGACGCCAAGGCGCGCAAGAACCTGTCCTGGCAGGACCTCACCGACGGCACCGGCCTGAGCCTGGCCTTCGTCACCGCCGCCCTGCTGGGCCAGCACGCCCTGCCGGCCACCGCAGCCGACCTGGTGTGCGACAAACTGGGCCTGGATCAGGACGCCAGCCGCCTGCTGCAGAGCATTCCCTCGCGCGGCAGCATCCCTGGTGGCATCCCCACCGACCCGACCGTGTACCGCTTCTATGAAATGCTCCAGGTCTACGGCTCGACCCTCAAGGCCCTGGTCCACGAGCAGTTCGGCGACGGCATCATCAGCGCCATCAACTTCAAGCTGGACATCAAGAAGGTCGAGGACCCCGAAGGCGGCTCCCGCGCGGTGATCACCCTGGATGGCAAGTACCTGCCGACCAAGCCGTTCTAAGAGCAGCGGCAAGCCTCAAGCCTCAAGCGCATGCTTGCGGCTTGGAGCTTTCCGCTTAAGTCTTATTTAGTTTTTAAATAGTGCGGCAAACTTTCTGATTTGCCCCCGGCACGCACGGCACCGCCTAATCAGCCCACTGCTTATTGAAGGTCTGGTTATGGAAAGCGTTCGTGCAACCTCCCGCCCCGCACTCTGGCTGATGGTCAGCGTGGTCCTGGTGGCACTCAACCTGCGGCCGTCGATGGCCGCCGTCGGCCCGTTGCTCTCGGGCATTCGTGGCGATATTCCCTTGAGTTTCAGCCTGGCCTCGCTGCTGACCATGCTGCCGGTCATGGCCATGGGCCTGGCGATGTTCTTCGGCATGGACATCGCCCGGCGCCTGGGCGAACACCGCACCGTGGTCTTGTCGTTGCTGATCATCGGCCTGGCCACGGCCTCGCGATTGTTCATGGATTCGGCGGCGCAGCTGATCCTCAGCGCCGTGCTGGCCGGTATCGGCATCGCCCTGATCCAGGCGCTGATGCCGGCGCTGATCAAGTCGCGCTTCGCCGACAATGTCTCGCTGTTCATGGGCCTGTATGTCACCTCGATCATGGGCGGCGCGGCCATCGCCGCCTCCTTCGCCCCCCTGGTGATGAACCAGAGCGGCAGCTGGCGCCTGGCCCTGGCGATCTGGGCCGCCCTGGCCTTGCTGGCCCTGGTGTTCTGGTATGCCCAGCGACGCTCCCTGCCCAGCCTGCCGGGCGCCAGCGGTGGCCGCGAGTCGTTCGCCGGTAATCGCCGAGCCTGGTTGCTGGCGGTGTTCTTCGGTCTCGGCACCGCCTCCTACACCTGCGTGCTGGCCTGGCTCGCGCCCTACTACGTGGAGAACGGCTGGAGCGAACAGAGCGCCGGCCTGCTGCTGGGCTTGCTCACTGCCATGGAGGTGATCTCCGGGCTCATCACCCCAGCCATCGCCAACCGCAGCCAGGATCGGCGCCTGGTCCTGGTGGCGCTGTTGCTGCTGGTCATCGCCGGCTTCTGCGGGCTGATCCTCAGCCCACGGCACCTGAGCCTGCTCTGGCCGTGCCTGCTGGGCCTGGGTATCGGCGGGTTGTTCCCCATGAGCCTGATCGTGTCCCTGGACCATCTGCACGACCCGCGCCGCGCCGGCGGCCTGACGGCCTTCGTGCAAGGCATCGGCTACCTGATCGCCGGGCTGTCGCCACTGCTGGCGGGCCTGATCCGCGACCAGCTGGGCAGCTTCGAATGGGCCTGGTGGTCGCTGACCGCAGTGATGCTGCTGATGATCTTCATGGTGCTGCGCTTCGACCCCCGGCACTACGCCAGGCACATTCGTTGAGCCGCCTTGTACCCCGGCCCGGGAGGCCTGCATGAACCCTGTGAACTTCACCCAGGCCAACCTCGGCATGCTGCTCTGGGCGGCGCTGATCGCCGCCTCGTTCTTCGCCGCCGCCCAGGTCGGCCAAGCCATCGACCCGGTACTGCTGACCGCCTTGCGCTTGCTGTTCTCGGCGCTGCTGTTCGTACCCCTGCTGTGGTTCAAGGGCTTCTGCGTGCCGAACCTCTCCGGGCTGGCGGCCCACGGTGTGCTGGGCCTGTTGCTGGCGCTGTACTTCGGTTCGCTGTTCGAGGCGCTGCGCTACACCTCGGCGGTCAATACCGGGACTCTGTACACCCTGGTACCGCTGCTGACCCTGTTGTTCGAAGGCTGGCTGCTGCCCGGCGACAGCCGCAAGCGTAGGCTGCTGCCGATGCTGACGGCCGCTGCTGGCGCGCTGCTGCTGATCCTCAAGGGGGGCGCGCCAGGCCAATGGCCCTCGTGGTACGCCGTGGGGGTCTACGCCCTGGGTTGTCTGGCCATGGCCGCCTACCCGCCCCTGAGCCAGAGCTTCAAGGCCCGGTCCCTGCAAGGCCGGAGCCCGGCGGCCATGACCTTCTGGAACATGCTGTTCGGCTCGCTGTTCCTGTTCATCGCTTGCCTGGCCAGCGGCGGCTGGCGCAGCGCGGCATTGCTCACCGGCCACGACCTGGCGTGGCTGCTGTACCTGGCGCTGTTCGCCACCCTGGCGACCTTCTGGCTGCTGCACCGGGCCATCGGCGTCATCGCCCCTTCCACGGTGATTTCCTATGTCTATCTCAGCACCCTGTTCCTGACCCTGTTCCATTGGTCATGGCTGGGCCAGGCACCGCGCCTCGGGGAAATGATCGGCGCCCTGCTGGTGGCGCTGGGCATGTTCGGCCTGGTGCGCAGCAGTCGCCCGCAGCCAGCCATGGCGGCAAATCCCCCCTGAATACGGGACAGTTTCGCGGGCCTGAATGACCAAGTCGTATTATCGGAAATTTATGTCCCGATGCTGTCCGCGATTCCCCACCCCGGGCATTTAACTAGGACGATCGTTCCGCTAGCATCGACCCGGTTTGTGCGCCACCGGCGCCAGGTGCCCAGCGGGATGGAACGGATGCTCATCAGCAATGTGCTCAGGAAACTCGACATGCAGGACCTCATGGTCTTCGTTGCCGTGTATGAGCAAAGCAGTGTCACCGGGGTTTCGGAAACCCTGTGCGTCAGCCAGTCGACCGTCAGCTACTGCCTGAAGAAACTGCGCACGGGCTTTCAGGACGAACTGTTCATCCACACCCGCACCGGCATGCGTCCGACCTACAAGGCCACCAGCATGTACAGCCACGTGCTGAGGATCCTGGAGAGCATCAACCTGTGCCACAGCGGGGTGCCGGCCTTCGATCCGACCCACCAGGCGGTGACCTTCAACCTCTGCGCCCCCGAGTACTTCGAGCTGTTGATCCTGCCGCGCCTGCTCAAGGGCTTCGACTACGCCGACCTGCCGGTGACGGTCAACGTGCAGAAGCTGGAAGCGGACATTCCCGTCGACGAGTTGCGCGACGGCAGCCTCGACCTGGTGATCTGCTTCGGCCCCAACTTCCACCGCAGCCACGCCGATCTCCAGTCCCAGGTGCTGCTGGAAGACGAGTTGGTATGCGTCTTCGACAAACGCGCGACGCCGCCCACGCAAGCACGTTTCAGCCTGCAGTCGTTCGTCGAGCGACGTCATGTGTTCCCCACGCCCTGGACATCCGACAGCAACATGGTGGATGGCTGGCTGGCCCGTCAGGCCCGGAAACGCCAGATCGCCGCCCGCTCCAACAGCTACAGCGCGGCGCTGAAGATGATCACCGGCACCGACTTCATCCTCACCCTGCCCCGGCGCATCCAGGCCCTGCTGGCCAACGAGGCGGTGTTCAACCACTGCGAGGCGCCCGCCGGCCTGCCGGGGTTCACCCTGGACATGCAATGGAGCCAGGCCAGTGACCAGGACAGCGCCCAGGCCTGGCTGCGCGAGCAGGTGGTCAAGGTCTGCGCCGAACCGGGCCTGCTCTAGCAGGCCGTTGAAAAACTACCTGCGTTGCCATCGCTGCGTTAAAACAAGCTGGTGCGCTAGCCCGGTCAAAATGCTCATTGACCACTCGTAAACTGCGCTTTTTCGCCTGTTCTTGCCTTGCTCTGACTGCCTCGCCGACGTTTTTCAACGGCCTGCCAGGCGCCTGTTGAATACCTGGCAACGCGCCTGCGCTGGCAGCCTTGGTCAGAGACCGATGGCGGCCTTGGTGTAGGAGGCCCGGTCGATATCCAGGAGTTCCACGCACAGCTGGACCTGCAGCTCTGCCGGCCAGGGCGCGAGGTCTTGCAGCACCACCAGCAAGCTATCGGACAACTGCTTCTTGATTTCCGGCGAACGGCCGCTGAGCAGCGCCAGCTTGACGTGGACGAAGGCACGCTCGCCAAGGCCGGTGCCGACCCGGAACGCCTCGACCTTCACCGCCCGGCTCTTGATATCGAACTCATCCGAGAACTGCCCGGACGCCACCAGCGCATGGTTCAAGCGCAGCAGTGCCTTGTCGGCATCCAGTTGCGGCAGGTTGGCGGTGTATTCCATATGCAGGTGCGGCATGGCAAAGCTCCCGGTCATTCAGGGAAAAAGGGCGTTCAATACTACACAAGCGCCGAGGGCCTTGAATCATCCATTGGTGTCATTGCCTTGCCGCTGCGCGCTCGCGCAGAGCCAGGGTTTCCCAGGCCGCCACCAACAGCATCACCAGGGTGGTCAGGCTGCCCAGCGCCAGGGCGGAAAACACCTGGCCCAAGGCCACCGGCAACAGCAGCGTCAGACCGGCCAACCCCGCCAGGTGCGACAGCGGCGGCCAGGGCCGGTCGTTCATCACCCACTTGAACAAGGCGCAACCGAGCAGGAACAACCAGGGCCCGCCGATGATCACCAGTATTCCCGCCTGGCGAGCGTGGTCCGGATGGATGAGCACCAGTTCGTCGGCCACCGCGCTGACGATGATCCCGGCGACGATCAGCAAGTGAATGTAGGTATAGGCGATCCGCGCCTGGCGCCCGGGGTCGGTGGAATGGGCGATGCGGTGATGGGCGCGTTCGGCGCCGCTGTCGAAGTACACCCACCACATGCCGATGCTACCCAGCACCGCGACGATGAACCCCAGCAAGCATTGGCCGGTGGTGGCCAGTTCGGCGAAGGTGGCGCCGGTGACCAGCAGCGATTCGCCCAGGGCGATGATCACGAACAGCGCGCAACGCTCGGCCATGTGGTTGCCTTCGATATTCCAGTCCTCCAGGGTCGAGCGGCCAAGCCCCGGTACCCAGAAATACAGCGATGGCGCCAAGACCTCGATGCCCAGGGCCAGGGTCCAGCAGGCCAGGCGTCCCGGGCCCTGGAGCAGGCCGCCAGCGATCCAGAACACCCCGGAGAACATCAACCACAGCAGGATGCGCTGGAAGTTGCGGGTCATGTTCAGCGGCTCGCCACGCACCGCCCACAGCGAGTAGGCGGTACGTCCCACCTGCATGAACACATAGGCTGCGGCGAACAGCAGGCCACGGTCACCGAAAGCCTTGGGAATCGAGGACGACAGCAACAACCCGGCCACCATCAACACGAACAGCCCGAGGCGGATCGGCAGGGTCTCCGGGTCCAGCCAGTTGGTGATCCACGAGGTGAAGATCCACACCCACCACACCGCCACCATCAGCAACGCCACCTGCAGCACGCCGGCCAGCGACAGGTGCACCAGCAGCGCGTGGGACAACTGGGTCACGGCGAACACGAACACCAGGTCGAAAAACAGCTCGACCATGCCCACCTTGCCGCTGTCATGGCTGCCGCGACCACGCAGCAGGGAACGGGATCGAATCATGGACACTCTCCGCCGGTGGAGGATTTGCTCGGGGTTTGTACTGAGCAAAGCAGGTGCCGCCGACAATGCCAGCGCGGCCCGGCGGGAACCACCGATCAGGTAGCCAGCGGTAGTGGCGTGCGCTCGCTCATGAAGGCTTCCAGGCGCGAACGCAGCCAGCGTTCGGCTGGGTCGGTGTCGACGTGGCTGAGCCAGACCATGGACAGGTCCAGGGTCGGGGTCTTGAACGGAAACGGTTCGCAGTACAACTGCCCGGTGGTCGCCATGGCCTGGGCGGCGTAGTCCGGCAGGCTGGCGATCAGCTTGGTCCCGGCCAGCAGCGCCGGCAGCGAACTGTACTGCGGCACCGAAAGCACCACCTGGCGGGTGCGGCCGATCTCCGCCAGCCACTCATCGGCGAAGCCGGCGACGTTGGCGGTGTGGGACACCAGCACATGGGGCCGCGAGCAGTATTCGTCGAGGCTCATCGGCGTGTCGCTGGCATCGGCGCGCAGCACGCTGGGGTTGATATGGCGCAGCAACTTGCGCTTGGCATTGGCCGGCAGGCCGCGGGTCTGGCTGATGCCGACGGTGATATCGCCGGAGGCCAGCAGGTCGGGAATCCGCCAGTAGTCCACGTGCTGGACCACGACCACCACCTGCGGCGCCTCCTGGCGCAAGGCCCGCAGCAAGGGCGGCAACAGACCGAACTCGACGTCATCGGACAGGCCGATGCGAAAGGTCATGGTGCTGCTGGCGGGATCGAAATCATGGGTCAGGCTCAGGGCCGAGGACAGGGCGTCCAGGGCCGGCGACAGGTGCTGGATCAATTGCTCGGCACGGGCAGTGGGCTCCATTCGATGGCCGACGCGAATGAACAGCGGATCGTTGAACATCGCCCGCAGCCGATTGAGCGCGGAGCTGATGGTGGGCTGGCCGAGAAACAGCTTCTCCGCCACCCGGGTGACGTTGCGTTCGAGCATCAGCGCCTCGAATACCACCATCAGGTTGATGTCGGCCTTGCGCAGTTCATTGCGATTCATCGGCGATGTTCCATAACCCAGTCGGCGCCCAGTGTAGAAAGGCCCGGGGGCTGGCGTCCAGGCGGATGTGGCGGCTTGGCATGGTGCGGTTTTTCCAGGCTCCGGGGTTTCGTATAAGATATCCGCACCCTCAACCGCTTTCGGTAACCTCCGTGCCACTTCCCTTCAACAAAGCGCCGAACCTGGGCGTGACGCCCTCGACCTCGGAAATCATTGCCAAGCACCTGCGTGAAGCGATCATCTCCGGCCAGCTTGCCGAAGGCGAACCCGTTCGCCAGGACGATATCGCCCAGGCGTTCAACGTCAGCAAGATCCCGGTTCGCGAAGCGCTCAAGCGCCTGGAAGCCGAAGGGCTGGTGGACTTCCACCGCAATCGTGGCGCCCTAGTCACCCGGATCTCCGAACCCGAGCTGGCGCAGATGTTCGAGGTGCGGGTGCTGCTGGAGGTCAAGGCAATCCGCCTGGCCGTGCCGAACATGACCGAGGAAACCTTCGCCAGGGCCGAGGCCATCTGCGCCGAATTCGTCGGCGAAGACGATATCGGACGTTGGGCCGAGCTCAACTGGGAGCTGCATGCCTGCCTCTATGAACCGGCCCAGCGGCCCTTCCTGGTCAACCTCATTCGTTCGATCCACGACAAGATCGAGCGCTACCTGCGCATGCAGATGAGCCTCTCGGCGGGCAAGGACCGGGCCGACCACGAGCACAAGGATATCGTCGCCGCCTGCCGCGCGCGGGATGTCGAGCTCGTCGCCCGGTTAATCGAGACCCATATCAACGGGGTGTGCCAGAGCCTGTACGAACACCTGCCACACTGAATGCTCCTTTGCGTGGCACGGCTGCCGCCAGTGCCACTTGCCGTAACACCTGCCTGCCCCTCCCCGCCCATCCCCACCGTCACTTCTTGAGCGTGCGCCCCAGCAGATCCGCGCCTTGGCGCCATGGCCAAGGCAATGCAAAGGCTTGGCCTCTTTCTTGCTTTGAAATATATCGTATACGAAATACCGTATAAAAATAGGACTTCGGCCCTCCTACCCAAGGCCTCCATCGGACCGGCACAAGGCTCGAAGCCCTAGCGAAACTCCCCCTGACAATACCTATCGGAGTGCGACATCGATGACCTCGACGACTTCTGCGACACCTCGCGAACTGGAACGAACGGCGACCAAGGCACCTGCGGGGATCAAGCGGGTGGTGGCCGCGGCGATGGCTGGCGCCGTGGCCGAGTGGTATGAGTTCTTTCTATATGGAACGGCCTCGGCCCTGGTCTTCGGCCAGTTGTTCTTCCGCCAGACCGGTAGCGCGATGGACGGCATCATCGCCGCCTTCGCCCTGTATGCCGTGGGCTTTCTGGCCAGGCCCATCGGCGGGCTGGTGTTCGGTCACTACGGTGACAAGGTCGGCCGCAAGCACCTGTTGCAGATCAGCCTGGTGGTGGTGGGCATCACCACCTTCCTCATGGGCTGCCTGCCGACCTTCGAACGGATCGGTTATGCCGCGCCCATCCTCCTGGTGCTGCTGCGCCTGATCCAGGGTTTCGCCTTCGGTGGCGAATGGGGTGGCGCGGTGCTGCTGGTGTCCGAGCACAGCCCGGATAACCGTCGCGGCTTCTGGGCCAGCTGGCCGCAGGCCGGAGTGCCGGCCGGCAACCTGATCGCCACGGTGATCCTGCTGCTCTTGTCCTCCAATCTTTCCGAAGAGCAGTTCCTCGACTGGGGCTGGCGGGTGGCCTTCTGGTTCTCCGCGGTGGTGGTGCTGATCGGCTACTGGATCCGTACCCGGGTCGATGACGCACCGATCTTCAAGGAGGCCCAGGCCCGCCAGCAGAAGGTCGAGAAGGAACAACTGGGCGTCGTCGAGGTCGTGACCAAGCACTGGCGTGAAGTGCTGATCGGCATTGGCGCGCGGTTCGCCGAGAACATCCTGTACTACATAGTCGTCACGTTCTCCATCACCTACCTGAAGCTGGTGGTGCACAAGGACACCTCACAGATCCTGCTGCTGATGTTCGGCGCCCACCTGCTGCACTTCTTCATGATTCCGCTCATGGGCTACCTGTCCGACATCATCGGGCGCAAGCCGGTGTACCTGGTGGGCGCGGTGCTCACCGGGGTCTGGGGCTTCGTCGGTTTCCCGATGATGGACACCGGCAACAACTGGCTGATCATGGCGGCGATCACCCTGGGCCTGGCCATCGAGTCCATGACCTACGCGCCCTACTCGGCCCTGATGTCGGAGCTGTTCCCGACCCATGTGCGCTACACCGCGTTGTCGCTGTGCTACCAGGTGGCGCCGATCCTGGCTGGCTCCCTGGCGCCGCTGATCGCCATCACCCTGCTCAAGGAATACAACAGCTCGACTCCCATCGCCTGGTACCTGGTGGCCTCGGCCGTGATCTCGATCATCGCCGTGGGCGCAGCCCGGGAAACCCGTGGCATGTCGTTGCGGGAAGTTGACCAGGACTCCGCCAGCCGGACCGCGGGACGCTGATCCCCCAGGCTCATGGATGAGCCCGTATTGCCCCACCCCACGCAAATGACACCCAAGGCTTTACTTCGCCAAGCATCGATTATATAACGTATACGATATTCGATTATGCGCAATGAACCAGAAACCGAGCGACCCGGTTCGAGCCATAGATGTAGCTACAACAAACCCAACAACCATGAGGTAGCGTCATGAGCAATATTTTCACCGGCACCATCCCCGCACTGATGACCCCGTGCACGCCAGATCGCAAACCGGACTTCGACGCCCTGGTACGCAAGGGCCGCGAGCTGATCGAGGCGGGCATGAGCGCCGTGGTGTATTGCGGCTCCATGGGCGACTGGCCGCTGCTCACCGAAGCCCAGCGCCAGGAAGGCGTTGCCCGCCTGGTGGCCGCCGGCATCCCGACCATCGTCGGCACCGGTGCCGTCAACTCCAAGGAAGCGGTATCCCACGCGGCCCACGCGGCCAAGGTCGGCGCCCATGGCCTGATGGTCATTCCCCGCGTACTGTCCCGCGGTGCCTCGCTGGTCGCGCAGAAGGCCCACTTCAAGGCCATCCTGGCCGCGGCGCCGAACCTGCCATCGGTCATCTACAACAGCCCCCACTACGGTTTCGCCACCCGCGCGGACCTGTTCTTCGAACTGCGCAGCGAGCATCCGAACCTGATCGGCTTCAAGGAGTTCGGGGGTGCCGCAGCCAGCCGTTATGCCGCGGAGTTCATCACCTCCAAGGATGACGCCGTGACCTTGATGGTGGGCGTGGACACCGACGTGGTGAACGGCTTCGTCAACTGCAACGCCACCGGCTCGATCACCGGTATCGGCAACGCCCTGCCTCGTGAAGTCCTGCAACTGGTGGCCCTGAGCAAACAGGCCGCCAAAGGCGATGCCAAGGCCCGCCGCCTGGCGCTGGAGCTGGAGTCGGCGCTGCACGTGCTGTCGTCGTTCGATGAAGGCGGCGACCTGGTCCTCTACTACAAGCACCTGATGGTGCTCAACGGCGACCTGGAATACACCCTGCACTTCAACGAGACCGACGCCTTGAGCGATGCCCAGCGCAACTACGCCGAGGCCCAGTACCAGCTGTTCCGTACCTGGTACGCCAACTGGCTGAAGGAAAACAACCTGGCCTGACGGCGCAGGTCGCCCCCCTCGAGCGGCGCGCCCATGCGCGCCGCTCGCATTTCTCCCCTGCCCCGGGTCTTCGAACAGGCGGCAGGCAAACACCTTAGTCATCTCAGGAGGCCTGATATGGACCTGACAGGAAAGATGCTCATCGGCGGGCAAGCCGTGCCGGGCAACCGCGACGCGATCAAGGCCATCAACCCGGCGACCGACCAGGCACTGGAGCCTGGGTACCCCGGCGGCTCCCGCGAACATGTCGACCAGGCCTGCGCCCTGGCCTGGTCCGCCTTCGACAGCTATCGCGAAACCTCGCTGGAACAACGCGCGGCCTTCCTGGAAGGCATCGCCGGACAGATCGAAGCACTGGGCGACGCCCTGGTGGACCGCGCCGTGGCGGAGTCGGGTTTACCCCGCCCCCGCATTCAGGGCGAAGTCGGACGCACCTGCCTCCAATTGCGCACCTTCGCGCGAACCGTAAGGGCCGGCGAATGGCTCGACGTACGTGTCGATGAAGCCCTGCCGGAGCGCCAGCCGCTGCCACGCCCCGACCTGCGCCAGCGGCACATCGCCCTCGGTCCGGTGGCCGTCTTCGGCGCCAGCAACTTTCCCCTCGCCTTCTCCGTGGCCGGCGGCGATACCGCTTCAGCCCTCGCGGCAGGCTGCCCGGTGATCGTCAAGGCACACAGCGCCCATCCTGGCACCAGCGAACTGGTAGGCCAGGCCATCAGCAGAGCGGTGGCCGCACATGACCTGGCCCCCGGGGTGTTTTCGCTGCTGTACGGCTCGGGAGCGGAGATTGGGATCGGCCTGGTGAGCGATCCACGAATCAAGGCCGTGGGCTTCACCGGCTCGCGCAGTGGCGGTGTCGCCCTGACCCAGGCGGCCCAGGCTCGCCCGGAACCCATCCCGGTCTATGCCGAGATGAGTTCGATCAACCCGGTCTTCCTGTTCGAGCATGCCCTGCACAACCGCGGCCCCGCACTGGCAGAGGGGTTCGTCGCCTCGCTGAACCAGGGAGCCGGCCAGTTCTGCACCAACCCTGGGCTGGTCATCGCCATCAAGGGCGATGCCCTGGACGCCTTCCTCGCCACGGCTACCCAGGCAGTCCAGCGCAGCCCCGCCCAGACCATGCTGACCCCGGGCATCTTCAGGGCCTATGCAAACGGCCTGCAAGCCTTGGCCGGCAATGCCGGGGCACGAGTGCTCGGGGCCGGGCTGGAAGGCGCAGGACCGAACCAGTGCCAGACCCACCTGTTCGTGGCCAGTGCCCAGGACTTCCTGCGGGAGCCAGCGCTGCAGGCGGAAATCTTCGGGTCCGCCTCGTTGGTGGTGACATGTGAAGACGCAGCCCAAGTACTGCAGGTCGCCGAGCACCTGGAGGGGCAACTGACCGCGACGCTGCACCTGGACGAGGCCGACGCCCAGGCCGTTCGCAACCTGCTGCCGACCCTGGAGCGCAAGGCTGGACGGATCCTGGTGAACGGCTGGCCGACCGGTGTCGAGGTATGCGACGCGATGGTCCACGGCGGGCCTTTCCCGGCCACCTCCGACTCGCGTTCCACCTCCGTGGGAACCGCAGCCATCGCGCGCTTCCTGCGGCCGGTCTGTTACCAGAACTTCCCGGACGCATTGCTGCCACTGGCCATCCAGGGCGCCAACCCCATGGCGTTGTCACGCCTGGTCAATGGCCAGCGCCAGAGCTGAAGACGTCCCGCAGCAGCTTGTAGAGAGCCGACCCGGCACTGCGCCGGGCCGGCCCTCGACCTATCCATCGTTCACCCAGGACCCAAGGATAAGTTCCATGTCTGACTTGATTAATCTGTCGCTCGACCAAGCCTATCGACTGTCCAGCGATGTACTGACAAGCAACGGCTTTTCCGAGGCGCATGCTCAAGCCATCGCGCGCACCGTCACCAGCGGACAAGCCGACGAGTGCCACTCCCATGGCCTGTATCGGTTGCTGGTCTGCGTGAAATCCATGCGCGAAGGCCAGGTCGACCCACAGGCCCTGCCCACCCTGAGCGACCGCTCCGCCGGTATCGTCGCGGTCGACGCCCACCGGGGGTACTCGCTGTTGTCATTCGAAACGGCACTGCCGGTACTGGTGCGCAAGACTCGCCAGATCGGCGTGGCGGCCATGGTGATCAACAACTGCTATCACTTCTCGGCCCTCTGGCCGGAAATCGAGGCGCTGACGGCCCAGGGACTCGCCGCCCTGGCGCTCACGCCAAGCCATAGCTGGGTCGCTCCGGCTGGCGGCAGCAAACCGGTGTTCGGCACCAACCCCATCGCCTTCGGCTGGCCACGCCCAGGTCGCGATCCCTTCGTCTTCGACTTCGCCACCAGCGCCATCGCCCGGGGAGATATCGAGCTGCACCGACGGGCCAACAGCCCGCTGCCCGAAGGCTGTGCCATCGACAGCGACGGCCAGCCCACCACCGATGCGCTGGCCGCGCTGTCGGGTGCCATGCTCACCTTCGGCGGGCACAAGGGCTCGGCCCTGGCGGCCATGGTCGAGCTCCTGGCAGGCGCCCTGATCAACGACATGACGAGCATGGAATCCATGGCCTTCGACGCCGGCGTGGGCGCCACGCCACTGCACGGCGAACTGATCCTGGCCTTCGATCCGCAACTGTTCTCCAACGGCAAGCCCGAAGAAGGCGCCCAGCGTGCGCAAGCCTTGTTCGATGGGATCGTGCAGCAGGGCGCGCGCCTGCCATCCCAGCGTCGCTATGAGGCCCGCAAGCGCAGCAAGGACGCCGGGGTATTCCTGCCCAAGGCCTTGTATGAGGACATCCTCAAGCTGCTGGACAGATAATCCGCAGCGGCCGGCCGACTTGCTCGTTGCGGGGCCGGCCGGCCACGGCCATCACATCGAGTGCTGCTTGACCGGCCGGCCGGCCACAGCGTCCGTATAGCTCCGTTCCTCCTGTCCCTGGCGCAAACGCAACGCCACCAGCGCCGCTACCAGCAAGACCAGGGCGATGACCTTGAGACCGTTCATGGCGTCGCCCGTGGTCATTTCGATCGCGCCCATCACCGAGGGCCCGACAAACCCGCCCAGCAAGCCGCAGCAGTTCACGAAACCCAGGCCACCTGCCAGGGCCGCGCCCTTGAGCCGGGAAGCGGGATACAGAAAGATGATCGACTGCACCACGAAGAACATCAGCGCAGCGACGCAGAAGCCCACCAGGCTGAATACCGGCCCGGAAACCGCGGCGATCAGCAATCCCGAGGCCATCACCAGCAGTCCCAGGACCAGCAATTGTCGCGAGCGCCGGGCACTGTTGGCCAGCCGGGGCAAAGCGACGGCTCCCACGGCGGCGGCGATCCAGGGCAGGGAGTTCAACAAGCCGACGCTCATGATGCTCAAGCTGCCGTATTTGCCGATGATGCTGGGCAGGAAGAAGATCACGGTATAGATGGTGATCTGGTGGCAGAAGTACACGAAGATCGCCAGCAGGATCTGCGGGGTGAAGCACTGCCTGAACGAATGCCCGCCCTGCCCCGCTCCTTCGTCGGCCTCCCTGGCCAGTCGCTGTTCGATGGACTGGGCTTCTTCTGCACTCAACCAGCGAGCCTTGCCCGGACGATCCGGCAGGTGGCGCCAGACCACCCAGGCGAAGAACACCGCCGGCAAGCCTTCGAGCAGGAACATCCACTGCCAGCCATGCCAGCCCAGCAAGCCATCCATCTTCATCAACGCCGCGCCCAACGGGCCGCCGATGATATTGGCCAGGCATACCCCCAGGAGGAAGTAACCAGTGGCCCGGGCCCGCTGCTGGCGGTCGAACCAGTAGGTCAGGTACAGCATCACGCCGGGAAACAACCCCGCCTCGGCGATGCCCAGCAACAGGCGCAGCACGTAGAAGGACGTCTCGCCCTGGACGAAGGCCATGGCGGCCGAGATCAGGCCCCAGGTCGCCATGATCCGGGCAATCCAGAAGCGCGCGCCGACCCGGTGCATGATCAGGTTGCTCGGTACTTCGGACAGCGCGTAGGTCAGGAAGAACAATCCAGCGCCCAGGCCATAGGCCGCGGCGGATATTCCCAGGTCGACATCCAGCTGGTGCTTGGCCAGGGCGATATTGGTGCGGTCGAGAAAGCTCAGCACATAGGCTGCGATCAGCAATGGCATGAGTTTGCGAAACATCAGGCGGGTCAACTGCTGCTGGTCCCGGGGAGCGGTGGGTGCGGCGGTATGCATGGTACGGGCCTCATATCGAGCGGCTTTGGCGCCCCGCCAGCAATGGCCGGGGAGCGCATCGGTGTTGTTCTAGAACTCGGGTTGCGCCAGCGGCGGTTGCGCATGCCGGGCGAACAGCTGCAGCAGCACGCCGCCCAGGGCACAACCGGCCATGACGAAGAAACACAGGCTGTAGCCCGGCAGGCTGGTCCAGCCTCCGCCGGAGGCGATCAGGCTGCCCATCAGCAGCGGTGCCATGCCTCCACCGATGAACATCGCGGTGGTGATGATGCCGTTGGCGGTGGAAGTAGCCGAGGGCTCGGCCGAATCGCAGGCCACGGCGTAGTAGATCGGCCACACTGCATTGGCCACCAGGCCGAACAGCAACTGCATGACGATGACCAGCGCCAGGGTGCTGGCGAAGTAGAAAGCCGCGACACTGGCGGCCATCCATAGCCCGCAAATGATCAGGGTCAAGCGCCGACCGATGATGTCGGACAGCGCTGGCCAGATCAGTTGCCCGAGAATCCCGGTCAGGGTGAAGACCACGCTCATGCCCGCGGACTCGGCCAGGGACAGGCCGGTGATGTTGTACAGGTAGGCCGGCAGGACGATGTTCACGCCCATGTACACCACCTGGGTAAGCAGGGTATTGCCGGCCGTGAGGGCGATATTGCGATTGCCCAGGGTCGCGACGAAGGTACGCCACGCCTGGCCCTTGGCCTGGGTCACGGGAGTGCTGTCCGGTGGGGTCATGCCCTTGGCGGCGATGTCGAGGTACAGCTGGGTGATGCGCTGGGGCGTGGAGTAGCGTGCCCAGAACAGCATCAGTGGTACGGCCACGACGAAGGCGAAGAAGAACACATAGCGCCAGTTGTCCTCGCCAAAGGTACCGATGACAAAACTGGCCACCAGGCCGCTGAGCATGGCGCCGATCGGGTAACCGGTGTGGTGCGCCCCAAGGGCGAACCCGCGGCGCTCCACCGGCCACCATTCGGCGGTATTGCTCACCCCTACGGGCTCCCCCCAGCCGGCGCCCAGGTTGACGCCTACGCGCAAGGCGACGAACGCGGCGAGATTGCCGCTCAGGGCCTTGAATCCGGACAGGAACGAAATGGCGGTGTAGCCCAGCACCAGCGGGACCTGGAAACGCGCACGCTTCCAGCCGCCACCATGCCGGTCGCTCCAGATCGAACCGGGAATATCCAGCAAAGCCAGGGCCAGCATGATCAGGGTCGCGAGCGTCCCCCATTGCTCGGCGGACAATTCGAAGTGCTTGGAAATAGTCGGCCCCAGCCGCAAGACGATCTCACGGTCGTAGGCATTGAGGATCCAGATCATCCAGCAGACCAGCAAAGACACCCAGGAGTGACGATGAATCTGGCGCAGCGAAGCTTTCTTGACGATAGCCATGGGCCTCTCCAGGCGCGTGATGACGCGCACTGACACGGGATTGCAGAAGGGATTGGGGGACTGCTTCAGCCGGCGAACCGACGCTCGGCGATACCCCGCACACCCAGGCCATGGATGGCGAACAAGGCCCCACGCTGCTGGCCGTCCGCTGGGAAGCGTGGCAATGGCGGCCGGGCCATTGAGGTGACGAACAGGATGTCCAGGTCCGGTCCGCCGAAGGTCAGGCTGGTGACCTTCTTCACTGGCATCTCGATGACCCGGTCGACCCGCCCGTCCGGGCTGTAGCGCACCAGCTGGCCGGCATAGACCAGGGCCTGCCACAGGTAGCCCTCGGCATCCACGGTGCAACCATCGGCGGCACCGCCGGCGGCGGTATCGACCTTGGCGAAGGTCCGCCGGTTACGCACCGCACCCGTGGTGGTGTCGTAGTCGTAGGCACGGATTTCCCCTGACCAGGTGTCGGCGAAATACAGGATGTCGCCTCCCGGGCTCCAACACGGGCCATTGGAAACGATGATCTCGCTATCGAGGGTATGCAGGCTGAGGTCCGGGTCCAACCGATAGAGCTTGGCGCTGGGGCTTTCTTCGCGGGTATCCATGGAGCCGAAGACAAAACGCCCCTGGCGGTCGACCTTGCCATCGTTGAGCCGGTTGTGCGGCAGGCCGGGCTCCGGATCCACGATCAACTGCAGTTCGCCGCTACGCAGGTCCAGGTTATGCAGCCCTTCCTGCAGGGCGACCAGCGCTTGCTCACCACAGCGGCGCAGAGCCATGGAGCCGATTTTCTGCGCCACGTCCCAGGCCCTGAGCTCGGAGCCATCGACGGTACAGCGCAGGATTCGCCCATCGGCGCTGTCGACCCAGTACAGCCGTTGTTGTTCCTGGTCCCAGACCGGACCTTCGCCGAGATTGGTTTTGACATCCACCAGGACTTCGATACGCATGGTGTTATCCCTTTATTGTTGTTGTGCGGGATGGGCGGACAGGCTCCGCCCAGGCTGGATGTGCCGCCTAGAAAGCGACCTGGTCGCGCCCCTTGAGCCCGAGCATGGCCCGGGCTTCATCCGGCGTCGCCACACGGCCGCCCAAGGCCTCGATCACCGTGCGGATGCGCCGCACCTGATCGGCATTGCTGGCGGCCAGCTTGCCCGGACCATCCCAGAGCGAGTCCTCCAGGCCCACCCGGACATGGCTGCCCATGGCCAGGCCCATGGTCCCCAGGGGGATCTGGTTGCGTCCGGCGCCAAGAATCGACCAGTGATAGTCCTCGCCGAACAGGCGATCGGCGGTGCGCCGCATATGGGCCAGGTCCTCGGGATGACCGCCGATCCCGCCCCGCAGGCCGAACACCGACTGGATGAACAGCGGCGCCTTGAGCAAGCCGCGCTCAAGGAAATGGGCCGCGGTATAGAGGTGGCCGATGTCGTAGCACTCGATCTCGAAGCGCGTACGGTTTTGCGCACAAGCGCTGAGGATGTGCGCAATATCGCGGAAGGTATTGCGGAAGATCCGATCGTCGCTCTCTTCCAGGTACGGACGCTCCCAGTCGTGCTTGAACTCGGTGAAGCGGTTGAGCATTTCGTACAGGCCGAAGTTCATCGACCCCATGTTCAGCGAAGCCAGTTCCGGCTTGAACTCCAGCACCGGTTGCAGGCGCTCTTCGACCCCCATGGTCGGCGCTCCGCCGGTGGTCAAGTTGATCACTACGTCGCTGGCCGACTTGATCTGTGGCAGGAAGCGTCGGAACAGCTCCGGGTCCTGGCTCGGCCGCCCATCCTCAGGGTCCCGGGCGTGCAGGTGGACGATGGCGGCGCCGGCCTCGGCAGCGGCGATGGCTTCTGCGGCGATTTGCCCGGCGGTAACCGGCAGGTGCGGTGACATGGACGGGGTATGGATCGCCCCGGTGACGGCACAGGTGATGATGACAGGGGTTTTTCCGGGCATGACGGTACTCCGACTTTTATTCTTGAAGAAAAAAATCCCAGGGTGTCGCTGATGAAATCCGCCGCCGAGTCCTTCGGCAGGGTTGGCCGCATGTACGGCCTGCTAGAGGTACTCGACGTTACCGTCGACGCTGATGGCCTGGCCGGTGACGTTGCGGGCCGCCGGCGAACAGAGGAATAGCGCCATGGCGGCCACGTCCTCGGCGCTGACCATGCGCTTGAGGGAAATTTTATCCAGATACTGCTGGCGCATCTGCGCGACGGGGGTCCCGGTCTGTTCGGCCCGGGCCTGGATCACCGCGTCCATGCGCGGTCCCTCGACGATCCCCGGCAACAGGGCATTGACCCGGATATCGCTGGCGCCGAGCTCGGCGGCCAGGGACTTCATCAAGCCGACGATCGCCCATTTGGTCGCCGCATATGGAGTGCGCCAGGCATAACCCAGGCGTCCGGCCACCGAGGCGATATGCAAAAGGTGGGCATTGCTCGAGGCCTTGAGCAAAGGCACGGCATGATGGGCAAAACGGTACTGGGCAGTTAGATTGATATCGATGGTGCGTTGCCAGTCGGCATCGCTGACCGCATCGATACCCGCGGTGGGCCCGGCGATACCGGCGTTGTTGACCAGCACATCCAGGCCGCCGAAGCGCTGGACCTGCAGTTGGAACAACGCCTCGATCTGCTGCGGATCACCGACATCGGCCCGGCTGGCCAAAGCCTGGGGATGGCGGTCGCGAAACGCCGCCAAGGCCGCCTCGCTGACATCGCATACATGGACCTCGGCCCCAGCTTCGAGATAGGCACGGGCGAGCACTTCGCCGATACCCGCCGCACCACCGGAAATCATTACCCGCAGGCCCGGATAAGGCTGCAAACGTTGCAGGACGCTCATGCCCGACCTCCTTTGGCCACAGCCTTGGAGGTCTTGGCCAGCAAACGGGCCAGGGAGTCGGCGGCCTGCATGATGTCGTCGGTGACCGCTGCTCGGGCAGCAGGCGCATCAGCGGCCGCCAGGGCCGCGACGATCCGGTCGTGGGCCTCCATGGAACGCTGCAGGTGAACCTTGTCGGGGGCCACCAGGGCGAAACAAGGCCCCATGTGCAACCAGAAGTTCTCCACCGCAGCCATGGTCAGCTCGGCGCGAGCCACGGCGTAGATACGCCGATGGAAGGCGAAGTTGGTCCATAGGTAGCGGGAAACATCCACTTCATCGGCGGCTTTGCGCATCTGCCGGCAGAGTTCGGCGATCTCCTGCATGTCGCCTTGCTGCATGTGCTGCACCGCCTTCTCTGCCAGCAGCCCCTCCAAGGCCACCCGGGCATCACGAATCTCCCGCAGACGTTCCACGGTCATCATTCGTACCCGTAGGCGAGAAGTCTCGGTGACTTCAAAGGCATTTTCCGCACTCAGGCGCTGCAGAGCCTCTCGCACCGGCATAGGGCTGGAGCCCAAGGCTTCGGCCAGGCCACGGATGGTCAACTTCTGACCGGGCTGGAAACGGCCACTCATCAAGGCCTCGCGGATTTGCCGGTACACCTGCTCTTGCAAGGTATCGCGCGAAACCTGACGCAACGTAGGAAGAGGGATTGGACCTTCGGACATGGGGCGTACCTGTATTGTGATTCTTGTGCCGACAATATGTGATCACAAATCAAATATGTCAAACACTCAATGCAGGTCCGCTTGAAATTCAGCGTAGGGGCTTGCGTGCGCCTTGGAGTAAGCCGAGGGACAGGGTAAAAGGCATAAAAACGAAAAAGCCCCTGAAACCTTAGCGATTTCAGGGGCTTAGTCTTGTTCAATAATGGCGGAGAGATAGGGATTCGAACCCTAGGTACCCGCGAAGGTACAACGGATTTCGAATCCGTCCCATTCGGCCACTCTGGCATCTCTCCAACGGCGCGCATCATAACAGCACCTTTGCCGGAAGCGAAGCCCCCTAGGCAAATTTTTTCCGTGCTATCAGATGCTTGCGTCGATTACAGCGGTACGCCGAGGCGCTGGGCCACTTCTTCGTAGGCCTCGATCACATCACCGAGGCCCTGGCGGAAGCGGTCCTTGTCCATCTTCTTCTTGGTGTCCTTGTCCCACAGGCGGCAGCCATCCGGGCTGAACTCGTCACCCAGGACGATGGAACCGTCGCTGAACACGCCGAACTCCAGCTTGAAGTCCACCAGCAGCAGGCCGGCGTCGTCGAACAGCTTGCCCAGGACCTCGTTGACCTTGAGCGACAGTTCCTTCATGCGGGCCAGCTGTTCAGCGGTGCCCCAGCCGAATGCCACCACGTGGGATTCGTTGATGAAGGGATCGCCCTTGGCGTCGTCCTTGAGGAACAGTTCGAAGGTGTAGGGATTGAGCTTCATGCCCTCTTCCACACCCAAGCGCTTGACCAGGCTACCGGCGGCGTAGTTGCGCACTACGCACTCAACCGGAATCATGTCCAGCTTCTTCACCAGGCATTCGTTGTCGCTCAGCAGCTTGTCGAACTGGGTCGGCACGCCGGCAGCTTCGAGTTTTTGCATGATGAAGGCGTTGAACTTGTTGTTCACCATCCCCTTGCGATCCAACTGCTCGATGCGCTTGCCGTCGAACGCCGAGGTGTCGTTGCGAAACAGCAGGACCAGGCGGTCGGCGTCATCGGTCTTGTAAACCGATTTGGCTTTGCCGCGGTAGAGTTCTTCACGTTTTTCCATGATGGGCTCCGCTTGCTAAGTAGGTGGGCTAGGCGATGTGGTGCCAGTCGAGCCCTGAATCTTGATCGGCCAGTTGCAGCCAGTCCGGGTCGCACCCGAGGGTGTCGACAAAACATTGCCGGGCCAGCTGCGGCAGGTTGTTCTTGCTGCTCAGATGAGCCAGGACCAGATGTTGCAAGCCCTGCCATCCCAATTCGGCCACCAGGCTTGCAGCCTGCTGGTTGTTCAAATGTCCCAGGTCACCACCGACACGCTGCTTGAGGAAATACGGGTAATGACCCCGCGCTAGCATTTCCTGGCAATGATTGGCCTCGATCATCAGGGCATCCAGCCCGCGGTAGCCGTCCAACACCTCGGAACCGTAGGAACCGAGATCGGTCAGCAGGCCGAAGCGCCGCCGGCCATCGCTGAAGACGAACTGCGTAGGTTCCAGGGCATCATGGGCGACACCGATCACGTCGATACGCAGCTCACCGATCTGCAATCGCTCGCCACCCTGCACGAAGCCCATGGCCGCCACTGGCTTGCGCATTCCACGCAAGGTTCCCTGACTGAGGTAGACCGGAAGATTGTAGCGCCGAGACAGCAAACCCACGCCATGCACATGGTCGGCATGTTCGTGGGTCACCAGGATGGCGCTCAGTTGCTCCGGGGCGACGCCCAGGCGCAACAGGCGCCGCTCGGTTTCCCGCAGGGAGAAACCACAATCCACCAGTACATGCGTATCGCCGCTGGCGATCAGGGTGCCATTACCCTGGCTACCGCTGCCGAGAACGGCGAAACGCATCCAATCAGCCCAGGTTGTCCTGAATCATCCCCAGCACCTTGCGCGCCACATCGGCGGGCGCCACGGTGTTGATGTTCTTCTCGACGGTGACCTGGACGTTCTCGCCCACCTTGCTCAGGCGTACCTGATAACGCTCGGCACGGGCCTCGATCTCTTCCTTGGCTGGCTTGCTGCCGAACAACTTGCCGAAGAAGCCCGGCTCGTCGTTCTTTTTCTCGGCCTTCTCCGCCAGGTTGATGTAGTACAGGCCCAGGCTGCGGTTGATGTCTTCGACCCGCCATTCACCCTGCTCCAGGGCACGACCCACGCTGGACCAGGCTCGATCCAGGTCGGCACCCAGGTTCAGCACCGGGTTGCCGCTGCCGTCCTCGCTGAGGCTGACACGGCTCGGAGCGTCGAAATCACGGGCCGCCAGCAGGGATACCGAGCCACCCTTCTCGGAGGTACGGCTCATGCTGGCCAGCAGGTCATCCACCAGCGCAGCGTCCAGGCCGGTGTTGACCGAACGATTGGTGAACTCCACATCGGCGGTGCTACCGGCAGGACGCTCGGCACTGACCACATAGACTTCACTGGTGTTGCGCTGTACGCCCGGCTCGATGCGTACCCGTACCCGGGTCTCGCTATCGGCGGCGACGCCGGCGCTGCCCAGGCGCTTGGCCACGGCGGCGGAGAGTTCGTCGGAACGCTGCCAGGCAGTGGTGAACTCGCCAGTCTGCGGGCGCTGTTGATCCAGGCGGAAACCGTTGTCCTGGAAGAACTGTACCGCCACTGGCCAGACCTCGGCCGGTGGATGCTGGGCCATGACCCAACGGGAATCGCCGCTCTTCTGCAGGCTGTAGTCGCTGGAATCGGCAATGGCCGACAGCGGTTGTGGACGAGGCACTTCGTACTCGCCCTTGACGTTATCGTCGGCAACGTTACGCGGGATCGGCAGCAGCGGATCCAGACGCTTGGAGGTCTGGATATCCGGCGGCAGTTGCATCGGTGCAGTTTGTTGCGCTTGCAGGTAATCGCTACCCCGGTCACGGAAGTAGCCTTCCGGGCCCCAGATCCAACCGCAGCCACTGGTGCTGGAGATAATCAAGGCAAGTGCGGAAAGTCCGGCCATTCGCTTCATGCGTTGTACTTCCTCAATTAAACCAATACGCCGGACTGGCGCATGGCCTGCCGCAGCGGTTCGTGACAGGCGGCACTGAGCCAGGTGAGCGGCAGACGGATACCGTCCGGCATCAAGCCCATCTCGTGCAGGGCCCATTTCACGGGAATAGGGTTGGATTCGATGAAAAGAGTCTTGTTCAGCGGCATCAGGGTCTCGTGGATCGCCCGGGCCTTGGCAGCATCGCCAGCCATGGCCGCAGCGCACATCTGGCTCATGGCCTTCGGCGCGACGTTGGCGGTCACCGAGATATTGCCCTTGCCACCCAGCAGGATCAGCTCCACGGCTGTGGCGTCATCGCCGGAGTACACCAGGAAATCGCTACGTACACCGGCCAGGATGGCCTTGGCACGCTCCAAGTCGCCAGTGGCTTCCTTGATGCCGATGATGTTCTTCACGGTGGACAGGCGGACCACGGTCTCGGCCTGCATGTCGCAAGCGGTGCGGCCTGGCACGTTGTAGAGGATCTGCGGGATGTCGACGGCTTCGGCGATGGTGCGGAAGTGCTGGTACAGGCCTTCCTGGGTCGGCTTGTTGTAGTACGGGGTCACCAGCAGGCAGGCATCGGCGCCGGCGATCTTCGCATTGGTGGTCAGTTCGATCGCTTCGCGTGTCGAGTTGGCGCCAGTGCCGGCGATCACCGGGATGCGCCCCGCCACCTGGTCGACTACCCGGCGAATCACCTCGATGTGCTCATCGACGTCCAAGGTCGCCGACTCGCCAGTGGTGCCGACCGCCACGATGGCGTTGGTGCCCTCTTGCAGGTGGAAGTCCACCAGTTTGCTCAGGCTGTCCCAGTCGAGATTCCCCTGTGCATCCATGGGTGTGACCAGTGCCACCATACTGCCCGCAATCATGCAACCGCTCCTGCCGGAAAAAGAGAGCCGTAATGGTACTGGCGCCAAGTTCCTTGCACAAGCGAAGTCCCGCACCCTGAGCATTCCCCTGAGCGATGGTTTTCGCTACCCTTCAGCCTTTGATTGCTACTTGATAAGCACATGGGCCGGGTTATCGCCTGCCTGCCGCTTCCCCAAAGCCCCATTCCCGCGTTGCCTGCCTCGATTCCATGGATCCCGGGGCCCGCCACCGGCTTGTGGTCCAGGACTTCGGAAGGCCACCGGCGACGCTTGCCCGGCCCAGGCTTGTTGAAAGTATCGACCGCTCATCGCTTTAGGAACGCTGCATGTCCACCCCCACAGTTCGCGAACAATTCCTTGTCATCAGTGCCCTCGGCGCCAACCCCATGGAGCTGACCAACGTCCTGTGCCGCGCCAGCCATGAAAACCGCTGCGCCGTGGTGACCTCGCGCCTGACCCGGCACGGCGAGTGCAGCGCGCTGGTGCTGGAGGTCTCCGGCAGCTGGGATGCCCTGGCACGCCTGGAGAGCAACCTGCCCTTCCTGGCCAAGAAGCACGCCTTCACCGCCAACGTGGTGCGCAGCGCGGCCCTGGAGAACCGCCCACAGGCCCTGCCTTATGTGGCCTATGTCAGTGCGGCCTACCGCCCGGACATCATCAACGAGCTGTGCCAGTTCTTCATCGACCACCATGTGGAGCTGGAAAACCTGACCTGCGATACCTACCAGGCACCACAGACCGGCGGCACCATGCTCAATGCCACCTTTACCGTGACCCTGCCCGCCGGGACCCAGATCAGTTGGCTGCGCGACCAGTTCCTGGATTTCGCCGACGCCATGAACCTCGACGCCCTGATCGAACCCTGGCGCCCACAGAACCCCATGTAAGGAATCCCCCATGGCCGTAGCTATCGACCAACCCGTCGCCGATTTCCAGGCCCCCGCCACCAGCGGCCAGACCGTCAGCCTGTCCAGCCTCAAGGGCAAGCAGGTGGTGCTGTATTTCTACCCCAAGGACAGCACCCCGGGCTGCACCACCGAAGGCCAGGGCTTTCGCGACCAGTACAAGGCCTTCCAGGCGGCCAATACCGAGATCTTCGGTATCTCCCGCGACGGCTTGAAGTCCCACGAGAACTTCAAGTGCAAGCAGGAGTTCCCGTTCGAACTGATCAGCGACAAGGACGAGTCCGTCTGCCAGCTGTTCGACGTGATCAAGCTGAAAAAGCTCTATGGCAAGGAATACATGGGTGTGGACCGCAGCACCTTCCTCATCGACAAGGACGGTGTGCTGCGCCAGGAATGGCGCGCAGTGAAGGTCCCGGGCCATGTCGATGCGGTATTGGCCGCAGCCCAGGCCCTGAGCAAGGCCTGAAACCAACGGGGCGGCCGATCAGCCGCCCCGCTTGCATCTGCTCCACCGCTATAGCAGTGGCGCCACCATCGGGTCCTTCCTCGGCCAGGCATCCAGCACGGCCTTGAACAGGGTGGCCAGGGGAATCGCGAAGAAGATCCCCCAGAAGCCCCAGAGCCCGCCGAACAACAGTACCGCGCAGATGATCGCCACCGGATGCAGGTTCACCGCCCCGGAGAACAGCAGCGGCACCAGCACGTTGCCATCCAGGGTCTGGATGATCCCGTAGACCGCCATCAGGTAGATGAACTGGTCGCTCCACCCCCACTGGAACAGGGCGATCAACGCCACCGGCACCGTCACCACCACCGCGCCGACATAGGGCACCACCACCGAGATTCCCACCAGCAACGCCAACAGCGCCGCGTAGTTCAGGCCCAGGGTGACGAAAGCGATATAAGTAACACCACCGCAGATGACGATCTCGATGACCTTGCCGCGGATGTAGTTGGCGATCTGCCGGTTCATCTCATGGGCCACGCGGGTGATCAGTGTCCGCTCCCGTGGCAGGTAGCCGATGACCCAACGACTGATCATGGCCCGGTCCTTGAGGAAGAAGAACACCAGGATCGGCACCAGCACCAGGTAGATCATGATGTTCACCAGCAACGGCAGGCTCGATAGCGAGAACGTCAGAGCCCATTGCCCGAACTTGCCGATCTCGCCCCGCGCCACCTCGATGGCCTGCAGCACTTGCTCGTCGGACACCAGGTGCGGATAGCGCTCGGGCAACAGCAACAATAACGATTGCCACTTGGCAAGCATGCCCGGGAGCTCGTTGAACAAGGTGATCAACTGATGCCAGAGCAGCGGCACCACCACCAGGATGAACAGCAGCAACACTCCCATGAACAGGGCGAACACCAGCCCCACTGCGGCGCCACCCGGCAACCGCAGGCGCTCCAGGCTCACCACCAGCCCCTGCATCAGGTAAGCCAGGACCATGCCCGCCAGCACCGGCGCGAGCATGCCGCCCAGGGTCAGTACGGCAGTGAAGGCCAGGAACAGCAAGACAGCCAGCACCACCGCCTCTTCGTCCGAGAAATAGCGCTGTATCCAGTCGCGTAGCACTTTGAACATCAGTGATCCTTAAGATGAAAGCGGTGAACGGCGTCAGGCCTTTTTCAACCAGTAGCGATAGACTCCCGCCTCGTCCTCTTCGCGCAGCAGCGTATGACCGGCCAGGCGGGCGAAGGTGCGGAAGTCGCGCTGGGAGCCGGCATCGGTGGCAATGACCTTGAGCACCGCACCACTGGCCAGGCGATTGAGCTCCATCTTGGCCTTGAGCAGCGGCAACGGGCAGTTCAGCCCGCTGGCGTCCAACTCGGCATCATGGGCGACGACATCGGTCATGGTGTTACTCCGGAGGTAAATGCAAGGGCGCTAGGATACCCCGAGGGACCAGGCAGCCGATAACCAGCAGGCGCAAAAATCCAGCGCGCCAAAGGCCTACAGACGTAGACGCAGTAATTTGCCGAAAAGCACCTTTGTCCCTTCAGAGTTTTCACCAGCCTTGTCTGGCTCCCGGACAGGTGTCCAGCTACAGTAGAGCCTTTGTCGATTAAGGCTCTGTGCATGAATTTGTTGCGCCCTACTCTGCTGACGCTCGCTTGCCTGCTCGCCTCACCGGGCTTCGCCGACGACCTGCCGTCACTTGGCGACGCCAGTTCAGCCATTGTCTCTCCACAACAGGAATACCAGCTGGGCCGGGCCTGGCTGTCCTTGCTTCGCAGCCAGGTCTCGCAACTGAGTGATCCACAACTCAAGGACTACGTCGAAACCAGCGTCTACAAGCTGGTGGAGACCAGCCAGGTCAACGACCGGCGCCTGGAATTCATCCTGATCAACAGCCCCCAGCTCAACGCATTCGCCGCACCGGGCGGAATAGTCGGCGTCAACGGCGGGCTGTTCCTCAACGCCCAGACCGAGGGTGAATATGTCTCGGTATTGGCCCACGAGCTGGCGCACCTTTCCCAGCGCCACTTCGCCCGTGGTGTCGAGGCGCAACGCCGGATGCAGGTGCCGATGATGGCCGCCCTGCTGGCCGGCATCGTGATTGCCGCCACCGGTGCCGGTGACGCCGGGATCGCCGCCATCGCCGGCACCCAGGCCGCGGCGATCCAGGAGCAGCGACGCTTCTCTCGGCAAAACGAGCAGGAAGCCGACCGGATCGGCATCCTCAACCTGGAGAAGGCTGGCTACGATCCGCGCTCGATGCCCACCATGTTCGAACGCCTGATGCGCCAATACCGCTTCGACGCCAAGCCACCGGAGTTCCTCCTGACTCACCCGGTCACCGAGTCGCGGATCGCCGACACTCGCAACCGTGCCGAACAAGCCAAGCCCGGCGGCATCGAGGATAGCCTGCGCTACCAACTGATCCGCGCACGGGTGCAACTGAACTATGAGGAATCGCCCGGCCTGGCTGCCAAGCGCTTCCGCGCCCAGCTCGACGAAAATCCAAAGAACGACATTGCGCGCTACGGCCTGGCCATCGCCCAGATCAAGGGCAGCCAGTGGAACGAAGCCCGGGAGAACCTCAAGCCGTTACTGGCCAAATCGGCCAATGACATCACCTACAACCTGGCCCAGATCGAGCTGGACATGAACAGCAATCGCCTGCCGGACGCACAGGCGCGAGTGGAGCGCTTGCTCGGCCAATATCCGAACAACTATCCGCTGCATCAGATCCGGGTCGACCTGCTGCTCAAGCAGAATCGTCCGGCCGATGCGGAAAAGGCTCTGGAAAGTCTGCTCAAGAGCCGCCCCGACGATCCGGACGTCTGGTACCTGGTGGCGGAAACCCGCGGCCTGTCCGGCAACATCATCGGCCTGCACCAGGCACGCGCCGAGTATTTCGCCTTGGTGGGGGACTATGGCCAGGCCATCCAGCAGTTGGATTTCGCCAAGCGCCGCGCCGGCAGCAATTTCCCACTGTCGTCACGGATCGATGCTCGCCAGCGCGAGATGATGGATCAGGAACAGATGATCAAGGACATGATGCGCTGACCCTGGACGACACAATAAAAAAGCCCGCCTCTTGTGAGGCGGGCTTTTTATTGGGCGAGGCCTGGAGCTGGCGAGTTACTCAGCCAGCTTGAAGGTAATGAAGCTGGCTCGTCCCTGGCGCAATACGCGCATGGAAACCGAGCGGTTCTTCGGCAGCGCCTTGGCGATTTCGGTGAATTCCTTCGTCGAGCTGATCGCCTGGTTGTTCAAGTGAGTGATCACATCGCCGGGCTGCAGGCCGATAAGCGCTGCAGGGCCGTCCTGTACTTCCTTGATCACCACGCCGCCCTTGAGATCAAAGGCTTTCTTCTGTTCCGCGCTGAGTTCGACCACGGCCACGCCCAAGCGGTTGCTGCTGCGCTCGACGCCGGACTTGGACAATTGGCTCAGATCCTTGTCTTCTTCAGGGATAGCGCCGACGGTCAGCTCGACAGTCTTGCGCTTGCCGTCACGGATCACTTCCAGGTTGGCCTTGGCGCCGGCTTTCAGCGCACCGACCAGATGCGGCAAGTCGGCGGACATGACGATCGGCTGGCCATTGAGGCTGAGGATCACATCTCCCACCTGCAGGCCACCCTTGGCAGCCGGGCCATCATCCTGGATCTGCGCGACCAGCGCACCGGCAGGCTTCTCCAGACCGAAAGACTCGGCCAGGTCCTTGTTGACCTCCTGGATCACCACGCCGAGCCAGCCACGGCTGACCTTGCCACCCGCCTTGAGCTGGGAGGAAACGTCCATGGCCACATCGATCGGGATAGCGAAGGACACGCCCATGAAGCCGCCGGAACGGGTGTAGATCTGCGAGTTGATCCCCACGACCTCGCCCGCCAGGTTGAACAGCGGGCCGCCGGAGTTACCCGGGTTGATTGGCACGTCGGTCTGGATGAACGGCACATAGTTTTCGTTCGGCAGGCTGCGACCGATGGCGCTGACGATGCCCTGGGTCACGGTATGGTCGAAGCCGAACGGCGAGCCAATGGCCACGACCCATTGGCCGGCCTTCAGATCCTGGGATTTGCCCAGCTTCAGTACGGGCAAGTCCTTGCCGTCGATTTTCAGCAACGCCACGTCGGAGCGCGGATCGGTACCGACCAGCTTGGCCTTCAATTCGCTGCGATCGGCCAGGCGCACGAGGATCTCGTCGGCGTCGGCGATCACGTGGTTGTTGGTCAGGATGTAGCCATCCGGGGAGATGATGAAACCCGACCCCAGGGACTGGGCTTCACGCTGGCGGTCCCCACGTGGAGAACGCTGCTGTGGTGGCATGCCGCGCTCGAAGAACTCCCGCAGCATCGGCGGCAGGCCTTCGAGGTCGGGCATGGGACCCGAAGAGACCCGGCGATCAGGCAGTTTCTGCGTGGTACTGATGTTCACCACCGCAGGCGATGCCTGCTCGACCAGCTGGGTGAAATCAGGCAGTTCAGCCGCCTGGGCAGAAACGGCCTGGCCAAGCACCAGCACAGTGGCGAGGATGGTGAAGTAGGACTTCAAGCGTGGTATCGACATACGGCTCCCGTTACGACGAGCGTGGTTAAGCGATAGGGAACGAACAGCGCCGACACCAAGCGGGCGGCAGTTTTGTTCCAGGAACGACAAATAAGGTCAGAACCGAAAGGCTCTGACCTATAAAAAAACTCTGGGGATTTTGCAAATGAATTTGCTGGCCAAACATTTCATCTTCTCAATTGTGGAGTAGCCATCACTGACCTCTTGCACAACCAATAAAGCTTCATTGCTTAGCGATAGAGTCTGAACGCATCGACAAGGCAATACGCTCGGCGGTGCCGATCGGGATCTCCCCGACTACCGTGACCATCATCTCGCCATCGGGCGTGGTCAGGCGACGCGATACCGCCACAGTGGGCCCAAGCTGGGTCCGGGTGTCGGTGACGGTTGCACCGTTGAGCGGCTCGAGGAATACAGAGAACCGTGCCAAGCCATCGTCATACAGCAGGCTGTTGACCATCACCTTGGTTTCCGGATCTTTGCGGGCACTGCTGCTGGTCAACTCGAAGCCCGGCGGCAGCCAGTCGGAACGCCAGGTTTGTGCAGCCTTGACTGCCGAAGCCTTGTCACTATCAAGGGTGACAGGCTTGCAATCGGCGGTGGCACGCAGCTCGGCATCTCCAGGAACATCGCTGGTATCCAGGCGTGTGAACTGGAAGCGCTCGAGCAGTTGCCCCTTGTCGTTGAGCAGCAAGGACTTGAGCGGTAGCCCGGTTTCACGATCCAGGTGCAACTCGAAGCCGTAGCGGTGCTGGTCCTTCGGCGAGACCGAGACGATCACCGCCGGACGCCCTGCCACCCGCGACTTGCCGATGACGGCAAGGTCGTACCAATTCTTGAGTTTCTGAGGATCCAGCGCACGCGCTACGGAGTCGGGAGAATCTCCCAACCCCGCCACCAGCGTGCCACTGACACATTGGGTGCGACCATCGACACGTACTACCTCTTGAGCAGACCCATCGAGCTGGACTAGACGCTCGAGAACCTTTCCATCCTGGACACGATGCCAGATGTTATGGGTAGAGAAACTACCGTTACGCTCGTAAACGAAGGTGCCCTGGAAGCTTTGCTGCTGTTCCGCTTGCCCAAGACGCTGCAACCAGTCCTGGGCTTCGTCGGCGTGGGCTGGAACCACAAACCAGCCACTGAGCAGAAGCGAGAGTAGAGGGATGGCGCGCATGATCCTCCTTAGCGGTTTTCCAAGCTTGCCGCACGAGCATAAGGCAATGCGCTTTCAGTGCCTTTGAGTGCAGCTTGCTGGGCATGCTGACGCAGATAGCTGGGCAGACGCTGGTCATGCCAGCCTGGCTGTCCTTGCAATACGCCATTGGCCATGGGGCCAGTGGCTTCCGAATTCTCATTGTAGCCGGCCAATACCGCTGGGCCTTTGACCTGTGGCGCGGCCAGGGTGGGCTGGCCAGCCTGCTGAGCCAGCTCGACACCCGCGATCTCATCGTGGTTGTACAAGCGCACACCCGCCAGGACCGCAACGGTCACCGAGGCAGCTACCGCCAGGCGACCCAGGCTACGCCATGGCCCACGGGAACCCTTGGCAGGTACGGCTTCATCAGCCAGGGCTGCAGAAACGGCAGCGGCGATATCCAGGCGTGGAAGCAGCAACTCCTTGTGCATGGCCGCCCGGGCGATTTGATAACGAGCCCAGGTCTCACGGGTTTCCACTTCGTCGACGGCATTCAATACCCGACGTAATTCCAGTTCGTCCGCTTCGTTATCCATCACCGCGGACAGCGATTCCTGCAGGGCTTCACGACTCATGGCGGTTCCTCTCTTGGCTGTCGCCGCTGTCTCAGGTTTCCTGCAACAACGGCTGCAGGGCTTTATCGATGGCTTCCCGAGCGCGGAAAATCCGGGAGCGCACGGTACCCACCGGACATTGCATGACACTGGCAATGTCCTCGTAACTCAGACCATCGAATTCACGTAAAGTTAAAGCCGTACGCAAATCTTCAGGCAGTTGCTGGATGGTTCGATGGACGGTGCCCTCGATCTCATCCCGTAGCAATGAACGCTCCGGTGATTCGAGATCCTTCAGGCCGTGATCGCCGTCATAGAACTCCGCATCTTCAGAACTGACATCGCTATCCGGCGGCCGGCGGCCGCGTGAAACCAGATAGTTTTTCGCCGTATTGATGGCGATACGGTAAAGCCACGTATAGAACGCGCTGTCACCACGAAAATTACCTAGTGCACGGTACGCCTTGATAAAGGCTTCCTGTGCGACATCCTGGGCTTCATGGGTGTCGTGCACGAAACGCACGATCAACCCGAGAATTTTGTGCTGGTACTTCAGCACGAGCAGATCGAACGCTCGCTTGTCGCCACGCTGAACGCGCTCGACCAGCTGCTGATCCTCTTCCTGGGTTAGCATGAACACTCCTCGATAAGCTCGGAGGAGGCTTGCGCTACTAATCGATCAGGCTTGCAAACATAGACTCGGGCTTTTCGCAAAAGTTCTCCCCCTCCAAGCAAGTTTCCTGCGGGCTCTGATCCGGCACGCACGAAAAACGCAGCGCGGGCAAGGCCGGCTGCGCGAATAATCCTGTCGTCGATTTTCACCCCTGGAAAACAGGCTGAAAACCCTGGATAAAACCGACGCTGTCCCTTCTTTCAGGCAACCTTCTATTGAGTTTGGGGCCTTGGCAAAAGTTCCCAATCTTTATAGCCGTGCCGGACGAAGTTTGTGTAACGCTAAAGAGAAAAACAGCCCTGTGCCCTCGAACGTCCCTGCCAGGCCTGGTAGCGGCCTGAGCCCTGGCTGACCGGGAGCAACGCTTTTACTCAGCGAAGTCGCACAATGCCATGCAGGCGCGGCTATTGTGCCGCTCCCCCCCTCTATATACTAGTGGGCTGTGTGGCTGCTTTGACTTGCCGATTCAGGCGTCTTGCGCCAACCCCGTACCGGGTCGCTTTGAGCGGAATCCTTCAAATGAGCCAACAGTTTCAACACGATGTTCTGGTGATTGGCAGCGGTGCCGCCGGCTTGAGCCTGGCCCTGACCCTGCCCAGCCACCTGCGGATTGCGGTCCTGAGCAAGGGCAACCTCGCCAACGGCTCGACCTATCGCGCCCAGGGCGGCGTGGCTGCGGTGCTGGACGACACCGACACGGTCGAGTCCCATGTCGACGACACCCTCAATGCCGGTGCCGGCCTGTGCCACGAAGACGCTGTGCGCTTCACCGTGGAACATAGCCGAGAAGCGATCCAGTGGCTGATCGACCAGGGGGTCCCCTTCACCCGTGACGAAGAAGCCGGCAACGATGACAACGGCTTCGAATTCCACCTGACTCGTGAAGGTGGTCACAGCCATCGGCGGATCATCCATGCCGCGGATGCCACCGGCGCTGCCATCTTCACCACCTTGCTGGCCAAGGCCCGGCAGCATCCCAATATCGAACTGCTGGAACAGCGGGTCGCGGTCGACCTGATCACCGAGAAGCGCCTGGGCCTGGAGGGCGAGCGCTGCCTGGGTGCCTACGTACTCAACCGCGCCACCGGTGAAGTCGACACCTTCAGTGCACGCTTCGTGATCCTCGCCTCTGGCGGCGCGGCCAAGGTCTACCTCTATACCAGCAACCCCGACAGTGCCTGCGGCGACGGCATCGCCATGGCCTGGCGCGCAGGCTGCCGGGTGGCCAACCTGGAGTTCAACCAGTTCCACCCTACCTGCCTGTACCACCCGCAGGCCAAGAACTTCCTGGTGACCGAAGCCCTGCGCGGCGAAGGCGCCCACCTGAAGCTGCCCAACGGCGAGCGTTTCATGCAGCGCTTCGATCCGCGGGCCGAGCTGGCGCCCCGGGACATCGTCGCCCGGGCCATCGACCATGAAATGAAGCGCCTGGGTATCGACTGCGTCTACCTGGACATCAGCTACAAACCGCAAGCTTTCATCAAGAGCCACTTCCCCACGGTCTACGAACGTTGCCTGGAGTTCTCCATCGACATCACCCGGCAGCCAATCCCGGTGGTGCCGGCGGCCCACTACACCTGCGGCGGAGTCATGGTCGACCAGCATGGCCAGACCGACGTGCCAGGTCTCTATGCCATCGGCGAGACCAGCTTCACCGGCCTGCACGGGGCCAACCGCATGGCCAGCAATTCGCTGCTCGAGTGCTTCGTCTATGCCCGCTCGGCGGCGTCCGACATCCTCCGGCAACTGCCGCAGATCGCCTTGCCTATCGCCCTGCCCGCCTGGGATGCCAGCCAGGTCACCGATTCCGACGAAGACGTGATCATCGCGCACAACTGGGATGAACTGCGGCGGTTCATGTGGGACTACGTGGGCATCGTGCGCACCAACAAGCGCCTGCAACGGGCACAGCACCGGGTGCGCCTGCTCCTGGACGAGATCGACGAGTTCTACAGCAACTACAAGGTCAGCCGCGACCTGATCGAACTGCGCAACCTGGCCCAGGTCGCCGAGCTGATGATTCTCTCGGCCATGGCCCGCAAGGAAAGCCGGGGCCTGCACTACACCCTCGACTACCCGCAGATGCTCCCCGAGGCCCGGGACACTATTCTGCAGCCGCCCACCTATCGCGAGCGAACTTGAGCCGCACCCGCAGGCGCCGATGCTCGTCGGCCGCCTGCGCATCCCGCGGGACGCAGACGGAGTGGATCCGGCGCCGGCCCTTCAGGCGAAAACGCAATACCACGATCAACGGCAGCGCCAGGCTATCGGGACACAACTGCACCGCCTGCCAGCCACCGGCGCGGTTCCACAACTGCCAGCCGGCGACACCGTGACGCAGGCGGGTGAAGGCCCGGGGGTGACTCAACAAGATTTGCCGAGGCAGCGCCCAGGCGGCGTGCAACAGGCACAGCGACAGCCCCAGGAGCTTGGCGAAAAGCGGGATATCGAGAAGAAAAACGGCACCCAGGGCGAAAGCCTGGGCCAACAGATAAGCCGCCAGCAGTTGCATGGACGCCCGCCAGCGGCTCTCGAACAGCTTACTTGGGTTGGACACGATCCAGGATCATGCGCACCATGCGCTGCAACTCGGGATCAGGGGATTCGCTGCGCTCCATGAACCAGCCGAACATGTCCTGGTCCTCGCACTCGAGCAGGTTGCGGTAGCACTGGCGATCCGTTTCGTTGAGATGCGGATACACCTCCTTGACGAACGGCACCAGCAACACGTCCAGTTCGAGCATGCCGCGACGGCTGTGCCAGTAGAGGCGATTCAGTTCAACATCTTCAACCATGGAACGCTCCTCAAATAGGGCGCCAGTATACAGCCCGGGACAGGTGATGACAGTCGGCTTTGGTCGGCCACCGCCTATCCTTTGTGAACTATCCATTTCAAAGGCGCCCCCTTATTATGTGCCCCATACTTTTTACCCTGCGATGAACCATGGCTGACTCCGCTTTTTTCTGCCCCCTGTCCCACGAAGGCGTACTCGCCGTCCGCGGCCCCGATGCCAGCAAATTCCTGCAGGGCCAATTGACCTGCAACCTCAACTACCTCAGCGACAGCCAATCCAGCCTTGGCGCCCGCTGCACCCAGAAAGGCCGCATGCAATCCAGTTTCCGTATCCTCCTGGAGGGTGACGGCTGCCTGCTGGCCATGGCCGGTGAGCTGGTGGAGGCGCAACTGGCTGACCTGAAGAAATACGCGGTGTTCTCCAAGGCCAAGCTCAGCGATGAAAGCACCAGCTGGGCACGTTTCGGCCTGTCCTCGGCCCAAGCCGTCCTCGACCAGTTGGGCCTGGAACTGCCCCAGGAAGACGGCGCCGTGGCCCGGGCAGACGGCCTGATCGCCGTACGCGTCTCGACCGACCGCGCCGAGCTCTGGGTCCCGGCCGAACGCGCCGCCAGCCTGGGCCAGCAACTGGCTGCGCAACTACCCGAAGGCCAGTTGAACCAGTGGCTGCTGGGACAGATCCGCGCCGGCCTGGGCCAGGTCATGGCACAGACCCGCGAACTGTTTATCCCGCAGATGCTCAACCTGCAGGCCGTGGGCGGCGTCAGCTTCAAGAAGGGCTGCTATACCGGCCAGGAAATCGTCGCCCGCATGCAGTACCTGGGCAAGCTCAAGCGCCGCCTGTACCGCCTGGCCCTGGCAGCGGACGAACAGCCGGAGCCCGGTACCCCGCTGTTTTCCCCGACCCACGGCAGCGCCATCGGTGAAGTGGTCCTGGCGGCCCGCGCCCCGGAGCGGATCGAATTACTGGCGGTGGTGCAGGCCGAGGCCGTGGAAGATGACAACCTGCACCTGGGAACGCCCGAAGGACCGGGCCTGCAATTGCTCGACCTGCCGTACCAGCTGGACCGTGATCGCGAAATCCAGCGCTGATCGCCTGACCTTTCCTGCAACACCCTAGAGAACCGAGATGACTGAGCTGGCGGAAAAGGTCCAACAGGATTTGGTGGAGGCCATCGACAACGATGACCTGGTCCTGCCAACCCTACCGGAGGTGGCCATGCAGATTCGCCAGGCCGCCGAAGACCCGGAAATCAGTGTCAGCACCCTGAGCAAGGTCATAGGTCGCGATACCGCCCTGTCGGCGCGACTGATCAAGGTGGTCAACAGCCCTCTGCTGCGGGCGGCCCAGGAAGTCACCGACCTGCACACCGCCATCACCCGCCTTGGAGTCAACTACAGCAGCAACCTGGCCATCGGCCTGGTGATGGAGCAGATCTTCAACGCCCGCTCCGAGGTGGTGGAACGCAAGATGCGCGACGTCTGGCGGCGCAGCCTGGAGGTGGCCGGGGTCAGCTATGCCCTGTGCCGCAGCTACAGCCAGCTCAAGCCGGACCAGGCGGCGCTCGGCGGCCTGGTGCACCAGATTGGCGTGCTGCCGATCCTGACCTACGCCGAAGATCACTACGAGCTGCTGGCCGATTCGGTCAGCCTCAACCACGTGATCGAACAGATCCATCCATTGCTGGGGAACAAGTTGCTGCAGGTCTGGGAATTCCCCGAGCAGTTGGTGCAGATCCCCGAGCAGTACCTGGACTTCAAGCGTCAATCCGCCGGGATCGACTACGTCGACCTGGTCCAGGTAGCAACCCTGTACTGCCACAAGGACACCGACCACCCCCTCTCGCGAATCGATGCTTTCAGCGTGCCCGCCTTCAAGAAGCTGAAGATCGACCCGGAAGACCAGGCCATGTGCCGCGACCTCGAAGAGTCGCGTTCGATGCTCTACTGAGTGGTGCCCCCTACAGGGGCTCCTGGCCAGCGCTGAAACTCACCCGCACCATCAAGCCCGACGGCTGGCCGTCATGCAGGCTGATCTGCGCCAGATGCGCGCGGCAGATCTCGCCGACGATGGCCAAGCCCAGGCCTGATCCGGCCACCTGCTGGTTGCGCCGGTAGAAGCGCTCGAAGACCCGGTCGCGATCCTCCAGGGGAATCCCCGGACCGTCGTCTTCCACTTCCAGCACTCCCGGCGCCGTGACCCGCAGCACCACGTTGCCGCCCGGCGGCGTATGGGCCAGGGCGTTATCCACCAGGTTGCTCAAAAGCTCATTGAGCAAGGTCGGCTCCCCCTTGAGCCATACCGGTTCATCAGCCTCCAGGGCCAGCGACACGCCCCGGGCATGGGCCAGGGGCGCCATGGCCATGCCCAGCTCCCGAGCCAGTTGGCTGAGGTCGAGCAACTGCGCCCCGCCTTCGGCAATGGCCCGGGCACCGTTTTCCACCCGGGCCAGGGACAACAACTGGTTGGCCAGGTGAGTCAGGCGATCGGTGCCCTGGGCCACGTTCTCCAGGGTCGAACGCCAGGTCTGCGGCTCATGGGAGCGCAGCCCCAGTTCGAGACGCGCCTTGAGCGCCGCCAGGGGGGTACGCAGCTCATGGGCCGCATCGGCGATGAACTGCGCCTGGCGCTCGAACTGACCGCGCAGGCGCTCGGTGAAATGGTTCAAGGCTCGTACCAACGGTCCCAGTTCATGCTGCACCGACACCAGTGGCAAGGGGCGCAAATCATCCGGCTGGCGCTCCTCCACCGCACTGCGCAAGCGCTCCAGCGGCCGCAACGCGGCACTCACCGCAAACCACACCAGGAGCAAGGCACCGATGGCCAACATCCCCAGGCGCAACAGGGTATCGGCCATCAGGCTGCGGGCCATGGCCACCCGGGCTTCATCGGTTTCGGCCACGCGGATTTCCGCCATGCCGTTCATGTTCGGCTCGCTGACCGCCTTGAGCAGGCTCACCACCCGTACGTTCTGCCCTTGGTAGGTGGCATCGTAGAATCGCGCCAGGGCCGGATAGTCATCGGTGCGCGGGGTGCCCGGCGGTGGTCCCGGCAGGTTCTCGTAGCCGGAAATCAACTGCTGGTGGATATCGTTAACCTGGTAGTAGATCCGCCCTGCGCTGTCATAGGCGAAGGTGTCCAGGGCCACATAGGGCACGTTGGCGCTGAGACTGCCATCACGCTGGGACAAACCGGCGGCGATGGTCCGCGCCGAGGCCAGCAAGGTTCGGTCGTAGGCCGTGTCGGCGGCCTCGCGACCGTTCCAGTAGGCGCTCAGGCCGCTGGCCAGCATCAATACCACCAGCAACAGCGCCAGGTTCCACAACAGGCGCCAGCGCAGGCTGCTGGGCCTATGCATCGCGACTTTCCAGCAGATAGCCCAGGCCACGGAAGGTGACGATAGCCACCGCGTGGCCATCGAGTTTCTTGCGCAAACGGTGGATGTAGATCTCGATGGCGTCCGGGCTGGCCTCCTCATCCAGGCCGAACACCTGGGACGCCAGCTGCTCCTTGCTCATGACTCGCCCGGGCCTGGCGATCAGGGCCTCGAGCACCGCCTGCTCGCGCGAGGTCAGGGTCAGCAGCTCCTGGCCCAGGGTGAAGCGCCGGGTATCCAGGTCGTAGGCCAGCACTCCGCACCGCTGCTGGCGCTCGCCGCCCAGCACGCTGCGGCGCAACAGGGCCTTGACCCGGGCCTCCAGCTCGGTCAGCTCGAAAGGCTTGGCCAGGTAATCGTCGGCCCCCAGGTTCAACCCGTGCACCCGGTCCTTGACGTCGCTGCGAGCGGTGAGCATCAGCACCGGCAGGTTCTTGCCACGGGTACGCAAGCGCGCCAGCACCTCGAAGCCATCCATGCGCGGCAGGCCGACATCCAGCACCGCCATGGCGTATTCCTCGCTGCTCAGCGCCAGGTCGGCGGCCACCCCGTCGTGCAGCACGTCCACGGTCAGGCCCGTGCTCTTGAGCGCCTGGGCGACACTTTCAGCCAGTTGCAGATGGTCTTCGACCAGCAGGACCCGCATGGTTTTGCACCTCGTTCAGGGGGGAATCGACAGTACTTTTGCGCGCGGAGTGTACCGCCGCAACCGCTGCTGTGAAGCCCGAAAACCTTGAAAGCTGGCTGAAAGGTTAGCGAAAGGTTGGCCCTTTAGAGTCCTGTTACGGAAAGTTTCGGCAGCCTTGCCGAGTTCCGCCGACATGCAAAGCGCCTCGAAGCGTTTTCATCAGAATAAGAACAATATCGGAGTACCACCGGATGCCATCCACGCACTCCCAGGCCAGCGCGCCTGTGCGTTTCTCCCGCCTGACCCCGACCGCCCTCGCCAGCGCCGCCGCCCTTGCCGCTCCGCTGACCCAGGCCGCGTTCTTCGAAGACAGCAGCGCCACCTTCGAAACCCGCAACATGTACTTCAATCGCGACTTTCGCGACGGCACCAGCGCCCAGCAATCCAAGCGCGACGAGTGGGCCCAGGGCTTCATGCTCAACCTGCAGTCGGGCTACACCGAAGGCACCCTGGGATTTGGCGTCGATGCCCTGGGCATGCTCGGGGTCAAGCTCGACTCCAGCCCCGACCGCACCGGCACCGGCCTCTTGCCGACCCACGACGATGGGCGCGCGGCCAACCAGTACTCCAAGCTCGGCCTGACCGGCAAGGTCAGGCTCTCTGCTACCGAGCTGAAGATCGGCAGCCTGATCCCCGAACTGCCGATCCTCAAGCCCAACGATGGGCGGATCTTGCCGCAGACCTTCCAGGGGGGCCTGCTGACGTCCAGGGAAATCAAGAACCTGACCTTCACCGGCGGCCGCCTGGACAAGGCCAAGGACCGCGACGACAGCAACTACGAGGACATCCGCCTCAACAACAAGAACGGTCGCTTCGCCGGCAACGTGGCCGGCAAACACTTCAACTTCGGCGGCCTGGACTACAAGCTCAGCGACAAGATCACCGCCAGCTACCATTTCTCCCAGCTGGACGACGTCTACAACCAGCACTTTGTCGGCTTGGTGGCGTCGCGCCCCATGGGGCCCGGCACCTTCGCCAGCGACCTGCGCCTGGCCATCAGCAACGACCAGGGCCAGGCCCGCGGCGGCAAGATCGACAACCGCGCCCTCAACGGCCTGGTGAGCTATGCCTTGGACGGGCATAAACTCAGCGCCGGCTATCAGCACCTGTCCGGCTCCAGCGCCTTTCCCTACGTGGATGGCAGCGACCCTTACCTGGTGAACTTCGTGCAGATCAACGATTTCGCCGGCGCCGAGGAACGTTCCTGGCAAGCCCGCTACGACTACGACTTCGCCAAGCTGGGGATTCCCGGCCTGAGCTTCATGACCCGCTACCTGAGCGGCGACAACATCGCCCTGAAGAACGGCGACACCGGCAAGGAATGGGAACGCAACACCGAGATCAAGTACGTGGTGCAGAGCGGCACCTTCAAGGACGTCGCGGTGCGCCTGCGCAATGCCACCTACCGCTCCAACTATTCGGCTCGCGACGCGGACGAAGTACGCCTGCTGGTGAGCTACAGCGTGGCCCTGTGGTGATCCCACAGGCCGCGCCCACGGCCGGTGCTGGCAGGCCGGCCCCTGCGCCCAAGGATCGAGGACGACCCGGGCATACCGATAACAACTCCTGTGGAGACACTCATGGACTTTTCATTGCGTAAACTGGCCCTCGCCGCCGGCTGCCTGTTGTTCACCGGCCAGCTGCTGGCCGCATCCGCCGAACCCAAGCGCCCGGAATGCATCGCCCCGGCCTCCCCCGGCGGCGGCTTCGACCTGACCTGCAAGCTGGTGCAGAGCGCCCTGGTCAACGAGAAGATCCTCAGCAAACCGATGCGCGTCACCTACATGCCCGGCGGCGTCGGGGCCGTGGCCTATAACGCGGTCGTGGCCCAGCGCCCGGCCGATGCCGGGACCCTGGTGGCCTGGTCCAGCGGTTCGCTGCTGAACCTGGCCCAGGGCAAGTTCGGGCGCTTCGATGAAAACGCCGTGCACTGGCTGGCGGCCGTGGGCACCAGCTATGGCGCCATCGCGGTGAAGAACGATTCGCCCTACAAGACTCTCGATGACCTGGTCGCGGCCCTGAAGAAAGATCCGAGCAAGGTGGTGATCGGCTCCGGCGGCACCGTCGGCAGCCAGGACTGGATGCAAACCGCGCTGATCGCCAAGGCCGCCGGGATCAACCCGCGGGACCTGCGCTACGTGGCCCTGGAGGGCGGCGGGGAAATCGCCACAGCCCTGCTGGGCGGGCACATCCAGGTGGGCAGTACCGACATCTCCGACTCCATGCCGCACATCCTCGCCGGCGACATGCGCTTGCTGGCGGTGTTTTCCGAGCAGCGCCTGGACGAGCCGGAAATGAAGAACATCCCCACTGCCAAGGAACAGGGCTACGACATCGTCTGGCCGGTGGTGCGCGGCTTCTATCTGGGGCCGAAGGTCAGCGACGAGGAATACGCCTGGTGGAAAAACGCCTTCGACAAGCTCCTGGCCTCCGAGGAGTTCGCCAAGCTGCGTGACCAGCGCGAGCTGTTCCCCTTCGCCATGACCGGCCCGGAGCTGGACACCTACGTGAAGAAACAGGTGGCCGACTACAAGGCCCTGGCCAAGGAATTCGGCCTGATCCAGTGACCGCCCCATTCTGACGGCCCGGCCCTTGCGCTGCGAGGGTCGGGCCCGGGAGTTAGCCATGCTCGTTCAACGTCTATTCGCCTCGGTGCTGTTGCTGGCCTGTGCTGGCCTGGCACTGATGGCCTGGCCCTACCAGGCGGCCTTTTCCTACGAACCCGTGGGCCCAAGGGCCTTTCCGCTACTCATGCTCGGCCTGATGGGCCTGGCGCTGCTGTACCTGCTGGTGCGCCCGACACCGATCAAGCACAGCGACGACGAACCGCCCCTGGACCGTGAAACCCTGGTCAAGATCGCCCTCTGCGTGGCCCTGCTGCTGGTATTGGCCGGCACCTTCGAACCCCTGGGCTTCATCCTCGCCGGGATCCTCGTCGGCGTCCCCATCGCCCGCCTGTATGGCGGCCGCTGGTTGCCCAGCCTGGTGATCGTCAGCCTGCTCAGCATCGGCCTGTACTGGCTGTTCGATCGGGTCATGGACGTGCCCCTGCCCCTGGGCCTGCTCGACGTTCTGGAGAATTGATATGGATACCTTGAGCTATCTCGGCCAGGGCTTCGGCGTCGCGCTGAGCCCGTACAACCTGGTCACCGCCCTCACCGGCACCCTGATCGGCACCGTGGTCGGCCTGCTGCCGGGCCTGGGCCCGATCAACGGCGTGGCGCTGCTGATCCCCATCGCCTTCGCCCTGGGCCTGCCGCCGGAGTCGGCGCTGATCCTGCTGGCGGCGGTCTACCTGGGCTGCGAGTACGGCGGGCGAATCAGTTCGATCCTGCTGAACATCCCCGGCGAGGCCTCCACGGTGATGACCACCCTCGACGGTTATCCGATGGCTCGCCAGGGCCTGGCCGGCGTGGCCTTGTCGCTGTCGGCCTGGAGCTCGTTCATCGGTGCCCTCATCGCCACCTGCGGCATGGTGCTGTTCGCCCCGCTGCTGGCCCGGTGGGCCATCGCCTTCGGCCCGGCGGAGTATTTCGTGCTGATGGTGTTCGCCATCGTCGCCCTCGGCGGCATGGCCGGCGACAAGCCGCTGAAGACCTTCATCGCCGCGCTGATCGGGCTGTTCCTGTCGGCAGTGGGGATCGATGCCAACAGCGGTGTGTACCGCTTCACCGGCGACAACATCCACCTGGCCGACGGCATCCAGTTCGTGGTGCTGGTGCTGGGTCTGTTCTCCATCAGCGAGATACTCCTGCTGCTGGAGAAGACCCACCGCGGCCAGGAAGCGGTCAAGGCCACCGGGCGCATGCTGTTCAACTTCAAGGAAGCGGCCTCGGTATTGGCAGTGAACATCCGTTGCGGCCTGCTGGGCTTCATCATGGGCGTGCTGCCCGGGGCCGGGGCGACCCTGGCCAGCGCCGTGGCCTACATGACCGAGAAACGCATCGCTGGCGCCAGCGGCACTTTCGGCCAGGGCGACAAGCGCGGCCTGGCGGCTCCGGAAACCGCGATCGGCGCCTCGGCCTGCGGCGCCCTGGTGCCGATGCTGACCCTGGGCGTGCCGGGCTCGGGCACCACGGCGGTGATGATCGGCGCCCTGTCGCTGTACAACATCACGCCGGGGCCGCTGCTGTTCCAGCAACAGCCGGACATCGTCTGGGGCCTGATCGCCTCGTTGTTCATCGCCAACATCATGCTGGTGATCCTCAACATCCCGATGATCCGCATCTTCACCCGCATCCTCGCGGTGCCGAACTGGGCCCTGGTGCCGGCCATCGCGATCATCACCGCGATCGGCGTCTATGCCGTGCACGCCACCACCTTCGACCTGTTCCTGATGGTGGGCATCGGCATCTTCGGCTACATCCTGCGCAAGCTCGACTTCCCGCTCTCGCCGGTGCTGCTGGGCTTCATCCTCGGCGGCTTGATGGAGCAGAACCTGCGCCGTGCACTGTCGATCTCCAATGGCGCGCTGGAGATCCTCTGGTCGAGCCCGATCACGGTCGGGGTCTGGGTACTGACGGCGTGCATGCTGTGCCTGCCGCTGCTGCGTATCTGGCGCAAGCGTTCGGCCCGCCAGCGCGTGGTGACCGATGTCTGAAGGCGCTTTGCGGCAATGGTGGGGCACGCCACTGGTGGGCCTGGCTGGCGGTTATCTCGCCAGCCTGGTGGGCTGGCCCCTGCCCTGGATGGTCGGCTCGTTGCTGGCGATCATCCTGGTGCGCTGCCTGACGCCCTGGCAGTTGGCCGAGATCCCCGGCGGACGCAAGTGCGGACAATGGATAGTGGGCATCGGCATCGGCCTGCACTTCACCCCGGCGGTGATGGACCAGGTGATGAGCCACTTCGGCCTGATTTTCTGCGGTGCCCTGGTCACTAGCCTGTCCAGCGTGATGGCGGTCTGGCTGCTGCGGCGTACCGGTGAAGACCGCGCCACCGCGTTCTTCTCCAGCATGCCCGGCGGCTCCGGGGAGATGGTCAATCTCGGCGCGCGCAACGGCGCGGTGCTCAGCCGGGTAGCGGCCGGGCAGAGCCTGCGGGTGCTGGCGGTAGTGCTGTGCGTACCGGCGGCGTTCAAGTACCTCCTGGGCCAGGGGACGCCGGTGCTGCACAGCGCCAGCGTCGACTGGCGCTGGCTGGCCCTGCTGTTCCCCGCCGGCGCGCTGCTGGCCTGGCTCTGGCAGCGGCTGCGCCAACCCAACCCGTGGCTGTTCGGCCCGTTGCTGCTCAGCGCTGTGGCCAGCATCGCCTGGAACCTGCACACCGGCCTGCCCGATGGCGCCAGCCAGATGGGCCAGTGGTTGATCGGCAGCGGCCTGGGATGCCACTTCAACCGCCAGTTCTTTCGCCGGGCGCCTTCGTTCATGGGGCGCACCCTGCTGGGTACGGCCATGAGCATGCTGATCGCCGGTCTCGCGGCCTGGTGCCTGAGCCTGCTGACCCAGCTGGACCTGCGCTCGCTGACCTTGGGCATGATGCCGGGGGGAATCGCGGAAATGAGCCTGACGGCAGAGGTGCTGCAACTCTCGGTGCCGCTGGTGACGGCGATGCAGGTGATGCGCTTGCTGTTCGTGCTGTTTCTCGCCGAGCCCCTGTTCCGCCACTGGAACAAGGGCCCGTAGCCGCTGCCGCAGACTCAGTCTGGGCAGCGACCACAGGGCTGGCCTACAGCGCTGGCAGGCGCCAGTCGATCGGGGTCTCGCCGCTCTGCTCGAGGAACTTGTTGGTACGGCTGAAGTGCCCGCAGCCGAGGAAGCCGCGATAAGCCGACAGCGGCGATGGATGCACCGAGGTCAGCACCAGGTGCTTGGTGCTATCGATCAGCTTCTGCTTGCTTTGGGCGTGGGCGCCCCACAACAGGAACACCAGGTGCGGCTGGTGCTCGCTGACCACCTCGATGATCCGGTCGGTGAAGAACTGCCAGCCCTTGCCCGCGTGGGAGGCGGCGTTGGCCCGCTCCACGGTCATGGTGGTGTTGAGCAGCAGCACGCCCTGTTCGGCCCAGCTCTGCAGGTAGCCATGGTTGGGCGCATCGATATTCAGGTCGCGCTTGAGTTCCTTGTAGATGTTCACCAGCGAAGGCGGCGCCGGGACTCCGGGTTGCACCGAGAAGCACAGGCCATGGGCCTGGCCCGGGCCGTGGTAGGGATCCTGGCCGAGGATCACCACCTTGACCTTGTCCAGCGGGGTCGAGTTCAAGGCGTTGAAGATCAGCGGGCCGGGCGGATAGATCTCCTTGCCGGCAGCGTGTTCCTGGCGCAGGAACTCCCGCAGTTCGCTCATGTAGGGCTGTTCGAATTCGGCCCGCAGGGCCGCCTTCCAGCTCGGTTCGAGTTTGATACGATCGTCAGCAGTCATGGCCATGCCCGAGAAAAACAATGGCCGCACCCTAGGAAAGCCGACTTCGCTTGTCAATTGATCTGACACATAACCGGCACTTTCCCCCACAGCGATCATACTGACCGCTCTTGTTTAGCAACGAGGTCACGATGAACCTGCACGTCGAAGAACTCACCGCCACCGGTGGCGCGCGTATCGCCATCGCCACCCTGGACGCGGAAAAGTCCCTCAATGCCCTCTCGCTGCCCATGATCCAGCAACTGGCCGAGCGTCTCGAAGCCTGGGCCAAGGATCCGCAAGTGGCCTGTGTCCTGCTGCGCGGCAACGGCGCCAAGGCCTTCTGCGCCGGGGGCGAGGTTCGCAGCCTGGCCCAGGCCTGCCTGGCGCATCCGGGCGAGGTGCCGGCCCTGGCCGGGCATTTCTTCGCCGCCGAATATCGCCTGGACTATCGCCTGCACACCTACCCCAAGCCGCTGATCTGCTGGGGGCATGGTTATGTGCTCGGCGGCGGCATGGGCCTGTTGCAGGGGGCTGGAATCCGAATCGTCACCCCCAGCAGCCGCCTGGCGATGCCGGAAATCAGCATCGGCCTGTATCCCGACGTGGGGGCCAGTTGGTTCCTTTCGCGCATGCCCGGCAAGCTCGGCTTGTTCCTCGGCCTCACCGGCGCCCACATCAACGCCCGCGATGCCCTGGACCTGGATCTCGCCGACCGTTTCCTGCTGGATGAACAGCAAGAAGAACTGATCGAGGGCCTGCTGCAACTGAACTGGCAGGAACAGACTCCGCGCCAGCTCAACAGCTTGTTCCGCGCCCTGCAGCAAGAAGCCCTGGGGCAGTTGCCCGAAGCCCAGTGGCTGCCCCGCCGACCACAGATCGACCAATGGCTGGATGTCAGCGACGTGGCCTGCGCCTGGCGCGCCATCAGCCAGCTGCGCGACCATCCGGACACCCTCTACAGCCGTGCGGCCAAGACCCTGGGCGAAGGCTGCCCATTGACCGCCCACCTGGTCTGGGAACAGATCCGCCGGGCGCGCTACCTGTCCCTGGCCGAAGTGTTCCAGATGGAATACACCCTGAGCCTGAACTGTTGCCGCCACCCGGAATTCGCCGAGGGGGTACGCGCGCGCCTGATCGACAAGGACCAGCGGCCACACTGGCACTGGGCGGACATCAACGGAGTGCCGGAGGCCGTGGTGCAGGCGCACTTCCACAAGGTCTGGGAAGGCCGCCATCCACTGGCGGACCTCACCGACTACTAGTTAGTCCCAGGAAAGAATCGACAACCGTGGATCAGTGGCCGCGCCCTCCCCGGCCACGGTCGCCACGGTCATGGTGGCCATGGCCGCCCCAATCATGGCTGCCGCCATTGTTGTTCCAGTTGCCGCGGCGGTCGTGCCCGCCCCAGCCCCGGTCCGGATATGGCCGGTACAACGCGCGCGGCGCCTGGTAGTAACGCGGGGACGGCTGGTAATACCGGGGCGCAGGCTGGTAGTAGCGCGGCGCGTGGTAACCACGCCCGGTGGAGTAGTAATAGGAAGAACCGCCACCGTAGTAATAGGCCGGCGCCGGGGAGCTGTAGATCTGCGAATCGTAGTAGTCCCCGGCGTAGTAAGGCGCGCAGGCAGAGAGGCTGGAACCCAGCAAGGCAATCAGCAGAAGTCGACGATACATGGCGGCCTCCTGGACCGCGAAGAAGCCACACCAGCGACGCTGGCGGGCGGCAATCGGCAAATGGCCAATTGACGAAATATCTGACCGTGAAAACGCCTTTCAGTGCGTTTTATGCAACACATTGATACATGTCTGCGACCACCGGTATCCTCCCCCCAGCCCGATGAAAAACCCCGGCGAACCGTCAGCAACGACTTGACCCGCCGGCCATCGGCAGACACCCTGCACGCTCCTTCGTCCCGTACCAGGCCGCTCTCGCCCCGACCATGAACCGACCCGAGTCCTGCCCCGCCTGTGGCGCCCGCAACGACTGCACCCTGGCTGACCCACGCAGTGCCGGCCGGGCCTGCTGGTGCTACGGCGTGAGCATCGACCCGGCCATCATCCAAGCCCTGCCGCCAGAGTTGCGCAACCAGTCCTGCCTGTGTCCGCGCTGCGCCGGGGTCGAGGCGCAACTGAGCCACGGCGAAGGCGCGAACCCCCGACCATGAACCCGCATCCACTGCCGCCCGCTGCCCTGTCCCATGCGCCTTGATCGTTTCCTCAGCAACCTGCCACGTTTCAACCGCCAGCAGGTACGGCTGCTCCTGGCCCAGCGCCGGGTGCGCATCGATGGCCAGGCGGTCAGCGATCCCAGGGTCGAAGTCCGCGAGTTCAGCCGGGTGGAACTGGATGACGAATTGCTTCAGGCCGGCAAGCCCGCACGCTACTTCATGCTGCACAAGCCCATGGGCTGCGTCAGCGCCACTCGCGATCCCGAGCACAAGACGGTGCTCGAACTGATCCACGAGCCCGATCCACAGGACCTGCACATCGCCGGACGCCTGGACTACAACACCACCGGGCTGATGCTGATCACCAACGACGGCAGCTGGTCACGGCGCCTGACCCAACCGCAGACCAAGCTGCCCAAGCTCTACTACGTGGAGACCGAGCAGGAGATCGGCCCCGAATATGTCGAGACCTTCGCCCGCGGCCTGTATTTCACTTTCGAAGACCTCACCACCCTGCCTGCCCAGTTGCAGATCCTTGGCCCCCGCAGCGCCCGGCTGAGCATCGTCGAAGGGCGCTACCACCAGGTCAAGCGCATGTTCGGCCACTTCGACAACAAGGTCCTGCGTCTGCATCGCGAGCGCATGGGCCCGCTAGTGCTCGACGCGGGCCTGGCCCCCGGTGCATACCGGGCGCTCAGCGCCGCCGAGATCGCCCTGATCTGAAGGCCTGGGTACAGGACGACCACTGGGCGGAAGCTGTCGAACAATTTACCCAACGGCACTTGCAGGTTCGGGATTGCCCTGCTTGAATCAGTCCGTCGGCCGAATAGTGACCGACCAGTCACAAAAGAAAACCAATAAGTCTTCCACCGGCCTGAGCCCTGCCAGCTCTGCATTCCCCCGGTAACCGCCCGCCTATAACAACACCCGTCGACCTGCCTTACCGGATCGACATGGGCTTCGATTCCAGGCGTATGCCTACCTGTCACATTGACCGTGCACACTCAATCGTATGCGCGCATACCCGCTTGCCAGGAGTCTTATGACATGAGGCCAGAAATCGCTGTGCTGGATATACAGGGTCAGTATCGGGTTTACACGGAGTTCTATCGCGCAGAGGCCGCAGAAAAGACCATCGTCCTGGTCAATGGCTCGATGGCGACCACGGCGTCCTTTGCCCAGACCGTGAAGAACCTCCATCCGCAGTTCAACGTGGTGCTCTACGACCAGCCCTATGCAGGTCGCTCCAAGGCCCATAACCGGCATGAGCGCATGCTGACCAAGGAAATCGAGGGGCAGATCCTGCTGGAGCTCATCGAACACTTCGCCGCCGCGCATGTGCTGTCGTTTTCCTGGGGTGGGGCCGCGACCCTGCAGGCGTTGTCCCAGCGTCCACGGCGCATCGAAAAGGCAGTGATCAGTTCGTTCTCGCCGGTGATCAACGATCCGATGCGCGACTACCTGGAGCGTGGAGTCGACTACCTTGGCAGCCTTGACCGCCATCGCGTCGGCCATCTGGTCAACGACACCATCGGCAAGCACCTGCCATCGCTGTTCAAGCGCTTCAACTACCGCCATGTGAGCAGCCTGGCCGAGCATGAGTACGGGCAGATGCACTTCCACATCAGCCACATGCTGCACGGCGATCGCCAGTGCTACGTCAAGGCGGCGCGCAACATCCAGGTCCCGGTATTGTTCATCAATGGCGAATGGGATGAGTACACCTCGGCCAAGGATGCCCAGTTGTTCGCCAACCATGTGCGGCATTCGAGCTTCAGCACCATCCAGGCCACCGGGCACTTTCTCGACATGGAGCACAAGGCCGCCTGTCGCGACAGCCGCCGGGCCCTGCTGAGCTTCCTCAAGCCAGGCCAGCATGAGCACCAGGCGCGCCCGCACTACGCCCTGGGCCAGCATGCGCGTGCCAGTTGATGGGATTTCCCACAGGCCGCCACCGTCCTCGAACCTCATGAATAGCGGACGCGTGGCGCGCCCTGGCAATATCGAAGGGGCACGCAAGTACAGATCGGATAAAGAAAAACTTCAAATCCACGGCCACATCTGGTACAAAGTCAGCCGTTCGAGCGGGTGTCGTATAATGGCATTACTCCAGCTTCCCAAGCTGATAACGAGGGTTCGATTCCCTTCACCCGCTCCAAGTATTTCAAGGCCTCCAGCGGTGCATGTACATGACTGCAATCAGCTGGGAGCATTTCGAGGTCCGCTTGCGAATGCATCCGCAAACAGCAGCGAGACCTCAGCCAGCACCGCCCCATAGGTGCCTTCGGCGTTTCATATTGCCCCATCGGAAAAAGGCTAGGACGGTTAGTTCTTTACTAAAACCGCTGAAAGCCTTGTGACATGTGTCTTTTAGCTCATCGTTCAAAGTGGGTCAGGCTCAGTCATGGGTTGTTGCTACCGGCAAAACGATCTTCTGGCCCCCCCCTGCGGGATCCATCAAGGCATCCAGCGCCAAGGAGCATCGATGAGAACACTCACCCGTTGTCTTAGCCTGCTTTTCGGCGCGAGCCTGCCCCTTCTGCTACAGGCATCCCCGGTACGCTTCACCGATTACCGTGCTTTTTATCAGTCCCTGGGCGACAACCTGTTCACAGGACCCGGTACTGAACTGGCCATGCCCTGCTCGGAGTCGCCACGGCAATGCCTGTGGGTCAATGCCATGCGCCCGGCGCTCGAGCGTTTTGACCAGCTGTGGAGCGCACCCGGTGGGCTGAATCTCGATCCGCCTAAAGATACGCCCGAAATGGTCTTCGATGGCGAGGCCCTCACGATCGGCACACAGCGTTGGCCACTGCACGATGCAATCAACCTCGCCCCATCGCAATGGCCCGTCGGCGATCCCATCGATCCGGAAAACCTGGCGACAGCCACGGTCTGGCACCAAGGCGCCGCGACCTGCGTGGAAATGCAGTACCTCAGCAGTGGCCATGGTGATCGGTATACCCAGGTGTTGCTGGTACACGGTCAGCATTTGTACGCGTTACCGCCGCTGTTCGCCTCTTGTTCGGCCATTCGCAAGTCGCCCCGCCACCTGTTCAGCTATCCGGAAAACGCCTACCAGGGCGCGGAGCAGGAAAACAACCCGACCGGGCTGACAGTGGATTATCGGGTGCCTGATGAAAAGAAACCGGTAGCGCAGTACCTGTTGCGCTTCCCGACTCAGGGCGACCCCTTCATATTTGAGGTGCAGCGCCCATAGGCCTCAGCCGATAAATCCGTCATGCCCTGGCGGCGTGCTGGAGTCATCACCCGATGGGAGCCAAATGAGGCTCATCGACTCATAAGGTCTGCTCATCACGACACCCGCCGACTTGCGTCGGGTAGCAGCCAACAACCCGGACAGACGCTTACCCCCAATCGTCGGAACCAACGGGATAATGTTCATGGAGGAAATACACGATGACTGACCCCGCCCAGCCGAAAAGGCCTGTACCCACCAATCATTCGACAGGCCCAACAGTGGCCACCCAGCCCCGGACCACATTCATAAAAGGCGAGCCTGCCCGTTTGGGGGGCATCGCCTGATGCGCCTCGAGGTTGCTAGTTGGTTTTTCACCGGCCTGCTCTTGACCAGCCCTCTGGTTCAGGCGGCTGAACACCCATCCACGGTTAGCCGTTGTTTTGCCAGCGCAGCTTCACCCGTGACTGCCTATGCCTCGGCCAAGGGGAACGCCACCATGCCGGTTGATGCCCGTTATCGCGCCCCTGCCTCCTCATCCCACCTGGACACTCTGGATGTACTCGCCATTGGCCTGAGCCTCGACGTGTTCCGTCAGGGCCAGGCCTGGAAAGCCTTGCAGGAGCAGAATGCAAAGCAGGCCAAAGCCCTCCACGTGGGCAGTATCCTACCCACCGACCCGAAACAGTATCCGGTGGATGGCGACGACAAAGACATGGCCTATGACAAGCGCAAGGCCGATGCGCTGGAGTTGGGCCTGCGCAACTTCATTGAGAAGTGGCCGATTCCGACCATCACGGTCGTTCGTGGCTGGAGTCCCGACACACCGAACCTGCGCTACTCCCCGCAAAGAACCCGGGAAATGCTCTCGGACATGGTCAACCGCTACCGCCCGGAAGCAGGCCTTCACTGGCATCGCGTGCGCAACCTGCAAGATGGCGTGGTCTGCAGTGATACTCCCGAAGGCCTGGTGGAAAATCTGTTCAGTCTGTTCGAACAGAACCCTGACCTCCCCGCTGTCCTGGTCTACAACGTAGAAGGGTTCAGCATGTCGTTTGCGCTGTCGGCGAAAAAGGCGCCGCTGATCGGTGGACCTGGCCCACGCAAGCCGGGCGAACTCACCGACACCATGGTTGCCATGGTTGTCGGGCGCCCCGAGCGCGTCGAGTGGCTGCGTTACTACGCGCAATTTGCCAAGGTCAACGCGAACAGAATCGACCCGGAGTTCACTGGCTGGGGCAGGAATAAACCCGCAGTGGAGTTCCAGCCTACGACCTTCATTCCTCAACCCTGGACTCAGCGTGCGTTCGAACAATGGGATGCGCAACCAGTGCTGGCCAAACTGCATCGACCGGTCACGGTGTCCTTGCTGCGGCCAGACAATGGCGAACGCCTCAAGGGTGACGCCCTGACCGCCAAACTGGCCTCTGGCTGGAAAGAGGCCACTGACGGACTCGCTCAGAAAGCGGTTCGAGTGTTCTTTGACGGTGGTCCGCACACCACCCCCCTGGCACAACTGCTGCCGGCACTCAGCGCCGCACACAGTCCGCTGGATTTGCTCGACTCGCGCGAAAGCTACGATTTGACCCAGCGTTTGGGTGACACCGGCTCAGCCTCACCGTTTGTTGGCCTCACTCTGGCGACGATGGCCAGTTACCTCAACGCGGACACCAGCGTAGTCATGCCGATGCGCCGCCCGGAACAGGCGACGATCATTGCCGTGACCTCGCCAACACCTGGCAGGAAGCCTTCAGGCAATGATCATTTCGGCGTCAACCTGATGCCGCAAACCGCCAGAACCGAAAAACCGCCAGCCGTGCCTTCAGCGCAGCCGACAGCAGTGCGGTAGCGCTTCGCGGAATGAAAACCCTGTGCGGCGCCAGCCGGGGTGCTACCGCGGCTGATCGGTCGTGACCAGGAAGGCCCCATAGCTGTCTGCAACGGCAGAGGTTCGGCCAGTCTCATGGGACCACAGCACCACCCGCGGCTCGCCGGCATCGCCGAGCAAGGCATAGTCGAAACAGTAGTAATCGCCGGTCCCGAATTGGGCGAACGGCAGCAGGCTGGAGCACTCCACGGTTCGCCCCTCGAAGTTGTCCAGCCAAGCCTGCCAGCCGCCCTGGAAGTGGCGCACGATCGACTCCCAGGTCTTGCGTGGATCACGGGCATCGAACACCGGAAACACCTCCAGCGCACCTAGCGCCTTGCCGTTGTGCTCCAGCAGCCAATCCCTGAACGATCGGGGCAAGGCCCGCCCCAATGCCGCCTCGGCAGCGCGGATCGCCTCGATGGTGGTACCTATCACTCTCGCCTTGCCCATGATTCCTCGCCTGGGTCGCATCGCCCCTCTGGCTCGGGGCGCGGCGCACGATAACGCATACCGGCACCTACTGAAAACCCGACACGGAGCAAGCAAAGCAAAAACCTGAGGCCAACCTTGCGACCGGCCTTCCATGCCTGGGCTCTCCACACATCAGGGACGGCTCAGGTAGCGGGCGAAGAATTCGCCCAGATCCTGGCGCAAGGTCCGTACCGCCAGGCCGCGATCGATACTGCCGAAGTCGTCGCCCATGGCCTTGATGACCGACGCCGGGAGCACCCAGCGCCCATCGGTGAAGTCATGGTGCCCGGCATTCTCCAGCACCTTGTATGCCCCAGGCCCCCGACGGGCTGCCCACACCGCGTCCATGCTGGCGTCCCGTGGGTCTTGGCCAGCCGCATATAACAGCATGGGTTTGTTCCAGGGACCGGCCAGCTCGCCCTGGATGCTGCCGTCGAGGTTGGCCGCCGCCCGCAGGCGCGGGTCCAGGCGCGTCGCCTGCAAGGCAGCCGAACCACCGAAGGAATGGCCCAGGGCTGCGACGTGCTCGAGGTCCAGGTGTCCGCCTAGCAGGTGCTCCGGCTCCTGGTTACGCAGTTGCAGCCAATCGAGGGTACTGCGCAGGTCCGCCACCACCGAAGGCGCGGCGGCCGCGAGTTGTTCCTCGTCCTGCTCGAGCACGTCCAGGACCGGGACCACCCGGCCTCCCGGCAGCACCGTGACCCCGGAAATGTAGGGGTGATTGATGGCTACCACCACGTAGCCACGGCTGGCCAAGTCTTCCAGCAGGCTGCTGTAGAGCTCGGCCACTGCTCCCAAGCCGGGAGAAAACAGCAACACCGGATACTGGCGGCGCTTTTCCATCCTGGCTCCGGCCGCCGAATGGCTGGCGACCTCCACCGCGCTTCCGGCTTGCATCGCGGCCAGGGCCTCGGGTTCGGCGTACTCGGCACGGGGCAGCCTGCCGGCAGGCGCAACGATCGGATACCAGACTTTCAATGCCAGCTCGCGGCGGGCGCCGGCGACCTGGGAAAAGGTCTCCGCACGCGCCGGATCACGCAAGGCGAAAGCAGCCTTGCCCACGCACCAGGCGCCGCTGGGCGCCGGCACCTGCCTGGCCTGCAGGCCAGCCACCGGCAACTCGCAGCGCCGCGCATATGGCTGCTCCAGCGCGGCATTGCTGCAACTGGCCAGGCTGAGAATCACTACACCGCAACTCGCCATGACTCTGACGAACTTCATCATCGAGCAATCCCTTGGTCATTCGGATCGGAAATGAGACGGCAGCGTCCTCCTGGTATCAGGAGACCTGCCGACCCCAGCCTAACGAGCGCCCCAGGGCCGTTCATCTCCAAGTGTGGGGATTTTGTATAGAAAGGTTAAACGCCCGATGGCAACGGGGCTCAAGCAACGGCTTGCGGCCCTAGAAACCACCCTGCAACGGAAAGCGCTGCGCTTCGCTACGGGCCAGGAATTTATCCTGGGCCATGGGCCGGGCCAGGAAGTAGCCCTGGGCCTCGTCACAGCCGAAGGACCGCAACATCTGCAGGCACTTGAAGCTCTCGATGCCCTCGGCCACGGTGCGGTAGCCCAGTTCGCGGGCCAGGGCGATCACCGAGCGGGTGATCTTCTGGTGCTGGGCGCTGCTCTCAAGGTCAGTGACCATGGATTTGTCGAGCTTCACCACATTGGCCGGAATCTGGTGCAGATAAGCGAAGTTGCTGTAGCCGGTACCAAAATCGTCGATGGCCACATCCATGCCCAGGGCGCGAATCTTGCTCAACTGCTCCAGCACTTTCGGGTTGGAGCGCAACCAGGCGCCTTCGGTGATCTCCACTTCCAGGCGTCGGGGATTGATGCGGTGGCGCAGGCAAGCATCGCGCAACACATCGGCGATGTCCTGGTCCTCGAAATCCTGGGGTGACAGGTTGATCGACAAGCGTTGCACATCACTGGCGCTCCATAGGTGCAGCTTGTGCAACACCGCATCGATCAGCCAGTGGGTCACCTGGTGGATCTGGGCATTGCGCTCCATCACCGGAATGAACTCCGCAGGGGAAATCGGTCCCAGCCAGGGATGGTCCCAGCGGATCAGCGCCTCGGCACTGACCTGGGCACCATCGGGCAGGGCGAAGCGCGGCTGGAACATCAGGTAGATCTGCCCGGTGTCCAAGGCTTCGCCGATGTCCGCGGCCAGGTTGAAGGCACGCCGGTAGGCCTGGTCGCGCACCAGGTCGTAGGGCGCCCAGGTACAGCGCTCCAAGGCAGCCAGCTCCAGGGCGAACATGGCCTTGCGCAACACGTCCGGCACGGCGTCATGGTCCGTGGAAAACTCCACCATGCCCGCGCACACTCCGGGGACCATCGGCAACTCCAGGCCCGGCGGCTGGCGGCGCAGGCGGCGCACCAGGCCCTCCAGCAAACGCTCGACCCCAGGTGCGGCCGGCAGCAGGAAGCCGAAGCGCTTGGCCGAGACGTGATAGACCCGCACATGCCGCCCAAGGTAGGCGAGCAACTGCTGGGCAAGAAAACGCACGATGATCTCGAACGGCGCCATGCCCAGGGCCAGGGTCAATTCATGGGCCACGGTCATGTCCACCGCATCCACCAGCACCAGCACCCGTCGCTCCCCGGGGTGTTCGTCCGCCAGGTCATGCAGGTCGCACTGGAACTGCTCGCGGTTGGGCAGGCCACTGACCGGATCACGGCGGGTCTGGCGCTGGCGTTGCTCGATCTGCTCCATCACCAAAGATGCCAGGTCGCGCAGTTGCTGGCGTTCGGCGGCATCGAGCCGCTGCGGCTGCTTATCGATAACGCACAGGCTGCCGATGGCGTGCCCCGTGGAAGTGATCAAGGGCGCCCCGGCATAAAAACCTATGCCCGGGCCCTCGGTCACCAGCGGATTGGCATGGAACCGCACGTCCTGGCGAGCGTCCTGAACTTCGAACACCTCATCGGACTTGATCGTGTAGGCGCAGAACGACTGATCGATCGGCGTCTGCTCGACGGCAAAACCCACCCGCGACTTGAACCACTGCCGATCACGATCCACCAGGGTGATCAGCGCCGTGGGGACCTTGAAGAACTGCGCGGCCAGGCGGCAGATGCGATCGAAGCTTTCGCAGCGGGCCGTATCCAGCAGCTCGAGGGCATACAAGGCGGCCAGGCGCTGCTCCTCGGCCAATGCCTTATCCGGCATGCCGCGACTCGGACAGGATCAACACCATCATCAAAAAACCTATCTCAGTAGCGAAGGGGGGAGTACAACACCCGGAGAATTGCCCTACGACCAAGTAGTGGCACTACGATATCCATCGACAGCATGCCGTAGTGACTAGTGCTTGCCAATTCCATCCGTCGGACGAACGGTCATCCAACGCCCCAGCAGTATCGCCCGCAAAGAACCGTGCCAGAGCTTGCGCTCCCGAGGACGCGGGTACCCGCACAATTCCCCGGTCCTGGCGCACTGCCGATCCTGACGCTGACCGCGGGCAAAAAAAAACGATCCAAGGATCGTTTGCTTCGCTGCTGCTTGTGTCGCTATTGCAAGGAAAGGCCGGGACCTGGTCCCGGCCTGTTTGCCCCCTGTCACTGCCCAGCTCCTGCCGGGCGTGGAGTTTTTTAGCAGTCGGCACCTGTCTGCCAGCTGAACCTGCCCGGAGCATTCGTGACAAATAATGACAGGAACCGTGCTCCAGTAGGGCTTGCAAAGCGGGGTCTGCCCCGGGAGCATTGCCGCCCCGGCACCAAGGTGCCCATCCATGGAAGGCGTCGCCTGTGAAAAAACTTCTCGTGCTGTTGTTCCTCGCCCTGCTGGTCCTGCTCAACGTCGGCTACTACACCGAGTTGGAGGAAGCCGAGACCCATACCCGCTGGTTCATCAAGCACTCGCCAAGCCTGCGCCTGGAGTTCTTCAACATCCACGCCAATGATGGTGACTACCGCAAGGTGGAGAAGCTCACCGGCGAACAACGACAGATGATCATCGACTACTGCAAGTACCGCCTGGGCATCGAGACCCAGGTCACCACCCAGGCCGACGTGGAGCGTTGCGCCAAGCTCTAGCCCTTGTCTCCCCTCGCCCACCGGCCGGCACAGAGTCGTCGGGCATGACCAACGCCGCTCCGGGGATGGTATGGTGCTCGGCTGCCCTGCGTGCAGGGCCCACTGGAGGAGCGCTACGCCGAACGCCAAGGCGCGAGGCTTGAGGAGGTCACTGAACAGCTATGTGCAATGCCGAAGATATCTACACCGCCGGTTGGGTACTGGTGGTCGTGTCCGCGCTGGTTTCCCTGGCGATCCAGATCTACCTGGGCTATTTCAGGCTCGATGACATGGTCAGGCATCTGTCGCGGTGCCGAGTCATCGCCATCCGCATGCCGCTGCTGGGCAAGGATCCCCTGAGCCGCTTCTTCATGTTGCTGTGCATTGGCGGCATGTTCGCCATGCCCCACCTGTTCTTGCGCAACGGTGGAATGAGCGTGCGCGACTATCGCAACTTCCCCCTCGGCCTGAAGTGGCTGATCAATCTATTCCAGCTCTCGGCCCTGGCCGCCGGCATCGCCTTCCTGGTGCTGTGGTGGGTCGGTCGCCATCTGTGAGTGCCAGGCGAGGCGCCGGGATCCGGCACCTCGCCCGCGCTGTCAGCGAATAGCCGGGGAGCGGCTTTCGGCCTGGTGCCGCTGAAAGTCTTCGCGGGTCATTTCCAGGAAGCGGCTGGGCACACCTTCGAACTCGCCATCGTGGCTGACCCGAAAACCGATCTTGCGAGCCACCGCCAGCGACGCGGCGTTGTCCACATGGGCGTCGGCCACCAGCCGGTCGATGGACGGATCGGCGAAGGCATGCTCGACGATGCGCCTAGCGGCCTCGGAGGCCACTCCACGTCCCCAGGCCCGACGCACCAGGCGCCAGCCCATCTCCAGCTCCGGCCCCACGGCCTCGAACGGAATGAACGAGACCCAGCCAAGGAACTCTTCCGGCTCTTGCCTGGCAAAAATCGCCCAGTAACCGCAACGCTCGCCGAAATCCCGGGACATCCGCCCCCGCAGGAAATCCCGGTGCCATTGCCCACCGTCCCAGGTTCCAGGGATGAATTGCGTGACCTGCGGATCCTGGTCCATGCGCAGGCAGGCTTCGAAGTGCTCGAGGGTCCGGGGTCGCAACAGCAGGTTGGGGGTTTCGAAATGCAGTTCCATGGCTCGTTTTCCTGGTCGAAGGTTGCCCATGAAACCGCAGCGCCAGGCAAAAGAGAATCACTGCCGGCAGTAAATCCACCTGCCAAGGCCGCTACCTGGCGCGCCGACACCTTTGGACATGATCGTTCAGACCCTTCTGATTGAATGACACATGATCGCAATTGAGAATCACTTCCAAATAAACAGGAAGTGCAATCTCAATGTCCAATCCCAACCGCCCACATCCATGGAAGCTGCTGCCCACATCCCTTGGCCTGCTGGCATTCGGTGAGGCCGGCCTGGCAGTCGCCACGCAACCCCCCGGCCACTCATCCGATGCCGCAGCCGTCACTCTCGATACCACCCATGTCAGGGGCGAGCACGAACCCGGATACAAGCGTGAGACTTCCGAATCGGTGAAGTTCACCGCACCGCTGCGAGAAACCCCGAAGTCGGTGACCATCATCACCGAAACCCTGATGCAGGAACGCGCGGTCTCGACCCTGGCCGACGCACTGCGAACGACGCCCGGCATCACCTTCGGCGCCGGCGAAGGTGGTACGCCACTGGGCGATCGCCCTTTCATCAGGGGCTTCGAAGCCAGCACCGACATCATGATCGATGGCATTCGCGATGTTGGACGCATGACCCACGAGGCCTTCAACGTCGAGCAGATCGAAATCCTCAAGGGACCAGGCTCGGTCTACTCCGGGCGCGGCTCCACCGGCGGCAGCATCAACCTCATCAGCAAGACTCCAAAGCGCGAGTCCTTCACGTCCGCCAGCCTGACCCTGGGCTCCGACCGCCTGCGGCGCAGCACCCTCGACCTCAACCAGTACCTGCCCGAACAAAACATGGCCCTGCGGCTGAACGCCATGAAACACGAAGCAGATACTCCCGGACGCGATGATGTCGAAGTCACCCGTTGGGGCCTGGCGCCGAGTTTTTCCTTCGGCCTGGACACCGATACCCGTGGCACGCTGAGCTACTACCACATGCAGAGCGACGATATCCCCGACCAGGGACATCCGGTGTCGGCCATCACGGGCAAGCCGGTCAAGGTCGATCGGGACAACTTCTACGGCTTTGCCAAGCGCGACTTCCGCAAGACCTCCGCCGATATCGCCACCCTGCAACTGGAACACGACTTCAACGACCAGCTGACCCTGCGCAACACCACACGGCAAGGGCGCAGCATGCAGGACTACATCATGAGCCGGCCGACTTTCGGCACCGATACGGACTCCATCGGCAATGAACTGGCCGGTGTGGTGATGCGCGGTCCGGCTCGCGGCAGGAACGTGGTCAACACTTCGTTGATCAACCAGACCGACATCTTCGGTAAATTCGACACCGGTCCCATCGGCCACAGCTACAGCGCGGGCCTGGAGTTCTCCCGCGAGCGGATCGATGTGAAGAACCGCTATTCGCCCTCCCGTCGAGGCTCCGACCCAGGCGACCTGCACACTCCCAACCCCCGCGATCCCCATGCCCCGGTAGCACGAGGCAATGGCAACCACGACGTCACCCGGCACAACAACCGCGCCCTGTACGTGATGGACACCCTGGCCCTGCACGAGCAGTGGGACCTGAACCTTGGCGCACGCTTCGATAGCTACCACGTCCGGGACGCCGTGCAGAGCAATCGCAGCAACATCTGGACCTACCAGGGCGGTATCGTCTTCAAGCCCCAGCCCTACGCCAGCATCTACTTGTCCTACGGCACCTCGTTCAACCCATCAGGGGAAACCGCAGGCCAATCGGGAGGAGCCGATGGCGCCGCCGGCGGGCGCTTGAGCAACCTGGATCCGGAAAAGAGCCGCAGCATCGAACTGGGCACCAAGTGGGACCTGCTCGATCAGCGCCTGGCCCTGACGGCCGCCGTTTTCAAGACCGAAAAGTCCAACGCCCGGACCTACGACCCGATCAGCAACGAAGTGACCCTGGATGGCAATGTCGAGGTCAAGGGTTTTGAGGTGGGCGCCACCGGCCATCTCACGGACCAGTGGGAAGTGATGGCAGGCTATACCTATCTGGACGCCAGGACGGTCAAGTACGCCTCAGGCAGGAACACCAACTTCGACGGCAATCGCGCCAAGTTCATCGCCCCCAACAGCGGTTCGGCCTGGACCACCTACAGCCTCACCGATCGCTGGAAGGTCGGGGCCGGGGCCAACTACGTCGACAAGCGCTACACCGACGACGCCAACACCCGCAGCCTCGATTCCTATTGGCGCTACGACGCCATGCTGGCCTATCGGGTGAACCGGAACCTGGACCTGCAACTCAACCTGCTCAACCTCACCGACGAGACCTACTACGACGCGTCCCACGTCGGCATGTTCGCCATCGTCGCCCCTGGGCGTTCCGCAGAGCTGGCGGCCAACGTCCGCTTCTGATGTCCTGAATACACGAAGGCCGGCTGCACATGCTCGTGACGCCGGCCTTTTTCGTGCCTGACCTGAATCCAGGTTCCCGGGCGATCAGTTCACTTCGCCCAGGATCAGGTCGAGCCTGTCACTCCGACTCATCGCCATCCAATGCCAGCTTGGCGCTGGGCACTCCGGTGTTGGCTCCCCAGTAGTAGATGCACAGGGCCATGAGCGTGACCGTCAGGGTGTCGAACGGATGGGCTAGGACGCCGATCCCGCCAAAGCTGCCCAGGTAGGAAATGCCGATGGTCAACGCGTAGAAAGCGATCAGCCACAGGGAAGAACGTACCTGTTCGCCCAGGCTCAGGTGGTCGGTGGGCACCAGGCGCTTGCACAGCAGGTAGATCACGAACATCAGGATCTGCAGCCCCAGCAGCCAGGACACCGTCCCCCAGCCTGACCAGTAGACGATCAGCGCGGCGATCACGAAGGACACCGGCCCCAGCAACGCAAAACCCTTGACCCGGAAAGGCCGTGCCAGCTCCGGAGCGCTCTTGCGCAAGGCGGCGACGGTGATGGGCGCCACCGCGTAGCTCAGTACCAGCGCCGCAGACACCACGTTGATCAAGGCCTCCCAGGACGGGAACGGCAGGGTCCAGAACACCGACAGGCCGAAGGTCAGCCACAGCGCCGGGCGCGGGATGCCGGATTGTTCGTCGATGCGGGTGAATATCTTGAAAAAGGTGCCGGTGCGAGCCCAGCCATAGACCACTCGCGGCGTGGCGTTCATGTAGATGTTGCCGCAGCCACTGGGGGAGATCACCGCATCGGCCACCACCAGGTAGGCCAGCCAGCCCACTCCGAGGGTCAGGGCGATATCGCGGTATGGCAGGGAAAACTCCTTGCTGATGCCGCTCCAGCCGTTGGCCAGCATTTCGGTGGGAATGCTGCCCAGGAAGGCCAGTTGCAACAGGCCGTAGATCAAGGTTGAGAGCAGCACAGAAAGGATCAGGGCAATGGGAATGGTGCGCTGCGGATTACGCACTTCACTGGCCACCGAGATGATCGGCGTCAGGCCCAGGTAGGCGAAGATGATACCCCCGGCCGAAACCGCCATCTCGATCCCCGACATGCCGAACGGGGCAAAGCCCTGGACGTGGAAGTTGTCGGGTTTGAAGAAGGTGAACAACACCCCGATCACCAGCAACGGCACGATGAACTTGAACAGGCTGATGAAGTTGTTGGATTTTGCGAAGGTCTTGACGCTGTTGTAGTTGAGCCAGAAGAACAGGCACAGCAGCGCGAACTGCACCAACCAGCCGATGAGCGTCGGATTGCTGCTGCCTTCATGGGTCAGGCTGGGGAACCAGGCCGCAGCATATTGCCGGGCCGCCACCACTTCGATCGCCACCAGGCTGGAGAAGGCGATCAGGGTGATGAAGCCCATCAGGTAGCCCAGCAACGGACCATGGGAGAACACCGGGTAGCGCACCACGCCGCCGGCACGGGGCAGGGCCGCCCCCAGCTCGCAATAGACGATACCCAGCAGCAGTACGGCGAAACCGCCCAGCAGCCAGGAGAAGATCCCCGCCGGCCCGGCGATCGCCGAGACGTGGCTGGCGGCGAACAACCAGCCGGAACCGAAGATCGCACCCAGACCGATGAAGGTCAGGTCCACCAGAGAGAGTTGTTTCTTGAATTTACCTTTGCCTGACATGGAGGCGCGCCTTTATGGGTTATTGGAATAGGCAGATCGGATGTCACGCCGAGGGAGCCATCGGCGTTCATCGCGTGTCGTGGTCCTTGAGTCGCGGGGCCGGCAGCCTTCAGCAGCCGGTGCCTGGGAGGGTTGCAACCGAGGGGTCCGGCAGGCCTGGCGACAGCTCGCCAGGGGCCTGCGGATCAAGGAATGAACGGGCTTCGAACACAGTAGGTGCGGTGGGCAAGGCACCGCTGTGACTGAAGGCTGTACGGCTCATGGTCTTTTCCTTATATGAAATCGTTCCAGCCGATCAGGGCTGGAAACAAAAACCAGAGTCGCTTTTTATCCTCGTGGCAGCTTGAGGGTTTTCCTCCGCGAAATAGACGAAATCGGCACACTTTTCCATTCCTCTCCAGCACCATCAGATGCAGCGCTGCGCCATTTTTCCCGCTGCCAGCCGCCAGGGCCGAGCACCTCCAGGGCTATCTCCCGGCATTCACAACTATGCTGATTTCGTCATCGCAAGCAGCGAAAACCCACAAGCGGCGCAGCCCTCCCCTGGCCCACTCTGTAGCTCTTTTTCATCAGGTGCTGCCATGAACAGAATTTCCGTGATCGACTCCCACACCGGCGGCGAGCCCACTCGCCTGGTCATCGATGGTTTCCCAGGGCTTGGCCAAGGTTCCATGGCCGAACGCCTGCAGATCCTGCGCGACCAGCACGACCCATGGCGCCGCGCCTGCGTCCTCGAGCCCCGGGGCAGCGATGTGCTGGTCGGGGCGCTGCTCTGCGAGCCGCAGGCGCCCGACGCCTGTGCCGGTGTGATCTTCTTCAACAACAGCGGCTACCTGGGCATGTGCGGCCACGGCACCATTGGCCTGGTGCGCTCGCTCTACCACCTGGGACGGATCGACTGCGGCGTGCACCGCATCGAGACTCCGGTGGGCACGGTGGAAGCCACCTTGCACGACGACCTCTCGGTGAGCGTGCGCAACGTGCCCGCCTACCGCTACCGCCACCAGGTGGCCGTGCAAGTCCCCGGCGTGGGCCTGGTGCACGGCGATATCGCCTGGGGCGGCAACTGGTTCTTCCTGATCAGCGAGCATGGCCAGCGCATCGCCCTGGACAACGTCGAGGCCCTGACCCAATACACCTGGAACGTGCGCCAGGCTCTCGAGGCCAACGGCATCACCGGCGCCCAAGGCGGGGTGATCGACCATATCGAACTGTTCGCCGAAGATCTCCAGGCCGACAGTCGCAACTTCGTACTGTGCCCCGGCAAGGCCTACGATCGTTCGCCCTGCGGCACCGGTACCAGCGCCAAGCTGGCGTGCCTGGCGGCGGACGGCAAGCTCGCCCCGGGCCAGATCTGGCGCCAGGCCAGCGTCATCGGCAGCCAGTTCAGCGCCTACTACGAAACCGCCGGCGAACAGATCATCCCGATCCTGCGGGGCAGCGCCCACATCAGCGCCGAAGCCACCCTGCTGCTGGACGACAGCGATCCGTTCGCCTGGGGCATCGGTTCGTGAGCCAGGCGCCCACCGCCGATGTGATAGTGGTTGGCGCCGGGATCATCGGCGCCGCCTGCGCCCACGAACTGGCCCGGCGTGACCTGCAGGTCCTGGTGCTGGACGATGCCGCAGGCGGCGCCACCGGTGCGGGCATGGGCCACCTGGTGGTCATGGATGACAACCCGGCGGAACTGGCCCTGAGTCACTACTCCCTGGAGCTCTGGCGGCGCTTGCGTGAACGCCTGCCCGAGGCCTGTGCCTATCGTGGCTGCGGCACCCTGTGGCTGGCCGCCGATGCCGGCGAGATGGACCTGGCACGGACCAAGCAAGGCATCCTGGCCGAGCATGGGGTGGCCACGCAGATGCTCGACGGCCAGCAACTAGCGGCGCTGGAACCCATGCTGCGCAAGGGGCTGGGCGGTGCGCTGAAAGTCCCCGGCGACGGCATCCTCTACGCTCCCGCCACCGCCCAGTGGTTGCTGGACAGCCATCCGCGAATCAAGCGCCTGCGTGCCCATGTACGGAGTCTTGCCGGGGACCAGCTGGAGCTCGACGACGGCCGCCTGCTGCGTGCTCCCAGGGTGTTGCTGGCCAACGGACTAGGCGCCCGCAGCCTGCTACCGGCACTGCCCTTGCGGGCGAAGAAGGGCCACCTGCTGATCACCGACCGCTATCCACGCCAGGTCGGCCATCAGCTGGTGGAACTGGGATATGCCGCCAGCGCCCATGCCAGCGACGGCGCCTCGGTGGCGTTCAACGTCCAGCCGCGTCCCACCGGCCAGTTGCTGATCGGCTCGTCCCGCCAGTTCGACATCCTCGATCCAGAGGCTGACCCGCAGGTATTGGCGACGATGCTGCGTCGTGCCGTGGACTACCTGCCGGACCTGGCGCAGCTCAACGGCATCCGCGCCTGGACCGGCTTTCGTGCCGCCACTCCCGATGGCCTGCCGATCCTCGGCGAGCACCCACGCCAACCCGGCTTGTGGCTGGCGGTCGGACACGAAGGCCTGGGCGTGACCACCGCCCCTGGCAGTGCCCGGCTGTTGGCGGACCTGCTGCTTGGCGAACGCCCGGCGATCGATCCACGCCCCTATCTGCCCGGGCGTTTCGCCGCCCTGACTGGAGAGACCCCATGATCATCTACCTGGACCAGCAGCCATTGCAGGTGCGCCCAGGCATCAGCGTCGCCGCCGCGCTGGCCGCCAGCGGCGACCTGCGCACCCGTACGTCCTGCACTGGTCGGCCTCGGGCCCCCTTCTGCGGCATGGGTATCTGCCATGAATGCCGGATGACCATCGATGGCCACCGCCAACTGGCCTGCCAAACCTTGTGCCGCGACGGCATGCAGGTGGAGCGCAGCCAATGACCGCCCCACGCCTGCAATGCCAAGTACTGATCGTCGGCAGCGGCCCGGCAGGCCTCGCGGCGGCCAGGGCCGCAAGCCGCAACGCCCGTTCGATCCTGGTGGTGGACGACAACCCGCGCCCTGGCGGCCAGATCTGGCGCAACGGCCCGGACCATCCACCGAGCGCCGCCCAGGCCGAGCGTTTCGAGGCCTTGCAACATCCGACGGTGCGCTACCTGGGCGCTACCCGCATCGTCTGTGCCCTGGGGCCGCGCCGCCTACTGCTGGAAGATGCCCGGCAAGCCTGGCAGGTGGAGTACGAACAGTTGATCCTGTGCTGCGGGGCCCAGGAACTGCTGCTGCCGTTTCCCGGCTGGACCCTGCCCGGCGTCACCGGTGCCGGAGGCCTGCAGGCGCTCCTGAAGAATGGCCTGCAACTGGCCGGGCGCTCAGTAGTCATCGCCGGTAGCGGACCGTTGCTGCTGGCCAGTGCCGCCACCGCTCGCCAGGCCGGGGCCCGAGTGACCCGGGTACTGGAACAGGCTTCGACAGGCGCCCTCCTGGGCTTCAGCAGCCAGCTGTGGCGCTGGCCCAACAAGCTGGCCCAGGCCTTGCGCCTGGCGACCCCGGCCTATCGTGGCAACGCCCACGTGGTGGAAGCGCTCGGGGACCAACACCTGGAAGCCGTGCGCATCCGCCTGGGCCGACGCGTCGAGGAGATCGCCTGCGACTACCTGGCCTGCGGTTTCGGCCTGGTACCCAACACTCGCCTGGCCAGCCACCTGGGCTGTCGCCTGGAACAAGGCGCGATCGCCGTCGATGCCGAACAGCGCAGCAGCCTGTCCCACGTCTACGCTGCCGGCGAATGCACCGGTATCGGTGGCAGCGAACTGGCCCTGGTCGAAGGCGAGATCGCCGGTTGCATGGCCACCGGACAGACCGATCGGGTTGCCAGCCTGGTACGCCAGAGACAACGCTGGCAGCGCTTTGCCGGTCAACTGCGGAAACACTTCGCCTTGCGCCCGCAGGTCCTGGAGCTGGCCCGGCCTGATACCCTGCTCTGCCGCTGCGAGGATGTCCCCTACGCCGCGGTGGCTGCGGCCCCAGACTGGACCACCGCCAAGCTGCAAAGCCGCTGCGGCATGGGAGCCTGCCAAGGCCGGGTCTGCGCCAACGCCGCCCAGCAGCTGTTCGGTTGGAGCGCCCCACCACCACGGGCACCCTTGGTGCCGGCACGGATCGCCACCCTGATGCAAGACGCTGAACAACAGCATTCCGGTACCTGAGGACCGCCGGCCGGGCCATCTTCCCGGCTGGCCCAGGCCCGCACTGGCATGCCCCATGGCCCAATCGAGCCCCCAGCAAGCCCCCCGGAGAGAGGACGACGATGATCGATAGCGCACAGCTCCACCACTTGCCCCAGGCCATTGCCGCCCAGCGCCCCCGGGATATCGACAGCCTGCTGGCCAGCATGGAACTGATCATGCCCCTGCTCGACTGCGTTCCCAACGTGGTGTTCTTCATCAAGGACCTGCACGCGCGCTACCTGAGCGCCAACCTGACCCTGGCCCAGCGTTGCGGCTTCAAGAACATCCGGCCACTGCTGGGCAAGACCTCCGCTGAGGTCTTCCCCGAGATGCTCGGGCCGGTCTACACCGAACAGGACCAACGGGTTCTGCGCCAGGGCATCACCATCAAGGGCCAGCTGGAACTGCACCTGTACGGCAGCCGCGAACCCGGCTGGTGCCTGACCCATAAGCTGCCGCTGCACGGGCGTGATGGGCAGATCATCGGCATGGCCGGCATCTCCCTGGACCTGCAGGCCGCCCGCGACACCCATCCGGCCTATGAACGCCTGGCGGCGGTGGACCGGCACATCCGCGAACACTACAGCGAAGCCATCCGCCTCGAAGACCTGACCCGCATCGCCAACTTGTCCATCGCCCAGCTGGAGCGCTATTGCAAGCGCATCTTCCACCTCACGCCACGCCAGATGATCCACAAGGCCCGCCTGGAGCACGCCTCGCGCCTGCTGGTCACCGAAGAACCCATCACCGAAGTGGCGCTGCAATGCGGCTATACCGACCACAGCGCCTTCAGCCGGCAGTTCAAGGCGCTGACCGGCCTGAGCCCGCGCCAGTTCCGCCTCAATGCCGGACGCTGACGGCCACTCTCCAGGCCCTGCCCGCCGGTGGCTGGCAGGGCTTCATTCCTCGCAGAAGGTGCAGTAGTCGAACAGGCGCCGGAACCCCACCTTGCGATAGATCGACAGGCCATCGAGGGACGCTTCCAGTACACAGATCCCGGCCCCATCCCGCTTGGCGATGGCCAGTACCGAGTGGATCAGCGCCGTGGCATACCCCCGCCCCTGGCACTCTTGCAGGGTGCCGATATCGTCCAGCCGTGCCACGCCCGGTCCCATCGACAAAGTCAGGGCACTCACCGGTCGCTGGTCGACGTACAGCACGAAATGGCGCAGGTTCCGGCCGGCCTCTGCCGCCGCCCGATGCCGGGCCAGGTACTGCTCGATTCCGCCGCCGCTGGAGGCGAATGCGCTTTGCACCGGCACGCCCCAATCCTCCAGGCAGTCATCGGTACCGCGCACATCCGCCAGCCCTCGCACGGTCGGTGGTACTGCATAGGCTGCCAGGTCCAAGACCATGCAGGTGGTGCGGTCCGCCGGCTGCAGGCGCTGCTGGCGCAATTGCTCGCTGACGCGGGACACATGCTCTTCGGGCACCACCACGCAGAACGGCATGTCGGTACGCTGCAGGAAGGCCACGCCTTCGGCCAACTGCGCGGCACTATCGACGCCCAGGCCGCGCATGATCAGCAAGTTCAGGCTGCTGGCCTCGACGCCGGTGCAATAGGCACCCAGGTCCGGACCGAAACGCCGATAGAACTGGGAAATGGATACGAAGAAATAGTCTTCCGCCTGGTGGTACAGGTCGATGACCGAAGTCCCTGCATGCGTCATGCGCTGTCTCCTTGAACCTCGTGACGCCGAGCGGCGTCACATCCCGGCCACGTTAAGCCCGCAGCCCACGAGGCTCCAGCACAATCCTGTTTTATTCTGCGAAGGAATGTTCGCAGGTGTAACCGGAGCAGCCCGCAGTACCCGACTGCGCACCTGAAGCCAGGGCCTGCCCGGCTCGGGCAGGCCCTTCCCATCAGCCCTCCAGGTAGCCCGGCAGTCGACCGGCCTGCAGGGCCTTGGCCAACTGCAAGTGGTTTTCCAGCATGGGCAGGGTTTCCTCGGCAAAAGCCTTGAGTTCCGGCAGTTGGCTGTCCTGGGCCTGCTGGCGGATCTGGCGGATCGCTTCCTCGGTACTGCGGATCTGGTTCGCGGCATAGGCACGGTCGAAGTCCTCGCCCTCGGCGACGACCGGGACCAGGGACCTGGCCTTGCTCATCACCTGCTCGCGCGGAGCCACCGGCAAGTCCAGTCGCTTGGCAATCTTGGCCAGATGCTGGTTGGCCGTGGTGCGGTCGTTGATGACCTGGATGGTGTATTCCTTGACGGCCCTGGAAGAGGTTTGCTGGTGCGCCTGGCGGCTGGCCTCGATATCGGCCATGCCCTTGGCCGAGGCGTCGTCGATGAAAGCGGCGGGAGACTGGGCCAGGGCTGAGCTGGCCCACAGGCCCAGAAACAGCGCCAGGCCGGCGCTGCGCATGCCAGTGGCGATGGCGTTCATGGTACGGCTCTCCTGTTGCAGTGAATCATCGGGAGTGGCGACTCCCGTCTGCATCGGAAAACCCAAGCCGGCGAAGGTTTAGCCGGAACGACGAACGGTGCGCGCAGCCATCCCCCGGCCCCGCGCTCAGGCGTTGGAACGGCTCTTGTGGGCTCGCTTGGCCGCGTACATGGCCTCGTCGGCATGCTTGAACAATTGCTTCTCCTCCAGGCCGTGCTCGGGATACAGGCCAATGCCGATGCTCGGCAGGATGTTCAATGAATGGCCATCCAGGCGCAGCGGTTCGCCCAGCACCCGGCGCATCTTGTCTGCCACCCGCTGGGCATCGTCGTCATGTTGCACGTTCTCCAGGAGGATCACGAACTCGTCGCCACCGATCCGCGCCACGGTGTCGACCTCCCGCACACAGCCCTTGAGCCGGTTGGCCACCGCCTGCAAGAGCATGTCGCCCACCGCATGGCCGCAGGTATCGTTGACCTCCTTGAACCTGTCCAGGTCGACATACAAGAGCGCCATGCGCCCCGACTCCCGCCGAGCGCGAGCCAGGGCCTGGCGCAGGCGCTCACGCAGCAACTCGCGGTTGGGCAAGTGGGTCAGCTGGTCGTACTCCGCCATGTAGTGCAGCCGGGCATGCAACTGCTTGCGTTCGATGGCCGCGGCCAACTGGGCGCTGACGTACTGCAGCAATTCCTGGTCCTGCTCGCCATAGCCTGGGGAACCCGGCGCGCTCTTGACCACCAGCACGCCGATGGTGCCCTTCTGTGCATTGAGCGGTACCCCAAGCCAGCAACGGGGCCCCTGCAGAGCAGCGAACTGCTCCCATAGCTCCCTCGTCGACGGGTTTTCGGCCGTCAGCAGCAACGGCTGGCCGCGTTGCAGGACCTCGCCGCAAAAGCGCCCGATCAGGGTCCCCGGCAGCTCCGGGCTGCCTTCGCAGTCATCCACGTGATAGGGAAAACCCAGACTTTCGGAGCGCTCGTCATACAGGGCCAGGGAACAGTTCACCGCCGGCAGCCACTCGCCGATGATCCGGTGCACGTGCTTGAACAGCGCCAGCAGGTCCTCGGAAGCATGGGCGGCTTCGGAGATCGCGTAGAGCGCCGCCTGCCGGGACTCGGCTTGCTTGCGCTCGGTGATGTCCCGGGCCACGGCGATGCGCAACTGGTCGACTTCCGACCACCGCGCGGACCAGAGGATGTGCGCCACCCTGCCATCCTTGCGCAGGTAGCGATTCTCGAAATTGGGCTTGGGCGCGCCACCCATGATTTCCCGGGCGGCTTGCAAGGTGCGCTCACGGTCATCCGGATGCACCAGTTCGATCATCGGCCGGCCGACCAGCTCATCGGCGGTATAGCCGAAGACCCGTTCGCAAGCGGCGCTGACGAACACGAAGCGACCGTCCGCATCCACCGCACACACGGCGTCCAGGAGCAGGTCGATGAAACTGGCCAGAGGCGCGGAGTTCTTGGTTGCCATCAGAGAAAGCTACTACCCATGAAGAATGCACTTGAGTACCCATCCCTTGAGCCCGGTCAGCCGGTGCCTGGCACCGACTGCACACCGCCGCAACCTGCGAACGGCCCTGCTTACGACTTGTTGCCGACCAGCCCTGGCACCGCATGCACCAGGGCGTTGACCGCGAACCCGATGAACATCACGCCACACACCCGGGTGATCGCCAGCTCATGGCGCTGGTACCAGCCCCGCACCTGACGGGCACCGACGATGCCGATGAGAATAGCGTATGCCGCAAGACCGCCAAGGAAACTCAGGGCGATCAGGCCGGGCAACATCGACCAGCTGAGCATCTCGGCCCGGCTGGAAAGCAATGCCGTGAATGTGGCCACCGCCACCGGATAGGCCTTGGGGTTGGTCAGGCCGAAAAGGATCCCGTGCCAGAAGGGATTGCGCGCTGCACCCTGGGGGTTGTCGGCGCTGCCGCCCTTGCTGCGAATGGCCCGCAAACCGAGCCAGAACAGATACAGGCCACTGAGGAAACCCAGGATATTGAAGGCTTCGCTGCCGATTTCCCGGGCGCCGACAATGGCCACCAAGGCCGTGCTGCACCACACCACATCACCGACCATATGCCCGCAGAGAAAGCCTGCCCCGGCTTGCCGCCCACGGGCTGCCCCGATGCCGAACACCGCCAGCACCCCAGGGCCCGGGGTGATCGCATAAATGAAACCCGAGGTGATAACGGCCAGCAACAGCGATGAGGTCATCGGCAAGACTCCAAGTCGACGGGCCAGGCGCAGCCGCCAGGCACAGGATGAATGTGCAGGATTCTGCATGATCCCGGGGGCCGACCACCAGCGGCTTGTTCAACTGTCGAACAGGATGCTGCGCTTCTAGCCGGCCGGATAGAAACGCATGCCGGCATAGGGCCTCTGGCGACAGGCCTGCAAGCGTGACGCCAGGTCGCCGACATGGGCCTCGAGCCGATGCCCGTCCGGATCGAGAAAATAGAACGAAGCTCCCTCGCTGCGATTGTCGCGCCACTCCTGCACCCCAGCTTCACGCAGGCGCGAGACGAATGAATCGAAATCACCCGCTTCCAGGCTGAACGCATAGTGGGTGTAGTCGGCCACCGCAGGCGCCTGGCGTTGCCCATCCAGCGACAGGCACAACCACAGGCCCGGCAGGGACAGGTAGGCGCCGCCATCCCAACTGGCCTCCAGGCGCAGTTGCAGCAGCGAATGGTAGAAAGCCAGGCTGCGGGGCACATCGGTAACCGCCAGGGTCAGGTGGTTGAGGCCGGTCAACATGGATCAGGATCCTTTCAAGGCGTCAGGAATCGGATAACGCACACCGTCGTAGTGCAAGGTCAAGGTACTGTTGCGAGCAGGCAGGTCACGACTGTCGCAGCCGTCGCCGACCTTGAAATGCTCGGTCTTGATTTCGCGGGTACGCACGATCAGGTCGGCGTAGCCATGACGCTGGCCAGGGCCCATCTGCAAGGTCCGGCGCATCGCCCGGGAATGCCCCGAGCACTGGCCTTCCCAGCCGAACTCTCCGGAGCTCTCAGCCACCACCAGCTCTTCCAGCAAGGGCAGGAGTTCCTTGTCCTCGCGCCGGTAGAGGGTCAGCACGGATTTCTCATAAGGAGCGGCGCTGGAGTCATGGCTGTAAAGAACCCGCAGGCCAAAGGCCTGCTCCGCCCGGTTCAAGCGATAACGCGCGGTATCGATCTGCAGGCCCTGCACGGCCACGGCATCGCAGAACAATGCCGAATCCTTGTAGTTGCTGGCCACCGCCCAACCGGAGTCACTATCCACCAGGGCCACATCCAGGCTGTAGCTGCGGGTGTCGGCATCCTCAGGCCCGGGCATCGGGGTCGCTCGGGCACTGATGCTCATCCCAGGTTGCGCAGGCCAGGCTTTGCAAGCATGCAACTGCCCAGGAACATCGACGCGGTCATCACAGTCGGCCCGGGCCGCCGTGACCACCAGCAAACCCAATAACGCCAGCCCAGGGCCAACTCCACAGCGCTTCATCGACACGTCTTCAAATCCCGTTCAGTTCATTGGGCAACACATAGCGCTGGCCATCGTAATGCAGGGTGCTCAGCACAGGCTTGCTGGTGACGGATCGGGACTGGCACTGCTCGCCCTGGCCTTCGCCGAGGGTGGTGACGCTCACTGAACGCACGATCAGGTCGGCATAACCATGGCTGCTGGTCTTGGCGATATCCAGGGTACGGGTGATCTCGACTCGTTGCCCGGTGCATTGCCCATCCCACTCGCCGCTGTAGGAATAAGCCACGAACTTCTCCATCACCGGACGCAGCCGGGCCCCTTCGCGCACGTAGAGGCTGAGTAGCACCTGATCGAAGGGATTGACCCGCGAAGAGCCGGAGAATGCAGCCCTGACGCCGAAGGCACGCACTTGCGGGGCCAGCTGGAAGCGCCCGGTGTCGAGCTTCAGACTGTCCAGGTGGATGGCGTCGGAGACGAAGGCCACCGGCTGCCGGTAGCTGGCCAGCGCCTGTCCGTCCTGGCGATCCAGCACCGCCAGTTGCAGATCGTAAGTGCCGTCGCCGGAGGTATCGGCCACCGCCGGATCCGGCGTCAGTTCGGCCAGCAGGCTGATGCTCTGGCCAGCGAAGGCCGGCCACTCCTTGCACAGGGAAAACCCCGGCACCTGGGCATTGCGTGGCGGCGGCAGGCACTGGGCAGCGACCGCCGCGCTGCCCAACAGCAACCCGATGCCACCCAGGATCTGGATCAGGGACGATGGACGGATCATTCACGGCTCCTTGTGATGAGGCGGGGCGAAGGCCGCACTATCCTCTCCAGAGCCTGGTCTTTCAATCCACCCTCGTGCCCTCTCAGAACGCGTTGCGGAAAATCTCCTCGATCTGGCGCTGCTCCGCCGGACGCGGGTTGGTCAGGCCACAGGCATCCTTAAGTGCGTTGGCGGCCAAGGTCGGAATGTCCTGCAGCTTGGCGCCCAGCTCCCGCAGGCCAGCGGGGATCTCCACGTCACGGGCCAGGGTACGAATGGCGGTGATCGCCGCCTGGGCCCCCTCTTCCGGACTGAAACCACGGATATCCGCGCCCAGGGCATGGGCCACGTCGGTCAGGCGCTCGGCGCAGACCGTCGCGTTAAAGCTTTGGACGTGGGGCAGCAGCACGGCATTGCACACGCCATGGGGCAAGTCGTAGAAGCCACCCAACTGGTGGGCCATGGCGTGCACGAACCCCAGGGATGCGTTGTTGAAGGCCATGCCCGCCAGGAACTGGGCATAGGCCATGTTCTCCCGCGCTACCAGGTCGCCGCCGTCATGCACCGCCTGGCGCAGGTTGTGGCTGATCATGCTGATGGCCTTCAACGCGCAGGCATCGGTGATCGGGTTAGCCGCCGTGGACACATAGGCCTCCACGGCGTGGGTCAGGGCATCCATGCCGGTGGCCGCGGTCAGGCCCTTGGGCATCGCCACCATCAGTGCCGGGTCGTTGACCGACAACAACGGCGTGACGTTGCGATCGACGATGGCCATTTTCACGTGGCGCGACTCGTCGGTGATGATGCAGAAGCGGGTCATTTCGCTGGCGGTGCCGGCGGTGGTATTGATGGCGACCAGCGGCAGTTGAGGCTTGCTCGAACGGTCGACGCCCTCGTAGTCGCTGATATGCCCACCGTTGGTGGCGCACAGGGCGATACCCTTGGCGCAGTCATGGGGCGAACCGCCTCCCAGGGAGATCACGAAGTCGCACTTGGCTTGCTGCAGCTGGGCCAGGCCCTGCTCGACGTTGGCGATGCTCGGGTTGGGCTTGGCGCCATCGAAGATCGCCGAGTCGATGTCCTGCATGGCCAGCTTCTCGGCGATCATCCCGGCCACGCCAGCCTTGGCCAGCCCGGCATCGGTCACGATCAGCGCCTTGCGAAAACCATAGTTGCGAATGGCGCTCATGGCCTCGTCGAGGCAATCGATGCCCATGATGTTGACGGCTGGGATGAAGAAGGTGCTACTCATCAGGAAATCTCCAGGCGGGGGCCCCGTTCAGGGTCTTGATTCAATGTCTATGGGACAGAATCGACCGATCGGTCACTGGCGTTCTTGATCTGGCGCAAGGGTCGGTCGTGATAAAGTCGCGCCCCGACCACCTACAGCCCCGAGACCGATGACCGCAATGAAGGATTTCCAGGAATTTGATGCCCAACTTGAAGACTGGAATGCCCTGCGCGCAAGCACCCGGTTCACCGGCCTGCTGATCGGCAACGGCGCCAGCCGGGCGGTGTGGAAAAACTTCGCCTACGACTCGCTGTTCGAAAATGTCCGCAGCGTCGTGGAAAAACCCCTCGGCCAATCCGAGCTCAGCGTATTCGAGGCCTTGCAGACCCGCAGCTTCGAGCAGGTCCTGGGTGCGCTGAAGACCACCAGCCGAGTCAACAAGGCCCTGGCCATCAGCTCGGCGGCACCGCGCAACCGCTACTACGCGATCAAGGAAGCGCTGATCAACAGCGTGCACGCCATGCACCTTCCCTGGAGCCTGGTACAACCCGAGAGCCTGGCGGCGATCAACGGCGAACTTCGGCAATACCCCACGGTATTCACCAGCAACTACGACTTGCTCAACTACTGGGCCGTGCAGCACGCCCCCCAGGGCCTGAACGACCTGTTCCAGGGCAGCGAACCGGCCTTCGACCTGACTGGCACCCAGCCCCCTGAAACCCGCATTCTCTACCTGCACGGCGGCCTGCACCTGGTGCGCAACCTCGATGGCAGCGCACGCAAGCTGACCTCCACCGAAGGCACCCTGCTGGGCAACTTCGCCATCAACAACACCCTCAAGACGCTGGACGACGTGCCGTTGTTCGTCAACGAAGGCCCCCTGGCGGACAAGCTCAAGACCATTCGCAGCAGCGACTACTTGTCGTTCTGCTACCAGCAGCTACTGGACCACCAGGGTGCCCTGTGCATCTTCGGCCATAACCTGGGCCCCCAGGATGCCCACCTGGTCCAGGCGATCCGCCAGTGCGGCGCCGGCACCCTGGCCATCTCCGTCTACCCGCGCAGCCCGGCGTTCGTCCAGCACCAGAAGCGCCACTACGCCAAGCTGTTCGAAGGCCTGGAGTTGAACCTGCGCTTCTTCGACTCCAGGACCCACGCCCTGGGCGACCCGGCGCTGGCAGTCCCGGTAGAGCGCTGAGCCAATCGACCACAAACGCCCCGTGTAGCCGCTGCCGCACGGGCGCGCAGCGGCCGCACGATCACCCGGGCAACGAGATCGACGCACGGCCCAGCGAGCCTTGTCGCCGCTTCGCCAGCCCAGCGGCGACGGTGTAGCGCATCACTCCTCGGCGCTGTGCACCACCACCAGCAACTGCGCCTGCTCGTCCCCCAGGGAGCGGATGCGGTGGGGTTTCTGCGCGTTGAAATGCAGCGCATCGCCACGCTCGAGCACCACCCGTTCGTTCATGAAATCCACTTCCACCCGGCCTTCATGGACGAACAGGAACTCCTCCCCCAGGTGCTCCTTGAAGGTCTTGTCGCTGAACTCCCGGGCCGGGTAGATGATGAACGGCAGCAGGTTGCGCTCGCTGACCTGATGGGCCAGCACCGCATAACCCGGGGTCTGTTCATTGGCCGCCAGCGACTGGCGCTCGTGGCTGCGCACCAGGCTGTAGCTGTCGAGGCTGATGCTGTCCTCGGCGAACAGTTCCTCGACCTTGACGTTCAAGGCCTTGGCCAGCTTCAACGCGGCGGAAATCGACGGCGTGTTCAGCCCCCGCTCGACCTTGGACAGGTAGCTCTTGGTCATGCCGGATTTCTCGGCCAGGGCCTCCAGGGTCACGCCAAGTTTTTTTCTCAATAATTTCAAACGGATAGACATGTAGAGCGATTAATCCATCTAGGAAGCAACGATTGGTGCTTGCCAATGACACAAAGTGTCATATAGCCTCTTTAGTGTCATTCGCACTCACCCAACGACCTCGCAAGCAGCGGGTGAGCTGTAGACCCGACGTCCATCGCACCGATCAAAGGACCCCGAAAATGGCCAAGACATTAGCATTGCCCAAGGAGCAACTGGTCAAGCAAGCCCTGACCCAGATGCACAATACCCTGGCGGATAATACGTGGACCGACCGGCAAAAGCTGGCCCTGACCTGCCGCATTCTATTCGAGCATGGCCACGACTCCGGCCTGGCCGGGCAGATCACCGCCCGCGGACCGCAGCCGGGCACCTACTACACCCAGCAACTGGGCCTGGGCTTCGACGAAATCAGCGCCAGCAACCTGCTGCTGGTCAACGAGGACCTGGAAGTCCTGGAAGGCCACGGCATGCCCAACCCGGCCAACCGCTTCCACAGCTGGGTGTATCGCGCCCGGCCGGACGTGAACTGCATCATCCACACCCACCCGACCCACGTCGCGGCCCTGTCGATGCTCGAAGTGCCGCTGCAGGTCTCGCACATGGACCTGTGCCCGCTGTACGAGGATTGCGCGTTTCTCGAACCCTGGCCGGGCGTGCCGGTGGGCAACGAAGAAGGCGAGATCATCTCCGCGGCCCTGGGCGACAAGCGCGCGATCCTGCTTTCGCACCACGGCCAGTTGTCCACCGGCGCCAGCATCGAGGAAGCCTGCGTGATCGCCCAACTGATCGAGCGTGCGGCGCGCCTGCAACTGCTGGCCATGGCTGCCGGCAGCATCAAGCCGATCCTCCCGGAGCTGGGCCGCGAAGCCCATGACTGGATCTCCAAGCCCAAGCGCCACGGCGCGGCCTTCAACTACTACGCCCGGCAAAACCTAAAACGACACGCCGACTGCCTGAACTGATCCGCCCCCTTTCATGCCTTGCAGGAGTTGCACCATGTCCACCCCCAACATTCACGGCATTATCGGCTACACCGTCACCCCCTTCAGTGCCCACGGCGAAGGCCTGGACCTGGAAGCCCTCGGCCGCTCCATCGATCGCATGATCGACGCCGGCGTACACGCTATCGCCCCCTTGGGCAGCACTGGCGAAGGCGCCTACCTGAGCGACGCCGAATGGGAGCAGGTCAGTGAATTCAGCATCCGCCACGTGGCCCGGCGGGTGCCGACCATCGTCAGCGTTTCCGACCTGACCACCACCAAGGCCATCCGCCGCGCGCGCTTCGCCGAAGCCCGGGGCGCCGATGTGGTGATGGTGCTGCCCGCCTCCTACTGGAAGCTCGGCGAGGCCGAGATCCTCGCCCACTACCAGGCCATCGGCGACAGCATCGGCGTGCCGATCATGCTCTACAACAACCCAGCCACCAGCGGCATCGACATGTCGGTGGAACTGATCCTGAAGATCTTCCACAGCGTGGAGAACGTCACCCTGGTCAAGGAAAGCACCGGCGATATCCAGCGCATGCACAAGCTGCAACTGCTCGGCGAAGGCCAGGTGCCGTTCTACAACGGCTGCAACCCCCTGGCGCTGGAAGCCTTCGCCGCCGGTGCCCGGGGCTGGTGCACCGCGGCGGCGAACCTGATCCCGCAGCTCAACCTCGACCTCTACCAGGCGACGCGCGACAACGACCTGGAGCGCGCCCGCACCCTGTTCTACCGGCAATTGCCATTGCTAGAGTTCATCCTCAAGGGCGGCCTGCCTGCCACGGTCAAGGCTGGCCTGGAGCTCACGGGCCTGGCCGCCGGCGAACCGCGCCGGCCGGTGTTCCCCCTGGCCCAGGCCGCCCGCCAGCAATTGCAGGGGCTGTTGCACCAGCTGGCTTGAACTGCCGCTGAAAGTACAAGGCCCGAACGGTGCGAACCGCTCGGGCCTTGTGCCTGGTGCCACGGCGCTATTCGCGCCAACTGGGATCCTTGCGCATCTGCGCGATGAAGTCGTCGGCGATACGCTGCAGATGCTCGTTGCGCCCGCCATCGGGGTTGAACAGCCCACGCCAGGCCCGGGTGCGGTTGTCGATCATGTACTTGGCCAATGGACGATCGCCACGGCTTAAGTGGAACATCATCTGGCTGTTCCAGCTCACCGGTGCCGGCACGATGAACAGCGTGCAGGCACTGAGCAGGGTCAGGGGCAGGTTGTGCTGGTCCTCCAGATCGCTCTGGGCCAGGACGATGACGTTATAGCCTTCGGGGTCATGACCCCTTTGCACGTCGGCGAAGGCCCCGCGCCGGGCGAGGGCCTCGCGCAGCGGCGCGGACGTCAGGTCACCCATGCCGCTGACGTGGATCACCGGCAATTCGCGCGCCGGCTCCAGCTGCACGGGAGGCAGGCTGTGCCAGGTCTGGCAGCCGCCCAGCGCCAGCAACGCGAGCAGCGCAATCAACGAACGAAGCATGATGTCGCAGTTCCCTTGGACAGTGTTCGAGGGCCTCACCCTGGTTCGCTCCAGGATGATCCGGTACGCAGGATAAACCAGCGTGGCCCTTGTCGACAAAATTCCGCCGCCAGGAAACCGCACCACGGACGCCGACCGCCACCCGGCGGCCGGGCCCGGTCATGGGCTAGACCGCCGTCAGGTCCTTGATGTTGTGGGTCGGGCCATTGCTCTTGACGCTGGCGATCCCCTTGTCCCGCGCGGCATCGGTGGAATACAGCTCGCTGCTGCCGATGATCTGGTGATTGGCTGCCTTGAGGTTGAAATAGGGTTTGCCGTCCTTGGCGCTCTTGCGCTCATAGCGCTCGTCCAGCGGGCTGTTGGCCTGGACCGAGGCGATGCCGTTTTCCGCCGCCGCGCGCGTGGTGTACAGCTCACTGGTGAGGATCACCTCGGCATTGGCGGCCTTGAGCACGAAACGAAACTGACCGTTGCTGCTTTTCTTCAACTCATACCATCCAGACATGCTGTCGCTCCTTGGCTGATCAATAGATGCTACGCCTTTGCAGTAAAGCCGCTGCTGACGATTCAGCCATGCCGCCCCGGACCGAAAAAACGGTTCGGCACCCGTGCCAGCCCCAGGTGCTCGCGCAAAGTGCGCCCTGTATAGCGCTGGCGAAACAGGCCACGCCGCTGCAATTGCGGGGTGATCAGCCGGACGAAGTCGTCGATGGCCCCCGGCAAATGGGTGAACAGCACATTGAAGCCATCGGCGGCGTACTCCTGGTACCAGGTAACCAGTTCATCGACGATCTGCTCCGGGGTGCCCACCAGCACCTTGTGCCCGCTGGCAGACAGGCTGCGCAGCAACTGGGCCACGGTCGGCCGCTCCCGGCGAATCAGCTCCACCACCAGTTGCCGCCGGCTCTGGTGGCGTTCGGTGGAGCTGCCGTCGTCCGGCAACGGTACTGGCGCATGCAGCGCCAGGCGCGACAGGTCGATGCCCAGGTCCAGCAGATAGGACAAGGCCTTGAGCTGCGCCTGGGGATCCTGCAGCTCCTGCAACTGCTGATACTTCTCCTCGGCCTCATTGAGGCTGCGGCCCACGGTGGGAGCGATCCCCGGGAAGATCTTCAACTGGCCGGCATGCCGCCCGTAATGGGGTAGCCGTTCCTTGAGCCCAGCATAAAAAACCTTGGCCTGGGCCAGATCGGTCTGGGCGGTGAACACCAGTTCGGCGCAGCGTGCCGCCAGCTCGCGCCCCGGTCCCGAGGAGCCGGCCTGGGCGATCACCGGCCAGCCCTGCAGAGGCCTTGGCGCATTCAACGGGCCCTGGACCTGGAAGTGCCGGCCACGATGCTGCAGCAGGTGCATACGGTGCGGGTGCAGCCATACGCCGCTGGCCTTGTCCCGGGGAAAGGCATCATCGGCCCAGCTATCCCACAGGCCGCTGGCCACATCGAAGAACTCCTCGGCCCGCTCGTAGCGCAGGTCATGTTCGGGGGGCTGGGGATGGTTGAAGTTCTCGCCGCCGATCAGCCCGGTCACCAGGTTCCAGCCAGCCCGTCCGCCGCTCAGGTGATCCAGGGAGGCGAACTTGCGCGCCAGGTTGTACGGCTCGTTGTAGGAGGTGCTGGCGGTAGCGATCAGGCCGATACGCCGGGTCACCACCGCCAGGGCCGGCAGCAGGGTCAAGGGGTCCCAGCGCAGGCTGTAGGAACTGTGGGCCAGCACTCGCGGATCGAGCTCGCCCACCGCCACGTTGTCGTTGAGGAACAGGGCATCAAAACAGCCCCGTTCCAGGGTCTGCGCATAGTGGCGGTAACGCGCGAAATTCAACGACGCATCGGCATCCGCCAGGGGGTGACGCCAGCTACCGCCATGGGCACCGGAGCCGGAAAGAAACGCCCCCAGCCCCATCTGCCCGCCGCGCTCAGCCACGGCTGGTTTCCTCCTGCGCCACCGGCGCCGGGGCGGTTGCGGCGCGCAGCAACAAGCTCACCGCACTCCAGGCCAGCAGGCTGACCAATGCCAGGAAGCCCATTACCGTCTGATAACCATTGAGAAAGGCCGCCTGGACATCGCCCGCCGGCGCAGCGGCGAACTGATGGAACAAACCGACGCCCACGGCCAAGCCGATACCGCCGCCGACATTGTGCAAGGTCATCAGCGAGCCCATGGCCACCGACCCCACCTCCTGGGGCACCGAGGAAATCCCCAGCACCGTCGATGGCCCGAGGATGCTCGCCCAACCCAGGCCCATGACCACGAAGGCGCCCAGCAGGTAGGGCAACGATGTCTGGCGCTCGAACCCGGCCTGCAACAGCGCCGACAGGATGAACAGCGCCAGCCCGGCCTTGATCAGCAACCCCGGCCCCTTGCGGTCCACCAGGCGCCCCACCAGCGGCGACAGCAACGCCACGCCCAGGGTGGTGGGCAGCAGCAACAGGCCGCTGGCCTGCACCGAGGCGCCACGGATCTGCGCCAGGTACAGCGGCATGACGAAGAACGCCACGCAATAGAACACCGCCAGGCTGAAGCTCGCCACCACCGCCGCGACGAAACGCCGGTTGGCGAACAGCTTGAGATCGATGATCGGTGCCGCGACCCGCCGCTCCACTGCCACGAACCCGCCCAGGGCCAGTAGCGCCAACAGCGCCAGGCCCAGGACCGGCGGCGATCCCCAGCCCCAGGCCGCGCCCTGGACGATCACCAGCACCAGGCTCGGCAGGCCGATCAGCAACAGCAAGGCGCCCCAGCCGTCGAGCCGGGTCCCGGCCTGCGCCGCTCGCGACTCCCTGACGCTGAAGCTGCAGATCCCCAGGCTCAGCAGCACGAACGGTACGTTGATCAAAAAGATCCACTGCCAGCCGAAGCTGCTGGTGATCAACCCGCCCAATACCGGCCCGGCCGCCAGGCCCACGCCGTTGACCCCGAACAGCACACCGAAGGCCCGGCCCTGCTCGGCACTGTCGAAGGTGCTGGAGACGATGGCGCCCGAGGCGGTGTAGAGCACCGCGCAAGCCAGCCCCTGGAGCACCCGGGCCGCGATCAGGGTGTCGATCTGCCCGGCCAGGCCCGCCGCCAGCGAAGCCAGGCCGAACACGCTCAGGCCAATGAACAGCACGCGCTTGCGACCGTGCAGGTCGGCCAGCCGCCCCACCAGCACCATGAAGCTGGACAACGCCAGGATGAAGCCGTTGATCACCCATTGCAGGCTGTCCACCGCCGCCCCGAGGTCGGCCTGCAAGGCCGGCAGCGCGGTATTGACGATGGTGAAATCCACACAACCGAGAAAACTGGCGATGCTCACTCCGAGCAAGGCCCACCATTTGCGTTGCTGTTGCGCAAAAACGCCCATGGAAACTCCTTGAATTCACGAATCCCGTTGGCCGTGCCCCACGGCGACGGCCATTGGCAGAAAAAACACGGACTCAGATGGCGATGGCGCCGCTGGTCCAGTTCGGGTGGATGGCGCCGGGCAAGGTGAACGGGATCGGGATTCCGCGCTTCTTGAACTTCAGCGGCAACCAGCGCACCCGGTCCGGGCTGTGGGGCTCGATCAGCAAGTCGCGGCTGGTAGCCATGGCCGTGGTCATCTGCTGCGGATAGAGCACGTAGTGGTAACCCTCGTCGGCCCACAGCGGCAGGATGATCGGGATCTCCTCGAGGATGTATTCCCGGCACTGGGCCGCTGCCCGCTCCAGGTCAGCATGCTCGTCACGCAGGCGCAGGCGCTCGATGAACACGCCGATGGTGCTGTCGATGGCCTCGCGCAGTTCCACCTGCTGCTGGTAGACCAGGTTGAGTTGCTGGCGCAGTTCGGCATAACGATCACTGGCCAGCTCCTGGTTCCAGCGGGTGATGTGGTAGGGCACCCGCAGGCCATCGAGGATCACCTGGTTGCGCGCCAGCCAGGCATCGCCATCGCGGATCGCCGCCGACAGCGCCTCCCCCGGCGACTGGCCATGCTTGTTGTGCCGTTGCAGGGTGTCGGCCACCACCACCTTGACGTGGCTGAAGCCGGACTGGTTGATCAGGTGGATGGTCGAGCGCAGCTTCTGGTCCTCGTGGTACTCCTGGCCGACGCTGACCGCCAGTACCACCCGCTTGCCCTCGAACTGATGCTCTTCGCCACCCTTGTTGAAGTAGGCCTTGAGGTTGATTTCCTGCACCTTGCTCATGAATTCAGCTCCAGTAGGCCAAAGGTTGTTGTTCGCCGTAGTAACCGATGAAGACCCCGAGGGTGAGCCGGGTGCTGGTGGCCGAGGGTCGCACCGCGTGGATCAGCCGCGGGTTGAGCAGGATCAGGTCGCCGGGCTCGGGCTTGACCACGAAGTCCGGCGGCGGCAGCAGATGGCGTTCGATGCCGTAGGCCCGTTCGCCGCGCAGGCGCTCGTATTCCTCTTCGTCCGGCTCGATGCCCCAGATCTCCAGCTCGCCACCGTCCTCGGGAATCTCCAGGTAGATGTTGGTCGACAGCTGGGTCAGCAACGGTGGGCTGTGGCCCTCTGGCGCATTGCGCTCGAGCTTGTCGGTATGGGGCGTGAGATCGACCCCCGAGCCCTGGAAACGGGCGATACCGACAAAGCACTTCTGCCCGTCCACTTGCAAAAGGTGCGCCCCCTGGGGCCAGACCTCGTCCAGCAGCAGGCGCAGCTCATCGATGGGCGAGGCCAGCGGGCGGAACAGGTTGCGGATCTTGCGGATGTTGGGCAGCGCCAGGGCGTGGTACTCGGCCCGGCTCTGCTCATCCTGGATCTCGATATAGGCCTTGCCGATGCGCACGAACTCCTGCTGCTGGCTGAAGGCACTGCGCAGGTCCTGCTGGTACAGGTGGTCGCGTGCCACCTGCAAGGTATCCGGCGGACAGAAACCCTTGAGCTGAACGCCGTAAGAGCGTTTTTCCACCACATCGATAATGTGCCGCGCTTCAAGTTTGTCGGCAGTAGTGACTGTGAACATGCAAGCTCCCTTATTCCCTGGAAGTAGCGATGAAGTGCATCTGGATGGAACGTAAGAATTTGTTGCAAGGCCACCTTAGGCAGTCGCCAAAGGCTTGTGAAATACCCTTTATCTCTAACATCCAAACTTAAAAACGTATCGGAAATCAGGCAAATACCGGCCATCACAGGTCCTTTTAACAGGCTGCAAAACAAGTATTAAATTCACTGATAGTTAACTTGAAAGATTCACATCTTCAATTTGGTAGTTACTCTTTCCTCCTGAGCTTTATTAATCAAACCGCCATCTTTCATTCAACTTCATTGAACTGCCGATCGATATGGGCCGAGGCGTCGAAAGACTTCTGGATGATGCCCTCTTCCCGATACAGGTCGGCGGTGCGTTGCAGGTCTTCCACCACCGGCGGCCCCACGGCGATACGCCGGGGTTCGGAATAATGGTTGGAACGCAGGTGCACCTCCACCGGCAGCCCGCTGTAGCTAGCCTGGATCCGCGAGAACGCCTCCTGGTGCTGGTTGGCCCAGGCATAGGCACGCCCCAGGCGACGCAGGAAATCGGCGATCTGCGCAGGTTTTTCGGCAATCGCCTGGTCGTTGGCCACCAGCAGCATATGCCCGGCGAACAACCCCGCGCCGCTGACCAGCACCCGAGTGCCGCCTTCCAGCTGCACCATGCTGGTGTAGGGGTCCCAGGTCGCCCAGGCGTCGGCCTGGCCGTTGCTCAAGAGGCTGCGGGACTCGGCAGGCTGGAGAAAGATGAACTGCGCATCGCTGCCATGCAGGCCCACCGAGCGCAGCGCCGCCAGCGCCAGGAAATGGCCGATGGACCCCCGGGTGGTGGTGATGCGCCGCCCCTTGAGGCTGCTGGCGTCCTGCAATGGCGAGGCGTCCCTGACCACGATCGCCACCGCCGTGGGGGTGACCTTGAGCTTGATCACCCCCACCGTCTTGAGCGGCGCCCCAGCCGCGGCGGCGAACACGAACGGCGCATCTCCCAGGCTGCCGATGTCCACCGCCCCGGCGGCCAGGGCCTCGGCGGTGGGCGCGGCGGCAGCGAACGAGGCGAATTCGATGGGATACGGCACCTGCTCCAGCTCCCCAGCCGCTTGCAACAGGATCTTCAGCGACTGCTTCTGGCTGGAGACCCGCAGCGTCGGTTCGGCCAGGGCCTGGGCGCCGAGCAGCAAGCCGCCGCATAGTGCGATCACTTGGCCCAAGCGCTGGCGCCAGGACTTGCCGGTAGATTCGGCCATCACTCAGAACGCCAGGCTGACGCGGCTGTAGTAGTAGCCGCCACCCAGGCCGTAGGGCGAGAACATCCCGTACTCGTAGGTGCCGGCCCAGGCCTTGAGGCCGATCTTGTCCGGGTAGACATCGAACAGGTTATTGGCCCCCACCGCCACCGTGAGGTTCTGGGTCACGTCGTAGGCCACGTCCAGGTCGGTGATCCACTTGGCGCTGTAGGTCCGGTCGTTGGCCGGGATGTTCGAGCCCTCGGTGTATTCGCCAAAACGGGTCAGCTGCAGGTTGGTGGTCCAGTCGCCGACCTTGTAGTTGGTGGACAGGATCCACTTGTCCTTGGGCGTGGACTGGGTCAGGTCGATCTGTTGCTGGCGGTCGAACAGCACATAACCGGCCCCCAGCCGCGACAGCGCCGCCGGGGTGTCGGCCAGGTCGCGAATGGTGGTCTTGTTGTGGTTGTAGGCGATGCTCCACTTGGCCGTGCCGTACTCACCGAACGACTGGCTGTAGTCGGCCACCACATCCACGCCCTTGGTCCGGGTGTCCGCGGCGTTGGTGTAGTACTGCCCGGCAAGGTTGGGCGACAGGCCGTTCTCCACCAGGATCTGCGACACCGCCGGGCCCTTGAGGATGCCGGTCTGGAGGATGCGCTTGTCGATGTCGATCAAGTAGAAGTCGGCGGTCAGGCGCAGGCGCTCGGTAGGCTCGGCGGTAAAGCCCAGGCTGTAGTTGCGCGAGGTTTCCGGTTCCAGGTCCTTGGCGCCCAGGGCGATGGCCTCGGGCGAGTTGGGACGCATCTGCTTGGTGCGCACCGAGGTGGTGGTGCCGGCCGCGCCGAACTGGGTCACGGTGCTGGTGGTGGAAAACACGCTCTGGGCCAGGGACGGCGCGCGAAAGCCGTTGCTCACCGCTGCCCGCACCGCGTAGCCGGGCAGGAACTCGTAACGGGTGGTGAGCTTGCCGCTGGTGGTGTCGCCCACCCCGAGGTTGTACTTCTCGTAGCGCGCCGCCGCCCCCACGTACCAGTTGGGGGTGATGTTCAGGCCCAGGTCGATATAGGCCGCCTCGCTATGCCGCTTGAGGCTGTAGGCATCCTCGGGGGTGGTGCCGTTGACCGAGAACAGCCCCGGGTCGGGCACCACGCCGGCGAAGGGGCCAGTGGCCGGGACATAACTGCCCTGGTTATAGGAGTTGGCCTCGCCCTCCTCCAGCGCGTACTTCTCCCAGCGGTATTCCACACCGAAGGATGTTTCCAGCGGGCTGCTCCAGCCGATGTCCAGGGCCCGGGAGAAATCCAGGTTGTTGGTCCACTGGTCGAACACCAGGTTGCCCAGGTGGAAGTCGTGCTGGCTGTAGGGGCCGTTGGAAATGTTCAGGTTGTTGGCTGTGTCCAGCACCCCGCGGTCCTTGCCATAGGTGCTGGACAGGTCCCAGTCCCAGCCGCCCGACAGGCCCTTGGCGCCGCCGGCGACCTGGAAATCGGTCTCGCGGATTTCACGGCGGGCCTGGCCACCGTTGGGGTACGGGGCGTTGGGCACCCCGGCCAGGCTGGTGATGTCGGTGGGCTTGCGGTGCCCCAGGTCCTTGTTGCTGTTGCGGTAGCTCAAGGTGGAGAACGAATACAGCTTGAGGTCGTCCTCCAGGGGCAATTCGGCGTTATAGGCCAGGCTGGTGGTGCGATCGCGCCCCAGGCCGTACTCGGTGCCCCAGCCCTGGCGATGGCTTTCCCTGGGGTCGGGCGAACCATCGGGCTGGTTGAAATACAGCTGGCCGCTGGCGGCGCTGGAACGCTCGTAGGGTTCCTGGAGCTTGGCGTCCCAGGACAGGTTGATGAACCCGCCGTTGTCCCCCAGCTTGCTGCCCCAGTTGAAGGCCTCGTGGCCGGTGGTGCCGTCGCCGTCGTAGTACTGGCCCAGGCTGGTGTCGGACGTCAGGCCCTCGGCATTGCGCTTGAGGATGATGTTGATCACCCCGGCGATGGCGTCGGAACCGTACTGGGCCGCCGCGCCATCGCGCAGCACCTCGATACGCTCGATGGCGGCGGTGGGGATCAGGTCCAGGTCCACCGGCACCGAGGCGTTACCGACCCGCGCTCCGTTGTTGATCAGCGCCGAGTTGTGCCGGCGCTTGCCGTTGATCAGCACCAGCACCTGGTCGCCGCCCAGGCCGCGCATGCTCACCCCACGCACCAGGAACGCGGTACCGCCACCGTTGATGGTGGGCACGTTGAACGACGGCAGCAGCCGTCCGAGCATCTCTTTCAGGCCGTTCTGGCCAATGCTGCGCAGTTGCTCGCTGTCGATCACATCGATCGGCGCCGGGCTGTCGGTGACCGTGCGCTGCTGGCTGCCACGCACCCCGGTGACCACCACGGTGCCCAGGGTCTCGTCGGCGGCCAGCACCTGTTGCGCCGGGGCCAGGCCCAGCAGGCCGAGGCCCAGGGGGGCAGCGCCCAAGGCGATTTTATGCAAGGAAATACCCATGACTTCAGATCCTTTCGAAGAATGCTCAGCGCGCTCGGGCGGCAACGGTTTCGACTTCGATCAAGGCGCCGGGCAGGACCAGTCCCGCCACTTGCACCGTGGTCCGGGCTGGCTTGAGCGGCTGTTCCTGGGTCCCGAAGAACTCGCGAAAGGCGGTTTGCAGGCCATCGAAGTCCAGCTTGCCGCCCAGGGCCGGATCGCCCACCAGGTAGATGCGCAGCTGCACCACATCGCCCAGGCCCAAGCCCTGGCTGGCGAGGATCGCTCGCACCTTGCCCAGCACCACCCGCGCCTGGGCCTCGGTATTGCCCACCGCGTGGATCTGCTCCTTGGCGGCCTTGGGGTCCACCGGGTCCGGTAACAGGCCGGACAGGTAGGTCACCTCGCTATTGGCCGGCAGGGTCACGGCCTGCAGGATCGGCGAATTGGGATAGGTGGACGGTATGCGCTGGATTCCTGCGGCCCAGCTATTGGCGGCAGCGAACAGCAGCCCCAGCCCTACGACGGTATTTTTCAAAGACATGCAAAGACGCTCCCAAGGTTGTGGTTGCCAGCCTCGGAGGTCCGCTACCCGGCATGGGTTACCGCTGTTTTTATGAATGCTCGGCCGGTTCAGGCCGTTTGTTGTAGCGATGCGCCTTGCGCCCGCTGGAACAGTTGCCGCACCACCCGGCGGGCGGCGCCGGCGGCGGCCTCCTGCCAGATACCCACGCCGCTGTGCGCCAGGCCGTCGCTGGTCAGGTAGACCCGGCCCTGGGGCTGATTGAGCAGGCTGTAGTCCGGCTCGACCACTTCATGGCTGATCCAGGGCCCGAAGTTGTAGGGAATCCGGCTCCAGGCGATCACCAGCGGATTGCGCAGTTCATGGCTGTGCCCCGGATGCAGCAACTCCACTGCCTGGCGGGAGATCTCGATCTGCTGGGCCAGGCTCTTCTCGCCGAATTTGCGCGCGGTCTCGCCATTGTTGTAGGCCGCCACCAGTACCCCCTCGGGCTGGTTGAAGCCGCCACTGGGATACCACAGCCCCGAGGCCTCCTGGTTGATGAAGGACAGCCCGCCGTAGATCTGGTACTGGCTCTCCCAGAAGCGCCGCGACTGCCAGGCCACCTTGTTGGCGTAGCCGAACTGCACGGCGGCGATGGCCTGGCGCACCGGTGCGCTGAAGTTGTTCTCGACCCGGGCCAGCAGCGGCAAGGGCAAGGAGCTGATCACATAGTCGGCCACCAGGCGCTGGCTGCGGCCGGTGCGCCGGTCCAGGTAGGTCACCTCGACGCTGTCCTGGCGGTTGCTGATCGAGCGCACCTCGCTGTGCAGCCGCAGTTGCCCCTTCAAGTGCCGGGCAAAGGCCTGGGGAATGCGGTCCATGCCACCCACCGGTTGGAACATGGTGGGCGAGAACTCCGGGTATTCGTCGATCATCAGCGCCGTGGTCAGCGCCGGATTGAGCAGGGTCTGCAAGGGCAGTGGATCGTTCTTCTGCGCCAGCTGGTCGCCGGCCCCGGGCCAGACCTTGTAGCCGGAGCGGGCCGAACCCAGGTACTCGAGCTTGTCCGACAGGTCGCCCCAGGTCTTGAGGAAGCTCAGCAGGTTGTCGCGATCCGCCGCGCTCAGCTCCTGGTCCAGGGCGTGGCGATTGACCGCCTTGGCCAGCAGTGCGGAAAAATGCCCGCGGCTGTCATTGACCGCCTGGCGGATCTGCAGCGCCGGCTGGTTCAAGTCAGGGCGGACCAGGGCATTGCGGCTGGTGTTGACCAGCACCTCCAGCTCCACCCCCAGCTCGCGGCAGTAGCCGAGCATCAATTGGTGGTGGCTGGGCAGGCGCCCGGCGCCGGCATTGAGATAGAACCCCGGATCGAAGCGCGCCACTTGCGCGCTGCCATCGCTGTACTCCACCCGATCGCCGCCGCGCACCGTCCAGTTGCGCCCTCCGACCCGGTCGCGGGCCTCGAGCAAGGTCACCTTGAACCCGGCCTTGTGCAGCTCATAGGCACTGACCAGGCCGCCGATCCCGGCACCGATCACCACCACCCTGGCGCCCTTGCCCACCGGTATGGCCGGCAACGAGGCGTAGTTTTCCTCGACCGCCTCGGCATTGCCCGCCACGCCGAACAAGCCCATGACCGCACTCGCCGCCTGGACGCCGCCGACCGCCGCGATACGGGCGATCAATTGTCTTCTGGTCAGTGGCATGCCAGCGCTCCCTGCTGCGGATGGATAGTACGTTCGGTTATAGCCCGGCGACTTGTGCAGTCACTTGGGTCTATGTGAGGCCATCCTAGGGGCGCTTATTTAATAAGAGAAATACATTTTAAGCATATGCAAATATTACTTTGTTTCATATTCAAACGATTATGAACTGCGTCACACGCATAAATATTCACCCCTGCATAGCCTCAGTGCACTGCGTGGAAAAGACTAGCCTGGCTCCACTCGCCCAAGCCTATAACATAATTATTGAACGGTAACATTTAAGATGATACCGTTCAAAAAAATAGTTACCAAGGGTGAGTCATGACTCAAGATTTCCAGCCAATCGAAGCAGATCTGCTGCTGTTGGCCGCCTATATCGAAACCGTGCTAGGCGACCGGCCAACATTCGCTACCTGGTCCCAGGCCGCCAAACTCCCCCATTACCTGACCAGCACCTATTCCTGCCTGGAGATGAAGCTGCTGGGGCAGGCCTGTATCGTACTCATGCAAAACCAGCAGGTGTCCATCAGCCTTCCCGATATCAAGAAACACCTGCAGGCCCTGCGCAAGCTGACCGATGCACCACTGCTGCTGGTGGCGCCCGCACTGGCTTCCTATGAACGCAAGCGGCTAATCGAAGCAGGCGTGCAGTTCATCGTGCCAGGCAACCAGCTGTTCATTCCCGAGCTGGGCCTGGATCTGCGGGAATACTTCCGGGCCCGTCAGGAAAAGATCGAACACCTGAGCCCGGCGACCCAAGCCATGCTGATTCACCTGCTGATGAACAACTGCACATCCTCCCTGCAGCTCTCCCAGGCGACCCTGGGCCAACCGTTCAAATACTCCAAGATGACCATCTCGCGGGCAGTGAAGGAGCTCAAGAGTCTGGATCTGGTCACGCTGGGCGCAGATCGCCAGCAACACATCGAGATCCACACTCCTGCCCGCCAGCTCTGGCGCAACGCCAGGAAACACATGCGTTCCCCGACTAGGAGAACCCTGTGGCTGAATACGGTCCCGCAGCTCGATGGGCAACCTTTGCTGCTCGCGGGCGAGTCGGCCCTGGCAGGCCAGACACTGTTGGTCGCCCCCCGGTTGCCGATCTATGCCTGCTCGAGTGAAACCCTGGCCAGTCTCCAGGGCATCGACGCGACGATCATCGAAGTCGCTCGGGACGAAGCAGTCTGCGCGCTGGAAATCTGGACCTACGAACCCACGATCTATGCGTGGGCCAAGCCTTGGGTCGATCCTTTCTCGCTGCTCCTGAGCCTGCAGGAGAGCAAGGATGAACGGATCCAGATCGCCCTGGGCCAACTGGAGGAAGACATGCAATGGTGAGGGGGCTGGAGCGTTTTCGAGAGTTCTTTGCCGACTACAGCGATCGCTATGTGCTGATCGGCGGGGTAGCCGCCTACCTGAGCATGGAGGAAGCCGGCCAGGCATTCAGGGCCACCAGGGATCTGGACATCGTGCTGATCGTCGAGGCCCTGGACAGCTCCTTCGCCGCCAGCTTCTGGGACTTTGTGCGCCATGGTGGTTATCGGATCAGGCAACGTAACGACAGGCCGGTCTTCTATCGATTCACCACACCGCAAGACGACAGCTTTCCAGCGCAGCTCGAACTTTTCTCACGCAGCCCCAGTGGAATCGACCTCGCCGAGGGGGCAACCTTGAGCCCGCTTCCCGTCGAAGAAGCCGTATCGAGCCTGTCCGCCATCCTGCTCGACGACCGTTACTACAACTTCCTGCTGGGCGGCATACAGCAAACCGACTTCATCAGCCACATCGGGGCCGATCGCCTGATCCCACTCAAGGCTCATGCCTGGCTGAACCTGACCCAGCAACAGAGCAACGGTGAAAGTGTCGATAGCAGGAATATTCGCAAGCATCGCAATGACATTCTCAGCCTTTCGGTGCTGCTGGCCCCCCGATCGATAGTGTTGCCCCAAGCCATCGCCGAGGAATTGAGCCGGTGCCTGGCGCTGCTGGCCGAACAGTCGATTGAGCCGGCAACCCTTGGCCTGAACGAAGAACTGCCCGCCGTGCTCCAGCGAATCAGACAAGCCTTTCACCTGGCCTGACCTGGGCTCAGTTATCCGCAACTGCCTTGGCCTGGGCCGCTGCCAGCACCCGCAGCAAGTTACCGCCCCAGATTTTCTCCAGGTCGGCTTCGTTGTAGCCCGCCGCCAGCAGGCGTTCGCTGATGCGTGGCAGTTGCGTCACATCCTCCAGCCCCTCGACCCCGCCACCGCCATCCCAGTCGGCGCCGATGCCCACATGCTCAGGCCCCACCACGTCGAGGATATGCAGCAGGTGCTTCATGTAGTCGTCGAGGGTCGCCCTGGGTTGCGGGTAACGGGCCTCCACCTGGCGGATGCGTTCGGCCAGGTCCGCCACTTGTCCGGGGCTGAGGCTGGCGGCCAGGCGAAACTCGCGGTACAGCGGCCCCAGGGCCTTGGCACGCTCGGGGTTGGGGACGGCGTCGATCAGGTCGCTGGGGAAACTGTTGACCTGCACCACCCCACCCTTGGCCGCCAGCTGGCGCAAGCGCTGGTCATCCAGGTTGCGTGGATGGTGGGTAATCGCCCTGCTGCTGGAATGGGAGGCGATGATCGGCGCCGTGGACAGGGCCAGCACCTGGTCGAATACCTGGTCCGAGGCATGGGACACATCCAGCAGGATGCCCAGGCGATTGGCCGCGCTCACCAACTCGCGTCCGGCGGGGCTCAGGCCCCGCCATTGCGGCAACGCGGTGGCCGAATCGGCGAAATCGTTGTTGGCCGAATGCACCAGCCCCAGCATGCGCAGGCCCAGGCGATGGTAGGTGAGCAGCCGCTGGGGATCGGCCGCCAGGGGCTCGGCGTTCTCCATGCTGATGAACACCACGCGCTGGCCACGGCCGACGATGGCCGGCACATCCTCGGCGCGCAGGGCCAGGGCGAAGTCCTGGGGATGGGCGGCCACCAGGTCGCGGATTCGGGTCAGCACCGCCAGGCCGTGCTCGCTGGCCTGGGTCCGGCCTTCGGCATCGAGCGGCCCCTGGGGCGTGAAGATCGCCCAGAAGCCGCCATCCAGGCCGCCCTCGCGCATCCGTGGCAGATCGACCTGGGACAGGTCGTCCTGGTAGCGATGGCGTTGGCGGATGTCCCAGCCCGGCCGGGCCAGTTGCATCGGGGTGTCGAGGTGGCTGTCGAGTACGGTCAGGCGTTGGTGCAGGGCCGCGGCGGGCTCCTGGGCCAGTGCCCACGAGCTGGCCAGGGCCAGGGTCAGCAAGGATCGGCGCAGCATGGGGCCTCCAGGGCCGGTTGGAAGGACACTCAGGCCCTCAGCCCCAATGGAAGCTGCGGTCCCAGAGGCCGGAAACATCCAGCGGCTGGGGCAACACCCCGGCCTCGTAGAACAGATCGGCCACGTCCTGCTGGGACTTCACCGCCGCATCGTCCACCGGTTGCAGCAAGCGCGGGCCGCTCTGGGCGCGGTATTGGGCCAGGAACACTTCCCGGGGCATGCCGAGTATCTGCGCGCTGCGGGTCGCCCATTCCTCGGGGTGGCTGGCGATCCACTGCCAGGAGCGGTACTCGCGCAGGATGTAGTCGGTGATCGCCGCATGCTTGCGCGGGTCGGCGATGCTCTGCTGGTTGGCGGCGATCACGTAGTTGCCCGACAGGTAGCCTTGCCCGGTCTTGAGCACCCGGGCCCCGGCACGCAACTCGGCCAGCTGGATGAAGTAGCCGAAGCTGACCCAGGCATCCAGGGCGCCGTTCTGGAACGCGGCGAAACCATCCTGCGGGGTCAGGGCCATGGGCACGATGTCGGCGAAACCCAGCCCCTGCTCCTTCAGCGCCTTGAGTAAAAAATAATGGGAACTGGTGGAACGGATGTAGCCGATGCGCTTGCCCTTGAGCTCGGCCACCGACTGCACCGTGGAGCCCTTGGGCACGATGAAGGCCTGGTTGTTGACGTCGCCGGTGAGCACCGCGATCAACTTCACCGGGGCCTGGTTCTTGATGCCGAAGATCGGCGGGATCTCGCTCATCGGCGAGATGTCCAGGGTGCCGCTGACCAGGGCCTCGAAGCTCAGGTTGCCGCCGGTGAACTCGGCGTACTTGACCTGGTAAGGGGGTGGTTCGATACCCGCCTGGGTAAAGAAGCTCGGGGCCGCGCCCTTGTAGGTGGCGACGTTCAAAGTGACCCCGGACCAATCGGTGGCGGCTGCCAGGCCCAGGCGCGGCAAGGCGCCGACCAGGCCGGCAAGGGCCGAGAGTTGCAGGAAACGACGACGCTGCATGCTGGCTGTCCTCAATCGAGAAAATCCGCTTCTTCGCGCAGGATGCGCTCGCGGTAGGGCTGGAAACTGAACCAGCCGCCGAACTCGGTGCCCACCTGGCGCGCCGTGTGGCGGGCCACTTCATGGGGAATGGGCCGGGGCGTACCGGCAGCCTCCGCCAGCAGTTGGGCCTGGGCGGCGTTGTCCATGGCGATGAAGCGCCAGGCCGCCGCCTCGACGGTCTCGCCCACCGTGAGCAGGCCATGGTTCTGCAGGATCAGCGCTTTGTGCCCGTGCAAGGCGGCGGCGATCCGCGCCCCTTCGCTGGCCTCCAGCACCACCCCGGAGAAGTTGTCGAACAGCGCGTGTCGCTCATAGAAGGCGCAGGCATCCTGGGTCAGCGGGTCCAGCAGGCGACCCAGGCTCGACCAGGCCTTGCCGTGCAACGAGTGGGCATGGGCGGCGGCCACCACCTCGGGATGGGCCTGGTGCAGCGCCGCATGAATGGCGAAGGCTGCAAGATTCAACGCGCCCTCGCCTTCGACGACGGCGCCGTCAGGGTCCACCAGCAGCAGGTCGGAGACCCGTACATGGCCGAAATACACCCCCACCGGGTTGACCCAGAAATGCTCCGGGTGCTCCGGGTCGCGCACCGTGATATGCCCGGCCCCGCCCATGTCGAAACCCAACCGGGCGAAGACCCGGAACGCCGCCGCCAGGCTCTGCTTGCGTTGCAATCGCTCGAGCTCGACGCTGGCTTGGCGCGGCGGGTGCTCCCAGCGAAAAACCGTATGCCCATCGCGGGGCAAGTCATACACCGCGGGACGAAAATGTGCGGTCATATCCACTCTCCTTGAAATGCTCATCAATACCCTGCTCCCGCCAGCCCTTCTGCGGTCTCAAGATCCCCGCGCCTGCTACGCAGCCTTCGGCAGCGGCTACACAAACCGCCAGGGGCCCTGTAGCCGCTGCCGAACCCGCGAGGCTGCGAAGAGGCCCGCAGGGCTTTGCCTGGCGATCACCGGAAGACCTAGGCACCGCAGGTTAGTAGCCACGCTGGATCTCCACCGGATTCTCCAGGGGTAAACCATCGCCCCAACGCCGGAGGTTGCGCTCCAGTAGCCGGGCGATATTCAGGTAGACCCCGGGCGAGTTGGCCGAGGTGTGCGGCGACAGGTGAATCCGTGGATGGCGGTAGAACGGATGCCCCTCGGGCAACGGCTCGGGATCAGCCACATCCAGGCTGGCCAGGCCGATGCGCCCGCTGTCCAGGGCCTTGAGCAGCGCCGGCTGATCGATCAGCGCGCCCCGGGCGATATTGATCAGGTGCAGCCCCGGCTTGGCCATGGCCAGCACATCGGCGTCGATCGCCTGGCGGGTCTGCTCGGTCAGCGGCACCGCCAGCAACAGGTGGTCGGCGCGGGAAAACAGTTGCCCCAGGTCGCTCACCGCTTCCACTCCGGGCACCTGCAAAGGCTGCGGCGAACGCCGCAAGGCCAGCACCCGCATGCCCAGGGCCAGGGCCTTGGGCGCCAGCTCCCGGGCAATGCTGCCAAAACCGAACAAGCCCAGGGTGCTGCCGGCCACCGCCGCCAGCGGTCGTTGCTGCCAATGTTCGGCGCGCTCGACCCACACCTGGGGCAATCCCTTGGCGGCGGCGAAGATCGCCGCCAGGACGAACTCGGCGATGCTGGACGCAGTGCAGCCCCGGGCACTGGCCACCGGCAGGTGCTCGAACAGCCAGCGCGGGAAATAATCCAGGCCGGAACTGGCCAGTTGCACGAAACCCAGGCCGAAGGGCCAGCCGGTCGGTGGCTGCGCCGCGTCGCGCAAGTCGGCATGGGGGGCGGCCAGCAGCACCTGGATATCTGCGGGCAAGCCGGCGGGAATGCCCCGGGGCAGGTCCAGCACCTCGATCCCGGGCAGCCACTGGCGCAACTGCCGGTTGAAGTCTGCATCGAGCTGGCTGGCGATGCGCGTCACACCTGGGCTCCACGGCTGGGCAAGGCGAACGCGGCACGCCCCACCGCGCCGAGGATGGCGTCGTTCTGCGGCGTATGGATGCGGCTGCACAGCACATCGCGATAGTGGCGCTCGATGGGATTGCCCCGGGCCAGCCCCGGGTTGCCGATGGCCTCGATCCCCAACTCCACCGCACTGATGGCGTTGCTGGTGACCAGGTACTTGACCTGGGTGGCCTCGCTGGCGGCGATCCGCCCTTCGGCGGCGGCGTCGAGCAGTACCCGGTTGTTCAGCAACAAGGCATCGATACGCCCGATCAGTTCCTGGAAACGCGGCAGGCTCGACAGCGGCGCGCCGAGGTTGGCCGGGGCCCGTTGAGCGAGCCAGCCCAGCAACCAGTCGCGGGCGGCGCGGGCCACCGCGTCGTAGATCGCCGACAGCAAGACCGCCAGCCAGAGCACGCCCTTGCTGTCCAGCTCCGAAGGTCGCGGGGCGTTGGCCGGCTGGATGTCCACCGCCTGTTCCAGGGGCACGAACACCTCGTCGAAGATCACATCGTGGCTGCCGGTGGCACGCATGCCCAGATGGTCCCAGGTTTCCTCGATGCGGATGCCCGGGCTGTCACGGTGTACCAACCAAGTACCCACGCGGGGCTCGGGCTCGTCGCTGCGGGCCCACACCGCCAGCCAGGTCAGCCCGGGAATGCCGGTGGAGTAGATCTTGCGACCGCTGAGCGACCAGCCGCCCTCGACCCGCCGCGCCAGGGTCGCCGGCAGGCCGCCACGAGCGGGAGTGCCCAGGTCCGGCTCAACCCGCAATGCATTGATCAACGCCCCATCCTGCACCGCTTCGCGGGCCACTTGCTGGCGCAGGTGCAGGGGCCAGGCGGTGTTCTGCTGCAGGCGCGTGTGCTGCAGATACTGCATCACCAGCACCAGGGCGGTGGAAGGTTCGCCCTGGGCCACGGCGCCGATCACCCGCCGCGCCTGGGCCAGGGTCGCCTCGCTGCCGCCCAGGGCCCGGGGTACGGTCAAGGCCAGCAGACCATGCTGGTGCAGGCGTTGCAGGTTGGCATGGGGAAACTCGCTGTGGCGATCATAGTGGGCCGCCGTGGCGGCAAACTCCTCGCTCAACTGCTGCAGCAGGTCGGCGAACGCTACGGAGTCCAGCTCAAGGGGCGCCGCAGTGGCGATGGATGGTTCGGTGCAAAGGCTCATCGGCTGGCAATCCTGCTCAGGGGTGGGGCAACAAGGGAGGCCGGCTCGGCCTCGGTTTCGACGCCCAGTAATTGCAGCAACTGCCCACGCAGTTGCTGGAACCCGGGAAGGCCGGCCTGGCGCGGGCGCGGCAGGCGGATCGGCAGTTGTTCGGCAATGCGCCCGTTGGCCAGCACCAGCACGCGGTCGGCCAACAGCAGCGCTTCATCGACATCGTGGGTCACCAGCAGCACCGCCGGGGCATGGGCCTGCCACAGGCGGATGATCAACCGATGCATGCGGATCCGCGTCAGCGCGTCGAGGGCGGCAAAGGGTTCGTCCAGCAACAACAGCTGCGGCTCACGCACCAGGGCCCGGGCCAGGGCCACACGCTGGGCCTCGCCACCGGACAAGGTGCCGGGCCAGGCCGCCAGGCGATGGGCCAGGCCCACTTCCTCCAGCGCCGCCTGGGCCCGCTGGCGCACCTGCTCGCCACGCACGCCGAGGGCGACGTTGCGCCAAACGCGCTTCCAGGGCATCAAGCGTGGCTCCTGGAACACCGCAGCCATGGCCGTCGGTACCTGCAAGCGCCCGGCGTCGATGGGTTCCAGGCCGGCCAGGGCGCGCAGCAAAGTGGTCTTGCCCGAGCCGCTGCGGCCCAGCAAGGCGACGAACTCTCCCGGGGCGATGTCCAGGTCCAGTTCGTCGAGCACCGCTTGCCCGGCGAAGCGCCGGGTGATGCCACGGCCTTCGACAGCGGCCGGCGAATGGCCAGCAGCAGTCGGGCTCGGTGGCGAAGATGACAGGTGCATGGCTCAACTCCTGATGAAAATCGGCCGCCAGGCCAGGGCGAAACGTTCAAGGCCCCGTACCAGGGCATCGATGCCCAGGCCGAGCACGCTGTAGACCAGCAGGCAGATCACGATCACGTCGGTGCGCATGAAGTCCCGGGCGTCGTTGACCAGGTAGCCGATGCCGGCGCTGGCGTTGATCTGCTCCACCACCACCAGGCCCAGCCAGCTGATGCCGAAGGCATAGCGCAGGCCAACGAAGAACGCCGGCAGGGCCCCGGGCAGGATCACGTGGACGATCAGTTCCCAGCGCTTGAGGCCCAGCAGGGTCGCGGCTTCCACAAGCTTGGGATCGAGGCTGCGGATGCCGGAGAACAGCGTGAGGTAGATGGGAAAGGTGGTGCCCAGGGCGATCAGGGCGATCTTGGGCGTCTCGCCGACCCCGAACCAGAGGATGAACAGCGGCACGATGGCCAGGAACGGCAAGGTACGCAGCATCTGCATCGGCGAATCGATGGCCAGCTCGCCACCGCGTGACAGGCCAGCCAACAGGGCGAGCAGCGTACCGAGGCTGACGCCGATGGCCAGGCCAGCGAAAGCCCGCTTGAGGGACACCCACAGATGTCCGCCCAGTTCACCGCTGCCCAGCATCTGCCACAGGGTGGCACCGATGGTGCTGGGGGCGGCGATGACTCGCGCCGGCAACAACCCGGTGCGCGCGGCCAGCTCCCACAGCAAGAGCAGCAGCAAGGGGCTGGCCAGGCGTAGCAGCAGCTGCACCAGGGCCCGATATCCAGGGCTTGCGGTCCAATGGCCGAAGACTTTGAGCGGGGCTTGCTCAGGCATTTCAACATCCCTATTTCAGCGCGTTCGAATCCCATGCTAACTACATAAAAAACGTCCGTGAAATTCGTTTTGGTTCTAAATTAATATACAAAAATTGCATTAACTGACAATCAATATATGCAATTAACTTTAATATCGGCGAGCTGTCCACGCCATTCAGGACGGTGACTGGCCGACACGGGCGGCCACCATTTCGCCGAACATGCTCACCGGCTCCTGGAGGTTGCCGAGGAAGCGCGGATGGATCAGCCAGAGGTCGATCACCGGCTTGAAATCACTGACCGGCACTATCTCCAGCTTGTCCCGGTGGCTGCTGTTTTCCAACAACGGCAGCGGCACCAGGCCATACCCCAGGCCATTGGCGATCAGCCCCAGTTGCAGCTCGGTGCCGAAGGTCTCCAGGTTGATCTGCAGCGACAGGCCCTGGGCACTCAGGGCCCGTTGCAGTCCGGCGCGGAAACCACAGCCATCGGGATTGAGCACCCAGCCGCGCTGGTAACAATCGGCAAGCTTGCACGAGCGCTTGCGTGCTTCGCCCCGAGCCGCCACGACCACCAGGCTCATGCTGGCCAGGGAACGCCCCACCACCGCCTCGGGAAACACCTTGCCGGCAGGGAACAGCGCGGCCACCACATCCAGCTCGCCGTTCTCGACCTTGCCCAGCAGGTGGCTGCCCCAACCGGTGGCCACCGAGGTCTGCAACTGCGGGTAGAGGGCCTTCAATTGGCTCAGGGCATCGAGCAGCACCACATCGCCGATGGTCTGTGGCACGCCGATGCGCAGGGCGCCGCTGGGAGCGCCGTCACTGGCCACCAGCTCGTTCAGCGCATCGATGCTGCGCAGCACTTCCAGGCATTGGCCATACACCCGGAGGCCCATGCTGGTGGGCTTGAGCGGCTTGGTATTGCGATCGAGCAGCTCGACCCCGAGCGCCTCCTCGAAGTTCTGCACCCGGCGGGTGATGGCCGGCTGGGTCAGTTGCAGGGCGTCGGCGGCCTGGCTGATGGTCTGGCAGCGGATCACCGCCACGAATGCGTTCAGATCATCTATCTTCATTCTTTTTTCGCATAATAAATGACTGGAAAAATGTTCGATAAGAATAATACCTTTTAGCTCGACCGTGTAGTTCGTGTCGCTCGTCCTGTGTCCACGGAGGGAATCCATGCCCCACAACGCCTCGACCGTCTCCATCGCCTCACCCAACCTGGCCCGCCTGCGCGGCTTCATCGGCGAGTTGGCCGAATTGCTCGACAGTCATCCCGACGAAGCCCGGGTCCTGGACCAGGGCGCGGCTTTGCTGCAACGCCTGGTGAGCCAGGACGACTGGCTGCCCGACGCCTTCGCCCAGGCCGATCCGCAGCGCTACCAGCAATTCCTGCTGCACGTCGACTCGCGCCAACGCTTCTGCGTCGTCAGCTTCGTCTGGGGCCCGGGCCAACGCACGCCGATTCATGACCACCGCACCTGGGGCCTGATCGGCATGCTGCGCGGCGCCGAGGACTCCCAGGGCTTCGAGCGCCTGGCCGGCGGCCGCCTGCAACCTGCCGGGGCACCGGTGCGCCTGGTGCCGGGCCAGGTGGAAGCGGTGTCACCGAATATTGGCGATATCCACCAGGTGACCAACGCCCATGCCGACCGGGTGTCCATCAGCATCCATGTCTACGGTGCCAACATCGGCGCGGTGCGGCGTGGGGTGCACGACCTGGACGGTCACGAGAAGCTCTTCATCTCCGGCTATTCCAATACCTTGCTGCCCAACCTCTGGGACCTGTCGAAGGAGCCCCTGCAATGACCGATTTCCCGACCCGCAGCCCGGCACAGATTCGCCAGGCCCTGCTCGAACGCCAGGAGCTGGCCCTGGTGGACGTGCGTGAAGAAGCGCCCTTCGCCGAAGCCCATCCGCTGTTCGCCGCCAATATCCCGCTGTCGAAACTGGAGTTGGAGGTGTATGCGCGCATCCCCAGGCGCGATACCGCCATCACCCTCTACGACCAGGGCGAAGGTCTGGCCGAACGCGCTGCGACCCGCCTGCGGCAACTGGGCTACAGCGATGTCGCCTTGCTTGCGGGCGGCCTCGACGGTTGGCGCAACGCCGGTGGCGAGTTGTTCAAGGACGTCAACGTACCGAGCAAGGCCTTTGGCGAACTGGTGGAGGCCGAGCGCCACACGCCATCGCTGGCCGCCGAGGAGTTGCAGGCCTTGCTCGATCAACAAGCCGACCTGGTGGTGCTCGACGCCCGGCGCTTCGACGAGTACCAGACCATGAGCATCCCTGGCAGTACCAGCGTGCCCGGGGCCGAGCTGGTGCTGCGGGTCCGCGAACTGGCGCCCGATCCGCAAACCCGGGTGGTGGTCAACTGCGCCGGACGCACCCGCAGCATCATCGGCACCCAATCGCTGGTGAACGCAGGTATTCCCAACCCGGTGGCGGCCCTGCGCAACGGCACCATCGGCTGGACACTCGCCGGCCAGGCCCTGGAACACGGCCAGCAGCGGCGCTTCAGCGCACACGTCGGCGCCCATCGCGCGCAAGCCCAGGCCGCGGCCCGGGCGGTGGCCGATCGGGCCGACGTGGCGCGCATCGACCTGGCCCAGTGGCGCCGCTGGCAGGCCGAACCCCAGCGCACCAGCTACCTGTTCGATGTGCGCAGCCCGGAAGAATTCGCCGCCGGCCACCTGCCCGCTGCCCGCTCCACCCCAGGCGGCCAGCTGGTGCAGGAGACCGACCATTTCGCCAGCGTGCGCGGCGCGCGCCTGGTGCTGGTGGACGACGATGGCGTGCGGGCCAACATGAGCGCTTCCTGGCTGGCGCAGATGGGCTGGCAAGTGGCCGTGCTCGACGGCTTGCGGGGCAGCGATTTCAGCGTGCGCGGGGCGTGGCAGGCGCCGTTGCCGGACAGCCCGGCGGTCGAGGAAATCAGTCCGCGGACCCTGGCCGACTGGCTGCGCGAGCCCGGCACCCTGGTGCTGGACGTCACTGCCAGCGCCAACCATGTACAACGCCATATCCCTGGTGCCTGGTGGGTCTTGCCCAGCCAACTGGCCCAGGCCCTGGAGCAACTGCCGCCGCCCGAGCGCTTCGTCCTCACCTGCGGCAGCAGCCTGCTGGCGCGCTTCGTCGCCCCGCATTTGCAGGCCCTGGCCCAACGCCCGGTGTTCGTTCTCAGCGGCGGCACCAGTGCCTGGATCGAAGCCGGGCTGCCCGTGGAGCAAGGCCAGCAGCGCCTGGCCTCGCCTCGCATCGATCGCTACCGGCGCCCTTATGAGGGCACCGACAATCCCCGGGACGCCATGCAGGCCTACCTGGACTGGGAGTTCGGCCTGGTGGCGCAGCTGGGACGCGATGGCACCCATGGGTTCTTCGTGATCTGAAGGCAGCCAACGGCTTGTCGGCACGGGTCGACAAGCCGTTGCGGGGGGCTGTTGGGCGCCTGGAAAGTGCCATCAAATGGCCAAGTGACAAATAGCAATAATTCTCGATATCATTCGCGACCTCCTGCCCAACGCGTCGTCAAGAAGGATATCCATGTCTCGCTCCAAGCCCGACTCTGCTTCGGTGGACTCAGTTCGCGGGTTCTATGCGGATATCCTGCATTTCCTGCGCAAGCGCACGGACAACGCCAGCGACGCGGCGGACATGACCCAGGACGTATTCACCCAGTGGCTCGACTACCGTGATCGGGCCCAGGTGGAACAGCCCCGGGCCTTCCTGTTCCAGATGGCACGCAACCTGTTGCGTGACCATTGGCGGCGCCAGCAGGTGCGCTCCAAGGCGCACCAGGAGGCCCATCCCGAAGAAAGCTTCGACAACGAGCCCCTGGCCGACGAACGGCATGAGCCGCTGCCCGCCGCCCAGCGCCTGCAACGCCTGGAACAATTGAAGGAAGTCCTTGCCCAGCTCTCGCCGCGCCGCCGCGAAGCCCTTATGCTGCACCGCTTCGAAGGGCTGAGCCAGGCGCAGATTGCCGAGCGCATGGGGATTTCCATCAGCATGGTGGAAAAACACATCGCCTTTGCCCTGCTGCACTGCAAGCAGCACCTACAACGAGAAAACGGCAAGGAGCTGCCTGAATGACCCGCTTTCCCGGCCGCCACGACGACAACGACAGCGAGCAGATCGATGTCGAGGCCGCCAGTTGGTTCGCCCGTAACCGCAACGACCCGGATCGCGCCAGCCGCAAGGCCTTCGATGCCTGGATGGCACATCCGGCCCATGCCCGGGCCTATGCCGAATTCGAAGAACTCTGGGTCGACCTGGCGCAGTTGCAGCAACTGAGCCGTCCGATCCCCCTGCCCCGGCGCAAGTCACCGACCTGGCGCCCGGCCCTGGCAGCGGCCGCCGCCGTGCTGTGCGCGGTGCTGGCGCTCAACCTGGGAACCTCCCCGGCTCCCCATGTCCAGCAGATCGCGGCCCAGGAACACGGGGCCCGGGCTTTCAAGTTGCCCGATGGCAGCACTTTGTATGTGAATGCCAACACCCGGGTGAAGGTCGACTTCAGTGCGCAGCAGCGCGATGTCTACTTGCAACAGGGCCAGCTGTACCTGGAGGTGGCCGCCGACAAGGAGCGTCCGTTGTGGGTCCACAGCGGTGCAGCCAAGGTGCGGGTGGTGGGTACCGCCTTCGACGTGCGGCGCGGCCAGCACCAGCTGGTGGTCAGCGTCGCCCATGGCCAGGTGGCCTTCAGCCCCGACGGCCGGACCGACGACCTGGCACTGCTGGGCGCTCGGCAACGAGCCATCTACGACTTGCAGAAGGGCACCCTGCGTCAGCAGACCCTGGACAACGATGACGTGGCCGACTGGCGTACCGGGCACCTGGCCTTTCGCAACCGCGACCTGGCCAGCCTGGTGGACGAGCTGAACCTTTACCGCCGCCAGCCGGTGCAACTGGCCGAAGGTCCACTGGGTGCATACAAGGTTTCCGGCAACCTGGACGTCAACGATCCGGATGCGCTGATCAAGGCCCTGCCCGCGCTGATACCGGTTAAAACCGTGACCCTGGCCGATGGCCAGGTGAAGATCGAAGCCCGTTGAATGCGATACATGAGAATATTTTTCATTTGCATATGAGGTTTTTTTTCACTGCCCCGTCTTCCTCCCGTCTGCGATTTGTCCGCAGCGCTTTTCTGGCCTTTAAGCCGCTCTGGGGGAAGTCATGTTTCGCGCGCTCTTGCCTGTTCCGTTAGTCCGTACCCGCCCGACCCTGCTGGCCGCCTGCCTGGCCTTCAGCCTGCAGGCCCATGCCGGATCACTCCATTTCCAGTTGCCGGCGCAGCCCCTGGCCGCGTCCCTGAGCCAGATCGCCCAGCAAGCGAAAATCCAGCTGCTGTTCGACGAGCAACTGCTGCGTAACGCCAAGGCGCCAGCCCTGCAAGGCGACTACAGCCCGGAAGAGGCGATCCGCCAGTTGCTGCGCAATGGCCAGTTCAGCCTGGTCAAAGTCGACAACACCTATATCGTGCGCCCTGCCGAAACCAGCCAGAGCAGCGGCTCGGCCTTGCAACTGGGGGCCATGAGCGTGATCGGCAACGGCTCGGTGGTGGACTCCTCCAGCGTCGGCCGCTCGACCCTGAACCAGGCGGAGATCGATCGCCACCAGGCCAACAACGTGGTCAGCCTGATCGATACCCTGCCCGGCGTGAGCCTGGGCGGCTCGCTGAAACCGGGTGGCCAGACCATCAATATCTGGGGCCTGGGAGACGCCGAGGATGTGCCGATCACCGTCGACGGCGCCACCAAGAGCGGTTTCGAGCGCTACCAGCAAGGGGTGATCTTCATCGAGCCGGAACTGATCCGCCGGGTCGAGGTGGAAAAGGGCCCGCACTCGCCCAAGACCGGCAACGGCGGCTTCGGCGGCACCGTGCACACCGAGACCAAAGACGCCCCGGACCTGTTGCAGGACGGACGCAATGTCGGTGCCATGGTCAAGTACGGCTACAGCAGCAACGACCATCAGCAGGCCTACACCTCTGCGGTCTATGGCCGCACCGACGATCATCGCTTCGATGCCCTGGCCTACTGGACCAAACGCGATGGCGACGACATGAAGCTGGCCAGCTCGATCCCCGATCCGCGCAACCAGTACCTGGTCAACCCCAAGCGCCTGCCCAATACCGCCCAGGACCTGGACGGCCAGCTATTCAAGCTCAACATGCAACTGACCGACGAGCAGCGCCTGGGCTTCACCTACAGCAGCTCCGACAGCGATATCTGGGCGCCCTTCTCGGCCAAGAACTACCCGGAGCCGCCAAGCAAGGCCAACATCGACAAGTACGGCTATGACGGCGCCACCAAGCGCTACCTGGCCCAGCGCAACACCATAGACACCACCTGGCTGACCAAGTACGAGTACCAGCCGGTGGACAACCCCTGGGTCGACCTCAAGGTCCAGTATTCCAACTCCAAGACCGATCAGACCGACGAACGCGGCCCGACCGCCTTCTATCAACCGGTCACCGGCGGGCGCAAGATCACCGTGGGCTACGAGGACAAGATCCTCGAAGTGACCAACATCAGCCGCTTCAGCACCGGTCCTCTGGACCACGCCTTGACTCTCGGCAGCCAGATCCGCAAGCACACCCGCAAGGTGGACATGTGGATGCCGGGCAAGACCTATGAAGTGCCCAAGTACAACTACGGCCACTACCAGCCGGGGTTCATGCCCCATGGCAAGGTCGACAACAACGCCTTCTACATTCAGGACGCGGTGACCCTAGGGGACTTCACCCTGACCCCGTCGCTACGCTATGACCATGTGCGCAACCGTGGCCAGGAAAACGACGCGCCGCTGTACAACAGCACCAACCCCAAGGACGGCCATGACTATGGCGACAAGACCTACACCGGCTGGTCGCCACGACTCTCGGCGTACTGGAACGTCAACCCGAACCTGGCGCTGTTCGCCGACTACAGCAAGACCTGGCGCGCGCCAGTGATCGACGAACAGTACGAAGTGCAGGCCCCCGGCAGCACCCGCTCGGCCACCAGCCGCAACCTGGACCCGGAACGCATCACCGCGCTGCGGGCGGGAACCATCCACAACTTCTCCAAGCTGCTGACCGACAACGACAGCGCGCAGATCCGCACCACGGTGTTCCAGAACAAGATCAGCGACGAGATTCTCAAGGCCACCGGGATCGGCTGCGCGGAACAATTGAGCACCGGCAAGAGCATCGCCCAGGTGTGCAAGGAGTCGCCGATGTCGGTGTATCGCAATATCGGCGACCTGACCATCAAGGGCTTCGAAGTCGAAAGCTACTACGACTCCACCTACCTATTCGGCGCCCTGTCCTATTCGTGGATCACCGGCAAGCACCAGGGCGCCTACACCAACCCCTGGGGGCCGAACGTCTGGGCCCGGGACATTCCGCCGCGCAAATGGGTGGCGACCCTGGGCCTGAAGATTCCCCAGTGGGATGCCCAGGTGGGCTGGCAGGGCCAATGGGTGCGCCAGACCGACCGCCTGCCCAGCGACAAGTACCCCAGCGGCCCGGCCAGCGACTTGGGCGACTCCTACTGGAACCAGTACGGCAACGACCGCTACAACGTGCACGGGCTGTTCGCCAACTGGAAACCCCAGCAGGCCTACCTCAAGGGCACCGAAGTCAACTTCACCCTGGACAACATGTTCAACCGCGACTACCGCCCGCCGCTCAGTGGCGACAACGCCTACAGCCTGGGGCGCAACGCCAAGATCAGCGTGACGCGGTTCTTCTGAAGGCCTTCGCCTGGCACAGCACGCTGCGCCAGGCGAAGCACCACCGATGTATTGCAAACCTTTAGCTTCGCCCTCCCACTGGCCCTCCCTGGGCTAGGATCGACCTCCCCCCTGAAAACCGTTGGAATGCCTTTGGGCGCTTTCAGCCAACGCTCCATTGATCTCGTACGAATATTATCGTACAAACAGACAAGCATCATGGACAGAGGTTTCAGGAAGGTCAGGCGGGACCTGATCAATGCACTACAGAGCGGTAACTATCTACATGCCGCACGCGGCTCGATCGAGGTCAAGAACCTGCTGGCCACCGGCGAGGTTTCGGCCGGCCAACTGATCGAGGTCATCGTCGCCTGCAAGGGCAGCGACCACCAGTGCAGTGCCCACCACAGCGCCCCGGACCTTGCCTTCCATGTGCTAAGGAAGGCGGGCTGGTACATCAAGTTCTACTTTATCGAGCCAGATGCGTGGTTCATCAGCGTTCACCGATGAGGACAACCCATGAAACTCTATCTGCAGGGCGACCGGGGCAAGGCACTTTGTGAGCATTGCCAGCAGGTCGTGGGCATTACCTACACCCGGCGCGACGTGCCCTTCAGCGACGGCAACGGCCAGGCCCGGGAGATCCTGGTGGGGGTCTGCGATCAGTGCGCTACCACGGTAGCCATTCCCCCCCAGTCGACCCCGGCGATCAAGGAAGCGCGCCGCCAGCAACTGACCTCCATCGAGGCGCGGCTGCCTGCGGTCTACCTCGACGTGCTGGACGCCGCGATGCACTCGGTGGCCGAAGACGCCGGGGTGCAGATGCGCAAGCTGTTCTTCAGCTATTACTTCAGCGCCCCCCTTGTACCTGCCCTGGAACAAGTGCACGACGACTTCGCCCAGTACCTGGCCCAACAGGCCGAGGTCCGCCAGATACCTGCCGTGAATGCAATGAAACGCCTGTCGCTGAAGGTCAACCACTATGTGGCCGAGGATCTCGCGCGCCTGCTGCAGGCGACGCGGATGACCCAGACCGAACTGCTGAAATCTCTGATCGCGCAGATTCGCCTGGATGTGCTCGAAGGCGGCAACCCGGCGGTGATCGCCGACCTGCGCCAGCTGGTGCGCCTGGGGCTGTGACCTTCAGCCTTGAGCAGAGGCCCTGTAGTCGCTGTCGAGCTTTTGCGGCTGCGCAAAGGTCCGCAGGACCTTGCTTGACATCTACAGCGCAGACCTTGCGCCCCTTCGGAGCGTGCGCAGCTTCGCAGGCTCAGCAGTGGCTACGGCTCATCGGTTGAGGCGAACCAGGTTGAGGTTGGGGGCGGTGGTGCGTCGCTGGCTCAGGTAGCGGGTGCAGCTGACCCGCAGGAAGGAGGCGAAGTTCACCACCTCGCCACGGTAGTCCATGACCTCTTCATACAGCTTGGCAATCAGCTGGTTGGTAGTCATGCCGTCCACTTCGGCGATCTCGCTGAGGATGTCCCAGAACTGGTTTTCCAGGCGCAAGGTGGTGACCACGCCACAGATGCGCAGCGAACGCGAACGCGATTCGTAGAGGATCGGGTCGGCCTTGACGTACAGCTCGCACATGGCGCGGTCCTCGCTTACAGGCTGATGCGGGTGCCCAGCAAGCCCAGGAAACCGGCCAGCCAATTGGGATGGGCCGGCCAGGCCGGGGCGGTGGCCAGGTTGCCCTGGACATGGCCTTGCGTCACGGGGATATCGATATAGGTGCCTCCCGCCAACCGCACTTCCGGAGCGCAGGCCGGGTAGGCGCTGCATTCGCGGCCTTCGAGGATGCCCGCCGCCGCCAGCAGTTGCGCACCGTGGCACACCGCGGCAATCGGCTTGCCAGCCCGGTCGAACTCCTTGACCAGTTGCAGCACCTGTTCGTTCAGGCGCAGGTATTCCGGGGCACGGCCGCCGGGGATCAGCAGCGCGTCGTAGTCGCTGGACTGCACCTTGGCGAAGTCGAAGTTCAGGGCGAACAGGTGCCCGGGCTTCTCGCTGTAGGTCTGGTCGCCCTCGAAGTCGTGGATGGCGGTGCGCACGGTCTGCCCGGCGCTCTTGTCCGGGCACACGGCGTGCACCGTGTGCCCGACCATCTGCAGGGCCTGGAACGGCACCATCGCTTCGTAGTCTTCGACGTAGTCGCCAACCAGCATGAGGATTTTTTTCGCGGCCATGGAATGGACTCCTTTCAGGGAAAGACGTGGGCAGAAGAAGTGTTCAAGGTAGTTCCAATTCACCAGCCCGGGTAATAACGGGGTACTACAGCGGCAAGCTTCAAGCGCCAGGCTGCAGGCTGCAGGCTGCAAGTGGATGCCCTGACTCTTGCAGCTTGTGGCTTGTGGCTGCTGTTCTCCAACTGTACGGACAACTCTGTACCTAGCTGTAGCAGCAGGGTCACGCGGCTTTATGGCTAGATGCAAGCACCTGTGTCCCTGTGCGAATTCTGGTAGCCATCATGTCCTCACGCGAAAACACCGGCATGGTCCTCGGCCTGCTGGGTGTCATCATTTTCAGCCTGACCCTGCCCTTCACCCGGATCGTGGTGGAGCAAATGCACCCGTTGCTCAACGGCCTGGGGCGGGCGTTGTTCGCGGCGGTCCCGGCAGCCTTGCTGCTGCTCTGGCGCCGGGAGAAATGGCCGACCTGGAAACAGGTCAAGGGCCTGAGCGTAGTGATTCTCGGGGTAATCCTCGGCTTTCCGGTGCTGTCGGCCTGGGCCATGCAAACCCTGCCCGCGTCCCATGGCGCCCTGGTCAACGGCCTGCAGCCATTGTGCGTGGCGCTGTATGCGGCGTGGCTGTCCCACGAGCGACCTTCGAAGGCCTTCTGGGCCTGTGCGGCCCTGGGCAGCACGCTGGTGCTGGGTTATGCGCTGATCAGCGGCGCGGGCAGCATCCAGGCCGGTGACTTGCTGATGCTCGGGGCGATAGCCGTAGGTGGCCTGGGTTATGCCGAAGGGGGTCGGCTGGCGCGGGAAATGGGCGGCTGGCAGGTGATCTGCTGGGCACTGGTGCTGTCCACGCCGCTGCTGATCGGTCCGGTGTGGTACCTGGCGGCGCAGCATCAGGGGGCGATTTCCATGAGGACCTGGTGGGCCTTCGGCTACGTTGCGCTGTTTTCCCAGTTCCTGGGATTTTTCGCCTGGTATGCCGGACTGGCCATGGGTGGAATTGCCCGGGTGAGCCAGATCCAGCTGTTGCAGATCTTCTTCACCATCGCCTTTTCCGCCCTGTTCTTCGGTGAACAGGTGCAGCCCATCACCTGGGTGTTCGCGGTGGGCGTGATCCTCACAGTGGTCCTGGGGCGCAACACCGCAGTGCGCCCCGCGGCACCGCTCCCCACCCCGCCGGCCAGCCCTCAGCCGAGGTAGCCGTCGGCCTTGAGCAGGGTTTCCAGGCAGTGTTCGCTGATGCGGTAGAAGGCCTTGAGTTCGTCGATCCGCGCCAGCAACTGGGTCGGGTCCTGGGGTTCGGCGCGCTTGACCGCAAGGATCATCTTGTTCTTGTTGGTGTGCTCCAGGGAGATGAACTCGAAGACCTTGGTTTCGTAACCACAGGCCTCGAGGAACAGCGCCCGCAGGCTGTCGGTGACCATCTCCGCCTGCTGCCCCAGGTGCAGGCCGTATTGCAGCATCGGCTTGAGCAACGCCGGGCTCTGGATCTGCTGGCGGATCTGCTTGTGGCAGCACGGCGAGCACATGATGATCGCCGCCCCGGAGCGGATGCCGGTGTGGATCGCGTAGTCGGTGGCGATGTCGCAGGCATGCAGGGCGATCATCACTTCCAGTTCGCTGGGGGCCACGCTGCGCACGTCACCGCACTTGAACACCAGGCCGGGATGCTCCAGGCGCTGCGCGGCGGCGTTGCACAGGGTCACCATGTCCTCGCGCAGCTCGACCCCGGTGACTTCGCCCTGGGCCTTGAGGGTATTGCGCAGGTAGTCGTGGATGGCGAAGGTCAGGTACCCCTTGCCTGAGCCGAAGTCCGCCACTCGCACCGGTTGCGCAAGGTCGATCGGCGAGCTGCCCAGGGCATGGCTGAAGACTTCGATGAACTTGTTGATCTGCTTCCACTTGCGCGACATCGCCGGAATCAGCTCGTGCTGCTTGTTGGTCACGCCCAGGTCGGCGAGGAACGGCCGATCCAGGTCGAGGAAGCGGTTCTTCTCGCGGTTGTGCTCGGCGGACGGCACATCGCGCTGGGTTTGCGGCTTGCCTTTGAACAACGAACTCTTGCCCTTCTTGCTGTACTCCAGCTGGACCTCATCGGACAGGGTCAGCAAGTGGGCATTCTTGAAAGAGGCCGGGAGCAGCCCGGCGATACTCGCCACACCTTCGGCCAGGGGCAGGTTCTTGGTGATATCGCGGGTCTTGTAGCGATAGACGAAGGACAGGCACGGCTGCTCCTTGACCGTCAGCTGCTTGATGATCAGCCGTTGCAGGTCCGCCTCGGCGCCCACGTGCTTGGCCAGTACCAGCTTGATGAAGGCGTTTTGCGCCAGGCTGGTCTCCAGCAATTGCAGGAACTGGGCATGGTGGTCCGGCGCGGGCCGGACGGAAGGTGCGGTGACGGACATGGGGCTGGAGCCTCGGGCGGTGCGGGGAGCGAATCGGGAAATGGCGGGTATTTTAGGGGGGATAGGCCGTCGGGGCACGGAGTTATTGACCCGACGGCGCAGATTCTTCAGCAACCGAGCCCTCAGGGCTCAGTTGAGCACCACCAGGCGGTTGGGCAGCTCGTTGCGCGATTGGGTCAGGGGCACATGCTCCTTGAGCAGCTCGCCACTGGAGTCGATGCAGTCGAGAAAGCCCTGCAAGGTCTGGCCTTGCCTCACCTGCTGGGTGAAGGCGCGGACGATGGTGTCCCAGCGCTTGTCGTCCAGGCGCTTGGAAATACCCTCGTCCACCAGGATCTCCACGTAGCGCTCGGCCTCGCTGACGAAGATCAGCACCCCGGTACCACCCACGGTGTGGTGCAGGTTCTGCTCGAGGAACTGGCGCCGGGCCAGGTTCGAGGCCCGCCAATGCCTTACCGAACGCGGGATCAGCCGGGTGGTGATCCGCGGCAGGCGGAACACCAGGCACAGCACGATGAAGGTCGCCCATTGCGCCAGCAACAACAGGTGCATGTTCAGCCAGCCGGTGGTGTAGTGCACCAGGCCTGGCACCACCAGCGCCACGAGGCTGGCCCAGAGCAGCGGGATATAGGCGTAGTCGTCGGCTCGGGCGGCCAGCACCGTCACCAGTTCGGCGTCGGTTTGCTGCTCCACCCGGGCAATGGCTTCGGCCACCTGCCGTTGTTCGAATTCACTGAGTAATGCCATGTCGTTGGATATCCGATTTTTTATTTTGAGTTACCAGCCACCGGACGAACCACCGCCGCCGAAGCTGCCGCCGCCACCGCTGAAACCGCCACCGCCGGACCCGCCGCCAAATCCGCCGCCTCCGAAGCCACCACCGCCACCGCGGCCGCTGGTGGTGGAGATCAAACCGAGCGCCTGCGCGACCATGATCACCAGGATGAACAGCAGCACCAGGAAGATGAACAGCAACGGGTGACGCTGGACAAAATCATCCTGAGCGCTGCTCTCACCCGTGCCGTAAGCGGTGGCTGGCTCATCCAGCGGCGTGCCGCCCAGCACCAGGAGCATCGCCGAAACCCCGTCGCTGATGCCCTTGCTGAACTGCCCGTTCTTGAACGCCGGGGTGATGACCTGGTTGATGATCACCGAGGCCTGGGCATCGGTCAGGCGATCCTCCAGGCCATAGCCCACTTCGATGCGCAGCTTGCGCTCATCCCGGGCGACGATCAGCAGCGCGCCGTTGTTCTTGTCCTTCTGGCCGATGCCCCAGTGGCGCCCCAGCTGGTAGCCATAATCCTCGATGGTGGCGCCCTGCAGGTTCGCCAGGGTCACCACCACCAATTGTTCACTGGTGGCCTGCTCATGGGCTGCAAGTTCCTGGGTCAACTGGGCGCGCGTGGCCGGCTCGAGCATCTGCGCATCGTCCACCACCCGCCCGCTCAGGGCCGGGAACTTCAGCTCGGCCTGGGCCGAAATCGCCAAGACCCAGAGCAACAGCACCAGGCCGATTTTATAGAGTCGCATCAGCACCTCGTCCTCAATGACTTTTCGCTTGCACTACCAACTGCCGGATGCCCCGCCACCACCAAAACCGCCACCGCCGCCCCTGAAACCATCCGAATCGGAACTTGAGCCGGAACTCGAACTGCCGGAGTCGAACCAGTCGAATGAACTGCTCGATCCCGAATCACGCTCGGCCCTGGGTTCACGTGTGGGCGGATCATCGCTGGCACGGCCTGGTTCAGTCTCGCTGTTGCGCCACGAAGCCAGGATCGCGCCCAGGGGCAAGACGGCGAACACCAGGAAGAACAACACCTTGAACCACCACATCCATTCGATCTGCTGGTACCAGCTCTGCACCACCCAGCGGTGCGCCAGCATCCGCGTGCTGTTGGGCTCCAGCAGACGCACGATGGAGGTGGTGCCGGTAATGATCCCGGAGGAGTACAGCTCATCCTTGAAATACGGAATGATCGAGTCGTTGATAATGAGGTGCGCCCAGATATCGTCGATCCGCCCTTCCAGGCCGTAGCCCACTTCGATCCGCACCTTGCGATCGTCCTTGGCCACCAGCAGCAGGACTCCGTTGTTCTTGTCCTTCTGGCCGATCCCCCAGTGCCGCCCCAGTCGCAGGCCAAACTCCTCGATGCTGTAGCCGCCCAGGCTCGGCACAGTGACCACCACCACCTGGTCGGTGGTGCTCTGCTCGAGCCGTTCGAGCATCTGCGTCAGGTAGACCTGCGCCGAAGGCGTGAGCATCTGCGCCGTGTCCACCACCCTGCCCGTCAGCTTGGGGAACAGGCTTTCAAGCGGCACCGCTGTCGCAGTAGCCGGTGCGGGCTCGACCTGGACAGTGGGTTGCGCCGAACGCAACTGCACCCCATCCGTGGGCGTTGGCCCTGGTTGCTGCGCCAGTACGGCGCCACTCACCAGCCATAGCCACAGCAGCGCGCCTCGCAGCACGCGCTGCCCGTGGTTCATCAGAATTTCACTTGCGGGGCCTTGTCGGCGTCGGGGCTGGTGGCCTCGAACGACTCACGCACCGGCAAGTCGCTGTACATCAGGCTGTGCCACAGGCGACCGGGGAAGGTGCGGATCTCGGTGTTGTACTTCTGCACCGCGAGGATGAAGTCACGGCGGGCCACGGCGATACGATTCTCGGTGCCCTCGAGCTGGGATTGCAGGGCCAGGAAGTTCTGGTTGGCCTTGAGATCCGGGTAGCGCTCGGAAACCACCATCAGGCGGCTCAGGGCACCGCTCAACTGGTCCTGGGCCTGCTGGAACTGCTTGAGTTTTTCCGGGTTATCCAGGGTGCTGGCGTCCACCTGGATCGAGGTCGCCTTGGCCCGGGCCTCGATCACCGCAGTCAGGGTTTCCTGCTCGTGCTTGGCGTAGCCCTTGACGGTCTCCACCAGGTTGGGAATCAGGTCGGCACGACGCTGGTACTGGTTCTGCACCTGGCCCCAATCGGCCTTGACCTGCTCGTCGAGGGTAGGAATGTTGTTGATGCCGCAGCCGCTGAGCAGGCTGGTGAGCAGCAACAGGGCGGCGACAGGCCAGCTCGAGCGCAGGCTTTGGGTGAGGTTCATGGGTGAGGCTCCTTGCACAACCTGGTTGAAGAGAATCTTTTGCCCGTGTTTTCAGGCCCTGGCAGGGCAAAATCTGCCAACGCTACTGGAATGCATCGGGCTGATGGGCTAAAAGATGCCCAGCGCGAAAAAGAGTTCAGAAATAAGACTGTGTGAAAACGTCGCGAGTCAAGGCAAGACAAGCCTGTTTTTAACGCCGTATTGCCGAATGCAGCAGTTTTCACACGGTCTGAAGTGTGCGGGAATTATCTGAACAACAATAGCTGCCCCCTAAATTTTGGCTGTTCGGCGCGTCACTCATGCGTCGGTCTTGAGCCCTTGAGAACAAATTCATGAAGAAGCTGTGTTTGCTGGGGCTGCTGGTCAGCCTGGCCAGTCACCCTGTATTGGCCGAGTCTGCCCCGGTCCCCTTGGAGAACAAGGAAGCCTTTATCACCGATCTGCTCAAGCGGATGACCCTGCAGGAAAAGATCGGCCAGTTGCGCCTGATCAGCATCGGCCCGGAAATGCCCCGGGAACTGATCCGCAAGGAGATCGCCGCCGGTAATATCGGAGCCACCTTCAACTCCATCTCGCGCCCGGAAAACCGGCCGATGCAGGACGCGGCCATGCGCAGCCGCCTGAAGATCCCGATGTTCTTCGCCTACGACGTGATCCACGGCCACCGGACCATCTTCCCCATCAGCCTGGCCCTGGCCTCCAGCTGGGACATGGACGCCATCGGCCGCTCCGGGCGTATCGCCGCCCAGGAAGCCAGCGCCGACAGCCTGGACATCACCTTCGCACCGATGGTCGACATCTCCCGCGATGCACGCTGGGGACGGACTTCCGAAGGCTTCGGCGAAGACACCTACCTGGTCTCGCGAATCGCCAAGGTGATGGTCAACGCCTACCAGGGCAAGAGCCCGGCGGCACCCGACAGCATCATGGCCAGCGTCAAGCACTTCGCCCTGTACGGCGCGGTGGAAGGCGGTCGCGACTACAACATCGTCGACATGAGCCCGGTGAAGATGTACCAGGACTACCTGCCGCCCTACCGCGCGGCGATCGACGCCGGTGCCGGCGGGGTGATGGTGGCCCTGAACTCGATCAATGGCGTGCCCGCCACCTCCAACACCTGGTTGATGAACGACCTGCTGCGCAAGGAGTGGGGCTTCAAGGGCCTGGCGGTGAGCGACCACGGCGCGATCATCGAACTGATCCGCCATGGCGTCGCCAAGGACGGTCGCGAGGCCGCCAAGCTGGCGATCAAGGCCGGCATCGACATGAGCATGAACGACTCGCTGTATGGCAAGGAATTGCCCGGGCTGCTCAAGTCCGGCGAGATCGAAGAGAAGGACATCGACAACGCCGTGCGTGAAGTCCTGGGGGCCAAGTACGACATGGGCCTGTTCAAGGATCCGTACCTGCGCATCGGCAAGGCCGAGGACGATCCGGCCGACACCAACGCCGAGAGCCGCCTGCACCGCAGCGACGCCCGGGATATCGCCCGGCGCAGCCTGGTGCTGTTGAAGAACCAGAACGACACCCTGCCGCTGAAAAAGACCGCCAGGATCGCCGTGGTCGGCCCATTGGCCAAGGCCCCGATCGACATGATGGGCAGCTGGGCCGCCGCCGGCGTGCCGGCGCAATCGGTGACCCTCTACGACGGCATGCGCAATGTGCTGGGCGACCAGGCCCGGCTGGTCTACGCCAGGGGCTCGAACATCACCGACGACAAGAAGGTGGTGGACTACCTGAACTTCCTCAACTTCGACGCCCCGGAAGTGGTGGACGACCCACGCCCGGCGCAACAGATGATCGACGAGGCCGTGAAGGCAGCCCAGGCTTCTGACGTGATCGTCGCCGCCGTGGGCGAGTCGCGGGGCATGTCCCATGAATCCTCGAGCCGCACCGAGCTGAACATCCCGGCCAGCCAGCGGGCGCTGATCAAGGCCCTCAAGGCCACCGGCAAGCCCCTGGTGCTGGTGCTGATGAATGGCCGGCCACTGACCCTGCTGGAGGAAAACCAGCAGGCCGACGCGATCCTGGAAACCTGGTTCAGCGGCACCGAGGGCGGCAACGCCATCGCCGACGTGCTGTTCGGCGACTACAACCCCTCGGGCAAGCTGCCGATCACCTTCCCGCGCTCCGTGGGCCAGATCCCGACCTACTACAACCACCTGACCATCGGCCGGCCGTTCACCCCGGGCAAGCCGGGCAACTACACCTCGCAGTACTTCGATGACATCACCGGCCCGCTGTTCCCGTTCGGCTATGGCTTGAGCTACACCCGCTTCAGCCTGTCGGACATGGCCCTGTCCGCCACCACCTTGCACAAGGGCGGCAAGCTGGAGGCCAGCGTGACCTTGAAGAACACCGGCAAGCGTGATGGCGAGACCGTGGTGCAGTTGTACATCCAGGATGTGGCCGGCTCGATCATTCGTCCGATCAAGGAGCTGAAGAACTTCCAGAAGGTCATGCTCAAGGCCGGCGAAGAGAAGGTCATCCGCTTCGACATCAACGAAGACGACCTGAAGTTCTACAACGCCCAGCTCAAGTACGCCGCCGAACCTGGCGACTTCAACGTACAGATCGGCCTGGATTCCCAGGACGTCCAGCAACAGAGCTTCGAACTGCTCTGATCCCCCTCACCGGCTGGCGCATGACCTGCGTCGGCCGGCTGCCTCTGCAATCCCCGCAATCGCTGCAATATCTGCAGCCGCTGCCGAGCCTGGGAGGCTGCGCAAAGGTCCGCAGGACCTTGCTTGTCGATCTCTCGCCAAGCCTCCATCGGACCCACGACCGCCGCGACCGCTTCGCGCTCATGCGCAGCCTGCGGCAGCGGCTACAGTCAGCCGTATCAGCCGTGACGGTCAGCCGCGCCGATCCAGCAGGTTGACCACCAGGCGATCGACCCAGCCCCAGATCCGCTGCTTGATCCGGCGCCACAAAGGCCGGTTGCGCCACACCGCCAGGCTGACCTCCTCGCTCTGGACAAAGTCCCTCTCGAAGCTCGCCACCACTGCGGCGGTCAGCGCCGGGTCCAGGGCTTCCAGGTTGGCTTCCAGGTTGAAGCGCAGGTTCCAGTGGTCGAAGTTGCATGAGCCGACGCTCACCCAATCGTCCACCAGCACCATCTTCAGGTGCAGGAAACAGGGCTGGTATTCGAAGATCCGCACCCCGGCCTTGAGCAGGCGCGGATAGTAGCGGTGCCCGGCATAGCGCACCGCCGGGTGGTCGGTACGGGGGCCGGTCAGCAGCAGGCGCACATCCAGGCCCCGGGCCGCCGCCTTGCGCAGCGAGCGACGCACCGACCAGGTGGGCAGGAAGTACGGCGTGGCCAGCCAGACCCGTCGTTGGCCGCTGTGCAGGGCCCGGATCAACGAATGCAGGATATCGCGATGCTGGCGGGCATCGGCATAGGCCACCCGGCCCATGCCCTCGCCGCTATCGGGCAGGCGCGGCAAGCGTTGCAGGCCGAAATCGGCGTTGGGTTTCCAGGCTCCGCGATGCGGGTTGGCATCCCATTGGCGGTCGAACAGCACCTGCCAGTCAGCCACCATCGGGCCGCTGATCTGCACCATCACCTCGTGCCAGTCGCAGCTGTTGCGTTCCGGCAGCCAGAATTCGTCGGTGACCCCGGTTCCCCCTACCACCGCCAGGGAGCGGTCCACCAACAGCAGCTTGCGATGATCGCGATAGAGGTTGAGCCAGCCCTGGCGCCACTGCAGGCGGTTGTACAAGCGCAGCTCGACGCCAGCGTCGGTCAAGCTGCGGCGCAGGGCCTGGGTGAAGGCCAGGCTGCCATAGTCGTCGAACAGGCAGCGTACCCGCACGCCGCGCTCGGCGGCCTGGACCAGCGCCTGGACCATGGCCTGCGCGCAGGAGCCGGCTTCCACCAGGTACAACTCCAGCTCCACCTGCTGCTGGGCGCGGGCAATGGCCACCAGCATGCGTGGGAAGAACTCGGGCCCGTCGACCAGTAACTCGAAGCGGTTGCCTTCGCGCCAGGGGAAAACCGCTCCGCGCATTTCAGCGCGCCGTGAAGATCAGCACCGCACCCACCGGTACCGAGAAACTGATGGCCGACAAACCGGCGACCTTGCGCAGGCTGTCCAGGCCCGGCGCCAGGTTGAAATCCTCGGCGTTGAGGACCAGGGGCTCCAGGGTCACCACCTGGAAACGCCGCTCGTCCAGGCGCGTGGCCAGCAACTCGGCGTTGTAGGTGTGCTCCTGGCCGTGCAGGCTCACCGTGATCGGCAGCAGCAGTTCGATCTGCGCGCCATTGGCCAGGTCGTTGATCGGCCGCAGGTTGATCTGCGCAGTGACCCGGGCCTCGGGAAACTGCTGGACCTGGAACAGGTCCTGGCGCATGCGTTCGTCACGCAGGGGGATGCCGCTGCTGACCGAGTCCAGCTCCAGCTGCAGCTGGGCCAGTCCCTTGCCATCGACCTTGCCATGCAGCACCAGGAAGCGCTGGACCTCGGAAATGCTGGCGTTCTTGGTGGTCACGAAGGAAATACGCGAGGACTCGTTGTCCAGGTACCAGTTGGCCTGGGCCGGAAGGGCCAGCACTGCCAGCAGGCTGAGAAGAAGGCGGATCGAGGTACGCATGCAAGCTCCCGAGAACAGAAGGCGCCACCTTAACCGGGCGTCCGGAGGCTGGCAAACCCTCGGGACACCGTTAGCCGGGGCTAAAGGCGATTGATACGGTGCCAAAAGAGGTGTCGGCAATCATGGCCAGGCCACCTGCACGATGGCTGATCAGGGCAAGGCGCCCATGCGTCGATGTGGGGAGGCCACGGCGACGGGCGGGATTCAGGCGAAGGTCTTCTGCAATTGCCCGACCGTCTCGGCCAACAGCCCCAGGTACTGATGGCGTACCTGCTCGACACAGGACAGATCCTGCGGCCAATGCAGGGCAATGCTGCCCACCACCCGGCCGTCGACCTGCAGCGGCAGGGCCACGGCACGGATCAGGAACGGCAGGCGCACCGGGTATTCCCAATAGCCCTCGGTACGCTGGCCGAACCCCTCGTGCTGGAACTGCACGCTTGGTTGCAGCCAGGCCTCGATCGGCTCGGCTTCGCGTGCTGCCAGGCGCTCGACTTCCGCCCAGGGCAAGGCACCGAGGCAGGCCTTGCCCATGGCTGAATGAAACAGGCTGGCGTGCTGGCCGACCACGCGGCTGCTACTGCTCGGATAGCGCTTGCGCAAGACCTCGGGCACCACGCTCTCCAGGACCTCCAGCTGCTCGCCGTCGAAACTCGACAGGTCGCTGACCAGCCCGGTGCGGGCGCTCAGCTCCAGCAGCCAGGGCCCGGCGCGCTCGGCCAATTGGCGCTTGAAGCGCTGCCGGCTGTCACCGAACAGGCTGCGGGCACTCAGGCAATAGCGCCTGTCGCTCAGGCCACGGTAGATCCAACCCTGCTCTTGCAGGGTCAGCAACAGGCGCGACACCGTGGCCTTGGGCAGGCCGGTCAGGTAGTGCAACTCTTCCAGGCCCAGGGCCTGGTGCTGGCCCAACAGCTCGACGATGGCCAAGGCCCGCTCCACTGAACGCACGCCTGCGCTTTCTAACTTGCTGGCCATGGTCCGGACTCTCTGCTTGAGGATGGGTAAGGAATTTCCCAGCAAGATGCGGGCCCCCTCGACCGCGCCATTGCCCCTGCCTGATTACCGGATATTGCCAGGAGGTCGCCGGCGCACCCACTGCGTGAGCTGCTCATGGGCCTGGGCCAGTTGCAGCACGGCCAGGTCGGCCTGGGGCGGGCCGATGATCTGCATGCCCATGGGCAGGCCGGCCAGGTTGAAGCCCACCGGGATGCTGATGCAGGGCAAGCCGGCCAGGGTCGGGCCGATCACCACTTCCATCCAGCGGTGATAGGTGTCCATTTCCTGCCCGGCGACCTGGCGTGGCCAGGCTTGGCGTGCATCGAAAGGAAACACCTGGGCGGTGGGCAACAGCAGGAAATCGTAACGCTCGAACAACCGCAGCAGCGCCCGGTACCAATCGCTGCGGCTCTGGCAGGCGCGATACACATCGGCCGCGCCGAGACTGGCCGCGCCCTCCACCTCCCAGCGGGCCTCGGGCTTGAGCCAGCGACGCTTGTCCGGATCGTTGTACAGCAGGCCCAGGGAACCCTGGACCAGCCAGTGCCGGTGCACCAGCCAGCAATCCCACAGCTGGGCCAGGGAGAACTCCGGCTGGCAGTTGTCCACCTCGCAACCCAGGTCGAGAAAATCCCCCAGGGCCTTCTCGCACAGCGCCAGCACCCCCTGCTCCATGGCCAGGTAACCGTTGTAGTTCCCCAGCCAGCCCAGGCGTAGCCCGCGTACATCCCGCTGCAGGGAGGCCCCCAGCGCGGCCGGGTCATCCTTCAGCGACAGAGGCGCGCGGGGATCGTAGCCGGCCTGGGTCGCCAGCAGCCGGGCGACGTCGGCCACGGTGCGGCCCATGGGGCCTTCGGTGGCCAGTTGCTGGACGAACAGCTCCGGTGCCGGGCCATGGGGCACACGGCCCAGGGAGGGGCGCATGCCGAACACGTTGTTGAACGCCGCCGGGTTGCGCAGCGAGCCCATCATGTCGCTGCCATCGGCCACCGGCAGCATGCGCAGCGCCAGGGCCACTGCCGCCCCGCCGCTACTGCCGCCGGCGCTCAGGTTGCTGTCGTAGGCATTGCCGGTGGTGCCGAACAGCTGGTTGTAGGTATGCGAGCCCAGGCCGAACTCCGGGACATTGCTCTTGCCGACGATCAACGCCCCGCTGGCGCGTACCCGGGCCACGCTGATGGCATCCTCGCCGGGCACCTGGGTGGCGAACAGCGGCGAGCCAAGGCTGGTGGTCAACCCGGCGGTGGCTGCCAGGTCCTTGATCGCCTGCGGCATGCCATGCATCCAGCCCAGGGATTGGCCCCGGGCCAATTGCCGGTCGCGCTGGTCGGCCTCGTCCAGGAGTATTTCGGGCGCACGCAGCGAAACCAGGGCATTGGCCTGCGGGTTCACGCGCTCGATCTGCGCCAGGTAGGCCTGCATCACCTCCCGGCAGGACAGTTCGCGGCCATGGATCGCCGCGGACAATGCCAGGGCATCGAGTTCGACGATCGAGTCGCCAGCCACGGGTTCGTGAAGCTTGCTCAAGACGCACCTCCCAGGGGCAAGGTAGTGGGTTTGTTCTGCCGGAGCGGATCGTGCAGGCAGTAGATGGCCAGCAAGCTCAGCATCGACGTCAGCAATACATAGAACGCAGGCGCCACCGGCGTGGCCATGGTCTTGCTCAGCCAGGTCACCACCAGCGGTGCGAATCCACCGAACAGCATCACTGCGACGTTATACGCCACCGATACGCCGGTGGAACGCACCTCGATGGGAAACTGCTCGGCCAGGGCAGTGGGCGCAGGGCCGAAGCAACCGCCAATGGCGCTGCACAGCAGCAGTTGCATCACCAGCAGGCGCTCGATGGACGGTGCGGCCGCGACCCAGGCATACAAGGGGTAGACCATGACGAAGAACACCAGGGTGAAGACCATCAGCACCGGCCGCCGGCCATGACGGTCCGACAATGCCCCGGCCAGCGGGATGACCAGGGTCATCAGCGCCACCGCAAGCATCTGCACCAGCAGCACCTGGTCCAGGGGCAGGCCGAGATTGTTGTGGGCGAAGGTCGGCATGTTCACCAGCAGCACATAGAACGACACCGTGGCACCGCAGGCCAGGCCCATGGCCACCAGGATGCCCCGGCGATGGGTACGGATGATCTCCAGCAGCCCCGGGCCTTTGCCACGCACCTGCTTGCGGGCCTCGACGAAGGCTTGTGGTTCGTCCATGTACTTGCGAATCCACAGGCCCAGCGGACCGATCAGCAGGCCGAACACGAAGGGCAGGCGCCACCCCCACTGCTCCAGGGCCTGGGGCGAGAAGAAATGCGTCACCGCCGCCGCCATCGCCGCACCGCTGAACACCGCCAGGCACTGCCCCACCAATTGCCATGAGCCGTACAGGCCCTTGCGGTGGGGCGGTGCGCTCTCCACCAGGTAGGCCGTGGCACTGGCATATTCGCCGCCGGTGGCGAACCCCTGGAGCATGCGCGCCACCACCACCAGCAACGGCGCGCCGAGCCCGATGGCGGCGTAGGTGGGAGTGAAGACGATGATCGCGATGGCCAGAGTCATCAACTGGATGATCAACAGCATGGCCGCCTTGCGCCCCTTGCGATCGGAGTAGATGCCCAGCAACACACCACCCACCGGACGCATGAAGAAGCCCACGCCGAAGGTGGCCAGGGCCATCAGCAGGGAAGTGTATTCGTCGCTGCCGGGAAAGAACTGGCGGGCGATGAAGCTGGCGAGAAAGCCGTAGATGATGAAGTCGTACCACTCCAGGGCATTGCCGATGACGGCGGCAACCACCTGCCGGGTCTTGGAAACAGCGGGGGTCGAAAGGCTCATGGAAAGCTCCACACGGACTTTTGAGCCTTCTTGCGGGCTCGTTGAAGTGCCGGGCGCACGCAAGGGCACCCGGGGAACTGGCAAATACCTGGAGAACGACGCTCAGAGCGGCTTGAGCCAACTCTCCGCCAGGGCGCCCCAGTAGGCAGCGCCGGTGAGCAGGATGTCGTCGTTGAAGTCGTAGGCCGGGTTATGCACCATCGGCTGCCCCACGCCATTGCCGATGAACAGGTAGCTGCCCGGGCAACGCTGGAGCATCCAGCCGAAGTCCTCACTGCCCATCAGCTTTGGCGTATTGCCATCCACTGCGCTGTCCCCCAGCAGTTCCACGGCCACCTGCCGGGCGAACTCGGTCTCGGCCGGGCTGTTGACCAGCACCGGATAGGCCGGGCGATGGAGGATGCTGGCGGTGCAGCCATAGCTTGCGGCCTGGGTCTGGATGATCGCCCTGACCCGTTCCAGCATCTGTTCGCGCACCGGTGCGTCGAGGGCGCGCAGGCTCAAGCGCAGCAGTGCCTGCTGGGGAATCACGTTGGCGGCCTCGCCAGCCTGCAGGGCGCCGACGGTGACCACCGCCGCCCGCTGCGCATCGATGTTGCGCGCCACCACCGTCTGCAAGGCCATGACCATGCTGGCCGCCGCCACCAGCGGATCCACCGCCAGGTGCGGCATGGAACCATGGCCACCCACACCTTCGACCACCACCTCGAGCAGGTCCTGGGACGCCATCATCGCTCCCTGGCGAAACCCCAGGTGCCCTGCCGGCAAGCCCGGCATGTTGTGCAGGCCGAACAGCGCATCGCAGGGGAAACGCTCCAGCAAGCCGTCGGCGAGCATCGCCTCGGCACCGCCCTGGCCCTCCTCCGCCGGCTGGAAGATCAGGTTCAGGGTGCCGTCGAATTGCCGGGTGGCCGCCAGGTAGCGGGCGGCGCCGAGCAGGATGGTGGTGTGGCCATCATGCCCGCAGGCGTGCATGCAGCCATGGTGGCGACTGCTGTGGGGCGCGTCGCTGGCTTCGACGATAGGCAGGGCGTCCATGTCCGCCCGCAGGCCCAGGGTGCGCGAGCTGCTGCCGTTGCGCAGGACGCCCACCAACCCGGTGCAGCCGATGCCCTGGTGCACCTCGTAGCCCCAGTCTTGCAGGCAGCGAGCCACCAGAGCCGCGGTGCGGTTTTCCTGGAATCCCAGCTCGGGGTGGGCATGGATGTCGTGGCGGATGGCACGCAAGTCGCCGGCGATGTCATTGAGCCAGGCAAGGATGTGCTGGTGTCGGGTCATGGCGTCTGTCCTCTGGCCGGGTGGGTTCCCGTGCTTGTTGTACGCAACTCGGTGGTAGCTAACCGCGAGCCGGCGCCAGGGACAATCGAATGTGGTTCCACAGGATGGAACAGCAGGCGGTTCAGGGATCGAGGCGGCAGCCCTGCCGGTTCCCTTGCCAGGTGGCGCTGTGGGTGCGCCCCAGGGCGCTGGCGGTGATCCGCCGTGATGCCGGCTCATCGACCAGGTTGCTGATGGGCAGGTATTGGCGCACGTACCCGCGGCAATAATCAGCCGGATGCTCCATCACATAGCGGCAGGAGCAGTATTCCTTGGCGGTGTAGGCGCCGAGGATATCCGGGAATGCCTGGAGCGCCTCCCGTTGCTGCCAGGCCCAGCCCGATAGCGCCAGCGACCCGGCCAGCAGCAGGCAGAGCAGCGGGTGGCGCAGGACGAAGGCTCGGCGGCTCATGGCTGCTCCGGGGTAGGAAATGCCGCCAGCACCCGCTTGAGCAATTCGTTGTGCTGGTAGCTGCCGTCGCGATCGTCGCCATAGCGCACGATCACCAGGCGCTGCTGCGGCACTATGTACAGCGCCTGGCCCCAATGGCCCAGGGCGGCGTAGGTATCCTCCGGCGCATCCGGCCAGGGCCGGGGCGCGCCGTCCACGATGCGATTGAGCCACCAGTGCCCACCCGCCACGGCAACGTCCTGGCCCGCCCGGTAGCCGGCGAACGGCGTGCGGCAGAACTCGACCCAGGCCCTGGGCAGCAGTTGCCGGTCGTGCCAGCGCCCCTCGCGCTGCATCAGCAAGCCGATGCGGGCCAGGTCCCGGGCACTCATATAAAGGTAGGAAGACGCCACGAAGGTGCCGGCCGCATCCCGCTCCCATACTGCCTGGCGGATACCCAGGGGCTCGAACAGGGCACGCCAGGGATAGTCCGGATATTGCTGCGCCCCCAGCATGCCGCGCAGGCTGGCCGCCAACAGGTTGCTGTCGCCGCTGGAATAACGAAAGGCCTGGCCCGGTGGGCTGGCCGCCTGGTGCTGCGCGGCGAACGCCGCCATGTCGCGGTGGCCCCGGGTGTAGAGCATGGCCACCACCGATGAATTGAGCGGCGCGTACTCGTAGTCTTCCTGCCAGTCCAGACCCGAGGCCCAGTGCAAAAGGTCGGCCATGGTGATGCCAGGGTGGGGCTTGAGCGCCGGATAGAAATTCACCGCCGGGTCTTGCAGGCTGAAGCGCCCCTCGCCGGACGCGACGCCCATGAGCACCGCCAGCACGCTCTTGCTGGCGGACCAGATCAGGTGGGGAGTCTGTGGCCCGGTCTCGCCGGCATAGCGTTCGTAGACCAGCCGGCCATCACGCACCACCAGCAGGGCATCGGTGCGTACCCCCTGGCGCGACTCGTCGTCACGCGGGGCGAAGGCATAGGCCTCCAGGGCCTGGAGCGCCGGACCCGAGGGCAAGGGTTCGCGCGGCCATTGCTCGGCCGGCCAGTCCTCGGCCCGGGCCGGCAGGCCGAGCACGACAAGCAGCACCAGCAGGATCGAGCCCTTGGCCATGGACGACACTCGAGAAAAACCGATGGCCGAGCCTAATCGAGGTTCATGACAGTTTTGCTGCAAGCGCCGGGGCTCAGCGCCCAGCCGGTTGCTGCAAGGCCGCCAGGGCCTTGGCCAGGCGCTGGGCCCGGGCGCCGGCGGCCAGCTCGAGCAGGGCCTGGTCGCGGCTCCACTGTTCGCGCCAGAACTCGGGCCCCTGGGCGAATGCCATGGCGATCTCCGGCTTCAGGGCTTCGAACTGCACGAACAACCCACCCAGCAGGACGTGCCCGCCGGCCAGGGCCGGGTTCTGCCGGCTGGCTTCGGCACAACCGGCCAGCAACGCCAGCAATTGCAGGAGCAACGGCTGCGGCCAGCCGCTGTCCTGGCCGACGCCATGGAGCCAGGCCGCCATGGCGCTGAGAACATAGATGTCTTCCAGGGTGCGGAAGGGTTTGACATAGGCATCCCAGCCATCGCCGGCCAGCAGTTCACAGGCGGCATTGTCCAGGAGCAGGCAACCGTGGCTGATCTCCGGCATCAGGGCGATCGCCGGCAGGGTCTGGACCTTGACCCCGGGCTCGCCCGGATAGACCACCGTCAGCCGCAGCGCCGCCCGCTCCCCGGGGGCCTCGCAACGGGCCGCCACCAGCAGCCAGTCGGCGGCGTCCCCGGCGGTGACGAAATCCTTGCGCCCGTGCAGGCGCAGATCCTGCAGCCGGGTCTGCATGTCCGCCGGGCGCAGGCTGCGACGTTCAGTCGCGCACAAGGCGCCCAGGCTCAGCGGCGCACTGGGCCACAACATGCGCAATGCCGCCTGGTAACCCACCAGGAACGCCAGGCCCGGGGTCGCCATCAGGCGCCCGCCAAGCACCGCCAGCTCGAATGGCGTGACAGTGCCCAGGCGGGCCAGCAAAACGCCGTAACCCTCCGCCAGATCAGGGGTTGCGGGCAGTCGTTCATGACTCTCGAGCAGGGCTTGCCAGGGCATTTCGAAGGTCCTCAGGGGCTGTCACACAAGCATCACCAAAGTTTCATGGCGATGACACCGCGGCTACATAGCCTGACTTTGCACAACAAAGTCGATTGGCTGCAACCCAAGGCGGGTCGCTGGCCCGCACGGAGATTCACGATGACTCAGATCGCCCGCATCAACGACACCGGTACTGAACGCCGCCTGCAAGCCGAACGCCTGATCGGCGCCCAGGCCCTGCAGGAAGCCCAAGCCCTGCGGTTCAAGGTCTTCAGCGGCGAGTTCAACGCCAAGCTCAAGGGCGCGGAGCTGGGTCTGGACATGGACGACTACGATGTTCATTGCAGCCATATCGGGGTACGCGACCTGAACAGCGGGTGCCTGGTGGCCACCACTCGCCTGCTGGACCACCAGGCCGCCAGCAGCCTGGGGCGCTTCTACAGTGAAGAAGAGTTCAGCCTGCACGGCCTGGTGCAACTCCAGGGCCCGATCCTGGAGATCGGCCGTACCTGCGTCGACCCGGCCTACCGCAACGGCGGCACCATCGCCGTGCTCTGGGGCGAGCTGGCCGAAGTCCTCAACGAGGGTGGCTACAGCTACCTGATGGGTTGCGCCAGCATCCCGATGCAGGACGGTGGAGTGCAGGCCCATGCGATCATGCAGCGCCTGCGCGAGCGCTACCTGAGCACCGAGCATCTGCGGGCCGAGCCCAGGCACCCACTGCCGAACCTGGACCTGCCGTCCAACGTCATCGCCGAAATGCCGCCACTGCTCAAGGCCTACATGCGCCTGGGGGCGAAGATCTGCGGCGAGCCCTGCTGGGACCAGGACTTCCAGGTGGCCGACGTGTTCATCCTGCTCAAGCGCGACGAGCTGTGCCCACGCTACGCCCGGCACTTCAAGGCGGCCGTGTGATGCGCCGGCTACGGGTCTACGGGCGTATCGCCCGGGTGCTGCTGGTGGTGGCGCTGGGCCTGGGCATGGCCAGTATCTTCGGCGTGCTGGAGCGCCTGGGGGTCAGCAACTCCATGGTCCGCCGCCAGCGCTGGTCGCGGTTCTTCATGGCCCGCCTGGGCAACGCCCTGCCCTTCCAAGTAACGGTGCACGGCCAACTCCCACGCCAGCCCATGCTCTGGGTCAGCAACCATGTGTCCTGGACCGACATCCCGTTGCTGGGCATGCTCACTCCGCTGTCGTTCCTGTCCAAGGCCGAGGTGCGCACATGGCCGGTGGCCGGATGGTTGGCCGCCAAGGCCGGCAGCCTGTTCATCCGCCGTGGCGCCGGCGACAGCCAGCTGATCCGCAAGCAGATGACCCGGCACCTGCAGGAACAGCATCCGCTGCTGCTGTTCCCCGAAGGCACCACCACCGATGGCCGTGGTCTGCGGACCTTCCATGGACGCCTGCTGGCCAGCGCCATCGAGGCCGAGGCCTGCCTGCAACCCGTGGCGATCCGCTACCTGCGCGACGGTCAGGTCGATGACCTGGCGCCCTTCATCGGCGACGACGACCTGCTGTCTCACCTGTTGCGCCTGTTCGCCAATGATCAGGGCCAGGTGGAGATCCACCTGCTCAAGCCGATTTCCTGCCAGGGCCAGGAGCGCGCGGCACTGGCCTTCCAGGCCCAGCAGGCGGTCCAGAAAGCCCTGTTCGGCGATGCCTTGCAGCCGGCCGAACCACGCCGCGATGGCGAACTGGTTGCGGCCTGAGTGGAATCAGCGCCCCGGCGACGGGGCGGTGTACTGCTCGGCGAACGCCTGCAGTTGCGGGTAGAACTCGCGAAAATCCTCGCTCAAGGGCTGGTACAGCCGTTCCAGCTCGCCCATGGCCGCGGTCAACTCCTCGGGCCGCGACAAGCGCCGGGCAATCCCCCGCAGGACCTGCTCCAGCACCTGGAAGTCCCGATAGGAACCCAGCCAGTCATCGGCCGCCATGTAGGGTGCGATCTGCGCCAGGCGCCCCGGCAGTTGTGGCTCGGCGGCCAGCGCCCGGTACACGTCGGCAGTGAACGCCTGCAAGGGTCGATCGGCGTACTGCGCCCAGTCACGGGCCAGGCAGTGGTCGAAGAACACATCGATGACGATGCCGGCGTAGCGCCTGCGGGTCTGGGCGAAACGCGCCAGCGCCGCCGTCACCACAGGGTGGCTGTCGGTATAGGTGTCGATGCGCCGATGCAGCTGGATCGCCGCCTCGACCTCGGGAGCGAACTGCCCTTGCAGTCGACCTTTGACGAAGTCGCCATAAAGGCTGCCGAGTAATTGACCCGGGCGCTGGCCGCCGAGGTGCAGATGTGCGAGATAATTCATCCGCGCAGCTTAGCACCGCGCACATCATATCGTTATAACCCGATATACCGATAAAGACTGAGCTAAGATCGAAATCATATTGGTATATCGCGAAATAACGATTTAAATTTCGCCTTATCGCGATACAACGTTTCATGGAAAAGTGAGAAACGCCATGTCCATCGACCTCGACGAAATAATAAAAGCCCTGGCGCATCCGGTTCGCAGGGAAATCCTGCACTGGCTGAAAGATCCGGCAGTCGAATTCCCCGACCAGACCCACAGCAACGAGCACGGTGTGTGCGCCGGGCAGATCGACCAACGCTGCGGCCTGTCGCAGTCGACCGTCTCGGCCCACCTGGCGACCCTGCAGCGTGTCGGCCTGGTCAGCAGCCGCAAAGTCGGCCAATGGCATTTTTTCAAACGCAACGAAGAAACCATCCAGCAGTTCCTCACGCAAATTAGCCAACAGCTCTGACCTGACAAGGACCCGATAATGCCCCTCTCGCTTCTCATCCTGGCCCTGAGTGCCTTCGCCATCGGCACCACCGAGTTCGTCATCATGGGCCTGCTGCCCGATGTGGCGGCGGACCTCGGGGTGTCGATTCCAGGCGCCGGCTGGCTGGTGACCGGCTACGCCCTGGGCGTGGCCATCGGCGCGCCGTTCATGGCCCTGGCTACCGCCCGGCTGCCACGCAAGGCTGCCCTGGTGACGTTGATGGGGATCTTCATTATCGGCAACCTGCTGTGTGCACTGGCCAGTGACTACAACGTGCTGATGTTCGCACGGGTGATCACGGCGCTGTGCCACGGCGCCTTCTTCGGTATCGGTTCTGTAGTGGCCGCCGGCCTGGTGCCGGCCAACAAGCGTGCCTCGGCCGTGGCCCTGATGTTCACCGGCCTGACGCTGGCCAACGTGCTCGGCGTACCCCTGGGAACTGCGCTGGGCCAGGAAGCCGGCTGGCGCTCGACCTTCTGGGCGGTGACCGTGATCGGCGTGGTGGCGCTGTTCGGCCTGCTGCGGTTCCTGCCGGCCAAGCGCGACGAGGAAAAGCTCGACATGCGTGCGGAGCTGGCAGCCCTCAAGGGTGCCGGGATCTGGTTGTCCCTGGGCATGACCGCATTGTTCGCGGCGTCGATGTTCACCCTGTTCACCTATGTCGCGCCGCTGCTGGGCGATGTGACCGGGGTGTCGCCCAAGGGCGTGACCTGGACCCTGCTGCTGATCGGCCTGGGCCTGACCCTGGGCAACATCATCGGCGGCAAGATGGCCGACAAGCGCCTGGGGGCCACCCTGGTGGGTGTATTCGCCGCCATGGCCGTGGTCTCCACGGTGCTGACCTGGACCAGCGTGGCGCTGATCCCCACGGAGATCACCCTGTTCCTCTGGGCCACCGCCTCCTTCGCCGCGGTCCCGGCCCTGCAGGTCAACGTGGTGACCTTCGGCAAGGCCGCACCCAACCTGGTTTCGACCCTGAACATCGGCGCCTTCAATATCGGCAACGCCCTGGGCGCCTGGGTCGGCGGCAGCGTCATCGCCCACGGCTTCGGCCTCACCAGCGTGCCGTTGGCAGCCGCGGCACTGGCGATCCTGGCCCTGTTGGTAACGCTGATCACTTTCCGCCAGGGCGGCAACGCCGAACTGGCTCCGGCAACCCACTGATAGCTTCCCTACCCCTTAGAAGAAGGCTGTACCCCATGACGACTCTCTTTGATCCGATCAAGCTCGGCGACCTCGAACTGTCCAACCGCATCATCATGGCGCCGCTGACCCGCTGCCGCGCCGACGCTGGCCGGGTGCCCAACGCCCTGATGGCCGAGTACTACGTGCAGCGGGCCTCGGCCGGGCTGATCCTCAGCGAAGCCACCTCGGTGACGCCGATGGGCGTGGGCTACCCGGATACTCCCGGCATCTGGTCCAACGACCAAGTCCGTGGCTGGGCCAACGTGACCAAGGCGGTGCACGGCGCCGGCGGCAAGATCTTCATGCAGCTGTGGCACGTGGGGCGGATTTCCCATCCTTCCTACCTGGACGGCGAAACCCCGGTAGGCCCCAGCGCCATCCAGCCCAAGGGCCACGTCAGCCTGGTGCGCCCGCTGGCCGACTTCCCTACTCCGCGAGCCCTGGAAACCGCCGAGATCGCCGATGTGATCGAGGCTTACCGAGTCGGTGCGGAAAATGCCAAGGCCGCCGGTTTCGACGGTGTGGAAGTCCACGCAGCCAACGGTTACCTGCTGGACCAGTTCCTGCAAAGCACCACCAACCAGCGTACCGACCAATATGGCGGCTCCCTGGAGAACCGTGCTCGCCTGCTGCTGGAAGTGACCGATGCGATGATCGAGATCTGGGGTGCCGGCCGCGTCGGCGTGCACCTGTCGCCACGGGCCGACCTGCACGACATGGGGGATGCCGACCTGGCGCAGACCTTCCTGTATGTCGCTCGTGAGTTGGGCAAGCGCGGCATCGCCTTCATCTGTGCCCGCGAGAAGGAAGGCACCGACAGCCTGGGCCCACGGCTCAAGGAAGCCTTCGGCGGCCTGTACATCGCCAACGAGCGTTTCACCAAGGACAGCGCCAATGCCTGGCTGGCCGAAGGCAAGGCCGACGCGGTGGCCTTCGGCGTCCCCTTCATCGCCAACCCGGACCTGCCGGCCCGCCTGAAAGCCGATGCGCCACTGAACGAACCGCATCCTGAAACCTTCTATGCCAAGGGCCCGGTCGGCTACATCGACTACCCGATGCTGTAAGCATTGCCCATGAAAAAGCCCCGGTTCACCAGAGCCGGGGCTTTTTATTGCCTGCCTGTATGCCGTGAGGATCAGCGTTTGCGCTGGGCCCAGGCCACGGCCAGGCCACTGAGGCAGATCACCGCGATGCCCACCAAGCCGTAGCTGTCCGGGGTATGGCCGAAGATCAGGTAGCCGTACATTCCGGCGAACAGGATCTGCCCGTAACTGAAGGGCGCCAGCATCGCCGGAGCGGCATGGCGGAACGCCTGGGTCAGCAGCAGGTGGCCGAACATGCCACAGGCGCCCAGGCCGATCATGAACAGGCCATGGACCAGGCTCGGAGTGCTCCAGAAGAACGGCAACAACGCGCTCATGATCAAGCTGTTGATGATGCCGATTAGGAAGTTGCTGGTGGTCGGGCTATCGATGCCGCTGAGTTTGCGGGTCAGCAATTGATAGAAGCCGAAGCACAGCGCCGATCCCAGGGGAAAGAGGATCGCCGGGGTGAACAGCGAACCACCGGGGCGCACCACGATCAGCACGCCAACGAAGCCGATCAGCACCGCCAGCCACTGGGCGCGGCTGACCCGCTCACCCAGGAACGGCACGGACAAGGCGGTGACCAGCAATGGCGCGAGGAAGTTGACCGCGGTGGCTTCAGCCAGGGGGATATAGCGCAGGCCGGTGGTGAACAGCAGGCTGGTGCCAATCATGCACAGGGCCCGCAGCAATTGCAGGCCGGGGCGCTTGGTCCGCACCACGGCGGAAAAACCACTGCGCGGCACGAACACCACCAGCATCAACAGGGTATGGACCACATAGCGGGCCCAGACCACCATCACGATCGGATAGAAGGCCGAGAGGTACTTGGACAGTGTGTCGTGGCTGGCGAAGAGCAGGACCGCCAGGCAAATCAGGACGATACCCTTCAGGGGATGATCCGCGCCTTTGAATGGTGAAGGGCTCACACTCATTCACATCCCCGCAACAAATTGCCTACAAAATACATAGCTCGCTATCTATCAAGACAGGGCCGGCCCGGTATATAAATGCCCCCCGTTTCGACCCTGTGGTCCGGGGATGCATGGCTTCATTGCGCAGATCTTGACATAACCAGATTCAATTACGCATTTTGTCTTAATGACGAAGGTTCGGACTCAGGCGCAACATATCCAGCCCGATATCGACCCAGCGCTCCGCCTCGGTATGCAGGACAAAGCTGTCCGGGGCCAACAACCACTGGTAGAGAAGACCATCGACAAAGGCCCGCATGCTGATGGCTGCCCGCCTTGTATCGAGATCTTCGGGCAACTGCCCACGATTCACCGCGTTGCTCAATGTCAGTTCGATATGCAGGTTGCACTCCAGGCTGGCCGCGCGGCGCTGACGACGCAGGTCGCACATTTCATCGGTGAACTCGCACTTATGAAACAGAATTTCATTGATGCGTCGGGTTTTCGGGTCCAGGGCAACTTGATGAAACAAGTGAATGAGCAATTTGCGCATCCAACCCAGAGGGTCCACTTCATCCACATCCTCGCTGGCGGCCGCCATCTCGCCCAAGGGTTCGTGCAGGCTGTCGAGCATGGCCTGGACCAGGTCGGCCTTGTTGCTGAAATGCCAGTAGATCGCGCCACGCGTGACTCCCGCCAGCGTCGCGATATCGGCCAGGGTGGTCCGCGCCACGCCCCGCTCGTAAAAGGCCTTCTCGGCCGCCTCGAGTATCTGGGCGCGGGTTTCTTGAGCTTCCTCTTTGGTACGACGGACCATGGCAGTAAAACCTCGATCAGGATCTTTCAGCGATGCGCAAAGACCTTCTGAATAAATATGGAACGACATCTCGAGTGCCGTTTACCCAACCTACAATTCAACACTTGCGGGAGCTTTTGTAACCGGATGGGTACGCCACCAAGGTATTTACAAACAGACATGTACGTAAGTATATTCCTTAGCAAGCTACTTATCCACTCAGCCAACTCTTTTTACCTTTCCACTTTTCTTGTGCGCATCTCGCGTGCCTGACCCGAGGATCTTCATGCAACTCAAGCCAGCTGTTACCGCTCTGGTCACTGCCGTCGCCCTGGCATCGCTGCTCAGCGGATGTAAAAAGGAAGAGGCGGCACCCGCCCCTCAAGCACCTCAGGTCGGCGTCGTCACCCTGCAACCACAAGCCTTTACCTTGACTTCCGAACTCCCGGGCCGGACCACTGCGTTCCGTATCGCCGAAGTTCGTCCACAGGTAAACGGGATCATCCTCAAACGCCTGTTCAAGGAAGGCGGTGATGTGAAGGAAGGCCAGCAGCTCTATCAGATCGACCCATCGATCTATGAAGCTACGCTGAAGAGCGCTGAGGCGAACCTGCAATCGACCCGCTCGATTTCCGATCGCTACAAGCAGTTGGTCAACGAGCAGGCCGTGAGCCGCCAGGAATACGACACTGCCGTGGCCAACCGCCTTCAGTCCGAGGCCTCGCTGCAAAATGCCCAGATCAACCTGCGCTACACCAAGGTGCTGTCGCCGCTGACCGGTCGTATCGGCCGCTCCTCGGTCACTGAAGGTGCCCTGGTGAGCAATGGCCAGGCCACTGCCATGGCGGTGATCCAGCAGCTGGATCCGATCTACGTCGACGTCACCCAGTCCTCGGTGGAACTGCTGGAGCTGCGTCGCGAGCTGGAAAGCGGCCGCCTGCAGAAAGTTGGCGACAACGCCGCCAAGGTCAAGCTGACCCTGGAAGACGGTAGCCAGTACAAGCTCGACGGCAAGCTGGAATTCTCCGAAGTCTCGGTGGACGAGACCACCGGCTCGGTGACCCTGCGTGCGGTGTTCCCGAACCCTGAGCACACCCTGCTGCCCGGCATGTTCGTGCATGCCCAGCTGCAAGCCGGGGTCAACAGCGCGGCGATCCTGGCGCCACAGCAAGGCGTGACCCGTGACCTCAAGGGCACTCCGACCGCCCTTGTGGTAGGTGCCGACAACAAGGTCGAGCTGCGCCAGCTCAAGGCCAGCCGCACCGTCGGCAGCCAGTGGCTGGTGGAAGATGGCTTGAAGGCCGGCGATCGCCTGATCACCGAAGGCCTGCAGTTCGTCAAGCCCGGCATCGAGGTCAAGGCCACCGAAGCCACCAACGTATCTGCGAAGAACCCGGCCCCTGCCCAGGCAACTGGCAAGACTGCAGGCGGCAAAGGGGAGTAAACCATGTCGAAATTCTTTATCGACCGTCCGATCTTCGCCTGGGTTATCGCCCTGGTGATCATGTTGGTCGGGGCTCTAGCGATCCTCAAACTGCCGATCAACCAGTACCCGAGCATCGCGCCGCCCTCGATCGCGATCTCCGTGACCTATCCGGGCGCCTCGGCGCAGACCGTGCAGGACACCGTGGTCCAGGTGATCGAGCAACAACTCAACGGCATCGACAACCTGCGTTATGTGTCCTCGGAAAGTAACTCCGACGGCAGCATGACCATCACCGCGACCTTCGAGCAAGGCACCAACTCCGATACCGCGCAGGTCCAGGTGCAGAACAAGCTCAACCTGGCCACCCCGCTGCTGCCGCAAGAAGTACAGCAACAGGGTATCCGCGTGACCAAGGCGGTGAAGAACTTCCTCTTGGTGATCGGCGTGGTTTCCGAGGACGGCAGCATGTCCAAGGACGACCTGTCGAACTACATCGTGTCGAACATGCAGGACCCGATCTCCCGGACCCCGGGCGTCGGTGACTTCCAGGTGTTCGGTGCCCAGTACGCCATGCGGATCTGGCTCGACCCGGCCAAGCTGAACAACTACAACCTGACCCCGGTGGACGTGAAGACCGCGGTCGCCGCGCAGAACGTCCAGGTGTCCTCCGGCCAGCTCGGTGGCCTGCCGGCCATGCCTGGCCAACAGCTGAACGCCACCATCATCGGCAAGACCCGCCTGCAGACTGCCGAGCAGTTCAAGGCGATCCTGCTGAAGGTCAACAAGGATGGTTCGCAAGTACGCCTGGGCGATGTCGCGGACGTGGCGCTTGGCGGTGAGAACTACGCCATCAGCGCCCAGTTCAACGGCAACCCGGCTTCCGGCCTGGCGGTGAAACTGGCCAACGGCGCCAACGCCCTGGATACCGCCAAGGCGCTGCGCAAGACCATCAGCGACCTGGAGCCCTTCTTTCCGCCAGGCATGAAGGTGGTATTCCCGTACGACACCACCCCAGTGGTGACCGAATCCATCAAGAGCGTGGTGCACACGCTGGTGGAAGCCATCGTGCTGGTGTTCCTGGTGATGTTCCTGTTCCTGCAGAACTTCCGTGCCACGGTGATCACCACCATGACGGTACCGGTGGTATTGCTGGGCACCTTCGGCATCCTCGCGGCGGCCGGTTTCAGCATCAACACCCTGACCATGTTCGGCATGGTGCTGGCCATCGGCTTGCTGGTGGACGACGCCATCGTCGTGGTGGAGAACGTCGAGCGGGTGATGCAGGAGGAAGGACTGTCACCCAAGGAAGCGACCAAGAAATCCATGGGCCAGATCCAGGGCGCCCTGGTGGGTATCGCCCTGGTGCTGTCTGCGGTACTGCTGCCGATGGCGTTCTTCAGCGGCTCCACCGGCGTGATCTACAAGCAGTTCTCGATCACCGTGGTTTCGGCCATGGCCCTGTCGGTACTGGTTGCCCTGATCTTCACCCCGGCCCTGTGCGCCACCATGCTCAAGGCCATCCCTGAAGGCCATGGCGAGAAGCGCGGCTTCTTCGGCTGGTTCAACCGCAGCTTCGACTACAGCGTGAAGCGCTACGAGCGCGGCGTCGCCAGCATCCTGCGGCACAAGGCGCCGTACCTTCTGGCCTACCTGCTGATCGTGGTGGGCATGATGTGGCTGTTCACCCGTATCCCGACCGCGTTCCTGCCGGAAGAAGACCAGGGCGTACTGTTCGCCCAGGTCCAGACACCAGCCGGCTCCAGTGCCGAGCGGACCCAGGTGGTGGTCGACGAAATGCGTTCCTACCTGCTGGACAAGGAAAAGGACACCGTCGCCTCGGTGTTCACCGTGAACGGCTTCAACTTCGCCGGTCGTGGCCAGAGTTCGGGCATGGCCTTCATCATGCTCAAGCCATGGGGCGAACGCTCTGCGGAAAACAGCGTGTTCAACCTGGCCCAGCGTGCACAGATGCACTTCTTCAGCTTCCGTGACGCGATGGTGTTCGCCTTCGCTCCTCCGGCGGTACTGGAGTTGGGTAACGCCACCGGTTTCGACGTGTTCCTCCAGGACCGCGCCGGCATCGGCCACGAAAAACTGATGGCGGCACGCAACCAGTTCCTCGGCATGGCAGCCCAGAGCAAGGTGCTGGCCCAGGTCCGTCCGAACGGCCTGAACGATGAACCGCAGTACCAGCTGACCATCGACGACGAGCGTGCCAGTGCCCTGGGCGTGACCCTGAGCGATATCAACAGCACCTTGTCGATCGCCTTGGGTAGTAGCTACGTCAACGACTTCATCGACCGTGGTCGGGTGAAGAAGGTGTACGTCCAGGGCCAACCCGGTGCTCGCATGAGCCCCGAGGACCTGAAGAAGTGGTACGTGCGCAACAGTGCCGGAACCATGGTGCCGTTCTCGTCCTTCGCCAAGGGCGAATGGATCTACGGTTCGCCGAAGCTGGCTCGCTACAACGGCGTGGAGGCCATGGAGATCCTCGGTTCTCCGGCCCCCGGCTACACCACCGGTGAAGCCATGGCCGAGGTCGAAGCCATAGCCGCCAAGCTGCCACCAGGTGTCGGTATTTCCTGGACCGGCCTGTCCTACGAGGAACGCCTGTCGGGTTCCCAGGCGCCAGCGCTGTACGCCCTGTCCCTGCTGATGGTGTTCCTGTGCCTGGCAGCCCTGTATGAAAGCTGGTCGATTCCGATTGCGGTCATGCTGGTGGTGCCACTGGGGATCATCGGCGCGCTGATGGCTACCAGCCTGCGCGGCCTGTCCAACGACGTGTACTTCCAGGTAGGTCTGTTGGTGACCATCGGCCTCGCGGCGAAGAACGCCATCCTGATCGTCGAGTTCGCCAAGGAACTGCACGAACAGGGCCGCTCCCTGATCGACGCCGCGGTTGAAGCCTGCCGTATGCGTCTGCGGCCGATCATCATGACTTCTTTGGCCTTCGTCCTCGGGGTCGTGCCTCTGGCCACCTCCAGCGGCGCTGGTGCGGGTAGCCAGCATGCAATCGGTACCGGCGTGATTGGCGGTATGCTTACCGCGACGATCCTGGCGATCTTCTGGGTCCCGCTGTTCTTCGTCGTCGTGTCGTCCATGGGCCGCAGGAAAGCGGACCAATCAGAAACCACAGCAAATTCTAATGAGGCTGGCCAATGAGCAAGTCGCTACTCTCCCTGGCAATCACCGCCATCGCGCTAAGTGGTTGCTCGCTGATACCGGATTATCAGCGCCCGGACGCGCCGGTGGCGGCGCAATTCCCCCAAGGCCCGGCCTATTCGCCAAAGGAGGCCGCCAACGTGGCGGCCGCCGAACAAGGCTGGCGGCAGTTCTTCCATGACCCGGCCCTGCAGCAGCTGGTCCAGGTCGCCCTGGAAAACAACCGCGACCTGAAGGTCGCGGCGCTGAACATCGACGCCTATGCCGCGCAGTACCAGATCCAGCGGGCGGACCTGTTCCCCGCTATTTCCGCCAACGTCAGCGGCCAGCGCCAGCGCCTGCCGGCCCGGGTATCCGGGACCGGCGATGACCGGATCTCCGGCCAGCAATCGGCCACCGTCGGTATCAGTGCCTATGAGTTGGACCTGTTCGGTCGCGTACGCAGCCTGAGCGAGCAAGCGCTGCAGAACTACTTCTCCACTGAAGAAGCCCGGCGCAGCACCCAGATCAGCCTGGTGGCCAGTGTCGCCAATGCCTACATCACCTGGCAGGCCGACAAGGAGCTGCTGAAGCTGACCCAGGAAACCCTGGCGACCTACGAGGAAAGCTACCGCCTGACTTCGCGCAGCAACGAGGTCGGGGTCGCCTCGGCCCTGGACCTGAGCCAGTCGCGTACCTCCGTGGAAAACGCCCGGGTGCAACTGGCGCGCTACACCCGCCAGGTAGCCCAGGATGAAAACAGCCTGACCCTGCTGCTGGGCAGCGCGATCCCGGCCAACCTGCCGGCGGCCCAGCCACTGTCGGCCGACCTGCTGAGCGAGTTGCCGGCCGGCCTGCCGTCGGAGCTGCTGCAACGGCGTCCGGATATCCTCGAGGCCGAGTACAAGCTCAAGGCGGCCAACGCCAATATCGGCGCGGCTCGCGCGGCGTTTTTCCCGCGCATCAGCCTGACGGCCAACGCCGGCAGCCTGAGCCCGGATCTCTCCGGCCTGTTCAAGGGTGGCTCGGGTACCTGGTTGTTCCAGCCGCAGATCAGCCTGCCGATCTTCAACGCCGGCAGCCTGCGCGCCAGTCTGGACTACTCCAAGATCCAGAAGGACATCAGCGTCGCCCAGTACGAGAAGTCCATCCAGACCGCCTTCCAGGAAGTCTCCGATGGCTTGGCCGCACGCCAGACCTACAACCAGCAGTTGCAGGCCCAGCGTGATTTCGTCAGTGCCAACCAGGACTACTACCGTCTGGCCGAGCGCCGCTACCGCATCGGGGTCGACAGCAACCTGACCTTCCTCGACGCCCAGCGCTCGCTGTTCAGCGCCCAACAAGCGCTGATCACCGACCGCCTGGCGCAGCTGACCAGCGAGGTCAACCTGTACAAGGCCCTCGGCGGTGGCTGGAGCGAGCAAAGCGCGAAGAACGAGCAAACGGCGGAAAAGAAAGCCCCTGAGCTGCATCTGTTCTGAAGCCTGAACCGGCTGCATGAAAAACCCACCTCACGGTGGGTTTTTCGTTTGTAGTCCACGGCCAAGGTCGACCGCCCCGCCCTCGCCTACGGAGCCTGGCGCGACTCCACTCCCAGTTCATCCCACACCGACTCGGCCAGGTGGAAGGTGGCGTTGGCCGCCGGGATCCCGCAGTAGATGGCACTCTGCATGATCACTTCCTTGATCTCGCCCCGGCTCACGCCGTTGTTGGCGGCCGCCCGCAGATGCAGCTTGAGCTCTTCGTTGCGGTTCATGCCGATCAGCATGGCGATGGTGACCAGGCTGCGGGTATGCCGGGGCAGTCCCGGACGGGTCCAGATATCCCCCCAGGCATGACGAGTGATCATGTCCTGGAACTCCGAGTTGAACTCGTTCAGGGCTGCCAGGCTGCGCTCGACATGGGCCTCGCCCAGCACCGCGCGACGCACCTGCAGGCCTTCGGCATAACGTTGTTTTTCGTCCACGAATGGCTCCTTGGGCGACCGTTCAGGCCAGCAGGAAATCCAGGACCCGGGTGCTGAAGGCATCCCCGGCCTGGACGTTGGACAGATGTGCGGCGCGGAACTCGGCGTACTCGGCGCCCTGTACCCGCTGCTGGATGAAGTGCCCACCAGCCGGGGGGGTGACGGCATCGTCGCTGCCGGCGATCACCAGGGTCGGCACCTTGATCGCCGCCAGGTGCTCGCGCAGGTCGGCATCGCGCACTGCGGCGCAGTTGGCCGCGTAGCCCTCGGGCGAAGTGGCGGCCAGCATGTCGGTGATCAGCTTGGCCTGGTCCGGATGGGCCTCGGCGTAGTCCGGGGTGAACCAGCGGGCGATGGACGCATCCCGTAGCGCCACCATGGCGGCCTGGCCGTCACGCAGCACCGTCTCGATCCGCGGGTTCCACACCGAAGGGTCGCCGATCTTGGCCGCGGTGTTGCACACCACCAGCTTGCCCAGGCGCTCGCCGGCATGAATCCCCAGCCACTGGCCGATCAACCCGCCCATGGACAGGCCGCAAAAATGCGCACGCGGAATATCCAGGGCATCGAGCAACGCCAGTACATCGCGCCCCAGTTGCTCGATGCTGTAGGGCCCCGCGGTGACCAGGGACCGGCCATGGCCACGGGTATCCATGCGCAGGACCCGAAAATGCTCGGTGAAGAGCGGCATCTGCCTGTCCCACATGTGCAGGTTGGTACCCAAAGAGTTGGACAACACCAGCACCGGCGCCTGCTCCGGCCCCTCCAGTTGATAATGCAGTTCGCCCCCGGCGAGTTTCACGAATCCCACGGCAATCTCCTTCAGGCCTTCAAGGCAAAATGTTCAGCCACGGCGCGCTCGACCCAGGTCTTGGCCTGGCCCAGGTAATGCGCCGGATCCAGCAGGCGATCCAGCTCCAGCGCCGACAGCTCGGCACTGACCTGGGGATCCTCGCCCAATACCCCGCGCAGGTGGCGTTGCTCGGCCACCGCGCGCTTGCAGCATTGTTCCAGCAGGTGGTGGGCGGTCTCGCGCCCCAGGCGCTGGGCCAGGGCCATGCTCACCGCCTCTGCCAGAACCAGCCCCTGGGTCAACTGGAGGTTGTGCGCCATGCGCTGGCGATCCACCTCCAGGCCCTCGGCCAGTGACAGGGCCTGGTGCAGGGCACCGGATACCAGGCAGCAGATCTCCGGCAGGGTTTCCCATTCGGCATGCCACAGCCCCAGGCTGCGCTCGTGCTCCTGGGGCATGGCGCAAAACAGTGTCGCCAGCAACCCCGGAACCCGGGTCGCGGCGCTGATCAGCACCGCCGAGCCCACCGGATTGCGCTTGTGCGGCATGGTCGAGGAGCCGCCCTTGCCCGCCGCCGCCGGCTCGAATACCTCCGCCGCCTCGGTCTGCATCAGTAGGCTTATATCCCGGCCCAGCTTGCCCAGGCTGCCGGCCAACAGGCCGAGGGTCGAGGCGAACTCCACCAGGCGATCACGCTGGGTGTGCCAGGGTTGCTCCGGCAGGCCCAGGCGCAGCTCCTCGGCCAGGGCCCGAGCCACCGGTAGCGCTTGCTCGCCCAAGGCCGCCAGGGTCCCGGAGGCACCACCGAATTGCAGCACCAGCAAGCGCGGCTTGAGTTGCTGCAAGCGTTCGCGGCTGCGGGTCACCGCCCCCAGCCAACCGGCGATCTTCATGCCCAGCGTGACTGGAGTGGCATGTTGCAGCCAGGTCCGGCCCGCCAGGGGCAGGTCGGCGTATCGCTCGGCCTGGGCCACCAGGCACTGGCCCAGGCGCTCAAGGTCGTGTTCCAGCAGGTCCAGGGCGCTGCGCAGTTGCAGCACCAGGCCAGTGTCCATCACATCCTGGCTGGTGGCGCCCAGGTGCACATGGCGCTCGGCTTCGCAGGCGTTTGCAGCCACTTGCCGGCCCAGGGCCTTGACCAGCGGGATGGCCGGGTTGCCCGCCGTGACTATGGCCTCGCCCAGGGCCTGCAAGTCATACAGCTCGGCCTGGCAGGCGGCCTCGATCGGCGCGACGGCGCTGGCCGGGATCAACCCCACCCGGGCCTCGGCCCGGGCCAGGGCGGCTTCGAAATCGAGCATGGCCTGGATCCGCCCCTGGTCGCAGAACACCCTGCGCATTGGCCGGGCGGTGAAATAGGCATCGAACAGCTGGTTGCTCGCAGCTAGGGTCATAAGGGTCCTTGGCAGCCTGCGTCCACCCGGGCGCAGGCTCGTGGTTCAAAGGTCGTGGTGCAGGTAGGCGGCCTGCCTGGGCAATCGCAGGCTGAACAGGAAGGCGATGGCCATCATCACCGTAACGTACCAGTAGAAAGTGTTTTCCATGCCCATGTTCTTGAAGTTCAGGGCCACCCATTCCGCCGAACCACCGAAGATCGCATTGGCCACCGCATAGGCCAGCCCCACGCCCAGCGCCCGGACCTCGGGCGGGAACATCTCGGCCTTCACCAGGCCGCTGATGGAGGTGTAGAAACTGACGATGGCCAGCGCCAGGGTAATCAGCACGAACGCCAGGAGCGGGCTGCTGACGGTCTTCAGGGCCAGCAGGAGTGGCACCGTGAACAATGTCCCCAGCGCGCCGAACCAGAGCATCGAGTTACGCCGGCCGATGCGGTCGGCGAGCATGCCGAACAGCGGTTGCATGCACATGTACAGGAACAAGGCGCCAGTCATGACATAGCTGGCGGTCTTGGCGTGCATGCCGGCGGTGTTCACCAGGTATTTCTGCATGTAGGTGGTGAAGGTATAGAAGATCAGCGAACCACCGGCGGTGTAGCCCAGCACCGTGATGAAGGCCGCCGAATGGTGCTTGAACAGCGCGGCGACACTGCCGGCGTTCTTGTCCTCGCGGGTTTGCCGGCTGCTGGTTTCCTTCAGCGAACGGCGCAGCAGCAACGAGATCAAGGCCGCTATGGCGCCGATCACGAACGGAATGCGCCAGCCCCAGGCCTTGAGCTCGGCCTCGTCGAGGAACTGCTGGATGATCACCAGCACCAGCACCGCCAGCAGTTGCCCGCCGATCAGGGTCACATACTGGAATGACGCGAAGAAACCACGCTGGCCCTTGAGCGCCACCTCGCTCATGTAGGTGGCGGTGGTGCCGTACTCGCCGCCCACCGACAACCCCTGGAACAGCCGCGCCATCAGCAGCAGGAACGGCGCCCAGGCACCGATGCTGGCATAGGTCGGCAGGAAGGCGATGACCAGGGAGCCGGCGCACATCATCAGCACCGAGATCATCATCGAGTTCTTGCGCCCGTGGCGGTCGGCGACCCGGCCGAACAACCAGCCGCCGATCGGGCGCATCAGGAATCCGGCGGCGAACACCCCAGCAGTGTTGAGCAACTGCACCGTGGGGTCGTCCGAGGGAAAGAACGCCGGGGCGAAATAAATGGCGCAGAAGGCGTAGACATAGAAGTCGAACCATTCCACCAGGTTGCCGGATGAAGCACCGACAATGGCAAAGATCCTTTTGCTGCGTTCCTCTCCGGTGTAGTGACTTGTAGTTGTAGTCATGTCTTTTCACTCATGGGGGACAGTGTCAGTCTAGACATACTTGGCAACACTCCCGTTCCACTGTCTCCATGACAAGGTGGCCCCGCAGTCGCCTCGACGGCTACGGGCAATCGGCGTCAGACCCGTTCGATGGCCAGGGCCAGGCCTTGCCCGACCCCCACGCACAGGGTGGCCAGGCCTTTCTTGCCGCCAGTCCGCTCCAGTTGGTGCAAGGCGGTCAGCACCAGCCTGGCCCCGCTCATGCCCAGCGGATGGCCCAGGGCGATGGCGCCACCGTTGGGATTGACCTGGTGCGCGTCATCCGCCAACCCCAGTTCACGCAGCACCGCCAGGGCCTGGCTGGCGAACGCCTCGTTGAGCTCGATCACATCGAAGTCACCCACCGCCAGGCCCAGGCGCTGGGTAAGCTTGCGCACCGCCGGCACCGGGCCGATGCCCATGACCCGTGGCGCCACCCCGGCGCTGGCCATGCCCAGGACCCGGGCCCTTGGCGTCAGACCGTGCTGCCTCACCGCATCGGCCGAGGCCAGGATCAGCGCGGCGGCGCCGTCGTTGACCCCCGAGGCATTGCCGGCGGTGACGCTCTTGTCCGGCCCATTCACCGGCTTGAGTTTGTTCAAGGCCTCCAGGGTGGTCTGCGGACGCAGGTGCTCGTCATCCTCGATGAGGGTTTCTCCCTTCTTGTGGGTGATGCGCACCGGCACTATTTCTTCGGCAAAAAAACCCGCCGCCTGGGCCGCCGCGGCCTTGCGCTGGCTGCGCAGGGCGAAGGCGTCCTGGTCGGCCCGGGAGATCTGCCACTCATCCGCGACGTTGTCGGCGGTCTGGGGCATGGCATCCACCCCGTACCGGGCCTCCATCAACGGGTTGATGAAACGCCAGCCGATGGTGGTGTCCTCCAGTTGCATGCTGCGGGAAAAGGCACTCTCGGCCTTGCCCATCACGAAAGGCGCACGGGACATGGACTCCACGCCGCCGGCGATGGCCAACTCCATCTCGCCACTGGCGATGGCACGAAACGCCGTCCCCACAGCTTCCATGCCCGAAGCGCAAAGACGGTTGAGGGTCACGCCCGGCACGCTGTCCGGCAGGCCGGCGAGCAACAACGCCATGCGTGCCACGTTGCGGTTGTCTTCGCCGGCCTGGTTGGCACAGCCGAGGAACACTTCGTCCAGGGCGCTCCAGTCCACTTGCTGGTTGCGCGCCATCAGCGCCTTGATCGGCAAGGCCGCCAGGTCATCGGCCCGCACGCCGGACAAGCCGCCGCCAAAGCGGCCGATGGGGGTGCGAATGGCATCGCAGATGAATACGTCGCGCATCAGGCTTCTCCCGGGGTCTGGCCATGGGCGGCGGCGGTGCGAGCCTCCAGTTCGCGCAGCGCCGTCAATTCCAGCGCGGTGGGCGCGCTGGTCTGGGCCACCTGTTCGGCGAAACGGACGGCCCAGCCCGTGGCCTCCACCACCTGTTCGCGGGTCACTCCCGGATGCAGGGAAGTGACGACGAACTCATGGCTGCCTGCCTCAGGTTCCATGATGCACAGGTCGGTGATGATCCCCACCGGACCGGCGCCCGGCAGCCCCAGGCGCTGACGCGAATCGCCGCCTTCGCCATGGCCGACCGAGGTGACGAAGTCCAGCTTGTCGACGAAGGACCGGGCGGACTGCTTGAGGATGATCAGCACGCTCTTGGCCGAGCCGGCGATCTCCGGCGCACCGCCAGCGCCCGGCAGGCGCACCTTGGGCTGGTGATAATCGCCGACCACCGTGGTGTTGATATTGCCGAAGCGGTCGACCTGGGCCGCCCCCAGGAAACCCACGTCGATCCGCCCACCTTGCAGCCAATAGCGGAAGATTTCCCCGGTGGGGACCACGGTATCGGCGGTTTCCGCCAGTTCACCGTCGCCGATGGATAGCGGCAGGACGCTGGGCTTGGCACCGATCGGGCCGGATTCATAGATCAGCACCACGTCTGGCGACGAAGTGAGACGCGCCAGGTTGGCGGCCTTGGACGGCAGGCCGATGCCGACGAAGCATACCGAACCGTTGCGCAGGCGCCGCGCCGCGGCCACGGTCATCATTTCATTGGTGGAGTAAGTCATTGCCGGGCCTCCCGGGCTGCGGCCAGCTTGGCCTGGAATTCACTGAAATCGGCAGTACCGCGAATGTACTGGTCGATCCATGCGGTGAAGCTCTGGCGATCGCGGGCGACGGGGTCCCACGCCTGGTAGAAGCGGTTGTCGCGCTCGGAATACCCGTGGGCGTAGGACGGATGGGCACCGCCAGGCACATGGCACACCGCGCTCAAGGCCCAGGTCGGCAGCACACAGGCATTCATCGGCGCGTCGAGGTCATCGACGATCTCCTCGACGGTGACGATGCAACGCTTGGCGGCCAGCGCCGCCTCCTTCTGCACGCCGAGGATGCCCCACAGCAGGACGTTGCCCTTGCGGTCGGCTTTTTGCGCGTGGATCACCGTGACATCCGGGCGCACCGAAGGCACCGCCGCCAGCACTTCACCGGTGAAGGGGCAGGTCACGCTCTTGATCAGCGGGTTGACCTTGGGCAAGTCGGAGCCGGCGTAGGCCCGTAGCACGGCGAACGGCAAACCCGAGGCCCCGGCGACGTAGGCATTGGCCAGGTCGGCATGGCTGTGCTCTTCGATCTCCAGCGGCCGCGGCCATTGTTTTTCCACGGCGTCGCGCAGGCGATGCAGGGAGCCCACGCCCGGGTTGCCACCCCAGGAGAAAATCAGCTTGCGGGCGCAACCGGCACCGATCAGCTGGTCGTAGATCAGGTCCGGGGTCATCCGCACCAGGGTCAGGTCCTGCTTGCCCTGGCGGATGATTTCATGGCCCGCGGCCGTGGGGATCAGGTGGGTGAAACCTTCGAGCGCGACGGTGTCGCCGTCGTTGATCAACTGCTTCACGGCCTCGTGCAGCGAGAGGATTGCAGCCATGGAGGGGGCTCCCGGTGAGTGTCCAGCGACTGGGGAAAGGCGCTCAGGTGGCGCCGCAGTGACTGAAGGTTAAGCCGGGGCAAAACCACGAAACAATCCGATAATCGACTAACTGTTCGATTATCGAACACATTGTTGCGAAGCTACCTATTGTCCTGCAGCGCTAGCAACCACCGACTGTTCGCCGGCAGGCGGGCCCAAGGTTCCGGGTTCAAGTGGCATCGGCGTGGCTGACCCGGCCCTTGATCAGCACCGCTGTGGTGGCCAATACCGCAGGAATCACCAGGGCGCTGAGCACCTGCGCGAAATTCCAGCCCATACCCAGCAAGGTCGCGCCCATCCAGGCACCGAGAATCGCGCCGAACCGACCGACACCGAGCATCCACGAGACACCAGTGGCCCGGCCCTGGGTCGGATAGAAGCGAGCGGCGAGGGACGGCATCGCCGATTGCGCACCGTTGACGCACATGCCGGCGACCAGCACCAGGCTGGCCAACAACACCATGTTGCCCAGGCTCTGGCCAACGGCGTAGGCGAAGGCTCCGGCCAGCAGATAGCAGATGCCGATCACCTTGTGCGGGTCGAAGCGGTCCATCGCCCAGCCCACCAGTACCGCACTGAGCACTCCGCCAAACTGGAACAGAGCACCGATGAAGGCTGCCTGTTCCAGGCTCGCCCCGCTGTCGCGCATCAAGGTCGGCAACCAGCTGGTCAACAGGTAGACGATCACCAGCCCCATGAAATAGGTCAGCCACAACAACAGGGTGCCAAGGCTGCAGGTGGCGCAGAAGATCACCGCGAGCACATTGCGCGCCCGCACCGTCTTCTGCTCCGGCACGCTGAAGCTGCCAGCCTCGTGGACCAGGGCCGGGGCTATGGGTGCCAGGGCCTTGCGCACCTTGTCGGTGCCAGCACCGCGCACCACCAGGTACCGTGCCGATTCCGGCAACCAGGTCAGGAGCACCAGGACCAGGAGCAGCGGCAGGACGCCCCCCACCAGCAAAAGGCTATGCCAGCCGAAGGCCGGGATCAGCTTGGCGGAGATGAACCCGCCTGCGGCCATGCCCAGGTTGAAACCGCAGAACATGCTGGTCACCAGCAGCGATTTGTGGCGCTCGGGGGTGTATTCGGCAAGCAGCGTAGTGGCATTGGGCATGCCCGCACCGAGCCCCAGGCCGGTGAGGAACCGCAAGACCAACAACTGCTGGACGCTGGCGCTATAGGCCGACGCCAGGCTGAAGGCACCAAACAGCGCCACCGCGCCCACCAACACCGCCTTGCGCCCAAAGCGGTCGGCCAGCGGCCCGGAACCCAGGGCGCCGAAAACCATGCCGATCAGCGCAGCGCTCATCACCGGGCCAAGGCTGGCGCGGTCGATGCCCCAGTCCTGGGACAGCGCCGGAGCGATGAACCCCATGGCCGCCGTATCCAGGCCATCGAGGAAAACGATCAAGAAACACAGGATCACCACCCGCCACTGGTAGGACGACAGCGGTTGGGCATTGATGAAGGACTGCACATCGAGGCAGTTCCCTACTGCGGATTGCGGTTGGTTCATGGCTGTTCATCCATGCAAGACCACCGGTGCGCAACATTCCGCCTGGGCAGGCCGGATCATGACGGCAAGGGCAAATCAGCTGGCAGGCAAGGCGACGCGGCTGTGATGGGGGCAAGGGCGCACTGTGAACATGCTCATGGGGCTGGCCTCTTCTTTATTATTGGATGGCGCAACTGGGTGGACCGCACAGGAAATGCGGGCTGTGGATGTGCGTAGTCGAAGACACTGGCGCGACATTAATCAGCCCGGGGAAACAACGTCAATTCGCCGGGAGCGGATCTGGGCGTTTATCGCACAGCTTAAGTGAACAGCTGGGCGCTGAGTTCGCGGCTGACGCCCAGCAGGCCGGGCAGAAAACGCTGTACCAGCTCGGCGTGGCTGACTCGGCTGGCATGGGTACTGACGTTCAAGGCTGCCAGTACCTGGCCTGACGCGTCGTACACCGGCACGGCAATCGAACGCAGCCCCTGCTCCAGCTCCTGGTCGACGATGCACCAACCCTGCTGACGCACCTGCTGCAGGCACTCCAGCAATGCCTGCGGAGTATGCAGGGTGCGGCTGGTCTTGGCCTGCAGGTCGGCATGCTCGAGGTATTCGTGCAGCGAGGAGTCATCCAGCGCAGCCAGCAGGATCCGTCCCATGGAGGTGCAGTAGGCCGGCAATCGGCCGCCCACCGAAAGATCGACGGAAATCAGCCGTTGGGTGGTGGCCGAACGGGCGATGTAGAGGATGTCGTCACCCTCCAGGGTCGCCATGTTGCAGGCCTCGTGCAGCTGCTCGCTCATGCGGTCCAGGTAGGGTTGTGCGCAAACGGCCAGGGGGGTCGAGGACAGGTAGGCATGACCCAGGGTCAGCACCTTGGGCAGCAGTGAATAAGTGCGTCCGTCGGTGGTGGCATAGCCAAGCTTGATCAGGGTGTGCAGGCAGCGACGCACCGCCGCCCGGGGAATCTCCGTACGGTGGCTGATCTGGGCGATGGTCAGGTGCCGCTTGCGTTCCTGGAACGCCTGGATCACCGCCAGGCCCCGGGCCAGGGAGGTCATGAAGTCCGGATCGCCGGTGAACGCCTGGATCCTCTTCGCTGCCGAGGCCACGATCGGCGGTGCCATCGAGGTGAAGGAGTTGCGCATCTGATCGTTCATTCCAGGCTCCCTGCGGCGTGGTTCTGCGGCATTACAGGCTGTATCAACCGAGCGCTACGACAGGCAACGGCAATATCGGGCGATTATCGAACCGCTCATCGGCAAGTGCAATCAACCGGTTCGGTGCTCACAATCAGCGATTCATGGATTCACCCAAGGTATTGGTTCATTCCAGGTAATAATCATCCGCGCATTTAGCACAATCAGCGCAAACCGTGCCTCACTCATCCGCATTACGTCGGCAAAGTGACTGAGAACAACACCTGCACAAAAAATGATTAGAACTTGAACGTAACAAAACACTCATAAATGAAGTTGGCAGTTTTAAACTTCGTTGTCATAGAGTTATTCTTTACCGAAGCTATACTGCTCGAATGAGGGAAACGGGCCCCGACCCCTTCCAACTCATTCGGGTAATCAGCTGCAGTAGCCGATTACCTGCCGCAAGCGCTTGACCCCAAACACTATTTGGCCAATCCGTTTGCAATAGACGACGCTGTTGCTACGACAGGCGTTTTCATCCGGTGACGTAGCCGCGTGCAATTAAAGGCTCGTTTGCAAGGATTGCGACTCCCAAGCCCGAGTGCTGTGGAGTCTGCTTTCCCGTAGGCGCGCCCCTGCCATGCGTTACATCGGAATGGACCTTACACAATTAGGTAACACTGTGACGAAAGACGAACTGCGCGCGGAACTTGAGCGCCAGGAGCAACGTTACAAGGATGTTTACGGTGGCGAAGTGACTCTGTATGCCGCCCAGCCCGAACCTGAACGCAAACCTTGGCGCAAACGTGCCAGCATTCGCGACCAGGCGTTCACCCAGGAACTGCAGAAAATGGAAAAGGAACTCAGGGCCGACCAGCCATGATGCGGGCGGCTTGAGTTTTCTTGGGCTTGCTTCCTTGCCCGCACGATGATCTCGGCGGCAGGCAGGCTATCGATGCTCATCATCCCGAGCCTCGGTACCTCGCGCCATAGAGCCTAGGAACGCTACCCGGCAAGCCCTCAGAGTGAAATTTCATACAAGCGTTTTAACCCCATTGAAACCGCCCCTGGCCGCCAGCCGACAGGTTACGGTCCAATAAAATCAATGGGTTGCCGTTCCTGGGAGGAATCGGAGAAAACTCTGCTCCGGGTCAGTTTTTTCGTTGAAGAATGTTACCGGCGAGCAGCTTGTGCGTTGATTAGCAGGGTTTTCTGGCATAATCGCGCCCCCTTATGACCGGGTCAGAAAACCTTCATGATCGATTTATTCAGCGGACTGGATGCTTGGGTGCTTGTGAGCCTCTTGCTCGCCCTGGCTTTTGTCCTCGCCTACGAGTTCATCAACGGCTTTCATGACACCGCTAATGCGGTTGCCACTGTTATCTACACCAAAGCCATGCCGCCGCACCTGGCCGTATTCTTTTCCGGTGTATTCAATTTCCTCGGCGTGCTCCTCGGCGGTGTCGGCGTAGCCTATGCCATCGTCCATCTGCTGCCGGTCGAGCTGCTGATCAATGTCAATACCGGCCACGGCCTGGCCATGGTCTTCTCCTTGCTGGCCGCTGCCATCGCCTGGAACCTGGGTACCTGGTACTTCGGCATTCCCGCCTCCAGTTCCCACACCCTGATCGGTTCGATCCTCGGTGTCGGCCTGGCCAATGCCCTGCTCAACGACATCCCCCTGGGCGATGGCGTGAACTGGCAGAAAGCGATCGATATCGGCGCGTCCCTGGTGTTCTCGCCCATGGCCGGCTTCATTATTGCAGCGCTGGTATTGATCGGCCTGAAGTGGTGGCGGCCGATCTCGAAGATGCACAAGACCCCGGAACAGCGCCGCAAGGTCGACGACAAGAAGCATCCGCCATTCTGGAACCGCCTGGTGCTGGTGATCTCGGCCATGGCCGTGAGCTTCGTCCACGGCTCCAATGATGGCCAGAAAGGCATCGGCCTGATCATGCTGGTGCTGATCGGCATCGTGCCCGCGCAGTTCGTGCTGGACCTCAACAGCACCACCTACCAGATCGAGCGTACCCGCGACGCCACCCTGCACCTGAGCCAGTTCTACCAGCGCAACCACGAGTCCCTGGGCGAATTCCTGGCCCTGGGCAAAAGCGTGAAGGACGATCTCCCTGGCAAGTTCCGCTGTAACCCGCAGCAGACCGAACCGACCATCAGCGCCTTGCTGAGCAGCCTCAAGGGCGTTTCCGACTACCATTCGCTGTCTCCGGAAGACCGCATCGAAGTCCGTCGCTACCTCTTGTGCCTGGACGACACGGCCAAGAAGGTCGGCAAGCTGCCTGGCCTGGCCGCCCGTGAAAAAGCCGACCTGGACAAGCTGCGCAAGGACCTGACCGCCACCACCGAGTACGCGCCGTTCTGGGTGATCCTGGCCGTGGCCCTGGCCTTGGGCCTGGGCACCATGATCGGCTGGAAACGCGTAGTACAGACCATCGGCGAGAAGATCGGCAAGCAAGGCATGACCTACGCCCAGGGTATGTCGGCGCAAATCACCGCTGCCGGCCTGATCGGCCTGGCCAACGTGTTCAGCCTGCCGGTGTCCACCACCCACGTGCTCTCCTCCGGCGTGGCCGGGACCATGGTCGCCAACAAGAGCGGCCTGCAAAGCGGCACGGTGAAGACCATCCTGATGGCCTGGGTCCTGACCCTGCCAGCCACCGTGGCCCTGTCGGCCGGCCTGTTCTGGGCCGCCTCGAAGGTCCTGGGCAGCTGACGAACAAATCCCGGCCAGAAAAAAGGTGCGCCCTGGGGACGCACCTTTTTTTATGCCCGGCATTCGATGCCCGACCCTTTCCTGCAGGCAAAAAAAAGGGCAACCGAAGTTGCCCAAAATGCCTTGCGTGCTCGTTGCTCTGGAGAGACTTAAGGTTTTTTACGCTTGTTCGCGTCTTTCCAGATGAAGAATCCAAAACCTGCGAAGAACAGCACCATGAGGCCGACTGTCAGCACTCCGGCGAACACCACATTGTCGAAAAACATGACCAGCCTCCTGCTCGTGCCTCGTTGCGATGGAGCTAAGTTAACCAAAGAGGCGCAGGGGAAAATTGACCGGCGTCAATGACGCCAAGAACGGGGGGAGAGGAAGGGGGAATAACTGACCTATATCAACGGAAAACGCCCTGTTCAGCGCTTTTTCGGTTTGTTTTTTGGTTTTTTCTTCGGTTTGCCCAGCGGCATCGCTTGCTCGAATGCCTGGCGCACTTCATTCAGGCGTTTTTCGTTGAGGTCATGCACGCGCTTGGCGCGCTCGGCGTTCAGGTCGATCAACTTGGGTTCTTGATTCATGGCGTGCATCACGAAAGATCAATGGCGAATAGGGGCAATAATGCGGCGTGACGCAGCCCCTGACCAGTCATCTGACCTGTGGCGGCGCAATAAAATCTCTGCCTCGGAAGTTTTTTATCCGCACAATGGCCCCTTGAACCGTCCCAGGAAAGCCACCGTGGAAATGCCCAAGCACCTGCCGCCGCTGCTGGCCCTGCGCGCCTTCGAGGCCGTGGCCCGGCACCTGAGTTTCAGCAAGGCCGCCCAGGAGCTGTGCGTCAGCCAGAGCGCCGTCAGCCATCAGGTGCACAAGCTCGAAGAGCACCTGGGCCAGCCGCTGTTCATCCGCCGCACCCGGGCCATCGACCTGACCCACGCCGGCGCGGCCTACCACCGGCAGATCCACCCGGCCCTGGAACAGATCGCCCAGGCCACCCAGGCATTGCAGGCCGCACCTGAACCCAAGGTGCTGCGCGTCGGCCTGCTGGCCTCCTTCGCCACCTTGTGGCTGGCACCGCGCCTGGCCGACTTCAACCGACGCTACCCACAGATCCAGCTGGAGCTGCAAGCCTCCATCGAACTGGCGGATGTCGCCGGGGCCGAGGTCGACCTGGCCATTCGCTACGGCAAGGGTGTGTGGCCCAGGGTCCGCGCCACACGCCTGCTGGCCGAACAGCTAGCCCCGGTCTGCAGCCCCGAACTCAAGGCCACGACCCTGGACCGGGCCCCACGGCTGATGGCGCACTCCCAGCAGCCCTTCGAGTGGCACGACTGGAGCGCCAGCCATGGTTTCGACCTCAGCCCGCACCCGCCCGTGATGCTGCACGACTACAACATCGTGGTGGAGGCGGCGGTGGCCGGCCAAGGCCTGGCCATGGGCCGGCGCCGCTTGATCCAGCGTCACCTGGACCAAGGCAGCCTGGTGCAAGCCTTCGACCTGCCGCCCCTGGACAGCCAGATCGGCTACTGGCTGGTCACTGCCGAAAACGGGGCAAGCCCGACCGCGCACTGCTTCGCCCAGTGGTTGCAAGAACAGGCCGAACATCCATGAGCCATTTGGATACATCGGATTAGATCTATCCGTTTGTCGCCCCCGGAGCGAAAGCCGATGCTGCTGGTCTTTCATCCGAGGACCCGCCATGAACCACTCCTTGAAGCATCGCGTACAGCAACTGGGCCTGGAACTACCGGAGCCCAGCCAGCCAGCCGCCAGCTATGTCAATCACGTACGCAGCCAGAACCTGCTGTTCATCTCCGGCCAGATCCCCCTGCTCCAGGGCCAGCCCGCCCTGCTCGGCCGGCTCGGTGAGAACCTGTCGCCGGAACAAGGCGCCCAGGCGGCCGAACTGGCCGCCCTCGGCCTGCTGGCCCAGCTGAGTGCGGCACTGGATGACGACCTGTCGCGCTTGCGTAGCATCAGCCGGCTCGGCGTGTTCATCGCCGCCAGCGGCGACTTCCAGGGCCACAGCGGCGTAGCCAACGGTGCCTCGAACTTGCTGGTCAATGCCCTCGGCGACAAGGGCCGGCATGCCCGTACCGCCGTGGGTGTGGCCAGCCTGCCCGCCGGGGTCGCCGTGGAAGTGGACGGGATCTTCGAGCTGCAACCGTGACCCTGTTGGGCCCGGCCCAGCACGCCCGGCTACGCCAAGCCACGCCGGGTTGCGCACGGGTCTGCCATTTCAACCATGCCGGCGCTTCGCTGCCCAGCCAGGGCACCCTGGACGCCATGTACCAGCAGTTGCAGCACGAGGCCCAGCAAGGGCCGATGGAGGCCGCCACGACGACAGACTGGCCGGAGCGGGCCCGCTGCCTCGCGGCCCGCTTGCTCAACACCTCGGCCGAGGCGATCGCCTTCGCCAGCAGCGGCTCGGCCGCCTGGAGCCTGGCCTTCAACGCCCTGCCCCGCTGGCGCAGCGGCGACCGGATCCTGGTGGGCCGACACGAATGGGGTGGCAACCTGGCCTGCATGGCGCCAGCGATCGCAGCGGGGGCGCAACTGGAAGTCATTCCCTGCGACAGCCATGGCGCGGTGTCGGTCCCGGCCCTGGAGTCGATGCTCGATGCACGGGTCCGCCTGATCGCCTTGACCTGGCTCCCGGCCAACGGCGGCCTGATCAACCCCGCAGCCGCCATCGGCCACCTGGCGCGCCAGTGGCATGTTCCCTATTTCATCGATGCCGGCCAGGCCCTGGGCCAACTGCCCTGTGATGTCCAGGCCCTGGGCTGCGACGTGCTCAAGGCCGCCGGACGCAAGTACCTGCGCGGCCCGCGGGGTACGGCACTGCTCTATGTGAGGCCTGGTTTTCTCGAACGGTTGCAGCCCCAGCAACGGGATGTGCTGTCGGCGCCCTGGAACGGCCAGGGCTTCAGCCTGCGCGGTGATGCTCGACGCTTCGAAACCAGCGAGGTGTCGCAGGTCTTGCTGGCCGGACTGGCCAATGCGCTACAAGAACTCGAGGAGATCGGCATACAGGCCATCGAGCAGCGCATCGCAAGCCTCAGCGGGCTGCTGCGCACAGCCATGGACCGCATACCCGGCCTGCAACGCCAGGACCTGGGCACGCCTGGGCGGCAATCCGGGCTGATCGCCTTCACGCTCAAGGGCTGGGACAGTCTTGCCCTCAAGGCGCGACTGGCACGCCAGGGCATCAACATCGGCGCCAACGGCGTGGCCTACACCCCGCTGGACATGCAGGCCCGGGGCCTGGCCAGCGTCGCGCGGATCGCGGTGAGCCATCTCAATACCGAAGGGGAAATCCAGCGCCTGCTGCGGGCGCTCGAAGAGCTGGCCGAAGGGGGGCCGGCGGGCTAGACCTGTACGTCCACCCAGAGGCCCTGGCGCGGGGCGTCCTCGATCAGCGGTGCCACCGGCACCGTGTTGTCGGCATTCAACTCGTCCCCGGGCACCGCCAGGTGCTGCTCGGGATCGTCCTGTTCCTCGCGCTGGCGCCGCTGCCGTTCCTGCTGACGCTGCTGTTCCTCGCGCAGCAGCAAGGCCGACTGCTCGGCATCGCGCTTTTGCAGGTCGATAGTGCTTTCATTGGAGCTCTCCTGCACCGGCACCACGGGTGGGATATCCGGCCGCTGGCGGATCGGATCCTGCTGTGAAGTGACGGGCACGGCACTCAAGGGGAGCATCGGTGGCAGCATGTTATAGGTCTCCTGTCAGCAGGCTGTCGGCTGCGGCATGGGCGACTTGAGCCATCGGTCGCAAAACTGTGACCCAGTCGTCAGCCGATAGTGCCCGCTACCCCGACGAACGCAGCGCTTACGCTACTTTTTATCCAGGGGTTTTCATCAGAATCCTTTGGACTGCAAGCAGGTTCCGTTAAGATAGTCGGCTTTTTCAAAGCGGGAGTCAGGCAGCATGGCGCAGCAGTATCAACCGGGGCAACGCTGGATCAGTGACAGCGAAGCGGAGCTAGGTCTAGGCACCGTTCTGGCACAGGACGGCCGCTTGCTGACCGTGCTCTACCCGGCCACTGGCGACACTCGCCAGTATGCGCTACGGAATGCGCCCCTCACCCGCGTGAGGTTTTCCCCGGGTGACAGCATCACCCACTTCGAAGGCTGGAAGATGACCGTGCAGGAAGTCGAGGACGTCGACGGCCTGCTGGTCTATCACGGTCTCGACGCACAGAACCAGCCCGTCACCCTGCCTGAGACCCAGCTGTCGAACTTCATCCAGTTCCGCCTGGCCAGTGACCGCCTGTTCGCCGGGCAGATCGACCCGCTGGCCTGGTTCTCGCTGCGCTACCACACCCTGGAACACACCAGCCGCCAGCTGCAATCGCCACTCTGGGGCCTGGGCGGCGTGCGTGCCCAACCCATCGCCCACCAGTTGCATATCGCCCGTGAAGTCGCCGACCGTATCGCGCCGCGGGTACTGCTGGCGGACGAAGTGGGCCTGGGCAAGACCATCGAGGCCGGCCTGGTGATCCATCGCCAACTTCTGTCGGGCCGTGCCAGCCGGGTGCTGATCCTGGTTCCGGAGAACCTGCAGCACCAGTGGCTGGTGGAAATGCGCCGGCGCTTCAACCTGCAGGTCGCACTGTTCGACGAAGAACGCTTCATCGAAAGCGATGCCAGCAACCCGTTCGAAGACACCCAGCTGGCCCTGGTGGCCCTGGAATGGCTGGTGGACGACGAAAAGGCCCAGGACGCGCTGTTCGCCGCCGGCTGGGACCTGATGGTGGTGGACGAAGCCCATCACCTGGTCTGGCACGAAGAACAAGCCAGCCCGGAATACACCCTGGTCGAGCAACTGGCCGAGACCATTCCCGGCGTCCTGCTGCTGACCGCCACCCCCGAGCAACTGGGCCAGGACAGCCACTTCGCCCGCCTGCGCCTGCTGGACCCCAACCGCTTCCACGACCTGGCGGCCTTCCGCGCCGAGAGCGAGAACTACCGGCCGGTGGCCGAAGCCGTGCAGGAACTGCTGGACCAGGGCCGGCTGTCCCCCGAAGCGCACAAGACCATCCAGGGTTTCCTGGGCAACGAGGGCGAAGCCCTGCTGGCCGCCGTCAACGATGGCGACAGCGAAGCCAGCGCACGCCTGGTGCGCGAATTGCTGGACCGCCACGGCACCGGCCGCGTGCTGTTCCGTAACACCCGCGCCGCGGTCCAGGGCTTCCCGGAGCGCAAGCTGCACGCCTATCCGCTGCCGTGCCCGGACGAATACCTGGAGCTGCCCCTGGGCGAGCATGCCGAGCTGTACCCGGAAGTCAGCTTCCAGGCCCAGCCCGAGGCCAGTGACGACGACCAGCGCTGGTGGAAATTCGACCCGCGGGTCGAGTGGCTGATCGACCAGTTGAAGATGCTCAAGCGCACCAAGGTCCTGGTGATCTGCGCCCACGCCGAGACCGCCATGGACCTGGAAGACGCCCTGCGCGTGCGCTCCGGCATCCCGGCCACGGTCTTCCATGAAGGCATGAACATCCTCGAGCGCGACCGCGCCGCCGCCTACTTCGCCGACGAAGAGTTCGGTGCCCAGGTGCTGATCTGCTCGGAAATCGGCAGTGAAGGCCGCAACTTCCAGTTCGCCCATCACCTGGTGATGTTCGACCTGCCCGCGCACCCGGACCTGCTGGAACAGCGGATCGGGCGCCTGGACCGGATCGGCCAGAAGCACGTGATCGAGCTGCACGTACCCTACCTGGAGACCAGCCCGCAAGAGCGCCTGTTCCAGTGGTACCACGAAGCGCTGAACGCCTTCCTCAATACCTGCCCTACCGGCAACGCCCTGCAGCACCAGTTCGGCCCGCGTTTGCTGCCGCTCCTGGAAAATGCCGACGACGGCCAGTGGCAGGCCCTGATCGACGAGGCCCGCGGTGAACGCGAGCGCCTGGAAGCCGAGCTGCATACTGGCCGCGACCGCCTGCTGGAACTGAACTCCGGTGGCGCCGGCGAAGGCGAGTCGCTGGTGGAGGCGATCCTCGAGCAAGACGACCAGTTCGCCCTGCCGATCTACATGGAGACCCTGTTCGACGCCTTCGGCATCGATAGTGAAGATCATTCGGACAACGCCCTGATCCTCAAGCCCAGCGAGAAGATGCTCGACGCCAGCTTCCCCCTGGGCGACGACGAAGGCGTGACCATCACCTACGACCGTGGCCAGGCCCTGTCCCGCGAGGACATGCAGTTCATCACCTGGGAACACCCGATGGTGCAGGGCGGCATGGACCTGGTGCTGTCCGGTTCCATGGGCAACACCGCCGTGGCGCTGATCAAGAACAAGGCGCTCAAGCCCGGCACCGTGCTGCTGGAACTGCTCTACGTCAGCGAAGTGGTCGCTCCACGCTCGCTGCAACTGGGCCGCTACCTGCCACCGGCAGCCCTGCGCTGCCTGCTGGACGCCAATGGCAACGACCTTTCGCCACGGGTGGCCTTCGAGACCCTCAACGACCAGCTGGAAAGCGTGCCCAAGGCCAGCGCCAACAAGTTCATCCAGGCCCAGCGCGACCAGCTGGCACCGAAGATCAACGCCGGCGAAGCCAAGATCGCCCCACGTCACGCCGAGCGCGTGGCCGAGGCACAACGGCGCCTGGCGGCCGACCTGGACGAAGAGCTGGCGCGCCTGACCGCGTTGCAGGCAGTCAACCCCACCGTCCGCGACAGCGAGCTGGTGGCCCTGCGCAAGCAACGGGAGCAAGGCCTGGCCATGCTCGAGAAAGCCGCGCTGCGCCTGGAGGCGATCCGGGTCCTGGTAGCAGGCTGATTCCCCGGCTTCGGTACCACGAAAAAGGCCCGCACATGCGGGCCTTTTTTATCGTCGTCCGTAACAGCCGTGCCATCAGGCCGTCGCTGGCGCTCCAACCGCCTCGCCCGGCGCCAGCCCGTCGCGCATGCGCTGGGCATCGCGCACGAAGCTGCGCGAGGCAATGAACAGGAACACCAGGGTCAGCAGCAGCGCCACCGGGATCAGGTACATGGCATCGTGCAGGCCGATGGCCTTGAACGCCTCGGTCATCTGCACGGCCCCGGCGGCGTCCATCGCCGCATGGGCAAAGCGGTCGGACAACGCCCCCACCACCACCGGCCCCAGGCCGCCACCCAACAGGTACAGGCCGGCGAAGAACAGCGCCATGGCGGTGGCCCGCAAACGCGGCTCCACCACATCCTGGATCGCGGTGTAGACGCAGGTGTAGAAGTTGTAGGCAAACAACCAGCCAATACTGAACACCGCCACGAACACACCGATCTCGATCCGCCCGGCATGCAGGGCCCAGGCCGTGCACAAAGTGGAAATCAGCAGGCTGCCGGCGGCGAACAACAACCGGCCATTGGCCACCCGCTGGTGGATCTTGTCGGCGATCCAGCCTCCCAGGGTCAGGCCTACCAGGCCGGTCACCCCGACAATGATCCCCGTGGCCACCGCCGCCTCCTGCAAGGGCATCAGGAAGTAGCGCTGCAACATCGGTACCAGGAATGAGTTGCAGGCATAGGTGGCGAAGTTGAAGGTCAGGCCGGCCAGGGTCAGCCAGAGAAAGGTCGGGATCGCCAGCACCCGGCGGATCGGCCGCTCGATGCGTTCCTGGGACACCTTGCTGGCTTCCGCCGCCCCGCGCTTGGGCTCCTTGATGAAGAACATGAACACCGCCAGCAACAGGCCCGGTACCGCAGCGATGAAGAACGGCGCGCGCCAGCTGTCGAATGCCTTGACCATCGCCCCGATGGTGAAGAAGGCCAGCAACAGGCCCAGGGGCAGGCCGAGCATGAAGATGCCCATGGCCCGGGCCCGGCGGTGGGCCGGGAACAAATCGCCGATCAACGAGTTGGCCGCTGGTGCATAACTGGCCTCGCCGATGCCAACGCCCATGCGCACCAGCAGGAAGCTCCAGAAACTGCCCACCATGCCGTTGACTGCGGTGAGCCCGCTCCAGACCGCCAGGCCCCAGCCCATCAGCTTGCTGCGCGAGCCGGTATCGGCCAGCCGCCCCAGGGGCAGGCCGGCGATGGCGTAGACGATGGTGAAGGCGGTGCCGATGATCCCCAGCTGGAAATCGCTCAGGTGCCACTCCATGCGGATCGGCTCGATGATGATCGCGGGAATGGTGCGATCGAAGAAGTTGAACAGGTTTGCCAAAAACAACAGGAACAGAATGCGCCAGGCATTCGCCGCTTGAGTCGAGTTATCCATGGGTCGATCTCTCTTATTGTTATTGGGCCAGACACACGCCAGGAAACTGCAATCTAGTCAGCCATGGGGCAACTGTCTGTGATCATTCGCCAGCCTGATACCCGGGCATCGCGCCGCGCCCTGGCAAGCTCCGGCAAACGCTCCACCCAGCAGCCCGCGCATCGCCTCACAGCCCCCGTAAACCGGGGCTTTGCCAATATTTTCAAGGGCTTGGCCGAAGCTGAAAAAATACCTGGCGCCCCCCCTTCCCAAGCCCGATGCGAAGCCTAGAATAGCCGCCTTGCCTCCCCCCTTTCCCACCCCTTCCCCGTTGAATACGCCTATGTCCGAAGCCAGTCCGTGTCTGAATTGCGGTGCCTGCTGTTCATACTTTCGTGTGTCTTTTTTCTGGGGCGAATGCGCCTCGTCCGGCGGAACGGTCCCCGACGAACTGGTGCAGAGCATCAGTCCCAGCCGGGTAGCGATGCTCGGTACCGACTGCAAGTCGCCACGCTGCATCGCCCTTGAAGGAGAAGTCGGCAAGGGTGTGAGCTGCTCGATCTATGCCCAGCGTGGCAGCCCATGCCGGGAGTTCGAGGCTTCCTGGATCGACGGCCAGCACAACGCCGATTGCGATGCCGCCCGGGCCGCGTTCGGCCTCGCCCCATTGGAACCGGCGAACGATGAGCCCTGGTTCGAGGAAAGCGCTTAGCACCATTGGCGATAACCCCCATAAGCAAATCATTAGGGCCAAAGTGCCACCGCCCATTGCAGCCACCGAGTGCCTTCTATACTGCAAGCACTCGTTGGCGCTGATCCGCCGACGCCAGACGACTAAAAAAGACATGGGCACGCTATGGATTGGCTGGGTCTGCATTTCATTACCGAGCTTCCGGATAGCGGGCAGGTGGTCCTCCATTGCACCCACAATCCGGTTCTAGTGCTGCTGGCCTACCTGGTGGCCTGCGCCGCCAGCTTCGCCACCCTGGACATGGCCGAGCGCGTCAGCCATGTCGAGCAGCCAAGCAGCCAGCGCTTGTGGCGTTGGGTCGGCGCCTGCTGCCTGGCCGGAGGCATCTGGTCCATGCACTTCATCGCCATGCTGGCGTTCGAGGCGCCGCTGGAAATCCACTACGACCTACCGCTGACCCTGCTATCGCTGTTCATCGCGCTGATCGCCGCCTGGCTGGCGATGAATACCCTGAGCCACATGCAACTGCCGCTCTGGCGCTACTGCCTGGCCGCGCTGTGGATCGGCCTGGGCATCAGCACCATGCACTACGTGGGCATGGCGGCCATGCGCTCCAGCGCCAGCCTGTACTACGACCCCCGGATCATGGGACTGTCGCTGCTGGTGGCCATCGGTTGCAGCCTGGCGGCGCTCTTGTTGTCCCGGCACCTGCGCGATGGCAGCGGGATATTCCACCAGTTGCTCAAGTACACCAGCAGCCTGGTACTGGGCGGCGCCATCGTCCTCATGCACTTCACCGGCATGTGGTCCATGACCCTGGCCTTGCCCGCCGGGGCGCTGCCGATCGCGGTGACGCCCGATGGCAACCTGCAACTGGGGCTGGCTGTCTGCGCGATCATCCTGCTGGTCATCGGCAGTGGCATCAGCGCAGCCCTGGCGGACAAGAAGCTGCAGCACAAGGAGCGCGACCTGCGCCGGGTCAACGCCCTGCTCTCACAGCTCGACCAGGCTCGCGCATCCCTGCAGCACGTGGCCCACTACGATGCCCTGACCAACCTGATCAACCGCCGCGGCTTCAACCAGCTGTTCGCTGAAAAGCTGATGGAGAAGAACACCTTCGGCGGCATGCTGGCGGTGATGTTCCTCGACATCGACCACTTCAAGCGCATCAACGACAGCCTCGGCCACGATGCCGGCGATGAACTGCTCAAGGTCATCGCCGGGCACATCAAGAACTCGACCCGCAACCATGAGGACGTGGTGGCGCGCCTGGGCGGTGACGAATTCTGCATCCTCATCAACCTGTACGGCCGCGACGAGGCCAGGAACATGGCCCAGCGCATCATGCAGAAGATGAAGGAGCCGATCGAACTGGGCGGGCGGCGCATGGTGATGACCACCAGCATCGGCATCAGTATCTTTCCCGACGACGGCAAGACCTGCGAGGAGCTGCTGAAGAACGCCGACCTGGCCCTCTACCAGTCCAAGGACTCGGGGCGCAACAGCCTGCATTTCTTCAGTTCCAACCTCAAGACCCGGGCCACCCTGGAACTGCAACTGGAAGAAGAATTGCGCAATGCGCTGCGCGACAACCAGGGCTTGCAGCTGTACTACCAACCGATCTACGACCTTCGCAGCGCCCGGGTCACCAAGCTCGAAGCCCTGGTGCGCTGGCAGCATCCACAGCATGGCTTGTTGAGCCCGGATCGCTTCATCAGCATTGCCGAAGCCAACGGCATGATCGCCGAGTTGGACAGTTGGGTGCTACGCAAGGCGTGCGAAGACCTGGCCTACCTGTCGCGCCACGGCCGCGGCGAACTGAAGATCGCGGTCAACTGCTCGGCGCTGAACCTGACCCGCGAGGAACTGGCCGGGGAGATCGAGAGCGCCCTGCGCGACGCCCAGGTGGCCCCCCAGCGCCTGGAACTGGAGGTCACGGAAAACGCCCTGATGGGCAACATCGCCAGCACCCTGGCGCTGCTCAAGCAGATCCGCGGCCTGGGAGTATCGCTGTCGATCGACGATTTCGGCACCGGCTACTCGTCCCTGGCCTACCTCAAGCGGCTACCGCTCAACACCCTGAAGGTCGATCGCTCGTTCATCCAGGACATCCCCAAGTCGACCCAGGACATGGAGATCGTCCAGGCGATCATCGTCATGGCCCATACCCTGCACTTGCAGGTGGTGACCGAAGGGGTGGAGACCCTGGAGCAACAGCGGCTGCTGGAGCACTACGGCTGCGACTACCTGCAGGGCTACCTGCTCAGTCGGCCGGTACCGCTGCTGGAGCTGCCCGAGGTGCTGGACGAACTCGACCAGCGCCATGCCGGTGCCCTCAAGCCTCGGCTGTCGGATCCCGATAGAGCTGAACCAGAGTCGCTGGATCTTTTTCCAGATAGCCTTGTCCACCATGCAGACGCATCAACTGCGCAGCTAACCCGCTGACCGGCGTCGCCGCGCCCTGCTCCCGGGACAGTTTCACCGCGCCATCCAGGTCCTTGAGCAAGGTGCGGACATGCCATTTCACCGGTTCGAAACGACTCTCGGCCATCTGCGGGGCGAGTATCTGCAATGGTCGCGAATCGGCGAAGCCACCGGCCAGGGCCTCGGCCAACAAACGCGCATCGACCCCGGAACGCTCGGCCAGGGCCACCACCTCGGCAATCACCAGGGCATTGCAGGCGACGATCATCTGGTTGCAGGCCTTGGTCACCTGGCCCGCGCCCACCGCGCCCATGTGCGTGACCCGCTGCCCCATGGCCAGCAACACCGGGCGCACCCGCTCGACATCCGCGGCGGTACCGCCAGCCATGATCGCCAGACTACCGGCCTCGGCGCCCTGGGTGCCGCCGGATACCGGAGCGTCGACCCAACCCATGCCCGTATCGCGGGCCAGGATGGCGGCCATCTCCCGGGTCGCCGCCGGTTCCAGGCTCGACAAGTCCAGCAGCAACTGGCCAGGCCGGGCGCCTTCGGCGATCCCGCCGGCGCCGAAGACCACCTCGCGCACCACCTCGGTATTGGCCAGGCACGACAGCACCAGGTCGGCCTGGTCGCAGAGCTGCGATGGCGCGGCAACTTGTCGCGCCCCGGCGGCTACCAGCGGCGCGCACTTTCGCGGGTTGCGGTTCCACACCACCAGCGGATAGCCCGCAGCCAGCAGGCGCTGGCACATCGGCAGCCCCATCAGGCCGATTCCGGCAAAACCGAGCGTAGGTAACGCTGACATCATATTGCCCTCATTTGATTAAAGATCATCGGATACTGGCCGATCCATCATGATTCAGGAAAGGATTCCCCCGAGCGTCGCTCAGAAAACACCCTGGCACCTTGGGCAAAATTCGCACTCCACGAAGCTGCGAGGTCCCATTCCGTGATGGCCCGCCGACACCTCGTCCGCGAGCCAACCTGACCAGGCACATGGCGCACAATGACTTCTAAAAACGATCCTGCCAACGCAGTCTCCGAGATGACGCTGACCTCCTACAAACCAAGCCACTCAGATACGAAGCCATTGTCCAGTTCACGCCCCCAGTCGACCCAGCAGTACCTGTATTTCACCGAGACCAACACCGACCGCATCCTCGACAACCTCGATGGCCTGCGTGACACGGTATTCCCGCGTCCGGTGCACCTGGAAGACGAGCAGGAAAACCGCCGCGACCAGGAATTTCCCTCGGTCTGCCTGATCGGCCTCGGCCGCTGCGGCTCCAACATCGCCCTGGACGTGGCGGAGCTGGTGTACAACGCCCGCAAGTTCTACCTCAACGAATTCAACAACGAAGACAAGTCCTACGAAGGCGGCTACAGCCCCGGCCAATGGATCCGCCAGAACTTGCGCTTGGGCCAGAACAAGGCCAGCAAGCCGGTGTTCCTGGTGGAGCCGCTGGTGATGCTCGGCGACCTGGACAAGGACATCGCCGGGCGCATCCGCTTCTCGCGCAAGGGCGAGAAGAGCGGGTTCATCCGCGACTACAGCAAGATGAAGATCATGGACCTCTCGGAAGTCCATGCCGGCGGTGCCGGTAACGCACCGATCCTCGGCCAGTACCTGGCCAAGATCATCCTCAACAAGGACACCCAGCGTTTCTCCAGCCCCGACTGGAAGATGATCCACTCGTACCTGATCGACTCCTGCGGGATCAAGGCCAACCAGTCGCGCCTGTACTTCTCGATCTTCAGCGCCGGCGGCGGTACCGGCTCGGGCATGGCCTCGGAATTCGGCCTGGCCCAGCAGTACTCGTACATGAACAAGACCTTCGACACCAAGCCGATGGACGAGCACGACAGCAAGAGCGGGCACTCCTTCGTCTTCGAACCGATCTTCACCAGCGGCATCTGCGTGCTGCCGAATATCTCCGACCATCGCAGCGAAATGTCCGAGGCCCTGCACATCAACGCCGGGCGGTTGCTATGCAAGTATCTGTCCGAGGAGTGGGACTTCTCCTACAACTTCGATAACGAAGACAGCAGCGAAGCCAGCGTCATGGGCCGCATCCGCCCATGGAACGCGATGATGCTGATCTCCAACGACATCATGCGCTACGCCGAAGAAAGCGATGACGGCAACATCCAGAACATCGACGTCAACGCCATGGAGAAGCACGCCAACCAGTACATCTCCCAGCAGATCTTCAACATCCTCACCGCCCAGGCGGTGACCACCGACTACGACCAGAACTACTTCCGGCGCGCCGGCATCGATATCGGCGAGACCATCCGCCTGGACGCCAACGACCTGTTCATGAGCCTGGCCGGCCCGGTGGCGATCGCCTATGCCGAATCCGTGGTGCCCGAGCAACCGGTGCCCACCGGCGACAAGTTCAAGGTGTTCGAGAAAGAGCCGCAGCGCCTGAACATCGACGACCTGTTCTTCCGCTCCATCGACCTGCCGCACTTCAACAAGCAGACCCAGGCCATCGAGGGCATCAGCCTGCTGCCGATCGAATCCAAGCGTTATCGCGCGGCGCTGGAGCAATACAAGGCCTCGGGCTTCGACGCCGCGGCGCTGCATGACCTGCATTTCTTCAAGAACTGCTCGTCGGTGGTGTCCATCGTCTCGCTGCCCAAGGACTACAAGCTGTCCTACATGGATCTGAACCGGCTCAAGACCCACCTCAACAGCCTGTTCCCCAACACCACCCTCAAGCGCTATGCACTGGTGATCGGCGCCTCGGCCAACCTGTCGCTGACCACCCTGATCGCCAAGAGCCCGTGCCTGTCGGACGACTTCCTGACGTTGATCGTGGCTTTCATCAAGCGCTGCTTCGCACGCAATCCATACCGCTTCGACGATACCCTGGACAACTCGGTGCTGGACTTCATCACCAGCGACCACTTCGACGAAGACCGCATCGACGACCTGCTCAACGAGTTCGAGAACCCGGCGAAGATCCTCGACACCAACTGGTATGCGATCAAGCCGATGTACGAGAAGAAGTACCGCGAGCTGATCAACGACAAGGACAAGTTCGTCTCGATCAACGACATCCGCCTGTCGCGCGATTGCGTGAAGAAAGCCATCAAGTACCTGCGGGAAATCTACCGCCACCGCATCGGCAAGACCCGGGTCATCTCCCTCAACCAGCACACCGGCAAGACCGCCTACTGATACCCGAGCACCGGCCAGCCTCATCGGCTGGCCGGTGCCCGGGTCATGCAAAGGGAAAGGATCAGGACGCTTGCGAAGGCTGCCGGGGAACAATTGGGCAGCTCGTCGGATGGGCTTGAAACTGTTCCCCTTCCGTGAACGTCACCTTGGCCAAAAGACCCCGTGGGGCCTTTCTCTACGGCAAGGTGCCATCACTGGATTCACGGTTACTCGGCTACACACTTTTGTCCGACAAAAGCCTGCACCAGTTCAGCGCACAGCCTCAGCTCGACGCCCTTTCCTGGACCAGGATCCAGGGTGATACCACCACCGCCCACAACGTCGGATCGCGTTCCAGCAGATCGGACGCCCGCGTCGCAGACAGCTTTTCAACGTTACCCTGGGCCAACCAGGCCGCCACTTTGTCCGCCTGGTTCTCGGCCACGGCCTGGGCCACTTCGATCAGATCCAGGTCGGCATCGACCCACAATAGGGCACCCTTGGCGAAGAACCGCTCCAGTTCCTTCCAGCTGATGGATGCGGTCTCACCAAGCAGCTTGGCATAGAGGGTGCTAGGTTCTTGAGTCATGGGACTGTCCAGAAAAGAAATCGGCGCAATCATAACGTCGGTGTCCTGGCAGAAAAACCCGGTAGCAAAAGCGTCATCGATCGAGAAGCTCAGAAGCGCCAGGGATAGACGCCGAAACGTGCGAAATGCCACGCCGCAAATCTGTCTTTTTCTTTCAATCAAGCGACACTCCGCGTTTTTGCCCCCAGCAGCCAGCTTTTCAAGCGAACGACCGGCGCACTACACTGTACCGGTACAGTTGCCAGGGGCATTTCCGACGGATATTCGCGATATCTGGTTCGGTTCTGCGACTCAAGGCCGCCGGAACTATAAAAATTACAACAGTAAGAGTGGAGCACTATGAATAAGGCTACTAAGCAGATTTCCAAACTGTTTGCCGCTATGGTCCTGGCAGGTGTTGCCGGCCATTCGTTCGCAGCTGACACCATCAAGATCGGTATCGCCGGGCCCAAGACAGGCCCTGTAGCACAGTACGGAGACATGCAGTTCAGTGGCGCCAAGATGGCCATTGAACAGATCAACGCCAAGGGCGGCGTGAACGGCAAGAAACTCGAAGCCGTCGAATACGACGATGCCTGCGATCCCAAGCAGGCCGTGGCCGTCGCCAACAAAGTGGTCAACGATGGCGTCAAGTATGTCGTCGGCCACCTCTGCTCCAGCTCCACTCAACCCGCCTCCGACATCTATGAAGATGAAGGCGTGGTGATGATCACCCCCGCCGCCACCAGCCCTGACATCACCGCCCGTGGCTACAAGATGGTATTCCGCACCATCGGCCTGGACAGCGCCCAGGGCCCGGCCGCCGGCAACTACATCGCCGACCACGTGAAACCCAAGATCGTCGCGGTGCTCCACGACAAGCAGCAATACGGTGAAGGCATCGCCACCGCCGTGAAGCAGACCCTGGAGAAGAAAGGCACCAAGGTCGCCGTGTTCGAAGGCATCAACGCCGGCGACAAGGACTTCTCCTCCCTGGTGGCCAAGCTCAAGCAAGCCAACGTCGACTTCGTCTACTACGGCGGCTACCACCCGGAACTGGGCCTGATCCTGCGCCAAGCCCAGGAAAAAGGTCTGAAGGCCAAGTTCATGGGTCCGGAAGGTGTCGGCAACGACTCCATCTCGCAGATCGCCAAGGACGCTTCCGAAGGCCTGCTGGTGACCCTGCCCAAGTCCTTCGACCAGGACCCGGCCAACGTCGCCCTGGCCGATGCGTTCAAGGCCAAGAAAGAAGACCCGAGCGGTCCTTTCGTATTCCCTTCCTACTCCGCGGTTGAAGTGATCGCCGGAGCCATTGCCAACGCCAAGAGCGAAGACGCGGCCAAAGTCGCCGAAGCCATCCACGCAGGCACCTTCAAGACCCCGACCGGCGACCTGAGCTTCGACGCCAAGGGCGACCTGAAGGACTTCAAGTTCGTGGTCTACGAGTGGCACTTCGGCAAGCCCAAGACCGAAGTCTCGCCTCAGTAAGGCTGGCCCTGGCTGACTGCCGATAAAGCCCACGGCTTTGCCGTGGGCTTTGTTTTACGAATGTATGGGCCGCGCTCCCGTGATCCGGGAGCCTGCCCACCTGAAAATCTCAAAACCGTCATCAGCGGTTCGCTGGCAAAGTCCAGCCCGAAGTGGGTGCAGACCTACGGGGCCTGGACGGGAAAATGACTCCACCAGTGAAATGCGTATCAGGTTTTTAGGAGCGTTGTAATGCCTGACATCTATCACTTCTTCCAACAGCTGGTTAACGGTCTCACCGTTGGCAGCACGTATGCCTTGATCGCCATCGGCTATACGATGGTCTACGGCATCATTGGAATGATCAACTTCGCCCACGGCGAGGTCTACATGATCGGTTCCTACGTGGCGTTCATCGCCATCGCCGGGCTGGCCATGATGGGACTCGACAGCGTCCCACTCCTGATGACCGCGGCCTTCATCGCGAGCATCGTCGTCACCAGTGCCTACGGCTACAGCATCGAACGGATCGCCTACCGCCCCTTGCGTGGCAGTAACCGCCTGATCCCGCTGATCTCCGCCATCGGCATGTCGATCTTCCTGCAGAACACCGTTCTGCTGGCGCAGGACTCCAAGGACAAGTCCATTCCCAACCTGATCCCGGGCAGCTTCTCCATCGGCCCAGGTGGCGCACAGGAAGTGCTGGTCTCCTACATGCAGATCGTGGTGTTCGTGGTGACCCTCATCGCCATGCTCGGCCTGACCCTGTTCATCTCCCGCTCTCGCCTGGGTCGCGCTTGCCGTGCCTGCGCCGAGGACATCCGGATGGCCAACCTGCTGGGTATCAACACCAACAACATCATCGCCCTGACCTTCGTGATCGGCGCTGCTCTGGCGGCCATCGCCGCCGTGCTGCTGAGCATGCAATACGGGGTGATCAACCCCAACGCCGGCTTCCTGGTGGGCCTGAAGGCCTTCACTGCGGCGGTCCTGGGCGGCATCGGCAGTATCCCGGGCGCGATGCTCGGCGGGCTGGTGCTGGGGGTGGCCGAAGCCTTTGGTGCCGACGTGTTCGGCGACCAGTACAAGGATGTGGTGGCGTTCGGCCTGTTGGTTCTGGTGCTGTTGTTCCGGCCGACCGGCATCCTGGGCCGTCCGGAGGTTGAGAAAGTATGACTAGGAATCTTAAATCGGCGCTGTTCAGCGCCCTGTTGGTCTGGGCAGTAGCGTATCCGGTACTGGGCCTGAAACTGAGTATCGTCGGCATCAACCTGGAAGTGCACAACACCAGCCCGACCATCCTCGCCACCATCGCGGTGTGCTCGGTCCTGATGTTCCTGCGGGTGCTGTTCCATAGCCAGATCAGCGCCATGTGGAAGTCCTCGCCGAAAATGCCGCTGATCCCGGCCAAGGCCAGCAACTTCCTGACCCTGCCCAGCACCCAGCGCTGGCTGATCCTGGCCCTGATCGTCGGCGCCCTGGTCTGGCCGTTCTTCGGCTCCCGCGGCGCGGTGGACATCGCCACGCTGATCCTGATCTACGTGATGCTCGGCCTGGGCCTGAACATCGTGGTCGGTCTGGCCGGCCTGCTGGACCTGGGCTACGTGGGGTTCTACGCCGTCGGCGCCTACAGCTACGCGCTGCTGTCGCACTACTTCGGCCTGAGCTTCTGGATCTGCCTGCCCATCGCCGGCCTGATGGCGGCCACCTTCGGCTTCCTGCTGGGCTTCCCGGTACTGCGCCTGCGCGGTGACTACCTGGCGATCGTGACCCTGGGCTTCGGTGAGATCATCCGCCTGCTGCTGCGCAACATGACCGACCTGACCGGCGGCCCCAACGGCATCAGCAACATCGAGAAACCGACCTTCTTCGGCCTGAGCTTCGAGCGCAAGGCAGCGGAAGGCATGCAGACCTTCCACGAGTTCTTCGGCCTGCAATACAACTCGATCAACAAGGTGATCTTCCTCTACCTGGTGGCGCTGCTGCTGGCCTTGTTCGCGCTGTTCGTGATCAACCGCCTGCTGCGCATGCCGATCGGCCGCGCCTGGGAAGCCCTGCGCGAAGACGAGATCGCCTGCCGCGCCCTGGGCCTGAACCCCACCGTGATCAAGCTCTCGGCCTTCACCCTGGGCGCCTGCTTCGCCGGTTTCGCCGGCAGCTTCTTCGCCGCCCGCCAAGGCCTGGTGACCCCGGAGTCCTTCACCTTCATCGAGTCGGCGATCATCCTCGCCATCGTGGTGCTCGGTGGCATGGGCTCGCAACTGGGGGTGATCCTCGCGGCGATCGTGATGATCCTGTTGCCTGAAATGATGCGTGAATTCAGCGAATACCGGATGTTGATGTTCGGCGCCATGATGGTGCTGATGATGATCTGGCGTCCTCAAGGTCTGCTGCCCATGCAACGTCCTCACATGGAGCTGCGCAAATGAGCCGCGAGATCCTGAAAGTTACCGGGCTGTCCATGCGCTTCGGCGGCCTGCTGGCGGTCAACGGCGTGGGCCTGACCGTCAAGGAAAAACAAGTGGTGGCGCTGATCGGCCCGAACGGCGCCGGCAAGACCACGGTGTTCAACTGCCTCACCGGCTTCTACCAGCCCAGCTCCGGCACCATCCTGCTCGATGGCGAGCCGATCCAGGGCCTGACCGGCCACAAGATCGCCCGCAAGGGCGTGGTGCGGACCTTCCAGAACGTGCGGTTGTTCAAGGACATGACCGCGGTCGAGAACCTCTTGATCGCCCAGCATCGCCACTTGAACACCAACTTCCTGGCCGGCCTGTTCAAGACCCCGGCGTTCCGCAAGAGCGAGCGCGAGGCCATGGAGTACGCCGGCTACTGGCTGGACAAGGTCAACCTGCGCGAGTTCGCCAACCGTCCCGCCGGGACCCTGGCCTACGGTCAGCAGCGACGCCTGGAAATCGCCCGCTGCATGATGACCCGGCCACGGATCCTCATGCTCGACGAGCCGGCCGCCGGCCTCAACCCCAGGGAAACCGAGGATCTCAAGGCGCTGATCAGCGTGCTGCGTGAAGAGCACAACGTCACCGTGCTGCTGATCGAGCACGACATGAAGCTGGTCATGAGCATTTCCGACCACATCGTCGTGATCAACCAGGGCACGCCGCTGGCCGACGGTACGCCGGAACAGATCCGCGACAATCCCGAAGTGATCAAAGCCTACCTGGGGGAAGCGTAAATGCTGCAGTTCGAGAACGTTTCCACCTACTACGGCAAGATCCAGGCCCTGCACAGCGTCAACGTCGAGATCCGCCAAGGCGAAATCGTCACCCTGATCGGCGCCAACGGCGCCGGCAAGTCCACCCTGTTGATGACCCTCTGCGGTTCGCCACAGGCCCACAGCGGCAGCATTCGCTACCTGGGCGAGGAGCTGGTGGGACAAAGCTCGGCGCAGATCATGCGCAAGAGCATCGCCGTGGTGCCCGAAGGACGCCGGGTATTCGCCCGCCTGACGGTGGAGGAGAACCTGGCCATGGGCGGCTTCTTCACCGACAAGGGTGACTACCAGGAACAGATGGACAAGGTCCTGCACCTGTTCCCACGGCTCAAGGAACGCTTCACCCAGCGTGGCGGCACCATGTCCGGCGGCGAACAGCAAATGCTCGCCATCGGCCGGGCGCTGATGAGCAAGCCCAAGCTGTTGCTCCTGGACGAACCGTCCCTGGGCCTGGCGCCGATCATCATCCAGCAGATCTTCGACATCATCGAACAGCTGCGCCGCGACGGCGTGACGGTGTTCCTGGTGGAGCAGAACGCCAACCAGGCGTTGAAGATCGCCGACCGCGCCTATGTGCTGGAGAACGGCCGGGTGGTGATGCAAGGCACCGGCGAAGCGCTGCTGACCGATCCCAAGGTCCGTGACGCCTATCTCGGCGGCTAAGCGCCAGCGGAACCAGAAACGGCCCTTCGGGGCCGTTTTTTTTCGGGGCCAATAAAAAATCGCCAGGGGCTGTAACGAATCGCCAGGTGCCGTCTCTAGTAGGACAAGCGAGCACAAATGCTTCCTTGTCCAAACCCAACCCTGGAGAAACAACATGAGCCATCCTCGTACCCTGTCCGCCACTGCCCTGGTCCTGGCGCTGGGCTCTGCCCTGAGCATCGCCGCCCTGCCGGTCACAGCCCATGCCGAGGGCGACATGGAGAAGTGCTTCGGCGTCGCCATGAAGGGCAAGAACGATTGCGCGGCAGGTGCTGGAACCACCTGCGCGGGCACCTCGAAGACCGACCATCAGGCCAACGCCTGGAAACTGGTGCCCAAGGGCACCTGCGAGAAAACCGCCAGCAGCACCTCCCCCACCGGCTTCGGCCAACTCGCGGCCTTCAAGGCCAAGTCCTGATGCCGCGGCCTGAGTGTCGATCATGAACATGCCCCTGAACCCGCACCGCCACGACGACACTCGGGCCTTGGCGCCAAGCCTGCCGCCTCGCGCTGGCCTGGGGCTCAAGACCGAGCACTTCAAGCAAGTGCTCGGCCAACGGCCCGACATCGGTTTCTTCGAGGTCCATGCCGAGAACTACATGGTGGACGGCGGCACCTTCCATCACTACCTGGGCCTGATTCGCGAGCACTACCCGCTGTCGCTGCATGGTGTCGGCCTGTCCATCGGTGGCGAAGGCCCACTGGACAGCCAGCACCTGGCGCGCCTGGCGGCCTTGATCGAGCGCTACCAGCCCCAGTCCTTTTCGGAGCACCTGGCCTGGTCCAGCCATGGCCCGGTGTTTCTCAACGACTTGTTGCCCCTGGCCTATGACCAACCGACCCTGCAACGGGTCTGCGAACACGTCGACCAGGTACAGCAACGCCTGGGTCGCCAGCTGTTGCTGGAGAACCCGGCCACCTACCTGCAGTTCCAGCGCTCGACCCTGGATGAGCCGGACTTCATCAGCGAGGTGGTCCGCCGCAGCGGTTGCGGCCTCTTGCTGGACATCAACAACCTGCATGTCTGCTGCGTCAATCACCAGCGTGAGCCCCTGGCCTACCTGCAGGCGCTGCCATTGCATGCCGTAGGGGAAATCCACCTGGCAGGCTTTGCCGAGGACCGCGATGGGCTGGGAGATCGCCTGTTGATCGACGACCACGGCGCCCCGGTGGACGATGCCGTCTGGGCCCTGTACCAGCAAGTCCTGGAACGTATCGGCCCCATGGCCACGCTGATCGAAAGGGACAATCGCATTCCGCCCTTCGCCACCCTCCAGGCCGAAGCCGGCAAGGCCGAGGCGTTGCTGCGCCAGATCAAGGAGCGCACATGAGCAGCCACGCTGAGTTCACCAGGGCCCTGCTGGACACCGGGCGGGCCTGCCCGCCGGGCCTGTACAGCAGCAACGGCGCCGATCCGGCCAGCCGCTTCGCGGTCTATCGCAACAATGTGCAGGGCTCGCTGATCAACGCCCTGGCAGACAGCTATCCGGTGGTGGAGCAACTGGTGGGCCAAGCGTTTTTCAAGGCCATGGCCCGAACCTATATCGAGCGCCAGCCTCCCAGCACCCCACGGCTCAACGATTACGGCGAGGGGTTTGCCGAATTCATCGATGACTTCGCTCCGGCCGCCTCCTTGCCCTACCTGGGCGATATCACCCGCCTGGAACGCTTGCGGGTCGAGAGTTATCACGCCGCCGATGCCCGGCCATTGGCAGCGGCGCAACTGCAAGAAGCCATGAGCCGACCGGAGCAGCTTGGCCGGTTGCACCTGCACCTGCATCCATCGCTGCGCAGCCTGCAATCGAGCTACGCCGTGGCCAGCCTGTGGGCCGCGCACCAGGATGGCCGGCAATGGCCATCGTTCTATCTGCATCGGGAACAACACATCCTGGTGCTACGCAACGCCCTGGAGGTCGAGGTACTGGTGGTGGATGCCGGCTGCCTGGCCTTCACCGACAGCCTGCGCGCCCGGCAACCGCTGGCGGTCGCCGCCGCCCAGGCCCTGGATGCCCAAGCCGACTTCGACCTGGGCCGCTGCCTGGGCCTGCTGCTTGGCCACGGCGCACTCATTGACTTGTAACCGCAGAAGAAGACTGATCATGAATACCCGGACCCACTCCCCTATCGCCAACCTGCTGATGCGGGCCTGCCAGAAACTGGAACTCATCCCCTACAGCCTGGTGGCCTTCATCGCGCGCTTCAGTATTGCCGCGGTGTTCTGGAAATCCGGGCAGACCAAGATCGAAGGACTGGCCATCGACCTGGTTTCCGGGACGTTCGAGTTCGGTTGGCCGCACCTGGCGGACTCGACCATTCCCTTGTTCCAGAGCGAATACCGACTACCACTGCTGGCCCCGGAGCTGGCGGCGCACCTGGCGGCCTTTGCCGAGCATTTTTTCCCGCTGTTGATCCTGTTCGGCCTGGCCACGCGCTTCAGCGCCCTGGCGCTGCTGGGCATGACCCTGGTTATCCAGTTGTTCGTCTACCCGGACGCCTACCCCACCCATGGCACCTGGATCGCCATCCTGCTGTTGCTGATGGCTCGCGGGCCTGGGGTGATGTCCGTCGACCACCTGCTGCGTCGCCGACTCGGACATTGAAGCGACTCTGCATCATTTAGCCGGATCGATTGAATAATGAGCTTGGCCGGGCTGGCGCTGGAAGGTCCTGCGGACCTTGGAGCAGCCTCGCTACGCTCGACAGCGGCTACAGGCAGCGCACCAAATTCGTTTTGTTTAGCCGCTGCCGCAGAATCGTTCGGAGAACCCGCCTGAACGGCCGTGCGCAAAGGCCCTGCGCCAAGCTCGCTTCGTGTGGCCGTGGCCGGCGGATCGGCTCGAGGCGGCTACAAGCGGTCCAGGGCTTCGCCACTGCGGCGGAACCAATCCATCAGGTAATCGGCCAGGACCTGGGTGCGCCTGGGTAATCCACCCTGGTAGGGATGCACCAGGTACATGGGCATGCTGCGGGTCTGGTAGTCCCGCAGCAGCCAGCGCAGGCGACCATCGGCCAGCTCGCCATGCAGCACATAGGATGGCAGCCGGGCGATACCGGCTCCCACCAGGGCGGCCTTTTTCAGCAGGTTGTAGTGATTGCTGGCGAACGGCCCGTTGACCCGCACCCGCAACAGCTCGTGACGCTGGTGGTAGAGCCATTCTTCACGCCCGCTGTAGTGGCTGTTGAGCAAGCAGCGATGGTTGGCCAGTTCCATGGGCGTGCGGGGCTCGCCGTATTGCTCCAGGTATGCCGGGCTGGCGCAGGTCATTTCATGCCAGGCCAGCAGTGGCCGGGCCACCAGGCGCTGGTCGTTGTCCACCGCGGAGCGCACCGCCAGGTCGAAGCCCTCACGGGCCAGGTCGCGGTAGGCATTGCTCAGGTCCAGTTCGATCTGCACCTGGGGATACTGCCGGGAGAACTCCAGCAACAGGCCGTCGAAAAAGGTTTCCCCCAGGGACACCGGCACCGTCAGGCGCACCGGGCCGGCGACATCGTCCTTGAGCCGGGCCAGGGCCTGGTGGGCGCGATCCACCTGGGCCACCAGCGCCTGGGCCTGGGGCAGCAGCGCGGCACCGGCGGCGGTCAGGTCCAGGCGGCGGGTGGTGCGTTGCAGCAGCACCACCGCGAACCGCGCCTCCAGGGCGCTGATGCGCTTGGACAGCTGGCCCTTGCTGCATCCCAGGCGTTGGGCCGCCAGGGTGAAACTGCCGGCCTCCACCAATACGGCAAAAGCCGCGAGGTCATCCATCTCGCTCATGGATTGTTTCCACCAGAAAACCAAAGGTTGCCTATTAGCGCGTTAATCCATGGAAAAAACCACTCTAGACTGCAACCTCATCTCCCTTCTCACGAGGAACAGCCCATGAAGATTCTCCTGATCGGTGCCAGCGGCACTGTTGGCTCGGCGGTGGACCGGGAACTGGCGCAACGCCATGACATCGTCCGTATCGGCCGCAACAGCGGCGACTTCCAGGTGGATATCAGCGACAGCCAGTCGATCCGCGCCCTGTTCAAGAAGACCGGCCGCTTCGATGCCCTGGTCTGCGCCGCCGGCAACGTCACCTTCGCGCCCCTGGGGGAGATGACCGCCGAACACTTCCAGCTGGGCCTGCAAGACAAGCTGATGGGCCAGGTCAACCTGCTGCTGATCGGCCGTGAGTACGCCAACGACGGGGGCTCCTTCACCTTCACCAGCGGAATCCTGGGCCATGACCCGATTCGCAGCGGCGCCTCGGCGGCCCTGGTCAACGGCGCCGTGGACAGCTTCGTCCGGGCCGCGGCCATCGAGCTGCCACGAGGCCTGCGGGTCAACTCGGTGAGCCCCAACGTGCTGGTGGAAGCCATGGGCAGCTACGCCCCGTACTTCCGCGGCTTCAAGCCGGTGCCGGCAGCGGACGTGGCGCTGGCCTATGCCAAGAGCGTGGAAGGCTTGCAGACCGGCCAGACTTACCACGTCGGCTGACGAAAAAATCCGGGGTTGTGATGAACGGTCGGGCTGCGTAACGTGTCGGCTTCCGCCTGGAGGCCCGATTGATGCGCACCGCCCGTTCCCTGCTCTGTTTCGCCCTGCTGCCGCTGTTCGCCGGTTGCCAGATGCCGCCCTTGTTCGATGACCAGCCCCAGGCTCCGTCCATGGCCGGGTTGACCCGGGTCCAGGGCGAGCTGAGCGCGGCGGACGGCAAGCTGCTGTTCAAGCCTTGCAGCGAAGACCGGCGCTACGTGGTCAGCGATGGTGGCGGCACCAGCGTGCTGCAGGAAGCCGCCACCCTGGCGGAAAAACAGGGCAAGCTGTTCGCCGACCTGCGAGGCAAACTCTCCGCCAGCGGCAGCGGCGATGGCCAGCTGGACCTGCGCCAGCTGTATCGGGTGGAGCGCTCCAACGCCTGTGGCGATCCCAACTTCCAGCGCCTGATCCTGCGTGCCAGCGGCAAGAACCCGAACTGGAAGGTCGACGTCAACGCCCGTGGCATGCGCATCGAGCGTGACGGCCAGCCTCCCCTGGCCCTGCCCTACCTGGAGGAGCAACTGGGCGATGGCCGCTTCAACCTCACCAGCGAAGCCAACAACCAGCGCGTCGAACTCTGGGTCGCCCCGCAACGTTGCGTCGACAGCCAGACCGGCAGCGTCCAGCACCTGAGCGCCGAGCTGCGAGTGGACGGCCAGGTCCAGCGCGGCTGCGGTTATTTCGGCGGCTCGCGCAACGACTGATTCGACGAGCAGCCGTTTTAACCTCACGGCCAGGGCGGATTGCGGCTTATAATCGCCGGTTTGTGCAAAGCAAGCCGGCGCACTGTCGCGCACCGCCTATCCGGACCCCGTCATGTTACGAATCACCGAACTCAAGTTGCCGCTCGACCATCCCGATGAAGACCTGCGCACCGCCATCGTGCAGCGCCTGGGGATCGCCAGCGACGACCTGCTGGACTTCACCCTGTTCAAGCGCAGCTACGACGCGCGCAAGAAGTCCTCGGAACTGTTGTTCATCTACACCATCGACCTCAACGTGCGCGACGAGGCGGCCCTGCTGCAAAAGTTCGCCGACGACCGCAACGTCAACCCGGCGCCGGACGTCAGCTACAAGTTCGTCGGCCAGGCCCCCGCCGGGCAGCAACAGCGACCGATCGTGGTGGGCTTCGGCCCGTGCGGTATCTTCGCCGGCCTGCTGCTGGCGCAGATGGGCTTCAAGCCGATCGTGCTCGAACGCGGCAAGGAAGTGCGCCAGCGCACCAAGGACACCTGGGGCCTGTGGCGCAAGAGCGTGCTCAACCCCGAATCCAACGTGCAGTTCGGCGAAGGCGGCGCCGGGACCTTCTCCGACGGCAAGCTGTACAGCCAGATCAAGGACCCGCAGCACCATGGCCGCAAGGTCCTGGAAGAGTTCGTCAAGGCCGGTGCGCCGGAAGAAATCCTCTACATCAACAAGCCGCACATCGGCACCTTCCGCCTGACCAGCATGGTCGAGAAGATGCGCGAGGAGATCATCAACCTGGGCGGCGAGGTGCGCTTCGAGCAGAAGGTCACCGACCTGCTCACCGAGGGCGAGCAACTGACCGGCGTAGTCCTGGAAAGCGGCGAGCAACTGGAATCGCGCCATGTGGTCCTGGCCCTGGGCCACAGCGCCCGCGACACTTTCCGCATGCTCCACGCCAAGGGCGTGTTCATGGAGGCCAAGCCCTTCTCGGTGGGGTTCCGCATCGAACACCCGCAATCGCTGATCGACAAGGCACGCCTGGGCAAGTACGCCGGCCACCCGAAGCTGGGCGCCGCCGACTACAAGCTGGTGCACCACGCCAAGAACGGCCGCTCGGTATACAGCTTCTGCATGTGCCCGGGCGGCACAGTGGTAGCGGCCACCAGCGAGCCGAACCGCGTGGTCACCAATGGCATGAGCCAGTACTCGCGTAACGAGCGCAACGCCAACTCCGGCATCGTCGTGGGCATCACCCCGGAAGTGGATTACCCGGGCGGCCCGCTGGCGGGCATCGAGTTCCAGGAGCGCCTGGAGTCCCTCGCCTTCGTCCTCGGCGGCAGCAATTACCAGGCCCCGGCACAACTGGTGGGTGACTTTATCGCCGGCAAGCCCAGCATCGCCGTCGGCAGCGTCGAGCCGTCCTACAAACCCGGAGTGAGCCTGGGCGACCTGGCGCTGGCGCTGCCGGACTTCGCCATCGAGGCCATTCGCGAGGCCCTGCCGGCCTTCGAGCGGCAGATCAAGGGTTACTCCCTGCATGACGCGGTGCTGACCGGGATCGAGACCCGCACCTCGTCGCCACTGCGCATCACCCGTGATGCATCGATGCAGAGCCTGAACCTCAAGGGCCTGTTCCCGGCCGGCGAAGGCGCCGGTTATGCCGGGGGCATCCTGTCCGCCGGCGTCGACGGCATTCGCATCGCCGAAGCCGTGGCCCGCGACATCCTCGGCATCCAGGCCTGAAGCAAGGATGGGGGGAGCCGCCGCAACGGCTTCCCCCTGGCTTCAGATGCCGGCGCGCAACACGCTGGCAGGCAAGGCGGCTCCCTGCTCGACACTGGCCGCTACCGCTTCGATCAACTCCGCCAATTCGTAGCCCTGCTCCGCCAGCCAGCGCTCATCGTAGTAGGTGGTCGCATAACGCTCGCCGCCGTCACAGAGAATCGCCACGATCGATCCCGCCTCGCCAGCGGCGGCCATCTGCTGGGCGGCCATCAGCGCCCCCACCAGGTTGGTCCCGCTGGAGCCACCGACCCGCCGTCCCAGGCGCCGGGCCAGGTAATGCATGGCGGCCAGGGACAGGGCGTCCGGGACCTTGACCATGGCGTCGATCACCTGGGGCAGGAACGAAGCCTCGACCCGTGGCCGGCCGATGCCTTCGATCCGTGAGCCGCAGTCCAGGCGCAAACTGGCATCGCCGCTGTTGTAGTAGTCGAAGAACACCGAGCGTTCGGCATCGGCGCACAGCACCCGGGTCTGGTGCTGGCGATAGCGCACGTAGCGCCCCAGGGTCGCGGTGGTACCGCCAGTGCCGGGACTGGAGATCAGCCAGGCCGGCTCCGGGTAACGCTCGAAGCGCAATTGCTGGAAGATCGATTCAGCGATGTTGTTGTTGGCCCGCCAGTCGGTGGCGCGCTCGGCATAGGTGAACTGGTCCATGAAGTGTCCGCCACTCTCGCGGGCCAGGCGCTCGGACTCGGCATAGATCTGCGTCGGGTCCTGCACCAGGTGGCTCTTGCCGCCATAGAAGGCGATCTGGGCGATCTTCTCCTGGGAGGTGGTGGCCGGCATCACCGCAATGAAGGGCAAGCCCAGCAGTCGCGCGAAGTAGGCTTCGGAGATCGCCGTGGAGCCGCTGGAGGCTTCGATCACCGGTGCCCCGGGCTTGAGCCAGCCATTGCACAACGCATAGAGGAACAACGAACGGGCCAGGCGATGCTTGAGGCTGCCGGTGGGATGGCTCGATTCGTCCTTGAAATACAGTTCGATGCCCGGATGACCGGCCAGGGGCAAGGGGATCAGATGGGTGTCGGCACTGCGCTGGAAGTCGGCTTCGATGATGCGGATGGCCTCGCGGGCCCACTGGCGATTGTCGCTCATGTTCTATTCTCGTCGGATCGAACGCCATACCGGCGCAAGAAGATGAAATGCACCCGGCGCAGGAGATCCAGGTCCGGGACCGCTGGCATTTTTTCGTGGATGGAAAAGCCCTGCGGCCCACTGCCGCCGGACATGTTAGGAAATAACTCGCAGCCCTGACAGGTACAGCTGTGAAGCAATTGGAAACACAACTTCCAAGAGCGTTTTTCAGCAGGCCGCTTGCCATCTACATATAACAAAAAAGAATATAACTTTTGTTTTAACAACCAACTGTACGGGTTAGGGTGTGCCACCTTGTTCGCTTTTAGATGGAGAGCGCCCCTTGCCTCTGCGTAGTACTTTCACTCGTTTCTTTGCCATGGAGGCAGCCAGCGGCCTGTTGCTGATCGCTGCGGCCATCCTTGCGCTGATCATCAACAACTCGCCCCTGTCCTGGTTGTACAACGGCCTGCTGGAAACCCCGGTGGTGGCCCAGGTCGGCGCCTTGAAGATCGCCAAGCCGCTGCTGCTGTGGATCAACGACGGCCTGATGGCCCTGTTCTTCCTGCTGATCGGCCTGGAGGTCAAGCGTGAAGTCCTGGACGGCCAGCTGTCCAAACCTTCGCAGGTAGTGCTGCCAGGGGCCGCGGCCATCGGCGGCATGCTGGTGCCGGCGCTGATCTACTGGTTCCTCAACCGCGACAACCCGCCGGCCCTCAACGGCTGGGCGATCCCCACCGCCACCGACATCGCCTTCGCCCTCGGGGTCCTGGCGCTACTGGGCAAGCGGGTACCGACCTCGCTGAAGCTGTTCCTGATGACCCTGGCGATCATCGATGACCTGGGCGCCATCGTGATCATCGCGATCTTCTATTCCGGTGCCCTGTCGACTTTGTCGCTGATGCTGGCGGCGGCCTGCATCGCGGCGCTGGTGGCGATGAACCGCCTGGGCGTGGTCAAACTCGGGCCCTACATGATCATCGGCCTGATCCTCTGGGTCTGCGTCCTCAAGAGCGGCGTCCACGCGACCCTGGCGGGCGTGACCCTGGCCTTCTGCATTCCCTTGCGCACCCGCAATGCCGAGCCTTCGCCGCTGCTGGCCCTGGAACATGCACTGCATCCCTGGGTGTCGTTCGGCATCCTGCCACTGTTCGCCTTCGCCAACGCCGGCTTGTCCCTGAGCGGCGTGACCGTCGAGAGCTTCACCCACTTCGTGCCGATGGGCATCGCCGTCGGCCTGCTGCTGGGCAAGACGGTCGGGGTATTCGGCCTGACCTGGCTGGCGGTCAAGACCGGTCTTGCGGCCCTGCCGGCCGGGGCCAACTGGGGCCAGGTGTTCGGCGTGGCGATTCTCTGCGGGATCGGCTTCACCATGAGCCTGTTCGTCGGCTCCCTGGCGTTCGTCCCGGGCAGTAGCGAGTATGCCGGCATGGATCGCATGGGCATCCTCACCGGCTCGCTGTTCGCCGCCCTGATCGGCTATGCCGTCACCGCCGCAGCCAGCCGCAAGAGCACCTCCCTGGCGTCCTGATCGGCGAAGTTCTCCCCGCCTGAAAACACAAAACCCCGGTCAGTTGCCTGGCCGGGGTTTTGTTTGGCTGAAGGATAATCAGCGAGTTACACGGCTGGTGCCGTTGACGGTCATGATGCGTACGCGGTCGCCAACACGGAACACTTCGTTTTCCTGAACTTGCTGTACATAGGCGCGCATGCTGCCGTCGTCTTCACGCACGGTGATCTCCACGCCCTGGGTACGGGTCAGCCCTTCTTCGGTAGCCGAGCCGAGCAGGCCGCCAGCCACGGCACCGATGACTGCGGTGACGATACTGCCACGGCCACCACCGATGGCGCTGCCGCCCACACCGCCGATCACTGCGCCAGCAGCGCCGCCGATTGGGGTCTTGGTGCCTTCGATCTTCACTGGACGCAGGGATTCGATGGTGCCCAGACGCACGTTTTGCACACGACGCGCTTCATCACGGGAATAGGAATCACCGGTCAGGTTGGAGGCGCAACCGCCGAGCAACATGGCCATCGTGGTAAAGGACGCAACCAGCAAAACAGACTTACGCATAGGATCAACTCCAAGGGACAATAAATCATTAGACTCCGCAGCTTGACACCTGTCACGGCGCCGCCCGGATAAAATTGCTTTCATTCAGCCCAAGTACAGGCTGCGTGAACTCCGGACACTCTCGCTACGGTAGCCCCAGCCTCCAGCATAACGCTATCGAACAAAGGATTTTCCATGGATTACTTCATCATCTTCGTGGTCACGATCGCCGGCCTGTACTTCCACTGGTGGCTGTACGTACGTATCAAACGCTGGACGGACCGGGACCTGGCGTTATCGATGGCCGGGACGGACGCCCAGAAGAAGCAATACATGTTGCAACAATTGGCCGAAGCCCAACGCCAGAAAGTAAAACGCCGGGATCTGCCGCAATGGCTGGAAGCCGCTGCGGCAGGTTATCCCGGCGAGTGATCCAGAAGCTTCAGGGAGCCAGGCGTTCACGCACCCACTGCAGGTCCTGCAGCCGATAGTTCAAGCGATCATGCAGGCGGCTGGGGCGCCCCTGCCAGAACTCGATACGCTCCGGCAGCAACCGGTAACCACCCCAGTGCTCGGGGCAGTCGGGCTGGCTGTCACTGAAGCGTGCCTCGGTGGCCTTGAGCAGCTCTTGCAGTTCGCCACGATCGGCAATCACCCGGCTCTGCGGTGATGCCCAGGCGCCCAAGCGGCTGCCCAAGGGACGTACCTGATAATAGGCATCGGATTCCTCGGCAGAGACCTTGACCACCCGTCCCTCGATCCGCACCTGGCGCTCCAGGGTCGGCCAGAAGAACGTCATGGCGGCAAAAGGCCGCGCGGCCAGCTGCTGGCCCTTGGCGCTCTCATAGTTGGTGAAGAAGGTGAAACCCTGCTCATCCAGTCCCTTGAGCAACAGGATGCGGCAATGGGGACGACCGTCGGCATCGACGGTCGCCAGGGTCATGGCATTGGCTTCCACCGGTGGCTGCTCGGTCTGTACCGCTTCGGCGAACCACTGATGAAACAGTACGAAGGGTTCGGCCGGAGCCTGGGCCTCGGACAAGCCGTCACGAGCGTAGTCGCGACGCATGTCAGCCAGAGACTGGGTCATGCCTGCTGTTCCTTATCCTGGAAGATCAGTTCTTGGCCTGGGCGGTAGCCGTCGGGTTCTTGGCCGCGGCCACGGTCTTCTTGGCCGGAGCCTTCTTGGCCGCAGGCTTGGCAGTGGGTTTCTTGGCCGCGGTGGATTTCTTCGCCGGGGCTGCCGCCTTCTTGCTGGCCGGAGCCGGGACCGGTGGCTTGGCGTCCTGGATAGCGACCATTTCGGTTTCGGATGGGGTCGGCTGGTTGTACTTGCTCAGCAGGCCCAACAGGGTGCTGCGCTGGGTCAGCATGATTTCCACCCGACGGTTCAACGAACGGCCTTGCGGGCTGTCGTTGGCGGCACGCGGCATCACCGCGCCCATGCCACGCAGCATCAGGCGGTCCTGCTTCAGGCCGCTGAGGCTGAAGATCGCGGCCACGGATTGGGCGCGGTCACGGCTCAGCTTCTGATTGGCCAGGGTCGGACCAGTCGCATCGGCATGGCCGAGAATCAGCACGGCGGTCTTCGGATCGCCTTCCACAGCCTTGGCCACGCGGGTGAACGGGCCCAGGGTCACCGGCAGCAGCATCGCCGGGCGATCCGGGTTGAAGGAAGCGTCCACCAGTGCGGTGACTACCAGCACGTTCTCACGACGCTCCACTTGCAGCTTGCTGTCCTTCACCGCTTCACGCAGGCGCGGTTCATAGTCGTCGAGCCAGGCCTGGGTAATTTTCGGGTCGGGCATCGGGATGTCCGCCACGTTGACCTTGCTCAGGGGCTTGGGCTGGCTCTTGCCGAAAGGCCACCACCATGGGTTCTCGGCATCAGCGGCCTTGGCCACGACAGGAGCTGGAGCAGCTTCGGCCTTCTTGGCCTCGGCTACCGGCTTGTCGGCATCCTTGGAAGAGGAAAATGGCCACCACCAGTTGCCACCTTCAGCCTTGGCCGAAGCGCTCTCAGCCTCTGGGGCCGGGGCCGGGGCTGCCGCTACCGGAACCGGAGCCGGCTCGGCGGCAGGAGCTGCCGGCTTGCCTGCAGGAGTCTTGGCTGGTGCGGCTGCCTTGGCCGCTGGCGCTGCCTGCTTGGCGGAAGCCGTGGTCTTGCCAGCGGCAGCCGGAGCGCCCTTGGCCGCGACAGCCGGCTTGCCCGCGGGGGCTGCCGGAGCAGCCTCGGCCGTGGCTGGTTGTTCAGCGGCAGGAGCAGGAGCGGCTTCCTTGCTGGCGGCCTTGTCGCCTCCGAACGACCACCAATGGCCGCCGTCCGCTTCATTTTGTGGAGTTTGTGCGCAACCGGTAACGGTCAGGCAAATGGCCAAGGCTAGAGACTTGTTCGACGACATGGGATATCCACAAAATGAGATAAAAAGTTCGGTCTAAATAACCGCTACAAACAGACGCTTGGAAATTATAAAAGCCACAGGGTTCCGTCCTGCAGCTTTTCAAGCATGTTTAAGCAAAAAAGTTCTTAACAGCAACCTTTTTACAGACAATCCGACAAAACTCGCACCAACTTCTGTGCCCGCGGATCCATCAACACATAGGGACCCAGGGTGTTGGTGACGAAACCGAAAGCCACGTCGTGCTCCGGATCGGCGAACCCGATAGAGCCCCCCGCCCCGGGATGTCCGAATGCCCGTGCCCCCAGGCCAAAGGTCGCGTTGGCCACCTGGGGCTGGTCGAGCATGCAGCCCAGGCCGAAACGGGTCTGGGTCAACAGGGTCTTGTCCATGCCCAGGCTATGCTCCCGGGTCAGTTCCTCGAGCATCTCGGCCTCCAGCAAGCTGCCATCGAGCAGGCCGCTGTAGAAGCCGGCGAGGCTGCGAGCATTGCCATGACCGTTGGCCGCTGGCTGCTGCATGCGCCGCCACTCGGGTTTATTGGTGCTGGTCATGATAGACGGTGGATTGGTAAATGCCCGGGTGGTCATCGCTTCGGGCTCGCGCATGGTCACCTGCAAAAGGCGCTGGGCCGCAGCATCGCCGACATTGCCCTTGCCGCGCGCGATATGCGCCACCCGGTGGAATTCCTCGTCGGCCAGGCCGATATGGAAATCCAGCCCCAGGGGCTTGGCCACCCGGGCCACGATCGATTCGCCAGGGCCACGGCCGTCGGCCCGACGAATCAGCTCGCCCACCAGCCAGCCATAGGTGATGGCGGCATAACCGTGACCTTCCCCCGGTGTCCACCAGGGTTGCTCGGCGGCCAGGGCGTCGACCATGGTCTGCCATTCGTACAGGGCCTGTGGCGGCAGCAACTCACGCAGGGCCGGCAACCCGGCCTGGTGGCACAGCAACTGGCGCAAGGTGATAGCCGCCTTGCCCGCCGCGGCGAATTCCGGCCAGTAGTCGGCCACCGGCGCGTCCAGCTTGAGCTTGCCCTCGGCCACCAATTGCAACGCGGTCACCGCGGCAAAAGTCTTGGTGCAGGAAAACAGGTTGGCGATGGTATCGCTGTGCCAGGCCTCGGCGCCGTCCTTGTCGGCCGTGCCGGCCCAGAGGTCGACCACGGTTTCCCCTCCGACCTGGATACACAGCGCGGCGCCACGCTCCTGGGGATCTTCGAACAACGCCGCGAAGGCCTCGCGTACCGCCTCGAACTTGAGCTCGTAATGACCTTGAATCTGCACCCCTGAATCCCCCTGCGACAATGCTCGGCAACGTGGCGCGCATTGTTTCAGCCCCAAGGGAATTTGGGAACAACCAGGCCCCACCTGAGCAGGGCCCGAAAGTCCTCAGTGGCCGTTGCCGGAATGGCCACCGGCGTGCGCTTCAGGCCTGGCGCTCGGTGCGTCCCGGTTTTCCGCCGCAGGCCCGCTGGCGGCCGCCTGCTCGGCCTGGGCCCGAGCGAGCTGCGCGGCCTTGCCCAGTTGCTCCAGCGCCAGCAGGTTGCCCCTGCGCACGGCCTCGACGAAGCCCTGGAACGGTACATCGGTAATACCCACCAGGCCGAAATGACCGTTCTCACCGTCCAGCAGGCGTCCGGTCACCGGCTGGTCCAGGTACTGGAACCAGTGCACTCCGACGATGGACGGCTCGCTCAGTGCCTGCTTGAGGAAGTTGGCATAAGCCGGTCCCCGCTCCTCCTCCCGGGCCAGTTCAGTGACGGCGCCCCAGAACGGGCCGCGATCCCGGGAACCGAAGTTGAACTCGGTGACCAGCACCGGCTTGTCGAGACTGCGCAGGTAGGCGAAATCCTGCCCGTCCTGGGGCTTGAGGGTGTACATGTTGAAGCTCAGCACGTCGCAATACTGGGCACAGGAAGCCACCGCCTCAGGTGTACTGACGGCAAACCGCCCTCCCAGCAGCAGGTGGTTGGGGGCGTGCCACTTCAACGAATCGGCGATGGTCTTGAAATAGGTATCGGCGAAGACTCGCTGGAAATGCCGGTAGTCGGCCTCGATCTCGGGATGCTCGAGGCTTGGCAATGGCGCCTCGAAGCCCGGGTCTTCCAGCAACTCCCAGGCCGGCAGATCGATACCCCAGGCCTTGGACAGCCCCTGTTGGTTGCGATACTTGTCACGCAGTTGCTTGAGGAAGGCGCGCTTGGCCGGGACATCGGTGGTCAGGCGCAGAGTACCGTAGGCCAGGGCGAAGCGGGATTTCGCGTCATTTCCTGGACCTGCCCAGGCCAGCTCGTTGTCGGCGAAGTAGCCGATCAGCCACGGATCGTCACGATGATCCCGGGCGGCGATGGCCACGGCGCGCTCGGTGGCCATGGCAAAGCGTGGATCGAAGGGATCGGGCATGCCGCCCCACCAGTCGCTGCCGGTACTGATGCTGGCGTAATCACCGACGATCGACAGCGGCAAGGTGTAGGGCACCCGATCGGCCAGGCCCAGGGCCGGCGCGCTCCAGTTGCCGATGGTGTTGAAGCCCCAGGCTTGCAGGCGGTCCAGGGTGTGGCCGAGCCAGCGCTTCTGGTCGAACCCCGGTGCCGCGCAGGGCGTCGCCTGATCGGGCGCCGACACGGCCGCGCCAGCCGCGGCGCAAGGTGCGCCATAAGTACGCTGCAGGTTGGCCCGGTAGAAGTCGTACCAGCGCCCGCTGTTGTAGCCCCGCCCGCGGTCGGCGCCGTTGCCGCCACGGTTGTCGCCATCGCCGTAGTAGACCGCCAGCGGCTCGCCGTCCTTGGGCAGGTCGTTGAACATCCATTCGCGCCCGGCGACATAGGTGCGGTTGTTGTCCGCTGCCAAGGTGTTGACCCCCAGGGAATAGAACGGATGCCCATCGGGAGTCACCAGGAACCAGCGGCCATCACGCTTCTGGGTACGAAAGAAGCCGCTGGCCTTGAAGACCGGCCCCTGGCTCAGGCCGCCGAAGCGGTCCAGGGGGGCCTTTTCACGCTCGGCGAGCCAGCCCTTGAGCTGTTGCTGCTCCTTGCTGGCTGCAGCCTTGAGCTGCTCGTCGCTGGCGACCTTCTCCGGCCAGCGGTCCCGGGTCGACTGGCCATAGCCGTCCACCAGGGAGCCATACACGGCGCGAACCACGCCCTCGCCGTCCTGCACGCCGAAACGCTCGAGAAGGATGCTTTGCGAAGCCTTGGGGTTGTCCAGGGACAGGGTCACCGATACCACCTGGCTGCGGTCCAGCTGCCCTTCGCTGCTGGCCAGCAGGATGCGTTGGCCGTCCACGGTCATGGGCATCGGCGGCGCGGCCTTCATGCCCTGCTCCAGGGCACTGCTGGCCACCAAGGGCACCAGCAGCGTCTGCGCTGGGCCGGCGGGCAAGTCGACCCGGCTGACCAGGGTCTGGCCATCGTTGCTCTGGATGGTCACGTAGAGGGTCAGGGCCCAGTCCATCGCACTCTGGATACGCAGGCTCATCAGCCCCGACTGCGACCAGTCCCAGGCCCCCGCCTGGGGGCTCAGGCGCAAGCTGGGGCGCAGTGTCGGGTTGAACGTCACCCGCCGCAGCACTTCACCTTCGGCCGTTTGTTCGGCGTTGTACTGCGGCAGGTTGGCATCCTGGGTCGCTACCTGCACCACGGAGGCCGGGCGGACAAAGTTGAACAACGTTTGTTGTCCGGCAGGGGCCGCCAACACAGGCGCGGCAAACAACAGGGCAAGTACGACGGGCAACGAGCGGCGAATCATATGGGCCGGTTTCTCCTTGTAGGGCCGCTGGGCGGCCGGTGCTCAAGCATTGAAGTGAAATAGACAGCAGGGTGCGCAAAGGTGCAGCCCTGCTCGGTAAACCCGTGAAAAGACCTTGGGCGACGTGGATACCCAAACCGTCGCCGGGCGGCGTGCTCGCCTGCCCGGCGCATCGCGGCGCGGGCCGGCCGAACAGGCCGTTGAAAAACCTAGGCAAGGCAGCCAGCGCAAGGCAAAAACAGGCGAAAAAGCGCAGTTCACGAGTGGTAAATGAACGTTTTGACCGGGCTGGCGCACCAGCCTGTTTTTAACGCAGCGATGGCAACGCAGGTAGTTTTTCAACGGCCGACTAAGATATTTCCCGGCGAAAAGGCGGCAGGGCATTGAGGATCGCCTTGCCATAGCGCTGGGTGACCAGGCGCCGATCCAACAAGGTGATGGTGCCGCGGTCTTGCTCGGTACGCAGCAGCCGGCCGCAAGCCTGGACCAGCTTGAGGGAGGCATCCGGCACCGAGATTTCCATGAACGGGTTGCCGCCCCGGGCCTCGATCCACTCCGCCAGCGCAGCCTCCACCGGATCGTCCGGAACCGAGAACGGGATCTTGGCGATCACCACGTGCTCGCAATAGGCGCCAGGCAAGTCCACCCCTTCGGCGAAGCTGGCCAGACCGAACAGCACACTGGAATCACCACCATCGACCCGGGCCTTGTGCTTGTTGAGGGTCTCCTGCTTGGACAGGTTGCCCTGGATGAACACCTGCTTGCGCCAGTCGCGATCCAGGCCGTCGAACACGTCCTGCATCTGCTTGCGCGAAGAGAACAGCACCAGGCTGCCCCGGGAGCCTTCCACCAGTTCCGGCAGGTCGCGGATGATCGCTGCGGTATGGGCCGCGGCATCCCGTGGGTCGGCCCGCAGGTCGGGAACCCGCAGCACGCCGGCGTCGGCATGGTGGAACGGGCTGGGGACCACAGCGGTGACGGCCTTCTTCGGCAAGCCGGCACGCATGCGGAAGCGGTCGAAAGTGCCCAGGGCGGTCAGGGTCGCCGAGGTCACGAGGGCGCCGTAGGCCACGTTCCACAAATTGCGGCGCAGCATTTCCGCAGCCAGGATCGGGCTGGCGTTGACCTCGATATCGAACAGCGAGCCGCTCTCGGCCAGGGTCAACCAGCGGGCCATGGGCGGGTTGTCCTCCGGGTCCTCGACGGTGAAGGCCGTCCACAGTTCCCAGTTGCCCGAGGCTCTGGCCAGCAGGCTGCCGAACAGCGGGTACCACTCCTCGGCCTGGTTGCTGGCGATGCCGATGTTGACCTCGCCATCCATGCCTTCCTTGAGCAGGTCGGTCAGGCGAGTGAAGAGGTCGGTCAGCCGCGAGAAGCCTTTCTTCAGCTCGATGCCCATCTCGCGCATGTGATCGGGAATCAGCCCGCCGACAAAACGATGGCGCGGCCGCTCGCGGCCTTCCATGTCTTCACCGGTCTTGAAATCGGCGATCTGCTCGCAGGCGGTGAACATGAACTGTTGCTGGGTCTTGATCTCCCGCGCCAGCTCCGGCACCTGCTCGATCAGCCGCCCCAGGTCGCCCGGCAGCGGGTGCTGGGCCAGGAGCTTGGTGAGGTTCTTGGCGGTCTGCTCCAGCCAGTCGGCGGTGGAGCGCAACCTGGTGTAGTGGGCGAAGTGGCCGATGGCCTTGTCCGGCAGGTGATGGCCTTCGTCGAACACATAGAGGGTATCGCGCGGGTCGGGCAGCACCGCACCGCCGCCCAGGGCCAGGTCGGCCAGGACCATGTCGTGGTTGGTGACGATCACGTCGACCTTGCCCATGCCTTCCCGGGCCTTGTAGAAGGCGCACTGGCCGAAGTTGGGGCAATGGCGGTTGGTGCACTGGCTGTGGTCGGTGGTCAGGCGCGCCCAGTCGGCGTCTTCCAGGGCGTTGGGCCAGCTGTCGCGGTCGCCGTCCCATTTATTGCCGGCCAGTTTCTCGATCATGCTGGTGAACAGCTTCTGGCTGGCCTCGTCCACCTCGATCTTGAAGCCTTCTTCTTCGAACAGCTGGGCGGTGGCGGTCTGCGCGTGGCCTTCCTGCAGGAGCATGTCGAGCTTGGACAGGCACATATAGCGCCCGCGCCCCTTGGCCAGGGCGAAGCTGAAGTTCAAGCCGCTGTTGCGCATCAGGTCGGGCAGGTCCTTGTAGACGATCTGCTCCTGCAGGGCGACGGTGGCGGTGGCGATCACCAGGCGCTTGCCGGCGGCCTTGGCCGTGGGGATCGCCGCCAGGCTGTAGGCCACGGTCTTGCCGGTACCGGTGCCGGCCTCTACCGCGACCACCGCCGGATCGCCGCTGCGCCGGCCCTCGTCGTCGGTATCGACGTCACCCAGGACCTTGGCCACCTCGGCGATCATCAGGCGCTGGCCATAACGCGGCTTGAGGCTCTTGGCTTCGAGAAAACGCGAGTAGGCGCCCTGGATCGTGGTTTTGAGTTCGTTGCTGATCATGGTTCTTCAGGCGCACAAAACGCTGGATAAATTTTCAGTGGTTCGAATCGGCCGCTATCATACCCCGCTAATTCATCCTGCGCAGAACGGAGTACCCGAATGACCGCTTTCGCCCTCGCCTACAGCCTGCACGTCCTGGCCGCCCTGGTCTGGGTCGGCGGCATGTTCTTCGCCTGGATGGTCCTGCGGCCCGCCGCCGTGGTGGCCCTGGAGGGGCCCCAGCGGCTCCAGCTGTGGGCCCAGGTGTTCCCGCGGTTCTTCGCCTGGGTCTGGGCGGCAGTGGTGATCTTGCCGATCAGCGGCATCGGCCTGCTGCACCTGCGGTTCAACGGCTTTGAAACCGCACCGCGCTATGTGCAGATCATGATGGGCGTATACCTGGTGATGACCGCGCTGTTCATCCGTATCCAGTCGCTGCAACTGCCGGAGTTGCGCCAGACGGTGGCGGCCCAGGACTGGCCGGCCGGTGCCGCGGTGCTCGGGCGGATCCGCCGCCTGGTGGGTATCAACCTGATCATCGGCCTGCTGCTGGTGGCCCTGGCGGCTGCCCGACCGAGCCTCTGAAACGCGATCGCCCGCAGGAGCGGGCGATCGGCATGACACCTGGCAAAGCCGGTTAAAGACGCTGCACGGTCAGCGAGCCCGCCACGCCTTCCGGACCCGGTTCGCCCTGGGCACCGGGACGTCCGCCCTTGCCACCGTCGGCCCGGTAGACCAGGCAGCCCTTGGATTTACCGCCCGCGCCCGGCTTGCCACCGGCCCCGGCCAAACCGCCGGCACCGCCATCGACCCAGACCTTGATCTGCTCGTCGGGGAAATCCCGCGGCAGCTCCAGGCGTACCTGGCCACCCGCCGCACCCGGGTGGCCATTGCCGCCATTGTCCCCATCGGCACCACGTCCGGCCTGGCCCCAGGTGCAGCCTGGTTCATCACCATTGGCTCCATCCAGGCCGACATAACCCGGCGCCCCGGTGCCACCCCGGGCATCCACCGACAACTCCTGGGCCTGTAGCGACTCGATCCGCAGGTTCAGGTTGCGACCGGGCTTGGCGGTCTTTTCATAGGTCCCCGGCGCCCCCCGGGAGGTGAACTGACTGCCCTCGTCCAATTGTGCCCGCTGGATCACCAGATGCAGGCTCTGCCCGGTGGGCACTATGGCGATCCGCGCCTCGCGCCCCAGGTGCAGGTCCTCGACCTTGAGTTCAGTGACATTGGCTGGCACCAGCAAGGTAGCGAAGTCGGCCACGTCCAAGCGTTCCAGGACCAGGCTGCTGGTGGCATTGGGCAAGCGCATGAAGGAATTGGTTTCGACCCTGACCTCCTGGGCCAGGACCAGGGGGCTGAAGAACAGGAGCAGCGGGCAAAGCTTACGCATGATCGGCCTCGACGATAACGGGGGCTGGAAGGGTCTGCAGATGGAAAATACCTACCAGCAGGATTTGCAGGCGATCACGCCAAGGATGGGCACGGCCCTTGAGGCTGCCGTTGAACAGCACCAGCTCCAACAGATGGGTCAGCAGCAACAGGCTACCCGCCAGGTTGACCAGCAAGTGCAGTGGATTGATCAACGGCCTGGCCAGGTTGATCAACACAACCAGCCAAAACAGCAGGGTCAGAAACTTCCCCAGCCCCCATAAGACCTTCATATGCCCCCCTTGTAAGTTCTTCTTTGCGCGCACAGTAACGACTTATTACCGGGATAAGCCAGAGGGAGACGAAAATTCTTCCCACAACAGTGCGTTAGCGACCGGATCGACGAGGATCGCTGCGCCCGCCTCCCCCATGCCACGCTTGGACGCCTCGGCGCGGCACCTCGGGCCGCGCCGGGCGTGTCTACTCAACGATTGATCTGGATTTCCGTGCGACGGTTCATGGCCCGTCCTTCTGTGGTCTTGTTGTCCGCCACGGGTTGGCTGGCTCCGGCGCCGGTCACCGAGACGAAGCTGGCACGGGGAATACCGCTCTGGATCAAGTACTCCACCACCGAGTGAGCGCGTTTATCCGAGAGTTTCTGGTTGTAGGCCGCCTTGCCGACGCTGTCGGTATGCCCCGTCACCCGTAGTTGTGCCGAGGCAGACTCTTGCTTCAGGCGAGTCACTATGGTGTTGAGCTTGGCCTTGTCGGCCTCGGTCAGCTTGGCCGAGTCGAAGTGGAAGTGCACATCGCGCACGACGATGGTTTCTTCCTTGACCACCACGACTTCTTCCACCACGGGAGGAGGCAGTGGGCAGCCGCTGGCATCGACCTGCACGCCCTTGGGCGTATGCGGGCACTTGTCACGGCTGTCCGGAACGCCATCGCCATCCTCGTCGCCATCGCCATGCACCCAGCAATAGGCGCCCGCCAAGCCACCGACAACCAGTGCGCCACCGCCCGCCCACGCCGAGCTTTCGGTGGCGCCCAGCGCCGCGCCGGTGACGCCGCCTACCGCGGCGCAGATCGGCCAGTCGGTTTTTTGCAAACCTGCACAACCAGTCAACACACCGGTCAACAGAACCAGGGGTACTGCCGTACGAATGATGCTCATCTGATTTCTCCTGAGGGATCGGCTCGAGGGCCGATTCACGGAGTAAAGACCCGGCCGAAGGCCCGCGCCAGCAAACCGCCAGCGCCTGTTTCGCCCCGTAAACACGGGGGGCTTGCGAATAAATGAAGAACCGCTCTAGGCCCGCGGATGCCGGCAAGCTAGTCTTGGACGCTCTGATCGAGGAGCGATGATGAGCGTCGGTATTTCTGCCCGTACCCCGCAGCAGGCACTGGCTGCCTTGCTGGACCGTTATGCACCGCAAAGGCTGCTGTTGATCGGCGCCAGCGACTTTCCTGCCCTGGCCGCGTTCAAGGCCGCCCATCCGGCCACCGAAGTGGCCCAGGCCGCCCCCGGGCCCTTGCCCGCCGACCTGGCCGCGCAGCGTTTCGACCTGGCCCTGGTGGTGGATTGCCTGGAGCACCTGCCCAAGCGCGAGGGCCAGAACCTGCTTGGAGGCATCCGCAACCTCAACGCCAGCCGCATCGCCGTGCTGGCCGACCTGGCCGCCTGCGGCTGGCAGGAAACCGACTTCTTCTCCCTGGCCCTGCAAGCCGGCGAGCGCTTCCAGCGGGAGCAACAGGTGCTGACGCTGTTTACCTACGATCTGCTTGAATACAAGCAAGTGCCCGATTGGCTCAATTCACGCTTCTGGGCGAACCCGGAAAATTTTGGAAAGTACTGGTGGTAACACGATGAGCGCTTCGATCTGTCCCTGCGGCAGCGGCAACCTGCTGGACGCCTGCTGCGGCCATTACCATGCCGGCCATCCCGCACCCTGCGCCGAGGCCCTGATGCGCTCGCGCTACAGCGCCTATGTGCTGGGGCAGGTGGACTACCTGGTAGCCACCACCCTGCCGGCCCAACAGGCAGGGCTGGATCGCCAATCCATCAGCGACTGGAGCGCCCAGAGCACCTGGCTGGGCTTGCAGGTGGAAAACTCGGAGGTATTCGGCGGCCAGCCCGAGCATGCCTTCGTCACCTTCACCGCCCGCTGGCACGACAGCCAGGGCGAGCACAGCCATCGCGAACGCTCGTCGTTCGTGCAGAACCAGGGACGCTGGTACTTCATCGACCCCACGGTACAGCTCAAGGCCTCGCGCAACGATGCCTGCCCCTGCGGCAGCGGGCAGAAATACAAGAAGTGCTGCGCGGGCTACCTCAGCCGCTGAGCCCTCGTCCGCCACGATCAGCCCCGATCCAGGATGGATACAGGGGAGACCACAGGGAGCCTTGCAATGATCGGTGAGCTGCGCCTGCTACCAATTCTCTGCCTGCTCGGGATGTTGGGCCTGTCCGGTTGCGTGTCGTGGTTCGCCGACGAAGACATCGATCCCGAGGTGCACCTGGTCAAGGTCGAGGTGGTCAAGGCCAACTTGCTGGAGCAGCGCTTCACCCTGCACTTGCGGGTGGACAATCCCAACGACGAAGACCTGACCGTGCGCCGCCTGACCTACCGGGTCTACCTGGAGCGCTTTTTGCTCAGCGATGGCGAGCATGAGCACTGGTTCACCGTCACACCCCATAGCAGTCGCTATTTCAAGGTGCCGGTGCGCACCAACCTGTGGCCGCAGATCCGTGACCTGGTGAAACTCCTGCACAAGCCCGACCGGCCGATTCCCTATCGCCTGGAAGGCGAGCTGGAAGTGGGATTATTCATCGGCAAAGACGTGCACCTGAAGCGCAATGGCGTGATAATTCCCGGCGATTTTATCCCGGAGTGACCTTCAATGACCCAGCAACCCCATGTCCATGGCCCTGACTGCAACCACGATCACGACCATCACGACCATGGCCATGTCCACGGCCCGCATTGCAACCACGGCCACCAGGAGCCGGTGCGCAACGCGTTGAAAGACGTCGGCCGCAACGATCCCTGCCCATGTGGCAGCAACAAGAAGTTCAAGAAGTGCCACGGCGCCTGATCCAGCCGTGAAACAACGCCTGCCGGCGGCCTTGCCGGCAAGCGCTGCAGCGCCTAAAGCAGCTGCGCCAGATTCACCACCGTGGCGTATTCGCCATGCAGATTGGCCAGTGACATGGCATGCACCTCCTCGGCAGTCCGCAGCCGTCCGGCAAAGTCGGGCTTGTCGAAGGTGAAGCAGGCATCGGCCACCACCCAGACCACGAATCCCAGGTTACCGGCCGTGCGTGCCGTGGACTCCACCGAGTTGTGGGTAGCCACGCCGACGATGACCACTTGCCCGATCCCCGCAGCCCGCAGGTCCGCTTCCAGGGAGTTGCCACAAAACGCATCCGGCACCTGCTTCTGGACCAGCTTCTCCTGCCCCTGGGGACGAAATCGCGACTGGAACTCCACCCCGGACTGACCGGGCCAGAACACCGAGTCCGGCGAGCGTGACAGGTGCTGTACATGGACCACCGGCCAGTTGCGCTCACGCCAGTGGGCGAGTAACTGCAGCATGCGCTCCTCGGCCTGGGGATTGTTGCGCGGCCCCAATCGGGGGTGCAGGATGCCTTGTTGCTGGTCGATGATGATCAGCGCCGTATCAGCGGTAAGGGGCATGGAGGCTCGTCCTTGGGACATTCGTTCGAAGGCTGCCACTTCAGCACTACCCCACAATCCCGGGCAAGCCCTCGAACAGCGGCGGAGCGATCCAATGCCGGGGTTCGTTGTCCCTATACAAGTCACATCCACCTGGAGCGCTGCATGATCGACCTGTACTACTGGACCACCCCCAACGGCCACAAGATCTCGCTGTTCCTCGAGGAAGCCGGGCTGCCCTACAACCTGTACCCGGTCAACATCGGCCTGGGCGAGCAATTCAAGGCCGAGTTCCTCAAGATCGCGCCCAACAACCGCATCCCGGCCATCGTCGACCACCAGCCAGCCGACGGCGGCGCGCCACTGTCGCTGTTCGAGTCCGGGGCGATCCTGTTGTACCTGGCGGAGAAGACCGGCCGCTTCCTGCCCCAGGACCTGCGCGGACGCCAGGAAACCCTGCAATGGCTGTTCTGGCAGATGGGGGGCCTGGGGCCGATGGCCGGGCAGAACCATCATTTCGCCCACGCCGCCCCGGAGCGGATCCCCTACGCCGTCAAGCGCTACGTGGACGAAACCGCCCGCCTCTACGGTGTCCTGGATCGACGCCTGGCGGACCGGCCCTTCGTCGCCGGCCGCGACTACAGCATCGCCGACATGGCGATCTACCCCTGGGTCGCCTCCTACAAGAAACAGAGCCAGAGGCTCGAGGACTTCCCGCACCTGCATGGCTGGTTCAACGGCATCAAGGCGCGACCGGCCACCGAGCGTGCCTACGCCCTAGTGGAACGGGTCAACCCGGCCTGAACCGGGCCCCGCAAGCGCTCCTGCAACCCTGCGGCGCAGGCCTTCGTCCGGGCCTGCGATAAATACCTGTCGCCCCGCTTGCGCGGCACACGCCTGCTCACTAACGTAGCGCCTTTATCGACGCTACCCCCCGCAGGAGCTTTGCCATGGCCTCGCCAGCCTTCTCACATGTTCTTCCCCGATTCGGCGTTGCCGCGGCAGTAGCCGGCGTCCTGAGCCTGGCCGGTTGCCAGTCCTGGAACGCCCAGAACAGCCTGCCTCCCACCTCTGGTGTGCAACCGCTCAAGGGCCTGGCCCAGAACGTCTCGATACGCCGCAACGCCGTAGGCGTGCCGCTGATCGAGAGCAACAGCTTCCACGATGCCCTGTTCAGCCTGGGCTACGTCCATGCCGGCGACCGCATCGGCCAGATGGTGACCCTGCGCCTGCTGGCCCAGGGCCGCCTGGCGGAAATGTCCGGCGCCGAAGCCCTGGACGTCGACCGCCTGATGCGCGCGGTGAACCTGAAGAAAAGCGCCGACGAGCTGTACAAGGCCTCTTCGCCACGGATCAAGCGCTTTTTCGAGGTCTATGCGCGCGGCGTCAACGCCTACCTGTTCCGCTATCGCGACAAGCTGCCGCCGGACCTGGCGGCCTACGGCTACACCCCCGAATACTGGAAACCCGAAGATTCGGCGCTGATCTTCTGCCTGCTGAACTTCGGGCAATCCGCCAACCTGTTCGAAGAGCTCAACGCCCTGGTGCTGGCACGCAAAGTCGGCAGCGACAAGCTGCCCTGGCTGACCCCCAGCTACCCCGACGAGCCCCTGCCCCTGGCCGAGGCCGAGAAGCTCAAGGGCCTGAACCTCGAGATCCCCGGCCTGGACGAACTCAGCCGCGCCGCCAGCCAGTTGGCCCGGCTCAACACCCTGGGCCTGAGCGGTGGCAGCGACCTGGCCATCGCGCCCCAGCGCAGCCGTAACGGCCGGAGCCTGCTGGCCAGCGACAGCCAGGCCGCTGCCTGGCACTACGTCCAGTTGCGCGCGCCCAAGTACCAGGCCGCCGGTGCCGCGATCCCCGGCCTGCCGGCGATCCTCCAGGGCTTCAACGGCAAGGTGGCCTGGAGCCTGAGCTCGGTGCAAGGCGACAACCAGGACCTGTTCCTGGAAAAACTCAAGCGCCAGGGCAATGCCCTGTACTACTTGAACAACGGCAAATGGCAGCCGGTGGCCGTGCGCAACGAGACCTACTTCGTCAAGGGCCAGCGCCCGCTTCGCGAAGCGGTGTACGAAACCCGCCACGGCCCCTTGCTCAACAGCGCCCTGGGCGCCAGCCAGGCCAACGGCCTGGGCTTGGCACTGCAGATGCCAGAGCTCAAGGACGACCGGAGCCTGGATGCGTTCTTCGACCTGTCCCGGGCGCAGAGCGCCGAGAAGGCCTCGGACGCCAGCCGGGAAATCCGCGCCATCGCCCTGAACCTGCTGTTCGCCGATGCCAGCCACATCGGCTGGCAGGTCACCGGACGCTTCCCCAACCGTCGTGAAGGCGAAGGCCTGCTGCCCTCCCCTGGCTGGGAGGGTCGGTATGACTGGGACGGCTATGCCGATCCGATGCTGCACCCCTACGACCAGGATCCGGCCCAGGGCTGGCTCGCCATCGCCAACCAGCGGGTGATTTCCCGTGGCTACGGCATGCAGCTGTCCAACTCCTGGGACGCCCCGGAACGCGCCGAGCGCCTGGCCCAGCTCGCCTCCAGCGGCAAGCAGGACAACCGCAGCCTGATCGCCATGCAATACGACCAGACCACCCTGTTCGCTGCCAAGCTGAAGAAGATGTTCGAGGCCCCCGGCATGGCCCAACCGCTGAAGAAGGCCATCGATACCCTGCCCGATGCCGACCGGGCCAGGGCCCGCGAGGCCTACAGCCGCCTGATGGCGTTCGATGGCAAGCTCAGCGCCGGCTCGGCGGATGCGGCACTGTACGAGCTGTTCCTGCAGGAGAGCGCCCGGCAGGTCTTCCTCGACAAGCTGGGCCCGGAATCCGCCGCCTCCTGGCAGGCCTTCGTCGCCAACGGCAGCCTGTCCTACTCGGCCCAGGCCGACCACCTGCTGGGCCAGGAAGACAGCCCGTTCTGGGACGACCCGCGCACGCCACAGAAGGAAGACAAGCCGGCAATCCTGGCCCGCAGCCTGGCCGCCGCGGTCAAGTCCGGCGAGCAACTGCTGGGCAACGATCGCAAGGCCTGGCAGTGGGGCAAGCTGCACAGCTACAGCTGGATCGGCAACGACGGCAAGGCCATCCGCGGGCCATCGCAGGCCGGCGGCGACCACAACACCATCAACGCCGCGCCGTACCGCTGGGGCCAGGACTTTGCCGTCAGCGCCGCCCCGGCCTTGCGCATGATCGTCGACTTCGGCCTCAGCGAGCCCTTGATGGGGCTCAACAGCAGCGGCCAGTCCGGCAACCCGGCCAGCCCCCACTACGCCAATGGCATCGATGGCTGGTTCAAGGCCCAGTACCTGAGCTTCCCGATGCAGCCGCAGAACTTCGAGCGCAGCTACGGCAAGACCCGCCTGACCCTGGTCCCGGGCAAGTAACTCCCCCGTCCTTGCGCCCCGCTCGTGCACCCAGTACGAGCGGGGCCTGCCCCCACAACGTGCACCCTGTACGCAACCATCCCCGGCTGGCACCGCTGTTCCTTAAGCGCCAGCTGAGCACCCGCCCTCTTTCAGCGCGAGCGCTGCCTCACCAAGGCTCCCCTGGCTTTTAAAACAGCTGTTCGGGACTCTGGTTCGGAAATTGCTACTTTCATTAAGTCTTATGCGTTGCAGTAACAGCACTCATGCGCCACAAGCGCTCATATCGGCTCTTAGGGATTGAATAATGAAAAAAGCATTGCTGACCCTTTCTGCACTGGCTCTGTGCATGGCCGCCGGCTCGGCGCTGGCCAAGGAATACAAGGAGCTGCGCTTCGGCGTCGATCCTTCGTATGCGCCTTTCGAATCCAAGGCCGCCGACGGCAGCCTGGTGGGCTTCGACATCGACCTGGGCAACGCCATCTGTGCCGAGCTGAAGGTCAAGTGCAAATGGGTCGAAAGCGACTTCGACGGAATGATCCCTGGCCTCAAGGCCAACAAGTTCGATGGCGTGATCTCGTCCATGACCGTGACTGCGGCCCGGGAAAAAGTGATCGACTTCTCCAACGAGCTGTTCTCCGGCCCCACCGCCTTCGTATTCAAGAAAGGCTCGGGGTTGAGCGAAGACACCGCCTCGCTCAAGGGCAAGACCATCGGTTACGAGCAAGGCACCATCCAGGAAGCCTACGCCAAGGCCGTGCTGGACAAGGCCGGGATCAAGACCCAGGCCTACCAGAACCAGGACCAGGTCTATGCCGACCTGACTTCCGGGCGCCTGGACGCATCGATCCAGGACATGCTGCAAGCCGAACTGGGCTTCCTCAAGTCGCCCCAGGGCGCTGACTATGAGATCAGCAAACCGGTGGACGACCCCCTGCTGCCAGCCAAGACCGCGGTGGGTATCTCGAAAGGTAACAACGAGCTGAAAGCGCTCCTGGATAAAGGTATCAAAGCGTTACACGATGATGGCACCTACGCCACCATCCAGAAAAAACACTTCGGTGACCTGAACCTCTACAGCGGTAAATAACCTGCCGGCGCCCATCCTCGATGGGCGCCTTTTTTATCGTCACGGGTCACTGATCGATGTTCGAACAACTCCTAACAAACCTGGGGCTTTCCGCGTTCAGCTTGAAGGGTTTCGGCCCCTTGCTGCTGGAAGGTACCTGGATGACCGTCAAATTGTCGGTCCTATCGCTGCTGGTCAGCGTGCTGCTGGGCCTGATCGGCGCCAGCGCCAAACTCTCCAGCCTTGCCTTGCTACGCATACCTGCCCAGCTCTACACCACCTTGATTCGCGGCGTGCCGGACCTGGTGCTGATGCTGCTGATCTTCTACAGCCTGCAAACCTGGCTGACTTCCTTCACCGATTTCATGGAGTGGGAATACATCGAGATCAATCCCTTCAGCGCCGGGGTGATCACCCTGGGCTTCATCTATGGCGCCTATTTCACCGAGACCTTCCGTGGCGCGATCCTCGCCGTGCCCCGGGGCCAGGTGGAAGCGGCTACCGCCTATGGCCTCAAGCGCGGCCAGCGCTTTCGCTTCGTGGTCTTCCCGCAGATGATGCGCTTCGCCCTGCCGGGCATCGGCAACAACTGGATGGTGATGCTCAAGGCCACGGCCCTGGTGTCGATCATCGGCCTGGCCGATCTGGTCAAGGCCGCCCAGGATGCCGGCAAGAGCACCTACCAGCTGTTCTATTTCCTGGTTCTGGCGGCGCTGATCTACCTGCTGATCACCAGCGCTTCCAATTTCGTCCTGCGTCGGCTTGAACGGCGCTATGCCGCGGGTGCCCGGGAGGCCGTGCGATGATCGAACTCCTGCAGGAATACTGGCGCCCGTTCCTCTACAGCGACGGCTACCACATCACCGGCCTGGCCATGACCATGTGGCTGCTCACGGCCTCGATCGCCATCGGCTTCGTGGTATCGATCCCGCTGTCCATCGCCCGGGTCTCGCCCAAGCGCCTGGTACGCTGGCCGGTGCAGTTCTACACCTACCTGTTCCGCGGCACGCCGCTCTATATCCAGTTGCTGATCTGCTACACCGGGATCTACAGCATCGCCGCCGTCCGCGCCCAGCCGGTGCTGGATGCGTTCTTTCGCGATGCGATGAACTGCACCATCCTGGCCTTCGCCCTGAACACCTGCGCCTACACCACGGAGATCTTCGCCGGGGCGATCCGCAGCATGGCTCATGGCGAGGTCGAGGCCGCCAAGGCCTACGGTTTGAGCGGCTGGAAGCTCTATGCCTACGTGATCATGCCCTCGGCCCTGCGCCGTTCGCTGCCGTACTACAGCAACGAAGTCATCCTGATGCTGCATTCGACCACCGTGGCCTTCACCGCGACAGTTCCCGACATCCTGAAAATCGCCCGTGATGCCAACTCGGCGACCTTCCTGACGTTCCAGTCGTTCGGCATCGCCGCGCTCATCTATCTGTGCGTGACCTTCACCCTGGTGGGCCTGTTCCGCCTGGCCGAACGCCGCTGGCTGGCCTTCCTTGGCCCGACCCACTAGGACTTGCAGCAGGAAAAACACCCAATGCGCCATGAGATCCACGACCTGCTCGCACCGTTGCCGGGCACTGCGCGGCAGGTCCACAGCTTTCACTACGGCCCCGCCCAGGCCGCTCGCAAGATCTACATCCAGGCTTCGCTGCACGCCGATGAAATGCCCGGCATGCTAGTGGCCTGGCACCTCAAGCAACGCCTGGGGCAACTGGAGGCCGCCGGCCGCCTGCGCCACGAAATCGTCCTGGTACCGGTGGCCAACCCCATCGGCCTGGAGCAGGTATTGATGGACGTCCCCCTGGGGCGCTACGAACTGGAGAGCGGGCAGAACTTCAATCGCAGCTTCGCCGACCTCGGCCTGCAGGTGGGCGATGCGATCCAGGACCTGCTCGATGAGGATCCCCAGCACAATCTCGACTTGATCCGCCGACACCTGGCCGATGCCCTGGCGCGCCAGCGGCCCGAGACCCAGTTGCAGTCCCTGCGCCTGACCCTGCAACGGCTGGCCTGCGATGCCGAACTGGTACTGGACCTGCATTGCGACTTCGAGGCCGTGGCGCATTTGTACACCACCCCCGAGGCCTGGCCACGGATCGAACCGCTCGCCCGCTACATCGGCTCCCAGGCGAGCCTGCTGGCCACCGACTCGGGCGGTTTGTCGTTCGATGAGTGCTTCACCCTGCCCTGGTGGCAACTGCAGCAACGTTTTGGCGAGCGCTTCACGATCCCCACCGGCACCTTGGCAGTCACCGTCGAGCTGCGCGGCCAGGGCGACGTCAATCACCCGCTGGCCAGCCGCGATTGCCAGGCCCTGCTGGACTACCTGACCCACTATGGCGCCATCGCTGGCGAGGCACCGCAGCTGCCGGAACTGGCGTTTCCAGCCACGCCACTGGCCGCAGTGGAACCGGTGGCGACGCCGCTGGGCGGGCTGCTGGTGTTCACCGCCCTGCCGGGACAGTACCTGGAAGCCGGACAGCAAGTGGCCGAGATCATCGACCCGATCACCGACCGAGTCACCCCCATCCATTGCCGCAACGCCGGGCTGATGTATGCCCGCTCGCTGCGCCGCATGGCCACCGCCGGCATGGTGGTCGCCCATGTCGCCGGTCGCGAAGCCTATCGCAGCGGCTATCTACTTTCGCCTTGAGGATGCATGCCCCATGTACAAATTGACCGTTGAAGGCCTGCATAAATGCTATGGCGACAATGAAGTGCTCAAGGGTGTTTCCCTCAAGGCCAGAACTGGCGACGTGATCAGCCTGATCGGCGCCAGCGGCTCGGGCAAGAGCACCTTCCTGCGTTGTATCAACTTCCTCGAGACCCCGGATGACGGGGCCATGAGCCTGGATGGCCAGCAGATCCGCATGGTCAAGGACCGCCACGGCATGCATGTGGCCGACCCCACGCAGCTGCAGAGCATTCGTACCCGGCTGGCGATGGTGTTCCAGCATTTCAACCTGTGGAGCCACATGACTGTACTGGAGAACATCACCATGGCTCCGCGCCGGGTACTAGGGGTCAGCACCAGGGACGCCGAGGAGCGGGCCAGACGCTACCTGGACAAGGTTGGCCTGCCGGCCCGGGTCGCCAGCCAGTACCCGGCCTTCCTCTCCGGCGGCCAGCAGCAACGGGTGGCCATCGCCCGGGCGCTGGCCATGGAACCGGAGGTAATGCTGTTCGACGAGCCCACCTCGGCCCTGGACCCGGAACTGGTGGGCGAGGTGCTCAAGGTGATCCAGGGGCTGGCGGAGGAAGGCCGGACCATGATCATGGTGACCCACGAGATGAGCTTTGCGCGCAAGGTCTCAAGCCAGGTGCTGTTCCTGCACAAGGGCCTGGTGGAAGAAGAAGGTGCGCCCGAAGAGGTCCTGGGCAACCCCAGGAGCGAGCGCCTGAAGCAGTTCCTCAGCGGCAACCTGAAGTAGCCCGTCGCCCGCGCCGCTTCAGCGGGCGCGGGTGCCAGGCGCCCTGCGGCTCAGGCCACAGGCGCGGGTGGCGGCTCGTCCGGCAGGGTCGGCTCGCCAGGCTCGCTGGGCTCGGCGGGCTGTGGGGTATCGGGATCTGGCTGGCCGGGGATGCCCCCCGCCATGTCGACAGGAGGATGCGCCAGCAAGCTCCAGGCCAGTACTCCAACCTGATTGGGTTCGAGCCTTGCCAAGGTGGCGCTTATTCGGGGATCGATCTTCATGGGGCACTCCTGGGCTGTACCCGGCACGCCTTGCGCGTGCCGGCGGACACTGCAATAGAGTGTCCGCCCGCCGAGGAATTCCCGCTGTTCGTCAGACGAACGGGATCAGGTACGCGGCAGGGTGACGCCGCGCTGGCCTTGGTATTTGCCGCCACGGTCCTTGTAGGACACTTCGCATTCTTCGTCGGACTGCAGGAAGAGCATCTGCGCCACGCCTTCGTTGGCGTAGATCTTCGCCGGCAAGGTGGTGGTGTTGGAGAACTCCAGGGTCACGTGGCCTTCCCACTCGGGTTCCAGCGGGGTGACGTTGACGATGATGCCGCAACGGGCGTAGGTGCTCTTGCCCAGGCAAATGGTCAGCACGTCACGCGGAATGCGGAAGTACTCGACGGTACGGGCCAGGGCGAAGGAGTTTGGCGGAATGATGCACACGTCGCTCTTGATGTCGACGAAGCTGCCGGCATCGAAGTTCTTCGGGTCGACGGTGGCCGAATTGATGTTGGTGAACACCTTGAATTCGTCGGCGCAGCGCACGTCGTAGCCGTAGCTGGAGACGCCGAAGGAGATGACCCGGCTGTCCTGTTCGCCGCGCACCTGGCGCTCGACGAACGGTTCGATCATGCCGTGCTCTTGCGCCATGCGGCGAATCCACTTGTCCGATTTGATGCTCATGGCGGGAGTCCTGAAATAACGAGGTGAAAAATTCTGTGCGGCATCTTACCGGGGCGCGGGGCAGGGTTCAAAGTCCAGGCTGCTTTTCTCGCTCCATCCCGCGTTTTTCAAGGGCTACAAGACAGATGGCCGGTCACCGATCACGAAAACCGAGAAACCTTCGCAATGGCCATTGGCACGTTCGGGAAAAAGGTTTAAGGTGGCGCCACTGTGCTGCTTGTGTCACTGAGAATCTCTACACGATGTTGAATTTCGATCCAACCATCTTCAAGAATTTTTCCTGCTCTTTGCACTCAGTCTCGGCCCGGGCTTTTCCCGAGTCGCAGTTAACTTTGTCCAAGGAGATACACCATGTCTAATCGCCAAACCGGTACCGTTAAGTGGTTCAACGATGAGAAAGGCTTCGGCTTCATCACCCCACAATCCGGTGACGACCTGTTCGTACACTTCAAAGCCATCCAGGCTGACGGCTTCAAAACCCTGAAAGAAGGCCAGCAGGTTTCTTTCGTCGCTACTCGCGGCCAGAAAGGCATGCAAGCTGAAGAAGTACAAGTTATCTAACTTGCACTGATCCAGTAAAAAGCCCCGCCCTCAACAGCGGGGCTTTTTTGTGCCCGAAGGTTTTTCCCGCAACTGCCGCTGGAGCGCGCCCGGGGTTACCAGGTCACGCCAAAGCCCACGGTATAGCGAGTCTTGTCCAGGTCGCTGTTTTCGGTACCACGGATCATGTCCTTTTCCGCCTTGAGGTTCAGCGAAGCCCAATCGGTGACCTTGTAGCGCAAGCCCAGTTCGGCATCCAGAGCGTAATCAGCCACCCCGGACAGCGGCCTGCTCACTTCGCCAGCAGTGAAGAACTCGACCCGCTTGCCGATCAGGTAACGGTTGTAGTCCCACTTCATGGCCAGGGAATAGAAGTTGTCCTTGCCGCCATCGGCATACCGGTAGTCCGTACGGTTGAGCAGCGAACCCAGGGAGAAGGCTCCCAGTTCGTCGTCCCAGAACTGATAGCCCGGGCCAGTACCCACCACCCGTTGCTGCTCGAGGTCCTCGACCTTGTCGCGCTTGTAGGTCAAGCGGCCCTGCCAGAACCACTGCTGGGTAATGAAGCGGTCCAGGGCGTATTCGGCCTGCCAGTTATCGGTGGTCACCGCCTTGTCCTGGAACTCGCGGTTGTATTCGGCCTCGGCGTTGTGTCGCCAGGCGCCATGGCGCGCGGAGGTCTTGAGGTCGATGTCATAGCGGTCGGTATCCTTCTCGGCCCGCTTGTAGTCCATGGCCACGTCGACATTGCCCTTCCACACGATGTCTTCCACCAGCGGCTTGGGCTTCATGATCTGCTGGATACTGGCCAGATCCACCGTCCTGGGCGCCTCGCCATTGGCCAGGACGACCTTGCCCTCCTCCGACGCTCGCAGCGACTTGGCTCTCTCCCCCGAATAGGCATCTTCCTTGACCAACAGTTCCTGGTCGCTTTCCAGGGTCTTGACCTGCTTCCAGTCGATGGAGATAGCCCCGCCATAATCGGTCTGGATCAGCAGCTTGCCACCGTCGAATACCTTGATCTTGCCGCTGACGCGGTCACCGTTCTTCAACCACACGACATCGGCCAGCACGGGCAAGGAAGCGCCAAGCATTGCGAAACACACGAGAATTCTAGGCAACATAGCTAAATACAAAACTCGGAATTGCGAAAAAAACGGCATTATTCCAGTTGAAATAGGCCCTGACCACGAATGACCCGACTATTGCGAATGAGTTCAATCCTCATCGGCCTTCAGTCACTACGAACACCTATATCTGGAACCGCGAATGTGACCGAACACAGCGAAGAGCCACAGACGCCCGCGCAAATCCGACGCACGGCGCTATACCTGACCCTGGCCCAGGTTCCCGAAGGCAAGGTGGTCAGCTACGGCCAACTGGCGGAAATGGCCGGCCTGGGACGAGCGGCTCGCTGGGTCGGACGTACCCTCAGCCAGCTGCCTGCCGACACCAGCCTGCCCTGGCACCGAGTGCTGGGTGCCGGCGGTCGCATCAGCCTGCCCGCAGGCAGCCCATCGGGGGATGAACAACGGGCACGGCTGCGCGACGAAGGAGTCAGTGTCCTGAACAACAGGGTGGATATTCAGCGCCATGGCTGGCGTCCGGTAGAGCACAGCGGTTAGAGTGCGCGCTTTGTTTCCGTAATCCTTGAGGCAGACTCCAGCCCATGCCCCGTAAAACCTGGCGCGCCGCACTTGCCGCCTATGCCAGCCCCTCGACGCTCGTGCTGTTGCTGCTTGGTTTCGCTGCCGGCATGCCTTACATGCTGGTGTTCTCGACGCTTTCGGTGTGGTTGCGCGAGGCCGGAGTGGCCCGCGAAACCATCGGTTATGCCAGCCTGATCGGCCTGGCCTATGCCTTCAAATGGGTGTGGTCGCCCCTGCTCGACCAATGGCGCCTGCCGCTGCTGGGCAAGCTGGGTCGACGACGATCCTGGCTGGTCCTGGCCCAGGCGCTGGTGATCCTGGGCCTGATCGGCATGGGCTTCTGTGATCCACAGAAACACCTGTCCTGGCTGATCGCCATTGCCGTGATCGTGGCCTTCGCCTCGGCCACCCAGGATATCGCCATCGACGCCTACCGCCTGGAGATCGCCGACGACAGCCGCCAGGCCGCCTTGGCTGCCAGCTATATGTCCGGCTACCGCGTGGCGGTGCTGCTGGCCACCGCCGGCGCGCTGTTTTTCGCCGAAGGTTTCGGCTCCACCGGCTTCAGCTACAAGCATTCGGCCTGGACCGGCACCTACGTGCTGTTCGGGGTGCTGATGATCCCGGCGCTGATCACCACCTTGCTCATGCGCGAACCCGCAGTGCCCCTGCGCACCCAGCTGTCGGCGGGGCGCTACAGCTTCGCCCACCAACTGATCTCGGTATTCGTGCTGATCGTGTTGCTGGTCTCGGTGCCAGCCACCTTCACCCAGCTCTACAACACCGACTTCGCCAGCGTGATCTTCCACGACGTCAGCTTGCTGGACCTGCTATTGGAGGATCGGGCCTTCCTGCGTGCCATCCTCTATATCACCCTCACCGCACTGTGCCTGTCGGCCATGGGCCGCCGCGGCCTGGCGCCGGTACTGACGCCGGTCAACGACTTCATCCTGCGCTATCGCTGGCAGGCGTTCCTGCTGCTGGGGCTGATCGCTACCTACCGCATGTCGGACACGGTCATGGGGGTCATGGCCAACGTGTTCTACATCGACCAGGGCTTCACCAAGGACCAGATCGCCGGGGTCAGCAAGATCTTCGGCCTGATCATGACGCTGATCGGCGCCGGCATGGGCGGCCTGCTGATCGTGCGCTTCGGCATCCTGCCGATCCTGTTCATCGGTGGCGCCGCATCCGCCGGCACCAACCTGCTGTTCCTCATGCTGTCCGACATGGGGCCGAACCTGAAGATGCTGATCGTCACCATTTCCCTGGACAACTTCAGCTCCGGAATGGCCACCTCGGCGTTCGTCGCCTACCTGTCGAGCCTGACCAACCTGAAGTTCTCGGCCACCCAATACGCGCTGCTCAGCTCCATCATGCTGTTGCTGCCACGCCTGATCGGCGGCTATTCGGGGGTCATGGTGGAAAAATTCGGCTATCACGACTTCTTCCTCATCACCGCGATCCTCGGTGTCCCGACCCTGATCCTGATTGCCCTGCACTGGTTCCAGGAAAGCCATCGCGCCGGCCCGAAAGCCGAGGAACAAACCTCGGCCAGCAACAACGCCGTCGGCGAAGAATCCTAACGTTTCCCAGGGGTTGCGGGCTTTTCCAGAGCGCCCCCGCCCCTGCCGAGCGCAATCCTGTACGCCAGCGGCACGCGCCCGTACAATGCTCCGTCACTTCTAGTCTTAAGCAACCGATAACGGCCTACCATGCGTACCAGTCAATATCTGCTCGCCACACAAAAAGAAACGCCTTCCGACGCGGTCGTGATCAGCCACCAGCTGATGCTGCGCGCCGGCATGATCCGCAAACTGGCTTCCGGCCTGTACACCTGGCTGCCGATGGGCCTGCGGGTGATGCGCAAGGTCGAGGCCATCGTTCGCGAAGAAATGAACGCCGCTGGCGCGCTTGAAGTGTTGATGCCGGGCATCCAACCGGCCGAGCTGTGGCAGGAATCCGGTCGCTGGGAACAGTACGGCCCCGAGCTGCTGCGCCTGAAGGACCGCCATAATCGCGACTTCTGCGCAGGCCCGACCCACGAAGAAGTGATCACCGACCTGGTCCGCAACGAGCTGAGCAGCTACAAGCAGCTGCCGCTGAACCTGTACCAGATCCAGACCAAGTTCCGTGATGAGATCCGTCCACGCTTCGGCCTGATGCGCGGTCGCGAGTTCATCATGAAGGACGCCTATTCCTTCCACGCCGACCAGGCGTCGCTGCAGGTCACCTATGACCGCATGCACCAGGCGTACTGCAACATCTTCACCCGCCTGGGCCTGAAGTTCCGCCCAGTGGAAGCGGACAACGGCTCCATCGGCGGCGCCGGCTCCCATGAGTTCCACGTACTGGCCGAATCCGGCGAAGACGACATCATCTTCAGCAACGGCTCCGACTACGCGGCGAACATCGAGAAGGCCGAGGCCGTGCCTCGCGAAACCTCGCGCCCGGCGCCGACCGAAACCATGCGCCTGGTGGATACCCCTGACGCCAAGACCATCGCCCAGCTGGTGGAAGGCTACGGCCTGCCAATCGAAAAGACCGTCAAGACCCTGGTAGTGCACGCCGAAGAGCCGGGCAAGCTGATCGCCCTGATCATCCGTGGCGACCACGAGCTCAACGAAATCAAGGCTGCCAAGCAGCCAGGCGTCGCCGACCCGCTGGTCATGGCCTCCGAAGCCGAACTGCGTGCAGCCATCGGCGCTGGCGCCGGCTCCCTGGGCCCGGTGAACCTGCCGCTGCCGGTCATCATCGACCGCTCCGTGGCCCTGATGAGCGACTTCGGCGTCGGCGCCAACATCGACGACAAGCATTACTTCGGCGTGAACTGGGAGCGCGACCTGCCGGTTCCAGCCGTGGCCGACCTGCGCAACGTGGTCGCCGGCGACCCGAGCCCGGACGGCAAGGGCGTGCTGGAGATCAAGCGCGGCATCGAAGTCGGGCACATCTTTCAACTGGGCAGCAAGTACAGCCAGGCGATGAAGTGCGAAGTGCTGGGCGAGAACGGCAAGCCGGTCACCCTGGAGATGGGCTGCTACGGTATCGGCGTATCTCGCGTGGTGGCTGCCGCCATCGAGCAGAACAACGACGAGAAAGGCATCATCTGGAGCGACACCCTGGCTCCGTTCCAGATTGCCCTGGTGCCGCTGCGCTATGAAACCGAACAGGTTCGCGAGGCCACCGACAAGCTCTATGAGCAGCTCACCGCTGCCGGTTTCGAGGTCCTGCTGGATGATCGCGACAAGAAGACCAGCCCGGGCATCAAGTTCGCGGACATGGAGCTAATCGGCATTCCGCACCGCATCGTGGTCAGTGACCGCGGCCTGGCCGATGGCAACCTGGAATACAAGAGCCGTACCGAAGCCGAGGCGCAAGCGCTGCCAGTGGCCGACGTGCTGTCCTTCCTCCAAGCCCGTATCCGTCGCTGAAACCAGATAGAGAAGTCATGTTCAAGCGAAACACCCTAAGCCTCGGTGGCGCCGCCTTGTGCGGCGCCCTCTTGGTCAGCGGCTGCGCCAACCAGATGTCGCAACGCAGCGAGCACGAGGAGCGGGTCGAGCGCAAGCTGCTCGACCACAGCCTGCAGATCGATGTCGGCGAGCCCAAGGTGCTTGAGCTGCCGCAACGACGGGTACGTATCCACGAGCAGAAAACCTTCGAGGTCACCGAGTTCGAGGTTACACGCCGCTACGACCGCTATACCCCCTACCAACCCTGGCGGGAGATCTACGAGATTCCGCTGGGCGCGGTGGCCCTGGTGGCCGGTGTCGGCGCCAACGTGGTCAACGTGTTCGCCCTGGGCAACCTGCCGGATAGCGTCACCAAGGATTGGCTCAGCTACGGCGTCTCCGGGGTCAACCCGTTCATGAACATGCCATCCCATGGTCGAGCCCAGCAGAACCTGGCGGCAATCGACGAGGTCCAGCGCGACAAGCGCGTGGAATATTCGAGCCTGCCCTGGAGCGAACGCCCGGTGCAGGTCAAGGCTGGCAAGCAGACCTACGAGCTGAGTACCGATCGCAACGGCGTGCTGAGCTTGAACCTCCTGAACGACCCGTTTTCCGAGCAGGACCTCAAGCACATCGGCAAGCTGCAGATCAGTGTCGAGGATGCCCAGGACGAGGTGCACTCCGATTCATCCCTGAGCATCAGTCCCGGCCTGCGCAGCAAACTGGTGGAGGCCCACGCGTTGATCTACGACGACCTCGAGGACGACGAAGTCAGTGAGTGGGTGCACCGGGTCAAGCGCCTGTCGCAACTGGGCCTCGAAGAAGAAGCCAGCGAACTGGAGCAGAGCCTGATTGAGCTCACCCGCAACGATCCGGAATTGCAGAAAGAGTTTCTCAAGGCCCTGACCAAGAACGCCGGCCGCCTGGTGGCGGATCCTGGCAGCAACTGATTGTCCCGACCGGCACCATGGGCTCATGCTCCTGGTGCCTGGCTCGCCCTCCTCCCCTATGACTCCCTGAACAACTCCAACTGTTCGTGACCACCACGCAGGTCGTGCAGGCGTACGCCTATGCCCAGCAGTCGCACCGGCTTGCCGCCACGCTTGAAGGCCTGGCTCAACAACTGCCGATAACTCTCAAGGTCACGCCCGGCCCCTGCCTGTTCCAGGGTGGTCTGGGTAAAGTCATGGAACTTCACCTTGACGAACGGCTTGCCCGGTCGGTAGCTGCTGTCGATGCGCGCCATGCGTCCGGCCAGGGTTTCCATCAGCTCCGGCAACTTCTGCAGGCAGCTGTCCAGGTCCGGCAGATCGGTATCGTAGGTGTTCTCCACGCTGATGGATTGCCGCCGGCTGTCATTCTGTACTGGCCGCTCATCGATCCCTCGCGCCAGGCTCCATAGGCGCTCGCCGAAACTACCGAACTCACGCACCAGCGCCAACTTGCTCCAGTCGCGCAACTGCAGGCAGCTGGTTATACCCAGCCGGCTGAGTTTGTCCGCGGTGACCTTGCCCACTCCATGCAGCTTGCTCACTGGCAGCTCGGAGACGAAATCCTCGACCTGGCCCGGAGTGATCACGAATAGCCCGTTGGGCTTCTTCCAGTCACTGGCGATCTTGGCCAGGAACTTGTTCGGCGCAACGCCGGCCGACACCGTGATGTGCAACTGGTTGGAAACGCGCCGGCGGATGTCCTGGGCAATACGCGTGGCGCTGCCGGAGAAGTTCGGGCTGTCGGAGACATCCAGGTAGGCCTCGTCCAGCGATAGCGGCTCGATCAGGTCGGTGTAGTCGCGAAAGATCGTGTGGATCTCCCTGGATGCCTCGCGGTAGGCATCCATGCGCGGCTTGACGATGACCAGGTCCGGGCACAGCGCCAGCGCATGCCGGGACGACATCGCAGAACGCACCCCGTAGGCACGGGCCTCGTAGTTGCAAGTAGCGATCACCCCTCGCCGCTCGGCGGAGCCACCAACGGCCAGGGGCTTGCGGGCCAATTGCGGATCGTCGCGCATTTCGATGGCAGCGTAGAAACAGTCGCAATCGATATGGATGATTTTGCGCTGCATCATGGGAAGGCAGGGATCATGGAAGACCGCCGGAATGGACAGGCGCCCAGTATCTAACGACACCTGTATATAGCACCAGTACCTTGCATCATCCTGCGGGTGCACGAGAGCCACCCGAGGATTTATCCGCTCAATGGATAGTCCCTCGGCAATAGAGCTGAAAGCCCCGTGCCATCTACCTCCAAGCGGTTTTCAAAGCCTGTCTCAAGCGGCTAACCGGTTGAGCCGAAAGCAATTTTTTAAAATTAATGATTGACAGCCTCTCAACTCCCTGTAGAATTCCGCCACATCAGACGCGGGATGGAGCAGCCTGGTAGCTCGTCGGGCTCATAACCCGAAGGTCGTCGGTTCAAATCCGGCTCCCGCAACCAGATATAGAAAAAGGCCACTTCTTTGAAGTGGCCTTTTTTGTGCGCGTCGATTTTTGTCCTCCCCCGGGTACTTCGGAAAAACTCCTTGAGTGACCATGGGTTAAGCATCGAAGTAGAAAAATCGACGCTTATTTGACCCTGATGGACATTAACGGTTGACACTCGGTCGTTCACCTGTAGAATGCCGCCCCACAGACGCGGGATGGAGCAGTCTGGTAGCTCGTCGGGCTCATAACCCGAAGGTCGTCGGTTCAAATCCGGCTCCCGCAACCAAATATCAAAAAAGGCTGCTCGAAAGAGTGGCCTTTTTTGTACCTGTAGAAAAAATCCTTTCGCAACAAAGACCTGGCAAAGTATTGCGAACCTTTGGCGATGCTTCGACTCTTCAATATGCAAGCTATGCTCTGTCTCAAGCCTGTCCTTGCGCCACCCACGCCGGGTCGTCGGGCCACGCCGAGACGCGTTAATATTTGAAATTATTTTTCCACAGGGATTGGTAACTTGGCCGGATACCCCCATCCTGTCGCGCACAATCCACGAGGTGATTGATGCGCGCCAACACGTCTGATTCACAAGACACCGATACCGCTACACAACCCATCACAGTCACTCGTTTGCGCTGGCTGGAACTGCTGAGCAAATACCGCCAGCCGCTCGGCCTGGTGGTGACCTTGCTGCTGTTCGCCATTGCCCTGGTCGCCTGCCGCCACCTGCTCAGCGAGCTGGATTTCTACGCCCTGCACGACTCGATCCTGGAAGTACCCAAGCCGGCCCTGCTCGGCGCACTGGGCGCGACCATCGTCGGCTTCATCATCCTGCTGGGCTATGAGTGGTCTGCCAGCCGTTATGCCGGGGTCGATCTTTCCGGGCGCACCCTGGCCCTGGGCGGATTCACCGCTTTCGCCATCGGCAACGCCATCGGCCTGTCGCTGCTCTCCGGGGGCTCGGTGCGCTACCGGCTTTATGCACGGCACGGGCTGGGCGCTGCCGACGTCGCCCACATGACCCTGTTCGCCAGCCTGTCCCTGGGCTGTGCCCTGCCGCCCCTGGCCGCCCTGGCGACCCTGAGCAACCTGCCCGCCGCCTCGACGGCACTGCGCCTGCCCGAGGGCCTGCTGGCCGGCATCGCCATCGCCGTACTGCTGCTCGGCGCGGTGCTGGCCATGGGGCTTTATCGCCGCCGCCTGCCGGAACAGCCCCTGCGCGACAACCTGCTGGTGCGGATCGGTCGTCGTACCCTGCGCCTGCCCGGACGCCGCCTGACACTCCTGCAACTGATCATCACCGCCCTGGACGTGGCCGCGGCCGCCACCGTGCTGTACCTGCTACTGCCCGAGGCTCCGCCATTCGGCGCATTCCTGCTGGTCTACCTGCTGGCCCTGGCCGCCGGGGTGCTCAGCCATGTACCAGGCGGCGTCGGGGTGTTCGAGGCGATCCTGCTGGCGGCCTTCGCCGACAAGCTGGGAGCCGCGCCACTGGCGGCGGCACTGCTGCTGTATCGACTGATCTACGTCGTGCTGCCGATGCTGGTGGCCTGCGTGCTGCTGCTGATCAACGAAGCCCAGCGCCTGTTCCAGACTCGCCAAACGCTGCGCGCGGCATCGGGCCTGGCGGCTCCGGTCCTCGCGGTGCTGGTGTTCCTCTCCGGCGTGGTGCTGCTGTTCTCCGGCGCCACCCCGGAAATCGATACCCGCCTGCAGCACATCGGCTTCCTGATTCCCCATCGCCTGGTGGACGCTTCGCACTTCGGCGCCAGCCTGATCGGCGTGCTCTGCCTGCTGCTGGCCCAGGGCCTGCGCCGGCGCCTGTCGGCGGCCTGGATGCTCACCACCATCCTGCTGCTGGTGGGCGCCGTGCTGTCCCTGCTCAAGGGTTTCGACTGGGAGGAAGCCTGCCTGATGACCTTGACCGCCAGCCTGCTGGCCGTCTTCCGTCGCTCGTTCTATCGTCCTAGCCGCCTCACCGAATTGCCGTTCTCGCCGCTGTACCTGGTGGCCAGCGTCTGCGTGCTCGGGGCGTCGATCTGGCTGCTGCTGTTCGCCTACCAGGATGTGCCCTACAGCCACCAATTGTGGTGGCAGTTCACCCTCGACGCCGATGCCCCACGGGGCCTGCGCTCGCTGCTGGGCGCCGCGGTCCTGTTGCTGGTGGTATCCCTGACCTGGCTGCTGCGCACCGCGCGCCCGGTGATCCACCTGCCCACCGGCGAAGAACTGGACAAGGCGGCGAAGATCCTCATGGCCTCCTCCCAGCCCGACGGCGGCCTGGCGCTGACCGGCGACAAGGCGCTGCTGTTCCACCCCAACGACGATGCATTCCTGATGTATGCCCGTCGCGGTCGCAGCCTGGTGGCGCTGTATGACCCCATCGGCCCGACCCAGCAACGTGCCGAGATGATCTGGCAGTTCCGTGACCTGTGCGATGTGCACCACGCGCGCCCGGTGTTCTACCAGGTACGGGCGGAGAACCTGCCCTACTACATGGACATCGGCCTGACCGCGATCAAGCTCGGCGAAGAGGCCCGGGTCGATCTCAAGCGCTTCGACCTGGAAGCCAAGGGCAAGGAGATGAAGGACCTGCGCTACACCTGGAACCGTGGTACCCGCGACGGCCTGTCGCTGGAGATCCACGAGCCCGGGCAAGCGCCGATGGACGAACTGAAGGTGATCTCCGACGCCTGGCTGACCGGCAAGAACGTCCGGGAGAAGGGTTTCTCCCTGGGTCGCTTCAGCGACGACTACCTCAAGTACTTCCGCATCGCGATCATTCGTTTTGAAGGACGCCCGGTGGCCTTCGCCAACCTGCTCGAGACCTACAGCCACGACCTGGCCAGCCTCGACCTGATGCGCGCGCACCCGGATGCTCCGAAGCTGACCATGGAGTTCATGATGGTCGGCCTGATCCAGCATTATAAAAATCATGGATATGCCCGCTTCAGCCTGGGGATGGTGCCCCTTTCCGGCCTGCAACCGCGCCGTGGAGCACCGCTGACCCAACGCCTGGGCTCGATGGTGTTCCGCCGCGGCGAGCAGCTCTACAACTTCCAGGGCCTGCGCCGCTTCAAAGACAAGTTCCAGCCTGACTGGGAACCCCGTTACATGGCCGTGCCGGCAGGGCTGGACCCGCTGGTAGCACTGGCCGACACCGCCGCCCTGATCGCGGGCGGCCTGACTGGATTGGTGAAACGCTGATGATTCGACGTACTTGGCGGTATCTGCTGGCCACCCTGGTGGTTCTGGCACTGATCGCAGGTGGTGGCTATTGGTGGTGGAATCGCCCCGCGCCCGAACCGACCCTGGAGCAATTGCCCCAGGCCGATGGCTCGACCCTGACCCGTGTAACCCCCGGCACCAAGGCCAAGGCCCGCGTACTGGTCGCCGTACTGCCGGATTCGACCCTGAGCGACAAGCAACTGCTGGCCCTGAGCCGCGGCGGCGCAGCGCAGATCGTCCAGGTGATCCTGCCCAAGGACGACTGCAAGCTGCAGGAACAGGCCCTGCAAAACGCCCTGCCACAGTTGGCCGGGCCCGCGACCCTGGTCAGCGGCATCGGCCCGGGTGCCGCCCTGGCCTGGCGCTGGATCGCCGCGCAAAACGACGACAAGGCCCAGGCCGTATCGGTGGGCTTCACCATCGACCCGGCGCCGGGTTGCACCGACCCGCTACCCAAGACCATGAGCCATGGCCATTGGCTGGTGGCCTGGAACGACAACCCGGATGACGAAAGCGCCGGCTTCGTACGCGACACCCCCAATGCCACTACCAGCATCAGCGACTACGACGTCCACCTGCCCCAGGTGCTGAACAACGAACTGCGCAAGCTGCTGGTGGGTTCGGACAACGGCGGCCTGAACATTCCTGTGGTGGAAGTCCCGGCCGGCCAGGCCAAGGACACCGTGACCCTGTTCCTCTCGGGCGATGGCGGCTGGCGCGACCTGGACCGCGACGTGGCCGGGGAAATGGCCAAGCTCGGTTATCCGGTGGTGGGTATCGACACCCTGCGCTACTACTGGCAGCACAAGACCCCGGAGCAAAGCGCCACCGACCTCACCGAACTGATGCAGCACTATCGGCAGAAGTGGGGCACCAAGCGTTTCGTCCTGACCGGCTACTCCTTCGGCGCCGACGTCCTGCCGGCCATCTACAACCGCCTGCCGGAAGCCGAGCAGCAGCGGGTCGACGCCATTATCCTGCTGGCCTTCGCCCGCACCGGCAGCTTCGAGATCGAAGTCGAGGGCTGGCTGGGCAACGCCGGCAAGGAAGCCGCCACCGGGCCGGAAATGGCCAAGCTGCCAGCGCCCAAGGTGGTCTGCATCTACGGCGTGGAAGAAGTCAACGAGAGCGGTTGCACCGACAAGACCGCCGTTGGCGAAGCGATGAAACTGCCAGGCGGCCATCACTTCGACGAGAACTACCCGGCCCTGGCCAAGCGTCTGGTGGAGATCATCGAGAAGCGCCAGGCCAATCAAAACGCCAGCAACTGAACGGTACCAGGGTCATCGGCCACGCTGACACCCGAGAAATAGAAGCCCTCCCAGCGAGGGCTTTTTTTCGCCTGGCGCAACACAATCCCGGCATCCAGGCAGGCACAAAAAACCCCTGCGGCGGTCTTGCTGTTCACTCAAGCGAAGTGATCCCTGTAGGAGCGGCCGGTCGACGCTCGATTGCTCGCGATGGTCGTAGCGTGCGTCTACTGGGCAAACGCAGCGCTCTGAAGTCCATCGCGGGCAGGCCTCGCTCCTACCATTTCCTTGAACCACCAGGCGGGAGCTTTTTGTTTGGGCGGCCTCAGATCTCGACCTGGGTTCCCAGCTCGATCACCCGGTTCACCGGCAGCTTGAAGAAGCGCAGGTTGCCGTTGGCGTTCTTCAACATGAAGGCGAACAGCACTTCGCGCCAGCGGGCCATGCCCACCAGCTTGGAGGCGATCACTGTCTCGCGGCTGAGGAAGTAGGTGGTACGCATCGGGCTGAAGTCCAGCTCGTCCAGGTGACACAGCTTCAGGGCCTCGGGCACGTCCGGCTCGTCGGTGAAACCAAAGTGCAGGATCACCCGGAAGAAGCCTTCGCCGTAGGAGTCCACCTCGAACCGACGCTGAGCCGGCACCCGTGGAATGTCCTCGTAGACCACCGTCAGCAACACCACTTGCTCATGCAGCACCTGGTTGTGCAACAGGTTATGCAACAAGGCGTGGGGCACGGCATCCGGGCGAGCAGTGAGGAACACTGCGGTGCCCTGTACCCGATGCGGTGGCTGCACGCGGATGCTGCCGATGAAGATCGGCAACGGCAGCCCCCCTTCGTCCAGGCGATCCACCAGCAGCTCCTTGCCGCGTTTCCAGGTGGTCATCAGGACGAACAGCACGATCCCCGCCAACACCGGGAAGGCACCGCCCTGGACGATCTTCGGTACGTTGGCGGCGAAGAACAGCCCGTCTACCAGCAGGAAGCCCAGCAGGATCGGCATGATCAGCACCGGCGACCATTTCCACAGCAGCAACATCACCGCCGACACCAGGATGCTGGTGATCAGCATGGTACCGGTCACCGCCACGCCATAGGCCGACGCCAGGGCCCCGGAAGACTCGAAGCCCAGCACCAGCAGGATCACCCCGACCATCAGCGACCAGTTCACCGCACCGATGTAGATCTGCCCTTGCTCGGCGCTAGAGGTGTGCTGGATGTACATCCGCGGGATATACCCCAGCTGGATGGCCTGGCGGGTCAGGGAAAAGGCGCCGGAAATCACCGCCTGGGAAGCGATCACCGTGGCCAGGGTCGCCAGCCCCACCAGCGGGATCAGGGCCCAGCTCGGTGCCAGCAGGTAGAACGGGTTGCGTGCCGCCTCGGGGTTCTCCAGCAACAACGCACCCTGACCGAAGTAGTTCAGCACCAGGGCCGGCAACACCAGGGCGAACCAGGCCCGGGCGATGGGCTTGCGCCCAAAGTGGCCCATGTCGGCATACAGCGCCTCGGCACCGGTCAGGGCCAGTACCACGGCCCCCAGGATCGCCACGCCCATGCCCGGATGGGAGATGAAGAAACGCACGGCCCACACCGGGTTCAACGCCTGCAGCACTTCAGGATGCTGGGCGATGCCGTGGATGCCCAAGCCTCCGAGGACCAGGAACCAGGCCACCATCACTGGGCCGAACAGCTTGCCGATGCGATCGGTGCCGTGCTTCTGGATCAGGAACAGCGCCACCAGCACTACCAGCGCCAGCGGTACCACCCAGTGCTCCAGGCCACTGAACGCCAGCTCCAGGCCTTCGACCGCCGAAAGTACCGAGATCGCCGGGGTGATCATGCTGTCGCCATAGAACAGCGAGGCGCCGATCAGGCCAAGGATCACCAGCACCGAGCGCAAGCGCGGGTAGGAGGCCGATGCGCGCCGGGCCAGGGCGGTCAGGGCCATGATCCCGCCCTCACCCTGGTTGTCGGCACGCAGGATGAACAATACGTACTTGATCGAGACGACCCAGACCAGCGACCAGAAGATCAGCGCCAGGATGCCGAACACCCCATCATGGTTGACCTGGACGCCATAACTGCCGGAAAAGACTTCTTTGAGGGTATAGAGCGGGCTGGTACCGATGTCGCCATAAACCACCCCTACCGCCGCGACCAGCATGCTCAAAGGCCGCGCGACCGAATGCTCGGCGCCCGCCGCCTGACTACTTGCCTGACCCATCCAATACTCCTGATTCCAGACCCGGCTTCTTAGAATGAAACGCTATGCTTTGGTATTGCAGCATGTGCGGCTTTACTTGTTGTTACAGACGTTTGATTGACTACAAGAATTCGCCTGTGCGCAACGGCGCGAAGCATAGCGCAGCACTCGTCGTATTTCCCTGCATAAAGCTGGTCAAGTGCGCTGCTCATCGCTAGAATTGCGCACTTTTTGATCAGAGGCGCCCAAAGCGCCCGTTCACCGCCAGCGCATCCATCCAGATCGCCGAGCGGCCAGACACCTATACCGAGGTTAGACATGTCCACCCCTACCGCGCCAGCCAACCCCAAGGTCGGCTTCGTTTCCCTGGGTTGCCCCAAGGCTCTGGTCGACTCCGAGCGCATCCTCACCCAACTGCGCATGGAAGGCTATGACGTGGTGTCCACCTACCAGGACGCCGATGTCGTGGTGGTCAATACCTGTGGCTTCATCGACTCGGCCAAGGCCGAATCCCTGGAAGTGATCGGCGAAGCCATCAAGGAAAACGGCAAGGTCATCGTGACCGGCTGCATGGGCGTGGAAGAAGGCAACATCCGCGATGTGCACCCCAGCGTGCTGGCGGTGACCGGCCCACAGCAGTACGAGCAAGTAGTCAGCGCGGTGCACGAAGTGGTGCCACCGAAGCAGGACCACAATCCGCTGATCGACCTGGTGCCACCACAGGGCGTCAAGCTGACCCCACGGCACTACGCCTACCTGAAGATTTCCGAAGGCTGCAACCACAGCTGCAGCTTCTGCATCATCCCGTCGATGCGCGGCAAGCTGGTCAGCCGCCCGGTGGGCGACGTGCTCGACGAAGCCCAGCGCCTGGTCAAGTCCGGGGTCAAGGAACTGCTGGTAATCTCCCAGGACACCAGCGCCTATGGCGTCGACGTCAAGTACCGCACCGGCTTCTGGAATGGCGCGCCGGTCAAGACCCGCATGACCGAACTCTGCGAAGCCCTGAGCACCCTGGGCGTCTGGGTCCGCCTGCACTACGTCTACCCGTATCCACACGTCGACGAGCTGATCCCGCTGATGGCCGCCGGCAAGATCCTGCCGTACCTGGACATCCCGTTCCAGCACGCCAGCCCGAAAGTGCTCAAGGCCATGAAGCGCCCGGCCTTCGAAGACAAGACCCTGGCCCGGATCAAGAACTGGCGCGAAATCTGCCCCGAGCTGATCATCCGCTCCACCTTCATCGTCGGCTTCCCCGGCGAAACCGAGGAAGACTTCCAGTACCTGCTGGACTGGCTCACCGAAGCCCAGCTGGACCGCGTCGGCTGCTTCCAGTATTCCCCGGTCGAAGGCGCTCCGGCCAACGACCTGGACCTGGAAGTGGTGCCGGATGACGTCAAGCAGGATCGTTGGGAGCGCTTCATGGCGCACCAGCAGGAAATCAGCTCGGCACGCCTGCAACAGCGCGTCGGCAAGGAAATCGAAGTACTGATCGACGAAGTCGACGAGCAAGGCGCCGTGGGCCGCTGCTTCTTCGATGCCCCGGAGATCGACGGCAACGTCTTCATCGACAATGCCAGCCACCTGAAGCCGGGCGACAAGGTCCGCTGCCGGGTGACCGACGCCGACGAGTACGATCTCTGGGCCCAGATCCTGTAAGGCGTAAAAAAACTGCCAAGCCCCGCTCTCGCAACGAGATGCGGGGCTTTTTTAGGTCTATCGTTTGCTCTGGAATGTGCTTCAACCCAAGCCCAAGGAGCAGGCGGCATGCGCCAACATCCAGTCATCCATACCCCGAAATTCAGCGACTACCCGGAACTGACCCAGGTCTGGGAAGCCTCGGTACGCGCCACCCACGATTTTCTCCCGGATAGCTATATCGAACTGCTGAGGAACCTGGTGCTGACCCGCTACCTGGATGCGGTGATGCTGATCTGTACCCGCGACCAGCGCCAGCGCATCAGTGGTTTCGCCGGGGTCGCGGCGGGCAAGGTAGAGATGCTGTTCATCCATCCGGACCACCGCGGCCAGGGCCTGGGTCGGCAGTTGCTGCACTACGCCGTGGAACACCTGAATGCCATCCAGCTGGACGTCAACGAACAGAACCCCCAGGCCCTGGGGTTCTACTTCAAGCAAGGGTTCGAGATCGTCGGTCGCTCGGAACAGGATGGCATGGGCCAGCCCTACCCTCTGCTGCACATGCGCCTGAAGCAACCACAGGCGCAGGCGCGAAGCGGCTAATGGCCACGCCCGGTAAATGGACCCGCGATTAACCGGCGCCAGGCAGGTACAATAGCTGCCCTCTTTTACAACGGCCCCTGTCATGACCGACCCGATTCGTCTCTCCAAACGCCTCATCGAACTGGTCGGCTGCTCCCGCCGGGAAGCCGAGCTGTTCATCGAAGGCGGCTGGGTCACCGTGGATGGCGAAGTCATCGACGAGCCACAGTTCAAGGTCGGCGCCCAGAAGGTGGTCCTCGACCCCGAGGCCAAGGCCACCGCTCCGGAGCCTGTGACCATCCTGCTCAACGTGCCCGCCGGCCAGGACGTGGAAAGCGCCCGGCTGTCGATCAGTGCTGCCAGCCTGTCGGATGAGCATCGCTTCGGCAAACGCCCCCTGCGCGGGCATTTTGCCCGCCTCAATGCCAGCGACGACCTGCAACCCGGCGCCAGCGGCCTGTTGGTGTTCACCCAGGACTGGCGGGTTCAGCGCAAGCTCAGTGCCGATGCCTCCAAGATCGAACAGGAATACCTGGTCGAGGTTTCCGGGCAGATGATCGAGCACGGCTTCAACCGCCTGAACCACGGCGTGACCTACAAGGGGCGCGAGCTGCCGCCGGTGAAAGCCAGCTGGCAGAGCGAGAACCGCCTGCGCTTCGCCTTGAAGAATCCACAACCCGGGATGATCGCGCTGTTCTGCCAGGCTGTCGGCCTGCAGGTCATCGCCATTCGCCGAATCCGCATCGGCGGCGTATCGATCGGCAAGGTGCCGCTGGGCCAATGGCGCTACCTGTCGGCCAAAGAGAAATTCTGAATTCCCCAGCCCCTGTCCTCGTTCAGGACAGGTGCACAGACCAGGACCTCAACATGATCCACAACGATGTACTGCGCAGCGTGCGCTACATGCTCGACATCAGCGACCAGAAGATGGTCGATATCATCAAGCTCACCGGTTTCAGCGCCAGCCTGGAAGAAATCGTCAGCTACCTGAAGAAGGACGAGGAAGAAGGCTTCGTGCGCTGCCCGGACCAGACCATGGCGTACTTCCTCGATGGCCTGGTGATCTTCAAGCGCGGCAAGGATGACAGCCGCCCGCCGCTGCCGATCGAACTGCCGGTGACCAACAACATCATCCTGAAGAAATTGCGCGTAGCCTTCGAATTGAAGGAAGACGACATGCATGCCGTGCTCAAGGCGGCCAACTTCCCGGTGTCCAAGCCAGAGTTGAGCGCCTTGTTCCGCAAGTCCGGGCACAACAACTACCGGCCTTGCGGTGACCAGCTGCTGCGCAACTTCCTCAAGGGCCTGACCCTGCGCGTGCGCGGCTAAGCCTGGCGACCATGGCCTACAGCGTCTCCCCCATCGGCTTCGTGCGCTCCTGTTTCAAGGAGAAGTTCGCCATCCCGCGCCAGCCGCAATTGGCACCAGCCGCCCGCGGTGTGCTGGAGCTGGTGCCGCCCTTCGACCAGGGCGACGCGGTCCAGGGGCTGGAGCAGGTCAGCCATGTCTGGCTGCTGTTCATGTTCCACCAGGCCCTGGAGGACAAGCCACGACTCAAGGTGCGCCCACCACGCCTGGGGGGCAACAAGTCCATGGGCGTCTTCGCCACCCGGGCCACCCACAGGCCCAACGGCATAGGCCAGTCGGTGGTCAAGCTGGACCGGGTCGAGGCGAATCGCCTGTGGATCTCCGGCATCGACCTGCTGGATGGCACGCCGATCCTCGACATCAAGCCCTACGTGCCCTATGCCGACAGCATCGCCGGGGCCCGCAATGAAATCGCCAGCACCGCGCCGGTGCTCATTCCGGTGCAATGGCAACCCCAGGCCCTGGAACAGGCGCAGCTGCACGCCTTGCGCCTGCAGGAGCCATTGCTGGAACTGATCGAGCAGTGCCTGGCCCAGGACCCTCGTCCGGCCTATCAGGTGCCCAGTCCGGAGCGCGAGTACGGTGCCCAGTTCTGGGACCTGGACGTGCGCTGGCATTACCCCGAGCCCGGACTGATCCGGATATTGGCAGTGGTGCCAGCCAACTGATCCTGCACAAACAAAAAAGCCCGCGTTGCCTTCACAGGCAACGCGGGCTTTTTGCTCGATGCGAGGCGCTTACTTCTCGACGAAGGCGCGCTCGATCAGGTAGTCACCCGGCTCGCGCATGCGCGGCGAGACGGTCAGGCCGAAGCTGTTGAGCACTTCACTGGTCTCGTCCAGCATGCTCGGGCTGCCGCACAGCATGGCGCGATCGTCCTGCGGGTTGATCGGCGGCAGGCCGATGTCGCGGAACAGCTTGCCGCTGCGCATCAGGTCGGTCAGGCGGCCTTCGTTCTCGAATGGCTCGCGAGTCACGGTGGGGTAGTAGATCAGCTTCTCGCGCAGGGCCTCGCCGAAGAACTCGTTCTGCGGCAGGTGCTCGGTGATGAACTCGCGATAGGCGACTTCATTGACGTAGCGAACGCCGTGGCACAGGATCACTTTCTCGAACCGCTCGTAGGTTTCAGGATCCTGGATCACGCTCATGAACGGCGCCAGGCCAGTGCCGGTGCTGAGCAGATAGAGGTGCTTGCCAGGCTTCAGGTCATCCAGAACCAGGGTACCAGTTGGTTTCTTGCTGATGATGATCTCATCGCCTTCCTTCAGGTGCTGCAGCTGGGAGGTCAGCGGACCGTCAGGAACCTTGATGCTGAAGAATTCGAGATGCTCTTCCCAGTTCGGGCTGGCAATGGAGTAAGCACGCATAAGCGGACGGCCGTTGGGCTGTTGCAGGCCGATCATCACGAACTGACCGTTCTCGAAGCGCAGGCCCGGATCGCGGGTGCACTTGAAGCTGAACAGAGTGTCGTTCCAGTGATGAACACTGAGGACACGCTCGTGGTTCATGTTGCTCATGTACGGGGACTCCTAGAAATTGCCTGCGCTGACCATGAGCGCAATTGCACAGCATTCTAATGGCAGCGACAATATCTGTTAACTGGATTATTAAGATAAGGGTTATCGGTTATATCGATATGCGATTCACTCTCCGTCAACTCCAGGTTTTCGTCGCCGTCGCCCAGCAAGAGAGCGTCTCCCGGGCCGCTGGGCTCCTGGCCCTGTCGCAATCGGCAGCGAGCACCTCGATCACCGAACTCGAGCGCCAGTCCAGTTGCCAGCTGTTCGATCGGGCCGGCAAACGCCTGAGCCTCAACGCCCTGGGTAAGCAACTGCTGCCTCAAGCCGTGGCACTGCTGGACCAGGCCAAGGAAATCGAAGACCTGCTCAATGGCAAGTCCGGTTTCGGCTCGCTGTCGGTGGGCGCGACCCTGACCATCGGCAATTACCTGGCGACCTTGCTGATCGGCAGCTTCATGCAGGTGCACCCTGAAAGCCAGGTCAAGCTCCATGTGCAGAACACTGCGCATATCGTGCAACAGGTCGCCCACTACGAAATTGATCTGGGTCTAATCGAAGGCGACTGCAACCATCCGGATATAGAAGTGCAAAGCTGGGTCGAGGACGAACTGGTGGTGTTCTGCGCCCCCCAGCACCCGCTGGCCAAGCGTGGCCACGCCACCATGGAGGACCTGACCCGCGAAGCCTGGATCCTGCGGGAACAAGGCTCGGGCACGCGGCTGACCTTCGACCAGGCCATGCGTCATCACCGCAGCGCCCTGAACATTCGCCTGGAGCTGGAGCATACGGAGGCCATCAAGCGCGCCGTGGAATCGGGATTGGGCATTGGCTGCATCTCCAGGCTGGCCCTGCGCGACGCATTTCGCCGCGGCAGCCTGGTACCGGTGGAAACACCGGGCCTGGACCTGGCCCGGCAGTTCTATTTCATCTGGCACAAGCAGAAGTACCAGACTTCGGCGATGCGCGAGTTCCTCGAGCTTTGTCGCGCCTTCACTTCCGGTGTACGGCGCAGCGACGAGATAGTGCTACCGAGCATTCCCTAGATCAGGATCACCGCCCAGACGATGGTGATCATGCTCAGGGCGATGAACTGCGCCGCGCTGCCCATGTCCTTGGCGTTCTTCGACAACGGGTGGCGATCCAGGGAGATCCGGTCGATGGCCGCCTCCACCGCCGAGTTGAGCAACTCGACGATCAGCGCCAACAGGCAGACGGCGATCAACAATGCACGTTCGACCCGGCTGACATCGAGCAGGAAGCTCAGGGGCACGAGGATCACATTGAGCAGCACCAATTGGCGGAAAGCCGCTTCACCGGTGAAGGCCGCGCGCAGGCCATCGAAGGAATAGCCAGTGGCGTTGAGGATGCGTTTGAGACCGGTTTGACCTTTGAAAGGCGACATAAGCTGGGCAACTGCAAGAAAAGGTGTGGGGAAGCTAGTTCAACCAAAGTCAAAAAAGCGTGAACGAAAAGCCGATCAATGGCCGGAAATTGACTCAAGTTGTTGCAAGAGCAACGCCGCCTGGGTCCGGGTACGAACACCCAATTTGCGGAAGATCGCGGTCACGTGGGCCTTGATCGTCGCCTCCGACACGTTCAGCTCATAAGCGATCTGCTTGTTCAGCAACCCTTCGCACACCATGGTCAGTACCCGGAACTGCTGCGGCGTCAAGCTTGCCAGGCCCTCGCTGGCGGCCTTGGCCTCGTCCGAGACGCTGACCTGCTCGAAGGCCTGCGGCGGCCACCAGACATCACCGTCGAGCACACTGCGCACGGCCTGCTGGATGACTTCCAGGGAACTGGACTTGGGAATGAAACCGCTGGCCCCGAACTCGCGGGAGCGCACCATCACGGATGCTTCTTCCTGAGCCGAAACCATTACCACGGGAATCTGTGGATACTGGCCGCGCAACAGCACCAGCCCGGAAAAGCCGTAGGCGCCGGGCATGTTCAGGTCCAGGAGGACCAGGTCCCAGTCGGCTTTCTCGGTAAGGCGGGTTTCCAGTTCGGCGATGCTCGCCACTTCAACCAGGCGCACGTCGGAACCCAGGCCCAAGGTAACGGCCTGGTGCAGCGCACTGCGAAAAAGCGGGTGGTCATCGGCAATCAGGATTTCGTATGTGGCCATTTTTCAGATGATCCTGTTTTCATGGCAGGACTGATGCATTCAATCCTCACCAAAGCACGGGGCTCGCCAGAATGCGGCACCCAAAGAGCACGAACGCCGCGAAAAGCCTGAGTAAAACGGCGGTTCAAACAGCGCTGGCGCCCTAACCGGCGCCAAGCATGCCCAGCGAAGCCGGGGTGGTCAAGTTCGAAGCTTTGCGGCATCTTGGCCAGCTAACTAATAAGAGAGCCATCATGCGCAGCCAAGCCTTGCGTGCCGACGCCCTGATGCTGGTCACCGCAGTGATCTGGGGCTCGGCCTTCGTCGCACAAACCTCCGGAATGAACCATATCGGCCCCTTCCTTTATTCCGGCCTGCGTTTCGCCCTTGGATCGCTGTGCCTGCTACCACTGGTGCTGCGCCGCCCGGCCGGTGACCGGCCGTCCGAACCCATGCTCACCCAAGGCCTGCTGCTGGGGGGCGTGCTCATGGGCCTGGCGCTCGCCCTGGGGATCAACCTGCAACAAGTCGGGTTGATGTTCACCAGCGTCACCAATGCCGGATTCATCACCGGCCTGTATGTCATTGTAGTGCCGCTGCTGGGCTTGCTGATCGGCCACCGAACCGGGCTGGGTACCTGGCTTGGCGCGGTACTGGCCGTGGTGGGCATGTTCCTGTTGAGTGTCGGCGCCAATTTCCATGTCGCGCCGGGCGACTGGCTGCAACTGATCGGCGCCTTCGTCTGGGGCGGCCATGTAATCCTGGTGGGCCTCTTTGCCAGCCGTCACGATCCGATTCGCCTGGCCTTCCTGCAATTCGCCACCTGCTCGGTGGTGAGCCTGGCCCTTGCCTTGTGCCTGGAACCCATCGACTGGCCTGCCATAGTCGACGCCGGGCCGGCCATTCTTTATGGCGGCGTGGTTGCCGTCGGCATCGGCTACACCCTGCAGGTGATCGCCCAGAAAGACGCCATCGCTTCCCATGCGGCGATCATCCTGTCCCTGGAAGCGGTGTTCGCAGCCATTGCCGGAGCCTGGCTGCTGGATGAATCACTGCAAATGCGCGGCTACATCGGCTGCGCCCTGATGCTTACGGGAATGCTGGTGGCACAACTCTGGCCCCAGGCCCCACGACTAAACGCCGGAGCTAGACAAAAGGCTTGAGCCGGGCATGGACTTCGTCATCCGGATCGATCGCCTTCTGGAATTTCGCCGACAGGTAATGGGTGCTGAACACATCGAGGTAGGCATCCAGTACCTGGCTGACCTGGTCGTCCCCGGCCAGCTCCAGGCATAACGCCGCCACCTCCGCCGTACAAAAGTGATCGTCACGCTTGGAGCGGCGCAGCTTGTAACGTGAAAGCCGCTCGGACGAAAGACTCAGCACCGGCAGATGCTCCAGGTACGGGCTCTTGCGGAACATCTTGCGAGCTTCGCTCCAGGTGGCATCCAGCAGGATGAACAGCGGACGCTTGCCCTCCTGGCGCCGGACCTCGGTAACCACCCGCTCCGGTGCCACGAACTCCCCCGGAAACACGATATACGGCTGCCATTGCGGATCGGCCAGCAGCGCCAGCAACTGTGGATCCACCTCGGTGCGCGACCAGTGAAACGCCGAAGTATCGGCAACCACGTCGGCGATCAGCCAGCCGGTATTGCTCGGCTTGAGCGGCTCGACATCGTGCATCACCAGGCACATGGCCGAGTCGGCCGTGACCTTGGGGCGCCAGGCACACAGGCAATGGCTGGGGATCACCCGGCAACGCGGGCAGCGTTCAGCCCGGGAACCACGGGCGACAAAAGGCTTGAGCACGCGAGCCATACGCTGGTCGCGTAGACGGGAAACCGCATGGCTCATCACTGGCCACACCGGCAAGAGGGGGGAATCGACACGAAAATGACTCGAAGGGGAAAAGTCGCGCAAGTTTATCAGAGCTCTCCATGCAAACCTGTACCGCCTTCCCGACTCTGCACCTATAATCCGACGCCACTGAACGCACAGTCGAGTGACTGGTCGAAGCATCAGTCACTGCACCAGGAGAGTTTCATGTTGCGCTTTACCATTCCTACCGTCGCCCTTCTGCTGGCCCTGCCCCTGGGTGCCCAGGCGGCGTCGCTGCAAGAATTCGAACTGAGCAAGATGCTGGAGAAGGTCGCAGAGGAGAGCAACATCGGCACTCCCCGGGAAATCAACGAGAACATCCTCGACCAGGGTTACACCGTTGACGGCAAGGAACTGATCAACCACTTGAGCGTCCAGGCTGCCCACGCTGCACAAATGCGCGCCAACCCCAAGGCCGTCTATCTGCAACTGGGGGCCAGCGTCTGCCGCAACCCCAACTATCGCAAGCTGATGGCCAAGGGAGCGGTCATGCGCTACGAGTTCACCGAAAACCGGACCAACCGCCCTGTGGCCTCCGCGCGCTTCCAGGAATCGGACTGCCCAGCGCAAGGCGCCTCAAAGAAGAAATGATCAATCGTGGGTTGCGCGCCGCTGTTGATCGTCAGCGCGCAACTCCGCTACCAGAGCCTGTAAGTAAGGCGAAGGTCGTTCCTCTCCCGCCAAACGGCGGCGACACTCCTCCTCCAGGCTCAATCCATGGGCCACCGCGGCTTCCTGTAACTGCTGGTAGAGTTGCTGATCAATATCCAGCGTGACCGTGGTCATCCATTGCCTCCATGCCCCTGGCCGATGCCGACGAAACCACGCAAACCTCGTCCTGGACTCGCTTCCAGGTCATGCGCTACCACTTAGTAAATCAGAGCTTGCAAGTGCTGCCGCCCCTCCTGATAAGCGGCGCGCACAGCTGAAAAATCAGCAAGAAGCGGTTGCCAGCCAAGACTTCATGGGCACATGATCGAGCCATGTCCAGAGATTCCCGATGATTGCCCACGGCGGTTCAGGAGGCCGCCAACCGCGTCTTGCAGTGCGAGTTTTTTCTCAAATAAAGGAAAGCAGGACCTCTGAGGACGAGCCGGCCACGCCCCACAATCGCCAGTCGTGACCGGATCGAAGAACTGCCCAGGCCGCCAAGCCAGGCAGGCAGCGACACAGGCAGTGTCGTGGCGCGCTGGTACATGCCGGGCGTGCATCAGGTTCTGCGCAGAAGGAGAAGCTGAATGCCCTACCAAACGAACGACCTGCTGGCCCGCCACTTTCAAAGCAATGGCATCGATCTCACAAGCCAGGTCGAAGAACAACTTACCCTGATCGCCCCCAACAGTCCGAACATCCCTCTTTATCGCGATATGGTCCTTACCGTCCTGCGCATGGCCGAGGAGGACCTCAACCGCTGGAACGCCAAGATCACCTTGCAGGCCCTGCGGGAACTGGAGCATGCCTTCAGGGTGCTCGAGCAATTCAAGGGCCGGCGCAAGGTAACGGTGTTCGGCTCGGCCCGCACTCCCAGCGAGCATCCGCTATATGCCATGGCCAGGGAACTGGGGGCAGCCCTGGCTCGCTCGGACCTGATGGTCATTACCGGAGCCGGCGGCGGCATCATGGCCGCGGCCCACGATGGCGCCGGACTGGAGCACAGCCTGGGCTTCAACATCACCCTGCCCTTCGAACAACACGCCAACCCAACCGTTGGCGGTACCGAAAACTTGCTGTCGTTCCACTTCTTCTTCACTCGCAAGCTGTTCTTCGTCAAGGAAGCCGACGCCCTGGTCCTATGCCCCGGCGGCTTCGGCACCCTCGATGAAGCACTCGAAGTGCTGACCCTGATCCAAACCGGCAAGAGCCCGCTGGTACCCGTGGTGTTGCTGGACACTCCCGGTGGGCAGTTCTGGCAAGGTGCCCTGGATTTCATCCATAACCAACTGGAAGCCAATCGCTATATCCTGCCCAGCGACATGAAGTTGATGCGCCTGGTGCACAGCACCGAAGAAGCGGTGCAGGAAATCCAGCAGTTCTATGCCAACTTCCACTCCAGTCGCTGGCTCAAGCAGCAATTCGTCATCCGCATGAACCACAACCTCAATGAGCAGGCGTTGCAGAGGATGCACGAGGAATTCGCCGACCTGTGCCTGAGCGGCCAGTTCCACCAGCATGCCTACAGCACCGAAGAGCAGGACGACGTGCAATTCAGCCATCTGGCGCGGCTGTCGTTCGCTTTCAATGCCCGAGACAATGGCCGCCTGCGCGAGCTAATCGACTTCATCAACCTGCCGGAAAACTGGTCCAGGCAACAAGCCAGGGCCGCACCACGAGAAAGGGAAACCAGCAAGGCCAACTGAGCAACAGCATCGCCCGCCGCTTCATGCGGCGGGCAGCGTCTCAATCATCCAGGCCGCGACGGCTAAACACGCGATTGATCATTTCCATGGGGTATCCACGGTATGCCAGGAAACGCCCTTGCCGGGCACGCTCCCGAGCATCGGCTGGTAGCTGCCCGGCGAACTTGCGCTGCCAGACATCCCGTAGTTGCTCTTGCCAGTCGATTCCGCACTCACGCAAGGCAAGTTCGATATCACTGCGTTGCAAACCACGCTGGCCAAGCTCTTCACGGATGCGCATAGGCCCGTAGCCCGAACGGGCACGGTAGGAAATGAAGCTTTCGAGATAGCGGGATTCGGACAACAAACCCTCTTCCGTCAAGCGGTCGAGGGCGGTGTCGATCATTTCAGGAGAGGCGCCGCGCTGACGCAACTTGCGCGTCAGCTCGACTCGACCATGCTCGCGTCGCGCGAGCAGGTCCATTGCAGCTCGCCGCACCGCGACGAGGGTATCGAGTACGGCGATCATCGGCTCAATCAGAAGTCAGCGTCAGCCATATCGTCTTCGGTTTCTTTGACCGGAGCAGACTTGGTATCTGGAGAACCGCTCAACAGCTTGTCGCGGATCTGCTTCTCGAGGGCATTACCGATCTCAGGGTTATCCTGCAGGAACTTGGCCGAATTGGCCTTGCCCTGGCCGATCTTGTTGCCCTGGTAGCTGTACCAGGCTCCGGATTTCTCCAGGAAGCCATGTAGCACACCCAGGTCGATGATCTCGCCGTTGAGGTAGATGCCCTTGCCGTAGAGGATCTGGAACTCGGCCTGACGGAAAGGTGGAGCTACCTTGTTCTTGACGATCTTGACCCGAGTCTCGCTGCCCACCACCTCGTCGCCTTCCTTCACCGCGCCGGTACGGCGGATGTCGAGACGAACGGAAGCGTAGAACTTCAGGGCGTTACCACCGGTGGTGGTTTCCGGGCTACCGAACATCACGCCGATCTTCATACGGATCTGGTTGATGAAGATAACCAGGCAGTTAGCGTTCTTGATGTTACCGGTGATCTTGCGCAGCGCCTGGGACATCAGGCGGGCTTGCAGGCCCACGTGCATGTCGCCCATCTCGCCTTCGATCTCGGCCTTGGGTACCAGGGCTGCCACGGAGTCGACGATGATCACGTCAACTGCGTTGGAACGCACCAGCATGTCGGTGATTTCCAGGGCCTGCTCGCCGGTATCCGGCTGGGAAACCAGCAGGTCGTCGACATTGACACCCAGCTTGCCAGCGTACTCTGGGTCCAGGGCATGCTCGGCATCGACGAACGCGCAGGTAGCGCCGGCTTTCTGTGCCTGAGCGATGACCGACAGGGTCAGGGTAGTCTTACCGGACGACTCAGGACCGTAGATTTCAACGATACGGCCTTTTGGCAGGCCGCCAATGCCCAGAGCGATGTCCAGACCCAGAGAGCCAGTGGAAATAGCCGGGATCGCCTGGCGGTCATGATCGCCCATACGCATTACGGCACCCTTGCCGAATTGACGTTCGATCTGACCCAGGGCCGCAGCCAAGGCTTTCTTCTTGTTGTCGTCCATTAAAGTCCTCACGTAATCAATAAGGCCTGACGGCCAACACCTGTATAAGTAGCCAGTATTATTCCACAGCGTTCGCAGATCGCCTACCCCTGATTTGCGATTTCTGCCGCCGCATGTTGCAGCAGCCCCTCTAGGGCGGCCTTCACCGTTTGTCGGCGGACCTCATCGCGGTTGCCGGGGAAGTGCCGGCACTCGGTCACCAGCCGCTCGCCCACGCCCCAGGCCAGCCATACGGTGCCCACCGGCTTTTGCGGCGAACCGCCATCCGGTCCGGCGATGCCACTGACCGCCACGGCGAAACGCGCATGGCTGCGAGCCTGGGCGCCACGGACCATGGCCTCCACCACTTCGCGGCTGACCGCCCCCACTGACTCGAAAAGCCCCGTGGGCACTCCCAATTGCTCGGTTTTCTGGCGATTGGAATAGGTCACGTAGCCGGCCTCGAACCAGGCCGAACTGCCCGGCACCCGGGTGATGGCCTCGGCGATCCCGCCGCCCGTACAAGACTCCGCCGTACTGACGTGGGCATTGAGAACCTGCAGGCGACGGCCAAGTTCCGCGGCAAGCTGGGTGATTTCTTTCACGTTGATCTCCTGATGAGGCGGGCATGTGCCTAACCTACACCAGGCCCCATGGCTTGCAAGTGACACGCCGTCCCAGGAGCAGCGAGCCCGGCCCGGCAAAGAGCTCGCACGTCGGGTCAACCGGCACGACACTACACTTGGACTATCAAAGGAGCTGCTCGCTGGACTAGCCCTGCCGGATCAAGACATTCACGGGAGAAGATCGTAGGTCAGCATGGCGCTGGAGTTTGAATTGACCGGAGCCCACCACACTCCCTGGCCTGCAGGAATGAGCACTTCATAGGGCAAGGTGTGGGCGCCAAGAGGGTTGGAGAAGAACGCGGGCGTCGCATTCAATGAATAACCCGTTGGCTTGACGCTACTGCAATAAAGCGTTCCACCATTGACAGAACAGGTCCGGATGACTGCACCAGAAACATTCTGGGCAGGTTCGATAAAAGTATGCAGAGAATCGCCATAACCTTTGTGATTGATGAATTTAGTGCCGACTCGAATGGGTTCCATAGGTCATGTTCCTGAAGTTGTTTGATGAAAAAGCGGCGAATGCCACATGGATCGCTCGAGGCTCCAGGCCTTCACAGCATCCGGTGTCTGGCCTCGAAGACATCGGATCCGGAGCGAACAGCGCTCACCTTCTCAGGCTCGCCACAGTACCTACACTGCGTTCAGCGCCACTTTCAACGAAGCCAGGGTATTGGTGACCTGGTAGTTGTTGGTGTCCGAGCCCTGGTAGATCACCCGGTAGTTGCCCTGGTCGATCACCTTGGAAACGCTGCCTACGGAGACCAGCGCCGCCTGGCCGTTCACCGCGGTAACCGAAATGTATTTCTCAGCCATGTTTGTTTCTCCTTGCGATTTGAATGTCTCCCCGGACACCCTTGTCCGGGAAGTTTTTGCACCCGGCCAGCCGTGCGGCAGATCACCGCCCTGCCGGTCGTTGATGATGCAAAACAATGCCCGGGCAGGTCGAAGGCCGTCCCGCCCCTGGCGTCAGCCCAGCAAATCCCACGACAGCCCCAGGCCACCAGTGGGAGCCGCGCCAGCCTGGAAGCTGCCGCTACTGGCCCAGATACCGTGTCCTGCGGGAATCAGCAGCGGATAGGGCAAGAACACCTGGGATTGCTCGCCGGCACGCCCCGGGTTGTTGCTGCAAAAGACAATGCGAGTGTCGATATCGCCCGGGCTCGAAGGTGCCTTGGGCGAGGCATAGAGGTTCACATAGCCGTTGCCGGCGGCGGCGTTGGCGTAGCGAATGCACAGGCCGTCGGTGTTCTCCGAGGGGGCGACCAATTGCACCACGCTCCCATTGGGGTACAGCGCACGAAAGTGTTTACCGATTTTTGCAGCTTCCACAGTTTCACCTATTGAGTTCAATGATCTGGCGCGCTGGATTGCGCAGCCATGTCGCTCGATGGCGATCGCCCGAGGTTCAAGCCCTTCACATGATTCAAGGTGCCGCAACGCGAACACTTGATCTGGAGCTCCGTGAACTCGCCCACCCGGGCGAGCAGTCGTTTGCAACTACCGCATCTGCACTCTTTGAGCATCTTGCAATTCCTTTGATTTCAACCGCCCAGTCCACCAGGTCCGAGCTACGAGCCACCTAGGCGCCAATGCAACTGGCATGCACCAGGCAGCGATAGCTCTGCTCGTGGCTGCCGCTGGCCGTCACCTTGTCGATCGACCAGCGCCCCTGCATGAACCCCGGCCAGCTTGAATCCAGCAGCAGCAAGCCTTCGGCCGCCAGGGCGGGATTGCCCGGGCAGTCGATGTTGACCTTGCGCGCCGCCCGCTCCAGCTTGCGTATCTCGCCTTCCGCCGCTGCCCGCGCCTCGGCCTCGCTCTGATACCGCTGGCGCAAGGTCTTGAACGGCTTGATCCCCAGGCTCACCCGTCGCTCCTGGCCTGCGGCGCCATCCCACCAGGCAGTGATGCAACCGCTGTACTTCATCCGTGCTTCCTCATCGAGTGAGGCGGTGATGAAGGCCCGGTCCCCCGGTCGGTTGTCACGGGTCACGCTCAGCGTCACATCTTCCAGCGGCTTGCCCGAGAGGGACTTGACCTGGCCGCTGCGGGCCAGCACATAGAGCCCGTTGATCGGCTTGGTGACCGCGTCGTAGCGCCGAGCCAGGCGCGTCAGGAAGCCCATGTCGGTCTCGTTGGACTGGTCGATGTGCTCGATCACCTTGCCTTCGAGCTCCGGAGCCACCCGGGGCGAAAAACCATGGCGGCTGACCAGTTGGCGAAACAATGCGCCCAGGGTTGTTGGCCCATGACTGGCACTGCGACGCTGGCGGAAACCACTCTCATCGGCCGCGCCAAAGGGCGCGGCAGTGGCCACCAGCTTCAAGCGCATGGGGAACAGCAACGGGGTGCGCTGGTTCACCACGAACAAGCCCTTGTCCACCAACCCGGTTTCCCGATAGCCGACCCGCAAGCCGATCTTCCCGCCCAGGCTCGGCAGGCCCTCCAGGCCCTCGATGTCCAGGGTCAGCTTGAGCTGGTCGGACTCGATGCCCGCGGCATCCACATGCTGCCAATCCAGCAAGCGCTGCATGATCAGCTCCGAGTTGGCGCCGTAGATCTCCACCACGGGTGTAAATCCAAGTGTCATGTGGCCTCCTCAATCCCAGGCCGAAACCGGCGCCAGCGCCCGCGGCCGCGCTTCCACTTCCGGCAGCAGCACCCAGACTCCGGCCGGCAGCACCGGCCCCAACTCCGCGAGCCCGGGATTGAGGCGCCAGAACGCCTCCTCGACCTCGTCGTCGCTGCGGGCCAATTCGCGGTACAGCAACAGGTTCGCCGAATCGCCGGCGATGCTTCGAGCCCTACGCATTGGCGAACTCCTCCAGATCCAGCACCCAATCGATCAGCATCGCCGTACCGTCGTCGATGACCGAACTCTGGGTTTCGGTGACGCTCTTGATCACCCAGCGCCCCCAATTGCGCCCCACGCCGTCGATCAACGGCAGCGGCACGCGGCGGGCCTGCAAGGCACGCAACTCGTCGAGGCGCGCCATGGCCACGCCGTACATGGCCTTGCCGGTGATCTTCAAGGTTTCCAGGGCCTGCCCGCCCTGGTTGGTCCGGGGTTTGCTCACCAGGATGTTCAGGGGCTTCCAGCCCCCATCGGTGGTACGCACCAGGGAGTCATAGGCAAAGCTGCGGGACAGGCCGAAGATGAAATCTCCCAATGCCATTTGTTGTTTCATCACGCCACTCCATCGGTCAACGCCGCGCCACGCCGCACGGCCAGTGAATCGCCCGCCAGCGGCAGCCACTGCGCCTGCAGTTGCTGCACCACCCGGTCGGCCAGTTGCTGGGCACTGGCCTGGTCCTGGCCGTGGATATGCACCACCGGGGCAAAGTTGATCTGCCGGTTCTCCGCCTGCGCCGCCGCCAGGTTCTGGCTGACCGCCGCCGGCGCGGCCAGGCGGTCCGCCTGACGCCCAAGCTTGTCACCGAGCCAGGTACCGGTCTCGCCACCGGCCAGGCCGCCCAGGGCACCACCCAACAGGCCACCGATGGCAGTACCGACACCCGGGAAGATCAGCGTGCCGATCGCCGCTCCGGCGCTGGCCCCGGCATACGTGCCTGCCAGGCCACCGCCGACCGAACCCACGGCGGCGCCGACCTTGCCGGAGTCACCCTCGCGCCAGCCTTGTACCAGGTCGACTCCAGCCTCGATCAGGCTCAAGGGCCGGAACAACTTGCCCATCAGCCGGCCCCCGCCCCCTCCTGGAAGTCGCGGGGCGTTGCCGGACAAACGCCGGCCCACCGTGGAACCCACTCGCTCAGCGGCCAGGCGCGCCATGGCCGCCGCTCGGGTGGCCAACCCGGACATCGCTGTTCCCAACCGCGATGACAGCTGGCCGGCGCCGGCAGCCACCCTGGCAGAAGCCTGTCGGGTCATCGCGGCCAGCCGCGTCCCGAGGCCAGACACCGCCGCGCCCAGCCCCCTGCCCGCCGCTTGCACGGCGGCCGCGCTCCTGCCAGCCAGGTTCGACACCGTGCCGGCCAACCGCGATGACAGCTGCCCGGCGCCGGCAGCCACCCTGGCAGAGGCCTGCCGGGTCATCGCGGCCAGCCGGGTCCCGAGGCCAGACACCGTCGCGCCCAGCCCCCTGCCCGCCGCTTGCACGGCGGCCGCGCTCCTGCCGGCCAGGTTCGCAACCGTGCCCGCCATGCGCGAGAACACCGGGCCCAGCCGTGAGCGAATACCACCGCCACCCGCCCCTCCCGCCGGAGGTTGGGGCCCGCGAGGCTTCTTGCCCAACGAGAACAGGTCACGGACATCGGTGTAGAGGCCCTTGAGCTTCACCAGCGCCGAAACCGCAGCCACCGAGACCGCCAAGGCAGCGGCCACATGAGGGAACATCTGCGCCAGCTCGCCGAACTTCTGCAGCACCGCCCCAGCGCCGGTCAACGAACTGCCATAGTCGGCCAGCACCGCCGAACCCACGGAGCTCTTGAAGCCATCAACCTGGGCATCGAGGCGGTTCCACTGGGCCTGGGGCGTTTGCGCGGCCTCCTGGGCAGCCTTGGCCACCGCCCCCTGGCCATCCCGCAGCGAGCTGGCGTACTGCGGCTTGTCCGCCACCAGGGCAAAGGCCTGGGCCAGCCCGTCCAGGCGTGGCAACAGCGCCTGCAACGCACCATTGTCGGCGAACAGCTGCGCGGCGATGGCGCCCTGGCGTTCGGCCGGTCGTGCCTGCAACGCCGCGAGCACCGCCTGGATCGTCTGCGGTGCCTGGGTTTGCATATCGCGAGCCACGGCTCGTGGATCGAGCTTGAGCTCACGCCAGGCCGCAAGCTGGTCCGGCGAGGCCTTGTCACCCTGGACCAGGGCCTGGCTGAACTGGGCCAATGCCACTCCGGCGCTGGCCTGGTCAGCCCCCGACTTGAGCAAGGCGGCCAGCAGCGCGGCCGCTTGTTCCGGGGTCATGCCCGCGGCCACGGCATTGCCGCCATAACGGCCGAGGATCGAACCGATGTCCGCCGCCGAGACCTTGAGCCCGCTGCCCAGGTGCTGGGTGGCATCGGCCAGGTCCAGGCGTTGACCTCGGTCGAGTTGCATCGCACTGCGCCAGCCCAACAGCAAGTCCCCCGCCTGCTTGACCTTCAACTCCAGGCCGGAGCCGACCAGCGCCGCATCCCGGGCAAAGTCCAGCACCTGCTGCGGCTGGTATTGGGCCGAAGCGCCCGAACCCTCGACGCCGACCCCGGCCTTGGCCGCCGCCAGCCCGACTCGTGCCAGGTCAGTGGCGGTGGCGCCGGTGGGGGCCACCAGGGGTTCGTTGGCCAGCTTGATATGCTGCTCCACCATCTGCCGCTGCTGCTCGGCAGTCAGCGGCAGCACCCGCTTGAGCTCCACCATCGCGGTATCCAGGCCGATGGCCGGCTTGAGATGGCTCAGGGGCTTGTTGTCCAGCACCGAGGCCTTGGCTGGCTGCGTCGCAGCAGGTGCGGCCAGGACCTGGCGGTCATTGAGGGTCATCAGCAACGAACGCTGGGAGACCAGCACGCCCCTTAGGGATTCGACCACCGCCAGCAGTCGTTCCTGCCCACGAACCAGTTGCCTGAGCCCGCCGCCAAGGGCGCCATCGCGCTCCGGCAAAGGGGCCGACCACTGCAACGTCGCTGCAACATCGGCGGACAATCCGCCAGCCTGCTGCACCGCGGCGAACCTCAGGGAAAAGTTACCTTGTGCCATCGCACGCTACTCCTTGTTCAGGCCCAGGCGGGTCATCGCTATGTCGTAGCGACGCATTGCCTTGCCGGCGTCCCACTCCAGGATCTCGGCCTCGGTCACCGAGTAGATCAGCGGCACCACATCGAGGATCACTTCGATGTCGCGCTGCGAAAGAAGTCCGCCGGTTTGTTTAAAAAATCGTCGATGCGCACCTGCAACTGGGTCCAGTCCGGCACGGTCAGCATGGCCAGGTCCGGGATCATCAGACCGGTGCAATGGGCAGTGATGAACTCGGCCCGTTCCTTGGGCGTCGCGAGTTTCTTCATCACCTTGGTCGCGCGCAGCGCTGGCATTTCCAGGGTCAGCGAGGTCCGGCCCTGGCCGGCCAGGTCCAGCGGCAACAGCAGCGGTACCTGGTCCGGGTCGGCCTGCTCGCCCTGCTCCAGAAAGTAAGAAGTCGGACGGGTCGACATATCGTGTACGTACTGGGCAATGCTCACGTAGTCCGGACGCTTGAGCTGGTCCAGCTCCTTGTCGGACAGCCCCGTGGCGAGCTTGGCCAGGGCGAAGAACTGATCGTCTTCATCATCCCCGGCACGGGCCAGGGCGTCTTTTTGCGCAGCGTAGAACAAAGGTTTGAGCGCGATCCGCTCAAGGGTGCTGCCATCGTCGCCGGTAATCGGCGCCAGCAGCACATGGACCGGAGGTGTCCAGGACATGAGATCAATTCCTTGGAAAAACAAAAACGCCGCCGACGGCAAGTCGGGCAGGACCCGGCAGGCACCGGCGGCATGGAAGGGCAATGCCGGTCAGTTGGGGAACTTGCAGGAGCGAGGCTGGCCCGCGATGGACTCAAGGGAACAGGGTTTATCCACTGGCTTTAACGCCCCTCGCGAGCAATCGAGCGTCGACCGGCTGCTCCTACAGGGGATCACCGCGCTTGACTGACCGGCATTGGCAAGGAAGGGTCGCGCCTTTTAGGGCAGCAACACCGCACGCCGCGCCGCGCCGAGGATGTCGACCCCGTTGAGCATGAACTTCTGGGTGCGCACATCGACGTCGATCACCGGCACGCCGTTTTCCAGGCGGTTGTAGGTACGGCAGCTCAAGTCCAGGGTGGTCTTGGGCTGGTCGCCCATCTTCAGCGGGGCCTCTTCCAGCGACTTCAGCTTGCCGCCCACGGTGTGGTAGACGAAGTAGGTGTTGCCGTCCTGGTCCTGCCCGGCTTCCCGGACGTTGAGCAGGATGTCGTCACCCACGCTGACGCCCAGGGCCAGCATGACTTCCGGACCTGCGCCTTGCAGCACCAGCTTGGCCCCCAGGACCTTGCCGCCCTTGGCCATTTCCTCGCCGATGAAACGCCCGCCACGCATTTCCTGCATCTCGAACTCGATCTTCGGTGGCGTGAACTCCTCCACCGTCGCCGACAGCGGCAGGCCTTGCAGGGTGGCCGCGATGGCCTGTCTGACTCGGTTGGTAAACATTAGAGAACGTCCTCCAGGAACTGCTCGATGATTTCATCGCGGGCATTGAGTTGATAAATCATGTGCTCGTTCGGCGCGTAGCGGCCGTAGTCGATGACCACGTACCAGGTGCCGTTCTTGTACTTCTCGACGCTGTTGAGCTCGGGGTGCAGGTAGACCTTGCCGCCCGGGATGGTCTCGTCGGCCACCAGGGTTTGCAGCCAGTCGTTGATGCGCTTGACCTCCTGGTCCATGAACGACTTGGTCAGGTTCTTGGCCATGGCCTTCTGCCCGGCCTTGACCAGCTTGCGGCTGATGGCGTCCTCCAGGCCGACGTAGCTGATGAACTTGCCGGTGATGGAGCGGTTGCCCAGCAGCGAGAAGCCGCCCAGCACGGTGCGTGCGTAGTAGCTGATGCCGTAGCGGTTGAGCAGGTCGCCCTCGGTGGAGGTGTCGAGGATGTTGTATTCCACGCTGCGCGAAACATCTTCGGCGAAGGTCACCTGGTTACCCGGGCTCTCCCACTGCTTGACCTTGGCCAGGGCCGCGATGGCCAGGCTCGACGGGGCCAGGAACACATTGGCCTTGGCCGCCTTGGAGTACACCGCCGGCAGGTTGTGCACCACCAGGCAACGGTCGAAGCCCAGGTCGGCGCCGCCCAGTTCCTTGCTGTACGCCACCTGGTCGGCCACCGAGGCATCCTTGCCATCGAGGACCACCCGCGCCTTGATGCGCTTGCCGAACGCGGCGAACTCACCGGCCACCGCCTTGCTGCCGGTGAAGCCCGGGGCGCCGATGATGGTCAGGTCCTCGGGCACGCTGCTCAGGGCCGCCAGGCCCAGCTTGCGCCCGGTCACCGCCTCGTCGCCGCCGATCACGTTGTTCAGGGTGTCGGCCGGGGTCGCGCCCTCGTCGACGATCACCACGTAGACCGGCACCTTGACCACCTTGAGGATCTGCAGCACCGCCTGGAACAGCGTGCCGGCCTCGGCGCCGGTGGGGTCCAGCAACGCCTGGGTGCTGAAGTTGCTGATGCGGATCGGCGTGTTCTTGGCCAGCGAGGCATGGGCGTTGGGCGCGGTGCCCACCAGGCCGATGACGTTGTCGCCCAGGCCACCCATGGCCTCGGGGGATTCGCTGGCATTGACGGTAATGCCGTTGTGCTCGAAGTTCAAAACCTCAGCCATGGTCAGTCAGCCTTCTTGGTCGCGGCCTTGGCGGCCTTGGTGGATGGGGTCTGCGCCGCGAGGACGCTGGTCAGCTCCAGGCGCCCGGCACTGCGCAGCGCGCTGGCCTGGACATCGAGCAGGTCGAGTTCTTCGCCGACGCTCGACCAGTGCCCACCACCGGTGGGGAATGGCACGAGCACGGTGTATTTCTGGCGGATAGCCATATGCATGTTTCTCCAGAGACAAAAACGCAAAAACCCCGGGACGGGGCTTTGTTCAGGCGTAAAAAAACCGCTTGCGCGGCGGAAGAGTTACTTGAGGAATTCCGGCTTGGCCGGCCAGGCGACCGCATCCGGATCGCTGCCCTGCTCGGGAATATCCCGCAGCCCCTGGCGGTAGGCGGCGAACGCCGGACGATTGGCTTCGCCCATGGGGTAGTCGGGCATGGCGGCATAGTCACTGGCGGCCAGGTCTTCATCGCGCGCCTTGCGAATCATTTCCCACTTGATGATCGGATGCAGCTCGGCAGGTACAAAGGTAGGTTTCATGGTGTTGTTCCTTAGCTAATGGCCAGCATGGTGCCCCAGTCACCGGGCTCGGTGACCACGCCGGTGCAAGCACCGGCCAGCATGATTTCAACCAACCCGACGGACGAGGTACGTACCGGGTGCAAGTGGTAATACGCTCCGAACTGTCCAGACGGAGACATCACGGTCGAACACCAGCGCCACTTTCCTTTCTCCCAACCGTGGCTCCAGGCACCACTGAGCGAGCCTTCGACTACGCGCACGAATGCCCCCAAAGTCAGATAGGAGTTCAAGGGCACTGCCGCACCACCGTTGGCCAGCGTCTGGTCACTGGCATAGGGAAAGGCAAGCCAGGGACTGATATCAGTCTGGGTCCATTTCATCTGCCAGACGTTGATCGCCCCACGCCAATACTCCGTCGCGCGGATATCAAAGTTGGGATACTGCTCCCGGACATCGGCCTGCACCTTCAACATGAACTCGACATCGGCTACCGCTCGGCCCATGGTCTGGGAGACAGGAGAGATCGTCCTAAGCTTGGTCGAGGTGACCAGTTCATGGGTCCCCCAGCCGTCAATGGCCGTCCCTGCGGCATTGGGCATCAACGTGAAGTTCTTGGTGACAGCCAGGCGTGGCAGTCGATTCTTCAGATCCGCAAGTTGCGAGTCATATTGCTGGCGAGAGTTGGCAATGGCCTGGTCGATCTCGCCGACCTTGCCCGTGACGGTATTGGTCAAGTTGTTCGCCGCGTTTACCACCGCGGCCAGTTGCTGTTCTGTACTCAAAGTCCTAACTCCTTAGATTGCGTTGCGACTGTTCACAACGGCGTTGCCCATTCAGCACCAGTGACTGAACCACTTCACTGGCACCTGCAAGCCTGATTCAAGGCCCGTCAGACGGTCCTTTTTTCCAGGGCTCGCAGGCGAAACAGCACGTCGAGGCCCCGGTTCATATGGTCGATGCTGGCCGCCGAGAGCGTGGCCAGCTCATCTGCCAGCAAGATGTTGAGATTCTCGCTCCCGACCACCACGGTCACGCTCTGGGCCGGCAACGGCGAGATATCCAGGGTGAATTTCTGCAGCACCCGGGCAGCGGCGGCCTTGTACGTCAGCAGCTTGCCGGCCACCGAATACACCGCCAGCAACGTACCGCTGGCCAGGTAGAAACCGAACTCGCCAATCTCGTATTCGTCCGCGCCATCGAACAGCGCCGCCATCCGTAGCTGGTTCGAACCCAGGTCCTCGTAATCCACGATTGCCACCCGTTGCCGCTCATCGCGAAGGCTGGTTTGCGAACCGCTCGGATCGTAGCGACCGGTACCGGCGCCGATGTGGGTGATCTGCCCTTTCAAGCCTTGGTTCTTGGCCGCCAGCACTTCCTCCAGACCGGCGGAAGTGAAGCGAACCAAGCGCGTAATGTCTTCTGTCATAGCTGCGCCCTGAGGTCGTAGTCGTTGATGGTGTAGTGCTGGGCAACCCCAGCATTGTTGAGTCGGGCATCGAGCCCGAATTCAGGCAGCACGCCGGCCAGGTACAGCTCGCCATCGCTCAATGGCGTACCGGCCCCAGCGCCCACGCCCAAAGCCCCATGCAGGCGGACCCGGGGCAATGCCCCCGGGTGGCTGTCGTCGCCGATGCTCAGGCCCGGCTCGGCGGCCGCGGCCACGCCCAGGCCGGCGGCGGTCTGATGGACCACAGTGATGGTGCCTTCGTCGCGCTCGCTCCTGGCGGCGTTGATGCGCCGTATCAAGCGGTTGTGATCGCCACTGGACCAGTCCCGCACGATGACGGCCTGCACATCGAAGGTGTAGGGGTGTGCCTGGGGCCGTTGTTCGTACCAGGCGGCGATATTGGGCTTGAAGCCCAGGGACTCGACCGCGTGGCTCAAGGCCTTGTGGGTCCCGGCCTGGCGCTGGATCTGCCAGGACAACGCCACGGTCAGGCGCTTTTCGGTTTCACCGGCTCCGGCATCCCACTCGTTGACCCCACGGTCTGCAGCCAGGTAAGGCAGGAACTGCGCCGGGGTACGGGCCGGGTCCATCAACTGGGGAAACGGCGGTGCCACACGCTCCAGCAACCGGGCAAATCCCAGGTCGAGAGCCTTTTCCAGTGCCGAGCTGTTGCTCGGCAGCAAGCTCGAAGGTGCACTGTCTTCGTTCATAGAGTCCGCACCTCCACTTCAACCCCCAGGCAATAAGGCGCCTGGAATGCACTGGTGACTATGGGCTGCAAGGGTTCGAGGATTTCCAGCTGCACCGCGCCAGCCTTGTGCAAGGTGAAATCGATCCAGCTCGGGTCGACCCGCCCCTCCAGGCGGTGACAGCTGTCGGCGTAGGCCTGGAGCTGTTGCTGTGTCGCGACCTTGGTCAATCCGGAATCGGGTCCCGGATTGATCTTGGCCACCACGCGAATCCGGTAGGGCAAGATTTGCGCTGCCTGGACGGTGACCCGATCCGTTTCCGGCTTCACATCCGGGCGGGCGAAGTGCCTGCGCACGCCATCAAGCAATTCTGCCGATGGCATGCCATCCCTGGAGCGTGACAGCACCGTCACCATCACCTCCCCCGGCGCCGTGCGCCGGGCGTTGCCATCCTTGACCTGGGCGGCGAAGCCATCCGGGTCGAAGGTGTAGGTGACCGTCACTACCCCAGCGTCGCCGGAGTCGACCTTGACCACCGGCCGCTCCCCCAGGGTGAAGATCTCCCGTCGATACTGCATCCGCGAACCGGCCGCTGGCGCATGGGGCGCGAGGTAGTAGCGCAGCCGGGCATCGTCGTCGCTTTCGTATACCGGCGGCACCGGCGGAAAGGCCTGGTCGTCGCCCGGCACCAGCAGCTGGCGCTCCAGGCCCATGTCGGCCAGGCGCGCGTCCAGGTTGCTGCCGGTGGCCCACCACGCCAGCATCTGGCGGATCCGCGCGTTGTACTTGCGTTCGTGGGTCTGCAAGCGCACACAGAAGGCCTCCAAGGCCATGGTCAGCAGTTCGCTTTCGTTGTCCAGGCTGGTGCGCAACTTGGCCGCCTGCTCCGGGGAGCGGGCAGCCACATAGTCAAGGACGAAGGCCTTGAACTCGGCCAGCAACGGCTCGAACTCGTCGACCTTGACGATCTCCGGTTCTTCGAGCTGGTTCTGCCCGGGAATCAGCATGCTCATGTCACCACCTCGAAGGATTGCCGGCGGTTGTTCCAGGTCCCGGCGAAGCGCAGCAGCAAGCCCGCGCCCTGGCGACTGGCGACGATGACCTCGGGCTCGAAGTCGGCGATGCCGTTGGTCTTGTTGTAGAACGCCTCGGCGGCGTGGCTCTGGGCCAGGACCAGCAGGTCATCACCGAGATTGCGCCCCAGCAACTGGGGAATCAGCGAACCGTACAGCGGCCGCTTCTGCCGGGTGCCCAAAGGGGTGGTCAGCGCTCGGGTGGCACGCTGGACGAATTGCAGCCAGTCATCGACCGCTGCCCCGGTGTGTCTATCAACGCCGATCATGGCGAACTCCTTATGCGGTACTGATGACTCGGCCCTGGTGCTCCACCAGCGGGCCGCGCAAGTGCACACCTCCGGCGTCCAGCCGCAGGCCGCTGGCGCCCAGGCTCAGGTCCACGGCATCGGCAGTCATCACCAGGCGGGCATTGCCCAGGCTCAACTCCAGCGCTTCACGGCTGCCGCTGAATGCCGCCGGGCCGTTGCTCCAGTTCAGGGTGTGGCTGGTGTCGTCGTAGCTGCTCTGGCTGCCGTCGCGGTATTGCCGACGGGTCAGGCCGGCGACCGTGGCGGCCGGGGGAAAGCGCTGGCTGTTGAGGCCGAACAAAGCCACCGACTGGCCCCCGCCCTCCCCCGCGCCGTGGTTGAGCAACAGGCATTGCTCGCCCACCGAAGGAATGCGCGACTCGCTCTGCTCCCCGGCGCTGGGGTTGAAGAAACGGATGGCCGGGGTCAGCAGGTCGCCATGACTGACCCGGCAGGTATTGCTGGCGGCGTCCACCGAATGGCAAACGCCGATCCGGCAGAAACTCTCGGCACGCCGATGCAGGTCGTCCAGCTCGGTTTCCATCTCGGCCAGGCGCTCGATGATCGGGGCCAGTTGCACCCTAAGGAAGGCATCGAACATGGTTCAGTCCTCCAGGGCTCGGTATTGGCTCGGATCGTCGATGCTGGAGACTTCCCAGGTGCGGGCGAACAACGGCTTGCCCACAGGGTCGTCCAGCAGCGTCGGGCCCAGGTAGATGGCCTGCTCGAAACTCAAGCTCCAGGCGTCATGGGTCGGCTGCGGATCGGTCACCGGCAAAGGCTGCGCGACGATGTTGCCCGCCGCACCGCACTGCTCGGCCGACCAGCCCCAGCGGTTATCCGCCAGCACCGTCAGCAGCCGGCTGACCAGGTCCCAGGTGGCCTGGGCCGACCCCGCCTGGCGCGGCACACGCAGCTGCAGGACGATGCGCAGCAACTGCGCCTGGCGCCCCTGGCTGGAGCGCGGAGCCTGCTGGTTGCGCTCGATATCCAGCAAAAGCCACGGCTGCCCGGAGGTGTTGTCGAAGTCCTGGCGCGTGCCCACCTGCAGGCCCGGCTCCGCCTGGCACAAGCCACGCTCGATGGCCAGCAGCAGTTCGGAAGGTTTACGAATATCCGGTACGGACATGAAAGTCTCCTGTTCCCCTCAGGGATGCCGGGCCACCGCTGGGGCGCCCTGCAACAGGGCCTGGGATTCGCGCACCCACTGCTGCAACGCCTTCAGTTGCTCGGCGTTGGCGTGGCACTGGTTGTAGTTGTCGACGACGCTGGCGGCGACGGTAGAGAGTGCAAGGCCCGAGGCGGCGCCATCAGTGCCGCGGGGGCCTCCGGCCACGGGCAGGTTGTGGGCACCGGCGTCGTGCACCCGGACAAAACCGGCAGGCACCACGCAAGCGCTATCAGCGGCTTGGGAAACATAGATAGGGACCTCCTTGGTAATAGTGGCGCCCGCCTGGTAGACCTTGACGATGCGGTCGACGTACTCGACCACCACCTTCTCCTTGACCGTACCCAGGGCCCGGCCCTGTTCGAAGGACTGGCGCAGGCGCGCCTCGTCCAGGACGTGGTTGCGGCTACGCTCGCTGCCGACCCCGGTGATGTAGCCCAGGGCATAGAGCAGCCCGGCCATGACCGCCACGGCCAGCCAACTGCGAATGTTCATGCTGATTCTCCTTGGCGCAGGCCGGCGGCCTCAGGCTGCCGGCAGGCCCAGTACCGAGCGCGCCCGGCCCCAGAGCTGGCGGCGATCTTCCAGGCCGTTCAGGCCGCCATTGATGCGCCGGGTGATGGCGTTGAATTCGTCACGATCGGCCAGGGCATTGAGCCCCGCCCGCTCCCAGAACCAGGCTGCGGATTCGGCGGCCCATTGCGCCTGCTCCAGCAGCTCGGGCAACTCCAGCAGGCGCTCGTCGCCGAACAGGCCGAGGCTGCACTGGCGATAGTTGCTGCGCCCCGTGACCTGGATCAGCCCACGCCCGCGATAGCGCTGGCCGTCGCCATCGGCCTCGGGGGTATTGCCCAGCCGCGCGGCCAGGGTGCCGGTGTCGTACTTGCTCAGGTACTGGTCGTTGCCCAGCTCGCGCACGTACTGCAACTGCCCCGATTCATGGCCGATCTGCGCCAGGAACGCCGCCTGGCGCTTGGGCGTATCGATCTGCCGACGAGCCATGGCAGCGTTGAGCGGAGATACGAAAACGCCCGCTTGGCGGCGGGCGTTCGGCATGATCTTGAGCAACTGCTCTTCAGTGATCGACATAGAGGATTCCTTTCATTTGTTCTTCCCACGAAACAGCGCGAACAGTGGGTTGGATGAGCTCCTGGACTCGGCCGAAATCGATTCGGCCACCGCAAGTTGCGGGCGCAGCGCCTGCTGCGGAAAAGCCTGCTGGACAGGCCAGTCGCGCAACTGCTGGCGATACTGCTGCAAGCTGGCAAACTCGGCGGCCGAGAGAGTCGTTTCTACCCCGGCCTCCAGTTGGTCGCGATGCCGGGCCACCACCCCATCGGTTTGCAGCAACTGCGCGTCGCGCCAGCTACGTTCGTTCTCCTGTAGCCACTGCGCATCGGGGGCAGGTAAGTCGACCAGGACCGGATAACCATCGTCCCTGGCGGCCATTTTCTTCGGGCTCAGGGCCAGCTCGCTCAACAGCGAATGCCAGTAGCGCTCGGGCACCTCCACCACATCGTCCGGCATATCGCTGCCATGGATCGCCGGCAAGTAGGCACCACAGGTGCTTGGGCTGAAAAAGATCGTCGAGTTGTTCATTCAGTACCCCACTACTCGGTAATAGATGAGCCACTGCGAGCTGTTCCCCAAGTGGTTGAAAACCCTCAGCTGGCAACCTTGGTTGGTTACCTTGTTCCATACTGCAATCACCATGGCCGCACCGGTGCCGGCATGGTTGGCCACAATGGAGCGCACGCCATTTGGAAAGGCAACCGGAAAGGTGACGTAGGCGTCACCGGATTCATTGCTGGTGCAAATTCCCCACTGATCGATGATGCCGCTCGGATGTCGTTGAAAACCCGAAGCGCCATACGAAGCGCTGAACATGGGCGAATACTTCAGCGCGGCATCGCCATCGTCCAGGCTCCAGCCACGGTCATACAGGTTGCGCCGGAATACCGCCCGGGTACCTGCGGTGAAGGTCATCGGGCCACTGCTGGCACCGGAGATCTGCGAAAGGTTGTCACCAGCCCGGCCCTGCACGGTAAAGGCCCCGCCCCAGCCAAACACCGTGATCAGGCCACCGGGTGCCACCGCCGCCCACTCGGGCAAGGTCACGGTCACCGGGGCCGTCAGGGCAATCAGCTTGCCGACATCGCCAGGGGCCAGGGCCACGTCGCGATCATAGTTGGCTTGCCCCGAGTAACTGCCCAGGGCCCTTTGCACGAACTCGGTGGTCGCGACTTTGTTGCTCGCATCGAACTTCGGCGCCGTATCGAAAGCACCCTTGCCACGCAAGGCCGTCAGCAGCTGGTTGTTCACCCCTTCGACCGGTGTGGTACCCGAGGCCCGGATAACGTTCAGCAATTCTTCGGTCACCGAATTGCCCCAGCTCGCGGAAATCAGCGACCCGGGGGTTCCCGCCACGGCATCCTCATCCACGAACCTGCCGTTGACCAAGCCAACGCTGGGCACGCTCCTTGGATAATCCATTGTTTAACTCCTGCCATCTCTGGCTTTTCGACTGACGAGCACCGCCATTTATGGCGGTGCTCGGTCAGGACAGCTCACGCTGAAGATGAATATCAGTGCCGCATCAGGACGCTGCATCCGGTGCCGGCTGCGCGGGCTTTCTGGCCCGGGTACGCTTCACCGCGGGAGCCGCTGCCGGGGCCGGCATCACTTGTACGGGGCGCTTGTCGCTAGCGGGGAAGTCGTCCTGGGCCGGCCATTGGCGCAACAGTCGCCGATAATCCTGCAGGCTCTGGAATTGAGCCGCCGACAAGCTGGTGGCGCCACCGGCGTCCAGCTCATCGCGATGGCGCGCCACCACGCCGTCGGTCTCCTGCAATTGGCCGTCGCGCCAGGCCCGCTCGATCAGCGCCAAGGTCTCGGCCGAAGGCCCGGGACGTTCCACCAGGATCGGCCGGCCCAACTCGTCGGCAGCGATGGCCCGGCCCTGGGCTTGGCCCTCGAACAGCTTCTGGTACTCCAGGTCGGTGATCTTCACCGCCTGCTCCAGCAGCGCCGGTTCATGCTCGTCGGAGCACAGGAAACCCAGGGTCTGCGCTAGAAAATACTTGCTCATTCAATACCCCCAAACCAGGATGCGGCCGCCAATGGGATTGGGCACCGGTACGTTGTTGCCGATGATGTCCCGGGCCTTGGCCACCACCACCGCCTTGTTGCTGCTGGGCAGGTCGAAGGCCCAGACCGTGGTCCGGCCTGTGGCACCCCAGCCCAGGGGATTGAGTTCGTTGGCAATGCCGCCCAGCACCGCGTTGGGAAACTGGATAGGCAGTGACACGATCATGTTGCCGTTACTGTCGGAGCCACCGGCGATCCACTGCACGATCAAGCCACTGGGCAATTTCTGGTAGCCAGTACCTCCCATCAAGCACGCAAAACCCGGCATGTAGCGCATCGGTACGCTGCCCAGCAGCGCCGTCCACTCGCCATTGAGATGCTTGACCAGCACCACCGAATCGCCCACGCCGAACTCGAAGCTACTCAGGTAGCCGTTGCCGACGGCGATCTTGTCGCCACCATTGACCACCACGGTCATGGCCCCGGTACCGGTGTTCATCAGGTACAGGGCGCTGCCATTGGCGATGGCCGGTCCGGCCGCGGGCAAGGTGATGCTGTAGCCGCCATAACCGAAGCGCACGCAACGACCGATATCGGCGGCGGTCAGGGTGGTGGCCGCGTTGTAGACCGCCACATCGCGCAGCGAGCCCAGGGCGCGTTGCACGAACTCGGTGGTGGCTGCCGACTTGCCGTTGTCGAACTGCGGTTTGGTCTGGAACAGCGCGCCGCTGCGCAGCGCGGTGATCAGCTGGTTGTTGCTGCCTTCCAGCGGAGCGATGCCCGCGGCCGACAGCACATTGAGGATTTCATCGGTGATCGCGTTGCCCCAGCTGGCCGGGATCAGCGACCCCGGTGTGCCGGCAACCGGGTTTTCATCGATGAACCGGCCATTGACCAGCCCGGAGCTGGGCACGCTTTTTGGATAGTCCACAGGTGATGTCCTGATAAGGACGCCCACCGCTACGCCCCGGGTGCGACGCGGCTCGGCCAGCGGCCAGGCAACGTCGGCACCCGGGTGGCGGGCAGGCGTCTTGAGATGATTGAAAACGGCTCGAAGGATTCGCGCCGGTCATTGGCCAGGCAGGTTGCCTGGCAACCATTGGGGGGCTTGCGGGCGCGCCGCAACGGCCGGAAACCCCTGGCAACCGGGCCATTCGCGCAAGGCCTGGCGGTACTCCAGCAACTCCAGGTACTGCTGCGCGCTAAGGCTGGTGCCACGGCCCAGGTCCTGTTCATCGCGGTGCCGGGCCGCCAGCCACTGGCTGGCTTCCAGGCTGTCGCTGCGCCATTGCCGCTCCCGGGCCTCCGCCCCCTGGGCCACCACCTCGGCCACATGGGCCCGGGCCATGGTTTCCAGCTTGTCGCCTGGCGGTGTCGCCAGCGGCGCAGCCACCGGCTCACTTGCCTCAGTCGCCGAAGCCGGCACTGGGCTGGCCTGCAACTCCATACCCATCCGCACTTCGCGCCCCGAGGGCGCAGGGTGGATGGATGCGAGGAACTGCGGGGCGAACAAATCAGCGATGGCGTAGTCGCCGGTCTCGATCAACTCGACCACCACGCCCTCTTCCACACGGACATAACGGGCCATCACGCGTACTCCCAGATTTCACAAAAGCCATTGCCACCGGCGCCGCTCAAGCAGGCGGCAGTGGCTAGGAAGGAACAACTGCCGCCGCCTCCCGAACCACGTACCCCGGGGAGGCCTATGTTGTTCAGTCCGGTAGCGGCAGTCCCGCCGTCGAACGGACTGGCTGCACCGCAGCCCGCCAACGTTCCCCAGTTCGGATTGTTCATGGCATAACCGCCCTGTATGCCACGGGCGCTGGAAAGGTTGCCGCCCGTCACCACTTGACCTCCTGCTCCCCCCTGGACGAATCCGGGGGAATCCGACACAAAGGTGATCACCTGGCCACCCATACCCCCAGAGGCGCTCATGTAGCTGCCGAAAGAGGCGCTACCGCCACTGGCCCCCACCACCGCGCGCGCCTCGCCACCGGCACCCAGGGTTACGGGCACCCCCGCCAGCATCTGTGAGGTCACATCGAACAAGCCCTCGGCATAGGCGCCAGAACCACCGCCGCCACCCACGGTGAAACTACCTGCGGGCACCGGCTGGCAGCCGCCGCCGGAACCACCGGCGCCCACCAGGCGTACGCGAATGCGCTTGGCCCTGGGGTCGGGTCGGTACAGGGTGATGCCCACGGTTTCAAACTGCTTCACCGTCAACAGCCGCCCGCCAGCATCGCTGATGCCGTAGCCGCCCAGGGTGGTGGGGGTATTCTTCAAGCGCTTGAAGTCGAGCAACTCGCCAATGGCTTGGGTCAGCTGGTCAGTCTTGCGTTCATCCGGCACCAGGCCGGCCGCCTTGATGACGTTGAGGATCTCCTGGGTGACGCCATTGCCCCAGTCGGCGGGAATCAGCGATCCCGGCGAGCCGGTCAGCGGGTTTTCATCGACGAAGCGGCCATTGACCAGGCCCGCACTGGGTACGCTTTTCGGGTAATCCATGGTTCATGTCCTGTCAGTGGGGCAACTTCGCCAGCCACTTGGGCGGCTCGGGTCGCGCTTGGGTTTGCGACTCGCCGGCCGAGGCCGGCCAGTCCCGCAGGGCCTGGCGGTAAGCCAGCAGCTTGGCGAACTGCTTGCGCCCCAGGGTCGCCGGGGCATCGGCGTCGAGTTCATCGCGGTGGCGGGCCACCAGCCAGTCGGTCCTGGCCAGGGTTGTGCGGCGCCAGTCGCGCTCGGCTTGCAAAAGCGGCTGCTGTGGTTCGGCGCCAAGGCTGTCCGGAGCCGGGCTGAACAGCTCATCCTGGTAGCGCCAGCCGACGGTCACCGCAAGGCCTGGCGGCAACTCGACGCCACCGTCGATATCGCCGCTCACCAGGGCCGTCACGACGCCCTGTTCGATAATGGCTTTCATTCCTAGGCCTCCCATCTGACACGGGCGTTGATCAGCCCGGCGGCGCTAACGTTCTGTGCCCAGGACAGAATCAGCACACGCCCCATATAGCGATCGCTAAAGCCCCCAGCGGGCATGATTGATTTCACCGACGCAAGATCCCCTCCGGTGTCCTCCGCGACTACGCCGTAGTCGGTCTTGACGTTACCGTCGTAGTCCAACAGCCCGGAAATATAGGCCCGGGGTTTCCTGGCCCAGTTCAGGGGCAGCGAGTAACTGCCGCTAGCTCCGGACCAGCCCCCCACGGCTTCCAGCCGCGCCTTGTTGGCCAGCAAGGTCAGCTTGGGCAGGGTCCCGGCACCGGAGGTGACCACCTTGGCCAGGAGCATGTCGATGCAGGTGGAATCGAAACCACCTCCGGAGGCGCCGGCGGCGCCCTTGAGCGCAGGGGGAACGGCATCGTTGTCGGTGCCCTTTTGCAGGTAGCAACCCAACGCCCCACCCATGACCTGCATGCGCAAGAAGTAGGTGCTGTTGATCTCCAGGTCGGGGGACATCCAGGGCACGCTGTACAGCGCCCGCGGACGGGCGGTGATGCCCACCAGGGCTTCTTCGCCCAGGCTGACCAGCACCCCGCCGGGTACCATGACCGTGCCGCCCGCCGCAGCCGTACCCGGTGTCACCGCGATACGCCCGTCGGCCGTGGCCACGGTGGGAAAGGCCAACGCGGCCAGGGGCTGGGCATCCTGGGCCAGTACGCTCTTCAAGGCCCTGAGCAACTGGTCCGATTCGCTTTCGGCTGGCGTGATGCCCGCCGCACGAATCACATTGAGCAACTCCTCGGTCACGCCATTGCCCCAGGCGGCGGTGATCAACGAGCCGGGCGTCCCGGTCAGCGGGTTTTCGTCGGCGAACCGGCCGTTGACCAGTCCCGCGCTGGGCACACTTCTGGGAAAGTCCATTACCTGCCCTCTAGTCGTAATTGATATGCACCCGGGTATGGGCCGGGGCACTGCGGTGGATCAGGCACTCCAGGGCCGATCCGGGGTTCATGCCGAAGCGTTCGCCCCAGTAGCTGGCGCCGTAGCGCCGCCCGAGCAGCAGCCGGCCGCCGGTGTTGAGCGTCCACATGAACTGCGCCTGCCAGGTGCCGAAGTGCGCCGAGCCGAAGCGGGCGCGGCCCATGCGCGGAGCCTCCAGCTCGGTAATGGTGGCGTTGGGGTAACCCTGGCTGCGGGCGATTTCCACGTAGTAGCTCAGCGCCTGGCTACCCACCGCCAGCAAGCGCCGGCGCACCGCCAGGCGGCGGTCGTCGAACAGCGGCGTGGCCCCCAGGCAGGGGTCGGGCAGCTCCATCACCCGCTCCCAGTCCGGCACCAGTTCGCTGACCCCGGCCGGGTCCATCTCGTTGAGCAGGTCGGCGGCCCGGGCATCCAGGCGTGCCAGTTCCTGGGCGATGCCTTCGAGCACCTGCTCCAGTTCAGGCACTTGCTCCGGGTCCCAGGCCGGGCCGCTGGGCAGCAAGCTGCGCAGTTGTTCCTGGTACTGGGCCGCGCTTCTCATTCCAGCCATACGCAACCTCCGAAGGTCAGCAGCTGGTTGTTGGCGGCCGGTACGTCGGCGCTGGGCGCCATCAGCTTGTGGTCGTTCTCGCCGGTGGCACTGCTGATGGCTTCGGCGATATGGGTCAGCAGCAAGGTTTCGCCGAGACCGGCTTCACGGTGGTGCAGGTCGCGCAACTGGGCTTGCACCGCGGCGCGCACGGCGCTGGTGTCCGGGCTCAGGCGCAGGCGATAGGTCACCGGCTGCTGCACCGGGGCCAGTACGTGGACCTCGGCGGTCACCGGCCGCAGCGGCTCGATATGCGCTTGCACCTCGGCCAGTTGCGCGGCATCCGGCACCGGGTGCGGATCATCGTCACGCATCACGAACAGGCCCACGGTGCCCGGCCCGAGGTAACTGCCGCGGCACCAGGCGCGGGTCACGCCGGGGCACTCCAGAGCCCAGGTCTCGTAGTCCTGGGCCGAGCCGCCGTGGGGAATGACCCGGTACGAACGGATCACCCGCGAGCGCAGCGACTCCAGGCTCTCGCGCGCGACGCCGCCCACCAGCCCTGGCGCCAGCACCGTGAAGCTGCCGCTGATGCCCTGGATCGGCTGCACCGGGATCAGGCTCAGGCCGGCCTCGGCATTGCCCAGGGAACCGGCATCCAGGGCAGCGATGCTGGTGCTGTTCAGGCCGCTGCTGGTGGTCCGCGCGGCGGTCACCTTGTAGCTGCGGCCATCGCTGGACTGCAGCAGCGTATCGACATCCAGCACCGCCCCGGCCGACGCCATGAAGCTGACGTTGCCGCTGGCCGCCTGGGCGGCCTTGCGTGGCTGGTTCAGGCGCAGGGCGGCGATCCGTTCCAGGGTCGACTCATCGGCCTTGTCCGGCAGGATCTGCTCGGCGATCCAATCCAGGTAGCCATACAGGCCAAAGGCGGCGCCGCTGAGGGTTCGGGCCAGGACTTGGGCATCGGACTGGCGCAGCGAATCGCTGGCCAGGTCGCTTTGGGTGCGCTTGATCAGCACCGGCAGCGAAGGCGTTTCAAACGGCATAGGTCACCTGCCAACTGTGTTCGGGGTTGATGTCCAGGCGCTCGCCACCGGCCAGTACCAGCACGATGCGCAGGTTCAGGCGTTGGGCGTCGAGGCGTTCGCTGCTGATGTCCACGGCGCTGCAATGGCCATCGTCGATCAGCCATTGCAGGGCTTCGCGGGCGTAGAACTCGGCGTCGAGCTGGGTCTGGCGGGTCAGCTTGACCCGGCGCAGCAACCACAGCCGCGAGCCGATGCGGTCGTCGGCCACCGTGGGAAAACTGTCGCCCCACCAGCCGAAGCGCTCGTCATCGTCGAGCACGTCATCGTCGGCGGCGCGGCGCCAGGTGTAGAGGCTGATCAGCACCGCGCGGGTCAGCGCGGTCTTGAGGTCGTGGCTGAGGAACATCATGGGCCTCCCACCGGTGCGCCGGTCTGGCCGGGGCCCGGCTGCACGCCGGCATGCTGGTGGCGCATCTGGCTGATGCCGCCGGCCACCTGGTCGCCCTGGGAGACGATCTTGCCGGTCTGGGTCAGGGTCGGCGTATCGATGTTCACCGCCGTGTCCGCCCGGATGTTCAGGGTGCCGGTCTGGATATCGATCACCCGGCCACGCTTGAAGTGCACCTTGTCGCCTTCGTCGGTGTAGATCGCCACCTCGCCGGGCGCCAGGGCCTGGAGGCGATAGCGGCGGTCAGCGACCACCAGCACCACGGCGTGGGAGCGGTCGCCACCGAGGAAGGTGGCGATGCCTTCGGCCCCGGCCAGCGGATTGCTGGTGAAACCGTAGGGCTCGAAATGCTCCATGTCATCATTCACTTCGCCAGCGGTCAGGCGCATCTGGAGCGATTGCAATTTGTTGGCCGAGTTGGCGAGCACGACGGTGCCGCGCGCCAACAGGCGTGTCAGTAGGCTCATGGTGGATTCCTTGGCTGGCCCGGGCCCGACGCATCGGGCAGGCAATGGCGGGCCCCGGTGGCCTGTACGCCGCCGGGGGCGGCTCAGGTTTTCGCGGGGACGGGGTTGGCGTCGAAGGTGTGTGGCGGCGCCACTTGCAAGGTGGTGATCGAGCCCTGTTCGGAGAGCGAATAGGTGACCTTGGAGATCAGCATGTCCTGGTCGAAGCCCAGGACCTTATCGATCACCCGCACCAGGGTGTTGTGCCGCCACAAATCGCCGTTGCCCTGGCGCCAGCCCTGGACCCGATAGCTGGTGGTCAGCGCCTTGCCCATGCGGGTGGCGCTCTCCCAGTCGGCCCGCTGCTGGGCCAGTTCGGGGGTCAGCTGCGCGCTTTCGCTGATCACCGTGACCCGCTTGCGCGCCATGCTCGGGTCCCGGGCCTGGCCCGAGACCTCGGCGACCGCAGCGCCGCTTTTCTGGTCGCTGCCCTTGTGCTGGCCGATGACCCGGTACTCGGAGAACACCTGGCTGAAATCCATCGGCGCATTGGCCGACAGGATGTTCTTGCCCAGCTCCAGGGCATCGCTGGCCCGCCCGCTACTGCCAGGCTTGGCCAGCAGCACGCGGCCCTCGGCGTCATCGGTGGAGAACACCCGGTACAGGGTCAGCAAGCGGTCGATGGACTGGAACACCGTCTCCCCGGGCACGATGCTGTGCTTGCCGAGCTTGGCGGTCTGCGGGATCTCGCTGACCACGCCCACGCCATAGGCGCCCGCCAGGGCCTGGACGATGCTCAACAGGCTCTGTTCCTGCCACTGGCTCGGGCGGTTGATGGCTGCGCAGTCGGCCAGGTCCTGGGTCAACGAACTGCCTTCGATGCTCAGGCTGACCTGGTGCGCGTCATAGCTGACCGGCGCCTTGTACACGTAGCCGGTGAGCACCAGGTCGCTGCCGATACGCACCTGGCAACGCGAGCCGGGCTTGATCGGCTTGACCTCCAGTTGCCCCGGCCACTGCCAGGTGATGTTGAGGCTGAAGCTGCGGAACTGGCGCTCCAGGTCCGCGCTGATCTCGACGCTTTTCCAGCCGCCGTAGTCCAGGCCGTCAACGGTCAGGGTGACGGCATCTTGTGCTGGGTTCATGGCCTACACCTCGGCGATTTTCAGATCGGCCGGCGGCAGGAAGCCTGGATGCACCGCCTTGTTGCGCTGGCTCACCTCCCCCACCCGAGTGGCATCGCCAAAGCGCTGGTAGGCCACCACCAGGGCCGGCAGGCTCTGCTTGGGCGACAGGGTCAGCAGCCGCACGCCGGTGGACGACACCGCCGTGAGATGGCCGAACAGCTGCTGGCGCAGGCTGTTGAGCGCCTGGTAATGCAGGGCATCGGCCTTGAGCGCGGCCTGCCAGATCACCTCATTGAGGGCATCACGCAGGCTCAGCACATCCTCGGCCACCGGTACATCCAGGCGGCGTACCGGCTGGACCGCCTGCTGGGCCACCGAGGGCGTGGAGTTGAGCTTGACCACCGGCGCTGCCGCCGGCATCTGCGCGACCTGGTAGCCGAGCTTCACCAGCAGCATGTCCTGCACCAGGTTGGCCATGGCCTGGGCCGCGGCCACCGTATCCTTGCCGGTGGTGAGCTTGGGCGTATCGATCTTCTTCGCCGCCTCGACCTGTTGCGAAGCATTGGCCAGCACCCCGCGATAACCCTCGCGGGCGAAGTCCTTGAGCTCGCGAATGTCCTTGAGCAAGCCCTTGAACTCGGCGCTGACCTCCCGGGGCAGCTCCTTGAGCGCCAGCACCAGCTGGCGCAGGTCCTTGTAGGTGTCGATCAGCTCCTTGAACTCATGCTCGATCACCGCGTAGACGTCCTTGAGGCAATCGCGCAGTTCCTTGACCGCGATCCGTGCGGCCTTGATCAGGCTGATGACCTCCTCGAAGCGCCGCACCGCCGAACCCAGCAGGCTGTCGGCGGCCACCAGCAATTGCTCGCGGGAGTTGACCACCGCCGTGGGGAACAGCAACGGCTGGTCGGGGTGGAACTTGAGGGCGAACGTCACCAGGCCGCCGTCCTGGCGGGTATGGGTCATTTCGCACTCGCCGACCTTGACCTGCATCCGTCCCAGCCAAGGGTGGACCAGTTCCCCGGCCCCCTGCTCCAGGGCCTGGAGCAATTGGTCGCGCTGCTCCAGGCAGTTCTCGCCCACGATGAAGGCCGTCAGGTCGTGGACCTTGGCCTGCTGGCCGAGCCCTTCGTAGAAGGGCTGGTCGCGCTGGGGGTACTCATGCAACTGGCCCTTCTGGCCCACCGGGGTCTTGGCTTGGTCGACCCAGAAACCGACGCCGCGAAACGACGCCGGCAACAACCGATCACGCCAGCTCATTGGAACCTCCTAGGGAAAGTGAGCGATAGCCGATGCGCGGAGTCACCGCCAGGCCCGGCTGGTTGGTCTGCGGCTGGCTGGTGCGCATGCCCGCCGGGGCGTTTTCGAAGCGCACCGTCAGGCCGCCTTCGAGTTGCGTGCGATTGTTGGCCGCACTCTGCTGCACCAACGCGCCGGAGCCCTGGTTCAGGTTGCGCGCCGCCGGCGAAGCCTCGGCACCGAAGAATGCCGGGGCCAACTGGCCCTTGCCTTCGGCGTTGGTGCGCTGCTGGGCCTCGGTCAGGCCTTCGACCTTGCCGGTGATCTTGGCGATGAAGCCGCCAAAGCTGCCGCCGAGCATTTCCCGGATACCACCCAGGGTGCCCTTGAGCTTGTCCCAGAACGCCGAGAACCAGTCGGCGATGGGCTGCCAGTTGGCCGTGACCATGTCCATGGGCGACCAGTTGAACAGCTCCTGCAAGACCCCCTGGACCGGCGCCGTGACCGCCAGCAGTGAGTCCCACAAGCCACTGAAGAACCCGGCCACGGGCTCCCAGGCCGCATTGATCAGCGGCATCGGCGACCAATCGAACAACGCCCGAAAGAACTCGCCCACCGGCGCGCTCAGCGCCAGCAACTGGTCCCAGGTGGCCGAAAAGAAGTCCATCAGCGGTTGCCAGTTATTGATCACCAGGCCCAGGGGCGACCAGTCGAACAGAGTCTTGAAGAACCCCAGCACCGGTTCCGCCTGGGCCCGCAGGCCATCCCAGCAGCGCCCGAAAAAGCCCAGCAGCGGCTGCCAGTTATTGATCACCAGACCCAGGGGCGACCAGTCGAACAGGGTCTTGAAGAAGCTCATCACCGGTTCCGACAGCGCCCGCAGGCCATCCCAGCAGCGCCCGAAAAAGCCCAGCAGCGGCTGCCAGTTGTTGATCACCAGACCCAGGGGCGACCAGTCGAACAGGGTCTTGAAGAAGCTCATCACCGGCACCGACAGTGCCCGCAACAGCTCCCACAGCGCCGAGAACAACCCGGTCAATGGCTGCCAGTTATCGATCACCAGCCCCAGCGGGCTCCAGGAAAACAAGGTCTTGAAGAAATCCAGCAGCGGCAACGCCAGGGCCTGGATGCCCTGCCACAAGCCACTGAAGAACTCGCTGAGCGGCGCCCAGGCCTGGGTCGCCTCGCCGACCACCGAGCTCCAGAGCCCGGAGAAGAACCCCGTGAGCGCGCCCCAGGCACCGGCCAGGGCCTGCAACGGGCTCCAGCCGAACAGGCTCTTGAAGGTGGCGAAGGCCACCTGCGCCGCCTGCTGCAGGCTGTTCCAGATCCCGCTGAAGAACCCTGATATCGGCTCCCAGTAGGCCACGATCAAACCAGCGGCCACGGCGATCGCCGCCGCCACGATGCCCACCGGCGAGGCCAAGAGGCCGACCACCGCCGCCAGGCCCATGGCCCCGGTGGTGACCACGGTGAAGGCCACGGCCGCTGCGGCCAAGCCTTCCACCAGGGCCGGGTTGTCGGCGACGAAGCTGCCGATGCTGCTGATCAGCGGGGTCAGCCCGGTGATCAAGTTGTTGACCGCCGGCAGCAGTGCCTGGCCCATCTTCAGCGACACCCCTTGCAAGGCGTCGTCGAACTGCTTGAGGTGGGCCGAGGTTTCTCCCAGGGGCACTTGCGGTGCCTTGAGCTGGGTGAGTTGCTGGCTGCTGGCTTGCAGGTCGTCCTCGGCCTTGATCGCCTGCTTGATGCCATGGATGAACGGCTCCAGCAGACCGCCACCCTTGATGAAGCCGCCCAGGTCGAGGGAGCCGAGGCCGCTATCCTCGATGCTCTTCTTGAAGGCGCCGATCCTGGCGCGGATCCCCGACATCTGGGCTTCGAGTTTCTGTGCGCCGAGCACCACCACGGACATGTGCACCGTGGTCTGGATGTTCGTCAGGCTCATGCTTTGTTGAATATTCGCCATCACTGCACCTGCTGCATCGCATTGATCCGTTGCGCGTGCTCCAGTGACTCGCGGAGCACATCCAATGGCCTGGCCATCATCTGTTCGGGGTCAACCTTCCAGAACCAGGCCAGGTCATAGGCGGCCGCGATCAGGTCGCCGATGGCTGCGACGCCGCACTCATGAAAAAACTCGCGACGGCCCAGCTCAGGCCGTTGAGGTCGGCCAGGTCCAGCTGGTTCACCGAGGACGGTGGGATACCGGCGCAGACCGCGATGTACTTGGCCGCGACATCCATGTCCAGGCTCACTTCCTCGCTCTTGTCGATCCGGTACGGCAGCGCCTTGATGTTGCGCACCTCCTGCACCGTCGGGCGGCGCAGGATCAGTTCATCGAGCGTTTCGCCGTGGGCCTCGATGGCCATTTGCAGCTTCACGACTTGAGTCATTGCCAGGTCCCCTTCACGCCGTTGAACACCAGCGCGATGCTGGCGTCGTCGCCCTTGGATACCGGCTCGTCCACCAGGTAGGCGCCGGCCAGGACGAAGACCTTGCCGTTGTTGAATTCGCAGGTGACGGTCATGTCGGTACCGGCCACCAGCTGCTTGAGCGGGAAGTCCGGGGTGTGCAGCGCCGTGACCTTGAACGTCGGGGTGACCTCGACTTCCTTGTAGAAACCCGGCACGACGGTTTCACGCTTGGTGGACATCAGCGGCGCCTCGCAGCCGCCGTTGATCGTCAGTTGAGCACCGTCGACCTTGACGTAGCAGGTGCCCGCAATCACTTGACCCATGGTGTTTCTCCCTTCAATAAAAAGCCCACGCAAGGTGGGCTGGATTCACAGTCGAACGCGCGTTCAGGCGACGTTGTCGTACTGCAGGCGGAACTGGTTGAGCAGCGCGAACACTCGCAGGCCGTTGATGTAGTCCGGCGGGAACAGCACGTTGATGCGGTTCGGGTCCCGGGCATCGCGTTCCACCACCAGGTGCTCGGCGAACAGCTCGGCGTTTTCCACATGGCCTTCCAGCTCCAGCTTGGCGTACTGGGCGATCAGCTCGCCGCGAATGGTGCTCGGGGTGACGATCGGCTGGCCGGCGCCGAAGCGGGTGCCATCGGCGGCCAACTTGTGGCGCCCGTACTTGCTGGTGATCACGCTTTGCAGGCGGCGCACGATGTAGGCCGACTGGTGCAGGGTCTCGCTGTCCAGGTAGGAGTTGTCCGCCTGGCCGAAAGCGTTCTTCTGGTAGGTGGTGATCGAACGCTGGATGCGCACGTAGCCGCCTTCGTAGTAGGCGGTGGCGATGCCGTAGTTGAGCAGCGACTGGCGCTCGGTCAGGGTGAAGCGCTCGCTGGCCGCGGCCGGGTCCAGGCCTGGCAGGCTGCCGCTCTGGGTCGGACGGCTGGCATCGGCGGAGATGAACACCGCGGTGCGCGCGGCCAGTGCCGCAGCCTGGACCCAGGCCGGTTGCGGAACGCCCGGTTCCAGGGCCTGGATGGTCATGTGCTGGTCGTTACGCGCCTGCCCGGCGGCGACCAGGGTGCCCACGGTGCCGCGCTTGGCGGTGTAGACATGGCCGAACAGCTGCTTGGCCCAGGACCAGCGACCCACGCTGTCATCCATGACCGCTTGCCAGGTGTTGAGGCTGGCGACGTCGGTCCAGGGCATGCAGATGAACTCGAACGGCTCATCGCCCAGGGCAGCGACCGCGGCGACCTGGTCAGGCACGCCGGCACCACCGGCCATCTTGCCGATGACGATGGCCAGGCCTTCCGGGGTGCTCTCGCCATTGCTCTTGCCCAGGCGATTGAGCTGCAGGCTGATGTCGTTGCCGCTGTCGCCGGTCCACTTGGCGTTCAGGGTCACCACGCCTTCGGCGGCGCTGGCACTCAGCGGCAGGTCGGCCGAGGTGTTGATCTTCTGCACCAGGGCGGTGGCCGCCTGGGCTGCGGTGGCGCCCTTGGCGATGGCGGCCTGGACCCGCACGCCGCCCACATAGAGGTTGAGCACGCCGCTCTCGGTGGCGCTGCCGGTCAGGGTCAAAGTGCCCTTGGCCACGCTGCCTTCACTGTTGTGCAGCGGCAGGCACCAGATCTCGCCGACCGGGTCGGTCTTGCGGAAGGTCTCGTACATGGAGGCCAGCATCGAACCCTGGCCGCCGATGCTCTTGGCCAGGGCCACGCTGGACACCAGCACCAGCTTGCCCACGTCGCTGGCGGGCACGTTGTCGTTGACCTGGGCGACGATCAGGCGGCGCATGGCCGACGAGGCGCTATTGGCCGCCGAATTGTCCATCTCGGCATAGAACAGCGGAACACGAATGTCCGCGGGGATATTGCTGAATCCGATCGCCATTATTGGGCTCCCTTCGGTTGTGCCGCTTGCACGGCGTTGATGGTGATATCGCCATCGGCCAGACGGCGACGCCACCAGGCGTTGTCCGTGACTTCACGGCCGGTGACCGGCAGCAGGTCGCCCGCTTCCGGATCGGGTACGGCACGGCCAGCGGCCGGCAGCACGGTGATGCGTTTGCTCATTGCTTCAGCTCTCCTGAGAAAGTCAGCTCCAGGCGCCCATCAGGGCCCGGGCTTTTCAAATTGGGATCCGCCGGATCGATGGCATCGACCCGCACCGTGACCCCGGTAAAGGACGGCAAGCCGTCGAGTTCACGTTCATGCCAGGTTTCCGCCGGCTGCCCGGAACGATTGCGCCCCAACTGAAACTCGGCGAAAAAGCGCAGGCGATAGAGCAACCGCTCGTTGCCCACCGGCACCAGCTCACCACCCTCGTACTGGATCGGGCTGTACTCGGCACCAGGCTTGAAACCCACCAGCGCGCGCCAGACCTCGGCCCGCAGGTCATGGAGCTGGTCCAGGGCCTGTTGCGGGTGAGTGGCATCGAGGAGCAAGGCGACTTCGAAGCGGTCGCGGATGATCTGGCGGAAGGTGTTTTGTGCGGTGGAGGGAGTGGCGAGGTCCGCCACAGGCAGAATGTAAGCAACTACGAGGGAGGATATGGCAGCTGCTGCAGGTACCGGACCTGCTATCACATGTTCGGCAATACTCGGACATTGATTACGCAGCTGTTTGGCAACAGCGGTAATATTCATCAGGTTTCCTAATAACTATTAAAGCCCCATAAGTCATTTATGTTCCAAAGGGATATTACTGCGCTATGTGGAGAGCCAAGCCCCGTAAAAACGGACGTCTACAAAGCTCTTTACATAATCCCACGACACCCAATACATTAGAGCCGAAACAACACCAATCTAAAAAAGCAGGGAGCCACCCTCGACACAAAGTCTTTTCAACTGGTATTCATCCGACCTGATGATTTCAATAAAGCATATAAAATTTAAACATTTAGAATCGGCATTGAAGGCAAGTCAAAGAATACGGCCCCTGGGATCCCGTATGGAAACATCCCTGCCGGAGCATCCATAAACGACTCTAGAAAAAGTAAAGGCCTGCCTGCAGACTCCCATCCAAAACCCACTTCAGTCACCACAGAAACCGGACCAAAGTTACTATTGGTGAGCCCAAAAAAAGCGAACGCCAGCAAGCCTAATGCAACATACTGACCATTCTTAACCGGCGACGTCCCATAGTGAAATAGATCGTCACGACCGTTAACAAACGGGCTTCCACCAGCTTTAACCCAGCCAGATGTTTCTCCGGATATTTCTCCTGAAAACGTGAGCATTCTCCGACCAGCATCAAATACACACTTATCCTTTTCATTGAAGACAGAAAGTGTCCATCGTTCTCCTGGAGGCAAGTCGGTGGCATATACTTGCCAATCCAACTTGATTGCTGCGCCTCTTACCCTGACTGAAATTCCCGTCCAAGCTCCAGGCGCACCTAAAACGGTAATACCCCCAATCAGTCCTGCCCCTGACCATTGAGCAACACAAATGATAGGTAGATTAGCCGAGTTGATAGAAGCCTTGAATGATACTTGAGTAACGCCAACTCCACAGTCCGTCACTCCTGAAGAACCTAGAGAATAATTAAGAAAGTTAGAGTCTACGAGAGTATCTCCATCAGGATTTTTTATAATCATCCCATAGTTCATTTTTTTACCACCAAAACTATTTCGCTAGGGCACATGTAGGCTGGTCGATAATACCAGGCGTAACTCCAGACTATTTTCCCATCCATGAGATATACCGAGACACCAACCTGTGAAGGATCTCCTTTAGGTATGGAGTATACGTACGCATTATGTGGCCCATAACCGGGTACGCTTTTTTCTCCAGCCTCAATTTTCCCGACTGAAAAACGCTCTACCACACGCAAAGACTGACCAGTCATCGTGTTAACTAGCTTCTGATCAGAGTCATATATCGCAAACCCGAAACTCATGCTGTCAAGTCCCCTATATGCACTCGAAGCTTATTATTAGAGTCGATAACCTTGATTGAGCGATTAGTTATACTTAGATGACCACCGCCAGATATAGACCCATTAAATTCAAGGTTCCCCGCCTTATCTAAACGCCAGCCTCGACTACCTGCCTCATAATCATCAGACTCGATATACTCACCAATATGAGCAGTGGTTATCGAGCCCTTAGCAATATATGCAGAGTCTATATAGGTACTACCATTCTGAATAACAAACGGGGATATCGCCTTGGCAGTATTAGGATCGACAACCGCAAACCGATTAGCCGCAACCAATACCTGACTGGTAATGACACCCTTATCGTTCTCGACCCCGACACCAATCCCCGCCAGATAGGGTTTGTTATCCACCGTCAGTTGCGTCTTGATCGAGTACATCGCCGCCAGCTCGCGCTTCATGGTCTCGACTTCAACCTGGGCACCGCCGCCGGACTCGATCTTCTGCAGCAGGTGCTGGCTCAGTTGCGTCTCGCTGATCTTGTCGCTGAGGTATTCGAGGATCGGTCCGGCATCCGAGGATGACTGTCCGGTGATCGGCCCATGGAAGGCACTCTGGTTGCCGATCTTGTCCACCAGGCGCGCCCAGAAGAAGAACCGTACGCCAGCGGCCAGGCCCATGATGGTCAGGTCGGTCTGCGGGTAGGCGTAGTCGCCAAACTTGGTGGCGGTCGCCACGTCGCTGCTCTGGCTGTACCAGATCTCGGTCCGTTGCAGGTCGGCGGTGCTCAGCCCGGCCGGGATGCTCCACTTGAGCTTGATGCCGAACACGATCGACTCGGCGTTGAAGGAAGCCACCATCGGCGGCGGTGTGGTCTTGCCACTGAGCACGGTCTCGGCCGAGGTGGCGAACACCGAGCCGATGTCCAGGGCGTTGATCGCCCGGACCTTGGCCACGTAGCGCCCGGCATAGATACCGCTGACTTCGAAGGCGTTGCCCCCGGTACGTCCGGCGAACACCCAATCCCCGTCGTTCTTGCGCCAGTGCACCTCGTAGGCGATGGCGTTGTCCGGGCGTTCCCAGTCGATGGTCATGACCCCGACCGCGCTGCCCTGGTCGACGAAATGCTCGTTGCGCACCCGCACGTTCTTCGGCGGGTTCTGCACGCTCGGCGGGATCACCGTCACCGGTGGCTGGTCGATGCGCGCGCCGTTGTCGATCGCCGCGAACTTGGCGGCGACATGCTTGACCGCGCTGATGCTGTACTTGATCGCCGAGTCGGAGAAGTCCTCGGCCACCGACAACACGCGAAACTGCTGGACCGCCAGGGTCGGCGAATCGATGGCCCACATCGAGTGCACCGGTGGCAGCTCCTCGAGTTTTTTCTCCAGCACCACCCGCTGCACTTCAGCGGGAAAGCCGGTGGTGTCGAGGGTGGTGGCGCCGCTGTCCCAGGTGATGCCAGTGCTGTCCCAGGTCAGTGGATAACCCACGGACTTGATCACCCGGGAGATCGCCTTGCCGGTGGGCATGATCAAGGTCAGGGTATCGCCGGGGTAGGCCTTGACGTCGGCATCCAGCACCAGGGCGTCCAGGGTCGCCGAGCGCAGGCGCCCGCCGATCCGCCGACCGGCCCGGTCGTTGTCCGCCACGCGGATCACCTGCCCCGGACGCACCAGGGTGCCGTCCAGGCCCACGGAAAAACTCACGCTTTCGGTTTCCAGGCGGTTGGTCAGCAGCGCCCATTTGCCGATGCGCTGGGCCTGGGCCTGGGAGGTGCAGCCGGTGGCGGTGATCTCGGTCTGCTGCACGCCATAACGGGCGATGCCTTCCGGATCGTCGACGTACTGCACCTTCTGCCGGTAGAAGTCCGCCGGGTCGTTCCAGCTCACCAGGGCCACGCTGTAGCGGGTCTTTTTCGCCGAGCCGCCGTAGACGAACTTGCCGTCGATCACGTTGGCGTTGCTGTAGGTGTACACCGGGTCTTCCGGCATATCGGCCACCGCCATCACCGAGCCTGCGCCCCAATAGGCCATGCCGCGGAAGGTGGTGGCCAGGTCCTGCAGCACTTTCAGCGCATCGGCGCGCACCGAGAGATAGAGGTTGCAGGTAAAGCGCGGCTCGGTGCCGCCCTTGCCATCGGACACCGGCTGGTCGCAGTACTGGCCGATGCGGTACAGCTCCCACTTGTCCACCTGGCCGGCGTTGAGCAAATGCCCCAGGCCATAACGCTGGTGCAGCAGCAGGTCGTAGTAGATCCAGGCCGGGTTGTCGGTCCAGGCCGACTTGAAGGTGCCGTCCCACACGCCGCTGTAGGTCCGGGTGGCCGGATCGTAGTTGCTCGGCACGCGGATGATCCGTCCTTGCAATTCGAAGGAGCGGTTGGGAATCGACTGGAACTGCGAGGCATCGAACTGCAGGCCGATGATCGCCGAACCCGGGTAGCGCAACTTGGCGTCGATCACGTCGGTGATGGACTCCACGCTGGTGGTATCGGCGATCGCCCCGCTGCTGGAGTTCGCCGTCAGCCGCCGCACCCGCACGCTCCAGCCGGCCTTGGCCGCTGGCAGGTCGACCCGGTGGGAGCGCTCGTACTTGCTGGAGCTCTTGCCGCTGAAGGCCGATTGCAGCACTTCGACGAACGCCCCGCCGTCGGTGGACAGCTCGATGACGTAACGCACCGTGTAGCCGTTGGTGTCGCCGTTGCTGGTGTTGGTCTGGGCCAGGCGCGAGACCGCCAGGCGGATGCGCACCGCCGACAGTTGCAGGTTGGTGATGGCGCGGGTCCAGGGTTGGTCGCTGCGCAGTTCCACCGCCACCTGGGACTCGTTCTCCACCGCCGGAAAGCCCGGGATGTAGGTCTGGTCCTGGCTGCCGTTGCGGGTCTCGAGGCTGACCCCGGAGAAGTTCAGGCTGCCGTCGGCGTTGGCCAGGGGCGTCTCGTTGAGGAACACCGAGCGCTTGCCGTTCTTCAGGCCCACGATCTCGCCTTCACTGACGAGATCGAGGATCCGGGCATAGGCCGTGCTGTGCAGGCTGTCCGGGGCTTCCACGGAGGGACGGGGCGGCTTGGCGCCGCCGCCCTTGCTACCGGCGAGAATGTGGTCGGTCATGGCTTTCCTTCAGGCGAAATGAGGCCCGCGGCATCGCAGGCAGGTGGAAGACGGGAATGCTTAGAGTTGGTCCTGGGCGTAGATGCCGGAGCTGATCACGGTGCTGCCGATGGTCAACTGGCCATAGAGCAGGCCCACCGGATTGCCCTGGGCCGTGGTGTTGAGTGGCCCGTTGAAGCTGTAGCTGGGGCAGTTTTCCGGGCGCTCCTGGGCGCCCAGGCCCTTGGGCATGGGCGCGAGCATCTGCGTCACGCCGCCCATCACCAAGGTCGCTCCGGTCATCATCATGGCAGTGACTGCCGGGCCGGTGAGAAAGCCGAAGGGGTTGTAGTAGGCCACGGCCATCAACACCGCGCCGAGAATGGTCTGCAAGCCCCCAGCGCGCTTGGAGCCGCCGAGCACCGGGGCGATGCGGATCACCTGCTTGCCCAGGGGCTGGTGGATATCGGTCTCGGACAAGTTGCGCCGGCCGTTGAACACGGCAAAGCGCAGGCTCTTGTCGGCGCTTTGCACCATGTAGCGCTCAAAACCCGGGAACTGCCGGAAGTAACCCATCACGTCCTTGAAGCCTGCGCTGATGGCCACCCGGTGTTCACGCCCGAACAGCCGTGCCAGGGAGCCGGACAGCAGCACGGTTTGTATCTTTTGTGGTTCTACGGCCAAGCCCATGGGGTTCTCCTGGCGATAAAAAACCCGCCGCGGCGGGTTGGGATGGACAACGCAGACCGCTGTTTCAGAGCTGGTCCTGGGCGTAGATGCCGGCGCTGATCACTGAGCTGCCGACGATCAACTGGCCATAGAGCAGTCCCACCGGGTTGCCCTGGGCCGTGGTGTTGACCGGGCCGTTGAAGCTGTAGTTGGCGCGGTTGTCGGGACGGTCCATGGCCCCCAGGCCCTTGAGCTGCGGCGACATCATCTGCATTACCCCGCCCATGGCCAGGGAAATGCCCATGCTGGCGGCGAAGGTCCAGCCAGTGGTGCCGGTAGTCCCGATCAAGGTTGAACTGCCACCCGCGGCGGCAATGCCACCGGAAAAATAGGACGCGGCCACCACCAGGGCGACGCCAATGATGGTCTGCAACCCGCCCGAGCGCTTGCTGCCGATGAGCAGCGGAGCAATGCGAATATCGCTGTTGCCGCAAGGAGCATGCAGGCGATCCTGGCCCAGGTTGTCGCGCCCGAGGAACAGCGAGTAGGTCACCCCGCGATCCTTGGATTCCATCAGGAAGGCCTCGAATCCCGGCACCAGCACGCACAAGGCGCGGATCGCCTCCGCAGCGCTGCCCACCGCCAACCGATGCACCCGGCCGAAGCGGGCTCCCAGCGAGCCGTACAAACGCACGACCCGGACTTTTTGCTGATTCATCACATGACTCCCAGGAAGAAAGATCCCCGGTTGGCAGCCGGGAAAGGCAGCGGCCTCAAGCCGACGCCATGAGCTGGCGATGGCGCCAGATGCTGACCGTGACCTCGTCCCAGTAGCCGCCATAGGTGTCGCGCTTGCTGTCGCGGCCATAGAGGTGGTGCAGGATGGAGCCCGGCGCCGGGTAGTGCGCCGGCTCGCTCTTGAGCACGCCATCGGCCAGGTAGATGGCCGCGTGGTTGGGCACCGGCGAGCGGATCTGCATCAACACCACGTCGCCCTGGCGCAGGTCCCCTACCCGCTCGAAACCGGCCTCGGGCAAGTGCTCCAGGTAGAGATTGCCGCCCTTGTCCCACCAGCCGTCCTCGCGCTGGTAGTCGCCCAGTTCTATACCCAGCTCGCGCCGGTAGTAGTCGAGGATGATGCTCAGGCAGTCGTGCACGCCATGGGCGAAGGCCCGGCCAACCAAGGGTGCCTGGTAGCCGTTGGGCGCCAGCTGGGCCCACTGGCCAATACGCGGTTGGCCGGCGTCGTCCGCCAGTACCTGGACGATGTACCAGGGCAGCCCGGAGGCCTCGCAGGCCACCCGATCCGCCTCGCTGGGCGTGGCCGGGTAATCCGGATGGCTGTGGATCACCGCCAGCACCTCGCCGCGCTCCTCGGCTGCCGCGTAGTCCGCGGGAGCCAGGCGAAAGTGCTCGCTGGGGGTGGCGGCGGTATTGCGACACGGCACATAGACCCGCCGCCGGCCCTCGCGAATCAGCAACCCGCAGCACTCGCGGGGGTATTCGGCCAGGGCGTGGCGCTCGATGGCCGCAAGGTTCGCCTTGTTCATGTTCAGCTCCGTAGCAGGCCCGCCGCAGGAAACGAACCGTAGGGCAGCGGGTTGTTCTCGCCGAAACGCAGCTTGCAGCTGCTCAGGCGCCCGCCGCATTTATCCTTGGCGGCATCGGTGACGATCACGTCGTTGACGTCCGCCACCGGGCCGCCGTTGTAGCCACAGTAAGGGCCGCGATAACCGCCGCAGCTGAGCCACCAGCAGACGTTAGCGACGATCTGTCGCCGTGGCAGTTGCACGCCGTTGAAGTCCAGGGCGCTGGACAGCTCGAACTGCACCACCTCGTTGTCTTCGGCGACTTTGCGCTCGACGTACCAGATGTCCGGCGGCAGCTCTTCCTCGGGGTCGGCCTCGGGCTGGCCGTCCAGGTACTTGCCCAGGGTCCGATGGCGAATCAGCCGGGCCCCTACCAGGTCTTCGAAATACAGCACCAGGGCGGTGATGAAACCATCGACGTTGCCCACCGACAGGGTCGGGGTCGGCTGCGAGCCCTTGCCGGTCATTTCGAAGCCCTCGGCCTGGATCGGCCAGGGGGAATACTCGAGCCCCTGCCAGAAGATCGACGACTGCTGGGGGTAACCGTGAAAGCGGTAGAGTTCGGCGCCGAGGCTGGTGGCGTCGAGCTCGAAAAGCTCCACCCACGCGCCAGGCTCCAGGGTCTGGATATCGGCCGTAATTGGCATCGTGTTTCCTCAAGGCAAAAGAAACCCGCACGCTGGCGGGTGGGGTGGGCTCTGGCTGCGCCTAGATCAGGCTGCGGGCTTCAGCACGTTTCTCTGCGATATCGGCTGGAACGTCCTTGCCGGTTTCCAGCTTGCGTACCACCAGCCAGTCGGTCTGGCGCAGGTACTCCCGGGCCTCGTTGGCTTTCCGGTCCTGCTCAGTGAAGGTTTTCTTGCTCTGCGAGAAGTCCATGGTCGTCCTCGACGGTTGGAGTTACGGGGGGCTGTGCGGGGTGGTTGGTAGGGATATCCACCGGGCCGGCGGCAGTGACGGTGACTGGAACTGGGAAGCGGATGGCGTCGGTGGCCGTGGCTTCGTCGTAGGGCATGAGCAGCGTGATCGACAGGACGCCATCGGTGGACATGACGGCCTTATCGGTGAACAACTCAGAGCCGATGGCCTCAAGCGACAGCTCGTAGCCCTTCTCAAGTGGCGAGAAATCGAATTCCTTTCCGTTTACCGTAAGTTTGTATCCTTCAACATTCAAAGTTTTCAATAGATCAAATGTCGGAGCATAAATTGGAGAAAATGTAATTTTTACCATTATTTCCATCTACCTATAGCTATGTAGCGCAAATATCCGTCAATAGTTGAATATGAGCTATTTAAACGACCATTTGTTTGACTAACAGACGACCAGTCGCAGCTTCCCCAGCATATGCCATTAGACGACGAACCCGCCGACCAAACCACAATAGGTTCGAAAACAAATTGTATTGGGAAAGTGAATGATCTTTGATCAGACGCGAAAATTGAGCCAATCGCCCTGTTAGTCACGTCTTTAGTTGGAGCTGCAAAATAACAAATCATAGTTCCATCTGCATATTTAACAGCAGTTCCATTTGCATTTGCGATGAATTCAGGAGTTTGACGAACCCATGAAAACGTTTGTCCGTTTAGTTTCCTTCGGCTCCATACTGAGTCATCAGAAATACTAACCACCAGTTGCGTAAATGAACTGCTATTGTGAGGGTAATTGTATAGCGACCCCCATATCCCAGGACCACCCGGCGTAATGTCCTTGACTCGATAAGTTCCGCCTGCAAGGGTATCTGTATTAGTTATGTCTAAAGGGTCGGTTGCGCCAACGCCAAAGTCTCCGGCAGCTAGCAGGCTGCGCCACGGGCTCCAGGCATTTGAGCTTTTCCCTCGCGAGTACATTTTTCCAGACGCCCAGTCTACGAACTGCTGGGATGCCGCCGTGGCGTTGCTACCAGCCTGGGTAATGAGCACGCCGGTCAAACTTGTACCCAGGATGGTGAACTGCCCCACCGCGTACCCACCGGTTAGATATGTATCGGGGTTCTGGTTCACCCCTACGAATGGAGCATCATCCTTGGCGCCAACACCGTAATCCCCCTTGGCGATTCCGGCGACCCATTGGGCCTGCCAATTGCCGTTATCTTTGATTCTGCTATAGGACTTCCCGCTCAAGAAATTCACAGCGATTTGCATGGCAAATCCCGCGTCGTTCAATTGCAGATGAATGACGTAATGGTTTACCTGCGAAGGGAGAATCCCGGCGCCAGCCGGCCTGCAAAAGGTGAAGGTATTCACGGAAAGACCATTTAATTGACCCTCAGGTATATCCCGGATTTTTTCCGCCAACCCGTACTGCTGGAGGATTATCTTTACTGCGGGCGAAAAGTCGCTGATCGTGCTGGCCGGTTGTGCGCCTGTATGGTTCGCGCGGGTCAGCAGCTCGGCATCCGACCGGTTTTTGGTCGCACCCGTTTCGATCGAGCTGAGCTGGGCGCTGGCCCGAGCCGCTCGCTGATCCAGCTCGGCAAAGTTCTCATTGATGATCTGGGCACCGGTGCGCAGGTTGTCGCCGGTGCCATCGTTGGGCTGGGCGCCCGTCTTGATGGTTTTGAGGGTCATGGATGAACAGCCTGTTAAAGATGGGTACTGAGGGGCTTGCCCTCCACTCGGTGGTCAGGAGCAGCCGATCAGGAGGCCAGTCCGACGATGGTCACCAGGTCTTTGCACAAGGCAAAAAGAAACCCGCGCGATGGCGGGTGGGGTGGGCGCTGGCTGCGCCTAGATCAGGCTGCGAGCCTCGGCACGTTTCTCTGCGATATCGGCTGGGACGTCCTTGCCGGTTTCCAGCTTGCGTACCACCAGCCAGTCGGTCTGGCGCAGGTACTCCCGAGCCTCGTTGGCTTTCCGGTCCTGCTCAGTGAAGGTTTTCTTGCTCCGCGAGAAGTCCATGGTCGTCCTCGACGGTTGGAGTTACGGGGAGCTGTGCGGGGTGATCGGTGGGGATATCCACCGGGCCGGCGGTGGTGACGGTCACAGGCTCAGGGAAGCGGATGGCATCGGTGGCCGTGGCTTCGTCGTAGGGCATGAACAGCGTGATCGACAGGACGCCTTCGGTGGACATAACGGCCTTGTCGGCGAACAGGGGCGAGTCGATAGCATCGAGCGAAAGTTCGTAGCCTTTCTCAAGCGGCGAAAAGTCGAACAACTCGCCGTTGATGGTGATGGCGTAGCCCTCGATGGACACCGATTCGAGAGTTGGCAGTCTGTCCGTACACACGGGAGAAAAATTAATAATGACCATTATCGCCACCTCCCGACGGCAAAATATTTGGCTTGGTATTGAGCGTTGTTCGTATGGCTGAACGCTACAATCCTGCACTGATAAGGGTTGTTCCCTTCTCCGACTGAGGCCCAGCAATACCCGGTCGCGGAGTAGGCGACGGTCGGCATCACGGCACCTATCGTCACGAATGGGACGGGGAAAGTAAAAATTTCAGCTTCACCGAGGAAAACACCTGCCGAGACTTGATTTGAGGTTGTCCGGACTGCACCGCTTGTGTGCCAACAAATCATGGTCCCATCCGAAAACTTGACTGCGGTCCCATTGCCGTTCGTTATTGATTCTTCGTTGATGCGCATCCATGGCTGAACCGAACCATTAATGCACCCTCGATAGAACATCCCCACCCCATTAGTGGCAATGGCGAGCTGTGTAAAGTTTCCAGAAGACCTTTCATAGAAGGTCGTCCGTATGGTTCCGTAAATCCCTGGAGTTGGTCCATTTAACGTCCCGGGATGAAGCAGGAGGTCCCCTGTCGCCTCAATGACGTTGGCATCATTGCATGCTTGTAGGGATACCGCGCCAACTCCAAAGTCCCCTACCTTGACCAGCTTGCGCCAAGCCCCGCGCGTCCCCATGCTGTTGCTGATCCGAAAGTACGCCGACTCGTCGATCCAGCTCAAAGCGATATCGCCAGATCGTGCGTTGTCACGCTGAAGGTGAATCCCTGCGGTAAGCCCAAGGTTTGCGCTGTCGGCATCATTGAACGATCGATAGAACCGCGTCACGCTCGCCGAGTTTGCGGACATGTCGGGCGCCATATCGCTGCTACCCAAACCAAAATCGCCAACAGCAACAACGGCGCGCCAAGGGTTCCAGGTGCTGGAGCTTTTCGCACGCGAGTACATTTTTCCGGTCGCCCAGTCTACAAACTGCTGCGCACACACCGTGGCGTTGCTACCAGCCTGTACGATCAGGGCACCGGTTCTCAACGTACCGTCCATGTTGAACTGGCCCACTACATCACCACCGGTGAGATAGTCGTTGGGGTTCAGGTTGTTACCTACGTAAGCCGCATCGTCCTTGGACCCGACTCCAAAATCACCTTGTTGTATCAGCCGGGTCCACGGCGTCCATGCATCACCGGCCTTGACCCGACGGAACATGACGCCAATAGAACCGTTAAAAGCCAATTGGGCCGCATATTTGGGGTCGGCGTTTTGCAAATGCACGACGTAGTACCCCGTCTCCCTGGTAGGCAAGGAGTTCTGCCCGTTTTGAGGGAACACGAACACCAATGCGGAAACCGTGATCCAGCTAAGCAGGCGCTCTTCGAGGGTCGTTACCGAATCTCCTAGCCCCCAGCGTGTAAGAATCGCTCGCACAGCGGGGTCGAGACCAGGTCCGGTCTTGTCAGCAAGCGCCTTGGTCAGGGCATCGAGCTTACCGATCTCAGTACTGGCCTGCGCCGCTCGCTGATCCAGTTCGGCAAAGTTCTCATTGATGATCTGGGCACCGCTGCGCAGATTGTCGCCGGTGCCATCATTGGGCTGGGCGCCCGCCTTGATGGTTTTGAGGGTCATGGATGGAAGGCCTGTTCGAAGGTGGCGCTGAGGGTGTACATCCCTGCGCCCAACGGCGAGGGCTGGTAGGTCTTGCAGCGGTACAGCCCCTGTTCTCCCAGGGGTGGGGTCCAGTAGAACGGCGTGGCGCCGCGATGGGCGTCGATGAAGGCGATGATCGGCTTGATCCGGCTTTCGTCGCCGACGAAGGTCAGCGGCCAGGACTGGGTCTTGTTGTTGATGCCGTCCTGGACCACCTGCTGGTAGCCGTCGCCGAAGCGGGCCGACTTGAGGCGGAATTCGACGGTGCCCACGGGTTCCACCTTGGGCACCCAGGCGAAGGTTTCGATGGTCATGCTTTTCTCCGGGCGTGAGCCGTCGCGGCCGCTGGGTATCAGCGGCCGTTGATGACGGACCAGATCTGGCCGCCCGGCTTCAGGTCACGGGCGATCTGTTCGGCAGCGCCTTGTCGGGCGGCGCTGGCATAGGCGTTGGCGAGGTTCTGCTGGTTGGCGCCGGCTCCCTGGGCAGCGCCCTGGCCTTCGCCGACGTTGATGGTCTGCTGGATCACCACCTGCTGGTTGCTGGTGCTGCCGGCCGGTGCGCCCCCCAGCGCCACCACGCCCAGGGAACCATCGGCGCCCCGGCTCAGGGGCATGATCGCCTCGGGCCCGGCTTCGCCGAACAAAGCCATGGGCGCCAGGGTCGGAGCGCTGGCCACGGTGTTGCTGAAGACCCCGCCCTTGGCAAAGCGCAAGCTGGATGCATCCAGCTGTGGTTTAAACACAGTGGTGGCGCCATCCACCGTGAACTGCTGGGCAGCAGGAGTCGCAGCAGAACCCGGCCACAGGCTCATCAGGGCCGAGCCGGCCATGCTGAACAGCGAGCTCAACGCCCGCGATGCGGCCGTCTTGGCCGCCAGCATCGCCATGTCCTTGAGTACCGAACTGGCGAAGTCGGAAAAGGAAAACTTGCCGGTGGTGGCGAACTGCACGATACCCGCGCCCATCTTGTCGAAGGCGTTGGCGAACACGGCCTTCGACTGGGCTGCGGTGTTGTCGGAGGCGTTCATGTAGTCGTCGAAGGCTTCCGAGGCGCCGTTCTTCCAGTCCTGCATCGCCTCCGTCATCTGCTGGTAGTTGCTCTGGATCTGCAGTGCGGTTTCGCTGTGCTTGGTCTTGAGCTCTTCGAGCCTGGTGGCGTATTCGTCACCCTGCTCACCGCCTTTGCCGTAGGCATCGCCGGAGGGGAACTTGATCCCGGCCTGGTCGGCATAGGTGGCCGGCGCCTGGGTCGCTCCCTTTGGAAACTGGGCATCCAGGGCCTTGCGGGCCTGGGCGTACTTCAGGTCGTTGTCGCTCAGGAGCTTGGCCCGTTCCTTCTGGCGCGCACCCATGCCCACCTGGGCCGCTGCCAGCGCGCCGTCGCTGCGCAACTTGTCGAATTCGTCGGAATACGTCGCGAGTTTTTTCCCCGATTTTTCCAGGGTCTGCGCGTAGTCGGTTTCAGCGCTTTTGTTCTGCTTGAGCAACGCCGTCAGGCTGCCCTGTTTCTTGATGTACTGGTCGACCGCGGTGGTGGCCGGGTCATAGGCCTTGCGCATGTCGTCGAAGGCACTGGCGCTGGCGTCCAGCGCCGAGGCGGACGACAGGGTCATGGACTCGGCGATTTTCTTGCCGGCCTCGTCGATGCGCCGCTGCATGTTGCGCATGGCCTGGTCGGTAATGCGCTGGGCCTTGTCCAGGGCCCGCTCCAGGCCGCTCAGGTCCAGCCCTTGGGAAGCTGTTGCCATGGGGTTCTCCGGGTCATGAAAACCCGTCAAAACGGGTTCGGGAAAAGTGGCCTGGGATCAGCGCCACTCGTTCATCGCGCGTTCGAGCGACAGGCCCAAACGTTGTTCATGGGGCATGAAGTCCAACAACTCCGCCACGCCCCCGCCCAGCCGGTGGGTCTGCAGCGCCACCAGGGCGCTGCCCGCCTCCAGCCGCCTACCGGTATGCAAGGAGCCATATCGGTCGATATAGCGTCCCCATGCCAGGGCTTCGTGGTAGGTCATGCGTTCCTTGGCTTCGGCAATCGTCCGGCCGCCGACTCCGTTCAGCACCAACTCGTGCCAGAACTCATCGGCGGCCGTCAGTTTTTTGCCGCACCGCCGGTGCCGTTGACCTCATTGACCGCATTGAGGATCAAAAACCCCAGGGTCGGCTCCAGGCCGTAGGCATCCTCGTAGCTCAGGGCCTCGCCGCCATCGGTGCCCAGTGCCACCGAAGCGGCGATGTAGCGGGCGTTGCGGCTCTGCTCGTTGTCGCTGTCGGCGAACAGCCGCTCGATGACCCCGAAGGACTGCCGGCGGATGTGCAAGGTGAAGGTGTCGGTCACCTCCTTGCCGGTCTTGCTGTCCAAGTGAGTCCAGCTCACCTGCTTCTTCACGGGCAGGGCATCGACGATGCCGCCCTTGGCTTTGAGTTGCTTGAGGTTCATGGCGATGCTCAGGCCTTCTTGATCCAGGTGGAGCCACCGGTGCGCTGGATGGTCACGGTGGTGGTGACCACGGCGTTGAGGGCGAAGTTGAACGGGAAGTCCGAGACGTAGCCGTCGAAGGTGAACCAGGTGCGAGTGGTCGGCAGCTCGAAGTTGTCGCCCTTGGTGTTGACGGTCGGCGCGATGCCCTTGCCGTCGGACCAGCCCACGACCCACTTGATGCTGGTCTCGCCATTGGCTTCGGACAGTTGGTGCAGGCGCACATGGCTGGCGTTGGCCGGGTCGGCGTTGAGCCCCAGGCTGGCAGTGCCAGGGGTACGCAGGCCTTTCTTGTAGCTGCGCTCCTGGGCGTCGAGGGTGGTGTCCTCGATCTGCTCAGCAGGCGCGCCGCCGGGCTCGAAGGAAGTGACGTGCTCGACTTCCAGCACGGTGTAGGGGCCGCTGCCGGTCACAGGCGGGACCAGGGCGAAGATTTGCGTACCTTGGGTAAGAATCGACATCGGGTGTTCTCCAGAAAACAATGAAAAACCCGCGGTTGGCGGGTCGAGGGTGTGTTGCTCGGGTGCGGACCAAAGGCGCCGGTGCCAGGGCTCAAGGAGTTGGCGAGCCATCCAGGTAGGGTGGCGCGTTGGGGTCCGGTTCACGGCTCTTGATCAGGTCCACCAGGGCCTGGTTGCTCTGCGCCAGCAGGCGGATCGCGCCGTTCAAGGCGGACTGGCCATCGGCCTGGGCCTGGAGGGCGGCGATCAGGCGATTGATGGCCGCCAGTTCTTCGTCATTCATGGCTGGGTGCTCCGTATCCATCGAAGGTTATTAAGCGAGCGCGGGACTGCGTCATTCGCGTCCGCTGGGCAGCAACGCCGGGGCCTTGGCCAGGCCGGCCTGCAGTGCGCTCCAGAAACTTGCGTCTTCGTAGCCCATGGCCCAGACGCTGGTGCCGCCCAGGCCCAGGCGCCCGACCAGGGCGGCCTTGCTGCGAATGCTCTGGGCGTCGTCATACCAGAGCACCGGCTGCGCTCGCTCCGCAGTCCACTCGACGCCGTCGGCGAAGCTGTTGACCGGACCCCAGGTGGCATAAGGAGTGGCCGAGGGGACGTCCAGGTGGGTGACGGCGTTGTGCTCGGCAATGATTTCCTCGTAGGCCGACCAGTGCACCCGATTGCCGATGCTGTAGTCCTGGCCGTAGGCCGCCAGCCCGGACAGCAGCTTGTCGGCCGGTACTCGCGTCACCGCGTAGGCCAGCAGCGCTTGCTGCCAGTCAAGCCCCGAGCCCGGGCCCGGCCAGACTTCGCCGTGGAAGCCGCCGCTGCTCCAGCCCGGGCCCACCTGGTCGTAGGTCATCAGCTGGAAGTAATCCACCGCTGCTGCCAGGGCCCGGTAGTCGTAGCCTTGCAGGTATTCGGGCTGCTGGTCGTCGAGCTTGGGCGGCACGCTGATGATCAACTTGCGCCCTTGCGCATGCAGGGCCTGGCCCAGGGCTTTGACATAGGCGGAAAACGCCTGGGCGTTGCGCGGTTCAACCTGTTCGAAGTCCAGGTTGATACCGGCGAACCCGTTATCCCGGGCCAGCGTCACCAACTGCTTGATGGTGCTGGCACTCAAGGCCTTGTTGTTGACGATGGAGTGGGAAATGGCCGGGTCGAAGGCCGCGATGTCCTGGTTGTAGTCCGATACCGTCGGGTACAGCGGCAAGGACCTGGACTTGGCGAACGCGATGATCTGCCGGGTGGTGTCGTTCATGCCCTCCTGGTGCAACTGGCCGGTGACCGTCAGGCCGTAGGTGCTGCCCAGGCCCACTGCCGAGAGGTTGCGATAAAAAGCCTTGAGGTTGCTGTAGGAGGTCTCGACCTGGCCGTCGGTGTAGGCCAGGACAAAGGGCGTGGCCTGGGCCGCACTGGCCAGTGCCAGGGCGCAGCCGCCAAGCAGGCCACGCAAGAACCGCCGGATGCCTCGCGTCGAGGCCGGCTGAATGATGTTGGAATTCATGAAATCTCCTGCGGGTGAACCGCATCGGGAAAAAAACCGGACGTCCGCAAAGGGGCCGCCCAAAGGCTTGCAGCGGGCGCCGCCGACCTAGAGTTGCAGCACCTTCAGCGGCTTGGCCTGGGGTTTCGGCTTGCCCTTGGCCCGGGCCTTGCCCTGCTTGCCGGCGTTGCACTCCACCGTGGTGCTCCAGCCCGACGGGCTGAAGACCTGCTCCACCGAATCCACCAGGTACTCGCCATCCAGCCCGGCCTTGAAACCCTGGGCGTCGATCAGGCGTTCGGCGAACAGGTCGATGCGTCCGGGCAGATCCAGGCGCAGGGCCGCGGTGCTGCGGTTGAACGCCGCCAGGCGCGCCTTGGCGGCCTGCTCTGCCGCGGATTTGTTCGGGTAGATATGCCGGTCGGTGTGCACCGCGGGCACCCCGGCCGGGGCACTGTCGTTACCCAGTTCGATCACCTGCAGCTTGCCGCTCTTCTTGTCCTGGTGACGGGTCTGCACCGCCTTGTGGCTGCTGGTGTCGCCCAGGCGAAACTGATAGCGGCTCACCTCGTGGCGGTGGATGGTGACCTTGCCCAGGGCCTTGCCGCTGGCGCTCTGTCCCGCCTGGCGCGGCAGCACCAGCAACTTGCCTTCGGCGACCTTGGCGGTGCAGTCGTATTGCCGGGCCAGGCGGGTGATGAAGTTGAAATCGGACTCGTTGAGCTGGTCGACCCGCAGGACCTTGATCGCCACCGGGCACACCGGGGTCCAGCCGTTACGGGCCGCCAGGTCGCGGACCACCTGTTGCAGCGGCACATCTTCCCAGCTGCCGCTGCGGGTGGTCTTGCCACTGCCGCGCATGTCGCTGGCCTTGCCGCGGATCTCCAGGGTGTCCGGTGGTCCGGAGACCACAACCTCATCCACGGTGTAGCGCCCGAGGCGGGTCAGCCCCTGGCCGGCATACCCCATGAACACCTCGATGCTGGCGCCACGGCTGGGCAGCACCATCGCACGATCGCGGTCGTCGATGCGCAGCTCGAATTCGTCCGACTCCATGCCGGGTTTGTCCGAGGTGCGCAGGGACAGCAACCGGTCGTTGATCTGGCTGGTAATGTCCCGGCCATCGGCAACGATACGAAACTCTGGGGTCATAAAACGCCTCGCACTGGGTGCCGATCAGTAAAGGAATTTGCAGAAGCAAGACCAGGGTTCAGTCCCATAGCTGGACCAGCGCCTGTTCCGGCGCCGGCAGGTCCGGCAGCAGGATCAGCACCCCGGCCCGCAATGGCTGGGGCTCGTCGGCCAGGCCTTGGTTGGCATCCAGCACCGCCTCGACAGTGCCGTTCAAATGCCCGTAGTAGTGCTGGCACAAGGTGTCGAGCAGATCGCCGTCAGAGGTTCTGCAAGTCGTCGCCATAGCTTACGAACTCCAGTGAGAAGGCCTGTTTGCGTGGAATACCGCCGGCCAGCAAATGGCCCTGGTCTTCGTCGATGCTGGTCAGGCACCAGGTGCCCAGGACCTCGCCGTAGCCGGTGGTCAGGCTCAAGGGGCGCAATTGCCGGCCGATGCTGCGCAAGGCCTGCAACTGCCCCAGTCCGCCCTTGAACCCGGGGAAGATCGCACCCTTGAGGCTGATGCGTTCGTCGCCCAGGCCCACCGCCTGCTGGGCACTGCTGCGCCCCAGGCGCTCCTGGCCAGTCCAGCGAAAGCTGGTCTGGCGCCGCAAATCGTCGAAGGCCGCCGTGTCCAGGTTGAAGTAATAGGGTTGGGAAGCAGCCCCCAGGGGTTGGAGGATCAGTAGGTGCGGAAACGGCTTGACCGCTTCGGCGGTGGGCGTTTCCTTGGCAGCGAACAGGCTGCTGGGAAAGATCGTGCCCAGGGCCGGGCTGATCTGCCCGCCAATACGGTTGATCGCCGCCCCGACCTTGGCCGTCTGCTCTTGCAAGGCGCCGAGGCGCTGTTGCACCTGCCCGGCTACCGTGACGGCCTGGTTGTACTGGGCCGCCACCTCGCCGACCCGGCTTTGCGCGGCATCGATACCGCGCAGGATGCGGCGCAGCCGGGTGCCGACTTGCGGCCCGACCACGGGCAGGTTCTCCAGCTCCAGGGCGGCGCCGGTGATATCGCCGATGGCCCCGTTCATGGGCCCCAGCATCTCGTCCGCGCTGCGCCGCCCCGCCTCCGCTGCCGCCACCAGGGATTGCAACCCCGATTGCAGCTGTTCCATGTAGGCCATGGCGTCTCCTTAAACGTGAGGTGCATCGGACAGCTGGCGAGCCGAGGCCTGGCGGCTGTACTCGTCGAACTGCCAACGCAGGTAGGGCTCCAGTTCCCGGGCCAGTTGCGCCGGGTCCTTGACATCGCCCTGGACGGTGACCGATATCGCCGGCGCAAAGCTGAACTGCTGCTCGATCGCCGGCGCCAAGGGGGCCTTGAAGGGTTCGGCCAGGGTGCTCGACGTGCCGGGCGCCGGCGGCATGGAACGCACCACCTGGCCCATCAGCGGCGGGGTCTGCCCGCTCTTGAAGGAGTTGGCGATATCGTCCATGACCGGCGGGATGTTCTTGCCGGCGTCACGCATCATCAGCGGGCCGGCGGCGGGCATCGACTTGAGCGAGTCATCGCCGCCGAACATCGATTTGCCAAGGCGCCCACCCAGGGCGTCACCGCCCCAGTAGCCAAGAGCGCCCCCTACCAGGCCGCCTACGCCTGCGCCAATGGCGGTTCCAAGCCCTGGGACGATAGAGCCGATAGCAGCTCCTGCTGCCATACCGGCCTTGGTTCCGAGCATAGCGCCTGCCAGCCCACCTGCGGCGCGACCATAGCCTTCGGCCTTTTCGTCCTTGGTCTTGGCATTCAGGTAGGTATCGGCAACCTGGAAACCCGCACCCAGCACAGCCTGCGCCACGTTGCCCCCGCCCTTGCCCTTGACCTTGGGCCACAGATACTGAGCCACCGTCTTGATCCCTCGCCAAGTCGACATGCCCAGATTCGCAGCCCCCCTGAGCGTCGACATGCCCAGGCTGGCCGCTCCTTTTGCAACCCGTCCCACAACGCCCGGCCTGAAGGCATTTCTAACCGCCTGGGCGGCTCTACCGGGCCAGCTGCGGCCTGGTTTTGCGCCCGGGCCACCCCTGCGTCCCTTGCCTCCTTTCTTGTCACGGCTGGTGTCGATGTCGTAGTCACCGCCACCCAGTGCCCCCGGGTTGGTGACCAGCACCTTCTGGATGAAGTCCGGATTGCCCATCATCGAGCCACGGGCCACGTTGAACAGGCCCTTGCCGAGGGTATGGGCCGCTTGCAGATTCTTCAGCGCCAGCAAGCCGCCGGCCAGGACCGTCACCCCCAGTACCGCCGGAGCGGCCTGGTTGGTCAGCTCGGTCATGCCATTCGCCAACCAGGTGATGCTCTGGCCCAAGCGGTCCGTGGCCGGGGTCAGGGCCTGGCCGAACGCCTGCTGCAGGTTGTCGACCGCGCCATCGGCTTCCTTCCAGATCTGCGCCGACGTCCCCCGGCGCTCGGCCTGGTTCTTATCCAGCACGCCGGAGGCCGTCAGCGAGTCCTGCTTGAGCTTCTGGTACCCATCCTGGCCCTGGGCGTAAGCCTGCAACGCCGCATCGACCTGCATGTTGGCGAACTGGTCGTCGCCGTACAGCGACTGCGCCAGGGCGGCCAGCATCGCCTGGGCCTTCTGCGGATCGGTTTGCTGGCTGATCTGCGCCTGGACCGCGGTCATCTGCGCGGCCTTGGCCGGGTCGGTGACCTGGATGTACTTCATGGCCAAGGCGAAGCTCGCCTCCAGGGTCGACATGCCTTTTTTCAGGCCGGTCTGCAGCAATTCCTCATAATCGAGGCCGGCCTTGGCATAAGCTGCGGCAGTGGCCGGTGAGCGAATCTCGCCCATCCAGTTCTTCAGGTTGCCGGCCGCCTGATCGGCGCCGTTGGCCGTCGACATCTGCAATTGCAGCATCGACCCCACCTGGCTCACCGCATCCATGCCGGTGAGCTTCATGTCCTTGGCGCCTTTGAGCAGGTCGGGCAGCAAGCGAGCCATGTCGGCCGCCTCGAAGTTGCCCGCCTGGCCTTGCAGGGCCATGGCCTCCAGGGCCCGCTCCAGGGTCTTGGGATCGGTGATCCCGGCCTGCGTCTCCAGGGCCCGGATCAAGGTCGCGGTGTCGCCGATGTCGGCCCCCTGGCCAACCACGAACTTGGCCGCCAACCCGGCATACTGCTGGGCCTTGTCCAACGACGTGCCACTGGCGGTCATCCCGGCGATGAGGCTGGCGACCTCGCCGCGACCCAGCCCGGAATCCCGGGAAACCTGGAGGACATTGCGCGCCAGCTGCGCCTCTTGCGGGGTATTGGCGATATTGCCCTTGATGGCGATGTCGCGGATCGTCGCCTGGTAGTCGGCGTTGATCTTGACCGGCACCGCCAGCGCCCCCACGGCTTTTTTCGTCAGCTCGTAGCTGGACTTGAGGTCCGTCTTGCCCTGCTTGATCTGCTGCTGTTCCTTGGTCCGAAGCTCTAGGCCTCGGGCCGCGCGGCCCAAGGCCTGGTACTCCTGGTTCAGCTTACGTACCTGGATGCCCTGCTTGCGCAGTCTGTCCAGATTGGTATCCAGCTTGGACTGCAAGTCGCTGACCGAAGCCGCACCCTGTTTCCGGGCCCGGCTCAGTTCCCGGCGCAGGCGCTGGGTTTCGCCGACAGCGTTCTGCAACTTATGGGCTTTGCGGGCCTGCTCTTCGAGCTCCTTGATCCGATCCTCCACAGTCTTGAAGACAGCATCCCAGGTCGAGTCCAGGGCGCCGCCGATCTTTATCACTGTCGATACCAGCTTGTTGTTCGCCATTTGCCGCCCCCGTGGTGACAGGCTCAATCCGTGAGCCACCAGACCATGTCGCAATAGCGCATGGTCATGATTTCCTCAGCGCAAAAATGCAGCTCGCGAGCGAGCCGCTTCGCCGCCACCTTCATCACTGCCGGGTCAAAGCTCGTCGTCTTGCACCAGGCGAAAATAACCGGCCTGCAGGCGTTGGTAGTCCTTGAGGGTCAGGCCCTCCAGGTCCTTGCTGCCGACCTCGGCCAGGCTGGCGAACAGCATCAGCTCGCGCTGTTCGTCATCGCCGGCCGCCGCGCTGTTGGCAGCGCGGATATCACGCACGGTGGGCGCGCGCAGGGTGAGCTTGTCGCACTGCACGCCGTTCATCGACACCGCCTTGCTGAGGCTGATCACCACGTTTTCGGGGCTCAACACCATCCAGGACGGCGTGCCATTGATTGCTTCAGACATCGAGGAAGTTCCTTACAGGCCCAGGGCCGAACGTTGGGCGGCGAGCTGGTCGACACCGTTGATCACGCGTTTCATGCCCAGGGCATCGATCTCGTAGATCAGGCGCCCGTCGACTTCCAGCTTGTAGTAGCTCACGGCGACGTTGTGCTTGATCTCGGCCTTGTCGCCGGACTTCCAGTCGCCCATGTCGACTTCCTTGAGCAGGCCGCGCAGGGTCACGATCACCGGGGTGGTCTTGCCCTTGAGGCCCTTGAAGGCACCACGGAACACGCCGTTGAAGGCGCTGCTGTCGGTCAGGCCGAACAGCTTGAGGGATTCGCGGCGTACACCGGTGGTGGTGAAGCCGGCCTCTTGCTTCTCCATGCCCATGTCCAGCTCGATGGGCAGGTCCATGCCGCCGACCCGGTGCTCCTCGGTCTTGAGGGTGAGCTTGGGCAGGGTCAGGCTCGGCACGTCGCCTTGAAAGCTGATGCCATCGACGAACAGGTTCATGTTCGCCAGGGTTTCGGGAATCATTGCCATTGCTGCGGCTCCTTAAGCGGTTTTATCGAGGACTTCGGTCAGCCACTGGTTGGTGACTTCGACACGGAAATTCGGGTTCTCGGCAGGTGGTACGTCGGTGAAGCGGATGTTCCAGTACACCTTGCCCTGCTCCAGCTGGCTGGCGGTGTTCAACTCGGGGTCGGCATAGACCTCGAAGTTGATGATCGCGCCCTGGTTCTTCAGGTCGCGCATGAAGGCCTGCAGGCCCTCGGTGACGTCCTTGACGTAGGTGGCGGTGATGGAGCGGTCTACTGCCCACTTGTGGCCGTAGAGGATGGCGTCCATGACGATGTCCATGGTCCGCACTCGGGTGACGAAGGCCCATTTCGGATCGCTGGACAGCGTGCGGTTGCCCCACAGGCGGAAGCCGGCATCACGAATGATGGTGGTGATGTTGGCGTTGTTCAGCAGGTTGGCCCGGCAGCTCTCGTCGCCGTCCAGGAATTCGATGGCCCGGGAGGTACCGGTGACCCCGACGAACTCCTTGTTCGAAGGCGAGGCCCAGAAGCCGTACTCGTTGTCGGTCCAGGCGAACAGGCCGGCGACCCAGGCCGAGGCCGGGGCATCGACAGTGGCGCTGGCGGCGGTGTCCCAATACTGGATGCCCGGGTCGACCATGAACGCGCGCTTGGCGCCGAAGTTCTTGGCGTAGGCCATGGCTGCTTCATCGGTGCTGTTGGGGCCGTCGATGATGGCCAGGCCGCGCAGCTTGTCCGCCAGACCCACCAGGGCCGTACCGACCGCCTGGGTGGCACTGTGCTTGGGCGCCACCAGCAGGCGTGGCTGGGCGTTGAAACGGCTCTTGCCGTCCAGCAGCGCTTGCAGGCCGGTGCGCTTGCCGTTGGCCAGGACGCCGCCGATGATCGCCGAAGCCTGCTGCTCGGCATCTTCGACCTTGGTCACGCCACAGGCGACGATCACCGCCTTGGCCCGCTGGTAGATGGCCTGGCAGGCCTTGGTGATCGCGGCATTCGGGCCCCAGGCCGCAATGGCTTCGCGCTCGCTGGTGATCAGCAGCAGGTCATTGGCCTTGGCGCTGACGCCCGGGCCCTCGGTGAAAGTGTCCACCAGGCCGATGATCGAGGACGTGGGCAGCGCGATGGTGCGTGCGCCGGTGTCCACGTTGGTGACAGTGACGCCGTGGAAAAAACCACTCATGGATAAGCTCCAGACATAAAAAAGCCCCGGGTGGCGGGGCTGGAAGAGAAGACGGTGCGCTAAGGCGCGGATATGAAAACGCCCCGGATGGCGGGGCGTTTAGCGTGTTTGCTCGGCGAGCCAGGGCGGCGCCACCGGACGGTGCTCGATCTGCGGAAAATCGGGGGATTGCGGCCAATTGCGCAGGGCCTGGATATGCTTAAGCAGTTCCTTGAATTGGTCGACTGTAAGTGTGGTCGGTGCTTCTATCTCAATCTGATCACGGTGCCGCTCGCGTAACCAGAGCAAAGAGATTAACTCGACATCACGCCAATTACGCTCCTCGGTCGCTGGGTCGAGTAGAGGCGCTGTTGCACTGGCAATGTACGATCGAACCGCCTCATCGGACATTGGTAGCAGATAGCTGGCTATGAAGTGCCCAGGGACATCATCATCGTAGGCATGCACTTCGCTTGTTTTGGGGTTGTTGAAATATCTCATGTACGAAGCTCCACCCAAGTCAGGTTTGTCGGACTGCCATATGTGACTTTGTAGGTCGATCCCGCAGGCACGATAAAAGCCGCGTGATATGCAGATGCCGTCAAGTTCACACCATCGACAACGACATAAACGCCGCCAGTCGTAAACGACACTTGCACAAAGATTGGCCGCCCGGTGGTGTTCGTGTAGACAGTGCCTGAGACTCGGACCGCGGTTACGCTCTGCCAAGCCTGACCATCACCAAGGCCCCGTGGTCGCTCTTCTAGGGCTGTCGCACGAGCCGAGAACCCGACAACCTGTGCCGCTAGCGCTGCTATATCAATCGTTCCTTGGTTGACGGGGGCGTTCCAGGCCTTGATGCACCACATTACTGCCAGGTTGCGCGGACGGGTTTCAACTCCCCCAACGGCGCCAGTGGGTTGCGACAAGTCTCCAGACTTTCCACCGTTATGAAGTGGACCTGCCGAGCTGCCGCTACCATAGGTGTTCTGATTACCGATTAGATGGGTGTGAGACTTGAAATCATCTGCTTGATAAGTTCCCAATGCCCGGCCCACATCCACTCCGCGCCCATGGTCCCAGCCTCGAAAAAACTCACCGCGAGAATCAGGTAATCGGAAGCTCCCGACGCCCTCGTCACCCTTGTTGAAAGTGTCCCCTAGGTACGCCGCCAAATCGGGGAAAGTAGCAATACTCTGCACGCTGCCGTCGGCTTCCAGGAAACCCGGAGCTGCCGTGCCCTTGGGAAAAGGCACCATAGCTCCCACCGGCAACGCGGACAGCCCCTCGAATAGTTCGTTGACTTCATCTCGAGAATAGGTCCCACCCTTGGAGTAGGCATCAGTGATTCCATAACCCGCTAGAGTTGTGGACTTATTCGCTTTTTCCTGCGGATTGAAGTTGCCTGAGTGCCAGGCCGTATTACCGAAAAATGATGCAGACTTTCCTGGAACATCAATCACCAACGGAAACTCGGTTTGCCCGTTGAAGTAAGAAAAGAACCGAAGAGTTCTATTTATAACATCGGCATAGACTTCAAGTTCCGGCGTCTTCCACGCTATTTCTGGCGAGTCCCCCGTTCCATTTGCCAGATAAATAGGACCCGAGACTATGCCACCAGCTTTAGGCAGTAACCCGCTGACTGCGCTATTAAGGTCCGATTTGGTCGCTCCATCTACGATTCCGTAGCCCCCTAAAGTCGTCGCTTTGTTGGCTTTCGCCGCAAGGGTTTTGGTCATGGTGGTAGCAAAGTTCGGGTCATTACCCAGCGCGTCGGCAAGCTCCTTCAGAGTGTCGAGAGCACCAGGAGCGGACGCAACCAAGGCAGCCACCGCCTGTTCGATTGCCGCCGTAGTTTCCGGCTTGGTGAACGCATCGGTGATGCCATAACCGGCCACTGTCGTCGGGTTGGTCCCGGTGAGTACGACACCGCGTTTATCGATGGTGACCTGCCGATAAGTGCCTGCTGCTTTGTTCGCTGGCAGCGCTGTGGCCAGCGAGTCATCCACATACTGCCGGGTGGCCAACACCACCGACGGATCGATCTTGAGCACGATCTGCGCGGTGTTCGACACGATGAAGTTCATGCGGATGATCTGGGTCTTGCCGGTGCCCTGGGCCAGCAAAGGTTTGAAGGTAGGGGCACAGTTGGCCACCGCCACCAGGTCACCGTCGGCATCGAACAGGCCGATTTCACGAAGCCAATGCCCACCGACATCAGGGGGGATCACCTGCTCGGTGATGATGACATTCGGGTTGGCGGGGTCGGTTCGCACTTGGTTGACCGGCGCCCGACGCCATTCGTTGATCAGCTTGGTCTGCGTCTTGTTCGGTACGGGGTCGCTGCCATTGGCATCCCCCACCGCCATCTCCTTGAAGGTCCAGGGAATGCCCAGGGCGGTGGCGTTGGCCTGCTTCGCCTCGCCCACCGAGGTGAGGGTGGCGAAGAACTGACTGTTGGAATCGATCATGGGTACACATCCAGGGTGTCTATTTCGTCAATGCACACGACCGGCGCCAAACGGCCGATCACTTCGATATCGCGAGATGCCGGGGGATACACGTCGAGCTCTTCGCCCTGCTCCAGGAAGACGCCGTAACCGATAGTCCCGGCGGTTTCCAGGCTGATGGCCAAGCCACTCATATGGCGGCTGACCGGCTTGGCGTCGTCGATCAGTTGGGTCAGCTCCTGGTAGGTCGCTTCGGAAATGCCGGTCTGCATCACACCGACTTTCAGGGCGAAGGTGCCCGGTTCGCCCTGGGGCACCATCTGCCACCACTCGACCACTTCGATCAGGTAGCCCAGAGGTTCCACCACCCGGCGCAGCGCACCGATGGTGCCTTTGCGGGCATGGATGAAGAACGAGGCCCTGATGGCGTTGCGCTTGACCGTCTCGGACCAGGTCGGGTCCCAGCGATCCACGGACCAGGCCCAGGCCAGTTGCGAGAGCAGGTGCGCCGGGCAGGTGTCGGGGTTGTACAAGGTGCGCAGGACGACGGCGGTGTCGCCGGTGCTGGCGGCGGCCAGGGCGCGCTCCAGCGGGGTGGCGTTGATCGGCAGCAGGCTGCTCATGTCAGCCTCCCAGCGTGATGCTGTAGCCGGTGCAGTAGGCTGCCTGGGCCGGGGTCGGGGCGATGTCCTGCCAGTTGGCCAGGTCGACCCGGGAGACCCCGGCGACGTGCAACTGGGCATCGATGGCCGAGCGCGGCACTTCCAGCCCGAGGCGCCGGCGCGGATTGATCCAGGCCGCCAGCTTACGCCGGGCCTCGGCCAACGCGGCATCGCTTTCCGGCCCGGGGCCTTTCATGTGCAGCACCGCATCGATGCGGTAGGGCAGCACCTGGGCGCTCTGTACCGTGACCCGATCGCCCAGGGGCCGCACGTCCTCGTCATTGAGGGCGGTGGCCACCGTCGCCAGTAGTTCGGGGGCGACACTGCCATCGCCCTCCAGCCCCAGCACGGTGACGGTGACGCAGGCCGGCGATGGGCTCTGGGCCGCGGCATCGGCCACCAGGGCCGAAGCGTTGCGGGCATGCAGGATGTAGCTGTTGCGCGGCCCGGCGGTGGTCAGGCCTTCGTAGGCCAGCTGGATGCGTTCGCGCAGGGCGTCGTCGGTCTCCTTGACCTCCGGCGTGGGCGGCAGCGCTTGCGGGTCGGCCGGGCGGATGACCAGGCGCTTGAGCTTGACGTTGGCCGCCAGCTGGTCGAGGTCGCTGCCCTGGGCGTGGGCCAACAGCAAGGCCTTGGCCGCATCGTTGACCCGGGCGCGCAATTGCAGGTCGCGGTAGGCCGCCAGTTCCAGCAGCTTGACCACCGGGTCGCTCTCCAGGGCGGCGCTCCAGTTACCGCCCATGTGCTGGCGGAAGGTCGCCAGCTTGTCTTGGTACAGCGCTTCGAAATCCAGGGCTTCCAGCACCTGTGGCGCCGGTAGCGCCGATAAATCCAGGGTGCTCATGCCGTCACCTCCAAAATCGCACTATTGCCCAGGTATTGGCCCGTCAGTTGAAAGGTGATCTGGCCCGCCACCACCGAAACCACCTGCACTTGCTCCAGCTTCAGCCGCGGCTCCCAGCGCAACAGCGCCCGGGCGACTTCGGCCTGTACCGCGCTTTTCCAGCCACCGGTCACTGGCAGGTCGACGAAGCGCCGCAGGTTGCTGCCGTATTCCGGGCGCATGCGCCGGCTGCCCAGGGGCGTGCTCAGGATGTCCTCGATGGACTGGCGCACATGGGCGATGCCCGACAACGACTGGCCGGTGCGGCGATCCATTCCGATCATCGCGTCACTCCTGCGCTTGCAGATCCGGGTGCTGGCCCAGGTAATCCCGGGCGAGGTTGTCGCTGGCCTCGACCGCGACCTGGCCATTGGCGACGTTCAGCATCCGCCCATCGGGCAGGACCAGGATGCGGGAGGTGTAGACCGTGTCGCGGAACACGACCGGGCCGGTGTTCTTTTTCTTGCTGCTCATGGTTGCTCCAGGCATAAAAAAGCCCGCGGTAGCGGGCGGGTGGTCATTGCGGCGTGGCAGTCGAGCCACCGCCGGGCATCACGCCCGGATGGGTATGGGTGGAACCGACGTTCACCCCGTTGTGCTGCAAGCTGGCGCCGTTGATCTGCACATCACCGTTCAAGGTGACTTGCCCGGTCAGGGTGATGGTGTCGGCCTTGGCCGTGATCGCGCTATCGGTGATCACCGCCGAGCTGCCGGCCACCTGGATGGTCACCGTGCCGCTGGGCAAGCTGATGCTGTAGCTCTTGGCCTGCCAGTCGTAGACCAGCGAGCCGCCATCGTCGAAGCGCCAGACTTCGACATGGTCGCGGTTGTCCGGCTGGGTCCCGGCGTTGCCATACAGCCCCGGGACGAAGGTGCCCTGGGCCGGCTCGCCGCTGGGACTGATCAAGGCCCCCTGCTCGCCCAGGCTCGGCGCCCGCCAGTGCCGGGCCTTGCCGGCGGCCTGGCTGTGCCAGCGCACCCAGGCGCTGGTCCAGCCGGCACCGTCGGACACGCGCACCATGGCGGCGGCCAGGTCGACCCCGACCACGCTGCAGGGAATGATCAGGCCGGCGAGCATGCGATCGTGAGTCGCGGCGACAAAGCTCATGCCAGTTGCTCCGGGGAGAAGTAGCCATCTTCGTGGCCAGCCCCGGTATCAGGAGCGAAACCGAGCAGCAGCGACCCCGGGCCCTGGTTGGCCCAGGGCCACTGTTCCTGGCCGAGGTACACCAACTGCTGCCATTGCACGGTCCAGGCCTTCTTGCGCCACGACTCGCTGGTGGCGTCGGCAGGCTTGGCCCGCACGCTGCTGGTGCCCTCGACGAAATCGAGGTTCCAGTGCTGGCAATGCAGCAGGTCGGCCATTTGCGCCGCCAGTTCGACCGCTTGCAAAGCTGCCCCTGGCAGGTTGGCGTCCACCAGCATGCTGGCCTCGAACGTGGCCTTCACACAGCTACGGCCATCGCCCGGATCAACAGCTGGATCCATGGCGGTGATGGCAAAGACGATTGCCGGCCTGGCCAGGCCATCGGGTGTCTCGGGGAACGCCTCCACCGCTCGGACAGCGGGCATCGCCGCCTTGATCGTGGCGGCGATAGCGTCGTGCAATATCGTCAGTTCGCTCATTGTCCAGTCCTGGAATCGGGTCGACGGCGATACCAGCGAGGCCCTGGCCCGCAGGCCGGCGCGCTGGTACCACTGTCGATCAAGACGCATGAAAAGCGCCGGCCAGCGCTCCACCGGCCAGGCACAGGCAAGGTGCACCCGCCCGGGCTTGCCGACAGGTGCAAATGGGGTTGATGAAAGGCCGTTCAGGATCGATCGGAGTGCGAGTCACGCTCGGGCACCTCGCACACACCGATGCGCTTGGCCGCCCAGCGCTCGTACAGGCCGATGGCGACGTCGGCGCCGGCCATGGCAGTCAGGCAACCGAAGGCGCAGGCGGTCCAGATCGAGACGCCGGCGGCATACAGCAGCATGATCGCCGAGACACCACAGATCACACAGGCCCCAGAACGCAGCACCAGGCGTCGCAGCAGTGCCCAGCCACGGGCGCCCTCCTTGTCGGCACGCCACATTTCACCGGACACGCCGCCCAGCAGCGCCAGGACGATGACCATCCAGATCGGCATATCCAGCAACGCTTGTTGCTCGTTTGTCATTCAGGTCTCCCGTGTGGATTGGGGCCAAAGAAGCGGCCGGTTGATGAAAAACTCGAAACGATGATTCAAGGGGTCCCTGTCTATTGGCGGCCCACGTTAGGCAGGCATTCCAAAAAGCCCGGTCGCCCGGGCTTTTCAGTAATGCAATCCTTGGTCTTTCGGCGCTACTGGCGCGGTACGGACCCATTTAAATTGTTCCTCCGACCGCGACCCCTGTCCGCCGGATAACTGCTTCTGGTGCTTTACGCTGCACACCCGGGTCAGTTGCCAACCCTCTGAACCGTCGAGGCCGGTTCATCGCTGCCTTTTGCTTGTGCCACTAAAGAGCGTTGTTGCAGCCGTTTTCGAACGGCTTGAGACGAATATTATGCACTCATGCATATGCAGTCAATGCGTAAATGCATTTATTTATGCGAGTTTTTTGCTCCCATGCATGGAAGCCGCATAGGCATTGGGGATGAAGGGGTTTTGCAGGACAAAAAAAAGCCCGCTCAGGGGCGGGCTTGGTTTGCGGGTGGCGGGTTAGCGGGCGTACATGCCCCACCAGAAGACGTGACCGAGGATGCTGATCTGCTCTTCCTGGATGTCCTGGAAGCTGTAGTCCTCGTCAGGATGCTCATCGCGGTTGAAGCTGCGCAGGCGGATACCGGTGGGCAGGCGGTACAACTGCTTCACCCGCAACTGGCCATTGTGATTGATGGCGTACAGGTCGCCATCGACGATATCGCCAATGGCGCACTTGCCGGCATTGACCCCGACCGTGGCGCCGTCACGCAGTACCGGCAACATGCTGTTGCCGCGCACCGTGACGCACTTGGCCTGGTCGAACTGCACGCCGTTATGCCGCAGGCTGCGCTTGCCGAAGCGCAGGCTGGCGCGCTCGCTCTCCTCGATGACGAATCTTCCTGATCCAGCAGCCAATTCAACCTCGCGCAGAAAGGGAACCGACACCTCGTCGTCATCGACGGGGGTATCGTCGTCCCACAGGCTTATGTCCTTGAGTTCCGAATGAATCTCGTCGCGCACCGCACTGCGGGCCGGGGCGATATCCACGCGCCCGCGCAGTTGGTCGGTGCTCACCTGGAAATACTCGGCGATCTTGGAAATGTGCTTGTCCGAAGGATCGACGATCTTCCCGCTGAGGATCCGCGAGAGGGTGGATTGAGGCACACCGGTGCGACGGTGAAGCTCCGTGGGGGAGATTCCATCGCGATCCAGCAGCTCTCTTAAGACGGTAGAAACGTTGCGTATTTGCATAAAGCGCATATTGCTCGAACTTTATCGGGATGACAAATGCTGTTTTGCATATTCAATGCATTTATTCGCCCCCCTGGCTTGCCCGGGCGCCTGCGAGGCCGCCGGCACCCGTGGTAACCTTGCGACCATCAGCAAGAAGCCGGGCCTGTGCGCCCCTTTGCATCAGCCATTCAACGAATCCGCCTATATATCAATGAGTAAAAATACCTCCGATCTGTCTTCCCACACGCCGATGATGCAGCAGTACTGGCGGCTCAAGAACCAACACCCCGACCAGCTGATGTTCTATCGCATGGGCGACTTCTACGAGATCTTCTATGAAGACGCGAAGAAGGCCGCCAAGCTGCTGGATATCACCCTCACCGCACGTGGCCAGTCGGCAGGCCAGGCCATTCCCATGTGTGGCATTCCCTACCATGCCGCCGAGGGCTACCTGGCCAAGCTGGTCAAGCTCGGCGAGTCGGTGGTGATCTGCGAACAGGTGGGCGACCCGGCCACCAGCAAGGGCCCGGTGGAGCGCCAGGTGGTGCGGATCATCACGCCAGGGACCGTGAGTGACGAGGCGTTGCTGGACGAGCGCCGGGACAACCTGATCGCTGCGGTACTGGGTGACGAGCGCCTGTTCGGCCTCGCGGTGCTGGATATCACCAGCGGCAACTTCAGCGTCCTGGAGATCAAGGGCTGGGAAAACCTGCTGGCGGAGCTGGAGCGCATCAATCCGGTTGAGTTGCTGATCCCGGATGACTGGCCACAGGGCCTGCCAGCGGAAAAGCGCCGTGGCACAAGGCGCCGTGCCCCCTGGGACTTCGAGCGCGACTCGGCGCACAAGAGCCTGTGCCAACAGTTCTCCACCCAGGACCTCAAAGGCTTCGGCTGCGAGACCCTGACCCTGGCCATCGGCGCCGCCGGCTGCCTGCTCAGCTATGCCAAGGAAACCCAGCGCACCGCCCTGCCCCATTTGCGCAGCCTGCGCCACGAACGCCTGGACGATACCGTGGTGCTGGACGGCGCCAGCCGACGCAACCTGGAACTGGATACCAACCTGGCGGGCGGTCGCGACAATACCCTGCAATCGGTGGTCGATCGCTGCCAGACCGCCATGGGCAGCCGCTTGTTGACCCGCTGGCTGAACCGACCGCTGCGTGACCTGAAGGTCCTGGAGGCACGCCAGTCCTCTATCACCTGCCTGCTCGATGGCTATCACTTCGAACGCCTGCAGCCGCAGTTGAAGGAAATCGGTGATATCGAGCGGATCCTGGCGCGGATCGGCTTGCGCAACGCTCGGCCACGGGACCTGGCACGCCTGCGGGACGCCCTGGCGGCATTGCCTGAACTGCAAGTGGCGATGACCGAACTGGAAGCGCCGCACCTCAAACAACTGGCTATCACCACCGCTACCTATCCGGAACTGGCGGCGCTGCTGGAGAAAGCCATCATCGACAACCCGCCAGCGGTGATCCGCGACGGCGGTGTGCTCAAGACCGGCTACGACGCCGAGCTGGACGAGCTGCAATCGCTGAGCGAGAACGCCGGCCAGTTCCTGATCGACCTGGAAGCGCGGGAAAAGGCCCGTACCGGATTGTCCAACCTCAAGGTCGGCTACAACCGCATCCACGGTTACTTCATCGAATTGCCCAGCAAGCAGGCCGAACAGGCCCCTGCGGACTACATCCGGCGCCAGACCCTCAAGGGGGCCGAGCGCTTCATCACCCCTGAACTCAAAGCCTTCGAAGACAAGGCCCTGTCGGCCAAGAGCCGCGCCCTGGCGCGCGAGAAGATGCTCTACGACGCCCTGCTGGAAACCCTGATCAGCCATTTGCCGCCCCTGCAGGACACCGCCGGAGCCCTGGCCGAGCTGGATGTGCTGAGCAACCTGGCCGAGCGCGCCCTGAACCTGGACCTGAATTGCCCGCGCTTCGTCAGCGAACCGTGCATGCGCATCAGCCAGGGCCGTCATCCGGTGGTGGAACAAGTGCTGACCACGCCGTTCGTGGCCAACGACCTGAACCTGGACGACAGCACCCGGATGCTGGTGATCACGGGGCCGAACATGGGCGGTAAATCCACCTACATGCGACAAACCGCGCTGATCGTGCTGCTGGCCCATATCGGCAGCTTCGTGCCGGCGGCAAGCTGCGAGCTGTCCCTGGTGGACCGGATCTTCACCCGAATCGGCTCCAGCGACGACTTGGCCGGCGGGCGCTCGACCTTCATGGTGGAAATGAGCGAAACCGCGAACATCTTGCACAACGCCACCGAGCGCAGCCTGGTACTGATGGACGAAGTGGGGCGTGGCACCAGCACTTTCGACGGTCTTTCCCTGGCCTGGGCTGCGGCAGAACGTCTCGCCCACCTGCGGGCCTATACCCTGTTCGCCACCCACTACTTCGAACTGACAGTACTGCCGGAAAGCGAACCGCTGGTGGCCAACGTGCATCTCAATGCCACCGAGCACAATGAACGGATCGTCTTCCTGCACCACGTCCTGCCCGGGCCTGCCAGCCAGAGCTATGGCCTGGCCGTAGCCCAGCTGGCCGGGGTTCCGAGCGCTGTGATCGTCCGCGCACGGGAGCATTTGAGCCGCCTGGAAACCACCAGCCTGCCCCATGAAGTAGCCAAACCGGCACCGGGAAAAACCTCGGTTCCGCAGCAAAGCGACCTGTTCGCCAGCCTGCCACACCCGGTTCTGGACGAGTTGGCCAAGCTGGAACTGGACGACATGACCCCTCGTCGGGCACTGGAAATGCTTTACACATTGAAGACACGCATCTAACGCGAACGCCTTCAAGCTGTTAGAATCTCGCGCGGTTTGGGATGCTGTGGACTATTAGCCTGGTCCACAGACTATCGCTCCCAAACCTGGCGACCCCAATCCTGTAGGGGCTCCGCTGCCGCCGCCTGAGGAGAAAATTAGAAATGACCTTCGTCGTCACCGACAACTGCATCAAGTGCAAGTACACCGACTGCGTAGAAGTCTGTCCGGTGGACTGCTTTTACGAAGGCCCGAACTTCCTGGTAATTCACCCGGATGAGTGCATCGATTGCGCACTGTGCGAGCCTGAATGCCCTGCTGTAGCCATCTTCTCCGAGGATGAAGTCCCGGACGAGATGCAAGAATTCATTCAGCTGAACGTCGAGCTGGCAGAGATCTGGCCGAACATCACTGAAAAGAAAGATTCGTTGCCCGATGCCGAAGAGTGGGATGGCGTCAAAGGCAAGATCAAGGATCTCGAACGCTGATACTTCGGCGTTCCTTGAAAAGGCCCCTTGCGGGCCTTTTTGCGTTTATGGACTCAGGGATTTGCGACTGCACTTTTCGACAGGCAAAAAAAAGGGGCGGTATGACCCGCCCACATTTTTTCCCTAGTCCCTGTGTTCCTTGTCATCATCCTGATGAATCGCTTCTTGCGATGTCCTGACCATCATCCTTGATGGCTGTGTCTATCCGTCGACACAGGGTTGATATTAGAGACTTCCCAGATAACGGCAATCGCACTATCAGCGGGAAATTCTGTCCAACCTAATCCAGCAATAAATAAAAAGCCTTTTAAATCAGTTAGATAAAAAATTACCTAAGTCGATTTAGGCAACTCAGAAGTGATCGAGCCCCAATAGATTACGAAAAAGTAATCTTTGGCTTACATGGGAATTAAGAACAGTTCCGCTTCTCCTACGTGCCCCTCCAAATCAAGACTTTTCGTCCCCCCATGAAAAAGCCCCGAACCAGTCGGGGCTTTTTATAGGCAGGTCAGCGGCTACTGAAACAGCGACTCACTGGACAAGCCATTCTTCTCGAGGATCTCCCGCAGGCGCTTGAGGCCCTCAACCTGGATCTGCCGCACCCGTTCACGGGTCAGGCCAATTTCCAGGCCAACGTCTTCCAGGGTGCTGCTCTCATGCCCTCGCAGGCCAAACCGGCGTACGACCACCTCACGCTGTTTTTCGGTCAGCTCGGAAAGCCATTGATCGATGCTTTGCGAAAGGTCGTCGTCCTGCAACAGTTCACAAGGATCCGTCGGACGCTCGTCGGTCAGGGTGTCCAGCAGGGTCTTGTCCGAATCCGGGCCCAGCGAGACATCCACCGAAGAAACGCGCTCGTTCAGGCCGAGCATGCGTTTGACTTCCGCCACCGGCTTCTCGAGCAGGTTGGCGATTTCCTCGGGAGAGGGTTCATGATCGAGTTTCTGCGTCAGTTCGCGGGCGGCGCGCAAGTAGACGTTGAGTTCCTTGACCACATGGATCGGCAACCGGATGGTCCGGGTCTGATTCATGATTGCACGCTCGATGGTCTGGCGGATCCACCAGGTAGCGTAGGTCGAGAAACGGAAACCACGTTCGGGATCGAATTTTTCCACCGCTCGGATCAAGCCGAGGTTGCCCTCTTCGATCAGATCCAGCAGCGATAACCCACGATTGACATAGCGTCGGGCGATTTTCACCACCAGTCGCAAGTTGCTTTCAATCATGCGTTTACGCCCAGCCGGGTCGCCACTTTGCGATAGACGCGCAAAGTGCACTTCCTCTTCGGGAGAGAGCAATGGAGAAAAACCGATTTCATTGAGGTACAACTGCGTCGCATCGAGCGCGCGAGTGTAGTCAATGTACTTGTGTTGCTTGATCGCAGCGGAGCTTTTGGATTTGGTGCGAACGGAAGGTGGAGTTGCCCCCTCATTATTCGACATCGAATCCATATCGATTCCGCTCTCCATAAGGAGAACTTCATCGTCGATGTCAAACTCCGGCACTTCTTTACTGAGAGCCATTGTTATAGTCCTTTGGTGAGTTCGACCTCAGGCTCGAGCGTCGCCTATATCCCTGGCAACACTGGAACCTGTTCCCTCTACGTGAGCGAGTGGAACAGGTTGGTAACGGATCAACGACGTGGCAGGAATTGCAGCGGATCTACAGGTTTACCTTGTCGGCGAATCTCAAAGTGCAGTTTCACCCGGTCTGTACCAGTTGATCCCATCTCGGCAATTGTCTGTCCGACTTTGACCTGCTGCCCCTCCCGAACCAGAAGCTTACGGTTGTGACCATAAGCGCTGACGTAGGTTTCGCTGTGTTTGATGATGACTAATTCGCCGTAGCCCCTTAAGCCACTCCCGGCGTAAACCACCGTCCCATCAGACGCAGCTAAAACAGGCTGTCCCAAATCCCCGGCGATATCAATGCCTTTATTCAAACTACCGTTTGAAGAAAATTTTCCAATGAGAACACCGTTGGAAGGCCAGCCCCAACCGGTCGGCGCAGGGCCTGCCGGAGTGGCTGGAACCGGCGCCGGAGCTGGGCTCGGCTTGTTCGCCGGGCTGGTTGCGGCACCTGTTGCCGGAGATGTAGTGGTCGTCACCGGGCGACGAATGACCGTGGTTTTGCTCGAGGAGGAAGCACCGGAGGACTGGGTACTGGTCACCACGGTAGCCGGAGCGGTACCGGTGCGGCCATCGAAACGAATGGTTTGCCCCGGATGGATGGTATAGGGCTCGCTGATATTGTTGCGGGCGGCCAATGCCTTGTAATCCCAGCCATAACGGAAGGCGATGGAGAACAGCGTATCCCCGCGGCGCACGGCGTACTGGCCGGTGGTGACGGTCGGGCGTTGCGGTGCCGCATTGCTGTTGCGATCAACCACTCCGACGCTGCTGGACCTGGTGCTGGAGCAACCAACCAACAAGGAACTCAAGACAAGGCCAATCATCAGTCGCTGAAAGCTTGTTGTACCCATACGCTGCGCAATGACTGTGAGACTCACCCGCCGCTCCCTTTCTGATGGTTGACGATATAGATTGCCTGGCTCAGGCATGAAATGACGCAAGTATAACCGGACGCCGGCGCTTTACCGCCGGCACGGCACAGGGACGACCGGGGTTTGTCACGGGTCGTCGCCCCACAGGTTGACGACCGATACGCCACTAAGACACAGCCTGACGGACAGAATTCACCCAGCTCGCAGAAATGCTCAGGCCAGGGGGCCATTGAGCAGGGGTACAAACCGCACCGCTCCCAGGACATGCCGGGCAAAGCCGTGTTCTTCGCGGACGATCAACATCAGCTGTTGCACCTCACCGGCGCCAACCGGAATCACCATGCGCCCGCCTGGTGCCAGCTGGTCGAGCAGCGCCTGGGGAATATCGGTGGCCACCGCGGTGACGATGATGCCGTTGTAAGGCGCCAATGCCGGCCAGCCCTCCCAGCCATCACCCCAACGGAACACCACATTACGCAGGTTCAACTCCTGCAGGCGCTCCTTGGCCCGATCTTGCAGGACCTTGATCCGCTCCACCGAGAACACCCGCTCCACCAGCTGCGACAGCACCGCGGTCTGGTAGCCGGAGCCGGTACCGATCTCCAGCACCTTGTCCAGGGGGCCAGCCTCCAGCAGCAGCTCGCTCATGCGGGCCACCATATAAGGCTGGGAAATGGTCTGGTTATGGCCGATGGGCAACGCTGTGTCTTCATAGGCCCGATGGGCCAGTGCTTCATCGACAAACAGATGCCGGGGCGTGCGCCGGATGACTTCCAGCACCTGGGGGTTGGACAAGCCTTCATCGTAGAGCCGCTGGATCAGGCGTTCACGGGTGCGCTGGGAGGTCATGCCGATTCCCCGGCGCAGCAGATCGTCTTGCTCACGGGCCATCAGCGCAGCCCCTCCAGCCAGCCGTCCAGGCTCCTGAACGCATCATTGAAGGTGCGATCCAACTGCAGCGGGGTCACGGATACGTAGCCCTGCATGACCGCATGGAAATCGGTGCCGGGACCGCCATCCTCGGCGTCCCCGGCGGCGGCGATCCAGTAGCCGGCCTTGCCGCGGGGGTCCACCACCTTCATGGGAGCCGCGGCACGGGCGCGATGGCCCAGGCGGGTCAGCTGGATACCGCGGACGCGATCGAGCGGCAGGTTGGGAATGTTCACGTTCAGCACCGTCCGTGGTGGTAGATCCAGCAAGCCTTGCGCCTCGACCAGCTTGCGCGCGAAATGAGCCGCGGTGGCGAGGTTCTCCTCCTGCCGCGAGACCAGCGAAAAGGCAATCGCCGGACGCTGCAGGAAACGCCCTTCCAGGGCGGCCGCGACAGTCCCGGAATACAGCACGTCATCCCCGAGGTTGGCCCCCAGGTTGATGCCCGAGACCACCATGTCCGGTTCATGCTCCAGAAGGCCATTGAGCCCCAGATGCACACAATCGGTCGGCGTGCCGTTGATGCTTATATAGCCGTTGCCGAGAGTATGCGGATGCAACGGACGGTCGAGCGTCAGCGAGCTGCTGGCGCCGCTTTTGTCTTGATCCGGTGCGATAACCACGCACTCGGCATGATCGGCCAGCGCAGCATGCAGCGCGGCGATACCGGGTGCGGTTACCCCATCATCGTTAGAAATCAGAATACGCATGGGCTGTCCGTCTGCCCCACCGGCACCAGATCGACGAGTTCGCGCACCAATGCGGTGGCGAAACATCCGGCCGGCAGGACGAATTCCAATTGCAGAATGTCAGGCACGGGATAATGCCACGTCAAACCGCCAATGGGCAGCCGCAGGATGCGTCGTTCGTGCTCCATGCCGGCTTTTACCAGCCAATCGCACAGCGCCGGTTCACGGGTAGCGACGCCCTGCTCCAGGATCTGGGTAGCACCGGCGGCAGGCGAGTCGCCTTTACCCCACAAGGGCCCGGTGGGATGCAGGTCGAGAATCGCCAGGCGCGGATCGTGGCACTCCTCAGCTCCAGCCATGAAGAAACTGCGGCTGTCGGTGAAGGCCAGCAGATCGCCCACCTGGGCCTGCTGCCAACTGCCGTCGGCCACCCGTGCGCCCAGGGCCTGGTTGAACAAGTAGCTACGAGCGGCGGACAGCAAGCGCGAACGCACGTTGCGCTGTTCCGGCAACGCCTGGCGTGCCGACCAGTCCCGGGCATCCGCCAGGTTGCCGCCGTCATGGCCAAAACGCTGGGCACCGAAGTAATTGGGAATGCCTTGCCGAGCGATCAGTTGCAGGCGGGCATCGATCGCCGCGTGATCCGCCCGCAGCTCGGTCAAGCGCAAGGTGAAGCCATTGGCTGCATGGGCGCCGCGTTGCAGCTTGCGCCTGTGGCGGCTGGCCTTGAGGATCTTCAGGGTGTGGTTTTCGGCTGCCGCCAGGTCTGGATCGGCCTTGCCCGGCAGTTGCACGCTGAACCATTGGCGAGTCAGGGCCTGGCGGTCCTTGAGTCCGGCATAGCTCACCGTACGCAGCGGGACCCCGGCGGCCTTGGCGATCCGCCGGGCAGCTTCCTCGGTATTCAGGCCGCGTTTTTCCACCCACAGCCATAAATGCTCGCCATCGCCGCTCAGAGGAATGTCCAGGACCTCATCGACCTGGAAATCCTCGGCCGTGGCCTTGAGGACCGCGCTGCCCAAGGCATCGCCATAGGCCCGCGGGCCCAACAGTTGCAGTTCGTTCATGCGCGCAGCAACAAGGCTACGGAATGCACCGCAATACCTTCCTCGCGCCCGGTAAAACCAAGCTTCTCGGTGGTGGTGGCCTTGACGTTCACCTGATCGAGCTCGACCTGCAGGTCCTCGGCGATCAGCGCCCGCATGGTGGCGATATGCGGCGCCATCTTCGGCGCCTGGGCGACGATGGTGTTGTCGACGTTACCGACCTTCCAGCCCTTGGCATGGATCAACGCGACAACGTGACGCAGCAGTACGCGGCTGTCGACGCCCTTGAATTGCGGATCGGTGTCAGGGAAATGCTTGCCGATATCACCCAGCCCCGCAGCCCCCAACAGGGCATCGCTGAGTGCGTGCAGCAGCACGTCGCCATCGGAATGGGCCAGCAGCCCGGAGTGGTGGGCGATACGCACACCACCCAAGGTGATGAAGTCGCCCTCAGCGAAACGGTGCACATCGTAGCCGTGGCCAATACGCATAAAAAAACGCCCCGAAAAAGTCAGGGCGTGATTCTACCTGCTTTGCTGGCCCTTAGGGCTGGTACGAGCGTCCCCGCGGACGGGCGCCAAGGCTCGTACGACCTAGCCGTTCAGTGCCCGCGCATGATGGCGCAGGTGGTCATCGATGAAGCTGGCGATGAAGAAGTAGCTATGGTCGTAGCCCGGCTGCAGGCGCAGGGTCAATTCATGGCCGGCCTGCTTGGCCGCCAACTGCAGGGCTTCAGGCTTGAGCTGGGTGGCGAGGAAGTCATCGCGGTCGCCCTGATCCACCAGCAATGGCAGTTTTTCGCTGGCCTCGGCGATCAGGACACTGGCATCCCATTCACGCCAACGAGAGCGCTCTTCCCCCAGGTAACGGGAAAACGCCTTCTGCCCCCAGGGGCAATCCATGGGGTTGCTGATGGGCGCGAACGCCGACACCGAGCGGTAGCGCCCGGGATTGCGCAAGGCACAAACCAGGGCCCCGTGCCCGCCCATGGAATGGCCGCTGACGCCACGCTTGTCGGAAGCCGGGAAATGCGCCTCCACCAGTGCCGGCAACTCATGGACCACATAGTCGTGCATCCGATAGTGCTGGGCCCAAGGCTCCTGGGTCGCATTGAGGTAGAACCCCGCCCCCAGGCCGAAATCCCAGGCGCCATCCGGGTCACCGGGTACCCCGGCACCACGCGGGCTGGTGTCCGGCGCGATGATGATCAGCCCCAGCTCGGCCGCCATGCGCTGGGCACCGGCCTTGTGCATGAAGTTCTCGTCGGTGCAGGTCAGGCCGGACAACCAGTACAGCACCGGCAGCTTGCCGCCCTGCTCGGCCTGCGGCGGCAGGTAGACGGCGAACACCATGTCGCAGCCCAGTACCTGGGAATGATGTTTGTAGCGTTTATGCCAGCCGCCGAAGCTTTTCTGGCAGGAAAGGTTTTCCAGACTCATGGCGGACCTCCAGCGCGCATACAGCAAGCCTCAAGCTGCGAGAGCGGTTGCCCCTACTTGCAGCCTGTGGCTTGCAGTTTGTCGCTGCTCCTTAGAAATGAATGACCGAACGGATGCTCTTGCCTTCGTGCATCAGGTCGAAGGCCTTGTTGATGTCTTCCAATCCCATGGTGTGGGTGATGAAGGTGTCCAGCGGGATCTCGCCCTTCTCGGACATCTCCACATAGCTCGGCAGTTCGCTGCGGCCACGCACGCCGCCGAAGGCCGAACCGCGCCAGACACGGCCGGTCACCAGCTGGAACGGACGGGTGGCGATTTCCTGGCCGGCACCGGCCACGCCGATGATCACCGACTCGCCCCAGCCCTTGTGGCAGCACTCCAGCGCGGCGCGCATCAGTTGCACGTTGCCGATGCACTCGAATGAGAAGTCCACACCGCCGTCGGTGAGATCGACGATCACTTCCTGGATCGGGCGATCGTAGTCTTTGGGGTTGATGCAATCGGTGGCACCCAGCTGGCGGGCGATCTCGAACTTGGCCGGGTTGATATCGATGGCGATGATGCGCGAAGCCTTGGCCTTGACTGCGCCGATCACCGCGGACAGGCCAATGCCACCCAGGCCGAAGATCGCCACGGTGTCACCCGGCTTGACCTTGGCAGTATTGAGCACCGCGCCAATACCAGTGGTCACGCCGCAGCCCAGCAGGCAGACCTTCTCCAGCGGTGCATCCTTCTGGATCTTGGCCACGGAGATTTCCGGCAGCACGGTGTACTCGGAGAAGGTCGAGGTGCCCATGTAGTGGAACAGCTGCTGGCCCTTGTAGGAGAAGCGTGTGGTGCCGTCCGGCATCAGGCCCTTGCCCTGGGTGGCACGGATGGCCTGGCACAGGTTGGTCTTGCCCGACAGGCAGAATTTGCACTGGCCGCATTCCGGGGTGTACAGCGGAATCACGTGGTCACCCACGGCCACCGAAGCCACGCCCTCGCCCACCGCTTCCACTACTGCGCCACCTTCATGGCCGAGAATCGACGGGAAGATCCCTTCCGGGTCGGCGCCCGACAGGGTGTAGGCGTCGGTGTGGCAGACACCGGAGGCCACCACCCGCAACAACACCTCGCCAGCCTTGGGCATGGCGACATCGACTTCAACGATCTCGAGGGGTTTCTTGGCCTCGAAGGCTACGGCAGCGCGCGACTTGATCATCCTGGGTCTCCAGCGAATAAAAACGAGACAGGGAGTGTAAAACAGCGCACCACGATGAATAATCCGACCAAAAGCAAAACATTATTGCTATACAGAGACAATCATCATGAGTGAAAACCGCTGGGAAGGCATCGACGAGTTCGTCGCCGTGGCCGAATGCAGCCAGTTCACCGCTGCAGCAGAACGCCTCGGTGTCTCTTCTTCTCATATCAGCCGGCAGATCGCCCGCCTGGAAGAACGCCTGCAGACTCGCTTGCTGTACCGCAGTACCCGCCGGGTAACCCTGACCGAAGCCGGCCAGACCTTCCTCCAGCATTGCCAGCGCTTGCAGGATGGCCGGGAAGAGGCGTTGCGCGCCGTGGGCGACCTGGCCAGCGAGCCCAAGGGCATGCTGCGCATGACCTGCGCGGTGGCCTACGGCGAGCGCTTCATCGTGCCGCTGGTGACCAGCTTCATGGGCCTGTATCCGCAGTTGCGGGTGGATATCGAATTGAGCAATCGGCCCCTGGACCTGGTGCACGAGGGGCTGGACCTGGCCGTGCGCCTGGGACGCCTGCAAGACTCGCGACTGGTGGCGACCCGCCTGGCTCCCCGGCGCATGTACCTGTGTGCATCGCCGTCGTACCTGGAGCGCTACGGTCGCCCCCATAGCCTTTCGGAGTTGAGCCGCCACAACTGCCTGGTCGGCAGTTCGGATATCTGGCAATTGGAACAGGATGGCCGCGAGTTCGCCCAGCGGGTTCAAGGCAACTGGCGCTGCAACAGCGGACAGGCGGTGCTGGATGCGGCGTTGCAGGGAGTGGGCCTGTGCCAACTGCCGGACTACTACGTGCTGGAGCATCTGCAGAGCGGCGCGCTGGCCTCACTGCTCGAAGCCCATCAGCCGCCGAACACTGCAGTATGGGCGCTCTACCCGCAACAACGACACTTGTCGCCCAAGGTGCGCAAGCTGGTGGACTATCTCAAGGAAGGCCTGGCCCGGCGCCCGGAGTACCAGGAGCGGTAGCTGCAGGCTTATCGCAGCCTGCGGCTACAGCGGTGGGTCAGCGACGGTTGGCCCAGCGCTGGCGCAACCACTCCAGGTCTTCCGGGCGGGTGACCTTGAGGTTGTCGGAACGCCCTTCGATCAAGCGTGGGGCCTGGCCGGCCCATTCCATGGCCGAGGCCTCGTCGGTGATCGCGACATCAGCCACCAGGCTGTCGGCCAGGGCTCGGTGCAAGGCGCCAAGGCGGAACATCTGCGGGGTATAGGCTTGCCAGATCAGGCTGCGATCCACGGTTTCCAGGACCCGCCCCCGCGAGTCGATACGCTTGAGGGTGTCCCGGGCCGGCACCGCGAGCAGGCCACCCACAGGGTCGTCCGCCAACTCGGCCAGCAGTTTGTCCAGGTCATCCCGGGCGAGGTTAGGTCGCGCGGCATCGTGCACCAGCACCCAATCATCATCCGCAGCGCCTTGGGCATGCAGGTGGAGCAAGGCGTTGAGCACTGAGTCGGAGCGTTCCGCACCGCCGTCGACCCGCTGGATTCGTCCATCCTGGGCACAGGCCAGGGACGGCCAGTAAGGATCGTCGGGAGCAACGCTGACCACCAGGCCCTTGAGACCGGGGTGGTCGAGGAAACAGCCAAGGCTGTGTTCGAGAATAGTGCGGCCGCCCAGTTGCAGATACTGCTTGGGACGGTCCGCGGCCATGCGGGCACCAACGCCCGCGGCAGGAATCACGGCCCAGAAGGCCGGCAGCAGATCGCTCATTGGGCCAACTGGTAGAGGGTCTCGCCCTCCTTGACCATGCCCAGTTCATGGCGAGCCCGTTCTTCGACGGTCTCCATGCCCTTCTTCAATTCCATGACTTCCGCATCGAGTACGCGATTGCGCTCCAGCAGGCGCTCGTTTTCAGCCTGCTGGTCGGCAATTTGCTGGGTCAGGTCGGCGACCTGGGCCAAGCTGCCATTTCCCACCCAAAGGCGGTACTGCAAGCCAGCCAGCAGCAAGAGCAAGACCAGGAACAACCAATTGGGACTGCGCATCGAATATCGGGTATCCAGTGAAAAAAGACAGCCATGCCTGCAACTTCGGACCTACTGATAGCACGAAGCCTGGAAAAACCAGGCTTGTGCTCTTAAGGCATCAGATTAGTGGCAAAAAATTCGCTGTAGCGACTTTTCCGACACAATCCGGTGTCTTTTTACCATCTACAGCTTAACCGCGAAACTCGCTGCGGCCGTTGTACTTGGCCTTGCCGTTCAGTTGCTCTTCGATACGCAGCAACTGGTTGTACTTGGATACGCGGTCGGAGCGGCACAGCGAGCCAGTCTTGATCTGGCCAGCCGCGGTACCCACGGCCAGGTCGGCGATGGTGGAGTCTTCGGTTTCACCGGAACGGTGGGAGATCACCGCGGTGTAGCCGGCGGCCTTGGCCATCTGGATGGCTTCCAGGGTTTCGGTCAGGCTGCCGATCTGGTTGAACTTGATCAGGATGGAGTTGGCGATCTTCTTGTCGATGCCTTCCTTGAGGATCTTGGTGTTGGTCACGAACAGGTCGTCACCCACCAGTTGTACCTTGTCACCGATCTTGTCGGTCAGGATCTTCCAGCCAGCCCAGTCGGACTCGTCCAGGCCATCTTCGATGGAGATGATCGGGTAGCGCTGGGTCAGGCCCTTGAGGTATTCAGCGAAACCTTCGTTGGTGAACACTTGGCCTTCACCAGCCAGGTTGTACTTGCCGTCTTCGTAGAACTCGCTGGCTGCGCAGTCCAGGGCCAGGGTCACATCGGTGCCCAGGGTGTAGCCGGCGTTGGCCACGGCTTCGGAGATCACCTTCAGGGCGTCTTCGTTGGAAGCCAGGTTCGGGGCGAAACCACCTTCGTCACCCACTGCGGTGTTCAGGCCACGGGCCTTCAGCACAGCCTTGAGGTGATGGAAAATCTCGGTACCCATGCGCAGACCTTCCGAGAAGGACTTAGCGCCGACCGGCTGCACCATGAACTCCTGGATGTCGACGTTGTTATCGGCGTGCTCGCCACCGTTGATGATGTTCATCATCGGCACCGGCATCGAGTAGACGCCAGGAGTGCCATTGAGGTTGGCGATGTGCGCGTACAGCGGCAGGTCCTGGTCCTGGGCGGCGGCCTTGGCAGCGGCCAGGGACACGGCCAGGATCGCGTTGGCGCCCAGGTTGGCCTTGTTCTCGGTACCGTCCAGCTTGATCATCGCCTGATCCAGCGCCTTCTGGTCGATTGGGTCTTTACCCAGCAACAGGTCGCGGATCGGACCGTTGATGTTGGCTACCGCCTTGAGCACACCCTTGCCCAGGTAGCGGGTCTTGTCGCCATCACGCAGTTCCAGTGCTTCACGGGAACCGGTGGAAGCACCGGACGGAGCGCAGGCGCTGCCGATGATGCCGTTGTCGAGAAGCACGTCCGCTTCGACAGTGGGGTTGCCACGGGAGTCGAGGACTTCACGACCTTTGATGTCGACGATTTTTGCCATTGTTGTAAACACTCCAAAGTTGACGAAAACGACGCAGCTGTAGGAAATCTTCTACCGTCGGCAAGGCGGGAAAAACAGGCAGTCTTGCAGACGATAAGGCTCAGGCCCGAAGGCCCGAGCAATAATCGTGCGGTACTTTACCGGAGAAACTGGTCTTACGCGGTTTCTACCGTCGGAAAACTCTTGACCAGTTCGTCCAGGGCCTTGAGCTGGGACAGGAACGGTTCGAGCTTGTCCAGGCGCAGTGCGCAAGGACCGTCGCACTTGGCATTGTCCGGATCAGGATGGGCTTCCAGGAACAGGCCGGCCAGGGACTGGCTCATGCCCGCCTTGGCCAGGTCGGTGACCTGGGCGCGGCGACCACCGGCCGAGTCGGCGCGGCCGCCCGGCATCTGCAGGGCGTGGGTCACATCGAAGAACACCGGATACTCGAACTGCTTCATGATGCCGAAGCCGAGCATGTCCACTACCAGGTTGTTGTAGCCGAAGCTGGAACCACGCTCGCAGAGGATCAACTGGTCATTACCGGCTTCCACGCATTTGTTCAGGATGTGCTTCATTTCCTGGGGCGCGAGGAACTGGGCTTTCTTGATGTTGATCACTGCGCCGGTCTTGGCCATCGCCACGACCAGGTCGGTCTGGCGCGACAGGAAGGCCGGCAGCTGGATGATGTCGCATACCTTGGCCACCGGTTCGCACTGGTAGGGCTCGTGCACGTCAGTGATCACCGGCACGTTGAAGGTCCGCTTGATCTCCTCGAAGATCTTCAGCCCTTCCTCCATGCCTGGACCACGGTACGAGGTCACCGACGAACGGTTGGCCTTGTCGAAGCTGGCCTTGAACACGTAGGGGATACCGAGCTTCTCGGTAACCCGCACGTACTCTTCGCAGACCTTCAGCGCCATGTCGCGGCTTTCCAGCACGTTCATGCCGCCGAACAGCACCATCGGCTTGTCGTTGGCGATTTCGATGTTGCCTACGCGGATGATCTTCTGCGCCATCAGGTTCACGCCTTCTTCTGGTGTTGAGCCAGTGCCGCCTTGACGAAACCGCTGAACAGCGGGTGACCGTCACGTGGAGTGGAGGTGAACTCGGGGTGGAACTGGCAAGCCACGAACCATGGATGATCCTGGCTCTCGACCACTTCCACCAGCGCGCCGTCTTCGGAACGACCGGACACCAGCAGGCCGGCCTCCATCAGTTGCGGCAGCAGGTTGTTGTTCACTTCGTAGCGATGACGGTGACGCTCGGTGATCACGTCGCTGCCGTAACAGTCGTGGACCTTGGAGCCCGCGACGATCTGGCAATCCTGGGCGCCCAGGCGCATGGTACCGCCCAGGTCCGAAGCTTCGGTACGAGTCTCGACCGCGCCGGTGGAATCGGCCCACTCGGTGATCAGGCCCACGACCGGATGGCCGCTGGTGCGATCGAACTCAGTGGAATTGGCGTCTTTCCAGCCCATGACGTTACGAGCGAACTCGATGACTGCCACTTGCATGCCGAGGCAGATACCCAGGTACGGGACCTTGTTCTCACGGGCGTATTGCACCGCGGTGATCTTGCCTTCCACACCGCGCAGGCCGAAACCGCCTGGAACCAGGATGGCGTCGGCGCCTTCCAGCAGGCCGGTGCCCTGGTTCTCGATGTCTTCGGAGTCGATGTAGCGCAGGTTGACCTTGGTACGGTTCTGGATGCCGGCGTGACTCATCGCTTCGATCAGCGACTTGTACGCGTCCAGCAGCTCCATGTATTTGCCGACCATGGCGATGGTGACTTCTTTCTCGGGGTTCAGCTTGGCGTCCACGACCTTGTCCCACTCGGACAGGTCGGCGCTGCTGCACTGCAGGCCGAAGCGCTCGACGACGAAATCGTCCAGGCCCTGGGCATGCAGCACACCCGGGATCTTGTAGATGGTGTCGACGTCTTCCAGGGAGATCACCGCACGCTCTTCAACGTTGGTGAACAGGGCGATCTTGCGACGCGACGAGGCGTCCACCGGATGGTCGGAACGGCAGATCAGCACGTCAGGCTGCAGGCCGATGGAGCGCAGTTCCTTGACCGAGTGCTGGGTCGGCTTGGTCTTGGTCTCGCCAGCGGTGGCGATGTAAGGAACCAGGGTCAGGTGCATCAGCATCGCCCGCTTGGAGCCGACCTCGACGCGCAGTTGGCGAATGGCCTCGAGGAACGGTTGCGATTCGATGTCACCCACGGTGCCGCCGATTTCGACCAGGGCCACGTCGGCATCGCCGGCGCCCTTGATGATACGGCGCTTGATTTCGTCGGTGATGTGCGGGATCACCTGGATGGTGGCACCCAGGTAGTCACCACGGCGCTCTTTGCGCAGCACGTGCTCGTAGACACGACCGGTGGTGAAGTTGTTGTTCTGGGTCATGGTCGTGCGGATGAACCGCTCGTAGTGGCCCAGGTCCAGGTCGGTCTCGGCGCCATCATGGGTGACGAATACTTCACCGTGCTGGAACGGGCTCATGGTGCCCGGGTCGACGTTGATGTACGGGTCCAGCTTGAGCATGGTGACCTTGAGCCCCCGCGCCTCCAGGATGGCCGCCAATGAAGCCGAGGCAATGCCTTTCCCCAATGAAGAAACAACACCGCCCGTGACGAATATGTAGCGCGTCATGAAAAACCCTAGAAGTCTGCGTTAAAGCGGTCAGTGCCGCCGGGGAAAGCGAAGGAAGGCCGAAGCCCCCGATCACCTGCATTAATCACAGTGCATGTTTCAAAAAAACCGCCGCGTTGTGACAGACCGGATGCAAAAACACCGGTACGTTGCTCGCTACACATTTTTTGGAATCGCCCAGCAAAGACTGCTTGGTAATCGGCAACTCCTGCAATTCAGGCGAATCCACAGAAGTTGTATCAAGAAGGGAGCGTAGTCTACCGGAAAGCCCCTTTCAGCTCAAACCTTGATCGCTGGTCGGTGGTCGCCAATGCAATTGCCAGGCGCCCCGGGCGTTTGTGCCGGCCATTGGCAGGTTCGCCACGGCCAACAGTTGTTCCCGGCGATACAGCAGCGGCAATCTGCCACGGACGAAAGCCGGCACCCCGGCCTCGTTCAACAGCCGCTTGAGATCGCGATGGCCGCGATCGCCCAGGTGCATCACCTCGCCGCCAAGACGATATCGGATGCTCAGCGGGCCATCGGGCACCGAGCCGCTGAAAGCCACATGGCCGTTATCCGGCAAGCACAGCGGTTGCTGCGGAGCGTGCCACTCAGCCCCCTGCCCGACCGGCCGCAGCCAGGCTCCGGACAACCACCACAGGTTCGTCCTCCCGCGATGCAGCTCGCCATCGGCCAGGCGCCAGATCGGCAGGGCTGCGTCCTTGGCATCACGCAGGGTTTCCCAACCCGCCCAGTGATCGGTGTCCGGCAAGCGGGTGAACCTGGCCAACCAATGGCTGAGGGCGTTGCGCTGGCGCGCAGCGGATAACTCTCGCAGGGGCGCCAAGGCCAGGGTTGGCAAGGGCAGCCAGAGCGGGTTCCGGTCCTGTTCGGCGGCGCGCAGATCCATCGAAGCCAGCTCGCCGAGCAAGCCCTGGGCCTCGCCAAGATGCGCGGCACTGCGAGCGAGACTGGCCGCGGCCTGGGGCCAGCGCGACTGCAACACCGGCATGACCTGATGTCGCAGGTAATTACGCGAATAGTGGTGATCGCTGTTGGAAGGGTCATCGACCCAGTCCAGCCGATGCTCGGCGGCATAACGCTCGAGCTCGGCGCGAGGCACGTCAAGCAAGGGCCGTAGCAAATGCCCACGCCCCAGGGGACGGCACCGGGGCATCGCCGCCAAACCCCGCACCCCGGCACCGCGCAATAGGCGAAACAGCAGGGTTTCCGCCTGGTCGTCACGATGCTGGGCCAGCAGCAACAGCTCATCGCTCGCCAGCGATTGCTCGAAGGTGCTGTAGCGCGCGTCCCGGGCGGCACGTTCGAGGCTGGCGCCAGCCGGCACCTGGACCCTGACTACCTGCAGCGGCACGCCCAGGGCGTCGCAGACTTGCTGACAGTGCTGCGGCCAGGCATCCGCCGCCTGTTGCAGGCCATGATGGACGTGAATCGCCGAAAGCGCCGGGAGGCAATGCTGGCGCGCCAGATTGGCAAGCAGGTGCAGCAGGACGGTGGAGTCCAGCCCCCCGGAGAAGGCCACGCGCCACGCGCTGGCCTGGCGCCAGGGAGCCAGGGTTTGCAGCAAAGAGTCGGCGAGAGGAGTCATGCGTTCAGGACCTGCAGCAGCGATCAGCTGGCCTTGCGGTTGCCCCAGAATGAACAAGACGCCGTGATCGGAGCGATCGACGGCGCCAGGTTCGCGAGCAGGCCTGCTCCGGCAAGCCGGAGCGGCGGGCGGTCAGAGACCGTAGCTCATCAGGCGGTCATAACGACGGGCCAGCAGGGTGTCGTTATCCATTTCCTTGAGCATCGCCAGTTGCGAGCTGAGCTCGGCACGGATCAGCGCGGAAGCGGCGGCCGGATCGCGGTGGGCGCCGCCCAGCGGCTCGGCGATCACTTTGTCGACGATCCCCAGGCCCTTGAGGCGCTCGGCGGTGATACCCATGGCTTCGGCGGCGTCGGCGGCCTTTTCCGCGGTTTTCCACAGGATCGAGGCGCAACCTTCCGGCGAGATCACCGCGTAGGTGGAGTACTGCAGCATGTTCAGCTGGTCGCACACGCCAATGGCCAGGGCGCCGCCCGAACCACCCTCACCGATCACGGTGGCGATGATCGGGGTCTTCAGGCGTGCCATGACCCGCAGGTTCCAGGCAATGGCTTCGCTCTGGTTGCGCTCTTCAGCGTCGATGCCCGGGTAGGCGCCCGGGGTATCGATGAAGGTCAGGATCGGCATCTTGAAACGTTCGGCCATTTCCATCAGGCGACAGGCCTTGCGGTAGCCTTCCGGACGCGGCATGCCGAAGTTGCGGCGAACCTTCTCGCGCACTTCGCGGCCTTTCTGGTGGCCGATGATCATCACGGGTTGCTCGTCCAGGCGGGCAACGCCGCCCACGATCGCCGCGTCATCGGAGAAGTGGCGATCGCCATGCAGCTCGTCGAACTCGGTGAAGATGTGCTGGATGTAGTCCAGGGTGTAAGGACGACGCGGGTGACGCGCCAGACGAGCGATCTGCCAGCTGGTGAGCTTGCCGAAGATATCCTCGGTCAAGGTTTTGCTCTTGTCCTGCAGGCGGGAGATCTCATCGCCGATATTCAGCGAATTGTCATTACCGACCAAGCGCAACTCTTCGATCTTGGCTTGCAGGTCGGCGATCGGCTGTTCGAAATCAAGAAAATTCGGGTTCATAGGCGTCCGTCTGGGGTCGACATCCAGTGAAGCTGGGGCCGGCCGGTTGTCTGTTCGCGCCCTACCTTAAGGGACTGGCGCGATGAGGTCGATATTAAAAATTCAAGTAACGACGAGGCGCACTGATGGCACCTCACCGTCAACGGTATTGCAGGAAGACGTTGTCTTTCCCGAACTGGTCACGCAGGGCCTGAATCAAGCTGTCCGCCGGATCGATGCGCCAGGCCTCGCCGAACTGCAGCAGGGTCTTGGCATCGTCGCGACTGTACTCCATGGAAATGGGGCACGCGCCGCGGTGGCGCTTGAGCAGATCGCCCAGCCAGCGTAGCTGATCGCCCTTGAGCGCATCGCTGTGGACTTTCAGGCGCAGGCTTTCGGCCAGGTTGGTCCGCGCATCCTCCATGCTCATTACCCGCTTGACCCGCAGGCGCAGGCCGCCGGAGAAGTCATCGTTGCTGACCTCGCCCTCCACCACCACCATGGCGTCGGTCTGCAGCAAGGCCTGGGCAGCCATGAAGGAGTCGGCGAACAACGAGGCCTCGATTCGCCCGGAGCGGTCGTCGAGGGTGATGAAGCCCATCTTGTCGCCCTTCTTGTTCTTCATCACCCGCAGGGCAATGATCATCCCGGCCACGGTCTGGGTATCGCGCGCCGGCTTCAGGTCGATGATGCGCTGGCGGGCGAAACGACGGATCTCGCCCTCGTACTCGTCGATCGGGTGGCCGGTCAGGTACAGGCCCAGGGTGTCCTTCTCGCCCCGCAGGCGTTCCTTGAGCGTCAGTTCACGAGCCTTGCGGTGGTTGCCATAGACGTCCGCATCCTCTTCGACGAACAACCCGCCGAACAGGTCGGCGTGGCCGCTATCGGCGGTCCGGGCGGTCTGTTCGGCCGCCTTGATCGCCTCTTCCAGGGCCGACAGCAATACGGCGCGGTTGCGGTCGATATTGGCCTGGTAGGCCTTGAGCTCGTCATGGAAGTAAGGCCCCAGGCGGTCCAGGGCACCACTGCGGATCAGCGCATCCAGGGTGCGCTTGTTGATGCGCTTGAGGTCGACCCGGCTGCAGAAGTCGAACAGGTCCTTGAACGGGCCACCTTCGGCCCGGGCCTCGACGATCGCTTCCACCGGGCCTTCGCCCACGCCCTTGATCGCCCCCAGGCCATAGACGATGCGGCCATCGTCGTTGACCGTGAACTTGAAGTCGGAGCTGTTCACGTCCGGCGCATCGAGACGCAGCTTCATGCTGCGTACTTCCTCGATCAGCACCACCACCTTGTCGGTGTTGTGCATATCCGCCGACAGTACCGCAGCCATGAAAGGCGCCGGGTAGTGGGTCTTGAGCCAGGCGGTCTGGTAGGACACCAGGCCATAGGCCGCCGAGTGGGATTTGTTGAAGCCGTAACCGGCGAACTTTTCCACCAGGTCGAAGATGTTACCGGCCAGGTCCGCGTCGATGTTGTTGGCAACGCAACCCTCGATGAAACCACCACGCTGCTTGGCCATCTCCTCGGGTTTCTTCTTACCCATGGCCCGGCGCAGCATATCCGCACCACCCAGGGTGTAGCCGGCCATGACCTGGGCGATCTGCATCACCTGTTCCTGGTACAGGATGATGCCGTAGGTGGGCGCCAGCACGGGCTTGAGGCCTTCGTACTGATAGTCCGAATGCGGATACGCCAGTTCGGCACGACCGTGCTTGCGGTTGATGAAGTCGTCCACCATGCCCGATTGCAGCGGGCCCGGACGGAACAGCGCCACCAGTGCGATGAGGTCTTCCAGGCAGTCGGGCTTGAGCTTCTTGATCAGCTCCTTCATGCCACGGGATTCGAGCTGGAACACGGCCGTGGTCTCGGCCTTCTGCAACAGCTCGTAGGTCTTCTTGTCATCCAGCGGGATGAAGTCGATGTTGACGTCGGGCAGGTTGCTCTTGGCCTGCTCGCGATTGATGGTCTCCATCGCCCATTTGATGATGGTCAGGGTCCGCAGGCCGAGGAAGTCGAACTTCACCAGGCCCGCCGCCTCGACGTCGTCCTTGTCGAACTGAGTCACCAGGCCGCCGCCCTCTTCGTCACAGGCGATCGGCGAGAAGTCGGTGAGCTTGGTCGGCGCGATCACCACGCCACCGGCGTGCTTGCCAGTGCCGCGGGTGACCCCTTCGAGCCTCAAGGCCATGTCCCAGATTTCGCGGCCATCCTCATCGGTCTTGAGGAAGTCGCGCAACATCTCCTCCTGCTCGTAGGCCTTCTCCAGGGTCATGCCGACCTCGAAGGGGATCATCTTCGACAGGCGGTCGGCCAGGCCGTAGGACTTGCCCTGCACCCGCGCCACGTCGCGCACCACCGCCTTGGCGGCCATGGTGCCGAAGGTGATGATCTGGCTTACCGCGTTACGCCCGTAGGCCTCGGCCACGTAGTCGATCACCCGGTCACGGCCGTCCATGCAGAAGTCGACGTCGAAGTCGGGCATGGAAATACGTTCGGGGTTGAGGAAACGTTCGAACAGCAGGTCATAGGCCAGCGGGTCGAGGTCGGTGATCTTCAGCACATAGGCCACCAGGGAACCGGCACCCGATCCCCGCCCCGGACCCACCGGTACATCGTTGTTCTTGGCCCACTTGATGAAGTCCATAACGATCAGGAAGTAACCGGGGAAGCCCATCTGGATGATGATATCCAGCTCGAACTTCAGGCGATCCAGATAGAGCTGGCGCTTCTCTTCATAGTTGGGCGTGGTGTCCTTGGGCCAAAGCACCGCCAGGCGCTCTTCCAACCCCTCGTGGGACACATGGCGCAGGTAATCATCGATGCCCATGCCGTTGGGCGTCGGGAAGTCGGGGAGAAAGTACTTGCCCAGCTGGACCGTGATGTTGCAGCGCTTGGCAATCTCCACGGTGTTTTCCAGCGCCTCGGGCAGGTCGCTGAACAGCTCGGCCATCTCCTCGGCACTCTTGAGGTACTGCTGGTCGCTGTAGTTCTTCGAGCGGCGCGGATCGTCCAGGGCACGGCCTTCACCGATGCAAACCCGGGTCTCGTGGGCCTCGAAGTCGTCCTGCTTGATGAAGCGCACATCGTTGGTCGCCACCAACGGCGCGCCGATCTTGTCGGCCAGGGCCACGGCACCATGCAGTTGCTCTTCGTCGTTGGGACGATTGGTACGCTGGACTTCCAGGTAGAAGCGATCCGGGAACACTCCCATCCATTCCAGGGCCAGGGCCTCGGCCACCGCAAGGTCGCCCGCCACCAGGGCCATGCCGATCTCGCCCTCCTTGGCCGCCGAGAGCATGATCAGGCCTTCGGCAGCCTGCACCACCCAATCGCGCTCGATGATGGTCAGCCCGTTGCGCTGGCCTTCGGTAAACCCACGGGAGATCAGCTCGGTGAGGTTGCGATAGCCCACGGCATTCATCGCCAGCAGGCTGATGCGACTCAGGGGGCCGTCCGCATCGTCCTTGTTCGCCAGCCACAGGTCGGCACCGCAGATCGGCTTGATCCCGGCGCCCATGCTGGTCTTGTAGAACTTGACCAGGGAGCACATGTTGCTCTGGTCGGTAACCGCTACCGCCGGCATGCCCATGCCGGTCAGGGCCTTGACCAGCGGTTTGATCCGCACCAGACCGTCGACCAGGGAAAATTCAGTGTGCAGGCGCAGGTGAACGAATGAAGCCGGCATAGTGATCCTGTAAATAGCGCGAAAACAACGAGGCCCGGACATCGGGCGATTTAAAGACTCGAACTCGGCGTTACAGCGCAAGGCAGCCAAGGCCTGCGCGCGGCGACCATCGATAGTGGTTCATCGCCACTGCCGGCAGGCCATTGCCGTCGTTCGTGGAGCTTTAAAGCAGCCGGATTGTACCGGGCCTTGGTTAAAACATCAGCCTCAAGACTGAACCAGGCCCAGCGCTTCACGCGCTTCATAGGCCAGGCGTACCGGCGCGAAAGAGCGCCGGTGGATCGGAGTCGGGCCCAGGCGCGCCAGGGCTTCCAGGTGGACTGGAGTCGGATACCCCTTGTGCCCGCCGATACCGTAACCGGGATAGATGAGCTCGAAGGCGGCCATCTCGCGGTCGCGGCTGACCTTGGCCAGGATCGACGCCGCAGCGATCGCCGGGACCTTGCTATCGCCCTTGACCACCGCTTCGGCCGGCACTGCCAACTTGGGGCAGCGGTTGCCATCGATCATCGCCAACTTCGGGGTCACGCTCAAGCCTTCCACCGCCCGCTGCATGGCCAGCATGGTGGCGTGCAAGATGTTCAGCTCGTCGATTTCCTCGACTTCCGCCCGGGCGATGCACCAGCTCAGGGCCTTCTCGCAGATCTCGTCGAACAGCTGTTCGCGACGGGCCTCGGTGAGTTTCTTGGAATCGTTCAGGCCGAGAATCGGCCGGTTCGGATCGAGAATCACCGCAGCGGTAACCACCGCACCGCACAGGGGGCCACGTCCGACTTCATCGACACCCGCCACCAGGTCGCCAGCATCGGCCACCAGGGTGAAGTCCAGGCCCATCTGCTTCTTGGAATTGCTCATTGGGCTTTACCTATCAGTTCCAGCACCGCCCGAGCGGCCTGGTTGGATGCGTCGCGACGCAAGGTGCGATGGATCTGGTCGAAACCGTTGGTCTGCTCCTCGCCACCCTCGATCAGCGGCGACAGGGTCTTGGCCAGGGCCTCGGCAGTCGCAGCATCCTGCAGCAACTCGGGCACCAGCAAGCGCTGAGCCAACAGGTTGGGCAGGGAAATGTACGGACTCTTGACCATGCGCTTGAGAATCCAGAACGTCAGCGGCGCCAGGCGGTAGGCCACCACCATCGGCCGCTTGTACAACAGGGCTTCCAGGGTCGCCGTACCCGAGGCGATCAATACCGCGTCGCAGGCCGCCAGTGCTTTATGCGACTGGCCATCGAGCAGGGTCAGCGGCAGGTCGCGACCGACCAGCAACTCTTCCACCTGGGCTCGCCGCTGGGCATTGGCGCAAGGCAGAATGAAACGCACACCCGGGCGCATGGCCCGCAAGCACTCGGCGGCATCCAGGAACAGGCCGCCCAGGCGTCCTACTTCGCCGCCACGACTGCCTGGCATCAACGCCACCAGCGGGCCGTCGGGCAAACCGAGTTCGGCGCGAGCCGCTGCTCGATCAGCTTGCAAGGGGATGGCATCGGCCAGGGAGTGGCCGACGAACTTCACCGGAACGCCCTTTTCCTCGTAGAACCTGGCTTCGAAAGGAAACAGGGTCAGCATCAGGTCGCAGCCTTCGCGGATCTTCAGCACACGCTTCTGGCGCCAGGCCCATACCGATGGACTGACGTAGTGCACGGTCTTGATCCCGGCCTGGCGCAACTTGAGCTCGATATTCAGGGTGAAGTCCGGGGCATCGATACCGATGAATACATCCGGCTTTTCGGCGATCAGGGTCTGCACCAGTTTCTTGCGTCGGGCCAGCAGCTCACGCAGGCGCCCGAGAACCTCGACCAGCCCCATGACCGCCAGGCGCTCCATGGGAAAGTAGGAGACCAGCCCCTCGGCCTCCATCAATGGCCCACCGACACCGATGAACTCCACCGCCGGATGCTGGGCCTTGAGGGCGCGCATCAAACCAGCGCCAAGAATATCGCCGGAGGCTTCGCCAGCCACCAGCGCAATACGCAGAGTGCTCATGATTAGCGGGTGATGCCGCGGGTCGAAGACTGGATCGAGTCGCGAAACAGTGCAACTTCGGGATACTGCTCGGCGGCTTCGGTCAACTCGGCCAGGGCCTGGTCTACCGTCAGCCCCTGGCGATAGACCACCTTGTAGGCACGACGCAGGGCGTGGATCGAATCATCGCTGAAACCACGACGGCGCATGCCTTCGAAGTTCATGCTACGAGCTTCGGCAGGGTTGCCGAACACGGTGACGAACGCCGGGACGTCCTTGCCGATGGCGGTACCCATGCCGGAAAAGCTGTGGGCGCCGATGTGGCAGTACTGGTGCACCAGGGTGAAACCGGAAAGAATCGCCCAGTCATCCACATGCACGTGGCCGGCCAACGCGGTGTTGTTGACCAGGATGCAATGGTTGCCGATCACACTGTCGTGGCCGATGTGGGCATAGGCCATGATCAGGTTGTGGTCGCCCAGGGTGGTCTCGCAACGGTCCTGGATGGTGCCACGGTGAATGGTCACGCCTTCGCGGATCACGTTGTGATCGCCGATTACCAGGCGGGTTTCTTCACCCTTGTATTTCAGATCGGGCGTGTCTTCGCCTACCGAGGAAAACTGGTAGATGCGGTTGTGCTTGCCGATCCGGGTCGGGCCCTTGAGGATCACATGGGGCCCGATCACTGTACCCTCGCCGATTTCCACACCAGCGCCGACGATCGACCACGGGCCAACCTCAACGTCGTCGGCCAGGACGGCCGTCGGATCGATGATTGCGCGAGGGTCAATCAAACTCATAGTTTGCGTTCCGCGCAGATGATCTCGGCGGAGCACACTGGCTTGCCGTCGACCGATGCCTGGCACTCGAACTTCCAGATCTGACGCTTGCAACTGATGAACTTGGCTTCAAGGATCAGTTGGTCGCCCGGCAACACCGGCTGGCGGAAGCGCAGCTTGTCGGAACCGACGAAGTAGTAAAGGGTGCCGTCGGCAGGCTTCACGTCGAGCATCTTGAAACCCAGAATGCCCGCAGCCTGGGCCATGGCTTCGATGATCAGCACGCCTGGCATGATCGGATGCGCAGGGAAGTGGCCATTGAAGAACGGCTCGTTGATGCTGACATTCTTGTAGGCACGAATGCACTTGCCCTCGACATCCAGATCCACCACCCGATCCACCAGCAGGAAAGGGTAACGGTGAGGCAAGTATTCGCGAATCTCGTTGATGTCCATCATTTCGGGGGGAAGCCTGTAGTAAAGATTGGGAGCATGCGGTCAACGCACGCCCCTCTAGCAAATCAAGGAAGCAGGCAGTCTAGCGGCTGTGCACACTTGATGTGGAAATGGTATCAGCCATCTGATGAAGCATTGTCGCCGGGGGTCACGTCCCCAACGCGCTTTTCCAACTGGCGCAAACGCCGCGCGAGATCATCGAGCTGGCGGATGCGGGCCGCGCTTTTGCGCCACTCGGCAGCCGGTTGCATGGCAGTACCGGAAGAGTAGGCACCCGGCTCGGTGATCGAGTGGGTCACCATGGTCATCCCGGTGAGGAAAACGTTGTCACAAATCTCGATATGACCCACCAGGCCGACACCGCCGGCGAGCATGCAGTGCTTGCCGATCTTGGTGCTGCCGGAGATCCCAACGCAAGCGGCCATCGCGGTGTGATCACCGACCTGGACGTTGTGGGCGATCTGGATCTGGTTGTCGAGCTTCACTCCGTTGCCGATGATGGTGTCGGCCAGGGCTCCACGGTCGATGGCCGTGTTGACACCGATCTCCACATCATCGCCGATAGTCACGCCGCCCACCTGGGCGATCTTGTTCCAGATGCCCTTCGAGTTGGCGAAACCGAAACCTTCGCCGCCCAGCACCGCACCCGACTGGATCACCACGCGCTTGCCGATGCGCACGTCGTGGTACAGGGTCACCCGTGGTGCCAACCAGCCACCCTCGCCCACCACGCTACGGGCACCGATGACGCAATGAGCGCCAACGGTTACGCCGGCGTCGATCCGGGCTCCGCTTTCGATCACGGCAAAGGCGCCGATACTGGCCGTTGGGTCGACCTGGGCATCATCGGCGATTACCGCGGACGGATGGATACCAGCCGGAGCCTTGGGCTTGGGATCGAAGAAGTGGGAAACACGGGCATAGGACAGGTAAGGGTCTGCCACCACCAGTGCATCACCGACATAGGCTTCGGCTTCGGCGGCTTTCAACAACACCGCACCTGCCTGGCTATCGACCAGGTACTTGCGATATTGGGGATTTGCCAAAAAGCTCAACTGAGCTGGGCCAGCCTCCTGCAAGGTGGCCAGCCCAGTGATTTCCTTCTCCGCGTTGCCACGCAAGGTGGCGCCGAGGAACTCGGCCAACTGGCCGAGTTTCATAATTGCGGTCATGGCTTACTTCAGCTGATTCATGCGCTCGATAACCTGGCGCGTGATGTCGTACTGAGGTTTGACATCGATCACTGCGCCACGCTCGAAGACCAGGTCGAAACCACCTTTCTTGATGACCTCTTCAACAGCGCTGTCCAGCTTGGGCTTGAGCTGCTTGAGCATTTCGCGGTCGGCCACGGCCTTGGCTTCGTTCAGCTCCTTGGACTGGAACTGGAAGTCGCGAGCTTTCTGCTTGAACTCGAGCTCCAGACGCTCACGCTCGCCTTGCTGCATCTTGTCGCCACCGGCAACCAGGCGGTCCTGGATACCCTTGGCGCTGCTTTCCAGGGTCTTGAGCTTGTTCAGCTGCGGGCCGAACTTTTTCTCGGCGTCAACGGCGTACTTCTTGGCCGCGTCCGACTCCAGCAGAGCCATCTGATAGTTCAGGACGGCGATTTTCATTTCGGCAAATGCCGGGCTCGCGACCAGAACGGAGGCCAGGAGAACCAATTGAGTCAACTTACGCACGATGCACTCCTACAAAATCCATTGTCGTTGTCTTGGGCCAGACGGTTAGAAAGTCTGGCCGAGAGAGAATTGGAACACCTGGGTTTCAGCGTCATTCGGTTTCTTGATCGGCATCGCCAGGGCGAAGCTCAATGGACCCAGAGCAGTTACCCACGTCACGCCGACACCCACCGAACTGGCCAGGTTGCTTAAGCTGACATCGTTGCACTCTGGCTTCACGTTCGACGCCGCGATGGTGTTGGATGTCTTTTCACAACGAGAGCTGAAGACGTTACCCACATCCCAGAACAGGGATGTGCGCAGGGAACGCTGGTCCTTGACGAATGGCAGAGGGAACAGCAACTCCGCACCGCCCTGGATCAACACGTTACCGCCGAATGGCAGCGGGTCTTGATCCGGATCGCTAACGGTACCAGCGTTACCGGTCACACCCACACCACGGCTAGGCGTACTGCGTGGGCCCAGGGTGCTGTCCTTGAAACCACGAACCGAGTTGAAACCACCGGCATAGTAGTTCTCGTAGAACGGCAAGCCCTTGGTATCGCCAAAGCCATCGCCATAACCCAGCTCGGTATGGAAACGCATGGTGTAGTTGTCGGTCAGCGGCGTGAACAACTGGCCACGGTAGTCGAGCTTGAAGAACGACAGGTCGCTACCCGGGGTAGTGGTTTCCAGCACCAGGCTTTGCGAGTGACCGCGGGTCGCCAATACACCTTTGTTCAGGGTCGACTCGGACCAGCCGGCAGAGGCCTTGAAGTTCAGGTAGCTCTTGCCCTGCTTGTTCACGAAGTCGAAGATTTCGTCGACGGTGTAGCGACCGGTCTTGATCTTGTCCTGCTGGGCCGTCAGGCCGAAGGTCAGGCGCGAAGTCTCGCTGATCGGGTAACCCACGCTGACACCGGCACCCAGGCTATCCACCGCATAGCTGGCTACATCGACATCGAGGTCCTTGTAGTCAGTGGTGCGATAGAAGGCGTTGTAGCCCAGGCTCACGCCATCGGCGGTCCAGTAGGGGTCCACGTAGCCGAAGTTGTAGCGGCTCTGGTATTCGCTTCGGGTCAGGCCGATGCTGACCTTGTTACCGGTACCCAGGAAGTTGTTCTGGGTGATCGAACCACCAAGGATCAGGCCCGCACTCTGGGCGAAACCAACGCTGGCGGTAATCGAACCCGAAGCCTGCTCTTCTACGGCGTAGTTGACGTCGACCTGGTCATCGACACCCGGCACGGCCGGAGTCTCGACGTTAACTTCCTTGAAGAAGCCAAGGCGCTCGAGACGAGTCTTCGACTGGTCGATGAGGTAGGTCGATGCCCAACCGCCTTCCATCTGGCGCATCTCGCGACGCAGTACTTCGTCCTCGGACTTGGTGTTGCCACGGAAGTTGATGCGGTTGACGTAGGCGCGCTTGCCTGGATCCACCACGAAGGTGATGTCGACGGTGTGGTCGTCATCGTGGGGTTGTGGCACGCCGTTGACGTTGGCGAAGGTATAGCCATCGTTACCCAGGCGACGGGTGATCAGCTCGGAGGTGGTGGTCATCAGCTTGCGCGAGAACACCTGGCCCTTCTCCACCAGCAGCAGTGCCTTGACCTGGTCTTCAGGTACCTTCAGGTCGCCGCTGAGCTTGACGTCACGAACGCTGTACTTCTCGCCTTCGTTGATGTTGACGGTGATATAGACGTGTTTCTTGTCCGGAGTGATGGACACCTGGGTCGAAGCGATATCCATGTTGATATAGCCGCGGTCCAGGTAGTAGGAACGCAGGCGTTCCAGGTCACCGGAGAGTTTTTCACGGGCGTACTTGTCATCGTTCTTGAAGAACGACAGCCAGTTGGTGGTCTTGAGCTCGAACAGGCCGATCAGGTCGTCATCGGGGAAGACCGTATTGCCTACCACGTTGATGTGCTGGATGGCCGCGACCGTGCCTTCGTTGATCTTCACCTTCAGGCCGACACGGTTACGCGGCTGCGGAACCACTTCGGTCTCGACGGTGGCCGAGTAACGACCCTGAGCAACATATTGACGTTGCAGTTCGTTACGCACCCCTTCGAGGGTCGCACGCTGGAAGATTTCGCCTTCGGCCAGGCCGGACTGCTTGAGGCCCTTCATCAGGTCGTCGGTGGAGATCGCCTTGTTGCCTTCGATCTCGATGCTGGCAACCGAAGGCCGCTCGACTACCGTGATGACCAGGACGTTGCCATCGCGCCCCAGCTGGATGTCTTGAAAGAAACCGGTTTTGAACAGCGCACGAGTGGATTCCACCAGGCGACGGTCGTCCGCCTGCTCGCCGACGTTCAACGGCAAGGCACCAAAGACGCTACCCGCGGAAACGCGCTGGAGGCCGTTGACGCGAATATCGGAGATAGTGAAGGACTCGGCGTGAACTTCGGCGATCATCAATACGGAGAGAACCGCAGTTAGCAGCAGACGTTTCATGAAGTCCTTTCTTATTCCAACTGGCAATAAACAAACTGCCGCAAAATGCGGCAGATTCGCAATTCAGCGAAGCGTTACAGACGACCCAGATCGTTGACCAGAGCAAGCAGCATGACTCCGACCACCAAGCTGATACCGATCTGTATCCCCCAACCTTGCACCCGATCCGACAAGGGGCGACCACGCACCCACTCGATCAGATAAAACAACAAATGCCCCCCATCCAGTACCGGGATGGGCAACAAATTCAGAACCCCCAGGCTAATACTCAGATAAGCAAGGAAATTCAAGAAATCGGCAATGCCCGACTGGGCAGAAGCGCCCGCCACTTTAGCAATGGTTATCGGTCCGCTCAAGTTTTTTACCGAGAGCTCGCCGAACAACATTTTCTTCAGTGATTCAAGGGTCAGGACGCTCATGGTCCAAGTGCGCCGGGCGCCTTCGCCAATCGCCTCCAGCGGGCCATAACTGACTTCGCGCAACATTTGCGGCGGCCAGTCGACGGCCTTCACACCAGCCCCCAGGTAACCGCTCGGGGCCTTGCTGTCACCCCGGCTGGCCAGGGTCACGGGAACCTCGATTCGGGCGCCATCACGCTCGACGTGCAGGACGACCCTGGCCGCAGGATGCACACGCACCCAGTCGACCACCTGCTGCCAGTCATCGAGCGCCTGGCCATCGAGAGCCAGCAGGCGATCACCGGTCTTCAGGCCGCCAGCCTGGGCCGGACCTTTCGGATCGAGTTCGGCCAGCACCGGAGGCAAGGCCGGGCGCCAGGGGCGGATACCCAGGGAACGAATAGGATCGGGCTCATCGGCGCCCTTGAGCCATTTATCCAGCACCAACTGGCGTGGCGAATCGGCTGTGGCGCCTTGCTCACGAACCAGCAACTGCAACGTGCCGCTTTCGCCCAGGCGGCGCACCAATTGCAGGTTCACTGCCGCCCAGCCAGTGGTCGGCTCGCCGTCGATGGCGATGATTTCCTGACCCGAACTCAGTCCAGCCTTGGCGGCGATGCTACCGGCCTCGACTTCACCGATGACCGGTCGCACCTGCTGACTGCCCAGCATCGCCAGGGCCCAGAAAAACACCAGGGCCAGGAGGAAGTTGGCAATCGGGCCCGCCGCGACTATGGCAATACGCTGACGAACGGACTTGCGATTGAAGGATTGATCGAGCTCCGCGAGCGCCACCTCGCCCTCGCGCTCGTCGAGCATCTTCACGTAACCGCCCAGGGGAATGGCGGCGATCACGAACTCGGTGCCATGGCGATCATGCCAGCGCACCAGGGGCATGCCGAAACCCACGGAGAAGCGCAGCACCTTGACGCCACAACGGCGGGCGACCCAGAAATGACCGAATTCGTGAAAGGTGACCAGCACGCCCAGGGCTACCAGGGTGCCGACAATCATATAGAGCGCGCTCATCTACTTTCTCCGCATTCCTATTCGCCGTCACTCGCGCGGGTCGCGAATCCTATCGCCCGTTACGCTGCAACCATTGGTCAGCCAGCAACCGGGCCTGGGCATCCGCCGCGAATACGGCATCCAGCTCGTTGACCGCAACCACCGGCTCACGATTTAAAACCTCGTCGATGATACTCGCGATCTCCAGGTAGCGGATGCGCCGCTCGAGAAATGCCGAGACCGCCACTTCGTTGGCCGCATTCAACATCGCCGGGGCGCTGCCGCCTGCCTCGGCCGCCTGACGAGCCAGGCGCAGGCATGGGAATCGCTGCTCATCGGGCGCCTGGAAGTCCAGGCGGGCAATGGCGAAAAGGTCAAGTGGCGCCACACCGGAGTCGATTCGCTCCGGCCAGGCCAGGGCGTTGGCGATCGGGGTACGCATATCCGGGTTCCCCAGTTGCGCCAGCACCGAGCCGTCGACGTAGTCCACCAGTGAGTGGATCACACTTTGCGGGTGCACTACCACCTCGACCTGCGCCGGCCTGGCATCGAACAACCAGCAAGCTTCGATGAGCTCCAGGCCCTTGTTCATCATGCTCGCCGAGTCGACCGAGATCTTGCGCCCCATGGACCAGTTCGGATGAGCGCAAGCCTGCTCCGGCGAGACATCTTCCAGCTCGGCCAGCGGCGTCTGCCGGAACGGGCCACCCGAGGCGGTCAAGAGGATGCGTCGCACCCCAACCTGGCCGAGACCACGAGAGAAGTCCCTCGGCATGCACTGGAAAATCGCATTGTGCTCGCTATCGATAGGCAGCAACACCGAACCGCTACGCCCCACCGCCTCCATGAACAACGCACCGGACATCACCAGCGCTTCCTTGTTGGCCAGGAGAATCTTCTTGCCGGCCTGCACCGCCGCCAAAGTCGGACGCAGGCCGGCCGCACCGACGATCGCCGCCATCACCGCATCGACCTCAGGAGCCGAGGCGACTTCGCACAACCCCTGCTCCCCCACCAGCACGCGGGTCGACAACCCGGCAGCCCGCAGATCTTCCTGCAAGCGCCTGGCGGCCGCCTCTTGCGGCACCACGGCAAAACGCGGCACATGGCGCACGCACAAGGCCAACAACTCGGCCAGGCGACTGAAACCGGTGAGAGCGAATACCTGGTAGCGATCCGGGTGGCGAGCGATGACGTCCAAGGTACTCAGGCCGATGGAGCCAGTAGCTCCCAGGACCGTGATTTGCTGAACGCCGCTCACGATGCGGTCATCCACAGCAGCACTGCGAACACTGGAATCGCTGCAGTCAGGCTGTCGATCCGGTCCAGAACGCCGCCATGGCCAGGCAGCAGGTTACTGCTGTCCTTGATGCCGGCCTGGCGCTTGAACATGCTTTCGGTCAGGTCGCCCACCACCGAGATGAAGACTACGATGGCCGCCCCCAGAAGGCCCACGACCATCTGGCCAAAACCCCAGCCACGAACCAGCCCCACCACCGCGGTGATAACCAGGCTCAGGGCCAGGCCACCATATACGCCCTCCCAGCTCTTGCCAGGGCTGACCTGGGGTGCCAGCTTGCGCTTGCCAAAGGCCCGGCCCGAGAAATAGGCGCCGATATCCGCACCCCAGACCAACACCATCACCGCCATGATCAGCCAATTGCCCAGCGGCAATTGCTTGATGAACACCAAGCCCTGCCAGGCCGGCAGCAGGATCAGCAAGCCGATCAACAGCTTGGGGGCTGCCCCGGACCATTGTTCGCTGCTACGCGGATAGGTGAGCACCAGGAATGTCGCCAAGCCCCACCACAGCACCGCAGCTCCCAGGATCCATGGAGCGACACCTGGAACCAGGTGCATCATGAACAACAGTGCCGCCACCGCCACGGCATAGGCGATTCGCGCCGGCTGCGCACTGAACCCTGCCAGCCGCGCCCACTCCCAACCACCCAGTGCGACCACCAGGCCGATGAACAGGGCGAAGTTCGAGCCTTCGAGCAGGAAAAACCCACCCAAGGCGATCGGTAGCAGGATCAACGCAGTAATGATTCGTTGTTTGAGCATTAAACCCGGGCTCCATCCTCGACCTGCTCGCTCGTCTTACCGAAGCGCCGCTGGCGAGATGCGTAATCGGCCAGCGCATGGCGCATGGCATCGTGTTTGAAGTCCGGCCAGAACAGGTCGGAGAAATACAGCTCGGCATAAGCCAGCTGCCACAGCAGGAAATTGCTGATGCGATGCTCGCCACCGGTGCGGATGCACAGGTCGGGCAACGGCAAATCGCCGGTGGCAAGGCAAGCCTGCAGCAAGTCCGGAGTGATGTCGTCGGGGCGCAAATGGCCGGCCTGCACCTCACGCGCCAGGCGTTGGGCAGCCTGGGCGATATCCCACTGGCCGCCGTAGTTGGCGGCGATCTGCAGGATGAAACGATCGCTGCCGGCGGTGATGGCTTCGGCCTCGCGCATCGCCGCCTGCAATTCGGGATGGAAACGCGAACGATCGCCAATGATCCGCAGGCTGATGTTGTTGTCGTTGAGGCGCTTGGCCTCACGACGCAGCGCCTTGAAGAACAGGTCCATCAAGGCGCTGACTTCATCGGCCGGGCGCTGCCAGTTTTCACTGGAAAAGGCAAACAGGGTCAGAACCTCGACCTTGGCCTCGGCGCACACCTCGATGACTGCACGTACCGCATCAACACCCGCCTTATGCCCGGCCACACCCGGCATGAAGCGTTTTTTTGCCCAGCGGTTGTTTCCGTCCATGATGATCGCGACATGGCGTGGCACTGAAGACGGCACAGGCTGTTTGGTCTTTTCCATGAAAACGTCCTGATCCTTATACGGCCATCAGGTCTTTTTCTTTTTCCTCGGTCGCCTTGGCGATCTGGCCCTCGAACTCCTTGATCAGCTTGTCGATTTCGGCACCGGCGCGGCGCTCCTCGTCTTCACTGATGGCCTTGTCCTTGGACAGCTTCTTCAGCTCGCCCAGGGCGTCACGACGAATGTTGCGTACCGCAACCCGTGCGTCCTCGGCAGCGGCGCGCGCTTGCTTGGTGAAGCCCTTGCGGGTTTCCTCGGTCAGCGGCGCCATCTTGATCAGCAGCAACTCACCCAGGTTGGTTGGGTTGAGGTTCAGGCCGGCGCTGCCGATGGCCTTGTCGATGGCCCCCAGCATGTTGCGCTCGAACGGCACGACCTGCAGGGTCTGGGAATCCTTCACGGTCACGTTGGCGACGCCGCTCAAAGGAGTGTCGGCGCCGTAGTAAGGCACCATCACGCTGCCCAGGATGCTGGGGTGCGCCTTGCCAGTGCGGATCTGGCCGAACGCATGGGCCAGGGACTCCAGGCTCTTCTTCATGCGCTCCTGGGCGTCTTTCTTGATTTCGTTGATCATTGTTCGCCTTCCTCGATCAGGGTTCCTTCAGCGCCACCATGCACGATGTTCAGCAGGGCGCCGGGCTTGTTCATGTTAAATACCCGCAGCGGCATCTTGTGGTCGCGGCACAGGCAGATAGCCGTCAGGTCCATCACTCCCAGCTTGCGATCCAGCACTTCATCGTAGGTCAGATGATCGAACTTCTCGGCATGCGGGTCCTTGAACGGATCTGCAGTGTAAACACCATCGACCTTGGTCGCCTTGAGCACGACGTCGGCGTCGATCTCAATGGCCCGCAGGCACGCTGCAGAGTCGGTAGTGAAGAACGGGTTACCGGTACCGGCCGCGAAGATCACCACCTCTTTGGAGTTCAGGTGGCGCATGGCCTTGCGACGGTCATAGTGATCGGTCACGCCGACCATGGAAATAGCCGACATCACGATGGCCGAGATATTGGCACGTTCCAGCGCGTCACGCATCGCCAGGCCGTTCATCACGGTGGCCAGCATGCCCATGTGGTCGCCAGTGACCCGATCCATGCCGGCGGCACTCAAGGCGGCGCCACGGAACAGGTTGCCACCACCGATCACCAAGCCCACCTGGACACCGATACCGACCAGTTGGCCGACTTCCAGCGCCATGCGGTCCAGCACCTTGGGATCGATCCCGAACTCTTCCGAGCCCATCAGGGCCTCGCCGCTAAGCTTGAGTAGAATGCGTTTATAGCGAGCTTGATAACCACTGCCCTGCTGAGCCATTGCGAATCTCTCCTGCGGCGTATTTAAAAATTCTTTGCGAGCTGTTTGCAGCTTGCGTTCACTCTAGCTTGACGCTGTCACAGCGCCATCAGAACACGGCTTTGTAAGCCGGTTCCGGGAGCGGACAACAAAATTGCCCTACCCATTTGAAAAGAGGCTGCGCGCGTGAGCGGGCAGCCTCTTTCGGGCGACAGTTGTAAAACCGTCTTACTGTTGCTTGGCAGCAGCCAGTTGTGCAGCAACTTCTTCGGCGAAGTTGTCTTCTTTCTTCTCGATGCCTTCGCCTACGGCGAAACGAGTGAAGGAAACGATTTCAGCGCCGCCTTTCTTGGCCAGAGCACCAACGGTGACTTCTGGATCCTTGACGAAAGCTTGCTCAACCAGGCTGGCCTCGGCCAGGAACTTGCTGATACGACCAGCAATCATTTTTTCAACGATGTCAGCTGGCTTGCCTTTCATCTTGTCTTCGTTCAGCTGCAGGAAGACGCCTTTTTCGCGCTCGATGGCTTCGGCGGAAACTTGCGATGGCAGCAGGAACTCAGGGTTGCTGGCAGCTACGTGCATGGCGATGTCTTTGGCCAGTTCTACGGAACCGCCTTTCAGGACAACCGCAACACCGATCTTGTTACCGTGCAGGTAAGTACCGACCACGTCACCTTCAACGCGAGCCAGACGACGGATGTTGACGTTTTCGCCAGTCTTGCCAACCAGGATCAGGCGGTCAGCTTCTTGAGCTTCGATCAGCGGAGCTGCGTCGGTCAGCTTGTCAGCGAAAGCTTTTTCCACGCTGGCAGCAACGAACGCCTTGAAGTCGTCCTGCAGAGCCAGGAAGTCGGTCTGCGAGTTCACTTCCAGCAGAACGGCGGCTTTACCGTCGTCCTTGATGGCGATAGCGCCTTCAGCGGCAACGTTGCCAGCTTTCTTGGCAGCCTTGATCGCGCCGGAGGCACGCATGTCATCAATGGCTTTCTCGATGTCGCCGCCGGCCTTGGTCAGGGCCTTCTTGCAGTCCATCATGCCTTCGCCGGTACGCTCGCGCAGTTCTTTGACCAGCGCTGCAGTAATCTCTGCCATTTTCAAAATCCTCTTGGATAGGTTATCAACCATTCCACCCGACTGAACGGGCGCTCAATTCTTGGGCACTACCCCGAACCCACTTCATAGCAGCCACGCATTACAGAAACTGTCGGGGCCCGCTACGAAATGATTTTCGAGTTGGCAAAAAGGGGGCCAAGCCCCCTTTTTGCGTACTGAGTAAACGCTAAGCGTCAGTTACTCAGGCTTCAGCCGCCGGTGCTGCAGCTTCTTCGAACACTTCGGTGCCGCCAGCAACGTTGTTGCGGCCACGGATCACGGCATCAGCCATCGAACCCATGTACAGCTGGATGGCGCGAATGGCGTCATCGTTGCCTGGGATGATGTAGTCAACGCCTTCCGGGCTGCTGTTGGTATCGACAACGCCGATGACCGGGATGCCCAGCTTGTTGGCTTCGGTGATCGCGATGCGCTCGTGGTCAACGTCGATTACGAACAGTGCGTCAGGCAGACCGCCCATGTCCTTGATACCACCCAGGGAGCGATCCAGCTTTTCCAGATCGCGAGTGCGCATCAGCGCCTCTTTCTTGGTCAGCTTGGCGAAGGTACCGTCTTCAGCCTGGACTTCGAGGTCACGCAGACGCTTGATGGAAGCACGGATGGTCTTGTAGTTGGTCAGCATGCCGCCCAACCAGCGGTGATCGACGTACGGCGAACCGCAACGTGCTGCTTCTTCAGCAACGATCTTGCCGGCGGAACGCTTGGTGCCGACGAACAGAATCTTGTTCTTGCCCTGGGCCAGACGCTCTACGAAGGTCAGAGCCTCGTTGAACATTGGCAGGGTTTTTTCCAGGTTGATGATGTGGATCTTGTTACGCGCGCCGAAAATGTACTTGCCCATTTTCGGATTCCAGTAACGGGTTTGGTGACCGAAGTGCACACCGGCCTTCAGCATATCGCGCATGTTGACTTGGGACATGATAGTTCCTTAATAAGTCGGGTTAGGCCTCCACGTATCCCAATGACCAACCAACAGCTTGAGCTGAGGGCACCCAGGTCATCGTGTCGACACGTGTGTGGGTTTGGGCTTTTCAGGGACATCCCCGGAAAGCGGCGCATTTTATATCACAGCAAGGGCAAAAACGGAACCCGGTTTCACATCCGCCGATCTGCGCGGTTTTTTGCCCTGCCCCTGGAATCGGTCCAGAATGCACCCTTGGATAAAGGCAAGCACCGGCACAACCGCGGATTTGCGCCGAGCCTCTGTTAGAATCGCACCTTTGCGGCTTCCGAAAACCTCGCGGCCCTATCGCAGGCCAAGCCTGGCGAGCGCGGTTTTCTGGCCATCCCGTGTTTATCGCTCCCCCTGAGCGTCAAGAGAGCCTGTATGACCGTCACCCTCAAAACCCCCGAGGACATCGCAAAAATGCGTGTCGCCGGCAAACTGGCCGCCGAAGTGCTGGAAATGATTGCCGAGCATGTCAAACCCGGTGTCACCACCGAAGAACTGGATCGCATCTGCCATGACTACATCGTCAACGTGCAAGGCGCCATCCCGGCCCCGCTGAACTACAAGGGCTTCCCCAAGTCCATCTGCACCTCGATCAACCACGTGGTGTGCCACGGCATTCCCAACGACAAGCCGTTGAAGAATGGCGACACCCTGAACATCGACGTGACCGTCATCAAGGACGGCTACCACGGCGATACCAGCCGCATGTTCCACGTCGGCGCCGTGCCGGTCTGGGCCGAGCGCCTGTCGCAGATCACCCAGGAATGCATGTACAAGGCCATCGAGCTGGTGAAGCCGGGATGCCGCCTGGGCGATATCGGCGAAGTGATCCAGAAGCACGCCGAAAAGAACGGCTTCTCGGTGGTCCGTGAATTCTGCGGCCATGGCATTGGCAAGGTGTTCCACGAAGAACCGCAGATCCTGCACTACGGCCGCGCTGGCACCGGCATGGAGCTCAAGGCCGGCATGACCTTCACCATCGAGCCGATGATCAACCAGGGCAAGGCCGATACCAAGGTCCTGGGCGACGGCTGGACCGCCATCACCAAGGACCGCAAGTTGTCGGCGCAGTGGGAACACACCCTGCTGGTGACAGAGACCGGCTACGAGATCTTCACCCTGCGCAGCGACGACACCATCGCCCGGGTGTCGCCCTGATCCACACCGCCGCGCCCCGACCTTATAGATAGAAAGGAAAGCAATCGATGCCGCAGGTGGATCCCGAACTCTTCGACCGCGGCCAGTTCCAGGCGGAACTGGCATTGAAGGCCAGCCCCATCGCAGCCTTCAAGAAAGCCATCCGCCAGGCACGGGAAGTGCTCGACAACCGCTTTCGCAGCGGACGGGAGATCCGCCGGCTCATCGAAGACCGCGCCTGGTTCATCGACAACATCCTGCAAAAGGCCTGGGACCAGTTCAGCTGGAGCGCCGAAGCCGATATCGCCCTGGTGGCGGTCGGCGGCTACGGACGCGGCGAGCTCCACCCCTACTCCGACATCGACCTGCTGATCCTGCTGGACAGCGCCGACCACGAGATCTTTCGCGATTCCATCGAACGCTTCCTCACCCTGCTCTGGGATATCGGCCTGGAGGTGGGGCAAAGCGTGCGCTCGGTGGATGAGTGCGCAGAACAGGCCCGGGCCGACCTGACGGTGATCACCAACCTGATGGAAAGCCGCACCATCGCCGGCCCCGAGCGCCTGCGCCAGCGCATGCTGGAAGTCACCAGCACCGAACACATGTGGCCGAGCAAAGACTTCTTCCTGGCCAAGCACGCCGAACAAAAGGCTCGCCACCACAAGTACAACGATACCGAGTACAACCTGGAGCCCAACGTCAAGGGCTCGCCCGGCGGCCTGCGGGATATCCAGACTATTCTCTGGGTCGCCCGCCGCCAGTACGGCACCCTGAACCTGCGGGCCCTGGCCGGCGAAGGGTTCCTGCTGGAAAGCGAGAACGCCTTGCTGGCGTCCTCCCAGGAGTTCCTCTGGCGTGTGCGCTACGCCCTGCACATGCTCGCTGGACGCGCCGAAGACCGCCTGCTGCTCGACCACCAGCGCTCCATCGCCACCCTGCTGGGCTTCGAGGGCGAAGACGCCAAGCAGAGCATCGAAAGCTTCATGCAGCAGTACTACCGCGTGGTGATGAGCATCGCCCAGCTGAGCGACCTGATCATCCAGCACTTCGAAGAGGTGATCCTCGCGCCCGAGGATGAAGCACCGCCCCAGCCAATCAACGCCCGCTTCCAGCTGCACGACGGCTATATCGAAGCGATCAACGACAAGGTGTTCAAGCGCACCCCGTTCGCGATGCTGGAGATCTTCGTGCTGATGGCCCAGCACCCTGAGATCAAGGGCGTGCGCGCCGACACCATCCGCCTGTTGCGCGAGCACCGGCACCTGATCGACGACGATTTCCGCCACGACATCCGCAACACCAGCCTGTTCATCGAGCTGTTCAAGTGCGAGATCGGCATCCACCGCAACCTGCGGCGGATGAACCGCTACGGCATTCTCGGACGCTACCTGCCCGAGTTCGGCTTCATCGTCGGGCAGATGCAGCACGACCTGTTCCACATATATACCGTGGACGCCCACACGCTGAACCTGATCAAGCACCTGCGCAAACTGCAGTACACGCCCATTTCCGAGAAATTCCCGCTGGCCAGCAAGCTCATGGGCAAGCTGCCCAAGCCGGAGCTGATCTACATGGCCGGCCTCTACCACGACATCGGCAAGGGCCGGCAAGGCGACCACTCGGAAATCGGCGCAGTGGACGCCGAGGCCTTCTGCATCCGCCACCAACTGCCGCTATGGGACACCCGGCTGATCGTCTGGCTGGTGCAGAACCACCTGGTGATGTCCACCACAGCCCAGCGCAAGGACCTCTCCGACCCGCAAGTGATCCACGACTTCGCCCAGGTCGTGGTGGACCAGACCCGCCTGGACTACCTCTACGTGATGACCGTGGCCGACATCTATGCCACCAACCCCAGCCTATGGAACTCCTGGCGCGCCAGCCTGCTGCGCCAGCTCTACACCGAGACCAAGCGCGCCCTGCGCCGCGGCCTGGAGAACCCGGTGGATCGCGAGGAGCAGATCCGCCAGACCCAGAGCGCGGCCCTGGATATCCTGGTGCGCAATGGCACCGATCCGGACGAGGTCGAGCAACTCTGGTCACAGCTGGGGGACGACTACTTCCTGCGCCACACCGCCGGCGACGTGGCCTGGCACAGCGACGCCATCCTCCAGCAGCCGGTCGACGGCGGCTCGCTGGTGCTGATCAAGGAAATCACCCAGCGCGAATTCGAGGGCGGCACGCAGATCTTCATCTATGCCCCCGACCAGCACGATTTCTTCGCCGTGACCGTGGCCGCCATGGACCAGCTCAACCTGAACATCCATGACGCCCGGATCATCACCTCCAGCAGCCAGTTCACCCTTGACACCTATATCGTCCTGGACAACGACGGCGAATCCATCGGCAACAACCCCGAGCGGGTCGAGCAGATCCGCAAGGGCCTGACCGATGCCCTGCGCAATCCCGACGACTACCCGACCATCATCCAGCGCCGGGTACCGCGCCAGCTCAAGCACTTCGCCTTCGCCCCCGAGGTGACCATCCACAACGACGCCCAGCGCCCGGTCACCGTGCTGGAGCTCAGCGCTCCCGACCGCCCGGGCTTGCTGGCGCGCATCGGCAAGATCTTCCTGGAGTTCGACCTGTCGCTGCAGAACGCCAAGATCGCCACCCTGGGCGAGCGCGTGGAAGACGTGTTCTTCATTACCGACGCGCACAACCAGCCCCTTTCCGACCCCCAGCTGTGCAGTCGCCTGCAGGATGCGATCGTCAGCCAGTTGAGCGTCAGCCATGAACCGACTATCGAAATGACCCGCCTGAGCATCTGACAGGTCATGACCCGACGCTTTGATCGAGACCCCGCACCGATGAACAACGCTCTGAACCAGCTGCAGCCCTACCCGTTCGAAAAGCTCCGCGCCTTGCTCGGCGGCGTCACCCCCAACCCAGACAAGCGCCCCATTGCCCTGTCCATCGGCGAACCGAAGCACCGTTCGCCGAGCTTCGTCGCCGAGGCCCTGGCCAACAACCTCGACCAGATGGCCGTGTACCCCACTACCCTGGGCATCCCGGCCCTGCGCGAGGCCATCGGTGCCTGGTGCGAGCGGCGCTTCGGCGTGCCGGAAGGCTGGATCGACCCGGCGCGTAACGTGTTACCGGTGAACGGTACCCGCGAGGCGCTGTTCGCCTTCACCCAGACCGTGGTCAATCGCGGCGAGGACGCCCTGGTGGTCAGCCCCAACCCGTTCTACCAGATCTACGAGGGTGCAGCGTTCCTGGCCGGGGCCCAGCCGCACTACCTGCCCTGCCTGGACGAAAACGGCTTCAACCCGGACTTCGACGCAGTACCGGCCGAGATCTGGCAGCGCTGCCAGATCCTGTTCCTGTGCTCGCCCGGCAACCCCACTGGTGCACTGATTCCGCTGGCGACCCTGAAGAAGCTGATCGCCCTGGCGGACGAGCACGACTTCGTGATCGCCGCCGACGAATGCTATAGCGAACTGTATTTCGACGAGCAATCGCCGCCGCCCGGCCTGCTCAGCGCCTGCGCCGAGCTGGGCCGTAAGGACTTCAAGCGCTGCGTGGTGTTCCACAGCCTGTCCAAGCGCTCCAACCTGCCAGGCCTGCGCTCGGGCTTCGTCGCCGGCGATGCCGAGATCCTCAAGGGCTTCTTGCTGTACCGCACCTACCACGGCTGCGCCATGCCGGTGCAGACCCAACTGGCCAGCGTCGCCGCCTGGAACGATGAAGTCCATGTACGGGCCAACCGTGCGCTGTACCGCGAGAAATTCGATGCGGTATTGGCGATTCTCGCACCGGTCATGGACGTGCAGCGTCCGGACGGCAGCTTCTACCTGTGGCCGAACGTGGCCGGTGATGACGCAGCGTTCTGCCGCGACCTGTTCGAACAGGAACACGTGACCGTGGTCCCGGGCTCCTATCTTTCCCGCGATGTGGACGGCACCAACCCCGGCGCCGGCCGCGTGCGCATGGCCCTGGTGGCACCACTGGCCGAATGCGTCGAGGCTGCCGAGCGGATTCGCGATTTCGTATTGCGCCGTAAATAATCTCGCGAACCTGCAGCAACGAAGCTTGTTCGCGATGGGCGACAACGCAGTGCATCAGGTGCACTGCGTCGTCTGAATCGCGGGCAAGCCGGATCGCCGCCCGCCCGCTCCTACACCAGCGTCATTTCACCGATCCCAGGTTCGCCTCGCTCAAATCCAGTTCCGCCAGCACTTCACGCAGCACATCGTCGCCGATCTGATGCTGGCGGCTCAGGCGATACAGCTCCAACCGTTGCGCGCGCAGGGCCTTGAGCCGCAGGCGCCGCTCCAGCAGGTCCATCTGCTGGGCCAGGGCCTGGGCCTCGGCAGAATCGTTGTAGACCTCCAGCTGGTGCCGATACTCGGCCATCAACCGGCCCTTGAGCTCGCTGCTCAGGGCGGCCTGGGCGGCATCCGGAGCCTCGCCGGACTCGGCGACCTCCTCGGCTTCAAGTGCGTGGATCGCGGCCTCGGCGGTCTTGCGCCAGGCATCGCGCACTTCGCCCCGGCGTTTGTCGTCAGGGCTCTTGACGATGCCACGCAGCAGCAGCGGCAGGGCGATGCACGCCGCTACCAAGGACAGCAGGATCACCCCGGCGGCAATGAAGATCAGCAGGTCACGTTCGGGAAAGGCTTCGCCCGCGCCCAGGAATAGAGGCACCGACATCACGCCGGCCAGGGTCACCGCCCCGCGCACACCGCCCACGGTCAGCAGCCAGCAGGAACGCGCGGTGGGCACCAGGGTCAGCTCGCCCTTGCCGCGCCAGCGCCGCAGCAGGCCCGACAAGCGCCAGATGCTCTGCACCCAGATGAAGCGCAGCACCAGCAACACCAGGAAAATCGCCACCACATCCAGGCAGCGGTAGGCCAGGGTCGGCCAGAGCGACGTCTCGTGGCTGACCACCGCCTTGATGATGTCCGGCAACTGCAGGCCCAGCAGCAGGAAGATCAGGCCGTTGAAGGCGAACTCCAGCAACGACCAGACACTGCGGTTGAGCAGGCGGGTGCTGGTCTGGCGCGGCAGCAGGTCGAGCCAGCTCTGCATCATCCCCGCCGCCACCGCCGAAAGGATACCCGAGGCTCCCAGGCGCTCGGCCAGGACATAGGCGGCGAACGGCAGCAGCAACATGAACACCACGTGGGTCGCAGGATCATCCCAGCCACGGGCGATCATCCAGGCCCGCAAGCGCCCCACCAGCCAGCTCAGGGCCACGCCCACCGCCAGGCCACCCACCGCCACCAGGACGAAGGTCAGGCTGGCATTGGCCAGGGAAAACACCCCGGTGACCGCCGCCACCAGGGCGAACTTGAAGGTCACCAGGCCCGAGGCGTCGTTCATCAAAGCCTCGCCCTGGAGCATGTGCATCAACGGCGTCGGCAGGCGGTTCTGGGATATCGCCGAGACCGCCACGGCGTCGGTGGGCGACAACACCGCCGCCAGGGCGAAGGCCACCGGCAAGGGAATGGTCGGCAATAGCCAGTGGATGAAATAACCAGCGCCGACCACCGTGAACAGCACCAGCCCCACAGCCAGAGTCAGGATCGGGCCACGCAAGCGCCAGAACTCGCGCTTGGGCATGCGCCAGCCATCGGAAAACAGCAGCGGCGGCAGGAACAGAAACAGGAACAGCTCCGGGTCCAGGGCCACGTGCAGGCCCAGGGTCGGCCAGGCCAGCAAGGCCCCGGCGCTGATCTGCACCAGGGGCAATGGCAGTGGGATCACCCGCCCGACAAGACGCGAGAGGCTCACCAGCATCAGCATGATGAGGACGGTATAGGCGGTTTGCATAAAGCGGGGTTCCTGATTCGGACTTTCAGAGCAGACACACAAACTCGGCAACAATTCGCCGCAGAAGTGCCATATTAGCCGCTTAAGCTGCGCTCACGCCGCTGCACGAAAGTCGCAACGCCCAGGTCCGCGCAACACAATGCGACAAAGCCCCGCAGCCGCCGACGCCTAAGCGCCGCCGTCGTGGCATAATCCCGGACCTTTGATTACCAGCACTCCAGAGGGGGCAATTCCTTGACCGCTTCAAGCAAAACGTTGCACCTTTTCGGCATCAAGGCCTGCGACACCATGAAAAAGGCGCGCACCTGGCTCGATGAACACGCTGTCAGCTATGACTTCCACGACTACAAGACCTCCGGCATCGATCGCGAGCACCTGAACCAGTGGTGCGCCGAGCACGGCTGGGAAGTGGTGCTGAACCGCGCGGGTACTACCTTCCGCAAGCTCGATGAGGCCAGCAAGGCCGACCTCGACCAGGCCAAGGCCGTCGAACTGATGCTCGCGCAACCGTCGATGATCAAGCGTCCGGTGCTCGACCTCGGAAACAGAACCCTGATTGGCTTCAAGCCAGACCTTTACGCAGCGGCGCTCAAGTAAGCCTGCTCAATCAATTTCGCAAGAGGTAACTGCATGTCCACTACCCTGTTCAGCCTGGCATTCGGTGTCGGCACCCAGAACCGCCAAGGTGCTTGGCTGGAAGTGTTTTACGCAGCGCCGCTGCTCAAGCCTGCGGCTGAAATCGTCGCCGCCGTAGCGCCGATCCTCGGCTACAGCGAAGGCAACCAGGCCATCACCTTCAGCACCACCCAGGCCGCGCAGATGGCCGACGCCCTCAAGGGTATCGACGCCACCCAGGCCGCCCTGCTGACCCGCCTGGCCGAAAGCCACAAGCCCCTGGTCGCCACCCTGCTGGCCGAAGACGCCCAACTGACCAGCACCCCAGAGGCCTACCTCAAGCTGCACCTGCTGTCCCATCGCCTGGTCAAGCCCCATGGCCTGAGTCTGGCCGGCGTATTCCCGCTGCTGCCGAACGTCGCCTGGACCAGCCAGGGCGCCATCGACCTGGCCGAACTGGCCGAGCGCCAACTCGAAGCACGCCTGCGCGGCGAACTGCTGGAAGTGTTCTCGGTGGACAAGTTCCCGAAAATGACCGACTACGTCGTGCCGAGCGGCGTGCGTATCGCTGACAGCGCACGGATCCGCCTGGGCGCCTACATCGGCGAAGGCACCACCGTGATGCACGAAGGCTTCGTCAACTTCAACGCTGGCACCGAAGGCCCGGGCATGATCGAAGGCCGCGTATCGGCTGGCGTGTTCGTCGGCAAGGGTTCGGACCTGGGCGGCGGCTGCTCCACCATGGGTACCCTGTCGGGTGGCGGCAACATCGTGATCAAGGTCGGCGAAGGCTGCCTGATCGGCGCCAACGCCGGCATCGGCATCCCGCTGGGCGATCGCAACACCGTGGAATCGGGCCTGTACGTGACCGCCGGGACCAAGGTGGCGCTGCTGGACGAGAACAACCAACTGGTCAAGGTCCTCAAGGCCCGGGAACTGGCCGGCCAGCCTGACCTGCTGTTCCGTCGCAACTCGGAAACCGGCGCCGTGGAGTGCAAGACCCACAAGTCGGCCATCGAGCTGAACGAAGCGCTGCACGCTCACAACTAAGCGAGCCCAGCACGCGGTTCCACCGGAACCCGCCGGGCGCTTATCATCAGCGCCCGGCCTGTTCGAACGAGTTTCGCCATCATGCTTTTACCCTCCCCCTGGCGCGCCGATTTCCCGGCCATCGCCGCCCTGCAACGCCAGGACCAGACCTACCTGGACAACGCCGCCACCACCCAGAAGCCCCAGGCCCTGCTGGACGCCCTGGCGCACTACTACGCCAATGGCGCGGCCAACGTGCATCGCGCCCAGCACCTGCCCGGCGCCCACGCCACCCAGGCTTTCGAGGACAGCCGCAGCAAGGTCGGGCAATGGCTGAATGTCGGCGACAGCGGGCAGATCGTCTTCACCCACGGCGCGACTTCCGCGCTGAACCTCCTGGCCTATGGCCTGGAGCATCGATTCGAGGCTGGCGATGAAATCGTCGTCAGCGCCCTGGAACATCACGCCAACCTGCTGCCTTGGCAGCAACTGGCCCAGCGCCGCGGGCTGAGCCTGGTGGTCCTGCCGCTGGATGCCGACGGGCTGGTGGATATCGACGCCACGAGCCGCCTGATCGGCCCTCGGACCCGATTGCTGGCAGTCAGCCAGCTGTCCAACGTGCTCGGTGCCTGGCAACCCTTGACCCCGCTGCTGGCCATGGCCAGGGCCCAGGGCGCGCTGACCGTGGTCGACGGCGCCCAGGGGGTGGTCCACGGCCGACATGACGTTCAGGCCCTGGGCTGCGACTTCTATGTGTTTTCCAGCCACAAGCTGTACGGCCCGGAAGGCGTCGGCGTGCTCTTCGGCCGCCATGGGGCGCTCAAGGGGCTGCGCCATTGGCAATTCGGTGGCGAGATGGTCCAGGACGCCGATTACCAGCACGCCAGGTTCCGCCCTGCACCCCTGGGTTTCGAGGCAGGAACGCCAGCGATCGCCGGGGTCATCGGCCTTGGCGCCACCCTGGACTACCTCGCTGGCCTGGACCAGCAAGCCGTGGCCGAACATGAAGCAAAACTGCATGCCTACCTGCTGCATGGGCTGCAGGCGCGCAACGGCATCCGCCTGCTGGGCACGCCGCAGCTGGCGCTGGTCAGCTTCGTGGTCGACGGCGTACACAGCGCCGATCTGGCACACCTGTTGACCGAACAGGGCATCGCCGTGCGGGCCGGCCATCACTGCGCCATGCCCTTGCTCAAGAGCCTCGGCCTGCACGGAGCGATCCGCGTGTCCCTGGCGCTATACAACGACTCCGAGGACCTGGAGCGCTTCTTCGAGGCCCTGGACCAGGCCCTGGAACTGCTGCGATGAGCCTGCCGGAAGACGCCAGTACAGCGCTGCAAGTGTTCCAGGAAGCCGCAGGCTGGGAGCAGCGGGCGCGCCTGTTGATGCAATGGGGCGAGCGCCTGCCGGCCCTGGACGACAGCGCCAGGGTCGAGGCCAATCGGGTGCACGGTTGTGAGAGCCAGGTGTGGCTGGTGGCAAGCCTGGATCAAGGCCGCTGGCAATTCGCCGCGGCCACCGATGCGCGGCTGATCCGTGGCCTGGTGGCGCTGCTGCTGGCGCGGGTCAACGGATTGTCCGCGCAAGAGTTGCGCGAGGTGGACCTGGCGGACTGGTTCAACCAGTTGGGGTTGTCGCGCCAGCTCTCGCCATCACGCGCCAACGGCCTGAATGCTGTGTTGCAACGGATGGGCGAACTGGCCAGCGTGTAGCCGCTGCCAAGCCTGCGAGGCTGCGACAAGGGCCGAAGGACCTTCAGCGGATTCAAGACCCAGCGGCCGCTGCGCGCCCGTACGCAGCCTGCGGCAGCGGCTACATGGGCCAGTCCGTGAATGCCTAGGCCGCAAGGCTACACCGCCTTGTTGCGCTCGGACGGACGGCGCACGCCGGCTACCAGCTTGTCCACCGCCTTGGTCGCCGCGACCATGCCGAACGTCGCGGTCACCATCATCACCGCACCGAAACCGCCGGCACAATCGAGCTTGACCCCGTCACCGACGAAGCTCTTCTGCAGGCAGATACCGCCGTCGGGCTTGGGATAGCGCAGTTGCTCGGTGGAAAACACGCAGGGCACGCTGTAGTGCCGGTTCATGGTGCGCGAGAACCCGTAGTCGCGGCGCAAGGTCGAACGCACCTTGGATGCCAGCGGGTCATTGAAGGTGCGGTTCAGGTCGCAGACCTGGATCTGGGTCGGATCGATCTGCCCGCCAGCCCCACCGGTGGTGATGATCTGGATCTTGCGGCGCTTGCACCAGGCGATCAGGGCCGCCTTGGCATTCACGCTGTCGATGCAGTCGATCACGCAGTCGATTTCGGGAGTGATGTACTCGGCCATGGTGTCGCGGGTGACGAAGTCCGTGACCGGGTGCACCGTGCAGTGCGGATTGATGCCCCGCAGGCGCTCGGCCATGACCTCGACCTTGGGCCGACCCACGGTGCTGTCCAGGGCATGCAGTTGGCGGTTGCTGTTGCTGACGCAGACATCGTCGAGGTCGAACAGCGAGATTTCCCCCACCCCGCAACGGGCGATGGCTTCCGCCGCCCAGGAACCGACCCCGCCGATACCGACGATCGCCACGTGGGCCGCCTGCAGCCGTTCCAGGCCCTCGATGCCATACAAGCGGGCGACGCCGGCAAACCGTGGATCTTCTGTACTCATGACCATCACCTAAAAAACCGGCGCGCATTATAGGGCTTCGCCGCGACAAGTTTTAAGCCGCCAGCTACAAGTAAAGAACTTAAACCCAATTACGGTGCCCAAGGTCTCGCCGTCCCCTGTGCGCTGTACGCTCAGTTGAGGGCCGGTGTAGGATGCGCGCCGTTTGGCGCCTGCCAACCTTTCCCTCGTTCCACACTTCTTGGAACCCGAAATAGCCATGTCATCGCGTAAATTTGGACTCAACCTGGTGATAGTGCTGGCCATCGCCGCGCTGTTCACCGGTTTCTGGGCGCTGATCAACCGCCCGGTCTCGGCCCCCGACTGGCCGGAACAGATCTCCGGTTTTTCCTACTCGCCCTTCCAGCTGGGTCAGTTTCCGCAAAAGGACCAGTACCCGTCCGACGATGAAATGCGTCGCGACCTGGAAATCATGAGCAAGCTGACCGACAACATTCGTACCTATTCGGTGGATGGCAGCCTGGGAGACATTCCCCGGCTGGCGGAAGAATTCGGCTTGCGCGTGACCTTGGGGATCTGGATCAGCCCGGACCTGGAGCGCAACGAGCGCGAGATCATGCGCGCCATCGAACTGGCCAATACCTCCCGCAGCGTGGTCCGGGTGGTGGTGGGTAACGAGGCGATCTTCCGCAAGGAAATCAGCGCCGACCAGTTATCCGTGGTCCTGGACCGGGTACGTGCCGCAGTGAAGGTGCCGGTCACCACTTCCGAGCAGTGGCACGTCTGGGAAGAACATCCGGAACTGGCCCAGCACGTCGACCTGATCGCCGCGCACATCCTGCCCTACTGGGAATTCATCCCGGTGGACAAGGCCGAACAGTTCGTCCTCGACCGGGCTCGCGACCTGAAGAAGATGTTCCCGAAAAAACCGCTGCTGCTGTCCGAAGTGGGCTGGCCGAGCAATGGCCGGATGCGCGGTGGCGCCGACGCCAGCCCGGCGGACCAGGCGATCTACCTGCGGACCCTGGTCAATCAGCTCAACCGCCAGGGCTACAACTACTTCGTCATCGAAGCCTTCGACCAACCGTGGAAGGCCAGCGACGAAGGCTCGGTGGGCGCCTACTGGGGCGTGTTCAACGCTGCGCGCCAGCAGAAATTCAACTTCGAAGGCCCGGTAGTGGCGATCCCGCAATGGCGGGTACTGGCCATCGGCTCGGTGGTCCTGGCGATGCTGTCCCTGGCGATCCTGCTGATCGACGGCTCGGCCCTGCGCCAGCGTGGGCGGACGTTCCTGACCTTCATCGCCTTCCTCTGCGGTTCGGTGCTGGTGTGGATCGGCTATGACTACAGCCAGCAGTACAGCACCTGGTTCAGCCTGACCGTGGGCTTCCTCCTGGCCCTGGGCGCCTTGGGGGTGTTCATCGTCCTGCTCACCGAGGCCCACGAACTGGCCGAGGCGGTGTGGGTGCGCAAGCGCCGGCGCGAGTTCCTGCCGGTGGAAGGCGATTCCGGCTACCGGCCGAAAGTCTCGATCCATGTGCCCTGCTACAACGAACCACCGGAGATGGTGAAGCAGACCCTCGATGCCCTGGCCAACCTCGATTACCCGGACTACGAAGTCCTGATCATCGACAACAACACCAAGGACCCGGCCGTCTGGGAGCCGGTCCAGGCCTATTGCCAGACCCTGGGGCCGCGCTTTCGCTTCTTCCATGTCTCGCCCCTGGCCGGCTTCAAGGGCGGCGCGCTGAACTACCTGATCCCACACACCGCCAAGGACGCCGAGGTGATCGCGGTCATCGACTCCGACTACTGCGTGGAGCGCAACTGGCTCAAGCACATGGTGCCGCACTTCGCCGACCCGAAGATCGCCATCGTGCAGTCGCCCCAGGATTACCGCGACCAGGACGAAAGCACCTTCAAGAAGCTCTGCTACGCGGAGTACAAGGGCTTCTTCCATATCGGCATGGTCACCCGCAACGACCGCGACGCCATCATCCAGCACGGCACCATGACCATGACCCGGCGCTCGGTGCTCGAAGAGCTGGGCTGGGCCGACTGGTGCATCTGCGAGGACGCCGAGCTGGGCCTGCGGGTGTTCGAGAAGGGCCTGTCGGCCGCCTACCACCACGAAAGCTACGGCAAGGGCCTGATGCCCGACACCTTCATCGACTTCAAGAAGCAGCGTTTCCGCTGGGCCTACGGTGCGATCCAGATCATCAAGCGCCATACCGCCAGCCTGCTGCGCGGCAAGGACACCGAGCTGACCCGCGGCCAGCGCTACCACTTCCTGGCAGGCTGGCTACCGTGGGTGGCCGACGGCATGAACATTTTCTTCACCATCGGCGCACTGTTGTGGTCGGCGGCGATGATCATCGTGCCCAAGCAGGTGGACCCGCCGCTGCTGATCTTCGCCATCCCGCCCCTGGCGCTGTTCGTGTTCAAAGTAGGCAAGATCATCTTCCTCTACCGCCGTGCGGTGGGCGTGAACCTCAAGGACGCCTTCTGCGCAGCCCTGGCCGGCCTGGCCCTGTCCCATACCATCGCCAAGGCGGTGCTGTACGGTTTCTTCACCAGCAGCATCCCGTTCTTCCGCACGCCGAAGAACGCCAACAGCCATGGTTTCTGGGTGGCGATCTCCGAGGCTCGGGAAGAGCTGTTCATCATGCTGCTGCTGTGGGGCGCGGCGCTGGGGATCTTCCTGGTCCAGGGCCTGCCGAGCAACGACATGCGCTTCTGGGTGACCATGCTCCTGGTGCAGTCCCTGCCCTACGTGGCGGCACTGGTCATGGCCTTCCTGTCGTCGCTGCCCAAGCCGGCGCCGGAGCCTGAACCGGCCCCTGCGGGCTGAATCGACGCAAAGCACTAAACGGCGGCCTGAGGCCGCCGTTTTGCTTTAAGATATCCGCCATTTTGCGCGCCTTGCCCCCCATTACAGTAGGAGCCAGGCTTACCTGCGATGAAACCTTTGCGGTGCTTTGGGCAAACCGCGTCGCGACCATCGCGGGCCAGCCTCGCTCCTACCTATAACGTCTCCGGAGTTTCCCATGACGGCCCACGCCGAGCTTTCGCCGACCCTGCAACTTGCCTGTGACCTGATCCGTCGCCCCTCGGTGACCCCGGTCGATGCCGACTGCCAGAAGCTGATGATGCAGCGCCTGGGCGATGCCGGTTTCCAGCTGGAACCGATGCGCATCGAGGACGTGGACAACTTCTGGGCCACCCATGGCAAGCATGAGGGCCCGGTGCTGTGCTTCGCCGGCCACACCGACGTGGTGCCCACCGGTCCGGTCCAGGCCTGGCAGAACGATCCGTTCGAGGCCCTGATCGACGAACACGGCATGCTCTGTGGCCGTGGCGCGGCGGACATGAAAGGCAGCCTGGCGGCGATGCTGGTGGCCGCCGAGCGCTTCGTCGGCGATTACCCGGACCACAAGGGTTCGGTGGCGTTCCTGATCACCAGCGATGAAGAAGGTCCGGCGCACCATGGCACCAAGGCCGTGGTCGAACGCCTGGCGGCACGCAAGGAGCGCCTGGACTGGTGCATCGTCGGCGAGCCGTCGAGTACCAGCCTGGTGGGCGATGTGGTCAAGAACGGCCGTCGCGGCTCCCTGGGCGCCAAGCTCACGGTCCGTGGGGTCCAGGGCCACGTGGCCTATCCGCACCTGGCCAAGAACCCGATCCACCTGGCCGCCGCGGCCCTGGCGGAATTGGCGGCCGAGCACTGGGACGACGGCAACGCCTTCTTCCCGCCCACCAGCTTCCAGATCTCCAACCTCAACTCCGGCACCGGCGCCACCAACGTGATCCCCGGTGAACTGGTGGCCCTGTTCAACTTCCGCTTCTCCACCGAGTCCACCGTCGAAGGCCTGCAGCAGCGGGTCGCGGCGATCCTCGACAAGCACGAACTGGACTGGCATGTGGAGTGGGCGCTGTCCGGCCTGCCGTTCCTCACCGAGCCAGGCGCCCTGCTGGACGCGGTATCGGCCAGCATCAAGCAGGTCACCGGCCGCCAGACCAAGGCCTCCACCAGCGGCGGTACATCCGATGGTCGCTTCATCGCCACCCTGGGCACCCAGGTCGTGGAGTTGGGGCCGGTCAACGCCACCATCCACCAGGTCAACGAGCGGATCCTGGCCAGCGACCTCGACGTGCTGACCGAGATCTACTACCAGACTCTGGTCCGGTTGCTCGCCTGATGCTCGCCTGTCCTCTTTGCAGCGCCCCGCTGAACACCCAGGACAACGGCGTGGTGTGCCCGGCCGGGCATCGCTTCGACCGTGCCCGCCAGGGCTACCTGAACCTGCTGCCGGTGCAACATAAGAACAGCCGCGACCCGGGCGACAACCAGGCCATGGTCGAGGCCCGCCGCGACTTCCTCAACGCCGGGCACTACGCCCCGGTAGCCGCGCGCCTGGCAGAGCTGGCCGCCGAGCGGGCACCACAGCGCTGGGTCGATATCGGCTGCGGCGAGGGTTACTACACCGCGCAATTGGCCCAGGCCCTGCCCGACGCCGATGGCTACGCCCTGGATATTTCCCGGGAAGCGGTCAAGCGCGCCTGCCGCCGGGCCCCGCAGTTGACCTGGATGGTCGCCAGCATGGCGCGTGTTCCCCTGGCCGAGGGCAGTTGCCAGTTCCTGGCCAGTGTCTTCAGTCCTCTGGACTGGCAGGAAGCCAAGCGCCTCTTGAGCCCTGGCGGCGGCCTGATGAAGGTCGGGCCTACCAGCGGCCACCTGATGGAGCTGCGCGAACGCCTGTACGACGAGGTCCGGGAATACACCGACGACAAGCACCTGGCCCTGGTGCCACAGGGCATGGCCCTGGACCATAGCGAGGTCCTGGAATTCAAGCTGCGCCTGGATCGCCCGCAAGATCGCGCCAACCTGCTGGCCATGACGCCCCATGGCTGGCGTGCCAGCGCCGAGCGCCGGGCCGCGGTGATCGAGCAAGAGCAGCCGTTCGAGGTCAGCGTATCGATGCGCTACGATTATTTCGTACTGCAGTGACCCCACTTCAACCACGACCCCGGGCATGGGCCCGGGGTCGGATAAATCCGCGAATGGATTTTTCAGACCGGCAATGAGGACATCCATGCGCCAGCCCGATATCGAGATTTACCTGAAAGACGCCGACGTCGACCACAAGGCCATCGCCGCCTGGCTCGGCGCCGTGCTGGGTCCTTGCAGCCAATGGGTACAGAAGGGGCAGACCTACAAATGCACCGCCGGCCAAGTACCGGTGACCTGGCTGCCCAAGGCCGTGGGCAAATGGAACAGCCTGTACCTGGAAAGCGACCAGACGCCCTGGGACGACGACATCGCCTGCGCCCGCGCCGCGTTCGCCGCGCTCAACGTCGAGGTGCGCTGCGCACCGGGTAGCTGGGTCGAGGAGGAAGGTGAAGAGTCCGCCGATCGCTGGATTCGCATCAGCACCGACGGTGAAGAAGAGATTACCTGGCGCACCGCCTGATTTCGCTTGCGCCTGATTCCAATTGCAGTAGGAGCGAGGCTTGCTCGCGATAGCGTTGTGCCTGGTAGCACGTTATCGCGGGCAAGGCTCGCGCCTATCGGGCAGAGCCCTTACAAGCCGACGACGTCCTCGGCCTGCAGGCCTTTCTGGCCTTCGACCACGGCGTACTCCACCTGCTGGCCTTCGGTCAGGGAACGGTGGCCTTCGCCACGGATCGCCCGGTAGTGAACGAACACGTCCGCCCCACCTTCACGTTGGATAAAGCCGTAGCCCTTGGCGTCGTTGAACCACTTCACGCTGCCGGTCTCACGAGTAGTCATGAATCCATCCCTCAATTTTTTATTATTGGCTCGGCGCTCTGCCGCCAAACCTGGAGAACTTTCCCTGGGCCTGCTTCTCTATGAGTGGAAGCGATACGACTGCGGGAGAGTTGGCCGAGTATATGACAGGTGGAAAAACTCTCAACTCAATCTTGTTTAGTGGCGTTTTTGCCGATTTTCGACGAATCCGGCACACTAGCGCCCACTACTGCCAGGTAAAGAGCCGCGTTGCCGGACGACGTTGCCGACTACCAGGCTGGAGCGAGCAAACTGCACTTCTCGCGCCTTTTTCCGCAACAAGCGAGCTGCCGTCGCGACCTGTCCCAGCGACCACAGCTCCTCCCCCAGGCTTGCGCTTGGTTTTTTATTCACTCACGTAGAAACCGTATGACCCGCTCCCCGATCCGCCGTCTCGTGTTTGGCACCTTGCGCCGCCTGCTGTATCTCTGGGTGCGCTCGGAAACCATCAACCAGTCGTCCTTCACTCTTGACCTGGACCGCAGCCGACCGGTGTTCTACGTCCTGCAAAACCCATCCTTGAGCGACCTGGCGGTGGTGGACACCGAGTGCACCAAGGCCGGCCTGCCACGCCCGGTACTGCCGGTGTCGGTGGGCAACCTGCTGGAGCCTGCGGCGTTCTTCTACCTGACCCCGGAGCCGGACTGGCTCGGCCGCCAGGACAAACGCGGCGCACCGCCGACCTTGACCCGCCTGGTCAGCGCCCTGACCCAGAACGCCACCGAAGATGCGCAGATCATCCCGGTCAGCGTGTTCTGGGGCCAGTCCCCGGACAGCGAGTCCAGCCCCTGGAAACTGCTGTTCGCCGACAGCTGGGCGGTCACCGGGCGCCTGCGTCGCCTGTTGAGCATCATGATCCTGGGACGCAAGACCCGGGTGCAGTTCTCGGCGCCGATCCACCTGCGCGAGCTGATCGAGCACAACAAGGGCCACGAGCGCACCGTGCGCATGGCTCAGCGCATCCTGCGGGTGCACTTTCGCAACCTCAAGGCCGCCGTCATCGGCCCGGACATCTCCCACCGGCGCAACCTGGTCAAGGGCCTGCTCAACCAGCCCCTGGTCAAGCAGGCGATCCTGGATGAGGCCGAACGCGAGAAGATCTCCCCGGAAAAGGCCAAGGCCCAGGCCCTGCGCTATGGCAACGAGATCGCCTCGGACTACACCTACACCGCGATCCGCTTCCTGGAAGTGGTGCTGAGCTGGTTCTGGAACAAGATCTACGACGGGATCAAGGTCAACCACCTCGAGGGCGTGCAGAAGATCGCCCAGGGCCACGAAGTCATCTACGTGCCCTGCCATCGCAGCCATATCGACTACCTGCTGCTGTCCTACCTGTTGTTCCGCAACGGCCTGACCCCACCCCACATCGCTGCCGGGATCAACCTCAACATGCCGCTGATCGGCGGCCTGCTGCGACGCGGCGGGGCCTTCTTCATGCGCCGCACCTTCAAGGGCAACCCGCTCTACACCTCGGTGTTCAACGAGTACCTGCACACCCTGTTCACCAAGGGCTTCCCCGTGGAGTACTTCGTCGAGGGCGGGCGCTCGCGCACCGGGCGCATGCTGCAACCCAAGACCGGCATGCTGGCCATCACCTTGCGCAGCTTCCTGCGCTCCTCGCGCATGCCCATCGTCTTCGTACCGGTGTACATCGGCTACGAGCGGGTGCTGGAAGGCCGCACCTACCTGGGCGAACTGCGTGGTGCGAGCAAGAAGAAGGAGTCGATCTTCGACATCTTCAAGGTCATCGGCGCCCTCAAGCAGCGTTTCGGCCAGGTGGCGGTGAACTTCGGCGAGCCCATCAAGCTGGCGGAATTCCTCGACCAGGAACAACCGGACTGGCGCACCCAGGAACTGGGCCCGCAGTACCGCCCGGCCTGGCTCAACGAAACCACCAATCGCCTGGGCGAGCGGGTGGCCCAGCACCTCAATGAAGCCGCGGCGATCAACCCGGTGAACCTGGTGGCCCTGGCCCTGCTCTCCACCAGCCGCCTGGCCCTGGACGACCGCGCCATGGCCCGGGTACTGGACCTGTACCTGGCCCTGCTGCGCAGCGTGCCCTATTCGCCCCACACCACCTTGCCGGAAGGCGATGGCCAGGCGCTGATCCAGCACGTCAAGGACATGGACCTGCTGGCCGAGCAGAGCGACGCCCTGGGCAAGATCCTCTACCTGGACGAGCAGAACGCCGTCCTGATGACCTACTACCGCAACAACGTGCTGCACATCTTCGCCTTGCCGGCACTGCTGGCGAGCTTCTTCCAGAGCTCCTCGCGCATGAGCCGCGAGCAGATCCTGCGCTACACCCGGGCCCTCTATCCGTACCTGCAAGCCGAGCTGTTCATCCGCTGGCCCCTGGAGGAACTGGACGCCGTGGTGGACCAGTGGCTGCAAGCCTTCGTCGAGCAAGGCCTGCTGCGCTTCGAGAAAGAGATGTACCAGCGCCCGGCGCCCAGCTCGCGGCACTTCGTCCTGCTGACCCTGCTGTCCAAGAGCATCGCCCAGACCCTGCAGCGCTTCTACATGGCCATTTCGCTGTTGCTCAACAGCGGCCAGAACAGCATCAGCGCCGAAGAGCTGGAAGACCTCTGCACGGTCATGGCCCAGCGCCTGTCGATCCTGCATGGCCTCAATGCCCCGGAGTTCTTCGACAAGAGCCTGTTCCGCCATTTCATCCAGACCTTGCTGGACCAGGGCGTGCTGCGGCGCGACGACGCCGGCAAGTTGAGCTACCACGAGTTGCTCGGGGAACTGGCCGAGGGCGCCGCCAAGCGCGTGCTCCCGGCGGAGATTCGCCTGTCGATCCGCCAGGTCGCCCTGCATCGCAGCGAAGACGCCGCCGAGCAAGTCGCGACTGCGGCGCAAAGCGAGTAGATTCTCATGGGCGCCGCGGCTCGTGCGGCGCCCCCAGATACGGAGATCCGCCATGAAGAAGTTCATCCTGCTGGCCGCCGCCGCGCTGCTCGGGGCTTGCCAATCCACCGCGCCTGCGGCCAAGGCCAGCCTCGAAGGTGAAGTCTTCTATCTGCAACGCATCGCCCTGCCAGCGACCGCCACCTTGAGCGTGAGCCTGCAGGACGTATCCCTGGCCGATGCGCCGGCGGTGGTCCTGGCCGAGCAGCGCGGGCCCGTCAAGGGCCAGGTGCCACTGCCCTTCCATCTCGACTACGATCCGGCCCAGGTCAAGCCTGGCCATACCTATTCGCTCAGCGCGCGCATCGAAGTCGATGGCCGGCTGGTCTTCATCACCACCGAACACACCGGGGTCAAACTCGACGGCAGCGATCCGCGGCCGTTCAAGCTCCGTGTCGACGCTGTCCGTTAATCCCCACTGCACAAGGAAGCCGCCATGCTCCGTACCTCGCTTCGTTTCACCAGCCTGTGCGCTGGCCTGATGATCTCCGCCAGCGCCCTGGCCCTGTCCCTGAGCGACCTGTCCCAGGGTGATGCCAGCGGCGGTCTCAAGGATGCCCTGACCCAGGGGGCGCAAATCGCCGTCAAGCAGCTGGGCACCCCCGGCGGCTTCAGCAACAACCCAGACGTACGCATCGAACTGCCAGGCAACCTGGGCAAGGTCGCCAAGAAGATGAAGCAGTTCGGCATGGGCGAGCAGGTCGAACAGCTGGAAACCAGCATGAACAAGGCCGCCGAGGCGGCAGTCCCGCAGGCCCAGGCGCTGCTGGTGGATGCAGTGAAGAAGATGACCGTGGCCGATGCCAAGGGCATCCTGGCCGGCGGCAAGGATTCGGCCACCCAGTACCTGGACAAGAGCAGCCGTGAGCAGATTCGCGCCAAGTTCCTGCCGATCGTCAAGCAGGCCACCGACCAGGTCGGCCTGGCCAAGCAGTACAACTCCTTCGCCGGACAGGCTGCGACCCTCGGCGTGCTGGATGCCAAGAGCGCCAATATCGAGGGTTACGTGACCGAGCAGGCGCTCAACGGCCTGTTCGAGATGATCGGCAAGCAGGAAGAAACCATTCGCCAGAACCCGGGCGCCGCGGCCACCAGCCTGGCCAAGAAAGTATTCGGCACCCTGTAAGCCCTGCCCTCACCCACAGGAGCCGGTCGCCCGGCTCCTGCTTCGCGCAATCGCCTCAGTCCTTCTTGACCCTGAACCATGCCGCATACAGTGCCGGCAGGAACAAGAGGGTCAGCGCCGTAGCGACAATCAGCCCGCCCATGATCGCCACCGCCATCGGCCCGAAGAACACGCTGCGCGACAGCGGGATCATCGCCAGCACCGCCGCCAGGGCGGTCAGCACGATAGGCCGGAAGCGCCGTACCGTGGCCTCGATGATCGCATCCCAGGGTTTCTGCCCGGCCCTGATGTCCTGCTCGATCTGGTCCACCAGGATCACCGAGTTGCGCATGATCATCCCCGACAGGGCGATGGTTCCCAGCATCGCCACGAAGCCGAAAGGCTGGCGGAACACCAGGAGGAACAGGGTCACGCCGATCAGCCCCAGGGGCGCGGTGAGGAACACCATGGCCGTGCGCGAGAAGCTGCGCAGCTGGACCATCAGCAAGGTCAGCACCACCACGATGAACAGCGGCACGCCGGCCTTCACCGAGTTCTGGCCACGGGCCGAGTCCTCGACGGTGCCACCGACTTCCAGCAGGTAGCCATCGGGCAACTCGGCACGCACCGGTTCCAGAGTCGGGAGGATCTGCTGGACCAGGGTCGCCGGCTGCTCCTTGCCATAGATATCGCCCCGCACGGTCACAGTAGGCAGGCGGTTGCGATGCCAGATCACCCCTTCCTCGAAGCCGTACTCCACGGTCGCCACCTGGGACAGCGACACGCTTTGGCCGTTGTCGGTGGGTACCGCAAGACTAGGCAACAGCGATAGCTCGGTGCGTTCCTCGCGGGTGCCACGCAGGAGGATCTCGATCAGCTCGTTGTCCTCGCGATACTGGCTGACGGTGGAACCGATCAACGAGCTCTGGAGGAACTTCGACAGGTTGGCGGTGCTCACGCCCAGGGCCCTGGCGCGATCCTGGTCGATGTTCAGGTAGACCACCTTGCTCGGCTCTTCCCAGTCCAGGTGGACGTTGGCCACATGGGGGTTTTCACGCACCTTGGTCGCCACCTTGCGGGCCAGGGCACGCACCTCCTCGATGTGCTCGCCAGTGACCCGGAACTGCACCGGATAACCTACCGGCGGACCGTTCTCCAGGCGCGTGACCCGCGAACGCAAGGCCGGGAACTGCTGGTTGAGGGTATCGAGCAACCAGCTGCGCAGGCTCTCGCGGTCCTCGATGCTTTTGGCCAGGACCACGAACTGGGCAAAGCTGGTGGCCGGCAGCTGCTGGTCCAGGGGCAGGTAGAAACGCGGTGAACCGGTGCCGACGTAAGCCACGTAGTTGTCGATGCCCGGGTGATCCTTGAGCATCGCTTCCAGGCGCTTGACCTCCTCGGCGGTGTTGCTCAGGGATGCGCCTTCGGCCAGTTTCAGGTCGACCATCAGTTCCAGGCGGCCCGAAGCCGGGAAGAACTGCTGCGGGACGAAGCGGAACAACAGCACCGAGCCGACGAACGCCAGGATGGTCAGGACGATCACCGTCTTGCGCCGCTCCACGCACCAGCCCACCACCCGGCGTACCCGCTGGTAGAACGGCGTACCGTGGGGATTGGACTCGGCGCCGTGCTTGGCGGCATGGAGCTTGGCCAGGTCCGGCAGCAACTTCTCGCCCAGATACGGCACGAACACCACTGCGGCGATCCAGGAGGTCACCAGGGCGATGGTCACTACCTGGAAGATCGACCGGGTGTACTCACCCGTGCCCGACTGGGCCGTGGCGATGGGCAGGAATCCTGCGGCCGTGATCAGGGTGCCGGTCAACATCGGGAACGCGGTGCTGGTCCAGGCATAGCTCGCGGCCTTGATCCGGTCGAACCCCTGTTCCATCTTGATCGCCATCATCTCCACCGCGATGATCGCATCGTCCACCAGCAGGCCGAGGGCCAGGACCAGGGCGCCGAGGGAAATCTTGTGCAAGCCGATGCCCAGGTAATACATGGTGGCGAAGGTCATCGCCAGCACCAGGGGAATGGCCAGGGCCACCACCATCCCGGTGCGGATACCCAGGGAAAAGAAGCTCACCAGCAGTACGATGATCAGCGCCTCGGCCAGTACCCGGACGAACTCGCCGACCCCGGTCTTCACCGCCGCCGGCTGGTCGGAGACCTTGCGCAGCTCCATGCCCGCCGGCAGGGTTTTCTGCAGCCGCGCGAACTCGCCCTCCAGGGCCTTGCCCAGCACCAGGATGTCACCGCCTTCCTTCATGGCCACCGCCAGGCCGATGGCGTCCTCGCCCATGAAGCGCATGCGTGGCGCGGGCGGATCGTTGAAGCCGCGGCGGACATCGGCGACATCGCCGATACGGAAGGTGCGCCCGGCGACGCGGATCGGGAAGCTGCGGATCTGCTCCACAGTCTGGAAATTACCGGACACGCGCAATTGCACCCGCTCGCTGGAAGTCTCGAAGAACCCTGCGGTGGATACTGCGTTCTGCTCCTCCAGGGCCTGCTGCACTGCCGCCAGAGGCAGGCCCAGGGTCGCCAGCTTGACGTTGGACAGTTCGATCCAGATCTTTTCGTCCTGCAGGCCCAGCAGCTCGACCTTGCCCACGTCCTTGACCCGTTGCAGCTGGATCTGGATGCGGTCGGCGTAGTCCTTGAGCACCGCGTAGTCGAAACCTTGCCCGGTCAGCGCATAGATGTTGCCGAAGGTGGTGCCGAACTCGTCGTTGAAGAACGGCCCCTGGATGCCTGGCGGCAGGGTGTGGCGGATATCGCTGATCTTCTTGCGAACCTGGTACCAGAGCTCGGGAATCTGGTTGGAGTGCATCGAGTCCCGGGCGATGAAGGTCACCTGGGACTCACCGGGCCGCGAGAAAGACACGATACGGTCGTACTCGCCGGTCTCCATCAGCTTCTTCTCGATGCGCTCGGTGACCTGGCGCGACACTTCCTGGGCCGTGGCTCCCGGCCAGTTGGTGCGGATCACCATGGCCTTGAACGTGAAGGGTGGGTCTTCGCTCTGACCCAGCTTGGTGTAGGACAGCGCCCCGACAATGGCCAGCAACAACATCAGGAACAGGACGATCTGGCGATTGCGCAACGCCCAGGCGGAAAGGTTGAAACCCATCGGGGATTACTCCTTGGCCGCCAGGTTGACCACACGGTTGGAGCGATCCACCGGGCGCACTTGCAAGCCCTCATGGAGCACATGCACGCCTGCCGCCACCACCCAGTCGGATGGGCTCAGGCCTTCGAGCACCGGCACGGTCTTTTCATTGAAGGCACCGACCCGTACCGGGGTCTTGTGCAGGGTGTTATTGGCGTCGATCCGCCAGACGTAGGTGGCCCCGCCTTCGGCGGTCAAGGCCGACAGCGGTACCGACAGCGCCACTTGCTCGCCGTTCTGGACGAACACCCGGGCACTCTGGCCCAGTTCCGCCGGGACCTTGCCAGCGTTGAAGGCAATGCGCGCGGCGAAGGTCCGCGAACGTGGATCGGCGGCTGGCGACAGCTCACGGATATGTCCGGCAAAGCGCTGGCCCGGCTGGGTCCAGAGCTCCACCGATACCGGCTGGCCGACCTTGAAGCGACCGAAATTCTGTTCCGGGACGCTGATCAGTACTTCCCGCTCGCCATCGGTAGCCAGGGTGAAGACCGTCTGCCCGGCGGCCACGACCTGCCCCACTTCCACTGCCCGCTTGGCCACCACGCCATTCTGGGGCGCTCGCAGCACGGCGTAGCCGGCCTGGTTATTGGCGACATCGAACTCAGCCTTGATCTGCTTCAGCCGCGCTTCGCCGGAACGATAGAGGTTCTCGGCGTTGTCGTATTGCGAATGGCTGACCATCTGCCGGTCCAGCAGGGCCTTGTAGCGATCGCGCTCGGCACGCACCAGGTTGAGGTTGGCGCTGGCGGCGGTGACCTGGGCCCGGGTGGCCTCCAGTTGCAGACGCACGTCCTGGGGGTCGAGCTCGGCCAGCGGCTGGTCGGCCTTGACTCGCTCGCCCTCCTCTACCAGCCGTCGGCTGACCTTGCCGCCGATGCGGAACGCCAGGTCCGGTTCGTAGCGGGCCCGTACTTCGCCGGGGTAGCTGTCCGAAGCCCGTGCCGAAGGCTCTGGCTGTACCACCATGGCCGGCCGGACGCCGATCTGGACGGGCTCTTCGTGCCCACAAGCAGACAGAAAAAAAGCCAGGCTGACTGGCAGGGCATAGCGGAACATGGCGGCGACCTTTCGCTAATGGGGCTTGGAATAATTATACTGGCCAGTATGTTATTAATAGCAAACTCACCAGTCCAGTATTAACAACGAAAAAATGTCCGACAATCACGCCGCACACGTTGGGCCAGGCAGGCCCAAGGATCTGGCAAAACGCCAAGCCATTCTCGACGCAGCCAAGAGCCTGTTCTTGAGCAATGGCTACGCCAATACCAGCATGGATGCGGTCGCCGCCGAAGCCGGGGTTTCCAAGCTCACGGTGTACAGCCACTTCAACGACAAGGAGACGCTGTTCTCCGCCGCCGTGGTGGCCAAGTGCGAGGAACAACTGCCTACGCTGATCTACGAGCTGACGCCCGGCACCTCGGTGGAAAGCCTGCTGCTGGCCATCGGCCGGGGGTTTCATCACCTGGTCAACAGCGACGAATCGATCAACCTGCATCGCCTGATCATGACCCTGGGCAGCCAGGACCCCAAGCTCTCGCAGGTGTTCTTCGAAGCCGGTCCCGAACGTGTCCTGCAGGGCATGGAACGGCTCCTGGGCAAGATCCACCAGCAGGGCACCCTGAGTATCGACAAGCCGCGCAACGCCGCCGAACACTTCTTCTGCATGCTCAAGGGCGGGGCGAATTTCCGCTTGCTCTACGGCTGCGGCAAGCCCCTGGCCGGGGCCGCCGCAGAGGAGCACGTGCGGGAAGTGGTGGGGCTGTTCATGCGCGCCTATCGTCCGGAGCCGGACTGAGCGCGCCGGCCAGAGTTCAGGCCTTGAGCGCCTTCTTGGGGTAGATGTCGTAGCGGCTGGACTTGCCTTCCAGGCCATGGCTGGGCTTGGGTCCGTCGATGCACGGCGCCTTGCGCGGACGCTTGACCACCACCCGGTGGCTGGCCAGGGCCAGGGCCGCTTCCAACAATGCCGGAGCGTCGTTGTCGTCGCCCACCAGAGGCCGGAACAGGCGCATTTCCTTCTTTACCAGGGCGCTTTTCTCCCGGTGGGGGAACATCGGGTCGAGGTAGATCACCTGGGGCGGTTCGCCTTGCCAGTTGCGCATCAGCTCGATGGAGTTGCCCTTGAGCAGTTGCATCCGCGCAACGATCGGCGCCACCTCGGCATCCTGTGCCGCACGAGCCAGGCCATCCTCCAGCAGGGCACCGATCAGCGGCTGGCGCTCGATCAGGCTCATCTGGCAACCCAGGGTCGCCAGCACGAAGCCATCCTTGCCCAGGCCCGCCGTGGCATCCAGCACCCGTGGCCGCACGCCCTGGGCCACGCCCACGGCCTTGGCGATCATCTGGCCGCTGCCCCCGCCGTACAAGCGCCGATGGGCCGCGCCGCCTTCGACGAAGTCCACCCGTACCGGCCCCGGGGCGTCAGGCCCCAGTTGCTGCAGTTGCAACCCCTGCTCGCCCACCTGCAGGGCGAACTCGGCGTCCTCGATCTGCAACGGCAAGCCCAGGCGCTCGGCCCACTGCCGGGCCTCGGACTCGAACCCGGCATCCAGGGCCTCGACGTTGATGCGGCAGGCCGCAGGTTGCTCACTCATCTGAAAACACACTCAAAAAATTAATGATCGGCAAAAACTGCCGATAACAGGACTATCGGCCATTTTGCCAGAGCTCAGCGTCGACCGAGAGCAATGTCAGACATTCAACGCACATCGATAGGTTATATCTCGCCCCATGGCGACTATGGCCTGCGCAACTCCCAGGCACTCAGTGGCGTCAGCCACCTGTGGCAGGACTTCTTCGCCCAGGCCCTGGCCGAGCAAAGAGGTGATGGCGCCGGCGTTGAAGCCATGCCCAAGGTGGCCGTCGATGGCCCGGTGGAACCTGCCGGTGGCAGCGAGATACTGGCGCAGATCGTCAACCAGCGCGGTTGCGAGGTCCAGGACACCGAAGTCCGTCCGCCCGAGCCACTGTTCCTGCCCATCGCCGAGTTCGAGATGGAACTGCTGGACAAACCAGCCCCGCCCTTCCCGCCGGAAGAAATCATCGCCCAGCAACGCCAGCAAGATTTCGAGAGCGGCTGGGTACGCCCGATCGTGCTCAATGCCGGCCAGCCCCTGCCAGAGCCCGGCCCGGCCCCGGCCCCGCGCCCGCTGCACCTGCCGATCGCCGAATTCGAGATGGACCTGCTGGACAAGCCGGCCGAGCCGTTCCCGCCACAAGAGCTTATCGAGCAGCAACGGCAGATGGACTTCGACATGGGCTGGGCCCGTCCGCTGATCCTGCAGAACCTGCGCATCGCCGCCTGACCCTGTCCCTCAGCGACAACGCCAGAGCGGCCCCAGGTCCAGGTGGAAATGGTTGCGATGGGCGCTGTTGAAATCCGGCCCCAGCACCACGTTGAAAGCGTCGCAGGCACCATCCCGGGCCAGGCGCAGAAACCGTCCCTCGGCACTGTCCTTCGGCCAATCCTTGAGCACGCTGATATTGCGTCCGTCACTCAGGCGAAAGCCGGCGATATCCAGGGCGTTGGCGCTGGCATGCTCGCTGCGCCAGCCAATCTTGCGGTGATACATATTGCGACAGGCAAAACTGCCCAGGTGATCGACGCGCGCCACCCGCTGGCCAAACACCTGCTGCGCCGCCGGCTGCAAGCCATGGCGCTGGTACAGGGCAAAGGCCACGGCCAGCGGGCAACTGGCGAGGAAGCTGCTACTCAGGGCGATATCGCCGCCCTGCACTCGCACGGTATTGCTCAAGGGACAGTCCACATCGGCACGGCTGTCGGGTTGGCGACTGGTGCGCAAGCCCGAGGTCGCGAGGGCCTGGTCGCACAGCTGCGGGTCATCCTGCAGTCGTGACAGCTTGAAGCGGGTCAACAGATTGGGCTTGGCCCGCACATCCAGCGGCGCCCAGGGATTCCAGGCATCGGCCAGCGCCAGCCAGCCCAACCGCACACCAATCAACAACAGGGCGCCCAGCAACACCAGGGCGCCCACAACCCTCCTTGCCCTCACGCCAATTCCTTTTTACGACTGCTTGAACAATTGATTGATCTGCCCGAAGGGAATCGCCCGCTCGGCGAAATCGAAGCGGCCCTGGTCACGGATCTCCTGCGCCGCCTGGTAGAACGCGCCATAGGCCGCCCGGGCCAGGGCCGAACCGACACTGATGCGCTTGACGCCCAGTTCCGCCAGTTGCGCCACGCTCAGGTCCAGGCCGCCGGACATCAGCACGTTCACCGGTTTGGGCGCCACCGCCCGCACCACTTGGCTGATCTCCTGCGCACTGCGCAGCGCCGGGGCGTAGAGCACGTCGGCGCCGGCCTCGGCATAGGCCTGCAAGCGGCGGATGGTGTCCGCCAGGTCATTGCAGCCGTGCAGCTGGTTCTCCGCCCGGGCAGTCAGGGTGAAGGAGAACGGCAGGCTACGCACCGCCGCGACGCAAGCCTCGATGCGCTCCACCGCCAGCTGGAAATCGTAGATGGGCTCTTCGGCACGACCGCTGGCGTCCTCGATCGAGCCACCCACCGCGCCGCAGGCAGCCGCTTGCAACAGGGCCTGGGCGCACTCCCCAGGGCTCTCGGCAAAACCGTTCTCCAGGTCCACGGCTACCGGCAGCTCGCTGGCGCCGACGATGCCGCGCACATTGGCCAGGGTATCGGCCAGGCTCAAGGCGCCTTCGGCATCCGGGCGCGCGAGGGAAAATGCATAGCCGGCACTGGTGGTGGCCAGGGCCTCGAAGCCCAGGCCGGCCAGCATCCTGGCGGAGCCGGCATCCCAGGGATTGGGAATGACAAAAGCCCCGGCACGTTCATGCAGGGCTCTGAAGGCATTGGCACGAAGGGTTTGCGCGTGATCCATTACTCGCTCCTCGAAGGCTGCAAAAGCACCTCAGAGCAAACCAAGCTGCTCCGCGGCGGGCTCCCTGTATAACTCAGGCAAGGCGGGCAAACCAGGCAAACGTTGCATCAGGCGCGCATGAAAACGCCGGGCCAGTTCAGCGGCCATGCGGTTGTCGGAGGTGTGCAGGAAAACATAGGGCGTACGCCCCTCTTCGATCCAGCCGGCGACCTTGTCGAGCCAGGGCACCAGGAACGGATCGTTGGCCGCAAGCTCGGGATGGCCGATGAAACGTACCTGGGGAAACTGGGTGAATGCCGCAGGGCGCGGCGGCACCTTGGGTTTCTTCGACTGCGCATGCAGCACCGCTGGCGCCGTCGAAGTGCAGCTGAACAGGGCTCGTGGGTCGAGGCAGATACGCTCCACACCGCGTTCGCGCAGCAAGCGGTTGAGCATCCGCTCGGCGTCGCCCTTGGCGAAGAACTCCGGATGCCGGACCTCCACCGCCAGCGGTCGCTGCAGGCCATCGATGAATTCCATCAGTTCGCCCAGGCGCTGTGGCGCGAAGGTGGCCGGCAACTGCAGCCACAACGGCGACACCCGCTCACCCAGGGGGCTGAGCAACTGGATGAAACTCTCGGCAGCCGGCAGTTGTTCGCGCAGGTCGCCGCCATGGCTGATATCGCCCGGGAACTTGGCTGTGAAGCGAAAATGCCCGGGCATGATCTGTGCCCAACGCTCCACCGTGGCTGGCGCGGGCCGGGCATAGAAGGTGGTATTGCCCTCGACGGCGTTGAACACCTGGCAGTACAGGCCGAGAAAATCGTTGGGTCGCGCATCCTCCGGGTACAGGTACTCGCGCCAGGCGTTTTCGCTCCAGGAAGGACAACCGAGAAAATAGGGCAGCATCAGATGTGCAGGTCGAGCCCCACCACTTCCATATCCCAATCGACGAAACCCGCGGTGGTCAGATAGCTGGCCAGGGCATTGGCCACGCTTCTTTTCATTGCGCGCTGGAAGATCATGTCCTGGGGACGGGCGGGAAGATTGCTGGTACGGGAGGCTGACTGGGAACGGCCCTGGGCTGCGGGCTCGGGTTGGACATCGACGGCCTCGATATCGTCCAGGGACTCGTCTACCTGCGCCCGGCCTTTGCGAGGCTTGCGCTTGATGGGGTAGGAGTGCGAGGAGATGCCGTCTATACGCATACTGAAAAGCCCGGGGTCGATGATGGCAATTTAGCGGCACCGCTTCGACTTAGCAAATGCCCGAGTGATAACTAGAACACAGAAAAGCCAAAAGGTTTGAATCCGGGCAGGATTCGCGTCAAAAACCGGACGATTGGCGTCAGTCGTGGAGATTACCCATTCCATCCGCCAATCGGCACGGGATTATTCAACGAGCCTTGGGCGTGGCTACCTTGTCCCGAAGGTAGACCGGCTGGGCATCGTCGGCACGGATCGATTCGCCGCGCTCCCAGGCGAACCGCGCAAGCGCCAGCAGGTCTTCGGCATGGGGCAGCATGCCCGCGTCCTGGCCGCTGAGGTTGAGCGCAATGCGCTCGCCGTAACCCCATCCGGTGCCGGCGCCGAACCAGTCGCCGCTGCTGCCCTGGGGCAACGCGGCAACCTCGGGAGGCAGGACCGCCTCGTTGCCCACCAGGCGCATCTCGCCGGCGACTTCCCGGTAGCAACCCCAATAGACTTCATCCATCCGCGCATCGATGGCCGCCGCGACCTGGGTCGCGCCGTGCTCGCGCAGGGCCCGCTGAGCCAGGACCGCCAGGTTGGACACCGGCAGCACCGGGCGGTCCAGGGCAAAGGCCAGGCCCTGCACCACGCCGATCGCGATCCGCACCCCAGTGAAGGCTCCCGGGCCACGACCGAAGGCAATGGCGTCCACCGCCTGCAAGGTAGTCCCGGCGTTGGCCAGCAGCTCCTTGATCATCGGCAACAGCTTCTGCGCATGCAGGCGCGGGATCACCTCGTAATGGCTCGTGACCTTGCCGTCATGCAGCAAAGCAACGGAGCAGGCTTCAGTCGCGGTGTCCAGGGCCAGCAAGGTGCTCATCGGGGGTTCCATAGCATTGAAAAAAGTGGCGCATTATAAACAGCAACGGCCCGCAAGCGGGCCGTTGTGCGATCAAACGATCAGGTTATTCAGCTCAGGGCTTCGAGCACCTTGGCGGTGATCACTTCCACCGAGCCCACGCCAGGGATATGGCTGTACTTCGGCTTGCCCTGGGACGCGGCCAACTGCTGGTAGAACTCAACCAGCGGCTTGGTCTGGGAGTGGTAGACCGACAGGCGATGGCGCACGGTTTCCTCGGTGTCGTCCTTGCGCTGCACCAGGTCTTCACCGGTGATGTCGTCCTTGCCAGCGATCTTCGGCGGGTTGTAGACGGTGTGGTACACACGACCCGAAGCCTCGTGCACGCGACGACCGGCGATGCGCTGGACGATCTCTTCATCGTCGACGGCGATTTCCACCACGTGGTCCAGTTCGACGCCAGCCTTCACCAGCGCCTCGGCCTGGGGAATGGTGCGCGGGAAGCCATCGAACAGGAAGCCGTTGGCGCAATCAGGCTGGCTGATGCGTTCCTTGACCAGGTTGATGATCAGGTCATCGGAAACCAGGCCGCCGCTGTCCATCACGCTCTTGGCCTTCAGGCCCAGCTCGGTGCCCGCCTTGACCGCAGCACGCAGCATGTCGCCGGTGGAGATCTGTGGAATGCCGAACTTCTCGGTGATGAACTTTGCCTGAGTACCTTTACCGGCCCCGGGAGCTCCCAGCAGAATTACGCGCATCGATGTGCTCCTCAATTTTTTATTTAGAAACGCTCGGATTCGCCTCGTCGGGCCAATCTCAAAAATCAGGTTAAAGCCGCCCAAACGGCCAAAGGCTGATCAAGATACACAGCCGACACAGCGCACACAAGCAGTCGAAAGTCGGAGGAACCCGGCCTTTTCGTGCCCTGTTGGCGAGGTATGACAAGTCGCAACCCCGTAACAAAGTGTCGCCAGATAGATCTGAGCGACACTCAGGATTTGTCTCAATCAGGGCTGCGCCAATTCCGTCCGACGCTACCCGCCGACCTCAACCCGTATTGCGCAGGCCAGCGGCGATACCCGCCACGGAGACCAGCAACGCCTGTTCCACGGGGCTTCCTTGGGGCGCCTCCTGCTTGCGCGAACGAGCCAGCAGTTCGGCCTGCAACAAGTGCAGCGGGTCGAGATAGGTGTTGCGCAAGCGAATGAACTCCAGGGTCTCGGGACTGTGGGCCAGCAGTTGCGACTGCCCGGTCAGTCCCAGGACCACCGCGCAGGCCTGCGACAATAGGTCGCGTAAGTGCGCACCCAATGGCAGCAGCTCCGGCTCCACCAGGCGCTCGTCATAAGACCGGGCGATCTCGGCATCGGCCTTGGCCAGGACCATCTCCAGCATGTCGATACGGGTGCGGAAGAACGGCCATTGCTCACGCATCTGCCCCAGCAGCTCGCCCTCGCCCCGGGCCAGCGCCTTGCTCAGCGCCGCCTCCCAGCCCAGCCAGGCCGGCAGCATCAGGCGGGTCTGGGTCCAGCCGAAAATCCACGGGATCGCCCGCAGGCTTTCGATGCCCCCGGCCCGGCGCTTGGCCGGCCGGCTACCCAGGGGCAGGCGCCCCAGTTCCTGCTCCGGGGTGGACTGGCGGAAATACTCGACGAACTGCGGGTTGTCCCGCACCACCGCCCGATAAGCCTGGACCCCGTCGCTGGCCAACTCGTCCATCAGGTGGCGCCAGGCCGGTTCGGGCGGTGGTGGCGGCAGCAGAGTGGCCTCCAGGACCGCCGCCAGGTAGAGGTTGAGGTTCTGCTCGGCGATATCCGGCAGGCCGAACTTGAAGCGAATCATCTCGCCCTGCTCGGTAGTACGGAAACGCCCCGCCACCGACCCCGGCGGCTGCGACAGGATCGCCGCGTGGGCCGGACCGCCGCCACGCCCCACGGTACCGCCACGGCCATGGAACAACAGCAGTTCCACCTGCTGCTCACGGCAGATATCCACCAGCCGCTCCTGGGCCCGGTACTGGGCCCAGGCCGCAGCCGTGGTGCCGGCGTCCTTGGCCGAGTCGGAGTAACCGATCATCACTTCCTGCGGGCCCTGCAAGCGTGCGCGATAGCCCGGCAGGTGCAGCAGCTTCTCCATCGCCGGGCCGGCGTTGTCCAGGTCCGCCAGGGTTTCGAACAGCGGCACCACGCGCATCGGCCGCAATACCCCGGACTCCTTGAGCAAAAGCTGTACCGCCAGCACGTCGGAGGCGGCGCCAGCCATGGAGATCACATAGGACCCAAGCGACGCCGCCGGGGCCACGGCGATCTCGCGACAAGTAGCCAGCACCTCGGCGGTGTCCGCCGAGGGCTTGAAGTAGCCTGGCAACAGCGGACGCCGGCTGCCCAGCTCGCGCATCAGGAAGGTGATGCGGTCTTCCTCGCTCCAATCCTCATAGCGGCCCAGACCCAGGTAATCGGTGATCTCGGTCATGGCCGCGGTGTGCCGGGCAGAATCCTGGCGCACGTCCAGCCGTACCAGGAACAGGCCGAAGGTCACCGCCCGGCGCAGGCAATCGAGCAGCGGCCCATCGGCGATCACGCCCATGCCGCACTCGTGCAGCGACTGATAGCACAGTTGCAGCGGCTCCAGCAGCTCGCGGTTGTGCTGCAACACCTCGGGACCGGCCGGCACCGCCGCCCCGAGTGCCGCATGGGCCCAGTTGCGAGTCGCCCGCAAACGCTCGCGCAGTTGCTTGAGCAAGGCCCGGTAAGGCTCAGCGCTATCTCCGGCCTTGGCCAGCAAAGCGGCGCTGGCCTGCTGCATGGACAGCTCGGCGGCCAGGTGATCGACGTCCCGCAGGTACAGGTCGGCGGCCATCCAGCGCGCCAGCAACAGCACTTCACGGGTCACTGCAGCCGTGACATTGGGGTTGCCATCGCGGTCACCGCCCATCCATGAGGCGAAGCGGATCGGCGCCGACTCCAGCGGCAGGCGCAGCCCGGTGGCGTCGAACAAAGCCTTGTCGGCCTTGCGCAGGTAGTTGGGAATGGCCTGCCACAGCGAATGCTCGATCACCGCGAACCCCCACTTGGCCTCGTCCACCGGGGTCGGGCGAGTACGGCGGATTTCCTCGGTGTGCCAGGCCTCGGCGATCAGGCGCTGCAAGCGCTCCTGGATCTGCGCGCGCTCGGCGCTGGTCAGGTCGCGGTGGTCCTGGGCGGCCAGTTGCCCGGCGATGGCATCGTATTTCTGGATCAAGGTGCGGCGCGCCACTTCCGTAGGATGCGCGGTCAGTACCAGTTCGATTTCCAGGCGCCCCAGCTGTCGGGCCAGGGCATCGGCCGAATGCCCCTCGGCCCGCAGGCGCTCCAGCAACTGCGGCAGGACCCGGGCCTCGAACGGCGCCGGCTGTGCCTCGTCGCGTCGGTGGATCAACTGATACTGCTCGGCGATGTTGGCCAGGTTGAGGAACTGGTTGAAGGCCCGGGCCACCGGCAGCAGTTCATCCTCGGCCAGCGGATCGAGGCTGGCGCTCAGCTCGGCTCCAGTGGAACTGCGGCGATCGGCCTTGGCCGCCTTGCGAATCTGCTCGATCTTGTCGAGAAACCCCTCCCCGTACTGATCGCGGATGGTGTTGCCCAGCAACTCCCCCAGGAGGTGGACGTCTTCGCGCAGGCGCGCATCAATATCGGTCATCGAGGTGTTCTCCAGCAGGCTATGAGGCAGCACGGAAGGCTCAAGAGTGCCGCCTGCATGCGCTCCTTAGCAAGCATGGGACGAACCGGGCACCGACCTTCGGCGATGAAGCTAGTCTCAAGGATAGGCCGCACAACGGCCGCTCACCGGCATCGTCCGGTCAACCCACTGCCCTGCCACGAGCAGGTGTCATCGAGGCCAGCATGAAAATCCGTGAACTCGCGCAACACTGGGAAGAGAACGCCAAGGGCCGCCTGACCCGGACCAGCTACCGGATCCACCTGGACATGGAGGCCGCCGCGCGCCTGGCCGCCCTGTCCGAGATGTACCCCAAGCGCCAGACCGAGGAGCTTTTGGGCGAACTGATCGGCGCCGCCCTGGAAGAGCTCGAGGCGAGCTTCCCCTATGTCCAGGGCCAACATGTGGTGGCCACCGACGAGGAAGGCGATCCACTGTATGAGGACGTCGGCCCTACTCCGCGCTTCCTGGCGCTGTCGCGCCAGCATCTGCACCTGATGTCGAGCCAGGTGGACAAACCCAAGCACTGAATCGCCCTTCCTCCCTCCCCTTTCCCGGCTGCGCAAGCGGCCGGGATTACCTCTGCAAGCGGTAAAAGTTCCCGGTTTCCGGGGGTTTTCGGGGTGCCGAATTTTTTTTGGCCAATCGCCAGCTTTCGCTGAACTATTCAAAAACGCCTCAGGTCACACCCATTAGCCATCACTGGAACGGCCGTTTCAAATTTTGCCATCAGCGCTTGTAGTCACTCAGCGTCACGGCGCCAGGACCGGGGTGGATTTTGATGTTTCCCAGGAGTTACCCAATGGAGTTGAAGACCATGAAGATCAGCACTGCCAAATCCTCGTTCACCTCTCTGCGCGGACTGAAACTGGCCGCGCTGGCCCTCGGTAGCAGCATGGTACTGGCCGGTTGTGCCGGGAATCCGCCTTCCGAGCAGTACGCGGTCACCCAATCTGCGGTCAATAGCGCAGTGACCGCGGGCGGCACCGAATTCGCCGCAGTGGAAATGAAGGCTGCACAGGACAAGCTCAAGCAAGCTGAAATCGCCATGCATGACAAGAACTACGACGAGGCTCGGCGCCTGGCTGAACAGGCCGAGTGGGATGCCCGGGTAGCCGAGCGCAAGGCCCAGGCCGCCAAGGCCGAGCAGGCGCTGAAGGACTCCCAGAAAGGCGTTCAGGAACTGCGTCAGGAAGGTATGCGCAGCGTGCAGTAAGCCGCCGCCGATTCCCACGTACTCGTAATCGATTGAAAGGACGAACACTATGCGCAAACAACTGATGATCCCTGCCCTGTTGGCCATGAGCGTAGCCCTGGCGGCCTGCTCCACCCCGCCTAACGCCAACCTGGAAAACGCCCGGACCAACTTCTCGGCCCTGCAAGCCAACCCGCAGGCCAGCAAGCTCGCCGCCCTGGAAACCAAGGACGCCTCCGACTGGATGAACAAGGCCGACCAGGCCTACCTGGACAAGGAGAACGAGAAGAAAGTCGACCAGTTGGCCTACCTGACCAACCAGCGGGTTGAAGTAGCCAAGGAAACCATCGCCCTGCGTACCGCCGAGATCAAGCTCAAGGACGCCGGCGACCAGCGTGCCCGCGCCATCCTCGATGCCCGCGATGCACAGATCAAGCAACTGCAGGCCAGCCTCAACGCCAAGCAGACCGATCGCGGTACCCTGGTGACCTTCGGCGATGTGTTGTTTGCCCTCAACAAGTCCGACCTCAAGCCCGCCGGCCTGGCCAACATCAACAAGCTGGCGCAGTTCCTCCAGCAGAACCCGGACCGCAAGGTGATCGTCGAGGGCTATACCGACAGCACCGGCCGCGATGCCTACAACCAGTCGCTGTCCGAGCGCCGTGCCGGCTCGGTACAGATGGCGCTGATCCGCATGGGTATCGACCCGGCGCGCATCGTCTCCCAGGGTTATGGCAAGGAATACCCGGTAGCCGATAACGGCAGCGTTTCCGGCCGAGCCATGAACCGTCGCGTGGAAGTGACCATTTCCAACGACAACCAGCCAGTGGCTCCTCGCTCCACGATCCGCTGATGCCGGTCCCCGGCCTTGACCGGCCGGGAAAACAAAACGCCGCGGACCCAGGTCCGCGGCGTTTTTTCATGCCTGGCTGAAACAGCCCCGAAGCCTGGGGAACCTACTGCACCAGTTGCGGGGTTTCCTGGCCCATGCAGCGCACCGCCTGCTTCTTGTTATCGACCAGCACCCCGGTCAGGCCCTTCTGCTCGGTATCGAACAGCACCAGCACGCCATCGACGCACTGGGCCACCTGGGCTGCCGGCTTGAGGGAGATCTTGTAGTCCTCCCCGGGAATGGTCTTGAGCATGGTGAAGTCGTTGAGCAGCAACGCATCCTCCGGCTTGGCGAAATGCAGGTAGCCGTAGTACCACAGGCAGGCCACGGTACCGATGATGCTGCAGATACCGGTGATGATCATTGGCAGGACGTTACGTTCTTCACTCATTGCGGACTCTCTGGAGGTTCAACTGCTGAATTGGGGGTCGTCGGGTAGTTGGGGATTTCCCCCAGGCGGCGCAACCCGTCGAAATGCTGTGGGTCGTCGAGGTAGCGCAGCATCACGCTGCGCCAGGTCGGATCGGCGAAGGTCTGCACATGGTCGCCGCGGGTCAGTTGCAGGACCCGCGGCGGCGGCGCAGCTTGATACAGGCGGATGCCATTGGACAAGGGGACGAGCTGGTCGTCGAGGCTGTGGTAGATCAGCTTCGGCACCCCGGTCAGGCGCGCCATGGAATGGATCGCGCTGTCGCCATCCGGCACCAGCCAGGACAGCGGCACCTGCAAGGGCCAGGTCAGCCAGGAAGTGCTCAGGGCGTAGCGCCCGACATCGCGATAACTGGCCGGCACGCCATCGAAAACGATGGCCTTGAGCCGGGCCTGGCGTTCGGGATGCTCCACCAGGTAGTGGATGGCCAGGGCACCGCCCAGGCTCTGGCCGAGGACCACCAGTGGCTTGCCCTGGACCTCGGGGGCCTGGTCCAGCCAGGCGAAGGCGCTGTCCAGATCCTGGTAGATCGCCGGCAGGGACGGTTCGCCCTCGGACAAGCCGTAGCCGCGATAGTCCAGCAACAACACCTGGTAGCCCTGCTCCGGTAGCCACCAGCTGCCGCCCAGGTGCCAGGCCAGGTTGCCGCCATTGCCATGCAGGTGCAGCACCGTCCCCTTGACCGGCACCCCGGCCTTGGGCGGCAGCCACCAGGCATGGAGCTTGAGACCATCGGCGGTGGTCAGGGTGACGTCACGGTATTCGAGCTTGGCCCGCTCCGGGGTGAAGGGCAGGCCCGGCTCGGGATAGAACAGCAGCGAACTGCAACCGTGCAGGCCCAGCAACAGGGCAAGAACCGCGCAACACTTGAGTAGCCTGCTCACCCGCGATACCCCGCACGGCATGGCGCCGGGGCGCGGTCCGCAGTCGATGGCCGCGCCTGCTGAAGCAGCCCGTGGCGGCTGCGGATATCTTTGGATACGTCCATGTGCGCCCCCCGGCTGCAGTCAAAGGATGTTGGAGTAGTCGGCCTCGATCCGGTCCAGGCTCAGGTGGTTGAGGAAGTTGGAGAAGCACATCCATGCCGACAGGGCGTTCATGTCGCGGAACTGGTCGGGCAGGTACTTGGGCGCCACCACCATCCCTTCGTCCACCAGTTGGCGCAGGGTACGCATGTCTTCCAGGGTGGTCTTGCCGCAGAACAGCAGCGGCACCTGCTCCAGCTTGCCCTTGCGCACGGCGAGCTGAATGTAGTTGTAAACCATGATGAAGCCCTTGAGGTAGGACAAGTCCTTGGTAAAAGGCAGCCCCGTGGGCACCGAACCACGGAACACCCGGCTGGCGTTGCCATAGCTCTCGGCCATCTCGAAACCCTGTTCGCGGAAGAACTCGAACACCTGCAAGAAATCCGCCCCCTCCTCCACCATGTGGATGGCCCGGGTCCGGTTGGTCAGCTTGCGCAGGCGGCTGGGGTAGGAGGCGAAGGTGATGATCTCCATGAGGATCGCCAGGCCTTCCTGGGTCACCGTCGACGAGGGTGGGCCCTTGGCCAGGAAGGTGCAGATCGGCTGGTTCAAGCCGTTCAGGGTGGTGCCTACATGCACCAGCCCTTCGTGGACTTCCAGGGCCCTTACATCACGGTCGTTGAACATCGCATCGCTGCGGATCTTGATGTAGTCGGCACCCGCCGCCGCATCGGCGACGATACCGTCGGACTCGAAGACCCGGATGGTCTCCTCGGCCTCGCCGAAGACCTTGTTCAGCCGGCCCTGCAGCAGGCTCACCGCATCCTTGGCGCTCAGGGTCTTGGGCTCGTCCTTGAGGTCGCCACGACCGTCGATGTTGTTCAGGTAGTCGGACATCATCAGGCCGAGGTCCGCCAGGGTCGGGTCGCCGGCATGGAAGGCATCCGAAGCGGCGCCGTACAGTTCCTGGGAAATCAGGCCGAAGTCGCCGGTGCCGCGAGCCTCGAGCATGCGCACCACCATGCGGTATTCCTTGCACATGCGGCGCATGATCTGCCCCACCGGGTTGAACTGGCCCAGCTGGCGAGTGATGTCGCGCTCGATGTTCTGGAATTCCAGCTTCACCGCGCCGGAGTCGAAGGACAGCGGGCGACCTTCGTAGTAGGCGCGGTCCACCGCCGGCATTTCCTTGCCCTTGGCCTTGAGAAAACCCTTACGGATGCTCTCGTCCCACTTCACCGCATCCAGCACGCGGATCGGTGTCTGCGCCAGCACTATGCGATCGGACAAGGTGCGTATCGTCTGCTGGTAATCGTCCACCGGAAATTCCCTCTGTTGAATCGCTCGAACCTGTTACTGGGCGGCCCGCTGGACGCGTACCGCTGCGACGAAGAGCTCGTCGCTCCTGAATTGACCTGGTGCCCGGTTGATCCGTTCCCGGCCGGGCCGCTACCTCATACAGAGGCCAGCACCAGGTGCATGTAGCGGGTCAGGATGCCGAGCATTTCCTCGTCGGCCAGAGGCTCGGCATCGTTGAGCAGGCCCTGATACTCCATTCGGCCGATTATAGACGTCAACACCTTGGCATCTTGCTGTGGCTCCCGCGATCCCAGGACCTGGAAGAACTGGCAAGTGCCCTGCAGCAGGATCTGCTGGTGCGAACGCACCAACTGCGCCAGGCGCGGATTGAGCAGCGCCTCCTGGCGGAACGCCTGCTCGGCCATCAGGTGCTCGCGCCGGGTGCTGAGCTGGCGCTGCACGTAGTCGGCGGTCATCCGCGCGATATCGTCAGCCAGTTGCGAACGACACGCCGGGCTGCCGTCGCCATAGGCGACCATTTCCCGCAGCAGCCCTTCATTGTTGGTCCACAGCTTGGCCATGAACGCCGCGCTGCGTTCGACATATTGGGCGAAGGTATCGGTGAGCAGGTCATCGATATCCTTGAAATAGTAGGTGGTGGCCGATAGCGGCACACCGGCCTCGGCGGCTACCGCGCGATGGCGCACGGCCCGCACGCCATCACGTACGACGATGCGCATGGCGGCATCGAGAATCTCCTGTCGGCGCTGTTCACTGCCCTGGCGACTGGCCTTGCGGCCCTGGTACTGAACGCTTTCAGCCACCGCGGTGGCGATGCCAGCTGCACCCTCTTGAGCAATTGCGCGGTTCACGACAGGTATTCCTCTTATCAGTCACACGGAATCAGAAGCGGTACGTCAGTTCCACCCAGACAATAAAAAGCCGCCTGGTGAAGGCGGCTTCTCATTCACGACATGTCAGGCCTGGGGCCGCATGTGCGGGAACAGGATCACGTCGCGGATCGACGGCGAGTTGGTCAGCAGCATCACCAGGCGGTCGATGCCGATGCCTTCACCGGCGGTCGGCGGCATGCCGTATTCCAGGGCCCGCACGAAGTCGGCGTCGTAGTGCATGGCTTCGTCGTCACCGGCGTCCTTCTCGGCCACCTGGGCCAGGAAGCGCTCGGCCTGGTCCTCGGCATCGTTGAGCTCGGAATAGGCGTTGGCGATCTCGCGACCACCGATGAACAGCTCGAAGCGGTCGGTCACGGCCGGGTTGTCGTCGTTGCGACGGGCCAGTGGCGAAACTTCGAACGGGTACTCGGTGATGAAGTGCGGCTGCTCCAGCTTGTGCTCCACCAGCTCCTCGAAAATCATCACCTGCAGCTTGCCCAGGCCTTCATGGCCCAGCACCTTGGCGCCAGCCTTCTTGGCGATCTCGCGGGCGCGGTCGACATCCTGCAGGTCGGCGGCGGTCAGCTCCGGGTTGTACTTGAGGATCGAGTCGAACACCGACAGGCGTACGAACGGCTCGCCGAAGTGGAACACCTTGTCGCCGTACGGCACGTCGGTGCTGCCCAGGACCAGCTGCGCCAGCTCGCGGAACAGTTCCTCGGTGAGGTCCATGTTGTCGTTGTAGTCAGCGTAGGCCTGGTAGAACTCGAGCATGGTGAATTCAGGGTTGTGACGAGTCGAGACGCCTTCGTTACGGAAGTTGCGGTTGATCTCGAACACTTTCTCAAACCCGCCGACAACCAGGCGCTTGAGGTACAGCTCCGGCGCGATACGCAGGAACATGGCCATGTCCAGGGCGTTGTGGTGGGTTTCGAACGGCTTGGCCGCCGCGCCGCCAGGGATGGTCTGCAGCATCGGCGTCTCGACTTCGAGGAAGTCGCGCTTGGCCAGGAAGCTACGGATGTGGGCGATGACCTGGGAGCGCACGCGGAAGGTGTGGCGGGTTTCCTCGTTGACCATCAGGTCGACGTAGCGCTGGCGGTAGCGCTGCTCGGTGTCGGTCAGGCCATGGTGCTTGTCCGGCAGCGGGCGCAGCGACTTGGTCAGCAGGCGCACGTTGGTCATCTCGACGTACAGGTCGCCCTTGCCGGAACGGGCCAGGGTGCCTTCGGCGCTGATGATGTCGCCCAGGTCCCAGGTCTTCACCGCGGCCAGGGTTTCTTCCGCCAGGGTCTTGCGGTTGACGTAGACCTGGATGCGGCCGGTCATGTCCTGGATCACCATGAACGAGCCACGGTTGAGCATGATGCGACCTGCCACCTTGACCGGGATCGCCGCTGCTTCCAGCTCTTCCTTGGTCTTGTCCGCGTACTGTTTCTGCAGATCGTTGCAGTAGCTGTCGCGACGGAAGTCGTTGGGGAAGGCATTGCCTTTGGCACGCTCTGCGGCAAGTTTTTCCTTGCGCAGGGCGATCAGGGCGTTTTCTTCCTGTTGCAGGTCTTGCGCTTCGGTCTTGAGGTCGCTCATGTCGTCATTCTTTCCATCAGGTGTTCATTGCCCCTGTCGGGCAGGGCACGCGATACCGGCAATGGCCGGTATCGCGGCGGTGGTGTGCGGTTTACAGCCCCTGCTTGAGGCTCGCTTCCAGGTATTGGTCGAGGTCGCCGTCCAGGACCTTCTGGCAGTCGCTGCGCTCGACGCCGGTGCGCAGGTCCTTGATGCGCGAGTCATCCAGTACGTAGGAACGGATCTGGTGGCCCCAGCCGATGTCCGACTTGGTGTCTTCCAAGGCCTGCGAGGCGGCGTTGCGCTTCTGCATTTCCTGCTCGTACAACTTGGCCCGCAGCATCTTCATGGCGGTGTCCTTGTTGGCGTGCTGGGAACGTTCGTTCTGGCAGCTGACCACGGTGTTGGTCGGCACGTGGGTGATCCGCACCGCCGAGTCGGTGGTGTTCACGTGCTGGCCGCCGGCGCCGGAGGAGCGATAGGTATCGATGCGCAGGTCGGACGGGTTGATCTCGATCTCGACCTTGTCGTCGATCTCGGGCGAGACGAATACCGCCGAGAACGAAGTATGGCGACGGGCGCCGGAGTCGAACGGGCTCTTGCGCACCAGGCGGTGCACGCCGATCTCGGTACGCAGCCAGCCGAAGGCGTACTCGCCCTTGATGTGCACGGTGGCGCCCTTGATGCCGGCGACGTCACCCTCGGACAGTTCCATGATGGTGGCGTCGAAACCGCGCTTGTCGGCCCAGCGCAGGTACATGCGCAGCAGGATGTTGGCCCAGTCCTGGGCCTCGGTGCCACCGGAGCCGGCCTGGATGTCCAGGTAGGCGTTGTTCATGTCCATCTCGCCACTGAACATGCGACGGAACTCAAGCTGGGCCAGGGCTTCTTCCAGGCCCTGCAGCTCGGTCTCGACGTCGCTAACGGCGCCTTCGTCATTCTCTTCGACGGCCATGTCGAGCAAGTCCTTGCAGTCCGCGAGGCCACCGGACAGCTTGTCCAGGGTCTCGACGACCTGTGCCAGCATGGAGCGCTCGCGCCCCAGTGCCTGGGCGTACTCGGGCTTGTTCCAGACGTTGGGGTCTTCCAGCTCGCGGTTGACTTCGATCAGGCGGTCATGCTTTTGATCGTAGTCAAAGATACCCCCGAATGGACTGGGAACGCTCGGTCAGGTCCTTGATGGTATTCAGGATCGGGTTGATTTCCATGGATGGCAGCACTCGTTGGCGAACTTTTGAAAGCCGGCGATTATAACGGAATCACCGAATGGCGGCAGCCCGCTTGGCGGCTTTAACAACGAATAGCCACGCCAACCGGCATATCGGGAGCTCTATAATTCTGGCTCAGGCTTCATTCCCTGTTTCCCACTACCAGCAGAAACCGCCAGCGCCCCTCCATGGAAAGAACCCTCACTGATTCAGAGATCCGCCATATCCTCGCCCGGGAAAGGCGCAACCCGAGGGGCTCACGGGCAGTGGTGTACTTCATCCTCAGCCTGTTCGCCGCCATACCGCTGCTGGGCCTCGGCTTGTTCATCCACCCGCTGCTGGCCTGGGCCCTGGCCGTGCCTTTGGCGGTATTTCTCTGGTGGTGGATCTACTACCGCACCCGCGCCATGGAAAACACCGTGGGCACGCAAACCCTATGGCTGCAGGCGCAGTTCAGCGCCACCTGGGTCAACGCCCACAGAAACAGCCACTGGCGCTACGCCTTCGGTGACTATCCCATCGCCGCCAGCAACCTGATCGACAATCTGTTCAGCGCTGGAAAACTCAACACCCATGCCCAGTACAGAGTCGAAGCCGTGCTGCTGACCTGCTCGCAAACCTCGCGCCATTGCTATTACCTGCTCCCCGATACCTTTATCGAAGTACCCAGGGACCAACAGCCCGGCAACTGAAGCGGTTACTCGATCCCCACCTGATTGCGCCCATTGTTCTTGGCCAGATAGAGGCCCTTGTCCGCCGCCGAGATCAGCTGCCGGCAATGGCTGTTGGGCTGCGGAGTCATGGTCGACAGGCCGATGCTGATGGTCAGGCTGGCCCCTTCCACCGGCGCGATATGGGGGATTTTCAAGGCCTCGACGGTCTGGCGCAGCTTCTCGGCCACCAGGCGCGCACCACCCGGCGAGGTATTGGGCAGCACCAGCACGAACTCCTCGCCGCCGTAGCGCGCCGGCAGGTCGGATGGCCGGCTGCTGGCCTCGCGGATCGCCGCGGCCACCTTGCGCAGGGCTTCGTCGCCCTCCAGGTGGCCGAAGGTATCGTTGTAGGTCTTGAAGTAGTCGACGTCGATCATCAGCAGCGACAGCTGGGTCTGCTCACGCATGGCCCGGCGCCATTCCAGCTCCAGGTACTCGTCGAAGTGCCGACGGTTGGACAGCCCGGTCAGGCCGTCGGAGTTCATCAGCCGCTGCAGCACCAGGTTGGTGTCCAGCAGCTGTTGCTGGCTGACCCGTAGCGCCCGGTAAGCGGCGTCCCGCTGCAACAGGGTCATGTAGGAACGCGAGTGATAGCGGATGCGTGCCACCAGCTCGATGTTGTCCGGCAGCTTGACCAGGTAGTCGTTGGCCCCGGCGGCGAAGGCCGCGCTCTTGATCAGCGGGTCTTCCTTGGTGGACAGGACGATGATCGGGATGTTCTGGGTCGCCGGGTGGTTGCGGTACTCGCGCACCAGGGTCAGGCCGTCCAGGCCCGGCATCACCAGGTCCTGGAGGATCACCGTGGGCTTGATGCGAATCGCCTGGGCAATGGCCTGGTGTGGATCGGCGCAGAAGTGGAAGTCGATGTTTTCCTCATTCGCCAACCCACGCCGAACCGCCTCGCCGATCATGGCCTGGTCGTCCACCAGCAACACCATGGCGGCGTTTTCGTCGGTCTTGAATTCGTCGAGCTGTAAATCATTCATGGGTTGTCACCTGAAGTGCTACCTGGCCAGGACAGCTGCGTTTATCAGTCATTTGGCGAATATCTCCAGCAAACGTGGAGCGATCTTGTCCAGTGGGCGAATCTCTGCGGCGGCGCCGATGGCAGCGGCCGCCTTGGGCATGCCATACACCGCGCTGCTGTTCTGGTCCTGAGCGATGGTCAGATAACCCTGATCGCGCATCAGCTTCAAGCCCTGGGCGCCATCTCGGCCCATGCCCGTCAGCAACACGCCCACCGCATCGCCATTCCAATAACTGGCGACACTTTCAAAAAATACGTCGATGGAGGGTCGGTATATCTCGTTCACCGGCTCGGCGGTATAGGCCAGCGTGCCGTTCTTCAACAGGCGGATGTGATGGTTGGTGCCCGCCAGCAGCACCGTGCCGCTTTGTGGCGGTTCCCCTTCCCGGGCCAGGCGCACTGGCAACCCCGATGCACTGCTGAGCCACTCGGCCATGCCCGCGGCGAACACCTGGTCGACATGCTGGACCAGCACGATGGCGGCGGGAAAGTCCTTTGGCAAGCCCTTGAGCAACACTTCCAGGGCTGCCGGCCCGCCGGCCGAGGAACCGATGGCCACCAGGCTGCGGCGCGCCGCACCGTTGCGCAGGGGTTGCGGCGCGGAACGCACGCGACTGCCACTCTGGCCGATCAGCCAGCCAATATTGAGGATCTTGCGCAGCAACGGCGCCGCCGCCTCCTGGGCGTTGCCCGCCCCCACCGCCGGCGTGTCGACCACATCCAGGGCGCCGTGGCCCATGGCCTCGAACACCCGGTGCACGTTCTGCTGGCGGTCGACGGTGACAATGACGATGGCGCAGGGCGACTCGGCCATGATCCGCCGCGTGGCCTCGACCCCGTCCATCACCGGCATGATCAGGTCCATCAGGATCAGGTCCGGGGTCAGCTCGGCGCAGTACTGCACCGCTTCCGCCCCGTTGGTGGCGACCCAGACCACCTCATGGCTGGGGTCGAAGGCCAGCGCCCGGCGCAGCGCCTCCACCGCCATGGGCATGTCATTGACTATCGCTATCTTCACGCCCGCGCTCCTCCAATCAGTTCCACCACCGCATCCAGCAGGGCGTCGTCATGGAAACTGGCCTTGGCTAGATAATAGTCGGCACCGGCATCCAGTCCACGGCGCCGGTCTTCCTCACGATCCTTGTAGGACACCACCATCACCGGCAACGACTGCAGGCGATTGTCGCGACGCAGCAGCGTGACCAGTTCGATCCCATCCATGCGCGGCATGTCGATGTCGGTGATCAGCAGGTCGAAGCTTTCCGAGCGCAGGGCATTCCAGCCGTCCATGCCGTCCACGGCCACGGCCACGTCGTAGCCGCGATTGATCAGCAGCTTGCGCTGCAGTTCGCGCACCGTCAGCGAGTCGTCGACCACCAGGATCCGCTTGCGCGCGGCCTGGGCATGTTGCTGGTGATGCCGGGCGATGCGCTCCAGGCGACCGGTGTCGAGCAGCTTGTCCACCGAGCGCAGCATGTCCTCGACATCGACGATCAACGCCACCCGGCCGTCATCCAGCAGGGCACCGGCGGAAATGTCCTGGATCTTGCCCAGGCGCTCGTCCAGCGGCAGCACCACCAGGGTCCGCTCGCCGATGAAGCGCTCCACGGCGATGCCGTACACCGCCTCGCGCTCGCGGATCACCACCACCTTCAAGGTAGCCGCGCCATCCTGGGTCGCCGGCCGCTGCAACAGCTGGCTGGCGGCCACCAGGCCGACATGCCGGCCCTCGTGCCAGAAATGCTGGCGCCCCTCCACCTGGACGATGTCCTCCGGCTCCAGGTCGCGCATGCGCTCGATATGGGCCAGCGGGAAGGCATAGGCTTCGCCCCCCACCTCCACCACCAGGCTGCGCACCACCGACAGGGTCAACGGCACCTCAAGGTGGAAGCGACTGCCTTGGCCGCTGACCTGCTCCAGCACCACCGCCCCACGCAGCTGGCGCACCATGTGCTGCACCGCATCCAGGCCGACGCCCCGGCCGGAAACCTCCGTGACCTTGTCCCGCAGGCTGAAACCCGGCAGGAACAGGAACGTCAGCAACTCCTCCTCGCTGAGCTGGGCGGCAGTCTCGGCCGGTGATAGATGACGCTCGACGATGCTCAGGCGCAAGCGCTCCAGGTCCACGCCATGCCCGTCGTCGCTCAACTCCAGCACCAGCAACCCGGCCTGGTGCGAGGCCCGCAGGCGAATCACCCCCTCGGCCGGCTTGCCCGCCAGCAAGCGCTGCTCGGGCAGTTCGATGCCGTGGTCGACGGCATTGCGCAACAGATGGGTCAGCGGTGCCTCGAGCTTTTCCAGCACGTCGCGGTCGACCTGGGTCTTTTCACCCTCGATCTCCAGGCGCACCTGCTTGCCCAGGCTGCGCCCCAAGTCCCGGACCATGCGGGCCTGGCCGCCCAGCACATCGGCGAAGGGCCGCATCCGGCAGGCCAGGGCCGTGTCGTAGAGCACCTGGGCGCGCTGGCTCGCCTGCCAGCCGAACTCATCGAGCTCGGCGGTCTTTTCCGCCAGCAGCTGCTGGGACTCGGCTAGCAACCGCCGCGCATCCGCCAGGGCCTCCTGGGCCTCAAGGCCCAGGGCATGCTCCTTCAGATGCAGGTTGAGGTTCTCCAGGGCCGCCAGGCTGTTGTTCTGGATCCGCTTGAGACGCTGCATGGTGGCCAGGTACGGCTTGAGCCGCTGGGTTTCCACCAGGGATTTGCTGGACAGATCCAGCAGGCTGTTGAGCCGTTCGGCGGTGACCCGCAGTACCCGCTCACCGCCATCGGTGACCCGTCGGCCACGGCGCAGGCCCGGGACTGGTTCCTGGGCTGGCTCGTCAGGCGCCTGCGCTTCATGCTCGAGGTCGGCCAGCGTCGGCGCAGGCTCCGGCATCTGCAGCCTGGGCTCGAGCAACAGGTCCGGCAGGCCAGCAGCAACAGGCGCCGGCACGCCTGGCGCTGCCAGCTGTGGCGCGCCAGGCCCCTGGGTCAACAAGCGCTCCATCAGCGCCACATAGGCCTGGATATCCGGGGCCACCAGCTCGGCACCGCCTGGAGTGGCGACGCGCATCAACAGGTCGGTGCCCTGGAGCAAGGCGTCGATGTGCTCGGGTTGCAGATAAAGGCGCCCTTCCTGGGCACTGACCAGGCAATCCTCCATGACATGGGCGACGCTGACACCGGCATCGATCCCGACGATCCGGGCCGCGCCCTTGAGGGAGTGGGCCGCACGCATGCAGGCCTCCAGCTGGTCGGCCTGGGTCGGGTTGCGCTCCAGGGCCAGCAACCCGGCGCTGAGCACCTGGGTCTGGGCCTCGGCTTCCAGGCTGAACAGCTCCAGCAGCGAGGCGTCGCGCATTTGATCGGGGGTCATGTCAGGCTCCGGGTGACGGCCGAGAGCAATTGCTCTTCATCCAGCAAGCGCAAGCTGCGTCCTTGCCATTGCAACACGCCACGGGTGTATTTGGCATTGGCCTGGTCACCGGACGCCGAAGCGTTGTCGAGGATGCGTTCCTCGATGGCATGGATGCCATGCACCTCGTCCACCGGCACCACCACCGGGCCGCCTTCGGCACCGATGATCAGCATCCGCGGCATCACCCGGGCACTGGAGGCTATCGCCGGCGTGCTGTCGAGCCCCAGCAACTCGGTCAACGACAGGCAGGCCACCAACGCCCCGCGGACATTGGCCACCCCCAGCAAGGCTCGTGAACGCTGGTGCGGCAGGGAATGGATCGCCTGTTGCGGCGCCACTTCCAACAGACAGCGGGTAGGCAACCCCAGCCATTCCTCGCCAAGACGGAACATCAGCAGCGAGCGGCTGGCCACATCGCTGTCGGTTTCCTCGGCCACCGAGCGCTCACGGTCCTGCTGGCGCAACGAATAACGGTCCAGCAGGCGCGTGGCGGCAGCCGAATACACCGAACAGTTGCGGCAATGGATGTGCTCGGCCAGCAGAGGGCAGGACTTGTCGCCATGGATGCCGATGCGGTTCCAGCAGTCATCGATGGCCTGCGCATCTTCACGGGTCACGTCCAATGAATAGGGATGGCTCATCGTTTCAACTCACTGTCGGCGGTGCGCGAGCTACGGGCCGCGCGATCCTGCAAGCGTTGGGCGCCAGCCGCATCGCCCTGGGAGGCCAGCAACGCCGCCAGGTGGGCCAGGGCCTCGGGGTGCTGCGGCTCCAGGTACAAGGCCTTGCGATAGAAACCCTGGGCCTCCATGGCGTTGCCGGAAACATCGCTGAGCAGGCCCAGCCAGTAGAACACCTGGGCCGCCGGCTCATGCTCGCGCAGATAGCGCTCGCAAGCGGCGCGGGCCTCGGCGCTTTTGCCCTCGTTGGCCAGCGTGGCGATGCTGGCCAACAGGCTGGCGGCATCGCTGGCGGGCCGCGCGGGCTCCACCGCCGGCAAGGACGCCAGGCGGCTGGCGAAAGGGCGCTGGCGCGGCGCCGGCGGCACGATATTGCGAGACGGAATCGGCAGTGGCGGCGGCATGGGTTGCGCCAGCACCGGTACCGGCTCGGGTTCGTTGTGGCGCCTGAAGGCGAAGGACTGGGGAATGCCGATCGAGCGCATGCCCAGGCGCCCCAGCAGGCTGCCCTCGGCCGGTCCGATGAACAGCACGCCCTCCTCGTGGGTGAGGCGCTTGAGCACCTCGAACACCTGACGCTGGGTCGGCTGGTCGAAATAGATCAGCAGGTTGCGGCAAAAGACGAAGTCGAAGGCCGGCTCGGCGGCCAGCAACCCTGGCTCCATCACGTTGCCCACTTGCAGGCGCACCTGCTCGCGCACCCTCTCGCTCAGGCGATAGCGCTCGTCCTCGGCGACGAAATGCCGCTCACGAAAGCCGATGTCCTGGCCACGGAAGGAGTTCTTGCCGTAGACCGCGCTCCTGGCGCGCTCCACCGACAACGGACTGACGTCCAGGCCATCGACCTTGAACTGATGGGGCGCCAGGCCGCCGTCCAGCAGGGCCATGGCGATCGAATAGGGCTCCTCGCCGGTGGAACAGGGCAGGCTCAACAGGCGCAGGGCACGCATGCCCTTGAGTTGGGCCAGGCGCGCGGTGGCCAGCTTGACCAGGGTGGAGAAGGATTCCGGGTAACGGAAGAACCAGGTCTCGGGAACGATCACCGCCTCGATCAGGGCCTGCTGCTCTTCCCGCGAGCCCTGCAACCGCTGCCAATACTCGTCGCTGCCATGGATATACAAGGCGTTGCAGCGCTGGCGCAGCGCCCGCTCGATGATCGCCGGCCCCACGGAGGCGACATCCAGGCCGATGCGTTCCTTGAGGAAATCGAAGAACCGTTGTTCGCCGCTCATCGAAGCTCCTCGAGCGCGGCCGGATCCAGCGGCGGATTGGGAAACAGCAAGTCGCGGACCGGCGCGCCCAGCAGGTCGTCGACCCGTACCCACTGCAACAGGCCCTGCTCATCCTCCAGCACCGGCCCCAGGTAGGGCGCCTGGGAGTTGTCCAGGCCATAGGGCTGGAACCGCGCCGGATCGCAGCGCAGGGTGTCGTTGGCCTGCTCCAGCAACAGCCCCAGCACCCGGGCCGGCTGCCCGGCATCGCCGTGATAGTGCACCAGCACCAACCGCGTGCTGGTGCGCTGCTGTGCCGGACGGTCGAAGGTCAGCTGGCACAGATCGACGACCGGGACCACCACGCCACGATAGGCGAAGACCCCCGCCACCCAGGCCGGGGCCTGGGCAATGGGCTTGAGCTGCAGGCGCGGCAACACCTCCACTACGTCCACGGCGCGCAGCGCATAACGCTCGTCACCGATGCGAAAGACCAGGAACAAGACGCTCTTGGCCCCGGCAGCGCCATGGCGCTTGTGCGCGAGCTCGTCCATCAGACTTTGAAACGCGAAACGCCGCCACGCAGGCCCACGGCCACCTGGCTCAGCTCATCGATGGCGAAGCTGGCCTGGCGCAGGGACTCGACGGTCTGGCTGCTGGCATCGCCCAACTGCACCAGTGCGTGGTTGATCTGCTCGGCGCCTGTGGCCTGGGCCTGCATGCCCTCGTTGACCATCAGCACCCGCGGCGCCAGGGCCTGGACCTGGTGGATGATCTGCGACAGCTGCTCGCCCACCTGCTGCACTTCGGCCATGCCGCGCCGGACCTCTTCGGAGAACTTGTCCATGCCCATGACACCCGCCGACACCGCCGACTGGATCTCGCGAACCATCTGCTCGATGTCATAGGTCGCGACCGCCGTCTGGTCCGCCAGGCGCCGCACTTCCGTGGCCACCACGGCAAAACCGCGTCCGTACTCGCCGGCCTTCTCCGCTTCGATAGCGGCGTTGAGCGACAGCAAGTTGGTCTGGTCGGCGACCTTGGCGATGGTCACCACCACTTGGTTGATGTTGCCGGCCTTCTCGTTGAGGATCGCCAGCTTGGCATTCACCAGGTCCGCCGCGCCCATCACCGAGTGCATGGTGTCTTCCATCCGTGCCAGCCCCTGCTGGCCCGAGCCGGCGAGCACCGAGGCCTGGTCGGCGGCGCTGGAGACTTCGGTCATGGTGCGCACCAGGTCCCGCGAGGTGGCGGCGATTTCCCGCGAGGTGGCGCCGATCTCGGTGGTAGTTGCTGCGGTCTCGGTGGCCGTGGCTTGTTGCTGCTTGGACGTGGCGGCGATCTCGGTCACCGAGGTGGTGACCTGCACCGACGAGCGCTGGGCCTGGGATACCAGGGTCGCAAGTTCGCTCATCATGTCGTTGAAGCCGGTTTCCACCGCGCCGAATTCGTCCTTGCGCTCCAGGTTCAAGCGACCGCTCAAGTCGCCGGTGCGCATGATTTCCAGAATGTCGACGATACGGTTCATCGGCGACATGATCGCCCGCATCAGCAACAGGCCGCACAGGCCGGCCGCCAGGATCGCCACCAGCAGCGAAACCCCCATGCTGACCTTGGCGGCAAGCACCGCGTCATCGATCTGCGCGGCGGCCGAATCGGCCACGCCCTTGTTCTCTTCGATGATGTCGTTGAGCTTCATCCGGCCGGCAACCCAGGTGGGGGTCATTTGTTCATTGAACAGGCGGATGGCTTCAGCGGTCTGGTTGCGCCGATGCAGGTCCAGGATCGTGGCCAGGATATTGAGCAGGCTCTGGTGGTAGTTCTCGAAATCGTTGAACTCCTTCAGGTCGCTCTCGCTACGAATGCTGTCCTTGTAGCCGGCCATGTACTGCTGCAGGCGCTGCTCGAAAGCCTTGTAGTCGGCATCGTCCTGGGCGGTGACGCCCTTGCTCTGGTTCAAGCCGAGGATGGCCTGGGTGCGCAGGTAGTTGTCGACCCACGAGCCACGGATCATCGAACTGAAATAGACCCCCGGGATGGCATCGGAACGCATGCGCTCCTCTCCGGCCTCGATCTTCAACAGCCGCGAGTACGAGACGACGACCATCAGCAGCATGATGGTGATGATCACCGCAAAGCTCGCCAAAATGCGTTGGCGCAACGTCCAGTTCTTCACAGCCAGCCCTCGAACCCATTCAAAAATGGGGGGAGTATAGCCGAGGACGATCCGGGTTTTATGGGTGGTTTAACGACACAGGCAGGACTTTTGCTCAATGGGTTCAGCCGCTCTGGATAGCGGTATTGCGCAGCCCCATCCGCCCTGATCGGGCATTTCGGCAAATTCCCCAGGCAGAACCGCCATCCCTGGCCGCTTGCTGCCTCAGGCCACGCCTTGGTGTGCCTGTCGCTCCAGCTCGGCCTTGAGCCCCGGTGCCAACTGCAGTTGGCGCGCCAGCTCCTCCAGGTAGGCCTTTTCCATGAAGTGCTGGTCATCCACCAACAGCAGGCTGGCCAGGTACATCTCGGCGGCCATTTCCGGAGTACTGGCGGCCCGGGCCACATCCGCCGGGTCCAGGGGTTTGTTCAGCTCAGCGTGCAGCCAGCGCTGCAACTGCGGATCGTCGTCCAGCTTGCTGAACTCGCCTTCGATCAGCGTCCGCTCGCGCTCATCCACATGGCCATCGGCCTTGGCCGCCGCCACCAGGGCCTTGAGGATCGCCTGGCTGTGCTGTTCGGCTTGCTGCGCCGGCAGGCGATCGAGGGTCTGCGGCTCATTGCCCGGTGCGCCAGCCTGTTGCGCCTGCCAGTTGCCGTAGGCCTTGTAGGCCAGCACCCCGAGCGCGGCCAGGCCACCATAGGCCAGCGCCTTGCCGCCGAAGTTGCGGGCCTTCTTGTTGCCCAGCAACAAGCCCATGGCCCCAGCGGCCAGCGCACCGCCACCAGCCCCGGAAAGCAAGCCACCCAGGTTGCCGGTCTTGCCGCCAAGCAAGGCGCCGAGGCCCACCGGATCGCCCTGGGGCTTGGCTTGCGGGGTCGCCCCCGCCTTGTTCTGCAAAAGCTCCTGGCCCGACTTCAAGAGTTGGTCGAGCAAGCCACGGGTATTCATCTGCCACCTCCCAAGAAAAACGAGTGCACGTCGACACCTAAGGTTGCAAGCCTAGAGAGAAGTGCCCGGGTCCAGGGGGCGATAATGCTTCTGGATGTTGCGTACGCCAGCTCTTGCCAGCAGCGCTTAGCCGCGCTGGATTAGCGCCTGGAGTTACGGCACTATCCGCCGCCATGAACCTTTGGTGCCCTTGAGCGGCCCTCCCAGACACCTCCGGCAGTAAGGACGTGCCATGTCTCGTCATACCCCCATCAAGACCTCGCTGGACCGCCAGCGAGCCCGCCGCCTGAACCACGACCAGGGCAACCGCGACCAGGTCGTACGCATCGGCCTCGGCCTGGCGGTCCACTCGCTGCCGGTACTGCTGTTCTACCTGGCCCATGCCTGGGGCATCCCGTTGTACCGCAAGCTGGTCAACCCGGCGGTGGTGGAGCCGATGGCGCAATTCTCGTTCTTCCTGCTGATCCTGGTCAGCGCCCTGCTGGCCTTGCTGCCCGGCCGGAAGTTCAAGCTGGGCCTGGTGGCCGCCCTGGTGCTGTTCAATATCTGGGCGCTGTTTCCCGAGAACCCGGTACGCGGCTACGTCTACTGCTTCCTGAGCTCAGTGCCACCGCTGCTGGCCATCTGGCTGACCCAAAGGCTGTGCCAACGCTTCGAGCGCCTGGAGCTGGCCCATGCTTGAGCACAAATACAGCCTGGCCGCCCTGGGCCTGGTGCTCGCCTGCGCTGCCCAAGGCCTTCGTGCCGAACCGGTGGCGTGCCCATCCGCGGACCTGCCGACTTTCGCCCAGGCCTTTGCCAGCAGCCCCGAGCTGCAGCAAGCGTTCAGCCGCTCGCCCATGGTCGAGCAACGCGTGGTCTATGACGAACGGGGCCGGGCAATCACCACCCGACACAAGCGCGAAGGCGCCGAGCGTCCGCAACTGACCCTGCTCGCCCCCCAGGCCCAGGCCTGGAGCGGCCTGCAAACCTTCTGGGAAGGCGAAACCCTGGTCGTGCACGACGCCCAGGGCGATGTGGTCCAGGCCTTCGTGTTCGAGAAGGACAGCTGCTGGCAACTGGTCCGGGTGGAGCAATGGTCCATGGGCGACCTGCTGGACCAGAAGGCAACGCCCGGCGAGACCGAGGTCCAGCGCCAGGTACGCAAGGCCGAGCTGTTCCTGGACTACGGTGCCCGCGAGCAGTATCCGCTGACCACTTATTTCTTCGAACTGGGCCAGCGCATCTTGCTGGATGCCGCCCGCCACGGTTCGGCCAATGCCGCAGTACAAGCGGTGAGCCTGGGATACTCGGGCATGGCCCCGGAACTCAAGCCAGGGGAGCCGGAGGAGTTGCTGCTGCCCTACGCCCAGAGCGACGCCGAGGCCGCCTTGATGCTGTCCATGTACTACTGCGACCCGCACGCCAATGGCCCGGAAGAAGGCTGCCAGGACCCGGTCAAGGCCGAAGCGGTGGTCATGCAGGCACTGCGCAAGCTGGATGCAGGCGTGCTCTACAACACCCTCGGCAGCGCACTGGCCAGCGGACGCTGGGGCACCAAGGACCCGGACCGGGCCGTGGCCTGCTACCAGCACGCGCTGCAACGCGACTACCTGCCCAGCCTCTCGCCCCTGACCTGGAGCACCAGCCAGGGCCAACTGCCCAAGCAGCCAGTCCAGTGCCTGCCGGAACCGGTGCGGCAGCAAGGCTGAACGACTTCGAAACCGGGATCAGGCCGATGCCGGTGTCGACCCTCATTGACGCTTTTTAACAAGAATTGCATTGCCCGGATCCTGCGTGCCTGAGTTAATTGAGTGACTACTCAATTAACTAAAAGGCCATTGGATGCGTCCTGCCAACCTTGCGCAACGCGAAGCCCGGTGCAACGCCCTGCTCGATGCCGCCGCCCGCTGTTTCGCCGAAAGCGGCTATGCCGCTACCCGCACCGCGGACATCTGCCTGCGGGCCGATATGAGTGCCGGCAACCTGTTTCACTACTTTCCCAGCAAGCAAGCGCTGCTATTGGCGTTGATCACCCGTGAAGGCCAGGAAATCCAGCAGGCCATGGACCAGCTGCTGCTGGAACAGGCACCGCTCTCGGCCCTGCTGGGATTTCTCCAGCATGTCTGCCAGCTGGCCGAAGATCCGCACTACACCGGCCTGGCCCTGGAAATCGCCGCCCTCAGCCATCGCGACCTGAACATCGCATGGCACGCACGGCACAACGACCTGGTGCTGCGCGACGGCCTGGCGGCGCTGGTACGCCAGGCCAGCGCACAAGGCCTGACCCGGCCTCAACTGTGCCCCGAGCAGGCCGCCACCTGGCTGGCCGCGCTGATCGACGGGCTGTTCACCCGCATTGCCGTCGACCCGCAGTTCTCGCCGCAGGCCCAGGCTCCGGTCTTGAGGCAACTGGCCCTACACCTGCTGCAGGGAGATTGAACATGGCCCACCCCCAGAGCATGGCACCGACCCGCCTGCAACATGTGGACGCCCTGCGTGGGTTCGCCCTGCTGGGCATCCTGGCGGTGAACATCTGGTCCTTCGCCGACCCCTACTACGCTTCGCCGACCAGCAACCCGGCCTACTCCAGCGCCCTCGATCACCTGGTGCGCTGGCTGGTGTCGGTCTTCTTCGAGGCCAAGTTCTACCTGCTGTTCTCCTTCCTGTTCGGCTACAGCTTCACCTTGCAGATGAGCTCCGCCGAACGTTCGGGGGCGTCCTTCGTGCCGCGCATGTTGCGCCGGCAACTGGCCCTGCTGGTCATCGGCCTGGTGCACGGCGCGCTGCTGTTCTATGGCGAGATCCTCTCGCTGTATGCCTTGCTCGGGTTGATCCTGCTGGCGCTGCGCGGGCTATCGGCCAAGTGGGCGGCGGTACTGGCGCTGCTGCTGGTCATCGCCAGCACGCTGATGTTCCTGCTGCTGGGGGCCGCACTGCTGGAAATCGGCCTCTACACCGGCAAGGCCGACGGCGAATCGCTGCTCAAGGACCTGGCCTTGGGTGGCACTGCGCTGGAGACCCTGGCCTACAACGCTTCGCACCTGCTGGAAACCACCTCGGCCCTGTGGCTGCTGCAAGGGCCCAGCACCCTGGCGATGTTCCTGCTGGGCTACGTGGCCGGGCGCAAGGAACTGCTGGTGGCGCCCTATCGCTTTGCGTCCCGGCTGCCATGGCTGCTGGCGTGCACCCTGCCCCTGGGCCTGGGCGGCGCCATGCTCTATGGCTACTGGGCCGCCTATACCCCCGGTGGTGGCCTGGAATTGATCGGCTATGGCCTCAGCCAGTTGACCGCGCCGCTGCTCTCGGCCAGCTACGCCATGCTGCTGCTCAAGGCCTTCGACTCCCCCCTGGGCCAGCGCCTGTGCCGGCGCCTGGCGCCCCTGGGGCGCATGTCCCTGAGCAACTACCTGCTGCAATCAGTGATCCTCTGCCTGCTGTTCACCGGTTACGGGCTGGGGCTGGTCAACCATTTACCACCGCTGGCCTTGCCGCTGGTGGTGATCGCCATCTACCTGGTGCAGATGCAACTCAGTGCCCTGTGGCTGCGCCACCACCAGTACGGCCCTTGCGAATGGCTGCTGCGCGCGGTGACCATCGGCGCCTGGCCGAACTGGAGCAAACCCCGCCAGGCCTAGGCCAGGCGCAGGTACAGGTGAATGTCCTCGGGCTCCAGGCGCAACAGCTCCGGGTCCGGGACGTCCAGCAACTGGCAACCCAGGTCCTGGTAGAAATCCACCGTATGCCGCGACGGCGTGGCCGACACGTACAGGCCCTGGCCGCCCATGGCCAGGGCCTGCTCCCGGGCCAGGGCGAACAACTGCCGGCCCAGGCCATGACCGCGCCAGCCCTGGCTCACATGCAAGAACTTGAGCTGGCGCAGGTCCAGCCCGGCGTTGGCGATCGGCAGGCAATCCACCACCGCCGCCGCCACCAGCCGCGTGTCGTCGAAGGCCCCATGCAGCCAGCCACCGCGCTGGTAACACTGCTGCAAGATCACTTCGTCATGCTCGGCTTCCCCGGCTGGCCACCCGGTCACCACTTCATGCTGGGCATAACGCACCAGCCCCCCATCCTGCAGGCGGTAAAACTCGTCGATGAGCTCGGCGCGGTCGATGGTCTTGAGCAGGGCGATATCGTCTTCGACAAGTGGTCGCAGGCGCAGCATGGGGCAATTTCCTAGGGCTGGTTAAGTCGTTACCTATGGACACAAGCTAATCATTTTTCTGCCCCGGGCGAACCGATTATTCTACGCAGCATCTGTTTAAGGTCAGACGGGTTCGGCCAACGGCTTGGCCGGACCTCATCCACGCGATCCCCCGAGCGGCCAAGAACGGCTGCGGATCTTTCCCTGTACAAGGCTTAACCATGCATCGTAGGAATCTCCTCAAAGCGTCCATGGCCCTGGCGGCCTATACCGGCCTGTCGGCCAGCGGCCTGCTGGCTACCCGGGCCTGGGCCGGCACTGGCGCCGCCGATGGCGAGGCACAGGCATTCGACTTCGAGCGCCTCAAGGCCCAGGCCAGGCAACTGGCCGCCAAGCAGTACGTGGACACCAAGCAGGTGCTGCCGCCGACCTTGGCGCAGATGACCCCGCAGGACTTCAACGCTATCCAGTACGACGCCAAGCATTCGCTGTGGAATGAGCTCAACGGCCAGCTGGATGTGCAGTTCTTCCATGTCGGCATGGGCTTTCGCCAACCCGTGCGCATGCACAGCGTGGATCCCAAGACCCGCCTGTCGCGGGAGGTGCATTTCCGTCCGCCGCTGTTCAACTACCAGAACACCCGCGTCGACACTGCGCAGCTCAAGGGCGACCTGGGTTTCGCCGGATTCAAGCTGTTCAAGGCGCCGGAGCTGGATAAACACGACGTGGTGTCGTTCCTCGGCGCCAGCTACTTCCGCGCAGTGGACGCCACCGGCCAGTACGGCCTCTCGGCCCGGGGCCTGGCCATCGATACCTACGCCAAGCATCGCGAGGAATTCCCCGACTTCACCCAGTTCTGGTTCGAGACCCCGGACAAGGACAGCACCCGCTTCGTGGTCTATGCCCTGCTGGACTCGCCGAGCGCCACCGGCGCCTATCGCTTCGACATCGACTGCCAGGCCGAGCGCGTGGTGATGGAAGTCGACGCCCACGTCAATGCACGTACGGCCATCGAGCAACTGGGCATCGCACCGATGACCAGTATGTTCAGCTGCGGCACCCACGAGCGCCGCATGTGCGACACCATCCACCCGCAGATCCACGACTCCGACCGCCTGGCCATGTGGCGCGGCAACGGCGAATGGATCTGCCGGCCGTTGAACAACCCGGCGATCCTGCAATTCAACGCCTTCGCCGACAAGGACCCGAAAGGCTTCGGCCTGGTGCAGACCGACCATGACTTTGCCAGCTACCAGGACACCGTGGACTGGTACAGCCGTCGCCCGAGCCTGTGGGTCGAACCCACCACCGCCTGGGGCGAGGGCAGCGTCGACCTGCTGGAGATCCCCACCACCGGCGAGACCATGGACAACATCGTGGCCTTCTGGACGCCGAAGAAACCGGTGGCCGCCGGCGACTCGCTGAACTACGGCTACAAGCTCTACTGGAGCGCCCTGCCGCCGGTGGGCACGCCCCTGGCGCGGGTCCACGCCACCCGTTCGGGCATGGGCGGCTTCGTCGAGGGGTGGGCTCCGGGCGAACACTATCCGCCTGTCTGGGCGCGGCGCTTCGCCGTGGACTTCACCGGCGGCGGCCTCGATCGCCTGCCGGCGGGCACCGGCATCGAGCCGGTGGTCACCGCCTCCAACGGCCAGGTCAAGGACTTCAGCGTACTGGTGCTGGACGAGATCAAGGGCTACCGCATCCTCTTCGACTGGTACCCCACCAACGACAGCGTGGACCCGGTGGAACTGCGGCTGTTCATCCGCACCAACGACCGCACCCTGAGCGAGACCTGGCTGTACCAGTACTTCCCGCCGGCCCCGGAGAAACGCAAGTACCCTTGATGCTCTACCGGTGAAATGCCCTCTACAACCTCCTTGACTGGCCGGTTTTTCTTGCCTGCAAACGGTCAGTCCCGCAGGTCCGATTCATGGATCGGCTGGTCCCTGTGAGTCGCCCGCTGGTACTGCGCCGGCCAGGTGGCGTTGCGCCCGCCCAGGTCGTCGTCGGCATGCAGCGGCCAGTAGGGATCGCGCAGCAGCTCCCGGGCCAGCAGGATGATGTCCGCCTGGCAGGTACGCAGGATGTGCTCGGCCTGGGCCGGCTCGGTGATCATGCCCACGGTGCCGGTGGCGATTCCCGACTCCTTGCGCACCCGCTCGGCGAAGCGCGTCTGGTAGCCGGGGCCGGTGGGGATCTCGGCATTGGCCGCCGTACCGCCGGACGACACGTCGATCAGGTCCACTCCCAGGTCCTTGAGGCGCCTGGCCAGTTCCACGGTTTCGTCGGGGTTCCAGCCGTCTTCCACCCAATCGGTGGCCGAGACCCGCACGAACAGCGGCAGCTCCTGCGGCCAGACCTGGCGCACCGCCTCGGTCACCTCCAGTACCAGGCGGATGCGGTTCTCGAACGAACCACCGTAGCGGTCCTGGCGCTGGTTGCTCAGGGGCGAAAGAAACTGGTGCAGCAGATAGCCGTGGGCGGCGTGCACCTCCACCACCTTGAAGCCGGCCTCCAGGGCCCGCTTGGCAGCGGCGACGAAGGCCTGGACGACGTCGGCGATCTGTTGCTCGTCCAGTGGCGCCGGTGGCGTGTGCTGCGGGTCGAAGGCAATCCGCGACGGCCCTACCGGCATCCAGCCCCCGTCCTCGGGCTTGACGCTGCCGGACTTGCCGAGCCAGGGCCGGTGGGTGCTGGCCTTGCGCCCGGCGTGGGCCAGCTGGATGCCGGCGACGGCGCCCTGGGCACTGATGAAACGGGTGATGCGGCGCAAGGGTTCGATCTGGTCGTCGTTCCACAGCCCCAGGTCCTGGGCGGTGATCCGGCCGTCGGCGGTGACCGCCGTGGCCTCGGTGAAGATCAGCCCGGCGCCGCCCACGGCACGGCTGCCCAGGTGCACCAGATGCCAGTCATTGGCCAGCCCGTCCACCGACGAGTACTGGCACATGGGCGACACGGCAATGCGGTTGATCAAGGTCAGTTGACGCAGGGTATAGGGTTCAAGCAGCAGACTCATGGGGCACCTCTCGGTCAGTGGTCAGGCTCCAGGGATCTGTTTGAACGGTCGACGAGTGACTGCGAAGTTGAAGCGCCCGCCCCCGCGGGAAGAGAAAAGGACAAAACGTCACAAGGCCAATCAGACAGTCCTAACAGACTAGTCGACAACATTGGCCGAAGCAGGGTTCCTGATCGCTCGCCGAGCGAAAACCCCAGGCAGTGCTCCATCTAGCCACTGTCGCAGGCTGCGCATGACCGCACAGCGGGCTTGTGCGACCGGTCGCAGGCTCGGCAGCGGCTACAGGTGCGTCAGCGGGGCTCGATGTGGGCGATCATCAGTTGCACGGTTTCCTGGCCACGGAACTCGTTGAGGTCGAGCTTGTAGGCCAGCTCCACCCAGCGAATGGTCGGGTTGGGCCAGACTTCGCGATCGATGCCGAAGGCGATGCCGTCCAGCTTCAGCGAACCGCATTCACTGCGCAGCACCACCTTCAGGTGGCGTTCGCCGACGATGCGCTGCTCCACCAGCTCGAACACCCCATGGAACATCGGCTCGGGGAAGTGCTGGCCCCAGGGTCCGGCGTGGCGCAGGGCGCGGGCCAGTTCCAGGTGGAATTCCTCCACGGCCAGGGTGCCGTCCGAGAGCAGGCGCCCGGTGAGGTCTTCCTCGTTGAGCTGGCGCCGCACTTCATCATCGAAAGCCTCGGCGAAGGCCGGGAAGTTCTGCTCCGGCAGCGACAGGCCGGCGGCCATGGCGTGGCCACCGAACTTGCTGATCAGTTGTGGATGACGGGCGGCCACCGCGTCCAGGGCATCACGGATATGGAACCCCGGCACCGAACGTGCAGAGCCCTTGAGCATGCCGTCGCCAGCGTCGGCAAAAGCGATGGTTGGCCGGTGGTAACGTTCCTTCAGGCGCGAGGCGAGGATCCCGATCACACCCTGGTGCCAGTCGGCATCGAACAGGCACAGGCCGAACGGCATCGATTCCACCGGCAGCTCCTTGAGCTGGGCCAGGGCTTCGCGCTGCATGCCCTGCTCGATGGACTTGCGGTCCTGGTTCAGCTCATCGAGCTGGGCGGCCATGGCCCGCGCCGCCGACGCATCGTCGCTGAGCAGGCACTCGATACCCAGGCTCATGTCGTCCAAGCGTCCGGCGGCGTTCAGCCGAGGCCCGAGGATGAACCCCAGGTCGGTGGAGGTGATGCGCGAATGGTCGCGCTTGGCCACTTCCAGGATCGCCTTGAGCCCCGGCCGGGCGCGACCGGCGCGAATCCGCTCCAGGCCCTGGTGCACCAGGATGCGGTTGTTGGCATCCAGCGGCACTACGTCCGCCACGCTGCCCAGGGCCACCAGGTCCAGCAGCTCGCCGATATTCGGCTGCGGCCGGCTCTCGTAGCGGCCCAGGCTACGCAGCCGCGCGCGCAGCGCCATCAGCACATAGAAGATCACCCCGACCCCGGCCAGGGCCTTGCTGGGAAACTCGCAGCCCGGCTGGTTGGGGTTGACGATGGCGTCCGCCACTGGCAGCTCCGGGCCCGGCAAGTGGTGGTCGGTGACCAATACCTGCAAGCCCGCGGCCTTGGCTGCGGCCACGCCGTCGACGCTGGAGATGCCGTTGTCCACGGTGATCAGCAACTGCGGCTGGCGCTGCAGGGCCACCGCGACGATTTCCGGAGTCAGGCCATAGCCGTACTCGAAGCGGTTGGGCACCAGGTAGTCGACATGGGCCGCGCCCAGCAGGCGCAGGCCCAGCAAGCCGACGGTACTGGCGGTAGCGCCGTCGGCGTCGAAGTCGCCGACGATGAGGATGCGCTGGCGCAGGTCCAGGGCGGTCACCAGCAGGTCCACCGCGGCGTCGATGCCCTTGAGCTGCTGGAACGGGATCAGCCGTGCCAGGCTCTTGTCCAGCTCATCCACCGTCTGCACGCCTCGGGCGGCGTAGAGACGGGTCAGCAACGGCGGCAGGTCGCCGAGAAAGGGCAGGACGGCGGGCAACTCACGGGGTTCGATACGCATGGGCTAACGACAGCTTCTCTTGGATACGGTGGATCGATCAGGAACGGGGACGAAGGCTTAGCAGGCCGTTGAAAAACGTAGACAAGGCAGCCAGCGCAAGGCAAAAACAGGCGAAAAAGCGCAGTTCACGAGTGGTAAATGAGCATTTTGACCGGGCTGGCGCACCAGCTTGTTTTTAACGCAGCGATGGCAACGCAGATAGTTTTTCAACGGTCTGTTAGCCGCGATCGCCCAATAGCCACTCCAACTGCACTTCATGCTGGCCGCGATCGTCGGTGACGAAGATGGTGCCTTCGCTGATCATCACGTCCCACTTGATCACCCGTGGCATGTCCTTGGCCAGGGTCTCCAGCACGTCCTGGGGCACACCGGCGATGTTGAGGTTCTTCAGGTTCTTCACCGCGTCCACCACCCGGGTCTGCCAGACCCGCAGGCTGCCGTAGGCCAGGAGGCTGGTGCGCTCGGTACGACGCGAGCACCAGGTCAGGCGCTCGGCGTCCGGCTGGCCGACTTCGATCCAGTGCAGCACGCGGTCATCCAGGCTCTTTTCCCACAGCGCCGGCTCATCCACATCCGACAGGCCGCGCCCGAACGACAGCTGCTCGTTGTACCAGAAGGCATAGGCCAACAGGCGCACGGTCATGCGCTCTTCGGTTTCCGAAGGGTGGCGGGCGATGGTCTGCTTGACGCTTTCGTAGACCCCGCGGTCGAGGTCGGTCAGGTTCAGTTCGAATTTGTAGGTGGTGGACGGCTGGGCCATGTGCGGGCTTCTTGAGTATGCGAAAAGGCGGCAAGTCTAACCCGAAACCCGCCGCCCTGCCCGACCGCTGGCCCGCTGCCCGGCTCCAGGGCGCCGCTCTCCCAGATGCGTGGCCTGGGTAAAGTCGGTTGCCAGGCCCGCCCCACGGCTTTATAACCCCCCGCGAGTCGGCAGGCGCGCTCCGCGCCAGAGCCGTAGCCCAGTAGAAAAGGAAGTCCATGACCCTCTTTGTCACCCTGCTTGTCATCGTGCTGATGTTCATCGCACTGATCTTGTACACCCGCCAGAAACTCGCGAAATACAACCAAGGCCTGCCAGAGACTGGCGAGATCAGCGCCCAGATCAGCCAGACCCTGCTGCTGAGCAAGGCCGAACCGCTGCTGGCGCTGAAACTGGCAGAACGCCTGCCTGGCGAGGCCCAGCTACTGGCCTTGCAACTGGTGACCAGCGAACTCTATCTGGCAGGACAAAAGGCCCAGGCCCGGAAGGTGTACGAGCAACTGCCGCCTCACGCCCAGGAATACGCCCTCAATACCCTGGTCGAAACACTGCTCGACACTGGCCAGACCCAGGCGTGCCTGGAACTGTTGGATGCCTGGGATCAGTCCCTGCCCAGCTGGCCGCTGCTGCAAGCCCAGATACTCCAGGCCCGTGGCGAACAAGACCAGGCCCTGGTACTGCTCCAGGAACTGAGCGATCCACGACAGCCTGCCGCTCACGAACGCCAGAGCGTCGGCAACCTGCTGGTGCTCGCTCGCTTGCTGCATCAGGCCGGCCAGCAGGATGTCGCACAGGCCAGCCTCGAACAGGCCTGGACGGCGTTCACGGAGTCCGATGAAAGTTATCGCCAGAGCGTACTGCGCAGCCTGTTCGATGCGTGTGCGGCCCAAGGCCGGTTCGACTCGATCCTCACCCGGGCCGCAGCATTGCCCGCAGAAGAGCAGGCCCAGGCAATCGCCGCGCTGATCGGTGCCGGCCAACTGGACTCGGCCCTCGGCCTGTTGGCGGCACTGGGCGACGACCTCTACTACACCACGTACAGCGAACTGATGGACCTGGCCCTGGCCCGGCCGTCGATCGACGATGCCGTGCGCCTGCTGGATAGCGTCCCGGACCTGCATCGTCATGGCCTGCTGCTGACCCTGTTGAACCATCTGGCCGCCCAAGGCCGGATGGCCGAAGCCGAAACCATGCTCCAGACCCTGGAGACAGAGCCGAGCCAGCATCCGGGACTGATGCTCACTCTCTGCGAGCAGCACCATGCTGCACAACCGCAATGGAGCGAATCCTTGCTGGCCAAGGCCCTGCAACAGATCGATGGCTACCGGGACGACCACGACTTCTGGAGCGGCATGCGCATGCAGGCCCTGCAGACGCAGTTGCAGATCCAAAGCCGCCTGCCGGCCCATCGCCGGGACAGCTGGTTGGTGCGTAGCGGCCTGGAGGAAATGCACAAGCTGCGCCAGCAGCAAGAAGGCGAGCAGCAACTGCTCTGCCTTCGCGAACAGACCAGCCTGCTGCACGCCCTGGGCCAGACCCCACAGGCCAGGACGTTGCTGGAACAGGCCCTGGAGCTGCTGGACAGCGACAGCCTGCCGGAGCTGGACGAGATGGATAAGACCTTCTACCTGGAGGATATCGCCAGTGCCTACCTGGACATCGACGAGGTGCAGCAGGCCCAAGCCCTGCAAGACCGCCTGAACGCCCTGGAAGCCGGTAGCCGGACCCTGGAAGAAGACCTGCTGCTCAACCACATCGAGCACCAGCGTTTTGCCGAAGCCATCGAGGCCCTGAACCTGAGCACCCTGCTCAGCGACAAGAAGCCCCTGTCACGCCTATATCAAGCCCTGGAGGAACTGCACCAGCGCTCCCCGGAGCGGGCCAGCGAACTCCAGCAACAGCTGATGGAGCGGTTTTCCAGCGAGTTGGCCTGGCGCCCCTCCCAGACGAGCTGACCGACAAGCTCCCGCTGCGCGCCTTCAACGAGGCGCGTAGCGCTCCCAGAGCTCGTTGAACTCCTTGAGGTAGCTGGCCACCAATTGCGGGTGGTCGATCACCAGCAGGTTTTCCTCATTGCCGGTGGTGGCGCTGCGGGTCCAGTTGAAGCTGCCATTGAGCAAGGTGCGACCATCGAACAGGGCGAACTTGTGGTGCATGTGGAACGGCGTGTCGTCGATCCGCACCGGCACTCCGGCCTCCCGTAGCGCGGCGATATCGCTGCCGACATCGAACTGCTTTTCACTGTCGCTGATCACCCGCACCGCCACGCCGCGCTGGTGGCAGGCGCGGATCTCCTCGCTCAGTTGGTCATCGGAAATGGTGAACACGCAGATATCCACCGAGCTGCGGGCCTGGCGGCACAGCTCGCGGATCTTGCGCCGGCAATCCTCGCCGGGGCTGAAGTGGGCGCTGGCCATGTCACGTACCGGCGCGACGCTGATATCCAGGGTCTTGACCACCTGCTCCAGCCATTTCAGGGCCGGCAGCACGTTGGCGCTGTCCGCCAGGCTCAGCTCGCGCACCAGGTCGAAGGCACGATTGCGCAAGTAGCGCACCTGGTCGGCGCTGAGCTCGCTGCCCAGCTGGCGCAGCTCGTCGCGTTCCTCGTTGCTCAGTTTCAAGTCCAGCAGGCTGTCGCGCAGTTGCCGGTCCAGATGGGCGAAATCCATGTCGTTTTCCTTGGGCCGCCACCAGCGAGCCGGTGGCTGGGCAGGCTAGGGTTGAGGGTCCTTGAGCGTCGGTACTTCACCATTGCTGAGCATGCGGCTCAGCTCATCGAGGCGCTGGGCGATATCGCCGATGCGCTGATGGCTATGCAGGTCGACATCGATCTTCTTGTGCATCACCTGGACCAGCGGCAGGAAGCTGCTCTGCAACTGCTCGGAGAGGCTCTCCAGCACCTCGCGCACCCTGTGCTGCTCCGTGGGTCGGGCCAGGCCACGAACTCCATCCACCAGGTCGTTGAGCTGGGCCACCACGCGGGTGCCGACATCGCTGTCGCTGCCGCCCATGGAGCGGTTGCGCACGAAGTCGCGCTTGATCTGCGTCCAGCGCTCGCCCTGCTCGGGGGTCTGGTTGCCGCGCAGCTCGGCGAGCTTGAGCAGGTTCTCCTCGGCGCCGGTGGTCAGCAGCTGAGATTCGCCCTGGTAGTGGTCGGCGATCAGTTGCAGGAGTTCGGCATCGTTCATCACCGCCGAGATCTTCTCCGCCATCTTGTTCATGTTGCGGTAGCTGCCTTGCAGCTTGAACGGCGGCTCGGTGCGGTACTGGTCGGCCTGGGCGGCGCTGGCGATGTACTGCTGGTTGACCCGCAGCACCACGTCGCGCACCTGCATCAGGCGTTGCAGGGTGGTGGTGATCTCGTTGATCTCGGCACCGCTGTAGCTGTGGCTCAGCTCGTTGCTGGAGAAAGCCTTGCCCTCGGCCTTGGCGACGAAACGGTAGACGTCGGCCATGTCGCGGGTGGCCAGCGGCGCCAGCACCGGGTTGGAGGTCAGGCCGTTCTCGATGTAGCTCAGGGAGAAGGCCTCCTGCATGCCGCCCAGGGTGTCGCCGAGGTTATAGATGTCGGCCCGGTTGGCCAGCATGTCGGGGATCTTGAACACCTCGCCGGACTCGGTATACGGGTTGCCCGACATCACCACGCAGAACTTCTTGCCGCGCATGTCGTAGGTCTTGGTCCCGCCCTTCCATACGCCTTCGATGCGCCGGGTGCCGTCGCACAGCGAGATGAATTTCTGCAGGAACTCAGGATGGGTGTGCTGGATGTCGTCGACATATAGCATCACGTTGTTGCCCATCTCCAGGGCCAGGTTGAGCTTCTCCAGCTCCTGGCGCGAAGTGGCGTCCGGCGCCTGGGCCGGGTCCAGGGAGCGCACCTGGTGGCCCAGGGCCGGGCCGTTGATCTTCATGAAGATCAGCCCCAGGCGGTGGGCCACGTACTCCATCAGGGTGGTCTTGCCGTAGCCCGGTGGCGAAATCAACATCAACAGGCCCATCAGGTCGGTGCGCTTGTTCTCGCCCACGGTGCCCATCTGCTTGGCCAGGTTGTCACCGATGAAGCCCAGGTAGACGTCGTTGATCAGCTTGTTGCGCACGAACGAGCTCAGTGGCCGTGGCTTGAACTCGCTCAAGCGCAGAGCCGAACGCTCACGAACGACGATGCCCTGGCGCAGGTTCTGGTATCGCTGCAGGCCTGGCAGGAAGGTTTCGCGATGAGCGCGCAGGCGGGCGAAGAAACCGTCCACCGTCAGCGCCAGGCTGCGCTCCTCGATGCGCGGGTGCTCGCCCATCAGGTTGTCCACGGTGAAACGCAGGTCGACCTCGGTGAGCCGTCGGGCGCAGCCTTCGCCCAGCAGCGACAGCGCCACGGCCTCGGGCACGTAGCCGGCCAGCGGGGCGAACTCGCCCTCGGCGCACAAGGCCGCCAGCCAGTTGCCGGTCAACGCCCACTGCGCTGCGGGGCGCTCGGCCAGGCGCGCCAGGGCCTGCTGGTAGTCGTCCCACATCCGTGCGCCTTGCAGGCGCAGGGCCAGGGCCTCCTGCAATTGCCGGGCGTACTTGCTGAAGGTGAACTCCACGCGGTCCGCTGCCAGCTCCTGTACCAGGTATTCGGCGGCCTCGGGCAACAGCTCGGTGGCCACGGCGAAGCCCTGAATCCGGTGCCAGTCTTCGAGGGCCACGAGGATTTCCGCCTGCAATTGCAGCAACCCCTCGCGTCGGCCGAACAGCTGCTGGATGTGCCGGCTGGTACGGGCACGCTCCACCCATTGCCGGGGTTGCGGCTCGGCCTGCTGGCGGTCCCAGAAGAGCGCGGCAAAGGCCCGGGCCGCCGGGCCATAGGCCAACAGTCCGGCACTGTCGCGCAGGGGCAGCAATTGCAGGAGGATCGCCGCCGCGTCGTGGTCGTGGATGCCCTTCTCGTAGCCTTCCTTGTAGCGTGGCGCCGCGAAGTCGCGGATCACCCGGGCCAGTTCCTCAGGGTGGGCCAGCAGTGGCTTGAGGTTTTCCAGGCTCAGGCCTTCCTGGCCACGGTCCGCTGCGTCCAGCACCTGTCCGGCCAGGTACTCGGCGCGATACAGCTGTGGCGATTCCGACTCCAGGGCCACCTGCCAGAAGTCGCGCAGGGCTTCCAGCTCGGGGTCTTGCAGGGGCTCGAGGAAATCGGTGCCGGTCAGGTGCAGGTAGAGCTCGTCGCCCCGGGGCATCAGCGTCAGGTCCAGCTCCTGGGTGTTGACGCTGAAACGATGGCGCGGCCCCAGCTTGATGACATTGCCGCCTTCCTCGAACAATTCGGTCTTGTCCCGCAGGGCGCGCACGGCCTGGTCCCGGGCGCCCTTGAGGCGCGCCTCGACGTCATCGGCCTTGACGCTGTCCTTGAGCTCGCGCAGGCGCTCGGCCAACTCCCGCAGCTTGAGGATCAGCGGGTCGGCGGCGAAGAACGCGTTGAGCTCCTCGGCTTGGGTGAAGCGGGCGGTGCGCCGGCCCAGGCTGTCGAGAATCCGCCGCGCCGCGTCCAGCAGGCCCTGGGCCTTGCGCTGGCGCTCATCGAGCAGCGACTGCTTATGGGCCTCGAAGGTCTCCAGCAACTCCTCGCGCTTGCCGAGGATGTCGCCGAGGAACTGCTCATGGTCGCCGAAGCGGCTTTCCAGCTCCTCCAGTTGCACCAGCAACCGTGACAGTTGCTCGTCGCAACGCTCGGGGTCCTGGGCCTGGGCCAGGGCATTGGTGATGCCCTGGCTGAAGAGTTTGAACTGGGCGCCGAACTGCGCCACGGTCTCGGTCGAGCCCAGGCCCTTGCGCCGCTGTTCGGCGCGGGCCTTGGCCTGGTTCAGCCGGGCGTAGATCTGCGAGATGGATTCGATGATCCGGGTGCGCTGGGTGGCATCGTCGATCTGCAGCGAAGCCATCAGGCTGGAGAGCATGTCCAGGTCGCCGGCCATGGCTTGCAGGGCGCCCAGGGGCTCGCCGAGCTGGGCCACGGTCTCGGCCTTCTGGGCCTGGGCATCGAGGTTTTCCAGCTGGCTGACCAAGGGCAGCAGGGCCTGCTCGCTGGCCAGGAAGGTCGCGGTGCCAGCGGCGGTACGCTCCTGGGCCTTGAGCAGCTCGGCCTCCATGGCGTCGATGCGGACCACGTCGATGTAGCGATAGTCGCGGATGGTCAGCAGCAGGCCGCGCTGGGCAGTGATGCCGTTCAGGGCATCGACGAAGCTCTGCACCTGGTCCCAACTGTCCACCAGCAAGCCATCGAGCAGGGCTTTCTGCTTGGCCTCGGCGGCCACCATGGCCTGCTCCGACTGGAGCCGGATGCTCTCGACCTTCTCGTATTCATCCAGCACCAGCTCCGAGGTGGCGGCCACTTCGCGCAGCAACGGCGCCAGGCCATCGAGCTCGGCGCTGCCCAGCCAGTGGTACACATCGAACAGGCGCCGGGTGTTCTGGCACAGCAGCGAGTAGCGCTGGACCGAGACCGCCGGGGTGTCGATCTCGCGGCACAGGTCATAGAGATCGGAAACGCTGCGCACCAGCTCGGCATTGCCGATGCGCCCCAGGAAGCCGCTGCGGGCCGGTTGCCGCGCGGCGTATTCCTCGGTGAAGAACGGGGTCTGCCAGACCTGCATCGGGTGGACCCGGGTCGGCTCGTCGCCCTCGGCGGCGAAGATCACCATGCGCCCGTCTTCCAGGCGCGCATAACCATGGCCGAACAGCGGGTTCTGCAGCTGGCGGTTGATCATGTTGTAGGTCAGCAGTACCGAGCGCCCCTGCTCCGGGTGGTAGAAGATGTACTGCACATCTTCACCGTTGGGCGAACGGACCGAGCGCTTGAAGCGCATGCCTTCCATGGACTGCTCGAAGGTCTTGTACTCGCCGCTTTGCAGGTAGTAGCCACCGGGGAAGATGATCCCGTGGTCCTCCGGTAACTGGACGCAGGCCAGGCCCATGGCGTCGATGCGCTCCACCTGGCGAGTCAGGCTGTTGAACACCAGGTAGCGCCACTGCTCCTCGCGATACGGCAGGACCTTGAGCAGGATCAGGCTGCCCAGGCGGGCGAACTCGATCTGCGAGTCGTCCAGGGACTGGGTCTTGTCCAGCACCTCTTCGCGGTAGATGCCCAGGCCCGACTCGGTATTGTTCTCGACCTTGATGGTCAGGTCGCCGCCGATGGTTTCGACGAACACCGTGTCGAGGATGTTCAGGTGCGGGAAACGGCCCTCGACCACCATCTCGCGGGTGGCCTTCTTCCATTCGAAATCGAAGGGCGCCGGCAGGGCGATGTCCCGTTCACCACGGTTGTCGATGTAGCGCACGTCCCGGCCGTCCGCCGAGATCGACCAGCGGAACACCCGCACATCGGTGACTCGCTCGCCGATCTGGAAACTGGCCAGGAGCTTGCCATCGCGAATCGCCAGCTGCAGCAGGCGGGTGTTCTTGTAATAGGTGTACAGCTCGTTGAAATCGTTGAGGAAGCCCTGGGCTCCCAGGAAGCTGCCGTCCAGGGGCACGGACTCGGCTTCGTAGCCCTCGCCCTCCTCCACCAGCCGGTACAGGGAAAACACGTCGGCGACGCTGGTTTCCTTCTTCAGGCCCATGAACACGTTGTAGCCGAACAACAGGCAGTCGCCGACCTGGACGATGTCCCGGGCGATGCAGTTGTTCTCGGTGCGGATGCGCACCCGCCCGACCACTTCCATGCGGCTGTTGCCGAACTCGTCCAGACGCTTCTGGTTGAGACTGTCCGTGGTGGCGCGCAGGCGTTGGCCCTGGTCCTGCAGGCGCTTTTGCAGCACCTCATAGGCGCCGCCTTCGGCGACAGCCTTGTCCAATACGTCCTGCGGGGGAGTTGCGACTTGAGCGTCCGACATCGTGGCCTTCCTGGATCTACGGCGGTGTGCAAAAAAAGCGGGAGCCAGGAACCTGGCTCCCGGTACCCGGACTCAACCCCTGGAGCCCACCCGGTAGCCGCTGCCCAAGACAGCGGCTACCGGTGCATCAGCAGGTGAGTTCAGGTATTTCAGGCTTCGGCAGAGGGTGCCTCGACCTTGCGCGCGGCGGCGGCAGCCAGCTCGGCGGCTACGGCCGGAGCGGTCTTGCCGTTGAGCAGGCGTGCCAGGACGTCCTGGACCACCGGGCTCTTGCCCACCACGCCCTCGATGGCCTTGCCCACCGACAGCGACTTGGCGAAGGAGTTGAAGAAGTCGCCCTCGCCTCCGACGATCTCGATCTTGGCCTTGCTGAGCGCCGCGGACAGCACTTCGGCCTGCTCCTTGGCGATGTCCTTGTTGGCGGCGATGGCGGCCATCGCTTCCTCGAAGTTCTTCTCCAGTTGCATGCGGAACTCTTCGTGCTGGCGAGCGCTGTCGCTGAGGGCATCCAGGGCACCGAACTTCTTGCCCAGGCCTTCGGCCTCGGCGTTCAGGCGCTGCAGCAGCACTTCGGCTTCGGCTGAACCCAGGTCCTTGGTGGCCTTGGCCTTGGCCGCGCCCAGCTGTTCCTCGCCGCGTGCCTGGGCACCGAGTTTCTCTTCCAGGACCTTGGCGTCGGCCAGACCGTCTTTTTCCTTGGCGGCAGCCTGGGCTTCCAGCACCCGAGCGTCGGCCAGGCCTTTTTCCTGGTCGCCACGGGCCTCGGCGATCAACTGCTCGGCACGTACCCGGGCCAGGGCCAGGCCTTCTTTCTCCTGGGCTGCAGCAGAGACTTCCAGCACCCGCGCATCGGCCAGGCCAGGCGCGGCGCGCTCGGCTTCCAGGCCCTCGGCCAGGCGCTTCTTGGCCTCGGCCTGCTTGGCCGCGGCTTCCAGCTCGGCCTGGGCCAGGTTGTTGATTTCCACCGCCTTGTGCTTGGAGCGGGTTTCGTCGGCTTCGGCCTGCTTGACCTGGCGCACCAGGTCCTGCTCGGCTTCGGCCTGGGCCTGGATCACCACCACCTGCTTGGCGCGCTCGGCCTCGGACACTTCACGCACTTCCTTGATGCGCTCTTCTTCCTGGGCCACGGTCTTCTCGACCGCCACACGCTCGCGGATCACCGTGGCGATGTTCTTGCGCTGTTCTTCCAGGGCCTTTTCCTTCTCGATGCGCTGCAACTCCACTTCGCGCTCGCGGGCCACCACTTCCAGGTCCTTGGCACGGGTGACTTTCTCCACCTCGATGACCACGGCACGCTGGCGGTTCTGCTGGGCCACTTCGACTTCGCGCTGGTGATTCTCGGTGCGCACGTCGATTTCCTGCTGGGACTGGATCCGCGCCTGCTCGGCCTTCAGTCGCTCTTCTTCCTTGACCTTGGCGGTCTCGGCTTCCTCACGGGCACGAATGGTCTCGATCTCGCGCTTCTGCCGGGCCTCGGCATCGGCCTGCTGGCGCTCCAGGGCCAGGGATGCCTCGCGGGTCTCGACGTTCTTCTTCTGGATCGCCAGCTCCTGGTTGCGCTCCAGCTCGTTGGTGATGACGTTCTGGGTCGCGGTCAGCTCGGTGATCTTGCGGATACCCTCGGCGTCGAGGATGTTGCTCGGGTCCAGGGAATGCTTGGCGGTTTGCTCCAGGTAGTCGATGGCCACGTCTTCAAGCACATAACCGTTGAGGTCGTTGCCGATGATCTCGATGATCCGATCGCGGAAGTCCTGGCGGTTCTCGAACAGCTGGACGAAGTCGAACTGCTTGCCCACGGTCTTCAGGGCTTCGGAGAACTTGGCGTTGAACAGCTCATTGACCGCCGCACGATCGGAAGCACGGTCGACGCCGATGGCCTTGGCCACCTTGAGCACGTCTTCCTGGGTTTCGTTGACCCGCAGGTAGAAGGCCACGGTGATGTCGGCACGCATGTTGTCGCGGCAGATCAGCCCGTCCTTGGCCCGACGATCGACCTCCAGGGTGATCAGCGAGATACGCATGAATTCCTTGAGGTGGATCACCGGGTACACCAGGGCACCGGTGAAATGCACCTTGGGCGTGGAAGACATGTCGTTGACGATCAGGGCAGTGCCCTGGGGGACCTTGATGTAGAAGGCCTTGAACAGGGCCAGCAGGCCGAAGACCACCAGGACGACAAGGCCGAGCCCGAGCAGGATGGGCAGCAGCGACGGTAAGTTCATGCAATCAATCTCCTTTGATTCTGAGGGAGTCCGGGCTCAGAGGCCGCGAAACTCGTCCTCGGTAATGACCCGATAGGCGTGTTGCGCCTCCAGATACTCCAGCAACACGACTCGGTCGCCGCGTTTGAATGCCCGCGCCTCATCGGCACGCACCCGCAGGATCAGCCCCGCGCCACCGTCCTCGAGCACGGCTTCGCCATGCTCCAGGGTGACCCGGCCACTGCGCACTACGGCAGTCTGCCCCAGCACCGACTTGCTGCTGGTGGCTTCCATCTTGTGAAACAGCGGGCGCAACGGAGCGCAGATCGCCGCACTGAGGGGCGCCGCCAGGAACAGTGCGAGCACCGCCAGCAGCAGGCCCAGGGGATAGCGCAGCCAACCCAGGGGCAGCTGGCTGAAAATGTAGAGTTCGGTGAAATACGTCAGGAACCAGCTGAAGAACATCAGCAGGGTCAGCACCAGGGTGACCGGTACGCCATTGAGCTTGAACTTGATCAGCAGCCCGGCCAGGCCTTCGGCGCTGTGGGCGCCGTCGAGCAGCGAGTCGGCCTCGAAATCCAGGAGGTCCACCTCGAGCAAACCCATGGCGACCACGGCCCAGTAGATTACCGCCAGGCAGAGCATGAAGCTGAACAGCACAGTGGGGAACGACAAGACTGTCCGCAGGAAGATTTCCATTGCTTTCCTATCCCTGAAAAAGCCGGGCAAGGCCCATCGGCCCCGCCCCTGACACACAACGATGAATCAGGACTTGCTACGGTCCTTCAAACGCGCCAGCACGTTGTCGGCACTGGTGCTGCCGGCGACGATCCCGGCCTCGCGCAGCTTGGCATCCAGGGCATCGTCCGGATTGCCGGAGCTGGCCAGTTCGGCCGCGGCTTCCATTTTCGCCGCGCGCTCGGCCTGCTTCTGCTTGATTCGCTCCAGCGACTCCACGGCGGTGTGCAGCTTGCTCTGCGAGCCGCCATAACGCTGGGCCACGGCCTGCTGTGCCTTCTGCACGCTTTCGGTGGCCTTTACGGTATCGACCTGTTGTTTCAAATGCTTAATGTTGCCTTCAGCCTGGGTCACGGCCTTGCGCAACTGGGCGACGCTGGCGGCGAACCCGTCGGCCTGCTCGCGCTCCACCACCAGGTCGTTTTCCAGGTTGGCGATCTTCTGCGCCACTTCCTGGGCCAGGCTTTCATTGCCTGCTTCCAGGGCCTTGAGCGCATAGCTCTCGTATTCGGCGACCTTGGCCGCGGTGGCATCGGCGCGCTCGGCGGCGAGCTTCTGCCGGGCCATGATCTCGGCCAGGGCCTCCTTGGACTTGCGCAGTTCCTGGTCGGCGTCGCGGATTTCCTGATCGAGAATCCGCAGTGCCTGGCTGTCCACCAGGGCTTCGCCCGCCTCGTTGGCGCCACCGCGCAGGGCAGTGAGCAGCTTGCTCCATACGTTCATGTGCATTCCTCCAGGTCAGGCCTGAGCCTTCAGGTAGCCTTCATAGGCTTCGGTGGCCCTGATCACGTTGCCGGCCAGGGTTTCGATCTCGTAGAGCACATTGGAGAGGATCGAGGTGGCGCTCAGGGCGCCGAACATCATGTAGAAACGCTCGCCTCCGGGGCCTGTCTCCAGGCCGATGCTCGACAGCGGGAAGAGCTGGCGGCTGAGCAGCACTTCCTCGTTGAATGCGGCTACGTCGGTGACTTCGCTCTGCGGCCAGAGCAGTGCTTCCACCAGGATCTGCTCGCCGGACACGGCGACGAACAACGGCAGGTCGCCGTATTCGCGCATGGTCACGTGCAAGCTCGGCTCGGCGCCTTCGAGCAGCTCGACGTTGGCTTCACCGCCAGTGAACAACTCGGTGGCCGCCAGGGCCTGGCACAGCGATCGGGCATTCCAGATCTGCGGCATGCTCATTTCTCCATCCTTTTCCACAGAAACCAGCCCCTCGCAGGGCTGGCGCAGTTGGCGTTCAACCGCCAGCAACGCCTTGGCGTTCTCCGGCAGTATCCAGACTTCCTTTTTCACCAGGCCCTGGTCACGCAGGCGCTGGCGGAATAAACGTTGGTAATGGGCTGAGGATTTGTTTTCCATGGCGCACAGACTAAATCATCACATGTAATGATCGCAATTCATCACATGTAATTTTTGAGATCGGCATTTGTAACAAGATTATTCAAGATGTTGCGACATCTGCAGGCACGATCAACGCCACCCTACCGAACCTTGTTCTGCGAAAAGGACGCCATTAGACACTGCGCGCCGGCCCGCTGAGAAGCGCAACCGCGCAAGGCCCATGCCGGGAAAATGCCCAGCAGAACCTCCTGGCGCTGCCTTAATGCCGACCAATGGTCTAGGCTAGGCGGATTTTCCTGCCCTGCGGATGCCTCATGAACAGTCTCAGCAAGCCCCTCGCCGGATTGAAAGTGATCGAACTCGGCACCCTGATCGCCGGCCCCTTCGCCTCACGCATCTGCGCCGAGTTCGGTGCCGAGGTGGTCAAGGTGGAATCCCCCGACGGCGGCGATCCGCTGCGCAAGTGGCGCAAGCTGTATGAGGGCACCTCCCTGTGGTGGTTCGTGCAGGCCCGCAACAAGAAATCCCTGACCCTCAACCTCAAGCACCCCGAGGGCCTGGCAGTGCTCAAGCAACTGCTGGGCGAGGCGGACATCCTGATCGAGAACTTCCGCCCCGGAGTGCTGGAGAAGCTCGGCCTGGGCTGGGACGTGCTGCACGCGCTGAACCCCAAGCTGGTGATGGTGCGCCTGTCGGGCTTCGGCCAGACCGGGCCGATGAAGGACCAGCCGGGTTTCGGCGCCGTGGGCGAATCCATGGGTGGCCTGCGCTACATCACCGGCTTCGAGGACCGGCCACCGGTGCGCACCGGGATCTCCATCGGTGATTCCATCGCAGCCCTGTGGGGCGTGATCGGCGCACTGATGGCCCTGCGTCACCGGGAAGTCAACAGCGGCCAGGGGCAGGTGGTGGACGTGGCGCTGTACGAGGCGATCTTCGCCATGATGGAGAGCATGGTCCCCGAGTTCGACGTGTTCGGCTTCATCCGCGAGCGTACCGGCAACATCATGCCCGGCATCACCCCCTCCTCCATCCATACCAGCGCCGACGGCCGGCATGTGCAGATCGGCGCCAATGGCGATGCGATCTTCAAGCGCTTCATGCTGCTCATAGGCCGCCAGGATCTGGCGGACGATCCGGCCCTGGCCAGCAACGACGGCCGCGATACCCGGCGCGACGAACTCTATGGGGTGATCGATCGCTGGGTCGCCTCGCTGCCCCTGGACCAGGTGCTGGAGCAGCTGAACCAGGCCGAAGTACCGGCCAGCCGCATCTTCAGCGCCGAGGATATGTTCCACGACCCACAGTTCCTGGCCCGGGAAATGTTCCTCCAGGCCAGCCTGCCGGACGGCAAGCCCTTCAAGATGCCCGGCATCGTGCCCAAGCTTTCGCAGACCCCGGGCAGCGCCGACTGGGTCGGACCGCAACTGGGCGAACACTCAAGCGAAATCCTGCAAGGCCTGGGCTACAGCGCCGAGCAGATCCGCGACCTGCGCAGCAGCGGAGCGATCTGAACTGGCCCGCCAGCGCCCGAGTTCCCGCCGGCGGCTGGCGATGCCCCTGGTGGCGCTGCTGCTCTGGCTGCCCAGCCTGCCGGGCCAGACGGCAGAACTGCTGACCTGGCTGCTGCGCGACCTGCCGCCCTTGAGCATTTTCGAGGGCGAGCTGAAAGGACGCGGGGTGGTCGACCTGCTCATGCCGCAACTGATCGCCGAGCTGCCGCAGTACCAGCACGAACTGATGCGGGTCAACCGCGCCCGGGGCATGCAGATGCTCCGCGAACCCAGCTTCACCTGTGACCCCTCGCTGATCTGGAGCAAGGAGCGGGCGCAATGGGTGGCCTACTCCATCACCAGCCTGCGGGTCGTGAGCAACGGCCTGGTGATCCGCCGCGCCGATCGCGAGCACCTGGCGCCATTCATCCATGACGGCCAGGTCGATCTGCCGGCGCTGCTCGCCAGCGGCAAGCAGCGGCTGGGCATGGTGGCCGAACGCAGCTACGGCCAGCAGCTCGACAGCCTGCTGCAACAAGCGCCAGCCGGCACTCTCAACGCCCACTACGGCAATGACGCCCTGGGCAGCCTGTTGCAGATGCAGCGCCTGGAACGCCTGCAACTGCTGCTGGGCTACTGGCCGGAGATCCGCTACCAGGCCGTGCAGCAAGGCATCGACCCGCAAGAACTGCTGTTCTATCCGATCCAGGGCATCGACAAGTACCAGGATGTCCATGTCGGCTGCTCCGACACGCCCCAGGGCCGGCTAGCCATAGCCCAGATCAACCAGGCCCTGCTCAAGCTGCGCGAAGAGCGCCTGGTGGAGCTGTACGCCGCCTGGCTGGAGCCCGCCATGCGCGATGCATATCGGGCCGATGCCCATGCCTACTTCCAGGCCCACCCGGACCGCTGACAAACGCCAGGCAAAAAGAAACCCCGAGAAGTGGGGAGACGACTCGGGGTTAAACGTGGTCTTCAAGACCCGTACCAGCAGGTTGCAAGCATCGGAGCAAAATGCCTGTTTCCTGCTGGCATTGGGTCTGACTGACGGGATTGTCGGAAGGTTCCGTAAAAATCAATTCATGTACGACGTTCGAAGACCTTGCCCTCGGTGGCGTGGCGCAAGGCCGCGAATACACAGGGCTCCAGGCGCCCCTCGGCGATCAGCACGTCACGGTGCAGACCGTCGACCACATCGGTGAGCAAGCGTTTGTCGGTGAGCTGGGCCTGGTTGACCTCACGCTCCACTACCAGGGCTCCAGCGGCATCGCTCACGCTTACCAGGCACTCGCCATGGGCTCCCGAAGGGGTCAGGGCCACTTGGTACGGACTTAGTGCCTCGCTCAACAAAAGACTGATACTTTCCATCTAGATCACCACTCAATAGCTCGAATTAAGGTTCGAAAACAAAAATGCCGGTAGCTTTCTGACATTCAAGTGACCGTTGCTCAGAGAGGAAAGTTCGCCAAACCTACAGCTACCGATCTGAGTCAATCGAGCATGCACGGGTAATATGACAAGCAAAAAACGGCCAACCAGGCGCCCGCCATACCGTCCCTGCAATGGAGTCCCGCCTTGATAGCTACGCCGAACAACAGATTGCGCATCATCCTCGCCGACGATCATCCGATCTTCCTGATCGGCCTGCGGGCAGTGCTGGAGCAGGACCACAGCCTGGAGGTGGTCGGCGAAGCCAGCTCGCCCTCAGCGCTGTTCCAGCTGGTACAAGACACCCCCTGCGACGTGCTGGTGACCGATTTCATGATGCCCGAGGAGCAGCAGAACGATGGCCTGCGCCTGCTCGAGCAACTGCGCCGGCATCATCCCGGGCTGCCCATCGTGGTGGTGACCATGCTCAATCACGCCGGGCTGTTCCGCTCGATCCTCGACCTTGGAGTCATGGGCCTGCTGAGCAAGGCCAGCCTGGCCCAGGAGCTGCCCAGTGCCATCGAGCACGCTCGCCAGAACAGGCCCTACGTGGCCCAGGCGATCCAGCGGGCATTGAGCCTGGCCGGCGAGGTGGGGCCCGATCGCCTGGCGTCCAAGGACCAGCTCTCGCCCCGGGAGCTGGAGGTGATCCGCCTGCTCGCCGCCGGCCATGCGGTGGGCGAGATCGCCGCCCAGCTCAACCGCAGCAAACAGACCGTCAGCGCACAGAAGGTCAGCGCCATGCGCAAGCTGGGCCTGGCCAGCGAGGCGGCGCTGTATATCTACGTCCAGGAACACGGCCTGGCCTAGGCACACATCCCGGCAGCCCGTACCGCCGACTCCGCGGACTCGCGCCCCAGGGATTGCGCCAGCCATTGGCGCATGTCGGCGGCGCTCATCGGCGGCGCCATGAAGCGCCCTTGCAGATGGGCGGCGCCCATGGTCTTGGCCACCTGGTACTCGGCTTCGGTCTCGATCCCCGCCACCACCACGCCCAGGGCGATGCGCCGGGCCATGCCCACGGCACCACCGACCAGCGCCTGCTTGCGCTCGTCCATGGCCATGCCGGCAACGAATGCCGGAGGGATCTTCAGCTCGGTGAATGGCAACTCCAGCAGGCGTTGCAGGCTAGTGCCGCCAACGCCGAAATCACCGATGGACAACTTGCAGCCGATCATCCGCAGGCGCAGCAAGGCTTCCACATGGGCGGTGTCGGTTTGCAAGCACGTGGTATCGACGATCTCCAGGGTCAACAGCCGCGCGGGGATCTCGAAGCGCCGCAGCAGGGCCTCCAATTGGCGCGGGAACAACGGCCGTTCGAGGATGCCCACCGGCACGTTCACCGCCACCGGCAGAGCATGGCCCATCACCAGCCGCACCCCCGCCGCCAGCTCCAGCGCCTGCTCCAGCATGTGCCAGGTGAACACCTCCTGCAGGCCGGCGAACTCGATCAACGGCAAGAACTCGGCCGGCATCAACAGCCCTCGTTCCGGATGCTCCCAGCGCGCCAGCGCCTCGACGCCGTGCAACCCGCCACACCGCTGGATGACCGGCTGGAAGTGCGCCACCCCGTGCCCCAGGATCGCCGCCACGCCTTCCTCTGGGGAGACATCCTCGGGGGCGAACAGGTCCAGGGCCAGCAAATCCCGGAGCAATGCCTGGTTGACCGCTGGCGTCTGCCGGAACAGCTGCTGGTAGGTAGTGAGCAGCTCGCCGATCACCGCCACCGACGCCGGCTTTGGCAGGCAGGCGAGGATTTTCAGCCCCAGTTCCCGGGCCATGCCCGCGGCGCCTTCGAGCACATCCGGTTCGGCGTCGCTGAGGATGATCAGGGCCTCGGCCTGCCGCTCCCGGGCCAGTTCGCGGATCAACTCCAGGCCATCGGCCTGTTCCAGGTAGAGGTCGCAGATAGCGATATCCACCGGACCCTTGCTGGCCAGCGAACGCCGTGCGGACTCAAGGTTCTCGGCGGCCAGCACGTTGTACACGCCATTGGCGTTGAGCATCTGGTGCAGGGCCATCAGCTGGAACGAGTTGTCTTCGAGAATCAGCACTTTAAGCGAATGCATGGGGCAACCTCCGGTACGACACAAGCGGGAACAGTCCACTAAGGGGTCGACACGGTAACCAGGCAAACCTTAATCACACATAGGACAAGTCCTAAACGTCCAGGCCCGCCTCGATATCGCCACGCAAGTTGTCGATAGCCTCCAGCAACGCCGGCCATCGGTCCTCGATCCCTTCCCCGGCCTTGATCCGCGCCTCCGCCTCGATGCAGGCCTTGGCCAGTGGCAAGGCATCGATCAGGCAACAGACGCCCTTGAGCCGGTGCAAGGTGGCGCCCAGGCGCCCAGGATGCTGGTCTTGCATGGCCGCCTCCAGGGCCTGGCGCTCCTGGGCCAGGTTGCGCTGCAACTCCTGCAGCATGCGTTGCAGTACCTGTTCGTCGGCCTGGGTCATCGTCCGCAGGGTCTGGATATCGAAGGACGGCGGCGGCAGGAACCGCGCCAGCGTCTGCGCCAGCTGATCCAGGGTCACCGGCTTGACCAGCAGCAGGTCCATGCCCGCCCGCTCGCAACGTTCATGCTCATCCTCGAAGGCATTGGCCGTGCAGCCGATGACCGGACAAGCATCGCGCCCCTGCTGCACCTCGAACCTGCGGATCGCCTCGGCCAGGGCATAACCGCTCATGCCCGGCATCTGGCAGTCGGTCATCACCAGGTCGAACCCGCCGCCCTGCCAGAGCTCCAGCGCTTCCTGGGCGTTGTCGCAGGCCACCACCCGGTGCCCGAGGAACATCAACTGCTGGCTGAGGACCATGCGGTTGGCGCTCAAGTCATCCACCACCAGCACTTCGATGCTGCGACTGGGCGGACGCTCGGCCGCCGTGGGCGAGGCTGCCCAGTCCTCGTCCAGCCGCTCCAGCGCCAGCTCGATGGTCACCAGCGTCCCAGCACCCGGGGCGCTGTGCAGCTCGATGCGCCCCCCCATCAGCTCGACCAACTGGCGGCAGATACTCAACCCCAGGCCCGTGCCGCCATGGGCCTGGGAAGTCGCGGCGGTGGCCTGGACGAAGGGCGTGAACAGCTTCTGCTGCTGCTCGGGACTGATCCCCGGCCCGGTATCCGCAACGCTGATACGCAGGTTGGCCAGAGCGCAGTCCAGCTCCTGGCGCTCGACCTGGATGCGCACCTGGCCTTCGCTGGTGAACTTCAGGGCATTGCTCAACAGGTTGTGCATGACCTGGCGCAGGCGCAATGGGTCGAACAGGTAACGGCCCCCGGCCTGTTCGTCGAACACCAGATGCAGCTGCACACCGCGGCTGCGCGCAGTGGCGTCGAACAGCTGGCGAATGCTCTCGAAGAACGGCTTGAGGGCCGTGGCCTCTGGCGCCAGCTGCATGTAGCCGGCCTCGATCTTGGCCAGGTCGAGACTGTCGCCCATCAGGCTGATCAGCTCCTGGGCGGACTGGTACGCCACTCGCAGGGCTTCGGAAAACGGCGCGCCGCGCACCCTGGCCTGTTCCTTCTCCAACTCCAGCAGACCGATGATCGCGGTCATCGGCGTGCGGATTTCATGGCTCATGGTGGAAAGGAAGGCACTCTTGGCCGCGTTGGCCTCGTCGGCGGCGTGACGCGCCTGGACCAGCTGGTTCTCCAGGCGCTTGCGCTCGGTGATGTCGATCCAGCCGCCCAAAAGCCCCTGCAACTGCCCTTCGGCGCTGTAGAACGGCACCGTCCACTGGTAGGCGTGGATCGGCCCGTGGCGGGTTTCCACTTGCCGGTCGGCGAACACCGACTGCTCGGACGCCAGCAGTTGCATGAGTTCGTCATGCAGCTGGCGGGCGGTGTCCGCCGGCAGCAGGTCCAGGTCGATCAACCGGCGCCCCTGGATCCGCTCCAGACGAGTGCCCAGTTGCTGTTCGTAGCTCTTGTTGCAAGTGATCAGGCGCCCTTGCAGGTCGCGGACGAAAACCGGGTTGGGCATGCCATCGAGCAACGCGCGCTTGAAGGCCAGCTGGTCGTTCAAACGCTGCTCGGCCTCCAGCCGCTGCTGGATCTGGCGCTTGAGCCGGCTGCTCCAGGCCAGTGACAGCAGGCCGAACAGCAACGCCGTGCAGATGGCCCAGTAGACCCAATCCGGCACCCGCTGCCAGACGGGCATCGGCACCGGGGTCGAGCCCAGCCACTTCAGGCGCGTAGCACTGAGCTCGGCCACTGGCAGGGCTTCCAGGGCCTTGTTCAGGATGCTCAGCAATTCCGGCTGGTCCTTGCGCACGGCGAATTCGTCGGCGGACCAGGTCCCCTCGACGCTGCGCCCTGCCCGCAAGCCTTCATAGGCCAGGTCCAGCGCTTGCACCTGGATCTCGTTCTGGATAGTGGCCAGGGCTTCGCCGTTCTTGACCAGGGCCCGGGCCTCCTCGTAGTTGGCCACGCTGCGCAGGCGGATATCCGGATAGTTGCGCCGGATATAGCTTTCCAGGGTATGCCGGGCCGGCAGGGCCAGCACCTCCCCCGCCATCTGCTTGAGGCTGCCCAGGCGACGATCCTCGGGACGGACGACGAACACCCAGGCGGCGCCACCGAAGGCATGGGAGAAATTCAGGAACAGCCGCCGGTCCTCGCTGTCGGTCAGGGTGGTGTTCATCTGCGCCTGCCCGCTTTCCAGCAACTCCAGGGTCTGGGCGGTGGATGCGCTCTGCTTGTGGACGAAATGCAGCCCGGTCATGCGTGCAATCCGGTTGAGCAGGTCGATGTTCAGGCCGACCCAGCGTCCTTCCTTGTCCTTGAACACATGGGGCGGATAGGACTGGGACGCCACCAGGACATGGGGATGCTGGAGAATCCAGGCTTGCTCCTCGGCGCTCAGCTCGATGCGCTCGCCGGAGTTGGTTCCCAGGCCCGTGGTCCAGCGCGCCTGGATTTCCCGGCGCAGCGATTCGTCGATGCTCTGCAGCGCCTGCTCCAGCAACTGCGCCAGGCGCGGGTTGTCGTCACGGGTGGCGAAAGCGAAGCCAGTGGGCGGCAAGCGGCTTTGCTCATGGATCTGCACCGCCAGGTAGGGCCGCAGGGCCTTGTAGGCGCGAACGATGATCTCGTTGCCGATAAAGGCATCGGTATCGCCCTGGTTCAGGGCTTCCAGGCCGCTGTAGAGGTTGGGCGAAAGCATGATCTGGCTGTCCGGGTAGGCCGCATGGACCTGCGCGGCATTGGCATAGCCATCGAGCAGCACCAGGCGCTTGCCGGCCAGGTCGTCACCGGGTTCCTGCTCGTCGCGGCGCACGACCACCACGGCCTTGTCCGGCATGTAGTCGCTGGTGAAGCGCAGCCCCGGTACGCCACGCTCATAACCGTTGGCGCTGGTGAGGATATCGATGGTGCCGTTGCGCAGGGCCTCGACCGCCTGTTCACGCTCGGAAAACCCCAGCACCTCCATGCTCACCCCCAGTCGCTCGCCCACCAGCCCCAGGTAATCGGCGCTGATGCCCTGGTAGCGGTTGCGGTCGCGGGTGATGTCGATGGGTTGATAGTCGTCGATGGCGATGCCTACCCGCAGGGTCGGGTGCGCCACCAGCCATTGGCGTTCGGCCGGCTTCAGCTCCAGCGGCTCGAGGTCGATGAAGGCCGGCACCAGCTTGAACGGCAGGCTCTTCGCGGCACTGGCCGGCAAGGCATGGAACATGCCCCAGGCCAGCAGGCCGGCGAGCAGCCAGGACAGCGCAGGGCAAGTGCGAGAAGTTCGAAGGGACATCAACCGGGCCTCCCTGCCTCTGGCGGGCTACAGGTTCGCGAAAAAACAAAGCCCGTCAGGAGACGGGCTTCGTGATCGGCAAGGCCAGGATACTTAGAGCGGCTTGCCACGATTGCCGTGCTGGCTGACAAAAGCCTGCACTGCCTTGAGGTCGTTGGCCAGCACCGTGCAGCGCTCTTCGCGCTGGAACAGGTCGGTCAGGTGCGCCGGCAGCTCCAGGGCCTTGCCAACGCCAGCCCTCTGTACCGCATCGGGGAACTTGACCGGGTGCGCGGTGCCGAGGGTGACCATCGGCGTATCGAGGCTGCGCCGGCATTCGCGGGCAGCGCGCACGCCGATCGCTGTGTGCGGATCCAGCACCTCGCCGGTCTGGGCGAAGACTTCGGCGATGGTCTGGCAAGTCTGCTCGTCAGTGACCGCCAGGGAGTCGAACAGCTTGCGCGCTTCGGTCCAGCGATCCTGCTCGACGCTGAAGCCGCCGCCCTGCTTGAAGCTGTCCATCAGGCCAGCCAGGGCTGCACCGTTGCGACCGTGCAAGTCGAACAGCAGGCGCTCGAAGTTCGACGAGACCATGATGTCCATCGACGGCGACAGGGTCGCGTGCAGGGTTTCCTTGACGTACTGGTTGCCGCTCATGAAGCGGTGCAGGATGTCGTTGCGGTTGGTGGCGACGATCAGCTGGCTGATCGGCAGGCCCATGTTGCGCGCCAGGTAGCCGGCGAAGATGTCGCCGAAGTTGCCGGTAGGCACCGAGAACGCCACGGAGCGCGCCGGGCCGCCCAGCTGCAGGGCCGCATGGAAGTAGTAGACGATCTGGGCCATGATCCGCGCCCAGTTGATGGAGTTGACCGCTACCAGGCGCGTGCCCTTGAGGAAGCCCTGGTCGGCGAAGCTGGCCTTGACCATTTCCTGGCAGTCGTCGAAGTTGCCTTCGATGGCGATGTTGTGGATGTTCTCGCCCAGGATGGTGGTCATCTGCCGGCGCTGCACTTCCGAGACGCGGTTATGCGGGTGCAGGATGAAGATGTCGACGTTGTCGCAACGCTTGCAACCTTCGATGGCCGCCGAACCGGTATCGCCGGAAGTGGCGCCGATGATCACCACGCGCTCGCCGCGCTTCTCCAGGACGTGATCCAGCAGGCGACCCAGCAGTTGCAGGGCGAAGTCCTTGAACGCCAGGGTCGGGCCATGGAACAGCTCCATCACCCATTCGTTGCCATTGAGCTGGCGCAGCGGCGCCACGGCGCCATGGGCGAAGACGCCGTAGGTTTCCTCGAGGATCTTCTTGAAGTCCGCATCGGAGATGCTGCCACTGACGAATGGGCGCATGACCCGGAACGCCAGCTCGTGATACGGCAAGCCAGCCCAGGAGGCGATTTCTTCCTGGGTGAAACGCGGCAGGTTCTCCGGCACGTAGAGACCGCCGTCGCTGGCCAGACCGGCCAGCAGTACATCTTCGAAATTCAGGGCCGGTGCCTGGCCGCGGGTGCTGATGTAGCGCATAAGAGCAAACCTTCGGTTTGAGCGGCAAGCTGCAAGCTACAAGCGACAAGTCAAAGCAGATCCGCTTCTGACTTGCCGCTGGCTACTTGCAGCTTGCCGCTGCATTAATTGAGATGTTCGACGCGGACACGCACCACAGGGCCGACGACGCCCTGCAGGGCTTCCAGCGCGGTGATCGCATCGTTGATGTGCTGCTCCAGGACCCGGTGGGTCAGCAGGATCATCGGCACCAGGCCGTCCTGTTCCTCGACTTCCTTCTGCATGATCGACTCGATGTTGATCCCACGCTCGGAAAGGATGCTCGCCACCTGGGCCAGTACGCCCGGATGGTCCTTGGCCTGGATGCGCAGGTAATAGGCGCTCTCGCAGGCTTCGATCGGCAGGATCGGATGGTCGGACAGCGAATCCGGCTGGAAGGCCAGGTGCGGCACGCGGTTCTCCGAATCGCTGGTCATGGCGCGGACCACGTCCACCAGGTCGGCCACCACCGAGGAAGCGGTAGGTTCCATGCCGGCGCCGGCGCCATAGAACAGGGTCGAGCCGGCGGCATCGCCGTTGACCATGACTGCGTTCATCACGCCGTTGACGTTGGCGATCAGACGATCGGCCGGGATCAGCGTCGGATGCACCCGCAGCTCGATGCCGGCCTCGGTGCGCCGGGCCACGCCCAGGTGCTTGATGCGATAGCCCAGGGCCTCGGCGTAGTTCACGTCGGCGGTGGTCAGCTTGGTGATGCCCTCGGTGTAGGCCTTGTCGAACTGCAGCGGAATGCCGAAGGCGATGGACGCCAGGATGGTCAGCTTGTGCGCGGCGTCGATGCCTTCCACGTCGAAGGTCGGGTCGGCCTCGGCGTAACCCAGGGCCTGGGCCTCGGCCAGCACGTCTTCGAAGGTACGACCCTTCTCGCGCATCTCCGAAAGGATGAAGTTGCCAGTGCCGTTGATGATCCCGGCCAGCCAGTTGATACGGTTGGCCGACAGGCCTTCGCGGATCGCCTTGATCACCGGGATGCCGCCAGCCACCGCCGCTTCGAAGGCGACGATCACGCCCTTCTCCTGGGCCTTGGCGAAGATCTCATTGCCGTGTACGGCGATCAGCGCCTTGTTGGCGGTGACCACATGCTTGCCATTCTCGATGGCCTTGAGCACCAGCTCGCGGGCCACGGTGTAGCCGCCCACCAGCTCGATGACGATATCGATCTCGGGGTTGGTGGCCACGGCGAACACATCGTTGGTAATCGCAATACCGGTCGTTTGGAACTGAGGCTTTGGCGTACGGGTAGCAATCTGCGCTACTTCGATTCCACGCCCGGCACGACGGGCAATCTCCTCGGCGTTGCGCTGAAGTACGTTGAAGGTACCGCCACCGACGGTACCCAGCCCACAGATGCCTACTTTGACCGGATTCACTCTGAACTCCCCATAAAACGGCCGACTCGAAGGCCGGCCGTGGAAATCAGCCGCAAACAGCGCGGCTCTCTATTAGATGACCCGGTGACTGCAACCGCCGGGTCATGATCGTCAAAGGCTAGCGTGACGATGCAGGATTATTTCGCACCCAGCGCCAGTTTGGCGATCTGTGGTGCAGGCTGATAGCCCGGAATTACTTGGCCGTCGGCCAGGACGATGGCTGGAGTGCCGTTGACGCCGATCGACTGGCCCAGGGCGAACTGCTTGGAAACCGGGTTGGCGCACTTGGCCGCCTTGATTTCCTTGCCGTTGACCATCTGGTCCATGGCCGCCTTCTTGTCCGCCGAGCACCAGACCGCCTGCAGCTGTTCATCGCCTGGCGAGCCCAGGCCCTGGCGTGGGAAGGCCACGTAGCGCACTTCGACACCAGCCTTGTTCAGCGCCGGGATCTCGGCGTGCAGCTTGTGGCAGTACGGGCAGGTGGTGTCGGTGAACACGGTGATGTGGGTCTTGGTCTCGCCGATCGCCGGGTAGACCACAGTTTCCGCGACTGGAATACCGTTGATCAACTTGGAAATCCCCAGGCGCTCGGTTTTTTCCGTGAGGTTGACCGGCTTGCCGTCCTTGAGCTGGAACAGGTAGCCCTGGACCACGAACTGGCCGTCGGCGCTGGCGTAAAGCACGCGGCTGCCCTTGAGCTTGACTTCGTAAAGGCCGGCCAGCGGACTGGCGCTGATGCTCTCTACCGGAACCTCGAGCTGCAAGGTCTCGAGGCTTTTGCGAATAGCTTTCTCGGCACTGTCATCGGCCATGACGAAAGTGCTGAGCAACGCCAGGGAAGCGGCGGCAATAATCTGGGTCAAGCGCATGGGAACTCCTGAAGGCGGGCAAATAGGCAAATGGGAGCGGTCGCGGTGGCGACGGCTCGCAACAGCCGTTTTGCGAACCGGCAAAGCCTAACACATCTGTTTGTCTGCACCGACTACGGGCGACGCAAAGCGCCACCGGCAGGTCGCTCAGCCTCGCGGGTGATGCTTGGCGTGCAGATCCTGCAGGCGCGCGCGGGCCACATGGGTATAGATCTGGGTCGTAGAAAGGTCGCTGTGGCCCAGCAGCATCTGCACCACCCGCAGGTCGGCACCATGGTTGAGCAGGTGGGTGGCGAAGGCGTGGCGCAGGGTGTGCGGCGACAAGGCCTTGCCGATCCCGGCAACCTTGGCCTGATGCTTGATCCGGTGCCAGAAGGTCTGCCGGGTCATCTGTTCGCCCCGCAGACTGGGAAACAGCACATCGCTGGGGCGCCCGCCAAGCAGCTCGGCCCGGGCATCGCGCAGGTAGCGCTCGACCCAGGCGATGGCCTCCTCGCCCATGGGTACCAGGCGTTCCTTGCTGCCCTTGCCCATCACCCGCAGCACGCCCTGGCGCAGGTTGACCTGTTCCAGGGTCAGGCTCACCAGCTCGGTGACCCGCAAGCCGCAGGCGTAGAGGACCTCCAGCATGGCGCGGTCGCGCTGGCCGATAGCTTCGCCCAGGTCCGGCGCTGCCAACAGCGCCTCGACATCCGCTTCCGACAGCGACTTGGGCAGCGGGCGGCCCAGTTGCGGCATGTCGACTTGCAGGGTCGGGTCCACCTCGATCAGCTTCTCGCGCAGCAAGTAGCGATAGAACCCCCGCAGCCCGGAAAGAAAACGCGCAGTGGAGCGCGGCTTGTAGGCCTGCTCCACACGCCAGGCCAAGTGATCGAGGATCGACTCGCGCCCGGCCCTCGACAGCTCCACCCCTTGCTCCTGCAACCAGCCGTTGAACAGCGCCAGGTCGCTGCGATAAGCGCCCCGGGTGTTGTCGGAAAGGCCTTTTTCCAGCCACAAGGCGTCGAGGAAACGGTCGATGAGGGGGTGGTCGATGGCAGGCATAAAGACTCAAACGGCGCGGCTGGCGAGGCGGCGGAAAAAAATAGTGAACTGCGCGCAGGGTCGCTAGTCTTTCATAGCCAGCCATTTCAAGGAACAGGGTAATCCCATGAGTGAACAACAGATCCTGCTGGCCTTCGGTGGCATCGGCGCGGCAGCCCTGGGCTGCCAGTGGCTGGCCTGGCGCCTGAAGCTGCCGGCCATCCTGTTCTTGCTGCTCAGCGGCATTCTCGCCGGACCGGTGCTGGGCTGGCTCGACCCCCAGGAGCTGTTCGGCCCGCTGCTGATGCCTCTGGTGTCCCTGGCGGTGGCGCTGATCCTGTTCGAAGGCAGCCTGACCCTGCATCTTTCGGAGTGGCGCGAAATCGGCAGCGTGGTGCATCGCCTGGTAACCCTCGGCGCCCTGTCCACCTGGGCGGTGATCACCCTGGCCACCCACTGGCTGCTGGGCTTCGACTGGATGCTGGCGTTGCTGTTCGGCACCCTGACCCTGGTCACCGGCCCGACGGTGATCGTGCCGATGCTGCGGGTCGTGCGCCCCAAGGCTTCGATCGCCAACATCCTGCGCTGGGAAGGCATCGTCATCGACCCCATCGGCGCCCTTCTGGCGGTGGTGGTCTATAGCTTCATCATCGCCAGTGCCGAGGGCGCAGGCCTGAGCCACAGCTTGATGACCTTCGGCGGCGTGATCCTGTGCGGCAGCCTGTTCGGTATCGCCGGCGGCTGGGTCCTGGGCAGCATCATGCGCCGCCAATGGCTGCCGGAGTACCTGCATAACCTGGCGACCCTGGCCGGAGTGCTGGGTATCTTCATCGCCTCCAACCAGGTGATGCACGAGTCCGGGCTGCTGGCGGTGACCTTGATGGGCATGTGGCTGGCCAACATGAAGGGCGTGGATGTGCGCCATATCCTGCACTTCAAGGAAAACCTCAGCGTGCTGCTGATTTCCGGGCTGTTCATCCTGCTCGCCGCGCGCCTGGACCTCAAGGCATTGATCGCCCTGGGCCCGCTGGTGCTGATCCTGCTGCTGGTGATCCAGTTGGTGGCCCGACCGCTGAACGTGCTGCTGTCCACCGCCGGCTCGAGCCTGAACTGGCGCGAACGCGCCCTGCTGGCCTGGATCGCTCCGCGGGGGATTGTCGCGGCGGCGGTCTCGGCGATCTTCGCCATCCGCCTGGACCAGGCTGGCCATGAAGGCGCCCTGCTGCTGGTGCCCCTGACCTTTGCCGTGATCATCGGCACCGTGGTCCTGCAAAGTGCCACCGCACGGCCCTTGGCCCGCCTGCTGAAAGTGGCCGAACCGGCACCCAGCGGCTTCCTGATCGTCGGCGCCAACAGCCCGGCACGGATCATTGGCAAAGCCTTGCAGCAGCTTGGCAGCCGCGTGCTGCTGACCGATTCCAGCTGGGAGAACATCCGCGCGGCACGCATGGAAGGCCTGCCCACCTATTTCGGCAACCCGGCCTCGCAGCACGCCGACGCGCACCTGGACCTGGTGGGCCTGGGGCACCTGCTGGCGCTGTCGCCCTCAGGCGAGCTGAACACCCTGGCGGCCATGCGTTTTCGCCATGACTTCGGCCACCAGCGCCTGTACGCCCTGGCCAACAGCCAGGAAAGCCGGCGCACCGACAAGCATCGCGCCAGCCATGAGCACCGCGGGCAGTTGCTGGGCAGCGAGGCCCTGACCTATACCAAGCTCGCCAGCCTGCTGGGCCAGGGCGCGGAACTCTACAGCACCAACCTGACCGAGGCGTTCGGCTGGGAGGACTACCAGGCGCTGCATGGCGAGCGTGCGACCTTGCTGTTCGCCCGCGATACCGGCGGCTGGGTCCATGTACTGACCCCGGACAGCAGCCTCAAGCCAGCGCCAGGCTGGACCTTGCTGGCGCTGGTCCAGCCACAGACGCCCTGAGCCTCAGGCCGCGAACCCGGGCAATACCGGAACCGGGCGCTTGTCGTCATCGATGGCGACGAAGCTGAACAGGCCATGGATGGCCTTTTCGCGACCGTCGCAACTCATGCTCTCGACGAATACCTCCACTTCGACCTTGAGGCTGGTATTGCCCACCTTCACCACCCGTCCGACCAGTTCGACGATCGACCCGGCGGCGATCGGATGATTGAAGTCGATACGGTCGGTGGACACCGTCACCAGCGGCAACCGGCAAAAACGAGTGGCCGCGATGAACGAGACTTCATCCATCCAGGCCAGGGCGGTGCCGCCGAACAGGGTGTTGTGATGGTTGGTGGTGGAAGGGAATACAGCCTTGGTCACGCGGGTTACCGAAAGCTCGGTACGGCGCTGGATTTCTTGCTCGCGAGGGGACATGGATCTACTGCCTGAAACACTGATGAGGAATAAATGACGGGCAACAAAAAAGCAGCCCGTAGGCTGCTTTTTTCTGCATCGGAAGCTGGACTCAGGCCAGTTTTTCCTTGATGCGAGCTGCTTTACCCGACAGGTCGCGCAGGTAGTACAGCTTGGCTTTACGCACGTCACCGCGACGCTTGACAGCCATGCTGTCGATCTGCGGGCTGTAGGTCTGGAAAGTACGCTCTACGCCAACGCCGTTGGAGATTTTACGTACGGTGAACGCGCTGTTCACACCGCGGTTGCGCTTGGCGATAACTACGCCTTCGAACGCCTGCAGACGGGAACGATCGCCTTCCTTCACTTTCACCTGAACGACTACGGTGTCGCCCGGGGCAAAGGCAGGGATCTCTTTGCTCATCTGCTCTGCTTCGAGTGCAAGGATGATTTTGTTGGTCATGCTGTGCTCCTAAGGTAAATCGTCGGATCTACCATCGATACGTTGTTAACTATCGTCCCGCTCGCGGAGATATTCCTCGAGCAGCTTCTTCTCTTCTCCAGAAAGTGAGCGACTTTCCAGAAGATCGACGCGTCGTTCGTAGGTCCTACCAAGGGACTGCTGCAAACGCCAACGCCGGATATGTGCGTGATTGCCACTTAGCAACACGTCGGGAACACGCTGATCCGCATACACCTCAGGTCGGGTGTAGTGCGGGCAATCCAGCAGACCATCCGTGAAGGAGTCTTCCTCCGCGGAGTCCACATGCCCCAAAGCTCCGGGCAGCAGCCGTGTAACCGCATCGATCAGGACCATCGCCGGCAGCTCGCCACCGGACAGTACATAGTCGCCAACCGACCACTCTTCATCTACATGAGCGTCGATGAAACGCTCGTCGATGCCTTCATAACGACCAGCAATCAGGATCAATGCATCCTCATTGGCCAACTCGCGTACCGCCGACTGTTTCAGTTGACGGCCCTGGGGCGACAGGTAGATCACCTTCGCACCCTCCCCGGCTGCATTCCTGGCCTGAACCAGCGCATCTTCCAGGGGCTTGATCTTCATCACCATGCCCGGACCACCGCCAAACGGGCGATCGTCCACAGTGTGATGTCGATCCGTGGTGTAGTCTCGCGGATTCCAACAAGTGAGCTGCAACAGCCCTTGTTTCACCGCGCGGCTGGTTATGCCGTATTCGCTGATGGCGGAAAACATCTCGGGAAACAGACTGATCACTTCTACGCGCAAGTTAGCCACGCTTAGAAATCCGCGTCCCAATCCACCTTCATCTCGCCCGCGACCAGGTCGATGGCCAACACACATTGCTCGGTATAGGGCAACAAGCGTTCGCGATCATCCAGGCTGCCAGCGCAAGGCTTGACCACCATTACATCGTTCGAGCCAGTCTCGAGCAGGTGATCGATCTGCCCGAGCAATTGCCCGAGGGTGTCGATGACCTTGAGACCTTGCAGCTGGTACCAGTAGTACTCGCCGTCGGTCAGTTCAGGGAACAGGTTGCGCTGCACGCAGATCTCGTAACCGGCCAGAAGACGAGCTTCTTCACGATCATCAAGACCCTTGAGCTTGGCGACCAGGAACTTGTCGTTCCCGCGTCCACTGACCAGCTCTACCTGTTTCACGCTGCCTTCGCGCTTGAGCGTCCAGGCTTTGTACTGCAACAGGTTTTTAATCGGATCAGTAAAGGAATAGACCTTCACTTCGCCGCGAACGCCATGAACAGAATAAATTTTGCCGACGACGATCAAATCATCAGCAGGGGCTGGCGTCGCGTTCATAGGGTTCAGGCTGCGGCCTTGGCCGATTCCTTCAGCAGCTGAGCAACGCGCTCAGATGGCTGTGCACCCACGCTCAGCCAGTAGGCTACGCGCTCTTGGTTCACGGACAGGCGAACTTCTTGACCACGGGCAACCGGGTTGAAGAAGCCAACTTGTTCTTTGTGCGAACCGTCACGTGGGTTACGGCTGTCGGTTACGGTCAGGTGGTAAAACGGGCGCTTTTTGGAGCCGCCAAGGGCAAGACGGATTGTTAGCATGTGAACATCGTTCCTGTAGTCGGTGCTGCAAATCTAAATGCACAGCGGGCATGGGTGCCCGAAAGGCCGCATATTCTAAGGAATATCCGGACTTTTGCAAATGCCTTTTTCCGACGCCCGTCGGCTGTCATCCAGATTCACCATGGAGCTGCCTTGTGCGGCAGCAGGGAGGACAGGCCCCGATCGGAGACCCGTCCCGACTTCCACGTCCCCGTGGAAAAAGCGCCGGCATGGTTACCGGCGCGGATTCTCAGATCTTCGGCATGCCGCCGCCGGGCAGCATGCCGCCCATGCCGCGCATCATCTTGGCCATCCCGCCCTTGGCGGAGAACTTCTTCATCATCTTCTGCATCTGCTTGTGCTGCTTGATCAAGCGACCGATGTCCTGCACCTGGGTACCGGAACCCATGGCGATCCGACGCTTGCGCGAGCCGCTGATCATCTCGGGATCGCGACGCTCGGCCGGGGTCATGGAGTTGATGATGGCTTCCATCTGCTTGAACTGCTTTTCCGCAGCGTTCTGGGCGTTGCCCATCTGGGACAGGTTGACCCCACCGATGTTCGGCAGCTTGTCCATCAGGCCGCCCAGGCCGCCCATGTTCTTCATCTGTTGCAGCTGGTCGCGGAAGTCTTCGAGGTCGAAGCCCTTGCCCTTCTTCAGCTTCTTGGCCAGCTTGTCGGCCTTTTCCTTGTCGAGGGTCTGCTCGGCCTGCTCGATCAGGCTGAGCACGTCGCCCATGCCCAGGATCCGCGAAGCGATACGCTCGGGATGGAAAGGGTCCAGAGCCTCGGTCTTCTCGCCCATGCCGATGAACTTGATCGGCTTGCCGGTAATGGCCCGCACCGACAGCGCGGCACCGCCACGGGCATCACCGTCGACCTTGGTCAGAACCACGCCGGTCAGCGGCAGCGCATCGCCGAAGGCCTTGGCGGTATTGGCCGCGTCCTGGCCGGTCATGGCGTCGACCACGAACAGGGTCTCCACCGGCTTGATCGCCGCGTGCAGCGCCTGGATCTCGTCCATCATCTCGCTGTCGACGTGCAGGCGACCGGCGGTATCGACGATCACCACGTCGATGAACTTGAGTTTGGCTTCCTTTATAGCCGCTTCGGCGATGGCCACCGGCTTCTGGCTCAGGTCCGATGGGAAGAAGGTCACGCCGATATCGTTGGCCAGGGTTTCCAGCTGCTTGATCGCCGCAGGACGGTAGACGTCCGCCGACACCACCATCACGCTCTTTTTCTTGCGCTCTTTAAGGAAGCGCGCCAGCTTGCCGGCAGTGGTGGTCTTGCCCGCGCCCTGCAGGCCGGCCATCAGCACCACCGCCGGTGGCACCGCGCTGAGGTTCAGGTCTTCGTTGGCCGCGCCCATCAGGCTTTCCAACTCGGCCTGGACGATCTTCACGAAGGCCTGGCCCGGAGTCAGGCTGCGCGACACTTCGGTGCCGACCGCACGCTCCTTCACCGAGTTGACGAAATCCTTGACCACCGGCAGGGCGACGTCGGCCTCGAGCAACGCCATGCGCACTTCGCGCAGGGTGTCTTTGATGTTGTCCTCGGTCAGCTTGGCCTTGCCGGTGACATGGCGCAGCGTCTGCGAGAGACGTTCGGTTAGGTTTTCAAACATGCTCGATCCTTTCAGGCCCAGGGTAGACCGGGGTAATGGCGGCCCAGAGCATGACAAACAAGTGCTCGATGAGCCCGCGGCGTGGGCAGGCGGCGGATTATAGCGAAGACTGTGCGTGGCGCACACCTCGCCGTCTGCTTGCCTGGTCTTTCAGGGCTGTGGGTTCTATGCCAAACTCAGCTGCTTTCGGGCTTGCCTAACAGGATTTATGCTCCCCTTGTCACCCAGCTTGCTACCCACCCTCGCCGCCGCCGTTCTTTATGCCGCTGCGACCCTCTATCAAGGTTCCAGCCTGGCCAAAGGCGCCAAGGCGAACAAGCGCCTGCTGGTCATGCTCGGCATCCTGGCGCTGCTGGCCCATGGCGCCAGCCTGATGACCCACCTGCTGACTCCGGTCGGCCTGGGCCTGGACTTTTTCAGTGCCGCCAGCCTGATCGCCGCGGCGGTGATCGGCCTGACTCTGCTGGCCTGCTGGCGCATCCCTGTGGAAAACCTGCTGGTCCTGTTGTTTCCCATGGGCGCCCTGACCACGCTACTGGCCCAGTTCGCCCCGACCGGCACTGTACCGGTCATCGACGAAGCACCGGGGATCCTGGCGCACATCCTGCTGTCGATCCTGGCCTACGGCATGTTCACCATCGCGGTGTTCCAGGCCCTGCTACTGCTGGTCCAGGACCATCAACTGAAGAACAAGCACCCTTCCGGCCTGATCAGGAACTTCCCACCCCTGCAGACCATGGAAAGCCTGCTGTTCGGCTTTCTCTGGGCCGGCTGGACCCTGCTTTCGCTGTCGCTGATCTCCGGCTGGCTGTTCGTCGAGAACCTGTTCGCCCAGCACCTGGTGCACAAGACCCTGCTGGCCTGCCTGGCCTGGGTGGTGTTCAGCGTGCTGCTGTGGGGCCGCAATCGCCTGGGCTGGCGTGGGCACAAGGCGATCCGCTGGACCCTGGCAGGGTTCTGCCTGCTGATGCTGGCGTATTTCGGCAGCAAGCTGGTCCGTGAATACATCCTGCACATCTGACCACCGGCCATGACCGACTCCCTGCCCACCGGCCCGATGCTCGCGGTAATCGCCCTGCTGATCGTCTGGTCGGCACTGTTCACGGCCATCGATACCGCCCAATTGCACCTGCTGGCCCTGCGCAGCAGCTCGCGCTCAGGTGACAAAGCTGCAGCCCGACTGGCCTTTCCCAAGGAAAGCCTGATCCTCTGCAACACCCTGTGCCGGGTGCTGGCAGTCATCATCAGCACCGTGCTGGCCCTGTTTTACTGGGCAGAGAACGGTCCGTGGCTGGCCTGCCTGGCCAGCACCTGCGGCCTGCTGGTGTTGGCCGAGTACCTGCCGCGAGCCGTGGCCGCGCGCTACCCGGAGGGCACCTTGAGCTTCGGCAACGGCCTGCTGGCCATCCCCATGAAGCTCGTCTACCCCCTGGCCTGGCTGCTCGACGCCATCGGCCAACTGCTGCTGCGCCCCTTCGCCAGCAAGGCCAGTGCGGTCAAGCACAGCGATGACGATCCCGCCCTGCTGGACGACGAGCCAGCTCCCCAGGAGCAGCATGCGCTGCCTGGCATCCACGCCCTGGACAACATCACCGTCAACGACATCCTGGTTCCGCGCAGCGAAGTCGACGGCATCAACCTGGACGAGCCGATCGAGCAGATCATCGCCCAGCTACGGCTGAACCGGCGTACCCGCCTGCCGGTGTTCCACAGCGATATCAACCAGGTCGAGGCGGTGCTCAATACCCGCCAGATCCGTCACTTGCTGCCCGACGCCAGCCTGACCAAGGAAGCCCTGCTGGCAGCCTGCCACGAACCCTACTTCGTCCCGGAAAGCACCCCACTGCAATTGCAGTTGCTCAATTTCCACAAGCAGCAACGACGCCTGGGCATGGTGGTGGACGAGTACGGCGAGGTGCAGGGCATCGTCACCCTGGAAGACATCCTGGAAGAAATCGTCGGCGAATTCGAAAGCGAACACAGCCTCGACAACCCGCACATCCACCCCCAGGCCGACGGTCGCTACGTGGTGGAAGGCGCGGCCTCGATCCGCGAGCTGAACAAGAGCCTGGGCTGGCACCTGCCCAGCGACGGCCCCAAGACCCTCAACGGCCTGGTCACCGAAGCCCTGGAAACCATCCCCGACAGCGCCGTGTGTTTGAAGATCGGCCGCTACCGCCTGGAAATCCTCGAAACCGAGGAGAACCGCGTCAGCCGAGTGCTCATCTGGCACACCAGCACCACTCGCTGAGACCCGCCGGCCACAAGCCCGCAAGCCGTCGTTCACGGCCCGGCAGGCAAGCTGCAAACCACTGCGACAACTCCTTGTTGGATCGTTAGCAGCCTTTCTATAATCCCCTGGCTTACCCAAGCCCCCGCAGCCTCGCGTGCTACCCGCACCCTGCGAGATCCTGCACGCAACCACCGTGTCCGTTCGACGTCGCTCCCATCCCGAGCCACGCCCGCATCAAACCCACATCCCTGGGTGCTCGACCATAACAATTCGCTCCACTGGAGCAATGACTGTCAGGGATAACCGCATGACGACCAGCACGACCTACAGCACCGGCGCCACCGACCACCCCGGCAATTCCGCCAGCCGGGTGGCCACGGCCAGCTTCATCGGCACCGCCATCGAGTTCTACGATTTCTATGTCTACGCCACCGCCGCCGCGCTGGTGATCGGCCCGGTGTTCTTCCCCCAGAGCTCCGGCACCGCCCAGATGCTCTCGGCATTCCTGACCTTCGGCATCGCGTTCCTCGCCCGCCCCCTGGGCTCGGCGCTGTTCGGCCACTTCGGCGACCGGATCGGGCGCAAGTCGACCCTGGTGGCCTCGCTGCTGCTGATGGGCATCTGCACCACCCTGATCGGCGTGTTGCCGGGCTACGACAGCATCGGCGCCTGGGCCCCGATCCTGCTGTGCCTGCTGCGCTTCGGCCAGGGCCTGGGCCTGGGAGGCGAATGGGGCGGCGCGGCCCTGCTGGCCACCGAGAACGCCCCACCAGGCAAGCGCGCCTGGTTCGGCATGTTCCCGCAACTGGGGCCGTCCATCGGCTTTCTCGCCGCCAACGGCCTGTTCCTCGGCCTGGCCATGGGCCTGGACGACCAGCAGTTCCGGGCCTGGGGCTGGCGCATTCCGTTCCTGCTCAGCGCGGCGCTGGTCATGGTCGGGCTGTATGTGCGCCTCAAGCTGCATGAAACCCCGATCTTCGCCAACGCCGTGGCCCGCCACGAACGGGTGAAGCTGCCGCTGATCGAGCTCTTCAGCCAATACTGGCTGCCGGTGCTGTTGGGCGCCGCCGCCATGGTGGTGTGCTACGCGTTGTTCTACATCTCCACGGTATTTTCCCTGAGCTACGGCGTCTCGACCCTGGGTTACAGCCGGGAAACCTTCCTTGGCCTGCTGTGCTTCGCCGTGCTGTTCATGGCTGCCGCCACGCCCCTGGCGGCCTGGGCCAGCGACCGCTTCGGACGCAAGCCGGTGCTGATCGTCGGCGGCGTCCTGGCAATCCTCTCGGGCTTCACCATGGAACCGTTGCTGACCCAGGGCTCCACCGCCGGGGTGGCGCTGTTCCTGTGCATCGAGCTGTTCTTGATGGGAGTGACCTTCGCTCCGATGGGCGCCCTATTGCCGGAGCTGTTTCCCACCCATGTGCGCTACACCGGCGCTTCGGCGGCTTATAACCTGGGAGGAATCGTCGGCGCCTCGGCAGCCCCGTTCTTCGCCCAGAAACTGGTGGCGATGGGCGGCTTGAGCTGGGTCGGGGGATATGTCTCAGGAGCGGCGATCCTGAGCCTGATCGCGGTGTTGTGCCTGAAGGAAACCCTCAGCAGCGACCTGAACCAGGTCGGCTGACGGGGCGTCATCGCGGGCAAGTCGGATCGCCGTCCGCCCGCTCCTGCAGGTTGGCGCAACCTGGTAGGAGCGAGGCTTGCCCGCGATGTTCTTTTACAGTTCTACAACGACTGCCTGGGAGGCGCGGGTCGCCTTGGCGCGGGCGGCTTCGATGGATTCATCACGGGCCAGGGCCACGCCCATGCGCCGCTGGCCGTTGACTTCCGGCTTGCCGAACAGGCGCAGCGCGGTATCCGGCTCGCTCAAGGCCGCTCCCAGGTTGGCGAAGGCCGTCTGGGTGGACTTGCCCTCCACCAGGATCACCGCCGAGGCCGAAGGGCCGAACTGGCGAACCAGCGGGATCGGCAGGCCGAGGATCGCCCGCGCATGCAGGGCGAACTGCGACAGGTCCTGGGAGATCAGGGTCACCAGGCCAGTGTCATGGGGCCGTGGCGAGACTTCGCTGAACCACACCTGGTCGCCCTTGATGAACAGCTCCACACCGAACAAGCCACGCCCGCCCAGGGCCTCGGTCACCGCCTTGGCGACCCGCTCGGACTCGGCCAGGGCCTTCGGGCTCATGGCCTGGGGCTGCCAGGACTCCTGGTAATCGCCCTTCTCCTGGCGATGGCCCACGGGTGCGCAGAAGGTGGTACCACCGGCATGGCGCACGGTCAGCAGGGTGATTTCGTAGTCGAAGTCGATGAAACCCTCGATGATCACCCGGCCCTTGCCTGCCCGGCCGCCTTCCTGGGCATAGTCCCAGGCCTTCTGCACGTCGTCGGCGCTGCGCAGCAGGCTCTGGCCCTTGCCCGAGGAGCTCATCACCGGCTTGACCACGCAAGGGAAACCCAGGTCTTGCACGGCCTTGCTGTAGTCCTCGAAGGTATCGGCGAAGTGGTATGGCGAGGTCGGCAGGTCCAGCTCTTCGGCGGCCAGGCGCCGGATACCTTCGCGGTTCATGGTCAGCTGGGTGGCCCGGGCGGTCGGGATCACGGTGAAGCCTTCGGCTTCCAGCTCCACCAGGGTCGCGGTGGCGATGGCCTCGATTTCCGGCACGATGAAGTGCGGTTTTTCCGCCTCGATCACCGCGCGCAGCGCTGCGCCGTCGAGCATGTTGATCACGTGGCTGCGATGGGCCACCTGCATCGCCGGGGCGTTGGCATAGCGGTCCACGGCGATCACTTCGACGCCCAGGCGTTGCAGCTCGATCACCACCTCCTTGCCCAACTCACCACAGCCACAAAGCAAGACGCGGGTCGCGGTTGGCGACAGTGGAGTTCCGATACGAGTCATCTGAAGGTCCTCAAGGAAGCGGATCATCGAAGGCCGAGCGCCAGGCTGGCGACCCGGGAAAGCGCGGCATTTTACATGAACCGTGGCCTTTGGCTCAGCCGGCGCACGCCGCTTTGCGCAAACGCCAGGCCATGGCCAGCCACACCACCGTGACCCCGGCGAACTTCGAACCCAGGGCAGTGAGTATCACCCCTGGAGTCAGCGCGTCGATCATGCCGAAGAAAATGAAGGTATCCAGGGGGATGCTCAGCGCCGAGCTGATCCACAGCCGATCGTGCAGCGGGCGCTTGGTGATGCTGAACACCAGCCAATCGATGCTCTCCGAGACCGCGAAGGCAGTGGCACTGGCCAGGGCGATAGCCGGGTCGGAGGTCAGGTAGGACAACGCCAGGGCCGCCAGCATGGCGACGATGGCGCCATGGCCGAAGCGGGTCTGCACCATGTCGCGCAGGACGAACAGCAACCCGCCCCAGGCCGACCAGATGATGTCCAGGTGCGGAGCGACGGAGAAGGCGTAGTTGGTCAGCACGACACTGCTGATATAGGCGATCAGGAAGAACATGGAGGCGAAGAGTACCTGTCGGGAAGACGTACAGATTACTTGCGCCGTGGGAATCGGGCCAGGAAAGTCCTCGATTCCCCGACAAGACAGCAGAAACGAATCAGCTGCCGCTCCCCGAGCCCGTCAGCCACAGCAGCCCACTGTCCCTGGCGCGCTCATGGCACAGGGTCAATACCGCACGGCGCTCGGCATTGTCCATGCGTCCCCAACGGGTGATCTCGTCCACCGTACGCTGGCAACCGGTGCAGATATCCCGTTCGTCCAGGGCGCAGATGCTCACGCAAGGCGAGGCCACGGGTTTCTCCGGAAGGCTCATGGCTCCTGCTCGGCCAGGTCCCGGGCATAGCGCTGGGCGTTGTGCACATAGTGAGCGGCACTGGCCTCGAGCATCTTTTTCTGCGGCTCGGTGAGTTCACGCACCACCTTGCCCGGCGAGCCCATGACCAGCGAACCATCGGGAATCTCCTTGCCTTCGCCGATCAGCGAGTTGGCGCCGATGATGCAGTTCTTGCCGATCTTCGCGCCGTTGAGGATCACCGCGTTGATGCCGATCAGGCTGTAGTCGCCCACGGTGCAGCCATGCAGCATGGCGTTGTGGCCAATGGTCACCCCGGTGCCGATGGTCAGTGGATACCCCATGTCGGTATGCATCACGGTGCCGTCCTGGACGTTACTGTGCCTGCCGATCAGGATCAGTTCGTTGTCGCCGCGCAGCACGGCGTTGAACCACACGCTGGCGCCCTCCTCCAGCTTGACCTTGCCCACCAGCGTGGCGTTCGGGGCTACCCAGCTCTGTGGATGGGTTTCGACTCGGGCATCGCCCAGGCGGTATTTCATCTTGTTGTCCTCATGGCTCAGGCAGCCGCGGGTGAGTGCCATACGTGCGATGGCTTCAGAGGGTGACGGAATTCTTCGGTGGGTGGCGCAGGCTGATCCCGGCGTCATACAGCAGGTTGACCAGTTCGACGATCATGATCGCGGTCAGGCCCCAGATCTTGAACTCGCCGAAACGATAGCTCGGAACGTACCAGCTGCGCCCCTGGTAATCGATGCGGTGGGTATGCTCCCTGGGGTCCTGGCGAAAGAACTCCAGGGGGACGTTGAACACCGCGGCGATCTCGGCGTCGTTGGCGCGATACTCGACGAAGTCGGGAATCACCCCGACGTAGGGCGTGACCTTCAGTCCATGCTTGGAGATCAACGGGCTCAGGGGACCAATGACTTCCACCAGCCCAGGCGGCAGGCCGATCTCTTCCTCTGCTTCGCGCAGGGCGGTGAACACCAGGTCCGGGTCCTCCGGGTCACGCCGGCCGCCAGGAAAAGCCACCTCGCCGCCATGGGTGGAAAGCCCGCTGGCGCGCAGGGTCAGCACCAGTTCCGGCTCGTCGCTGCGGGTGATGGGCACCAGCACCGCGGCCTCGGGAAAACGTCGGTCGGCCTCCAATGTACGCGGGGTGTAGTGGCTTACCCGATGAAGTAGCTCGTCCAGCATGGGGTATCTCGATCTGTTGGCTACCGTGCATCATGCACCAATCCCGGCAGCCGCCCAACCCCCGTTCCCCGGGCATGTCGCTCAAGGATAACTTGCCGACAACGGGCCGCCCGCGCCAAGATAGCCGCAGCCTTTTCCGGACAGCCCCCATGAAATTTTGCAGCCAGTGCGGCAACCCGGTGACCCAGCGCATTCCCGAAGGCGACTCGCGCCTGCGCTTTGTCTGCGATCACTGCCAGACCATCCACTACCAGAATCCGAACATCGTCGCCGGTTGCCTGGCCACCTGGGAAGGCAAGGTCCTGTTATGCCGCCGGGCCATCGAGCCACGCCTGGGCTACTGGACCCTGCCGGCGGGCTTCATGGAGAACGGCGAGACAGTGGAACAGGGGGCGATCCGCGAAACCTTCGAGGAAGCCTGCGCCCGGGTGCGCGACCTCAGCTTCTATACCCTGATCGACGTCCCGCACATCAGCCAGGTGCATGTGTTCTTTCGCGCAGAGCTGGCCGACCCGGATTTCGGCCCCGGCCCCGAGAGCCTGGAAGTGCGGTTGTTCAGCGAAGCCGATATCCCTTGGTCCGAGCTGGCTTTCCGCACCGTCGGCCGTACCTTAGAATGCTTCTTCGCTGACCGGCGGGCAGGTGCTTTCCAAGTACGCACCGAGTCCATACCGCCACTCGCTCAGCCTGCCATCAGTTAAACAATGATCGTGCACGGGACCCCGTGCGCGACTGGGGATATCGTGTCAATGCGCTGGTTGCTTGCCCTCTTGTGCTGTTCGTTCGTCGCCGCATCCCATGCCTCCACGGTAGAAACCCTGGGCGGCAAGGTCGTGGAAAAGGTCCTGGTGCTCAAGTCCGCCCATCAACTGCAGTTGATCAACGACGGCAAGCCCCTCAAGACCTACCGCATTTCCCTGGGCAAGAAACCCAAGGGGCCCAAGCTCATGGAAGGCGACAAGCGCACGCCCGAGGGCCTGTACTGGCTAGACTGGCGCAAGACCAGCGACCGCTACTACCTGGCCATGCACATCTCCTATCCGAATATCAGCGACTCGGCCCGCTCCCGGCGCGAGGGCGTGCCTCCCGGCGGCATGATCATGATCCACGGCACCCCGGACACCGAGGAATTCCCCGAGCAGTACTTCCATACCCTGGACTGGACCGACGGCTGCATCGCCATGCGCAACGTCGACATGCGTGAGGTCTGGGGCCTGGTCAAGGACGGCACCATGATCGAGATCCGCCCTTAACCCCCCCTCCTGCAAAAAATATTTTCTCCGCCCCGCAAAACCCGCCTGCCCATACCACTTCGCGACCCGCAGCGGGTCGCGGCCTGGCTTCTGGCCCTCGCTGCCAGACCTGCCTAATACCACTTCAATCCTTTATCCTCGCCAGCACCCCGATAGTGCCCATGCTGGCGCGCCTACTGCGGACCAGTGGCGTTGACATGGTATTTAAGTGGTATTAGTTTTTCGGCACTACCGGGCGACAACAACCTATAACCGCATCGGAAACCGACCATGAACCACCTCTTGAACCTGCGCCCGGACGACACCCAGCCCACCCCGCTATACCTGCAACTCGCCCGCAACCTGGAAGCGGCGATCCATGCCGGCCAGTGGAAAGCTGAGCAGGCCCTGCCCTCGGAGCGCAACCTCAGCGAGCTGCTGGGCATTTCCCGGGTGACCGCGCGCAAGGCCCTGGAAGTGCTTTTCGAGCAGGGCCTGATCCGCCGCAACCAAGGCTCCGGGACCTTCATCACGCCGCGCCTGGAACAACCGCTGTCGCGGCTCTCCGGCTTCAGCGAGATGCTGCGCCTCAAGGGCTTCGTGCCTGGTTCCCAATGGCTGGAACGTACCCTCACCCCGCCGACCCACGAAGAACTGATCCGCCTCGGCCTGTCGCCCAACGACAAGGTGGCGCGCCTCAAGCGCCTGCGCAAAGCCGACGATGTGGTGATGGCGATCGAGATGAGCACCCTGCCGGCACGCATCATCGCCCGCCCCGAAGCGGTGGGCGACTCGCTGTACGAGTACCTCGACGGTATCGGCCGACCCGTGGTGCGGGCGCTGCAACACATCCAGGCGATCAACGCCTCGGACGAGTTCGCCGCCCTGGTGGGCATCGCCCCCGGCACCGCCATGCTGCTGATGACCCGGGTCGGCTATCTGGAAGACAACACGCCGATCGAAGTCACCGACACCTACTGCCGCAACGACTACTACGACTTCGTCGCTGAATTGCGACGCTGAGCCCGATTTCAGGAGGCCAAGAAACGCCCATGTCCGAAGCCAACATACTCACGCCCCAGGGCTGGATCCGCGGCCACCTGGTCCATGACCAAGGCAAGGTGACCGCCATCGATGGCAGCCCCTGCGACCCGGCCGACAACGACCTGCCCTACCTGCTGCCCGGCTTCATCGACCTGCATGTACACGGTGGCGGCGGCAAGGACATCATGCAGGGCAGCGAGGCCTTCGAGACCATCGCCCGCACCCACCTGCGCTTCGGCACCACCTCGCTGCTGGCCACCACCATGACCGCGCCCAGCACGGAAATCCGCCAGGTACTGGGGCAACTGGGCCATTACGCCCGGCAGCGCCCCGCCGGCTCCGCCCGGGTCCTGGGCGTGCACCTGGAAGGCCCCTACATCAACCCCGGCAAGCTCGGCGCCCAGCCCAACTTCGCCCATACCGCGCTGCTGGCGGAAATCGAGCAGTACCTGGAGCTGGCGCCGATCCGGGTGATCACCATCGCCCCGGAGATCGCCGGCCACAACGAACTGATCCGGGCCTTGAGCGAGCGCGGGATCCGCATGCAGATCGGCCACACCCTGGGCAGCTATGAAGAAGGCGTGGCCGCCATGGCTGCCGGCGCCACCAGCTTCACCCACCTGTACAACGCCATGAGCCCGCTGCATCACCGTGAACCGGGCATCGTCGGCGCGGCCCTGGCCCATGCCCAGTACGCCGAGCTGATTCCCGACCTCCTACATGTGCACCCCGGGGCGATGCGCGTGGCCCTGCGCTCGATCCCGTGCCTGTACTGCGTCACCGACTCCACCGCCGCCGCTGGCATGCCCGACGGCGAGTACAAGCTGGGCAGCCACACGGTGACCAAGTGCCTGGGCGGCGTGCGCCTGCCGGACGGCACCCTGGCCGGCAGCACCCTGACCATGGACCAGGCCCTGCGCAACCTGGTGAAGATCGGCCTGCCCCTGGCCGAAGCCTCGCAGCGCCTGTCGCAGTTTCCCGCCGACTACCTCGGCCTACCCGAGCGCGGCCGCCTGCAACCTGGCAGCTGGGCCGACAGCGTGCGCCTGGACCGCGCACTCAAACTGACCGCCGTCATGGTCGAAGGAGAAGAGCTTGACTTCCAAGATGCTTGAAGAGGCGCTGTCCTCGCACACCGCCGTGAGCAACCAGCTGCAGCACCTGGAGCCGTCGCTGGTGGAGGTGGCCGGTCGCCTGCGACGCCAACCGCCGCAAGTGGCGATGACCGTGGCCCGGGGCAGTTCCGACCATGCCGCCAGCTACTTCGCCTACCTGACCATGCAGCATGTAGGCATTCCAGTGGCCTCCCTGCCGATGTCGGTGGTCACCATGCAGCAAGCGCCACTAAGGGTCAGCGGCCAGGCGGTCTTCGCCTTCTCGCAGTCGGGCCAGAGCCCGGACCTGGTGAACAGCGTGCGCCTGCTGCGCAAGCGCGGCGCCCTCACTGTCGGCCTGGTCAACGCCCCGAACAGCCCGCTGGAAGCGGCCAGCGAGTTTTCCCTGCCGCTGTACGCCGGGCCCGAACAGAGCGTGGCCGCCACCAAGAGCTTCATCGCTACCCTCAGCGCCAGCGCGCGGCTGATCGGCCACTGGAACGAGGACGCGCACCTGCTCGAAGCCGGACAGGCCCTTTCCGAGGGGCTCGAGCAAGCCGCCACCGAGGATTGGAGCCCGGCCATCGAAGCCCTGCGCAATTGCCAGCGCTTGATGGTGATCGGCCGTGGCGCGGGCTTCGCCATCGCCCAGGAAGCGGCGCTCAAGCTCAAGGAAACCTCGGCGATCCAGGCCGAAGCCTTCAGCAGCGCCGAGGTGCGCCATGGCCCGATGGCCCTGATCGAGCACGACTACCCCCTGCTGGTATTCGCTCCACGGGGCGCGGAACAGGGCGGTCTGCTGAGCCTCGCCGCCGACATGCGCCAGCGTGGCGCCAAGGTACTGCTGGCCGCCCCGGACGATATCCAGGAACGGGACCTGCCCCTGTGCCTGGCCGAACACCCGGCACTGGACCCGGTCCTGGCGATCCAGAGCTTCTACGTCATGGCCGCCGGCCTGGCCGAGGCCCGCCGCATGGACCCCGACCAGCCACGGCACCTGAGCAAAGTGACCCGCACTCACTAAGCCCCCCTTGATCGATGAGTACTGCGCCATGCACAACAACAATAACGACCTGACGCTCGGTGCCCCGCTAAGCGGGCCCGTCTTGCCGCTACGCAACGTTCCCGATCCGGTGTTCGCCACCGGCGCCATGGGCGACGGGATCGCCATCGATCCGCTCAACGACACCCTGCACGCCCCCTGCGCCGGCCAGGTGATCCAGGTCGCACGCACCGGCCACGCCGTGACCCTGCGCGCCGACAACGGCGCCGAAGTACTGCTGCACCTGGGCCTGGATACCGTCGAGCTGAAGGGTAAAGGCTTCGAGCTGCTGGTCCAGGAAGGCCAGCGCGTCAGCGCCGGCCAGCCTCTGCTGCGCTTCGACCTGGACTATGTCGCTCAGCATTGCCGGAGCCTGATCAGCCTGCTGATCCTGACCAACAGCGAGGGCTTCGAGCAGCGTCCGCTGAGCCTGGGCGCCGTGAAGATCGGCGAACCACTGTTGCATATCACTCGACGCAGCCAGGCTCCGGCATCCTCATCTAGCGCCCCGGGCTCGGCGGAACAGGCCAGCGCCCGGGTCCGGGTTGCCCATCGCGGCGGCCTGCATGCGCGCCCCGCGGCCCTCGTCCGCCAATGCGCCGCCGGCTTCGCCAGCCAATCGCAGCTGAGTTTCAAGGACAAGAGCGCCCCCTGCACCAGTCTGGTGGCCCTGATGGGCCTGGGTATCGGCGAACAGGATGAAGTGCTGGTCAGTTGCCAGGGCGCCGATTGCCACGCCGCCTTGCAAGCACTGCTCAAGACCCTGGGCACGGCGCTGGAGAGCGACGCCCACCCGGCGCCCGCCGTGGTCGCGCCCAGCATCCGGCGCCCCGCCGAAGACGGCGTATTGCATGGGGTCTGTGCCGCACCAGGGCTGATCGCCGGCCCACTGCTGCGACTTGAGGCCATGCAATTGCCGGAGGACCTTGGCCAGCACCAGCCCGATGAACAGCGCCAAGCCTTGGAGAAAGCCCTGGAGCAGGTCCGCGCCGACATCCACCAGACCCTGGACCAGGCCCGCCGGCGCCACAACCAGGAAGAACAGGATATTTTCAACGCCCACCTGGCCCTGCTGGAAGACCCGACCCTGCTGGACGCCGCGCACGCCGCCATCGCCCAGGGCCGGGCCGCCACCCACGCCTGGAGCGCGGCGATCGCCGAGCAGTGCCAGGTGCTGCAAGGCCTGGACAACTCCTTGCTGGCTGAGCGCGCCAACGACCTGCGCGACCTGCAACAACGGGTGCTGCGGGCCTTGCTGGGTACAACCTGGCAATACGACCTGCCGCCCGGGGCGCTGGTCGCCGCCGATGAGCTGACCCCCTCGGACCTGCTGCAACTGAGCGCCCAGGGCGTGGCCGGCCTGTGCATGGCCGCCGGCGGCGCGACTTCCCACGTGGCGATCCTGGCCCGGGGCAAGGGCTTGCCGTGTCTGGTGGCCCTGGGCCAGGAAGTCCTGCACCTGGATAGTGGTCGCCAGGTGGTGCTGGATGCCGACGGCGGACGCCTGGAACTGGCACCCGACCCACAACGCCTGCAGCAGGTACAAGAGGCCCATCGGGCTCGCTTGCAGCGCCGCGCCTTGCAGCAACAACAGGCCACGGAGCCGGCCCTGACCCGTGACGGTCTGGTGATCGAAGTGGCGGCCAACGTCGCCTCCAGCGACGAGGCCCGGGACGCCCACCTGGGTGGTGCCGACGGCATCGGCCTGCTGCGCACCGAGTTCCTGTTCGTCGACCGCCAGCACGCACCGGACCAGGCGGAACAGCGCCAGGCCTATCAGGACGTGCTGGATGCCATGGGCGACAAACCGGTGATCATCCGCACTATCGATGTCGGCGGCGACAAGCAACTGGACTACCTGCCACTGCCGGCCGAGGCCAACCCGGTGCTGGGCCTGCGCGGCATCCGCCTGGCCCAGGCCCGCCCCGAACTGCTGGACCAGCAACTGCGCGCCCTGCTCCAGGTGGCGCCGCTGGAGCGTTGCCGGATCATGCTGCCGATGGTCACCGAGGTGGCCGAGTTGCTGCATATCCGCCAGCGCCTGGATGCCCTGGCCAGCGAACTGGGGATCGCCCAGCGTCCTGAACTGGGGGTGATGATCGAAGTCCCGGCGGCGGCCTTGATGGCCGAGCAACTGGCCGAGCATGCCGACTTCCTGTCCATCGGCACCAATGACCTGTCCCAGTACACCCTGGCCATGGACCGCGACCATGCCGGGCTGGCCGCCCGGGTCGACGCCTTGCACCCGGCGCTGCTGCGGCTGATCGCCCAGACCTGCGCTGGCGCCAGGCGCCATGGACGCTGGGTCGGGGTATGCGGCGCCCTGGCCTCCGATCCGCTGGCCACCCCGGTGCTGATCGGCCTGGGCGTCAGCGAACTGTCGGTCAGCCCGCCCCAGGTCGGGGAACTCAAGGACCGGGTCCGCCAGCTCGATGCCGGCCAATGCCGTCATCTGAGCCAGACCCTGCTCGACCTGCCCGGCGCCGCCGCTGTCCGCCAGGCCTGCGCCGAGCATTGGCCTCTATAAGCACAAGAATCCAGGAGAGACGCCATGTACCAGTATTTCATCGAGGGCCTGCAGCGCCTCGGCCGGGCGCTGATGCTGCCCATCGCCATCCTGCCCATCGCCGGCCTGCTGCTGCGCCTGGGCGACACCGACCTGCTGGACATCGCCATCATCCACGATGCCGGGCAGTCGATCTTCGGCAACCTGGCGCTGATCTTCGCCATCGGTATCGCCGTGGGTTTCGCCAAGGACAACAACGGTACCGCCGGCCTGGCCGGAGCGATCGGTTACCTGGTGATGATCTCGACCCTCAAGGTGCTGGACGCCAGCATCAACATGGGCATGCTCGCCGGGATCATCAGCGGGCTGACGGCCGGTGCGCTGTACAACCGCTTCAAGGACATCAAGCTGCCGGAATACCTGGCGTTCTTCGGTGGCCGGCGCTTCGTGCCCATCGTCACCGGCTTCACCGCCGTGGGCCTGGGCGTGGTGTTCGGCCTGATCTGGCCGCCGATCCAGCATGGCATCAACAGCTTCGGCCAACTGCTGCTGGAAAGCGGCAGCTTCGGCGCCTTCGTCTTCGGCGTGTTCAACCGCCTGCTGATCGTCACTGGCCTGCACCACATCCTCAACAACATGGCCTGGTTCATCTTCGGCAGCTTTACCGACCCGAACACCGGCGCCGTGGTCACCGGCGACCTGACCCGCTATTTTGCCGGCGACCCCAACGGCGGCCAGTTCATGACCGGGATGTTCCCGATGATGCTGTTCGGCCTGCCCGCCGCCTGCCTGGCCATGTACCGCAATGCCCTGCCGGAGCGGCGCAAGGTGATGGGCGGGATCTTCCTGTCCATGGCCCTGACCTCGTTCCTCACCGGGGTCACCGAACCCATCGAGTTCGCCTTCATGTTCCTGGCGCCGCTGCTGTACCTGGTGCATGCGCTGCTCACCGGGATGTCCATGGCCCTGACCAACCTGCTGGATATCCACTTGGGCTTCACCTTCTCCGGCGGCGCCATCGACATGGCCCTGGGCTGGGGTCGCTCCACCAATGGCTGGAAGGTGTTGCCGGTGGGCTTGCTGTATGCGGTGATCTACTACCTGGTGTTCGATTTCTGCATTCGCCGCTTCAACCTCAAGACCCCGGGTCGCGAGGACATCCCCACCGCCAACAAGAGCGAGCTGGCCAGCGACCAGCGCGCCACGGCCTACATCAAGGCCCTGGGCGGCGCCGCGAACCTGATCACCGTGGGCGCCTGCACCACCCGCCTGCGCCTGGAACTGGCCGACCGCGACCTGGCCCGCGACGCCGACCTCAAGGCCCTGGGTGCCATGGCCGTGGTACGCCCCGGCAAGGGCTGCAGCCTGCAAGTGGTGGTCGGCCCGACCGCCGATAGCATCGCCGATGAAATCCGCCAGGCCCTGCCGGCCTCGCGCAGCACTCCCGAACCGCTGCCGCAGACGCCGGCCCCGGTATCGATCGCGGTTCCCACCCAGGAAGCCCAGCAATGGCTCACCGCCCTGGGCGGTCGCGACAACCTGCTGCAACTGGACTGCGTAGCCCTGACCCGGCTGCGGGTGCAACTGGGCGACAGCCGTGGCTTGTCGGAAGCGGCGCTACGCAACCTGGGCTGCCAGGGCACAAGGCGCCTGGAAGGCGACGTCTGGCATGTGCTGATCGGCGAGAGGGCCGCCGGCCTGCAAGCCGCCCTCCAGGTGCTGATGCAGCGCGAGGTCAGTGCCAGCGCCTGAGGAGCGAAACCGCGCGCCAATAAAAAAGCCCGCTGGCCGTTTCCGGTCCAGCGGGCTTTTTGTCTGTGGATAACCTCAGAACTGCTCCAGACGCCACACCTCGTAGGCCGGAGTCTCGTAGGGATGGCTCTGTTTGAGGGCCATCACCACGTCGCGGATCAGTTCATCGGCCACCACCAGCTCGACCTTCCACTCCTCCACCCGCTCCACCAGGCCGGTCTGCCCGAGGAACGGCTGGCTGCCGTCCAAGGGGCGGAACTGGCCCTGGCCGAGCACCTGCCAGGCGCACTGGTCGTAGGTGCCGATGCGGCCGCCACCTGCGGCGAACACGGCGCTCTTGACCTGCTCCACATGGCTGGGAGGCACGAAGAAGCTGAGCTTGTACATCGCCTCAGTTCACCCAGACGCGAGCGTTGCGGAACATGCGCATCCAGCCCGCATCTTCGTTCCAGTCATCAGGACGCCAGGAGTTCTGCACGGCACGGAACACCCGCTCAGGGTGCGGCATCATGATGGTGACGCGACCGTCGCGGCTGGTGAGGCCGGTGATCCCGCGTGGCGAACCGTTGGGGTTGGCCGGGTAGCGCTCGGTGACCTTGCCGTGGTTGTCGACGAAGCGCAGGGCCACGCAACCGGACAGGTCGGCTTCCAGCAGCGCTTCTTCGCTTTCGAACTCGGCATGGCCTTCGCCGTGGGCGATGGCGATCGGCATCCGCGAACCAGCCATGCCCTGCAGGAAGATCGAGTTCGACTCCTGCACCTGGACCATGGCCACGCGGCCTTCGAATTGCTCGGAACGGTTGCGCACGAAGTGCGGCCAGAACTCACTGCCCGGGACCAGCTCGTGCAGGTTGGACATCATCTGGCACCCGTTGCACACACCAAGGGTGAAGGTGTCGTTGCGCTCGAAGAAGCCCTGGAACGCATCGCGGGCGCGGCTGTTGAACAGCGCCGACTTGGCCCAGCCTTCGCCGGCGCCCAGTACGTCACCGTAGGAGAAGCCGCCGCAGGCGACCATGCCCTTGAACTCGTTGAGGTCGACGCGACCGGCGAGGATATCGCTCATGTGCACGTCGATGGCGTTGAAGCCGGCACGGTCGAACGCCGCGGCCATTTCCACCTGGCCATTGACGCCCTGCTCGCGCAGCACTGCCACCTGGGGCCGTACGCCCTTCTTGATGTAAGGCGCGGCGATGTCCTGGTTGACGTCGAAGCTCAGCTTGACGCTCAGGCCCGGGTTGTCTTCCTCCAGGACCACGTCGAACTCCTGCTCGGCGCAGTCGGCGTTGTCGCGCAGGCGCTGGATCTGGTAGCTGGTCTCGGCCCACTGGCGCTGCAGCAGGCGACGCTCGCCGGCGAACACGTTCTCGCCATTGAAGGTGATGTTGATGTGGCCGTTGTTGACCGGCTGGCCGATCACCGCCACGCAGTCGCCCAGGCCCGCGGCGCTGAACTGTGCGAGCACGCTCGGAGTGGCGTCCTGGCGAACCTGGATCAACGCACCCAGTTCCTCGTTGAACAGGATGGCCGGGATATCGGCCGCGCTGGCAGCCAGGGCATCCAGGTTCAGGTTCAGGCCGCAGTGGCCGGCGAAGGCCATTTCCACTGCGCTGGTCAGCAGACCGCCGTCGGAACGGTCGTGGTAGGCCAGCAGGTGGCCGTCGGCATTGAGGCCCTGGATCACCGCGAAGAAGGCCTTCAGGTCTTCGGCGTCATCGACGTCCGGAGCCTGCTTGCCGATCTTGCCGTGGGTCTGGGCGAGGATCGAGGCGCCCATGCGGTTCTGGCCACGGCCCAGGTCGATCAGGACCAGGTCGGTGGTGCCCTTGTCCATGCGCAGTTGCGGGGTCAGGGTCTGGCGGATGTCAGTGACCGGGGCGAAGCCGGTGACGATCAGCGACAGCGGCGCGGTGACGCTCTTGTCCACGCCCTCTTCGCTCCAGCGGGTGGCCATGGACATGGAGTCCTTGCCCACCGGGATGGTGATGCCCAGCTCCGGGCACAGCTCCATGCCGACAGCCTTGACGGTGTCGTACAGACGCGCGTCTTCGCCCGGGTGGCCGGCAGCGGACATCCAGTTGGCGGAGAGCTTGATGTCGCTGATCTTGCCGATGCGCGAGGCCGCGAGGTTGGTCAGGGTCTCGCCGATGGCCATGCGCCCGGACGCCGGGGCATCCAGCAGGGCCAGCGGAGTACGCTCGCCCATGGCCATGGCTTCGCCGGTGTAGACATCGAAGCTGGTGGCGGTGACCGCCACGTCGGCTACCGGCACCTGCCACGGGCCGACCATCTGGTCGCGGGCCACAAGGCCGGTGATGGTGCGGTCGCCGATGGTGATCAGGAAGCTCTTGCTGGCCACGGCCGGGTGGTGCAGGACACGCTCGATGCTCTCGGCGACGTCCAGGGTGCTCGGATCGAAATCGTCGCCCAGCTCGGCTTCGCGAACGGCCGAACGATGCATGCGCGGGGCCTTGCCCAGCAGCACTTCCAGGGGCATGTCCACCGGGCTGTTGCCGAAGTGGCTATCCGTGACCGTAAGCTGCGGCTCGGCGGTGGCTTCGCCGACCACCGCGAACGGGCAGCGCTCGCGCTCGCAGATGGCCTTGAAGCGCTCGAAGTCCTCGGCGCCCACCGCCAGGACATAACGTTCCTGGGATTCGTTGGACCAGATCTCGTGCGGGGCCATGCCCGGCTCGTCGTTGGGAATGTTGCGCAGCTCGAAGCGACCGCCGCGGCCGCCGTCGTTGACCAGCTCGGGGAAGGCGTTGGACAGGCCGCCCGCGCCGACGTCGTGGATGAAGCTGATGGGGTTCTTGTCCCCCAGCTGCCAGCAACGGTCGATGACCTCCTGGCAACGGCGCTCCATTTCCGGGTTCTCGCGCTGTACCGAGGCAAAATCCAGGTCCGCCGAGCTGGTGCCGGTAGCCATGGAGGAAGCGGCGCCGCCGCCCAGGCCGATGAGCATCGCCGGGCCGCCGAGGACGATCAGCTTGGAGCCGACGGTGATCTCGCCCTTCTGCACGTGTTCGTCGCGGATGTTGCCCATGCCGCCAGCCAGCATGATCGGCTTGTGGTAGCCACGCACTTCTTCACCACGGGGGGTGGTGATGGACTGTTCGAAGGTCCGGAAGTAGCCGGTCAGGGCCGGACGGCCGAATTCGTTGTTGAACGCTGCGCCACCCAGCGGACCTTCGATCATGATGTCCAGGGCGTCGACGATGCGCTCGGGCTTGCCGTACGGCACTTCCCAAGGCTGTTCGAAGCCGGGGATCTGCAGGTTGGAAACGGTGAAACCGGTGAGACCGGCCTTGGGCTTGGCGCCACGACCGGTGGCACCCTCGTCGCGGATCTCGCCGCCCGAACCGGTGGAAGCGCCAGGGAACGGGGCGATGGCGGTCGGGTGGTTGTGGGTCTCGACCTTCATCAGGATATGCACCGGCTCCTGCACCGCGCCGTACTGGCGGGTCTCGGGATTCGGGAAGAAACGCCCGGCGACGGAACCGACGATTACCGCGGCGTTGTCCTTGTAGGCCGAGAGCACACCTTCGTTGTGCATCTGGTAGGTGTTCTTGATCATGCCGAACAGGCTTTTTTCCTGGGCCTGGCCGTCGATGTCCCAACTGGCGTTGAAGATCTTGTGGCGGCAGTGCTCGGAGTTGGCCTGGGCGAACATCATCAGTTCGATGTCGTGGGGGTTGCGTGCCAGCCCCTGGAAGGCCGTCATCAGGTAGTCGATTTCATCTTCGGCCAGGGCCAGGCCCAGCTCGCTGTTGGCCTTTTCCAGGGCGGCGCGACCGCCGCCGAGGATGTCCACTGCGGTCAACGGCTTGGGTTCGGCGTGGCTGAACAGGCCGCCGGCCTGCTCCAGGTTGGCCATCACCACCTGGGTCATGCGGTCGTGCAACGCATCGCCGATCAGCTGGGCATCGGCCTCGCTGAACTCGCCGGCCACATAGAAGGCAATACCCCGTTCCAGGCGCTGGACTTTCGCCAGGCCGCAGTTGCGGGCGATGTCGCTGGCCTTGCTCGACCAGGGCGAGATGGTGCCGAACCGCGGCAGGACCAGGAACAGTCGGCCGCTCGGCTCTTGTACCGGAACGCTTGGGCCGTACTTCAGAAGGCGCGCAAGCACCTGCTGTTCGTCGCCGGTCAGGACGCCGGTGACTTCGGCGAAGTGAGCGAATTCAGCATACAGGCCACTGACAGCCGGTACTTTCTGGCTCAGTTGCTCAAGGAGTTTGCTGTGGCGAAAGGCAGAAAGGGCAGGAGCGCCGCGCAGGATCAACATCTTCGGGACAGCCTCGGGAAGGGGTGTGCTTTGAGGCCGTGCATTCTAACGTAAACCGCCAGCATCGGCACTCGAAACGCTATCCACCCACGCCTCCGGGCGTCGGCCCGGGCATGGCGCCCTATAACAAAGGCTTATCTAGGTTATCGCCAAGGGTTATTTGAATCGTCACATTGGCCGCCGAAGGCCCAATCCCGTGGCCTCCAGCCCAGGCCGCCAATCGCTAGCAGACAAGCCCTTCGCTGTCGAGATATGGCGGCCGTTGTGCTTTGCGTATACTGCGCCAATGTTTTCCCCTATGGCTTTACGTCCGCGCTGCGCCAAGTGGCTCATCGTTACCGGACTCTTCCTGATGCTCGGTGCCTGCGTTGAAAAACCCAGCACCCTGGAGCGTGTAAAGGAGGATGGCGTGCTGCGGGTGATCACCCGGAACAGTCCCGCCACCTACTTCCAGGATCGCAATGGTGAAACCGGCTTCGAATACGAGCTGGTGAAACGCTTCGCCGACGATCTGGGGGTCGAGCTGAAGATCGAGACCGCCGACAACCTCGACGACCTGTTCGGCCAGCTGGGCCAACCCAAGGGCCCGGTCCTGGCCGCCGCCGGCCTGGTGGGCAGCGAGCAGCGCAAGCAACAGGTGCGCTTCTCCCACCCGTACCTGGAAGTCACCCCGCAGATCATCTATCGCAACGGCCAGTCCCGCCCCACCACCGCCCAGGACCTGGCGGGCAAGCACATCATGGTGCTCAAGGGCAGCAGCCATGCCGAACAACTGGCCGAACTCAAGCTCAAGTATCCCGCTATCGCCTACGAAGAATCGGACGCCGTGGAAGTGGTGGACCTGCTGCGCATGGTCGACGAAGGTCAGATCGACCTGACCCTGGTGGATTCCAACGAACTGGCGATGAACCAGGTGTATTTCCCCAATGTGCGAGTAGCCTTCGACCTCGGCGACGCCCGCAGCCAGAGCTGGGCAGTGGCCGCCGGCGACGACAACAGCCTGCTCAACGAGATCAACGCCTTCCTCGACAAGGTGGAGAAGAACGGCACCCTGCAACGCCTCAAGGACCGCTACTACGGCCATGTGGACGTGCTCGGTTATGTGGGCGCCTACACCTTCGCCCAGCACCTGCAGCAACGCCTGCCCAAGTACGAGAAGCACTTCAAGGCCTCGGCCAAGCAGCAAAAGCTCGACTGGCGCCTGCTGGCCGCCGTCGGCTACCAGGAATCCATGTGGCAGGCCGAGGTGACCTCCAAGACCGGCGTGCGCGGCCTGATGATGCTGACCCAGAACACCGCCCAGGCCATGGGCGTCTCCAACCGCCTGGACCCCAAGCAAAGCATCAGCGGCGGGGCCAAGTACCTGGCCTACATCAGGGATCAGCTGGATGACAAGATCGAGGAGCCGGACCGCACCTGGTTCGCCCTTGCCGCCTACAACGTCGGCACCGGCCACCTGGATGACGCGCGCACCCTGGCCAAGCGCGAAGGCCTGAATCCGAACAAGTGGCTGGACGTGAAGAAGATGCTGCCGCGCCTGTCGCAGAAGCAGTGGTACAGCAAGACCCGCTATGGTTATGCCCGGGGCGGCGAGCCGGTGCATTTTGTGGCCAACATCCGTCGCTACTACGACATCCTCACCTGGGTGACCCAGCCGCAGCTGGAGGGCGACCAGGTCGCCGAAGGCAACCTGCACGTCCCGGGCGTCAACAAGGCCAAGCCGGCCGAGGAAAACCCGCCGCTCTGAAGCCGCCAGCCTCGGAGCGGAGAAGCCAGGCTGCGGCGATCGCTTGATCGCGCCAGGTCTTGAGACCTTGCCGCAGCCTACCGCAGTGCCTGGTCAGCCCTTGGCCGCCGCCAGGATCAGCGCCTTCATTTCCGCGACCGCGCCCTTGAAACCGACGAACAGCGCATGGGCCACCAGGGCATGGCCGATGTTCAGCTCGTTGATCCCCTTGATCGCCGCCACGGCCTCGACGTTGTGGTAATGCAGGCCATGGCCGGCATTGACGATCAGGCCCTGGGCCAGGCCCACCGCCACACCGTCGACGATGCGTTGCAGCTCTTGCGCCACTTCGACCGGGGTCTGGGCATCGGCGTAGCGCCCGGTGTGCAGTTCGATGGCCGGCGCACCGACCCGCTTGGCGGCCTCGATCTGGCGCTCGTCGGCGTCGATGAACAGCGAGACCTCGGAGCCGATTTTCGACAGGCGCTGCACTGCAGCCTTGATCCGCTCCTCTTGCCCCGCGACATCCAGGCCACCCTCGGTGGTCAGCTCCTGGCGGGTTTCCGGGACCAGGCAGATATGCGCCGGACGGATGCGCTCGGCGAAGGCCATCATTTCCTCGGTGACGCCCATTTCGAAGTTCATGCGGGTCTGCAGCACGTCCTTGAGCAGCAGCACATCGCGCTCCTGGATATGCCGGCGATCTTCACGCAGGTGCACGGTAATGCCGTCGGCGCCCGCCTCTTCCGCATCCAGCGCAGCCTTGACCGGGTCGGGATAACGCGTGCCCCGGGCCTGGCGCAGGGTGGCAACGTGGTCGATGTTCACGCCAAGAAGAATGCGATTGCTGGTGGTCACGAAAGCGCTCCTGAATAAATGAAGATTCGGCGCACAGCATACGGGCAGAACGGGGTTGGTTGCCATTTACCGATGCACCTTGGCATCGACCCGGCAAGCGCGGCGGGCTCAAGGCTTGCGAAACAGCTCGCGACTGACCAGTGGCCGGCCACCCAGGTGAACAGCCAGGGCCTGGCGCATCAGGCGCTTGGCCGCCGACAAGGCGCCTGGCGCGCTCCAGTCGGCTTCGGCCATGGCCAGGAGCTCGGCGCCATTGAACAAGCCCGGCTGCAGCAGGAACACCTGCTCCAGGCCGGCATCCACTTGCAGGCGATACAGGCCATCGGCGGCGATGGGAGCGCCATGGATATCCTGGTCAAGGGCGAAGCCGTAACCCAGATCGTCCAGCAAGCGCCATTCGAAGGCTCGCAGCAAAGGCTCCAGGGGACGGCCGGCGGCCAGGGCCAGCAAGGTCGCGGCGTAGTGATCGAACACCGCCGGATGGGGATCTTCCGCCGGCAACAGGCGGATCAGCAGCTCGTTCAGGTAAAGCCCGCTGAACAGCGCCTCGCCATTGAGCCAGGCAGCGACGCCGGCACTTTCCATGCGCCCGACATTCTTCAGTTCGCCCCGACCACGAAACTCCACTTCCAGGGGCACGAAGGGGCGCGCGAGCGTACCGGCCTTGCCCCGAGCATTGCGCAACACCGCCCGCAGGCGCCCCTGGGGCGTGAGGAAGTCCACCAGGGCGCTGCTCTCGCGATAGGCACGGCTATGCAGGACATAGGCGAGTTGGCCGACAGGGGCGTTGCTGGACATGGTTGCGAGGAGTCTCAGGAAATAGAGAGGGAACCGGGTCCGAAAGGAGTATCGAAACTGTTCGTTGGCGAGTCGACTCCTGCCCGGAGCCGACTCGCCGGCACGAGGCTTTAAAGGTCGCCGTAGCCCAGCGAGCGCAGGGCGCGCTCGTCGTCGGACCAGCCGCCCTTGACCTTGACCCAGAGGTTGAGCATGACCTTGGAGTCGAACAGCAGCTCCATGTCCTTGCGCGCTTCCATGCCGATGCGCTTGATCCGCTCACCCTTGTCGCCAATGATGATTTTCTTCTGGCCGTCACGCTCGACGAGGATCAGGGCATGGATGTGCAGGGTCTTGCCCTGTTGCTTGAACTCTTCGATTTCCACGGTGATCTGGTACGGCAGCTCGGCGCCCAACTGGCGCATGATTTTCTCGCGTACCAGTTCGGCGGCAAGGAAACGGCTGCTGCGATCGGTGATCTGGTCTTCCGGGAAGAAGTGCTCGTTCTCCGGCAAGTGCTTGGCGATCAAGCCTTCCAGGGCATCCAGGTTATGCCCTTGCTGGGCCGATACCGGGACGATCTCGGCATTGGGCAACTGCTCCTGCAACCAGGTCAGGTGCGGCATCAGCTCGGCCTTGTCCTCGATGCGATCGGTCTTGTTGATCGCCAGGATCACCGGGCCCTGCACGAACTGGACGCGCTCCAGGACCAGTTGGTCCTCGTCGGTCCACTTGGTGCGGTCGACCACGAAGATCACCACGTCCACGTCTTTCAAGGCTGCCGAGGCAGTCTTGTTCATGTAGCGGTTCAGCGCCTTCTCGTTGCTCTTGTGCATGCCGGGGGTGTCGACGTAGATCGCCTGCACGTCGCCTTCGGTCTTGATCCCGAGCATGTTGTGGCGAGTGGTCTGCGGCTTGCGCGAGGTGATCGCCAGCTTCTGGCCGAGGATGTGGTTGAGCAGCGTCGACTTGCCCACGTTGGGGCGGCCGACGATGGCGACATAGCCACAGCGTGTTGCAGTTGAATCAGTCATGGCCATTCTCCACGCCCAGGGCAATCAGTGCTGCGGCAGCCGCTACCTGTTCGGCAATGCGACGGCTCACGCCCTGGCCCCGGCTTTTTTCATTCAAGAGGGTGACTTCGCATTCCACGAAGAAGGTCCGGCAATGGGGTTCGCCCTGGATATCCACCACTTCGTAGCGTGGCAGTTCACAGGCTCGGGACTGGAGGAACTCCTGCAACCTTGTCTTGGGGTCCTTGTTGGTGTCCACCAGGGTCAGGCTGTCGAATTCCGAGGCCAGCCAGGACAGCACGCGGTCACGGGCGGTCTCCATGCCGGCGTCCAGGTAGATCGCGCCGATCAGGGCTTCCAGGGCGTCGGCGAGGATCGACTCGCGACGGAAACCACCGCTCTTCAGCTCGCCGGAGCCCAGGCGCAGGTACTCACCCAGGTCGAAGCCGCGGGCCAGCACCGCCAGGGTCTCGCCTTTGACCAGGCGTGCGCGCAGACGCGACAGCTGGCCTTCGCGAGCCTGGGGAAAACGCTCGAACAGCGCCTCGCCAGCCACGAAGTTGAGGATCGCATCACCCAGGAATTCCAGGCGCTCGTTGTTGCGTCCGGCAAAGCTGCGGTGAGTGAGGGCCAGGAGCATCAGCTCCTGGTCCTTGAAGGAATAACCGAGCTGGCGCTCGAGACGACTCAAAGAAACGCTCACGATCTACCCACACTGGTTTCGTCACCGAAACTCGCCATCCTATGGGCCGCGCACGAGGTGCGGGTGGCAATTAACGCTGTGTTCAAATCCACATCCTGAATATCGTTGATTGCATGCCCCTGGCCACGCACCACCCGGGGGACGGGTGGTTTTACACAAGAGCCAGAAAAGCATTCGGCGCTGTATTCAACAGCGCCGTGGGTGATTACTTGATCAGGCCAACCCGCGAGAAATTCGGCAGGTGGCTGAGTTTCGGTTCGGGCCAGCTCATCCAGACTGCAAAGGCCTTGCCGACGATATTCTTGTCGGGAACCATGCCCAGCAGGTCCTTGGGAATGCTCGGGTCATCCCAGTAGCGACTGTCGTTGGAGTTGTCGCGGTTGTCGCCCATCATGAAGTAGTGCCCGGCGGGAACTACCCAACGACCGTCCGGGGTAGCCCGGTAACGACTCATTTCCTTGCGGATCAGGTGCTCGGCAGCGCCGAGTTTTTCCTTGTACAGTTCCGCGCTGCCCAGGGTTCCTGGCTCGGCCCCTACCAGTTGCTCCGCCACCGGCTGGCCGTTGACGAACAGGTGCTTGTCGCTGGTGTAGCGCACCTCGTCGCCCGGCAGGCCGACCACTCGCTTGATGTAGTTGACGTTCGGATCGCTCGGGTAGCGGAACACCATCACATCGCCGCGCTGCGGGTCACCGACCTCGATGACCTTCTTGTCGATCACCGGCAGGCGAATGCCGTAGGAGAACTTGTTCACCAGGATGAAGTCGCCCACATCCAGGGTCGGCTTCATCGAGCCCGATGGAATCTGGAACGGTTCCACCAGGAACGAACGCAGCACCAGGACGATGAAGAGCACCGGGAAGAACGACTTGCCGTATTCAACCAGCAGCGGTTCCTTGTTCAGCTTCTCGACCACCAGACCATCCGGCTGGCTGACGCTGCCCTGATAGTTGGCGATGGCTGCGCGGCGACGCGGAGCCAGGAACACCAGGTCGAGCAACGCCAGGAAACCGCATACGAAGACAGCGATGACCAGCAACAGCGGGAAATTTAGTGACATAGGACCTAACTATCCAACCTGAGCACAGCAAGGAAGGCATCCTGTGGAATCTCCACGTTACCCACTTGCTTCATGCGTTTCTTACCGGCTTTCTGCTTTTCCAACAGCTTGCGCTTACGGCTGACGTCACCGCCGTAGCATTTGGCCAGTACGTTCTTTCTGAGGGCCTTGACGGTTGTCCGCGCGATGATCTGACCGCCGATGGCGGCCTGGATTGCCACGTCGAACATCTGCCGAGGAATCAGTTCTTTCATCTTCTCGGTCAACGCACGCCCTTTGTAGTGGGCATTGTCGCGGTGCACGATCAGGGCCAGGGCATCGACCCGGTCACCGTTGATCAGCACGTCCAGCTTCACCAGATTAGCCGACTGGTAGCGGTCGAAGTGGTAATCCAGCGAGGCGTAGCCACGGCTGGTGGACTTCAAGCGGTCGAAGAAGTCCAGTACCACCTCGTTCATCGGCAGGTCGTAGGTCACCTGGACCTGCGAACCGAGGAACAGCATGTCGCGCTGTACGCCGCGCTTCTCGATGCACAGGGTTATGACGTTGCCCAGGTGCTCCTGGGGCACAAGGATATTGGCCCGTACGATCGGCTCACGCATGTCCTCGATGGAGGACAGGTCCGGAAGCTTGGACGGGTTATCGACGTAGATGGTTTCACCGGTCTTGAGCAGCAGCTCGAAGATTACCGTCGGCGCGGTGGTGATCAGGTCCAGGTCGTATTCGCGCTCCAGGCGCTCCTGGATGATCTCCATGTGCAGCATGCCGAGGAACCCGCAACGGAAGCCGAAGCCCAGGGCGTCGGAGCTTTCCGGGGTGTACTGCAGCGAGGAGTCGTTCAGGGTGAGCTTCTGCAGGGCTTCGCGGAAGTCCTCGAAGTCGTCGGAACTGACCGGGAACAGGCCGGCATAGACCTGCGGCTGGATACGCTTGAAACCTGGCAGCACTTCCACGTCGGGCGTGGAGCTCAGGGTCAGGGTATCGCCCACTGGCGCACCATGGATGTCCTTGATGCCGGCGATGATGAAACCCACCTCACCGGCCTTGAGGTCCGCGGTAGCGGTGTGTTTCGGGTTGAAGACACCGACGCTGTCCACCAGGTGGATCTTGCCGGTGGACTTGACCAGGATCTTGTCGCCCTTCTTCACCCGGCCATGGCGCACGCGCACCAGGGACACGACGCCCAGGTAGTTGTCGAACCAGGAGTCGATGATCAGCGCTTGCAGCGGGTCTTCGATATTGCCGGTCGGTGCCGGGATGGTGGTCACCAGGCGCTCGAGCACTTCGTCCACGCCCAGGCCGGTCTTGGCGCTGCAGGTCACGGCGTCGGCGGCATCGATGCCGATGATCTTCTCGATTTCTTCCTTGACCCGCTCCGGCTCGGCCTGGGGCAGATCGATCTTGTTCAGTACCGGCATGACCTCCAGGCCCTGCTCGATGGCGGTGTAGCAGTTGGCGACCGACTGGGCCTCGACGCCCTGGCCGGCATCCACCACCAGCAGCGCGCCTTCGCAGGCCGCCAGGGAACGGCTGACTTCATAGGTGAAGTCCACGTGACCCGGGGTGTCGATGAAGTTCAGCTGGTAGGTCACGCCATCGCGTGCCTTGTAGTAGAGGGTGACGCTGTGGGCCTTGATGGTGATCCCGCGCTCACGCTCGAGGTCCATGGAGTCCAGGACCTGGGCTTCCATTTCGCGATCGGCCAGGCCGCCGCACATCTGGATGAAGCGATCGGCCAGGGTCGACTTGCCATGGTCAATGTGGGCGATGATGGAGAAATTGCGGATATGACTCAAATCACTCACGGATGAACACTCAAAAAGGCTGCAGGCAGGGCCCGCCGAAAAATAGCCGGGAATTGTACCTGATACTCGGCACAAGCGTCACGCTCACCGGTCAGCGTCCGGCAAATGCAAAAACGCCCCGGCTTGCAGGCCGGGGCGTCGCACCAAAACGAGGCAAAAAGCCGCGTCAACCGGCCCGGCGCAGCATCCAGAACCCGGCGACCGCGCAGATCCCGGCCGGAACCAGCACCGCGAACAGCGGCGAGAACCCGAACACCAGGCTCGAAGGTCCCAGCAGGTCCTGGGCGATGCGAAACACGAAGCCCACCAGCACGCCAGTGAACACGCGCTGCCCCAGGGTCACCGAGCGCAGCGGGCCGAAGATGAAGGAAATCGCCATCAGCACCAGGGCCGCAGTCACCAGCGGCTGCAGGATCTTGACCCAGAACGCCAGCCAGTAGCGACCATTGTTCAGCCCCTGGTCAGCCAGGTAGTGGATGTAGCCCCACAGGCCGCTGATGGACAGGGATTCCGGCGCCATCACCACGGTGCTCAGCAGCTGCGGGCTCAAGGCCACATCCCAGCGCTCCTCGGGAACACTGATGACCTCGGTATGCCCCTCACGGAAATAGGTGGTGGTGACCTCGGTCAGCTGCCAGTAGTTCTCGTGGAAACGGGCCTGGCGAGCGAAGCTCGAGGACAGCATGTGGCGCTGGTCGTCGAAATGATAGCGAGTCACCCCATACAACAGGCCGTTGGGTTGCACAGCGTTGATATGGATGAATTCGTCGCCCTGGCGGTGCCACAGGCCATGCTTGGAGCTCTGGGCGTCGCCGGAACCCTGGGCCAGGGCGCGGGCGGCCTGGGCCTGGGTTTCGGTGGCAGGCGCCACGTACTCGCCCACCAGCAGGCCAGCCAGCATCAGTACCAGCATCGGCTTCATCACTGCCCAGACGATCCGACCGACGGATACGCCCGCGGCACGCATGATGGTCAGCTCACTGTTGCTGGCCAGGGCGCCGAGACCGATCAGACAGCCGATCAGCGCGGCCATCGGCAGCATTTCATAGACCCGGCGCGGGGCGGTGAGCACCACGTAGCTCATCACGTCCATCACGGTGTAGGTATCGCTGATGCTGCCCATCTCATCGATGAAGGCGAACAGCGAGGCCAGCCCGAGGATGATCCCCAGGACCGCGAGAATCGCCATGAACACACTGCTACCGATGTAGCGATCGAGCTTAACCACGAGCCATCTCCTTCATGCTGCGACGACTCGCCATTTTCAAACGCAACGGTTCCCAATACATCAGTCCCAGGCCGATCACCAGGAACAGTACATGAACCCACCACAAGCCCAGGGCCGGCGAGATCTTGCCTTTCTCCAGGGCGCCGCGCACGGAAATCAGGATGGTCAGGTAGGCCATGTACAAGAGGATCGCCGGGATCAGCTTGAGGAAGCGGCCCTGGCGCGGGTTGACCCGGGACAGCGGCACCGCCATCAGGGTCACGATGAACACCAGCAGCGGCAGGGACAGGCGCCACTGCAGCTCGGCACGGGCCCGCAGGTCGTCCTTGCCGATCAACTCGGAAGTCGGCATGGCGTCACGATCAGTGACCTCCTCGCTGATATCCGGACGCTGCAGCAGTACGCCATAGGTGTCGTACTTGATCACCCGGTAGTTGGCCTCGCCCGGGTTGCCGTCATAGCGATAGCCGTTCTCCAGGATCAGGTAGCGGTTGCCATCGGGCCGGATGTCCTGGTGCCCCTTCTCGGCCACCAGCACGGAAATGCCCTGGTCCTTCTTTTCCTGGTTCAGGCGCTTCTCGGAAATGAACACGCCGCCCAGCTGGGTGCGGTCGTCCGACAACTGCTCGGTATAGGTCACCCGGCTACCGTCGTTGAGGGCCTGGAAGCGCCCGGCCACCAGGGTGTCGAACTCGGTCAGGGCATCCTGCTTGTTCAGCAGCAGCTGGAACTGGTTGGCCCCCTGCGGAGCCAGGCTCAGGCTCAACCAGGCCACCAGCAATGCCACCAGGGCCGCCGGGATCATGGTCAGGCCTAGCAGACGCTGCTGGCTCATGCCGGTGGCCGAGAGCACGGTCATCTCGCTTTCGAGATAGAGCCGGCCATAGGCCAGGAGAATGCCCAGGAACAATCCCAGGGGCAGGATCAGTTGCAGGAAACCCGGCAGGCGAAAGCCCATGATCAGGAACAGCGAGCCCGGATCCAGGGCGCCCGAGGCAGCCTGTGCGAGGAACTTGACGAAGCGCCCGCTCATGATGATGACCAGCAGCACCGCGCTCACGGCACTGAGGGTCAGCAGGACTTCGCGGGAAAGATAACGAAAGACGATCAAACCAGACACTCCAGGGTTGTCAGGCTAAGGCGGCCGAACAAGCAAACGATCGAGCCGGCCCCAGGATGCAGGGCCGCCGAAAAAGGATGGCGCATTATCCTGTGAATGCATGCGCCTGTCACGGTGGATGCTCACCCGACGCGGCAAAGCGGCGAACTTGGGCCAAACGAGGGTTGTCAGCCGCAAGCACCGAGGTTCAAACTGGCGGCTTTGTCGTCGGCAGCACGCGACGCCTTCTTCTATATAGCTAAGCCCCGCGCTGGAGTCTTTCCCGCGCGCTTTGACCATTCATTCAGGGACCCGGACATGGAACTGGTTGTAAAAAGCGTTAGCCCGGAAACGTTGAAGACCGCCACCCTGGTGGTCGCCGTCGGCGAAGGCCGCAAACTCGGCAACGTCGCCAAGCAACTCGACGAACTCAGCGGCGGCGCCATCAGCGCCGTACTCAAGCGCGGCGACCTGGCTGGCAAGGTCGGCCAGAGCCTGCTGCTGCACGGTGTGGCCAAGCTCAAGGCCGAGCGCCTGCTGCTGGTGGGCATCGGCAAGGATGACGAACTGGGCGACCGTCCGTTCCGCAAGATCATCAGCGGCGTGCTGGGCACCCTCAAGGGCCTGGGCGGCGCCGATGCGGTGCTGGCCCTGGACGAAGTAGCGGTCAAGGGCCGCGACAGCTACGGCAAGACCCGCCTGCTGGCCGAGACCCTGCTGGACGGCGGCTACGTCTTCGATCGCTACAAGAGCCAGAAGGCCGAAGCCCGTCCACTGAAGAAGATCACCCTGCTGACCATCAAGGCCGCCCAGGCTGAAGTGGAACGCGCTGCGACCCACGCCCAGGCCATCGCCAGCGGCATGGCATTCACCCGCGACCTGGGCAACCTGCCGCCGAACATCTGCCACCCAAGCTTCCTCGGCGAACAAGCCAAGGCCCTGGGTAAGGAGTTCAAGGGGCTGAAGGTCGAGGTCCTTGACGAGAAGAAGATCAAGGAACTGGGCATGGGCTCGTTCTATGCCGTGGGCCAGGGCAGCGAGCAGCCGCCACGGCTGATCGTCATGCAGTACAACGGCGGCAAGAAGTCCGACAAGCCGTTCGCCCTGGTGGGCAAGGGCATCACTTTCGATACCGGCGGCATCAGCCTCAAGCCGGGTGCCGGCATGGACGAGATGAAGTACGACATGGGCGGAGCCGCCAGCGTCTTCGGCACCCTGCGTGCAGTGCTCGAACTCAAGCTGCCGATCAACCTGGTGTGCATCCTGGCCTGCGCCGAGAACATGCCTAGCGGCGGCGCCTCGCGTCCTGGCGACATCGTCACCACCATGAGCGGCCAGACCGTGGAAATCCTCAACACCGACGCCGAAGGCCGCCTGGTGCTGTGCGATGCCCTGACCTACGCCGAACGCTTCAAGCCCCAGGCAGTGATCGACATCGCCACCCTGACCGGTGCTTGCGTGGTGGCCCTGGGCGCCCACACCTCGGGCCTGCTGGGCAACAACGACGAACTGATCGGCCAGCTGCTCAGCGCCGGCCAGCAAGCCGACGACCGTGCCTGGCAACTGCCGCTGTTCGACGAGTACCAGGAGCAACTGGACAGCCCGTTCGCCGACATCGCCAACATCGGCGGTCCGAAGGCCGGCACCATCACTGCGGCCTGCTTCCTGTCGCGCTTCACCAAGAACATGAACTGGGCCCACCTGGACATCGCCGGTACCGCCTGGACCAGCGGCGGCAAGGACAAAGGCGCCACCGGTCGCCCGGTGCCGCTGCTGACCCAATACCTGCTGGACCGCGCCAAGGCCTGAAAAACCATGACCGTGGGGGGCCAGGCATGAGCGCCGCGCCCTCCTCGGCTCAGGAACCCCGATGACCAAAGTCGACTTCTATATTCTCCCCAGCGCGGACCCGGCGGCCCGCCTGGATTTCGCCTGCAAGCTCACCGACAAGGCCTGGCGCATGGGCCACCGCATCTACCTGCATTGCAGCGATGCTGCCCAGCGCGACGAACTCGATGCCCGGCTATGGCGCTTCAAGGGCGAGACCTTCGTCCCCCACGGCCCCGCGGAGAGCGAGCCCGAAGGCCGGATCGTCCTGGGCCTGGGCCTGGACCCCGGCGAGCATGCCGACCTGCTGGTGAACCTGGACCTCAAGGTCCCGACCTTCGCCCCGCGTTTTGCCCGGATAGCCGAGGTAGTGGTGGAAGAACCCACTATTCGTCAGGCCGCCCGCGAGAGTTTCCGTTTCTATCGCGAACAGGGCTATTCTCTGCAAGATCACCGCTTACAACGACTCTGAGCATCCGATGGACACTCCCAACCCACGCCCCAAGTCCGCACACCTGCTGGACGACCTCGAGTCGATCCGCCAACTGCTCGGTGACGAGAACCTGCAACCGCCGCTGCTGACCGAAACCGTCACCGGCGAAGGCCAGATCCCACTGCTGTTCGATATGGTGGGCAACCAGCAGCCCGCAGCGACGCCAGTGGAACCCGCAGCACCAGCCAAGCCCCAGGCACCGGCCGCCAGCACCGAACCGGCTCCAGCCCCGGCCCCAAAACCGGCCGCCAGCACCAAGCCAGCCCCCGCCGGCAGCAATGCCGACGCCCTGCTGCACCTGGACAGCGAACTGCGCGCTGCCGCCCAGCTGATCATGCAAGACGTGATCGACGACTTCGCCCCGCACATCGAGACCGAGATCAAGCGCCGCCTCGATGCCCGCCTGGAGCGCCTGCTCGCAGCAGCCACCAGCGGCAAGCCGTAAGCCACGAATCAAAGCCGGGCCTGGCCATCTTGTCGCTTGCCGCTTGTGGCTTGCAGCTGCCCCCCTCCGCTATACTTCCCGGCTTTTCCTGAATAAATGCCAATAGGGTCCCGCCGCGCATGGATAAGACCTACCAGCCGCACGCCATTGAAACTTCCTGGTACCAGACCTGGGAGTCCGAGAACTACTTCGCCCCGCAAGGCGCGGGCGACTCCTACACCATCATGATCCCGCCGCCGAACGTCACCGGCAGCCTGCACATGGGCCACGGCTTCAACAACGCGATCATGGACGCCCTGATCCGTTTCCGCCGCATGCAGGGTCGCAATACCCTGTGGCAGCCCGGTACCGACCACGCCGGTATCGCCACCCAGATGCTGGTGGAGCGCCAGATCGAAGCCCAGGGCCAGAATCGCCACGACCTGGGCCGGGAGAAATTCCTGGAGAAGGTCTGGGAATGGAAGGATCAATCCGGTGGCAACATCAGCCGCCAGATCCGCCGCCTGGGTTCTTCCGTGGACTGGAGCCGCGAACGCTTCACCATGGACGACGGCCTCTCGGAAGCCGTGAAGGAAGCCTTCGTGCGCCTGCATGAAGACGGCCTGATCTACCGCGGCAAGCGCCTGGTCAACTGGGATACCAAGCTGCACACCGCGATCTCCGACCTCGAAGTGGAAAACCACGACGAGAAAGGTTTCCTGTGGAACCTGAAGTACCCGCTGGCCGACGGCGCCAAGACCGCCGAAGGCGCCGACTACCTGATCGTCGCCACCACCCGCCCGGAAACCATGCTGGGCGACGCCGCCGTCGCGGTGAACCCGACCGACGAGCGCTACCAGGCCCTGATCGGCAAGTTCGTCGAGCTGCCGCTGGTTGGCCGGCGCATCCCGATCATCGCCGACGATTACTGCGACCCTGAATTCGGCACCGGGTGCGTGAAGATCACCCCGGCCCACGACTTCAACGACTACGAAGTCGGCAAGCGCCACAACCTGCCGCTGCTGAACATCTTCGACAAGAACGCCAGCGTCCTGCCGGCCTGCCAGGTATTCAACCTGGACGGCAGCCTGAACGACAGCATCGACGGCAAGATCCCGGCCGAATACGTGGGTCTGGACCGCTTCGAGGCGCGCAAGCAGATCGTCGCCGCCTTCGACGCCGCCGGCCTGCTGGTCAGCGTCGACGACCACGCCCTGAAAGTGCCGAAGGGCGACCGCTCCGGCACCGTCATCGAGCCCTGGCTGACCGACCAGTGGTACGTCTCCACCAAGCCGCTGGCAGAACCTGCCATCGCTGCCGTGGAAGATGGCCGCATCCAGTTCGTGCCCAAGCAGTACGAAAACATGTACTTCTCCTGGATGCGCGATATCCAGGACTGGTGCATCAGCCGCCAGCTGTGGTGGGGCCATCGCATCCCGGCCTGGTACGACGAGTCGGGCAAGGTCTACGTCGGCCGCAGCGAGGCCGAAGTACGGGCCAAGCACAACCTCGGCGCGGACATCGCCCTGCAGCAGGACAACGACGTCCTCGACACCTGGTTCAGTTCGGGCCTGTGGACCTTCTCCACCCTGGGCTGGCCGGAGCAGACCGAATTCCTCAAGACCTTCCACCCCACCGATGTGCTGGTGACCGGTTTCGACATCATTTTCTTCTGGGTCGCCCGGATGATCATGCTCACCATGCACCTGGTGAAGAACGAGGACGGCACGCCGCAGGTTCCGTTCAAGACCGTCTACGTACACGGCCTGGTCCGCGACGGCCAGGGCCAGAAGATGTCCAAGTCCAAGGGCAACGTCCTTGACCCGCTGGATATCATCGACGGCATAGACCTCGAGACCCTGGTGCAAAAACGCACCACCGGCCTGATGCAGCCCAAGCTGCAGAAAGCCATCGAGAAGCAGACCCGCGCCGAGTTCGCCGATGGCATCGCCAGCTACGGCACCGACGCCCTGCGCTTCACCTTCTGCTCCCTGGCCACCACCGGCCGCGACATCAAGTTCGACATGGGTCGCGTCGAGGGTTACCGCAACTTCTGCAACAAGATCTGGAACGCCGCGCGCTACGTGCTGGACAAAGGCGAAGACTGCGGCCAGAACGGCGAGGCTTACGAGCTGTCCCTGGCCGATCGCTGGATCATCTCGCAGCTGCAGCGCACCGAAGCCGAAGTCACCCGCCAACTCGACCAGTTCCGCTTCGACCTGGCCGCCCAGGCGCTGTACGAGTTCATCTGGAACCAGTACTGCGACTGGTACCTGGAACTGTCCAAGCCTGTACTGTGGGACGAGAACGCTCCGGTCGAGCGCCAGCGCGGCACCCGTCGGACCCTGGTGCGCGTGCTGGAAGTGGCCCTGCGCCTGGCCCATCCGTTCATGCCGTTCATCACCGAGGAAATCTGGCAGCGCCTGGCGCCGCTGGCTGGCAGCACTGGCAAGACCATCATGCTGCAACCATGGCCGGTGGCCGTCGAGGCGCGCATCGACCAGGCGGCCGAGGACGACATCGAATGGCTCAAGGGCCTGATGCTCGGCACCCGTAACATCCGTGCCGAGATGAACATCGGCCCGGGCAAGCCCCTGGCACTGTTCCTGAAGAACGCCAGCGCCGAAGACCAGCGCCGCCTGACCGAAAACGAAGCCCTGCTGAAGAAGCTGGCCAAGCTCGAGTCCATCACCGTGCTGGGCGCCGGCGACGAAGCACCGCTGTCGGCCACCGCCCTGGTCGGCGAGATGGAAGTGCTGGTGCCGATGGCCGGCCTGATCGACAAAGGTGCGGAACTGGCTCGCCTGGACAAGGAAATCCAGCGCCTGCAAGGCGAAGTGCAGCGTGTGGGCGGCAAGCTGTCCAACGCCTCCTTCGTCGACAAGGCCCCTGCCGAGGTGATCGAGAAGGAACGCGCCAAGCTGGCCGAGGCCGAGCAGGCCCTGGGCAAGCTGGCCGAGCAGCACGCGCGGATCTCCAGCCTGTAACGGCGACCAGCGCAAGACAAACAGGGAGGCCCACAGGGCCTCCCTTTTTTATGGCGCTTGTCCGCTCCTATCTTGTCGCTCACCGCTTGAAACTTGCCGCTGCTGTTGTGGGACAATGCCCGCCAATTTGAGCCAGCCCCGAATTCATTCCGCCATGACCGCCCCCAACACCCCCAAGCCGCCGCGCAAGAAGCCCAAGCCCGCCACTGCAGCCAAGGTCGCCGCCCCCCGGGAAAAAGCCAGCCTGCACCCGCGCAACCGCCACCAGGGGCGCTACGACTTCCCGCAACTGATCAAGGGCACCCCGGAACTGGGCCAGTTCGTGATCCTCAACCCCTACGGCAAGGAAAGCATCGACTTCGCCGACCCCGCCGCCGTGCGCGTGTTCAACCGCGCCCTGCTCAAGGCCTTCTATGGCATCGCCCATTGGGACATTCCCGCGGATTTCCTCTGCCCGCCGGTGCCCGGCCGCGCCGACTACGTGCACTTTCTCGCCGACCTGCTGGCCAGCCACAACCAGGGCGAGATTCCCCGGGGCGCAGCCGTACGGGCGCTGGATATCGGCGTCGGCGCCAACTGCATCTATCCACTGATCGGCTACAGCGACTACCGCTGGCACTTCCTCGGCTCGGACATCGACAGCACCGCCCTGGCGGCGGCCAAGACCATCGTCCAGGCCAATGGCTTGAGCAAGGCCATCAGCCTGCGCCAGCAAGGCAACCCGAAGCGGATCCTCGACGGCTTGCTCGACAGCAACGAGCGCTTCGACCTGACCCTGTGCAATCCGCCCTTCCACTCCTCCCTCGAAGAGGCCACTCGGGGTAGCCAGCGTAAATGGCGCGCCCTGGGCAAGGCCGACCCCAAGCGCAAGCTGCCCGTGCTGAACTTTGGCGGCCAGGCCCGGGAGCTGTGGTGCGAAGGTGGCGAGATCGGTTTCGTCAGCCAGCTGATCAGCGAAAGCGCCGCGCTCGGCCAGCAAGTGCTGTGGTTCAGCACCCTGGTGTCGAAGGCATCGAACCTGCCGGCGATCGACAGCGCGCTGCGCAAGGCCGGGGTCCTGGAAAGCCGGGTAGTGGAAATGTCCCAGGGGCAGAAACAGAGCCGCTTCGTGGCCTGGACCTTCAAGGACAAGGCACAGCAACAGACCTGGAGTCAGGAGCGCTGGGCAGGGAAGAACTGAGTAGGCGGGGGATTCAGCGACGATTCACCTTGCGTGAACCGTTATCACACAAACCGTGCCCGGAAGACTCTGAGCACGGTTTCACTGCAGGTATTACTTGTTGATAGCGTCGGTCAGGCCTTTGGCCACAACCAGCTTGATCACTTTCTTGGCAGCGATTTCGATGGCAGCGCCAGTCGATGGGTTACGGCCAGTACGGGCAGGACGCTCGGTCACTTTCAGTTTGCCGATGCCTGGCAGAGTGATTTCGCCGCCATTTTCCAATTGATCAGCAACGATCTGGGCCAGTTGATCCAGGGCGTTACGCGCGGTGGTTTTCGGCGCGTCGATAGCTTCAGCGATATCGGCGATCAGTTGGTCTTTAGTAATAGCCATTATGGTGTTCCTTCCCTATCAAATTCATTTGGATTGCAGAGTGCAGTGTCAGCCATCGAGCCAGATCTTGTGGATCTGGCACCCCGGTTACAACCACGACGGATCGGGGTTATAGATACCGAATTCTGGGTTTGGTTCGACCCGACAAATGCTGACTGCACGCTTAACGCAGAGACACCGCGTAAGACGGGGCAAAACTAGCACACAGACGGCGAAATATCCGCCTCTACCTAGCCATTTGGTCAGCTTTATTGCTCTAAATCGGTAAAAAACTGCATAAGCTGCACCTACGAGCCGTTCATCGCCCGGCCAACCCCGCCAAAACCAGCGGGTGCGGTACACTGGGCACTTTTTCAGGGGAGCCCGCCCTCCCCCCTTCAACCAGCCGAGAAGCCCATGCCGATCCGTCATTGCATCGTCCACCTGATCGACAAGAAACCCGACGGCAGCCCTGCCATGCTGCACGCCCGCGACTCGGAGCTGGCAGAGTCCGCGGCCATCGAGAACATGCTCGCCGACCTCAACGAAAGCTATAACGCCAAGCAGGGCAAGGCCTGGGGCCTGTTCCATCCGGAGTCCGGCGCCTTTCCCTTCAGCGGCTGGCTGAAGGAATACCTCGACGGTGGCCAGGACTTCACCGCCTTCAGCCGAGTGGCGGTGGAACACCTGCAGAAGCTGATGGAAGAATCCAACCTGTCGGTGGGCGGTCACGTGCTGTTCGCTCACTACCAACAGGGCATGACCGACTACCTGGCCATCGCCCTGCTGCACCACAGCGAAGGCGTGGCGGTGACCGACCAGCTGGACGTGACGCCCTCCCGTCACCTGGATCTGGGCCAACTGCACCTGGCGGCGCGGATCAACGTCTCCGAGTGGCAGAACAACAAGCAGTCCAAGCAGTACATTTCATTCATCAAGGGCAAGAACGGCAAGAAGGTCTCGGAATACTTCCGCGACTTCATCGGTTGCCAGGAAGGTGTCGACGGCCCGGGTGAGACCCGTACCCTGCTCAAGGCATTCAGCGACTTCGTCGAAAGCGAAGACCTGCCCGAGGACTCGGCGCGGGAGAAGACCAAGGCCCTGGTGGACTACGCCAGCAGCCAGGCCAAGCTCGGCGAGCCCGTAGGCCTGGAAGAGCTCTCGGAGTTGATCGACGAAGACCGGCCGAAGGCGTTCTACGACCATATCCGCAACAAGGACTACGGCCTGTCGCCGGAAATTCCGGCAGACAAGCGCACCCTCAACCAGTTCCGCCGCTTCACCGGCCGCGCCGAGGGCCTGTCCATCAGCTTCGAGGCCCACCTGCTGGGCTCGAAGATCGAGTACGACGAAGAAGCCGGGACCTTGATCATCAAGGGCCTGCCGACCCAGCTGACCGACCAGCTCAAGCGTCGCAACTGATGCTCCAGGGGGTCTTGAAGAAGTTCCTGCTGATCCTGCTGGTAGTGGTGCTCTACCAGCACTGGGGCAAGATCGAGCGATTGTTCGATCCCGGCGCGGCGGTTTCCGAGACCACCCGTAGCCAGGCCAAGGTAGTGCTGTACGCCACCGACTGGTGCGGCTACTGCAAGGCCACCCGGCGCTTTCTCGACCAGAAGGGCATTCCCTATCGGGAGTTCGATATCGAGAAAGACCCCAGCGCGCGCCAGGCCTACATCGACCTGGGTGGCGCCGGGATTCCGATCCTGGACGTGAACGGCACCCTGATCCGCACCTACGATCCCGACGCCATCATGGCCGCCCTGCCCAAGTAGCGGCCATGGCAGCAGTTCACTGGGCCTGGATGCCAAACCCCAGGCGCGGGAAGTGCACATGCACCACACCGGCGCGCGGGTCCTCGCGGCGCAGGATCAGCTCTTCGCTCCCGGCGAACAGCAACTCCCCGGCCACCGGATCGACCCCATAGTCGGTCGCGGCAATCACCACCTGCTGGCCGGCCTTGAAACCATTGGGATCGGCGAAAGCTTCCTGGGGCAGCGGGGCCGGCGTGGCGGCGTGCGCCACCGCCAGGGCCTCTTCGGCGCTCATCTCGCTGGAGGCGCCGTGGCCGAAATCCAGCACCCGGGCCAGCCAGGCGGCGACCGCCGGGTATTCATCCACCAGCGGCGCGGTCACCGGGGTGCCCTTGAGGAACCACAGGGGATGGGCCATGGCGATGTCGGCGATCGACGGCTGGCCAAACAGGAAGTCCCCCGGCTCACGTTGCAACTGCTGCTCCAGGCGCGCCATGAAAGTCGGCCATTGGTGCTTGGCCTGCTCCAGGGGTACCCGGCTGGCACTGCCGCCACTGAACAGCCCGGCCCGGTCGGCCATGAACGCCTTGCGTGCCTCCGGCGGCAGCTTGCCAAAGCGCACCGCAGCCGACTCAGGCTGGAACACCAGGGTCACCGCATGCTGGAACACCGTCGAGTCGGCCCAGGCGGCGAAGGTCGCGCTGGTCAGCTCCTGGCCTTCGGGAAACAGCGCCGGGCTGGCTTTTTCCTGCTCCAGGCACCGGGCGATCATGGCCGTATCGCAATAGACGTCGGCCCCGACCTGCAACACCGGAGTCTTGCGATAACCACCGGTCAGCGCGGTCAGGTCGGGCTTGGGCATCACCGGGGCGATCTTCACCGAACGCCAGGAAAGCCCCTTGAAACCCAGCAGCAAGCGGGCTTTCTCCGCAAAGGGTGAGGTCGAGTAATGATGAAGGATCAACTCAGACATACCAGGCTCCGCCATGAGAAAAAGAGGCTTGAGCTTAGCGCGCAATCGACGGATGACCTACGAATTCGACTGATGGGAAACCATCAGTCAGATTGATGATGCGGCCGCCCCCGCCACCAGGCACTCCTTGGCACTCTTCTTGAGTTTCTTGATCAGCCGCTCCTGGCGCAGGGCTTCGCTCTTGTCGCGACAAGCCTCGGTATAGACCAGCGCGACCGCCGGACTGGAGAGAAAGAAACGCGCGCCCTTGCCGCTTTGGTGCTTGGCGAAACGCCGCTGCGGATCGTCGCTGATACCGCAGTACAAGGCGCCATTGGCCGCCCGCACCAGGTAGACGAACCAGGGTTTGCTGGCCGCTGCCGGTGGCACGGCGCATGCGACGGGGGACAGATCGGGGTTGGTCACGAAAGGCATCGGGCTTGTGGATAACAAGCCGCGATCTTAACAGAGGATGGACTCAGCGACCGCCCTGGAAGGCCTTCAGACCCTTGCGCGCCTGGGCACGCACGGCATTCTTCAGCAGTGGCGTCCAGCCCAGCAGCAAGCCCTTGGCTCCCAGGGCCTGGCGAGCCCAGCGCCACATGTCGAAATGATCGTGGTGCTCGCAGATCTTGCCGTCGCGGAACACGAAACGCGCCTGGATATCGTTGACCACGGTGCGCCCGGTCTGGCTGAACAGGTAGGTCGCCACCCAGTGCGCGCCACCGCTGCGCTCATCGGCGCGCACACTGTCGAAGGTCAACGAGAAATCCTTGGCCCGCGAGGCCAGCATGCGCCACATGTCGCCGGCGTCACGCCCGCGCAGCTCACCGAACGCCGGGTCGCTGAAGAGCACATCCTCGGTGTAGCAGGCACTCATGGCCTCGGCATCCAGGCGTTGGAAAGCCTGGTAGAACTCGCTGATCAGCGCACGATGGGCATCGCTCATGGACAGACTCCGAAGGGACGTGGAATGCCTGCACGATAATCCGCAAACCGGCGGAACACTACCGACATTTGCCGGGTAAATACCGTCGGTGAGGCCGCTCAGATCCTTTCGCTTTGCACCTGCACATAAAGCGCACGGCCGGCGCCCAGCCCGGCGATGATGGCGCCACCGCCCAGCACCGCGAAGATCCAGCCCAGGGCATTCCAGCCACCGGTCCAGTCGTGCACCAGGCCCACCGCGAACGGGCCCATGGATGCCAGCGTATAGCCGATGCCCTGGGCCATGCTCGACAGGTTGGCCGCCACGTGGGTATCGCGCGAGCGCAGCACGATCAGGGTCAGGGCCAGGCTGAAGGTGCCGCCCTGGCCCAGGCCCAGGAGGATCGCCCAGCCCCACAGGCCATCGAGCGGCGCGTACAGGCAACCGAATAGGCCGCCCAGGGTCATCAGCATGACGATCACGATGGCCAGGCGCTGGTCCTTGCCCCGGGTCGCCAGCCAGGGAGCGGCCAGGGAGCTGATCAACTGCACGATCACCGAGCCCGACAGCACCAGCCCGGCCTGGGTCGGGCTCAGGCCACGACCGATGAGGATCGACGGCAACCAGCCGAACACGATGTAGGCCAGGGAAGATTGCAGGCCCATGTACAGGGTCACCTGCCAGGCCAGGCGGTCACGCAACAGCCCCCGCACGCGATAGGCCACATGATGGGCGCCGTGCTTCTGCCCGACCTGGGGCAGCCAGAACAGCCCCGCCACCAGCGCCGGCACCACCCAGAAGCCCAGGCCCATGGCCCAGCTGTCGCCAAAGGCATGGCTCAAGGGCACGCTGGCTCCGGCCGCCATGGCGGCGCCCAAGCACAGGGCCATGGTGTAGACCCCGGTCATGGTCCCGGCATGGCGCGCGAAATCACGCTTGACGATACCCGGCAGCAACACGCCGATCACCCCGATGCTGGCGCCCGCCAGGATGCTCCCGGCGAACACCCCGACCTCACCGAACGAGCTGCGCACGACGATGCCCAGGGCCAGGGTCAGCAAGATCCCCAACACCACCCGCTCGGCGCCGAAACGCCGGGCCAGCACCGGCGCCAGCGGCGCGAACAGGCCCAGGCACAACACCGGCAAAGTGGTCAGCAAACCGGCCTTGGCTGCCGACAGCCCCAGGTGCTGCGATACATCACTGAGCAGCGGCGCCATGCTCGACAGCGCCGGCCGCAGGTTCAGCGCCACCAGGATCAACCCCAGCAGCAACAGCCAGGGGCGACGCAGCACCGGGGGAGCCTGCTGCACTTCTTCGTCGTCGGCCTCGGCGTCGATCAGCAGTTCCGGCGGTGGGGTATGGGGGGATGCCTGGTGGTTGGACATGGTCGGTCTCGGCTTCAGGATTCGTTGATCAGTTGGCGGGAAATGCCCTTGGCGCGCTCGGGGTCGCCTTGCTCGATGGCATCGAGCAAGTGTTGGTGCAGGTCGAAGACGTCCTGGCGGCGCGGAGTGATGGTCAGGCTCTGGCGCAACTGGGCCCCCACAACGCTGGAGAAGTAGCGGTACAGCTGGCTGAGGGTCGGGTTGTGCGCAGCGTCCACCAGCCGTTGGTGGAACACCAGGTCGCAGGCGATGTAGCGCTCCAGGTCACCATGGAAGTGCCCACTGCTGTCATGCAGGGCCACCTGCAGCTCGTGCAGGTCCTGCTCGGTGCGACGCAAGGCCGCCAGGCCCACGGCTTCCACTTCGAGGATCTGCCGGGTTTCCCGGGCCTGCTCCACGGAGCATTGGGACAGGGCCTGGAGCATGTCCAGGGGATCGGCCACCGCCCGCAGGTAACTACCGTCGCCCTGGCGGATCTCGATCAACCCGGAAAACGCCAGGACCCGCATCGCTTCGCGCACCGTGTTGCGGCTGATGCCCAGCTCGGCCGCCAGTTCCGGCTCGGTAGGCAGGCGCTGGCCAACGACCCAGGCGCCTTGGGTGATCCGCAGGCGCAGCTGCTCCAGGGCCTGGTCGACCAGGGAGCGCTTGATCAAAGGAGACATTTCACTCATGGCATTTACTCATATCATCCAATCATTGGATGAATTTTCCGACATGGTATTCAGGCTTTTCGCGGAGTTCAATGTTCCGTCTTGCAATTCCTCCCGTACCTCATCCTGCAAGTTGAAGGACATAGCTGACTATCCCCAGGCGGGCACCAGCCTGTTAGTGTTACGCCAGCAACCGCTGGCCCTGGCGCCATCCTCACCGATCAATTTGCCGCGCCCCTGGGCCATGCCCGGGCCGGCGCGCACGCACACAATTGGAGCAACCATGACCCAGCCCCTGACCCTTCAGCCCAGCAAGCCTGCCGATGCCTGCGTGATCTGGCTTCACGGCCTGGGCGCGGATCGCTACGACTTCCTGCCGGTGGCCGAGGCGCTGCAAGAGACGCTGCTGAGTACCCGCTTCGTCTTGCCCCAGGCGCCGACCCGCGCGGTGACTATCAATGGCGGCTACGCCATGCCCAGCTGGTACGACATCCTGGCCATGAACCCGGCCCGGGCCATCAGCCGCGAGCAACTGGAGGAATCGGCCGACGAGGTCATCCGCCTGATCGAGGAGCAACGGGCCAGCGGCATCGACGCTTCGCGGATCTTCCTCGCCGGCTTCTCCCAGGGCGGCGCGGTGGTGCTGCACACCGCCTTTCTCAGGTGGCAGGGCCCCTTGGGCGGCGTGCTGGCGCTGTCCACCTATGCCCCGACTTTCAGCGACGAACTGCAACTGTCGGCCAGCCAGCAGCGGATCCCGGTGCTGGCGCTGCACGGTCAGTACGATGAAGTGGTGCAGAACGCCATGGGCCGCACCGCCTACGAACACCTCAAGCAACGCGGGGTCGACGTGAGCTGGCAGGAATACCCGATGGAACACGAGGTACTGCCCGAGGAAATTCGCGATATCGGCACCTGGCTGGCCGCGCGCCTGCGCTAACCGTCCGCCCAGGGAACACAGGGCGAGCAACAGACTACGCCGCGCCCGTTTCTTGCATTACACTGGCCGGCGTACATTCCTTAACCAATTGATGAGATGACCGTGCTCAAAGCACTCAAGAAAATCTTCGGTAAAAGCGAGGCAGAGCCGATAGCGCCAAGCCCCAGCGCTCCCATCCCCCCTTCCAGCAGCCGCAATGACGGCCACCAGCCGGAACGGAGCGCGCCCGCTACCGCCACTAAAAAAGAACCGGTGACCACACCGGCCGCCCCTTCCACTCCCAAGGCGCCGCGCGCGGAAAAACCCAAGGCCGAGCAGCGTCGCCCACGCGCCCCGAAACCGCCGGTCAGTACCTGGAAGCTCGAGGACTTCGTGGTCGAGCCCCAGGAAGGCAAGACCCGTTTCCATGATTTCAAGCTCGCCCCGGAACTGATGCATGCCATCCACGACCTGGGTTTCCCCTACTGCACGCCGATCCAGGCCCAGGTACTGGGCTTCACCCTCGCGGGCAAGGACGCCATCGGCCGCGCCCAGACCGGCACCGGCAAGACCGCCGCGTTCCTGATCTCGATCATCACCCAGCTGCTGCAGACCCCGCCGCCCAAGGAACGCTACATGGGCGAGCCGCGGGCGCTGGTCATCGCCCCGACCCGGGAACTGGTGGTGCAGATCGCCAAGGACGCCGCGGCGCTGACCAAGTACACCGGCCTGAACGTGATGACCTTCGTCGGCGGTATGGACTTCGACAAGCAGCTCAAGCAGCTCGAAGCCCGCCACTGCGACATCCTGGTGGCTACCCCCGGCCGCCTGCTGGACTTCAACCAGCGCGGCGACGTGCACCTGGACATGGTCGAGGTGATGGTGCTGGACGAAGCCGACCGCATGCTCGACATGGGCTTCATCCCCCAGGTGCGGCAGATCATCCGCCAGACTCCGCCCAAGAGCGAACGCCAGACCCTGCTGTTCTCGGCCACCTTCACCGAAGACGTGATGAACCTGGCCAAGCAATGGACCACCGATCCGGCGATCGTCGAGATCGAAGCCGAGAACGTCGCCAACGCCAACGTCGAGCAGCACATCTACGCCGTGGCCGGTGCCGACAAGTACAAGCTGCTGTACAACCTGGTCAACGACAACGGCTGGGAGCGGGTGATGGTCTTCGCCAACCGCAAGGATGAAGTGCGGCGCATCGAGGAACGCCTGGTGCGTGACGGCGTCAACGCCGCCCAGCTCTCCGGCGACGTGCCGCAGCACAAAAGGATCAAGACCCTGGAAGGCTTCCGCGAAGGCAAGATCCGGGTCCTGGTGGCCACCGACGTCGCCGGCCGCGGCATCCACATCGACGGCATCAGCCACGTGATCAACTTCACCCTGCCGGAAGTCCCCGACGACTACGTGCACCGCATCGGCCGGACCGGCCGGGCCGGCGCCGACGGCGTATCCATCAGCTTCGCCGGCGAGGACGACTCCTACCAGTTGCCGGCGATCGAGGAACTGCTGGGACGCAAGATCAGCTGCGAAATGCCGCCCACCGAGTTGCTGCGCGCCGTGGAGCGCAAGCGCCCGCAAGCCTGAGTCCAAACGGACCCGGCCAAGCAAAGACGCAGCCCTGGGGCTGCGTTTTTTTTCGCCTGGATATTGCCAGAATAAACTAAAAGTCCATAATGGACAAATAAGTTTATAAAAACGGAGTACTTCCATGTCCAGCACGCCATTCGTGATTGCCCAGCCCCAGGCCCGCCAGTTGCTCGAGCAACTCGACGTGCCCCGGATCCTGCGCAAGCTGTTCCGTGACCTGGCCGCCGGGCTGGCCGTGCAACCACCGCAACAGCTGGTGGAATTCCCCCAGGGTGCCGGGGACTTCATCAACTTCCAGGGCGTGCTGGCCGAAGATCGGGTCTACGGGGTCAAGACTTCCCCCTACATCGTGCGTACCCAAGGCCCGCTGGTCACCGCCTGGACGCTGCTGATGTCCATGGACCACGGCCAACCGCTGTTGCTGTGCGATGCCGGGGAACTGACCACCGCTCGCACCGCCGCCACCACCGCCGTCGCCGTCGATGCCCTGGCCGGCCCTGGCGTCCAGCGCCTGACGATCATCGGCAGTGGCCCGGTGGCCCAGGCCCACCTGCACTACATCAAGGAGCTGCGCCCCTGGCAGGACATCCGCCTGTACTCCCCGAGTCTGGCCCGGCGGTCCGCAGCGGAGCGCGCGCGCCTGCAAGCCCTCGACCCGCGCCTGGTGCTCGTCGACCAGCGCGAGGCGGCCCTGGAGCAAGCCGAGGTGATCCTGCTCTGCACCTCGTCCGCCGGGCCGGTGATCGATCCGCGCCAGCTAAAGCGGCCCGCGCTGATCACCTCCATCAGCACCAATGCGCCACAAGCCCATGAGGTGCCGCCCGCTGCCCTGCAGGACATGCAGGTGTACTGTGACTACCGGCGCACCACCCCCGGCGCGGCCGGTGACATGCTGATCGCCAGCCAACAGCACGGCTGGGACAGCGGGGCAATTCTCGGCGACCTGCCGGAGTTGCTCAGCGACCAGGCCCGGCTGCCCAGCGGCGAACGCCACGTGTTCTTCCGCTCCATCGGCCTGGGCCTGGAAGATATCGCCCTGGCCAACGCCCTGTACCACTTGCGCCGCCAGCAATGAGCACCAGTTACCTGAATCCTTTGCGGAGTTTCGAATGACCGAGGCAGACTTCATCATCATTGGCGGCGGTATTGCCGGGGCTTCCACCGGTTACTGGCTGTCGCGCCATGGCCGGGTGCTGGTGCTGGAACGCGAATCCCATCCGGGCTACCACTCCACCGGCCGCTCCGCCGCCCTCTACACCGCCGCCTACGGCACGCCCCAGGTCCGCGCGCTGACCCTGGCCAGCCGGGCGTTCTTCGACCAGCCGCCCGAAGGCTTCTGCGAGCATCCGTTGCTGAGCCCGCGAGGCGAGATGACCGTGGACTTCGACAACGACCCCGACGAGTTGCAGCGCCAGTACCTGAGCGCCAAGGCCAGCGTGCCGCAGATGCAACTGCTCGACGCCGACGAAGCTTGCGCCCGCCTGCCGATCCTGCGCCGCGACAAGGTCCACGGCGCCCTCTACGACCCGACTGCCAGCGACATCGACACCGATGCCCTGCACCAGGGCTACCTGCGCGGCATCCGCCGCAACCAGGGCCAATTGCATACCGATTGCGAAGTCCTGGGGCTGGAGCGCGATGCCCAGGGCCACTGGCTGGTACGCACCAGCGGCCAGACCTTCAGCGCCCCGGTGCTGATCAACGCCGCCGGCGCCTGGGCCGACCAGGTCGGCGTCCTCGCCGGCGCCCGGCCCCTGGGCCTGCAACCCAAGCGCCGCGCCGCGTTCATCTTCGCCGGCCCGCAAGACCCGGACTGCCAGCACTGGCCGATGCTGGTCAGCCTCGACGAATCCTTCTACATGAAACCCGATGCCGGCATGTTCCTCGGCTCCCCGGCCAACGCCGATCCAGTGCCGCCCCACGATGTGCAGCCGGAAGAACTGGACATCGCCCTGGGCATCCACCGGATCGAGGAAGCCACGACCTTGAGCATCCGCCGCCCGACCCGGACCTGGGCCGGCCTGCGCAGCTTCGTCAGCGATGGCGACCTGCTGGCCGGGTTCGATCCGCAAGTGCCCGGGCTGTTCTGGGTGGCCGGCCAAGGCGGCTACGGCATCCAGACCTCACCGGCCATGGGCCAGGCCAGCGCCGCCCTGGTACGCGGCGTCGCCCTGCCGGAGGCACTGGCGGCCTTCGGCCTGGACGCCGCCATGCTGTCCCCCGCCCGCCTGGGCTGATACCTCGGGATGACGCGCCCGGACGATTGCGGCACACTCCCAGCGCCCGCCAGCGGCGGGCGCTGAAGCCGCCAGGAGTACACCCATGACCACACCCGCAAAGGACCCTGCCCTGGACAATTTCCGGGCGATCGCCGACGCCATTGCCACCCTGTTCTTCCCCCACGCCGAAGTGGTGCTCCACGACTTGCGCACGCAGAAGGTCGACTACATCGCCAACAATCTGTCCAAGCGTGAAGTGGGTGACGATGCGGCCCTGGAAGACATGCTCAGCGGCGACAGCGATGAACGGAACATCGGCCCCTACGAAAAGCTCAACTGGGACGGCCAGAAGATCCGCAGCCTGAGCACCGTGCTGCGCGACGCCAAGGGCCAGCCGTTGGCGGTGCTGTGCATCAACCTGAACATCTCGCTGTTCGAGAATGCCAAGGCCGCGCTGGACCTGTTCCTCTCCCCCAGCAAGCTGATCCCACAGCCAGACTCACTGTTTCGCGATGACTGGCAGGAGCGGATCAACACCTTCCTGCACAACTGGCTGCGCGAGCGGCAGCTGGGGCTGAACCTGCTGACCCGCGACCACAAGCGCGAACTGGTGCTGGCGCTGCACGCCGAAGGCGCATTCAAGGGCAAGAGCGCCGCCAACTATGTGGCCAACGTGCTGAACATGGGCCGGGCGACGGTGTACAAGCACCTCAAGGAACTCAAGGAGCAGTGATCCTCGGCGAGCGAGCACCCCTGGGAGCGATCGCTCGCAAACGCCTGCGGCATCAGTCGCCGTAGATATCCGACTTGAAGTACTTGGCCTGGATCTTCTGGTACTCGCCGTTGGCGCGGATGCCGGAGATGGCCTTGTCCAGTTCGCCCACCAGTTGCTCGTTCCCCTTGCGCACGGCGATCCCGGCGCCCTCGCCGACGTACTTCGGATCCTTGAGCTCCGGGCCGACGAAGGCATAGTCGGCGCCGCGGGGCATCGACAGGAAATCCTCCAGCGGGATGGTGTCGGCGAAGATCGCATCCAGGCGCCCCGCCGCCAGGTCCATGTAGATCTCTTCGTTATTGCTGTAGCGCGTCACCTTGATGCCCTTGGGTTCCAGGACCTCGGTGGCGTAGCGGTCGGTGGTGGTGGAACGCTGCACACCGATGGTCTTGCCCTTGAGGCTCTGGTACTGGTCGTCCACCACGGCGCCTTTCTTCATCACCAGGCGCGACGAGGTGAAGTAGTACCTGTGGGTGAAATCCACCGACTTGCGGCGCTCGGCGGTGATGGTCATGGATGACAGCGCGGCATCGATCTTCTTCACCTTCAGCGATGGAATCAGCCCATCGAACTCGACCTCGGTCCACTCGCACTTGACCTGCATCTGCGCGCACAGGGCATTGCCGATGTCGTAGTCGAAGCCAGCGATCTTGCCTTCGGCGGTCTTGAAGGCAAAGGGTGGATAAGCGGCCTCGATCCCGAAGCGCAGGGTCTTCTCGGCGGCCGAGAGCTGGGTGCACGCCAACAGGCCCAGGACCAGGCCACTGATGAGGGGGAGTTTTTTCATGTTCGTTCTCTCGCGAATTGTTGTTGGTTTGGCAAGACAGAAAGAAGAGGTGGAACGGCGCAGCTGTTTTGTACTTTGAAATCCATACTGGACTTTAATGTATATATCGTCAACGGGGCACAGCAACGCCTGCACCTGGTGATCACCAGGAACAGGCGTGCGGCTTGGCAGGTTTTGCACAAGGCGCAGGAATGCGCCAAGGCCTGTGGTGGATCAGTCTTCCCAGCGCTCGGCGGCGGCCTGGTCACTGTGCCGGCCTTCGACCCAGCGCGGGCCATCGGCGGTCTGCTCCTTCTTCCAGAACGGCGCCCGGGTCTTGAGGTAATCCATCACGAAGGCACACGCGTCGAAGGCCGCCTGGCGATGGGCGCTGGCGGCGGCGACGAAGACGATCGGCTCACCCGGGGCCAGGGCGCCGATGCGGTGCAGGATCTCCAGCTTGAGCAACGGCCAGCGCTGCCCGGCCTCCTCGGCAATCTTGGCCAGGGCCTTCTCGGTCATGCCCGGATAGTGCTCGAGGAACATCCCGTGGACATCCTGGCCATCGTTGAAATCACGCACGTAGCCGACGAACCCCACCACCGCGCCGACGCCGACATTGGCCGCGTGCATGGCATTGAGTTCGGCGCCGGGATCGAATGCCGCGCCCTGTACGCGAATGCCCATGTCAGCCTCCGGTCACGGTGGGGAAGAACGCCACTTCGTCGCCGTCGGCCAGGGGTTCGGCCAACTGGCACAACTCCTCGTTGCGCGCGCACATCAGGTTCTGCTCCCCCAGCACCGGGGCGCCTACGCCCTGTAGCAGGTGCTGGCGCACATCCTCGACGGTACGGAACTCGCCGTCGACCTGGGTCTCGTCCAGACCGATGGCCTCGCGATAGCGGGCGAAAAACTTCACCTTGATCTTCATGCCGGCTCCGCCTGGTAGTGGCCGCTCTTGCCGCCGAGTTTTTCCAGCACTCGCACGCCCTCGATGCTCATGCCCCGGTCCACCGCCTTGCACATGTCGTAGATCGTCAGCGCGGCGACACTGGCGGCGGTCAGCGCTTCCATCTCCACCCCGGTCTGCCCCGAGAGCTTGCAGCGCGCCACGATGTGCACGCTGTCCTCGCCCTCGGCGCGCAGTTCGACCTTGACGCTGGTGAGCATCAACGGATGGCACAGGGGAATCAGGTCGCTGGTCTTTTTCGCCGCCTGGATCCCGGCGATCCGCGCCACGGCGAACACATCGCCCTTGGGATGACCGCCGCTGACGATCATCTGCAAGGTTTGCGGGAGCATGCGCACCCGGGCTTCGGCCGTCGCTTCACGAAACGTCACGGCCTTGTCGGTGACGTCGACCATATTGGCGCGCCCTTGGGAATCGAGATGAGTCAGCACGGCGTTACTCCTGATCAGGTGGGGCGATTGTAAACCCGCAGGTCAGTTTTCCGCACGGGACAATCTGCCGCCGCCAGGGCCCTGCGGCCCGGAATCGACCCGACGAATGGCCCGCATCAGAACAGCGAATTGGAGCCGCTGCCGGCATCCGCGTACAAGGTCAGGCAACGACACACAGGAACTTCTTCATGGCCTTGCTCATCCCGATCCTGCTCAGCCTGCTCGCCGGTTTCGCCGTGCCCCTGCAGGCCGGAACCAACGCCCGGCTGGGCAGCCTGCTGGGGCATCCACTCTGGGCCACCGGCATCTCGCTGCTGGTGAGCCTGCTGGCCCTGGGCGTGCTGCTGCTGTTCATCAAGGTGCCTCGGCCCAACCTGCTGGCCGCCGCCCAGGGGCCCTGGTGGATCTGGCTCGGGGGCCTGGCCGGAGTGCTCTACATCACCGTGGCGCTGCTGATGGCGCCACGCCTGGGAGCGCTCAACTTCATCATGGCAGTGATCATCGGCCAGCTACTGATCTCGCTGATCATCGATTACTTCGGCCTGGTGGGCCTGCCGCAAAAGGACATCAGCCTGCAGAAGCTCTTCGGCGTGCTGGTGGTGATCGGCGGTTTCGTGATCACCGTCCGCGGCTGACGCCTCTCAGGGGCCGGCCACGCTGGCCAGGCGGATCTGCTCGCGCAGCCAGGCATGGGCCGGGTCGTCACGGGAGCGCCCATGCCAGACCTGGACGAAATTGAACGCCGGCACCTGCATCGGCGGCGCCAGGCGCACCAGGCCATCCTCCAGCGCCAGCTCATCCAGGGTACGACTGGCCACCGTGAGGATCAGGTCGGTGCCACGGATCATCCCCGGCGCCGTGCCCCAATGGGGCACGCTGACCACGATCTGGCGCTGCAAACCCTTATCCCGCAGGCGATGATCGACTTCGCCGTTGAAACAGCCATCCATCGACACCTGCAAATGCGGCCGGGCCAGGTACTGCGCCAGGTCCAGGGTGCCATCGGGGCCCAGGGTCGTGCGATCCAGCAGGCAGCTGAAGGTCTCCTCGAACAGCACCTCCTTGACCACCTCCTCCGACAGGTCGGGAAACACCCCCAGGGCCAGGTCCAGCTTGCCCTGCACCACTTGCTCGAACATCTCGTGGCGGCTGCCCTGGGTCACCACCACCCGCATCAGCGGGGCCTCCTGGCGCAGGCGCACCAGTAACCGGGGCAGCACGATCGCCGCGCCGTAGTCGGACATCGCCAGGTGGAAGATGCGCTGGGAAGCGGCCGGGTCGAAGTCGATGGACTTGCCCAGCAGGGTCTCGATCTGGCTGAGGATTTCCTTGAGCGGCGCTTGCAGGCTGCGGGCCAGTGGGCTGAGCAACACATCGTTGCCCTGGCGGATCAGCAGCGGGTCGTCCAGGAGCGAGCGCAACTTGCCCAGGGAGTGGCTGATGGCCGGCTGGCTCAAGTGCAGGCGCTCGCCGGTGCGAGTCACGTGCTTCTCCGTCAGCAGCGCATCGAGCACCACCAACAGGTTCAGGTCGATATTGCGCAGGGAAACAGTGGCCATCCGGGCGTTCCAGGTTCACGGCGGGAACGCAGGATACCCCAGGCCCCGCAGGCGAATGCAAAACGGGCGGCCCGAAGGCCGCCCGTGGCAGGTGTGGAAGGGAACTACAGATGGCTTTCGGCGTATTCGGCCAGGATCGAGCGCGGCACCCCTTGCAGGGTGATGTGCACGCCGTTGGGGAAGTCCTTGAAGCGTTCGGTGAGGTAGGTCAGCCCGGAGCTGGTGGCCGACAGGTAAGGGGTATCGATCTGCGCCAGGTTGCCCAGGCACACCACTTTGGAACCGGCACCGGCACGGGTGATGATGGTCTTCATCTGGTGCGGGGTGAGGTTCTGGCATTCGTCGATCAGGATCAGGCTCTGCTGGAAACTGCGACCGCGAATGTAGTTCAGGGATTTGAACTGCAACGGCACCTTGCTGAGGATGTAGTCGACGCTGCCATGGGTGCTCTCGTCATCCATGTGCAGGGCCTCGAGGTTGTCGGTGATCGCGCCGAGCCAGGGCTCCATCTTCTCCGCCTCGGTGCCCGGCAAGAAGCCGATTTCCTGGTCCAGACCCTGCACGCTGCGGGTGGCGATGATCCGCCGGTAGCGCTTGCTGACCATGGTCTGCTCGATCGCGGCGGCCAGGGCCAGGATGGTCTTGCCGGAGCCGGCGGCGCCGGACAAGTTGACCAAGTGGATATCCGGATCGAGCAGCGCGTACAAGGCCAGGGCCTGGTAGATATCACGCGGCTTCAGGCCCCAGGCCTCCTGGTGCAGCAGGGGCTCCTGGTGCAGGTCGAGGATCAGCATCACACCGTCGCGGATTTCCTTGACCCAGCCGACGAAGCCCTGCTCGTCGATGATGAACTCATTGATGTGCACCACCGGCAGCTCGTCGTTCAACGGCACCTGGTGCCAGGTCCGGCCGTGATCCTGGCGGGTCTCGACCTTGCTCACCCGGTCCCAGAACGAACCGCTCATGTTGTGGAAGCCGTTGGGCAACAGCTCCACGTCGTCCACCAACTGGTCGGTGCTGTAGTCCTCGGCGGCGATCCCGCAGGCCCGCGCCTTGAGGCGCATGTTGATGTCCTTGGTCACGAGCACCACGGACAAGTCCTTGTTGCGCGCGTGCAGGTCGACCAACTGGTTGATGATGATGTTGTCGTTGAGGTTGTCCGGCAGCAGGCTGTTGGGCTCGTTGCGCTTGCTCATCAGGATCGACAGCAAGCCCTTTGGGTCGCCCTTGCCACGCTGGATCGGCACTCCCAGCTCGACATCCTCGGGCGAGGCTTCGCCCAGGGTCTTGTCGATCAGCCGAATCGCCTGGCGGCACTCGGCGGCCACGCTGTGATGCCCGCTCTTGAGCTTGTCCAGCTCCTCCAGGACGGTCATCGGGATCACGACATGGTGTTCTTCGAAATTCAGCAGGGCGTTGGGATCGTGAATCAATACATTGGTATCGAGTACGTAAAGGATTGGCTGGTTGGAGGAAGGGCTGCGTCCGCGGTCATCCATACTCGGTCACCTTATGTGGGAGCCAGTCGACGCCATACCATCGGGTATCGCGCCTCGAAGGACCACCGAAATCCACCCATCCGGGTTGGAGGTGAGCCGCACACAAGGAGTCTTGGGAGACGCCACCTGTGTTGCAGGTTTCGGCGGTCTGAGTTCGTAATACTCCAAAAAGCGTGACAGGAAAAAGCACTTTGAAGCTTTTTTGATGTTTATTTTTCAGAGTGACGAATAGCCCTTGGCGAGCGGCCCGGGCGCCGCTAAAGTCGGAAGTCCGCCTGCCTCCAAATCCCTTGCGGATTTGCCCTTTTTCCCTGGTTTTCCTGCCCCGCTCCCGTATTTACGGGCATTTGGCGTTTTTCAGCGAAACGCATCCTGGCAGTCTTCCCAGCCGATCCCGCTTTGCGCGGTCTGTTCCAGCAACCAGGGCAGGCTGGCCTTGACCCCATCCTGCTTGGCATTGAAGGCAATCACCCCACGGCGCCACAACAGCATCAGGGTCAGTACCCGCTGGCGGCTATCTTCGGCCTTGAGCTTGCCCGGGCCGTCCTGGGCATCGATGTCCCACAACGCGACCTGCATGCCCTGGGCATTGAAGAAGCCCTGGGCATCGGCCCGGCGCTGGCCCATGGGCGGACGGAACAGCGGCACGTAGTTTTCCGGCAGCTTGCCCTTGACCAGGTCGGCACTGCGCTGGATCGAGTACTGCCAATCCTGCCAATGGCTATGGGAGCGAAATTCCCAGCCCTGGACCCCGACGCACTGCTGCGAGTACAGCGCTTGCAGGCTAGCGACCGAAGCCTTGTCGAGACGGCCCTGGATATCGTTACCCAGGACGAAGAAGGTGCCGTTGAGGTTGGACTTGCGCAGGTATTCGGTAAGCCAGGCGGTGTTGTCCGGTGCCAGGTTGGCGGCGCTATCGAAGGTCAGGAGGAACATCCGGTCGTGGAGTTCGTCGCCATTGCGCTCGTAGTCGCCCAGGCGCAAGACCTCGCTGCTGGTCTGCGGGGTCAGGGCGGCCTTGCGCAGCAACTCGTCCAGGTACTGTTCATGGAAGATCCGGCTCGGCTCGGCCCAACGGGCGTAATAGGAGTCCTCGCCCAGCTGGAACTTGCCGGCCTGCTTGCGCAGCTGCTGCATGTTCTCCACCAGGAAACAGAAGGACGCATCCTGGTCGCAGCTCTGCTGGGCGAAGTCGTAGTTTTCCAGAAGGCGCTTCCACAGTTGCTCGCGCAGGCTGCCGATGGCTTCCATGTTGATCACCCGCAAACCCAGGCGCTGCTTCAGGGACGCTTCGTCCCAGGCTTCGCTGATCAGCAGGGTCCGGGCAAAGCCAAGGATCTCGGCCCGCGAGGCGACATCGAACAGGGTCGGGCTGTCGAGTTTTTCCGGCCAGGTGCTGCGGTCCAGGGTCGCCACATCATTGGGCGCCGCCAGCGCACCGAGGCTGAACAACCAGGCCGAGAAGAACAACGCGATACGCAAGGGGAAACCTCCAGAACAGAACCCGCGCGGCACTATAGCCGATCTGCCGGGCTGCCAAGGCATCCCTGTGGCGCGGGAGCTTGCTCCCGCTGGAGTGCGCAGCGCTCCCGACAAGGCCCTCGCGGTACTGCCAGTGACCTTCGGGAGATATCGACCGGTGCCAGCTCGCGACCCAGCGCGAGCAAGCTCGCTCGTCATATCCAGCCGCCATCGCCCCTCCCCCCCGAAGCCACCATGCGTCAGCTATTGCCTCGATAGGTGGAGTCCGGCGGCCCGAGCCCCTAGAATCCCCCGACGCTTAAAGGAGACGCCCCATGCTGATGGTGATTTCACCCGCCAAGACCCTCGACTACGAGACCCCGCCGGTAACCCAGCGCTTTACCCAGCCGCAGTACCTCGACCACTCCCAGGAACTGATCCAGCAACTGCGGGAACTGACCCCGGCGCAGATCAGCGAGCTGATGCACGTATCCGACAAGATCGGCGGCCTCAACGCCGCGCGCTTCGGCAGCTGGACTCCAGCCTTCACCCCTGCCAACGCCAAGCAGGCCTTGCTAGCGTTCAAGGGCGACGTCTATACCGGGCTCGATGCCCAGACCCTTGGCGAGGCGGATTTCGACTACGCCCAGCAGCACCTGCGCATGCTCTCCGGCCTCTATGGCCTGCTGCGCCCCCTGGACCTGATGCAGCCCTATCGCCTGGAGATGGGCACCAAGCTGGCCAACGCCCGGGGCAAGGACCTGTATGCGTTCTGGGGCACTCGCATCAGCGAATGGCTCAACGAGGCCCTGGCCGAGCAAGGCGACGACCTGCTGCTCAACCTGGCATCCAATGAGTACTTCTCGGCGGTCAAGCGTACGGCTCTCAAGGCGCGGATCATCAACACCGAGTTCAAGGACCTGAAGAACGGCCAGTACAAGATCATCAGCTTCTACGCCAAGAAGGCCCGGGGCCTGATGAGCCGCTTCGTGATCCAGGAGCGCATCAACGATCCGGCCCAGCTCAAGCAGTTCGACGTCCAGGGCTATCGTTTCAGCGCCGAACAATCCAAGGCCGACAACCTGGTATTCCTGCGCGACCACGCACCGGAATAAAGCGTTCCCCCTGCCGCGCTCGTTTTCATGGCGAGCGCGCCAGAATGTGATCACCTGCACATTCTTCCCACTCCGCCAAGTCATTTTTTTGGCGTCATAAAACTTTCATCTATTTCCATGACTTTTCTTTCACTCGACAAGAGTGATTTTTTTCAGTAGTGGCACCACTTTTTTTATTCGGTAGTGGCACAAAAATATCCCACCGCTTTAACTCCCCAGAACTAAAGGGCCAAACCATTAGTGCTATCAAATTGCGAGCAGTGCCATCTTTCTCGATATTTCAGGAAATTTCAGAAAACAGGATGAGCGGGCAGGAACTATGCCTCCAGAGACTGCTCATACCACCGGTAACGATTCTCAACGACTCTGTACGAGATGACTTACACGTACACCCTGAAAACTAAGCAAGTTACGAAGCCGCTTACAGCGGCGTAACGAAAATTTTAACTAACGGAATAACAACAGGAGATAACAGTCCCAACTATCCCCTAACAAGCCAAGGAACAGCTGGCCTTCAAGGCCTCCCAGCAAGCAATTGGAGAGCACGAATCACGTGGCATCCAGCCATCCACCGGAACGCGGGTGGTTTTTCGGGAGTCCTGCAGCAGGAGCCGCCGGCAACATTCAAGGGCAAATCGAAACAACAAGGACCGGTTGCGCACAACTTGAGTGCATTTATTAAGTCACTCGGAACTTAGTCTGCCTGCACAGGATATTACGGCATTTTTCGCCGTACTTCCCAGTGCACAACTACAGCTGGCAAACATTAACTCCGGCCATCTAATGGCGTGAATAACACAGAGGTAAATGCGATGCGCATCAGCATATTTGGTTTGGGTTACGTCGGTGCAGTCTGTGCCGGTTGCCTGTCCGCTCGGGGCCATGAAGTGGTTGGCGTAGATATCTCCAAAGACAAGATCGACCTGATCAACGCCGGCAAGTCGCCGATCGTCGAACCGGGTCTGGGTGAACTTCTGGAACAGGGAATCCGCACGGCCCGCCTGCGCGGCACCACCAACTTCGCCGAAGCCATCCGCGATACCGAGCTGTCGATGATCTGCGTCGGTACCCCGAGCAAGAAGAACGGCGACCTGGAACTGGACTACATCGAATCGGTATGCCGCGAAATCGGTTTCGTCCTGCGCGACAAGACCACCCGCCATACCGTGGTGGTACGCAGCACCGTCTTGCCGGGCACGGTGAAGAACGTGGTGATCCCGATCCTCGAAGACTGCTCGGGCAAGAAGGCCGGCGTCGACTTCGGCGTCGCGGTCAACCCCGAGTTCCTGCGCGAGAGCACCGCGATCAAGGACTACGACTTCCCGCCCATGACCGTCATCGGCCAACTCGACCAGGCCTCCGGCGACGTGCTGCAAGCGCTCTACGAAGAACTCGATGCGCCGATCATCCGCAAGGACATCGAAGTCGCCGAGATGATCAAGTACACCTGCAACGTCTGGCACGCGACCAAGGTCACCTTCGCCAACGAGATCGGCAACATCGCCAAGGCGGTGGGCGTCGATGGCCGCGAGGTGATGAACGTGGTCTGCCAGGACAAGACTCTCAACCTATCCCAGTACTACATGCGCCCGGGCTTCGCCTTCGGCGGCTCCTGCCTGCCCAAGGACGTACGCGCCCTGACCTACCGCGCCGGCGCCCTGGACGTGCAGGCGCCACTGCTCAACTCGCTGATGCGCAGCAACGAATCCCAGGTGCAGAACGCCTTCGACATCGTTTCCAGCCACGACAAGCGCAAGGTCGCCCTGCTCGGCTTGAGCTTCAAGGCCGGCACCGACGACCTGCGGGAAAGCCCGCTGGTGGAATTGGCGGAAATGCTCATCGGCAAGGGCTTCGACCTGAGCATCTACGACAGCAACGTCGAATACGCCAGGGTTCACGGCGCCAACAAGGACTACATCGAATCGAAGATCCCCCATGTCTCGTCCCTGCTCAACTCGGACTTCGACGCGGTGATCGACCATTCCGACGTGATCATCCTGGGCAACCGTGACGAGAAGTTCCGCACCCTGGTCGAGGACGTCCCCCACGGCAAGCAGGTCATCGACCTGGTGGGCTTCATGTCCAAGTCGACCTGCGCCCAGGGCCGTACCGAAGGCATTTGCTGGTAACGGCAGCGGCAAGCTCCGAGCTTCAAGCTGCAAGTGAGAGCACCGCGCTTGCAGCTTGCAGCCTGGAGCCTGCAACTGATTTTAGGACGTTGATTATGCACAGGCTAAAACACTGCCTGCTCCAGGCCGCCGGTTGGCTGTTCTACCTGAGTCTGTTGATGGGGATGGCCCTGCTGCTGCCCGCCTCGACCTTCGACTCGCAGTCCAAGGACTTCATCTTCCTGATCGGCGCCGTGGGCATCTGGCGCTACTCCATGGGCGCCACGCATTTCGTGCGCGGCATGCTGTTCCTCTACGTGGTCTACCCACACCTGCGGCGCAAGGTACGCAAGCTCGGCAAGGCGGCCGATCCGTCCCATGTGTACCTGATGGTCACCAGCTTTCGCATCGACGCGCTGACCACCGCCCAGGTCTACGGCTCGGTGATCCGCGAGGCCATCGACTGTGGTTTTCCCACCACCGTGGTCTGCTCGATCGTGGAGATGTCCGACGAGCTGTTGATCAAGAGCCTGTGGGCACGGATGAACCCGCCCGAGCAGGTCAAGCTGGACTTCGTGCGCATTCCCGGCACCGGCAAGCGCGACGGCCTGGCCTTCGGCTTCCGCGCCATCTCCCGCCACCTGCCGGACGAACGTGCCGTGGTCGCGGTGATCGACGGCGACACCGTGCTGGCCGAAGGCGTGGTCCGCAAGACCGTGCCCTGGTTCCAGCTGTTCGGCAATGTCGGCGGCCTGACCACCAACGAATTCTGCGAAGTGCGCGGCGGCTACATCATGAGCGAGTGGCACAAGCTGCGCTTCGCCCAGCGGCACATCAACATGTGCTCCATGGCCCTGTCCAAGCGGGTGCTGACCATGACCGGGCGCATGTCGGTATTTCGCGCCACCGTGGTCACCGACCCGGACTTCATCGCCGACGTCGAGAGCGACTCCCTGCAGCACTGGCGCCTGGGCCGCTTCAAGTTCCTCACCGGCGACGACAAGTCCAGCTGGTTCAGCCTGATGCGCCTGGGCTACGACACTTTCTACGTGCCTGACGCGGCGATCAACACCGTGGAGCACCCGCCGGAAAAGAGCTTCATCAAGGCCAGCCGCAAGCTGATGTTCCGCTGGTACGGCAACAACCTGCGGCAGAACTCCCGGGCCCTGGGCCTGGGGGTCAAGCGCCTGGGCCTGTTCACCAGCGTGGTGCTGTTCGACCAGCGGGTATCGATGTGGACCTCGCTGCTGGGCCTGACGGTGGCCATCATCGCCAGCTTCAAGTACGGCACCGCGTTCATCCTCGCCTACCTGCTGTGGATCGGCATCACCCGGCTGATCCTGACCCTGCTGCTGTCCTGCTCGGGACACCGGATCGGCCCGGCCTATCCGCTGATCCTCTATTACAACCAGATCGTCGGGGCCTTGGTGAAGATCTACGTGTTCTTCCGCCTCGACCAGCAATCCTGGACCCGCCAGGACACCAAGCTGACCCGCGACCTCGCCAGTTTTCAACGTTGGTTCAACACCTGGTCGTCCCGGACCATGACCTTCTCGGCCGGCAGCGTATTCGTCGCCGTACTGCTGCTGATGGTCTGAACCGCCCTGCCTGAATGAACTAGGAAATCGACCCTATGAACACCGCAGTCAACGTCAACGTAGTGCATGAATCCGAAGCCCAGCGCCAGCACGCCCGGGTCAGGATCCCGGCCAAGCTGCGCTTCTTCGGCACCGAGGCCAAGCCCCTGGAAGTGCGGATCCACGACCTCTCCGCCGGTGGCCTGAGCTTCAACGCCGGGCAACAACTGCTGGCCGTGGGCAGCGTGCACAAGGGCCGCCTGCAATTCGTCATCGACAACCTCGGCCTGGCCATGGACGTGGAGCTGCAAGTGCGCTCCTTCGACCGCCAGAGCGGCCGCGTCGGCTGCCAGTTCCAGAACCTGGAACCCCAGGACATCGCCACCCTGCGCCACCTGATCACCTCGCACCTGGCCGGCGACATCGTCAGCATGGGCGACGTGCTCGCCACCCTGCAGCGCGACAACTTCACCAAGGCGCGCAAGACCAAGGACAACGGCAGCGGCATGAGCCCCCTGGGCCGCCTGCGGGCCGTGACCTTCAGTGCCGGGATCTTCATCGTCGGCCTGGCCGCCTTCGGCTTCATCCTCAAGTCGGTGTATGGCATGTACTTCGTCAGCCACGCCGAGGCCGGCCTGGTGAACGTGCCGGGGATGAACGTGACCATGCCACGCGACGGCACCGTGCAAAGCCTGGTGCAGGCCAACGGCAACGTGGCCAAGGGCGCGCCCCTGGCCAGCTTCAGCACCAGCATGCTGGATGTGCTCAAGGGCCACCTGGACGAGAACCAGCTACAGCCGGCCAAGGTCGAGGAGCTGTTCGGCAAGCAGATGACCGGCACCCTGACCTCGCCCTGCGACTGCACCGTGGCCCAGCAACTGGTAGCCGACGGTCAGTACGCCAGCAAGGGCGACGTGATCTACCAACTGGTGCCACGGGGCAGCCTGGCCACCGTCGAGGCGCGCTTCTCCTACCGTCAGTTCGGCGACGTGCGCCCGGGCACCAAGGTCAACCTGCAGATCGCCGGCGAGGACCAGGTGCGCACCGGCACCATCGTCAGCAGCACCAGCCTCAACGGCAACGACCTGTCTTCGGATATTCGCGTGCAGATCAAGCCCGACGCGCCCCTGGGCAGCGAGTTCGCCGGCCGCCCGGTGGAAGTCAGCAGCGACCGCGGGCCTTCGATGAACTGGCTGATCGACAAAGCCATGGCCGCGGGTCTGTAACCATGAACACGCCTACTCAACTCGCGGTGTTGCCTTTGGTGGCCGCCCTGGCCCTGGCCGGTTGCGCCGGCCTGCCGGACCAGCGCCTGGCCAACGAAGCCCTCAAGCGCGGCGACACCGCCCTGGCCCAGCAGAACTATCGCCAGCTGGCGGACCTGGGTTATAGCGAGGCGCAAGTGGGCCTGGCGGATATCCAGGTGGAGAGCCGCGACCCGGCGCAGATCAAGCAGGCCGAGGCCACCTACCGCGCCGCCGCCGATACCTCGCCACGGGCCCAGGCGCGCCTGGGCCGGTTGCTGGCGACCAAGCCCGGGGCCAGCGAAGCCGAACAGCACGAAGCCGAGGGCCTGCTGAAGAAGGCCTTCGCCAACGGCGAAGGCAACACCCTGATCCCCCTGGCGATGCTCTACCTGCAATATCCCCACAGCTTCCCCAACGTCGACGCCCAGCGGCAGATCGGCCAATGGCGCGCCGCCGGCTACCCCGAGGCCGGGCTGGCCCAGGTCCTGCTGTATCGGACCCAGGGCACCTACGACCAGCACCTGGACGAGGTTGAGAAGATCTGCAAGGCGTCCCTGAACAGCACCGACATCTGCTACGTCGAGCTGGCCACCGTCTACCAGAAACGCGGCCAGGCCGAGCAGCAAGCCGAGCTGGTCAAGCAACTGCAAGCCAGCCATGGCCGTGGCGCCGTCAGCGCCCAGCGGGTCGACAGCGTGGCCCGGGTCCTGGGCGACGCCAGCCTCGGCAAGCCCGACGAGAAAACCGCCCAGGCCCTGCTCGAGCAAGTGGCCCCGGTGTACCCGGCGTCCTGGGTCAGCCTGGCGCAACTGCTCTACGACTTCCCCGAACTGGGCGACGTCGAACAGATGATGAAGTACCTGGACAACGGCCGCGCCGCCGACCAGCCCCGCGCCGAACTGCTGCTGGGCAAGCTCTACTACGAGGGCAAGTGGGTGCCGGCCGATGCCAAGGTGGCCGAGCAACACTTCAAGCAAGCCCAGGGCCGCGAGGTCGCCGCCGACTACTACCTGGGCCAGATCTACCGCCGTGGCTACCTGGGCCAGGTGTATCCGCAAAAGGCCCTGGACCATCTGCTGACCGCCGCCCGCAACGGCCAGAACAGCGCCGACTTCGCCATTGCCCAGCTGTTTTCCCAGGGCCGCGGTACCCGCCCCGACCCGGTCAATGCCTACGTCTTCAGCCAGTTGGCCAAGGTCCAGGACACCCCCCAGGCCAATGAACTGGCCCAGCAACTCGATGAACAACTGCCCCCCGGCCAACGCGCCGAAGCCCAGCGCCTGCTGCAACAGGAACAGGCCGTGCGCGGCACCCTGGCCCAGAGCACGCTGCAACTGCAGGCCCTGCAGGAAGAAGACGGCGAGGAATCCCTATGAAACGCTCTACTCACCTTGTAGCCGCTGCCGCAGGCTGCGACCGCCAAGCCCCCTTGCGCCTGTCGAAACTGGGCATGGCCCTGGGCGTCGCCCTGGCCTGGTCGACACCCTCTTTCGCGGCACTGAGCGAAACCAAGAACTTCGGCCTGGAAGTGAAGATCACCGCGCAATCCGAGGACGACCGCGACCTGGGTACCCAGCGTGGCGGCGACGTCAACGGCATCGGCCTGGACCTGCGTCCCTGGGTCTATGGCGAAAGCGGCAACTGGAGCGCCTATGCCATGGGCCAGGCGGTGACCTCCACCGACGTGATCGAGACCGACACCCTGCAACAATCCAGCGACGATGCCAGCCAGCAGTCGGCCAACGACGACCGCAAGGCCAAGAAGAACTACCTGGCCCTGCGCGAATTCTGGGTCGGCTACAGCGGCTTCACCGCCTACCCCGGCGAGCAACTGAAGTTCGGCCGCCAGCGTTTGCGCAACGACGATGGCCAATGGCGCGACACCAACATCGAGGCGCTGAACTGGACCTTCGACACCACCCTGCTGCGGGCCAACCTGGGCCTGGCCGAGCGCTTCAGCGAATACCGCACCGACCTCAAGGAACTGGCGCCCAAGGACAAGGACCGCCTGCACGCCTACGCCGACGTCGCCTACCAGTGGACGCCCGGCCAGTGGGTGGGCATTCGCGCCCACCATACCCACGATGACGGCAAGCTCGACTATGCCGAGCCCGGAGTCGCCAGCGACCCGCTGGACAAGAAGCAGAACGGCGACCTGACCTGGCTCGGCCTGGAGGCCAACAGCGACGCCTACAACTGGCGCAACACCAACACTGTCAACTACTGGGCCAGCCTCACCGGCATGCGCGGCGACCGCGACACGGTCAACCCGCTGAACGCCGACGGCAGCCGCCCGACCCAGGCCAAGCGTGGTGAAAACCTCGACGGCTGGGCCACCGACCTGGGCGTGCGCCTGCGCCTGGACCCGAACTGGCAAGTGGGCGCGGCCTATGCCCGGGCCAGCGCCGAGTACGAGCAGAACGGCCTGCAAAGCAACCGCTCCAATTTCACCGGCACCCGCTCGCGGGTGCACCGTTTCGGCGAAGCCTTTCGTGGCGAGCTGAACAACACCCAGACCGCCACCCTGTTCGGCTCCTGGCAGTTGCGCGAGGACTACGACGCCAGCCTGGTCTACCACAAGTTCTGGCGCGTGGACGGCAACAAGCCGGTGGGCAGCAATGGCATCAATGCCGTGCACAACGACTACGACGACACCACCGGCGCCCTGCTGGGCAGCACCTCGCTCCCCCTGCAAGACGGCAAGAAGGACCTTGGCCAGGAGATGGACCTGGTGGTCACCAAGTACTTCAAGCAAGGCCTGTTGCCGGCGGCCCTGAGCCAGTCGATCGACGAGCCCGCGGCCCTGGTGCGTTTTCGCGGGGGCGTGTTCAAGCCCGGCGACGCCTATGGCAAGGACGTCGACTCCTATATGCACCGCGCCTTCATCGACGTGATCTGGCGCTTCTGAGGCCAACCATGAACGGAGTCCCCCAGATGCATCGCCATCCCCACACCCCGCTGCACAAAGGCTCCCTGGGCCTGCTGGCCGGTGCCCTGCTGCTGGCCAGCGGCACGGCCCTGGGCAACGTCGAGACGGCCAAGGCGCCGACCGTCGTCAAGGAGCTGCAACAAGCCAAGACCTACACCGTCAGCAGCGCCCCCACCGAACCGCTGGCCCTGGCCAAGCCAACCCTGCCCGACCTCTCCGGCTACACCGCCGAAGCCGTGGCGGCGAAGATCGTGCGCAGCAAGCCGGGCAAGATCAGCGTGCGGCGGATGATGCAGGAAGACGCCCTGAAGGACTTCATCGGCGGCGACAACAAGATGGCCGAATGGGTGGTGCGCCAGCACGGCATTCCCCAGGCGATCTTCGTCGACGATGGCTACGTCAACCTCAAGGACCTGGCAGGCAAGCTGCCCAAGCAGTACATCAGCGAAACCGCCCCTGGGGTCTACCTGGCCCGCCTGCCGATCGTGGTCGGGCGCCACGGCATCCTGGAGATCGACCAGCAGACCCGCGAGCTGCGCCTGTCCCAGGAAGCCGGCGCGTTCCTGGTCAACGATGGCCAGCTGTTCGTGCGCGACACCCAGGTCACCGGCTGGCGCGAGAAGGACAACGGCCCGGCGACCTTCCGCTCGGCCAAGGAATTTCGCCCCTTCTTGCTGGCCTGGGGCGGCACCCAGACCTACATCGCCAACAGCAAGATGGCGAGCTTCGGCTACGCCAATTCCAAGTCCTACGGGGTGAGCATTTCCCAGTACACGCCGAACATGGCCAAGGTGCTCAAGCGCCCCGAGCCCACCGGCTGGATCATCGGTTCGGAGTTCTCGGACATGTGGTACGGCTTCTATTGCTACGAGACCGAAGGCTTCGTGCTCAAGGGCAATACCTACCGCGACAACATCGTCTACGGCATCGACCCCCACGACCGTTCCCATGGCCTGATCATTGCCGAGAACACCGTCTACGGCACCCGGAAGAAGCACGGCATCATCATTTCCCGGGAGGTGAACGACAGCTTCATCTTCAACAACCGCAGCTACGACAACCACCTCTCGGGGCTGGTGATCGACCGCAACAGCATCAACAACCTGATCGCCTACAACGAGATCTACCGCAACCACACCGACGGCATCACCCTCTACGAGAGTGCCGACAACCTGATCTACGGCAACAAGGTAGTCAGCAACCGCCGCCACGGCATCCGCATCCGCAACAGCGTCAACATCCGCCTCTACGAGAACGTCGCCATGGCCAACGGCCTGACCGGGGTCTACGGCCACATCAAGGACCTGACCAACACCGACCGCGACATCAAGCTCGACCCGTTCGATGCCCAGGTCTCGCTGATCGTGGTCGGCGGCGAGCTGGCGGCCAACGGCAGCGGACCGATGTCCATCGACTCGCCCCTGAGCGTGGAGCTGTACCGGGTGTCGATGCTGGCACCGACCAAGAGCAGCGGCATCAGCTTCTCCGGCGTGCTGGGCGAGCGCCAGGACGAAATTCTCGACCTGCTGGTACGCCAGCGCAAAGCCGTATTGATCGACCCCGTCGAACGCCAGACCGAAATGCGCGATTGAGGATGACTTGCATGCACCCACACTTGATCAAATTCCTGGGCTTGTCGGCCCTCGCCGCGGGCATCCTCGCCGCCAGCGCCACGGCCCGGGCCGATGAGGTCGCCGCGCCGTCGTTCAAGGCCGAGCCGTGCTGCAACCTGTGCCCGGCCGCCCACGATGCGAAGAACTACGTGACCCGCTACCAGCAGAACTTCACCACCCTGGTACAGGCCCAGGGCGACTGGCTGTTCCGTACCCAGGAAGATTTGCGTACCGAGTTCAACACCACACCCGAAGGCTATCGCCGTCTCAAGCAGTTGCACGAAGCCTTCAAGAGCAAGGGCGTGGAGCTGGTGGTGGTCTACCAGCCGACCCGCGGCCTGGTGAACCGCAACAAGCTCAACCCGGCGGACAAGGCCCGCTTCGACTACGACAAGGCCCTGGCCAACTACAAGGCCATGCTCGGGCGTTTCGCGCAGATGGGCTACGTGGTCCCGGACCTGTCGCCGCTGACCGACGAGCAATTGCCCGAGACCCTGCCGGCCCACGACTTCTACTTCCGTGGGGACCAGCACTGGACCCCCTACGGCGCCCAACGCACGGCGCGGATCGTCGCCGACAAGGTCAAGCACCTGCCGGCGTTCGCCGACATTCCCCGGCGCGAGTTCGAGACCCACAAGTCCGGGCGCATGGGCAAGACCGGCACCCTGCACAACATGGCCGGGCAGCTGTGCGGCACCAGCTATGCGATCCAGTACATGGACCAGTTCACCACCGAACCCAAGGGCGAGGCCAGCGATGGCGATCTGTTCGGCGACTCCGGCAACCCGCAGATCACCCTGGTGGGCACCAGCCACAGCGGCAAGAACTACAACTTCGCCGGTTTCCTGGAAGAGGCCATCGGTGCCGACATCCTCAACGTCGCCTTCCCCGGCGGCGGCCTGGAAGGCTCGATGCTGCAATACCTGGGCAGCGAGGAGTTCCAGAAGAACCCGCCGAAGATCCTGATCTGGGAGTTCTCGCCGCTGTACCGCCTGGACCAGGAGACCATCTACCGGCAGATGATGGCGCTGTTGGACAACGGCTGCGAAGGCAAGCCGGCGCAGATGAGCGCCAGCACCACCTTGAAGCCCGGCAAGAACGAACTGCTGGTCAACAGCCAGAACAAGGACCTGCGCAACAGCGCCCACCAGGTGGACATCCGCTTCGCCGACACCTCGGTGAAAACCCTGCAGGCCACCCTCTGGTACATGAACGGCCGGCACGAGGACATCAAGATCGAAAAACCGGAGACATCCGACACCGACGGGCGCTTCGCCTTCGAACTGCGTACCGACGAGGACTGGGCCGCGCAAAACCTGCTGGCGGTGGAAATCCAGGGCCCCGAGGCCGGCACCGCCGGGCAGAAGGTCGAAGCGAAAATCTGCAAACGCAACGTGTTCCCGAGCGCCGAGCAACGTACCGCGCAGATCGGGCAGTGAGGTTATCCATGCAAAGCACACGCGTGACACAACTACTGATACCGGGCCTGCTGGGCCTGGCGATGGTCGCCGGCAGTGCCCAGGCCGCCGCGCCGCTGCGTCCGCCCCAGGGCTACTACGCCCCGGTAGACAAGTTCAAGACCAGCGACAACAGCGACGGCTGCGATGCGATGCCGGCGCCCTACACCGGCGCCCTGCAGTTTCGCAGCAAGTACGAAGGCTCGGACAAGGCGCGCGCGACCCTCAACGTGCAATCGCAGCAGGCCTTCCATGACAGCACCGCAGACATCACCAAGATCGAGCGCGGCACCAGCAAGCAGGTCATGCAGTTCATGCGCGACGGTCGTCCGCAACAGCTGGACTGCACCCTGAACTGGCTCAGTGCCTGGGCCCAGGCCGACGCGCTGATGTCCAGGGACTTCAACCACACCGGCAAGTCCATGCGCAAATGGGCCCTGGGCAGCATGGCCTCGGCCTACCTGCGGCTGAAGTTCTCCGATTCCCATCCCCTGGCCACTCACCAGGAGCAGGCGCAGAAGATCGAGGCCTGGTTCGGCAAGATGGCCGACCAGGTGGTCAGCGACTGGGACAACCTGCCCCTGGACAAGACCAACAACCATTCCTACTGGGCCGCCTGGTCGGTGATGGCCACCGCCGTGGCCACCAACCGCCGCGACCTGTTCGACTGGGCCGTCAAGGAGTACAAGGTCGGCGCAGGCCAGGTCGACGCCGATGGCTACCTGCCCAACGAACTCAAGCGCCAGCAACGGGCCCTGGCCTACCACAACTACGCCCTGCCGCCGCTGGCGATGATCGCCAGCTTCGCCCAGGTCAACGGCGTCGATCTGCGCCAGGAAAACCACGGCGCGCTCAAGCGCCTGGGCGAGCGGGTGCTGGCCGGGGTCAAGGACCCGGACACCTTCGAGCGCAAGAACGGCAAGCAGCAGGACATGACCGATCTCAAGGTCGACGCGAAATTCGCCTGGCTCGAGCCCTTCTGCAGCCTCTACACCTGCGCCCCGGATGTGCTGGAACGCAAGCACCAGATGCAGCCGTTCAAGACCTTCCGGCTGGGCGGTGACCTGACCAAGGTCTACGACCCGGCCTTCGAGAAGGGCAAGAAGGGCTCGTGATACCTGGACCTCAAGACGCAATACCTGTAGCCGCTGCCGAACTCCAGCGAGGCTGCGCCAAGGCTCGAAGAGCCTTCCAGGGCCCTCAAGAGCGGCGCCCCGGCAGTGGCTACAGGGCGAGATGAATGCAATACGCCTCCCATGGTTTTCCACGGGGGGGTTTGGGGGGGCTGCGGCCCCTGACTATTGGTTAAACATGGAGAGCTCGGGATGGTTTTCTCATCCAATGTGTTCCTGTTCCTGTTCTTGCCGGTGTTCCTCGGCTTGTACTACTTGAGCGGGCAACGCTATCGCAACCTGTTGCTGCTGATCGCCAGCTACGTGTTCTACGCCTGGTGGCGGGTGGACTTCCTCGCGCTGTTCGCCGCGGTCACCTTGTGGAACTACTGGATCGGCCTGAAGGTCGGCGCCGCCGGCGTCAGGACCAGGCCCGCCCAGCGCTGGCTGCTGTTGGGAGTGGCGGTTGACCTGTGCATCCTCGGCTACTTCAAGTACGCCAACTTCGGCGTCGAGAGCCTCAACGCGATCATGACCTCCATGGGCCTGGAGCCGTTCATCCTGACCCACGTGCTGTTGCCGATCGGTATCTCGTTCTACATCTTCGAGTCCATCAGCTACATCATCGACGTCTATCGCGGCGACACCCCGGCGACCCGCAACCTGATCGACTTCGCGGCGTTCGTGGCGATCTTCCCGCACCTGATCGCCGGCCCCGTATTGCGCTTTCGCGACCTGGCGGACCAGTTCAACCATCGCACCCACACCCTGGACAAGTTCTCCGAAGGCTGCACGCGCTTCATGCAGGGCTTCATCAAGAAGGTGTTCATCGCCGACACCCTGGCGGTGGTCGCCGACCATTGCTTCGCCCTGCAACACCCCACCACGGGTGACGCCTGGCTGGGCGCCCTGGCCTACACCGCGCAGCTGTACTTCGACTTCTCCGGCTACAGCGACATGGCCATCGGCCTGGGGTTGATGATGGGCTTTCGCTTCATGGAGAACTTCAAGCAGCCCTACATCAGCCAGTCGATCACCGAGTTCTGGCGGCGCTGGCACATCAGCCTGTCCACCTGGCTGCGCGACTACCTGTACATCACCCTGGGCGGCAATCGCAAAGGCACCCTGATCACCTATCGCAACCTGTTCTTGACCATGCTCCTGGGCGGCCTGTGGCACGGTGCCAACTTCACCTACATCGTCTGGGGCGCCTGGCACGGCATGTGGTTGGCCATCGAGAAGGCCCTGGGCATCAACACCAGCCCACGCAGCCTCAACCCGATCCGCTGGGCCCTGACCTTCCTGCTGGTGGTGATGGGCTGGGTGATCTTCCGCGCCGAGAACCTGCACGTGGCCGGGCGCATGTACGGCGCCATGTTCAGCTTCGGCGACTGGTCGCTGTCGGAACTCAACCGCGCCAGCCTCACCGGCCTGCAAGTGGCGACCCTGGTCGTGGCCTACCTGACCCTGGCGTTCTTCGGCCTGCGCGACCTGTATCGCAACCCAGCACCGGCCAAAAGCAAGCCCGAAGCCGGCCCGGTCCTGGACACCCAGGCCGATGGCCCGGCCACCGCCCAACCTGGCCTGATCAAGGCAGCACCCGGCGACAACCCCGGCAGCATCCACCAGCCGGGCTACATCGTCGGCCGCGAGGCCCAGGTGCAGCCGGCCTACTGGAGCGCCGACTGGTCGCGCTATGCCATGCGCGCCCTGGTGCTGCTGCTGTTCATCGCCTCGATTCTCAAACTCTCGGCGCAAAGCTTTTCGCCGTTCCTGTACTTCCAGTTCTGAGGAGGCCGCTCATGACCCGCTCATTACGCCTGTTCTACGTCGCACTGTTCCTGGTGACCCTGCTGGTCCTGGGTCTGTGGTCGGCGCGCAGCTTCTTCGGCTTCAGCACCAACAGTGACGCCACCGTGCTCAATGGGCGCTGGACCAAGGCGGTGGAAACCCACTACGACGACCAGTTCCCGATCAAGCGCCTGGGTACCAACCTCTGGGCCGCGCTGGACTTCAAGCTGTTCAACGAGGGTCGTCCGGGGGTGATCCTCGGCCGCGACCAGTGGCTGTACAGCGATGAAGAATTCCATCCGGTGGTCAACGAGGAACTCAACCTGCAGGGCAACTACGCCCTGGTCGAGGGTGTGCGCCAGACCTTGAAGCAGCACGGGGTGAAACTGGTGATGGCGATCGTCCCGGCCAAGGTGCGGTTGTATCCGGAACACCTGGACACCGTGCGCCCGGCGCGCATCCACGCCAACCTCTACCAGGACTTCCATGCCCGGGTGGCCGCCGACAAGATCCTCGCCCCCGACCTGCTGGGGCCCCTGCAACAGGCCAAGCAACAGGGCCAGCAAGTGTTCCTGCGCACCGACACCCACTGGACGCCGGCGGGCGCCGAAGTCGTCGCCCGCCAACTGGCCCAGGCCATCGCCGCCAAGACCCCGCTCAGTGGCCAGCCACAACGCTTCGTCACCCAGACCCAGGAGACCGTCAAGCACAAGGGCGACCTGCGGCGTTTCCTGCCCCTGGACCCGTTGTTCGAGAACCTGATGCCGGCCCAGGAGCCCCTGCAAAAACGCGAGACCCACGCCGCAGGGGAACAGGCCGGCGCCACAGACAACCTGTTCGCCGACCACGAAGTGCCCGTGACCCTGGTGGGCACCAGCTACAGCGCCAACCCCAACTGGAACTTCGTCGGCGCCCTCAAGCAGGCCCTGCACAGCGACGTGCTGAGCTACGCCGAGGACGGCCACGGCCCGATCCTGCCGATGCTCAGCTACCTCAAAAGCGACGACTTCAAGAACCACCCGCCCCAGGTGCTGATCTGGGAATTCCCTGAACGCTACCTGCCGGTGAACAACGAAATTGGCGACGCCGACCCGCAGTGGGTCGCAGAGCTCAAGCAAACCGGTGCCCGCCAACAAACTGTGGCACTGAACAAATCCGAGACGCCCGACCGGGCACAAAACTGAAAAGAGAGGTGACACCCATGACTTTCACTATCAATCCGCGTCGTCTCGCCAAGGCCATCACCCTGGCTGCCGGCATGAGCGTCCTGTCCCTGCCCGCCTTCGCCGGGGGCGACGCCGCGCTGTACGGCCCCACCGCGCCCAAGGGCTCGACCTTCGTACGCATCTACAACGCCAGCAACAGCGAAGTCAGCGCCACCATCGGCAGCACCAACGTCAACGACGTCGCGCCCCTGGCCAGCAGCGACTTCAGCTTCATGCCCGGCGGCGACTACACCGCCAAGCTGGGCAGCCAGAGCGTGCCGGTGAAACTGGCCGCCGACCACTATTACACCCTGGTCAACAACGCCAGCGGCCAACCGCAACTGATCGAGGAGCCGCCGTTCAAGAACAAGCAGAAATCCCTGGTGCGAGTGCAGAACCTCAGCGACCAGGCCCTGACGCTCAAGACCGCCGACGGCAAGACCGACGTGGTCCAGGCCGTGGCCGCCAAGGGCCGCGGCGAACGCGAAATCAACCCGGTGAAGGTCAGCTTCGCCCTGTACGACGGCCAGAAGAAAGTCAGCGACCTCAAGCCCGTGGCCCTGGAGCGTGGCGAAGCGGCGGTGCTCTACGTCACCGGCAACGGCAGCAACCTGTCGCCGGTGTGGGTGAAACGCCCGGTCTCCACTCGCTAACCAGAACCTCGGCAACGCCTACAACGAGACAAAAACAAGAGAGTGAAACGACAGAACGCAGTAGCTCTGACCCATACGATATTTGAAGGAGTAACAACATGATTCCGGTGATCTTGTCAGGTGGTAGCGGCTCACGTCTTTGGCCGCTTTCGCGCAAGCAATTCCCCAAGCAATTCCTCGCCCTGACCGGCGAACACACGCTGTTCCAGCAGACCCTGGAGCGCCTGGTGTTCGAAGGCATGGACACCCCCATCGTGGTCTGCAACAAGGACCACCGCTTCATCGTCAACGAGCAATTGAGCAACCGCAGCCTCGAATCCCAGCGCATCCTGATGGAGCCCTTCGGCCGCAACACCGCGCCGGCCGTGGCCCTGACCGCGATGATGCTGGTCAACGAAGGTCGCGACGAACTGATGCTGGTGCTGCCGGCCGACCACGTGATGGACGACCAGAAAGCCCTGCAGCGGGCCCTGGCCCTGGCCACCGTGGCCGCCGAGCGCGGCGAGATGGTGCTGTTCGGCGTACCGGCGACCAAGCCGGAAACCGGCTACGGCTACATCAAGTCGACCCACGATGCGCTGCTGCCGGAGGGCGTCAGCCGGGTCTCGCACTTTGTCGAGAAGCCCGATGAAAAACGCGCCACCGAGTTCGTCCAGGCCGGTGGCTACTTCTGGAACAGCGGCATGTTCCTGTTCCGCGCCAGCCGCTTCCTCGAAGAGCTGAAAAAACATGATCCGGACATCTACGACACCTGCCTGCTGACCCTGGAGCGCAGCCAGCAGGACCCGGACAACGTGATGATCGACGAAGCCACCTTCGCCTGCTGCCCGGACAACTCCATCGACTACGCAGTGATGGAAAAGACCCAGCGCGCCTGCGTGGTGCCGCTCAGTGCCGGCTGGAGCGACGTGGGCTGCTGGTCGTCGCTGTGGGACGTGCATGAAAAGGACGCCGACGGCAACGTCAGCAAGGGCGATGTGGTGATCCAGGACAGCAAGAACTGCATGATCCACGGCAACGGCAAGCTGGTGTCGGTGATCGGCCTGGAGAACATCGTCGTGGTCGAGACCAAGGACGCCATGATGATCGCCCACAAGGACAAGGTCCAAGGCGTGAAGCAGATGGTCAACACCCTCAACGAACAAGGCCGCAGCGAAACCCAGAACCACTGCGAGGTCTACCGTCCGTGGGGCTCCTACGACTCGGTGGACATGGGCGGGCGCTTCCAGGTCAAGCACATCTCGGTCAAGCCGGGCGCGTGCCTGTCCCTGCAGATGCACCACCACCGCGCCGAACACTGGATCGTGGTCAGCGGCACCGCCGAAGTCACCTGTGACGAGAACGTGTTCCTGCTCACCGAGAACCAGTCCACCTACATCCCCATCGCCTCGGTACACCGCCTGCGCAACCCCGGCAAGATTCCCCTGGAGATCATCGAAGTGCAATCGGGCAGCTACCTGGGCGAAGACGACATCGAACGCTTCGAAGACATCTACGGCCGCTCGACCCCGCTGGAGCGCGGCATCTCGGTCAAGACCATCGCTCAGTAAGAGCAGCGGCAAGTTTCAAGCGGCAAGCGGCAAGAGACGCAGCCGTGAGCTTCAAGCGGCAAGCTGCAAGTAAAAGCAGGGAGTCGTGCTAGCAAGACCTTTGTGCTCCCCCTTTCCAGGCGCCTGCGTCCCCTATCCGCAGGCGGTTGGACAGGGGGATTTTTTTCAGAAGCAGTGCCAAGGGGCAAGCCTCAAGCGGCAAGCCAGATCAGCAGCCACCTGTGGATGCAAAAGGTCGTTCAAGGCTACACATATCGGGTTGACCGCCCTCTTCTCGCTCCCTATCCTCGCGCCTGTCACGACTCATTCGTGATCGAGGTTGACGGCTCGGTTGTTTTCTCAGGAACGCAGTTTTCCAGCACTGTTTCTTTGGAGCACAGCATGACCGACCGTATCGCGCTAACTAGCAACGAATCCTCCACTCCCACCCTGTTTATCGACACCCGAGCGCCCTTGGACGAACTCCATGCCAGCGCCGCCTACCGCATCCTCGCGGTGACTCAACTGATGGAAAGCATCGTGCACATGGACAGCCGCCACGCCGATGCCACCGACCTGACACAGATCGCCCACGCCAGCGCCATTCTGCTGCGCGATGGTTGTGATCTGCTGGATGTGTTGGGTCGGCGGATTCGTGATAGTCAGTACCTGAACTAAAACGCCCCGTGATCGTTCTCTCCTTCAAATGCGGGGGGAACGATCTGCAGGCCTATCCCCTCTCCTTCATCTCCAACCCATCTCATTGATCACTGCCGTGCCCCTCTGCACCAGAAAATGCACAGCCCTGCTATGGGGGGCAACCGTGCGTGGATTGGTCGACCGGAGATACAAGAACCCGGCAGGGCTGAAGCCCTTCCACGCACAGCTGCCATTGCACGAATACACAGGCGCACAACGAGCTTGCAATAGCGAAAGGGGGCACTGCGGCAGCTGTATCAAAACGGGCTGCCAAGCGAAGAGGGGCAGCTGCGCGCAGGTTGGTAAACCGGAGATACAGGAACCCGGCAGGGGCGAGCCCTCCCACGCACAGCTGCCATTGCACGAATGTGCAGATACAAAAAAGCGCCTGCAATAGTGATATGTGGCGCTGTTGCGCCTGTATCGAAATGGGTTACCAAGCCCAGTCGCTGAATGGGCAGCGACGCTCAAAGGCTAGTCCGGGTTCGACACGGAGCAACGACAAAGGCGTCGCAGTTTATGTCCATGCCATTGACCTGGAAAGCACATCACCTCGTGTAGCCGCTGCCGAGCCCGCGAGGCTGCGACAAGGGCCGAAGGACCTTCAGCGCATTCAAGACCCAGCGGCCGCTGCGCGCCCATGCGCAGCCTTCGGCAGCGGCTACACGAAGCGATGCCAAACACGCACACCCCACCCGCGATGCGCCGCCCGGTAGGGCGCGCCGTACGCTTGTGATCTTGATTCACCCGCCCCCTGGGGAGGCCGAGTGCAGGTGCTTATCAGGGGAATGGCGCGCAGCGCCCCTCGACGCAGTCGAGGACATCGCTGGAAGCGATGCCCCCTGAGAAGTACCGGAACGAGGGAACCCGAGCGCAGCGAGCGGCCGGACGTGGGGGCAAGACCTTTTGGTTCCTTTTGTCTGGGCCGGCACCCCGGGCGACTGACAAAAGGGACTCGCCGTAAGGGCGAAACCGCCAGCCGCCACACCCGCAGCAACGGATATGTACACAAAACCCAAAGAGCCCGGGCCGGCTATCAGGCCGCCCCGCCCCACAACCCCCACCATCGCCAACCCCACCTACGCTTAGGTAGGATGCACCCACATTCCCCAGAGGTTCGCGTCATGTTCATCGGCGTTCTGCTGATCATCACCTGGCTGGTCCTGCTCCTGCGCTACCCCGCCAAGGCCGTCCCGGTGTCCCTGGCCGCCGCCTGCGGCCTGGCCCTGGTGGCCGGCTGGGTGGTCTGGCTGGACAACCGCGAAGCCCAGCAGCTGGCGCGCCTGGAACTGCGCCTGACCTACGCCCCCGAACACTGCCCCGCCGACCGCCCGCTACAGGTCAAGCTCAACAACGGCAACAAAGTCCCCCTGACCGAACTGCGCTGGCGCGTCGCCGCTTACGCCCCGGGCGACACGGTGAACCTCGCCGACAACCAGTACAGCGCCCCACGCTATCGCGGCCCCGGAGAATTGCAGGCCGGCGCTAGCTGGCAGGACTGCCTGCCCCTGCCACCGCTACGCCCGGGCTATCGCCCGCAAACCCTGGAGTTTCGCGCCGAGCGTTTACAGGGTAGTTTCTCTCGCTGATCCCCTTCCCATCGCCCAGCACAAGGACCGCGCCATGCCCGTAGCGTTGATCACCGGTTGTTCCAGCGGCATCGGCCGCGCCCTGGCAGATGCCTTCAAACAGGCCGGCTACACCGTCCTGCCCAGCGCCCGCAAGGCCGAGGACGTCGCCGCCCTGCAAGCCGCCGGCTTCCACGCGGTGCAGCTGGACGTGAATGACGGCGCGGCCCTGGCCGCCCTGGCCGAGGACATCAACCAACAGCACGGCGGCCTCGATGTGCTGATCAACAACGCCGGCTACGGCGCCATGGGCCCGCTGCTCGATGGCGGCGTGGAGGCCATGCAGCGCCAGTTCGAAACCAACGTGTTCGCAGTGGTCGGGGTGACCCGCGCGCTGTTCCCGGTGCTGCGCCGCAGCCGTGGCCTGGTGGTGAATATCGGCAGTGTGTCCGGGGTGCTGGTCACGCCATTTGCCGGCGCCTATTGCGCCTCGAAAGCCGCGGTGCACGCCTTGAGCGATGCCCTGCGCATGGAGCTGGCACCGTTCGGCATCAAGGTCATGGAAGTGCAGCCCGGGGCCATCGCCTCCAGCTTTGCCAAGAACGCCGGGCATGAAGCCGAACAACTGCTCAACGAACAATCGCCCTGGTGGCCGCTGCGCGAGGGCATCCGCTCCCGGGCCAAGGCCTCTCAGGACAAGCCGACCCCGGCCAGCGAGTTCGCCGCCGGCCTGCTCAAGGCCGTGCAACAGCCCAACCCGCCGCGCCTGGTCCGCCTGGGCAACGGCAGCCGCGCCCTGCCGCTACTGGCCAACCTTTTGCCCAAGGGCTTGCTGGAGAAGGGGCTGATGAAGCGCTTCGGCCTGGCCGCCAAGCTCTGACGCTGCCGAGTCTTAACAACTCACCCGGCGCTTGTGCGTACCAGCCACGCGCCAGGACACGCCATGCCCTTGATCGATCCCCCAGAGACTAGCCATTGAACTGTCGTAGTGCCCTGCCGCTGGCCCTGTTCACCTTGCTGACCGGCTGCGAACTCTCCTCGCCAGACGAAAAACTGGACCAGAGCCTGCCCGATCTCGGCCTGGAGCAGATCCTGCCCAAGGCCGAGGCCAATGCGTATTGCACGGCGGACATGGACAGCGAATTGCTGTTCGGCATCGGCCGCCTGCTGATCGATGAAGACCAGGAAAGCCATGGCGTGCTGCGCACCCAGTTCGCCAGCGAAGAAGTGCAAATGGCCAGGAGCTGCCTGGCCATGGCCGCCCCCCGCTACACCCGCAGCCTTTGCAGCTTGGCCATGGTCACCGCCGAGCGCCCCAACGTCTATGCCAAAAGCGAGGCGTTCAACTACATCGCCTATGCCGCCAAGAGAAACGAAGGCTGCGCGCAGTGGGCGCTGTACGACATCTACAGCATCGGCAAATTGAAGCAGCCACCCGACAAGGCCCTGGCCATGGCCTGGCTCGAACGCTCGGCGCGGCACGGCGCACTCGAGGCGCAGGAGGAAATGCTCAGCCAGAGCAAGAAGCAGAACAAGCTGGCGTTGGCCTATGCCTGGGCCAGGGTGCTGGGCGATGCCGAGAACCTCGAGCCGCTGAAGCAGGCCATGAGCCCGGCACAAATCGCCGAAGGCGAGCAGCACTACCAGCAGCTACTCGCTCAGTTGCCACCACTGGAGCTGCGCAAAAAGGCCGATCGCAAGGAGCTGATCGCCCTGCACATGGCCGACGTCTACATGAACCACCCCCAGGCATTCGAGGGCCTGTCGCCCTTGCAGCGTCGGCAGTTCATGGCCAACGTGGTGGATGCCCTGGAGCCCAATCCGGACTTCCAGAAGCGCCGCCAGCTCTACGCCTACGTACTGATTGCCCGGCAAGCCAACCTCACGGGCCCCGCCGTGAACCTGTGGCAAGACCCGGCGCTGCACACCCTGCTGGTCAACGAAAAACTCGGCCTGGAGGACACCGTGGCCCGGGGCCTGGCCATCCTGGCCAAGCGCAACCCCGACAACGCCGCGGCCGCAGGCCATTCAGAGGCCAAATAACATGCCCAGCGCCACCAGGGTCCCAATGCTCAGCAACGAGGCAAAGTACAGCTGGGTCCAGGTATCGGGGATGACCTCGGCGGGGTTGGCGGGGTTATAGAACACCCCCACCGTATCGCCCACCTGGGAGTCGGAAAATTCACTGCCGAACGTGTGGGTCAGCACACTACCATCGGCGACCACATAGGACACCGTTCGGGTCGAGTGATAGCTGTGACCGCTCTGCACCCCGACCATCCGTGACCGGCTGACGCCGACTACCTGGGCAGGGGCATAGACACCGGTCACCCTGAGGGCAAAATAATCCCAGCCCGAATCATAGGCACCCGCCCCACAGGCCAGCATCACCAGGAAGATCAACACCTTGCCGACATAACGCACCCGCGCACTCCTTGCTCGTTCGATCTGCCGGCCCTCTTTCCACTCAAGAACCGGCACCAAAGGGTGGCGAATATATAGATCCGCCTCATGGCGAGGCAAATGCCCCATGCCCTTCAGGCCGCACGCAAACTCCGAGTGCGACGGTCCAGGTTGTAGCCCGGCGCAATCTTAGTAGAATGCGCGCACTCAAGGCCCCGGGCCTCGATCAAGCCGCATGGAATCGCTGGCGTCTCAAGCACGGAACTGCTGAAGCTGCCCCTCCCGCCCTTTCCTGCCCGCCCATGCGCTACTTCGCCCAAAGCAGACCAGGAATCCGTCATTGAAGCCCCAACACTTGCTGCCACTGGCCCTGGCCACCTTGCTCATCGGCTGTGGCGAACCGTCGCCGGACGAAGCGCTGAACGCGACCCTGCCCAAGGTCGGCCTCGACCAGTTGCTGCCCCAAGCCACGCCCAACCAGTACTGCACCACCCAGCTGGACAGCGAGCTGCTGTTCGGCCTCGGCTACCAGCTGTACGACCACGACCAACCCGAGCTGGCGCGCAGTTGCCTGATCATGGCCGCGCCCAGCTACGACCGGGCGTTGTGCTACCTGGCGAAGATCGCGGAGCAAGACAGCACCAAGGACAGTGCCGAGCGTGATCGCGAGGCCTTTGGCTACATGGCCTACTCGGCACGCAAGAACGACTCCTGCGCCGAATTCGGCATGTTCCAGAACTTCACCTTCGGGATGCGCGGGCAAACCCCGGACACCGCCCTGGGCCTGCGCTGGCTGGAGCGCTCGGCGCGCCATGGCGACACCGACGCCCAGCAGACCCTGGTGCGCCTGCATACCAACAAGGGCAACCTGGCCCTGGCCTACAGCTGGGCCAGGGCCCTGGACGACCAGCAGAAGATCCTGGCCCTGAAGCAGAAGATGAGCGCGCAGCAACTGGGCGAAGGCGAGCAGGAGTACCAGCGGCTGAGCCCACAGCTGACCAGCCAGGACAGCGTGCGCCAGCAAAACCGCGAACAGAACATCGCGCTGTATACAGCGGGCGTCTATCAACTGCGCCCCACGGCCTTCGAGGGCATGCCGGCAGCCGAGCGCCATGCCTTCATGGACCGGGCCCTGAGCCGGGTCAGCGCGCTCCCTGCGTTCACCAACCGGCTGCAGCTCTATACCTACGCGATCATCGCCCGCCAGGCGCAGCTGCGGGACCCGCAACTGGACATCCTGCAAAACCCCCAGGTCCTGGCCCTGTTGCAGAACCCCGACCTGGACCTGGAACCGACCGTGACCCAGGCCCTGGCGATCCTTGCGCCAAGCGGCTCATAGGCTGCACGGCGCCATTGTCTTTTCTCCATCACCGACCAGGGAACATCCTTTGAAATTGCTCAAGGCATTGCCACTGATCTTGCTCGCCGTACTGGCCGCATGCTCTCCCGAAACCCCGCAACCTGCCGCGCCCAAGGTCCCGGACCTGAATGACAGCCTGCCCAAGCTGAGCTTGCAGACCCTGCTGCCGCAGGTACCCGACACCCAGGACTGCAACCGCCAGATGGACAGCGATGTGCTCTACGGCATCGGCATGGCGCACTTCAACGACAACGACTATCCGGCGGCCAAGAGCTGCCTGGTACTGGCCGCCCCCGAGCAGCACCGGGCGTTCTGCTATTTGTCGATGATCGCCGAACAGGAAAGCGACGCCAGCGATGCCACGCCCAACCGCCAGTCGTTCGACTACCTGGCCTACGCCGCCAGCCAGAACGATTGGTGCGCCGAATACGGGCTGTACCAGGTGTACCGTTTCGGCCGCAAGGGCATGACCGCGGACCGGGCCCTGGCCCAGCGCTGGCTGGAACGCTCGGCCCAGCACGGCTATCCGGTGTCGCAACAGGCCCTGGTCCAGATCCACGAGGAACAAGGTGACCTGGCAAGCGCCTATGCCTGGTCGAAGATCATCGACGACCGCAATGCCAGCGGTGAGCGCGAAGCACTCAAGGCACGCCTGAGCCCCGAGCAACTGCTGGCCGCCGAGCAGCACTACAACCAGTTGTTGGGCCAGGTCACCAGCAAGGATGCGATGTACGCCCAAGCCCGGGAAGAAGATATCGGCCGCTACTCGGCCACCATCCAGCAGGCCTACCCGGACACTTTCCGTGGCATGGCCAGCCAGGAACGCCGGGATTTCGTCCGCCAGGCCATGCTCAAGGGCATCGACCTGCCGTACATCCACAACCGCCGCCAGATCACCAGCTACATGGTCATCAGCCGTCGGGCGCAGCTCAAGCAAGCCAACGCCGACGTGCTGCAGAACAAGCAGATCGTCGCCCTTCTGGGCAACGACGACCTGACGGTGGCGCAGATCCTGGACAAGGCCCAGGTCATCCTCGACAAGCACTACAAGTAGCGCACTCCCGCGCCAGCCGCTGTTTCGCCGGCGGCTGGCGGCTCAGTCCTGCGGGTCTTGGCGGACCACCACGGTGCAGGTGATGCCCGCCGCCAGCAGCACGCCCTCGGGCACCTCGTCGATATGGATGCGTACCGGCACCCGCTGGGCCAGGCGTACCCAGTTGAAGGTCGGGTTGACGTCGGCGATCAGCTCGCGGCTCTCGGGGTTGTCACGGTCGTAGATCCCCCGGGAAATGCTTTCCACATGGCCCTTGAGTACCTGGCCGCTCATCAACTGCATGTCGGCTTTATCGCCCACGCGCACGTGGGGCAGCTTGGTTTCCTCGAAGAAGCCGTAGACCCAGAACGAATTCATGTCCACCACCGCCATCTTCGGTTCACCGACGCGCGCATAGTCGCCACGGTGCACGTTGAGGTTGGTGACGTAGCCGTCCACCGCCGCCCGTACCTGGGTGCGCGCCAGGTTGAGTTCGGCGGCTTCCAGCTGGGCCTGGGCGTGTTGGTAGTCGGCCAGGGCCGAGTCGGCGATGTTGCCGGCGTCGTCGCGGTTTTCCTTGGAGATCACCAGGCTGTCCAGGTCGGCGCGGCGCCGGGCGTTGACCTTGCGCATCTCCCAGGTGGCCTTTTTCGAGGCCACCAGCGATTGCGCCTGCTTGACCGCGATCTGGTAGTGCTCGGGGTCGATCTGCATCAGCAAGTCGCCCTTGTGCACCAGCTGGTTGTCCTTGACCGGTACGTCCACCACCTCGCCGGTGACGTCGGCGGCGACATTGATGACGTCGGCGCGCACTCGTCCATCGCGGGTCCAGGGGGTGTACATGTAGTGCTCCCACAGGGTACGGCCGATCCACAGGGCCAGGGCCAGCACGAGCAGGGTGGCGAGCAGGCTGAAGAACTTTTTCATTGCGGGGGTCTCAACGGTAGACAGTGAGCGCCATGGCGCCGAACAGACAGCAGAACAGGCTCAGGCGCAGCAGCGCCGGGTGCCAGAAGAAGCGATACAGGTCATAACCGGAGATGAACCGGTCCAGGGCCCAGGCCAGGGCCGCGGCGATGAAGAACATCAGGGTCATGGTCGGCATGTAAACGCCATGGAAGGCGATTTCACGAGGCATGTGCAGGTCCTTGGGGTGCAGGCACCGCCGGCTTGGCCACGGCATAGGCCGCCAGCGGCGATTGCGGGTCGAGCAATGAAGTACGGATGAAATGCAGGTAGCTCTTCACCCGGCGCAGGGCCGAGGTGTCGAAGTGCGGGGCGAAGGGTTCGTCGGTGGCCTGGACCCGGCTGATGGCATGGTCCACGGCGATCAGCCCGCGCTCCAGGTTGCTCTGGCTAGGCTGCAGGAACAGCCGCACCAGGGAACGGCCCATGACCCGGATCGCCTGGCGCCAGGGCTGGGATTCGGCATAGGCCGGGTGCACCGGGAGGATCGCCTGCTCCTTGCGCAGCTCGATGATGGCGTGGCCGACCTCCAGCACCACGAACATCCAGCGCAGCAGCTCGCTCTGCACCTTGGGCTGGCCCACCGCCAGGCCATAGGCCTGGTGCAGCAGGTCGCGAGTGCGGCTTTCGAAGCTCGACGCCAGGCCCTTGAGCTTGCCGCTGATGGCATACACCACCTGGCCGCGCAGGTCCTGCTCCAGGCGGCGCCACAGCCAGCGGCTGTTGGGCGGCAGGATGATCGCCCCGGCCGCGGCGCAGACCAGCATGCCCATGACCATGGCGATGTAGTCATTGATGAAGGTGTAGGGGTTGTAGATCGTCAGGTTGTCCGGCACCGAGCCGGTGCTGAAGAAGATCAGCAAGCCCAGGCCGACCCCGGCGTACTTGGGCCGCGAGGCCAGGAACGAGCCCAGCACGATCACTGGCGCCAAGGTCAGGCACAGCAGCGGGAAGCCGTCGAGCCAGGGGAACACGAAGAACATCTCGACGAACCCCACCACGGCGCCGATGAAGGTGCCGCAGGCCATCTGGAACGCCATGCGCTTGGGGTTGGGGGTGGCGGCCGACAGGCCGATGGTGGCGGCTGCGATCAGGGTCATGGTGGCGCCACTGGGCCAGGCGGTGGCGACCCAGTAGCTGCCCAGCACCACCAGGACGAAGGCGGCGCGAATCCCCGAGGCGGCCGAGGCCAGCCAGTTGGTCTGCGGGGTGTAGGGTTCGTCCCAGCGCTCGCGCTCATGGCTGTGCTCGGCCAGGGAGGCGTGGGTCTGGGCGTAGCTGTGCAGTTCGTCGACGAAGCGGTACAGCAGCTCGTAGGCGGTATGGAAATCCAGCTGTTCGGCATCGCTGGGGGCGGTTTCCTGGAACGCCGCGCGCAGGCTGCGCACCCGTGCCGGCAGCTCGCCTTTATAAACCGCCAGCGCCGTGGCCAGGCGGGCCGCGTCGGGGCTGGTCAGGGCCCGGCCGGAGAACCCGTCCAGCAGCTCAGCCAGGTCGTAGAGCCCAGGCTTGATCGCCGCCACGACGTGATCGGCACCGCTGCTGCGCAGGCGCTCGAGCAACTGGTGCAGGGCGTTGAAGCGCGTGGTGATGCCCATGAACTCGCTGTTCAAGCGGCTCAGGCGACCGTTGCGCCGACGCATGTGCGGGTCTTCGAACACGGTGACGCTGCGCAGCCCTTCCAGGCCCACCGCCTCGGCGATGAAGCGCACGTTGCTGCTTTCAAAAATGTCGCGCTGGCTGCGCCCGCGCAGGCCATCGGTGACGAACATCGCAAACACCCCGAAGCGCTGGTACAGGGCGTTGCGCATGGCGGCACTGGCGGTCTGCGGCAGGATCGCGGCGCTGACCAGGGTCGAGCAGAGAATCCCCAAGGAGATCTCCAGCACCCGCCAGACCGCCGCCATGAAGGCGCCTTCCGGGTGGGCCAGGGCCGGCAGGCCGACCATGGCCGCGGTGTAGCCGGCGAGGACGAAGCCATAGGCGCGGAAGTTGCGATAGCGCGCAGCGCCAGCCGAGCAGATACCGACCCAGATCGCCAGCGAGCCCAGGAACAGCTCGGTGTTCTGGGCGAACAAGGCGATCAGCGCCACCATCACCGCCGAGCCGGCCAGGGTGCCGAGGAAGCGATAGAAGCTCTTGGCGAACACCTGGCCACTCTGCGGCTGCATGACGATGAACACGGTGATCATCGCCGTGCGCGGCTGCGGCAACTCCAGGCGCATGGCCAGCCACAGGGTGAGGAACGCCGCCGCCAGCACCTTGAAGATATAGACCCAGGTCACGCCATCGCTGCGTGCCCAGTCGAAGAAACCCCGGCGCCACTCAAGGGAATACAGCCAGCGCAAGGGTGCGGGCAAGGAAGTCATCGAAACCTGCTTCAGTGATCAAAGACGGCCAGGGCCGCCGGGGTCTTGGGCGCTTGGATCTGTTTGTCGGAGGGCGCGTCGCGACCGGCTTGCAGGCCACCGCCCAGGGCGGTCACCAGGTCGGCCTGGGCGCTCAGGCGCGCGGCCTGGACTTGCTGCTGCACTTGTTGCTGATGGAACAGCAGGGTCTGGGCATTGAGCACATTGAGGTAGTCGGTCAGGCCGCGCTGGAACGCCACGGTGGCCAGGTCGTAGGTCTTCTGCGCGGCGGCCACCGACTCGGCGGCGAACGACTGCTGCTTGTCCATGGACTCGCGACGGATCAACTGGTCGGAAATGCCCTTGAGCGCATCCACCAGAGTCTGGTTGTACTTGGCCACGGCCAGGTCGTAGCCGGCCGAGGCTTCACCCAACTGCGAACGCAGGCGCCCGCCATCGAAGATCGGCAGGCTGATGGCCGGGCCGACGTTGTAGTTGAGCTTCTTGCCGGTGAGGAACTCCAGGGCCCCGCCGCCGGTGGCCATGAAGCCGATGCTGCCCACCAGGTCGACGTTGGGATAGAACCCGGCATGGGCCACATCGATGCCCCGGGCCTGGGCCGCCACCTGCCAACGGCTGGCCACCACGTCCGGGCGCTGGCCCAGGAGTTCGGCGGGCAGGGCCGAAGGCAGTTTCAGCGCGACGCCCAGGGCCAGGCTCGGCCGTTGCAATTGTGCACCCTCCCCGGGCCCCTTGCCGGCCAGGGCCGCCAGCTGGTTGCGGGCCAGGGCGATTTCTTCATCCAGGGCGTCGATCTGGCGATGGGTCTCCGGCAGTGGCGCCTCGGCCTGGCTCACCTCGAAATGCGTGCCGATGCCAGCGTCCAGGCGCCGTTGCGCCAGCTCGAGGATCTGTTGCTGCTGCTTGAGGGTAGCCAGGGCGATATCGCGCTGGGCGAAGTGCAGGGACAGCTGGATATAGCTGCGCACCACGTTGTTCACCAGCTCCAACTGGGCCAGGCGGGCCTCGGCCACGCTCATGTGGGCCAGGTCCACGGCGCGCTCGGTGGCGTTGCTTTCCCGGCCCCACAGGTCCAGCGCATAACTGAAACCCAGGGCGGCGTTGTTGTCCCAGGTGGTGCTGTTGGATAGCGCCCCGGGGCCGTAGAACGGGTCGGTGGGCCAGTTGTGGCGCTTGAGGGTGGCGTCGCCCTTGACCTGCAGCGACTCGGCCGACTCGGCGATACCGGCCATGGCCTTGGCCTGGCGCACCCGGGCGGCGGCCATGGCCATGCTCGGGCTGCCTTGTATGGCCAGGTCGATCCAACGGTTCAGCTGCGGGTCGCCATAGGCCTGCCACCACTGGGCACTGGGCCAGTGGGCATCCCGCGCGGCGCTCTGGATCGCCTCGTCGGTGGCCAATGTATTAGCGGGAAGTGTCTTGCCTTGTGGGGCAATGCCTCCGGTTCCGATGCAGCCGCTGATTGCTAACGATAAAGCCCAAACACTGAGGGTCTTGAACCCTCTGCTGATGCGACGCGGCACTGCTGCGAATTCCTGAGATCGAGGGGGAAGGCAAATCTCTCGCAGGTGCCGGCAGGCCAACGGTCCAGGCCCGGATATCGGGTCGGACGGCGCTTCGTCGGCAAGGCTCCTGCGGATCGGCGCAATTCTAGGGGGCGGTCGGTTCGGCGATAAGCTGGGATTCCTGTGAATCTTTGTTACCGTAAACGCGATAATCCCTTGGTCGTATCCCCAGACGCCTGTAAAAACAGAAACTTCGTGTCACAATTTGCAATCTCCTTTGAGAGCACCCCATGGACACCTTGCAAAACATGCGTGCCTTCAGTTGTGTCGCCGAAGCCGGCAGCTTCACCGCCGCTGCCGTGCAACTGGACACCACCACGGCCAACGTCTCGCGTGCCGTCTCCAATCTCGAGGCGCACCTGCAAACCCGCTTGCTCAACCGCACCACCCGACGTATCGCCCTGACCGAGGCCGGCAAGCGCTACCTACTGCGCTGCGAGCAGATCCTGGCCTACGTCGAGGAAGCCGAGGCCGAGGCCAGCGATGCCCATGCCCGTCCCGCCGGCCAGTTGAAAGTCCACACCATGACCGGCATCGGCCAGCACTTCGTGATCGACGCCATCGCCCGCTATCGCAAGTCGCACCCGGACGTGACCTTCGACCTGACCATGGCCAACCGCGTGCCGGACCTGCTGGACGAGGGCTACGACGTGTCCATCGTCCTGGCCAGCGAGCTGCCCGATTCGGGGTTCGTGTCCCAGCGCCTGGGGATCACCTACAGCATCGTCTGCGCCTCGCCAGCCTACGTGAAGGCCCACGGCTGCCCGCAGAAGCCCAGCGACCTGCTGCACCATGCCTGCCTGCGCCTGGTGAGTCCGGTGATTCCCCTGGAGAAGTGGGCCTTCGACGGTCCGGAAGGCCAGGAGATGGTCACCATCAACAGCTCGCCGTTCCTGGTGAACTCGGCCGACGCCATGAAGGCCGCGATCATCAGCGGCATGGGCATCGGCGTGCTGCCGGTGTACGCCGCCATCGAGGCCTTGCGCAACGGCACCCTGGTGCGGGTCATGCCCAAGTACCGCTCCCAGGAGCTGAACCTCTACGCCATCTACCCCTCGCGCCAGTACCTGGACGCCAAGATCAAGACCTGGGTCGAGTACCTGCGCGGTTCGTTGCCCGAGATCCTCGCCGCGAACCAGACCGAGCTGGCGTCCTATGAGCTGAGCGGCACCCTGGCCAGCGCCCGCTCCGGGCATTGAACAACCGGTCCCTGGCGCGGGGGCCAGGCCAGAAAAAGCCCATGGAACGGGCTGTTTGATGTTAGCGTGCCAAGCATTTTCCCCCGCCTGACGAGCCGCTTCGCGATGAAAAAGACCGTACTAGCCTTCAGCCGCATCACTGCCCAGATGACCGAACGCCTGCAACAGGACTTCGAAGTCATAGTGCCCAATCCCAAGCAGGGGGATATCGCCGCCCAATTCAACGAAGCCCTGCCCCGGGCCCACGGCCTGATCGGCGTCGGCCGCAAGCTGGGGCGCGCGCAGCTGGAACACGCGACGCAGCTGGAAGTGGTGTCAAGCATCTCGGTGGGCTACGACAACTACGACCTGGACTACTTCAACGAACGCGGGCTGATGCTCACCAACACCCCCGATGTGCTCACCGAAAGCACCGCCGACCTGGCCTTCGCCCTGCTCATGGGCAGTGCGCGCCGGGTCGCCGAGCTGGACGCCTGGACCAAGGCCGGGCAGTGGCAGGCCAGCGTCGGCCCGGCGTTGTTCGGCTGCGATGTGCATGGCAAGACCCTGGGGATAGTCGGCATGGGCAATATCGGCGCGGCCATCGCCCGCCGCGGTCGCCTGGGCTTCGGCATGCCGATCCTCTATAGCGGCAACAGCCGCAAGAGCGCCCTGGAACAGGAGCTGGGGGCGCAGTACCGCAGCCTCGAGCAGTTGCTGGCCGAGGCCGACTTCGTCTGCCTGGTGGTGCCGCTGAGCGAGCAGACCCGGCACCTGATCGGCCAGCGCGAACTGGCGCTGATGAAGCCCAGCGCGATCCTGGTGAACATTTCCCGTGGCCCGGTAGTGGACGAGCCGGCGTTGGTCCAAGCCCTGCAAAGCGGCCAGATCCGCGGTGCCGGCCTGGACGTGTACGAGAAGGAACCGCTGGCGCAATCGCCGCTGTTCCAATTGTCCAACGCCCTGACCCTGCCCCATGTTGGCTCGGCCACCACCGAGACCCGCGACGCCATGGCCGAGCGCGCCATGAGCAACCTGCGCAGCGCCCTGCTGGGCCAGCGCCCCCAGGACCTGGTCAACCCGCAGGTGTGGAAGGCCCAGTAACAGCCGGTAAACGATACCCCCGGCCCACTTCGCGCCCACAACCGCATAGCCAGGCACAGCCGGCGGGCGATGAACGAAAACCTGCGCCACCAGTCAGATGGCCAAGCCCGCTTGGCCAACCTGCCCTGCCAAGGCAATGCCCGCAGGCTGGCCACTGTCTCAGAGAGATCCTGCATGAAGTTGAAGTATCTACTCCTGGCCCCGGCGTTCTTCCTCGCGGCCTGCGATCAGCAATCACCAGCACAGGCGACCAGCCCCACGGCCAAATCGCCGCTGATAGTGGCCCTGGAGTCCATGGGCAGCCACTTCCAGCAAGAACCCAGCAACGTGATGGTGAATCAGAAAGTCACCGGCGAGTCCCCGACCGAGGCGGTGGTCGAGATCGAGGAGTCAGGGTTGCTGGATGACTCGGTGTTCGCGCAAAAGACAATATTCAACCTGTCCATCGAGAACGAGCGCTGGACCGTGACCGACAAGACGACCCAGGTGAAATGCTACCCAGGCCGGGGCCATCAGGACTATGGGTCCGATCCTTGCCAGTAACGCTCCCACCGACGTGATCGCCCTCCGCCGGCAGCGACAGGCCGGCGTGGAGAATCAGGCCAGCTTCCCGGGAATTGCCGCCAAGGCCCTGGGTTTGCGAAACACCAGCACGTTGCCCAGCATCACCAGCACCAGGCCGGCCAGGGCCGGGGCGGTCCACTGGTAGCCTTCCACCACCGCCGAGACGTTCAGCGCCACCACCGGGAACAACACCGTGCAATAGGCCGCCCGCTCCGGTCCCATGCGCCCCACCAGGGTCAGGTAGGCGGTGAAGCCGATCACCGAGCCGGGAATCACCAGGTACAGCAGCGAGCCGATATAGCGCGTGCTCCACTCCACATCGAAGGCGATGCCCTGGGCCAGGCAGTACAGCGCCAGCATCGTCGCCCCGTAGGCCATGCCCCAGGCATTGGTGGTCATGGGCTTGAGCCCGGCCTTCTGCTGCAGGCTGGAGAGCATGTTGCCGGCCGAGAAACACAGGGTGCCCAACAGGCCCAGCCCCAGGCCGAGCAGGGTTTGCGGGCTGGCGCTATGCCCTACCAGCTCCGGCCAGAACAGCAGCCCCAGCCCCAGCAGGCCCAGGCCGCCACCGAACAGCACGTTGCGGGCGATCTTCTGGCCGAAGAACACCCGCGCATTGAGGGCGTTCCACAAGGTCGCGGTGGAGAACACCACCGCCACCAGGCCAGTGGGCACCCACTGGCTGGCATGCAGGAAACACATGAAGTTGAGGCAGAACAGGCACAGGCCCTGGGCCAGGCAGATCAGGTGGGCGCGGCGGTTCATCGCCTGCAGCTTGCCGCTGACCAGGAGCAGGACGAACAGCACCAGGGCCGCCAGAGCGAAGCGATAGACGATGGATACCGGAATCGCCACCACGCCCAACTGCAGCTTCAGGGCGATCCAGGTGGTGCCCCAGATCAGCACGGTCAACAAGTACAACGACAGGTTCATGGCACGGCTCCTCGTATAAGGAACACAGTCTCGCGCCCGGAACCCGGCCTGCGCTTGCACAAACTTGCGGTTTTTATCGGCAACCGGCTGGCAGCCCGGACACGACGGAGTAGGATGCGCAACATCGGCACACGAACCTCGCGATTCGACCATCATGTCCGCACTGGATAGCCTGCAAGTCTTCCAAGCCCTGAACCGCTCGCCCAACGCGCGCCTGGAGCACAGCGCCGAACTGGGCGACGGCTTGTGGGCGGCCATGTGGAGCAACCATCACGACGCCCAGGAATATGCCGCGCCGAGCCACCACACCCTGTCCTGCTACATCGCCGGCGGCACCGGTACCTTCCGCCGCGACCGGCCCGGGACCATGGGCGGCCCGGGCAAGCTGTGCATCCTGCCCGCCGAGCACCAGTCGGCCTGGGTGATCAATGGCGACATTCGCCTGGCCCACGTGTACTTCAGCCCACAGCAGTTCGCCCTGGGTTGCGTCACCTTGCTGGACCGCGAACCCCGGGAGATGCAACTGCGCGAGAGCGTGTTCCTCGACGACCCGCAGCAGACCCGGCACTTCCAGCAACTGATCCGCTTGAACTGGAACGAGCCCGGCGAACGCTTGCTGACCAGCAGCCTGGCCCACGAAATGCTCGGCCACGCCTTGCTCAACCAGGCCGGCCTGCGCCAGGGCCTGCGCCTCAAGGGCGGCCTGGCCGCCCACCAACGGCGCCTGCTGGCGGACTACATCGACAGCCAGCTCGACACGCCCCTGAGCCTGGGCCAACTGGCCGGCTTGTGCGCCCTCTCCGAGTACCACTTCGCGCGGATGTTCCGTGAAAGCTTCGGCCTGCCGCCGCACCAATATGTGCTGGCCCGGCGCCTGGAGCGGGCGCGCCTGCTGTTGCGCAGCAGCGCCCGGCCCCTGGGGGACATCGCCCTGGCCTGCGGCTTCGCCAGCGCCAGCCACTTCACCAACCGCTTCCGCCAGGCCCTGGGCGGCACCCCGGGCGAATACCGCCAGGCCTTCGCCGGCTGACCCTGGCCTCAGGGCGCCAGGGTCAGGACGCTGAAGGTATTGGCGTGGAACAACGGATCCGCCTTCGGCTCACCCGGGACCGACGCCGGCTGGGTGAAGTCCATCGCCGCCAGGTAGACCTTCCGGCTACGCGGGTCGAACGCCATGTTATAGGCCATGGGTTGGGTGCTGACGCTGCCCAGCGCCTGATAGTGGTCGGCATCGAGCTGGGCGATCAGGCTGAGGTTGGCGTCCACCCCGCTGGCCACCAGCACCCGGCGGGACTGCGGGTCGTAGGCCAGGGCATTGACGTCCCGGGTGATCGGCAGGCTGGCCTTGAGCGCGCCGTTGTCGCGATCGAGCACCAGCAACCGTGGGCGCTCACCACGACAGGCGACGAACAACCGCGAACGCTGTTCATCCTGGGCCAGGGCACTGGGTCGCTGGCAATCGGGATACTGCCAGCGATCCAGGACCTCGAAGCTGCTGGACGACAGCCGCGCCAGCACGCCTTCGTCGCGCATCGGCAAGAAGAAGCTGCCATCGCCCTTGAGCAGCAGCGGGTCGATCTTCTTCACCGCCAGGTCATGGGCGGCGACGATCCGCTCCTGCTGCGGATCGAAGACGAACAGCGTCGAGCGATCGGCCCGACGCCCGCTGACGATGATCACCTGGCCGGTTTTCGGCTCGTACACCGCGCTGTTGAGGTTGCTCTGGGTCACGACGATGCGCTTGAGCGGCTTGAGTGTGGACAACTGCACCACGCCCAGGCTGCCATCGGTGTTGAGCACCAGTAGCCGGTCCAGTTCGGGCACGAACACCACGCCATTGGCCCCCGCCGACTGCTCCAGGGTCCGCAGCGGGCGCTGCTTGTCCACATCGAACACACTCAGGCCGTTGTCGCGCCGGGCCAGGAACAGGTACGGCCGGACCGGGTCCAGGGCGATGAACCCCCAGCTCGAACCGGCGCCCGGCAACAGCGCCTGGTGCTCACGGTGATACAAGCGGGCATCGGCCGCCGCGCCCTCGGGCTGCGCCGCCAGGGCCAGGTGGCAGAACCCCAGGGCCAGGAACCACAGGTGACGGATCTTCATCAGAACTCCAGGGTGCTGGACAGCGACACTTGCCGTGAGTCGCCCAGGGAGACGAAGTACTTGCTCACCGACGAGGTGTAGTAGGTCTTGTCGAACAGGTTCTTCACGTTGAGCTGGAACTTGACCTTCTGCCCTTCGAGCTTGGTGTCGTAGGTGGCGAAGGCGTCGGCCACGGTGTAGCCCGGCAGGTCGAAGCTGTTGGGCGCATCGCCGGCGCGCTCGCCGACATAACGGGCACCGGCGCCGACCCGCAGGCGATCGCCGCCCAGCAGGCTGCCGAAGTCGTAGACCGCCGACAGCGAGCCGCTGTTCTTGGCCACGTTCTGCAATTGCTTGCCTTTGTACTTAGTGTCTTTGGTCACTTCGGCATCGGTGTAGGCATAGCTGCCGATCAGACTCCACTGGTCGCTGAGCTGGCCGGTCAGGTCCAGCTCCAGGCCCTTGGAATGCACCTCGCCGGCCACGCTGGTGACCGTCTCGGTCGCCGTGGCGGTGGACACCAGCACGTTGCGCTTGGTGATGTCGAACAGCGCCGCACTGGCGGTGATGCGCCCGGGAATATCGAGCTTGGCCCCCAGCTCCCAGGACTTGGCTTCTTCAGGCTCGATGGAGCCGTCCAGCACCGCGGTGCCACCGGCCAGCTGGGCGATGCTGGAGTTGGGCTTGAACGATTCGGTATAGCTGCCATAGAACGACAGCTGGTCGGTGTAGCGATACACCAGGCCGGCACGGGGCACGAACTTCTGCCCGTTGCTGTTGGTGTTGGCATGGAACGGCCGGCCCTTGCCGGCGTACTGGTCGTACTCCTGGAAGCGTCCACCGCCCACCAGGATCCACTGGTCGGTGAGGTGGATGGCGTCCTGGAAGAACAGCGAATCGCTGCGCAGCAGATCGGTCTGGTCGCTGTCCGGGGCGCTGACGTTGGTGCCCGCCACCTGCTGGCCATACACCGGGTTGCGGTAGTTGAAACTGGTGTTCTTGCCGCGAATCAGGTCGGCGCGATAGATCTTGCGGTACTCGTCGTCGAGGCCGAACACCAGGTCGTGCTGCATGCCGGCCAGCTGCACCTTGCCCTCGAGGCTGGCGGTGGCGTAGCGGTCGGTGGTCAGGGCGCCCTGGGTGCCGTCCATGGTCCGGGTCAGGGTGCCGTTGGCATTCACTGCGGTCAGGCGCACCTGGCTGGCGTCGTAGGTCTCGCGGTTCCAGCTGTAGCCGAAGTGGGCCTTCCAGTCGTCGCCGAGTTCGTGGTCGACCTCGAAGCGGTACAGGTCCGAGCGCCCTTCCATGTTGTTGAACGGCTCGTCCAGGCGCCGGGTGGCCGGGATGTCCAGTGGATGGTTGGTCTTGGGATCGATGGCCGTGCCACGGTCGAACGGGGTCAGGAACTCGCGATGCTCGTAGGCCAGCAGGACCTTGGTGCGCTCGCCATACCAGGCCAGGGACGGCGCCACCAGGGATTCGCGATGGGTGCCGAAGTTGCGCCAGTAATCTTCGTCCTCATGATCGACGATCAAGCGATAGGCCAACCCGGAATCGCCGATCGGCCCGGTGGTGTCGAGACTGCCGCCGCTGCCGTTCTTGCCCGAGCCGTAGGTCGAGCCGCGCACGGTCAGCGCGGTGGATTGCTGCAGTTCGGGCTTCTTGCTGACCACGTTGATCACCCCACCCGGGTCCTGGATGCCGTAGAGCAGCGATGACGGCCCCTTGAGCACTTCGACCCGCTCGGCCGTGGCGTTCAGGGCGCGGCCCTGCACCACCGGCATGCTGTCGCGCATGATCGAGCCGTTGCGGTTGTCGCCAAAACCCCGCAGCAGCACCGCATCCTGGGTGCCGCCCAGAGTGTTGGTCTGGGTGATGCCGCTGACGTTCTTCAGCGCGTCGTCCAGGTTGCGCGGGGTCTGGTCCTTCAGGACCTGGGCCGGGACCACGTTGATGATCTGCGGGATTTCCTGGTTCAGCGCCTGGCTGCGCGCCACCGAGGTGGTGGCCGGCGGCTGGTAGCTGGTGCTGTCGTCGGCGCCCACGGCGGTGACACTGGTGGCGCCCAGGTTCAAGGCTGCGCCCTGGGGCAATGGCTCGAGGACCAGGGTATGGGCATCGCTGCGCCGGTAGCTGAAGCCGGAGTTGCCAAGCAGGCGCTGCACGGCCTGCTCGGCGCTGAATTGGCCATTGAGCGCCGGGGCCTTGAGGCCATAGGGCGCCTCGGAGGTGTAGACCACGCTGATACCGGTGACCCGGGTGAAATCACTCAGGGCCTGGGGCAGTGGCTTGGCCGCGATGGCGAAATTGAACAGCGTGCTGTGCTGGGCACTGCCGGATTCGGCCGCCAGGGCCACGCCCAGAGGCAGCAATGCCAACCCCGACACCATCAGCGCGGATGCGCCGAACCAACGTTTTACCGAAGCGTTTGCCGCCGAATTTGCCCTGGACTTCATGCTTGAGACTCGTGTGTAGGAGCACATTGAATGCGAATTGATCGCACTTTCAAGCACTACACGGATGTCGAGGGCAAAGACCTCAGCAATTTTTTGAAAATATTTTCAGCCGCGCTGGAGTGAGTCGACGAGCGGACCTGGCAAGCCGGATCTACGGCCGCTGCGCGACCGGGCGCAGCCTGCGGCAGCGGCTACACGAAGCGAGCGAACGCACGCACCTGTAGCCGCTGCTGAGCCTGCGAAGCTGCGACAAGGTCCGCAGGATCTTCGGCGCCCGATCGGCGGCCGCTGCGCAGCGGCCGCCCGGACACCTCAGTTGCTGCGCTGGATCCTTCCTGCGCTGGTGGCGGAGCCGGCCGGCTTGCCCTGGTGCTCCATGTCCTTGAGGTACTGCAACATGGCGTCCAGGTCGCTGATGCCCAGGTCGCTGCGCTGGGTGCCGTCCTTGAACAGGCTGAAGCGATCACCGCCCTCGCCCAGGAAGGCGTTCATCACCACCCGGTAACGGGCATCGGCACGCAGCGGCTGGCCATCCAGGCGCAAGCTGCCCGGCACCACGCGATCCCCCACCGGGCGCTTGGCGTCCCAGCGGTAGCTGAAGCCCCGGGAGACCTGGAGGATGTTGGCATCGTCCGTACCCTTCCACTGCTGGTTGAGCACCTGTTGCAACTGCCGGCCGGTGAGGTCGAAGGCAACCAGGGCGTTGTTGAAGGGTTGCAAGGTCGCCAGTTGCCCGTAGTTGAGCTTGGCCTGCCCGGGCTCCAGGGCCAGGTCGCTGCGAATGCCGCCGGTGTTCATGAAGGCGATCTTCGCGCCATTGGCCTGGCCGGCGGCCAGGTGGGCATCGGCGATCAGGTCGCCCAGGGGCATTTCCCCGGCGCCATCGGCGCGTCGGGTGATGGACGGGGCGCCAATCGCCGCCACCGGGCTGAGCAGCACCTCATTGCTGCGCGCCTCGACGTCGCGCTGCAACCGGGCCAGGGCCGGGTCCTGTGGATAACGCGCCGGGTCGGCCAGCAGGTTGACTGCCTTGATGTCCGTGACCCGGTGTTGGCCCGGGGTCACTTGCAGGGTCAGGTGGGTCAGCAGGTGACCATAGGAATTGCCCTGAGTCACCAGCAGCGAACCGACCTTGCACAGGTAGCCCTGGTGCGAATGGGCGCTGACCAGCACGTCCACCGCCGGGTCGAGGCGCTTGGCCACGTCGATGATGTCGCCGCCAAGTTGCGAGCAGTCGGGCTTGTCGAACGGCTCGGGGGTCGCGCCGCCCTGGTGCACCACGGCGATGATGGCGTTGGCGCCCTGGGCCTTGAGCTCGGGAATCAGTTTATTGATGGAATCGGCTTCATCCGCCACTTGCAGGCCACGCATGCCCTTGGCGCTGACCATCGCCGCCACGTCGCGCAGTACCGCGCCGACGAAGGCCACCTTGACCCCGCGTACCTCCTCGATGCGATAGGCCGGCAGCAACGGCTTGCCGGTGTCGCTGTCCATCAGGTTGGCGGCCAGGTAGGGAAAGCCGCTGCCTGCGTAGTCCGGGCGGAACTGGCAGGCCTTGTCCGGTCGTGGCGATTGGCAGCCACCGTTGACCTGGCGCAGGAACTCGGCCTTGCCCTGGTCCAGTTCGTGGTTGCCGATGGCGCTGAGCTTCAGGCCCATCTGGCGCAGGGCGTCCAGGGTCGGCTCGTCGGCCCACATGGCCGACAGCGGCGGGCTACCGCCCACCAGGTCACCGGCGCCGATGAACAACAGCTGTGGATCTTCCTGGCGTAGTTGGCCGAGCATGCCGCCGAGAGTGGCGATGCCGCCGGCCTGGAGCTTGCGCACGCCACCGGGGGCGGTTGGGTCCTTGAAGCTGAAGGGGTTGGCCTGCAGGTTACCGTGCAGGTCGTTGATGGCGACGATATTCACCGCCACCGGTTGCGGTTCGTGGGAGACCGAGTTGCAACCGGCCAGGGTGGCCAGGGCCAGGGTCAGCGCACCCAGCAACAAGGGTACGGGACGAAGACGCGACATTGAAAAGTCCTTGTATTGTCGGCAAGAAAAAGCCGCTGGCGCAGGCGGCGCGGCGAGCCTGGCGGACGCTGTGGGAGCGCCCGCCCGGTCATCGCCCGCGGCCTTGGGCAGCGGCTACGGCGCGTAGCTTATCAGGCAGGTTGCAGGGTGCCATGCACCGCTTGCGCCGCCGGGGCTTTCAGGGCTGTGCCCATGCCGGCGCGCAGCAGCAGGATCTTCAGGTGGTCGGTGATGCGTTCGACCCGATCCTGGAAGTGGTTGTGGAAGATCATGCTGCCCAGGGCGATGGCGATCCCCAGTGCCGTGGCGTACAACGCGGTGCCGATACCCTTGGAGACCTCGCCCGGGTCGGAGACACCGGTCTCGGCCAGGGCCTTGAAGGTGTCGATGATCCCCAGGATGGTCCCCAGCAAGCCCAGCAACGGCGCCGCGGTGACCACGGTTTCCAGCAGCCACAGGCCATGCATCAGCTTGCTGCGGGTGGCGATGTAGATCGACTCGCTGAGGTCTTCCAGGTCCTTGTGGCTGGCCAGTCCCTGCTTGTGGGCGAACAGCTCGGCGACCATCTCCAGCGGCAGGCTGTTGCGCTCGCGCAGCTGCGCCGGCAAGTCGTCGACGCTGTGCATCTTCGGGTTGAGCACGGTCTCCAGTTTCTTTGCCTGGCGCAGGCTGAAGCTGAAGTAGATGCCCCGCTCCACCGCGATGAAGGAGGCGATCGCGGCCGCACCGTACATGGTGTAGAAGGTGATGTCGTGCAGCAGATTCATGTCCATCGTCATGTCCTCTTGTACCTGAAACGAATCAGAACGCAGCTTCCAGGGAGACCATCGCGGTCCGCTCCTCGCCGACGTTGTAGTAGGCGGTGCTCGGCGCCAGGCCATTGGTCCTCACCGAGTTGAACGACACGGTGCGGGTCGAGGCCAGGTATTCCTTGTCGAACACGTTGAGCATCGAGAAACGCAGGGTCGCGGACTTCAGCACCTTCTTGTCCACCGGCAGGTGGATACCGGCATTGAGGTCGAACACGGTGCGCCCGGAGATCTTCTCGTCGTTGGTCAGGTCGCCGTAGAAGGCGCCGACGTACTTGCCGACGACGTTGCCGTAGTAGCGCGAGTCGTCGTAGCCCAGGCTCAGGTTGAACATGTTCTCCGGCACGTTGGCCAGTTGCTTGCCGGAGGTCGGCAGCAGCACGTTCTTGTTGGTCAGGTCGTCCATCTGCTCGGACTTGGTGTAGGTGTACGAGGCGTAGTAGTTGAAGTTGTGCGGCAGCAGCCCGCTCCACTCCAGCTCCAGGCCGCGGTTCTTCACCTCGCCGACGTTGGCCACCACGTAGTCGCCATTGACGTCGGTGGTGGAGATCTGCCGGTCCTTGAAGGTGATGTAGAACAGCGTCGCGCTCAGGGCCATGTTGTCTTCGCTGTAGCGCCAGCCCAACTCCTGGTTCCAGCTCAACTCGGGTTTCAGGCTGATGGCATCGCCCTTGTTGTAGAGCACGTAGTTGGGTGGCGTGCGCATGTTGCGAGTGACGTTGTAGAACGCCTGGTTGTTCGGATCGATCTGGTACTTGGCGTTGAAGCTGGGCAGGAACTGGTGATAGCGGGCATTACGCTTTTCCGGCTTGTCGGTCAGGCTGCCGAGGTTGTTGCCGTCACGCTCCACATGCTGGTACGCCAGGGCCCCGGTCAGGGTCAGGTCCGGGGTCGCCTGCCAGGTGTCTTGCACCCAGAGCTTCTGTGCCGGGGTCACGGTGTACTGGTGCCGGCCCTGGACCGTGGCGCCATTGCGATCCACCAGTTGGTCGGAACCGTTGTAGTCGCCCCAGACGTTCTCCGGCGCGCCATTGCCCTTGATGCCGATGAAGGGCTGGGTCTGGCGCTGGCGGGCGCGCTCGTACCAGTAGCCGAAGTCCAGGCTGTGCTCTTCGTTGAGGTCCCACTTGAGCTTGGTGGTCATCCCCGGGCGCCAGGTCTCGGTCCAGGAGGGCCGGTAGTAGCTGCCGGCGGGCAGGCCCGTCAGGTCATAGTTGCCAGCCTTGCTGGAGGAACTGGACAAGGTAGTGGCAGTCTGGCCGCTGAAGCTGCCGCCGTTGGACCACACGTAGTACGGGTTGAAGGTCAGGCTCAGGTCGTCACGCAGCTGGAAGCGCTGGGTCACCGAAGCCGTCAGGCTTTCGAAGGGGTTGCGGTTGAGCTTGTAGGACTGGGACACGCTGCCGTTCTTGAACACGGTGCTTTCCGAGTAGTCCACGCGCCGGCCCTGGTTCTGGAACTGGGCCTTGCTGACGCTGTTGTAGTTGTAGTTCTCCTGCTTGTTGTACTTGAAGATGGCGTTGGTGGAGTTGCCGTTGCCGTCTTCGAACAGGGTGTTCCACTCGATCTTGTCGGCACGCAAGGTGCCCTTGCCCTTCCACTTGTCGCCTTCGGTGTGGGAGGCCGAGACCCAGGTCTTGAAGCCGCCCAGGTCGCCGGTGTTCAGCCGGGCGAAGGATTTGCGCAGGTTGTTCGAACCCACCGATTGCTTGACGAACACGCCGAAGTCCTTGGTCGGGCGTATGGTCACCAGGCCGATGTTGCCACCGCTGGAACCGATGTGCGGACCGTCGGCCTCGGACGAGCCTTGGGTGACGAACACTTCGCTGAAGTTTTCCGAATCGCCCATCAGGTTCGGATAGATGGAGTAGTCACCCGAGTCGTTGATCGGGAAACCATCGGAAGAAAGGCCCACCTGGTCGGAGTTCATCCCGCGCATGGTGAAGCTGGTGCCGCTCAGGCCCGTGGCATCGGTGCTGGAGACGTTGATCCCCGGAGTGTACTTGAGCTTGTCCACGGCGTTGGCGGTGGGCGCCATCTGGTCCATGGCTTCCTTGGTCACGGTGGAACGCGCCTTGGCGCTTTCTTCCTTGATCATGTGGCCATTGCCCAGGGACTGTTTGCCGGCAACGTTCACCGCACCGACGTCCACGGTATCGTCGGCCAGAACCAATGGCGCAAAACTGCCCAGGCCCGATGCCAGAAGCAGGGCATAAAGTTTATTGATCTTCACGGGTCAATCCCTTGCTTACAACTTTCGTTAATAGGTGATGGGTTATTCCACGTTGTAGCTAAAGGTCGCGGTGAACCGTTGCTTGTTCTTGCCCGAGAAGGCGTCCGCCGGGAACGGCGAGACTTTTTCCACGCGGCGCAAACTGGTTTGCGCGGCACGGTTGAGCAACATGTTCGGCGCCTTGTTTTCGATGCCACTGTCGAGCACGTTGCCGGCCCGATCGACTTCCAGCCAGATCACCACATCGCCCTGGGGACGCTGCAACGAGGCCTCGCGGCCGCTGGGGTATTGCTTGTGCTTTTCCAGTTCCTTGCGCAAAGCGGCGGTGTACAGGCTTTCCTTGATGGCACTGGCCGGCGCCGCGGGTGCTGGAGCCGGTGCTGGGGCCGGTGTCGCCACCGGGGGTCTTGGCGCCTCGGCCACGATGGGCTGCGGCGCCGGGGTGCTCTTGGCCACTTGTGCCGGGGCCGGTTTAGGCGCCACGGGCTTGGCTGGCTCGGGCTTGGCCACCAGCGGCTTGGGTACCACGGGCTTGGGCTTGACCACCGGCTTGGGCTTGGGCGGCTCGATCACCAGGGGCTCTTCATCCGGCACCACCACCGGCGGCTCGGGCTCGAGGGGCAACGGCTCCGGCTCGGGCGGTGGCGGCTCGGCCACGGCCAATAGTTCGCTGGCATCCACCAGGGCCACTTCCACGGTGCTTTCGTCGTACACCGGCGTGATCTGCAATCGCTGCAACTGGCTGCTGTAGATCACCAGCAACAGAAGGCCGGCCGGCAGCAGGCATGCCAGCAGCTTGCGGGTTCGATAGAGACTGAACATGGCGTCAGGACTTGCGCGTGGCGATGGAGACGGACGAGAAACCATTGCCCTTGAGCAGGTCCATCACCGCTACCAGGCGCTTGACCTCCACGCCCTGGTCGCTGTTGATGATGATCACCAGCTTTTCGCTGCCGGTATTGAGCATCTTGAGTTGCGCCAGCAGGGCACCTTCATCCAGGTCCTGGCCATCGAGTTGCAGGCGCTCCTGCAGGCCCAGGGTGATGACCGCCTTGTTTTGCGGTTTCAACTGTTGCGCGGTACTGGCGACCGGCAACTGCGTCTTGATCCCCACGGCCGGGATCACGTTGAGACTGATGAGTACGAAGAACACCAAGAGAAACATCATCACATCGATCATCGGGATGATTTCGATATGGGCTTTTTTCTTTTTAGCTACATCCCAGCTGCGCATCGACTTGCTCCTGCTTCAGCCATCCCTCCCCTACGAGAGCTGAATCACAACCCTCTCCGATCCTGACCATGTGCTCAGGAATGCGCAGATCATCCGCGCCTCGTGTAACGGTTTAGTGACAGAACGAAGTGATATCGATGAATGTTCGGGAGCTCTGGAACAGGCTTCTCAGCGCAGGACGAGCAGCCTGCCGAACATCTTGTGCTGGCGAAAACCCAGCACTGCCTGCAGGGAGTCGAGGACCGCTTGCGGGTCCTTGCTGGAGAAGCTGCCGCTGACTCGGCGCTGGGCCAATTGCGAGTCGAGCAACAGGATGCGCCCCGGGAAATAACGCCGCAGGTCCGCGACCACCTCGGCCAATGGTGCGTGGTAGTAGTTCAGCCAACCCTGGCGCCAGGCCAGTTGCGCTTCGCTGTCGGTCCCATGCAACGGCGCGGCCTGGCCCTGGCCATAGGCCACTTGCTGGCCGGCGCCAAGCACTTGCTGGGGCGCGCCCTCGGCCGGCGTGACCCCGACCCGCCCGGACAGCACCGTGACCTGGGCGCCCTGGGGTTGCAGGCGCACTTCGAACTGGGTGCCCAGGACCCGGGCCTCGCCTTGCTCGGCGCTCACCACGAAAGACTCGCCGGTATGACTGACCTGGAAGAACGCGGCGCCACGGCGCAGTTGGACGTGCCGCTGGCCATGGCTGAAGTCCACGGCGATGGCGCTGTCGGCGTCCAGGGTCACTTGGCTGGCATCGGCCAGGGTCACGGTGCGCACCTGGCCCGGGGCCGACACGTAGTCGGCGCCCAGGTCGTCGACCCAGCGCCCCGGCTGCCACCCGGCGCCCAGGGTCACGGCCAGCAACAAGCTGGCAGCCAGCGCCAGGCCCACCGACCAGCGGCGCCGGGCCCGCCCCCTGGCCCCGTCCATCTGCCGCAGCAAGCCTTGCAGGGCCTGGTCCTCTTCGGCGGCCAGGGTCCGCGCCGGCTGCTCGCTCAACTCCCATAGCACCTGGACCTGGGCATAGGCTTCGACATGGGCCGGGTCGGCTTGCAGCCATTGGCTGAAAGTCGCCTGGTCGCCACTGCTGGGCTGGTCGTGGAGCAGGCTCAGCCAGGCCAGGGCGGCCTGTTCCTGAGCGGGCGTCGGGGTGACGGTGGAGCGCTGGTTCACGGGGCATTCCTTGGCGTACGCGTGGTCGAGGGCTCCCGCAGGCTGGCCTTGCAGGCTTCGAGGGCGCGCATCATATGTTTTTCCACGGCGCTTTGGGACAGGTCCATCGCCTTGGCGATCTCGGCGTACTTGCGCCCATGGATACGATTGAGCAGGAAGATCTGCCGGGTACGCTGGGGCAGGCCGCGCAAGGCCGCCTCCACATGGCGCAGATCGTTACCGGCCTCCAGCACGGCCTGGGGCTCGAGAGCGTGCTGGTCTTGCTGCTCCGGCACCCAGCCGGCGCTGACCCGGACTCGCGCTCCTTCGCTACGCAGGTGGTCGATGGCGATATTGCCGGCGCAGCGCAGCAGGTAGGTGCTCAGTTCCTCGACCTGGACCAGGGGCCGGCGCCAGAAGCGCAGGAACAACTCTTGCACCAGGTCCGCAGCGGTGGCCCGGCAACCGACCCGGCGACTGACCAGGGCCTCCATCTGCGCCCGCTGGGACAGGAACACCTGGAGAAAATGCGCACGAGTGCCCTGCGGGTCGGAGCGATCCAGCTCTGTGGGTTCCGGCGGCAGGATATTCATCGCAGGCGCAGCACTCAGAATTGGGCCAGGGCCGCCAGCGGACTGGCCAACAGGCTCGCGCCCGCCATGGACAGCACCAGGCGCGGGCGGTACGGCAGCAGCCAGACCAGCAGCAAGGCGCTGCACATCAACACCGCGCACCACTGCACCAGCCCCAGGCTCCAGCCGGTGTCTTGCACTGCGGCCACCAGCGACAGCCCCAGCAGCAGCCAGCCGCCCAGGCGCAGGCCCTGGCGACGGCGGGCGCTGGGCTTGCTGCCCAGCACCTCACCGTGGTGCCGATCCAGGGACAGGCACAAACCGGTGAAGCCGGCATAACAGAGCAACAGGGCCAGGAGCATTCAATCCACCTCGGTTTCAGCGGCCCGAGAGCGGGCCCGGGACTGGTTGGCGACAGGAGCCCGGGCGGCGCGTTGCATCTTGTACGCGGCCCAGGCCAGGAACAGGCCACTGGCCAGGCAAGCCAGGTCGAAGCCGGCCCGGGTCCAGTCCCCACGACTGAGGAAACCATCGGCCAGGTTCGGCGCGGTCAAGGCATCGAGCAGCGGAATGCCGGCCAGCAACAAGGCCGCCAGCGCCAACTGCTCGATCCAGGCCCGGCGCCCACGACGCAATGCCGCATGCAACAGGCCCAGGCCCCAGGCGCTGAAGAAGCTGTTGACCTCCCAGTCGGCACGCTCGGCGAAGCCGGCCGGCAGCAGGCGGTTGGCCCAGAAGAACGCCGCCACCGCCAGCACCAGCCCGGACATGCTGGCGATGTTCAGCACCTCCACCAGGCGCAGCTCGAAGGGCATGACCGGGCTCTTGGCGTGCTTGAGTTGGCGCTTGCCGAGCCAGATCACCAGCCCGGTGCCGATCATCGCGGTGCTGGCCAGGCCACAGATGAAGTACAACCAGCGCAGCACCGGCCCGGCGAACACCCCCATGTGCAGCCCATAGAAGCTGCCGCCGATGGCCTTGGGCAGAGACTGCCCGGGACTTTCCGACAAGGGCTGGCCGGTGACGCCGTTGAACGCCAGCGCACTGCCGAAGTTGCGGGCCACCTGGTCGGCCCCATGGCGCATGACCTGCACCGAGGCGTTCGCATCCCCGGGATTGTTCACTACCACCCGCTGCGCACGCCCACCCGACCAGTGCTGCAAGGCTTGCCTGAGCATCGGTTGCAAGGGCGCCAGCGGCGCTGGCTCACCGGCAGCCGGGGTGTTGCGGGCTGCCGGTTGCAGGTCCTGGAAAAAGGCATTGTTGTCGCCCTTGTAGGCGATCAAGACGCCCGCCGGCATGACCATGGACATGAAGATCACCAGGCTGCTGTAGGTGATCATCAGGTGGAACGGCAGCACCAGCACGCCCAATGCGTTGTGCCCGTCGAGCCAGGTGCGCTGGCCCTTGCGCGGGCGGAAGGTGAAGAAGTCCTTGAAGATCTTCTTGTGGATGATGATCCCGCTGACCAGCGCCACCAGCATCACCATGGCCGCCATGGTCGATAGCCAGCGACCCCACGGATAGGGCATCTGCAATTGGAAGTGGAAGCGATAGAAGAACTCGCCACCCCGGGTATCTCGCGCATGCAGCTCGCTGCCCGTGGCCGGGTCCAGCAGCTTCTCGCTGAAGTCGCCGCGCTCGCCGGGTTTGCCCGGTGCCTGCCAGGCCACCGACAGGGCCGGCTCACGGGCGTCGGGCAGGCCGATGAACCAGCGTTGCGCGCCCTGGCCATGCTGCTCCAGGTAGCGCTGGGCCAGGCCCAGGCTGGCCTCGGCGTCCAGGGCCCGGGCCGGGATCTCGGGCTGCATCCAGTGGCTGATCTCGTGCTTGAAATAGGACAGGGTCCCGGTGAGGAAGATGGCGAACAGCAGCCAGCCGAACAGCAATCCGCTCCAGGTGTGCAACCAGGCCATGGATTGGCGCAAACCCTCTTTCATGGCAGGGCCGCCCAATAGGCGCTGCCAGCCACCAACGCCAGCACCAGGCAAGGCAGGAGCAAGCCGAACCAGGCATGCCAGGCGCTGCGGCAGGCGAAGCACCAGATCACCGCCAGCAGGTAGAACAGGAACGAACTCATCATCGCGCTGAGCACCGCGTCGACCTTGGACAACGGCAGCAGCAAGGTCAGGCAGGCGCAGGCCAGCGCCGCCAGCAGGTAGCCGCCCAGGACCGCGGCGCAGACCCTTGATGCCACTGCCAGACGATAGGAAGCGGGAATTCCGCCGGCCTTGCTTTTCATGTTCGGACCTTGCAGCAAAAGAAAGCCCGGGGCGCATGCCCGGGCACAGAAGGCGGACAATATTAATGATAAATATTCTCATACGCAAAAAGCACTGAGAGTCATCGCCCTGCCCGTCCATCCGCGCCAATTGCCGAAGCTCATATCGCCCCACTACAATGCGAACAATTCTCGTTACCTTATGCGTCTTGTCAGTGCAGGAGCGTCCGGCTTGTCCCATTCCGCTACCGTCGAAGGTCTCTACCTGGCCCATCACAGTTGGTTGAACACCTGGTTGCGGCGCCGCCTCGGCTGCCCCGACAGTGCCGCCGACCTGACCCAGGACACTTTCATCCGGGTGCTGGGCGCCCGGGAAGCCCCGCTCCTCGTCGAACCCCGGGCCTTCCTCACCACCATCGCCAAGCGCGTGCTGTGCAATCACTACCGGCGCCAGGACCTGGAGCGCGCCTATCTGGAAGCCCTGGCGCAGTTGCCCGAGCAGGTCGCGCCTTCGGAAGAAGAACGGGCGATCATCCTGCAGACCCTGCAGGAGCTGGACAGCCTGCTCGATGGCCTGCCACCCCAGGTCAAGCGTGCGTTCCTGCTGTGCCAACTGGATGGCCTGGGCTACGCCGAGATCGGCCGCGAGCTGGGTATTTCCATCGCCACGGTCAAGCGCCACCTGAACAAGGCGGCCATGCGCTGCTACTTCGCCCTTTGAGAGCGCCGATGAATCCCCACCTCAATGCCCAAGCTGAGTTCAGCAACCAGGTCGCCGAGCAGGCGGTGCACTGGTTGATCGAGATGCAGGACGGCCCGTTGGATCCGCGCCAGCAGCAGGCCTGGCAGCAGTGGCACGACGCCCACAGCGAACATCAGCGGGCATGGGCCCATATCCTGCGGGTCAACCAGCGTTTGCGCGGCTTGCCCTCGCCCCTGGCCCATGCCGCCTTGAATGCCCCGAGGTCCAGCGGCCGGCGCCAGGCTCTCAAGCTGCTGCTGGTCCTGGGGGTCGGTTCCGCGGCGGCCTGGAACCTGCGCGAGCACAACCCGCTACCGCCGTTGCTGGCGGACTACAGCAGCGCCCGGGGCCAGCGGCGCAAGCTGCAGCTTAGCGACGGCAGCCAGTTGCAGCTCAACACCAGCAGCGCGGTGGATGTGCGCTTCGACAGCCAGCAACGGCTGATCCGCCTGCTGGAAGGCGAAATCATGCTCAGCGCCGGCAAGGACCCACGGCCACTGGTGGTGCAAAGCGCCGAGGGCCTGGTGAAGACCAGCGCCGCACGCTTGAACCTGCGCCAGTTCAGCGGCCACAGCCAACTGGCGGTGTATGCCGGCGCCGCCCGTGTGGAGCCCGGGACCTACAGCGCCGCGCCTCCCCAGGTAGCGGCCGGGCAGCAGCTGGACTTTCGCCGCGACGGCTGGGACGCTCCCCGCGCCCTGGAGGCCGGCAGCGGCGCCTGGAGCGAGGGCATGCTGGTGGCGGCCCACATGCGCCTGGCGGACTTCCTCGACGAGCTGGGACGTTATCGCCGGGGCCGCTTGCACTGCGATGCCCAAGTGGCGGACCTGCTGATTTCCGGCAGCTACCCCCTGGATGACAGCGAACGGATCCTCGACCTGTTGCAGGTCAGCCTGCCAGTCCGGGTGCGCCGCTTCACCCGTTACTGGGTCAACGTCGAGGCTCGCGCCTGACCCCTGTAGCCGCTGTCGAGCCCCGACGAGGTAGCACACAGGCGCGCAGCGGCCGCCAGATCCAGCGGCTCGTGCCCAACCGTGCGCAGCCTGCGGCAGCGGCTACACGAAGCGATAGACAACCCGTCTGTACACCACTGGAACATTTTTTTGATGAGACATGAGCCGTTTTGCCAGGCTCGGGTGACAAGAAGGGAAAGCCACCTTGATTCTTCCTTCTCAGGATCGCCATCGATGACTCAGCAACCCTCTCGCCCCACGCCCCTGGCCCGCTCACTGCGTCACCTGCTGCTGGGGGCCAGCCTGGGCCTGGCCAGCCTGTCCCAGCTCCAGGCCGCCGAGGTGGCGGGCAAGTCCTACCACATCGCCCCGATGTCCCTGGAAAGCGCGCTGAACCAGTTCGGCCGTGAAGCAGGCGTGCTGATTTCCTTCGGCTCGCAACTCACCAGTGGTGTGCAGAGCCACGGCCTGGATGGGCAATACAGCACCGAACAGGCCTTGCAGATCCTCCTGCAGGGTACTGGCCTGCAAGCCCGGGCCGAGGGCGGCAATGCCTTCAGCCTGCAACCGGCAACACCCGGGGCAGCAGCCACCCTGCAACTGGGTGCTTCCAGCGTGGTCGGCGATTGGCTGGGCGATGCCCGCCAGGTCGATGTCTTCGAGCATGCCGGGGCGCGGGACGTGATCCGCCGTGAAGAGTTCGAGCGCCAGGGCGCCACCCAGGCGCGGGACGTGCTCAACCGGATTCCCGGGGTCAACGCACCGGACAACAACGGCACCGGCAGCCATGACATGGCGCTGAACTTCGGCATCCGCGGGCTCAACCCACGCCTGGCTTCGCGCTCCACGGTGCTGATGGATGGCATCCCGGTGCCGTTCGCCCCTTATGGCCAGCCCCAGCTGTCGTTCGCACCCATCAGCATGGGCAACATGGACGCCGTGGACGTGGTGCGTGGCGGCGGTGCCGTGCGCTACGGCCCGCAGAACGTCGGCGGCATCGTCAACTTCGTGACCCGGGCGATTCCCGAGACGCCGACCTTCAAGGGCGGCTTCCAGACCGAGACCAGCCCCTCCTCCAGCCATGACGGTTTCAAGACCAGCGCCAACCTGCTGGCTGGCGGCACTGCCGACAATGGCCTGGGCGGCGCGCTGCTGTACTCCGGCACCCGCGGCGGCGATTGGCGCGAACACAGCGGCACGCGGATCGACGACCTGATCCTCAAGGGCAAGTACCAGCTCGACGAAGCCAACAGCCTCAACGCCATGGCCCAATACTATGAAGGCGAGGCCGACATGCCCGGCGGCCTCAACGTTGCGGACTACAAGGCCAACCCTTATCAATCGACCCGCCCCTACGACAAGTTCTGGGGCCGGCGGACGATGTTCAACCTCGGCTATCGCTACCAGGAGGATCGCCGCGAATTCACCGTCAACAGTTTCTTCACCAAGACCCTGCGCAGCGGCTACCTGGACCAGGGCAGCTTCCTCTCCCTGTCGCCCCGGGAATACTGGGTGCGCGGCCTGGAGACGCGCCTCGCCCAGGGCTTCGACCTGGGCAACAGTAGCCACGAAGTGGGGATCGGCTATCGCTACATCAACGAAGCCGGGCACGAGCTGCGCTACCGCACGCCCATCAGCGCCAACCAGCAGCTGCCCACCAGCAACAGCCGCAACGACCGCGACACCCGTGGCGGCACCGAGGCCCACGCATTGTTCGTCGATGACCGCATCGATATCGGCAAGTGGACCCTGACCCCGGGCATCCGCTACGAAATGATCGAGTCGCAGCAAAGCAACAACCTCAGCAACGTCAAGTACAAGGGCAACTACAACACCGCGCTACCAGCATTGAACGTGATGTACCACGTCGACGAAAACTGGAATCTCTACGCCAACACCGAGGGCTCGTTCGGCAGCGTGCAGTACAGCCAGATGCCCAACCGGGTGGCCAGCGGTGAGGTGAAGCCGGAAAAGGCCCGCACCTGGGAAATCGGCACTCGCTACGACGATGGCACCCTGCGCGCCGAGCTGGGCGCCTTCGTGATCAATTTCGACAACCAGTACGACAGCAACCAGACCAACGATACGGTGATCGCCCGTGGGCAAACGCGGCACCAGGGCATCGAGAACAGCATCAACTACGCCCTCGACGGCCTGGATCCGGCATTGGCCGGGTTCAATGTCTATGCCACCTATGCCTACGTCGACGCCACCATCCGCGAGGACGGGCCGAACAAAGGCAATCGCGTGCCCTTCTCGTCCAAGCACAAGGGCACCCTGGGGGTGAGCTACACCGAAGGTCCGTGGAAGCTCAACTTCGACAGCAGCTACCAGAGCAGCCAGTTCGCCGACAACGCCAACACCTCCCGCGAAAGCCTCGACGGCAGCAATGGACGCATTCCCGGCTACATGCTGTTCAGCACCCGCGCCGGCTATGACTTCGGGCCGCAACTGTCGGACCTGAACGTGGCGGTGGGGGTGAAGAACATCTTCAACCACCAGTACTTCACCCGCTCCTTCGACGACAACAACAAGGGCAAGTACGTGGGCGAGCCGCGGACCCTGTACGTGCAGACGTCGGTCGCGTTCTAAGGCCCCACAAAAGAAAACGGGCCTGCAATGCAGGCCCGTCGGGTCGAGGGAAAATCCAGCTATCAGCTATTGAGCGCAGCCTGCTGGTTTTCCAGGAATTCTTCTTCGAGCAGGGCATCCGCCTCGCTGCCGTCATTGTCGGACACTACTGCCGGGCGCTTGGCGCGCAACTTGCCGAACATGTGCTCCAGGGCACTTTCCAGCTTGACGGTGGCGCCGTCGATGGCCTGCTCCAGGGTATCGGCCTTGTGGGTCACGGAAATCGGCTGGTGCCCCTTGGGCCGGGCCTCGAGCTGGCAACGCAGGTCATCGGGACCCGACTTGCCGCCATTCTCGTCACGTAGATGGACCACCACCCGGGTCAGGTCTTCCTCGTAACGTTCGAGCGTGCTTTCAACGGTGCTGCGCACCCACTCCTCCATCCGAAGGCTGCTTTGAATATGGTTATCGCTATGGACTTGGATTTGCATAGTTCTTCCCTTATTTCAGCTTGCTCGCAAGAGGCCTGGAACCTGGCTTTGACCAGCATTTCGTGACCTCTTGATTACACAATTAGGCACGGCGAAGAACATTTCAACCCCTGGAAAAATATAAATATTCATACGCAAATAAAGCCGGACAAACCGCCAGGGCGCTGTTAGTGTGGGGAGTCAGCCGCGCTTGCGACACGACTTGAAACAGCTCATTCCTGCCCCTCTCCCAGGGGGTGCAGGCCGCGAAATATCTCCGCTTCCTCCACCAGCCAGTCATGCACCGCCCGCACCCCGGGGTGGCTCAGTGCGCCTGGCGCATAAAGCAGCACGTAACGCTTGTGATTGGGCACCGCGAGGCCGAACGGCACGATCAGGGTGCCGCGCTCCAGCTCGTCGTTGAGCAGGGTGCGCCGGGCGATCGCCACGCCCATGCCGGCGATCGCCGCTTCGATGGTCAGGTGGTTACGGTTGAAGGTATGGCCGCGACGCACATCGGCGCCTTCGAAGCCGATGGCATTGAGGTAGAACTCCCATTCGGCATATTCGTAGCTGCCGCGCCAGGCGGTGATGTCGTGCAGCAGCGGAAAGTGCGCCAGGTCCGCCGGACCGTGCAACGGTGGCCGCCCGCGCAGCAGGCTCGGCGCGCACACCGGGAAGATCTGCTCGTCCAGCAGGGCGGTGGATTGCAGGCCCGGATAGCTGCCGTCGTTCAGGTCGATGGCCAGGTCGAAGTCACCCTCATGCAGCGCCACGCTGCTGTCCTCCGCCACCAGCCGCAACTGGATCTCCGGATAGCGCTGCTGCAGGCGCGGCAGACGCGGAGTCAGCCACTTGCCGAGGAACGACGGGATCGAGCGCAGGCGCAAGGTGCCGCCGATCATGCCCGCATCCAGGCGGCGCAATTCGGCGTCGATGCTGCCGTAGGCCTCGCTCACTGTCAGGGCCAGGCGCTGGCCCTCGGCGCTGAGTTCGACACCCCGGGCCCGGCGGTGGAACAGGCGAAACCCCAGGCGCTCTTCGAGCTGGCGGATCTGCTGGCTCACCGCCCCGGGAGTGATGTGCAACTCCTCGGCACAGCGGGTGAAGGACAGGTGCCGCGCGGCACAGGAAAACACATGCAGCCAGACATAGGTCTGGGCATGAAACTGACGACTCATCGTTTAGTCCTGCTAAATGATCTCTTAGGAAATTTCGTTGGTCACTGCTGACCGAGGTTGGCAGTATCGCCGACATTGCGCTTGGCCTACAAAAAATGGCAGCGATCTACCTTCCATTGCTTGTAAGGCTTTAGCATGGCTATCAGTGTTTTCGATCTGTTCAAAGTTGGCATCGGTCCGTCCAGTTCCCATACCGTCGGCCCGATGCGCGCCGCCGCGACCTTTGCCCAGGCGCTGTTCGAGCAGGGCCTGCAAGAGCAGGTGCGGCGAGTGCAGATCCGCCTCTACGGCTCCCTCTCCGCCACCGGTGTCGGCCACGCCACCGACCGCGCCAGCGTCATGGGCCTGATGGGCGAATGGCCGGACAGCATCGATCCGCGCAGCATCGGTCCACGCATCCAGCAACTGCGAGAAAGCGGCCAGTTGCTGCTGGGCGGCCGCTCGAGCATCGCCTTCGACTGGCGGCAGGACTTGCTCCTGCTGGACGAGAGCCTGCCCTACCATCCCAACGCCATGACCCTGGTCGCCCTGGGCGAACACGGCGCACTGCTGGAACAGACCTACTACTCGGTGGGCGGTGGTTTCATCGTCGAGGCCGCGCAGGTCGAGGCCGGGACCGAAGCTGGCGCCAGCGTGCAACTGCCCTACGACTTCAACAGCGCCGCCGAGCTGCTGGCCCTGTGCAAGACCCACAACCTGCGGGTCGGCGAGTTGATGATGGCCAACGAGCGGGCCTGGCGCAGTGACGCCGAGATCCGCAGCGGCCTGCTGCACATCTGGTCGGTGATGCGCGAATGCGTGGAACAGGGCCTGAGCCACGAAGGCATCCTGCCCGGCGGGCTCGACGTGCCACGCCGCGCCGCCAAGCTGCATCGCAACCTGCTGGAGATCGGCAAGCCCAACGTCATCACCTCGACCCTGTCGGCCATGGAGTGGGTCAACCTCTACGCCCTGGCGGTGAACGAAGAGAACGCCGCCGGCGGGCGCATGGTCACCGCCCCCACCAACGGCGCGGCAGGGATCATCCCGGCGGTGCTGCACTACTACATGAAATTCAACCCGCAAGCCTGCGACGACGATGTCGTGAGCTTTTTCCTCGGCGCCGCCGCAGTGGGCATCCTGTGCAAGAAGAACGCCTCGATCTCCGGCGCCGAAGTCGGCTGCCAGGGCGAGGTGGGTTCGGCCTGCGCCATGGCCGCAGCCGGCCTGGCGGAAGTCCTGGGAGCCACCCCGGAACAACTGGAAAACGCCGCCGAGATCGGTCTGGAGCACAACCTCGGCCTGACCTGCGATCCGGTGGGCGGCCTGGTGCAAGTGCCCTGCATCGAGCGCAACGCGATTGCCGCGGTGAAGGCGATCAACGCCACCCAGATGGCCCTGCGCGGCGATGGCCAGCATTTCATTTCCCTGGACCGGGTGATCCGCACCATGCGCGATACCGGCGCCGACATGCATGACAAATACAAAGAGACTTCACGGGGCGGCCTGGCGGTGAGCTGGGTGGAATGCTGAGGAGCCTTCCCTGACCGTCCGTAACACGTGAGCCCGAGCAAGAATAATAACGAGGCGATACCGATGACCGATGTACCCACACCTGCTACTCAAAATCCTGCCGTAGCGACACCCCGCGACAGCGCGCCAGCCTCCCGGGGCTGGAGCAAGCACGACACCACCTGGATGCTCGGCCTGTATGGCACCGCCATCGGCGCCGGCACCCTGTTCCTGCCGATCAACGCCGGGGTCGGCGGCTTCTGGCCGATGATCGTGCTGGCGCTGCTGGCCTTCCCCATGACCTTCTTCGCCCACCGTGGGCTGGCCCGCTTCGTCCTGTCCGGGCGCTCCGGGGACATCACCGAGGTGGTGGAAGAACACTTCGGGGTCGGCGCCGGCAAGCTGATCACCTTGCTCTACTTCTTCGCCATCTTCCCGATCCTGCTGGTGTACAGCGTGGCCCTGACCAACACCCTGGGCAGCTTCATGGAACACCAGCTGCACATGGCCCCGCCGCCGCGGGCGGTGCTGTCGCTGTTGCTGATCCTGGGCCTGATGGCCATCGTGCGCTGCGGCCAGGGCGTGATCGTGCGGGCCATGAGCCTGCTGGTCTACCCTTTCGTCGCCGCCCTGCTGTTGCTGGCCCTGAGCCTGATCCCCAATTGGAACGGCGCGTTCTTCGCCTCCGCCGGCGACGGCATGTCCATGCCGCTGTTCCTCAAGACCCTGTGGCTGGCGATCCCGGTGATGGTGTTTTCGTTCAACCATTCGCCGATCATCTCGGCCTTCGCCGTGGACCAGAAGCGCCACTATGGCCAGCAGGCTGAACGCAAGAGCAGCGGCATCCTGGCCATGGCCCACGCCATGATGGTGCTGACGGTGATGTTCTTCTGCTTCAGTTGCGTGCTGGCCCTGTCGCCGGCGGACCTGGCTGCAGCCAAGGCGCAGAACATCTCGATCCTGTCGTACCTGGCCAACCACTTCCAGACCCCGGTCATCGCCTACGCCGCGCCACTGATCGCGCTGGTAGCCATTACCAAGTCGTTCCTGGGCCACTACATCGGCGCCAGCGAAGGCTTCCAGGGGCTGATCGTGAAAAGCCTGCGCGGTCGCGGCCGCGCCCTGTCCTCCAGCCACCTGGAAAAGCTCACCGCGTTGTTCATGGTGCTCAGCTGCTGGGCAGTGGCGACCTTCAATCCGAGCATCCTGGGCATGATCGAGACCCTGGGCGGCCCGGTGATCGCCTGCCTGCTGTTCCTGATGCCGATGTATGCGATCCAGCGCGTACCGTCGCTGCGCCAGTACTCGGGCCAGCTGTCGAACCTGTTCGTGGTACTGATCGGGCTGATCGCACTGTCGGCGATCATCTTCTCCTTCCTGCCCTGAAACGGGGCGACAACGAAAAAGCGGACCTTGCGGTCCGCTTTTTTTTGCTCCCGGATTCATTGGTCGGCGCCGGCCGCGGCATGCCCCTTGCTTGATCGCCCGAGAGGCGCACGGATGCCGGCAAGCCTCGACGAACGACCGGCCAGCGGTCCGCAATTGCGAACTAATCTCGCACCCGGCCGGTCAATGTCTGCACGATCCCAGCAGGCGGTGACGCGACATGGACAACCCATTGCAATTGATTACCGACACTTTCGCTCCCCAGTACCAGGTCAACCTGAGCATCCAGGGCCTGGACGGCAGCATGATGCTGACCCTGTCCCAGGCCGGCCAGGTGGTGGCCAAGCGCCTGATCAGCTCGGCCCAGCGCAGCGACCCGCAACGCATCGAACGCCTGGTGCAGAGCATCCAGTTCGGTATCGCCATCGAGCAAGGCCACAGCGCCATGGCGATCCTCCAGGCCATGACCAACGGCGACCGCCTACCCCTGCCGCCGCCGGCAAACCAGGCAGCGCAGGCGCAGGCGCGACCTCACTAGATCTCGCCTTTCTCCACTTCCGGATGCTCGCTGGAACCCTCGCCGACCTTGCGTTGCGGGTGTTCGATCTTCACCGAGGGAAATTGCGAGGACGCGTAGCGCACCACCAGCACGGCAAAGGCCAACAGCAGGATGCCGCCGCACAGGTAGATGATCCCCAGGTCCGGCGGATTGTGGTGGGAGACGTTGGAGATCAGCAGCCGGGTCAATGCCGTGATCGCCACGTAGATCAGGAAACGCACCGGCATGTGGTTGGTCTTGAAGTAGATACCGACCATCGCGCCCAATTCCAGGTAGATGAACAGCAGCAGGATGTCGTCGATCTTGATGTGGCCTTCCTCGAGCATCTGCAGGAATTCCATCACCGCCGCCCAGGCGGTCACCGCGCCGATGGCGAACAGCGCCAGGTAGTGGAACGATTCGACGAACAGGTTGCCCAGGGACTCGGCCAACTGATGGACGTTCTGCCGCAGGTTTTCGGCCCAATTGATTTTCACGATGGTTATTCCTTAGGTCGTTTCGACCGGATGATGCGCGAGGGACGTGACGGTTGTCCTGCATGCAGAAAAAAGGCCAGGGGCACGTCATTGAGATGGCGAGCATTGCCAGCGAGGCACGTACCCGACAGCAACTACTGCTGGGATCAATGGCCGGGGAAAAAAATCCGTCTACATTGAAAAGCCACTATCCAAGGGAAAAGGTTTCGCCTATTCTCTCGAGCCTGTATATCGATACAGTATTTGTACCGACCCATTATCGTGAAGGCATGTGAGGTGGTGAATGGCCGTCGAAGTGGTATACCGCAGCAGCCGAGATCTGGAGCGCTTGTTCATGGATAAAGCCGAAGCTGACCGTCATGACAAGATGCTCGAACTGGCTGAAGTGCTGGCGCAGGTGCTGCAAAAAGCGGTGCCGTCGCTGACCGAGCAACAAGTGGAAGAAGCCGGCATCTACATGGCCAAGAATCGCGATGTATTCGCCAAGGCCTTCAAGAGCCAGCCGGATGCGCTGAACGAACTGCTCAGCGAGGCGGCGCCAGCCGTGGCGCCGGTCGAGAAGGAGCAGCCCGTCGAGGTGGAGGCGCCAGCCAAGCCGGCGAAAGCGGCCAAGGCCGCGAAATAGGCTTGCCCCGATCAAAAAGCCCTGCGTCCACGACACAGGGCTTTTTTTCATGCCTGGGAATGGAGTTGCCATCCGATGGCGTTTGCCCTGTAACGCCTTTGCGTACTCGCCACGCTCACGGAGCAGGTTCCCACACCCTGCACCGTGCCGGGCAATACCCGGACGCGATGTCCATGGCCTCGAGGATGCGGTCTTCTTCAGCGCCAACTGCCTCGAGCCGAAGGTGGGCAAGACGGTCGTATACAACCTGCGCTGAAAACCCGCGCTCCCTGTACAACACCAGGACCTGGCGGATCGCCTGAAGATCCAGAGCGCTGTGCAGCACCCGGGTCAGCTGTTGATCCAATCCGTCGTCGAGCACTTCAGCCATCGTCCAATACATTCCCCGTGTGGTCGGCCGCAGCAATGGTTGGCCATTGCCCGCCAACCGCTGCAGATACCGATGTTACATAAAACCAGCATCAGGTTACCGCTGCCTAGCGATAGAGCACCCGCTCCGCCAGTTCGTCGGCGATGCGTGCCGGCGAGCGCTTTTCCGCCTGGGCATGGGCGAAGATCTCGGTCAGGCGCAGGCTGATCTGCGACAGGTGGGCGGTGATCACCGGCAGTTCCTCGTTATGGTGCTTGAGCGACACGTAGATCAGCCCTCCGGAATTGATCACGTAGTCCGGAGCGTAGAGGATGCCACGCCGCTCCAGCTGGTCGGCGACCTGCAGGTTGGTCAGCTGGTTGTTGGCAGAACCGGCCACTGCCGAACAGCGCAACTGCGCCACGCTGCGGCTATTGAGCACCGCACCCAGGCCACAGGGCGCGAGGATGTCGCAAGGGGTACTGAGCAAGGCGTCGTTGGCCACCGGATGCGCGCCCAACTGTTCCATGGCCAGCTGGACCTTGCCGGAGTCGATGTCGCTGACCAGCAATTCGGCGCCAGCGGCATGCAACTGCTCGGCCAGGGCATAACCGACATTGCCCAGGCCCTGGATCGCCACCCGCAAGCCCTCGAGGTTATCGCTGCCCAGGCGTGCCATGGCAGTGCTGCGAATACCGGCGAACACCCCCATGGCCGCATGGGGCGCCGGGTCGCCAGCGGCGCTGGTACTGGTGACGTAACGAGTCTGCTGGGCGATGCAGTCCATGTCGGCCACCGAGGTGCCGCTATCGATGGCGGTGATGTAGCGTCCGTCCAGTTGCTCGACGCAACGGCCGAAGGCTTCGAACAGCGCTGCACGATTTTCCACATGGGCCGGGCGAATGATCACGGCGGTGCCACCGCCCTGGGGCAGGCCGGCCAGCGCCGCCTTGTAGCTCATGCCCTGGGCCAGGCGCGCGGCATCGGCCACGGCACTGGCATCGTCGGGATAGGGCAGATAACGACAACCGCCCAAGGCAGGCCCCAGGCGGTTGTCGTGGATGGCGATCACTGCTTTCAACCCGGTCGCGGGGTCGATACTCAGATGCAGCGATTCAAGGCGGGTGCTGTGCATGAGAGCGAACATCGACGGGCTCCCGAATCACTTCTTGTAGTCGCCAGTATAGGCTTGCGCCTGAAAATTGCTGCGCCGCGCAGGAATAAGCCGCCCGGCTTTGCAACCTTGGGGAAATAACCAATGGCGATGGTCGCAACACTGGACGAAGCGCCGGGACGGGGCTAAAACGAGGCATTCGCCGGAGGTTGCCATGAACCCGCGCCAAGCCTTTTTCGCCTGCCTGCACCGCTCGCCACCGGCCCTGCTGGAAGCCGCGCTATGGATCGCCGCCGAACACGAACCACAACTGGTGCCGGGCCAGTTGCTGGAGGAGTTCAAGCATATCCAGCAGCAGATCGGCGGCAGCCTGCCGTCGCTGCCTGCCAGCGAACTGGGCCAGCCCCTGCTGCGGCGGATGAACGACCTGGAATTCCAGCAGGACGAGTACCTGCCGCTGCGGCCCCAGGCAGCACTGATGGACAAGGTTCTCGAACGGCGTCGCGGGCAGCCCCTGGCCCTGGCCCTGATCGCCCTTGAACTGGCGCAGCGGCTGCATATTCCCCTGGTGGGGGTGAATTTTCCCGGCCACTTCCTGCTGCGGGTGCCCGGCGCCGACCACCTGCTGGACCCTTGCGGCGGGCGCCGCCTGTACCCCAACGACTGCCGCGAACTGCTGCAACGCCAATACGGCGATCACCTCAAGCTCAAGGCCGAACACCTGGCCAGCGCCGAACCACGACAGATGTTCCAGCGTCTGTCGCGCAACCTGCGCCAGTTGCACCTGGCCCATGACGACTTGCTCGGCGCCCTGGTCGACGCCGAGCGGGTGCTGGAACTGGGCGATGGCAACGCCGCCGACTACCTGGCCCGGGCCAGCCTCTACCAGCGCCTGGAATGCCCCAATGCCGAACGCTTCGACCTGGAGCGCGCCCTGTTGCTCAGTGAGGACCCGATCCAGCGCCTGCGCCTGACCGAGCGCCTGGGGCACCTGCCGCCGGCGAACAAAGTGGTGCACTGAGCACGGCAAGGCATGACAGCGCCTTTGGCGCCCAGGCATGATGGCCGGCCCACTCCAAGGAATGGACCGAGCATGCTGATCAGAAAAGCCCACGGCGGCGACGCGCAACGAGTCTTCGACATACGTAACCAGGCCATCAACCATCAATGCGCGGGGTACTACCCGGCTGCCGACCTGCAAGTGTGGACCGCTGGCAACCTTGGCCAGTCCTTCATCGAATGGCTGGAAAGCAACGGGCACGTGGCGGTCATCGACGGCCAGGTCGCCGCCAGTGCCATCCTCGACCTTGAGTCAGGCCAGGTCGATGCGGTCTTCGTCGACCCGGCCTACATGGGCCGCGGGATCGGCCGGCAGATGATGGACTACCTCGAACAGCAGGCCCTGCAGGCCGGCTTGTCGCACCTGATCCTGGACTCGACCCTGAATGCCGCGGACTTCTACCGCCAGTGCGGCTTCGTCGGCGAGCGCGTCGCCCAGTACCAGTCACCCCGGGGCCTGACCCTGGCCTGTGTGCCGATGATCAAGCACCTGGCCTGCTGACCCGCTCTCCCCTCAGGACTTGAGCGGTGCCTGCAACGGCTGCGCCGCGCCTGTGCCGCCGTCGCTCCCTTCGGAGGGTGCACGCACCCGGATGATCAGCAACGCGGCCAGCAGGGCCGGCACCGCGCAGAAGAAGAAAATCTGCTGCACCGGGATATGCATCGCCAGCAACATGCTGCCCAGCAGCGGCCCGAGGATCGAACCGAAGCGCCCCACTCCCAGCGCCCAGCCGGTACCGGTGGCACGCACCTGGGCCGGATAGAAGTTGCTGGCAAAGGCATTCAGGGTCAGCTGCCCGCCGATGATGCAAAAGCCCGCGGCGAACACGAACACCACCAGGTACCGCGGGTTGTCGTGGTTCAACCCCAGCAGCACGGTGCACAGCGCCGCCAGGGCGAGCACTGCGGACAACAGCCGCACCTTGCGCTTGAGACGATCGGCGACCCAGGCCATGCAGATCGCCCCCAAGGTTCCGGCGAACAGGAACATCGAAGTCACCAGGTTGGCCTGCTTCAAGGCCAGGCCGCTTTCCAGCAGCAGGGTCGGCAGCCAGCTGATCATGAAATACAGCAGGATCAGGCTGACGAAGAAGGTCGACCAGATCAGCAGCGTCGGCCGCGCATACCCCTGGCGGAACAGCTCCACCACCGTGAACTTGCCACCGGTTTGTTGCTGGCCCTCATCGCCGCTCGCCATTGGCGGCTGCCAGTCCGGCAGCATGCGCGCGCTGAGCTTGCGCAGGCGCGCATAGGGTGGCGCATCGCGCAGCAGGCGTGGCAGGGATTCGGGCAAGCGCCAGAGCAGGAACGGGAACAGCAGCAACGGGGTCACGCCGCCCGCCAGGAACACCGCCTCCCAGCCGAAGCGATCGATGAAGCCGGCCGCGACGAAACCGCCGGCCGCACCACCGAAGGAGAAACCGCAGGCGGCCAGGGTCACCATCAGGGTGCGCAGGCGCGGCGGCGAATATTCGGACATCAGCGCCATGGCGCTGGGCATCGCCCCACCCATGCCAATACCGCAGATAAAGCGCGCGGCCATGAGGCTGTCCAGGGATTGGCTGAACACCATCAACACCGTCAGGCTGGCGTAGATCAGCACGCAGCCCAGGAGGATCCGGCGCACGCCGAAACGATCCGCCAGGGGCGTCACCGCCAGGGAGCCCAGGGTCAGGCCCAGCAGGTTGGCACTGAACACCGGGCCGAAGGCGGCTTTCTCCAGGCCCCAGTCCTGGGCCAGGGCCGGTACCACGTAGCCCAGGACCTGGGCGTCGTAGCCATCGGTGACCAGCAGCAAGGCGAGGAGCAACAACAACGACCACTGATAGCCGGACACCGGGCGGGCGTCGAGCGCAGCGCGAAAGCTGGCAATCTGGTTTTGCATCGCAAGGTACCTGTTCGGTTTCTTATGGTTATGGAGGGTGATGCGAGAGGCGCCTGGGCAGATCCTCTGGTGGTGGGACTCAAGATCCTGCAGCAGCTCCAAAGCGGCTGCAGGGGCCGGGTGCGCCCTGGGCCAGGGCGTCCAGGGTCAGGCCGGAGTGTCGGGCTGGTTGGCCGGGTGCGCGGCCTGGAACGCCGGATGCTCGGCAGCCAGCGCGGCCACCCGGCGAATCCGCGGGTAGGCCTCCAACGACACCTTGAAGCGCTCGGCGGCGTACAGCTGCGGGATCAGGAACACATCGGCCAGTCCCGGCTGCTCGCCGAAACAGAAGCCGGCATCGCCGATCAGTTGTTCCAGGGCTGCCAGGCCCTGGCTGATCCAGTGGTCGATCCACACCAGCAACTGCGCCTCCTCATGGCCCCATTCACGCAGCAGGTTCTGCGTGCTGGAGTTGTGCAAGGGATGCACGTCGCAACCGATGATGGACGCCACGGCCCGGGCACGGGCACGGCCGACCAGATCCTCGGGCAACAGCGGCACCTGTGGATAACGCTCCTCCAGGTACTCGATGATCGCCAGCGACTGGATCAGCAGGTCGCCCTGGTCGGTACGCAGGGCCGGAACCCGGCCCTGGGGGTTGATCTCCAGGTACTCCGGCAGGCGGTTGGCGCCGCCCTTGGGCACCAGCAGGTTGACCGGGATGGCCTGGTAGTCCAGGCCCTTGAGGCCCAGGGCGATCCGCACCCGGTAGGACGCGGTGGAACGGTAATAGGTATAAAGCTCCATACTGCACTCCCCTTAGCGGGCCGTTGAAAATCTACCTGCGTTGTCATCGCTGCGTTAAAAACAGACTCAAAATGCTCATTTACCACTCGTAAACTGCGCTTTTGCCTGTTTTTGCCTTGCGCTGGCTGCCTCGCCTACGTTTTTCAACAGCCTGCTAGCGGGCTGGCTGGACGGTACCCCGGCATTCGCCGAAGCCGATGGAAGCGAAGCCTTCGCGGCGGCAACGCCCGCGCAGGATGATCTCGTCGCCGTCCTCGAGGAACTTGCGCACTTCGCCAGTGGCCAGCTCGACCGGTTTCTTGCCGCCCTCGGTGATCTCCAGCAGGCTGCCGAACTGGCCGCTCTGCGGGCCGGACAGGGTGCCCGAACCGAACAGGTCGCCGGCCTGCAACTGGCAACCGTTGACGCTGTGGTGCGCCACCATCTGCGCCACGGTCCAGTACATGTACTGGCTGTTGCTCAGGGTCAGGCGATGGGCTGGCAAGCCCTGCTCGCGCATGGTCCTGGTCAGCAGCAGCACTTCCAGCTCGATGTCGAAACCACCACTGGCCTGGTCACGCTTGTCCAGCAGGTACGGCAGTGGTTGCGGGTCGCCTTCGGGGCGCGCCGGCTGGGCCTTGCGGAAGGGCTCCAGGGCCTCGGCGGTCACCACCCAGGGCGAGATGCTGGTGATGAAGCTCTTGGACAGGAATGGCCCCAGCGGTTGGTATTCCCAAGCCTGGATATCCCGCGCCGACCAGTCGTTGAGCAGGCAGAAACCGGCGATGTGCTCGGCGGCGTCGCCAATGGCGATCGACTCGCCCAGCTCGTTGCCCTGGCCGATCCAGATCCCCAGTTCCAGCTCGTAGTCCAGGCGCGCGCAAGGACCGAAGGTCGGCTCGCTCTGCCCGGCCGGCAGGGTCTGGCCCTTGGGCCGGCGCACGTCGGCACCGGAGGCGCGGATGGTCGAGGCCCGGCCGTGGTAGCCGATCGGCACGTACTTGTAGTTGGGCAGCAGGGGGTTATCGGGGCGGAACAGCTTGCCGACGTTCTGCGCATGCTCGATGCCCACGTAGAAGTCGGTGTAGTCATTGATCCTGGCCGGCACATGCATCTGGCAATCGGTGGCCTGGGGCAGCAGCTTCGCCCCCAGGGCCTGGATCTTGCCTTGCAGGCTGCTGCCTTCGGCCAGCAGTTCCAGCAAGCGCTCACGCAGGGCCACGCGGGCCGGGCGACCGAGCTGGAAGAAGGCGTTCAACTGGCCACCACGGGTAGCCTCCACCGCGGCCTTGGCCGGGCCTTCGAACAGGCCGGCATCCAGCGCGGCCTCGAGGTCCAGGATCTGCTCGCCGATGGCCACGCCGCTGCGAGGTGCCGAGCCCTGGGTACTGAAGACGCCCAGGGGCAGGTTCTGCAACGGGAAGTCGGGGTGACCGTTGGCAGACTCGACCCAGCTGCGGGTGATGGTGGACAAGGTCATGGGTTATCTCCGATTCGGGTTGAAGGTGACGGGCAGCGAAGCCCAGCAAGCATCGTAGTCGTTCTGCAGTTCGGCGCATTCCAGGGCGAAACGGCTCGGGCGCAGCACCTGGCTGGTCTCGAACATGAAGGCCATGGTGTTGTCGATCTTGGCTGGCTGCAATTGGGCGTTGATCGCCTTGGTGCAGGTCTCGCCATCCGGGCCATGGGCACTCATGCAACTGTGCAGCGAAGCGCCGCCGGGCAGGAAGCCTTCGGCCTTGGCGTCGTAGGCACCCTGGATCAGGCCCATGAACTCGTTCATCAGGTTGCGGTGGAACCATGGTGGACGGAAGGTGTTCTCGGCCACCATCCAGCGCGGCGGGAAGATCACGAAGTCCAGGTTGGCCATGCCCGGTACGCTGGTGGGCGAGGTCAGGACGGTGAAGATCGACGGGTCCGGATGGTCGAAGCTGACGGTGCCGATGGTGTTGAAACGGCGCAGGTCGTATTTGTACGGCACGTTGTTGCCGTGCCAGGCCACCACATCCAGCGGCGAGTGATCCAGCTCGCAGCCCCAGAGCTCACCCAGGTACTTCTGGACCAGGGCGGTGGGCTGGCGCAGGTCTTCGTAATGGGCCACCGGGGCCAGGAAGTCCCGGGGGTTGGCCAGGCCGTTGCTGCCGATCGGCCCCAGGTCGGGCAGGCGCAGCGGCGCGCCATGGTTCTCGGCGATATAACCACGGGCTTGCGGGTCCAACAGCTCGACGCGGAACTTCAGGCCACGCGGCAGCACGGCGATCTCCAGCGGTTCGAGCTCCAGCACGCCCAGTTCGGTGAGGATGCGCAGGCGGCCCAGCTCGGGCACCAGCAGCAACTCGCCGTCGGCGTTGAAGAACACTCGCTCCATGGAGCGGTTGGCGCGGTAGTGATAGACGCTGATGCCGGCCGGTTTCTGCGCCGGCGAGTTGGCCACCATGGCCACCAGGCCATCGATGAAATCCGTAGGCTCCGCCGGGATCGACAACGGGCTCCAACGCAGGCGGTTGGGCGTCACTTGTCCCAGGTCGCCGCCCGCCAACTGGCGTTCGAGACGGGTGAAGGACGGGTGCTTGGCCGAAGGCTGGATGCGGTACATCCAAGTGCGCCGGGCTTCGCTGCGGGTCATGGTGAAGGCCGTGCCGGAGAACAATTCGGCGTACAGGCCGTAGGGGGCCTTCTGCGGGGAGTTCTGGCCGACGGGCAGTGCGCCTGGCAGGGCTTCGCTGGAAAATTCGTTACCGAAGCCGGATTGGTAGCTGAGGGCGGACGCCGAAGAATCGAGGTTCATGGAGCCTCCTGGAAGTTGGAATAGGCAGGGGCCCACCACTCCTTCGCAAGAGTTATCGGCACGCCTGGGTTATTTTTATCGTAATCCAATTACGCATAACGTAATTTGATTGCCCAGGAGCGTCAAGCTATAAAGACCGCCACTTGTCACGGGACCCCTACACCTCCATGGAAAAGCCGCGCAGCACCAGCGACAGCAACGGTAAACAGAAAGTCCGCTCGGCCGAGGTCGGCACCGACATCCTCAAGGCTCTTGCCGAACTCTCGCCGTCCACGTCCCTCTCGCGCCTGGCCGAGCATGTGCAGATGCCTGCGAGCAAAGTCCATCGCTACTTGCAGGCACTGATCGCCAGCGGCTTCGCCGAGCAGAACACCGCCACCAACCACTATGGCCTGGGCCGCGAAGCCTTGCGGGTGGGCCTCGCGGCGCTGGGCAGCATGGATGTGCTGAAAGTCGCCGCCCTGCCCTTGGCCGAGCTGCGCGATGACTTGAACGAAACCTGTTTCCTCGCGGTGTGGGGCAACCAGGGCGCCACCGTGGTGCACATCGAGCCCGCGGTGCGGGCGATGACCGTGGTCACCCAGTTGGGCTCGGTGCTGCCGCTGCTCAGTTCGTCCACCGGGCTGGTGTTCAACGCCTACCTGCCGCTGCGGGAAACCCTCGACCTGCGCCAGGAGGAACTGGCCGAGGCCGACGCCCATCCCCTGGCCGAGAGCCAGGTTCACGATGCCCTGGCCGAGCAGATCCGCCAGCGCGGCCTGCACCACATCCACGGGCTGCTGATGCCCGGGGTCGATGCCCTGTCGGCGCCGGTGTTCGATGCCACCGGCAAGATCGCCGCGGTGCTGACGGTGGTCGGACCGGCCTCGATGTTCCATGCCGACGAAAACGGCCCGGCGGCGCAACGCCTGCTGGCGGCCTGTCGTACGGTGAGCTGGCGCATGGGCTATCAGCCCCAGGTGAAGTAACTAATGGCTAGCGTTCAGCTCATTGAGGCCGGACCTGAGTCATCTTCTGGGTAGGCCGCCCCCCAGCACACATTGGGTCCGTGGTCGTGACTCAGCAAATGGTCTCACGGCTGTGGCGAAACTATCTGGCCGGTTGCTGCGTCTGAATCAAGCGGGTGAGCGGCGCGATCCTGCCACTATTATTGGCGCGCACCCAGGGCAGAATGCTTGCCGTCCCAAAAGCCAGCAAGGGTAGGGCTCCGGTGACTAGGGAAAAATGCTGAAGAAACGAGCGAGGCTCTGGACAACGGAACATCGTGGTAATTGCAAGCAGCATTCGTAAACCAACAACGGGAAATTTTCATACCATACGTTTTTAGATGTAAATGCATCGCTCTCTCCCATACTCAAGCGCGCTCCCCTCCACACGACAAACGTGGAAGTCAGCCTGCACTCCTACAGAGCTCTTGGTATCGCTCAGACAGCTAAAGACTGCCGGTACTTCTCGGCATCCCAACCAAGTAACTCAGCGACTTGAGAAGAGGTGAGCGAACTCAGTTCCTCAAACTCCGACTGTCTGACAAGCACATCGTAATAACAACGCAACTGCACCTGGTGCGATTCAGCGACCGACTCATTTGCAAACACACCATGGCCCGCAATGAAAATATAATGTGGCCTGGTCGAGGTATCTTGTAGAGAAACAAAATCGCTCGCGGCCTCAACAATAGATGCCTCCGCCCCCAAAAATACTATGTGATCCGGGTAAAGCGCCCAAGCGTTTTTCAGCCGGGAAAACAATCTGGAGTTTATTGCTAACTGATTGATCTCTTCATCAACACAACGAACATAACCACTAGGTAAAGACGTCAATTCAAGCGTCGGCGATAGACTATCTCCCGTAGCTTGAATAGCCTTCACTTGCAAATACAAGATTAGTTCTTCGAGCGTCTGCTCAACAGAACGAGTATTTGCACCGCCAATCACAACCCCGTGATTCTTGAGGAAAACAACATCGGCATCAGGATGCATTTCAAGCTGTTCATGAACAGCCCGGGCAAGGTCTGCACCGGGTTTGAAGTAATTGACAAACAACCATTTCAAGGAGCTTCCTAGCCGCGCGCTCAGCTCTTCAAAAGCCGATTCCTTCACCAGATACGCCAGAACTTCAACTGCATGAAGATGCACAACTACATTATGCGGCATCAGACCATGTAGAATTGTTTCAATTGAGGGTCTCAGCGTTGACTGACCAACGACTTTTGGAACCAAGCAGAAGTCACCACTAGAGACTCTCTCGCGTAGGTCAGCTAAATCAACGGAAATGAAAATATCTTCCTTCTCAGCATTTGCCAGCCATGTGCCAGATGCTTTAACCCAAAGTAAATTGTCTTCCTTCCAAGAAGCATTCCCTCCTGCCCCCTGGACTAGCAATGGGTCTTCGCCTACTCGAGCGCAATATGCTTTCACCTGCTCAGCCATCGATAACATTGACATCCTCACTTCTCTCCAGAAATTCAACAACTCCAAGGCCAAAGTGCATCTTATTCGCAACCCCAGCCTTGATAACTATAGGTATACATTGAGGCAACCAAACCCCTCATAAAGACCTAAGCCATCTATTGATGAGCAGCCGAAGTCAAATCACTCCTGAAAAACAGAACCTTATCTCTACCACCTGAAACTATCCTTTCCTCCCTATAACCATGATCAAGCGGCCGAAAGGAATAATCTTTCTCGAATACCGAACATCCTTGTACGCAGACTATTGCGTCGGGTTTCAAAAAATCGATCAAAGAGCCTCCATCCGGTGCAACTTCCTTTCTATTTACACCTTGATGAATGTGCGCCCACGTATCAATCTCCGAGATTCTTCCCACCTCCAGATTCCGCACCGAAATATAGCTATCACCCGACACAAGAATAGACTCAGGCTTATAGTCCGCTACTTTCTCGGCGACTTCAGCATCGAGCGATAGTCTTTCCCTATACTCCTCCAACCAATGACTAGTCGCGACATCCGTTGAGATTAAACATATCAATACAACTGCAAGCCCAGAAATGACCACTGGATTTATTTTTTGATAGAACATCGCCGCCGCGGGTATGAAAAGAACCATCCCAACAGCAGTATTTCCGATGTTCCCGCCATAGTTCATTGCCCCAGAAAAACAGGCGAGAAACCAAAAAATAGCGGGAATTAGTAAAACAGCTCCATTACTAACAAGAGCCGCCAGTCTTTCCTTGAAGGAATTAAAACCCAAAACAGCTAAAGCAAAAAAAACGACTCCGAATACTTCGAGAAAAAGCTGGAGATGCTCTTTATCTACAACAGATACCCTACCTCTTCCCACATGAGATAAAACCGCGTAAAAAAGACCTCCTTCGACACTTATAGCAATCCCTAATCCCAGGATTCCTCCCAAGCATATGTACGTAAAATCCTTGATCTTTTCGAAATATGAGCCGTGCTTCAAGAAGCTTACCAATGACAAACCAAACATCGGCGCGACGATCTGCTGTTTAAACAGCAATGAAATAGCCAGCAGAGAAACTACCAGAACTGCCCTATTCACTCCTCGCTCAAGCTTTAGAAGTGCTAAAGATCCCGCAACAAAAAACACAAGCGATATAGCATCTGGCTTGAACTCCTTTGCATAATCAAGCCAAGAAGGAAGAAAGAAATAAGAAACCGCGACCGAAAATACAAAGAAGCGGGCAAGAGGCCAACTCCCTCCTCCACTTCTGTACAAGAAGAACAATAAGTAAAGCAGAAAAACCACACATGCAGACGCAGCGAACAACAGCATCTCGACCTGATAACCGCCAAACGTTCGAGTGAGAGCAGCTAAAAATGATACACCTGGAAAGTAAGGCGTCGAAGGCTTGAACCAGTCTATAGAGCCTTGGCTATAACCAAATTTACCTGATAGTTGATCTGCCATGGCAATGGCCTCATAAAGGTCCCATCGCCCACCTTTAGCAATCCCCTGCGTAAAAAGGGAAAAGAGAAATAGCCCGCCTACGATCCATGCCAGAATGCCAATATGTTTCTGTAGAAAGCAGGCAGCCCGCTCCAAGCCCCGCGTAATGCGGCTTTGCGAAATACCCATTATCTTGCCAGCCTCCGAACAACCTCTCTAAGTTGTGAAAACTCTGCAAAACTCGCATCTGGAAGGCAATCCCGCTCCCCTTCAACTACACCTTTGTGTATTTTCTGAATGGTAGTGGCCTTGATTTGCTCTTTAGCACCACGAATGTCATTTATTGGGTTATCTCCAATCATCCAAATACAGTCACCCTTTGGCCTGATTTTTTCCAACGCAATCTGAAAAGGAGCTTCGTGCGGTTTGTCAAAACCGGCTTCTTCACTGGTGACAATGTAATCAAAACAGTGATCAAGCCCAAAATACACAACTTTCCTGAACTGTATTTGCGCAGTCAGATCGGTGACGATCGCGACGGGAATTCCCAGAAGCCGAATATCGTCCAATAGTTCTTTTACGTCATCGAACAAAATGGCATTACTTAGAAAAGTTCTCCAATAAGTCTGCTCGAAGTCCAAGGCTAGAAGTACCTGAGACCCCAAGCCCATGATCTCTAGCATCCGTTGAAGGTAAAGCAGCCGGCTATGGGAAGACGCAGTGTGCTTTAAACGTGCCTTAACTTGCCCCCTAGCCTGATCAAAAGCCTTATCAAACTCTTCCGGCAGAATAGAAAACATCTCTACAACTTTATTCCGAACTGCCGCTTGGGCAGCCGCGTGCGCCGGATCATAAGGATATAGAGTATTATCCGTATCGAACAAAATAGCATCAGGCAGGCGGGCAAACCGCTCTTGATTATTTATTTTCATTATATAAATCGCTTTGTAAGTGCTTGGCCAATATGTGACAGGGTGATCAACTGCATCAAACCGACCATGCCATCCTGCCACTCAGGTGAGATATCTAGAAACTCAAGGACGTGAGGACTAAGCATACTTGCGGCAAATTCCATATCTGCTGCAGATGATTCCCCCTCTATCGTCATTTGAACTTCTGCTCCATCACTACTGACGTCCATATCAACATGCAGCCCACAAACACCGACTAAAATCCGGTTCAACCAAAGCTCATTGAAACCATGTCGTGTTTTAACCATCAATTTTAAGCGCAAGGGGCGCTCGTCATCAAAGCTCTCGAGCATCCGAGGATGAATCGGTTGTAATGCAAATATCAGATCGGCATGACTCGATTGAGGTCGAATGAACCGTTCGGAGTCAGGCTCTCTTTTATCAAAAGAAGATAGTACCCGCTCAATAGTATGACCTCGCTGATGCACATCCCGCTTCAACTTGAAGTAGCGCCGCAAGCCTTCGTCAATATCAAGATAAATTTTCAGATTGCAGCAATCTCTGAGGATCGGCATATACAGCGCATGCAAACCACTGGCCAGGATAAAATCGTTGCTGGCAATTCGAAACGGCTTACTCATTTTTCCTGTTTGATGGTCGTAATGCCTGGACTGGATGAGCTTCCCGTCGGTCAAGGATACAAGGTCACTGCAGAAGCCTTCCAAATCGTTGGCCATGGGATTGAGATGAGTCATCACCTGCCATATCGGCTTCTGTCTGTCCCAGAGGTGATAATCGTCACCAGAAAGCTTCACGACTGAGTGGGCTCCGAAAAGACCTGTAATTGCATCAGCAAAGGTATCTTTACCAGCTCCGGAGTCGCCCGCCACTCCTATGACAAAAGGCTTACGACTTAATCTGAAGAAGTCATTGCGGGTAACTGCTTCACGCAGTATCCGGATAGCCAATACCATGCCAATCGCCACCATGGCGGTATGCAGCAGTGAGGCTGCCATATTTTCCGAATGCCCTGTCACATGGAGCATTTGACTCAAATCGAAACTGCCCCCATTGAAGAACAATAGTGGTGTGACAAGAAGGGTACTTATTACATATAAAGCAGAAAACCCCCCTATCAACAGCATAGAGAGACGCCCACTCGTAGCTTGGTTAAGAACAAGAAACGGCAAGCTCCACACGAACCATCCAGGAGAGGCAGGAACCATCAATACAATCAGAAAAAAGGACATTCCCACAATTATCTGAAATAGATCAAAGTTAAGACGCCTAACTCGCCATACCAGATACAACATAACCAGGTAAATCAACGGAACTATATAAATAGAGACTCCGCCACCCAAATTCAGTGCTATTCGATAAACCTTTCCCATTTCTGGATTTCCGAACAACATCTGAATACCGGCGTCAGAAAAAGCAAATGGAACACCAAGAATCAATGCACAACCAGCGAACCCAAAAAAGAACTTTAAAATATGCTGCCGCAAAGCTTTATTGTTGTACAGATAGATCATAAATATCGGCAGTGCGACGATCATGCTCAATTTAGCGGAAATAGCCGCTGCACAAAAAACCCCAGCCTTCTTTAGCTCGACTTTCCGGACAAACAATATTGACAGCGTCAAAAACAAAGCAGGAACAAGGTCATTCAGCCCTAGCATGTAACTCGCAAGAATGACGATCGGTGAAAGCCAATAGGCGACAAGTAAAAGCCGATGGCGCCCAGGCAGGAGATTATGCAATGTAATGAACAGGCAGAAATCGGCAATGAGCAATGTCAACTCGTAGCCATACTGCAGAGGAATACCAATTAGTTTGCTGACAAATACCATCGGCAAAAAAACCAGCCACATCGCATATCCATAAGGAAAGGCTCCCGCTTCTCCCCCACCCGCGACCCATACTGACCAAGGATCGATAGTCAATGACGTAGTGCTGTCACCCAAGAATGGAACATACCAGTCGGAGACTGCAAGAGGAGCCATAGTGGCTATGAGAGCTAAACGAATTGCAAGTCCCAGGAAAAATAATGGATGCCAACACATTTTTCTCATTGTGTAACTACCAGACTTTCCCAAATATCAAGGCGCTTCGTACAAACCGCATCCGGCACAATAGCCAGCGCATTCATAACTTTTACCAAGGCAGGAATTTCCGTCTCGGCATCACGCCCTTGCAATTCTGGAGAAACTATACAGAGTTTGAACCCAGCACTCTTGAGACGTACAGCATCAGCCTCACTTAGCGGAAACTTGGTGAAACAGTCGACCCAAACCCAACGCACTACTCCTGCCAAGCTTAATGCTGTCTCGATCGACTCAAACTCTGATACCCGTACAGCGCAGCGATGTTCGCACTTGCCCGACCACCTGATGAGAAAAGGAAAAGACTGATCCAAAAAAAAGTACTCTTCAATACCTTTCGATGCCATGAGATCAATCAAGCGCCCCTCGAGCCCTTCCTCTTTGACATTGAGAATCAAGGTTCCATGCTTGTAAGAATCCAGCCACTTTTCAAAGCACTCACCAACAACAAATGGATCATGATGTATAATAAGCTCATGGCCACTGCTGCGAATATCCACTTCAACGCCATATTTTCTATCAGTTGCCTGTAATTCAGCGATAGTATTACGGCGATGAGAAATTAGTTTCACTTTGAAAGCTTCCTTTTTAATTCAAGACTAAAACCAATGGTTCTTTTAATGAACTTCCACTTCGCCGCCCAATTCACATTCCAGTGCGAAACACCATGCGCTCGCTCGCTGAATCTCACAGGGAATCGACAAATTTTCAGTTTCTGCAGTCGGGCATGATGATAGACATAGAGGTCCAAGGAGAAGTCATCAGGAGTCGCACTCCACCTGCTAAAAAAATCCCGAGAGAACATTGTCGGCTGGGCATTTATATCCCACATCGGTTTAGTCAATAGAACCGTTTCAAAAAGGCTCATACCGATAGTGAAGACGACATCCATGAAGGGACGCCCATAACGCCGCCCCTTCACAAATATATTATCGCCATACTTCTCAAACAGAAGCAGTCCTCTAAGTGCATCTTGCGGATCGGTTTGCATGTCTGCGTGCGTCCAACCTAAAATTTGCCCTTTGGCAGCCTTCAAGCCGGACACAATTCCAAAACCATACCCTTTGTTGTTTTCGACACGAATGCTTCGGCAACCTGGATACTGAGGAAGCAACTTGGCGAGAACATCAGGAGTGCTATCCGTGGAGCCGTTATCGACTAAAATCACTTCAACATCCGAACCAGACACCACTTCCTTACAACGTTCAAGCAATAGAGGCAAATTTGCTGCCTCATTATAACAAGGGATAACAAGTGAAAGCCTCATTGAAGCTCCGAAGCAGTACGAGCTCTGAATACAAAAATCTTCATACCCAGAAAATTAAGTCCAGCAGAAACCCCTGTCGCAACAAGAAAAGCCAGCAGGACGGGGGCAGATATATTGGAGAACCACTTCAATGCCAGATAGTTGACTAGGACATTAGCCCCGAGAGTACTGGCATACAAAATTGCAAAGCGCCAGATACTACCAGGCACATGAGGCTTATAACCGAATGTCCAATAGCGGTTGGCAAAGTAGGCAAACAATGCGCCACTCAGAAAACCTACCGTTTTTGCGATATTTACATCGAGCCCAAGCAAAGCGTGGTAACTGAAAAAATCGATCAGGACACTCAAGATACCAACAACTAGAAACACACCTAGCTCACGCTTGATCATGCATGCCTCTTTGGCAACTCAGGCACCATCTTTTGATACTTTTCCTCAAGCACACTAACTTGCTCTCGTGGAACTCGTCGATCCTGCTCCAAACGGTAGGAGTGACCAGCCCATTTATGGAAGCAGGATTGCCAATACTCAAATGTACGCAAATCATTTGGCGTACCCCAGCACAGGTAACTGCTCACTTCGAAGAGGTGACAGCGCATGCCCAACTCAATTGCATCATTAATCAAGGAGTCTATGTAGAACTCACCATTGACTCGACCTTCGCGGGCAATGAGCCGTTCTAAGGCACGATGAAAATACTCTGCCTTACGGAAGGTAAACGTCCCCAAGACAATGGGGTCAACCGTAGGCTTATCTAATGGAGCCTTGACAGATATCGAGTGAATCAAGCTGCCCTCGGCCTCGATCCATCCAAACATCTTTGGGTGACGGCAAGCATTAGGATAACCTCGAACGCCCCAGACTATAATGTCTACTGACGGATCACTGACAAGCCTGTTGAATTCATCGGCGCTGTAAAGCGCACCATTGTCACAAGCACCTATCGTGATCGGGCCAGGCACTTCCCCCCCTCTATACTCCAATCCGTCTAACCCCATCGATGCTGTGCAGGCTTGTCCTTCAGTCACATGATCAATGGTTTTTATGTTCGCGCTTGGATAGAGTTCTCTTAGCTCATGAGCCAGCCCCTCATATCCCACCATATCCTTGCGCAATACAAAGACATGCTGTTCGGCAGGCGGTAAGTCATGAGTCGCCTGGACGACCATTGGCACTCCAGAAACGGGAATGAGTGGCTTGGTCTGCACATATCCTTCATTAACAAAACGTTGCCCCAGGCCTGCCATGGGAATGACCAGAGTTCCTTGTGGCACCGTACTGTTTACGGGCTGAGTGGCCAATTCCTTGAAGGCACTCGACCAAACATTGTATTCAGCAACGTCTTCCGGTGTCCCCCATTGCATGAAGTGCTGAAGTGGGTAAACGACTACAGGCTCTTTACCATTAAAAAGTGACTTGTAGGCGAGGCTGACATAATATTCACCGCCAATATTCAGATCCTGCTCCACCACAAAGCGAAATGCATCAAGCATCACTTGCGCTGAAGAGAAATAATAAGTACCACTGGAGGCATATTCCTCCATTCGATTGCTTGTATAGGGTTGCTTTTCCTGAATATCGTGAACCCAACCATCTACTTCACGTATATAAGCGTAGTTCGTGCTGCCTAGTGAGTGCGGATGAAACCCTTTATAAGCGGGTATAGCCCCTACACAAGCAGTGTCAACGACGTATTGCTGAAAGTGATGCCAATCCCAATAACAAGTGAAATCACAGTAATTGACCACCACAGGCTCGTTAGGGTCAAGCAGATGTTCTATCTGGCGTACAGCATTGATCGGGCCAAGTTTGTGAGGTGCAATCCCGACTATTCGCCCTGAAGGACAGAACTCCTTCAGAATGTCTTTCATGCGATAAGCGGGCTCATCTAGATGCTCTTGGTTACAAATGAAGATGAAATTCAATTCGCCAGGAAACATATCTATGACATGGGCCACGATGGGCTTTCCATCGACTTCAATCAATGGCTTGGGGATAGAGTATCCGGCATTACGAAATCGCTCTCCAAAGCCCGACATCGGAACTACAATTTGCACAAAATATCCGCCCTATTGGTTTACCTTGGCTTTGTCAAGTCAAGCGGCCACTCCACCCCTGGCCTCTTAAGCCTGCGAGTTTAATCTGTCAACGTTGGAAGGTCGATAAGATCTACTGCACATTCCGGTTACCTCGCGCCTAAGGCGAAACTCCGCTCAGCCGTACGGTAAACGGCCTATGACTCAGCGGGCGGCCATTAGCGTCTGACAACCATCAAACAGCCCATTCCCTCTTGTCTTACTGTGCGCGGGGAGCTTCCCCAAGAGTTCGTTAAAACCACTGCTGTCTTCTGGTCAGTGCGCTCAGCAGGCCATGGAAAGTGCAGCTTCAAATGCCTGCCACTTAGTGCAACGCGCCGGAGAGCAAGGCGACTGGGGCCCGGCTCTACTGGTCGCGATAGCCCACGCACGCCCTGTGCCCCATTACATAGCCACGACCATCGTGGTGCCCCTCCAAGGCCACCAGCCTGCGGTCTTCGTCGATCTACCGCGAGAGTGTCCACGGGCATCGATACAAGGCTCATAACCAAGGCGAGCATCAATGCACACTATTGCTCTGGCTGTAACAGTCCTTGTCCTGAATCGCTATTTTTCCGGGGTCGGCCAGGGCTTATTCTTCTTTCGCAGTCACGGCAAACAGCCTGGCTCCACCACCGAGACAAGTGCTGTGCAGGGCTTCTCGGCAACCGATTCCGGCAGGCTTGAAGCGACTCGATCCAAGCCGCCCACCCAGGTTCACTGACGTTGATTTTGTAGCTCCTTGATCTAACGTCTTACTTCGGCCGCTGCTCTTGCAGCGGCCTTTTTTATGCCTGGGAAAATGGCCGGGCAGGACGCCCGTGAAGGGTAGTTGCGGCCGCCGCTCCAGGGCTCGGACATGGCCCGGGAGAAAGCGTTCGAAGCGGCGGCCGGACGCAATCAGATCGCGTACTTTTGCAGGTTCTGCATCATCTCCTTGAGGGCCTCGAGGTTGTCCTTGGGATGGACCGCGCCGTCGAAATCGCAGATCTCTCGCCAATGGGCCGCGACATCCTCCGGCGAGAAACCCTGGCGCGGATCGAAGCCGGCGCCCAGGCTGCGCTCCCAGCGCACCTTGCCGATCCAGCCGCCACCGACCTCGAACAAGCCGGAGGTTTCCTGGCACTGCTCGCTGCCCAGGTACACCACCAGCGGGCTGACCAGTTCCGGCTTGAGCTGCTCGAACACCTGGGGCGGGATCAGGCCCTCGGTCATCCGCGTGCCGCCGGTGGGGGCAATGGCGTTGACCAGGATATTGCTCTTGCGCCCTTCCAGCGCCAGGGTCCGGGTCAGGCCATATAACCCCAGCTTGGCCATGCCGTAGTTGGACTGGCCGAAGTTGCCGTAGATGCCCGAAGTGGAGGCGGTGAAGATCACCCGCCCATAAGCCTGCTCGCGCAGGTGCGGCCAGGCGGCGCGGGTGACCTTGTAGGCCCCCTCGACGTGCACCTGGTACACCAGGTCCCAGTCGGTGTCGTCCATCTTGTGGAAGGTCTTGTCCCGCAGGATTCCGGCGTTGTTGACCACCACGTCGACCCGGCCGAAGACATCCAGGGCGTTCTGCACGATCTTCTCGCCGTCGGTCACCGAGTCGTGGTTGGCTTCGGCGATGCCGCCCGCCTCGCGGATCTGCGCGACTACCCGATCGGCCGCCGAGGCACTGGCGCCCTCGCCCTGGGCCGAACCACCCAGGTCATTGACCAGCACCTTGGCGCCGTGGCGGGCGAACAACAAGGCGTGGGCGCGCCCCAGGCCACCACCGGCCCCGGTGATGATCACCACTTTGTCTTCCAAGCGCACAGACTCACTCATACCGAACTCCAGCAGGGCCAATGGACAAGAATCCGAGTGTCGGCCAGCCGGCCGGGGCCTACAACGAACAGGGCCGCAGCTGAATGGTGCGCGATAAGACAGCGGGATAGTCGAGCCGGGGCCGCAGCGAGGCTGTGCCCCGCAGGGTTCAGGAGCCTACGGCGCGGCTGACCGGAGCCTGTAGTGCATCGCGAAAGGCCAGGTAGTGCTTGAGCACCGCCCGCGGCGCCTCGATCTGCGGGTAATGACCGATGCCCGGCAGCAGCACGGTGTCCGGCTGCGGGATCAGTTGGCGATAGCGCTCGACCATATGCGCCCCGGAGATCGGGTCCTGGGCGCCATCGATCACCCGCAGCGGCACCTCGCCGTGCTGCATGGCCGCGACCCAGCGCTCGCGCTGCTGGCGCCGCTGCGGGATGTAGCCGATCAACTTGTGCAGGATGCGCGGCCCCTGGTTGCTCTGCACCAGGCTCCAGAAGTCGTCCAGCACCGTTTCGCTGGGCTGGCTCTGCGGACCGAACACCTGCTGCAGGTTCCTGGCCAGGCCCTCGCGACTGAACACGCGCCCGAGCATCCAGCCCAATGGGCTGAGCAGCAGTTTCTGGCTCAGCACCGGACGATGGGTTTCCGGGAACAGGCCGCCATTGAGGAACACGCAACTGGCGATCTCGATGCGCTCCTCGTAATGCCGGGCCAGCAGTTCCTGGGCGACGCTGTCGCCATAGTCATGGGCCAGCACGTGCAGCGGCCCCGCGATCCCCAGATGCGCCAACAGCGCCTGCTGCAGGTCCGCCTGTTCCAGCAGGCTGTAGTCGTGATCCAGGGGCTTGGCCGAATCACCGAAGCCGAGCATGTCGCAGGCGATCACCTGGTAGCGCCGCGCCAGGGGTTGCCACAGGTAGTGCCAGTCCCAGCTGGCGGTGGGAAAGCCATGGATCAGCAACAGCGGCTCGCCCTGCCCGGCCACCCAGTAACGAACGGCCTGGCCGCGAAACTGCAAGTCCTGCCCATGGGTGCGCCAGACACTCAGGGGAATCTCGGCGAGAGGCATCAGGCTTTGTACCCCGGGTCGAGTTGCTCGAGCTTGCGCAGCAGGGCCGGCCAGGCCAACACCCCGCCCATGCCCTGGGCGCTGCGGGTGACCCCGGCGATCATCGCCTTGGCTCCGCTGAGCACCGGCGCGGGAATGGCGATCAGCTCGGCACCGCCGTTCTGCGCCAGCACCTGGATTTCACAGGCACGCTGGAAGATGAACATCATCAGGAAAGTGTCGGCGATGCTCGCACCACAGGTCAGCAGGCCGTGGTTGTGCAGCATCAGGAAATTGTTGTCGCCCAGGTCAGCCTGCAGCCGGGCCTTCTCCTCGGGGTTCAGGGCCACGCCCTCGTAGGGGTGGTAGCCGAGGCTGGCAAGGACGAACAGCGACTGCTGGCTGATGGGCAACACGCCCTGCCGCTGCGCCGACACCGCCACGCCCGCCGCGGTGTGGGTATGCAGCACGCAAAGCACATCGTGGCGCACCGCATGGACCGCGCTGTGGATGGTGTAGCCCGCCGGGTTGATCTCGTAGGGGCTGTCCATCAGCTTGTTGCCGGCCTGGTCGACCTTCACCAGGCTGGATGCGGTGATCTCATGGAACATCATGCCGAACGGGTTGATCAGGAACTCGTCGGTGCCCGGCACCTTGGCCGAGATGTGGGTGAAGATCAGGTCATCCCAGCCATGCATCGCCACCAGGCGATAACAGGCGGCCAGGTCCAGGCGGGTTTGCCATTCCAGGGCGCTGACCTGGTCCTTGACACTCGCAGTGGATTGAACGGGGGCTAGGCTCACGGCTGGGACCTCATGTTGGCTTTTATTGGAAGGAGGACCCTCGGAGTCTAGACACCCCTGGCGCACCACGGAGTCGCCTTGGCAGCCAGCTTGATGGCCGAGCGGGTCAGCCGGCGGCCGAGCCGCGCCGCCGGGCCTTCACGTCAAAGCAACGACGCCAGCAAAGGCGCGGCGAACAGGTTCAACAGCCCGGTGAGCACCATCACCAGCCCCGCTACCGAGCCTTCCTCGCCCCCGACTTCGTGGGCCCGGCTGACCCCGGCGCCATGGGCGCCGACCCCGAACAGCGCACCCCGGGCCAGGGCGCTGCGCAGGGGCAGCCAACGCAATAGCACGCCGCCGAGCATGGCGCCGAAGACCCCGGTGAACATCACGAATACCGCCGTCAGCTCAGGCACGCCACCCAGGTCGTGGGCCAGGGGCATGGCGAACGGAGTGGTGATCGAGCGTGGTACCAGCGACAGGGTCACCGAGCTGTCCAGGGCCAAGAGCCGGGCCAGGCCGAAGGAGCTGCCGATGGAGGCCGCGCTACCGGCCAGCATGCCCAGCAGCAGTGCCGACCAATGGCGCATCAGCAACTGGCGCTGCTGCCAGATGGGAATGGCGAAGGCCACGGTCACCGGGCCCAGCACCAGCATCAGCCAGTGGGTATTGGCGGCATATTCGGCGTAGGCGGTGTGCAATGGCACCGCGACCGCCAGCAGCAGCGCCGGCACCAGGATCAGCGGCGACAACAGGTAGCGCCCGGTGCGCCGGTAGATCCAGCGGCTGAACAGATAGGCGCCGAGGGTCAGCGCCAGCCAGAACATCGGCATCGCCTCAAGCTTCATGGCGCATCCTCCAGCGACACACCAGTTCCACGGTCAGCGCGGTCACCAGCATCACCAGCAGGGTGCTGACGCCGATCACCAGCAGGATCCGCCAGCCGTCCTGGCGCAGCAGGCCGCCGTAGTCCAGCAGGCTCATCAGCGCCGGGATGAAGAACAGCAGCATCTCGGCCATCAAGAGACCAGCGCCCAATTGCAGTGCTGCCGGCTTGACCCAGCCCAGGGCAAAGGCCAGCAACAGCATGGCCAGGCCGATGACCCCGCCGGGAATCGGCCAGGGCAGCCAGGTAGCCAGTTGGCAGCCGAGAAAATAGATGGCCAGCAGCACCGCCAGCTCGCAAAGCAGGCGGCCCAAGCGTTTCAAGGTGGGAATGTTCATGGTGGTTCGGTCCTCTCGGGGACCTATTTTATGAAAAGCCCCTTCATCACCGAAGCGAATTGTTAGACTGGAAGCCATTCCAAACTGGAATTACCACCATGGATTTCAAGCAACTGCGCAGCTTCGTCGAAGTGATCCACCAGGGCGGCTTCACCCAGGCCGCCAAGACCCTGCATATCAGCCAGTCGGCGGTGAGCAAGCAGGTCGCCCAGCTGGAACAGAGCCTGGGCACGCCGTTGCTGGAGCGCCAGGGTTCGCACATCCACCTGACCGCCGCTGGCAACGTGGTGCTACAACGGGCCGAGGGCATGCTGCGTCTGCGCAATGAACTGCTCAGCGAACTGGACGACCTGAGCCACATGACCCGGGGCGAGCTGCGCCTGGGCCTGCCGATGCTGGGCAGCGATACGCTGTTCGCCAGCCGCTTCGCCGAGTACCGGCGGCGCTATCCGAATATCCAGGTGCATTTGCTCGAGGGCGGCAGCTTGAACGTCGAGCAGGCGGTACGCAGCGGCGAGCTGGAACTGGGCGGCAGCCTGACTCCCAAGGATCCGGCCTTCGCCTACCAGCCGTTCTGCGATGAGCCGCTGGATGCCCTGCTGCCCGCCGATCATCCGCTGGCGATGAATGCCAAGGTGCGCCTGGAGGAGCTGGCCGATACCCCGTTCCTGCTGTACCAGCGCAGCTTCGTGCTCAACGACCGCCTGCTCCAGGCCTGCCAGCAGCTGGGGTTCACTCCCAGGGAAGGTGGGCGCAGCGGCCAGGCGGACTTCCTCGCGGCGCTGGTGGCGGCGGGCCAGGGCGTGGTGCTGCTGCCCAGCGTGGTGGCCCGGGCCCTGGTACGCCCGGGCGTGGTACGCCTGACCCTGAAGGCTCCGGAGTACCTGCGCTGGGACATTGCCTTCATCTGGCGCGAAGGGGCCTACCTGTCCAAGGCCGCACAGGCCTGGCTGGCGCTGCTACGGGAACAGCCAGTCAGCCCCGCAGTGCGCTGACCAGCTCCGCCAGCCAAGGCTCGGCGTCGGTTTCCGGGGTCACGGTCTCGCTGGCGTCCAGGCGCAGCATCGGCAGCACCTCGCGTACGCCCAGTTCGGCGAACAGCTCGCGCATCTGCTCGCCGCCACCGCAAAAGGTATCGCCATAGCTGGAGTCACCCAGGCCGATCACCGCCCCGGGCAAACCGCGCCAGGCGGCCGGTAGTTGATCGCGAATGCTCGAGTACAGCGGCAGCAGGCTGTCCGGCAACTCGCCCATGCCGGTGGTCGAGGTCACGGCCAGGAACGCCTCTGGCGCGAACGCCTGGACATCGGCCAGGGTCGCACGGGGGTTGTGCCAGGCCTGGAAGCCCGCGGCGTCGAGGAGTTTGGCGGCATGCTGGGCGACTTCTTCAGCCGTGCCGTACACCGTGCCGGAAAGGATGGCGACTTTCATCAATCTGATCCTGAAGCTGACTAAAAGCCTGGGATATTAACAGCTACGGAGTAAAATCCCGTCTTCGCTCGCCCTCAGGCTGCAAAGCAGCTGTAGACACAATGCCAGCATGCCTTAGAATCCAGCCCTTGCCGATCGAAGACGGAACTCCGGGATGATCAACGCCCACTTGCTGCAACGGATGATCAACGCCTCCAACGACGGGATTGTGGTCGCCGAGCAGGAAGGCGAGGACACCATACTGATCTATGTGAATCCGGCCTTCGAGCGGCTGACCGGCTACAGCGCCGATGAAGTGCTGTACCAGGACTGCCGTTTCCTGCAATCGGGCGATCGGGACCAGCCAGGCTTGCAGGCGGTCCGCCAGGCCCTGAAGGAGGGCCGGCCGTGCCGCGAGGTGCTGCGCAACTATCGCAAGGACGGCAGCCACTTCTGGAACGAGCTGTCGATCACCCCGGTATTCAACGACAGCGACCGGCTGCACTATTTCATCGGGGTGCAAAAGGACGTCACCGAACAGGTCAAGGCCCAGCAGCGCCTCTCGCAGGTGGAGCAGCAACTGGCCGAGGCCCGGGCTGAACTGGCCGCCCTCAAGGCGACCAACGGCCCTAATAAGTCGCAGGTTTAGTGGTCGTAGGGGTATCCCCGCTGACTTGTCTTCCACCTTCCGAGCAACATCATGCAGCGCGACGCCCTTCTCACTCAGGATGAACTGGACTTCATCCGGAGCATCCAGCACAACCCGCACCTTAATGTGCGCGACACCACATCCAGCCTGCTGGTCAACGGCGGCTCGCAGATCCGTGACTTGCTGACACGCCTGGCGGCCAACGAGAAGGTCACCATCCAGGCGCATTTCGACAATCAGCAGATGACCTTCCCGCTGCACCTGGTCGAAGACGAATTCCACGCCTTGCACCTGCGCCTGGGAGTACCGAGCATCTTCGAGGACGGCCCCATGGTGCGGCCATGGCGCCTGGGCCTGGAAGAACCGGTGGCCCTGGAGAATGCCAAGGGCCAGCCCGGGCGCCTGTGGGTGCGGGAAGTGTCGTTCAAGGGGGTGCTGCTGGAGGTCCGCAACAAGACCCGGCCGCCCAGGCAGTTCGCCCAGTGGTTCAGCCCCTCGGGATATGAGCGGATCGCCCTGCGCGGGCACTTCGAGCGCGAGACCGAGGCGGGTTTCTACGCCTATCGCCTGGAGCAGGACGATGCCGAGGAAACCGAGCGCCTGCGCCAATTCATCCTCCAGCAACACCGCCATTCCCACCCCGCCCTGCACGCCTGAGGCATCCGCGCGCGGTGTCAGGTATCCAGGTGCCCGCCGAGGAATTGCCGCAGGCGCTGCTGCATCAACCGCCCCTCTCCACCCAGGCAGGCCACTGGCGACTCCGCCAGGCTGTCCTGGGCCAGGTCCGCGGCATCCCCGGCCAGCATCAGTGGGCAATCCAGGGTCAGCGCCAGGCGCTTGAGACGCTTGGGCAGCTCGGCCGTCGGCGCATGGTTGGAGAACACCACCAGGGCCTGGGGCTTGAGCTTTTCACAGACCAGGGTCAATTCCTCCAGCGGTACTCCCGGCCCCAGCACCTGTACGCCGAGCTGGTCGTGCCCCAGCAGCAGCGCCGCCACCAGCAGCTCCAGCTCACGGCATTGCTGGTTGAATGCGGTGAGCAATAGCGGCTGCGAGTCTGTGCGCTGCAACAACAGGCGCTGGCTGATTCGCGAGCGCAGGAAAGCATCCAGGAACAGCCATTCGCTGGTATGGCCGAAGGTGTCGCGTTGCTGCAGCAGCTGCTTCCAGAACGGCAGGAAGATGTCCTGGAACACCACCGGCAGGGCATAGCTGGAGAACACCTGGCCGTAGATCCGCTCCAACTGCTCTTCATCGAAGGTATTGACCGCCAGCTTCAACTGATCGCGCCACTGGGCGTATTCATCCTGCTGGCCATCGTCGGCCGAAGCCTTGAGCTGGGTCTGGACGGCGCGGTTCTTGGCCATGATCCGCCCGACCTTGCTCACCGCCACGCCGCGCTCGATCCAGCCGAGGATCTCGCGCACCGCCTCAACATCGTGCATGGAATACAACCTGTGCCCACTTTCGGTGCGCGTCGGCTGGATCAGACCGTAGCGTCGTTCCCAGGCCCGCAGGGTCACGGGATTGATGCCGGTCAGGCGGGAAACCTCGCGGATCGGGAACAGCTCGTCCTGCGCGAGGGCGTCCGGAGCCTGGTGGGTGACGGAAGGTGCAATGGTGGCGGGCATCTGGGGGAGAGAACACCGATGGACAAAATGGCCGTCATTCTACTCTCCCAGGGTGCCGAAGCTTCAAGGGCGGGAATATCCGACCACTGTCATTGGTACATCCGTGCCAATCAGGAATAATCCTTGCTTGTCCAAGGTGCGGCCCGACACCCCGGTGCCCCGTCAACGACTGCCTTACCCAGGCAGCGTATTGGTTTTACGGAGATACATGATGTCTACCTCACCCGTCACCCTGATGGTGGCCCGGCGCGTTGCCGATGGTCGCTACCAGGACCTGATCGCCTGGCTGCGCGAAGGCGAGCAACTGGCCACCGACTTTCCCGGCTACCTGGGCTCCGGCGTCCTGGCCCCTCCGCCCGGCGACGATGAATTCCAGATCATCTTCCGCTTCGCCGACGAACAGACCCTGCACACCTGGGAACACTCCGCCTCGCGTACCGCCTGGCTGGCCCGGGGCAGCGATCTGTTCGCCCATCCACTGGAACATCGGGTCAGCGGTATCGATGGCTGGTTCGGCGCCGCCGGACAGCGTCCGCCGCGCTGGAAGCAGGCCGTGGCGATCTGGCTGGCGTTCTTCCCGGTCTCGCTGCTGTTCAACTTCGTCCTCGGCCCGCTGCTCAACGACCTGGGCATGTTGCCCCGGGTGTTCGTCAGCACCTTGGCCCTGACTCCACTGATGGTCTACTTCTTCATCCCGCTGTCCACCCGGCTGCTGGCCAACTGGCTCAACGCCGCCCCGCCCCGCCGGCTGCCCGTGGCGCCTTCGACGCAGAACTCCTGAGCCTCGCCCAAGCCGGCCACCGCCTACCACGGAGCGGTGCCGGCTTGCTGCCGATCCATCCCACGCTCGGACGCCCCCGCTGGTATAGTTCTGCCCTACCCGCCGACGCGAGCCCGCCATGAACGCTTCCTCCGCACCGATCCTGATCACCGGCGCCAGCCAGCGTGTCGGCCTGCACTGCGCGTTGCGCCTGCTCGAAGACGGGCATCGGCTGATCGTCACCTACCGCAGCCAGCGCCCGGGGCTCGAAACACTGCGTGAGCAGGGCGCGACCCTGCTGTTCGCCGACCTGTCCTGCGAGGCCGGGATCATGGCCCTGATCACCGAGCTCAAGGCCCACACCGACAGCCTGCGGGCGATCATCCACAACGCCTCGGAATGGCTCGAGGAAAGCCCGGGCCAGGAAACCGAGGCCTTCGCCCGGATGTTCGGCGTGCACATGCTGGCGCCCTACCTGATCAACCTGCACTGCGCCCAATTGCTGCAGGCCTGCAGCCCGGCGGACATCATCCACATCAGCGACGACGTGACCCGCAAGGGCAGCGCCAAGCACATCGCCTACTGCGCCAGCAAGGCCGGCCTGGACAGCCTGACCCTGTCTTTCGCCGCCAAGTACGCCCCGACAATCAAGGTCAACGGCATCGCACCGGCCCTGCTATTGTTCAATCCCGACGACGACGCGGCGTACCGCGCCAAGACCCTGGCCAAATCCGCACTGGGCATCGAGCCCGGCGCGCAAGTGATCTACCAGAGCCTGCGCTACCTGTTGGACAATCCCTATGTCACCGGCACCACCCTGACCGTCAACGGCGGGCGGCACGTCAAATAGACCGGCCCCGCGAGGACCTTGCATGAGCCTTTCCCTGCCCCAGCACTACCGCGAGATCCTCAAGGGTCTCGGCGAAGACCCCGAGCGCGAGGGTCTGCTCGATACGCCCAAGCGTGCCGCCAAGGCCATGCAGTACCTGTGTCATGGCTACGAGCAGTCGCTGGAGGAAATCGTCAACGGCGCGCTGTTCGCCTCCGACAACGACGAGATGGTGATAGTGGCCGACATCGAGTTGTACTCCCTGTGCGAACATCACCTGCTGCCCTTCATCGGCAAGGCCCATGTGGCTTATATTCCCACGGGCAAGGTGCTGGGGCTGTCGAAGATCGCGCGCATCGTCGACATGTTCGCCAGGCGCCTGCAGATCCAGGAAAATCTCACCCGGCAGATCGCCGACGCAGTGCAGAGCGTGACCCAGGCCGCCGGCGTCGCCGTGGTGGTCGAAGCCAAGCACATGTGCATGATGATGCGCGGTGTCGAGAAACAGAATTCCACCATGCATACCTCGGTGATGCTCGGCGCCTTTCGCGAATCGAGCACCACTCGCCAGGAATTCCTGCAATTGATTGGACGGAGCAAGTAAATGCCACAACTTCAGCCAGGAATGGCTCGTATCCGAGTCAAGGACCTGCTCCTGCGGACCTACATCGGAATCAACGAGGAAGAAATCCTCAACAAGCAGGATGTCCTGATCAACCTGACCATCCTGTATCCCGCCCAAGATGCGGTGCGCGACAACGACATCGATCACGCGCTGAACTATCGCACCATCACCAAGGCCATCATCGCCCACGTCGAGGGCAACCGCTTCGCCCTGCTGGAGCGCCTGACCCAGGAACTGCTGGACCTGGTGATGAGCAACGCCTCGGTGCAGTACGCCGAGGTCGAAGTGGACAAACCCCACGCCCTGCGCTTTGCCGAATCGGTATCCATCACGTTAGCGGCAAGTCGCGATCCAGCCTGACCACCGCCTCAAGCGACAAGCTCCATATCCCCCCAGGAGCTTGTCCCCCCTCGGAGAATCCCATGACCGAACAACAACGCCTGGAACTGGAAGCGGCGGCCTTTCGCCGCCTGGTGGCCCACCTGGACAACCGCAAGGACGTGCAGAATATCGACCTGATGAACCTTGCCGGGTTCTGCCGCAACTGCCTGTCCAAGTGGTACAAGGCCGAAGCCGACCAGCGCCAGATCGAGGTCAGCCTCGATGACGCCCGTGAAGTGGTGTATGGCATGCCCTACGCCGAGTGGAAGAATCTCTATCAGAAAGAAGCCAGCGCCGAGCAGCAAGCGGCGTTCGCCAAAGGAAAACCCCATGACTGACCTGAACACCCTGCGCGCCAGCCTCAACAGCGGCGAACACGCCTTTGCCGACACCCTGGCGTTCATCGCCGCCGGTTATGACTACCAGCCCCAGGCGTTCAACAATGGTGGCGTGGAAAACGCCGCCGGGCAGAACGAAGGCTCGTGCAAGACCCTGGGCCTGGCCCTGCTGGAAGGCCTGAGCGACGCCGAAGCATTGCTGGCATTCGGCGAGCACTATCGCTCGGTGCTGGCCACCCCGCAAGGCAGCGACCACGGCAACATCCGCGCCCTGATCGCCCATGGCCTGGCCGGAGTGAAGTTCAACGCCCAGCCGCTGACCCGCCGCTGATCCACACCGGCAAGACCATCACCCATAAAAAAACCGGCTTGCGCCGGTTTTTTCATTTCAGGACGATCAGAACGAAGCGTTCTGCAGGCCGTCCAGGTAACGCTCGGTGTCCAGGGCCGCCATGCAACCGGCACCGGCCGAGGTGATGGCCTGGCGGTAGACGTGGTCAGCCACGTCGCCGGCGGCGAAGATGCCCTCGACGCTGGTAGCGGTGGCATTGCCTTCACGACCGCCCTGCACGACCAGGTAACCGTCCTTGAGCGCCAGCTGGCCTTCGAACAGCGAAGTGTTCGGAGTGTGGCCGATGGCGATGAACACGCCGTCGACTTTCAGCTCGTCGAAGCTGCCATCGTTGTTCTTCAGGCGGGCACCGGTCACGCCCATGTTGTCGCCCAGCACTTCGTCCAGGGTCGCGTTGAGCTTGAGCTCGATCTTGCCTTCGGCAACCCGGGCGTGAAGCTTGTCGATCAGGATCTTCTCGGCGCGGAAGGTATCGCGACGGTGGATCAGGGTGACCTTGCTGGCGATGTTGGCCAGGTACAGGGCTTCCTCGACAGCGGTGTTGCCACCACCGACCACGGCCACTGGCTTGTTGCGGTAGAAGAAACCGTCGCAGGTGGCGCAGGCGGAAACGCCCTTGCCCATGAAGGCTTCTTCCGATGGCAGGCCCAGGTAGCGAGCGCTGGCGCCGGTGGCGATGATCAGGGCGTCGCAGGTGTAGGTGCCGCTGTCACCGGTCAGGGTGTAGGGCTTGGCGGCGAAGTCCACGGCATTGATGTGATCGAAGACGATTTCGGTTTCGAAGCGCTCGGCGTGCTCGCGCATCCGCTCCATCAGCGCCGGGCCGGTCAGGCCGTGCACGTCGCCCGGCCAGTTGTCGACTTCGGTGGTGGTGGTCAGCTGGCCACCGGCCTGCATGCCGGTGATCAGCAGTGGCTTCAGGTTGGCGCGGGCGGCATAGACCGCGGCGCTGTAACCGGCAGGGCCGGAACCGAGAATAATCACACGCGAATGACGTACATCAGACATGACTCACTCCTATCGACCGGCCCGGCTGCCCTGGCGCGGAACGCCGGATTGCCGGCTGGAATAAAAAAGGACGGCGAAACCTTGGGGAAGGCTAAAACTCGTCCGTCCAAAAAATAATGGGTGCAGCGTATAGAGGGGGCGAAGATTAAGGAAATACGGTTTAACAATCCAGCTCATAGGCGGTCTCTATCTTCTGAAGACCAGTATGAAGAGGTCTTTGTTACCGTTGATGTCGCCCTATGCGCCGCACTTTCGTCCCTTGTGCAAAGCCGGTAAGGTCGGCGCGTTTTCCTTCTGCTCGGAGCCTTCTATGCCCGCCCCTGTCTTGTCCGGCCCGCAATACCTGCGCGAGGGCCTCAAGTTGATCCTCACGCCCGGCCTGCGCCTGTTCGTGCTCTTGCCGCTGCTGGTCAACCTGGTGCTGTTCGTCGGATTGATCTATTTCGCCGGTCATCAATTCAGCCTCTGGGTCGACGCCCTGATGCCGACCCTGCCGCAATGGCTGAGCTTTCTCAGCTACATCCTGTGGCCGCTGTTCGTGGTGCTGGTAGTGCTGATGGTGTTCTTCAGCTTCACCATGCTGGCCAATATCATCGCCGCCCCGTTCAACGGCTTCCTCGCGGAAAAGGTCGAGACCGTGGTCCGCGGCACCGATGATTTCCCTCCCTTCAGCTGGGGCGAACTGCTGGCGATGATCCCCCGTACCCTGTCCCGGGAGATGCGCAAGCTGGGCTACTTCCTGCCCCGGGCCATCGGCTTGTTCATCCTCTCGCTGATCCCGGTGGTCAACCTGGTGGCCGCGCCGCTGTGGCTGTTGTTCGGTATCTGGATGATGGCCATCCAGTACATCGACTACCCGGCGGACAACCACAAGATGAGCTGGCAGGACATGCTCGCCTGGCTGCGGGCCAAGCGCTGGCAGAGCCTGGGCTTCGGCGGCATCGTCTACCTGGCGCTGATGATTCCCTTCGTCAACATCCTGATGATGCCCGCCGCCGTGGCCGGGGCGACCCTGTTCTGGGTCCGCGAGCGCGGTGTGGATAACTTGCCGGGCCAACCACGCTGACCCCTTCCTGCACCTCAGAGGACCTGCGCTTTGGCCTCATCGCGAGAGCTGAAGCGCTGGCGGTAATCCTGGGCGTTGATGCCGAAAACTCGCTGGAATGCACGACGGAATGTCGCCTCGCTACCCAGGCCGCAACGTAGGGCGATCCGCTTGAGCGGCCACGGGGTTTCATCCAGCAGTTGCCGGGCCGCTTCCACCCGGATCCGCTCCACCGCCTTGGCCGGCGTAGTGCCGGTCTGCTCTCGGTAGTGACGCAGGAAACTGCGCTCGCTCATTCCCACCCGCTGCGCCAGCACTGCCACCGACAGATCCTGAGCGACATGTTCGGTGATCCAGGCATGCAACTGGGCAAAACCGCCAGCACGGTGCTGCAGGAACAGCGGCACACTGAACTGCGCCTGGCCGCCTGGGCGCTTGAGAAAAACCACCAGGTAGCGGGCGATTTCCAAGGCCAGCTCATGACCCAGGTCCTCTTCCACCAGGGCCAAGGCCAGGTCGATGCCGGCCGTGACCCCGGCTGAAGTCCAGATCGGCCCGTCGTTGACGAAGATCGAATCGGGCTCGACCCGGACCAGGGGAAAGCGCCGGGCCAGTGCTTCGCAGCGGCTCCAGTGAGTCACGGCACGCCGACCATCGAGCAGTCCCGCGGCCGCCAGCAGAAAGGCACCATTACAGATCGACACCAACCTGCGCGCCACCAGCGCCCTCTGTCCGATCCAGCGTGGCAGGGCGCCATCCCGGCAGGCCGCCCCCACTCCCTGGCCACCGATCACCAGCAAAGTGTCGCAGGGCGACTGGACATCAGGTAATGGCAGCGGGGTGAGCTCCAGCCCCTCGGAAGACAGCAATGGTGCCTGGGCAGCAATCACAGTGACGTCATAGGCCGCGGCTTGGCCGGCGAATGCCAGCAGCTCATTGGCGGTAGCGAACACCCGCAGGGGGCCCGATAGATCGAGCATGTTCACTGCGGGAAACACCAGAAACTGAATGAGCCTGGGCGGCTGCGACATGACCTGGATACCTGGAAGGATTTGGCGTGAATTGTCGCATTTTTGGCAAGAACGCCAAGTGCAGGCTGATTAAGGTACGTCCAGCCCGGCACCCGCCGCGGCACAATCCAAGGAACCTCAGATGCTGATCGAACCAGGAACACCTCTAAAAGTCGGGATTCTCATCGCCCCGGGGTTCGCCCTGATGGATATCGCCGGCGCCCACTCGGTGTTCGGCATGGCACCCAATACCGAACTGCATGTGCTGTGGAAGGATCGCCATCCGGTCATGGCCATGCCGGACTTCCCCTGCCATGCCAGCACGACGTTCGACGAATGCCCGCCCGACCTCGATGTGCTGGTGATAGGTGCGGTGGGCACGGCGGCGATCGAAGACCCGCAATTGATCCAGTTCCTGCGTGAACAGTGCCCACGTACCCGCTTCGTCATCTCCATCTGCGCCGGCGCCCTGCTGCTGGGCGCCGCTGGTTTCCTGGAAGGACGCCGGGCGACCACCAACCTGCACCTGACCCATACCCTGGAAGCATTCGGTGCCACGGCGGTCAGCGGTGGCGAAGTAGTGATCGACGGCCCACTGTACAGTGCAGGCCCTGCCACCGGCTCCTTCGAGACGGCGTTGATGGTACTGGCTCGCTTGCGGGGCGAGCAGATCGCCAAGCTGTTGGAACTGACCATCGAGTACCACCCTCGCGCACCTTTCAATGTCGGCACCCCGGAGCTGGCCGGCCCCGAACTGACCCGCCAGACCCTGGAGTTGTATGCGGATTTTTTCCGCCGGAGCACCGAGACCGCCCTGAAGCACTATCGCAACGCCCTGCAACCGCAGCGCTGAGCGGTCATAAATCCATCATCCCAAGGTCACAATGACGACATGGCCCCAGCCGACACTGGGGCCATGAGCACAGCCCTGCATATCACTCTCATCACAGAGACCTTCCCGCCGGAAATCAACGGTGTGGCCAATACCCTTGGCCGCCTGTGCGATGGCCTGCGGGCCCGTGGGCATCAGGTGGAACTGGTGCGCCCGCGCCAGGGTTGCGACCAGAGCCGGCGCAGCGACGAGGCCCTGCTGCTGTGCCGGGGCTGGCCGTTGCCGGGGTACCCGGGGTTGCAGTGGGGCCAGTCGTCGATGCACAAGCTGCTGCGCCGCTGGAAACGCCAGCGCCCGGATGTGCTGTACATCGCCACCGAAGGGCCCCTTGGCTTATCCGCGCTACGGGCGGCCAAGCGCCTGGGGATCTCGGTGGTCAGCGGCTTCCACACCAATTTCCAGCAGTACTCCAGCCAGTACGGCCTGGGCTTGCTGACGCGCTTGCTGACCCACTACCTGCGCTGGTTCCACAACCGCTCGAAACTGACCCTGGTCCCCAGCGCCAGCCAGCGCCTGGAGCTGGAGCGGCGCCACTTCGAACGCCTGTCCCTGTTGTCCCGGGGCGTCGACAGCCAGTTGTTCCACCCGGCCAAACGGGTCAATGAGCTGCGCGCCAGCTGGGGCCTGGAGCCGGATGACCTGGCGGTGATCCATGTCGGGCGCCTGGCGCCGGAAAAGAACCTGGGCCTGCTCAAGCGCTGCTTCGAACAACTGCAGGCGACCTATGCGCAGCGCAAGATGAAATTGATCGTGGTGGGCGATGGCCCGCAACGGGCCAGCCTGGAGCGCAGCCTGCCCCAAGCGCTGTTCTGCGGTAGCCAGCGCGGCGAAGCCCTGGCGGCCCATTACGCCTGCGGTGACGTGTTCCTGTTTCCCAGCCTTACCGAGACCTTCGGCAACGTGGTGCTCGAGGCCCTGGCTTCAGGCCTGGCAGTAGTGGCCTACGATCAGGCTGCGGCGGCGCAACATATCCGTCACGGCTACAACGGCGTGCTGGCGATGCCGGGTGACGAGAATGCCTTCTGCGATGCCGCCAGCTGGCTGCTGGAAGAAACCGAGACCCTGCGCCGGGTACGCCTCAACGCCCGCCAACACGCCAGCCGCCAAGGCTGGGCAACGGTGATCGAACAGTTCGAGGAGCAATTGCGCAGCGCCTGCCAAGAGGCGCCAACGGCGGCCCTCCAGGCCGTGGCCGGGGCGACCGGCCTGGTAGAGGACGACAGCGAGACGCTCGGCGTGGCGAGGGGGTTGCCCCCCTCGCCACCCGGAGCCGGTGGTTAGACCAGGGTTGTCAGCGCGTCACGGCTGAACGGCAGGATTTCCTGGTCACGCCCGTCCCGGACCTTCTGCGCCCAGTCCGGATCCACCAGCAGTGCGCGGCCTACGGCCACCAGGTCGAACTCGTCGTTATCCAGGCGTTGCAGCAGGTTCTCCAGGCTGGCCGGTTGCGCCACCTTGTCGGTCTTGACCATGAACTGCAGGAACTCGCCATCCAGGCCAACGCTGCCCACGGTGATGGTGGGCTTGCCGGTGAGCTTGCGGGTCCAGCCGGCCAGGTTCAGCTCGGAACCTTCGAACTCCGGCTCCCAGAAGCGCCGGGTCGAGCAGTGGAAGATATCCACGCCAGCCGCCACCAATGGCTTGAGGAAGGCTTCCAGGGCCTCTGGGGTCTCTACCAGGCGGGCGGTGTAGTCCTGCTGCTTCCACTGGGAAAAGCGCAGGATGATCGGGAAGTCCGGGCCAACGGCAGCACGCACGGCCTGGATCAGCTCGATGGCAAAACGCGAACGCTGGGCCAGGTCGCCACCGTACTCGTCGGTGCGCTGGTTGCTGCCTTCCCAGAAGAACTGGTCCACCAGGTAACCATGGGCGCCATGGATCTCCACGCCGTCCATGCCGATGCCCTGGGCATCCTTGGCGGCCTGGGCGAATGCAGCGATCACCTCCTGGATATCCTGGTGGGTCATGCCATGCACCACCACCTGGCCGTCCTTGAGTTTCTCGCACGGACCATAGCCCGGCACGCTGGCATCCGGCTCGGTGCCCAGGCGCCGCACGTTGCCCACATGCCACAGCTGCGGGACGATCTTGCCGCCCTCGGCGTGTACCGCGTCCACCACCTTCTTCCAGCCGGCCAGTGCCGCCTCGCCGTGGAACTGCGGCACATTGGGGTAGCCGTTGGATGCCTGGTGCCCGATGGTGGTGCCTTCGGTGATGATCAGGCCGACCCCTGCCGCGGCACGCCGGCGGTAGTACTCGATGACCTTGGAATTGGGCACGCCGCCCGGCGAGAACGAGCGGGTCATCGGGGCCATCACCACACGGGTCGGCAATTCCAACGCACCCAGGCGGAAGGGTTTGAACAAGGCTTGGACAGGCATGCTGCACTCCGACAGAAAAGGACTGGAGTCGAGGATCGACGCACAAGGCCGCGCCGGGTATAGCTCCCGGCGCACTTATGATGAGGATAATATTCGTCCCCCAAGGCACTGCACAGCACTATTGATTTGAGTGATCTGGAGGCAAAAACGCCGCTATGCAGCGGCGTCGGACAGGTAGCGCGGCAGGCCGGGCGAGCGCCCGGCGCGCGGAGTCAGCTCAGGGCTTTCTCGATGGCCTGGACCACTGCGGGATCATCGGGGGCGGTGCGCGGGGAGAAACGCGCCAGTACCCGGCCATCCTTGCCTACCAGGAACTTCTCGAAGTTCCAGGTGATGTCCCCGGGAAACTCCGCACCCTCGCCTGCCAGCAGGCGGTACAACTGGTGCCGCTCCGGGCCGTTGACCTCCAGCTTGCTGCTCAGGGGGAAAGTCACCCCGTAGTTGAGGCTGCAGAATTCCTGGATCTGTTGCTCGGTCCCGGGCTCCTGCCCGGCGAACTGGTTGCAGGGCAGGCCCAGCACGTTGAAACCCTGGGCCTTGTATTGCTGGTAGAGGTTTTCCAGAGCCGCATATTGTGGCGTCAGGCCACATTTGGAAGCGACGTTGACCACCAGCACGACTTGCCCCTTGAAGGGCGCGAGCGGCAGTTCCTGACCATCCAGGGCTTTCAGTTTAAGGTCGTGAAAAGCACTCATGACGAACTCCAAATTCCCGTGTTCTTGCAGAAGACAGCCTCTCGACAGTACAGCCAAAAGCCGCAGACTAAAAAGGCGCCCGCGGGCGCCTTTCGAGTAATCCTGAGCTTAGCGCAGAAACTCAGTGGTGATGACCACCTTCGCCATGGACGTGGCCATGGGCGACTTCTTCCTGGCTGGCATCACGGATGGCAACGACCTTGACCTGGAAGTTCAGGCGCTGGCCAGCCAGTGGGTGGTTGCCATCGACGGTCACGTCGTCGCCGTCCAGGTCACGGATGGTGACGATCTGCATCTGGCCGTCCGGAGCGGAAGCGTGGAACTGCATGCCCACTTCCAGCTCGTCGACGCCTTCGAACATGCTGCGGCTCAGGGTGCTGACCAGTTCGGCAGCGTATTCGCCGTAGGCGTCTTCAGGTTCCACGGCAACCTTAAGCTCGTCACCGACCTGCTTGCCTTCCAGGGCCTTTTCCAGGCCTGGGATGATGTTACCTGCGCCATGCAGGTAGACCAGCGGGGCGCCGCCGGCAGAGCTGTCGATGACCTCACCAGCGTCGTTGGTGAGGGTATAGTCGATGGAGACAGCCTTATTGGCGGCGATCAGCATGGGGCGAGACCTTTTGCATAAGAATGAAGAACGTCCAAGTTTAGCGAAGCAATCGCGCGAAAGCGAACGGAACCCGGACAAACGGAATATGCAGCAGCCCCCGACAATATGCGGTTTCCACCAGGACGAGGACGGCCACTGGGTGGTCGAACTGTCGTGCGGCCACACCCAGCACCTGCGCCACCAGCCACCATGGCAGTCACGCGCCTGGGTCCTGGACCCGGCGCGGCGGGCAGAAAAAATAGGCCGGCCCTTTGCCTGTGGCTGGTGTGCGCAGGACGCCGGAAACGATAACCTTAGCCCCTGACTACCGCGGCAGACGGCCAAAGACCGTCGCCCTTGCCATGCACCCTTCGAGAATTCGCATGCAAACTTTCTTCATCGCACCCACCGATTTTGGTGTGGGCCTGACCTCCATCAGCCTCGGGCTGGTACGCACCCTGGAACGCGCCGGCCTCAAGGTCGGTTTCTTCAAGCCCATCGCCCAACCGCATCCGGGCGACACCGGCCCCGAACGCTCCACCGAGCTGGTGGCCCGCACCCACGGTCTGAAACCACCACAACCCCTGGGCCTGGCCCATGTGGAGCGGATGCTGGGCGATGGCCAGCTGGACGAGCTGCTGGAAGAAATCATCACCCTCTACCAGCAGGCGGCCATCGGCAAGGATGTACTGGTCGTGGAGGGCATGGTGCCGACCCGTGCCGCCAGCTACGCGGCCCGGGTCAACCTGCACCTGGCCAAGAGCCTGGATGCCGAGGTGATCCTGGTCTCGGCCCCGGAAAACGAAGTGCTCACCGAGCTGTCCGGGCGGGTCGAGTTGCAGGCGCAGTTGTTCGGTGGCCCACGGGATCCGAAGGTGCTGGGGGTGATCCTCAACAAGGTACGCACCGACGAAAGCATCGAGGCGTTCAGCGCCCGCCTGAAAGAACATTCGCCGCTGTTGCGCAGTGGCGACTTCCGCCTGCTGGGCTGCATTCCGTTCCAGCCGGAGCTCAATGCCCCGCGCACCCGCGACGTGGCCGATCTGATGGGCGCCCAGGTACTCAACGCCGGGGACTACGAAACCCGGCGCATGACCAAGATCATCATTTGCGCGCGCACCATGCGCAACACCGTGGAGCTGCTCAAGCCCGGAGTGCTGGTGGTGACCCCGGGCGACCGTGACGACATCATCCTCGCCGTGAGTCTCGCGGCGATCAACGGCGTACCGCTGGCCGGCCTTCTGCTGACCAGCGGCACCCTGCCCGACCCGAAGATCATGGACCTGTGCCGTGGAGCGCTGAATGCCGGCCTGCCGGTGCTGTCGGTAAGCACCGGCTCCTACGACACCGCCAACCAGCTCAACGGCCTGAACAAGGAAATCCCCATCGATGACCGCGAGCGTGCGGAAATCATCACCGACTTCGTGGCCAGTCACCTGGACGCCGACTGGCTGCACCAGCGCTGTGGCACCCCGCGGGAAATGCGCCTGTCGCCGGCGGTGTTCCGCTACCAGTTGATCCAGCGCGCCCAGCAAGCCGACAAGCGCATCGTCCTGCCCGAGGGCAGCGAGCCCCTGACCGTGCAGGCCGCCGCCATCTGCCAGGCCCGCGGCATCGCCCGCTGCGTGCTGCTGGCCAAGCCGGACGACGTCCACGCCGTGGCTCGGGCCCAGGGCATCGAGCTGCCCGAGGGCCTGGAGATCCTTGATCCGGACCTGATCCGCGAGCGATATGTCGAGCCCATGGTAGCCCTGCGCAAGAGCAAGAGCCTGAACGCGCCGATGGCCGAGCAGCAACTGGAAGACCCGGTGGTGATCGGCACCGTGATGCTGGCCCTGGATGAGGTCGACGGCCTGGTTTCCGGGCTCGTCCATTCCACCGCCAACACCATCCGCCCGGCCCTGCAATTGATCAAGACCGCACCGGGCTGCACCCTGGTGTCCTCGGTGTTCTTCATGCTGTTTCCCGAGCAGGTGCTGGTTTACGGCGACTGTGTGATGAACCCCCACCCCAGCGCCAGCGAACTGGCGGAGATCGCCCTGCAGAGCGCCGATTCGGCAGCGGCCTTCGGCATCTCGCCACGGGTGGCGATGATCAGCTACTCCAGTGGCGACTCGGCCAGCGGCGAAGAAGTGGAGAAGGTCCGCGAGGCCACCCTGCTGGCCCATGAAGCCCAGCGCTCGCTGTTGATCGACGGCCCGTTGCAGTACGACGCCGCCGCCAACGAGAACGTCGCCCGGCAACTGGCCCCCAACAGCCAGGTCGCGGGCAAGGCCACGGTGTTCGTGTTCCCCGACCTGAACACCGGCAACACCACCCACAAGGCGGTGCAACGCAGCGCCGATTGCGTGAGCCTGGGGCCGATGCTGCAAGGCCTGCGCAAGCCGGTGAACGACCTGCCGCGCGGCGCCCAGGTGGACGATATCGTCTACACCATCGCCCTGACTGCGATCCAAGCTGCCAACCGACCCATGGATGCCTGAATGCTGGACTTTCTACCGGGTGCCGTACGCGGCACCATCGCCTCGCTGCTGCTGGCGCTCAACACTATTTTGCTGTGCTCGTTCCTGTTCTGCGTGGCGCTCTTCAAGGCCTTGCCGTTGCGCCTCACCCAGCGTTTCAGCCACTGGTTGATGAACCACACCCACGAGGCCTGGATCAGCAACAACAAGGCCTGGATGCAGCTGGTCTGCCGCACCCGCTGGCACGTGCAGGGCCTTGAAGGCCTGGATTACCAGCACTCCTACCTGGTCACCAGCAACCACCAGAGCTGGGTCGATATCCTGGTGCTGCAGTACGTGCTCAACCGGCGTATCCGCCCGTTGAAGTTCTTCCTCAAGCAGGAACTGATCTGGGTGCCGGTGATCGGCCTGGCCTGGTGGGCCCTGGGCTTTCCCTTCATGAAGCGCTACTCCAAGGCCTACCTGGAAAAGCATCCGGAAAAAAAGGGCAAGGACCTGGAAACCACCCGCAGGACCTGCGCGAAATTCCGCAGCAATCCGGTAGGTATCTTCAACTTCGTCGAGGGCACGCGCTTCACCGAGGCCAAGCATGCCCAGCAGCAATCGCCATTCAAGTACCTGCTCAAGCCCAAGGCCGGCGGCATCGCCTTCGTGCTGGATGCCATGGGCGAGCAGCTGCAATCGATCGTCGACGTGAGCATCCACTATCCGGCCGGCCGCCCGGGGTTCTGGGACTTGCTCAGCGGCAAGCTCAAGGACGTGGTGGTGCGTTTCGAAGAAGTGTCGATTCCCCAGCAGTTCATCGGGCGCAACTACGAACAGGACGCGGTTTATCGGCAGGCCTTCCAGGACTGGATCAACCAGCGCTGGCAAGCCAAGGACGCGCTGCTCGAGCAACTGCACCGGGAGTATCCGGGCAAGCGATGAAGCGCCTGCAAGGGCCGCTTCGCGTTCGAACAGACACAAAAAAGCCCGCAGACAGTCACCTGTCCGCGGGCTTTTTCTTGCAGCTTGAAGCTAGAAGCTCGCCGCTGCCCTTACCTTAGATCGCGCCGCGCTTGCGCAGCAGATCCAGCACTTGCTTGACGCCCTCCTCCAGCGACACGGACTGGGTGTCGATCACCAGGTCGGCATCCAGCGGCACGTCATAGGGGAAGGACTCGCCCGGAATGTTGTCGCCACCGGCGGCATAGAGGCCCTGGGGATCACGCTGGGCGCATACGGCTGGCGAAGCCTGGACATAGACCGTCAGCAGACGCTCCTTGCCGATCAGCCCCTTGACCTGCTCGCGACCTTCGGCACTGGGCGCCACGAACGCCGCCAGGGTCAACAAGCCCGCCTCGTTGAACTGACGGGCAACGTGAGCCGCACGCCGCCAGTTTTCGGTACGCCCGGCGCGATCCTGGGGCAGGCCCTTGTTCAGGTCGTGACGCAGGTTCTGGCCGTCGAGGACGAACACCGCCCGCCCCATATCGAACAGCTTGCGCTCCACGGCATAGGCCAAGGTGCTCTTGCCTGCGCCCGACAGGCCGCTGAACAGCACGGTGGCCGGCTGCTGGCCGAAGCGCTGGGCACGCTCCTCGGTGGCGACATGGGCCAGCTTGCCATGCTGGGAGGCGCTGCCGTGGGCCACAGGCTGGGCGATGATCATGCCGGCGCCAACGGTGCCGTTGGTAAGGCGATCGATGACGATGAACGCGCCCGTGGTGCGGTTGCTTTCATAACCATCCAGGGCGATCGGCGCGTCGAGGCTGACCTTGACCTTACCGATCTCGTTCAGTTGCAGGGCGCTGGCTGCACCCTCTTCCAGGGTGTTCACATCGACCTTGTGAACGATGCTGGCGATCGAACCCGGCACATAGCTGGTGGCGCGCTTGATGTCGTATTTCTTGCCCGGCAGCATCGGCTCCTCGGCCATCCATACCAGCATGGCTTCGAAGTTCTCGGTCACCGGCGGCACATTGTCGGCATGCACCAACAGGTCGCCCCGGGAGATGTCGATCTCGTCCTCCATGGTCAGGGTCACGGCCTGGCCGGGACCGGCCTGCTCCAGTTCGCCTTCGAAGGTGACGATGGACTTGACCCGGCTGCTCTTGCCCGAAGGCAGCACCACCACTTCGTCGCCCTTGTGCACGATGCCGCTGGCCAGGGTGCCGGCGAAACCACGGAAGTTCAGGTTCGGACGGTTGACGTACTGCACCGGGAAACGCAGGTCGGTGAAATTGCGATCGCCGGAAACCTCCACGGTCTCGAGGATTTCCATCAGCGACTGGCCGGTGTACCACGGCGAACGCTCGCTGCGGTTCACTACGTTGTCGCCCTTGAGCGCCGACATCGGCACGAAGTGCAGGCTGGTGGGCTGGATCTTCAGGCCCTTGGCGAACTGCAGGTAGTCGGCCTTGATCGACTCGAACACGTCCTGGTCGAACCCCTTGAGGTCCATCTTGTTGATGGCCACGACGATGTGCTTGATCCCCAGCAGGGAAGCGATGTAGCTGTGCCGGCGAGTCTGGGTCTGCACACCGTAGCGGGCGTCCACGAGGATGATCGCCAGGTCGCAGGTGGAGGCGCCGGTGGCCATGTTGCGGGTGTACTGCTCATGGCCCGGGGTGTCGGCGATGATGAACTTGCGCTTGGCGGTGGAGAAGTAACGGTAGGCCACGTCAATGGTGATGCCCTGCTCGCGCTCGGCCTGCAGGCCATCCACCAGCAAGGCCAGGTCGATGTCGTCACCGGTGGTGCCGACCTTCTTCGAGTCACGGGTGATGGCTTCCAGGTGATCTTCGTAGATCATCTTCGAGTCGTGCAGCAGGCGCCCGATCAGGGTGCTCTTGCCGTCATCCACGTTGCCGCAGGTAAGGAAGCGCAGCAGTTCCTTGCGTTCGTGCTGGCCCAGGTAGGCGAGGATGTCCTCGCTGATCAGATCGGATTGGTGCGACATGATGAAACCCTGAAATTAGAAGTAGCCTTGGCGTTTTTTGTCTTCCATCGAGCCTGCGCCATCGTGGTCGATGACCCGGCCCTGGCGCTCCGACGTACGGGTCAGGAGCATTTCCTGGATGATGTCGGTCAGGGTCTCGGCTTCGGACTCGACCGCGCCCGTCAACGGGTAGCAGCCCAGGGTACGGAAACGCACTTTCTTCTTGACGATGCGCGCCTTCTCCTCATCGCTGAGGTGCTCGAGGATGCGCTCATCGTCGATCATGATCAGGGTGCCGTTCTTTTCGATCACTTCACGCTCGGCGGCGAAGTACAGCGGCACGATCGGGATACCTTCCAGGTAGATGTATTGCCAGATGTCCAGCTCGGTCCAGTTGGACAGCGGGAACACACGGATCGACTCGCCCTTGTTGACCTTGCCGTTGTACACGTTCCACAGCTCGGGACGCTGGTTCTTCGGGTCCCAGCGGTGCTTGCTGTCGCGGAACGAGTAGACGCGCTCCTTGGCGCGGGACTTCTCTTCATCGCGGCGAGCCCCGCCGAACGCGGCGTCGAAGCCGTGCTTGTCCAGGGCCTGCTTGAGGCCCTCGGTCTTCATGATATCGGTGTGCTTGGCACTGCCGTGGGTGAAGGGGTTGATGCCCTGGGCCACGCCATCGGGGTTGACGTGGGTGATCAGGTCCAGGCCCATTTCCTCGACCATGCGATCGCGGAACTTGTACATCTCCTGGAATTTCCACCGGGTATCGACGTGCATCACCGGGAATGGCAGCTTGCCGGGGAAGAACGCCTTGCGGGCCAGATGCAACATCACCGCAGAGTCCTTGCCGATGGAGTACAGCATCACCGGATTGTCGAACTCGGCCGCCACCTCGCGGATGATGTGGATGCTTTCCGCCTCCAGCTGTTTCAGATGCGTCAGTTTGTCGACCATGGCTACTCACGAAAGCTTTCTTATGGACGGCCTGCGGGCCGTGTTCGAGCGGGGCATGCTAGCACAGCGGCCTTCTTCTAATCAGGGAGCCAACTAGAACGAAACGGTATATGAATATACCCGCCCGTTCGCTGGTTCCGGGCCCTGCCGATGCGGCCGCAAACGGCGATCGACACCGGCGGGGCCCACCGGGAAAGACCTGACGAAATGCCGTCAGATCGGGTTCGGGCAATCGATGAACAGGTGCTCCAGGGCGAAGCGCCGGGCCAGGTAGTCACCCAGCGCCTGCACGCCGTAACGCTCGGTGGCATGGTGGCCGGCAGCGATGAAACTGATGTCGTTCTCCCGGGCGCTGTGGAAGGTCTGTTCCGAAGCCTCGCCACTCAGGTACAGGTCGACCCCGGCCTGCACCGCCTGATCGATGTAACCCTGGCCACCGCCGGTGCACCAGCCGACCCGGCGGATCATCTCGCTGCCTTCCACCAGCAGCGGTTCACGGCCCATCGCCTCCTGTACCCGGCGGGCGAAGTCCCGCGCAGTGACGGGCTCGTCCAGGGAACCCACCAGCCCCACGACCTTGGGGTTCTCCGGATCCAGCGGGCCTTCCACGGTAATGTCCAGTTGCCGGGCCAATTGCACGTTGTTGCCCACTTCCGGATGCAGGTCCAGGGGCAGGTGATAGGCCAGCAGGCTGATGTCATGCTTGAGCAGGGTCTTCAAGCGGCGCTGCTTCATGCCGGTGATGCAAGGGTTCTCGCCTTTCCAGAAATAGCCATGGTGGACCAGCACCAAGTCGGCCTTGGCCTCTACTGCCGCGTCCAGCAACGCCTGGCTGGCGGTGACTCCGCTGACGATGCGCATGACCTGTGGACGCCCTTCGACCTGCAGGCCATTGGGGCAATAGTCGGCGATACGCGAACTGCCCAGGTAGCGATCCGCTTCTTCTACCAGTGTGCTCAGGGCAACGGCCATGAAAGACTCCTAAATATCCCGTCCAGAGGCGCGTGCGGCCTCGTATAATGCGCGACATTATGGGGCCGTGCGCAGCCCTTCGTAACCACCCAGGACTTGCCCGATGCTCAAGGCTCTGCGTTTTTTCGGCTGGCCACTACTGGCCGGCGTGCTTATCGCGTTGTTGATTATTCAGCGTTACCCGCAATGGGTCGGCCTGCCCAGCCTGGATGTGAACCTGCAGCAAGCGCCGCAAACCACTGGTACCCAACAGGGACCAGTGTCCTACGCTGATGCGGTGATCATCGCCGCCCCTGCGGTGGTCAACCTGTACACCACCAAGGTGATCAACCGGCCGGCCCACCCGCTGTTCGAGGACCCGCAGTTCCGACGCTTCTTCGGTGACAACCTGCCCAAGCAGCAGCGCATGGAGTCGAGCCTGGGTTCCGGGGTGATCATGAGCCCCGAAGGCTACTTGCTGACCAACAACCACGTGACCTCCGGCGCCGAGCAAATCGTGGTGGCCCTCAAGGACGGCCGGGAAACCCTGGCCCGGGTCATCGGCAGCGACCCGGAAACCGACCTGGCGGTACTCAAGATCGATCTGAAGAACCTGCCCTCGATCACCGTCGGCCGCTCGGAAAACGTCCGCGTTGGCGACGTCGCCCTGGCCATCGGCAACCCGTTCGGGGTAGGCCAGACCGTGACCATGGGCATCATCAGCGCCACTGGCCGCAACCAGCTGGGCCTGAACAACTACGAAGACTTCATCCAGACCGATGCGGCGATCAACCCGGGCAACTCCGGCGGCGCCCTGGTGGACGCCAACGGCAACCTGACCGGCATCAACACCGCGATCTTCTCCAAGTCCGGCGGCTCCCAGGGCATCGGCTTCGCCATCCCGATCAAGCTGGCCATGGAAGTGATGAAGTCGATCATCGAACACGGCCAGGTCATCCGTGGCTGGCTGGGAATCGAGGTGCAGCCGCTGACCCAGGAGCTGGCGGAGTCCTTCGGGCTGGCCGGGCGCCCGGGCATCGTGGTGGCGGGGATCTTCCGCGATGGCCCGGCGCAAAAGGCCGGCATGCAACTGGGCGACGTGATCCTCAGCATCGATGGCGAACCTGCCGGCGACGGCCGCCGCTCGATGAACCAGGTGGCCCGGATCAAGCCCACCGAGAAGGTGGCGATCCAGGTCATGCGCAACGGCAAGGAACTCAAGCTGACTGCCGAGATCGGCCTGCGACCGCCTCCCGCGCCAGTCAAGGAAGAGGAATGATGTGAGCCCGGCCATGCCGGGCTAACAATATACACTCTCATTGGTCATGTTATATTGTTTCAATATCGCTATTGGAACAGCCCCATGACGCCCCGAAGAATCTTCACCCTGGCAGGCCTGGCCCTGGGCCTGCTGGCCGATCCCGTATACGCCGAAGAACCGCAGCCGGTGGAACTGGAGACCATCCGCATCAGCGGCGAGTCCGAATCCGCCACGGGCCCGGTGAAAGGCTACCGCGCCACCCGCTCCGCCAGCGCCACCAAGACCGATACGGCGATTCGCGAGATCCCGCAGTCCATCAGCGTGATCCCCACCAGCGTGCTCCAGGACCTGGGCAGCAGTAACGTCGAGCGGGCCCTGGACTTCGCCGGAGGCGTCTCGAAGCAGAACAACTTCGGCGGCCTGACCTTGTATGAATACAGCATCCGCGGCTTCACCACCTCGGAGTTCTACAAGGACGGCTTCAGCGCCAATCGTGGCTACCCCAGCACCCCGGACGCCGCCAGCATCGAACGCATCGAAGTGCTCAAGGGCCCGGCCGCCAGCCTCTACGGCCGCGGCGACCCCGGGGGCACGGTGAACATCGTCACCAAGAAGCCCCAGCCGCAGGCATTCACCACCCTGCGCACCAGTGCCGGTAGCTGGGATCGCTACCGCACCGAACTGGACCTCAACACCCCGCTGGATGCCCAGGGCAACCTGCTGTCGCGGGTCAACCTGGCGGTGGAGGACAACCACAGCTTTCGCGAGCACGTCGACAGTCGCCGGGTGTTCGTCGCCCCCTCCTTGAGCTGGCAGTTGAACCCGGATACCAGCCTGCTGCTGGAAAGCGAGTTCGTTCGCCACAGCTCGACCTTCGACCGCGGCATCGTCGCCCCCGGCAACCGCTGGAATGGCGTCTCGCGCTCGACCTTTCTCGGCGAGCCCAGCGACGGCAACATCGACAACCACAACAGCATGCTTCAGGCCAGCCTGGAACATCACCTCGACGACAACTGGAAGCTGCGCCTGGCCAGCCACTACAAGGAGGGCAAGCTGTGGGGCTTCGCCTCGGAAACCCGCCCCTTGAATGCCGACCGGCATACCGTCGACCGGCGCTACCGCGAGCGCGACAATAACTGGCACGACAGCATCACCCAGCTGGAACTGCGGGGCCTGTTCGACCTCGGCAGTTGGCAGCATGAGCTGCTAATCGGTAGCGAGTACGAGAACTACCGCAAGAACGAGCGGGTCACCGCCATTGCTGGCAGCCCCTATGCCATCGATATCTACAACCCGGTCTACGGCCAGGCCAAGCCCGACGGCAAGCGCTCCGGCACTGACTTTTTCGAGCACGTCGAAAGCCGCGCCTTGAACCTCCAGGACCAGATCGTCTTCAGCGAACGCCTGCGCGGCATGCTGGGCGCGCGTTTCGAACATTTCGAGCAACGGATCGACGACCACGCCACCGGCAAGCGCAGCCGCCAGAACCACGATGCCCTGACCCAACGCGCCGGGCTCCTGTATCAACTGACTCCGCAGTTCGGCCTGTTCGCCAACGCCTCCACCTCGTTCAAGCCCAACAATGGGGTGGATGCTGCCGGCAAGACCTTCAATCCCGAGGAAGGCGTCGGTTATGAAGTGGGGATCAAGAGCGAGCTGTTCGACGAACGCCTGAGCGCCACTCTTGCCGCCTTCCACATCGACAAGGAAAACGTCCTGGCCCTGGATCCCGGCACCGATTCCAGCCGCGCCATGGGCAAGGCACGCAGCCAGGGCTTCGATTTGCAATTCAGTGGGCAGCTGAGCGACGCGGTACGGGTGATTGGCGCCTATGCGCTGATCGATGCCGAAGTCACCAAGGGCGACCAGGCAATTCCCACCGGCAGCCGCATTCTCGGGGTCGCCAAGCACAGTGGCAGCCTGCTGGGAGTCTATGAATTCCAGGACGGTCGCCTCAAGGGCTCGGATATCGGCGCGGCCCTGACTTATGTCGGCGACCGTTCGGGCGAGGCCGGAGGCCGCTTCGAACTTCCCGCCTACCGTACCCTGGACCTGCTGGCCCACTACAAAGCCAGCGACAACCTGACCCTGGGCCTGAACCTGAACAACCTGTTCGACGAGAAGTACTACGAGCGCTCCTACAGCAACTACTGGGTCACCCCGGGAGAACCGCGCAACTTCACCGTCAGCCTGACACTCAACCTGTAGAAGGGAACCACCATGCAATCGATGCAAACCATTGTCCTGCTGGGCCTGCTCGGCACCCTGGGCACCACCCAGGCCGTGGCCCATGGCCTGTGGACCGAACAGCGACGCGGCAACATCGAGGTGGTGTACGGCCATGGCGCCGAGGATGATGCCTTCAAGCCGCGCAAGATCAGCGGCGCCTGGGCCTATGACAGCCTGGGAAGGATGATCCCGGTGACGGTGCAACGCCTTGCCGATCACGCCCGGCTGCAACCGCTCAAGCCTCCAGCTGTGCTGGCGGTCGCCCTGGACAACGGGCCCTGGTCGCAAACCGCCGACAAACAGTGGATCAACCAGGGACGTAGCCAGGTGCCTGGCGCCATCGCCTCGACCCATACCTTCAAGTACAGCCTGGCGATCTATCAGCCCGGAGCGAAGCTACCCAGCCTCGATCAGCTCAAGCTGGTGATCCTGCCCGAGACCGATCCGCTGTTGGTGGGGCCCGGCAAGAGCCTGCCGGTACGGGTCCTGCTCGACGGCCAGCCGGCGGCGGGAGTGAAGCTGGTGGGGGATTACCGCAATGCACCCAATACCCTGAGCACCGAGACCGATGCCCAGGGCCGCGCCCAGGTACTGGTGCGCAACGAGGGCTTGAACGTGATCGCCGCGCAGGTCGAGGTGCCGCTCAAGGACAACCCCGACGCGGCCTCCCGCGGCCTGTTCAGCTCCCTGACATTCCTGGGACAACCGCACCACGAATAAGCGCAGCCGCAGGCTGCAGTGGCAAAGCGGCAAGCCTTTAGCTGCAAGCGAGAAGCCCCAGGCACATGCTCAGGGCTTCCAGCTTGCCGCTTAGAGCTGCCCCAATCCGTCGACCAGGGCCTGGTTCTGCTCCGGCGTGCCGATGCTGATCCGCAGGAACTGGGCGATCCGCTGCTGCTTGAAGTGACGCACGATCACGCCTTGCTCCCGCAGCTTGGCTGCCAGGCCCGCGGCATCGTGTTGCGGGTGGCGGGCAAAGATGAAGTTGGCCGCCGAAGGCAGCACTTCGAAACCCTTGGCCTGCAACTGCGCCACCAGCCATTCGCGACTTTCAATTACCTGCTGGCAAGTCTTCTGGAAGTACTCGCGATCTGCGAAAGCCGCGGCCGCACCGACAATCGCCAGGCGATCCAGGGGGTAGGAGTTGAAGCTGTTCTTGACCCGTTCCAGGGCCTCGATCAGGTCCGGATGCCCTACCGCCAGGCCCACCCGCAAACCCGCCAGGGAACGGGACTTGGACAGGGTCTGGGTCACCAGCAGGTTCGGGTAGCGGTCCACCAGGCTGATGGCGGTCTGGCCACCGAAATCGATGTAGGCCTCATCCACGACCACCACCGAATCGGGGCTGGCCTTGAGGATCTGCTCCACCGCCTCCAGGGCCAACAGGCAACCGGTAGGCGCATTCGGGTTGGGGAAAATGATGCCGCCATTGGGCTTGGCGTAGTCGGCCACGCGGATCTGGAATTGCTCGTCCAGCGGCACCGCGTCGAAATCGATGCCATACAGGCCGCAATACACCGGATAGAAGCTGTAGCTGATGTCCGGGAATAGCAGCGGCAGGTCCTGTTGCAGCAGGCCATGGAAGATGTGCGCCAGGACTTCGTCGGAACCGTTGCCGAGGAACACCTGGTTGGCCTTCACCCCGTAGTAGCTGGCCACCGACTGCTTGAGCAGGTCGCTGTTGGGATCGGGGTACAGCCGCAGGTTGTCGTTGAGCTCGGCCTGCATTGCGGCCAGGGCCTTGGGCGACGGGCCATAGGGATTTTCGTTGGTGTTGAGCTTGACCAGCTTGGTCAGCTTGGGTTGTTCGCCCGGTACGTAGGGCACCAGGTTCTTGACGAACGGACTCCAGAATTTGCTCATGCTCATTGCCCCTGATCTTGGTCGTCGACAATACGGTATTCAGCGCTGCGGGCGTGGGCGGTCAGCGACTCGCCACGGGCCAGCACCGAGGCCGTACGGCCCAGTTCGGATGCGCCCTGCTCGGAACAGAAGATGATCGACGAGCGCTTCTGGAAGTCATACACCCCCAGCGGCGAGGAAAAACGCGCGGTGCCGGAAGTCGGCAGCACGTGGTTCGGGCCGGCGCAGTAGTCGCCCAAGGCCTCCGAAGTGTGGCGGCCCATGAAGATCGCCCCGGCGTGGCGGATCTGCGGCAACCAGGCTTGCGGGTCGGCCACCGATAGCTCCAGGTGCTCGGGGGCGATGCGGTTGGCCACCTCGATGGCTTGCTGCATGTCGCGGACCTGGATCAGCGCGCCCCGGCCATTGATCGAGGTGTTGATGATCTCGGCCCGCTCCATGGTCGGTAGCAGCTTGGCGATGCTGGCGGCTACCCGATCGAGGAACTCGGCATCCGGGCTGACCAGGATCGCCTGGGCATCCTCATCATGCTCGGCCTGGGAAAACAGATCCATGGCGATCCAGTCCGGATCGGTCTGGCCATCGCACACCACCAGGATCTCCGAGGGACCGGCGATCATGTCGATACCGACCTGGCCGAATACATGCCGCTTGGCGGTGGCCACATAGATGTTGCCCGGACCGACGATCTTGTCCACCTGGGGCACGCTCTGGGTGCCATAGGCCAGCGCGGCCACGGCCTGGGCGCCACCGATGGTGAACACCCGGTCGACCCCGGCGATGCAGGCTGCGGCCAGCACCAGCTCGTTGACCTCGCCACGAGGAGTCGGCACCACCATCACCACCTCGGAGACGCCGGCAACTTTCGCCGGGATGGCGTTCATCAGCACCGAAGACGGATACGACGCCTTGCCGCCCGGCACATACAGGCCGGCACGGTCCAGGGGCGTGACCTTCTGGCCGAGCACGGTGCCATCGGCCTCGGTGTACTGCCAGGAGTCCTGCTTCTGCCGCTCATGGTAGACGCGCACGCGGTTGGCGGCCTTTTCCAGGGCCTCGCGCTGTACCGGGGTGATGCGGGTCAGGGCCAGCTCCAGGCGGGCACGGTCGAGGATCAGGTCATCGATGGCCTTGGCCTGGACGCCATCGAAACGCTGGGTGAACTCCACCAGCGCCGCATCACCGCGCTCGCGCACGGCCTTGATGATGTCGAGCACACGCTGGTTGACCGCGTCGTCGGACACGCTTTCCCAGCTCAGCAGATGATCCAGATGTCGGGCGAAATCCGCATCGGCAGCGTTGAGTCGGCGAATTGCAGTGGGAGCGGTCATAGCGAAGGCCTCATTGATTGGCGAATGCACAAAAGGACAAGCTTGGTTTTGCATGACTCAGGCGCCGCAAGACTACCAGGCCATCCGCGTGGGCACCTGAGCATGCTGGGTATGACGCGGATAGATGGGCGCGGCTCGGGGGCCACGCATGTGAGTCAGCCGCGGTGTCGCGATTCCACTGCCTTGCGCAGGGTATCGATGAGCAACTGGATGCGGGCGTGCTGCATCTTCATGGATGCCTTGTTGACCACCAGGCGGGAGCTGATGGTAGCGATCAGTTCCTGGGGTTCCAGGCCATTGGCTCGCAGGGTATTGCCGGTATCGACCACGTCGATGATCTTGTCCGCCAGGCCGATCAGCGGTGCCAGCTCCATGGAACCATAGAGCTTGATGATGTCCACCTGGCGACCCTGCTCGGCGTAGTAGCGCTTGGCCACGTTGACGAACTTGGTGGCGATCCGCAGGCGGCCCTTGGGCTCCTGGGCACCGACGGCGCCGGCAGTCATCAACTTGCACTTGGCGATCTGCAGGTCCAGCGGCTCGTACAGGCCCTGGCTGCCGTACTCCATCAGGACGTCCTTGCCGGCCACCCCGAGATCAGCGGCGCCATGCTCGACATAGGTCGGCACGTCGGTGGCACGCACGATCAGCAGGCGTACATCGTCCTGGGTCGTGGGGATGATCAGTTTGCGGCTCTTGTCCGGATTCTCGGTTGGCACGATGCCCGCTTCAGCCAGAAGCGGCAGCGTGTCGTCGAGGATACGGCCCTTGGACAGTGCGATGGTCAACATGAGTAACGTAAGTCCTTATGCGGCGACTGATGCCCGGACGCAAACGGCGCCAGACATGCGTCGAGCCTGAAGACAGGCTCGACGTGGAACAAGAATCTGTGGCACCTCCCTGTGCCCACGGCAGGCTAGCCCGGTACGCGGCGGATCTTCGCGCCCAGCATCTGCAGCTTCTCTTCGATGCACTCGTAGCCACGGTCGATGTGGTAGATGCGATCGATCAGGGTATCGCCTTCGGCCATCAGGGCCGAAATCACCAGGCTGGCCGAGGCCCGCAGGTCGGTGGCCATCACTGGCGCGCCCTTGAGCAGGTCGGCGCCGGTAACGATGGCGGTGTTGCCTTCGACCTGGATCTTGGCGCCCATGCGGTGCAACTCGTACACGTGCATGAAGCGGTTCTCGAAGATGGTCTCGATCACCGCGCCAGTGCCCTCGGCAATCGCGTTCAGGGAAATGAACTGCGCCTGCATGTCGGTCGGGAACGCCGGGTATGGAGCGGTACGCACGTTGACCGCCTTGGGGCGCTTGCCGTGCATGTCGAGCTCGATCCAGTCGCTGCCGGTGGTGACTTCGGCGCCCGCTTCCTTGAGTTTTTCCAATACGGCTTCAAGGATGGTCGGATCGGTATCCTTGACCTTGACCCGGCCACCGGTAACGGCGGCGGCCACCAGGTAGGTGCCGGTCTCGATACGGTCGGGCATGACCTTGTAGGTGGCCGAGTGCAGGCGCTCGACGCCATCGATGGTGATGGTGTCGGTGCCGGCGCCGGAGATCTTCGCACCCATGGCGATCAGGAAGTTCGCCAGGTCGACGACTTCGGGTTCGCGGGCGGCGTTCTGCAGCACACTGCGGCCCTTGGCCAGGGCAGCGGCCATCATGATGTTCTCGGTACCGGTCACGCTCACGGTATCGAAGAAGAAGTTCGCGCCACGCAGGCCGCCTTCGGGGGCACGGGCCTTGATGTAGCCGCCTTCGACGTCGATCTGCGCGCCCATGGCTTCCAGGCCGCGGATGTGCAGGTCCACCGGACGCGAGCCGATGGCGCAGCCGCCAGGCAAGGCCACTTCGGCTTCACCGAAGCGCGCGACCATCGGGCCCAGCACCAGGATCGAGGCACGCATGGTCTTGACCAGCTCGTAAGGCGCCACCAGGGTCTTGATGGTGCGCGGGTCGATCTCGACGCTGAGTTTCTCGTCGATCACAGGCTCGATGCCCATGCGACCGAACAGCTCGATCATGGTGGTGATGTCGTGCAGGTGCGGCAGGTTGGCCACGGTGACCGGGCCATCGCACAGCAGGGTTGCCGCCAGGATAGGCAGCGCGGAGTTCTTGGCCCCGGAAATGCGGATCTCGCCATCGAGGCGAGCACCGCCGGTAATAATCAATTTATCCATAAGAGTCTCGACGCCCTTGGGCTCAGGTGCGCTCGGCCCAGGCCGCGCGGCTGAAAAATTTCATGGTGATCGCGTGGATGCTGCCATTGGCAATCCATGGATTCAAATGGGCATAGATGCTCTGCTGACGCTTAACCGGGCTCAAGGCCGACAGTTCGTCGCTAATCACGTTCAGCTGAAAGTTGCAGCCTTCGCCCTCAACTTCTACCTGAGTTCCGGGCAGCTTTCCCTCGAGAAAGCTCTTCACTTCGTTGGCCTGCATGCTCAACCTCAATCGGCGCCCTGTGCGCGCGGGTCGGACATCATACAAAAAAGCCCCGCGCCTGCGAACCCCGCATAAGCAGGACTCTGACGGGGGGCTTTGCGTGACCCTGTGGCGACTAGGGCTGCGCGAGGATCTCGGTCACCCCGGACACCTCGGCGATTTCCTTCATGCCGTCCGGAAGCGCATGCACGCTCACGGCCTTGCCCAGCGCCTGGGCGTCACGCATGAAGGCCAGCAACAAGGCCAGGCCGACACTGCTGGAGCGCTCTACCGCCGAGCAGTCGAGCACCAGCGCCGGGGCCTGGCTCGACTTGATCAGCGCCTGGCCCTGCTTGCGCAGGCCCGGGCCGCTGCGATAGTCCAGCACGCCGCTGATCAACAGCTCCCCGGCGGTACCGAGGCGTACGCCCGCCTCGCTCATTGCTCGGCCTTTGGCGCGGCGTTGTCGGTAGCTTCCTTGGCCTTGGCCACTTCGCCGGCCCAGCCGTCGATGGTCTTGTCCAGGTTGTTGCCGTTGCGCTGCATGGCATCGGCGAACTGATCGCGGAACAGCTTGCCGATATTGATGCCATTGATGATCACGTTACGAATTTTCCACTCGCCGCTGATCTTCTCCAGGGTGTAGGACACCGGGTAGATCGCCCCGTTGTTGCCCTTGACCTGCATGTCGACGCTGGTACGGGTACCGCTTTCATCCTTGGGAGGAGAAATGGTGATGCCCTGGTTGTTGTATTCCAGCAGCGCGTTGCCATAGAACTGGATCAGGCTGCGCTTGAAGTTCTCCTGGAAGCGCGCCATCTGCTCCGGGGTGGCCTTGCGCGAATACTTGACGGTCATGATGCTGCGGGAGATGCCATCGGCATCCACCGCCGGGCCGACAATACCGTTCAGGGAGTTGTAGAAGTCGTTCGGGCTTTGCTTGTACTTCTCTTTATTGGCGGCAAGATCGGCCAGCAGGCGGTTGGTAGTGTCCTGCACCAGGTCATGGGCGGAGGTCGGGCTCGCCGCATTGGCCAGCAACGGCAGCGCAGCGAATAGCACCAGCAGGCCACGTCGCAAGATAGAAATCATCGAAAAACTCCTCATTTGGCGTCTTTGCTAACGGTATTGAGCAGGAATTTACCGATCAGGTCTTCCAATACCAGCGACGACTGGGTGTCGTGGATGGTTCCACCATCCTTGAGCAGGGCCTCTTCCCCACCCACGCTGATACCGATGTATTTCTCACCCAACAGGCCAGCAGTCAGGATAGATGCAGTGGAGTCGGTCGGCAGGTTATCCACGCGCTTTTCCAGCTGCATCGTCACCCGGCCAGTGAAGCTGTCGCGGTCCAGATCGATTGCCGTGACCTTGCCGATGGTCACCCCGGCCATGGTCACCTTAGCTCTGACCGTCAAACCGGCGATATTGTCGAAATAGGCATAAAGTTTATAAGTATCGGTGCTCGCGGTCGGAGACAAGCCACTGACCCGCAGGGCAAGCAACAGCAAAGCCAGGATGCCGGCCAGCAGGAAAAGGCCGACACCGATTTCCAGGGTGCGGTTTTGCATCAGAAATCTCCAAACATCAAGGCGGTCAGAATAAAGTCCAAGCCCAGTACGGCCAACGAGGCGTACACCACGGTCTTGGTAGTGGCACGGCTGATCCCCTCTGAGGTGGGCTCACAGTCGTAGCCTTGGAATACGGCGATCCAGGTCACTACAAAGGCAAAGACGATGCTCTTGATCACGCCATTGAGCACGTCACTGCTGAAATTCACGCTGTTCTGCATGTTCGCCCAGTAGGAGCCTTCATAGACTCCCAGCCAGTCGACGGCCACCCACGAGCCCCCCCAGATACCCACCACGCAGAAAATCATGGCCAGCAGGGGCAAGGAGATGAAACCGGCCCACAGGCGCGGGGCGATGATGTACTTGAGCGGATCGACACCGATCATCTCCAGGCTGGAGAGCTGCTCGGTGGATTTCATGTTGCCGATCTCGGCGGTCAGTGCCGAACCGGCGCGCCCGGCGAACAGCAGCGCGGTGACTACCGGCCCCAGCTCGCGCAGCAGAGTCAGGGCGACCATCTGGCCTACCGCCTGCTCCGAACCGTAGCTGGAGAGGATGTTGAAGCCCTGCAGCGCCAGCACCATGCCGATGAAGATCCCCGACACGACGATGATCACCAGGGACATGACGCCCACTGAATGCAGTTGCTTGACCAACAGGCCGAAACCACCGCCGATGCTGCCGCGACCGAGCAGCGCATGGAACAGGAACAGGGTGGAACGCCCCAGTACCGCCAGGACATCGATGCCTGAGCGACCGAAGAGGCGAATCCTCTCGATTAGCGATATCTTGCGCATCAGCGCTTCCCCAGAAGATCTGCGCGGTAGTCCGGCGCTGGAAAGTGAAACGGTACCGGGCCGTCGGGATCGCCCTTCATGAATTGCCGGATACGCGGATTGTCGGAGTCCATCAACTCGGCAGGAGTTCCCTGGCCCAACACCTGGCCATCACCCACTACATAGAGGTAGTCGGCGATGCTCGCGGTTTCCGCCAGGTCATGGGACACCACGATGCTGGTGATGCCCAGGGCATCGTTGAGCAGGCGAATCAGGCGCACCAACACCCCCATCGCGATCGGGTCCTGGCCCACGAAAGGCTCGTCGTACATGAGGATCTGCGGATCCAGGGCGATGGCCCGGGCCAGGGCGACCCGGCGCTTCATGCCGCCTGAAAGCTCATCAGGCATGAGGTCGACGGCCCCACGCAGCCCCACCGCCTGCAGCTTGAGCAGGACAATGTCACGAATCATTTCGTCAGGCAGCTGGGTGTGCACCCGCAGCGGAAAGGCCACGTTCTCGAAGACATCCAGATCGGTGAACAGCGCACCGCTCTGGAACAGCACGCCCATCTGCTTGCGAGCATCGAACAGATCGCTGCGCGAGAGCGTCGGCAGGTTCTGGCCATTGACCCAGACCTCGCCGCTGCTAGGCCGCAACTGCATGCCCATCAAGCGCAACAGGGTAGTTTTCCCACAGCCGGAAGGCCCCATGATGCCGGTGACCTTGCCCCGCGGAATACGGATATCCACGTTATTGAATATGCTGCGCGCACCGCGCTTGAAGGAAACGCCCTTCAGCTCGACCGCGTAAGCGTTGTCGGCACTCATCTAAACTCCTTGCGATGCAGCCTAACACTCGGACGCTAGGCTCTCTCCCGAGAGCACGTGCCCCTGGGCAGGCCGAACTGGCGGCGAACTATATCACTGCTGATGCAGAGCCCCCAAGGCCGAAGCCATGACCGTTCAGGTATAGGACAGGCAAAATCGCCGGATTCTCTGCGCAAGTAGACAAAGGCTGACGAACTTGCGTGAGGGATTCGATCATTACCGCTATAATCGCCGCCTTTTCATCGGGCTATACGATTTCAGACATGAGTCAATCCAGCGACCTGATTCAATCGGCACAACGCACAATTCGCCTCGAAATCCAGGCAGTAGAGAGCTTGCTGCCCCATATCGACGCAGATTTCGTTCGTGCTTGCGAGATGATTCTGGCCAGCAAAGGTCGAGTAGTAGTGGTCGGCATGGGCAAGTCCGGGCATATCGGCAACAAGATCGCCGCCACCCTGGCCAGCACCGGCACCACGGCGTTCTTCGTCCACCCGGCCGAAGCCAGCCATGGCGACATGGGCATGATCACCCGCGACGATGTGATCCTCGCCCTCTCCAACTCCGGCTCCACCAATGAAATCGTGACCCTGCTGCCACTGATCAAGCGCTTGGGCATCCAACTGATCAGTATTACCGGCAACCCTGATTCACCGCTGGCCAAAGCCGCCGACGTCAACCTCAACGCCCATATCGAACATGAGGCCTGCCCGCTGAACCTGGCACCGACCTCCTCGACCACCGCCGCCCTGGTCATGGGCGATGCCCTGGCCGTGGCGCTGCTGGAGGCGCGCGGCTTCACCGCCGAAGACTTCGCCTTCTCCCACCCTGGTGGTGCACTGGGGCGTCGCCTGCTGCTGAAGGTCGAAAACATCATGCATGCCGGCGAACAGCTGCCCCAGGTCCAGCGCGGCACCCTGCTCAAGGACGCCCTGATGGAGATGAGCCGCAAGGGCCTGGGCATGACCGCTATCGCCGAGGCCGACGGGCGCCTGGCCGGGGTCTTCACCGACGGCGACTTGCGCCGCACCCTGGACCGCAACATCGACATCCATCACACCACCATCGATGAAGTCATGACCCTGCGCGGCAAGACCGCACGCGCCGAAATGCTGGCAGCCGAAGCCTTGAAGATCATGGAAGACAATCGAATCAACGCACTGATCGTGGTGGATAACGAGGATCGCCCGATCGGCGCCTTCAACCTGTCCGACCTGCTGCGCGCGGGAGTGATGTAAATGAACGACGACCTGCTGCAACGCGGCAAGCACATCAAGCTGGCGGTCTTCGACGTCGATGGCGTGCTGACCGACGGGCGCCTGTACTTCCTCGAGGATGGCAGCGAATTCAAGACCTTCAACACTCTCGACGGCCAGGGCATCAAGATGCTCATGGCAGCCGGAGTACAAACCGCCATCATCAGCGGTCGCAAGACGCCAGTAGTGGAGCGCCGGGCCAAGAACCTGGGAATCCCTCACCTGTACCAGGGCCGCGAAGACAAACTGGTGGTATTGGACGGGCTTCTCGCCCAACTGGGCCTAAGCTATGAACAGGTCGCCTATCTGGGCGATGACCTGCCCGACCTGCCGGTGATCCGCCGCGTCGGCCTGGGCATGGCGGTCGCCAACGCGGCCCCGTTCGTCCGCGAGCATGCCCACGGCACTACAACGGCACGGGGCGGCGAAGGCGCTGCCCGCGAGTTCTGCGAACTGATCCTGCATGCCCAGGACCGCCTCGAAGCAGCCAACGCTGCTTATTTATAGGGTCCCACCGATGCTGAGCAAAAAGATTCGCAACATCCTGATCTTCGGGACCATCGCCCTGCTGTTCGCGGCGGTCGGTTACTGGAACATCAGCCCTGAGCGGTTTCTCGACAAGCCAGTGGTGCAGGTCGATGAAAGCGCCATCGACTATTTCGTGATCAACGCCCACAGCGTGCAGTACCTGCCCGATGGCAAGCTGCAGTACGAGATGACCTCGGACAAGGTCGAGCACGTCAAGGCCAGCGAAGTGACCCTGCTGACCAAGCCTGACCTGCAGATGTATCGCGGCACCACCTATCCGTGGCATGTCCAGAGCGAGCGTGGCGAGGTCAACCCCGATGGCACCGAAGTCGAGCTGATCGACTCCGTCCGCGTGGCCCGAACCGACGAGAGAAATCGCAACCTGCTGATCACCACCAGCCGCATGACAGTATTCCCGCAGAAGCAATATGCGCAGACCGAGCAAGCCGTTAGAATCGACGGCGCCGACGGCGTGACCACTGCCAAGGGAATGAAAGCGTATTTGAAAGACGGCAGGATGAACCTGCTATCGAACGTAAGAGGACAGTATGAGGCTCGTTAAAACCCTCCCTATTTTGCTCAGTCTGGGCGCAGCACTGGGAAGCGTGAGCGCCTGGGCTCTGCCGAACGATAGCCAACAGCCGATCCGTATCCAGGCCGATGACGCCCAGCTCGACGACAAGAATGGCGTGGCCACCTACAAGGGCGACGTAATCATCACCCAGGGCTCGATGAAGATCACCGGCAACACCGTGACCATCACCCGGGCCAAAACCGGTGAAATCGACGTAGTGACCTCGGTGGGCAACCTGGCCTACTTCGAGCAACTGCAGAAGCAGACCGATCCGAAGCCGGTCCAGGCCTATGCCGTGACCATCCAGTACCATGCCCAGCAAAACCGCATCGTGCTGATCGACAAGGCCAAGGTCATCAACGACGGCAACACTACCGAAGGCGAGAAGATCGTCTACGACACCGTCAAGCAAGTGGCCAACGCCGGTCGCGCCAACGGCAGCTCGGTTACCGCGCCACGTCCGCGAATCGACATGGTCATCCAGCCGAAAAAGAAAACCGACGAGCAAAAGGCCCAGTAATGGCAACTCTCAAAGCCCAGCACCTGGCCAAGAGCTACAAGAGCCGCCAGGTCGTACGTGATGTCAGCCTGTCCATCGACAGCGGCCAGATCGTCGGCCTGCTTGGCCCCAACGGTGCCGGCAAGACCACCTGCTTCTACATGATCGTGGGCCTGGTCCAAGCCGATCAGGGCCGAGTCCTGATCGACGACCTGGACGTCAGCCACCAGCCGATGCACGGCCGCGCCCGTGCCGGTATCGGCTACCTGCCCCAGGAAGCCTCGATCTTCCGCAAGCTGTCGGTGGCCGACAACATCATGGCCATCCTCGAGACCCGCAAGGAGCTGGACAAGGCCGGCCGCCGCCAGGAGCTGGAAAGCCTGCTGCAGGAATTCCACATCAACCACATCCGCGACAACCTCGGCATGAGCCTGTCCGGTGGTGAGCGCCGTCGCGTGGAAATCGCCCGCGCCCTGGCTACCGCCCCCAAGTTCATCCTGCTGGACGAACCTTTCGCTGGCGTGGACCCGATCTCGGTCGGCGACATCAAGCAGATCATCCACCACCTCAAGGCCAAGGGGATCGGCGTGCTGATCACCGACCACAACGTCCGCGAAACCCTGGACATCTGTGAGACCGCCTATATCGTCAACGACGGACAACTGATCGCCGAAGGCGACTCCCAGACCATCCTGGCCAACGAACTGGTCAAGGAAGTCTACCTGGGCCATGAGTTCCGCCTGTAAGGGCTGAGGTGCTGGACCCATTGCCTGGGCGCTGGGAACGATAAAACCCCACAAACTTTATTGTTACAGCGCTCTAGGCAAACACTTCAGTTTCAGGCATATAATTTGCTTATGTTTGGCGCTCCGGCGCCCTGTAGTGGATGGCGCATGTGCGCCGGCAATTAAGGTGTTAAGCCCCTGCCATGAAACCATCGCTAGTCCTGAGAATGGGCCAGCAGCTGACGATGACACCGCAGCTGCAACAGGCCATCCGCCTGCTCCAACTGTCGACCCTGGACCTGCAACAGGAAATCCAGGAAGCCCTGGAGTCCAACCCGATGCTCGAACGCCAGGAAGACGGCGACGACTTCGACAACAGCGACCCCCTGGCCGACAACACCGAGTCCAAACCCAACACCGAGATCCAGGAACCCTCCTACCAGGAAACCACCCAGACGGTGGACAGTCTCGAGGACGGCGAATGGAACGAACGCATCCCCAACGAGCTGCCGGTGGATACCGCCTGGGAAGATGTGTACCAGACCAGCGCCAGCAGCCTGCCCAGCAGCGATGATGACGAGTGGGACTTCACCACCCGCACCTCGGCTGGCGAAAGCCTGCAGAGCCACCTGCTCTGGCAGCTGAACCTGGCCCCGATGTCGGACACCGACCGCCTGATCGCAGTGACCCTGATCGACTGCATCAACAACCAGGGCTACCTGGACGAAACCCTGGAAGAGATTCTCGAAGCCTTCGACCCCGAGCTGGATATCGAGCTGGATGAGGTCGAGGCCGTGCTGCATCGCATCCAGCAATTCGAGCCGGCCGGCATCGGCGCCCGCAGCCTGGGCGAATGCCTGCTGCTGCAACTGCGCCAGTTGCCGGCGAGAACCCCTTGGCTGGCCGAGGCCCAGCGCCTGGTCAACGACTACATCGACCTGCTGGGCAGCCGCGACTACAGCCAACTGATGCGCCGCATGAAGCTCAAGGAAGACGAACTGCGCCAGGTCATCGAACTGGTCCAGAGCCTCAACCCGCGCCCGGGTTCGCAGATCGAGTCCAGCGAAGCCGAGTACGTGGTTCCTGACGTCATCGTGCGCAAGGACAACGAACGCTGGCTGGTGGAGCTGAACCAGGAATCCGTGCCACGCCTGCGGGTCAACGCCCAGTACGCCGGGTTCGTGCGCCGCGCCGATACCAGTGCGGACAACACCTTCATGCGCAACCAGTTGCAGGAAGCCCGCTGGTTCATCAAGAGCCTGCAGAGCCGCAATGAAACCCTGATGAAGGTCGCCACCCAGATCGTCGAGCACCAACGCGGATTCCTCGAGTACGGCGACGAAGCGATGAAGCCCCTGGTCCTGCACGATATCGCCGAAGCGGTGGGCATGCACGAGTCGACGATTTCCCGGGTGACCACGCAGAAATTCATGCATACCCCACGGGGCATATATGAGCTGAAATACTTTTTCTCGAGCCACGTCAGCACCTCCGAAGGCGGTGAATGCTCGTCCACGGCGATCCGCGCGATCATCAAGAAACTGGTGGCTGCGGAAAATCAGAAAAAGCCGTTGAGTGACAGCAAGATCGCTGGTTTACTGGAGGCACAAGGTATCCAGGTAGCCCGCCGGACCGTCGCCAAGTACCGCGAATCCCTTGGGATCGCGCCTTCCAGCGAACGCAAGCGGTTGATGTAGCCGCCGGGCTGGCCACAGCGTTTCGGAGTGTGCTTGAAACCCGCCGAGCGATGACCGGGCAAGGTAGCCCGATCGATGTGCAGGCTGGTTTCAGACACAGTCTAGGTGGCAGGCAAAACGGCCTGCCGCGTTATGCACTGGCAACGAAGGAGAAGCTGTATGCAAGTCAACATCAGTGGACACCAACTCGAAGTGACTGAACCTCTGCGCGTCTACATCGGCGAGAAGCTCGACCGACTGGAACGCCATTTCGACAAGATCACCAATGTGCAGGTCACCATGGCCGTCGAGAAGCTGAAGCAGAAAATCGAGGCGACCCTGCACATCCACGGTGGGGAGGTCGTCGCCAATGCAGAACATGACGATATGTATGCCGCAATCGACCTGCTCACGGACAAGCTTGACCGCCAACTGAAAAAGCATAAGGAAAAGCAACTCCACCTTCTCCAAGGCACGGGTCGCTGATACTCCCCTCCCATGATCCGACTTGAAAGCATCCTGACCCCCGGCCGTTCCCTGGTGAACGTGCCGGGCGGCAGTAAAAAACGCGCCCTCGAACAAATTGCCAACCTGATCAGCCGTGAAGTGCCTGATCTGGAGATGCAGGACGTATTCGAGAGCCTGATCGCCCGCGAGAAACTCGGCTCCACCGGGTTCGGCAACGGCATCGCTATTCCCCACTGCCGCCTCAAAGGCTGCGAGTCCCCCATCAGCGCGCTGATGCACCTGGACGCTCCGATCGACTTCGATGCCATCGACGGCGCTCCCGTGGACCTGCTATTCGTACTGCTGGTCCCGGAGGCCGCCACCGACGCGCACCTGGAACTGCTGCGTCAGATCGCCAGCATGCTCGATCGCAAGGAAGTTCGTGAGCGGCTGCGCAGCGCCACCAGCAACGAAGCCTTGTACCAGGTCGTGCTGGACGAACAGAACGGTCGGTAACCATGCGTTTGATCATCGTCAGCGGCCGTTCCGGCTCAGGTAAAAGCACCGCCCTCGATGTTCTGGAGGACCACGGCTACTACTGCATCGACAACCTGCCAGCCGGCCTGCTGCCCGAGCTGGCCGAACGCGCGTTGATCCATACCGAGTTGGCGCAACCGCTGGTGGCGGTGTCCATCGACGCCCGCAACCTGCCAAGCCACCTGTCGCGCTTTCCGGAGCTGCTGGAAGAGGTTCGCAGCCGGCACATCCAGTGCGATGTGCTGTACCTGGACGCCGACGAGGAAACCCTGCTCAAGCGCTTTTCGGAAACCCGCCGGCGCCATCCCTTGAGCAGCGCCAACCGCTCGCTGGCCGAGGCCATCCATGACGAGACCCAACTATTGGGGCCGATCGTCGACCTGGCCGACCTCAAGGTCAACACCACCAACCTCAATCTCTACCAACTGCGGGATACCATCAAGCTGCGGCTGTTGAACCAGCCCGAGCCAGGCACTGCCTTCCTGGTGGAATCTTTCGGATTCAAGCGTGGCATGCCGGTGGACGCCGACCTGGTGTTCGATGTGCGTTGCCTGCCCAACCCGTACTGGAAACCCGAACTGCGCGCCCAATCCGGACTGGACGCTCCCGTGGCCGAATACCTGGCTGCGCAACCGGATGTCGAAGAGATGTTCCAGGACATCTCCAGCTACCTGCTCAAGTGGTTGCCACGCTTCGCCGCCAGCAACCGCGCCTACGTGACCATCGCCATCGGCTGTACCGGCGGGCACCATCGTTCCGTGTACCTGACCGAGCGCCTGGGCCAGGTCCTGCAAAAATCCCTGAAGAACGTCCAGGTTCGCCACCGCGACCTTAGCTGAAAGGATCTACCCCGCGATGCCAGCTCTGGAAATCGAGATCATCAACAAACTGGGCCTGCATGCCCGCGCTTCAGCCAAGTTCGTCGGCGTCGCCGGCCAGTTCCCCTGCCAGATTCGCGCTGGCCGGACGCCGGAATCCATGGTCGATGGTAAGAGCATCATGGCCATGATGATGCTCGCCGCCGGCAAGGGCACCAAGATCCATCTCAAGACCGAGGGCGAACAGGAACAGCAAGCGCTGGATGCCCTGGTCGCCTTGATCAACAACTACTTCGACGAAGGCGAGTAAGCCTGCCCGGGAAATGCCCAGCCGGCACTCAGGAGAGTGCCGTGTCCATTACCATCATCAGGCAGAAGCCGATACACAAGCCAAGACTGGCAAGCTTTTCGTGACCATTGCGCCGGGACTCGGGGATCACCTCATGAGTCACCACCAACAGCATGGCTCCGGCCGCCAGGGCCAACCCCAAAGGCAACAGCACCTGTGCCAAGCTCACCAGCCAGGCACAAAGCAGGGCGAACACTGGCTCTACCAGGCCAGAAGCAGCGCCGATCAGGAACGCCCTGACTCGCGACATTCCAGCACCTGCCAACACCAGAGCGATCACCAGCCCTTCCGGCACATCCTGCAGCGCGATACCCATGGCCAGGCTATCCGCATCGGCCATGCCGCCGCCGGCCGACACTCCGACCGCCATGCCTTCGGGAATGTTGTGGGCAATGATGGCGAAGACGAATAACCAGATCCGCGGTGCGATGACTGGATGCTCCGGCGTGCCCACCAGGGTCTCCGAACTGCCGCCGGAAATCTTCAGGTCCACCAGGAACAGGCCGAGGGCACCCAGCATGATCCCGGTACAGACCAGGCCACTGGCGCCCCAGGCCGACAGTCCCAGCTCCTGGGCCGCTGCGATGCCCGGCACGATCAGCGAAAACGCCGTCGCCGCCAACATCACTCCGGCGCCAAAGCCAAGCAAGGTATCACTCACCGCGATCGGCATCTTGCGGATCACCAGCACCGGCACCGCTCCCAGCGCAGTGCCCAAGGCGCAGATCGCGCCGCCCTGCAAGGCACGCAACAAACGCGGTTCCAGGTTCAGCCAGTTGAGCCCCTGAGCCACCAGCAATGCGGTACCCGCCAACAGCAGCAGCGAACCGAAGGCATAACGAAACATCCGTCCGCTGCTGATCGCCAATGTCTCTGTGCCCATAGTCGACCTTATTTATTATCCAAGGAAAAATCAGGCCATCGCGGCGTGGTAACGCTGGGCGACTTCTGGCCAATTGATCACGTTATAGAAGGCATTGATGTATTCGGGCCGGCGATTCTGGTAGCGCAGGTAGTAGGCGTGTTCCCACACATCCAGGCCAAGAATCGGTGTATTGCCATTCATCAGCGGACTGTCCTGGTTACCACTGCTCTCCACTACCAGGGTTTTCTCCGGAGTCACGCTGAGCCAGGCCCAGCCGCTGCCAAAACGGGTCAGCGCGGCCTTGGTGAAAGCCTCCTTGAAGCTCTCGAACCCACCCAAATGCCGGTCAATGGCCTGTGCCAGTGCGCCATCGGGCTTGCCCCCGCCAGCAGGCGTCATCACCGCCCAGAACAGCGAATGGTTCGCGTGCCCGCCGCCCTGGTTGATCACCGCGGCACGCAACCCCTCCGGCAACTGCTGGATGCTCGCCACCAGTCTCTCCACCCCCCACTCGGCCCATTCGGTACCTTCTATCGCCGCGTTGAGGTTGTTGACGTAGGTCTGGTGGTGCTTGGTGTAGTGGATTTCCATGGTCTGCGCATCGATATGCGGTTCCAGGGCATCGTATGCATACGGCAGAACAGGCAAGGTAAAGGACATGTCAGTGCACTCCATGAGAGGGGCTGCCGTGCCTATCCGCAGACAGGCACTCAATGTTGTTGTCCAGCAAGCGGTGGGAACGGGGATATGCGCCGTGCTCACCGATGAAATTGAGCAGCTCGAGGTAGGTCTTGCTGCTTTGGCGCAAGGCCGCTTCACGCAGCGCCAGGGGCAAGCGGTTGTCTTGCATGGTCTGCAACAACCGCTGGTGGATAGCGCAGAGATATTCCGCGCTCTCCTCCGGCTGGTTCAGGCGTAAATGCAGGTCCGCCAGGTTGTGGTGGGAGATCACGCAGGCCGCCACCGCTTCGTCGGCATCAGGCCAGCGCTCGAACAGCACCTGGGCCAATGCCAGCGCTTGCAGGTAGAACTCACGGGCATCCACCAGCTCATCCTGCATGAACAGGCGATTGGCCCTTTCAATCGTGCGTTTCCAGTGCTCCATGATCGACCTCCAAAGCGCTAACGGGGGTTACACGCCACCTGCGGTGAGCTTCTCCGGATCCAACAGGACCTCCAGCTGGCTGCGCGACAGATCGGTGTGTTCAAGTGCCACATCGATCACCGGACGCCCCTGCTTGTAGGCGGTCTTGGCGATCTCCGCGGCCTTCTGGTAACCGATGATCGGGTTGAGGGCGGTCACCAGGATCGGGTTGCGCGAGAGCGCTTCCTTGAGCTTCGCTTCATTGACCTTGAAGCTGGCGATGGCCTTGTCTGCCAGCAGGCGGCTGGAGTTGGCCAGCAACTCGATACTGCTCAGCAGGTTCTGGGCAATGATCGGCAGCATTACGTTGAGCTCGAAGTTACCCGACTGCCCGGCCACGGTAATGGCGCTGTCGTTGCCGATCACCTGGGCCGCCACCATCGCTGTCGCCTCCGGAATCACCGGATTGACCTTGCCAGGCATGATCGACGAACCAGGTTGCAAGCCCTCCAGCTCGATCTCCCCCAATCCGGCCAGTGGTCCCGAGTTCATCCAACGCAAGTCGTTGGCGATCTTCATCAGCGAAACCGCCGTTGCCTTCAGTTGCCCGGAGACGGTTACCGCGGTGTCCTGGGAGCCGATCAGGGCGAACAGGTTCTTGCCAGGGGTGAACTGCACCTGGGTCAGCTCGCTCAGTTGCCGGCTGAAACGCGCGGCGAACTCCGGATGCGCGTTGATTCCCGTACCTACCGCAGTCCCCCCCTGGGCCAGGGCCTGCAGGCTCGGCAGCAAATCCTGCAGATGCGCGATGTTGGCCTTGAGCTGCTGTGCCCAGCCCTCCAGCACCTGGCTCATGCGTACCGGCATGGCATCCATCAGGTGGGTGCGGCCGGTCTTGACGAACGAGTGCACCTCCAACGCCTTGCGCTCGATGACCTCGACCAGGTGCACCAAGGCTGGCAACAGTTGCTCATGCAAGGTCAGGGCGGCACTGACATGGATGGTGGTGGGAATGATGTCGTTGCTGCTCTGGCCACAGTTCACATGGTCATTGGGGTTGACCACCTCGCCCAGCAACCGGCTGGCCAGGGTCGCCAGCACTTCGTTGGCATTCATGTTGGAGCTGGTACCGGAACCGGTCTGGAACACATCCACCGGGAAGTGCTGCATGAAGTCGCCTTCCAGCAGCCCCTGGGCGGCATCGACGATGGCCTTGCCCTGGGACTGGCTGATCTGGCCCAGCTCGACGTTGGCCCTGGCCGCCGCGGCCTTGGCCAGGATCAGCGCCCGGATGAAAGCCCGCGGCATGCGCTGCCCGCTGATAGGAAAGTTATCCACCGCACGCTGGGTCTGCGCGCCATACAACGCCTGCTCCGGGACCTGCAACTCGCCCATGCTGTCGCGTTCGATACGGGTATTACTCATCGGGAAATCCTTGCACCAGTTCAATCAGGGGAATGGAAGGCAACAGCGAACAGGTCGCCAGTCGCCAGGCATGGCTTTGCCAGCGCTTGAGCCGGCACTTGCACAACGACAACCGCTCCATATCGCGCAGAGGTCGCCACGCCTGGTCCAGGCACAAGCTGCGCCAGTGCCAGGGCAACGCGGTATCGGTCGCGGTATCGATCAACAAACGGAAGGAGGTTTCGGCAACGGTCCAGGCGGATATGGCCGTGCAACAGGCCAGATATCGCCCCTCGGCCAGGTAATGCTCGATCAGACGGGGTTCGTCCGGGTCCAGTGCGCAACGGATCTGGCGGCTCATCCAGCGCCAGCTTTCAAGGTAAGGCTGCTCGTGCAAGGCAGAACTCATGACCTGGGCTCATTGAATAATGATTTTCATTATTAAATGATATTGAGAATCAAATCAATCTGGCTTGTACAGGTTTTGTCCAGCTCCTGCACCGCCATGGAAATGCCAGGCATAAAAAAACGCGCCACCCAAAGGGCGGCGCGTTCTGAAGACACAAACGATGATCAGCTGCCAGCGACGGTCATGCGTTCGATCAGTACCGAGCCGGTGCGGATGTTGCTGCGCAGTTCCAAGTCATTACCCACGGCCACGATCTGCTTGAACATGTCCCGCAGGTTGCCGGCAATGGTCACCTCCTGCACCGGGAACTGGATTTCACCATTCTCGACCCAGAAACCGGCGGCACCGCGGGAATAGTCGCCGGTGACCATGTTCAGGCCATGGCCCATCAGCTCGGTGACCAGCAGCCCTCGACCCATGCGCCGCAGCAAGGCGGCATGGTCTTCATCGCCATGGGTGACGAACAGGTTGTGCACCCCACCGGCGTTGGCGGTGCTCGGCATACCCAGTTTGCGCCCCGAATAGGTGCCAAGCACATAGGACACCAACTCGCCATCCTTGACGAAAGGCTTGGCGTAGGTGGCCAGGCCGTCGCCATCGAAGGCCGAGCTGCCCATGGCGCGCAGAAGGTGCGGACGCTCGTCGATGGTCAGCCATTGCGGGAACAGTTGCTGGCCCAGGGCGCCTTCCAGGAACGAAGACTTGCGGTACAGGTTGCCGCCGGAAATCGCCCCCAGGAAGCTGCCGAACAGACCACCGGCCAACTCGGCGGAAAACAGCACCGGCACTTCGCAGGTAGGCACCGGGCGAGCGCCCAGGCGACTGGCGGCACGTTGGGCGGCGCGCTGGCCGATGCTCGCCGGATCCGCCAGCAACTGGCCCTGGCGATTGACGTCATACCAGTAGTCGCGCTGCATCTGGCCATCGGCCTCGGCGATCATCACGCAGCTCAGGCTATGACGGGTAGAGGCGTAGCCACCGATGAAGCCATGGCTGTTGCCATATACCCGGCAACCCTGGTGGGTGTTCAGGGTAGTGCCGTCGGCATTCTTGATTCGCGCATCGGCAGCGAACGCCGCCGCCTCGCAGGCCAGGGCTTGCTCGATGGCCTGCTCGGGAGTGATGTCCCAGGCATGGAACAGATCGAAGTCCCGCACCTCGCTAGCCATCAGGGACGCATCGGCCAGGCCCGAGGCCTCGTCCTCGGAAGTGTGCTTGGCGATCGCCAGGGCCGCGGCCACGGTTTCACGGATAGCGTCCGGACCACTGGCGGAGGTGCTGGCCGAGCCCTTGCGCTGGCCTACATAGAGGGTGATGCCAAAGCCCTGGTCGCGATTGAACTCCACGGTCTCCACTTCCCGCTGGCGCACCGAGGTCGACAGTCCCTGTTCCAGGGATACTGCCACTTCACAGGCACTGGCTCCCTGGCGCCGCGCTTCGGCGATGATCTGCTCCACTTGCTCCTGCAGGGCCGGCAAAGCTTGTGGGCCGACGCTTTGTGCTGCACTCATGGTGTTCTCCACTCAAATTCTGCTTTCGATTAAGGCCGGCGAGCGACCGGGCCGGACAAGCGGCCCTCGACTGGTTATCATGGCGGCGTTTCTTTGCGGACTGCCACCATGGTTGATTCTTACGACGACTCCCTCGATGGGGAGAAAAGCAAAACCCAGGTCAAACGCGAGCTGCATGCTCTGGTTGATCTCGGCGAGCGCCTTACCACTCTCAAACCCGATCTGCAGGCCAAACTGCCATTGACCGACGCCCTGCGCCGGGCCCTGGCGGAAGCCCCCAAGCATGTCGCCCATATCGCCCGTAAACGCCACTTGCAATTCATCGGCAAGCTGATGCGGGACCAGGACATCGACGCCATCTTGCAGTTGCTCGATCAACTCGATGCCTCCACCCGGCAGTACAACGAACGCTTCCATAACCTGGAACGTTGGCGCGATCGCCTGATCGCCGGCGGCGACGACGTGCTGGACAAGTTCGTCAGCGAGTATCCCGAGGCCGATCGCCAGCAACTGCGCTCGCTGATCCGCCAGGCCCAGCATGAGGTGGCCCATAACAAGCCCCCTGCCACCAGCCGCAAGATCTTCAAGTACATCCGCGACATCGACGAGACCCAGCGCGGCCTGCGCTGAGCCGCTCCGGCTGGGCCGCCCAGGCAGCCCAGGCAGCCCAGCCGTCCCTTGCCCAATCACGCCCCTGTGCCACCCACCGTGATCGCATCGATCTTCAAAGTTGGCTGGCCGACGCCTACCGGTACGGACTGCCCGTCCTTGCCGCAGGTGCCGACGCCACTGTCCAGGGACAGGTCGTTGCCCACCATCGATACCCGGCTCATGGCTTCCGGGCCATTGCCGATCAGGGTCGCCCCCTTGACCGGCGCGGTGATCTTGCCGTCCTCGATCAGGTACGCCTCGCTGGTGGAGAACACGAACTTGCCGCTGGTGATATCCACCTGGCCGCCGCCGAGGTTGGCGCAGTAGATGCCCTTCTTCACCGAGGCGATGATTTCCGCCGGATCGCTTTCGCCACCCAACATGTAGGTGTTGGTCATGCGTGGCATCGGCAGGTGTGCGTAGGACTCGCGGCGACCGTTGCCGGTGCGCGCCACGCCCATCAAGCGCGCGTTGAGCTTGTCCTGCATGTAGCCCTTGAGCACGCCGTTCTCGATCAACGTGGTGCACTGGGTGGGAGTGCCTTCATCGTCCACGCTAAGCGAGCCACGGCGCTCGGCCAGGGTGCCGTCGTCGACGATGGTGCACAGCTTGGAGGCGACCATCTCGCCAATCCGGCCGCTGTAGGCCGAACTGCCCTTGCGGTTGAAGTCGCCCTCCAGGCCGTGGCCCACGGCTTCGTGCAGCAGCACCCCGGACCAACCGGAGCCCAGTACCACGGGCAAGGTGCCGGCTGGAGCCGGAATCGCTTCCAGGTTGACCAGCGCCTGGCGCAGCGCCTCGCGGGCGTAACCCATGGCCCGGTCCTCGCTGAGGAAATAACGGTAGTCGGTACGCCCGCCACCGCCATGGCCACCGCGCTCGCGCCGGCCGTTCTGCTCGACGATGACGCTGACGTTGAAGCGCACCAGCGGCCGTACGTCCGCCGCCAAACCACCATCGGTGGAAGCCACCAGGATCCGTTCCCAGACCCCGGCCATGCTCACGCTGACCTGCTGGATACGTGGGTCCAGGGCTCGGGTCGCAGCGTCAACGCGCTTGAGCAGTTCGACCTTCTCGGCACGACTGATGACCTCCAGCGGATTGTCCGGGGCATACAGTTGTGCCACGTCCTGGGTAGAAAACGCCTGCACCTTGCCGTTCTGCCCGGCCCGGGAAATCGAACGCGCCGCGCGAGCGGCCTGGCCCAGGGCCTCCAGGGTGATGGCGTTGCTATAGGCAAAACCGGTCTTCTCGCCGGACTGGGCGCGCACCCCGACACCCTGGTCGAGGTTGAAGCTGCCTTCCTTGACGATCCCGTCCTCCAGGGACCAGGACTCGGAGATCTGCCCCTGGAAGTACAGGTCGGCAGCATCGATGCCCGGACCTGCCAGGTCGCCCAGCACGCCTTGCAGGCTTTCGATGGTCACGCCGCCAGGGGCTAGAAGATGTTCACTGACTGAGGACAACAACCCGCTCATATGCTTTGGCCTTAAATTCGTCGTACTTATGCAAGCCGTTGAACGCCTTGCGAGAAAATGCGCCGGTGGCTGAACACCGGCATCCGCGCCCGGATGGACGCCTGTTCGCTGCTGTCACGCTCGGCCAGCAGCACGCCTTCGCCCTGCTCCTGCTCGGCCAGCACCCGCCCCCAAGGGTCGACGATCGCCGCATGCCCGTAGGTCTCGCGGGGGCCGGGGTGCACTCCGCCCTGGGCCGCCGCCAGCACGTAGCACTGGGTCTCGATGGCCCGGGCTCGTACCAGCACCTCCCAATGGGCGGCCCCGGTCACGGCGGTAAAGGCCGAGGGTGCGGTGATCAGCTCTGCCCCGGCAGCGCGCAATTCGCTGTAGAGCTCGGGAAAACGCAGGTCGTAGCAGACTGTCAGCCCCAAACGCCCCACCGGCGTATCCGCCACCACCACCCGGTTCCCATGAGCATAGTCATCGGATTCGCGATAGCGCCCGCGATTGTCCGCCACGTCGACATCGAACAGGTGCAGCTTGTCGTAGCGAGCCACCACTTGCCCCTGGTCATCCACCAGTAGCGAGCAGGCATTGGATTTGGCCTCGGGCTGGTCCTGGGGTGGCAACGGCAAGGTACCGGCGACTATCCATAACCTGAGGTCGCGGGCGGCCTGTTTCAACCAGGGCAGGATCGGACCTTCGCCCAGGGCTTCGGCACGCCCGACGGCGGCCATGTCCCGGCGGCCCATGGCGGCGAAGTTTTCCGGCAGCACCGCCAGCTTCGCCCCGCCGGCAGCGGCTCGCTCCAACAGGCCGCGAGCCTGTGCCAGATTGGCCAGCACATCGCTCTGGCTGACCATTTGAATCACCGCAAGGGACATGGCGAACTCCATATTGGGTAGAGCGCCATGCTACTCCATGGACGCAAGCCGCAGATGCTCAAAACGGCTTGTCGAAGGTGATCTTCGGCTCTTTCCACGGCCCCTTGACGTTGTACTTGACGCTGGCGAACCGCGCCACGCGATCGCCGATCAGCTTGTCGATCAGGAACAGCGCGCCACCCACCGCCGGCGCCCCGACGATCAGGGCGGCGATCGGCAGGTTGTTGGTCACCGGCAGGGTCACCAGCAGCTTGGCGTCCACCCGGTCGGCCACCATGTCCAGGGTGCCGTTGAGCTCCAGGTTGCTCGATGGCCCGGTGAGCGCGATGGGCTCACGGGTGACATACACCCCGTTGCTGGCCGCCAGCACGCCCCGTACCCGGTCGTAGCTCAGGCCCTTGCCGAACAGGTCGGAGAAGTCCAGGCGCAAGCGCCGGCCAATGGAGTTGAAATTGAGCAAGCCGAATACCCGCAGGGCCTGGGCGCCGCCCTCGACCTCGACGAACTGCCCCTTGTTCAGGGTCGCATCGAGGCTGCCGGAGAAACGCTTCAAGCCAACCCAGGCCGGCGAACCGGGCCAACGGCCATCGACGTCCAAGTGAAAGTCCTCGCTGGTGACGGTAGGGGCAAAGCCCCAGCCCTTGAGTACATCAGCCAGGTTCTTGCCGCCGATGCGTCCCCGGTACCAACTGCTGCTGGCACCCGCCTGCCCCTCCCAGCCACCCTCGCCTTCGAGCAACATACCCTTGAGTCCAAGGTTCAAGCCATTGAACGACATGCCCTTGGGTGTAGGCCGGACCTTGAGCGCCCAACGGCCAATCAGGTCCGGGCCCTGGAACAGCTGGGCAATGGAGATGTCCAGCGGCGGCACATTCTTGGGATCCACCGATGCCAGGGGGTCAGGGGCGTTTTCATCGGCCTGGACCGTCGGGTCGACAGCCGGCAGGCGGACGTACTGCATGTCGATGGCCATGGGCGCCGCCTTGGCATCGGGAATACCGACATTGCCCTTGGCCTGCTGGCTATCGATCTGCAGCTCCCAGGCGCTGGACTTGCGGGTCAGCAACAAGTTGACCTGGTCCAGGGTGCTGCCGAAGGCCGTGAGCTTGCCGACCTTGAAGTCCGCACTGCTGAGCAGCTGCTTGGCGCTGCCTCCTGGGTCTTGCCCGGCATAGCGGTCGGCCAGGGCCTTCCAGGGCTCGACATCCAGCTCCGACAACACGCCTCGCACCCGCAGGCCCTTGACCGTCGGCAACTGGGCTTCGCTGCCACCGAGGAACAACTCCCCCCGGCCTTCGGCGAACTTGCCATTGGGGGCGGCGAAGGTGAAGCCCGCCAGGTCGCCGTAACTGAACCAGTAGCGACGCTCGGCACCTTGCAAGGTCATGCGAAACACGCTGTTGCGCCCGGTATTGGCGGACATGCCGAATGGTGCCGGCAGGTCCACCGCGGCGCCCTTGAGGCTGGAACTGACCATCAGCTGGCTATCGGCGCCATCGAGGTTCAGCTGCAACTGGAACGGCAACTCGCCAGACACCGGTAATGGCTGGCTGACCTGCAACCAGTCGGTAAGCTTCTTGACCGCCACCTGTCCCTTGGCCACCACCCGGGTATTGAGCTTGCCGGCGCGGCCATCGGCGAAGATCTGCGCCGTCAGCGGCCGCTCGAATGCCTGGGCACTGATCCCTTCGCCACTCAAGCCCTTGGCGCTGTCGAAGCGGAAGTCGCCCTTGAGCTGGGTCAGCTCCAGCGGCGGTTCGCTGAGCTTGAGACGGGCCTTGTCGGTCTTGAAATCCACCACGATCTTCGGCTCTTCGCCCTTGGCCAGGGGGATATCCAGGTCCACCTTGCCTTGCAGGTCGCCCTCGCCCTGCCACCCTGCGAAGGTCGAGGCGGTGCCGATCGGAGCCTGCTGGAGGATCTTCAGGCCATCGCCCAGGCCACCGGCAAAATCGCCGTCGATGTACATGTGCGAGCTTTGCCCGTCCGGCGCATGGGGGATGTTGACGAACACATCGTGCACCTTGGTATCGAGCAACTGGCCCTTGCTGGCGACGATGCGCACCCGGCTGCCTTCGATGAACACGTCGCCGTTGACCTTGGTCAGGTGCGGCCAGCCCGGCTGGAAGGCCAGCTCGGCATCATGCACCTTGAAGAACAGGCTGATGCTGCGCGCGGCCTCGATGGCGTCGTGGTTCAGCGAGCCCTGGTACTGGAAGAACCCCTGGTCCACCGCACCCTTGAGGATCGCCGTGCGCAGCCATTCATCCACCGCCGGGTTGAGCACCTGGGGCAGGTACTTGGCGGTATAGCGCCCATCGCCGTCCACCAGGCCGACCCGCAGGTCCATGTAGTCTTCCTGGGCATGATCGAAGTGCAGGCGGATCAGGAAGTCGCCGGCGATCTTGCCTTCCTCGCCCAGCACCTTGAGATACGGAGCGATCAGGGTGAAGCCTTCCTGGTCGAGCTTCCAGGTCAGCGTCGCGTTGGCCTGGATGTACTGCCAAGGCTTGGCGAAGATCGGGTACAGGTGCAAGGAGAAGTCCTTGCTGTCCATGCGCAGCTCGCCCTTGCCCAGGTTGCCGCTGATGCTGCCGCTGACGTTACGTGCAGCAGGAGCGCCGTGATAGGCATCGAAACCGACACGATCGAGGTTGGCGGCGAAACTCAGGCGCTCATCGCCCGTGGCCTGGGGCCGGTAGTCCAGCAGTACATTGCGCAGCCCGCCCGTGACCTTCAGGTGGTCGACAGCCGTGGCTACGCCCTCGGGCAAAGGTGCCAGCGCATCGAGGATCGGGGTGATGGGCGCCAGGTCCAGGCGGTCGGCCTGCAGGTGCCAGAGTTCTTCGTTCTGCTCGCCGGTATTGCGCTGTTGCAATTGCAGGCGCGACTCCCAGCGGGTCTGGCCCAGGTTCAAGGCCAGGGAGTCCAACTGCACCTCGAGGCCCTGGGCATTGCGCTGCAGATTGGCGTTGAGCGCCAGGTTCTTCAGGGTCACCGGGGTACGCGCGGCGTAGGCACCGGTCAGTTGCGGTGCATTGAGGCGCAGCGCTGCGCTCTGCACGGTGCGCTGGCCCCAGCTGAGCCATAGCTCGCCGCCGGCCTTGAGCTCCGAGAACTTCCATTGCTGGGTCAGGCGCGGTGGCAGCCAACGCGCCCAGTCGCTCTGCGGCAGGCTCAGGTACAGGTCGGCCTGGGCATCGCGCCAGGCCTCGGCGCGGATCCGCGTGCGCAAGCTCAGGGCCAGGGGCTGGCCGTCCGGCAGGTTCAGGCGCAGGTCCAGGCGTTGGCGGCTGGATCCGCTGCGCAAATTGAGGCCGACATACGACAAGGCGATGGGCTGGTGGTCACGGGGCAACAGGGTGACCTGACTGTCCAGCACCGAGAGTTCCGCCAGTTGCTGCAGGCGCGACAACAGTTGCTCCGGCTCCATGGGCTGGTCTTGCTGCACCGGCAGGCCTTCGAGCTGCCATTGGCCGTCCGCGCCTTCCTTGAAGCTCAGGCTCAGGCCGCTGAGCTCCAGGTGGCCGATCCGCAAGTCGCGGGCCAAGAGGCTACCGAGCATGTCCGGGGCGACGCTGACCCGATCCAGGCGCAGGGCATTGGCGCCCTCGCCCACCATCACGTCATGGGCCAGGAGGATCGGCGACAGGCCGCTCCAGCGCCCCTCCAGGCTGCCGATATGCACCGGCAGGCCGACGGCGTCCTGGACCTTGGCCTCGACCTCGGCCTGGTACTCGGCTACCAGCGGCGTCAGTTCCCGGCCCAGGCTGACGTACAGGGCGGTCGCCACCAGTGCCAGCGTACAGAGGCCCAGTCCCCAGCGGACCAGTGTGGTGAACAAGCGGATCAGCCGCTCCATGTCAGTTGGCTCCCATGGCAAATGTCATGCAAAAAGCTGAAGCCAGCCGTTTCCAATCATGTAGAACACGCGGAATCAGAGCAGCACCACGTCGTATTGTTCCTGGGAATACATGGTTTCGACCTGGAACCTGATGGTGCGACCGATGAAACCTTCCAGCTCCGCGACATTGCCCGACTCTTCATCGAGCAGGCGGTCGACCACCTTCTGGTTGGCCAGTACCCGATAACCTTCGGCCTGGTAGGCCCGGGCCTCACGGAGGATTTCGCGGAATATCTCGTAACAGACGGTTTCCGGGGTTTTCAACTTACCCCGCCCCTGACAGCTGCTGCAGGGCTCGCAGAGTACCTGTTCCAGACTTTCCCGAGTGCGCTTGCGGGTCATCTGCACCAGTCCCAGCTCGGTGATGCCGATGATGTTGGTCTTGGCGTGATCGCGCTCCAGCTGTTTCTCCAGGGTCCGCAACACCTGGCGCTGGTGCTCTTCGTCTTCCATGTCGATGAAGTCGATGATGATGATCCCACCCAGGTTGCGCAGGCGCAGCTGGCGGGCGATGGCTGTCGCCGCCTCCAGGTTGGTCTTGAAGATGGTCTCTTCCAGATTGCGATGGCCGACGAACGCACCGGTGTTGACGTCGATGGTGGTCATGGCCTCGGCCGGGTCCACCACCAGGTAGCCGCCGGACTTGAGCGGTACCTTGCGCTCCAGGGCCTTCTGGATTTCGTCCTCGACCCCGTACAGGTCGAAGATCGGCCGTTCGCCCGGATAGTGCTCCAGGCGGTCGGCGATTTCCGGCATCAACTCGGCAACGAACTGCGTGGTCTTCTGGAAGGTTTCCCGGGAGTCGATACGGATCTTCTCGATCTTCGGGCTCACCAGGTCACGCAAGGTACGCAGGGCCAGGCCCAGGTCCTCGTAGATCACGTTGGGTGCACCGATGGTCTTGATCTGTGCGCCAATCTGGTCCCAGAGCCTGCGCAGGTAGCGGATGTCCATCATGATCTCGTCGGCGCCGGCGCCTTCGGCGGCGGTGCGCAGGATGAAGCCGCCGGCCTCCTGGATTCCCTCCTGGGCCACGCAATCGCTGACCACCTGCTTGAGGCGCTCGCGCTCGGCCTCGTCCTCGATCTTCAGCGAAATGCCGACATGGGCGGTACGCGGCATGTACACCAGGTAGCGCGACGGGATTGACAGCTGGGTGGTCAGGCGCGCGCCCTTGGTGCCGATGGGGTCCTTGGTGACCTGTACCACCAGGCTCTGCCCCTCATGGACCAGGGCGCTGATGCTCTCCACCGCCGTGCCCTCGCGGCTGGAGATTTCCGAGGCATGGATGAAGGCCGCGCGGTCCAGGCCGATGTCGACGAAGGCCGCCTGCATGCCGGGCAGGACCCGCACCACCTTGCCCTTGTAGATATTGCCGACGATTCCGCGACGCTGGGTACGCTCGACGTGGACCTCCTGCAGCACGCCGTTTTCGACCACCGCCACCCGCGACTCCATCGGTGTGATGTTGATCAGGATCTCTTCACTCATGGCAAGGTCTCGTTCGGACGTGTTCATGGAGGGCCGCATGGGTCGGATTGAATGCCTTATTGCGCTGGAACGTCTTGCCAGCAGGAAATGCCGAAATCACCGAGCAGCTCTGCGGTTTCGCACACTGGCAAGCCGACCACGGCGGAATAGCTGCCATTGAGCCCTGCCACAAACACCGCTGCAAGCCCCTGGATCGCATAACCGCCGGCTTTGTCCCGGGGTTCGCCGCTGGCCCAGTAGCGCGTCGCCTCCTGTTCGCTGATCGAGCGCAACCGCACCAGGCTGCGCACCACCCGCGCCTGACTGCGCTGACCGTCGAGCAGGGCGACTGCCGTCAGTACCTCGTGCTCGCGCCCGGAAAGCGCCATGAGCATCTCCAGGGCGTCGGCCTGGTCCCGCGGTTTGCCGAGGATGCGGCCATCGAGCACCACTGCGGTATCGGCGCCCAGGACACAGGCCGTGGAATCGCTGGCCAGTGCCGCGCGACCGGCCGCCGCCTTGCCACGGGCCAGGCGTTCGACATAGGCGGCAGGGGCTTCGGCGGCCAGCGGGGTTTCATCGATGTCCGCGCCGATGACAGTGAACGGCACGCCGATCTGGGTGAGCAGTTCACGCCGACGCGGTGAACCAGAAGCGAGGTAGAGCGGATTCATCAAGACATCTCCCTGTCGAGGTGCGGGCCAATGCCTGACCGGCTCAGTTGATCTTGAAACGCCGGCGCAAACCGCGCAGGCCGAAGCTGACCCAAGGCCACAACAGGGCGCTGACCAGGGCTGGCAGGACCACCGCCAGGGTCGGCTGGCGGTTGCCGGTCAGGGCACTGAGCCAGAGTTGCACCAGCTGCGCCAGGCCGAAGATCACCAGGATCACCAGGCTCTGCTGCCACATCGGGAAAATCCGCAGGCGCTGCTGCAAGGACAGCACCAGGAAGGTGATCAGGGTCAGGATCAACGCGTTCTGTCCCAGCAACGTGCCATACAGCACATCCATGGCCAGCCCCAGGCACCAGGCAGTGACCATGCCCACCTTGTGCGGCAGGGCCAGGCTCCAGAATGCCAGCAGCAAGGCCAGCCACAGGGGCCGCAGGATCTCCATGAACTGCGGCATCGGCGACACGCTGAGCAACATGCCCACCAGGAATGTCAGCCAGACGATCCAGCCGTTATTCGAATAGGTAGTGCCCGCCATTATTCTCTTCCTCCGGTGGTGGCCGGCGCTGCGGCTGGCGGCTTGGCGGCTGCCGGTTTCACCACGGGTTTGTGGACCGGCTTGGCCGGAGCATGGGCCGCGGGCTTGACCGGGGTCGCCGGAGTTGCCGCAGGAGCGTTGGCCGGTGCGGCCGCTGCAGGTGCAGGCGCTGCCGCGGGCTTGGCGACCGTGGCCGGCACAACGACGCCACCTTGCTGGTCCTGGGCCTCCTGGGCCTGGGCCGCATCATTGGCGCGCTCTTCGGCGGTACGCGAATCGCTGAACACCAGCAGCAGGTAGCGACTGCGGTTCAACGCCGCGGTGGGCACCGCGCGAACGATAGCGAACGGCTGGCCGGAGTCGTGGATCACTTCCTTGACGGTGGCCACCGGGTAGCCGGCGGGGAAACGCTGCCCCAGGCCGGAGCTGACCAGCAGGTCGCCTTCCTTGATGTCTGCGGTATCGGCCACATGGCGCAGTTCCAGGCGCTCCGGATTGCCGGTGCCGCTGGCGATGGCGCGCAAGCCGTTGCGATTGACCTGCACGGGAATGCTGTGGGTGGTGTCGGTGAGCAACAGGACGCGCGAGGTATAGGGCATCAGCTCCACTACCTGGCCCATCAGGCCCCGGGCATCGAGCACCGGTTGGCCGAGGAACACGCCGTCGCGCTCACCCTTGTTGATCAGGATGCGGTGGGTGAAGGGATTGGGGTCCATGCCGATCAACTCGGCCACTTCGACCTTTTCGTTGACCAGTGCCGAGGAATTGAGCAGCTCGCGCAGACGTACGTTCTGCTCGGTCAGGGCAGCAAGCTTCTGCAGGCGCCCCTGCAACAGCAGGTTCTCGGTCTTGAGTTTTTCGTTTTCAGCGGCCAGTTCGGTGCGACTGCCGAATTGGCTGGCCACGCCTTGCCATAGCCGTTGCGGCAGATCGGTGATCCAGTAGGACTGCATCAGCACCAGCGACATCTGGCTACGCACCGGCTTGAGCAGTGTGAAGCGCGCGTCGACCACCATCAGCGTGATCGACAGCACGACCAGCACGAGGAGGCGCACGCCCAATGAGGGGCCTTTGGCGAAAAGCGGTTTAATAAGCCGCTCCTCCCGGGCAAATGTTGTGTCTATTCATAAGGCGTCGAACCGGCCTGGGTGCAGATTGACAGAAGATAAACGCGACAGGCAGCACTGCAAAGTGCTGCCTGTGAGCGCAACAGCATAGATGCCGACAGCGAAGTTATTCGCTGGAGAGCAGGTCCATGGTGTGTTTGTCCATCATTTCCAATGCACGGCCACCGCCGCGGGCGACACAGGTCAGCGGGTCCTCGGCGACGATCACCGGCAGGCCGGTTTCCTGGGCCAGCAGCTTGTCCAGGTCACGCAGCAGCGCGCCACCACCGGTCAGCACCAGGCCACGCTCGGCGATATCCGAAGCCAGCTCCGGAGGCGACTGCTCCAGGGCGCTCTTCACTGCCTGAACGATGGCGGCCAGGGACTCTTGCAGAGCCTCCAGCACTTCATTGGAGTTCAGGGTGAAGGCACGTGGCACGCCCTCGGCCAGGTTACGGCCGCGCACGTCGACTTCGCGCACTTCACCGCCCGGGTAGGCGGTACCGATTTCCTGCTTGATGCGCTCGGCGGTGGATTCGCCGATCAGGCTGCCGTAGTTGCGGCGCACGTAGGTGACGATGGCTTCGTCGAAGCGGTCGCCGCCGACACGGACGGACTCGGCATAGACCACGCCGTTCAGGGAGATCAGGGCGATCTCGGTGGTACCGCCACCGATATCCACGACCATCGAGCCACGGGCTTCCTCGACCGGCAGGCCGGCGCCGATAGCGGCGGACATCGGTTCTTCGATCAGGAACACTTCACGGGCACCGGCGCCAAGGGCCGATTCACGGATGGCACGACGCTCAACCTGGGTGGACTTGCATGGAACGCAGATCAGCACACGAGGGCTGGGCTGCAGGAAGCTGTTTTCATGAACCTTGTTGATGAAGTACTGCAGCATCTTTTCGCAGACGCTGAAATCGGCGATCACGCCATCTTTCATCGGACGAATGGCAGCAATGTTGCCCGGAGTACGACCGAGCATGCGCTTGGCTTCGGTACCAACCGCCACAACACTTTTCTGATTACCGTGGGTCCGGATGGCTACGACAGATGGTTCATTCAGGACAATACCGCGCTCGCGCACGTAAATAAGGGTGTTGGCAGTGCCCAGGTCAATGGAAAGATCGCTGGAAAACATGCCACGCAGTTTCTTGAACATGGGAAAGGGACCCTAGGCAACGCGTGGGTAAAAAAGTGCGGCAAACTCTAACAACGACAGGGATTTTGGGCAAGGCGCCAATATGTTAAATTGGCGCCTTTTCTGTGCACCAACCCCCACAATCGCGGCCGTAAGACCGTAGAAATACGGTAGTGTTCCGACAATCTGACACGCGGACGATTTCCGCTTTTGTTTTCCACTGGAGAATCCCATGGCGCTTGAACGCTCCGATGTGGAAAAAATCGCTCATTTGGCCAGCATCAAGCTCAATGAAGGCGATCTTCCACACATCACCTCCGCCCTGAACAGCATTCTGGGGCTGGTAGATGAAATGCAGGCAGTCGATACCGACGGTATCGAGCCGCTGGCCCACCCCCTGGAAGCCAGCCAGCGCCTGCGCGCAGACGTTGTGACCGAGTCCAATCATCGCGAGGCCTACCAGTCCATCGCGCCAGCGGTCGAAAACGGCCTGTACCTGGTTCCGAAAGTCATCGACTAAAGGGAAAGAGCCTGCAATGCACCACATGACCCTGGCCGAGATCGCCCGCGGACTCGCCGACAAGAAATTCTCCTCCGAAGAACTGACCCGGACCCTGCTGGCGCGCATCGCCCAGCTCGACCCGCAGATCAACAGCTTCATCAGCCTCACCGAAGACCTCGCGCTGACCCAGGCCAAGGCCGCCGATGCCCGTCGCGCAAATGGCGAGAGCGGTGCCCTGCTGGGCGCGCCGATCGCCCACAAGGACCTGTTCTGTACCCAGGGCATCCGCACCAGCTGTGGCTCGAAGATGCTCGACAACTTCAAGGCGCCCTACGACGCCACCGTGGTCTCCAAGCTGGCCGCCGCCGGTACCGTGACCCTGGGCAAGACCAACATGGACGAATTCGCCATGGGCTCGGCCAACGAGTCGAGCTGGTATGGCGCGGTGAAGAACCCGTGGAACCTCGAGCACGTGCCGGGCGGTTCGTCCGGCGGTTCCGCCGCAGCCGTGGCCGCACGCCTGCTGCCGGCCGCAACGGCCACCGATACCGGTGGCTCGATTCGCCAGCCTGCGGCCTTCACCAACCTCACCGGCCTGAAGCCGACCTATGGTCGCGTGTCCCGCTGGGGCATGATCGCCTACGCCTCCAGCCTCGACCAGGGCGGCCCGCTGGCACGCACAGCCGAAGACTGCGCGCTCCTGCTGCAAGGCATGGCCGGCTTCGATCCGAACGACTCCACCAGCATCGATGAACCCGTGCCCGACTACAGCGCCAGCCTCAACGGCTCGCTGCAGGGCCTGCGCATCGGCGTGCCGAAGGAGTACTTCAGCGCCGGCCTCGACCCGCGCATCGCCGACCTGATCCACGCCAGCATCAAGGAGCTGGAGAAGCTCGGTGCGGTGATCAAGGAAATCAGCCTGCCGAACATGCAGCACGCGATCCCGGCGTACTACGTGATCGCCCCGGCGGAAGCCTCCTCCAACCTGTCGCGTTTCGATGGCGTGCGCTTCGGCTACCGGTGCGAGAACCCCAAGGATCTGGAAGACCTGTACACCCGTTCCCGTGGCGAAGGCTTCGGCAGCGAAGTGCAGCGCCGGATCATGGTCGGCGCCTACGCGCTGTCCGCCGGCTACTACGACGCCTACTACCTCAAGGCGCAGAAGATCCGGCGCCTGGTGAAGAACGACTTCATGAACGCCTTCAACGAAGTCGACGTCATCCTCGGCCCGACCACGCCGAACCCGGCCTGGAAACTCGGCGCCAAGAACAGCGACCCGGTCGCTGCGTACCTGGAAGACGTCTACACCATCACCGCCAACCTCGCCGGTCTGCCGGGCCTGTCCATGCCGGCAGGTTTCGTCGATGGCCTGCCGGTGGGCGTGCAACTGCTTGCCCCGTATTTCCAGGAAGGCCGCTTGCTCAACGTTGCGCACCAGTACCAGTTGCACACCGACTGGCACACCCGCACCCCAACCGGCTTCTGAGGAGACACACATGCAATGGGAAGTCGTGATCGGGCTGGAGATCCATACCCAGCTCACCACTCAATCGAAGATTTTCTCCGGTAGCTCCACTGCCTTCGGCGCCGAGCCCAACACCCAGGCCAGCCTGGTGGACCTGGGCATGCCCGGCGTGCTGCCGGTGCTGAACCAGGAAGCGGTGCGCATGGCGGTGATGTTCGGCCTGGCGGTAGACGCCCAGATCGGCCAGCACAACGTGTTCGCCCGCAAGAACTACTTCTACCCGGACCTGCCCAAGGGCTACCAGATCAGCCAGATGGACCTGCCGATTGTCGGCAAGGGTCACCTGGACATCCCCCTGGAAGACGGCACCGTCAAGCGCATCGGCATCACCCGTGCGCATCTGGAGGAAGATGCCGGCAAGAGCCTGCACGAAGAGTTCAACGGCGCCACCGGCATCGACCTGAACCGCGCCGGCACGCCGCTGCTGGAAATCGTTTCCGAGCCTGACCTGCGCAGCGCCAAGGAAGCCGTGGCCTACGTCAAGTCGATCCACGCCCTGGTGCGCTACCTGGGGATCTGCGACGGCAACATGGCCGAAGGTTCCCTGCGCTGCGACTGCAACGTCTCGATCCGGCCCAAGGGCCAGGCCGAGTTCGGCACCCGCTGCGAGATCAAGAACGTCAACTCGTTCCGCTTTATCGAGAAGGCGATCAACTCCGAGATCCAGCGCCAGATCGACCTGATCGAGGACGGCGGCAAGGTGATCCAGCAGACTCGCCTGTACGATCCGAACAAGGACGAGACCCGTCCGATGCGCAGCAAGGAAGAAGCCAACGACTATCGTTACTTCCCCGATCCGGACCTGCTGCCGGTGGTCATCGAGGACGCCTTCCTCGCCCAGGTGCGCGCGACCCTGCCGGAGCTGCCACCGCAGAAACGCGAGCGCTTCCAGGAACAGTTCGGCCTGTCGGTCTACGATGCCAGCGTGCTGGCCTCCAGCCGTGAGCAGGCGGACTACTTCGAGAAGGTCGCCAACATCGCCGGCGACGCCAAGCTGGCGGCCAACTGGGTCATGGTCGAGCTGGGCAGCCTGCTGAACAAGCAGGGCCTGGAGATCGACCAAGCCCCGGTATCGGCCGAGCAACTGGGCGGCATGCTCCTGCGCATCAAGGACAACACCATCTCCGGCAAGATCGCCAAGACCGTGTTCGAAGCCATGGCCAACGGCGAAGGCAACGCCGACGAGATCATCGACAAGCGCGGCCTCAAGCAGGTCACCGACACCGGCGCGATCTCGGCGGTACTGGACGAAATGCTCGCGGCCAACGCCGAGCAGGTCGAACAATATCGCGCCGCTGACGAAGCCAAGCGCGGCAAGATGTTCGGCTTCTTCGTCGGCCAGGCGATGAAGGCCTCCAAGGGCAAGGCCAACCCGCAACAGGTCAACGAGTTGCTGAAAAGCAAGCTCGAAGGCTGACCGGGACATGAAGCCGTGGCTTGCCAGTCGAAACGTGGTCCGCGTACCGCCGTTCTCGCTGGCAAGCCCTCCTTCCCCATCGATGCCCGCTCCCCTTTTCCCCATGCGTTCGCCCCTGCAATCCTGGCTCGGCGCCTGCGCCCTGCTGGCACTGCTCAGCGGCTGCGCCAGTAGCCAACTGGTCGACCCCCGGGGTTATGACGAGACCGGAACCGCCTCCTACTATGGTGCCCGGCATCACGGCAAGCGCACTGCCAGCGGCGAAGCCTTCGACCAGAACGGCCTTACCGCCGCCCATCGCCAACTGCCCTTCGGCACCCGGGTGCAAGTCACCAACCTGGCCAACGACAAGCGCGTCGTGGTCCGTATCACCGATCGAGGCCCGCACACCCGTGGCCGCCTGATCGACCTATCCCGCGGTGCCGCCCAGCAGTTGGACATGCTGCGCAGCGGAACCGCGAAAGTACGTGTCCAAGCCCTCAGCGACTGATTCCCGGAGTTCATCATTACCGCCTTCGCCGAACTGCCCCTGCTCAGCCTGATCCAGCTCATCAGCGGCCTGCTGATGCTGGTCGCCGGTGCCGAGCTGCTGGTCCGCGCGGCCGTGCGCCTGGTGGTCCGCCTGCATGTGCGGCCGCTGATCATCGGCCTGACCATCGTCGCCTTCGGCAGCAGTGCCCCGCAGCTGGCCATCAGCCTGCAAGCGACGCTGGGCGGCAGCACCGATATCGCCGTGGGTAGCGTGATCGGCAGCAGCATCTTCAACATCCTGGTGACCCTGGGCCTCTCGGCGCTGATCATTCCGCTACGGGTTTCCCGGCAACTGGTGCGCCTGGACATCCCGTTGATGATCGGCGCCAGCCTGCTGGTATTCGCCCTGGCCTACAACGAGCACCTGGGCCCGCTCGACGGCGCGATCCTGCTGGCGGCGCTGGTGCTGTACCTGGCCCTGCTGTCGCGCCAGTCACGCCACGCCACGCGCCTGCACTCCCCCGCGCCACCCGCGCGCAAGCACCCGGCGCCCTGGCTCAGTAGCCTGCTGCTGATCCTCCTTGGCCTGGGCCTGCTGGTATTCGCCGGGCACTTGTTGCTGGGCGCCGCGATCACCGTGGCCGACGACCTGGGCCTGTCGGAGCGGGTCATGGGCCTGACGGTGATCGCCGTCAGCGCCTCGCTGCCCCAGCTGGCCACCTCGCTGCTGGCCGCCCTGCGCGGCCAGCGCGATATCGCCGTGGGCAACGTGATCGGCGGCAATCTGTTCAACCTGCTGGGGGTCCTGGGGTTCACCGCCCTGGTGGCGCCCACGCCGCTGTCGGTCTCGCCCAATGCCCTGGACTTCGACCTGCCGGTGCTGCTCGGTGTCGCGACCCTGTGCCTGCCGGTGTTCTATTCCGGCTACCGTGTGACTCGGGCCGAGGGCCTGCTGCTGCTCGGCCTGTACCTGGCCTACGGGCTGCACGTGATGTCCTTCACGACCGGCATGCCCCTGGCGGGCAAGCTGGAGCGCCTGATGCTGTTTTTCATCCTGCCGGCGCTGGTGGCGTTCCTGCTGTTCAGTTCGCTACGGGCCTGGCGCCGCCAACACAAGAGGGAAACGCCATGAGCGAGAACAATAAAAGCGGTCTGCAGATGCGTCGCCAGGTGATGGGCGATGCCTTCGTCGACCGAGCCCTGGGCAACGCCACCGAGTTCAGCCAACCCTTGCAGGACTTCGTCAACGAACATGCCTGGGGAGGCGTGTGGAACCGCGAAGGCCTGCCGCTCAAGACCCGCAGCCTGATCACCCTGGCGGCCCTGACCGCCCTCAAGTGCCCGCAGGAACTCAAGGGCCACGTACGCGGCGCGCTGAACAACGGCTGCACTGTCGAAGAGATTCGCGAAGCGCTGCTGCACTGCGCGGTGTATGCCGGGGTGCCGGCGGCCGTCGATGCCTTTCGCGCCGCCCAGGAAGTGATAGACGCCTACCAGCAAGACCAGTGATATCTCGTCGCCGGTCGCCCCTGCGCGCCGGCGTGCCCCCCCCTAGATCCAGCCTCCCCACTGCAGCAGGAAGATCCCGATATTGGTGGTCACTGCCGCCATCACCGTGGTGATGACGATGATTGCCGCTGCCAGTTCATGATTGCCGTTGGCCGCCCGGGCCATGACGAAGCTTGCCGCCGCGGTGGGGCTGCCGAAGTACAGGAACAGGATTCCCAGTTCGGCCCCGCGAAAGCCGCAAAGCCAGGCGCCGAAAGTCGCCAGCGCCGGCAGGCTGATCATCTTCATCAAGCTGGAACTGATAGCCATCCGCCCGCTGTTGCGCAAGGCCGCCATGGACAGGGTGCCGCCGATGCAGATCAGCGCCAGCGGCAGGGTCATCTGCGCCAGGTACTGGCCCGAGGTCTGCAACCAGCCAGGCAGGCCGATCTGCCAGTAGGCGAATGACCCGGCCACCAGCACGCTGACGATCAGCGGATTGCTGATCACGTTCTTGAAGATGCTCCAGGGGTCGGACTTGATCACCGGGCTGTAGACCGCCAGGACGATGGTCGACAGGGTGTTGTAGAAAAGGATCACCAGCGCCGCCAGCACCGCCCCCAGGGAAATGCCGTAGCTGCCATACATGCTGGCCGCCAGGGCCAGGCCGATGATCGCGTTGTTGCCGCGAAACGCGCCCTGGGTATAGATGCCGCGATCCTCCCGCGGACAACGCCAGATCGCCCAGAGCCAGGCCAGGGCGAAGCACGCCAGGGTGGCCAGGGAAAAATACACCAGCACCCCGGGCTTGAGCGACGAACGCAGGTCGGCGTGGACGATACCCAGGAACAGCAACGCCGGCATGGTGACGTTGAACACCAGGGCCGAGGCGGTATGGATGAAGTTGTCGTTGATCCAGCCCACCCGCTTGAGCAACAGACCCAGCAACAGCATGGCGAAGACGGGCGCGGTGATCGTCAGCGTTTCGAAAAAGATGGCCAGCATGGGCGGGTGGACCTTGAGCCTGTCGTAAGGCGGCCAATGGTAATCCAATCATTCCGCGGCCGCTCGAGGAGCGAGCCGCCAACCCTTGGGCCAGAGGCCTCGCCAAACCATCACTCCGGCCGACGCGAAAAAACATCCTGCTTCGAATGCTTGCCATCTTGACGGGAAATGGTTTTCGTTTATTCTCGATTTCAACTGTATATACATACAGTTAAATTCAAATAACCCATGACATATCAAGGAGCTAGAAATGTCAGGAATCTCTGCACAGAAGCAGCAACCGCAACATGCCGGCAAGATCATCGCCGACCTGGACCGCCTGTTCACCGAACAAGGCATCGCCATCAACGGCGATGGCGACAACCTGGTACTGGTCGCCGACGGCCACCACACCATCAAGTACCACCGCCCGGAACACCTGCCCCGTGAGCCAAAGCCCGTAGCGCCGGGCAAGCCATCGCTGCGTTTCGAAGGCGGCGAACACACCGCCATCGGCGACAGCACCCTGCTGCGTTTCGCCAAGGACGCCCCCGCCATTCCTGCCTGGCAAGTCGAACTGCACCTGCCCAACGGCCTGGCCCTGACCTACGGCCAGGTCGTCGCCCTGGGCGGTGACTTCTACGGTATTCCCGACCAGCCGATCTGCGATGGCGCGACCCCGGCCGAACGGGTGCAACGCTTCATCGCCGCGTTCAACTCCCTGGCTGTGCTCCCCGCTTCCAAGGACGAGGCCCGGCAGATCCTGGCCGTGATGCAGAAGGAAATCGCCGCCGCCAACCAGGCCATCCGTGACGGCAAGCAACCCCACGAGGCCTATGACGCCCTCGGCGACAGCCTGTCCGAGGAATGGAACAAGATCACCGGCGGTGGCAGCGCGGTATCCGCGCTGTTCCCCCTGGGCCGCTACCTGAAGCTGGCCGCCAACAACGCCGACCATTTCGGCGAATGGGCCCTGGCGGCCTACACCGCCGGCCATACCGCCGCCCTGCAACAAGCGGTGCAGGCAGGCAAGACCGCGGATGACAAGCAACTGGAACTGGCCTATGCGATGAGCGCCTTCGCCGACCACTTCCTCACCGACCTGTTCTCCGCCGGCCATGTACGAGTGCCGCGCAAGCAAGTAGCGGCTGTGGTCACTCCCAGCGACCTGGGTTCGTTGATCACCCGTTTCATGCATGACGAGGACAGCAAGTTCGGCCTCAATGTCAGCAACGCCCAGGGCGATCGCTGGCACTCCTACGGCGACAAGCGCTATTTCGACAGCGTCGACCACCGCAATCGCCAGCTGGTGAAACTGGCGGTCCAACGCTCGGCCGACGAGATCTTCGCCAGCTACCTCAGCGGCAGCCTGCCGGCCCCGGCCAGCTATGCGGCGCTGAAAGTGGCGCCGGACCTGAACGCCGCCAAGAGCGGCAACTTCTCGCCACTGTTCGTCACCAAGGGCGACCAGGTGCTGCGTCGCAGCGACGTCAACAACCTCAACGACAGCAAGACCATCGACAACTGGTGGGGCTGGAGCACCTACCTGCTGCTCAAGAACTACAGCCCCAACAAGCCGGCGGGCTACCTGGAAACCCCCGGTGCGATGCCTTCGATCGTCGCCGATGGCTGGCAGAGCCACACCCCCAGCGAACCGAACTGGCTGCCAGGCCACGCGGTGCGCTACGCCGTCAGCGAAACCAATGGCTTGAACGAGTCGTACATCGGCCCCTGGTCGGCCTATGTCGAGCTCGGCGACAGCTTCCAGCCGACCCTGGCGATCCCGGCCGGCACCAGCAACAGCGGCGCCAGCGGGCGCAATGTGTTCCGCCAGTTCCGTGGCGGCTCACCGGAGCTGATCGGCTCCATCGACAAGAACGCCACCCGCTTCATCGACCGCAACGCCTGACAAGGACATCACCATGGCTATCAATCTGAACCTGCAACTGGCCTCCGGCCAATCCCTCAAGGGCGCTCCGCTGGAGCTGCTGCTCAACGGCGCGCCCATCGCCCGGGCCAGCGTCGACGAACGCGGCAACGTGGCCTTCAACGCCAAGCCGGGCAGCGGCCAGCTGGCGGTGCGAGTCGACCGCACTATCCTCAAGAACGGCTGACACCCGCGAAAAAAAGGCCCGCCCGGCAGCTACTGCCGGGCGGGCCTTCTTACATCCGGACGGTGATCAGGCGCTCAGGGGCTGCTCCACCAGCTGGCCCTGGTCGATGCGAACATGCCGCGGATGGAAACGCTTGAGGCTGCTGCGGTGGCCGACACTGACGATGCTCAACCCCGGCAGCTGGTCGATCAACGCCTGGTACAACGCTGCTTCGTCTTCTTCATCCATGGCCGAGGTGGCCTCGTCCATGTACAGCCACTGCGGTGCATACAACAGCGCCCGGGCAAAGGCCAGGCGCTGCTGTTCGCCCGGAGAAAGCATGCGCTGCCAGTGATTGGGCTCATCCAGGCGCGGTACCAGATGCGCCAAACGGCAAGTATCCAGCACTTGCTCGTAGCGCTCCTGGGCATAGCTGTCGCCCGCTTGTGGATAACTCAGGGCCTCACGCAGGCTGCCAATGGGCAGGTAGGGTTTTTGCGGCAGGAACAGCGCACGCTGGTCCGGCAAGCGGATATTGCCGTGGCCCGCCGGCCACAGGCGTCCCATGGCCCGCAGCAGGGTGCTCTTGCCACTGCCGGAGCGACCGCTGAGCATCAGCCGCTCGCCCGGGCTCACGGTCATCTGCGCACCGGCCAGCAGGTGCCGGCCATCGGCCAGGTCCAGGCCCAGGTCATGCACTTGCAGCTGCTTGCCCTCGGTTTGCACGTCGATGGCCGGGGGGCGTTCCTCGTTGTCGCTCATGGCCTGGCGGAAACTCAGCAGACGGTCGCAGGTGGCGCGCCAGGCTGCGAGGTCGGAATAGGCCGTGATGAACCAGCTGAAGTTCTCCTGGACGTTGCCGAAGGCCGAGTTGATCTGCATCAGCTCGCCCAGCTCGATCTTGCCGGCGAAGTAACGTGGGGCCGCGACGATGAACGGGAAGATGATCGCGATCTGGCCATAACCGGCCGTGAAGAAGGTCAGGCGCTTGGATACCTTCATGATGTCCCAGAAGTTGTGCCAGACCTTGCCGAAACGACTGCTCAGGCGCTGGTTCTCATTCTTCTCGCCGTCATACAGGGCAATGCTCTCGGCGTTTTCCCGGACCCGCACCATGGAGAAACGCAGGTCGGCCTCGAAACGTTGCTGCTGGTTGTTCAGGCCGATCAACCGGCGCCCGATCAGGTGGGTCAGCCAGCTGCCGACCAGGGCGTACACCAGGGCGCACCAGAACATGTAGCCGGGAATGGTATAGCCCAGCACCTCGATGCTGCCGGACACGCCCCAGAGGATGATGGAAAAGGACACCAGGCTGACCAGGTTGCGGATCAGCCCCAGGCCCAGCGCCAGGGTGTTGGTGGTGAAGCTGTTGAGGTCCTCGGAAATCCGCTGGTCGGGGTTGTCGGTATAACCGCCCTGCTCCAGCTGGTAGTAGTTCTTGTTGTCCAGCCAACGGGCGAAGTGCTTCTCGGTGAGCCAGGCCCGCCAGCGGATGGTCAGCATCTGGGTCAGGTACAGGCGGTACACCGCGCCCAGGATCGCCACCGCGGCAATGCCGCAGAAATACAGGATCAGGTGCCAGAATGCCGCTTCGTCCTTCTTCTGCAAGGCGTTGTAGAAATCCTTGTACCAGCTGTTGATCCACACCGAGATGGCTACGCTGAACAGCGACAAGCCGATCACCGCGATCAGCAGCAGCCAGGCCTTGCCCTTTTCCTCGCTGCGCCAGTAGGGCACGGTCATGGCCCACACCCGACGGAAGAATTGCCCGCGCACGGCATCGTTGACCGCAGAGTATTCAGCGTTCTGATTCATCATTGGAGCTCGATTGAGAGGGGGGAAAGCATCGAGCCGATCATAGTCGATCGGCTCGCTTTTTCACCTGTCCTGGAGGACACGGCGCCCGGCGCGGATCAGCGGCGGACGGGGCGCTTCTGCAGCTTGCGCTGCAAGGTACGGCGGTGCATGCCCAGGGCCCGGGCAGTGGCGGAGATGTTGCCTTCGTGCTCGGTCAGCACCCGCTGGATGTGCTCCCACTGCAGGCGGTCCACCGACATCGGGTTTTCCGGCACCAGGGTGTCGAGGTCGGCATGCTCGGACAGCAGCGCCGCCAGTACATCGTCGGCGTCCGCCGGCTTGCACAGGTAATTGCAGGCGCCGCGCTTGATCGCCTCCACCGCGGTGGCGATGCTCGAGTAGCCGGTGAGGATCAGCACTCGCATCTCCGGGTCCAGTTCCAGCAGCTTGGGCAGCAGCACCAGGCCGGAATCGCCGTCCATCTTCAGGTCCAGCGCGGCATAGTCCGGCAGGTCCTGCTGGGCCAGCGCCAGGCCCTCTTCGGCGGAACCCGCGGTGCTGACGCGAAAGCCTCGACGGCTCATGGCTCGCGCCATCACGCGGGTAAAGGTAGCGTCATCATCCACCAGCAACAGGTGCGGCAGTTCCTCGCCTTCGACTTGGTTCTCTTCACTCATGGTCGTCTCCTCGGGCGGCACGGGGCAGGCGCAGCTCGGTGAGCGTACCGCCTTCCTCATGACTGTAGAGTTTTACTGAGCCACCAGCGCGGGTCACGCTGGCCTTGCTCAAGAACAGGCCCAGGCCGAAACCTTTGCCCTTGGTGGTAAAAAACGGTTTGCCAATCTGCTCGGCGATGGCCAAGGGTACTCCGGCGCCGTGGTCGCGGATACTGATGGTCAGGTCTTCCGCATTCCAGTCCAGGCGTACCTCCAGGCCTTCGGGGCAGGCATCGGCGGCATTGTTGAGCAAGTTCAGCAGCGCCTGGGTCAGGTCCGGCGGCGGTGCCAGGCGTGGCATCGGGCCCTGGCCCAGCAGGTGGAAACGATAGCTGGCCTCAGGACGCATCAGGTGCCAACGGTTCAGGGCTTCGTCGAGCCACTGGGTCACATCCTGCATCTCTACCGCCATCCGCCGATTGGCTTCGGCGGCACGTACCAGTTGCTGCAAGGTTTCCTTGCACAGCTTGACCTGGTCCTGGAGCACGCTGAGGTCATCCTGCAACAACGGATCGGGATGGTCCTGGCGCATTTCCTTGAGCAACACGCTCATGGTCGCCAGCGGCGTACCCAACTCATGGGCGGCGCCGGCGGCCTGGGTGGCCACGGCCAGCAACTGCTGGTCGCGCAGCCCTTCCTCGCGGCGGATCGCCCGCAGTTCTTCCTGGCGCCGCAGCTCCTCGGCCATCCGTGCGGCAAAGAAGGTGATCACCGCCGCGGCCAGGGCAAAGCTCAGCCACATGCCGTAGACCTGCAGGTTCTCGCGGGCGATGGGCAGGGTCTGCAAGGGATAGAACCACGCTAGCAACAGGGTATAGAGGGCCAGGGCAATCCCGGAGAGTGCCACCGAATAGCGCCAGGGCAGGGTCACCGCGGCGATGGTCAGGGGCACCAGGTAATAGGAGACGAAAGGATTGGTGGAGCCGCCGGAGAAATACAGCAGCACGCTGTGGATAAATAGATCGCAAGCCAGTTGCAGGGCATATTCCAGCTCCGTCACCGGCCATGAGGTGCGCAAACGGATGGCGGTGAAGGCACACAGCACCATGGAGAACACCAGGGTGATGCCCAGTTGCAACCAGGGCAGCGGCAGCAGGTCGAGCCAGTAGGCAAGCCCCACCGAACCGGCCTGAGCGGCCAGAACCAGGGTGCGGATGAAGGTCAGGCGCCAGAGGTTCTGGCGAGTTGCAGACAGCAATTTTACGGGGGCGAGCATGAGCTCTCCTGATGAGCGCTCCAGGGCAATCGGCGGGAGTATAACCAAGCAGCCCCCAACGCAGGCAAACTGCGGCAAAGCGCCACAGGAAAAGCAGCGGCAAGCGGCAAGCTTTGAGCTACAAGCACAAGTCCCGGAATAAGGGAGGCCAAGGTGTATCAAAGTTGTAATGGGTGCAACTGGGAATAAAAGCTAGAGTCATATCGCTCACGCAGGCGCGAACTTTCGGCTTGCGGACTGCACTCAAGGAGATCCCATGCAGCCTTTCACTCGCAGCGTCGCCCTTCTGGCCCTTGGCGCCGGCACCCTCACCAGCCTGCCTGCCCTGGCCGCCGATGAATTGCATTACAACCAGGTTTCCCTGCGCGCCGAAGCCAGCCAGGAAGTGGCCCGGGACCTGATGATCGTGACCCTCTATAGCGAGTCGCAGAACTCCGATCCAGCCAAGCTGGCGGCAGAAATCAGCACCACCATGAACAAGGCCCTGGAACAGGCGCGCCAGGTCAAGGAAGTGACCCTGAGCCAGGGTAGCCGCAACAGCTACCCGATCTACGACAGCAAGGGCCAGAAGATCACCGGCTGGCGCGAGCGCGCGGAACTGCGCCTGGAAAGCTCCAACTTCGCCGCCCTGTCCAAGCTGACCGGCGAACTCTTGACCGACCTGAAGATGGACGGCATGGACTTCGCCATCGCCCCTGCGACCCGCAAAGCCAGCGAGGATGCCCTGCTCAAGGACGCGGTCCAGGCATTCAAGGCCCGGGCCCAGCTGGCGACCGAGGCCCTGGGTGGCAAGGGCTACAAGATCGTCAACCTGAACCTCAACAGCAACGGCTATCCACAGCCCTACCTGCGCGCACCGATGATGAAGGCCGCCGGTGCGGACTTCGCTTCCTCTTCCGTCACCCCGGAAGTCGAAGCCGGAACCAGCAAGGTCAACATGACCGCCGACGGCGCCATCGAAGTGCTGATGCAATAAGCCACGCATCAACCACGCAAAACGGCGGCCCCGTGCAAACGTGGTCGCCGTTTTGCGTTTCTACCTGTCGTCTGGCGAATTAGGAAAACTCGCGTCGTTGTGTATGAATCCAACCAGCAAGGTGATGTTACAGTGACGGCCCCGTCATGTATCTGTCATACGTTGCTGACGTCCGTCAGATACACGCCGGGTATTTTTACTGCAGCTTTCCAATAAGAGTCTCTTCAATGACCGCAGATCGCATCGGCGAACGCCTGCGCCGCTATCGCCGCGCCGCCAAGAAAACCCTGCGTCAGATTGCCAGCGAGTCCGGTCTGACTGCCAGCTTCCTCTCCCAGGCAGAACGCAATCTCACCGGCGTGTCCATTTCATCCCTGGTCAACATCGCCAAGTCCCTGAATGTTCCACTGAACGCCCTGTTCGACCAGCCAATCCAGGCCCAGCCCGACTCCCACGACGGTGAACGGGTGCGCTATACCATCGAGGGCCAGCCGCTGGCCTATGAACGCCTGTCCAGTTCATTTCCCGGAAACATGATCAACGCGGTGAAGATGAACATCTCCGTGGGATATCAATCGGAACTCATCTCCCATGATGGCTCGGAGTTTTCCTACGTTCTCTCTGGACAGATCGTGTACACCATCGAAGGCCGGCAATACCCCCTGGGCCCCGGCGACTCGGTGCACTTCGACGCTACCAAGGCCCACTTCCTGGCCAATGTCGGCGACGGTCCGGCGGAAGTCCTGACCGTCACCACCATGGGCCTGTTCGACGACCTCCCCGCCTCCTGAAACCCATTCCCGCCATGCCTGCCGAGCCTCAAGGACGAGGCTTTGCGCAGGAGAAAAGTTAGTCATGCTTAATTTTCGTTGACCGCAATTTCAGCATGACTTAATTTCGGCATCGGCGAGTGACCACGCAAACACATGACAGGCACTCGCCATCGCCGCAAAGGCTCCATGGGTTCATCCATTTCCCATGGCAAGGCGAGTTGCCACGGCCCACAAGGCCACCCTCAGGTAAGCCCTAGAAAAAGAAAAAATGAGGTTTGCATGTGTAAGTTCCACCCATTCCAGGTTTGGCAAGCCGCCGGTCTGAGCCTCGGCTCCCCGCTGCCCCACGCCGTTGGCAACCATTACCCCGCGTCTTCCCTTCCGGCCGCCATGGCGTTGCAGTTCTCCTGCAGGACCGCCCGTGCGCCGGGAAATCCGCTGCGCAAATCGCTCGCCGCCCGCCCAGAGCATGCACCATTACGGGGCGCAATCGCCCATGCATGCCCACAAAAAAGGCGGCAGATGCACCATAAAGAACCGACGCAAACGATCAAATGCGTCAAGTTTTATACAAATGCGTCATTCCTGTACGTTCGTTCCACTCTTTGATACCTGCGCCGGCCCCACATCTTGCATTGGGTATGGGGCCTGCATAAGTATCGGCGGGTCGACTCACAAGGTCGCCCTCAACACAAACAATGACAACAAATCATGAGGCCACCATGTTCAAACAAGCAGTCATTCCGTTTTTAGTCAGCGCCGGTCTGCTGGCCAGCGCCCCCATCGCCCAGGCGGCGACTAATCTGGTGTTCTGCTCCGAGGGCAGCCCTGCCGGTTTCGACCCGGGCCAGTACACCACCGGAACCGACTTCGACGCCTCGGCCGAGACCCTGTTCAACCGTCTCAGCCAGTTCGAACGTGGCGGCACCGCGGTCATCCCGGGCCTGGCCACCAGCTGGGACATCTCCGAAGACGGCCTGACCTACACCTTCCACCTGCGTGAAGGCGTCAAGTTCCATACCACGCCGTACTTCACCCCGACCCGCAACTTCAATGCCGACGACGTGGTGTTCACCTTCACCCGGATGATCGACAAGGACATGCCGTTCCGTAAGGCATACCCGACCGAATTCCCGTACTTCACCGACATGGGGATGGACACCAACATCACCAAGATCGAGAAACTCGACGACAAGACCGTGCGTTTCTCGCTGAAGAGCGTCGACGCCGCGTTCATCCAGAACCTGGCCATGAGCTTCGCCTCCATCCAGTCCGCCGAATACGCCGACAAGCTGCTCAAGGAAGGCAAGACCAGCGACATCAACCAGAAGCCGATCGGTACCGGCCCGTTCGTGTTCAAGAGCTACCAGAAGGACTCGAACATCCGCTACACCGGCAACAAGGACTACTGGAAACCTGAAGACGTGAAGATCGACAACCTGATCTTCGCCATCACCACCGACCCATCGGTGCGTATCCAGAAGCTGAAGAAGAACGAATGCCAGGTCACCCTCTTCCCACGCCCGGCCGACCTCAAGGCCCTCAAGGAAGACAAGGACCTGAAGATGCCTGAACAGGCCGGCTTCAACCTGGGTTATGTCGCCTACAACGTGATGCCGGTCCTCAAGGGCCGCACCGACGCCAACCCACTGGCCGACCTCAAGGTACGCCAGGCCCTGGACATGGCGGTGAACAAGCCGCAGATCATCGATTCGGTGTACCAGGGCGCCGGCCAACTGGCGGTCAACGCCATGCCGCCGACCGAGTGGTCCTACGACACCACCATCAAGGACGCCAAGTACGATCCCGAGAAAGCCCGCCAACTGCTCAAGGAAGCCGGCGTCAAGGAAGGCACCCAGATCACCCTGTGGGCCATGCCGGTACAGCGTCCCTACAACCCCAACGCCAAGCTGATGGCAGAAATGCTGCAGTCCGACTGGGCGAAGATCGGCCTGAAGGTGAACATCGTCAGCTATGAGTGGGGCGAGTACATCAAGCGTTCCAAGGGCGGCGAGAACCAGGCGATGATCATCGGCTGGAGCGGTGACAACGGTGACCCCGACAACTGGCTGGGCACCCTGTTCGGCTGCGACTCCATGAACGGCAACAACTTCTCGAAATGGTGTGACAAGCCTTACGACGCTTTGATCAAGCAAGCCAAGGCCACATCGGATGTCGCTAAACGCACCGAGCTGTACAAGCAGGCGCAGCACATCCTCAAAGACGCAGTCCCGATGACACCTATCGCACACTCGACGGTGTTCCAACCCATGCGCGCCAACGTGCAGGACTTCAAGATCAGCCCGTTCGGCTTGAACTCCTTCTACGGCGTGAGCATCAGCAAGTAACTTGCGACGACGGTGGCGTCCTGACGCCACCGTCGCCTTGCCCCCCCGAAAGAGTCCGCCCCGGCATCGACGCAACTGCGCTATCTCGCAGCCGCGCGATCCCGGAGCCGTACCCGAAAAGACTTGCAGAGCCCGCGCCGGATACGGCCCTGGCCTTCAACTTGCAAGGGCGACGGTGGGCATTTTTGCAACCATGGTTTGGCATCAATGGCCTGTACAGGCTCCAGGAAGGAGCCATGGTCCCTTGATCATCACAACAAAAAATGGAGATGGATCGTCATGCGTCACTCCTTGATCATCCCGGCATTGCTGGGCAGCAGCTTGTTGGTCGCCAGTTCGTTGGGCCAGGCTGCCGATCGCAGCCTGGTGTTCTGCTCCGAAGGCAGCCCGGCCGGCTTCGACACCGCGCAATACACCACCGCCACCGACAACGATGCCGCCGAGCCGTTGTACAACCGCCTGGTGGAGTTCGAGAGAGGCGCGACCAACGTCTTGCCCGCCCTGGCCACCCGCTGGGACATCTCCGAGGATGGCCTGAAGTACAGCTTCCACCTGCGCGAGGGCGTGAAGTTCCACAGCACCTCGTACTTCAAGCCGACCCGTGACTTCAATGCCGACGACGTGCTGTTCACCTTCAACCGCATGCTCGACGCCGACCATCCGTTCCGCCGTGCCTACCCGACGGAGTTCCCCTACTTCAACGGCATGAGCCTGAACAAGAACATCGCCAAGGTCGAGAAAACCGACCCGCTGACCGTGGTCATCACCCTGAATACCGTGGATGCGGCGTTCATCCAGAACCTGGCCATGAGCTTCGCCTCGATCCTTTCCGCCGAATACGCCGAGCACCTGCTCAAGGCCGGCACCCCGAGCCAGATCAACCAGAAACCCATCGGCACCGGTCCCTTCGTCTTCCAGCGCTACCAGAAGGATTCGCAGATCCGCTACACCGCCAACCCGCACTACTGGGACCCGAGCCGGGTCAAGCTCGACCGCCTGATCTTTGCCATCAACACCGATGCCTCGGTGCGGGTGCAGAAGCTGCGCGCCGGCGAATGCCAGGTCACCCTGCACCCGCGCCCGGCGGATGTCGACGCCCTGAAGAGCGATCCGAAACTGCAAGTGATCGAGAAGCCCGGATTCAACCTCGGCTACATCGCCTACAACGTGCAGCACAAGCCGTTCGACCGCCTGGAAGTGCGCCAGGCGCTGGACATGGCGGTGAACAAGCCGGCCATCCTCAATGCCGTGTACCAGGGTGCCGGCCAGCTGGCGGTCAACGCCATGCCGCCGACCCAGTGGTCCTACGACGACAGCATCAAGGATGCCGCCTACAACCCGGACAAGGCCCGCGAGCTGCTCAAGGCCGCCGGAGTCAAGGAAGGCACGGAGATCAACCTGTGGGCCATGCCCGTGCAGCGCCCTTACAACCCCAACGCCAAGCTGATGGCCGAGATGCTGCAAGCGGACTGGGCGAAGATCGGCCTCAAGGTGAAGATCGTCAGCTACGAATGGGGCGAGTACATCAAGCGCACCAAGAACGGCGAGCACGACGTCAGCCTGATCGGCTGGACCGGCGACAACGGTGACCCGGACAACTGGCTGGGCACCCTGTACAGCTGCGATGCCATTGGCGGCAACAACTATTCGATGTGGTGCGACCCGCAGTACGACAAGCTGATCAAGCAGGCCAAGATCGTCACCGACCGCGACCAGCGCACCTTGTTGTACAAGCAGGCCCAGCAACTGCTCAAGCAACAGGTGCCGATCACCCCTATCGCCCATTCGACGATCAACCAGCCGTTGAGCGCGAAAGTCGAGGGCTTCAAGGTCAGCCCCTTTGGCCGCAACTCCTTTTCCGGGGTCGGCCTGACCCCATAACCGATGAGCCTAGAACCCTGAGGGCGTTGCTCGCCCTCATGCAGGCGTATTGCCTGGATTCAGAGAATGAGCCCTCTGCAAACGTTTGCGATGCCTTGAATGAGTTCCAAAAAGCCAGCCGGCCGAAAAAAACCGGCAAGTAAAAAAACAAAACAAAGGAGCATCACCCATGAAACTGAGCAGCAGCGCATTGTTAGCCCTGGCCATCAGTAGCATCACTGCTACGGCCTATGCAGAGAGCGTCAGCCAGGACTTCGTCCCGACTGAACTGAACAGCAAGAATGCCCAGGCCGAGTCCAAGGGGTTCATCGAAGGCCAGAGCCTGTCCGGGAGCACCCGTAACTGGTACGCCAACGAGTTGAAGCGTCGTAACGACCGCTTCTCCTACAACCACAACGGCCAGCCTACCTCCACCCCGCGCCGTATCAACTGGGTGCAGGGCACCATCCTCAACTACACCTCCGGCTTCACCGAAGGCACCGTTGGGGTCAGCACCGAAGTCGCCGCCTACAACGCCATTGCCCTGGATCGTGACCGCAAGGACATCGCCGGCAAGAACAACCGTACCCTGACCCACTCCGACGGCGACGCCGTGGGCCAGTGGAGCAAGCTGGGCCTGGCCAACGTCAAGTTCCGCGTATCCAACACCACCCTGACCGTCGGCCGGCAGAACGTCAGCACGCCGATCGTCGATGTCATCGGCAACCGTCCGCTGCCTTCGAGCTTCGAAGGGGCCAGTATCCACAGCGAAGAATTCAACAACCTGTCGTTCGACGCCGGTAGCTATGACCGGGTATCGCCACGGACCGAACAGAGCCTGTCGAAATTCCGCTCCGAATACACCAACAACAGCGCCGAGACCGACCGCGTCAGCGTGATCGGCGCCAACTACCAGCCGCTCAAGAGCCTGAAGACCAGCCTCTACGCCTCCAAGGTGGAAGACTTCTGGAACCAGTACTACTTCGGCTTCACCCACGAACTGGGTGACAGCTCGGTGCTGGGCCTGACCACCGGCCTGAACTACTACAAGACCGTCGATGCCGGCAAGAAAGAGATGGGCGAGATCGACAACGATACCTACTCGCTGTCCCTGGGCCTGGCCCACCAGGCCCACAGCCTGACCTTCTCCTACCAGGCGGTGAACGGTAACGAGTACTTCGACTACCTGCACGAAACCAACGGCATCTACCTGGCCAACTCCCTGCTCTCGGACTTCAACGGCCCGAACGAGAAGTCGTTCCAGATCGCCTACGGCCTGAACATGGCCGAGTACGGCGTGCCCGGCCTCAAGTTCAACCTCTACCAGGCCCGCGGCTGGGGCATCGACGGTACCCACTACACCGGTACCGCCTACGATGTGAAGAAGATGGACGGCGAAACCCACTACGAATACGGCATCGGCGCCAGCTACGCGGTGCAGAGCGGCCCGCTCAAGGCCACCGCGATCCGCGCGACCTACACCACCCACCGCGCCAGCAAGTACCAGGCCGACGGCAACATCAACGAGTTCCGCCTGGTCACCACGGTTCCATTCAATATCCTATAACCCACCAGTTGAACGGCGGACTCATGACGAGTCCGCCCTTCAAGCTACGCTGGTTCCATCGTTCGAAAGGGGTTCTCGATGAAAATGCTACCCATGAAAGCGGCCTTGAGCGCCGCATTGCTGAGCGTCGCCCTGGGCGCCGCGGCCAAACCCTTGGTGGTCTGTACCGAAGCCAGCCCGGAAGGCTTCGATATGGTCCAGTACACGACCGCGGTGACTGCCGACGCAGTGGCGGAAACCATTTTCAACCGGCTGGTGGACTTCAAGCCGGGCACCACGGACATCGAGCCGGCCCTGGCCGAGTCCTGGGAGATCAGCCCTGACGGCCTGCAATACACCTTCCACCTGCGCAAGGGCGTCAAGTTCCACAGCACCGACTACTTCACCCCGACCCGCGACATGAACGCCGACGACGTGCTCTGGAGCTTCCAGCGCCAGTTGGACCCGAAACACCCCTGGCATGACAAGTCCAGCGTGGGTTTCCCCTATTTCGAAAGCATGGGCTTCAAGGAACTGCTCAAGAGCGTAGAGAAAGTCGACGACCACACCGTGGTCTTCACACTGACCCGCCGCGAAGCTCCGTTCCTGGCCGACGTGGCCATGGCCTTCTCCTCGATCTTCCCGGCCGAATACGCCGACAAGCTGCTCAAGGAAGGCAAGACCGCCGAGCTCAATAGCAAGCCGATCGGCACCGGACCGTTCATCTTCATCCGCTATGCCAAGGACGCCCAGGTGCGATTCAAGGCCAACCCGGACTATTTCCGTGGCAAGCCACCGGCCGAAGCACTGATCCTGGCGATCACCACCGACAACAACGTACGGCTACAGAAGCTCAAGGCCAACGAGTGCCAGGTCGCCCTGTATCCCAAGCCCGATGACATTCCCAGCATCAAGGCCGACCCGAACCTGCAGGTACATGAACTGGCGGCCATGACCACCGGCTATATCGCCATGAACACCACCCGCAAGTACATGAGCGACGTGCGGGTCCGCAAGGCGATCGACATCGCCTTCGACAAGGAAGCCTACGTCAACAGCCTGTATGGCCCGGGCAATGCCCTGGTCGGCACCGGCCCGTACCCACCGACCCTGCTGGGCTTCAACACCAGCCTGAAGAACCCGCCCCGGGACCTGGACAAGGCCCGCGCCCTGCTCAAGGAAGCCGGCGTGCCCGAAGGCACCTCGATCACCCTGTTCACCCGCAACGGCGGCGGCCCGACCAACCCCAACCCGCTGCTGGGCGCACAGATGATGCAGGCCGACCTGGCCAAGATCGGCCTCAAGCTGGATATCCGCGTGATGGAATGGGGCGAAATGCTCAAGCGCGCGAAGAACGGCGAGCACGACATGGTGTCCGCTGGCTGGGCCGGGGATAACGGTGACCCGGACAACTTCCTGACCCCGAACCTGAGTTGTGACGCAGCGAAAAACGGCGAAAACTACGCCCGCTGGTGCAACAAGACCTTCCAGGACCTGATCGACCAGGCCCGCGCCGAGGCTGAACCTGCCAAGCGTGCCGAACTCTATGAAAAGGCCCAGCTGATCTTTGAGCAGGATCAACCCTGGATTCCCATGGCCTATCCGAAAATGTTCACCGCCATGCGCAAGAACGTCGAGGGGTATCACCAGAGCCCCCTGACCACCAACAACTTCGCTACCACCCAGGTGAAGTAATAAGAAACGCCCGCTGCTCCCGACCCGGGAGCGGCGGACACGCCTAACCGGCTGATTGAGGTACTTCAGAAGATGTTTAGTTTTATTGCCCGCCGTGTGGGGTTGTTGATTCCCACATTCTTCGGCATCACCTTGTTGACCTTCGCCTTGATCCGCATGATTCCCGGCGATCCCGTGGAAGTCATGATGGGCGAGCGCCGGGTCGACCCCGAGATGCATGCCCAGGCAATGGAACGCCTTGGATTGAACAAACCGCTGTATGCCCAGTACCTGGACTACATCGGCAAGCTTGCCCATGGCGATCTGGGCGAGTCCCTGCGCACCCGCACCAGCGTTTGGAGCGAGTTTTCCTCGCTGTTCCCCGCGACCCTGGAACTGGCCATGGCCGCCCTGCTCTTCGCCGGCGTCATCGGCCTGCTGGCCGGGGTGATCGCCGCCCTCAGGCGCGGCTCGCTGTTCGACCACGGGGTGATGGGGATTTCCCTCGCCGGCTACTCGATGCCGATCTTCTGGTGGGGCCTGATCCTGATCATGTTCTTCTCGGTGAGCCTGGGCTGGACCCCGGTTTCCGGACGTATCGACCTGCTCTACGACATCGAGCCCAAGACCGGCTTCATGCTGATCGATACCTTGCTGGCCGGCGACACCGGCGCCTTCGTCGATGCCCTGGAACACCTGATCCTGCCCGCCATCGTGCTGGGCACCATTCCCTTGGCGGTGATCGCGCGGATGACCCGCTCCTCGATGCTCGAAGTGCTGCGTGAGGACTACATCCGTACCGCCAAGGCCAAGGGCCTGTCGCCCAACCGGGTGGTCTTCGTCCACGGCCTGCGCAACGCGCTGATCCCGGTACTGACCGTGGTCGGCCTGCAAGTCGGCACCCTGCTGGCCGGCGCGGTCCTGACCGAAACCATCTTTTCCTGGCCCGGCATCGGTAAATGGCTGATCGAAGCCATCGGCGCCCGGGACTATCCCGTGGTGCAGAACGGCATCCTGTTGATCGCCTGCCTGGTGATCATGGTCAACTTCGTGGTGGACATCCTCTACGGCTTTGCCAACCCACGCATCCGTCATCAGCGCTGAGGCCAAGACTCATGAGCACTCCAACTTCCTCGGTAGCAGTCGATCAAAGCCTGCTTTACCCGTCCGTCTACAAAGAATTCTGGCAGCACTTCTCCCGCAACAAGGGCGCCGTGGCCGGTTTGCTGTTCATGCTGCTGGTGGTGTTCTGCGCACTGTTCGCCCCCTGGGTAGCCCCGCATAACCCCAGCGAGCAGTACCGCGACTTCCTGCTGACCCCACCCGCCTGGCTCGAAGGCGGGCAGATGCAGTTCCTGCTGGGTACCGACGAACTGGGCCGCGACCTGCTCTCGCGGCTGATCCAGGGTTCGCGCCTGTCGCTGCTGATCGGCCTGTCGTCGGTGGTGATGTCGCTGATCCCGGGGATCCTGCTGGGCCTGTTCGCCGGCTTCTTCCCGCGCCTGCTGGGCCCGAGCATCATGCGCCTGATGGACATCATGCTGGCCCTGCCTTCGCTGCTGCTGGCCGTGGCCATCGTCGCCATCCTCGGCCCAGGCCTGATCAACACCGTGATCGCCATCGCCGTGGTCTCGCTGCCGTCCTACGTGCGCCTGACCCGAGCCGCCGTCATGGGCGAGCTCAACCGCGACTACGTGACCGCCGCACGCCTGGCCGGTGCCGGCCTGCCGCGCCTGATGTTCATCACCGTGCTGCCCAACTGCATGGCGCCGCTGATCGTCCAGGCCACCCTGAGCTTCTCCTCGGCGATCCTCGACGCCGCCGCCCTGGGCTTCCTCGGCCTCGGCGTCCAGCCGCCTACCCCCGAGTGGGGCACCATGCTGGCCTCGGCCCGCGACTACATCGAACGCGCCTGGTGGGTAGTGAGCCTGCCTGGCCTGACCATTTTGCTCAGCGTGCTGGCAATCAACCTGATGGGCGACGGCCTGCGCGATGCGCTGGATCCGAAGCTCAAGAATGCCGCCTGAGGAGATTCCCATGTCACTGTTAGAAATCAAGAATCTCAATGTCCGTTTCGGCGACGCCAAGGCAGTTCCCGTGGTGGACGGCCTGGACCTCAAGGTCGACAAGGGCGAAGTACTGGCCATCGTCGGCGAGTCCGGCTCCGGCAAATCGGTGACCATGATGGCCCTGATGGGCCTGATCGAGCATCCCGGCATCGTCACCGCCGACGCCCTGACCTTCGACGGCAAGGACATGCTCAAGCTCAGCGCCCGCCAGCGCCGGCAGATCGTCGGCAAGGACCTGGCCATGGTCTTCCAGGACCCGATGACCGCGCTGAACCCCAGCTACACCGTGGGCTTCCAGATCGAGGAAGTGCTGCGCCTGCACCTGAAGATGTCCGGCAAGGCCGCCCGCAAGCGCGCCATCGAACTGCTGGAGAAGGTCGAGATCCCGGGCGCCGCCAGCCGCATGGACGCCTACCCGCACCAGCTGTCCGGTGGCATGAGCCAGCGCGTGGCGATCGCCATGGCCATCGCCGGCGAACCCAAGCTGCTGATCGCCGACGAACCGACCACCGCCCTGGACGTGACCATCCAGGCACAGATCATGGACCTGCTGCTGAGCTTGCAGAAAGAGCAGAACATGGGCCTGGTGCTGATCACCCACGACCTGGCCGTGGTGGCCGAGACCGCCCAGCGCGTCTGCGTGATGTACGCCGGCCAGGCCGTGGAAGTAGGCAAGGTGCCGGAGCTGTTCGACATCCCCGCACACCCCTACAGCGAAGCCCTGCTGGCGGCGATTCCCGAGCACAGCCTCGGTGCCTCGCGGCTCTCCACCCTGCCGGGCATCGTTCCCGGTCGTTATGACCGGCCCCAGGGCTGCCTGCTATCGCCACGCTGCCCCTACGTCCAGGAAAACTGCCGCCAGCAACGCCCCGGCCTCGATCCGCAAGCCGCCAGCCTGGTGCGCTGCTTCTACCCGCTCAACCAGGAGGTGGCGTGATGGCCGTCGTTCTAACCGCCCGCGACCTGACCCGTCACTACGAAGTGTCCCGGGGCCTGTTCAAGGGCCACGCCACCGTCCGCGCGCTCAATGGCGTGTCCTTCGAACTGGAGGCCGGCAAGACCCTGGCCGTGGTGGGCGAATCCGGGTGTGGCAAGTCCACCCTGGCCCGGGCCCTGACCCTGATCGAAGAGCCATCCTCGGGCTCGCTGCAGATCGCCGGCCATGAGGTCAAGGGCGCCACCAAGGAGCAGCGCAAGCAACTGCGCCGCGACGTGCAGATGGTGTTCCAGAGCCCCTATGCCTCGCTCAACCCACGGCAGAAGATCGGTGACCAGCTGGCCGAGCCGCTGCTGATCAACACCAAGCTGTCGGCCACCGAGCGCCGCGAGAAAGTCCAGGCGATGATGAAGCAGGTGGGCCTGCGCCCCGAGCATTACCAGCGCTATCCACACATGTTCTCCGGCGGCCAGCGCCAGCGCATTGCCCTGGCTCGGGCGATGATGCTGCAACCCAAGGTACTGGTGGCGGACGAACCGACCTCGGCCCTGGACGTGTCGATCCAGGCCCAGGTGCTGAACCTGTTCATGGACCTGCAGCAGGAATTCAACACCGCCTACGTCTTCATCTCGCACAACCTGGCGGTGGTGCGCCACGTCGCCGACCAGGTACTGGTGATGTACCTGGGCCGGCCGGTGGAAATGGGCCCCAAGGAGGACATCTACAACCGTCCCCTGCACCCTTACACCCAGGCCCTGCTCTCGGCGACCCCGGCCATCCACCCGGACCCGGACAAACCGAAGATCAAGATCGCCGGCGAACTGCCCAACCCGCTGAACCCGCCGCCCGGCTGCGCCTTCCACAAGCGCTGCCCGTACGCCACCGAGCGTTGCAGCACTGAAGAGCCGGCCCTGCGCCAGCTCGACACACGCCAAGTGGCTTGCCACTACGCCGAGCAGTTCTTGTAGACGAGCATGAAAAAGGCGCCTGCGGGACCACCGCAGACGCCTTGACCTTGTTGCACCGGCCCCTTGCGACGGATTGCGCATCGATCCGCCGCGAGGGGTTTTTTTCACCCCTGATCGGGCTCCCCGCCATCGTCGGTGGTCTGGTCGTCATCCCCCGAACTGCCGCCCTGCCCCTCATCCCCCGGCTCCGACTCGGACTTGGCCAGCATCTGCACCGGCGTGCTCTGCTCCGACGAGTAACCCGGCTCCTTGACCTGCAACAGGTTGTGGGCCCAGGCCCCGGAGGTTCCCAGGCTCAGCAGCACCAGCACCTTGATCAGCAGCACCACGCGTTGAAAAATTCTCATAGCCGATTCCATCCCTTCATAGGTGAATCATCGATGGCTGCAAACCCTGACGTGCAGCGGCCACAGCACCACCTGAAACCTAGTCGCGATACCCGGGACTTTCCAGATAGCCAGCTATCGATCCCCATGCCAGGAGCCCCCGTCCGACTAACGGTGCGTGCCACCCTGGGCTTGCCAGCAGGCACAAAAAAGCCCCGCGGCCTGCACCGCGGGGCTTGGGATGTTGCCGGCGAACTTAGTGGTGTTCGCGGGTCGCGCGGAATTTCACGTCCGGCCAGCGCTCTTCCATCAACGCCAGGTTGACCCGGGTCGGCGCCAGGTAGGTCAGGTGACCGCCGCCGTCCAGTGCCAGGTTCTCCACCGCCTTGTTGGAAAACTCCTCCAGCTTCTTCTTGTCGTCGCAGCTGATCCAGCGCGCGGACCACACGGTGATCGGCTCGTAGGCGCATTCGACCTTGTATTCTTCCTTCAGGCGGCTGGCCACCACATCGAACTGCAGCACACCGACGGCGCCGAGGATGATGTCGTTGCTGCGCTCGGGGAAGAACACCTGGGTCGCGCCCTCTTCGGCCAGCTGTTGCAGGCCCTGGCGCAGTTGCTTGGACTTCAGCGGGTCCTTGAGGCGCACGCGACGGAACAGTTCCGGGGCGAAGTGCGGGATACCGGTGAAGCCCAGGGCCTCGCCTTCGGTGAAGGTGTCGCCGATCTGGATGGTGCCGTGGTTGTGCAGGCCGATGATGTCGCCGGCATAGGCTTCTTCCAGTTGCTCACGCTCAGAGGAGAAGAAGGTCAGGGCGTCGCCGATGCGCACGTCCTTGCCGGTGCGCACGTGGCGCATCTTCATGCCCTTCTCGTACTTGCCCGAGCAGATGCGCATGAAGGCGATGCGGTCGCGGTGCTTGGGGTCCATGTTCGCCTGGATCTTGAACACGAAGCCCGAGAACTTCTCTTCCTGGGGCGCCACGCTGCGCTCGTTGGCCGCCCGTGGCAGCGGCAGCGGCGCCCAGTCGACCACGGCGTCGAGCACGTGGTCGACACCGAAGTTGCCCAGGGCGGTGCCGAAGAACACCGGGGTCAGGTGGCCGTCGAGGAACTCCTGCTGGTCGAACTCATGGCAGGCGCCCTGCACCAGCTCCAGCTGCTCGAGGAAACGCTCGTACTCGTCGCCCAGGTGGGCACGGGCTTCGGCGGAGTCGAGCTTCTCGATGATCTTGGTCTCGGTACGCTCGTGGCCATGGCCCGGGGTGTAGACGATGATGTAGTCACCCGCCAGGTGGTACACGCCCTTGAAATCGCGGTAGCAACCGATCGGCCAGGTGATCGGCGCGGCCTTGATCTTCAGTACCGCCTCGATTTCGTCCAGCAGCTCGATCGGGTCGCGGATGTCGCGGTCCAGCTTGTTGATGAAGCTGACGATCGGCGTATCCCGCAGGCGGCAGACGTCCATCAGGGCGATGGTCCGCGGCTCTACGCCCTTACCGCCGTCGAGCACCATCAGCGCCGAGTCCACCGCGGTCAGGGTGCGGTAGGTATCTTCCGAGAAGTCTTCGTGGCCGGGGGTGTCGAGCAGGTTGATCATGTGCTCGCGATAGGGGAACTGCATCACCGAGGTGGTGATGGAGATACCGCGCTGCTTCTCCATCTCCATCCAGTCGGAGGTGGCATGGCGGTCGGACTTACGCGACTTGACGGTACCCGCCACCGCAATGGCCTTGCCCATCAGCAACAGCTTCTCGGTGATGGTGGTCTTACCGGCATCCGGGTGGGAAATGATGGCGAAGGTGCGGCGTTTCGCGACTTCGGCGGCCTGTTGGGTCATGGGAAATCGCCTGGCGGTGATCAAAAAAGGGCGGCGAGTATAGCGCAAAGCTGCCTTCCCGGACCACCGTCCGGCCCCGCCATCCCCCTGTAGCCGCTGTCGAGCGCCAGCGACGGCTGCGACCGGGCGCGCAGCATCCGCAACCCGGACATCGCCCTGGAACCCGTTGGATTCCCCGCCTCGATCACCGCCTCGCGCCACGAAGTCGCGGCCACAAGGGTGGCCAAACGCCGCCGACTATGGAACCTTTTAAAAGGTGGAGACGTCCACTTCCCTGCCAGGCGCTCATCAGATGCCTGGAATTTCAGCAAGTTAGCTTGACGAAGCTGCGCTCATGGTTCGTTCACCGCCGCCCTGCCGGCACTCGACGAACTGCTTTTCGCGGGGACTTTCCCGGCAGTCGGCCACGGCCCTGCCACAGGGGAAAGCGCCCGCCGACCGATAAGAAAAAAGGAGTCCGCCCGTGGCTATTCGCTATGGCAAAGGGCTGATAGGAGGGGCTGCGGTCATTGCCCTCCTGGCCCTGCTGGTCCACTGGATCGGCATCAAGACGATCGAACACTACCGCGACGATCTACTGTTCTACCTGCAAGCTCATCTGTTCCTGGTCCTGGCGTCCATGTGCGCCGCCCTGCTGGTCGGCATTCCCGCCGGCATCCTCCTCAGCCGCCCCGCCATGGCCAGGCGCGCCGAACGCTTCATGCAAGTGTTCAACATCGGTAACACCATTCCTCCCCTGGCCGTCCTGGCCATTGCCCTCGGGGTCCTCGGCATCGGCAGCGGGCCGGCGATCTTCGCCCTGTTCCTGGCCTCCCTGCTGCCCATCGTGCGCAATACCTATGAAGGCCTGAAGAACGTCCAGGGCTCGCTCAAGGAAGCCGCCACCGGCATCGGCATGACCCCGCGCCAGGTGTTGTGGAAAGTCGAATTACCCAATGCCGTGCCGATCATCGTCGGCGGCGTGCGGGTGGCCCTTGCGATCAACGTCGGCACCGCGCCCCTGGCCTTCCTGATCGGCGCCAACAGCCTGGGCAGCCTGATCTTCCCCGGCATCGCCCTGAACAATCAGCCGCAACTGCTGCTCGGCGCCGCCTGCACCGCCCTGCTGGCGCTGCTTCTGGACGGCCTGGTGACCCTGGCCAGCCGCCTCTGGCTGGAACGTGGCCTGCGCCCGTCCTAAGCCCGTCAGAGACAAGGAACCGACATGAAGAAATTGAGCCTGATACTCGGCTGCGTCCTGCTTTTCAGCGCACTGGCCCACGCCGCGGAAAAACCGCTGATCCGCATCGGCGCCCGGGTCTTCACCGAGCAGACCCTGCTGGCGGAAATCACCTCCCAGTACCTGCGCAGCAAGGGCTACGACACCCGGGTCACCGGCGGCCTGGGCAGCAACCTGGCGCGCAGCGCCCAGGAAAGCGGCCAACTGGACCTGATCTGGGAATACACCGGGGTGTCGCTGGTGGCCTACAACCACATCGACGAGAAGCTCGACAAGCAGCAGTCCTACGCCCGGGTGAAAGAACTCGACGCGAAAAAAGGCCTGGTCTGGTTGTCGCCGTCCAAGTTCAGCAACACCTATGCCCTGGCGCTGCCGGAAAACGTGGCCAAGGAACATCCACGGATCAACAGCATCAGCGACCTGACCCGGGCCCTGGACGAAAACACCCGAGAAAACCGCCTGGTGGCCCTGGACACCGAGTTCGCCAACCGTTCCGACGGCATGGCCGGGATGGTCAAGCTGTATGACATGGCCCTGACCCGCAAGAACACTCGGCAGATGGACGCCGGCCTGGTCTATACCGCCCTGCGCAATGGCCAGGTGTTTGCCGGCCTGGTCTACACCACCGACGGACGCCTCAGCGCCTTCAAGCTCAAATTGCTGGAAGACGACAAGCACTACTTCCCGGACTACACCGCCGCTCCCGTGGTGCGCCAGGCCTACCTCGACGCTCACCCGCAACTGGCCGCCGAACTCGAGCCGCTGGCGGCGCTGTTCGACGACGAAACCATGCGCCAGCTGAACGCGCGGGTCGACGTCGACCATGAAAGCCCCTCCGCCGTGGCCGCAGATTTCCTGCGCCAGCACCCGATCAACTAAAGAGGAGAAGACATGGAATTCTTGAACGCCTTTTCCCATCTCGATTGGGCCCAGGTCCTGCACCTGACCTGGCAACACATCACCCTGGTGGGCATCGCCGTCACCCTGGCCATCGTCTTTGGCGTACCCCTGGGCGTGCTGATGACCCGCTTCCCCAGCCTCGCCGGGCCATTGCAGGCCAGCGCCACGGTGCTGCTGACCATCCCCTCCATCGCCCTGTTCGGCCTGCTGCTGCCGTTCTACTCCAAGTTCGGCCAGGGCCTGGGGCCGCTGCCGGCGATCACCGCCGTGTTCCTTTATTCCCTGTTGCCGATCATGCGCAACACCTACCTGGCGCTGACCGGCGTCGAACCGGGCATCCGCGAGGCCGCCCGGGGCATCGGCATGACCTTCGGCCAGCGCCTGCGCATGGTCGAGCTGCCGATCGCGGTGCCGGTGATCCTCGCCGGAGTACGCACCGCGGTGGTGATGAACATCGGCGTCATGACCATCGCCGCCACCATCGGCGCCGGCGGCCTGGGGGTGCTGATCCTGGCCTCCATCAGCCGCAGCGACATGTCGATGTTGATCGTCGGCGCCGTGCTGGTCAGCCTGCTGGCCATCTTTGCCGACCTGCTTCTGCAATGGCTGCAACGTTCGCTGACGCCAAAAGGATTGAGCCCAATAGGAGCCCTGAAATGATCGAACTACAGAACCTGAGCAAGACCTTTCGCAGCAACGGCAAGGATGTCAAAGCCGTCGACTCGGTCAGCCTGACCGTCAACGAAGGCGAGATCTGCGTATTCCTCGGCCCCTCCGGCTGCGGCAAGAGCACCACGCTGAAGATGATCAACCGCCTGATCATGCCCACCTCGGGCAAGGTGCTGATCAACGGCGAGGACACCACCGGCCTGGACGAAGTGACCCTGCGTCGCAACATCGGCTACGTGATCCAGCAGATCGGCCTGTTTCCCAACATGACCATCGAGGAAAACATCACCGTGGTGCCGCGCCTGCTGGGCTGGGACAAGCAGAAGTGCCACGACCGCGCCCGCGAGCTGATGAGCATGATCAAGCTCGAACCCAAGCACTACCTGCATCGCTACCCGCGCGAGCTGTCCGGCGGCCAGCAACAGCGGATCGGAGTGATCCGCGCCCTGGCCGCCGAGGCCCCGCTGCTGCTGATGGACGAACCCTTCGGTGCGGTGGACCCGATCAACCGCGAGATGATCCAGAACGAGTTCTTCGAGATGCAGCGGGCGCTCAACAAGACCGTGATCATGGTCAGCCACGACATCGACGAGGCCATCAAGCTGGGAGACAAGATCGCCATCTTCCGCGCCGGCAAACTGCTGCAGATCGACCACCCGGACACCCTGCTGGCCCATCCGGCGGACGATTTCGTCAGCAACTTCGTCGGCCAGGACAGCACCCTCAAGCGCCTGCTGCTGGTCAAGGCCGAGGACGCGGCCGACAACGCGCCGTCGGTGAGCCCGGACACCCCGGTGGCCGAGGCCCTGGAACTGATGGACGAGCACGACCGGCGCTACGTGGTGGTGACCTGCGCCGAGAATAAAGCCTTGGGTTATGTACGGCGCCGCGACCTGCACCGCCAGGGCGGCACCTGCGGCCAGTTCCTGCGCCAGTTCAACGCCACCGCCGCCTACGACGAGCACCTGCGCATCCTGCTGTCGCGCATGTACGAGTTCAACCGCTCGTGGCTGCCGGTGCTGGACGCCGAAAGGGTGTTCCTCGGCGAAGTGACCCAGGAGTCCATCGCCGCCTATCTCAGCTCGGGACGCTCCCGTGGGATGAAGACCAACATCGTCTCCCCGGCCGAGGCCGTGAGTGCCTGATCAATAAATAATCAAAAGCCAACCCGTGGCGAGCAAGCACGCTTGCTCGCCAGCGTTTTTTTACCCACCCGGGCGGCGAAAAGAAATATCAACAGCCGCCCCGGCAAAAGCTCCCCGCCGGAACCTGACGCAACAGGCAAAATCCCCCTCTGGCCACCCTCTCGCCGCTAACGTCGCCGATGTTGGCGACTTCGGCAGTTCACCACCACTTGGCGCGCAAAAGCCGCGAACGTGCAGGTATTTTTAACACTCGGAAATTCTTCGGGAACATCTGCCGGTCATCTGTGTCGGCTACAAAAGGACATGCCGATAACGCACGTCAGACAAGTGCAAAAACGCGACATTTTTTGTTGATCTCAGCCCCCTCACCGCCTAAAGTTCGCGCCGAACGTCCATGCTGGAAACGATCCATCCGGCTCAAGTACTGACGACGAGACAGCAAGGCCAAGGGCAGATTTCCCATGGCCTTTTTGCTTTCGGCGACATGCCTTGGGAAGTAGGCGAACCAAAGTGGGGATACGGAGGACGTTCACAAGGCGGTGTCGACCCTGGCATTGCCTGCCACCCATTGATTACCAACGTTTGCCATCAGGAGCTTCCACGCATGTCGATTAACGTCGAAGACTATTTCGCGCGCGAAACCTTTCAGAAAATGAAGGCGTTCGCCGACCAGAAAGAAACCCCGTTCGTGATGATCGATACCCAGATGATCGCCCAGGCCTACGACGACCTGCGCGCCGGGTTCGAATTCGCCAAGGTCTACTACGCGGTCAAGGCCAACCCGGCCGTGGAAATCATCGACCTGCTGCACGAAAAAGGCTCGAGCTTCGACATCGCCTCGATCTACGAGCTGGACAAGGTGCTGGGTCGCGGCGTCAACCCGGCCAACATCAGCTACGGCAACACCATCAAGAAGTCCAAGGACATCCGCTACTTCTACGAGAAGGGCGTGCGCCTGTATGCCACCGACTCCGAAGCCGACCTGCGCAATATCGCCAAGGCCGCCCCGGGCTCCAAGGTCTACGTGCGCATCCTCACCGAAGGCTCCACCACCGCCGACTGGCCGCTGTCGCGCAAGTTCGGCTGCCAGACCGACATGGCCATGGACCTCTTGATCCTGGCCCGCGACCTGGGCCTGGTGCCTTACGGCGTGTCGTTCCATGTCGGCTCCCAGCAGCGCGACATCAGCGTCTGGGACGCCGCCATCGCCAAGGTCAAGGTGATCTTCGAGCGTCTCAAAGAAGAAGACGGCATCGAACTGAAGCTGATCAACATGGGCGGTGGCTTCCCGGCCAACTACATCACCCGCACCAACAGCCTGGAAACCTACGCCGAGGAAATCATCCGTTTCCTCAAGGAAGACTTCGGCGACGACCTGCCGGAAATCATCCTCGAGCCGGGCCGTTCGCTGATCGCCAACGCCGGCATCCTGGTCAGCGAGGTGGTCCTGGTGGCACGCAAGTCGCGCACCGCCGTGGAGCGCTGGGTATACACCGACGTGGGCAAGTTCTCCGGCCTGATCGAAACCATGGACGAGTCCATCAAGTTCCCGATCTGGACCGAGAAGAAAGGCGAAGTGGAAGAAGTGGTGATTGCCGGCCCGACCTGCGACAGCGCCGACATCATGTACGAGAACTACAAGTACGGCCTGCCGCTGAACCTGGCCATCGGCGACCGCCTGTACTGGCTGTCCACCGGCGCCTACACCACCAGCTACAGCGCCGTGGAGTTCAACGGCTTCCCACCGCTGAAGGCCTACTACGTCTGACGGCAGCGGCAAGCCTTGAGCTGCAAGCGGTAAGAAAAAGCCCATGACGTGTCATGGGCTTTTTTATGAGCGCTGTGCCGTCCTGAATAAGGTTTACACCTTTGCGTCCTTGGAGAGGTCCTCGGCCCAAGCCTGCACCACCTGATGCTCGACGACTCTGTCCGCGTCCACCTCGGCCAGGCCCTCAGAAGGCAACAGGTCGAGCGTGGCCGCCAACTCGGCAAGCCTTGCGGCATCCCGCTCATCCCCCAGTTGCGCCGCACGCTGGTGATAGGCCAGGGCCAACTGGCGGATCTCGGGATGGCGGGCCTCTAGCAGCACCCCACGGGCGACCCGGAGGAAATTCAGGTTGCCGCCGGCCAGGGCCCGCTGCAGCCAGTCCTGGGCTTCGTCGATGCGCCCGGCATCGGCGAGGATCGCCCCATGGCTGAACTGCCCGCGAAAGTCACCGCCCTCGGCCGAGCGACGATACCAATCCCGGGCCGCCTGGGGATCGGCCGGGCAAACCAGCCCCTCTTCCAGGTAACGCCCCAGCAGGTTCATCGACTTGGCATGGCCCAGCTGCGCGGCGCGCTGGTAGCAGGCCAGGGCCCGACCGTGGTCCTGGGGCACGCCACGGCCGGTGGCCAGCAGGTTGGCGTAGTTGTACAGGCCCCAGTCCAGGCCGGCAGCCGCGGCCTGGCGGTAATGCTCGGCAGCGACGCCGGCGTCCGCCGAGCAGCCCCAGCCGTGTTCATGACAACGGCCGAGCATGTTGCGCGCCATCAGGTGCCCGCGCTGGGCGGCGATGCCGAACCAGCGCAGGGCCAGGGCCTGGTCCCGCTCGATGCCGCGACCATCGAGCAGGATCTGCCCCAGCAGCGCCTGGGCGTCCACCAGGCCTTCGCCGGCGGCCAGCAGGATCGCCTGGGCGGCGCGGCCCGGGCTCTCTTCGAGCATGGCGCTCAGTTGCCCGCCATCGAGGCTTTCCTCGCGGCGCAGTCGAAAAGCCATGGCCTAGACCTCGACCCAGCGGCGCAGCAGGTTGTGGTAGGTGCCGGTCAGGCGGATCAGCGAGGGGTGTTCGGGCATGTCCCGGGTCAGCTCCTGGATCGCCCCGTCCATCTCGAACAACAGCGCCCGCTGGCTGTCTTCGCGCACCAGGCTCTGGGTCCAGAAGAACGAAGCGTAGCGGGCACCACGGGTCACCGGATTGACCTTGTGCAAGCTGGTGCCGGGATACAGCACCAGGTCGCCGGCCGGCAGCTTGACCCGCTGCACGCCGTAGGTGTCCTGGATCTCCAGCTCACCGCCGTCGTAGTCCTCAGGGTCGCTGAAGAACAGGGTCGAGGACAGGTCGGTACGCACCCGCTCGGCGCTGCCCTTGGGCTGGCGCACGGCATTGTCGATATGGAAGTCGAAACTGCCACCTGCGGTGTAGCAGTTGAACAGTGGCGGGAACACCTTGTGCGGCAAGGCGGCGGACATGAACAGCGGGTTCTGCCATAACCGCTCGAGCATCGCCTCGCCGATCTCCCGGGCCAGCGGATGGCCCTCGGGCAGTTGCAGGTTGTGCTTGGCCTTGGCCGACTGGTAGCCGGCGGTGATCTTGCCGTCCGCCCAGTCCGCCTGCTCCAGGGCTTGGCGGATGCGCCCTACTTCATCACGGGTGAACACGCCGGGGATGTGCAGCAACATGGCCAGGTACCTGGAAGCCGAAAGTGCGGCAATGGTATTGATTCTTATTGACTGTGTAAAACGCCCGGGACGGATGGGAATGCAAAAACCGTAAAGATAAATTGTAAAGAATGTAAATTCAGTGCGAATAGCAATATTTCGCAATTGATAACGAATGCTCGCATCCCCTATATTCCGCGGCCTCAAAACCTCGGGGAGGGGACAAGACATGACACGCCAACAACCATTATCCGCTGTCAGTTCGCCACGTTTGCTGGCATCGGCCATCGGCGTCGCCATCACCGCCGGCTCTGCCGCGCACATGGTCCAGGCCGCCGAGGACACCGGCAAGAAAGCCTCGGGAGCGATTGCCCTGGAAGCCACCAGCATCACTGGCGAGGCCCAGGACGCGACGTCCTACAAGGTCGACAGCTCCTCCTCGAAGAAGTACACGGCACCGCTGGTCAACACCCCGCGCTCGGTAACTGTAGTACCGCAGCAAGTCCTCAAGGACACGGCGGCGACCTCGCTGCAAGACGCACTGCGCACCGTTCCAGGTATCACCTTCGGCGCTGGTGAAGGTGGCAACCCACAAGGTGACCGCCCCTTCATTCGTGGTTTCGATGCACAAAGCGACACCTACCTGGATGGCGTACGCGATACCGGCGCTCAAAGCCGGGAAGTCTTCGCCGTGGAAAATATCGAGGTCAGCAAAGGCCCGAACTCGGCCATGGGTGGCCGTGGCGCAGCAGGGGGCAGCATCAACCTGGTCAGCAAGAAAGCTCACCTGGGCAACTCCCTCGACGGTGGTTTCACCTGGGGCTCCGACCAGACTCAACGCTACACCCTGGACGGCAACTATCAGTTCAGTGACACCGTTGCGGGCCGCCTGAACCTGATGAGCCATGAAAGCAATGTCGCTGGACGGGACAAGGTCAACTACGACCGTTGGGGCGTCGCGCCGTCCCTGGCCTTCGGCCTGGGTACCGACACCCGGGTATTCCTCGACTACTACCATCTGGAAAGCGACGACCTGCCGGATTCGGGCATTCCCTACGGCTACTCCATGGGCACGGCCCACACCGCCGCGCATCCGGACAAACCAGTCAACGGTGGCGATAGCAGCAACTTCTACGGCCTGACCGATCGCGACTTCCGCAAGTCCCGGGTGGACACGGCGACCTTCGCCTTCGAGCACGACCTGAACGACTCGTTGACCCTCAAGAACACCTTCCGCCACGGCACCAGCATGCAGGACTACATCCTGACCCAGCCGGACGATAGCCAGGGCAACGTACGCAGCGGCACGGTATGGCGCCGGGCCAACACCCGGGTCTCGAATACCGAGACCACCACCAACCAGACCGATCTCTATGGTGAGTTCGTCCTGGGTGGCTTCAAGAACAACTTCTCCACCGGTATCGAACTGTCCGACGAGTCCTCGAAGAAGAGCGGCTACAACGTTTCCAATAACTCGAGTATCAAGTGCAACGTGCCGCAGCCATCGGGCGTCTGTACCTCGCTGTCGAATCCGACGCCGGACGACATCTACGCCGGCACTATCAGTCGTAACTACGCGGGTACCGATACCGAGGGCACCACTCGTGCCATCTACTTCGCAGATACCCTGGAGCTGACCCCGCAGTGGCTGGTCAACATGGGCCTGCGCTACGACCATTTCGAAACCCAAGCCAAGACCAAGAACGGCGCTCGTACCACCACCTTCAAGGCTGAGGACACCAGTGAATTCGTGACCGGCCAGCTGGGGTTGATCTGGAAGCCCCAGGACAACGGTAGCGTCTACATTTCCTATGCCACGTCTGCAACACCGGTGGGCAGCACCTTGGATAACGGGGCTGAACCCAACCCCTTCGCGACCACCTCCGGGACGCCGACCAGCATCGTCAGCGACATGAAGCCCGAGGAAACCACCAACTACGAAATCGGTACCAAATGGGATCTGTTCAGCGAGCGGCTGTCGCTGACCGGAGCGATCTTCCGCACCGAGAAAGAAAACACCCGAGTCTTGAGTAGCAACTACACCTACGAAAACGCCGGCAAGACCCGCGTCGACGGCCTCGAGCTGACAGCCAGCGGAAAGTTGACCGACAAATGGCAAGTGTTCGCCGGCTACAGCTATCTGGACAGCACCATCGTCGATCCAGGTGCCGCTGGTGATCGCAGCGGCAAGATCACTAACCTGAACAACCCGGCCAAAGGCAACGAGCTGCCCAACACGCCGAAGAACAGCTTCAGCCTCTGGACCACCTACAACCTGACCCAGAAGCTGACCATCGGTGGTGGTGCCTTCTACGTCGACAAGGTCTGGGGTGATAACAACAACACTCTGTATGTACCGTCCTACACCCGCTACGACGCCATGGCCAGCTACAAGCTGACCAAGAACGTCGACCTGCAACTGAACGTGCAGAACCTGACGGACAAGACCTACTACGACAAGGCCTACGCGGCGCACTTCGCCAACCAGGCCCCAGGCCGTACCGCCCTGATGAGTGCCAACTTCCACTTCTGATCCACCGCGACACCCTGTGGCCCCGGCCACAGGTGCCCAAGCCCCATGCACCCGCTGCCTGGGGCTTTTGCATGTAAAGAAGAATGCTTCTCGCTCACACACGGCATAATGCGCGCCGTGTTTCACCTCTTCGGACGAACAAGGCGGTCGATGTGTTGAAGAAAACCCTGTTCCAGCTGCACTGGTTCTTCGGCATCAGCGCCGGGCTGGTCCTGGCCTTGATGGGCATCACCGGGGCCACGGTGTCGTTCGAGGACGAGATCCTGCGGGCGCTCAACCCCTCGGTGCTGCAGGTCGACAAGCTGCCCGCCGGCACCCTGCCGCCGGCCGAGCTGGTGGCCAAACTCCAGGCGGCCGAGGGCAAGGACGTGTCCATGCTCTGGGTCGAGACCGACAGCGGCAATGCCGCGCGGGTGTTCTACACCCCGCCGCCCGGGGAACGCCGTGGGCAGATGCGCTACTTCGACCCCTACACCGGCCAGTTCACCGGCGAGGCCGTGGGCCAGGGCTTCTTCGGCTTCATGCTGCAACTGCACCGGTTCCTGGCCATGGGCGACAGCGGCCGGCAGATCACCGGCGCCTGCACCCTGATCCTGATCTTCTTCTGCCTGTCCGGGTTGTACCTGCGCTGGCCGCGCCAGGTCGCCAGCTGGCGCGCCTGGCTGACCCTGGACTGGGCCAAGAAAGGCCGGGCCTTCAACTGGGACCTGCACGCGGTGTTCGGCACCTGGTGCTTGTTGTTCTACCTCTTGTTCGCCCTCACCGGCCTGTACTGGTCGTACGAGTGGTACAGCAAGGGCCTGACCCGCCTGCTGTCCGACTCGCCACACAGCGAGCGCGCCCGGGGCGGGCGTGGCGGCCCGCCGGCCAAGGGCCCGGCCCCGGTGGCCGACTACAACGCCATGTGGAGCAGCATCTACAGCGCCGCCGGCAAGGACCTTAGCGCCTACAACGTGCGCATGCCGCCCGTGGCCGGGCAGCCGGCGACGGTGTTCTACCTGCTCAAGGACTCGCCCCACGAGCGCGCCCTGAACCAGATCACCCTGGACCCGGCCACCGGCGTCATCAGCCGGCATGAGCGCTACGCCGACAAGAGCTTCAAGGCGCAATTGCTGACCAGCGTCTACGCCCTGCACGTGGGCAGCTACTTCGGCCTGGTGGGGCGCATCGTGCTGACCCTGGCCTCGCTGTGCATGCCGCTGTTCTTCATCACCGGCTGGTTGCTGTACCTGGATCGGCGGCGCAAGAAGCGCCAGATCAAGGACGCCCGTCAGGGCCTGGAACAGGCCACCGACGATACCAACGGCTGGCTGATCGGCTTTGCCAGCCAGAGCGGTTTCGCCGAACAACTGGCCTGGCAGACCGCCGGGCAATTGCAGGCCGCCGGCATCGGCGCCCGGGTCCGCCCGCTGGCCAGCCTGGACGAGCAGGACCTGCGCAGTGCCCAGCGGGCGTTGTTCGTGGTCAGCACCTTTGGCGATGGCGAGGCCCCGGACAGCGCCCGGGGCTTCGAGCGCAAGCTGCTGGGCCGCGAGCTGGCCCTCGACGGCCTGGAATACGCAGTGCTGGGCCTGGGCGACCGCCAATACCCGCAGTTCTGCGGTTTCGCCCGGCGCCTGCACACCTGGCTGTCGAGCCAGGGCGCCAGCAGCCTGTTCACCCCGGTGGAAGTCGACAATGGCGACAGCTACGCCCTGCGCCACTGGCAACAACAACTGGGCCAGCTCACCGGGCATGCCCCGGTGGACCTGTGGCAGGCCCCGGCTTTCGCCAACTGGACCCTGAGCCAGCGCCACCTGCTGAACCCCGAGAGCAGCGGCTCCGGGGTCTATTTGCTGCAATTGCAACCGCCCGGCACCAGCAGCTGGCTGGCCGGCGACCTGGTGGAAGTCATGCCGCGCAACTGCCCGTGGCTGGTGGACCACTTCCTCGAGGGTCTGGGGCTTTCCGGCGAGAGCCCGGTGCAGCTCGACGGCCTGGAAGAGAGCCTGGAGCAGGCCCTGGGCAGCCGCCAGCTACCGGAGAACCGCGCCCACCTGGTGGGCCTGCATGCCCAGGCCCTGGTGGATGCGCTGGTGCCGCTGACCCAGCGCGAATATTCCATCGCCTCGATCGCCGCCGACGGCTGCCTGGAACTGCTGGTGCGCCAGGAACGCCACGCCGACGGCAGCCTGGGCATCGGCTCCGGCTGGCTTACCGAGCACGTCCAAGTAGGCGCGAGCATCAGCCTGCGGGTGCGCCGCAACAGCGGTTTCCACCTGCCGACCGAGCCCTGCCCACTGATCTTGCTGGGTAACGGCACCGGCCTGGCTGGGCTGCGCAGCCTGCTCAAGGCGCGGATCGCCGAGGGTCAGCAACGCAACTGGCTGCTCTTTGGCGAGCGCAATGCCGAGCATGATTTCTACTGCAAGGACGAGCTGCAGGAATGGCTGGCCCGGGGCGACCTGAGTCGCCTGGACCTGGCCTTCTCCCGCGACCAGGAACAGAAGATCTACGTCCAGGATCGCCTGCGCGAAGCCGCCGGGACCTTGCAACAGTGGCTCGACGACGGCGCCGCGCTCTACATCTGCGGCAGCCTGCAAGGCATGGCCTCGGGGGTGGACCAGGTGCTCAACGAGCTGCTGGGCGCCGAACAGGTCGAGCGCCTGATCGAACAAGGCCGCTGCCGCCGCGACGTCTACTGACCCGCAGGAGCGAGGCTCGCCCACGATAAGCGCGATGCGGTGTGTCTAGGACACTGCGTTAGCATTCATCGCGGGCGAGCCGCGCTCCTACCCCATGGGCCATAGGCGCGCATCAGGCCGGTTGCAGCTTGCGCTCGAACACCGCCACGCCATCGAGATCACGCAGGATCACGCTCATCTCCGCCGTCTGGCCATCGATCTGCACCTCGCCAAAGAACTGGAACCCAGCGAACGGCGAGGCGTTCTGGGTCGGCGGCGCCTTCTGGAACACCACCTCGGGGCCGAAGGTCTTGTCCAGCACGTTGGGCCCGAAGCTGCCGGCATTCAACGGGCCGGCGACGAACTCCCAGAACGGCTCGAAATCCTGGAACGCCGCCCGGTCCGGGTGGTAGTGGTGGGCCGCGCAGTAATGCACGTCGGCGGTCAGCCACACATGGTTGCGCACCCGGTGCTTGCGCAGGTAGGCCAGCAACTCGGCGATCTCCAGCTCGCGGCCCTGAGCCTGGCCCGGGTCGCCGTTGGCGATGGCCTCCCAGCGCGCCACGCCGGGGCTGACCTCGCCGTCGGGCACGCCCAGGCCGATGGGCATGTCCGCCGCCACCACCTTCCACTGCGCCTGGGAATCCTTGAGCTCGCGCTTGAGCCAGTCCAGTTGCTCACGGCCGAGGAACGGCTTCTCGCCGCCGAGGTTGTCATCGTTGGGCCCGCGATAGCTGCGCATGTCCAGCACGAACACATCCAGCAACGGCCCGTAGCTGAGCTTGCGATAGATGCGCCCGCCACCGTCTGCACTCTGCCGGCGCATCGGCGCGTACTCCAGCCAGGCCTGGCGCGCACGGCCCACCAGGGTCTGGATGTCCTTGACCATGTAGCGCTCGTCCAGCTGCTTGCTCGGCGACCAGTTGTTGACCACCTCGTGGTCGTCCCACTGCCAGATCTGCGGCACCTCGGCGTTGAACCGGCGCAGGTTCTCGTCCATCAAGTTGTAGCGGTAGTTGCCGCGATACTCGTTCAGGGTCTCGGCCACCTTGCTCTTGGCCTCGGTGGTGATATTGCGCCAGATGCGCCCACCCTCGGTGGTCAATTGAGCCGGCACCGGGCCATCGGCGTAGATGGTGTCGCCGCTGTGGATAAAAAAGTCCGGCAGGCGCAGGCGCATCGCCTCGTAGATGCGCATGCCGCCGATGTCCGGGTTGATGCCGAAACCCTGGCCGACGGTGTCGCCGCTCCAGACGAAACGGATATCCCGGCGCTGGCTCGGGGCACTGCGCAAATGGCCGAACCAGGGTTCGCTGGCCACCCCGGTGCGGGCATCCTCGAAGGTCACCCGATAAAAAATCGCCTGGTTGACCGGCAGCCCGCTCAGGTCCACCCGGGCGGTGAAGTCGGTGCGGGCATCGGCCAGCGGCGAGACCAGGCGTCGCGGGTTGGTGAACATGCTGCGGGTGTCCCACTCCACCACCATCCGCGCCGGGCGGTCGCTGCGGCTCCAGATGACCGCCCGATCGCCCTGCAAGTCCCCGGACTGCACGCCATCGGTGAGCTTGGGTCGATCCTTGACCGAGGCGATCACCGCCGGCGCCAGGCTGGGCAGCAACATCCCCGCCCCGGCGATTTGCATGATCCGTCGACGACCGAGGTTGAACTCGCTCATGGTGACTCCCTGACATGGTCAAAAGAGGCCACCTTAGCCAGCGCCGATGAAGGGGATGTGACAAAGACGCGCCCGGCCCGGGAGCCCCAGGCCAGCCAGCGATTAGTGCATCAAGTCTCTCAAGCTGCCTCTACGGCAGTAACGGGTGCCGATGGATTGATGATGGATTGTGTGTTGCCTGCCTGTTCGGCAATCGAGATGAACAGCACCGATGGACGCTGAAGGACTGGTTTCTTAGCTGCCTGTGCGGCAGTGAACATGGCCAAACCTCCAAAGCAGCAAGTACTCCTTTTCTTAGCTGCTTATACGGCAGTGAGCTCAGCTCGTAATCGATCTGCTCGACGATCTGCTTTCTTAGCTGCCTATACGGCAGTGAACTTTATGAGCCCGGCGCGCTGCCTGGGGCAGACTTTCTTAGCTGCCTATACGGCAGTGAACCCGGATATCGTTCACGCTCAGCCATCCCCATTTTTCTTAGCTGCCTATACGGCAGTGAACCGAGTTCTGCGCCAGATAACGCATATCACCTTTTTCTTAGCTGCCTATACGGCAGTGAACACGGTGCTGCTGGACATCTACAAGACTTTTGGTTTCTTAGCTGCCTATACGGCAGTGAACGCAAGCGATCGCTCTGGAGCCGGCGCCGGCTTTTTCTTAGCTGCCTATACGGCAGTGAACATCTTCACCCGAGCGCTTGATCCCATTGTCCTTTTCTTAGCTGCCTATACGGCAGTGAACAGCATTCGAAACTCTATCCATTCGCTGCTGAATTTCTTAGCTGCCTATACGGCAGTGAACCTGTGCGCACTCGGGGCAACTGACTCTGAGATTTTCTTAGCTGCCTATACGGCAGTGAACTAGAGCACTTTCTCTATAACTTCCTGAATTTCAAAAGAAAGACTGTTAAAAATTGCTGTACACCCTTTTTTTGAAGCGCCTTGTAAGTCATTGATTTTACAAAGCGCTCCACTGCACCCGAAAAAAAGGGTCAGAACCAGGGCACTGTCGCGCTGGAGCTCAGGCCATAGCCGTTGAACGTGCCGGGCTGTGGTTGTTCAAGCAGCGGGCCGTGGCGGATGAACAGGTTGAACAGCTGATGGCTGGTATGGCTGCGCATCACCGCGAACGGCAGGTCGCAACGTTTCGCCGCGCTGTCGGGCAGGCGCTGGCGGGCTTGGTCCTCGGTCAGCCCATGGCGCTTGATCAGGCGGCGACGCAGGCGTGCCGGGCTGCTATCGACCTGTACCCGGCTGACATGGCGATGCTGCACCGACGTCGGCACCGAGCAGGGCTGGCCGATCTCTACATGGTCACGCATGCCGGTCAGCCAATCGATGGCCAGCAACTGGCCCAGGGCCTGGCGATTGCCGTGGATGCGCAGGTGCGACCCCAGGTGCCTGATCGGTCGCCGGGTATCGGGAAAGCTGATGCCGATATCGTTGCGCCGCAGGTCGTGCAGGGCCCGATGGAATTTATTGAGCAAGGCGCTCATCAACTGCGGCTCGGGATACTCAGGGTCCGGCAGCAGTTTCAAATCCAGGTAATGGTCCATGGCTCAACCTGCCTCGCCGAACACGCCGCCGCGAATCAGGGTGGCGATCACGAAGTGCTGCTGTTCCAGCGCGGGTACTCGATCCTTGAGCACCCAACTGTCCAGCAGGGTGTAGAAATCATCCTGGCTGCCGCGAGGCTGGCGATAGGCCTTGCCCTGGGTAGTCACCGAACCATAGGGCTCCACGGCGATCGGCCCGTTGCTGTCGGCGCCCTGGTACCAGGTGTCGATGCTGCGCAAGGCATTGCCGACTTTCTGCGAGTGGATGCCGGCGATGTTGCCCACGCTGTACAGCGTCTTGCTCTTGTCTCCGCGCCCACGGTCCAGGATCAGCTCTTGGGACGGGAACACTTCCTGCCCGGCGCCCATGCGTGCGTAGGCAGTGATGCGCAATAACACATGCTGTTCGCCGGCCAGGCCCCGGGCAATCAAGCCAGCCAACGACTGCAAGGCCTCGCCCTGCTCACCGGCAGCGTCGAATTGGCGCAAGGACAGGCTCAGGCTGTCGAAGCGCCATTGAGTCGCCGCCTGGCCCTCCACCAGATGCTCGACCTCCACCTCGACCTGCTCGGCGCCAATGCGGTTGCGCCACAGGAAGCGACAGTTAGCCAGGTTATGGGCATAACGGCGGGCCAATTCGCCAAAGCCATTGGCCTGGACATACCCCTGTACAGTCTCCAGCAGTTTCTGCCGGTAGGCGAAATCGTTGCAGGCCGAAGGCTGGCCAGTACCGGCCAGCACCCGCAGGGTGAAGCTGACCCGCAGGGTGTCGGCATCGTGCGGCAGGGTGGCCACGTCCACGGTTTGCAGATTGGGATGCTCGATGGCGGCATCCAGCTTGGCTGGGTCCAGCTCCTTGGCCTTGAGTCGGTTGGAAATGGTTCCGCGTACGGATTTTTCCCGCACCACCACCGGCTCCCACTGACTGCGCGACTGCCAGTCGCCGGCATGGAACAGCGCATCGGAAGGGTCGAGTTTGCGCTCGAAGGCCAGGACCGAAGCGGTTTTCAGGGCGTCATTGCTCATGTTCGAACTCCTTTGAAGTCAGTCGAGGTGCGCCAGCGATGGCGCGCGGTAGTCGTTGCGGCAGCGGTACAGGCCCTGGTCGCTGCGAGAGTCGGCGTACCAGAGCAATTGTTGTGGCGATTGCAAACGGTGTGGGCTGATCCACTGCCCGATGCCATAGAGGTTTTCCACGAAGCGAAAGGCCGTTTGCGAGTCGCGGGCCCGGGCCACCGTGCCCGGCGCCTGCAAGGCGGTGAGCGCGCCATAACCCACGGGGATCGGCACCAGCCAGCCGAGGTCGGCGCGGTCGTTGCGCCACTGCACCGGCCCTGAAGCCTCCCCGTCTGCGTCGGGGCCCGCGCTGGACCAGTTGATCCGCGCCAGCGACAACCAGGCGTCCAACACCGAAGCCCCGGGTTGCCTGGCTTGCAGATCACGATGGCGCTGCTCCAGCAGATCCTGGCGCTCCACCAGGATGAAACCCGGCAGCAGGCGCAACTTGGCCTGGTAGAACAACGCGTCCCGTGCCTCTTCATCACCCGTCATGGGGATCGAATAGGGCTGTTGCTGGCCCTGGGGGGCACGGGAGGGAATCAGGCTGCCGCCAGCAATACGCATCTGCAGCAAGAGCTCCCGCACTTGGCGGGCGACGGTACTTTCCTTGTCGTCAAGGGCCTGGCTCTGGACCGCGAATACCAGGCTGATGCGCAGATGGACCCGCCCTTCTTCGACAATCGCGGCGGTGCTGCCATCGCGATTGAGGGGGTTGCGAGTCAGGCGCAGGGTGTTGACGAAATCACCAGCGGTGACCTGTTCTTCGTGATCGTGGACCACCACGCCCACCGCGTTGAATTGCAGATCCAGGCCCGTATCGACCGTCTTGCGTTCCAGGGCCCACATCAGCCCGAGAAAGGCGGTGATCGACGGAAAGCCATGGGTCAGCGGGCTGGAAAGGCTGTTGGCGTTCTGTACTTGCAGGTGAGGGATGACCAGCAGGTGCTCGAAATGTGGGCACTCAGCCATGGCGCACCTCCTGCTCCACCACCTCACGGGTAGCGCATGAGATCTCGGCATCGACCACCGCCTGCCGCGCCCAATGCGCCTGTTCGGTATCGCCCACCGGCAGGCCCCGTTGCAGCAGGATGGCATTCAACCAGTGGCCGAAACGCTGGGCGATCTCGTCCGGCCAACGGCGTTGGGCGAAGGCCGCAGCGAAGGCTTGGTCCGCGTCCTGGTGGTCATCAGCCGATGCCAACTGCGCGCGTTGCGGGTCGAGCCAGAGTTGTTCGCACAGCGGCAGCTGGCAGTGCCGGTCACGACTCCAACCAGGAGGTAAAGAGGCCCGCAAGCTCAGGCCAAAGGCCGCCAACGCCCGGCCCAGGGCGCGCTCTATACGTTCACGTTGAGCCCGAGTGCGCAGGCTGCGCGCCGGATCGGCTTGCAGCAGGAGGCAGAGGGCCTCGATCAGCTCGCCCATGTCTTCGAAACGCCGCAGGCGACTGAACACCGACTCCAGGTGCAGCAGGTTGCCCGGATGCTGCTGGCGCCATTTAGGGGGCAAGGACGCCAGCAAGTAATTCACTCCGCCACGCTCACTGTTGAGCTGGCTGATGTTTTGCGGCTTGGTCCCGCCGAGCTTGCGTATCACCAGTTGTGGATAGTCGCGATAGACTCCGTCGTGGGCTTGACGCTGGCGCCGGGCCTGGCGCGCCGCCTGGTTGCGCTCCCCAAAACGTGCATCGTTGATATCGGCATGGACCGCATGGACCAGGCTGCTGGGAAACATCGGTTGCAACAGTTCGAAACCGGCATCGTCGCCAGGCTCGCCCGACACACACCAGAACACCTGCTTGGCCATGGCGTGGGAACTCAAGGTCTGATGGGGGCGAACCAGGCCCTTGAAGGCTTCGGCCCAACTTTGCGCCAGGGCCGGGGCCGGGCTCAGGGCGGCCAACAGGTCGGCATCGTCCTCCAGCAGCCAGTCCAGTAGCCGACGTTGCTCCACCTCCAGCTTGAGGAACTTGTAGACATCCAGCGCGGCGGCGTTGCCGACGATGTCCTGCGCGTAATCGCTGCCCAGCATGTGGCTGCCGACTTCCCGGTGCCGCGGCAATGTTTGCGGAGCGACATGCAGGCTGCTGCCGCGAGCGTCGGGATGGGTGGCCTTGAGCACATGGGTGACGGCCTGGATCTGCCCTACTCGACGGGCCGCGTCGGCGAGCCAGGTGGCGTATTCATATTTTGCGGCGCTGAGTGCATCACTGGCCTCAGCGCCTTTCAGTTTTGCGTCTCGCCGTTCCTGGATGAAAGCGTTGATGGTGTGGCGAAACAGCCTGGAGCGTATTGCCGGGTTCGTTCCTTGATTCATGTCCCTTCCCTGTAGAGCGCTTGTCGATGACAAGTCCGTGACAATCCTTGATGGCTCTTGGCCATCAAGGGTTTTAGCAACCTGCGATTGTGCCTTCAAGAGGCCGATGCCCCCTGAACAGAGGCAGTGGCTCAAGCTCTTGAGGCAAACCCCAGCACCGGATGAAAGCGCCAACCCTGGGGACTGGCGCTCAGCTTGACCGTGGTGAAGCGCTCGGCGCAGGTCCGTAACGGCAGTCCTTGGATCGCCGCCTGTTCGTTCAGCAATGACAACAGGTCATGCTGGCCCCAGGGGCTGATACCTGGGGCGGACACCCCTTGCAGGTCGATGTTCTCCAGCAACCGCTGAGCCGGCAGGTACAGCTCCGCCGCGCCGGGCTGCTCATGAATACGGTGCAGGACCAAGCGTTCTTCATCGTCATCGGGCAACCACAGCAACTCTGTCTCCCTGATGGTGTTTTCACGAAAAGGCTGTTGCTGGGGCAAGGCCCAGGTCAGGGCTGCCCTGGGGTACTGCCAGGCACAGGCCGCGTCCAGATCGAAAGCCACAGGCTTGACCCCGCGTGGGGCCGGTTGGCCTGCGCGGCTGCGATCCTTGGGCAACATCTGTGCGCTGAGCCGCGCCTGCTCCAGGTCCACCAGGTTGTGCCGTGGACGCCACGCCTGACTGGCCCTGGGCTGGATGCGCGGGCGAGCGCTGAGCTCCTGGTAGTCGGCCGGATCCAGCAGCTGCCCAAGGCGGTGGCTGGCTAGGCGCATGGGGTGATCCGCTTGGCGGCTGTCATGCTCGAAACCCGGGCGGATGAACGCTGCGGCTCCAGGTTGTTCGAAATGCCGCAGGTTGCTATCGAAGATAAAAATATTGGCGTGCCGGCACGGCTGCTGGCGGTGGCGCTGTACCCGCCCGGCCAGCTGGATCAGCGAACGCATCGATGAGGGTTCGACCACTGCCCAGTCGTAGTCATGGTCGCGCCCGACTTCAGTGACCGGCGACCCCAGCACCACGAACAGATGTTCCTCTTCGGGGTACTGGTCGAGCAGCTGGCGGATCTGTGGTTGGTCATAAACCGCGCCCGGCTGGCGACGGTCCAGGCAGGTGTCCAACTGCGCCTCGATGGCCGAGCGCAGCAGCAGCGGGAACCGCGAGTGGTAGACGCACAGATGAATGCGCTGGCCGGCAGGCGCACCGAGAGCGAACAGGGCCAGGGCGACATCGAACAGCGGTTCGATATTGGCCATGCGCACCAGGCCAAAACTGACGCGTTTGCCACTGTGCGGACACACCTCGGCATGCCGGGCATGGGCCTGCAACATCGTGGCTCGCACCTGTTCGGCGAACGCCCGGCGTATGTCCGCCACTGGCTGCGCGCCAATGCTCAAGGCAACCAGTTCGCCACGCCGCCTGGGCTCGATACGCCCGAGCGCCTGCACCCGCTGGTCGACGAAGGTCCGATGCTGTTGGCTGAAGGTCTTGGCATCGTGGCAGTTGAAAGGCTGGGCCGTGAACTCATCGACCCACAGGCAAGGGATCTCATCAGGCGTGTCGAGTTCTCCACGATTGCGCCGATAGTGCCGGCGCCCGGCGCCATAGGCCTGGAACATCCCCTGCACCAGGGCCGCCGGCAGGGTCGCCGACGACAACAGCACCCGCGTGCCCAGCAAACCCGCCCAGTACACCAGGCGCGTCAGGGCCGGCAGGTCGGCGAGGTCGAAATCATCCAGTTCATCGAGCACCAGATCGCTGCTGAGCAAGCGCAACATCGGCGCAATCTGCCGCCCGGCCCTTTGCGCCTCGGTGGCGGGCATCAAGTGATCGATGGTGCAGACCAGCATGGGCGCATTGAGCAACGCGGTGATCTGGGGCTGGTTCACCACCTTGGACAACAGGCCGTGGGCGGCCAGCGAACCCTCGTAGCGCACATGGCCGTCTTCTTCGATCAGCGCCTGGGCCGAAGCCGAACCGCTGGCTTCGGCCCGGGCCTGGTAATGCTCGAACAACGCCCGGCTGGCGCAGCCGCCAACCCGGATGGCCAGGTCGTCGTCCCCCAGGTTCAGCAGCTGGCGATAGCTGTTGCCGGTCTGCAAGGTCAGGCTGCGCAGCCCCAGGGCGAAGGTGCAACGCATGCCGGCCTGGGGGTCGGCCAGGGCATGCATGACCCGTGCATTGGCCAGGGTCTTGCCGCATCCGGTAGAGGCCATGTTGACGATAAAGGCCCCTTGTCGCTGCGACTGACTACGCAAACCGGTCGCCGCATCCACCGCCTGGTCCTGCCAGGCAAAACGCCCGGAACCACTGCGTTTGCACAAGCCTGCATGACGCGCCAAACGCGGCAGGTGCCGCTCGAAATCGGGCAAGCCATGGACGATGCTGCGGGTCATGCGAGCAACCCCGAGCAAGTGTTCATCCAGGGGCTGCTTGAGCTGGCCGTCGCTATGGGTATTGGCGAACACCAGGTCCTGGTCATCGCCCCTGACCCGTTGGCTCGACTCCGGCGGCAAGCTGGAATAGTGATGATCACCCAGCATCAGACTCATCCGCGCCAGGTGCATCACATAAGGATTGTCCAGCCAATCGCCGTGACCGGGCTTGGCTTGCAACACCAACAACCGCTGGGCGAGCTTGGCCGCCTGGGCCCGCCACTGGGGATAGACCACGGGCATACCATGCTCGAACTGCCAGAACGCCTCGACCTCGTTGAGCGGCGCCGAACGACTGCACTCATTCCACTCGTGGGTGATGCCCTCGATCAGGTTGTCCAGCATCGCGGGATTGAAGCGAACGGACTTCTTGCCCAGCCACGACTGCTCGCCATCACCGGCCTCGTTCCAGCTGGGCAGCGTCGGCAAGCGATGATGGCTGACCACCAGCCAAGCCACGGCAGCCGCCAAGGGCGCGAGCTGCTTGAATGGCGGCGTCGTGGCATCGAGCCCATCCCGCTGAAAACGCCCGGCAGACAGCCAAGCCTGATCATCCTCGGCACTGGGCGAGGCCAAGCGCCGGAGCCAGGCAGGGTCATCATCCGTCCCGACAAAAGCCAGGAACAGCCGCAGCGATACCCACTCATGGCGATACAGGTTGTGTTCCAGGCTGCGCCGCCGCAGCTTCTGCTGGAAGGCCCGGCTGGCCTTGCCCAAGTCATGCAGCAGCGCCGCCAACTGCGCCAGCAGCGAGATGTCTTGGGCGGTGTGCCAGCCCTTGTTCGCGACACGACGCGACAAGCCTGGAGTTCGAGCGCGTTTGCAATGAAGCGTTGTTTCTAGAGTCGCGGAGTTGATGTCTTCCATGAAATACAACCGCCTGCTGCATCATCCATTGAGCGCTAGCGGTTATAAGCAATGTCCGATTGTTCGTCCATGGCGTATTGGAAGTTCAAATAGAGGGCATGAAGGCACGCCCCAAACCCCGGCAAACAGCAAGCAGCCCCTGCTGGCGCCAGGGTTTGCGGGCACAAGGCCAAGGTAAAGCAAACGTTATGGCCAGCTGCGCACGGGCCCATAACTGAAGATCCTGGCCGGCAGATTCCGGGCTCTCCAAGGCGTCCCGCTGATGAAGTCGAACACCGGGCACTGAGGCGAGAAAGCGCCCCAGCGGGAGCAAGCTCCCTCGCCACAGGTGATGCGTATTCAGTCAGGGGAAAGGCGATGGCCATCGAGCAACGCATCCACCACGCCACGAGCCATCTCCACCGAATGCACCAGGGACCAGATCAACCCACGCTCGACGCCGCTGGCCTGCTCGGTGATCTCATCGGACACCTCCTCGGCGGCCTTGAGCAGCATGGACACATGGACCAGCGCCTCCTCGGCACTGATGCCGGAGCGGACGTCGAACAATGAATCGCGCCCCACCGCTGCGGCGACCGTGGGTTTCAGAGTCCGGATCAGCGAGCCGGTACGGGTGTTCACCAGTGCATGGAGAATCACCTCGCTGGCCCGGTCATGCTCCGGGTTGCGACGTGAAACAGAAGAGAAAACGGGGGGATCGGGGACGAGCTTTTTCATGGTGGCACTCCTGACTATGGAGCTTTCACCCATCGCTGCTAAACGGAGGGTGGCAGCTGGACGCGGGTTAGCAGACCAGGCAGTCAGGCAAGCCCAGCGCACCCAAAGGTGCCCCGCGTACAGCTGCCATAACGCATTGACCAGCATTCGCATGCTGGTCGGATGGAGATGGAGCTTGGCGTGCCTGAGTTTGGTCGGGCTGCTAAACCCGGTCACTGATGATCAGTGACGACCGGAGACTAGCCAGCAGATTCTTCAGGCACAAGCGCACCGGAGTCTCTCGGAAACCCCTTACAAAAGAAAGAGATTTGGATGGGTTTTGAGCCTGTCGAAGGCTATGAAAAGGTCACTAAATCTTCGACGGATTCAAGATCCAGCGGCCGCTGCGCGCCCGTGCGCAGCCTGCGGCAGCGGCTACACGAAGCAGGGGCCTGTAACCGCTGTCGAGCCAAGGCGAGGCTGCGACAAGGGCCGAAGGACCTTCAACGGATTCAAGACCCAGCGATGCGCCGCCCGGTAGGGCGCGCCGTGGTGCTGGTGATCTTGACCCACCCGCCCCCTGGGAAGGCCGAGTGCAGGTGCTTATCAGGGGAATGGCGCGCAGCGCCCCTCGACGCAGTCGAGGACATCGCTGGAAGCGATGCCCCCTGAGAAGTACCGGAACGAGGGAACCCGAGCGCAGCGAGCGGCCGGACGTGGGGGCAAGCGTTTTTGGTTACTTTTTTGGCGTTTGAAAAAAGTGACCCGCCGTAAGGGCGGAACCATAAGCAAGCCACCCCACCGCCAACGGATATGTACTCCATCCCCAGGGCACCTGGCCGGCTACCAGGCCGCCAAGCCCCAAGGCCGATCCTACAAAACTTGCAGAACCGTCTGGCTTGCCGCCCACACCCCCTCCCCCCATGCTCCCCATTCGCCCAAACGGCGACCGGGTTTGGCGACCTGGAACTCAGCTAAGAGCAGACACGCTTGCACCGCTTACCGTCGAGCCTCTATGGTCGCGGCGATGTGTTATGGCGGCTGTACGCGGGAGATCTCCGGATCTGCCGATCCTACTGCTCGTAGCTGAGTCGGTTCGCCAACCCGCGTACAGCTGCCACCTTTTCGTTTGAAGACGACTGGGCAGCTCCTCTTATCTACGACGGAGCCTTCGCCATGACTCATCAATACATCCCCATCACCGGTATCGACTGCACCATCCCCTGCCTGTTCATCGACAAAACCGCCCCACTGGACGTCCTCCACGCCAACGGCACCACCCGCTTGCTGGCCATCACCCAGCTGTTCGAAAGCCTCTCGCGCACCGAGCTGAAACACGCCGACCACACCGACCTGCAACACATCGCCCACGTCGCCGCTATCCTCCTGCGCGACAGTTGCGACCTGCTAGGCGTGATGGGCTGGCGGCTCCAGGCCTGAACCGAATACGCTCCGCCCCCGACAGGGTGCGGAGCATCCTCATGGCGCAACGCCCTCCAACACCTGCCTCACCCCCAACAACAACAAAAAATGCCCCGGATACAACAAATAGGCCCACCGCCGCATCGCCGGCACCCACCCTCCACCACACATCCCCCGCAATAGCCACATCCCCAGCCCCGGCGCCAGCAGGCAAGCGACCACCCCCCAACCCGCCAGCGGATTACCCAGGCGCACCGCCGCAAACAGCACCTCCCACTGATTGCCCGCCAGGCACACCACCCCCGGCAGCACGGCGAAATACCAGGGCCGACGCAGCACCAACAGCAAGGCCAATGGCAGCAGCACCCCGAACGCACCGAACATCAGCCACCGCGAAAACCCCACCGCCAGCCCCAGGGCCACCACCCCCAAAACCAGGTCAAGACCGCTACGCCGCTGCCAGCCCCGCGCCACCAGCAACCCCAGGGCCAGGGTCGGCAGCACGTTCAGGGTGTCGGGCTCGGGAACGAACAACCGGTAGGGAATTTCACTGAGCCCGCTGAAGGCCAGCAGCCAACCCAGGTAGCTCCACTGCCCGGGCCGCCGCGCAGCGCCGACGCGCCAAAGATTGGCCGCCATCGCCAGGCAGAACCAGGGAAACGCCAGGCGTCCGGGCACATACAGCCAGTCCAGCTCCAGGCCCACATAGCGCAAGTGGTCCAGGACCATGCTCAACAGCGCCAGCCACTTCAACGCATCCAGTGCGCCGTCGCGCTGCAAGGGGGCGGGCGTCAACATCGCGTCACGCATAAATCCTCATGTGCCATGCATTATTACCCGCTAACAGAGCGTGTGCGGGGCCGTTATTCTTGGGTAAAGTGCGCACCATAATCGACCACGGAACCCTCTCATACGGAAGCCGGCCATGACCGACAAGAGCCAACAATTCGCCAGCGACAACTACTCCGGTATCTGCCCCGAGGCCTGGGCCGCCATGGAACAGGCCAACCATGGCCACGACCGCGCCTACGGCGACGACCAGTGGACCGCCCGCGCGGCGGATCATTTCCGCCGCCTGTTCGAGACCGACTGCGAAGTGTTCTTCGCCTTCAACGGCACCGCCGCCAACTCCCTGGCCCTGTCGTCGCTGTGCCAGAGCTATCACAGCGTGATCTGCTCGGAAACCGCCCACGTCGAGACCGACGAATGCGGCGCCCCGGAATTTTTCTCCAACGGCTCCAAGCTGCTGATCGCCGGCACCGAGAACGGCAAGATCACCCCGGCCTCGATCCGCGAAGTGGCCCTCAAGCGCCAGGACATCCACTACCCCAAGCCTCGGGTCGTGACCCTGACCCAGGCCACCGAGGTCGGCAGCGTCTACACCCCGCAAGAAGTGCGCGCCATCAGCGACACCTGCAAGGAACTGGGCCTGAACCTGCACATGGACGGCGCGCGGTTCTCCAACGCCTGCGCCTTCCTCGGCTGCTCGCCGGCGGACCTGACCTGGAAGGCCGGGGTCGACGTGCTGTGCTTCGGCGGCACCAAGAACGGCATGGCGGTGGGTGAGGCGATCCTGTTCTTCAACCACAAGCTGGCCGAAGACTTCGACTACCGCTGCAAGCAGGCTGGCCAGCTGGCCTCGAAGATGCGCTTCCTCTCGGCGCCCTGGGTCGGCCTGCTGGAAAACGATGCCTGGCTCAAGTACGGCCACCACGCCAACCACTGCGCGCAACTGCTGGCCAAGCTGGTGGAAGATATCCCCGGCGTGGAACTGATGTTCCCGGTGCAGGCCAACGGCGTGTTCCTGCAACTTTCGGAACCGGCCATTGCGGCGCTGACCGCCCGGGGCTGGCGCTTCTACACCTTCATCGGCAAGGGCGGCGCGCGCTTCATGTGCTCCTGGGACACCGAGGAAGAGCGCGTGCGCGAGCTGGCGGCGGACATCCGCACCGTGATGAGCGCCTGACCCACGCGCCTGGCGAGACAGCCCGCGTCTCGTTCAAGAGCCGGCCCCTGCGCGGGGCCGGTCATCAGTTCACAAATTCCTGAACTGATTATTTGCCTTCACTGATTCAATATCCGCGTCCTATATCAGAGACTCCGGGGTCGTCCTATAAAAACAAAGGCACCGCCCCATGACGACCACCTCCTGCGCTACCGCGAAAGCCCCGCCTGCGTCCCTCAAGATCGAAACCCGCTCCATCGACTATGTGCCGCGCAACGAGCGCCATGGCAAGGTCTGGCACCAGGGCCCGTTCTGGTTCACCGGCAACTTCGTGCTCACCACCATGGTCACCGGCTTCACCGGCGCGGCCCTGGGCCTGGCCCTGCAATACGCGATCCTGGCCATCGTCATCGGCGTGTGCCTGGGCACCTTCTGCATGGCCTTCCATGCCAACCAGGGGCCACGCATGGGCCTGCCGCAGATGATCCAGTCCCGCGCCCAGTTCGGCCTGCGTGGCGCCATCGTGCCCTTCACCGCCGTGGTGTTCGTCTACATCGGCTTCAACGTGTTCAACGTGATCCTGGCCACCGACGCCATCAACACCGTGATCCCCGGCGCCCGGGCGCCCTGGTACTCGCTGATGATCGCCATCGCGGTGCTGATCGCGGTGGTCGGCCACGACCTGCTGCACAGCGTGCAGCGCTGGCTGACCTACGTGATGATCAGCGTGTTCGCGGTGCTCACCGTCAGCGCCCTGATGACCCTGCAAGCCGACTCGGCGGTGGCCGATGCGCACTTTTCCTGGTCGGCGTTCCTGATCCAGCTGTCGGCCGCCGCCGGCTACCAGATCAGCTATTCGGTGTACGTCTCCGACTACTCGCGCTACCTGCCGCACCAGACGCCGTCGCGCCAGGTGATTTTCTGGACCTACCTGGGCGCCGCCGGCTCGGCCCTGTGGCTGATGTCCCTGGGCGCGTTCCTGGCCTCGGCCCTGCCATCGCCGGACGCCATCGCCAGCGTGCGCGACGTCGGCAACCGGTTGATCCCGGGCTTCGGCACCTTCACCGTGCTGATCGCGGTGCCGGCGCTGGTGGGCATCATGGCGGTCAACTGCTACGGCGCCATGCTCACCGGCATCAGCGCCATCGACGGCTTCAAGTCAATCAAGCCCGACCTCAAGAGCCGGGTCGCCGGGATCCTGCTGGTGGCGGCGGTGATCTTCCTGATCGCCCTGAACATTCCCGAGAGCTACCTGGGCAGCTTCAACACCTTCGTGCTGCTGATGCTGTACTTCCTGGTGCCCTGGACCGCCGTGAACCTGGCGGACTTCTACCTGGTACGCAAAGGCCACTACGCCATCAGCGACATCTTCAACCCCGCCGGCATCTATGGCCGCTGGTCCGCCGCCGGGCTCACCGCGTACTTCCTCGGCCTGCTGGCGATGGTGCCGTTCATGTCCCTGAGCTTCTACCAGGGCCCACTGTCCCTGGCCCTGGGCGGCGCCGACATCGCCTTCGTGATCGGCCTGGCGGTGGCCGGGCTGGTCTACTGGGCCCTGACCCGCAACCTGGACCTGGCCGCTGAAGAACGCGCCATCCAGGCCAGCGAACGAACCCTGGAAGGAGCGGCCCGATGAATACCCCGAGCACCTTGAAAGTAGCCTGCCAGCAACTGGCGCCACGCATCGGCGAGCTGGACTACAACCGCGAGCTCGGCGCCACGGCGATCCGCCAAGCCGCCGCCCGGGGCGCCCAGGTGGTGGTGCTGCCGGAGCTGGTGCAGAGCGGCTACCTGTTCCATGACCGGCAGGAGGCCCTGGCCCTCTCGGAGCCCCTGGACGGCCCCACCCTTAGCCTGTGGAAGGCGTTGGCCGCAGAGCTGCAGGTGGTCATCGTCGGTGGCTTCTGCGAGCGCCTGGAGCAAGGCCAGGTGGCCAACAGCGCGGCCCTGGTCGAGCCGGAAGGAACGCTGACCCTGTACCGCAAGGCCCACCTGTGGGATGGCGAGAACCTGATCTTCACCCCCGGCAACGAGCCACCGCCGGTGGTGGCCACGCGCTTTGGGCCGATCGCCGTGATGATCTGCTACGACCTGGAGTTTCCCGAGTGGGTGCGCCTGCCGGCACTGGCCGGGGCGGCGCTGCTGTGCGCGCCGGTGAACTGGCCCAACGGGCCGCGACCGGCCGGCGAACGGCCGGCGGAGATGGTCCGGGTGCAGGCCAATGCGGCGGTCAACCGGATGTTCATCGCCGCCTGCGACCGCTGTGGCGAGGAACGTGGAGTGGACTGGGTCGGCGGCTCGACCATCGTCGACGCCGATGGCTATCCGCTGGCCGGCCGAGAGCGCCAAGCCGGCGCACAGTTGCTGCTGGCGGAGCTGGACCTGGGCCAGGCCTGGCACAAGTCCATCAGTGAACATAACCATGTGCACCTGGACCGCCGCCCGGCGTTGTATTGAGCCCAAGGCCCGGTTGCGAGAGCGAGCCGCCTGTGGCGAGGCAGTTTGCTCCCGCGCCACGAAAGCCGATCAGAACTCCACGCGCACATCGCCCTTGGGCACGCTGCAGCACGACAGGATGTAGCCTTCGGCTTCGTCTTCCTCGGTGATCCCGCCGTTGTGTTCCATCTCCACCTCGCCCCCCAGCTTGAGTACCTTGCAAGTGCCGCAGATGCCCATGCCGCAGGCCTTGGGGATCATCAGGCCAAGCTTGGCAGCCGCCGCATGCACGGTCTCCCCCGGGGCCACGCGAATGCTCTTGCCCGAGGCGGTGAACTCCACCTGGTGCAGGTCGGCGGCATCCACCTCCGGTGCCTCGGCGGCCTGCTCGGCCTGCTCCACCGCATCGGCCCGGGCATCGGCCGGCGTCGCGCCGAACGACTCCTCGTGGTAGCGGGTCATGTCGAAGCCGGCGGCCTCCAGCAGGCGCTTGACCGCGTGCATGTAGGGCGTGGGGCCGCAGCAGAACACCTCCCGCTCGAGGAAGTCCGGCGCCATCAGCTCCAGCATCTTGTGGTTGAGATAGCCGCGATAACCGGCCCAGGGCTCGCCCAGGCCATGGCGCTCGCAGATCAGGTGCAGGCTGAAGTTGTCGATCCGCGAGGCCATGTGCTCCAGCTCGCGGTGGTAGATGATGTCCTTGGGCGAGCGGGCGCTGTGGATGAACACCATGTCGACATTGGCGTTGGTGTCGTAGAACCAGCGCGCCATGGACATCACCGGAGTGATGCCGACCCCGCCGCTGAGGTAGAGGATCTTCGGGTTGGGGAAGTCGATGGCGTTGAACAACCCCACCGGCCCGTGTACCGCCAGCTCCTGGCCCTCGTGCAGGGTGTCGTGCAGGTGGTTGGAGACCTTGCCGCCGGGCACGCGCTTGATGGTCACCGAGAAGCTGTAGGGCACCGACGGCGAACTGGAGATGGTGTAGGAGCGCATCACCGGCTGGCCTTCGATCTCCAGCTCCAGGGTGACGAACTGCCCCGGCTTGAAGAAGAACATGATCGGCTGGTCGGCCATGAAGCAGAAGGTCCGTACGTCCCAGGTTTCCTGGATGACTTTGACGCAACGGACGATGTGACGACCATTGGCCCAGGTCTGGGTGGTTACCGGGTTGAGGAAGGTGTTGGACATGCTGTTCTCCACGGCCGACTGTCGGCGTCTTGCCAGCGATTCTGCGTAAGGCGCCCAGGGCCTGTTTACCTATCCGCGACATTCACATGCTTATCGCGACCAGGCCCCGGCTACAGGGCCTACGGCGTCGGGAACAGATTGGGCCATGTCGCCCATGGATAAGGTTCGCGGCGCCTGCGGACCCACACTCGGCCCCACGACAACAGCTGCTTTTTCGTGACTTGCGTAGCACCGACCGTAGCCACTCCCTAATACGCCGGCCGCACCGAACGGCCATGAGGACCTGAACGATGGACGTCACCACCCTGAGCCTGGGCGATCCACTGGAACCCGCACGCAAGGCCACCGCGCAGATGCTGCAGGAACGCGAGCGGACCTTCTCCCTGCCGCAACCCTTCTACTGCGACCAAAGGCTGTTCGAAATCGACATGCAGGAGATCTTCCACAAGGAATGGCTGATCGCCGGCATGACCTCGGAGATTCCCACCAAGGGCAACTTCATCACCCTGCAGATCGGCAAGAACCCGATCATCGTCATCCGCGGCGCCGATGGCGTGGTCCACGCCTTCCACAACGTCTGCCGGCACCGTGGCTCGCGCTTGTGCACCAGCGACAAGGGCAAGGTGGCCAAGCTGGTCTGCCCCTACCACCAGTGGACCTACGAAGTGGACGGCCGCCTGCTGTTCGCCGGCACCGAGATGGGCGCCGACTTCGACATGAAGCAGTACAGCCTCAAGCCGGTGCAGGTGAAGACCGCCGGCGGCTACATCTTCATCTCGCTGGCCGAGAACCCGCCGGCCATCGATGACTTCCTGGCGACCCTGGCCCACTACATGGAGCCCTACGACATGGAGAACACCAAGGTGGCGATCACCACCACCTTGATGGAAAAGGCCAACTGGAAACTGGTGCTGGAGAACAACCGCGAGTGCTACCACTGCAATGCCTCGCACCCGGAACTGCTCAAAACCCTGCTGGAATGGGACGACGTCACCGACCCACGGGCCGACCAGGCCTTCAAGGACCACGTAGCGGCCTCCGCCGCCGCCTGGGAAGCCGAGAAGATCCCCTACGCCCACGCCAGCTTCGGCCTGCGCAACCGTATCGTGCGCATGCCGCTGCTCAAGGGCACCGTGTCCATGACTCTGGACGGCAAGCAGGGCTGCAAGAAACTCATGGGCCGGATCAAGAACCCGGACCTGGGTTCGATGCGCATCCTGCACCTGCCCCATTCGTGGAACCACTGCATGGGCGACCACATCATCGTGTTCACGGTGTGGCCGATCAGCGCCCAGGAAACCATGGTCACCACCAAGTGGCTGGTGCACAAGGACGCCGTGGAAGGCGTGGACTACGACGTGGAGCGCATGCGCCAGGTGTGGGACGCCACCAACGACCAGGACCGGCGCCTGGCCGAGGAGAACCAGCGCGGCATCAACTCCACCGCCTACCAGCCCGGGCCCTACTCCAAGACCTACGAGTTCGGCGTGGTCAACTTCATCGACTGGTACAGCGAGCGCCTGCTCAACAACCTCGGCGCCGAACCGGCGCCCTACCTCAAGGGCGTACCGGTCACCGGCTGAACTGCGCCCGCCCGCAGACCCTGACGGCCTGGCAAGCTCGGCAGCGGCTACAGATTCACCTCTGTAGCCGCCACACCCGTGGTATCAGACCAGGGGCCAGCGCACCGTGCCTTTCTCGCTGACGAACTGCTCGGTGATCTGCGCGCCCTGCAGTTTCACCCGGGCATAACCATTGAGCACCCGCAGCGGGTAGTTGGCATCACCGGCCTTCTGGGTTTCCGACCACAACACCCCGGGCGCGCCATCCAGCTCGCTGGCATCGCCATAGGGGATCGCCCCGTGGCCGACGCAACGCCCATTCATCACCCCCATGCCCTGGGGATCGGTCCTGGATGCGTAGAAAATGCCGTTGTGCAGGTGCCCCCAGTACCAATAGTCCGGCGCGCGGTTGCCCAGGGCCTTGCACACCTGCCCATACAGCGCGGTCGGGGTCTTGCCGGTGATGTCCAGGCCCTGGTGATGGCTGAGCAGGATGATCTTGCGGCCCTGGCCGTGGCTGGCCATCAAATCGCTGAGCCATTGTTCCTGGACGGCATTGAGGTTGCCGTCCATGTACAGCTGCATCTCATCGGAGGCGTAGGCGCTGTCCAGGCCGATGACCAGCCAGTGGGTATTGAACAGGGCGAAGTAGCTGGTGTCCTGCTGGTCCGGGAACAGCGTCTGGATCTCGTCGAAGTAACCATGGGCACCGCTGTACATCTCATGGTTGGAGTTGAGGCTGAACGAGGCCTTGCTGCCCATGGGCCAGGACGCCAGGTTGTTCTTTTCATCGCTGTCGGTGCCGGCGTAGTACACATCCCCCAGGTGGATGGTCACCTGCGGCTGGTCCGCTGTGATCAGGTCGGCCACCCGCTGCGCCGCCGACTGGGGCTCGAAGTAGCCGGTGCCCCAATCCCCGGCCAGGTCCAGCAGGACCTCATCGGGGATTTCCAGCAGCGCCGGGGTGGTGCCGAAGGTGGCGTGGTCGCGCAGGTTCTCGATCCAGGCCACCAGGGCTTCGCTCCACTTCAGGTCCAGCAGTTCCCACTTGCGACAGCCCAGCAGGCTGCCGTCCTTGAGCACCTGGGTCGCCAGCTGGTCCACCGATTGCGGCAGGGGCTGGGCCGCCCCCAGGTGCAACACCGACATGCCATGGGCCAGCTCCCAGGGCACCGGCGGCTGGCCCGGCGGCAAGTCACCGTGGGCGATGGCGTATTGCGCCTGGTCGTGGGCGCGCTGTACCAGGTCGAGGATGGCTTGCAGCTCCTTGGGCTCGAGCTGGTTGCGCAGTTTTTTCCAGGCCAGGTCGAACCGGGCGACCAGGCCATCGACCTGGGCTTTCACCCGGTCGAATTCATGTTCCAGACTACTTGCCAGTGACATAGCGGTATCCCTCCTGATAGTCCTGCGGCGGCACGGGTTGCTCGCCTCACAGGGTCTTCATGTATTCGATCAACTGCCATTTCTGCTGCTCGGAAAGCTGCGTGCCGTACAGGTGGCCGCCATTGCCGTTGCCTTCCAGGCGGGTGTCGTACTTGAAGTAGGCCGGCCCTTTCGGCGCCGGACCGCTGGTGATGAACCCGACCTTCTGCGGGTCGTAGATATCCGAGCCGGTGTAGAACACCTGGGGCCGTTGCTCCGGCGCCTGCAGCAGGTCCCACAGGCTGGGTACCGAGCCGTTGTGCAGGTAGGGCGCGCGCAGCCAGATGCCATCGGTGGGCGTGTTGCTGTAGCTCTGGGTCTTGCGATAGGCGCCAAAGTCGAAGGGCGGTTTCTTGAAGCCGTGGAAGGCCTGGACCAACCCGGTGGTGAAGGAATCCAGGCGATGCGGGTCGGTGCCCAATACCTGGATATCGGTGGTCACCTGGCCGGTGTCGGCCTTGCCGAAATCATGGCAACCGGCGCAATTGGCCTCCCACAGCGGTTTGCCCTGGGCCACCTTGGCCTGGTCGATGGCGAACGGCCAGGCCGGCGGCTTGTGCCCCAGCAGCCAGTTGGTGACCCGATTGAAGCTTGCCGGCAACACCGACTCCGGCGTCGCCCCCACGGCCATCGCCGCGGCGTAGTTGCGCTCGCGGATCTGGTTGTTGTTGCCATCCCAGTGCAGGTACATCGACTCCCGGGGCTTCTGGTTCCAGATCTGCGGCAGGTCCACGGTGCCGATGGTGGAGTCGTCGGGGAAACCGAACACCACCATCTTGGTCGGGTTGAAGGTGTCGGTGCGCCCCGGCCCCTGCGCCGGCCGCAGTTTCTGCCAGGCATAGGCCTGCTTCTGCTTGAGCAGCGCGCTCTTGGCCATGGGCATGATCAGGTAGCGGTTGTACAGGCGCTCGACCAGGCCCAACTGGAACTTGGCGTTGATCGCGTTCATCAGCGCATCGATGGTGAATTTCGGATCGCTGGCGCAATCGTAGGCGAACCACTGGAAGGCCTGGAGCTGCATCAGGTTGGCCGGGGCGGTGGGCACCACCTGGGACACATCGCCGGTACTGGCCCGGTAGGCCCCGGTATGGCACAGGGCGCAGTTGGGCTCCACCGTCGGGTAGCCCAGCTGCCGCTTGGCCATGCCCACCGGCAGGTCGCGGCCATTTTCATAGAGGAAGCCGAAGACCTCGTAGCCACCGGCCCGGGGCATCTTCTCCGGGCACAGCTGCGGCAGCACGGCGAACAGGTAGTAGGGAATCCGCGCCTCGATCCCCAGGCCGATGGCCGCGTACTTGAAGTGATCCTCGTCGGAGGCTTCCGGCGGTTGCGGCACCTCGCGCAGCATGTTGACCCAGGTTGCATAACCCACCAGCCCCAGGACCAGCAGTACCAGCAGGGTCGCCACGCGAAAGCCCTGCCGCCGCCACCGACTCTCCCAGCCCTGGCACCCGGCGTGCAGCCCGGCCTTGAGCAGGGCCCAGGGCCGATTGGCCGGGGCACTGCCCAGGTACAGCAAGATGCCCAGCACCAGGAACATGCCCAGGTCGCCCATGAGCATGGGCACGAACACCTGGGACTGGTTGCTGGTGTCGATCAGGTAGATCCAGAACACCACCGCCACCAGCCGCGACAGCACGCAGAGCCAGGAATGCACCACGTAGCGCGGCGCATTGAAGCCCGAGGGCATGTAGAACAGGCTGATGCCCACCAGCAGCATGCCGGCGTTCTCCAACCAGGGATCGGACAGCACCGGCGGCAGGCCGACCACGGCGGTCAGCAAGGCCGGGGCGAACAACGCCGGCAGGGCGAACACCATGTTCATGGCGATGCCCAGCCAGATGAAGCGTTGGAACCAGCGGATATATACGTTCATCCCTTTCACCCTCGCCTGGATATCCCTGAAGCCGCGGTTGCCGAGCGTACCGGGACGCTCAACCCAGGGCGGTTTTCTCCAGGTGCGCGAGGATCAGCGGGTACACATCCACCACCGCGTTCTGGCCGAAGATGCAGTCGATATGCCCGTAGCCCGGCACCACATGCCGGCTGAACAACTCGGGGCCATGCAACTGGCACAGGCGCTCGTAGGTCTTCTGGGTGCTCAGCGGCAGGTAGCACTGGTTGTCGGCGCCGCTGATGAAGCAGATCGGCAGCTTCAGCCGATCGAAATGCGGCATGTAGACGTCATGTCCCTTGAAGTCCACCAGGTGGCCCTTGCGGCAGATCAGCGCCAGGTGCTCGAAGGTCTGGATGTTGGACTCGCCGAACAGCTCGTGCAGGTTGTCGTGCAGGTTCTGGTTGAGGGTGTCGTGGCGATACAGCGAGGCGTACATGAAGGTGATGCGATGGCACACCGGGTTGGTGCAATAGCCCTGGGCCTCGATCCGCGCATAACCGTTGAGCGCCTTGTCGTAGAGCTTGTTGAACCAGCTTTCCTTGCTGTCGGCATAGGCCGTCAGCGACTTGATGCCGATGGCGTCGAGCATGCCCGGCAAGTGCAGCCCGGCCTTGATCCCGGTGGCGGTGGCCACCACGGTGTCGGCGGCGATCTGCGAGCAGACCACCGAACGCACATGCTCCAGGCCCGCCAGCAGCGACATGAAGAAGGTGGTGGCGCCATAGCAGTGCACCACGCATTGCACGTCCCGGGCGCCGGTGGCCTCGCGGACCTGGGCGATGGCGGCCTTGAAGTCGTAGGCGGCGATCTGGTCGCCATTGCATTCCTGCTTGCTGGCCGGCAACAGGATGCTGACCCGGAAATCCAGGAGCCAGACGTCATAGCCGTACTTGCACAGGTACTCCAGCAAGTTGGTCTGGATGGTGTCGGTGGAGAAGATGTTGGAACCCACGCCCAGGCCATGGACCAGCATCACCGGGCCCTTGCCGCCGGCCCGGTAGCGGGTCAGGCGCAGTTGCACGTGGTCTTCGGTCTCGAAGAACTGCACGCTCGGCACCGGCGCGGCCAGCGGCCGCTTGACCCGCGGCGGAGCGTCGGGATTGAAGTAGATATCGCCGGCGAACACCCCACCGTAGCTTTCCCAGAGAATCCCGGCGAAGAACTTGCCGAAACGCGCCAGGGCCTCGATGCGCTCACGCTCGTTGCGGGCGTTGAGCACCTTCATGGTGGTCATCTGCCGGGCGAAATCCGCAGGCTGGATGTGCATCACTCCCGAGCCCAGCACCGGCCCATTCTTGTCCTGGCCCCGGTACAGGGTCACGTAGAGGGTGCTGGTATCGGGCCAGATGTTCAGCACGCCGTGGTCCTCGGGCACGGTCTTGAAGGCGCTGAAGTAATAGTCGCTACCGTCCTCGGCGCAAAGGCGCATGTCGTAGTTCATGTGCCGCACGCCCACTTGCTGCTGGTATTGCTCGAACAGGTTGAACACCCCATGGCTGGCCACCAAAGGCTGAGGCGACAGCATCGGCGCCTCCAGGGTGCCCACCAGCGTTGCGGCGTGCTCGGGCTCCTTGATCATCCGGTTGAGGTCGGCGGCGGTGATGGTCAGGGTGAACTCGATGGACGAGTTCTGTTCTTCGCCGCGCTTGGCCGCTGCTTGATAGAGCGCCAGGTCGGTGCCCTGGGGCTGGGTGAAGGCCGTGGAGAAGAAACCCTTCATGGTCTCGGTGAACTGCACGCCCAGGGTCGGCGCCGCAGCCGGCTTGCCAGGGGCCGAGGGCAGGCGGTAGTCGATCTTCCAGCCGCGATCCTCGGCCAGCAGTTGCATGGTGCGCTCGCTCACCGCCGAGATGGTCAGCAGTGGATTGACCGCCAGGGAGGTAGGGATCACCGCGCCATCGGCCACATAGAGCCCGGGATAGACATCGGTGCCCTGGGTGCCGCTGAACACCTGGCCCTTGTGGTTGACCACGCCCTGGCCCGCGTCCTCGCCCATCACGCAGCCGCCCAGGGGATGGACCGAGACGATGCTGTGCTTGAGCAGCTTGGTCCAGATCGGGTTCTCCACCCAGACCCCGCCCAGGGCGCGGGTGCTCTGGTGCAGGCGCTCGTTGCCCAGCACCACGTTGGGTTGCTCGCCCACCCCCGGCCAGTCGATGCGCAACTGGTCCTGGGCGTCCAGCAGCATGCGCCCGCGACCGTTGTCGTGGCTCATGATCAGGTAGGTCTGCATGTTGTGCAGGGCGCCATGGTAGGGCCCGCGCAAAAAGCTTTCGGCCTCGCGCTCCTTGTAGCCCAGCTTGCCGCTCAAGCTGTTGTCGGTGGCCTGGCCCAGGGTGCTGGCGAACAGCGCCATGCTCGGCACCATGGCCTGGCCGAGGGCGCCAGGGATCGAGCCCTCCTCGATGACCATGCGGCTGGTGCGGTCGCCTTCGGTGCGCATGTCGATCACCGAGGTGATGCATGGGCCCACGGGTTTCAACTCGCTGGCCGGGTGAGTGCCGAAGCCGATGCCGTTGATCGGTTGCTCGCAGTTGTGGCCAAAACCGAGGATGTCGCCGTTGCCGCTCATGTGCTCGCCCAGTTGGGCCGAAGTGGCCAGGCCCTTGGCCCGCGAACGCAGGAGGATCTCGGTGGAACCCAGGGTGCCGGCGGACAGCACGACGATATCGGCCTTGACGAACAGGGTCGGCGCCGAGAACTTCTCGCGACCGCTGTCCAGGTACTGGAAGTGCACGATCCAGCCGTCGCCGTCGCGCTCCAGGTGGCGCACCTGGGCCTGGCAGAAAATCTCGGCGCCATGGTTACAGGCGTCGGGCAGATAGTTCATCAAGGTGGTGTTCTTGGCCTTGTTGTTACAGCCCGAGACGCAGTCGCCGCATTGGTTGCAGGGCAGTTGCTCGACCCCGACATGGTTGAGGTTGTTGGGCAGCTTGTTGAAGGTCACGTTGATCGGCGGCTTGTAGAAATGCGCGCCCTGCTTGAGGTAGTCCGCAGACTTGCGGTGCGCCTTGAGCTTGTCCAGGGCCGGCGCCGAATCGGGATAGGGATTGGGCTTGAGCATCTCCCGGGCCAGGGCGAAGCCTTGCTTGAGCAAGGTATCGCGGTGGTCGCGCACCGCCTGGGGCCAGCGTGGGTCGTCGAATACCCCGGGCTCGGGTTCCAGGGCGACGTTGGCGTTGATCAACGAAGTGCCGCCCAGGCCACAACCCACCACCACGTTCTGCTGGGCGTTGACATGCAGGTCGAACAAGCCGGTGCGCGAACCGATATGCCCATCGGGATCGTGCACCTGCAATTCCTCGGTGGCGCTGACCAGGGTGTTGGGAAACTCCCCGGGGCGAATCTCCCGCCCACGCTCCAGCAGGCACACCCGGCGCCCGGCCCGGGACAATCGCGAAGCGGCGATGCCGCCGCCATAGCCGGAGCCGATGACGACGACGTCGTAGTGTTCCTGGATCTCGCTGATGGGGGTGGCGATCCGAGTCATGGCGGGGTTCCTCTCAGGCAGATGGGGCGACTCTCATGGCCGCTTCCTTCAGGTGAAGCCGATCACGCAGGCAGCCGCACGGACCGGCCGCTGCGCCAGAAACGCAAACCGTGGAAAATCAGGGTCGGGATCGAACAGCCGCTGGGGCTATAGACGTGCGCGCTGGTTGGCGGCACGGCGGCGGGTGCGCCGGGGGAAGGTCCCGCTGCTGGAAGCCTGTGATGAACGACAATCCATTGCCTGCGCTCCCTGGACCGGATGTGGATAAGTGACGAACCGGTCCCAGTGGCATCAGTCAAGTCAGGCCGCTTGCCACTGTCAAGGCGGGCATTAGAACTGTATGAAATTTGATCTATTGCCGTACACGCTATGAATTACAAGGCCCGTAGCGGTTGGCGAACAACTTATCCACACCTTGGCCCACAGCAATTGTGGGCAAGTGCACCGGGGATGGGGATATTTCCTCGGGGATTCCCAGGAAAATCCATGGGTTAGGCAAAAACAAGCGTTTGACACGCTCCTGATCATTTTTTGAACAAAACCCTGTAAGCCTTGCTGTACATGGCCTACAGCGCGAGGCGAACACCTTATCCACAGATCGGCCAACAGACTTTGGGGGCAACTACAGCCGCTGCCCGCGATTTCTGTGGAAAAGCCCTCCAGGCCAGGAAAATTCCGCCTTGCAAGCGCCAGGACAGGGCCAGGATCACGATTTGGGTGTTTTTTGATCAGTTCGCGCCAAGCCTTGTCCTGCAAGGGCTACAGCCCTGAGCGAACATCTTATCCACAAAAGCGCCAACAGACTTTGGGGGCAACTGCTGTGCACAACTGCCCCCTGATGAGTCCGACACCGCGGAAAAAAGCCAGGAAAAACCACAAGTTAGCCTGATCAAATTTCGTACAGATGGCTGCGGGGCTTGTTCTGCATGGGCTGGAGCAAGGCGCGAACATCTTATCCACAGAGCCGCGCACAGGGATTGTGAGTAACCGTGCAAACTGGACTGCAAGCCAGGCCCCCGCAGGAGCAGCCGGTCGACGCTCGATTGCTCACAATAGCGCTAGTACGACCGGTGCAGCCCTAGCGGAGCACCCCTTCCTCCAGCAACAACTTGAAGATGGCCTCGGCCCCGGCTTGCGCGCTGACCTCCTTGAGTACCTGGCCGGTACCGCCGCTGGCCTTGGCGGTGGCGGCCTTCATGCGGTCGGCGCCGCTCTTGGCCTTGATCACCTTCAAGCGCTTGGGCCTTGGCCTGGCCGGCTGCAGGCTGGCGCCGGTGAACAACTCGTCCTCCACCACCATGACCTGGTCGGCGCGCAACATCCCGCGCCGTGCCGGGCCATAGGCACTCTGGCGAGGCTTGGGCGCGGCGTTATCCACAGTGGCGAGGAACGGCAGGCGCACCTTGAGCCGACGCCGCTGGCCCCGGGGCAAGGCTTGCAGCACATGGGCCACGCCATCTTCCAGGGATTCCACCTCGGCCAGCCCCACCACCAGCGGCCAGCCCAGGTTCTCGGCCAGCAGGAACGGCAGCATGCCCGAGCCTTCACCGGTTTCCGCCTGGCTGCCGGTCAACACCACCTGGGCCCCGGCATGGCGCAGGTACTGGGCCAAGGCTGGCAAGGCATCGGCGCCGGCCGGCTGCTCCAATACATGCAATTGCTCCAGGCCCATGCCCAGGTAGGCGCGCAGGGCCGGCTCGGCGGCGTCGCCGGCGTGCAGCACCTGCAGTTGTCCACCGGCCAATTGCAGGCCCAGTTCCACGGCCCGGGCATCCTGTTCGGCACGCCGTGGCCGACCGGAGGTCGGATGCGCGCCGATGGAGACCAGGCTGATCACGTTGCTGTTCATAAGGGTTCCCTCAAGCCGCATCGCGCTTGGCGGCGCTGCGGTAGGCTTCGACGGCGGCGATCAGCGCCTCGAGGATCGCGGCGCTGTCGCCGATCACCGCCAGGTCGGCGCGCTTGATCATGTCGCAGCCCGGGTCCATGTTGATCGCCACCACCTTGTCGCAAGCGCCGATGCCCTGCAGGTGCTGGATCGCCCCGGAGATCCCCACAGCCACGTAGACCCGCGCGGTCACCCAGGTACCGGTGGCCCCCACCTGGCGGTCGCGGGGCATGAAGCCGTCGTCCACCGCCACCCGCGAGGCGCCCTCGGTGGCCCCCAGGGCCTGGGCCGCGCGATGGAACAGTGCCCAGTCCTTGACCCCGTTGCCCCCGGACAGGATGAACTCGGCCTCGGCCATGGGAATCGCCGCCGGGTCCACCGCCACTGCGCCCAGATCCTCGATTCGTGCCAGGCTGCGGGCCACGCTTGTGGATAACTCCACCGGCAAGGCTTCGTGACGGGTTTCGCTGACCGGCTCGGCACATTCGGCCGCCGCCAGGATCAGCCGTGGCAGAGGCCGTGCCAGATCCTCCAGGCCCGCACCGGCGCGGCCGATGCATTGCCCTTCCTTGACCTGCCAGACCCGGGTCGCCGGGCGTTCGCCCAGGGCCGCGGCAAAACGCCGGCCCAATTCGCCACCGCCACTGCGGCTGTCGGGCAGCAGCCAATGGCGCGGGTTGAACTGGTTATCCACAGCCCGCAGGCCCTGGACCCGTTGCTCCGGTGCATAACCGTCGAACTCGCTGCCCGGCAGCACCAGCAGGCGGTCGACCCCGGCCGTGGCGAAATTCGATTCCTTGTGCTCGCCGAACACCACCGCCAGCACCGCGCCGTCCTGGCCAGCCAGTTGCCGGGCCAGGCCCAGCAAGTCGCGGTCGTGGCTGCTCAGGCGGCCGCCGACCATGTCCGGCACCACGTTGATGTAGAACGCTGGCTGCGCCAGCTGGTGCAGCGGTAGTTGCACCTCGACCGCCGCCGTGCGCTTGTGGCTGCTGCCACCTTGCTGGGCGCCGCTGCGATCGATGCGCTTGAGCCCGTTGGGGCCGACGAAACCCATGCCGTGGGGGTTCTTGCGCACCAGGCCATTGGGGCCCATCCAGCTGTGCTGCGCCGGTTGCATGGCCGCATGCAGCGGGTGCAGGCGGTTGCGGGCGATCCATTCGGCGCGGGGATCGCGGCGGATAATCTCGCTCATCAGTGCACCTCCGCAGGTTCGGCTTTCACCACTGGTGCCTTGCTCGGGGCCGCGCTTTCCAGCAGGGCCTCGGCCACCAGTTCGGCGATGTCCTTGATCATCGGCCGGGGCTCCACCACCCCTTCGAGCATTGCCGTGCATTGCGGACAACCCACCGCCACCAGCTCGGCGCCGGTCTCGCGGATGTCCTCCATGCGCATGTCGGGAATCCGCTGCTTGCCGGGAATGTCGGTGATCGGCGCACCACCGCCACCGCCACAACAGCGGGAGCGCAAACCCGCGCGCTGCATTTCCTTGACCTCGATCCCCAGGGCGCGCAGCACCTGGCGCGGGGCTTCGTACTCACCGTTGTAGCGGCCCAGATAGCAGGGGTCGTGATAGGTCACGCTGCCACCCTTGTGCCGGCCAAGATCGAGTTGGCCGGCGGCGATCAGCTCGGCGATGTAGGTGCTGTGGTGCTGTACCTGGTAGTCACCGCCCAGGGCGCCGTATTCGTTTTTCAGCACATGGAAGCTGTGGGGATCGCAGGTGACGATGCGCTGGAACTGGTACTTGGCCAGGGTCTGGATATTGCGCCGAGCCAGTTGCTGGAAGGTCGCCTCGTCGCCCAGGCGCCGGGCCACGTCGCCACTGTCGCGTTCTTCCAGGCCCAGCACGGCGAAATCCACGCCCGCGGCCTTCAGCACCTTGACGAAGGCCCGCAGGGTACGCTGGTTGCGCATGTCGAAGGCGCCGTCGCCGACCCAGAACAGCACCTCGGTGCTCTTCACTTCAGGCAGCAGCTTGAGGTTGAGGTCGGCCGCCCAGTTCATCCGCCCCCCGGGGTTGAAACCGCCCGGGTTGTCGGTGGCGATCAGGTTCTCCAGCACCTCGGCGCCCTTGTTCGGCGTGGCGCCTTTTTCCAGGGTCAGGTGGCGGCGCATGTCGACGATGGCATCGACGTGCTCGATCATCATCGGGCATTCCTCGACGCAGGCCCGGCAGGTGGTGCACGACCACAGAGTCTCGGCATCCACCAGGGCCTTGCCCTGCAGCGCGACGATCGGCAGGTGCGGGCCACCGTGGTGTTCGCCCAGCGGCTGGCCGCGACCGTCGAGGGACGGATAGGGGCTGCCGGCGAAGTGGGCATCGCTGCCACCGGCCAGGCCGACGACCATGTCCTGGATCAGCTTCTTGGGGTTCAGCGGCTGGCCGGCGGCGAAGGCCGGGCAAGCCGCCTCGCACTTGCCGCACTGCACGCAGGCATCGAAGCCCAGCAGCTGGTTCCAGGTGAAGTCCACGGGTTTCTCCACGCCCAGGGGCGCGCTGGGGTCTTCCAGGTCCAGCGGCTTGAGGCCGGTGGAGCGACCGCCGCCGAAGCGTTCGGCACGCCGGTGCCAGGCCAGGTGCAGGGCACCGGCGAAGGCGTGTTTCATCGGCCCGCCCCAGGTCATGCCGAGGAACAGCTCCGACACACCCCAGAGCACGCCCAGCGCGAGGATCGCCGCCAGCAGCCAGCCACCGAACTGCTCGGGGAGGATCCCGGCCACCGGCAGGGTCACCAGGAAGAAGCTCGCGGAAAACGCCAGCAGGCTCTTGGGCAGGCGCATCCACGGGCCCTTGGACAAGCGCGACGGCGGGTTGCGCCGACGCCGGTAGACGAAGATCGCCCCCACGAACATCAGCGCCGACATCAGCAGCAAGGCATAGGCCAGCACGCGGTTGTGCAGGCCGAAGCCGTGCACCAGCAGCGCCAGGACGATGGAAGCCACAGCGCCACCGGCGGTGGCCACGTGGGTGTTGGCGATGTACTTGTCGCGGGCCACCACATGGTGCAGGTCCACCATGTAGCGCCGGGGCATGGCCAGCAGGCCGCCGACCAGGTCGACCTTGGAGGCTCGCCCCCGGCGCCACATGGCCGCGCGCCGCAACGCGCCGAGGACCGCCAGGCCCAGGGCAGCGAACAGCAGGATGGGAAGAAGGGTATTCAACATCACAGTCACCTTAAGGTCAGCTGCAAGCGGCTAGCTTCAAGCGGCAAGAAAAAACAAGGCTGAGCATTCGCTCTGGCTGGCCGCTCAAAACCTGCAACGGCGGCTAAAAGTCCTTACAGAACGCCAGGGGCAAGCGACAAGCAAAAGCACTGCCGAACACCTGCTTCAACTTGCCGCTTGCAGCTTGAAACTTGTCGCTGCCGTCAAAAGTCCTTGCACAGGCGCAGGGCGTCGTAGATCGCGGCATGGGTGTTGCGCTGGGACACGCAATCGCCGATGCGGAACAGCAGGTAGCCGTCGCCCGCTTCGCCCAGGCAAGGCTGCGGCTTGATCGCGAACAACGCCTCGACGTCGATCTGGCCCTTGTTGCGCGAGCCGTCCTTGAGCCCGTAGTACAGCGCCTCGTCGGGGCGCACGCCGTTCTCCACCACCACCTGGTCCACCACCCGCTCCTCGCGGGCGCCGGTGTATTCGTTCTCCAGTACCGCCACCAGCTTGTCGCCCTCGCGGTAGACCTTCTCCAGGGTCAGGTCCCCGGTCATGATCACTTCCTTGGGGTACAGGCTGCGGTAGTAGGTGGGGAACGAGGTGCCGCCGATGGCGATGCCGGGCTTGATGTCATCGGTGACGATCTCCACCTGCGAGCCCTTGTCGGCCAGGTAGTCGGCGACCGACATCCCGGTGAATTCGCAGATGGTGTCGTACACCAGCACGTTCTTGCCCGGAGCGACCCGGCCATCGAGGATGTCCCAGCTGCTGACCACCAGCCCTTCGGCGGCGCCCCAGTGTTCGTTCTGCTCGATGAACGGATGGCCACCCACCGCCAGCACCACCACGTCGGGGCGCAGGTCGAGGATGGTCGCCGCGTCCGCCGCGGTACCCAGGCGCAGGTCGACCTTCAGCCGCGCCAGCTCCAGTTGGTACCAGCGGGTGATGCCGGCGATCTGGTCGCGCTGCGGAGCCTTGGAGGCGGTGGTGATCTGTCCGCCGATCGCCTCTTTCTTCTCGAACAGGGTTACGTCGTGGCCGCGCTCGGCCGCCACCCGGGCAGCCTCCATGCCCGCAGGACCGGCGCCGACCACCACCACCTTGCGCTTGGCGCCGTTGGTCTTCTCGATGATGTGCGGCACGCCCATGTATTCACGGGAAGTGGCGGCGTTCTGGATGCACAGCACGTCCAGGCCCTGGTACTGGCGGTCGATGCAGTAGTTGGCACCCACGCACTGCTTGATCTGGTCGATCTGGCCCATCTTGATCTTGGCGATCAGGTGCGGGTCGGCCATGTGCGCGCGGGTCATGCCGACCATGTCGACGTAGCCGCCCTCGAGGATGCGCGTGGCCTGGTTCGGGTCCTTGATGTTCTGCGCGTGCAGCACCGGGACCTTGACCACTTCCTTGATGCCCGCCGCCAGGTGCAGGAACGGCTCCGGCGGGAAGCTCATGTTGGGGATGACGTTGGCCAGGGTGTTGTGGGTGTCGCAACCGGAACCGACCACGCCGAGGAAGTCGAGCATGCCGGTGTCGTCGTAGTACTTGGCGATCTGCTTCATGTCCTCGTGGGACAGGCCATCGGGGTGGAATTCGTCGCCGCAGATGCGCATGCCGACACAGAAATCGTCGCCGACCTCGGCGCGCACCGCCTTGAGCACCTCCAGGCCGAAGCGCATGCGCTTCTCGAAGGTGCCTCCCCATTCGTCGGTCCGCTTGTTGACCCGCGGGCTCCAGAACTGGTCGATCATGTGCTGGTGCACCGCCGACAGCTCCACGCCGTCCAGGCCACCTTCCTTGGCGCGACGGGCGGCTTGGGCGTAGTTGCCGATCACTCGCCAGATTTCTTCCACCTCGATGGTCTTGCAGGTGGCGCGGTGCACCGGCTCACGGACCCCGGACGGCGACATCAGGGTCGGCCAGTTGAAGCCGTCCCAGCGCGAGCGCCGGCCCATGTGGGTAATCTGGATCATGATCTTGGCGCCGTGCTTGTGCATGGCGTCGGAGAGGTTCTGGAAGTGCGGGATGATGCGGTCGGTGGACAGGTTCACCGAGCTCCACCATTCCTGGGGGCTGTCGATGGCCACCACCGAGGAGCCACCGCAGATCGCCAGGCCGATGCCGCCCTTGGCCTTTTCCTCGTAGTACTTCACGTAGCGCTCGGTGGTCATGCCGCCGTCGGTGGCGTAGACCTCGGCGTGGGCGGTACTGAGCACGCGGTTGCGGATGGTCAGTTTGCCGATCTGGATCGGCTGGAACATCGCTTCGAAAGCCATTGTCTTGAACTCCGCTTACAACGCTTTGACGACGAACAGGCCGTCGTCGTGCCCTTCTTCGGAACCACCGTAGACTTGCTCTGCCACGGTGCGGATCTTGCTGCCACGGGCCGCCAGGATCTGGTCCATGGCGCCGGCGAACCAGCCGGTGAACATGTAGTCCACCTTGCGCCCGCACTTGCCGTAGACGTAGACGAAGGCCGAGTGCTCGAGCTTGACGCTGGCGGTGCCCTGGTCGAGGTCGATGTCCTGGATCTTGAACAGGCCCCAGCCGCGCTGGGAGAGACGCTTCATGTAGTGCTCGAACACCGCCACGCCTTCCAGGCCATGGCATTGGGCTTCTTTCTCGCACCAGTGCCAGGCGGACTTGTAGCCGGCCTTGTAGAGGATCTCGGCATAGGCGTCGGCACCCAGCACTTCCTCGATGCCCATGTGGTTGTTGACGAAGAAATGCCGCGGCACGTACAGCATCGGCAGGGCATCGGACGTCCAGACGCCGGTCTCGCTGTCGACTTCGATGGGCAGTTGCGGGGCGATCTTGGCCATGGAAACTTGACTCCAGAAATTCATTCTTGGCTTGGCAAAGCCTTGGCTTTGCATGGAAAAAATTCGCGTGAATACCGCTGGAGCCGTCGTGAGCACACCGAGAGCAAGGAGTCCCGCAGCGACAGGCGAGGGCAGTACGCATGTACGGCGAGCCTGTCGCGAGGACGCGACGCTGCTATCGGTGGGCGCAGCAGGCTCCGGGGGTGTTCATCACTCGCCCCAGACGTCCTTGAGTACATTCACCCAGTTCTCGCCCATGATCTTGCGCACCACGCGCTCGGAGTGGCCGCGCTTGAGCAGGGTCTCGGTGAGGTTGGGGAATTCGCCCACGGTACGGATGCCCAGCGGGTTGATGATCTTGCCGAAGTTGGTCAGGCGCCGGGCGTAGCCCTTGTCGTGGGTCAGGTACTCGAAGAAGTCCTGGCCGTGGCCCTGGGTGAAGTCGGTGCCGATGCCGATGGCGTCTTCACCGACGATGTTCATGGTGTACTCGATGGCCTCGGCATAGTCGTCGATGGTCGAGTCGATGCCCTTGGCCAGGAACGGCGCGAACATGGTCACGCCGACGAAGCCGCCGTGGTCGGCGATGAACTTCAGTTCGGCATCGGACTTGTTGCGCGGGTGTTCTTTCAGGCCCGAAGGCAGGCAATGGGAGTAGCAGACCGGCTTCTTCGATTCGAGGATGACTTCCTCGCTGGTCTTGGAGCCGACGTGGGACAGGTCGCACATGATGCCGACGCGGTTCATCTCGGCGACGATCTCGCGGCCGAAACCCGACAGCCCGCCGTCGCGCTCGTAGCAGCCGGTGCCCACCAGGTTCTGGGTGTTGTAGCACATCTGCACGATGCCCACGCCCAACTGCTTGAACACGTCCACGTAGGCGATCTGGTCCTCGAAGGCGTGGGCGTTCTGGAAGCCGAAGAGGATGCCGGTCTTGCCCAGTTCCTTGGCCTTGCGGATGTCGGCGGTGGTGCGCACCGGCATCACCAGGTCGCTGTTGTCGCGGATCAGCTTCTGGCTGGCGGCGATCTGGTCGACGGTGGCCTTGAAGCCCTCCCAGACCGACACCGTGCAGTTGGCTGCGGTCAGGCCGCCCTTGCGCATGTCCTCGAACAGTTCGCGGTTCCATTTGGCGATGATCAATCCGTCGATAACGATGCTGTCGGCGTGCAGTTCGGCTGGGCTCATCAGGCTGTCCCCTTTTATCTGGCGATTCCTGCGCCGAATCGTCTGCCGGCGCTTTGGGGCCAGCATATGCCTGAGGACCAGGGCGCCCCGGTGCAAAAACGACAGGGGGTTTGCCGAAAGCGTCAAGCGCCGACGAAGCGCCATGCCAGGCTCCGCGAAAACCGCGCCAGAGCAGACACGAACAGGCGCGAAAGCACAGCCCAGGGGCCTGGGAGGGCATCGCCTGCTGGGCCTGGGCGGGAGTTTTCACGCGGCCCGGGGCAGGCTCTGTTCTTTGCTCGAACCTTGGGCCAGAATTCGCCGCTTCAACCAAGGCTTCACCGGATTAGAGGCAGCGCTGCAATGAAGAAACCGATCTTCCTGGCCCTGATACTGCTGGCGAGCGGCGCCCAGGCTGCCGAAGAGGCCGACGGCTCGCCCTGCGACGGCGTGGAAAACGACGTGCAGACCCTGGAGTGCGCGACCTATAACAGGACCACCGCCGAGCAACTGCTCAATGACAACGTGCAGAGCCTGCTGGAACGCCTGGGCACTTTGTATGGCAACGACAAGGCCCAGTTGGGCGACATCACCGCCAAGGTCAAGAACGCCCAGCAGCTGTGGCAGAAGCAGCGCGACGCCGACTGCGCCGTGGAATCCTTCCCGGCCAAGCCCGGCAGCAAGGCCTACAACATCGCCAGCAACGATTGCCTGGCGCGCATGAGCGACGAGCGTTCGGAGTTCATCGAGTCCATCACCCAGGAGTGATCCCCTGGCGCCGATCCGGGGACGCGCCAGCGTCCCCGCCCCTTCGCGAGCCGCAAGGCTGTGCTTGAATACCCTGCAAAGCCTGGACTGCCAGCCTGTTCAACGCAGGGCCAGGGGCTCTTGCCCAGGGATTGGGGGACACCATGGATTTTTCACTGGATCAGCTGCAGATGTTCGTCCAGGCCGCCCGCACCGGCTCGTTCTCGGCCGCCGCGCGCCGGCTGGGCAAGACCCAGTCCACCGTCAGCCTGGCCATCGCCAACCTGGAGGACGACCTGAAGGTGGAGCTGTTCGACCGCAGCACTCGCAGCCCGGCGTTGACCGCCACTGGTCGGAAAATCCTGCTGCAGGCCGAGGCGGTGCTGGAACGCTGCCAGGACCTGCAAGCCAGCGCCGATGGCTTGTCCCAGGAGCCGGAGCCGCAACTGACGCTGGCGATCCAGGCCCCTTGCGGCCCACTGCTGCCGCTGCTGCGCGAGTTCGAGCAGGCTTTCCCCCAGGTTGACCTGCTGCTGCGCCAGCCTCACTCCAGCAGTGCCAGTGAACTGGTAGCCCGGGGTGAGGCAGCACTCGGCCTGGCCCCCTCAGCGCCTGGTTATCCCCAGGCGCTGGAGTTCCAGCAAGTGGGCCGCTTGCACCTGGTGCATGCCTGCCGCCCGGATCATCCCCTGGCGCAGCGCAACCCTCTGAGCGCCGACGATTTGCAGCAGCACCGGCGCCTGTGCGCCTCCAGCCTGCCCAGCCAGCAGCCCCCCAGCAGCGAGTACCTGCGTTGCCTGCGGTTGTGGCAGGTACAGGACCAGCACGCACTGCTGGAAATGCTGCGTGCCGGGCTCGGCTGGGCCGCCCTGCCCCGGCAACTGGTCCAGCGCGAGCTGGCCAGGGGCGAACTGGTGGAACTGCACCTGGCCGACCCGTTCCACGGCGACTGGCAGATAGGCGTCGATCTGCTCTGGGCACGCCAAAGCCCCCTGGGCCAGGCCGGTACCTGGCTCAAGGAGCGCCTGCTGCACAGCCGGGTGTACGAAGTGGACCGTCGCGGACCGCCACCCGCCCGCTAGAGAGAGGGGCAACAAAGGGACAAGCTTCTGTCGTGGAGGAAATACAAGTCTCGGCCGCGCCGCGGCATTCGGCATTCGGCATTCGCGCCGACCAGCTGGAGCTGTAAGCTGCGCGCCAGCCAACGACTTTCACAAGGATTCCCCATGAGCATTTGCGGTATCGAGATCAAGGGCAGCGAAGCCATCTTCGCCCTCGCCTCCCTGCAAGGCGGCACGCTTGAACACCAGGCCATCGCCGTGAAGAAGATCGCCCTGGAAGATGACGATGAAGCGGCCAACGTGCGCACCTTCGCCGCCCAGGTGCGGGATTTTGTCCGCGAGCAGGGCATCACCCGGATCGCCATCAAGAAGCGCAGCAAGAAAGGCGAGTTCGCCGGTGGCCCCACCACCTTCAAGATCGAGGGCGTGTTCCAGTTGCTGGAGAATTGCGAGGTGACCCTGCTGTCGCCCCAGACCCTCACCGCCCAGCACAAAAAGCACGGCTACGAGCTGCCGGCGAGCCTCAACAAGTACCAGCACGAGGCCTACAAGGCAGCCTGCGCGGCGCTGCTGAAGAAGTAGTCCGCGTATCTGTAGAAGCGAGCGGGCGGCGATCCGACTGGCCCGCGATGGCGTACGGCCTGACCCTATGGGTTGCCTGCATCGCGCGCCCGCTTCGCGCCCACCAACAGGGCAGCTCAGAGCCTGCTCAAGGTCTAGCGAGCGACGTTCAGGCCAGGCAAAAATGCCTGAGAAAGCGCAATTCAGGGTCCTGATTGAGCATTTCAAAGCCTTTTTTAACGCCCCATGGGCTAAGCGCAGCAGATCGTGGACAGGCTCTCAGGCCTTCTGGCTGTGTTGTCGGTCCTCCCGGGGGCAGCGAGTGAACCGCGCGCGGTAGCTGCGGGTGAAGTAGGACGGCGATTCGAAACCGCAGGCGATGCTCACTTCCAGCACGCTCAGGTCGCTCTGGCGCAATAACTGGCGGGCCTTGTCCAGGCGCAGCCCGAGGTAGAAATTGCTCGGCGTGTCGTTGAGGTGCAGGCGGAACAGGCGCTCCAACTGGCGCCGGGTGATTTTCACCGACTCGGCCAGGGCCAGGGTGCTCAGGGGCGGCTCGCTGTGCCGCTCCATCTCGCCGATCACCTGCACCAGTTTCTTGTTGTTGATGCCGTAGCGGCTGGCGACCTCCATGCGCTGGTGGTCCTTGCGCGGACGGATGCGCCCCAGCACGAACTGCTCGCTGACCTGGATCGCCAACTGCGGGCCGTGGGCCTGGCCGATCAGGTCGAGCATCATGTCGATGGACGCCGTGCCGCCAGCCGAGCTGATGCGCCGGCGGTCGATCTCGAACAGTTCCTGGGTGACGCTCAGCTGTGGATAAGACTCCTTGAAGGCGTCGATCGCTTCCCAGTGCAGGGCCACCCGGTGCCCTTCCAGCAGCCCGGCCTCGGCCAGCACCACGCTACCGGTGTCGATCCCGCCCAGGGTCACCCCTTCCCCATCCAGGCGCCGCAGCCAGTGCTCCAGGGCCGCACCGAAGGACCGCAGCGGCTCGAACCCGGCCACCACCAGCAAGGTAGCGCCCTTCTTCAACGGCTCCAGCGCGGCATCGGCGTTGACCGACATGCCGTTGCTGGCCAGCACCGCCCCGCCATCCACACTCAACACATGCCAGCGATACAGCCCGCCGCGAAAGCGGTTGGCCACCCGCAAAGGCTCGATGGCCGAGATGAAGCCGATGGCCGAGAACCCCGGCAACAGCAAGAAGTAGAAATCCTGGGACATGGGACGCACTCGGAGGACGGGCGGCGTGGCCATTGTGATACGCCGTTTCCCGGGTGGCTTCAAGACGCGAGGTCGCTGCAGTGCAAGAGCCGGTCGCCGCTGTGCGTTTTCGCAACCCGCCAGCTGCGTAACGTGGCATCACCGGCGCACGAAGACGCCGGGCCCACAATAACGACCTGCCGAGGAAACCCTCATGAAACGACTGATCAGCCGTTGCGTCCTGGCTCTTAGCGGTACCCTCCTGTTCAGCTCCGGAACCATGGCCGCCGATGCCGCCAGTTGCCAGAACGTGCGCCTGGGCGTGGTCAACTGGACCGACGTGATCGCCACCAGCGCCATGGCCCAGGTCCTGCTCGACGGCCTCGGCTACAAGACCAAGCAGACCAGCGCCTCGCAGCAGATCATCTTCGCCGGCATCCGCGACCAGCGCCTGGACCTGTTCCTGGGCTACTGGAACCCGCTGATGACCCAGACCATCACCCCGTTCGTCGAGGCCGGCCAGGTCAAGGTCCTCGACCAGCCCAGCCTGAAAGATGCCCGCGCCACCCTCGCCGTGCCCACTTACCTGGCGGACAAGGGCCTGAAGAGCTTCGCCGACATCGCCCGCTTCGAGAAGGAGCTGGGCGGCAAGATCTACGGCATCGAGCCCGGCTCCGGCGCCAATACCCAGATCAAGGCGATGATCGCCAAGAACCAGTTCGGCCTCGGCAAGTTCCAGCTGGTGGAGTCCAGCGAGGCCGGCATGCTCGCCGCGGTGGACCGCGCGGTACGGCGCAAGGAGGCGGTGGTGTTCTTCGGCTGGGCGCCGCACCCGATGAACGTCAACGTGCAGATGACCTACCTCTCCGGCAGCGACAACGCCCTGGGGCCCGATGAAGGCCGGGCCACGGTCTGGACGGTCACGGCCCCCAGCTATGCCCAACAGTGCCCCAATGTCAGCCGGCTGCTGGCCAACCTGACCTTCAGCGCCGAGGACGAGAGCCGCATGATGCAGCCGCTGCTGGACCACAAGGACGCCCTGGAATCCGCCCGGCAGTGGCTCAAGGATCACCCGCAAGACCAGCAGCGCTGGCTCGACGGGGTGACCACCTTCGACGGCAAGCCGGCCATCGAGCACCTGCAACTGACCCGCCAATGACCTGAAGACCTGTGCCCTCGCGCCGCCCGCCAGGGCCGCGCACGGCAGCGCCACGCCCCCAGCAAACACGCCTGTAAGGAAATTGCACCATGAACCACGACGTCATCATCACTTGCGCACTCACCGGGGCCGGCGATACCACCGCCAAGAGTCCCCATGTACCCATCACCCCCAAGCAGATCGCCGCCGCCGCGGTAGAAGCCGCCAAGGCCGGGGCCACCGTGGTCCACTGCCACGTCCGCGATCCGCAGACCGGCAAGTTCAGCCGCGATGTGGCGCTGTACCGCGAAGTCATGGAGCGCATCCGCGAAGCCGACGTCGACATCATCGTCAACCTCACCGCCGGCATGGGCGGCGACCTGGAGATCGGCCCGGGGGAACGCCCCACCGAGTTCGGCCCCAATACCGACCTGGTCGGCCCGCTGGCGCGCCTGGCCCACGTCGAGGCGCTGCTGCCGGAGATCTGCACCCTGGACTGCGGCACCCTGAATTTCGGCGACGGCGACACCATCTACGTCTCGACCCCGGCCCAACTGCGGGCCGGCGCCAAGCGTATCCAGGAACTGGGGGTGAAGGCCGAGCTGGAGATCTTCGATACCGGCCACCTGTGGTTCGCCAAGCAGATGATCAAGGAAGGCCTGCTGGACGACCCGCTGTTCCAGCTATGCCTGGGCATTCCCTGGGGCGCCCCGGCCGATACCACCACCATGAAGGCCATGGTCGACAACCTGCCGCCGGACGTGGTCTGGGCCGGCTTCGGCATCGGCCGCATGCAGATGCCGATGGCCGCCCAGGCCGTGCTGCTGGGCGGCAACGTGCGAGTCGGCCTGGAAGACAACCTGTGGCTGGACAAGGGCGTGCTGGCAACCAACGGCCAGTTGGTGGAGCGCGCCAGCGAGATCCTCAGCCGCCTGGGAGCACGGGTCCTGACTCCGGCCGAGGGCCGCCGGAAGATGGGCCTGAACAAGCGCGGCTGACCATTCCGGCCTTGTACAAGGCTGCGCACGGCGGCAACACAGCCGCCACAACAGCAACCATGGGTTACCTGGCACACCGCGCCGTCCGGCTTCACGACGGCTAAGCCGCCGGACGCAGCCTCGCAGGCTCGGCAGCGGCTACAGATACCTCCATTTTTTGACCATCAGGACATTGCCATGCGTTTTATCACCGACATCAAGACCTTCGCTGCCCTGGGCAGTGGCGTGATCGGCAGCGGCTGGGTAGCCCGCGCCCTGGCCCATGGCCTGGACGTGGTGGCCTGGGACCCGGCTCCAGGCGCCGAGGCAGCGTTGCGCCAGCGGGTGGCCAATGCCTGGGGCGCACTGCAGCAGAACGGCCTGGCGCCCGGTGCCTCCCAGGACCGCCTGCGTTTCGTGGCGACCATCGAGGAATGCGTGCGTGACGCGGACTTCATCCAGGAAAGCGCCCCGGAACGCCTGGAACTCAAGCTGGAGCTGCACAGCAAGATCAGTGCGGCGGCCAAGCCCGATGCGCTGATCGGCTCCAGCACCTCGGGGCTGCTGCCCAGCGAATTCTACGAAGGCTCGACCCACCCGGAACGCTGCGTGGTGGGCCACCCGTTCAACCCGGTGTACCTGCTGCCGCTGGTGGAGGTGGTGGGCGGCAAGCGCACCGCGCCAGAGGCCGTGCAAGCGGCGATCCAGGTCTACCAATCCCTGGGCATGCGCCCGTTGCACGTGCGCAAGGAGGTTCCGGGGTTCATCGCCGACCGCCTGCTCGAGGCCCTGTGGCGCGAAGCCCTGCACCTGGTCAACGACGGGGTGGCGAGCACCGGCGAGATCGACGATGCGATCCGCTTTGGCGCCGGCCTGCGCTGGTCATTCATGGGCACCTTCCTCACCTACACCCTGGCGGGCGGGGATGCCGGCATGCGCCACTTCATGGCCCAGTTCGGCCCGGCGCTGCAACTGCCCTGGACCTACCTGCCGGCCCCGGAGCTGACCGACAAGCTGATCGACGACGTGGTCGAAGGCACCGCCGAGCAGTTGGGCACGCACAGCATCGCCGCCCTGGAGCGCTATCGCGACGACTGCCTGCTGGCGGTGCTGGAGGCGGTGAAGGACACCAAGGCCAGGCACGGCATGAGTTTCAGCGAATAACGCCTCCTGCAAGCCACTGCCGGGCGCCTTGGAGCCTTCGGCAGCGGCCCCGGGATTCCACTGCCCCTTGCCCGAGCCCCTGCCATGCCTGCACTGACTACCTACAACACCCGCATCAGCGCCGACTGGGTCGACTACAACGGCCACTTGCGCGACGCCTTCTACCTGCTGATCTTCAGCTACGCCACCGATGCCCTGATGGACTGCCTGGGGCTGGACAGCGACAACCGTGAGGCCAGCGGCCACTCGCTGTTCACCCTGGAACTGCACCTGAACTACCTCCACGAAGTGAAGCTCGGCACCGAGGTGCAAGTACGCACCCAGATCATCGGCCACGACCACAAGCGCCTGCACCTGTACCACAGCCTGCACCAGGCCGATGACGCCCGGGAGCTGGCCGGCAACGAACAGATGCTGCTCCACGTCGACCTCGCCGGGCCGCATTCGGCGCCGTTCACCGACGCCGTGCGGCAACGGCTTGCGGCCCTGCAAACCGCACAGGCGGACCTGCCACCTCCGGCCTGGATCGGCCGGGTGATCGGCCTGCCCGCGCAGAAGTAACCCCCAACCCGAAAAGGAGATCGCCGTGCACACCGCCGCCTTTGCCGACTACCGCAGCTATCCGTTGATCAGCGCGCTGGCCACCGTCCAGGCCTTGCCGGACCAGGTCCTGGTGCAGTGGGCCGACGGTCGCTGGAGCCCCTTCCACCACCCCTGGCTGCGGGACAACTGCTCCTGCCCCCAATGCGTCTATCCGGTGACCCGCGAGCAGGTGCTGGAGATCCTCGATGTGCCCGAGGACCTGGCGTGCTCCAGCGCGCAAATCGACCACCAGGGTTGCCTGCAAGTGATCTGGCAGGATGGCCACCAGAGCCGTTTCGACCCAGGCTGGTTGCGGGCCCACGCCTATGACCCGCAGTCGCGGGAGGAGCGCCGCGTGGCCAGGGCCCACAGCCGGTTATGGGACAACAGCCTGCAACTGCCGGTCTTCGAATACCAGGCGGTGATGGACGATCCCCAGGCGTTGTTGCAATGGCTGTTGGCGGTGCGCGATATCGGCCTGACCCAGGTCCGGGGGGCGCCGACCGAACCCGGGGCGCTGGCAGCGATTGCCCGACGGATCTCGTTCATCCGTGAAAGCAACTTCGGCGTGCTGTTCAACGTGCAATCCAAGGCCGATGCCGACAGCAATGCCTACACCGCCTTCAACCTGCCGCTGCACAGCGACCTGCCCACTCGCGAGCTGCAACCGGGCTTGCAGTTCCTGCACTGCCTGGTGAACGACGCGGCGGGCGGCGAGAGCATCTTCGTCGACGGTTTCGCCATCGCCGAGGCCCTGCGCCGGGAAGACCCCGAGGCGTTTCGCACCCTGAGCGAAATCCCCGTGGAATTTCGCAACAAGGATCGCCACAGCGACTATCGCTGCCTGGCGCCGATCATCGCCCTGGACGCCCTGGGCCAGGTGGCGGAGATCCGCATGGCCAACTTCCTGCGCGCCCCCTTCGATGCACCACCAGAACAGATGCCCCGCCTGTACCACGCCTATCGAAACCTGATCGCCCTGACCCGCCAGGCGCGCTTTCGCCTGGTGCGGCGCCTGGAACCGGGGCAGCTGTGGTGCTTCGACAATCGACGTACCCTGCATGCGCGCAATGCTTTCGACCCGGCCAGTGGCGCCCGGCACTTCCAGGGCTGCTACATCGACCGTGACGAACTGCTGTCCAGGATCCTGGTGCTGCAACGCTGAGCGGCCAACGCTCAGGGACGGTCGATCAGTTCGACCTTGGCGACCTTCTGCAACTTGTCCTGGAGCAACTCGACGTACTTGGGGTTCACCTCCTCATCCACGAGCTGGTAAAGCTCGGCGCCCACGCCGGTGAAGTTGATGAAGGCCAGGGTCGACTTGTTCTTCAACACTTCAACCCGCAAGGACTTCGAGTAGAGGTCGAAATCCAGCACGGTGGCCGCTGGCAGATCGGAAATGCACAGTTCCTTGGCATGGATCAGGCCCAGTGCCTGGAGTGCGAGCTGGTCTGTAAGGGGAATGCCACAGCGGTGCAATTCCAGGTCTTGAAAATCGATGTCTGCCAGGGCATTGAACCAGCGCAGCTTGCGTCGGCCATTGACCAGGACCACCGGGGCACTGCCCTTGCCCAGCTTGCTGGCGATCGCGCACAACTTGCGAAAAGCGTTCGCTTCGGCGGCGGTCATGCTCTTGAGAACGTCCATCGCACGCACGGAAAAACTGCCCGGATTGCCCACTTCCAGGGACAGGATCCTGGCCCAGAGCGCCTGCATCTGCTGCGAGGAGATCTTCTGCGCACGCTCGACGAAGTCGGTCAGCCAATCCTGGTCGACACTTTGCTCGTCCGCCGACTCGGGAGGGTTTTCCAGGGCCTGGGCAAAGATCCGCTCGAGGTTTTCCTGCTTCAACAGCTCCTGGTGCAACCTGCGCTTGGCGCTGCGCCGGGCCAGCTCTTCCTCATGCTGGAGCATCACCGAACGGCGCTGGTGGTCCGCCGCCAGCAACGCCTCTTCACGCTGGATTTCCGCTTCGGTCGTGGCCTGGCCCAGCTTCAGCACGCTATAGGCCTGGGCATCGGCATCACGACGCAGGCCGATGGGCCGGTACAGGTGGCCGCAGCCGTTGGAAATCGTCTCGATCAGCTTGTTCAGTACCTTGTCCGACACTGGCGCTTCCTCATCCATGGGCAATCTCGCGAAAGTTGAACCAGGCGCACTATCGCATAACCGCCAAGCGCATAAAAAAGCCCCGATCAAGCCGTGACAGGATCGAGGCAGGGACTACTGCTGAGGAGCTGCGGTGAGAAGGTGACCAAACCGTTCTGCCGTTAGCTGGCTCCAGTCTGCCCACTCTGCCCGGGCGCCGATTAGCCGAATGCGACCTGCCCATAGGTAAAAGGGCCATCGCGGACGCTTCAAGGCTCCTCGGTGTACAGCACTACCCTCACATGGAAGTAACCGATCTTGTCCCAGTCTTCCCGGCGGTTATAGGGCGTTTCTTCGGAACCCATGCCCAGCTCGTAGCGGCGGCCGCTGGCCAGGCTCCGATAGGAGCTGGAGCCCTGGGTCTCCCAGCCACAGCAGACGAACTTCAAGTCGCTCATGTCCCCGGTGAGGCGCTGCAGGTAACGCTCCACTGCGTGGGCATGCCGGCCTTCGACTCGGTAGGCGGCGATCAACGGCGCGCCCTGCTCCTGGGGCACGGACTCACAACCGACAAACTCGAGGACCTTAGGAGGATCGGCGTCGGCCCGCAGAAAGTCGGCACACTCTGGGCCCGCCCAGGCCCCACTGGAAAACCCCCATGCCAGGGCCCCTGCTAGCAGCACTTTCATCGATTCCTGCTCCATGGTTTGCGGATCGGCGGCCACCCGTCGGTCGCTGGTGCAGGATACCTGTGGTCGACGTTTGCAGTGACGGTTTCTGCGACCTGGCGGCGAGGCATTCAGGCAAGTCCACGGGGCCGACTTAGCCGAAAACGACCTGTTCATAGGTAAACGGGCCATCGCGACAATCTGCCCTTGCCGCCACCCGGACGCCCTACCAGAATCGGCTGGCGACTCCACTCCCTGAACAAGGACAAGCGCCATGATGCATGCGGATTTGATTGACCAGGACGACCTGCTGGGGCAACTCCGGGCCCTGGGTTTCGAGATGCCCGCAGGCGCCAGTGCCGAGCAGGCCTGCGAATGTGCGGTTCGGGGGCTGAGCGATGCCCGGGCCAAGGCCCTCAAGGGCATGGTCGAGCAGATGCTCACCGGCAACGCGACCATTCTTCCTGCCGTGCGCCAGGCCATCGATCGCCAGTTGCTGCCGGCCCTGGCCGAGTACCAACAGCAAAAACGCGCCTGAATCGCCCCAGGGCCGTGGGCCGGTTGCTAGAGTACGCACCTCTTTGTACTGCACAGGCAACCGCCCATGATCCGTATCCTGCCCGGCCAAGCCGCCGATCCCGGCCATTGGCTGCAATTGCGCCTGGGCCTGTGGCCCCACTGCCCACCCGAGGAACACCAGGAAGAAATTCGCCAGATGCTCGCCGAGCCCGCACGCTACGGCTGCTGGCTGGCCCAGGCCGCCGACGGTGAAACACTGGGCCTGGCCGAGGCGTCGTTGCGCCACGACTACGTCAATGGCACCGACAGCTCGCCGGTGGTGTTTCTGGAAGGTATCTACGTCGCTCCCGAGCACCGGCGCCAGGGCACGGCCCAGCGCCTGATCGAACAGGTCAGTCAATGGGGACGGCAGCAGGGCTGCGTGGAAATCGCCTCGGACGCCAGCCTGGACAACCTGGTCAGCCACGCCCTGCACCGCGCGCTTGGCTTCGAGGAAACCGAGCGCGTGGTGTACTTCAAGAAAGCCCTGTGACCGGGGCTGCCTGCAACCGCGCCTAGAGTCGCACGCTGGCGAAGGTCGACTCGTTGCGTGCCTGGCTCAGGGCCGACAGCGGCCCCGACAGTGGCGCCAGGACCATGGCCTGGGGCAGCGGCATCATCGCCACCTGCTGGGTGGTGTTGGAGCCGATGCGCTCGTCCCGTGGCGGAATGCCGAAATACTCGCGGTAGCACTTGGAGAAGTGCGGGGTGGAGACGAAACCACAGACCGAGGCCACTTCGATGATCGACATCGGCGTCTGCTTGAGCAGTTGCCGGGCCCGGATCAAGCGCAGCTTGAGGTAGTAGCGCGATGGCGAGCAGTGCAGGTACTTCTGGAACAGGCGCTCCAGCTGCCGGCGCGATACCGCGACGTACACCGCCAGTTCGTCGAGGTCGATCGGCTCCTCCAGGTTGGCTTCCATCAGCGCGACGATTTCCTGCAGCTTGGGCTGGTTGGTGCCGAGCATGTGCTTGAGCGGCACGCGCTGGTGGTCCTGCTCGTTGCGGATGCGCTCGTAGACGAACATCTCCGAGATCGCCGCCGACAGCTCGCGGCCGTGATCGCGGCTGATCAGGTGCAGCATCATGTCCAGCGGCGCGGTGCCGCCGGAGCTGGTGAAGCGGTTGCGATCGAGGGTGAACAGCCGGGTGCTCATGGCCACCCGGGGGAAGGCTTCCTGCATCGCCGCCAGGCATTCCCAGTGCACGCTGCAATCGAAGCCGTCCAGCAGGCCGGCGCAGGCCAGGGCCCAGCTGCCGGTGCACACCGCGCCGAGGCGCCGGGACTGGCGGGCCTGGCTCTGCAGCCAGGACACATGTTCGCGAGTGACGGTGCGCTGGATGCCGATGCCGCCGCAGACGATCACGGTATCCAGGCTGGGAGCCTTGTGCATGGAGGCGTCGGGGGTGATTTGCAGGCCATCACTGGCCCAGACCTGGCCGCCATCGACGCTGAGGGTGGTCCAGCGATACAGCTCGCGACCGGACAGTTGGTTGGCCATGCGCAGTGGTTCGACTGCGGAGGCCAGGGAAATCAGCGTGAAATTATCCAGCAGCAAGAAACCGATGGATTGAGGCGCACGGTTCTGGGGTTGGGCCCCGGAGTTGAACGACGTCATCGCGATATCTCCTCACACAAAGCGGGTGATGGCCTCAGGCGGAGGCTCTTTTTATTGGTGCCCGTCCCTCGATGGAAACCGGCTTGGTCATCACAGAGCAATTGCCATGCCTAAAGTTGAATGGGCATTCAATAACTCCTGAAAACGACGTCGCGACGTGTCTATATAGCCCTTGCCTGAGTGCGGATAAGCAGTGCGCGGGGGAAGGCCGGCGGATGCCGACCGAGGACGGTGAGCAGTTAGGTAGCACTCGTAGAGCCGTCGCGCGTGCAGGCCACAGCCGAGTGTCACTCAAAGCGCAACGGGCCGACGAACGGGAATGTCCGCTGGCCCCGTGGGCCACTTGTCTAATCACGACGCGCTAAAAGGTGGCGTCCTCCCGCGCCGATGGGCCGTTTGCGCGCAGCGGCTGGCGGCTCAGCACTCCACGGCGCTGACCGCCAGGCCGCCGCGGGAGGTTTCCTTGTACTTGTCGTGCATGTCGGCCCCGGTATCGCGCATGGTGCGGATCACCCGGTCCAGGGAAATGAAGTGCTGGCCATCGCCCCGCAGGGCCATCTGCGCGGCATTGATCGCCTTCACCGCGGCGATCGCGTTGCGCTCGATGCAGGGCACCTGCACCAGCCCGCCCACCGGGTCGCAGGTCAGGCCGAGGTTGTGCTCCAGGCCGATCTCGGCGGCGTTGCACAACTGCTCGGGGCTGGCGCCGAGAATCTCCGCCAGGCCTGCCGCCGCCATGGCACAGGCCGAACCGACCTCGCCCTGGCAACCGACCTCGGCACCGGAGATGGAGGCGTTCTTCTTGCACAGGATGCCGATGGCCGCCGCACCGAGGAAGAAGTCCACCACGTTGGCGTCGGTCACCTCCTCGCTGAACTTCATGAAGTAGTGCAGCACCGCCGGGATGATCCCCGCCGCACCATTGGTGGGCGCGGTGACCATGCGCCCGCCGGCGGCGTTCTCTTCGTTGACCGCCAGGGCATAGAGGTTGACCCACTCCATGGCGCTCAGGGTCGAGCCGATCACATTGGGCTTGTTCAACTCCTGCAGGCTTCGGTGCAGCTTGGCCGCCCGGCGCCGTACATTGAGCCCGCCCGGCAGCGTGCCTTCGTGCTTGAGGCCTTGTTCCACGCAGTCCTGCATGGCCCGCCAGAGCGCCATCAACCCGCTGCGGATTTCTTCCTCCGAGCGCCAGGTCTTCTCGTTGGCCAGCATCAGCTCGGCCACCCGCAGGTTGTGCCTGCGGCACAGTTCGAGCAGCTCTACCGCGCTGGAGAAATCATAGGGCAGTTCGCTGCGGTCCAGGTCCGCCACACCGCTGTCGGCCTGGGCCTGGTCGACGACGAAACCGCCGCCCACCGAATAATAAGTACCGCGATGCAGTTCCCCGCCCTCGCCTTCGGCCACCAGGGTCATGGCATTGGGATGGAACGGCAGGTTCTGCTCCAGCAGGAGCATGTCCCGGGACCAGACGAACGGCAGCGGCAGGCGCCCGTCCAGCAGCAAGGTGGACGTTTCCCGCAGCAAGTCGATGCGGGTGCCGATCAGCGACGGGTCGATCGCGTCCGGCCATTCGCCCATCAGGCCCATGATCACCGCGTTATCGCTGCCATGGCCGATGCCGGTGGCCGACAACGACCCGTACAGCCGTACCTCGATCCGCCGCACCTGCTCCAGCTGCTGCCGTTGGCCCAGGGCCTGGACGAACAGCGCGGCGGCGCGCATGGGGCCGACGGTATGGGAACTGGAGGGGCCGATACCGATTTTGAACAGGTCGAACACACTGATAGCCATGCCTGGATAACTCCTCGATGAGCACAGTCCGGGCGCCGAAAACGCCCACTGACGGAGCTGCTACGCTCAAGCTGCAATCCGCCGAGAAGGGCGCATCATCGGGCTTTTGCCGGGTTTGCCGACGTCTGACACCGACTCGCTCATGCCCACCAACGCCGCCAGGCGCCAGGGTCGGATTCGGGCGTTTTTGCCGCCCGGACGCAGGAAAAACTGCGCAAAAACGCTGGATGCGACCTCACCGACACTGGATGCGACCCTCCCTGTACTGGATACGACGCACCCGGTAGGCGACAGATTTTCACTGGTACATGATCAGTCTCGACTCGATTGCAAGGCACGGTGGTAGAGCTGTTCCCGACACACCAACCGCCACACTCAATAAGCGCGGTCCGAACGCCGCCAAGAAGAACATCCAGGAGTCCCCCCTCTATGAAAGGTTCCCCCTCGTTGTTGCTGGCCGCCATGCTGAGTCTGCCGTTCCTGGCACAGGCCGCAGAACCGGCGCAATGCAGTACCGTGAACTTCTCCGATGTCGGCTGGACCGATATCACCGTAACCACCGCCACCACCAGCGTCGTGCTCAACGCCCTGGGCTACAAGACCAAGACCACGATGATTTCCGTGCCGGTGACCTACAAGTCCCTGGCCGACGGCAAGAACATGGACGTATTCCTCGGCAACTGGATGCCGACCATGGAAAACGACATCAAGCAGTATCGCGATGCCGGCACCGTGGAGACCGTGCGCGCCAACCTGGAGAACGCCAAGTACACCCTGGCGGTGCCCCAGGCGCTGTATGACAAGGGCCTCAAGGACTTCGCCGACATCGCCAAGTTCAAGACCGAGCTGGACGGCAAGATCTACGGCATCGAGCCGGGTAACGACGGCAACCGCACCATCCAGAGCATGATCGACAAGAACGCCTTCGGCCTGAAGGACGCCGGCTTCAAGGTGGTCGAATCCAGCGAGGCGGGCATGCTGAGCCAGGTCGAGCGCGCCCAGCGCCGCGACACCGCGGTGGTGTTCCTGGGCTGGGAACCGCACCCGATGAACACCCGCTTCAAGATGAAGTACCTGACCGGTGGCGATGAGTTCTTCGGTCCCAACTTCGGCCAGGCGACCATCTACACCAACACCCGCAAGGGCTACGTCCAGGAGTGCAGCAATGTCGGGCAACTGCTGAAGAACCTGTCGTTCACCCTGAACATGGAAAGCACCCTGATGGGCAACGTGCTGGACGACAAGATGAAGCCTGACGCGGCCGCCAAGGCCTGGCTCAAGAAAAACCCCGAGGTACTCGACACCTGGCTCGCCGGCGTGACCACCATCGATGGCAAACCAGGCCTGGAGGCCGTCAAAGCCAAGCTTGCCCAGTAAGTCGCTGACGCCGGGCGGGCTGGCCCGCCCGGGCTGTTTTTCCATTGCATGCGGACGTTCATTACCATGCTCACTGATCAGAAAATCCCCCTGGGCCAGTACATCGCGGCCTTCGTCGAGTGGCTGACGAAACACGGCGCCAGCATCTTCGATGCGATCGCCACCACCCTTGAGGCCATGATTCACGGCGTGACCTTCGCGCTGACCTGGTTCAACCCCCTGGCCCTGATCGGCCTGATTGCCCTGCTGGCGCACATGATCCAGCGCAAATGGGGCCTGACCGTATTCGTCGTGCTGTCCTTCCTGCTGATCCTCAACCTGGGGTACTGGCAGGAAACCATGGAGACCCTGGCCCAGGTGACCTTCGCCACCCTGGTCTGCGTGGTCATCGGCGTGCCGCTGGGCATCCTCGCCGCGCACAAGCCGATGTTCTACACCGCCATGCGCCCGGTGCTGGACCTGATGCAGACCGTGCCGACCTTCGTCTACCTGATCCCGACCCTGACCCTGTTCGGCCTGGGCGTGGTCCCGGGGCTGATTTCCACCGTGGTGTTCGCCATCGCCGCGCCGATCCGCCTCACCTACCTGGGCATCTGCGACGTGCCGCAAGAGCTGCTGGATGCCGGCAAGGCCTTTGGCTGCTCGCGGCGCCAGTTGCTGACCCGGATCGAACTGCCCCACGCGATGCCGAGCATCGCCGCCGGCGTGACCCAGTGCATCATGCTGTCGTTGTCGATGGTGGTGATCGCGGCCCTGGTGGGCGCCGACGGCCTGGGCAAACCCGTGGTCAACGCACTGAACACCGCCGATATCTCCCTGGGCTTCGAAGCGGGCCTGGCGATCGTGTTGCTGGCAATCATGCTCGACCGTATCTGCAAGCAGCCGGAACTGCCGGCAAGGGGTGAGGCATGAGCATCATTCGTTTCGAAGACGTCGACGTCATCTTCTCCAACAAGCCGCGCGAGGCCCTGGCACTACTGGACAAGGGCCAGACCCGCGAGCAGATCCTCAAGCAGACCGGCCTGGTGGTCGGCGTGGAAAAGGCCAACCTGGACATCAACAAGGGCGAGATCTGCGTGCTGATGGGCCTGTCCGGCTCGGGCAAGTCGAGCCTGCTGCGCTGCATCAACGGCCTCAATACCGTGAGCCGCGGCAAGTTGTTCGTCGAACACGAAGGCAAGCACATCGATATCGCCCACTGCACTCCGGCGGAATTGAAGATGATGCGCACCAAGCGCATCGCCATGGTGTTCCAGAAGTTCGCCCTGATGCCCTGGCTGACGGTGCGCGAGAACATCAGCTTCGGCCTGGAGATGCAGGGCCGCCCCGAGAAGGAGCGGCGCAAGCTGGTGGACGAGAAGCTGGAGCTGGTGGGCCTGACCCAGTGGCGCAACAAGAAGCCGGACGAACTGTCCGGTGGCATGCAGCAACGCGTGGGCCTGGCCCGTGCCCTGGCCATGGATGCCGACATCCTGCTGATGGACGAGCCCTTCTCGGCCCTCGATCCGCTGATTCGCCAGGGCCTGCAGGACGAGTTGCTGGAGCTGCAGCGCAAGCTGAACAAGACTATCGTGTTCGTCAGCCACGACCTGGACGAAGCCCTGAAACTGGGCAGCCGCATCGCCATCATGAAGGACGGGCGGATCATCCAGTACAGCAAGCCCGAAGAGATCGTGCTCAACCCGGCGGATGACTACGTGCGCACCTTCGTCGCCCATACCAACCCGTTGAACGTACTGTGCGGGCGCAGCCTGATGCGCAGCCTGGACAACTGCAAGCGGGTCAACGGCTCGGTGTGCCTGGACCCGGGTGGCGACTCCTGGCTGGACCTGGCCGAGGGCAACACCATCAAGGGCGCCCGGCGCAACGGCTCGCAACTGGACCTGCAGAACTGGGTGCCGGGGCAATCGGTGGAAGAGCTGGGCCGGCGCCCGACCCTGGTGGATTCCAGTATCGGCATGCGCGAGGCCCTGCAGATCCGCTACCAGACCGGCAACAAGCTGGTGCTCCACGATAACCATAAGGTGGTGGGGATCCTCGGCGACAGCGAGCTCTACCACGCGCTGCTCGGCAAGAACCTGGGCTGATGGCCGCAAACGACAACGCCGCGACTCAGGTCGCGGCGTTGTCGTTTGAGCGGGAATAGAGGTGCGAATTGCACCTGTTGCAAGAGCGGATGTAGCGGTGCGCCACACATCGCTTCGCGGGCGACGCGGTACCCGGTGAGCCCGGGCCCGCGTCTACTTCAGGACTTAGCTGTAGACCCGGCCCAGGAGTTGCCGATGGCTTTCGAACTGATCGAGCACGTCACGGGTGATCTGCTCCTGGGTGAAACCCATCAGGTCGTACTCCTGGCTGCCGTTGTGCAGGTAGACCTCGGCACGGTAGTAGCGTGCACGCTCTTCCGGCGCATCGGCCGATTCGCTCGGCGCCGCCAGGTAACCGTCCAGGCTCACCTCATAGACGAAAGGGTTGCCCTCTTCCATCTCGATCCGTACACCCATGCAGCGCTTGGACTTGCCCAGCAGGGTCTGCACATCCAGCCCCTGGTTGCGCAACTGGGTCGCGGCCTCTTCCAGCGCCGGGGTCACGTGCTTGTCCATGAAGCGCTGGACCACTGCCTGGGTCGGCTGCAGGTCCAGTTGGGTCAGGCGCTCGCTGAAACCGCGACGGCCGCGGGCCGCCAGTTCCGCTTGTTCCTGCTCGACCCGGGTGTCCTGGGCCATGGCCTTGTACAGGCCGAACATGAAGCACACCAGCACCACCGAGAACGGCAGGCCAGCCAGCACCACCATGGTCTGCATGGCCTGGAAGTTACCGGCGAACAGCAGGCCGACGGTCACCAGGGTGATCACGACCGACCAGAAGATCCGCAGCCAGTGCGGGGCGTCTTCGTCGACGTTGCCGCCCTTGCAGGACAGGTTGGCCATCATCACCGCGCCGGAGTCGGCCGGGGTCAGGAACAACACGAAGCCCACGAAGATCGACACACCGATGACGATCTTCGACGCCGGGTAATGCTCGAGCAACTGGTAGATGGCCATGGACGGCTGTTCCAGGGCGGTCTTGCCCAGTTCCACCGCGCCCTGGTTGAGCACCAGGTCCAGGGCCGAGTTGCCGAAGATCGACAGCCAGGCCAGGGTGAAGCCCAGCGGGATCAGCAGTACGCCAGCCACCAGCTCGCGCACGGTGCGGCCACGGGAAATACGAGCGATGAACATGCCCACGAAAGGTGCCCAGGAAATCCACCAGGCCCAGTAGAACAGGGTCCACAGGCCCAGCCAGCGATCGGACTTGGCGCTGTCGCCTTCATACACATAGAGGTCGAACGTCTTGAGCACCACGCCGTTGAGGTAGTCGCCGATGTTCTGCACGAAGCCGTTGAGCAGGTGCAGGGTCGGGCCGAACAGCAGGACGAAGATCAGCAAGCCGCTGAACAGCACGATGTTCAGGTTGGACAGGCGGCGAATGCCGTTCTCCACCCCGGACACTGCGGCGATGGTGGCCACCGTGCTCATGACGATGATCACGATCAGCAGGTTGGTGTTGCTGTGCTCCATGCCGAACAGGTTTTCCAGGCCGGACGATACCTGCATCGAGCCGATGCCCAGGTTGGTCACCAGGCCCAGCAGGGTCACGAACATGCCGAAACCGTCCACCGCGTGGCCGGCCGCGCCCTTGACCCAGCGCTCGCCCACCAGCGGGTACAGCGCCGAACGCAGGGCCAGTGGCTGGTTATGCCGGTAGGCGAAGTACGCCACCGCCAGGCCCACCAGGGCATAGATCGCCCAGCCGTGCAGGCCCCAGTGCAGGAACGTCAGTTGCAGCGCCTGGCGCGCGGCCTGGTTGCTGGCTGGCACGCCTTCGGGCGGATTGAAGTAGTGGTCCAGGGGCTCGGACGCACCGAAGTACAGCAGCGAGATGCCGATGCCGGACGAGAACAGCATCCCGGCCCAGGCGCCATAGCTGAAGTCCGGGGTGTCTTGCTTGGTCCCCAGCTTGAGCTTGCCGTAGGAAGAGAACGCCAAGCCCACCACGAACACCAGGTAGGCGGCGATCACCAACATGTAGTACCAGCCGAAACTGCGGGACAACCATGCCTGGGCAACGTCCAGCATTTTGCCGGCCTCTTGCGGGGCGATGATCAGGATCGCAGTCAACAACAGGATCAGCGCGGTCGAGGTGTAGAACACCCAACCGTTGACCCGCACCTTTTCCGGCGGGGTCTTTATAAGAGAGGCAGAACTCATTGCACAGATGCTCCAGGCAGTGCGAGAGAAGGACACAAGGCAACACGGCACCCGACCAATCGGTTAGTTGGCAGCCGATCGTCGGGTGATATAAAGACACCCCGAAAAAAGCCCGGACCCACGGCGGCTGCGTTGCGAACCAGCGTCCCCGGCCTCGACTCGAACCGCTGGTTCGGCGTCAGGCCTGAAGCGTCTTGCCCATTCAACACGTCCGTCCTTACCGGTTCACGCCATGCCATCCCTGGGGTGCGGTCTTTTTCGGAGGTCGTTTTCCGCCATCTACATGCGGGAAGAATCCGTAGGCAGCGACGATTTGTCGCAGATCTTATTCTTTGTTGATTGAACGTTCAATCAAAACAAAATAGACTGGCCCGCAAGCCGACAGCCGTCATGCGTCTGCCGGCGGGCCTAAGGAGAGGTAGCAGATGCCCAAGGTCGGTATGCAACCCATACGCCGCCAGCAGTTGATCGAAGCCACGCTACAAGCGGTCGATCAGGTCGGGATGGGGGACGCCAGCATTGCGCTGATCGCCCGTTTGGCCGGAGTGTCGAACGGCATCATCAGTCACTACTTTCGGGACAAGAACGGCCTGATCGCAGCGACGATGGGTTACATCATGAGCATGCTCAACGAAGGCGTCAGAGCACGCCGCCAGGCCCTGACGGACGACAGTCCGCGCGCTCATCTGAAGGTGATCATCGAGGGCAACTTCGATGCCAGCCAGGTGAACGGCCCGGCAATGAAAACCTGGTTGGCCTTCTGGGCTTCCAGCATGCACCAGCCCGATTTGCACAGGTTGCAGCGGATCAACGACCACCGCTTGTATTCCAACCTGTGCTGCCAGTTCCGCCGCGTCCTGCCGCTCTACCATGCGCGCAAGGCAGCCCGCGGCCTGGCGGCCTTGATCGACGGCTTGTGGCTGCGTGGCGCCCTGTCGGGTGATGCATTCGACACCGACCAGGCGATACGGATTGCTTACGAATACATGGATCTACAACTGGCTAAGCAGGAGCGCTAGAGCACAACCAAGACGCTCGGCCTCTGCACGCCACTGATCAGCGCGCCCGAATCCAAGGGCACGCTCGGTGGCCAAGCCCATAACTCAATGCACTTGCGAGGACACTATGGCCCGTTTTGAACTGCAAAAACTCTACATCGACGGCGGCTACACCGATGCCGGCAGCGACGCCACCTTCGATGCCATCAACCCGGCCAACGGTGAAGTTCTCGCACAAGTGCAACGTGCGACCAAGGAAGATGTGGAACGCGCCGTGGTCAGCGCCGAAAAAGGTCAGAAGATCTGGGCCGCCATGACCGCCATGGAGCGTTCGCGCATCCTGCGTCGCGCCGTGGACATCCTGCGTGAGCGCAACGACGAGCTGGCCGCCCTGGAAACCCTGGATACCGGCAAGGCCTACTCCGAAACCAAGTACGTCGACATCGTCACCGGCGCCGACGTGCTGGAATACTACGCAGGCCTGGTACCGGCCATCGAAGGCGAGCAGATCCCGCTGCGCGACACTTCCTTCGTCTACACCCGCCGCGAGCCACTGGGCGTGGTCGCCGGTATCGGCGCCTGGAACTACCCGATCCAGATCGCCCTGTGGAAATCCGCCCCGGCCCTGGCCGCTGGCAACGCGATGATCTTCAAGCCCAGCGAAGTGACTTCGCTGACCACCCTGAAACTGGCCGAGATCTACACCGAGGCTGGCGTACCGGCTGGCGTGTTCAACGTCCTGACCGGCAGCGGCCGTGAAGTCGGCACCTGGCTGACCGAGCACCCGCGCATCGAGAAAGTCTCCTTCACCGGCGGCACCGACACCGGCAAGAAAGTCATGGCCAGCGCTTCGAGCTCCTCGCTCAAGGAAGTGACCATGGAACTGGGCGGCAAGTCGCCGCTGATCATCTGCGACGACGCCGACCTGGATCGCGCCGCCGACACCGCGATGATGGCCAACTTCTACAGCTCGGGCCAGGTTTGCACCAACGGCACTCGCGTGTTCGTACCGAGCCATCTGAAGGCTGCTTTCGAAGCCAAGATCGCCGAACGCGTTGCCCGCATCCGCGTCGGTAACCCAGAGAACGAGAACACCAACTTCGGTCCGCTGGTGAGCTTCGCCCACATGGAGAACGTGCTGGGCTACATCGCCAAGGGCAAGGAAGAAGGTGCCCGCGTACTGTGCGGCGGCGAGCGCCTGACCGATGGCGAATTCGCCAAGGGCGCCTTCGTGGCACCAACCGTGTTCACCGACTGCACCGACGACATGACCATCGTCCGTGAAGAAATCTTCGGCCCAGTGATGAGCATCCTCACCTACGAGACCGAAGAAGAAGTGATCCGTCGTGCCAACGACACCGACTTCGGCCTGGCCGCCGGTATCGTCACCCGCGATCTGAACCGCGCCCACCGCATCATCCACCAGCTCGAAGCCGGTATCTGCTGGATCAACGCCTGGGGCGAGTCCGACGCCAAGATGCCAGTCGGCGGCTACAAGCAGTCGGGTGTGGGCCGTGAGAACGGCATCAGCTCGCTGAACAACTTCACCCGCATCAAGTCGGTGCAGGTCGAGCTGGGCGACTACAGCTCAGTATTCTGAGCAGCGGCAAGTAGCTAGCTATCAGCGGCAAGCCAAGGCATTAGCCCGGCTTGCCGCCTGCCCCTCATTCAATGCCAAGCCCGCTTCGCTGCCTTTTCTCGCAGCTTGAAGCTTGAGGCTTGCAGCTCTCCACGGAGGCTCCAATGGCCCAAGAATACGACTACATCATCGTTGGTGCCGGCTCTGCCGGTAACACCCTGGCGACCCGTCTGACCGAAGACGAAGGCGTCACCGTCCTGCTGCTGGAAGCCGGCGGCCCGGACTATCGTTTCGATTTCCGTACCCAGATGCCTGCGGCACTGGCGTTCCCCCTGCAAGGCCGTCGCTACAACTGGGCCTATGAGACCGATCCAGAGCCGCACATGGACGGCCGCCGCATGGAATGTGGCCGTGGCAAGGGCCTGGGCGGCTCCTCGCTGATCAACGGCATGTGCTACATCCGTGGCAACGCCATGGATTACGACGGCTGGGCCAAGCTGCCAGGCCTGGAAGACTGGTCGTACCTGGACTGCCTGCCGTACTTCCGCAAGGCCGAAACCCGCGACATCGGCCCTAACGACTACCACGGTGGCGAAGGCCCGGTGCGAGTGACCACGCCCAAGGCTGGCAACAACCCGCTGTTCCACGCCATGGTCGAGGCCGGCGTACAGGCCGGTTACCCGCGTACCGAAGACCTCAACGGCTACCAGCAGGAAGGCTTCGGTCCGATGGACCGCACCGTGACCCCTGAAGGCCGTCGCTCCAGCACCGCCCGCGGTTACCTGGACGTGTCCAAGAAGCGCTCCACCCTGACCATCGTCACCCACGCCCTGACCGACAAGGTCCTGTTCGAAGGCAAGCGCGCCGTAGGCGTGAGCTACCTGCAAGGCAGCACCGAAGAGCGCGTGGAAGCCCGTGCGCGCAAGGAAGTCATCGTCAGCTCCGGCGCCATCGCTTCGCCACAGCTGCTGCAACGCTCCGGCGTCGGCCCGCGCGCCCTGCTGGAAAGCCTGGACATCCCGGTGGTCCACGACCTGCCAGGCGTCGGTGAGAACCTGCAGGACCACCTGGAGCTGTACCTGCAATACGCGTGCACCCAGCCGGTATCGCTGTACCCATCGCTGCTGTGGTGGAACCAGCCGGCCATCGGCGCGCAGTGGCTGTTCAAGGGCACCGGCATCGGCGCCAGCAACCAGTTCGAAGCCGGTGGTTTCATCCGTACTCGCGAAGAGTTCGAATGGCCGAACATCCAGTACCACTTCCTGCCGGTAGCGATTAACTACAACGGCTCCAACGGCGTGAAGGAACACGGCTTCCAGGCCCACATGGGCTCCATGCGCTCGCCGAGCCGTGGCCGCGTGCAGGCCAAGTCGAAAGACCCGCGCCAGCACCCGAGCATCCTGTTCAACTACATGGCCACCGAGCAGGACTGGCAGGAATTCCGCGACGGCATCCGCCTGACCCGCGAAATCATGCAGCAGCCGGCACTGGACGCCTACCGCGGCCGCGAGATCAGCCCCGGCATCGAAGTGCAGACCGATGAACAGCTGGACACATTCATCCGCGAGCACGCCGAGACCGCGTTCCACCCATCCTGCTCATGCAAGATGGGTACTGACGACATGGCCGTGGTCGATGGCCAGGGTCGCGTGCACGGCATGCAGGGCCTGCGTGTGGTGGATGCCTCGATCATGCCGATCATCACCACCGGCAACCTCAACGCGCCGACGATCATGATGGCCGAGAAAATCGCCGACAAGATCCGTGGCCGCCAGCCGCTGCCGCGCAGCAAGGCTGCCTACTACGTGGCCGGCGAAGCCCCGGTACGTGGCAAGCCTGTACGCGACGTAGCCGCGAACGCGCAGTAAGCACGATTGGCGCCGGCCGCAATGGCCGGCGCCATTTCCTTGGATTTCCCGCCCTCTCCCCTTCTGTTCATTGCACGGCCTGCGTCCTTGATCGCAGCCACAGGCAACCGCTACAGTCTGCCCATCCGCTGCACCCCCTGCGTTCCACGGACTTTATCCCGAGCCCTGCGCGACCTATACCTGTAGGAGCCGGCCCGCCGTCGATAAGACCCGCAAGCCCCTGCTCTTCACAAGGAGGTCATCCATGTTCGACTTTCACCCCCAGCTCAAGCAGCGCTTCGCTGCCTTGCGCACGGGCGCCGAGTTCTTTTCCCTGCGCTACGTGCGCGAATCAGACCAGTACCTGTCGGTACGCAAGAATGTCGCCGAACCGCCCAGGCTGGGCCGCGACGAAGGCGCGATGCTGACCGTGCGAGTCGCTGGGGTAGAGGCCTATGCCGCCACCAACGACCTGTCGCCAGGCGGCTTGCAGGCGGCCCTGGACCGCGCCGAACGGCAAGCCCGGGTGATCGCCGCCCACGCCCTGCTGGACCTGCGCGAACAACCGGTCTCCAGCCACCGCGCCGATTATTTCTCGCCCAATCTCGAACAGCCCTTCCCGTCCCTGAGCGATTGCTACCAACTGCTGGGCGACGAATCGGCTTCGGTTCCCAAGGACGAGCGCCTGGTGAACTGGCAGGTAGGGATCGGCGTGACCCAGGTCGAGCAGATCTACCTCAACAGCGCCGGAGCCGAGTTGCGCCAGGCCCAGCGTTTCGTCTACCCGGGCCTGGACGTCACCGCCTACGACGGCAACGACAGCCAGACCCGCAGCCTGGGCCGGGAGAATTTCGGCCAGCAGGGCGCGGGCGACGTGATCAGCCGCTGCGGCCTGCTGGGCGCCGCGCCCCGGGTCGCCGAGCAGGCCCTGCAACTTCTGCTGGCTCCCAACACGCCCCAAGGCCCGCGGGACCTGCTGCTGATGCCGGACCAGATGATGCTGCAGATCCACGAGTCCATCGGCCATCCCCTGGAGCTGGACCGCATCCTTGGCGATGAGCGCAACTACGCAGGCACCAGCTTCGTCAAACAGGCGGACTTCGGCCACCTGCAATACGGCTCGCGGCTGCTCAACGTGACCTTCGACCCGGACATCCCCGAGGAGCTGGCCAGCTATGGCCATGACGACGAAGGCACCGCCGCCAGCAAGCAGTTCCTGATCCGCGAAGGGTTGCTGGTACGCCCCCTGGGCGGCGCCCTGTCGCAGTACCGCAGTGGCCTGGACGGCGTTGCCAACAGCCGCGCCAGCAGCTGGAACCGCGCGCCCATCGACCGCATGGCCAACCTCAACATCGAGCCTGGCGAGCAGTCCCTGGAACAGCTGATCGGCGGGATCGAGCACGGCATCCTGATGTCCACCAACCGCTCCTGGTCCATCGACGATGCGCGCAACAAGTTCCAGTTCGGCTGCGAATGGGGCCAGTTGATCGAGAACGGCGAACTCAAGGGCGTGGTGAAGAACCCCAACTACCGGGGCATTTCCGCGCAGTTCTGGCGCAACCTCAGCGCCGTCGGCAACCGTGGCACCTTCCAGGTCCTGGGCACGCCCAACTGCGGCAAGGGCGAACCCAACCAGGTGATCCGCGTTGGCCACGCCTCGCCAGCCTGTGTATTCAGCAAGATCGACGTATTCGGAGGAGATGCCTGATGACCAGCGCGACCAATCAGGCCCAGCAGTTCAAGACGCTGGTGCAATGGCTCAAGGACGAGATCCGCGGGTCGGAACAATTCACCCTGAGCTACGCTGCCGAAGCCTCGGAGTTCATCCGCTTCAACCATGCCAAGGTACGCCAGGCCGGGCAGGTGCAGCAGGCCAGCCTGACCTTCAAGCTGATCGACGATGGCCGCCACGCCGACCTCGACATCACCCTGGCCAACGATCCCGAGGTGGACCGCCAGCGCCTGGCCGAGGGCCTGCAACAACTGCGTGAAACCCTCCCGCTGCTGCCGGCCGACCCTTACCTGATGCTCAACCACACCCACTGGCAGTCCCAGCATGAGCAAAGCCATCCGCTGCCAGGCAGCGAGCAGGTGGTGGAGGAAATCGGTCGCGCCGCCGCGGGCCTGGATCTGGTCGGCATCTATGCCGCCGGCCCCATCAGCCGTGGTTTCGCCAGCTCCAGCGGCGCCTTCGGTTGGCACCAGGCCAACAGCTTCAACTTCGACTTCAGCCTGTTCCACGACAATGGCGAGGCGGTGAAGGCCAGCTACGCCGGACACGCCTGGAACAGCGACGCCTTCGCCCAGCGCTTCGACCAGGCCCGCCGGCAACTGGAGTTCCTCGGCCGGCCGCTGCGGACCCTGGCCCCCGGTCAATACCGCGCCTACCTGGCCCCGGCGGCCCTGGAGGAGATCATGGGCATGCTGGCCTGGGGCAGCTTCTCGGCCCAGTCCATCGCCAGCAAGCACAGCGCCCTGCAGAAACTCTATGCCGGTGACGCGAACCTGAGCCCGCTGGTATCGGTACGCGAGCAGGTCAGCGGCTCCCTGAGCCCGGCGTTTTCCGACGAGGGCTACCCGCGCAGCGACCTGGCGCTGATCGCCAGTGGCGCCGCCGAGGCGCGCCTGATCAACTCGCGCAGCGCCGCCGAATATGGCCTGACCGCCAACGGCGCCGGCAGCGGCGAATACCCCAGCGCCCTGGACATGGCCGCCGGCCAGTTGGCCCAGCAGGACATCCTCAGGCAATTGGGCACCGGGCTGTACATCAGCAACCTGTGGTACCTGAACTACTCGGACCTGCCTGCAGCGCGCCTGACCGGCATGACCCGCTTCGCCACCTTCTGGGTGGAGAACGGCGAGATCCAGGCGCCAGTGAGCACCATGCGCTTCGACGACAGCGTCTACAGCCTGCTGGGCTCGCAGCTCGAGGCGCTCACCGAACAACGCGAGCTGCTGCTCTCGGCCAGCACCTACGGCCAGCGCCAGACCGCGTCGATGCATCTGCCCGGGGCACTGGTCAGCCGCCTGACGCTAACCTTGTAAAATCGGCCTAGAGTTGCAAGCCACAAGCTTGCAACTCGAAGCTTGCAACCTACCTCTGTCGTTGTTGAGGTCCCATGCCCGAACGTCCGCCACTCGATGCCACTACTATCCGCTGGCTGCCGTGGGTAGTGGCCATCGCCTTCTTCATGCAGTCCCTGGACGGCACCATCCTCAATACCGCGCTGCCGGCCATGGCCAGGGACCTGGCCGAAGACCCGTTGCGCATGCAGGGCGTGGTCATCGCCTACATGCTCACCGTGGCGCTGCTGATCCCGGCCTCGGGCTGGATCGCCGATCGCTTCGGCACCCGCAACATCTTCTTCGGCGCGATCTTGCTGTTCAGCGTCGGCTCGTTGCTGTGCGCCCTTTCCGGTTCCCTGGGCATGCTGGTGGCGGCCCGGGTGATCCAGGGCCTGGGCGGCGCGCTGATGCTGCCGGTGGGGCGGCTGGTGGTGCTGCGCGCCTACCCGCGTTCGGAACTGGTGCGGATCATGGGTTTCATCACCATTCCCGGGCTGCTGGGCCCGCTGATCGGTCCGACCATGGGCGGCTGGATGGTGCAGTACCTGACCTGGCACTGGATCTTCCTGATCAACCTGCCGGTAGGCGCCATCGGCTGCTACGCGGTGTGGCGCTTCATCCCCGACCTGCGCGGCAGCGAACGCACCCGCTTCGACGGCCTGGGCTTCTTGCTGTTCGGCGCGGCGATGGTGCTGATCACCATCGCCATGGAAGGCCTGGGCGAACTGCACCTGCCGCACCTGCGGGTGATGTTGCTGCTGTTCGCCGGCCTGGCTTGCCTGGCGGCCTACTGGTTGCGTGCCGGGCATATCGCCGATCCGCTGTTCGCCCCGTCGTTGTTCAAGGTGCGGACCTTCGCCGTGGGCATCCTCGGCAACCTGTTCGCCCGCCTGGGCAGCGGCGCCCTGCCGTTCCTGGTGCCCTTGCTGCTGCAAGTGGCCCTGGGCTACTCACCGTCCCAGGCCGGCATGAGCATGCTGCCCCTGGCGGCCGCGGCGATGCTCGCCAAGTCCATTGCCCGACCGCTGATCGAGCGCCTGGGCTATCGTCTGGTGCTCACCGGCAACACCCTGGCCCTGGGCCTGATGCTGGCGAGCATGGGCCTGGTCAGCGAGCAGACGCCCTACCCGCTGCTGCTGGGCATGCTGGCGGTGCTGGGGGCGATCAACTCGCTGCAGTTCACGGCGATGAACACCGTGACCCTGATCGACCTCGACGATGCCGCCGCCAGCAGTGGCAACAGCCTGTTGTCGGTGGTGGCGCAACTGTCCCTGAGCCTGGGGGTGGCCTGCGCCGGGGCGCTGCTGGGCGGCTTCACCGCATCCATGGACAGCGATGGCGGCGACACGGTGCTCGGCGCCTTCCAGCTGACCTTCCTCACCGTGGGCCTCATGGCCATGCTGGCGGCGGCGATCTTCCTCCAGTTGTCGCCCAACGATGGCCGCAGGACGCGCAAGGTCCAGGAGCATATCGAGCACTGATTGACCATCTCCCCGTAGGAGCCATGGAAAGTCCTGGCTACTTTTCGTCCAGAAATTGCAGGAAGGGGGAGCGGGGCTGATACACTGCGCGACATTTTGTTTTGCAGGCCCGTCCCGTGACCACCATCGCCACCGCTTTCAATACCTTGCCCCTGTCTGCCGCCATGCTGGCCAACCTCGACTCCCTCGGGTATGCCCAGATGACGCCGATCCAGGCGCAAAGCTTGCCGGTGATCCTCAAGGGCCTGGACCTGATCGCCCAGGCCAAGACCGGCAGCGGCAAGACCGCGGCCTTCGGCATCGGCCTGCTGAACCCGATCAACCCGCGCTACTTCGGCTGCCAGGCCCTGGTGATGTGCCCGACCCGCGAGCTCGCCGACCAGGTCGCCAAGGAGCTGCGCCGCCTGGCCCGCGCCGAGGACAACATCAAGGTCCTGACCCTCTGCGGCGGCGTGCCCTTCGGCCCGCAGATCGCTTCGCTGGAGCATGGCGCCCACATCATCGTCGGCACCCCGGGACGCATTTCCCAGCACCTGGACAAGGGCACGCTGAAACTCGACGGCCTCAACACCCTGGTGCTCGACGAAGCCGACCGCATGCTCGACATGGGCTTCTACGATGCCATCGAAGCCATCATCGGCCAGACCCCGGCACGCCGGCAGACCCTGCTGTTCTCCGCCACCTACCCGGTGGGCATCAAGCAGCTGGCGTCGAAGTTCATGCGCGATCCGCAACAGGTAAAAGTCGAGACGCTGCACAGCGACAGCCAGATCGAACAGCACTTCTACGAAATCTCCCCGGAAGATCGCATGGATGCGGTGGTCAAGGTGCTCAACCACTTCCGCCCGCAGTCTTGCGTGGCCTTCTGCTTCACCAAGCAGCAAGTGCAGGAAACCGTCGACCACCTGACCGCCAAGGGCATGTCTGCAGTGGGCCTGCACGGTGACCTGGAACAGCGCGACCGCGACCAGGTGCTGGCAATGTTCGCCAACCGCAGTACCTCGGTACTGGTAGCTACCGATGTCGCCGCCCGGGGCCTGGATATCGACGCCCTGGACATGGTGATCAACGTCGAGCTGGCGCGGGATTCGGAAATCCACATCCACCGGGTCGGCCGTACCGGTCGCGCCGGCGAGAAAGGCATCGCCATCAGCCTGGTGTCGCCGTCCGAGGCCCACCGTGCCCAGGCCATCGAACAGTTGCAGAAGGCGCCGCTGAACTGGGAGCAGATCGACGGCCTGAAGAGCAAGGGCGGCGGCCCGCTGCTGCCGGCCATGAGCACCCTGTGCATCGCCGCCGGGCGCAAGGACAAGGTACGCCCGGGCGATATCCTCGGCGCGCTGACCGGCGAGGCCGGCATCCCCGGCGCCCAGGTCGGCAAGATCGCGATCTTCGACTTCCAGGCCTACGTGGCCGTGGAGCGCGGCATCGCCAAGCAGGCCCTGCAACGCCTCAATAGCGGCAAGATCAAGGGCCGTTCGCTGCGCGTACGTATCCTGTAACCCACCCGCTCGATCTGTAGCCGCTGCCGCAGGCTGCGAACGTCTCCGAAGGAGGCGCCGCTGTTGAGGCCGTGGAGCCCCTGCGGGGCTTGTCGCAGCCTTCGGCAGCGGCTACAGGTTCATTTGCCTGCACTCTCGAGGACACCGTTTTGCGCTCTACCGAAGTCGTGATCATCGGCGCCGGCGCCGCCGGCTTGATGTGCGCCCTGACCGCCGCTGGCCGTGGGCGCCAGGTGCTGTTGCTGGACCATGCCAACAAGGCCGGGAAGAAGATCCTGATGTCCGGTGGCGGGCGCTGCAACTTCACCAACATGTACACCGAGCCGGCCAACTTCCTGTCGCAGAACCCGCACTTCTGCAAGTCGGCCCTGGCCCGCTACACCCAGTGGGATTTCATCGGCCTGGTGGCCAAGCATGGCGTGCCCTACCACGAGAAGAAGCTCGGCCAGCTGTTTTGCGACAACAAGTCCAGCGACATCCTCGCCATGCTCCTGGCCGAATGCGACCAGGCCGGGGTCGAGCTGCGCCTGGACACCTCGATCCAGCAGATCGAGAAACTGGAGTCGGGCTACCTGCTGCAGACCACCCTGGGCCAGGTGCGCTGCCAGTCCCTGGTGATAGCCACCGGCGGCCTGTCGATCCCGACCCTGGGGGCCACCGGCTTCGGCTACCAGGTGGCCAGGCAGTTCGGCCATGAGCTGCTGCCGACCCGTGCCGGGCTGGTGCCCTTCACCATCACCGACCAGCTCAAGGAGCTGTGCGGCGAGCTGTCCGGAACCTCGGTGGACTGCCTGGTGAGCTGCAACGGCCAGAGCTTTCGCGAGAACATCCTGTTCACCCACCGTGGCCTCAGCGGCCCGGCGATCCTGCAGATTTCCTCGTACTGGCAGCCTGGCGACAGCATCGAGATCAACCTGCTGCCGGACCACGATGCCCTGGGCTGGCTGCAACAGCAGCAGGCCGAGCGCCCCAACAGCGAACTCAAGACCCTGCTGGGGGAGATCTTCACCAAGAAGATGGCCGGCCTCCTGGCCGATCACTGGTTCGCCTCCAAGCCGATGAAGCAGTACACCCCCGCCGAGCTGGCGGAGGTCGCCGACAAGCTCGGCAACTGGCAGCTGGTACCGGCAGGCACCGAAGGCTACCGCACCGCCGAAGTGACCCTGGGCGGGGTCGACACCCGTGAAGTCTCGTCCAAGACCATGGAATCGCTGAAGAGCCCGGGACTGTATTTCATTGGCGAAGTGCTGGATGTCAGCGGCCACCTGGGCGGTTTCAACTTCCAGTGGGCCTGGGCCTCGGGCTACGCGGCGGCGCAGTACGCCTGAAGCCGCGCCGGCCCTTGGCGCCGGCAGGGGCCGAGGAACATCGCCGGGAACAGAATTTGCTGGCGGATGTGACGGCGGCATTGCGCCGTCGTCAATACTGGCTCAATTTAGCGGCATCGCCCGGAAGGCTCCTCCCAATCCATGTCATCGACTTCTTTTCGCCAATCCCTGCGCCGCCTCTGGGCGCTGGATAAATTCAGCTACAGCGTGCGGGTATTCATCGCCCTGACCGGCAGCATGGCGCTGTGCTGGTACCAGGACGAGATGAGCTTGCTGATCCCGCTGTTCCTCGGCGTCATCGCCAGCGCCCTGGCGGAAACCGACGACAGCTGGCAAGGCCGACTCAATGCCCTGGCGGTGACCCTGGTGTGCTTCAGCATCGCCGCGCTGTCGGTGGAATTGCTGTTCCCCTACCCCTGGATCTTCGCTATCGCCCTGGCCCTGGCCGGCTTCGGCCTGACCATGCTCGGCGCCCTGGGCGAGCGCTATGGCGCCATCGCCTCGGCGACCCTGATCCTCTCGGTCTACACCATGATCGGCGTCGACCAGCGCGGCGGCGCGGTGATCGACTTCTGGCACGAGCCGGTGCTGCTGGTGGCCGGCGCCGCCTGGTACGGCCTGCTCTCGGTGCTGTGGCAGGCGATGTTTTCCAACCAGCCGGTGCAGCAGAGCCTGGCCCGGCTGTTTCGCGAGCTGGGCTACTACCTCAAGCTCAAGTCGTCGCTGTTCGAGCCGATTCGCCAGCTGGACGTGGAAGCCCGGCGCCTGGAGCTGGCGCGGCAGAACGGCAAGGTGGTGGCCGCGCTCAACAGTGCCAAGGAAATCATCCTGCACCGGGTCGGCAACGGCCGCCCGGGGTCGAAGGTCAGCCGCTACCTGAAGCTGTACTTCCTGGCCCAGGACATCCATGAGCGCGCCAGCTCCTCGCACTACCCCTACAACGCCCTGGCCGACGCCTTCTTCCACAGCGACGTGCTGTTCCGCTGCCAGCGCCTGCTGCGCCAGCAAGGCAAGGCCTGCCGGGCCCTGGCGGAATCGATCCAGATGCGCCAGCCGTTCGTCTACGACTCCGGCTTCGCCGAAGCCCTGAGCGACCTGCAAGCCTCGCTGGAACACCTGCGCATCCAGAGCAACCCGGCCTGGCGCGGGCTGCTACGCTCGCTGCGGGCGCTGGCCGCCAACCTCGGCACCCTCGACCGCCTGCTCAGCGATGCCAGCAACCCCGATGCCCTGGCCGATGCCACCGACAGCAGCCTGCTGGACCGCTCGCCGCGCAACCTCAAGGACGTCTGGACCCGCCTGCGCACCCAGCTGACACCCACTTCGCTGCTGTTTCGCCATGCCCTGCGCCTGCCCCTGGCGCTGAGTATCGGCTACGGCATGGTGCACCTGATCCACCCGTCCCAGGGCTACTGGATCATCCTCACCACGCTGTTCGTCTGCCAGCCCAACTACGGCGCCACCCGGCGCAAGCTGGGCCAGCGGATCATCGGCACGGCCATCGGCCTGACCATCGCCTGGGCGCTGTTCGACCTGTTCCCCAACCCGCTGGTGCAGTCGCTGTTCGCCATTGCCGCCGGCGTGGTGTTCTTCGCCAACCGCACCACCCGCTACACCCTGGCCACCGCCGCCATCACCCTGATGGTGCTGTTTTGCTTCAACCAGGTGGGCGACGGTTATGGGCTGTTCCTGCCACGGCTGTTCGATACCCTGCTGGGCAGCCTGATCGCCGGGCTGGCGGTGTTCCTGTTCCTGCCGGACTGGCAGGGTCGGCGCCTGAACCAGGTACTGGCCAACACCCTGGCGTGCAACAGCATCTACCTGCGCCAGATCATGCAGCAGTACGCCGCCGGCAAGAGCGACGACCTGGCCTACCGCCTGGCCCGACGCAACGCCCACAACGCCGATGCGGCGCTGTCCACCACCCTGGCCAACATGCTCATGGAGCCCGGGCACTTTCGCAAGGAGGCAGACGTGGGCTTCCGCTTTCTGGTGCTGTCCCACACCCTGCTCAGCTACCTCTCGGGCCTGGGCGCGCACCGTGGCACCCAACTGCCGGAGGAAGTCCGCGAGCACCTGATCGGCGGTGCCGGCAGCAGCCTGGCGGCCAGTATCGACGAGATCGCCCAGGGCCTGGCCAGCAGGACCCCGATCGCCATCCAGAGCGACGCCGAGGAAGCCCTGGCCAACGAGCTGGAACAGATGCCGGATGAAATCGATGAAGAGCAGCGCCTGGTACAGACCCAGCTGGGATTGATCTGCCGCCAGCTGGGCCCGCTGCGGACCCTGGCGGCCCACCTGATCAAAGGCACAGAGCAAGCGCCGGCCTGAAACCGCGAGCGCCAAGGTAACGGCTCCGACGGTCCCGGGAAGCTTGCCGGCGCTTTTAGCAGGCCGTTGAAAACGTAGGCGAGGCAGTCAGCGCCAGGCAAAAACAGGCGAAAATGCGCAGATTACGAGTGGCAAATGAGCATTTTCAGCTTGTTTTCAACGCAGCGATGGCAACCGGCCTGCTACATGCCGTGCTGGCGAAGCAACCGGGCGTAGCTGCCGTCGGCCTTCATGGCGGCGATCTCGCGATCGAACTTGGCGACGATCTGCGCATGCTCGGGGTTCTTCAGGCTCACCAGGATATGCAGGCTGTTCTCGCTCAAGGGCTTGGGCAGGAACTCCACCGCATTGCGCACCCGGGGCGACTCCCGGGCCAGGTAGTAACGGGCGACGTATTCATCTTCCAGGGTCAGCTTGACCCGGTCCGCCGCCAGCATGCGCACGGCCATGGCGAAGTTGTGCACCGGCACTTTCTGCAAGTCCGAATCGTTGTCGAATTCAGAGGAGTAGGCGTAGCCGCGCACCACGGCGATCGGGTACTCGTGCAACTGCTTGAGGTTGAGGTACTCCAGTGGAGCGTCCTTGCGCTTGAGGAAGCGGATGCGGTTGACCAGGTACTCGGCGGAGAACTGCCCCAGGCGGGTGCGTTCGTCGTTGTACCAGGCATTGACCAGGACGTCGTAGCGGCCCTCGCCGATCCCCAGCAGCGCCCGGGCCCAGGGCACCTGCTCGAACTCGCTGGCATAACCCGCGCGGGCCAACGCGGTACTGACGATATCGGTGGCCACCCCGCCATTGACCAGGGTCGAGTCGGTAAACGGAGGCCAGGCATCAGCGACCAGCCGCAACTTCTCTGCAGAAGCGCCCTGGCCCAGCAACAGCAATCCGATCAAAGCCAAAGCCCGATGCAATCGCAGCATGCTTGAAGATCCTTAGCGGGCGCAGGGCCCAGCGCGTTCCAGCCTACACTCGAGGGCCCATGCAGCGACCACCCAGGTCCTAACATTAGCTCATCACAGCCAATGCACAGGACTTGCAAAACAGATTACACAAAGAAGGGAAAAACCAGTGAACGGAGTAATGGCATTTTGACCCATCTCACAGAAACAAACTCCATACACCTGTCGACAAGACATCCGTTGGCGATGTGCTTAGTATTTCGCGCAGCTCTTTTCACAGGATAAGAAAATGACCATCGAATGGGTCTGCAAACACCACACCGATCTGGGCAAGGAACAGCTCTACGCCATCTTGCAACTGCGTACCGAAGTCTTCGTCGTGGAACAGAAATGCCCCTACCAGGAAGTCGACGGCCGTGACCTGGAAGGCGACACCTGCCACCTGATGGCCTGGGACGGTGACCGCCTGGTGGCCTACCTGCGCCTGCTGGACCCGATCTCCCAGGGCGGCGACGTGGTGATCGGCCGCGTGGTGATCGCCGAGCAGGCACGGGGCCAGGGCCTGGGGCATACGCTGATGGAGCAGGCCCTGAAACAGGCGCAGCGGCACTGGCCCGAGACACCGATCTATCTCTCGGCCCAGGCCCACCTGCAGGCCTACTACGGCCGCTATGGGTTCAGCGTGGTGGGCGAGGAGTATCTGGAAGACGATATCCCGCACATCGGCATGCGCCGTAGCTGAGGCTCAGGGATAACCCAGCACGGTCTTGATCTGGCCCAGGTTGGGTTCGATCCAGGCCTTGTCGATGGCCCCCCAGCTGTGGATCCGGTAATGCCCGGCGTGGTTGCGGGCGCCGTCCTGCTGTTCGAACTGGCAGACGATGTCCAGGTCGGCCAGGGCGGCGATGGTGTCCTGGGCGGTGCGCCGGGGCATGCCCGTGAGTTCGGTCAAGGCCGGCACGCTGCTGGCCAGGCCACTGTCGATCAAGTACGCCACGTACAGCCGGCGGTAGAAACTGCTCTTGGTCTTGCTCACATCCATCGCCCACTCCTTGCTAGTGTGGCGCGCCCGCCTTGGCTTGCAGGTCGCGCCAGGTGAGGTAGACCCGCAGGTCGAACTCCAGCTGGTGATAGCCCGGCAGCATATGCTCGCAGAGCTTGTAGAACGCCTTGTTGTGGTCCGATTCCTTGAAGTGCGCCAACTCGTGGACCACGATCATGCGCAGGAACTCGGGCGCCGCCTCCTTGAACAGCGAGGCGATGCGGATCTCTTTCTTGGCCTTGAGCTTGCCTCCCTGTACCCGCGACACCGTGGTGTGCAGGCCCAGGGCGCGATGGGTCAGGTCCAGGCGGTTGTCGAACAGCACCTTGTCGATGGCCGGCGCGTTGCGCAGGTATTCCTGCTTCAGCTCCAGGGCATAGCTGTACAGGGCCTTGTCGCTCTGCACACCGTGCTTGTGTGGATAACGCCGCTCCAGGTACTCGCCCAGGCGGTCTTCGTCGATCAGCTGGCGCACCTGTTCTTGCAGGGCGACTGGATAGGCCTGGAGGTATTTCAATACGGTCATGGGCAACGGCGACGCCAGGGGCAAGGGTCGCCAGTTTAGCGAATTCAGGCCTGTAGCGCGCTCCAGTCGAAGGGCTGGACGAACTGGCTGGCGCTGCCGGCGGTCAAGGGTCGCGCCACCAGGAAACCCTGGACGTATTCGCAACCGTTGTCCTTGAGCCAATGGTATTGCTCGAGAGTCTCCACGCCTTCGGCGATCACCAGCAGCCCGAATTGCTTGCACAGGTCGATCACGCAGCGGGCGATCGCAGCGTCCCGCGGTGAAGTCAGCAACCGGGCGATCAGGTGCCGGTCGAGCTTGAGGGTATCCAGTTGCAGGTCACGCAAGAAGGCCAGGCAGCAACTGCCCGAGCCGAAGTCGTCGAGGGCCACGCGCACGCCCAGCTGGTGCAATTGCTGCAATTGCTTGCGGGTCTCTCCCAGGTTCTGGGTCAGCGCCGCCTCGGTGACCTCGACCTCCAGCTGACGCGGTTGCAGGCCGTTGCGCAGCAGCACCTGGCGCAGCTCGGCCGAAAGGTTGGGCATGCTGAACTGGGTCGCGCTGAGACTGACGCTCAGCACCAGCTCGGGGCTGAACACCTGCTCCCAATCCTTGCGCTGCGCAGCGCCCTGCTGGTAGATCCAGCTGCCCAGGAGACTGATCAGCCGCGCCTCTTCCAGCAGCGGCAGGAACAGCCCCGGCGGCACATCGCCGACACTGGGGTGGCGCCAGCGCAGCAGGGCTTCGAAACCACGCAGGCGACCATCGGCGATCGCCACCTGGGGCTGGTACACCATGGTGAATTCCTTGCGCTCCACCGCACTGCGCACGCTTTCCTCGAGCATCAACCGGGACCGCGCGCGGCCGTTCATCTCGTGGTCGTAATAGCGATACTGCTGGCGGCCGGCACGCTTGGCCTCGTACATGGCAATGTCCGCGGCCCGCAGCAGGCCATCCAGGTTGGAACCGCAGTCGGGGTAGATGGCGATGCCGATGCTGGCTCCCAGGACCACGTCCATGCCATCGATCTGCTGGGTGATGGACAAGCGCTCGATCAACCGTTCGGCGACTTTCGCCGCCTGCTCGGGAAATCCCAGCTCCAGCAAGGCGGTGAACTCGTCGCCCCCCATGCGCCCGATGATGTCGAACGAGTGCAGGCCCTCCTTCAGCTGTTCCGAGACCCAGCGCAGTATCCGGTCGCCGGCGTCATGGCCGAGGGAGTCGTTGACCCGCTTGAAGCCGTCCAGATCCAGGTACAGCAGGACCAGGGACTTTCCCGAGCGGTCACTGCGCAACAGGATGCTCTCCACTGTCTGGTAGAAACCCCGGCGATTGAGCAGCCCGGTCAAGGGATCGGTGACCGCCTGGTATTCCAGCTGCTGATGCAGGTGCCGCACCTCGGACATGTCCAGCAGGGTCACCACCATGGCCTTCTGCTCGCTGGGCAGCGGGGCGCAGGACAACGCCACGCTGATCTGCTGGCCGGGGACGGTGCGCAGCAGGGCGTCATGCAGGCGGAAGGTTTCGCCCCGGCGATAACTGGCGTACAACTCGGACACGTGCCAGTCCGGGACATGGGGATTCTGCAGGTAATCGAGGAAGGCCGAGCCCACCAGATCTTTCACCTGGGCATTGAGCAAGCGCGACACCGCGGGGTTGGCGAAGCGTATCCGCCCCTCCTCGTCCACCACCAGGATGCCCTCGGCGGCGTTGTCCAACACCGAGGCATTGAAGGCCCGGGCCTGCTCCAGGTCATGACTCAGGTGCTGCAGGGCCCGGCGGTTGCGCTGGTGTTCCAGCAACGCCTGGACCTTGGGCTTGAGGATCTGCGGATCGAAGGGCTTGAACAGGTAGTCCACCGCACCGTTGGCATACCCCTTGATCACGGCATCCTGGGATTGCTCGTTGGCGGTGAGGAAGATGATCGGGGTCAGGCGCGTGCGCTGGCTGCCGCGCATCAGGCGGGCCACTTCGAAACCATCCATGCCCGGCATCTGCACGTCGAGCAGGACCAGGTCCACCTCATGCTCCAGCAACAGACTGAGGGCCTCGACACCCGAGGCGGCGGTCATTACCCGCCAATCCTGGCGCTGCAACAGCGCGCGCATGCTCAGGAGGTTCTCGGGGTAGTCATCGACGATCAGAAGAGTGGAGTGGCCCTCGGCTGTCTCCGGTTGCACGCATTCCATGCTGCTTCTCTTGTCTGTAATAAGACTGAACTGGTGAGAAAACCTGACAAAAACTGAGGTTTCACTCTAGACCCGGATATTCAAAAGCAGAAGCTGTCATGGAGCCATCACTCCGCCAATGGCCCCTGCTCCCGACTAACGGTCACAGTTCTGCCGCATTGCAATCCATGAATATGGCACCTGGACACTTCACTGGCGTCATTTTTCCGCCGTACGGCGCTTGCTGGAACATCCTTGCGAGGGCTAAAAAACACCCGAGAAGCGCGGTCTGGAGCCTTCGCCCAGCTGCGCCCGGTACACTTTTGCGGAACCTTCCCCATGATCGACCTGGCAACCTGGAACCTCAGCGTTCCCGTCGGCAGCCCGCCGGCCACCATCGATACCCCGACCCTGGTCAAGGGTTTCAAGAACCAATACTTCCATGCCGATTCCGGCACCTTGTTCTTCTGGTCGCCAGTCACCGGCTCGAAGACCGAGAACGCCATCTATCCACGCACCGAGCTGCGCGAGACCTATGCCAACGGCACCTTGCGCAACTGGACCTACCCCGAGGCCGACAACCTGCTGCAGGCCACCCTGGCAGTGAACCAGGTGCCCTCCTCGGGCAAGATCGTCATCGGCCAGATCCATGCGTACAACAGCACCCGGCCGCTGGTGAAGCTGGAATACCAGTACAAGGCCAGTCAGGGGCGCGGCAACATCGTGGCCAAGGTGCGCATGCGCCCGGAGGACACCCGGTCCCGGGTCATCGGCATCGCCAAGAACGTGCCCATGGACCGGAGGTTTTCCTACCTGATCCATCTGAGCCCGGGCGGTGTCCTGGGCATCAGCGCCGCCGGCTACCGCTGGGACACCCGGCTGGGCGCTGCCTGGCGTGACAAACCGCTGTACTTCAAGGCCGGGGTCTATGTGCAGGACAACAGCGGCTACACCAGCGAAGGTGGCAAGGTGACCTTCTCCAAGCTGGACATCGACCACAACAAGAGCTGAGCCGGCACGCAGGCACAAAAAAGCCCGCATCGCTGCGGGCTTTTTCGTAGGCGACCGAGGCTTAGTTGACCTTGGCGTTCAGCTCACCCTTGAGGTAACGCTGGAACATGCCTTCCAGGGAGATCGGCTTGATCTTCGAGGCATTACCTGCGGTGCCGAAGGCTTCGTAGCGAGCGATGCACACGTCGCGCATGGCAGTCACGGTGGCGCCGAAGAACTTGCGTGGGTCGAACTCGCTCGGGTTGGTGGCCATCAGGCGGCGCATGGCACCGGTGGATGCCAGGCGCAGGTCGGTATCGATGTTGACCTTGCGCACGCCGTGCTTGATGCCTTCGACGATCTCCTCGACCGGCACGCCGTAGGTTTCCTTGATGTCGCCACCGTACTGGTTGATGATCGCCAGCCACTCTTGCGGTACCGAGGACGAACCGTGCATCACCAGGTGGGTGTTGGGGATGCGCTTGTGGATTTCCTTGATGCGGTCGATGGCCAGCACGTCGCCGGTAGGCGGCTTGGTGAACTTGTAGGCACCGTGGCTGGTACCGATGGCGATGGCCAGGGCGTCGACCTGGGTCTTCTTGACGAAGTCGGCGGCCTCTTCCGGATCGGTCAGCATCTGGCTGTGGTCCAGCACGCCTTCGGCGCCGATACCGTCTTCTTCACCGGCCATGCCGGTTTCCAGGGAACCCAGGCAGCCCAGCTCGCCCTCTACCGACACGCCACAGGCGTGGGCCATGGCCACGGTCTGCTGGGTCACGCGGACGTTGTACTCGTAGTCGGTCGGGGTCTTGCCGTCTTCACCCAGGGAACCGTCCATCATCACCGAGCTGAAGCCCAGCTGGATCGAGCGCTGGCAGACGTCAGGGCTGGTGCCGTGGTCCTGGTGCATGCACACCGGAATGTGCGGGAACTCTTCGATGGCAGCCAGGATCAGGTGGCGCAGGAACGGGGCGCCGGCGTATTTGCGGGCACCGGCGGAAGCCTGGACGATCACCGGGGAGTCAGTCTTGTCAGCGGCTTCCATGATGGCGCGCATCTGCTCAAGGTTGTTGACGTTGAAGGCTGGAACGCCATAGCCGAACTCGGCTGCGTGGTCCAGCATCTGGCGCATGCTGATGAGTGCCATTGTGTGTGTCTCTCCCGGTCGAGGGTCGTTAATCGTGCAAGCCTGCCGTAGCGGCGACTGCTATTCAAGTGATTGCAGATCGGGGGTCAGCCCGGCCTGCGGATTCGTTACTTCATCAATTTCAAGAGCCCTGCGTCCCCGCAGGAACGAGGCTTGCCCGCGATGGCGGTCGGCCTGGCGACATCCATGATCAATGTCCGGGTAGCACCGCGAGCAAGCTTCGCTCCTACAGGTTCAGCATCGGTTCCCGGCCTACAGCGCTTTACAGCCGCGGCCGATCAGGTCGTTGGTGGCGACCCAGTAGACCAGGCCTTCCTCACCCTTGACGTGAAACGCCAGCATGTCGTCGCTGTACAACGACCCCGAACCGCTAGGCTCGAGTTTCAAGCGGCGTACCTGGTCGTCGCCTCCCAGGCGCACGTCGACGGCCTTGCGGCTGTCGTCGGTGTAGCGCCAGAGCACCTGGGCCTGGCTGTCGCAGACCCAGGTGGTCCAGTTGTCGGTGCTCGGCGACTTGAGCAAGTGCAAGTCGGCGCAACCGCCAAGCAGCCCCAGCATCGCCACGGCGATCAAAGCTTTCATCGATGTTCCTCGGCCGGACCCCGGGGCCCGGCGCGTCGCGTTATCCAATCTGACCCGTCAAGGGCAACCCTGTTCCCGGGTCCTTGTCGGAGTCTCGTATTTCTCCAAGCCTTCAGGCCCCAGGCGCTTGTTGATCACCGGTGCCGTCTCGGCCTGCCAGTCGGCCTGGTAGCAACCTTGCCCTGGCCTCTGGGCCGCATCCGCAGGCTGGCCCGGCGAAGTGCCGGAGCACCCCGCGAGCCATGCTACGGCAAGCAGCAATGGCAACGTCTTGACCATCAGAACACTCCTTTGCCCGGCCAATGGCAGTCTCAGGCCTTGGCCCGGGCTTCCAGGACTTCGACCGCCGGCAGCACCTTGCCCTCGACGAATTCGAGGAAGGCGCCACCACCGGTAGAAATGTAGGAGATCTGCTGGGCCACGCCATACTTGTCGATGGCCGCCAGGGTGTCGCCACCGCCAGCGATGGAGAACGCCGTGCTATCGGCGATCGCCTGGGCCAGGACCTTGGTGCCATTGCCGAACTGGTCGAACTCGAACACACCCACCGGACCGTTCCAGAGGATGGTCTTGGACGACTTGAGCAGTTGCGCGAATTGCGCAGCGGTTTGCGGGCCGATGTCCAGGATCATGTCGTCGGCCGCCACGTCGGCGATCGCCTTGACCGTGGCCGCGGCGCTCTCGGCGAACTCCTTGGCCACCACCACGTCCACTGGCAGTGGCACGCTGACCTTGGCGGCGATGGCACGGGCGGTGTCCAGCAGGTCCGGCTCGTACAGCGACTTGCCCACCGGATGGCCGGCAGCGGCCAGGAAGGTATTGGCGATGCCGCCGCCGACGATCAGCTGGTCGCAGACCTCGCTCAGGCTGTTGAGCACGTCCAGCTTGGTGGACACCTTGGAACCGGCGACGATCGCCGCCATCGGCTTGGCCGGGGTATCCAGGGCCTTGCCCAGGGCATCCAGCTCGGCCGCCAGCAACGGGCCTGCCGCCGGCACCTTGGCGAACTTGGCCACGCCGTGGGTCGAACCCTCGGCCCGGTGGGCGGTACCGAAGGCATCCATCACGAACACGTCGCACAGGGCGGCGTATTGCTGGGCCAGCTCATCGGCGTTCTTTTTCTCGCCCTTGTTGAAACGTACGTTCTCGAACAGCACGACGTCGCCGGCCTTGACCTCGACACCACCCAGGTAGTCGGCTACCAGCGGCACTTCGCGGCCCAGGGCGCGGCTCAGGTAGTCAGCCACCGGCTTGAGGCTGTTCTCAGCCGAAAACTCGCCTTCAGTCGGACGGCCCAGGTGCGAGCAGACCATCACCGCCGCGCCTTTCTCCAGGGCCAGCTTGATGGTCGGCAGCGAAGCCAGGATCCGCGCGTCGCTGGTGACTACACCGTCCTTGACTGGGACGTTGAGGTCTTCGCGGATCAGCACGCGCTTACCTTGCAGATCGAGGTCGGTCATCTTCAACACGGTCATGGGTCGCAATTCCTGGGTTACTGAATATTAGAAGCAGAGAGTGGAGCGGCTGTTTGCAGGTAATGGCCCGCAACGTCCAGCATCCGGTTGGCAAAACCCCATTCGTTGTCGAACCAGGCCAGGATGTTCACCAGCCGGGGGCCGGAAACGCGGGTCTGACTGGCATCGACGATCGCCGAATGGGGGTCATGGTTGAAATCGCAGCTGGCGTGCGGCAATTCGGTATAGGCCAGCAGGCCCTTGAGCGGACCGCTGGTGGCGGCCTCGCGCAGGATCCGGTTGACCTCGGCGGCATCGGTGTCGCTGACCGTCTGCATGGTGATATCCAGGCAGGACACGTTGACCGTCGGTACCCGTACCGCTTTGGCCTGGATTCGCCCGGCAAGTTCCGGCAGCAGGCGCTCGATGCCCCGGGCCAGGCCAGTGGACACCGGGATCACCGACTGGAACGCCGAGCGGGTGCGGCGCAGGTCCTCGTGGTGATAGGCATCGATCACCGGCTGGTCGTTCATCGCCGAGTGGATAGTGGTGATGGACACATACTCCAGGCCGATGGCCTGGTCCAGCAGGCGCAGCAAGGGCACGCCGCAGTTGGTGGTGCAAGACGCGTTGGACACCAGCAGCTCATCGCCGCTCAGGCAATCCTGGTTCACCCCGTAGACGATGGTGGCGTCGACATCCGCCTCGCTGGCCATCGGCTGGGAGAACAACACCCGCGGCGCGCCGGCAGCGAGGAAGCGCTGGCCGTCCTCACGGGTGTGATAGGCACCGGAGCATTCCAGCACCAGGTCGATGTCCAGGGCTGCCCAGTCGATGCCTTCGGGAGTGGCACTGCGCAACACCTTCACGCAGTTGCCATTGATATGCAGACAATCGCCATCGACTGTCACCTCGCCGGGAAACCGGCCATGGGTGGAGTCGAAGCGTGTCAGGTATTCGACGCTGGCCATGTCGGCCAGGTCGTTGATGGCCACGATCTCGAACCCGGCCGCAGCCCCTCGCTCGAACAGAGCACGCAAGACGCAACGACCAATCCGGCCGTAGCCGTTGAGTGCAACTTTATAAGGACGCGATTGGGACATGGGGTTCTCGATCAGGCACGGCAGACGAACTTGTTATACGCACTCGCAAGCGGGGGCCGGTAAACCAGCCCCCGCTTGCGACTTTGGTGGACAGGCCACCACGTGCTTTTCTCAGTCTTCCAGCAGCTCTTCGGCCTGGCCCAGGATGTTGTCCAGGGTGAAGCCGAACTCTTCGAACAGTGCAGGCGCAGGCGCCGACTCACCGTAGGTGGTCATGCCGATCACGCGGCCTTCCAGACCCACGTACTTGTACCAGAAGTCGGCATGGGCGGCTTCGATGGCGATCCGCGCACCGACCTGCAGCGGCAGGACCGACTGCTTGTAGCCTGCATCCTGGGCATCGAACACACTGGTGCACGGCATGGATACCACACGCACCTTGCGGCCCTGCTCGGTCAGCTTGTCGAAAGCCTGCACCGCCAGGCCCACTTCCGAACCGGTGGCGATCAGGATCAGCTCAGGCTCGCCTGCACAGTCCTTCAACACATAACCACCGCGGCTGATATCGGCGATCTGACCGGCATCACGGGTTTGGTGCTGCAGGTTCTGGCGAGAGAAGATCAACGCCGAAGGACCGTCCTTGCGCTCCAGCGCGTGCTTCCAGGACACCGCCGATTCCACGGCGTCGGCTGGACGCCAGGTGTCGAGGTTCGGCGTGCTGCGCAGGCTGGTCAGTTGCTCGATAGGCTGGTGGGTCGGGCCGTCTTCGCCCAGGCCGATGGAGTCGTGGGTGTAGACGTGGATGACGCGTTGCTTCATCAGCGCCGACATGCGCACCGCGTTACGGGCGTATTCCATGAACATCAGGAAGGTCGCGCCGTAAGGCACCAGGCCACCGTGCAGGGCAACACCGTTCATGATGGCGGTCATGCCGAACTCGCGTACGCCGTAGTACATGTAGTTGCCGCTGGCATCCTCGGCACTGACGCCCTTGCAGCCTTTCCACAGGGTCAGGTTGGAGCCGGCCAGGTCCGCCGAACCGCCGAGGAACTCAGGCAGCAATGGACCGAAGGCGTTCAGGGTGTTCTGGCTGGCCTTGCGGCTGGCGATGGTCTCGCCCTTGGCCGCCACTTCGGCGATGTAGGCGTCGGCCTTGGCGGCGAAGTCCGCCGGCAGGTCACCGGCCAGGCGCCGTACCAGTTCGTTGGCCTCGGTCGGGAAGGCTGCGGAGTAAGCGGCGAAACGCTGGTCCCACTCGGCTTCAACAGCGCGACCGGCTTCCTTGGCATCCCACTCGGCATAGATGTCGGCAGGGATTTCGAACGGACCGTGGTTCCACTTCAGGGCTTCGCGGGTCAGGGCGATTTCCTCGGCGCCCAGTGGCGCGCCGTGGCAGTCTTCCTTGCCCTGCTTGTTCGGCGAACCGAAACCGATGGTGGTCTTGCAGCAGATCAGGGTTGGCAGCGGGCTCTTGCGCGCGGTCTCGATGGCGGTCTTGATCTCTTCCGGATCGTGGCCGTCGACGTTGCGGATCACTTGCCAGTTGTAGGCTTCGAAACGCTTGGGCGTGTCGTCGGTGAACCAGCCTTCGACCTCGCCGTCGATGGAAATGCCGTTGTCATCGTAGAAGGCGATCAGCTTGCCCAGGCCCAGGGTGCCGGCCAGGGACGCGACTTCGTGGGAAATGCCTTCCATCATGCAGCCATCACCCAGGAACACATAGGTGTGGTGATCGACGATGTTGTGACCGGGACGGTTGAACTGCGCCGCCAGGACTTTTTCCGCCAGGGCGAAGCCCACGGCATTGGCCAGGCCCTGACCCAGTGGGCCAGTGGTGGTCTCCACACCCGGGGTGTAGCCGAATTCCGGGTGGCCCGGGGTACGGCTGTGCAGTTGGCGGAAATTCTTCAGGTCGTCGATCGAAAGATCGTAGCCGGTCAGGTGCAGCAGCGAGTAGATCAGCATCGAGCCATGACCGTTGGACAGCACGAAGCGGTCACGGTCGGCGAAGGACGGATTGCTCGGGTTGTGCTTGAGGTAGTCACGCCAAAGTACTTCGGCGATATCCGCCATACCCATGGGGGCACCCGGATGGCCGCTGTTGGCTTTTTGCACGGCATCCATGCTGAGGGCACGAATGGCGTTGGCACGCTCACGACGGCTTGGCATCGCTGATCTCCTGAAGATTGGACAAAACAAAACGGAAAAAAGGCCTGCATTTTCCCTCAGGCGTCTGGCGGGGGCAATGACAGATAGTTACTCAAGCACGTTTTTCCTACGGCTAACCACTCAATCGACCAGGCAAACCCCGACACCGTTCCCCATCCTGGCTGGCGACAGCCCTGGATCGCCCTCGCACAGCTCAATATCAAAACTTTTTGATATTGGCCTTGCGGGCTGTTTCGGGCGCCACTAGACTGCGCTCCCATGAACCTGCATGTATCCAACATTCGCCATGACGATTGCGACGATCTGGCCGCCCTGTGCAAGGCCGGCGGCGATCCGTTACGGCTGAACGTATTACGTGCCCTGAGCAACGATTCCTTCGGCGTACTGGAGTTGGCGCAGATCTTCGCCATCGGCCAGTCGGGCATGAGCCATCACCTGAAGGTCCTGGCCCAGGCCGGGCTGGTGGCCACCCGCCGCGAAGGCAATGCGATCTTCTACCGCCGCGCCTTGCCCCACACCGAACTGCTGGGTGGCAAGTTGCATGCGGCGCTGCTGGATGAAGTCGACCAATTGCCCTTGCCGGTCGAAGTCCAGTCGCGGATCGGCCTGGTCCACGGACAACGGGCCGCTGCCAGCGAAGACTTCTTTTCCCGGGTGGCGGAGAAATTCCGCGCCCAACAGGACCTGATCGCAGGACTGACGCAGTACCGCGAAAGCGTCTTGGCGCTATTGGACAAATTGAGCTTCAAGCCAGAAGCCACAGCCATCGAGGTCGGTCCCGGCGACGGCGGATTCCTCCCCGAGCTGGCCCGGCGCTTTGCCCAGGTAACCGCCCTGGACAACAGCCCGGCGATGCTGGAGCTGGCACGCCAGTTGTGCGAGCGCGAAGCGCTGGCTAACGTCAGCCTGCAATTGGCCGATGCATTGAAAGGCATGCCACTCAAGGCCGACTGCGTGGTGCTGAACATGGTCCTGCACCATTTCGCGGCGCCAGCCGAAGCACTCAAGCAGATGGCGCAATTGCTGCAAGCAGGCGGTAGCCTGCTGGTGACAGACTTGTGCAGCCATAACCAGAGCTGGGCCAAAGAAGCCTGTGGCGATCTCTGGCTAGGGTTCGAACAAGATGATCTGGCCCGTTGGGCCACCGCTGCGGGACTGACTCCCGGGGAAAGCCTCTATGTAGGCTTACGTAATGGTTTCCAGATCCAGGTCCGCCATTTTCAGCGACCGGCTGGCGACACTCACCATCGGTAAATTTAGGAAACCGTCGAGATGAGCGAATACTCCCTTTTCACCTCCGAGTCCGTGTCCGAAGGGCATCCGGATAAAATCGCTGACCAGATTTCCGATGCGGTGCTGGACGCTATCATCGCCCAGGACAAGCACGCCCGCGTAGCGGTTGAAACCCTGGTCAAGACCGGTGTCGCCATCGTTGCTGGCGAAGTGACCACCAGCGCCTGGGTCGACCTGGAGCAGATCGTCCGCGACGTCATCTGCGAAATCGGCTACACCAGCTCCGACGTCGGCTTCGACGGCGCCACCTGCGGCGTGATGAACATCATCGGCAAGCAGTCCCCTGACATCAACCAGGGCGTCGACCGCGCCAAGCCTGAAGACCAGGGCGCAGGCGACCAGGGCCTGATGTTCGGCTACGCCAGCAACGAAACCTCGGCACTGATGCCAGCCCCGATCGCGTTCTCCCACCAGCTGGTGCAGCGCCAGGCCGAGGCCCGCAAATCGGGCCTGCTGCCATGGCTGCGCCCGGATGCCAAGTCCCAGGTCACCTGCCGCTATGAAAACGGCATCGTGGTCGGCATCGATGCGGTGGTGCTGTCGACCCAGCACAACCCGGAAGTCTCCTACAACGACCTGCGTGAAGGCGTGATGGAACTGATCGTCAAGCACGTGCTGCCAGCCGAGCTGCTGCACAAGGACACCCAGTTCCACATCAACCCGACCGGCCAGTTCATCATCGGCGGCCCAGTGGGCGACTGCGGCCTGACCGGCCGCAAGATCATCGTCGACAGCTACGGCGGCATGGCTCGCCACGGCGGCGGCGCGTTCTCCGGCAAGGACCCATCCAAGGTCGACCGTTCGGCAGCCTACGCCGGTCGCTACGTGGCCAAGAACATCGTCGCCGCCGGCCTGGCCGAGCGTTGCGAGATCCAGGTGTCCTACGCCATCGGCGTCGCCCAGCCGACTTCGATCTCGCTGAACACCTTCGGCACCGGCAAGATCAGCGATGACAAGATCATCAAGCTGGTACGCGAGCACTTCGACCTGCGTCCTTACGCGATCACCACCATGCTCGACCTGCTGCACCCGATGTACCAGGAAACCGCAGCCTACGGCCACTTCGGCCGCACTCCGGAAACCAAGACCGTGGGCGAAGACACCTTCTCCACCTTCACCTGGGAAAAAACCGACCGCGCCGAGGCCTTGCGCGCCGCCGCCGGCCTGTAAGCCTTCCCGCGTCACCAAGGCCCCGCCCGGCTATGCCGGCGGGGCTTTTTTGTACCCACGGATTTCTCCCTCCTGCCTCCATATTCCCTGCCTTACAACCAAAGTCGCCGTCCGGACCACCTGCCGGACCGACCGGGAAACAACCGGTAAACACCTGCCCCGCCCGTCCCGCATCACCGCACCTAACCTTTGAGCATGACCTTTCCGGGCAAGGACGCTCGCCATGCTGCCAAGACTGCTCCTGCTGACGATCTTCATCCCGCTGTCGACCCAGGCCCATTGCCCGGACTGGCCGACAACCCGGGCCGACGTGGAGATCACTACCCTGCACCAACAGCTCCAGCGCTGGGATACCAGCTATCACCGGGACGGCCAGGCGCTGGTTGCCGATGAACTCTACGATCAGGCCCGCCAGCGCCTGGATACGCTGCAAAGCTGCTTCCCCCTCGCGCCCCAGGCCAGATCCCGTCCGCTGGCCAGCGCCCGCGGCAATATCGCTCACCCGGTGCCCCATACCGGAGTGGAAAAGCTCCCGGGCGCCGACGCCGTGCGACTCTGGTTGCGCAACCGTCGGGAAGTCTGGGTGCAGCCCAAGATCGACGGCGTGGCCGTGAGCCTGATCTACCGCAAGGGCCGCTTGCACCAGGCACTGAGTCGGGGCGATGGTCAGCAGGGCCACGACTGGAGCAGCGTGGCCCGGCAGATCCCGGCCATTCCCCAACAGTTACCGCAGCCCGTGGACCTGTTGCTCCAGGGTGAGCTGTACCAGCGCCTGGAGGGCCACGTGCAGGCCCGGGCCGGCAGCCGCAATGCCCGTAGCCGAGTGGCGGGCTGGATGGCCCGCAAACACCTGGAACCCGATGCCGCGGCACAAATCGGCTTGTTCGTCTGGGATTGGCCACAAGGGCCACAAGCGATGGATGAACGCCTGGAGCAGTTGGCCAAGCTGGGTTTTACCGAAGGCCGCGAATACAGCCGCAGGATCGCCAACTTCGACGCGGCCCAGCATTGGCGCGAACACTGGTACCGCTCGGCGCTACCCTTCGCCAGCGACGGAATCATCCTGCGCCTGGGCCGACGCCCCGCGGCCGAACGATGGCAGGCCCGGAACCCGCACTGGATCGCCGCCTGGAAGTACCCTTACATCCAGGCCTTGGCCAATGTCCGCGAGGTAGAGTTTCGCGTCGGTCGCACCGGGCGCATCACACCACTGCTGCACATCGAACCGGTCACACTCGACGATCGGCAGATCCGCCGGGTAAGCGCTGGCTCGCTACGCCGCTGGCGCGAGCTGGACATCCTCCCCGGCGACCAGGTGGCCGTCAGTCTCGCCGGCCTGACCATTCCCCGCCTGGATGACGTGGTCCTCAGGGCACCGCAGCGTCCACCGCTCCAGGCGCCGGTGCAGAGCGACTTCCACGCGCTGAGCTGCTGGCAACCCTCCCCCGGATGCGAGAGCCAGTTCCTGGCACGCCTGACCTGGCTCAGTGGCAAGCAGGCCCTGAACCTGGAGCATGTCGGCGAGCAAACCTGGGTACGACTGGTCCAAGCGGGGCGAATCAAGAGCCTGCTGGATTGGTTGACCCTCGACCAGGCAGAGCTTGTTAACATGGCCGGCTTCGGCGAACGCAGCAGCGCACGCCTGCTCGAAAGCCTGCACAACGCCAGGCGGCGACCCTTCGCGCTTTGGCTGAAGGCCCTGGGCTTGCCGCCCAGTGGCGCGGCCGACCTGGGCGGGCCATGGCAGGCGCTGGCACTCAAGAGCAGCCTGGACTGGCAACAAGAAGCCGAGGTTGGGGTGGAGCGCGCAGAGCGACTGGCAGCGTTCTTTCGCGACCCGCAGGTGCTGGCCTTGCGTGCCACCCTGAATGACGCCGGCGTCGAAGGTTTTTAGTCGCTCACCTGGGTCGGGTATTGAACCACCTGGTCCGAAATGGGCTCCAACAGCCCATTCCGGCACGCCCCAGTATTACTTCATTGGTTATTTTTTGATCTTTTTCACCTGGAGCCGTCAATGAACATCTTTCCTTCGCTCGCAGCCCTGACCCTATGCGGCTTGATGAGCGCGCCACTGTTGGCCAACGAGCAAACACCCGAACTGACCGGCTGCGCCGCCAAGCGCCAGGCCATCACGACCCAGATCGAACAAGCCAAGGCCCACGGCAACAGCGATCAGCAGGCCGGCCTGGAACGCGCACTGAATGAAGTCACCACCCATTGCACCGACGCCTCGCTGAAGAAAGAGCGGGAAAACAAGGTCCTCGACGCCAAGCACGAAGTCAGCCGCCGCCAGGCCGACCTGGAAAAGGCCATGAAGAAGGGCGACTCGGAGAAGATCAACAAGCGCAAGGACAAGCTCGCCGAATCCCGCAAGGAACTGCAGCAAGCCCTGGACGATCTGGACAAGTAGGTCGGGCACTGCCCCGACATGACGAGGAGCCCCGGCATCCCTGCCAGGGCTTTGCCCGGCCGGGATCAGTGATTACGAAACTCTTTGTGGCAGGCGCTACAGGCGTCCTCGACCTTCTGCACCGCCGGGCCAAGGTTGCTGGCCTTGTAGGGCTGGACCTGGCTGGCGACCACCAGTTCACCGGTGGCTGCCTCCAGGACCCGGGCCAGCTCCTGGAAGCGTGCCTGCCGGCGCCAGACATCATCGGTGGCGCTGGTGTGGTCTTCTTCCTTGACCGCAGGGAAGTGCTTCCAGGGCTCGTGGGACAGGTTGTCGAGCTTCACTGCGCCCTCGGCGAAACGCGCACCGTCGAACGGGATGCGTCCGCGGAGCATGCCTCCCAGGTCTTCGCCGGTCTTGAGCATCTGCTTGAAGATCGCCTTGCGCTGGCCCAGGGGAGAATTGGGATCGACCCCACCGCAGGCGGAAAGCGTCAGGCAGGCCAGCAATACAACAGAGAGTCTTTTTAACGTCATGGTGGCTTCAGGTCAGGTCACGGAAAACGGCGGCCAGTATCCTCGCCTCCCGGACAAAGACCAATAGCCCTATTAATAATATGGGTTGTCCTCCGCCATGAATGCGGGACGTCCCCCCAAGGAAACACAGCATGAACCCGAGTTTTCCCCGCTGGTGCCGCCACTGGTTCTGGACCGTCCCGGCCCTGGCGCTGCTCGCCGGTTGCAACGGCGGCGACACTGAACAGCCCCCCTCTCAGCCACAGACCCACGCCCTGGCCACCTACAACAGCGCCCCCTGGGAGGCGCTGCCCGCAGTAGCCGACAACGACCTGCTGGCTGGCTTCGGCTCCTGGCGCAGCGCCTGCACCCGGCTCAAGACCGATCCGGTGTGGGGCGCCACCTGCGCCGCCGCGGCCAACGTGCCCCAGAGCCCCGAGGCGATCCGTGGTTTTCTCAAGGAACGCCTGCAGGTCTACGGCCTGCGCTCGGGCAGCGGCAGCACCACGGGCCTGATCACGGGCTACTACGAGCCGGTGTATCCCGGCAGCCTGGCCCAGACCAAGACGGCCAACGTACCAGTGTATGGCGTGCCGGACGACATGATCGTGGTCGCCCTGGACAGCCTCTATCCCGAACTCAAGGGCAAGCGCCTGCGGGGACGGCTCGAAGGCCGGGTGCTCAAGCCCTACGACGATGCCGCGACCATCGAGGCCCAGGGCGTCAAGGCGCCGGTGATCGCCTGGCTGACCGACCCCATGGACCTGCAATTCCTGCAGATCCAGGGTTCGGGCAGGATCCAGCTGGACGATGGTCGCCAACTGCGTATCGGTTATGCCGACCAGAACGGCCACCCGTACCGGCCTATCGGTCGCTGGCTGGTGGAGCAAGGCGAACTGAAGAAGGAAGAAGTGACCATGGGCACCATCGCTGCCTGGGCCAAGGCCCACCCGGCGCGGATTCCCGAGCTGCTGGGCAGCAACCCGAGCTATGTGTTCTTCAACCGCAACCCGGACAGCAACGAAGGGCCGCGCGGCTCCCTGAACGTGCCCCTGACCTCGGGCTACAGCGTCGCCGTGGACCGCAAGGTGATTCCCCTGGGCAGCCTGCTGTGGTTATCCACCACCCGCCCCGACGGCAGCAGCCTGGTACGCCCGGTTGCAGCCCAGGACACCGGCGGCGCGATCACCGGGGAAGTGCGCGCCGACCTGTTCTGGGGAACTGGCGATGCAGCCGGGCAACTGGCCGGCGACATGAAGCAACCAGGCCAGATCTGGATGCTCTGGCCCAAGGACATGCCGCTGCCCCAGGTGCCGCAAGTCGCCAATACTCCGTAACGCCTCCAGCCGGAACCAGCTTGTCGACCTGGGCGTCGACAAGCCCGGCCAGCCTCAGATAGAGACGAAGAAGAAGCTGGCGATCAGCCCCATGCCCACGAACCACACCAAAGAACGCAGCACTGCCCAATCCGCCAGGTAGCAGATCATGTACAGCAGGCGACTGGTGATGAACAGCACCGCCAGCACGTTGATGGTCACCAGCTCGGCGTTGCCCGCCACATGGGCAATGATCACTGCGGCGGCAAAAGCCGGAGTCACCTCGAAGCCATTGAGCTGTGCGCAATGCGCACGCTTTGGCAGACCCTCCAGGGTACTCAGGAAGCCCCGTGGATCATGGTTGTGCCGGAGCCCGTAGTTGCCAGCGCCCTTGGCGATGGCGGTGCACAGGTATGGCAGGGCGATTGCGATCAATACACACCAGAACGCGACAGTCATAACGTAAATCCTTTTTTAGAGTTTTAGGGAGTGCTCACAGCTTCATCACCAACATGCCGATCAGCACCAGGCCACAGGCCATCAGCCTTGGCCGGCCGAAGGGTTCCTTCAGGTAGCGCATGCCGAACAGCACCACCAGAATCACACTGATTTCACGCAAGGCCGCCGCTTCGGCGATAGAGCCCAACTGCATGGCCCAAAGCACCAGAGCGTAGCTGAACAGCACGCAGAAGCCGACGCTCAGCCCCAGGCGCCATTGTTCACGCCAGAACAGGGCGAAGGCCGGGCGCTTCCAGACCACCGCCACCAGGGGAAAAGGCCAGGCGCTGAGCAACGTGACCCAGGTCAGGTAGTCCAACGGGTGTGCCCAGCGGCGCAGGGCCTGGCCGTCGATGAAGGTGTAGCAACCGATGCACAGGCCGATCAGGGCCACTACCGGCAGCATGCTCCAGGGCAGGCGCGCCCCTCCTCCGCCCTGCCAGAGCAGGCACAGCATGCCGAAGGGGATCAGCAAGATGCCGAGGATCTGCTGGGTGCTCAGGGCTTCGCCACCGAACCCCAGGGTCAGTGCCAGCACCACCAGGGGCGAAAGGCCACGCATCAGCGGGTAGACCAATCCCAGGTCCCCCACTCGGTAAGCCTGGATCAACAGGTAGCGATACAAGAGTTCGAAAGCCGCGGAAGCGAAGATCCAGGGCCAGAGTTCCTGGGGCGGCCATTGCAGGAAGAACAGCATGCCGACCACGAACAGCAAGGCCACGCTGTCCATGCAGGCCACCACCAGCAGCCGCTCGCCACTGAACTTGATCAGCGTGTTCCATGCCGCATGCAACAGCGCCGCCATCAGAACCAGAGTTGTCGCCAGCACCTCGTCTCCCTGCCTGAACATCATCGCGAAGCGGCGATCCTCGCATGCCGCCCGCCTCGGTTGCACGGAGCATCGACACTTTTGGCCGGGTAGGCGGCGAGTTCGTCCGCATGGACATGGGGCCGAGTTTGTCCCCGGGACTGCAACATCGCCGCTTCGACGTGGTCAATGTGTCGATTACCGCCATGCCTGATGGCAACTTGCCTCGTCGCCACTGTGCCCCTGGACGGCACCGGGACATCAAACCCTTGGCCTGAACGACTTCAGGCTATTTTCCACGATCATCCAAAGGAGTCCGGATGCTTGAACTTGTCGCTGCCTTTATCTGCCTGACGACCCTGCTGACCTACGTCAATTTCCGTTTCATCGGCCTGCCACCGACCATTGGCGTGATGGTCACCGCCCTGCTGTTCTCCCTGCTGCTGCAGGGGCTGACCTACCTGGGCTACCCCGGCCTGGAAGAACATGTCGAAGAACTGATCGGCAAGATCGACTTCGGCGACCTGCTGATGAACTGGATGCTGTCGTTCCTGCTGTTCGCCGGCGCCCTGCACGTCAACCTCAACGACCTGCGCAGCTATCGCTGGCCCATCGGCCTGCTGGCGACGGTCGGGGTGCTGATCGCCACCTTCGTCATCGGCAGCCTGGCCTACTGGATCTTCGGCCTGTTCGGCTGGCACGTGAGCTTCCTCTACTGCCTGCTGTTCGGCGCGCTGATCTCGCCAACCGATCCGATCGCGGTGCTGGGCGTGCTGCGTACCGCCAATGCCTCCAAGCCGTTGAAGACCACCATCGTCGGCGAATCGCTGTTCAACGACGGTACGGCGGTCGTGGTGTTCACCGTGCTGCTGGGCATCGCGCAACTGGGCGAAACCCCCACCGTAGGCGCCACTGCCTGGCTGTTTGTGCATGAGGCCATTGGCGGCGTGCTGTTCGGCGGCCTGATCGGCTACCTGGTGTACCTGATGATCAAGAGCATCGAGCAGCACCAGATCGAAGTGATGCTGACCCTGGCCCTGGTGATCGGTGGGTCGGCCATGGCCAGCGAGATCCATGTCTCGGCACCCATCGCGATGGTGGTGGCGGGCCTGATCATCGGCAACCTGGGACGCAACCTGGCGATGAACGACATGACCCGGCGCTACCTGGATGGTTTCTGGGAATTGCTCGATGACATGCTCAACGCGCTGCTGTTCGCCCTGATCGGCCTGGAGCTGTTGCTGCTGCCATTCAACTGGCTGCACCTGGCGGCGGCCAGCCTTTTGGCGTTGGCCATCGTGGCCTCGCGCCTGCTTACCGTGGCCCCGGCGATCCTGCTGTTGCGCCGCTGGCGCAGCGTGCCCCGGGGCACCATCCGCGTGCTGACCTGGGGCGGCCTGCGCGGCGGTGTCTCGGTGGCGCTGGCGCTGGCCCTGCCCCTGGGGCCGGAGCGGGACCTGGTGCTGAGCATCACCTACATCGTGGTGTTGTCGTCGATCCTGCTGCAGGGCCTGACCATCGGCAAGCTGGTGCGCCACGTCACCAACGAGGCGCCGGCAGGCAAGGCCGAAGCCCACTGATCCACGGGCCGTCGCACGCGGCAGGCCAATCTGCCTGCCGCGTACACCCGAGCCGGCTCAGGCGCCGGGCTCGTCGTCCTTGAACTGATCCTTGACGTACTTGATCTCGGTGCGACCGTGAGGGGCCGGCAAGCCGTCCTCTCCCAGGTTGACGAAGACCATTTTCTCCACCGTGAGGATCGACTTGCGAGTGATCTTGTTGCGCACTTCGCAAGTCAGGGTGATGGAGGTACGCCCGAACTCGGTGGCGGTGATACCCAGTTCGATGATGTCGCCCTGGCGCGAGGCGCTGACGAAGTTGATTTCCGAAATGTACTTGGTGACCACGCGCTGGTTACCCAACTGGACGATGGCGTAGATCGCCGCTTCTTCGTCGATCCAGCGCAGCAGGCTGCCACCGAACAGCGTGCCATTGGGGTTGAGGTCTTCGGGTTTTACCCACTTGCGGGTGTGGAAATTCATGTTCACTCCTGACCGTCCTGCCATTTGATGCCCGGCATGATGGCAGAGCGGGCAGCCTCGCTCTACGCAACCTCGACTATGGTCTCGATTGAGGAACTTCATCCAGGCGACAGAAACACTTTGGGAAGTCTGGCTCAGGTCGCTATAATCGCCACCGTTTCGAAACGGTCATCTACCCTTGATACCGTTTTCCCGCCACCTGTCCGAGGGGCGCTGCAGCAGGCTCGGCCTGTCAGGCTCGGATGGGGCGTTGTCGGTACGGGACTTCCCATACGGACACTAAACGCACAACGGCGCCCATTCGCACATTACGAATGGAGGCTCTTCATGAGCGCTGTCAACACGCCTGCAGATTTTACCGATTACAAAGTCGCCGACATTTCCCTGGCTGCCTGGGGCCGCCGCGAAACCATCATCGCTGAATCGGAAATGCCAGCCCTGATGGGTCTGCGTCGCAAGTACCTGGCCGAACAACCGCTCAAGGGCGCGAAGATCCTCGGCTGCATCCACATGACCATCCAGACCGCCGTGCTGATCGAGACCCTGGTTGCCCTGGGCGCCGAGGTTCGCTGGTCGTCCTGCAACATCTTCTCGACCCAGGACCAGGCCGCTGCATCCATTGCCGCCGCCGGCATCCCGGTCTTCGCCTGGAAAGGCGAGACCGAGCAAGAGTACGAGTGGTGCCTGGAGCAGACCATCCTCAAGGACGGCAAGCCTTGGGACGCCAACATGATCCTCGACGACGGCGGCGACCTGACCGAACTGCTGCACAAGAAGTACCCGGCTGTCCTGGAGCGCGTCCACGGCGTGACCGAAGAAACCACCACTGGCGTGCACCGCCTGCTGGACATGCTGGCCAAGGGCGAGCTGAAGGTTCCTGCGATCAACGTCAACGACTCGGTGACCAAGAGCAAGAACGACAACAAGTACGGCTGCCGTCACAGCCTGAACGACGCCATCAAGCGTGGTACCGACCACCTGCTGTCCGGCAAGCAAGCCCTGGTGATCGGCTACGGTGACGTGGGCAAGGGCTCGGCCCAGTCCCTGCGTCAGGAAGGCATGATCGTCAAGGTCACCGAAGTCGACCCGATCTGCGCCATGCAGGCCTGCATGGACGGTTTCGAGCTGGTCTCGCCGTTCATCGACGGTATCAACGACGGTACCGAAGCGAGCACCAACAAGGACCTGCTGGGCAAGATCGACCTGATCGTGACCACCACCGGCAACGTCAATGTTTGCGACGCCAACATGCTCAAGGCCCTGAAGAAGCGCGCCGTGGTCTGCAACATCGGTCACTTCGACAACGAAATCGACACCGCCTTCATGCGCAAGAACTGGGCATGGGAAGAAGTGAAGCCTCAGGTACACAAGATCCACCGTACCGGCCACGGCGATTTCGATCCACAGAACGACGACTACCTGATCCTGCTGGCCGAAGGCCGCCTGGTGAACCTGGGCAACGCCACCGGTCACCCAAGCCGCATCATGGACGGCTCGTTCGCCAACCAGGTCCTGGCCCAGATCTTCCTGTTCGGCCAGAAGTACGCCGACCTGTCGCCAGCCCAGAAAGCCGAGCGCCTGACCGTTGAAGTGCTGCCCAAGAAACTCGACGAAGAAGTGGCCCTGGAAATGGTCCGCGGCTTCGGTGGCGTGGTCACTCAACTGACCAAGCAGCAGGCCGACTACATCGGCGTGACCGTCGAAGGCCCGTTCAAGCCGGACGCTTACCGGTACTAAGAGCAGCTGCAAGCCTTGAGCTTCAAGCGGCAAGTAAAGGCCAAAAGCCGACCTTGCCGCACGAAGCCCACGGCTTCGCCCCAATTTGCCAAAACAGTGTCAGGCTCCAGGCTCCAGGCACAAGAGACGAGCGCATCTCCGCTTTTCTTGCAGCTTGCAGCTTGCAGCTTGTAGCTGGAGGTCCCCTCCATGTCCCAAGACCGTCGCTACAGCTTCGAGTTCTTCCCCACCAAGACCGATGCTGGGCATGAAAAACTGCTTGCCACTGCCCGTCAGCTGGCCGGCTACAACCCCGACTTCTTCTCCTGCACCTATGGCGCTGGCGGCTCGACCCGCGATCGTACGGTCAACACCGTGCTGCAGCTGGAGAGCGAGGTGAAAGTCCCTTCGGCACCGCACCTGTCCTGCGTTGGCGATAGCAAGGACGACCTGCGCGACTTGCTGCAGCAATACCAGGCAGCCGGCATCAAGCGTATCGTCGCCCTGCGCGGCGACCTGCCTTCGGGCATGGGCATGGCCAGCGGCGAACTGCGTCACGCCAATGACCTGGTGAACTTCATTCGTGAAGAAACCGGCAGTCATTTCCACATCGAAGTCGCCGCCTATCCGGAAATGCACCCGCAAGCGCACAACTTCGAGGACGACCTGCAGAACTTCGTACGCAAGGCCAACGCCGGTGCCGACAGCGCGATCACCCAGTACTTCTTCAACGCCGACAGCTACTTCTACTTCGTCGAGCGCGTGCAGAAACTGGGCGTGAGTATCCCGATCGTGCCGGGCATCATGCCGATCACCAACTACAGCAAGCTGGCGCGCTTCTCCGACGCCTGCGGCGCCGAGATCCCGCGCTGGATCCGCAAGCAGCTGGAAGCCTATGGTGACGACAGCGCCAGCATCCAGGCCTTCGGTACACAGGTCATCAGCGAGATGTGCGAACGCCTGCTGCAAGGCGGCGCCCCAGGGCTGCACTTCTACACCCTGAACCAGGCGGAACCGAGCCTGGCGATCTGGGACAACCTGAAGCTGCCCCGCTGACCGGCAGGGCAACACCGGCCCCGGTGCCAACCGGGGCCTCCCTACCCGCGCCAGGCCTGATCTAGAGCGCCTGGAACTACCCCTAGCATTTGCATGATCTCTCGGCGTACTCTCCAGCAATGTCCGTCATTGCCCGGTTGCTGACAGCCCTTATCTACGCTTGCCTGAGCCTTGCCGCCCATGGCGAGACGCTGCGCATCGTCACCGAACCCTGGGCCCCCTATGTCTACGAGGAAAACGGCAAATCCCTGGGACTGGACTACGAGACCACCGCCATCGTCTTCCAACGCCTGGGCATCGAGGTGCAGTGGCAATTCCTGCCCTGGAAGCGCTGCCTGGCGATGCTGGAAACCGGCCAGGCCGACGGCGCCCTGGATATCTTCCACAGCGACGAGCGCGACAGCACCCTGCTCTACCCCAGCGAGGCGCTATCGGAAGTCGAGTTCGTGATGTTCTACGCCAACCGCCGGCCCCATCCGTTCAAGCACCTGGACGAGCTCAAGGGCCTGACCATCGGCACCTCCCCTGGCTACCTGTACAGCGAAGACTTCAGCAACTCCACGCTGTTCAACCGCGAACCCGCCCCCACCCACGAGGCCAACTTCGGCAAATTGCTGTTGGGCCGGATCGACCTGCTGATCACCGACAAGCGGGTCGGCCAGCATCTGCTGGACACCCTCGGCATCCGCGACCAGATCAGCCAGAACCCCCTGGTCATCAGCCGCCAGCAACAATACCTGGCAGTACGCCGCCAGGCTGGCATGGACCTGCTGGTGCAGCGCTTCGCCGCAGAACTCAAGCGTTTCAAGCGCGAACCGGCCTATGCCGCGCTGAGCGCCAGGTACGGGGCGGAACCCACCCTGCCGCCTGTCAGGTCGTCTTCGACCCGTGAATCAGAAAAAACCGTTGAGCAGCAGGAAAGCAGCGCACACTGAATGCTCTGTTATACTCCGGCCTCCCGCCAGGCTCACGCCCGGACGCTGGACCCTGTTCAAGGCATCTCCACCCCGCTACGGCGCAGCCGACCGGCCCGCGCGAGCCCTTGGTGGATGTTTTCCCAGGCCAGCAGGACCGGACGGGATTGCGTCCTCTTGAACGCCATTCGCGCCCGGCAAGATCATCCCTTTGGGCCAAGCCCTCACTAAAACAGGATTACTCATGTCCTTTGCTTCCCTCGGTCTCTCCGAGGCTTTAGTCGGCGCCATCGAAGCAGCCGGCTATACCCAGCCTACTCCGGTGCAACAGCGGGCCATTCCCGCCGTGTTGCAAGGTCGCGATCTGATGGTCGCGGCACAGACAGGTACTGGTAAAACCGGCGGTTTCGCCCTCCCGATTTTGGAGCGGCTGTTTCCCAATGGTCATCCGGACAAATCCCAGCGTCACGGCCCGCGCCAGCCTCGCGTCCTGGTCCTGACCCCGACTCGCGAACTGGCCGCGCAGGTGCACGACAGCTTCAAGCTGTACGCCCGCGACCTGAAGTTCGTCAGCGCCTGCATCTTCGGCGGCGTCGGCATGAACCCGCAGGTCCAGGCCATGGCCCGTGGCGTCGACGTGCTGGTGGCCTGCCCCGGCCGCCTGCTGGACCTGGCCGGCCAGGGCAGCATCGACCTGTCCCACGTGGAAATCCTGGTCCTGGACGAAGCCGACCGCATGCTCGACATGGGCTTCGTCCATGACGTCAAGAAGGTCCTCGCCCGCCTCCCGGCCAAGCGCCAGAACCTGCTGTTCTCCGCGACCTTCTCCAAGGACATCACGGACCTGGCCAGCAAGCTGCTGCACGACCCCGAGCGCATCGAGGTCACCCCGCCGAACACCACGGTGGAGCGCATCGAGCAGCGGGTCTTCCGCCTGCCGGCCAGCCACAAGCGCGCGCTGCTGGCGCACCTGATCACCGCTGGCGCCTGGGAACAGGTCCTGGTGTTCACCCGCACCAAGCACGGTGCCAACCGCCTGGCCGAATACCTGGACAAACATGGCCTGAGCGCCATGGCGATCCACGGCAACAAGAGCCAGAACGCCCGTACCAAGGCCCTGGCCGACTTCAAGGCCGGCGAAGTACGGATCCTGGTGGCGACCGACATCGCCGCCCGTGGCCTGGACATCGACCAACTGCCCCATGTGGTCAACTTCGAACTGCCCAACGTCGATGAAGACTACGTGCACCGTATCGGCCGTACTGGCCGGGCCGGTCGTTCGGGCGAGGCCATCTCCCTGGTGGCCCCCGACGAAGAGAAGCTGCTCAAGAGCATCGAGCGCATGACCAAGCAGAAGATCGCCGACGGCGACCTGATGGGCTTCGATGCCAGCGCGGTGGAAGCCGAGAAACCGGAAGTGCGCGAGCGTCCGGACACCCGCAACTCGCGCAACGCTCGCGCGCCCCGTGGCGACAACCCCAACGGCGGCGGTGGCGGCGGTGGTCGCAAGGACAAGGGCAAGGACAAGGGCGGCAAGGACAAGCCGGCCCGTGGCGAACGCCAGGCTCGCGAGCAGAAGCCTCGCGAGAACGCCGCGCCGCGTGAACAGCGTCAACCTGCCCCACGTCCAGAACGGGCGCCGGACGAGTTCCTCGATGACGACGTGGACAACTTCGGCAACCGCGCCGACTACGTCAGCCCATACCAGAACAAGGGCAACCAGCAAGGTCGCGGCCGCCGCCCCGGAACCCCGGGCCAGGGCCAAGGCACTGCTGGCAGTGGGCAGCGCAACGGCGGCCAGGGTCGCAATGGCAACCCGCGCAGTGGTGGCGGAACCAGCAACAGCAACGGTGGCACGCCGGCCAAACGCAACGGCCAGCGCAGTGGTGCTTCCCGTGATGGCCAGGGTCGTCGCGACGAGTCGCGCAATCGCCGTCCGGGCCGTGACGATCAAGGCCGCCAGGAACCCGCAGTGCAGAATCCACGGAGCAACCAGCCGAAGATCATGCACAAGGAGTCCAAGGTCGATCGTTTCCCGACGCCTGAGCAACTGGAGCAGTTGCCAAGCCGCCCACGGGGCGAAAAACCGGCCCTGCTGACGCGCAACCGCTAAGCGAGCTGTAATGCAAAACGCCCCTGGTTCTTGGGCCAGGGGCGTTTTCTTGTGCGTGCCATGGGTGCGGTAGCGCCCACGGCGGCGGCAGCTACAGGCGAAGCATTACTTGGCCTTCACACCTTCGAAGGTGATGTACAGGTCGACGTTGTTGGACGCCGGGCCCAGGTCCATCATCTTGCCGAAGTCCTGGCGATTGATGCTGGTGGTGCCTTCGAAGCCAGCGCGGTAGCCGCCCCATGGATCCTTGCCTTCACCCAGGAAGGTGGCCTTGACTACTACAGGCTTGGTCACGCCGTGCAGGGTCAGATCGCCGGCCACGTCAGCGGTCAGCTTGCCATCGGCGTTCTTGCCGGTTGGCTTGACGCTGGTGGAGACGAACTTGGCGTCGGCAAACTTGCCAGCGTCCAGGAAATCCTTGCTGGTGATGTGCTTGTCACGCTCGGCGTGGTTGGTGAACACGCTGGCGGTGCGCACGTTGACTTCGATCTTGGCGTCTTCCGGCTTGGCCGCATCGAAGCTGAACTTGCCGTCCAGATCCTTGAAGGTACCGGTGATGAAGCTGTAGCCCAGGTGGCTGATCTTGAAGTCGACGAAGGCGTGCTGGCCTTCCTTGTCGATCACGTAGTCCGCTGCCATTACCTGACCGGCCGCCAATACAGCAGATCCGATTGCCAGAGCGGCGAGAGTCTTTTTCAACATGCTTTCTATTCCTTTCGAGTCAAGGTTGAACATCAGGCTTTGCGGCCCAGCATACGGGTGAGGGTCGCATCACGATCGATAAAGTGGTGCTTCAATGCAGCCAGTCCATGGATGCCGGCAAAGACTACCAGCACCCAGGCCAGGTACAAATGCACCACACCTGCCACATCTGCCTGGTCCGGCAGTCCGGATACCAGGGCAGGAACTTCGAACAAGCCGAATACCGGGATACCCACGCCATCTGCGGTGGAGATCAGGTAACCGGCGATCATCACCGCGAACAGGCCCAGGTAGAGGAACGCATGTCCCAGCTTGGCGCCCAGTCGGGTCAGGCGGCCATGATTGGCCGGGGCCGGCGGCGGTGGGCTGACGAACCGCCACAGCACCCGCAGCAGCATGATCGCAAACAGCGTCAAGCCAATGCTCTTGTGCAGGTCCGGCGCGTCTTTGCGCCAGGTACTGTAGTAGTCCAGGCCGACCATCCACAGGCCCAGGGCAAACAGTCCGAATACCGCCAGGGCCACGCCCCAGTGCAGAACAATGCTTACCCAGCCGTAGCGCGAAGAAGAATTACGTAACTGCATTGTGTTGCATCCTGTAAGAAACGCTGGCCAAGACTATCGATTTACCTATCGAATTAAAGCGGAAATTTTCGCTTTGAAATATCGAGAAATACGATCGATAGTCTGTACCGAGCGAGTTAAGTAAAGATTAAGTCCCTCGAGTTCCTCTGCGGGCCGGTCCCCCGTTCCAGTGCCTTGACCTCCTTCACCGGCGTCTTTGCCCAGGGTGCGCCACACCTGCGGCGCCACCTCGCACAATAGGTTGTCCCACGGCCATGCATTGCATAGGCTTGCCCGATCGTTTGCCCGCGCCTTTTTGCGAGCACCTCCAGGAGACTTTACATGGGCCTGAATAACCAGTGGATGCAACGCGATCTCGCGGTGTTGTGGCATCCCTGCACCCAGATGAAAGACCACGAACAACTGCCGTTGATCCCGATCCGGCGGGGTGAAGGTGTCTGGCTGGAAGATTTCGAGGGCAAGCGCTACCTGGATGCGGTCAGTTCCTGGTGGGTCAACGTGTTCGGCCACGCCAACCCGCGCATCAACCAGCGCATCAAGGACCAGGTCGACCAGCTGGAGCATGTGATCCTGGCCGGTTTCAGCCACCAGCCGGCGATCGAGCTGTCCGAGCGCCTGGTGGCCATGACCCCCGCCGGGCTGGACCGGGTGTTCTACGCCGACAACGGCTCGTCGTGCATCGAAGTGGCGCTGAAGATGAGCTTCCACTACTGGCAGAACACCGGCAAACCGGCGAAGAAGCGCTTCGTCACCCTGACCAACAGCTACCACGGCGAGACCATCGCCGCCATGTCGGTGGGCGACGTGCCGCTGTTCACCGAGACCTACAAGGCGCTGCTGCTGGACACCATCAAGGTGCCCAGCCCCGACTGCTACCACCGCCCTGAAGGCATGGGCTGGGAAGAGCACTCGCGCAACATGTTCGCCGCCATGGAACAGACCCTGGCCGAACACCACGAGACGATCTCGGCGGTGATCGTCGAGCCGCTGATCCAGGGCGCTGGCGGCATGCGCATGTACCACCCGGTGTACCTCAAGCTGCTGCGCGAGGCTTGCGATCGCTACGACGTGCACCTGATCCACGACGAGATCGCCGTGGGCTTCGGCCGCACCGGCACCATGTTCGCCTGCGAGCAAGCCGGCATCCGCCCGGACTTCCTGTGCCTGTCCAAGGCCCTGACCGGCGGCTACCTGCCCCTGGCCGCCTGCCTGACCACCGACAAGGTGTACCAGGCGTTCTACGACGACTACCCGACCCTGCGAGCCTTCCTCCACTCCCACAGCTACACCGGCAACCCGCTGGCCTGTGCCGCAGCGCTGGCGACCCTGGATATCTTCGAACAGGACAACGTGATCCAGGCCAACCAGGCCCTGGCCGCGCGCATGGCCAGCGCCACCGCACACCTGGCCGACCACGCCCACGTCGCCGAGATCCGCCAGACCGGCATGGCGCTGGCCATCGAGATGGTCCAGGACAAGGCCAGCAAGGCCGCCTACCCCTGGCAGGAACGCCGTGGCCTGAAGGTCTTCGAGCACGCCCTGAGCCGTGGCGCCCTGCTGCGTCCGCTGGGCAGTGTGGTGTACTTCCTGCCGCCCTATGTGATCACTCCGGAGCAGATCGACTTCCTCGCCGAAGTGGCCAGCGAAGGCATCGACATCGCCACCCGGGACAGCGTCAGCATGGCGGTGCCCAAGGACTTCCACCCGGATTTTCGCGATCCGGGCTGAGGCCCGCCCGAGCGTGGCCGCACAGGCCACGCACCCGCACACCCCATCGATCCGACTTCAACAGAGACTGCAGATGAGATTGTCCCGCTTCTTTATCGACACCCCCCTGAGCCTTGGCGAGCACGAGCTGCCCGAAGCCCAGGCCCACTACATCGCACGGGTACTGCGCATGGCCGAGGGCGATGCGTTGCAGGTGTTCGACGGTTCGGGGCAGGAGTTTCGCGGCACCCTGGTGGAGGTGGGCAAGAAGCGCGTGCGGATCGGCCTCGACGAGAGCTTCGCCGGCCAGCCCGAGTCGCCGCTGCGCATCCACCTGGGCCAGGGCCTGTCCCGTGGCGAGCGCATGGATTGGGCGATCCAGAAAGCCACCGAGCTGGGTGTCGACCAGATCACCCCGATCTTCAGCGAGCGCTGCGAGGTGCGCCTCAAGGATGAACGGGCCGACAAGCGCCTGCTGCATTGGCGCCAGGTGGCCATCAGCGCCTGCGAGCAGTGCGGGCGCTCCAAGGTCCCGGTGATCCACCCGCCGCTGTTGCTGGCGGACTGGCTCAAACAGACCGCTGCCGACCTCAAGCTGGTGCTGCACCCGGTGGCCCAGCCACTGGAAAGCCACGCCCGCCCGGAGACCCTGGCCTTCCTGATCGGCCCCGAGGGCGGCCTGTCCGACGCCGAAGTCGAACAGGCCCAGGGCGCCGGTTTCCTGCCGGCGCGCCTGGGTCCACGGGTACTGCGTACGGAAACCGCGCCGGTGGTGGCCCTGGCCGTGGCCCAGCAGCTCTGGGGCGACTTCTAGCCCGTTCCCGCCGTTGCCTGACACACCGACGCCCATCGCCGGCAAGCCTGGCTCCTACAAGAAGCCGACCAGCAGCAACCCCGATCCCGGTGCGGCGTTTACTGCACCGGATCGCTGGTGGGCTTGGCGATGATCGCCTTCAGCTCGCTGGTCATGGGGAATTCCAGGTTCAGCCCCTTGGGCGGGATCGGCTGCTCGAACCAGCGCTGGTAGATCCCGTTGATCTCGCCGGAGCGATACAGGTCCGCCAGGGCGGTGTTGACCAGGGCCAGGAACTGCGGGTCGTCCTTGCGCACCATGCAGCTGTAGATCTCCCGCGACTGCTCCTCGCCCACCACGATCCAGTTGTGCGGATCACGGGCCTTGGCCCGCTCGCCGTAGAGCAGCGCATCGTCCATGTAGAACGCCGCCGCGCGCCCCGACTGGAGCATCTGGAAGGCTTCGCCGTGGTCCTTGGCGCTGATCACGAACATATCGATCTTGTGCTCGACGTTGTAGCTCTTGAGAAAGCGCTCGTTGGTGGTGCCAGCGGTGGTCACCACGTTCTTGCCCCGCAGGTCGGCGAAGCTCTTGATCCCGCTGTCCTTGGCGGTCAGCAACTGGCCCTTGACGTAGATGAAGCCATAGGAGAAGGCCACCTGCTTCTGGCGCTCGGCCGTCACCCCGGTGGAGCCGCACTCCAGGTCCACGGTGCCGTTCTGCACCAGCGGGATGCGGGTCTGGGAGGTCACCAGGTTGTACTTCACCGCCAGCTTGGGCAGCTGCAGCTGCTGCTGGATGCGCTCCACCACCTTGCCCGCCAGCTCCACGGAATAACCCATGGGCTTGCCGCTGTTGTCCCCCACGTAGGAAAACGGCACCGAGGCATCGCGATAACCCAAGGTAATACTGGCGCTGTTGGCGATCTTGGCCAGGGTTCCCTCCAGGGGTGCCTCATTGGCCTGGGCCATGGCGCTGAACAGCAGGCCCAGGGTGCAGCCGAGCAACGTGATCTTGTGCATTGTTATTCTCCGTTGGGGTTGAAGGCGCTTCAGCGACGGGTGGCGATGATACTGATTTCGACGAGGATTTCCGGGCGCGCCAGGGCCGCCTGCAAAGTGGTGCGCGCCGGTGCCTGGCCGGGGGACAGCCAGGCCGACCACACCTCGTTCATGCCGGCGAAATCCGCCTGGATGTCCTTGAGGTAGATGGTGGCGTTGAGCACGTGATCCTTGTCGCTGCCGACCTCGGCCAGCAGTGCATCGATCTTCTCCAGGACCTCGCGGGTCTGCCCGGCGATGTCCTGGCTGGCCCCCGGCACCTGGCCGGAAAGGAACACCAGTTCGGCGAAGGTCACGGCGCCACTCAGGCGGTTGTTGCTATGCAGACGCTGGATACTCATTGGAAACACTCCTGGTGATGACTCAGGCGGCGCGTGGCGCCAGGCCCTGCATGTCGATACTGGTGGGACGCTGGCCGATCAGTTCGCCCAGCAACTGGCCGCTGCCACAGGCCAGGGTGAAACCCAGCGCGCCATGGCCGAGGTTGAGCCACAGGTTGCGGTAGGCGGTGCCTCCCACCAGCGGCACGCCGCTGGGGGTCGCCGGGCGCATGCCAGCCCATTCCACGGCGGCCTGGTAATCGCCGGCATGGGCGAAGGTCTGCGCCGCCTGGCGCCGCAGCAGGCCCAGGCGCCCGGGGTCCGGGGCCGGGTCGAAGCCGACGATATCGACCATGGCCGCCACCCGTAGCTGTTGGCCGATCCGCGCGTAGACGATCTTGCGGTTGTAGTCGGTGATGCTGATTTCCGGCGCTCGGTGCTGCGGGCCGATGGGCGCGCTGAGGCTGTAGCCCTTGAGCGGGTACAGCGGCAACTTGAGCCCGGGCAGCTGCAACTCGGGGCTGCGGTGCCCGGCAGCCAGCACCAGGTGGTCCACCGCCAGCTGGCGCTCGTCCAGGTCGATGGCCTGCACCCGGTCGCCCTGGTGCCGGATGCCGCGCACTCGCTGCCCGAGAAGGATCTCGCAGCGTCCGGACGCCTGCAGGCGCGCCGCCAGCTGCTGGCAGAAGGCATGACAGTCGGCCACCTCTTCGTCCGGGGTATAGATGCCACCGATGAAGGGCGCGTCGCCCAGGGCCGGCTCCAGGCTGGCGCATTCGGCCCCCGTCAGCACCTGCTGCTGGCGCGGGTCGGACAGGTTGTGCCGGGCGTGCTCGAAGCTGCCGGCGTCACGGAAGGTCACCAGCTTGCCGTTGCGCCGCCAGTCGAAGTCCGTCAGGCCGTCGGCTTCGCGCCAGGTCTTGAGGGTCTCCTGGCTGAGCAGTGCCAGGCGCAGCAAATGGGCGCCATTGCGCTGGTTCACCGAGTGCCGGCAAGCCCCCAGGAACCCCGCCAGCCAGCGCCACTGCGCCGGGTCCAGGCGTGGCCGCAGGCGCAGCGGCGAATCGCCCTTGAGCATCCAGCCCAGGGCCTGCCAGGGCACGCCGGCATCGGCCAGCGGCGCCACGTAGCGATAGGAGAGCTGGCCGCCGTTGGCGAAGCTGGTCTGGCTGCCCAGGCTGTCCTGGGCTTCCACCAGGGTCACCTCCAGGCCCTGGCGGACCAGGGCATAGGCGCTGGCCAGGCCGATGACGCCACCACCGATGATGCAAACCCGCTGACCCATGACTGCCCTCTGAGCTGATGTTCGATGGCCCAAGGTTAGGGGCAGGTGACAGGCGCCGGACAATGAATAAAGATGGACCACCCATAAACAAAGGTTATGGACTTGCCATGCGCCTTCGCCATATCGAGATTTTCCAGGCCATCCGCCAGACCGGCTCCATCAGCGGTGCCGCGCAACTGCTGCACGTCTCGCAGCCGGCGGTGACCAAGGTATTGCAGCACGCCGAGCTGCAGCTGGGTTTCCCGCTGTTCCTGCGGGTACGCGGCAAGCTGCAACCGACCCCGGAAGCCCTGGAGCTGGAACGGGAAGTGGACAAGGTCAGCGAGAGCCTGCAAGGCGTGCGGCGCCTGGCCCAGAACCTGCGCCGGGCGCCGGGCCACAGCCTGCGCATCGGCGCCACCCCGGCCCTGGCCCTGGCCTTGCTGCCGCCGGCCATCAGCGAATGGACCCGGCGCTACCCGGACAGCCTCTGCGAGCTGTCCAGCGCCCACAGCCGCGAACTGGTGCAGAACCTGCTGATGCGCGAAATCGATGTGGCCCTGACCCTGCAACGGCCGGATCACCCCGGCCTGAACGGCCAGGCCCTGGCCCAGGGCGTGCTGGTGGCCCTGGCCCCACGCGGCTATTGGCCCGATGGCAGCCTGGGCCAGCCCCTGGCGCTGCAAGAGTTGGCAGACGCACCGCTGATCGGCCTGAGCAGCGCCGACCCGCTGTCGGCCCGGCTCGATGGTTATCTCAAGGCCGTGGAACCACCGCCACGGGTGAGCATCGCGGTGCAGACCTATTCCCTGGCCCGGGCCATGGTGGAGTCCGGCGCCGGCCTGGCGCTGATCGATCCCTTCACCGCTCTGGGCGCCTCCTCGGCCAGCACCGCGATCCGCCCCCTGAGCCCGTCGCTGCCCATCACCCTGTATGCCGTGAGCCGGGCCGCCGAACCGCCGCCCCATACCTTGAGCAGCTTGCTGGAGATCTTTGGCGGGCAGGCCCAGGAGCAACTGGATCGGTTGATGGCCGCCGATTGAGGCGACCGGTCAGGACCTCATCGCGAGCAAGCTGCGCTCCCACACAGGGATCACCGTACCTGCAGGAACAAGGCTACCCGCGCGGAACGATGAGGCGTGCCGATCACAACACATAGAACAGGATGGCGACGAAGTGCAGCAGGCTGCCGGCGATGACGAACAGGTGCCAGATGCCGTGGGCGTGGCGCAGGCGGTTGTCGAGGGCGAAGAAGATGATCCCCACGGTGTACAGCACCCCGCCCGCCGCCAGCCAGGTGAAACCCGCCGGTCCCAGGGCCGCCAGCAGCGGCTTGACCGCCACCAGCACGATCCAGCCCATCACCGCGTAGATCACGATGGACAGGACCCGCGCTTCGGAGCGCGGCTTGATCTCCTGCAGGATGCCGATCAAGGCCAGGCCCCAGACGATGCCGAACAGGGTCCAGCCCCAGGGCCCGCGCAAGGTCACCAGGCAGAACGGTGTATAGCTGCCGGCGATCAGCAGGTAGATCGAGAAGTGATCGACCTTCTGCATGATGTTCTTCGCCCGTCCACGCACGCTGTGGTAGACCGTGGACACGCTATAGAGCACCAGTAAGGTGAAGGCATAGATCGCCACCCCGACGATCTTCCACGGGCTGCCGTCGAGGCTGGCCAGCACCACCAGCCAGATACCGCCGATAAACGCCGCGACCGCCCCCAAGAGGTGGGTCCAGGCGTTGAGTCTTTCTCCGTGATACATCGATCAGCCACCCTGAAAACATCCACAACCATCCCAGCAGACCCTCTGCGGGCCGCTGCGTTCGACCGCAAGGCCAGCGACGGGCCCGCGCCTGCAGTGTGCAAGCGCAATATGTCCATTGGGGCGCGCCGCTGAAAAAACCAGCGGTCACATGACGACTCATCGGGCATCATCGGACCCTCGCCACCAGAGTCCGGACCATGCTCATCGACGAAGAGTTGACCCTCAAGAAACTCGAAGTGTTTCTGGCCTTCATGCGCACCGGCAACCTGGCTCGCGCCGCCAGCGAACTGCAAACCAGCAATGTCAGCGTGCACCGGGCCATCCACTCCCTGGAAAACGCCCTGCGCTGCCCGCTGTTCAAGCACGAGGGACGCAACCTGACTCCGCTGGAAAGCGCCTATGTGCTGGAAGAGCGAGCGCAGAAGCTGGTGCAGGATGTGGTCGAGAGCGTGCGCCTGACCCGGGAAGCCGCTGGTTTCTCGGCAGAACGTTTCAAGCTCGGCGCACTTTACTCCCTGACCGTGAAAACCGTGCCGCAACTGATCATGGGCCTGAAGCTGCGGCGCAGCGAGCTGAATATCGACCTGATCCTGGGCTCCAACATCGACCTGTTGTACAAGCTCAAGAACATGGAAGTGGATGCGATCCTGGTATCCCTGGACGACAGCGTCAGCGATCCGGACTGCGAACAGCTGCCGTTGTTCTCCGACGATATCTTCCTCGCCACCCCGGCCGACTCGCCCTTCGCCCAAGAGCGCGAAGTGGATCTGGCGGCTGTACGCGACGCTACGTTCATCACCCTCACCCAGGGTTTCGCCACCCACCAGGACGGCGTGCGGGTGTTCAAGCAGGCGGGGTTCGAGCCGAAGGTGGCGATGCAGGTCAACGATATCTTCACCCTGCTGAGCATGGTCAGCTCAGGGGTGGGTTATGCGCTGCTGCCGGGCAGGATCGCCGCAGTCTACGAGAACCGCGTGAAGCTGATACCGCTGCAGGCGCGCTACCGCCTGCAACAACATATCGGCGTGGTGTTCCTCAGGGCCAAGGAGCGCGACCCGAACCTGCTGGCGCTGCTGGCCGAATGCCGGATGTATTCGCGGGGGTCATAAGACGCAATCGCGGGCAAGCGGCGATCCAACTTGCCCGCGATGACGCCAGGTCAGATCAGCCCACCAGCCCGCGCACGATGAAAAACAGCAACGACGGCCCCAGCAAGCACCCCAATCCAGTATGGAAGGTCGCCGTCAGCGCACCGTAAGGCACCAGGCGCCGATCGGTGGCCGCAAGCCCGGCGGTGACCCCACTGACGGTCCCGGCCAAGCCACCGAACACCATGGCCGAACGCGGGTTGTCCAGGCCCATCCAGCGGGCTGCCATGGGCGTGCCCACCATCACCAGGATCGCCTTGATCAGGCCGGTGGCGATCGACAGCGCCACCACATCGGAGCTGGCGCCGATGGCCGCGCCGGTCACCGGGCCGACGATGTAGGTCACGGCGCCGGCACCGATGGTGGTCATGCTCACCGCATCGCGATAACCAAAGCTCCAGGCGATGCTCGCCCCGACGATGAACGGCAGCACCGTGCCCAGCAGCAGCGCCACCGCGCCGATCAGCCCGGCCTTGCGGGCCTCGGTGGCCTGGACTTCGAAGGCCGTGGCGACGATGGCGAAATCCCGCAGCATGGCGCCGCCCATCAGGCCGATGCCGGAAAACAGCGCCAGGTCCGCCAGGCCTTTCTGGCCGCCGGTCAGGGTGCCGCCGACCCAGGCCAGGGCCAGGCCAATCACGATGGCGATGGCCGATCCATGCACGCGACCGAAGGTCAGGTGCCGGGACAGCAGCACCGAGACCCACATGATCACGCCAACGAAGGCGAAGGCGGTGACCAGGCCGTTGTGCTCCAGGCCTTTCTCGATCAAGTCCCACATTTCAGCGCCCTCCCGCCGGTGCGGCTTCGATGCCCGATTCCTGCGGTAGCGGATCGCCCTTGTGGGTCCGGCTGATCAGGGCGATGGTGCAGCCGCACACCAGCACCGAGCCGATGGCCGCCAGCACCGCCACCGGTCCGCCATGCAGCGCGGTGACCACGTTCTGCTGGGCAGCCATGGCCACCACCACAGGGATGTACAGGGCGCCCCAGAAGCCGACGCCCATTTCACAGTCCTTGGTCATGCCGCCATGGCGCTGCATCCACAAGCGCGCGCAGATCAGCAGGATCATGGCGATGCCGACCCCGCCGACGTTGGACTTCACCCCCAGCAACACGCCGAGCATGTCGCCGATAATCACTCCCGCCAGCGTGCAGATCGCCAGCAATGCCACACCATAGATAATCATTGTCGTTGTCCTCGCAGTGCATCGTCGAAGTTGTTGTTCTTGTGCTTCGCCAGCCTGGGTCGCGGTTCTATCGGTCGCGGCGGCCCTCCTCGCGCAATAGCGCCTGCAAGGTGTCCGGGCGGGCGCCATCGAAGGCGATCACCGAGCCCTGCTCGAACACCCGGCGCGCCAAGCCGCTGAGCACCGCCCCGGGCGGCAATTCGATCTGCAACCGTACGCCGCGCTCATAGGCGCCCTGCACGGTGCCGCGCCAATCCACCAGCCGGCACATGTTGAAGGCCAGGTCGTCGCGCAATTGCTCCACCGTGCGCAATGGCCGCGCGCGGCTACCGCTCAGGTACCCCAGCCGGGGCGGCTCCATCGGCACCCTGGCGAATGCCTCGGCCAGCCGTTGGGCCGGCTGCTCCAGCAATGGGCAATGGGACGGCACGCTGACCACCAGGCGCCTGGCCACCCCGGCGCCACATGCCCGGGCCAGTTCGGCCACGGCCTGCATCGCCGCCTCGCTGCCGGCGATCACCACCTGGGTGTCGGCATTGATATTGGCCAGGTACACCGGCCTTTGCGGGCTGTGGACCTGGGCCAGCAACGCCTCCACCGTGCCCAGGTCCAGGCCCATCAGCGCGGTCATGCCGTAGCCCTGTGGATAAGCCTGCTGCATCAGCTCCCCGCGCAAGCTCACCAGGCGCAGGGCATCGGCGAAATCCAGGGCCCCGGCCACCACCGCCGCCGGATAGGCGCCGATGGACAGACCCGCTACGTAGTCCACCGGACAATCCGCGTGCAACAGGGTCCGGGCACAGGCCACCCCGGCAATCAGCAGGCACAGCTGCACCGCCCGGGTCCCGGCCAGGGCCTGGGGCGAGTCCAGGCCCAGTACGTCCTGCCCCAGCACATCGCTGGCCTCGCGCAGGCAGGCCACGACTTCCGGCCGCTCGGGCAGTCGCTGGAGCATCCCCGGCTGCTGCGCCCCCTGGCCCGGGAACACCAGCAAGCTGCTCATGCCGCCAACTCCCCTGGGCACCAGGGATCGCGCACCAGCCGCGCTCCGCTGGCGCTCTTGAGCAATACCCGCGAGGCGCTCCCGGCCCACTCACGCAAGGCCAGGCCCCCGGCCGGCAGTTGCAATTGCAGGTCGACCCGGCACACGGCGCCATCGAGCAGTGCCAGCAGCTCCCGGGCCCGTACCCGGGACAGCGGCTCAGGCGCCCGGAGGATCAAATCCAGGTCGCTGCCTTGGTGCAATGCACCAACTCCGCTGGCCAGCTCGAAGCCGGCGCTGCCGCCCACGCCCCAGGCCAGCCCCAGGGCGTCCAGCGGGCCACGCAACTGGTCCAGGGCCTGGAGCGCCGGCCAGGCACGGCTCCAGGGCACGTGGCGCAACGCCTCCGGGCGGACTCCACGCTGCACCGCGTCCAGCGCCAGCAACGCCGGGTAGCGCTGCTCCCGGGACGGGCCACGCAGCCCCACGGCGATCGAACCGGCAGCGCTCACTGCCCGGCGCACCACCACCGGCTGCCCCTGCTCCAGCACCTGCCGCGCCCACTCCGGCGCATCGGCCGCCAGTTGCCCGGGCTCCATGCCCCACAGCAGGTCATGGGGCAGCCAGGGGGAGCAAGCGCTCACCATTGCTCCCGCAGCAGTTGGCGGACCCGGCTCGAGGCCTCACGGTTCGCCGCCCCCAGGCGCCCTTCGAGCCCAACGCCAGCGGCCCGTACATCGGCAATGGCTTGCAGCAGGCACCCACTGACCTGGTCCAGGTCCTGGGGGGTCGGTTGTTCGATGCGCTCCACCGACAGGGTTTTCCACAAGAGGCCCAGGCCGGCATAGCTGTCGATGTCGTAGGCCATGGGCGGCACGCTGGCGGCCAGGGCTTCCAGTTCCTCGACGCTGCGCAGTGTGACCCGCGCCGCCGAGGCCTTGCCCATGGCGTGCACCATCACGCCCGGGTCGCGCAGGGCGATCAGCCGGTTGGCCTGGTAGCCGTGGGCCAGGAACGCCCCGGACATGGCCTTGCCCACCAGCAAGCCGATCACCGGATGCCCCGCCAGGCGGGCCCGGGCGTAGCTGTCGGCAGCGCCAGCCAGGGCCTGGTGGATGCCCAGGGCTTCTTCGCGCCGGCCATAGGCCTGGCTCGGTACATCGACAATGGCAATCAGTGCTCGCTTGTGGGGCTGATCGCGGTCGGCGTCGATCACTTCATCCACCGCTTTGGCCAGGCCCCAGCCCTCCAGCAGGCCGACCTCGCCCTGGCGGGCGCGGGGAAAACGATTCTCCGGGTCGGCCACCACAGCGATAAAACGAGCCGACTGCCCCGCCAGTTCACCATCGGCCACCCGCAGCGACGGCGGCAGGCCGGCCACCGAAGCGGCGCCGTCCTTCAGGGCGTTGAACCAGTTCTGGCCCCGCAAAGAACTTGCACTCATGAACGGTCTCCTTGATACAGATCGCGAACCGTCGCCGCATCGATTTGCGCCGTCGTGTCCAGGCGGGCCAGACATTGCAGATAGTGTTCGGCCTGGTGGCTGCGTTGCCGCTCGGGCAGGCCGAGGGCCAGCAATTCGCGAACCTGGGCCTGGATCTGCGCCACGTCATCGGCCACATAGCGATCCACCAGGCCGCTGGCGAAACGCTGCTCGCCGCCGGTCAGGCTCCAGATGAAAGGCCGGTCGCGGGCGTCGTACTCCTCGATCCCGGCTTCCTGCTCGATCACCTGCGGGCCGTTCAGGCCCAGCCGCGCTTCTTGGGTCACCAGCAGGTAGCTGCACAGGCCGGCGGCGATCGACATGCCACCGAAGCAGCCAACGCTGCCAGCCACTACGCCGATCACCGGTTGGTATTGGCGCAGGTCGACGATCGCGGCATGGATATCGGCGATCGCCGCCAACCCCAGGTTGGCCTCCTGCAACCGCACACCGCCGGTTTCCAGCAGCAACACGGCACGGGTGGCGATGCCCTGGCGGTTGTCCTCGGCCGCCAGCTCAAGGGCGCCGGCGATCTTCGCCCCGCCCACCTCGCCGAGGCTGCCGCCCTGGAATGCGCCTTCGATGGCAGCGATCACCACCGGCAACCCGGCGATGCTGCCCTTGGCGATCACCACCCCATCATCGGCCTGGGGCACCACGCCCTGGCGCGGCAGCCAGGGCGACATGACGCGCTGGAAAGGGTCGAGCAGTTCGCGAAAGGTGCCGGCGTCCAGCAACGCCCGGGCCCGCTGCCGGGCCCCCAGTTCGACGAAGCTGTGCTGGTCGAGCAAGCGTGCGCTGTCAGTCATGGGCGATTTCCTCCAGGCCCTGTTCAAGGCGTAGGCGCACCACCCCCGGGGTGGCGCCGAAGTCATGGATGTCGATCAGCAGCGCCGGTGGCGTCTGCCCGGCGAACATGCGTTGGAACAGGTGCTGCCAGCGTGCGGCGCTGCCGTTGACCGAGGTCTGGACCTGGATCTTCAAGGTGCCGGCCGGTGCCGGTTCCAGCAGTACTTCGAGGTCGCCGGAGCCGACACAGCCCACCAGCGCACGGCCGCGGCCAGAAGGGCCGGCGGGAAATTCAAAGGACAAGGTTTCCATCAGTTCGCTCCCTGGTCGGCGGCGGCCTCGATCCGGTCGAGCAGCAAGCAGGCGGCCAGCAGGTCGGCGGCGCCACCGGGCGAGGCATTCAAGGTCAGAAGTTGCAGGTCCAGCTGGTGCAGGCGCCGACGTCCGGCGAGGCTGGCGCTGCCACCGGCCTCCAGCACCGCCCGGGCGCCATCCTGCATGGCCCGCAGGCCCGCTTCGCCCGCGCGGTAGAGCACGCAGGTGTCGGCCAGCCGGGTCATGATCGCCAGCAGCGCATCGAGCCGGGCGTTCTGCTCGCCATGGCCCCGGGCACGACTGCGCCGCAGTTGCGGCAGGCCCCATTGCAGCACCGCAGGAAAGCCCTGCTGGGCCTCCTCCCGGGCGCCGCCTACGCCGTAGCGCTGCGCCACCTGGGCACCATGGCTCAAGGGCCGTGGCGCATGCCGGTCTTCCAGCAGCGCCAGGCGCGCGGCGCGCCAGGCGACGCTGCCGGCCGCCCTGGAGCCAGGTTCCAGGGCGGCGGCGGCCACCAGCAGGCCCAGGGCCCAGATCGCCCCGCGATGGGTGTTGACCCCGCCGGTGGTGACCAGCATCGCCCGCTCACCTTCGCGACCGCTGCGCCCCAAGGCTTCGCGCAGCGGCAAGTCGATACGGGCGAGTTGTTGCGCGGCTTCGGCCATGTCCTTGAAGGCCGGCCACAGGCTCAGGGCCGAGGCGTGCATCAGGCCCAGGTGCAGGTCACTGTGAGCGCCATTGCCACGGCGATCCACCAGGGCCGGCTTGGGCGAGAGGTCGGCCTCGTCGATCAGCGCGTCCACCGCCAGGTCCGCCAGGCGCTCGGCCAGCCCCAGGGGTCGGGATTGCAGGTTGAATGCGTGCATTACCAGCTCCTGAACTTGGCAGGTGGGTGATACAGGCCGCCAGACCACTGCACCAGATCGGCGATGCTCTTGGCCGCCAGCAACTCGCGGCTGGCGTCGGTGCGGCGAATGCCCAGGTCCTCGGGCAAGGCAACCAGGCCCTCGCGGCGCATGCGCTGGGTATCCCTGGGGTCATGCCGCAGGCCGATGGCGGTGACTCCAGCCACGGCGGCGATCATCGCCCGGCGCTCTTCCAGGGTGCGGGCCTTGTACAGGTAGGCGATGCCTTCTTCGGTGAGCAGGTGGGTGACGTCGTCGCCATAGATCATGATCGGCGCCAGGGGCATGCCGCTTTTCTTCGCTACGTCCACCGCGTCCAGGGTGTCGACGAAGGTCGGTTTGCCGCCCTCCTGGAAGGTCTCGACCATCTGCACCACCAGCTTCTTGCCCCGCTCCAGCAGGGCCTGCGGCGCCGCGCCCTGGTCCAGGCGCATGTCCAGCCAGGCCGGGGTGCCATGGCGCCGGCCGCGAGGATCGTGGCCCATGTTCGGCGCCCCACCGAAACCGGCCAGGCGGCCACGGGTCACGGTGGAGGAATGGCCGTCGCCATCCACCTGCAAGGTGGCGCCGATGAACAGGTCCACCGCGTATTGCCCGGCCAGCTGGCAGAACATCCGGTTGGAGCGCAGGGAGCCGTCGCGGCCGGTGAAGAACACATCGGGACGGGCGGCGATGTAGTTTTCCATGCCCAGTTCGGTGCCGAAACAATGCACGCTGTCCACCCAGCCGCTTTCGATGGCCGGGATCAGGGTCGGATGGGGATTGAGGGTCCAGTTGCGGCAGATCTTGCCCTTGAGCCCCAGGGACTCGCCGTAGGTGGGCAGGATCAGCTCGATGGCTGCGGTATTGAAGCCGATGCCGTGGTTCAGCGATTGCACGTTGTGCTTCTCGTAGATGCCACGGATCGCCATCATCGCCATCAGTACGTGCACCGGCTTGATGTGCCGGGGATCGCGGGTGAACAGCGGCTCGATGTAGAACGGCTGGTCGGCCACCACCACGAAGTCCACCCAGGAGGCCGGGATATCCACCCGGGGCAACTCGCTGACGTCGTCCACCAGCTGGTTGACCTGGACGATGACGATGCCATCGCTGAAGGCCGCCGGCTCCACCAGCGCTGGGGTGTCCTCGGTACTGGGGCCGGTGTAGATGTTGCCGGCGCGGTCGGCCATGAAACCAGCGCACAGCACCACGTTGGGCGTCAGGTCCACCACCAGCCGGGCATAGAGTTCGATGTAGGTATGGATGGCACCGATCTCCAGCAGCCCGTCTTCGAGCAACTGACTGATGCGCAGGCTCTGGGTGCCGGCGAAGGAAAAGTCGAGCTTGCGGGCGATGCCACGTTCGAACAGGTCCAGGTGCTCGGCGCGGCCGACGCTGGGCATGATCATGTGCAGGTCGTGGAGCCTGGCCGGATCGACCTTGGCCAGGGACCGGGAAAGAAAGTCCGCCTGCTTCTGGTTGTTGCCCTCCAGCACCACCCGGTCGCCGGGCAGGATCAGCGCCTCCAGCGCCGCGACGATCTTGTCGGTCGGCAACACCACGCCATCGGCGATGGCCCGCACCTGCTCGAGGCGCCGCTGCTTCTCGCTGCGCCGCCGCGACCAGCGCGGGTCGGGAGATATTGTCGTTGTCATGCTCGCTCCACAGGTTCGCTGTCGTGGCAGCCACCATAGGAGCGAAGCCCGGCGGGCATCAATCAAGCTCGGAGTGGGAAAGTTACGCCAAGCGTAACGATTCGCCGGCCGGTTCCGGTCCGGCGCATTACTGGCGCGACTTAACAATCTTCATACCACCCGGCGATGGCATCCCTCCCGGCACCCGGTACACAATGCCCGTCGGATTGGCCGCTCAATGGCCGGAACACATGATGAGAGTCAGCATGGACACACCGATTCGCTCCAACCAGGACTTGCTGGAGCAACTACAACGCGGCCTCAAGCCCGACTACCTGATGTTCTGGGGCCACCAGCCGCCCCGGGACGGACGGGTTTCCCAGAGCTGCTTCAGCCAGTGGTTCGACGCCGGCTTCGAGGTCGAAGGCGTCCACTACCCCACCGCCGAACACTTCATGATGGCCGGCAAGGCGCTGCTGTTCGAAGATCACGAAACCCATGCCCGCATCCTCCAGGCCGGCCCTCCCGCCTATGCCAAGCACCTGGGTCGTGAAGTGCGCGATTTCGACGACACCCGCTGGCAGGCCGCCCGCTTCGACATCGTGGTCCAGGGCAACCTGGCCAAGTTCAGCCAGCACCCCGAGCTGGGGCACTTCCTGCGGTGCACCCGCCACAAGGTGCTGGTGGAAGCCAGCCCGGTGGACCGGGTCTGGGGCATCGGCCTGGCAGCCGACGACGCCAAGGCCGAGCGCCCGGAACAGTGGCGCGGGCTCAACCTGCTGGGTTATGCCCTGATGGAAGTTCGCGACCGCCTGCTGGCGGCCGAGGCCTAAGGCGCCAGCCCGGCCTCCACCAGCAGTTCCTCAAGGGCCGGCAGGTCCGGCACCCTGGCCACCTGCTCGGCGACCTGCACCGCGGCTTTCTCCAGGGAGGCCAGGGGCACGTCGACATAGCTCAGCTGGCTGTCGAGCTTGCAGGAGCGCGGGATGCCCTGCACCAGCAAGGCGATGAACTTCAGCTCCGGGCGCCCGCCCAGGGCATTGAGCACGACGATTCGCGCTCGCTCGCCGATCACCGTGGGGTTGCCACAGGCCGCCTCGAAGCTGACCAGCGCGATCTGCCGGTCGCGCCACAGCACTCGCCCCAGGTACCAGGGTGGCGAATCCAGGTCGAAGCGTCCCTGCTGGTAGTCGATCAGCTCGGCCACCGCCACGTTGGGCAGGATCAGGGTGCGGTCGGCCAGGGGCAGCAACAACCCGGTGAGGGTGCTGGCGCGATGGTCAAGCATGGTTCTTGCTCCACAGGGCGATGCTTTCCAGCAGCACCGACTCTTGATAGGGCTTGCCGAGGTAGTCGTTGACGCCGATGGCCATGGCCCGGTCGCGGTGTTTCTGGCCGGTGCGCGAGGTGATCATGATGATCGGCAAGTGCTGCAGGCGCGGGTCGTTGCGCACCTGGATCGCCACTTCGAAGCCATCCATGCGCGGCATCTCGATATCCAGCAGCATCAGGTCCGGGGTGTGCTCGGCCAGCAAGGCCATGGCATCGACCCCGTCCTTGGCGGTCAGCACGCTCATGCCATGGCGCTCCAGCAGGCGGCTGGTGACCTTGCGCACGGTCACCGAGTCGTCCACCACCAGCACCAGCATCGGCCGGGGCGGCTGCGCCTCGCCGGCACCATCACCGCCAGGCGCCCGGGGCTGCGGCGGCTGGTCCTGGCGGGCGCGGATATGGGCCAGCAGGTCGAGGATCAGCACCACCCGGCCATCGCCGAGGATGGTCGCCCCGGACAGCCCCTGGACCGCGGCGAACTGCGGCCCCAGGCTCTTGACCACGATTTCCCGGGTACCGAAGGTGGCATCCACCTGCACCGCGATCAGCTGTTCGTTGCATTGCACCAGCAACACCGGCAGTGCCTGGACCTGGCCCAGCAGCTTGGGCCGCGGCACGGTGTGCAACAGTTCGCCCAGGTAGCACAGCTGGTAGCACTGGCCGGCGTATTCGTAGCGCGGCGGGTCGAGCTGGTAATAGGCGTCCAGTTCTCCCGGCATGACCCGCACGATGCCGTCCACGGTGTTGAGCGGGATCGCATATTGCTCCTCGCCGCACTGGACCATCAGCGCCCGGTTGACCGAAACGGTGAACGGCAGGCGGATGCGAAAGTGCACGCCCTTGCCGGCTATCGAGTCGATGCTCATGCTGCCGCCCAGCTGGCGCACTTCCTCGTGGACCACGTCCATGCCCACGCCACGCCCGGAGATCTGGGTGATCTTCTCGGCGGTGGAAAACCCCGGCTGCATGATGAACTGCAGCACCTCGCGGTCGCTGACCTGCGCCTGCGGGTCCAGCAGGCCACGCTTGATGGCCTTCTTGCGCACGGCCTCCAGGGGTACGCCGGCGCCGTCGTCACGCATGTCGAAGACGATATCGCCGCCCTCGCGGGACAGATCCAGGGTGATCCGCCCCTGCTCCGGCTTGCCCGCCGCGCGCCGCGCCTGGGCGGACTCCAGGCCGTGGTCGACGGCGTTGCGCAGCATGTGCTCGAGGGGCGCGACCATGCGCTCCAGGACATTGCGATCCATTTCGCCTTCGGCGTTGCCAACCACGAACTCCACATCCTTGCCCAGCTCTTCGGCCACCTGGCGCACGATACGCCGCAAGCGCGGCACCATGCGCTCGAACGGCACCATGCGGGTACGCATCAGGCCTTCTTGCAACTCGGTGTTGATGCGTCCCTGTTGTTGCAGCAGGTCGGCAGCATCATGGTTGCGCCGGTCGAGGGTGTCCTTGAGATCCAGCAGGTCCGAGGCCGACTCGAACAAGGCCCGGGATAGCTGTTGCAGCTGGGAATGGCGGTCCATCTCCAGCGGGTCGAATTCTTCGTAGCCCAGGCGCTCGGCCTCCACCTGCTGGCGGCTGAGGATCCGGCCCTGGGTCTCGGTATCCAGGCGGCGCAACTGATCGCGGATCCGCTCGATGGTGGTTTCCATCTCGGTCAGCGCCACCCGGGCGTCGTTGACCTGTTGTTCGATGCGGCCGCGAAAAATCGAGGTCTCCCCGGCCAGGTTCACCAGGTCATCCAGCAGCTCCGCCGAGACCTTGACCATGTCGGCCCCGGCCGCCACCTCCGGCTGCGGCGCGACCGGCTCGGGTTTGCCGGGCGGCGCGGCCAGCTCCGGGGTCGAGGTCGCCGGCACCCGGGGATGGCTCAGGTCGTGGATGGCATCGATGAGCTTGCGAGCGGCCTCGATCGGTTGCCCGGCCCGGGCGGCGTCGAGCATCTGGGCCAGGCGGTCGTGGCTCTTCTGCAACAGGGTGAAGAGTACCGGGCTGGGTTGCAGCAAACCGGCAGACAAGCCTTCGAAGAGAAACTCCAGCTCGTGGGCCAGGTCGCCGATGGCGCTGATCTCCACCATCCGCGCGCCGCCCTTGAGGGTGTGCAGGTCGCGCAGCAGGGTCTCCACCTCCTGGCGGGACTGGGGGTCGGCCTGCCAGCGGCTCAGGGCGGCGGCGGAACTGTCGATGATGTCGAAGCCTTCCTCGAGGAAGATTTCCAGCAGCTCCGGGTCCTGGGCCGAGTGATCCGCCTCCTCGCTCTCGGCCACGCTCTCGCCAGGGCCACTGGCCTGCTGCCGATAGCTGCGCAGCGCCTCGACCTGGGCCCGGGAGTCGTCCAGCGGTCGCTGGCCCTGCAACTGCTGGAGCAGTACCGCCAGTTGCTCATGGCTGCCACGCAGCAGCAGGCCCAGGGGCTGGCCATGGCTGTAGCGACGATCCACCAAGCCTTCATACAGCGACTCCAGCTCCTGGGCCAGTTCCGCCACCGGCGCCACCTCGGCCATCCGCGCACCGCCCTTGAGGGTGTGCATGTCCCGTTGCAGGGAGGACAGCGGCGCGCCGTTTTCCGGATCGGACAGCCAGCGTTGCAGGGCCTGGTCGGCGCTGTCGAGGATGTCCACCGCTTCCTCGAGGAAGATTTCCACCAGCTCGTCATCGGCCTCCTGCGACGCCTGTTGCGCAAGGCCCGCGGTAGCAGCGCCCAGCTCGCTGATGCTCAGGGCCCGGCTGCCATCGCTCTTGACCAAGCCGGTGGCGGACGGATCCAGGCTTTCATCCAGCAGCGCACGCAAGGCCCGGAGCCGCTCGGGCTGCGGGCTGACTTCCTGGCCCGCGGCCAGTTCGTCGAGCATGTTGATCAGCGCCTCATGGGCGCCCTGGGCCTCGTGGAAAAAGCGCTCGCTGACCGCCAGGCTGCTTTCTTCCACCGCGCCGTACAGGTCGAGCAAGGCTTCGCACAGTTCATCCACCGGCTGCAGGTCGGCCAGGTGCGCGCCTTCGCCCAGGGTGGTCAGCTCATCCAACAGGTCGTTGAGTTCCTGGCGCTCGCCGGGATGTTGTTGCCAGCGCAACAACAGGGTTTCGGCATCCAGCAGGATGTCCATGCCCTGGGCCAGGAAGTCGTTGATCAGTTGCGGGTCGCGCTTGGCCCGCAGCGCGCTGTCCGGAGCATCGAGCAGGGCTTCCAGGCGTTCGCCGAGCAGGGCCAGGGCTCGTCCGGCCAGGGCCCGGGCGCCGTCGATGGGCGCCAGCGGCGTGCTGTCCAGTTGGCGCAGGCCCTTGCGCAGCAAGCCCTCGGCCTCCAGCAGCAGCTCTACCTCGTCCAGGTCCAGGGGTATCAGGTGGGCTCGATACTCCCGTGCCAGCTGGTCGAAAGGGCCGGCCAGCTCGGCGATCGGCCACACGCCGGCCATCGAGGCGCTGCCCTTGAGGGTGTGCAAGGCCCGCTGCAGGGCATCGCTGGCCTGCAACGGCAATTGTTCGGCGGCCTGGTCGAGGAAACGGTTGACGCTGTCCAGGTGGGTCTGGGCCTCGGCACGGAAGATCTCCAGCAACTGCGGGTCCAGGGCATCGTCGCGCGGCGCCGTGGGCGTGGCGCCGCTGGCCAGGGCATGGGCCCGGGCCGCCAGGCGGTCGACATCGTCACGCTGGCGTTGGGCATGGGCGGCGTACTCGGTGATCAGCTCCGGCAGCAGGCCCAGGGTATCGCCCACCAGCTGGCGCACCTGGACACTGGGTTCCACGCTGTGCTCCAGCACCCGGTTGAGCAGATTCTCCACCGCCCAGGCCAGCTCACCCAGCACCAGGGCCCGGACCATCCGCCCGCTGCCCTTGAGGGTATGGAAGGCCCGGCGCAACTCGCTCAGGGCGGACCGGCCCTGGGGATCGGCCTCCCAGCGCGGCAGGTACTCGCGGAGCATCTCCAGCACTTCCTCGGTTTCCTCGAGGAAGACTTCGCGCAGCTCGTCGTCCACCGGCGCCTCGCCCGCCGGCGGCGGCAGCAGGCTGCCCGGGGTGCTCAGGGCCGGCGGATTGAGAAGCGAAACCGGCGCGGCCAGAGCGTCGGCCAGGGACTGCGCGACCTGGGGATCGTCCGCCAGCGTCAGCGCCTGCTCTTCGTGCGCCGGCAGCGGTGCCTGGACCTGCGGCGCATACCCCAGGGCCAAGAGCCCCTGCTGGGCGATGTCGAGGATCTTTTCTCCCGGTGTCTCGGGGTCTTCGTTCAAGCGTTCCAGGTAGTAGTCCAGGCTGGCGATCACGTCCGCCAGGTGATCCAGCTGCTGCCAGTCCGGCAGGGCCCTGGCCGTCAGTAGCCGCTCGCCGATAAAAGCATTGCAGGCCTGCAGCAGCCCTGCCGCCCGGGGCAAGGGGATCATCGCCAGGGCTCCGCGCACCTGGGTCAGTAGCTCGGGCAGGGCCAACAACGGCTCATGCTCCCAATCGGCCTCGATGGACTCGAGCAACAGCTCCTTGGCCTGTTGCAGGCAGGCCCGCGACTCCTTGATCACCAGTTGGTGGATCTGGGTCAGGTCGGTGGTGGGCAGGCGGCTTTCCTCGCGGCTCTCCGGCTCCACGGTGCCGGCCATGCCTGCCAGGGTAGCCTCGACGTACAGCAGCGCCCCGGCCACGTCCATCAGCACCGCGTCGTCGGGGGCGCGCTGGCCCTGGGCCAGGCTCTGGATCACCGCCAACTGGTCGATGATCACCTTGCGCGGCTGGCCGAAACCCAGCACTGCCAGGGTGTCGGCGATCTGCCGCAGCGGCGCGAGCAGGCCATCCAGGTCATCGGCATGCTGGCGGTCGCTGCGCACGAACAGGTCCAGGCGTTCCTTGACCCGCACCAGGCCGTCGCACACTGCGGTCAGCACCGAGCGCAAGGCATCGCGGTCGGGGCCGGCCATGCGCGCCCGCTCTTCATCGACCACTGCGCTGTCGGGCAATGCATCGTCCAGTCCGTAACGTTCTTTCATGGTCAGCATCAATGGGGTGGGATGGCGCGCCTTGGCGATATAGAACAGCAGGCTCTTGAGCAGCTCCTCGGGGGCGGCCCGGTTGACCCCGGGCATGCCCTGCTCTTGCAGGCGCTTGAGTTCCTTGTCGGCATCCTTGAGCAGGCTGCGCACCGCCGGGCTGTTGGCAACCACGCCCTGGCGCATGCCTTCCACCAGCGCCGAGGCGATATGCCACAAGGGGGCCAGCGGCGCATCCTGGCACAGGGCTTCCAGGCGTTCGAAGACCTTGGCCATGTGCCCGAGGCTGATTTCGTCATCCTGCTCGCGCAGCAGGTCCACCAGGGCGGTTTGCAGCATATGCCGCAACTTGCGCAACTGGGTCGCCAGTTCCTGGGGCTCCAGCGCCGCCAGGGCCTTGTCGCTCAGCGGCGGCAGGCTGGGCAACTGCGGGCTGAACAGGCTGGTTTCCGAGAGCAAGCTCTCGCCGCGGGCACTGCGCAGGTCGTTGAGCAATGGCAGCACCACCAGTGGCAGGTCGCGACGCGCGCTCTGCACCCGGTCCAGGTACTGCGGCAACTGGCCAATGGCCTGGCGCAACAGGCGCAGGGCTTCGTCGCGCTGGGCCACGCGCTCCTGCTGCAGGGCCAGGGCGAGCTTTTCCATCTCTTCGGCCAGCAGCGCCGCGCCGTAGAACTCCGCCATCTGCAAGCTGCCGTGGACCTGATGGATGCCTTCCAGGCATTGCTCGAGGGCATCTGGCGCCCGGGGATCCTCGGCCAAATGCTCCAGCGCCTGATACGCCAGCTTCAGGGTTTCGGCAATTGCGCCCTTGACCCATTCCAGGGCCACGTAGTCGTGCCGATCAACCATAACCACTCCAGTCAAAGCCTTGTTTCAGTCAGCGGTTGTCATTGGAGGCAGGCGCCCGGGTCGCCGGCAGGGTGAAGCCGGAAACCGAGCGGCGCAGCTGGCTGGCCATCTTCGCCAGGTTGCCGATGCTTTCGGCGGTCGCCGTGGAGCCGGACGAGGTCTGCGAGGTGATCTGCTGGATCACGTTCATGGTCAGGGAAATCTGCCCGGCCGAGGAAGTCTGCTGCTGGGCCGCGTTGGAGATGCTCTGGATCAGCGCCGCCAGGGTCTTGGATACGCCTTCGATCTCCTCCAGCGCCACTCCGGCATCCTGCGCCAGGCGTGCCCCGCGCACCACTTCGGTGGTGGTCTGCTCCATGGAGATCACCGCTTCGTTGGTGTCGGTCTGGATCGCCCGGACCAGGGTCTCGATCTGCCGGGTCGCCGCCGAGGAACGTTCCGCCAGCCGCTGTACCTCGTCGGCCACCACGGCAAAACCGCGACCGGCATCACCGGCCATGGATGCCTGGATGGCCGCATTCAAGGCCAGGATGTTGGTCTGGTCGGCAATATCGTCGATCAGGCTGACGATATCGCCGATCTCCTGGGAAGACTCGCCAAGACGCTTGATCCGCTTGGCGGTGTCCTGGATCTGCTCGCGGATGTTGTCCATGCCGTGGATGGTGTTGTGCACCACCTCGTTGCCTTTGTTGGCGATCTCCACCGAACGCTCGGCCACCGCCGAGGACTCGGCGGCGTTGGCCGATACCTGGTCGATGGATTGGGCCATTTCGTTGATCGCCGTGGAGGCTTCGGAAATCTGCTGCGCCTGGTGCTCGGAGGCTTCGGCCAACTGCATGGCGGTGGTCTGGGTTTCCTGCACTGCGCCCGCCACCTGGCCGGCGGTGAGGTTGATGGTGGCCACCAGGTCGCGCAGCTGGTCGACGGAATAGTTGATGGAGTCGGCGATGGTCCCGGTGAAGTCCTCGGTCACCGAGGCGGTCACCGTCAGGTCGCCGTCGGCCAGGTCCTCGATCTCGTCCAGCAGGCGCATGATCGCGTTCTGGTTGCGTTCGTTCTTCTCTGCGGTCTCGCGCAGCTGGCGGTTGGTCTCGCGAACCATCACCAGGCCGATGAGGATGACCGAGGCCAGGGCCAGCAGGCCCAGGACATAACCGCCGATGGTGTCCAGCTTGCGGCTGCCGGCCAGGTTCTCGAAACCGATGGCCAGGCGCGAGGCTTCGTCCAGCAGGGTCTGGGACAGGCTGAAGATATTGCTCGCCGACTCACGCACCTGGAACAGCTCGGGGGAGGTTTCGAGGATTTCGTCCACGGAGCCGGAGACGAACTCGAACAGCTCGGAGATCTCCGTCAGCCGCGCCCTGGCATCAGGGTCCTCGACCTGGCTGATCTTCAATCCCGGGTTGCCTTGCAGCATGCCGTTGAGCACCTGGCCGAAGCGGGCGGCGTCGCGGCCGAAGGCATCGGCGGCCTGCACGGCATTCTCGTCCCCGGCCAGCACGGTGTTGACCGCACCGAGGATCCGCTCGGCCAGCAACGACTGGCGCTGGGCCATGGCCACCTGGCTGGCCGGGGCGCCGCGCTGGAGGAGGATCTCCACCACCTTCTCGTATTCCACCTGCAACTGCGGCACGGTCTCGGCCAGGGTCGCGGCCACCTGGTGCAACGACAGCACCGTCTGCTCGCTGGCGAGGATCGCGTCGGCGTTCTTCAGCAGTTTTTCCCAGTCCAGCTGCACCGCGTGCATCTCCTGGCGCAGCGCCACCGGGGCGCCCGGCAGGCCGGTGGCCGGGTCGCCCTTCTTCAGGTAACCCCAGCGCTGGGCAAAATCATTGCGTGCATCACCCAGAAGCTTGAACGCGGCCGCCTTGCCGGCCGCGGCCTCGGTGGCGTTCTTGGCGATGCGCTGGGACAGCACCCGCAGCTCGCCGGCATGGCCGATGTACTGCTTGTCGTAGGTGGCCTGGGTATTGAGGTAGGCGAAGTTGGCGAACAGCAACATGATGAACACGATCAGCGCGATGAACAGCACGATGATCTGCGAGCGGCTGCGGGAGCCTTCCTGGGGCTTGCCGGGTTTGGCTTTGGTCATCGGTCAGGCCTGTGGCGAGCGGGTGTTCCCGCATTCGGTCGCCCGGGACAGCCAGGCGGCGTGGATTGATCCAGGAAGGCCTGGGCCTGCCGTGGTACTGCGAACGGGTAATGCAGGCGCCGGGGCGCCGTTCACGCCGCCACCTCCAGGAAGCCCGGCGAGCGCGCCAGGGCGAAGGGGCTGAACACTTGCCAGATCTGCTCGCGGCGAAACTGCCCCTGCAGGTAGGGATTGATCGCGGTGTCGGCAAAATCGCCGACGCCAGGCTCCAGGGTGTCCTGGGCAAAATGCTTGAGGCCCGCCACTTCATCCACCAGAAGGCCAACGAACAGTTCCTTGTATTCCACCACGAGCACCCGCCGCTGCAGGCGCAAGGGCGACAGCTCGTGGCCGAGGAATGCGCACAGGTCCATGATCGGCAGCAGCCGCCCGCGCAGGTTGGCCACGCCCCGGACCCAGGGTTTGACCCCCGGCAACAGGGTATGGCGCGGCTCGTGCAGGACTTCGCTGACCTCGCCCATGGCCGCCACGTACCAGCGGCTGCCCAGGCGAAAACCGATGCCGCTCCAGCTGTGCTGGCGGGTTTCCTGGGATGGCAGGTCGGCGGCCAGCAGGCGGCAGCGCTGGTCGATCTCCAGCAGCAGCTCGAAGGCGGTCCGGGATTCGCTCATGGCGCGGGCGATCAGCCGGCCAGGACGTTGTTCAGGGTCTTGATCAGGGTCTCTTCTTCCACCGGCTTGGTCAGGTAGTCCCTGGCGCCCTGGCGGGTGCCCCAGACCTTGTCGGTTTCCTGATCCTTGGTGGTGATGATGATCACCGGGATGTGGCTGGTCTCGGCATCCTTGGTCAACTGGCGGGTGGCCTGGAAGCCGTTGAGGCCAGGCATGACGATGTCCATCAGCACTGCATCGGGCTTCTCTTCCCGGGCCAGGGCCACGCCGTCGGCGCCATTCTCGGCCTTGAGCACTTCGTGGCCGTGCTTCTCCAGCATGCCGGTGAGTTTGTACATTTCGGTCGGCGAGTCATCGACGATCAGGATACGAGCCATGGTCTTCCCCATACGGTATAGGCGCGCGGTCCACTGACCGGGCGCCGCTGTGCGTGTCTACTGTGGCGCAAGCGCGACGAAGTCCGGGACATGGGCCCTGATCGCGCTGAGCAGTTCTTCCTTGCTGAAGGGTTTGGTCAAAAACTGGTCGGAGCCGACGATGCGGCCCTTGGCCTTGTCGAACAGCCCGTCCTTGGAGGACAGCATGATCACGGGAGTGGACTTGAACGCGCTGTTGTTCTTGACCAGCGCACAGGTCTGATAACCGTCGAGGCGCGGCATCATGATGTCGACGAAGATGATCCCGGGGTGGTGGTCGACGATCTTGGCCAGGGCTTCGAAGCCATCCACCGCGGTGATGACCTCGCAGCCGACGTTCTTCAGCAGCATCTCGGCCGTGCGGCGAATCGTCTTCGAGTCGTCGATCACCATCACCTTCAAGGCGTTGGATTGCTGTTCCATGTCTGCTCTACCGTCGCCCCAGCGAATCGATTTGATCGGGTACCGCTGGCCAATGCCCCAAACCCTTGAACTTCAAGGCCCCGGCCCGGCATGCGAGCCTTTTTAGCACACTCTCCCCCCTGCAATCCATGGACTACGCAGGGCTGTGGTTTTTCCTTGACCCAGGTCTCTGTCAGCGCCACTCTGACGCCACTTTCAGGAGCTGTTCCCGTTTGCCCGGCAACGCCGGCCCGTCACCGGACAGCGACCGACCCCAGCCTGCTTCCACCCATTTGATTGAAGGAATCCGCCCCATGAGCGTTCGCGTCGGGATTGTCATGGACCCTATCGCCAGCATCTCCTATAAAAAGGACAGCTCGCTGGCCATGTTGCTGGCCGCCCAGGAACGCGGCTGGAGCCTCTTCTATATGGAGCAGCGCGATCTCTACCAGGGCACCGGCGTGGCCCGGGCCCGCATGCGCCCACTGCAGGTCTTCGCCGACCCACAGAAATGGTTCGCGCTGGAAGACGAGATCGACAGCCCGCTGAGCGACCTGGACGTGATCCTGATGCGCAAGGATCCGCCCTTCGACATGGAGTTCGTCTACTCCACCTACCTGCTGGAGCAGGCCGAGAGCGCCGGCGTGCTGGTGGTCAACAAGCCCCAGAGCCTGCGCGACTGCAATGAAAAGCTGTTCGCCACGCTGTTCCCGCAGTGCACCCCGCCCACGGTGGTCAGCCGCCGCGCCGACGTCCTGCGCGAGTTCGCCGCCCAGCATGGCGACGTGATCCTCAAGCCCCTGGACGGCATGGGCGGCACCTCGATCTTCCGCCACCGCGCGGGCGACCCGAACCTGTCGGTGATCCTGGAGACCCTGACCGTGCTGGGCAGCCAGCAGATCATGGCCCAGGCCTACCTGCCAGCGATCAAGGACGGCGACAAGCGCATCCTGATGATCGACGGCGAGCCGGTACCCTATTGCCTGGCGCGGATTCCGGCTGCCGGCGAAACCCGGGGCAACCTGGCCGCCGGCGGTCGTGGCGAAGCCCGCCCGCTGAGCGACAAGGATCGCTGGATCGCCGCCCAGGTCGGCCCGACCCTGCGGGCCAAGGGCTTGCTGTTCGTCGGCCTCGATGTGATCGGCGAGCACCTGACGGAAATCAACGTCACCAGCCCGACCTGCATCCGCGAAATCGACAACGCCTTCGGCACCAACATCGGCGCAATGCTGATGGATGCCATCGAGCAGAAACTGCAAGCCGCAAGCAACAAGCCACAAGCTTGACGTACGTCACATGCAGCTTGTCGCTTGAAGCTTGAGGCTTACAGCTTGAAACCAACATTGCGTTATCATGCGCCGCCTGTGAAACCGTGATGTTGGTTGTGCAATGCCTGCTGTGATGTCGAACTGCCAATGAGCCTTACGTCCGACCTGCCACCCGAGCTGGCCCATGGTGGCGTCCGCGCGGCCGATCGCCTGGGATTCACCCTGTTCCTCGCGGCGCTCCTGCACCTGGTGCTGATCCTCGGCCTGAGCTTTTCCTTCGCCGAGCCCCAGCAGATCAGCAAGACCCTGGAAATCACCCTGGCCACCTTCAAGAGCGAGACCAAGCCCAAGAAGGCCGACTTCCTGGCCCAGGACCACCAGCAGGGCAGCGGCACCCTGGACAAGAAGGCCATTCCCAAGACCACCGAAGTAGCGCCCTTCCAGGACAACTCGGTGAAAAAGGTCGTGCCGCCACCGTCGGTCAAGCCGCAGGTCAAGGAGGCCGCGCCCAAGGCGGCCGTGGCCACCACCGCGCCGAAGCCGAAGAAGACCGTGACCCAACGCGAAGAGGTCAAGCGCGAACCGACGCCCAAGGCCGACGTGCCATCGTTCGACAGCTCGCAGCTGTCCAGCGAGATCTCCAGCCTGGAGGCCGAACTGGCCAACGAACAGCAGCTGTATGCCAAGCGCCCACGGATCCACCGCCTGAGCGCGGCCTCGACCATGCGTGACAAGGGCGCCTGGTACAAGGACGAATGGCGCAAGAAGGTCGAGCGCATCGGCAACCTCAACTACCCCGAGGAAGCCCGGCGCAAACAGATCTACGGCAACCTGCGGTTGATGGTGTCGATCAACCGCGACGGTTCGCTGTATGAAGTGCTGGTACTGGAGTCTTCCGGCCAGCCACTGCTGGACCAGGCCGCCCAGCGCATCGTGCGCCTGGCCGCGCCATTCGCCCCCTTCACCGGCGACCTGTCGGACATCGACCGCCTGGAAATCATCCGCACCTGGCGCTTCGCCCGGGGCGACAAGCTGTCCAGCAACTGACCGTCCGGCCAGCGCCACGCCCCAGCTTGCGGGCGCATCGCCAGCTTGTCAGCCGGGCCCGCCGCCGCCACACTAGCGCTCATGAAAAACGTCAGCCCCAGCTACCTCAAGCATCATTTCCTGATCGCCATGCCGCACATGGCCGACCCGAACTTTGCCCAGACCTTGACCTACATCGTCGAGCACAACGCCAATGGCGCCATGGGGCTGGTGATCAACCGCCCGCAGGACCTGAGCCTGGCCGATATCCTGGAGCAACTGCGCCCTGACGAAGACCCGTCGCTGCTGTGCCAGCACGTGCCGATCTTCAGCGGTGGGCCGGTGCAGACCGATCGCGGCTTCGTCCTGCACCCCAGCGGCCCGATCTACCAGGCCACGGTGGAGCTCGATGGCGTCTCGCTGTCGACCTCCCAGGATGTCTTGTTCGCCATCGCCGACGGCGTGGGTCCGAGCAAGAACCTGATCGCCCTGGGCTACGCCGGCTGGGAAGCCGGGCAACTGGAAGCCGAGCTGGCCGATAACGCCTGGCTGACCTGCCCGTTCGACGCCGACATCCTGTTCAACACCAGCAGCGAACTGCGCCTGGAAGCGGCCGCCCGTCACCTGGGGGTCAACCTCAACCTGCTCACTAGCCAGGCGGGCCACGCCTGATGGCCTTGCGACTGATCCTGGGCTTCGACTACGGCACCCGGCAAATCGGCGTCGCCGTGGGCCAGGCCATCACTGGCCAGGCCCGCGAGCTGTGCACCTTGAAGGCCCAGAATGGCGTGCCGGACTGGAACCAGGTCGAGGCCCTGTTCAAGGAATGGCAACCCGATGCGGTGGTGGTGGGCCTGCCCCTGAACATGGACGGCACCCCGAGCGAGATGTGCCAGCGCGCCGAGAAGTTCGCCCGGCGCCTGAACGGCCGCTTCAACGTGCCCTTCTATACCCACGACGAACGCCTGACCACCTTCGAGGCCAAGGGCGAACGCCTGGCCCGGGGCGGCCAGAAAGGCAGCTACCGCGACAACCCGGTGGACGCCATTGCCGCCGCCCTGCTGCTGCAGGGCTGGCTTGACGAGAACGCCACGCTGCTGAATACCTAGCAACCCCGAATCCTGAGGATGCGCGGCCTGCGGCTGCGCGCCTCCTGGCCCGACACCAGCCACAAGAACCTGCCAACGATCCAGCGAGCGATGCTCGGGCGAGTCAGGAATGGCGCAGAAAGCGGAGTTTAGGCACCTAAATGAGCATTTCGAAGCCACTTGCAACGCCCCATGAGCCAAGCGCAGCAGATCCCGGGCAGGTTCCAAGTCACCGCGCCCCGCTATCGGACAACAAGGCGCGAGCCCACGAAGGAGCCACCATGAGCCTGCCCAATCCCGCCGCCCTGATCAGCCAGATGGCCATCGATCTCAAAGCCCACCTGGCCCAGCGCGCCATCAACGAGCCTCGCTTCATCGGTATCCGTACCGGCGGTGTCTGGGTCGCCCAGGCGCTGCTGGAAGCCCTGGGCAGCGACGCGCCCCTGGGCACCCTGGACGTTTCCTTCTACCGCGATGACTTCAGCCAGAACGGCCTGCATCCTCAAGTGCGCCCGTCCGAGCTGCCGTTCGAGATCGAAGGCCAGCACCTGGTGCTGATCGATGACGTACTGATGAGCGGCCGGACCATCCGCGCCGCCCTCAACGAGCTGTTCGACTACGGCCGCCCGGCCAGCGTGACCCTGGTCTGCCTGCTGGACCTGAACGCCGCCGAACTGCCGATCCGGCCGAATGTGGTGGGTGCGACCCTGTCGCTGGCGACCCACGAGCGGGTAAAATTGTCCGGTCCTGCGCCGCTTCAACTCGAGCTCCAAGACCTCGCCCTCTAAACCTGCCCTTTTAAAGAGTCCATTGCGATGACGCCTCTAGACGCCAAGCGCCCGCTGCAGCTCAACGATCAGGGCCAGCTGCGCCACTTCCTCTCCCTCGACGGCCTGAACCGCGAGCTGCTGACGGAAATCCTCGACACTGCCGACTCCTTCCTCGAAGTCGGCGCCCGGGCGGTGAAGAAAGTCCCGCTGCTACGCGGCAAGACCGTGTGCAACGTGTTCTTCGAGAACTCCACCCGCACCCGCACCACCTTCGAACTGGCTGCCCAGCGACTGTCGGCGGACGTGATCACCCTGAACGTGTCCACCTCCTCGGCGAGCAAGGGTGAAACCCTGCTCGACACCCTGCGCAATCTCGAGGCCATGGCCGCCGACATGTTCGTGGTGCGCCACGGCGATTCCGGCGCCGCGCACTTCATCGCCGAACACGTGTGCCCGCAGGTGGCGATCATCAACGGCGGCGACGGCCGCCACGCCCACCCGACCCAGGGCATGCTCGACATGCTGACCATCCGCCGGCACAAGGGCGGCTTCGAGAACCTCTCGGTGGCCATCGTCGGCGACATCCTGCACTCGCGGGTCGCTCGTTCGAACATGCTGGCGCTCAAGACCCTGGGCTGCCCGGATATCCGCGTGATCGCGCCCAAGACCTTGCTGCCCATCGGCATCGAGCAGTACGGGGTGAAGGTCTACACCGACATGGCCGAAGGCCTGAAAGACGTCGATGTGGTGATCATGCTGCGCCTGCAACGCGAGCGCATGCAGGGCGGCCTGCTGCCCAGCGAGGGCGAGTTCTACCGCCTGTTCGGCCTGACCACCGCGCGCCTGGCCGGCGCCAAGCCCGACGCCATCGTCATGCACCCGGGCCCGATCAACCGTGGCGTGGAGATCGAGTCGGCGGTGGCCGACGGTCCCCACTCGGTGATCCTCAACCAAGTGACCTACGGCATCGCAGTGCGCATGGCCGTACTGTCCATGGCCATGAGCGGGCAGACCGCCCAGCGACAATTCGAGCAGGAGAACGCCCAGTGAAGCTCAGCATTCTCGGCGCCCGCGTCATCGATCCAAGCAGCGGCCTGGATCAAGTTACCGATCTGCATCTGGAAGCCGGCAAGATCGCCGCCATCGGCGCCGCCCCGGAAGGTTTCAACGCCGTCACCGTGATCGACGGCAAGGGCCTGGTGGCCGCCCCCGGCCTGGTGGACCTGAACGTCGCCCTGCGTGAGCCGGGCTACAGCCGCAAGGGCAGCATCGCCAGCGAAACCCGCGCCGCCGCTGCCGGTGGCGTCACCAGCCTGTGCTGCCCGCCACGCACCAAGCCGGTGCTGGACACCTCGGCGGTGGCCGAGTTGATCCTCGACCGCGCGCGCGAAGCCGGCAACAGCAAGGTGTTCCCGATCGGCGCCCTGAGCAAGGGCCTGGACGGCGAGCAACTGGCCGAGCTGATCGCCCTGCGCGATGCCGGTTGCGTGGCCTTCGGCAACGGCCTGGAGGGCTTTCGCAGCACCCGCACCCTGTGCCGCGCCCTGGAATACGCCGCCACCTTCGACCTGACGGTGATCTTCCATTCCCAGGACCGCGACCTGGCCGAAGGCGGCCTGGCCCATGAAGGCGCCACCGCCAGCTTCCTCGGCCTGCCGGGGATTCCCGAAAGCGCCGAGACCGTGGCCCTGGCCCGGGATCTGCTGCTGGTGGAGCAAAGCGGGGTGCGCGCGCACTTCAGCCAGCTGACCAGCGCCCGCGGCGTGGAACTGATCGCCCAGGCCCAGGCCCGCGGCCTGCCGGTCACCGCCGATGTCGCCCTGTATCAGTTGATCCTGACCGATGAGGCACTGATCGACTTCTCCAGCCTGTATCACGTCCAGCCGCCCCTGCGTTCGCACGCCGACCGCGAGGCCCTGCGCGCCGCAATTAAATCCGGTGTGGTACAAGCCATCGCCAGCCATCACCAGCCCCATGAGCGCGATGCCAAGCTGGCTCCGTTCGGCGCTACCGAACCAGGTATCAGCAGCGTCGAGCTGCTGCTGCCGCTGGCCCTGACCCTGGTGCAGGACGGCCTGCTGGACCTGCCGACCCTGATGGCCCGCCTGAGCGCCGGCCCGGCCGACGCCCTGCGCCTGCCGGCCGGCAAACTGACGGTGGGTGGCCCGGCCGACCTAGTGCTGTTCGACCCGGCCAGCTCCACCGTGGCCGGCGAGCGCTGGCTGTCCCGTGGCGAGAACTGCCCGTTCCTTGGCCACAGCCTGCCGGGCGCAGTGCGCTACACCCTGGTGGATGGCCATATCAGCCATCAGGGCTGATTGATCCTGTAGCCGCTGGCGCAGGCTGCGAACGGCTCCGAAGGGGCCGCCCGCATTGCGCCAGGCGCTACATCAGCCATCACCGCCGGCGCCGATGACGGGATCAACGGCGCTTGGCGTTCTCCAGGGAGACCTGGTCGTTCAGGGTCCAGAAGTCATACAGCACCCCGATGAAGAACAAGCCACCGGTGAACAGGTAGAGCACCCCGCTCAGCCATTTGCCCTGGTACATGCGGTGCACGCCGAACACCCCGAGGAAGGTCAGGAGTATCCAGGCCACGCTGTATTCCAATGGACCGGCGGTAAACCGCAGGTCCGCCTCCCGATCCATGGAAGGAATCAGGAACAGGTCGATCAGCCAGCCGATGCCCAGCAGGCCGAAGGTGAAGAACCAGAGGGTCCCGGTCACCGGCTTGCCGTAATAGAAGCGGTGGGCACCGGTAAAACCGAATATCCAGAGCAGGTAGCCGATCACCTTGCTGTGGGTGTCGTGGGTCGCGGAATCCTGGCGATAGCTGTTCATCAAATGCCTCTTGGCGGGTGATAGATAAATTTTCTCAAAAACTTTGTGACTTTTTTACAGGCGCTCGACGTGTGGTCGATGCTACCTTCTCTTTCGCCAAAGCCTTGTGTTGCCTGACTTCTGACGGTTTTCTGCGTCAAGTTGCCGCCTCTTTGCCGAAGTTGACCCCAAGGTCTAGTCGACAAACGGCCTCGGAAGTGACCTGAAAGCTGTTATAAAGTTGCGCGCTAATCAATAAGAGCCTTGCCTAATGCGTCCATTTATCAAGACATGGCTGACCATTTGCCTATTAATGCCACTGGCCGCCCACGCCACCAACCGTGAGCAACGACTTCCCAACATCAACGGCTACACCCCGAAATCCCATGTTTCGACGGTCTCGGCCAAGCATAAGACCACGAGCCGGCACTCCACCCAACTGGCCAAGGTCGACAGCAAGCTGGTACCCCAGATGGGCGCCAAGCAAAGCAGCAACGTCCTCAGCCGCGCCGTCAACGCCCTGGGCACGCCTTATCGCTGGGGCGGCAGCAGCCCGAGCAAGGGTTTCGACTGCAGCGGCCTGGTGAAATACGCCTTCAATGACGTCGCCGCCGTGGATCTGCCACGCACTTCCAACGCCATGGCCAGCGGCCATGGGCAGAAGGTCGAGCGCAAGGATCTCAAGCCGGGCGACCTGCTGTTCTTCAACATCAAGAGCCGCAAGGTCAACCATGTAGCCATCTACCTGGGCAACGATCGTTTCATCCACGCTCCGCGGCGCGGCAAGTCGGTCACCATCGACACCTTGAAGAAACCCTACTGGGACAATCACTACGTGGTTGCCAAGCGGGTCCTGCCCAAGGAACAGAAGACCCTGCGGGTCGTCCAGCGCTGATCCCGCTTCGCCGCCAGGCCAGCCTGGCGGCGCTTGCCCTCCCCTCACAGGCTCTGGGGCATTCGTGCCTTTTCCCGCGCCTGTTCGCGACTGATCAAGCCCTTTGCCAGCAATGCCTTCAGGCTCATGTCCAGGGTCTGCATGCCCTGGGCCCCGCCAGTCTGGATCGCCGAATACATCTGCGCCACCTTGTCCTCGCGGATCAGGTTACGGATCGCTGCGGTGCCCAGCATGATCTCGTGGGCCGCCACCCTTCCACCCCCGATGCGCTTGAGCAGTACCTGGGCGATCACCGCCTGCAATGACTCGGCCAGCATCGAGCGCACCAGGGCCTTCTCCTCTCCCGGAAACACATCCACCAAGCGATCGATGGTCTTGGCCGCCGACGAGGTGTGCAGGGTGGCGAGCACCAGGTGCCCGGTTTCCGCAGCGGTGAGCGCCAGGCGGATGGTCTCCAGGTCCCGCAGCTCGCCCAGCAGGATCACATCCGGGTCCTCGCGCAGGGCCGCGCGCAAGGCCGTGGCGAAGCTCTGGGTATCGCGGGCCACTTCACGCTGGTGCACCAGGCAACCTTGCGGCGGGTGGATGAATTCGATGGGGTCCTCGATGGTCAGGATGTGCTGGCGGCGGGTCCGGTTCAGGTGGTCGACCATCGCCGCCAGGGTGGTGGACTTGCCGCTGCCGGTGGGACCGGTCACCAGCACCAGCCCCCGGGGCAACTCGCTGATCTGCCGGAATACCGGCCCCAGCCCGAGCTCTTCCAGGCTCTGCACCCGCGCAGGAATCAACCGCAGCACCGCTCCCGCACCACGGGCATGCTGGAACGCATTGACGCGAAACCTGGCCACCCCGGGCAGTTCATGGGCGAAATCCAGGTCCTGCTGGCTGGCGAAGGCCTTGCGCTGCGACTCGCTCATCAGCTCATGGATCAACGCCAGCACCTGGGACGCATCCAGCACCGGCCCATCCAGAGGGCAGATATCGCCATCGATGCGTAGCAACGGCGCCAGCCCAGCGGACAGATGCAGGTCGGAAGCCCCGCGCGAGACGCTCGACAGCAGCAATTCGGTGATGTCCATAGTGCCCCCCAATTCCAGTAGAATGCCGCGAGCTTCAGACCCGTGCGCAGCCAGCAGCCCGGCTGCCTGGTGCCGGACAATGCCCGGCGCGGCCCAGGAGCGTGACTCGGGCCGATCGGCAGGCAGGGACTGGTGGATTCACGCGGCAGGTGGCGGCCCGGTTCGCAGGCGCCCGGCCGCAGATACTTTTGAGACGGAATCGAATGTCCACGATAGCAGACAACATCGCCCAGGTAGCCGAGCGCATCCGCAGCGCCTGCCAGGCCGCACAGCGGGCCCCGGACAGCGTCCAGTTGCTGGCCGTGAGCAAGACCAAGCCCGCCGCCGCGTTGCGCGAGGCCCATGCCGCCGGCTTGCGCGATTTCGGCGAGAACTACCTGCAAGAAGCCCTGGGCAAGCAACAGGAACTGGCCGACCTGCCCTTGAGTTGGCACTTCATCGGCCCCATTCAGTCGAACAAGACTCGCGCCATCGCCGAACACTTTGACTGGGTGCATTCCGTGGACCGCCTGAAAATCGCCCAACGCCTCTCCGAGCAACGCCCGGCCGAACTGCCGCCACTGAACATCTGCCTCCAGGTCAATGTCAGTGGCGAAGCCAGCAAGTCCGGCTGCACGCCCGCCGAGTTGCCGGAGCTGGCCCGCGCCATCGCTGCCTTGCCACGCCTACGCCTGCGCGGGCTGATGGCGATTCCCGAACCCACCGAGGATCCTGCGGCCCAACACGCTGCGTTTGCTGCGGTACAGAACCTGAACAACCACCTGCGGGACAGTCTCGAACTGCCCGTGGACACTCTATCCATGGGCATGAGCCACGATCTCGAAGCGGCCATTGCCCAAGGCGCCACCTGGGTGCGGATCGGTACCGCGCTGTTTGGCGCCCGCGACTACAGCCAGTCCTGAGGGACTGGCCCTGACCCCTGATAAGGACCTGTCATGAATACGACTCGTATCGCTTTTATCGGTGCCGGCAACATGGCGGCCAGTCTCATCGGCGGCCTACGGGCCAAGGGCCTGGACGCCTCGCAGATCCGCGCCAGTGACCCTGGCGCCGAAACCCGGGCCAAGGTGGCCGCCGAACACGGCATCCAGGTTTTTGCCGACAACGCCGAAGCCATTGCCGGGGTCGATGTGATCGTCCTGGCGGTCAAGCCCCAGGCGATGAAGGCGGTGTGCGAGACCCTGCGTCCGAGCCTGCAACCCGGGCAACTTGTGGTCTCCATCGCCGCCGGCATCACCTGCTCGAGCATGGGCGCCTGGCTGGGCGAGCAGCCGATCGTGCGCTGCATGCCCAATACCCCGGCCTTGCTGCGCCAGGGCGTCAGCGGCCTGTATGCCACCGACCGGGTGAGCGCCGAGCAGCGCCACCAGGCCGAAGAACTGCTGTCCGCCGTGGGCACCGCCCTGTGGCTGGAACAGGAGCAGCAACTGGATGCGGTAACCGCGGTCTCCGGTAGCGGCCCCGCGTACTTCTTCCTGCTGATCGAGGCCATGACCGCCGCCGGAGAGAAACTCGGCCTGCCACGGGAAACCGCCGCCCAACTGACCTTGCAGACCGCCCTGGGCGCTGCCCACATGGCGGTTTCCAGCGATGTCGACGCCGCCGAGCTGCGCCGTCGCGTGACCTCGCCGGCCGGCACCACGGAAGCGGCGATCAAGTCGTTCCAGGCCGACGGGTTCGAGGCCCTGGTGGAAAAAGCATTGGGTGCCGCCGCGCACCGTTCGGCGGAAATGGCCGAACAACTCGGCCGCTAATTCGCCCCTACAAAGGAATCGATATGTTCGGACTCAACGACGCTGCCATCCTGGTGATCCAGACCCTGGGCAGCCTGTACCTGCTGGTCGTCCTGCTGCGCTTCATGCTGCAAGCGGTGCGGGCCAACTTCTACAACCCCATCAGCCAGTTCATCGTGCGGGCCACCCAGCCGCTGCTCAAGCCGCTACGCCGGGTGATCCCCAGCATGTTCGGCCTGGACATGTCCTCGCTGGTGCTGGCCCTGGTGGTGCAGATGGTGCTGTTCGCCATCGTCCTGACCCTCTACGGCATCCCCTTCAACGTGCTGGGGCTGCTGATCTGGGCGCCGATCGGCATCTTCGCGCTGTTCCTCAAGATCTGGTTCTTCGCCATGATCATCAGCGTGATCCTGTCCTGGGTCGCGCCTGGCAGCCAGAGCCCCGGCGCCGAGCTGGCCTACCAATTGAGCGAGCCGCTGCTGGCGCCGTTCCGCCGCATCGTGCCGAACCTGGGTGGCCTGGACATCTCGCCGATCCTGGCGTTCCTGGTGATCCAGCTGCTGCAACAGGGGCTGATCCCGCGCCTGGCGTACTACGCCTTCATGCCCCGCGAGCTGTTCGGGCTGATCTGATGAGCTACTTCCGCTGGGACGGCGACGACCTGTTGCTCGATTGCCACCTGCAGCCCAAGGCCAGCAGCGATGAGTTCGCTGGCCTGCATGGCGATCGGCTGAAGATCCGCCTCACCGCCCCGCCCGTCGAAGGCAAGGCCAACGCGCACCTGATGGCGTTCCTGGCCAAGGCCTTCGGCATCCCCAAGAGCCATGTCAGCCTGGTCAGCGGTGAGTTGAACCGGCAGAAGCGGGTGCGCCTGCTAGCGCCGAAGAAACTCCCCGAGCTACCGGGCCTGGCACGTCCGGCCTGATTCGCAGGCCTTCCTTTCCAGCAGCCAAATCCAGGCCCGGGCTTTGCTTGCCGCTGGACACAGCGGTCTTTAGACTTACGCCTCATTTGAATGAGAGCAGGGTCGATGCCAACTGCCTTTCCCGCCGATTCCGTTGGTCTGGTCACACCTCAGGTTGCGCACTTCAACGAGCCCCTGGCCCTGGCCTGCGGCCGCTCGCTACCGGCCTACGACCTGATCTACGAAACCTACGGCCAGCTCAACGCCAGCGCCAGCAACGCGGTGCTGATCTGCCATGCCTTGTCGGGCCACCACCATGCGGCCGGCTACCACAGCCCAGAAGATCGCAAGCCCGGCTGGTGGGACAGCTGCATCGGCCCGGGCAAGCCGATCGACACCAACAAGTTCTTCGTGGTCAGCCTCAACAACCTCGGTGGTTGCAATGGCTCCACCGGCCCCAGCAGCCTCAACCCGGAGACCGGCCGGCCGTTCGGCGCCGATTTCCCGGTACTGACCGTGGAAGACTGGGTGCACAGCCAGGCCCGCCTGGCCGACCGCCTGGGCATCGCCCAGTGGGCCGCGGTGATCGGCGGCAGCCTCGGGGGCATGCAGGCGCTGCAATGGACCATCACCTACCCGGACCGGGTCCGGCATTGCCTGGCCATCGCCTCTGCGCCCAAGCTGTCGGCGCAGAACATCGCCTTCAACGAAGTTGCGCGCCAGGCGATCCTCACCGATCCGGAGTTCCACGGCGGCTCCTTCCAGGAACACCAGGTGGTCCCCAAGCGTGGGCTGATGCTGGCGCGGATGGTGGGGCACATCACCTACCTGTCCGACGACTCCATGGGCGAGAAATTCGGCCGCGGGCTCAAGAGCGAGAAGCTCAACTACGACTTCCACAGCGTGGAATTCCAGGTGGAAAGCTACCTGCGCTACCAGGGCGAGGAGTTCTCCGGGCGTTTCGACGCCAACACCTACCTGCTGATGACCAAGGCCCTGGACTACTTCGACCCGGCAGCCAACTGCGACGACGACCTGGCCAGGACCTTCGCCAACGCCACCGCCAAGTTCTGCGTGATGTCCTTCACCACCGACTGGCGCTTCTCCCCGGCCCGCTCGCGGGAACTGGTGGACGCGCTGATGGCCGCGCGCAAGGACGTCTGCTACCTGGAGATCGACGCACCCCAGGGCCACGACGCCTTCCTGATCCCGATCCCGCGCTACCTGCAGGCATTCGGTCACTACATGAACCGCATCACGCTGTGAGGACACGATGAGAGCCGATCTGGAAATCATCCAGGAATGGATCCCCGCCGGCAGCCGCGTCCTCGACCTGGGCTGTGGTAATGGCGAACTGCTGAGCTGGTTGCAGCAACACAAGCAAGTCACCGGCTACGGCCTGGAGAACGATGCCGACAACATCGCCCAGTGCGTGGCCAAGGGCATCAACGTCATCGAGCAGGACCTGGACAAGGGCCTGGGCAATTTCGCCAGCAACAGTTTCGACGTCGTGGTCATGACCCAGGCCCTGCAAGCCGTGCACTACCCCGACCAGCTGCTGGACGAGATGCTGCGGGTCGGCCGCCAGTGCATCATCACCTTCCCCAACTTCGGCCACTGGCGCTGCCGCTGGTACCTGGCCAGCAAGGGCCGGATGCCTGTGTCGGAATTCATGCCGTACACCTGGTACAACACGCCGAACATCCACTTCTGCACCTTCGAGGACTTCGAGGAACTGTGCCGCGAGCGCCAGGCCCGGGTGATCAATCGCCTTGCGGTCGATCAACAACACCGCCATGGGTGGGCCAGTAAGCTATGGCCTAATCTGTTGGGAGAGATCGGCATCTACCGCCTCAGCAGTCCCGGCCTGCAGGATCACAAGGTCGCGGTTTGACCCACATCGCATCGAGGAGAAAGATCATGGGACGTCTGGTCACTTTTCTATTGTCTGCCTGCCTGAGCCTCTCGGCCCTGGCGGCGGACCCGATCAAGGGCGAGCGCCAGGAAGTGTTCGGCGACATCACCGTGCACTACAACACCTTCAACTCCACCTACTTGCAACCTGACATCGCCAGGGCCGCAGAGCTGGTTCGCAGCAAGAACCAGGGGGTGATCAACGTTTCGCTGATCAAGGATGGCAAGCCATTGGTCGGCCAGGTCAGCGGCACGGTCAAGGACCTGACCAGCAAGAGCATTCCCCTGAAGTTCCGCCAGATCACCGAACAGGGCGCGATCTACTACATCGCCCAGTTCCCGGTGGAACAACAGGAAAACCGCACCTTCACCATCAGCGTGCAAGCTGGTGGCGATACCAACAGCTTCAGCTTCAACCAAGAGCTATTCCCGGGCGAATGATGAACCTCACGCAACTCGTACTGGCCAGCCACAACGCCGGCAAACTCAAAGAACTCCAGGCCATGCTCGGCGCCTCGGTGCAACTGCGCTCGATCGGCGAATTCAGCAGCATCGAGCCCGAGGAAACCGGACTCTCGTTCGTCGAGAACGCCATCCTCAAGGCCCGCAACGCCGCGCGCATCTCCGGTCTGCCGGCCCTGGCGGACGATTCCGGCCTGGCGGTGGACTTCCTCGGCGGTGCCCCGGGCATCTATTCGGCGCGCTACGCCGATGGCCAGGGCGACGCGGCCAACAACGCCAAGCTGCTGGAAGCCCTCAAGGAGGTTCCCGAGGACCAGCGCGGTGCGCAGTTCGTCTGCGTCCTGGCCCTGGTACGCCACGCCGACGACCCGCTGCCGATCCTCTGCGAAGGCCTGTGGCACGGGCGCATCCTCACCGCCGCCAGCGGCGCACACGGCTTCGGCTACGACCCGCTGTTCTGGGTGCCGGAGCGCAATTGCTCCAGCGCCGAACTGGACCCGGTGGAAAAAAACCAGCTCAGCCACCGCGCCCGCGCCATGGCCATCCTGCGGCAACGCCTGGGCCTGCAATGAACCGTGATCCCGCCGCGTCGCCGCTGATCCTTGGCGGCGCGCAAGCGCCCCGGCCGGCCCTGCCCCAATTGCCGCCCCTGGCGCTGTACATCCACATCCCGTGGTGTGTACGCAAATGCCCCTATTGCGACTTCAACTCCCACGCCGCCAGCCCGACGCTGCCGGAAGAGGAGTACGTGGACGCCCTGCTGGCCGACCTCGACCAGGACCTGCCTGCCGCCCATGGCCGGGAACTGAGCTCGATCTTCTTCGGCGGCGGCACCCCGAGCCTGTTCAGCGCCCAGGCCCTGGGCCGGCTGCTTGCCGGGGTACAGCAACGCATCCCGTTCGCCAGCGATATCGAGATCACCCTGGAAGCCAACCCCGGGACCTTCGAGCAGGAGAAGTTCACCGCCTACCGCGCCCTGGGGATCAACCGCCTGTCCATCGGCATCCAGAGCTTCCAGGAGCAGAAGCTCGAAGCCCTGGGTCGTATCCACAGCGGTGCCGAAGCCGTGCGTGCCGCCGACATGGCGCGCCAGGCCGGGTTCGACAACTTCAACCTGGACCTGATGCACGGCCTGCCGGACCAGTCCCTGGAAGATGCCCTGGGCGACCTGCGCCAAGCCATCGCCATGAAGCCGACCCACCTGTCCTGGTACCAGCTGACCCTGGAGCCCAACACGGTGTTCTGGAGCCAGCCGCCGACCCTGCCGGAAGACGACATCCTGTGGGACATCCAGGAAGCCGGCCAGGCATTGCTGGCCGAGCATGGCTACGCCCAGTACGAGGTCTCGGCCTATGCCCAGCCCGACCGTGCGGCGCGACACAACCTGAACTACTGGAGCTTCGGCGACTTCATCGGCATCGGCGCCGGGGCCCACGGCAAGCTCAGTCACCCGGACGGGCGCATCCTGCGCACTTGGAAAACCCGCCTGCCCAAGGACTACCTGAACCCGGCCAAGCCGTTCAAGGCCGGCGAGAAGGCCCTGGACAACGATGAGCTGCCATTCGAGTTCCTGATGAACGCCCTGCGCCTCACCGATGGCGTGGATGCGGCGCTGTTCGCCCAGCGCACCGGCCTGGAGCTGGCCAGCCTCGCCGAAGGCCGGCGCCAGGCCGAACAAAGCGGCTTGTTGCAGGTCGAACCGTCACGCCTGGCGGCCACGCCCCGTGGGCAACTGTTCCTCAACGACCTGCTGCAATACTTTCTGATCTAAGGAAATCACATGGATCTGGTACTCGACCTGCTTGCCACCGTGTCCCGCTGGAGCCGCAGCAACCTCTCGGAAATCTCCCTGGCGCTGGTGGGCTGCCTGCTGGTGCTGTTCGGCGCCGACATCAAGGGTTGGGTCGAGGCGCGCCTGGGCGGCCTCGCCGGCGCCCTGCGGGTACCGTTGATGGCCCTGCTGTGCATGATCGGCAGCGGCCTGGCGCTGATCTATGCCACGCCGTGGATCGTCCGCGGCCTGAGCCAGTTCAACAACTACAGCCTGGCGCCCGTGCTGCTGGTGGTGCTGGTGCTGATCGGCGTGGTCGCCGATCGCCGCTGATGCGGATCCCTGACTGAACAAGGATGCATATGAGCAAGGGCCTCATGGAGACCACCAGCAAGTTCCTCAGCTATGTGCTGCGCCATGAGCCCCAGGCCATCGGCCTGGAGCTGGACAGTGAAGGCTGGGGAGAGATCGACGCGCTGATCGCCGGCGCGGCCAGCGAGGGCCGGCCACTGACTCGGGAACTGATCGAGCAGGTAGTCCGCGACAACGACAAAAAACGCTTCACCCTGTCGGCCGACGGTCAGCGCATTCGCGCCGCCCAGGGCCACTCCAACAAGGCCGTACAGCTGCAACTGGAAGAACGCCAGCCGCCCGCGGTGCTCTATCACGGCACTGCCACGCGCTTCATGGATTCAATCAACCGGAAGGGCCTGATTCCAGGCTCGCGCCATCACGTGCACCTGTCCCAGGACCCTGACACTGCCCGTTCGGTGGGCCAGCGCTACGGCCAGGTGGTGGTGCTGCAGATCGATACCCAGGCCATGCAGGCCCGGGACTGCAAGTTCTACCAGGCGGAGAATGGCGTGTGGCTGACCGACCAGGTGCCGGCCAGCTGCATCACCGAGGTTTAGCGACCGGGCCATTGCAGGGCCCGGCAAGAGCCCCTTGGGAAGAGGGGCGGCAGGTCAGTCGAGCTTCTCGAACTTCAGGTCCCAGACGCCATGGCCCAGGCGTTCGCCGCGACGCTCGAACTTGGTGATCGGACGCTCGGCCGGACGCGGCACGCACTTGCCGTCCTCGGCCAGGTTGCGGTAGCCCGGGGCGACGTTCATCACTTCCAGCATGTACTCGGCATAGGGCTCCCAGTCGGTGGCCATGTGCAGGATACCGCCGACCTTGAGCTTGCTGCGCACCAGCTCGGCGAAGGACGCCTGGACGATACGACGCTTGTGGTGCCGGCTCTTGTGCCAGGGATCGGGGAAGAACAGCATCAGACGATCGAGGCTGTTATCGGCCACACAGCGGTTGAGCACTTCGATGGCGTCGCAGTCGTAGACCCGCAGGTTGGTCAGCCCCTGGGTCAGCACGCCATTGAGCAGCGCGCCGACGCCCGGACGGTGGACCTCCACGCCGATGAAATCCTGCTCCGGGGCTGCCGCGGCCATCTCCAGCAGCGAGTGGCCCATGCCGAAGCCGATTTCCAGGGAGCGCGGCGCCGAACGGCCGAACACCTGGTCGTAATCCACCGGGGCATCGGCCAGGGGCAGCACATACAGCGGGGCGCCCTGATCCAGGCCGCGTTGCTGGCCTTCGGTCATGCGTCCGGCACGCATCACGAAGCTCTTGATACGGCGGTGCTGGCGTTCGTCGCCAGCTTCCGGCTGGATTGGCGTGTCGTTTGATTCAGTCATCAATGGCTCTTACTTGATCAGACCATCCAGCGGCGAGGATGCGCTGGCATAGAGTTTCTTCGGCATGCGACCGGCGAGGTACGCCAGGCGGCCCGCGACAATCGCGTGTTTCATGGCTTCGGCCATCAGTACCGGCTGCTGTGCATGGGCGATGGCCGAGTTCATCAGCACCGCCTCGCAACCCAGCTCCATGGCGATGGTGGCATCGGAAGCGGTGCCGACACCAGCATCCACCAGTACCGGGACCTTGGCTTCTTCGAGGATGATCTGCAGGTTGTAGGGGTTGCAGATTCCCAGCCCGGTACCGATCAGGCCAGCCAGGGGCATGACCGCGATGCAGCCCATTTCCGCCAACTGGCGAGCGATGATCGGGTCGTCGCTGGTGTAGACCATCACGTCGAAACCTTCCTTGACCAGCACTTCGGCGGCCTTGAGGGTTTCCAGCACGTTGGGGAACAGGGTCTTCTGGTCGGCCAGGACTTCCAGCTTCACCAGGTTGTGGCCATCGAGCAGCTCGCGGGCCAGGCGGCAGGTACGCACGGCCTCCACCGCGTCATAGCAACCGGCGGTGTTGGGCAAGATGGTGTAGCGATCCGGCGGCAGGACATCCAGCAGGTTCGGTTCGCCCGGATTCTGGCCGATGTTGGTCCGGCGCACGGCGACGGTCACGATCTCGGCTCCGGAGGCCTCGATGGCCAGGCGGGTTTCTTCCAGGTCGCGGTACTTGCCGGTACCTACCAGCAAACGCGACTGGTACGTCCGACCGGCCAGGACGAAAGGCTTGTCACTACGAACGTTGCTCATCGGAAATCCTCTGTTGGGGTGAGGTTCTTGCAGAATTCTTTGGTAGACCGAACGCTACGGGCAGGTAGCGCACAGGAAAGGCAGAACAGGCGCCAATGCAAGGCCAGCCGACTGGCTGGGCATTGTGGGCGGCTTCAGCGCGGCGCCGCCGGGCGCGGCAGTTGCTGGCTAGCCGCCGCCGATGGCGTGGACCACTTCCACCTGGTCACCCTCGTTGAGGGACGTTTCAGCGTGCTGGCTGCGCGGAACGATATCCATATTGAGCTCTACCGCGATCCGCCGCCCGGTCAGGTCCAGGCGCGTCAGCAGGGCCGCGACGGTCGAGCCATCGGGCAATTCAAAGGATTCACCGTTCAACTGAATGCGCATGCTCGAGGCCGCCATCACTTTTTAGGGGCCAGCATTCTAGCCCGATCATGACCTAAAGGTCAGCTACAAGCGTCAGGCCGCCGCCTGTAGGCGCCAGGCGGCAAGCCCCAGCAGCAACCAGCCGGCAAGGAAGGCTACGCCGCCAAGCGGAGTGATGATGCCCAGCTTGCCGATACCGGTCAGGGTCAGCAGGTACAGGCTGCCGGAAAACAACAGGATGCCCAGGGTGAAGGCCGCTCCCGCCCACGTCACCAGGCGCCCCGGCACCTGGGTGGCCAGCAGCGCCACACCGAACAAGGCCAGGCAGTGCACCAGCTGGTAAGTGACTCCCGTGTGAAAAATGGCCAGGTACTCGGCGCTGAGGCGATTCTTCAGGCCGTGGGCGGCGAAAGCACCCAGGCCCACCCCGGTGAAACCGAAGAAAGCAGCCAGCATCAGGAAGCCACGCAACATGGGGAACTCCAGTCAGATTCCGCGCAAAGGGTCTGTATAATGGCGCGCTCAAACGGTTCGGCCAAGCCATCTCTATGCTGCGTTATCTGTTTCGTCGTCTGGTAAAAGCCTTGAAGTGGTTCGTCGTCGGCAGCATCGCGCTGGTGCTGCTGTTGCGTTTCATACCGCCACCAGGCACGGCCTTGATGGTGGAGCGCAAGATCGAGTCCTGGGTCGACGGCGACCCCATCGACCTGCAGCGCAGTTGGAAACCCTGGGACGAGATCTCCGATAACCTCAAGGTCGCGGTGATCGCCAGCGAAGACCAGAAATTCCCCGAGCACTGGGGTTTCGACTTCGACGCCATCCAGGCAGCCCTGGCCTACAACGAACGCGGCGGCAAGATCCGCGGCGCCAGCACCTTGAGCCAGCAAGTGTCGAAGAATCTGTTCTTGTGGTCCGGCCGCAGTTACTTGCGCAAGGGACTGGAAGCCTGGTTCACCGCCCTGATCGAGGTGCTCTGGCCGAAGCAGCGGATTCTCGAGATCTATCTCAACAGTGCGGAGTGGGATGAAGGCGTGTTCGGCGCCGAAGCCGCCGCACGCCATCACTTCGGCGTCAGCGCCGCCAATCTCAGTCGCCAGCAAGCCAGTCTGCTGGCGGCGGTCCTGCCCAACCCCCGGGTCTGGAGCGCAGCTCGCCCCAGTACCTACGTGCTCCAGCGTGCCGGTTGGATCCGGCGGCAGATGAGCCAACTGGGCGGGGCCGACTACCTCAATCGCCTGGACGAATCACGCCGGGCGCCCTGGGCCGAGTAGAACATCAAGGCACAAACAAAAACGCCCCGATCATCTCGGGGCGTTTGGCTTGTGGCCTGGCTTGCGCTTAGGCGGCAATGGACAGCTTCAGCTTGTTCATTGCGCTCTTTTCCAGCTGGCGGATCCGCTCGGCGGAAACGTTGTACTTCTGCGCCAGGTCATGCAGCGTTGCCTTCTCTTCAGCCAGCCAGCGCTGATAGAGAATGTCGCGGCTACGCTCGTCCAGCACTTGCAACGCTTCATGCAGGTTGCTGGTGGAGTTGTCGCTCCAGTCAGCGTCTTCCAGCTGCAACGCCGGATCGTAGCGGTGATCTTCCAGGTAGTTGGCCGGCGACTGGAAAGCGCTGTCGTCATCGGCTTCGGCAGCCGGATCGAAGGCCATGTCCTGGCCGGTCAGGCGACTTTCCATCTCCCGCACTTCACGCGGCTCCACGCCAAGGCTTTCCGCCACGCGATGGACTTCCTCGTTGTTCAGCCAGGCCAGGCGTTTCTTCTGGCTGCGCAGGTTGAAGAACAGCTTGCGCTGGGCCTTGGTGGTCGCGACCTTGACGATCCGCCAGTTGCGCAGGATGAACTCGTGGATTTCTGCCTTGATCCAGTGCACGGCAAAGGACACCAGGCGCACGCCCATCTCGGGATTGAAGCGCTTCACGGCTTTCATCAGGCCAACGTTGCCTTCCTGGATCAGGTCGGCCTGGGCCAGCCCGTAGCCGGAATAGCTGCGGGCGATATGTACGACAAAACGCAGGTGGGCAAGCACCATCTGCCGAGCTGCCTCAAGATCCTGCTCATAGTAGAGACTCTCGGCCAGTTCACGCTCCTGCTCCGGCGTCAGCAATGGAATGCTGTTCACCGTGTGCACATAGGCCTCCAGGTTTGCGCCTGGAACCAATGCGTAAGCAGGTTGCAAAGAAGTGGTCATACGAAAAAACCTCCGACTCACATAACTCGTGCAGTTCAGCACTGCGAAAATTGACCGGAAACCGCTAAACAAGTTCCCATGAACGCTGAAAGGTCAATACAAGCAAAAAGACACTACTTCGGTGCCAGCTCCCTCAGGTGGCGGGCCACCGCAATCCACGCACCGATATAACCCAACAGCACCGCCCCTAGCAAGAGCGACAGACCGTCGGCGACAGGTACCCCCGCCAGGGCGAAATCGCTGCCGTAGAGGCCTGCCAGGCCCACTACCGCATCGTTCAACCAGTCCAGGCCGAAGGCCAGGACACCCCAGGACAAGATCCCCGCACCGAAGCCATACAGCGCGCCCATGTATAGGAAAGGACGTCGCACATAGCTGTCTGTGCCGCCGACGAGTTTAATCACTTCGATCTCCGTGCGGCGGTTTTCAATATGAAGACGAATGGTATTGCCTATCACCAAAAGTAATGCGGAAACCAGCAGCACCGTCAGGCCGAAGACAAAACGATCGCCAAGCTTGAGGATCGCCGCCAATCGCTCGACCCAGACCAGGTCCAGCTGGGCCAATTGCACCTTGGGCATTTCCGCCAGGCGCTGGCGCAGGGCCTCCAGGGTGGTCTTGTCCACTTCCTGCGGCGTGACCAGGACCACGCCCGGCAGCGGATTATGCGGCAGCTCGCGCAAGGCTTCGCCCAGCCCGGACTGCTGCTGGAACTCTTCCAGAGCCTTTTCCTTGCTGATGAATTCGGCATCCGCCACGCCCGGCAGGCCCTTGATCTGTTCGCTGAGGCTCTCGCCCTCGCTGGCCGATGCCCCCAGTTCCAGGTACAGCGAGATCTGCGCTGCCCGCTGCCAGGAGCCGCCCAGGCGCTCGATGTTGTTGAGCAGCAGCGACAGGCCCATGGGCAGGCTCAAGGCCACGGCCATCACCAGGCAGGTGAAGAAGCTGCCGATCGGCTGCTTGCCCAGGCGCCGCAGGCTGTCCAGCAGGCTGGCGCGATGGCTTTCGATCCAGGCGTGCAGCAAGGTACCGAAGTCGGGACCATCGTCTTCGTCACGTTTTTTCTTCGGCGGCGGTGCCTCGGAGGCCTTGGGCGCCACGCGCTCCGCCACTTTAGGGGTACGGGTGGCACTCATACGCCGGCCTCCCCATCGCCGATCAGGCGGCCACGTTGCAGGGTCAGCATGCGATGACGCATACGGGCAATCAGGGCCAGGTCGTGGCTGGCGATCAGCACGCTGGTGCCCAGACGGTTGATATCTTCGAATACGCCCATGATTTCCGCCGCAAGACGCGGGTCGAGGTTACCGGTGGGTTCATCCGCCAGCAGCAAGGCCGGACGGTGGACGATGGCGCGAGCGATGCCGACCCGCTGCTGCTGGCCGGTGGACAGGTCGCCCGGGTAGAGCTCGGCCTTGTCCGACAAGGCCACGCGCTCCAGGGCCGAGTCTACGCGCTTGGCGATCTCGGCCTTGGACAGGCCGAGGATCTGCAGCGGCAGGGCCACGTTGTTGAAGACCGTACGATCGAACAGCAGCTGGTGGTTCTGGAACACCACGCCGATCTGCCGGCGCAGGAACGGGATCTGCGCATTGCTGATCTGTCCCAGGTCCTGGCCGGCCAGCAGCAGCTTGCCCGAAGTCGGGCGCTCCATGGCCAGCAACAGGCGCAGCAGGGTGCTTTTACCGGCGCCGGAATGGCCGGTGACGAACAGGAATTCGCCGCGCCGGACACGAAAGCTCAGCTCATGCAGGCCAACGTGACCATTGGGATAGCGCTTACCGACCTGTTCGAAACGAATCATGAACGCTCCCGCTCGGCAAACAGTGCCTGGACAAAGGGTTCTGCTTCAAAGGTGCGCAAGTCGTCGATGCCTTCGCCGACACCGATGTAGCGGATCGGCAGGCCGAACTGCTTGGCCAGGGCGAAGATCACGCCGCCCTTGGCGGTGCCATCGAGCTTGGTCAGGGCCAGGCCGGTCAGCTCCACGGTCTGGTTGAACTGCTTGGCCTGGTTGATGGCGTTCTGGCCGGTACCGGCGTCCAGCACCAGCAGCACCTCATGGGGCGCGTCGGCATCCAGCTTGCCGATAACCCGACGAACCTTCTTCAGTTCTTCCATCAGGTTGTCCTTGGTGTGCAGGCGCCCCGCCGTATCGGCGATCAGCACGTCGATACCGCGGGCCTTGGCGGCCTGCACGGCGTCGAAAATCACTGAGGCCGAGTCGGCCCCGGTGTGCTGGGCGATCACCGGGATCTTGTTGCGCTCGCCCCAGACCTGCAGTTGCTCCACCGCCGCGGCGCGGAAGGTGTCGCCAGCGGCCAGCATGACCTTCTTGCCTTCCAGTTGGAGCTTCTTGGCCAGCTTGCCGATGGTGGTGGTCTTGCCGGCGCCGTTGACGCCGACCACCAGGATCACGAATGGCTTGTTCTGCGCCACGATTTTCAGCGGCTGCTCCACCGGCTTGAGCATGCCGGCCAGCTCGGCTTGCAGCGAGGCGTACAGCGCGTCGGAGTCGGTGAGCTGCTTGCGCGCCACCTTCTGGGTCAGGTTCTGGATGATCACCGAAGTGGCCTCGACCCCGACGTCGGCGGTCAGCAGGCGGGTCTCCAGGTCCTCGAGCAGTTCGTCGTCGATGGCTTTCTTGCCCAGGAACAGGCTGGCCATGCCCTCGCCGATGCTGGCGCTGGTCTTGGACAGGCCTTGCTTGAGGCGGGCGAAGAAACCGACCTTGCTCTCCTCGCCGGAACGAACCGGCTCGACCGCCGGCTCCGGTTCGACGGCCGCTACCGGCTCCGCGACAGGAGCAGGAGCAGGAGCAGGAGCAGGAGCAGGAGCAGGAGCAGGAGCAGGAGCAGGAGCAGGAGCAGGAGCAGGAGCAGGAGCAGGAGCAGGAGCAGGAGCAGGAGCAGGAGCAGGAGCAACAGGCTCGGGGGCGACGAACACCGGGGCAACAGGCGCCTCTTCAGCCACAGCAGCGACTACCGGGGCCTCGGCCACTGGCTCAGGTGCCGGAGCCACGGCCGGAATCACCGGCGTCACATGCTCGGCCTGGACGTCCTCCACCAGCGCCACGGGCTCCTCGGCCACCGGCAAGGTCAGCCAGGGTTTGTGCTCTGGGTTCGGCGTCAGGGGCAGGTCGGGGGCGACCGGCGCGGACGAATGGGGCTGGGCCTGGGGTTGCGCCAGCGGTTCGGCGAGCGGCGCGGCCATAGGCTCGACCGGGGCGACACTCGGCGCCGGCTCGATGACTGGAGCCGCTACCGGCTCGGCCGGCACTGGTGGCTGCTGGACGACGGGTTCCTGCGGCTTCTTGCGCAGCCACCCGAACAGGCCTTTCTTCTCGCCAGCCGCGGCTGGAGTCTTTTTGTCGTCGTTGGAACCAAACATGGAGACGGCTATCTCAAGGTAGCGATGCGCCAGCAGGCGCCTCGGTAAATAAATATTCGATGCAGAACAGACTATGTTTCATCCAGCTTGTTCACGCGCAACATGTTGTCGAAATGCTCGGAAGCATCTCAAGGATCGATTTTACTAAAGGACTGGAGCGGCAAAATCGGCGAAACGTCGAATTTTAGCTGATAAATCAAGGATTATTGCCGGTAACTCATACAACCCGATCAAGTTATTGCTGACCCGCGAGAACCTGATAGGCGTGGCCGCCAGTAAAACGGATCAGTATCCTAGGGCGTGTCACCCCTCATTACCAGTACCGCGTGGCCACCCGCAAGGCCCGGCCTGGCAATGAATGGCGACACGCCCCAACCTCTCGCCCGCAGGCCCATACCCAGCGGGCAGCCCAACAGGTTTAAAAACGAATGAATGCTCTAGCCCGCCGCGCCGCAGGCCTGCTGCTCAGCACAGTTTGTCTGCCTCTTGCAGCCCTGGCTGCCGATCCGCAACCCACCCACGAATTCACCCTCGACAACGGCCTGAAGGTCGTGGTCCGCGAGGACCATCGCGCCCCGGTGGTGGTCTCCCAGGTCTGGTACAAGGTCGGCTCCAGCTACGAAACCCCGGGCCAGACCGGCCTGTCCCACGCCCTGGAACACATGATGTTCAAGGGCAGCGAGAAGGTCGGCCCCGGCGAAGCCTCGTTGATCCTGCGGGACCTGGGCGCCGAGGAGAACGCCTTCACCAGCGACGACTTCACCGCCTACTACCAGGTTCTGGCCCGTGACCGCCTGGGCGTGGCCCTGGAGCTGGAGGCCGATCGCATGGCCAGCCTGCGCCTGCCGGCCGACGAGTTCAGCCGCGAGATCGAGGTGATCAAGGAAGAGCGCCGCCTGCGCACCGACGACAAGCCCATGTCCAAGGCCTACGAGCGCTTCAAGGCCATGGCCTACCCTGCCAGCGGCTACCACACGCCGACCATCGGCTGGATGGCCGACCTGAACCGGATGAAGGTCGAGGAACTGCGTCACTGGTACCAGTCCTGGTATGTGCCCAACAACGCCACCCTGGTAGTGGTCGGCGACGTCACCCCGGACGAGGTCAAGGCCCTGGCTCAGCGCTACTTCGGCGCGATTCCCAAGCGTGACGTACCGCCAGCGAAGATCCCCATGGAGCTGGCCGAGCCAGGCGAGCGCCTGATCACCCTGCACGTGAAGACACAGCTGCCAAGCCTGATGCTGGCCTTCAACGTGCCAAGCATCGCCACCGCCGAAGACAAGCGCGCGGTCAACGCCCTGCGCCTGGCCTCGGCCTTGCTGGACGGCGGCTACAGCGCGCGTATCCCGACCCAGCTGGAGCGCGGCGAAGAGCTGCTGTCCGGCGGTTCCTCCAATTACGACGCCTACACCCGCGGCGACAGTCTGTTCATGCTGTCGGCCACCCCCAACAGCCAGAAGAAGAAAACCATCGCCCAGGCCGAAGCCGGGTTGTGGCGTCTGCTGGACCAGTTGAAGACCACCCCGCCTTCCGCCGAGGAACTGGAGCGCGTGCGCGCCCAAGTGATCGCCGGCCTGGTCTACGAACGCGACTCGATCACCAGCCAGGCCACCGCCATCGGTCAGCTGGAAACCGTCGGTCTGTCGTGGAAGCTGATGGACACCGAGCTTGCCGAGCTGCAAAGCGTGACCCCGGAAGATATCCAGAAGGCTGCACGCACCTATTTCACCCGGGAACGTATGAGCGTGGCCCACGTACTGCCTGAGGAATCCGCTCATGACTAAGCGCAAGAATGCTTCGCCGATCCTGCTGGGCGCCGCGCTGGTGGCGCTGATCACCGCCGGCGGCCTGTACCTGTCGCGCTCCGGCGAAAGCAACGCCAGCCAGGCCCTGGACAACGCCAAGAGCAGCCAGAAGCTGCAGTCCCTGGCCGAACTGGACGGCAAGGCTCCCAGCCATCGCAATCTCAATGTGCAGACCTGGAACACCGCCGAAGGCGCCAAGGTATTGTTCGTCGAAGCCCGTGAATTGCCGATGTTCGACATGCGCCTGATCTTTTCCGCCGGCAGCAGCCAGGACGGCGACGCCCCGGGTCTGGCCCTGCTGACCAACGCCATGCTCAACGAAGGCGTGGCCGGCAAGGACGTCGGCGCCATCGCCCGTGGCTTCGAAGGCCTGGGCGCGGACTTCGGCAACGGTGCCTACAAGGACATGGCCGTGGCTTCGCTGCGCAGCCTGAGCGCCACCGACAAGCGTGAACCGGCCCTCAAGCTGTTCGCCGAGGTGGTGGGCAAGCCGACCTTCCCGGCCGACTCCCTGGCACGGATCAAGAACCAGATGCTCGCCGGCTTCGAGTACCAGAAGCAGAACCCCGGCAAGCTGGCCAGCCTGGAACTGATGAAGCGCCTGTACGGGGCCCACCCCTATGGCCACGCCAGCGACGGCAATGCCCAGAGCATTCCGGCCATCAGCCTGACCCAGCTCAAGGCCTTCCATGCCAAGGCCTACGCCGCCGGCAACGTGGTGATCGCGCTGGTCGGCGACCTCTCGCGCAGCGATGCCGAGGCGATTGCCACCCAGGTCTCCGCCGCCCTGCCCAAGGGCCCGGCCCTGGCCAAGATCGCCCAACCCAGCGAACCCAAGGCCAGCATCGGCCATATCGAGTTCCCTTCGACCCAGACCAACCTGCTGCTGGCGCAACTGGGGATCGACCGTGACGACCCGGACTACGCTGCGGTCTCCCTGGGCAACCAGATCCTTGGCGGCGGTGGTTTCGGTACCCGGCTGATGAGCGAAGTCCGCGAGAAGCGCGGCCTGACCTACGGCGTCTACTCCGGCTTCACCCCGATGCAGGTTCGTGGCCCGTTCATGATCAACCTGCAGACCCGCGCCGAGATGAGCGAAGGCACCCTCAAGCTGGTGCAAGACGTATTCGCCGACTACCTGAAGAACGGCCCGACCCAGAAAGAACTGGACGACGCCAAACGTGAACTGGCCGGCAGCTTCCCGCTATCCACCGCCAGCAACGCCGATATCGTCGGCCAGCTGGGCGCCATGGGCTTCTACAATCTGCCGTTGAGCTACCTGGAAGACTTCATGCGCCAATCCCAGGCGCTGACCGTGGAGCAGGTCAAGGCCGCCATGAACAAACACTTGAGCGTCGACAAGATGGTGATCGTCAGCGCCGGTCCGACCGTCGCCCAGAAGCCGTTGCCGCCCCCTACTGACAAACCCGCCGAGCAGCCGCTCGGGGTTCCGGAGCACTGATGGCCCGTCCAGCCCGTCCCACCAAGAAACCCGCCCACAACCCACACAACGGCGTGGGCCAGCTGCGCATCATTGGCGGCGAGTGGCGCAGCCGCAAGCTGAGCTTCCCCGACCTGCCGGGATTGCGCCCGACCCCGGACCGGGTGCGCGAGACCCTGTTCAACTGGCTCGCGCCCTACGTGCCCGGAGCCAAGGTGATCGACCTGTTCGCCGGCAGCGGCGCGGTATTCCTCGAGGCCCTGTCCCGTGGCGCCGCCAGTGGTCTGGCCCTGGACAACAGCAGCGTCGCGGTATCCAGCCTGCGCGAGCACCTGGGCACCCTGCGCTGCACCGTCGCTCAAGTGCAGACCGCCGACGCCCTGCGCTACCTGGAGACCCAGCCGGCGAGCGCCTTCGACCTGGCGTTCCTCGACCCGCCCTTCCACCAAGACCTGCTGCCCGCCGCCTGCGCCCTGCTGGAAGAGCGCGGCTGGCTGGCGGACGACGCCTGGATCTACACCGAAAGCGAGGCCGCCCCTTCCTCCCTGGGCCTGCCGATGCGCTGGCGCCTGCACCGTGAACAAAAATCCGGGCAGGTGTATTACTCCTTGTGGCAACGTATGGCAGACAACGCCGGCTAACGCCGGCCGGAACAAGGTGCGCGGCCCGGCCGGGCCGCGCACCGCTGCATCGAGATACTCCCCGTGCCCGACTCGCCAGATCGCTTCATCCCCGCCTTCGGCCTAGGCAATCCGCACCTGCAGACCCTGTGGGGCCCGCTGTGGCGTCCGGCCACCGCGCTACAGCACCAGCGCGAGCGCCTGTGGCTGGACGATGGCGACTTCCTCGACCTGGACTGGCACGGCCCCCATAGCGCCGAGGCACCGCTGGTGCTGGTGTTGCATGGCCTGACCGGCTCCTCCAGCTCGCACTATGTGGCCGGCCTGCAGCAAGCCCTGGCGGCCCAGGGCTGGGCCAGTGCGGCACTGAACTGGCGTGGCTGCTCCGGCGAGCCCAACCTGTTGCCACGCAGCTATCACTCCGGCGCCAGCGAAGACCTGGCCGCAGCCATCGCCCACCTGCGGGCCAAGCGCCCCCAGGCGCCGCTGTATGCGGTGGGTTACTCCCTGGGTGGCAACGTGCTGCTCAAGTACCTGGGGGAAACCGGTAGCGCCAGTTTCCTGCAAGGCGCCACCGCAGTGTCGGTGCCATTTCGCCTGGACCAGTGTGCCGATCGCATCGGCCAGGGGTTTTCGCGGATCTACCAGGCGCACTTCATGCGCGAGATGCTGGCCTACATCAAGGACAAGCAGCGCCAGTTCCAGCACGACGGCCGCCATGAAGGCCTGGCGACCCTGGCGCAGTTGGGCCCGCTGACGCGGATGCGCACCTTCTGGGACTTCGATGGCCGGGTCACCGCGCCGCTGCATGGCTTTGCCGATGCCCAGGACTATTACCGGCGTGCCTCCAGCCGCTATTTCCTTGGGGAAATCCGCACGCCGACCCTGATCATCCAGGCCACCGACGACCCATTCGTGTTCCCCCACAGCCTGCCCGAAGCCAGCGAACTGTCGGCCAGCACCCGCTTCGAGCTGCAGGCCAAGGGCGGCCACGTGGGTTTCGTCGACGGTACCCTCAAGCAGCCCGGCTACTATCTGGAGCGCCGGATTCCCCAATGGCTGGCAGGCCTGGGCCGCCATGGATAAGTCGTCCCGGGAGTCGATCCGCTTCTGGCAGACCGCGCCCCTGACCGGGGTCGAGTTGCTGTCCGCGCGCTACATCGAGCACCGCTTCGTACCCCATGTGCATGACGGCTTCGTGATCGGCATGATCATGGCCGGCGCCCAGCGCTACCGCTATCGGGGCGCCGAACACCTGGCGGGCAGCGGCACCCTGGTGCTGATCAACCCCGATGAACTGCATACCGGGGCCAAGGGCACCGAGGACGGCTGGTTGTACCGGGCCTTCTACCCGGATAACCGGCAGGTACTGGGGCTGCTGGATGAACTGGAGCTACCCAGCGGCACCTTGCCGGCATTCGGCGCGACGCTGTACCGCGACCCGGACCTGGTCAAGGGCTTCGTGCACCTGCATCACTTGCTGGAAAGCCCGGCCACCGCCCTGCAGCAACAGACCCTGTGGCGGGAAATGCTGCTCCTGCTGCTGCAACGCCATGCCAGGGTCAAGGCGCCCCGCGAACCGGGGCAGGAACATCGGGCCATAGTGCAAGCCAAGGAACTGCTGCGCACCCAGCTGGCTGAACCGCCATCGCTGGAAGAGCTGGCGGCGGCGGTGAACCTGTCGCCATTTCACTTTGCCCGGGTATTCCGCCGCGCCACTGGGATTCCGCCCCACACTTGGCTGATGCAGCAGCGCATCGCCAAGGCCCGGGCCCTGCTGCGCGACGGCTGCCTGCCGCTGGAGGTGGCGACCCAACTGGGGTTTGCCGACCAGAGCCATCTGAATCGGCAGTTCAAGCAGGTCTATGGCGTCGCCCCGGCGGCCTACCGCAGCGCCTTGCAGGCACCCTGAACCCGGCTTGGGCCCGGTTGAAGTGACGCTCGGCCCGGGGCTGTCAGGCCCGCAACGACGGGCTCAGTCGCCATTGGCCACAGGCCGCCGGGAGTCGGTGATCCACTCGCTCCAGGAGCCGGCATACAAGCGGGCCAGCGGGTACCCGGCCAGGCACAGGGCGAACAGGTTGTGGCAGGCCGTCACCCCTGAACCGCAATAGGCCACCAGTTGCTCCGGCGAACGCCCGGCGAGTTTCTCGGCAAAGCGCTGCTTGAGCTGCTCCACCGGCAGGAAACGCCCATCACTGCCCAGGTTGTCGGTGAACGCCGCGCACTGCGCGCCGGGAATGTGCCCGGCCACCGGATCGATAGGCTCCACGTCGCCACGAAAACGCGGCAGGGCCCGGGCGTCCAGCAGGGTCAGATCCGATTGGCCCAAGCGCTGTTGCAAGTGCGCCGCGTCCAGCAGCAGGTGCGAGTCCGGCTGGCCGCTGAAGTGACCTTGGACGGCAGGCGGCGGATCCAGGCTCAGGGGCAGGCCCGCGGCGTGCCAGGCCTTGAGGCCGCCATCGAGGATGAACACCCCATCACGCTTGCCCAACCAGGCCAGCAGCCACCAGGCGCGGGCGGCATAAGCGCCGGGGCCATCGTCATACAGCACGATCTCGCTGTCGTTATCGATCCCCCAGGCTTGCAGGCGCTCCACCAGCCGGGCCGGGTCCGGCAGCGGGTGCCGGCCGGTCGCACCCTTGACCACAGGTCCGCTCAGGTCCCGGTTCAAGTCGGCGAAATGCGCCCCGGCCAGGTGCCCCTCGGCATAGCTGCGTTGCCCGTAGTCCGGGTCTTCCAGGGCAAAGCGACAATCCAGGATCACCAGGCCGGGCTGCTGTCTCTTCTGGTCCAGGGCTAGCGGGCTGATCAATTGCGCGAGGGGCATAGCGGGCTCCTGTGAATAAGTGTCGAAGGCTTGATCCTACTGCACTTCTTCCAAGGCTTGGGCCAGGGGCACGTAAAACTCTTCGAACAGTTTGTTGACCTCGCCCCGCGCCTGCTCAGTGACGAAACCGGCCTCCAGGACCAGCACCTGGTAGACACCACGCTTGATCGCTTCTTCACTCAGGTGGGTGGAGTTCTCGCGGGTGGTGCACAGGAACCGCACCCAGGAGGTGAGGATGATCCAGGCATTGAGGGTCAGGGATTCGATCTGCACCCTGTCCATGGCGATGATCCCGGCGTCGACGAAACGCCCGTAGATGGCCATGCCCTGGATCAGGCAGCGTTGGGAAAAGCGCCGGTAACGCGCCGCCAGGTCGGGATCGCTGTCCAGCAGGTGCTCCAGGTCGCGGTGCAGGAAGCGGTAGCGCCACATGGCCGCCAGCAGGGCCTGCAGGTAGTAGCGCTTGTCCTCCACGGTGGCGGCACGCCCGGGCGGTGGACGCAGGAAGCTGTCCACCAGGCTTTCGTATTCGGCGAAGAGCACGGCGATGATCGCCTGCTTGTTGGGGAAGTGGTAGTACAGGTTGCCCGGGGAGATCTCCATATGCGCCGCAATATGGTTGGTGCTGACGTTGCGTTCGCCCTGCTGGTTGAAGAGCTCGAGGCTGAACTGGACGATGCGCTCGCGGGTTTTTATACGTGGGGCCATGGATACGGGCTTTATTCGGAAGACTGGGGACATTTTACGACCTATCCCCCTGGGGATAAATCGACACCGGCACGGGAGGAGCAATTGACAATCTAGAGTATAAGCTCTAAAAAACTAGCCACCTCACAAAATTCGGAGCCCGATCATGTCTGCCGAGATCGCCTACCTTCAGGATTCCCTCCAGCAACAGGACGGGCTGCTCGAGCTGTTCGAAGCTCAGCGCCGGGCCTATGCCGCCCATCCGATGCCGCCAGCCGCCCAGCGCGACCAATGGCTCAAGGCCTTGCAGGACTTGCTCAACACCGAACGCCAGGCGCTGATCGACGCCATCAGCCAGGACTTCAGCAACCGCAGCGCCGATGAAACCCTGCTGGCGGAAATCATGCCCAGCCTGCATGGCATCCACTATGCCCGCAAGCACCTCAAGCGCTGGATGAAACCCTCCCGCCGCGCCGTCGGCATGGCCTTCCAGCCAGCCTCGGCCAAGGTGATCTACCAGCCCCTGGGCGTTGTGGGCATCATCGTGCCCTGGAACTACCCGCTGTTCCTGTGCATGGGACCGCTGACCGGCGCCCTGGCCGCCGGCAACCGGGTCATGCTCAAGCTCAGCGAGTCGACCCCCGCCACCGGCCTGCTGCTCAAGCAACTGCTGGCGCGGATCTTCCCCGAAGACCTGGTCTGCGTAGTCCTGGGCGAGGCGGAAGTGGGCATGGCCTTCTCCAAGCTGCGCTTCGATCACCTGCTGTTCACCGGCGCCACCAGCATCGGCAAGCATGTGATGCGCGCCGCGGCAGAGAACCTGACCCCGGTGACCCTGGAGCTGGGCGGCAAGTCCCCGGCCATCGTCTCCCATACCGTGCCACTCAAGGACGCCGCCGAGCGCATCGCCTTCGGCAAGACCATGAACGCCGGCCAGACCTGCGTCGCCCCGGACTACGTGCTGGTACCGGAGGACCGTGTGGAGGCCTTCGTCGACACTTATCGCCAGGTGGTGCGTGGGTTCTTCCCGACCCTGGTGGACAACCCCGACTACACCGCGATCATCAACCAGCGCCAGCTCTCGCGGCTCAACGGCTACCTGAGCGACGCCACCAGCAAAGGCGCGCAGTTGGTGCCGCTGTTCGACCAGGGGCAGGAACGCCGCCTGCCCCATAGCCTGCTGCTCAATGTCAGCGACGACATGACGGTGATGCAGGACGAGATCTTCGGTCCGATCCTGCCCATCGTGCCCTACAAGACCCTGGACCAGGCCCTGGCCTATGTCACCGAGCGGCCTCGGCCCCTGGCGCTGTACTACTTCGGCTACGACAAGGCCGAACAGCAGCGGGTCCTCACCGAAACCCACTCCGGCGGCGCCTGCATGAACGACACGTTGCTGCACGTGACCCAGGATGACCTGCCTTTCGGTGGCATCGGCCCTTCCGGCATGGGTCACTATCACGGCCACGAGGGCTTCCTGACCTTCAGCAAGGCCAAGGGGGTGTTCATCAAGCAGCGCTTCAACGCCGCCCGCCTGATCTACCCACCCTACGGCAAGTCGATCCAGAAACTGATCCAGAAGCTGTTCATCCGCTAGGAGCCTTGAAACCGCAGCGATTGCCAGCGCAGTCGCTGCTCGAGATTTTTCAACCAGTCGATCGCAGGGTAATAACAACAATGACCCCTAGCCTGTCTGAAACACCCGCGCTGTCGCGGCGCGGCCTGCTGAAAATCGGCCTCTGCGCCAGTGCCTTCCTGGCCACCGCCGGCCTTGGCGCCAGCCTTAGCGGTTGCTCCGCCAGCACACCGGCCAACGGCTATGCCATTTTGCGCAGCAATGAATTGCCGTTTCTGAGGGCGTTGATCCCAGTGATGCTCGAAGGTGCCGTGGCAGTGGACAGGATGTCCGCTGCCGTCGACGGTGCCCTGGTAAACCTGGACAACGCCCTCAACCATTTATCTCCGGAGATGCTCAAGCTGACCCAGCAACTGTTCGACGTGCTGGGCATGGCCGTGACCCGTGGACCACTGACGGGAATCTGGGGCAGTTGGGAGAACGCCAGCGCCGAGGACATCCGCAACTTCCTCAGTCGCTGGGAAAACAGCTACCTGTCGCTGCTGCGCATGGGCCACGCCTCGCTGCTGCAACTGGTGATGATGGCCTGGTATACCCGCCCCGAGTCCTGGGCCCACTGCGGCTACCCCGGGCCACCCAAGGTCTGACCCAGCCAGCCGTTGGCACTGGCTGCGCCCGGGAGAGACGCGGCTACCGTGCCGTTGCGCCACGACATCGATAATAAGAGAGCACCCGATATGCCTGTACCTGATCTGTTTCGCGAAGGCCTGACTCGTGGCTGGAAAACCTACAACGGCTCGCAACTGGAGCAGGACCTGACCCTGGAGGCCGATGTCGCCATCGTCGGCAGTGGTGCCGGGGGCGGTACCACGGCCGAGATCCTCAGTGCCGCGGGCTACAAGGTGCTGCTGATCGAAGAAGGCCCGCTCAAGACCAGCGACGACTTCAAGATGCTCGAGGACCAGGCCTACACCAGCCTGTACCAGGAAGGTATCGGGCGCATGAGCAAGGACGGCGCCATCACCATCCTCCAGGGGCGCGCCGTAGGCGGCACCACCCTGATCAACTGGACCTCGAGCTTCCGCACCCCCGACCCGACCCTCGAGCACTGGGCCCGGGAGCATGGCGTGGTGGGCCACAGCTCGGCCGAAATGGCCCCCTGGTTCGAGAAGATGGAGCAGCGCCTGGGAGTCGCGCCCTGGGTCATGCCACCCAACGCCAACAACGACGTGATCCGCAAGGGCTGCGAAGCCCTGGGCTACAGCTGGCACGTGATCCCGCGCAACGTACGCGGCTGCTGGAACCTGGGCTACTGCGGCCTGGGCTGCCCGACCAACGCCAAGCAGTCGATGCTGGTGACCACTATCCCGGCGACCCTGGAGAAAGGCGGCGAACTGCTGTACCTGGCCCGCGCCGATCGCCTGCAACTCGATGGCGACCGGGTCACCGGCCTGCAATGCCTGGCCATGGACGCTCGCTGCGTGGCACCCACCGGCCGCAAGATCATGGTCAAGGCCAAGCACTACGTACTGTCCGGCGGCGGCATCAACAGCCCGGCCCTGCTGCTGCGCTCCGATGCCCCAGACCCGCATTCGCGCCTGGGCAAGCGTACGTTCCTGCACCTGGTGAACTTCTCCGCCGGACAGTTCGACGAGGTGATCAACCCTTTCTACGGCGCGCCGCAATCGATCTATTCCGACCATTTCCAATGGCAGGACGGCACCACCGGCAAGATGGCCTACAAACTCGAGGTACCGCCGCTGCAACCCGCCCTGGCCAGCACCCTGCTGGGCGGTTTCGGCCCCCAGAGCGGCCTGACCATGGAGCAACTGCCCCATACCCACGCCATGCTGGCCCTGCTGCGGGACGGCTTTCATCCCGATAGCACCGGCGGCAACGTCGAACTGCGCGGCGACGGCAGCCCGGTGCTCGACTACCAGGTCTCACCCTATGCCTGGGACGGCCTGCGCCGGGCCTTCCACAGCATGGCCGAGATCCAGTTCGCCGGCGGCGCCAAGGCAGTCAAGCCGCTGCACAGCGATGCACGGTTCGCCAAGACCCTGGCCGAGGTCCGCAGCCAGATCGACGGCCTGGAACTGGCCCTATACCGCACCCGCCTGGGCAGCGCCCACGTGATGGGCGGCTGCGCCATGGGCCAGGACCCGAAGGTCGCCGTAGCCGACAGCCTTGGCCGCCACCACCAGTTGCGTAACCTGTCGATCCATGACGGCTCGCTGTTCCCCACCAGCATCGGCGCCAACCCGCAGCTGTCGGTGTACGGCTTGACCGCACAGCTGGCCACGGCCCTGGCCGAGCGCTTGAAAACCGCGTGATGAGGCTCGGTATCGATGATGTCCGCGGGGACTTGTACTCCAAAAGGCGACTTGGCCGACCGGAAAGGCTGCGATACCATCCGATTCCCCAACGGATTCCCGCCAGGACGACGCGATGAACCGAGTGCTGTACCCAGGAACCTTCGACCCGATTACCAAGGGCCACGGCGATCTGGTCGAACGCGCCTCGCGGCTGTTCGACCACGTGATCATCGCCGTCGCCGCCAGCCCCAAGAAAAACCCGCTCTTCCCCCTGGAACAGCGCGTGGAGCTGGCGCGAGAGGTGACCAAGCACCTGCCCAACGTTGAAGTCGTGGGCTTTTCGACGCTATTGGCGCATTTCGCCAAGGAGCAGAACGCCAATGTCTTCCTGCGCGGCCTGCGGGCCGTTTCGGATTTCGAATACGAATTCCAACTGGCCAACATGAACCGCCAGCTGGCTCCGGATGTGGAAAGCCTGTTCCTCACCCCGTCCGAGCGCTATTCGTTCATTTCCTCGACGCTGGTCCGGGAAATCGCGGCCCTGGGGGGCGATATCACCAAATTCGTCCATCCGGCGGTCGCCGAAGCCTTGACCCTGCGCTTCAAGAAATAAGCCATCTGGCCCCCGCCAAGGGGGCCTGCGCCCGGTGTCAGCCATCGCGCCCGCGTGCACTGCGGGCGTCAATACGGCACAATTGCGCGCATTCGTTTCTACATGCCCGGGCCCGCCGCCCAGGCCGGAGTACCCCATGTCCCTGATCATCACCGACGATTGCATCAACTGCGACGTCTGCGAACCCGAGTGCCCCAACGCGGCCATTTCCCAAGGCGAAGAGATCTACGTCATCGATCCGAACCTGTGCACTCAGTGCGTCGGCCACTACGACGAGCCGCAGTGCCAGCAGGTGTGCCCGGTGGATTGCATTCCCCTGGACGAGAACCGTCCGGAAACCGAAGAAGAGCTGATGGCCAAGTATCGCAAGATCACCGGCAAGGCCTGATCCGCCAGGAGCCCTGGCGGCCCCGGCGCTTGCCAGGGCGCGACAGGATGGATGCTGGCCGCGCCGCCAGTAACGCCGGGATCAGCTCTGGCAGCGTGGGCAGTAGACGCTGGCGCGTTGGCCCAGCTTGATTTCGCGCAATCCCGTGCCGCAGACCTTGCAGTGCTCCCCGCCTCGCCCGTAGACGAACAGTTCCTGCTGGAAGTAGCCGGGCTGGCCATCGCCGCCGATGAAGTCGCGCAAGGTGGTGCCACCCTGCAAGATGGCCGCCGCCAGGATCCGCTTGATCTCGATCGCCAGCCTCAAATAGCGCGCCCGGGAAATGCCCTTGGCCTCGCGGCGTGGGTCGATGCCCGCGGCGAACAAGGCTTCTGTGGCGTAGATGTTGCCCACCCCCACCACCACCGCGTTGTCCATGATGAACGGCTTGACCGCCATGGAACGCCCGCGGGACATCTGGAACAGGCGCTCGCCGTCGAACAGGTCAGTCAGTGGCTCCGGACCCAGCCGCGAAAGCAACTCGTGGTTCAACGGGTCAAGGCTCCAGAGCATGGCGCCAAAGCGCCGTGGATCGGTGTAGCGCAGGGCCAGCCCCGACTCCAGTTCGATATCCACATGCTCATGCTTGGCCGCTGGCAGGCCGACTTCCACCAACCGCAGGTTGCCCGACATGCCCAAGTGGCTGATCAGGGTGCCGACTTCGGCATTGATCAACAGGTACTTGGCCCGACGGTCGACCTGGACGATCCGCTGCCCGGACAGGCGTATGTCCAGGTCCTCGGGGATCGGCCAGCGCAGGCGCCGGTCACGGACGATCACCCGGCTGACCTTCTGGCCTTCCAGGTGCGGCGCTATCCCGCGCCGGGTGGTTTCGACCTCGGGGAGTTCAGGCATCAGTGGGCGCCCAGTTCGCGCACGGTTTCCTTGAGGTTCTCGAAGTCGTAGTCCGACAGGCCGACATAATCGAGGACCAGGTGGCCGATGCTGTTCCATTCATGGTCTACGACCTGGTTGCCCAGTACCCGGTACGAGGAGCAGATGTGCTCGGCCATCTTCAGAATCGCCAGCAGGTTCTTCAACTGGCTGTTACGCGAGGACTCGTCGCTGAAGATCGCCAGGGCGTTGTGATGGTTGGCGATGGCGATGGTCACGTGCTCCGGCAGGCGCCAGGACTTGGCCGTGTAGTAGCCGACCACCGCATGGTTGGTGTTGAAGACCCGGTTCTCGGTATCCACTACCCGCTGTTCGGGCCCGGCACTGCCATAGGCTTCTTCCAGCACGGTCATGTAGTCGGGGAAGCGCTTGAGCATCAGCGGCACGCCGCAGTCATGGAACAGGCCCAGCGCATAGGCCTCGTCCACGGCCTGGGCGCCGGTGCGCTTGGCCAGGGTCAGGCAGGTCATGGCCACGTCCTGGGCGGTGTCCCAGAAGCGGTTGAGAGTGACGATGGTCTCGTCGCTCATCTCGCCCTTGATCGACTGCGCGTTGATCAGGTTGATGATCGAGCGGCTGCCCAGGAGGTTCACCGCACGCTGGATCGAAGCGATCTTGTTGCTCAGCCCGTAATAGGGCGAGTTGACGATCTTCAGCAGCGCGCCAGACAGGCCAGGATCCTGGGAGATCAGCTTGGCGATCACCTCGAGGTCGGGATCGGGCATGTACTGCTCCATCTGCAGATCCACCATGATCTGCGGCTGGGGCGGCACACTGATGCCTTGCAGGGCCTGTTGAATCTGTTCGGCGGATAGCTCTTGGGACATAAGTACACACTCTGGGTCAGGCGGCGATTCTACCCCCTATCTCGGCAATGTTGGGCAAACCGACAGGAACTTTACCTTGCGCATTTAGCCGCAGGTCCAATGGCCATCACCGAACGCCTACGAAGGGGTATAATCGCGCCCTTTTTTCCGGAGCGACGTCATGTCCCTGCCAAGCCTGCGCCTCAAAGCCAACGCCGACCGCCGCCTGCGCGCCGGCCACCTGTGGGTCTACAGCAACGAGATCGATGTAGCCGCCACTCCCCTGCACGGCTTCAAGGCAGGCGACCAGGCGCTGCTGGAAGCTGCCGGTGGCAAGCCCCTGGGCATCGTCGCCATGAGCCCCAACAACCTGATCTGCGCTCGCCTGCTGTCGCGCGATGCCAAGCTGGCCCTGGACAAGTCGCTGCTGGTGCACCGCCTGAACGTGGCCCTGTCCCTGCGCGAGCGGCTGTTCGACAAGCCCTTCTACCGCCTGGTGTACGGCGACTCCGACCTGCTGCCAGGCCTGGTGGTGGATCGTTTCGGCGACATCCTGGTGGTGCAGCTGGCCTCGGCCACCATGGAACGCCACAAGGACGACGTGATCGCCGCCCTGGTCCAGGTGCTCAAGCCCAGCGGCATCCTGTTCAAGAACGACTCCGCCGCCCGTGACGCCGAAGGCCTGGAGCGCTACGTCGACACGGTGTTCGGCGTGGTGCCGGAGTGGGTGGCCCTGGAAGAGAACGGCGTGAAGTTCGAAGCCCCGGTGATGGAAGGCCAGAAGACCGGCTGGTTCTACGACCACCGCATGAACCGCGCGCGCCTGGCGCCCTACGTCAAGGGCAAGCGCGTGCTGGACCTGTTCAGCTATATCGGTGGTTGGGGCGTGCAGGCCGGTGCGTTCGGCGCCAGCGAAGTGTTCTGCGTCGACGCTTCGGGCTTCGCCCTCGATGGCGTGGAACGCAACGCCGCGCTGAACGGCATCGCCGACAAGCTCACCTGCATCGAAGGCGATGTATTCGAGGCCCTCAAGGAACTCAAGGCCGCCGAAGAGCGCTTCGACGTGATCGTTGCCGACCCGCCCGCCTTCATCAAGCGCAAGAAGGACCTGAAGAACGGCGAAGGCGCCTACCGCCGCCTCAACGAGCAGGCCATGCGCCTGCTGACCAAGGACGGCATCCTGGTCAGCGCCTCGTGCTCGATGCACCTGCCCGAGGACGACCTGCAGAACATCCTGCTGACCAGCGCCCGCCACCTGGATCGCAACATCCAACTGCTCGAGCGCGGCGGCCAGGGCCCGGATCACCCGGTGCACCCGGCCATCCCGGAAACCCGCTACATCAAGAGCATCACCTGCCGCCTGCTGCCCAACAGCTGAGGCCGGCCGGCTGGCCATTGCCGTCGACGACGGGAATGGCCAGCGCCATCCATTGACTTTGCCGGGCCACGACTCGATCCTCGGGACCACCTCAAGGACTGAGAACCCCGCATCATGGGCCACGCATCCAACGCCACGCAGAAGACCTCGGCCATCATCCTGTTGATGACCATGACCCTGCTGGGAGTCTTTCCGCTGGATGTCATCCTGCCCTCCTTTCCTGCCCTGGCCGAACGTTTCCAGACGTCGAGCGCCGACATCGCGCTGTCCGTCAGCCTGTTCGCCATCGGTCTGTCCTTTTCCCTGATGCTGGTTGGCCCGCTATCGGACTCCCTGGGCCGCAAGAAGCTGTTACTGGGGGGCATGAGCGTGGCCCTGGTCGGCGCGGCCGGCTGCGTCGTCGCCAGCCAATACTCGTGGTTCCTGTTCTTCCGCGTGGTCCAGGCCATGGGTTGCGGTTGCTTCGTTCTATCCCAGGCCCTGGTCCAGGACTTGTTCGAAGGCAAGGAGCAGGAACGCCTGCGCATCGCCATGGTCACCGCCAGCGGGATCTTCATTTCCCTGTCCCCGCTGTTCGGCACCTGGCTGCAGGAACGACTCGGCTGGCAAGGCAGCTTCGAGGTGTTCGCGACCATCGGCCTGCTGGTGATCCTCATGGCCTGGCTGCTGCTGGAAAACACCCCGGGCACGGCCAAGGGCCGCCAGCGCAATATCTTCGCCGCCTACCGGCTGGTCTGCGCGGAGCCGCGCTTCGTGGGCTACTGGCTGATCTCGGCGCTGGCCTTTGCCTGCCATTTCTCGTTCATCGTCACCTCGCCGATCATCTTCATGGAGCAGTTGCAGCTCTCGCCCTACCAGTATTCCCTGGTGCTCCTGCTATACGGCGCGGCCTATATCCTGGGCGGGTTCGCCGCCGGAGCGATGAACCGGCACCTGCGGGCCAGCACCCAGATCATCGCCGGCTTGTTGCTGATCGCCCTGTCCGGGCTGCTGATGCTGTTTCTCCAGCGCTTCGAACCGAGCGCCAGCAGCGTACTGCTACCGATGATCGTCTGCACCGCAGGCACGACTATCACCCGGCCGGTCGCCACGTCCCGGGCCATGGGCCTGTTTCCGCAGAACGCAGGGACCTCGGCCTCGGCCGGCAACATGATCATCTTCACCTGTGGCGGCCTGATAAGCGGCTTCATCAACCTGGCCAGCGATAACCTGGCCATGGCCCTGGGCCTGTGCTTCCTGGTGCTCAGCACCAGCGCCCTGGGCCTGAACAGCCTGGTCAACCGGCACAATCAACGGGCTTGCGCCTGAGCCCCCTGGCGCGCCATGACTGGCCGAGAAACAGTGCAACCGAGAACGCCAGGGGCGGGCCGGCAAAGAAGGCCAGCGCCAGCACCTCGCTCTTGAAGGGGTCCAGGTGCCGATAGGCAAGCCAGAGCTTGAACAGCTTCTGCGCCAGCCAGGGCCACGGCAACGCCAGCAGCAGCCACAGGCCGTTTTCCAGCAGGCGTCGCCCCAACCGGGGGCCATCCTGGGCCAAGGTGGCGCCCACTAACGCGATCACCAACAGCCCAGCAGCGATGCCACACACCACCAGCAGGGTCCCGGGCAGCACCTGGCATGCCAGCGCCAGCGCTGCCGAGAACAGCCCAACCAGCAGCACGGCGACCCAACTGCGCAGCCGCCGCCACTGCTCGCCCTGCAATTGCAAGGTGGTGCCGCCCGCCAGCACGGCAGCAGCCAGCACTGCCATGGCGCCGGAGTTCCAGCCGCTATGGAGCAGCAACCACATCAGCACGATGCCCTGCACCGCGCCAACCACCAGGTACAACCTCAAGGAGCGAAAAGAAGCGAGCATTCCAGTTCCATTGGCATGTGATCCAAAGGCCGCGAGTCTAAAGCAAGGGCCGGGCTGCGGTCGCGTGCAGAACGATCGAAACCGCAGAGCGGCCACGGCATTCCTTCCTGACGCCAGCGGTGTAGAATCGGGCGTATTCATCGCCAGTCATCCCCGGCGGGTTTATGAGCTCAGGCTGAGTCTCGCGGCGATCCCGCGAGGTCATCGGCAGCTTCGGACACACGGCCATTTCTGAGTGTTCCCGAGGTCAGTAGAAGCTCACTCCCCATTTGTCACCTGATTAGCCGCCTGGAGTGCTTCATGCCTGATTACCGTTCGAAAACGTCCACCCACGGTCGCAACATGGCCGGTGCCCGCGCCCTGTGGCGCGCCACGGGGATGAAAGATGCCGACTTCAAGAAGCCGATCATCGCCGTTGCCAACTCCTTCACCCAGTTCGTCCCGGGCCATGTGCACCTGAAGGACCTGGGCCAGCTGGTCGCCCGCGAAATCGAACGCGCCGGTGGCGTGGCCAAGGAATTCAACACCATCGCCGTGGACGACGGCATCGCCATGGGCCACGACGGCATGCTGTATTCGCTGCCCAGCCGCGAAATCATCGCCGACTCCGTGGAATACATGGTCAACGCCCACTGCGCCGACGCCATCGTCTGCATCTCCAACTGCGACAAGATCACCCCCGGCATGCTGATGGCCGCCCTGCGCCTGAACATCCCGGTGATCTTCGTCTCCGGCGGGCCGATGGAAGCCGGCAAGACCAAGCTCGCCTCCCACGGCCTGGACCTGGTGGACGCCATGGTCATCGCCGCCGACTCCAGCGCTTCTGACGAGAAGGTCGCGGAGTACGAACGCAGCGCCTGCCCGACCTGCGGTTCGTGCTCCGGCATGTTCACCGCCAACTCCATGAACTGCCTGACCGAAGCCCTGGGCCTCGCCCTGCCGGGTAACGGTTCGACCCTGGCCACCCACGCCGACCGCGAACAGCTGTTCCTGCAGGCCGGCCGCACCATCGTCGAGCTGTGCCAGCGCTACTACGGCGAGAACGACGAGTCCGTGCTGCCGCGCAGCATCGCCAACTTCAAGGCGTTCGAGAACGCAATGATGCTGGACATCGCCATGGGCGGCTCGACCAACACCATCCTGCACCTGCTGGCCGCCGCCCAGGAGGGCGAAGTCGAGTTCGACCTGCGCGACATCGATCGCCTGTCGCGCAAGGTGCCGCAGCTGTGCAAGGTGGCGCCGAACATCCAGAAGTACCACATGGAAGACGTGCACCGCGCCGGCGGCATCTTCAGCATCCTCGGTTCGCTGGCCCGTGGCGGCCTGCTGCACACCGACCTGCCGACCGTGCACAGCGCCAGCATGGAGGAAGCCATCGCCAAGTGGGACATCACCCAGACCGATGACGAGGCCGTGCACACCTTCTTCAAGGCAGGCCCGGCCGGGATCCCGACCCAGACCGCCTTCAGCCAGTCGACCCGCTGGGAAACCCTGGACGACGACCGCGAGAACGGTTGCATCCGCAGCGTCGAGCACGCCTATTCCCAAGAAGGCGGCCTGGCCGTGCTGTACGGCAACATCGCCCTGGACGGCTGCGTGGTGAAGACCGCCGGTGTCGACGAGTCGATCCACGTGTTCGAAGGCAACGCCAAGATCTTCGAAAGCCAGGACAGCGCGGTGCGCGGCATCCTCGCCGACGAGGTGAAGGAAGGCGACATCGTGATCATCCGCTACGAAGGCCCCAAGGGCGGCCCGGGCATGCAGGAAATGCTGTACCCGACCTCGTACCTGAAGTCCAAGGGCCTGGGCAAGGCCTGCGCCCTGCTCACCGACGGCCGCTTCTCCGGCGGCACCTCGGGCCTGTCCATCGGTCATGCTTCGCCGGAAGCCGCCGCCGGCGGTGCCATCGGCCTGGTCAAGGATGGCGACAAGGTGCTGATCGACATCCCCAACCGTTCGATCAACCTGCTGGTCAGCGACGAGGAACTGGCGGCCCGCCGAATCGAGCAGGACAAGAAGGGCTGGAAGCCGGCGGAGGTGCGTCCACGCAAGGTGACCACCGCCCTGAAGGCCTATGCCCTGCTGGCCACCAGCGCCGACAAGGGCGCGGTCCGCAACAAGGCCCTGCTCGACAGCCTGTGATCACCACCGGCAAATGAAAATGCCCCGCCATGTGCGGGGCATTTTTTTGCCTTGCGCCAGTGCAGGCTCAGGGCATGCGTTCGCCCAACTGCCCACGCAGGAAGCGGTACAAGCCGTCGGCACTCTTGCGATAGCCATCGGCGGTCAGGTGGATCAGGTCGTTGCGCGCCAGGTCGCTGGCCTGCCACTGGCTGATGGAGCAATCGCCGCCCATGAACGCCTGCCAGTCCCAGAACAGCGTGCGGCTGGTCTTGGCCACGTCCTTCTGGATCTGGATGATCTGGCGCAGCGGCTGCGGCTGCGAGGCAGCGCAACTGCCGGCATTGCGCCGCTTGATCGAATCCGGCGGACCCACCAGCAGGATCACCGTCTTGGGCAGGTTCTTGCGCAGCAGCGCGACCTTCTCCTGCAACTGGCTGCGATACAACTGCAGATCGATATCGTCGTCGAAAGCCTCGTTGGTGCCGTAGGCCAGCACCACCATGTCCGGACGCAAGGCCTTGAGGGCCTCCAGCCAGCCGGGCTGCCACTTGTCCAGCACATCCAGGCGCGCGCCGTTGATGCCCAGGGCGGAATAGATCACCCCGGCGCTCTTCTGCCCGAGGATGTTCCAACCGCCCAGGGCCAGGCCCTGGCTGTTGGCCACGCTCAGGTCCAAAGGCAGGGTCAGGTTGTTGAACGGCGGGCTCAGGCGCCATTGCCCGCCAGTGGCGGCCAGCATGCGGCTGCCCTTGTTGAGGTTGTCCCGCGCGGTCAGGGTGCTGTTGCTGGACGCCTGGTACAAGGCCGAGATGCGGTATTGCTGGTTGCTCGGCTGGCGCTCGGCGATGTGCACCCGGGCTCCCGGGGTCTGCGGCAGCGACAGGTAGCCACCCAGGGGAAACTGCGTGCTCTGCTGGTTGCGCGCCGACACCAGCGACCACTGGCGCTTGGCCGCACTGAGGATCACTCGCTCGTAGCGCGTGCCGGGCACCGGGGTCGCCGCCACGAAGCCGATGCCACCATCACCGTACTGCGCCTGCAGCAGGCGGCGCAGTTCGCCGCTGAACAGGTCGGCCGCGGTATGCGAGTCGCCCAGCTGCACGATGTTGATCGGCGTACGGTTGGAAGTACTGAACTTGCGTGCCAGCAGCGCCAGGTTCGGATCGCTGCCGGGGGTGACCAACTTCTTCTGGCCCGCACCAGGCCTGGCCAGTGCCGAGGCAGGAGTGGCCTGGACCTCGGTGGTCGGGCTGCAACTGCTCAGCAAGGTGATGCCCAGCAACAGCGCAATACCTTGCAAACGCCCCATCTCAATGCTCCGTCAATTGTTGGCTGGGGAAGTTGATCATCGAGATCACGCGCTCGGCGATGAGCTTCTGCCCAGTAGTGGTGAAGTGGATACCGTCATCGACCCGGGTCTTGATCTTCTGCCCGTCGCCATTGATGCGGTAGTAGGAAAACTCGTCGTGGCGGTAGCCGAGAATCTCGTTGGCCGACACGAAGTGCTGGTGATACTGCTCGATCTGGCCCTTGTACAGCTCGCTCAGGTAGGCCATGGCCGTAGACAGCTTGGCCTTCTCCATGTTCGGCGGCCCGACCCAGATCACTTGCACATTGTGCGCCTGGGCGGTGTCGAGGATCGAATCGACACGCCGGCGATAGGCCTCCTCCCAGTCCGGGGTCTTGAAGCGCAGGAAGGGCTTGCCCTTGACCTCGGGCATGTCCCAAGGGTCGTTGGGGCCGAGGAAGATCACCATCAGGCGGATGTTGGGGTTGCTGGCCAGGGTGCTTTCAACGGTCTTGGGCCAGTTGAAGAAGCTCGGGTAGGCAAGGCCGGTACTCTGCTTGCTCAGGTTCAGGCTCTTGACGTTGTAGCGCTTGCGCAAGGTGTTGGCCATGTGTGGCGCCACGCCCTGCATCAACGAGTCACCGACGAAAAACACCTCGTCGCCAGTGCCCAGGCTGACCATCAGCGGCGCGATGCTTCCCTGCGCGACCTTGGGCGGCTGGCTGGCCACAGGCGCCACGGCCACCGCTGGCGGCGCAGCGACCGGCGCCTGATGCGCGACCGGATGGGCGTTGGCTGCCGGAGCCTGGTGCGCCGCTGCCGGCTGCTTGGCCTGCGGCGCTGGTGCGGCAGGTTCCGGCTCGGGCGCCGCCTGGACCTCGGCCACCAGGTTCAGCTCGGCCTGGCCGACGAAGCTGTCGACGAAGGCCACCCGGGCGTTTTCCAGGGCCTGGTTGAGCTGCGCGCCGAAACGCCACTGCGGGTTCTGCGCCAGGCCGGGGATCTCGCAGCTCTCGTGGTACTTCTGCTGGCAATACAGGCGGATCGACTGCTGGTTGAACCACACCAGCAACAGGCTGGTCACCAGCAACGCATAGAACACCTTGGCCGCGCTGCCCAGGCTGATCGACAAGGGTGAAGGCTTAGAAACTGGCATAGATGAACCCCGGCACGCCCGATGGAGAGGCAAAGATGACCACGCAGATGAACAGGCCCAGCGGCACTGGATACAGCAGCCACGGCAAGCCGGTGGCAGCCTCGAACAAGCGGCGCAGCAACGCCACGATCCGTGGGTAGAACGCCACGAACAACAGGCAGCCCAGCAGCGACAGGGCACTGCCGGCCAACCCGGCCAGGGACAGCCCGCCCAGGCCGCTGAGCATGTCCAGGGCATCGGACAGGGTCGCGCAGCGGAAGAAGATCCAGGCCAGCGCCACGTAGTGGAAGGTCAGCAAGCGCGCCGCCAGGTCGGAGCCGATCCAGCGCGGTCCGCGGGCCAGCAGCGGGCTGCACAGCTTGTACAGCGCCAGGCCGACGCCGTGCAGCGCGCCCCAGATGATGAAGTTGGCACTGGCGCCGTGCCACAGGCCGGAGATCAGCATCGCCAGCAGCATGTTCAGGTTGCCGCGCCAGACCGGCCCCCGGTTGCCTCCCAGGGGGATGTACACGTAGTCGCGGATGAAGGTCGACAGGCTGATGTGCCAGCGGCCCCAGAACTCCTTGAGGTTGCGCGCCGCATAGGGGTAGTTGAAGTTCTCCGGCAGGCGGAAACCCAGCAGCAGGGCAATGCCGGTCACCAGGTCGGTGTAGCCGCTGAAGTTGAAATAGATCAGGAACGAATAACCGTAGACCGCCCGCAGGATCTGCTCGGCGGAGTAGGCCACCGGGCTGTCGAAGACCGGGTCGACCCACTCGTTGGCCAGCCACGAGCTGAGGAAGAACAGCTTGACCACCGCCACCGCGATCAGCCCCAGCGCCCGTTGCGGCTCCAGCACCTGGCGCAGTTGCGGCGGGTTGATCTGCCCGAGCATCGGCACCGCCCGGTTCACCGGTCCGGCGATCAGGCTGGGGAAGAACGCCAGGTACAGCGCCAGGTCGAACGGCGAGCCGGCCTTCAGCTCGCGCCGGTGGATCGACACCAGGTAGCTGACCGAATGGAACGCATAGAACGACAGCCCCACCGGCAGCAGCACTTCCAGCAGCGGCAGCGACACTTCCACGCCGAACTGGGCAAAGGCGTTCTGTACGCTGCTGGTGAAGAAGTCCTGGTACTTGAACAGGTAGAACGCCCCCAGCACCAGCAACAGCATCAGCCCGTTGACCCAGCCACGTCCGGGATACCGCTGGCTGAGCAGGCCCAGCAAGTACACCAGGGTGGTATAGCCCAGCAGGATATAGAGGAAGTTCAGGCTGAAGCTGGCCAGGATGGCGTAGCTGGCGGCCAGCAGCAGGACGTTCTGCAAGCGCAGGCTGAAGCCCAGGCCCCAATACAGGACGAAGAACAGGATGAAGCAGAAGCCGAATTCGATCGAGAGATAGCTCACAACGTAGTCCATTACGTGCAGACGGGGCATGGCCCGGCACAGGGAGAGCAGGCGGGAGGAGTGGAAACGGGCGCGATTATGGCAGAGGGGCTTTGACTGTCACAAGTTGAAACATTCCCCCGGCCAAGGCCCGCGGGGCCCTGGCAGGCGTCCTTGCCCCCAGTGGCACAAACACCCCGGGCGGGGCCGTGCCACTGGGCGCAGGCTGGCTTACTGGATGTCTTCGGGCTTGACGATCACCCAGTTCTTGTCAGCGGTCACCGCCAGCCCTTCCTTGGCCTGGGCCGCGGCGTGCTTGGCGATCATGCCGTTGAGCTGGTTCATGTACTTGTCCTTGCGGTTGATCCACAGGTGGATGCCGCCCTTGGCCACGTCCACATCGTGGAACAGCATGTAGCCATCGCTGGTGGGAGTGTCGCCACCCACCAGCACCGGCTTCTTCCACTCATCGATATAGGTCAGGATCGCCGCGTGCTTGCCAGCCATCCAGGTGGCCGGAGTCCACAGGTAGGGCGTCAGCTCCAGGCCAAGGTTGGCCTGCTGGTCATACTTGCCTTCGGCGATCTGCTTGCGGGCGGTGGTCAGGGCCCCGGTCTTGCGGTCCTTGAGCAGGGTGGTGACGCCAATGACGTTCTGCGGCTTGACGTTGTAGCCGTACTTGGGGTCCGCGGCGACCATGCGCACCAGCTCCTCGGAGGCGGCGGTCATCACGTAGACCTCGATGCCGTTCTCCATCAGCTTGTTGTACAGCTCGGCCTGGCCGGTGAAGACCTTGGGCGGGTTGACCTCGATGGTCTTCACCGCATCGCCGTCGTAGTAGGTGCTCGATACCGGCTTGCCGGAAGCCATCAGCTCATCCACATGGCCCTTGAGCTCCTTGAGGGTGAAGCCTGCGAACACCTGGGCGACCCAGGGGTAGCAGACCATGTCGTCGATCTCGCAGAGCCGGTAGTAGTAGCTGAACAGGCTCTCCTTGTGCTCGGCCGTGTCCTTGAACGGGATCAGCTTCAGCGATGGGTCGAGCTTGTCGCGGGTAATCAGGCCCTTGTTCTCCAGGTAGGGCAGCAGGGCTTCTTCCAGGTCGTAGCGGTAGCTGGTGTTGTCCATGTCGAACACCGCGTAGTTACCCTTGTTGGCGTTGGCCGCGATCATCGCCTCCAGCTGCTTGGCCTGTTCTTGCGGCCAGTGCTTCAACTCGGTGGCGAAAACCTGGCCGGCGAGGCCCAGGCAAAGGGCGGCGGCGAGCAGTTTGGGTGCGAATTTCATCGGCGATTTCTCCCTGGGTGAAAGTCATCGACGCTAACAAATCCTTGTGACAGTTCTCGTCTGTACGCGACTTTTCGCGTCCCATCAGCGCCAACCACATGTGCTATAGCGCCACCGGCTTATTCCAAAAACGACGGTCGCCATGCGATATCGTTATTAATTCAATAGATTTCAAGCTGTTAGGCTTGCCGGTTCGCAATCGCCCCGAGCCGCGATTGGCACACGTTTACCGGAGCCCCAATGAATCTGCCGCTGATCCTCAACCTGCTGGTGTTCCTGGCCCTGCTGCTGGGCCTGGCACAAACCCGCCACACCACCTGGAGCCTGGCCAAGAAGGTCCTGCTGGCACTGGTGCTGGGCGTGGTGTTCGGTATCGCCCTGCACAGCATCTACGGTGCCGGCAACCCGGTCCTCAAGGCCTCCATCGGCTGGTTCGACCTGGTGGGCAATGGTTATGTGCAGTTGCTGCAAATGATCGTGATCCCGCTGGTGTTCGCCTCGATCCTCAGCGCCGTGGCCCGCCTGCACAACGCCTCGTCCCTGGGCAAGATCAGCTTCCTGACCATCGGCACCTTGCTGTTCACCACGGCCATCGCGGCCCTGATCGGCATCGGCCTGACCAACCTGTTCGGCCTGAGCGCCGAAGGGCTGGTGGCCGGAACCCAGGAACTGGCTCGCCTGCAAGTGATCCAGAGCGACTACGCCGGCAAGGTCGCCGACCTCAACGTGCCGCAGTTGCTGCTGTCGTTCATCCCGCAGAACCCCTTCGCCGACCTGGCCCGGGCCAAGCCGACCTCGATCATCAGCGTGGTGATCTTCGCCGCGTTCCTGGGCGTTGCAGCATTGCAACTGTTCAAGGACGACGCCGATAAAGGCCAGAAGGTGCTCAATGCCATCGACACCCTGCAAGCCTGGGTGATGCGCCTGGTGCGCCTGGTAATGAAGCTCACGCCCTACGGCGTGCTGGCCTTGATGACCAAGGTAGTGGCGGGCTCCAACCTGCAGGACATCATCAAGCTGGGCAGCTTCGTGGTGGTGTCCTATATCGGCCTGGGCCTGATGTTCGTGGTCCACGGCCTGCTGGTCGCCCTGGCCGGGATCAACCCGTTGCGCTTCTTCCGCAAGGTCTGGCCGGTGCTGACCTTCGCCTTCACCAGCCGCTCCAGCGCCGCGAGCATTCCCCTGAGCATCGAGGCGCAGACCCGGCGCCTGGGCATCCCGCAGTCCATCGCCAGCTTCGCCGCCTCGTTCGGCGCCACCATCGGCCAGAACGGCTGCGCCGGCCTGTACCCGGCCATGCTGGCGGTGATGGTCGCCCCGACCGTAGGCATCAACCCGCTGGACCCGCTGTGGATCGCCACCCTGGTGGCCATCGTGACCTTGAGTTCGGCCGGTGTGGCCGGAGTCGGCGGCGGCGCTACCTTCGCCGCGCTGATCGTGCTGCCGGCCATGGGCCTGCCGGTGTCCCTGGTGGCCCTGCTGATCTCGGTGGAGCCACTGATCGACATGGGACGCACCGCGCTGAACGTCAGCGGTTCGATGACCGCCGGCGCCATCACCAGCCAGGCGATGGGACAGACCGACAAAGCCCTGCTGGACGCCGACGAGCACGAAGACCTGGCCCACGCCTGAGCCGGGGTTCAGGGTAGCCGCTGCCGCAGGCTGCGCATGGCCCGCAGGGCCATGGGGCATCGGAATCGCCGAAGGTCCTGCGGACCTTTATGCAGCCTCGCAGGCTCGGCAGCGGCTACAACTCAGGCTCGCTCCCAGACTTCGAAGCTGTAGGCCGGCTTGTCGCCTTGCGCCGGGTTGGGCTGGTCGGACACCAGCTTCCAGCGCTGTTCATCGAACTCTGGGAACCACGCATCCCCTTGCGGGCTCAAGGCCACCCGCGTCAGGTACAGGCGATCCGCCTGTTCCAGGCCCTGGGTGTAGAGCTGCGCGCCACCGATCAGCATCAGCTCGCTCGCACCCTGCTCCAGGGCCCATTGCTCGGCGCGCACCACTGCGGCTTCCAGCGACGGGTACACCTCGGCACCTTCGAGCGCCAGATCGGTCTGACGACTGACCACGATGTTCAACCGCCCGGGCAACGGCCGGCCAAGGGAGTCCCAGGTCTTGCGCCCCATGATGATCGGCTTGCCCAGGGTCGTGGCCTTGAAGTACTTGAAATCCCCCGGCAGGTGCCAGGGCATGCTGTTGTCGATGCCGATCACGCGGTTTTCAGCGAGTGCCGCGATCAGGCTCAGAGGGAGTGATTTTTTCATGCCGGCGAGCATACCAGAGGGCCGGGGATCTGTTCCCGCCCCACGGCGAATCCCCGCTATCCAACCCGACCAACGCTGCAGCAGTTATGCTCAGCGCACTCTTGAGCGATGGAATGACGCGTGACTGCAATGACTCCCCTGCAACGACTGTGGCTGACCGAAACCGTGCGCCTGCGCGAGGAACACGCCGGCCCCCTGGATGACCAGGAAGCCAACCGCGTGGCCCGGCAACAGGGTGGCGACCTGGCCAGCCGGATCCAGGCCCGGGCCCTGTGGCTGGCCCGGCGCGACGGCTTGGACAGCGCGCTGCTGCACTGGTGGCAAGGGGCACGCCTGGCCTTCCTGGTCCTGGCGGTGCTGGCGGTCCTCAGCGGGGCCGGCCTGGCTTTCAGCGCCCTGGGCGACACCCGCGAGCCGGTGAATGTGTTCTGGGCCCTGGGCAGCCTGCTGGGGATCAACCTGCTCCTGCTGCTGGGCTGGCTGGCCGGGTTGCTGCTGTTCGGCGGCCATGACTCCGGGCTGGGCCGCCTGTGGCTGTGGCTCAGTGAAAAGTGCTCGCGCGATGCCAAGGCCGCCCAGTTGCCGCCGGCGCTGCTGCTCCTGCTGCAACGCCACAAGCTCAACCGCTGGGCCCTGGGCACCCTGGTCCACGGCCTGTGGCTGCTGGCCCTGCTCAGCGCCATGAGCATGCTGCTGGCGCAACTGATTACCCATCGCTACGACTTCGTCTGGGAGAGCACCTTGCTGGGGTCCGACGCCTTCGTCTCGATCACCAACTTCCTGAGTGCCGGCCCTCGGGCCCTGGGCTTCGGCGTACCGACCGTGGAAATGATCCAGGCCAGTACCCGGGACGTCTACAACACCGAGCTGGTGCGCCAGTCCTGGGCGGTGTGGCTGGTGGCGTCGCTGGTGATCTACGGCGTACTGCCGCGCCTGGTGCTGATGCTGCTGTGCCGCTGGCGCTGGGTCCACGGCCGGGCCCGCCTGCAACTGGACCTCAAGCTGCCCGGCTACGCCCAGCTGCGCGAGCGCCTGATGCCCAGCAGCGAGCGCCTGGGGGTCAACGACCTGGCGCCAGAACACCTGCATCAGATCGCCGGCGGCAGCAGCGGCCTGGACAGCAGCGGCGCCTTGCTGGTGGCCATCGAGCTGGACGACCAACGCACCTGGCCGCCGCAGTTGCCCGAAGCGATCAAGGACGCCGGGATCCTCGACAACCGCGAATCGCGCCACCGCCTGCTGGAGCAGATGAGCCGCTTCCCCCCTGCCCGCCTGCTGATCGCCTGCGACCCTCGGCGCTCGCCCGACCGCGGTAGCCTGGGGTTGATCGCCGAACTGGCCCGCAATGCCGGCGCCACCCGCATCTGGTTGCTGCAGGCCCCGGCCGGCCAGGCCCTGGACGCCGAGCGCCTGGGCGACTGGCACGCCGCCCTGGAGCGACTGCAACTGCCGTTCGCCGACTGCGCGCCCTTCAACTGGCTGGAGACCGGCCATGACTGATACCCGCACCCGGCCGCTGACACTGGCGGTGGTCGGCCACACCAACGTCGGCAAGACCTCGCTGCTGCGCACCCTGACCCGGGATGTGGAGTTTGGCGAGGTATCCCATCGCCCCAGCACCACCCGCCACGTGGAAGGCGCGCGGCTGTCGGTGGATGGCCAGCCGCTGCTGGAACTCTATGACACCCCGGGCCTGGAAGACGCCATCGCCCTGCTGGACTACCTGGAACGCCTGGAGCGTCCCGGCGAGCGCCTGGATGGCCCGGCGCGCCTGGCTCGCTTTCTCGATGGCAGCGAGGCGCGCCAGCGCTTCGAGCAGGAAGCCAAGGTCCTGCGCCAGCTGCTGGCCTCGGACGCCGGGCTGTACGTGATCGATGCCCGGGAACCGGTCCTGGCCAAGTACCGCGACGAACTGGAAGTGCTGGCCGGTTGCGGCAAACCGCTGTTGCCGGTGCTGAACTTCGTCAGCAGCGCCACCCAGCGCGAGGGCGACTGGCGCGAAGCCCTGGCCCGCCTGGGGCTGCACGCCTTGGTGCGGTTCGACAGCGTGGCCCCGCCGGAGGACGGCGAACGGCGCCTGTACGAAAGCCTCGGGCTGTTGCTCGAACAGGCCCGCCCGGCGCTGCAGCGCTTGACCGACGACCAGCAGGCCCAGCGCCTGGCACGCCGCCACAGCGCGGCCCGACTGATCGCCGAGTTGCTGGTGGATTGCGCGGCTTGCCGGCGCGGCGTGGCCAGCGACGCCGAGCAGGAGCGCCAGGCCATCGCCAGCCTGCGCCAGGACGTACGCCAGCGAGAGCAACGCTGCGTCGAGGCCTTGCTCAAGCTGTACGCCTTCCGGCCCCAGGATGCCTGCGCCAGCGACCTGCCATTGCTGGACGGGCGCTGGGGCGATGATCTGTTCAACCCTGAAACCCTCAAGCAGTTGGGAGTCCGGGTCGGGGGCGGGATCGCCGCTGGCGCGGCGGCCGGGGCCGGGGTGGACCTGCTGGTGGGTGGCCTGACCCTGGGCGCGGCAGCCATCGCCGGGGCCATCGCCGGTGGCGCCCTGCAGACCGCCCGCAGCTATGGCAACCGCCTGTTGGGCAAGCTCAAGGGCCAGCGCGAGCTGACCGTGGACGACAGCGTGCTGCGCCTGCTGGCCCTGCGTCAGAAGCAGCTGGTGCAGGCCCTGGACCTGCGCGGGCACGCAGCGCTGGAGAGCATCCAGCTGGCCACCCCCGAGGATAAAAGCTGGCGCGAGGGCAAGCTGCCGCAAGCCCTGGGCAAGGCCCGGGCCCACCCGCAGTGGTCATCCCTCAACCCCGGCAAACGCCAGGAACAGGCCGAACGCCAGGAGCAGATCGAAATCCTGGCCCAGGACCTGTAATCCTCCGTGTAGCCGCTGCCGCAGGCTGCGCATGGCCCGCAGGGCCACGAGGACCGCAGGATCGCTGCAGGCCTGCGGCCTTGTCGCAGCCTCGCACGCTCGGCAGCGGCTACAAGGGCTGGAGCAGGGCCGCGGCCTTGTCCTTGAGAATCTGCAGGTCTATCACCGGCACCCACTCCTGCTTGGCCTGCTCGTCCCACTGGCGCAGGCGCAAGCTCAGCGCACACAGCGGGTCCTGCTCGAATGCCGCGGCTTCCTCGGCCGTCATCACCCCGCCCTGGTACTCCAGGGTGCGGCGACTGGCCTCGCTCAGGCGCTGGAAATACCCCGGCTCCTTGAAGGTCAGGTAGCGCTTGGCCTGCACGTGGTACTCCACCAGCTTCGCCATACGCTCGCTGAAACCGGCCCGGCGCAGGTAGTCGGCCCCCAACCGCTCATGGCTGACCACGCCAAAACCACCCATGTTCTCGGCATCCTGCTGGCAGATATGCCCGATATCGTGGAAGAACGCCGCCAGCACCACTTCATCGTCATGCCCTTCGGCCAGAGCCAGCTGCGCGGCCTGGGACATATGCTCGATCTGCGAGATCGGCTCGCCGATGTAATCATGGTCGCCAAAACGCTCGTACAGGCCGAAAACCTCGGCGATCGCCCGCTCGCGGTCCATCAGGCTTCCTCCAGCAACTGCGCGATGTTGCGCTCGGCCAGCGCCGGGCCGACGCTCATGCCGACGCCAGTGTGCATCAACGCCGCATGCACCCCGGGCATCGCTTGCAGGAACGAAAACGGCCCCGGTCCACGGGCGCCATAGACACCCTGCCAGCGCTCCACCACCTGGACCTTGCAGCCCAGGGTCTGCTCGGCCAGCTCCAGCAGCCAGCTGTCCACCTGTTCGCTGTTGAAAGGCGACGGATTGCTGCCGTAGTCATGGGAATCGCCGATGATCAGCTCGCCATAAGGCGTCGGACTGATCAGCAGGTGGATACCGTGCTCATGCAGATGCGCAGCTTCGCGCAGGATCTGCGCCTGTACCGCCTTCGCCTCGGGCAGGTCGGCGAAGGCGCCGTAGTGCACGCAACTCAGGCCGGTGAGCAGGGCATGCTGAAGGTTCAGGTTGACCTGGGGCCGGGCGCGCAACATTTGCAGGCGGCAGATCTGCGGCTGCAGGACGGCGATCTGCTCGGCCAGCAGGGTCTGGTAGTCGTGCCCCGAGCACAGCAGGATGCGCGATGCCTGGAAGGTCCCGGCGGTGCTGCGCAGCAGGCCTGGCTCGATATCGCGCACCAGGGTCGAAAAGTGGAACTGCACGCCCAGGTCCCGGCGCAAGTAGTCGATCAGCATCGGCAGCGCTTCGCGCGAATACAGCTGCTGGTCGTCCAGGCCATGCAAAGCAGCGCGGTGATGACGGAACTGGCCGCCGTACAGATCGTTGAGCGCCGCCCCCTGCAACAGCTCGACCCGATAGCCATGCTCCCGCGCACGCCCGGCGCAGAAGGCCTCTAGCAGTTGCTCCTCGGCCTCCGTGCGGGCGAACAGGTAAGAACCATTGCGCTTGAGCTGCAGCCCGGCCAGTTGCTGCCAGTCGGCCCAGATCTCCCGGCTGGCCCTGGCCAGCTCGAGCATGGTGCCCGGCGGCTGGCCGGTCACCAGGGCCTGGCCGAAGTTGCGCACCGACGCCCCTTGGGGGATCGCGCTGCGCTCGAATACTCGCACCCGCAAACCGCGCTTGGCCGCCGCATAGGCGTGGGACAGGCCCAGGATGCCGGCGCCGACGATCAGCAGATCGCTGTGGTTGGTCATGTTCATGTCTCGTTGGTTATGGCGAGGGAGCAAGCTCCCCCGCCACGGCAAGTACCTGTCGTTATTGCGCGGCGACCTTCTCCGACTTGCCGTCATAACGCTTGCGCCACTCGGCGAGGATCTCGTCGCGGTTCTTCGAAGCCCAGGCGAAGTCGTTCTTGATCAGGCGTTGCTCGTAGTCCGCCGGCAGTTCGGTCTGTGGCTTGGCGATGCCCGGCTGGGCCAGCACGGCGAAGTTTTCCTTGTACAGCTCCATGGCTGCCGGGCTGGCGGAGAAGTCGGCGAGCTTCTTGGCCGCGTCCTCGTGGGCGGTGCCCTTGATCACCGCAGTTGCCTCGATTTCCCAGCCCAGGCCTTCCTTGGGCAGTACGATGTCCAGCGGCGCGCCCTTGCGCTTGAGCTGCACGGCCGGGTATTCGAAGGAAATGCCGATGGGGAACTCGCCGGCGGCGGCCAGCTTGCACGGCTTGGAGCCGGAATGGACGTACTGGCCGATGTTCTGGTGCAAGTCGTCCATGTACTTCCAGCCCTGCTTCTCGCCGAAGGTCTGCAGCCAGGCGCTGACATCGAGGAAACCGGTGCCCGAGGAGGCCGGGTTAGGCATGACGATCTTGCCCTTGTACTCGGGCTTGGTCAGGTCTTGCCAGCTCACCGGCTTGCTCAGCCCCTGCTTCTGGGCTTCCACGGTGTTGAAGCAGATGGTGGCGGCCCACACGTCCATGCCAACCCAGGCCGGCGGGTTGGCGGCGTCGCGGTAGTTGCCGCCGATCTTGCCCAGGTCCTTGGGCGCATAGTTCTGCAGCATGCCTTGCTGGTCGAGGATCGCCAGGCTGGAGGCCGCCAGGCCCCAGACCGCATCGGCCTGCGGGCGATCCTTCTCGGCCAGCAGCTTGGCGGTAATGATCCCGGTGGAATCACGTACCCACTTGATCTCGATATCCGGGTTGGCCTGCTCGAAGGCCTGCTTGTAGGACTTCAGCTGCTCGGCTTCGAGGGCGGTGTAGACCGTCAGCTCGGTCTTCGCAGCAAAGGCGTTCAGGCTGACAGCGCAGAGGACAGAAGCGGCAAGAGCCAGAGGCTTGAACATGGTGCGGTTCCTTGGTGAGTACGGATCGTGGGTGGTTGGGTGAATTCAGTGGCCGGGCGCGGTCTGGCGCCAGGCCTGGGAGCGACGCAGCAGGCCGCGCGAAGCAGCGGCCAGGAGCAGCGACACGCCAATCGAGGTGAACAGGATCAGGGTCGACATCGCCGCGGCGCCGCCGACGTTGCCGGCGTCGTCCATGTTCAGCACGGCCACGGCGGCCAGGATGGTGTCGGGGCTGTAGAGGAAGATCGCCGCCGAAACCGTGGTCATGGCCGAAACGAACAGGTAGCGCACGATGTCCAGCAGCGCCGGCAGGCAGATCGGCACCGTGACCCGCAGGTAATGGCGGTACAGCGGCGCCTTGAGCGACAGCGCCGCCGCCTCGAACTCCGCATCCAGCTGGCGCAGGGCGGTGGTGGCGGTCATCTGCGCGGTGGTCAGGTAGTGGGCGATGGTGCACACCACCAGCAGCGCCATGCTGCCGTAGAACACATGCAGCGGGTTGCCGTTGAGATTGAAGAAGAAGACGTAGCCCAGGCCCAGCACCAGCCCGGGCACTGCCATGGGCACGAAGCTGAGCATGCGCAGGACCAGGTTCAAGCCGCGCTGGCCGCTGGTCTTCTCCATCAGGTAGGCGCCGGTGAAGATCACCACGCTGCCGATCAGCGCCGTGCACAGGGCCATGGTCAGGCTGTTGCGATAGGCCAGCCAGCCACCGCCGGCGGTTTCGTCGAACTGGTAGTGGTTCAGCGACAGGGACAGGTTATAGGGCCAGAACTTCACCAGCGATGAGTACACCGCCATGCCGAACACCAGCAGCAGCGCCGCGCAGATCAGCAGCACGATGGCCAGGTAGCAGCCATCACGCAGCCGCGAGGGCGCCGGTTTGAACACCTGGGCCCGGCCGCTCATGGAGTCGCCATGGCGCCGGCGCAACCAGGCATCGACGCCGAAGCTCAACAGGGCCGGTACCAGCAGCACCATGCCGATCAGGGCACCACGGCCGAACTGTTGCTGCCCCACCACGGCCTTGTAGGCCTCCAGGGCCAGCACCTGGTAGTCGCCGCCCACCACCACCGGCACCCCGAAATCGGTGATGGTCAGGGTGAACACCAGGCAGAACGCGGCGAACACCGCTTGCCGGGTGGCCGGCCAGGTGATGCTGCGAAACGCCTTGGCCGGGCTCGCGCCCATGCTCGAGGCGGCATCGAACAGCCGCGCATCGGCCAGGGACAGCGCCGACAGCAGGATCATCAGGGCATGGGGAAAGGTGTAGATCACCTCGCCCAGGACGATGCCCCAGAAGCCGTAGATGTTGTCGGCGAACAACCCGCGCAGCAGGCCCTGGTTGCCGAACAGGTAGACCAGGGCAATGCCCGGCAGCATCGACGGCGCCATCAAGGGCAGCAGCGACAGGCCACGCCAGATGCCCTTGCCGGGGATCAAGGTACGTTGCAGGGCGTAGGCGAACAGGTAGGCCAGGGGCACGACGATGGCGGCCACGCTCAGGGAGACTTTCAGGCTGTTGCCCAGCAGCCAGTGGAAGTTGGCGCTAGTGACCAGTTCGCGGGCGGCCAGCCAGCCACCGCCCTGCCCGGCCTCGGCACTGAAACCGCGCCAGAAGATCGCCAGCAGCGGTAGCAGCACCGCTACCCCCAGCAACACCAGCAGCAAAACCTTGCCGCCGATGACGAACACTCGATCGCCGATCTCGGCACGGGAAACCTGGCGCGCACGTTTGGCGGGTAGCGGCAGGGACATTTCGACGGCCATCTCAGGCAAACACCTGCAGGCTGCGCGGTGGCAGGGCCACCCAGATGTCCTGGGCTCCCAGGCGCGGCATGGCCTCCGGTGCCAGCTCCGCCAGCAGCGGATGCCCCGGCAACTGGTTGAGTTCGAAACTCATGCGGCAGCGGTTGCCGAGGAAGGTGATCTCGCGGACCTTGGCCGGGAACAGGTTTTCCTCATGCACCGGCGGGTTCACGCTGATGGCCTCCGGACGGCAGAACAGGCGCCCCGAGGCGGCCTTGGCCGAGTCGTCGGCCAGGCGCAGGTTCATCCCGCCCACCTGGGCATGGCTATGGCTGCTGCGACTGAAGGGCAGCCAGTTGCCTTGGCCGACGAACTCGGCGACGAACGGCGTGGCCGGACGGTCGTAGATTTCCTGGGGCGTGGCGTACTGCTCGACCTTGCCGTTGTTCATCACGGCAATGCGGTCGGCCATCAACATGGCCTCGTCCTGGTTGTGGGTCACCATCAGGGTGGTGATGCCCAAGCGCCGCTGCAGCTGGCGCAGTTCGGTGCACAGGTGCTCGCGCACGCGGGCGTCGAGGGCCGACATCGGCTCGTCCAGCAACAACAGCGACGGCGAAGGGGCCAGGGCCCGAGCCAGGGCCACGCGCTGCTGCTGGCCACCGGACAACTGGCCGGGGTATTTCTTCTCGCTGCCGGTCAGGCCCACCAGCTCGAGCATCTGCGCCACGCGCTTGCGGGCTTCGTCACGGCCACTGCCGGCCAGGCCATAGGCAATGTTGGCCTCCACCGTGAGGTTGGGGAACAGCGCATAGGACTGGAACAGGATGCCGTAGTCCCGAGCCTGCGGCGCCAGGTTCGAGACGTCACGCTGGCCCAGGTACAACTCGCCCGCATCCTGGCGCTCCAGGCCGGCGATGCAGCGCAACAAGGTGGTCTTGCCGCAACCCGACGGCCCCAGCAGGCACACCAGCTCGCCGGCAGCCACGTCCAGGGATACGTTGTCCAGGGCAGTGAAGGCACCGAAGCGCTTCTGGATGCCGCGCACCTTCATCGGCGAGCCAGGGTTGCTCAGGGCGGTTGCGGGGGAGTTGTTCATGGACGGACCTCATCTGGCAGATGCAGGCCATCCTAGGGAACGAATGCGTAGGTCTTATGGCAATCAGGTAAAAGTTGCCGATAGGGGTATTGGCAGATTTGGGTTGCTCCATGGGCAGGGAGCAAGACTGGGCCAATCCCACATCGGGCAAGAACCTGGCTCCCACGCCAGGATGGTGATTTCAACAGCCGGCCATTTCCTGGGCCAGGCCGAGGAAGGCTGCCGGCAGGCGGGCATTCTTGCGCTCCTTGAGGCAGTACAGGTATTCGGCGATCTGCGGCGCATGCTCGATGGTCAGCACCTTGAGCTGCGGGTCGTGGGGCACTTCCTGGCGGGCGATGATGCTGATGCCGATATTGCGCAGCACCGCCTCGCGGATCGATTCACGACTGCCAATCTCCAGCAGCGGGCCAAACCCGACGTTGGCGCTCTTGAGCAGCTCTTCAGTGAGGCTGCGGGTGGTGGAACCCGGCTCGCGCATCAGCAGGGTATGGCCGGCCAGGGCGCTGAGCGGCACATGTTCCAGGGCCGCCAACGGATGGTTGCGATGCACCGCCAGCACCAGCGGATCGCTGCCCAGCACCCGGCGCACCAGCCGCGAGTCCTCCAGCAATTGCGAGGATGCAGCCACGTCGACGCGGTATTCCTCCAGGGCCTCCAGCACCTGCTGGGAGTTGCCGATTTCCACCGCCACCTCCACTTGGGGCAGGTGCTGGCGGAAGGTCTTCACCAGGTCGAGGATGTAGTACGGCGCCGTGGCGGCAATGCGCAACGTGCCCTGAACCTGCCCGCTGTTACGCAGGAAGAACTCGATATCGGCCTCCTTCTGCAACAGCTCCTTGACCATCGGCAACAGGCGCGCGCCCTCGTCGCTCAGGCTCAGGCGCCGGCCACCACGGTAGAACAGCTCCACCGAGTACTGGCTTTCCAGGTTGCGGATCTGGGTGGTCACCGTAGGCTGGCTGAGGCCGAGCTTCTTCGCCGCCTGGGTGATGCTGCCCAGGCGGGCGACCATGTAGAAAGCCTTCAGCTCGGCACTCAGCATGACGGCTTACCGCAGCTGCAAGCTTTCAGCGGCAAGCCGCAAGCTGAAGCCGGTGCGCGTGAGTTCATCACTCTGATTCCCCCTCAGTTGCTTGCAGCTACGGTGTCCTATTTGCGCAGCAGGCGCAGGCCGTTGAACACCACCAACAGGCTGACCCCCATGTCGGCGAACACGGCCATCCACATGGTGGCCAACCCGGCAAAGGTTACCCCAAGAAAGATCGCCTTGATGACCAAGGCCAGGGCGATATTTTGCTTGAGCACTGCCGAAGTCTGGCGCGACAGGCGGATGAAAGCCGGGATCTTGCGCAGATCGTCGTCCATCAGCGCAACATCCGCAGTCTCGATGGCGGTATCGGTGCCGGCGGCCGCCATGGCGAAGCCGATCTCCGCCCGGGCCAGGGCCGGGGCATCGTTGATGCCGTCACCCACCATGCCCACCCGGTGCCCCTGGGCATACAGGTCCTCGATGGCTTGCAGCTTGTCGGTGGGCAACAGGTCGCCCCGGGCCTGGTCGATACCCACCTGGGCGGCGATGGCCTTGGCGGTGTGGGGGTTGTCGCCGGTGAGCATCAGGGTCTTGATGCCCAGCTCGTGCAACTGCTGAATCGCCTCGCGACTGGACTCCTTGACCGTATCGGCCACCGCGAACAGCGCCAGCGGGCCCTTGCTGTCCAGCAGCAGGACCACGGTCTTGCCTTGCTTCTCCAGGGCGAAGAGCTTTTCTTCCAAAGCTGGCGAGCACAGGCCCAACTCCTCCACCAGGCGGTGGTTGCCCAGGTGGTACAACTGGCCGTCGATTTCACCGCGTACGCCACGGCCGGCCAGGGCCGCGAAGTTATCCACAGGGTGCATGGCCAGCTGTTTATCCACAGCCGCCTGGGCGATAGCCAGGGACACCGGGTGATCGGAACGGCCAGCCAGGTTGGCGGCCAGGGCCGGGGCGCTGTCGTTGGCCAGCGGGTCCAGGGGCAGGAAGTCGGTCTGCACCGGCTTGCCATGGGTAATGGTGCCGGTCTTGTCCAGGGCCAGGTAATCCAGCTTGTAGCCACCTTCCAGATAGACCCCGCCCTTGACCAGGATGCCCTTGCGCGCCGCGGCGGCCAGGCCGCTGACGATGCTCACCGGGGTCGAGATCACCAGGGCGCATGGGCAGGCCACCACCAGCAGCACCAGGGCGCGGTAGATCCAGTCGAACCACAGGCCGCCCATGAGCAGCGGGGGAATCAGCGCCACCGCCAGGGCGAAGGCGAACACCGCCGGGGTATAGATCTTCGAGAAGCTATCGACGAAGCGCTGGGTCGGCGCCCGTGCTCCCTGGGCCTGTTCCACGGCGTGGATGATCCGCGCCAGGGTCGAGTTGTTGGCCGCAGCGGTGACCCGGTATTCCAGGGCGCCGGCCTGGTTGATGGTGCCGGCGAACACCTTGTCGCCCACGGTCTTTTCCACCGGCAGGCTTTCACCGGTGATCGGTGCCTGGTCGATGGTGGAGCTGCCACTGGTCACCTCGCCGTCCAGGCCGATGCGCTCACCGGGACGCACCCGTACCAGTGCCCCCAGCTCGACGCTTTTCGCCTCTTGTTCACGCCAGCTGCCATCGTTCTGCTGCACCGTGACCTGTTCCGGAGTCATCTGCATCAGGCCACTGATGGCATTGCGCGCGCGGTCCAGGGAGCGAGCCTCGATCAACTCGGCCACGGTGAACAGGAACATCACCATGGCCGCCTCTGGCCACTGGCCGATCAGCACCGCGCCGGTCACGGCGATGCTCATCAGCGCATTGATGTTGAGGTTGCGGTTCTTCAGGGCGATCCAGCCCTTCTTGTAGGTGCCCAACCCGCCGCTGAGGATCGAGACCAGGGCCACCAGCGCCACCAGCCAATCCGGCCCGGCACTGGTGAAGTGAATGACTTCGGCAGCCAGCGCCCCGACGCCGGACAGCGCCAGGGGCCACCAGGGTTTCTTCACCGGCTGCGCACTGGCAGGCTGGCTATCGCTCCCTGCCTCCAGGGGTTCGGCATGCATGCCGAGGGACTTGATGGCCTCGACGATCGGCGCAGTGTTCGGCAGGTCGTGGGTCACGCCCAGTACCCGGTTGATCAGGTTGAACTCCAGGGCCTGGATCCCGGCCAGCTTGCCCAGCTTGTTCTGGATCAGGGTCTGTTCGGTGGGGCAATCCATGGCCTCGATGCGAAAGCTGCTCGAACGCGCACCGGCGCCCGACGCCTCGCCCAGGACCACCCGGGATGGTGCGACAGCCGCAGAACCACAGCAGGAACCGCCATGGCTGGCATGCTCGTGGGGCTTGAGCGGTTGCAGCTTGCCCACGGCGGCAGGGGCATGGCTGTGATCGTGATCGTGATCGTGGCCAGCATGGGCTTGCTGGGCGTCGGGCTTGCGTGGGTTATGGAGAGAATCGCTCATCGGGTCGCTTCCATATGAAAAGGTGCTTGTTGCCAAGTGAACACCCTGTAGCCACTATAGGGTCAAGCACCCAATGGGAGACGACGGCGATGAAGATTGGCGAATTGGCGAAACTCACCGACTGCCAGGTCGAGACCATCCGTTACTACGAGCGCGAGGGCCTGCTACCGGAACCGGCCCGCAGTGAGGGCAACTACCGCCTCTACACCCAGGCCCATGGCGAGCGGCTGACCTTCATCCGCAACTGCCGCAGCCTGGACATGACCCTCGAGGAGATCCGCAGCCTGCTGAACCTGCGGGACAGCCCCCAGGACCAGTGCGCCAGTGTCAATGCCCTGATCGATGAGCACATCCACCACGTCAAGGCGCGGATCGATGGCCTTCTGGCCCTGCAGGAACAATTGGTGGACCTGCGCCAGCGCTGCGGCGAGGAGCCGGACCTTGAGCCTTGCGGCATCCTCCAGCGCCTGGAGGTCAGTGGCTCGGTGGTTCCCAGCGAAACCGAGCCATCCCACGTTGGCCGCAGCCACGGTCATTGAGCCCGCCCGCCAGGCGCGCGGCTCTCAGGAGCCGTGGCGCCGCGGCAGCATGCGCAGGTAGATCCCTTCCAGCAGCGCCAGCAGGCGCTGGTCCAGCTGCCGCCACACGCTGTACCGGCGCACCAGCCAGGCACTCCCCAGCCCCACCAGGCAACCACCGAGGATATCCAGCGGGAAGTGCACTCCGAGGTAGATCCTTGCCCAGCCCACCAGCACCGCCAGGGCCAGCATCACCAGGCCGGTCTTGCGCAGGGACGCCAGCAGCAGCGCGAAGCCCATGGCGAACATGCCGCTGGCGTGATCGCTGGGGAAGGACGCGCCGGGGGCATGGGCCAGGAAGTTCTGCCCCAGCTCCAGCATGAACGGCCGCGGGTGGAACCACAGGCCGCGGATCACCAGGTTGCTGGCCAAGGCCAGAACAATGCTCAGGGTCGCCAGCAGGACGATCATCCGTTGGCGCCGGTCGCCGAAAACCCAGAACAGTAACAGCAGCAATGGCACGGCCAGGACCAGCCATTGCGCCATGAACAGCGCCAGGTCGCGCATGGGCAGCGATGCTTCGGCACTGGCATTGATGACCAGGAACAGGCTGCGGTTGAGTTCTTCCATTCGGTGGCTCGCGTTCAGAAGGCAAAGAGAGCGCCGGTTCCAGGAGCATAGTCGCCCACCAGGCACGGCGATGCCCGGAGCAAATTCCGGGCAGGCTCGATGAAGACAACAGGGAAAAGCGACAGGGCCGGGCGATATCCAGCGCACGGCCTCAGGTGACGCGGGGGACGATCAGACCGCCATGGGCGCGGTCATCGGCGCATGGTGCTCATAGCCTTCCAGGGAGAAGTCGCTCGGCTCGATCAGTTCCAGCCACTCCGGCTGGTACACGCCAGTCTTGGCGAACTCCGGCACCCGGTCGGAAATCACCAGCTTGGGCATCGGGAACGGCTTGCGCTTGAGCTGTTCGTTGAGCATGTCCAGGTGGTTTTCGTAGACGTGGGCATCACCGATGAAATAGGTGAACCAACGTGGGGTATAGCCGGTCAGGCGGCCGATCAGGCTCAGCAGCGCCGCGCCCTCGGTGAGGTTGAACGGCGTACCCAGGCCCAGGTCGTTGGAGCGGATGTAGAGGGTCAGGGAAATTTCCCGGGTCTCGACATTCGGATGGAACTGGTACAGCAGGTGGCATGGCGGCAGGGCCATTTCATCCAGTTGCGCGCAGTTCCAGCCATGGAACAGGATCCGCCGGCTGCCCGGGTCGTTGATGATGGTGTCGACGCATTGGCGCACCTGGTCGATGGCCTTGTACAGCACCACGTAGGCCTCGCCCTCTTCCTCTCCCGCGGCGATCTGCCGGTAGCCCTGGCTCAGCGCCAACTCGATGGCAGCCTGGTTGGCGACCTTGATCTGCTTGTAGGCCGGCCACTTGCGCCACTGCACGCCGTAGATCTCGCCCAGGTCGTCCTCGCCCTGGCGGAACGGGTTGGCCAGCCACTGGGCGTTTTCGTTGGCGTTCTGGTCCCAGACCTTGCAGCCCAGGGCACGGAACTCGGCGGCGTTGTTCACACCGCGCAGGAAGCCGACCATTTCGCCGATGGCCGACTTGAACGCCATCTTGCGCGTGGTGATGGCCGGGAAGCCTTCCTTGAGGTCGTAGCGCAGCATCGCCCCGGGGAAGCTGATGGTGTTCACACCCGTGCGATTGGCCTGCTTGGTGCCGTTGTTGATGACGTGGGCCACCAGATCAAGATATTGCTTCATGAGTTACCTGCATCCTTGAACCCGGGACCTGCGTCCCGGGATTCGAATTTATTGCGCGGCGCTCTTGGCCGGAGCGCGATGATAAGCCAGCCAGATCAGTCCGAGGCCACCGAGGATCATCGGCACGCACAGAATCTGACCCATGGTCAGCCAGTTCCATGCCAGGTAGCCCAGCTGGGCATCCGGCACCCGCACGAATTCGACGATGAACCGGAAGATCCCATAGAACAGCGCGAACATCCCGGAGACCGCCATAGTCGGGCGCGGCTTGCGCGAGAACAACCAGAGGATCAGGAACAGCGCCACGCCTTCCAGGGCGAACTGGTACAGCTGCGACGGATGGCGCGGCAACTGGGCCGGGTCGCTGAAGGGCGGGAACACCATGGCCCAGGGCAGGTCGGTGGCCTTGCCCCACAGCTCGGCGTTGATGAAGTTGCCGATGCGCCCGGCGCCCAGGCCGATCGGCACCATGGGTGCGACGAAGTCCATCAGTTCGAAGAAGGTCTTGTTGTTGCGCTTGCCGAACCACCAGGCCGCCAGCATCACCCCGATGAAACCGCCGTGGAACGACATGCCGCCCTTCCATACTTCGAAGATCAGGGTCGGGTTGGCCAAGTAGGCACTCAGGTCGTAGAACAGCACGTAGCCCAGGCGCCCGCCGACGATCACGCCCATGGACAGCCAGAACACCAGGTCCGAGAGCTTTTCCTTGGTCCAGGTCGGATCGAAGCGGTTCAGCCGGCGCGACGCCAGCAACCAGGCACCGCCGATGCCGATCAGGTACATCAGGCCGTACCAGTGGATTTTCAGCGGACCGATGGCCACGGCCACCGGATCAATCTGCGGGTAAGGCAGCATTACGACTCCTCGTAAGGGTTGGGACTTGGTTCCCGGGCGAAACTGTCACGCCAGGATTAAGCCAGGATTGCGTCACGACTCAGAACAGGAAGCTGACCCCGACGCAAAACAGCAGCGCGGCGAACATCCGCTTCAACAGTCGCGGTGACAATTTGTGGGCCAGGCGCGCGCCGATACGGGCGAACACCATGCTGGTCAGGGCGATGCCCAGCAACGCAGGCAGGTAGACGAAACCCAGACTATGAGCCGGCAACAGGGGATCATGCCAGCCCAGAATCATGAAACTTAATGCACTGGCCAGGGCGATGGGCAAACCGCAGGCCGAGGACGTGGCCACCGCCTGCTGCATCGGCACGCTGCGCCAAGTGAGAAACGGCACCGTCAGCGAGCCACCACCGATGCCGAAGATCGCCGACGCCCAGCCGATCACGCCACCGGCGGCGGTCAGGCCGAACTTGCCGGGAACCTCGCGGCTGGCCTTGGGCTTGAGCTCCAGGGCCATTTGCATGGCGATCACCAGGGCGAACACACCGATGATCTTCTGCAGGTGCGGGCCGGAAATCGCTTCCGCCGTCAGCGCCCCGAAACCGGCGCCCATGAGGATGCCCAGGGTCATCCAGGCGAATATCGGCCAGCGCACAGCGCCCCGGCGATGGTGTTCGCGGACCGAGTTGATGGAGGTGAAGATGATGCTGGCCAGGGAGGTGCCCACCGCCAGGTGGGTCAGCACCGAGGCGTCGAAACCTTGCAGGGTGAAGCTGAACACCAGCACCGGAACGATGATGATTCCGCCGCCGACGCCGAACAGCCCGGCCAGCACGCCCGCACAGGCGCCCAAGAGCAGATAGAGCAGAAATTCCATGGGAGCATCCAAAAATGAGTCCGGCATGGTAACGGATGCACGGCCCGGGACTCCACCAGCTGACGATGGATACCCGCCGGTTCTGTGCGTAAAGTGGGCAGAAACACACAGGGGGCCACCTTCATGTGCTTGATTGTCTTTGCCTGGCGGCCGGGTCATGCCCAGCCACTGATCGTCGCGGCCAACCGCGACGAGTTCTATGCCCGGCCCAGCCTGCCCCTGGCGCAATGGCCGGAATTACCGCAGGTCCACGCCGGGCGCGATCTTGAAGCCGGCGGCACCTGGCTCGGGGTCGGCGCCGACGGGCGCTTCGCCGCCCTGACCAATATCCGCAACCCGCACCAGCCTCCGGCACGTCGCTCCCGCGGGGAACTGGTGGCGCGCTTCCTGGCCGGCACCATCGACCTGGACGAATACCTGCGCGACGTAGTGGGCCGCTCCCTGGAGTACGCTGGTTTCAACCTGTTGCTGGGCACCGCAGAGCAGCTCTGGCACTACAACGCCCAGGACGCGGAGCCGCGCCAGTTGGAGGCCGGTGTCTATGGCCTGTCCAACGCTGGCCTCGACACCCCCTGGCCCAAGCTGCTCAAGGCCAAGGCGGCGCTCCGGGAAGTCCTGCACGACCCGCAGCCCCAAGCGCTGCTGGCGTTACTGGGCGATCCGCAGACCGCGCCTTTCGCCGACTTGCCGGACACCGGCGTGGGCCTGGCCACCGAGAGCCTGCTGTCGAGCGTCTTCATTGCCAGCCCCAGCTACGGCACCCGCGCCAGTACTGCGCTGATCGTCCACGCCGACGGTTCCCGGCATCTGGTCGAGCGCAGTTTCGGCCCCTATGGCGGGCACCTGGGAGAGATAGAACTGAAGATTTGAGGCGCAGCCGGCGACCGGTCCCGAGGGACCGGCGCGCCCACTAGAGGGTCTTGTTGGACGCGGGGTTGATCATGCGCGCCAGGCCGAGCTTCTTCAGCGCCAGCTGCAACGAACTGTGGATAACTTGCGGGTTGTCGATGGTCATCATCTCATCCAGCAGTTCCCTGGCCTTGGTCATGCTGATCTGGCGCAGCATCCACTTCACCTTCGGCAGGTTGGTGGCGTTCATCGACAGGCTGTCGAAACCCATGGCCATCAGCAGCACCGCAGCGGCCGGGTCGCCGGCCATTTCGCCACAAATGCTCACCGGCTTGCCTTCGGCGTGGGCATCGCGGACCACGGTCTGCAACGCCTGCAATACCGCCGGGTGCAGATAGTCGTAGAGGTCGGCCACCCGCGGGTTGTTGCGGTCCACCGCCAGCAGGTACTGGGTCAGGTCGTTGGAGCCCACCGACAGGAAGTCCACCTGGCGCGCCAGCTCCTTGGTCTGGTAGACCGCCGCGGGAATTTCGATCATCACTCCCACCGGCGGCATCGGCACGTCGGTACCTTCGTCGCGCACCTCGCCCCAGGCCCGGTGGATCAGGTGCAAGGCTTCTTCCAGCTCGTGGATGCCGGAGATCATCGGCAGCAGGATGCGCAGGTTGTTCAGGCCCTCGCTGGCCTTGAGCATGGCCCGGGCCTGCACCAGGAAGATCTCCGGATGGTCGAGGGTCACGCGGATGCCGCGCCAGCCCAGGAACGGGTTGTCTTCCTTGATCGGGAAATAGGACAGCGATTTATCGCCGCCGATGTCCAGGCTGCGCATGGTCACCGGTTGCGGATGGAAGGACGCCAGCTGCTCGCGATAGATCGCCAGCTGTTCCTTTTCGCTGGGGAAGCGCTGGTTGATCATGAACGGCACTTCGGTGCGGTACAGGCCCACGCCCTCGGCGCCACGCTTCTGCGCCCGGGCCACGTCGGCCAGCAGGCCGGTGTTGACCCACAACGGCATGCGGTGGCCATCGGGGGTCACGCATGGCTGGTCGCGCAGCGCATCCAGGCCCTGGGCCAGTTGCCGCTCCTCTTCCACCACATCGGCGAACTGCTTGCGCAGCACGTCGCTGGGGTTGGTGTAGACCTCGCCATGGTAGCCGTCGACGATCATCTGGATGCCGTCGACCTTGGAATACGGCAGGTCGACCAGGCCCATCACCGTCGGGATGCCCATGGCCCGGGCCAGGATCGCCACGTGGGAGTTGCCCGACCCCAGCACCGAGACCAGGCCCACCAGCTTGCCCTCGGGCACTTCGCCGAGCATGGCTGGGGTCAGCTCTTCGCTGACCAGGATGGTGTTGTCGGGGTAGACCAGGGTCTGCTGGCGCTCCTCCTGGAGGTAGGCCAGGAGCCGCCGGCCCAGGTCCTTGACGTCCGATGCGCGCTCACGCAGGTAGGCGTCGTCCATCAGTTCGAAGCGGTTGACGTGATCGCTGACCACCTGGCGCAGTGCGCCCTGGGCCCATTGCCCGGTGCGGATCACCGCCTTGACCTCGCTGCCCAGCGAAGCGTCGTCGAGCATCATCAGGTAGACGTCGAACAGCGCCCGCTCTTCGGGGCGCAGCTGGGTAGCGAGTTTTTCCGACAGCGCCCGCATGTCGGCGCGCACCCCTTCCAGGGCGCTCTTGAACAGCGTCAGCTCGGCGTCGATATCGGTGATGTGCTTGTCCGGCACCACGTCCAGGTCGGCCGGCGGCAACATCACCACCGCACTGCCCACCGCGGCCCCGGGAGAACCCGGCACACCGACGAACTTGGCTTCCTGGATGCCCTTGCCCTGGCGTCCCAGGCCACGGATCGAGCCGGTGGCCTCGGCATGGGCGATAACCCCGGCCAGCTGGGCGCTCATGGTCACCAGGAAGGCTTCTTCGCCCTCGTCGAACTGGCGGCGTTCCTTCTGTTGGATGACCAGGACCCCGACCACCCGCCGGTGGTGGATGATCGGCGCCCCGAGGAAGGAAGCGTAGCGCTCCTCGCCAGTCTCGGCGAAGTAGCGATAGCGGGGGTGATCGGCGGCGTTTTCCAGGTTGAGGGGTTCTTCCCGGGTGCCTACCAGGCCCACCAGGCCTTCGTTGGGAGCCATGCTGACCTTGCCGATGGAACGCTTGTTCAGGCCTTCGGTGGCCATCAGCACGAAACGGTTGGTTTCCGGGTCCAGCAGATAGACCGAGCAGACCTGGCTGCCCATGGCCTCTTTGACGCGCAAGACAATGATCCCCAACGCCGTCTTGAGATCCTTGGCGGAGTTAACTTCCTGGACGATCTTGCGCAGCGTATTGAGCATGGCTCGGGGTCGAACTCCGTCGTCAGTCGCGCACTAGAAGGCGCGGGGCAAGCTCTTTGAGAGCGCGGCGATACACTTCGCGCTTGAATGTCACCACCTGGCCCAACGGGTACCAATAACTGACCCAACGCCAGCCATCGAATTCCGGTTTACCGGTCAAGTCCATCCGCACCCGCTGCTCGTTGGAGATCAGGCGCAAGAGAAACCACTTCTGCTTTTGGCCGATGCACAGCGGTTGGCTGTGGGTCCTTACCAGGCGCTGCGGCAAACGATAGCGCAACCAGCCACGGGTGCAGGCGAGAATTTGCACATCTTCGCGCTCCAGGCCCACTTCTTCGTTCAACTCGCGATAAAGAGCGTCTTCCGGCGTCTCGTCGGGGTTGATGCCGCCTTGGGGAAACTGCCAGGCATCTTGATTGATACGGCGAGCCCATAGCACCTGGCCGGCATCATTCGTCAGAATGATCCCGACATTGGGGCGAAAACCATCGGGGTCGATCACGGCTACAACCTCGCAAACGCATGTCGCCGCATTGTTCCATAAAGCTTGGGAATGCAGCAACGAGGCTGCCAAGCTTATGTGCACTCTTGTGAAAAGACCGTATTCTGAGGACCTTTTCCAAGACTTTTCAGTGAGTAACCGCAATGCGTCTGGCTTTATTCGACTTGGACAACACCCTCCTGGGCGGCGACAGCGACCACGCCTGGGGCGACTATCTGTGCGAAAAGGGCCACCTCGATCCGGTGGCCTACAAGACCCGCAACGACGAGTTCTACCAGGACTACCTGGCCGGCAAGCTCGACAACGCCGCCTACCTGAACTTCTGCCTGGAAATCCTCGGTCGCACCGAAATGGACGTGCTCGCCCAATGGCATCGCGACTACATGCGCGACTGCATCGAGCCGATCCTGCTGCCCAAGGCCCTGGCCCTGCTGGCCCGGCACCGCGAGGCCGGCGACAAGCTGGTGATCATCACCGCCACTAACCGCTTCGTCACCGCGCCGATCGCCGAGCGCCTGGGCGTGGAAACCCTGATCGCCACCGAGTGCGAGATGCAGGACGGTCGCTACACCGGCCGCAGCACCGACGTCCCGTGCTTTCGCGAGGGCAAGGTGACCCGCCTGCAGCGCTGGCTGGAGGAAACCGGCCACGACCTGCAAGACAGCTATTTCTACAGCGACTCGATGAACGACCTGCCGCTGCTGGAACAGGTGACCACCCCGGTGGCCGTCGACCCTGACCCCAACCTGCGCGCCGAAGCCCAGCAACGCGGCTGGCAGGTAATCAGCCTGCGCGACTGAAGCGGCGCCCCGGGCCACACTGCGGTCCGGGGCCGCTCATGGGGTTCAGGCCGGCTTGGCCACCATCAGGTAGAAGATCGCCATGAAGGCCAGGAAAGCCGGCCAGCCCAGGGCGAACCACCAGCGCATATAGAGAGTGGCGCGCATCGGCATCGGCGTCCCATCGCGCAAGGCTTGTTCAGCCATCTTGTGCACCCGGATCTGCAGCCAGACCACCGGCAGCCAGCACACCCCCGCCAGTACATAGAGCCCCAGGCTCCACATCAGCCAGGACTGCTGGATCGACCACCCCGCCAAGTGGATCAAACCCAGCCCGCTCAGCGGCTGGAACACCGCTGTGGTCGCGGTGAAGGCCCAGTCGGCGAACACCAGGTGCTTGAAGGTCACGGCGATCACCTGCACCTGGCCACTGCGCCAGGCCCGCAAGGCGTAGTAGGCCGACCCGGCACCCAGGCCGAAGAGCACGGTGGAAGACAGGATATGCAGGGTTTTCAGCAGCAGGTAAGCGCTCATCGACGAGGTTCGGTCCACAACAGCCAAAGGGTTGCCACCATCAGCACCAGGTTCTTGGCGACGGCGGCATAAGGGTCAAACCAGAAATGCGGCAGGATCAGGCTGATGATCAGCGTGTAGCCGAGCATCAGCAGCAATTGCGCCTGCATGGCCCGCCGGCGCCAGCGTCGCAGCAGCAGGCCGACGCCCAGTACTGCGTCGCAGAGCGAACCGCCGATCACCGCCAGCACCGCCCAGGCGCCCTGCACCCCGGCCTCGGCCATGATCCGCAGGCCCCAGTCGTAGCCGGGGCCGATGCACACCGCCGCCGTGCCCAGCCAGATCAACACCATCACTGCCAACAACAACGGCCTCAGCACCCACTGGGTGGTCTGTCCGGCCTGGGGCCAATCCTGCAAGCGCGTCGCCAACGGCGCGGCGTGATAACCACAGACCGATGCCAGCAACTCGGGGTCCGCCAGGTTGTCCTGCCGCGCCATGCTCAAGCTTTGCCGGCTCAAGGCCCGCCAACCCAGGCGCTCGCCCAGCAGCGCGGCCAGGCTCAGGAGCGGTCCCGGCAGTTGCAGGTAACGGGCTGGCGCCCAGCCCTGGGCTGCCCGCAGGCGATCGAGCAATTGCCCCATGGTCATCCGCTCCGGGCCGACCAGCGGCAAGACCATGGACTCTTGCGGCCAGTGCCGCAGCAGCGCCAGCACTGCGGCGCTCAAGTCATCCACATGCAGGGGTTGCATCCGCGCCTGGGAGGACAGCAGCGGAATCAGCGGCCAGGGCGACAATCGCGCCAGCCAGCCACTGCTGGCGCCCCCGGCACCGAGCACCAATGACGGGCGCAGCACTACTGCCGGAATATTAAGGCCCAGCAGATAATCGTCCGCCATGGCCTTGCTCGCCAGGAATGGCACCCGGGGCTGGGTGCCGGCGCCCAACGCGGAAATCTGTAGCACCCGGGCACCACGGGCCGCAGCCAGGTCGAACAGCGCCCGCGTGCCCAGGTCCTGGGTCAGGCTCAGGGCCTGGGGATCATTGCTCAGCAACCCGGCGGCATTGATCAGCAGGTCGGTATCAGCCGGCAGCTCGAACGAACCGGGCTCACGACCGAGGCGATCCAGATCCAGTTGCAGCCACTGCACCCCGGGCAAACCCCGAGGTTGTGGCTGGCGACTGGTAGCGATCAATTGATGACCGGCGGCGTGCAACGCTGCCAGCAGATGACGGCCAACGAACCCCGTGGCCCCCACCAGAACGACCTTCATGGCGATCCTTAAAGCCGGGTCAGACCGGCTTGGCCCCCATGAGGCCGGCAATAGTGACGAAGCACAGGGCGCTGAAGACCGCCAGGACCAGGGTAAAGGCCAGGCCACTGGCGGCCTTGGCCACGCGCAGGCGATTGAGGCGCACCATCAGCCATAGCCAGGCCAGCGCCCCGAGGGTGTAGAGCACACTGGAGCCCAGGACCCAGGTCTGCCCCAGCGGCCAGCCCACCAGGTGCACCAGCCACCAACCGGTGAACGGCAGGGTCACCAGGCCCAGGGCCAGCAGCAGCCAGCCGAACAGGCCCGGACGGTGCAGTACCCGGCTATAGACGGTCGCGTCACCCTGGCGACGCAGGCGCCAGACCCAGATCGCCAGGCCCAGCGCACTGCCCAGCAGCAGCACCGTGGCCAGTACATGAAGTGTCTTGAGCGTGGTCAGCGTTTCCATATTCTCGCGTCCTTAAGGCCTCGATCCTCAGCGTAGCCGCTCAGCCGAGGAACAGCTGGTAGGCGGGGTTGTCGCTTTCGTCCCAGTACGGATAACCGATCTGCTCCAGGGCCGCCGGCACCAGGTGGCGCTCCTCGGCCGGCACCTGCAGGCCGGCGACCACGCGCCCATCTGCCGCGCCGTGGTTGCGGTAGTGGAACATGGAAATGTTCCAGCGCCCGCCCAGTTTGTTGAGGAAGTTGAACAAGGCACCCGGACGCTCCGGGAACTCGAAGCGCAGCACCAGCTCATCGCTGACCTTCTCCGCCCGGCCGCCGACCATGTAGCGGATATGCAGCTTGGCCAGCTCGTTGTCGGTCAGGTCGATCACCGGGAAGCCCTGCTCGCTCAGGTTGGCGATCAGGGCACTGCGCGGATCGCTTTCCGGGTGGGTCTGCACGCCAACGAAGATATGCGCCTCGCTGCCGGTGTTGTAGCGGTAGTTGAATTCGGTGATCTGGCGCTTGCCCACCGCCTCGCAGAACGCCTTGAAGCTGCCGGGCTGCTCGGGAATGGTCACGGCGATGATGGCTTCGCGACCCTCACCCAGCTCGGCGCGCTCGGCCACGTGGCGCAGACGGTCGAAGTTGACGTTGGCGCCGGAATCGATGGCCACCAGGGTCTGCCCGGTGATGCCGCGCTGCTCGACGTACTTCTTGATCCCCGCCACGCCGAGTGCACCGGCAGGCTCGGTGATCGAGCGGGTATCGTCGTAGATATCCTTGATTGCCGCACAGATCTCGTCGGTGCTGACGGTGATCACCTCGTCGACGTGGTCCTTGCAGATATCGAAGGTGTGCTGGCCGATCTGCGCCACGGCCACGCCATCGGCGAAGATGCCCACGGTCGGCAACACCACCCGCTCGCCGGCGGCCATGGCCATTTGCAGGCAGTTGGAATCGTCCGGCTCGACACCGATGACCCGGATCTCCGGACGCAGGTACTTCACGTAAGCGGCGATGCCGGCGATCAAGCCGCCGCCACCGACCGGTACGAAGATCGCATCCAGCGGACCGGGATGCTGGCGCAGGATCTCCATCGCCACCGTGCCCTGCCCGGCAATGGTGTGGGGATCGTCATAAGGATGGATGTAGACGTAGCCCTTCTCGTCCACCAGTTTCAGCGAATAGGCCAGCGCCTCGGGGAAGGTATCGCCATGCAGCACTACCTTGCCGCCACGGGAACGCACGCCTTCGACCTTGATCTCGGGAGTGGTCTTGGGCATCACGATGGTGGCCTTGACCCCCAGCACCTTGGCAGCCAGGGCCAGGCCCTGGGCATGGTTGCCCGCCGATGCGGTGACCACGCCACGGGCGCGCTCGGCGTCGGTGAGCTGGGTCAGCTTGTTGTAGGCGCCACGGATCTTGAACGAGAACACCGGCTGCAAGTCTTCGCGCTTGAGCCAGACCTGGTTGCCCAGCCGCTCGGAGAGCTGGCGGGCGGTCTGCAATGGGGTTTCCACGGCAACGTCATAAACGCGCGAGGTGAGGATCTTCTTTACGTACTGTTCGAGCATCGGAAAGCATCACTGAGCGGGTTGGGCAGGGCCAAGGAGTCTAACCCAGCGTTTGCCCGGGCGACCACACGAATCCAGAGGTTTTAGCCTGCCTGCGGGCCCTGTGGGCAACGCCGCCGGGCGAGTGGCCAGACGGGCAATGACCTGGCCGGCGCCGACGCCTATAATGCCGGGCTTTGTGCCCCCCTGCCCGCTTCGGAGCCCGCATGACCCAGGATCAACTCAAACAGGCCGTCGCCCAGGCCGCTGTCGACCTCATCCTGCCGAAACTCGACGACAAGAGCATCGTCGGGGTCGGCACCGGCTCCACCGCCAACTGCTTCATCGACGCCCTGGCCCGGCACAAGGGCGCCTTCGATGGCGCCGTGGCCAGTTCCGAAGCCACCGCCGCGCGCCTCAAGGGCCACGGCATCCCGGTGTATGAACTCAACACCGTCAGCGAGCTGGAGTTCTACATCGACGGCGCCGACGAAAGCGATGCGCACCTGAACCTGATCAAGGGCGGTGGCGCGGCCCTGACCCGCGAGAAGATCGTCGCGGCCGTGGCCAAGACCTTCATCTGCATCGCCGATGCCAGCAAGCTGGTCCCGGTGCTGGGCGCTTTCCCGCTGCCAGTGGAAGTGATCCCGATGGCCCGCAGCCACGTGGCGCGCGAGCTGGTGAAGCTGGGCGGCGATCCGGTGTACCGCGAAGGCGTGATCACCGACAACGGCAACATCATCCTCGACGTGCACAACATGCAGATCAGCAACCCGGTGGAGCTGGAAAGCCAGATCAACGCCATCGTCGGCGTGGTCACCAACGGCCTGTTCGCCGCCCGGCCCGCCGACGTGCTGCTGCTGGGCACCGCCGAAGGCGTACAGACCCTCAAGGCCTGATCACGCACCCCCCTGCCGGATTGGCCGCTGTGGCGAGCCAATCCCGGCAACACCCGAACTAGCGCGCGGGTTTCTTGAAGACGTAGAACAGGTTCGGTTCGCTGACCAGGTACAACGTGCCTTCATCGTCCATGGCGATACCCTCGGCCTGGGGCACGGCCCGGTCCAGGCCCTGGCGGCCCTTGCCCAGCGCCAGGGTGCTCAAGGGGCGCCCCTGGGCGTCCAGCTCCAGCACCAGGCGCGACTCATCCGACAACGCCAGCAAGTGGCCGCTGCGCTCATCGTATTGCAGGCTGGAAAGATCACGCACGAACAGCGCGGCATCCCGCTTGGGATTGTTCACCACGTGCATGCCATAGGGCGTGCCCGGCTCGCTGCCGGGAAACCCCTGCACTTCGTAGATCAGCATCGGATCACGCTCCTTGGCGACGAACAGGCGCTTGCTCCGGGAGTCGTAGGCCAAGCCCTCGAATCCCTTGTTGCCGCCCAGGTGCACACCGAGGGTCACCTGCTCGGACTGCGCCGCATCCACTACCTGGGTGTCGTCCTGCAGATGGATCTTGATCAACCGCTGCTGGCGCTCATCGCTGATCACATAGGTACCGGCACTGATGAATTCCACCGCCTCGGGATCGGCGAACCCCACGAGGGCGATGCGTCGCAGCACCTGCCCATCCAGGGACAGCTCGATCAGCTCGGGTTGCTTGTTGGTCACGGTGAACAGGCTGTTACGCAGCGGGTCGTAGGTCAGCGCCGAAACATCGTCCAGGCCCTCGATGGGCTGGGCCTCGCGCACCACCCGGTAGTCGCCCAGCCCCAGTGAATGCGGATCAGTCACTTGCCAGTAGGCCTGCCAGTCGAACCAGGCGCGCTGCCACAGCCGATGGTTGTGGGCGAATGCCGCCAGCAACACGACTACAAGACCAAGGAGCAGATAGAGGGGATGGACACGACTCAGGCGATACATGGCAGGCAAGCTCGAATACAGGACGGTCCCATGAATATCACCGACGCCTGAATTCAAGCTTAATCGGCACGACCCGGACAACGTCCGGGCCCAGTGTTCAGCGTTTCTCGAAGCGGTAGAACAGGTTGGACTCGCTGACCATGTACAGGTTGCCCGCCTCGTCCATGGCCACGCCTTCGGCGCGGGGGATGGTGTTCTTCAGGCCGTTGAAACCACCCAGCAGGGTCATGAAGCTGACTTGCTCGCCCTGCTCGTCCAGCTCCAGCAGCAAATGCGACTCGGCCGACAGCACCAGGGTGTGACCGGTACGCGGATCGATACCCAGGGCCGACAAGTTGCGCAGGTCGAGCTCGTCGCTAGGTAGTCTTTGCTTGTCGCCCTTGAGCACACGACCGTCGCTGCTCCAGGTGAACAGCGCCGGCGGCCGCTCTTCGCCCAGCAGCAACTGCTGCTTGCGCGGGTCCCAGGCCACGGCTTCGAAAGCCTTGTTCTGGTCTTCCGAAGGACCCAGGTCGTATTTGGGGAAGTCGGCGATGTTCAACTGGCTGGTGGAGCCATCGACCTTGACGATCACCAGCGAATGCTCGCGCTCATCAACGATGGCCATCAAGCCATCCTCCATGACCGTCACTCCTTCCGGATTGCTCCAGCCCACCAGCGGGATCTTGCGCAGAACATCGCCCTGCAGGCTCAGTTCCACCAGGAACGGGTGCTTGCCCATTACCGAGAACAGCGTCTTGGTCCTGGGGTTGTAGGACAGGTCGGAGGCTTCGTCGCGCTCCAGGCCAGGCATCAACTTGGCATCGATCACCGCCCGATAGGCCGGCAGCCAGATACTGGCACTGCGCTCTGCCGGAGTGACGAAACCTTCCTGCACCCAGAGCACGCCGCGGTCGTCCCAGTGCATGATGCTGGCCAGGCCATAGCTGATCACCCCGACCAGCAACAGCCAGGAATACCAGCGCATGCGCAGTCGCAAACGGCGGGGAGTGTGGATTTTGGTCAGAGGTTGGGCATCCATTTCACAGATTCCAGAAACTCGGCCATAGGTGATAGCACGCAAATTTGAGCGCTGCGAACCATGAACCCGAGAATTATCCGGAACAAATGTGAAAAAACGGTAAAAGCGCGGGAGGCTTTCTGCGAGATGTCCGGTTTTTTGGTGCCCTCGCAGAAAGTTTCCGATCAACGGACGGTGCTGGTGAAACGGCTGGCGCCCGGCAGTTCCAGGATCAGTTCGTCACCGACATTCAGCGGGCCGACACCCACCGGAGTACCTGTGAGGATCACGTCGCCGGCCTGCAGGGAAAAGCAGCCGGCCATGTACTGGATCATCGGCACTATGGGGTTGAGCATGATGCTGCTGTTGCCATCCTGGCGTACCTCGCCATTGATGGTCAGGCGAATGCCGATGTCGGTCAGGTCGGCGAAGGTGCTGCTCACCACGAAAGGCGCGATCACCGCCGCGCCGTCGAACGACTTGGCGATTTCCCAGGGCAGGCCCTTGGCCTTGAGCTCGGCCTGCTTGTCGCGCAGGGTCAGGTCCAGGGCCGGGGCGAAGCCGGAAATGGCATCCAGCACCTCTTCACGGCTGGGCTTGGGGGACAGCGGCTTGCCGATCAATACCGCGATCTCGGCTTCGTAATGCACCGAGCCACGCTCGCTGGGAATGGCAAAACCACCCTCCAGAGGCACGACGCAGCTGCCCGGCTTGATGAACAGCAGCGGCTCGGTGGGAACCGGGTTGTCCAGTTCCTTGGCGTGCTCGGCGTAGTTGCGGCCGATGCATACCACCTTGCCCAGGGGAAAATGAATCCGGGTACCGTCGACATACTGGTGCTGATAGCTCATTACCGACTCCTGTTCGTACGCGTGTTCAGGGCTGCCCGGACTCAAGCAGCGAAGATCTTGCCCGGGTTCATGATGCCGTTCGGGTCGAAGACCGCCTTGACGGCCTTCATGTACTCGATTTCCACCGGCGAGCGGCTATAGGTCAGGTAGTCGCGCTTGGTCATGCCCACGCCGTGTTCGGCGGAGATCGAACCATTGTGCTTCTCGACGGTTTCGAACACCCACTTGTTGACCGTGGCGCACTTGGCGAAGAACTCGTCCTTGCTCAGGTTTTCCGGCTTGAGGATGTTCAGGTGCAGGTTGCCGTCGCCGATGTGGCCGAACCAGACGATCTCGAAGTCCGGGTAGTGCTTGCCGACGATGGCGTCGATTTCCTGGAGGAATGCCGGCACCTTGGACACGGTGACCGAGATGTCGTTCTTGTACGGGGTCCAGTGGGAGATGGTCTCGGAGATGTACTCGCGCAGCTTCCACAGGTTCTGCAACTGGGTTTCGCTCTGGCTCATCACGCCATCCAGGACCCAGCCCTGCTCGACGCAATGCTCGAAGGTCTCCAGGGCCTGGTTGGCCACTTCCTCGGTGGTGGCCTCGAACTCCAGCAGGGCATAGAACGGGCATTGCGATTCGAATGGCGCCGGTACGTCGCCGCGGGCCAGAACCTTGGCCAGCGCCTTGTCGGAGAAGAATTCGAAAGCCGTCAGGTCGACCTTGCCCTGGAATGCATGCAGCACCGGCATGATCGAGTCGAAGTCAGGCGTGCCCAGGACCATGGCAGTGAGGTTCTTCGGCGCCCGGTCCAGACGCATGGTGGCCTCGACCACGAAACCCAGGGTGCCCTCGGCGCCGATGAACAGCTGGCGCAGGTCATAGCCGGTGGCGTTCTTGATCAGGTCGCGGTTCAGTTCCAGCAGGTCGCCCTTGCCGGTGACCACCTTCATGCCAGCCACCCAGTTACGGGTCATGCCGTAGCGAATGACCTTGATCCCGCCGGCATTGGTACCGATATTGCCGCCAATCTGGCTGGAACCTGCCGATGCGAAGTCCACCGGATAGTACAGGCCGTTGTCTTCCGCCAGGTTCTGCAGCTGCTCGGTGACCACGCCTGGCTGGCATACCGCGGTGCGGTCGGTCAGGTTCAGGTCGAGAATCTGGTTCATGTAGTCGAAGGCCACCACCACCTCGCCGTTGGCGGCTACCGCTGCCGCCGAAAGCCCGGTACGACCGCCCGAAGGCACCAGCGCTACCTTGTGCTGATTGGCCCAGCGGACGATGGCCTGGACCTGTTCGATGGTCTTGGGGAACACGATGGCGGTCGGGGCGGGGGCGAAGTGCTTGGTCCAATCCTTGCCGTAGGCATTCAGCGAGTCAGCGTCGGTCAGCACCTTGCCGGGCTCAACCAGGGTCTTCAGCTCATCAATCAGGGCAGGATTGGTCATCGACAGAACTCTCGAACAATTCATGGTCATCCTGAGAACGCTTCACGTCGCAGGAATGAGTGTTTAGCGGGGCGCGTATGCTAGCATACCGCCCCCGCAGAAGAGTGCCCAAGGGCCTTCTGCGGTGTCGGCCGCGCGCCGCCCAGGTCAGCTCAAGCTGTCCACTTCCCTGCCATTTTTCTCCGGGACACAGGTTTACGCAGATGAGCAAGACTTCTCTCGATAAGAGCAAGATCAAGTTCCTTCTCCTCGAAGGCGTCCACCAATCCGCTGTCGACGTGCTCAAGGCCGCCGGCTACACCAGCATCGAGTACCTCACCAGTTCTCTGCCGGAAGCCCAGCTCAAGGAAAAGATCGCCGATGCACACTTCATCGGTATTCGCTCCCGCACCCAATTGACCGAAGAGATCTTCGACCACGCGAAGAAACTGGTCGCGGTGGGCTGCTTCTGCATCGGCACCAACCAGGTTGACCTGTCCGCGGCCCGCGAGCGCGGCATCGCGGTGTTCAACGCGCCTTACTCCAACACCCGCTCGGTCGCCGAGCTGGTACTGGCCGAGGCCATCCTGCTGTTGCGCGGTATCCCCGAGAAAAACGCCTCCTGCCACCGCGGCGGCTGGATCAAGAGCGCAGCCAACTCCTTCGAGATCCGCGGCAAGAAGCTGGGCATCGTCGGTTATGGCTCCATTGGTACCCAACTGTCGGTCCTGGCCGAGGGCCTGGGCATGCAGGTGTTCTTCTATGACACCGTGACCAAGCTGCCACTGGGCAACGCGACCCAGGTCGGCAACCTGCACGAGCTGCTGGGCATGTCCGATATCGTCACCCTGCACGTGCCGGAAACCGCGGCGACCCAGTGGATGATCGGCGAGAAGGAAATCCGCGCCATCAAGAAGGGCGGCATCCTGATCAACGCTGCACGCGGCACCGTGGTCGAGCTGGACGCCCTGGCGGACGCGATCAAGGACAAGCACCTGATCGGCGCGGCCATCGACGTATTCCCGGTCGAGCCACGTTCCAACGACGAAGAGTTCGAAAGCCCGCTGCGTGGCCTGGACAACGTGATCCTGACCCCGCACATCGGTGGTTCCACCGCCGAAGCCCAGGCCAACATCGGCCTGGAAGTGGCCGAGAAGCTGGTCAAGTACAGCGACAACGGCACCTCGGTGTCCTCGGTCAACTTCCCGGAAGTGGCCCTGCCTGCCCACCCTGGCAAGCACCGCCTGTTGCACATCCACGAGAACATCCCGGGCGTGATGAGCGAGATCAACAAGGTCTTCGCGGAAAATGGCATCAACATCTCCGGCCAGTTCCTGCAGACCAACGAAAAGGTCGGCTACGTGGTGATCGACGTCGACGCCGAGTACTCGGACCTGGCGCAAGAGAAGCTGCAACACATCAACGGCACCATCCGCTGCCGCGTGCTGTTCTGACAGCAGCTGCAAGCGGCAAGTCTCAAGCGGCAAGCAAGGGCCCGCCCTGGTTTGTAGCTGCAGCCTTGTAGTTAGCCGTACAAAAAAGGGAGCCTTGATGGGCTCCCTTTTTTTGTGCGGCGTTTACGCTTATTTCACGGTCACTGTGATCTTCTTCGAAACGATCACCGGGTCGAACGGCACGTGGTTCTTGTCCCCCAGCTCCAGTTGCAGGGTGTGCTTGCCCGGGGCCAGGGTCACTTCGGTCTCGGTCTGGGCCTTGCCGAAGTGCAGGTGGTTGGCATCCATCGGAATCGGCATGTTCTCGGCCGGCAGCTGGTCGACGTCGATCAGCAGGTGGTGATGGCCAGTGTTGGCGGTCTGGTCGCCTGCTGGCGCCAGGGCGATGCCCTCGACCCCGAACTTGACCTTGAAGGTCTTGTCCACGGTTGCTCCGTCAGCCGGGGAAACAATGGACACCTTGGCACCGGCAGGTGCCTGCGTACGAGGAATTTCAGCTGCGCCGGCGAGCATCGAGGCTCCCAGCAACAAACCCGCCAGGGCCGCGCAAGACATATACTTTTTCATTATCTTCTCCAGTTTTTCCGCAATTCTTTTACGGTTATGACAACTTTGTGGCTGTTCGTTGTCGAAGGCACTCAACACCTTAGCAAAGCGAGCCTGAACAGCGCATCGCTCACATGAATTCAAGGAGTGACCATGCGTTTCCTGCCTGGCCTGATACTTTTGCTGCCCCTAGCGAGCACCTGCGTCCACGCCGAGTTGATGGATGACATCAATGACCGCGGGGAACTGCGTATTGCCCTTGAAGCCGATACCCCACCCTTCAATTTCAAGGATGACGGCAAGCTCAGCGGCTTCGAAGTCGAACTGGGGCAGTTGCTGGCCAGCGAACTGGACGTGCGTGCGGACTTCGTGGTGACCGACACCGACGAGTTGCTGCCCGGCGTCGAAAGCGGCAGGTTCGACGTGGCCATCAACCACATAGCAGTGACACCGGAGCTCAAGGATCGTTTCGACTTCAGCGAGCCCTACAGCTACTCCAGCGCCCAGCTGATCGTACGCAAGGAGGAGCAACGCCCGCTGTTCTCCCTGCAATCCCTGCGCGGCCGGGCCCTGGGCGTGGCCCAGGGCAGCCAGTTCGTCGACCAGGCACGGACCGTCGAAGGCATCAACCTGCGTAGCTATGCCGATGCCCAACAGCCGATCAAGGATGTGGCGGACAAGCAGATCGACGCCGCCATCAGCGACCGCCTGCTGATCCCCTATGCGATTCGCGACAGTCGCCTGCCAGTGAAGGAAGGCGCCAAGGTGGGACCGACCCTGAGCCTGGCGATTCCTTTCCAGAAAGGCAATCCGGCGTTCCGCGCCAGCCTGGATAGCGCCTTGCAGCGGATCAAGGCGGATGGGCGGCTGATGGCCCTGTCGGAGAAATGGTTCGGCATGGACGCCAGCAAACCGCCCAAGGGCGACGCCGAGCAATAGATCTCACCTGTAGTCACCACCGTCGCCTCGCTAAAGCTCGACAGCGGCTACGAGGACAATGCAGCGAGGGCGCTGGCAGCCTCGAGCAGCTGCAGTTCGCTGAAGACCTGCACCCCGTGCTGCTTGAGCAAGGCGGCGGTAACCCCCTCACCCGGGACCTTGGCACCGCTGAACGTGCCGTCATAGGTCCAGAGGTTGCCGCAGGACGGGCTGTTGGCCTTGAGCACGGCAATACGGATACCGTGCTTTTCCACCAGGGCCAAAGCCTGCCGGGCCCCGGAGAGGAACTCGGCGCTGACGTCGTCACCAGCCGTGGTCATCACCGGCGCCCGCCCCTCCAGCACATCGACGCCCTGGCCACCCGGGATCTCCGCCGCGGCCCGTGGTGTCGGCAAGCCGCCAGCCACTTCCGGGCACAGGGCCACCACCCGCCCCTCCTGCTGCCAGGTCGCCAATTGATCGAAAGGGCCACTGGCGCCGCCGTCGTAGCGTACGCGGTGGCCCAAAAGGCAGCGGCTGACCAGGATCTTGTGCATCCTCAGAACGGCTCGTTGCCACGGCGCCGGAACCAGCCGGTCAGGGACAGGCGCTCCCGGGTCGCGGGCAGGACTTCATGGGGCAATTCGCCGGAGAGGAACACCACCAGCCGGCCGCCGAGCGGGTCGACATCGTGCTGCTCCTGGTCCTGCAGGTACATGCGCAATTGCCCGCCATGCTCGGGCAGCCATTGCGAGTTGAGGTAGATCACCGCCGACACCATGCGCCGGTCGTCGTCGCGAAAGCGGTCCACATGGCGCTTGTAGAAAGCACCCGGCGGATACATCGCGAAATGGCACTCGAAATCCTCCAAGCCAAGGAACAGGCCACGGTTCAAGGCTTCGCGCAGGCTATCCATGAGCGCCAGGTAGGCGTCGCTGGCCTCGGCCTGGCCGGGCTCGAGCCATTGGATATGGTCGCCGCGGATACCCTCGCGGATTTCCTGGGCAACCCCGCGCCCGACCGCCGCTGGAGCCAGTTCGCCTTCGGCGGCGCGTTTACGGCACTCCGCAGCCAGGTCGAGGGTCAGAGCCTCAGGCAGGAAAATATCCTGCTGCGACCAGCCACGGGCGGCCAGGTCGTCGACGATGCTCAACAACAGCGGATGATCAGAGGGTATGTGCATGGCGCGCATAGTATCCAGCCGCAGATAAATCTGACAGAGCCGCAGGGCGGCAGATTCAGCTTTTTTTCCAAGGTGCCTGGAACCATGACTTCATCTGATACGAATTCTCGACAACTACCGCCTTGCCCCGGAGAATAGTCGCCTGCTGACAGGAGTCCTTATGCGTCGTTTGCTTTTCTCACTGTTGATGTTCTGCACCTTGCCTGCCTGGGCAGACAGCCACGACCAGTTGTACAAGGTCGCCGGTTGGGCAGAGCAGCGCGCGCATTTCAGCGATGCCCTCAACGCCGCCCAGCAGCGCTACCAGAACAGCCTGCCGCCAGCGGTCTACCAGGCCCTGGTGGATAACAGCAACCAGCGCTTCGCGCCCCAGTCGGTGGATCGCCGCGCCGAGGAGCAGTTGCGCCAGAACCTGGCCGACCCCGCTCCGGCCCTGGCCTTTTTCCAGTCGCCCCTGGGCCGCAAGATCGTCGCCGCCGAGCTGCTGGCCACCCGTCGCGACCAGTTGGCCAAGAACGCCCAGGGCTTGCCGAAGATGCAGGCCAGCGACAATCGCCAATTGATCATCGGCCACCTGGCCCAGGCCCTGCCCGCCCGCGAAGCCGGTGCGGAAGTCAGCCTGGCCATTGCCGGAGTCGCCGCCGACAGCCTGAGCCAGATGATTCCCGGTTTGCTGGGCAACGGCCAGGCCCAGGGCATGCTCAATGGCCAGCGCCAGCGCCTGATGCAGCAGATCGGCAATGACCTGAACAACACCCTGCTGTACGTCTACCGGGACCTGTCCGACACGGAACTGGAAGAGTTCGCCACTTTTGCCGAATCAGCCGAAGGCAAGGCCTATTACCAGGCGGCCCTGGCCGCGATCCGCGCCGGCCTGGCGGTGGGCCAGAGCACCTCCAGCCTGGCTCCCTGACCCGGCCACCCACCTGTAGCCGCTACCAAGCCTGCAGGGCTGCGCAAAGAGCCGCAGGACCTTGCCAGGCAATCATCCGCCAAACCTCCAGCGATCTTGAGAACCCTGCGGCCCTTCGGGGCGTTCGCAGCCTATGCCAGCGCCTGCGCCACTCCAAGGCAGGTTCACTCCCGGAACTCAAACGTGCCGGGTCAGGAAGGCGAAATACTGGTCGCGGTACAGCGGCACCTCGTTGGCCAGGTGGTGCCGCGCTTCCGGCAGCATCAGCACCTCGGGTGCGCTGAACTTGCTGCGGATCACTTGCAGGTTGTGCTGCCAATCCACAGTCATGTCCGCCTGCCCCTGCACGATCACCGGCTGCCGGTCGCTGCGCGGGGCCGCCTCCAGCCGCTTGATCCAGCGCGCCAGCGCACCGACCCAGGCCGTCGGCAGGCGCTGGGGCTGCAAGGGGTCGGCCTGGAGGAAGGCGAGGAAGTCGTGGTCGTTGGAGTTCTCGCTGAAACGCCGGGCAATGCCGCTGACGAAGGGCCGCAACAGGTAGTAGCTGAGCAGCGACCAGCCCCAGGCCCGTGGCCGCACCAGTGGCGAAAGCAAGATCACCTGGCCCTGGGCCGGGCTCTGGGCGCCCTGGTGCAGCAGGTGGTCGATGACGATCGCCCCGCCGGTGCTCTGCCCGAACAGGTGCCAGGGCTGGGGCAATTCCAGGGTCCGCGCCTGCTCGAACAGGCCCTGCAATACTCGCTGGTACACCGCGAAATCGTCGATGCTGGCGCGCTCGCCGCTGGACAGTCCATGCCCAGGCAGGTCGCAGGAAATCACCACGAAGTCGCGCTGCAGTGCCCACTCGATCACATGCCGGTACAAGCCCATGTGATCGTAGAAACCATGGAACAGGAACAGCGTCGCCCGAGGTCGCTCCGGCCACCAGGCCTGGGCGACCACCTCATAGCCATCCACCTGGAAGCGCCCCAGGCGACTGCGCGGCACCCGGGCGCGGCCGGCGAAATCCAGCCCGTAGAAGCGCTGGTAGGCCTGGCCCTGGGCCGACAGCGGCTGGCCAGCCGCCAGGGGTTGCAGGCTGGCACGCAGGAGGTCGGGGTCGAAGATCGTAGGCATGGAGGTTTGCAAAACAGGGACACCAGGGCAAAACGGGCTTTATGGGCCTGCGATATTCATCTGTCGCGGCAAGCATGGCAAGCTACGCGACCTTCGAGGACCTATCTCCATGCGCCAGCCCTACCGCACATCCCTGCTCGCCAGCCTGCTCGTCCTGATCTGCGCCGTGGTGCTGTGGAGTGCCTACGACTGGTTCCAGGGTCGCTACCTGCGGGCCTTCAGCGAGCACACGGCGATGTTCTCCGGCGATCCATTGCAACTGCCTGCCGAACTCGCCGGACCGGGGGCGATCCGCCTGGTGCACTTCTGGGACCCGGCCTGCCCTTGCAACGTCGGCAACCAGCAGCACCTGGCCGAACTGATCGAAACCTACGGCCCACGGGGCGTGGAGTTCTATTCGGTGCGCAAGGCCGGCAGCCACGGCCAGTTGCCGGTCACCCTGGAGCGCCTCAAGTCCCTGGAGCACCTGCCCGGCGCCGAGCAGGTCCCCGCCAGCCCCGCCGTGGCGATCTGGGACCGCAACGGCAAGCTGGCCTACTTCGGCCCCTACAGCGAAGGCTTGACCTGCAACTCCAGCAACAGCTTCATCGAGCCCATCCTCCAGGCCTTGCAAGAAGAGCGAGCGGTCAGCGCCACCCATACCCTGGCGGTCGGCTGCTATTGCCCATGGGCCAACGGCACCGAGCAAGGCATTCGCGACTAATCGAGGACTGCCTCCTGCGCACCGCAGGCCATATGTGTTACATGTCTGCTGCCCGACCAGGGCGGCACCGAACATAACAACGCAGCAAGGAGCCCGCATGAAACGCAGCCTCACCGTCGTCGCCGTGTTGATCCTCGCCCTGTTGCTGGGCCTCGGCGGCTACCTGTACAGCAAGCAGCCGGTGCGTCAGGGCCAGGTGGAGCTCAGCGGCCTGCAGGGCTCGGCCACGGTGCGCTACGACGAGCGCGGCGTACCGCATATCCGTGCGGAGAACGAAACCGACCTGTACCGCACCCTGGGCTACGTGCATGCCCAGGACCGGCTGTTCCAGATGGAAGTGCTGCGCCGCCTGTCCCGTGGCGAGCTGGCCGAGGTTCTCGGACCCAAGCTGCTGGACACCGACAAGCTGTTTCGCAGCCTGCGCATCCGCGAGCGAGCCGACAGCTACGTGGCCGGGCTCGACCGCCAGTCTCCCGCCTGGCAAGCCCTGCAAGCCTACCTGGACGGTATCAACCAGTATCAGGACAGCCACCCACGGCCCATGGAGTTCGACATCCTGGGCATCCAGAAGCGACCCTTCACCGCCGAAGACACCGTCAGCGTCGCCGGTTTCATGGCCTACAGCTTCGCCATGGCGTTTCGTACCGAACCGCTGATGACCTATATCCGTGACCAGCTGGGCAACGACTACCTGAAGGTGTTCGACCTGGAGTGGCAGCCCAAGGGCGTCCTGGCCAACGGCAAGACCCCAGCCACGCCGCACCTGGCCGCCATCGACTGGCAGGACCTGGCGAAAATCGGCCACCTGAGCCAGCAGGCCCTGGCCGACGCCGGCCTGCCACAATTCGAAGGCAGCAACGCCTGGGCCGTGTCCGGTAGCCGGACCAAGAGCGGCCGCCCGCTGCTGGCCGGCGACCCGCATATCCGCTACTCGCTGCCATCGGTGTGGTACGAAGCCCAGCTCTCGGCCCCGGGCTTCGATCTCTACGGCCACTACCAGGCGCTGGTGCCGTTTGCCTTCCTGGGCCACAACCTGGACTTCGGCTGGAGCCTGACCATGTTCCAGAACGACGATCTCGACCTGATCGCCGAGAAGGTCAACCCGGAGAACCCCAACCAGGTCTGGTTCCATGACCAATGGGTGGACCTGATCAGCAGCGAGCAGCAGATCGCCGTCAAGGGCCAGGCGCCGGTGACCCTGACCCTGCGCCAGTCGCCCCATGGCCCGATCATCAACGACATGCTCGGCAGCACCGTGGGCAAGGCCCCGATCGCCATGTGGTGGGGATTCCTGGAGACGCCCAACCCGATCCTCGACGGCTTCTACCAGCTCAATCGCGCCGACACCCTGCCCAAGGTCCGGGCGGCCGCGGCCAAGGTCCATGCGCCGGGACTGAACATCGTCTGGGCCAATGCCAAGGGCGATATCGGCTGGTGGGCCGCCGCCCTGCTGCCCAAGCGCCCGGCCGGAGCCAAGCCGACCTTCATCCTCGATGGCAGCACCGCCCTGGCGGACAAGGACGGCTTCTACCCCTTCAGCGCCAACCCCCAGGAAGAAAACCCGGCCCGGGGCTACATCGTCTCGGCCAACTTCCAGCCGACCTCCCCCACCGGCATGGAGATTCCCGGTTACTACAACCTGCCCGACCGGGGCCAGCAGCTGGATCGCCAGCTCAGCGACAAGACGCTGAAGTGGGATCTGGAGAACACCCAGAAGCTGCAACTGGGCACCACCACCGCCTACGGTCCGCGCTTGTTGGCGCCTTTGCTGCCAGTGCTGCGCGAAGTGGTCGTAGCCCCCGAGGAACTCAAGCTGGTGGAGCAACTGGCGCAATGGCAGGGTGACTATCCGCTGGAATCCACCAGCGCCACCCTGTTCAACCAGTTCCTGTTCGAACTGGCCCGGGCGACTTTCCATGAGAAGCTCGGCGATGCCTATTTCGACGCCCTGATCCAGGCCCGGGTGGTGGACGCCGCCCTGCCGCGCCTGGCGGCAGACCCTGACTCGCCCTGGTGGGACGACCGCACCACAGCGCAGCGGGAAAGCCGTGCCGATACGGTGAAGCAAGCCTGGCGCGCGAGCATCGACCACCTCAAGCGCACCCTCGGGCCAAACCCGGCGCAATGGCGCTGGGGCAGTGCCCACACCCTGACCCATGGCCACCCGCTGGGCATGCAGAAGCCCCTGGACCGCGTGTTCAACGTCGGGCCGCTGGAGGCTCCCGGCAGCCATGAGGTACCGAACAACCTCACCAGCAAGATCGGCCCGGCACCCTGGGCGGTGGTCTACGGCCCTTCGACCCGGCGCATCATCGACTTCGCCGACCCGGCCCATAGCCTGACCATCAATCCGGTCGGCCAGAGCGGTGTGCTGTTCGACAAGCACTATGACGATCAGGCCGAAGCCTATATCGAAGGGGTTTACCAGCAGGCGCACTTCAGCGAAGAGGAAGTCACCGCCAACACCCGCAGCACCCTGAAACTGCTACCGGCCCGCCGCCCCTGAACCAGGCGCCCTGGTAGCCGCCGCTGGCTACCAGGACGGCGGGGCGAAGTTCGCCCGGAACTGCTGCGGGGTCAGCCCCAGGCGGCGCTTGAACACACGGAGCAGGTGCTGGGCATCGCGAAATCCGCAGCGATAGGCCAGGGTCTTGAGCGGCGCCGACGAGCGCTCCAGCAGCGCCCGAGCGGCATCTACCCGCGCCCGCTCGACGAACTCTGCAGGGGTTATTCCAGCCTCACGGACAAAGACCCGGGAAAAGTTGCGTGGGCTCATGTGCGCCGCACGCGCCAGCTCGCCGATGCTCAGGTTGTCCTGCAGGTGATCCAGCACATGTTGCTGGACCTGGGCCACGACGGAAGTGGCTGTAGCCTGGGGCAGCAGGAACGGGCTGAACTGCGACTGGCCTCCGGCGCGTTGGGTGAACACCACCAGGCGCTTGGCCACGTTCAAGGCCACCTCGGCGCCCCGGTCCTTGGCCAGCAGATACAACGACAGGTCGATGCCGGCAGTAACCCCCGCCGAGGTGAACAACCTGTCGTCCTCGACATACAGGCGGTCGACCTCGACCCGGGTCGAGGGATACAAGGTCGCGAGCGCCGGCGCATCGTTCCAGTGGGTGGTCACCGTGCGTCCCTCCAGCAGGCCCGCCCGAGCCAGGATGAACGCGCCGTTGCAGATCGAACCGAAGCCCGCGGCCCGGGCACAAGCCCCGCGCAGCCAGGCGTCGAAGATCGGACCGAAGTCGCTGCCGGGGACTTGCGGCCCACCCGCCACCAGCAACAGGTCGAAGGCTTCCACAGCCTCCTCGAAGGAGCGCCGGGCCTGCAGCACCAGGCCGTTGGAGCAAACCTGCGCGCCGGCCTGGAGCCCGATCACCTCCAGGTGGTAATGGTCTTCGACCGGCAAGAACCGATTGGCCTCGCAAAATACGTCCATGGGGCCCGTCACATCGAGGGCCTGGACACCGGGAAACACCAGGATGGCAACGGATCTGGCCATGGCACGCACCTTCTTCTATGGGCCGGGCAGGCGGGCCCGACGCTGGATTGTCGCAACCAGGCCCCCGAGGCGACAGCCCATGGCCGTAAATGCCCCCAGGTTGGCCCGGATCGCAGCCCCGGATCGATTGTCCCCATGCCTGGCCAGGCACAGACTCTGGGCTCCAGCGCCAGCACGGCGCCCGCCACGAGGACCGCCCCATGAGCTCCACCATCGCCGGGATCAAGATTCCCGACAGCGCCCTGGCCCGGGCCACCACCGACTACATTCGCGATATCGAATCCGATTTGCTCTACCACCACTCGCGCCGGGTATTCCTGTTCGGCGCCCTGAGCGGCGAACGCCGCCAGCTGCAATACGACCCACAGCTGCTGTACGTCGGCGCGATGTTCCACGACCTGGGCCTGGTGCCCGGCCACCGCAGCGACGACCAGCGCTTCGAAGTCGACGGCGCCAATGCCGCCCGGGACTTCCTCAAGCCCTACGGGCTGAGCGACGACGATATCGAGCAAGTCTGGCTGTCCATCGCCCTGCATACCACTCCCGGCATCCCCCAGTACCTGCGCCCCACCGTGGCCCTGGTCACAGCCGGGGTCGAGATGGACGTCCTGGGCATCGACTACACGGCCTTCCCCAGCGCCCAGCGCGAGGCGGTGGTGCATGCCCATCCCCGGGGCGAAGGTTTCAAGGAGTGCATCATCTGCGCATTCGCCGACGGCCTGCGCCATCGGCCGCAGACCACCTTCGGCAACGTCAAGACCGATGTCCTGGCCGACCAGCAGCCTGGGTTCCAGCCGACGAACTTCGTCGAAGTGATTCGCCGCTCGCCCTGGGTTTCCTGAGCCAGGACACGAGGCCAGAAACCACAACGCCCCTGGAAAGGGGCGTTGTGCTATTGCAACAGGCTCAAGCGGCTTGCGGCGCCTTGGGCCGGCGCACGTCCGGCTGTTTCCAGGAGTCGGCGGCGCTCTCTTCGATGGCTTGCTGGATCGCCCGCTTGCGGGCCTCCTCGGCGCGCCGGCTGAAGAACCAGACCAGGAAGGTCACCAGCGATACCGCCAGCAAAATCAGGCTGGCCACGGCGTTGATCTCCGGCTTGACCCCCAGGCGCACCGCCGAGAAGACTTCCATCGGCAAGGTGGTGGAGCCCGGACCGGACACGAAGCTGGCCAGCACCAGGTCGTCCAGCGACAGGGCGAAGGACATCATGCCGCCCGCCGCCAGGGACGGCGCGATCATCGGGATGGTGATCAGGAAGAACACCTTGAACGGCCGCGCGCCCAGGTCCATGGCCGCTTCCTCGATGGACAGGTCAAGCTCGCGCAGGCGCGCCGACACCACCACCGCCACGTAGGCGGCACAGAAGGTGGTATGGGCGATCCAGATGGTGGCGATGCCACGTTCCTGGGGCCAGCCGATGGCCTGGGCCATGGCCACGAACAGCAGCAACAGCGACAGGCCGGTGATCACCTCGGGCATCACCAGTGGCGCGGTGACCAGGCCGCCGAACAGGGTACGCCCCTTGAAGCGGCTGATCCGGGTCATGACGAACGCCGCCAGGGTGCCCAGGGCCACTGCCGCCACGGCGGTGTAGCAGGCGATTTCCAGGGAGCGCAGCACCGAGCCCATCAGCTGGGTGTTGTCCAGCAGGCCGACATACCAGCTGACCGACCAGCCACCCCACACCGTCACCAGCCGCGAGGCGTTGAACGAGTAGATCACCAGGATCAGCATCGGCAGGTAGATGAACAGCAGGCCCAGGACCAGCATCAAGTTGGAGAAACTGAAGCGCTTCATTCCTTGGCCTCCATTTCTTTGGCCTGGCTACGGTTGAACAGGATGATCGGCACGATCAGGATCGCCAGCATCACCACCGCCAGGGCCGAGGCCACCGGCCAGTCGCGGTTGTTGAAGAACTCCTGCCACAGCACCTTGCCGATCATCAGGGTCTCCGGACCGCCGAGCAACTCAGGAATCACGAACTCGCCCACCACCGGGATGAACACCAGCATGCAGCCGGCGATGATGCCGTTCTTGGACAGCGGTACGGTGATCCTCCAGAAACTGTTGAAAGTCCCCGACCCCAGGTCGGCGGCGGCTTCCAGCAGGCTCGGGTCGTGCTTGACCAGGTTGGCGTACAGCGGCAGCACCATGAACGGCAGGTAGGAATAGACCACGCCGATGTACACCGCGGTGTTGGTGTTGAGAATCTGCAGCGGCTCGCTGATCCAGCCCATGGACATCAGGAAGCCATTGAGCAGGCCGTTGTTGCTGAGGATGCCCATCCAGGCATAGACGCGGATCAGGATCGCGGTCCAGGTCGGCATCATGATCAGCAGCACCAGTACGGTCTGCATTTCCTTACGGGCACTGGCGATGGCATAGGCCATCGGGTAGCCGATCAGCAGGCAAAGGATGGTGCTGATGAATGCCATCTTCAGCGAGCCGAGGTAGGCGGCGATGTACAGCTCGTCGTCCCCGAGCATCGCGTAGTTGCCCAGGTTCAGCAGGATCTGCAGCTTCTGGTCGACGTAGCTGTAGATCTCGGTGTACGGCGGGATGGCCACGTCCGCTTCGGCGAAGCTGATCTTCAGGACGATGAAGAACGGCAGCATGAAGAACAGGAACAGCCAGATGAACGGGATCCCGATGACCAGCTGGCGGCCTCCGGGAATTATTCGGTCGAGTCGGCGCTTGAGCTTTCGCATGTTCATGAGCGCAGTACCACGCCGCTGTCGTCTTCCCACCACACGTAGACCTGGTCACCCCAGGTCGGCCGCGCCCCGCGGCGCTCGGCGTTGGCGACGAAGGATTGCACCAGCTTGCCGCTCGGCAGCTCGACGTAGAACACCGAGTGGCCGCCCAGGTAGGCGATGTCGTGGACCTTGCCACTGGACCAGTTGTACTCGCAGGTCGGCATCTCGGCGGTCACCAGGAGTTTTTCCGGGCGGATGGCGTAGGTCACCGACTTGTCCTGGACCGAGGTGCTGATGCCGTGGCCGACGTAGATGTTGCGGTCCACGTCCTTGCAAGTGATCAAGGCATGGCCTTCGGCATCGTCCACCACTTCGCCCTCGAAGATGTTGACGTTGCCGATGAACTCGCAGACCAGGCGGCTGACCGGGGTCTCGTAGATATCGATCGGGCTGCCGATCTGGGCGATCCAGCCCAGGTGCATGATGGCGATGCGCTCGGCCATGGTCATGGCCTCTTCCTGGTCGTGGGTCACCATCACGCAGGTCACGCCCACGCGCTCGATGATCTCCACCAGCTCCAGTTGCATCTGCGAGCGCAGCTTCTTGTCCAGGGCGCCCATGGGCTCGTCGAGAAGCAGCAGCTTGGGTCGCTTGGCCAGGGAGCGGGCCAGGGCCACGCGCTGGCGCTGGCCGCCGGAGAGCTGGTGCGGCTTGCGCTTGGCGTACTGGCTCATTTGCACCAGCTTGAGCATCTCCGCCACCCGGGCGTCGATCTCCGCCGAAGGGATCTTGTCCTGCTTGAGGCCGAAGGCGATGTTCTGGGCCACGGTCATGTGCGGGAACAGCGCATAGGACTGGAACATCATGTTGATCGGCCGCTCGTAGGGCGGCATGTCGGTGATGTCCACGCCATCGAGGAAGATCCGGCCCTCGGTAGGCCGCTCGAAGCCGGCCAGCATGCGCAACAAGGTGGACTTGCCCGAACCGGAGCCGCCCAGCAGGGCGAAGATCTCGCCTTTCTTGATCTCCAGGGACACATCGTCCACGGCCACCGTCTCGTCGAACTTCTTCGTGACCCGGTCGATCTTGACCAGCACCTGCTTGGGTGTCTGGTCGCCCTCGAGGGCTTTCTTATAGGCGCCGGAGGCAACTGCCATTTGCGAAACTCCCAACAAAATTTTCAGCCCGCCCCTGGTGGACGGGTCCCGGATAGTTTGAGCCTGTAGAACTATTTACCCGTCTTGACCTTGGTCCAGCTGCGGTTCATCAAGCGTTGGATACTGGCTGGCAACTCTATGGACACGTAAGTCTTGTCGAGCACGGCCTGCGGTGGATAAACCGCTTCATCGGTGCGGATGGACTGGTCCATCAACTTGTCCGACCCGGGGTTGGGGTTGGCATAACCGACATAATCACTGACCTGGGCGATCACCTCAGGTTGCAGCAAATAGTTGATGAAGGCGTGAGCCTCCTTGACGTTGCTCGAGTCCTTGGGAATGGCCAGCATGTCGAACCACAGGGCGCCGCCTTCCTTGGGAATGGTGTAGGCGATGTTCACGCCCTTGCCGGCATCGGCTGCCCGGGCCCGGGCCTGGAACACGTCGCCGGAAAAGCCGACGGCCACGCAGATATTGCCGTTGGCCAGGTCCGAGATGTACTTGGACGAATGGAAGTAGGTCACGTAGGGACGTACCGCCAGGAGCTTGGCCTCGGCCTTCTTGTAGTCCTGGGGGTTGGTGCTGTTGGGATCCAGGCCCATGTAGTTGAGCACCGTGAGCATCATTTCGTCGGCGGAATCGAGGAAGGCCACGCCGCAGCTGCTGAGTTTCTTGATGTTCTCCGGCTCGAACAGAACGCTCCAGGAGTCGATCTTCTCCACCCCCAGGGCGGCCTTCACTTTATCGACGTTGTAGCCGATGCCGTTGGTGCCCCACAGGTAGGGCACTGCGTACTGGTTGCCCGGATCGTTGACCTCGAGGCGCTTGAGCAACTTCGGGTCGAGGTTGGCGTAGTTGGGCAACAGGCTCTTGTCGAGCTTCTGGAACGCCCCGGCCTTGATCTGCTTGCCCAGGAAGTGGTTGGACGGCACTACCACGTCGTAGCCGGTGCGACCGGCCAGCAACTTGCCTTCCAGGGTTTCATTGGAATCGAATACGTCATACAGCGGCTTGATACCCGTGGTCTTTTCAAACTCAGACAGGGTGTTCTGACCGATGTAGTCGGACCAGTTATAAATATGCACGGTCGATGCCGCCTGGGCGCTTGCCACCAGCGTCAGGCTGGCGGCGGCCAGCATGGCTTTGCGAAATAAAGTAGTAGGCAAGTGGAGGTCCTCTTGAATAGTTGGGCCAAAGTTGCCCCGCGCTACCTGACAGCCCCCAAGCTGCCCAGCAACAAAACCGGCGCGCAACTTACCCTCGATAAACCAATCCAGCAAAACTTTCTGTCATTTAATTGTTTCCTGTTACCGCCCTCGCCATGACGACGGCAACAGGTATCGCTGCAAATCGGCTTATTTACCGGATTTGATCTTGGTCCAGCTGCGGGTCAGGATGCGCTGGGTCGCGGCCGGCAGGTCGGCGATCGCGTACAGCTTGGCCTGGACATCGGCAGGTGGGTAGACGCCCGGGTCGCTGGTGATGTCTTTATCGACCAGAGGGGTCGCGGCCGCGTTACCGTTGGGGAAACGCACGGCGTTGGTGATCTCGGCCATGATTTCCGGCTTCTGCAGGAAGGTCATGAACTTGTAGGCACCCTCGACGTTTTCCGCATCCTTGGGAATGGCGACCATGTCGTAGAAGCTGCCAGCACCTTCCTTGGGAATGTTGTAGCTGACCTTGACCTTGTCACCGGCCTCGGCGGCGCGGGCCTTGGCCTGGTAGATGTCACCCGAGTAGCCGACGGCCACGCAGATGTTGCCGTTGGCCAGGTCCGAGATGTACTTGGAAGAGTGGAAATAGCCGATCGAAGGACGGATCTTGAGGAACAGCTTCTCGGCCTCGTCCAGTTGCTTCTTGTCCTGGCTGTCAGTCGGATAGCCCAGGTAATGCAGCGCTACCGGGATCATCTCGGTCGGCGAATCGAGGAAGCTGATGCCGCAAGACTTCAGCTTCTCGGCGTTCTCCGGCTTGAACAGCAGGTCCCAGGAGTTGGTCGGAGCGTCGGCACCCAGTGCGGCCTTGACCTTCTCGGCGTTGAAGCCGATGCCGATCGAGCCCCACATGTAAGGGAAGGCATGCTTGTTGCCCGGGTCGCTCACCGATACCGCCTTGAGCAGCGATTCGTTGAGGTTCTTCCAGTTCGGCAACTTGGATTTATCCAGTTCCTGGTACACACCAGCCTTGATCTGCTTGGCCAGGAAGTTGTTGGAAGGCACTACCACGTCGTAGCCGGACTTGCCGGCCAGCAACTTGGCTTCCAGGGTTTCGTTGCTGTCGAACACGTCATAGACCACTTTGATGCCGGATTCGGCTTCAAATTTCTTGATGGTGTCTGGCGCGATGTAGTCGGACCAGTTGTAGACGTGCAGCACTTTATCGTCCGCTTGTGCCGCCGTCGCCATCACGCCCATCAGGGACATGGCGAGGAGGGTCTTGCCAGCTAACTTCATACCTAATGCCTTCATGCGTAATGCTCCAATTGTTCTTTTTAAGCACATTCTCGGTGACCCGCTGCCGGGTGCCACTGTCCGGGACCACTGAAAACGGCGGCTAGTCTGGCAAGATCCAAGGCCGGCTTTCAAGGCACGTTCCGGCCTTTATATCCGCTTCGCGCGCAGTGCCCGCAAGCACTGCGCTCAAAGCCTAGCACTCAGCCCTGCAGCGCACTCAAGGTCAGGTCCAGGCACTTGCGCGCCTTGGCCACCAGCTCGTCGATTTCCGCCTCGCTGATCACCAGCGACGGGGCGATGATCATGGTGTCGCCCACGGCACGCATGATCAGGCCGTTGTCGAAGCAGAACTGCCGGCAGATCATGCCCACGCCCCGACCTTCGTAACGCGCCCGGGTAGCCTTGTCCTTGACCAGTTCGATCGCACCCAGCATGCCCAGGCCGCGAACTTCGCCCACCAGCGGGTGGTCGCTGAGCTCGCGCAAACGCTTCTGCAAATACGGTGCCGTCTGCTCATGCACCTTCTCGACGATTTTCTCTTCGCGCAGGATGCGGATGTTTTCCAGGCCCACCGCCGCTGCCACCGGGTGGCCGGAATAGGTGAAGCCGTGGTTGAAATCACCGCCCTCGCTGAGCACCTTGGCCACGGTGTCACGCACGACCACACCGCCCATGGGGATGTAACCGGAGGTCAGGCCCTTGGCGATGGTCATGAGGTCAGGTGCAAGGTCGTAGTAGTCGGAGCCGAACCACTGGCCGGTACGGCCGAAACCACAGATCACTTCGTCGGCGACGAAGAGGATTTCGTACTTGGCGAGGATTTCCTTGATCTTCGGCCAGTAGGTTTCCGGCGGGATGATCACACCGCCCGCGCCCTGGATCGGCTCGGCGATGAAGGCCGCGACGTTGTCTTCGCCGACTTCGAGGATTTTCTTCTCTAGTTGCTCGGCAGCCCACACACCGAACTCATCCGGCGTCATGTCGCCGCCTTCGCCGAACCAGTATGGCTGCGGGATATGCACGATACCCGGGATCGGCAAGCCACCCTGCTCGTGCATGCCGCTCATGCCGCCCAGGCTGGCGCCGGCCACCGTGGAGCCGTGGTAGCCGTTGATACGGCCGATGATGGTCTGCTTCTTCGGCTTGCCCTTGAGCGCCCAGTAGTGACGGACCATGCGCAGCACGGTGTCGTTGCCCTCGGAGCCGGAGCCGGTGAAGAACACGTGGCTCATGCCTTTGGGCGCGACGTCGATGATCGCCTTGGCCAGCTCCAGCGCCGGCGGGTGGGCGGTCTGGAAGAACAGGTTGTAGTACGGCAGTTCGCGCATCTGCTTGCTGGCCACTTCGGCCAGTTCATCGCGGCCGTAACCTACGGCCACGCACCACAGGCCGGCCATGCCGTCGAGGATCTGGTTGCCTTCACTGTCCCACAGGTACACACCCTTGGCATGGGTGATGATCCGCGGCCCCTTCTCCTTCAACTGGTTGAAGTCGCTGAAGGGTGCCAGGTGGTGATCACTGCTGAGGGTTTGCCACTCGCGGGTTTGCGGGTTTTTATGAGTCATCAATGTCTCCTTGGTATCAGTGAAGGCGCCACCGACGGGCAGCGGCGCCTGGCGTGTCAGACGGCGAACAACAGGAACTCCCTCTCCCAGGAACTGATCACGCGCTTGAAGTTTTCATGCTCGGCTCGCTTGACCGCGACGTAGCCGGTGATGAACTTGTGGCCCAGGTACTTCTCGATGGTCTTGCTGTTTTCCATGCGTTCCAGGGCGTCCTCGATGGTCAGCGGCAGGCGCAGGTTGCGGCGCTCGTAACCACGGCCCACCACTGGCGCGCTCGGATTGTGCCCTTCGACCATGCCGATGAAGCCGCACAACAGGCTGGCGGCAATAGCCAGGTAGGGGTTGGCATCGGCACCCGGCAGGCGGTTTTCCACCCGGCGGTTCTGCGGTCCGGCATCTGGCACCCGCAGGCCCACGGTGCGGTTTTCCTCGCCCCACTCGACGTTCACCGGCGCCGAGGTATCGGGCAGGAAGCGGCGGAACGAGTTGACGTTGGGGGCGAACAGCGGCAGCAACTCGGGGATGAACTTCTGCAAGCCGCCGATATGGTTGAGGAACAGCTGGCTCATGGTCCCGTCGTCGTTGGAGAAGACGTTCTTGCCGGTGCTGATGTCGACGATGCTCTGGTGCAGGTGCATGGCGCTGCCCGGCTCGCCGGTCATCGGCTTGGCCATGAAGGTGGCGGCCACATCATGCTTGAGCGCCGCTTCGCGCATGGTGCGCTTGAACACCAGGATCTGGTCGGCCAGGGACAGCGCGTCGCCGTGACGGAAGTTGATCTCCATCTGCGCCGTGCCGTCCTCGTGGATCAGGGTGTCGAGATCCAGCTCCTGCAACTCGCACCAGTCGTAGACGTCCTCGAACAGCGGGTCGAATTCGTTGGCGGCCTCGATGGAGAACGACTGGCGCCCGGTTTCCGGACGCCCGGAGCGGCCCACCGGCGGCTGCAGCGGGTAGTCGGGGTCGTCGCTGCGCTTGGTCAGGTAGAACTCCATTTCCGGCGCCACGATCGGCTGCCAGCCATGGTCGGCATAGAGTTTGAGGACCTTCTTGAGCACGTTGCGAGGCGACAGCTCGATGGGGTTGCCTTGCTTGTCGTAGGTGTCGTGGATCACCTGGGCGGTGGGCTCGATGGCCCAGGGCACCAGGTACACCGCGTTATGGTCCGGGCGGCAGATCATGTCGATGTCCGCCGGGTCCAGCAGTTCGTAATAGATGTCGTCTTCGACATAGTCGCCAGTCACGGTCTGCAGCAGCACGCTCTCGGGCAGGCGCATGCCTTTTTCGGCGATGAACTTGTTGGTCGGCGAGATCTTGCCCCGGGTGATGCCGGTCAAGTCGCCGATCAAGCATTCGACTTCTGTGATCTTGTGGTCTTTCAACCAATCGGTGAGCTGGTCGAGGTTGGTACTCATAAATGCCTCTAGGCTGAGTTTCCTGACTCTCTATTAAGTCAGGCGTTGTGTGACGCTTCGGCGTCGCGCTGTTTTGCCCGCTCGCGGCAGGCATCACCAAAAGCCTGGAAGATGGCCAGGTAGTGAGGATTGCAGCTTACCTGCCATTCGGGGTGCCATTGCACCCCCAAAGCAAAAGCCTTGCTCCTATCGACGGAAATCGCCTCGACCAGCCCGTCCGGAGCACGCGCCTCGACCCGCAAGCCCGGAGCCAGACGCTCCACGCCCTGGGCATGGATGGAATTGACCTGCAGGGTTTGCGGCAGGCCCAGGTCGGCCAACACACCACCAGCCTCGACATGCAGTTCATGGGCCGGGGCGTACCAGTCATCCAGGGGCTGGCCGGGTTCATCCGCATGGCGGTGGTCCATGAACGGCGGCACCTGGTGCACGTTCTGGTGCAGGCTGCCGCCCAGGGCGACGTTCATTTCCTGGAATCCGCGGCAGATGCCCAGCACCGGGACCCCGGCCTCGACGGCGGCCTGGAGCAGCGGCAAGGTGGCGGCGTCCCGTGCAGAATCATGAGCAGTGCCCGGCGCGCTGGCCTGGCCCTGATAATGGAAAGGTTCGATATTGGAAGGGGAGCCGGTAAAGAGGATACCGTCCAGTCCGTCCAGAATATCGGACGGTGCCAACAATGGAGCCAGGGATGGGAGGATCACCGGCAGGCCCTGGGCCGCGGTGGCCACTGCCTGGACATACTCGTCGCCACTGATGTGGTAAGCGTGCAGACCGATCTGCCTGGAGCAGGCGGTGACGCCGATTAACGGCCGGCGAGACATGAAACACCCCGGTATTATTGATGTTATGGGTTTGAGCCGAGCTTAGCCTTGTTCATTTTTTTACACAACACCCCTGTAAAAGATACAACACAGCTCACTCAAGCCTGGGGCAGGCAGGGTGGCAGAGCCCATAAAAGCGCCCTGTTTTACTGCAAAAATGCCCCGCCAGCCCTTTATTAGGGCAAAAAAGGCCTCGCTTGACTTCGGCATGCCGTTCGGGTTGACTGAAACCAGAAAAGATCAATGATTGATATTTTTAACAACAAAGGTGTTGCATCATGTCGGTACCCCCGCGTGCCGTTCAGCTTAACGAAGCGAACGCGTTCCTTAAGGAACATCCTGAGGTTCTGTACGTCGACCTTCTGATTGCGGATATGAATGGTGTGGTGCGCGGCAAGCGCATCGAACGCACCAGCCTCCACAAGGTTTACGAAAAAGGCATCAACCTCCCGGCTTCCCTCTTTGCTCTGGATATCAACGGCTCCACGGTGGAAAGCACCGGCCTGGGCCTGGATATCGGTGACGCCGACCGGATCTGCTATCCGATCCCCGACACGCTCTCCAACGAACCCTGGCAGAAGCGCCCCACCGCACAGCTGCTGATGACCATGCACGAGCTGGAAGGCGAGCCGTTCTTCGCCGACCCCCGTGAAGTGCTGCGCCAGGTAGTGAGCAAGTTCGACGAACTGGGCCTGACCATCTGCGCCGCGTTCGAACTGGAGTTCTACCTGATCGACCAGGAGAACGTGAACGGCCGTCCACAGCCTCCACGCTCGCCGATCTCCGGCAAGCGCCCGCAATCGACCCAGGTCTACCTGATCGACGACCTCGACGAATATGTCGATTGCCTGCAGGACATCCTCGAAGGCGCCAAGGAACAAGGCATCCCGGCCGACGCCATCGTCAAGGAAAGCGCCCCGGCGCAGTTCGAAGTCAACCTGCACCACGTCGCCGACCCGCTCAAGGCCTGCGATTACGCAGTACTGCTCAAGCGCCTGATCAAGAACATCGCCTACGACCATGAAATGGACACCACCTTCATGGCCAAGCCTTATCCAGGCCAGGCGGGCAATGGTCTGCACGTCCATATCTCGGTGCTGGACAAGGATGGCAAGAACATCTTCACCAGCGAGGATCCCGAGCAGAACGCCGCGCTGCGTCACGCGATCGGCGGTGTGCTCGAGACCCTGCCAGCGTCGATGGCGTTCCTGTGCCCGAACGTCAACTCGTACCGGCGTTTCGGCGCCCAGTTCTACGTGCCGAACGCGCCGAGCTGGGGCCTGGACAACCGTACCGTAGCGCTGCGCGTACCGACTGGTGCACCGGACGCGGTACGTATCGAGCACCGGGTAGCCGGCGCCGATGCCAACCCCTACCTGCTGATGGCTGCCGTCCTGGCGGGCGTGCACCACGGCCTGACCAACAAGGTCGAGCCAAGCACGCCAATCGAGGGTAACGCCTACGAACAGGTTGAGCAGAGCCTGCCGAACAACCTGCGCGATGCCCTGCGCGAGCTGGACGACAGCGAGATCCTCAACAAGTACATCGATCCGAAGTACATCGACATCTTCGTCGCGTGCAAGGAAAGCGAGCTGGAGGAGTTCGAGCACTCCATCTCCGACCTCGAGTACAACTGGTACCTGCACACCGTCTGAACGGTCGGCAGCCAAGAACGCCGCGTAGCCCAAGGCTCGCGGCGTTTTTTTATGCCCGTGATACGTGATCGTGGCTCATGCCTGCCGCTACAGGAAACAGCGCCCTGGCGTACAATGCCGGCTGTCCAACAGGAGACCCCGATGACCCGCACCGCCCCCCTTCGCAAGCCCCAGGCTCGCAGCCAGGCCCGGATCGACTCGATACTCGACGCCGCCCGCACCCTGCTGGCCGCCGAGGGCGTGGCCAGCCTGTCGATCTACAGCGTGGCCGAAAGGGCGCAGATTCCACCCTCATCGGTCTATCACTTCTTCGCCAGCGTCCCGTCCCTGCTGGAAGCCCTCACCGCCGATGTCCACGCTGCGTTCCGCGCCTGCCTCCAGGCCCCCATCGACCACGGCCAGCTCACCAGTTGGCGGGATCTGTCACGCCTGGTGGAGCAGCGCATGCTGGCCATCTACGACGAAGACGCCGCGGCCCGCCAGTTGATCCTGGCGCAACACGGCCTCACCGAGGTGACCCAGGCCGACCGCCAGCATGACCTGGAGTTGGGTGAGCTGATGCTCCAGCTGTTCGACCGGCACTTCGAACTACCTGCACTGCCCCGGGATGTGGACGTGTTCGCCCTGGCCATGGAGCTGGGCGATCGGGTCTACGCACGCTCGGTGCAGCAGCACGGGCAAATCACTGCCCGCATGGCCGAGGAAGGCATGCGGGTATTCGACGCCTACCTGGGCCTGTACCTGCCGCCCTACCTGCCCAAGCGCTCTACGCAGCCCTGAAGCCGGACCTGAACTTCAGACCTGGCGCAGCAGCAGCTTGTCGATGTGGTGGTCCACGGTCTTGTGGATGATCAGGTTGGCCCGCTCCCGGGTGGGCAGGATGTTCTCGACGAGGTTCTTCAGGTTCACCCGGTCCCAGGTATCGGACGCCATGGCCAGGGCCTCGGGGTCGGAGAGCCCCTTGAACTTGTTGAAGTAGGAATCCGCCGACTGGAACGCGGTGTTCTTCAGGTAGACGAAGCGCTCCAGGTACCAGGTCTTGATGGCTTGCGGCGCGGCGTCGACATAGATCGAGAAGTCGATGAAGTCCAGGGCATGCAGGCCCTGCCCTTGCGCGCCCTGCAGGACATTCAGGCCTTCGAGGATGACGATGTCCGGCGCCTCCACCGACTGCGTTTCATCGGCCAGGATGTCGTAGCGGACATGGGAGTAGATGGGAATCTGCGCAGTCTCGCCGCGCCGGCACACCGCCTGCAGGAACTCCAGGAACAGCGGTTCGTCGTAGGACTCGGGAAACCCCTTGCGGTGCAGGATGTTCTTTTCCTGCAGGGTGGCCAGGGGAAAAAGGAACGAATCGGTGGTCACCAAGTGCACATTGGGCTTGCCTGGCCAGTAGGCCAGCAATGCTGCCAGGACCCGGGCAAAGCTGCTCTTGCCCACCGCGACACTACCGGACACGCCGATCACATAGGGCACCCTGGCCCCGGCCTGCGGCGCCTTCAATGCCTGCACCCGGGTTGCGTGCAAATGCAGCAGGCGCGACAAAGGAAGCAGGATCTGCCTCACCTCCTCGGGCGCCATGGGCTGGGTCGGGCTGGTCAGCGTCTCCATCTCGGACGGTGCCAGGCTCATGGGTTCCCCGGCCCGGAGAGCGGCCCAACGGTCGCGATCGAACTCCAGGTACCCTGCGTTTGGACCCTGCTTTGTTGTCATGTCTGTACTGTTCAGGCCGTGCGAAAGCAGGGAAAGTATCAAATCTGACCGGTATTTACAGCGTCCATGAAAAAAGCCCCGCAGGGCTCGTACCCTCCGGGGCTGTCTACGGCAGCATTCACAACTTGGCGATCGAGACCTCGGTGGACTTCACGAAGGCGATCACTTCACTGCCGATGGACAGTTCCAACTCCTTGACCGAGCGCGTGGTGATCACCGAAGTGACAATGCCGGAAGCGGTCTGCACGTCGATTTCCGACAGTACATCACCCTCGACGATTTCCTTGATGGTGCCCTTGAACTGGTTGCGAACGTTGATGGCTTTGATGGTCATGGTATTTCTCCTGGGGTCGAAAAACAGAACTGCAAGTTTCAAGCGGTCAGCTGCAAGCCCAAGCACGACACTCTTGCTTGCCGCTGCTCTAGAGCGCCCAACGCAACTGCGTGGGCAAAGGTGAAACGGGTTCCGGCTCGGGCGGCGACCCGGGCAATGACAACACGCGATTGAGCACTTCGGTCTCCAGCGCCGCCAGGCGATGGGAACCTCGCACTCGCGGGCGCGGCAGCTCTACGTGCAGGTCCAGGCCGACCTCGCCGTCTTCGATCAGGATCACCCGATCGGCGATCGCCACCGCTTCGCTGACATCGTGGGTCACCAGCAGCACGGTGAAGCCATGCTGCTGCCACAAGCGCTCGATCAACTGCTGCATCTCGATCCGGGTCAGGGCATCCAGGGCCCCCAGCGGCTCATCCAGCAGCAACAGCCGTGGTTGATGGATCAGCGCCCGGGCCAGGGCGACGCGCTGCTTCTGGCCACCGGACAAGGCCGCCGGCCATTCATTGGCCCGATCCGCCAGGCCCACCGCCTCCAGGGCCTCCAGGGCCTGGGGCCGCCAGTTGCCCTTGAGTCCGAGCCCGACGTTGTCGATCACCTTCTTCCAGGGCAGCAGGCGCGCGTCCTGGAACATCAACCGGGTGTCCTCGCGAGCCTCGGCCAGCGGCGCGGCGCCAGCCAGCAACTGGCCAGCGCTGGGCTGGTCGAGGCCGGCCAGCAAGCGCAGCAAGGTGCTCTTGCCACAGCCGCTGCGCCCCACCACCGCGACGAACTGGCCAGCGGGAATGTGCAAGTCGATTTCCCGCAGCACCTGCCGCGAGCCGAAGGTCTTCTGCAGCTTGCGCACCGCCAGCGGGATGCCCCGCAGCAGCCGCGGCGGTTGCTGGGCAGTCATTGCGCACCTCCCCTGGCGACCTGGTAGGCCGGGTGCCAACGCAGCCAGACCCGCTCCAGGCCACGCGCGGCAAGGTCCGCGAGTTTGCCCAGCACGGCGTACATGACGATGGCCAGCACCACCACGTCGGTCTGCAGGAACTCCCGGGCATTCATCGCCAGGTAGCCGATACCGGAACTGGCGGAAATGGTCTCGGCGACGATCAAGGTCAGCCACATGAAACCCAGGGCGAAGCGCACCCCCACCAGGATCGAAGGCAAGGCACCGGGCAGGATCACCTGGCGAAACAGGGCGAAGCCCGACAGCCCATAGCTGCGGGACATTTCCACCAGTGCCGGATCGACGTTGCGGATGCCGTGGTAAGTGTTGAGGTAGATCGGGAACAAGGTCCCCAGGGCGACCAGGAAGATCTTCGCCGACTCATTGATGCCGAACCACAGGATCACCAACGGGATCAGCGCCAGGTGCGGCACGTTGCGGATCATCTGCACCGAGCTGTCCAGCAGGCGCTCGCCCCATTTCGACAGGCCGGTGATGAAGCCCAGCGCCAGGCCGATGCCGCCGCCGATCAGGAAGCCCAGCCCGGCGCGCCAGCCGCTGATGGCCAGGTGGGTCCAGATATCGCCGCTGCGGATCAGGTTGGCCCCGGCCTCGATCACCGCGCTGGGTGCCGGCAGGATGCGCGTCGACAGCCAGCCGGCCGAAACCGCCAGCTGCCACACCGCGAGCAACAGCAGCGGCAGCACCCAGGGCGCCAACCGTTGCACTATGCGTTCTCCGTTCATGGCCGCACCTCAGCTCTGGGACGCGGCTTTGGGGATGATGTCGTTGGCCACCATCTCGCCGAACGGGCTGACGTAACCGGCAGCCTCCGGCAGCTTGGGCCGCTCGATGTCCAGGTGCGGGAACAGCAGTTCGGCCACCCGATAGGACTCTTCCAGATGCGGATAACCGGAGAAGATGAAGGTATCGATCCCCAGGTCCGCGTACTCCTGCATCCGCGCCGCCACCGTAGGCCCGTCGCCTACCAGGGCGGTGCCAGCGCCACCGCGCACCAGGCCGACGCCGGCCCAGAGGTTGGGGCTGACTTCCAGCTTGTCGCGACGACCGCCGTGCAGGGCCGCCATACGCTGCTGGCCCACAGAGTCGAAGCGCGCCAGGGATGCCTGGGCTCGAGCGATGGTCTCGTCATCCAGGTGGGAGATGAGTTTGTCCGCGGCTTTCCAGGCCTCTTCGTTGGTTTCGCGCACGATCACGTGCAGCCGAATGCCGAAGCGCACGCTGCGCCCTTGCCGAGCGGCCTTTTCCCGTACTTGGCGGATCTTCTCGGCCACGGCGGCGGGCGGCTCGCCCCAGGTCAGCACCATGTCCACCTGTTCGGCGGCCAGGTCCTGGGCCGCCTCCGAAGAGCCACCGAAATACAGCGGCGGACGCGGTTGCTGCAAGGGTGGATAGAGCAGCTTGGCGCCCTTCACGCTGATGTGCTGGCCGTCGTAGTCGACGGTCTCGCCTTCCAGTACCCGACGCCAGATCCGGGTGAACTCCACCGAAGCCTGGTAGCGCTCTTCATGGTCGAGGAACAAGCCATCGCCGGCCAGCTCGTCGGGGTCGCCACCCGTCACCAGGTTGAACAGCGCCCGCCCGCCGGACAGTCGGTCCAGGGTCGCCGCCTGGCGCGCCGCCACCGTCGGGGAAATGATCCCGGGGCGCAGGGCCACCAGGAATTTCAGGCGCTGGGTCACTGGAATCAGCGAGGCCGCCACCAGCCAGGAATCCTCGCAGGAGCGCCCGGTAGGGATCAGCACGCCACCGAAACCCAGGCGGTCGGCGGCCTGGGCGATCTGCTGCAGGTAACCATGATCGACGGCGCGGGCGCCTTCGGCGGTGCCAAGGTAATGGCCGTCGCCGTGGGTAGGCAGGAACCAGAAGATATTGAGGCTCATGGAGTGGTCTCCTAAGGGGTCGGGTTACGGCGCTTTGGCCACGGCGGCGCCGGGCGTCCAGATCACGTCTTTGATGTTCAGGGGCTTGGGAATCAGCTTGAGCTGGTAGAAGCTGTCGGCGATTTTCTGTTGTGCGGCGATCACTTCCGGGGTCAGGAAGCCTGCGCCGTAGCCCTGGCGCTTGACCGAGGTCAGGGTGATCTCGGGGGACAGGCCCAGCAGCGGCGCCACCTGTTGGGTGACCTCCTGCGGGTTGGCCCTGGACCACTCGCCCACCGCCCGCACTTCCTCTACCAGGGTCTTGATCACCTCAGGGTGCTGTTGCGCATAGGGCTTGGTGGCCAGGTAGAACTGATGGTTGTCGACGATGCCACTGCCATCACGCAGGGTTCGCGCTTGCAGCTGCTGTTCGGCGGCGGCCTGGTATGGGTCCCAGATCACCCAGGCATCGACGCTGCCACGCTCGAAAGCGGCGCGGGCATCGGCCGGAGGCAAGAACACAGTCTGGATGTCGCTGTACTTCAGGCCGGCATCTTCCAGGGCGCGGACCAGCAAGTAATGGACGTTGGAGCCTTTGTTCAGCACCACTTTCTTGCCCTTGAGCTCCTGCACCGAGCGGATCGGCGAGTCCTTGGGCACCAGGATCGCTTCGCTCAGGGGCGCCGGCGGCTCATAGGCCACGTAGAGCAGGTCGGCGCCAGCAGCCTGGGCGAACACTGGGGGGGTCTCGCCGGTCACGCCGAAGTCGATGGAGCCGACGTTCAGCCCCTCCAGCAGTTGCGGACCACCGGGAAACTCGGTCCACTGCACGTCGACACCTTGCTGGGCCAGGCGCTTCTCCAGGGAGCCCTTGGCCTTGAGCAGGACCAGGGTGCCGTACTTCTGATAACCGATACGCAGGGTCTCGGCCTGGGCTTGGACAATGGCACCGAAGGACACAGCCGCAGCAAACAGAGCGACCAGACCACGGCGCAAAATGACAGGGCGCATGGCGCTCTCCTTTTGGCTCTTGGGTTATGGCTGCACCTGCTTGCCCGTTGGCGGGCGAGTAAGGCCAGTGATGCAAATCAGGGGTGTAGCTCAGATACTCCAGCGAGCACTGAGCAGGCGCTCGTTCAGCAGGCCCGGGTCCAGCGGCCTGGGTCGGCGCGCCAGGGCGCTGTGGAACTGCTCCAGGGCTTCACGCAGGCGCTGCTCCAGGGCCTCGGCCAATTGTGGCTGGGCGCTGCCTTCGCCATAGGCGATCTGACTGTCCTCGGCAAAGATGCCCTGCAGCATTTCCTGGGCCTTGAGCGCCGACAGCACCGGTTTCAAGGCGTAATCCACCGCCAGCATATGGGCGATGCTGCCACCGGTGGCCATGGGCAGCACCACCTTGTGGTGCAAGGCGCGCTCGGGCAGCAGGTCGAGCAGGGTCTTGAGCGCTCCGGAGAAAGACGCCTTGTACACCGGGGTAGCGATCAACAAACCATCGGCCTGTTCGATCTGCTGCAGCAGGTCGATGATCCTGGGGCTGTCGAAGCGGGCATGGAGCAGGTCTTCGGCGGGGAAATCCCGCACCTGGTAGCTGACCACCTCCACGCCCTGCTGCTGCAACCAGCGCCTGGCCAACTCCAGCAGCACCCCGGAACGGGAGCGTTGGCTGGGACTGCCACCGAGAGAGACCACCAGCATGCAGGGATTCCTTGAGCGATTGGGGCGATTCGCGGGATGCGATCTCACCGGACTGAGCAGACCTTAACAGTCTATTTTTATATCCATAAATCTTATTTTTTCATTTGTTTATTCCTTATATGAATATAAGGAACACCGTTTCGCAGGCCAAAAAAAAGGCCGTCGAAACGGCCTGAAAACCCCTGCTTTGTGGATCTGTCACGCGCCTCAACGGTTGGGTTGTGGAGTCAGCCGCAGGTAGGGCTTCACCGCGCGATAGCCTTTTGGAAAACGCCGCTTGATTTCCTCTTCGTCCTTGAGGGACGGCACGATCACCACTTCGTCACCGTCCTGCCAGTTGGCCGGGGTGGCCACCTTGTAGTTGTCGGTGAGTTGCAGCGAGTCGATCACTCGCAGGATCTCGTGGAAATTGCGCCCGGTGCTGGCCGGGTAGGTGATGGTCAGGCGGATTTTCTTGTTCGGGTCGATGATGAACAGCGAGCGCACGGTCAGGGTGTCGCTGGCATTGGGATGGATCAGGTCGTAGAGGTCCGAGACCTTGCGGTCGGCGTCGGCCAGGATCGGGAAGTTGACCCGGGTGTCCTGGGTCTCGTTGATGTCCTCGATCCAGCGGTGATGGGAATCCACCGGGTCCACCGACAGGGCAATGGCCTTGACCCCGCGCTGGGCGAACTCGTCCTTGAGCTTGGCGGTAAAACCCAGCTCGGTGGTGCAAACCGGGGTGAAGTCCGCCGGATGGGAAAACAGCACGCCCCAGCTATCGCCCAGCCACTCGTGGAAACGAATCTTGCCGGCACTGGAATCCTGTTCGAAGTCGGGGGCGATGTCGCCCAGTCTGAGGCTCATGGGTGCTGCTCCTGTGAGTGCGTGATGACGCTACTCTGCCTGGGGCGCAGTTTATTTAAAAAGAATAAATATCGATTTATTAAGATCGAAAATGAATATTAAAAATCTCTTCACTGGACTCGCGAACAGGCCGGGAACACTCTTGGCCACAAGGTTCGAGAAGGCCTTGAGTAGCTGCAAGAAAGAGGGGAATTCAGGAAGGGCTCACGGGGGTGGGCCTGACTTGGAACGAAGCCTCGCCCGGCATTGCGCCGGGCGAGGTTTTTTATTGCCGATTACAGCAGCGGGATCGAGTAGCTGACGATCAGGCGGTTTTCGTCCTGGTCGCGCTGGCCCGGAATGTCGTTACGCCACATGGCGTTCTTCCAGGTCAGGCCCAGGTTCTTCAGCGGGCCTTCCGGAATTACGTAGGCTACGGTCAGGTCGCGTTCCCACTCAGTACGACCGGAACCACTTTCTTTACCGTTGCTAGCCACAGTATCGATGTTGTTGCCACGCAGATAGATCACTCCTGCTGTCAGGCCAGGAAGACCAACCTTGGCAAAGTCATAAGAGTAGCGAGCTTGCCAAGTGCGTTCGCCGGCACGACCGAACTTCTGGATCTGCATATCGGTGATGGTGTAGTTGGACGAGCCGTCACCCTGGTTCAGCCAAGGGAAGTCACTGCTGCCGTTGCTGACCTGGTAACCACCACCGAAGGTGTGACCTTCCAGGGAATACAGGAACAGGCCGCTGTAGAGGTTGTTATCAACCTTACCTTTACCACTAGGCATACCGGTGTAGTTGCCGTTGCTGTAGTAGGCCGGAGTATTGGAGTTTGCGCCGTCATCCGAGCTGTGGAAGTAACGCAGGTCAGACTTGAGGACACCAGGGCCAATGGCCCAGTTATGAACCAGGCCGAGGAAGTGCTGCTTGTAGAACTCTTCCAGATTGCCGTAGTAGTACTGAGCAGTAAGGTCTTTGGTGATTTTATAGTCACCACCGGCATAGATGAACTTGTTGCTGTTGGCCACGCGAGCATTCGCGCCACCAATCGACAGTTGCTCATTGTTGCTGGAGTTACGACCCTTCACGTGCTCAATCTGACCACCGATCAGTGTCAGATCCTTGATGTCGCTAGAAGTGATCTGACCACCTTGCCAAGTCTGCGGCAGCATACGGCCATCGTTGGTCACGATAACCGGCAGTTTTGGCTGCAGGGTGCCCAGCTTCAGCTCGGTTTGCGAGATCTTGGCCTTGGCGGTCAGGCCCAAGCTGGAGTAGTTATCAACTGCTTCGCCATTGGACTTGCTCGGGAAGATAGTGCCGCCATAGGAAGTGGCAGTAGCGCCGTTAGTGCCGCCACCCGAATCCAGCTTGATGCCCAGCAGGCCGATTGCGTCGAGACCGAAGCCGACGGTGCCTTCGGTATAACCGGAAGTGAAGTTGAGCTGGAAGCCTTGACCCCACTCTTCGTTCTTGCTCTGAACGCCTGCCTTTTTGTTAGCCGCGCTATTGGCCTCACTATCACGGTTATCGGTATTGATATAGAAGTTACGCAGCCCCAGAGTGGCCTTGCTGTCCTCGATGAAACCAGCGGCGCCTGCCTGCTGCGCCAAAACCCCTACGGCCACAGCCAGGGCCAAGGTGGACTTGTTCATGTATCGCTCCTCTCGTTTTCTAATTCTTGTGGTTCCTGGCCCCAGATCGATACGCCCGAGTGCCATAGATGTGCGATTAGCGCCAGACCGTGACTGACAAGTCAATCGTAACGATCTGTGTCTTCGACCAATGTCTAATCGCAGTTATTTGGTCCATGCAGGTTAATGAATAACTCATAAACCCAAAAAGAATTATTCCATTCTTTCTCATACCCTTCAGGAATAAAGCTCGCCATCCGTCAGCCAAAAGCTCCAGCGTAGACCCTCGCGAGCCCATTCCTGAAAAATATTTTCCCGCCGCTCTCTCTTCCAGACCCTTAGCCAGATCAATGAATAACGTCATAAGGGATCAAAAAAGCGACGCAATCATGGCTAAGAGCCTATCCTCCCGTCAATTTGTTACAGTTTTAGTATCGAAATGAAATTATTCTGAAATACACAGCGCCGCGATCCGATCCCATGATCGAACCGCGGCGCTGGTGTAGCAGAAGGAAGGATTTCAGAGGGCTTTTTCGAAGATCTTCGAATTGCGCTGGTAGTTGTACAGCGAGGCCCGCGCCGATGGCAGGCGCTCCACACTGCTGGGCGCGAAGCCCCGCTCACGGAACCAGTGGGCCGTGCGCGTGGTGAGCACGAACAGGGTCTTGAGTCCCTGGGCCCGGGCCCGGGCCTCGATTCTTTCCAGCAGTTCATCACCACGCTTGCCGTGCCGATACTCCGGGCTCACCGCCAGGCAGGCCAGCTCGCCAGCGTCGGAATCGGCGATCTGGTACAACGCGGCGCAGGCGATGATCATGCCCTCGCGCTCAACCACGCTGAACTGCTCGATCTCCCGCTCCAGCACCTCGCGGGAACGGCGCACCAGGATGCCCTGCTCTTCCAGCGGGCTGATCAGGTCCAGCAGGCCGCCGACATCCTCGATCGCCGCTTCGCGCACACGCTCGAACTGCTCCTGGGCCACCAGGGTGCCACCGCCATCGCGGGTGAACAGTTCGGTCAGCAAGGCGCCATCCTCGGCATAGCTGACGATATGGCTGCGCCCTACCCCACCCCGGCAAGCCTCGGCCGCTGCATCCAGCAGCTCGGCCTGGTAGTTGGCGCCCAGGCGCTGCAAATGAGCCGGAACCTGCTGCGGACGCAGTTCACGCACCAGCTTGCCGCTCTCGTCCAGCAGGCCCGGATCAGCCCCGAACAGCAACAGTTTGTCGGCGCCCAGGTCGATGGCCGCGCGAGTGGCGACATCTTCACAGGCCAGGTTGAAGGTTTCCCCGGTGGGCGAATATCCCAGGGGCGACAACAGGACGATGGAACGCTCGTCCAGCAGGCGGTTGATACCCTTGCGATCGACCCGGCGCACCTCGCCGGTGTGGTGGTAGTCGACGCCTTCGAGCACGCCGATCGGCCGCGCGGTCACCAGGTTGCCGCTGGCGACCCGCAGCCGCGAGCCCTGCATCGGCGAGGAGGCCATGTCCATGGACAGGCGCGCTTCGATGGCGATGCGCAGTTGGCCCACGGCGTCGATCACGCACTCCAGGGTGGCGGCATCGGTGATCCGCATCCCGTGGTGGTAATGCGGAGTCAGGCCGCGGGCGGCAAGGCGTGATTCGATCTGCGGACGGGAACCATGCACCAGCACCAGACGCACTCCCAGGCTGTGCAGCAGCACCAGGTCGTGGACGATATTGCCGAAGTTGGGATGTTCAACACCGTCGCCGGGCAGCATGACCACGAAGGTGCAGTCGCGGTGGGCATTGATGTAGGGAGACGCGTGGCGGAGCCAATTGACGTATTCGGGCATGAACCTGAGCCTGTAAATAAAAAGCAGCCTATGGAAGGACGAAACGGAAAACGCACAGCGGGCTGATGGTTATCGTCGGAACAGGCTTGGCGACACGCTTACTCTCCTCATGGGTACGGACAGGGACGACGGCAATTTACTGAAATTGGGCCGGCTTCAGGCAGTAATGTTCAATCAATTCCCGTAATAGATGCACGGTAGGCTGCAAGCGTGACATTTCCAGGTACTCCCCCGGCTGGTGGGCACAGGCGATATCCCCCGGGCCAAGGACCAGGGTCTGGCAACCAAGGCGCTGAAGATAAGGCGCTTCGGTGCCGAACGCCACTGCTTCGGCACGATGCCCGGTCAAGCGCTCCGCCACTCGCACCAGCTCGGCGTCCTCAGGCTGCTCGAACGGTGGAACGGCAGGAAACAGCGGCGCATAGTCGATCTGCACTTCGTGCCGTTCGGCCACAGGCCTGAGCTTCTGCCGGATCGCCTCGCGCAGGGCTTGCGGGTCCATACCCGGCAGGGGCCGCAGGTCGAACTCCAGCGAACACTGGCCACAGATACGGTTGGGGTTGTCGCCACCGTGGATGCAGCCGAAGTTCAGGGTCGGCTGTGGCACGCCAAATTGCGGATTGCGAAACTCACGCTGCCACTGCAGGCGCAGGCCACGCAGTTCGCCGATGGCATCGTGCATGGCCTCCAGGGCACTGTGCCCCAGGCTCGGATCCGACGAATGGCCGCTGCGCCCGAGGATGTCGATACGCTCCATCATCACCCCCTTGTGCAGGCGGATCGGCTTGAGCCCGGTGGGCTCGCCGATCACCGCCGCGCGCCCCAGGGGCCGCCCGGCATCCGCCAGGGCCCGGGCTCCGGCCATGGAGCTTTCCTCATCGCAGGTGGCCAGGATCAGCAACGGCTGCTTGAACGGTTGTTCGAGCAACGGCCGCACCGCCTCGATGGCCAGGGCGAAGAAGCCCTTCATGTCGCAGCTGCCAAGGCCGACCCAGCGCCCGTCGACCTCGGTCAGCTTCAGTGGGTCGGTCTGCCACAGCGCGGCGTCGAAGGGCACCGTGTCGCTGTGTCCGGACAGCACCAGGCCGCCAGGACCACTGCCGAAGCTGGCCAGCAGGTTGAACTTGCCGGGGCTGACCTGCTGGATGTCGCAGGCAAAACCCAGGTCGCCGAGCCAAGCGGCGAGCAGGTCGATGACTGGCCGGTTGGACTGGTCCAGAGCGGGCTGGGTGCAGCTCACCGAAGGGGCGGCGATCAACGCGGCGAATTGATCCTTCATCGATGGCAATGGCATGGGCGGGCTCCGGAATGTCCAAGACGAAGCCCATCATAGGGGCTGTTGCCCCGCCGAAGGAACCGCGGCGGCACCTGTCGACGCCTTGTCCTGTACACTGCACGACCTTGGCAGCCAACTCTTCCCCGGCTGCGCTCCCGATCCTGGATTGTCCGGCCATGCAGAAAGAAACCGAAATCAAACTCCGCGCCAGCCGCGAGACCCTCGCCGCCCTGCGCGAGCACCCGCTGCTGAAGAAACGCAACAAAAGTGGCTGGGAACGCCGTGAACTGATGAACCAGTACTTCGACAGCCCGGACCGCGACCTGGCCCAGGCCAAGGTGGCCCTGCGCCTGCGCCGCGATGGCGACGTGGTGATCCAGACCCTCAAGACTCGTGGCCAGAGCATCGCCGGCCTGTCCGTACGCAACGAGTACGACTGGCAGCTACCCAAGGCCAAGCTCGACCTGAAGAAGCTCGACGATCAATGTTGGCCCGAAGCCCTGGCCGAGCTGGACAAGAAGACCCTCAAGCCGATGTTCACCACCGATTTCGTCCGCGAGCGCGCGGAAATCGCCTGGGGTCGCGGCAAGGCCAAGGTGGTGATCGAAGCGGCCCTGGACCTGGGCCAGGTGGTCGCCGGCAAGCACAAGGAAGAGATCTGCGAGCTGGAGCTGGAACTGCGCGAAGGCGAACCGGCCGCCCTGCTGGAACTGGCCTCGGAACTGGCCATGACCCTGCCGCTGATGCCCTGCGATATCAGCAAGGCCGAGCGTGGCTACCGTCTGTTCGATGCCGGCAGCTACACCCTGAGCCTGCCGGCCCCGCAACTGACTGCCGAAACATCGCTGGACGAAGCCTTCGCTGCCCTGGCCTGGCACCTGCTGGGCAGCAGCCAGCGCCTGGCCGAACAGTACCGCTTCAACGGCCACTGGCGCCTGCTGCAGGATTGGGTGGAAAACCTCGCCGAATTGCGCGCCCTGGCCAGCAGCCTGGGCCAGGCAGCGCCACGCCAGTCCACTGCCGAACTGCGCAGCGCCCTGGACGCGCTGCTCGAAGACTGGCGTCCGCTGGTACAAGCCGGCCTCGATGACGAAGACGTGCGCAAGGCCGCTCCGGAACAGTTCATCGAAGAACTGCAAGACGTGCGCTGGGGCCTGTTCTCGCTGAATACCTCGCGCTGGCTGCTGGCCCGGGCCTGGACCGCCGAGCGCAACACCCGGGGCAATCGCCAGGGTGCCGCGCGCCTGGACAGCTGGCTGCCACGCCTGCTGGCCGAAGAAGCCACTTCCCTGCAATTGCCGCGCTACCAGCAGCAACCCGAGGACCTGGCCGAGCAACTGCCGCGCATCGAGCGCATCCAGGCCTGGCTGCACCACGCCCGCAGCGTGCTGGAGATCTCCGAGCTGGACCGCCTCTATGGTGAGCTGAACAAGCTGGCGCAGCTGGCCAACGAGCCGATCAGCGACGAAGCCCTGGCGGCACGCAAGCAGCAAGCCATCGCGGTCTTCCAGAACCGTGCCTGGAAGACCCTGCTGCGCATGTGATCAGCGCAGCAGCGGCAGGCTGGTGGTGGACTTGATCTCCGACAGGGCAACGATCGAGTTCACCTCTTGGATACCCGGCACCATGGACAGCTTCTCGAAGAAGAAGCGCTCGTAGGCCTCGATGTCTGCCGCCACCACCCGCAGCAAGAAGTCCACCGCTCCCATCAGCACGTAGCACTCCAGCACTTCCGGGAAACCACGGATCGCTTCGGTGAACTCGGTGAAGTTGGAGCGGCCGTGGGCATTGAGCTTGATCTCGGCAAAGATCTGCGTGTTCAGCCCGATCTTCTTGCGATCCAGCAAGGTCACCTGGCCGCGAATCACCCCTTCCTCCTTCAAACGCTGGATCCGCCGCCAGCATGGCGACTGCGACAATCCCACCTGCTCGGCGATCTGCGCGCTGGATAGCGAGGCATCTTCCTGCAAGAGGGCGAGAATCCGGCGGTCATAGGCGTCCAGCTCGCTATGCATGAATAATCTCCAAATTAGTTAAATAGCGAATATTTCAATTCAATAAATTTGAATAATGATCAATCTTAGATAAGAAATACCCGAAACCGAATGTAAAAATTTCTCCATTGAATTGGAGACCACCATGCCCTCGCTCGACACCGCCTTTGGCCCCTCGCCCCGTCCTGATGTCTGGAGCCCTAGCCAGGCCCATTGCCGCGTGCAGTACCAGTTGGCAGCCGACGCCGAAGCCGATGTGCTGTGCCGGGTCCTCAACCATTTCGCCTTGCAGTTCCTGGTGCCACAACGGATCTCGATGCAACAGCAGGACGATATGCTGCACATGGAAGTGGAGCTTGCAGGCTTGAGCTGGCATCGCGCCGGAGTGATTGCCGAAAAACTGCGCAACCTGGTGTGCGTCTGCTCGGTCGAGCTGCAACAACTGGAACCCATGCGCCTGCAAGCCGCTGGCTGAAGCCGGCAAAATCCTGCAACCCTTGGCTGGCCGCCCCGACGCTACCCGGGGGCTACCCTTGGCTGTTCCGGTCGGCTCTCGACCACGAGCAGGGAGAACCCCATGGGTGCCAACCATCTGCCCCGGGATCGCAAGCTGGAGCTGGGCAAGCTGCTGCGCGACTTGCAGGCCCAGGGGCGGATCAGCCAGGAAGCCGCCGGGCAGGTCATGGCGGCAAGGCAACATGACATCGGAGAACCCCGGCACCCGCTGGAAAACATTGCCGAACAGCAGTTGCCAGACCTGCATCGGCCGGGCCGCCAGCTGGACCTGGACAGCCTCACCGCCTGGCTCGCCCAGGAAGCCGGCCAGCCCTATCTACGCCTCGACCCACTGCAGATCGATGCAGCCGCCATCACCCCGCTGATGTCCCGGGCGTTCGCCCAGCGACACGGGATCCTCGCCATCGCCGTGGATACCCTGAGCGTGACCGTGGCCAGCGCCCAGCCCTATGTCAGCGCCTGGGAAGCCGACCTGGCCCATGCCCTGAAGCGCTCCGTGCGGCGGGTGCTGGCCAGCCCGGCGCAGATCCGTCACCTGACCCTGGAGTTCTATCGCCTTGCCAGGTCGGTCAGCGGCGCCAGCAACGAACATCGGGGCAACGGCCCCGGCAACTTCGAGCAGTTGCTCAAACCAGGCAACAGCGGCCAGGCGCCGGATGCCGACGACGCCCACATCGTCAATATCGTCGACTGGCTGCTGCAATACGCCTTCGCACAGCGAGCCAGCGATATCCATATCGAACCTCGGCGTGAACAGGGCAACCTGCGCTTGCGCATCGACGGCCTGCTGCACGAGGTCTATGCCTTCGAACCCCACGTGACCCAGGCCATCGTCAGCCGACTCAAGAGCCTGGGCCGGATGAACGTCGCGGAACGTCGCAAGCCCCAGGATGGCCGGATCAAGACCCTCACTCCCGAGGGCAACGCCGTCGAGCTGCGGCTCTCGACCCTGCCCACCGCCTTCGGCGAGAAACTGGTGATGCGCATCTTCGATCCCCAGGTCCTGCTCAGGGACTTCGACCAGCTGGGTTTCGCCGCCGAGGACCTGGCGTGCTGGCAGGCCATGACCGCCCAGGCCCACGGCATCATCCTGGTCACCGGCCCCACCGGCTCGGGCAAGACCAGCACCCTCTACGCCACCCTGAAGAAGCTGGCCACGCCCCAGATCAACCTGTGCACCATCGAGGACCCGATCGAGATGATCGAGCCGTCCTTCAACCAGATGCAGGTCCAGCACAACATCGACCTGGGCTTCTCCAGCGGTGTGCGTGCGCTGCTGCGCCAGGATCCGGACATCATCATGATCGGCGAGATCCGCGACCTGGAAACCGCCGAGATGGCCATCCAGGCCGCCCTCACCGGACACCTGGTGCTGTCCACCCTGCATACCAACGATGCCCCGGGCGCCATCAGCCGCCTGCTGGAACTGGGCGTACCGCACTACTTGATCAAGGCCACGCTGCTCGGGGTCATGGCCCAGCGCCTGGTGCGCACCCTGTGCCGGCACTGTAAGCAACCGGTGGTTCTCGACGCGGATCAATGGCGCAGCCTGGCCCCGGCCGAACGACTGCCGGCGTCCCTGCACGCCCACCGCGCCATTGGCTGCGCCGAGTGCCGGGGCACCGGCTACCGCGGGCGGGTCGGGATCTACGAAATCATGCGCTTGAACGATGCCTTGAGGCCCCTGATCCAACCAGACCTCGACCTGTCCGGGCTGCGCCGCCTAGCCGCTGCCGACGGCATGCGCAGCCTGCGCCTGGCAGCCGCACAGAAGGTGACGCAAGGGCTGACCAGCCTGGAGGAAGCCCTGCGGGTCACGCCCTGTAACGAGTCCTGATAGTGCCACGAGGGCGCGCCCCAAGGGCTGGACTACGCTTTAGGCACAGCCGAAACGTGCAGGGAGCCGGGCATGAACATCCGCCACAACATGATCACTTCAGGGGCCATCAGCCTACTGGCTATCGCCCTGGTGGCCGGTATCGGCCTCTGGGGCCAGTCGCGCCTGGCCAGCGCCCTGCATGACAACGAACTCAATGCCAGCGCCCTGCGCAACCACCTGGAAGCCGACATGATGCATGACGCCCTGCGGGCCGATGTGCTGCAAGCGCTGAGTAGCCAGCCCGGTGACGAAGCGGCGGGCAACGAGGTGCGCGACAGCCTGCGCGAGCACGGCGACTGGTTCCGCAAGTCCCTGGCCGAGAATGCCCGGCTGCCCTTGGCGCCGGATATCCGCGAGGCCATCGCCGAACTGCAGCCGGTGCTGGAGAACTACATCCGGGCCGCCCAGGACATTGCCGGGCTGGCCCTCAAGGATCCCCAGGCCGCACGCCTGCAGATGGCGGAGTTTTCCCAGCGATTCACGGAAGTGGAAACCCGCAACGAGGCACTGAGCAGCAAGATCGAAGCCAGCAGCGCGCAAACCCGCGACCGTAGCGAAACGGCCGTGCGCCAGGCCGCCGGCTGGCTGATCGGTGGCAGCCTGTGCGCCGCCCTGGCCCTGTGCCTGCTGACCCGGCGACTGCTCAACCGCGTGCTCAAGCCCCTGGAGAAGTCAGTGGCCACGGCCCGGGCCATTGCCCAGGGCGACCTGACCCGCAGCATCAGCGTCGACAGCCACGACGAAGCCGGCCAGCTGCAACAGGCCCTGGGCGAAATGCAGGACAACCTGCGGCGGATGATCACCACCATCCGCCATGAAAGCGAGGAACTGCGTGGCCGCTCCCACAGCCTCAGCGGTACCTCGTCGAACATCGCCGACGGCGCCAGCGAGCAGGCCGATGGCGCCACCAACATGGCGGCGGCCATGGAGCAGATGATCAGCAACATCGCCCAGGTCGCCGAACATGCGCGTAATGCCCAGAGCATCTCGGCCCAGTCCGAATCCCTGGCCGGCAGCGGCGGCCAAGTGATACTCGGGGTGGTGGACGGCATGAGCCAGATTGCCGAGGCGGTCAACCAGTCCTCTGAAAGCATTACCGCCCTGGGCCAATCCTCCGAAGAAATCCACTCGATCATCCAGGTGATCAACAGCATCGCCGAACAAACCAACCTGTTGGCGCTCAACGCCGCCATCGAGGCCGCCAGGGCCGGCGAGGCCGGACGCGGCTTCGCCGTGGTCGCCGACGAGGTCCGCAACCTGGCGGCACGTACCGCGCAATCGACCCAGGAGATCACCAGCATGATCCAGCGTATCCGGGAAACCACCGAGCAAGCGGTCAGCAGCATGCAGACAGGAGTCAGCCGGGTGAACGACGGGGTGAACATGGCCCAGCAGGCGGGCACCTCGATCAATGAGATCCGCCAGGGCGCCCAGCGCTCGGCGCTGATGGTCCAGGAGATCTCCCACACCATCGGCGAACAATCCAAGGCCAGCAGCGAAGTCGCCCAGCGGGTGGAAATGATCAGTGAAGTGGCCCGGCGCAATAGCCAGGCCATGCGTGACCTGAGCCTCACCGTGGAACAGATGGAGAGTTCGGTAGCCACCCTGCAGACCTCGGTCACGCGCTTCCAGCTGTGAAGCCGAGGCCGGTCCCATGAACCAACAGTGAACAGGTGAGCCTGATGCAGATCACAAGCGTGCTGCTACTTTTCGTGGGCCTGGCCGTGGCCCTGGTGTTCATGGGCTTCAAGGTAGTGCCACAGGGCTACCAGTGGACCGTGGAGCGTTTCGGCCGCTACACCACCACCCTCAAGCCGGGGCTGAACATCATCATCCCGGTGATGGACCGTATCGGGCGCAAGCTCAACGTCATGGAGAATGTCCTGGACATCCCGCCCCAGGAGGTCATCACATCCGACAACGCCACGGTGCAGATCGACGCGGTGTGCTTCTTCCAGGTGGTCAACACCGCCCAGGCCGCCTATGAGGTCAACAACCTCGAGCATGCCGTGCGCAACCTGTTGCAGACCAACATCCGCACCGTGCTGGGCTCCATGGAACTGGACGCGATGCTCAGCCAACGTGACGCGATCAACGAGAAACTGCTGAAGACCGTGGACGAAGCCACCGCGCCCTGGGGGATCAAGATCACCCGTATCGAGATCAAGGACATCAGCCCGCCGGCCGACCTGATGGCCGCCATGTCCGGACAGATGAAGGCCGAACGGGTCAAGCGTGCGCAAATCCTCGAGGCCGAGGGCCTGCGGGCGGCGGCCATCCTTACCGCCGAGGGCAAGAAGCAGGCACAGATCCTGGAAGCCGAGGGCGAGCGCCAGGCGGCCTTCCTCGAGTCCGAAGCCCGAGAGCGCCAGGCCGAGGCCGAGGCCCGGGCGACCCAGGTGGTGTCCGCAGCCATCGCCAGCGGCAACGTCCAGGCGATCAACTACTTCGTGGCGCAGAAATACGTCGATACCCTGGGCAAGCTGGCCTCGGCCAACAACAGCAAGGTGATCCTGATGCCGCTGGAGGCCAGCCAGGTAATCGGCGCGGTGGGCGGCATCAGCGAGATCGTCAAGGCCACCTTCGACGGCAAGAAGACCTGAGGCAAGCGTCATGTCGGCATTCCTGCAAGCACTGTCGTTCTGGGACTGGCTGGCCCTGGGCACCGTCCTGTTGATCTTCGAGGTGTTCGGTGCCGGCGGCTACCTGCTATGGATCGGCCTCGCGGCGATTTGCGTGGGGGTCCTGGCGTTCCTGGTCCCGAGCCTGGCGTGGGAAGTTCAATTGCTGCTATTCGGCCTGCTGTCGCTGCTGACGGCCCTGTACTGGTGGCGACGCCAGCGCAGCGCGATCCGCGCCAGCGACCAGCCGAACCTCAACCTGCGGGGGCGCGAGCTGATCGGCAAGACCTTCGTGGTGCATCAGGCGATCGTCAACGGCCGGGGCCGGATCAAGGTTGCCGATGGCGTCTGGATCGCCAAGGGTGCCGACGCCCCGGAAGGCGCGCGGGTCCGGGTGGTGGGCCAGGAAGGGGCGATCCTGCTGGTCGAAAATCTCGACTGAACAGTCACGGAACTCGACCGGGGAAACTAGAATCAAACCCTGTAGTTCCCCCCTAGTCGGAGTCACCCATCATGCGTCTGAAAACAGCTGTCGTCACAATTGCCCTGCTGTCGCTCCCCGTAGGTTCGGCAATGGCCGACACCTTCTGGCGTAACGTCATTTCCTCCGGTGCGACCACAGGTTCCACCTACCTGACCTTCAAGGACCACAAGCTGATCGTCGCCGCCCAGGACGACGCTGGCAGCTTCGTCGCCAGCCAGGGCAGCATCCGCGGCCCGTACCTGGAGGCCGCGATCCAGAAGGTCCGCGCCGAGAACCCTGGCCTGCAGGCCAGCGACATGGAATTGGCCAACGCCATCCTGGCGAAGAACGCCGTCGCCCAGGAGTAAGGATCGTCCCAGGGATGGCCGACAGCAAACGCCGACCACAAGGTCGGCGTTTTTTTGCCAGGCCAATTCCTAGCCGGTCTTGGCAGTCCGGGACACCGCCTGCAAACCGGCCAGCGCGTAGCTCATCATGTGTTCGATCAACTCGGGCGGATCGAGCTGCAAGCCGGGCAGCACATTGCGCTGTAACTGGCCATGGGCGATCAGCAGGAACAGGCAGGGCGCGAATACGTTGACCGCACAGCGCAAGGTGGCTGGATCGTCGGGCGAGCGCTGCATGATCTGGCCAAGGATGGTGCGCACGATCAGCGCCTTCGGGAAGGCCTGCTCCTCGAGCACCTCGGGCAGGACCGAAGAGGGCGACAGCAGCTCGCGGGTCAGCACCTTCAAGGCCCAGCCCTGGCGGGCACTCCCAAGACCCTCGATCAGCATGGTGATGATCGCCCGCAGCTTGTCTTCAGGGCTTTGCTGGCTCTCGCTCAGGCTGATCATGGTTTCTATTCCAACCAGGCGATCATGGGCTTCGCGCAGCACCGCCCGATACAGGCCGTCCTTGTTCTCGAAGTGATAATTGACCGACGCATTGTTGGCCCTGGAACTCTCGCAGATCTGCTTGCTGGTGGTATTGGCATACCCCAGCTCGGCAAACAGTTGTCCGGCCATCTCCAGAATCTGCTGGCGAGTCGCCTGGCCATCCTGGCGCGGTGCACGAGCTACAGCTGCCTGCGGGGAAACGGGAACGACCATGAGCTCCTCACTAAGTTAAATTCAAATTTGACTTTTGTTTATGGACTGCTTAGCTACAAAGCGCCAGTTTCTCGTTCAACCAGGATCCAAGGTTGCTGTGAAGTGGCGGCTACTCGTCTATTCAGCCAAAGGATATCAGCATGGAAGCACGCGTCATGACCCCCTTCACCTACTTCTCCCTGCCCATGCAGAAGCTGTTCCTGCACAACCAGGCGGAGGTCAGGAACAAGCCCTATGCCAAGTACTTTCGCGGGGACATGCAGGTGCCGCTGTCCGCGGTGCGCAAGATCCAGCAAGGCCCCATGCCCCTGAAGGACACCCTCACCCCGAGCATCGAGGACATCAACCGCCTGCTCGATCCGGACTTCGTCAGCGAGGAGTCCGGCTATGCCCTGCTGCCGGGGCCGATGGCCTATGTGCAAAGCCGCAAGTTCTTTCCCAACTGCACAGCCGACATGTTCAAGTGGTGGTTCATGTGGCACCCGCTGGAGTCGGAGCGCTACACCCTGTGGTTCCCCTACGCCCATGTGAGCAACCCCTGCGTGAACCATCAGCGCCTGTGCGACGAATCCTTGAGCTTCGAAGAACGGCTATATGGCAACACCTTCTGCGCTTCCGAGTATGTCGGCGACCGCCTGATGCACCTGCATATCGACTTCCAGGAGCCAAGCAAGCTGGGCCTGGACCCCGATCTTTATCGCGAAGCGAAGATCGACGGCAGCGTCAGCGCCCTGATGAGCCTGGCCGATCATCCACAGGTTCCGGTGTCATTGATGGTGCACTTGTTCAAGGAAGTGCCGGGCGGCATGTACCTGACCAGCCGCTACTGGATCGGCGCGCATCCTTCGATGGCCCGTTTTCCCGGGGCAGACAAGGCGGCGGCCATCCTGGAGGAAAACGGCCTGGGTGCCACCGAACTGGAAACCCTGGCCTATGAATTCGCCGTACACGACATGTGCGAGTTCAACCACCTAGCCAGCTTTCTTCCGGACCTGTATCGGGAGTTCGCGAAACCTTCAGCTTGAAGTACTAAACCAATGAGCCCGCGATATTCGCGGGCTCATTGGTTGGAATGAATCAACGTTGTGCACCAGGGCAAACACCGTTGATCAACATGGAAGTGAACTCCTCGATGTCCTGCTCCATCGTCAACTGCTCGGTCAGCAGTCGATACCAGCAAAAACCGAAGATCATATCGAGCAACAATTCACGATTGGTGTCCTTGGGCAACTCACCATTGCTGATGGCATTTTCCACCAGCTTTCTTGGCAACTCCCTCCTGCGCTCCATGAACTGATCCTTGAGCTGGATCAATGTTGCTGGATCCAGTTGCGCTTCAGCTATCACGCAACGGAAAGCCTCTCCGCAAATGGTTTCTCTCCAGACTTTCCAGAGATTGTGCAGCAAAAAATCGAGATCTTTCTTGAACGAGCCGAGATCAGGAGTCTTTCTGACTTGTTCGCTCTCGTTTTCGTAGACTTCTGCGATCAACGCCGCCTTGTTCGTCCACCAGCGGTAAATCGTCGGTTTGCTGGCACCGGCTCGACGAGCCACAGACTCGATACTGAGCCCGGAATAGCCGCATTCCTTGAGGATTTCGATGGTGGAAGTGAGGATGGCTTTATGAGTATGAGGACTTCGCAAAGAGCCGATGGAGCTGCGAGATGGTGTACGAGCCACGATAAAAAAATCTCCAGGCAGGGCGCTTGACAAACGCAACGCAGGGTATAGGATTCCCCCGAATCGAAATGAAACGGTCCGTTTCGTTTCATTCTAAAGAGATCTACGAATTTCTTGTACCGATCCATCTAGATTTTTTAATTATTGCCTAATAACCAGATATTACGGGGGCTTAGGCAAATACAGCTTCGAATTCAAGGCCTCGATCTTTTGCTTTCAAGAGCCGAGATCGCCCAAGATTCTTATTAAACGAAACGTTCCGTATTATAACATAACGAGGTGAAAAAAAAACTGCTTTCGTATGGCTTTCTTCTATAGAGGAACCGCTCTACTTCGCGGGTTTGCATGACGCCGGCCAGCTGAAGGCAGCAAAACAGTTTTCCGTATGTTTCAAGACTGCTCCTGAAGCAGGCACGCCCCAGTTTTCTGAAGAGAATGGAATCAAGAGGAAAATGAACGTGAAAAAAGTAGGCATAGTCAGCTATGGCGCGGGCATTCCGGTCTGCCGCCTCAAAGTGCAGGAAGTCATCAACGTCTGGAAGAACACCGACCTGAAGCTGGTCGAGGAGAACCTGGGCGTCACCGAAAGAGCCGTGCTGCAGCCGGATGAAGATGTCATCACCCTCGGCGTACTGGCAGCGCAGCGGGCCCTGGACAAAGTCCCCGGCCATGAACTCCAGGCCCTGTACCTGGGAACCTGCACCAACCCCTATGACTCGCGGGCCTCGGCCTCGATCATCCTGGAAATGCTCGGCAGCGGCTACGACGCCTATTGCGCCGACATCCAGTTCGCCGGCAAATCCGGTACCTCCGCCCTGCAGATCTGCCAGGCCCTGGTGGCCTCGGGCATGACCGGCAGCGCCCTGGCCATTGGCGCCGACACCATCAACCGCAACACCGCTCCCGGCGACCTGACCGAATCCTATGCCGGCGCCGGCGCCGCTGCGCTGCTGGTCGGCACCGAGAATGTCATCGCCGAATTCGATGGCAGCTTCTCTTGCGCCGCCGACATCGCCGACAACATCCGCCCCCAGGGCGATCGCTACATTCGTTCCGGGATGGGCCTGGGTTCGGACAAGAACAGCATCGGCCTGGAAGACCAGACCCGCCGCGCCGCCGAAGGGCTGATGGCCAAGCTGCACACCAGCGCCGCCGACTACGACTACGTGGTGTTCCAGCAGAACCTGGTGTCCACGCCCTACTCCCTGGGCAAGCACCTAGGCTTCAACGCCAAGCAGATCGAACCGGGCATCTACGCCGGCAGCGTCGGTGATACCGGGGCAGCCAGCCCGCTGCTGGGCCTGATCAACGTCCTGGACCAGGCCCGTCCGGGGCAGAAGATCCTCATGGTGTCCTACGGTTTCGGCGCCGGCAGCGACGCCATCGCCCTGACCGTCACCGACGCCATCGGGCAGTACCAGAAGCGCAACAAGCCGCTGCGCCAACTGCTCGAGGACAAGACCTATGTCGATTACGGCACGTCCATCAAGTACGAGTTCAAGTACCTGCGGGCTGACTACGCCCTGACCGCCTATCTCTGATTACGCCTGTCTACGCAAGGAGCATGTACATGTGCGCACGTCGTGTTGCAATAGTTTCGGCTGCTTATACGCCGAAGCCCGGTAGTTCACGAGTTCGGCAGACGTTCAAGGAAATGATCGTCGAGTCCGCCTACAAGGCCATCAAGGATGCCAAGATGCATCCCCGCGAAATCCAGGGCGTTGCCTATGGTTATCACGGTGAAGGCATCTCCGAATATGGCGGCCTGGGCCCGACCATTTCCGACGCCCTGGGGATCAGCCCGGCGCCGACCTTCATGAGCACCGCCAACTGCACCAGCAGCTCGGTATCCTTCCAGATGGGCCATCAGATGGTGGCTTCCGGGGAGTACGACATCGTCCTGTGCGGCGGTTTCGAGAAGATGACCGACCACTTCAACTATGCCGAATACATCGGTTCCAGTACCGAGTGCGAGTACGACTACTTCCTCGGCATCTCCCACACCGACGCTTTCGCCCTGGCGACCGCCGAGTACTTCCAGAAGTTCGGTTATGCCGGCCGCGAAGCCGACGTCCTGGCCACCTTTGGCCGGCAGATGCGCATCTATGCGCACAACACCCCTACCGCCACCCGCTATGGCCAGGCGATCCCGACCCTCGAAGCGCTGAAGAACAGCGAAGCCTGCGGCTCGATGCTGGCCTGGGGCGAAGCCAGTGGCTGCGCGATCCTGGTCGCCGAACACCTGGCCCACAAGTACACCGACAAACCGGTGTTCGTGCGGGGTTGCGCCTATACCGGGGTTTCCCACTACTTCGGTACCCGCTTCCACAACCCGACCCTGCACCACCCGGGCCTGCCCAAGGACGTGGGCATGGCCGTCTCGGCCAACTCCATCGCTTGCGCGGAGATTGCCTATAAGAAAGCCGGGATCACCCCCAAGGACATCGACGTCGCCCAGGTCTACGACCTGCTCGGCGCCGGCCTGATCCAGATGGAATCCATGGGCGTCTGCGGCAAGGGCCAGGCTGGCGACTTCGTTCTCGAAGGCGGCATCGCCCTGGACGGCCAGCTGCCACTGAACACCGACGGCGGCAACATCGGCCGCGGCCATGCGTCCGGCTGCGACGGCATCCTGCACATCACCGAGCTGTTCCGGCAGCTGAGGGGTGAAGCCGACAACCAGGTCAAGGGCGCGCGCATCGGCGTGTCGCAGAACCTTGGCGGTTATGCGGCGCACAACTCGGTGATTGTCCTCTCGAACGACTAAGGAGCCCGGACCATGTCCATGTACCCAGAACAGATCCACAGAATGACCACCGCCAGCATGCTCCGCGAATGGCGCGAGCATGGTGGCAAGTACCGCCTCGAAGGCAGCCAGTGCGAAGAGTGCAACGAGATCTTCTTCCCCCGGCGTACGGTCTGCGGCGCTTGCAACTCCATGAGCGTGAAACCCTATCGTTGCGCCCGCACCGGCAAGATCGAGGTCATGGCCCACGCCGACAACCCGATCCTGGCGGCCATGGGTTACGGCGAGACCGTACCGCGCTGCATGGCCATGGTCCGCCTGGACGACGGCCTGGTGATCGCCTCGGAAATCGTCGATGTCTGCGATGCCCAGCAACTGAAGGTCGGCGCGCCGGTGCGCATGGTGGTGCGCAAGCACGTGCGCGAAAGCAACCTGGCCTGGCAGTACGCCTACAAGTTCGTTCTGGATAAATAACTTGTTGCTCAAGGTGCCTTGCCAAAAGGCACCTTGAAGTAAGCCATAAAAATAAAATCCAACTTAAAAGTTACATCAGCGGCAACTTCAGTTCTGGAAGTGGCCCTTGGGCCCCGGTTTGCTTGGGCTCTATGAATTCTATTGCCTATTAACGGGGACACTCCCCAACACTTACTTATTGGCCTGAATACAGCCAAGGATTGGTCATGTCTACTCTTTGCCTCCCACACGTAATGTTTCCGAAACACAAGATCACCCAGCAGCAGATGGTCGATCACCTGGAAGGCCTGCACGCCGACCACCCACGCATGGCCCTGGCCAAGCGCATGATCGCCAACACCGAGGTCAACGAGCGCCACCTGGTGCTGCCGATCGACGAGCTGGCGGTGCACACCGGCTTCACTCACCGCAGCATCGTCTACGAGCGTGAAGCACGGCAGATGTCGTCGGCCGCCGCACGCCAGGCTATCGAGAATGCCGGGCTGCAGATCAGCGACATCCGCATGGTGATCGTCACTTCCTGCACCGGCTTCATGATGCCGTCGCTGACCGCGCACCTGATCAACGACCTGGGCCTGCCCACCTCCACCGTGCAGCTGCCGATCGCCCAGCTGGGCTGCGTGGCCGGTGCCGCGGCGATCAACCGGGCCAACGATTTCGCCAGCCTCGATGCGCGCAACCACGTGCTGATCGTGTCCCTGGAGTTCTCCTCGCTGTGCTATCAGCCGGACGACACCAAGCTGCACGCCTTCATCTCGGCGGCGCTGTTCGGCGATGCGGTATCGGCCTGCGTGCTGCGCGCCGACGACCAGGCCGGCGGCTTCAAGATCAAGAAGACCGAATCGTACTTCCTGCCCAAGAGCGAGCACTACATCAAGTACGACGTGAAGGACACCGGCTTCCACTTCACCCTCGACAAGGCGGTGATGAACTCCATCAAGGACGTGGCACCGGTCATGGAGCGCCTCAACTACGAGAGCTTCGAGCAGAACTGCGCGCACAACGACTTCTTCATCTTCCACACCGGCGGCCGCAAGATCCTCGACGAACTGGTGATGCACCTGGACCTGGCGTCGAACCGCGTCTCGCAATCGCGCAGCAGCCTGTCCGAGGCCGGCAACATCGCCAGCGTGGTGGTGTTCGACGTCCTCAAGCGCCAGTTCGATTCCAACCTGAACAAGGGCGATATCGGCCTGCTGGCGGCCTTCGGCCCGGGCTTCACCGCGGAGATGGCGGTCGGCCAGTGGACCGCCTGATGTGACACCCCGCGTCTGTGCGACCTGACGCTGCCGGGCTACAAGGCAGCGCCAGGCCGCACCCTCCACGGCGCTTCGCGCCGAGTTCATGGTTTGCCAAGGAAGCTGAGCGATGAACACTGGAATGCCAATCACGGCGGCCAACAGCCGCTACGAAAGATCCATGGTGCTATTGCTGTCATTGAGCTTCGGGCTGGTGGGGCTGGATCGCTTCATCATCCTGCCGCTGTTCCCGGTGATCATGCATGACCTGCACCTTGACTATCAGGACCTAGGCTACCTGTCCGCCGCGCTGGCCTTCACCTGGGGCCTGTCGGCCCTGGGCATGGGCAGCGTGATCGAGCGCCTGGGCACCCGCCGCGTGCTGGTGGTGTCCATCACCGTCCTGTCCTTGCTGTCCGGTTTTTCCGCGCTGGCCACCGGCGTGCTGGGTCTGGTGATCCTGCGCGGGCTGATGGGCATCTGCGAGGGTGCCTTCACGCCCACCAGCATCATCGTCACCAACGAAGTGTCGCGCCCCGGCCGACGCGGGCTGAACCTGGGGATCCAGCAAGCGCTGTTCCCGATTCTCGGCCTGTGCCTGGGCCCGCTGATCGCCGCCAGCCTGCTGCAGATGACCGGCTCCTGGCGCGCCGTATTCGCCATCATCTCGCTGCCGGGCCTGGTGCTGGCCGCCTACCTGTGGAAGGTCTACCGGCCACAGCCGGCATCCACCGCCGAACAAGCCTGCGGCCATGCCGGGACGCGTTGGCTGGCAGCCTTCAAGAGCGGCAACGTGAGCCTGAACATCCTGATCATGTTCTGCATCCTCACCTGCCAGTTCGTGCTCTGCGCCATGCTGCCCAGCTACCTGACCGACTACCTGCACCTGGAAACCCTGTCCATGGCCTTCATCATCTCGGCCATCGGCCTGGGCGGTTTCATCGGCCAGCTGATCATCCCCGGGATGTCCGATCGCCTGGGGCGCAAGCCGGTGGTCTCGGTGTGCTTCATGACCAGCAGCACCCTGGTCGGCCTGCTGATCGTCAGCCCGGCCATTCCCTGGTTGCTGTTCCTGCTGCTGTTCCTGCTGTCGTTCTTCAACTTCAGCCTGATCTGCATGACCGTCGGCCCGCTGACCAGCGAGTCGGTGCCCGCTGCCCTGCTGCCCACCGCGACCGGGATAGTCGTGGGCTTCGGCGAGATCCTCGGTGGCGGGCTGTCGCCGGCGGTGGCCGGGTTCGCCGCCACCCATTTCGGCCTGCCGTCGATCCTGTATGTCGCCCTGAGCGGCAGCCTGGCCGGCCTGCTGCTGTCGTTGCTGCTCAAGGAAAGCGCCCTCGAGCCCGGCCGCACGCCGAGCCTCGAGCCACGCCCCTTGCCTTCCCGCCCCCTTGCCGATTGAGGACTAGAGAATCATGGATGATTACCTGCTGTTGCTGGATGTCTGCCACAAGGACCAGCGCGCCATCGGGCTGTTCGATTTGCACAATGGCCGCAGTGTGCGGGCGCTCTCCGAACATGGCGGGCTGTACGAGACCCTGCAGTTCTGCGCCCGGCGGCACCTGGGCTGGAGCGAGCACCTGCGCAGCCTGCCGGCCCATCCCCAACTCGCCGCCGACGGGCGCCAGGAAGGCCCGTTGCGCCCGCCCCTCAAGCCCAGCGACAGCCTGCTGGCCCAGGTCAGCGAAGTCACTCTCAATACCCAGCACACCCACCAGGGCTGGTTCTACAAGGGCAACGGCAGCCTGCTCAAGACCGACGGCGAGCCACTGGCGGTTCCCTATCACGCCCTGAGCATCGCCAGCCAACCCGGGGTGGTCTGCGTGTACCTGGTGGATCATTTCGGCCAGCTGCGGTTCGTAGGCTTCAGCCTCGGCCATGACATCCGCGACCCGCTGCTGAGCCGCCAGGACGCCAGCTCCTGCGCGCAGTCGCGCCTGCGCCACTGCGCGATCACCCCGGCGCTGATCCTCGGCGAGCTGCAGGGCAGCCTGTCGCTCAACGTCCGGGTCGAGCGCCAGGGTGCGCAGCTGTCCTACCTCAGCTACCGCCTCGACCAGCAGGCCTGGGGGGCGATTCGCAAGTACTCCCAGGCCTTCCTCGAACAGCACGAACAGTTCCTGCAGCCGGGCATGGTCCACTATGTGTTCCACAGCGCCAGCCGCCGCGAAAGCGAACTGCAACTGCAACATGGCGACTGGCTGGACCTGGATTGCCCGGAACTGGAGCTGGGCCTGAGCAACCAGGTCGTCGAGGAAGAACTGCTGCACCTGTACCCTCTCGACGCCCAGCCGCGTCGGACCCGCGCCCAGGCTGCACGGTCGGCCTGGCAACCGGCTCAGCGGTAGGCGTCCACCGGTACGCAGGCGCAGAAGAGATTGCGGTCGCCGTAGACATTGTCCACCCGGTTCACCGCCGGCCAGTACTTGTGGGCCCGCACATGGGCGCTGGGCAAGACCGCCTGCTCGATGCTGTAGGCCCGCGTCCAGGCGCCAGTGATATCGGCCAAGGTATGGGGCGCGCCCTTGAGCGGATTGTCCTCGGCCGGCCACTGGCCCTCCTGGACCTGGGCGATCTCGGCGCGAATGCTCAGCATGGCTTCGACAAACCGGTCCAGCTCGACCTTGGACTCACTCTCCGTGGGCTCGACCATCAGCGTGCCCGGCACCGGGAACGACATGGTCGGCGCATGGAAGCCGTAATCCATCAGGCGCTTGGCCACGTCCTCCTCGGTAATCCCGGTCAACGCCTTCAAGGGCCGCAGGTCGAGGATGCACTCATGGGCCACCCGCCCGTTGCGCCCGCTGTAGAGCACCGGGAAGGCGCCGCTGAGCTGGGTAGCCAGGTAGTTGGCGGCGAGGATCGCCACCTCGCTGGCATCGGCCAGCTGCGGCCCCATCATGGCGATGTACATCCAGCTGATGGGCAGGATGCTCGCGCTGCCCCAGGGCGCGGCGCTGACCGCGTCGTTCTGGGGCAACGGGCCATCGATCGGCACCACCGGGTGGTTGGCGACGAAGGGCGCCAGGTGCGCGCGCACGCCAATCGGCCCCATGCCCGGGCCACCGCCGCCGTGGGGAATGCAGAAAGTCTTGTGCAGGTTCATGTGCGAGACGTCGGCGCCGATGTCCGCGGGCCGGGCCAGGCCCACCTGGGCATTGAGGTTGGCGCCGTCCATGTATACCTGGCCGCCATGGCTGTGGACGACTTCGCAGATCTGGCGGATGCCTTCTTCATAGACCCCATGGGTCGAGGGGTAGGTCGCCATCAGGCAGGACAAGCGCTCGCCGGCTTGCGCAGCCTTGGCCGCCAGGTCCGCCAGATCGACGTTGCCGGCCTCGTCGCACTCGACGATCACCACCTGCATCCCCGCCATCTGCGCCGAGGCCGGGTTGGTGCCATGGGCCGAGGCCGGGATCAGGCAGATGTGCCGTTGTCCCTGGTGCCGGCTCTCGTGGTAGCGGCGGATGGCCAAAAGCCCGGCATATTCGCCCTGGGCCCCGGAGTTGGGCTGCATGCAGATGGCATCGAAACCGGTGATCGCGCACAGCCAGCGCTCCAGTTCGTCGATCATCAAGCTGTAGCCGGCGGCCTGCTCCCGGGGCGCGAAGGGATGCAGGTCGGCGAACTCCGGCCAGGTGATGGGGATCATCTCGCTGCTGGCGTTGAGCTTCATGGTGCAAGAGCCCAGGGGAATCATCGACTGGTTGAGCGCCAGGTCCTTGTTCTCCAGCTGCTTGAGATAACGCAGCATCCGCGTCTCGCTGTGATGGGCGCTGAACACCGGATGCCCCAGCACCGGGCTGCGGCGCAGCAGCTCATCGGGCACGCCGGACTCCAGCTCCTCGGCATCCAGCACGGCTACGTCCAGGCCATGGTCGGCCCCCAGGAACACATCCCACAACCGGGCGACGGTGGTTTCGTCGCAGGTCTCGTCGAGGCTCAGGCCCAGCCGGCCACGGCCGAGGATCCGCAAGTTGATCCGCTGGGCCCTGGCGCTCTCGATGATCGCGGTCTGGCTGCCGCCCACCTCCAGGGTCAGGGTATCGAAGAAGTGCCGGTTGACCCGGACGATGCCATGGCGCTCCAGCCCCGCAGCGAGAATGCAGGTCAGCCGATGCACCCGCTGGGCGATGCGCTTGAGCCCCTTGGGGCCGTGGTACACCGCATAGAAAGCAGCGATGTTGGCCAGCAGTACCTGGGCGGTACAGATGTTGGAGTTGGCCTTCTCGCGGCGGATGTGCTGCTCGCGGGTCTGCAACGCCATGCGCAGGGCCACCTGGCCCCGGGCATCGCGGGACACGCCGATGATGCGCCCGGGCATGGCCCGCTTGTACTCGTCGCGGCAGGCGAAGAACGCCGCGTGGGGGCCACCGTAGCCCATGGGCACGCCAAAGCGCTGGGACGAGCCCAGCACCACGTCCGCGCCCAGCTCGCCAGGCGGGGCCAGCAGCAACAGGCTGAGCAGGTCGGTGGCGACGCAAGCCAGGGCCTGGCGGGCATGCAATTGATCGATCAGCGGCCGCAGGTCGCGGATCTCGCCGTGAGTATCCGGGTACTGCAACAAGGCGCCGAAGACCTCGTGCTCGGAAAGCTTGTCGAGACTATCGACCACCAGCTCGAAGCCGAAGCCCTCGGCCCGGGTCCGCACCACCGAGATGGTCTGCGGATGGCAATGTTCGTCGACGAAGAACCGCTTGCTCCCGGACTTGGCCACACGACTGGCCATGGCCATGGCCTCGGCCGCAGCAGTGGCTTCGTCCAGCAGCGAGGCATTGGCCAGGTCGAGGCCGGTGAGGTCGATGGTCATCTGCTGGAAATTCAGCAGCGCCTCGAGCCGACCCTGGGCGATCTCCGGCTGGTAAGGGGTATAGGCGGTATACCAGCCGGGGTTTTCCAGCACGTTGCGCAGGATCACGTTGGGCGTGCGGGTGCCGTGGTAACCCATGCCGATCAGGCTGGTCCAGACCTGGTTCTGCGCCGCATAGCCCTTGAGCCGCGCCAGGGCCGCCGTCTCGTCGAGGGCCGGCGGCAGGTCCAGGGCACGATTGAAGCGAATGGCTGGCGGTACCGTCTGCTCGATCAGCTCGACCCGGCTGCCGAGCCCGAGGCTGGCAAGCATGGCTTGCTGCTCCTGGGAATCGGGTCCCAGGTGCCGGTCGAGAAATGCATTGGGCTCACGTAGCTGGGTCAGGGATGGCATGGCAGTCTCTCTCCGATGAACGGCGCTCAGCGTCGATGCGACAGGGTGCCAAGCAGCATAGCAGCCGATTTTGCCCCTCGGCGCTCTGGCGTCCCGAGGCATTCGGGACCATCATGCTGGGCGTCAGCGCGCGCCCCGGCGCGCCTCAATCCATGTTCCCAGCGTCCGCTTATCGGGTGTCCCATCGTCATGAGCCAACTGCCCTTCCTGCCGTTCTCCAAACCCACCATCGATGAACCCACCATCGCCGCCGTCGGCGAGGTGCTGCGCTCGGGCTGGATCACCAGCGGTCCCAAGGTCCAGGCCTTCGAGACGCAGCTTTCGCAGTTCTTCGGCGGCCGCACCGTGCGGACCTTCAACTCCGGCACCTGCACCATGGAGATCGCCCTGCGCATCGCCGGCATCGGCCCGGGCGACGAAGTGATCACCACGCCGATCTCCTGGGTAGCCACCGCCAACGTGATTCTCGAAGTGGGCGCCACGCCGGTGTTCGCCGACATCGACCCGGTGACCCGCAACCTCGACCTGAACCAGGTCGAGGCCGCCATCACCCCGCGCACCAAGGCCATCATCCCGGTGTACCTGGCCGGCCTGCCGCTGGACATGGACCGCCTCTACGCCCTGGCCAGCAAGCATGGCCTGCGGGTGGTGGAGGACGCCGCCCAGGCCCTGGGCTCCAGCTGGAACGGCCAGCGCATCGGCGCCGGCGGCGACTTCGTGTCGTTCAGCTTCCAGGCCAACAAGAACGTCACCTGCTCCGAAGGTGGCTGCCTGGTGCTCAATACCCCGGAAGAAGTGCGCCTGGCCGAGAAGTACCGCCTGCAAGGGGTGACCCGCAGCGGCCACGACGGCCTGGACGTGGATGTGCTGGGCGGCAAGTTCAACATGACCGACGTCGCCGCGGCCATCGGCCTCGGGCAGTTCGCCCATATCGAGGCGATCACCACCCACCGTCGCGAGCTGGCCCGGCACTATTTCGAATGCTTTGGCAGCGATTTCCAGGAGCGCTACGGCGCCCAGCTGCCACCGGCGGACTTCAGCAACAGTAACTGGCATCTGTTCCAGTTGGTCTTGCCCGAGCGCCAGGATGGCCAGCCGGCCCGCGCCACGTTCATGGAGCAGATGCAGCAACGGGGTATCGGCATCGGCTATCACTATCCGCCGATTCACCTGTTGAGCCTGTACCGCGAGCGCGGCTTCAAGGAAGGAATGTTCCCGGTAGCGGAACGGGTGGGACGCCTGATCGTGTCGTTGCCGATGTTCACGGCGATGGACAAGAGCGATGTGGAGCGCGCGGTAGCCGCGGTCAAAGAGGTGTTGCAGAGGTAAGGGGCTCGCGGCCGGCCCGCTCGGGGACCGGCCGCGTATGCCTTATTCGCCGATGGAGGCCTTGTAGCCTGCGGCGTCCAGCAGTTTTTCCAGGTCCGCCGGGTTGGCCGGCTTGAGCTTGAAGATCCAGGCGTCGTAGGGCTCGCTGTTGAGCAACTCGGGGCTGGCGCTCAGCTCCTCGTTGACTTCGATCACTTCACCGGCCACCGGGGCGTAGATGTCCGAAGCGGCCTTGACCGACTCCACCACGCCGGCCTGGTCCCCTGCGCCGAACACCTGGCCGACTTCGGTCAGCTCGACGAATACCACATCGCCCAGGGCTTGCTGGGCGTGGTCGCTAATACCCACGGTCACGCTGCCGTCGGCTTCCAGGCGGGCCCACTCGTGGCTTTCGGCAAAACGCAGGTGGGCAGGGATATCGCTCATGTTCTGTGTCCTCAAGAAGAAATGAACAGCGGCGCAATGCCGGCTGCAAAAATGTTAGATCAAGGTTTTGCCATGGCGCACGAAGGTCGGTTTGACTACCCGCACCGGGTACCACTTGCCACGGATTTCCACTTCGGCCCGATCGCCGGTGGCCATCGGTACTCGCGCCAGGGCAATCGACTTGCTCAGCGTAGGGGAGAAACTACCACTGGTGATCTCACCTTCGCCAACATCGGCGATGCGTACCACCTGGTGCGCCCGCAAGACGCCACGTTCCTCGAGCACCAGGCCCACCAGCTTGTGCTGTATTCCGCCCGCCCGCTCGGCTTCCAGGGCGGCACGCCCGATGAACTGGCGCGTGGCCGGCTCCCAGGCGATGCTCCAGGCCATGTTCGCTGCCAGGGGTGAAACCTGCTGGTGGATATCCTGGCCATAGAGGTTCATGCCGGCCTCCAGGCGCAGGGTGTCACGGGCGCCAAGGCCGATGGGCGAGATGCCCGCGCCCACCAGGTCGTTGAAAAAGGCCGGCGCCTGTTCGGCGGGCAGGACGATCTCCAGGCCATCTTCACCGGTGTAGCCGGTGCGGGCGATGAACCAGTCACCGTCGACACGGCCTTCGAAAGGCTTGAGTTGCTGGATCAGGGTGGCCCGGGGCTGGCTCACCAGTTCGGCGATGCGCTGGCGCGCCTGGGGTCCCTGGATCGCCAGCATGGCCAGTTCCGCCCGCTCGCGCAGCCGGACCTGGAAGTCTCCCAGTCGGGACTGCATCCAGGCCAGGTCTTGCTGGCGGGTCGCGGCGTTGACCACCAGGCGATAACTGTCTTGGAGGCGGTAGACGATCATGTCGTCGACGATGCCGCCCTGCTCGTTGAGCATGGCGCTGTACAAGGCCTGGCCGGGGCTTTGCAGGCGTTCGACGTCATTGGCCAGCAAGTGCTGGAGCCAGGCCTTGGCCTGGTCGCCGTCGACATCGATCACGGTCATGTGGGATACATCGAACACTCCACAATCCCGGCGCACCTGATGGTGTTCCTCGACTTGCGAGCCGTAATGCAAGGGCATATCCCAACCGCCAAAATCGACCATTTTCGCGCCGAGGGCGAGATGCAGGTCATACAGAGGCGTACGCTGTCCCATGGGTTTCTCCTTCCGGGCGTGGCGAGGGTGCGGCCTGGCGCTGCAAAGGTGAAAGCCTTGGAATACATGGCTCCCAGCCGGTTCCAGCGTCCCGGCCAAACAACAGACCGCACCGAATGCCGCGCATTGTAGCCGCAAGGTGGCGGGCTGACACCTAACCGATTCGATGGGCCGAGCGACGGATCAGGCCGATCACCGGCAACAGTCCCACCAGCACCAGGGTCAGGGCCGGCAACGAGGCCCGCGCCCACTCTCCCTCACTGGTCATTTCGAAGATCCGCACCGCCAGGGTGTCCCAGCCGAACGGGCGCATCAGCAAGGTGGCGGGCATTTCCTTGAGCACATCGACGAACACCAGCAGGGCGGCGCTCAAGGTCCCGGGTAGCAGCAGCGGCAGATACACTTTGAAAAACAGTCGCGGGCCACCGACTCCCAGGCTGCGGGCGGCTTCCGGCAGTGACGGACGGATGCGCTCCAGGCTTGTTTCCAGGGGGCCATAGGCCACGGCGATGAAACGCACCAGGTAGGCCAGCAACAAGGCGCAGAGGCTGCCCAGCAACAAGGGCTTGCCCGCTCCGCCCAGCCAGCCGGACAGCGGGATCACCAGTTCGCGGTCCAGGTAGCTGAAGGCCAACATGATCGACACCGCCAGCACCGACCCCGGCAAGGCGTAGCCCAGGTTGGCCAGGCTGACACCCGCCTGGATGCCCCGGGTCGGCGCCAGGCGCCGGGCGAAGGCCAGCAACAAGGCCACGCTGACCGTGATCAGCGCCGCCATGCCTCCCAGGTACAAGGTGTGGACGATCAGGCCGGCGTAGCGCTCGTCCAGGTCGAAGCGCCCGCGCTGCCAGAACCACGCCAGCAGTTGCAGCAGCGGAATCACGAAGGCGCAGGCGAACACCAGCAGGCACCAGCCGCTGGCCGCCAGTGCCTTGAATCCCCGCAGCTGGTACAGGGCCTTGCCCCGAGGGCGCTCGTTGCCGGTACGGCTGGCGCCCCGGGCACGCCGCTCGCCGTACAGCACCAGCATCACCGCCAGCAGCAACAGGCTGGCCAACTGTGCGGCGCTGGACAGGCTGAAGAAGCCGTACCAGGTCTTGTAGATGGCAGTGGTGAAGGTATCGAAGTTGAACACCGCCACCGCGCCGAAGTCCGCCAGGGTCTCCATCAACGCCAGGGCCACGCCGGCGCCGATGGCCGGTCGGGCCATGGGCAGGGCCACGCGCCAGAAGGCCTGCCAGGGCGATTGCCCGAGCACCCGCGCGGCCTCCATCAAGCCCTTGCCCTGGGCCAGGAAGGCACTGCGCGCCAGCAGGTAGACGTAGGGGTAGAACACCAGCACCAGCACCAGGATGACCCCGCCGGTGGAGCGCACCCTGGGCAGCCTCAGGCCACTGCCGAACCACTCCCGCAACAGGCTTTGCACCGGCCCGGAAAAGTCCAGCAGGCCGACGAAGACGAAGGCCAGCACATAGGCCGGGATCGCGAACGGCAGCATCAGCGCCCAGTCCAGCCAGCGCCGCCCCGGGAACTCGCAGAGGCTGGTGAGCCAGGCCAGGCTCACCCCCAGCAACGTGACTCCGACGCCGACCCCGAGCACCAGAGTCAGGGTATTGCCGAGCAGGCGCGGCATCTGGGTCTCCCACAGGTGGGACCAGATCTGTTGGTCGACCGCCTGCCAGGAAAACAGCAGTACGCTCAGCGGCAGCAGGACCAGGGCCGCGACGGCAAAGACCAGGGGATACCAACGACGTTGGGCGGGATGGGCCACAAAAAACTCTCAGGCAGATTGAGCAGACAAAAATACTTGTGCAAGACACGCATGGCGAGGGAGCTTGCTCCCGCTGGCGACTTGGCCGCCCCAAGGGCTGCAAACCCGTTCCGACAGTTGAATCACGAAATCAGGCTTTGCCGGCGCTGCGCACTGAAGCGCAAGCAAGCTCCCTCGCCACAAAAAGCCCAGCCGCTAAAGAAAACGCCCCGCAAAAGCGGGGCGCAGTATAACGGCAGGCTCAGTTCCAGCCCGCGCGGTCCATCAGGCGGATGGCCTCGGCCTGGCGCTTGCCGGCGATTTCCACCGGCAGGGTATCGGCCACGAACTTGCCCCAGCTGGCGACTTCGGCAGACGGCGCCACCGCCGGGTTGGCCGGGAACTCCTGGTTGACGTCGGCGAAGATCTTCTGCGCTTCAGGGGTGGTCATCCATTCCACCAGCGCCTTGGCGGCCTCCGGATGCGGTGCATGCTTGGTCAGGCCGATTCCCGACAGGTTGACGTGCACTCCGCGATCGCCCTGGTTCGGCCAGAACAGTTTCACCGCCAGGTTCGGCTTCTGCTTGTGCAGGCGGCCGTAGTAGTAGGTGTTGACGATACCCACGTCGCACTGGCCGGCATTGATCGCTTCCAGCACGGCGATGTCGTCGGAGAACACATCGGTGGACAGGTTGTTGACCCAGCCCTTGAGGATTTCCTCGGTCTTGTCCGCGCCGTGGGTCTCGATCAGCGTGGCAGTCAGCGACTGGTTGTAGACCTTCTTCGCGGTGCGCAGGCACAGGCGGCCTTCCCACTGCTTGCCGGCCAGGGCCTCGTAGGTGGTCAGCTCGCCCGGTTTGACCCGCTCGGTGGAGTAGGCCAGGGTCCGCGCCCGCAGGCTCAGGCCGGTCCAGGCGTGGCTGGAAGAGCGGTATTGCAGGGGAATGTTGCTGTCGATGATCTTGGAGGTGAAGGGCTGCAGGATGCCCATCTGCTCGGCCTGCCAGAGGTTGCCGGCGTCCACGGTCAGCAGCAGGTCGGCGGTGGCGTTCTCGCCCTCGGCCTTGATGCGCTGCATCAGCGGCGCTTCCTTGTCGGTGATGAACTTGATCTTCACCCCGGTCTTCTGGGTGTAGGCATCGAACACCGGCTTGATCAGCTCGTCGATACGGGAGGAGTAGACCACCACTTCGTCGGCGGCCTGGGCGGTGCCGGCGATGAGGGTGAGTGCCAGGGCGGTCAGTAGACGCTTCGGTGCCAACATGGGAGCAGTCTCTCGTATGCAAAGTGAGGCGAAATGATAAGGACTCCCATTTGCTGGCTCAACCGAACCCGGAGCCGAGCAGTAACCAGATGTTGCGCGGGAAGCCTTGCCCTGTGCGGCGGCGCCTGCTCGTCATCGGCAGGCACCTCCCTGGATCCGGATCACTCGGCCCGGGCCAACTCCGGCAAGTCGCCACTCAAGCCCAGTGCCTGGCGCACGAATAGGGCCTTGGCCTCGGGCATCTGGTCGACCACCTTCAGCCCGGTGTTGCGCAACCAGCGCAGCGGCAACGGATCGGCCTGGAACAAACGCTCGAAGCCCTCCATGGCGGCCATCAGCGCCAGGTTGTGGGGCATGCGCTTGCGCTCGAAACGGCTCAGCACCTTGACCTCGGCCAGGCGCTCGCCACGTCCGGCGGCCTCCAGCAACACCTGGGCCAGTACCGCCGCATCGAGGAACCCCAGGTTGACCCCCTGCCCCGCCAGCGGATGGATGGTGTGGGCCGCATCGCCGATCAGCGCCAAGCCCTCGGCCACGTAGCGCTTGGCATGGCGCTGGCGCAGCGGCACGCAAAGCCGTGGATCGGCGCCAAGCACCTGGCCCAGGCGCCCCTCGAAAGCCCGTTCCAGCTCGGCGCAGAAGCTTGCGTCGTCCAGGGCCATCAGGCGTTCGGCCTCGGTGGGCGTGGTGGACCAGACGATGGAGCACCAGTCGTGCTGCCCATCCCGCACCAGGGGTAAAAAGGCCAGCGGGCCGGTGTCGGTGAAGCGTTGCCAGGCCGTCAGCTGGTGGAGCTGGCTGCTGCGCACGCTGGTGACGATGGCGTGGTGCAGGTAATCCCACTCCCGCGTAGCGCAACCGGTGAGGCGGCGCACCGCCGAGTTGGCACCGTCGGCGGCCACCACCAGCGGCGCCCGCAGGCTCCGGCCGTCGGCCAGGGTCAGCAGCCAGTCGTCGCCGGAACGGCGCATCTGCTCCAGCCGGGCATCGGCCAGCAAACCGATATCGCACTCATGCAGGCGTTCGAGCAAGGCATCCTGGACCACTCGGTTCTCGACGATATGCCCCAATACCTCGGCATGCACGCTGGCCGCCGAGAAGTGGATCTGGCCGGTGCCGCTGCCATCCCAGACCTGCATGTCGCGGTAGGGACTGCTACGGCGCCGGGCTATGCCGTCCCAGGCGCCGAGGCGCTGCAGGATCCGCTGGCTGGCCGCCGACAGCGCACTGACCCGGGGCTCGAACGGCGCCTGCTGGTCGAAAGGTTTGACACTCAGGGAACCACCGTCGAGCAGCAGCACTTCCAGGCCACTGCCCTGCAACGCCAGGGCCAGGGCACTGCCGACCATGCCGGCTCCGACAATCAGCACATCTGCGCGCATTTCCATGCTTTAGGCCTGTCTCGCTTGCGGCTTGAGCCGCACATAAAGGGTTTTGTCGACCCGCGCCACCAGGGTGCCGGAGCCATCGTGAATCTCGACCTGCAACTGCGGCAGGTACTTTTCTCCGGCAGCGGTGTGCTGGCGGATCTGGTCGATCAGGTCCTGGTCGATGCTGAACCGGGCGAACACCGGGCCCTTGCCCGGTGCGATGAAGTCGATGGCCGCGGCCTTGTCCCAGACGATGTAGTCGCGTCCCAGGTTTTCCATCAGCATCAACATGAAGAACGGGTCCACCATCGAATACAGGCTGCCGCCGAACTGGGTGCCGACATAGTTGCGGTTGTACCAGCCCAGGCCCATGGACACCCGTGCCTCGCGAAAGTCCGCGGAGATGTGGCGAATCCGTACTCCTGCGCCGAAGTAGGGTGGGTACAGATTCAACACCCAACGCAATAGGCGTGCCTTGCCGACACGCCGGGCCAACCAGTCACGCATCCGGGCGAACACCCAGGCCCATGGCCTGGCGAGCGAACCAGCGCTTGGCCGGCGGTAGCAGATCCAGGCCCAGCAAGCCGAGGTTGCGCCCTACCGACAGTAGCGGCAGCTTGCTGCCGAACAGCCGCGTGACCTGGTCGGAAAAGCCCACGGTCAGGTCCTGGTCCAGGCGCTGGCGCTCGCGATAGGCCTGCAGTACCGAGAAATCACCCGGCGTGCGTTCGCTGCCGAGCAGGGCATCGGCCAGGGCCTGGGCGTCGCGCAGGGACAGGTTGAATCCCTGGCCGGCAATCGGGTGCAGGCTGTGGGCGGCGTTGCCCAGCACCACCAGGTGCGGGCGCACTTGCTCCTCGGCCTCCACCAGGGAAAGCGGGTACAGGTGCCGGGCGCCCACTTGCTTGAGAGTGCCCAGGCGATAACCGAACACTCCCTGCAATTCGCTGAGGAAGCCGCGTTCGTCCAGCGCGGCCAGGCGCTGCGCATCCATGCCCTGGCGGGTCCAGACCAGCGCGCAGCGGTTTTCCGGCAGCGGCAACAAGGCCATGGGCCCGTCGTCGGTGAAGCGCTCGAAGGCCATGCCGCCGTGGGCTTCGCTGGGGGTGATGTTGGCGATCAGCGCACTCTGGTTGTAAGGGCGCTTGCGAACCCCGATGCCCAGCTGCTCGCGCAGGCTGGAACGACCGCCATCGGCCAACACCGCAAGGTCGCATTCCAGGGTGGTCTCGTCATCCAGGGTCAGGCGGTAGCCGCCTTCCAGGGGCTCCAGGCGGGTGACTTCCGCCGGGCAGCGCCAGCTGATCACGTCCTGGTCCAGCCCCTGCCACAGGCACTGGCCGAGCCAGGCGTTCTCCACTACGTAACCCAGGGCCGGGACGCCCTCTTCCATGGCCGACAGCCGCGCAGTGGAGAAACGGCCACGGTCGGACACATGGATCTGCTTGATCGGCTCGGCGCGCCGGGAAATTGCCTGCCACAGGTCCAGGCGCTGGTAGATCTGCCGCGCGCCGAAGGACAGCGCCGAGGAGCGTGCGTCATAGCTGGGCTGGAAACTGTCGCCAGGAGCGAAGGGTTCGATCAGCACGATCTTCCAGCCCCGGGCCTTGGCGCCCGCTTGCAGGGCCAGGGCCAGGCTGGCGCCGACCAGGCCGCCACCGATGATGGCGAGATTGACCCGACTCATGACGCCTGGCCCCGGGCCGCGGCCATCAGCGCCTCGATCTCGGCGACGCTCTTGGGCACGCCGCCTGTCAGAATTTCACAGCCCTGCTTGGTCACTACCACGTCGTCCTCGATGCGCACGCCAATGCCGCGCCACTTCTTCGCCACTTGCTGGTTGTCCGGGGAAATGTAGATCCCCGGCTCTACGGTCAGCGCCATGCCGACCTCCAGCACCCGCCACTCGCCGCCGACCTTGTACTCGCCGACATCGTGTACATCCATGCCCAGCCAGTGCCCGGCGCGGTGCATGTAGAACGCCTTGTAGGCTTCGCTGGCGATCAAGTCGTCGACAGCGCCCTCCAGCAGGCCCAACTCCACCAGGCCAGCGGTGATCACCCGGACCGTCGCTTCGTGGGCCTGGTTCCAGTGCTTGTCCGGGGCGATCTCGACGAAGGCAGCCTCCTGGGCGGCCAGCACCAGCTCGTAGATCGCCTTCTGCTCCGGCGAGAACCGGCCATTGACCGGCCAGGTGCGGGTGATGTCGCTGGCATAGCAGTCGATTTCACAGCCGGCGTCGATCAGCACCAGGTCGCCGTCCTTGAGCACGGCATCATTCTGCTGGTAGTGCAGGATGCAACCGTTGCGTCCAGCCGCAACGATGGACCCGTAGGCCGGCATCTTCGCCCCGCCCTTGCGGAACTCGTAGTCCAGCTCGGCCTCCAGGCTGTATTCGTACAGGCCGGCACGGCTGGCCTGCATCGCACGGATATGCGCCTGGGCGGAGATCCGCGCGGCCTCGCGCATCACCTTCACTTCCGCCGCCGATTTATACAGGCGCATGTCGTGCAGCAGATGATCCAGGGCAACGAATTCGTTCGGTGGCTGGGCACCCAGGTGGGCCTTGGAACGGATCACGTTGATCCATTCCATCAGGTGCCGGTCGAACTCGGGGTTGCTGCCCATGGCCGAATAGACCCGGTCGCGCCCCTCGATCAGCCCCGGGAGGATGTCGTCGATATCGGTGATGGGAAAGGCATCGTCCGCGCCATAGTCGCGGATCGCCCCCTCCTGGCCGGCCCGCAGGCCATCCCAGAGCTCGCGCTCGGCATTGCGCTCGCGGCAGAACAGCACGTACTCGCCATGCTCGCGACCGGGCATCAGCACGATCACCGCCTGTGGCTCGGGAAAGCCACTGAGGTACTGGAAGTCGCTGTCCTGGCGGTAGACGTGCTCCACGTCGCGATTGCGAATGGCCACGGCCGCCGCCGGCAGGATCGCGATGCTGTTGGGCTCCATCTGCGCCATGAGCGCCTTGCGGCGCCGGCTGTATTCAGCTTTCGGGATATGGATCATGGGCAGGCCCGGGTCCCTGTCAGGTCAATGCAGAGAAGGCTTGGCAGCCGGTGCGCCGGCCTTGTTGGTTTCGGTGAACAGCAGAAGTGGCGCGACCCGCAGGTACTCCATCACTTCCATGTAGTCGTTCTCACCGTCGTCGGATTCTTCCAGCGCGTCCTGGACCTGGGCGATGGCTGCAAGGTCCTGCAACACTTCCGTACCTTCGGTGCTCAGGGCACTGCTGTCGCGGAAGTTGAGGCCGAAACCGGAGAGGAAACCCTGGCACCACTGGCCAAGGGCGGTGGCGCGCTGGGCCAGCGGAGCATCGTCGCTGGGCAGCAGCAGGACCACGGTCATGTCGTCGCTGGTGAGCTCGCCCTTGACCATTTCCTGCAGGCCAATCAAGGCGTTGCGTACGTTTTCCTGAGGTTCGCCTTCGAGCAGCTCGGCAGCGTCCACCAGCCAGCCGTCGACTTCAAAGCCGGCGCCGGCGCAACTGCGCCCCAGTAACAGGCCGTGCAGTTCGGCGGGAGAAACAGAATGACCGCTGCTGCTGAGCAGGGTGGCGAAGGCATCGTAAGGGGAGTTCTGAATGGGCATGGGCAGCTAGGCGCCAAGCGGCGCAATGTCTAGAATGAAGGCCTTGTATCGTAGGGCGTGTCATCACTCATTGCTAGCGTCGCGTTGTGCCTTGCGCCCTGTCACAACGGTGCGCGGGGCCTTGGGCGACGGACAGTTCGCCGAGCGGACAGCACCGGATGCGCCGGCTGCTGTCCTGCCAGTTGCCACTCATCAGATCAAATTCAGTGGGACACAATGGAAGACACCGACCTGCACGCACTGATGGCCAGACTCGAACTGCTGATTACCCGGGTCGAGCAACTAAAGAGTCAAAACGCACTCTTACTAGCTCAGGAAAAGACCTGGCGCGAGGAACGCGCGCACCTCATTGAAAAAAACGAAATCGCCCGGCGTAAGGTCGAATCGATGATTTCGCGCCTCAAGGCCCTGGAGCAAGACTCATGAGTTCAAGCAATAGCGTTACCGTGCAGATCCTCGACAAAGAATATTCGATCATCTGCCCCCAGGAAGAACGCAGCAATCTGGTGAGCGCCGCCCGCTACCTGGACGGCAAGATGCGCGAGATCCGCAGCAGCGGCAAGGTCATCGGCGCCGACCGGATTGCAGTCATGGCCGCCCTGAACATCACCCACGACCTGCTGCATCGCCAGGAGCGCCCGGACGTGCAGGCCAGCACGACCACCCGCGAACAGGTACGCGACCTGCTGGAGCGGGTCGATCTGGTCCTGGCGACAGAATCGGACGCAAGCAAGGCTGATTCCTGACAGCGGTTGCGTTATACTCCCGCCACTCCCTGGGGTGCTTGCCAGTTGGCGATGTCCCTGAGCCGATTTGCACTACCCTGGAAGTTGCACGTTGGGCTGGTGTGCATGTCCGCTAGACGGAAAGCCTTAAAGCCTGCTGCATCTCCCGCCTTGAACTCTCGGGTTCAAGGGCTAAGTCGACAGCGGTTCGCCTGGGGAGCCTGAATCATCGATCAATGCCAGTTATCCATGCTGGCATTGGTTTTTCCGGGTAGGCTGTCCTGCCATCCCGACTTGCAAAGCCTCCTCCATGACCGCACCTGCGCCGCCCTCCCGCCCGCAACTTCGCCGCATGCTGCGCAAAGCCCGTCGCGCCCTGACACCCGCCCAGCAGCGCCAGGCCGCCCGTGGCTTGTATCGACAGCTGGCGCAGGATCCGGTATTTCGCCGCGCGCGACATCTATCGCTGTACCTCCCCACCGATGGTGAAATCGACCCGCGCCTGCTGTTGCGCGCCGCCCAGCGCCGGGGCAAGGCCACCTACCTGCCGGTCCTCAGCGCCTGGCCACGTACCAAGATGGTCTTCCAGCGCCTTCGTCCGGGCGAGCAGCTGCGGCCCAATCGCTTTCGCATTCTCGAACCCAAAATCAATGTCGCCCGCCAACGCAAGGTCTGGGCCCTGGACCTGGTGCTGTTACCGTTGGTGGGGTTCGATGAAGAGGGCGGACGCCTGGGGATGGGCGGTGGATTCTACGACCGCAGCCTGGCCTATCTGGCGCGCCGGAAAACATGGCGCAAGCCGAAGCTGCTGGGGCTGGCCCATGAATGCCAGAAAGTTGGAAAACTGGATCAGGCCAGCTGGGATGTGCCGCTGCAGGGCACGGTGACCGATCGGGGATGGTACGGCGCCCGCTAGGCGCCGCATTCTATCGACGCTGACTCAGCGCTTGAGAGGTTGCTGCTGTTGTGCGATCTCGACCGGAGCATCGGTCTTGCTGGCCCATAGGCTCTGTGCATAACCGGTGGTCACAACGCCCAAACCGAACAAAATAACCAAAATCCATAGCAAATCCGGTTGGCGTTTCATCGATTGCCCCCCCTCAGGCACATCACACACGCTGGCGGCACGGCATCCATAACCAGCCATGCGGCAGCGTCAAGCTTAAAATCCCGGCATTTTGCGATAACGTGAACCGACACGCAAATGCTGGCGTCAACCGACCGTCGGTTTGTCATAAAATTGCCAGATCACCCGTTCACCCACCTTGTCGGAGGGCAAGCACATGGCCTATTGGCTGATGAAATCCGAGCCGGACGAGCTCTCCATCGAAGGCCTGCAGGCACTCGGCCAGGCGCGCTGGGATGGCGTGCGCAACTACCAGGCACGCAACTTCCTGCGGGCCATGGCCGAGGGCGACGAGTTCTTCTTCTACCATTCCAGCTGCCCCGAGCCGGGCATCGCCGGGATTGGCCGGATCGTCAAGGCTGCCTACCCGGACCCCACCGCCCTGGAGCCGGACAGCGTCTATTTCGATCCCAAGTCCAGCGCCGAGAAGAACGCCTGGAGCGCCATCGACGTGGCCCATGTGCAGACCTTCGGCAAGGTCCTGCGCCTGGACTACCTCAAGCAGCAGGCAGCCCTTGCCGAGATGCCCCTGGTGCACAAAGGCAGCCGCCTCTCGGTGATGCCCGTATCCGCCGAGCAGTGGGCGGCGGTGCTCGCGCTGCGCTGATCCCCGCGCACGCCATGGCCATGCAAGCCATGGCAGCGTTGCCGGTTTTTTGTCACGTCCATCATGCAGCCTGCAAACATTGAGGTTAGGCTAGCGCCCTTTACATTTGACGAGCATCAAGCGGTCCAGGCTTGAGGTTCGTCAGACTAGGACGCTATAGCCGCAGGACGCAGACCCCATGTCGAAGAACCGCCGTTCCTCCCGTGTTTTCGCTGTTTCCCTCTTGATCCTATTGCTCGCTGCCGGTGGTTTCGGCTACTGGAAGTCCCTCCAGGACCGCCTGCCCGAAGGCTTGAGCATGGGCAACGGCCGCCTGGAGGCCACCGAGGTGCAGATCGCCAGCAAGATCCCGGGGCGCCTGGCCGAAGTGCGAGTCCATGAGGGCGACAAGGTGCTCCAGGGCCAACTGCTGGCACGCATGGATACCCGGACCCTGGAAGCCCAGCGCACCCAGGCCGAGGCCGAAGTGGCCAGGGCCCGGGAAAACCTCTCTGCCGCCGAAGCCAATGTGCAACTGCGCCAGAGCGAACTGCTACTGGCCAACCAGGAACTCAAGCGCTCCCAGGAGCTGTTCCGTCGCGGCTTCGCCAGCCAGCAGATCATCGACCAGCAGCAAGCCCGCCTGAGCACCGGCAACGCGGCAGTGCTGGCGGCCCAGGCCCAGGTCGCCTCGGTCAAGGCCGCCATCGGCGCCGCCCAGGCCCAGGTGGCCCAGCTCATCAGCGAAATCGACGACAGCAGCCTGCGCGCGCCCATCGACGGCATCATCCAACTGCGCCTGGCCGAACCCGGCGAGGTCCTGGGCGCGGGTGGCCGGGTGCTGCTGCTGATCGATCCCAACGACCAGTACATGAACCTCTACCTGCCCGCCTCCGTCGCCGGGCGCCTGACCGTGGGCGATGAAGCACGCCTGCTGCTCGACGGCCTGCCCAACCAGCCACTACCGGCGAAGATCAACTTCGTCGCGGCCAAGTCCCAGTTCACCCCCAAGGAAGTGGAGACCCGCGACGAACGCCAGAAACTGGTGTTCCGGGTCAAGGTGCGCCTGACCCAACCCGCCGCCGTGCCACAAGCCAAGCCGGGCATGCCCGGTGCCGGTTACGTGCGCACCGCCCCCGTGGACTGGCCGGCTAACCTGCAATGAGCGGCCTGGCGCTGCAAGCGACCGGCATCGCTCATCGCTATGGTCCGCAACAGGCCCTGGTCGATATCGCCTTCAGCCTGCCGGCAGGTACCCGTTGCGGCCTGATCGGTCCGGATGGCGCCGGCAAGTCGAGCCTGCTGGGGCTGATCGCCGGGGTCAAGAAACTCCAGCAGGGCCAGCTCCAGGTACTCGGGGGCGACATCACCCAGCGGCGCCACCGCAGCAGCCTCTATCCGCGCATCGCCTTCATGCCCCAGGGCCTGGGCGGCAACCTGTACCCCGAGCTGTCCATCAGCGAGAACATCCGCTTCTTCGCCACCCTGTTCGGCCTGCCCGCCAAGGAATGCGCGCAGCGCATGCACAGCCTGCTGCTGGCCACCGACCTGCTGCGCTTCGCCGAGCGCCCGGCCGGCAAGCTGTCAGGCGGGATGAAACAGAAGCTCGGCCTGTGTTGCGCACTGATCCACGAGCCGGACCTTTTGATCCTCGACGAACCGACCACCGGCGTCGACCCGCTCTCGCGCCGACGCTTCTGGGAACTGGTGGAGGACGTGCGCCAGCAACGACCACAGCTGACGCTGCTGGTGGCCACCGCCTACATGGAGGAAGCCGAGCAGTTCGAGCATTGCCTGATGCTCGATCGCGGCCGGTTGATCGCCCAGGGCCTGAGCCAGGAGCTGGCCAAGGTCACCGCCAGCGGCAAGCTGGACGACGCCTTCACCCACTTCCAGGGCGACGGCGGCCAGGACAATCCGCCGCTGGTGATCCCGCCCCGCTCCAGCGCCAACCAGGACATCGCCATCGAGGCCCATGAACTGACCCTGCGCTTCGGCGACTTCACCGCCGTGAACAAGGTCAGCTTCGCCATCGGCCGCGGGGAGATCTTCGGCTTCCTAGGCTCCAACGGCTGCGGCAAGACCACCACCATGAAGGTTCTCACCGGGCTGATGCCGGCCACCGAGGGCAGCGCCAAACTGCTGGGCAACCCGGTGAATGCCAAGGACCTGGCCACCCGCAAGCGGGTCGGCTTCATGTCCCAGAGCTTCTCGCTGTACGGCGAGCTCAGCGTGCGCCAGAACCTGGAGCTGCACGCCCGCCTGTTCGACTTGCCCAAGGACCAGAGCGGCCCGCGCATCGAGGAACTGATCCAGCGCTTCGACCTGGGCGCAATCGCCGAGCAGCAGTCCGGCGCCCTGCCCCTGGGTTTGCGCCAGCGCCTGTCGCTGGCGGTGGCGGTGCTGCACCGGCCGGAAGTACTGATCCTCGACGAGCCCACGTCCGGGGTCGACCCGGCGGCCCGCGACGATTTCTGGCGCCTGCTGGTGGAGCTGTCCCGGGAACAGGGCGTGACCATCTTCCTGTCCACCCACTTCATGAACGAAGCCCAGCGCTGCGACCGCATTTCCCTGATGCACGCCGGCAAGGTACTGGCCTGCGATACCCCAGAGGCGCTGCAGCGCCAGTACGCCGGCGAGACCCTGGAAGCGGCCTTCGTGCGCTGCCTGGAAGACGCCCAGGGCGCCCCGGACACTCCACCTCCCTCCCAGCCGGAACCAGCAGCCCCGGCTGCGGCCAGCGCCCCCGTGCACTCGGGCCTGAGCCTGGCGCGGTTGCTGGCGGTGGCCACCCGCGAAGGCAAGGAACTGCTGCGCGACCGGGTGCGCCTGGGGTTCGCCCTGCTCGGAGCGATCTTCATGATGGTGATCTTCGGCTACGGTATTTCCCTGGATGTGGAGAAGCTGGCCTTCGCCGTCTACGACCAGGACCAGACCCCGCAAAGCCGCGCCTACCTGGAAGCCTTCCGCAGCTCACGCTACTTCGAGGAAAAACCGACGATCCGCAACTCCGCCGAGCTGCACCGGCGCTTGCAACGCTCGGAGATCAAGCTGGCCCTGGAAATCCCTCCCGGCTTCGGCCGCGACCTCTATGCCGGGCGCCAGCCCGTGGTCGCCGCCTGGCTCGACGGTGGCATGCCGTTTCGCGCGGAGACCAGCCGCAACTATGTCGAGGCCGTGCACCAGGGCAACCTGGAACTGCTGGCGGAGCACAGCAGCCTGCCGCGCAACTCACGACCTGCGGCCAAGCTGGAAACCCGCTTCCGCTACAACCAGGACGTGGTCAGCGTGAACGCCATCGGCCCCGGCGTCATGGCGCTGATCCTGGCGTTCATCCCGGCCATGCTCACCGCCTTGGGCATCGTCCGCGAGAAGGAGCTGGGTTCGATCACCAACTTCTACGCCACACCACTGACGCGCCTGGAGTTCCTCCTGGGCAAGCAGGCGCCATACCTGGCTGTCAGCCTGATCAACCTGGGGCTGCTGGTGGCCATGAACCGCTGGCTGTTCGGCGTACCGTTCAAGGGCAGCGGCCTGACCCTGGCCCTGGGCGGGGTGCTGTACGTGCTGGCCACCACCAGCATGGGCCTGCTGATCTCGGCCTTCACCCGCACCCAGATCGCGGCGATCCTGGGCACCATGATCATCACCAGCCTGCCGACCATCCAGTTCTCCGGGCTGATCGTGCCGCGCTCGTCCCTGGACGGTTCGGCGGCGATCATGGGCCAGCTGTTCCCCGCGGGCTACTTCCTCGACATCGCGGTCGGTACCTTCACCAAGGCCCTGGACGTGCGTGAACTCTGGCCCCAGTGCCTGGCGCTGGTGGGGTTCTTCCTCGGCTTCACTGGGCTGAGCCTGGTCATGTTGAAAAAGCAGGAGGTCTGATGAACCGGCTTGCCCATATCCTGCGCCTGGGCCTCAAGGAACTCACCAGCCTGCGCCATGACAGCGTACTGTTGCTGTTCCTGATGTACGCCTTCACCGTGGCCATCTACCTGCCAGCCGCCGGCTCGGTGATAGGCGTGCACAACGCCAGCGTGGCCCTGGTGGACGAGGACCATAGCGCGCTGTCGCGCCTGCTGGGGGAGTCCCTGCAACCGCCGGAATTCCAGGTCCCGGCAACCCTGCCCTACGACCGGCTGGACGCCGTGCTGGACAGCGGCCAGTACACCTTCGTGATCAACGTCCCGGCCAACTTCCAGAACGACCTGCTGGCCGGGCGCCAGCCGGCGGTACAGGTCAACGTCGACGCCACCGCCATGAGCCAGGCCTTCATGGGGGCGGGCTACATCGGCCGGATCTTCCAGCGCGAGCTGCTCGACTACGCCGGCCAGGGAGACACACCCGCCAAGGCCCCGGCCCTGCTGACCACCCGCGCGCTGTTCAACACCAACCTGCAGGGCGGCTGGTTCCTGGCGGTGATCCAGATCGTCAACAACATCACCATCCTGGCCATCGTGCTCACCGGCACCGCGCTGCTGCGCGAACGCGAGCACGGTACTCTCGATCACTTGCTGGTGCTGCCGCTCACAGCCCTGGAGATCATGCTGGCGAAAATCTGGAGCAACATGCTGGTGGTGGTGCTGTGCACCTGGATATCGCTGGAAGTGGTCGTCAAAGGGTTGCTGGGCGTGCCGCTGGCCGGCTCCCTGGGCTTGTTCCTGATAGTCACCGCGCTCTATCTGTTCGCCAGCACGGCCCTGGGCATCTTCCTCGCCACTTTGGCCCGCTCGACCCCGCAGTTCGGCCTGCTGGCGATCCCGGTGATCATTCCGATGCTGTTGTTATCCGGCGGCAGTACACCGCTGGACAGCATGCCGCAGTGGTTGCAATGGGTGATGCAGGGTTCGCCATCGACGCATTTCGTCAGCTTGAGCGCGGCGATCCTGTTCCGCGACGCCGGCGTCAGCGTGGTCTGGCCCGACCTGCTGGCCCTGGGTGCGATTGGCCTGGCGTTCTTCACCATCGCCCTGGCGCGGTTTCGCAAGAGCCTGGCGTCCTGAGGTTGCCTCGGGACGCCGACATGCAGGAGCGAAGCTTGCTCGCGATCAGCCTTAAGGCTGGAATCTGGCGGGGGTCGCGATATCGCTATCGCGGGCAAGCCTCGCGCCTACGGGTCCAGCATTACTGGATGATCAGGTTGTTGAACAGCAGGTCCTCGACCACCGGCTTGCCGGTCTCGTCGTTCATCACCTGTTGCACCTGCTTGAGGGCTTCCTGGCGCAGTTTTTCCTTGGCCTCGACATTGTTCATGGTCTCGGCGGTCTGCTGGGCGAACAGCGCCACCAGCTGGTTGCGGATCAGCGGCTCATTGGCCTTGACCGCCTGGGCCGCCGGGTCGCCGGTCACCCGCAGGGCCACGTCGGCCTTGTAGACCTTGAGCTTGGGGCCGCCATCCAGGCCGTAGTTGCCCACGAAGGGCGGAGTCAGGCTGATGTAGCTGACTTTCGGCGCTTCGCCTTCTTTAGCCTCTTCGGCCATCGCTGCCACAGGCAGGGAGAGGGCCAGCAGCAACATGATCCACGCTTTCACAATTCGCTCCTTAATCCGGTTTGCGGCCTAGCATAAAGGCCCGCCAGCCTGAGCCCAAGCACAAGCTTATGGCTGGTTATCAGGGCCGGGCATGCTCGTTGACCACCTGGTTCACACTCCTACACTTATCGGCCACCACTCCCAAAGGAATAGCCCTGATGAAAGCCGTGCTGTGCAAAGTCTTCGGCCCTGCCGAAACGCTGGTGCTGGAAGAGGTCGCAAGCCCAGTGCCGAAGAAGAACGAGATCCTGCTGGACGTACATGCCGCCGGGGTCAACTTCCCGGACACCCTGATCATCGAGGGCAAGTACCAGTTCAAGCCACCGTTCCCCTTCTCTCCGGGTGGCGAGGCGGCCGGCGTGGTCAGTGCAGTGGGCGAGAAGGTCAGCCATCTCAAGGCCGGCGACCGGGTCATGGCCCTGACCGGCTGGGGCAGCTTCGCCGAACAGGTGGCGGTGCCGGGCTATAACGTGCTGCCGATTCCCCAGGCCATGGACTTCAACACCGCCGCGGCCTTCAGCATGACCTACGGCACCTCGATGCATGCCCTCAAGCAACGGGGCAACCTGCAGCCCGGCGAAACCCTGCTGGTGCTCGGCGCTTCAGGTGGCGTGGGCCTGGCAGCGGTGGAGATCGGCAAGGCCATGGGGGCCCGGGTGATCGCCGCCGCCAGCAGCGCCGAGAAACTCGCCGTGGCCAAGGCCGCCGGTGCCGACGAATTGATCAACTACAACGAGGCCAGCCTCAAGGACGAGATCAAGCGCCTGACAGGCGGCAATGGCGCCGATGTGATCTACGACCCGGTGGGCGGCGACCTATTCGACCAGGCCATCCGTTCCATCGCCTGGAACGGCCGGCTGCTGGTGGTGGGATTCGCCAGCGGGCGCATCCCCGAGCTGCCGGTGAACCTGGCCCTGCTCAAGGGTGCTGCGGTGGTAGGCGTGTTCTGGGGCTCCTTCGCCCAGCGCCAGCCCCAAGACAACGCGGCGAACTTCCAGCAACTGTTCGCCTGGCACGCCGAAGGCAAGCTCAAGCCCTTGGTGTCGCAAGTCTATCCCCTGGCCGAGGCGGCCCGGGCCATCGACGACCTCGGCCAGCGCAAGGCCGTGGGCAAGGTGGTGGTGCAGGTGCGCTGAGCCGACAGGAGCTACGCCCTCAGCAGGCCTTGCAACGCTTGAGCCGCGCCTCCAGATTGCGATCCGGCATGGCGTGGCTGCGCAGGGCATGGACCGTCTGCTCGACATAGTCGCGGGTGGTGCCGTAGCGCCCGCAGGCGCTCTCGAACACCTGGTTCAGCACGTGGTCCGGCAGGTTGCCGGCGTAGCTGGGCAGGTGCCGCTCCAGCACGAACCCCAGCGCCTGGACCTGGTTGCCGTCTTCGAGGCGGCAGTTGAGCCAGTGCGGGCGGTAGGAGGGATAAGGCATTTCCCGCTGCCACAGCGCATACAACGAATCTTCCAGGCACTCTTCCGACAATCGGTAGGCGAAACCGCTGCAGGAGCCGCCACGGTCCAGGCCGAAGACCAGGCCCGGCAGCTCGGGCGTCCCCCGGTGCTCGTGGGACCACAAATACAGGCCCCGGTGATAACCATGTACCCGCCCGCGTACCCGTTCGACCGCCGAGCACTCCGGACGCCAGATCAGCGAACCGTAGGCGAACAACCAGACCGGCCCGCCCTGATGGCGGGCCATGGTGGCTTGCATGGAGCTGCGAAGTTGTTCGTGGGTCAGCTGCGGCCCGAGATCGAGACGCGGAGGGTAAGCCAGGTTCAGGTAGCTGGATTCAAGGGCGGTCATGGCGAATAGCGTTCAGCTCCCCGCGAGAAAGAAGTTACTTAATAGAACGCCCGGCAGTAACTACAAGACACATAAGTTACAAGGCAAGTTAAGTAAAAATAACCAAGGCTACTTAACTTGAAGGACAGGTATATAACCTACCGATATTTATCAAATTAGATAAATATCGATGGGCTATATAGCAAGTTATAACGCACGGTACAGGGTCGGCAGGATCAGGACCGCGGAGCGTAGGCGAACACATCCGCACGCATCTGGTGGGCGTCCATGCCGGCGCTCACCAGGGCGTCGAGGGTGGCGTAGATCATCGCCGGCGAACCGCTGGCATAGACATGCACCGACGACAGGTCGTCGATGTCCTCGCTCACGGCCTCATGCAGCATGCCGCAGCGCCCTTCCCAGCCACACAGGTCGCTGACCACCTTGTGCAGGTAGAGATTGGGCAGTTGCTGCCACTGGTCCCAGTGCTCCAGCTGGTAGAAGTCCTCGGGCCGGCGTACCCCCCAATACAAGTGCACCGGATGCTTGAAACCCTTGGCCCGGCAATGCTCGATCAAGCTGTGCATCTGCGCCATGCCGGTGCCAGCGGCGATCAACACCAGCGGACCATCGGGCAGCTCGGCCAGGTGGGTGTCGCCAAACGGCAACTCGACCCGGGCCATGCCGTTGCGCTGCAGTTGTTCCATCAGGCTTTGCGCGCTGTTTTCCCGGGCCAGCACATGCAGCTCCAGGTCACGCCCGCAGTGAGGCGCCGAGGCCAGGGAAAACGCCGACTTCTCGCCGTTGTCCCGCTCCAGCAGCAAATATTGGCCGGCGTGGTAGCGCGGCGGCTTGCCCGCCGGCGCCCGCAGCCGGACCCGCCAGACATCACCGCCGACTTCCAGGCATTCAACGAGCTGACACGACAGGCTGCGCACCGGCAACTCTCCCAGCGCAAGGACGCCGTCCCACAACACGATGCAGTCTTGCAGCGGCTCCGCGATACAAGTGTAGAACTCGCCGTGGTCACGCACATCGCCGGCCTGCCGCACGCTGCCTTCCACCAACAGGGCAGCACAGACGTGACAGTTGCCATTGCGGCAGCTCTGGGGGCAGTCATAGCCCAGGCGCCTCGCCGCATCGAGAATACGCTCGCCGGGCAGTGTCTCTAGCACCGCTCCGGAGGGCTGCAAGGTTACACGCATCAATCTATTCCTAATTGATTCCAGATGGCATCGATCCGGCGGGTGACCGCCTCATCCTTGACGATGACCCGTCCCCACTCTCTGGTGGTTTCTCCGGGCCACTTGTGAGTGGCGTCCAGCCCCATCTTCGAACCCAGGCCGGATACCGGCGAGGCGAAGTCGAGGTAGTCGATCGGGGTGTTGTCGATCATCACCGTGTCGCGCTTGGGGTCCATGCGCGTGGTGATGGCCCAGATCACGTCGTTCCAGTCCCTGGCGTTGATATCGTCGTCGGTGACGATAACGAACTTGGTGTACATGAACTGTCGCAGGAACGACCACACGCCGAGCATTACGCGCTTGGCGTGGCCCGGGTACTGCTTCTTCATGGTCACCACCGCCATGCGGTACGAGCAGCCCTCGGGCGGCAGGTAGAAGTCGGTGATCTCCGGGAATTGCTTCTGCAGGATCGGCACGAACACTTCGTTGAGCGCCACGCCGAGGATCGCCGGCTCATCCGGCGGACGCCCGGTGTAGGTGCTGTGGTAGATCGGCTTGGTGCGATGGGTGATGCGTTCCACGGTGAACACCGGGAAGCTGTCCACTTCGTTGTAGTAGCCGGTGTGGTCGCCATAGGGGCCTTCCGGGGCCATTTCGCCCGGATGGATCACGCCCTCGAGGATGATCTCGGCGGTGGCTGGGACCTGCAGGTCATTGCCCCGACACTTCACCAGTTCGGTGCGGTTACCCCGCAGCAGGCCGGCGAAGGCATATTCGGACAGGGTGTCCGGTACCGGGGTCACGGCACCGAGGATGGTGGCCGGGTCGGCCCCCAGGGCCACGGAAACCGGGAATGGCTGGCCCGGGTGCTTTTCGCACCACTCGCGGTAATCCAGCGCGCCGCCACGGTGGCTCAACCAGCGCATGATCACCTTGTTGCGCCCAATCACCTGTTGCCGATAGATGCCCAGGTTTTGCCGGTCCTTGTTCGGTCCGCGGGTCACCGTCAGGCCCCAAGTGATCAGCGGTGCCACGTCGCCCGGCCAGCAATGCTGGATCGGCAACTGCGAAAGGTCGACATCGTCGCCCTCGACCACCACTTCCTGGCACACCGCGTCCTTGACCACCTTCGGCGCCATCGACACGACCTTCTTGAAGATCGGCAGCTTGGACCAGGCATCCTTCAGGCCCTTGGGCGGCTCGGGTTCCTTGAGGAAGGCCAGCAGCTTGCCGATCTCGCGCAATTCGTCGGTGGACTCGGCGCCCATGCCCATGGCCACCCGCTCGGGGGTGCCGAACAGGTTGCCCAGCACCGGGATGTCGAAACCCGTGGGTTTTTCGAACAGCAGCGCCGGGCCCTTGGCGCGCAGGGTGCGGTCGCAGACTTCGGTCATTTCCAGGACAGGAGAGATGGGAACCTGGATGCGCTTGAGTTCACCGCGCTGTTCCAGGCCACGAATGAAGTCGCGCAAATCGCGATACTGCATGCAAGAGCCTCGTGTTGGCCGTATCGGTCGGGGTGCAGAGTGTAGCGCCGTTCAGGCCGCAATGGCCAAAGTGCAGACAGCAAAAAGCCGGGTTGCCCCGGCTTTCGCTCGACCCGCTGATGTTACTTGCGCTTCATCGACAAGAAGAATTCATCGTTGGTCTTGGTCTGCTTCAGCTTGTCGACCAGGAACTCGATGGCGGCGACTTCATCCATCGGATGCAGCAGCTTGCGCAGGATCCACATGCGCTGCAGCTCGTCGTCGGCCGTCAGCAGCTCTTCGCGGCGGGTACCGGACTTGTTGATGTTGATGGCCGGGAATACGCGCTTCTCGGCGATACGACGGTCCAGGGGCAGTTCCATGTTGCCGGTACCCTTGAACTCTTCGTAGATCACTTCGTCCATCTTCGAGCCGGTCTCGACCAGCGCGGTAGCGATGATGGTCAGCGAGCCGCCTTCCTCGATGTTCCGCGCGGCGCCGAAGAAACGCTTGGGTTTCTCCAGGGCGTGGGCATCGACACCACCGGTCAGGACCTTGCCGGAGCTCGGGATCACGGTGTTGTAGGCACGGGCCAGGCGGGTGATGGAGTCCAGCAGGATCACCACGTCCTTCTTGTGCTCGACCAGGCGCTTGGCCTTCTCGATCACCATCTCGGCCACTTGCACGTGGCGGGTTGGCGGCTCGTCGAAGGTGGAGGCGACCACTTCGCCACGCACGGTGCGCTGCATCTCGGTCACTTCTTCCGGACGCTCGTCGATCAGCAGGACGATCAGGTGGCACTCGGGGTTGTTGCGGGTGATGTTGGCCGCAATGTTCTGCAGCATGATCGTTTTACCCGCTTTCGGCGGAGCGACGATCAGGCCACGCTGGCCCTTGCCGATCGGCGCGCACAGGTCGATGACACGGCCGGTGAGATCTTCGGTGGAACCGTTGCCGGCTTCCATCTTCAGACGATCGTTGGGGAACAGCGGGGTCAAGTTCTCGAACAGGATCTTGTTCTTGGCGTTCTCGGGGCGGTCGTAGTTGATGGTATCGACCTTGAGCAGCGCGAAGTAACGCTCGCCTTCCTTCGGAGGGCGGATCTTGCCAACGATGGTGTCACCGGTGCGCAAGTTGAAGCGACGGATCTGGCTTGGCGACACGTAGATATCGTCCGGCCCGGCCAGGTAGGAGGCATCGGAGGAGCGAAGGAAGCCGAAGCCGTCCTGGAGGATCTCCAGCACGCCATCACCGGAGATTTCCTCACCGCTTTTCGCGTGCTTTTTCAGCAGGGAGAAAATCACGTCCTGCTTGCGCGAACGGGCCATATTTTCTATGCCCATCTGTTCGGCCAATTCGAGCAGTTCGGTAATCGGCTTTTGCTTGAGTTCAGTCAGATTCATATAGGAATGACGTAATCATTTATAGAGGGGGAAATTAAGCTTTTGGCTTAATGAGGCCGCGCCGCGGAGAAGGCGACAGGATCGCGTACTTATTCGAAAAGGAGAGCGTCGGCGACGGCTTGCAGGGGGCACTGGAGAAACCAGTGCGGGGCCGAATGTAACACCTGAGTTTCGGAGCGTCTAGCCCTCAATTACGAAAAAGCCCCGCATTTTGCGGGGCCTTTTCTAACATGCTGAAACCGAGGTTCAGATGTTGGCGTCGAGGAAAGCCGCCAGTTGCGACTTCGACAGCGCACCGACCTTGGTGGCTTCAACGTTACCGTTCTTGAACAGCATCAGGGTCGGGATACCACGTACGCCATGCTTGGCCGGGGTTTCCTGGTTCTCGTCGATGTTCAGTTTGGCAACGGTGAGCTTGCCCTTGTAGGTCTCGGCAATTTCGTCCAGAACCGGAGCGATCATTTTGCATGGGCCGCACCACTCAGCCCAGTAGTCGACCAGTACAGCGCCTTCGGCCTTGAGTACATCGGCCTCGAAGCTGGCGTCGCTGACGTGTTTGATGAGATCGCTGCTCATGGAATTCTCCAGGTTGTAAGCAAAAAAACGTGGCCCATCATATCTGCCCTTCCTGCGTTCAGGAAGCCGCAGGTGATTGACTCTCACTATGGTGCCCCTTGAGTTTGGGTATAGCTCAGCCCGGCGCAAAGCGAGAATTCCACCGATGCCTATAAAAGCCGGGACAACTTCGTGCGGCATCTCCTATTAATGTCGTCGAGGCCGCTACATGTGCCTTTCAACGCGGCCCAGGCGCCCTTCGGGCAATCCTGCGCACGGATATCGACCGGATGAGCGGTAGCACCAGCGCTCTCAAGTCCCTCATGGCACATCTGGGAATGCCGGCTGGCGCAAGGTTTGATGCGATGAATCAACGCATTGGCCACTGCGCGTTGGCGCGAGCCGTTGATCGTGGCAGGATGGCGAGGTTATCGACCGAGACCCCCAGCCATGCCCCAATCCCAAGCCAAGAATCTGTCCCTGATCGCCGCGATCGATCTGGGCTCCAACAGCTTTCACATGGTCGTGGCCAAGGCCCGGAACGGTGAAATCCGCATTCTCGAGCGGTTGGGTGAAAAGGTTCAGCTGGCTGCCGGCATCAATGAAGAGCGCCAGCTCAACGAAGAATCCATGCAACGCGGGCTCGACTGCCTCAAGCGTTTCGCCCAGCTGATCAACGGCATGCCCCAGGGCACCGTGCGCATCGTCGGCACCAACGCCCTGCGCGAAGCCCGCAACCGCGGCGAGTTCATCCGCCGGGCCGAAGAGATCCTCGGCCACCCGGTGGAAGTCATCTCCGGACGTGAAGAAGCGCGCCTGATCTACCTCGGGGTTTCCCATACCCTCGCTGACACCCCCGGCAAGCGCCTGGTGGCCGACATCGGCGGCGGCAGCACCGAGTTCATCATTGGCCAGCGCTTCGAGCCCCTGCTGCGCGAAAGCCTGCAGATGGGCTGCGTGAGCTTCACCCAACGCTATTTCCGCGACGGCAAGATCACCCCGGCCCGCTACGCCCAGGCCTATACCGCCGCACGCCTGGAAATCATGAGCATCGAACATGCGCTGCATCGCCTGACCTGGGATGAAGCCATCGGCTCCTCCGGCACCATTCGCGCCATCGGCCTGGCCCTCAAGGCCGGCGGCCAGGGCAGCGGCGAGATCAACGTCGAAGGCCTGGCCTGGCTCAAGCGCAAGCTGTTCAAGCTCGGCGACGTCGACAAAATCGACTTCGAAGGCATCAAGCCCGACCGCCGGGCCATCTTCCCTGCTGGCCTGGCGATCCTCGAGGCGATCTTCGATGCCCTGGAATTGCAGCGCATGGATCACTGCGAAGGCGCCCTGCGCGAAGGCGTGCTCTACGACCTGCTGGGCCGTCATCACCATGAAGACGTCCGCGAGCGCACCTTGGGCTCGCTGATGGAGCGCTACCACGTGGACCTGGAACAGGCTTCGCGGGTCGAAGGCAAGGCCCTGCGCTCCTTCGACCAGGTGGCGGCCGACTGGGACCTGGAAGACGGCATCTGGCGCGAGCTGCTGGGCTGGGCCGCCAAGGTGCATGAAGTGGGCCTGGATATCGCCCACTATCACTACCACAAGCACGGCGCCTACCTGATCGAACACTCGGACCTGGCTGGCTTCTCCCGTGAGGACCAGCAAATGCTGGCCCTGCTGGTACGCGGTCACCGCCGCAATATTCCCAAGGAGAAGTTCGCCGAGTTCGGCGACGACGGCATCAAGCTGATCCGTCTCTGCGTGCTGCTGCGCTTCGCCATCCTGTTCCACCACATCCGCGGTACCCAGCAGATGCCCCAGGTGCAGCTCAGCGCCAACGGCGACCAGCTGGACGTGAAGTTCCCGGCCAACTGGCTGGATGAAAACCAGCTGACCCAGGCGGACTTCGCCCTCGAGGCCGAGTGGCTGACCCGGGTCGGCATCGTACTCAACGTCAGCTGAGCCCGGCACCGGGCAAACAAAAAGGCCAGCCCGATCACTCGGGCTGGCCTTTTTCATTGGCGCCGGCTGAACCTAGCGCACCGGCAAGACCGGGCTGCCAAGGCGCTCCAGCAAGGTAGCCTGGGCACTGCGTGGGTTCTGGTTGCCGGTCGGCGTGTTGCGCACATAGCGCCCGTCGGACTGCAGGCTCCAGCTGTGGGTGTTATCGGTGAGATAACTCTCCAGCTCCTTCTTGACCCGCAGGATCAGCTTCTTGCCCTCCACCGGGAAGCAGGTCTCGACCCGCTTGTCGAGGTTGCGCTCCATCCAGTCGGCACTGGACAGGAACATCTGCTCTTCGCCGCCGTTGAGGAAGTAGAACACCCGGGTGTGCTCCAGGAAGCGCCCGATGATCGAGCGCACGTGGATGTTGTGCGACACCCCGGCGATCCCCGGGCGCAGGCAGCACATGCCACGCACCACCAGGTCGATGCGCACGCCGGACTGGCTGGCCTTGTACAGCGCGCGGATGATCTTCGGATCGGTCAGCGAGTTGAACTTGGCGATGATGTGCGCCGGCTTGCCGTCCAGGGCGAACTGGGTCTCCCGGGCGATCATGTCGAGCATGCCCTTCTTCAGGGTGAACGGCGCATGCAAGAGCTTCTTCATGCGCAGGGTCTTGCCCATGCCGATCAGCTGGCTGAACAGCTTGCCGACGTCCTCGCACAAGGCGTCGTCAGAGGTGAGCAGGCTGTAGTCGGTGTACAGGCGGGCATTGGCCGCGTGGTAGTTACCCGTGCCCAGGTGCGCATAACGCACGATCTCGCCCTGCTCGCGCCGCAGGATCAGCATCATCTTGGCGTGGGTCTTGAAGCCCACCACGCCGTAGATCACCACCGCGCCGGCCGCTTGCAGGCGGCTGGCCATCTGCAGGTTGGACTCCTCGTCGAAGCGCGCGCGCAGTTCGATCACCGCGGTGACCTCCTTGCCGTTGCGCGCCGCATCCACCAGGGCGTCGACGATCTCCGAGTTGGCCCCGGAGCGGTACAGGGTCTGGCGCACCGCCAGCACGTGGGGGTCCTTGGCGGCCTGGCGCAGCAGGTCGATCACCGGGGTGAAGGACTCGAAGGGATGCAGCAGCAGGATGTCCTGCTTGCTGATGACGCTGAAGATGTTCTCGCTGTTCTGCAACAGCTTGGGAATCTGCGGGGTGAACGGCGGGTGCTGCAGCTCCGGATGGCTGTCCAGGCCAGTGATGCTGAACAGGCGCGTGAGGTTCACCGGGCCATTGACCTGGTAGAGCTCGGTCTCGTGCAGGTTGAACTGCTTGAGCAGGTAGTCCGACAGGTGCTTGGGACAGGTATCGGCCACTTCCAGGCGCACCGCGTCGCCGTAGCGGCGGGAGAACAGCTCGCCGCGCAGGGCACGGGCCAGGTCCTCGACATCCTCGGAATCCAGTGCCAGGTCGGCGTTTCGAGTCAGGCGGAACTGATAGCAGCCTTTTACCTTCATGCCCTGGAACAGGTCATCGGCATGGGCATGGATCATCGACGACAGGAACACATAGTTGTCGCCAGGGCCGCCCACCTCTTCCGGCACCCGGATGATCCGCGGCAACAGGCGCGGGGCCGGGATGATCGCAAGGCCCGAGTCGCGGCCGAAAGCGTCGATGCCTTCCAGCTCGACGATGAAGTTCAGGCTCTTGTTCACCAGCAGCGGGAAGGGGTGCGTCGGGTCCAGGCCGATGGGGGTGATGATCGGCGCGATCTCGTCGCGAAAGTAGCGACGGACCCAGGTCTTGAGCTTGGCGGTCCAGTAGCGACGACGGATGAAGCGGATCTGGTGCTTCTCCAGCTCCGGCAACAGGATGTCGTTGAGGATCGCGTACTGACGATCCACATGACCGTGCACCAGGTCGCTGATGCGTGCCAGCGCCTGGTGCGGTTGCAGGCCGTCGGCGCCAGCCTGTTCACGGGCGAAGGTGATCTGCTTCTTCAGGCCGGCGACCCGGATCTCGAAGAACTCGTCCAGGTTGCTGGAGAAGATCAGCAGGAACTTCAGGCGCTCCAGCAGTGGATAGGACTCGTCCAGCGCCTGCTCCAGCACGCGGATGTTGAATTGCAGTTGCGACAGCTCGCGGTGGATGTACAGGCTGCTGTCGTCCAGGTTGGGGATGACGATGGCCGGCACCGGTTGCGCCTCGGCGGCCGGGGCCGCGGGAACGGGCTCCAGCTCCGGCGGGGTCTCGGCTACTTGCTCGACCACTGGCTGGGCTTCTTTTACGGCAACTTCTGTGAGTCCTTCGGTATTCATCGCGTGTTCCTGGGAGGGCTATTTTTGCTCTCGTAACAATTGAGCAGCACGAACGGCAAAGTAAGTCAGGATGCCATCGGCACCTGCACGTTTAAAAGCAGTCAGGGACTCGAGAACGACCCCCTCGGCCAACCATCCATTCTGGATCGCCGCCATGTGCATGGCGTACTCGCCGCTGACCTGGTAGACGAAGGTCGGCACCTTGAAGGCGTCCTTGACCCGCCAGAGGATGTCCAGGTAAGGCATCCCCGGCTTGACCATGACCATGTCCGCGCCTTCGGCCAGGTCCCCCGCCACTTCATGCAGGGCTTCCTCGGCATTGGCCGGGTCCATCTGGTACGAGGCCTTGTCGGCCTTGCCCAGGTTCAGCGCCGACCCCACCGCATCGCGGAAAGGCCCGTAGTAGGCGCTGGCGTACTTGGCCGAATAGGCCATGATCCGCACGTTGACATGACCCGCCAGCTCCAGCGCCTCGCGGATCGCCTGGACACGACCGTCCATCATGTCCGAGGGTGCCACCACCTGGGCGCCGGCTTCGGCGTGGGACAGGGCCTGGCGCACCAGGGCATCGACCGTGACGTCGTTCTGCACGTAGCCCTGTGCGTCGAGAATGCCGTCCTGGCCGTGGGTGGTGAACGGGTCCAGGGCGACGTCGGTGATCACCCCGAGGTGCGGGAAGCGTTCGCGCAAGGCACGGGTGGCACGCTGGGCGATGCCATCCGGGTTCCAGGCTTCGGCAGCGTCCAGGGACTTGAGTTCCCCGGGCGTCACCGGGAATAGGGCCAGGGCGGGAATCCCCAGCTCGACCCAGTGCGCCGCCTCTTCCAGCAGCAGGTCGACGCTCAGGCGCTCGACGCCCGGCATCGAGGCCACCGCCTCACGGCGATTCTCGCCGTCGAGCACGAACACCGGCAGGATCAGGTCGTCCACGCTCAAGCGATTCTCGCGCACCAGACGTCGGGAAAAGTCATCGCGACGGTTACGCCGCAGACGAGTGGCCGGAAACAGACGATTGGCGGGAGTAAAGCTCACGACGGACTCCATGGCCCGCGCTGGCGGGCGAGCGTGACAGTTATAAGCGGGCATTATGACGAACAGATGACAGTTATGCTCAAGCTGTTGACCGACAGCAACACACATTGTCATTGAGGGGAAATGTTCACGTCGAGACACATTTCGATACTTTCCCCAACGCCGTCGAAGGGGTAGGCTGCGCGTTCATTTCGCCAGCATCCAGACAATGCTCCAACAATTTCTTCAGGATTTCGGCTACTTCGCCCTCTTTCTCGGCACGTTCTTCGAAGGCGAGACCATTCTGGTTCTAGCCGGGTTTCTCGCGTTCCGTGGATACATGGATATCAACCTGGTGATGGTGGTTGCCTTCTTCGGCAGCTATGCCGGTGACCAGCTGTGGTACTTCCTGGGGCGCAAGCATGGCCGCAAGTTGCTGGCGCGCAGGCCGCGCTGGCAGATGATGGGCGACCGGGCACTGGAGCACATTCGCAAGCACCCGGACATCTGGGTGTTGAGCTTCCGCTTCGTCTACGGCCTGCGTACCGTGATGCCGGTGGCCATTGGCCTGTCCGGCTATCCGCCGGGACGCTACCTGCTGCTCAACGGCATTGGCGCGGCGATCTGGGCGGTGGCCCTGGCGCAGGCAGCCTTCCACTTCGGCGCCGTCATGGAAGGCATGCTCGGCAGCATCAAGAAGTACGAGCTGTGGGTCCTGGGCGCCCTGCTGGTCCTGGGCTTCTGCCTGTGGCTGCGGCGGCGCTTCAAGAATGCCCGCCTGGCCAAGCAGATCTACGAAGCCGAACAAGCCGAGCAGCACAACAAGCCGGCCGAGTAAGCGGCCCCTACGCGGCGCCTGGACATGGGCGCCGCGACTCTCGATTCCTCGAACCGCCCTACTCCTCGAACTCCTGAACTCGCGCACCCAACGGTTTTCCAAGACGGTATGGCCGCTGCTCGACGCGCCTGGAAAAATCCCGGCCCGATCGTGATACCCCTCTGCGGCGACTGGTGACAAACTGCCGGACATTTAGCGCGATGAACCTGGAGAAAACCCATGAGCAAAAAAGTTGCAGTGATCCTTTCCGGTTGCGGAGTCTTCGACGGCGCCGAGATCCATGAAAGCGTGATCACCCTGCTGCGCCTCGACCAGCGTGGCGCCCAGGTGCAGTGCTTCGCCCCGGACATCCCGCAGATGCACGTACTCAACCACCTGACCGGGGACACCATGCCCGAGACCCGCAACGTCCTGGTGGAATCGGCGCGCATCGCCCGCGGCGAGGTCAAGGACCTGCGCGAGGCCAAGGTCGAGGACTTCGACGCGCTGATCGTTCCCGGGGGCTTCGGCGCCGCCAAGAACCTCTCCAGCTTCGCCACCGAAGGCGCGGCCTGCTCGGTCCAGGCCGATGTCCTGGCCCTGGCCGAAGCCTTCGCCGAAGCCGGCAAGCCGGTGGGCCTGATGTGCATCGCCCCGGCCATGGCCGCCAAGATCTATGGCCCCGGCGTGACGTGCACCATCGGCAACGATGTCGACACCGCCGCAGCCCTGGGCAAGATGGGCGCCAACCATGCCGAGTGCGCGGTGGACGAGATCATCGAGGACAAGGCCCGCAAGCTGGTGACCACTCCGGCCTACATGCTGGCGCAGTCCATCAGCCAGGCCGCCGCCGGCATCAACAAGCTGGTGGACCGGGTATTGGAACTGACCCACGAAGGCCAGCAGTAACAACTACGCCAACGGCCGGGGAGCGCGTGCTCCCCCGCCGCATCAGCCCTGGCGCGCCAGCCTGGTCAGGATCCGGTCCAGGGCATTGGCGAACGCCTGCTTCTCCCGATCCCCATAGGGCGCTTGCCCGCCGCTGACCTGGCCCTGCTCCCGCAAGTCGGTAAACAGGTTGCGTACCGCCAGGCGCTCGCCCATGTTCTGCGCATCGAACTCCTTGCCCCGTGGGTCGAGGGCCGCCACGCCCTTTTTCACCAGCCGGTCGGCCAAGGGCACGTCGCTGCAGATCACCAGCTCGCCGGGCACCGCGTGCTCCACCAGGTAGTCGTCCGCGGCATCCGGGCCACTGGGCACCACGATGAGCTTGACGCAGGCGAACGGCGGCTTGATCTGCGGCTGCCCCGCCACCAGCAGCACCTCGAACTGGCGCTTGAGAGCAAAGCGCACCACTTGCTCCTTGGCCGCCTTGGGACAAGCGTCGGCATCGATCCAGACACGCATCGAATCTTCTCCTTACACAATGCAAAACGGGCAAGCCACTGTAGGAGCGACTTGCCCGCGAGGGTCAGGCCTCGGTTCAGGAGGCCTGCAGGCGGCGCTTCTCGCTCATCCGGCTGCGGCTGTAGAGTACCGCGATCGCCACGATCGCCACGGCCTGAGCCCCCAGCGAGTAGGCGTCGGCATGGATGCCCAGCCAGTCGAAGTCAAAGAACGGCACCGGCCGGGTACCGAAGATCCCCGCTTCCTGCAGCGCCTTGACGCCATGGCCGGCGAAGACCACCGACAAGGCGCACAGCAATGCGGCGTTGATGCTGAAGAACAGCGCCAGGGGCAGCTTGGCCGAACCCCGCAGGATCACCCAGGCCAGGCCCACCAGCAGCACCAGGGCGGTGCCGCCACCGGCCAGCACCGCGTTGTGCCCGGCTGGACCGGCCTGCAGCCATAGGGTTTCGTAAAACAGGATCACTTCGAACAGCTCGCGGTAGACCGAGAAGAACGCCAGCACGGCGAACCCGAAGCGACCGCCGCCGCCCACCAGGCTGCTCTTGATGTAGTCCTGCCAGGCCGCCGCGTGCCGGCGGTCGTGCATCCACACTCCGAGCCACAGCACCATCACGCTGGCGAACAGCGCGGTGGCGCCTTCCAGCAACTCGCGCTGGGAACCGCTGACATCGATCACATAGGCCGCCAGGGCCCAGGTTCCCAGGCCGGCCAACAGGGCCAGGCCCCAGCCGACGTTGACGCTGCGTACCGCCGACTGCTGGCCGGTGTTGCGCAGGAAGGCGAGGATCGCCGCCAGTACCAGGATGGCTTCCAGGCCCTCGCGCAGCAGGATCAGCAAGCCGGAGATGAAGCTCAGGGACCAGCTCAGGCTGTCGCCGCCCAGCAGTTCCGCGGACTCTTTGAGCTTGGTCTTGGCTGCGTCCAGGCGCTGCTCCGCCTGTTCCACCGCCAGCCCATCCTGCAGCGACTGACGGTAGGCCATCAGGGCTTTCTCGGTGTCCTTGCGCACGGCGGCGTCGACGTTGTCCAGGGAGCTTTCCACCAGCTCGAACCCTTCCAGGTACGCTGCCACCGAAAGATCGTAGGCCTGCTCACGATCGCCGTTGCGATAGGCCGCGAGGCTCTTGTCCAGGGTCGACGCGGTGTAGTCCAGCAATTGCCCCGGACCGCGCTTGACCTGCGGTGGCTGGGCCCGCTGGGCCCGGAATGTCGCCGCGGCCCGTGCCCCCTGGGCGGCCAGGATCTCGCCCGGGGTCTGCCGGGCCAGGTCCGCCAAGTTGAAGTCCTGCTCGCCCTTGGCCGCTGCCGGATCGGCGCTGAAGCCGGCAATGTAGGTCGCCAGGTCCCAACGCTGGCGGTCATCCAGCTGATCGGCGAAGGACGGCATGTCGGTGCCCTCCACTCCCAGTCCCAAGGTGTTGTAGATGGCGTACAGGCTCAGGCGATCCAGGCGCTCGGTATCCCGCAGGTTGGCCGGCGGCGGCGTCATGCCCAGGCCCGCCGGACCGTCACCGGCCCCTTGCTGGCCATGGCATACCGAACAGTGCTGGGCGTACAACGGCGCTCCACGGGAAGGATCCGGGGTGATGACCGGGGCCTGGCTGACCTCGTAGGCCACCGCCAGCCGAGCGCCCATCTGCCGCGCCTGATGCGCTACCTGGCCGCCATCCACACGGTCGGCGACCGCCTTGCGCAAGCTGGTGATGCCCTGCTCCAGCTCGGCCTTCTCCGGCTTGGCTGGCAAGTCGGCGATCAACCCCTGCAAGACCCCGAGAAACTCCACCTGCTCACGGTACTCGGACTCATCGATGACCTTGCCGTCCGCCACCGTGGCCGGGTAGTCCGCGCCGATGTAGTCCAGCAAATGCAAGGCCTTGGGCGCGCCATCGACGGTATCGGCCAGGAGGTTGGAGCTGCAGAACACCAGTACCGGCAGTACCAGCAGCGCCAGTAAACGGGAAGGGGCAGTCATGAATGATTCTCAAAGGGAAATACGAAGTAACATATTGTTCCCTTCCAATCGGTTTCACTCAAGGGTTATCGGCCCTCTGAAACATCTTCAGCCCGCAAGCACTAGCCCTGCGGTTCCTCCTCTGCTGTTTCTTGTGCAGCCTCGTGGCCAGGCCGACGGCACCGGCACAGGTACTCAGCGGGTTAACGCAAATTGTCGGCATCTATTGCCGATCAAGCGTTTCAGCATCGACAAGCTCACGCTTCCTCTGCACTGCCTGCCGCAACAGCCCACAACTGCGCGTCGAAGATCTCCGCAAGTCGTTGCCCGATACTGGCAATCACCAATCAAGACAACGTTAAAAAGCCATTACAGCGCCAGGTCCGATGTCTATAATGCCGCGCCCTCGTTATCGCGAGTCGCTATTTAAGCTCCTCTTTTAATGAGGAATTGGCAGGTGCCCAGCTTTCCTGCCAGAGGGTTCGTCCAGCCCGACCCGCAGCCAGGCTGTTTCATTCAGGGAAGAAGAAGTACCCATGGCATCCCGCGCCCTCACCACGGTTGCGCTCGGCGCAATCACTCTGCTTGCCGGCTGTTCGGTCTTTCGCAGCTACGACAGCGAACTCCAGGAAACCAATCAGCAGCTGCGCGCCGGCAACCTCGATGCCGCCCTGACCCTGCTGGAAAAGAACAACCAGGGTGAAGACAAGGACCTGCTCTACTACTTCGAAAAGGGTGAACTGCTGCGCGCCAAGGGCGACCTGGCCGGCAGCCAGGCAGCCTGGGGCCACGCCGACCAAGTGGTGGGCAACTGGGAAGACTCGGTCAAGTTCGACAGCGAGAAATACCTGGCCCAGTTCGGTAGTTTCCTGATCAACGACAAGGTCCGCCGCTACGAAGGCTACGACTACGAAAAGGTCATGCTGACCACCCAGATGGCCATGAACCTGCTGGCCAGCAACGACTTCGACGGCGCCCGCATGGCGATCAAGAAGACCCACGAACGCGAAGCGGTGATCGCCGAACTGCGGGACAAGGAATACCTCAAGCGCGAGGACGAAGCCGAGAAGCAAGGAATCAAGACCCAGTACAAGGACCTCCAGGGCTACCCGGTGGCCGCCCTCGACGCCCCGGAAGTGACCAACCTGAAGAACAGCTACCAGAGCGCCTTCAGCCACTACCTGGCGGGCTTCGTCTACGAGGCCCTGGGCGAGAAGGACCTGGCGGCCCCCGGTTACCGCAAGGCCGCCGAGTTGCGCCCCAACACACCGCTGCTGGAACAGGCCCTGCTGAACCTGGACGCCCCGGTGGAACCGGTACAGGCCGAGGCTCCAGCCAAGGCTTCGGGCAAGAACAAACGCAAGGTCGCGGCCAAGACCCCGGTCCGCCCACCGGCGCCAGCGGCCCTGGCAGCGGATGAAAGCGAAGTGCTGATCGTGGTGCAGAGCGGCCTGGCCCCGGCCCGCGACTCGGTGCGCATCCCCCTGCCCATCCCGATCCACGACAAGCTGGTGATCACCCCGCTGTCGTTCCCGGTGATCAAGGCCGACACCTCGACCCAGGCCTTCGCCCAGATCGGCATCGACGACCGGCAGCAGGACCTGACCCTGCTCAACAGCACCACTGCCATGTCCCGCCGCGCCCTGCGCGACGACATGCCGGGCATCATCCTGCGCACCACCGTGCGCGCCGTGACCCGTGGCGTCGCGCAAAAGAACCTGAACGAGGCCAACCCCCTGGCCGGCCTCGCCGTGGGCCTGGCCTCGGCCATCACCGAAGGCGCCGACACCCGCACCTGGCGCACCCTGCCGGACGCCACCCAGGTGACACGCCTGCGCCTCAAGCAGGGCGAGCACAGGCTCAGCCTGCCCAGCGCCCTGGGCGGCACCCAGGTGCTGGTCAAGGTCGACCAGCGCTACCAGGTGATCGCCCTGCGCGTGGTCGGCAACCAGGTGTTCAGCAGCGGCCTGGCCGCCCACGTCATCCCGAACAACGTCGGCCAGAACATGGCCAGCAACCAACGTCCCTGAGCGGAGCATCCCATGCGCTTGAAACTTCTCGCCGTCGCTGCCCTGGCCCTCCTGGCCGGCTGCGCCACCCCACCACCTCCCGCCCCCGGCAGCGCCGCCAGCAAGGTGGTGGTGATGGGCAAGTTCGACGACATCACCGTCGGTGCGATGCGGGTCGCCCGTGAGAACGGCTTCCTGACGGTCAAGGTGGCGCTGAACAACACCAGCCGCAGCAACAAGGCCATGTACTACCGCTTTGCCTGGCTGGGCGACGACGGCTTCCCGGTCGCCGATGAAGAAAGCTGGAAAGTCTTCAACCTGTACGGCTCCCAGGCCAGCTTCCTGCCGGCCATCGCCCCGGTACCCAAGGCCACCGACTTCCGCCTGGAAGTCAAAACCCAATAAGTCGTCCCTGAACCCGATCAAGAGAGCACTTCCATGTTTGCACGCTTTTCCTTCCTCGCCGTGGCCGCCCTGCTGGCCAGCGGCTGCGCCAACAACTCCCCGGTCCTGGGCGGCAAGAACATCAGCTACGGCGACAGCAAGGCCGTGGAACTGGTGACCAACGAGTTCGGCTCCACCGACCTGCAGATGATCGCCGAATCCATGACCCGCTCCCTGGCCCAGTCCGGCATCCTCCAGGGTCGCCCAGTGGTGCAGGTCTACGACGTGAAGAACAAGACCAGCGAATACATCGACACCCGCGAGATCACCACGTCGATCAAGACCCAGCTGATGAAGTCCGGCACTGCCCGCTTCGCCAGCGACAACAACGCCATGCAGAGCCAGGTCGACCAGCTCAAGCTGCAGAACCAGAGCGGCCTGTACAAGAAGTCCAGCGTGGCCAAGACCGGCAACATGATCGCCGCCAAGTACCGCCTCGAGGGCTCCATCAGCTCCATCGTCAAGCGCAGCAGCGACTACAAGGACGTCTTCTACAAATTCAGCCTGCAACTGATCGACGTCGAAAGCGGTCTGGCTGAATGGATGGACGAAAAAGAGATCCGCAAGACCACGGAGCGCTAAGCAATGCGTGCATGGATCGGCATCCTGGCCCTGGCCTGCGCATTCGGTGCGCAGGCGGCCCCCAAAGTCGCAGTCATGGACCTGGCCTACCAGGAACGTGTGCAGGAATACATCCACGTGGTCTCGGCCCAGCAGAACTACCGCGAGGGCTACTACAGCGCCAGTGGCTCATCCAGCTACAACGAGCTGGAAGCCAGCACCAGCTACATCGAGGAAGGCGAGCTGCGCAAGTTCACCGGTGACATCAAGGGCGGGATCCTCAAGTCCGGGATGTTCCAGCTGGTGCAGGGCTCGCCCCACACCGAGGCGTCCAAGGCCAACGTCTACGACGTGATCAAGCGCATCAAGGCCGGTAACTTCAAGGGCGCCGACTACGTGCTGTTCGGCACGGTGTCGGATATCGACTTCACCCAGGACATCAACGAGATTGCTGAAACCAACAGCTACTCAGCGATCCTGGGCCTGACCCTGGTGGCGGATTTCAGCCTGATCAACACCCGCACCTTCGAGATCACCTCGGCGTTCACCGCCATGGGCGAAGGCCAGGACACCAAGCTGGTGAACAGCCGCGACATTCGTGTCTCGCTGAACCGTCCACGGGTGGTGCGCGAAGTCTCCAAGGCCCTGGGCGAGGACGTCACCCGGCAGATGGCCGAGCAACTGGGCCGCGGCGGCTACGCGCCCCAGGGCCAGGCGCCGACCCGCAACAACCTGCCGGCAGACACCGCTCCGGTGATCCTGCGCTGAGCAGGCAGGCAATGAAAAAGGCGACCCGCAGGTCGCCTTTTTTATGGCCGGGGCAGCTAGACCGCAGCCTTGCGGATCGTCGCCAACAAGCCCGCCGCGCCCAGGAACAGGCCGGCGAAGGTACGGTTCATGCGCCGCTGCTGGACCGGGGTGCGCAACAGGCGCAGGACCTTGGAAGCCAGCCCGGTATAGCCGGCCATGACGATCAGGTCGACGACGATCATGGTGGCGCCGAGGATCAGGTACTGCTTGAGCAGGGGGGCGTGGGGGTCGATGAACTGCGGCAGTACCGCCAGCATGAACACCAGCGCCTTGGGGTTGCTGATGTTCACCAGGAACCCGCGGAACACCAGGGCCAGGGGCTTGCCGATCGGCCGGATGGCTGCGTCGTCGCTAAGATCGCTGGGTACGGAGCGCCATTGCTTGACCGCCAGGTACACCAGGTAGGCCACGCCGAACCACTTGATGGCATAGAAGGCCGTGGCGGAAGCCGCCAGGATCGCGCCGACACCCGCGGCGACGATGGCGATCTGCATGGCCAGGCCCAGTTGCAGTCCCAGGGCGTTCCAGTAACCACGCCAGAAGCCGTATTGCAGGCCACAGGACATCGACGCGATCGCGCCGGCTCCCGGAGAAAGACTGATTACCCAACTGGCGGCGAAGAACGCCAGCCATGTCTCAAGCACCATCGCACACCTCGGATCGAATTGGACGTGACTGCCTAAGCTAATCCTCCGATCCGTGGCTGACCATGTTTTTTTATCGGGAAGTGATGCGGGCCTGGCCAAGGGCCGCTGCTGCTCGCGGACTTCGGCAACGGCCACAGCGAACGGGCTATGGCCGGCTACGTCTCGTCGAGCCCCACAGGCAGCACATCAGTGCCACGCCAACGGCGCACCGAGCGCTGGAAGAACAGGCTATTGGGCACCTGCACCATGGCGCTGCCGGTACCGGCCTCCTCGGGTTCGATCAGGGTGGTGTAGAGCAGGTTGATGGCCACCACCCGGCCCTTGATTCCCGGCTTGTCGAGGGTATCCACCAGCTCCACCACATCGCCCAGGCGAAACGGGCCGACGGTGAAGATCAGGATCGCGCACAGCAGGTTGGAGAGCACGCTCCACATGGCGAAGAACGCCACGGCCGCCACCGCGACGAAACCGGACAGGGCGGTCCACAATACCGTGGCCGATACGCCCAGGCGCTCCAGCACGAAGATCACCGCGCTGCCCATGATCAGCCAGCGCAGCCCTCCACGCAGGGGCATCAGCAACTGCGGCGGGAATGGATAGCGCTGGCCCAGGCGGGTCAGGCCACGGGCCACGAAACGCTGGGCCAGGTAGCCCGCCAGGAGGATCAGCAGGATCTGCACGCCAAGCCACAACGGGCCGATCCACTGCGCCGGCAACGGCAGTTGCAGGGTCTCCATCAGGACAACGCCTCCAGCTCCGCCTGCATGCTCTCCAGCAGCTCCAGGGCTTCCATCCAGGCTTCTTCCAGCTCGGACTCGCGGATCTTGAGCTTGGCCTGCTCGGCCAGCAGGTCGCGCAGCTCATCCTTGCGGGCCGCTTCATACAGCTCGCTGTCGCCAAGGCTGGCCTCGATCTGCGCCAGGCGAGCATGGACCTTGCCCAGCTCGGCCTCGAGCTTCTCGGCCTCGCGCTTGTGCGGTGCCAGTTGCTGGCGCAGGGCCGCGGCGGCCTGGCGCTGGGCCTTCTTGTCGGTCTTGTCGGCGTTCACCGGCGCACTACTGGCTGGCGCGCTGCGCAGGCGGTAGTCCACCAGCCAGCGGGCGTAGTCATCCAGGTCGCCGTCGAACTCCTCGACCTTGCCGTCGGCCACCAGCAGGAAGTTGTCGGTGGTGCTCTTGAGCAGGTGGCGATCGTGGGAGACCACCAGTACCGCACCGCTGAACTCTTGCAGGGCCATGGTCAGGGCCAGGCGCATCTCCAGGTCCAGGTGGTTGGTCGGTTCGTCGAGCAGCAGCAGGTTGGGGCGATCCCAGGCGATCAGCGCCAGGGCCAGCCGGGCCTTTTCGCCACCGGAGAAATTCAGCACCGGCTCGTCGATACGTGCCCCCCGGAAGTCGAACCCGCCGAGGAAGTCGCGCAGGGTCTGCTCACGCTCGGTGGGCGCCAGGCGTTGCAAGTGCAGCAGCGGGCTGGCCTTGGAATCCAGGGAGTCCAGCTGGTGCTGGGCGAAATAGCCGACCACGGTGTTCTCGCCCCGGGTCAGGCGCCCGGCCAACGGCGCCAGCTCGCCGGAGAGGTTCTTGATCAGGGTCGACTTGCCAGCACCGTTGGGGCCCAGCAGGCCGATCCGCGCTCCCGGAGTGAGCTGCAGCTTGACCTTCTCCAACACCGTCTTGTCGCCATAGCCCAGACGAGCATCGGACAGGTCGAGCAGTGGGCTGGAGATCTTCTGCGACTCACGGAACACGAAGTCGAAAGGCGAATCGACGTGGGCCGCCGACAGCTCCTCCATGCGCTCCAGGGCCTTGATCCGGCTCTGGGCCTGGCGGGCCTTGGTGGCCTGGGCCTTGAAGCGGGCGATGTACTTCTCCATGTGCGCACGCTGCGCCTGCTGCTTCTCGTAGGCTTGCTGCTGCTGGGCCAGGCGTTCGGCCCGGGCACGCTCGAAGGCACTGTAGCCACCGCGATAGAGGGTGAGCTTGCGCTGCTCGACATGGGCCACATGGTCGACCACGGCATCGAGGAAATCGCGATCGTGGGAAATCAGCAGCAAGGTACCGGGATACCCCTTGAGCCAGTCTTCCAGCCAGAGGATCGCGTCCAGGTCCAGGTGGTTGGTGGGCTCGTCGAGCAGCAACAGATCCGATGGGCACATCAGGGCCTGGGCCAGGTTCAGGCGCATCCGCCAGCCCCCGGAGAAGTCGCCGACCTGGCGATCCATCTGCTCGTTGGTGAACCCCAGCCCGGCCAGCAGCTTGCGCGCCCGGGCATCGGCGGTATAGCCATCGGCGCTGTCGAGCTCGGCGTGCAGGCGGGCCTGGGCGGCACCGTCCTGGGCCGCTTCGGCGGCGGCCAGGTCGCGCTGCACCTCTCGCAGGCGCAGGTCGCCATCGAGCACATAGTCCACGGCCAGGCGCTCGAGGGTATCGACCTCCTGGCGCATGTGGGCGATACGCCAATCGGCGGGCAGGAAGCAGTCACCCGAATCCGGATGCAGCTCACCGCGCAGCAAGGCGAACAGGCTGGATTTGCCGGCACCATTGGCACCGATCAGGCCGGCTTTCTGGCCGGCGTGCAGGGTCAGCTCGGCGTCTTCTAGCAGACGTTGCGGACCACGCTGTAAAGTCAGGTTCTGAAGTCGAATCATAATGGCGGCGGAGTCTACCAGCTTCGCTCGCAACTGGCGCGAGTAGCACTATGTCCTCGGACCTGTGGAGTTTTTCCCTCAAGACCTATGCCCTGCCCGGCGTGCAGGAAGCCTGCCTGCGCTTGCAGGACGACGGCGCCGATGTCTGCCTGCTGCTCTGCGGCGCCTGGCTTGGCTGGCGCGGCGTGAAGTGCGATGGCCAGCGCCTGGCGCGGCTCATGGCGCTGGCCGGGCCATGGCAGCGAGACGTGATCCGACCACTGCGGGCGTTGCGCATTGATTGGCGCACGGCGGCAACCACCGATACCGACCTGGGCACGCTGCGCGAGCAGCTCAAGTCACTGGAACTGGAAGCCGAGCGCCGGTTGCTGTTGCGCTTGCAGGAGCAGGTACGGGACTGGCCCGCAGACCAGGCCGGGAGCCTGGACGACTGGCTGGAAGGACTGGCGGACGGAGCCACCGACCGCGGCGCACTGCAGGTGCTGAGCGCCGCGGTGGCTAGCGCTTAGGAAGCGCTGGAGGGGGTGCTGGCGGCCGGGGTCGCTGGAGCAGCTGCCGGAGCGCTTGTCGCCGCGGGAGCCGGCGAAGCCGCTGGGGTTGGAGCTGCCGCGGCTGGCTTGGCGGCTGGTGCAGCGGGTTTGGCGGCTGGCTTGGTAGCTGGCTTGGCGGCCGCAGGTTTGGCGGCTGGCTTCTTCGCTGCGGGCTTGGCCGCAGGTTTGGCGGCAGCAGGCTTGGCTGCCGAAGATGCAGCAGGCTTGGCCGCAGCAGTTGGCTTGGCTGCCGGTTTGGCCGCAGCCTTCACTGGCGCCTTGGCCGCAGCTGGTTTGGCAGCGGGCTTGGCTGCAGCTGGCTTGGCAGCGGCAGTCCTGGCCGGTGCGGGCTTGGCTGCCGGTTTGGCAGCGGGCTTGACGGCTGGTTTCGCGGCGGCCTTGGCAGCTGGTTTAGCCGCTGGCTTGGCGGCGACAGGCTTGGCTGCTGGCTTCGCAGCAGGTTTGGCTGCGGCAGTCTTGGCCGGTGCTGGTTTGGCAGCGGGTTTTGCTGCCGGCTTGGCGGCAGGTTTCGCAGCAGCCTTGGCAGCCGGTTTGGTTGCTGGTTTCGCGGCGGCCTTGGCGGCAGGTTTAGCCGCTGGCTTGGCGGCCGGCTTTTTCGCGGCGACCACAACTGGCTTGGCATCACGAGTGGTCAGCGCCTTGGCGGCGGCTTCCTTCACCTTGCCAACGCCCTGGGCCAGCTTCAGGCTTTCCTGGGCATCGCGCTTGAGTTGCAGGATGTAGCTGCGGGTTTGTGCCTGACGCTCTTTCAGTGCGTCCAGCAACTCTTCGAGTTCTTGCGCTGCGGCCTTGGCCTTGGCTTGTGCCTTGGCTTTGCCAGCTGCAGCGGCGTCTTGCAGTTTGGTGCGCGACTTGTGCAGTTTTTCCTGGGCCTTGCCTCGTTGTTTCTCCAGCTTGGCGAGCAGTTTTTCAGCATCGGCCAGGGCTTGGGAACAAGCGTTTTCCAAGTGTTCGAGCAAGCTGCCCGACAGCTGTTGGAGCAAGTGCAACGGAGTATTTACAGGCTTCTTATTGGCCGACATGGTTTACCTCCTGGCTGACGTGAGTTGCGGCTCATACTAGACCTCTGCTGTTACCGCCGCTAGGCCATGTTGACAGTATCGAAAGCCGCGCGTTGCAGCCGATCGAAAATGTTCTTCGCCGCCCTGGAAGTTGCCCACCAACGAGCGCTTCGTCGCTGGCATAATCCACCGCTACTCAGGCCGGAGAGTGCCCATGTCGCGTTACCTGTTTTTGTCCTTGAGCCTGTTCTTGCCGTTGGCCCACGCCACCGCCGAACCGCCGCCCGACGACGCCCACGATCTTGCCTACAGCCTCGGTGCGAGCCTCGGCGAACGGCTGCGCGACGAAGTTCCGGACCTGCAGATCCAGGCCCTGGTGGAGGGTTTGAAAGCTGCATATCGCGGCAAGCCGCTGGCGCTCAAGAACGAGCGCATCGAGCAGATCCTCACCCAGCACGACGCGCAGATCAGCGAGCAATCGGCCAAGTCGCAGATCGAAGCCGCACTGGAAAACGAACGACGTTTTCTCGACGAGGAAAAGGCCAGGCCCGGGGTTCGCCAGCTGGCGGACGGCATCCTGCTTACTGAGCTGGCTCCCGGCAATGGTACAAAACCCAACCCCAACGGCTCGGTCCAGGTGCGCTACACCGGCCGCCTGCCCGATGGCACCGTGTTCGACGAAGCCCGGCAGCCGCAGTGGTTCCGCCTGGACAGCGTGATCGCCGGCTGGCGCAGCGCCCTGGCGCAGATGCCTACCGGCGCCCGCTGGCGCCTGGTGATTCCATCCAGCCAGGCCTATGGCACCGAAGGCGCCGGCGACCTGATCGCGCCCTACACGCCACTGGTGTTCGAGATCGAATTGCTGGCTGTCGCCGGCTGAAACCCGGAAACGAAAACGGCACGCCTTGGCGTGCCGTTTCATGTACCGGCGGACCGGCTCTCAGGCCTGGGCCACCGTCTCCTGCTTGTGGGCGTTGTGCAGTACTTCGATCAGGCAATCTTCAAGCTCGAAGCGCTCGTGCAGCAGGCCACCCAGCTCCTTGAATTTTTGCGCCACGCATTGTCCGGCGTCGCACAGGTCGTTGAAGGCCAGGAGCTTCTCGGTGATCACGTCGATGCGCGGGTAGAGGGTGTCGGCCAGCTCCAGACCGCGCTTGTCACCAAAGGCCTTGGCTTCGCTGGTCAGCTGTTCGTAGATTTCAAAATGTCCGGCGGAGACATAATCCACCAGGATTCCGCAGAACTCTTGCAGGGGTTTCTTGCTCTTGCTCAGCGCCTCGGGTTCGGCGCCCAGCACATCATAGGCTCGAACCAGTTCATGACGCGCCTGCAACCAGCGGTCGATCAGCAGATGAACTCCACCCCAACGTTCCTGAGCATTCTGACAACTTTCGAGCATGGTGATCTCTCTTCCCTCAAGGGTCATGCCATTGACCGCCGTCCCCCATGGAGACCCTGGATCAGGTCAGGCGCAACAGCATCGAGCAAGCGAATTAGAGTGACAGGTGCGGGCCAGATTATGCCCGCACGACAACAGCTTCAAGGTACGCAGGAGATAAAGTTCATACAAGCGTTTAATCCGCTGTCCCCCGCCAAACACTGACTCAGGGCAACGCTGCAGCCTGGCGCGCGGCCCGTAGCGAGCGTTGCAGGCGATAACCGCTCAAGGCCAGGACCAGCAGGAAAAACAGCAGGCTCCACTCCGGCAGGCTCATGTCGAGCAGGGTCCAGGAAACCTCTGCGCAGTCCGCGGTCCCCATGAAGACCAATTGCAGCGCTTGCCACCAAGATAGGTGGCGCAGCATGAATGGCATGTCCGGCAGACACGCCAGCAATTGCTCGGAAGGAATGTTCTGCAGCAGTACATGGCGCCCTGCGGTGATCACCCCCAACACTCCCAGCAGCAGGTTCAGCCCCCAGTACAAAGGGCGCCCCCAGCGCATGGGCCCTTGCAGCGCAGCCAGCAGGTTGGTGCCGGCGAGCAGCAGCATCAGCCCGCGCTGCACGCTCCACAGCGGGCACGACTCCAGGCCACCTCCGGCTTGCAGGTTGAAGGCCGCCCACGAGGCAAAGGCCCCCACCAGGAACACCAGGGAGAACAGCGAGCGAGAGCCGGCCAGCGACATGGGATATCCGCAACGGAAGAAACAGGCAGCCACGGTAGAGAAAGCGCTCGCTCCTTTCAAGGAGCGCCAAGCCATGTCCGCTCGAAGACCGATCGGCTGTGGCTGGGCAAGCGGAGTGTAAAAAGGCCGGTTGCCCGCGACAGGCAACCGGCCCAAGTTGCGTCAGGCCCGTGCCGGGACCGGCAAGGGAGCGGCCAACAGGCGCTCGTCCAGTAATCCCAGGCCCTCCTGGAACAGCTGGTTGCTGCGCTCGGTATCTCCCAGCTGTGCCAGCAGGCGGGCGAGTTCGGCGCAGGCTTCGGGATTGCGCTCCAGGCGCAGGCTGCTCTCCAGGTAGTCGCGGGCCTTGCCCCAGAGGCTGTTCTGCAAGCTCAGGCGGCCCAGGGTCAGCAGCAGCCCCGGATCATCCGCATGTTCCTTGAGCCAGTGCTCGGCCGTTTGCAACTGACGCGCAGGGTCGCTGCCACGCACCAGGCCATACAGCCGCGCCAGGTGGCTTTCATACTTGCGCTTGATCGCCGTGCGCAGCGTCTCCTCGGCTTCGGCCCCGGCACCCAGCTGGCGCAACTGCTCGGCATAGGCCAACACCAGTTGTGGCTCCTGACGTTGGGCGGCGGTCAATTGCTGCCAGGAGCGGTTGAGCGACTGCAAGGACGTGGCCTGGTCTTCTTCACGGCGCGCGGCCAGCCCCAGGTTCTCGCCCCAGGCGCGGCGCTCCAGCTCCTGCAACTCGCTGGCCGGCAAGGCCTTGCCTTTGCGCAGCTCCGGCAACAGGCGGATCAGCGCCGGCCAGTCGCCACGCTGTTGGTGCAGGCGCTGCAGTTGACGCAAGACCTGGACGCTATGGGGATGGCGCTCATGCATGGCTTGCAGGGTGGTCAGCGCACCTTCGGTGTCGCCCCGGTCGGTCTGCAATTGGGCGTGGCTCAGGGCAACGGCCAATTCAGCCTGGGGCTGGCGGGTGAGCGCCCGCTCCAGCAGGCTATCGCACTCTTCGTAGTGGCCTTGCTCGTTGGCCGCCCGGGCCGCGCCGAGGTAATACAACAGCGGTTGGCGCTCGGCCTCGGCGGCACGGTGCAGGTGCTTCTGGGCGCTGGCCCAGCGTCCTTCGGCAAGGTCCATCTGGCCTTGCTCGATGGCGATCTGCACCCGGCGGCTGCGATTGCGGCGCGACCAGGGGTTGACCACACCGCCGGAAACCATCACCAGCTCAACCAGCAGCTTGATGCCCCAGATCACCAGCCATACCAACGCCACCAGGGCCAGGGTCGCCCACAAGCTCGATTCATAGCGGAAGTTGCTGTAGGCGATCAGTACGTAGCCCGGGTGTTCGGCAATGGCCAATCCCAGCAGGCCGATCGCGGCGATCAGCAGCAGGACGATCACATAGGCGCGCTTCATGGGCTGGTCTCCCGGGCGGTGTTCGCCGCAGGCTTGGCCAGGGGCTTGACCGATTCCTCGACGCTGAGGCTACGCCGCTCCAGGTAGGCCTGGACCGTGCTCAGGGTCTTGGCCAGGTCCGGGGTGACCACGGTCACCGGCTGTTTGCCCAGTTCGGCCAGGCGCTCGAGCATGATCTTGCTCTGCGGATTGTCCTGGTTGAAGTTGCCGGTCAGCACGTCACGAGCTTCGGTCAGGGCCTGGGTATAGACCGCCGCCTGGCCGTTGAGCGCCGCCCATTGCGCCTGTTCCAGCGCCAGGCTGAGGGCCAGGCGTACCTGGGTCAGGCCCTGGCCGGCCAGCAGCGGACGGATGTTCTTGTCGGCATTGAAATCGATGCGGAAGTAGCGGGAAACCTGGTCCCACCACTGCGCCCAACGGCTGGCGCCGTCGCCGTCGGCGGTGAGTCCCAGCAGCGAATCTCCCCGGTCCTTGTATTCCGGCGCCACGGCGCTGAGTTCCAGTACCTGGTCACGCAGGGCGCCCAATTGCAGGAACAGGCCCGTACGATCCGGCTGCTCGGTGCTGCGCAAGGCTGCCAGGCTCTTGGCCAGTTGCTCGCGAGCGGCGAAGGCGCCCGGGTCGTTCTGCTCGCGCAGGATATCGTCGGCACCCTGGACCAGGGCCTGGGCACTGCTGATGTCCTGCAGGGCCGACAAGCGCAGGCTGGCCAGGCGCAACAGGTGCTCGGCCTCGGCCAGGCGCCAGTCCTTGCGACTGGCGCCGAGCACTGTCTCCAGGCGCTGGCTCAGGCGCTGCTGGTCGCCTTGCAATTGCGTTACCAGGCGGCGGCGGTCTTCCAGCTCATCGGCCGCGGGCAGTTGTTCCAGTCGCGAGCTCAGGCGCTGCTCACTGAGCTTGAAGCTCTGGGCCTGGTCGCCCAGTGCCTGCAATTGGCTCAACTGTTGTTGGTTGTTGGTCTGCAGGTTGCGCACCTGCCAGACTCCCCAGCCACCAACAGCGACCCCTGCCGCCCCCAGCAGCAGGGCCAGTATCGCCAACCCGTTGCCACGACGCTCAACGGCTGGGGTCGTGGGTTGCGCCGGCGTCTCGGGCACCGGCTGGAGTTCATCTTTAGGCAAGGCTGTTTCGCTCACGTATCCATCCTTTGCGTTTAGAGAACGGGCACGGGATGCTCCCGTAACGCCGTTAGCAAAGCCGCGGCACTGGCGCCGCGGCAATCCACAACTATTTCCGCCCCGGCGGCGCGCGCCATCTCGGCGACCCGAGGGCTTGGAACAAACAACGGCATCTTCGCCAACTGCGGCCAGGCCTGGCCGGCCAACTGCTGCAGGTGGCTGAAACCCTGTCCACTGCTGACCACCAGCCCGTTCAAGCGTTCCCCCTGGATCCGCCGCAGCAGCACATCCTCGGCATAGTGCGGCAGGCAACGGCGGTAGAGTTCCAGATAATCGACACTAGCACCTTGACTGCGCAAGCGCTCGGAGAGCAGTTCGCGACCACCCTCGCCCCGCACGATCAACACCCTGGGTTCTGGCTGGCCGATAGCCTCGCGCAACTGGGGAAGTTCAAGCAAGGCCTCGCTGTCGTCGCCGGCCTGGGGATAGAACACCGGCAGCCCGGCATCCGCGAGGATCTGGCCGGTGCCGGCACCCACGCAGAACCAGCCCTGGGCCGGAGGCTGCGGCCAATACTGGCGCAGCAGCTCAAGACCGAGGTTGGCTGCCGGCTTGCTGACCACGATCACCGCGCAGTAACGATCCAGCTCGAGCAGGGTCGAACGCTGTGCCTGGGTCACGGGCAAGGGCTGGATCTCCAGCAACGGCAGGCTGGCGCTGGCCACTCCGGCCTCGGCCAAGATCGCCGCCAGTGCAGCGCAATCCTCGGCCGGCCGGGTCAGCAGCAGGCGCCAACCAGTCACTCCTGGCCCGCCTCGCCATAGACCGCGCGCAGGATATCGCCAGCGCCCTGGGCCAGCAGGTCGTCAGCCACTTGCACACCCAACTCGGCCGCACTGGCTCGTGGAGCCCGGGCCTCGGCGCTGAGCAACACACCACCGCTGGGCTCGCCCACCAGGCCACGCAGCCAGAGCTGGTCGCCTTCGAGCACGGCGTAGCAGGCGATCGGCACCTGGCAGCCACCATTCAAGTGCTTGTTCAACGCCCGCTCGGCGGTCACCCGGCTGGCGGTGTCGGCATGGTGCAGGGGCGCCAGCAGCGCATGGATCTCGCTGTCGGCACTACGGCACTCGATACCGACCGCGCCCTGGCCACCGGCGGGCAGGCTGTCTTCGACGCTGATGGAGGAACGGATGCGGTCTTCGAAGCCCAGGCGGATCAGGCCCGCAGCGGCCAGGATGATCGCGTCGTACTCGCCGGCATCCAGCTTGGCCAGGCGGGTATTGACGTTGCCCCGCAGGAAGCGGATCTGCAGGTCAGGGCGGCGAGCCAGCAACTGGGCCTGGCGGCGCAGGCTGGAGGTGCCGACCACGCTGCCGGCCGGCAGCTGCTCGAGGCTGGCGTAGGTATTGGAGACGAAGGCATCGCGCGGGTCTTCACGTTCGCAGATGCAGAACAGGCCCAGGCCTTCGGGAAAGTCCATGGGCACGTCTTTCATCGAGTGCACGGCGATATCGGCCTGGTTCTCCAGCAGGGCAGTCTCCAGCTCCTTGACGAACAGGCCCTTGCCGCCGATTTTCGACAGTGGCGAGTCCAGCAGCTTGTCGCCACGGCTGACCATGGGCACCAGGGTCACGACAAGACCTGGATGGGCCTCCTGCAGGCGGGCTTTGACGTATTCGGCCTGCCACAAGGCCAAGGCACTTTTGCGGGTAGCGATGCGGATTTCGCGAGAGGACATGGATCAATCCGTACTGAATAAATACGGCAGATGATAACAGCTCAGCCAAAGCAGCTTTGACTTGTATCAGGAACCTGGTGCCCTCTCGCTGCCAAGCTTCCTTGCTGGCAGGCTCCGTCCAGCGCCCTAGAGCTGTTGCATCATCTTGCGCACGCCAGCCACATGACGCCGGCTGACGATCAGCGCGTCACCATTGAGACCCTTGAGGTACAGCTGGAAGTGCCCCAAGGGCGTTCGTTGCAGGCGCTCGATACGCTCGCGGGCCACCAGGGCATTGCGGTGGATACGCACGAAGCGCTCGCCGAACTCGTCTTCAAGGGCCTTGAGCGGTTCATCCAGCAACACTTCGCCGCTCTCGTGGCGCAAGGTCACGTACTTGTGGTCAGCAATGAAATACACCACCTGGCCCAGGGGAATCAGCTCGATGCCCTTGCGGGTACGGGCACTGATATGGCTTCGCGGGCCGCTGCCGGTTTCCGCTGCAGGCCGGGTCAGGGCGGCCAGCTGCACGCGGGTGGGTTTCTCGGCCTTCTTCAACGCTTCCAGCAACAGCTCGGGGCGCACCGGCTTGACCAGGTGGACCACGCTGCTGTCATTGAACGCCTCGAGGGCGAATTCATCCGGAGCCGCGCAGAACACCAGCGCCGGAGGCGTTTCGCGCTCGCACAACTTGCCGGCGACCTGCAGGCCGTCCAGGCCTGGCATCCGCACATCGAGCAGGACGATATCCGGCTTCAGGCTGTCGATCAGGCTCAATGCCTCTTCGCCATTGGTGGCGCTGGGCTCCAGGACACTGTATCCCTCGAGCTCGCCGACCATACGGCTCAGGCGCTCGCGGGCTTGGGGTTCGTCATCAACGATCAGGACATTCATATTGCGCTGGATTCCTGCGTGAGTCTCGCACAAGGATAGCGTAGACAGGTGGAGTGACGTCCGTCACGGCGATCCACGCTAAGACTAGTGCGAAGGCCAAAAAGTGCCGCAAGTCGGGCACCAATATTTACCCGTACCTGCCCGATGCCGCGTCGGGCCGCTGGATGCGCGACAAGGTCGCAGGGAATGCTGGAACTCAACACTAAGCCCCCCTCGTTTGTGGCCGGCGCCCAACCTGGCCGCACTCGTCTCGTTTAGTGGACGGGTTGCATGGCCCTGCGCGGTTATGAACTCGATGGCCGGCCCATCGCGGCGCCCCACAGGGATGCCAGGCGATTGCGCCGTGCCTCTTGTCCAACTGTAGACGGTTGCCAAGACGATATTGCTCAATCGATAAATATCGTTTGATCGATATCACCTTCGGCACTCAGGCAACCGACCTCGTCCAGGCGCACCGGTTCCAGTCTCCGCGCCGCCCGGGCCGGCGGCAAGCGGTCCTGGGGTCGCAGGTAAAAAGCTGCCGACCAGTGCCAGCGACAGCCCGGGCAACCCTGCTATCATCGGCGCCTGTTTTTTATGCCATCTTCCTTCAGCAGATCACGAGCGAATTCATGAGCACTGACAAGACCAATCAGTCCTGGGGCGGCCGCTTCAGTGAACCCGTCGACGCCTTCGTCGCCCGCTTCACCGCCTCTGTCAATTTCGACCAGCGCCTGTATCGCCACGACATCATGGGCTCGATCGCCCACGCCACGATGCTGGCCAAGGTCGGCGTGCTCACCGACGCCGAGCGCGACAGCATCATCGACGGGCTGAAGACCATCCAGGGCGAGATCGAAGCCGGCAGCTTCGACTGGCGCGTGGACCTGGAAGACGTGCACATGAACATCGAGGCGCGCCTGACCGACCGCATCGGCATCACCGGCAAGAAGCTGCACACCGGCCGTAGCCGCAACGACCAGGTGGCCACCGATATCCGCCTGTGGCTGCGCGACGAGATCGACCTGATCCTGGGCGAGATCACCCGCCTGCAGAAAGGCCTGCTGGAGCTGGCCGAGCGCGAAGCCGACAGCATCATGCCCGGCTTCACCCACCTGCAGACCGCCCAGCCGGTGACCTTCGGCCACCACATGCTGGCCTGGTTCGAAATGCTCAGCCGTGACTACGAGCGCCTGGTGGACTGCCGCAAGCGCACCAACCGCATGCCCCTGGGCAGCGCCGCGCTGGCTGGCACCACCTACCCGATCGATCGCGAGCTGACCTGCCAGTTGCTGGGCTTCGAGGCCGTGGGCGGCAACTCCCTGGACAGCGTGTCGGACCGTGACTTCGCCATCGAATTCTGCGCCGCCGCCAGCGTGGCAATGATGCACCTGTCGCGCTTCTCCGAAGAGCTGGTGTTGTGGACCAGCGCCCAGTTCCAGTTCATCGACCTGCCCGATCGCTTCTGCACCGGCAGCTCGATCATGCCGCAGAAGAAGAACCCCGACGTGCCGGAACTGGTGCGCGGCAAGAGCGGCCGGGTGTTCGGCGCGCTGATGGGCCTGCTGACCCTGATGAAGGGCCAGCCGCTGGCCTACAACAAGGACAACCAGGAAGACAAGGAGCCGCTGTTCGACGCCGCCGACACACTGCGCGACTCGCTGCGTGCCTTCGCCGACATGATCCCGGCCATCAAGCCCAAGCACGCCATCATGCGCGAAGCGGCGCTGCGTGGTTTCTCCACCGCCACCGACCTAGCCGACTACCTGGTGCGTCGTGGCCTGCCGTTCCGTGACTGCCACGAAATCGTCGGCCATGCGGTGAAATACGGCGTGGACACCGGCAAGGACCTGGCCGAGATGAGCCTGGAGGAACTGCGCAAGTTCAGCGACCAGATCGACCAGGACGTTTTCGCCGTGCTGACCCTGGAAGGCTCGGTCAACGCCCGCAACCACATCGGCGGTACCGCACCGGCCCAGGTCCGCGCCGCCGTGGCTCGCGGCCAGGCCCTGCTGGGCAGCCGCTAAGCCCCACCCGTGCCGCCCTGGCCAGCGCCCGGGCGGGCACGCCTTCAGCCTCTTCGCGCGGTCATCAGCGCAGCCTTGTCGGCGGCGATGCGCCGAGCGTGGGGGCGTTGTTCCAGGCGCTGCAACAGCGCCCTGGCCTCGGGCATCCGGGCCAGGAAATCGATCCCGAACAGCTTGTCCCCAACCACCAGGGCAAGGCTCACGCTGTACTGGAAATACAGATCGGCGATGCTCAAGTCGCTGCCCGCCACGTAAGGATCGAACCGGGCATGGCGCTGTAACGCGGCGAACCCCTGCAGCAGCTCGATCCCGGCCTTCTCCTTGATCGCCTCGGGCACGCTCACGCCAAAGAACGCTTCGGGAAAACAGGCGCGGGCCGGCAATTCGATGTACAGCTCGATTTCCCGGGCCAGCGAAAGCACCCTGGCCCGCTCGAAAGGCTCCTTCGGCACCAGCGCAGGTTCGGGCCGGACCTGCTCCAGGTAATCGAGGATCACGCTGGTCTCGCTGATGAAACCCTGCTCCACCTCCAGCACCGGCACCTTGCCCCGGGGGCTGATGGCCAGGGCCTCGGGACTCTGTCCGGCGTAGAACAGCACCTCTTCGAAGGGCAGGCCCTTTTCCAGCAGCGCCAACTTGACCATGTTGTAGTAGTTGCTGATGGCGAACCCATAAAGCTTGAACATTCCATTGCCTCCAGGCCGCGCGGGGTCGGCTGTTTCATAGAAGCTTAACCCTCCGGCCGCCAAGCACCCGGCCCCGGAATCCGGGTAGACTGGCGCCTTTCCTTGAGGAGCCTGCCATGAGCGAGCCAACCGATATCGACAACGACGAAGAAGAGTTCGCCGAAAACACCCTGATCGAGGCGATCGAGAACCAGATCGCCAGCGACAACCCGCCAGCGGCCAAGGCCACGTTCAACAAGCTGACCCTGGTGGGCTACGAGCGGGAAGAAATCCTCAACCTGATGGCTCATGTCCTGGCGATCGAGATCGATGCAATCCTCGAAGAAGACCGCCCCTTCGACACCCAGTGGTACGAAACCGCCCTGCGGGCCCTGCCGCAGCTGCCTCCCGAGAAGCAGTGACCCTCGCTTGCCGGGGCGCCACCTCATGCGGTGCCCCACCAACCTTCCAGCCGCTGGCTACACTGCAACCACCCTGCGGCCAAACACCGCTGTCCCGGGCCGCAAAAGAACTCAGCGAACGCTGGACACACCGCCGCCGTGCGGTCACCTTAAGAACGCTGACCTTTCATTCCTAGAAAGTCTGGAGTCCTTATGTCGTATACCCCTGAGTTGGTTGCCGAACTGGAAATCCTCGCACTGTTCAACCTGGACAGCTCCCAGGAAGGCCTGAAGATCCATCAGACCGCCGCCCCTTCCGCCATCGCTGCTGCCAAGCGCCTGTACACCAAGGAGCTGATCACCCAGCCCGATGGCGGCTACCTCACCAGCCTTGGCCGCGACGCCGCCGAGCATGCCCAGGGCCTGCTGACCATCCTCACCGTCGCTGAAACCGCCTGAAGTCTTCCCGGGCCTGCGGGACTCCCGTCTGTCGGGATTCCGTAGGCCGTCTCGCGCCAATGCGTTAGAAATCCGGCGTCAAAAAATAAAATCAGCTTAAGGCTCAGCCCCGTCTGCCGGTAAACTGCCCCCGACCCTGAACCTCGCCACGTTCGAGCCCCGCTTGAAATGCCCCATACCCATGAAATCCGTCCCGACCTGGATGAAGGAATCGACCGCAAGGTTCTCAGCCAACTTCGCGCGCGCTTTCTGACCCTCAACGAAGGACGCATGGCCCGGGCGATGGAGGGGCTGTCGGCGCGCCAGCAACTGGTCCTCAACCTGCTGCCGCTGTTCTTCCACGTCAATCACCCGCTGCTGCCCGGCTACGTCTCCGGGGCGACGCCAGCGGGCTTGTCCAACTACGAACCCGATCCCCAGGTACTGGCCGAAGCCCAGCGCCTGACTCGCTCCTTTTCCTACAAGGCCCGCCACGGCAACCCGCCACGACCGATCCATGGACTGTTCCTGATGGGCAGCCTGGGCACCCTGGCCCAGGCCGACCAGAGCGACATGGACGTCTGGGTCTGCCATGCCCCGGACCTGGACGAGAACGAACTGGCCGAACTACAGAAGAAATGCCAACTGCTGGAGGCCTGGGCCGAAGGCCAGGGCGCCGAAGCGCATTTCTTCCTCATCGATCCGAGCCGCTTCGTCCGCGGCGAACGCGACACCCAGCTGAGCTCTGACGACTGCGGCACCACCCAGCACTACCTGCTGCTGGACGAGTTCTATCGCACCGCCATTTGGCTCGCCGGACGTACGCCGCTCTGGTGGCTGGTGCCGGTGTACGAGGAATCGCGCTACGAGCAGTACATCCATACGCTGTTGTCCAAGCGCTTCGTGCCCGCCGAGGAAAACCTCGACCTGGGGCACATGGCGCGCATTCCCCCGGGGGAATTCATCGGCGCGGGGCTCTGGCAGCTGTTCAAGGGCATCGAGTCGCCCTACAAGTCGGTGCTCAAGCTGCTGCTGATCGAGGTCTACGCCAGCGAGCACCCTCGGGTCCAGTGCCTGAGCCTGCGCTTCAAGCAGGCGGTGTTCGCCAACCGCCTGGACCTGGATGAGCTGGACCCCTACATCGTGGTCTACCGGCGTATCGAGGAATACCTCAAGGCCCGCGGCGAACCCGAGCGCCTGGAGCTGGTGCGCCGCAGCCTGTATCTCAAGGTCAACCGCAAGCTGACTACCGGCAACGGCGCCCGCAATACGAGCTGGCAGCGGGCGCTGCTGGAGCGCCTGGCCGAAGAATGGGGATGGGACCAGCGCCAGCTGGCCCTGCTCGACAGCCGCAGCCAGTGGAAGGTGCGCCAGGTCGGCGCCGAGCGGCGCTCCCTGGTCAACGAACTGAACTACAGCTATCGCTTCCTGACCCAGTTCGCCCGTACCGAACAGGCCGCCAGCCTGATCAATAAGCGCGACCTGAACGTGCTGGGACGGCGCCTGTACGCGGCCTTCGAACGCAAGGCCGGAAAAATCGAATTCATCAACCCGGGCATCGCCCCGGACCTGGCCGAAGACACCCTGACCCTGGTGCAGTCGCCGAACCGCAAGGAGCCCGGCCAAACCCACTGGGGCCTGTACAACGGCAACCTGACGGCCCTGGAGTGGGAGCACTTCGCGCCGATCAAGCGCAGTCGCGAGTTGGTGGAGTTGCTCACCTGGTGCCATCGCAACGGCGTCATCGACAGCAGCACCCGCCTGGCCCTGCACCCCGGCAGCAGCGACCTCAGCGAGTTCGAGCTGTTCAACCTGCTGGGCAGCCTGCAACAGACCGTGGCCCTGCCGCTGAACACTGTCAGTGAGGACCAGTTGCTGCATGCCAGCGTCCCCAGCGAGGTGCTGGTGCTGGTGAACGTCGCAGTGGACCCGCTCAAGCACCATCGCGAGCTGAACATCCACATGACCACCGAGCGCACCGACTCACTGAGCTATGCCGGGGTGCGCGAGAACCTGGTGCTGACCCTGGACCAGGTCACACTCAACAGCTGGAACGAGGTCATGGTGGGCCGCCACGATGGCGAACATGCGCTGCTCGAGTGCCTGCGCGACTACCTCAACAACCTGCCGTCGGGGCCTCAGCCACGGTTGCGGGTCCGCTGTTTCTGCCACAACCGCGCGCAGTTCATCGCACGCCGGGTGGAGGAATTGTTCGAGACCGCGCAAGACCTGCTGCTCAGCCAGCTCAACTACCGCTACCTGATCCAGGTGCAGCAGCACTATCACGTCCTCGAACTGCTGCCTGGGCAAGTCCGGCACCGTGCCATGGCCACCCCCGCGGCGCTGCTGGAGTACCTGGGGCAGGAGCAAACCCGCTACAGCCCGCTGCACCTGGACCCCATGGCCCTGGAGGAGCACGACCTGGCGCTGGTCCTGCCCATGGGCCAGCCGGACTGCATCCAGGTGTTCTACCGGATCGTCGAGAACCAGGCCGAGCTGTATGTCCTGGATGAGCACAACGCCCTATGGCAGCAGACCCTGCCTTACCACGACGAACAGAGCTTGCTGGTGCCACTGCAGCGCTTCTTGCAATCGATCCTCTACCGCCGCGAGGCCCTGTTGCCCATGGACAACAGCCCCGGCGAGAAACCTCTGGATACACTCTATTTCCAGATATTGCCGTCAGGCACGGGCAGGGCGCGCCGGGTAGAGGCTCGCCCCGCGCCGCTGACCCCGATCGACAAGGGGTTCTACGACGTGCAGGCGATCATCGGCAAGGCCGCACCGGGGCAGGTGCAAGTCTCGCTGTACTGCAATCAACGGGAGTTTTCCGAACTGGAATATGGCGACCAGCTGTTCAGTGCGGTGGTCCAGGAAATCGTCGAGCAACGTCGCGAACCGGAACGCTACCGTTGCTACATCACCGACCTGGACCTGTCCGGCCTGCTCGGTGATGGGCAAAGCTCGAGCATTCTCTACCTGCGTTACAAGGCCAGCCTGGAGCGGGCCCTGAACGAGGCGCTGGAGCAGGTCTAGGCAGGTATCAGAGGTGGAAGTCGCCTGCGGCTTCCGGCTGGTATTCGACTTCCAGCAAGGTCAGTTTCAGGGTCTTGCCGCCCGGGGCCGGCCAGTCGATGTATTGACCGACCTGCAAGCCCAGCAGCGCACTGCCCACCGGCGCCAGGATAGAGATCTTGCCTTCGTCGGCATTGGCATCCTGTGGATAGACCAGGGTCAGGTGATAGTCCTTGCCACTGCTTTCTTCACGGCAGTGCACTCGCGAGTTCATGGTGACGACACCGGCCGGAACCTCATCGTGACCCACCAGCGTTTCGGCGCGATCCAGCTCGGCTTGCAAGGCAATGACGCCTGGCAGCGAGTCGTCCAGACTATCGATCAGGCGCTCCAGACGCTGTACGTCAAGGCGGGTAAGGATGATGGATGGTGCAGTACTCATGATCCTGGCTGACTCCTGTTTTTTCTGCACAAAAAAGCAAAACCCCGCCAAATAAGACGGGGTTCTCACCGGCCTCGAGGTAGCGAGGCGAAGTCGGACACTATCACAGCATTCGCAATAAACAAACCGTGCGGATATACGCTACAGGTCCCCCGGTGCAGCGACCTGTTTACGCTGCAGTGCCTGGGCGCAGATCACCCGGCGACGCTCGTCGTCGGCCGAGCGCCATTCGCGGATGTCCTCCACATGCCGGAAACAGCCGCGACAGACCTTTTCCTCATCAAGGCGGCACAGGCTGATGCATGGCGAACCCACGGCGGGGCTGACGTTGCTGTAGAGCGGCTTGGGCGGGCGAACCGCAGGGCTCTGGCTCACGACTCAGAGCCCGTCGAACTCGAGCTTGATGTCGGCCTGCTCGAAGACGATGCGCTCGAGCATCTCGCCCAGTTGCTCGGCACTCTTGTCGCACACCCAGCGTTCGCTTTCTTCGTCGTAGTCGAAGTGGAAACCACCGGAGCGCGCGGCCAGCCATAACTGGCGCAGGGGCTCCTGGCGACTGAAGATCACCTGGCTGGCGTTGTCGAACTTGACGGTGAGCACGCCGGCCGAGCTTTCCAGGTCGATGTCCAGGTCGCTCTCATCGAAAATATCCTCCAGCGCCTGCTGGGTGGCGTCCACCAGGTCGTGGAAACGGGCTTCGGTCAAACTCATTGCGGGAACCTCGAAAAGTGTCTAGTCACGCTCAAGCGCCGCAAGATACGGGCGCCTCCCGGTGAATGCAAAGGATACAGAACCTGCAGCCACCCGGGGCGACCAATCCTCCGGCAGGCCCCGCAGCCGTTGACGAAGGCTCCCCCGGCGAGATTTGCCTTGCATAGGCAAGCTGCCGGGTGGCCGGTATACTCGGGCGCAATTTACGCATTCTCAAGGATTTCGCCATGAAGCGCCTGATCTCCGCCCTTGCTGCGCTCGTCGCGGTTGCCTGCCTTGTAACCGCCTGCGGCCAGAAAGGCCCGCTGTACCTGCCTGACGACAGCAAATCCCCTGAAGAGCAGTCCAAGGCGCACAAGCACGACACCTACGACACCTACTAAGGGCCCGCCATGGACGCTTTCAACTACCGCGACGGCGAGCTGTTCGCGGAAGGCGTAGCCCTGTCCGCCATTGCCGAGCGTTTCGGTACGCCCACCTACGTCTATTCCCGGGCGCATATCGAAGCCCAGTACCAGGCCTATGCCGACGCTCTTGCCGGCATGCCGCACCTGGTCTGCTTCGCGGTGAAAGCCAACTCCAACCTGGGAGTGCTCAATGTCCTGGCGCGCCTGGGCGCCGGCTTCGACATCGTCTCCGGTGGCGAACTGGAACGAGTGCTGGCTGCCGGCGGCCAGGCCGACAAGGTCGTCTTCTCTGGCGTCGGCAAGACCCGTGACGACATGCGCCGCGCCCTGGAAGTGGGCGTCCACTGCTTCAACGTCGAATCCGCCGAGGAACTGGAGCGCCTGCAACAGGTGGCCGCCGAGCTGGGCGTGCGCGCCCCGGTGTCGCTGCGGGTCAACCCCGATGTCGATGCCGGCACCCATCCGTACATTTCCACCGGCCTCAAGGAAAACAAGTTCGGCATCGCCATCGCCGCCGCCGAGGATGTGTACATCCGCGCGGCACAGCTGCCCAACCTGGAGATCGTCGGGGTCGACTGCCACATCGGTTCGCAACTGACCACCCTGGCGCCCTTCATCGATGCCCTGGACCGCCTGCTGGACCTGGTGGATCGCCTCGCCGAATGCGGTATCTACCTGCGCCACATCGACCTCGGTGGCGGCCTGGGCGTGCGTTATCGCGACGAAGAGCCACCGTTGGCCGCCGACTACGTCAAGGCGGTACGCGAGCGCCTGGCCGGGCGCGACCTGGCCCTGGTGTTCGAGCCGGGCCGCTTCATCGTCGCCAACGCCGGCGTGCTGCTGACCCGCGTGGAATACCTCAAGCACACCGAACACAAAGACTTCGCCATCGTCGACGGCGCCATGAACGACCTGATCCGCCCGGCGCTGTACCAGGCCTGGATGGATGTCAGCGCCGTCCGGCCCCGGGATGCCGAACCCCGTACCTACGACATCGTCGGCCCGATCTGCGAAACCGGCGATTTCCTCGCCAAGGAACGCTCGCTGGCCCTGGCCGAAGGTGACCTGCTGGCCGTGCATTCCGCCGGCGCCTATGGTTTCGTCATGAGCTCTAACTACAACACCCGCGGCCGTGCCGCCGAAGTACTGGTCGATGGCGACCAGGCTGTGCAAGTGCGTCGCCGCGAAACGGTGGCCGAGTTATTCGCTGGCGAAAGCCTGCTGCCGGAGTAAGACCATGCTGCTGCGTTTTACCAAGATGCACGGCCTGGGCAATGACTTCATGGTTCTCGACCTGGTCAGCCAGCACGCGCACATCCAACCCAAGCACGCCAAGCAATGGGGGGATCGCAATACCGGGATTGGTTTCGACCAGTTGTTGATCGTCGAGGCCCCGACCAACCCGGATGTGGATTTCCGCTATCGGATCTTCAATTCCGATGGTTCCGAGGTGGAGCAATGCGGCAACGGTGCGCGCTGCTTCGCCCGGTTCGTACTGGACAAGCGCCTGACCACCAAGCGCCGGATCCGCGTGGAGACCAAGAGCGGCGTGATCGAGCTCGACGTGCGCAACGACGGCCAGATCAGCGTCGACATGGGCCCGCCACGCCTGGTGCCGGCCGATATCCCGTTCCAGGCGCCAGCCCAGGCCACCAGCTATGCCCTGGAGGTCGACGGACGCCAGGTCGAGCTGGCCGCCGTCTCCATGGGCAACCCCCATGCGGTGCTGCGGGTCGATGACATCAACAGCGCACCGGTCCACGAGCTGGGCCCGAAGATCGAGCACCACCCGCGCTTCCCGGCCCGGGTCAATGTCGGTTTTCTCCAGGTCCTGGATCGCCAGCGCGCGCAATTGCGGGTGTGGGAACGTGGCGCCGGGGAAACCCAGGCCTGCGGGACCGGCGCCTGCGCAGCCGCAGTGGCCGCGATCAGCCAGGGGTGGATGGATTCGCCGCTATTGATCGACCTGCCGGGCGGACGCCTGTCCATCGAATGGGCAGGCCCTGGCCAACCGGTGCTGATGACCGGCCCGGCAGTACGCGTATACGAAGGACAGGTGCGTCTATGAGTGAGCGAAATCCATGACCGACCAGCCGCAGGTTCCCAGCACAACGCCCGACGAATCCCCCGCGCAGAACCTGGAAGCGGCGGCCGTCGCCGCCTACCTGGAGGCGCACCCGGACTTCTTCGTCGCCCACGAAGAACTGCTTCCGGCCTTGCGCATTCCCCACCAGCGCGGCGATACCGTCTCGCTGGTGGAGCGGCAGATGAAGATCCTGCGCGAGCGCAACATCGAGATGCGCCATCGCCTGTCGCAACTGATGGACGTGGCCCGGGACAACGACCGGCTATTCGACAAGACCCGGCGCCTGATCCTCGCGCTGCTGGACGCCACCAGCCTCGAAGAAGTGGTGATGAGCGTCGAGGACAGCCTGCGCCAGGAGTTCCAGGTGCCTTTCGTCAGCCTGATCCTGTTCAGCGACAACCCCATGCCGGTGGGCCGCTGGGTATCGGCAGCCGAGGCCCAGGGCGCCATCGGCGGCTTGTTGTCCGAAGGCAAGAGCGTCAGCGGCAGCCTGCGCGAGCATGAGCTGGACTTCCTGTTCGGCGAAGAACAGCGCAAGCAGATCGGCTCCACTGCAGTGGTGGCCCTGGCGCACCAGGGCATGCACGGCGTACTGGCCATCGCCAGCCGCGATCCACAGCACTACAAGAGTTCGGTGGGCACCCTGTTCCTCAACTACATCGCCGAAGTCACCGGCCACGTACTGCCGCGCTTCACCCACTCCCTGCGCTCGGTCCGCTGAGCATGCAAGGACAACTGGACGCCTACTGCGCGCACCTGCGCAGTGAGCGCCAGGTGTCGCCCCACACCCTGGAGGCCTACCGCCGCGATCTTGGCAAAGTGCTGGGGTTCTGCGAGAAGCAGCAGATACGCAGCTGGGTCGACCTGGATATCCAGGGCCTGCGCAGCCTGATCGTACGCCTGCACCAGCAGGGGCAGTCCTCCCGCAGCCTGGCCCGGCTGTTGTCCGCGGTACGCGGGCTGTATCACTACCTGAATCGCGAAGGGTTGTGCGAGCACGACCCGGCCAACGGCCTGGCGCCGCCCAAGGGCGAGCGGCGGCTGCCCAAGACCCTGGATACCGACCGGGCCCTGCAACTGCTCGATGGCGCGGTGGAAGACGACTTCCTGGCCCACCGCGACCAGGCGATCCTGGAGCTGTTCTATTCCTGCGGATTGCGCCTGTCCGAGCTGACCAGCCTGGATCTTGCGCAGTTGGACCTGGCCGACGGCCTGGTGCAGGTCCACGGCAAGGGCAGCAAGACCCGGGTCCTGCCGGTGGGCCGCAAAGCCCGCGAGGCCCTGGCGCTGTGGCTGCCACTGCGGGCCTTGAGCAACCCGCCGGACGGCGCCCTGTTCGTCAGCCAGAAAGGCCGGCGTCTCGGCCCCCGGGCCATCCAGCTGCGGGTCAAGGCCGCGGGCGAGCGCGAGCTGGGGCAGAACCTGCACCCGCATATGTTGCGCCACTCCTTCGCCAGCCACCTGCTGGAGTCCTCCCAGGACTTGCGCGCCGTGCAGGAGCTGCTGGGTCATTCGGACATCAAGACCACGCAGATCTATACCCACCTGGACTTCCAGCACCTGGCCGCGGTCTACGACAGCGCCCATCCACGGGCCAAACGCAACAAAGGCGGTGAACAATGACCATCAAGCTGATCACCTTCGATCTCGACGACACCTTGTGGGACACCGCTCCGGTGATCGTCAGCGCCGAGGCCACCCTGCGCCAGTGGCTGGCCGAACATGCCCCAGACCTGGGCGGCGTGCCGGTGGAGCACCTGTGGGCGATCCGCGCGCAAGTGCTGGAGCGCGAGCCCGAGCTCAAGCACCGGATCAGCGCCTTGCGCCGGCGCGTGCTGTTCCATGCACTGGAGGAAGCGGGATATGAACAGGCTGAGGCCAGCCGGCTGGCCGCAGAGGGCTTCGAAGTGTTCCTGCACGCCCGGCACCAGCTGGACATCTTCCCCGAGGTGCAACCGACCCTGGAGGCCCTGGCCAATCACTTCGCCCTGGGAGTGGTCACCAACGGCAATGCCGACGTGCGTCGCCTGGGCCTGGCGGACTATTTCCAGTTCGCCCTGTGCGCCGAGGATATCGGCATCGCCAAGCCCGATGCCCGGCTGTTCCAGGAGGCCCTGCAGCGCGGCGGCGCCAGTGCCGACACCGCGGTGCATATCGGTGACCACCCGGGCGACGACATTGCCGGCGCCCAGCAGGCCGGCTTGCGCGCCATCTGGTTCAACCCGGGCGGCAAGGCCTGGGAAGCCGAACGCGCACCCGATGCGCAGATCCGCAGCCTGACCGAACTACCCGCGCTGCTGGGACGCTGGAAATCCCTCTAGACGCCCGCCCGCTCTTTACACCGGCATGAAAAAACCCGCAGCGACGGCGGGTTTTTTCAGCAAGCAAGTAGCAAGGCTCAGATAGGCCGGCTGCCGTACTTGTTATCAGGCTTCTTGGGCGGGTCGGCGACCACGTTGGCCTCGACTTCCTGCACTTTACCGCCACGGGCCAGAAATTCTTCCATGGCACGCGCCAGTGCATCGCGCTCCTTGTTCTTGGCTTCGACACTCGGCAGCTCGTCTACCGAGACAGCGGCCTTGGACTTGCCTTTGGCGGTCGGAGCGGGAGCATCACCGCCATCGTCTTCCGCCACATCTTCGGCGGCCGCTTCAAGACCTTCTTCGGTATCGTCTTCGTCACCTACTTCGAGGTCGTCGTTTTCCAGATCATCGTCGCTCATGTTCTACCTCATGACTTGCGAAAAGCAGATTAGTTATAGCCCAGCTCGGCCATCTGTCGAAGGCTGCCGGAAAAAATCAACATCCACTGATACTCAGCGGCTTATGCCTTATCACCCTGCAAGGTGACAAGGACTTTACGAGCACCGCCGTGATCACGGTGCTCGCCCAGGTAAACACCTTGCCAGGTGCCCAACGCCAGCCGGCCCGCCGAGATCGGCAAAGTCAGCTGACAGCCTAGCAAACTGGCCTTGAAGTGGGCCGGGAGGTCGTCCGCGCCTTCGTCGTTGTGTTCGTACCCGCTCATGCCTTGGGGCACCAGGGTATTGAAGAAACGTTCGAAGTCGCGTCGGACCGCCGGGTCGGCATTCTCGTTGACGGTCAACGAGGCCGAGGTATGTTGCAGCAACAAGTGCAGCAGTCCGACTCGATATGCCTTCAACTCAGGCAAGCCGGCGAGCAACTCGTCCGTTACCAGGTGAAAGCCCCGGGGCCTGGCCCGCAGGGTAATCAGGGTCTGTTGCCACATACCTATCTCCACGCTTCGGCGCGCATTCTAGCGCGCTCAGGAAAAAAACAAAGCGCCGAATAATCCTGCTTTAGTGTAAGCATTTGCCCTACTAAAAATCGTCTGGCAAACCTGCCAAGGCTCATCATAAAAACCTTTCAGCCTTCCTCAATGACAAGCACCAGGCAAAAAAATGCCCGGCCGAAGCCGGGCTTTTTCGAGCAGGGTGCTTACAGGTTGTAACCGCGCTCATTGTGCTGGGCCAGGTCGAGGCCGACAGCCTCTTCTTCCTCGGTCACCCGCAGGCCGATGATCGCATCCAGCACCTTGAGGATGATGAAGGTCGCCACGGCGGTGTAGATCACGGTCAGGCCCACACCCTTGGCCTGGACCCAGACCTGCGCGGCAACGTCGGTCACGGTGCCGAAGCCACCCAGGGCCGGGGCGGCGAAGACCCCGGTCAGGATCGCTCCGAGAATGCCGCCAATGCCATGCACGCCGAAGGCATCCAGGGAGTCGTCATACCCCAGCTTGCGCTTGAGGCTGGTCGCGCAGAAGAAGCACACCACACCCGCCGTCAGGCCGATGACCAGGGCCCCCATCGGGCCGACGGTACCGGCCGCCGGAGTGATCGCCACCAGGCCTGCCACCACGCCCGAGGCGATCCCCAGGGCGCTGGGTTTACCGTGGGTGAGCCACTCGGCAAACATCCAGCCCAGGGCCGCGGCAGCGGTAGCGATCTGGGTCACCAGCATGGCCATGCCGGCAGTGCCATTGGCCGCTGCGGCGGAACCGGCGTTGAAGCCGAACCAGCCGATCCACAGCATCGCCGCGCCCATCAGGGTGTAGCCGAGGTTGTGCGGGGCCATTGGCGTGGTCGGGAAGCCCTTGCGCTTGCCCAGCACCAGGCAGCAGACCAGGCCGGCGATACCGGCGTTGATATGGACTACGGTGCCGCCGGCGAAATCCAGCACGCCCCAGTCGCCCATCAGCGAACCCGGACCGCTCCAGACCATGTGCGCAATGGGCGCATAGACCACGGTGAACCAGATGCCCATGAAGATCAGCATCGCCGAGAACTTCATCCGCTCGGCGAAAGCACCGACGATCAGCGCCGGAGTGATGATGGCGAAGGTCATCTGGAAGGTGACGAACACCGCCTCGGGGAACAGCGCTGCCGGACCGGTCACGCTGGCCGGGGTGATACCGGCGAGGAAGGCCTTGGACAGGCCGCCGACGAAGGAATTGAGGTTGACCACGCCAGCTTCCATCCCGCTGGTGTCGAACGCGATGCTGTAGCCATAGATGAACCACAGGACAGTCACCAGGCCAGTGATGGCGAAGCACTGCATCATCACCGAAAGAATGTTCTTGGACCGCACCATGCCACCGTAGAACAGCGCCAGCCCGGGGATGGTCATGAACAGTACCAGGGCGGTGGAGGTGAGCATCCAGGCGGTGTCGCCGGAATTGAGGACTGGAGCAGCCGCTTCGTCTGCCGCCATGGCCAAGCCAGGCATTACGAGGGGCAAAAGGGCTCCTAGCCCTGCGAATTTACGCAGAGTCATGTTGTTTTCTCCTGGGGCGTTGGGTTTGGGGCGGCTTAGATTGCGTCGGTATCGGTTTCGCCGGTACGGATGCGAATAGCCTGTTCCAGATTGACCACGAAGATCTTGCCGTCACCGATCTTGCCGGTGTTGGCAGCCTTGGTGATGGCCTCGATGACCCGGTCCAGATCCTTGTCGTCGATGGCGACATCGATCTTCACCTTGGGCAGGAAATCGACCACGTATTCCGCGCCGCGGTACAGCTCGGTATGGCCCTTCTGCCGACCGAAGCCCTTGACCTCGGTGACGGTAATGCCCTGCACGCCGATTTCGGACAGCGACTCGCGCACGTCGTCCAACTTGAACGGCTTGATGATGGCGGTGACTAGCTTCATGAAACTCTCTCCCGAATTGGTGGACTTGCCCCAGGAAAACAAACCCGACTCAAGTCTAAGCGCAGTGCCTGGCTTTGTAACGCATCGTCGGCCCTCCTCAGCCGGACCGACGCTAGCCGCCCTGACGAAACACTCCCCGTTTCGTCGGTCGCACTGCATTCGTCACAGCGACTGCATCAGTGCATGGGTCACCAGGGTCTAAGCAGAAAGCTTGCCAGGTCGGGAAACACCAGCGATTTCATGAAGTTGCCCGCGGCCCGCGGCCAGGGGCGGGAAAACCCGCCACCGATACGCACGATAACGGTGCGCGCGGTTGCGGCCCGATGCGCAAAAAACGTGCAGGCCGGGCGGCGCCAAGCCCTCGGTTCGTGCGTGATACACTGCGGCCCATCAGCTATTCAGGACATTCCCATGCTCGCCCCCAAAGATCTCCTCGACGCCCTGAGCGGCCATGCCTCGCGCTTGTTCAGCGGCGAAACTCCCCTGCCGCGCAACGAAATCGAAAGCCAGTTCAAGGCCCTGCTGCAAAGCGGCTTCAGCAAGCTGGACCTGGTCAGCCGGGAAGAATTCGACAGCCAGATGGTGGTCCTGGCGCGCACCCGGGCCCGCCTGGAAAGCCTGGAAGCCAAGGTCGCCGAGCTGGAAGCCAGGCTTGAGCCGAAGGATCAATGAGCTGACACCCTCCTCGCCGGCCGCGCGCCTTCATCAAGGCTGAAGGACAGGCCGGCGACACATCCTGTCTGCATTGCCCAGCGCTCGCGCTGCCCCCCTCGCCTATCCTTGCAACACCGCAGGATGCGGTTCCCGCCGCTGCAAGGAAGAACGTCGCATGTCCCTGGCCATCATCCACAGCCGCGCCCAGATGGGCGTACAGGCTCCGGCCGTCAGTGTCGAAGTGCACCTGGCCAACGGCCTGCCGAGCCTGACCCTGGTGGGGCTGCCCGAAACCGCGGTCAAGGAAAGCAAGGACCGGGTCCGCAGCGCGATCCTCAACGCAGGCTTCGACTTCCCCGCCCGGCGCATCACCCTCAACCTGGCTCCCGCCGACCTGCCCAAGGACGGTGGACGCTTCGACCTGGCGATCGCCCTGGGCATCCTTGCGGCCAGCCAGCAACTACCGGCCACGGCGCTGGACCGCGTCGAGTGCCTGGGCGAGTTGGCGTTGTCCGGGGCCGTGCGCCCGGTGCGCGGCGTGCTGCCGGCGGCCCTGGCAGCACGGGATGCCGGCCATGCCTTGCTGGTGCCCCGGGCCAATGCCGAGGAAGCCTGCCTGGCCTCGGGCCTGAGCGTGATCGCGGTCGACCATTTGCTGGAGGCGGCGGCCCATCTCAACGGGCAGGCGCCGATCCCGGCCTGCGTCAGCCAGGGCCTGCCCCATGACCGCGCGCCCTACCCCGACCTGCGCGACGTCCAGGGCCAGCTGGCCGCCAAGCGGGCCCTGCTGGTGGCTGCGGCCGGGGCCCACAACCTGCTGTTCTGCGGCCCGCCCGGCACCGGCAAGACCCTGTTGGCCAGCCGCCTGCCCGGCCTGCTGCCACCGCTGCAAGAACACGAGGCCCTTGAGGTAGCAGCCATCCAGTCGGTGAGCAGCCCCGCCCCGCTGGACCACTGGCCACAGCGCCCGTTCCGCCAACCCCACCACTCGGCGTCGAGCGCGGCTCTGGTGGGCGGTGGCTCGAAACCGCAGCCCGGGGAAATCACCATGGCCCACCATGGCGTGCTGTTTCTCGACGAGCTACCGGAGTTCGACCGCAAGGTCCTGGAGGTTCTGCGCGAGCCCATGGAATCCGGGCAGATCGTCATCGCCCGGGCCCGCGAGCGGGTCCAGTTTCCAGCACGCTTCCAGTTGGTGGCGGCGATGAACCCCTGCCCCTGTGGATACCTGGGCGAACCCAGTGGCCGCTGCCGTTGCACGCCGGAGCAGATCCAGCGCTATCGCAACAAGCTCTCCGGCCCGCTGCTGGATCGCATCGACCTGCACCTGACCGTCGCCCGCGAGGCCACGGCCCTGAACCCCGCGCCGCAACCGGGTAACGACAGTGCCAGCGCCGCCGACCTGGTGGCCTGTGCGCGCGACCTGCAACTGCGGCGCCAGGGCTGCACCAACGCCCTGCTCGACCTGCCCGGCCTGGCGCGCCATTGCAGGTTATCCACAACCGACGAGCGCTGGCTGGAAGCAGCCTGCGAGAACCTCGGCCTGTCGCTGCGCGCGGCCCACCGCCTGCTCAAGGTGGCCCGGACCCTGGCCGACCTGGAACAGGCCACCGCCATCGGCCGCGAGCACCTGGCGGAGGCACTGCATTATCGCCACGGCAGCGGTTGAAGGTTCAGTCATCCAAACCCAGCAGCAACCCGGCAACCTCCATGACCTCCGCCAACGCGGCCTGTTGCGCCGCAGCTGAAGCCTGCAGCAGCAGATCGTCGGTGTAGCCCATGGCCAGGGCGAAGATCTGCCGCGCCGCCCGCCCGGCATCCGCGCAGCGAAACACCTGGGCCTGGACGCCAGCGGCGATGATCGATGCCAGCAACGCCTGCCACTGGCCATTGATTCGCAGGTAGACCTCGGCCAGCTCGGCGTCGTGCATGGCTTCATCCCAGGCATCGAGCCACAGCCCCCAACCGACGGAGTTGGAGTCCGTCAGGCAATCGAGGAGAAATATTCGCAGGGCCTCGGCCGGTTGCGCATCGCGCACCAGGCCCTCCACCGCCGCCAACTGGCCATCGGCGAAACGCACGAAGGCCTCGCGGCGCAGTTCCTTGAAGTCGCTGAAGTAGTGGTAGATGTGGCTACGGGACAGGCCGGCATGCTCGGCCAGGTCACGGGTGGAAACCTCGGCGAAACCCTTGCTGTGAAACAGTTCCAGGGCTGCGCCGATGATCTGGTCCTTTCGGTCGTTACGGGACATCGGCAATCGAACCTCTTGGTGCCGGGATGACCGGCACTTGCATTTTGAGCGATCGCTCAAGGATAATTGAGCACTCGCTCAATATTAACCGTTATCTCATTCGTGGTGCAGTCATGTCTGTCGTCACTCGCCCCGCCATCGCGGATCCCACCCAGAAACTCGGCCAGCAGTCCGCCGGCCAGACCCTCAAGGCCATCGCTCGCGCCTATCCAGGCAAGCTGTTCGTCACCTTGTCGCTGGTGGCCCTGGAGAACGCCCTGCTGCTGGCCTACCCGCTGTTCGCCGGGTTCGCGGTGGACTCGATCCTGCGTGGCGATACCACCCACGCCCTGGTCTACGCCATGGTGGTGCTGGGTTTCTGGATCGTCGGCGCGGCGCGGCGGGCCGTGGATACCCGGACCTTCACCCGCATCTATGCGGACCTGGCCGTACCGGTGATCCTCAACCAGCGCCAGCAACAGCAGAACACCTCGACCGCGGCGGCGCGGGTGGTGCTGGCCCGGGAGTTCGTCGACTTCTTCGAGAAGCACGTGCCGATCATCGCCACCGCCCTGGTCTCGATCATCGGTGCGGCGGTGATGCTGTTGGCCATCGAACCCTGGATCGGCCTGGCCTGCCTGGTGGCGCTGGTGCTGTGCGTGGTGTTGCTGCCGCGTTTCGCCCGGCGCAACCAGCAGTTGCACGAGCGCCTGAACAACCGCCTGGAAAAGGAAATCGGCCTGGTGGCCAGGGTCGGTGCCCAATCCCTGCAGCGCCACTACCGCCTGCTGTCGCGGCTGCGGATCTGGCTCTCGGACCGGGAAGCCACGGCCTACCTGTTCCTCGGCGTGGTGGCGGCAGTGCTGTTCGTGATCGCCATCACCCAGCTGTCGCTGTCACCCGAGGTCAAGGCCGGCCATGTGTACGCAGTCATGACCTACCTGTGGACCTTCGTCAGCAGCATCGACGAAGCGCCGAGCATGGTCGACCAGTTGGCGCGCCTGCGGGATATCGGCAAGCGCGTGGATCCGGGGCTCGGCGACTCCACCGAACTCCAATAAGCCTCAGAACGGCCGGATGCGCACACCACCGTCCCCCTGGTCGGCGAACTTGTAGTACGCCGACAGGTTGACCTGCTCGGCGATGTGCTGGGCGAAGGACACCCCGTCGTCACCCCAGACCCGGCCGATATGGCTGTAGGCAAAGGCCTGGGCCGCCCACTTCTTGTCGCCCTTGCCCATGTTGTTCATGGCCACGTAGCCCGATGACTGGTCGGACATGCCACTGACCTTGCCGCTGACATCGTTCTGGCCATTGGTGACCGGGGAGATGAACACCTTGGCACTGGAGGTCCGGGCCTCGGCGTACTGCGAGAGCTTCTGGTTCTCGGAGTGGTTGAGCACCAGCAAAACCTTGCCCTGCAACTGGCTGGCGGTGGGCCAGTCCTTGCCCTTGAGGTTCTTCTGCAAGGCCCCGGCACTGCTGCCGATGGAGCTCGCCAGGTCCTGAGGGGTATAGAGCTTGCCCTGGAAGATCCGGCTCACCAGATCGTCGAAATCCTGCGGCGTGCGCCCGGAACTGGCTTTTGACCAGCCCTGCTTCTTGTCCAGGATCACGGTGATGGGGAAATGCCCCGGATGGCCGTCGCTCCAGTTCTTGATGTCGTTCAGGCAGGCTTCCAGGTCGTTCTTGCCGGTGCCATCGCCCGTGCAGTTATTGTCGTTGCCGGACTGGAACAGGGTGCCCGGGTTATGCCGCACGAACCAATGCCGTGGCGAGCCTCCGGTGGCCGCGTCGCGCTGGTCCCAGAAGTCCAGCTCCAGGGTACGCACACTGTCGAGCACACTGCTGAAGGTGCCTGCGTACTGCTTTTCATAGCAGTTGTGGCAGGCCACCTGGGCAATGCGGTTGAACGGTGTGTTCCAGGCTGCCGGGGCGATGAACGCCGGGCTTTCCTGGCCGAAGGCTGCGTGGCCGAGCAAAAGCGTCGACACAGCCAATAGAGGGGGAACGAAACGGGATAGACGAGTCATGCTTGCTCCTGCTGAAAGGTAAGTCCTTGAAGGGCAATCAACCGCTCATCTGTTTTAGTCCAATCATGCGTCATTGCAACCAGCGCCCTCCAACGCCAGGCCGGAGGGCAGGTGCCGTCAACGGAAGCGATCGACCTCGTGGCGCAGGTCGGCGGCCAGGGCCTCCAGCTCGCGTGCGGTAACCGCCAGGTTGGACACCACCTCACGCTGTTCGCTGTTGGCCTGGGCGATGCTCTGCAGGTTGCGGCTCAGGACCGTGGCCGTACTGCTCTGCTCCTGGGTCGCGGTGGTGATGGCGGCGAATTGCTCGCCGGCACTCTGGCTCTGCTCGTCGATCAAGGCCAGCGCCGCGGCCACTCCGGCGTTGCGTGACAAACCTTCCTGCATCAGGCGGTTGCCCTGCTCCATGGTCTGGATGGCATTGCCGGTTTCCTGCTGGATGCTGCTGATCATCTGCGAGATTTGCGCGGTGGCCTCGCGGGTACGCGAAGCCAGGTTGCGTACCTCGTCGGCCACCACCGCGAAGCCCCGCCCCTGCTCCCCGGCACGGGCCGCCTCGATGGCTGCGTTGAGGGCCAGCAGGTTGGTCTGGTCGGCGATGGCGGTGATGACCCCGACGATCCCGCCGATTTCCTCGGAGCGCTGGCCCAGGGTGTCGATCACCGCCGCGGTGCTGCCCAGGGCCCCGGCGATCTGTTCCAGGGACGACGAAGCCTGTTCCATGGACTCGCGGCCGATATGGGTCTGCTCGGCGTTCTCCTCGGCCAGGCGCTGGGTGCTGCCCATGTTGTCGGCGATGTTCAGCGACGTGGCGCTGAACTGCTCCACGGCCCCGGCCATGCTGGTGATTTCCCCGGACTGCTGCTCCATGCCTTCGTAGGCACCGCTGGACAGCCCGGACAGCGCCTGGGCCCGGCCACTGACCTCGGTGGCGGAGCGGCGGATGTGCTCGACCATGGTCGACAAGGCCTCGCCCATCTGGTTGAAGCTGCGGGCCAGTTGGCCGATCTCATCGTGGCTGGAAACATTCAGCCGCGCGCTCAGATCACCACCGCCCAGGGCCTGGGCCTGGCGCACCAGGTCGCCCAGGGGCGCCAGCTTGCTACGCAGCAACCACACCGTGGCGCCCACCGCCAGCAGCATCGCCAAAAGGCTGCCGATCACCAGGCGCAGCCCCACGCTCCAGGTCACCTGGCGGATCTCGGACTTGGGCATGCTCGCCACCACCGACCAGGGGCCATCGGCGAAAGGCATCGCCAGACTGTAGAAGTCCTCGCCACCATCGCTCCAGAAACGCCCCTTGCCCGGCTCCTTCGCCGCGTCTACCAGGACCTGCGCTGCCTGGTCCAGGGCCTGCACGCCGGCCGGCGGCACCAGCCACTTGTGCTGTTCGTCGAGCAGGGCCAGGGAGCCGCTCTGGCCGATGCGGAAGCGCTTGAGATTGGCGAACTGCGCGTTCTGCGCGTCGGTGTAGTCGAAACCCACGAACAACACGGCGATCACTCGGCCACTGCGGTCCGTCACCGGGGTGTACTGGGTCATGTAGAAGCGCTCGAACAGCAGCGCCCGGCCAACGTAGCCCTGCCCGGCCATGAGCTTCTGGTAGGCCGGATGGGCGTGGTCGAGCAGGGTGCCGATGGCGCGGCTGCCATCCTGCTTGCTCAGGGAGGTGCTGACACGGATGAAATCGTCGCCGCTGCGCACGAACAGGGTCGCGACCCCGGCGGTCATCTGCTTGAACCCATCCACTTCATCGAAGTTGTTGTTCAGCACCACATTGCCCAGGTGCAAGCCAGGAGTCTGCACCCCGGCGACGGTCACCGGCTCGTCGGGATGCACGCTCAGGCCACTGCGAAAGCGGTTCTCGAACAAGCCGCTCAGGCGCTGGGTACTCTCGCGCAGGCTGCCATGGAAGGTGTTGAGTTGGTCGGCCAGCAGGCGGGCTTCGCTGGCCAGGTGTTCTTCGCGGGTATCGAGGTTCGCCGAATCCAGCGAACGCAAGGCAAACAGGGTGCTGCCGCTGATCACCAGGGCGAGTACCAGGGCAAGGGCTAGCCCTAGCTGGGAGGCTATCCGGGCACGGGGTTGGGACATGATGGCTCCTGGCCGAGAAGGCGGATCATCCTGATCAAGTGGCACGCTCGGCAGCAATAATTCCAAGTTTTTCTAGTGAGTTAGGACCTTCCTGAACGCTGGTTCCATATCCCAGGATTCGGCGGCGCCCGGCAATACTTGAGCGGCTTGCAAGGATATATCTCCAGCCCCGCCAACCGGGAGCTTCAACGTTTCAGCCCAGACGCTCCACCTGGGGCAGCTGCATGGCCGCAACCTCCCCTTGCAGGAAGTCGCTCAGGCGCCGCAGGCGCTCGCCGCCGGGCCGGGTCCTGGGCCATACCAGATAGTAGTGCAGGCCACTGGCCACCGCCGTCGGCCAGGGCAGGCTCAAGCGCCCCTGGGCCACGTCCTCGGCCACCATCAGCAGATCGCCCATGGACACACCGTAGCCCCGTGCCGCAGCGATCATCCCAAGCTCCAGGGTGTCGAACACCTGTCCGCCCTTGAGCGAAACCCGGTCGGCCAGCCCCATCTGTTCGAGCCAACTGCGCCAGTCGCGACGGTCCGGGGTCGGGTGCAGCAACTCGGCGCTCGCCAGGCGCGCCGCATCCCAGGGCTGGTCGTTGAGCAGGTTCGGCGCGCCCACCGGGATCAGCAGTTCCGGGAACAGGCAGCTGGACTCCCAGTCGGCGGGAAAGTGGCCGTTGCTCAGCAGTACCGCACAGTCGAAAGGCTCCTGGTTGAAATCCACCGAGTCCACATCCATCCAGGCACTGGTGAGCTGCACTTCGTTGCCCGGCTGCAAGTGGCGGAAACGACTGAGCCGCGCCAGCAGCCAGCGCATGGTCAGGGTCGACGGCGCCTTCATGCGCAGGATGCCATCTTCACCGTGCAGGATGCTGCACGCCCGTTCCAGGGCTGCGAACCCTTCACGCACGCCCGGCAACAGCAGGCGGGCCGCTTCGGTCAACAGCAGGTTGCGTCCGCTACGCTGGAACAATCGGCAGGCGAAGTGTTCTTCCAGGGTACGGATGTGCCGGCTGACGGCGCTCTGGGTGATCGACAGCTCTTCGGCGGCCCGGGTGAACGAACTGTGCCGGGCGGCGGCCTCGAAGGCCCGCAAGGCGTAGAGAGGAGGTAGACGGCGGGACATGCTCGGGCTCCGGCAGCGCAATGACGCCACGCTACCAGAAAGCGCTTCGCATGAGTTTTTATCATGCGAGCAAGTATATTTATCGCTTTGTGCAACGGGCCAAGAGCGCCGAGAATCAGCGCCTCTACCGATATCCACCTGATCGAGCCTGATGACCATGCAGCATCCTGCACGTACCGAACTCTGGGCCATCCTGCGGCTGGCGGGGCCGTTGATCGCCTCGCAGCTGGCGCACATGCTGATGGTCCTCACCGACACCCTGATGATGGCTCGCCTGAGCCCCGAGGCCCTGGCCGGCGGCAGCCTGGGGGCGGCCAGCTATTCTTTCGTCTCGATCTTCTGCATCGGGGTGATCGCCGCGGTGGGTACCCTGGTGGCGATCCGGCATGGCGCTGGCGACATCGAGGGCGCCACGCGCCTGACCCAGGCCGGCGTGTGGCTGGCCTGGCTGATGGCCCTGGTGGCCGGCCTGCTGCTGTGGAACCTCAAGCCAGTGCTGTTGCTGTTCGGCCAGACCGAAAGTAACGTCCAGGCCGCCGGCCAGTTCCTGCTGATCCTGCCCTTCGCCCTGCCCGGCTACCTGAGCTTCATGGCCTTGCGCGGCTTCACCAGCGCCATCGGCCGGGCCACGCCAGTGATGGTCATCAGCCTGTGCGGCACGGTCGCCAACTTCCTGCTCAACTACGCGCTGATCACCGGCATGTTCGGCCTGCCCAAGCTCGGGCTGGTGGGCATCGGCCTGGTCACCGCCATCGTCGCCAACTGCATGGCCGTGGCCCTGGCCTGGCACATCAAGCGTCACCCGGCCTATGCCGCCTACCCGCTACGCCAGGGGCTGTCGCGGATCAACACCCGCTACCTGCAGGAGCTGTGGCGCCTGGGCCTGCCTATCGGTGGCACCTATGCCGTGGAAGTCGGGTTGTTCGCCTTCGCCGCGCTGTGCATGGGCACCATGGGGAGCACCCAGCTGGCGGCGCACCAGATCGCCCTGCAGATCGTCTCGGTGGCGTTCATGGTCCCGGCGGGAGTCTCGTACGCCATCACCATGCGCATCGGCCAGCACTACGGGGCCGGGCAATTGCTGGACGCGCGCCTGGCAGGCAGGGTCGGCATCGCTTTCGGCGCAGTGGTGATGCTGGGATTCGCGGCGGTGTTCTGGCTGCTGCCGAACCAGTTGATCGGACTGTTCCTGGATCACAACGACCCGGCCTTCGCCCCGGTGATCCATCTGGCGGTGAGCCTGCTGGCGGTGGCGGCCTGGTTCGAGCTGTTCGATGGCACCCAGACCATCGCCATGGGAGCGATCCGCGGCCTCAAGGATGCCAAGACCACCTTCCTGGTGGGCCTGGGCTGCTACTGGCTGATTGGCGCGCCTTCGGCCTGGCTGATGGCCTTCACCCTGGGCTGGGGGCCGACCGGCGTCTGGTGGGGCCTGGCCCTGGGCCTGGCTTGCGCCGCCATCAGCCTGACCCTGGCGTTCGAGTGGCGGATGCGGCGCATGATCAAGCGCGAGGGGGCGACGCCGGCCATGGACCTGCAGCCCGAGTGAGCCCCTGGCTCAGACCACTTCTTCGTGGAGCGCGTGCTGGCTGTTGCCGAAGGTCAGGTACTCCACCAGCTCGGCCAGCGGCAGCGGCTTGCTGATCAGGTAGCCCTGGGCCTGGTCGCAGCCGAAGTCGCGCAACAGCGCCAGTTGCTCGGCGGTCTCCACGCCTTCGGCCACCACCTCCAGGTTGAGGTTGTGCGCCAGGTTGATCATCGCGTGGACCAGCTTGCGGTTTTCCTCGCGCTGCTCCATGCCGCCGACAAAGCTCTTGTCCACCTTGAGCAGGGCGATCGGCAGGCTGTTGAGGTGCACGAACGAAGAGAAACCGGTACCGAAGTCGTCCAGGGAAAAGCGCACGCCCAGCCGCCCCAGGGCGTCCATGGTCTGCTTCACCAGGTCGCTGCGGCGCATCACGGCGGTTTCGGTCAGCTCGAACTCCAGCCACTGCGCTTGCACCCCATGCTCGGCGATCAAGCGCCCCAGCGTCGACAGCAGCTGGCTGTCCTGGAACTGGCGAAACGACAAGTTGACCGCCATGTGCAGCGGCTCCAGCCCGCGCTCGCGCAGGGCTTGCATATCCCGCAGGGCGCGGGAAATGACCCAGTAGCCCAGGGGCACGATCAGTCCGCTCTGCTCGGCCAGGGGCACGAACTCGCTGGGCGGTAACAGGCCGCGTTCGCCATGGCGCCAGCGCACCAGGGCCTCGAGGCCGACGATCTTGCCGTCATGCAGGTTCAGCCGCGGCTGGTAGTGCAGCTCCAGCTCATCACGGCGCAGGGCCCGGCGCAGCTCGCTTTCCAGGTCGGCCAGGCTGCGCGCGTTGCGGTTGATCCGCTCGTTGAAGATATGAAAGGTGCAGCCCTGGGTGCTCTTGGCCTGCTGCATGGCGATGTGCGCATGCCACATCAGCGGGTCGGCACCGGCGTTGGCGCGAGCGTGGGCGATCCCCAGGCTGCAGCCGATCAACAGGCTTTCACCATCGATCCAATAGGGTTCGGCCATGGCTTCGGTGATGCGTTCGGCCATCCATTCGGCGCGCTGTGGAGCGCGGCGGGTATCGATCAGCAAGGCGAACTCATCGCTGCCCAGGCGCGCCAGCTGGTCACCGGCCTCCAGCTGGCTCTTGAGCCGCGAGACCACCTGCAGGATCAGCCGGTCACCGGCCTGATGGCCCAGGGCATCGTTGGCGTGGCGAAAGTTGTCCAGGTCCAGATGACCCAGGGCCAGGCCGCGCCCGTCGTTTTCCACCAGGCGCGCCGCCAGCAGCGTCTGGAAACCCTGGCGGTTGGCGATGCCGGTCAAGGGGTCCTGCTCGGCCAGGCGCTGCAAGGTGTTCTCCAGCACTCCGCGCTCGCGCACATGGCGCAGGCAACGACGCAAGGCGTCGGTGCTCAGGCTCGAACCCACCAGCCAGTCGCTGGCCCCCACCGGCGTCACCGTGGGCTCCTGGTCCAGCAACAGGATCGTGGGCAGGCTGCAACGCCCGGGTCCGGGCTGCAGTTGTGGAATGGTCAACAGGACCGCGTTGCGATCATCTTCGAACAGTCGGCTGACCGACTCCCAACTGGGAGCGTTGATCAATACCACCGAGTCTCCCAACGGAGCGACACACTCGCGCAACAACGCTGTCCATACCGGCTCGAGGGCCAGTAGCAGCACACGCAAGGGTTCGACAGGCTTGGACAAGCTAGCTCCCTAGACTCTGCAAAAAAGTTGGCGGCGGGCATTATGGCGCGCAAAAGGACAATATCAATTGATATTGATTATCATACGCAATTTCTTGTACCGCTCTAATTCGAACATTAGACGCATATTTAGCGCGCATCCTGCGGGAAAGTATCAAAACCGGCAAATTTAGATAGCGTTATGCGTCACAAGTCGGAGAGACGCAGCAGAATCCGTTCATCCTGTTAAAATGCCCGCCCTTTTCGCAACCGATCCCTTTTTACCGTCATGTCCCGACTCAATCCCCGGCAGCAAGAAGCCGTGAACTACGTCGGCGGCCCTCTTTTGGTGCTCGCCGGTGCAGGCTCCGGCAAGACCAGCGTGATCACCCGCAAGATCGCCCACCTGATCCAGAACTGCGGGATCCGCGCCCAGTACATCGTCGCCATGACCTTCACCAACAAGGCGGCACGGGAAATGAAGGAGCGGGTCGGCACCCTGCTGCGCAGCGGCGAGGGTCGCGGCCTGACCGTGTCGACCTTCCACAACCTGGGCCTGAACATCATCCGCAAGGAGCATGTGCGGCTGGGCTACAAGCCGGGCTTCTCGATCTTCGACGAGACCGACGTCAAGGCCCTGATGACCGACATCATGCAGAAGGAGTACTCCGGGGACGACGGCGTCGACGAGATCAAGAACATGATCGGCGCCTGGAAGAACGACCTGATCCTGCCCGCCCAGGCCCTGGAAAACGCGCGCAACCCCAAGGAGCAGACCGCGGCCATCGTCTACACCCACTACCAGCGCACGCTCAAGGCGTTCAACGCGGTGGACTTCGACGACCTGATCCTGCTGCCGGTGAAGCTGTTCGAGGAGCACGCCGACATCCTCGAGAAGTGGCAGAACAAGGTGCGCTACCTGCTGGTGGACGAATACCAGGACACCAACGCCAGCCAGTATCTGCTGGTGAAGATGCTCATCGGCACGCGCAACCAGTTCACCGTGGTAGGCGACGACGACCAGTCGATCTATGCCTGGCGCGGCGCGCGCCCGGAAAACCTGATGCTGCTCAAGGACGACTACCCGTCCTTGAAAGTGGTGATGCTGGAGCAGAACTACCGCTCCACCAGCCGCATCCTGCGCTGCGCCAACGTGCTGATCTCCAACAACCCCCACGAATTCGAAAAGCAGCTGTGGAGCGAGATGGGCCACGGCGACGAGATCCGCGTGATTCGCTGCAAGAACGAGGACGCCGAGGCCGAGCGGGTGGCCATGGAAATCCTCACCCTGCACTTGCGCACCAACCGTCCCTACAGCGATTTCGCGATCCTCTACCGGGGCAACTACCAGGCCAAGCTGATCGAGCTGAAGCTGCAGCACCACCAGGTGCCTTATCGCCTGTCCGGCGGCAACAGCTTCTTCGGCCGCCAGGAAGTGAAGGACCTGATGGCCTACTTCCGCCTGATCGTGAACCCCGATGACGACAACGCCTTCCTGCGGGTGATCAACGTGCCGCGCCGGGAAATCGGCTCCACGACCCTGGAGAAACTCGGCAACTACGCCACCGGACGCGGTATCTCCATGTACGCCGCCACCGAGGAAATCGGCCTGGGCGAGCACCTGGACAGCCGCTTCACCGACCGCCTGGCACGCTTCAAGCGCTTCATGGACCGGGTCCGCGAACAATGCGCCGGCGAGGATCCGATCGGCGCCCTGCGCAGCATGATCATGGACATCGACTATGAGAACTGGCTGCGCACCAACAGCTCCAGCGACAAGGCCGCGGACTACCGGATGGGCAACGTCTGGTTCCTTGTCGAGGCCCTGAAGAACACCCTGGAAAAAGACGAAGACGGCGAGATGACCGTCGAGGACGCCATCGGCAAGCTGGTCCTGCGGGACATGCTGGAACGCCAGCAGGAAGAGGAAGACGGCGCCGAAGGGGTACAGATGATGACCCTGCACGCCTCCAAGGGCCTGGAGTTTCCCTACGTGTTCATCATGGGCATGGAAGAGGAAATCCTCCCCCATCGCTCCAGTATCGAAGCCGATACCATCGAGGAGGAGCGACGCCTGGCCTACGTGGGCATCACCCGCGCGCGCCAGACCCTGGCCTTCACCTTCGCGGCCAAGCGCAAGCAGTACGGCGAAATCATCGACTGCGCGCCAAGCCGCTTTCTCGACGAACTGCCTCCGGACGACCTGGCCTGGGAAGGCAACGACGACACGCCGATCGAGGTCAAGGCCGTTCGCGGCAACAACGCTTTGGCCGATATACGCGCGATGCTAAAGCGGTAAAATCGACTATTTTTCAACAGACCCTTGGCCCCAAAGTGGCCATCAGAGGAAGCTCCGTGGAAGCACTGCACCAGAAAATTCGCGAAGAAGGCATCGTGCTTTCCGATCAAGTACTGAAAGTCGACGCCTTTCTGAACCATCAGATCGATCCGCAGTTGATGAAATTGATCGGCGACGAATTCGCCAGGCTGTTCAAGGACTCGGGCATCACCAAGATCGTGACCATCGAGGCCTCCGGCATCGCTCCTGCGGTCATGACCGGCCTGAACCTGGGTGTACCGGTGATCTTCGCCCGCAAGCACCAGTCCCTGACCCTGACCGAGAACCTGCTCTCGGCCACCGTCTACTCCTTCACCAAGCAAGTGGAAAGCACCGTGGCCATCTCGCCACGGCACCTGACCAGCAGCGACCGCGTGCTGGTCATCGACGACTTCCTGGCCAACGGCAAGGCCTCCCAGGCCCTGATCTCGATCATCAAGCAGGCCGGCGCCACCGTGGCCGGCCTGGGCATCGTGATCGAGAAATCCTTCCAGGGCGGCCGCGCCGAACTGGACTCCCAGGGCTACCGCGTGGAATCCCTGGCGCGGGTCAAATCCCTGGCCGGCGGCGTGGTCACTTTCATCGAGTGACCCGGCGCCAGGCTCACGGCTGACGAGTGGCCTGCAGGCCGGCCAGCAACAAGCGCTGGTACAGGTCTTCACGCAGGCCCTCGGGTTGCTCCAGCCCCATGCGCTCCAGGTGCTCGGGAAATGCCTCGGGCTCCGGCGCGTCGAAGGCCGCCTTGCCCAGCTCGAGGATCTCGCTGAGCTTGAACTTGCTCTTGAGCCAGTTCAGCGCCCGCAGCAAGTCGCGCTCCTGGGCGGTGAAATCACTGCCCAGCGGATACTCTGGAAACAGGTGGCGATGGCGCGCCTGTATGTCCAGCAAGCGCTGCGGAGTGTTATCGGCAAAGCGCGGATCCAGGCGGAAGTCCCTGGGCAACTTGCCGGCTTTCTGTGCCTGCTCCATCAGCCCGGGCTGGAAACGTGAATCGCTGATGTTGAGCAACGCCTCGATCACCTTCGCATCGGACTTGCCCCGCAGATCGGCGATCCCGTACTCGGTGATGACGATGTCCCGCAGGTGCCGCGGGATGGTGCAATGGCCGTACTCCCAGACGATGTTGGAACTGACCTCCCCTGCCGACTCCCGCCAACTGCGCAGGATCAGCACCGAACGGGCATCCGCCAGGGCATGGCCCTGGACCACGAAGTTGTACTGCCCGCCCACGCCGCTCAACACCCGCCCGCCCTGCAATTGGTCGGACACCGCAGCGCCCAGCAGGGTCATGGTGAACGCGCTGTTGATGAAGCGCGCATCGCGACGTTGCAGGCGCTTGAGCTCCTCATGGCCATACAGCTCGTTGATGTAGCTGATGGCGCTCATGTTGAACTCCGCGAGCCGCTCCTTGGGCAGCTCGCGCAGGCGCTGGTAGAAGCTGCGCGGCCCGAGGAAGAAGCCGCCATGGATCGCAACCCCGCCCGGCGTGGAGGGGTCCAGGGTTCCGGCATTGGCCTGTTCCTGCAGCTCCTGGCTCGGGTAGACCTTGCGCCGCACGATCCCGGCATCGGCCAGGGCCAGCAAGCCGTTGACGAACATCTCGCTGCAACCATAGAGCCCCTGGGCAAATGGCGCGACGCCGCCCTCGCGATCGATCAGCGGCTGCCAATGAGCCACCTGCAAGTCCGCCAGCAAGGCACGGTAGCCCTGGTTGTCCGCCTGGCGCGCCAGCAAGGCGGCGGTCAGCGCATCGCCCATGGAGCCAATGCCGATCTGCAGGGTGCCGCCATCGCGCACCAGGGTACTGGCGTGCAGGCCGATGCAATGGTCTTGCACGCCCACCGGCATGTTCGGCGTGGAAAACAGCGTGCTGCGCTCTTCTTCGTCGATCAGCAGGTCGAAGTCCCTCGCCTGGACTTCAGCGTCGCCCGGCATGTAGGGCAGGTCCGCATGGACCTGGCCGAGGATCAGGATGGTCTCTCCGGCAGCGCGGCGCTTGGCGATCAGCGGCAGCATGTCCAGGGTGATGTCCGGGTTGCAGCTCAGGCTCAGCTGGCCAGGCCGCTGCGGATCGCGGGCCACCAGTTGGGCCACCAGGTTCAGGCCGGCGGCATTGATGTCCCGGGCCGCATGGCTGTAGTTGCTGCTGACGTAGTCCTGTTGCGCCGCCGCGCTGTGCAGCAGGCTGCCGGGCTGCATGAAGAACTGCTCGACGCGGATGTTGGCCGGCAGGCTGTCGCGGTGCAGGTCGGCGAGGAAGTCCAGCTCGGGATAGTCGCCGAACACCCGCTCGACGAAGGGTTCGAGAAACCGCCGCTGCAAGCCATCACCCAGGGCCGGGCGCCCCAGGCTCAGGGCGGTGTAGATGGTCAGTTGGCGCTCGGGCAACTGGGCGATGCGCCGGTACAGGGCATTGGCGAACCGATTGGGTTTGCCCAGCCCCAGGGGCATGCCCATGTGGATGTGTTGCGGCAAGCGGGCGAGTACTTCATCCACCGCCTGCTCGATGGAACAGGATTGCAGCATCTGACCCTCCAGGAACCGTCCGTGAATTGGGGTTGGACCGAGCTTGCCGGGAGTTTGCTGCATTGAACAGGGCGCAGGTCAAATCGCGCCCACAAAAAAGCCGCTCGCAAGCGGCTTTTTCGCTGCAGATGACCGCTTATTTCAGGCCGGACATCTTCTGGATCGCGCCCTTGAGCTCCTCATCGGAGCAGTCGGCGCAGGTGCCTTTAGGAGGCATGGCATTGATGCCGGTAATCGCCTTGGCCAGGATGCCATCGAGGCCGCCCTGGTGATCGGCACGCTCTTTCCAGGCAGCGGTATCGCCGATCTTCGGTGCGCCCAGCAGGCCGCTGCCGTGGCAAGCGTTGCAGTGCTTGGCGATCACGTCGTCCGGCGACTTGGCGCCACCGCCACCGCCTGCGGAGGCAGCGACTTCCATCCCCTTGCATTCCTGACCCTGGACACAGACCTGGCCAACGGGCTCGAGGCGCTTGGCGATATCGTCATTGGTCGCAGCTTGAGCGCTGACTGCCCAAAGGGCCAATACGGTTGCTGGTGCGGCCAGCATTTTCATAATTAGGTTCACGCGTACACCCTCAATGGTGGCTAGTCACGCCTGCGGCCACGGTTTCGCAGGCGGGCGAAAGTATAACGGTTAGCCCGCCACACTGAAACAACCCCAAAGTCGAAGGGGTCTTGATCGCGGCGAAATGTCGCTGGGGCCTCGCTGCAAGCCTTGCAGGACGCCTCTTGGTCTAGAAATTCGCTGGCGTGGCTGCGCTGATTAGTCGCGCCGGCGCATCGAACGGATTACGGAAACGATGGGGCTTGGTGCTTTCGAAATAGTAGCTGTCACCGGCCTCGAGGATGAAGGTTTCCAGGCCTACCACCAGTTCCAGGCGACCTTCGAGCAGGATCCCGGTTTCTTCGCCGTCATGGGTGAGCATCTCCTCACCGGTGTCGGCGCCCGGCGGGTAGATCTCGTTGAGAAAGGCAATGGCGCGGCTCGGGCGTGCGCGCCCCACCAGCTTCATGGTCACGGCGCCATCGGAGATGTCGATCAGTTCGTGGGCTTTATAGACGATCTGCGAAGGAGTCTCCTGGAGAACTTCCTCGGAAAAGAACTCCACCATGGACATGGGGATGCCGCCCAGCACCTTGCGCAACGAGCTGATCGAAGGACTGACGCTGTTCTTCTCGATCATTGAAATGGTGCTGTTGGTGACGCCCGCGCGCTTGGCGAGTTCACGCTGGGACAAACCCTTCAGTTTACGGATGGATTGCAGTCGTTCACCGACGTCCAATACGGCAGTCTCCTAGGCGGGAATCAGGCGTTGTTGTAATCGAGCGTTATCATGGCGACAGCGTTCAGTATTTACAACACTTGCCCCGGATTCCCCCAGGATAGGCGACTTTCGGTGCAGGCCCCGGAAACTCAGCCCTCGCTGTACACCAGCGGCACCCGCCGCAGGTTGCAGAAGAACTGGTAGGGAATGGTATCGGCCGCCAGGGCGACCTCGCTGGCCAGGATGTTCTTGCCCCACAGTTCCACGGTCGAGCCCAGGCCGGCCTCGGGCACGTCCGTCAAATCGACACACAGCATGTCCATGGAAACCCTGCCCAGCAGGCGGCTGCGCTGGCCGGCCACCAGTACCGGGGTACCGGTGGGCGCATGGCGCGGATAGCCGTCGGCGTAACCCATGGCGACCACGCCGATCCGCATCGGCTTGTCGGTGATGAACTTGGCGCCGTAGCCGATGGGCTCGCCGGCAGGCAGCTCACGCACGCAGATGACCTTGGACTCCAGGGTCATCACCGGTTGCAGGCGCTCGGCCAGCGAGTTGGCCTCTTCGAACGGCGTCGCCCCGTAGAGCATGATGCCCGGGCGCACCCAGTCGCTGGGCGCACTCGGCCAACCCATCAGCGCCGGCGAGTTGCGCAGGCTGACCTCGGCCCCAAGGCCCTCGCGGGCCGCTTCGAATACCGCGATCTGCTCGGTGCTGCTGGTGCAATGCAATTCGTCGGCACGGGCGAAGTGGCTCATCAGCACGATCTTCTCGACCTTGCCGCTGGCCTGCAGCCGCTGGTAGGCGTCCTGATAGTCCTTGGGGTGCAGGCCGACCCGGTGCATGCCCGAGTCCAGCTTGAGCCAGACCGTCAGCGGCTTGGCCAGGCTCGCTTGCTCGATGGCCTCCAGCTGCCACAGCGAGTGCACCACGCACCAGAAATCATGCTCGATGATCAGCGCCAGCTCCGACGCCTCGAAGAACCCTTCCAGCAACAACACGGGCGCGCCAATGCCCGCGGCGCGCAGCTCCAGGGCTTCCTCGATGCAGGCCACGGCAAAACCGTCGGCGCAATCCTCCAGGGCCTGGGCGCAGCGCACCGCGCCATGGCCATAGGCATCGGCCTTGATCACCGCGAGGGCACGGGCACCCGAGACTTCGCGGGCCAGTTGATAGTTGTGACGCAGGGCTTGGAGATCGATCAGGGCACGGGCAGGACGCATGGCGGCAGACTTCTAGGCGGTCATGGGAATAAAAACCGGTGCTGGATGGCGCAGAACCGCCACCGGCACCGGGAGAGGGATCTTTTCGTTTAAGGCAGGGCGGCCACTACCGACAGCTCGACGAGGATTTCCGGCTCGCAGAGCTTGGCCTCGACGGTGGCCCGGGCCGGTGCCACGCCCTTGGGCAGCCACTGGTCCCAGACACTGTTCATGCCTTCGAAATGGGCATCGATGTCCTTCAGGTAGATGGTCACCGACAACAGCCGGGTCTTGTCGGTGCCGGCCAGGTCCAGCAAGCGCTCGATGCTGGCCAGGGTTTCCCGGGTCTGTTGCTCAATCCCGGCCTGCAGGTTGTCCCCGACCTGTCCGGCCAGGTAGACGGTACCGCCGTGAACAACGATCTGGCTCATGCGCTCATTGGTGAGCTGGCGCTGGATTGACATGTTTAGCTGACTCCTGAGGGTTGCCATAACGGGAAATGTCGAGGCCTTCGGCACTGATCTGCGGCTTCTTCTTGGCCATCAGGTCCGCCAGCAGGCGGCCCGAACCGCAGGCCATGGTCCAGCCGAGCGTACCGTGGCCGGTGTTCAAGAACAGGTTGCGATACGGCGTGGCGCCGACGATCGGCGTGCCATCCGGGGTGGTGGGACGCAGCCCGGTCCAGAAGCTGGCCTGGGACAGGTCGCCGCCCTGAGGATAGAGGTCGTTGACGATCATCTCCAGCGTTTCACGCCGGCGCGGGTTCAACGACAGGTCGAAACCGGCGATCTCGGCCATGCCGCCGACCCGGATACGGTTGTCGAAACGGGTGATCGCGACCTTGTAGGTTTCGTCCAGGATGGTGGACGTCGGGGCCATCGCCGAGTTGGTGATCGGCACGGTCAGGGAGTAGCCCTTGAGCGGATACACCGGCGCCTTGATGCCCAGCGGCTTGAGCAATTGCGGCGAGTAGCTGCCCAGGGCCAGCACGTAGCGATCGGCGGTTTCCAGCTTGCCGTCGATCCACACGCCGTTGAGCCGGTCGCCGGCGAAGTCCAGGCGCTGGATGTCCTGGCCGAAGCGGAACTCGACGCCCAGCTTGACGGCCATTTCCGCCAGGCGGGTGGTGAACATCTGGCAGTCGCCGGTCTGGTCGTTGGGCAGGCGCAGGGCACCGGCGAGGATGTTGGTGACGCTGGCCAGGGCCGGCTCGACCCGGGCGATGCCGTCGCGGTCCAGCAGTTCGAAAGGCACGCCGGACTCCTTGAGCACGGCGATGTCCTTGGCCGCACCGTCCAGTTGCGCCTGGGTACGGAACAGCTGGGTGGTGCCCAGGCTGCGACCTTCATATGCGATGCCGGTTTCCGCCCGCAGTTCGTCGAGGCAGTCGCGGCTGTATTCGGACAGGCGCACCATGCGCTCTTTGTTCACGGCATAGCGGCTGGCGGTGCAGTTGCGCAGCATCTGCGCCATCCACAGGTATTGATCGACGTTGGCGGTGGCCTTGATCGCCAGCGGGGCGTGGCGTTGCAGCAGCCACTTGATGGCCTTGAGCGGAACGCCCGGGGCGGCCCATGGCGAGGCATAGCCAGGCGACACCTGGCCGGCGTTGGCGAAGCTGGTTTCCATGGCAACGGCAGGCTGACGGTCCACCACGGTCACTTCGAATCCGGCTTGAGCCAGATAATAGGCACTGGTGGTTCCGATAACGCCACTGCCCAAGACCAGAACGCGCATTTTCATATCCTCATCGCGGCTGACCGCCGCCGATTGTTATTCGAAGCAAAGATGCGCGCAGTGTAAGAAACATCAGGCAGTGATTTTCACTATATAACCGCCTATATTTGGCGAGAATTCTCGGCAATATCGCTTTTCACGGAGGGGCATCCCCTATGAGAACCAACCACCAGACCCGCCGCGCCCTGGACAAGATCGACCGCAACATCTTGCGCATCCTGCAGGCCGACGGACGCATTTCCTTCACCGAGCTGGGGGAACGGGTCGGCCTCTCCACCACCCCCTGCACCGAGCGGGTACGGCGCCTGGAACGCGAAGGGATCATCATGGGCTACAACGCCCGCCTCAACCCGCAGCATCTGAAGGGCAGCCTGCTGGTCTTCGTCGAGATCAGCCTGGACTACAAGTCCGGCGACACCTTCGAAGAGTTCCGCCGGGCGGTGCTCAAGCTGCCCCACGTGCTGGAGTGCCACCTGGTCTCCGGCGACTTCGACTACCTGGTCAAGGCACGGATCTCGGAGATGGCCTCGTATCGCAAGCTGCTGGGCGACATCCTGCTCAAGCTGCCCCACGTGCGCGAATCCAAGAGCTACATCGTGATGGAGGAAGTGAAGGAAAGCCTGAGCCTGCCGATTCCCGACTGAAGGCTAGCAGGCCGTTGAAAAACGTAGGCGAGGCAGCTAGCGCAAGGCGAAAAAGCGCGGTTTACGAGTGGTAAGTGAGCATTTTGACCGGGCTGGCGCACCAGCCTGTTTTCAACGCAGCGATGGCAACGCAGGTAGATTTTCAACAGCCTGCTAGACCAGCACCTGGCGCTGGCTGGCCATGTAGTCGTGGATCTGCTTCTCGACCTGCGGATGGATCAGCTCCACCGGGCGCCGGCCATTGGGGCACGGCAGGCTCGACGTGGTGCCGAAGAGGCGGCAGATCAGCGGTCGCTCGTCATACACCGTGCATCCCTCGGGGCCCAGGTGCACACAGTCCAGCGCCGCCATGGCCGCGTCCTGCTCGGCGGCGGTCTTGCGTGGCAGGCGGGACATCTCCTCCGGCGACGTGGTGACCGGGCCGCAGCAGTCGTGGCAGCCAGGCACGCACTCGAAGGAGGGAATCTGCTGGCGCAGGCTACGGACGATCTGGCGGTTACAGCTCATTAAAAGGCCTACAGGCACGTGGACGGCTGTGGATTCTGCCTCAAATCCACCCGCCAGGTCAGCGCCGACCGCCCTGCGGTTGCCCCGCCGGAAAGGCGCGGATTATCCTCCGTGCATTTTCCAGACCCGATCAGGACGACGCCCTTCATGCCCGCCAGCCTCCAGTACGCCGCCAGCGACCGGCACCCCGCTTCCTATTACGCCGCCAGCAGCCTGCCACAACCGGACTATCCGGCCCTGGCCGGCGAGCAGGTCGCGGACGTATGCGTGGTCGGCGGCGGCTTCTCGGGGCTCAACACCGCGCTGGAACTGGCCGAGCGCGGCCTCAGCGTGGTTCTGCTGGAAGCCCGGCAAATCGGCTGGGGCGCCAGTGGGCGCAATGGCGGGCAATTGATTCGCGGCGTCGGCCACGGCCTGGAGCAGTTCACCAAGGTGATCGGCAGCGAAGGCGTGCGGCAGATGAAACTCATGGGCCTGGAGGCGGTGGAGATCGTCCGCCAGCGCATCGAGCGTTTCCAGATCCCTTGCGACCTGACCTGGGGTTACTGCGACCTGGCCAACAAACCCGCCGAGCTCGAAGGCTTTGCCGAAGAAGCCGAGGAACTGCGCAGCCTTGGCTATCGCCACGAGACCCGCCTGCTGCAGGCCAGCGAAATGCACAGCGTGGTGGGCTCCAAGCGCTACGTCGGCGGCCTGGTCGACATGGGCTCCGGCCACCTGCACCCGCTGAACCTGGCCCTGGGCGAGGCCCAGGCCGCCCAACGGCTGGGGGTGCGCCTGTTCGAACATTCGTGCGTGACCCGCATCGACTACGGGGCCGAGGTCAAGGTGCATGCGGCCCGCGGCACGGTGCGCGCCAAGACCCTGGTGCTGGGCTGCAACGCCTATCTCAACGACCTCAATCCGCAACTGGGCGGCAAGGTCCTGCCGGCCGGCAGCTACATCATCGCCACCGAGCCCCTGAGCCCGGACCAGGCCCAAGAGCTGTTGCCACAGAACATGGCCGTCTGCGACCAGCGAGTGGCCCTGGACTACTACCGGCTCTCGGCCGACCGGCGCCTGCTGTTCGGTGGCGCCTGCCACTACTCCGGGCGCGACCCCAAGGATATCGCCGCCTACATGCGACCGAAGATGCTGGACGTGTTCCCGCAGCTGTCCGCCGTGAAGATCGACTACCAGTGGGGCGGGATGATCGGCATCGGCGCCAACCGCCTGCCGCAGATCGGCCGGCTCAAGGACCAGCCCAATGTGTATTACGCCCAGGCCTACTCGGGCCATGGAGTGAATGCCACGCACCTGGCGGGCAAGCTGTTGGGCGAAGCCATCAGCGGCCAGCACGGTGGGGGGTTCGACCTGTTCGACAAGGTGCCGCACATCACCTTCCCCGGCGGCAAGCACCTGCGTTCGCCATTGCTGGCCCTGGGCATGCTCTGGCATCGCCTGAAAGAGCTGGCCTGAACACCAGGAACCTTCCCCGCTGCCAGGGCCAAGGGCCCCTGGCAGGCAAGCGCCGCTACCGCCGCCAGAAGGGCTTGAGCCCTTCTTCCCGTGCTTCGTCAGGGCTCAGGCCGATATCCCGCAACTGCTCGGCCGGCATCTCCAGCAGGGCCCTGCGCGTGCTCAGCCGATGCCAGTACAAGCCCCAGCGGCCAAGGCCGGAAGGCGCGGAACGGGACGATGCTCGCTCCACTGCCTGTTCCTGCTCCGCCACCAGTTCCTGACTGTGTAACGACAGCCGCACATCGCTCAAGCCGCTCATCTGCATCGCTCCTGTTGCTCAAGTTGCCATGAGCCGACATGATGCGTGGCAAGCAAAAACCGATACAGAGCCAAAGCATCTGTATTAACTCCATACAGATTTAGCCAGAATCCTGCTGAATCCTGGATTTTTTGCCGATCTGTACCGGTCCTCACGCCCACCACTACGAGGCAACAGCATGACCCTCTATGTGAATCTCGCCGAACTCCTGGGCACCCGCATCGAACAGGGCTTCTACCGACCCGGCGACCGGCTGCCGTCGGTGCGTGCCTTGAGCCTCGAGCATGGAGTCAGCCTGAGCACGGTGCAGCAGGCCTATCGCCTGCTCGAGGACAACGGCCTGGCGATGCCCAAGCCCAAATCGGGGTATTTCGTGCCGCCCAGCCGCGAGCTGCCGGCCCTGCCCGCAGTGGGCCGCCCGGCCCAGCGGCCGGTGGAGATTTCCCAGTGGGACCAGGTACTGGAGCTGGTTCGCGCGGTGCCGCGCAAAGATGTGGTACAGCTGGGACGCGGCATGCCGGATATCACCACGCCGACCATGAAGCCGCTGCTGCGGGCCCTGGCCCGGCTCAGCCGCCGCCAGGACATGCCCGGCCTGCATTACGACAACATCTACGGCGTGCTGGAGCTGCGCGAGCAGGTCGCGCGGTTGATGCTGGATTCAGGCTGCCAGGTGGGTGCCAACGACCTGGTGATCACCACCGGTTGCCATGAAGCGCTGTCCACCAGCATCCGCGCCATCTGCCAGCCCGGGGATATCGTCGCCGTGGACTCGCCAAGCTTCCACGGCGCCATGCAGACCCTCAAGGGCCTGGGCATGAAGGCCCTGGAGATCCCCACCGACCCGGTCAGCGGCATCAGCCTGGAAGCCCTGGAGCTGGCCCTGGAGCAGTGGCCGATCAAGGCCATACAGTTGACCCCGAACTGCAACAACCCTCTGGGCTACATCATGCCCGAGCAGCGCAAGCGCGCCTTGCTGACCCTGGCCCAGCGCTTCGACGTGGCGATCATCGAGGACGATGTGTATGGCGAACTGGCCTACACCTACCCGCGCCCACGGACCATCAAGTCCTTCGACGATGATGGCCGCGTGCTGCTGTGCAGTTCGTTCTCGAAAACCCTGGCGCCGGGCCTGCGCATCGGCTGGGTAGCCCCCGGGCGCTACCTGGAACGGGTGCTGCACATGAAGTACATCAGCACCGGCTCCACGGCTCCGCAGCCCCAGGTGGCCATCGCCGAGTTCCTCAAGGGCGGCCATTTCGAGCCCCACCTGCGCAAGATGCGCAACCAGTACCAGCGCAACCGCGACCTGATGCTGGACTGGGTCAGCCGCTACTTTCCCGCCGGCACCCGCGCCAGCCGCCCGCAAGGCAGCTTCCTGCTGTGGATCGAACTTCCCGAGCGCTTCGACTCTCTGAAGCTCAACCGCATCCTGCTGGACCAGGGGGTGCAGATCGCCGTGGGCAGCATCTTTTCCGCCTCGGGCAAATACCGCAATTGCCTGCGGATGAACTACGCTGCCAAGCCAACCCCGCAGATCGAGGATGCGGTACGCAAGGTCGGCGCCGCGGCCAGCCAGCTACTCAGCGACATCCAGGACTGACGCCTGCCCCTTTCGTCCCAAGCCAGGCATGTACCCCGTGCAGTGATACGAGATGACCCGACTTGAGCCGTAAACAGGCGTTCTCCTTGCTTCTGCTGCTGGGCCTCGGGCTCGGCGGCTGCGCCACTCCACAAACGCCACCCCGGCCCAGCCAGGCCCTGGCCGCCACTGACTCGGCGTTCGCTCAATCGATCAAGGCCCAGGCCGCTCCCTACCAAGGGCGCTCGGGCTTCCGCCTGCTGCCCAACAGCACCGAGGCATTCATGGCCCGCGCCGAATTGATTCGCCGGGCGCAAAGCAGCCTCGACCTGCAGTACTACATCGTCCACGACGGCATCAGCACACGGATGCTGGTGGACGAACTGCTCAAGGCCGCCGATCGCGGCGTGCGGGTGCGCATCTTGCTGGACGACACCACCAGCGACGGCCTGGACCAGATCATCGCCACCCTGGCGGCCCACCCGCAGATCCAGATCCGCCTGTTCAACCCCCTGCACCTGGGGCGCAGCACCGTCCTCACCCGCTCCATGGGCCGCCTGTTCAACCTTTCGCAGCAACATCGGCGGATGCACAACAAGCTGTGGCTGGCCGACAACAGCGTGGCCATCGTCGGTGGGCGCAACCTGGGGGATGAGTACTTCGATGCCGAGCCCAACCTGAACTTCACCGACATCGACATGCTCAGCGTCGGCCCGGTGGCCGAGCAGTTGGGCCACAGCTTCGACCAATACTGGAACAGCGCTCTGAGCAAGCCGGTGGATGAGTTCCTGTCCCGGGCCCCGTCGGCCAACGACCTGGACAACACCCGGCTACGCCTGGAGCAATCGCTGCAGGACAGTCGCCGGCAGAACCAGGCGCTGTATCGACAGCTGATGGCCTACCAGACCCAGCCGCGCATGGAGCTCTGGCGCAGGGAACTGATCTGGGCCTGGAACCAGGCCCTGTGGGACGCGCCGGCCAAGGTCCTGGCCAAGGGCGACCCCGATCCGCAACTGTTGCTGACCACCCAGCTGGCACCGGAACTACGGCGCGTGAGCCAGGAGCTGATCATGGTCTCGGCCTACTTCGTCCCCGGCCAGTCCGGCCTGGTGTACCTGACGGGCCGCGCCGATGCCGGGGTCGCGGTGAGCTTGCTGACCAACTCCCTGGAAGCCACCGATGTCCCGGTGGTGCATGGCGGCTACGCACCCTATCGCAAGGCACTGCTGGAGCACGGGGTCAAGCTCTACGAGCTGCGACGCCAGCCTGGAGAGCGCGGCGGCAGCGGGCCCAGGCTGTTTCACGGTGGCTCCATCCATGGCTCGGACTCCAGCCTGCACAGCAAGGCGATGATCTTCGACCAGCGCAAGAGCTTCATCGGCTCGTTCAATTTCGACCCGCGCTCAGTGCTGTGGAACACCGAGGTCGGGGTGCTGGTGGACAGTCCGGAGCTGGCCTGGCACGTACGCGAGCTGGCCCGGCAGGGGATGGCCCCGGCCCTGAGCTACGAGGTCAGGCTGGAGGATGGCAAGCTGACCTGGGTCACCGAGGACCAGGGCCGGCTGCACAGCCTGGATCAAGAGCCTGGCAGCTGGTGGCGCCGGATCAACGCCTGGCTGAGCACCCGCATCGGCCTGGAACGCATGCTCTAGCCACTACGAGGGCTGGGCCTGGGGGCTACCGAAGGCGCCTGGACGCAGCAGCAGGAGCAGCAACCCGAAGGCACCGGCCGCCACCAGCAGCAACATGGCATGGCCGCTGACCCACTGGCTGCCCGCTCCCGCCACCAGGGGACCGACCAGGCAGCCGATCCCCCAGAGCTGGGCCACATGGGCATTGGCCCGCACCAGTGCATCGTCGCGATAGCGCTCGCCGATCAGGATCAGCGACAGGGTGAACAAGCCGCCGGCGCTGGCGCCGAACAGCACCCACAGCGGCCAGATCAGCCAGCGATTATCCAGCAGCAGCGGAATGGCCAGGCTGGAACACAGCAGGATCACCGCGCAGCCGGTGAACAACCCACGGCGCGATATCCGGTCGGCCAGGGCGCCGATCGGCAGTTGCAGCAGGGCATCGCCCACCACCACGGTACTGACCATCGCCAGGGCGATGTCCTCGCTGAAACCCTGGCTCAGGCAATACACCGGCAACAGGGTGAGGATCAGCGCCTCGAAGGTGGCGAACAGCGCCACCGCCCAGCCAATCGCCGGCAATGCCTTGCAGAAGTGCCAGAGGCCCACCAGGGTCACGCTGCACGACTCGGTGGCCGGGGCGCCGCTGCGGCCCAGCAAGAACAAGGGCGCCACCGCCAACAGGCCGACCGACACCCAGAAGCCGTAGTCATGCTCGGTGCCCAACACTCCCAGCAGCAAGGGTCCGGCCAGCTGGCTCAGGGCGTAGCCGCTGCCATACAGCGCCACCAGGCGCCCGCGCCACTGCTCCACAACCAGCTGGTTGATCCAGCTTTCCCCGAGCACGAAGATGATGGTCAGCACCATGCCCAGGATCAGCCGCAGCACCAGCCACACCGGGTAGCTGGGCAACAGCGCCAGCAAGCCGATGGACACCGCCCCCGCCCACAGGCACAGGCGCATCAGGCTGGCGGTGCCAAGGCGGGCCGCCAGGCGATTGGAAATCTTCGCCCCAAGCAATACACCGATAGCCGGCATCGCCGCGACCACGCCGATGGCAAAGGGCCCGTAGCCCCAGCCTTCGAGGCGGAAGGACACCAGCGGCATGGTCATGCCCAGGGCCAGGCCCACGCTCAGGACAGCGGACAAAACGGCGAAATAGGTCGCCCAACGCATTTCCACGCTCCTGTGGATCATTGTTCTGCAAGGCACAGACAACACAGCCGGACTTCCCTTGCGGAAAGCCCGGCTGCGCTACGATCGCCCGCCCCTTCAGGGACGGGCTGGACACAAAGGACTCAGAGCTTGATCCAGGTCGCCTTCAGCTCGGTGTACTTGTCGAATGCGTGCAACGACTTGTCACGGCCGTTGCCCGATTGCTTGAAGCCACCGAACGGCGCGGTCATGTCGCCACCGTCGTACTGGTTGACCCAAACACTGCCGGCGCGCAAGGCCCGGGCAGCCTGGTGGGCCTTGGAGATGTTCGCGGTCCACACCGCTGCCGCCAGCCCGTAAGGGGTATCGTTGGCGATCTGGATCGCTTCTTCCGCAGTGTCGAAGGTGATGACCGACAGCACCGGGCCGAAGATCTCTTCCTGGGCGATCTTCATGGCGTTGCTGACGCCGTCGAAGATCGTCGGCTCGACGTAGGTGCCGCCGGTTTCCTCAAGGGTGCGCTTGCCGCCGACCAGCAGCTTGGCGCCGTCGGCGTGGCCAGCCTCGATGTAGGACAGCACGGTGTTCATCTGCTGGCTATCCACCAGGGCCCCGACATTGGTGGCCGGGTCCAGCGGGTTGCCCGGTTTCCAGGCCTTGAGGGCCTCCAGCACCATGGGCAGGAACTTGTCCTTGATGGAGCGCTCCACCAGCAGGCGGGAGCCGGCGGTGCAGACTTCGCCCTGGTTGAAGGCGATGGCACTGGCTGCGGATTCGGCGGCGGCCTGCAGGTCGGGGGCATCGGCGAACACGATGTTCGGACTCTTGCCGCCGGCCTCGAGCCAGACGCGTTTCATGTTCGACTCGCCGGAGTACACCAGCAGCTGCTTGGCGATCTTGGTGGAGCCGGTGAACACCAGGGTGTCCACGTCCATGTGCAGGGCCAGGGCCTTGCCGACGGTATGGCCGTAGCCTGGCAGCACGTTGAACACACCGGCGGGAATGCCGGCTTCAACCGCCAGGGCAGCGATACGAATCGCGGTCAGTGGCGATTTCTCCGACGGCTTGAGGATTATCGAGTTGCCGGTGGACAACGCCGGCCCCAGCTTCCAGCAGGCCATCATCAGCGGGAAGTTCCACGGCACGATGGCCGCGACCACGCCCACTGGCTCACGGGTGACCAGGCCAAGCTGGTCATGGGGAGTGGCGGCGACTTCGTCGTAGATCTTGTCGATGGCCTCGCCGCTCCAGCTCAGGGCCTGCGCGGCGCCGGGAACGTCGATCTCCAGGGAGTCGGTGATGGGCTTGCCCATGTCCAGGGTTTCCAGGAGGGCCAGTTCCTGGGCGTGCTGCTTGAGCAGGCCGGCGAAACGGATCATCACCGATTTGCGCTTGGCCGGGGCCAGGCGCGACCAGGCACCGGAGTTGAAGGTGGCGCGGGCATTTTCCACCGCGCGCTGGGCGTCTGCCGCATCGCAGCTGGCGATGGTGGCCAGCACACGACCGTCTACCGGGCTGATGCATTCGAAGGTTTGATTGGAAACCGAAGCGGTGTATTCACCGTTGATATAGGCGCGGCCTTCGATCTTCAGTTCCCGGGCGCGTTGTTCCCAGTCGGCACGAGTCAGGGTGGTCATGCGAGTAGCCTCCTCTTGTTGTGGATGCAAGCGCCACGCGAACGACGCTGGCACTCTTGAAGAATTCTGCCCGGCCAGCCTGTCTTCGGCCCGAGGCACTCGCCACCCTAAACCAGCGGGACCGGTACTTTCAATATATTTGACAGAGCCCGGGCAAACCGGATTGCTATGTGCATTTTAATAAACATAGACTCTGCCCTTCATAGCCACTCGCGCCGTAATCACGGGGGAATCCAGCAATGAGCATCCACAACGTCGTCGACTTCAGCCAGGCCGCCACCGAGGTCGAACGCTATCGGCCCGCCGCAGAAAAGATCCTCAAGGGCGACCCCGAGCAAGCGGTGCTCAACCACTACGCCAGCCCCTGCGGCCAACTCAATGCAGGGATCTGGGAAGGCGCCGTAGGCCAGTGGACGGTGAACTTCACCGAGCATGAATACTGCGAGATCCTGCAGGGCGTGTCGGTCCTGCGCGACAACGACGGCAACGCCAAGACCCTGCGCGCGGGCGACCGTTTCGTGATCCCTGCCGGCTTCAGGGGCACCTGGGAAGTGCTGGAACCCTGCCGCAAGGTCTACGTGGCCTTCGAACAGAAATCCTGAATCGCAGGCACAAAAAAACCCGCTTGAAGGCGGGTTTTTTTGTCAGAAGAAAAATCAATTACTTGATTTTGCCTTCTTTGTAGATCACGTGCTTACGAACAACCGGATCGTATTTCTTGATCTCGATTTTGTCCGGAGTAGTACGCTTGTTCTTGTCGGTAGTGTAGAAGTGACCAGTACCGGCGCTCGAGATCAAACGAATCAATTCACGCATGATTAGCTCCCTTAAACCTTGCCGCCATCGCGACGGATGTCGACCAGAACGGCGTCGATACCGCGCTTGTCGATGATACGCATGCCTTTGGCAGATACGCGCAGACGCACGAAACGTTTCTCGGACTCAACCCAGAAGCGGTGATGCTGCAGGTTCGGCAGGAAACGACGACGGGTTTTGTTGTTTGCGTGGGAAATGTTATTCCCAGTCACCGGACCCTTACCGGTAACTTGACAGACTCTAGACATGCCTCAGCCCTCTAAAACCACATGCCCAACCCGGCATGGGTTGGCCGCTTAATCTCTCAGTCATTTGGCGCCAGGCGCCGCGTTTCTTTAGGGTCTTACCGGCTACGCCTGCAGGTGCAAGGAACCGGGCCCCTAGAAAAGAGCGCTGCTTTATACCAGAAAGACCCCATAGCAACAACAGCCGCTGCGCTCGGGATGATGAAAAGTGCTGATTTTCTTGCGCCGGACGCCTGCGGCAAAGGCTACCGCAGAAAATGACCACTCGTCGCTGAATACTTTCCAGACGCCGCCAACACTGCAGGGCAACCCTCCAGCAGGCCCACAGGCAGCCTCCAGGTGGCAGTTGGACGGTACGAAAGGGATAGTCATTTTCCCACGAGGTCACTAGGGTAAGGCAATTCCAGACTGCACTCGCAGATGGGCTTTCGATCTGCACAAGGAACCCGACCATGCGTCTTGCCGCCCTCCCGCTCCTGCTCGCCCCCCTCCTGAGCCCATTGGCCCAGGCCGCCGCGCTGAGCGTCTGCACCGAAGCCAGCCCGGAAGGCTTCGACGTGGTGCAATACAACTCGCTGACCACCACCAACGCTTCCGCCGATGTATTGATGAATCGCCTGGTGGAGTTCGATGCCAGCAGCGGCAAGGTTGTCCCCAGCCTGGCCGACAGCTGGGAGATTTCGTCCGATGGGCTGACCTATGTGTTCAAGCTGCATCCGAAGGTGAAATTCCACCGCACCGAATACTTCAGCCCCAGCCGCGAGATGACCGCCGAGGACGTCAAGTTCAGCTTCGAACGCATGCTCGACCCGGCCAACCCCTGGCACCAGGTGGCCCAGAGCGGCTTCCCCCACGCTCAGTCCCTGCAGCTTCCCGGCCTGATCAGGAAGATCGACGCCCTGGACCCGCTGACCGTGCGCTTCACCCTGGACCATGCCGACTCCACCTTCCTCGCCACCTTGAGCATGGGTTTCGCCTCGATCTATTCCGCGGAATACGCCGACCAGCTGCTCAAGGCCGGCACCCCGGAAAAGCTCAACAGCCAACCGATCGGCAGCGGGCCGTTCATCTTCGGCCGCTTCCAGAAGGACGCCGCGATCCGCTACAAGGCCAACCGCGACTACTTCGCCGGCAAGCCGGCGGTGGACACGCTGATCTTCGCCATCACTCCGGATGCCAACGTGCGCCTGCAGAAACTGCGGCGCAACGAATGCCAGATCGCCTTGTCGCCCAAGCCCCTGGATGTCCAGGCCGCCAGCGCCGACCCAGCCCTGAAGGTCGAGCACACCGCGGCCTTCATGACCGCCTTCGTCGCCATCAACAGCCAGCACCCGCCACTGGATAAACCCGAGGTGCGCCAGGCGATCAACCTGGCATTCGACAAGGCCAACTACCTCAAGGCGGTCTTCGAAGGTACTGCCGAAGCGGCCAATGGCCCCTACCCGCCCAACACCTGGAGCTACGCCAAGGAACTGCCGGGCTACGCCTTCGATCCTGAAAAAGCCCGCCAGCTCCTGGCCAAGGCCGGGCTCAAGAGCGGCTTCCAGACCACCATCTGGACCCGCCCTTCCGGCAGCCTGCTCAACCCCAACCCGAGCCTGGGCGCACAAATGCTCCAGTCGGACCTGGCCCAGGTGGGGATCCAGGCAGAGATCCGCGTGATCGAATGGGGCGAACTGATCCGCCGGGCCAAGGCTGGCGAGCACGACCTGCTGTTCATGGGCTGGGCCGGCGACAACGGCGACCCGGATAACTTCCTCTCGCCACAGTTCACCTGCGCGGCAGTCAAGTCCGGGACCAACTTCGCCCGCTATTGCGACCAGAACCTGGACAAGCTGATCACCGCGGGCAAGACCACCAGCGAGCAAGGCGTGCGCAGCAAGCTGTACCAGCAGGCCCAGACCCAGATCCAGCAGCAGGCGCTATGGCTGCCCCTGGCCCACCCGACCGCCTTCGCCCTGGCTCGCAAGCAGGTCCAGGGCTACCAGGTAAGCCCCTTCGGCCGCCAGGACTACTCCAAGGTCAGCCTCCGCTAGCCTCCCCCTACCCACCATGGCAAGCCCCGGGGTAGCGGGCTTGCCTCGGGTTCAGAGCCAGCCGTACTCGGCCATCGACAGCGGATCACCCTCGCCGATGATGAAGTGATCCAGCACCCTGACATCGATCAGCTCCAATGCCTGCTGCAAGCGCCGGGTGACCACCCGGTCCGCAGGGCTGGGATCGGAAATGCCCGACGGGTGGTTGTGGCAGAGGATCACCGCCGCGGCGTTGTGGGCCAGGGTGCGCTTGATCACCTGGCGCGGATGCACCGTCGTGCTATCGATCGAGCCATGGAACAGGATCTCGAACGCCAGGACCCGATGCTTGGTGTCCAGGAACAGGCAGCCGAACACCTCATGGGGTTCGTGCCGCAGCATCGACTTCAGGTAATCGCGCACCACCAGTGGGTTTTCCAACGCGGAGTGCCGATGCAGCTCCTGCGCGAGGTTGCGCCGGGCCATTTCCAGCACGGCCTGCAACTGCGCATATTTGGCCGGCCCCAACCCCGGCTGGCGGGTAAAGGTCAGCTGGTCCGCCTCCAACAGGCTGCGCAAGCTGCCAAAACGCTGCAACAGCAGCCGGGCCAGGTCGACCGCGCTCCTGCCGGCGATACCGGTACGCAGGAAGATCGCCAGCAACTCGGCATCGGAAAGGCTGAGCGCGCCCTGCTCCAGAAGCCGTTCCCGCGGGCGCTCCGCCGCGGGCCAATCACGAATGCTCATCACACCTCCCTGTGCATGGCGCCGCTGTTCCATGGCGGACGCTGTGCTATCTTAGCCCCCTCTTTTTTGCGTGGTATTTCACCTGGGGAGGGGAACTCCACGCAGTAATCTCTGAACGGAAAGACAGGCCTATGCAGCGGCTGTATCGCAAACGCATCGTGCTCGGCGTCGGTGGCGGCATTGCCGCCTACAAGAGCGCGGAGCTGGTTCGCCGACTCCTCGACCAGGGCGCCGAAGTGCGCGTGGTCATGACCCGGGGCGGCTGTGAATTCATCACCCCGCTGACCCTCCAGGCCCTCTCCGGGCATCCGGTCCACCTCGACCTGCTGGACCCGGCGGCCGAAGCCGCCATGGGCCATATCGAGCTGGCCAAGTGGGCCGACCTGGTGCTGATCGCCCCGGCCACGGCCGACCTGATCGCCCGCCTGGCCCAGGGCATCGCCGATGACCTGCTGACCACCCTGGTCCTGGCCACCGACGCCACCGTGGCCATCGCCCCGGCCATGAACCAAGCCATGTGGCGCGATCCTGCCACCCAAGCCAACACCCAGCTCCTGCAGAGCCGCGGCCTGCGAGTATTCGGCCCGGCCTCCGGCAGCCAGGCCTGCGGCGATGTCGGCCTGGGTCGCATGCTCGAAGCCAACGACCTGGCACTGTGCGCCGCCGATTGCTTCCAGCACCAGGCCCTGACCGGCAAGCATGTACTGATCACCGCCGGGCCGACCCAGGAAAACATCGACCCGGTGCGCTACATCACCAACCATAGCTCAGGGAAAATGGGCTTCGCCCTGGCCGAGGCCGCCGTCGAAGCCGGCGCCCGGGTCACCCTGATCACCGGACCGGTGCACCTGCCAACCCCCGACCGAGTCACGCGGATCGACGTCGTCAGCGCTCGCGACATGCTCGCGGCCTGCGAGGCGGCCATTCCATGCGACATTTTCATCGCCTCTGCGGCGGTCGCGGATTACCGCCCGGAAGTCGTTGCCCCACAGAAATTAAAGAAAGACCCTACGAACGGTGACGGCCTGCTGCTGCAAATGGTGCGCAACCCGGACATCCTGGCCACCATCGCCACCCGTCCTGACCGCCCATTCAGCGTCGGCTTCGCCGCCGAGACCGAACACCTGCTCGACTACGCTGCACGCAAACTGAAGGACAAGAACCTCGACCTGATCGTCGCCAACGACGTGGCCAACCCGAGCATTGGCTTCAACAGCGAGGAAAACGCCTGCAGCGTGATTGACCGAGAGTTGCACGCAACCCTCTTCGCCCAGACCAGCAAGGGCAAGATTGCCCGCCAGCTGATCTCCTTCATCGCCGAACGGCTGAACCAGGTTTAACTCGCATGCACGCTTTACAAGCCAAGATCCTCGACCCACGCATCGGTAGCGAATTCCCCCTGCCGCAGTACGCCACGCCAGGCTCCGCCGGCCTCGACCTGCGCGCCATGCTCAAGGAAGACACCGTACTGGAACCGGGCCAGACCTTGCTGATCCCTACTGGCCTGTCGGTCTACATCGGCGACCCGGGCCTGGCCGCCCTGATCCTGCCTCGCTCCGGCCTGGGCCACAAACACGGCATCGTGCTGGGTAACCTCGTGGGCCTGATCGACTCGGACTACCAGGGCGAACTGATGGTGTCCTGCTGGAACCGAGGCCAGAGTGCCTTCAACATCGCTGTCGGCGAGCGTATCGCCCAGCTGGTGCTGGTACCTGTGGTCCAGGCCCACTTCGAGGTGGTCGAGGCGTTCGATGAGAGCCAGCGCGGTGCTGGCGGTTTCGGCCACTCCGGCAGCCATTGAGGCTGGCTGCGGGCCGGGCGCCCTGCCCGGCCCGTTCATCTCACCTGGGAAATTTCAGGATGAACGGTCGCCGGCCATTGCCAGCGATTCTGCCCTGCCTGCCCCGGCTCCGGAGGTGATGGCACACCGGTCATAGCCCCCGGATGGCACTTTCGCAGTACGAACTCTATGCTGAAAACGCCGTCATACCCTTCAGTTTGAGCCTGCCGGCCTGTCATTCCACGGCCGTACTGCACCCCCTTCAGATGGAGCACCCTCAGTGATGAGCACCGCAGCCAAAGTCGCCCCGAAACTTCCCGACAGCATCTTCCGAGCCTACGACATCCGTGGCGTTGTACCCGAAACCCTGAACGCCGAAACCGCCTACTGGATCGGCCGCGCCATTGGCTCCCAGAGCCTGGCCCAGGGCGAACCCAACGTTTGCGTGGGCCGTGACGGCCGCCTGTCCGGGCCAGAATTGGTGGCCCAGCTGATCCAGGGCCTGCATGACAGCGGCTGCCACGTCAGCGATGTCGGCCTGGTTCCGACCCCGGCCTTGTACTACGCAGCCAACGTACTGGCTGGCAAATCCGGGGTGATGCTCACCGGCAGCCACAACCCGTCGAACTACAACGGCTTCAAGATCGTCATCGCTGGCGACACCCTGGCCAACGAACAGATCCAGGCCCTGCACGAGCGCCTCAAGAGCAACAACCTGAGCAGCGCCCAGGGCAGTGTCACCAAGGTCGATATCCTGCCGCGCTATCTCGAGGAGATCACCCGGGACGTGAAGCTGGCCCGTCGCATGAAGGTGGTGGTCGATTGCGGCAACGGCGCTGCCGGAGTCATTGCCCCGCAACTGATCGAGGCCCTGAACTGCGAAGTCATCCCGCTGTTCTGCGAGGTGGATGGCAACTTCCCCAACCACCACCCGGACCCGGGCAAACCCGAGAACCTCGAGGACCTGATCGCCAAGGTCAAGGAAACCGGGGCCGACCTGGGCCTGGCCTTCGACGGCGATGGCGACCGGGTCGGGGTAGTGACCAACACCGGCAGCATCGTCTTCCCCGATCGCCTGCTGATGCTCTTCGCCAAGGATGTGGTGGCGCGCAATCCGGATGCGGAAATCATCTTCGACGTCAAATGCACCCGGCGCCTGGTTCCACTGATCAAGGAATATGGCGGCCGTCCGCTAATGTGGAAAACCGGTCACTCGTTGATCAAGAAGAAAATGAAGCAGACCGGCGCCCTGCTGGCTGGCGAGATGAGCGGCCATGTGTTCTTCAAGGAGCGCTGGTTCGGTTTCGATGACGGTATCTACAGCGCGGCACGCCTGCTGGAGATCCTCAGCAAGGAAAAAACCACTTCGGAAGAGTTGTTCGCCACCTTCCCGAACGATATTTCCACGCCGGAAATCAATATCCATGTGACCGAAGAGAGCAAATTCAGCATCATTGATGCCTTGCACGACGCACAGTGGGGCGAGGGTGCCAACCTGACCACCATTGACGGGGTGCGAGTCGACTATGCCAAGGGCTGGGGACTGGTTCGCGCCTCCAATACCACCCCTGTGCTGGTGCTGCGCTTCGAGGCTGACAATGCAGCCGAACTGCAGCGGATTAAGGACGTGTTCCATGTCCAACTGAAACGTGTTGCACCTGATCTCCAACTACCGTTTTGATTGTTTGAAGCACCGGAGCCCTGAATGACCATCGAACGCGACGCCGCCGCCAATACCGCCAAGGTCCTATCCGAAGCGCTGCCTTATATCCGCCGTTATGTCGGCAAGACCCTGGTGATCAAGTACGGCGGCAACGCTATGGAAAGCGAGGAGCTGAAAACCGGCTTCGCCCGCGACATCGTGTTGATGAAGGCTGTAGGGATAAACCCGGTGGTAGTACACGGCGGTGGACCGCAAATCGGCGACCTGCTCAAGCGCCTGTCGATCGAAAGCCACTTCGTCGATGGCATGCGCGTGACCGATGCGCAGACCATGGACGTGGTGGAGATGGTCCTCGGTGGCCAGGTGAACAAGGACATCGTCAACCTGATCAACCGCCATGGCGGCAGCGCCATCGGCCTGACCGGCAAGGATGCCGAGCTGATCCGGGCCAAGAAGCTCACCGTGACCCGCCAGACGCCGGAAATGACCACTCCGGAAATCATCGACATCGGCCATGTGGGCGAAGTGGAAGGGATCAATACCGACCTGCTGAACCTGCTGGTCAAGGGTGATTTCATCCCGGTGATCGCACCGATCGGCGTGGGCGCCAATGGCGAGTCCTACAACATCAACGCCGACCTGGTGGCTGGCAAGGTGGCCGAGGCCCTGAAAGCCGAGAAGCTGATGCTGCTGACCAACATCGCCGGCCTGATGGACAAGTCGGGCAAGGTCTTGACCGGCCTGAGCACCCAGCAAGTGGACGAGCTGATCGCCGACGGCACCATCTACGGCGGCATGCTGCCGAAGATCCGCTGCGCCCTGGAAGCAGTACAGGGCGGCGTGGGCAGCTCGCTGATCATCGATGGTCGCGTGCCCAACGCGATCCTGCTGGAGATCTTCACCGACACCGGCGTGGGCACCCTGATCAGCAATCGCAAGCGCCCTTAAAGCAGCAATGAAAAAGACCCCGCCGGGCTTGGCCTGGCGGGGTCTTTTTTTGCGTCTTCTGCAGGTGCTGAGCTTGTCCGCGATATCGGCGCACCAGGCAGGCCGCTATCACGGACAGGCCTCGCAGCAATACTCAGACGCCGAATTGCGCGCGATAGGCTTCCACCGCCGGCAGGTGCTGCTTGAGCTGCGGATCGTCCGCCAGGAACTCCAGGACCTGGTTCAGCGAGACGATGCTTACCACCGGGATGCCGAAGTCGCGCTCGACTTCCTGGATCGCCGACAGCTCGCCGTTACCGCGCTCCTGGCGGTTCAGGGCGATCAATACGCCGGCCGCCCTGGCGCCGTCCTGGGAGCCGATGATCTGCATGACTTCACGAATGGCCGTACCGGCAGTGATCACGTCATCGATGATCAGCACATCGCCGGTCAACGGCGCGCCCACCAGGCTGCCACCCTCGCCATGGGCCTTGGCTTCCTTGCGGTTGAAGCACCAGGGCAGGTCGCGCTGGTGATGCTCGGCCAGGGCGACTGCGGTCGCCGCAGCCAGGGGAATGCCCTTGTAGGCCGGCCCGAACAGCACATCGAAGGAAATGCCGCTGTCGACGATCGCCGCAGCATAGAAACGCCCCAGCTGGGCCAGGGCCGTGCCGCTGTTGAACAGGCCGGCATTGAAGAAGTAGGGGCTGGTACGCCCGGACTTCAGGGTGAACTCACCGAAGCGCAAAACCCCGCGATCGATGGCAAAACGAATGAAATCGCGCTGATACGCCTGCATGAAAAAACCCCAGATACCACGGATTTAGCTAATTAGGTAGAGCTCGGGTATCATACACGCACGTGATTTTTGGGGCCATTTATGCGGATCATCAGTGTGAACGTCAATGGTATTCAGGCTGCAGTCGAGCGCGGTTTGCTCAGTTGGCTGCAGGCACAGAATGCCGACGTCATCTGCCTGCAGGACACCCGCGCCTCCGCCTTTGAACTGGACGACCCAGCCTTCCAACTGGATGGCTACTTCCTTTATGCCTGCGATGCCGAAGTTCCCGCCCAAGGTGGCGTGGCTTTGTACTCGCGGTTGCAGCCGAAGGCGGTCATCAGCGGCCTCGGCTTTGAAACAGCCGATCGTTACGGGCGCTACCTGCAAGCCGATTTCGACAAGGTCAGCATCGCGACCTTGCTGCTTCCATCAGGGCAGAACGGCGATGAAGACTTGAACCAGAAGTTCAAGTTAATGGACGACTTCGCCCGTTACCTGGACAAGCAGCGGCGCAAGCGGCGCGAGTACATCTACTGTGGCTCGTTGTACGTGGCGCAACAGAAGCTGGACATCAAGAACTGGCGCGACAGCCAGCAGTCTCCGGGCTTCCTGGCGCCCGAACGCGCCTGGATGGACGAGATCATCGGCAACATGGGTTATGTCGATGCCCTGCGCGAAGTCAGCCGTGAAGGCGACCAGTACAGCTGGTGGCCGGACAACGAGCAGGCCGAGATGCTCAACCTGGGCTGGCGCTTCGACTACCAGCTGCTGACTCCCGGCCTGCGGCGCTTCGTACGCAGCGCGCGCCTGCCGCGCCAGCCGCGCTTCTCGCAGCACGCACCGCTGATCGTGGACTATGACTGGACGCTGACCATCTAAGCACCCTTGCATACCCCACAAAAAAGCCGACATCAGTGTCGGCTTTTTTGTGCTCGCTCGATCTACTTGACCAGCCGCCAGGTGAAGGGATACCGATAAGGCACGCCCTCCCCGGCCTTGACGCCGCCGATGATGGTCAGCACCAGGGCGCCCAACGCCAGCAGCCCGAACAGGACGAAGCCGATCAGCACGAACATCAGCAGGAAGCACACCGCCGAGGCAATGGCGACCGTCAACTGGAAGTTCAACGCCTCCTTGCCCTGGGCGTCGATGAAGGGATCGGTCTCGCGCTTCATCTGCCAGAGGATCAGCGGCCCGATCAGCGTACCGAACGGAATCCACAGCCCCAGCAAGGCAGACAGGTGACAGAACATCGCCCATTGCCGAACCTCATGGCTCGGCGTAGGCAGCGGAAGTTGCTCATCACTCATAACGCTCTCCTTGCCATGGCCGCCTGGATCAATCGGCGAGGGCGGCCTGTTGCAGTTGGAAGATCTCGGTCATGCCCTGCTGGGCCAAGGCCAGCATCGCATTCAGTTCGGCCGGCTGGAACGGCGCGCCTTCGGCAGTGCCCTGGACCTCGATGAAACCACCGGTGCTGGTCATCACCACGTTGAGGTCGGTTTCAGCCGCCGAATCTTCAAGATAGTCCAGGTCCAGCACCGGCTCGCCCTGGTACATGCCCACCGAGACCGCGGCGATCATCTGCTTGAGCGGGTCACCACCCTTGAGGCCACCACGCTTCTTGATCACTTTCAGGGCGTCCACCAGGGCCACCATGGCGCCAGTGATGGATGCGGTACGGGTGCCGCCATCGGCCTGGATCACATCGCAATCGACATACAAGGTGATGTCGCCAAGTTTGGACATGTCCAGCGCAGCACGCAGCGAACGGCCGATCAAGCGCTGGATCTCCAGGGTCCGGCCGCCCTGCTTGCCACGGCTGGCTTCGCGCTGGTTACGTTCACCGGTGGAGCGCGGCAGCATGCCGTATTCGGCGGTCAGCCAACCCTGGCCCTGGCCCTTGAGAAAGCGCGGCACGCCGTTCTCGACGCTGACCGTGCAAATCACTTTGGTATCGCCAAACTCGACCAGTACGGATCCCTCGGCGTGTTTGGTGTAGTTGCGGGTGATGCGGATCGAGCGAAGCTGATCGGCAGCGCGACCACTTGGACGTTTCATAGAGGAACACCTGTACGAGGACGGAAAACTGCCGAACATTATAAGGCCCGCGACCGCGCCAGGGCAGACCAAAAACCGCCAAAGGTCAATTTGCCCCGGCAAAGCCCTGTCACTATGAGCCCACGCCAGGGTTTGGGGGCTCCCACCGCACTGCGCTACAATCCTGCGCCTTCGCAGCCTGTCGGCTTTAATTCATCACTATCAGCCCACCCAATCCATTCATGGTTGGCGCCGGCGCTGAATCGGAGGGACCTCCATGGTGCACAGCATGACCGCCTTCGCCCGGGTAGAACGGGCCGGCACCCAAGGCACCCTGAGCTGGGAATTGCGCTCGGTCAACAGTCGCTACCTGGAACCGCACCTGCGCCTGCCTGAAGCCTTTCGCGACCTGGAAGGCGCGGTCCGCGAGGCCCTGCGCCAGGGCTTGTCGCGAGGCAAGGTCGAGTGCACCCTGCGCTTCACCGAGGAAACCACCGGCAAGTCGCTGCAGGTCGACCGCGAGCGCGCAGCGCAGCTGGTGGCCGCCGCCGAGTCCGTTGCCGGCCTGATCAAGCAACCAGCCGCGCTCAACCCCCTGGAAGTCCTGGCCTGGCCCGGAGTCCTGGTCGCGGATGCCAACGACCCGCAGGCCCTGAACAACGACGCCCTGGCGCTGTTCAACCAAGGCCTGAAGGAATTGAAGAGTGGCCGCGAGCGCGAAGGCGCCGAGCTGGCCCGACTGATCGACGAGCGCCTGTCCTCTATAGAAGAAGACGTGGCGACTCTGCGCGAACTGGTTCCACAGATGCTCGCGACGCAGCGGCAGAAGATCCTCGATCGCTTCGCCGACATGCAAGCCGAGCTGGACCCGACCCGTCTCGAGCAGGAGATGGTCCTGCTGGCGCAGAAGAGCGACGTCGCCGAAGAACTGGATCGCCTGAGCACCCACATCATCGAAGTTCGCCGTGTACTCAAGTCCGGCGGCGCCGCCGGCCGGCGCCTGGACTTCCTGATGCAGGAGCTCAATCGCGAAGCCAACACACTGGGCTCCAAGGCCTTCGACCCGCGCAGCACCCAGGCTGCGGTCAACCTCAAGGTGTTGATCGAGCAGATGCGCGAACAAGTGCAGAACATTGAGTAAGGCAACTGACATGACCCACAGCACCGGCACCCTGTACATCATTTCCGCCCCCTCGGGCGCGGGCAAGACCAGCCTGGTCAAGGCCCTGATCGACGCCGATGCCAGCATCCGCGTCTCTATCTCCCACACTACCCGCGCCATGCGCCCGGGCGAGACCAACGGGGTGAACTACCACTTCGTCGAGCGCGAAGAGTTCGTGCGGATGATCGAGCACGGCGACTTCCTCGAGCGCGCCGAGGTGTTCGGCAACCTCTACGGGACCTCCCAGAGCCATCTGCAGCAAACCCTGGACGAAGGCCACGACCTGATCCTGGAAATCGACTGGCAAGGCGCCGAGCAGGTGCGCAAGCTGATGCCCCAGGCCCGCTCGATCTTCATCCTGCCGCCATCCCAGCAAGCCTTGCGCCAGCGCCTGACCAATCGCGGCCAGGACAGCGACGAGATCATCGAAGGCCGGATGCGTGAAGCGGTCAGCGAGATGAGCCACTACGTCGACTACGACTACCTGATCATCAACGACGACTTCGCCCATGCCCTGGACGACCTGAAAGCGATTTTCCGCACCAACCAGTTGCAGCAGAAGCGCCAGCAACAGCGTTTCGGCAAATTGCTGGCTGAATTGCTGGGTTGAAAACAGCACTTCCCAAAACCGCTGCAAGCGCTTTACATTGGTGCCTGCAGCGCGTTGAAGGGCTTGGTCAAAAAATCAGCGCTTCCCTAAACGCTGGTGATTTTTTAAACTGTTGAGTCCGCTCGCCCATCCGGGCACCGCGCTTATTGCATTTGCTACGAGGAAGACCATGGCCCGCGTAACCGTTGAAGACTGCCTAGAACACGTGGATAACCGCTTTGAGCTGGTCATGCTCTCTACCAAGCGTGCCCGCCAGTTGGCCACCGGCGGCAAAGAGCCGAAAGTAGCATGGGAAAACGACAAGCCTACCGTTGTCGCCCTGCGCGAAATCGCTGAAGGCCTGATCGACTATGCAGCCATCGCCGAAGCCGAGATCGTCGAAGACGAGCCGCTTTTCGCTGCTTTCGAGGACGAGTCCAACGAGGCCGTCTGAGCCTATGCCTGGTCGACGTAGCACGGCGCGGGATCACAGCCTACGGCAGGAGACATCATGCCGAGCATAGACGCCCTCGCCGATCGCTTATCGACCTATCTCGGCACGGACCAGGTGAACCTGGTCCGCCGAGCGTATTTCTACGCCGAACAAGCCCATGACGGTCAACGCCGTCGCAGCGGCGAGGCGTACGTCACGCACCCACTGGCGGTAGCGAACATTCTTGCCGACATGCACATGGACCATCAGAGCCTGATGGCCGCGATGCTGCATGACGTGATCGAAGACACCGGCATCGCCAAGGAAGCGCTCAGCGCCCAGTTCGGCGAGACCGTGGCCGAACTGGTCGACGGGGTCAGCAAACTGACCCAGATGAACTTCGAGACCAAGGCCGAAGCCCAGGCCGAGAACTTCCAGAAGATGGCCATGGCCATGGCTCGCGATATCCGCGTGATCCTGGTCAAGCTGGCCGACCGCCTGCACAACATGCGCACCCTGGAAGTGCTGTCCGGCGAGAAACGCCGGCGGATCGCCAAGGAAACCCTGGAAATCTACGCACCCATTGCCAACCGCCTGGGCATGCATACCGTGCGCATCGAGTTCGAGGACCTGGGCTTCAAGGCCATGCACCCGATGCGTTCCGCGCGGATCTACCAGGCGGTCAAGCGCGCCCGGGGCAACCGCAAGGAAATCGTCAACAAGATCGAAGAGTCCCTGGGCCACTGCCTGGCCATCGACGGCATCCAGGGCGAAGTCAGCGGCCGCCAGAAGCACCTCTACGGTATCTACAAGAAGATGCGCGGCAAGCGCCGGGCCTTCAACGAGATCATGGATGTCTACGCGTTCCGGATCATCGTCGACAAGGTCGATACCTGCTATCGCGTGCTCGGCGCCGTGCACAACCTGTACAAGCCGCTGCCCGGGCGCTTCAAGGACTACATCGCGATTCCCAAGGCCAACGGCTACCAGTCGCTGCATACCACGCTGTTCGGCATGCACGGGGTTCCGATCGAGATCCAGATCCGCACCCGCGAAATGGAAGAGATGGCCAACAACGGCATCGCCGCCCACTGGCTGTACAAGTCCAGCGGCGACGAGCAGCCCAAGGGCACCCACGCCCGCGCCCGCCAATGGGTCAAGGGCGTCCTGGAGATGCAGCAACGGGCCGGCAACTCCCTGGAATTCATCGAGAGCGTGAAGATCGACCTGTTCCCGGACGAGGTCTACGTCTTCACGCCCAAGGGCCGGATCATGGAGCTGCCCAAGGGCTCCACGGCGGTCGACTTCGCCTACGCGGTGCACACCGACGTGGGCAACAGCTGCATCGCCTGCCGCATCAATCGCCGCCTGGCGCCACTGTCCGAACCGCTGCAAAGTGGCTCGACCGTGGAAATCGTCAGCGCCCCGGGAGCTCGGCCGAACCCGGCCTGGCTCAACTTCGTGGTCACCGGCAAGGCCCGCACCCACATCCGCCATGCCCTCAAGCTGCAACGTCGCTCCGAGTCCATCAGCCTCGGCGAGCGCCTGCTGAACAAGGTGCTCAACGGCTTCGACAGCGCCCTGGAGAAAATCCCGGCCGAGCGGATCCAGGCGATCCTCCACGAATACCGCCTGGAACTGATCGAAGACCTGCTGGAAGACATCGGCCTGGGCAACCGCATGGCCTACGTCGTGGCCCGCCGCCTGCTGGGCGAGGGCGAACAGCTACCGAGCCCGGAAGGCCCACTAGCCATCCGCGGCACCGAAGGCCTGGTGCTGAGCTATGCCAAATGCTGCACACCGATCCCGGGCGACCCCATCGTCGGCCACCTGTCGGCCGGCAAAGGGATGGTGGTGCACCTGGAAAACTGCCGCAACATCAGTGAAATCCGCCACAACCCGGAAAAATGCATCCAGCTTTCCTGGGCCAAGGATGTCACCGGCGAGTTCAACGTCGAACTGCGCGTCGAGCTGGAGCATCAGCGTGGCCTGATCGCCCTGCTGGCCAGCAGCGTCAACGCCGCCGACGGCAACATCGAGAAAATCAGCATGGACGAACGCGATGGCCGCATCAGCGTGGTCCAACTGGTGGTCAGCGTGCACGATCGCGTGCACCTGGCCCGCGTGATCAAGAAACTGCGCGCCCTGATCGGAGTCATCCGCATCACCCGCATGCGTGCCTAACCCGCCTCAAAGCCCGCCCATTACAAGGAGTCATTCATGACCAAGACCGTTATTACCAGCGACAAGGCCCCGGCCGCCATCGGCACCTACTCCCAGGCGATCAAGGCTGGCAACACCGTCTACATGTCGGGCCAGATCCCGCTGGATCCAAAGACCATGGAACTGGTCGAAGGCTTCGAAGCCCAGACCGTCCAGGTGTTCGAGAACCTCAAGTCGGTCGCCGAGGCTGCTGGTGGCTCGTTCAAGGACATCGTCAAGCTGAACATCTTCCTCACCGACCTGAGCCACTTCGCCAAGGTCAACGAGATCATGGGCAAGTACTTCGAACAGCCCTACCCAGCTCGCGCCGCCATCGGCGTGGCCGCCCTGCCAAAGGGCGCGCAGGTCGAAATGGATGCCATTCTGGTCATCGAGTGACACCCTCGGCGCGGCCGTCCAGGCCGCGCCGTTTTCGTTCTGAAAGGATTTCATCATGCGCAAAGCGCTAGCTGTTTCGCTGCTCGCCGCAATGCTCGGCGGCTGTGCCAGCGACCCCGCCAAACACGATGTCGGCGGCATCTGGATCAATCAGGTAGCGATCGACGCCGCCTCCAAGGGCGGACCTTTGCGTGAAGCCCTCCAGGCCAATGGCCCGACCCTGGAGTGGGAGATCAACACCAAGGCCGGCCAGGCCCGCTACACCAATGGTTTCGAGACCGTCGAAGGCAAACTGCCCAGCGAAAGCACCGACTCCGCCAAGATCGAGGTCTACGGCAGCACCCCTACCGAACTCAAGCGCAACGGCAAGCGCCTGCTCCAGGTCGCCAACGACAACGAACCCGAGCAAGTCTTCGACCGCCCCAAGGAGCCAGCCCCCGAAGGCGCGCCCCTGGGCGCCAACTTCGAGCGCGCCCTGTACTCGGCGTACCTGGGCGGCAAATGGAAGATCGTCAACGGACCTGGCCTAGGCAACGGCGTGGAGTTCCAGGCCGACGGCGCAGTACAAGGCCTGCCGGGCGTGGACCGCTATGCCCTGTGCCTGGCCGGCGACTGCGCCTCGATGAGCGGCGGCAACGACAGCATCTGGCTGCAACTCAATGGCCGTGGCAACTCCTGGATCTTCGTGCGCAAGGATCAGCAACTGGAGATCTTCCAGGCGGTCAATACCGCCCTGGCGGACGAGGTTCCATCGCTGACCCCGGGCAACCAGCAGTGGCTGCTGGAGAAGCAGTAATTCGCCGGTGACCGCTGCCGCAGTCGGTGACAAGGCCCGCAAGGCCTTGCGCCTTAGCGGTAGCGGCTCCCCTCGGGAGCCGGCCCCGGCCTTGGCGCAGGCGACAAGCCAGAAGGCTTGCCTCAGTCCTGCCCTTCAAGAATCGCCGCATACCCCTCGCGATAGCTAGGATAGCGTGGCACCCACCCCAGGGCCTTCGCCCGGGCGTTGCTGCAACGTTTGCTCCCGGTGCGCCGGACGCTGGAGTCCGCCGCCCATTCCGTCACTCCCAGGTACTCGCGCAGCCAGCCGACCACCTCTGCCAGCGGCGCAGGCGCATCGTCCACGCCAATGTAGCAATCCTCCAGCACTACCCCCGCGTGATCGGCCTTGAGCAGGCAGGCCAGCAGGCCGGCGGCATCGTCGGCGTGGATACGGTTGCCATACAAAGGCGGCTCCACCGCCACCCGATAACCCCGACGCACCTGGGTCAACAGCCACTCGCGGCCCGGACCATAGATGCCGGTCAGGCGCACCCGGCTGGCGGGAACTCCACTATTTAAGGCCACTTGCTCCGCCTCCAGCATCAGGCGTCCGGAGTAGGCATTGGCCTCGGCGGGAGAGCTTTCATCGATCCACTCGCCATCCTTCTGTTCGTAGACGCTGCTGCTGGACACGAACAACAGGCGCTTGGGGCGCTGGCCGTGCTGCTTGAGCCAGCCCAGCACGTGCTGCAACCCCTCGACGTAGGCGGCGCGATACCCGGCCTCATCATGCTCGGTGGCCGCGGCGCAATACACCAGGTAGTCCAGGGGCTCCCGGGGCCAGTCCGAAGGGCACTGCTCGCTGAACAAATCGCCGGCGACGCCAAGCACACCCTGGGGCAAATGCGACACCGTACGACGCAAGCCGTGGACTCGCCATTGTTCGGCCAACAGTTGAGTCGCCAGGCGACTTCCGACATCGCCGCAACCGGCGATCAGAATAGAGGGGGCAGACATCAGAAAACTCCTTGCACAAAGGTCAAGCCTAGCTTTCGCAGTGGACGAACGGCTAGCAATCGAAGAAAAAAAGATACTCTATTACTTCTGTTAACAAGAATTACTTGCAATAATGACCGCCCATTTTGTTCTCGGCCCTGCGAGGCCTAGAAGGACATTCACCCTATTCTCCTCTCAGGTCCGGCCAGCATGACAAGCAACCCATTCTCCGTCTCGCCAACCACACGCCCAAGCCCGCTGCGCACCATGGGCGCAGCCGCCGCGCTGCTGTGCAGCCTGCTGCTGGCCCCGACCGCAGCCTGGGCCGACCAGCACGCACCAGCCCCGGCTCCAGCCACCTCCGCACCGGTCGCCGAGCACCCAGCCACCGATCCGGCAGCACCTGCCACGGCTCCCGCCGCAGCTGCGGCAAACGACGAACAAGCTCCGGTCGAAGGCCAGCCAGTAGCCGCCCAGGACCTCCCCGAAGTCCTGGAAGCCGACAACACCCTGGGCATGGCCCACGACCTGTCGCCCTGGGGCATGTACCAGAACGCCGATATCATCGTGAAACTGGTGATGATCGGCCTGGCCATCGCCTCGATCATCACCTGGACCATCTGGATCGCCAAAGGCTTCGAGCTGATGGGCGCCAAGCGCCGCCTGCGCCATGAAATCGCTGCCCTGAAGAAGGCCACCAACCTCAAGGAAGCCAGCGCCAGCGCAACCAAGCAAGGCACGCTGACCAACCTGCTGGTTCACGACGCCCTGGAAGAAATGCGCCTGTCGGCCAATAGCCGTGAGAAAGAAGGCATCAAGGAGCGCGTAAGCTTCCGTCTGGAGCGTCTGGTAGCCGCCTGCGGCCGCAACATGAGCAGCGGCACCGGCGTGCTGGCCACCATCGGATCCACCGCCCCCTTCGTCGGCCTGTTCGGTACCGTGTGGGGCATCATGAACAGCTTCATCGGCATCGCCAAAACCCAGACCACCAACCTCGCCGTGGTTGCTCCGGGCATCGCCGAAGCCCTGCTGGCCACCGCCCTGGGTCTGGTCGCCGCGATTCCGGCAGTGGTGATCTACAACGTCTTCGCCCGCTCCATCACCGGCTACAAGGCCCAGGTGACCGACGCTTCGGCTGAAGTCCTGCTGCTGGTCAGCCGCGACCTGGACCACCAACCAGGCGAGCGTTCCGCACAACCGCACATGGTGAAAGTGGGGTAATCGGCCATGGGCTTGCATTTGAAGGAAGGGGCAGGCGACGACCTGGCCGAAAACCACGAGATCAACGTTACGCCGTTCATCGACGTGATGCTGGTGCTACTGATCATCTTCATGGTGGCCGCTCCCCTGGCCACCGTGGACATCAAGGTCGACCTCCCCGCCTCCAGCGCCAAGCCGGCGCCGCGCCCTGAGAAACCGGTGTTCCTCAGCGTCAAGGCCGACCAGCGTCTGTTCCTCGGCGAAGACGAGATCAAGGCCGAGACCCTGGGCGCCGCCCTCGACGCCAAGACCCAAGGCAAGAAGGACACCACGATCTTCTTCCAGGCCGACAAAGGCGTTGACTACGGCGACCTGATGAGCGTGATGGACACCCTGCGTGCGGCCGGCTATCTGAAGGTCGGCCTGGTCGGACTCGAGACGGCAGCCAAGAAATGATCACGACGCGCCAAAGACTGACGCGTTACAGCGGTAGCCTGGCCGTGGTGCTGGGCGTCCACGCGGCGGCGATCGCACTCGCCCTCAACTGGTCCAAGCCACAGCCGATGCCCATTCCACCCCAAGCCATGGTGGTCGAATTGGCGCCTGCCCCTGTGCCGCCTCCTCCGGCACCACCGAAAGTGGTGACCCCGCCACAACCACCGGCTCCGGTGGAAGAGCTGCCGCTGCCCAAACTCGCCGAAGCGCCCAAGCCCACCATCTCGGTGCCCAAGCCGGTCAAGCAGAAGCCCAAGCCACAACCACCAAAGCCAGTGGAAAAGCCGGAGCCGCCGAAGGAAAAACCTTCTGACGAAAAGCCCAGCGACGCTCCGGTGACACCGGCAACGTCGAGCAACCCGGCACCGGCGACCCCGGGTCCATCGCCAGCCCAGGCGGCCGCCAAGGCCAACTGGCAGGGCGAGCTGCAGGCGCACCTGGCCAAGTACAAGCGCTACCCGAGCGAAGCCCAGCGACGCGGTAAGGAAGGCACCAACTCCCTGCGCTTCGTGGTGGATGCCGAAGGCAAGGTACTGTCCTACGAGCTGGTCGGGCGTTCAGGCAATGCCGACCTGGATCGCGCCACCCTGGACATGATCCGTCGCGCCCAACCGCTGCCCAAGCCACCCGCCGACATGCTCAACAACGGCAGCGTGGAAATCACCGCCTCGTACAACTACGAGATCGACCGCAGCCGCGGCCGCCGCTGATCCAAGGCAAGGGCACCGCAGGGTGCCCTTCGCATTCAACAACCCGTCCGACACAGGCATTGGCGGGTGTCGCACTCCTCCCTCAGTCTGATAACGTGCGTCTATCGATTGCAGCCGTTATGCTTGGCCGCAACCTCACGGACGCCCGCTATGACCCTTACAGAACTGCGCTACATCGTTACCCTTGCCCAGGAGCAGCATTTCGGCCATGCCGCCGAGCGTTGCCACGTCAGCCAGCCCACCCTCTCGGTCGGCGTGAAGAAGCTCGAGGACGAACTCGGCGTGCTGATCTTCGAGCGCAGCAAGAGCGCCGTGCGCCTGACACCGGTAGGCGAAACCATCGTCGCCCAGGCGCAGAAGGTCCTGGAGCAGGCCCAGGGTATCCGTGAGCTGGCCCAGGCCGGCAAGAACCAGCTGACCGCCCCCCTCAAGGTCGGCGCCATCTATACCGTCGGCCCGTACCTGTTCCCCCACCTGATTCCACAGCTGCACCGGGTCGCCCCGCAGATGCCGCTGTACATCGAGGAAAACTTCACCCACGTGCTGCGCGACAAGCTGCGCAACGGCGAGCTGGACGCGATCATCATCGCCCTGCCGTTCAACGAAGCCGATGTGCTGACCCTGCCGCTGTACGACGAACCCTTCTATGTGCTGATGCCCAGCGACCACTCCTGGACCCGCAAGGAAACCATCGACGCCAGCCTGCTCAACGACAAGAGCCTGTTGCTGCTGGGTGAAGGCCACTGCTTCCGCGACCAGGTCCTGGAAGCCTGCCCGACCCTGACCAAGGGCAACGACGGCGCCAAGCACACCACCGTGGAGTCCAGCTCGCTGGAAACCATCCGCCACATGGTCGCCTCGGGCCTGGGCGTCTCGATCCTGCCGCTGTCGGCGGTGGACAGCCACCACTACGCCCCCGGGGTCATCGAGGTCCGTCCGCTGACCCCGCCGGCACCATTTCGCACCGTGGCCATTGCCTGGCGCGCGAGCTTCCCGCGGCCCAAGGCCATCGAGATCCTCGCCGACTCGATCCGCCTGTGCTCCGTGGCCAAGCCGCCCGTCGCCAGTTAAGCCGTCACCATGACCGAGTTGTCGAAGGTGCCGGTGACGGCGCTCAAGGGCGTCGGCGAAGCCATGGCCGAGAAGCTGGCCAAGGTCGGCCTGGAAAACCTCCAGGACGTGCTGTTCCACCTGCCCCTGCGCTATCAGGACCGTACCCGCGTGGTCCCCATCGGCGCCCTGCGCCCGGGCCAGGATGCGGTGGTCGAAGGTACCGTCAGCGGCGCCGACGTGGTCATGGGCAAGCGCCGCAGCCTGCTGGTGCGCTTGCAGGACGGTACCGGCGGCCTGAGCCTGCGCTTCTACCACTTCAGCAACGCCCAGAAGGAAGGCCTCAAGCGTGGCACCCGGGTACGTTGCTACGGGGAGGCTCGCCCGGGCGCCTCGGGGCTGGAGATCTACCACCCTGAATACCGCGCCATCAGCGGCGACGAACCACCGCCGGTGGACCAGACCCTGACCCCCATCTACCCGCTCACCGAAGGCCTGACCCAACAGCGCCTGCGCATGCTCTGCCAGCAGAGCCTGGCCATGCTCGGCCCCCGCAGCCTGCCGGACTGGCTGCCCGAGGAGCTGGCCCGGGACTATCAGTTGGCGCCCCTGGACGACGCGATCCGCTACCTGCACCACCCACCGGCCGACGCCGATGTCGATGAGCTGGCCCTGGGTCATCACTGGGCCCAGCACCGCCTGGCCTTCGAAGAGCTGCTGACCCACCAGTTGTCCCAGCAGCGCCTGCGCGACAGCCAGCGCTCCCAACGCGCGCCGGTGCTGCCAGTGGCCAAGAAGCTGCCGGCCCGCTACCTGAAGAACCTGGGCTTCGCTCCCACCGGCGCCCAGCAGCGAGTAGGCAACGAGATCGCCTACGACCTGAGCCAGCCCGAACCCATGCTGAGGCTGATCCAGGGTGACGTCGGCGCCGGCAAGACCGTGGTCGCCGCCCTGGCGGCCCTGCAAGCGCTGGAGGCCGGCTACCAGGTGGCGCTGATGGCGCCCACCGAGATCCTCGCCGAACAGCACTTCATCACCTTCAAGCGCTGGCTGGAGCCGCTGGGCCTGGAAGTCGCCTGGCTGGCCGGCAAGCTCAAGGGCAAGAGCCGCAGCGCCGCCCTGGAACAGATCGCCGCCGGCGCGCCCATGGTGGTGGGTACCCACGCACTGTTCCAGGACGAAGTGCAATTCAAGAACCTGGCCCTGGTGATCATCGACGAACAACACCGCTTCGGCGTCCAGCAGCGCCTGGCCCTGCGCCAGAAAGGCGTGGGCGGCCGGCTTTGCCCGCACCAGTTGATCATGACCGCCACGCCCATTCCCCGGACCCTGGCCATGAGCGCCTATGCCGACCTGGACACCTCGATCCTCGACGAATTGCCGCCGGGGCGTACTCCGGTGAACACCGTGCTGGTGACCGATAGCCGGCGTATCGAGGTGATCGAGCGAGTGCGCGCCGCCTGTGCCGAGGGACGCCAGGCCTATTGGGTCTGCACCCTGATCGAGGAATCCGAGGAGCTCACCTGCCAAGCCGCCGAGACCACCTACGAGGACCTCTCCAGCGCCCTCGGCGAACTGCGGGTGGGGCTGATCCACGGCCGCATGAAGGCGCCGGAAAAAGCCGCGGTCATGGCCGAATTCAAGGCCGGCAACCTGCAACTGCTGGTGGCCACCACGGTGATCGAGGTCGGGGTCGACGTGCCCAATGCCAGCCTGATGATCATCGAGAACCCGGAACGCCTGGGCCTGGCGCAACTGCACCAATTGCGCGGCCGGGTCGGCCGTGGCAGCGCCGCCAGCCACTGCGTGCTGCTCTACCATCCACCGCTTTCACAAATCGGTCGTCAACGCCTGGGCATCATGCGTGAAACCAACGACGGCTTCGTCATCGCCGAAAAGGATCTGGAATTGCGCGGCCCGGGGGAAATGCTCGGCACCCGGCAGACCGGCCTGCTGCAGTTCAAGGTCGCCGACCTGATGCGCGATGCCGACTTGCTGCCCGCCGTACGCGACGCCGCCCAGGCACTGCTGGAGCGCTGGCCGACCCACGTCAGCCCGCTGCTGGAGCGCTGGTTGCGCCACGGCCAGCAATACGGTCAAGTGTGAACCAAGCCTCAGTTAGTGAACCATTGGAATGACCAAGCTGGTTATACTGGTCACATTGTAGAAAAACGGATACCACGCCATGACAGAAGTTGCCCTCGCCACTGCAACCCCGCACGCGCCATCTGTCATCCGGTTGCTGCTCGGCAAGCTGGCCATCGGCTATAACGAAGTCATCGACCGCCCCGAACTGCCCGCCTCGCGCAAAGTCCAGGCGGTGTTGCTCGATGACGCCGTCGGCGCCCTGATGGTGCTGTTCCCACAGAGCCAGTTGCTGGACCTGAACCGCCTCGCCGAGCTCACCGGCCGACGCTTGCGCTCGGTCTCCACCGAACGCCTGGAGCGCATGCTCGGCAAGCACAGCCTGAGCCTGCTGCCTGGCCTGCCGGCCCTGACCAGCTCGCCCTGCCTGTACGAAGAAAGCCTGCTGCACGAGCCCAGCCTGCTGATCCACTCGGGCGAGCCGGGTGTGCTGCTGGAAATCACTCGCGAAGACTTCAAGGGCATGCTCAGCAAGGCCAGCGCCGGTACCTTCGGCGAGTCCCTGAGCAGCATCCGGCCCAACCTCGACCGCCCGGACGATGACCGCGAGGAAATCTCCCAGGCGATGCAGGCCTTCACCGCCCGGCGCATCCAGCAGCGCCTGGAAGCCACCATCGAGATCCCGCCCCTGGCGGAAACCGCACAGAAGATCATCAAGCTGCGGGTCGACCCCAACGCCACCATCGACGACATCACCGGGGTAGTGGAAACCGACCCGGCACTGGCCGCGCAGGTGGTGAGCTGGGCGGCATCGCCCTACTACGCCTCGCCGGGCAAGATCCGCTCGGTGGAAGACGCCATCGTCCGCGTGCTCGGCTTCGACCTGGTGATCAACCTCGCCCTGGGCCTGGCCCTGGGCAAGACCCTGAGCCTGCCCAAGGACCAGCCGCAGCACGCCACGCCGTACTGGCAGCAGTCGATCTACACCGCCGCGGTGATCGAGGGCCTGACCCGCGCCATGCCCCGGGCCCAGCGCCCTGAAGCCGGCCTGACCTACCTCGCCGGCCTGCTGCACAACTTCGGCTACCTGCTGCTGGCCCATGTGTTCCCGCCGCACTTCTCGCTGATCTGCCGGCACCTGGAGGTCAACCCGCACCTGTGCCACAGCTACATCGAGCAGCACCTGCTGGGCATCAGTCGCGAGCAGATCGGCTCCTGGCTGATGCGCTACTGGGACATGCCGGACGAGTTGTGCACCGCCCTGCGCTTCCAGCACGACCCGAGCTACGACGGCGCCTATGCCGAGTACCCGAACCTGGTCTGCCTGGCAGTGCGCCTGCTGCGTAGTCGGGGTATCGGCTCCGGCCCCCGCGAAGAGATTCCCGAGGCCCTGTTCGAACGCCTGGGGCTCAGTCGCGACAAGGCCGAGGATGTGGTGAGCAAGGTGCTTGAAGCCGAGGTGTTGCTGCGCGAACTGGCCTCGCAATTCAGCCAGGCCTGAGTCTTTCTGCAGGCCCTTGCGGCCTGCAGAATCCCTTCCGGATCATCTCCTGCGACCGGTCGCGGCCCTGCCGCCGACTGTCGCGTCGAACGCCTCAAGCCTTGGGCTTGGACTTCTTGGGCTTCAGGTACTTGGTCAGCCCCTGGAACCAGATCACCAGCGCCGGATTGCCCTTGATCTGGATCGACTTGTCCTGGATCCCGGTCATGAATGCCAGTTGCTTGTTCTTCGCCTGCATGGTGGCAAAGCCGTACGCCGCGTCCTTGAAGGCGATGGCGAACGCCGGCTCGGGATAGAACCCCGAACGACTGGTGACACGCTGGTCCTTGACGAAGAAATGCCGAGCAACCTTGCCATCGAGCGTCTGCAGCTGGAAAACCAGCTCCTTGTCGCCCAACTGTTGCTGGAAAGCGGGATTGTTGCGACTGGCTTTGCCCATCAACAGGCCAAGCACCCAGAGGAGAAAACGAAATTTCATGCGCGGCGCCTCAGTGGAATTATTGGATGGCCGGCGCAGTGTAACCTGTAACTCGCCGAGCGCCAGCCGATCCGTTCGATTGCTCGAAGATCGCCTGGCGTTCAGCGCTTATCGCTACATCTTGTCAGACAATCACTGACTCAGACGTTCGGGCAAGGTACCGGTGCCCAGTCGCCCAGGTCCGGGTTCTTGCACATGCTGTTGACCTGGGTCTGGCCGGTGGTGGCCACCTTATTGCTCTCGGCCTGCTTGGTCTTGGCCTGCTGCATCGACTTCTCGGTGCTCACCGCTTCCTTGGGCACCACTGGCAGCTTCGCCTTCGGAGGGGTTTTGCCTTTGCCCTTGCCTTTGCCGGTGGTGGTCACTGGAGTGGTATCGGCGGCGGCGACCTTGACCACGTCGGTGCGCTGCACGCCCACCTGCTGCAGGTCTTGCTCATAGGCCTGGTTGTACTTGCTCAGGTCCTCGCTGGCCCGACCGTTCACCGCGGTGATCAGGTCGTTGGACTCCTTCAGCCCGCTGACGATTTCCGCCAGGCGCTTGCGCCCTTCCACGTCATTGATGCTGTTGGCCTTGCGCGCGCTGATCAGGCTGTCGAAGGCGCGCTGGTAGCACGTCTGCGAAGCACGGGCATAAGCGGTGCTGCGGTCGATGTCGGCCACGCTCTTGTTGACGTCAGTGGCGTAGGACGCGATGCGCTGGTTGTCATCGGCGATCTGCTTCTGGCGTTCGGTGTAATAGCCGGCAGCACCGCCAGCCAGGGCACCACCGGCGGCGCCGATGGCCGCGTTGCGACCGCGATTCTCACCACCGGCAAGAACCCCGAGCAAGGCACCGCCAGCAGCGCCCAGGGCAGCGCCGGTGACGACCGACTTGGTCATGTCCGAATCAGTGGTACGCAGGTGCTGCACCGGCTCGTAGCAGCTCGGGTAGTACTCGACCTTGGTGGTGGAGGCCACCTTGGACACCGGAGAGGTCGCGCAACCGGTCAATACGGTGCTGAACCCGGCGGCAACCAACAGCAGGTGACGCTTGGACGTTGAAGCAAATGGGTTGCGGGAAAAAAGCATGTTCGTGATCTCGATTAAGTTTGACCAACTCGGCGCGACTCAAGGTCGTCCGAGATCCTCCAGGCTCGACAGACAGCGGCCGGTCACGACTTCTGACCGGTCGATGCGAGCAGTTCCTTCAAAATCGTCGCCGGGTCGGCCCGCTGTTTCTGGCGGTAGTCCCCGACATGGCGAACGAATAACGTAGCGCGCGTCACCAGGCTCTTGCCGAGCACCGGCTTGCGATTGAGCTCTTCCTTGATCCGTTGAAATTGCGCCTGGATCACCGCGTCGGTGTAACGGGTGCCCGTGGCCAGGTTGTCGATATAGATCGCCACCGCCCCGTCCAGGGCGCTGCGGCCGTTGTCGATGGCTTCGGCGAACAGCTTGGCGCTGGGCTCGTCCTTGGCATCGAGGGCTTGCTGCTGGCTCTTTTTCAGGTTGGTCAGGCGAATGTTGTAGTTGTTGATCGTCTCGGCCACCAGCGCCGAGGACTGGATCAGGTTGCCCGCCGCTTCCTCGCGCTGTTGGGCGATCAGCGAAACGTTGCGCTTGAGCTCTTCGTTGACCAGCCCCAGCTCGGCCTGTAGCCGTGGGTCGACGCTGGCGGCGATGATGCTGTCCAGGCGCTTGGTCGGATCCTGGGCGTCGTCGATGGCGTCGGTCAGGGACGCCAGGCGCCCTTCCTTCTGCCATTGGGCGAACAGTTCCTTGTAGCGCGAGCGCGGCGCCGACAGCGCCCCGATGGCCACCCGGAAGCCGGTGGTCTCGTTGCTCTGCTCGGTGCCGTCGGCGGCGAACAACGGGTATTCGCGACGCATGCCGGTGAACAACGTGCCCTCGCCCTCCAGGTAGTTGCCGCCCTTGACCACGAAACCACCATAGGTGCCCTGGCGCCGGCCGGCGTGCACCAGCTGGAAGGACTCCTGGACCATCTCCGCGGCGTTGCCGATCACGTCGAACAGGCCGATGGGGTTGGGCAGCTTGGTGCCGATGGGCATCAGTCGTGCCGCCTGGCCGGTACCGCCAGCCACCTGGTTGAACACCGCCCAATCGCCCAGCGGGCCATCACTCTCGCTGCCCTCCACGCGCCTTGGGAACAGCCGGCCTTCCAGCTCCTGGCGGCTCACCGCCTGGCCGCCACGGGCAGCGTATTCCCACTCCACTTCGGTGGGCAGGCGCACGAAGCCCAGGCCGCCGTCCTCGGCGGAGCCGCCACGCCCGCTGACCGGCAGCAGATCGCGATGGTTCTTCATCAGCCAGGCGCTGTACACAGCGGCGAAGCGCTCGGCCTCGAAGCGCGACAGCTTGACCTTGGGCAGGCGCCCCTGCATGCCTTGCGGCGCCTCGCAGGCCGGGGCCGGTTCGCCGCTGGCCAGGGACTGGGCCTGGGCCATCACCTGGGCGTACTGGCGAGCCGTGACCTCGTACTTGCCGATGAAGTACATCATCGGCTTGAGCGGCACCCCGGTGCCGGCCTTGGGCAGCAGCGGGCCGATGGTCTTGGCCCAGGGGCCCGGCAAGTCCTTGAGGGTGAACTGGCCGTTGATGTAGTCCCGCCGGTAGCCGGAAATGAACGACTGCTGGTAGCCGCTCTCGCCCTCGGCGAAGGGATAGCCGAGGTTGATCTCGCGGTCATCCAGGGTGCCCTGGGCCAGCACGTAGACGTAGCGGAACACCATCTCGCCATCGCATGGCAACGGCAGGCTGACATCGCCGGCCAGGGGCTTGGGGTTATCCATCTTGTTGCCGGGTTCATCGGCCCACGCGCCCCCGGCCAGGGTCATGGCCAGCACGGCGCTGATCAACTTATACATCGCGAATTCCTTCACAGGCTTCAATGCGCGCCACCCGCCAGCCGCCCAGCGCGGCGGCCAGGGTGCTGACGCCCAGCGTCGCCAACAGGGCCAGGCCGAAGTGGCCCGGCAGCAGATGGCTGGCGTACTCGCCCGGCACCTGCATGAACAAATGATTCAGCCCGGCCTGGGCCAGGGCATACAACACGCCGCTCAGCACGGCGGCGAAAGCGGCGCTGTACAGCGCCTGGGCCACCACGAACAGCAGCAGAGCCCCGGTGGAAAAACCCAGCAGGCGCAGCACCGACAGCTCGCGGCGCTTGCGCTCCACCGCCGCCAGGGCGCCCGCGAAGATCGCCGCGAAGGCCCCGGCCAGAGCCAGCCCGGCGATGATCCAGAACACGATCGACAAGTTGCGGCTCAACGACTGCACCTGGGCGATGGTCTGGGCCTGGGTCGACACCAGCAGGCCGCGCTCGGCGAAATAGCGGCGCAGCGGCTCGACATCGTCGAGGCTGCGTGCATACAGGCGAAACGCCGGGTACACCCGCTGCCCGGCCTGGGTCGGGGCGCCACCGGCCCAGCCCATGGCCAGCACCGCACGGCCGTCGCGATAGTCCTCGGCGGCCTCCAGCAACTCCAGCGGCGCCAGCAAGGCATCGCGGGCAAAAGCCTCCAGGGGCAACACGCCCTCGACCTGGACCCGGGTCCGCTGCACCTCGCTGCGCCCGGCCACCTGGCGGCCGAAACTGGCCTGCAGCCAATCCCCAGGCCGGGCCCCGAGTTTCTCGGCGGCGGTACGGCTGAGCACCACCCCGTTCATGCCTTGCAATGCCGGCAACGACCCCAGCAAGGGGTCGGTAGGCGCGGTAGGCAGCATTTCCACGGTCAGGCCAACATCCCCCTCGCCTCGCGCCAACTCCGCCGTGGCGGCGATCTGCCGGGTCCTGGGCAAGGCGAACGCCACGTCCGGGCGCTGGCGCAGTTCGGCAATGAACGCGGCATTGAAGCGACCACCACCCAAGGGGATGACCTCGCGCACCGCCGGGTCCTTCTCCAGGCGCTCGGTCAGGCTGCTGACCAGGCCGAACTTGAGTCCGAACAGCACCAGCAACGGCGCGATCACCGCCACCAGGGCCAGCACCGAGCAGGCCGAAAGCCAGGTATCGGCCCGGTAGTCCTGCCAGGCCAGCGCCGCGATCAGGGCTGCACGCATCAGCACGCCTCCCCGAGGGTCGCGGTCACGCCGCCATCGACATCGCGCTGGCAGGCGATACGCCGGATCTGCAAGCCATTGGCCCGCGCCAGCGGCTCATCGTGGGTCGCCACCACGCAGCACAGCTGCTGGTCCCGCGCCTGTTGCACCAGCAGTTGCATCACCCGCTGGGCATTCAACGGGTCCAGGGCCGCGGTCGGTTCGTCCGCCAGCAGCACCTGCGGACCATGGGCCAGGGCCCGGGCGCAACTGACCCGCTGGCGCTGGCCCACCGAGAGGTCGACGGGTTTCTTGTGGAGCTGGTCGACGATCTCCAGGCGCTCGGCCAGGCGCCGGGGAATGCCCTCGTCGGCCAGGCCCAGCATCTTGCGCGGCAGGCTGATGTTGCCCCGCACATCGAGAAACCCCAGCAAGCCGCCGGTCTGCAGCACATAACCCAGGTGCCGGCTGCGCAGCTCGGCCAGGGCGCTGTGCCCGGCCTGCTTCCAGATCCCGGCGATATCGAGGGTTTCCCGGTCCGGGGCGAAATCGAAGCGCCGGCTCGAATCCGGGGCCAGCACCAGCGCCAGCAGGTCGAGCAAGGTGCTCTTGCCGCAGCCGCTGGGGCCCACCACCGCCAACTGGTCGCCCGCGCGCAATTGCAGCCTGGGGATCACCAGGCTGTAGCGTTGGCGTCCCTCGCCGCGGCTCTTGCGCACATCCAGAAGGTTCAGCATCAGGGCAGGGTCGACAAGGGAACGCGGTACAGGGCATCACCCGGCTCGGCATCGCCGAAGCGCACCCAGTTGGCCAGGTCGTTGTGGAAGGTCTCGTAGAGACGGATCTTCGAATCCAGTTCGTCGATGAAGTCTTCCTGTTCGGCCACGCTCAACGACAACCACAGGTCCTGGGTCATGTTCAGCGACTTGCTGCGATACGGCAGGCCTTCCAGGTATTCCCCCAGCACGCCGCCATCGGCGAGATTGCCGCCCTTGCGCAGGGCTGCCGGGTCGCGGCTCATGTAGGCACTGGCGCTGGCGATTTCCTGGAAGAAATCCTTGGGCGAGGTCTGGGTCTTGCGCGCCGCGTCGACGATTAATTTCAGCGACTGCTGCAAGTCGTTGAGCTGCAGCTTGGTGAGCATCACGCAGACCTGGAACGCCGGCAGCGCCGGGTTGGTCAGGTCGCGGTCGGCGGTCCAGGCGCTGACCAGTTGCGGCGCCTGGCTGGCGGATTTGTGCCCGAGGAAATCCATGTGCATGGCGTAGCCGATGGCCGCCGACTTCTCGGCGATGCTCGGGCTCGCCGCCAGCAGCGGGACGGCCTGCTCCTGGTTGCTGCGCACCTGGTGCACCAGGTCGGCGAACACCGTGCCGATCTCGTCGACCCGCTCGCCGAACTTGCCCACGTCGCCACCGGGTACCGGGATGTACAGGTCGCCGATCTTCGGGTTGGCGTCGGCGGTCAGCACCCGGTATTGGGTCTCGGCCTGGGCGTGGTTCTTCTTGCCGGCATCGGAGCGCAGGTGCAGGGCATAGATCTTGATCTGCTTGCCCAGGGCCGCCTGGCGCACTTCGGCCTCGTTCATCTGGGTCCGGCTGTAGGGATCGTTCTTGCGCAGGGCGCCGGCATCGCTGACCAGCAGGATCAGGCGGCCGCCGTAGCCCTTCCAGTCCATGCCCTCCACTGCCTGCATGATCCCGGCGAAGGCATCTTCGTTGAACGAGTGGCTGGACACGCTGGTGGCCTTGACCTGGCTCACCAGCTCCTGGAACCGCTGGGGATCGCGGCCCTGGTCCAGGGTCACCAGGGTCTTGGCGACATATTCAAGGCCCGGGGTCTTCTTGATGTTGTTGCGAAAGCCCACCAGGCCGAAGCTGACGCTGTCCAGCTCGCCGCGCGCGGCCAGCTTGCCTTGCAGCTCATGCACCACATCGCGGACCCGGTCGATGTAGGGCTGCATCGACACCGAGGTATCCACCACCAGCACCACGGCGGTGCGAAACGCGTCACCGGCGGCTGGCGCAGTATTCACCGGCAGGCGCTTGCCGGCGTTGTCGCTGATGCTCTGCGGGCTGTTGCCCGGGTCGATGGAAGCGACATTGAGCAACTGCACCGGCTGGCCGTTCTCGTCGAAGCTCTCCTTGGCGTCGAAGATCGGCAGCAGGTAGAACTGGTCCTGGGGCACCGCGCTGGCATTGGGTTCCAGGGCCAGCACCTGCTGGTCGTCCTGGGGATTCTTCTGCGCATTGAGCAGCAGGTTCTTGGCCGCCGCAGGATCGGCCAGCAGGCGTTCCAACTGGCTGGCCTGGCGCACGAACATCACCGGCGCCCGCCCGGAGCGCTCTGTGAACTTGAGCACCAGGCTCTGCTTCCAGTCGCTGACCTGGTCCTCAGGCAGCCAACCGGCGCTGCGACCATCGCTGGCCGCGCCCAGGCGCAACCAGGTGCGGCCGTCGAGGCTCTTGCGCTGGTACACGTACAACACCGAGAACGCCGGCACCGCCGCGCCCGGGGCAGCTCCGGGCTCGCTGGAGAAACTCGCCCCAGGCTTGCTCAGCACTCGCTGGAACAGGGTCTTCTTGCCCGCCATCAGCAACGGCCGCTGGCCGCCATCGGCATCGCTCGCCACGGGCTGGTTCACCGGCGGCGCCACGCTGGACGTGCTGCCGCTACCGGAGGCCGGGGTGCCGGCCACGGTCTTGGGCGCTGGCTGCGGGCTGTCCCCGGACAACCACCAATAGCCACCACCAGCCACGGCCAGGGCTACCGCCACGGCCACGCCGGCCAGGGCCAGCACCGGGCCACGCCGCTGCCCGGTCGGCTCGGCGCCCTGGGGCGGCAGGCTGGAGACGCGCTGGGGCTGCGCCACAGGTTCCGGACGCGGCTCCTGGCGCGGGGCCGGTTGCGGGGCCTGCCGGGGAATTTCGATGGAGACCGGGGTCAGCCCGGCCAGGTCGTTGCCCGCGGGCACCTCCAGGGGCGGCAAGGGCAACGGCTGGATCAGCGTCGCCTCGACCTCCGGGGCCGCCGCCGGCAGGTTGTCCAGGGCCGCCAGCAAGGCTGCGGCATCCGGGTAGCGCTCCGCCGGGTCCTTGGCCAGCAGCTTGCCCAGGATGTGCTGGTAGCGGCCGTGGTGCACCGGTAGCTCCGGCAACGGTTCGGTGAGGTGGGCCAGGGCCGTGGACAAGGCATCGGTGCCGTTGTACGGCAGCTTGCCGACGAGGATTTCGTACAGCACCACGCCCAGGGCATAGAGGTCGGCGCGGCCGTCGATGTCCTGGCCACGGGCCTGCTCGGGGCTCATGTAGCTCGGAGTGCCGACGGCGAAGCCGGCCTGGGTGAACTGGGTGCGATCATCCAGGGACTTGGCGATGCCGAAGTCCGAGAGTACCGCCGTGCCATCGGCGCGGAACAGGATGTTGGCCGGCTTGACGTCACGGTGCACCAACCCCTGGGCGTGGGCATAACCCAGGGCCGAAGCGATCTGGCGGATGTAGGTCAGGCCCTGCTCCGGGGTCAGCCCGGCGGCGATGCGCTCCTTGAGCGTGCCGTTGGGCAGGTACTCCATGGCCATGTAGTACAGCTCGCCGACATTGCCGATGTCGTGGATGGTCACGGTGTGCGGGTGGGACAGCCGCGCCAGGGTCTTGCCCTCGCGCAGGAAGCGCTCACAGAAGCTCGGGTCGGCGGCCAGCGAGGCAGCCATGACCTTGAGCGCCACCTTGCGCTCCAGGGAGCGCTGGGTCGCCAGGTACACGCTGGCCATGGCGCCTTCGCCAATCTCGCCCTGGATATCGAAGCCGGGAATCAGAATGTCCATGGTCAGTGTCCTGCGGCCTTGATCACGATCGCGGTGATGTTGTCCGGCGCACCCCGGGTCAGGCCCAGGTGGATCAGGCTGCGCACCACATCGTTGGGCTCGTTGTGACTGAGCACGTCGCGCAGCTCGAAGTCCTCGGCGGTCTTGTTCAGGCCATCGCTGCACAGCAGGAAGGTATCGCCGGCCTGCACTTGCAGGTCGACCTGGGACAGCTCCAGCTGGGCCTCGACACCAATGGCACGGGTGACGATGTTGGCCCGCGGATGAACCCGCGCCTCGGCCTCGCTGAGCAGGCCGCTGTCCTGCAGGTCCTGGACGTAGCTGTGATCCCGGGAGATGCCCTCCAGTTGCTCGTCACGCAGCCGGTACAGGCGGCTGTCGCCAGCCCACAGGCACACCGCCTGGTCGCCGCGTACCGCCAGCAGCACCACGGTGCTGCCCATCATGGTCACGCCACGGTTGGCGGTTTCCTCGCGCACCGCGGCATTCACCGCCGCCAGGGCATTGCGCAACGCCGCGACGTAGTGTTCCAGGCTGTCGCCGCCCGGCACCGCGCGCAGGCTATCGACGATCAGGCTGCTGACGTAGTCGCCGGCGGCGTGCCCGCCCATGCCGTCGGCCACCAGCCAGAGGCCGGTTTCCGGGGCTTCGAGCCAGGCGTCTTCATTGATTTTCCGCACCATGCCGACATGGCTGTAGCTGGCGGACTGGTAGGACAGTTGTGGCGCTGAACGCATTTAGACGGCACCCTCTTGCCCGAGCAGAAATTGCCCAAAATCACTGGCTGGCGGCAGCCCCTGGCAACGCAGCAGCATCGGACTGATGTACTGCGAGCCACGTCCCCACCAGACACTCGACCCGTCCAGGGCCAGGGCGGCGAGAACCGCGCTCCGGGCCTGTGGGTCATTCACGTAGAAGCGTTGCAGGCCGGCGTAATGGCTGCCCTCGGCCCGTGGTGCCGCGAGCGGCGCCCCCAGGCCCTGCAAGCCTTCTTCCAGAGTCTCGAAACTGGCGCCCTCGTCGAGGGTTGCCAGCAACAGCTCCTCCACCTGTTCGAACCACTGGTCCGGGCCGCTCACCAGCGAGGCCAGGTCTTCGCCGGGCTCCAGCAGCGCGGCGACCGTCAGGGGGAAATAGCGCCCGACCCGGTCGATGCTCGGCATCACCACCCCGACCGCCGCCTGGGGCCCGCACAGGCCCGGGGCCAGGGCGAAACGCCACAACGGGCTGACCAGATAGGCGTTGAGCCAGTGCTCGCCCATGGCGTTCTGGCTGGCCAGCAAACCCGCCGCCAGCCAGCTGTCCCAGGGGCCGATGAAGCTCTGCGGCAGGCCACGGCTGACGAAGTCGCCACGGCTGGCCAGCTTGCCGTACAGGCCGGGCGCCGTCATAGCCGCTCCGGCAGGCTGAAGCCGCTGAGCACCCGGCTCTTGAACGGGTTGAAGGCGCTGCTGGCACGCAGCTCATAGGAAATGCTCGCGCCATCGACCCGCAACCGCAGGTTGAAGCGGTCCGGCGAGTTGGTGGCGGAAAGGTCCGATTGCTCCAGCAGGCGGAACCAGGCCCAGGGGCCGTCCAGGGTGATCCCCGAACGCCCGCTGGCCGACGGCGGCATGATCGACAGGCGCACCACGCCGATGCTTCCCGGGTTCGGCCACTGCATGGCCACCGGCCGGCTCGGGCCGTGGTCGTAGCTCAGTTGCTGGCCATCCAGGTCGAGCAGGAACTGGCTGATATTGGCGTCCATCTCCACCGGCTTGAGCTCGAAGCGCACGGCCGGCTGGGTGCCGCCGCTGGAGCGGAAGAACGCATCGCGGATGTTCGAAGCACGCTGGAAGGTCTGCAACACCCCGGGGGAAATCCCCAGCTTCTGCGCCGCTCCCGGCTGCCAGCTCCAGGTGGCAGTGGAGGTGTTGACGTAGGGCTGCAGGTACTTGCGGAAGTAGCTGTCCATCACCCCGCCCGCACCGAAGAACTGGCCGAAGTCCTCCAGGGTCGCATCCCGCGAACTGCCCGGCGACATCGGGTAGCGCCCGCTCAGGGACTGGCGGTAGACATTCACCACCTCACTGACCCAGGCCGCGTTCAACTGGTTGCGCACCCCGCCCATCATGGTGTTGGTGGTGGAACCGACCACCGACTTGACCAATCCCTGGACCACTGGCGGCTGGCGCGCGGCGGTCAGGCTGACCCGGGCCGCGGCGGCGCTGGCCTGGTTCTTGGCTTCGCCCAGCAGCGCATCGCCGCTGGCGCCGACCATGGCGCTGACCTGCACGTACAGGGCGTTCATGTCCGCCAGCAGGCCATCGATGGCCGCCGGCTCACCCTCGCCCTTGCTCACCAGGCTGATCAGGTCAGCGAAGTGCAGGCTCACCGGGTCTTCGCTGGCCACGGCCGCCGGACCCGCTGCCTGCTCCTGGCCCAGGAGCGAACCCAGGCGCTGCTTGAGCTGGTCGACCCCGCCCTCGACCTTCTGGCCCTGGGCCGCCAGCAGGCGTTCTTCCTGTTGCAGGTCGGTTTCCCTGGATACCGCCACCAGCAGTTTTTTCAACGGCGAGGTGGGACCGGAGATGATCCGCAGCACGTCGGCGGCCTGGGCCACGCTGGTGATCGGCACGAAGTCGATGTCGGCCAGCAGCGCGTCCCACTGGCGCAGGTAGTCCTGGAAATACAGGCGGCGCACATCGGCGGCCAGGCTGGCGACGTTCTGCTGCTCGGCCTGGTCGCGGCCCAGCACCCACTGCTCCTCGGCCAGGGTGCCGGCCTGGTTGACGCTGGCCAGCAGGAAGCCCTCGCGATAACCCTTGGCGGTGAACAGCCCGCTCAGGGGTTCGCTCAATGGCTTGCCACTCTTGCGCGTGAACACCAGCGCCGCATCGCGGCCACCGGCTTCGCTCAGGCGAAAGTCCGGCACGCCGGCCGGCAGCTTGGCGCGCTTGACCCGGTCGTAGACCCGCTGGGCCACCGGCAACTGCTGCAGCTGGCGACGCAGGTCGTCGATCAGGCGCTGGTCCAGGCGGGCATTGGGCGGATGCTTCTCGAACAACGCCTGCAAGTGCCCGGTCAGGGCCTGGCGCTGGTCGGGCGGCAGCTCGCGGGACAGGGTCTGGTCCCAGTCCAGGGTGATCCAGGCCTTGATGAAGTCGGCATCGTAATGCTCGTTGTCAGCCAGCATCAGGTAAGCCTTGAGCCCCTCGTAGAGGAAGTCCGAGTTGCCGCCGCTGTGCAGTTGTTCTTCGATGCGGGTCATCAACCGTGGGGCGAACACCGCCACCAGCAGCTTGCGATAGACGCTGGCGGACTCGGCCTCGAGCATATCGCCCTGGTACAGGCCAAGACCCTCGGCCCAGCCCGGGGCATCGCCGGCCAGGTTGCGGGTCGCGTTGAGCAGCGGCAGCACCGCCAGCACATCGCGCTGGGCCGGGCTGAGGTTCTGCACGCCCTGGCGCACCGGCGCCACGCGCTGGTCGACCTGGGCGATATAGCTCTGGTTGGCCCGGTAGCTGACGATCCACAGGGTGCCGACCACCAGCACCAGGGCCACGCTGGCGGCCAGGGCGCCACGGGCGATCCATTTGCGCCGACGCTCGACCTTGGGGTTGACCCCCACCAGCCCGCGCTCGGCGAAAGCCACGGCACTGAACAGCTTCTCGATGAAGTAGCTGCGGCCAGTGCCGGTCTGGCGCGCCAGGTGCTGGCGGTCCAGGTTCATGCTCTGGGCCATGGCGCCGATCAGGCGGTCGATGGGGCTGCCTTCCTGGGTGCCGCTGGTGAAGTACACCCCGCGCAGCAGCACCCGCTCTTCGAAGGCATTGGGCTTGAACACGCCTTCGAGGAAGCCCTGCAAGGACTCCTTGAGCGCCGCGAACTGCTGCGGGAACCCGTAGATCAGGTCGCGCCGTGCCGGGTCGCGCTCCTGTTGCAGGCGCTCCACCAGGCGTTCGTTGAGGCGCTGCTCCAGGGCCGCCAGCTCCGCCGGCAAGTGCGCCAGGGGGCTGTCGCTGCCCTTGCCATCGTCCAGGGCGAAGGTCATGCCCCAGACCTGGGCTCGCTCTTCCTTGCTCAGGGAGTCGAAGAACTCCATGAAGCCTGGCACCAGGTCCAACTTGGTCAGCATCAGGTAGATCGGGAAACGCACGCCCAGCTGGGTATACAGCTCCTGGATGCGCAGGCGGATCGCCGCGGCGTGGGCCGCCCGCTCCGCTTCGCTGCCCAACAGCAAGTCGGACAGGCTGATGGCCACGAAGGCACCATCGATGGGGCGGCGCGAGCGCTGGGTCTTGAGCAGGTCGAGGAAGCCCAGCCAGGCCGCCTTGTCCACATTCGCATGGCTGTCCTGGGTGGTGTAGCGGCCCGCAGTGTCCAGCAGCACGGCCTGGTCGGTGAACCACCAGTCGCAATTGCGGGTACCGCCGACACCACGCACGGCGCCTGCACCCAATTGTGCCGCCAGCGGAAAGTGCAGGCCGGAGTTGACCAGCGCAGTGGTCTTGCCCGAGCCAGGCGGACCGATGATCACGTACCACGGCAGTTCGTAGAGGTTGCGCCTCTCGTCACCGCCGAGCTTGGCCTTCTTCAGCAGCACCAGGGCCTCGTCCATGCGCTGGCGCAGGGCCGCCAGCTCCTCGGCGGTGGCCAGGCTGTCCGGGTCCGGTGGCGTGTCGGCCGCCAGGCTCTGCAAGACCTTGGCCGCATGCCGGCGGGCCTGGATGATGCGAAACACCCGGTAGGCGATCCACACCGCGAAGATGAAGATGATCAGGGCCCAGCGCCGGCCTTCCGGCACCAGGAACTCCAGCAGCGGGCCGATGAACCAGATGATCAGGCTCAGGGCGATCAGGCCCAGCAGCGGGATCACCCAGCGAATCACAAAACTGAAAAACGCCTTCACTCGACCCCCTCCGCCAATACGCTGATTTCTACCCGACGATTACGCGCCCGCCCTTCGGCAGTGGCATTGGTGGCCAGCGGTTCGGTATCGCTGCGACCTTCGGCGCTGAAGCGTGCCGGTTGCCCGGTCTTCGCCACGAGGATCTCCTGCACCGATTCGGCGCGGGCCTGGGACAGCTTCCAGTTGGAGGGGAAGCGCAGGGTGGCGATCGGCCGATTGTCGCTATGGCCGGTGATCCGTACCTGGCCCTTGACCTTGCGCACGGCATCGGCGATGCGCAGCATCAACGGCTGGTACTCGTCGCGGATGCTGGCGCTGGCGGAAGCGAACAGCTCGTCGCCACGGATGGTCACCACCGAGCGGTCGGCGGTGTCTTCCACCGCCACGCGCCCGGCACGGATATCGTCGGCCAGGAACCCGGAAAGGCGCGGACGCTCCACCACCTTGGGCTGGATCACCGGACGGTCCAGGGTCTGCACCGGGATCTCGCCCAGGGCATGAATGTTCTTGAACACCGGCTCGGCATCCGCCGCCAGCTTCAGGCGCAGGCCGAACAGCAGGGCCAGCAGCAACGCCACACCGATGGCGATGCCGACCCAGGGCGGCATGAACTGGGCCAGGCGGTCCCGGGCCACGGTCACTCCGCGCCAGTGGGGCGACAGCTCGCGCTCATGTTCGCCACGGGCGCTGCGAATGGTCGCCGCAGTACGCTCGCGCAGGGCCTCGAGCTGGCTGCGACCGTCGATCATCACCCGATAGCGGCCTTCGAAACCCAGGCACATGCACAGGTACAAAAGCTCCAGCAGGTACAAACGCTCGCGCGGGCTCTGCAGGCAGTGCTCCAGCAGCTGGAACACCTTCTCGCCGCCCCAGGCCTCGTTGTGCACGGTGATCAACAGGCTCTGCTTGCCCCAGTCGCTGGTGCTGCCCCAAGGCGTGCTCAGCACCGCCTCGTCCAGGGCGGTACACAGCGCATAGCGGGCCAGCAACACATCGTTGCGCGGTACGCCAGCGGCCTCGGCACGCTCCTCGAACTGGCGCAGGTAGGCCAGCAGTTGCGCCCTCAGGCTGGCCGGCGCCGGATGCGCCAGGGTGCTGCGCAGGCGGGTGAGCAATGCCAGCAACGGGCCAGCAGCGCTCTCAAGGGGGTTCAGGCCCTGGGCCTGGCCGGAAGCCAGCGGCGCCGCCGGCATCGCCAGCGAGGGCGCCGGAGCGGCTGCCGGGCGTCCGGGCTCGGGCGCGCGACCACCGGGGCGCGGCATGAATTGGGTGCGGTCGTTGGCCGGGGACGGCTGCCCTGCCGAATCGTCGAACGGATGCATCGCGACTTATCCTCGAATGGCCCAGAAGGCCAGGTTCAACCCCGGGAATTCCCCTGCGACGTGGAAGGCGAAACCACCGGAATGGGCCAGCTGCTTCCAGTGCTCGCTGCCGCGATCGAGTTCGTAGTAGGTCGAACCCGCGTGATACGGCAACTGGCGTGGCGCCACCGGCAGCGGCAGCAGGCCGATGCCCGGCAGTTGCAGGTTGACCAGGTCGCGGATGTGCTCCACCGAACCGACCTTGCTCTGCTGGGCGAAACGCCCGCGCAGGGTCTCGCCGGGCACGTCGGCGCGCACCACCAGGATGAAGCTGGCGTTGTCCAGCAAGGTCCGGTCGGCCAGCATCGCCACGTGCACGCCGTAGGCCTTCTCGACGATCGGGATCGGCGTGGCCTTGCTGTCGATCAGCATCGACAGGGCCTCGCGCAGCGCCTGCATGACCGGGGCGTAGCTCAGCGCCAGCTCGTCATGCTGGTACTGCGGGTACTCCGCCGGACGCCGGCTGCTGTTGGAAAAGGTCGAGAACTCGCCGGCCAGGCCCACCAGTTCGCTGTAAAAGCGCTCCGGATGCAGCGGGCTGATCTGGTTCAGGTGGCTGATCAACGGCTGTGCGCGGTTGACCAGTTGCAACAGCATGAAGTCGGCGATTTCCGAAGCGCCACCGGCCCCCGAGGCCACCACGCGTCCGGCCAGGGCCTCGCCACGCTGGTGCAGCAGCCCCAGCAGTTCGCTGCGAAAGGCGCTCAACGGCTTGGAAGCCGCCACATCCAGCAACGGCGGGATGTAGCTGTCGTCCAGCACCAGGGCGCGGTCGGCACGCTTTTCCTTGATCCGCACCACGCCGACGGCGGCGTAGTCGCTCAAGCCGTCCTGGGCCGTGAGCAGGCGCAGGGCCCGTGACCCCACGGCCACCGGTGCGCGGTTTTCGAAGGCGGCGTTATCGTCACGCACCTCGCGCACCTGGCTGAGGTAGCGCGCCCCGCCCAGCTCCTCGCCTTCGTCCACGGTGTCCCGGGCGCCCGCGCGCTTGAGCGGCAGGGCCAGGTACACCAGGCCATCGCGCAAGTTGTCGTCGATGCTCAGCGGGCTCGGCGCCAGGTCGTCATGGGGAATGTTGAACGGCGTGCCGTCGGGCAACAGGCCACGGGCGCTGATGATCGCCAGCTTGCCCTGGGCCAGCAGGCCCTGGTCGATACGCAGCTCGGAAAACCCCCAGGCGCCGGTCGCCAGCGGACGGCTGCGAGCGTCGATGAGGTTCTCCAGGTAACGGTCGTGCTGCTGGAAGTGCTGGGTTCCAATGAACATGCCTTCCGACCAGACCACTCGATTGTTCCAGGACATGGTTGCTCCGATTGCCTATTGGGCGGGGCTGGATGGGGACGCCGCGAGTTCGGCGCTGACCGCGCGCAGGTCGAGGCTGATCTGATATGCGTTGTTCAGGTGTGCTGCGGTATTGACGCTGACCCGCCACTGGGCCCGGTCGATCTCGCGAAAGCCCACCAGCAAGCCGACCTGGCGGGTGGCCGGGTCCAGGGTGCGCTTGAGGGTGAACTGATCGCCCGGCTGCACCAGCACTTCATCCTGGTCGATCAGGTCGGGGCCGAGGGTCGCCGGGGCGCGTTCCGCCAGGGCGAAGTAATCGGCACGCATGAAGGCCGCCGGGTTCTTCAGTTCGAAGATCCGTACCCGCACCGGCGTGCTGCTGCCGTCAGGGCTGGGATTGAGCCCGGGCGTGGCCTGGAAATGCAGCTCCACCGAAGTGGCGCCGGGACCGTCCTTGGCCGGATCGGCCGCTGGTGGCGGGGTGTCCTTGGCACAAGCCGCCAGTACCAGCATGGCGACCAATGTCAGTAATCGTTGAATCATCCTGCGTCCTCAATGACGTGTCAGCTGTCCGTGTATCCGTGTCTGGGGGTTTCCAGGGGCGCTCAGGAGCGGCGCAACCGGTGGGTGTGTTCTTCGTAGGCGCGACTGAACTCGCGACCGAAGAGGTCCTGGAAATCATCCTGGGCCTCCTGGGAAATCTGCTTGTAGAGCGCGGTGAACTGCTGCCAGTTCTGCGCCTGGCGCGAACCGCCGAAGAGGTTGCCCAGGCCGCCGGGCTTGCTCATGCGGGCTTCCAGTTCGCTGGGCTCGAAACGCCCGAGCAGGTGCTTGATGGCCGCTTCCACGCCGGCCATGACCGCCAGCTGGTGGGCGCGCAAATCGTCGAAGCTGTCCTGCACCGCCTGGTCCGGGGCCATGAACGCCTGGCTGCTGTGACGCAGCAGCAAAAGCATCGCCTCGTCGACATTCGGCGCGAACTTCAGCGGGTTGTTCTCCACCGGGCGGATCATCGTCTGCTGCATGCGAAATTCGCCCTTGAGGCTACTGCGGGCACGCAACACGTCGATCAGCCCCTCGACCATCAGCCGATAACTGCGGCCCAGGCTTTCCATCTGCGCCGCGGCCTGTTGCGGATCGATACGCAAATGCTCCAGGCCAGCGCCACGCAGGAACGCTTGCAGCAGGTCGGTTTGCGGCACCGGCTCGCTGGCTGGCGCGGTGGCCGGCGAAGCGACCGGGGCGACCGGGGCGGCAACAGGTGCAACAGGTGCAACAGGTGCAACAGGTGCAACAGGTGCAACAGGTGCAACAGGTGCGACTGGCGCAACGGCCACGGGTTGCGGTTGCGGCTCCTCGAATGGCGTGGCGAACTCGCCGATATCAGGGAACGGCGTCGCTGCCGGCGGCACTGGCGGGGCGGCCTCGGGCAGCGGTGCGGGTGCCGGCCTGGACGGCGTCTCGGCGAACAGGTCCCAGTCTTCCGGGATCATCCCCACCCCTTGGGGCGCTGGCGCCACCGGCGGCACCTGGGGCAGCGGCTGGGGAATGGCGGTAGGCGTCGGCGGCCGGAAGTCGTGCTGCTCGGCAGGGACATGGTCGGGCTGGGTCGCCGGCGGGGTCGCGCCCGGGGCCAGGAAGTCGAACAGATCGGGAAAAGTGTCCTGGGCCGAAGCGCCCTGGAAGTGCGCCACCGGCGCCATGGAGATCGGCTCGATCGGCGTCGGCGGCGCCGCCTGGCGACCCATCAGCGCCTCGAAGCTGTTGGCGTTGTCCCCGGCGAAAGCCTCGGCCTGGGACCGGCTCATGCTGAAATCGATTCGCGCGCTGATCTCGTAATCGCCGATCCGAATGACTTCGCCATCTTCCAGCAGCTCGCTGGCGCCTCGACGCATGCGGATACCGGCGCGGACTAACTCCACACCATTAGTACTGTTATCGGTCAAATAATAGCGACCATCCTTGTATTGGATGACGCAATGTCGCGCAGAGACTAAGCGCTCGGGATCGGGAAGTACCCAGTCGTTATCAGAACTACGGCCAATTGCCATCATTCCCTGGTCCATTAGTTTCTCAGGGCATTGACCGGGGGTAATCTTATGATAACTAGTGATAGTCAAACACAGCGACATCGCGCCTCCTTGCTGTACTTCCGCGTGCGAACCGGCGTTGGGTAAAAAGTTCCGTAAAAAGATGAAAAACCCGCAAAAATCCCTTAAATCGCGCAGTTCACAGCACGTCCGCTCAACTTAACCGACACAGATGACAAAAGCCTTTCTTCCCGCCAAAGTCTGACCCACCGGTCAAGGGGTCAATTAAGGCGACATAACACTGTCATGCAGGCCGAATAGCTTACCTTGACAAGGCACAACTACTACACCAAAAATGCACAACTTCTTGAACACGGATGATGGCTCACTAGTATCAACGAGTCTATATAAACCAAGAAATGTGCGCGAGTTCACAATTAACTAGCGCATTAACTGCCTGACTGTCCTGCAGGCCGATAGGGAGATCGAACCAGGTGGATGTACCGATGTTGCTCGCTGCGATTTCAGCAACTTCGCCTTGTGGCGAAGACCTGGAATACGACGCGGATTTCTTGCATCTGGAGCGGTCCGCCCAGGGCCAGCCCGAGCGCAGCATGGGCGACTCGATCCTTCCGGCCGAACCGCCGGAGTGGCGCGGCATCCAGCAGCAGAGCCTGGACTTGCTGTCTCGCAGCAAGGACCTGCGCATCACCCATTTCCTGCTCCAGAGCACCCTGGCCCTCGAAGGCCTGCCGGGCCTGGCCACCAGCCTCGAGCTGATCGACGGCCTGTTGCGCGACTACTGGGAGCAACTGCATCCACGCCTGGACGCCGACGACGACAACGACCCTACCGTCCGTATCAACGCCCTCGCCGGCCTGGCTTCCGATACCACCATCGGCCTGCTGCGCGACGCCATCCTCACCCGTTCCCGGACCTTCGGCCCGGTCAGCGTGCGGGCCGCCCTGAATGCGGCCGGCTTGCAGCATTTTTCCGGGGAGAGCCTGGGCTCCGACCATCTGGCCGGCGCGCTGCAAGACAGCGACCCGGAGCACCTGGATGCCATTCGCCACGCCTTGAGCAGCGCTCGCTCGGCGGTCGAGTCCATCGAAAAGCAGGTCAGCGAACAGGTCGGCTCCGCCAGTGGCGTGGACCTCAGCGCCCTCAAGCAACCGCTGCGCCTGGCGTTGCAGGTGCTGGGCCAGCACGCTCCGCAGGCGGCCGACAGCCCCGCCGAAGCCGAGGTCGAGCCAGCACCCGGCCAAGAGCCCAGCGCCCCCACGGCGCCGGCCCAGCCCCGGGTTTCGGGGGAGATCAACAGCCGCGACGACGTGCTGCGCAGCCTCGACCGGCTGCTGGCCTACTACAGCCGCCACGAGCCTTCGAGCCCGTTGCCGGTGTTGCTCAACCGGGCCAAGAACCTGGTCAACGCCGACTTCGCGGCCATCGTGCGCAATCTGATCCCCGACGGCATGTCCCAATTTGAAAACCTGCGCGGCCCCGAATCCGACTAATCGCGGACGGACCGAACAGTAACGTCAACGGCAATCACCGACCGACGCCAACACCGTCGCAGCAGCGACCAGGAGCACAACGTGGCGAAGCAAAGTTCTCAGAAGTTCATCGCGCGCAACCGCGCGCCCCGGGTACAGATCGAATACGACGTCGAACTCTACGGCGCCGAGAAAAAGGTCCAGCTGCCCTTCGTCATGGGTGTCATGGCCGATCTGGCGGGCAAGCCGGCCGAGCCCCTGGCCGCCGTGGCCGACCGCAAGTTCCTGGAAATCGACGTCGACAACTTCGACTCGCGCCTCAAGGCGATGAAGCCACGGGTGGCGTTCCACGTGCCCAACGAGCTGACCGGCGAAGGCAACCTGAGCCTGGACATCACCTTCGAGAGCATGGACGACTTCAGCCCTGCGGCGGTGGCGCGCAAGGTCGACTCGCTGAACCAGCTGCTGGAAGCCCGTACCCAGCTGGCCAACCTGCTGACCTACATGGACGGCAAGACCGGCGCCGAAGAAATCATCATGAAAGCCATCAAGGATCCGGCGTTGCTCCAGGCCCTGGCGAGTGCGCCAAAGCCTGTGGACTCCGAGCCTAACGCTTAATCAGGACCAACGATCATGACCGAATTGATGCGTGACAATCAGGCCCAACCCGGCGCCACCGAACAGGCCAGCGAATTCGCCTCGCTGCTGCTGCAAGAGTTCAAGCCCAAGACCGAACGCGCTCGCGAAGCCGTGGAAACCGCGGTCCGCACCCTGGCCGAACAGGCCCTGGCGCAGACCGACCTGGTGTCCAACGACGCGATCAAGTCGATCGAGTCGATCATCGCGGCCATCGACGCCAAGCTCACCGCCCAGGTCAACCAGGTGATCCATCACCCGGAATTCCAGCAGCTGGAAAGCGCCTGGCGCGGCCTGCACTACCTGGTCAACAACACCGAGACCGACGAGCAACTGAAGATCCGCGTGCTCAACATCTCCAAGCCGGAGCTGCACAAGACCCTGAAGAAATTCAAGGGCACGGCCTGGGACCAGAGCCCGATGTTCAAGAAGATGTACGAAGAGGAATACGGCCAGTTCGGCGGCGAGCCCTACGGCTGCCTGGTGGGCGACTACTACTTCGACCAGTCGCCACCGGATGTCGAGCTGCTGGGCGAGCTGTCCAAGGTCTGCGCGGCCATGCACGCGCCGTTCATCTCCGCGGCTTCGCCGACCGTGATGGGCATGGGCTCGTGGCAGGAACTGTCCAACCCACGGGACCTGACCAAGATCTTCACCACCCCGGAATACGCCGGCTGGCGCTCCCTGCGTGAATCGGAAGACTCGCGCTACATCGGCCTGACCATGCCGCGCTTCCTGGCACGCCTGCCTTACGGCGCCAAGACCGACCCGGTGGAAGCCTTCGCCTTCGAAGAGAACACCGACGGCGCCGACAGCTCCAAGTACACCTGGGCCAACGCGGCCTACGCCATGGCGGTGAACATCAACCGTTCGTTCAAGCATTTCGGCTGGTGCTCGCGGATCCGCGGCGTGGAGTCCGGCGGCGAGGTAGAGAACCTGCCGGCGCACACCTTCCCCACCGACGACGGTGGCGTGGACATGAAGTGCCCGACCGAGATCGCCATCTCCGACCGGCGCGAGGCGGAACTGGCCAAGAACGGCTTCATGCCGCTGCTGCACAAGAAGAACACCGACTTTGCGGCCTTCATCGGCGCCCAGTCGCTGCAGAAACCGGCCGAGTACGACGATCCGGACGCCACCGCCAACGCCAACCTGGCCGCGCGCCTGCCGTACCTGTTCGCCACCTGCCGCTTCGCCCACTACCTCAAGTGCATCGTGCGCGACAAGATCGGCTCCTTCAAAGAGAAGGACGAGATGCAGCGCTGGTTGCAGGACTGGATCCTCAACTACGTCGATGGCGACCCGGCGCACTCCACCGAGACCACCAAGGCCCAGCACCCGCTGGCCGCGGCGGAAGTGGTGGTCGAGGAAGTCGAAGGCAACCCGGGCTACTACAACTCCAAGTTCTTCCTGCGCCCGCACTACCAGCTCGAAGGACTGACCGTTTCGCTGCGCCTGGTTTCCAAGCTGCCATCGGCAAAAGGCGCCTGACACCCCCAACTAGCGGCCACTGCCCGAACGCCGGCAGCGGCCGCCAAGCTGAACAAACATCGTGGCAAGGGCCACACAGGGAGAAAACATGGCTGTTGATATTTTCATCAAGATCGGTGACATCAAGGGCGAGTCCATGGACAAAGCCCACAAGGACGAAATCGACGTGCTGAACTGGAGCTGGGGCATGTCCCAGTCCGGCAACATGCACGTAGGCGGTGGCGGCGGCGCGGGCAAGGTCAACATCCAGGACCTGTCGCTGACCAAGTACGTCGACAAGGCTTCGCCGAACCTGATGATGCATTGCTCCAGCGGCAAGCACATCGACAAGGTGCGCCTGACCGTGCGCAAGGCCGGCGGTGAAAGCCAGGTCGAGTACATGATCATCGACCTGGAAGAAGTGCTGATCACTTCCCTGAGCACCGGCGGTTCGGGCAGCGATGATCGCCTGACCGAAAACATCACCCTGAACTTCGCCCAGGTGGCGGTCGAGTACCAGCCGCAGAAAGCCGACGGCACCAAGGACGGCGGCCCGATCAAGTACGGCTGGAACATCCGCTCGAACACCAAGCGCTGATCCACTGCGGCCGCATCGCAGGCAACCGGCCCGGGCAACGTCCCGGGTCTCGTGGCCTGCGACAGCGGCTACAGGTTGGCGCGTTTTGAGGCTGCATTCATTTTCCTGACGTCCTGCCTGCGCAATCCGATCCTGGAGCGAACCCCGTGGTAACCGACATCGCCGCCCGCGATCGCTTGCAACCTTCCCTGCTGGATCGTCTGACCGACGACGAACCCGGCAACCTGAAAGAAAGCCCGGACAAGCGCGTCCTGTCCCTGAGCCAGCTCAAGGCCTCGGTCCTGCGCGATCTCGCCTGGCTGCTCAATACCACCTCATTGCTCGAAGCCGATGCCACCCTGCACACCCCCGCCGGCACCTCGGTGGTCAACTACGGCCTGCCGGCCCTGGCCGGGTACAGCGCGTCGAGCATCGATATACCGGCCCTGGAGAACCTGATCCACCAGGCCATCGCCACCTTCGAACCGCGGATCCTGCGCAACACCTTGCGGGTCCGTGCGCGCACCGCGCCTGGCGAGATGAACCACAACGCCCTGAGTTTCGAGATCGAAGGCGACCTGTGGGCGCAGCCGATGCCCCTGCGCCTGTTGCTGCAAACCGACATGGACCTGGAATCCGGACATGTCCGGGTGGTCCAGGGCGACTCCCGGAGGCGCTCATGAACCCGCGCCTGCTGGACCTGTACAACCAGGAACTGCACCACGTGCGCGAGAGCGCCGCGGAGTTCGCCAAGGAATACCCGAAGATCGCCAGCCGCCTGACCCTGTCAGGCATGGACTGCGCCGACCCGTATGTCGAGCGCCTGCTGGAAGGCTTCGCCTACCTGGCGGCACGGGTGCAACTCAAGCTCGATGCCGAATACCCGACCTTCACCCATAACCTGCTGGAGATCGCCTACCCGCACTACCTGGCGCCGACCCCGTCGATGACCGTGGTGCAACTGCAGGCCGATCCCGATGAAGGCAGCCTGGGCAGCGGCTTCACCCTGGAGCGTGGCACCAGCCTGCGCGCGGCCCTGGGTCGCGACACCCAGACCTGCTGCGAATACCGCACCGCCCACCCGGTGACCCTGTGGCCGCTGCAGGTGAGCCAGGCCGAATACTTCGGCAACCCCTCGGCGGTGCTCGGGCGCCTGGCCGCCAGCGAGCCCAAGGCCAAGGCCGGGCTGCGCCTGACCCTGCGCACCGGCGCCGAGCTGCCATTTTGCAGCCTGGCCCTGGACGAGCTGCCGCTGTACCTGAACGGCAACGACGAGCTGCCGTTCCGTCTCTACGAACAACTGCTGGGCAACGCTTGCGCGATCTTCGCCCGGGCTCCGGGTGGCGACTGGGTCGAACGCCTGCCCCAGGACGCCCTGCGCTCGCGGGGTTTCGACGACCGCGACGCGGCGCTGCCGGTGGTGCCCCAGGCGTTCCAGGGCTATCGCCTGCTGCAGGAATACTTCGCCCTGCCCAACCGCTTCCTGTTCGTCGAGTTCGCCCAGCTGGGCCGCGCGGTACAGCGTTGCACCGGCCAGGAGCTGGAGCTGATCGTGCTGTTCGAGCGCTTCGAACAGAGCCTGGAAGGCAGCGTCGGCAGCAACCAGTTCGTGCCCTTCTGCACCCCGGCGATCAACCTGTTTCCCAAGCGCCTGGACCGTATCCACTTGTCCGACCGGGTCAACGAGCACCATGTGATCGCCGACCGTACCCGGCCGATGGACTATGAAGTGCACTCGCTGAGTACCCTCAGCGGCCACGGCACCGGGCCGGAGCAGCCGTTCCTGCCGTTCTATGCGGTGCGCGACCCGTCACGCTACGGCCGCGACCAGGCCTACTACATCCTGCGGCGCGAGCCCCGGGTGTTGTCCAGCGATCAACGCCGCAACGGCCCGCGCTCGACCTACATCGGCAGCGAATCCTTCGTCAGCCTGGTGGACAGCCAGCAGGCACCCTATCGCCATGACCTGCGCCAGCTCGGGGTCAGCGCCCTGTGCACCAACCGCGACCTGCCGCTGTTCATGAACGTGGGCAGCGGCAAGACCGACTTCACCCTGGCCGACAGCGCTCCGGTGCAGGCCATCCGCTGCCTGGCCGGACCGAGCCGGCCACGTCCCAGCCACGCCCATGACGGCAAGGCCTGGCGCCTGATCAGCCAGTTGTCGCTGAACTACCTGTCGCTGAGCGAGCAGGGCCAGGGCGCGGCGGCCCTGCGCGAATTGCTGCGCTTGTATGGCGACAGCAACGACGCGGCCCTGCAACTGCAGATCGAAGGCCTGCGCGAAGTCAGCAGCAAGGCGGTGACCCGACGCCTGCCGATGCCCGGGCCGATCGTCTTCGGACGGGGCCTGGAGATCACCCTGGAATTCGATGAAAACGCGTTTCGCGGCACCGGGGTGTTCCTGCTCGGGGCAGTGTTCGAACGCTTCCTGGCACGCTACGTGTCGATCAACAGTTTTACCGAAACGGTGATCCGTACCACCGAACGCGGCGAGATCATGCGATGGAAAGCCAAGCCCGGACGTCGTCCGACTCTTTGAATACGCTGGCGGCGATGCACGCCGAGCCCTGGGAGTACGATTTCTTCCAGGCCCTGCGGCGTATCGAATGCCTGTCGCCGCAACTGCCGCGCTTCGGTCACTCCCTGCGCCTGGCGGACGATCCGCTGCGCCTGGGCCAGCAGGCCGATTGCACCTTCGCCCCGGCGACCCTGGCTTCGGTCACCCCCGGCAACGATGGCGCCAGCACCCGCCTGGAACAGTTCTTCTTCGGCCTGGGCGGGCCCAACGGGCCGATGCCGCTGCACTTCACCGAATACGTGCGCGAGCGCCAGCGCAACAACGCCGACAGCACCAGCAAGCGCTTCCTGGACGTGTTCCACCATCGCCTGCTGAGCCTGTTCTATCGCGCCTGGGCCGAAGCCCGGCCAACGGTCAGCCACGACCGCCCGGACGACGACTACTGGTCGGCGCGCCTGGCGGCCTTGAGCGGGCGCGGCATGCAAAGCCTGCTCAAGCAGGGGCTGATCGCCGACACCGCCAAGCTGCACTACAGCGGCCACCTCTCGGCCCAAACCCGCTACCCCGATGGCCTGCGGGCGATCATCGGCGAGTATTTCGGCCTGCCGGTGGCGATCGAGGAATACGTCGGCCAGTGGCTGGAGTTGCCCGAGCGCAGCCGGGTCGGGGTCCAGGCCCACCAGCTGGGAGTGGACTTCTGCCTGGGCAGCCATGTCTGGGATCGCCAGCACAAATTCCGCATCCGCCTCGGCCCGCTGAAGCTGGACGACTACCTGGGGATGCTCCCCGACGGCCAGCAGTTCAAGGAACTGGTGGCCTGGGTCGCCGAATACCTGGGCCACGAACTGGACTGGGACCTGAACCTGGTCCTGCGCAAGGACGAGGTCCCCAAACTGCAACTCGACGGCCGCCAGCGCCTGGGCTTCAACACCTGGCTCGGGCGCCCCGGCAGCGATGCCGAAGACCTCATTCTGGCCCGGCACTACGCCGATCAGGCCACTACCTCACAAACACCAAGGAGCACAGAGCATGGGTGAAATCAGTCGCGCGGCGCTGTTCGGCAAACTCAACAGCGTTGCCTACAAAGCCATCGAAGCCGCCACGGTCTTCTGCAAGTTGCGGGGCAACCCCTATGTGGAGCTGGCCCACTGGTTCCACCAGTTGCTGCAGCTGCAGGACTCGGACCTGCACCGCATCATCCGCCAGTTCAACCTGGAGCCGGCGCGCCTGGCCAAGGACCTGACCGAGGCCCTGGACCGCCTGCCCCGAGGCTCGACCTCGATCACCGACCTGTCGTCCCACGTCGAGGAAGCGGTGGAGCGCGGTTGGGTCTACGGCAGCCTGATGTTCGGCGAAAGCCAGGTGCGCACCGGCTACCTGGTGATCGGCATCCTCAAGACCCCAAGCCTGCGCCATGCGCTGCTGGGGTTGTCCAAGGAGTTCGACAAGATCAAGGTCGAGACCCTGGCCGAACGCTTCGACGAATACATCGGCGACTCGCCGGAAAATGCCCTGGCCGCCAGCGACGGCTTCAATGCCGGCGCGGTGCCCGGCGAAGCCAGCGGCGCCATGGCCCCCAGCGCCCTGGGCAAGCAGGAAGCCCTCAAGCGCTTCACCGTGGACCTGACCGAACAGGCCCGCAGCGGCAAGCTCGACCCCATCGTCGGCCGTGACGAAGAGATCCGCCAGCTGGTGGACATCCTCATGCGCCGCCGGCAGAACAACCCGATCCTCACCGGCGAGGCCGGGGTGGGCAAGACCGCCGTGGTCGAGGGTTTCGCCCTGCGCATCGTCGCCGGCGACGTGCCACCGGCGCTCAAGGACGTCGAACTGCGTAGCCTCGATGTCGGCCTGCTGCAGGCTGGCGCCAGCATGAAGGGCGAGTTCGAACAGCGCCTGCGCCAGGTCATCGAGGACGTCCAGGCTTCGCCCAAGCCGATCATCCTGTTCATCGACGAAGCCCACACCCTGGTCGGTGCCGGTGGCGCCGCCGGCACCGGCGACGCGGCCAACCTGCTCAAGCCGGCCCTGGCCCGCGGCACCCTGCGCACCGTGGCCGCCACCACCTGGGCCGAGTACAAGAAGCACATCGAGAAGGACCCGGCCCTGACCCGGCGCTTCCAGGTGGTGCAAGTGGCCGAGCCGTCGGAAGACAAGGCGCTGTTGATGATGCGCGGCGTGGCCTCGACCATGGAACAGCACCACCAGGTGCAGATCCTCGACGAAGCCCTGGAGGCGGCGGTCAAGCTGTCCCATCGCTACATCCCGGCGCGCCAGTTGCCGGACAAGTCGGTGAGCCTGCTGGACACCGCCTGCGCCCGGGTCGCCATCAGCCTGCATGCGGTGCCGGCCGAAGTGGACGACAGCCGCCGGCGCATCGAGGCCCTGGAAACCGAGCTGCAGATCATCGCCCGGGAACAGGCGATCGGCGTCGCCATCGGCCAGCGCCAGGTCAACAGCGAGAACCTGCTGGCCGCCGAGCGTGAGCGCCTGGCCGAGCTGGAAAGCCGCTGGAGCGAAGAAAAGACCCTGGTGGACGAGTTGCTGGCCACCCGTGCCCAACTGCGCGAGAACGTCGGCCTGGTGGACAGCGATGCGGGCGATGAAGGCCATGGCCTGCGCGAGAAGCTGGTGGACCTGCAACAACGCCTCAGCGCCCTGCAGGGCGAGAACCCACTGATCCTGCCGACCGTGGACTACCAGGCGGTGGCCTCGGTGGTGGCCGACTGGACCGGGATTCCTGTGGGTCGCATGGCCCGCAACGAAATCGAGACCGTGCTCAACCTCGACCAGCACCTGAAGAAGCGCATCATCGGCCAGGACCACGCCCTGCAGATGATCGCCAAGCGCATCCAGACTTCCCGCGCGGGGCTGGACAACCCCAACAAGCCGATCGGCGTGTTCATGCTGGCCGGCACCTCCGGGGTGGGCAAGACCGAGACTGCCCTGGCCCTGGCTGAAGCCATGTACGGCGGCGAGCAGAACGTCATCACCATCAACATGAGCGAGTTCCAGGAAGCCCACACCGTGTCCACCCTCAAGGGCGCCCCGCCCGGCTACGTCGGCTACGGCGAAGGCGGCGTGCTGACCGAAGCGGTGCGGCGCAAGCCCTACAGCGTGGTGCTGCTGGATGAAGTGGAAAAAGCCCACCCGGACGTGCACGAGATGTTCTTCCAGGTATTCGACAAGGGCGTCATGGAAGACGGCGAAGGCCGCATGATCGACTTCAAGAACACCCTGATCCTGCTCACCACCAACGCGGGTACCGAGCTGATCGCCGATGTCTGCAAGAACCCGCAGGACGTGCCGGAGCCGGAAGAGATCGCCAAGGCCCTGCGCCAGCCGCTGCTGGAGATCTTCCCGCCGGCGCTGCTGGGCCGCCTGGTGACCATCCCCTATTACCCGCTGAGCGACGAGATGCTCAAGGCCATCACCCGCCTGCAACTGGGGCGGATCAAGAAGCGCGTGGAGAGCACCCACAAGGTGGGCTTCGACTTCGACGATGCCGTCATCGATCTGATTGTCTCGCGTTGCACCGAGACCGAAAGCGGTGGCCGCATGATCGACGCCATCCTGACCAACAGCCTGCTGCCGGACATGAGCCGCGAGTTCCTCACGCGCATGCTCGAAGGCAAGGCCCTGGCCGGAGTGCGCATCAGCCAGCGGGACAACGAACTGCACTACGACTTCAGCGAGCCAAACTAAGCATCAGCGGCAGGCTTGTAGCCAGCAACTTGCAGCTTGCCGCTGCTTTCCCCCTCAACGAGACTGACGATGCTATTTCAGCAATCCACACGACTGGCGCAGGTCAACTGCCCCCTGGGCCCGGATGTCCTACTGCTCAAGAGCATGGGCGGCGGCGAGGAGCTGGGGCGCCTGTTCGACTACCAGCTGCAGCTGACTTCCAGCGACGCGGCCATCGACCTCAACCAGCTGCTGGGCAAGCCCATGGGCTTGAGCGTGCAACTGGACGGCGGCGGCCAGCGGCATTTCCACGGCATCGTGGCGCGTTGCAGCCAGAACGTCGACACCGGCCAGTTCGCCAGCTACCAGGTGACGCTGCGACCCTGGCTGTGGTTGCTCAGCCGCACCTCCGACTGCCGGATTTTCCAGAACCTGAGCATTCCGCAGATCATCAAGCAGGTGTTCCGCGACCTGGGTTTCTCGGATTTCGAAGACGCCCTGAGCCGTCCCTACCGCGAGTGGGAATACTGCGTGCAGTACCGCGAGACCAGCTTCGATTTCGTCAGCCGGTTGATGGAGCAGGAAGGCATCTACTACTTCTTCCGCCACGAGAAGGACCGCCATGTGCTGGTGCTCGCCGACGCCTACGGTGCCCACAGCAGCGTGCCCGGCTACGCCTCGGTGCCCTACTACCCGCGTGATGAACAGCAGCGCGAGCGCGACCACATCTTCGACTGGCACCTGGCCCAGGAAGTCCAGCCCGGCTCCCTGGAGCTCAACGACTACGACTTCCAGCGGCCCAGCGCGCGAATCGACGTACGCTCGGCCATGCCGCGCCCGCACACCGCCGGCGACTACCCGCTGTACGACTATCCCGGCACCTACGTGCAGAGCAGCGACGGCGAGCACTATGCGCAGACCCGCATCGAGGCCCTGCAAAGCCTGCACGAGCGCATCGAGCTCAGCGGCAACGCCCGTGGCCTGGGAGTGGGCAACCTGTTCAGCCTCACCGGTTTCAGCCGCCAGGACCAGAACCGCGAGTACCTGATCGTCGGCATCCGCTACTACGTGGTCCAGGAAAGCCTGGAGAGCGGTGGCGGCGGCGGTGGCGCGCAGTTCGAAAGCCACCTGACCTGCATCGACTCCCAGCAGAGCTTCCGGCCCCTTTCCAGCACCCACAAGCCGCTGGTCCAGGGCCCGCAGACCGCACGGGTGGTGGGTCCTTCCGGCGAGGAGATCTGGACCGACCAGTACGGCCGGGTCAAGGTGCACTTCCACTGGGATCGCCATGACCAGTCCAACGAAAACAGCTCCTGCTGGATCCGCGTGTCCCAGGCCTGGGCCGGCAAGAACTGGGGCTCGATGCAGATCCCGCGCATCGGCCAGGAAGTCATCGTCAGTTTCCTCGAGGGTGACCCCGACCGGCCGATCATCACCGGCCGCGTATACAACGCCGAGCAGAGCGTGCCCTACGACCTGCCGGCCAACGCCACCCAGAGCGGCATGAAGAGCCGCTCGAGCAAGGGCGGCTCGCCGGCCAACTTCAACGAAATCCGCATGGAGGACAAGAAGGGCGCCGAGCAGCTGTACATCCATGCAGAGCGCAACCAGGACATCGTGGTCGAGGTCAACGAGAGCCACTCGGTGGGCAATGATCGGGTCAAGAGCATTGGCCGCGATGAGACAGTGACCATCGGCTCCGCTCGCCTGCGTGCGGTGAAGGAGCTCGACGTGCTGGTGGTCGGCGGCAAAAAGACCGATAGCATCAGCCAGAGCTATGTCATCGAGGTCGGCGAAAACCTGCGTCTGGTCTGTGGCGAAAGCGTGCTGGAGTTGAACGCCAGTGGCCAGATCAACCTGAGCGGTAAGCAGATCAGCTTTTATGCCTCTGGCGATGCCGAATTCAATACCGGCGGCGTGCTGCATCTGAACAACGGCGGCGGTGCCGGCGCGACGCCTGAGGGCCAGGGCGTCAAGGGCAGCATTGATGCTAGCGTCGAAGCCATGTTTCCCAAGCCCCAGGGCAACACCTAACGAGAACCCAGCGCCATGACCTACCGTATCAATGAATTTCAGTTCGCCTTGCCGCCAAGCGAGCTACTGGACGCGTCGATCAACATCCTCAAGTTTCCGGAGCTGGGTACTTCTCTGATCGTCAGCCGCAGCCAGCTAGCCAAGGACGAAACCCTGCAGAGCAGCTTCGACAGCCAGCTCAAGAAACTCGAGCAACAGGTTCAGGAACTGCGTTACCAACCCGGCGTGGCTGTTCGCGTGGGCAGCGCCCAGGAGGTCGATGCTCTGGAACTGCGCAGCCAGTTCAACAAGGGCAGCGAGCAAGTCTTTCAGTACCAACTGGCCCTGGTCCTGCCCGGTACCCACAAGATGCTTGCCCTCAGCTACGTCAAGGCACAACCGCTGGGCGATAGCGACGCCGCGCACTGGGCCACCATCAAGCAGTCCCTGAACTTCGACACACCTTGATGATGAGCCTCTGGCATGTCTGACGCGCTTCTGTGGGCCGCACGCCTGGGTGACGGACTCGAACACACCTCGGTGATGGCCGACATCCTCAGCGGTGTGCTGGAGGTCGCCGCCAACATTGCAATTACCGCACTGGCCACTGCCGCCGTGGTGGCCGCAACCGGCATCACCGTGGCCACTGGCGGCCTCGGGGCTTGCCTGCTGGGCGCCGTAGTGGGGGTGATCGTCGGGTTGGCAATGAGCAAGACCGGGGCTGATAAAGGCCTGACGAAGATGTGCGACTGGATAGGCGACGCGCTGTTTCCGCCCTCCGTGCAGGCCACCGTCCTCAGCGGCTCCACCAACACCCTGACCAATAACATTCCGGCCGCACGGGCCGCCGGTACGGCACCACCTCCTGCCCCGCCATCGGGTACCCCGGAAAGCCAGGAGCCCGCCAGCGAGCCACCGGGGCCGGAGGAAGCGGAACCCGGCTTCCTGGACATGGCCAAAGGCTTCTTTTCGCAGATGTGGCGCCCTACCGTCGCCACCCCCGCCCCCGGTACAGAACCCAAGCCGCTGGACCTAGTGACGTGCACCAAGCACCCGCCGATGCCGCCGCAGTTTCTGGCCGAAGGCTCGGAAAAGGTCACCATCAACGGCCAGCCGGCCGTGCGCAGCGGCGATCGCAGCACTTGCGATGCCAAGGTGGTCTCTGCCGGCATGGTGTCGTCCAACGTATCCATCGGCGGTGGCTCGGTGGTGGTGCGCGAGATCCGCAGCGGCAAGACCCCAGGGATAGGCCTGGCGATTACCGTGCTAATGATGCTCAAGGGCGGCAAGGGCAACTTCAAGGCCAACCTACCCTGCATGTTGTTGGCGGGGGTCAACTCGTTTGTGGTCAGCCAGGCCGTGGGAGCCCTGACCAATGCCGTGGCGGGCTCGCCAAACCCGGTGCATGCCGCGACCGGGGCCAAGGTCCTGGGTGGTGCCACAGACATGGACTTTGTTCTGCCGGGCCTCCTACCCATCGACTGGCAGCGCTTCTACAACAGCCTCGATCAGCGCCGCGACGGGCTGTTCGGTAGCGGCTGGAGTGTACCTTACGAAATTAGCGTGCTGATCGAGCCCCACCCCGAGGGCGGCGAACACCTGGTATACCTCGATGAGCAGGGCCGGCGTATCGACATGGGCTCGATTGCCTTGGGCGAGGCAGCCTTCAGCCCAGGCGAGGGACTGAGTGTAAGGCGCAACGGCAACGGTCAGTTGCTGATTGAGAGCAACAACGGCCTGTACCGTCTTTTCGAGCCCGATCCCGTGCAAGGCTCGCGGCTGCGCCTGAGCCAGTTCGGCGATCGCAACGACAACCGCATTTACCTCGACTATGACCCGCTCGGGCAGTTGATCCGCCTGCGAGATACCTTCGATCTGGTTCAGGTCGAACTGATTTACAACGCGCAATGGCCTCGCCGGGTCCAACAGATAGAGCGCTTGTACCCGGACCAGCAGCGGGAAATCCTCGCCCGTTACGCTTATGACGCCAATGGCGATCTGGCTCAGGTGCAGGACGCCAGCCAACACGTACAGCGACGCTTTGCCTACGAAGGCAGGCGCATGGTGGAGCACCAACTGCCCAGTGGGCTGCGCTGCTTCTATCAGTGGGCGCAGATTGACGACGTCGAATGGCGCGTGGTCCGGCACTGGACCGACAATGGTGAAGAGTACCGCTTTGACTATGACTTGCAGGCGGGCATCACTCGGATCGAGGATGGCCTGCAACGCCAGAGCACCCGAATCTGGGACAAACAGCACCAAATCACCGGATACACCGACAACCTCGGGCAGACCTGGCAGTTCCAATGGAATGACGAACGTCAGCTACTCGGCGCAACGGACCCTCTGGGCGGACAATTCCAGCTCAGTTACGACGAAGCCGGCAACCTCAGCGAAACCCTCGATCCCCTCGGTAGGCGGGAGTCGACCCTTTGGCTGGAGCATTGGTCGCTACCGCGAATCGAAACCGACGCCGCCGGCAACAGCTGGACCTACGACTACGATCCACGCGGCAATTGCATCAGTGAAACCGACCCTCTGGGCCATGCCACCCGCTATCGCTACGACAGCCAGGGCCGAATGGTCGAGATCACCGATGCCAGCGGAAAAACCAAGCATCTGCAGTGGAACGACCTGGGGCAATTACTGCGGTTCACCGATTGCTCCGGCTATCCGACCCACTTCAGCTATGACCCCCGTGGTTATCTGCAGGCCATCACTGACGCCATGGGCGAACAGACGGTCTATCAGCACGACGCTCGTGGGCGCTTGCTGCGCAACCAGCTCGCGGACGGTCGCGTCGAGCAGTTCCTGCGGGACCACAGCGGCCAACTGACGGGATACATCGACCCAGCCGGGCACGCCACCCACTATCAGTATGATCGACAAGGCCAGCTTCAGGTGCGCATCGACGCCCATGGGCGCCGGGTGCAGTTCAGCTACGACTCCTACGGCCGTCTTCAGGCGCTCAGCAACGAAAACGCCGAAAGCTACCGATTTGCCTGGGATGCCGGGGATCGGCTGACCCGGCAACAAGACCTCAATGGCAGCGTGCAGCAGTACCACTATGACGTACTGGACAATGTAGTAGGCGTGGAGTATCTGCCAGCCCCCGGGGGCAACGTGGAGCAGCCGAGGATCGTCCATCGCCTGGAACGCGATGCCGTGGGCCGGATTCTCGCCAAGGTCACCGCCGATGGATTGACCGAGTATCAGCATGACCTACTGGATCAACTGACACGCGTGGTCTTTACCGACCAGGACCAGCAGTCGCAGACCCTATCCTTCACCTATGACGCCCTTGGCCAGTTGCTGGAGGAACAGAGTGCGGTCGGTTGCTTGCAACATCACTACGACGAACTGGGCAACCTATGCCAGAGCCAGTTGCCTGATGAGCGCTGGATCAACCGCCTGTACTACGGTAGCGGCCACCTGCACCAAATCAATGTGGACGGCCAGGTAATCAGCGACTTTGGGCGAGATCGCCTACACCGCGAAGTGCTACGGACCCAGGGCCACCTCACGACCCTCAGCGAATATGATCGCGCCGGACGCTTGCGCTCACGCCTGCAACGTCCGACCCAGCAGCCTGCGGCGTTGCCGGCGCCAGTGCGCAAGCACTTTGAGTATGACCCTGCCGACAATCTCATTGGCCGGCTCGAACAGCGCCCAGGCGGCGGGTACCACCAGCTGTATCACTACGATGCAAGCGAACGCATTATCGCCAGCCAGGACAATGTCCTGGGCCATACCGAAACCTTTGCCTACGACGCTGCCGCCAACCTGCTGGATGGCCAATCGGCCACGCCCGGATCAGTCCTGCATAACCAACAGCGCGTGTTCCAGGACAAGCGTTTGCGTTATGACGACTTTGGCCGGCTGATCGAGAAGCGCAGCGCCGGCCAGCTGATACAGCACATGCGCTATGACGCCGAACACCGCCTGATAGAGGTGCGCAATCAAGCCGGCCAGCGGGAAACAACGGTAAGAATGAGCTACGACCCCCTGGGTCGCCGCATCCAGAAAACCGAACATGACGCTCAAGGCTATCTACTGGGCGAAACCCGCTTCGCCTGGGATGGCTTGCGCTTGCTGCAAGAGCAGCGCAACAGCACTACCAGCCTCTATCTGTATGTCGACGATGGCTTCGAAGTGCTGGCCAGGATCGATGGTACGGGCGCCCTGCAGAAGGTCCGGCACTATCACAACGATCTCAGTGGTCTGCCACAGCAGTTGACGGAAACAGATGGGCACAGCGTTTGGCAGGCCCGTTACCGGGTTTGGGGGAATATTGCCAAAGAAGAGCGCGAGCCCTATTACCTCGAGGAACAGAACCTGCGTTTTCAAGGTCAGTACCATGACCGTGAAACGGGGCTGTACTACAACACGTTCCGCTTCTACGACCCGGATATCGGCCGCTATATCAGCCCCGATCCCATCGGGCTCGAAGGCGGCCTGAACCTTTACACTTACGGCCCCAACCCGCTGACGTATTTTGATCCGTTCGGCTGGACAGGCACCTACATCTTCACCAACGGCAAGATCTCCTACATCGGCAAGGGCCCGGTGACCCGCATGAACAGCTCGATGCTCGCTCGCATCAAGGGCAAAGCCAATGCCACGCAGTTTGCCCATCTGGACTTCGGCGACAGCAAGATGGGCTTTATGGTGGAGCATCGCCTGATGCAGAAGTACAACGCACGCAACTCGGCGAAGTTCGCCAACAGCCCGAATATCAACTCGCCAGGCAAAAAATATTACGAAGCTGCGGATGCCAAGACCCAGCGCAAAGTGAACAGGCTGGCCGCGAAGTTGGACAACAAGTTCAAGAAATCCGGATCATGTGGGAGTAAGTAATGAAGAATTTCAGCTACAACGAAGACATAGACGCACTGGAAATACCAGCCCACCAGTTCGCCGCAGGCATCGAGTACGCCAGCAAGAAGGGCTACGCCAACCTCCGGGTCATGGGCTCTGCCAAAGCCAAAAGTACGCCGCTGGACTTGCGTGCGCTGGACGGGTACAGCAGCGTGCAATCGCTGGATCTGTCGGATGACATCGACCTGAGGCAGGTCGACTTGAGCCCGCTGTACTCGTTGCCGCAACTGAGGCTGCTATCGATCCCCTACCTCAAGGAACATATCGACTTCTCGCGACTGCCCAGCCTGGAGACGCTCTACATTACCGGCGCCGACGAAGCGTTGGAGCCCCTGGAACTGCCCCAACTCAAGCACCTGTTGCTGGTGGCAGTGAAGAACCAGGACTGCAGGTTTCTCTCGAGGCTCACCGCTCTGCAGGAACTGAGAATCAGCGGCGGCAGCATCGAGCGACTGACCGGCATCGAGAGACTGGACAAGCTGGCATCGATTCAAATCCAGCACAGCCCGAAGATGCTCGATATCAGCGCCATCAACGCGCTCAAGAGCCTGAAGACCCTGCATGTCGAAAAATGCAGCCAGTTACGGGACTACGGATTCCTGTCGGAAAACAAGACTCTTGAGGACGTGTTCATTTCCGAGCTCGAGTCGGTGTCGTTTACCCCGAAAATGGAGCACCTGAGAACACTGCAATTCTGGGACCTGAAAGACGGCGACATGAGCCCGCTGCTGGCCTCCAAAAGCCTGAAAGAGGTCTACTTCCATCCGAAGAAGAAGCACTACAGCCATAGCCTCAAAGACATCAATGCCACGTTCGTTAAATAGGCCGATGCCAGTGCATCAGGTTCGACGACGGCCACTGACAAAGGCCAGCGCATTTTCAAACCGCTCGAAGGTCGTGCGATTGGTGGCGTAGTACGCCTGTTAGTCGACTATCCCGCTGGCTCAACCGCTTCTATGGGCCGAATGTAGGACGCCTGATCACTCCGGAGCCTATTACGATTAGGGATAGAAGATGATCTTGAGCTGGAAACCGCCGCCCCAATACAACCCGAAACTGATCGGTTCCTACGACGTCGATAGCGGTGCCTATGAAACCCCTGGGTCGAGCTTCGACTACCTGGCCCTGCTCGCCGGGCAGCCGCACCCAGAGGCGATGGACAAGCCGCCGGTGTTTTTCCAGTGCAAGACGAAGAAACTGCTGGAGCACGATTGCCTGTGGCTGCTGGGGGCCGTTCCCCTGGTTTCAGCTCGGCTGGCGGACTTTCTCACCCAGCATGCGGGAGCCGATATCCAGTTGATCCAGCCCCTGAGCCTCATTGCCGACGCCCAGGAAGTCAGCCAGCCCTACTACATCGTCAATGCCATCAAGCTCGTCAATGCCGTAGACCACGCGCGCTCCGAAGCGGAGCGGGACGACGATGGCACCCTGCTCTACTTCAACAAGACCTGGTTTCTTCAAGCCGCCCCGCAAATGGGCCAGATCGCCCGGGAGCCGGAGTCCGGGGACCTGCTGATCAGAGCGGCCCTGGCCGACAGCCTGATCGACGCGGGCTTCAGGGGCGACAAGGGGCTGGGGCTCTACAGCGCCGAACGACGTTTCGTACCCTATCGCAACAATGCCTGAAGCCCGGCAGATGCCGGGTTAGATCGCCGTACCGCGCTTCTTGCCCGGCTTGATGATCAGCAACTGGTCCAGCTCCTGCTTCCGGGCGCGGGTGACGAATTCCAGCGCGGCCTGCATATCCCTCTCGAACAACTCGAAAGTCGCCCGATCAATGGCGTAGTACTCCTCGTAATCGACCATGCCGTTGCTGACCGGGAAGGAGACGTAGTACTGCCCGGAAACTTCTTCGATGCCCATCGAGAACATTTCTTCACGGCTTACGAACAGATCTTTGAATTTCATGTGGGTCCTTAGAAGTTGAGGATTTTCCAGTCCAGGTCGCTGGTCTTGAGGCCCCCGGCATCGATTACCGCTTCGCTGGTCCCCTCGGGCAGCTTACCACCGGGTATCCAGTCGGCATTGGCTCCCGCCTCGTTACCCGAGGGAATGCGCAAGTTCAGGTCCCGGGGGTTGGGCAGGTCGATGCGCACCAGCTCGCCACCGGATTCGAAGAACTTCTCCGGCAGACCCAGTGCATCCGCCAATGCCTGCTTGTCGCCCTTGGTCCTGGCCAGGAGTTGGTCGATCTCGTGCCTGGGGGAAATGAATGAGGTACCGTCCTTCTGGCCAATGCCGTACTTGTCCAGGTTGGCCTTGGTCATCAGGCGCGAGGCGCCCTTGTCGAACTTGGCCAGGTGCTGGGAAATGAAGCGCGGATTCAGGTAGGTGGACGGATCGGGGCGATCGTACTTGGGAATGGCAAGGATGTCCGCCTCGCTGAAGCCCGGCTTGAACTGAGGCGCCTCGATGCTCTTCACCATCTTCGGGCTCAAGCCCAGCAGCGCCATGCCGGCCACACCCTGCAGCAGGTCGCGATAACCCGGACCCAGCCTGTCGCCCAGCAGCCCCAGCAACTCCATGCCCCCCATCATGGCACCGCCGATCACCACGAACCCGGCCAGCGACGCCAGCCCGGCCATGGCTGCCACCACCAGGCCGGCCCCCAGCGCCACCAGCCCGAGGATCTCGAGCCCGCTGTGCAACCAACCCTCGATATCCAGCACGAAGGCCACCTGCACCGTCGGTCCGCCAATGAAGGTGTTCTCGCTACCCGTCTTGATATGGGCGCCACACACCATCTTGCTTTGCAGCCGGCCCGCCGGCTTGCCATTGATGGTGACCTTGGCGCTGCCTTCGGCGATCAATACCGGAAAGGGCCAGATGGGATGGTTCAGCGGCAGGCCGCTGCACGAGGACGAGTGGTCCTGCCCGGCGCGCATGGCGTTGCGCCGGTTGATATAGACATTGAAGCTGCCCTCTACCAGCACCCCCGTGCTGGGTTCGGGCAGGTTGAAGATGGTGCTCAGCCCCTTGACGATCTGGAACATCGACAAGCCGCCAGCGGCAATCGAACCGGCCATGATCGCCAGGGCCACACCACCGGTGGCCACGGTAGCGGCGACGACCGCAGCCCCGATCAAGGCTCCGACGACGGCTCCGGCCACCATTGCCGCGACACCAAAACCATGGGCGATCTCATCCCCCAGGCGTGCAGCTGCCAACATATCCATCGCGTACTACCTGGCCTTTGTCATCAGGCCACGGATGGCACGGGCTTGAGGCTCTGCATGGCCTGCTTCCAGGCGGGCTCGTGATGGGGCATATCGTTGACCGTGGTGGTCAAGGTGGTGATCAACACCGCCGGCTTACGTTCGATAAACACCTGGCGCAGCATCAGCTCGCGGCCTTCGCGCTTCCAGCTGTAGTCCAGCAACACGGCGGCGTGGCCGTGCATGTCGAAGTCCCAGCGCTTGATCAGGCTGAAGCCTGGCAGTTGCTGCTCGGCGCTGCTCAGTTGCCGGGCTACGTAGTCGCTGAAGGAGGCGTCGCCCTGGCTCGGGTCGCGGCTGATGACGAAACTGGCTTCCTGGGCACCGCCGACCGCGGGCAGCTTGAAGATGTTGATGCTCTGGTCCTGCCAGGCGTCAGGAATGTCGAGATCGGCTTCTTGGAGACGGTAAGAGGACAAGGGCTGGCGTTCCATGCTGAAAAGGGAGGGTCGTTCTGCGGCAAATCTTCAAGCAATGCCCGGTAACAATCAAGGAACCCGTCGGCAACTTTGAACTAACACAGCATCGTCCGTGCTGATGCACGGCCAGGGCTCAGCGCGCATCCAGGCAGGATGCATAGGCCTTGGCCAAGCGCCGATCGAACGTCAGGGCTTGAGGTTCCTCGGGATCGATGGTGACGTTCCACAAGGCTTGTCGCGCCACGTCATAACGGACCCAGCCGATGATCCCGCTACCGGAGGTTTCATAGAACAGCTGCAGGCTCAACTGCTGGCCATCATCCCGATCGACCAGCAGCTCGAGCTTGTCCGGGGTGGTGAAGTCACGGTAGGGATAATCACTGCTACGCACCATCTCGGTGAGGTAGCCGTAGCAGCCCTGGCCCGGAGCCGACTCATCGGCCTGGACGGAAAAAACGCTGCAAGCGATCAGCAGGCCAAGGCCGGCCAGGTTCAGGTGCCGCATGATTGCCCCTTGAGGGTCAGGGTCTGGACCTGATCGTTGATTTCGATGCGTGCCAGCACCTGGCGATCGTGGGACTCCTGGTACTCGCTGAAATTGTTGCGCTTGAGAATGTCCAGGGTGATCCGGATACCCGCGCCCAGATTCTGGTACTCGCTACGCTCCGGGCTTTGCACCGCGCCCGTGAGCTCCAGCAACTGGCCGCCGGTCTTGAGGTAGAGAAAACGCTGCGCCACCTCCACCAACAAGCGCGGGGCCTTGGGCGCCACGCTGTAGTCTTCGCGAGCCAGGGAGTAACCGCAGATCCAGGAGCCGGTGTCGTCGTACTTCTGGCTGTGGAACCAGCTGAGGGCCTCGCGATAGCCAATCTGTTCCAGGCGCGGCTGGCTGCCGGCCAGAGCCGACGGCAGGCCCAGGGCCAGGAAACCGGCGACGCAGGCCGGGACGAACAGACGGCGCAGCAGGTCGGTCGATAGCGGGGAATTGTTGATCGAACGGGTCATCCTTGGCCTTGGGTCGCGACGCAAACAGGCGGGCATCCTAGCCACGCCCACAGGCCTTCGCAAGCCAAGCCTGCGATTTGTGGCAGGCAAAAAAATAGGCACCCGATGCGCTCGGCGTGCCTATTTCCCCCTGTGCGCCCCCGCTGGCGGGAGAGCACTCAATGCTTATGGATTGACGCTGTCTTTCAGCGATTTGCCAGGCTTGAATGCCACGGTGTTGCTGGCCTTGATCTTCACCGGCTCGCCGGTCTGCGGGTTCTTGCCGGTACGGGCGCCACGATGACGTTGCAGGAAGGTGCCAAAACCGACCAGGGTGACGCTGTCTTTGCGATGCAGGGCCCCGGTGATTTCCTCGAGGATGGCGTTGAGCACGCGGTTGGCTTGCTCTTTGGTCAGGTCTGCTTTTTCAGCAATGGCTGCGGCGAGTTCTGGTTTACGCATAGTGTGAAGCCTCTTTGACGGTTTTTTGTTGTTATGTCCGTGCTGTTCACGGGAACAGCGCCCAAGGCGCCGCAGGCTCTACACTGCGGCAGACGGGAGTGAGGATGGCACGCGCTGGAGAGTGGCGCCAGTCTCCCGGCGAGCTTTGTGAAGGCAAAAACCCGGTTATTCCGACAGAACGACCGGTATTCAGGCCAGCAGCGCCGGAAGCTCCTTGTTCAGGGCCAGTTTTTCCATCACCGCGGCCCCGGTCAGGGCATAGCCCAGCAACTGGCCGCTGGCGTCGCGGCACAGGGCCCGAACGTCGGCGCCCTGCCCTTCGGCGGTCCAGACGCCTTCCATGCCCCGTGGTGGCGGCGACACCACCAGCGGGCAGACCGGGGTCTTGACGGTGATCGGCATCGGGCCATAGCTGACCGCAGTCGGGTTGCCGGCCAGGGTCTGCGCCAGGGCCCGGGCGCAGCTCATCAGCGGCAGCACATACAGCAGGTTCAGGCCATCGACCTCGGCGCAGTCGCCCAGGGCGTAGATATTGGAGTGGGACGTCTTGAGCTCGCGGTCCACCACGACGCCGCGATTGACCATCAGCCCGGCAGCGGCGGCCAGGTCGATGCGCGGACGCAGGCCGATGGCCGAGACCACCAGGTCGCAGATGATCACCTGGCCATCGGACAGATGGGCCTCCAGGCCGTCGGCATTGCGTTGCAGGCGGTTGAGCACCGGGCCCAGGTGGAAGCGCGCGCCCAGGCTTTCCAGGCCGGCCTGGACCGCCGCCGCTGCCGCCGCAGGCAACAGGGTCGGCATGATCTGCTCGCAAGGCGCCACCAGGTCCACCTCGTAGCCACCGAGGATCAGGTCGTTGGCGAACTCGCAGCCGATCAGGCCGGCTCCCAGCAGCAGCACCCGGCGCTTGCCGGCTGCGGCGGCCCGAAAGCGCGCATAGTCTTCCAGGTCGTTGATCGGGAAGATCAGCTCGCCGGCATCGCCCTGCACCGGCACCCGCACGGTCTCGGCGCCCCAGGCCAGGACCAGGTCGCGATAGACCACCGCTTCCTCGCCGATCCACAGGCGCTTGTGGCCCGGGTCGATGCCGCTGATCCGGGTATGGGTGCGCACCTCGGCCTTGAGCTGCTCGGCCATGGCGCCGGGCTCGGCCATGCTCAGGCCATCGGCGTCCTTGTTCTTGCCGAAGCCGGTGGAGAGCATCGGCTTGGAGTAGGAACGACCGTCATCGGCGGTGATCAGCAGCAGCGGCGTGTCGCCGTCGAGCTTGCGAAATTCCCGGGCCAGGTTGTACCCCGCCAGGCCCGTCCCTACGATCACTACCGGTGCGCTCATTCCCTGCTCCTTGTTATTGGTCATTGTCTGCAAAAGTCGATCAAGCGATCTCGATCATTTCGAAGTCGGTCTTGCTCACGCCACAATCCGGGCAGAGCCAGTCTTCAGGCACGTCCTCCCAACGGGTGCCCGGTGCGATACCGTCGTCCGGCCAACCTTCCGCTTCGTTGTAGATCAAGCCACAGACCACACACTGCCACTTCTTCATCGATGCATATCCTCGAGCATTCAGGCTTTGCCGGCGGGGCGGTCGATGGGTCGACTCTGGAAGGTCCCCACGCTGATCAGCTTCCGGCACTGGGGTTTTTTACTGGTCGCTACCGGCAGATGCAAGCACGTTCGTGCCGCCTGGCGTCCCCGGTCAATCAAAACCACCGGTGGCCGTGCTAAGCTCGCCGCCTCATTTGCTGCCAATAACGAACCACCGTGCCGCACTCAATGCCCCCCGCGCCGGCCCCGACCTGGCTGGTGCAAAGCCGTCTGTCCCCTGTTCCCGGCGCACTGGTCGCCAACTGGCTGTTCGACGAAGGATCGCTGACCCGACGCCTGACTCGCCTGTCCAACAATGGCTTCAGCGTCACGCCGCTGGTGGAACAATGGCAAACCCTGCGCAGCGACGAGTGCGCGGCCCTGGGCCTGCCCGAGTACAGCCAGGGCTGGGTCCGCGAGGTGTACTTGCGCGGGCATGGCGAGGCCTGGGTATTCGCCCGCAGCGTGGCCGCCCGCAGTGCCCTCGAAGACGGCGGGCTGAACATCGACGAACTGGGCAGCCGGTCCCTGGGCGAGTTGCTGTTCTGCGACGAAGCCTTCACCCGCCAGCCCATCGAAGTCTGCCGCTATCCCCAGCCGTGGCTGCCCACCCAGGTCGCTGCCAGCGACCTGTGGGGCCGGCGCTCGCGCTTCGATCGCGGGCCTCTTAGCCTGTTGGTGGCCGAGGTCTTCCTGCCCGGGCTGTGGCACGCCATAGAGACCCAATCGGAGGCTTGCTGATGTACCTGCGCCTGCTCCAGTCCCTGAACCGCCTGCACCCGCGGACCTGGGATTTCCTGCAACTGACCCGCATGGACAAGCCCATCGGCATCTACCTGCTGCTGTGGCCGACCCTGAGCGCCCTGTGGATCGCGGCCAAGGGCGCGCCATCCCTGGGCCATGTGCTGATCTTCGGCCTCGGCGTGGTCCTGACCCGGGCCGGCGGTTGCGCGATCAACGACTTCGCCGACCGCAAGGTCGACGGCCAGGTCAAGCGCACCGACCAGCGTCCGCTGGCCACCGGCAAGGTCAGCGCCAAGGAGGCCCTGGTGTTGTTCGCGGTGCTCATGGGTACGGCCTTCCTGCTGGTGCTGTGCACCAACGCCACCACCGTCTGGTTGTCGTTCGGCGCCCTGGCCTTGGCCGCCTGCTACCCCTTCATGAAGCGCTACACCTATTACCCGCAGGTGGTGCTGGGGGCGGCTTACTCCTGGGGCATCCTGATGACGTTCACCGCCCAGGACGGCCAACTGCCGGCGACGGCGTGGTTGCTGTACATCGCCAACCTGCTGTGGACGGTGGGCTACGACACCTACTACGCCATGACCGACCGCGACGACGACCTCAAGATCGGCGTGAAATCCACGGCGATCCTGTTCGCCGAGGCCGACCGGGTGATCATCCTTACCCTGCAGGGCCTGTCCCTGGCCTGCCTGCTGCTGGCGGGCGCGCGGTTCGACCTGGGGGGCTGGTTCCACCTGGGCCTGGTAGTGGCGGCGGCATGCTTCGCCTGGGAATTCTGGTACACCCGGGATCGCGACCGGATGAAATGCTTCAAGGCCTTCCTGCACAACCACTGGGCGGGCATGGCGATCTTCATCGGCGTGGTCCTGGACTACGCCCTGCGCTAGGGCCGTATAGCCGCTGCCGAAGGCTCGGGCCGCGATCAGACTTGGGCCTGAAGGGACACAGCGCACTTGAGAGGCCGCCAGGGGTTCGACCGGACCGCCAGGCAAGGCCCCACGGGCCTTTTGCGCAGCTTCGCGGGCCCAGCAGCGGCTACAGGACCTGTAGCCGCCACAGGTGGGGTTACTGCTTGGCGACCTTCCAGGCGCCGTCCATCTTGCCTTCGCCGGTCATGTCGCCGGCCTTCTTGTCCATCACGAAGCCATACAGCGGCTTGCCGTCATAGGCCCACTGCATCTTGCCGTCGTCGCGCTTGATCACCGTCCACTTGCCTTCGGCCTTGTCGCCGGCCTCGGCCATCAGCGGCGGCCAGTTGGCGGCGCACTTGTCGTTGCACATGGACTTGCCATCGGCATCCTTGGCGAAGGTGTAGAGAGTCATGCCCTTGTGATCCACCAGCATGCCGTCCTTGCTCATCGCCGGCTCGGCGGCCAGGGCCAGGGTCGGCAGGGCCAGGGCGGCGCCCACCAGCAGGACTTTCAGGGATTGCTTGAACAGAGTCATGGAAACCTTCTTTTGTGGTTGTCAGGAATCGGACCCCAAGCTTAGTCGAGGAAGCTGCGCCACGCCCCGCGACCTGAAATACTGTCACACGACTGCAATAATTCCGTTATCTAATGCGGCGCAAGACAGTTGAATGACAAGAGGTTCAAGCATGGTTGGCAGAAGCATTCTGATCGTTGACGACGAAGCGCCCATTCGCGAGATGATCGCCGTTGCGTTGGAAATGGCCGGCTATGACTGCATGGAGGCAGAGAACTCCCAGCAGGCGCATGCCATCATCGTCGACCGCAAGCCGGACCTGATCCTGCTGGACTGGATGCTCCCTGGAACCTCGGGCATCGAGCTGGCGCGCCGCCTCAAGCGTGACGAGCTGACCGGCGACATCCCGATCATCATGCTCACCGCCAAGGGCGAAGAGGACAACAAGATCCAGGGCCTGGAGGTCGGCGCCGACGACTACATCACCAAGCCGTTCTCCCCCCGCGAGCTGGTGGCCCGGCTCAAGGCCGTGCTGCGCCGCGCCGGCCCGTCCGACGGCGAGGCTCCCATCGAAGTCGGCGGCTTGCTGCTGGACCCCATCAGCCACCGGGTGACCATCGACGGCAAGCCGGCGGAAATGGGCCCCACCGAATACCGCCTGCTGCAGTTCTTCATGACCCACCAGGAGCGCGCCTATACCCGTGGCCAGCTGCTGGACCAGGTCTGGGGCGGCAATGTGTACGTCGAGGAGCGCACCGTGGACGTGCATATCCGCCGGCTGCGCAAGGCACTGGGGGATGCCTACGAAAATCTGGTACAAACCGTGCGCGGCACCGGGTATCGGTTTTCAACCAAAGGTTGAAAGCGGTTGCAAGCTGCCAGCTACAAGCGGCAAGTAGGAAGCCGTCTGCTTTGACTTGCAGCTTGCAGCTTGCAGCTTGAAACTTTTCACCGTCCGAAGGACCGATTGTGAATCAAAACTGGCATGGCACCCTGATTCGCCACATGTTGCTGTTGCTTACCGGCTGCCTGCTGGTGGGGCTGGTCAGCGGCTACTACGGCTGGAGCCTGGCCGCCGGCCTGGGGATCTACCTGGCCTGGACCCTCAAGCAGCTGTTGCGCCTGCACGAATGGCTGCGCCTGCACCAGCCCGACGAAGCGCCACCCGATGGCTACGGCCTGTGGGGCGAGGTGTTCGACAGCATCTACCACCTGCAACGCCGCGACCAGCGGGTCCGTGGGCGCCTGCAAGCGGTGATCGACCGCGTCCAGGAGTCCACCGCGGCGCTCAAGGATGCGGTGATCATGCTCGACAGCGACGGCAACCTGGAATGGTGGAACCGCGCCGCCGAAACCCTGCTGGGCCTCAAGACGCCCCAGGACAGCGGCCAGCCGGTGACCAACCTGGTGCGTCATCCACGCTTCAAGGAATACTTCGAGCAGGACAACTACGCCGAGCCGCTGGAGATCCCCTCCCCGGCCAACGACCGCGTGCGCATCCAGCTGTACATCACCCGCTACGGCAACAACGAGCACCTGATGCTGGTGCGCGACGTCACCCGCATCCACCAGCTGGAGCAGATGCGCAAGGACTTCATCGCCAACGTGTCCCACGAGCTGCGCACGCCGCTGACGGTGATCTGCGGCTACCTGGAGACCCTGCTGGACAACGTCGACGAGGTGAACCCGCGTTGGAGCCGCGCCCTGCAGCAGATGCAGCAGCAAGGCGGGCGCATGCAGACCCTGCTCAACGACCTGCTGCTGCTGGCCAAGCTGGAGGCCACCGACTACCCCTCGGACAACCATCCGGTGCCCATCGACACGCTGCTGCAATCGATCAAGAGCGATGCCCAGGCGTTGTCCGGCGAACGCAACCAGCACATCACCCTGGAAGCCGATGCCTCGGTACTGCTCAAGGGCAGCGAGGCCGAACTGCGCAGCGCTTTCTCCAACCTGGTGTTCAACGCGGTGAAGTACACCCCGGCCGAAGGCAATATCCGCATCCGCTGGTGGGGCGACGAACAGGGTGCGCACCTGAGCGTGCAGGATTCCGGGATCGGCATCGACAGCAAGCACCTGCCGCGCCTGACCGAACGCTTCTACCGAGTCGACTCCAGCCGCAACTCCAATACCGGTGGCACCGGCCTGGGCCTGGCCATCGTCAAGCATGTGCTGCTGCGCCACCGCGCCCGCCTGGAGATCAGCAGCGTGCTGGGCCATGGCAGCACCTTCACCTGCCATTTCGCCCCGGCCCAGATGAAGAAAATCCGCATCGCCAGCCTGACCGACCAGCGCTGACAGCGGCCTGCCCCCTAGGCAACCGCCCTGTCAGCCGCTACATTGCGTAGCTTGTGCCTGCCCTCCAGGCACCGTGTCACCCTCTTTTCGAATACATGGAATCCGCAAAACCCCATCATGGACCCTTCCCCTGGTTTTACCCTCGCGTCTCTGTTCGCCGACTTCGGCATGATTGTCTTCGCTCTGCTTCTGGTCCTGCTCAACGGCTTCTTCGTGGCCGCCGAGTTCGCCATGGTCAAGCTGCGCTCGACCCGGGTCGAGGCCATCGCCCACAAGAACGGCTGGCGCGGGCAGATCCTGCGCACCGTACACAGCCAGCTGGACGCCTACCTGTCGGCCTGCCAGCTGGGCATCACCCTGGCCTCCCTGGGCCTGGGCTGGGTCGGCGAGCCGGCCTTCGCCCACCTGCTGGAACCGCTGCTGGGCGCCGTGGGCGTCAACTCTGCGGAAGTAATCCGCGGCGTATCGTTCTTCACCGCGTTCTTCATCATTTCCTACCTGCACATCGTGGTCGGCGAGCTGGCGCCCAAGTCCTGGGCGATCCGCAAGCCAGAGCTGCTGTCGCTATGGACGGCGGTACCGCTGTACCTGTTCTACTGGCTGATGTACCCGGCCATCTACCTGCTCAACGCCAGCGCCAACACCATTCTGCGCATCGCCGGCCAGGGCGAGCCCGGCCCGCACCACGAGCACCACTACAGCCGTGAAGAGCTCAAGCTGATCCTGCACTCCAGCCGTGGCCAGGACCCCAGCGACCAAGGCATGCGGGTACTGGCCTCGGCGGTGGAGATGGGCGAGCTGGAAGTGGTGGACTGGGCCAACTCCCGGGAAGACTTGATCAGCGTCGAGTCCACGGCGCCGCTCAAGGAAGTCCTGGCGCTGTTCCGCCGCCACAAGTTCAGCCGCTACCCGGTCTACGACAGCGAGCGCAACGAGTTCGTCGGCCTGCTGCACATCAAGGACCTGCTGCTGGAGCTGGCGGCGCTGGACCATATCCCGGCGTCGTTCAACCTGGCCGAGCTGACCCGCCCGCTGGAGCGAGTATCCCGGCACATGCCGTTGTCCCAGCTGCTGGAGCAGTTCCGCAAGGGCGGCTCGCACTTCGCCCTGGTGGAGGAAGCCGACGGCAAGGTGATCGGCTACCTGACCATGGAAGACGTGCTGGAAGTGCTGGTGGGCGACATCCAGGACGAACACCGCAAGACCGAGCGCGGCATCCTCGCCTACCAGCCGGGCAAGCTGCTGGTACGCGGCGACACCCCGCTGTTCAAAGTCGAGCGCCTGCTGGGCATCGACCTGGACCATATCGAGGCCGAAACCCTCGCGGGCCTGGTGTACGAGACCCTGAAACGGGTGCCTGAAGAGGAAGAAGTGCTGGAAGTCGAAGGCCTGCGCATCATCATCAAGAAGATGAAGGGACCGAAGATCATCCTGGCCAAGGTCCTGATGCTCGACTGATCGAGCCCGCACCGGTCGGCTCCTGTGCGAGCCGGCCGGCCACTCACGCCCTATTTATTGCCCAGGGCGAAGTTCGGTAAATCCCCCAGGGGCTGGTCGAACTGATAGGGAATCGACACCAGCCCCAACCCGGTATTGCGCTGCACCACGAAGTGCAGGTGCGGCCCGCTGCTGTTGCCGGTATTGCCCGACAGCCCCAGCGGGCTGCCCACCGCCACCCGCTGGCCCTCGCGCACGCTCACCGAACCTTGCTTGAGATGCAGGTACACGCCCATGGTGCCGTCGTCGTGCAGCACCCGGACGAAGTTGCCGGCCGGGTTGTCGCCCCGACCGCTCTGGGCGTTCTCGGTCTTGACCACCATCCCACCTCGGGCCGCGATGATCGGCGTACCCACCGGCATGGCGATGTCCATCGCATAACGGCTCTTGGGGCTGGAATGGCTGTACTGGCCGTTGGCGCCCTGGGTCAGGCGAAACGGCCCGCCCCGCCAGGGCAAGGGGTAGCGGTAGGCCTGCACGGCTCCTCCCGGGTCGCCCAGGGAGTAACGAAACCTTGGGACATAGCTCAAGGGCTGGCCGGCCCGGGTCGCCGTCAAGAGCGCCAGACGCTGCCTGCTGCGGGCTGGCAGCACCCGGCGGATCGGCTGCGCCGGCGCGCCGCTGACGTTGCTCAGGCTGGCGAACCCCAGCTCCACCTCCACCGGCCCATGCAGGTCGTTGCGCACGTACAGCGCATCCACGCCCCTGTGTTTCTGGATATCCAGCCGCACCTGGCGCTCCAGGTGTTCCTCCATGCGATCGCGGAACACGAACGCCTGCGCTCCCGGCGAAGGCCGGTCGCTGTAGGACACCACGCCGTCGGCGTCGACGGACTTGTAGACCGTCATCGCCGCCAGCGAGCTGGCGACCATGGACAAGCCGCAGAGGAACAGCAGGCGTACGAACATTGAGCAGTTTCTTGGCAGGGGAAAAACCATGCTAGCAGCCTGATATGGAGCTTGTATGAATCAGGCGGGTGCCAGGGGCCCAATGCCGCCCACGTCGAAGCGGATCTCCACCCCCAGTTGCGCGGCCTCGCAGAGGTTGACCAGCGCATCGAGGGAGAACTTGTTGATCCTGCCGCTAAGCACATCGTTGAGCCTGGGCTGGGTGATGTTGAGACGCTTGGCCGCCTCCTTCTGCGACAGCCCCCAGGCCTGCACGGTCTTGCCCAGCTCCAGCATCAGCTTGGCCCGCAGGCGCATGTTGGCGGCCTCCTGGGGGGTGGCTTCAAGGGCATCCCAGACGCTGGCAAAGCGCGGGTTGATCTGTTGGTCAGTCATGGCATGAACCTGCTTGCTGAAATCTGGCACGAGCCAGCTCGATATCCCGCGCTTCGGTCTTGCGGGTAGTCTTGCGCACCGCGTGCAGCACATAGATGGCTGCAGGCCGCCTGACCACATAAAACACCCGAAACGCCCCTGAATCTTCATGAATCCTGATTTCGAAGACACTCGGGCCGATGGTTTTCACCGGCCTGCAATCGTAGGGCTGTTCGCCCTGCTGCAGCAGATCCAGCTGAAACCCGGCAGCCCGACGGGCATCTTCAGGGAATGCCCTGAGATCCCGCAGCGCTCTCCCGACAAACACCACATCCTTGTGCCTGGGCATCGAACTTCTCCTGTCAGTGACCAGGAACAAGGCTAATCAAGACTGCCAGGGCTGGCCGCACGGGGTTGTTTCAACGCATGGCTGCAAAGGGTGAATCAGGTAGAGCGCTTCCGGCAATTTATATCCAAATAGATATAAATCAAGTGCAGGACAGTTAATCAGACGTACGGCGGAAGGTGGCGGGAGGAATGGCCAAGCCCCTGTGCCCTGGGGGTTGCAGCCGAAGGTGCGGATTGTTGGCGGGATTGGGGAATAACGCAGCCGCTGGCCTGGGTGGCTGGCAGAAAATCGGCGTGGAAAAGTGTTTTCAGCAGATTTGCGCTTCGCTGTAGGAGCGGGCTTGGCAGTTCCTACAGCGAAGCGGTCGGCGAGGATCAGCCCGCGCCTGGAACGAAGTGCTTCTGCGCGGTGCCGCGGGCGATCAGGCGCGAGATGTAGTCCAGCTTCTGCGCATCCTGGTCGACGAAACGGAAGGTCAGCTGCAGCCAATCGCTGTCGGGCTTCGGTTCGTGCGCCACTACCGCATGCAGGTAGCCATTGAGCCGGGCCACTTCGGCGTTCTCGCCCTGCTCCAGATCCAATACTGCGCTGTCCAGCACCTGCGGCAGGTTATCGGTGCGCTTCACCACCAACAGCGCTTCCTTGATGCTCAGGGCCTTGATCACGCAAGGCTGGGTGCCGCCAGGCAGGCGCAGTTGGCCCTGGCCACGGCCGCCACTGGCGGCAGCGGCGGCGGCAGGTGCCTTGACCGGTGGGCTGTTGAGCAGACCACGGGATGGCGCCGCAGCCGGGGCTGCAGCGGCTGCCGGAGCGGCTGGCCGGGCAGCCGGGGCGACCACCTCGGCCTTGCCGCCGGTCAGGGCGCTCAGGGAATCGTTGCCAAAGGCGGAGTTCATCTTGGTCGGAGCGCTGTTCATCAGGGTGTCGAGCTTGCCGACCTTGTTCAGCGCCTGCTTGACCTTGGTCAGCAGCTGTTCGTTGGTGAAGGGCTTGCTGACATAGCCGGAAACCCCGGCCTGGATCGCCTGCACCACGTTTTCCTTGTCGCCCCGGCTGGTCACCATGACGAACGGCATGGCCTTGAGCGCTTCCTGGCCACGGCACCAGGTCAGCAGTTCCAGGCCGGACATTTCCGGCATTTCCCAATCGCACAGGACCAGGTCGAAGGCTTCGCGGGCGAGCATCGCCTGGGCCTTCTTCCCGTTGACCGCGTCTTCGATCTTGATGCCGGGGAAGTAGTTGCGCAGGCACTTCTTCACCAGGTCACGAATGAACGACGCGTCGTCCACCACCAACACACTTACCTTACTCATCGACCACCCCTCTAAAAATCCCGGCAAGCATAACGCTGGCTGATGGCACTTTGCCAAAACTCTTCAGTCACGCCGGGACTTTTCGTTCGCGGGTGCTGCTTTTCGAATTCAAGGACCGCAAACAAAAACGCCCGGCCAAAAGGCCGGGCGCTCTTCTCGGGCAATCTTAATTATCGTCAGCTTCACCCGGAACATTAGCCGAATCGCCAGCCGGTCCTTCAACTTCTTCCTTCATGCGCTTGAGGCCCAGGTGGCGCACATCGGTGCCACGCACCAGGTAGATCACCAGCGCGGAGATGTTGCGCGCGTGATCGCCGATCCGCTCCAGCGAGCGCAATACCCAGATGATGCTCAAAACCCGCGAGATAGAGCGCGGGTCTTCCATCATGTAGGTGGCCAGCTCGCGCAGCGCGGTCTTGTACTCGCGGTCGATGATCTTGTCGTACTGGGCTACCGACAGGGCCAGTTCGGCGTCGAACCGGGCGAAGGCGTCCAGCGCGTCACGCACCATGTTGCGCACCTGGTCGCCGATATGCCGCACTTCGACGTAGCCACGCGGGGCCTCGCCCTCCTCGCACAGCTGGATGGCCCGGCGGGCGATCTTGGTGGCTTCGTCGCCGATGCGCTCCAGGTCGATCACCGACTTGGAGATGCTGATGATCAGGCGCAGGTCGGAAGCCGCAGGCTGGCGCCGGGCGAGGATGCGCAGGCACTCCTCGTCGATGTTGCGCTCCATCTGGTTGATCTGCTCGTCGATCTCGCGCACTTGCTGGGCCAGCCCGGAGTCGGCCTCGATCAGTGCGGTGACGGCGTCATTGACTTGTTTCTCCACCAGCCCGCCCATGGCCAGCAGGTGGCTGCGCACCTCTTCCAGCTCGGCATTGAACTGCTGAGAGATGTGATGGGTTAAGCCTTCCTTCGAAATCATGGTTCGCTCCGCGAAAGTTGCAAGCTTCAAGCCGCAAGCTTCAAGCAGTTAAATATTGATCCGGATATCGCCTACCGCTTCTGTCTTGCCGCTTGAAGCTTGCGGCTTGTAGCTGCTCCTAGCCATAGCGTCCGGTGATGTAGTCTTCGGTCTGTTTCTTGGCCGGGTTGGTGAACAGGGTGTCGGTGTCGCCGAATTCCACCAGTTTGCCCATGTACATGAACGCGGTGTAGTCCGAGACCCGCGCCGCCTGCTGCATGTTGTGGGTCACGATGACGATGGTGAACTTGGACTTGAGCTCGTAGATCAGTTCCTCGACCTTCAGGGTCGAGATCGGGTCCAGGGCCGAGCAGGGTTCGTCCAGCAGCAGCACTTCCGGTTCCACGGCGATGGTCCGGGCGATCACCAGGCGCTGCTGCTGACCACCGGACAGGCCCAGGGCCGAGTCGTGCAGGCGGTCCTTGACCTCATCCCACAGGGCCGCGCCCTTGAGCGCCCACTCCACCGCTTCGTCGAGCACGCGCTTCTTGTTGATGCCCTGGATGCGCAGGCCATAGACCACGTTCTCGTAGATGGTCTTGGGGAACGGGTTGGGCTTCTGGAACACCATGCCCACCCGACGACGCAGCTCGGCCACATCCTCGCCCTTGCGGTAGATGTTGTTGCCGTACAGGTTGATGGCGCCTTCCACGCGGCAACCGTCCACCAGGTCGTTCATGCGGTTGAAGGTGCGCAGCAGGGTCGACTTGCCGCAGCCGGACGGGCCGATGAAGGCGGTCACGCGCTGCTTGGGAATGTTCATGCTGACGTCGAACAGCGCTTGCTTCTCGCCGTAGAACAGGCTCAGGCCGGGCACTTCGATCGCCACGGTTTCCTGCTCCAGGCTCAGGCTCTGCTTGTCGCGACCCAGGGCGGACATGTTGATGCCGTGGGTATGGGTTTCGTGTTGCATGGGTCTCACTCCGTTCGTAGCTGCAAGCTTCTAGCTGCAAGCCGCAAGTTTTGAGCAAAAGCGGCTTGTAGCTTGCCGCTTGTGGCTAATGGCTTTAGCTGTCCAGCGCCTTGTACTTCTCGCGCAGGTGGTTACGGATCCATACCGCCGACAGGTTGAGCACGGCGATCACCAGTACCAGCAGCAACGCGGTGGCGTACACCAGCGGCCGCGCGGCCTCGACGTTGGGGCTCTGGAAGCCGACGTCGTAGATATGGAAGCCCAGGTGCATGATCTTCTGATCCAGGTGCAGGTACGGGTAGTTGCCATCCACCGGCAGCGACGGCGCCAGCTTCACCACACCCACCAGCATCAGCGGCGCCACTTCGCCGGCGGCACGGGCCACGGCGAGGATCATGCCGGTCATCATCGCCGGGCTGGCCATGGGCAGGACGATCTTCCACAGGGTCTCGGCCTTGGTCGCGCCCAGGGCCAGGGAGCCTTCGCGCACGGTCCGCGGGATCCGCGCCAGGCCTTCCTCGGTGGCCACGATCACCACCGGTACCGCCAGCAGCGCCAGGGTCAGGGATGCCCAGAGCAGGCCCGGGGTACCGAAGGTCGGCGCCGGCAGTGCCTCAGGGAAGAACAGGCGGTCCAGGGACCCGCCCAGCACGTAGACGAAGAAGCCCAGGCCGAACACGCCGTAGACGATGGCCGGTACGCCCGCCAGGTTGTTCACGGCGATGCGGATTACCCGGGTCAGGGCGTTCTGCTTGGCGTATTCACGCAGGTAGACCGCCGCCAGCACGCCGAACGGCGTGACAATCATGGCCATGATCAGGGTCATCATCACGGTGCCGAAGATGGCCGGGAAGATCCCGCCCTCGGTGTTGGCTTCCCGTGGATCGTCGCTGAGGAATTCCCAGACCTTGCTGAAGTAGAAGCCAACCTTGGTGAAGGTGCCCATGGCGTTCGGCTGGTAGGCATGCACCACCTTGCCCAGGCCGATCTCCACTTCCTTGCCGTTGGCATCGCGGGCGGTCAGGCTGTCGCGGTTGAACTGGGTATGCAGCTCGCTCAGGCGGGCCTCGATGTCCTGGTAGCGGGCGTTGAGTTCGGCGCGCTCGGCATCCATGTCGGCCTGGGCGGCGGCGTCCAGCTTGCCAGCCAGCTCCAGCTTGCGACCGTGCAGGCGGATGCGCTCCAGGCCGGCGTTGATCGCACCGATGTCGGACTTCTCCAGGGTCTTGAGCTGGGTCGCCAGCTTGTTCACCCGGTCGATCCGCGCCTGCAGCTCGGGCCAGGCGGCTTCGCCCTCGGCGACCACCTTGCCGTTTTCCTTGACGTTGACCAGGTAGCCGTAGAAGTTGCCCCACTCACGGCGCTCGATGGCCATCAGTTCCTTGGGGTAGCTCTGGTTGGTCAGCCATTCGCCGACGATCCAGGTGAAGTCGCTGCCGTTCAGGTCGCGGTTGCCCACCTTGAGCAACTCGCGGGTCATGAACTCGGGGCCCTGGTCGGGCACCGGCAAGCCGGCACTCTTCAGGCGGGCCCGGGGCACTTCTTCCTTCTGCACCACTTCACCGACGACCAGGTGATTGGCCTGGCCAGGCACGTCGTAGCTGGCATGCACCAGGTCCGCCGGCCAGAAGTGGCCCAGGCCGCGCACGGCGATCACTGCCAGCAGGCCGATGGTCATGATGACCGCGATGGACACTGCGCCACCGCTGATCCAGACGCCGGGGGCGCCGCTCTTGAACCAGTCTTTGAGGGAGTTCTGTTTCACAGACTTCTACCTTTCTTAAAGCGACGAGTATTTCTTGCGCAGACGCTGACGGATCAGCTCGGCGAGGGTGTTCATGATGAAGGTGAACAACAGCAGCACCAGCGCCGAGAGGAACAGCACGCGGTAGTGGCTGCCGCCGACTTCCGACTCCGGCATTTCCACCGCGACGTTGGCCGCCAGGGTGCGCAGGCCTTCGAACAGGTTCATTTCCATGACCGGGGTGTTGCCGGTGGCCATCAGCACGATCATGGTCTCGCCCACGGCGCGGCCCATGCCGATCATCAGGGCCGAGAAGATGCCCGGGCTGGCGGTGAGAATCACCACGCGGGTCATGGTCTGCCATGGGGTGGCGCCCAGGGCCAGGGAGCCCAGGGTCAGGCCACGGGGCACACTGAACACGGCGTCTTCGGCGATGGAGTAGATGTTCGGGATCACCGCGAAGCCCATGGCCAGGCCCACCACCAGGGCGTTGCGCTGGTCGTAGGTGATGCCTAAGTCGTGGGAGATCCACATGCGCATGTCGCCGCCGAAGAACCAGTTCTCCATGAACGGGCTCAGGTACAGCGAGAGGAAACCGACCAGGATGATCACCGGGATCAGGATCGCGCTCTCCCAGCCGTCCGGCACCTTCAGGCGCAGGGACTCGGGCAGGCGGCTCCAGGTGAAGCCGGCCACCAGGATGCCGATCGGCAGCAGCACCAGCAGGCTGAAGATGCCCGGCAGGTGGCCTTCGACATAGGGCGCCAGGAACAGGCCGGCGAAGAAGCCGAGGATCACCGTCGGCATCGCCTCCATCAGCTCGATCACCGGCTTGACCTTGCGGCGCATGCCGGGGGCCATGAAGTAGGCGGTGTAGATCGCCGCGGCCACGGCCAGCGGGGCCGCCAGCAGCATGGCGTAGAAGGCGGCCTTCAAGGTGCCGAAGGTCAGCGGCGACAGGCTCAGCTTGGGCTCGAAGTCAGTGTTGGCCGCCGTGGACTGCCAGACGTACTTGGGCTCGTCGTAGTTCTCGTACCAGACCTTGCTCCACAGCGCGCTCCAGGACACTTCCGGGTGCGGGTTGTCCAGCACCAGGGGTTGCAGCTTGCCACCGGCCTCGACGATCACCCGGTTGGCGCGAGGCGACAGGCCGAACAGGCCCTGGCCATCCACCACCTGGTCCACCAGCAGGGTGCGGTGGGCGGTGCTGTGGAAGACCCCGAGCTTGCCGGCGGCGTCCAGGGCGACGAAACCCTTGCGGCGCTCTTCGGCGGTGATTTCGACGATGGGCGCGGTACCCATCTGGAAGGTGCGGATCTGCTTCAGGCGCAGCTCGCCGTCCGGGTCGCGGGCCATGAACCACTGGGCCAGGCCACCTTTGGAAGTACCGATGATCAACGAGATACCGCCCACCAATTGGGCACTGGCGGTGACTTCGGTGTTGGCGTCTTCCAGCAGCTTGTAGCGACCGTTGAGGCTCTTGTCCCGCAGGCTGAAGACGTCGGCCTGGGCGCGACCGTTGATCACGTACAGCCACTGCTGGCGTGGGTCGATGTACATGGCCTTGACCGGTTCGGTCATCTGCGGCAGGTCGATGGCGCTCTGCTCGCTGGTGACCTCGCCGGTCATCATGTTTTCTTCGCGCGAGAGCTTCAGCACATGCAGCTGCGAGCCGGTGGAACCGGCCAGCACCAGCGTGGTATCGCTGGCGTTGAGGTTGACGTGCTCCAGCGCGCCGCCTTCTGCGTTGAGGGTGATCGGGGCTTCGCCGTAAGGGTATTCGATCGCCGGGGAGATGGTCTTCTTGCCATCCGGGTAGCTGACTTTGTAGGTGTGGCGGAACACCAGGGCCTGGCCGTTGGACAAGCCGACCACCACCATGGGAATACCGGGCTGGTCCTTGCCGATGGAGGTGACGCTGGTGCCCGCCGGGATCGGCAGGTCGACCTTGCGCAGCTCGGCGCCGTTATCGATATCGAAGAACAGCGCCTGACCCTTGTCGGACACGCGCATGCCGACCTGGTTCTGCTCTTCCAGGGAGAACATCAGGGGCTTGCCGGCGTCTTGCATCCAGGCAGGCGTCAGGGGGTCCTTGGAGGTCAGCTCGGCGCCCTGGAACAGCGGGGCGACGACATAGGCCAGGAAGAAGAAGATCAGGGTAATCGCCGCCAGGACGGCCAGGCCGCCGACGAGGACGTACCAACGGGTCAGGCGATCCTTGAGCGCGCGGATGCGGCGCTTGCGTTGCAATTCAGGCGTATTGAAGTCAATGCGCTTGGGGGGAGAAGTCGTAGTCATGGTGGAATTGGCCAGATCATTCATGCGCACACCCTAGCGATCCTGTATGACAGAAAGATGACAATGCAGTGACGCAACAAATCCGCCGCATGGCTGGGCCGGCAGCGGACAGAAAATGGAGGTGGCAGGAGCCGGCCGGGGCGGTTGACCCAGTGGCCGGCTGCTGCAAGAAGGTCCGGCCAGGCCGGACCTTCGGCGGCGGCTTATGCGCCCTCTTTCAGACCCAGGTCAGCCAGGGCCTTGGCGGCGACTTTGGCTGGCAGTGGGATGTAACCGTCCTTCACGACCACTTCCTGACCCTGCTTGGACAGGACCAGCTTCACGAACTCGGCTTCCAGCGGGGCCAGAGGCTTGTTCGGGGCCTTGTTGACGTAGACGTACAGGAAGCGCGACAGCGGGTACTTGCCGTTCAGGGCGTTTTCTTCGGTGTCTTCGATGAAGTCGCTGCTGCCTTTCTTGGCCAGGGCCACGGTCTTCACGCTGGCGGTCTTGTAGCCGATGCCCGAGTAGCCGATGCCGTTCAGCGAGGAGCTGATGGACTGCACGACCGAAGCCGAACCTGGCTGCTCGTTGACGTTAGGCTTGTAGTCGCCTTTGCACAGGGCTTCTTCCTTGAAGTAGCCGTAGGTGCCGGATACCGAGTTGCGACCGAACAGCTGCACTGGCTTGTTGGCCAGGTCGCCCTTCACGCCCAGGTCGCCCCAGGTCTTCACTTCTTCCTTGGCACCGCACAGGCGGGTCGAGGAGAAGATCGCGTCGACCTGTTCCATGGTCAGGTGCTGGATCGGGTTGTCCTTGTGCACGAATACGGCCAGGGCGTCCACGGCAACCGGGATGGCGGTTGGCTTGTAGCCGTACTTCTGTTCGAAGGCGGCCAGCTCGGTGTCCTTCATCTTGCGGCTCATAGGGCCCAGGTTGGAGGTGCCCTCGGTCAGCGCGGGTGGCGCGGTGGCGGAGCCAGCGGCCTGAATCTGGATGTTTACGTTCGGATATTCTTTCTTGTAGTGCTCGGCCCACAGGGTCATCAGGTTGGCCAGGGTATCGGAACCGACGCTGGACAGGTTGCCCGACACACCAGTGGTCTTGGTGTAGCTCGGGATAGCAGGGTCGACAGCGGCAACCGCGTGGGCAGTCGCAACGCCAGCGGCGACGAAGGTCATTGCCGCCATCAAACGCTTCAGTTTCATGCCTTACTCCTAGCAGATAGGGTGTGTTAAGTCGGGGCCAAGTATCTGTAGGCCGTGTGAACACTCTATGTCCGGAATATGACAATTAGATGAAAGGCCAGCATCGCGATACCCGCGAGCCGGCCTTTTTTTCACAAGCGCCGCAGCGCGCCGTTCATGCAGGTACGACTGCAGGTTTCAGCGGTCCTTTTTCCACAGATACAGCCCCGAAAGCAGGCCGATGCAGCAGATGATCGCTACGTAGTAGGCCGGCGCCATGGGGCTGCTCTTGAGCATCCAGGTCACCACCATCGGCGTCAGCCCGCCGAAGATCGCGTAGGCCAGGTTGTAGGAGAACGACAGGCCGCTGAAGCGCACCGCCGCCGGGAAGGCCCGGACCATCACGTAGGGCACCGCGCCGACGAGGCCGACGCACAGGCCGGTCAGGGCGTAGAGCGGGAACAGCAGGTGCGGGTTGTCCTGCAGCACGTGGTAGAAGACCCAGGACGAGGCCAGCAACAGCAGGCTGCCGAAGACGAATACCCGCCCGGCGCCGAAACGGTCGGCCAGGCTGCCGAACAGCACACAACCCAGGCTCAGGAACACGATGGCCAGGCTGTTGGCCTCGAGGGCGGTGATGGCCGAGAACTTGTAGACCGTCTGCAGCACGGTGGGGGTCATCAGGATCACCACGATGATCCCGGCCGACAGCAGCCAGGTCAGCAGCATGGAGATCAGGATCGCGCCGCGATGGTCACGCAGCACCGCCCGCAGCGGCAGCTCCTCGGCCAGGGCCTTGCGCAATTGCAGCTCGGCGAATACCGGGGTCTCGTGGAGCAGGCGGCGCAGGTACACCGAGAACAGGCCGAACACCCCGCCCAGCAGGAACGGCACGCGCCAGGCATAGGCCGCCACGTCTTCCGGGGTATAGATGCTGTTGATGGCCGTGGCCACCAGTGAACCCAGGAGGATGCCGGCAGTCAGCCCCGAGGTCAGGGTGCCGCAGGCATAGCCGATGTGCCGCGCCGGTACGTGCTCGGAAACGAACACCCAGGCCCCGGGCACTTCACCACCGATGGCCGCACCCTGGATCACCCGCATCAGCAACAGCAGCACCGGTGCCCACAGGCCGATCTGCTCGTAGGTGGGCAGCAGGCCCATGATCAGGGTCGGCACCGCCATCATGAAGATGCTCAGGGTGAACATCTTCTTGCGCCCCAGCAGGTCGCCGAAGTGGGCCATGACGATCCCGCCCAGGGGTCGGGCCAGGTAGCCCGCGGCGAAGATGCCGAAGGTCTGCATCAGGCGCAGCCATTCGGGCATGTCCGCCGGGAAGAACAGCTTGCCCACCACGGTGGCGAAGAACACGAAGATGATGAAGTCATAGAACTCCAGCGCGCCGCCCAGGGCGGACAGCGAAAGAGTCTTGTAGTCACTACGAGTCAAGGGACGAGCGGGAGGCGCTGCTTGCGCGGCGCTGGAGGGCACAGTGGTCATGGCAAGGGGCTTCTCTTATTAGTTGGTTCTGGAAGCCGCAACAGCTCTGGTTGGGGCCTGGCAGGTTCGGCACGATAGCAAATTGTTCGAATGCCTACACAGCGACGCACAAATGACGCACAAAATTGCGAACCAGACGGGTCGTCGCGGAGTCTATCGACCGATATACTCGCAGGGCCCGGCGCGCAAAGCCGCTCCCGGCAAGGGTTGTTGTGCGAAAACGTCGTTGTACTCATGACCGTCGGCAACCGCCCGGCGCCAGCAAGACCAGACAGGAACACCAGTGCATGCCCCACTCCAAGTGCCCGGCGCGCAATGCTTCTTCCTGTGCATGAGCAGCCGGTTTCGCAGAGTTTCCCGCTAGCACGCCTTCGAAAGAACGTGACGAACGTAGTATGTTCGGGCTGAATCGTTTTTCCTGAAGACGGCTATTCACCTGAAGTACCCATGAAGCGTCACGGGTCAGAGGCCCCTCGGCATGATAGAGCTCGAACAAGAAGATCCAATCCCGCAAGGCGACCTGGCCCTGCAAATCACCGCCCTGCCACGTGAAACCAACGGTTTCGGCGATATTTTCGGTGGCTGGCTGGTGGCCCAGATGGACCTGGCGGGCACCGCCATGGCCAGTCGCGTCGCCGGTGGCCGGGTAGCCACCGTGGCCATCGATCGCATGGCGTTCCTGGTACCGGTGGCCGTCGGCGCGCAATTGTCCTTCTACACCCAGACCCTGGAGATCGGCCGCAGCTCGATCCAGATGATGGTGGAAGTGTGGAGCGACGATCCGCTGTCCAGCGAGTGGCGCAAGGTCACCGAGGCGGTATTCGTGTTCGTCGCCATCGACGGCAGCGGTCGTACCCGCTCGGTCCCGCCCAGGGCACGTTGAACCCGCAGGCTGCCTGGAAGTCCATGGCAGCCCAAGCCTTCTGAACGAGAACCACCATGCCTACGCCCCACGTTGAAACAGTACAACTGGACCAACTGAACTGCTGGCGCATCCGCCACGGCGATGCCGAACTGCTGGTGGCCCAGCAGGGCGCGCACATCCTCAGCTACCAGGTGGCCGGGCAACCGCCGCTGATCTGGCTGAACGAAGAAGCGCAGTTCAAGACCGGCAAGAACATCCGCGCCGGCGTTCCGGTGTGCTGGCCGTGGTTCGGCAACCTGCCACGCAACCCGCAAAGCGTGCAGGCCATGCGCCAGGGCGACGACGCGGCACCGGCCCACGGCCTGGTACGCGCCACCGACTGGGAACTGCAAGGCATCGAGAGCGAAGGCGACAGCCTGCTGGTGCGCTTGCGCCTGCCCTGCCCCGCCGGAGGTTTTCCCGGCTGGCCGCACCAGGTGGAACCCAGCTTGCTCATCCGCCTCGACCAGCAACTGCACATCAGCCTGAGCAGCTACAACCTGGGCAATCAAAGCGTCAGCATCAGCCAGGCGCTGCACAGCTACTTCGCGGTCAGCGACGTGCGCCAGGTGCATGTCGAGGGCGTGGACGGGCTGGACTACATCGAGACCCTGGAAGACTGGACGACCAAGCGCCAGGACGGCGACCTGCATTTTGCCGGGGAGACCGACCGCATCTACCTGGGTGCGCCGGCGCAGTTGGCGATCATCGACCCGCAGTGGCAGCGGCGCATCCGCCTGGCCAGCCAGGGCTCGCGCACCGCAGTGATCTGGAACCCATGGATCGGTCGCGCCGCGCAGTTCAGTGACATGGCCGACGATGGCTGGCAGCGCATGCTGTGCATCGAGACCGCCAACGTGATGGATGACATCGTGACCCTGGCTCCCGGCGCCAGCCATACCTTGAGCGTGAGCATCGACAGCGTCGCGCTCTGATCCACGATTGCGCTGATGGGCCCGGTGTTCAGGCAGGGCGTAGCGAGGGAGCTTGCTCCCTCGCTACGGTTCCTATCGGCTACAGATCCGAATCCTGCACTACCCGCACCTTCGCCGCGTCCAGGGCGTAAGCGGCGTCCGCCAGGTCGTTGCTGACCTTCTCGACCTTCAGGGTGCCGGTCACCCACAGCGGGGTGTAGATATCATCGAGCTTCACGCCCTTGGGAAAACGCACCAGCACCAGCTGGTTGGGCGGCGGTGGCGGCACGTGGATGCAGGCCCCCGGGTATGGCACCAGGAAGAACAGCGTGCTGTGACCCTTGGCATCGGCCTCCAATGGCACCGGGTAGCCACCGATGCGGATCTGCTTGCCGTTCATGGCCGCCACGGTCTTGGTCGAATACATCACTGCCGGTAGGCCCTTGCTCTGCTTCAAGCCACCTTTCTGGGTGAAGGTGCCGTTGGCTTCAGGCGAGTTGTGATCGATTTCCGGCATCTGCTCCAGGGCTTTCTGGTCCGATTTGGGCATCAGTTCCAGCCAGTCGGTTTCCGGCAGTTCGGCAGCCTGGGCCAGGCCGCAGCCCAGCAGAACGAGGGTCAACAAGAGACGACGCATGAGGGTGGGGCTCGGTCAAGAGAAAGGACGGAAGAAGGCGGGCATTCTAGTGCCCAAACCATGGGCTGCGTTGAAGTTTCAGATGAAGAAAATCGCCCCCTCCGCACGAGCGGCGAAGGGGGACCGACGCACCGGCTCAGTTCTTCTTGATGAAGCCGTAGATCACCAGGAGCACGATCGCGCCCACCAGCGCACCGAAGAAACCGGCACCTTGGCCAGCCTGGTAGATACCCAGCGCCTGGCCGCCGTAGGTGGCCGCCAGCGAACCGCCGATACCCAGCAGGATGGTCATGATCCAGCCCATGCTGTCGTCTCCCGGCTTGAGGAAACGCGCCAGCAGACCAACGATCAAGCCGATGAAAATGGTTCCGATAATGCCCATGGCTGTTCCTCTGTAGGAGTGGGTAAACCAAAGCCTAGTCAGCGCCTTGGCATCCTGCTATCAGAGAACGGCGGGAAACGAAGGTTCCCGCCAGCCGGTGGATTTGTTACTTGGCGACCAGCGCCTGGACCTTGAGGATCTGCGCCTGCAGGGTCGCCTGGTCGGCGCAGCGCAGGTTGGCATGGCCGACCTTGCGCCCGGCCTTGAAGGCCTTGCCGTAGTGATGCAGATGGCAGTCGTCGATGCTGATCACCTGGTCCACCGGCGGTACTTCGCCGATGAAGTTGATCATCGCGCTTTCGCCCACCTTGGCGGTGGAACCCAGCGGCAGGCCGGCAACCGCCCGCAGGTGGTTCTCGAACTGGCTGCACTGGCTGCCTTCGGTGGTCCAGTGCCCGGAGTTGTGCACCCGCGGGGCGATTTCGTTGGCCTTCAGGCCGCCGTCCACCTCGAAGAACTCGAACGCCATCACACCCACGTAGTCCAGTTGCTTGAGCACGCGGCTGGAGTAATCCTCGGCCAGCGCCTGCAACGGGTGATCGCTGCTGGCCACCGACAGGCGCAGGATGCCGCTGTCGTGGGTGTTGTGCACCAGTGGGTAGAAACGGGTCTCGCCATCACGGGCACGCACGGCGATCAGCGAGACTTCGCCAGTGAACGGCACGAAGCCTTCCAGCAGGCACGGCACGCTGCCCAGCTCGGCGAAGGTGCCCTCGACATCGGCAGCGCTGCGCAGGACCTTCTGGCCCTTGCCGTCGTAGCCCAGGGTCCGGGTCTTGAGCACCGCCGGCAGGCCGATGCGCGCCACTGCGGCGTCCAGGTCGGCCTGGGACTGGATGTCGGCGAACTCGGGGGTGGGAATCCCCAGGTCCTTGAACATGCTCTTCTCGAACCAGCGGTCACGGGCGATGCGCAGCGCCTCGGCGCTCGGGTAGACCGGCACGAATTGCGACAGGAAGGCCACGGTCTCGGCCGGCACGCTCTCGAATTCGAAGGTCACCAGGTCCACCTCGTCGGCCAGCTGGCGCAGGTGGTCCTGGTCGCCGTAATCGGCCCGCAGGTGTTCGCCCAGGGCGGCTGCGCAGGCATCCGGCGCCGGGTCGAGGAAAGCGAAGTTCATTCCCAGCGGGGTTCCCGCCAGGGCCAACATGCGGCCCAGCTGGCCGCCACCGATTACACCGATCTTCATCGTCAACGACCTCAGGCGACGCGCGGGTCTGGATTGTCCAGGACGCTGTCTGTCTGTTCAGCACGGAATTTTTTCAGCACCGCATGGAACTGCGGGTGCTTGGCGCCCAGGATGCTCGCCGAGAGCAGGGCGGCGTTGATCGCACCGGCCTTGCCGATGGCCAGGGTCGCCACCGGGATGCCAGCGGGCATCTGCACGATCGACAGCAGCGAATCCACGCCCGAGAGCATCGAGGACTGCACCGGCACGCCCAGCACCGGCAGGTGGGTCTTGGCCGCGCACATGCCCGGCAAGTGGGCCGCGCCACCGGCGCCGGCGATGATCACCTCGATGCCGCGCGACTCGGCTTCTTCGGCGTACTGGAACAGCAGGTCCGGGGTGCGGTGTGCAGAAACCACCTTCACCTCGTAGGGAATGCCGAGCTTGTCCAGCATATCCGCGGTGTGGCTAAGGGTGGACCAATCGGACTTGGAGCCCATGATCACGCCAACCAGTGCACTCATCGTCGTGCCTCTTTCTCTCTGGGCGCCCGCAGGCGCGTCAAAAAACAACAAGCCACGCGAATGGCGTGGCTTGTTGTACGAATTCTAGCCAGGCGAACCGGCTGGAGGCCGCGCAGTATACCCAAAAAAATGTTCGCAACGCACGCTCACCGACCACCTGCGACACCCTGGCCTTTTTTGCCCAAAGCCCCGGTTTTATTGACTTTGAAGTCAGCCGGCCCGCATTGGAAATCCCTGCGGCCTTGGCGGTTTCTCGTAGCGGCTGCCGCAGGCTGCGCAAGGGCGCGCAGCGACCGCAGAAAAGGTCCAGCCGGCCACCTGCCTGAAGGCCCTGCGGGCCTTGTCGCAGGCTCGCCAGGTCAAGGTCATGGGTTGCTCGTGCCCTGCCCCGCAGCGCTCTCGAGCTTGCGCCACAGCAGGCGCACGTTGGCCTTGCGCACCAGGGCGCAGCGGTACAGGCGGATCTCCAGCGGCACGTGCCATTGCGCACCACCGCACACCACCAGCTCGCCCCGGGCCAGCTCGGCGCGCACGCTCAACTGGGGGACCCAGGCGATGCCCAGGCCTTCCAGGGCCATGCTCTTGAGGCTATCGGCCATGGCGGTCTCATAAACGGTAGTGAAACGCAGGTTGCGCTGGCGCAGCAGCAGATTGACCGAACGCCCGAGGAAGGCCCCCGCGCTGTAGGCCAGCAACGGCACGCTGGCTTCGCCCTCCAGGTCGAACAGCGGCTTGCCCTGGGCGTCGGCGGCGCAGACCGGAAGCATCTCGGTGTGCCCCAGGTGCAGCGAAGGGAAGATTTCCGAATCCATCTGCAAGGCTGCATCCGGGTCATAGAAAGCCAGCATCAGGTCGCAGCCGCCTTCACGCAGGGCGTGCACCGCATCGCCGACGTTGGTCGCCACCAGCCGAGTGGCAATGTTCAGGCCCTCGTTGCGCAGTTGCGCGATCCAGCGCGGGAAGAAGCCCAGGGCCAGGGAGTGGGCCGCCGCCACCTGCATCACCTCGCCCTGCCCGCCTTCCAGGTGGTGCAAATGGCGCACTACCTCGCCGAGCTGCTCGACCACAGTGCGCGCCGTCACCAGGAACAGTTGGCCGGCGGCCGTAAGCTCCACCGGCGTGCGCGAGCGATTGACCAAGGTCAGGCCCAGGGCGGCCTCCAGGCTGCGGATGCGCCGGCTGAACGCTGGCTGGGTCACGAAGCGGCGCTCGGCGGCCTGCGAGAAGCTACGGGTGGCGGCCAGGGCACTGAAGTCCTCGAGCCATTTGCTTTCCAGATTCATCACGTCCTCCCGGACACGCACCATTTTAGGTCACACGCTTGCCGGCAACGCGGCGTCACACGGGCATTATGCCGAATATGCATAGGCCAGTGTTTAACAGCATTGGCCCAAAATTTCCCTTAGCCCTAGGATTCGCAGCGCTCCCGGCACTGACCGGGTCCCTACCGAGATGATTTCCGTCATGTCCTCCGCTGCATCTTTCCGCACAGAAAAAGATCTGCTTGGCGTACTCGAAGTACCGGCTCAAGCGTATTACGGCATCCAGACCCTGCGAGCGGTAAACAACTTCCGCCTCTCGGGCGTTCCGATCTCGCATTACCCAAAACTGGTCGTGGCCCTGGCGATGGTCAAGCAGGCAGCTGCTGACGCCAACCGCGAACTGGGTCACCTGAGCGAGGCCAAGCATGCGGCCATCAGCGAGGCCTGCGCCCGCCTGATCCGCGGCGACTTCCACGAAGAGTTCGTGGTGGACATGATCCAGGGCGGCGCTGGCACTTCGACCAACATGAATGCCAACGAAGTCATCGCCAACATCGCGCTGGAGGCCATGGGCCACAGCAAGGGCGAATACCAGTACCTGCACCCGAACAACGACGTGAACATGGCGCAGTCGACCAACGACGCCTACCCGACCGCGATCCGCCTGGGTCTGCTGCTGGGTCACGACGCACTGCTGGCCAGCCTCGACAGCCTGATCCAGTCGTTCGCCGCCAAGGGTGAAGAGTTCAGCCACGTCCTGAAAATGGGCCGTACCCAGCTGCAAGACGCCGTGCCGATGACCCTCGGCCAGGAGTTCCACGCCTTCGCCACCACCCTGGGTGAAGACCTGGCCCGCCTGAAGACCCTGGCGCCGGAAGTGCTGACCGAAGTCAACCTGGGCGGTACCGCCATCGGCACCGGCATCAACGCCGACCCGCGCTACCAGAACCTGGCCGTGCAACGCCTGGCCACCATCAGCGGCCAACCGCTGGTCCCGGCGGCCGACCTGATCGAAGCCACCTCCGACATGGGCGCCTTCGTGCTGTTCTCCGGCATGCTCAAGCGCACCGCGGTCAAGCTGTCGAAGATCTGCAACGACCTGCGCCTGCTGTCCAGCGGCCCGCGTACCGGCATCAACGAGATCAACCTGCCAGCGCGCCAGCCCGGCAGCTCGATCATGCCCGGCAAGGTCAACCCGGTTATCCCGGAAGCGGTCAACCAGGTGGCGTTCCAGATCATCGGCAACGACCTGGCCCTGACCATCGCGGCCGAAGGCGGCCAGTTGCAACTGAACGTGATGGAGCCGCTGATCGCCTTCAAGATCTTCGACTCGATCCGCCTGCTGCAACGCGCCATGGACATGCTGCGCGAGCACTGCATCACCGGCATCACCGCCAACGAAACCCGTTGCCGCGAGCTGGTTGAGCACTCCATCGGCCTGGTCACCGCGCTGAACCCGTACATCGGCTACGAGAACGCCACCCGTATCGCCCGCATCGCCCTGGAAAGCGGCCGCGGCGTGCTGGAACTGGTTCGCGAAGAAGGCCTGCTGGACGACGCCATGCTCGACGACATCCTGCGTCCGGAAAACATGATTGCCCCGCGCCTGGTTCCGCTGAAGGCGTAACCGCTGCGACACCGAAACATGCAACACCGCTCACCAGGTTGAGGGACTAGACACCTCTCACCTTTTGAGGGCTTGGAGATTCGTCTCCAGGCCCTTTTTTTTGCCTGGGATTTTCCCTGCCACGGCACTCGCCCGCCCCCAACCGTGCCTCGATCCTGTAGCCGCTGCCAAGCGCGCGAGGCTGCGAACGGCACCGCAGTGGCCGCAAACCAGGTACCGCGATTCCCTCGGCAAGAACGCTGCGCGCATGCGGCGACGGCCACCGATCCAGGTTTTGACCAAGCACAATCGGCCAACACGGTGGATAATCCGCCGCTCCACCCCCGAGGCAGCACAGTCGATGGACCCGACCTCCACCCAGGCCCTGCAACAGCTACGCGCCCTGCTCCCCATCGGCCTGCGTCACGCCCAAGCCCTGCTCGCCCGCTGTGCAGGCAACCCTCAACAAGCCGCCGAGCTCTACAAGTCCGAGCTGTTGCAGGTGCTGGTAGACAAATCCGGCCTGCCCCCCGAGCAAGCCAGGGAACAACTGCTCAACACCGGTTACGACCTGAGCCGCGCCCTGCACGCTATAGAAGAAGCGCGCTTCACCCTGACCCAGCGCATCCTGCGCAAGCATCATCGGGACCCGGGCCAGGCCGTGGACCTGATCGCCCAGGCCATCGAAACCGCCCAGGCATTGCCCCGCCAGTACTGGCTGGACTTCGACCAGCTGGCGCAACTGCCTCCAGCACTGCGCTGCTTCATGGTGCTCCACGAGTGGCTGGCCTACGAAAGCTGGGAAGGCTTCGATAGCGCCCTGCACTTCCACCTGCCCGAAGCCCTCGCCCAATTTCGCCAGCTCCAACAACATGCCCTCGCCGATAGCCTGGAGCAGGCCAGCCAGCGCCAAGACCACCTACGCGCTGTACACATGCCCGCAACAGCCCCAATCGAATTGACGAACCTGATCAACCAGGACCCAGGGTTCTGCGCCTGCCAGGACGCCTATCGCCAACACCTGCCCCAGCTGGACGAACGCCTGGTGCAGTGGGTGCAAGAGCACCTCGAACAATTCCCGGCCTGAAGCTGCGACCATGAACATGGAACTATTGATCAGCCGTATCCCGCCCCCAACCTGGCTCGACAAGTAACCGACGCCTTGGCAAGCACCGGAACAAAATCGGTAAACAATCGCTAAAACAGCACAAAAATCGCCCTTCTGTCGCCTTTTCAAAGCTCACGCGACCGACGACCGTGACCGCTCCGTCAGCCGCCAGAGGGCCCTGTCCCGGGCTTCTGCAGGCCAGGCCAAGCCCGCCGCTACAAGAACCGATTCAGCCTCCCGCCCTCCTGCCGTTCCTCGGTTCGACGCGCTATATGCAGACGGCAAGCCCTCGCACCGGTATAGTGCGCCCCCTCTTCGCGTGGACAGCCGTCGGTAACGAGGCTCCAACCCACGGGAAACCCGAACTAATAACAACCCGCGAATAGAGAACCGGGACGAACACTCGCCCCACCGCTTTGCCGTGCGTGCAATCAGCGGTGTAACAAGGTGTTTCTGTCCACTCTGCTTTTGCCTACACAAAAAACAGCGAGGAATACTCCATGCTCGAAGTCATCAACGACTTCCTCTCAGGGAAAGTGCTGATCGTGCTCATTGTCGGGCTCGGCGGCTACTTCACGATCCGCTCGCGTTTCGTTCAATTGCGCCACTTCCTCCATATGTTCGCGGTGTTCCGCGACAGCCTGAAAAGCAGCGGCGGCCAGCTCAGCTCGTTCCAGGCGCTGATGCTCAGCCTCGCCGGCCGGGTGGGCGCAGGCAACATCGCGGGCGTCGGCATCGCCGTGACCCTGGGCGGTCCGGGCGCCGTGTTCTGGATGTGGGTGACCGCACTGGTGGGCATGTCCAGCAGCTTCTTCGAATGCACCCTGGCCCAGGTCTACAAGCGCGCCGACGGCGACGGCCTGTACCGCGGCGGCCCGGCCTACTACATCCAGCACGGCCTGAAGCTCAAAGGCATGGCGGTGGTGTTCTCCATCCTGCTGCTGGTCACCTACGGCTTCGCCTTCATCGGCCTGCAGTCCTACACCGTGACCCACTCGCTGCAGGACGCCTTTGCCTTCGACCCTAGCCACACCGGCATCGTCCTGGCGCTGCTGCTGGCCATCACCTTCATCGGCGGCATCAAGCGCATCGCCGCGGTGTCCGACCTGCTGGTCCCGATCAAGACCCTGGCCTACATCGCCGTGACCCTGTACGTGATCGGCACCCAGATCGAACAAGTGCCGGCCATGCTGGAGACCATCATCAAGAGCGCCTTCGGCCTCGACCCGGCCTTCGGCGGCCTGCTCGGCAGCGCCATCGTCATGGGCGTGAAGCGTGGCGTGTTCGCCAACGAAGCGGGCCTGGGCAGTGCGCCGAACGTCGCCGCCGTGGCCGCCGTGCAGCACCCGGGCGCCCAGGGCGTGGTCCAGGCCTTCAGCGTGTTCCTCGACACCTTCGTGATCTGCACCTGCACCGCACTGCTGATCCTGCTGTCGGGCTTCTACACCCCGGGCTTCGAAGGCGACGGCATCGTCCTGACCCAGAACTCGCTGGCTGCCGTGGTCGGTGACTGGGGTCGCCTGTTCGTCAGCGTCGCGCTGTCGCTGTTCGTCTTCACCTGCATCCTCTACAACTACTACCTGGGCGAGAACAGCCTGCAGTTCCTCACCCGCAACCGCACCGTGCTGATGCTGTTCCGCGGCCTGGTGCTGGCGCTGGTGGTATGGGGTTCGATGCAGGACCTGTCGACCGTGTTCGCCTTCGCCGACATCACCATGACCTGCCTGGCCTTCGTCAACCTGGTGGCCCTGGCCATGCTGTTCAAGGTCGGCATGCGCGTGATGCGCGACTACGACGAGCAGCGCCGCGCCGGCGTCGACCAGCCTGTGTTCGACTCGCGCAAATTCGCCGACCTGGACCTGGACCTGAAGGCCTGGCCCGCCGAACCTGCGGCCGCCGCCCAGGCCGAGCCGCAAGGCGCGCCCACAGCGCAACGCTGACGGGTGAACGACGGGCGCATCCTCTGCACCCGTCGGTTACAGTTCGATAAATGTGCGAGCGGGCTTGCCCGCTCCCACAAGAACTCACCGTTTCGGAGAATCCCATGAACCCTTCGACCTACCCTGCCGCCCAGCACGTCATGGTGCTCTACACCGGTGGCACCATCGGCATGCAGGCCAGTGCCGACGGGCTGGCCCCGGCGTCCGGCTTCGAAGCCCGGATGCGCGACTACCTCGACACCCGTCCCGACCTGCCGGTACCGGCCTGGCGCTTTCGTGAAATGGCGCCGCTGATCGACAGCGCCAACATGACCCCCGAGTACTGGCAGCGCCTGCGCGAAGCGGTGGTCGAGGCCGTCGAGAGCGAGGGCTGCGACAGCGTGCTGATCCTGCATGGCACCGACACCCTGGCCTACAGCGCCGCGGCCATGAGCTTCCAGTTGCTGGGCCTGCCGGCACGGGTGCTGTTCACCGGTTCGATGCTGCCGGCCGGCGTGCCCGACAGCGATGCCTGGGAAAACCTCAGCGGCGCCCTGCTGGCTCTCGGCCGTGGCCTGGCGCCCGGCGTGCAGTTGTACTTCCATGGCGAGCTGCTGGCACCGACCCGCTGCGCGAAGATCCGCAGCTTCGGCCGGCACCCGTTCGCCGCCTTGCGGCGCAAGGGTGGCGGCACCCAGGTCGAGGCCATCCCGCCAAGCCTGGGCTACCGCCAGGCCCGGCAGCCGGCCAAGGTCGGCGTGCTGCCACTGTTCCCCGGTATCGGCGCCGAAGTACTCGATGGCGTGCTCGCCAGCGGCATCCAGGGCCTGGTGCTGGAGTGCTTCGGCAGCGGCACCGGCCCCAGCGACAACCCGGCGTTCCTGGCCAGCCTCAAGCGCGCCCAGGACCAGGGCATCGTCGTAGTGGCGGTAACCCAGTGCCATGAAGGCGGGGTCGAGCTGGATATCTACGAGGCCGGCAGCCGCCTGCGCGGCGTGGGCGTGCTGTCCGGCGGCGGCATGACCCGCGAAGCCGCCTTCGGCAAGCTCGATGCCCTGCTGGGCGCCGGGTTGCCGGCCGCCGAGGTACGGCGCCTGGTCGAACTGGACCTGTGTGGCGAGCTGAGCTGAAGCTCAGGCTCGGGAGCCGGTAGCTACTGCGCTAGCTGCCGGCTCGATGACGAACAGAGGGTGACGGCCAGGTTACTTCTTGACCGAGTAATCCTGGCCCCAGACCCGCACCGAGCTCGAACTCTCGATCGGCCCTTCGAACACGAACTTCTGCCGCACTGCCGCCTTGGCCGGGATGGTGACTTCATCCGGGTTGTCGAGGCTGACAGTCAGGTTGTTGGCATAACCGTCCTGGTCGATCGCCAGCAGGGCACCGGTCTGCTTGAGGTTGATCAGCCGCAACTGGCTGTCGCTGCTGTTCTTGAAGCCCAGGGTGACGTTGAAGCTGTCGCCGACGGCTTCGGTCTTCAATACCTGGACGTCGACACGGCCCTTCATTTGCTCGCGGGAGGAAATGATCGAGGCGCCGTCGACGCCTTGCGCCGATTGGCGACCATCGAGCACGCCTTCGCTGACGCCACCCAAGAGGTTCTTGCCTGCCGAAATGGCTGACGAGACGGCTGACTTGGCAGAGTCCTTGAGGGTGCTTTCGCTGCCTGGCCCAGTCTCGGCCAGGCACAGCGAACTCAGGAGCAAGCCGGACACCAGGAGCAGGGAACGCGCAGGAGTGAGGGTCATACATAATCCTTTATCGAGGTTGCTGCACCGCCACCTCCGGCGGTGAATGACAGGCAGGTTGCACCAATCAAAGCGCCAAGTCACTAACCACGCAACGCCCGAAATGCCCCATGCCGCTGGCTGGAAAACCGCAGGTCCTGTCGAAGGCGGCATGCAACTTGCTCCGGTCAAGGGTCTTTCCCTGGTCGGAATCTGCGCATGCTGCACTCGCACCTCACCACCCTCAATGCGGTTTCCCTGATCCTCAACACCTTCAAGGACCAGGGTCAGGACGGCGGCGCGTTGTTGGCCGGCAGCGGTATAAACCCCACCGACCTGAGCCGCGCCGACACCCGCATCACCACCAGCCAGGAGATGCTGGTGTGCGCCAATGCCGTGGCCTTGCAGCGCGATATCGGCCTGGAACTGGGCCGGCGCATGCATGTGTCGTCCTACGGCATGCTCGGCTACGCGCTGCTCACCAGTGCCACCTTAGGTGACGCTTTGCGCCTGGCGCTGCGCTATCCGGCGCTGATGGGAACACTTTTCGAGCTGACCCTGGAAGCCGACGGACCGCGTATCTGGCTGACGGCCGCCGACTATCGCGAATGCCCGGCCCTGGCGGCGTTCAACACCGAGTTCTGCCTGGTCTCGATGAAGGTCATCTGCGACGACCTGCTGGGGCATCCGCTGCCGCTGATCGGCGCGCGCTTCGACTACCCGGCACCGGACTACCAGGCTCGTTATCGCGAACGCTTCGACTGCCCCCTAGAGTTCGATGCCGCCAGCAATGCCTTCGCCTTCGACCGGCGCTGGCTCGACCAACCGCTGCCCCTGGCGGATGCCATCACCCACCAGGCCATGGCCGAGCGCTGTCGCAAGCAGAACACCGAGTTCACCGGACGCCAGGCCTGGCTCGGGCGCATCCGCCAGTTGCTGGCGGCGCAGCTGGACGCCGCTCCCGGCCTGGACGGATTGGCGGAACAGATGAACTGCTCGGCCCGGACCCTGCGTCGGCACCTCAAGGACCTGGGCTGCAGCTACCAGGAACTGCTGGACGAACTGCGCTTCGAGCGAGCCAAGCAGATGCTCTGCGAAGACCAGTTGCCGATCTACCGCATCGCCGAAGCCCTGGGCTTCAGCGAGACCGCAAGCTTTCGCCATGCCTTCATCCGCTGGAGCGGCGTGGCGCCGAGCCAGTTCCGGCCCTGACACAAACCCCGGCATGAAGGCGCCAATTGCATTACATTGCCGGCCTTTCATACCGGCAAGGGACGGCAACGTTGAATCTATCCACAGGCAGCACCGCCAGGCATATCGGCCTTCGTCGAATCGGCCTGGCGCTGCTGATGCTCGCCGCAGCCCCCGTCGCCCAGGCATTCGACCTGGCGAAATTCAAGTGGTGGGAGATGTCCAGCCACTTCGCCCTCGACGAGCCGGAAACGGCCACCCTGCAGATCAAGCCCTTCCCGCTGCCGGGCCTGGCCAAGCTGCCGGCGCGGATCGTGCTGAGCCAGTATCGCGGGCTGTTCTACCTCAACGCCTACCAGGACCTGGATTACCGGCAGCGCATCTACAAGTCGCCGCCTATAGCGCTGTTCAGCCCGGAAGATCTGCGCAACTGCGTGTCGCCGGACAATGACATCCAGGTCACGGACAACTGGCCACCCAGCAATACCCTGGATACCGGCATCACCCTGACGCCCCTGGACTTCGACTGTTCGGTGCCGCCGCAATGGAACCTCAGCCAGCGCTACCTGCTGATCGACCAGCGCGATCCCCAGCGCACGCTGCTGGCCATCAGTCATCGCCAGGACCTGACGCAGATGGACTTCACGCCGTTGCAGCCCATCAGCGACGAAACCGGACAGCAATGGCTGCAAGCCCTGCAGAAGTTTCCACCGTGGTTCCGGCCTTTCGACAGCGGCGGTGGCCCGATCACCCTCAAGGCCTATGTCCCGCCAGCGGACGCGGACGCTGTCTGGAAGCAGTTCCGCCAACTCCACGCGCAATTGCGCAAGGCCAAGGACAAAGGGCCGGGGCTCCGCCAGGTGGAGGACTTCTTCGCGGTTCATGACTACCGCAGCATCGCCACCGACCACAGCGAATACCCCGGCCTGCTCAACGACATCGCCTACTGGGCCAGCGAGGCCGGCCAGCTGAAGGTCGCCCGCGGCTGGCTGGTGGAGGTGCTGCGCCGAGACATGTCGCGCATGCCGACCTACCTCAACCTGGCCGACCTGGACTGGGCGCTGTTCGAACAGCGGCCCCTGGACAACATTCCCCAGGGCCGGGCCATCGAAGGTTATCGGCTGTATTGCGGCATGCGCCTGCAACGCCAGATGAGCATCCCGCCCCGGGTGCTCCAGCGCCTGGGCCTGCAATCTGCCAACCCACAGGCGTGCCAGGGCTTCTGGCCGTTGGTGGCCGCTGCGGACGCCGGTGACGAAGCCGAGGTAAAGCGCCTGCTGGCCAGTGGCGTCAGCGGCGAAGTCATGGCCGAGGACGGCCGCAGCGCCCTGCTGCATGCCCTGGATGCCCCGCACCTGGAGATCGCCCGGCTGTTGCTGGCCAACGGCGCCCATACCAGCGGCCAGTATCGCTGGAGCACCCTGGCCATGCTGGCCATGCGCCGCGACCTCAAGGATGACCCCGACCTCGAACAGGGCGGACGCTTGAAGTTCCTGCTGCAAGCCGGGGTCGCCATTGACGAACAGGATTACCAAGGCCGCACTCCGCTGATGCAACTGGCGGAGCAGGAGCGCAACCTCAAGGGCTTCACCTGGCTGCTGCAACACCCGCAGAACCTGGACCTGCGCACCGCAAAAGACCAGGAAACCGCTCTGTACCGGGCCTTCTGGGGCAACAACTATCCGGCCATGAAGCTGTTGATCAACGCCGGTGCCAACCTCAACCTGAGCTATGGCGGGGGTACCTGCTACAACCAGCCCATGGGGCAGAGCCTGCTGACTTTACTGGCCGACAAGATCTCCGCCGACGACACGTCGCGCGTCGTCAGCCAGCAAGACACCCTGGAGGTCTTCACCCTGTTGCTGGAAAAAGGCGCCGACCCGAATGTCGGCCAGCGCTGCGAGAAAAAAGGCTACGCCCTGCTGCTGGAGGCCATCGCCCGGAAAAAACGCGAGGACATGCTCCAGGTCCTGCAACGCTTCGTGCCGGCAGCGCCCGCAGGCTGAAACACGTGGCGCCCCGCAATGGGGCGCCATGCCCCTTCCAGGGGCGAATTTCGGTCACGCAATCTGGCCATATCGATCCTCTTTTGGCCGTTCCCGCCGTTCTCCAAAACCCCGCGCCCCGCAAGACTGTGAGCCACCGAATCAGCCTGCGGAGAACAAGAAAATGCTGACGATCTACTCGGACGATCACCACCTGCACCATGGCCGTTGCGAACTGATAGACGGGCAACTGATGCCCTGCTTCGAAATGCCCTCACGGGCCGACCACGTGCTGGACCGAGTGAAGTACCGCAACCTGGGGCCGGTGGAGGCGCCCAAGGATTTCGGCCTGGAGCCGATCCAGCGCGTCCACAGCCGCGAGTACCTGGAGTTCTTCAAGGGCGCCTGGGAGCGTTGGGCAGCCAAGGGCATCGACGGCGACCTGCTGCCCTACACCTGGCCGGCGCGCACCCTGCGCAGCGTGATCCCCAGCAGCCTGCACGGCCAGCTCGGCTACTACAGCTTCGACGGCGGCGCGCCGATCACCGCCGGCACCTGGCAAGCAGCCTACAGCGCGGCGCAAGTTGCCCTGACCGCCCAGGCGGTGGTCCAGCGCGGCGCCCACAGCGCCTTCGCCCTGTGCCGGCCACCGGGACATCACGCCGCCAGCGACCTGATGGGCGGCTACTGCTACCTGAACAACGCCGCCATCGCCGCCCAAGCCTTCCTCGACCAGGGCCATGGCAAGGTGGCGATCCTCGATGTCGACTACCACCATGGCAACGGCACCCAGTCGATCTTCTACGAGCGCAGCGACGTGCTCTTCACCTCGATCCACGGCCATCCGGAAGCCGAGTTCCCGTTCTTCCTGGGGTATGCCGACGAGTGCGGCGAAGGCGCCGGTGAAGGCTACAACTTCAACTACCCGCTGGCCGCCGGCAGCGGCTGGGAGGCCTGGAGTGCGGCCCTGGAGCAGGCCTGTGGGGAAATCGAGCGCTACGGCGCCGATGTCATCGTGGTGTCCCTGGGGGTCGACACCTTCAAGGAAGACCCGATCTCGCAGTTCAAGCTCGACAGCCCGGACTACCTGGCCATGGGCAAGCGCATCGCTGCCCTCGGCAAACCGACGCTGTTCGTCATGGAAGGCGGTTATGCAGTCGCGGAAATCGGCATCAACGCCGTCAACGTACTCGAAGGCTTCCAGAGCGCCCAGTAAGGAACCCGCAACATGCCAAGACTCCAACGCCTCATCGCTCCCGCCCTGTGCGCCTGCCTGCTGGGCACCGCCGCCCACGCCGAGGAGCGCACCCTGCGGGTGTACAACTGGTTCGACTACATCACCCCCAAAGCCCTGGAAGACTTCAAGGCGCAGAACAGCCAGGTCAAGCTGGTGTACGACATCTTCGATACCAACGAAGCCCTGGAGGCCAAGCTGCTCACCGGCAACTCAGGGTATGACGTGGTGGTGCCGTCCAACGTGTTCCTGGCCAAGCAGATCGAGGCCGGGGTGTTCCAGCCCCTGGACCGCGCCAAGCTGCCCAACTGGAACCACCTGGACCCCAAGCTGATGCAGCTGATCGAGGCCAACGACCCGGGTAACCGCTTCGCCGTGCCCTACATGTACGGCACCATCCTGATCGGCTTCAACCCGGACAAGGTCAAGGCGGCCCTGGGCGAGCAAGCGCCGGTGGACAGCTGGGACCTGATCTTCAAGGAGGAGAACATCAGCAAGCTCAAGCAGTGCGGCGTAGCGCTGCTGGATTCGCCGTCGGAGATCCTGCCCCTGGCCCTGCAGCACCTGGGCCTGGATCCCAACAGCCAGAAGCCGGCGGACTACGAAAAGGCCGAGGCGCTGCTGATGAAGATCCGCCCCTACATCACCTACTTCCACTCGTCCAAGTACATGGCCGACATCGCCAATGGCGACATCTGCGTGGCGGTGGGCTACTCGGGGAGCTTCTCACAGGCCGCCAACCGTGCCCGGGAAGCCAAGAACGGCGTGACCGTGGACATGCGCCTGCCCAAGGAAGGCGCGCCGATCTGGTTCGACATGCTGGCGATCCCCAAGGGCGCGAAGAACCCGGAAGACGCCTACACCTTCATCAACTATCTGCTGCAACCCCAGGTGATTGCCCCGGTCAGCGACTTTGTCGGATACCCGAACCCGAACAAGGACGCCACCGAGCTGGTGGCCCCTTCGATCCGCAACAACCCCAACCTGTATCCGACGGCCGCGGCCATGAGCACCCTGTATACGCTGCAGCCGCTGCCCCGTGATGCCGAGCGGGCGCGGACCCGGGCCTGGACCAAGATCAAGTCGGGCACCTGATCATTACCCCCTGTGGCTTGCTCGCAGCGGATTGCGCAGCAAGCCAAGGCCGGCTACCCGCCTGCACCTGACATCCCGCAAGAACCGATTCACGAGTGCTACACGACCGCGCGGGAGCAAGCTCCCTCGCCGCCACCAGCCATCAGCAGCCGGTCAGGCCCTGGGGCGCCCGTTCCTCGGCGAAGAACCAGGGCCGCAACCGTACCCCCACGCCATTGCCGATGAAGGCCGCCACCAGCCACAACCAGCCGTGCAGGCTGCCGGAGGCGATGCCACTGAAATAGGCGCCGATGTTGCAGCCATAGGCCAGGCGCGAACCGTAGCCCAGCAGCAAGCCGCCGATCACCGCCGCCACCAGGGACCGGGTGGGAATCCTCAGGCTCGGGGCGAAGCGTCCCGCCAGGCCGGCGGCCAGCAAGGCCCCCAGGACGATGCCGATGTCCATGACGCTGGTGATGTCTTGCCATACCGGGGCCGCCAGGGCCTTGGCATTCGCCGCGCCTTGCCAGAACACCCACTGGCTGACATCCAGGCCCAGCCCGCCAGCGAGCTTGGCTCCCCACAGCGCGAATGCCGAAGTGATGCCCCATGGCCGCCCCGCCAGGGCCAGGGTGGCGAAGTTCAGCAGAGCCAGGGCCACCGCGCCCCAGACCAGCGGCCAAGGACCGCGCAGCAAGCGCCGCCAGCCCTGGTGCGTACTGCCCACGGGCGCTTCGAGGCTGCCATGGCGGCGTTTTTCCAGGACCTGGGTCAGCATCGCGATCAGGGCGAACAGGCACAGGCTCAAGCCCAGGGCCGGCCCCACGCCGAAGCTCTGGACGATGGAGATCGGCGGCAGCGAAGGCAGGGCGAACCACCAGTCCACATGATGGGTGGCGATCAGCGAGCCGCAGATGAAGAACGCCAGGGTCACCAGCATCCGCGCGTTGCCGCCACCAACGGTAAACAGGGTGCCGGACGCGCAACCGCCGCCCAGCTGCATGCCGATGCCGAAGATGAAGGCCCCGAAGATCACCGATACCCCGGCCGGCGCCACCAGCCCGGTCACCGGTTGGCCGAACAGCGTGCCGGCCCCCAGGGCCGGGAAGAACAGCAGCACCGCCAGCGCCAGCATGACCATTTGCACGCGCAGACCCGCGCCACGCCGATCACGGATGAACACCCGCCAGGCCGAGGTGAAGCCGAACGCCGCGTGGTAGAGGGTCAGACCCAGGGCCGCCCCCAGGAGCAACAGCAATACCTGGCGCGCGCCCACCTCCACTTGCAGGAACAGGGCGCCGGCCACCAGGAGCAGCAAGGCGAACAACGGCGCGCCGAACTTGCGTTCAGGCGCCAGGGAAAGGGACTGGCTCATAGGGCGTCTCGGACAGGGAAATGCCGCCCAGTATACCCGTCAAACCCGCCAGGCCCGGCGCAGGCGCGCCACGGCGGCGCGGATCTCGGCCTCCGGCACCGCCGCGAACCCCAGCACCAGGCCGGCCCGCTGGTCCTCGGGCGTCACGCTGTCCGGCAACCAGTAACGGCTCAGGGCGCTGACCTCGACATCGACGCTGGCGGCCTGGGCCTGCAGTTCCTGCTCCCGGGCCAGACTGTCGACGCGCACCGTCAGGTGCAGCCCTGCGGTCACCCCGGGCAGCGGCCCGACCCCGTCGATGGCCTCGGGCCAGGCTTCGAGCAGGGTATTGCGCCGGCTCAGGGCCGCGCGCCGCATGCGCCGGATATGCCGCTGGAAATGCCCGGCGGCCATGAACTCGGCCATCACCGCTTGGGTACTGACTTCCGAGTGGCGCATTTCCACTGCCCGCAGCCGCACACAAGCCTGTACCAGGTGCGGCGGCAACACCAGGTAACCCAGGCGCAGCGCCGGAAAGGCCACCTTGCCGAAGGTGCCGACATAGATCACCCGCCCCTGGCGATCCAGGGCCGCCAGGGGCGCCAGGGGTGCACCGCTGTAGCGGTACTCGCCGTCGTAGTCGTCCTCGACCACCCAGCCCTGGGTCCGCTCGGCCCAAGCCAGCAACTCCAGACGCCGGGCCAGGCTCATGACCACCCCGGTGGGGTACTGGTGGGCCGGCGTGACATAGGCCACACGGCAATTCTGCAGTCGTTCCAGCTGGCGGCAATCGATGCCCTCCTGGTCCACTGCCACGCCGTGCAGTTGCGCACCGGCCATGGCGAAGGCGTGGCCGGCGGCGCGGTAGCCCGGGTTTTCCACAGCCACGGGGTCGCCGGGCTCCACCAGCAGTTGTGCACAAAGGCTGATGCCCTGTTGCGCGCCACTGGTGATCACAATTTGTTCAGCCGTACATTGCAGGCCCCGGGTACTGCGCAGGTAGGCGGCGATCATGCTGCGCAGGCGCGCCTCGCCAGCCGAATCGCCATAGCACAGGTGGCGTAACTCTGGCTTGCGCCAGAAAGCCGCATTCAGCTTGGCCCAGACCTCGAACGGGAACAGGTCGAAGGCCGGCACGCCGACCCGGAATGCTCGGGGCGGACCGCTGGGATGGGTGCTCAGATGATGTTTTTGCAGGCGCTGCAAAGTGCTGTTTGAGACCAATCCACTGGATGTAACCACAGGTAAATCGACGGATTTTGTGGATAAGTCTGTGGGTAAGCCTGTTGAAAAGCCTGTGGATACTTTTGTGGATAATTTCTTGGCCGGCAATCGGGTTTGCGGCAACTGGGCCACGTAGGTGCCGTCGCCGACCCGTGCTTCGATAAAGCCCTCGGCATACAGCTGGTCGTAGGCCCGGACCACGCTGTTGCGCGAGAGGCCCAGGGCGCTGGCCAGTTCACGGCTGGCCGGCAAGCGCGTACCGCCAGCCAGGCGCCCGTCCAGCACCCGCTGGCTCAGGGCCTGGTAGAGCTGGCGGCTGAGGCCCTGGCGGCGGTCCAGCACGATGCCGGCAGGGTTGAAGGACAGCGGAGGCAAGGCACTGTTCATTGGCGCACACCCAGGGAATTGGACCTATGAAATAGAACGGAAATGGCTCTTACCATGAACCATTAGCCTGCCTAGGATGCAGCCAATCGCCAAGGATTTTCCACATGTACCTACCTCGCGCTTTCGCTGACCAAGACCTCTCCCGCCTGCACCAGGTGATCCATGATTGCCGCCTGGCAACCCTGGTGACCTACGGCGCCCTGGGCCTGCAGGCCAGCCACCTGCCGCTGCTGCTGGAGGCCGGCCAAGGGGCCGATGGCACCCTCTACGGCCACCTGGCCAAGGCCAATCCGCAATGCGCGGAGCTGGCTGCCGGTGCCGAGGCGCTGGTGATCTTCGAAGGCGGCGATGCCTACGTCAGCCCGTCGTTCTATCCGAGCAAGGCCGAACACGGCAAGGTGGTCCCGACCTGGAACTACGTGGCGGTGCATGCCTACGGCCAGGCCGAGGTGTTCCACGACCCGCAGCGCCTGCTCAAGCTGGTCGGGGCCCTCACCGAGCGCCACGAAGCTGGCCGCCAGCAACCCTGGAAGGTCGAGGACGCCCCCGCCGACTACATCGACGGCATGCTCAAGGCCATCGTCGGTTTCGCCCTGCCGATCCAGCGCCTGGAGGGCAAGCGCAAGCTCAGCCAGAACCGTGACGCCCGGGACATGGCCGGGGTCCGCGAGGGCCTGGCGGCCAGCACCGACCTGCGCGACCAGCAGCTATCCCACCTGATGCGCTAATACTTCAACAATCAAGGAGCCTTCATGAGCCAGATCCAGATCCGCACCGTCACCGCCGCCGACCACGCCGCCTGGCTGCCCCTGTGGCAGGCCTACCTGCGGTTCTACGAGACCGAACTGGCGGATGCCGTGACCCAGAGCACCTGGCAGCGCTTGCTGGATGCCAGCGAGCCGACCCATGCCGCCCTGGCCTGGGATGGCGAACGCGCCGTGGGCCTGGTGCATTTCATCTACCATCGCTCCAACTGGAGCATCGAGAACGCCTGCTACCTGCAAGACTTGCTGGTGGCCCCGCAACAGCGCGGTACCGGGGTCGGTCGCAAGCTGATCGAGTTCGTCTACGCCCAGGCCAAGCAGGACGGTTGCGCCAAGGTCCACTGGTTGACCCACGAAACCAACGCCACGGCCATCCGACTCTACGAGCGCATCGCCGAGCGCCCGGGCTTCATCCAGTTCCGCAAACCTCTGTGAACCTGCCAAGGAGCCATTGAATGTCGACTTCCCTCACCGATTGGCAAGGCGTCCCCGCCCCTTCGGCCACCCTCTTGCAAGGGCGCTTCATCCGCCTGGAGAAACTCGATCCGGCGCGCCATGGCGATGAGCTGTTCCAGGCCTTGCAAGGCCCGGACGCCGACCCTGTGCTCTGGGACTTCCTGCCCTACGGCCCCTACCCCGAGCGCCCGGCCTTCGACGCCTGGCTGGCAGGCCATGAACGCAGCAGCGACCCGTACTTCTTCACCGTGATCGATCTCGCCACAGGCCAGGCCCAGGGTGTGCTCAGCCTGATGTCCATCGTCCCGGCCCACGGTCGCATCGAGATCGGCCACGTGACCTTCGGCGCACCGATGCAGCGCTCGCCCAAGAGCACCGAGGCGGTGTACCTGCTGGCCCGGGAGGCCTTCGCCATGGGTTACCGGCGCCTGGAATGGAAGTGCAACAACGCCAATGCCCGTTCGCGCTATGCGGCCGAGCGCCTGGGCTTCAGCTTCGAGGGGGTGTTCCGCCAGCACATGGTGGCCAAGGGGCAGAATCGCGACACCGCCTGGTTCTCGATCCTGGACTCGGAATGGCCGGCCATCGCCAGGGGTTTCGAGCAGTGGCTGGGCGATGCCAACCAGGACCCGCACGGGCAACTCAGGAGCCTGGCGCAGTGCCGGGAGCAGATCCCGGGGCAATGAACGGTACCCGCCGCGCCCCATGCGCAGCGGGTGTCCTCAATCGCCTGGCAAGGCTCGGGCGCGGCTGGCGCGCTGCACCTTCACCACTCCCATCTGCATGCCGAAGGGCTTGAACACCGCGTTCAGCGACTTGAGGGTCGGATTGCCGTCGCCATGCTCGATGTGCACCAGGGTCCGCAAGGAAATCCGGCACATCTTGGCGAACTGGCTCTGGTGCAGCCCGGTGACCTCGGTGCGCAGGCGTCGTACCGCATCGCCGAGCGGCAAGCGGCCGGTGGCCAGCTCCTGCTGGATGTCGTCGATCAATCCAGCGCGTTCGTCCAGGGCCGTACTCATCGCAATCCCCACTCTTGCAGGCGTCGGTCCAGGTGACGCAGGTGGACACCTGGATGGTTCATGGTGGCCGCCGGCAGGCCTCCGGCATCGAGCAGGTCCGGCAGGGCGCGCAGGCGCTCGGCATCCACGCGCAGGCGCGCCAGGGCCAACTCAGGATCGAGCAACGGCCGCAGGCTGGCACAGACCAGGCGCCAGTCCACCTCTCCGGCCACTTCCATGCGTCCGGGCCACTTGGTGGCGCGGGCAATTCCCGCGGTATCCATCACCATGGGGGCCAGGTCATGGATCGGCGCCAGGCGCACGCCGTCTTCACCGCGGATCACCGCGATATTGCGCCCATGGTTATGGGGATTGCCGAGGATCTTGTTGATCAGCTCCCGGCGCAGGTAGTCGGCCACCAGCTCGGGGATCGAGGCCTCCTGCCCCGCCGCTCGCCATAGCTCGGCAAGGGTCCCCAGCACTTCGGTATGGCGCATGCCCTGGTCGTAGCCCACCAACCCTGCCAGCGAATAGATCGACTCCAGCGCCAGGCGCTCGACGCCAGCCGGGCCGACACAACGGTCGAAACGCGGCAGCCACAAGCTGGGCACGTGTCCCTCCTCCAGGGCCAGGCCGGCCGCAGGAACGGTCTCGATGTCCAGCTGCTGCAAGGCGCGGTAGTAGTGAAACTCGCTCCTGAGGATGTCGCAGTCGTTCTGGGCGGCCCGGTTACGAGGGAACTTGACCAGCCAATGCTGGGCTGCAGCGGCATCCTCCAGCAGTGCATCGGGATACAGCAAGCCGGCCCGGCTCTGTGTCAGCAACAGCTTGGGAGCCTCGCCACCGGCGCCCCTGGCTGCGCCCTGCTCATGCATGTACTCGACGAAACGTTGGTCGCCGGCCACCACCGCCTCCCGGGAAAACCCTTGCAAGGGCCGCCCGGCCAAACCGACCAGGGATTCCTTGATGCGCAGATGACCGATGGGCGCGGCGGTCGCCCGAGCCAACAGGAACAGCTCGGCAGCGACACCCGCAGGGCACTCGCGACCGATCTGGCCGAGCAAGAAACGCCGGGCATCACCGGCCGGGGCAATGTCATAGAGAAATGCCGGAGCCCGGGATTCGCGTATCGGCTCCCAGCCCAGGGGCAGCGACCCACTGACCGAGCAGGCCAACGGACTGGCGACCGACTCCAGGTTATCCACCAGATACTGCCGCACATAACCGAAGCTGCACGGGCTGTTGAAGCCCTCCTCGGGCTTGTCGAAGCAGAGGGTCATGGCGTCGGCCCATGCCCCCGAACGGTAGAGTTGCAGCGTCAGCCGATACATCTTATTACCTGCAATTTAATGCACTCTTATCATGCTGATCGGTGTAAACATGCATTTTAATGCGTATATACAACAATAATCGAGAATAAATCTGCATTTAAATGCACTTACTGAATTCGCCGAAAGCGCCCGCAAGCACAGCGGAGTCCATGGCGGCCCACGACCAGACCGAGAGTCGTAGCCCCGAATGACAGGCAAAAAAAAGGGAGGCCGTAGCCTCCCCGAGGTAAAGCGTTGCAGATGAAGGCCGTGGATCAGCCTTCGATCTCGATCAGGATCTCGCCCGGGTTGACCCGGTCGCCCTTGGCCACATGGATGGCCACGACCTTGCCGGCGATGGCCGCCTGGACTTCGGTCTCCATCTTCATGGCTTCGGTGATCAGCACGGCCTGGCCGGCCTTGACCACGTCGCCTTCCTTTACCAGTACATCGACGATGTTGCCCGGCATGGTGGTACTGACGTGGCCTGGCGCGCTGGCTTGCTTGCGCTTGCTGCTGCCGCCGCCGACGAACTCGTTGAGCGGCTCGAACACCACTTCTTCCGGCATGCCGTCGATGGACAGGTAGAAGTGGCGCTTGCCTTCGGCCTTGACGCCGACACCGGTGATGTCGACGCGGTAGGTCTCGCCGTGGACGTCGATGACGAACTCAGTCGGCACACCCTCGCCGCCCGGCTTGCTGACGCCACCGGCCTCGGGGATCGGCAGCAGGACTTCCGGCACCAGGGTCCCGGCTTCACGTTCCTCGAGGAACTTGCGCCCGATGTCGGGGAACATCGCGTAGGTCAGCACATCCTCTTCGGACTTGGCCAATGCGCCGATCTCGCCACGCAGTTTGGTCATTTCCGGCTTCAGCAGGTCGGCCGGGCGCACGTCGATGACTTCTTCGCTGCCGATGGCCTGGCGCCGCAGTTTCTCGTCGACCTCGCCCGGAGCCTTGCCGTAGCCGCCCTGCAGGTACAGCTTCACCTCGTTGGTGATGGTCTTGTAGCGCTCGCCGGCCAGCACGTTGAAGAACGCCTGGGTGCCGACGATCTGCGAAGTCGGGGTCACCAGCGGCGGATAGCCCAGGTCGTGGCGCACCCGCGGGATTTCCGCCAGCACTTCGTTCATGCGGTTGAGGGCGCCCTGCTCCTTGAGCTGGTTGGCCAGGTTGGAAATCATCCCGCCCGGCACCTGGTTGACCTGTACCCGGGTGTCCACTGCGGTGAACTCGCTCTCGAACTGGTGGTACTTCTTGCGCACGGCATAGAAGTACAGGCCGATCTCCTGCAGCAGTTCCAGGTCCAGGCCGGTGTCGAACTCACTGCCTTTTAGGGCCGCGACCATGGACTCGGTGCCCGGGTGGCTGGTGCCCCAGGCGAAGCTGGAGATGGCGGTGTCGATATGGTCGGCGCCGTTTTCCACCGCCTTGAGCTGGCACATGGCGGCCAGGCCGGCGGTGTCGTGGGAATGGATGAACACCGGCAGCGACTGCTCGGCCTTCAGCGCCTTGACCAGCTCGCCAGTGGCGAACGGCGTCAGCAGGCCAGCCATGTCCTTGATCGCCACCGAGTCGCAACCCATGGCTTCCATCTGCTTGGCCTGGGCCACGAAGGCCTCGATGGTGTGCACCGGGCTGGTGGTGTAGGCGATGGTGCCCTGGGCGTGCTTGCCGGCGGCCTTCACCGCTTCGATAGCCACGCGCAGGTTACGCACGTCGTTCATGGCGTCGAAGATGCGGAACACGTCGATGCCGTTGACCGCCGCCTTGGCCACGAAGGCCTTGACCACGTCGTCGCTGTAGTGGCGGTAGCCCAGCAGGTTCTGGCCGCGCAGGAGCATTTGCAGGCGAGTGTTGGGCAACGCTGCGCGCAGCTGGCGCAGGCGCTCCCACGGGTCTTCCTTGAGGAAGCGCACGCAGGCGTCGAAAGTCGCGCCGCCCCAGACTTCCAGCGACCAGTAGCCGACTTTGTCGAGCTTGTCGCAGATCGGCAGCATGTCTTCGGTGCGCATGCGGGTAGCCAGCAAGGACTGGTGGGCGTCACGCAGGATGGTGTCGGTAACAAAGATCTTCTTGGACATTCTTATCTCCTCTTAGCGACAAGCTTCAGGCTGCAAGCTGCAAGACAAAACCGATCGGCTCTAGCTTGACGCTTGTCGCTAAACGCTTGCCGCTGCTTATTCATAGGCCTGCGTGGGCGGCGATGGCGGCGGCGATGGCCAGGGCCAGCTCTTCGGGTTTGCGCTTGATCGAGTAGTTGGTCAGTTCCGGGTGGCTTTCGACGAAGCTGGTATTGAACTGGCCGCTACGGAATTCCGGATTGCGCAGGATTTCCTGGTAGTACGCCGCGGTGGTCTTGACCCCCTGCAGGCGCATGTCGTCCAGGGCCCGCAGGCCGCGGTCCATGGCTTCTTCCCAGGTCAGCGCCCAGACCACCAGCTTCAGGCACATGGAGTCGTAGAACGGTGGAATGGTGTAGCCGGTGTAGATCGCCGTGTCGGTGCGCACGCCCGGGCCGCCGGGGGCGTAGTAGCGGGTGATCTTGCCGAAGCTGGGCAGGAAGTTGTTCTTCGGGTCTTCGGCGTTGATCCGGAACTGCAACGCGTAACCACGGTGGTGGATGTCTTCCTGCTTGACCGAAAGCGGCAGGCCCGAGGCGATGCGGATCTGCTCGCGGACAATGTCGATGCCGGTGATTTCCTCGGTGATGGTGTGTTCCACCTGCACCCGGGTGTTCATCTCCATAAAGTACACCTCGCCATCGGCGAGCAGGAACTCCACGGTGCCGGCGTTCTCGTAGTTCACCGCCTTGGCCGCGCGCACCGCCAGGTCGCCGATGTAGGCACGCTGCTCGGGAGTCAGCTGCGGGCTCGGGGCGATCTCGATGAGTTTCTGGTTGCGGCGCTGGATCGAGCAGTCGCGCTCGAACAGGTGGACCACGTTGCCGAAGCTGTCACCGAGGATCTGCGCCTCGATGTGCTTGGGATTGACGATGCATTTTTCCAGGAACACTTCCGCCGAACCGAAGGCCTTGGTGGCCTCGGAGATCACCCGGGGGAAGTTCTGTTCCAGTTCCTCGCGGCTGTTGCAGCGACGGATACCACGCCCGCCGCCACCGGAGGTGGCCTTGAGCATCACCGGATAACCGATGCGGTCGCCTTCACGCAGGGCTTCGTGGATATCGGCGACGTTGCCCTCGGTGCCCGGGGTCACCGGCACGCCAGCCTTGATCATGCTGCGGCGGGCTTCGGTCTTGTCACCCATGCGACGGATCACGTCCGCGGCCGGGCCTATGAACTTGATTCCACGTTCGGCGCAGATGTCCGCCAGTTCGGCGTTCTCCGAAAGAAAGCCATAGCCGGGATGCAAGGCATCGCAGCCGGTTTCCACCGCCAGGTTCACCAGTTTGCGCGGGTTGAGGTAGCCCGCCAGGGGCTCGGCACCGATGCTGTGGGCTTCATCCGCGCGCTTGACGTGCAGCGCATGGCGGTCGGCGTCGGAGAAGATCGCTACCGAACGGATGCCCATCTCGGCGCAGGCACGCACGATTCGTACGGCGATCTCACCACGGTTGGCAATCAGGATCTTTTTTATCACTTGGAGTTTCCCTTGAGCCGTTGAAACAAACGACCCGCTAGACCGAGTCGGCGCGTGACCAAATGTTTCAAGTCAGTCGCAGCGACACACTAGCTCCGCGAAGGGATTAACAAAAATCAATAATTATTGGGATAACCATAAGTAAAGACTTATAGTTTTGCCTCCAGCCCCGGCGCGAGCCCTTGAAGCATGCGTAAATCCCTGATGCGCCTGACATTGCGCCAGCTGCAGATCTTCAACGAAGTCTGCGATCTACGCTCCTACAGCCGGGCCGCCGAGGAAATGTCCCTGACCCAGCCGGCGGTCAGCCTGCAGATCCGCCAGCTCGAGGAGCTGATCGGCCAGCCGCTGTTCGACTATGTCGGCAAGAAGCTCTACATGACCGAAGCGGCCGAAGCCCTGCAACGGGCCAGCCGGGACATCTTCGGGCGCCTGGAGAACCTCGATATGCAGCTCTCCGACATGCAGGGCTCGCTGCAAGGCCAGCTCAAGCTGGCGGTAGAGTCCAGCGCCAAGTATTTCGTGCCGCACCTGTTCGCCGCCTTCAAGCGCCAGCACCCGGAAGTCCACCTGCAGCTGACCGTGGTCAACCGCGCCCAGGTGATCCGGCGCCTTTCCGACAACCGCGACGACCTGGTGATCATGTCCATGGTGCCCCAGGACATGGAACTGGAATTCCTGCCATTCCTGAACAACCCGATCGTTGCCGTGGCGCCCCCGGACCATCCCCTGAGCCACATGGGAGCCCTGCGCCTGCAAGACCTGGAGCCCTACACCCTGGTGCTGCGCGAGCAGGGTTCCGGCACCCGCCTGGCCTGCGAGGAATACTTCAAGGAGAAGCGCGTGCACTTCACCCAGATCCTCGAAGTGTCATCGGCCGAAGCACAGCGCGAATGCGTTCGGGCGGGTCTGGGCGTGGCGTTGCTGACGCGCCACGCCCTGAACCTTGAGTTGGCGACCGGCGGCTTGATCGAGCTGCCGGTCGAAGAGCTGCCATTGCTGCGCAGCTGGTGCCTGGTACAGGCCAAGGCCAAGCGCCTGTCACCGGTAGCGCATGCGTTCCTGGGATTCATCCGCAGCGAACGAGTGCAGATCAGCGGGCTGGTTGAGCGGTTTGACGGGAAGCTGCCGGAGCGGCCTGCCAGTAGTTGACGGCATCCTGCTCGGGATAGTCGTTGATTTCCTGTTGCAGGCGACGCAGTTCGAAGCGGTGCTCGATCGCACGACGAAATTCCATGCGGCGTTGGTCTTCCTGCTGACGACGGGTCTTGACTGCGCTGTTGCTCTCTTCGTAAGGCCGGGCCATTTCGAGTCTCCCAATGCGAGTACGGAGGCTTCACGATGCGCCAGGCCGATGACAGTTGTACGTCACTGGGGTAACAGAACGATGAAGCTTGCAGCGCCCGACGAGCGGCGCCGCCCAGGCTCAAACGGCCTGTTGCGAGTCTTGCCGGTAACGTTCCGGATTCAGGGCCTGCAGGATGAGTTTCTTGTGGGCGTCCGGTAGCCGGTAGTACGCATGCAAGTAGGGGTTCAGCTGGAAGTACAGCTTGGGACCACCGAACAGCGTTTGCGCGTACAGGCGTTCATCGCGCAGCACTTCATAGGGCGTGGCGGTGTGCATGCTCAATACCGAGCGCACCCTGTCCTTGCTCTTGATCGCCTTGCAGATCAGCTTGCCGAACCGAGCCTCATCGCCCCCCTCTCCAAGCAACTGGAAGAACGCTTCCATGAATCCGTCGAGCTTTTTCAACGGATTGCAGTAAATCTCCCGGGACATCCGCGCCAGTTCCAACATGTCCCGATTGAACTCTCTGATCGAGGAAAACACCGCTCGCACCGGGGCGGGCCATTCAGGCTGCTCATTGAATGGGGTGAAAACCGTCGGCCAGGCCACATGCAATTCAGCGATCTGCGGCTCCGACTCGATCCTGTAGCTGATCAGGGGGTTCTGGTACCCGGGCACCATGGGCGTTTCCTGCATCACTTCCAGCGCGATGGCATAGGACGCGGCATAGAACCCCAGATGCCCCAACTGCTGTTTTTCCGCGTACGGCAAGACGCTCCGATAAAGCTCCAGGGCCTGTGCTGTCTCGCCCTGCTCCAGGGTCAGGGCGGCCCGTGCCTGCACCCCAAACGCCGCAAACAGTGGGTAGTCCGAGTGCCGCTCCAACCTCGCGAACGACTGTTCGATCACCACGGGGTCTCTGAGGTCTTCCTCCGAGGCCAGCATGAGTTGATAGAGAGGCCCGAACCCCTCCACTGATCTTGCGGCGACTTGCCGGGAAAAGATGATGAATATGCAATCAAGATGGGAGTTATCACTGGCATCCGGTAACCCGGTAGCAATGAAGCCATCGAACAACCGGCTATGCGCCATGTAAAGCCGATCGGGTTCCCGGATTCCGCAGACACCCTCGTAGTGATGACGAAAACGCTCTATCAAAGTGCTCTTCGAATCGACCTGGGCAGCGCTGTACATCTCGGAAAAACGGTTGAGCGCAGTCGCCGCCCGGTACGCGCCGCCAATGGTGTCCAGCAGTTCCCGCTGCTGCGCCGCAGTCAGTTTGCTGGATGAAGTTTCCGCCCCGAGGCTCTCGATCTCGGCGTTGATCGTGGAGAGTTTCTTATGGGATTTATCGCTGGTCTTATCCAGGGCATAGAAAAAATCCGCAGCTTCCACCGTGGCTGGAACCAGGCTTTTTACGTAGGCCTTCAGGGAGGAAGCCTGCAGGTCGCCAGCCCCGTGGCTGACCAGCAGTGTGTGGAAATGGTGGAGCGTCGTGCGCGGGGAAAGCTTGCCGTTCAACCGATGCAGAAGTACCGCCAGTTGCGGTAGCACCCACGTATCCAGGAACCGGGCGATCCCCGTTGGGTAGTCCTGGTAAGTGATGATCGGACGTGATTTCAGTATCGAGAAGATATGCTCGTATTGGCTCAGATAGTGCTGGAGCCTGGCGGTCAGCGCCTGGTCATCATGCACCAGGTACCTGAGCAAATCCGGTAGCAAACCCTGCTTCACGCCATTCGATTCCCGGTAGTACAGGTGCTGCCGGCCTTCATAGGAGCGAAGCTCGGAAAGGCCATTGGCAGTGGCAGTCACCAGCCCCGCCCCACGGCATAGCGTTTCGAAGACCTGTGCATACGTCGGAATCCTGACCATCTACCACTGCTCCCTGAAAAGTGGGCATCGCCTCCGCGTATTTCCGGTAAACCGGAAAAACCGCGCTCTTTATTATCACCCTCGCAGCACCGAACTGGACCACCCCCTCCCTGTTTCCTTTTGGAGAGCACCACCATGGCCACACCCGAACACGAAGAAGCCCCCAACGCAGCATCTGCCGGGCAATCCACGATCTTCAGCCTGGACAAAGACGACGCCCTGGCCGCCCTCGCCGCCGGTCGGAGCCAGGAGCCGGCGCCCGACGCTGCGGCCGACCCTGATGACGTCGACGAAGTCATCGAAGAAATCGTCGAGCAACAGGATCTGCTGGAAAGAATCCATACCAACCTGAGCGCCAAGCAGCGGCGCATCGACGACCTGTCGGACGACGACACTGACTACGAAGGTTATGGCGAGGAGCTGGTACGGCTGGAGGAGGCCAACGAGCAGTTGCTGGCGGCGCAACAGCTGCTGGACTTCCAGCCGGACAATGCGGCCCTGGGCCAGGCCCGCAGCCTCAGCGAAAATGCGGCGGGGACCCTGGCGGAAGTGAAACCGGACGACCTCGACGACCAGGACGATACCTCGTTGCCCTAGGCGGGAAGCTGCCGGCTCAGTCGTCCAGGGCTTTGACCGCCTTGGGCGACAGGCGCAGGCTGCGCAAGCTGCGTTTCACGCTCTTGAGGTGGTTGACCAGGCTCGGCCCGCGGGCCATGGCCACGCCCATGGCCAGGACGTCGATCACCACCAGGTGGGCGATACGCGAGGTCAACGGGGTGTAGATCTCGGTGTCCTCGTGCACGTCGATGGCCAGGTTGACCGTCGACAGCTCGGCCAGCGGCGTCTGGCTCGGGCACAGGGTGATCAGGTTGGCCCCGCTCTCGCGCACCAGGTTGGCGGTGATCAGCAGGTCCTTGGAACGCCCGGACTGGGAAATGCAGATCGCCACGTCGGTGGGCTTCAAGGTCACCGCCGACATCGCCTGCATGTGCGGGTCGGAATAGGCCGCTGCGGTCAGCAGCAGGCGGAAGAACTTGTGCTGGGCATCCGCCGCTACCGCGCCGGAAGCGCCGAAGCCGTAGAACTCCACCCGCTGGGCCTGGGACATCAGGCTCACGGCCCGTTGCAGCTCCACCGGATCGAGCTTCTCGCGAACCTCCATCAGGGTATGCAGGGTGGTGTCGAAGATCTTCAGGCTGTAGTCGGCGACCGAGTCGTCCTCGTGGATCGCGAACTGGCCGAAGCTGGCCCCGGCCGCGAGGCTCTGCGCCAGCTTGAGCTTCAGGTCCTGGAATCCCGAGCAACCGATGGCCCGGCAGAAACGCACGATGGTCGGCTCGCTGATACCCACGCTATGCGCCAGGTCCGCCATGGAGCTGTGCATCACGGCCGCAGGATCGAGGAGCACGTGATCGGCAACCTTGAGCTCCGATTTGCGTAACAGATGACGAGACTGGGCGATGTGCTGCAACAGGTTCAAGGGCTGGGACTCATGGTTATCGGCAGGTGCCGGGAGATGTAGCGAGCTTGTAGTTATACTACAGGAAACGCCTTTTTGCCTGCTCAATGCATCAGGAAATTACCTGCCTACCCCCCATATTCAGCCGGCTACGCCTTATGTAGCCGTTTTTGCGCGTGGCCCCGGCCGCTAGCAGGACTGGGCCTGCAACAGCAGCGCAAGGCCCTGGGCGTCCACCGGGCGGCTGATCAGGTAACCCTGTACTTCGTCGCATTGTTCGGCCCGCAGAAAGGTCAACTGGGCCTGGTCCTCGACGCCCTCGGCCACTACCTTCAGGGACAGCCCGTGGGCCATGGCGATGATCGCCCGGGTGATGGCCGCATCCTCGCCACCTTCGGCCAGGCCACGGATGAACGCCTGGTCGATCTTCACGTAGTCCACCGGGATGCGCTTGAGGTAGCTCAGGGACGAGTACCCGGTGCCGAAGTCATCGATGGCCAGCTTGACCCCCAGGTCGCGCAGTTGCTGGAAGGTCGCGATGATGTGCTCGACACTGTCCAGCAGCTGGCTTTCGGTCAGCTCCAGCTCGAGAAGGTGCGGCTCCAGCCCGGTTTCCTCCAGGACCTGGCGCACCAGGCTCACCAGCTTGCCCTGGCGCAGCTGGTACACCGAAAGGTTCACCGAAACCCGGATCGGCTCCAGGCCCTGCTGCCGCCATTGGCAGGCCTGGCGGCAAGCCTGGCGCAGCACGAACTCGCCGATCGGGCCGATCAGCCCGGTTTCCTCGGCCAGGCCGATGAAGTCTCCCGGCGGCACCCGCCCCAGCACCGGATGCTCCCAGCGCACCAGGGCCTCAGCGGCGTTGAGCCGACCTGTGGCCAGGCACAGCTTGGGTTGGTAGAAGACCATCAACTGGTCGTCCTCGATGGCCTTGCGCAGCTGGTTTTCCAGTTGCAGGCGTTCCAGGGTGCTGGCTTGCAGGCTTTCGGTATAGAACTGGAAGTTATTACCGCCCAGGTGCTTGGCATGGGCCATGGCCATGTTCGCCTGGCTCACCAGCGCGGCGATTTCCCTGGCGCTGTCCGGCAGCATGCTGATGCCCATGGATGCGCTGACCACCAACTCATGGCCTTCGATGGTGATCGGCAGGCGCAGCTTGCTCAGCAGCCGGGTCGCGACCCGGGTCAGGCTCGACAGGCTGCCGTAGGCATCGAACAGCACGGCGAATTCGTCCCCGGACAAACGAGCGATGGTGTCGGCTTCCGGCAGGGCATTGACCAGCCGCCGGGCCATTTTCTGCAGCAGCTGGTCGGCCACTTCATGGCCCAGGCTATCGTTGAGCAGCTTGAAGCGATCCAGGTTGATATGCAGCAGCGCCAGGCTGCGTCCGCCCTGGCGCACCCGCTGGTGGGCCTCGCGCAGGCGCTCGCGAAACAGCGAGCGGTTGGCCAAGCCGGTAAGCTCGTCATAGTGGGTGAGGTAGCGCATGCGCTCCTCGGATTCCCGGCGGGCCGAGAGATCGGCGAAGAAGCCCACGATATGCCGGACTTTTCCCCGCTTGTCGCGCACCACGTTCAGTTGCAGCCATTGCGGGTACAGCTCGCCGTTCTTGCGGGTCTCCACCAGTTCGCCCTGCCAGCTGCCATGCTGCTCCAGGGCCTGGTGGATCAGCGGGTAATGGCGCCGGGCATCGCGACTGCAGGACAGCTCCACCACGTTGCGCCCGAGCATGTCCTCGATCTGGAAGCCCGTGACCTGGCTGAAGGCCTGGTTGGCGGCGATCAGCGCATAGTCCGGGTCGAGGATGACGATACCTTCGCTGGCGGCCTCGAACACCGTGGCCGCCAGGTTGCGCTGGACTTCCTGCTCCTTGTCGGCACTGATATCGCGGCGCGTGCCCACCATGCGCAGGACCCGGCCCTCGGGGCTGCGCTCCACCGCCCGGCCACGGTCCTCGACCCAGACCCAGTGACCTGCGCCATGCAGCACCCGGTATTCCACCAGGTAATCTTCGCTGCGGCCCTTGAGGTGTTCCACCAGGGCCCGCTTGAGCACCGGCAGGTCCTCGGGATGCAGGCGCGGCTTGAGGTGGCTGAGCATCGCCGTGACTTCACCCGGTTCCAGGCCGAACAACTCCTTGAGCTGCGTGTGGTGGACCTCGTCGGTCTGCAGGTTCCAGTCCCACAGCCCCAGTTCGCTGGCCTCCAGGGCCAGGGCCAGGCGCGCCTCGCTCTTGCCCAGGGCCTGGTTGGCGGCGTCCAGCTCCAGGCTGCGCTGGGCCACCCGCTGCTCCAGCCCGGCCTGGGCCTGGCGCAACCGCTCCTCCACGTTGCGGCGCTGCTCGACCTCCCGGGCCAGCTCGCGATTGAGCTGGCCGCTGCGGTTCTGCGCATCCTGCAGGTGCTCGATCAGCGCCTGGTTCTGAAAGCGCCGCAACAGGCCGCGCTGGATCAGCCGATTGACCTGCCAGGCCACCACGCTCAAGGACGCCAGCAGGATCAGGCCCAGCCAGCCCCAGCCGCGCTGCTGCTCGTCACCGCCCCAGAACAGGTAGGCGATGGCCGGCAACAGGCACGGCAGGGTGAACGACAGGAAGGCCTGCAGGCTGACCGCATAGGCCACGCTGGCGGAAAGGATCGCGGCGCCGATCAGGCCGAAGACCCAGGCCTGCTGCAAGAAGCTGTCGGTGGGCACCAGGGCGATGCCGGCGCAGGCCAGGGTCAGGCCGCTGACCGTGGAGCCCAGCAGGAACATGCGTTGCCACACCGGTTGCGCCTGGCGGCTGGGTATCGCCGAATCGAAGGCCGCCACCTGGATCACCCGCAAGGCCACCAGGGCCAGCAGCCAGACCATCCATACACTCAGTAGCAGGTAGCGCGCGGGGCTCCACAGCAACCAGGTGCAGACCAGGCCGTTGAGCAGCATGAACAGGGTTGGCAGCAACGAGCCCTGGTACAGCAAGCGCGTGCGCTCCACTGCCATCTCCACGGCATAGTGCTGGCGGATGACCCGGGGCTCCATGAAAGGCCCCGACAGGTCGGGAATAGGTGTCATAGGCAGTGTTCTTATAATGGTGAGCCTGAAACGTCGCCGGAGCATACACAAGCAAAGCCGCGAGCCAAACTGCCCCAAGTCATAAAATCGATAAAACCGGCGGTGCCGTAAATGCCCCGCGAGGGTTCGCACCGAGAAGCGCCAGAGGCTGTGGCCCGTGACTGGCCGGTCGTCCCCCACGGCTGTTTTATCGGCTAATGCGAAGCCGGGTTTGCCCGGGGTGGCGCGCGCCCCTAGAATGCGCCGATGCGCGATGATCTCTCCCTCTTGTTGAATTCCCTCAACGATGCCCAACGCCAGGCCGTAGCGGCCTCCTTGGGTCGTCAGTTGGTCCTGGCCGGCGCTGGTTCCGGCAAAACCCGTGTGCTGGTGCATCGTATCGCCTGGCTGATCCAGGTCGAGAACGCCTCGCCCCACTCGATCCTGTCGGTGACCTTCACCAACAAGGCGGCGGCCGAGATGCGCCACCGTATCGAGCAATTGCTGGGGATCAACCCGGCGGGCATGTGGGTCGGCACCTTCCACGGCCTGGCCCACCGCCTGCTGCGTGCCCACTGGCAGGAAGCCGGGCTGAGCCAGACCTTCCAGATCCTCGACAGTGACGACCAGCAACGCCTGGTCAAGCGGGTGATCCGCGACCTGGGCCTGGATGAACAGCGCTGGCCGGCCCGCCAGGCCCAGTGGTTCATCAACGGCCAGAAGGACGAGGGCCTGCGCCCGCAGCATATCCAGGCCAGCGGCGACCTGTTCCTGGCCACCATGCGCAGCATCTACGAAGCCTACGAGGCCGCCTGCCAGCGCGCGGGGGTCATCGACTTCTCCGAACTGCTGCTGCGCGCCCTGGACCTGTGGCGCGACCACCCGGGCCTGCTGGCGCACTACCAGAAGCGCTTCCGCCATGTGCTGGTGGACGAATTCCAGGACACCAACGCCGTGCAGTACGCCTGGTTGCGCCTGCTGGCCCAGGGCGGCGAGAGCCTGATGGTGGTGGGCGACGACGACCAGTCGATCTACGGCTGGCGTGGCGCGAAGATCGAGAACATCCACCAGTACTCCGACGACTTCCCGGACACCGAGGTGATCCGCCTGGAGCAGAACTATCGCTCCACCGCCGGCATCCTCAAGGCCGCCAACGCCCTGATCGCCAACAACACCGGGCGCCTGGGCAAGGAATTGTGGACCGATGGCGGCGATGGCGAGGCCATCAACCTGTACGCCGCCTTCAACGAACACGATGAAGCCCGCTACGTGGTGGAAACCATCGAGAGCGCGCTCAAGACCGGCCTGGCCCGCAGCGACATCGCCATTCTCTACCGCTCCAACGCCCAGTCCCGGGTGCTGGAGGAAGCCCTGCTGCGCGAACGCATCCCGTACCGCATCTATGGCGGCCAGCGCTTCTTCGAGCGCGCCGAGATCAAGAACGCCATGGCCTACCTGCGCTTGCTGGAAGGCCGGGGCAACGACGCCGCCCTGGAGCGGGTGATCAACGTACCGGCCCGGGGTATCGGCGAGAAGACCGTCGAGGCGATCCGCGAGCATGCCCGCCACAGCGATGTATCGATGTGGGAAGCCATGCGCCAACTGGTGGCCAACAAAGGCCTGACCGGTCGCGCCGCCGGCGCCCTGGGGGCCTTCATGGAGCTGATCGAGAACCTGGCGGCCAAGACCCTGGACATGCCGCTGCACCTGATGACCCAGACGGTGATCGAGCAGTCGGGGCTGATCGCCTACCACGAAGCGGAAAAGGGCGAGAAAGGCCAGGCCCGGGTAGAAAACCTCGAGGAACTGGTCAGCGCCGCGCGCAACTTCGAGAACACCGAGGAAGACGAGGACCTGACGCCCCTGGCGGCCTTCCTCGGCCATGCCTCCCTGGAAGCCGGCGACGCCCAGGCGGACGAGCACGAAGACAGCATCCAGCTGATGACCCTGCACAGCGCCAAGGGCCTGGAATTCCCCTATGTGTTCCTGGTGGGCATGGAAGAAGGCCTGTTCCCCCACAAGATGAGCCTGGAAGAGCCTGGCCGTCTCGAGGAAGAACGCCGCCTGGCCTACGTCGGCATCACCCGGGCCATGCAGAACCTGGTCATGACCTATGCCGAGACCCGGCGCTTGTACGGCAGCGAGACCTACAACAAGGTCTCGCGTTTCGTACGCGAAGTACCCAAGGGCCTGATCCAGGAAGTGCGCCTGTCCAACAGCGTCAGCCGGCCTTTCGGCGGCGGTCAGTCCCAGAGCACCAGCAGCCTGTTCAGCGGCAGCGCGATCCCGGAAACCGGCCTGAGCCTGGGCCAGGCGGTACGCCACGCGGTGTTCGGCGACGGGGTGATCCTCAACTTCGAAGGCTCCGGGGCCCAGGCCCGGGTCCAGGTGAACTTCAGCGAAGGCAGCAAGTGGCTGATGCTGGGCTACGCCAAGCTGGAAGCCATCTAACAGGCCGTTGAGAAACTACCTGCGTTGCCATCGCTGCGTTAAAAACAGGCTGGTGCGCCAGCCCGGTCAAAATGCTCATTTACCACTCGTAAACTGCGCTTTTTCGCCTGTTTTTGCCTTGCGCTGGCTGCCTCGCCTACGTTTTTCAAGGGCCTGCTAATCTCCCGACAAGAGCCGGCATGCCGGTGAAGGCGCACTCTGCCCCTTCATCGACAAGCCGGGCCCATACCGCAATAAAGGAAGCACGAGCATGGGTTCAGGCTTTTTTTCATCGTGGACATTCTGGGCCATGCTATCGGCCGTTTTCGCTGCATTGACGGCGATCTTCGGCAAAATCGGCATCGAGAACGTCAATTCCGACTTCGCTACCCTGCTGCGCACCGGGGTGGTGCTGGTGAGCCTGGCCTTGATTTTGTACGCAACGGGCCAATATCAGTCCCTGGAATCGATTTCTGCCAAGAGCTACCTGTTCCTGCTGCTGTCCGGGCTGGCCACCGGAGCTTCCTGGCTGTGCTATTACCGCGCCCTGAAACTGGGCCCCGCCTCGCTGGTGGCGCCGGTGGACAAGCTCAGCGTGGTGATCGTCGCGGTCATCGGCGTGGCCCTGCTGGGAGAGAAGCTCGATCTGCGGCAGTGGAGCGCCATCGGCCTGATCACCGCCGGCGTGGTGCTGCTGGCGGTCCGTCGCTGAACGACTGCGGGATGGAACCGGACCGCCCTCGGACGGACAAATCCATATCGGCGAGCATGATTCCAGGCCGGACCAAAGCAGGTTGGCCAGGCAAAAGCCCGAAACATTATGCCGCTCGCTACTGACACGTCACCTGTGCAATATGGCGCGCGTGACATCCACAAATGGGAATCCCCTTTATGAAACGTTTTCTTAGCATCGCCATGGCGTTGTGCATCGGCCTGACGATGAGCCTCGACGCCAACGCCAAGCGCTTCGGCGGCGGCAAAAGCGCCGGCGCTGCCCCGACTCACCAGACTCGCCAGGCGGCCCCCAGCGCACCGGGCGCTCCTGCCGCTGCAGCCACCGCTGGCGCAGCCGGTGCCGCGGGCGCCGCAGCCAAGGCTGGCGGTGCTTCGCGCTGGCTCGGCCCCCTGGCCGGCATCGCCGCCGGCGGCCTGCTGGCCTCCATGTTCATGGGCGGCGGCTTCCAGGGCATGCAGATCTTCGACATCCTGATCATGGCGGTCATCGCGTTCGTGATCTTCCGCTTCATCGCCGCCCGTCGTCGCAAGCAGCAGGAGCAGTTCGCCCCGGCTGGCCACGCGCCGATGCAGCGCGAAGCCTTCCAGCCCCAGGCGCCTGCCGGCGGCTCGATCTTCGGCGGCTCGGCGGCTCCGGCCGCACGCCCGGTGATCAACGCTCCGGCCTGGTTCAACGAAGAGCGCTTCGTCGAAGCCGCGCGCAACCACTTCCAGTCCCTGCAGCAACACTGGGACGCCAATGAAATGGACAAGATCGCCGAGTTCGTGACCCCGCAGATGCTGCAGTTCCTCAAGCAGGAGCGCGCCGACCTGGGCGACGGCTTCCAGTCGACCTACATCGACAACCTGCAAGTGCAGCTCGAAGGCGTGGACGACCGTGCCGACAAGACCATCGCCACCCTGACCTTCAGCGGTGTATCGAAGACTTCGCGCTTCGACCAGGGCGAAGCGTTCAGCGAAAGCTGGAACATGGAACGCGCCCAGGGCGACAACCAGCCTTGGCTGGTGGCAGGTATCCGCCAGAACGGCTGATTCATCCTGCTGTCACAGCTGTAATGCAAAACCCCGACTCAGGTCGGGGTTTTGCATTTCCCGATTGCACTTATAGCGAGCTACTGTATAAACCGCCGTCAACCAACCGCGCCATAGAGCTAAGAGGACCCAGGCCGTGGAAGAAGTCATCGAACAACTCCGAGAAGCCAACGAACCGGTACCCGTGCCCCTGGAGCTGCCGGACGAAGACCTGCTGGTGGAAATCGAGGAACAGCTGTTCATCAATATCCCGTTCGTCTTCAAAGAGTTCCTGTTGACGGTCAGCGATGTGGTCTACGGCAGCCTGGAGCCGGTCACCGTCACCGATCCGCAATCGCACACCTACCTGCCCGACGTGGCGGCGAACGCCTGGGACATGGGCGTGCCCCGGGACCTGATCCCGATCTGCCAGGACGGCGATGATTACTACTGCGTAGAAGAAGACGGCACCGTGGTGCTGTGGTCCGGCGAGGAAGAGCTGATCACCGAGGATTCCTGGGAATCGGTGTGGCACTGGGTGCGGGACGTCTGGCTGGAAAGCTGAAACCATGACGCCGTGACCAGCTCGGTCGCGGCTCCGGATCCCTCGCCAGTGCCCTGCTGGCGAGAGGCAGGGTCAATGCCCGCCACCATCCTTGCTCTGGTCGAAGGTCTCGATCAACGCCACCTGCATCCGTGTATGCACGCGGATGAACCAGCGCCACAGCAGCGCCACCACCGCCGCCGCCACGATCGCCACCAGTACCAGCAGCTCCAGGGTCGGCAGGATGCTCGCCGACAACGCCGACAGCAGCAGGAAGATCACCAGCAACGACAAGACCGGGATCACCTCGGCGATCACCCGCCGCACCCGCTGGGTATGCCGCCCGGCCATTTCCGCCTTCACCCCCATCTCCGCCAGCAGCATCGATAGCGCCTTGAGCTTGCGATAGGCGGCGATCAGGAACGGCAGCGACAGCAGCAGCGCACCACCCCAGATCAGCGCCTTCTGCCAGCCCGGATCACTGATCCAGTCCTGCAGGTAAGTGCCGATGCGCCTGGAGAAGTAACTGCCCGAAAAGAAGATTGCCACCACCAGCGCCAGGTTGACCCCTACCTGCAGCAGGATCTTGCGGATCATCGACGCCAACAGCGCGCCCTCGCCCTGGGGCTGAATACTGCGCAACCATTCGCCGTACATTCCCAGCACCCGGCTCAGTCGCTTGGGCAGCACCGCCGACAGCTTCAACGACAGCGGGTCGGCGGCCTTGATCAGGTAGGGGGTGAGCAGGGTGGTAATGGCCGAAACCGCCACCGCCACGGGATAGAGGAAGTCGCTGGTGACCTGCAGGGTCATGCCAAGGGCGGCGATGATGAATGAAAACTCGCCAATCTGTGACAGCCCCATCCCCACTCGCAACGAAGTACGCCCATCGTTACCCGCGATGAAGGCGCCCATGCCGCAGGACAGCATCTTGCCCAATACCACCGCCACGGTGATCACCGCGATTGGCCAGGCGTACTGGAGAAGAATCTGCGGATCGATCATCAGGCCGATGGCCACGAAGAAAATCGCGCTGAACAGGTCGCGAACCGGTTCGATCAAGCGTTCGATCTTCATCAACTGACGGGACTCGGCCATGATCGCGCCGATCAGGAACGCCCCCAGCACCATGCTGTATTCCAGGCGTACCACCAGCAGGCAGAATCCGAAGCACAAGCCCAGCACGGTGATCAGCAGCATCTCGTTGCTGTCGAACTTCGCCACGTAGGCCAGCAGGCGCGGCACCAGCAGGATGCCGATCACCAGCGCCACCACCATGAACAGCGACAGCTTGCCCACCGTGGAGAACACCTCGCCGGAACTCACCGTGCCGCTGACCGCGATACTCGACAGCAGGGCGATGATGCCGATCCCCAGGATGTCCTCGACGATCAGCACGCCGAAGATCAGCTGGGCGAAGCGTTCGTTCTTCATCTTCAGGTCGTTGAGCGCCTTGACGATGATGGTGGTGGAAGAGATGGCCAGGATCGCCCCGAGGAACAGCGAATCCATGGTGCTCCAGTCGAACCAGCGGCCGATCTCGTAGCCGATCCAGATCATCAGGACGATTTCCAGGAACGCCGCGATGAACGCCGTGGCGCCCACCTTGAACAGCTTGCGCAGGCTGAATTCCAGCCCCAGGCAGAACATCAGGAAGATCACCCCGAGCTCGGCCAGGGTCTTGATGGTCTGCTCGTCGTGGATCAGCCCGAAAGGCGGGGTATGGGGCCCGATGATGAAGCCCGCGGCGATATAGCCCAGCACCACCGGCTGCTTGAATCGATGAAAGAGAACGGTCACCACACCCGCGACCAGCATGATCACGGCCAGGTCCTGAATGAAACTGATGGCATGCATGACCTAGGTTCTCCTTGAATGTTGGACGGGGGCCATCCTCGGGGAGAGCGTTTGAAAAGCCGCCTGCGCTGGCGTCAGTCGCTGCCTTGTCAGTGATCCCTGAAAAAGAAAGGTCCGATCTGTCGAAAGAAAGTGCTCTGCAAGAGCGATGAAAAACCCCTGGAACGGGTGTTTTGCAGGGTAACACTGCGACTTCCAGGCGGAAGGCGGTGCAATATATGGAAACAGATCCACCGGAGCGTGACGGCGCGGCACAGACCGGCGTCCCGTTATCGATGGCTTGAAATCCCTTTGGAGCAAGCGCCCGAGAGAGGTGCTCCAGCAACCCCTGCCCTGACCCGTGAGCGTGCTATGGAACCCGGAAACGCCCAACTGTCGATGACAGTATTGATGACCCCCGACATGGCCAACTTCTCTGGCAATGTCCACGGCGGCACCCTGCTCAAGTACCTCGACGAGGTCGCCTACGCCTGCGCCAGCCGCTATGCCGGCCGCTACGTGGTGACCCTCTCGGTGGACCAGGTGATCTTCCGCGAGCCGGTGCATGTCGGCGAGCTGGTGACCTTCCTGGCCTCGGTCAACTACACCGGCAACACCTCCATGGAGGTGGGCATCAAGGTGGTGACCGAGAATATCCAGGAGCGCTCGGTGCGCCATACCAACAGTTGTTTCTTCACCATGGTGGCGATGGACGATCAGCGCAAACCGGCCCCGGTTCCACCGCTGCAACCACAGACCGCCGACGGCAAGCGTCGCTACATCCAGGCCCAGCAGCGCCGGCAGATCCGCCAGGAACTGGAAAAGCGCTACCAGGAGATCAAGGCCGACGGCCCATGATCGCCAACCGCTGATCCCGCCGGACCACGGACGGTCCCCCTGCCCCCGAACAGCCAGCGCTCTCCCCCCTCGCTCCAGCCCCCATTTCCCCAAGGCCGTATATACGGTCATCCCGAATGGCCATATCGATCCCTTTTTGACCACTTAGAGGGTTATACCGGCCCGATAGCGCTGCCAGAATCATCATGCAAGGCACAAACGCACTCCCTGCCCCGGGAGCCTTCGAGCCAACGAACGCGTGAGAACAATAACAATGCCCAGCGCCAATCCCCTGCCCAGCAGTCCGTCTCTGTCGTCTGCCAACAACCTCGGCGACTTCACCCACAGTGCCCAAGGCACCGCGCTACGGCGCATCCTCGGCTTGCCGGCCCTGGTGTTCTTCGGCCTGGTGTACATGGTGCCGCTCACCGTCTTCACCACCTACGGCGTGGTCACCCAGATGACCGGCGGGCGTACCGCAGCCGCCTACGTGATCACTCTCCTGGCGATGCTCTTCACCGCCCGCTCCTACAGCGTGATGGTCAAGAAATATCCAATTGCCGGCTCGGCCTACTCCTATGCCAGCTTGAGCTTCGGCCCGGGGATCGGCTTTCTTGCCGGCTGGTCGCTGCTGCTCGACTACCTTTTCCTGCCGATGATCAATTACCTGGTGATCGGTTTGTTTCTCAACCTGGCCTTTCCCGTCGTGCCCGCCTGGGTGTTCGTGGTGGCGACCATCGTCCTGGTGACCCTGCTGAACATCCGGGGCATCGGCTCGGTATCGAGCATGAGCAACCTGATCGTCTGCGCCCAGCTGGTATTCGTCGTGGTGTTCCTGGCCCTGGTGGTGCGCCAGTTGGCCGGTGCCCCGGAGCTGGACCTCGGCGCTCCGTGGAGCGGCGATGGCAGCCAGCCCGGGCTGTTGCCATTGATGGCGGGAGCGGCGGTGCTGTGCCTGTCGTTCCTGGGCTTCGATGCGGTGTCGACCCTGGCCGAGGAAACCCGCGACCCGCGCCGGGACATTCCCCGGGCCATCCTCATCACCACCCTGGGCGCCGGCCTGCTGTTCATCCTGCTGGCCATGGCCAGCCAGCTGGCATTCCCCGGTAGCCGTTTCGACAACGCCGACTCGGCCGCCAGCGAAGTCATGCTGCGCACCGGCGGACGCTTCCTGGAAATGTTCTTCACCGCCACCTACGTGGCTGGCGCAGCGGGCTCGGCGCTGGCGTCCCAGGCCTCGGTCTCGCGCATCCTGTTCAGCATGGGCCGCGACGGCATCCTGCCGCCACGGGTGTTCGGCACCCTCTCGGAGCGCTACAAGACGCCGGTGACGGCGATCGTGCTGATTTCGCTGGTATCGCTGCTGGCAGTGGTGATCGACCTGACCACCCTGGCGTCGATGATCAGCTTCGGCGCGCTGGTGGCGTTCTCCGTGGTCAACCTGGCGGTGATCAAGAGCCACCTGGGCCAGGGCCAGCCACGCAGCGCCGAGTACCTGCTGCGCTACGGCTTGCTGCCGTTGATCGGCTTTGGCCTGATCGTCTGGCTCTGGACCAGCCTCTCGGCCCTGACCCTGGGCATCGGCCTGGCCTGGTTCGCCCTGGGCCTGGGTTACCTGGCCGTACATACCCGGGGCTTTCGGCAACCGGCGCCGACGGTGCAATTCTCCGAGCAAGCCTGAGGCAGGGGCCGATCAAATGCCGATCGGCACGGCCTCGAAACGTACCCGGGGATGGGCGATACGATCCTGGGCGCGCACCAGTTCCAGCTCGTAGCTGGCGCAGGCCTGGGTTTCCAGCAACACCTCGTGCACAGCCGCGGCGGTGAACTCGAACGCCGCCACCAGGCTGTCGCCCAGCAGCACCCGGGCCAGGAACAGGCCCGAAGTCAGGTCGCCCACCCCCACCGGCTGACGCGGGAAGGCCAGCAGCGGACGCCGCAGGTGCCAGCTGCCGTCGGCGGTCACCAGCAGCATCTCGAAGCCGTCGGCCAGCTTGCCGGGGTAGTCCAGGTGCTTGACCAGCACGGCCTTGGGCCCCCTTTCCAGCAGCGAGCGAGCCATGGCCAGGCAATCGAACAACGATTGCGGCTTGCGCCCGCAGAAGCTGTCCAGTTCCAGCTGGTTGGGACAAAGGAAATCCGCCATGGCCGCCGCCTCGTCGAGCAGGAAGTCGCTGACTTCCTCCGGCACGATGCAGCCCTTCTCCGGGTGGCCCATCACCGGGTCGCACAGGTACAAGGCCTTGGGATTGACCGCCTTGATCCGCGCCACGCCGCTGAGGATCGCCCGGCCCTGGGCCGCGCTGCCCAGGTAGCCGGAGAGGATCGCGTCGCAGTTGCCCAACTCGCCGATGGCGGCGATGCCCTCAACCAACTCGGGAATCTGCCTGGGCGCCAGCACTTCCCCGGCCCATTGGCCATACTGCGTGTGGTTGGAAAACTGCACCGTGTTCAAGGGCCAGACATTCACCCCCACCCGCTGCATGGGAAATACCGCAGCGCTGTTACCGGCGTGGCCGAAAACCACATGGGACTGGATCGCAAGCAGGTGGGGCGTACGTTTCATGCAGGATTTTCCATAGAACCGGGAGAATTCAAGCCGCGCAGTATGCGACTAAACGCAGCCTGTACGACAGACCGGAGACGCAGTTAAGCTGATGTCACTTCGTTGGAGCACACCTTCATGCTGACCCTTGAAAACATCTTTGTCTTGATGTTGCTGGCAACCGGCGCTGCCTGGTTGTGGCACAACCACGGCCTGCGCGAGCGGGCACTGGAGCGGGTCAAGCAGCATTGCGCCCGGCTCGATATCGAACTGCTGGACGGCAACGTGGCCCTCAAGCGCATCGGCTTCGTCAAGGATGCCAAGGGCCGCCGGCGCCTGGCGCGGATCTACAATTTCGAGTTCACGGTGACCGGCGAGACCCGCCATTCGGGGACCATCACCCAGTTCGGCGCCCATAGCGCGCATATCGAGCTGGCGCCCTATCCCTTTGAGGTCAAGGAGCCACTGCCCAGCGCCGAGATCATCGAACTGAGCCAGTGGCGCGAAGAGCACCGCAAGCGTAACTGATCACTTCTTGAACAGCCCTCGTTCGCGCCGCTACAGGCGGCACTGCGCCAGGCTGGCTTGCAGCGCGGTCACATCCTGAGGCTCTGCGAAGATCAGCTCCAGGCGCGAATCCCGCCGCCACTCGCTGGGCAGCCAATTAAATGGCGAGTTATCCAGGCCATTGCCCGAACGCCAACCCTCGGTGCTATGGATCACCAGCTTGGCCCGACGCCAATCGAGGTTCTGTAGCCAGTGATCGATCCGCGCCAGGTCGAACTGCTGGCCCGGATGCCAGCGCCAACCGATGCTCCAGCCATCCTCCTGGGCCTGGCTGAGGCAGATCGGCTGCGTCGGATCACTCCACACCGCTGGTAGTTGCGCCAGGCCATGGGGCAGCTCGGGCGGCTCCAGGGCAGCCTGGGCAGTGACGCTCAACCCCGGCAGCTCGGCCAGCGGCAACGCCGCGTGGCGTGTCCAGAACAGCGGCCGCCCCGGCAGCAACTCCAGCACCCGCAGCCGATCGTCGGCGCTGAGCAGTTCATCCTTGTTCAATACCAGCAGGCCCGCTTCGGGCAGCGCTTGCGACTGCGCCGCCGGCAACGGCTGGCCCGCAGCCAGGGCCTGGGCGTCGAGCACCAGCACGCATGGCTGCAAAGCCAGCACGCCTTGCCAGGGCGCCTGCGCCAGCTGCTTGAGCAGTTGCACCGGATGACCGAGACCGGAGGGTTCGATGAACAGCCGATCGGGCTGGGCCTTGCGCAGCAGACGCCCCAATCCGACCTGGAACGGCGCACCGCTGACGCAGCACAGGCAGCCACCGGCCACCTCACCAAAGGCGATACCGTCGTCATCACGGCTGAGCAAGGCTGCATCCAGGCCGATCTGGCCGAACTCGTTGATCAATATCGCCCAGCGTTCGTTGGCCGGCCGCTGCTCCAGCAGATGGCGAATCAGGCTGGTCTTGCCGGCGCCCAGGGGCCCGGCAATCACGTGGGTGGGGATGTTCTGCAGCATGGGGGAGAAATCCGAAAAAGCCGTGAAGCGATGCTACGCCCTTCCCGGCCCTGGCGAAAATCCGCTCGCCTGTAGCCTTCTGCGCACAAGCGCTACCTGGGGCCCGGGATAGCCCCGGCGCCGAAGCTTGCGCAACCTGCGGCAGCGGCCTGTCAGCCCAGCCAGTCCAGGGTCAGGATCAACCGGCGCTCGCCGGGCGCTGGCTGCGGGGACCGATGAATCAGGCCGAAGCCTTCGTTGCCATGCCACTTCTCCCCCTTGAACAGCGCGACCGCGCCGCTGGCGATCTGCTGGATCAGCACCGGATCCCGGGGCTCAGCCTCGGGTTGGCCCAGTTGCCGGCGATCCATTGCGCCTTCGCGCAGCCATTGACTACCAATACCGGCATAGGTGGTGATCAGGCGCATCGGTACATGATCGACGTGGAAACGCGGACACATGGCCTTGTCCAGCACCCGCAAGCGCAAACCTACGCGGCGGGCGCCCAGCAGGCAGGAAAAAGCACTGACCAACCAGGAAACATCGGCGATAAAGCCGTCATATCCCTGCAAATCGCTGAATCCTGACGCCAACCCGCGCAAATTCGGCACCGCGTCCTCGTCGGCCAATTCCAGGCTCAGGGACTCCGCCAGCGGCTCGTTCAACGACAGCAGCAGCTCGCCGAAGTCTGCGATATGCGCCGGTAACCGGCGCTGCCAGAGGCCGAGGTTGACCTCATCGGCGAGCACTTCGGCCAGCACCGCCGGGGTCGAGCCGATCGCCGGTCGCCGGGCCGCCCTCGCTCGTCCGGCCAGCAGGGGCCAGGCCGCTGGACGCCTGGCCAACGGCGTCAATGGCGCGCCCAAGGCCAGCATCAGGCGGCCTCCTCGTCATGCCAGGGGCCAAACGGATCGGCCAGCAAGCTCCAGGCCTCGACGCCCAGGGCCATTTCCCCGTCATCGAGCAGGCATTGGTCCAGCTCGGCGGTGAGTTGGGCAAAGTCGATGTTCTGGCCGATGAACACCAGCTCCTGGCGGCAGTCGCCGGTGGCGGGAGTCCAGTTGTGCATGATCGCCGCCGTGCCTTCCTCGTCCTGGGGCCAGTGCTGCTTGGGCACGAAGCGCCACCAGCGGCCGGCGAAGCCATGGCGCATCAGGCCGCCGGCCTGGGACCAGCTGCCCGCCTCCTGGTACTTGCTGGCGAGCCAGAAGAAGCCCTTGGAGCGCAGCAACTTGCCGTTGCTCCAGGGCCGGTTGATGAAATCGAAGAAGCGCTGCGGATGAAACGGTCGCCGGGCCCGGTAGGCACTGGAGGCGATACCATATTCCTCGGTTTCCGGCACGTGCTCGCCCCGCAGTTCCTGCAACCAGCCCGGCGCCTGGGCCGCTCGCTCGAAGTCGAAGCGGCCGGTATTGAGGATCTTCGCCAGCGGTACCTGGCCCATGACCATGGGGATGATCTCTGCCTGGGCATTGAGCCGCGCCAGGATCGCCAGCAGTTCCTGGCGCTCTTGGCTGCTGATCAGGTCGATCTTGCTCACCAGGATCACATCGGCGAACTCCACCTGCTCGATCAGCAGGTCGGTGATCGAGCGCTCGTCTTCCTCGCCCAGGGTTTCCCCCCGCGAGGCCAGGCTGTGCGCGGCCTGGTAATCCACCAGGAAGTTCATGCCGTCGACCACGGTGACCATAGTGTCGAGCCGCGCGATGTCCGCCAGGCTCTGGCCGGACTCATCTCGGAAGGTGAAGGTTTCCGCCACCGGCAACGGTTCGGAAATACCGGTGGATTCGATCAGCAGGTAGTCGAAGCGGCCGTCCCGGGCCAGCTTGCCCACCTCTTCCAGCAGGTCTTCGCGCAGGGTGCAGCAGATGCAACCGTTGCTCATCTCCACCAGTTTTTCTTCGGCGCGATTGAGGCTGACATCACGCTGTACTTCGCTGCCGTCGATGTTGATTTCACTCATGTCATTGACGATCACCGCCACCCGCAGGTTGTCGCGGTTGCGCAGCACATGATTGAGCAAGGTACTTTTGCCGGCGCCGAGAAAGCCGGACAGCACGGTAACGGGAAGACGTTCGGTCATGGGTGGTTCCTCATCAGGTTCGCGGCTGGCTCAAAGCGCCCGTTGATGGCGTTCGCGCAGCTCTTGGCGTTCTTTGGCTTCGATACACAAGGTGGCGGTGGGCCGTAGCAGCAAGCGCCGCAGGCCGATGGGCTCGCCGGTATCGCGGCACCAGCCGTATTCGCCACGGGCCAGGCGCTCCAGGGCTTCATCGATCTTGTCCAGCAGCTTCTTTTCCCGTTCCAGCAGGCGCAGTTGCCATTGATGCTGTTCCTCGGCGCTGCCGATATCCGCCGGGTCGCTGTGGACCTCCTGCTCGCGCAGCAGGTCGAATTCGCCGCAGATGCGTTCCTGCAATTCATTGCGCTGTGCCAGCAGCAGTTCGCGGAAGAAGCCTTGCTGGGCTTCGTTCATGTAGTGCGTATCGGGCTGGGCGAGCAGGTCTTGTTCAGTCATGGCGGGTCACGGATCGGGCTTGTTTTAATGTTATATTATAACAATGCAGTTTCGCCAACCTTCTCTTGCCCGACATGACGAAGGGCGCGATGCTGCGCTCCTGCCGCCTTGAGAATCGCCATGCGCCCATTCCTGCCTGCCCTGCTTTGCGGCTTGCTGCTCACCGGCCACGCCGCAGCCGCCGCCCCCGACAGCCTGGCCAACTGCACCCGCAGCGCCAACCTGCTGGCCTGCGTCGATCCGCAGGGCAACGCCTATAGCGTCGCCACCGCCGGCAACACCCTCTACCTGCGGGGCTTCGAAGTGATCGGCAAGCGCTACTGGGCCCAGACCAGCAGCCGCTACGGCCAGCTGACCTTCTTCACCGGCCTGGCCTCCGACGGCGAGGCCTGGGTTGGCTACAGCCAACGGGTGGGCTGGACCACCCGCAACCGGTTCTCCAGTTCCGGCGGCAGCCGTGGGCAGTTCACCTGCAGCCGCCTCACTGGTTGCTGAGGGCGGACTAGGCCTGATGGTTCCTGGTTTCCTGGAGCCAGGCCATGTAGCTGTTGACCGGCGGGTTCTTCTCGAAGTAACGCTGCAAGCCCTGGAACAGGCCATCGGCGATCGCCTGCTGGTGCCGCGCGGTCACCAGGCGCTGACTGTCACGACTGTTGGAAATGAAGCCGGTCTCCACCAGGATCGATGGCACGTCCGGGGACTTGAGCACCGCGAACCCGGCCTGCTCCACGCGCTTCTGGTGCAGGCTGGTGATCCCCGACAAGCTATCGAGCACCGTGCCACCCAACTGCAGGCTGGCGGCGATGGTGGCGTTCATCGACATATCCAGGATCACCCCCGCCAGCATCGGATCCTTGTCCTTGAGATTGAGCAAGCTGCTGGCCCCTAGCAGGTCGACACCGTTTTCCCGCTGGGCCATGAAACGCGCAGTGGCCGACGTCGCCCCGCCTTCGGACAGGGCGAACACCGAGGCCCCCGAAGCGGTCAGGCGCGGCGCGGCATCGGCATGTACCGAAATGAACATGTCGGCCTTGTGCTTGCGGGCGATCTCCACCCGCTTGCGCAGGGGCACGAAGAAGTCGTCATTGCGCACCAGCTTCACGTCGAAACCCTTCTCGCGCTTGAGCCGCTTGGCCAGCAGTTGGGCGATGGACAGCACTACGTCCTTCTCGCGCTCGCCCCTGGCGCCCACGGCTCCCGGGTCCTTGCCGCCATGCCCAGGGTCCACCACCACGATGATGTCGCGCTTGGGATGGGCCCGGTCCGCCGGGGCCTGGGGTTTGGCAGCAGGGACCGCGGCTGCGGCGATGCCGGGAGCGACCCGGGTACTACTGGCCAAATCCAGCACCAGGCGATGACCCTGGCCATCCTGGGGCGGCAACAGGAAGCTGTTGAGCTGCACGGGCTGGTTCAAGTCGAGGACGATCCGCGTGTCGCCCTGGCCGAAGTGTCCGGACCGGATCGAGCGGATCACCGTGTTGGCCAGGGCCAACTGGCTGAAGTCACCATTCAGGCGCGCGCCGCTCAGGTCGACGATCAGCCGCTCGGGAGCGCTCAGGGTGAAGGTCTTGTAGTGCACCGGACCACTCAGATCCAGCACCAGGCGCAGCTTGTCGGCGGAGTTCCACAGCCGCGCACTTAGGATCTGCGTAGCCCCGACACTCCAGGGGAACACCAGGGCCGTACCGGCCAACAAAAGGTTGAGCAATTGACGTCTATGCATGGCGACTACCGCAGATAAAGGAGCGTCCGTACTCACAAGGCAGGGTGAATGACCGTTGAGGAAAAACTTTCCATCGACTGTATTGTTATAATATAACATGTCGAATCTTTTCCAACGACGGACCTGCTCATGAACGCGCTGACTCTGCCGGATATCGCCGCGCAGGCCTCACGCCAAGCCTTGCCACTGGACTGGGTCGGCATGTGTGGCATCGCCTTACCTGTAGTGATAGATGGCCAGCGAACCGCCGCCCTGGCCGACGCCGGGGTCAGCCTCGACGATGGCGAGGCCCGGGGCATCCACATGTCTCGCCTGTACCTGGCCCTGGAGATGCTGGAGCAGCAGAACCTAAATCCGGCCTTGCTGCGCCGGGTGCTGCAACGCTTCCTCGACAGCCATGAAGGCCTGGCGCAACACGCCTACCTGCGCCTTCACCTGGACCTGCTGCTCAAGCGTCCAGCCTTGGTCAGCCCATTGGCTGGCTGGAAGCGCTATCCGCTAAGCATCGAAGCGCGTTTGAAAAATGCGATGTTCCACGTGGAACTAAAACTCGACGTGCCCTATTCCTCAACGTGCCCCTGCTCTGCAGCGCTTGCTCGGCAGCTTATCCAGCAGCAATTCGTCGACGACTTCGCCAACAAGACCTTGCAACATGCCGAAGTCCTGGCCTGGTTGGGGTCGTCCCAAGGCATCGTCGCCACGCCCCACAGCCAGCGCAGCCACGCTGAACTGCGCCTGCAACTGGACAACTTCGTCGACGAATTACCGCTGATCGCGGTGATCGACGACGCCGAGAACGCCCTGGGCACCGCCGTGCAAACCGCCGTAAAACGGGCCGACGAGCAGGCCTTTGCCCTGGCCAACGGACAGAACCTGATGTTCTGCGAAGACGCCGCTCGCCGCCTCAACCTGGCCCTGCGCCGCTCTCCCGGAATCAACGCCTTCGCCCTGCGAGTGGTACATGCAGAAAGCCTGCACGCCCATGACGCCGTGGCGGAAAGCCGCTGGAACTGGGAGGCCTGATGCTGCGCTGCCACGCCTTGCGCTGGGGGCCGCCAGGCCAGCCCCTGACTCCACCGCTGGATCTGCATCTGGCGAGCGGCAGCCTGAGCGCGATCATTGGCGCCAACGGCTCGGGTAAAAGCAGCTTGCTGAAAGTCTTCGCCGGCCTGCAAAAGCCGCTCTCGGGAAAGGTGGAGCGCAGCGAGCCCGGCCGTGGCGGCCTGGCTTTCCTGCCCCAGCAACAACACCTGGACCGGCAGTTCCCCATCAGCCTGGCGGAACTGGTACTCGCCGGCCTGTGGGGCAAGCGCGAGAGCGCTGCGCGCCGGGCGTACAAACTTGAAGAGGTGCTCATCGACTGGCAGCTGCAAGGCCTGGAGAAACGTCCGTTGATGGCCCTGTCCGGCGGAGAGCTGCAACGCGCGCTGCTGGCCCGGTTGACCCTCACCGAAGCGCCCTTGCTGTTGCTGGACGAACCCCATGCCGCCCTCGACGAGTCCGGGCAGGCTCTGCTTTGGCAGCACCTGCATCGTTGGCACGCCCAGGGCCGCACCCTGGTGGTGGTCTGCCATGACCTGCCCGCGGTGCGCCAGCATATTCCCCAGGCCCTGCTGCTCAAGCACAGCGGCTGTGTGTTCGCCCCCAGCCATGAGCTGATCACCCACAGCCCGCCTGGGCAGGTGGCTTGATGCACCTCATCAGCCACCTCTGGCACCCCTTCAACGAGTTCATGTTCATGCGCCGAGCTTTGCTAGGCGGCCTGCTCCTGGCCTGTAGCACCGCTCCCCTGGGTGTGTTCCTGATCCTGCGGCGCATGAGCCTGATCGGCGATGCGGTGGCCCACGGCATTCTCCCCGGGGCGGCCCTGGGCTTCTGGTTCTCTGGCCTGAGCCTGCCGGCACTGACCCTCGGGGGGCTTGGCGCGGGACTGGGCATGGCCGGGTTGGCGGCCTGGATCACCCGGCGCACCGGGCTACGGGAAGACGCCAGCATTGCGGCCATCTACCCGATCTCCCTGGCCGCCGGCGTGTTGATTCTGGGGCTGGCCGGAAAGCGCCTGGATCTGCTGCACCTGTTGTTCGGCTCAGCCCTGGCAGTGGATGGGCCGACCCTGGACGGCATGTTGATCGTCTCGGTCGTCAGCCTGCTGGCCATGGCCCTGATCTACAGGCCACTGCTGCTGGATACCCTCGATCCGCTGTTCCTGCGCAGCGTCAGCCGACTCGGCCCCCTGGCCCATGGACTGTTCCTGACCCTGGTGGTGCTCAACCTGGTGATCGGATTCCAGGCCATCGGGGCCTTGATGGTGGTGGGCCTGATGATGCTGCCAGCCGCCGCTGCGCGTTTCTGGAGCCGGCGCCTGCCAGCACTGATCGGTATCAGCGCAGCCCTGGGCTGCCTGTCGGTGTGGCTCGGCCTGTTGCTGTCGTTCCACTACTCGCTGCCCAGCGGCCCGGCCATCGTGCTGATAGCCGGCGGCTTGTACTTGCTGTCGGTGGTGTTCGGTCCGGTCCACGGCCTGCTGCACCGCCCGCCCCTGCCTTCATCCCTGTGAGGTTCTTGCCGATGCGCGCCCTACTCGTGCTGTCCAGCCTGCTGCTGTCCCTGTGCTTATCCAGTGCCCAGGCGGCGGACAAAATTGCCGTGGTCACCAGTTTCAGCATTCTCGCCGACATGACCCGCGAGGTCGGTGGCGAGCACGTACGGATCAGCAACCTGGTGGGTGCCGACGAAGACGCCCACACCTATGAACCCACGCCGGACGATGCCAAGGCCCTGCTCGGTGCCCGGCTCATCATCAAGAACGGCCTGGGCTTCGAACCCTGGCTCGACCGCCTGGTCGCCAGTACCGCTACCCCGGCCACCGTGATTACCGCCAGCCGTGGCGTGATCCCGCGCAGCCTGGAAGAAGACGGCGAGAAGATCCCCGACCCTCACGCCTGGCACAACCTGGCCAACAGCGAACTTTATGTGAACAACATCACCAAGGCGCTGATCGCCGCCGACCCGGCCCATCGCAGCGACTATGAACGCAACAGCCAGGCCTACCTCAAGCGCATCTACCAGCTGCTGGCCGAAGCCAAGGCCAAGCTCGGCGCCCTGCCGCCGGGCAATCGGCGGATCGTCACCTCCCACGATGCCTTCGGTTACCTGGGCCAGGCCTACGGTATCGAGTTCCTCGCACCCCAGGGCCTGTCCACCGAGCGTGAGCCCTCGGCGGCGGAAGTCGCCGCGCTGATCACCCAGATCCGCGCAGCCAAGGTCAAGGCGGTGTTCATGGAGAACATCAAGGACGCGCGCCTGCTCAAGCAGATCGCCGCAGAAAGCGGCGCGCGCATCGGCGGCACCTTGTATTCCGATGCGCTGGCCGCCAGTGGCCCGGCGAACACCTTCACCGGCCTGTTCCAGGCCAATCTCGACACTCTGTACCAGGCCCTGAGCCAGCCATGAACCCGACTCCACCGCTATCGCTGCTGGACCTGGAAGCTGCACCCCGGGGCAGCCGCTGGCCATTGGCCGAGGTGCTCGATGCCCTGCCCTGGAACGCCGACGGCCTGATCGCCGCCATCGCCCAATGCCACGACAGCGGCGCCGTGCTGATGCTGGCCTGGATGAATCGCCAAGCCCTGGCCGAGACCCTGGCCAGCGGCCAGGTCTGCTACTGGTCGCGTTCGCGCCGCTGCCTGTGGCGCAAGGGCGAGAGTTCCGGGCATCGCCAGCGCCTGGTGGAGGCTCGCCTGGATTGCGACGGCGATGCCGTGCTGTTGCTGGTACAGCAGAGCGGACCGGCCTGCCACACCGGGCGCCCCAACTGTTTCTACAACGCCATTCGCGATGGCGCGGTGGAAGTCATCAGTTCTCCCTTGAAGGACCCGCGCCATGATCCGTAAGAACCCATCCGGCGACCTGCCGGTGATCGCCGAATCCGCCTACGTGGACAAGACCGCCATCATCTGCGGCAAGGTGGTGATCGGCGAGAACGTCTTCGTCGGCCCCTATGCCGTGATCCGCGCCGACGAGGTGGATGCCGACGGCCAGATGGAAGCCATCACCATCGGCGCCAATTCGAACATCCAGGACGGCGTGGTGATCCATTCCAAATCCGGCGCGGCGGTGACCATCGGCCAGTACAGCTCCATCGCCCACCGCTCCATCGTCCACGGTCCATGCGTGGTCGGTGATCGGGTGTTCATCGGTTTCAACAGCGTGCTGTTCAACTGCGTGGTCGGCGACGGCAGCGTAGTGCGTCACAACTCGGTGGTGGACGGACGCGACCTGCCCCAGGGTTTCTACGTACCCTCCACCACCCGTATCGGGCCCAAGACCGACCTCGGGCAGTTTCCCCCGGTGAGCGTCAGCGCCTCGGAGTTTTCCGAGGACGTGGCGCGTACCAACGTCGACCTGGTGCGTGGCTACAAGGCCCTGCAGAACGAGTTTTGAACATGGGCCGAATCCTCATCCGCAACGCCCGCCTGGTGAACGAGGGCCGACAGTTCGAGGCCGACCTGTTGGTACACAACGGTCGCATCGAAACCATCGGCAGCCTCGACCACCTGAGCGCCGAGCTGGAGATCGACGCCCAGGGCCAGTGGCTGCTGCCGGGCATGATCGATGACCAGGTGCACTTTCGCGAACCCGGCGCGCCGGACAAGGGCAGCTTGCACAGCGAGTCACGGGCGGCGGTGGCCGGCGGCATCACCAGCTTCATGGACATGCCCAACACCTCGCCCGCGACCCTGACCCTCGAGGCGCTGGAAGACAAGCAACGCCGCGCGGCCAAACACTCGGTGGCCAACTACGGTTTTCACTTCGGGGTCAGCAACGACAACCTCGACATCATCGCCGCCCTCGATCCCACTACCGTAGCCGGGGTCAAGGTGTTCATGGGCGCTTCCACCGGCAACATGCTGGTGGACGACCCCCAGGTGCTGGATCGCTTGTTTCGCCAGGTGCCGACCATTCTCCTGGCCCACTGCGAACACACGCCGAGCATCCAGGTCCGCCAGCAACGCTGGCAGCAGTTGTATGGTGAACAGATTCCCGCCGCCGCCCATCCACGCATCCGCGACGCCGACGCCTGCTATCGCTCCTCATCCATGGCCGTGGCCCTGGCCAGGCGCCACGGCACCCGCCTGCATGTGCTGCACCTGACCAGCGCCCGGGAACTGGCGCTGTTCGAGGACCGGCCCCTGGCACAAAAGCGCATCACCGCCGAAGTCTGCGTGCATCACTTATTGTTCGATGACCGGGATTACTCACGCCTGGGGCACCTGATCAAATGCAACCCGGCGATCAAGTCCCAGGCTGACCGCGATGCCCTGCGCCAGGCCCTGAACAGCCAGCGCCTGGATGTCATCGGCACCGACCATGCGCCCCACACCTGGGCGCAGAAGCAACTGCCCTACACCCGCGCCCCAGCCGGGCTGCCACTGGTGCAACACGCGCTGCCAGCGCTGCTGGAGCTGGTGGCCGACGGCGTGCTGCCGCTGACCACCCTGGTGGAGAAGACCAGCCACCGGGTGGCCGACCTGTTCGCCATTCCCGACCGTGGCTACCTGCGAGAAGGCTACTGGGCCGACCTGGTGCTGGTTCGCCCGGAACCGTCAGGCCAGGCGGTGGACGAGCAACCGATCCTGGCCCGCTGCGGCTGGACGCCCTTCAGTGGCCAGCGCTGGCGGCATAGCGTGAGCACCACCCTGGTCTCCGGGCAGCTGGCCTGGCACCAGGGCCGCTTGAACGAGGATTGCCAGGGCTTGCCCCTGCGCTTCACCCGCTAGCCGCCCTGCCCTGGGCTCAGGAAGCGCGCGGCTTGACCGTGCCGCAATCCTGGCCGAGCCACACTGCACGGGTATCCATGCTGCCTTTCTGCTGCATGCCGGTGGCGTTGAAGGTGCCGATCACGTTGGTGGTGAATTCACGGTCGCTGATGAACTTCGCCACGCCACTGCCCTGGGCCTTGGGACAGCTGAAGCGAAACTTCCACTGGTTACCGTTGCGCTCGGTGACTTGCTGCTGGCAACCCGATTGCGGGTCCTGCAGCGGGATGGTGTCGGACTTCACCTGCTCCGGGGTCAGGCAAACGCGAATACCCTTGCCGCCCATGGTCACGCCCTGCTTTTCCAGCATGGCCCGCTGCTGCGGGGTCATCTGTTGCTGCAACTGGCCGAGGATCAGCGACAGGTCCGGCAGGTTCTGGTCATCGATCTTCATGTTGCTGCTGGTCAGCTCCCACAAGCCCGGCTGCAGCACCTGCGCCTGCGCCACCACCGGCAGCGCCAACCCCGCAGCCAAGGCCCAACCCAGTAAACGAAGTTTCATCGAATGACTCCTAGACAATAGTGGCCGTTAGACTTCGGCCAGGGCCCGGCGTTGCATGGGCAAGAAAATAGCGACATTCGCCCAGGATCGTGGTCTGTTAACGGATACCCCGGCATCGAATCTTCAGGAGCATGGCTGCCCCATGGATTATTTTGGCCCACACCCTTTCGGTTATCTCATCGCACTGCTGCATTTTCTCGGGTTGATCGCCGCAATCCATGCAGTGCTCACGGTCCGCACCGCCCAAGGCGCCATCGCCTGGGCCCTGTCGTTGCTGTTCATGCCCTACCTGACGCTGATTCCCTACCTGGTATTCGGCCGCAGTACTTTCGATGCCTACATCCAGGCCCGGCGCCAGGCCAACGTGGAAATGCACAAGGCCATCAACGACCTGAACTGGCGTCCCTGGGTCGAAGAAGCCCTCACCGCCCGCGCGTCCAAGGCCTACGCCGCACTGCGGGCCATGCCCAAGCTGGGGCGCATGCCCTGCCTGGCCAATAACCAGGTGCGGCTGCTGGTCAACGGCGATGCTACCTTCGAGGCGATCTTCAATGCCATCCGCCGCGCCCACAAGTCGGTGCTGATCCAGTTCTTCATCATCCACGACGACGAACTGGGCCGGCGCCTGCAGCGCCTGTTGCTGGAGAAGGCCCGGGAAGGCGTGACAATCCACCTGCTGTTCGACCGCATCGGCAGTCACTCGCTACCGGCCAGCTATGTGCAGACCCTGCGCGACGCTGGAGTCCAGGTACACGCCTTCGCCACCCGCAGCGGCTGGCTCAACCGCTTCCAGGTCAACTTCCGCAACCATCGCAAGATCGTGGTAGTGGACGGCATGCTGGGTTTCGTCGGTGGGCATAACGTGGGCGATGAATACCTGGGCCTGAAGCCGCCCCTGGCGCCCTGGCGCGATACCCATGTGCAAGTCGGCGGCCCGGTGGTGGCCTGCCTGCAGGAGTCATTCGCCGAAGACTGGTTCTGGGCCACCCGCGAGCTGCCGCCGCTGATCCTGCCGGACACCTACCCCGATGGCGGCGTGCTCTGCCAGCTGCTGGCCAGCGGCCCGGCCGACGCCTACGAAACCTGCTCGCTGTTCTTCGTCGAGGCGATCCACGCCGCCACCGAACGGGTGTGGATCACCAGTCCGTATTTCATTCCCGATGAAGCGGTGTTCGCGGCCCTGCGCCTGGCGGTATTGCGCGATGTGGATGTGCGCATCCTGCTGCCGGCACGCCCGGATCATCGCATCGTCTATGCCGCTTCCAGCCTGTACGCCTTCGAGGCGGTGCGCGCCGGAGTGCGGGTGTTCCGCTACCAGCCCGGCTTCCTGCACCAGAAAGTGGTGTTGATCGACAACGAGATCAGCGCCATCGGCAGCGCCAACCTGGATAACCGTTCGTTCCGGCTGAATTTCGAAGTGATGCTGCTGACCGTGGACGAAGGCTTCGCCACTCAGGTGCAGGACATGCTTGAAGCCGACTTCGCCAGGGCGCGGGAAGTGGCCAAGGAAGAAAGCCGCCAGACCCACCGCCTGCAACAACTGGGCATGCGGGTCGCGCGGCTGATTTCTCCGATCCTGTGAAGACGGCCCTTATGGGTTGTAGAGGTCGTCGCGGGTCCATGGCAGTTCATGGCTGCCATCGGCGTGGGCTTTGACCGCAAGGATCTGGTGCAGGTTGATCCAGCCCTTGGCGAAGGCGTAGGCGCAACCTGCCAGGTACAACCGCCAGATCCGCAGCGCCTGCTCCGGCACTTGCTTGGCCGCGGCCTCCAGGTTGTCCTCCAGGCGCTCGCTCCAGTGATCCAGGGTGCGCGCGTAATGCAGGCGCAGGCTTTCCACATCGACGATTTCCAACCCGGCCTCGCTGATCTGTGCGGAGATCATCGACAGGTGCGGCAGCTCGCCGTTGGGGAAGACATAACGCTCGATGAAGTCCCCTGCTCCCCGGCCAACGGGGCGGCCGTCGGTGTGCTTGGCGGTGATTCCGTGGTTCATCACCAGGCCGCCTTCACGCACGGCGCCGAACAGGGTCCGGCAATATTCCGGCAGGTTGGCGTGGCCCACGTGCTCGAACATGCCGACGCTGACCACCTTGTCGAAGCGGCCATCCTGGGGCAGGTCGCGGTAGTCCAGCAATTGCAGTTCCACCAGGTCTTCCAGGCCCTCGGCCTTGACCCGCTCACGGCCCAGGGCCAGTTGTTCCTTGCTCAGGGTGATGCCGAAGACCTTGGCGCCGAACTCGCGGGCGGCATAGCGGGCCAGCCCGCCCCAGCCACAGCCGACGTCCAGCAGGTAGTCGCCCGGTTGCAGCCGCAGCTTGCGGCACAGGTGGCGGAACTTGGCCTGCTGGGCTTGCTCCAGGGTCTCGCTGCCGGTCTCGAAGTAGGCACAGGAATACGCCATGTCGCTATCCAGCCAGAGCTGGTAGAAGGCATTGGACAGGTCGTAATGGTAGGAAATGGCGGCGGCATCGGTGGCCTTGTCGTGCAGCGAACGCACGGGCTGGTCGCCTTCGTCGTCATCCAGCAGGGCCTGGCTCAGTTCATCGCAGACCCGGATGACTTCGCTGATGGAGCCCTCGAGCTCCAGCTTGCCCTCGACGAACGCGCCCCCCAGCGCATCCAGGCTTGGGTGGGTGAGCTGCGCGACCAGCTGTGGGTCCTTGACCACGATGGTGACGTTGGGCTCGGGCCCGAGATTGAACTCATGGCCGTCCCAAAGTCGCAGCCGCAAGGGCAATTGCAGATTCTGTAAGGCCGGTGGAAGTTGCGCGAGCATGGAAAATCCCCCCTTGTTCAGACGTCTGGAATGAGGGTAGACCATCCCTGAAAATTAGCAGGCTATCGATCTGATAGCGGTTTTCTATGATCAGCTGTGCTGCACCAAGCCATCCTCGACCCACTGTTTCAGCCAGGACGCCGCCTGCAATGGGGCTCCCTCTTCATAAGTGACGGCCAGCTCGGCACAGAGTTCCGCGAAACTCCACTGCCCTGCGCTCATGCCCCGCAATGCCCGGGCCTCGTCAGTTGCCAGGCTGCGATACCGGCAGATCCGCTGCGCACGCCACACCAGGCAGACCTGCTCTTGTTCAAGTAAAGCAGGCAGGGGGAAATCCGCCCGGTCCTTGACCGCCCGCCACTGCGCCAGGCTGTTGTAGCGCAGCGCCAGCCACTGCACGCATGGCGCCAGGCGCAATTGCAAACCGGGCCATTGCCCCGGCGCCAGGGCCGCCATGGCCGCTACATCCAGCACCGCCGCCTCAGGGGCATCGAACGCCAGGGTGAAGGCCCATTCCAGGCGCGCCAGCTCAGCCAGGGGCAGGCCCTGCTCGGCCGGCAGATGCTCCTGGAGAAAATCGGCGAACCCCTGCCCCAGCCAGCGCAGGCTGAAATGCCGGGACGGCGAGCGCTCCAGGTAGGCAGCGACCAGAGCGCTGAACTGCTGGTCGCCAAGCCAGTGGCGGATGCTGGGGAAGTCGCTATCCATTACCTCCTGCAGTCGGGCCCGATAGGCGTGGTGGTAGATCGCCAGGCCGCTGGCGACATCCAGGCTCGGCCCGCCCACCAGGCTGTGCTGCAACCCTGGCTCGGCCACTGGCTGCCCGCCCAGCAGATAGCGCTCGAAAGCCCGCTGCCAATCGTTCAGGCGCATCGCTGCCTCCCGGCCAGGGCTTGCTGCCCCAACTCCCGGGCCTTGCCCAGTTCGGCGAGCAACTGCTCAAGTGGCGGCAACTGATCGTCACGCTCCAACAATGTCGCCACCGGCCCCAGGTGTTCGAGGGTGCGCTGGTACAGCGCCCAGACCGGATCGCACACTGGCTGGTCGTGGGTATCGATCACGTAGTCGCCATGGTCCTGGTGGCCGGCCAGGTGCAGTTGGCGTATTCGCTTGGGCGGCAGCCCCTTGATGAACTGCCAGGGATCGAAACCATGGTTGCGCGAGCTGACATAGACATTGTTCACGTCCAGCAGCAGCTCGCAGCCACTGAGCTGGCTCAAGGCCGAGAGGAATTGCCACTCGCTGAATTCGTCGTTCGCGGCCCGCACATAACTGGAGACGTTCTCCAGCACCAACGGCCGCTCCAGCACCTCCTGCACCTCACGCACCCGGCCGGCCACGTAGTGCAGGCTTTCCTCGGTATAGGGCAACGGCAACAGGTCGTGCAGGTGATGGGCATTGCCCCGGCTCCAGCACAGATGGTCGGAAATCCAGGCAGGATGTACTCGCCCGGCCAGCGTCTTGAGCTGCGCCAGGTAATCGTGGTCCAGGGAGTGGGGGCCGCCGATGGACAACGACACCCCGTGCATCACGATGGGGTAGCGCTCGGCGATGGCATCCAGGTAATACAGGGCCTTGCCGCCCTGGACCATGAAGTTCTCGGACACCACCTCGAACCAGTCCACCGCTGGGTGCTCATCGAGGATCTGCTGGTAATACGCACTGCGCAGGCCCAGGCCATAACCCAGGCAAGAAGGAACATCGGACATCGCCAACTCCTCGCCGAGTGGCCGCAGCAGGCGTCCCCACCGCGGCAGCACTCGATCGCCGTTTACTCGCCGACCTTGCCGCCGGCCTTGTCACAGGCCGCCTGGGTCATGACCTTGAAGCCCTGGCCCTTGCAGGCGCCCATGCCCTTGCAGGCGTGGTCCTTGGTCTTGCAGTCGTTCTGGCCTTTGCAACCGTTGACGCCGTAGCAGTGCACCTGGGCATCGGCAGCCATCGCCTGGGTGGCGACGCCGGCGAACAAGCCAGCAGCAGCGAAAGCCAGGGCGGCGCCGGCAGCGGTTTTCTTCATGTTCATCTTGGGTTTCCTCTAGTAGTCGATCGCAAGGGTGGTGCCGGGGCGGCCTGAGCAGCCCCGTCATGTCACTAGAGAAAGGAAGGCTCCCGGCGTTACAGCCGGGATAAAAATAAATGCCGCCTGGTCAGGACTTGGCCAGGGGCTCCTGGAAACGCAGCAAGCGCCCGGCATTGCCCAGCACCAGCAAGGTGCTGAGGTTGTGCAGCACGGCGGCGATCATCGCCCCCGCGGCTCCCAGCCAGCCGAATGCGGCGAAGGCGACGATGGCCAGGGTCCAGCCCAGGCCGATGACCACATTGGCCTGCAAGGTACGCCGGCATTCACGGCTCAAGCGCACACAGGTGCCCAGGCGTCGCAAGTCGCTGCCGATCAGCACCACGTCGGCCGAGGCCAGGGCGATATCGGCACCGCCCGCCCCCATGGCCACCCCCACGACCCCAGCCTTGAGAGCCAGGGAATCGTTGATACCGTCGCCGACCACCATGGGTCGGAAGCCCTTGTCGATCTCTCCCAGCACACGTTCGAGCTTGCCCTGGGGCAGAGCCTGGGCCTCGACATCGCTGATGCCCACCTCCCGCGCCAGGCTGTCCGCCACGCTTTGCCGGTCGCCGGTGAGCAACAACTGGCGGCCCAACCCCAACTCCCGCAGTTCTTGCAGGGCCTGGGCCGCTTCGGGCTTGACGCTGTCGGCCAACAACAGCCAACCGAGGAACTCACCATTGAGCGCCAACCCGGCGATCGGCCCGTCATGGGTTGGCACCGGACTGGTGTCGATCCCCAACTGGATGAACAGTTCGGGCCGGCCCAGGGCCGCCTGGCCTTCGTCGGTGCGCGCGACCACCCCCAGGCCCTGGCGCTCATGAATATCCCCAAGGGCCCAATGCTGCTCTGGCGGCACCAGTGCTGCCAGCGCCCGGCTGACCGGGTGACTGCTGGCCGCGCCGAGGCTGGCGGCAAGGCTGAGCAGTGCCCGACGGTCCTCCAGGGGGGTGTCCAGCGCTTGCAAGCGCAGGGTGCCGAAGGTCAGGGTGCCGGTCTTGTCCACCACCAGGGACGTCAGATCCGCCAGCTCTTCGAGAAACGCCGAGCTGCGAATCAGGATGCCGTGCCGCGCCGCCACGGCGATCCCGGCGATGGCGGTGGCCGGCGCCGAAAGCACCAACGCACAAGGGCAAGCCGCCACTAGTACGGCGAGCATGGCCTGGGCATCGTTGGTAATGAACCAGGTCACCGCCGCCAGCAGCAGCACCAGCACCAGATAGCTGCCGGCATAGCGTTCCAGCAGGCGGGTAATTGGTGGCTTGGCGCGTTCGGCGTTCTGCATCAGGGCGATCACCTTGCCCAGGGTCGACTCCTCGCCGGTGCGAGTCACTTCCAGGCGCAGCAGGCCATCGAGGTTGATCGCGCCCCCGAATACCTGCATGCCCACGCTCGCTTCCAGTGGCACCGATTCGCCGGTGATCGGCGCGGTGTCCAGGCTCGCCTGGCCCGATACCACCACGCCGTCGGCAGGCACCCGGTCCCCGGCGCGCACTTCCACCAGGTCGCCGGTCCTGAGGCTGGCGTTATCCACTTCCTGCACGCTGCCATCGGCCTGTACCTGCCGCGCCTGGCTGCGGGTCAGGCGGCCCAGGGCATCGATGGCTTCCTGGGAACCGATCACGCTGCGCTCTTCCAGCACATGGCCGAAGATCATGATGATCGGCAGCAAGGCTGCGGTCAGCAGGTCTCCCGTGGCCCAGGCGCCGAGCATGGCCAGGGCGATCAGTTGGTCGGTGATGCCGTGCAGGCTCGGATAGCGCAGGCTGAACCAGGCCGAACGCAATACAGGTACGGCCACCAGCAAGGAAGCAACGCCCAGCAACAACTGGCTGACACCGACTTGCTCGGGCGCCAGCCAGCGCCATGCCAGGCCCAGGCCCAGCAAGCCGAGGGCGAGCATGGCCAGGGTCAGTTGACGGGCGGCGCTGCGCTGTTCAGCGCTGGTCAACATGCTGGCAGGCGCCGCATGGGTAGAAGCGGTCATCGTTCAGCTCCCTGGATGATCAAGCGGGAATCGTCTTTGGGGTCGACCGTCGTCACCGAGCCCGACTGGCGCAGAATCTGCGGCAGGCGCTCACGATAGATGCGCAGCAGCATCTGCGGGTCGCTGCCATTGCGTTGCTCCTGGGCCAGGCTTTGGACCGTGGCGGTCTGCGCCCGGGCCAGGGCCAGGCGCTCGCTGGCCTGGGCGTGGGCCACTTGCAGGCTGCGGTCGGCTTGCTGGTTGGCGCCCTGGGTAAGTTTTTCCGCTTCGGTACGCGCGTTGGCCACGGCCTTGTCGGCCTGCTGGCTGGCCGTCAGCACGGCATTGAAAGCGTTGACCGCAGGCTCGGGCAGGCTCGACTGCACGTCGACCCGGGTCGCTTCGATACCTATGCCCTGGCCAGTGGCGGCCAGCTCGGCCAAGCGCTGGTTGATCCCCTGGAGCAGATCGCCACGCAGCCGCTCACGGCGTTCGGCGGCCTGGTGATCGCTGCCGAGCAACTCCGGACGTGCCACCAGGATGGTGTCCAGGTCGCGGGCCGCAGCCAGGCTAACGGCGCTGCGGGTCGCCAGGCGGTCCAGGGCCGGCAGCACATGCTCGCCTTGCAAGACATAGGCATAAGGATCGCTGACCTTGTAGAACACCCGGACGTCCAACTGCACCACGCCGGCGTCGCCGGTGAGCAGGTAGCCCGAGCCGGCCAGGGTATCGTTCAACGGCGTGGCCAGGGTCGCCACCCGGTCTCCTTGCACTGCGGCTTGGGAGCGCAACAGTCCCTCGATGCGCCGCTCCAGTACCCGATCGGCGGCCGGCAACAACACCACCTGCTCGAAAGGCCGGGGCCAGGCCAGCAGCAGCCCGGCATTCTGCACCCGGGCCAGGGCACCGAAATGCATGACCAGGGCGCGGTCTTGCGGATCGATCTGGCGAACGTTGGACAAGGCCCAAGCCAATGCAGCGAGGATGGTCACCACATACAGGCCGATGAATGCCAGGCGCCCCGCCTGGATCCATGGGCTGTCCAATTGATTTGTTCCACGTGGAACGCTGTTCATGGCTGCGTTCCAGACGCTTTGTTCGGCAAACTCGGCGGGCCGTCCACCAACACCCGGAACGGCGCGGCATCGGTACGCAGGATCAGGCGAGTGCTCGGATTGACCACCGTGCCCAAGGTGTCCAGGGAGCGCAGCAGGTTATACAGCTGTGGCGAACTGGCGTAGGCACGGCCGTAGATCTGCGCCGCTTCGACCCTGGATTGCGCTTCTATATCAGCCGCCTTCACCGTGGCATCGGCTTGCACTATGCGTGCATCGCGCTCGGCAGCGGAACGGATCTGCGCCGCTTCACGCTTGCCCACGGCAGTGCGTTCGGTGGCGATGGTTTCACGCTCGGCGCGCATGCGATCCACCGTGGCGGTGAGGGTCACCGACGGCAGGGTCAAGCGCTCGATACCCACCTGCACCACTCGCACGCCGTAGGTGGACAGCAATTGCTGGTCGATCTGCTGGCGCAGCCGGCTTTCGAAATCGCCAATGCGGACCTTGCCGGCATCGGTGTTCACCAGATCGGCCAGATCGAAGCTGCTGGCGGTGGTTTCCAGGGCCGAACCAACGAAGGTGCGAATCTGCCGCGCCGCTTCGTCCGGCTGGTTCTGCACCGCCCGCATGAAGCGTTGCACATTGTCCGGGTCGCCCTGTACCCGCCAGGCCACATAGGCCTGGACGATGATCCGCAGGCCATCACGGGTACCCACGTCCTGCAAGCCGCTGGAGGTGGTACGCAGGCGCAGATCCACCGGGATCGCCGCTTCGAAGGGCGCCGGCCAGCGCCAGTTCAGCCCCGGCTCCAGCAGGACCCGGGCCGGGTTGCCGAAGCGGGTGATCACCGTGGCTTCGCCGGAACGCACCTGCACCAGGCTCGCGGCCGCCAGGGCGAACGCCACCAGCAATGCCGCCCAGCCCATGCGCCGCCAGGGAAAGGGCCCTTCCTGCGCTGGCGCGCCATGGTGATGCCCATGATGGTGGTGATGGCCGTGCCCATGGTCGTGGCCGGCGTGCTCGGAGTGGGAATGGGTGTGGGAAGACTGGCTCAATGGGCGGCTCCTGGCTGGGCGGCTTTACGCGGCGCCAGCGGGTCGGCGGGCAAGGTGAAGGTACGCAAGTCGAGGGTTGGCGCACTGTCGCCACCCAGACGGTGATCGAGGATCAACAACTGGGCCTTGCCCAGGCCCTGGATCAGTTGGCCGAAGTACTGTTCCAGGATGAATGCCTGGCCCGCACCGGCGTAGGCCTTCTGCTCGGCGGCGAACCGCAGGTCGGCCGTCTGGGCCTCGGCCTGGATCTCACGCGCCGTGGCCCGCGCCTTATCGTTGACTTCGCTGGCTTGCAATTGCGCCTGGTTGGTTTGTTCAGCCGCGGCTCCACGCTCCCGGGAAATCAGCGCCTGGGCGCCAATCTGCGCGGCCTGTACACCGTGGTAGGCATTGGCTGCACCAGCCGGTGGGTGAATGGCCTCGACCACGGTGGCGAGAATCTCCACGCCACTGTCGAGCCTGGACAGATCGGCCTGCACCGCGTGGCCGATATCCTCGGCCAGGCGCGTGCGGTCTTCGCCCAGCAGGCCATCGAGGGTGCGCGAGGCGAAATCGTGCACCAGTACCCGGCTGGCGGTACTGCGGATCAGCGACGGCACATCGTTGCTGTTGTAGGTCGCTGCCAGCGCTGCTGCGTCATCCAGGCCGATGCGGTAAACGAAGCGCACGTCCATGTTGACGATCTGGAAGCTCTGCTGGTGGTCATCGCCACTGGCGATCACCTGGGATTTGTCATTCACGTGGCTGGCGTCCCACAAACGATTGGCAATCGCCGGTGCCGGCCCTTCCGCCGCTGCCGGCTCGATCGGTTGCGGGGTTTCGCCCACGCTGGTGGCCAACTCATGGACCACGCCGTTTTCCACCGTCAGCACCCGCCCCAGGGGCCAGGGCAAACCCAGGTGCAGGCCTGGGCCGAAAACCGTTACCGGCTTGCCGAAACGCTCGTAAATACCGCGATTGTGCAGCGAAATCTCATGAACCCCGGTCAATAACCAACCTACCGCAAGGATCAGCGCCAGTACCGGCAGAAACGCCCGGCGCATGTAGGCAAAGGCCCAGACCTGGCGCAGATCGATACCGAACCTGTTGTGCAATTCGTTTTGCAGGCTGAGCAGCGGTTGCGGCGGCCAGCGCAACAAGTCGGCGACGAAGCTATGGGCCAACAGCCGTGGCTCAAGGGCCTCACGCTGGGGACTGAACAACGACAACAGCGCCCGTAGCAGCAACTCACCAGCCACCAATGCTGGCAACAGGCCCATCAATACCGCCAGGCGCACCGGCCACAGGGCGCTGTCGCTGCCGAACAACAAGCACAAGGCGCCCACCAGCAAGCACAGGATGGCCACCCGCAGCAGCTGCGCCACGGCCCCGGCCTCCGGCCATTCACTCGGGTGCTCCTGGGCCAGCTGGCGTTCCAACACCAGCAAGGCGAAGGCCAGCAACAACAGCAGCACGGCGACGACACTGGCGCTCAGGCCCAGGGCCGTAGCGGGCAGCGCCAGATTGAAGACCTGCGCCAGGCAGTACAGGGCCAGCAGCGACCAGCCAGCGAGCCACAGGGTCGGGGCGCCGATCTGCTGCAACAGGCGCCGGGCACGGGCGCCCAGGATGGAAGCGAAGAACCCGGCAGGCGCCGTCTCGGACGTCTCCACCGACGTCGGTGGCGCCAGCACGTCCTCCCGCCAGCGACTCACCCAGCACGCCGACTGCAGGCCCGCCACCACCACCAGCAAGGCACAGGACAGGTTCACCAGCACTACCGGCCAAAGGGTCAGCGCGGCGAACAAATCGACGAACAGCGCCGCCACCAATCCCAACACCGCCAACCCCAGCAGGCCACCGCCCCAACGCTGCAAACGCCCGGCGTGGAACGCCGCGCGCTGGAAGCGTGGCAAGCCGGCCACATCCACCCTTTGCGTCTCAAGATCGACCTGCATACCACCCCGCCGCTCTGCTCCGGCCCTGTGGAGGGACCCACCGCCGAAATTTTTGGATACAACTCGTTACTGTATAACGGTTCTGGTGAAATTTTTGTCGCCCGCCATGTCTTTTCATCCAATGTATGCGTCGTAGAACCGAAAGATCGCTGTTTGCTCAAATGCCACAACTTGTGATGTCGGCCCCCGGCATTTACGGCAATAATCCAGCCCTGCTTCCCGCGTGCGACAAGGAAACGTCCCATCATGCTTTCGATCTACCAGCTCAAACCACGCTTTCAGAACCTGCTGCGGCCATTGGTGCAACGCCTCTACGCCAACGGCACCACGGCCAACCAGGTCACCGTGCTGGCCGCGGTGGTTTCCCTGCTGGTGGGCGCGCTGGTGGCCTTGTTCGCCAACCACGCCTGGCTCTTCGCCCTGATCCCCTTGTGGATGATCCTGCGCATGGCGCTCAACGCCATCGACGGCATGCTGGCCCGGGAGTTCGGCCAGCAGTCGCGCCTGGGCGCCTACCTCAACGAACTCTGCGACGTAGTGGCCGACAGTGCCCTGATCCTGCCCTTCGCCCTGCTGCCCGGAGTCAACCTGCCGCTGGTGCTGGCGGTGACCCTGCTGGCGTTGTTCAGCGAGTACGCCGGGGTACTGGGACCGATGGTCGGCGCCTCCCGACGCTATGACGGCCCAATGGGCAAGAGCGACCGGGCCTTCGTCCTCGGCGTGCTGGCCACCGGCATCGCCCTGGGCTGGCTCGGCGCCCTGTGGATAAACGCCGCGCTGGCGCTGGTCGCCGCCTTGCTGGTCTACACCCTGATCAACCGGGTCCGCCAGGGCCTCAAAGAAGTTCAGCACAACGCTCCCTCTGCATAAGGAAATGGCTATGCGCGAAGCCCAACACCAGACGTTCCGGACCCATGATGGTGTCGAACTGTTCTACCGCCACTGGCCAGCCACCGAAGTGGCTCCTGGCGAGCCGCGCCAGGCGGTGATGCTGTTCCACCGCGGCCACGAGCACTCCGGGCGCATCGCCCACCTGGTGGACGAGCTGGACCTGCCGCACATCGATTTCTTCGCCTGGGATGCCCGTGGCCACGGCCAGTCGCCGGGTGCCCGGGGCGACAGCCCGAGCTTCGCCACCAGCGTGCGCGACGTGCAGACCTTCTGCGACCACCTGGGCAGCGCCCACCAGATCGCCGAAGAAAACATCGCCGTGGTGGCCCAGAGCGTCGGCGCGGTGATTGCCGCCACCTGGGTCCACGACTACGCGCCGCGGATCCGCTCCCTGGTGCTGGCCTCCCCGGCCTTCAAGGTCAAGCTCTACGTACCGTTCGCCCGTCCCGGCCTGGCCCTGATGCGGCGCTTTCGCGGCAACTTCTTCGTCAACAGCTACGTCAAGGCGCGCTTCTTGAGCCACGACCCGCAACGAGTCGAGAGCTATGACAGCGATCCGCTGATCACCAAGGCGATTTCGGTCAACGTCCTGCTGGGCCTGTATGAAGCGGCAGACCGGGTGGTGGCCGATGCCCAGGCGATCCAGGTGCCGACCCAGCTGCTGATCTCCGGGTCCGACTTCGTGGTGCATCGCAAGCCCCAGGAGCAGTTCTTCGAGCGCCTGGGCAGCCTGCGCAAGGAAAAGCACATCCTCCCGGGCTTCTTCCACGACACCCTGGGCGAAAAGGAACGCGCCCCGGCCATGGCCAGCATCCGGCGCTTCATCCTGCATAACTTCACCCTTCCTTTGCAGCGCCCTGCCCTGCTGGACGCCGACCGCCTGGGCGCCACCTGCGCCGAATCCGAGGCCCTGGCCGCGCCGCTGCCACGCAACTCGCTGCGCGACCTGTACTGGCGGGCCACCCGCGCCAGCATGCGCCTGGGCAGCCAGTTATCGGCGGGGGTCAAGCTGGGGTTCGACACCGGCTTCGACTCCGGCAGCACCCTGGACTACGTCTACCGCAACCGCCCAACCGGACATACCCCGGTGGGGCGCTTGATCGACCAGAACTACCTGAACTCCATCGGCTGGCGCGGCATTCGCCAGCGCAAGCTGCATGTGGAAGAACTGCTGCGCCTGGCCATGGAACAGCTGCGTGGGCAAGGCAACGAGGTGCGCATCGTCGATATCGCCGCCGGCCATGGCCGCTACATCCTCGAGGCCCTGCAAGGCGTCGCGCCGCTGCCGGAATCGATCCTGCTGCGCGACTACAGCGACATCAACGTGCGCGACGGCAGCGCCCTGATCCAGGAAAAAGGCCTGGGCGACATCGCCCGCTTCGTCAAAGGCAACGCCTTCGATCGTGACGATCTCGCTGCCCTGGACCCCAAGCCGACCCTGGCGGTGGTTTCCGGCCTGTACGAGCTGTTCGCCGACAACCAGATGGTGGGCGACTCCCTGGCCGGCCTGGCCAGCGCCGTGGAGCCTGGCGGCTATCTGGTGTACACCGGCCAGCCCTGGCACCCGCAGCTGGAGCTGATCGCCCGGGCGCTGACCAGCCACCGCGAGGGCCAGGCCTGGGTCATGCGCCGCCGGACCCAGGCAGAGATGGACCAACTGGTGGAGGCCGCAGGCTTTCGCAAGGTGACGATGCGCGTGGATGAATGGGGCATCTTCAGCGTATCCCTGGCGCAGCGGGTGCAATGATGGCCACAGGCGCCCTGCCGGCGCGCGAACCCGGATTGCTCAAGCCCGCGGTGCTCTGGCTGCTGTTGCTGGCACCGTTGTTCTTCGGCACCTATGGCTTCGCCACCTGGGTCACTGCGCAGCGCGACGACGTCGCCAGCCTGGTCTTCGACTGGGAACGACACATGCCGTTCTGGGCCTGGACCATAGTCCCCTACTGGTCCATCGACCTGCTCTACGGCCTGTCATTGCTGCTGCCGCGCAGCCGCGACGAACTCAAGCGCCACGCCCTGCGCCTGCTCAGCGCCCAGGTGATCGCCGTCAGTTGCTTCCTGCTCTGGCCGCTGCGGTTCACCTTCCCCCGGCCGGAACTGGACGGGCTGTTCGGCTGGTTGTTCGCGGTGCTGGCAGGTTTCGACAAGCCCTTCAACCAGGCGCCGTCCCTGCACATCGCCCTGCTGGTGGTGCTGTGGGTCTGCTATGCGCGGCATATCCACGGGGCCTGGCGCTGGCTGGTGCATGGCTGGTTCGCGCTGATCGGGATTTCGGTGCTGACCACTTATCAACACCACTTCATCGATGTGCCCACAGGCGCCCTGGCCGGCTGGCTGTGCGTCTGGTTGTGGCCGCTGGATCGTCCCAGCCCGCTGGCCAGCGCCCACTTCAGCCATGACCCGCAGCGCCGCCGACTGGCCCTGCGCTATGCCCTGGGAGCTGCGGCATTCACCCTGGCGGCCTGGGCCTGGGGCGGCATCGGCCTGTGGCTGCTGTGGCCGGCGGTGGCGCTGCTGCTGGTGGCGGTGAACTATGCCTTGCTGGATGCCGCCGGCTTCCAGAAACGCGCCGATGGCCGCCTGAGCCCCGCCGCCCGCTGGCTGCTGGCGCCTTACCTGGCAGCGGCGTGGATCAACTCGCGGTTGTGGACAAGAAATCATCCACAACCGGACCAGGTTGTGGATAACGTCTGGCTGGGACGCTTGCCGACGCCGGCCGAACTGGACGCCAGCCCGTTCGCCGCGGTGCTCGACCTGTGCGCCGAGCTGTCCCTGGACGGCCGCTCGCTGGCGGCCTACCAGAGCCTGCCGCTGCTCGACCTGTGCGCACCGAGCCCGGCCCAATGCCTGGCCGCGGCCCAAGCCATCGAGCACCAGCGCCAGTACGGCCCGCTACTGGTGTGCTGTGCCCTGGGTTATTCGCGCAGCGCCACGGCGATTGCCGCCTGGCTGTTGCACAGCGGACGCGCGGCCACGGTAGACAGCGCCCTGGTCCAGCTGCGCAGGGCGCGGCCGCAAATCGTCCTGCATGCCGCCCATCGCCAGGCCCTGGAAAGCCTGGCCAACGCCAGGAGCCCAGCCCATGCCCACGCTCACCACTGACATGCAGTTGTACAGCGTCGCCAGCCTGCTGCGCCGAGGCCAGGCCCTGGACCAGTTATCCACAGGCCTGACCCTGCTCGGCGGCTTGTATGGCCTGGGTCAGTACCTGCTCGCCAGCGTTACCCTCGCCGGGCTGCTGCTGAGCCTCGCCCTGGTGGCCCTGGGGGTTGTGGAAAAGTACCTGGCACTGCGGGTGGCCTTCGATGCCGACCTGTTCCAGCGGGTGGCCGATGCCGCGACCTCCCTGGAGCACAGCACCCGCGCCCTGGACCAGGCCCTGAGCAGCCTCGGCCTGCAGCCCGTCGAGCACGGCGGACGGCCCTGGCACGAACGCAGCCAGGGTGCCCTGGGCCTGCTGCGGCGCCAGGCGCTGCTGCTGGCGACCCAAGTGCTGGTGCTGTTGAGCGTGATCCTGATCAGCCCCTGGCTGGCCTTTGCCGGATAAGGAATGCCCATGTTCGAACCCCTGGTTGCCAATCTCATCACCTCCGCCGCCCGCAGCATCACCGGCGCCCGCAGCCTGTGGTTGGGCTCGGCGCCGCAGGCGGTGCAACGCATCTACTTCGCCAACCACAGCAGCCACGGCGACTTCGTGCTGCTGTGGGCCTCGCTGCCGCCGGCACTGCGACGCCTGACCCGCCCCGTGGCTGGCGCCGACTACTGGCAGAAAAGCGGCGTGCGGCGCTACATCATCAACCGGGTGTTCAACGGCGTATTGATCGACCGCGAGCGCAAGGAGGCTGTGGATAACAATCCCCTGCAGCCGATGCTCGATGCCCTGGAGCAGGGCGATTCGCTGATCATCTTTCCCGAGGGCACACGCAATCCGGAAGACGGCCTGCTGCCGTTCAAGAGCGGCCTGTATCACCTGGCCAAGCGTTATCCACAGGTGGAGGTGATCCCGGTGTGGATCGCCAATCTCAACCGGGTCATGCCCAAGGGACGCTTCCTGCCCTTGCCGCTGCTGTGCACCACCAGTTTCGGCGCGCCCCTGGCGGTGGAAGACGGCGAAAGCAAGGAAGACTTTCTCGAACGCAGCCGCGCCGCGCTGCTGGCCCTGGCTCCGGAGCACGCCTGAAATGGATAAGCAGACCCTGATGTTGTTCGGCGGCATTGGCGCCATCCTGGTGCTGGCCTCGCTGATCGGATTGATCCTCAAGTGGCGTACCCGGGGCAGCCCCAACCCGGTGATCGACAACCTCAACGCGCGGATCAACGCCTGGTGGGTGATGGTGCTGGTGATCGGCATCGCCTTCTGGCTCGGCACCGCGGCGGTGATCCTGCTGTTCTATGCCGTGTCGTTCTATGCCCTGCGCGAGTTCCTGACCCTGACCCCGACCCGGCGCAGCGACTACCCGGCGCTGGTGGCGGCGTTCTACCTGGCCCTGCCCCTGCAGTACCTGTTGATCTATTCGGACTGGTACGGGCTGTTCTCGATCTTCATCCCGGTGTACGTGTTCCTGCTGCTGCCGATCCTCGCCTCCCTGGGCGGCGACAGCACGCACTTCCTGGAGCGCGCCTCCAAGGTCCAGTGGGGCCTGATGATCGCGGTGTTCTGCGTATCCTTCGTCCCGGCCCTGCTGACCCTGGACATCGCCGGCTACGAGGGCCGCAACCTGCTGCTGATCGCCTATCTGGTGATCGTGGTGCAGCTTTCGGACGTGTTGCAGTACGTCTGTGGAAAACTCTTCGGCAAGCGCAAGATCGCCCCCAACCTGTCGCCGTCCAAGACCGTCGAGGGTTTTGTCGGCGGCATCCTGCTGGCCTCGCTGATCGGCGGCGCGCTGTGGTGGATCACCCCGTTCAGCATCTGGCAGTCGTTCCTCATCGCCCTGCTGATCAACCTACTGGGTTTTGCCGGCGGCATCGTGATGTCGGCGATCAAGCGCGATCGCGGGGTCAAGGACTGGGGGCACATGATCGAAGGCCACGGCGGCATGCTCGATCGCCTGGACTCGGTGTGCTTCGCCGCGCCGATCTTCTTCCACCTGGTGCGCTACTGGTGGACCTGACCGGCCACTAGCAGCTTGCCCTGTGGCGAGCGTGCGCAAGCACCCTCGCCACGAACCAGGTCAGCCCGGCAGATGGCCCAGCGGCAAGGGGCCTGGGGTCTTCACCGTGTGGATCGCGAAGTTGCTGCGGATATCGCTGACCCCCGGGATCTTCAGCAGATGGCCGGTAAGAAAGCGGTCGTAACCCCGCAGGTCGGGCACCACCACTTGCAGCAGGAAGTCCGACTCGCCGGATACCAGGAATGCCGAGATCACCTCCGGCAACTGCAACACCGCCTGGCGGAAGGCTTCGGCTTCCGCATCGTTGTGCCGCTCGACCTTGACCCCGACGAACACCGTCAGCCCAAGCCCCACTTCATCCCGGGCCAGGACCGCCTGGTAGCCGCGGATCACCCCGGCCTCCTCCAGCATCCGTACCCGGCGCAGGCAGGGCGATGGCGACAGGCCGATCTCCTCCGCCAGTTGCACATTGCTCAGGCGGCCGTCGCGCTGCAGGGCGGCGAGGATCTTGCGGTCGTAGGCGTCGAGTTTAATGTTTGGCATATTCGGCTGGTCCCTTGGCTTAATCCTGGAAGATTATGCCAACTTCTGCTTCTTTGCTGGCTGATTACGCAAGCACCTGCCCTGCCCTCCAGCCCTAAACTGTGGGCACCGACTCGACAACGAATGGGGGTGCAAGGTGGCGCAACTGTGGATGTTTTTCCTGGCCCTGGCGGTGGTCTACCTGCTGCCCGGGCCCGACATGATCCTGCTGTTGCAGACCGGCGCCCGCCAGGGCAAGGCCCAGGCATTGGCCACGGCCCTGGGCCTGGCCATCTCCCGGGGCTGCCATGTGGCCCTGGCGGCCCTGGGGTTGGCGGCGCTGTTCAAGGCCGCGCCCTGGACCTTCGACGTGGTGCGCCTGGCCGGTGCGGCCTACCTGCTGTGGATCGGGATCCAGTGCCTGAGGAGCAACCTGCTGCCCGCGCTGGACGGCAGCGGCGCGGCGGCCACGCCCTTGCGCTGGCGCCAGGCGATCCAGCGCGGAGTGCTGACCAACCTGCTGAACCCCAAGGCCCTGCTGTTCTGCTCGGTGCTGTTGCCGCAGTTCGTCGATCCCCAGGCCGGGGCGGTGGCGCCACAGTTCATTACCCTGGGCGTGTTGCTGGTGGGCGTCGGTGGGCTGTTCGACTGCTGCTACGCCCTGGCCGGCGCCGGGCTGGGTCGCTGGATGCAACGCAGCCCTTCGGCGCAACGCCTGCAGCAATGGCTGTTCGGCAGCCTGCTGATCGGCTTCGCCCTGCGCCTGACCTTCGTCCAGCAAGCCTGATTTGGCCATCGGGCATCAGGCAAGCCGTACGACCCGATCTGGCGGCTATGCCTTCCGGCGGCGGATCAGGTAGGCGCCGCCCAGCAGCAGGAGCGCCGCGCCACCGGCGCTGGCCAGCTTGTGCTGCCCGAGGCTGGAGCGGGTGGCGTCGATCCACTGGGTCACATAGCGCTTGTTGGCGCTGCCGAAGTCCGGCTCCTGGCAGTTCATGCCGAAGTTGCCGGCCCACTCCACGAACGGCCCGTGCTCCACGTAGCGCTTGTAGTAGTCGATCTCCAGGTCCGAGCCCCGGGTCCAGCGCGCAGCCTTGCACAGCACCGCAGCGAAGGCCTGGCTGGTATGCGGCAGGTAATCCGCCGCGCGGTTGCCCAGTTCCCCGGCCACGTAGCGATAGTGATAGCGCACATCAGGATCGGCGGTACTGGCCTGCTGGCGCTGCACTTCGTCGGCGCTGAGGAAAGGCCCGGCCTGCACCGGTGGGATCTCCAGGTTATAGCTGCCCCAGAGGCTGTGGTAATCCGGCCCCATCTCGTAGCCAAGGATCTCCATGCCCGAGGTCCGCGCCAACTGGCCGGCCTGGTAGTAGGCCTCGGCACGGCGGGTAGGCAGCCAGGCCGACTCGGCCCGCTCGCGATACTCGCCGTAGGCCTTGGCGATGGCCTGGCGCTCGGGACTGTCGAAATAGCCCCAGCCTTCCTGGTAACGGCCTTCGCGTAGCAGGCGCCGTCCCAGCAGCTCGCGTAGCTGCGCGGCGATCGGCAAATGCTCGTAGTAGTCGTCCGCCTGCTTGGGCGTCGGTGGCGGCGCCGGGACCTGGGCGTCGACGAAACGCTTGAGTTCATCCACGGTCAACACCCGCTCCGCCACGGTCGCCGCGTCGTGCCAGTAGATCTCGCCACTGCGGTAGAGCAGCTCGAACGCCTGTACGTAGTCGCCACGCTCCAGGGCCAGCACGGCGCTTTCGCCTTCTACCCGGCAGCCCGGCTTGAGGTCTTCGTAGTTGCCATCGTAGTCGCCGCGAAAGCCCCAGTTCTCATCCCGGGGGAAGGCCGCGGAGGCCTTGGCGTAGGCGGCCGCGGCGGCCACCTTGTCGCCGTCGCGCACGGCCATCTTGGCCCGCAGCCACCAGGCAAGGCCGCCATCGCCAGCGTGCTCGAGCAAGAGCTTGGTGGTGGCGAAATCGCCATTCTGGTAATTCAGCGCCGCCAGCCGGTCGGCATTGTCGAAACTGCCGGCGGTGCCCTGGCTCAAGAGCTTGATCAGGTTGCGCTCGGAGTCCGGCTTTTCGCCAAAGGACCAGCCCTGGTGGGACACCAGCGAAGCGGTGAGCAGGCGCGCCACCGCAGGCTTCTTGAGTTGCTCCAGCAACTGCTCGTCCGGCAGGCTGCCCAGCTCGTTCACCACTTGTTTCAGGGAGCTGTAGCCAACCTCCGAGCCCTGCAGGCTCTGGCTGGCATACAGGTCGATGGCCTGGCTCCAGTCCCCCTGGTCCTTGAGGATCCGGGCCTCTTCGCCGAGGCTGGCGATGCCCAGTTCCAGCGGGTCGCTGAAGCCGTCGACGCTCAGCTGGCGCGCCTGGATGAATGCCTGGCGCGCCGCCTGCAAGGTCTCGCGCCGGCCCTGCTCGTCCAGTTCGTTGGCTTCTGCATGGATGGACCTCAAGGCCCGGCCCAGGGAATAGGCGGCCCAGGTACTGCGCAATGCGCGCTGTTGAGTCGGCAGCTCCAGCACCTTGCGGAAATACTCCGCGGCCAGTTGGCTGTCCCCGGCATTGAAAGCCACCGCACCGGCGGTATAGAGGCGGATCTCGGCCGGCAAGCTGGCGCCCTGCTGCTCGGCGGCGCGGCCGTCGTCGAGCTTGCGCAACTGGCCGACCAGGGTCCGCTGCGCCTCGTCCAACCCCTGTTGTTCCGCCCAGTTACGCTGCTGCACCTCGTAGCTCTCGGGCAGGCTGTAGTCGGAGTTGAAGGCGTCCTTGGCCACCGGCTTGAGCCCGGCAACGGCCTGGCCCAGGCGGCTGATCTCGAACTTGAAGCTGCCTTCGGGCAGTTCCGCCAGGGTTTGCGGACGGTCCGCAAGCAGGCGCATGGGGAAAGTCGGCCCGCACGCCAGGGCCGGAGCCAGGGGCAGGAACAGACTCAGGCACAACAGGTGGCGAGATCTAGGGACGAACATGCACAGCTCCTTGGTCAATTTTCGTACAGCGGGCCCAACCCACGGCCCGGGTGCCACCTGCCGCCAGGCGGCCGGTCTGCTGGCGGGTCAGTAGCAGCTGGCCGTCGCGCAACTGGGCGGTATAGCCACCCAGCCCGTCGAATCCGTCGCATTGGGCAACGGCCAGGGACAGTTGTTCAGGCAGGAGACGATCGAGGTTGCCCGAGTTGCTCAAGCGAATGTCGAACAAGCCATCCTGCTCAGTCAGGCCGATGTCCAGCCGGCTGGCCAATACCTCGCCCCGGGCCACCGCCTTCAGGGTGTCCAGGCTCCAGGCCCGGACATCGCCCTTGAGCGGCAGGCGAAACCAGATCAAGCCGGCCAGGTGCGCCGGCGGATCGTTGCGCAGGGTCTTGGCCAGCAGGCTCAGTTGTTCGGGGTCGGCCATCAGTTCGCGACGTTCGCCGCGCTGGGCGATGGGCGCCTCGCTCTCCACCAGCGGCGCGCCCTCGCCGCCTGCCAGCAGGGCCACGCCATAGGCGGGTAGAGCCAGGTAGAAGGGTTTGTCGGTGACCTGCGCCCAGCGTCGGGCCCATTGCTCGGCTTGCCCGGGGTCGAACAGGCCCTTGCGCGGGTCGCTCACCGCATGCACCTGGAGCACGCTGCCATCGACCTGGGCCAGCAGCCTCGGCAATTCAGAGCTGCCAAGCCAGGCCGGAAGCGCGGTGATGCTCAGGGCCAGGGACGCCGGTAACCGGGCCCGCAAGCGCGCCAGCAACGCGGCATAACCCGGCAGCCGCGCGGTGGCGGCATCGTGATCGATCTCCAGGCCGGCCAGGATCAGACCCTGCCCTTGCCAATCGGCCAGCAGTTGCTGGACCTGGGCGAGGATTTCGTCCTGGTCCAGCGCTGGCAATTGCCCATCGAGGCGAACCACCGCGATCAGCCGTCGGCCATCCTGGCGCAACATATCGGCATCGATCCGCGCCCGACTCCAGCCAGCCTGTGGAAAAGCCTGCAAGGCCAGCACCCGGACTGTGGAAAAGTCTGCCCGGGACCCTGCCAGGGCCGCAGCGTGGGCCGGGGTCCACTGGCGTTGCCAGATGTACAGCTGTTGATCCAGCGCGGGCGCCTGCTCCTGACGACAGGCGCTGAGCGACAGCCCGCAAAGGAGCACGGCGCAGAGACGGAGCAGAACCCGGGGGAGCATGGATCGTTGATTCCCTTTAACGCTGAAAACCCTGGAACATCGCCGGGTCGATAGGCCCGGCAACCGCCACCCGCAGCATGCGGCAGCGGCGAGAAAATTCGCGTCAGCCTACGCAGGGGGCGGGTTGGCGGCAATCGTCGGGAAGGATTTTTTTCTTCGTTCTACAGATCCAGCACCAGGGGTGAAGATGAGTTATCCACAGCAGCGGGAACCGCGCAGCAGATCAGCACCTGCCCGGCTTCCGGCAACTGCGCCGGGGGCTGTGGATAATTGACCTGGCCACTGAGCAGGCGGGTCTGGCAGGTGCCGCAAGAACCACCCCGGCAACTGAATTCCGGGTGCAGGCCGGCGCGTTCCGCCAGTTGCAGCAGGCTGCCGCCAGCGGGTTGCCAGTGATGTACCAGGCCAGAACGCTCAAAGCGCACCGGCACCGTGCTCGTGGCCGCCGCCGGCTGCTGCAACGGCACGGCCTGGGCATCGGGCCGCCGACGCAGGGTCGAGGGACCGAAGGTCTCGGCATGGATCTGCCGATCGTCGATATCCAGGTCCCGCAACTGGTCGTACAACGCCTGGGTGAAGGCACCGGGACCACACAGCACGAAATCCACGGCGTCGTAGTCATCCAGTTGCAGATGCTCCAGCACCAGCCGGGTGTCGATCCGCCCCTGCCGATCGAAGGTCACGCCCGGCTGTGCCGTCGCCTCGGGCTGGCTAAGCAGGCGCAGTACCTGCAGCGCCTCCCCGGCTTGCTCACCGAGGGTTCGCAGCTCCCCGGCAAAGGGCTGTTCGGCAAGAGTACGCGAGCCCAGGAACAACCAGGTGGGGCGCATGCGCCGGGTACGCAGGCCTTGGTAGACCACCTCGCGTAGCATCGACAGCAAGGGCGTGATACCCACCCCGGCCGCCAGCAGTACCAGTGGTCGCAGCCCGTGGGGGTCGATGCTGAACTGGCCCTGGGGCGCCCTGGCGTGCAGCAGGTCGCCCACCTCGACCTCATCGTGCAGGTAGCTGGACACCCGCCCCTCGCGCTTGACGCTGATGCGCAAGAACCCGTCGGACGGGGCGCAGGACAGGCTGTAGGTGCGGATCAGCGGCTGTGGGTCGAGCCCGATCCGCAACGGCAGGTGCTGGCCGGGCAGGAAAGACGGTAAGCCCGCGCCGTCCGCCGGTTCCAGGTAGAACGAACGGATGCTGTGGCTTTCATCCTCGATCCGCACCACCCGCAGCGGCCGCCATTGCTTGCCCAGGGCCTGGGCCCGCAGGCGCGCCTCGGCCTCGAGCCAGGAGCCGGTCAGCAGGCTGTTGGGGGACACTCCGCGCAACGGCCCACGCTGGGACAAGGCCGCCGGGCGCCGCACCATGCGCTCCACCTGGACCCGCCACAGCCGCTCGGCCCCCTGGAAGGCACTGACCAGTGGACCGTCGAGGATGATCTGGGTGGAGCCGGTGAGTTGCAGCAGCTCGCCGCTGTGGAAATCGATGAACAACAGGCCGGCCCGAGGGTTGAGCAGCAGGTTGCCCAGGGTGTTGAAATGCAGGTTGCCGGCGAAATCCGGGATGGTCAGGCAATCGCCCTCGACCCGGACGAAACCGGCCTGGCCGCCACGGTGGGATACATCCACCGAACGCTGGCCTTCCAAATCCACGTAGCTGGCGACGAAGAAGGTGTCGGCGGCAGCGATCAATGCCCGCGCCGCATCGTCCAGGCCCCGGTGATGCTGGGCCGGGCGTCTGGCGGGGTCGCCCAGGGGCACCTGTTGCAGCTCGCGCAGCTGGATGTACTGCGGGCAGTTGCCGAAGGACTGCTGCACCCTCACCTCGAACCCCTGGGCGTCGAGGGTGGCGATCTGCCCGTTGAGGCGGTTACGCCGCCGGGTATGCAACTCGATCCCCAACAGGCCCAGCGCTGCTCCCTCGTGCAACTGCAACGGGTCATCGCTGGCCGGCAGGCTGTCCAGACGTAGCCGGGTGTCCTGCGGGGCCCGGGCAAAACCGGGGGGCCCTTCGAGAATGCTCGCCCACGGGCTGCCGTCGGCATCCACCGCGCCCACCAGGATGAACGGCAGCTGTTGGTAGAACTGCCGATGCTGGTCGGGCATGGCCTGGCGGATGACCTTGGCTCCGAAGGCTTCCATGCGCTCGGCCACCCCGGCCTGGGCCTGCAACTGCCGTTCACCGGCGTGCCAGGGCGACTGGGTGCTCATGCAAACCTCCCTCGGGGCGCCTCAAGCGCTTTTCAGGCCCGCCGCCGTGGATGGCATGGCGACGAAACCCGGCAGGGCTTCGATGCGCTCCAGCCAGGCACGAACGTGGGGGTAGTCGGCCAGCGACACGTTGCCCTCCGGCGCGTGGGCGATGTAGCTGTAGCCGGCGACATCGGCGATGGTCGCCTGCTGGCCGACCAGGAACGGCCTGCCGGCCAGTTCCTGATCCATGACCTTGAGCAGGGCATGGGCGCGGGCGATGACTTCCTCGGGGTTGAAGGTTGCACCGAATACGGTGATCAAGCGTGCCGCCGCCGGCCCGAAAGCGATCGGCCCCGCGGCCACCGACAACCAGCGCTGCACCTGCGCCGCTCCCACTGGATCGGTGGGCAGCCAGCGGCCATCGCCATAGCGCTGCGCCAGGTACACCAGGATTGCGTTGGAATCGGCGATCACCACGCCCTGGTCGTCGATGACCGGCACCTGGCCAAAGGCGTTGAGGGCCAGGAACTCGGGCTGCTTGTGGGCACCCTTGGCCAGGTCGACGAAAATCGTTTCGACCGGTAACTCCAACAGGGACAGCATCAGCTCGACACGGTGGGCATGGCCGGAGCGGGGAAAGTTGTAGAACTTGATGGCGGGCTGGGACATGGACGACTCCACAGGCAGGTGCACGGTCGAAGCGCCGCGCTGGAGGGGCTATCTTCCTGCCAGGGCAAAAACAACAGAATCACCAGAAATCACAAACCATCATTTCATCGACTGAAACAATCTTGCTCAAGGATTGAGCGATGGATGCTCGCGCAGGGCCTGTACCGCGAAATCGACGAAGCTGCGCACCCGCGCCGGCGCCTTGCGCCCACCCTGGTACACCACATGGATGGGCAAGGGAGGCTGCTCGAAGGCCTCGAGGACGATTTCCAGCTGCCCTGCCGCGACCTTGTCGGCCACTTGATAGGACAGCACCCGGGTCAGGCCCAGCCCCAGGCTGGCGGCGGTGATGGCGGCCTGGCTGGCGCTCACCAGCAAGCGAGGCTCGGGGCGAATGCTCAAGGCGCGGCCGGCGACGTTGAACTGCCAGTTGCGCGCCTGGCCAATGGAAGACGGAGCGATCACCGGCGCCTGGCGCAAGTCTTCGGGGTGCTGCGGTCGGCCATGGTTGGCCAGGAATGCCGCAGAGGCGCAGATCACCCGGCGTACCTCACCGACGCGGATACTGTGCTGGCCGCTGTCCGGCAGCTCGCCGATGCGCACTGCCACGTCGATGCCCTCGTCCACCATGTTGGCCATCCGATCCACCAACAGGGCGTTGACGCTGACCTGTGGATAACGTTGCAGGTAGCGCACCAGCAGCGGGGTGACGAAGAGTTCGCCGAACAGCACCGGCGCAGTCAGGCTCAGTTGGCCCCGGGGCTGGGCATGGATGCCGGCAGCCGAAGCCTCGGCATCCTGGACCTCGGCGAGAATGCGTCGGCAATCCTCCAGGTAGCGTTGCCCGGCTTCGCTCAGGTGCACGTTGCGCGTGGTACGCACCAGCAACTGGGTGCCGATGCGTTGCTCCAGGGCCGCCACGGCCCGGGTGACGCTGGCCGCCGACAGGTTCAGGCGCCGCGCCGCGGCAGCGAACCCCTGCTCCTGGGCGACACAGACGAACACCTGCATTTCCTGAAATCTGTCCATGGCCTATCTCGAATGACGGCGCCCAACCGACGGGCGCCACGAGCCAGCAGCATAATCCACCGCCATGGCGTCAGGGGGCGCACCAGGTCTGCACATCGTGCCGATGGAATCCCGGGCACCGGTTGTTTTTGGCGATCAGCCTATACGGCTGGTCTTCAGCGTAGGAAAAGTAGAAGTAGTACTGCCTATCCTCCCCGTACAACCAATAGGAAGAAGAGCCCTGGTTGATCAGGGTCGGTTCAAAGGTCCAGATCGAGGACTCCGCCGGAATGAAGTTGTCTCGATCCATCAGCAGCAACAGGCCATTGGACAACACCGGCGTCAGTGTCCCCAGCCCCAGGACAACCAGGATCAGCACGATTATCCATCCATGAATCAGGCGAAGCTTCATTGGTTTTCCATCCGCTGGATAAAAGTATCGACCTCGGAGCAGGCCAGGGCGCCAACAGCTGTGAAGCTGCCTAGTTTTTTCGAAAACCCGGCGTAAGTCGATCCTGCGCCACTCAAGCAGGTCTTTTGGCAGGGCTCGCAGGGGGCCCCTGGCCCAGGGATAGGGGTCAGCGACAGACTCGCAAGTTTGACGGTGAGGTCCTTGTCCGGAAGTCATGCCGATTTCGCGTCCAGCCTGGGTCAGGTATGACTCACGCACCAGGGAGCTGATCAGATCGCTTGGCCAGCGAGGGCGTGTTTTTCCTAGAGAATCGACCGGTTCAAGCCTGCTACGACAGGCACTTCCCAGCCCACAAGCGGACTTTTCCCTAATGGCTGAGCACACCGTCCTTGAGACCTGGAATTGTCTATCGGCATAGGGCAGCCTCAATTGGCCAGGAATCCAACACGAGCCAAGTCCATCATCGACTGCCAGATTCGCGGCTGATCAGCGTCTACCTCAAGGCTAAGAAATTGACGACACTCTGCCTCGCACTGACAATAAGACTCTGCGCCGCGACTATCTGTCCGAATGATTGTGGTATAGGTGTCCGGAGCAACGTGAGCTGAAAGTCAGAGCCGCGTTGAATCCTCATGAATTGAAAGTCCATCGTCTGCTTTTGGCCGGCAGCTCTTACTAGGGGTTATTAAGTGGAGACCAGGCTACCCATTACCAAGAATGCATCGATCCCAGAATCAAAACCGGCTATTTCTGAAACCCTTCTAATTTCACTATTGTTGCCGACACGAGGCCGACCGGAACTGGTCAAGCGTTTATTCAAAAGCATTATTGATACCGCTGAAGCCCCTAATTTGATTGAAGTGATCCTGTACGTGGATGACGATGACGTAGAGAGCCATCATCTAGACGGTGGCTCTTTGCATACCCGATGTATCATCGGGCCCCGACAGTCGATGGGCACATACAACACGCAATGCTACCGGGCCTCCAAAGGGCAGATCATTGTCCTGGTCAACGATGACATGGTGATGCGTACCACTGGCTGGGATCGTGAACTGCGTACGATGCATGATCGTTTTGCCGATCGTATCTATCTTGGCTATTGCAACGACCTGCTAAAAAAAGGCGGCTTGGCAACGTTTCCGATACTTTCACGCAAAACCTGTGATCTGCTGGTCGACCCTTATCCAGCAGCCTATGCAGGTGCCTTTATCGATGTTCACCTCTTCGATATTTTCAAACGCCTGCAACATCAAGGTTTTGATCGTTTCATCTACTTGAATGATGTGGTTTTCGAGCATCTTCATTATCGAACCGGCAAAGCTACCTACGACGAGACGTACAAGACGCGAGGTCGCTTTCAGGATGACTCCGTGTTCATCCAGTTGAGCAATTCCAGGCGTGACTCTGCAAAACGACTCCTCAATGCTCTTCAGGGACGACCACAGGAACCTGTTTCAACTACCTCAGCGGTCGATGAACCTCGTTTGCCGGGGCGGAGCTCATTGTTCTTCTACTTCAAGCGGACCTTTCTCGATTTCGGCTTGCCTCTTCGCTGGCGGACATATCTGTGGGTGTGGTTCACGCTCCGCCACTCCGCTGCCCACGGGCTATTGCGGTTCGTAGTCAGAAATGGAGGAAACACCAAGTCGTCCAGTTGATCCCACGACACAGCACGGATCCATTCAAGTTTTTAGGAAAGCGGCATGGCCTGGTTCCACTTTTGCACCGCCAATCACAACAAGATAGGTAGATCGACGCTGACCGATATGGCGGACTGGTTCGAGGCTGGTTTGCTTGATCTCGGCCACAAGGTGACGTTCTCCGAAACCAGCATGGAACGGTCTGCCATCAATCTGTTCTGGGAGTATTTCGAGCCTGGGATGATCGAAGAGCTGCTTCGTTCCGGGATCGAATACGGAATAATCGCGACCGAGTTACCGGATGGGCATGGCTTCAACTGGCGAAGCGATCAACAGTGGACGAATCGCTTCAACACATTTTCCGAAGTGGCCCGGCATGCGAAATTCATCTGGACGATGATAGAAAGTTCAGTACCGTTCTACTCGCAGTTCTGCCCCACGGCCTTCATCGAGCTTGGATTTTCGCAGCGGCTTGTCCCGGCGAGCTTGAACAAGAGTCCAAATATCGACTTCTGCTTCTTCGGCTTGAGAACACCCTACCGGGAGAAGGTGGTTAAACAACTGCAGATGCATGCGAAAGTAGTCTGGCCTCGTAACCTGCTCTCTCCTTCAGGCATCGCGGAATTGATCAACAATAGCCGTGTCGGCCTCAACTTCAAACAGTCCGACAAGTGGCCGATACCCTCTCCTACGCGTCTGGGACGGTTGATGATGGCGAAGCGGGCGGTAGCTGCCGAGTATGTCCCCGTCGCTACTCGACAAGGAGATATTGCAGGCATCTGCCCCGAAGCGATCCCGTTCCACGAACATGCGCTGCACATCTTGGAGTCCGGATGGAACAAAAAAGCCGAATTGGCTTTCGAGCGCTACCGCACCGAGATGCCGATGGCGCTGATCATGGAGCGGGTGCTGGAGCAGACCATCAGCCAATTCGATTCTGTCTCTGAAGCTGAAACCATCGAGATCAGGCTTTATCCACCAGTACTGATCGGGGAGGATCCGACCTGGAACTTCTTTGGTTGGGAAAACGAGTACTTTTCACTCAGGAAGTCACTCGGGGAGATCGACGTAAGGCTGGGGGCGCATGTTCTGCAGAGCTTGTATGGTGTGGAAAACGTCCTGTACTCCAACAGTCTGTCGAGCTTGTACCAAAAGGTAGGAAAAGAATGAGCCTTCGCGCTCGATAATTGCTGCGGATAGCAATCAAATCGTAATTGTCTTGGACTCAAAGGTCGCTTGGCCACTAGTGAAAGCTATTAATGACCAAGGCGTAGGGCGCACTCGTTGCGGAGAAAGGAATGAACGCTCAGTTGTCAGTTGCAGCACCGTGGAGCTTGACTCACTACATACCGTTAAATGGTTTTCATCCCCTGTATCGCGCATTGTTCGAGTCAAGGCCGGAATGGGTGAGTGTAAGCACCTGGGACAACATTGAGTTATCCCAGAAGCTCCGTGGCGAGGAGTCGTTCAGAACTCGACTATTGGGTGAGTTGGCAAAAGACTCCGCGGCACCGCCGTTGATGTCCGATCCAGTAGAAAAGGGGTATTTCAGACACTTCGGAATATCTAACTTCAGCCTGACACGCTTGCTGCCCGGGGATATCGAGTTCCACCATACGGCTCCATTTCCCAGCTTCCAGCGTCCGTTCGTTTTTCACTGCGAGGCCTTCGCTCCCATATTCTTTCCGCTGGCGCATCAAGGTAGCGAGGGGTTCGCTTCGCTGGAAGTGCAGAGAGTGCGTGAGCACTACAGCGCTATTTTTGAACACCCGTTGTGCTTGGGGATCTTCTCCCATATTCCACAAACTCTAGACGAAATCAGCCGCTTCTTTTCGTCGCCCACCATTGACAAGAAACTCCATGCATCCCGAATTGGCCTGTATGGCAGCGAGTCGATACCCGAACACCTGGAGAAAAGTGATCTGCAAGCGCCGATCTTTCTATTCGTCAACTCGGCGAACCAGAATCCCAGGAATTTCTCCCTGCGTGGCGGCCATATTGCCTTGCGTTATTGGCAGCGGCTCTTCCCTGAGCCGGGCGAGGGGCGCCTCATCATGCGCTGCGCCCGACCTGCCGACCTCGAACTTGCTGAATATGGAGTCGATCTGGAGTGGTTACGCAGGCATGAGGGTAAGAGCGTCATATGGATAGAGAGCTATCTCAGTGAGTCTGAGCTCGATTCATTGATGCAAGCTTCTCACTTTCTGTTCTTGCCAAGTATGTCCTTGCATTCGGTATCAATAATGTCGGCCATGGCCGCAGGTGCTATCCCTATCGTTTCAGACACAGTCGGAACGGATCGCTACGTGACGGATAACCTCGACGGTGTGGTACTTCGCGGCATACGTGCCGCTAACTGGCTACACGATGCAGAAACAGGGCTCATGTTCAACTGCTTCCAGCGCAACATTGAGCTGGAGGATGACCTGGTTGAACAACTGGTTGACCGGATAGGAAGGTTGTTGAGCCATCCCGAGGAATATCTCTCGCTGCAGCATGCCGCCTTATCCAAGGCACGTGACTCGTTCTCGGGCCCAAGTTTCAGCCAGGACTTCTGGGGACAGGTTCAACGCTGCTACCAAGAGTCGCCGTCTTTTAACAAGAACGGCATAGATGCTCACGAGTGGCCTGAGTTGAATCGATGCCTTGCAGGCAACAAGGATTGGTCGCGCCTCTTCACTAGCGCAACTCAACCTGTCATGCGGCTCGATGCTGGTAGCGGCCGCGTTACTGAACTGGGCGGCTGCTTGATCTTCACCCCTGTCGATGGATCTACCGCATTGCATCACTGGTCACCCGTTGCGGAGTACATCGACGAAGAGGCACCGTCGCTGAGCTTCGCCGGTAGCATAAAGGGCTTGAGTGGATGCTACCTGGCAGCACCACATGCCGAGTTCACCAGTCGCCAACCCAGTCGCCTGGTCGCTTACGTGGCTAAAGCGTTGATGCCTTTCCCCTGGTTGTTTTCTGCCGCCTCGGTGTCGCTGCAGTTGCTGCGACGGGCAAAGCGTTTGATAACGCCTGGCAAGGTAGTGATCGAGCAGCAGAAGAGAGCTGCTATGTCGGTGGATATCGAATTGATCGCCGAAAACGTCAAGGGGCTAAATATCATTCGGCATGGGCACATGTTCTATGGTGTTTCGCCCGCGGCAGGTGAGTTCATCCCTATGTATGCCCAGGCCGGAAAGTACGATCCATGTCTGGTAGGAAGTAGTCTCAAAGACCTGTTGCGGCAGGTAGAGGAACTCCCGGGGGGAGATGACACGGAACTGCTGGAGAAAGGGATAGGGGGCTTCAATCTCGTTCGCTATGCCAATGTCTTCTATGCAATACCGGAGTCGGAGGGAGACTTTGACATCGCCCGAGTTCATGCGGGGTTTTACAGTTGTACGCATTCGGGTCTATCTGTCGATACCGTCAAGGCTGCGATCTTAGAGAGCACACGATGAGCAACGGAAAGAAACTGCCGCATATCCATCTATGGGTCTACAACCATCCACTGGCAGGTATCAGTGACCAGGTAGAGTTCTTTTTCCTGATCATGCAACAGCATGGCTATCGTGTTTCGATGAGCAGGAAACCGAGACTCGATGCCTTGAATGTCGTGATCGAGAACTTTTCCGAAGCCACCAGCCAGACGCTGATCGATTTCTGTGAACGCACAGGAAAAAGAGTTGCGCTCATCATGACCGAGCACTTGGATCTACAGGGCGGGGAGCTGTTCATTCACGGTGAACCGTTATGGAACGACAACGACTACATGCACCCTGTCACCCAGGTGGCACGTATCAAGAACCTCATGGACTGCTTGCCTTGCCTACGGGCATTGTGGGTTCTGGGAGACCTTCCGCAGTTGATTGGATCCGAGAGGATGTTCCCGGGCATACCGGTTCGTGCACTGCCCTTTCCGTCTTTAGCGCGCGTGGAACCTGACATCAACGCCCCTCAATATGATTTTGTTTTTACTGGTGCGTTGACCGCTTTTCGCAAACAGATACTAACCAATCTCTCGGCGAGCCATTCGTTGACGCACACGACGCATTTCCTGCCTCGCAAAGGTCGCGATCAGCTGAATACGACAGCACGAATTGTGCTGAACATTCCCCAGCGACCTGATTGGCGCTGGTTGTCATTGATGCGAATCATCGCGGCATTACGCTGTGGGCGGGCAACTGTATCGATTGGCAGCCGGGATACGTCGGCTATATCGCACTGTTGTTTTCAGTTGGATGAGGCGCAACTGCCGCAGCGTTTAGGCGAGCTGCTGAGCAACTGGCCTGATTCATATGCTATCGCCCACGAGCGATATCAAACCATGCAGGCTAACTTCACCGACGAGCACGGTTTCCCTGCGGACCTGATCGAGTACTGGGCGCTGCTTGAAAGGAAGTGGCTGTCGTGAAAACTCTTCAGGGGAGCACGAGGCTCATAGAACCTCATGCCTGACCTGCATGTCAGCGAAACCTACGATACCTGGAGTGCGGGCGAATGTGAGACACGCCAGGGATCGCCTTACGTCCAGATAACGGTCCTCCTCGGGGGTCGCCTGAGTGCAGCCGAGATCCAGGAAGTACTCAGCCCCAACCAAACCGGTATGTAGAGAGAACTTCACAACCCGACACTCCCCCTCCTCGGCGGAAAGCAGAGGAGCTTCAAGCATCAGCATATTGGTGCCGAATACGTAGGTTCCATCGAGGGAGACGATTGCCAGGCCAGCGGAAACATTTTCGAGTTTCTTGTGAAAAAGAATCTTGATTAGCAGTTCAATCGTCTGCCCTGTGGGAATGGTGATCGGATCTTTTTTACCGTTTGCTAATATCTCGAAATCGATGATCTGTACTTCGCCACTTCCCAATCGGACTTCATGAGCGTTATAGGTAGGTTTATTGCGAATTACATCGCTCGTTCCACCATCAAGCAAAAGCGACGGTACACTTCCTCCGGCCTCCAATACCTGTTCATCAGGGGACGTACCGTTCTCGTCTTCATCTTCATCTTCATGTGACAGTGCCACTTTTCCAGACAGTAGGTTCTGGTAATGATTGACGGCAGCAACTATCGGTCCATCGAAAGATACCCGCCCTTGTTCAATTACCAGCCCGCGATGGCATAGGCGCAATACCGTGTCGATGCTGTGGGAGACGAACAGGATGGTCTTCCCCTGATCCACGAACTCTCGAATACGCTGAAAGCAACGATGTTGGAACTTCGCATCGCCGACGCTCAATGCTTCATCGACGATCAGGATTTCAGGCTCCACATGTATCGCTGCAGCAAAAGCCACCCGTACGAACATACCCGATGAATAGGTCTTCACTGGCTGATCGAAGTGTTCGCCAATCTCCGCGAACGCTTCGATAGAAGGCATCTTCGCCTCCATTTCACGGCGACTGAAGCCCATGATCGATCCGTTGAGAATGACGTTCTCCCGCCCCGTGAACTCAGGGTTGAAACCTGCACCCAGCTCCAACAACGCAGATATCTTGCCGTTTACCGAAACACTGCCCTTGGTGGCTTGCATCACTTCGCAGATGATCTGCAATAACGTGGACTTGCCCGAGCCGTTGCGCCCAAGCACGGCAATCAACTCGCCTTTGCTCACATCAAAGGAAACATCCTGGAGAGCCCAGAACTCCTTGTGGTACTGCTTGCGTAGTGGGTGAAGCCCTTCTATCAAACGCTCCCGTGCCGAGGAAAACAGTCGAAACTTCTTTGATACGTGCTGCACGGAAATCACTGTATCGTTTGCCATGCTATTAGAGGACATCCGCAAATTCCGGCTTCAATCGACGAAAGATAAAGGCTCCCAAGAACAACACAACAAGCGTGAAGCTCCAGAAGACCAACGTCTGATCCAGTGGTGGCCAGGTAACTGTCGGGAAGATCAGCGTGCCCCGGTAGCCCTGCACGATGTAGTTCATCGGGTTGTAGACCATCCATTCGGCTATGGCAGGCGGCATGATCTGCGGCGACCAGACGATAGGAGTGCTCCAGAACCAGAGATTGATCAAGATCGTTAAAGCTTGGCCTATGTCCCGATAAAAAACCTGTAACGCCGCCAGCATCCAACCCAACCCCAGCAGCAAAGCGCAGGTGCAAAGCAGGAAGTAGACGAACAGCAGGCGCTCAGGCAACAGCGGCACTTTGTAGAGCAGCATCACGACCAACAGGACCGCTAGAAAAATCACGTGAGGGATCAAGCCCGATACCAGGTGAACTAGCGGAAGTATTTCCGTAGGGAAGACGGTCTTCTTCACCAAGTGGGTATTACTGGTGATCGAATGGGTTATGGATTGCAGAATCTCGCTGAAGAAGAACCAGGGCACCAACCCGCAGACAAACCACAGAATGAAGGGTGTATCTACGGGAGCCTGTGCCCTGAAGCCAACCGCGAAGACAAAGTAGAACACCACAACAATCGCCAGCGGATGGGCAACCGCCCACAGCATTCCGCCCAGAGTTCCGATATAGCGGCTCTGCAACTCTCGCATAGCCAAGGCTTGAATCATGGAGCGATGGCGGAGGATATTGCGCAACAGTTGCTTCGCCGAGAGGTGGCTAACCAAAGGTAAATCCTTCCTTTGTCGAGGCTGCGGAGTATGTCAAACGTTGCCGTAGACCATATTCTTGATCATTGTAAAACCTTTGATCAAATCGCGGATGCCGTCATCAAGAGACATGGTCGGCAGGTAGCCAGTGGCCTCCAGCTTGGCATTGGATACCACATAGTTACGCTGATCCAGGTCTTTGCCGACTGGGGCATCGATAAATACGAAGTCTGGTATCTGCAGCTGGATACGCTCGCACAGTTCACGCTTGGAGATGTTTGCGTCCGAAAGACCGACGTTATATATCTGCCCTGCCATGGACGAGAAGTTCTCCAGGCCGTGCAGGAAAACTCGCGCCACATCGCGCACATGGATGTAGTTACGCTTGAAGCCGCTCTCGAACAGCACCACGAAACGATCATGGACCGCGCGATAAGTGAAATCGTTGACCAAAAGATCGGTGCGCATCCGTGGCGACATGCCGAAAACAGTGGCCAAGCGGAAGCTGATAGCGTTTTCACGCTCCATCAATAGCTTTTCAACCTCGACCTTCTCCTTGGCATATTGCGAGATTGGCCGCAACGGCGATTCCTCGTTGCAGAAGTTTTCTGCATCCCCTGTTCCATAGGCGCTATTGGTAGTCGGCATCAGCACCACCTGTTCAGGAGACAAGAGGCGAAGCATCATGGCAATTGCATCGTGATTGATGCTCGAAGCACCAACCGGATCGGCGTTGCACATCGGAGCACCAACCAGCGCAGCCAGTGGAATGACCACATCTGCTTTGCTCAGCAGTGGCTTCATTACGCTTTCCAGGCGAATATCGCCCTTCACCACGGAAAAGTTCGGTGCGTGGCACACATGGTTCAAGCTCGCCTGCTTGAACAGGAAGTTGTCCACCACGGTGACGTTATGCCCTGCATCCAGCAAAGCTGGCACCAGCGTCGACCCCAAATAGCCTGCACCGCCAGTTACAAGAATGTTGTAGCCCATCGTCTGTGTCCTTCTCCTGTACATGAAACATGTCAGAGCAAGATGAAGCCGGCCTGGGATTCAGGCCGACCCATCGCCCTATCAAATACCTGTCAGCACGCTCGAGGCGCGGTGATAGTCCTCGGGAATGCCGATATCGATGAATGCACCATCGGCGGCAAAGCCTTTTAGCGTTGCGCGACAATCCAGTAGTTCCGGTAGCAACTCATCCTCCAGCGATAGCGCTGTGCCCTGCGCGAATGGAAGGCGGGCTAGGCTGCTGCGACGCACCCAGTAGACGCCACCATTGGCTAGGCAACCTGGTACCCCACGCTGTGAGGCCAATGATCTGATGCGCCGCTCATCGTCCAGCTCGAGTCCCATGTAGCGGTTCGCCTCGGCAGCTCGAAACAGCGATAAGGTCCAGTCAGAGTTCTCTTGCCTGGCAAAACTATCCAGGGCTGCCAATTGCACGGCGAAGAAGGTATCGCCATTGAGAACCAGGAATGCTTCTTCATCCCTCAGCTTCGATGTCGCTAGCAGCAGGCCACCGCCGGTCCCAAGACGCTCATGCTCGATCGCGTAATCCACTTCGGCCGTACGATAGGTATTGCCGAAGTGTTCACTGATGGAGTGCCCCAGGTAGCCGACCGACAGGATGAAACGGCTGATGCCCTGGCCGATCCAATAGTCCATCAGCCATTCGAGGAACGGGCGGCCTTGAATGGGAGCCATTGGCTTGGGTACCTCCGACACCACACTGCGCAAGCGTGTCCCCAGGCCACCAGCCAGAATCACTGCTGTGGTGACTGCCATGAGTTACACGCTATTGAGGAAGTGGCACAGGTCATCGATTTCCTCGTCCCGCAAGTCGGGGAAGTTGCCGATATAGAACCCATAGAAATGGACGTGCTCCGTCTCTGGAAACTCGCGATGGAAGCCTTCCGGCACGATGCCCTTGAGGTAAGGCTGACGCACTTGGTTGCCGCCGCCGGCGCTACCTCTGCGAAACTCGATGCCGCCCTCTTTCATGTGAGCCATTAGCTTCTGTACTAGCTCATCATCAGGCTCACGCAGGATAAGGTTGAACGCATAGTTACTTGAGCCTTCCAGCTTGAAGTCGGTCCGGTACTTCTTGGGGTCGATACGGCTGAGGAAGCGCTGGAGGTTCTGCGTCCGACGCTCAACGTTGGCGGACAGTCGCTTGAGCTGCATGCGTCCGAGGATGCCGCCGATTTCCGTATTGCGGGTATTGAATGCAGGGAAGGCAAAGATGAAGTCCGGATTCAGCTCGGGGTTCGCCTGCTGATATTGGGAGCGGAACTCAGGATCATCGGACTCACGCACCATGCCATGGGAACGCAGCATGCGTGCCTGCTGATAGACCAGTGGATCATTGGTACAGATCATCCCGCCTTCGATAGTGCTCATGTGGTGGGCATAGTAGAAGGAGAAGTTGGACACCCAGCCCAGGCTACCCAGGCGGCGACCGTTATGTTCGGCACCATGTGATTCACACACATCCTCGATCAGCGGAATGCCACGGCGCTCCAGCTCCTGCATCACCTCATCATCGATTCCGTCGAATCCTTGCACGTGGGTGAGGAATACGGCACGGGTACGCTCATTCAGCTTGCTCAGGATCTGGTCCGGTGCCATCGACAGCGTACGTGGATCGATGTCGACGAAGACTGGAGTGAAGCCGTTCTGCAGCACGCTGGCAATATCGGAAACCCAGGTCAGGGTTGGTACCACCACTTCACCGCCCTCCGGGTAGCGGAGCTTGAGCAAAGCCATGGTGAGCAGGTTCGCCGAAGCGCCGGAGTTCACAAATACGCTGTACTCGACTCCAAGCCATTTCGACCATTCTTGTTCGAAGGCTCTGACGTTCTCACCGTGGGTCAGCTTGGGGTCATCCTGGCGCAGGTGTTCGATCACCGCATCCAGGTCCTCGCGCAAGATGTTGTTACGCATCAGAGGGTATTTCATCGTCAACGGATGCTCCGTAGTCAAAGTGATTGGTAGAAGTCCTGGATTTTCTGGGTGACCGCCTGTCGGCCGATCCCCACCTGCTCATGTAGGGTTTGCCGGTCACCTAGCTCGAATCGATATTCCGGCGTTACGCCGATATTCAGAAATGGCTTGGTAGGCATGTGTTTGGACAGTAGGTTGAACAGTAGAGCGTCCAGTCCGCCAGCGCCCTGGAAACCCTCCTCCAGTGAAATGACACCGGGGGATTGCCGAAGCAGGGCCACCAAGGCTTGTTCATCGAACAGGCTGAGATCGAACAGATCCACCACGTTGACCTTGATCCCCTGCCCTGCCAGATCGCTGGCTACGTGCAGCGCGGTCTGGGTCATATAGCCGGTCGATATCAGGCAAAGCGCACCATCCTCTCCATGTACATGGAAACCCCGGCTGAAATCCGGCAGTGCCTGATCATAGATAACGGGTAGCACCTGGGCATCCAGTCGCAAGTACTTGATACCGGGCCGCTCCAGGCATTGGTGAGCCAACATGCCGGATGTCACCTGATCGGCTGGAGAGAATACCTGCATATTCGGCAGGCTTCGCATCAGAGTAAGGTCTTCATAGCACTGGTGGGTGGGACCAGAGACCACATAGCTATAGCCGGCCCCGACTCCGATCAAAGTGACATTGAGTGGGCGCGCGGTGGACAGCAGGCCCAAGTTGACGCGGATCTGCTCGAAGCAGCGCATGGTGATGAAAGGAGCAATCGCATAGGCGAACACCTTGAACCCTTCCAATGCCAAGCCGGCAGCTACGTTGATCATGTTCTGTTCGGCGATGCCCACGTTGACGAAGCGGTGCGGGTAACGCTCGCGGATATGGTCGAGCACCGGGGAGCCAAAGTCCGCGGTGACGAAAAACACATCGCCACCTTCCATGGCCTCGAGGATCGAGGAGAGCAACGTATCACGCATAGCGCGTGGTTTTGGTTGTGGCTGCATCTCACTCATTGTCCATTCCCCAGCAATTGCTCAATCAGGTTTGGTGCGATCGGCGTGATATGCGACAACGGCGCACTCTCGAGCCCCGGCACGCGATGGCCTTTGCGCGTATTGACGATGATGGCCTGAGGTTTCCCCTGGTCGTTGGCGCGGCTGATATTCAATGCCTTGGCGATTGCTTGCGGTGAGTGGCCATCATTCACGACCTGCGCCTGCCAGCCAAAGGCGTTGAACTTGGCCTCCAGGTCACGATGGGAAACTATTTCGTCGGTGGCCCCGAGCATGCTGATCTGGTTGTTGTCCACCAGAACCGTAAGGTTGTCGAGGCGATGCTGTGCAGCGAACATGAAGGCCTCCCAGTTCGAGCCTTCATGCAATTCGCCATCTCCCGTGACAACGTAGACGCGTTGATCGTGCTCTAGCCGTTTCAATGCCAGCGCCATGCCGGCCCCTACACCTACGCCATGGCCCAATGAGCCGTTGATGGTCTCGTAACCCGGAATCACCGGATCCGGGATACCACCCAGAAAGCTGCCTGCCATGCAAACGCGCTCAAGCTCGGTGGCTGGGAAAAATCCCAGGTCGGCGAGGATCGGATACATGCACAGGGAACCGTGGCCTTTGCTGATGATGCAGCGGTCACGGCCAGGCCAGAGCGGTTCAGTCGGTTTCTGGCGCAGGAAGCCTCCGTAGTAAAGCGTCACGAAAAGCTCGATCGGAGATAGGGACGACGCAACCCGCGTTTCGGGCGAGCGCTGGTGAATCTTCAGGGTTTCACGCCAGACCCAGTCTGCTTTTTCCGAAAGTTTCGCGGCAAATGCCGGTTCGATGTCATGCATGGCCGCTCTCCAGAAAAGAGGCATAGGTTTGACGGATACCAGCTTCCAGCTCAATACCCGGTTGCCACCCCAGGGTGGCCAGACGAGAGCTGTCGAGTAACTTGCGCATGGTGCCGTCCGGTCGTCCGGTATCCCAGCTGATATCGCCCTGATAACCCACGACCCGAGCGATCAGCTGGGCCAGTTCGCGGATCGACAGGTCGTAGCCAGAACCGATATTGATGGGGAGTTCGACATCTGAAAGCTCAGTAGTCAGCAACAGATGGCAAGCGTTCGCGAGATCGTCAGCATGGAGAAACTCACGTCGTGGCTGACCACTACCCCAGAGTGTCGTGACAAGATCACCGTCCCCTACCGCGCGGTGGAAGCGATTGATCAGTGCCGACAACACGTGCCCTGATTGCGGATCGAAATTATCGTTGGGGCCGTACACGCTGTTCGGGATTACAGGAATGAAACGCTGTTCTCCATACTGCCTGTTGTAAGCCAGGCACATGTGGAGTCCCGCCAGCTTCGCCACGGCGTAGGCAATACTAGTAGTCTCCGGCTTCCCACTGAGCAGTGCGTCTTCAGCCATAGGCTGCGGGCACTCGCGGGGGTACATGCAGGAAGAACCGAAAAACAGCAGACGTTTGGCAGCGTAACGGTGAGCACTCTGGATAACGTTGCTCTGGATCGCCAAATTGCAAGTGATGAAATCAGCCGGGTAGGTCAGGTTCTCAACGATACCTCCCACCTTGCCTGCCGCGAGGATCACTACCTCCGGACGTTGCTCGGCGAAAAAGGCATCAACGGCCAATGAATCGGTCAGCTCCAGTTCTCGATGTTCTCGCAGAATCAGGTTGTTGAAACCCGCCGCTCTGAACTGCCTGAGGAAAGCCGAGCCGATCATGCCACGATGCCCGGCGATATAAATCCGTGCGTGCTGGGAAAGAGGTTGCGACATGCTCAAAATCCGTTGGGCTGATAAAGGACCACGCGGCTTCCCGAGTTGTCGAACCGAAATGGCACATGAATCAGATCCTGCAAGCACTCGTGAACCTGTCGCTGCAGTTCAGGCTTGACGAAGAACAGCATGAAACCACCACCGCCTGCCCCTAGCAACTTGCCCCCAATCGCTCCAGCCGAACGGGCCGCTTCATAGATATGGTCCAGGTCCGGGTTGCTGATTCGATTCGACAAGGTCTTTTTCAGGCACCACCCCTCATGCAGCAGAGCACCGAAGTCATCAAGCGAACCAGAAGACTGCAATATCGACAGCGCTTCATCCGCCATCTGCATGATTTGTGTCAGCTCGCTGTGACGGGTCGAGATGTTCTGGATCTGGCTCTTGGCGATCTCTGAGGCAATACGGGAAAAGCCGGTGAAGAACAGCATCAAGTGGTCCTGCAAGTGCTCCAGGCGCTCATTGGGCAGGATGATCGGCGTAACCCTGAAATCGCCGCTCCGATGGAAATCGACACGGTTGAAACCACCGTAAGCCGCGGCAATCTGATCCTGGGACCCTACACTCTCCTTGATCAGGTTCTGCTCGACGTGAATAGCCATCTTCGCCAGAGAGTCATGGCAAACCTGCTCTCCCTTGAGCGCCTTCAGGGCATGTAGAAGTCCGACGGTGAACGATGAACTTGAGCCCAATCCGGAGCGTGCGGGCAAATCACCGTCGTGATGAATTTCCAGGCCCTGATCGCAGCACATGTAGCGCAGTACTTCGCGCACCGAGGGATGTTGAATCTCGCTCGGGTCCATCACGTTCTCGATTGCCGAATAGACGATTCGGTACTTGTGATCGAAGAACGGCGGAAGATGACGACAGTTGATATAGCAGTACTTGTCGATCGAAGTGGAAAGGACCACGCCCCCTTCGTTTCGATACCACCCAGGATAATCAGTACCTCCCCCAAAAAAGGAGATTCGGTATGGTGTGCGAGTCAATATCACTGGCTAGTCCCCAAGCAGTTTTCGTTTCAACCTTATGCGAGTCATCTCTTCGATGTTGTTTCGCTGCATCAAGCCGAATTTCTCCTGGACCAGGTCCAGATATACAGGGTTGGTAAAGTAGTGCTGCCAGGCTTCGTCTCGGAATTTCAATACATCGGCTGCCGACAGGTACTTGGTCGGCAGTGGCTCGCACTCATAGGATAAAAAGGCATAGCCCTCGTATCGGGATGGCAACTTCCAGCCGTTCTCCCGAGCGATCCTGTGCATAGGGCTTCCCGGCAGTGCCTGGCAAGGGTACATATTGGTCATCTCACAATTCAGCTCGACGGCTAAATTCAACGTCTCCTGCATGGTTTCGAAGGTGTCGTCGGGGAATCCGAAGATGAAGTTGCTGATTACATTGATGCCCACGTCCCGGATACCATTGCAAACATCCCGAATGTTGACCTCCTTGAACGAGCCCTTCGAAACTTCCTGGCGCACTACCTGGTTACCTGCCTCTACCCCCAGCGCCAACCAGTTCACACCTGCCTTCTTGAAAGTCTCGAGAGCGTCGCGACGGACAGTATCGACCCGTGAATACGTCCACATATTGAAGTTGAACTCACGCTCTATAACCTGTTCCAGAATCGGCTGGTAGAACTTGCGGTTAAGAAAGAACATTTCGTCACTAATACGCAGAGTGTGCACGCCAAGTCTGGCCAGCTTCTCCATTTCGCGCATGACCCAAGCCGGGCTCCAGAAACGCATGCCTCGAAAACTCGCAGCATCGACATCATCGGAGTTGTCGGTCCGGTTGAGTATGTTGATCATGCAAAAGTTACAACCGAAGTTGCAGCCCAGCGATGTGTATATCGCAGCGAAAGGTGTGCGGTTGCCGTGGTCGAAACCTGCATGCCAGAAGTGTGCGCGATACAGATCCAGGGGACGCTCTTTATAGGGCAACAGATCCCACGCGTATCCCGGCAGGTCGATGTCCATGCGCTCCTGGGGAACCAGGCGCTCCGGTGGATTGAGCATCGGCATGGGGAAATTTGCCGGGCCGGATTGCTTATAACCAATACCCTTGATAGTGGGAAGGTCATTGCCCAAGTTGCTCCTGAGCAACGAGTGCAGAGCGTAGACACCTTCATTGAGCAAAACTATATCGACGCAGGAATGTGCCAGGACTTCCTGGGGCAAGGCGCTGACATGGGAGCCGACAAAACAGGTCTTGAATGCCGAGGACTGTTCTTTGAGCGCGCTGGCTAGCTCAAGAGCTCCAATCATGCTTGTAGTGCCGGAATTGGGGTTTTGCCCATAAACGACAAATACCACCAGGCGCGCCTGATAGGCCTCGATGTTCAGTACAGCCTGCTCGAGGGTCAGCCTCAAAGCATCGCAATCAAGGATTGCTGCCGAGAACCCAAGACTGCGACATGATTCAGCCAGAAGCAGCGACCATGTCGGCGGTTCAATTGCAGAATATACATCGGCCAAACCTTGATAGGCCTTGGCTGATGAGTCTGGCGTAACAAACAATACATCCATATGTGCCAGGTGATCCTGTCTTGTGAACTGAAATGACTACCGTGGGGCTACACCAAGTTTGGTTATAGCTAGACTCCACGAACGGTTTGAATGGGTTAAGAACTTCAAATCTCGCCTTCAGCGATTAGCTGATCTGCATGCCTACTCTCTCGGAACATCCAGCAGCTTTGGGCAATGTAGCGCCCCCCACAGCGTCCACTTCCCAGGGCGACAGGTCCTTCGTTATCCGATAAGCCATCCGAATAGATGCCTATACGACCGGACACTCCATGCGCTCCAAGTCATCCATTCGATGTAACTCCGAGTGTCAGACAGTGCCAATGACTAGCATTCTCGCTGAGGTAGTGCTTTTGAACGCTACCACATCAAGCACACCTTGCAAGCACTGATAATGCTTGTAGGGGAATCCCCCATCTCAATTAGACGATAACAAAATGACGCTACCAAACAATGACAAGGTCAGGTGTTCGTAGAGACAGAGGTCCCGGGAAAAAGGTTCAAAATACCCACGCCGACCAAGAACAGTTGAGGAAACTAGAAGAAACACTTCTCCACCAGGCAAGTGAGGTTGAAGTATTGATGAGACTATCGACCATTTCGCAAGACCAACTCGCATTCGCGCTTACGATTGTCACAGCTTGGTCCATAAACGGAAAACCCCCGTAAATACGGGGGCTTACGTGTATGTAGCAATTGCTATTCCATACAGTCACAGGCACTGAGCGGCTGTGGATAACTCACTCCACGGTCACCGACTTGGCCAGGTTGCGTGGCTGGTCGACGTCGGTGCCCTTGAGCACGGCTACGTAGTAGGACAGCAGCTGCAACGGGATGGTGTAGAGGATTGGCGATAGGATGTCGTGGATGTGCGGCATGTGGATAACATGGGTGCCTTCGCCATTGGCCATGCCCGACTTCTCGTCGGCGAACACGATCAGCTCGCCACCACGGGCGCGGACTTCCTGCAGGTTGGACTTGAGTTTCTCCAGCAGTTCGTTGTTCGGCGCCACGGTGACCACCGGCATGTCGTTATCCACAAGGGCCAGAGGGCCGTGCTTGAGCTCACCGGCCGGGTAGGCTTCGGCGTGGATATAGGAAATCTCCTTGAGCTTCAAAGAGCCTTCCATCGCTACCGGGTACTGGGCGCCACGACCGAGGAACAGGGTGTGGTGCTTGTCGGCGAACAGCTCGGCGGTCTTCTCCACCACGCTGTCCATGGCCAGGGCTTCGCCGAGGCGGACCGGCAAGCGCCGCAGCTCTTCCACCAGTTCGGCTTCGACACCGGCGGCCAGGGTGCCACGTACCTGGCCCAGGGACAGGGTCAGCAGCAGCAGGCTCACCAGCTGAGTGGTGAAGGCCTTGGTGGAGGCCACGCCGATTTCGCGACCGGCCTGGGTCAGCAGGGTCAGGTCCGATTCACGCACCAGGGAGCTGATGCCGACGTTGCAGATCGCCAGGCTGGCGAGGAAGCCCAGCTCCTTGGCGTTGCGCAGCGCGGCCAGGGTATCGGCAGTCTCGCCGGACTGGGAAATGGTCACGAACAGGGTGTCGGGCTGCACCACCACCTTGCGGTAGCGGAACTCGCTGGCGACTTCCACCTGGCAGGGGATGCCGGCCAGTTCTTCCAGCCAGTAACGGGCGACCATTCCGGCGTGGTAGCTGGTGCCACAGGCGACGATCTGTACATTGCGCACCTTGGCGAACAACTCGGCGGCCTGTGGACCGAAGGCCTGGACCAGTACCTGGTTGGCGCTCAGGCGGCCTTCCAGGGTGCGCTGCACCACCGATGGCTGCTCGTGGATTTCCTTGAGCATGTAGTGGCGGTATTCGCCCTTGTCCGCCGCTTCGGCACCATCGCGGTACTGCACCGCCTCGCGTTCCACGGCCTTGCCGCCGATGTCCCAGATCTGCACGCTGTCCCGGCGGATCTCGGCGATATCGCCTTCTTCCAGGTACATGAAACGGTCGGTGACCTGGCGCAGGGCCAGTTGGTCGGATGCCAGGAAGTTCTCCCCCAGGCCCAGGCCGATCACCAGCGGGCTGCCGCTACGGGCCGCCACCAGGCGATCCGGCTGGCTGGCGCTGATCACGGCAAGACCATAGGCACCGTGCAGTTCCTTGACGGTAGCCTTGAGGGCCACGGTCAGGTCGCCCAGGTCCTTGAGCTTGTGGTTCAGCAGGTGGGCGATGACTTCGGTATCGGTGTCCGAGGTGAACTCGTAGCCCTGGCCCTTGAGTTGTTCACGCAGGGCTTCGTGGTTCTCGATGATGCCGTTGTGCACCACCGCCAGATCGCCGGAGAAATGCGGGTGGGCATTGCGTTCGCAAGGCGCGCCGTGGGTGGCCCAACGGGTGTGGGCGATGCCCAGGCGGCCCACCAGCGGCTCGCCGGCCAGGGCTTGCTCCAGCTCGGCCACCTTGCCCGGACGGCGCATGCGCTCGAGCTTGCCGGTATTGGTGAAAACCGCCACGCCGGCGCTGTCGTAGCCGCGGTATTCGAGGCGCTTGAGGCCTTCCAGCAAAATGGCGGTGATATTGCGTTCAGCAACGGCGCCAACAATTCCACACATGGTATTTCTCCTAGCTGACAGCCGCGCAAATCAGAGTTATGCCGCGGGCCTGGATCTGGTCGCGGACCTCGAGAGGCAGGCGATCGTCGGTAATGAGGGTATGGACGCTGCTCCACGGCAGCTCCAGGTTGGGAATCTTGCGGCCGATCTTGTCGGATTCGACCATCACTACAACTTCGCGGGCCACCTCGGCCATCACTCGGCTCAGGCCCAGCAATTCGTTGAAGGTGGTGGTACCACGGGCCAGGTCGATGCCATCGGCGCCGATGAACAGTTGGTCGAAGTCGTAAGAGCGCAGGACCTGCTCGGCCACCTGGCCCTGGAAGGACTCGGAGTGCGGGTCCCAGGTGCCGCCGGTCATCAACAGCACCGGCTCGTGTTCCAGTTCGTTCAGGGCATTGGCCACGTTCAACGAGTTGGTCATGACCACGAGGCCTGGCTGCTGGCCCAACTGCGGGATCATCGCCGCGGTGGTGCTGCCGCTGTCGATGATGATCCGCGCATGTTCACGAATGCGCTGCACCGCCGCCCGGGCAATGGCTTGCTTGTGGCGGGACACTGGCTGGCCGAGGTCGCTGACCAGTTCCTGGGGCATGGTGATCGCCCCGCCATAACGGCGCAGCAACAGGCCATTGCTTTCCAGGGCCGCCAGGTCCTTACGAATCGTAACTTCAGAGGTTTCGAAACGCTTGGCCAACTCATCCACACTCACCTCGCCTTGTTCATTGAGCAAGGCCAGGATGTTGTGACGGCGCTGGGGAGTGTTGCGTTTCGATATGAGCATTTAAGTTTCGATTCGAAAGATAACGTCGGCAATAAAAACCCATGATCGAAACTTCGTCAAGCATTAGCGCATAAAAAACCGGCCCTTGCTGTTCAAGTGCAGGGGCCGGTTGATGCTGCATGGGTCATCCGTGCTTGTGGATAACCTCAGTCCTTGTTGATTTTCTGCGGTCGCTTCCAGCCATCGATGTTCTTCTGCCGCGCACGGCCCACGGCCAGCTGCGCTGGCGAGACATCCTGGGTGATGGTGGAACCGGCGGCGGTAGTGGCCCCGGAAGAGATATCCACAGGCGCCACCAGGGAGTTGTTGGAGCCGATGAACACGTCTTCGCCCATCACCGTCTTGTGCTTGTTCACCCCATCGTAGTTGCAGGTGATGGTGCCGGCACCGATGTTGGTGCGCGCACCGATCACCGCATCGCCCAGATAGCTCAGGTGACCGGCCTTGGCCTCCTGGCCCAGGTGGGCGTTCTTCAACTCGACAAAGTTACCCACATGGGCGCGAGCCTCCAGCACGCTGCCGGGCCGCAGGCGGGCGAACGGGCCGGCATCGCTGCCCTCGCCCATCACCGCGCCGTCGATATGGCTGTTGGCCTTGATCACCACGCCCTTGCGCAGGGTGCTGTTCTTGATCACGCAGTTGGGGCCGATCACCACGTCGTCTTCGATGACCACCCGGCCCTCGAGGATCACGTTGATATCGATCAGCACGTCGCGCCCAACCGTCACCTCGCCACGCACATCGAAGCGCGCCGGATCGCGCAGGGTCACGCCCTCGGCCATCAGGCGGCGGGCGGAGCGCAGTTGGCAGTGGCGCTCCAGCTCCGAGAGTTGCTTGCGATCGTTGGCGCCCTGCACTTCCATGGCGTCCAGGGGCTGCTCGGTAGCAACCTCCAGGCCATCGCTGACCGCCATGGCGATCACGTCGGTCAGGTAGTACTCACCCTGGGCGTTGTTGTTCGAAAGACGGCTGGTCCAATCGCCGAGGCGCTTGCCCGGCACGGCGAGAATGCCGGTATTGCCTTCGGTGATGGCGCGCTGGGCTTGGTTGGCGTCCTTCTGCTCGACGATGGCGGCGACCTTGCCATTGGCGTCACGCACGATGCGCCCATAGCCGGTAGGGTCGTCCAGCTCGACGGTGAGCAGGCCCAGTTGCTCGGGGCCGGCCTGCTTGAGCAGGCGCTGCAGGGTCTGGACCTCGATCAGCGGCACGTCGCCGTAGAGGATCAGCACGGTATCGGCCTGGATGAAAGGCACGGCCTGGGCCACTGCATGACCAGTGCCGAGTTGCTTGTCCTGCAACACGAAATTCAGGTCGTCGGCGGCCAGGCGCTCGCGCACTGCATCCGCGCCGTGGCCGATCACCACGTGGATGCGCTGTGGATCGAGCTGGCGAGCGCTGTGGATAACATGCCCGAGCATGGAGTTGCCAGCGACCGGATGAAGGACCTTGGGCAGTGCCGAGCGCATGCGAGTGCCCTGGCCTGCTGCGAGGATAACGATTTCGAGAGACATGACTGGCTACCAATCCTGGGTGGTCCGCGAGTGTGACCTAGAGGGGAGAATGCGGAAAATAAAAAGGGTAGCCGAGGCTACCCTTTTTAATCAATCACACAGAAAGCCTGCGGCTTAGCCGCCGAACTTCTTGCGGATCTGCTGGACGGTACGCAGCTGGGCTGCGGCCTCGGCCAGACGTGCGGCGGCAGATCCGTAGTCGAAATCTGCGCCTTTTTCATTCAGGGCCTTCTCAGCAGCCTTGACGGCTTCCTGAGCGGAGGCTTCGTCCAGGTCGGCAGCGCGTTGCACGGTGTCGGCAAGAACCTTGACCATGTTCGGCTGAACCTCGAGGAAACCACCGGAGATGTAGAACACCTCGGCTTCCCCGCCCTGCTTGATCAAGCGGATCGGACCTGGCTTCAGGTTGGTGATCAGCGGTGCGTGACCCAGAGCGATACCAAGATCACCCAGTTCACCGTGCGCAACCACCATCTCCACCAGACCGGAGAAGATTTCCCCTTCCGCGCTGACGATATCGCAATGGACTGTCATAGCCATCTGCTTGCCTCAACCTAAATTAGCGCCCGTTGCCGGGCGCCGGGATTACAGTTTCTTGGCTTTCTCGATCGCTTCGTCGATGCCGCCGACCATGTAGAACGCTTGTTCTGGCAGGTGGTCGTAGTCACCGTTGAGGATGCCTTTGAAGCCTGCGATGGTGTCTTTCAGGGAAACGTATTTACCTGGAGAACCAGTGAAGACTTCAGCCACGAAGAACGGCTGCGACAAGAAGCGCTGGATCTTACGAGCGCGGGATACCAACTGCTTGTCGGCTTCCGACAGCTCGTCCATACCCAGGATCGCGATGATGTCCTTCAGCTCTTTGTAACGCTGCAGTACGTACTGAACGCCGCGAGCGGTCTCGTAGTGCTCGTTGCCGATCACGTTCGGGTCCAGCTGGCGGGAAGTCGAGTCCAGTGGGTCTACCGCTGGGTAGATACCCAGGGAAGCGATGTCACGGGACAGAACGACGGTGGCGTCCAAGTGGGCGAAGGTGGTCGCTGGCGACGGGTCGGTCAGGTCGTCCGCAGGTACGTATACCGCTTGGATCGAGGTGATCGAACCTTGCTTGGTCGAAGTGATGCGCTCTTGCAGCACGCCCATCTCTTCAGCCAGGGTCGGCTGGTAACCTACTGCCGAAGGCATACGGCCCAGCAGTGCGGATACTTCGGTACCGGCCAGGGTGTAACGATAGATGTTGTCGACGAACAGCAGAACGTCGTTACCTTCGTCACGGAACTTCTCGGCCATGGTCAGGCCGGTCAGCGCTACGCGCAGACGGTTTCCTGGTGGCTCGTTCATCTGACCGTAGACCAGGGCAACCTTGTCCAGAACGTTGGAGTCCTTCATCTCGTGGTAGAAGTCGTTACCCTCACGAGTACGCTCACCCACACCGGCGAACACGGAATAACCGCTGTGCTCGATGGCGATGTTACGGATCAGTTCCATCATGTTTACGGTCTTGCCCACACCGGCACCACCGAACAGACCTACTTTACCGCCCTTGGCGAACGGGCAAACCAGGTCGATTACCTTGATCCCGGTTTCCAGCAGGTCGTTGCCGCCTGCCTGTTCTGCGAAGGAAGGAGCGGCGCGGTGGATACCCCAGCGCTCTTCTTCGCCGATCGGGCCGGCTTCGTCGATTGGGTTGCCCAGTACGTCCATGATCCGGCCCAGGGTCGCTTTACCGACCGGTACGGAGATGGCTGCGCCAGTGTTGTTGACGTCCAGACCGCGCTTCAAGCCTTCGGTGGAGCCCATCGCAATGGTACGAACCACGCCGTCGCCCAGCTGCTGCTGAACTTCCAGAGTGGTTTCGGCGCCTTGAACCTTCAAGGCGTCGTAGATGCTCGGTACGCTGTCGCGTGGAAATTCCACGTCGATAACGGCGCCGATGATTTGAACGATACGTCCGCTACTCATAGCTGGATCCTCTGAATATTTGAACCGTTAAACCGCGGCAGCGCCGCCGACGATTTCCGAGATCTCTTGGGTGATCGCAGCCTGACGCGCCTTGTTGTAGATCAGCTGCAAATCGCTGATCAAATCACCGGCGTTGTCGGTGGCGTTCTTCATTGCAATCATCCGCGCGGCTTGTTCAGCTGCGTTGTTCTCGACCACCGCCTGGTAGACCTGCGACTCCACGTAACGGACCATCAAGCCGTCCAGCAGCTCCTTGGCATCCGGTTCGTAGAGATAGTCCCAGTGGTGCTTGAGTTCTTGATCCGGGGTTGCCTCCAGTGGAATCAACTGCTCCACGGTCGGCTGCTGGGTCATGGTGTTGACGAACTTGTTGGATACCACGGACAGGCGGTCAATCCGGCCTTCCAGGTAAGCATCCAGCATCACCTTGACACTGCCGATCAGGTCATTGATCGACGGCTCTTCACCCAGGTGGCTGATAGCTGCAACGACGTTACCGCCGAAGTTGCGGAAGAAGGCCGCACCCTTGCTACCGACCACGCACAGATCGATCTCGACGCCTTGTTCGCGGTTTACCGCCATGTCCTTGACCAGGGCCTTGAACAGGTTGGTGTTCAAGCCACCACACAGACCACGGTCACTGCTCACCACGATGTAACCGACGCGCTTGATGGCGCGGTCGATCATGAACGGGTGACGATATTCCGGGTTGGCGTTGGCCAGATGACCAATAACCTGGCGGATGCGCTCCGCATAAGGACGGCTAGCTGCCATGCGCATTTGTGCCTTGCGCATTTTGCTGACCGCCACTTTTTCCATGGCGCTGGTAATTTTTTGCGTGCTTTTGATGCTCGCAATCTTACTGCGAATCTCTTTTGCGCCTGCCATGTAACACCTATCAGGTTAGCAAGCGGGAGCCTTGCGGCTCCCGCTGCGGCTTACCAGGTTTGGGTGGCCTTGAACTTCTCGATACCGGCTTTGAGGCCAGCGTCGATTTCGTCATTGAAGTCACCCTTCACGTTGATCTTCGCCATCAGGTCGGCGTGATCGCGGTTGAAGTAAGCAATCAGCGCTTGTTCGAAGCTACCGATCTTGGCGATTTCGACGTCAGTCAGGAACCCACGCTCAGCGGCATACAGCGACAGCGACATGTCAGCGATGGACATTGGCGCGTATTGCTTCTGCTTCATCAGCTCGGTAACGCGCTGACCGTGTTCAAGTTGCTTACGGGTCGCTTCGTCCAGGTCAGAAGCGAACTGGGCGAATGCCGCCAGTTCACGGTACTGAGCCAGGGCGGTACGGATACCACCGGACAGCTTCTTGATGATCTTGGTCTGAGCGGCACCACCTACACGGGATACCGAAACACCGGCGTTAACTGCAGGACGGATGCCCGAGTTGAACATGGCCGATTCCAGGAAGATCTGACCGTCGGTGATGGAGATCACGTTGGTCGGAACGAACGCGGAAACGTCGCCAGCCTGGGTTTCGATGATCGGCAGGGCGGTCAGGGAACCGGTCTTGCCAGTCACTGCGCCATTGGTGAACTTCTCTACGTACTCTTCCGAAACGCGGGAAGCGCGCTCCAGCAGACGGGAGTGGAGATAGAACACGTCACCTGGGTAGGCTTCACGGCCTGGTGGACGGCGCAGCAGCAGGGAGATCTGGCGATAAGCCACGGCCTGCTTGGACAGATCGTCATAAACGATCAGCGCGTCTTCACCGCGGTCGCGGAAGTATTCACCCATGGTGCAACCGGAGTACGGAGCCAGGAACTGCAGGGCAGCCGATTCCGAAGCACTGGCGGCCACGATGATGGTGTTGGCCAGGGCGCCGTTTTCTTCCAGCTTGCGAACCACGTTGGCGATGGTCGATTGCTTCTGACCGATCGCTACGTAGACGCAGAAAATGCCGCTGTCTTTCTGGTTGATGATCGCGTCGATCGCCAGAGCGGTCTTACCGATCTGACGGTCACCGATGATCAGCTCACGCTGGCCACGGCCGACTGGGATCATGGCATCGACAGCCTTGTAGCCAGTCTGTACAGGCTGGTCTACCGACTTACGCCAGATCACGCCTGGAGCAACTTTCTCGACCGCGTCGGTCTCGGTGTTGTTCAGCGGACCTTTACCGTCGACTGGGTTACCCAGTGCGTCGACAACGCGACCCAGCAGTTCCTTACCAACTGGAACTTCGAGGATGCGGCCGGTGCACTTGGCGCTCATGCCTTCAGCCAGAGTGGTGTATGCGCCCAGTACTACGGCACCTACAGAGTCTTGCTCGAGGTTGAGGGCCATACCGTAGACGCCGCCCGGAAACTCGATCATCTCGCCGTACATTACGTCGGCCAGACCGTGAATCCGCACGATGCCGTCAGAAACGCTGACGACAGTGCCTTCGTTACGGGCTTGGGAGGTCACATCGAGCTTTTCGATGCGGCCCTTGATAATTTCACTTATTTCGGAAGGATTGAGTTGCTGCATTGCTCTGCTGCCCCTTCAAACTCAAGATTTCAATGCTTCGGCAAGGTTCGCGAGTTTGCCGCGAATCGAGCCATCGATAACCAGGTCGCCGGCGCGGATCACGACGCCACCAATCAGGCTGGCATCCTCCGCAGCGTGCAGGCGCACTTCCCGGCCGAGCCGTGCACTGAGAACCTTGGCGAGTTTGTCTTGCTGTTCTTGGTTCAATGCGAAAGCACTGGTCACATCCACGTCCACCGACTTCTCTTGCTCGGCCTTGTACAGGTCGAACAGAGCGGAGATCTCCGGCAACAGCAGGAGACGGTCGTTCTCGGCGGCAACTTGAATGAAATTCTGTGCCTGTGCATCAAACTTGTCGCCACACACTTCGATAAAAGTGTTGGCCTTTTCTGCGCTCGTCAGTCGCGGGGCCTTAAGCACGCGCTGCATGGTGTCATCTTGTGACACCGCTGCAGCCAGGCCGAGCATGGCTGACCAAGAGGCCAGCTGCTGGTGGGCCTGAGCGTGCTCGAAGGCCGCCTTAGCGTAAGGTCGGGCCAACGTGGTCAGTTCTGCCATGATCGCCCTCGCTTAAATTTCAGCAGCCAGTTTGTTAACCAGGTCTGCGTGCGCGTTTTGATCGATTGTGGCGCCCAGGATCTTCTCTGCACCATTGACTGCCAGGCTACCCAGTTGGGCGCGCAGCGCGTCTTTGACGCTGTTCAGTTCCTGTTCGATCTCGGCCTGAGCCTGAGCCTTCACACGTTCAGCTTCGACACGGGCCTGTTCACGGGCTTCGTCGACGATCTGAGAACCGCGCTTCTTGGCTTGCTCGATGATTTCAGCTGCCTGAGCTTTGGCTTCGCGCAGTTGCTGACCCACTTTATCTTGGGCCAGTTCCAGGTCACGAGCTGCTCGGCTGGCAGCGTCCAATCCATCCGCGATCTTCTTTTGACGTTCGTGCAGAGCTGCAATGACCGGAGGCCAAATGAACTTCATGCAGAACAGTACAAAAATTAAGAACGCAACGGACTGGCCAATCAGGGTTGCATTAATGTTCACGCCAACACCTCGCTCGTTCGTTGTCCGTCACACCAATCAACTCGAATACTCGAGTGATTAGCCAGCGAGTTGACCAACGAAGGGGTTCGCGAAGGTGAAGAACAGAGCGATACCAACACCGATCATGGTTACGGCGTCGAGCAGACCGGCAACGATGAACATCTTAACTTGCAGCATTGGAACCATTTCTGGTTGACGCGCAGCGCCTTCCAGGAACTTGCCGCCCAGCAGGCCGAAACCAATTGCGGTACCCAGTGCGCCCAGGCCGATCAACAGTGCAACAGCGATAGCGGTTAGACCAACTACAGTTTCCATCTTTCCTCCCGACTTTTACGTCGTATGGTTTAGGTTTTTTAGATTAAAGCGGTAAAACAAATCGTTTCATCGTGCCCGAGATGGGCCCCTCCCGCCGCAACGAGAGGGACATCAGACTAGTCGAGACTGGTCTTAATGATTCTCTTCGTGAGCCATCGACAGGTAGACGATGGTCAGCATCATGAAGATGAACGCCTGCAGGGTGATGATCAGGATGTGGAACACAGCCCACGCCCATTGCAGAACCACACCCATGCCGCTGAGCCACAGCAGGCCGCTGCCGAACATCACGGCAATCAGGATGAACACCAGCTCGCCGGCGTACATGTTGCCGAACAGACGCAGTGCCAGGGAGATTGGCTTGGCCACCAGGGTCACGAACTCCAGCAGGAAGTTCACTGGAATCAGCAGGGCCTGGACCAGGATGTTCTTGCTACCGAACGGATGCAGGGTCAGTTCGCCGATGAAGCCGCCGATGCCCTTGACCTTGATGCTGTAGAAGATGATCAACGCGAATACCGACAGGGCCATGCCCAGGGTAGCGTTCGGGTCAGTGGTGGAAACGGCACGGAATGGAATGTGCGGGTCGCCGGAAATCAGCATCGCCAGTTGCGGGATCCAGTCCACAGGAACCAGGTCAATGGCGTTCATCAGGAACACCCAGACGAAGATGGTCAGAGCCAGCGGTGCGATGACCGGGCTGCGACCGTGGAAGCTGTCCTTCACGCTGCCATCGACGAAGCCGACCATCACTTCGACGAAGTTCTGCAAAGCGCCCGGCACACCGGAAGTCGCCTTCTTGGCCGCCATGCGGAACAGAAGAATGAAGATCACACCCAGTGCGACAGACCAGCCGAGGGTATCGACGTGGAATGCCCAGAAGCCCATTTCCTTGGCTTCTGCTGCGGAGTGGGCAAAGCCCCAGCTCCCATTGGGTAGCTGACCGAAGGTCAGGTTCTGCAAGTGGTGCTGGATATAGCCCGAAGCGGTTGTTTCTGCTGACATGGTTGCCTCAAACGCCCTAAGGTCTCGAAAGTCTTGTTCTCATTAGCAGGGGAGCGAACCAGCTGACCAGCTGGGTCAGCACGAAGACGCCGAATACTGCCAACGGCGCCAAAGGCTTCACACCTGCAAACGTCAGCGCGAACAGCACTGCCGTCAAAATCAATTTGCCCGCCTCGCCGGCATAAAAAGACCGGACGATGGCTTGGGCCGCTCGGGCGCCGGAAAACCGAAATGCCCTGTGAGCGAAATACACATTGGGTAGCAAGGCTATCAGTCCTCCGCAAAGGCCTGAATATCCGACTACGACTCCACGCCATTGCCAAAGCGCCAGAGCGGCTATCAGTAAAATGACCAACTGAGCCAGTAGAACCGGGAAAACCGCCAAGCGATGGAACGGCAGGCGGTTTGGCGTGCGGGTTTCCATCACTCTTGCTCCTCAAGGGTCGGCTGCCAGAATTCTGTGACTTGGCATAATTTGTGCCGACAAAATGCGCGCAGAGTATAGGGGCGGTTCAGCCCCTATTCAACTGCCGGGTAGTGATTTCCGACTGCGCGCTACACAAGGAAATGTTTCAACGGATGTGAGCGAGGACGCCTTGCAGTTCATCCAGGGAGTTGTAGCCGATCACCAGTTGCCCCTTGCCCTTCTTGCCGTGGCGAATCTGCACCGCAGAGCCTAGGCGCTCGGCCAAACGCTGCTCCAGGCGGGCGATATCCGGATCGGGCTTGACCGGTTCAGCAGGCTCTTGCTTGCCGCTGAGCCACTGGCGAACCAAGGCCTCGGTCTGACGCACCGTCAGGCCTCGTGCGACAACGTGTCGCGCCCCTTCAACCTGTTGATTTTCCGGCAATCCGAGCAATGCGCGGGCATGTCCCATTTCCAGGTCGCCATGGGACAACATGGTCTTGATCACCTCGGGCAGGGAGATCAGGCGCAGCAGGTTGGCCACGCTGACGCGGGACTTGCCCACGGCTTCGGCAACTTGTTGCTGGGTCAGCTGGAACTCCTGCTGCAGGCGCTGCAGGGCCAGTGCTTCCTCGATGGGATTGAGATCTTCGCGCTGGATGTTCTCGATCAGCGCCAGGGCAATGGCGGTTTCATCGGGCACATCGCGGACCATCGCCGGAATGGTTTCCTGGCCAGCCTGCTGGCTGGCGCGCCAACGGCGTTCACCGGCGATGATTTCAAACCGACCGGCGCCGATGGGACGCACCACGATGGGCTGCATCACACCCTGGGTCCTGATCGAATTCGCCAGTTCCTCCAGGGCCTGTGGGTCCATGTCCCGACGAGGCTGGTACTTGCCACGCTGGATCAGGTCCAGCGGCAGGTGTTGCAGTTCACGCTGGTCGATCTGCGCGGCTTGTTCTTCCAGGGCGCTGACAGTCGGACCACTCAACAGTGCATCCAGTCCACGTCCGAGACCACGTTTCTTGACGGCCATGGGGATTCCTTAAGTTGGCTGGGCGGCTGCGATGCGCGCTTGTTTACGTTGCCGGCGAACCATCTCGCCGGCCAGGGCCAGGTAGGCCAGTGCGCCGCGGGATTGTTTATCGTACGCCAATGCCGGCATGCCGTAGCTCGGAGCTTCGGCCAGGCGGATGTTGCGCGGGATCACGGTGTCGTACAGCTGATCGCCGAAGTGTTCCTTGAGCTGTGCGGAAACATCGTTCATCAGGCTCAGGCGCGGGTCGAACATGGTACGCAGCAAGCCTTCGATCTTCAGCTCGGGATTGAGCAGTTCGCCGATGCGCTTGATGTTATCCACAAGGTCGCTCAAGCCTTCCAGAGCGTAGTACTCGCACTGCATGGGGATGATGACGCCATCGGCAGCCACCAGGGCGTTGAGGGTCAGCATCGACAGCGACGGCGGGCAATCGATCAGGATGTAGTCATAGTTCTCGCGGATCGGGGCCAGGGCACTGCGCAGCCGGCTTTCCTTCATCTGCATTTCCAGCAGGACCACTTCCGCCGCGGTCAGGTCGCGGTTGGCCGGCAACAGCTGGTAGCCGCCGTGTTCGGAGAAGTGCATGGCCTGGGCCAGGTCGCACTCGCCGATCAGCAAGTCGTAGACCGAGTTTTCCAGGCCATGTTTATCCACACCGCTACCCATGGTGGCGTTGCCCTGTGGATCAAGGTCGATCAGCAGCACCCGGCGCTTGGTCGCTACCAGGGATGCCGCGAGGTTGATGCAGGTGGTGGTCTTGCCCACACCACCTTTCTGGTTCGCTATCGCGAATACCTTAGCCATTCTTGCTTGTGTTCCCAATCATGCCGTGCGGCGCAGTATCAGCAGATGGCGTTGGCCTTGGCAACCGGGTACGGCCAGGGCGTGTTCGCTATCGAGGTGGAAGTCTGCCGGCAATGCTAACAGCTCATCAGAGGGATGGACGCCCTTCATTGCCAGCCAGCGTGTATCGCTGTCCCCAAGGTGGCGGGTCCAGCTGGTGAAGTTCTCCATGCTGCTGAACGCCCGGGAAATGATCCCGTTGAAAGGCTGTTCAGGAGTGAAGGCCTCGACCCGGCTGTGGATAACTTGCAGGTTATCCAGTTTGAGCTCGAGTTTGACCTGGGTCAGGAAGCGGGTCTTCTTGCCGTTGCTGTCCAGGCAGGTGACCTGGGATCCGGGAAACAGGATCGCCAGGGGAATACCCGGCATCCCGCCGCCACTGCCCACATCCAGCCAGCGGCCGTCCTCGATGAACGACATCACGCTCAGGCTGTCGAGCAAGTGACGCGAAACCATTTCATCGGGATCGCGCACGGCGGTCAGGTTATAGGCCTTGTTCCACTTGATCAGCAGCGCGAGGTAGCCCAGCAGCGATTCATGCTGGGCCGGGCTCAGCTCGACACCGAGTTGGCGGGCGCCTGTGGATAATTCATCCGCGTGTTGCGAGGTGACCAGTGAACTCAAGCGCTTTGCTCCAACTGACGGCCGGCGCCGCGTTTTTTCAAGTGAATCATCAACAGGGAAATGGCCGCGGGAGTCACGCCCGGAATCCGTGATGCCTGGCCCAGGGTTTCCGGACGGGTCGCGGCCAGCTTGCCCTGGATCTCCTTGGACAGGCCGGAGATGGTGGCGTAATCGATATCCACAGGCAGCTTGGTGTCCTCGCTGGCCCGCAGACGAGCGATTTCATCCTGCTGGCGATCGATGTAGCCGGCGTACTTGGTCTTGATCTCGACCTGTTCCGCCACCTGTGGATCCTCCGCGCCATGCCCGGTCACTTCGACCAGCCCAGCGTAGTCGATCTCCGGACGACTCAGCAGGTTCAACAGGTTGTACTCGTGGGTCAGCGGTGTGCCGAATTTTTGTGCAATCGCATCGCCCTGCTCAGTACCGGGGCGAACCCAGGTGGACTTCAAGCGCTGTTCTTCCAGGGCTATGCCCTCGCGTTTCTTGCAGAACGCCGCCCAGCGCACGTCATCCACCAAGCCCAGCTCGCGACCTTTTTCGGTCAGGCGCAAATCGGCGTTGTCTTCCCGCAGGATCAGGCGGTACTCCGCCCGCGAAGTGAACATGCGGTACGGTTCCTGGGTACCCAGGGTAATCAGGTCATCGACCAACACCCCGATGTAGGCTTCGTCGCGACGCGGGCACCAGCTGTCCTTGCCCTGGGCACGCAATGCCGCGTTGGCCCCGGCCAGCAGGCCTTGTGCGCCAGCTTCTTCGTAACCGGTAGTGCCATTGATCTGGCCAGCGAAGAACAGACCGCCGATGACTTTGGTCTCGAGGCTGTACTTCAAGTCCCGCGGGTCGAAATAGTCGTATTCGATGGCGTAGCCCGGGCGCACGATATGGGCATTTTCCATGCCCCGGATCGATTGCACGATCTGCAACTGCACATCGAACGGCAGAGATGTGGATATCCCGTTCGGGTACAGCTCGTGGGTGGTCAGGCCTTCGGGCTCGATGAAGACCTGGTGGCTTTCCTTGTCGGCAAAGCGGTGGATCTTGTCTTCGATCGATGGGCAGTAGCGCGGGCCAATGCCTTCGATGACCCCGGAGTACATCGGCGAACGATCGAGGTTCGACGCGATGATCTCGTGGGTGCGCGCATTGGTGTGGGTAATCCAGCAGCTGATCTGCCGCGGATGCTGTTCCTTGGAACCCAGGAACGACATCACCGGGATGGGCGTATCGCCCGGCTGCTCGGTCATCACCGAGAAATCCACGGAACGGGCATCGATACGCGGTGGGGTACCGGTTTTCAGGCGCCCGACCCGTAGTGGCAGTTCCCGCAGGCGTTGTGCCAGGGCAATCGAAGGTGGGTCACCAGCACGACCGCCGGAGTAGTTCTGCAATCCGATGTGGATAAGTCCGCCGAGGAAGGTCCCGGTGGTCAATACCACCGAATCGGCGAAGAAACGCAGGCCCATCTGGGTCACTACACCACGGACCTGATCCTGCTCGACGATCAGGTCGTCCGCCGCCTGTTGAAATATCCACAGGTTCGGCTGGTTCTCGAGAATCTCGCGTACCGCAGCCTTGTACAGGATGCGGTCGGCCTGGGCCCGGGTCGCACGTACTGCCGGGCCTTTGCGGCTGTTCAATACACGGAACTGGATGCCGCCTTTATCTGTAGCCATGGCCATCGCGCCGCCCAGGGCGTCGATTTCCTTGACCAGATGGCTCTTGCCGATCCCGCCGATCGCGGGATTGCAGCTCATGGCTCCGAGGGTTTCCACGTTATGCGTCAGCAACAGGGTCTTTGCCCCCATGCGTGCTGATGCAAGTGCTGCCTCGGTACCGGCATGACCGCCGCCGATGACGATCACTTCAAAACGGGAAGGGAAATCCACCACGCACCTCGTGCCTGCTTCAAGTAGGAGTAATTAGGAATGGTTGTTGGGTTGGTTTCTGGACCAAGGCGGCAAGTATAGGGACTTCGACCTTTCTAAAGAACCCTTTGCACAAAATTTAACCAGCTGTGGATGACCAGCGGACAATAGAAATTAAAAAGAAAGAAATTTATTAAAACCTTGTTTTTATGTTTATTCTTATACCCCTGCCTATCTGTGGATAGATTTCTACAAGCCTTTATTTTCATGGTGTACAGAGATTTTAAACTCTGTGGTTAGGTATCATGGAGGCCGTTGGATAACCGGTTTAAGCCTGTGGATTAATGTGCTGCTTATCCACAGAGCCGATTCTCCTCAGCTTTGAGGCTGGGTTATCAACTGTGCTGAAGGGCAGTTATTCACAGGGCTTAATCCACAGAAAAATGCCTCGTCGATGCGCTAGAGCTCAGAGCGCAAGCCTTTCCAGAGGTATGGATCGAAAAATTGCAGGGCAACCCAGATGCCTTTGGCATATGAGTGGAGGCACCGGGATAACCGCACGGGGGTAGGAAACGCCGTAGACAGGGCGAGCAGGTGCCGGTCTACAGGCGCTACCCGGCCTTGTTGGCCGGGTAGGGAGGGGCAGGATTACTTGCCGATACAGAAGCTGGAGAAGATTCGTCCCAGCAAGTCGTCGGAGCTGAAGGCCCCGGTTATTTCTCCGAGGAATTGCTGGGCCTGACGCAGGTCTTCGGCCAACAATTCGCCCGCACCAGCCAGGGTCAGCTGGGCCCGGCCATGCTCCAGCGCCGCATTGGCGTAGCGCAGCGCTTCCAGATGCCGGCGGCGTGCACTGAAGCTGCTTTCGGAGGTTTGTTCATATCCCATGCAAGCCTTCAGGTGCTCGCGCAACAATTCCAGGCCCGGGCCTGCGGCCATTGCACTGAGGCTGATGGTGACATGGCCGTCTTCACAGGTTTCCAGGGCGATGGGTTCGCCGCTCAGGTCGGCCTTGTTGCGAATCAGGGTGACCTTGGCCGGATCCGGGCGCTGCTGCAGGAACTCGGGCCACAAGGCGAAGGGATCGACCGCCTCGGCGGCAGTAGCGTCGACCACCAGCAATACTCGGTCGGCTTCACCAATGGCCTTGAGCGCTCGTTCGACACCGATTTTTTCCACCTGGTCCTCGGTATCCCGCAGGCCAGCGGTATCCACTACATGCAGCGGCATGCCATCGATGTGGATATGTTCGCGCAGGATGTCCCGGGTAGTACCGGCGATGTCGGTGACGATGGCCGCTTCGCGACCGGCCAGGGCATTGAGCAGGCTCGACTTGCCGGCATTCGGACGACCGGCAATCACCACGGTCATGCCATCGCGCAGCAAGGCGCCCTGCCCGGCTTCGCGCAGTACTGTGGACAACTCCTCGCGTACAGCATCGAGCATGCCGAGTACATGGCCATCGGCAAGGAAGTCGATTTCCTCCTCGGGAAAATCGATGGCGGCTTCGACATAGATGCGCAGTGCGATCAGTTGTTCGGTCAAGTGATGTACGCGCTGGGAGAAAGCCCCCTGCAGCGAGCGCAGGGCATTGCGGGCCGCCTGTGCAGAACTGGCCTCGATCAGATCGGCGATCGCCTCGGCCTGGGCCAGGTCGAGCTTGTCGTTGAGGAAGGCGCGTTCGCTGAACTCCCCGGGCCTGGCCAGCCGGCAACCCAGTTCCAGGCAACGTTGCAGGAGCATGTCGAGGACGATGGGGCCGCCATGGCCCTGCAACTCCAGTACATCTTCACCAGTGAAGGAGTTAGGGCCCGGGAAATACAGGGCAATGCCCTCGTCCAGGACTTCACCTTGCCCGCCGAGAAAGGCTCCGTAATGGGCAAACCGCGGCTTGAGTTCACGGCCGCTGATGGCCGCGGCAGCCGTTGCCGCCAACGGCCCGGAGATCCGCACGATGCCCACGCCACCGCGTCCCTGGGCGGTGGCGATGGCGGCGATGGTTTCACGAGGGACATTCATAACCAGACATCCAGACAAAAGTGACAGATAGCAAAACGCCCCACTAGGGGGCGTCTTGTGTGGTTATCCACAGAGTAGGTCAGGCCGCTGCTTTCTTGGTAGCAGCTTCGATCCTACGGGTGATGTACCACTGTTGGGCGATCGACAGGCAGTTGTTCACTACCCAGTACAGCACCAGGCCAGCAGGGAACCACAGGAAGAAGAAGGTGAAGATGATTGGCATCATTTTCATCACCTTGGCCTGCATCGGATCCGGCGGAGTCGGGTTCAGCTGCTGCTGGATGAACATGGTGGCGCCCATGATGATCGGCAGGATGAAGAACGGATCCTTGATCGACAGGTCGGTAATCCACAGCATGAACGGCGCCTGGCGCATTTCCACGCTTTCCAGGAGTACCCAGTACAGGGACAGGAAGACCGGCATCTGGACCAGGATCGGCAAGCAGCCGCCCAGCGGATTGATCTTCTCTTTCTTGTACAGCTCCATCATCGCCTGGGACATCTTCTGGCGATCGTCACCGAACTTCTCTTTCAGCGCGGCCAACTTCGGCGCTACTGCACGCATGCGGGCCATGGATTTGTAGCTGGCAGCCGACAGCGGGAAGAAGATGCCCTTGATCAGCATGGTCAGGAAGATGATCGACCAGCCCCAGTTACCCACCAGGCTGTGGATATGTTGCAGCAGCCAGAAGATCGGCTGGGCAATGAACCACAGGAAACCGTAGTCCACGGTCAGTTCCAGACCTGGGGACAACTCTTTCAGGACGGCTTGGCTCTTCGGACCGGCATACAGGATGGCGCTGGTCTCGAGCTTGGCACCAGGAGCTACGGTGATCGAAGGACCGGTGTAGCCAATGATGTAGTTGCCTTTGCTGTCCTTGCGCGCCAGTACCTGGTTGTTCTCGCCCTTTGGCGGAATCCAGGCGGTCACGAAGTAGTGCTGCAGCCAGGCTACCCAGCCACCTTGTACGCTTTCAGTGATCGGGGCCTTGCTCTTGTCCTCGTTCACCTTGTCCATGTCTTTCATGGACACTTTTTTATACGGCTCGGAACTTGTCCACAGGGCGGCGCCCAGGTAAGTCGCAGTGCCGGTGGCGGTGCTGGAGGATGGATCGGAACTGGCGTCGCGCTTGAGCTGGGCGAACATCGCACCAGTCCAGGGTTGTGCACTTTCGTTGTCGATCAGGTAGGAAACGGTGATGTCGTACAGGCCGCGCTTGAGGGTGAAACGCTTGATGTAGTTGACGCCGTCCTTGCTGAACTTCAGGTCGACCACGAGTTGGTCCTGACCGTCAGCCAGTTGATAACTTTTCTTCTCCGAGGAGTAGATCGGTCGGCCAGCCGGATTGGCGTCCGGGCCGTTGCTGCCGATCAGGCCGCTTTGGGCCAGGTAGGTCCGCTCGTTGCCGTTGTCGAACAACTGGAAAGGAATTTCCGGATGGTCCTGGCGACGTGGGTACAGAGGTAGGCGCAGTTGTGCGATATCCCCACCTTGTGGATCGACGGCGAGGTCGAGCACATCCGTTTTGATCTGGATGAGATCTTTGCTTGCAGCCACTGGCACTTCGGCAGGTGCAGCGGTATCGCTGGCCGCACGCGGAATGTCGTCATTGGCGGCTGGAGTGCCGGTTGGCGTGTCCGGCAAGCCCGGGGTGGTCGTGCTGGAAGCAACATTCTGAGTCGGCAGGGCAGCCTGGCCATAATCCTGGTTCCATTTCAGAACCATGACATAGGACACGATTGCCAGGGCGACGATCAGGATCGTGCGTTTGATATCCATGATTACTCGGCCATCGAAGAAGAACGGGAGGTGGGGATAGGTGGAACCGGGTCATAACCACCGGGATTCCATGGATGACAGCGACCTAAACGACGAAAGGTCAGCCAACCACCGCGCAGAAGGCCATGGGTTTCGATGGCTTCCAACGCATAGCAGGAACAACTGGGGTGAAAACGACAGTGGTCGGCCATCAGAGGACTAATGGCATAGCGGTAAAACTGGATCGGAACGAGTGCCAGTTTACGCATCGGGACTGTCTACCCCTACAGTTTCGGATTTGACTACGGATGCCGGCTTGTTACGGGCCAGGCGTTTCCAGAGTTTACCGAAATGCTGGATCAATTCAGGGTTTTCTACGTCGCCCAAACCTTTGCGCGCGACGATAACGATATCCCATCCAACCAGTGAATCCTGGTGAAGACGAAACGATTCGCGCATCAGACGCTTGAGACGATTGCGTTCAACGGAGAGCTTTACGCTCTTCTTTCCGATCACGAGCCCCAGGCGGGGATGATCAAGATCGTTGTCGCGAGCAAGGAGCAGGAGATTTTTCCCCGGAACCTTGCCGGTAGGGGAGTCAAAGACTGCCTTGAAGTGTCGAGGAGTAAGCAGACGCTTTTCCCGACTGAAGTCCTGACTCACCTCCAGTGCCGGATTATCAAACTGCCAGACGTGCACGGCCTTTGGCGCGACGACGCGACAGGACGGCACGACCGTTCTTGGTGGCCATGCGAGCACGGAAACCGTGGGTACGAGCGCGTTTGATAGTGCTTGGTTGGAAAGTACGTTTCATGTCGTGTTACCTGGTTCGTCCACAACGGGCCGGAATGGCCCCCGTTTTAAGAGATCGGCGATTCTAGAGAAAGCAAGCCTCTAGGTCAATTTCCAACCAAGGTTTCCTTTATCTATGTATGTCCGGATTTCGGGCTTGTGGACCAGGTCCAGCCAGATATAAAAATAGAGAAGGAAAGTATTAAAGCTTTTCTGTAGAGCTTATAAAAGCTTAGCAAGGCCCTATCTGTGGATAACTAGCTTAAGCCCTTCTATTTCGTACTGTACAGAGAATGACAACACGGTTGAGAAACCGTGCTTTACCTGTGCTGCGAGGGCGGAAAAGCTGTGTGCGGAAAAGCTTGTTATCCACAGACGATTTATCCACTGGGTTTGACCCCGAGTTGTGCATAGATCTCAAGCCTGGTTATCCACAGAGCTTATGCACATACCGCTGGTCGTGTTTATTCGGGTTAAGGCATTGATTCTTAGTGCCCTGGCGACACGCTACATGTGGATAAGTGGACGGCTGACCGTTACAATGGCCGCTTGTTTTTGCCTCACCGGCTTTCAACTCAGGGGATATCCGTGTCAGTGGAACTTTGGCAGCAGTGCGTGGAGCTTCTGCGTGATGAGCTGCCTGCCCAACAATTCAACACTTGGATCCGTCCGCTACAGGTCGAAGCCGAAGGCGACGAGTTGCGTGTCTACGCACCGAATCGTTTCGTTCTCGATTGGGTCAATGAAAAGTACCTGGGCCGCGTGCTCGAGTTGCTGGATGAACACGGCAACGGTATGGCGCCGGTTCTTTCCTTATTAATAGGCAGCAAGCGCAGCTCGGCTCCGCGCGCCGCGCCCAATGCGCCGTTGGCTGCAGCTGCTTCCCAGGCGTTGCAGGCAGCTGCTGCGGCCAAAGCGGCTGCCGAGCCTGTTGCGCCAGCTCCGGCACCGACTCCTGCCCCGGCCAAGAAGGCCGTCGAGCAGAAGGCCGAGGAAACCAGCGAAGAACCCTCTCGAGACAGCTTCGACCCCATGGCGGGAGCCAGTTCGCAACAGGCTCCGGTACGCACCGAACAGCGCACCGTCCAGGTGGAAGGCGCGCTCAAGCACACCAGCTACCTGAATCGCACCTTCACTTTCGAGAACTTCGTCGAGGGCAAGTCCAACCAGCTGGCCCGTGCTGCGGCCTGGCAGGTAGCGGACAACCCCAAGCATGGCTACAACCCGCTCTTCCTTTATGGGGGCGTCGGCCTGGGTAAGACCCACTTGATGCACGCTGTGGGTAACCACCTGCTGAAGAAGAACCCGAATGCCAAGGTCGTGTACCTGCATTCCGAGCGCTTCGTGGCGGATATGGTCAAGGCGTTGCAGCTCAACGCCATCAACGAATTCAAGCGCTTCTACCGTTCGGTGGACGCACTGCTGATCGACGATATCCAGTTCTTCGCGCGAAAAGAACGTTCCCAGGAAGAGTTCTTCCACACTTTCAACGCCCTTCTTGAAGGCGGCCAGCAGGTGATTCTCACCAGCGACCGTTATCCGAAGGAGATCGAGGGTCTGGAAGAGCGCCTCAAGTCCCGCTTCGGCTGGGGCCTGACGGTGGCGGTAGAACCGCCGGAGCTGGAAACCCGGGTGGCGATCCTGATGAAGAAGGCCGACCAGGCCAAGGTCGAGCTGCCTCACGATGCGGCGTTCTTCATCGCCCAGCGGATCCGTTCCAACGTCCGTGAACTGGAAGGCGCGCTCAAGCGGGTGATTGCCCACTCGCACTTCATGGGCCGCGATATCACCATCGAGCTGATTCGCGAATCCCTGAAGGACCTGCTGGCATTGCAGGACAAGCTGGTGTCTGTGGATAACATCCAGCGTACCGTCGCCGAGTACTACAAGATCAAGATTTCCGATCTGCTGTCCAAGCGGCGTTCGCGCTCTGTCGCCCGCCCGCGCCAGGTGGCCATGGCGTTGTCCAAGGAACTGACCAACCACAGCCTGCCGGAAATCGGCGATGTGTTTGGCGGTCGCGACCACACCACGGTCCTGCACGCCTGCCGCAAGATCAATGAACTTAAGGAATCCGACGCGGACATCCGCGAGGACTACAAGAACCTGCTGCGTACCCTGACCACTTGATGATTCCAACGCAGCTTATTAAGGCAAGGGACTAGACCATGCATTTCACCATTCAACGCGAAGCCCTGTTGAAACCCCTGCAACTGGTCGCCGGCGTCGTCGAACGCCGCCAGACCTTGCCGGTGCTTTCCAACGTGCTGCTGGTTGTCGAAGGCCAGCAGTTGTCGCTGACCGGTACCGACCTGGAAGTCGAACTGGTCGGTCGCGTGCAACTTGAAGAACCAGCCGAGCAAGGGGAAATTACCGTTCCCGCGCGCAAGCTGATGGACATCTGCAAGAGCCTGCCCAACGACGCCCTGATCGACATCAAGGTCGACGAGCAGAAGCTGGTGGTGAAGGCCGGCCGTAGCCGCTTCACCCTGTCGACCCTGCCGGCCAACGACTTCCCTACCGTGGAAGAAGGCCCAGGCTCCCTGACCTGCCAGCTGGAGCAGAGCAAGCTGCGCCGCTTGATCGAACGCACCAGCTTCGCCATGGCCCAGCAGGACGTGCGCTACTACCTCAATGGCATGTTGCTGGAAGTCTCCGCCGGGATCATCCGCGCCGTGGCCACCGATGGTCACCGCCTGGCCATGTGCTCGATGCAGGCCGACATCGGCCAGCAAGATCGTCACCAGGTGATCGTGCCGCGCAAGGGTATCCTGGAGCTGGCCCGCCTGCTCACCGAGCCGGATGGCAACGTCAGTATCGTCCTGGGCCAGCATCACATCCGCGCCACCACCGGTGAATTCACCTTCACCTCCAAACTGGTGGACGGCAAGTTCCCGGACTACGAGCGCGTGCTGCCCAAAGGCGGCGACAAGCTGGTACTGGGTGACCGCCAGGTCCTGCGCGAGGCCTTCAGCCGTACCGCGATCCTCTCCAACGAGAAGTACCGCGGTATTCGCCTGCAGCTGGCCAGCGGTCAGTTGAAGATCCAGGCCAACAACCCGGAACAGGAAGAAGCGGAAGAAGAAGTAGGCGTGGAGTACAACGGAGGCTCGTTGGAAATCGGCTTCAACGTCAGCTACCTGCTGGACGTGCTGGGCGTGATGACCACCGAGCAGGTTCGCCTGATCCTGTCCGACTCCAACAGCAGTGCACTGCTGCAAGAGTCCGACAACGACGACTCGGCTTACGTTGTCATGCCGATGCGCCTGTAATCATGCTCAGCAGAAGCTAGATGTCCCTCAGTCGCGTCTCGGTCACCGCGGTGCGCAATCTGCACCCGGTGACCTTCTCCCCCTCCCCCCGCATCAACCTCCTTTACGGCGCCAACGGCAGTGGCAAGACCAGCGTGCTGGAAGCCATCCACCTGCTGGGGCTCGCCCGCTCGTTTCGCAGTGCGCGCCTGTTACCGGTAATCCAGTACGAGCAGCTGGCTTGCACGGTATTCGGCCAGGTCGAGTTATCCGAGGGAGGGCACAGCAACCTGGGGATATCCCGTGACCGCCAGGGGGAATTCCAGATCCGCATCGACGGCCAGAATGCCCGCAGCGCGGCGCAGTTGGCGGAAATCCTGCCATTGCAGTTGATCAACCCCGACAGCTTCCGTCTCTTGGAAGGGGCGCCGAAGATCCGCCGACAGTTCCTGGATTGGGGAGTGTTCCATGTGGAACCTCGCTTCATGTCCACCTGGCAGCGCTTGCAGAAGGCCCTGCGGCAGCGGAACTCATGGCTGCGGCATGGTACACTTGACGCCGCTTCGCAAGCGGCCTGGGACCGGGAACTGTGCCAGGCCAGCGCTGAAATCGATGAATACCGCCGCGCTTATATCAAAGCCTTGAAACCAGTCTTTGAGCGGACCTTGAGCGAACTGCTGGAGCTCGAGGGCCTGACGCTTAGCTATTACCGTGGCTGGGACAAGGACCGCGAGCTGAGTGAAGTCCTCGCGACCGCCCTGCACCGTGATCAGCAAATGGGCCATACCCAGGCCGGCCCGCAACGCGCTGATTTGCGCTTGCGCCTAGGTGGACACAACGCCGCGGACATCTTGTCCCGGGGCCAGCAGAAGCTGGTGGTCTGCGCCTTGCGCATCGCCCAGGGGCACCTGGTCAGCCAGGCCCGCCGCGGTCAGTGTATTTATCTGGTGGACGACTTGCCGTCCGAGTTGGACGAGCAGCACCGCCGCGCACTTTGCCGCTTGTTGGAAGACTTACGCTGCCAGGTGTTCATCACCTGTGTAGACCACGAATTATTGAGGGAAGGCTGGCAGACGGAAACGCCAGTTGCTTTGTTCCACGTGGAACAAGGCCGTATCACCCAGACCCACGACCATCGGGAGTGAAGGCATGAGCGAAGAAAATACGTACGACTCGAACAGCATCAAGGTGCTGAAAGGTTTGGATGCCGTACGCAAACGTCCCGGTATGTACATTGGCGACACCGATGACGGCAGCGGTCTGCACCACATGGTGTTCGAGGTGGTCGACAACTCGATCGACGAAGCTTTGGCCGGCCATTGCGACGACATCAGCGTCATCATCCACCCGGACGAATCCATCACCGTACGCGACAACGGTCGCGGTATCCCGGTGGATGTGCACAAGGAAGAAGGCGTTTCCGCAGCCGAGGTCATCATGACCGTACTGCACGCCGGCGGTAAGTTCGACGACAACTCCTACAAGGTTTCCGGCGGCCTGCACGGCGTGGGTGTGTCGGTGGTGAACGCCCTGTCCGAGGAGCTGGTGCTCACCGTACGTCGTAGCGGCAAGATCTGGGAACAGACCTATGTCCATGGCGTACCCCAGGAGCGGATGAAGATCGTTGGCGACAGCGAGACCACCGGTACCCAGATCCACTTCAAGCCTTCGGCCGAGACCTTCAAGAACATCCACTTCAGCTGGGATGTCCTGGCCAAGCGGATCCGTGAACTGTCCTTCCTCAACTCCGGCGTCGGCATCGTCCTCAAGGACGAGCGCACCGGCAAGGAAGAGCTGTTCAAGTACGAGGGCGGCTTGCGCGCCTTCGTCGAATACCTGAACACCAACAAGACTGCGGTGAACCAGGTATTCCACTTCAACGTCCAGCGTGACGACGGCATCGGCGTGGAAGTCGCCCTGCAGTGGAACGACAGCTTCAACGAAAGCCTGCTGTGCTTCACCAACAACATTCCCCAGCGCGACGGCGGTACCCACCTGGTGGGCTTCCGTTCGGCCCTGACTCGTAACCTGAACAACTACATCGAACAGGAAGGCCTGGCCAAGAAGCACAAGGTCGCCACCACCGGTGACGACGCCCGTGAAGGTCTGACCGCGATCATCTCGGTGAAGGTGCCGGATCCGAAGTTCAGCTCCCAGACCAAGGACAAGCTGGTGTCTTCCGAAGTGAAGACCGCGGTCGAGCAGGAGATGGGCAAGTACTTCTCCGACTTCCTGCTGGAAAACCCCAACGAAGCCAAGCTGGTGGTCGGCAAGATGATCGACGCAGCCCGGGCTCGTGAAGCCGCGCGCAAGGCTCGTGAAATGACCCGCCGCAAAGGCGCCCTGGATATCGCCGGCCTGCCAGGCAAGCTGGCTGACTGCCAGGAGAAGGATCCAGCGCTGTCCGAACTCTACCTGGTGGAGGGTGACTCCGCGGGCGGTTCTGCCAAGCAGGGCCGTAACCGCAAGACCCAGGCGATCCTGCCGCTCAAGGGCAAGATCCTCAACGTCGAGAAGGCCCGCTTCGACAAGATGATCTCTTCCCAGGAGGTCGGCACCCTGATCACCGCCCTGGGCTGTGGCATTGGGCGTGAAGAGTACAACATCGACAAGCTGCGCTATCACAACATCATCATCATGACCGATGCTGACGTCGACGGTTCGCACATCCGTACCCTGCTGCTGACCTTCTTCTTCCGCCAGCTGCCGGAGCTGATCGAGCGCGGCTACATCTATATCGCCCAGCCGCCGCTGTACAAGGTCAAGAAAGGCAAGCAAGAGCAATACATCAAAGACGACGACGCCATGGAAGACTACATGACCCAGTCGGCTCTGGAAGATGCCAGCCTGCACTTGAATGAAGACGCCCCTGGTATTTCCGGCGAAGCCCTGGAGCGCCTGGTCAACGACTTCCGCATGGTGATGAAGACCCTCAAGCGCCTGTCGCGTCTGTACCCACAGGAGCTGACCGAGCACTTCATCTACCTGCCGCCAGTGAGCCTGGAGCAACTGTCCGACCACGCCGCCATGCAGGAATGGCTGGCCAAGTACGACGCCCGCCTGCGTAACTCCGAGAAGTCGGGCCTGGTCTACAAGGCCAGCCTGCGCGAAGACCGCGAGCGTAATCTCTGGCTGCCAGAGGTCGAGCTGATTTCCCACGGCCTGTCGAGCTACGTCACCTTCAACCGCGACTTCTTCGGTAGCAATGACTACAAGACCGTCGTATCCCTTGGCGCTCAGCTGAGCACCTTGCTGGATGAAGGCGCCTACGTGCAGCGTGGCGAGCGCAAGAAGCCAGTGACCGAGTTCAAGGAAGCCCTGGACTGGCTGATGGCCGAAAGCACCAAGCGCCACACCATCCAGCGATACAAAGGTCTGGGCGAGATGAACCCTGACCAGCTGTGGGAAACCACCATGGACCCGACCATGCGCCGCATGCTCAAGGTCACTGTGGAAGACGCCATCGCCGCCGACCAGATCTTCAACACCCTGATGGGTGATGCGGTCGAACCTCGTCGCGACTTCATCGAAAGCAACGCCCTGGCGGTGTCCAACCTGGACTTCTGATCAGGTGTAGGTGGACAAAGTTATTTGCCCATTCGGCCAAAGTTAGAGGGTTAGGCCAAAGTTAATTGCCTGCTGTCCTCAAACCCCGGTTGACTGAAAGGTCTGCCGGGGTTTTGTCGTTCAGGAGGAATTGATTTTTCGGGCTTCAAGTGGCGTCGACTTGTAGAATAGATCCCACATTTTTCTGATGCGCTCAGGAGTCATGGCAGCAATCGCCAGGTACTGGGCGTAGTGCTTTGTATAGGGATTGATTTACCCATGGCTGACAAGCTGTCACTCGAAACGCTGGAGTCCTGGCTCTGGGAATCCGCCAACATCCTGCGCGGTTCCATCGACTCCTCTGACTTCAAGAACTACATCTTCGGCCTCCTCTTCCTCAAACGTTACAACGATGTGTTCGAAGAGCGCATTGCCAAGCTGATGAAGGACGAAGGTCTGAGCTTTGGCGATGCTCAGGATGAAATTGAGGACAAATGGGGCAAATTTCCGATTAGTGCCCGTTGGTTCGATCTGATATCTCGCACTGAGAATATTGGCGAAGCCCTCGACAAGGCATTCGCGACCATAGAGGCCAATAACCCTGATCTGCAACATGTGCTGACTGCTACACAGTACGGCGATAAGAGGGTGCTGTCGGATGCCACTTTGCAGCGTCTGCTGCGCCACTTTAACCAGTACAAGTTGGGCAATGACGACCTGTACAAGGCCGACATGCTGGGCGATGCCTACGAGTATCTGATCAAGCAATTTGCCGACGATGCCGGAAAAAAAGGTGGCGAGTTCTATACGCCCAAGGCCGTGGTGCAGTTGGTAGTTGAGCTAATTGACCCGCAGCCGGGTCATAGTGTGTATGACCCCACCTGCGGAAGCGGCGGCATGCTGGTAGAGAGCGCTCACCATGTTTCAGCTTTGCCCAATGGCACCCTGATGGGCAAGCCTAATGTGCTGTTGTTCGGGCAGGAAAAGAACTTAGGCACCTGGGCTATCGCCAAGCTCAATCTTTACCTGCACAACATGCATGCCTCCATTGAGCGCGGAGACACCTTGGTCGAGCCCAGGCACCTCGACGGCGATTACCTGAAGACCTTCGACCGGGTGATTGCCAATCCGCCGTTCTCGGCAAAATCCTGGTGGGCGCCGTTGGAACTGAGTCACGAGAACGAGCAAGACAGTGGCAAGAAGCCCAAGGCCCCCAACTACAAGCAGGTCAGTGACCCTTATGGTCGCTTGGTCTATGGCATCCCGCCACGGGGCTATGCTGATCTTGCATTTGCCCAGCATATGCTGGCTAGTCTAAAGGCCGATGGGCGCATGGGCATTATCCTGCCGCACGGTGTGCTGTTCCGTAGCGGCGAAGAAGGCAAGATTCGCGAGGGAATGCTGTTTGGCACCGACGCCGCGAGTGGCAACCAGCTAGGTGACTTGATTGAAGCTATTGTTGGCCTGCCCTCTGCTCTGTTCTATAACACCGGTATTCCGGCTTGCGTGCTGATCCTCAACAAGCAGAAACCCGCTTCGCTCAAGGGTAAGGTCATCATCATAGATGCCAGTCGTGACTACATAGAAGGTAAGGCCCAGAACAGCCTGCGCGTTGAAGATATTACACGCATTGTCAGCACCCACAAGATGGCATTTGAACAACAGGCTGAAGTCGATAACTACTGCCGAGTGGTTACGCTGGACGAAATTCGTAGCAACGACGGCAACCTCAATATCTCGCGATATATCGACAACGGCGAGACCGAAGCAACTGTAGATATGGCCGCTACTTTGGCAGAACTGGCGACTCTGGCCGAGGAAGAGGCTCAAATTGATATGCGATTGAATGGTTATCTGGTGGAGTTGGAGCTGCTGGAGGCCGAGGGATGAGTACAGCAGGGAAGCTGGGCTATCAGAAGTCTAAGTCAGTTAGGACTCCACAAGGTTGGACAGAAACAACCTTAGGTAAAGTCGTAGACTTTCGTGGAGGCAACGCCTTCAAAGAAAAATTCCAAGGGAAGGATTCTGGTGATTTTCCGTTTATAAAGGTTAGCGACTTTAACCTTTTAGCAAACCAAAAATTCATCAGAGACGCGAATCACTGGATTGATGCGGGCGCTAATAAGGAAATAAAGGCGACTCTATTTGAGGCTGGATCTGTGGTGTTCGCGAAGGTAGGTGCTGCATTACTATCGAATCGTCGTCGGATTCTTACTCGAAAGACGGCCATTGATAACAATCTGATGGCTGCAATCCCCCGCCACATTGACCCAATTTTTTGTTACTACCATCTGCAAACGGTAGATCTTGGAAAGATGGTTCAGGATGGAGCTGTGCCATCTGTAAATCAGGGGCAGCTTCAATCCCTGCCGTTTGTGCAACCATCACTCCCCGAGCAACAAAAAATCGCTGCAATCCTTACGGCTGTAGACGACAAGCTAGATGTAATTGCGCGCCAGATTGAAGGCACCCTGACCCTGAAGCAGGGCTTGATGCAAACTCTGTTCAGCCGGGGTATGGGAACTCAAGATGTTACTGGTCGTTGGATTCCGCATACCGAGTTCAAGGACAGTGAATTGGGCGCGATTCCTACTCGATGGTCTGTAAAGGAAATTGGTGAAGCGTTAAGCATTGTAGAACGCCCCATCAAAATGGCGGACGATCAGCTCTACCGGAGAGTGACAGTGAGGCGGCGCCACGCTGGGGTCGATCTTAGGGACGAGTTGGCTGGCGCGGACATTAAGGTCAAGAATCAATATCTTCTTGAGGCGGGTGACTTTCTTATATCTGAGCGACAGATTGTCCATGGTGCGTGTGGCATTGTTCCCGAGCACCTTGCAGGTGCGTTGGTTTCAAACGAGTACCTTGTGCTCCAGGCAAAAGAAGGCTTTGACGTAACCTTTTTTAACTATCTGGTTCAGCTACTGAAATATGCAAAGCTATTTCTTGTTTGTAGCCAGGGTGTGGACATCGAGAAGTTTCTCTTCAAACCTAAGGACTGGCTGAAAAAGCGGATTCCTCTCCCTCCGCTCGCAGAGCAGCAGCGAATAGCCGAGATATTGGCATCCATCGAAGAGAAAACTAATGCCCTGCGAAGGAAGCAATCTGAGTATCAAAATCTCAAACGTGGCCTGATGCAAAAACTGCTAACCGGCGAATGGCGGGTCAAACTCGATAGGCCTACTGGAACTGCCTGAGTTTAAATTCATGGACGAAACCATCCTCCTGCCCTCAATGGATTGCCCGCAGACGCCTAAGCGCTATGGCTGCGGAAGCTGGCGTCATGTCATCCATGAGTCGCAGCAGTTTGAAATTCGTAAGCAAAGCCAAGCCGATAACGGCGCTACGGTGGTTTGGTATCGCAGTCGTCCGAGGGAAACCTCAAAGGAACAGGAGTAAGCAATGAGCCAGTCACCTGAGAAGGTCGGGGTCGAGCTGCCCGCCATCAATTGGCTGATCAAGTTGGGTTACACCCATCTGCCCGGTAGCCAGGTGGAGGTTGAACATCGTCACCTGGCTCCGGTACTGGACGATGTGTTGCAGGCTCGGTTGCTCATCCTCAACCCATGGCTGGCGAGCGCCCCCGGTGGTATCAGCGCGGCGCTGATCGAGCTGCGTAAGCGCGTCAATGATGATCTGTTGCCTGGCAACAAAGCGTTCTGGGAACAGGTGGTGCATCGTTCGGACATCCAAGTGAAGGATGTCGAGGGCAAGCCGCGCAGCGTGCGCTTCTTCGATGCTAGTGATGCCAGCAACAACGACTTCCATGTGGTCGATCAGTACGTGGGGCGCAATGCAGATGGGGATGTTTTCCGCCCAGACCTGCTGTTGTTTGTGAATGGCTTGCCGCTCGCTATCATCGAATGCAAAGCCAGCCATCACCGTTTGGACGAAGCCTTGGGCCAGTTGGATGGCTATCAAAGCACCTTCCCTACCCAGTTTGTATTCAACCAAGTCTGTGTTGGGCTTAATCGGCGTGAAGGGCTGTATGGGGCGATCCTAACCAAGCCTGCCTATTACGCCCGCTATCGGTTGCAGGCGCTGGAGACTGCCGCTGTTACCGCCCTGTTAGGAGAAGCGCCAAGTGAGCAGGACAGTCTCCTGTGGGCCTTGTTCGTGCCGAGCCGCTTTCTGCAACTGATCACCCATTTTGTGCTGTTCGAAACCCGCGACGGCAAGACAGTGAAGAAGCTGCCGCGCTACCAGCAATGGCGTGCCGTGCGCAAAACGGTGGATCGTCTGTGCGCCCCGAAACCTTCAGGCGGCGTCGTTTGGCACACCCAGGGTAGCGGCAAGTCACTGACCATGGCCCTGCTCGCGCGCATGCTGCGTGCCGATAGCACGGGTTTGAACAATCCTACAGTGCTGGTACTGACCGACCGTAAAGACCTCGATAAGCAGATATTCGACACCTTCCACGCGGTGGGCATTAACGCCATCCAGGCCGTGTCGGTTGATGGCTTGCTGAAGATGCTGTCCAACGACTACGGCAGCGTGTTCACCAGCACTGTGCAAAAGTTCCAGGAGAACGATCAGCCCAGTGAGCAGGCCGCTGAGACTCCGGACGAAGAAGATGATGCCCTGCAAGTGACTCGTCACCGGCGGATTCGTGAGGAAAAGGACTTCTTCATCGTGCATGAGCGCAATGTCCACCACCTGGCGGTGGATGAGAACGGTGCTCCGATAAAGGCCAAGTGGGAAGAGATTAGCCGGGAGAAGGTGCACTTCCGAGTACTGAGCACCAAGCCCAACTTCTACGTGCTGGTCGATGAAGCTCACCGTAGTCAGTATGACTTCCTCGCGGCCTTTATGCGCGCCAGTTTGCCTAACGCCAAATTCATCGCCTTCACCGGTACGCCGCTGCTGCAAGAGGACAAACACACGCTGGGTGAGTTTGGCGGTGGTGAATACATCGACGAATACCGCCTGCATGAAGCTGTGGCGGATGGCGCAACCCTGCCGATCAAATACCAGGATGCTTGGGTGGCGCTGTCGGCCAATACGGAGCTGGATGCCGCGTTCAAAGAGCAATTTGCCGATCAGAGTGAAGTTCGCCAGCACGAGTTGAAGCGTGAGCTGTTGCGCCGCTGGCGTCAGGCCGGTGACCGTATGGAGCAGGTTGCCGAGCATCTGGTTGAGCACTTTCTCAGTAACGTAAAAGCCAAAGGTTTGAAGGCCATGCTGGTGTGCGATGGCCGCGACATGGCGGTGCGCTATAAGGATTTGCTCGATGCGATCATGGTCGAACGGGCGAACAAAGGGCTGCCCACTTTTGACAGCAAGGTAGTTATATCCTTGGCCAGCATCACCTCTTCCCGCACGGGCGCTTCTGCCATGGAAGAGGCGGCAGAGTACGAGATAGAGGCCGACAAGATTCGTAGCATCGAGGAGCGGGTCAAGGCCGAGGTGAAAGCTGGAAAGATCCCGGTGGCCATGCCATCCGAGCAAATCGGCAACTTTGTCAGCAAGCTGTTTCCCCTGCCCTACGGGGAAGAAAGTAAAGGGCTTGATGGTAAGCCGCAGGCGAACAATGTCGGGCTGATCATCGTTTCTGACATGCTGCTGACTGGGTGGGATGCCCCGATTGTCGGCACCATGTACCTCGACAAGCCGTTAAAAGAACACACCCTGTTGCAGGCCATCGCACGGGTGAACCGCACCCTGCCTGGCAAGAATGCCGGCTACATCGTGGATTACCACGGGGTGGTCGATCACCTTGATCACGCGCTGAAAATTTACGGCGGCGAGGTGAAGCCTTCGCAGGTATGGGAAGGTGTTGAGACCGAACTGCCCAAGCTGCAAGCCACACTCGACCGCATCCTCAAGTTGCTGCCGAAAAAGCATGACCCGGTGGCGCAGCGCGAGGCCTACAAAGACGACGCCGAGCGCTTCCTTGATCCTGCCACCCGACTGGACATGGTCGAAGAGTTCCTCGATTTGGTGAAGCAGTTCAACCGCTCAGTAGACATCATCCTGCCGGATGTCCGTGGCGTACCGTTCAAGCCATATTTCACCCTGCTAGGTGAGATTCGCCTGATGCTGCGCGACAAACTGCCGGGTAATACCTACAAGGAACGCATCACCAAACTGGAGTCCGCGCTGTTGCAACAGCTGCTGGATGAGTACATCGCGGCCAGCCCGGCTAAGAGCCTGCTGGGTCATGAGGTGTCGATTCTGGATGCCAGTGATATGGAGCGTTTGAAGAAACTGGCGAGCCCCGGTAGCCGCGCTCTGGTGATGAAAAACCAGCTCAAGCAAACCATCGTCACCGGTAAGGACAAGGATCCAGCATTCTTCGACAAGATCGCCGAGGAGCTGGAAAAGCTGCTGGAAGAGGAAAAGGCAGGTCGTATTACCCAAGTCAAGTTTCTGGAGCAACTGGAGCTGTTCAGCCAGCGAATTCAGGACAAGGACAAAACCGGCTTTGAAAAGCCTGCACACTCGGCGGTCTACCACTACCTTGCCGCCCAACTGACCGAGGACACGGCAAGAGTGGCAACGACCAAGCTGTTCGAAGATGAAATGCTGAACCGTGCGCTGGCGACTGAAAACTGGAAGAAAATGCCGGATACGCATCCTGATTTCAGAGACCACCTGCGCGGGGTATTGATGCCCCTGGCAGGCTGGGAGCGCTCAGTGGCGCGTGATCACGCCAAGCGTATCTTCGATATCTTGCTGAAAAACTGAAGCGACGCCACCTATGCCTGTGTTGAATTACGGCCAAACAGCTATCGAGTGGTACTTCCAGCTTGATAGCAAACTCAAGCGCCATTACGTGACCGTGGAACGGGGTCGTCCCGTGCTATTGCGTGGGCCGCAGGTGGATGAGCTTGAGCAAGAGGCTTTGGTGCTGCGTCGTGCGCGCTGGATTCGTGAAAAGCTGGCCCAGGTGAATCAGCCCCTTGCCAGCGAACCCATCGTGACCGGCAGTCGCCTGCGTTATGCAGGACGCACCTATTACACCGAAGTTCGTCATGCGCCAGATGCCCTCAAGCCTCGGCTGGCCTTCACTGCGTCACGCTTCATTGTTGATAACCCTGATGGTTTAGGTATTCATCCCGACGCACTGATGCCTTTGCTGGAGCGGTTCTATAGGGATCGGGCGCACGAGAAGCTGCCGCTACGTGTTCGCCACTGGCAACGCGAGACTGGACTCCTGGCTGCGGGGGTACGTATCCGTCATTTCCAAAGCCGTTGGGCGAGCTGCGATGCGAACCACATCCTGGAGTTTCATCCTAGGGTGATGGAGCTACCGGCCAGCGTGCAGGACTACGTCATCGTCCATGAGCTTTGCCATACGGTGGAAAAGAACCATACCAAGGCTTTTTGGGCGCTGGTGGCCAGCCATATGCCGAACTGGCAGAGGCAGCATCAGGTGTTGGAACGGGCTGTGTTTGGGGATGCGGTGTAGGTGATGAAAATCCCGGTACGAAAGTTAAGTCGTTTTTATGAGAAGACTACACATAGCAATGTGGTTCAGTCCGCTAGAAGATTGATCTTCACCCATTGCTCTCAGTCCATGGAGGAGCTTGGCCGTTATTATGCAGATACCGTCTACAATTTTGGTGGGACAGGTATTCTTATTAAATACCATGAGAAATTCTTTCTGCTGACGGCGCAGCACGTTATAGATGCTCACTACGAGATCGCACAGAATGAATCGCCTTTTTTTTACCCATCTTTATTCTGACAGAGGGTGGGCAGGTTCCGAGGATCTTGGGTTTCCAATGCGAGGCTGGCGCATAGGGGAATTAATCAAAGAAGATATACCAAATATCGACATGCAAGATATTGTTTTGATCGAGTTGGCATCACTCTTCCGTTATCCAAATACATTTATTGATCTCGACTCTCCTAATGCACCGAAAGGTGTTCCAGTAAGAAATTTATACGAGGGGATGATTCTTGTTGTCTCCGGTTATCCGATAGACGAGAACCCGATTGAGTACCCTTATGGTGATGACTACAACTGCTCTACGGTGCTCAATAAGCACATCACCTATGGGAGCTGTGATTTCGATGGTTCAACCCCCATTCTGCGCTTCCACGGAGAGAAGACGCACGCCATGCTAAATGGTATGAGTGGCGGAATAGTGTCAAACCTGATGCCTAAGGCCAACCAGGTTGAATGGGTAGGAATGATTCAGAAAGCTGGTAACAGTATTATCCATTTCTATCCGGCTTTTTGGATTATTCCGGCTATCAGAAGATATATGGAGGCCAGCCATTACATAATAGATCCAGCGATTATGCTAACAAATCTAGAGATTGATCTATCCCAAGAAGCAGTTGTTGGGCGAGGAGAATACTATCAGCTCATCAGAAAAATGACGGATACATTCAGGCAAAGAACTTAGCAGGATAATCTCTACAGCTGATGATGAACGCCAGAAAATAATAACTTTAGGCAAAGCTGAAGCCTAGGTGAGTTCATAACAGCTCAAAGGAATGGACGATGAAGCTTGTTCGGGATGCACGCACTCTGAAAGGCAAGGCTCTCTGCTCTCTCCGTACGGGAATGCAGGCGTTTAATAGCTTCGATGACGATGGGCGTATCACTACGGTACTGCTGCACCTCCAGCATGCTTGCGAGATGTTGCTGAAGGCCGTGCTGGTGCAGAACCAAGCCAAGGTCTTCGACAAAGAGGCAGGGCGTTCGATTAGTTTCGATAAATGCCTTGGGCTCTGCACCGCGCACTTTGGTCTGACGGCAGAGGAAGCCGGTGCAATGCGTGCGATTGATAGCTTGCGCGATGCGGCTCAGCATTGGTTCGTCGTCGTCGCCGAGGATCTGCTGTATCTCAACACGCGAGCATTGATCACGGCTTTTGATGCCTACCTTCAGCGTGCCCTGGAGGATGTCCTGATAAAGCACATCCCCGCTCGGGTTCTGCCGGTCTCGACCATGCCCCCAGGAGATTTCGAGTTCCTGGTAGATCGTGAATATCGCTTGATCCGGGAGTTGCTAGAGCCTGGTCGGCGGCATCGCGACGAAGCTCGTGCACGGATTCGTTCCCTGCTCGCCATGGAGTCGATTGCTGTGGAGGAGGTTTTCATATCCGAGCGCGACATCGACCGTATCGAGCGGGCAGTGCGTGCAGGGCAAGACATCCTTGAGGTTTTTCCTCGACTCTCCACTGTGGGTACGCGCACTGATGGTGAAGGGGTGAACCTAGTCGTTCATTTCTCCAGGAAGGAAGGCGCCCCTGTGCGCTATATCGGCGGTGATGACCCTGCCGACGCGGCTGCTGTGCGTGAGCTGGATCTCCAGAAGAAGTTCTACCTGGGGGCAGCCGACTTGGCTCAGAAGCTTGGGCTAACCCAGCCTAAGGCTCGGGTGTTGCGAGCTCATTTGGGGATAGATGCGGACGTGACCTGTCGTCACGTCTTCGAGTTTGGATCTACCAAGATCCCGCGCTTTTCGGACAATGCTTTCCGACGTATGCGCGAGGCCATGGACAATCTCGACATCGAGGAGCTTTGGCGGGCACGCCAGCGGTAGCGTCGCTGGATCAAAGCTCCACCGTCAGCGCTTTGATCCCCAACCCCGCGCAGAACCGCCCCACTGCCGTCAGAGAGCGCCAGAGTCTCACCGGCTCGCGCCGCGAGCGCACCGGCAGCCATTTCACCCCGAGGCGCAGCTCCAGGCGCCAGGTCTCGCCCTCACGCAGTACGCGAAATTCTTGTGCGGCACCCGTCTCGGCCAGTGCCTGCAACGTGTCCTGCTCGATGGCTCTTTTCATGGAACTCCCTGCTCTCGCGTCAAACCAATCGCCAGGGTTCTGGTATAGCGCAGGGCTGGAGGACGGTGACCACCATAGTCCGAGTGGTCACCGATCTTGGGTCAGGTGTGTGGGCGGATTAACCATAACGTCCAATTACACGCCGGCATTCGACGCCAACGCCCCAAACGCGTGATAGCATTTTGCGACTTGTCGCTTGAGCCTTTGCGAGAGCACCTTTTAATCGGATCAGGGAGCGATCATTCGTGAACAGCCTTCGCCAAACCGCCCAACAGGGGGATGCTGCTGCCCAATACAGCCTAGGTAGCTTGTACGAATGTGGTGAAGGTGTCGCGCCAGACCTTGAGAAAGCGGCTGGCTGGTACCGCAAAGCCGCAAGGCAGGGCCATGGCTGGGCTCAATACACCATGGGGCGCCTTTATGAGAGCGGGCAAGGTGTGCCGCAGGATTTGGCGAAAGCGGCCAGCTGGTACCGCAAGGCCGCCGAGCAGGGCGTCGACTGGGCCGAGTATGCATTGGGCGATCTGTACACCAAGGGCGAAGGCGTTTCACAAAATCTTGAAACGGCGGCAATGTGGTACCAGAGGGCCGCCATACAGACCCTTGCGGAGGCGCAGCATGCCCTGGCTTGCCTTTACGAAGAGGGTGAAGGCGTCGCGCAGGATCTGCTGAAAGCAGCTACTTGGCACCGTAAAGCCGCAGAACAAGGCTATGTTTTTGCCCAGCACTCCCTCGGTGACATGTACAAGAAAGGAGGCGGTGTTCGACAAAGCTTTGAAAAAGCGGGTGCTTGGTATCGCAAAGCCGCCGAGCAAGGATACAGCTGGGCCCAACTTGCCCTCGGCAAGCTCTACGAGAAAGGCGATGGCGTCAAGCAGAACGCGGTGAAGGCGGAGGGTTGGTATAAGAAAGCCGCTGACCAGGGGAACTGTTCGGCCGAATACGCGCTAGGCCGTCTATACGAAAAAGGTGAACCTTGTTCACGGGACTTCGCGGAAGCGGCAGCCTGGTATCGCAAAGCGGCAGAGCAAGGTCATGCTTCGGCTCAGGACGCGCTGGCACGCTTGTATTCAGATGGCCAAGGTGTGCCTCAGGACTTCGCAGAGGCAATTGTTTGGCACCACAAGGCTGCCGAACAGGGATCGGCTTGGGCTCAGTATGCGCTAGGCGATGTTTACGAAAGCGGCAAAATTACCCACCAGAATTTTTCAAAGGCCGCTGTCTGGTACCGTAAAGCTGCTGAGCAGGGAAGTGAACTCGCCCAAGATGCTCTTGGGGCGCTGTATGCGAAAGGTCGAGGTGTCCCGCAAGACTTCGTAGAGGCTGCCGTCTGGTACCGAAAGGCTGCTGAGCAGGGAGATGAGTATGCTCAGTACACGCTTGGGCGTCTTTACAAAAAAGGGCGAGGCGTGCCGCAGGACTTTGCAGAGGCGGCAACGTGGTACCGCAAGTCCGCTGAGCAGGGGAATGCCCATGCTCAGTACGTCCTAGGAGGTTTGTACAAGAACGGTGAGGGGGTTCCGCAGGATTATCAGAGCGCCTATATCTGGCTCTCGCTCTCTGTGAAGAATCGATGCTATATGAAAGGATTCGGTAAGCTGCTTAACGTGGTAGCCCAGAAGCTTTCGGCGTTGCAGCTAGAATCAGCGGAAAGCACCATCGCAGAATACTTGGAGTTGTATAGAACCGTACGTTCTGCAGCAGTATAAGGTTTTCTGCAGGTTCCAATGAGCGATCTCACCACGTTCCTCTCGTCTGCATGACTGGAACGGGGCTTTTCAATTGAAACTATAGGTCAGGAGGAATGGCCTTGGCGTTCCTTCGCCTTGCGAAAGGCTAAAGCCATGGTCGTGGTCTTCGGCAGGCGCTCAGTGTTCTTCTTCGGGCTGCGCTGGACGGTGCGCTTGCGTGGGTCGGATGGCTTGATCAACGATAGTTTTCGGTCATCGGAATGGTTGGGTGTCGCCGAATTAGCCGGTGTGTTCCGCCCATCTCTCGCCTGGGCGGATCGTGTCCCAGGAAGTGGTGTAACTCATCATGGTCTTGACCGCTGAGTTTGCCGTTTAGTTGATCACGGCCGACAGCTTGGCCTGTGGATTATCGCTGACCGCCTCGAAGGCCTCCAGTTGCATGTAACGTCGTTGCAGGCACCACTCGTCGTTCTGTTCCAGCAGCAT
>NZ_WHUV01000019.1 GCF_009380155.1 Pseudomonas piscis | reverse complement strand
GGGGTTAGCGCTCGATCGCCAGGGCCACGCCCTGGCCGCCGCCGATGCACAGGGTCGCCAGGCCCTTGTGGGCATCGCGCTTGATCATTTCATGCAGCAGGGTCACCAGCACCCGGCAGCCCGACGCGCCGATGGGGTGGCCGATGGCGATGGCGCCGCCGTTGACGTTGACCTTGGCCGGGTCCCATGCAAGCTCCTTGGCCACCGACAGCGACTGCGCGGCGAAGGCTTCGTTGGCTTCGATCAGGTCCAGTTGCTCCAGGCTCCAGCCGGCCTTTTCCAGGCAGCGACGGGTGGCCGAGACCGGGCCGATGCCCATGATCGCCGGGTCGACCCCGGCGTTGGCGTAGGCGGCGATCTTCGCCAGTACCGGCAGGCCCAGGGCCCGCGCCTTGCTGGCGCTCATCAGGATCACGGCGGCGGCACCGTCGTTCAGCGCCGAGGCGTTGCCGGCGGTGACGCTGCCGTCTTTCTTGAACGCCGGCTTGAGCTTGGCCAGGGCCTCGGCGGTGGTGCCGGGGCGGGGTTGTTCGTCGGTGGCGAAGGTGACGGGCTCGCCCTTGCGCTGGGGAATCTGGATCGGGGTGATCTCGTCGACGAAGCGCCCGGCCTCGATGGCCGCGGCGGCCTTGCGCTGGGAGTCGGCGGCGAAGGCGTCCTGGGCTTCACGAGTGATGCCGTATTTTTCCACCAGGTTCTCGGCGGTGATGCCCATGTGATAGTCGTTGAAGGCATCCCACAGGCCATCGCTGATCATGGAGTCGATCATCTGGCTGTGGCCCATGCGCAGGCCGGTGCGGGCGCCGGGCAGGACGTAGTTGGCCAGGCTCATGTTCTCCTGGCCGCCGGCGATGATCACCTCGGCGTCGCCGCAGCGGATGGCCTGGGCGGCCAGGTGCAGGGCCTTGAGGCCGGAGCCGCAGACCTTGTTCAGGGTCATGGCGGGCACGGCATGGGGCAGGCCGGCCTTGATCGCGGCCTGGCGTGCGGGGTTCTGCCCGGCGCCGGCGGTGAGCACCTGGCCCATGATGACTTCGTCGACCTGGGCCGGGTCGATGCCGGTCTGGGCCAGCAGTTGGCGGATCACCGCGGCGCCGAGGTCGACGGCGGGAATGGCCGCCAGCGAGCCCTGGAAGGTGCCCACGGCGGTGCGGGTAGCGGCAACGATTACGACGTCTTGCATG
>NZ_WHUV01000018.1 GCF_009380155.1 Pseudomonas piscis | reverse complement strand
GATCGTGTCCCTAGAAGTGGTGTAACTGAACCAACCGAAGGCGCTCTGCTGGCGAGAGAGGTTGGTCATCGTGGTTCTTGGCTAACGTTGAGTTTGCGAAGACCTAACACTCACCAGAGAAACCACGATGACCAAGCCCACTATCGCATTGACCGAGTTGGTTGAGAAAGGGGCAGACGCTGATCTGCTCAAGCAAATGATCCAGTTTGTTGCCCAGCGCATGATGGAGTTCGATGTCGAGGGCCTGTGCGGCGCCGCTTTCGACGTCAAAAGCCCAGACCGAACAAACAGCCGCAACGGCTACCGCGATCGCCTCTGGCAAACTCGCGCTGGCGACGTTGACCTGAAGATCCCCAAGCTGCGCCAGGGCAGCTATTTTCCCGGCTTTCTCGAACCACGACGCACCGCCGAAAAGGCCTTGGCCGCCGTGATTCAGGAAGCCTATGTCCAGGGTGTTTCCACGCGCTCGGTCGACGAACTGGTCAAGGCCATGGGCATGACCGGTATCTCGAAAAGCCAAGTATCAAGGCTCGCTGGCGAGATCGATGAGCGCGTTAACGCCTTCCTCGATCGCCCACTTGAGGGCGACTGGCCTTACCTCTGGATCGACGCCACCTACGTCAAAGTGCGGGAGGCCGGCCGTATTGTGTCGGTCGCCGTCATAATCGCCGTGGCCGTGAACACCCATGGTGGTCGGGAAATTCTGGGTATGCGAGTAGGGCCTTCCGAGGCCGAGCCCTTCTGGACGGACTTCCTGCGCAGCCTGATGCGACGAGGGCTACGGGGTGTGAAACTGGTCATCTCTGACGCTCACGAAGGCCTCAAGGCTGCCGTTGCCAAAGTCTTCCGCGCGACCTGGCAGCGCTGCCGAGTGCATTTCATGCGCAATGCCATGGCCCACGTCGGCAAGGGCCAACGCACCATGGTGGCGGCACTACTGCGTACGGTCTTCGCTCAGGACAGCCGTACCGAATGCCATCAGCAGTGGCGCCTGGTGGCCGACCAGTTACGTGAGAAATATCCAAAGATCGCTGTGCTGATGGACGGTTGCGAAGATGAAGTGCTGGCGCACATGGCCTTCCCCAAGGCGCACCGACAGCAACTTCACAGCACCAATCCGTTGGAGCGCTTGAACGCTGAAATCAAGCGTCGCACCGAAGTTGTAGGCATCTTCCCGAACGATCCGGCCATCACTCGCCTGGTCGGGGCGATGCTGCTGGAACAGAACGACGAGTGGTGCCTGCAACGACGTTACATGCAACTGGAGGCCTTCGAGGCGGTCAGCGATAATCCACAGGCCAAGCTGTCGGCCGTGATCAACTAAACGGCAAACTCAG
>NZ_WHUV01000017.1 GCF_009380155.1 Pseudomonas piscis | reverse complement strand
CTTGAGCAGCACCGACTGGTTCCAGTGATGCCGCTCCGGTACCGGAGTCTCGAAGAACCATTGCTGGATCGGCAGCAGCGCGGTCGTGCCGCGTACCGGGCCCTGGTCGATCTGCAAACCGCCCTCGCCCTGCTCCGCCACCGTCGCCAGACCTTGCACCGTCTGGTGCTGGAACAGCTCCTTCGGCGTGAAGCGAATACCCGCCTGGCGGGCGCGGCTGACCACCTGGATCGAGATGATCGAGTCGCCGCCCAGTTCGAAGAAGTTGTCGGTGACGCCCACCCGCTCAAGCTTCAGCACATCGGCCCAGATCGCGGCGATCTGTTGCTCCAGCTCGTTTTGCGGCGCCACGTAGGTCTGCTGCATCAGCTGCGCATCGACCTTGGGCAGCGACTTGCGGTCCAGCTTGCCGTTCGGTGTCAGCGGCAGTGCTTCGAGGAACAGCAGGTAGGTCGGCACCATGTAGTCCGGCAGGTTCTCCCGCAGGCGCGCCTTGATGCTCTCGCGCAGTTGCGCCTGGCGCTCGTTGCTCAACGCCACCTCGGCGTCCACCGGCACGATGTAGCCCACCAGTTGCTGGCCGCTCGGCCCTGGCTGGGCGATCACCGCCACTTCCAGCACCGAGTCCTGCTCCAGCAGGCGCGCTTCGATCTCGCCCAGTTCGATGCGGAAGCCCCGTACCTTCACCTGGTGGTCGACACGCCCCACATACTCCACCAGGCCGTCGGTACGGTAGCGGGTCAGGTCGCCGCTGCGGTACAACCGGGCACCGCCGGTGCTGTAGGGATCAGGGATAAAACGCTCGGCTGTCAGCCCCGGACGATCCAGGTAACCCCGGGCCACGCCCAGGCCGCCCAGGTACAGCTCGCCCGCCACGCCCACCGGCAACAGGTTGAGGTTGGCATCGGCCACATAGGCGCTACGGTTGCCGACGATGTTGCCGATCGGCGCATAAGCCGCATCGCACGGGTCCCCCGCCTTGGCCTTCCAGATCAACGGCGTAACCACCGTCTCGGTCGGGCCGTAGCCGTTGAAGATGTACTTCGGACGCAGCACCCGCCAGGCCAGGTCATAGCTGGCCTGTGGCACGGCATCGCCGCCGAAGCAGTAGACCCGCACCGCCGGCGGATTGCCGTCGCGCTCGGCGTGTACCGCCAGTTGCTGCAGGTACACCGGCGGGAACACACCGACGGTGACGCCGTAGCGATGCATCTGTTCGTAGGTGAATTCCGGCGACCACACACTGTCGTCGCGGATCAGCACGCTGGCACCGTAGATCAGCGGGTGCATCCAGCCTTCGTGGGAGCCGTCGAAGGCGAAGGACATGAAGTGCAGCTCGCAATCCGCCGGGCTCATTTCATAACGCTCGCCGGTGGCCAGGCTGTGCATGGCCAGCGGGCCATGGGACACCGCCACGCCCTTGGGCAAGCCGGTGGAGCCAGAGGTGTAGATCACATAGGCGAGGTTCTCCTCGGCCAGATCCACTTGCGGGGCGCTCGCCGGATAACCGGCGAAATCGGCCGCGCCTTCGACGCTGAGGGTCGGCAAACCATCCGGGATCGGCAAGCGCTCCAGCAGGTGATCCTGGGTCAGCAGCAGCCACGCGCCGCTGTCCTGCATCATGTAGCGCAGGCGGTCCTGGGGGTATTCGATGTCCAGCGGCACATAGACCCCACCGGCCTTGAGCACCGCCAGGAAGGCCACCATGATCTCCGCGCAGCGCGGCATGGCGATGGCCACCCGCACCTCCGGGCCCACTCCCAGCTCGATCAGCTTGTGCGCCAGTTGGTTGGCTTGCGTATCCAGCTCGCGGTAGCTCAGGCGTTGCTCGGCGAAGAACACCGCTGGCGCATCCGGAGCCTTGGCCGCCTGGTCGGCGAACAGTTGATGGACAAAGCGGTGAGTCGGGTAGACCACATCGGTGTGGTCCCACTCCTCGCGGATGCGCCGCTGCTCGTCCTGGTTCAGCAT
>NZ_WHUV01000016.1 GCF_009380155.1 Pseudomonas piscis | reverse complement strand
CTGCAAGAGGGGCCGCTGCTGCGCGGGGTGCTGCTGACCCTGGCCGACCAGAGCCAGCGTTTGCTGCTGGCCATCCACCACCTGGTGGTGGACGGGGTGTCCTGGCGTATTTTGCTGGAGGATCTGCAACTACGGCTGGATGGCCAGCCCTTGGTGGCCAAGACCAGCTCGACCCAGGCCTGGGCCGAACACTTGCAGTCTTACGCCCGCAGCCCGGCACTGCAACAGGAGCTGTTGTACTGGCAGGCACAGCTGCAAGATGGCGGGGCGAGCCTGCCTTGTGACCATCCGTCCATGGATCTGCACAACAGGCATGCAAGCAGCGTCAGTACACGGCTGGATAAAGCCAGTACCCAACGTTTGTTGCAGGATGCTCCGGTGGCCTATCGCACCCAGATCAACGATCTGCTGCTGACCGCCCTGGCCCGGGTCATCACCCGCTGGACCGGCGAAACCAGTGTCTTGGTCCAACTGGAAGGCCACGGTCGCGAAGACCTGTTCGAGAACATCGACCTGACTCGTACTTTGGGCTGGTTTACCAGTGTGTTCCCGGTGAAGCTGACACCGCAGCCGGCCCTGGCCGACTCGATCAAGTTCATCAAGGAGCAACTGCGCGCGGTACCGAACAAGGGCATAGGTTTTGGTGCCCTGCGTTACCTGGGGGATGAGGCCGCACAACAGACCCTGGCCGCTCTGGCGGTACCGCGTATCACCTTCAACTACCTGGGGCAGTTCGACGGCAGTTTCGACGAACCAGATACCTGGTTCGCCCCTGCAGTCGAAGCCAAGGGCGAAGATCAGAATGACGACGCGCCATTGGATAACTGGCTGACCCTGAACGGCCAGGTCTATGGCGGTGAGTTGAGCCTGGGCTGGAGTTTCAGCCAGGCCATGTTCGAGCCGGCGACCATCCAGCGTCTGGCAGATGAATACACCGAGGAACTCAAGGCGCTGATCGAGCATTGCAGCCAGCCCGAGCATCGCGGCGTGACCCCATCGGACTTCCCGTTGGCGGGCCTGGATCAGCAGCAATTGGATCGCTTGCCGCTATCGATAGCCCAGGTCGAGGACCTCTATCCACTGTCGCCCATGCAGCAGGGTATGTTGTTCCACTCCCTTTACGAGCAGGAAGCGGGTGACTACATCAACCAGATGCGGGTGGATGTGGAGGGTCTCGTTCCTGAGCGCTTCCAGCAAGCCTGGCAGGCGGCCATCGATCGCCACGACATCCTGCGTACCGGTTTCCTTTGGCAGGGCGAGTTGGCCACGCCGATCCAAGTGGTACACAAGCACATCGCTCTGGAGTGTGCCGAACATGACTGGCGCGCTCAGTCGCAATTGGCCGAGGCGCTCGACACCCTGGCCGAGGCGGAGCGTCAGCGTGGTTTCGATCTGCTGGCTGCACCACTGTTGCGCCTGACCCTGGTGCGCACTGGTGAACAGCGTTACCACCTGATCTATACCAACCATCACATCCTGATGGATGGCTGGAGCAACTCGCAGTTGCTCGGGGAAGTGCTGCAGCGCTATGCCGGACAGTTGCCGTATCAGGCTCCAGGTCGCTATCGGGATTACATTGGCTGGCTGCAACGCCAGGATGCTCAGGCTTGCGAGCGCTTCTGGAAAGAGCAACTGCTGGCCCTGGACGAGCCAACCCGCCTGGCCCAGGCCGTTGGCCGGGATGCTCAAGTCCTTGGTGCTCGCGGTCATGCAAAGCACTTGCATGCACTGGATATTGCCCAGACTCGCCGTCTGGGGGAGTTCGCCCGGCAGCAGAAGGTCACAGTCAATACCCTGGTACAAGCGGCGTGGCTGCTGTTGCTGCAACGCTGCACGGGCCAGGACACGGTGGTGTTCGGTGCCACGGTGTCTGGCCGCCCGGCGGAACTCAAGGGCGTGGAGCAGCAGATCGGTCTGTTCATCAATACCTTGCCGGTAGTGGCTACGCCGCGTCCGGACATGTTGGCCAGCGACTGGCTGCAAGCAGTACAGGCGCGCAACCTGGCCTTGCGTGATTACGAGCACACGCCGTTGTATGAGGTGCAACGCTGGGCTGGCCAGGGGGGCGAGGCCCTGTTCGACAACATCCTGGTGTTCGAGAACTACCCGGTATCCGAGGCCCTGGAAAAAGGCGCTCCGGCGCAGATGAGTTTCGGCGATGTAGGGAACCACGAACAGACCAACTATCCGCTGACGGTTGCAGTCAACTTGGGGGCGAGCCTTTCGTTCGAATTCATCTATGCCCGAGAGTCATTCTCTGAACTGTCGATGCAGCAGTTGGGCGGGCATTTGCAGAGCTTGCTGTTGAACCTGATGGAGAACCCTCAGGCGGGGCTGGGCGAGTTGCCAATGCTGAACCAGGACGAGCAGCGGCGCATCCGCGAGGAGTGGGACCACACCGATGTGGTCTACCCGACTCACCGCTTTGTCCATCAACTGTTCGCCGACCAGGCGGCTAAGGCCCCGGACGCACCGGCAGTGTTCTTCGCCGAGCAGCGCCTGAGCTACCGCGAGCTGGATACGCAAGCCAACCAACTGGCGCACAAGCTGATCGAGCTGGGAGTGGGCCCGGAGGTGCGGGTGGCCATCGCCATGCCGCGCTGCGCGGAGATCATGGTGGCCTTCCTGGCCGTGCTCAAGGCCGGTGGGGTCTATGTGCCGCTGGACATCGAATACCCCCAGGACCGCCTGCGCTACATGATGCAGGACAGCGGCGCCTGGCTGCTGTTGACCCAGGATCACCTGCTGGAGCGCTTGCCGATCCCGGATGGTTTGCCGACCCTCAGCGTCGAAGGCGCGGCCGATTTCGCCGGTTATCCGGCGAGCGCCCCGCAAGTGGATCTGGCCGAGGA
>NZ_WHUV01000015.1 GCF_009380155.1 Pseudomonas piscis | reverse complement strand
GGGCATGCTGGCTCAAGGCGTTATGACTGATACCCACACCCTTGGGCCGGCCAGTGGAGCCCGAGGTGTACATCACATAGGCCAGATTGTCGGCTTGCGCCCGTGGCGACGGATTATCCAGGGAATAGCCTTCAAGGCCCTGCTGATACGGGTCCAGGCACAGATGGGGTATTTCTACGGCGCCGCGCAGGCGCTCCAGCAACGGAGACTGGGTCAGCAGTAGCTGGATCCCGCTGTCCTGCATCATGTAGTGCAGGCGATCCTGGGGATATTCAGGGTCCAGAGGCACATAGGCGCCGCCCGCCTTGAGCACCGCCAGCAGGCCGACGATCATCTCCAAGCCACGCTCCACGGCGATACCCACCCGAACATCCGGGCCCACCCCCAGCTCGATCAGCTTGTGGGCCAACTGGTTGGCCCGCTGGTTGAGCTGGCCGTAACCCAGTTGCTGGCCGGCGCACAACAGCGCCAGCGCATCAGGGGTCCGCTCGGCCTGCATCTCGAACAACTGCTGGACGCAGAGCGGCGACAGATGTCGCGCCGGGGTACGACTACGCTGCTGCTCGATCAAGCCACGCTCGGTGGCGCCGATCAAAGACAGCTCGCCAATGCTGCATTGCGGCTGGTCCACCATGACCATCAGCAACTGCTGCAGATAAGCCGCCAATTGCTGGATATTCGCCTGGCCGAAATGCTCCAGGGCATAGCTGTAGTCGAACGCCAAGGTCTGCCCCAGGTAGACCGACAGCGTCAGGGGATAGTTGGTCTGCTCATGGTTGGCAGCTACGCCAAAGCTCAATTGCGCCGGTGCGCCTTGCGCAAGGGCCTCGGATACCGGGTAGTTCTCGAACACCAGGATGTTGTCGAACAGGGCCTCGCCTCCCAGGCCGGCCCAGCGCTGCACTTCGTACAACGGTGTGTGCTCGAAATCGCGCAAAGCCAGGTTGCGCTCCTGCACCAATTGCAGCCAATCGCCGACCGGCATGTCCGGACGCGGCGCAGCCACCACCGGCAAGGTGTTGATGAACAGGCCGATCTGCTGCTCCACGCCCTTGAGTTCCGCCGGGCGGCCAGACACCGTGGCACCGAACACCACCGTGTCCTGCCCGGTATAGCGCTGCAACAGCAGCAACCAGGCCGCTTGCACCAAGGTGTTGACCGTGACCTTCTGCTGTCGGGCGAACTCGCTCAAGCGCTGGGTCTGTTGTAGGTCCAGGTGCTGCTGATAGGCGGCGTAGCCTTGGCCAGTCGGCGCCTGATCACTACGGCTAATGGCCTGGGCCAATCGGGTCGGCTCATCCAGAGTCGCCAGTTGCTGCTTCCAGAAATGCTCGCTGAGCGTTGCATCCTGGCGTTGCAACCAAGCGATGTAGTCACGATAGCGCCCGGGCACCTGGCTCGCGAACTGTCCTGCATAGCGTTGCAGCACTTCACCCAGCAATCGCGAGTTGCTCCAGCCATCCATCAGGATGTGGTGGTTGGTATAGATCAGGTGGTGGCGCTTCTCACCGGTACGCACCAAGGTCAGGCGTAGCAGCGGCGCGGTCAGCAAGTCGAAGCCCCGCAGGCGCTCTTCCTCGGCCAAGCCATCCAGGGCTGCTGGCGCGAACTCGGTTGCCCGCCAGTCATGCTCGACAAAGTCCAGGTGGGCACGCTTGCTCACTACCTGGATCGGCGCAGGCAATTCGCCCTGCCAGAGGAAACCACTGCGCAGGATGTCATGGCTGTCGATGGCCGCCTGCCAAGCCTGGCGGAAACGCTCAGGCTCCAGCCCATCCACGTCCAGCCGCAGTTGGTTGATGTAATCGCCCGCGCCCTGCTCGTAGAGGGTGTGGAACAGCATGCCCTGCTGCATCGGCGACAGTGGATAGAGGTCTTCGACCTCTGCCAGCGCCAGTGGCAGTTGGTCCAATTGCTGCTGGTTCAGGCCTGCCAACGGGAAGTCCGAAGGGGTCACGCCGCGGTGCTCCGGCTGGCTGCAGTGCTCTACCAGAGCCTTGAGTTCGTCAGCATAGTCATCCGCCAGGCGCTGGATGGTCGTGCTATCGAACATCGCCTGGCTGAAAGTCCAGCCCAGTTTCAATTGGCCGCCATAGACCTGGCCGTTGATGCTCAACCAGTTGCCTAGTGGAGCCTGAGCGTCCTGATCGCGACCCTTGGCTTCAGCGCTCGGGGCAAACCAGGCATCCGGCTTGTCGAAGCTGCCGTCGAACTGGCCCAGGTAATTGAAGGTGATGCGCGGCACCGCCAGCGCGGCCAGGGTCTGTTGTGCGGCCTCATCCCCCAGGTAACGCAGGGCACCAAAACCCAGGCCCTTGTTCGGTACCGCGCGCAGTTGCTCCTTGATGAACTTGATCGAGTCGGCCAGGGCCGGCTGCGGCGTCAGCTTCACCGGGAACACGCTGGTGAACCAACCCACGGTGCGGCTCAGGTCGATGCTGTCGAACAGCTCCTCACGGCCGTGGCCTTCCAACTGCACCAGGGCGCTGTCCTGGCCAGTCCAGCGGGTGATGACCCGGGCCAGGGCGGTGAGCAGCAGGTCATTGATCTGGGTGCGGTAAGCCGCTGGGGCATCTTGCAACAAACGCTGGGTATGAATCTGGTCCAGCTCGGTGCTGACGCTCAGCGCATCCTGGAGCACTGTCTGGCCGGTGGCCCGATCACGGGGCAAGTCCGACTCTACGCCTTGTAGCTGCGCCTGCCAGTAACCCAGCTCCTGCTGCAACGCCGCGCTGCCGGCATAGGCCTGCAATTGCCCAGCCCAAGACTGGAAAGAACTGGTCTTGGCCGGCAGCTTGATGGCTTGCCCGGCGGCTTGCTGCGCCAAGGCTTGCTGCAGATCCTCCAGCAGCACTCGCCAGGACACTCCATCCACCACCAGGTGATGGATAGCCAGCAGCAAGCGCTGGGAGCCGTCTTGCAGAGTGAAGAGCACTGCGCGCAGCAAAGGCCCCTGTTGCAGCTCAAGACTGCGTTGCGCCGCATCGCACAAGGATGGCAGCGAACCTTCGGTGACATTGTCCGCCAGCCACAACAACGCATCGGTTTGCATCGCTGCCAACGGCGCCGAGGTCACTTGCCCCACCGGCGTATAAGTTGCGACCCAGGCTGGGGTTTTCTCAACAAAATTCAGCCGCAGGCCGTCGTGATGTTCGAGCAAGGCATGCAAGCCCTGCTCCAATGCCTTGGCGCTCAGGGTCTTCAATGGCTTGAGCAGCACCGACTGGTTCCAGTGATGCCGCTCCGGTACCGGAGTCTCGAAGAACCATTGCTGGATCGGCAGCAGCGCGGTCGTGCCGCGTACCGGGCCCTGGTCGATCTGCAAACCGCCCTCG
>NZ_WHUV01000014.1 GCF_009380155.1 Pseudomonas piscis | reverse complement strand
AAAGACAAAACCCCAACTGCTTTCGCAATTGGGGTTTCGGAATTTAATCTTGACGATGACCTACTCTCACATGGGGAAACCCCACACTACCATCGGCGATGCATCGTTTCACTGCTGAGTTCGGGATGGGATCAGGTGGTTCCAATGCTCTATGGTCGTCAAGAAATTCTGTAGCTGAGCCGTTGTTTGGGCAACGTTCCAGCGAATGGGTATGCAATAGGTTTGTGTGTCAAACTTTCGGTTGGTCATCTTCACACACCGCAATCTGGTCTCTGTCGAGTTCGCAAATTGCTTGGGTGTTATATGGTCAAGCCTCACGGGCAATTAGTATTGGTTAGCTCAACGCCTCACAGCGCTTACACACCCAACCTATCAACGTCGTAGTCTTCGACGGCCCTTTAGGGGATTCAAGATCCCAGTGAGATCTCATCTTGAGGCAAGTTTCCCGCTTAGATGCTTTCAGCGGTTATCTTTTCCGAACATAGCTACCCGGCAATGCCACTGGCGTGACAACCGGAACACCAGAGGTTCGTCCACTCCGGTCCTCTCGTACTAGGAGCAGCCCCTCTCAAATCTCAAACGTCCACGGCAGATAGGGACCGAACTGTCTCACGACGTTCTAAACCCAGCTCGCGTACCACTTTAAATGGCGAACAGCCATACCCTTGGGACCGGCTTCAGCCCCAGGATGTGATGAGCCGACATCGAGGTGCCAAACACCGCCGTCGATATGAACTCTTGGGCGGTATCAGCCTGTTATCCCCGGAGTACCTTTTATCCGTTGAGCGATGGCCCTTCCATACAGAACCACCGGATCACTAAGACCTACTTTCGTACCTGCTCGACGTGTTTGTCTCGCAGTCAAGCGCGCTTTTGCCTTTATACTCTGCGACCGATTTCCGACCGGTCTGAGCGCACCTTCGTACTCCTCCGTTACTCTTTAGGAGGAGACCGCCCCAGTCAAACTACCCACCATACACTGTCCTCGATCCGGATAACGGACCTGAGTTAGAACCTCAAGGTTGCCAGGGTGGTATTTCAAGGATGGCTCCATGAGAACTGGCGTCCCCACTTCAAAGCCTCCCACCTATCCTACACAAGCAAGCTCAAAGTCCAGTGCAAAGCTATAGTAAAGGTTCACGGGGTCTTTCCGTCTAGCCGCGGATACACTGCATCTTCACAGCGATTTCAATTTCACTGAGTCTCGGGTGGAGACAGCGCCGCCATCGTTACGCCATTCGTGCAGGTCGGAACTTACCCGACAAGGAATTTCGCTACCTTAGGACCGTTATAGTTACGGCCGCCGTTTACCGGGGCTTCGATCAAGAGCTTCGCTTGCGCTAACCCCATCAATTAACCTTCCGGCACCGGGCAGGCGTCACACCCTATACGTCCACTTTCGTGTTTGCAGAGTGCTGTGTTTTTAATAAACAGTCGCAGCGGCCTGGTATCTTCGACCGGCATGGGCTTACGGAGCAAGTCCTTCACCCTCACCGGCGCACCTTCTCCCGAAGTTACGGTGCCATTTTGCCTAGTTCCTTCACCCGAGTTCTCTCAAGCGCCTTGGTATTCTCTACCTAACCACCTGTGTCGGTTTGGGGTACGGTTCCTGGTTATCTGAAGCTTAGAAGCTTTTCTTGGAAGCATGGCATCAACCACTTCGTCACCTAAAAGGTAACTCGTCATCAGCTCTCGGCCTTGAAATCCCGGATTTTCCTAAGATTTCAGCCTACCACCTTAAACTTGGACAACCAACGCCAAGCTGGCCTAGCCTTCTCCGTCCCTCCATCGCAATAACCAGAAGTACAGGAATATTAACCTGTTTTCCATCGACTACGCTTTTCAGCCTCGCCTTAGGGACCGACTAACCCTGCGTCGATTAACGTTGCGCAGGAAACCTTGGTCTTTCGGCGTGCGAGTTTTTCACTCGCATTGTCGTTACTCATGTCAGCATTCGCACTTCTGATACCTCCAGCAAGCTTCTCAACTCACCTTCACAGGCTTACAGAACGCTCCTCTACCGCATCACTTACGTGATACCCGTAGCTTCGGTGTATGGTTTGAGCCCCGTTACATCTTCCGCGCAGGCCGACTCGACTAGTGAGCTATTACGCTTTCTTTAAAGGATGGCTGCTTCTAAGCCAACCTCCTAGCTGTCTAAGCCTTCCCACATCGTTTCCCACTTAACCATAACTTTGGGACCTTAGCTGACGGTCTGGGTTGTTTCCCTTTTCACGACGGACGTTAGCACCCGCCGTGTGTCTCCCATGCTCGGCACTTCTAGGTATTCGGAGTTTGCATCGGTTTGGTAAGTCGGGATGACCCCCTAGCCGAAACAGTGCTCTACCCCCTAGAGTGATACATGAGGCGCTACCTAAATAGCTTTCGAGGAGAACCAGCTATCTCCGAGCTTGATTAGCCTTTCACTCCGATCCACAGGTCATCCGCTAACTTTTCAACGGTAGTCGGTTCGGTCCTCCAGTCAGTGTTACCTAACCTTCAACCTGCCCATGGATAGATCGCCCGGTTTCGGGTCTATACCCAGCGACTAAACGCCCTATTAAGACTCGCTTTCGCTACGCCTCCCCTATTCGGTTAAGCTTGCCACTGAATATAAGTCGCTGACCCATTATACAAAAGGTACGCAGTCACAGAACAAAGTCTGCTCCCACTGCTTGTACGCATACGGTTTCAGGATCTATTTCACTCCCCTCTCCGGGGTTCTTTTCGCCTTTCCCTCACGGTACTAGTTCACTATCGGTCAGTCAGTAGTATTTAGCCTTGGAGGATGGTCCCCCCATATTCAGACAAGGTTTCTCGTGCCCCGTCCTACTCGATTTCACTTCTAAGATCCTTTCGCGTACAGGGCTATCACCCACTATGGCCGCACTTTCCAGAGCGTTCCGCTAAAATCAAAGAAGCTTAAGGGCTAGTCCCCGTTCGCTCGCCACTACTAAGGGAATCTCGGTTGATTTCTTTTCCTCAGGGTACTTAGATGTTTCAGTTCCCCTGGTTCGCCTCTTGCACCTATGTATTCAGTGCAAGATAACCATCTTATGATGGTTGGGTTCCCCCATTCAGAGATCTCCGGATCAAAGTCTGTTTGCCGACTCCCCGAAGCTTATCGCAGGCTACCACGTCTTTCATCGCCTCTGACTGCCAAGGCATCCACCGTATGCGCTTCTTCACTTGACCATATAACCCCAAGCAATCTGGTTATACTGTGAAGACGACATTCGCCGAAAGTTTGAATTCACAAACTTTACCTTAGCCTGATCCACTACCAGTGAAAGTAGTGTTCAGTCTATCTTTCTATCACATACCCAAATTTTTAAAGAACGATCTAATCAAAAGACTAGAAATCAACATTCGATTTGAATGCTCATTTCTAAGCTTTCAGAAGCAGTTTATGGTGGAGCCAAGCGGGATCGAACCGCTGACCTCCTGCGTGCAAGGCAGGCGCTCTCCCAGCTGAGCTATGGCCCCATAACAAAATTGGTGGGTCTGGGCAGATTCGAACTGCCGACCTCACCCTTATCAGGGGTGCGCTCTAACCAACTGAGCTACAGACCCAATTTCGAGCTTGTAACTGTTAGCTTGGAGCTATCAGCTTGGAGCTTAAAGCTGCTTCTATCGTCTTCTTCAATGAATCAAGCAATTCGTGTGGGAGCTTATGAAGCAGCTGATGTCGTCGATTAAGGAGGTGATCCAGCCGCAGGTTCCCCTACGGCTACCTTGTTACGACTTCACCCCAGTCATGAATCACACCGTGGTAACCGTCCTCCCGAAGGTTAGACTAGCTACTTCTGGTGCAACCCACTCCCATGGTGTGACGGGCGGTGTGTACAAGGCCCGGGAACGTATTCACCGCGACATTCTGATTCGCGATTACTAGCGATTCCGACTTCACGCAGTCGAGTTGCAGACTGCGATCCGGACTACGATCGGTTTTGTGGGATTAGCTCCACCTCGCGGCTTGGCAACCCTCTGTACCGACCATTGTAGCACGTGTGTAGCCCAGGCCGTAAGGGCCATGATGACTTGACGTCATCCCCACCTTCCTCCGGTTTGTCACCGGCAGTCTCCTTAGAGTGCCCACCATAACGTGCTGGTAACTAAGGACAAGGGTTGCGCTCGTTACGGGACTTAACCCAACATCTCACGACACGAGCTGACGACAGCCATGCAGCACCTGTGTCAGAGTTCCCGAAGGCACCAATCCATCTCTGGAAAGTTCTCTGCATGTCAAGGCCTGGTAAGGTTCTTCGCGTTGCTTCGAATTAAACCACATGCTCCACCGCTTGTGCGGGCCCCCGTCAATTCATTTGAGTTTTAACCTTGCGGCCGTACTCCCCAGGCGGTCAACTTAATGCGTTAGCTGCGCCACTAAAGTCTCAAGGACCCCAACGGCTAGTTGACATCGTTTACGGCGTGGACTACCAGGGTATCTAATCCTGTTTGCTCCCCACGCTTTCGCACCTCAGTGTCAGTATCAGTCCAGGTGGTCGCCTTCGCCACTGGTGTTCCTTCCTATATCTACGCATTTCACCGCTACACAGGAAATTCCACCACCCTCTACCATACTCTAGCTTGCCAGTTTTGGATGCAGTTCCCAGGTTGAGCCCGGGGCTTTCACATCCAACTTAACAAACCACCTACGCGCGCTTTACGCCCAGTAATTCCGATTAACGCTTGCACCCTCTGTATTACCGCGGCTGCTGGCACAGAGTTAGCCGGTGCTTATTCTGTCGGTAACGTCAAAACAGCAAGATATTAGCTTACTGCCCTTCCTCCCAACTTAAAGTGCTTTACAATCCGAAGACCTTCTTCACACACGCGGCATGGCTGGATCAGGCTTTCGCCCATTGTCCAATATTCCCCACTGCTGCCTCCCGTAGGAGTCTGGACCGTGTCTCAGTTCCAGTGTGACTGATCATCCTCTCAGACCAGTTACGGATCGTCGCCTTGGTGAGCCATTACCTCACCAACTAGCTAATCCGACCTAGGCTCATCTGATAGCGCAAGGCCCGAAGGTCCCCTGCTTTCTCCCGTAGGACGTATGCGGTATTAGCGTCCCTTTCGAAACGTTATCCCCCACTACCAGGCAGATTCCTAGGCATTACTCACCCGTCCGCCGCTAAATCCGTGAGCAAGCTCACTTCATCCGCTCGACTTGCATGTGTTAGGCCTGCCGCCAGCGTTCAATCTGAGCCATGATCAAACTCTTCAGTTCAATACTGCTTGGGTTTTTAAGAAACCCTAAACTTGGCTCAGCAATCTCAAATGACTATGTGATTTCTCGCATGGTCACTCGTGATGCTGATAATCTTTTTGACTATCAGTCTGACTACACAAGCACCCACACGAATTGCTTGATTCAGTTGTTAAAGAGCGGTTGGTTAAGATCTTTCGTCTCAACCGAGGCGCGCATTCTACAGCAGCCTCATTTGCTGTCAAGTGATTTTTTTAAGAAGTTTTCAAAGTTTCCTTTGTAACTTCAACCACTTGCGCTTTCGATCTCTCGTTAGCGGGAGGCGAATTCTACAGCGTTACACGCTGCTGTCAACACCTCTTTTTAACCGCTTTCGATCGAGAGGATCGAAACGCTAACAAGGCCACTTTCGCTGCCTTATCAGCTCCTTTCGGACTTCGATGAACTGAAGCGTGA
>NZ_WHUV01000013.1 GCF_009380155.1 Pseudomonas piscis | reverse complement strand
ATCCCGAACTCAGCAGTGAAACGATGCATCGCCGATGGTAGTGTGGGGTTTCCCCATGTGAGAGTAGGTCATCGTCAAGATTAAATTCCGAAACCCCAATTGCGAAAGCAGTTGGGGTTTTGTCTTTATGTAGAAGCTACTGATTTTGCTGATACGTTTGACTTCTAGGTCAGACGGATCAGACATAGAATTTCTTGACGACCATAGAGCATTGGAACCACCTGATCCCATCCCGAACTCAGCAGTGAAACGATGCATCGCCGATGGTAGTGTGGGGTTTCCCCATGTGAGAGTAGGTCATCGTCAAGATTGAATTCCGAAACCCCAACTGCGAAAGCAGTTGGGGTTTTGTTTTTCCAAGTCAGAAAACCAGGGCGAGCCAAGGCCCACGGGCATTCCTTTTCCCGGCGTGTTCCTCGCAGCCTTAATGCCGACCCCAGCCATGCGCAAGCCGATCATCCAGGCCCATGCTTCAGCTCCTTGGCCCAGCCCAGCCCAGCCATGGCATGGTCATCAATATCCCCCGGGTTTCGCCTATTGCACTTCGAGGCTGTCCTGCAGGGGCAACCTCACGGCGACTTATCCACAGCCCTTGGCCGCGGTGCTATTCCTCCAGGCGATGCCATGCCTACTCCTTCCTGTGGACAAGTCTCCCAACCCAAGAGCCACGACTGCTCTAGCGTGCCATTCGGCGGGATTCTGATAATTCAGGCGAGTAATTCAGATAATTCCCTAAGGGTTCGAGGATTCTTGCCGACAGAGTGTTGAGACATGCGTGCACCAAGTAGAGCGGTCAGAGAATGTCGCCTGCGCTGTTACCTGGAATGTTGCATTCCGTACGCATCCCCACTTTCGGCATAAGAAGTCCCATGAAATGAATCTCAAGTTCAGCCATAAAATCCTTTTGGCCGCCTCTGGCGTAGTGGTTCTGGCTTTTGCGTTGTTCACTCTGTACAACGACTACCTGCAACGCACTACCATTCGACAGAACCTCGAATCCTCCATCCAGCAAGCCGGCGAGCTCACTTCCAGCAGTGTGCAGAACTGGATGAGCGGACGGATCCTGGTGCTCGAGAACCTGGCGCAGAACGTTGCTCACCAGGGGCATAACGCTGACTTCCCGGGCCTGGTCGACCAGCCAGCCTTCACCACGAACTTCCAGTTCACCTACGTTGGCCAGGCCAATGGCACCTTCACCCAGCGTCCCGACGCGAAGATGCCCGACGGCTACGATCCACGCCAGCGTCCCTGGTACAAGCAAGCTGTCGCTGCCGACAAGACCATGTTGACTCCGCCCTACATGGCGGCCGTCGGTGGCCTGGTGGTGACCATCGCCATGCCGGTGAAGAAACAGGGCGAGCTGCTGGGCGTGGTCGGTGGTGACCTGAGCCTGGAGACCCTGGTCAAGATCATCAACTCGGTGGACTTCGGCGGCCTCGGCCATGCCTTCCTGGTCAGCGCTGACGGTCAGGTGATCGTCAGCCCGGACAAGGACCAGGTGATGAAGAACCTCAAGGACATCTACCCTGGCGCCAACGTACGGATCGCGAACGGCAACCAGGAAGTGGTCCTGAACAAACAGGAGCGCATTCTCTCCTTCACTCCGGTGACCGGCTTGCCGAACGCCGAGTGGTACATCGGCCTGTCCATCGACAAGGACAAGGCCTACGCGCCGCTGAGCCAGTTCCGCACCTCGGCGCTGATTGCAATGTTCATCGCAGTGGGCACGATCGCGGTGCTGCTGACCCTGCTGATCCAGGTCCTGATGCGTCCACTGGTGACCATGGGTCGTGCGATGCAGGATATTGCCCAGGGCGAGGGCGACCTGACCCGCCGCCTGGTGGTGGCGAGCAAGGATGAGTTCGGTGAACTGGGTAGCTCCTTCAACCAGTTCGTGGAACGCATTCACGCCTCGATCTCCGAAGTGTCCTCGGCCACTCGCCAGGTCCACGATCTGTCCCAGCGCGTAATGACCTCGTCCAACGCCTCGATCATCGGCTCCGACGAGCAGAGCGCCCGGACCAACAGCGTAGCGGCAGCGATCAACGAACTGGGTGCCGCCACCCAGGAAATCGCCCGTAACGCTGCCGATGCCTCCGAGCACGCCAGTGGCGCCAGCGATCAGGCCGACGACGGGCGCCAGGTGGTCGAGCAGACCATCCAGGCGATGACCGAGCTGTCGCAGAAGATCAGCCTGTCCTGCACCCAGATCGAGACACTGAACGCCAGCACCGACAACATCGGGCACATCCTCGACGTGATCAAGGGCATCTCCCAGCAGACCAACCTGTTGGCACTCAACGCCGCCATTGAAGCGGCCCGCGCCGGTGAAGCCGGCCGTGGTTTTGCCGTGGTGGCCGACGAGGTGCGCAACCTGGCGCATCGCACCCAGGAATCGGCGGAAGAGATCCACAAGATGATCACTTCCCTGCAGATCGGTTCCCGCGAGGCGGTGTCGACCATGAACGCCAGCCAGGCTTCCAGCGAAGAGAGCGTCGAAGTGGCCAACCAGGCCGGTGCCCGCCTGATCAGCGTGACCCAGCGCATCGGCGAAATCGACGGCATGAACCAGTCGGTGGCTGCTGCGACCGAGGAGCAGACCGCGGTGGTGGAAGCCCTCAACATCGACATCAGCCAGATCAACCTGCTGAACCAGCAAGGTGTCGCCAACCTCAACGAAACGCTGAAGGATTGCGATGCCCTGTCGCAACAGGCCAGCCGCCTGAAGCAACTGGTCGACAGCTTCAAGATCTGAAGCCCGCCCCGGGTTTTCCAAAGCCCGCTCCTGCCTCATGGCAGGGCGGGCTTTTTCATGGCCGGGATTCAGCCCAGGGGTTCGCCTAGCAGCCCCAGGTGGGTATTGATCACCTGCAGCAGGCGCTGGCGTTGGGACTTGATGAAGAAGTGGTTGCCCAGCACCTCGATCAGCTCGAACTCACGGGTGGTGAACTCTCGCCAATTGAGCATGTGGCTGGCGGTCGCCAGTGGGTCCTCGCTTCCGTAGAAGGCCGTCAGCGGCACGTTGAGGCAGCCGCTGGAGGTGTCGTACCAGGTTTCGAAGAGCTTCAGGCCGGTACGCAGCAATTGCTCATAGGCTTGCAGGTCGTCCTGTCCACGGGGGATCTCCAGGGGACTGCCGCCCAGGGTCAGGATCGCCTCGCGAAAGGCCGCATCGGGCAGGGTATGCAGCAGGGGACGACGGGGCAAGCTGTCAGGGCTGCGACAGCCGGAGACGAACAGGTGACGGGTCTGCTGGGGGAACCGCACCTGGGCGTATTTGCTGGCCTCATAGGCCAGCAGCGCCCCAAGGCCGTGGCCGAACAATGCATGGGGCTTCTGCAGCCAGGGGGCCAGCGCTGCGAAGGTATTCTCCAGCAGGCTCGGCCAGTCGTCACAGGGGGCTTCGTAGCGCCGTGGACCATGCCCCGGCAAGTTCACCACCACCAGTTCGATATGGTCGGCCAACCCGCTGGACCAGACTCGCAGCTGCTCGGCGGCCGCCCCGGCCTGGGGAAAACAGATCAGGCGGATCTGCGTGGCTTGTCCAGAGTTGACCACCAGGGTCCATTGTCGGGTATCGGTATCCACAGCTTTTCCTTAAGCATGGGGGCCGGCAGTTCCTCTCCCGGCGAGACAGGGCACTAAAATAGTGGCTGATGCTGTTCAATGCACGCGCTCGTCAGGCTCTCGTGCACAGCAGGCGACGGCTGCCCGCTGCGGAGCACATTCTGCCGGTGACTGATTTCAAGGTGCCATTGTTTTTTGCCGGGCCAGCCTTCACCATCAGCCGATTCACGATAGCTCCCATGGATGCGACGCATTGGCGGCACGTTTAGCTCTTTCCCGGACCCTGCGCTGGTTCGGCTCGGCATTGCTGCTGGCCGGCATGCTGTTGGGCGGCCTGCACGCCGACTGGGACTTCTCCCTGATCAGCCGGCGGGCTACGGCGCTCTATGGACCCCTGGGCGAAGGCCAGCAACGCATCGACGCCTGGCAGCACCTGCTGGCGACCCAAAAGCAGGTGGCCGAGCGCGAGCAACTGAAGGTGGTCAACCTGTTCTTCAACAAGAACATGCGATATGTCGAGGACATCGACCTCTGGCACCAGGTGGACTACTGGGAAACACCGATCGAGGCCTTGTGGAAGGGCGCCGGCGACTGCGAGGACTATGCCATCGCCAAGTACTTCAGCCTGCGCCGCCTTGGGGTCTCCAGTGACAAATTGCGCATCACCTACGTCAAGGCCCTGCGCCAGAACCGCGCGCACATGGTCCTGACCTACTATTCCACCCCGGACGCCATGCCGCTGGTACTCGACAGCCTGGAAGACTCGATCCGCCCGGCCAGCGAACGGACCGACCTGTTGCCGGTGTACTCCTTCAATGCCGAAGGGCTGTGGCTGCCGGGAGCCAAGGGCAACAAGCGCGTCGGTGATACCAAGCGCCTGTCGCGCTGGCAGGATGTACTGAAGAAAATGCAGGCCGAAGGATTCCCGGTCGAGACGACTAACTAGGAGCACGAGCCCAGATGTCTTTGTTCAAACAACTGCTGATCGCAATCTGCGTGTTCCTGGTGGTGGCCTTCAGCGGCAGCTTCATGGTCAGCCTGGAAAGTTCGCGCACCCAGTACGTCAACCAACTGCGCTCCCATGCCCAGGATGCGGCCACCGCCCTGGCCCTTTCGCTGACGCCGAACATCGACGATCCGGCGATGGTCGAGCTGATGGTCAGCTCCATCTTCGATAGCGGCTACTACGCCAGCATCCGGGTGGTGGACCTGGCCACCGACAAGACCATCGTCGAGCGCAGCGGTATTCCCGAGGTGGGCAACGTTCCCCAGTGGTTCGTCAGCCTCATCGGCCTGGAGCCGGCCGGTGGCGATGCCATCGTCAGCCGCGGCTGGGAGCAGGCGGCCCGGGTCGAGGTGCTCAGCCACCCGATGTTCGCCGTGGCCAAGCTGTGGCAGAGCGCCCTGGGCAGCCTGGGCTGGCTGCTGATCTGCGGAGCGGTGAGCGCGGTGCTCGGGGCGCTGTTGTTACGTCGTCAACTGCGGCCGTTGGACTACATGGTCAAGCAATCCCATGCCATTGCCCGGCGCGAGTTCCTCAGCCTGCCGGAGCTGCCGCGGACCCCCGAGCTGCGCCGGGTGGTGCAGGCCATGAACCAGATGGTCGAGAAGCTCAAGGCGCTGTTCCAGGAGCAGGCCGAGCGCAGCGAAAAACTGCGCGCCGAATCCTACCAGGACAGCCTTACCGGGTTGGCCAACCGGCGATATTTCGAAATGCAGCTGCATGCCCGGGTCAGCAATCCGGAGCAGGCCAGCTCCGGCTACCTGTTGCTGTTGCGGGTCAAGGATCTGGCCGGACTGAACCAGCGCCTGGGCGGCCAGCGTACCGACCAGTTGCTGGTGGCGGTGGGTGAACAGCTGCTGCGCGAATGCGACAAGTACCCCGAGACCCACAACCTGGTCACCCGGGTCCGTGGTGGCGAGTTCGCGGTGCTGGCCCCGGGCCTGGTGCGTGAGGAAGCCATCCAGCTGGCACAGAACCTGGATAGCGCCCTGGGCAACCTGCACGCCACGGGCGCCACCGATGTGGCGTCGGTCGCATCCATTGGCCTGGCGGCCTTTGCCCATGGCGACTCGCCGCAGGCGGTGCTCAGCCTTGGCGACCAGGCCCTGGCCCAGGCCGAGGCCCAGGGCGATGCCAGCTGGGCCTGTCTTGACCAGAGTGCCAGCGCCCAGGTCGGGGACGATCACCATGCCTGGCACAAGCTGCTGGATCAGGCCCTGTCGCAGCGGCGCTTCCAGCTGTATTTCCAACCGGTGGTGGCGGCCCGGGATACCTCGCTGGTACTGCACAACAAGGTGTTGTCGCGGTTGCTCGACGAACAGGGCCAGACCATCCCCGCCGGGCGCTTCCTGCCCTGGCTGGAGCGTTTCGGCTGGACCTCGCGCCTGGACCTGCTGATGCTCGAACAAGTGCTCGGGCACCTGGCAGGCCATTCCGAGGCCCTGGCGTTGAACCTGTCGGCCGCCACCCTGGCCGATCCGCATGCACTTAACCGGGTCTTCGATCTTCTGCGCCAGCACGCCGACCTGGGTCCTCGCCTGACCCTGGAGATCGGCGAGGAGCAATTGCCGGACCAGGCCCGCCTGGAGCAATTGACCCGGCAACTGCGGGAGCTGGGCTTCTCCCTCAGCCTGCAGCGTTTTGGCGGTCGCTTCAGCATGATCGGCAACCTGGCGCGGCTGGGCCTGGCCTACTTGAAGATCGACGGCAGCTACATCCGCGATATCGACCAGGAAAGCGACAAGCGCCTGTTCATCGAAGCCATCCAGCGTGCCGCCCACAGCATCGACCTGCCGCTGATCGCCGAGCGGGTCGAGACCCAGGGCGAGCTGCAGGTGATCCGTGAAATGGGCTTGTTCGGAGTACAGGGACAGTTGTTCGGCGAACCTGCACCCTGGAACTGAGAAGCCGGATCACGCCCCGCCGACAGGCCGGTAGGGCGGATTCAGATCAATCCGGTTTCATCATCGTTGATCAAGCGGCTCAAGCCACCTAACGCCTCACGGGCGTTGCTGCGGTCCAGCAGCTTGACCTGAGCCGCTTCCGGCAAGTCGGTGATGCGGATCACGCCCTTGCTGGTCAGGATCTGGATCAGGTCGTCCAGCACCCGGATCATATCCAGGTCACTGTGCTTGAGTTGCTTCAGGCTGACTTCCACCGCCTCGTTGGCATACCAGGTCTGGATCTCGTGGTGGTCGGCGGGCAGCGTCTCGGTGGCTTCGGCGTAAGCGGCGGCTTCCACGCGAATCAGCTGACCTTGTGCATCGCGTTGCACGTAGAACATGGCATATCCCTCAGGCATTTTTCTCAGCGTCTAGCCGCCGGCAGCATAGGCCAACGCGGTACTCAGGAGGCGAGTATGCGTTGTGCCGGGCCAATCGTCACGGCGCTTGCTGTCTGCCGGGGCCTGGCCACCGCTGGCGAACGGCGGTGGCCAGGAGCCGATCAGCTGTTGTTGTGGTCGATCTTGATGGTCGGATCGCTGCCGGCGATCAACGAGTTGATGCTGGCATTGGACCAGTTGTTGCCTTCCAGCTTGATCGTCACGTCGGCGTTGGCCAGGCCGCCGGCGGCGTTGAGCTTGCCTTCGGAGCTGACCTGCAGGGTCGAGACCCCGTCCACGGTGGTGATCTTGAGGAAGTTGTCGATGGTGCTGGCGCTTTCGCCCTGCAGCAGGTCCCGCAGGTCGATCCGGTCACCCTCGCTGGCCTTGAAGTCCTTGATCACGTCGTTGCCAGTGTCGCCGGCCTTCCAGACGAAGGTATCGGCTCCCGAACCGCCGATCAGGATGTCGTTGCCCTGGCCGCCGATCAGAGTGTCGTTACCGGTGCCGCCCAGCAGGATGTCATTGCCCTTGCCGCCGTCCAGCAGGTCGTTGCCGCCCTGGCCGAAGAGAATGTCATTGCCGGCGCCGCCCAGCAGCGTGTCGTTGCCGTCGTGGCTGCCAGATACATCGAACTCGGTGTAGTGCTCGGTGATGTACTGGTGCACGTTGCTGGCGCTGATCTTGCTCACATCGACCCCGGTCTGCTTGGCCACATAGGCCTGCATGGCCTGGTAGCCCTCGCCGGCCACACCGTTGAAGCTCACCAGGTCGCCGAACAGGATGTCGTTGCCATTGCCGCCGCTGATGGTATCCGCACCCGGCATGGTGGCCTCGGTATGGCCGATGATCGAGTTGGCCAGGTCCTTAGGATCGATATTGGTCTGCGGCTTGCCATCGGTGTCGTACGGCTTGAGGTCGTTGAGGCTGACCCCGTTGTTCAGGCCGATGGCCTCCACTTCCGACAGCTTGCTCAACAACGCGAAGCCGGAATTGGAGTTGTTGGTGGTGTACCAGTCGGTGCTGTTGCCGGAACCGTCCCGGTACGACAGCTCGTAGGTGCCGTCGCCCTGGGCGTGCACGGTGCCCAGCTCCCTGGCGCTCCAATAACCCCCGCCCCAGCCGGTATTGATATAGGTCTGCAGGGTCAGCGTACCGTTGCTGCTCACGCTGTAGGCGTGGGTGTTGTCCAGGTACGTGGTATTGATGGTGTCGCCCAGCTTGTAGTTGTTGACGTTGATCAAGTCATCGAGCTTCGGACCGCCGCTGTAGAGCGTCGGGTTGGTTTGCTCGCCGGCCTGGTAGTAGGTCGGCTTGCCGTCGGTGATGAAGTACGTCAGGTTCTTGGCATTGGTGTTGCTGGTGGCCTGGTTGCTCTGGAAGAAGTTGGCCGTGGCCTTGAACACGTCCTCGTAGTTGGTACCGCCGCCGGAGCTCATAGAGTCCAGCACGGCCTTGAGCTGGTTCAGGGCGTTCGGGTCATTGAGGTTCACCGACACCGTCTTGTTGACCTGGGTGTCGAAGTCCGCGAGGAAGATGTTCACCGTGCCCGAACCGGCGCCGCCAATGCTGTTCTTCAGGGTGTTGAACACCGCGGTCAGGGATTCCTTGGCTGCGGCGATGGACGAGCTGCTCATGCTGCCCGAGCTGTCCACCATGAAGGCGATGTTGTAGTTGGTGCCCGGGACCACGGTCAGGCCACCGATGTCGGCGACCACGATGTCGTTGCCTTCGGTGCCGGTGAAGGTGTCGTCGCCGGAAGTGCCGACCACCGGGTTGTATACGGCCGGGTAGACCTTGACCGGGATCTGCGCCGAGGTGCTGGCCGAACCGCCCAGGGACTCGGTGGAGGTCGACGTCACATTGAGGTTGAACGTGCCGTTGTAGTAAGGCGGCGGAGTGACCGTCAGGCTGCCCAGGTTCCAGCCGGTGACGTTGGCTTCGCCGGAACTCGCGGTCACGGTGAAGCTGTGGCCGGCGCCGTCGCTCAGGACCGAGCCTTCAGGCATCCCGCTGATCTTCACGCTCAAGGTTTCCGAACCATCGGTATCGGTCAGGGCGGTGGTGATCTTCGACACCTTGACGCTGCCACCTTCGGCACCTTCATTGAGCTTGTAGCCATCGTAGTAGCCTTCACCGTTGCTGCCATGCAGCTCGGAAAGGGTGACGCCGGCATTGTTCAGCGCGGTTTCGTTGGGATACATCGGGATGTTGGCGCTGTTCAGGTCGACTGCCGCACCGCCATTGACCGACAGGTTGACATCGTAGCTTCCCGGGCCGCTCTGGTTGGCATGGTAGATGTCCAGGGTGTAGTAGCCGCTGGTGGTCGGGGTGAACGAGCCGCTGATACCGCCACCCGAGCCCCACAGTGCGGTGGCCACGTTCTTGCCGCCAATGGTGATCAGCAGGCTGTCGTCGCCGGTACCACTGAAGCTGTAGGTCTTGCCGGCCTCGAGGTAGATCAGTCCGGAAGTTTTCGAACCGCTGCCACCTGCGACGCTGCCATCGGACTGGGCATTGGTCACCGTCGTGCTGCTGGTCGGTTTGCCGGAGTTGTCGAACACCGCCTTGAGCGCGTCGCCGGTAATGCCGTTGCCGTTGGTTCCCAGGCCGTTGAGGCTGGTCCAGGTCTCTTTGAGCAGGCCGACGGAGTTCACATTGTTGTTCGCCACGCCCAGGCTCGGTGCATCGGCCACCGGAGTGATGTCGATGTTCACCGTGCCGGTGTTGCCCAGGGCCTGGCCGTCGGTGGGCTGGAACTTGATCTGCGCGTAATCCGCCTGCTGGTTGCCCACGCCGTTGCCGCCGTAACCATTGGTGCCGGATTCATTGGCATCAGGCGTGAAGCGCAGCTTGCCGGCATCGATATCGGCCTTGCTGAAGGTCTGGTTGTTGGCCACGTCCTTCCAGGTCGAACCGTCGAGGTACTGCAGCTTGCCGTCGCTCGGCAGCTGGGTGATCTTCACGCCGAGGCTGGACGCCGGGCTGTCGACATCGCTGACGCCGAAGTTGTTCCAGGTCAGGGTCAGCGCGGTGTCTTCGGTACCGGTCACTGCGCCGCCGGTGGCTACCGGAGCATCGTTGACCGCCACCACGTTGACCGTGGTGGTGGCGACGTTGGAGTAGTTGCTGCCATCGGTCACGGTCACGGTGATGGTCCGTGGCGTGGTGCTCGGATCTTCACTGTTGTTGGTGAAAGTGATGTTCTTGATCTGCTGCATGTAGTCGGCCAGGGTCGCGTTGCCCGACAGGGTCAGCGTGATCGAACCGTCTTTGCTGTTGGCGTTGATCGTGATGCCGTTGACGCTGTTGCCCAGGTTCAGCGAGTCCCCGGGCTGACGGTTGGTCAGCACGATGGTGGCGCCGGTGAGCATGGTGCTGTCCGGATCGGTGATGCTCAGGTCGGTATCGGCGATCGACACGCCAGGGCCGCTGGTGCCCTCGGTGAAGGTGACCTTGTAGTCGGCGCCGGTGGCACCGCTGGAGTTGTTGGCATCCAGGTCGATGACCGGCGGCGCGTCGTTGTCGATGATCGAGGTGGTGACGCTACCGTTGGTGCCGCTGACCACCAGTTTTTCGAAGTTGCCGCCAGTGGCCGAGTCGATCTTGACCACGAAGTTTTCCGTGCTCTCGGTGATCTTGTCGTCGATGGTCGCCACGTTGAAGGTGGCGCTGCTGGCGCCGGCCGGGATCTTCACGGTGTAGACGCCGGTGAAGTCCGAGCCGTCGGTGGCCGTGCCGCTGTAGCTGATCTTCAGGGTGACTTCGGTTTGCGCCGGGTGGGTCAGGCTCACGGTGTAGCTGGCGGTCTGGCCCTCGACCACCGAAGCGCTGCCGGTGATGCTGACCGACGTGGTGTCGATGGTATCGGTGACGTTGGTCACGGCCGGGGTGGTATCGGTGACCAGCTTCTCGAAGTTGCCACCGGTAGCGCCGCTGATGCTGGCGTTGACCTTGCCGGCGTCGATGTACACGTCATCGGCTGGCGCGGCGACGGTCACGGTGCCGGTGGTCTTGCCCGCGGCGATGGTGATGACGGCGCCGTTGTTCAGGGTCACGGTCACCGGAGTGCCGGCGGCGTTGCTCAAGGTGGCGGTGTAGACGATCGAGCCGCCCTCGGCCACGGTGCCGGTAGCGCTGAGGCTGAGGGTCGTGGTGTCGACGGTATCGGTCACGGTGGTATTGACCGGAGTCTTGTCCCCTACGAGTTTCTCGTAGTTGCCGCCGCTGACGTCGGTGATCGAGTTGGTCACGGAGCTATGGCCGATCAGGGCATCGTTCGGGGCAGTGATACTCACCGAGCCAGTGCTTTCGCCAACCGGGATGGTGATTTTCTCACCGTTGGCCAGGGTGACGGTCACCGGCGAACCGGTGACCGGCGCGGTCACGGTGGCGGTGTAGGTGATGGTTCCGCCTTCGGCCGCCGAAGATGTGGCCTTGAGGGTCACGGTGGAGGTATCGATGGTATCGGTGACATCGGTCACGGCTGGCGTGGTGCTTGGGACCAGCTTCTCGAAGTTGCCGCCTTCGGCTTTGGTGATGGTCGCTTCGACCTTGCCAGCATCCTTGTACACATCGTCGGCCGGAGCCGGAACAGTGACGGTACCGGTGGTCTTGCCGGCACCGATCGTGATCACTGCGCCGTTGCTCAGGGTCACGGTGACGGGAGTGCCGGCAGCGTTGGTCAGTGTCGCGGTGTAAGTGATCTGGCCACCTTCAGCCACGGACGGTGTAGCTGTCAGCGACAGGTTGGTGGTGTCGATGGTGTCGGTCACGGTAGTGCTGACCGGTGTTTTATCAGCGACCAGGTTCTCGTAGTTACCGCCAGTCACATCGGTAATGGAGTTGGTCACCGATGTGTGGCCAACCAGCGCGTCGTTTGGAGCAGTGACGTTGATCGAGGCAGTGGTTTCACCCACTGGAATGGTGATCTTCTCGCCATTGGCCAACGTGACAGTCACAGGCGAACCAGTCACAGGTGCAGTGACGGTCACGGTATAGGTGATCTGGCCACCTTCGGCTGCCGAAGGGGTCGCCTTCAGCGATACGGTGGAGTCGTCGATGGTGTCAGTGACGTTAGTGACCGCTGGCGCAGGGTTGGTGACCAGGTTCTCGAAGTTGCCGCCTTCAGCTTTGGTAATGGTGGCTTCAACCTTGCCCGCGTCTTTATAGACGTCATCGGCAGGAGCCGGAACGGTGACGGTACCGGTGGTTTTACCCGCCTCGATGGTGATTACGGCGCCGTTGGACAGAGTCACGGTAACCGGAGTACCGGCAGCGTTGGTCAGGGTGGCGGTGTAGGTGATTTGGCCACCTTCGGCGACCGTACCAGTAGCGCTCAAGCTCAAACCAGTGTCGTCGACGGTATCGGTGACGTTGGTATTAACTGGAGTCTTATCGGCGACCAGGTTCTCGTAGTTGCCACCGCTCACATCGGTGATCGAGTTGGTGACGGAGCTATGGCCAACCAGGGCATCGTTTGGTGCAGTGACATTGATCGAGGCGGTGGTTTCACCGACTGGGATAGTGATCTTCTCGCCATTGGCCAGGGT
>NZ_WHUV01000012.1 GCF_009380155.1 Pseudomonas piscis | reverse complement strand
CCGTTCAGCACCGATGGTGGGCGCTTGTACCGTTCCGGCGACCTGGCCCGATATGACGCCGACGGCGTGGTGGAGTACGCCGGGCGTATCGACCATCAGGTGAAGATCCGCGGTTTCCGTATCGAAATGGGTGAAATCGAAGCGCGGTTGTTGGAACAGGCGCAGGTGCGCGAAGCGGTGGTCCTGGCCCAGGAGGCGGCTGGTGGGCCACAGCTGGTGGCTTACCTGGTGGCGGCCGCCGGCGTGGCAACGGATAGCCAGGAAGACCAGGCGCAGTTGCGCGAGCAACTGAGAGCGGCGCTCAAAGAGGTGCTGCCGGACTACATGTTGCCGGCCCACTTGCTGTTCCTCGAGGCCTTGCCGTTGAGCCCCAACGGCAAGCTGGACCGCAAGGCCCTGCCGCAGGCCGATGTCAGCTTGTGGCAGCAGGCCTACATAGCCCCAGAGAGCGAGCTGGAACAGCAAGTCGCGGCGATCTGGGCCCAAGTGCTCGAGGTCGAGCAAGTGGGTATGAACGATAACTTCTTTGAACTAGGTGGACATTCCTTGTTGGTAACTTCGATGGTCTCTCGAGTCCAGCTCAAGCTTGGACGTCAGGTCAGTGTGCAGATGGCGTTTGAATTTCCAACCCTGGGGTTGTTTGTCAGCCAGTTGCAACAAGGTTCGGGTCAGGTGCAAAGCACCGACCTGAGTGCGCTGGAACTATTGCTTGACGAAATGGAGGCTGTGTAATGGACAACACCACCGCGTTGAAAATCGTCAAGGGTTTCATCCTGCTGCCCCTGGAGAAGCGCCAGGTCTACCTGCAGAAAATGCTCGAACAGGGTATCTCTCCGGCCAACCTGCCGATTCCCGAGGTACGTCTGAGTCAGGAGCGCATACCGCTGTCCTATGCCCAGCAACGCCAGTGGTTCCTCTGGCAACTGGCGCCGCAGAGCACTGCCTATCACATTCCCAAGGCTCTGCGACTGCGTGGAAAATTGAATGTCGAGGCCTTGCAGCGCAGCTTCGACAGCCTGATCGCTCGGCATGAAAGCCTGCGTACGCATTTTGTCGAGGATGAAGATGCGGCAGTACAGGTGGTCGCTCCCGAGGCGCCCCTGGAGTTGGTGCGCCAATCGCTGCCGGCACAGTCGAGTGAGCTGCAGATCAACACGGCCGTGCAAGACTTCGTCCAGGCCCAGACCCGGCAGTTGTTCGACCTGCTGGCGGGGCCGCTGCTCAGGGTCGGCCTGTTGCAAGTGGCCGAGGATGACCATGTGCTGGTCATGACCCAACACCATATCGTTTCCGATGGTTGGTCGATGCAGGTCATGGTGGATGAGCTGATCGCGCTCTATGTCGGTTACTGCCAAGGGCAGCCGGCGCCGTTGCCGGCGCTGCCGATCCAGTATGCCGACTACGCCATTTGGCAGCGCCACTGGATGGAGGCCGGTGAAAAGGAACGACAACTGGCCTACTGGACTGCGCAACTGGGTGGTGAGCAACCCTTGCTCGAGCTGCCTCTGGATCGCCCGCGTCCCCCGGTGCAAAGCCATCGGGGTGGACGCCTGGAACTGGCCCTGGAGCAACCGTTGAGTGAGGCCTTGGGGAGCCTGGCCCAGCGTGAAGGGGTGACTTTGTTCATGCTGTTGCTGGCTTCCTTCCAGGCTTTGCTGCATCGCTACAGCGGCCAGGCCGATATTCGCGTCGGTGTACCCATTGCCAACCGCAATCGGGTCGAGACCGAGCGCCTGATCGGCTTCTTCGTCAATACCCAGGTGCTCAAGGCTGAGATCGACGGCCAGATGTCCTTCAGCGAGTTGTTGCAGCAGGCCCGGCAGACCGCCCTGGCGGCGCAGGCGCATCAGGACCTGCCTTTCGAACAGTTGGTGGAGGCCTTGCAGCCGGAGCGCAGCCTGAGCCACAACCCGCTGTTCCAGGTGATGTTCAACCACCAGGTCGAAACCGTAGGTGTGGCCAAGTCCCTAGACCTTCAGGGCCTGAGTATCGAAGCGCTGGACTCGCAGGGACAGTCGGCTCAGTTCGACCTGACTCTGGACACCGTGGAAACCCAGGGCCGGATCTCTGCATCCCTGGTCTATGCGACCGATGTGTTCGACGCCGCTACCATCGAACGCCTGGCCGCTCATTGGCGGCAGTTGCTGCGAGGTGTGGTTGGCCAGCCTCAACAGCGCATCGGCTTGCTGCCATTGCTCGAGGCCGATGAGCAGGCGCAGATCCTCACTCAGTGGAACCCGCAGCAACAGGAATTCCCCTCCGGGGCCTGTATCCATCAGCTGATCGAAGCCCAGGCAGCCAGGACGCCCCAGGCCATGGCTCTGACCTTCGCCGGGCAGAGCCTGGACTACCAGCAGCTCAACGAACGGGCCAACCGTTTGGCGCACAAACTCATCGAACAAGGTGTGGGCCCCAATGTACTGGTGGGGCTGGCGGTGGAGCGGAGCCTGGAAATGGTCATCGGCTTGCTGGCGATTCTCAAGGCTGGCGGCGCCTATGTGCCGCTGGACCCGGCCTATCCCCAGGATCGCCTGCAGCACATGATGCATGACAGCGCCATTGCGCTGCTGCTCACCCAGGAGCACCTGCAGCAGAGCTTGCCGGCGTTTGCCGGTCGCACCTGGTTGCTGGAGCAGCCACTGGACGGCTATCGGACCGACAACCCCGAAGTTGGGGTAACACCCGAGGACCTGGCGTATGTGATCTATACCTCCGGCTCCACCGGCAAGCCCAAGGGCACCTTGCAACCGCACCACAACGTCCTGCGCCTGTTCGCGGCTACCCAGGCGTGGTTCCAGTTCGGCTCCGATGATGTCTGGAGCCTGTTTCACTCCTATGCGTTCGATTTCTCGGTGTGGGAGATCTTCGGTGCCTTGATGTACGGCGGGCGGTTGCTGATCGTGCCTCAAGAGGTGGCGCGTTCGGCCCAGGACTTCTACCCGTTGCTTTGCGCCGAGGGCGTGACCGTACTCAACCAGACGCCGTCGGCATTCCGTCAATTGATGCATGTGGCCTGCAGCGCCGAGCCGGAGCATCGGTTGCGCCACATCGTGTTCGGTGGCGAGGCCCTGGAGGTCAATACACTGCACCCCTGGTTCCAGCGTTTCGGCGATCAGTGCCCGCAGCTGGTGAACATGTACGGCATCACCGAAACCACGGTGCATGTGACCTACCGGCCATTGTCCAAGGCGGACCTGAGCCTGGCGGGAGCCAGCCCAATCGGCGAGCTGATTCCCGACATGTCCTGGTACTTGCTGGACGGCAATTTGCAACCGGTGCCCAAGGGTTGCATCGGTGAATTGTATGTCGGGCGTGCGGGGCTGGCCTGGGGTTACTTGAATCGTGGCGACCTGAGCGCGGCGCGGTTTGTCCCGGATCCGTTTGGCGAGGTTGGTGGACGTCTCTACCGTACTGGCGATCTGGCGCGCTACCAGGCCGACGGTTCGATCGGCTACATCGGTCGCATCGACCATCAAGTGAAAATCCGCGGTTTCCGCATCGAGTTGGGGGAGATCGAAGCGCGGCTGCTGGAATTGCCTAGGGTGCGCGAGGCGGTGGTACTGGCGCCGGAAGGTCCGGACGGCCCGCAACTGGTGGCTTATGTGGTGCCTGCTGGCTTGGATTGGAACAGCCAGGATCTGGTCTCGGAGCAACTGCTGCTGCGGGACGACATCAAGGCCGGGCTGCGTGAGCATCTACCGGGTTACATGGTTCCGGCTCATGTGCTGTTCCTCCAGGCGTTGCCTCTGACCGCCAACGGCAAGCTCAATCGCAATGCCTTGCCGGCCATCGACGGCAGCCTGTTGCAGCGAACCCATGTGGCCCCCCGCAGCGAGCTTGAACAGCAAGTAGCCGGAATCTGGGCCCAAGTGCTGAAACTGGAACAGGTCGGCTTGACCGATAACTTCTTCGAGCTTGGCGGCCATTCGCTCTTGGCCACCCAGGTGATGTCGCGTGTCCGTCAGGAACTGGGCATCGAGGCTCCCCTGAAACTGCTGTTCGAAGGCGAGTCGCTGGAAGAGTTCGTCCGCCTGCTAGGGCCGGAAACCACCCAGGAACGTCAGCCGATTCCCCTGGTGGACCGGCAGCATCCCCTGGCGGTGTCGTACGCTCAGGAGCGCCAGTGGTTCCTCTGGCAATTGGACGCTGACAGCAGCGCCTACCACATTCCCATGGCCTTGCGCTTGCGTGGCACGCTGGATTGCCAGGCCCTGCAAAGCAGTTTCGATGCTCTGGTCGCCCGCCATGAAAGCTTGCGTACGAGCTTTGTCGAGGACTCCCAGGGCCTGACCCAGGTGATTGCGGCCCCAGCCTGCTTACCGATTGGCCAGCAGGACTTGTCCCTGTTGGTGGACGCCGGTAATACCGATGACCTGATCAAGCAGGTCATAGAGACCCAGGTGCGCCAGGTGTTCGACCTGCGCGAGGGGCCTTTGCTACGGGCCACTTTGGTACGCCTGGCGGCGGATGACCATGTGCTGGTGCTGGTCCAACATCACATCGTTTCCGATGGCTGGTCGATGCAGTTGATGGTGGAGGAACTGATCCTGTTGTATGGCGCCCATAGTCAGGGCCGGCAGGCTGAGTTGCCGACATTGGCGGTACAGTATGCCGACTACGCGGCTTGGCAGCGTCAATGGATGGATGCCGGTGAGCGCGAGCGGCAATTGGGTTACTGGTTGCAGCAGCTGGAAGGCGGTGCCCAGGTTCTGGACCTGCCCCTGGACCATCCGCGGCCATTGCAGCAGAGCCACAAGGGCGCGCGCCACGGCATCAGCCTGGGTGGCGTCTTGCCGGAGGCCCTGAAGCAGCTGGCCCAGCGTGAGGGGGTCACGCTGTTCATGTTATTGCTGGCCTCGTTCCAGGTGCTATTGCACCGCTACAGCGGCCAGGCGGACATTCGTGTCGGCGTGCCGACCGCCAACCGCAATCGAGTGGAAACCGAGCGGTTGATCGGCTTCTTCGTCAATACCCAGGTGCTCAAGGCCGAAGTCGACGGACAACAGACCTTCAGTGACTTCCTGCGTCAGGTCAAGGGTTGTGCCCTGGATGCCCAGGAGCACCAGGACCTGCCTTTCGAACAGTTGGTGGAGGCCCTCAAGCCGGAGCGCAGCCTGAGTTACAGCCCATTGTTCCAGGTGATGTTCAACCATCAGGCCGCTGTCCGTCAGGATGACCAGGGCTTGGTGATTCCCGGCTTGCAAGTGCAGATGCTCAGTGGCGAGGAGAGCAGTACCCAGTTCGACCTGACCCTGGATACCTTCGAGTCCGACGATGGCCTCTGGGCTTCCATGACTTATGCCACCGACCTGTTCGAGGTATCCACCATCGAGCGTCTGGCCCAGTCCTGGCTGCAGTTGCTGCAAGGCATTGTCCGGCAGCCACACCTGCGCCTGGGAGACTTGCCGCTGTTGGAGGCCGCCGAGCAGAACAGACTGCTGCATGAATGGGCGCCGGCGTCCGTCGTCTCCCCGAGCGAGCATTGTGTGCATCAGTTGGTGGAGGCCCAGGCACTGAAAACCCCAGAAGCCGAAGCTCTGCTATTCGCCGGGCATAGCCTGGATTATCAGACAATCAATTCCCGGGCCAACCGCCTGGCGCACAAGTTGATCGAACTCGGTGTCGGCCCTGAAGTGCGTGTTGGCGTGGCCTTGCAGCGCACCCCTGAAATGGTCGTGGCGCTGCTGGCGGTGCTCAAGGCCAGCGGTGCCTATGTGCCCCTGGACCCTGATTACCCGCAGGATCGCCTGGCCCATATGCTGCGTGACAGCCAGGCGCAGATTCTGTTGACCGAAAGTGCACTGCTGTCGCTGCTGCCCGCGGTGGAGTCCTTGCAGACGCTGCAACTGGATGCCCAGCCGGGCTGGTTGGACGGGTACTCGACAGACAATCCGCCGACCCGCGCAACGCCGGACAACCTGGCCTACGTGATCTACACCTCCGGTTCCACCGGGTTGCCTAAAGGTGTGGCGATTGCCCATCGCAACGTGCTGGCGCTGATCGACTGGTCGCAACGTGTGTACAGCAGCGAAGACCTGCAAGGGGTGCTGGCCTCGACGTCGATCTGTTTCGATCTGTCGGTGTGGGAGCTGTTCGTGACCTTGTCCAGCGGCGGCTCCATCGTCCTGGCGCGTAATGCCCTGGAGCTGCCGGAACTGGTGGATCGCGATCGGGTGCGCTTGATCAACACCGTGCCGTCGGCGATTGCCGCGCTACAGCGCAGCGGGCAGATCCCGACGAACGTGCGGATCATCAACTTCGGGGGTGAGCAACTGAAACAGGCCCTGGTGGATAGTCTCTATCAACAGCAACCCGGGCTGGAGCATGTCTACGACCTGTATGGACCTACGGAAGATACTGTCTACTCGGCCTGCAGTCGTCGTGAGGCCGGTGGCCAGGCCAATATCGGCCGACCCATCAACAATACCCAGAGCTACATTCTCAGCCCGGACCTGCAAGCGGCTCCCGTGGGTAGTGCCGGCGAATTGCATCTGGCAGGTGCCGGAGTCGCCCGTGGCTACCTGGCACGTCCAGGGCTGACCGCCGAGAAGTTCGTGCCCAATCCGTTCTCCAGCGATGGTGGTCGGATGTATCGCACCGGTGACCTGACCCGTTATCGCAACGATGGCGTGATCGAATACATCGGTCGCATCGACCATCAGGTGAAGATCCGCGGTTTCCGTATCGAGTTGGGGGAAATCGAAGCGCGGCTGGTGCAGCAGAAGGTGGTGCACGAAGCCTTCGTGCTGGCCCATGACGGTGAGCATGGCCCGCAACTGGTGGCCTATATCGTGCCGAGCGATACAGCGCTGGCCGTGGCCGGGGAGGCGCAGACGGCCTTGCGCGAGAGTATCAAGACGGCTCTGAAGGAACATCTGCCGGACTACATGGTGCCAGCCTACCTGCTGTTCCTGGAGGCGTTGCCGCTGACGCCGAACGGCAAGCTGGATCGCAAGGCCTTGCCCAAGGTCGATGCCCAGCAGATGCAACAGGTCTATGCGGCACCGCAGAGCGAACTGGAGCAGCAGGTCGCGGCGATCTGGGCCGATGTATTGAAGCTGGATCGGGTGGGCCTGAACGACAACTTCTTCGAGTTGGGTGGCCACTCCCTGCTGGTGGCTCAGGTCGTGACCCGGGTCAAGCAGCAGCTTGGCGTGGATATTCCCATCAAGTCGCTGTTCGGCGCGGAGAGCCTGGCGGCCTTTGTCGAGAAGGTTCAGGCCCTGCGGCAGACAACTTCTTCGTTGCAGGATGAATTGGCTAAATCTTTGGAGGCTCTCAAACGTTTATCTCCCGATGATCTTGAAAAAATAATTTCTTAGGAGAGGTAGTACATGCAAGCTTTAATCGACTCGGTAGGCACGCTTTCTTCCAAGGAAAGAAAGGCCCTGGCGATTTTGCTTAAAGAAAAGGGCATCAACCTCTTTGGTATCGCTCCTATCTGCAGCCGTGGCGCCGACGAGGCGCCGGTTCTCTCCTATACCCAGGAAAGCCAATGGTTTCTCTGGCAACTGGAGCCTGAAAGCACCGCCTACCACATCACCTCGGCGCTGCGTTTGGACGGAGAACTGGATCTCGACGCGTTGCGCCATGCATTCGATACCCTGATTGCCCGGCATGAAACTTTGCGCACTACCTTTTCCGAAGAAGATGGCATTGCGGTGCAGGTGGTTCATCCGCCTGTGCCGCTGGCTATCGAGGTCATCGAATTGCACGCCGGCGGCCTTTCCTACGAGGCCCAGGTCCATGCCCTGACCGACAGCAAGAGCCAGCCGCCCTTCGATCTGCGTAATGGCCCGCTGTTGCGGGCCAGGTTGTTGCGGGTAGCGGCAGACGAACATGTGCTGGTCTTGACCCAGCACCACATCGTTTCCGATGGTTGGTCGATGGGGGTGATGGTTGACGAACTGATCCAGCTCTATGCCGGTTACCGCCAAGGGCGTACGGTCAGCCTGCCGGACCTGCCGATTCAATACGCCGACTATGCCAACTGGCAGCGCCAGTGGATGGATGCCGGCGAGCGTGAGCGGCAGCTGGGTTACTGGCTGGAGCAACTGGCCGGAGAGCAGCCGCTGCTGATGCTGCCGCTGGATCATCCTCGTCCGGCGATCCAGAGCTATCGGGGGGCGTTGCTGGATATCCCGTTACCCGAGGAGCTGCGCCTGGGCCTCAAGCAATTGGCCCAACGTGAAGGGGCGACCTTGTTCATGTTGTTGCTGGCCTCGTTTCAGGTGCTATTGCACCGCTATAGCGGCCAGACGGACATTCGTGTCGGCGTGCCGATCGCCAACCGCAACCGGGTGGAAACCGAGCGGCTGATCGGCTTCTTCGTCAATACCCAGGTATTCAAGGCCGAGATCGACGGACAACTGGGCTTCAATGATTTTCTGCAGCAGGTCAAGCAGACTGCGTTAATGGCCCAGTCCCACCAGGACTTGCCTTTCGAGCAGTTGGTGGAAGCCCTGCGTCCCGAGCGCAGCCTGAGCCACAGTCCGCTGTTCCAGGCGATGTTCAACCACCAGACCGCGGTCAAGAGGGGTGGCCAAAGCCAGCGCCTGGACGACCTGAGTATCGAGACCCTGAGTTGGCAGGGGCGCGCTGCGCAGTTCGACCTGACCCTGGATACCTTCGAAGCCGAGGACGGCCTGTGGGCCTCGCTGACCTACGCCACCGACCTGTTCGAGGCATCTACCATCGAGCGTCTGGCCCAGTCCTGGCTGCAGTTGCTGCAAGGCATTGTCCGGCAGCCGCACCAGCGCCTGGGAGACTTGCCGCTGTTGGAGGCCGCCGAACAGAACAGACTGCTGCATGAGTGGAGCCCGGTCACCGGTGGGTTCTCCTGCGATGGCTGTGTACAGCAACTGGTCGAGACCCGGGTGCATGAAGCTCCGCAGGCTGAAGCCCTGTGGTTCGCTGGCCAGTGCCTGAGTTATCGAGAGCTCAATAACCAGGCCAACCGCCTGGCGCACAAGTTGATCGAACTCGGTGTCGGCCCTGAAGTGCGTGTTGGCGTGGCCTTGCAGCGCACCCCTGAAATGGTCGTGGCGCTGCTGGCGGTGCTCAAGGCCGGCGGTGCCTATGTGCCCCTGGACCCTGATTACCCGCAGGATCGCCTGGCCCATATGCTGCGTGACAGCCAGGCGCAGATCCTGTTGACCGAAAGTGCACTGCTGTCGCTGCTGCCCGCGGTGGAGTCCTTGCAGACGCTGCAACTGGATGCCCAGCCGGGCTGGTTGGACGGGTACTCGACAGACAATCCGCCGACCCGCGCAACGCCGGACAACCTGGCCTACGTGATCTACACCTCCGGTTCCACCGGGTTGCCTAAAGGTGTGGCGATTGCCCATCGCAACGTGCTGGCGCTGATCGACTGGTCGCAACGTGTGTACAGCAGCGAAGACCTGCAAGGGGTGCTGGCCTCGACGTCGATCTGTTTCGACCTGTCGGTGTGGGAGCTGTTCGTGACCTTGTCCAGCGGCGGCTCCATCGTCCTGGCGCGTAATGCCCTGGAGCTGCCGGAGCTGGTGGATCGCGATCGGGTGCGCTTGATCAACACCGTGCCGTCGGCGATTGCCGCGCTACAGCGCAGCGGGCAGATCCCGCCCAGCGTACGGATCATCAACCTGGCGGGTGAGCCGCTGAAACAGGCCCTGGTGGACAGCCTCTACCAACAGCCGGGGCTGGTGCATGTCTACGATCTGTACGGTCCTTCGGAAGACACCACCTACTCGACCTACACCCGTCGCGAGGCCGGTGGCCAGGCCAATATCGGCCGGGCCATCAGCAATACCCAGAGCTATATCCTCAGTCCGGACCTGCAACCGGTACCGGTGGGCAGTGCTGGCGAGCTGTACCTGGCTGGTGCTGGGGTGACTCGCGGTTACCTGGCACGCCCTGGACTGACTGCCGAGAAGTTCGTGCCCAATCCGTTCTCCAGTGACGGTGGACGGGTGTATCGCACCGGTGACCTGACTCGCTATCGTGCCGATGGGGTGATTGAGTACGTCGGACGTATCGACCATCAGGTGAAGATCCGCGGCTTTCGTATCGAGTTGGGGGAGATCGAAGCACGGCTGGTGCAGCAGGCAGTAGTGCGCGAGGCCTTCGTGCTGGCCCATGACGGTGAGCATGGCCAGCAACTGGTGGCCTATATCGTGCCGAGCGATGCGGCGCTGGCCGTGGCCGGTGAGGCACAGACGGCCTTGCGCGAAAACATCAAGAGCGCTCTGAAAGAGCATGTGCCGGACTACATGGTGCCAGCCTACCTGCTGTTCCTGGAGGCGCTGCCGCTGACACCGAACGGCAAGCTGGATCGCAAGGCCTTGCCCAAGGTCGATGCCCAGCAGATGCAACAGGTCTATGTGGCCCCGCAGAGCGAACTGGAACAGCAGATCGCGGCGATCTGGGCCGACGTGCTGAAGTTGGATCAGGTCGGGGCGACCGACAACTTTTTCGAATTGGGTGGCGACTCGATCATCTCGATTCAGGTGGTAAGTCGTGCGCGACAGGCCGGTATCCGCTTCACTCCCCGAGATCTGTTCCAGTACCAGACGGTGCAGGGGCTGGCGACGGTAGCCGAGCAAGGCGAGGGTGGCCTGCAGATCGACCAGGGCCCCGCACGTGGTGCAGCCGCATTGCTGCCGGTGCAGCAGTGGTTCTTCGAGTCGCCAATGAGCGAGCGCCATCACTGGAACCAGTCGGTGTTGCTCAAGCCCGCCCAAACGTTGTGCGCCGAGGTGGTCGAGAGCGCCTTGCAGGCGCTTCTGGTGCAGCATGATGCCTTGCGTTTGCAGTTCAGCCAGGAGGCCGATGGCTGGTCGGCGCGCTTTGTCGATGCCGGCCAGCGACCGAACCTGCTCTGGCAGGTTGCGGTAGATAGTGTCCAGGATATGGAACCATCGGCAATCGATGCCCAGCGCAGCCTGAACCTCCAGGACGGACCGCTGCTGCGGGCCGTATTGTTCAACCTGGCAGACGGTAGCCAGCGTCTGTTGCTGGTGATCCATCACCTGGTGGTGGATGGCGTGTCCTGGCGGATCCTGCTGGAGGATCTGCAATTGGCCCATGGGCAACTGAGCGCCGGCCAGCCCGTGGCATTGCCAGCCAAGACCAGCTCCACTCAGGCATGGGCCGAGCAAATGCAGGCCTACGCCCATAGCTCGGCGTTGCAAGAGGAGCTGCGGTATTGGCAGGCTCAGTTGCAAGGCGTCGAACCGGATCTGCCGATCGATCATCCGGTGAGCTCGTTGCACAACCAGCATGCCAGTAGCCTGAGTTCACGCTTGGATAAGGTTCATACCCAGCGCCTGCTACAGGATGCCCCGGTGGCCTATCGCACCCAGATCAACGACCTGTTGCTGGCAGCCCTGGCCCGGGTCATCACCCGCTGGACCGGCCAGGACAGCGCCCTGGTGCAGTTGGAAGGCCACGGTCGCGAAGATATGTTCGATAGCATCGACCTGACCCGCACCGTGGGCTGGTTCACCAGCATGTTCCCGGTGAAGCTGACACCGCAGCCGGCCCTGGCCGACTCGATCAAGTTCATCAAGGAGCAACTGCGCGCGGTACCGAACAAGGGCCTGGGTTTTGGTGCCCTGCGTTACCTGGGGGATGAGACCGCACAACAGACCCTGGCCGCGCTGGCTGTGCCGCGTATCACCTTCAACTACCTGGGCCAGTTCGACGGCAGTTTCGACGAGCAGGACTCACTGTTCAAGCCGACTGGTGAAGCCAAGGGCGAAGACCAGAGCCCTCTGGCGCCGTTGAGCAATTGGCTGAGCCTGGATGGCCAGGTCTATGGCGGCGAGTTGAGCTTGAGCTGGACCTTCAGTACGCAGATGTTCGAGGCTGCGACCATCCAGCGTCTGGCAGATGAATACACCGAGGAGCTCAAGGCGCTGATCGAGCACTGCAGCCAGCCCGAACATCGCGGTGCCACCCCTTCGGACTTCCCATTGGCAGGCTTGAGTCAAGAACAGCTGGATCGCCTACCGTTGTCGATGGCACAGGTCGAAGACCTCTATCCGCTGTCGCCGATGCAACAGGGCATGTTGTTCCATACCTTGTATGAGCAGGAGGGAAGCGATTACATCAACCAACTGCGGGTGGATGTGGATGGGCTCGATCCCGAGCGCTTTCAGCAGGCCTGGCAGGCGGCTATCGACAGCCACGATATTCTGCGCACTGGTTTCCTCTGGCAGGGAGAGTTGTCGAACCCGATCCAGGTCGTGCATAAACGCATTACCCTGGACCTGATCGAACATGACTGGCGTGCATCCGCCGCCGACTCTCAGGCCCTGGACACCTTGGCCGAGCAAGAGCGCCAGCGTGGTTTCGAGCTGGGTGCTGCGCCATTGTTGCGTCTGGTACTGGTGCGTACCCAAGAGCAGCGCTATCACTTGATCTATACCAACCACCACATCTTGCTGGATGGCTGGAGCAACTCGCAGTTGCTGGGTGAAGTGCTGCAACGTTATGCAGGACAGCTGTCGGGGCAGGGGCCGGGGCGTTATCGGGATTACATCGGCTGGTTGCAGCGCCAGGATACCCAGGTCTGCGAGCGTTTCTGGAAAGACCAGCTGTTGGCTCTGGACGAGCCGACCCGACTGGCCCAGGCCATCAGCCGTGGCGCACAGAACCCGCCGGGCAGAGGCCACGGTGTCCATGAGCAGCAGCTTGATATCCAGCAGACGCAGCGCCTGAGCGAGTTTGCCCGGCAGCAGAAAGTCACGGTCAATACCCTGGTGCAAGCGGCCTGGTTGCTGCTGTTGCAGCGCTATACCGGACAGGACACGGTGGTGTTCGGTGCCACGGTCTCGGGACGTCCATCCGAGCTTCGAGGAGTGGAGCAGCAGATCGGCCTGTTCATCAACACCCTGCCGGTAGTGGCCTCGCCCCGTGCCGAAATGGCGGTGAGTGACTGGCTGCAGGTGGTGCAGGCACGCAACCTGGCTTTGCGCGATTTCGAGCATACACCGTTGTACGAAGTGCAGCGCTGGGCCGGCCTGGGAGGCGAGGCCCTGTTCGACAACATCCTGGTGTTCGAGAACTACCCGGTATCCGAGGCGCTGGAGAAAGGTGCCCCGGCGCAATTGCGTTTCGGAGCGGTGGGCAATCACGAACAGACCAACTACCCGCTGACCTTGTCGGTCTATCTGGGGCAAGCTCTGGCCTTCGAATTCAGTTATGCCCGGGAGCACTTTGCCCAGGCGAATATCCAGCAATTGGCGGCTTATCTGCAGCAGTTGCTGATGGTCATGGTGGACCAGCCGCAATGCAGCATTGGCGAACTGTCTTTGATCGGCGCCACCGAACGTGGCTTGATCGAGCAGCAGCGTAGTCGTACCCCGGCGCGGAATGTGGTGCAGGACTGTGTCCATCAGTTGATCGAGGTCCAGGCCCAGCGGACCCCTGATGCGCTGGCGCTGTTGTGCGCCGACCAGCAACTGAGCTACGGCCAGTTCAACCAGCGGGCCAATCAGTTGGCCCATAAGCTGATCGAGCTGGGGGTGGGCCCGGATGTACGGGTGGGGATTGCCGTGGAGCGTGGGCTGGACATGATCGTCGGCCTGCTGGCGGTGCTCAAGGCGGGCGGCGCCTATGTACCCCTGGACCCTGAATATCCCCAGGATCGCCTGCACTACATGATGCAGGACAGCGGGATCCAGCTACTGCTGACCCAGGCTCCTTTGCTTGAGCGTCTGCGCGCTGGCATGGATGTGCAATACCTGTGTCTGGATTCTCATGGGCAGAGTTTGCACGACTACTCCCTGGATAATCCGTCGCCACGGGCGCAAGCCGACAATCTGGCCTATGTGATGTACACCTCGGGCTCCACTGGCCGGCCCAAGGGTGTGGGTATCAGTCATAACGCCTTGAGCCAGCATGCCCAGGTTTCTCGTGATTACTTCAACATGAGTGCAGCAGATCGTGGCCTGCAGTTCTCGACCTTCAACTTCGACGCCTTTGTCGAACAGCTGTATCCGGCGCTGATCTGCGGCGCCTCGGTGGTGATTCGTGGCAAGGAGCTGTGGGACAGCGAAACCTTCTACCGCGAGTTGATCGAGCAGGGCATCAGCATCGTCGACTTGAGCACCGCCTACTGGTTCATGCTGGGCAAGGATTTTGCTGCTGGTGAACCCCGCGACTTCGGGCGCCTGCGCCAGCTCAACCTGGGTGGCGAAGCGATGGCGGCCGAAGGTGTGGCGGCCTGGAAGAAGGCCGGCTTGAAGGATGCCTGCCTGCTCAACACCTATGGGCCTACCGAGGCCACGGTGAGTGTTACCGCCCATGACTGCAGTCGCTACCTGCAGGACGGTGAAACCCTGCCAAGCCAGATCCCTCTGGGCAAGGGCTTGCCGGGTCGCTCCATCTACCTGCTGGACAACAGTGGCAACCTGACCCTCAGCGGTGCCACCGGCGAGCTGATGATTGGTGGCGAGCTGCTGGCTCGTGGTTACCACGATCGTCCGGGGTTGACGGCGGAGCGCTTCATTCCCGACCCGTTCAGCACCGATGGTGGGCGCTTGTACCGTTCCGGCGACCTGGCCCGATATGACGCCGACGGCGTGGTGGAGTACGCCGGGCGTATCGACCATCAGGTGAAGATCCGCGGTTTCCGTATCGAGATGGGCGAGATCGAAGCGCGTCTGTTGGAGCAGGAGCAGGTGCGTGAAGCGGTGGTGCTGGCGCAGCCGGGGCCGAGCGGCCAGCAGTTGGTGGCCTACATCGTTGCAGCCCAGGGCGTGGCAGCGGATAGCCAGGAAGACCAGGCACAGTTGCGCGAGCAACTGAGAGCGGCGCTCAAAGAGGTGCTGCCGGACTACATGTTGCCTGCGCACTTGTTGTTCCTTGAACACCTGCCGCTGAGCCCCAACGGCAAGCTGGACCGCAAGGCCTTGCCACAGGCCGATGCCAGCTTGCTGCAACAGGTTTATATCGCCCCGCAAAACGAGCTGGAGCAACAGATCGCCGCGATCTGGGCTGATGTACTGAAGCTTGAGCGGGTGGGCGTCACCGACAACTTCTTTGAACTGGGCGGCGACTCGATCATCTCGATCCAGGTGGTCAGCCGCGCCCGCCAGGCGGGTATTCGCTTCACGCCGAAGGAGCTGTTCCAGCACCAGACGGTGCAGGGGCTGGCCACGGTGGCGGAGCAGGGCGAGGGTGGCTTGCAGATCGACCAGGGCCCGGTACGCGGCACGACCGCGCTGCTGCCGATCCAGCAATGGTTCTTCGAGACTCCGGTACCGGAGCGGCATCACTGGAACCAGTCGGTGCTGCTCAAG
>NZ_WHUV01000011.1 GCF_009380155.1 Pseudomonas piscis | reverse complement strand
AGGTTCTCGGCGGTGATGCCCATGTGATAGTCGTTGAAGGCATCCCACAGGCCATCGCTGATCATGGAGTCGATCATCTGGCTGTGGCCCATGCGCAGGCCGGTGCGGGCGCCGGGCAGGACGTAGTTGGCCAGGCTCATGTTCTCCTGGCCGCCGGCGATGATCACCTCGGCGTCGCCGCAGCGGATGGCCTGGGCGGCCAGGTGCAGGGCCTTGAGGCCGGAGCCGCAGACCTTGTTCAGGGTCATGGCGGGCACGGCATGGGGCAGGCCGGCCTTGATCGCGGCCTGGCGTGCGGGGTTCTGCCCGGCGCCGGCGGTGAGCACCTGGCCCATGATGACTTCGTCGACCTGGGCCGGGTCGATGCCGGTCTGGGCCAGCAGTTGGCGGATCACCGCGGCGCCGAGGTCGACGGCGGGAATGGCCGCCAGCGAGCCCTGGAAGGTGCCCACGGCGGTGCGGGTAGCGGCAACGATTACGACGTCTTGCATGGTCGGGTCCTCAGATTCGATGGCTGGGGCCTGGAGCGGTTCGGCGAACCCGTCGTCCAGGCGCTGGAAGTCCTGAAAATCATGGTTGCACACAACCCTGGAGGCCGGCCAATCGCGAACCGGTCGGTCGCGTTGTGCTCGGTCAGTCGCTGCCTACAGGCCCATGCGTCGCCTGGCACGATGGGCCGAGCTGTCGCGTACCGCCCAGCGCAGCATCGGCGCGCTGCGCTTGATGCTGGCGCGGATCAGCTGGCGTTGCAGCGGGCTCTGCTCGACCCCCAGCAGCTCGCCGGCCCAGTCCGGCAGCAGGTCGATCCCGGCTTGCATCATCAACGAGCCAAAGGGTTTGGCCAGGCGGCTGGGGGCTGGTGCGGTCTGCAGCAGGCGCAGCACTTCGCGGCTGCGCTGGTCGCATAACAACTGCGGGCGCATGGCTTGCAGGTAATCGGCCACAGCCTGTCGTGAACGGGGTACGTCGCGGGCGCCCAGGCGCTCGGCCACCAAGGCGATTTCATCGTAGTAGCGATCCTGGTCGGCGCCGGACAAGCGCGGATTGAAGTAGCGCAGGTGGGCCGCCAGGAAACTGCTGACCTCAGCTACATGGACCCAGGTCAGCAGGTCTGGATCGCTGGCCGCGTAGGGGCGGCCATCGGGGGCGGTGCCCGTGATGTGCAAGTGGATGCCACGGACTTTCTCGATCAGCCATTGGGCGTCCTGGCGTGAGCCGAAGGTGGTCCCGGAAATGAACTGCCCGGTGCGGCGCAGGCGGCCGATCAGGTCCTGGCGAAAGTTGGAGTGGTCCCAGACCCCGGCCAGCGCCAAGGGATGCAGGGCTTGCAGCAACAGGGCGCTGATGCCGCCGATCAGCATGCTGCTGAAGTCGGCATGCACTTGCCAGCAAACGGCCCCTGGACCGAATAGACCCGGATCGCCCTTGGGGTTTTCCAGGTCGAGCTGGCCCAGGGACAGGCCGGAGAGGCTCATGACCTGGCTTTCGATACGGCTGCGAATGAATTCCATGACGGCTCGCTGCTGTTGGGAAACGATGGCGCGGCCGGGCCGCGCCGCTTTCAGAGGTTCAAGCGTTGATCGATCAGGCCCTGCACCACGCCAGGGTCGGCCAGGGTCGAGGTATCGCCCAGGCTGTCCAGCTCGTTGCAGGCTATCTTGCGCAGGATACGCCGCATGATCTTGCCCGAGCGAGTCTTGGGCAGGGCCGGTGCCCACTGGATCAGCTCCGGCTTGGCGAAGCTGCCGATCTCGCGGCTGATCAGGGCCAGGAGTTCCTGCTTCAGGGTGGCGTCGGGCTCTATCCCCTGCATCGGCGTGACGAAGGCATAGATACCCTGGCCCTTGAGGTCATGGGGATAACCCACGACGGCGGCTTCGGCGATGCTGTCGTGGAGCACCAGGGCGCTCTCTACCTCCGCGGTACCGATGCGGTGTCCGGAGACGTTGATCACGTCATCGATGCGCCCGGTGATCCAGTAGCTGCCGTCTTCATCGCGTCGGGCGCCGTCACCGGTGAAGTAGTAGCCCGGGTAAGGCGCGAAGTAGGTCTCGACCATGCGTTGCGGGTCGCCATAGACGGTACGGATCTGCCCGGGCCAACTGCCCTTGAGCACCAGGATGCCGCTACCGGCGCCCTGGATCTCCTGGCCCTGGTCATCCAGCAACACCGGCTGCACGCCGAACATCGGCGTCATGGCGCAACCGGGCTTGATTTGCCGCGTGCTGGCCAGCGGGCTGAGCATGATGCCGCCGGTCTCGGTCTGCCACCAGGTATCGACGATGGGGCAGCGTTGTTCGCCCACCTCGTTGAAATACCATTCCCAGGCCTCCGGATTGATCGGCTCACCGACGCTGCCGAGCAGGCGCAGGCTGGCGCGCGAGCTGTTGCGCAACGGTCCGGCACCTTCGCGCATCAAGGCGCGCAAGGCGGTGGGCGCGGTGTAGAAGATGTTCACCCGATGCTTGTCCACTACTTCCCAGAAGCGCGAAGTGCTGGGGTGGTTGGGGACTCCTTCGAAGATCAGCGTGGTGGCGCCGTTGGCCAGCGGACCGTAGAGGATATAGCTGTGACCGGTGACCCAGCCGACATCGGCGGTGCACCAGAAGACCTCGCCGTCGCGGTAGTCCATGACGTACTTGAAGGTCATGGCCACCTGCAGCAGGTAGCCGCCGGTGGTGTGCAGTACTCCCTTGGGTTTGCCGGTGCTGCCGGAGGTGTAGAGGATGAACAGCGGATCCTCGGCGTCCATCGGTTCGGGGGCGCACTGGTCGCTGCTGGCGGCCATGGCCTGCTCATAGTGAATGTCGCGGCCGTCGACCCAGTTCACTACTGCGCCGGTGCGCTGGACCATGATCACGTTGCTGACGTCCGGGCAACTGAGCAGCGCCTTGTCGACGTTGCTTTTAAGCGGCACCAGCTTGCCGCCGCGCAGGCCTTCGTCGGCGGTGATCAGGGTATGGCAATCGGCATTGAGGATCCGGTCGCGCAGGGCCTCTGGAGAGAAGCCGCCGAAAACCACCGAATGCACGGCACCGATGCGCGTGCAGGCGAGCATGGCGTAGGCGGCCTCGGGAATCATCGGCATGTAGATACATACCCGGTCGCCTTTCTTCACGCCGCGGCTCTTGAGCAGGTTGGCCAGCCGGCAGACCTGTTGGTGCAAGGTGCGGTAGGTGATGCGCAAGGATTCGGCAGGGTCGTCGCCTTCCCAGATGATCGCGGTCTGGTCACCGCGTGTTTCCAGGTGGCGGTCGATGCAGTTGTAGCTGACATTGAGCTGGCCGCCGCGGAACCAACTGGCCTGGCCGGTGCGGCTGTCATGGCGATGCACTTCGGCCCAGGGTTGGCTCCAGTGCAAAAAACGCTTGGCTTGCCCGGCCCAGAACAGTTCTGGCTGCTCGATGGACTGGCGATAGAGGTGGAGGTAGTCGTCCTGGCTCAGTTGGGCTGCCTGGCGGACGGCATCGGCTTTCGGAAAAATGCTGATATCGAACATGACGGCTCCTTGTGCTTGTTTGGCGACAAGACTCAAGGGTGCGCGCATGTGAGGGCAAGGTTCAAGGGCCAGGGCCCGAACGGGAGCCGGCAAGCCGGCTCCCGCAGAGTGGCGATCAGCCGCGATGACGACCGCGGAAGTAGTTGATCAGCCCCTGGGTCGAGGCATCCTCGGCGCTGGTTTCGTCGCTGCCCACCAGGCGACCGTAGACGCCCTTGCCCAGCTCCTTGCCCAGCTCCACGCCCCATTGGTCGAAGGCGTTGATGCCCCAGATCACGCTCTGCACGAACACCTTGTGCTCGTAGAGCGCCACCAGCGCGCCAAGACGCCGTGGGCTGATGCGCTCGACCACCAGGGTGTTGCTCGGCCGGTTGCCGGGGATCACCTTGTGCGGTGCGAGACGTTGCACCTCGGCTTCGCTCAGGCCCTTGTTGCGCAGCTCGCTCTCGGCTTCGGCGCGGGTCTTGCCGAGCATCAGCGCCTGGCTCTGGGACAGGCAGTTGGCGTACAGCCACTGGTGGTGGTCGGCCACCGGGTTGAAGCTGACGATCGGCACGATGAAGTCGGCCGGGATCAGTTGGGTGCCTTGGTGCAGCAACTGGTGGTAGGCGTGCTGGCCGTTGCAGCCCACGCCGCCCCAGATCACCGGACCGGTGTCGGTGCCCACCGGGGTACCGTCCTGGCGCACGCTCTTGCCGTTGGATTCCATGTCCAGCTGCTGCAGGTGCTTGGTGATGTTGCGCAGGTAGTGGTCGTACGGCAGGATCGCGTGGCTCTGCGCGCCCCAGAAGTTGCCGTACCACACGCCCAGCAGCGCCAGCAGCACCGGCATGTTCTGCTCGAACGGCGCGCTCTGGAAGTGCTGGTCCATGGTGTAGGCGCCGGACAGCAGTTCCTTGAAGTTGGACATGCCGATGGCCAGGGCGATCGGCAGGCCGATGGCGGACCACAACGAGTAGCGCCCGCCGACCCAGTCCCACATCGGGAAGATGTTCTCTTCGCGGATGCCGAAGGCCACGGCGGCGGCGTTGTTGCTCGACACCGCGATGAAGTGGCGGTGCAGCTCGGCTTCGGAACCGCCCTGGGCCAGGTACCAGACGCGTGCGGCCTGGGCGTTCTTCAGGGTCTCGAGGGTGTTGAAGGATTTGGACGAGACGATGAACAGCGTGGTCTCTGCACGGATCTTCGCCGAAAGCTCATGGAATTCGCTGCCGTCGATATTGGCCAGGTAGTGGCAGCGCACGCCCTTGTGGGTGTAGGACAGCAGGGCTTCGGATACCAGCTCCGGGCCGAGGAAGGAGCCGCCGATACCGATGTTCACCACGTCGGTGATGGGTTTCTCGGTATAGCCGCGCCACAGGCCGTCGTGGATGCGGCCCACCAGTTCGGTGATCTGGTTCAGCACCTTGTGCACTTCCGGCATGACGTTCACGCCATTGACCGACAGCTTGTCGCCTACCGGGCGGCGCAGGGCGGTGTGCAGGGCCGGGCGGCCTTCGGAAGCGTTGACCAGTTCGCCGGTCATCATCGACTTGATTGCGTCGGCCAGCCCGACTTCCTTGGCCAGGTCCACCAGCAGGTCGCGGGTCTGGCCGGTGATCAGGTTCTTGGAGTAGTCGAGAAACAGTCCGCAGCTGCTCAGGGTGAACTGGCTGAAGCGCTGTGGGTCGGCATTGAATGCCTCGCGCATGCTGAAATCCTGCATGGCTTGGCGATGGTCTTTCAACGCTTGCCAGGCGGGCAGAGCGGTAACGTCGTGAGGAGTGCGGTAGTACGCCATCGCTGCGGTTTTCCTTTTGCTTGAACTGCCTTTTGGACACTGAAAAGCCCGGAACGTCCATTCTGGATTCACGGACTTGGTGCGTTCGGCCCTGTGCTGATTCGATTAATCACCCGGGGCGACAACAGTAACTCCAGCCTGGGCTCCTGTCTCGGCCTTCTCCGACTTGCGGTCGGTACTATTTTGCACCGACCGCGCGGCATGGGCTTGCGGTGTGAAGAAACTAAGGGGTCAGGCGACCTGAACCGGAATCGCGTGGCTGGTGTGGCTCAGCTCGTTGCCGGGAGCCATGTACAGCATGCGGGGCTTGAAGTTGAGCAATTCGGCTTCGCTGTAGTGGGCGTAGGCGCAGATGATTACCCGATCGCCGACCTTGGCCTTGTGTGCGGCCGCGCCGTTCACCGAGATCATGCGCGAGCCGGATTCGCCACGGATGGCGTAGGTGGTGAAACGTTCGCCATTGTCGACGTTGTAGATCTGGATCTGCTCGTATTCGCGAATGCCGGAGAGGTCCAGCCAGTCGCCGTCGATGGCGCAAGAGCCTTCGTAGTCAAGCACGGCGTGGGTGACTTCTGCGCGATGCAGCTTGGCCTTGAGCATGATGGCGTGCATGGGATTTTCCCTAGGTCGGATCCTCGAAAAGGGGCCTGCAGTTTTGGCTGCAGGCCCCGGCGGGCGGCAGTTTGCCCGAAGGTTGGGGTTCGGGCAATCGGCTGATCAGGCCGGCGTGTCGAGGTCCAGGTGCAGGTTGTCGATCAGGCGCGTGGTACCCAGGTAGGCCGCCACCAGGATCACCAGGTCTCGGTCCTCGGCGGTGGCCGGGCGCAGGTTCCGGGCGTGGCGGATTTCCAGGTAGTCCTGGCGCAGGCCGGCGGCCTCCAGCAGGCGCTGCTGTTCGGCCAGCAGTTGCGGATAGTCGCGCGCGCCATTGCGGATGGCCTCGGCGATCTGGCTCAGGCTGCGATAGAGCACCGGGGCGATGGCCCGCTGTTCTGCGCTCAGGTAACCGTTGCGCGAGGACAACGCCAGGCCATCCTCGGCTCGCACCGTGGGTTCGCCGATGATCTGGATCGGCATGTTCAAGTCATGTACCAGGGCGCGGATGACGGCCAGCTGCTGGTAGTCCTTCTGGCCGAACACCGCGAGATCGGGCTGCACCATGTTGAACAGCTTGCTGACCACCGTGGCCACCCCTTCGAAGTGTCCGGGGCGGCTACCGCCGCACAGGCCTTCGGACAACTGGGGAACGCTGACCCGGGTCTGTCCGGCCATGCCGTCGGGGTACATCTCTTCGACAGTGGGGGCGAACAGCAGGTGGCAGCCAGCCTGGAGTAGTTTTTCCTGGTCGGCGGCGAGGGTGCGGGGATATTTGTCCAGGTCTTCGCCGGCGCCGAACTGCAGCGGGTTGACGAAGATGCTGGCGACCACGAAGTCCACGCGCTGTGCGGCCTTGGCCACCAGCGCGGCGTGCCCGCTGTGCAGGTTGCCCATGGTCGGCACGAAGCCGATACGCTTGCCTTCGCTGCGAGCGCGAGCAACCGCGGCGCGCAACTCACGCACGGTCTTTACAGTATTCATGCGGAGAACCCGTGTTCGGCACCAGGGAAGGTGACGGCCTTGACTTCCTGCACGTAGGCGCTCAGCGCCGCCTGGATGCTGTCCTTGCCGGTCATGAAGTTCTTCACGAACTTGGGCGAACGGCCGGTGAGGGACAGGCCCAGCATGTCGTGGAGCACCAGCACCTGGCCATCGGTGGCGCTGCCGGCACCGATGCCGATTACCGGGATCTTCACCGCCTGGGTGATTTCCGCCGCCAGCTCGCTGGGCACGCATTCGAGCAGCAGCATGGCCGCACCGGCCTGTTCCAGGGCGATGGCGTCGGCACGCATCTGCCGGGCCTGGCTCTCGTTGCGTCCCTGGACCTTGTAGCCGCCCAGGACGTTCACGGTCTGTGGGGTCAGCCCCATGTGCACGCAGACCGGGACGCCACGCTCGTTCAGCAGGCGGACCGGTTCGGCCAGCCAGGCCGCGCCTTCGATCTTGACCATGTGCGCACCAGCCTGCATCAGCTGCGCCGAACTGCTCAGGGCCTGTTCAGTGGTGGCGTAGGACATGAAGGGCAGGTCGGCGAGGATCAGGGCCCCGCTGTTGCCGCGTTTCACCGCTGCGACATGGTAGGCCATGTCGGCGACGGTGACTGGCAATGTGCTGTCGTGCCCTTGCAAGACCATGCCCAGGGAGTCGCCGACCAGCAGGACTTCGACGCCGGCTTCGTTGCATGTGTGGGCGAAGGTGGCGTCATAGCAGGTCAGCATGGTGATTTTCTCACCTTTCTGCTTGAGGCTTTGCAGGGTGGTCAGAGTGATGTCTGGCATGAAAAGGGGTCCTCATTCAGGCGCTTTGGAAACTACTGCGAGTAACGCGCGTGATTCTTCGTTGTTCAGGCGCACGGTCTTTTGTCGTGCTTATACAGCCTGCTTCCAAGCGATTTGAACGATCCCGGATACGCCCCCGTGGGGCGTCATGTACAGCTTGCCATGGTGGAAAAAGGTCGCGTGCCGACGGGTGCTCCGCCCTTGCATCACTGCCTCTGCCTGGCGTTTCCCGGGTTCGCCGCGAACAAGCTTCACTTGAATTGCGCCCTTTAACGCCGTGATGGCGGCAACGGGACGCCTATAGTCGTGAGGAGAACTCTGGAAGTCAATTAGATGTGTTACCGCATTGTTACGGCGGTAGTGTTACCGCCGTTACTGATGCGTTTCAGCTGTCAGGCCTGGCGTTCCAGGCCGACAAATGGGCAGGCGGCGAGCAGTTCCCGCAGGCTGCGGCCATCGGCCAGCTGCAGGTCGGCCGGAGCCAGTTCCGCCAGGGGATAGAGGACGAAGGGGCGGGCCTGCATGTGGTAGTGCGGGACTTTGAGGCGGGGTTCGTCGATCAGCCGATCACCGAACACCAGGATGTCCAGGTCCAGGGTCCTTGGGCCCCAGCGTTCGTGGCGTTCCCGGCCTTGTTGTTGCTCGATGGCTTGCAGCGCATCGAGCAATTGCAGCGGCTCGAGGGCGCTGTCCAGCGCCGCCACGGCGTTGGTGAAGCGCGGTTGGCCGGGCAACAGCGAATCGCTTTGGTAGAACGCCGAAACGCCATGCAGACGGCTCGCGGAAATCTTCCCCAGGGCCTCGATGGCGCTGCGCAGTTGCTCCTCGGGATCCGCCAGGTTGCTGCCCAGGCCGATATAGATACGCTCCATCGGTCATTCGCCCGACGTATCGGCGCCGCCGGCCCGCTTGCGCTTGGCACCACCGCTGCGCCGGCGTTTGCGTGGCGCGCCACTGGCATCGTCCTTGCCGCTGAGGTCACGGATCATGTCGCGACGTTCGGTGTCATTGGCGTCCTGGTAGTCGGTCCACCATTCACCGAGGCCGTCGGTTTGTTCGCCGGCGCTTTCGCGTAGCAGCAGGAAGTCGTAGCCGGCGCGGAAGCGTGGATTGTCCAGCAATTGGTCGGCTCGCTTGCCACTGCGGCGCGGCAGGCGCTCCTGCATGTCCCAGATCTCACGGATCGGCATGGTGAAACGTTTGGGGATGGCGATGCGCTGGCACTGTTCGGCGATCAGTTCGTGGGCGGCTTCCTGCATGGCCGGGATCGGCGGCATGCCGCGTTCCTGCAGGTGCAGGACTCGGGCAGGCAGGGCCGGCCAGAGCAGGGCAGCGAACAGGAAGGCCGGGGTTACCGGTTTGTTCTGCTTGATCCGCAGATCGGTGTTGGCCAATGCCTCGCTGATCAGCGTATGGGTGTAGGTCGGGTTGTATTCCAGGGCTTCGGCACTGGCTGGGAACAGCGGATCGAACAGCTGCAGGTCCACCAGCATCTCGAAGGTATCGGCGGCATGGCCGGAGAGGAACAGCTTGAGCACTTCCTCGAACAGGCGCGCCGAAGGGATTTCCCGCAGCATCGGCGCCAGTTCGCGGATCGGTGCGGCGGTGTGCTTCTCGATCCCGAAGTTCAGCTTGGCGGCAAAGCGCACCGCTCGCAGCATGCGCACAGGATCTTCCTGGTAGCGCTTGCGCGGATCGCCGATCAGACGCACCAGGTTGTTGCGAATGTCGTGGACGCCATTGGCATAGTCGAGGATGCGTTCGCTGACCGGGTCGTAGTACAGGGCATTGATGGTGAAGTCGCGGCGTTGCGCGTCATCCTCCAGGGTGCCGTAGACGTTGTCCCGCAGGATCCGCCCGCTTTCGTTGCGCGAGGATTGGTTGCTGTCCTCTTCGTCTTCGTTCTGCGGGTGATTGGCGCGGAAGGTCGCCACCTCGATGATTTCGCGACCGAAGTGGATGTGCACCAGCTTGAACCGCCGGCCAATGATTCGCGCATTGCGAAACTCGGCCCGGACCTGTTCCGGCGTGGCGCTGGTGGCGACGTCGAAATCCTTGGGGGTGATGTTGAGCAGCATGTCGCGGACGCAGCCACCCACCAGGTAGGCCTGGTAGCCGGCGTTCTGCAGGCGTTCGACGATGTTGACCGCATACCGGCTGAACTGGGCGCGCTGCAGCGAATGCTGGCTGCTGTTGAGCACTTCAGGGGTGCTGCGTTTATGTTGCGTACGACGCAAGGGAGAACGGAATGACTGGAACAGCTTCTTCAGCATGGGATGCACTGTTTGAAGGAATGTTCGGCCAAAACGAAGAATGACCGCATGATGGGCGGGGATTCTAGCATTTAGTCGAAGGATGGTGTAGGAAGCTGCCGCGACTTATGCACAGGACATTCCATCAGGATGAGTCGTGGGAATGGAGGTGAGGCGATGGCTGAACGCCAGGAACCACAAGGGGAGCCGAAGCTCCCCCAGAATAGTTGCGTGCTCTATTTTTATTATTGGTTTCGGGCTTCTTGTTTTTGTTTAACGCCCTTGCCATCTGGTTTGTCCAGAGTGGCCCTCCCAATCGGGAGCCAAGAGCAAACGGATTGCTTTGATCGCTGAGTTGCAATGATCTTTCGATCCAACCAGTTCAGGCTCTGCTTTAGGGCAGTTTTTGTTGTTCTCAGCCTGGTTGTGGGGCAAGCCCCAAATACAACGCCTCTTCAAAAGAATCAGTTAGCTGCGCCTCCGCCGTGTTGTTTTTGTTATGCGTGAGTCGATTCGTCTTATTTTTATTGTCTTGTGCATTGCTTGTTATTGTTCTTGTACCAAACATATAGCAGGTGCCGTGCCAACTTTTGCAAAGCCCAATAAAACAAGGGGTTAGGCGGGGTGGGCTGCTTTTCTCGAGGCAAAAAAAACCGGGGCTTCGTTACCTTTAGCCCCGGCTTCTGTTACGTCCACTTACAGGGGTAACAGTTTTTTTCACAAACCCGGTGTTACCTCACCAGGTCGCACAGGTATCAGCTTTCGCTGGTCACCCCGCTCTTGCGCCGTGGGATACCCAGGCGCTGGCGGCGTTCCCACAGGCACTTGCGGCTGACGCCCAGCTTGCGTGCCAGCTCGGTCTCGGTCATGTGGTCCTGGTGCTCGAGGACGAAGTGCTGGAAGTAGTCTTCCAGGGACAGGTCTTCGGTGGGCTCATGGCTGGTCGGTGCCGTTTGCGGCGCCAGGCTGCCGAAGTCCTCGTCTTCCAGGTCGCTCAGCTCGATGTCGATGCCCAGCAGGTCCGCGGAGATTTCCGGGCTCTCGCACAGGATCACCGCGCGCTCGACGGCGTTTTCCAGCTCACGCACGTTACCGGGCCAGGAATAATGGCGGATCGCTTGTTCGGCATCGGCGGCGAACTTCAGGTCCGTACGGCCGATGCGCGCACTTTGGCGGGTGAGGAAGGCGTTGGCGATTTCGTTGACGTCGGCGCCGCGCTCACGCAGGGCCGGCAGCTTCAAGGCAATCACGTGCAGGCGGTAATACAGGTCTTCACGGAACTGGCCGATCTTCGACAGGCTCTTGAGGTCGCGGTGGGTCGCGGCGATCAGGCGGACATCGACCTTCTGCGACTGCACCGAACCCACGCGGCGGATCTCGCCCTCCTGCAAGACCCGCAGCAAGCGAGCCTGGGCCTCCAGCGGCAGCTCGCCGATTTCGTCGAGGAACAGTGTGCCGCCGTCGGCCGCTTCCACCAGGCCGGCACGTCCGGCACTGGCGCCGGTGAACGCGCCTTTTTCATGGCCGAACAGTTCGGATTCGATCAGGGTTTCCGGAATGGCCGCACAGTTCACCGAGATCATCGGCGCCTTGGCGCGCTTGGACAGGTTGTGCAGCGCCCGGGCCACCAGCTCCTTGCCGGTACCGGATTCACCCTGGATCAGTACATTGGAATCGGTTGGCGCCACCTTGCGGATCTTGCCGTACAGATCCTGCATGGGCGCGCAGGAGCCGATGATACCGATCTCGCCGTTGCCGGCCGCGCTCTTGTCGGTGCCGGCGGCCTTGCCGGCTGGCCGCTCGGCCGGTGCCTGGTCGGCGCTTTGCCGGTCCCGCAGGATACGTGCCACGGCCTGGAGCATCTCGTCGTGGTCGAACGGCTTGGCGATGTAGTCCACCGCTCCCATTTTCATCGAGTCCACGGCCGAGCGCAGGCTGGCGTAGCTGGTCATGATCAGCACCGGCTTACCTTGGCCCAGCTTGATCAGCTCGGTGCCCGGGGCGCCTGGCAAACGCAGGTCGCTGACGATCAGGTCGAACGTGGGAATACTGAAGCGTTCCTGTGCTTCCTGCACCGAACCGGCCTCGCTGACCTGATACTGGTTGCGTTCCAGCAGGCGTCGCAAGGCGGAGCGGATGATGGTTTCGTCTTCGACGATCAGAATATGCGGCATTGATTCAATTCTCTCGACGGTCTCAGTTCACAGCGGACGTCGCTTCGACATGGCGCGGCAAGGTCACTCGAATACGGGTGCCGCGCTGGCTCTGTGGATCGGCCGGGCTGTCGATGGTGATTTGTCCATAATGCTCTTCAACGATGGAATAGACCAGTGCAAGGCCCAGACCGGTGCCTTCCCCTGGATCCTTGGTGGTGAAAAACGGTTCGAACAATCGGTCCATGATGTTCTTGGGAATGCCGCTGCCTTCATCTTCCACGATCAGATCGACCGTATGCTCGAAAGCCTCGCTCTTGACGCGTACCGCGCTCCCGGCGGGGGAGGCGTCGCGGGCATTGGACAGCAGGTTGATCAACACCTGGGCCAGGCGCTGGGGATCGCCATCCACCCAGTGGTCGGGATCGCACAAATTGAAGAACTGCACCTCGAAATTACGCCGGTTCAGCGCCAGGAGGCCGATGGCATCCTGGGCCACTTCGGCCAGGCATACGGCTTCGTCGTTGTGCTGGTGGCTGCCGGCATGGGCGAAACTCATCAGCGACTGGACGATGCGCGAGATGCGTTTGGTCTGCTCCAGGATCTGCTCGCTGATCTCCGTCAGTTCGCCATCTTCCTCGCGTTCCTCGCGCAGGTTCTGCGCCAGGCAGGCGATGCCGGTGACCGGGTTGCCGATTTCATGGGCGACCCCGGCGGCCAGTCGGCCGATACTGGCCAGGCGCTCGGAGTGCACCAGCTTGTCTTCCAGGGTCTGGGTCTCGGTCAGGTCCTCCACCAGCAACACCAGGCCGCTGTTGCCCGGCGCCAAGGGCTCGTCGATGGCCGCCTTGTGCAGGTTCAGCCAGCGGGTCTGGCCGTCCAGGGCCAGATGTTGCTTGTGCAGGTGCTCGTCGGGCAGGTCGATGAAGCCCTGGAGCAGGTCCCTCCACGGGTTGGCGATGGTACCCAGGCGCGACCCCACCACATGCTGGGCGGGAATCCCGGTGAGTTCCTCCATGGCCTTGTTCCACATCAGGATCTCCTGGTCCTTGGCCAGGGAGCAGACGCCCATCGGTAGCTCTTGCAGGGTTTGCCGGTGGTAGCGACGCAGGGCGTCGAGCTCGGCGGCCAGGCCAGTGAGGCGCGAGTGGTAGTCCTCGAGCCGGCTCTCGATGAAGTGGATGTCCTCGGTCACGTAGTTCTCGCCACCGGCCTTGTAGGGCAGGAAGGTCTCCACCATGTCCTGGGCCACGCTGGGCCCCATCAGCCCGGACAGGTTGGCCTCGATGCGGTCCCGCAGGCGTCGCAGCGCATAGGGGCGGCGTTCGTCGAAGGGCAGGTAGAGATCGCGCAGGGCCTGTTCCACTTCTTTCTGCGCGGCCTTGGCCCCCAGTGGCTTGGCCAGCTGGGTGGCGAACTCCTGGGGCGAGGCCGCGTGCAGCTCCCGGCGCTGCGGTCGGCGTACGTTGTCCACCGCGCAAGCTTCGGCGGCACTGGCCTCCTCGGAGCTGGCGTTGGTGAATAGCGAGATCAAGGTGAACATCAGCACGTTGGCTGCCAGCGAAGCGATGGCCGCCATGTGCCAGCTGGTGTCGTCCAGGACGTAGATCATGTTCAGCAGGGGAATGTAGAAGCCCTGCAGGTTGCCCACCAGCGGCAGCAGCATGGTCACCATCCAGACCAGGATGCCCGCCAACAGGCCGGCGATGAAGCCACGGCGGTTGGCGGTCGGCCAGTACAGGACCGAGAGCACCCCGGGAAGGAACTGCAAGGTGGCGACGAAGGCCACGATCCCCAGGTTGGCCAGGTCTTGCTCGGCCCCCAGCAGCAGGTAGAAGGCATAGCCGGCCATGATGATGGCGACGATGAGCGCGCGCCGGGTCCACTTCAGCCAGCGATAGATATTGCCTTCCGCCGGCGGCTGGTACAGCGGCAGCACCAGGTGGTTAAGAGCCATCCCCGACAGTGCCAGCGTGGTGACGATGATCAGGCCGCTGGCGGCCGATAACCCACCGACGTAGGCCATCAGCGCCAGGGCGGGGCTGTCGGCGGCGATGCCGATGCCCAGGGTGAAGTATTCCGGGTTGGTAGTGGCGCCGAGCTTGAGGCCGGCCCAGAGGATCAGCGGCACCGCCAGGCTCATCAACAGCAGGAACAGCGGCAATCCCCAACTGGCGCTGACCAGGGCACGGGGGTTGAGGTTCTCGGTGAAGGTCATGTGGTACATGTGCGGCATGACGATCGCCGAGGCGAAGAACACCAGCAGCAGGGTGCGCCATGGGCCTTCCTGCAATGGCGTGTGCAGGGCGGCGAGGGCCGTCTGGTTCTGCAACAGCCAGAGTTCCAGCTGCTGTGGTCCGTCGAACACCCCATACAGCGCATACAGGCCCACGCCACCGATGGCGATCAGCTTGATCACCGACTCGAAGGCGATGGCGAACACCAGGCCCTCGTGTTTCTCCCGGGTGGCGATGTGCCGTGAACCGAAGAAGATGGTGAACAGCGTGATCAGCGCGCAGAAGCTCAGGGCCACTCGATGCTGTACCGGTTCATGGGTCAGGATGCCGATTGAGTCGGCCACCGTCTGGATTTGCAGGGCCAGCAGCGGCAGGACTCCGACCAGCATGAAGATGGTGGTCAGGGCCCCGGCCCAGGTACTGCGGAAGCGGAAGGCGAAGAGGTCGGCCAGTGACGACAGTTGGTAGGTGCGGGTGATCTTCAAGATCGGATACAGCAGCACCGGCGCCAACAGGAAGGCCCCGGAAACCCCCAGGTAGCTTGAGAGGAAGCCGTAGCCGTACTGGTAGGCCAGGCCCACGGTACCGTAGAAGGCCCAGGCACTGGCATAGACCCCCAGCGACAGGGTGTAGGTCAGCGGGTGGCGGATGATCGAGCGCGGGATCATGCCACGCTCGCTGATCCAGGCCACCCCGAACAGCACCAGCAGGTAGGCGGCGCTGATCAGGATCATCTGGGTCAGGCTAAAGCTCATCGGCATCTTTTTGACTCTGCAGGATGAAGGTCACGACGATCAGAATCAGCCAGAGCAGGTACGGGCGATACCAGGCGCCAGTAGCATCGATCCACCAATCCATGATGGCGGGGGAAAACAGATAGATCCCCACTACCAGGAGCAGGACCAAGCGATAGATGTACATCCCGGCCTCTCTTTATTGTGTGTGCCCGAAAACGTGCGGCGATGGTAACGGATGGGCGCCAGGCTGCAAGTGGCGTCAGTTCAATTGCGCTTCCGGCACGCTCAGTGTGCGCGGAATCAGCGTTGCGTCCCAGTGGTGGGTTCCCCACTGCATGATCTCGGCCACGCTGGCGCCGTCCAGTTCGGCTGGCGGATTCTGTCCCAGGGCCCGCAGGGCGCGCAGGAGCAATGGCGGCGCCTGGTCTTCGGCCAGTGGCGGCGAACGATAGGATTTACCGAGCTTGTGGCCGTCGGGCTGGGTGATCAGGGGCACGTGCAGGTAGCGCGGCTGGGGCAGGCCCAGAAGTTCCTGCAGATAGAGCTGGCGAGGGGTGGAGTCCAGTAGGTCGGCGCCGCGCACGATATCGGTGATCCCCTGCCAGGCATCGTCGAGCACCACGGCCAGCTGGTAGGCATAGAGCCCGTCGCGACGGCGAATCACGAAGTCTCCCGCTTCCCGGCCCAGGTGCTGGCGGAATTGGCCCTGGACCCGGTCGATGAAGTGGTATTCGAGTTCCGGCACCCGCAGGCGGATCGCCGCGTCATCCCGGGCGTGTCCGAGGTTGCGGCACAGCCCCGGGTAGATGCCCTGGTAGGATTCCAGTTGCTTGCGCGAACAGGTGCAGGCGTAGGCCAGCCCCTGGTTGAACAGGCGATCCAGGACCTGGGCGTAGGCGTCATGGCGTTCACTCTGGCGGATCATCTCGCCATCCCATTCGAAGCCGTAGCTTTCCAGGGCCTTGAGGATCGCCGCCTGGGCGCCCGGTTCTTCGCGGGGTGGGTCCAGGTCTTCCATGCGCAGCAGCCAGCGACCGCCGACGGCGCGGGCATCCAGGTAGGAGGCGAGGGCAGCGACCAGCGAGCCGAAGTGCAGGTAGCCGCTGGGCGTGGGGGCGAAGCGGCCGATGTAGGGAGAGGCAGTCATGGTGCGGATGTTACTTGGTCTGGCCCCACGATGGCGATGGAGTCGGCGGGGAACCATCACGAGCGGGATCGCTCTTGCGGGGGAGGCGGAAGGAGAGTGCAGAAACGAAAACGGAGCGTATGTACGCTCCGTTTCTGGGTCGGGTCGGTGCTTACTTGCCGACCTGTTTTTCCTTGATTTCCGCCAGGGTCTTGCAGTCTACGCACATGTCGGCGGTAGGGCGGGCTTCCAGGCGGCGGATACCGATCTCGACGCCGCAGGATTCGCACCAGCCGTATTCTTCGTCTTCGATCAGTTGCAGGGTCTTGTCGATCTTCTTGATCAGCTTGCGCTCACGGTCGCGGGCGCGCAGTTCGAGGCTGAATTCTTCTTCCTGGCTGGCACGGTCGGCCGGGTCGGGGAAGTTGGCTGCCTCGTCTTTCATGTGATCAACAGTGCGGTCGACTTCCTGCATCAAGTCCTGCTTCCACTTGTTCAGGATCTTGGTGAAGTGCTCGCGCATGGGCTTGCCCATGTACTCTTCGCCCGCAGTCTCAACATAAGGTTCAAAACCGCTGATCGATTGAATCTGTTGCTTTGCTTGGGTGGGCATGAATGGACCGCCTCTACTCTTGTAATCCATTGCGCAGGATTGCTCCATCTCCGACAGTTGCCGGCCCTGCGACTGCAAGCCGGCGAACTTACCAGATCAAATCAGAGCGCGCTACTCCCGGTTGTCGAACCCCTGTCCTGCCTGGTCTACAGGGGTAGGAAAAGTCCTACAGGGCTTTCTGACTGTCTCGTTCAATCATTGATTTTAGCCAATGCTGCAGGTTCCGTTGATTGTGTGCGAAGCCAGGAACAAGGCGCTCGGACCAGCCCGGGTTCTCCCTATCTTGAGAGCATGGGTAGAATCGGGTTTTTGCTCCCCTCGGATGAAGGAAGGCCAATGGCTCTGCCCTACAGTGCGCGCAGTCGCGCTATCGAACCTTTCCATGTCATGGCCTTGCTGGCCCGGGCCAACGAACTGCAAGCCGCCGGACACGATGTGATCCACCTGGAGATCGGCGAACCGGACTTCACCACCGCCGAACCGATCGTCCAGGCCGGCCAGGCGGCCCTGGGTGCCGGCAAGACCCGCTACACCGCGGCCCGTGGCATTCCCGAGCTGCGCACGGCGATCTCCGGTTTCTATCGGCAGCGTTATGGCCTGGACATCGACCCCGAGCGGATCATGATCACTCCCGGCGGTTCCGGCGCCCTGCTGCTGGCCAGCAGCCTGCTGGTGGACCCTGGCAAGCACTGGTTGCTGGCGGACCCCGGCTATCCTTGCAACCGGCATTTCCTGCGCCTGGTGGAAGGCGCCGCGCAACTGGTCCCGGTCGGCCCCGATGTGCGTTACCAACTGACTCCGGACCTGGTGGAGCGCTACTGGGACCAGGACAGTGTCGGCGCCCTGGTGGCGTCCCCGGCGAACCCCACCGGTACCGTGCTCAGCCGTGACGAATTGGCGGGGCTGTCCGCCGCGATCAAGGCGCGCAACGGGCATCTGGTGGTGGATGAGATCTACCACGGCCTGACCTACGGCACCGATGCGGCCAGCGTCCTGGAAGTGGATGACAGCGCTTTCGTCCTGAATAGTTTTTCCAAGTATTTCGGCATGACCGGCTGGCGCCTGGGCTGGCTGGTGGCGCCAGAGGCTGCCATCGGTGAGCTGGAGAAACTGGCGCAGAACCTCTACATCAGCGCCCCCAGCGTGGCCCAGCATGCCGCCCTGGCCTGTTTCGAATCCGCGACCATCGACATCCTGGAGCAGCGGCGCGCCGAGTTCGGGCGGCGTCGCGACTTCCTGCTGCCGGCCCTGCGTGAGCTGGGCTTCGGCATCGCCGTGGAGCCAGAGGGCGCGTTCTACCTGTATGCCGATATCAGCGCTTTTGGTGGCGATGCCTTCGCCTTCTGCCGGCACTTCCTGGAGACCGAACACCTGGCCTTCACCCCGGGCCTGGACTTTGGGCGTTACCAGGCCGGGCACCATGTGCGTTTCGCCTACACCCAGAGCCTGGAGCGCCTGCAGGAAGCGGTGGCGCGAATCGCCCGTGGCCTGCAGAGCTGGCAAGGCTGATGCGCTTCGATCCTCCCCTGGAAGAGGGGCGCCTGCTGCGCCGCTACAAGCGCTTTCTGGCCGATATCGAGACGCTCCACGGCGAGCAGATGACCATCCATTGTCCCAATACCGGCTCGATGCTCAACTGCATGGTCGAAGGCGGGCAGGTGTGGTTCAGCCGTTCCAACGACCCCAAGCGCAAGCTCCCGGGGACCTGGGAAATCAGTGAAACCCCGCAGGGACGGCTGGCTTGCGTGAATACCGGGCGGGCCAACCACCTGGTGGAGGAAGCGTTGCAGGTCGGGGTGATCGAGGAGTTGCGCGGTTTCACCGGGCTCAAGCGCGAGGTGGCCTATGGGCAGGAGAACAGCCGAGTCGATTTTCGCCTCGACTATCCCCATGGCTCGGCCTTCGTCGAGGTCAAGAGCGTCACCCTGGGCTTCGCTGGTTCGTCGGTCGCGGCCTTTCCCGACGCGGTGACCCTGCGTGGCGCCAAGCACCTGAGGGAGCTGGCGACCCTGGCTCGCGACGGTGTCCGGGCGGTGCAGTTGTATTGCGTCAACCTGTCGGGCATCGACGCGGTGCGTCCGGCCGAGGAAATCGATCCGGGTTATGCCGCAGCGTTACGCGAGGCAGTGGCGGCCGGGGTCGAGGTGCTGGCCTATGGCGCCAGCCTGACGGCCGAGCAAGTCTGTATCGACCGGCGCCTCGAGGTGCTGCTCTAGAGATCGATCCAGATCCCCTGGCTGTCCTCGCGGCAGTCGATGGTTTGCAAGAACTGGCCGGCGCAGGGGCCGGCCACGCATTCGCCACTTTCGATCAGGAACAGTGCGCCATGGGTGGCGCACTGGATCAGGCTGCGGCTGGGGTCCAGGAACTGGTCGGGTTGCCACTCCAGGGGCACTCCACGATGTGGGCAGCGGTTGCTGTAGACATAGGCCTGGCGGTCGCGGCGTACGGCGAGAAGCTTCACACCCTCGATCTGGAATCCCCGGCTGCTGGCCTCAGGCAGGTCGCTGCCGATGCAAAGAAATTTCATGCTCATCCTCTGGCTCCGAAGGCCCTGGCATCGGCCTGTCACGGGTTTCCTGCGGTTACAGGAGCGAATGCGCCGGCGCTTGACGGTCAAATGAAAACAATTATCAAATGGCCGTCTCGCTCGCAAAGGGGCGCTTGCTCATTTCGATGCCTGGCCAACCAGGCGTGTCACATGGACAGCCGCTTCTCGGGCCTCACTTCTATAAAGGAAACGTTCTATGCGCCTGACTGCCAGCGCCTTTGCGCTCTGTGCCGGATTGCTGGTGAGCCACTGGGCCGCCGCCGAGGAGTTGCCGCAGCGCTGGGTCAGTGCCGGGGGCGCCTTGTCCGAGTGGGTGAGTGCCCTGGGCGCGGAGTCGAAGCTGGTTGGTGTCGACACTACCAGCCAGCATCCGGCTTCGCTCAAGGCGCTGCCCAGCATTGGCTACCAGCGCCAGCTGTCGGCAGAAGGCGTCTTGAGCCTGAGGCCCCAGGTGCTGGTGGGAACCGAGGAAATGGGGCCGCCGCCGGTGATCTCGCAGATTCGCGGTTCGGGCGTTCGGGTCGAGATGTTCTCCGCCCAGCCGGACCTGCCCACCTTGCAGGGCACCCTGCAACACCTGGGACAGTTGCTCGGGCGTGAAGAGCAGGCCGGGCAGCTGTTCCAGCGTTATCAGCAGCGACTCGACCAGCAACGGGCCTGGATCGCCCAGGCCCAGGCCCAACAACCTGCGCCCGGAGTCTTGCTGGTACTCGGACATGCCGGCGGCAAGCCTTTGATCGCTGGTAAGGACACCGCGGCAGACTGGCTGCTGCAACAGGCTGGCGGGCGTAACCTGGCGACCCACAGCGGCTACAAGCCGTTCTCGGTGGAGTCCCTGGCGGGGCTGAGCCCGGAGGTGCTGGTGTTCTCCGATCGCAGTCTGAGTGGTGAGGCGGCGCGCGCCGCGCTGTTCAAGGAAAACCCGGCCCTGGCGGCCACCAAGGCGGTCAAGGCCGGACGAGTAGTGGAACTGGATCCGACTCTCTTGGTGGGAGGGCTCGGCCCACGCCTGCCTGACAGCCTGAAGCAACTGTCGGCGACCTTTTATCCACAGGCCAAGCCGGCCCAATGAGTCGCCTGGTCCAGCCGCGCACGCTGTTTCTCGGCCTTGGGTGCCTTTGCCTGGTGGCCACCTGGCTGTCCCTGGCCCTGGGGCCGGTGAGCCTGCCGCTGTTCGATACCCTGCGTGCGGCCCTGCGGATGCTCGGCCTGCCGATCGACGGCCAGGGCCTGGAGCAGGCTGAGCTGATTCTCGGCCAGATCCGCCTGCCACGGACCTTGCTCGGCCTGGCGGTCGGAGGTGTCCTGGCCTTGTCCGGCGTGGCCATGCAGGGCCTGTTCCGCAATCCCCTGGCCGAGCCCGGGCTGGTGGGCGTCTCCAGTGGCGCGGCGCTGGGCGCGGCCATCGCCATCGTCGGCGGCTCGATGTTCGGAGGCCTGCCGGAGGCCGTCGGTCCTTACCTCCTGTCGTTGTGTGCCTTCCTCGGCGGCCTGGGGGTGACGGCGCTGGTCTATCGCCTGGGCCGGCGCAATGGCCAGACCCACGTGGCGACCATGCTCCTGGCGGGGATCGCCCTGACCGCCCTGGCCGGTTCCGCCGTGGGGCTGTTCACCTACCTGGCCGATGACGCCACCTTGCGTACCTTGACCTTCTGGAACCTGGGCAGCCTCAACGGTGCCAGCTATCAGCGGCTGTGGCCGTTGTTGCTGGTGACCCTGGCTGTCGCACTGTGGTTGCCGCGGCGGGCCAAGGCCCTGAATGCCCTGTTGCTGGGAGAGTCGGAAGCCAAGCACCTGGGGGTCGATGTCGAAGGGCTCAAGCGTGAACTGGTGTTCTGCACTGCCCTGGGCGTGGGCGCTGCCGTCGCGGCGGCGGGGATGATCGGTTTTGTCGGCCTGGTGGTACCGCATCTGGTGCGCCTGCTGGCGGGGCCGGACCATCGGATCTTGCTGCCAGCGTCGATCCTCGCGGGCGCTAGCCTGTTGCTGCTGGCCGATCTGGTGGCGCGCCTGGCATTGGCTCCGGCGGAGCTGCCCATAGGTATCGTCACCGCCTTTCTCGGCGCCCCCTTCTTTCTATATCTGTTGCTGCGAGGGCGCGCCTGATGTTGCGAGTCAAGAACCTGCATGTACGACGCGGCGGCAAGGATGTGCTGACCGGTATCGACTTGCAGCTGGCTCCCGGTGAGGTGCTGGGGGTGCTGGGACCCAATGGCGCGGGCAAGAGCAGCCTGCTCGGCGCCTTGAGTGGTGAGCTGGCGGCTCACCAGGGGCGAGTATTGCTGGACGAGTGCGAGCTGGCGCAATGGGACGGTGTCCAGCGTGCCCGGCGCCTGGCCGTGTTGCCGCAGGCATCGAGCCTGGATTTCGCCTTCCGGGTCGAAGAGGTGGTGGGCCTGGGGCGCCTGCCTCACCAGAGTGGTCTGCTGCGTGACCAGGAGATAGTGACCGCAGCCCTGGAGGCAGCCGATATCGCGCATCTTGGAGGGCGCAGCTACCTGGCCCTGTCGGGCGGGGAGCGCCAGCGGGTGCACCTGGCCAGGGTCCTGGCGCAATTGTGGCCGGGCGAGCCAGGGCACAGCCTGTTGCTCGACGAACCTACCTCGGCCCTCGATCCGTTGCACCAGCACGTCACCTTGCAGGCCATACGCGCGTTCGCCGATCGTGGCGTGGCGGTGCTGGTCATCCTCCATGACCTGAACCTGGCCGCTCGCTATTGTGATCGGGTGCTGTTACTCGAAGGTGGACGACCGCACTCCATGGGCGTTCCGGCCGCCGTGCTGCGCGCCGAACCGCTTAAGGCGGTATTTGGCCTGGAGGTGCTGGTGCAGGAGCATCCGGAGCGCGGGCATCCGTTGATCATCGCCCGCTGACGGGCAATCTGGAGGCGTTCCGATGCGTTCGTTGCTACTTCTGCTGGTGTTGTCACTGGCGGGCTGCCAGACCTCGGCCCCGATCCTGCCGCCTCCCGTGGCGACGCCTGCGGGCAGCATCGTCGACCTGCGCAATGGTCGAATACTTGCTCCCGAAGAGTTGGCGGTGCTGTTGGGCCAGGCATCACGGGTGATCGTCGGCGAGCAGCACGACAACCCCGAGCACCACGCCGTGCAATTGTGGTTGCTGCGTTCGATGGCCGTGCAACGGCCCCAGGGCAGCTTGCTGCTGGAGATGCTCAACCCCGATCAGCAATCCCGTGTCGATGCCAGCAGGGCGGCGGTTGGCACGGGGCGTTGGCCTGATGACCTGCCTGCTGCGCTGGCCTGGCAGCCCGGCTGGGACTGGAGCCTCTATGGCCCGTTAGTGGGGTATGCCTTGAAGCAGCCTTATCCGCTGCTCTGCGCCAACCTGGATCGCCAGGAAGTGCGTGATATCTATGCCAAGGCGCCATCGCTGTCTGGCTCCCGGGTCAACGACGACAGGGTAACCACGACCTTGGCCGCACAGATTCGCGAATCCCATTGCGGTCTGCTGCCTCAAAGCCAGGTACCAGCCATGCTGGCCGTACAGCAGCAGCGTGATCGGCGCATGGCCGAGCGCCTGCTCGCGGCACCGGCTCCTGCCTTGTTGTTTGCTGGTGCGTTCCATGCGCGCAAGGATCTGGGCGTGCCCTTGCATCTGGCCGACCTTGGGCATCCGCAGGAAGTGCTGGTGTTGATGCTGGCGGAGCGTGGCCACTCGGTGGATCTGGCCAATGCCGACCTGGTCTGGTTCACCCCGCCCCAACCCGAACGCGATTACTGCGCACCGTTGAGGCGTTGAGCGAAGGTTTTTTGCAGGCAAAAAAAGACCCGGCAGAGCCGGGTCAAATAACCGTGATTAGCCTGATGAGGAGATAATCTGAGAGTCCGAACCACTGGTCTTCCAGGTTATCGGCTGATCTCGCGACCAGTTGTGATAATCATAACGATTCTCATTTCGATGTCAACGTGGTGATTTCCAGTTTTTGCATATTTCGCTAAACGCTCGTTTGAATCGCCTCCGGATTCGGGCTTATTCGCGATCGCCGAGGCCCTTGAGCCGGATCACTTCCCGGTTCAACAGGTTGATGCGCCGGGCCATGCTTTCGATCAGGCTATGGGCTACTCGTGGATTGCTCTGGGTCAGGCTGAGGAACTGATCCCTGGGAATCAGCATCACGGTGGTCGGTTCGCTGGCGATCACGCTGGCGCTGCGCTTTTCACCGGTGAACATCGACATGGCGCCGAAGATCTCGTCCTTGGGCACGTCGCCGACCTTGTGCCCGTCGACGAAGGCCTGGGCATGCCCCTCGACTATCACGAAGACATGGTCCGCCTCATCGCCCTGGGCGATCAGCACTTCGCCTTGCTGTACGCGCTTGAAGCCATTATGACTGCGCAGTTCCGGCGGTTTCAGGCGGGCAACGGCATCCGAGAGCAGGGCGGTTTGGCCGATCAGGTATTGCAGCAGCAACTCCGAGCGCTGTTCATCGGCATGGATGTGCCGGAACACATCTGCCCTCAGGTACGGAATCAGTTGCAAGGGCGCGTCGCAGCCAAGCAGCCAGTGGGGCTGCTCGAGGCCCCGACGCAATCCCACCAGGTCGCCTTCGTGCAGGTAGAACAGTGGACGATCCTCGACGCTCGCCTGGATCACACCGCTTTCCAGCAGGTAGATCTGATGGCCGGGCAGGGCGCCTGAAAGGTCCGCCATGGCCGGCAGTTCCAGTGTCGGGCCGCAGGGCGCCAGGCCTTCGAGCAGTTGCGGCGGAATGTTCTGCAGGCGATTGATCAAGGCATCGGCGTAGGCCGGCTGCTCTCCCAATAGATACATAGAAGTGTGCCAATCAGTTTTTTTGACGGGTGGAAATGGCATCCAGCTGCTTGTTCAGGGCTTCCTTGCGTTCGGCGGGGAGGTCGTTCCAGTGCATGTCCATCAGCGCGCCCTCGATGGCATAGAGCAAGACCTTCGAGGCACGAAAACCCCGGGTGCGCACGGCGCGGTATGCGTCCACCGCTCCCAGGCGACGCAGGTCCGAAGCACTATGGATGCCCACTGCATGCAGCCACTGCGCGGATGTCTTGCCGAGGTTCTTCAGGTGTTGCAGTTCATCATTCATCAAGCCTCCTGGCGATGGCCGAATGGTGAGTGGGCAGCTTCAAAGGAGTGTAGCGCTCAGCAGAAAACGCGCTGTGCGTTGGTCGGGTTCGACGCAAATGCTTCTAAGGCGGGTGAGTTCATCGTTGGAGCGGGGGAGTTCGCGACGCAGTACGGCAGGGGAAGGAGCGGGGGGCATGTCCGGCGCAGGGCGATGCGCCGGATATGCAGAGGGGAACTTCAGCGGGTGTTGTAACGCAGGCGGGTGCCGAAATTGACCGACATCAGGATCTCGTCGGCAGTCAGCTCCACGGGGAAGTAGGCCCCGGAAATCTGCGCATGGGCAAGGCTTGCGCCTTCCATCGAGGCGTTTCGAAGATCCAGGCCACGCAGGTCGGCAGAGCGGAAATAGGCGTCGGTGAAGTCGATGCCGGTGGCGTTCAGTTCGCGCAGGTCGAGACCGCGGAAGTCTCCGCCACGCATGTCGATGGGTTGATCCTTGGGGCGTTCACGGTTGAAGCCCGTGATGTCGTCCTTGTGCAGCAGAGCGTAAAGCGCAGTGTCGAGAAGTTTGGGTTGGCTCATGGCGACGTCACCGGCGGTGGATTTATGACGCCAGTATAGTGCCACTGTTTTTCAGCCGTGAAGTCTTTGCCACTTCACGGCTGAAAGAGTGACTCAGAGGCCCGGCAGGCGTTGGCGAATGTTGGTGACCAGGACGTCCAGGCTACCGCTTTCGTTGGTCTCGACGCGCTTGCTGCGCAGCAGTTCCTCTTCTGTCAACGCCTCGCGTGTGGCTTGTTGCTCGGCGATCACCGCCAGGGTAGCGTCCGATGGATCGTTCTGGTCGGCCTGACGTTGCGCGAGCCAGCTGGCGATGACCGCCTGTGGGGCGTTGCAGTCGATGATCAGGCATGGCGTGCCGGTGGCTTCGGCAACCTTGGCGGCGGCATCACGCTGGGCACGCTTGAGGTAGGTGGCGTCGATGACCACGGGGAAGCCGGCACGCAGGATGACTTCGGCGATTTCATGCAGGCGCTCATAGGTCGCGTTGCTGGCATCGTTGCTATAGATGCCGGCATGCAGGTCGTTGGCTCCCTGCTGCTCGCCGAACAGGCGCTTGCGTTCGACGTCGGAACGCAGCCGAACGGCGCCCAGGGCATCGACCAGGCGCATGGCCACATGGCTCTTGCCTACCGCAGAGACGCCGGAGGTGATGGCCAGGAAGCGCGATGGAATGGTGCTGTAGCTTTCCGCCAGGTTGGCGTAGTTGCGGTACTGGCGCAGGGTGGTGGCACGCTGAACTGCGGTGGCATCGGCCGGCATGCTGAACAGGCTGACCTTGGCTCGTACCAGGGCGCGGTAGGCCTTGTAGAAGTTGAGCAGTTCCAGGCCCTGATAGTCGCCGGTCAGTTCCAGGTACTGACTGACGAAGCGCCGCGCCAGGCTCTTCAGGCCACGGTCTTCCAGGTCCATGGCGAGGAAGCCGGTGTCGGCGTACACATCGGTGAAGCGGAAGGGCTCGTTGAATTCGATGCAGTCGAAGATCACCACGTCGCCATCGATGAGGGTGGCGTTGCCCAGGTGGATGTCGCCGTGGCATTCGCGAATGAAACCATCGTTCTTGCGCTGGGCCAGCAGGGGCTTGAGGCGTTCGAAGCTGGTTTCGGCCCAGGCTTCCAGGGCCTCGAGTTGCTGCAGGTCGGCCTTGTCGCTGAGGAATGGGCGGATCTGCTCGAAGTTCTGGCGCACCGGCGCCATCACGCTGTCCGGGGTTCCGGCCTCATGATCGGCGGGAACCTGGGGAGCGCTGAGGTGGAACTGAGCGATCTGCCGAGCCATTTGGTCGATGTGCGTGGTGGTCAGTTCGCCGTTGCTTTGCAGGGTGCTCAACAGCTGACTCTGGGGGAACTGGCGCATTTTCAGTGCATAGTCGACAACCGGACCGCTACCGCCCAGTTCCGGGGTCTCGGCGCTGCCAGTGATCGGCAGGACTTCCAGGTACAGGTCCTGGGTCAGGCGCTGGTTAAGACGCAGCTCCTCGCCGCAGAAATGCTCGCGGGCTTCCAGGCTGGTGAAGTCCAGGAAGCCGAAGTTGACCGGCTTCTTCACTTTATAGGCGAACGGGCCGGTGAGGATCACCCAGGAAATATGGGTTTCGATGACCTGGAATCCGTCTACCGGATGCGGATAAAGAGCTGGGTTTTGCAAGGCGGCGATCAGTGACTGGCTCACAGGCGGTCCTTCAGGGTCGGAAAAACGAGGGCGCTATTATGGCCGCTGCGGGCGTCCAGGCAAACCTCGGTTGGCGCATGTTGATGATGAATCAAAGTGCGTATAATCCGCCGCCATGACTCGTACCCGATCCCCTCGTTCTGCAAAAAAAACTTCCTCTGGCGGCCTGCGCCCCTGGCTGGGCTGGGCGCTCAAGCTCAGTCTGGTGGGCCTGGTGGTGCTCGCCGGTTTCGCCGTCTACCTCGATGCCGTGGTCCAGGAGAAGTTCTCCGGCAAGCGCTGGACCATTCCGGCCAAGGTCTATGCGCGTCCGCTGGAGCTGTTCGTCGGACAGAAGCTCAGCAAGGACGACTTCCTCACGGAGCTCGATGCCTTGGGCTATCGCCGTGAAAGCGTTGCCAATGGCCCCGGCGCGGCTTCGGTCAGCGGCAATACCGTTGACTTGAATACCCGAGGCTTCCAGTTCTATGAAGGACTGGAGCAGGCGCAGCCGGTGCGCGTGCGTTTCTCCGGCGATTACGTGGCCGAACTGTCCGGCAGCAAGGGCGCGAAACTGGCGGTGGTACGCCTTGAGCCCCTGTTGATTGGTGGCCTGTATCCAAAGAACCTCGAAGACCGGATCCTGATCAAGATCGACCAGGTTCCGCCGTACTTGCTGGAAACCCTGGTGACCGTCGAGGACCGGGACTTCTACTCGCACTTCGGGGTCTCGCCCAAGTCCATCGCCCGGGCGATCTGGGTCAACACTTCGTCGGGCCAGATGCGCCAGGGCGGTAGCACCCTGACCCAGCAATTGGTGAAGAACTTCTTCCTGACCAACGAGCGCAGCCTGTCGCGCAAGCTCACCGAGGCCATGATGGCCTTGTTGCTGGAGCTGCATTACGACAAGCGCGAGATCCTCGAGGCCTACCTCAACGAAGTGTTCGTCGGCCAGGATGGCCAGCGCGCGGTGCATGGTTTCGGCCTGGCCAGCCAGTTCTTCTTCAGCCAGCCGCTGTCCGAACTCAAGCTGCATCAAGTGGCGCTATTGGTGGGCATGGTCAAGGGACCTTCCTATTACAACCCGCGGCGCTATCCGGAACGTGCTCTGGAGCGGCGTAACCTGGTGCTCGATCTGCTGGCTCAACAGGGCGTCGCCACGCCAGAGCAGGTCGAGGCGGCGAAGAAGATGCCCCTGGGCGTGACCAAGCGCGGCAGCCTGGCAGACAGCTCGTTCCCCGGCTTCCTCGACCTGGTCAAGCGCCAGCTGCGCGAAGACTATCGCGATGAAGACTTGACCGAGGAAGGACTGCGGATCTTCACCAGCTTCGATCCGATCCTGCAAATGAAGGCCGAAGCCTCCGTCAACGACACCTTCAAGCGCCTGTCCGGACGCAAGGGCTCGGATGAGGTCGAGGCGGCGATGGTGGTGACCAACCCGGAAACCGGTGAAGTCCAGGCGATGATCGGTAGTCGCCAGGCCGGTTTCGCCGGATTCAACCGAGCCCTGGATGCCGTGCGCCCGATCGGCTCGCTGATCAAGCCGGCGGTCTACCTGACGGCCCTGGAGAAACCCAGCCAGTACACGCTGACTAGCTGGCTTTCGGATGAAGCCTTCTCGGTCAAGGGCGCGGATGGCCAGGTGTGGAAGCCGCAGAACTATGATCGCCGCAGCCATGGCACGGTCTTCCTGTACCAGGGGCTGGCGCATTCCTACAACCTTTCCACAGCCCGGCTCGGGCTGGAAGTGGGTGTGCCGAATGTCTTGAAGACGCTTGGGCGCCTGGGGGTAACCCGGGAATTCCCGGCATTCCCATCCATGCTGCTGGGCGCGGGGGGCATGAGCCCGATGGAAGTGGCCACCATGTACCAGACCCTGGCCAATGGCGGTTTCAATACGCCGATGCGCGGGATTCGCAGTGTGCTGACCGCTGAGGGCGAGCCGCTCAAGCGCTATCCGTTCCAGATCCAGCAGCGTTTCGATGCGGGCTCGATCTACCTGATCCAGAGCGCCATGCAGCGAGTCATGCGCGAGGGTACCGGGCGCTCGGTGTACAGCGTGCTGCCCAGCAGCCTGACGCTCGCTGGCAAGACCGGCACCAGTAACGATTCCCGCGACAGCTGGTTCGCCGGGTTCAGCCAGGACCTGCTGGCAGTGATCTGGCTTGGCCGCGACGACAACGGCAAGACGCCGTTCACGGGAGCCACCGGCGCCCTGCAGGTGTGGACCAGCTTCATGCGCAAGGCCGATCCGCTGCCGCTGGACATGCCGCAGCCGGACAACGTGGTCCAGGCCTGGGTCGATTCACGTACCGGGCAGGGCTCCGATGCCAACTGTCCGGGGGCTGTGCAGATGCCGTATATTCGCGGCAGCGAACCGCCTCCCGGCGCTTCCTGCGGTGGCGAAAGCCCGGCAGGTGGCGAGTCGGTGATGGATTGGGTCAAGGGCTGGATGAACTAAGCGATGAGGATTTGACGTGAACAAGTGGTGGGTTCCAGCTATTACAGCTCTGGCGTTGCTCAATGGTTGCGCCAGCGTGCAGCGCGGTTCGATTCCCGTCGTGGACTCGGGTACAGCCGTGTCCAACAATGAGCGGATTTCCGCTACCGGAGGTTTCCGCCAGACGACGATCAAGCGTCCGGCGCAGGCCCAAGCCCAGACTATTCCCCAGGATTCGGGCGTGGTGGTCATGGTACCGGGCGGTGGCGCGACCACCTCGACACCGATCAGCACGTCGCCGATCACCCCGGGCCCGGTTTCTTCCGGACCCATTACGCCTGGGCCTGTGGATGGTTCGAGCTACCAGCCGGCACCGATCAACCAGGGCAGCTACAACATGCCATCGGCTCCAAGCGGCATTCCCTCGGCCCGTTCCGGTGGCCTGTCGGCGGACGAGCAGTTGGATGGCCCGGTACTGGCGTTGCTCACGACCGCTCAGCAGCAACAGTCCAGTGGTGACCTGAACGGCGCTTCTTCCAGCCTCGAGCGCGCGCAGCGAGTGGCTCCCCGGGAACCGCAAGTGCTGTATCGCCTGGCCCAGGTGCGCATGGCCCAGGGCGATGCCCCGCAAGCCGAACAGTTCGCTCGCCGCGGCCTGAGCTTCGCCAATGGCCGCCCTGACCTGCAAGCCAGCCTGTGGGAGTTGATCGCCCAGGCGCGTGATAAGCAGGGGGATGCCGCTGGTGCAGCCCAGGCTCGCCAGAAGGCCCGGGTGTCGCTGTGATGGACGTACGTTTTCCCAAGATCGCTGAACAGCTGCTGTTGATCGAGCGTGAACTGCGGCTTCAGGGGCTATGGGGGGATGAGTCTCCCAGCGCCGAGGCCCTGGCCAGCACTCAGCCGTTTGCCGTGGATACGCTGGAGTTCGAGCAGTGGCTGCAATGGATCTTCCTGCCGCGCATGAAGATGATCCTGGAGCAGGACCTGCCGCTGCCCAATGCTTCCGGCATCCAGGAGATGGCCGAGATGGTGTTCTCCAGCCGCTCGATGCAGGGGCGTGATCTGCAGTTGCAAGTGCTGCTCAAAGAGTTCGATCAACTGATCGCCGCCACCCGCTGAAACAAGGCTGCCAGGAACCTCCTGGCAGCCTCTAGCCCGCCGCTTCTGCGTGCATCCCCGTGCCGGGTCGACCCATGATTGGGTCGCTTGCTCCCGATCCCTGTTCCTGCCGTAGCCAAAGCCTCTGCCTAGTCCGACTTGGATGGTGCTCGAACGGCAAAGTCAGGTTCGTATTTCTGAGATTCTTGCGGAAAAACGCGCAATTGGAGCGTAAATTTACCCTGGTTTTGGGCTATTTATTGCGTTTTAGTGAGCGTAGTTCGAATTAGCTATATAGACAGCTTGACTTGCCGAGGGCGAAACAGAAGAATCCAAAGTCCGCTGTAGAGGGACTGCCAGAAGCAGACCCGCTCAGCAGATCATGAGGTGCACATCCGCACCGAAGTGCTACACCCGCAACGCGTTACCTCGCGCTGGGTGGGAAATCCCCGCAACACTTTGGGGCATTCCCAATGCTTGCTCAGTCAGTGCTGACGTAGTCGGCGACCACCGTCGCTCATGCTCTGCTGAGAAGTAAACCTATTAAGACCCGCTCCCTTTTGAGGGCGGTATTCTGGCGTTTTAGAGGTGAACAACGTGGAGCTTTTATCTGGCGGTGAGATGCTCGTCCGCTTCTTGCGTGACGAAGGCGTCAAATATATCTACGGGTACCCAGGTGGTGCTCTCCTTCATGTTTACGATGCCCTGTTCAAGGAACCGGAAGTTACCCACATCCTGGTTCGTCACGAACAAGCGGCTACCCATATGGCTGACGGTTATGCCCGTGCCACCGGCAAGGCCGGCGTGGTACTGGTGACGTCCGGCCCGGGTGCGACCAATGCCATCACCGGTATTGCCACCGCCTACATGGACTCGATTCCGATGGTGGTCATTTCTGGCCAGGTGCCCAGCACCATGGTCGGTACCGACGCGTTCCAGGAAACCGACATGATCGGTATCTCCCGGCCGATCGTGAAGCACAGTTTCATGATCAAGCACGCTTCGGAAATTCCGGAAGTCATGAAGAAGGCCTTCTATCTGGCGCAATCGGGTCGTCCTGGCCCGGTGGTGGTCGATATCCCCAAGGACATGACCAACCCGGCTGAAAAGTTCGAATACGTTTTTCCCAAGAAGGCCAAGCTGCGCTCCTACAGCCCAGCCGTTCGTGGTCACTCCGGACAGATTCGCAAGGCGGCGGAGATGCTCCTGTCGGCCAAGCGTCCCGTGCTGTATTCCGGCGGTGGCGTGATTCTCGGCGGTGGTTCCGCCGCGTTGACCGAGCTGGCCAAGATGCTCAACCTGCCGGTCACCAACACCTTGATGGGCCTGGGTGCCTATCCGGGGACCGATCGGCAGTTCGTCGGCATGCTCGGCATGCATGGCAGCTATACCGCCAACCTGGCCATGCACCATGCCGATGTGATCCTGGCTGTGGGTGCGCGCTTCGACGACCGGGTCATCAACGGTGCGCCGAAGTTCTGCCCGAACGCCAAGATCATCCATGTCGATATCGACCCGGCTTCGATCTCCAAGACCATCAAGGCCGACGTGCCAATCGTGGGCCCAGTGGAGAGCGTCCTGACCGAAATGGTCGCGGCCCTCAAGGAAATCGGCGATACCCCGAACAAGGATACGGTCGCCAGTTGGTGGAAGCAGATCGACGAGTGGCGCGGTGACCGCGGCCTGTTCCCTTACGACAAAGGTGACGGCAGCATCATCAAGCCGCAGACCGTGATCGAGACCCTCTGCGAAGTGACCAAGGGCGATGCCTTTGTGACCTCCGACGTGGGCCAGCACCAGATGTTCGCGGCGCAGTACTACAAGTTCAACAAACCCAACCGCTGGATCAACTCCGGTGGCCTGGGCACCATGGGCTTCGGTTTCCCGGCGGCCATGGGAGTCAAGTTGAGCTTCCCTGATGATGATGTCGCCTGCGTCACGGGTGAAGGCAGTATCCAGATGAATATCCAGGAGCTGTCCACCTGCCTGCAGTACGACCTGCCAGTCAAGATCGTCAACCTGAACAACGGCGTGCTGGGTATGGTTCGCCAATGGCAGGACATGAGCTATGGCAGCCGTCATTCGCACTCCTACATGGAATCGCTGCCTGACTTCGTCCGGCTGGTCGAGGCTTACGGTCACGTGGGTATCCGCATCACCGACCTGAAGGACTTGAAGCCGAAGATGGAAGAAGCGTTCGCCATGAAGGATCGCCTGGTGTTCCTCGATATCCAGGTCGATACCAGCGAGCACGTCTATCCGATGCAGATCAAAGACGGCTCCATGCGCGATATGTGGCTGAGCAAGACGGAGCGTACTTAATATGCGGCACATCATCTCCTTGCTTCTGGAAAACGAACCGGGCGCCCTGTCTCGTGTTGTCGGCCTGTTCTCGCAGCGCAACTACAACATCGAAAGCCTGACTGTGGCGCCAACCGAAGACCCGACCTTGTCGCGCTTGACCCTGACTACCGTCGGTCATGACGAGATCATCGAGCAGATCACCAAGAACCTGAACAAGCTGGTCGAGGTGGTCAAGCTGGTGGATCTGTCGGAAAGTGCCCACATCGAGCGTGAGCTGATGTTGGTCAAGATCAAGGCGACCGGTGCCCAGCGCGCCGAGGTCAAGCGCACCACCGATATCTACCGTGGGCAGATCGTTGATGTCAGCGCTAGCGTGTATACCGTTCAACTGACCGGTACCAGCGACAAGCTCGACAGCTTCATTCAATCGATCGGTACCGCATCGATTCTGGAAACCGTACGCAGTGGCGTCACCGGGATTGCCCGTGGCGACAAAGTACTGAGCATCTAATTCAAATTAGCGAATGGCCGGAACGGCCTGACATAGGGGAAGTTCATGAAAGTTTTCTACGATAAAGACTGCGACCTGTCGATCATCCAGGGCAAGAAGGTTGCCATCATCGGTTACGGTTCCCAGGGTCACGCTCAAGCTTGCAACCTGAAAGACTCCGGCGTCGACGTGACTGTCGGCCTGCGTAAAGGCTCGGCCACCGTTGCCAAGGCCGAAGCCCATGGCTTGAAAGTTGCCGACGTGGCTACTGCTGTCGCCGCTGCCGACCTGGTCATGATCCTGACTCCAGACGAGTTCCAGGGCGCCCTGTACAAGAACGAAATCGAGCCGAACATCAAGAAAGGCGCCACCCTGGCCTTCTCCCACGGTTTTTCGATCCACTACAACCAGGTAGTTCCTCGTGCCGACCTGGACGTGATCATGATCGCGCCGAAGGCCCCGGGCCACACCGTGCGTTCCGAGTTCGTCAAGGGCGGTGGTATCCCTGACCTGATCGCCATCTACCAGGATGCCTCGGGCAATGCCAAGAACGTCGCCCTGTCCTATGCCGCAGGTGTAGGTGGTGGCCGTACCGGCATCATCGAAACCACCTTCAAGGACGAGACCGAAACCGACCTGTTCGGCGAGCAAGCCGTTCTGTGTGGCGGTACCGTGGAACTGGTCAAGGCCGGTTTCGAAACCCTGGTCGAAGCCGGCTACGCGCCGGAAATGGCCTACTTCGAATGCCTGCACGAGCTGAAGCTGATCGTTGACCTCATGTACGAAGGTGGTATCGCCAACATGAACTACTCGATCTCCAACAACGCCGAGTACGGCGAATACGTGACGGGCCCAGAAGTCATCAACGCCGAATCCCGCCAGGCCATGCGCAACGCCCTGAAGCGCATCCAGGACGGCGAATACGCGAAGATGTTCATCAGCGAAGGCGCTACCGGCTACCCATCCATGACCGCCAAGCGTCGTAACAACGCCGCTCACGGCATCGAGATCATCGGCGAGCAACTGCGTTCGATGATGCCGTGGATCTCTGCCAACAAGATCGTCGACAAAACCAAGAACTAAGTTCGAGTCTTGTCAGGGAAAACGCGGCCTAGGCCGCGTTTTTTCGTTTGCGGGGATAGGTTCTGGTATAAAGCAGGCTCCTTTGTGGCCGAACCGTGGCCCGGGGTATCTGTCGAAACTTTTCACACCGTTGCAAGGTAATGTCCATGAGCGAACGTCCCGAAGAGCCAAACCAGGCCTCTGACGCCGAAAGCCTGCTACCGATCGATGAGCATGTCGAAGAAGGACATGACGCTGAAGGCCGTAAAGTCCGGCATCGTGGTATCTATCTTCTGCCGAATCTGTTCACCACTGCGAACCTGTTCGCGGGGTTCTATTCCATCATCAGTTCCATGAGCGCCCAGAGTGCCCTGAGTGCCGGGGATGCTGCCGGAGCGAGCAAGTATTTTGCCTTTGCTGCCATCGCGATTTTCGTTGCCATGGTGCTTGATGGCCTGGATGGCCGCGTAGCCCGGATGACCAACACTCAGAGTGCGTTCGGTGCCGAGTACGATTCCTTGTCGGACATGGTGGCGTTCGGCGTTGCCCCGGCGTTGCTGGCCTTCGGCTGGGCGCTGGGCGACATGGGCAAGGTTGGCTGGATGGTCGCCTTCATTTATGTAGCCGGTGCCGCATTGCGCCTGGCACGTTTCAATACTCAAGTGGGGACGGCCGACAAGCGTTACTTCATCGGCCTGGCCAGTCCGGCGGCTGCGGGTGTGGTGGCAGGTATCGTCTGGGCCTTCAGTGACTATGGTATCCAGGGGTCGAAGATGTCGTTCCTGGTGGCCCTGATGGTGGCGGCTGCCGGCATGCTGATGGTCAGCAACATCAAGTACAACAGCTTCAAGGATCTCGACCTCAAGGGCCGGGTGCCGTTCGTGGCCATCCTGGCGGTGGTCCTGGTCTTCGCGGTGGTGTTCAGCGATCCGCCCCGGGTACTGTTGCTGGTGTTCCTGGCCTATGCGGCTTCCGGTCCGATCCAGTACCTGTTGCATCTTCGTCGCCGCAATCACATCGAGTGATGTAATTTCCCCCATACTCCGCAGTCTATTGGTGCATCTGTCCTCCAATACTGCGGAGTTGTCATGCTGCTCAAGTTCCCCAAGTCTTCCGATTGCAAAGCGTCGGATATCACTCCTGAATCCTTCTACCTGTCGCGACGGGCCCTGTTGGGCGGCACCGTTGCAGGTCTCGCCGCGGCTGCGTTGCCTCGTTGGGGCAGGGCGGACGAGGCGGTGCGCTATGCCGATGTCGACCCGGGGCAGGCTCCTTCCTGGTTCACGGAGAAATTGCCGGCCACTCGCTGGCAAGCGGTGGTTGCCCAGGGGGAGGCGATCACTCCCTTCAAGGATGCGACCCACTACAACAACTTCTACGAATTCGGCACTGATAAAGGTGATCCCGCCGCCAATGCGGGAGCTCTGAAGACTGAGCCGTGGAGCGTGGTAGTGGATGGTGAGGTAGCCAAGTCGGGTCGTTACGCGCTCGAGGACTTCATCAAGCCTTACCAGTTGGAGGAGCGTATCTATCGACTGCGTTGTGTCGAGGCCTGGTCGATGGTGATCCCCTGGATCGGCTTTCCCGTTTCTGCGCTGCTCAAGCAGGTCGAGCCCACCAGCAAGGCCAAGTTCATTCGCTTTGAAACCTTGCGTGATCCTGAGCATATGCCGGGGCAACGCTCCGGGTTCGCCTTGATTGATTGGCCTTATGTCGAAGGACTGCGGCTCGATGAGGCGATGAACCCGTTGGCGATCCTGGCGGTGGGAATGTATGGACGGGAGTTGCCGAACCAGAACGGCGCACCGCTGCGGTTGGTCGTGCCCTGGAAGTATGGCTTCAAGAGCGTGAAATCCATCGTGCGTATCAGTTTGGTCAGTGAGCAGCCCAAGACGACCTGGCAGAGTATCGCCGCCAACGAATACGGCTTTTATGCAAATGTGAATCCGACGGTCGACCATCCCCGTTGGACCCAGGCGCGGGAGCGGCGCCTTCCCAGTGGGCTGTTCAGTCCGAATGTCCGCGAAACCCAAATGTTCAATGGCTATGGGGAAGAGGTCGCTTCTTTATATAGCGGGATGGATCTGAGGAAGGATTACTGATGCGTCATTCGCTTTGGCGCATCGCTGTTTTCATTGCAGGCGCGATATGGCCCATGTATTGGTTGTATGAGGCTTGGGCTTCGCTGTTGGGGCCCGACCCGGGCAAGGTCCTGGTCGATCGGCTGGGGTTGGGAGCCCTGGTGTTTCTGTTACTCACGTTGAGCATGACGCCACTGCAGAAGCTGACAGGCTGGTCGGGTTGGATCGCTGTGCGACGGCAGTTGGGATTATGGTGCTTTGCTTATGTGGTGCTGCATTTGACTGCCTATGGCGTTTTCATACTGGGGTTGGACTGGTCGCAACTTGGCGTGGAGCTGCGCAAGCGGCCTTATATCCTTGTCGGTAGTTTGGGATTCATCCTTCTGTTGTCGTTGGCGGTAACATCCAATCGCTACAGCCAACGACGGTTGGGGGCTCGCTGGAAGAAGTTGCATCGCCTGGTCTATTTCATTCTTGGGCTTGGGTTGCTGCATATGTTGTGGATCGTCAGGGCCGATCTGAAGGAATGGGCCATCTACGCGTCTTTGGGGACAGTATTAATGGTGTTGCGCCTGCCCTCCGTGGCTCGCCGTATTCCTCGGCTTATGATTGGAAAAGCATCTTCTGCAAGAAAAGCGTAATTAGTGCTTGACGGCAGATTCTACAGGTCTATAATTCGCCCCACTTCCGGCGCAGTCGAAACGGAAAACTCCTTGAGATTCAACGAGTTACGAAGATTTCGACAGCGGTCACGCTTCAGTTCATCGAAGTCCGAAAGGAGCTGATAAGGCAGCG
>NZ_WHUV01000010.1 GCF_009380155.1 Pseudomonas piscis | reverse complement strand
GAACTCAGCAGTGAAACGATGCATCGCCGATGGTAGTGTGGGGTTTCCCCATGTGAGAGTAGGTCATCGTCAAGATTAAATTCCGAAACCCCAATTGCGAAAGCAGTTGGGGTTTTGTCTTTGCGCGAGCGAAATCCTGGCAAGCGGCCCGGCACTTGCCGGGCCTGACCTGGCTCAGGCAAACACTTGCCCGGGCTGCAGGCGAGCGATCCACTTGCCGTGCTGCTCCGCATCCCTGAGCGCCTCGAGCTTTGCCGGCAGTTCGTTGAAGTCGAAAGGCAACAGGGCAGAGCCCTTGAGCTGACCTTGTGCAACCTGCTGCAGCAAATAGGCACCCTGTTGCTGGTAGCGTTGCCAGTCGGCTTCGACGCCGTGTGCATGAAGACTGTTCAACGCCACTTCATGCAGGGAAATGGCTGTGCTGAATGCTGGCAACGGCGCCGTCTCCTGGCGATCCTGGATACACACCAAGTGCCCGTTGTAGCCCAGCAACTCGGCCAGGTTCGCCGCTTGTCTGCCGCTGACCGTATCGAAAATAGCCGAAAGCCGCCGGCTACCCAGGCGGGCTTGCAATTCAGTCCGCCACTCTGGCCGGTGGTAGTCGAAGACTCCAACCACACCTTGCTCCAGCAGTCGTTCATGATGCTTGGCTGAAGCCGTGGCCCAGACCCGCATCCCCCTTTTTACCGCCATCTGCGCCAGCAACGAGCCCACGGCACCGCCGGCACCCACCACCAGCACATCCCCCACGCCCGCCTGGGGCAGCTTGTCCAAAGCTTGCAGGGCCGTCAGACCGGGGCATGGCAAGGCCGCCGCCACAGCGTCGTCCAGCTCATCGGGCAGGACGAGGGCGGCCCTGGCATCGATCAGGCTGTATTCGGCGAAACTACCGTCAGCGCTCAACCCCTGGTGATAAGCCACCCGGGTTCCTGGTCGGATGCTCGCATCAGAGCCTGCTGCCGCCACTACTCCGACACCATCCACGCCCGGCACATGGCCGTCCCGCCAGTCGTCGTGGCCCCATTCGATCATTTTCCAATCCACCGGATTCAACGCGATCACGCTATTGGCGATCAGCAGTTGATTGGCCGACGGTTGCGGCAGGGCTTTACGGATCGATCGCAGGCCAGGCAGGCCGGCTCCCCGGGTCCAGCCCCAGGCCACATATTCGCTTGGCATCTTCACTCTCCATCAGGTTTCAAGACGCTCTTGCGCCAGCCAGGTCGACCGGCCAAGAGCATCTTGCAGTCTCCCCAGTGAGTAATGCGGGAAAAACCCAAGAATCGGAACAACACCCTTGATCACAGGTCAATAATGCCCTCCGGCCAGCACCATTGATCAGCCGTGGGGGAAATCCCGGCAAAGTCGGCGGCCGGTTTTTGGTATGGTGCAGCTCTTTTTTACGGACCCGATTTCACCCGCACGGACCAGCGTCGACCTCTATTTCACCGAGAAGCTGTAGCAATGCCCGAAGCGATTCCGATCAAGGACCACGAGAAAGAAACCCGCCTGGTCAACAAGCGGCTGCTGGCCTGCGCCGTGCTGGTAGCGGCCATCACCTGTGCGCTGGTGGGGCGTATGTATTTCCTCCAGGTGGTGGAGTTCGACTACCACTCCACCGTTTCGCAGAACAACCGTGTCCACGTGTTGCCCATCACCCCGACCCGTGGGGTGATCTATGACCGCAATGGCGTGGTCCTGGCGGACAACCGCCCCAGCTTCAACCTGACCATCACCCGTGAGCGCGCCACCGATCTCAAGGGCGAACTGGATACCGTGGCCGAGCTCCTGCACTTGCCGCCGGAAGAGCGGGCGCTGTTCGACAAGGCCATGAAGCAGGCCCGCCATCCTTTCGTGCCCGTCACCCTGTTCTACCAGCTCACTGAGGAGCAGATCGCCGTATTGGCGGTGAACGAATACCGCTTGCCGGGCATGGATGTCGAAGCCCAGTTCGTCCGGCATTACCCCCTGGGGATGCACTTCGCCCACTCCATCGGTTATGTCGGGCGGATCAACGAGAAAGAAGCCAAGACCCTGGACTCGGTGGAGTACCGCGGTACCCAATCCATCGGCAAGACCGGTATCGAGAAGTTCTACGAATCCGAACTGCACGGCCATGTCGGTTACGAAGAGGTGGAGACCAACGCCCAGGGGCGGGTCATGCGCGTGCTCAAGCACACCGATCCGGTCCCCGGGAAGAACATCGTCCTGAGCCTGGACGTGAAGCTCCAGGAGGCTGCCGAGCAAGCCCTGGGCGACCGCCGCGGCTCGGTGGTGGCCCTTGACCCGTCCACCGGCGAAGTGCTGGCCATGGTCAGCAACCCCAGCTTCGACCCCAACCTGTTCGTTACCGGCATCAGTTTCAAGGAATATGCCGCCCTGCATGATTCCATCGACCGGCCGCTGTTCAACCGCGCGTTGCGCGGCCTCTATGCGCCGGGCTCGACCATCAAGCCGGAAGTGGCCATCGCCGGCCTGGATACCGGCGTGGTCACCCCCTCCAGCCGCGTCTTCGATCCGGGCTACTACCAGTTGCCGGACTACGACCACAAATACCGCAACTGGAACCGCAGCGGCGACGGCTGGGTGGACATGGACGCGGCGATCATGCGTTCCAACGACACCTACTTCTACGACCTCGCCCACAAGCTGGGTATCGACCGCCTGCACGACTACATGGCCATGTTCGGCCTCGGGGAGAAGGTCTCCCTGGACATGTTCGAGGAAGCCCCGGGACTGATGCCGTCCCAGGCCTGGAAGCGCGCCACCCGCCGCCAGGCGTGGTTCCCGGGAGAAACGCTGATCCTCGGCATTGGCCAGGGCTACATGCAGGTCACGCCGCTGCAGCTGGCCCAGGCCACGGCACTGATCGCCAACAAGGGGGTATGGAACCGGCCGCACCTGGCCAAGACCGTCGATGGCGTGGCCCCGGTGGACCCGCATCCGATGCCCAACATCCTGTTGAAGGACCCGCGCGAGTGGGACCAGGTCAACCATGGCATGCAGATGGTCATGCACGATCCTCGCGGCATCGCCCGTGCCGCCGCCGCTGGGGCCCAGTACCGGATCGCGGGCAAGAGTGGTACCGCCCAGGTGGTGGCGATCAAGCAGGGCGAGCGCTATGACCGCCTCAAGACCCGTGAGCGCAACCGCGATAATGCCCTGTTCGTCGGCTTCGCCCCGGCCGAGCATCCGCAGATCGTGATCTCGGTGATGATCGAGAACGGCGAGGCCGGTGGCCGGGTCGCCGGCCCCGTGGTGCGGCAGATCATGGACGCCTGGCTACTGGACCAGAACGGCCACCTCAAGCCGCAGTACGCCGCACCGGCCAAGGCTCCTGGCGATCCCCACGTCTGAGTCAGCGCAGCACCAGGCTGTCCGGCACCTGCTCGTGGATACTGAGCATGTGCTGGATGCTCTGGAGAAACAGCGCCTCGGCCTGGCTCATCTTCTGCTCACGGTTCCACAGCAGCTGGATATCGAAATCCACCACCCCATCCTCCGGCGGCAGTGGCCACAGCAAGCCCTGTTCGACGTCCCGGCGCACCAGGTGGATCGGCAGGCAGCCAATGCCGAAGCCGGCGCAGATCAGCCGATGAATTTCCTCGAAACTGGTGGAAGAGGCGACGATCTTGCCGGTAAAGCCCTGCTGGTCGCGAAACAGCGTCAGGGGTGACAGATTGCCTCCCAGCTGGTCGCTGGTGAAGCTGACGAAGTTCTCCGTGGCCAGCTGTTGCAGGCTCAGGTTGGCCTGGCCGAACAGCCGATGGCGTGGGCCGCAGAAGTAGGCGTAGCGCTCCCGGAACAGCACTCGCTGCTCCAGCCTGGGCTGCGGCAGCCGGCACAGGCCCACCCCCAGGGTCGCGGTCTTTTGCAGCAGCGAACTGATGATGTCCGGACTGCCCAGCACCTCCACCTCCAGCTCGATCTTCGGATGCGCGGCATGAAAGTCAGCGAGGAACTCATCGTAATGCCGGGCCTTCACCCCACTGACGGTGAGAATGCGGATCTTGCCCACCACGTCGTCCTGACGGCTTTGCACCACGGTGCCCAGGCGCGAGATGTCGCCATAGATATCGGTGGCGATGCGCAGCACTTCCTCGCCGGTCTCGGTGAGTTCGAAGCGCCGTCCGCTACGGACGATCAGCAGGCAGTCCAGCTGCTCCTCGAGCCGCTTGAGGGCCTGGCTGACCGCCGACTGGGTGATGTGCAGGCGCGCGGCAGCGCGGCTCATGCTGCCTTCCTGGCCGATCACCAGGTAGGTGCGCAACAGGTTCCAGTCCAGGCGATCGTTGAGAAAACGCCGTCCGGCCCAGGAGCCGGTCACAGGATCGAGTGTCGACATGGGGCTCCTCTAAAAACGACCTGCCTCGCCTACGTTTTTAGAAGCGCCCATGGGGTGCCCTAGTAGTAGCAAGGCTAATAGTTAGGATAAGAATTCGAAAATTGACTAATCCTGGCACGACGGCGATAAAGCCCACAAGCGCCATAGAGCGCCGCCTGACTAAGCCTTCAGCACCTGCCCATAACTACAAATACACAGGTCCTTGCATGCACAGCACCCCTCAGCCGCGACGCGCCGCGGCAGCGGCCTTCATCGGCACCACCATCGAGTTCTACGACTTCTACATCTACGCCACGGCCGCGGCCCTGGTGCTGGGGCAGGTGTTCTTTCCCAGCAGCGACCCGGTGACCAGCACCCTGGCGGCGTTCGGCAGCTTTGCCGTGGGGTTCGTCGCCCGGCCCATGGCGGGCATGGTCTTCGGCCACCTGGGCGACCGCCTCGGGCGCAAGAAGATGCTCCTGGTGACCATGGCGCTGATGGGCCTGGCCACCACCGGCATCGGCCTGCTGCCCAGCTATGCCAGCGTTGGTATCTGGGCGCCCATCGGCCTGATCGTGTTGCGCTTGATCCAGGGCATTTCCGTCGGCGGCGAATGGGGTGGGGCGGTGCTGATGGCCAGCGAACACGCTCCGGCCCGGCGCAAGACCTTCTACGCCTCCTTCGCCCAATTGGGCAGCCCCGCCGGCCTGTTGCTGGCTTTGATCGCCTTTCGCCTGGTCACCAGCCTTGCCCCCGAGGACTTCCTCGCCTGGGGCTGGCGCCTGCCGTTCCTGGCCAGTGGCGTGCTGATGATGGTGGGCCTGATGATCCGTAGCGGGGTGCATGAATCGCCGGAGTTCGCCAAGGCCCGGGATAACCAGGAGACGGCGCGCTACCCGGTGCTGGAGGTGGTCCGCGACTGCTGGCGGCAGATCCTCCTGGCCTCGGCGGCGGTGACCATAGGTTCGGCCGGTTTCTTCTTCACCAACACCTTCATGATCACCTACGTCACCCAGTACCAGGGCATCCCCCGGGCCACCATCCTCGACTGCCTGTTCCTCGTCACCGTGATCCAGCTGCTGTCGCAACCGCTCTCGGCCCTGCTGGCCGAGCGCATCGGCGAAGGGCGCTTCCTGACCCTGGTGGCCCTGCTGTGCATGGTCACGCCGTACCCGATGTTCCTGCTGGTCGGTACCCAGAACATCCTCTTGATGACCCTCGGCATCGCCCTGGCGGTGGTGATCCTGTCGGCGCTGTACGCGGTGATCGCCGGCTACATGACCCAGGCGTTCCCGGTGCACCTGCGCTACTCAGGCATCTCCATCGCCTACCAACTCAGTTGCGCCCTGGCCGGCGGCACCACGCCGCTGCTGGGGACGCTGCTGGCCAGTAAGTTTTCCGGGCAATGGCTGCCCCTGGCGCTGTTCTTCAGCCTGCTGTCGGCGTTGTCGCTGATCGGCGTCTGTGGCTTGGCGCGCATGCGCGCCAAGCCGGTGGTCCAACCCGCTCCCCAAGAGGTGTATCCGTGAGCAAACCTGAACACATGAGTGCCGTCGAATGGCAAGCCCGTTGCGAACTGGCGGCGCTGTATCGCCTGGTGGCGCACTTTCGCATGACCGACCTGATCGACACCCACATCACCCTGCGCATCCCCGGGCCCGAGCACCACTTCCTGATCAACCGCTACGGGGTGATCTTCGACCGCATGCGTGCCAGCGACCTGGTACGCATCGACCAGGAGGGGCGCATCGTCGATCCCCACTACAGCGGACACCGGGTCAACGCCGCCGGCTTCGTCATCCACTCGGCGATCCACATGGCCCGTCCCGATCTCAACTGCGTGATCCATACCCACACCGCTGCCGGCATGGCAGTAGCGGCCCAGCAGCAGGGCCTGCTGCCCATCAGCCAGCACGCGCTGAAGTTCTACGGCAAGCTGGCCTACCACACCTATGAAGGCATCGCCCTGTCCCTGGACGAGCGCCAGCGCCTGATCGCCGACCTGGGCCCGCACAAGGCCATGATCCTGCGCAACCACGGCCTGCTGGTGGGCGGTGCCAGCGTGGCCCACGCCTTCCACGAGATCCACTTCCTGGAGCGCGCCTGCCAGGCCCAGGTACAGGCCCTGGCCGGTGGCTCGGTGCTCAACTACCCCTCGCCGCAGGTCTGTGTCCACACCGCCGAGCAGTTCGAGCGCGACGATGCCGACCACATCATCGAGCTGGCCTGGGACGCGGCCCTGACCCTGATCGAACACCAGCGCGAGTCCTACCTGTCATGAGCCCTGTGGTGCTGCTGTCCCGTGACCACCTGTTGCTGCAACAACTGCAGCAGGCCTTTGCCCGCAGTGCGCCGCAGGTGCAGGCATTGCTGGCAGGCGACCCCGGGGCTGCCGAGGCACGGCTGGCGGCCTGCTGGTTCCCGCCGCCGGGCAGCCTGCGAGCCTTGCCGGCATTGCAGTTGATCCATTCGGTGGCGGCCGGCATCGATCACCTGGAACACGATCCAGGCTGCCCGCCATTGCCGGTGTGCCGGGTGGTGGACCCCGGGCACCGCCAGGGCATGACCGAGTACGTGCGCTGGGCGGTGATCCACTACCACCGGGGCTTCGACAGGGTACTGCGGCAGCAGGCCGGGCACTGCTGGGAGCGGCCGCTGCAAGTGCCGGCGCAGGACTTCAAGGTCGGGGTCATGGGCCTGGGCTCCCTGGGCGCCGCCATCGCCCAGGACCTGGCTGGCGCGGGCTACCAGGTGCGCGGCTGGGCCCGCAGCGCCAAGCAGTTGCCCCAGGTGCGCTGCTTCGCCGGCGCCGAGGGGCGGGATGGCTTCCTCGACGGCCTGGACCTGCTGGTCAACCTGCTGCCCCTGACGCCCGAGACCCGGGGCATCCTCGGTCATGCCACCTTCGCCCGGCTGGCGCCCGGGGCGGCGCTGGTCAATTGCGGGCGTGGCGGGCACCTGCGGATCGACGACCTGCAACAGGCCCTGGCCAGCGGCCAACTGCGCGGCGCCTTGCTGGATGTTTTCGACCAGGAGCCGCTGCCGGCGGAGCATCGGCTGTGGAGCCTGCCCGGGGTCACCGTCACCCCGCACATGGCCTCGGCCGCCTCCCACGATTGCATTGCCCGGCAAGTGGCGGAGAACCTGCGCCGCCTGGAGGCGGGCGAACCGCTGCTGAACCTGGCCGACCGCCGCCTGGGCTACTGAGCGTCCAGGCACGCCTGCAAGCGTTCGAGGAACAACGCCTCGGCGCGGCTCAGGCGCTGCTCGCGGTTCCACAGCAGGTGGATGTCGACATCGGCGATGCCCTCGTGGGGCGGTAGCCGCCACAGCAGCCCGCTGTCGACATCGGCCGCCACCACATGCTCCGGCAGGCAGCCGATGCCGAACCCGGCGATCACCAGGCGGCGCACTTCTTCCAGGCTGGGGGAGGAGGCGACGATACGTCCGCTGAAGCCCTGCTGGTCGCGGAAGATGGTCAACGGCGAGAGCATGCCGCCGATCTGGTCGCTGGTGAAACTGACGAAGTTCTCCCGTTGCAGGTCGCCCTCGGCCACATCCGCGCGGCCGAACAGCGGGTGGTGCTTGCCACAGAAGAACGCATAGCGCTGGCGCAGGAACAAGCGTTGCTCCAGGCGCGGCTGCGGCCGGCGGTTGAGGCTCAGGCCCAGGGTCGCGGTCTTTTCCTGCAGGGCGCTGACGATGTCCGAACTGCGCATCACGTCCACCTCCAGGTCGACCCGTGGGTGCTGGCGATGAAAGTCCGCCAGGAACTGGTCGAAGCGCTCGTTGCAGATGCGGCTGATGATCAACAGCCGGACCTTGCCGATCACCTCGTCGGCAGGCTGCTCCAGCACGCTGCTGACCTGGGACACCTGGCCGTAGATCTCGCCGGCCAGGGCGAAGATCTGCTCGCCGACTTCGGTCAGGGCGAAGCGCGGGCCACGGCGGGCGATCAACTGCCGGCCCAGTTGTTCCTCCAGGCGCTTGAGGGCCTGGCTCACCGCGGGCTGGGTCAGGTGCAGGCGCGCCGCCGCACGGCTGATGCTCAGTTCCTGGCCGATCACCCGGAAGGTGCGCAGCAGATTCCAGTCCAGGCGGTCGTTGAGCAAGCGGCGGGCATCGTGGTCGGACATGGCGAAGGCTCTGGGGCGGGCGAGGGCTTGATAATAAGCCAGGATAATAATCGAGATAACCAATAGAAAATTGACTGATTATCCCCGGCCGCGGATAAATCCACTCCACAACGGCGCCCACAGAAGGCGCCTGCGCTGCACCGTCCTCCTGCCAGAACAACAATCAAGGGAGCCTGATCCATGTCCTCCGCCTCGCCTCAACCGCGCCGGGCCGCTGCCGCCGCGTTCATCGGCACCATGATCGAATGGTACGACTTCTACATCTACGCCACGGCCGCGGCGCTGGTATTCGGCGCCTTGTTCTTCCCCTCCAGCGACTCGCTGTTCAGCACCATGGCGGCCTTCGGCACCTTCGCCGTGGGCTTCTTCGCCCGGCCCCTGGGCGGCATCATCTTCGGCCATATCGGCGATCGCATCGGGCGCAAGAAGTCCCTGGTCATCACCTTGCTGATGATGGGCGTGGTCACCGTGTGCATCGGCCTGCTGCCGACCTACGCGCAGATCGGTGCCACGGCGCCGGTGCTGCTGATCCTGTTGCGCATCGTCCAGGGCATCGCCGTGGGTGGCGAGTGGGGCGGGGCGGTATTGATGGCCGGCGAGCATGCGCCCAAGGGCCGGCGCAACTTCTTCGCTTCCTTCGCCCAGCTGGGCAGCCCGGCCGGGTTGATCCTCTCGCTGCTGGCGTTCAGCGCCGTGACCCGCTTGCCCGAGGAGGCCCTGATGAGCTGGGGCTGGCGCCTGCCGTTCCTGGCCAGTGCGCTGTTGCTGGTGGTGGGCCTGGCGATTCGCCTGGGGGTCGAGGAGTCGCCGGAATTCCTCGCCAGCCGCGAGCGCGCCGCCAAGGTTGCCCGCCATGAGCAGGCGCCGGTACTGGAAGTGCTGCACAGCGCCTGGCGGCCGTTGCTGCTGTGCATCGGCGCCAACACCCTGGGAATCGCCGGGGTGTACTTCACCAACACCTTCATGATCGCCTACAGCACCCAGCAGCTGCAGATTCCCCGGTCGCTGATCCTCGAGTGCCTATTCGTGGTGGCGATCATCCAGTTCTGCATCCAGCCCCTGGCCGCCTGGGTTGCCGAGAAGATCGGCGCCACGCGTTTCCTGTGCCTGGTGGCGCTACTGGCCATGGCCTCGCCATACCCGATGTTCGTGCTGGTGAGTTCGGCCCAGGCGCCGCTGATGATCCTCGGCATCGCCCTGGCGGTGGTGTGCATGGCGTCCTTCTATGCGGTGATCGCCGGCTACGTCAGCGGCATGTTCGAAACCCGGGTGCGCTACACCGCGATCTCCCTGGCCTATCAGGTCTGCGGCGCTGTGGCCGGTGGCCTGACACCCTTGATCGGCACCTGGCTGGCCCATCGTTTTCTCGGCCAATGGTGGCCGATGGCGCTGTTCTACAGCCTGATCGCCGCTGTATCGCTGCTGTGCGTGCTAGCCCTGGCCCGCCGGCACGCCGCTGCCCATCGCCTGGAAATGGCATCCCACGCCTGACTGTCTGGAGAACCTGAAGATGTTGAAGATCAATGGCGAACGCCTGTGGGCGAGCCTGATGGCCATGGCCGAGATCGGCGCCACCGCCCGTGGCGGTAGCTGCCGCCTGGCCTTGAGCGAGGAAGACAAGGCCGGTCGCGAACTGTTCGCCCACTGGTGCCGCGAAGCCGGGCTGAGCCTGAGCGTCGATCCCATCGGCAACCTGTTCGCCAGGCGCCCCGGGACCGACCCGCAGGCTGCGCCGGTGATGATCGGCAGCCACCTGGACACCCAGCCCGAAGGCGGCCGTTTCGACGGGGTCTATGGGGTGCTGGCGGGGCTGGAAGTGCTGCGCAGCCTGAACGACCAGGGCATTGCCACCTGCAAGCCGCTGGAGCTGGCGGTCTGGACCAACGAAGAGGGCGCGCGCTTCACCCCGGCGATGTTCGGCTCGGCGGTGTTCACCGGGGCCATGGCCCTGGAAGAAGCGCTGGCGGTGCGCGATGCCGAGGGCATCAGTGTCGCCCAGGCTTTGCAGAACACCGGTTATGCCGGCCAGCGGCCCTTGGGCGGGGCGGTGGATGCCTACTTTGAAGCGCATATCGAGCAGGGACCGATCCTCGAAGACAACGCCAAGAGCATCGGTGTGGTCAGCGGTGGCCAGGCCATCCGCTGGCTCGACATCCAGGTCGAAGGCATGGCCGCCCACGCCGGAACCACGCCGATGCCATTGCGCAAGGACGCCCTGTATGGCGCGGCGCAGATGATCCTGGCGGTGGAGCGACTGGCCGCCGATTTCGCTCCCGAGGGCCTGACCACCGTGGGTGAGCTGAGCATCGCCAAATCCTCGCGCAACACCATTCCCGGCCTGCTGCAATTCACCGTCGACCTGCGCCATCACCAGGACCAGCAGATCGCCGCCATGGAGCAACAGGTCCAGCAGCGCCTGGAGGACATCGCCCGGCAACGGGGGCTCAAGGTACGTATCAGCCGTCGCTGGGTGAGCCCGGCCACGCCGTTCGACGCCGACTGCGTGGCAGCGGTGCAGGAGGCGGTGGATGGCCTGGGCTACCCTCAGCAGTCCATCGTCAGCGGCGCCGGCCATGATGCGATCCTGCTGGCGCGCTACTGCCCGACCGCCATGGTGTTCATTCCCTGTGTCGGCGGCCTGAGCCACAACGAAGCCGAAGATGTCTTGCCCGAGGACGTGCGCCAGGGCGCCGATGTCCTGCTTAACGCCGTGCTGGCCCGTGCCGGCCGGGTCGCCTGAGGAGCCTTGCATGCGCAGTTTTTTCCACCCCGAACAATTGCTTCACCATCCCCGGAGCTATTTCTCCCGGGGCCAGATGCGCACGCCCCAGGAAGTGCCCGAGCGGGCCCGGCGCCTGGTACAGGCGGTACACACCCTGGGTTTCGCCCTGGAGCAACCGCAGGATGCCGGCCTGCAACCCTTGCTAGCGGTGCATGGTGCGGCCTACCTGGAGTTCCTCGAACAGGCCCATCGGCGCTGGAAGGACATCCCCGAGGACTGGGGCGAGGAGGTCATGTCCAACATCTTCGTGCGTGAGCCCAATGCCCTGCGTGGTGTCCTGGCCCAGGCCGCGCGCTACCTGGCCGACGGCAGTTGCCCGGTGGGCGAATGGACCTGGCGCTCGGCCTACTGGTCGGCCCAGAGCGCCATCGCCGGGGCCAGGGCGCTGCTTGATGGCGAACCGGCGGCCTACGCCCTGTGCCGCCCGCCGGGGCACCATGCGCGGGCCGAGGCCGCCGGTGGCTTCTGCTACCTGAACAACGCGGCCATCGCCGCCCAGGTGCTGCGGGAGCGATACAGCCGGGTCGCGGTACTGGATACCGACATGCACCATGGCCAGGGTATCCAGGAAATCTTCTACGAGCGCAGCGACGTGCTGTATGTCTCGGTGCACGGCGACCCCACCAACTTCTACCCGGGCGTCGCCGGCTTTGCCGAGGAGCGTGGCAGTGGTGCAGGCCAGGGCTACAACCTCAACCTGCCCATGGCCCACGGTGCCAGCGAAGAGGATTTCCTCGCGCGGCTGGAGCAGGCCCTGGCCGCGGTACGGGCGTTCGATGCCCAGGTGCTGGTGCTGTCCCTGGGCTTCGACATCTTCGAGCTGGACCCGCAAAGCAAGGTGGCGGTGACCCGTGCCGGCTTCGCCAGCCTGGGCCAGCACATCCGCGGCCTGGGGCTGCCATGCCTGATCGTCCAGGAGGGCGGTTATCACCTGGAGAGCCTGGAAGACAACGCCCGGGCCTTCTTCGCTGACGCCGCGGCCTGGACCCGCTGACCGGATCAGGCGCTGGTTGTGTGTTTGCCAAGGGAGCGAGTGGAGGGCGCTCGCCCCTGGCAAGATCCTTTACCTTTGCCTGAGTGCTGCCATCCGCAACGGCCCGAGTGCCCCGCAACACCATCGCCGGTGCTGCGGGAGCGGGCTTGCCGGGGCGTCAGCTAGCGTTGCTGGAGTACACCCGCTGGCCGCCTTTCCAGGTCTCGTGCACCTTGATGTCGCGGATGCTGGTGGCCGGCACGTTTTTGTCCAGCGGGTCCTGCTCGAGGATCACGAAGTCGGCGAAGTTGCGCTCGGCCAGGGAGCCGGTCCAGGCTTCGGCATTGCACTGCCAGGCGGCATCGTAGGTGATGGCCTTCAGCGCTTGTTTACGCGTCAGGCACTCTTCGGGGTTGAGCACCGGCAATTGCTGTGGATCCCGTACATAGGCTGTTTGCCCAGGCAGGCGCAGGCCTTCCATCTTGCGTGTCACCGCCTGCTCCATCGAGCGCAGCGGGCCCAGCGGCGTGACCGTGCAATCGCTGTGCAGGGAGATCCGCAGGTCCTTGCCCAGGGCCATCTGGCACAGGTCGAGCATGGTGTCGGCGCGATTCTCGAAGATCGCCTGCTGGAAGGCGTAGCCCCAGTAACCGACATGCCCCACCAGGAAACTGGGCGACAGCCCCAGCTTGACCATGGTCTTGAGACGATCTTCGCTGAGCAGCGAGCAGTGTTCGATGCGGTGGCGCTTGTTCAGGCCCACACCCTGCTCGAAGGCTTTCTGGTAGGCCTGCAGGGTGAAGTCGATGGCCCGGTCGCCATTGGCGTGGATCATCAGCGGCCAGCCCTTGGCGGCGACGGCCTGGACCAGGTCCTGATAGGCGACGGGGAGGTCTTGCGGATCCTGCTCGCCCTCATCGCAGAAGTTGAAGTTGCCCTTGGGGCGGGTACCGGCATTGCAGCAGTAGTCGGCGGTCTGGTAACCGGTCAGCCCCTGGTTGGAACCGTCCGAGACCAGCTTCACCGAGCCCTGGTACATGCGCTTGGCCTGTTCGCGGGTGGCTGGCTGATAGGCCGGTAGCTGGCTGATGCTCTTGGCCGTGCCGTTGCAGGCAGCGGCGTAGCCGATGCGCAGGGTCCGCGGATGGTTGAGGAAATAGGCATCCAGCAGCAGCTTGGATATGGGGTCCATCATGGCGTCGTACAACAGGGTGATACCGCGCCGCGCGGCGGTGGCGAAGTAGTGGTCCAGGCGCTTGAAGATATTGAGCATCTCCAATTGCTGCTTGAGGGGAATGACCAGGATCGCCTTGAGCACATCCTGTTCCTGCACCGTGCCGTTAGTGACCGTGATCCCGGCCTTGGTGACCAGTTCGCTGGCGGCGCTGTTCAGGTAGGCGGTGTGCATCGAGGCGCTGACCAGTAGCATCGGGTGCAGCTTGTCGATGCTGTCCAGGTTGCCGACTTCTTCGTCGAAGCCGCAGCCCAGGGTGATGAGCTGGTTCTGGCCCCCGGGCACTACCTTGAACGGCATCAGCGCCGGATCGACCATGTGCCCGAGGATCCAGGTCGAATCGTCCTTGGGCAACCGGGCCTGGATGGTGGTCTTCAGCCAGTTCCAGTCATAGACGGGGCGCAGTCGCTGGTTCTGCCGCTCGTCGTGGTTGAAGGTTTGGCTGTCGGGGTCGGTATCCACGTCATTGACGATGGCGCCCAGGTTCAGCCAGCCATCCATGGCACAGCTCTGCACGATATGGGCGTGGGGTTCCACCAGGCCGGGGAGCAACGTCCTGCCGCCCAGGTCCTGGGTGGTGTAGGTGAGCTTCAAGTCCTGCATGCGCGTCTTGACCTCGGCCAGGGTGCCGACGGCCACCACGTCGCCGGCATGGATGCCCAGGGCATCGACCCGGTCGTCCATGTTGCCCTCGCGCAGGGGATAGATGGTGCCATTGGTGAAGACGATGGATGCGCCGTCCGGCTCTTGCAGCGGGCCATGGGCTTCGCGGGGCAGCCCGGCCATGTAGCGAGCCGGGTCGAGGCTGTGCTTCAGCGCTTCCCAGACCGGGTTGTGGCATCCGCACTGGATGTAGTCGTGATCATTTCCATTTGATCCCATGATGCGTTCCTCAAGGTTCTTGGTGGTTTGAGGGGAAAGGTCGATGAGCCAGGAGCACAGGCAGGTACGATCCGGCTCGCGCTGAGCGTAGCAGCCGTTCGCCGGGCGGGCTGGCCCATTGCCACGAGCGGCCCGGTCCTGCGCCGGCCCGTGGCGGGGTTGGTTGGGGGGCGGTTTGGCAAACGCAGGCAGCCCTCGAGGATTCCCTGGTGCGCGGCTAGATGTGCAGCCAGGCCAGCGAGCCCAGCAGCACGCTGGCGCCTGCGGTGCCATAGGCCAGGCGCGCCAGCCATTGCTTGCGGGTCAGCAGGGTGATGGCCGCCATCGAGATGGCGATCTGGATCGCCATCATTGCCTGGGCCCAGCGATGGTGCTGGTGCAAGGTGGCTTCGGACTGTTCATCCCAATCCTGGGCCTGGGCTTCCAGGGCCTCGGCCTTGAGGCGCACGGCTTCCTTTTCCTTCTGGTAGCGCTGGGCCTCGATGCTGTAGTGCTTGGCGTCGACCCCGGGGATGTGGGCTGCCAGTTCCGCGAGGTTCTGGCGGCTGGACTTGGCCTGGTAGTAGTTCCACTGGTTGGCCGCCTCGGTCTTTTTCATCGCCGCGTTGTTCTTGTCCATCGCCGCCAGGCTCTCGCTGGAGCCGGCCTGGTAGCTCAGCAAGGCACCGAGGGTGGCCATGATCGCCGTGGTGACGGCGATCTTGCTGGCGAAGCTGTCATTGCGGGCATGGGCCTGTTCGCTCAGGTGTTCCACATGCTTTTCGTGGGGGCTGGGCACTTCGAAGTCTTCGGTCATGGCGATCGATCGAAAGGAGAGGAGGGAGGAATGGCGAAGTGTATCCACGGCCCCGTGGAGCGGCTGCACTGGCGCATGTTCGTTCAGCCGGGCGACAGCCTTGGAGCAGCTTCGGGATACCAGTTCGATAGCGCAGCGCTGGACGAACGGTAGAGAATGACCATTTTGCGATAGTTAAAAGGAAGTTCTCGTTAGACGGTCGTCAGGGGCCTTCTTAAAGTTGGGTGCATCGAACCATCGAGTACCCCTCATGCCTATTCATCGTGGGCCCGTGCTGGCCCTGTGCGCCCTGCTGGGCGCCTGTAGCGTCGGCCCGCAACGGCCGCCGAACACCACCTTGCAGCTGCCCGCCACGCCAGCCGCGACCCCGGAGTCCGACGACCAATGGTGGCGGTTGTACCGGGACCCGGCGCTGAACGCCGCCGTGCAGGAAGCCCTGGGGCAGAACCGCGAGCTGCGGGTGGCGGCGGCCAACCTGCTGCAAGCCAAGGCCCTGCTGCGTGAAGCCGATAGCCTGGACCAGCCGCAGACCCGGTTGTCGGCCAACACTGGCTACGGCAGCACCGCGGATGACCAGTTGGAGGCGGCGCTGGGCGACAGCCGGCGAATCCGCACCGGAACCCGCTCCGGCATCGGCCTGGACGTGCAGTGGGAGATGGACCTGTTCGGACGCCTGCAAGGGCTGGAGCAGGCAGCCCGGGCCGATGCCGAAGCCGCCAGGGCCGCCGAGGATGGCCTGCGGGTGGTGGTGGCCGCCGAAACTACTCGCGCCTGGTTGCAAGCCTGCAGCTATGGCCAGCGCCTGGATGTGGCGCGCCAGTCCCTGGCACTGGTGGAGCAGGGGCGCGACCTGACCGCCGAACTGCATCGTTCCGGCGCCGCTCTGCCCCTGGACGTGGCCCGGGCCGAGGGCCTGGTGGGCCAGGTGCGCGCTGCCGTGCCGCCGTTGGAGGCCGGGCGCCAGCGGGCCCTGGCCGAGCTGGCGGTACTGCTGGGGCGCCTGCCGGGGGATGTGCCGGCCCAGGTGCAAGCCTGTCGCCAGGCGCCGGCGCTGATTGCCAGCCTGCCCGGTGGCGATGCCCTGGCCATGCTGCGCCGGCGCCCCGATGTGCGCCAGGCCGAGCGCCGGCTGGTGGCGGCCACGGCGCGTATCGGTGTGGCCCGGGCCGATCTCTATCCACGGATCAGCCTCGGCGCGGGGATCGCCAGTTCGGCCCATCATCCCAGCGGTTTCGACGAGCGCGACGCCTCGGTCTGGCGCCTGGGCCCGCTGCTGTCCTGGAGCTTTCCCAACTTCACCGCGGTGCGTGCCCGCATCGCCCAGGCCGATGCCCGGGAAAGCGCGGCACTGGCCGAGTTCGACCGCAGCATCCTCGGGGCTCTCAAGGAGCAGCGCCAGGCCCTGAACGACTACCAGGCCGCCGGCCAACGCCAGCAAGACCTGCAGCTGGCGGCCGAGCGCAACCAGGAAGCCCTGCGCCTGGCCGGCCTGGCCCGGGCTGCCGGGGCATCCAGCGCCTTGGACTACCTCGATGCCCAGCGCACCGACGTGGCCTCCCGGGCTGCCGCGGCGCGGGCCGATGCCCAATTGATCGACAGCCAGGTCCTGCTGTTCAAGGCCTTCGGTGGCGGTTGGCGCGAGGCCCCGCCGGTGATCCTGCCCAAGGTGGAGCCTGGGCGCCGCGCATTGTCCCCTCGCAGCTCTTCGTTGCGAGCTTCTTCCCTTCCAGCCACTGGCGAGTCCCCGCAATGACCGATACCGCTACCACTCCCGTTCCCGCTGTCCCCGGCCTGACCCGGCGCCGCCTGGCGTTGTATGCGGGGCTGACCCTGGGCCTGTTGTCGATCCTGGCCTGGAGCCTGTACTGGTGGTTCGACGGCCGGTTCCTGGTGGCGACCGACGATGCCTACCTGCGGGCCGATATCGTCACCATCGCGCCCCGGGTGGCCGGTTACCTGGCCAGCGTCGAGGTGCGTGACAATCAAGCGCTCGAGGCTGGCGACCTTTTGGCCCGGATCGACGACAGCGACTATTCGGCCCGGGTCGAGCAGGCCGAGGCGATGCTGCGCGAGGCCCGCGCCGAATGGCGCACCGGGCAAGCCCGGGTGGCCAACCTGCAGGCGCGCCAGCAACAACAGCAAAGCTTGATCGACGAGGCCCGGGCTCGGGTCGGCGCCGCCGAGGCCGAGGCCTTGCGCGCCGGCCAGGAAGGCCGCCGGCAACGGCACCTGGCCAGCCAGCAGGTCAGCAGCGTGCAGCAACTGGAAAGCGCCGATGCCCTGGCGCGCCAGGCCGATGCCGCGCTGGTCGCCGCCCGCGCCAACCTGGCCGCGCGACGCCAGCAGGTGGCGGTGCTCGATACCGAGCAGCAAAGTACCCGGGCCCAGCTGGACAAGCTCGAGGCCGGCGTCGCCCGCAGCGATGCCCAATTGCGCCTGGCCCGTATCGACCTGGCCCGTACCGAGCTGCGCAGCCCGGTGGCCGGGATTGCCGGGCAACGCAGCTTGCGCGCGGGGCAGTATGTGGAAGTCGGCGCGCCGCTGCTCGCGGTGGTGCCCCGGGAGGCCTACGTGGTGGCCAACTACAAGGAAACCCAGGTCCAGGGCATGCGTCCCGGGCAGGTGGCACGGGTCGAGGTCGACGCCCTGGGGGGCCAGGTGCTCACCGGGCGGGTGGACAGCTTCGCCCCGGCCTCCGGTGCGCAATTCGCCTTGCTGCCGCCGGACAACGCCACCGGCAACTTCACCAAGATCGTGCAGCGCATGCCGGTGCGCATCCACCTGGATCCCGGGCAGCCGCGCCAGGCCGAGCTGCGCCCGGGCATGTCGGTGGTGGTGACCGTGGATACCCGCCATGACTAGTGCCCAACGCGTGGCCGAGCCAGCGGCCGAGACAGCGCCAACGATCAGCCTGCGCACCTGGGTCGCGGTGCTGGGCAGCGTGGTCGGCTGCTTCATGGCCGGGATGAACGTGCACGTGACCAACGCGTCGCTGCCGGACGTGCGCGGCTCCCTGGGCGCCACCTTCGAGGAGGGCTCGTGGATCACCACGGCCTACCTGGTGGCCGAGATCATCATCATCCCCATGACCGGCTGGATGGTCTCGGTGTTTTCCATGCGCCGGGTGCTGATGGTCGGCACCGCCGGCTTCGTGCTGTTTTCCATCGCCTGTTCCCTGGCGCCGAACATCCACGCCCTGATCCTGGCGCGGGTGCTGCAAGGAGCCTTTGGCGGCGTACTGATTCCGTTGTCGTTCCAACTGATCGTCACCGAGCTGCCGACGGCCCGCCATCCCCTGGGCATGGCGCTGTTCGCGGTGGCCAACAACGTCGCCCAGGCGGCGGGCCCGTCCCTGGGCGGCTGGCTCACGGATGCTTATTCCTGGCGCTGGATCTTCTACCTGCAAGTGCCGCCGGGGTTGTTGCTGTTGGCGGCCATCGGCTGGTCGGTGCGCCCGCAGCCCATGGTCCTGGAGAAGCTGCGCCAGGGCGACTGGGGTGGTATCGCGAGCATGGCGGTGGGCCTGGCGGCCTTGCAGATCATGCTGGAGGAGGGCGGGCGCCATGACTGGCTGGCCTCGTCGTTCATCGTCAACTGCGCGCTGCTGGCCTGTGTCGGCCTGCTGGCCTTCACGGTCATCGAACTGCGTCGCCCACAGCCACTGATCAACCTGCGGCTGCTGGCCCGCTACAACTTCGGCATCGCCAGCCTGATGCAATTCACCTTCGGTGCGGTGGTGTTCGGCGTGGTGTTCCTGGTGCCCAACTACTTCGCCGAGATCCACGGCTACAACGCCCGGCAGATCGGCCTGATGATGATTCCCTACGGCCTGGTGCAGTTCGCCATGTCCTTCGCTACGCCGCACCTGATGCGCTGGACCAGCGCGCGGACCATCATCGTCGCCGGCTTCGCCATCACCGGCATCGGTTGCCTGATGAACATGCACCTGAACCCCGATGCCTCGGTCAACGTCATAGTGCCGTCGCTGGTGATCCGTGGCATCGGCCAGTCGCTGGTAGTGGTGGCGCTGGGGGTGATGGCCATCCAGGGTATGGAAAAGGACCAGGTGGGCTCGGCCTCGGGGCTGTTCTCCATGGTGCGCAACGTCGGTGGCGCCATCGGCATCGCCCTGTCCAGCCAGGTGGTGGTGGAGCGTGAGAAGTTCCATGGCCAGCGCATCGGCGAGTCGGTGAACCTGTTTGCCCAAGCCACCCAGGAGCGCCTGGTGGAGTGGGTGCGGATGCTCGCCCAGGCACCGCTGGACTACGCCAGCGCATTGCATTCGGCGGCGGCCGCGCCCCTGCGCCGACAGGCCCTGGAACTGATGAACCGGGTACTGCACCGCGACGCCTTGTTGCTGGCCTACAGCGATGCCTTCCTGCTGGCCGGGGCGGCGATGTTGCTGTGCGTACTGGCCGGATTGCTGCTGCGCCGGGCCTGAGCGCTCAGCGATAGAACTCCGATGGCGGGGTGCCGAACTGGCGCTTGAAGGCGGCGGCGAAGGCACTCTGGCTGTCGTAGCCGTGTTGCAGGGCCACCTGCACCACCGGCATGCCCTGGGCCAGGCACTCCAGGGACATCAACAACCGCGCCTGCTGACGCCAGCGGCCGAAGGTAATGCCGGTGTGGCGCTGGAACTGGCGGTGGAAGGTCTTGGCGCTCATGGCCAGGCGGTCGCTCCATTGCTCGGCGGTGCGGTTGTCCGCCGGGTCGTCGGCCAGGGCCTGGCAGACGTGGAGCATGCGTGGCTCCTGGGGCCAGGGCAGGCTGAACGGCAGCACCGGCAGCGAGCGCATCTCATCGAGGATCAAGCGCATCAGGCGGCCGTCGCGGCTGTCGGCCTGGTAGTGCTCATCGACCTGGGACGCGGCCAGGATCAACTCTCGCAGCAAGGGCGAGACTTCGATCACGCAGTCGTTCTCGGGCAAACCGCTGATGGCGTCGACATTGACGAACAGGCTGCGCATGCGCACCGCGCCGCGCATGCGCACCCGATGCTCGACCCCGGCCTGCAGCCAGACCCCACGACTGGGCGGCACCACCCAGCGTCCGGACTGGGTGTCGATCACCAGCACACCTTCGATGGCATAGGCCAACTGCGAACGGGGATGGCTGTGGGAGGGGATCACGTGGCCGTTGGGATAATCCACGGCAATGCTGGTGACTGGCACCGCCAGGCTATCGATGGACGAAACCACAAGCAGGTCGGACATGGGACGGGGTGTCTCCGGCAACAGGGACGAGGGCGTCCATCATAAGGCCGGATGTCTAATTCGCGATAACAAAAGCCTGTTTAGCTGATTAGTTGCAGCAGAGCCGTTGCTTGAGTCCAGGGCAAAAAAAAGCCCGCCAGGGGCGGGCCAAATGGGATTCGTTAAGGAGTGGCCCCAATCTACGGGCGTCGAGGTGAAAGGGCCGTGAAAAAAAGGTCGCGCCCAAGAAAAAACGCCTTAGTTTTTTCCACAATCCCACAACCTTTTCGGATTTATCCGATAGGGCCATCCCCGGCGCCTCCGTAACATGACCACCTGCTCGCCCAGCCAAAGGGGGGCTTCGACTTAAGATGCCATGGTCGAAGTGATGGGCGAGCACCCTTTCCTCCCTTCCCCTGGCTGCTTCCTCTCCTGTCTCCTTTACCTGCTATCTCCCAACCCTTTGCGGTATTGCCGAGGCCTGTGCGTCAGGCCGGCTGTTCGAGCCGTCGATGAATCTCGGCCCATAACTGCGGATCGTCGAAGTCGCGGATCACCCGATGGGCACCGGCGTCCAGCAAGGTCTCGGGGCGCTGGCTGGTGGCCAGGCCGAAGGTGCAGATGCCGGCGCCCACCGCCGCTTTCAGCCCGGGGACCGAGTCTTCGAAGGCCAGCGCCTGGCCGGCCGCGGCATCCAGGGCTTGCAGGCCACGCAGGTAGGGCAGGGGATCGGGCTTGGCCCGGGGCAGTTCCTCGGCCACCAGTACGATCGGCAGGCGTTGGCTCAGGCCCAGGGCCTGGAGCATGTGTTCGGCATTGGCCCGGGGCGCGTTGGTCACCACGCAGGTGCCGATACCTTGTTGCTCGGCGAAGTTCAGCAGGCGCAGGAGGCCGGGGATCGGCGTCAGTTGTGGGGAGAGTTGGCGAAAACGCTGCTCCTTGCGCTCGGCGAAGGCTTCGTGTTCGGCCACGCTACGCTCGGGGAACAGGTAACGGCACATGTTGGCGTTGGCCTGGCCGCTGACATGGGCCATGAATTGCGCGTGGCTGAAGACCCGCTGCTCTTCCTCCAGCAGCAGTTGTTGCAGGGCCAGCAGGTGCAGGGCGTCGGTGTCGGTCAGGGTGCCGTCGAGGTCGAAGAGCAAAGCGTTGAGCATGGGAGACAGTTCCTGTCGGGCCCCATCCGGGCCGGTTGGCTGAATCGATCAAGCCCGCATCCTAGCAGGCTTGATCGCAGCCGTGGCCGCTCGGGCCGGGCTCAGCCTTCGGCTGGGCCGTCGTCGTCAGGCTGTGGGCAGTGATCCTGCGGATTGGTTGGCCACAGCACCTTGCCCTGGCCATCGAGGACCTGCTCGGCGCCACAGTCGACCTGGGTCACCTGGAAGCTCGGGGTGCCGTCCAGGCGGTACAGCGCCTTGATGCTGCGGGTCTGGTCGTCGCCCACGCCTTCCACGGCGTAACCGAAGATCGCCCCACGAGCTTCATCGACCACCAGTTCCTGCCACTTGCTGGAAATCAGGCGCTTGCCCTTCAGGTCCAGCAACGCCACGGTCGCCAGCGGCGAAGTGTCTTCGCTGGCCAGCAGGTAGTGACCGGTGCTGTCCAGGCGGATGTCCACGTACTGGCCCGGCTCCATCAGCACCTTGCCGCTAGCGTCCATCAGGCCGACGGTGGCGATCTTGGTGGCTTCGCCGAACAGGGTGACCGGCTTGGTCGGGCTGTCGGGCGTACTGAAGACGAACAGCTCGGTAGTGATCGCGCCAATGTTGCTGTAGGTCGGCTTGAACAACTCGACGCCCTTGTCCACATCGAAGATGCCGAAGGTCGCGGTGAAGGCGCTTTGCAGCACGCCGACCTGGTTCAGCCCCGGGACTTGGGGGAACAGGCCCAGAGGACTGAAGCCCGCTGGTTCCGCCGAGTCGTATACCGGCTGCACCTTCCATTGGCCCTGCGGGTCGATCATGCCGATCTTGCCGTGCTCGCCTTCGGCGGCCTGTGCGGTGACCAGCGCGCCCTGCTTGCCGAACACTTCGCAGGTGCTGAACTGGGCCTGGATCACAATCTTGCCTTGCAGGTCGAGGTAGCCGCATGGAGTGTCGTATTTTTCCCGGAAGGCCACGCGATTGTCGCCGGGTACCCCAAGCCAGTAGTAACGGGCAGGATCCACCAGGCGGGCCTGGGCATCGGCCAGGGACTTGCCCTGTTCGTTGCTGACCACCAGATGTTCATTGGCGGCGCTGTCGATGCTGTCGAACTCGACCTGCTTCTGCTCGTGGGTCTTGAGGTTGAACGCCCATTTTTCTTCGCCGCGTTCGGCGGTCATCCACCAGCCACGCTTGGCAAAGTCGTCGCGCACCACGCTGCTGTCATACAGCGCCTGGGTCAGCTCCTGGCCCTTGGCATCCAGCAGGCCACGTTTCTCGTTCAGCTCATAGACGATGAAGTCGTCCTGGCCGCCCACGTACAAGTCGTCGAAGCGCGGTGGCTGCACCTGCTTGCCGCTCTGGTCGATGATGCCCAGCTTGTCGTCCTGGCCAAAGCCGAAGTAGCCGGGGGTCAATGGCCGCAGGTCGTCGGTGAAGTTGGCCAGCAGGATCTGCTTGCCGTCGGCGCTGGCCAGGTTCCAGGTCCCGTCCTTGGCGAACAGGAAGCTCTTGTCCAGGGGCAGGGTGACCACCGCGTCGTAGTCGTTGTCGGCGCCGACCAGCACTGCGCCGTTCTGGTCCAGCACTGCGCATTCGCCGTTGGCGCACACCGGGATCACCATGGCGGCAGGCGCCGGGGCGAGCGCGGCAGCCACGGTCTTGGGACTGGATTCTTCCTTGCATCCGGTCAGGGCCAGAGCAGACAACGAGAGGATCAGCGAGCCGAGACGGGCGCTGGCGCTTCTATCCATGAACAAAGGTTCCTTTGCAATAGGGGGAAATTGCACTGCCTGCGCAAACGGCCAGGCAGGGCGGGGTGATTCTGCGGCGGCGACGGAGAAATGCAAGGTCCAATTGCAAAGAAAACCACCGGTACAGCGTGCCGCGCCGCACTAGGCCCAGACGTTTTTCACGACATGGCGCGCCGGGCAACATTCCCGCGAGGCTGGAGACCGGCGCCCGCTACCGCCCCAGCACCGGACAGCTCAAGTCACCTTCCTCGCACTTCAGGTAGTTCTTGAAGTTCTCCACCCGGGCCTTGGTCAGTGCGGTCATGCACTGGCTGTAGGCCAGCGGATAAAGACTGCCACCTTCCACGCCGGAGGTGGCGTAGCCGCACTCGGCATCGCGGAACGCTACCCAGGCGCGCTGGGCGCCAACCAACCGCTGCTTGGTTTGCGCCTGGTTCTTCAGGCCCTGGCTGATCTGTTGGTACAGGCTGTTCAACTCCTTGTCCGCAGTCTTGTACTCGAGGCTGGCGCACTGGCTCAGGGCGGCTTGGTCGGGAGCGTCGCTGCACTCGCTGGCGTGGGCCAATGGCGCCAGCAGCATGGGCGCAAGGAACAGGATCAGGGTTGGGCGCATGGAAGGTCTCGCAATCGGTCTGTGGGAAGAATCGCAGTCTAGTCGCGGCCGGGTTGCCACTCGGGCCAGCTGTCCAGGCTTGCATGAGCCAGCCAAGGCACATCGTGGGAGGTCCAGATGTGCATCTGCGGCGTCTGCCCCGGATCATCGTCCAGGGTCGCTACCCGCAGGATCACATGGGGTTGTCCTGCACGTTCAGCTAGAAGCTGGGAACCGCAGACCGAGCAGAAGTGCCGCAGCTTGCCCGGGGACGATTCGTAGCTGCTCAGGTGTTCCCGGCCACACAGCCAGCGGAAGTGCTCGCGCATTACCCCGGCTGTGGAGGCAAAGGCGGCGGCGTGGGCCTTGCGGCAGGTCTGGCAATGGCAGTGGCCGATGGGCATGTCCAGGCGCTCGACCTGGTATTGCACGGCCTTGCACAGGCAACTGCCGTGCAACGGCCGGGCGGGCGCTTGGCGTTGGGCGGCGGCCAGCAGGTCATCGGCCATGGCCCGGATCTCCTGGCCCATGTGCAGCTTGGCCAGCCAGTGCCCGGGTATGCCCTGGATGCCGTAGAAGGCTCCGGCCAGTTGGCCGACGATGGCGGCGGTGGTGTCGGCATCGTCCCCCAGGTTGGCCGCGGCCAGCACCGCATCGGCGTAGTTGTCGCTGTGCTGGAAGCACCACAACGCGGCTTCCAGGGAGTCCACGCAATAACCGTTGCCGCGAATCTCTTCGCGGGCCTTGCTCAGGTAGCTGCCACGAGCCAGGGTCGCCACCTTGGCTTGCTCGAACCGCATGTCCTCCACCACCTGCAGCTCCTGCTTGGAGGCGCCGGCCAGGGCCCTGGCGATCAGGCTGGCGAACAGCTGGCAGCATTCGATGGCCTCGGCGGCGCCATGGGTGGTGCGCGAGCTGTCGCCGGCGAACTGCCGGACCCGGCCCAGGTCGGGGTAGAAGAACAGCACCACCGGCGCCAGGCGCATCAGCGAACCGTTGCCGGCGGTATAGGGATCGCTGGAGCCGGCGAAGGGCTGGCCATGCTCCTGGTAGTCGGCCAGGGCCTGGCGCACGGTCATGCCGATGTCGAAGCATTCGCCGGTGGCGCTCAGATAACCCCACTGCCACCAGTTCAGGTAGCGGCCCATCTGGTCGGCGGCATCGAATCCGTCCTTGCGCAGCAGGCTTTCCCCCAGGCACAGGGCCATCGAGGTGTCGTCGGTCCACTGGCCGGGCTTGAGGTTGAACGGTCCGCCACCTTGCAGGTCAGTAACGGGTGGGAAGCTGCCGCGGGGCTTGAATTCGACGCTGGTGCCGACGGCATCGCCGCAGGCCAGGCCCAGCAGGCTGCCGCGATAGCGGTCGAGGAGGGCGAGGGGCATAGCAGGTCCTTTGCGAAAGCGTTGGGTGGGTGACATTAGCATTTTTATCCAGGGCCGCCGGGTCGCTCCGCAAGCAACTGACGGTTGCGCTGGACCCAGGGCGGTCTAGTGTTGATCACTGGAGGTGGCTTATGAATTCTTCAGATCGTATCGAACGCAAGGTGCTGCTCCAGGCCAGTACGTCGCAGGTCTGGGCCGCGTTGAGCGAGGCCCAGAGCTTCGGTCGCTGGTTCGGCGTGACGCTCGCCGGCCAGCATTTCGCCCCGGGCCAACAGGCCCGTGGCGCCATCACTTACCCCGGCTACGAACACCTGGTGCTGGAGTTGCAGGTGCAGCAGATGCTGCCCGAGGAGTTGTTCTCCTTCCGTTGGCACCCTTACGCCGTGGAGCCGGGTCATGACTACTCGAACGAGCCCACCACCCTGGTGTGCTTCGAGCTGGACGAGCACCCCGAAGGCACCTTGCTGCGGGTCAGTGAGTCGGGGTTCGACGCCATTCCCGCCGAACGCCGGCTCAAGGCCTTTCGCATGAATAGCCGCGGTTGGGACGAGCAGATGGCCAATATCGAGAACTACCTACGCCAGCAATGATTGCCGGGCTGCCAACCTTGCGCAGATGCCCGGCGCCGTTTGAAACTTGCAGCTTGTCGCTGGTCGCTCGGAGCTGCTGTTGTGTTTGCAACCTACATTGAACGCTGGCGCCTGCTGGCCGATGGCGAACCCATCGTCACCCCCGGCAGTCGCCTGTTGCCGGTGCGCCTGGAGACTGGCGCACCGGCGATGCTGAAGATCGCCCTGGATGAGGACGAACAAGCCGGCAACCGGTTGATGGCCTGGTGGGGCGGCGAGGGCGCGGCGCGGGTACACGCCCAGCAAGACGTTGCGCTGCTGATGGAGCGGGCCATGGGGCCGGGGTCGCTGATGCGCATGGCCCTGGCTGGCGAGCACGATGCGGTGAGCCGGATCGTCTGCGCCACCCTGGCGCGCCTGCATGCGCCACGGTCTGAACCCCGGCCACCCTTGCTGGCGTTGGACCACTGGTTCAAGGACCTGCGCGAGGCGGCGCAGCACCAGGGTGGTTTGTTCGTCGAGAGCCTGGCCATGGCCGAACATTTGCTCGCCACGCCTCGGGATGAAGTGGTGCTGCACGGCGATGTACACCACGACAATGTGCTGGATTTCGCCGAGCGTGGCTGGCTGGTGATCGATCCCAAGCGGGTTCGTGGCGAACGCTGTTTCGATTTCGCCAACCTGATCTGCAATCCGGACCTGCCCAGCGCTACCGATCCCCTGCGTTTCGAGCGCCAGGTACAGGTGATCGCCGAAGCGGCCAACCTGGAACCCCGGCGGCTGGTGCAGTGGGTGCTGGCCTTCAGTGGCCTGTCTGCCGCCTGGTTCCTCCAGGACGATCATCAACCCGGTGCCAGGCACCAATTGCAGCTGGCGGCTTTGGCGATTCAGGCGCTGGCGTGATGGCCTAAGGGATTGCCTAGGTGTGCTGTAGCCAATTTCCTACACGCGCTGTATTTCAATGCGCCTTCTGCCTACCCGAGTGCGTGTTTAATATCTCTTCCCACAACTGCAGCGCAGGACGCGCTTCAGGATCACGGAAGATCGACCATTAGCACGGATGCTGCAGACAGGATGTCATGATGGTCTTGAAAGAAACCCGCTTCGGCGGGTTTTTTTTCGCCCGGGTTTTCATGTGTCCGGAGCTCGCAACGGCCAGGCTCCGGTCGGTCAACGGGTAACTTCGCTGTGCACCTTGTGCAGCGCTTGTTCCAGCAGCGCCGGGCTGATCGAGCCCAGGGCCAGGCGCAACGCCTGGGGCGTGTGGGTCGTGGTGGCGAAGGGATCTGCCGAGGTCACGGTCACTTTCTGCCGGGCCAGGGCCGCCACCACGCTGTCGGCCCGGCGACCGTCCTCCAGCTTCAACCAGAGAAAGTAGGACGAAGGGTTGGCCAGGTAATCGCAGCCTTGCAGCACCCTGGCAGCCAGGTGCTGGCGTTGGCGGGCGTCGTGGCGCTTCTGCTCTTCCAGGTTGTCCACCAGTCCCGATTCGATCCACAGGCAACCCAGGGTCACGGTCAGGGTCGGGGTGCTCCAGCTGGACACTCGAATCGCCCGTTCCAGGGCCGGGATCAACGCCGAGGGCGCGACGATGAAACCGATGCGCAGCCCCGAGGCGACGCTCTTGGACAAACCCGAGATGTACAAGGTGCGCTCCGGAGCCAGAGTCTGTAGTGGTGGCGGCGCCGGTTCGGCGAGAAAGGCATAGGCCCCGTCCTCGACCAGCCAGAAGTCATGCTCGCGGGCCAGTTGCGCCAGGCGCTGGCGCTGAGCCAGGGGCATCACCGTGCCCAGGGGATTGTGCAGGGTAGGCATGCAGTACAGCGCGCGCACCGGCCGCCGGCGACACAGCTCTTCCAAGGCGTCGAGGTCGGTCAGGCCATCGATCTGCGGCAGGGGTTCCAGGTCCAGGCGGTGGACCAGGGCCAGGCTCTTGAGGCCCGGGTAGGTCAAGGCGTCCACCGCCAGGACATCCCCGGGTCGCAGCAGCGCCAGCAGGCTGACCGCCAGCCCCTGCTGGGCGCCATTGACGATCAGCACCTGCTCGGCGCCGACGCGGATCTCGCGATTGCGCAGGTGCCGGGCCGCGGTCTGGCGTTCATGCAGGCGCCCGCCCTGGGGAGCGGAATGCAGCAGGGCATCCAGGTCGCCGGAGGCGGCGATGGCCCGCAGGCCTTCACGCAGGGTCTGTTCCTGGCCGGGCAGGGCCGGGTAGTTGAAGGACAGGTCCACCTCGCAGTCCTTGGCCGGTTGCTGCTCCAGGCCCATTCCCCGGGACAGGTTGCTGTCCCGCACGAAGGTCCCGCGTCCGGCCTCGCCCACCACCAGGCCAATGGCTTCCAGCTCCTGGTAGACCCGCAAGGCGGTGGCCAGGGCCACCCGCTCCCTGGCCATCAGCGCCCGGACTGTGGGCAACTGGGTGCCGGGCGGCAATTGCCCGGCACGAATGCGCAGGGCGAAATCATCGACGATGGCCTTGTAGCGAGTGCGGCGCATTGCTGGGCTCCCGGTGTATCTAGAACAGTTTTTTGTTTGTATCAGGAAGGGCTCCTAATCTACCGGTTTTCCCGCAGGAGCGCGCAAGCATGCCGGACTGGACGACCCTATCGATCTTCATCGGTGCCGTACTGTTGTTGCTGTTGTCACCGGGGCCGAACATGGCCTTCGTCCTCAGCCAGGGCATGGCCTATGGCTGGCGGGGAGGGGTCGCTTCGGGGCTGGGGATCGGGGTCGCGGATATCTGCCTGACCCTGCTCACCGCCACCGGCGTCACCACCCTGGTGGCCAGTTGGCCGCCGGCCTTGGACCTGATTCGCTACGCCGGGGTCGCCTACCTCTTGTGGCTGGCCTGGAAGGCCCTGGGCAGCAGGGCTGGCTTGAACCTTGCCGGCACGCCCCGGGTGCCGCTGGCCACCGTGTTCGTCCGGGCCATGGGCAACAGCCTGCTCAACCCCAAGGCGCTGTTGTTCTTCATGGTCTTCTTGCCGCAGTTCGTCAGCCCCGGGCAGGGCAGCATCGCCTGGCAACTGGTGGTCCTGGGCTTGGTCCTGACCCTGGTCAGCGGCGTCTTTCATACCAGCCTGGGAGTCTTTGGTGCGGCCCTGGGCCGTGGCCTCGCCGCTCGTACGGCGCGTGCCGCCAGGTTGCAGTCCTGGCTGCTGGCGGCGGTGTTGCTGGCCCTGGCCTTGCGCCTGGCGCTGATGACCCAGCCGAGCTGATTCTTCCCCAATGGAGTCCGAACATGTACATCGCCGCCTTTATCTACAAGCCCGGCCAGGCCGACGAAGAGTTCCAGCGCCTGAGCGCGATCATCGACGAAGTTGCCGCCAGCCTGCCGGGTTTCGTCGGCGCCCAGTCCTGGGCCAACGCTGGCCAGGGCCTGGTCAACGCCAGCTACTACTGGGAGGACGAGGCGTCGATCCAGGCTTTCGCCCGCGACCCCCGGCACCTTGCCGCCAAGCGCCAGTACCGGCGTTGGTACGCCGGTTACCAGGTGGTGATCTCCAGGGTCGAGCGGGTCTATGGCGATGGCGGCATTGACTCCTTGCTGGCCAGCGACCGCCACGGCCCGGTACGCCGCGCATGAGGGTGCCGGATCAGCCGGCCTGCAACCTGGCGGCGGCGCGCAGGGTGATTTCCCGGCGCTTGTTCAGGGAGGCTGTGGTGGCCTGGCGGGCTTGTTGCACCAGGGTTGCGGGGGCGGTGTCCGGGCTGCCAGCGTCGAAGGGTGGGGCCGGGGCATATTCCAGATCCAGTTGCACCCGCTGCGCGGTCTGTGGGTCGAACAACTCGGCGGCCAGGGTCAGGGCGAAGTCGATGCCCGCGGTGATGCCGCCGCCGGTGAACAGGTTGCCATCGCGCACCACTCGTTCATGGACGGGAATGGCCCCCAGCAGCGCCAGCAACTCGTGGTAGGCCCAGTGGGTGGTGGCCCGCTTGCCCTGTAGCAGGCCGGCGGCGCCGAGCACCAGGGAACCGGTGCAGACCGAGGTCAGGTAACGCACCTGGGTGGCTTGCTGGCGGAGAAAATCCAGCACCTGTGGATCTTCCATCAAGGCCCCGACGCCGGCCCCGCCCGGTACGCAGAGCACATCCAGCGGCGGGCAAGCGGCGAAGCCGGTGGTGGCTTGCAGCAGCATCCCGGCGCTGGAGTTGATCGGCCCTGGCTCCTTCCACAGCAAATGCACTTGCGTATCCGGCAGCGCCGCCAGCACGTCATAGGGGCCAGTCAGGTCCAGTTGCTGGACGCCTGGGAACAACAGAAAACCGATCTGCACAGCCATTGCGAGCTCCTTGTATCGATGGGGTGGACGAGCTGACTCTAGCCTTCTAGGATTTGGCGCATACGCCAACCTACCCTCGATTTACGCCAATCATGCCTGCCACCGCGAAAAACGTCTTTGTCCTGGCTTTTACCAACGCCCAGTTGCTGGATGTCACCGGGCCTTTGCAGGTGTTCGCTTCGGCCAACGACCGGGCCCGCGAGCGGGGGTTGCCGTTGCCCTATAACCCCCGGGTGGTGGCAAGCCCAGGCGGGGCGACCCTCAGTTCGTCGGGCCTGGCGTTGTTGGCCGACCCCCTGCCGGGCCTGGAGCAGGCTTGCGACACCTTGATCGTGGCTGGCGGTGGCGGGGTCTACGCGGCTGCCCGTGACCCGCAACTGGTGGCCTGGGTCGCGACCCGGGCGGGGGCGGCACGGCGGGTGGCCTCAGTCTGCACCGGGGCTTTCCTGCTGGCGGCCAGCGGCTGGCTGGATGGCCGCCGGGTAGTGACCCACTGGACTCGCTGCGAGCAACTGGCCGAGGCCTATCCGCAATTGCGGGTCGAGGCCAACCCGATCTTCATCAACGACGGCCCGGTCTGGACGTCGGCCGGGGTCACTGCCGGCATCGACCTGGCGCTGGCCCTGGTGGAGGCTGACCTGGGGCGCGAGGCGGCCCTGGAAGTGGCCCGGCAACTGGTGGTGTTCCTCAAGCGCCCGGGCGGGCAGGCGCAATTCAGCGTGACCCTGGCGTTGCAGAACGGTGGCGGGCGTTTCGATGGACTGCACGCCTGGATCGCCGAGAACCTCAACCGGGAACTGACGGTGCCGGTGCTGGCCGAGCAAGCGGCCATGAGCGAGCGCAGTTTCGTACGCCACTACCGCGCCGACACCGGCCAGACCCCGGCCCGGGCCATCGAGCTGATCCGGGTGGAAACCGCCCGCCGCTTGCTGGCCGACACTGGCCTGTCGATCAAGCGCATTGCCGTGCAGTGCGGTTTTGGCAGTGAGGAGACCCTGCGTCGCAGCGTGTTGCGGGCCCTGGGCGTGACGCCCCAGGCCTATCGCGAACGTTTCGCCGCCACCCAGGAATCCTCCTGAGCCGCCTTCAGTCCTGGACCAGGTTCAGTTGACCGTCGACATAGCGCACCTCGCGGCCCATCCAGCTCGGATCCACCTGGGGCAGCACCGCCGAGGGCTTGCGCAGTTCCCGCAGCAGGGTCGAGCCATGGGACAGGCGCCCGCCCATGCGTGCGATCACTGCCCGCGCCTGCTGGTAGTGGGCATGCCGACCGGGGTCGAGGGTGTCCTCCAGGAGGATGTCCACCCCGAGGATGCCCTGGGCCTGGCCCGGGTAGATCATGAAGCCACTGGCCTGCTCGCTGCCTTCGCGGCCGTCCTGCCAGAAGCTGCCACCGCGACTGCGCACCTGTTCGTGGGGAGCGAACCAGTAGTCGCGATCGGCCTCGGGCAGTGCATGGTGCAGGCCCATGAAGAGGCGCATCAGGTTGTCCCGGTACCATTCGCGTACTTGCAGGTAGTAGCCGCGCATACCCGGCAGGCCCAGGCGATGGGCCAGGGCAACGGCGGGGCTCCAGCTTGGGAACGCCTGCAATGGCAGCGGCGCGCATGCCGGGCGCGCAGTGCCGGGATCGGTTTCCCAGGGCAACCGATGGGGGCTGTGCTCCAGGTTGTCGTAGGCGGTGGGCGGGCGACCGAGCAGGGCGCCACCGCTGCTGGCCAGGGCCGTGGCGATGCACAGGTTGCCCTGGACCACGAACACGTAGAAGCGGCTGAACCAGTCCGCCAGTTGCTGGCCCGAGGCCCCGGCCTCGCGCAGTTGCGCCAGTTCCCGTTCGAAGCGCCGCAGGCCCGGCTCCAGGGTCAGCAGGTGGCTGCGGGCGATGAACTGCATGCGCAGCAGGCGTGGTAGCGAGCGCAGCAGGCGCAGGGGGCGCAAGGGCAGGGCCGGGGCCGCGCCACCGACTTCGGCGGCATAACCGGAGGAGGGCAGACCCCAATCCGCCAGGCGCGCCAGGAACAGGTCGTTGTTGATGTAGGAGGCGCCACCGAACAGGGCGGTAAACGGCTCGTTGTTCTCCAGTACCCGGCTGTCCCAGCGGGCCATGATCGCCGGGATGCTGGCTGCTGCCCGGCGCTGGCCGTACTCGACGAAGCGGCTGGGTTGCGGTGGCAGGATCTCGGCGATGTTGGCCGCGGTCAGGTGCCGGCGCCAGCCGTAGTCGCTGATCGGGCGGTATTGCAGCAGCCACAGTTGCTGGCCATCCCAGGCCCACTCGATGTCGCCGGGGACGTAGTGGAAAACCTTCAGCACCCCTTGCAGAAAGTCCCACAAGGCCTTGGCAGACAGGCCGTGGCGGGTGGCGAAGGTGCCGCTTTCCCATGCCGGGCCCAGGCGCGACAGCACCGCCCGCTCGGGGCTGGCCTGGCCATCGGCGAGGCTTTCCAGGTGGCCCTCGACCCATTCCAGTTCCACTGCCAGGTGGCGCACGAAGGCGATCCCCGACAGCACCGGCTGGACGAAACGCTGCACCACCACTTCCTCGACCCCGCTCTGGCGCAGCTCGTCGATGCGTGGCGCCACTTCGCTGGCGGCCACCCGCAGGTAGGTGGTGCTGAACCCGGCGTTGGCCGAGTCGGCCTGGTCTTCGCCATAGCTGGAGGAGCGCACGGCCCACAGGGCATCGGGCTGGCTGGCCAGCAGCGATGGCAGGCGCGGATCCTCGGCGCTGTCCAGGCTCAGTGCGGCCGGTACCGGCTGGCCGGCCCATTGCGCAAGATGCAGGCGCCCGCCCTTGGTGTGGGCGACGAAGCCATCGTTGGGCGCCTCGAGCCAGGCGACGAACTCGGCCGGCGCATCGATCCACGGGTAGTGGCCCCAACCCGGACGCAGGCTGACCCGCAGGTCGGCGCGGGCCAGGATCGCGCTCCAGGCCGCGGCCTGGGCGCTGCCGAGCAGTTGGTCCTGATCACCCCAGACCAGCTCCACCGGGTCTTCGATCCACTCCAGCAGCGGCAGCGCGGTGTCGGCCCGCAATTGCTCCCACAGCGGCACGAAGGCCCGGCAGCGGGCATAACCTGCGCCCATGCGCCGGTACTGCTGGGGGCTCCAGCGCTGACGCGAGAACTTGTGGGCGAACCAGGCCGGACGCTGACTGAGCAAACGGTGGATCAACAGCCGCACCGGCAGTGGCGACATCAACGCCGGCAGGCGCCGCTGCCAGAGGAAGGCCCCCACCGGCGACAGCAGCACGCTGCGGGAGAAGTGCCCGGGACGGCGCTGCAAGGCGTGCAGCACCACCAGGGCGCTGATGCCCACGGCGACGATGGCGTTGCCCGGGGCGGTCAGCGCCAGCAGGGCCTCGGCGTATTGCCCCAGGTCGTCGCACGGTGGCTGAGGGTTGTCGCCGAACCCCGGCAGTTCCAGGGTTTGCACTCGATAATGGCGAAAGTGCGGTACGGCATCGTCCCACCAGTCGCTGGCGCTGCCGTTACCCGCCAGCAAGTACAACAGGGGCTTGCTCATCGAGGCTCCTCGGTTCAGGCCAGGTCGCGCAGGGCGCTGTCCAGGGTCGGGTAGCGGAAGCGGTAGCCGGCCTGCAACAGCCGCGCCGGCACCACCTTCTGGCCATCGAAGAACAGCTGGGCCATTTCCCCGGCCAGGGCCCGCACCGGCGCTGCGGGTACATGCAGCCATACCGGGCGCTTGAGCAACTGGCCGACGCTGTCGGCGAACTGCCCCTGGCTCACGGCATCCGGGGCCACCAGGTTGTAGGTGCCCTCCAGGGATTCATCGCGCATGGCGCGGGCCATCACTTGCAGCACATCGTCGCGGTGCACCCAGCTCATGATCTGCCGACCATCGCCCATGCGCCCGCCAAAACCGAAGTAGAAGGGCATCAGCAACGGCTTGAGGGCGCCGCCGGGGCCGAACACGATACCCAGGCGCAGCACCACCTGGCGTACGCCGAAGCGTTTGGCGGGCTCGGCCGAGGACTCCCAGCGAGCGCACAAATCCGCCATGAAGCCTTCGCCGCGCGCGGCGTCTTCATCCAGTTCCTGGCTGGCATCGCGCACCCCGTAGAAGCCGATGGCCGAGGCCTGGATCCACAGCGCCGGCTTGTGCTGGGCGTGTTGCAGCCAATTGAGCAGGCCTTCGGTGGTGCCGACCCGGCTGGCCAGCAGTTGTGCCTGGCGCTTGGCCGACCAGCGCGGCCCGGCCACCGGGGCGCCGGCCAGGTTGATGATCACGTCGAACGCTTCGCCATGGCCCAGCTTGTCCAGGGAGCGCAGGCAGCGGGCGCGACCGTCGAACAGGTAGGCGGCGCGCAAGGGGTCCCGGGCCAGCACGCTGACCGTGTGGCCGGCGTCGAGCAACTGGTTGACCAGCGCTTCGCCGATGAAGCCGGTGCCGCCGGTGACCAGCACCCGCTTGCCTGCGCCGCCGGTGAACGGATTGATCGCCTGCCCCTGGCGTTGCAGGCGCAGGGCCGCCAGGCCATCGCGAATCCCCGAGGCGCTCACGCCCACGGCGAACAGGCTCAGGGCCCAGCCCTGCCAGCCCAGGTCGATAGGGGTCAGGGCGCTGGGCAAGCGCGACCATTCCAGCAGTTGCAGGCCGTACAAGGCGAAGAAGGCGCCGGCGTTGATCGCCAGCACCGTGTGCATGATGCGCTCGATGGCCGGCAGCTTGCGGCTGCGGTCCTCGACCACGAAGTCCCACAGGGTCAGGCCGATCTCCAGGGCGAACAGCAGCGCGATCACCAGCGCCCAGATGCCCTGGAACGCCAGGTGGGCGATGCCCATGAACAGCACGCCGTAGAAGCACGAGCGCAGGGCATGGATGCTCAGTTCCTTGCGCGCGCTGTGGCGTTGCGGCAGGGCCACGGTGAGTTCGTGGTGGTAGAGGGTGTCCAGGGCGCCCAGCACCCCTTGGGCGAGCAGCAGGGCGACGGCCCACTGCAGGAACGGCAAGTCAGCCACGATGATGAAATCCTTTTACGAAAGAGAGCGAGAGGTAAGGCGGTCGTGGCGGTACAGCCAGGCCAAAGGTGGTAGCAGTACCAGCAGGGCGAAGCTGTCGATCCACAGATGGGACGACATGCCCACCTGCCAGGACAGCCACATGTCCTGGGGCGCCCAGAGGACGATCCCGGCCATCAGCCAGGCCCAGGCCGCCGGCGCGCGCAGGCGATCGCCCAGGTACACCAGAGCCAGCAGGTACAGGGCGTAGCTTTGCAGGGTGGCGCCGAACAGGCCCAGCCACCAGACCTGCTGGGCCCGGGCCGGCGCCGGGGCGGCGGCGCCCCAGAAGGCTTGTTCGATAGTGGCCAGGTAGTCGTTGAACAGCGCCTGGTGGCCGGCCCAGGTCAGCAGTAGGCCGGCGAGCAAGTGGCCGGCGCCGGCGGCGTACAGCCAGAGCACCAGGCCCCGGCGCAGGCCAGGGCGTGAAGAAGAGGCGGCGGATAACATTCCATGTCCTGTGGGGGGATCGAGGCCGCGCAGTGTACCGATTTTTCCCCCGCCATGGCGTGCGCCAGTCGCGCTCTTCAAGCGTCTTGCAGCAGCTCCAGCAGGGCCTCGAGGGTGGCTTGCGGCGCCTCCTGGGGCACGTTGTGGCCGACCCCGGGCAAGATCCGCCGTTCATAACCGCGGGTGAACTGCGGGCCGTCGGGGTCCGGCACCAGTGGCGCGCCGACGCCATCGTCGGCGCCGCACAGGGCGATGGTCGGCACCTGGATCGGCGGCTGGGCCAGCAGTGCCTGCTCGATGGGTTCCAGCGCCGGATCGCCCGGGGCGTAGCCGAAGCGATGACGATAGGAGTGGATCACCACCTCGACGAAATCCGGGTTGTCCAAGGACGGCGCGCTCAACCCATAGAGCCCGGGCCCTTGTTGCCAGGTCGGCGACCACAGGCGCCACAGCAGCTCGCAGAATTCCCGGCGGTTGGCGCGCAGGCCGTCCACCCCGCGCTGGGTATTGAAGTAGTACTGGTACCAGAGCCGCAGCTCGGTTTCCGGAGCCCGGGGCTCACAGGCCTTGGCGATGTCCTGGATGTTGTAGCCGTCGGCGCTCATCAGGCCGCGCACCCGGTGCGGCCAGAGTGCCGCGACGATGCACGCTGCGCGTCCGCCCCAGTCGTAGCCGGCCAGGGTGGCCGTGGGCAGTTGCAGGGCATCCATCAGCTCCAGCAGGTCCTGGGCCAGTGCCGCCTGTTGCCCGGAGCGCATGATCCCCGGGTGGGTGAAGCGCGTCGGCCCATAGCCGCGCAAGTACGGCACGATCACTCGATAACCGCGTTCGGCCAGGGGCGGGGCGATCTCGTCGTAGGCCCGTGGATCGTAGGGAAAACCGTGCAGCAGGATCACCGGCTCGCCCCCACGCGGGCCGTGTTCCTCGTAGGCGATATGCAGGCTGGCAGTGGTGGCGTGATGCAGGGCGGCTGGGCTGGGCATGGCGACTCCGGAGTTCGGTGGCTCGCAACACCCTAGCGTAAAAATGGCTTGCAGGTGATCTACAGCGATTCGTACTGGCCCTCATCGTCCACGTAGAACACTTCGCTGAGGTACCAGCGCTGGTCACGGAAGATCAGCTGGTAGTGGTAATCGGCGGCAAACCCCGTACCGGGCGTGATCGCCCGGGTTTTCACCAGCGCGCGATCACCGGTACGGCTGCTCGAGAGAACTTGCTCATAGCCCGTGCCGTGGCTGGCCGGGGAGGTGAAGGCAATCGGCTGGCCCTGGAAGCCCGGCAGGCAGAACTTGGCCAGCAACCGGGCGTACTCCTGCTGCGCCAGGTCGAGCGATTGCAGGGGCGCGTCCACCGGCTGGCGTGCGCTGGCGTTGTCGCTCCACTGCTGATAGTCGGCAATGAACTGGCGCACCAGAGCTTCGGGGGAGTCGCTGAACGAGGCGCACAGGGCGACGTTGCTGAACAGCAGGGCAAACAGGGCGACCAGTGTTTTCATCGGGGTGGTGTCACTCGTGGTGGTTTCGTGGCTCAGGCTTCATGCAGACCGTCGGCGTCGCGCCAGTAGAGCGTGGATTCGTACTGGAACGAGAGGATGAACAGCGCCTCGCTGTTCTGGGCAATGCTGTCCAGCAGTCGTCGCAGGTCATCCAGGGCGCTGTGGCCCTCGGGTTCGGGGCCCTTGATGCGCAAGTAGCAGCGCAGGCCGACGGCGAAGTCGCAGCCTTTGCGGTCTTCGGCGCGGATTTCGGGCTCCAGGTTCGAATCCTCGTTGTCAAGGCTCAGCCCTGATGGGAAGGTCGCCTGCAGGCCTCCGGACGCTGGGGCCATTTCGGCTCCCGCAAGACCCTCCAGCAGACGGCCGAGCAGCGCCGTGGTCAGGCGTTTGTCGGCTTCAAGGTGCAACTCCAGGCTCATGAGGGGGCCCCAGGGGAAAGTCGAGGGGCGGATTCTAGCGCGGTGTCGCTCGCCGCACCGGCTTCACTTGCAGGTCGGTGCTGTGGACACGCTGCTTGAAAGAGGTGCGCCATTTTTCACCTCAGGCCAAGGGCGCCGGCTGGCGCAGGCCGATGCAGTTGCCCCAGGGATCCTGCACCTGGCAGATCCACTCGCCACCTTCGATGGCCATGGGGCCGCGATACAAGCGGCCGCCCAGGGCCTCCAGGCGCTGCAGCTCGCCGGGCAGATCGGCGACGCGCCAGTACACCACGCTGCCCGCCGGGCCCTGGCCGACCTTGGCGTCGCTGGGGACGATTTCCAGCGCCAGCTCGCCCAGTTGCAGGTGCCCGAAATCGTCGGGCTCATGCCGCACCCGGCGGGCCAGGGGAAACGCCTGGGCGTACCAGTCGGTGGCGGCGCGCCAGTCGGCGGCATGGATCATCACGGCGATGATCGGTGAGTCGGGCATGGGCACATCCATTGGGCCGGGGGAGGAGGGTGCCTGTGCTCACAGGCGGCGCTCAAGGTTGCCAGACCTCCTTGTCGCCGCTCAAGCGCCGATCGAGGAAGCAGGCCGCGCTGATCAGCGCCAGGTGGGTCAGGGCCTGGGGCGTATTGCCCAAGTGGCGGCCGTGGGGGTCGAACTCCTCGGCGTACAGGCCCAGGGGGTTGGCATAACGCAGCAATTGCTCGAACTCCAGGTGCGCCTGCTCCAGGCGCCCGGCCCGGGCCAGGCATTCGACGTACCAGAACGAGCAGGCGGCGAACGCGCCCTCGGTACCGTCCAGGCCGTCGATCCGGCTGTCGTCGTTGCGGTAGCGGTAGACCATGCCGTCGCGCACCAGGCTGTTCTCGATGGCTTCCAGGGTGGACAGCCAGCGTGGATCACGGGCACCGACGAAACGCACCAGCGGCATCAACAACATCGAGCCGTCCAGGGCGGTGCTGCCGATGTGCTGGACGAAGTGCCCGCGCTCTTCGTTCCAGAACTGGCTCCAGATGTCGTCGTAGATGGCCTGGCGGGCCTGGTCCCAGCGGGCGAAGGGCGCTGGCAGCGAGCGCTTGGAGGCCAGGCGGATGGCCCGGTCCACCGCCACCCAGCACATCAGCCGCGAATGCAGGAAGTGATGCTGCTCGCCGCGCATCTCCCAGATTCCCACATCCTTGTGCTGCCAGCCGGCGCACACCCGGTCCACCACCTGCACCGTGTGTTTCCAACCCTCGTGGGAGATCCCTTCGCCGTACTTGTTCACCAGGTACACCGCATCCAGCAGCTCGCCGAAGATGTCCAGCTGCACTTGTTCGTAGGCCTGGTTGCCGATGCGCACCGGCTGTGCGCCGCCGTGGCCGGACAGGTGCGCAAGCTGCACTTCCGGCAGCTCCTGGCGCCCGTCGATGCCATACAGGACGTTGAGTTTCGTCGGCTTGCCATGGCAGTCGCTGACCCGCCCGCGCAGCCAGCGCATGTAGGCGTTGGCTTCCTCGACGTAGCCCAGGCGCATGAAGGCGTAGACGGTGAACGAAGCATCGCGCACCCAGGTGTAGCGATAGTCCCAGTTGCGTATCCCGCCCGGGCTTTCCGGCAGGCCGAAGGTCGCCGCGGCGAGAATCGCGCCATGACGCCTGGAGGTCAGCAGCTTGAGCGCCAGGGCCGAGCGATTGACCATCTCGCGCCAGCGCCCGCGGTAGTTGGAGCGCCCGATCCAATCGCGCCAGAACCTCAGGGTGCGGCTCAGGTGCAGGTCGCCGGCGCCGCACTGCACCCGCGGATCGTCGCTGCCGCCGAGGATGAATTCGGCGCTCTGGCCTTGTTCCAGCACGAATTCGGCCACGGCCGCGTCCTGTTCCAGTTGCAGCGGCCGGTCGCCCATCAGGCGCAGGCCGGGCTGGCCAGGGGCCTGGAAGCACACCGCGGCGCCGTCCATCCGTGCCTGGGTGGTGGCCCTGGCGTAATCCAGCCGTGGCGCGCAGTGCAAGTGCAGCCTGGCCTGGCCGCTGACCACCCGGACCCGGCGGATCAGCAGCGGCAGTAGCTCGACGTCTTCATCGATAGCCAGCAGGTCGGTGACTTCCACCACCGCCTCGTTGCCCAGCCAGCGGGTCTGCAGGACGTTGCTGTCGGGCAGGTAGATCTGCTGGCGGCGGGCATTGGCCAGCGCTGGCGCCAGCTGGAAGATCCCGGCGCTGGGGCTGTCCAGCAGGGCGCAGAAGATCGTCGGGCTGTCGAATTCCGGCCAGCAGAAGAAGTCGATGCTGCCCTGGTCGTCCACCAGGGCGGCGCTGCGCATGTCGCCGATGATGCCGTGGGCGTCGATGGGACGCTGGGTCGCAGGATGCTGCTCAGCCATGGCCGCAAGACTCCGGGTTCAGGCCCATGCCACAGGCGATGAGCGGGGCGAAGGTCAGGCCAGGCGAGGACGCCCGGCTTCTGTTGAGCTGACCTGCGCAGCGTCTCGGGAGTTCATTTCAGGGTTTGGCGCGCAATCCCCGCAGCAGCAGTTCCAGGCCCAGCAGCGCTTGTTCCAGGCGTTGTCCGGGCGCTGCGTCGGCGGCGATCCACAGCGCGGTGTCCACCAGGCTGCCATTGACCAGGCGGGCCAGGGCCTGGCTTGGCGCGGGGCTGATGATCCCGGCCTCGGCCAGGGTTTGCAGGCGCCGGCCCAGGGAGTCGATGCAGTGTTCCTGGTCCGGCAGGCGTTCGCCGAGCACGGCCCGGGCGTCTTGCAGGACGATGCGCCGGATTTCCGGCTCCTGGGCCATCTCCAGGTAGGCCCGGCAGCGCCGGGTAAAACCTTCCCAGGGATCGCCGGCCTGGTCGCTGACTCGGTCCAGGCGGGCGTCCATCTCGCTGTCGATCTGCTCCACCACTGCGGCCAGCAGGCCTTGCTTGTCACCGAAGTGGTGATACAAGGCACCTCGGGTCAGCCCGGCTTCGGCGGTCAGGTCGTCCATGGAAGTCTTGGCGTAGCCCAGGCGGGCAAAGGCCAGGCGGGCACTGGCAATCAGCTTGGCGCGGGTGGCTTCGATCATTTCGGCGCGCGGGCGGCTGCTCATGAAAACAATTCTCCAACACATGATGGATTGACATACGCGGCGTATGTTTTCATGCTTTTTAACATACGCGGCGTATGTGTAGCTACTGCAAAGCCGCCCTGAGGACCCCCAAGGAGTCGTTGTACATGGCAAACCCCTACCGCGAGTTGTTCAAGGCCCCCGGCAGCCGGGCGTTCGTGCTGGCCGGCATGATCGCGCGGATGCCGATCTCCATGACCGGCATCGGCCTGATCACCATGCTGGCGCAATTGCACGGCGGCTACGCCCTGGCCGGTTCGGTGGCGGCTACCTTCGCCCTGGCCACGGCGTTCTGTGCGCCCCAGGTCTCGCGCCTGGTGGATCGCTTCGGCCAGGGTCGGGTCCTGCCTTTGGCGGCCGGGCTGGGCGGCGGCGCCTTGCTGGCGCTGTTGCTGTGCACCCGCTTGCAGGCGCCGCACTGGGCACTGTTCCTTTGCGCCGCCCTGGCCGGCTGCATGCCCAGCATGTCGGCCATGGTCCGGGCCCGCTGGACCGAGCTGTACCGGGGCCAGCCGCAGTTGCAGACCGCCTACGCCCTGGAGTCGGTGCTGGACGAGGTGTGCTTCATCGTCGGCCCGCCGATCTCGGTCGGTCTCAGCGTCGGCCTGTTTCCCGAGGCCGGACCGCTGGTGGCGCTGCTGATGCTGGCGCTGGGGGTAGCGCTGTTCGTGGTGCAGAAGTCCACCGAGCCGCCGGTCCATCCCCATGACGAACAGCATTCGGGCTCGATCATCCGTTCGGCGCAGATCCGCCTGCTGTTGCTGCTGATGACCGCCATGGGCGTCATCGTCGGCGTGGTGGATGTGGTCAGCGTGGCCTTCGCCCAGCAACAGGGCCAGCCGGCGGCGGCGAGCATCGTGCTGTCGATGTACGCCACCGGTTCGTGCCTGGCGGGGATCGCCTTCGGTGCCTTGAAATTGGCCACGCCGCTGCCCCGGCTGTTCATGTACAGCGGTATCGCCACTGCGGTGACCACCTTGCCGCTGCTGCTGGCCGGCAACATCCTCGGCTTGTCGCTGGCGGTGTTCGTCGCCGGGTTGTTCTTCTCCCCGACCCTGATCGTCGCCATGGCCCTGGTGGAGCGCATCGTGCCGCCGGCCAAGCTGACCGAGGGCCTGACCTGGCTGGTCACCGGCCTGGGGGTGGGCGTGGCCCTGGGGGCCGCCGGTGCCGGCGGCCTGGTGGACCAGTTCGGCGCCCGCAGCGGCTTCTGGCTGGCCCTGGCTGGCGGTGCGGTGGTGCTGGTGGCGGCCTTGCAGAGCTATCGCAGCCTGCGCTGAAACGACGAAGGGACTAATTTGTCCACGCTGCGCCGCGTTGTTTCTCTGGAGCCCCTGCAAAGAGCGCCAGCCACGGGAGCCAGCGTTCCCCGGCCTTGGCTGGCGCGGCAGTCTTGCAGGGGCTGCCGACCGATCATCTGCCGAGGGAAAACCGTGACCCAGTTGAACCTGCTATGCCTGCCGTACTCTGGAGCCAGCGCCATGGTCTACAGCCGCTGGCGGCGCAAGCTGCCGGAGTGGCTGCAGCTGTCGCCGGTGGAATTGCCCGGGCGTGGTGCCCGCTACGCCGAACCCCTGCACACCGACATGCGCGAGCTGGCCAGGCAGCTGGCCGGAGAAATCCAGGCTACGTTGCGGCCACCCTATGCCTTGTTCGGCCATAGCCTGGGAGCCCTGCTGGCCTGCGAGCTGGCCCATGCCCTGCGGGCCCTGGGTTGCCCGGAGCCGGTGGCGCTGTTCGCCTCGGGAACCGCGGCGCCGACCTTGCGCACCGAATACGACCGCGGTTTTGCCGAGCCCAAGACCGATGCACAACTGATCGAGCAACTGCGCACCCTCAACGGCACCAGCGAAGAAGTGTTGGCCAACCAGGAGCTGATGAGCCTGACGTTGCCGATCCTGCGGGCCGACTTCCTGTTGTGCGGGCGCTTCCGGCCTGTGCAGCGCCCGTTGCTCAATTGCCCGGTGCACGTGCTGGGCGGCAAGGCCGATCGCGCCACCACCGAACAGTTGATCGGCTGGAGCAAGGAGACCCATGGCGGGTTCTCGGTGGACATGCTCGCCGGCGGGCATTTCTTCATCCACGAACACGAAGCCAAGGTGCTGAGCCTGGTCAAGGGACATCTGGATGTGCACCGGCGCCGTCACCTGGCCCCCGTCGCGCTGTCCTTGTAGCCCTGTTGCCGGCTGTGCAGGGTGCGCAGCCGGTAGAGCAGGGTTCAGCCCAGGGACGTGCCCATGCGCCAATAGCCCATCAAGGTCAGGTTGCGCCGCTCCTGGCCGCGCTCATTGATCAGGTGGCGGCGGATGCTCATCACCGTGGCCGATTCTCCGGCCACCCAGGCATAGAACTGGTTGTCCGCCGGCGCTGCGGTTTCCCAGGGCCGCTCTTCATCGTCCCGCCCGGCCTTGACCGGTCGCCTTCCGGCGCTGGGTGGCGGTAGTTCGGCCAGCTCTCGGGCGGCGTGGATCAGGGGTTCGCCATGGCGGGCGTCGAGCATGTCGCGGGGCAGCCAGCTCAGCCGGGTCAGCGGATGACAATGCAGGTCGATGCAGTCGCTCTCGTGGGGCACCTCGATGAACACCTGCACATCCGGGTAGTCCGGATACTCCTTGAGCTCATCGAGAATCCCGGCGATGGCCGGCAGGGCGGTTTCGTCGCCCATCAGCAGCACCTTGCGGATGCCCGCCGGCGGTTGCCATTCATAACCGCCGGGGTCGCCGCTGAAGGCCTTGTTCGGCACCACCATCTGCAAGCGGTCGCCAGGTTGCGCGCAGGTCGCCCAGCTCGAGGCCGGCCCGTTGACCCCGTGCAACACGAAGTCCACGTCCAGTTCCGCCGGCTGCAGGCGCAGCTCGCGGATGGTGTAGGTGCGCATCGGCGGTTGCTGCTCGCTCGGCAGCTTGCGCCGCGCGGCATGCCAGTCGCCCTCCACCGGCAACTGCGGCAGGCTGCCATCGGCGGCGGGAAACAGCAGCTTGATGCGTTGGTCCGGGGCCAGGGTGCGGGCCTGGGCGATGTCCTCGCCGCTGAATACCAGGCGTACCAGGGAGGGGCTGAGGTCGATGCGCTGCTTGAGTTCGACGTTGATCACCCGGTAACCCTTGGGTTTTGGCCGGTCGATACCGGTCAGTTTGCGCAAGCCTTGGGCGAGGATGTCGGTCAGCGATTGGGCGGAGGACATGGGCATTACCTGCTGCTGGAAGGATTGAAGAAGAAACGAAGGATTACTGGGTGGATTTACCGCCACCGCTGTCCCTCCAGTGGCCCGTAGAGGCATGCGCATTGGTCGTTTGGGCGGTGCGCGGGGTTAATTTTCCCGGGGCTTCATCCGTTCCGTAGGGATGACTGGGCTAGTGCCCGATACCCAACAAGTAAGTACGGATGACTCCCGATGAATGCAGAAGACTCCTTGAAGCTCGCCCGTAGATTCATTGAACTGCCGCTGGAAAAGCGTCGGCTGTTCTTGAAGGCGCTGGACAAGGAAGGTGTCGACTTCTCTCTGCTGCCTATTCCTGCGGAGGTCGCTGTACCTGGCCGCCAGGCGCTGTCCTATGCGCAGCAGCGCATGTGGTTCCTTTGGCAGCTCGATCCGCAGAGTGCCGCTTACAACCTGCCGAACGCTGTCCGCCTGCGAGGACCTTTGGATCGCGGGCTGCTGGCCCGGGCCTTCGATTGGTTGCTGGCTCGCCACGAGAGTCTGCGCACGGTGTTTCGTCTGGAAGAAGACGAGCCTCGGCAAGTCATCCTGGAGGCCCGGGTGGCTATCGACCACCAGGATCTGTGTGGGCTCGCTCCCGAACAGCGCGAGGCTGAAGTACAGCTGCGGGCCGATGCCGAGGCTCGCCGGCCTTTCGATCTGCAGCAAGGGCCGTTGCTACGGGTTTGTGTGTTGGAGTTGGGGGAGCAGGAGCATGTCATGCTCCTGACCTTGCACCACATCGTTGCTGATGGTTGGTCGATGGGGGTGCTGATCGAGGAATTCCTGCGCGCCTACGATGCCTTGGTCGAGGGAGAGCCCCTTGATGTCCAGGCCTTGCCGATCCAGTACCGCGACTATGCCTTGTGGCAGCGCAGCTGGCTGGAGGCGGGAGAGCAGGAGCGGCAGTTGGAGTACTGGCGGGCGAAGCTTGGGGACGAGCATCCGGTTCTGCAGCTGCCAACCGATCATCCGCGCCAGGCCCATTCCAGTCGTCAGGGGCGGCGCCTGGACCTCGACCTGGACCCTTCCCTGGCCCAGCAGTTGGGTGTCTTGGCCCGCAAGCAGGGAGTGACGCTGTTTGCCGTATTGCTGACTGGGTTCAAGCTGCTGCTGTCTCGCTACAGCGGTCAGCAGGATATCCGTGTCGGTGTGCCGATCGCCAACCGCACGCGCCAGGAAGCCGAAGGCTTGATCGGCTTTTTCGTCAATACCCAGGTGTTGCGTACGGAGTTGAGCCCGCAGTTGACGGTAGAGCAACTGCTGGCCGATATCCGCGAGACCACCCTGGGCGCGCAGGCTCATCAGGAGTTGCCTTTCGAACGCCTGGTGGAGGCGTTGCAGCTGGAGCGCAGCCTGAGCCACAGCCCCTTGTTCCAAGTGCTTTACAACCATCAGCCGCAGGTTACCGAGCTGGCCACCTTGCGCAGCCGTTCGGGGCTGGAGGTGCAGGCACTGCCGCGTAACGAGCGAACCGTACAGTTCGACCTGACGCTGGATACCTTCGAGCGCGGTGGTCGCCTGCAAGCGGCTTTCACCTACGACTGCCAGCTCTTCGAGCAGTCGACCATCGAGCGCATGGCGGGGCATTGGCAGAACCTGCTGTGGGCGATGGTGCGCGAGCCGCACTCGGTGATTGCCGAGCTGACGCTACTCGATGCCGGCCAGGTCCGCGAAACCCTGGATCGGGGCGCCGGAACGGTCCAGTCATTCAGCGCCGATTCGGTGCTCGACCTGTTCAGTGAGCAGGTTCGTTTGCAGCCCGATGCGCCGGCCCTGGTATTCGGTGAGCGCGCATTGACCTACCGCGAGCTGGAACAGCAAGCCGATCGACTGGCCGTGGCTCTCCTGGCGCGTGGAGTGGGGCCGGAGGTGCCGGTGGGCATCGCCGTGGAGCGCTCGCTGGAAATGGTGGTCGGTTTGCTGGCGGTACTCAAGGCCGGTGGTGCCTATGTGCCGCTGGACCCGCAATATCCCGAACAGCGCCTGGGCCATATGCTCGAGGACAGTGGCGTGCGTCTGTTGTTGAGCGAGTCCCGGGTCCAGGATCGTTTGCCCATGGCAAGCCAGGTCAGTGTCCTGTTGCTGGACCGCCCGGATAGCTGGGCCCCGATTGTTGGTCATTCGGTCACGCTACCGCGGGTCGAGGCGGCGAACCTGGCGTACTCGATCTACACCTCAGGTTCCACTGGCACGGCCAAGGGCGTCAGCATTTCCCATGGGGCCCTGGCCAACTACGTGCAGGCGATCATCCAGCGCCTGCCCCTGGGGGCTGCGCGCAATATGGCGGTGGTCTCGACCATTGCCGCTGACCTGGGGCATACCACGTTGTTCGGCGCCCTGTGCTCCGGTAGTTGCCTGCATATCATCGATCTGGATACCGGCTTGGATGCCGAGGCCTTTTCGGCCTATCTGCATGTGCGGCAGATCGATGTGTTGAAGATCGTCCCTTCGCATCTGCTGGCGCTGATGGGGTGCGAGCAGCCGGCGCGTTCCTTGCCAAGACAGTGCCTGGTACTGGGAGGGGAGGCTTGCCCCGCCGGGTTGGTCGCGAGAATCAAGGCATTGGCACCAGAATGCGCGGTGTTCAACCATTACGGGCCGACGGAAACCACGGTGGGCGCCCTGACCATGGCCGCTGACGTGGTGGATGATGCGCGAGCCGTGGTGCCCCTGGGATTGCCCCTGGCCAACGTGCGTGCCCATGTACTGGATGCATCGTTACAACCGGTGGCCGCCGGCACTCCTGCCGAGCTCTACCTGGGCGGGGCTGGACTGGCGCGTGGCTATCATCGCCGGGCGGCACTGACTGCCGAGCGCTTTGTCCCTGACCCCTTCAGCGATGGCCAGCGCCTGTACCGGACCGGGGATCTGGCGCGTTACCTGGACGATGGCATGCTCGATTACCTGGGGCGAATCGACCATCAGGTGAAGATTCGTGGTTACCGTATCGAGCTGGGTGAGATCACCACTGCCCTCAAGCAACTGCCCGGGGTCGAGGATGCGGTGGCGCAGGTGGTACGGCCGGCCGATGAGCCGCAAGTGGCGGCCTATGTCGTACTGGTCGGGGGGCTGGTGGCGGAGGAAGCCTGGCAGGAGATTCGCCGGCAACTGGCCACAACGTTGCCGGACTACATGGTGCCCATGCATTTCGTGGCGCTGGAGCACATGCCGCTGACTCCGAACGGCAAGCTGGATACGCGGGCATTGCCTGCGTTGCAACAGCAGGTATCGGTTGAGGTCCATGTGGCGCCGGTCAGCGAACTGCAACAGCGGATTGCGTCGATCTGGCAAGAGGTACTCAAGGTCGAGCGCGTAGGCCTGGGTGACAACTTCTTTGCCCTGGGCGGCCATTCATTGCTGGCGACCCAGATTATCTCTCGCGTGCGGCGGCTGTTGTCGGCTGATGTGCCCTTGCGCGTGCTGTTCGAGACGGCGCGCCTGGACGAGTTCGTCGAGCAGGTGCAGAACTGTGCCGCCGCTAGCCTGCCGGCCATCGAGGCCGTGCAGCGTGGGGTGCCGCTGCCGGTGTCCCATGCCCAGCAGCGGCAGTGGTTATTCTGGCAGATGCACCCGCACAGCACTGCTTATCACACGCCGATCATCGTGCGGCTCCAGGGGGTATTGGACCCGGAGGCACTGCGGCAGACCTTCCAGGTCCTGGTACAGCGCCATGAAGCCTTCCGCACCACTTTTACCCAGAACCAGGACTCCCTGTGCCAGGTCGTACACCCTCAAGGCGAAATTGCCCTGGCTTGGGAGAGTCTTGCCCCGGGCCTGTCCCACGAGGCGATCCGGGCTCGCGCCCTGGCAGAGACCCAGGAGTTGTTCGATCTGGAGCGCGGGCCGCTGTGTCGGGCCCGCGTCCTGCAGATTGCGGAGCAGGACTGCCTGTTGGTGGTGACGCTGCACCACATCATTTCCGATGGTGCATCCATGAGTGTGCTGGCGCGGGAATTCGTTGCGCTCTACCGCGGCTTCGTCCAGGGACATGTTGCGCAGTTCGATGAGTTGAGCGTGCAGTACGCTGACTATGCCAGCTGGCATCGAGCCTGGCTCGAGCAAGGAGAACAGCAGCGCCAGCTGGACTACTGGCGTGAGCAACTGGGGTTGGAACACCCGGTGCTGGAGCTGCCGGTGGATCACCCGCGCCAGGCGCTGGTCACCCATCGGCAGGAGCGTTTGGGGTTGCGTTTGCCGGTGGATCTGGAGCAAGGGCTGCGCCGCTTGGCCCAGGCCCACGACATGACGCTGTTCCAGCTGTTCCTCGGGTCCTTCGCGCTCTTGCTCCATCGCTACTCGGATCAACCGGATATCCGCATCGGGGTTCCGGTGAGCAATCGACGCCACCAGGAAATGGAAGGCGTGATGGGTTTCTTCGTCAATACCCTGGTCATGCGCGTCGACCTGGCGCCGAGCCTGGTCGTAGGGCAGTTGCTGCGTCAGGTGAAGGCGACCGCGCTGGCCGCCCAAGCCCACCAGGACCTGCCATTCGATCGCCTGGTGGATGCCCTCAAGCCGCAGCGCGCGCTGGACCAGAACCCGCTGTTCCAGGTGATGTACAACCATTTGAGCATCGCCGGAGAAAGTACCGATGGCACCAGCCTGCCAGGGCTTGTGGCGCAAGAAATGGTCCTGCAGGGCGGCACGGCGCAATTCGACCTGACCCTGGAGACCCTGGAGACTGACGCCGGGATCAATGCATCGTTCATCTACGCCGGCGAGCTGTTTGAGGTTTCGACTATCGCGCGCCTTGCCGATCATTGGCGAAACCTGCTGCAGGGCATGCTCGAGCCGCAGCAAGCGATCGGCGAGCTGCTGATGCTGAACCAGGACGAGCAGCGGCGCATCCGCGAGGAGTGGGACCACACCGATGTGGTCTACCCGACTCACCGCTTTGTCCATCAACTGTTCGCCGACCAGGCGGCCAAGGCTCCGGATGCGCCAGCGGTGTTCTTCGCCGAGCAACGCCTGAGCTACCGCGAGCTGGATACGCAAGCCAACCAACTGGCGCACAAGCTGATCGAGCTGGGAGTGGGCCCGGAGGTGCGGGTGGCCATCGCCATGCCGCGCTGCGCGGAGATCATGGTGGCCTTCCTGGCGGTGCTCAAGGCCGGTGGGGTCTATGTGCCGCTGGACATCGAATACCCCCAGGACCGCCTGCGCTACATGATGCAGGACAGCGGCGCGTGGCTGCTGCTGACCCAGGATCACCTGCTGGAGCGCTTGCCGATCCCGGATGGTTTGCCGACCCTCAGCGTCGAAGGCGCGGCCGATTTCGCCGGTTATCCGGCGAGCGCCCCGCAAGTGGATCTGGCCGAGGAG